>NZ_CP162768.1:0-3762500 GCF_054668425.1 Pseudomonas sp. S2_B10
TTGAGGGTTACTCGGTCGAGGCTGGAGAAGACACCAAGGTCGCCATCGGCCGCTTTCCGATGTTGATGCTCTCCCATGGCAATACCGGCACGCCGCTGGCCTTGCATGATCTGGCGACGTCGTTGGCGCGCAAGGGGTTTGTCGTGGTGGCGGTGATTCATCCCGGCGACAACTGGCGCGACCACAGCCGACTTGGCACGTTGAGCAATCTCTACGGCCGGCCAATCCAGATTTCCCAAGCGATCACCGCCACCCTCGCCGACAACATGCTGGCCCCGTTCGTCAATGCTGACCAGGTCGGTGTGATCGGTTATTCGGCCGGTGGCGAGACCGCGCTGATTCTTTCCGGGGCGCAACCGGATCTGGATCGTCTGCGCCGCTATTGCCAGGAACGCCCGGACGATCACGACGCCTGCAACACCCAGGGCGAGCTGATTGTCGATCGCGACGATTTGCAGCCAGTGGCCGATCCACGGGTTCACGCGTTATTGCTGATGGCGCCGCTGAGCCTGAAGTTCGGCCGCCACACCCTTGCCGATGTGCACGTACCGGTGCTGCTCTACAGCGGCGACGGCGACAAACTGGTGGCCTTCGATAAAAACGCTGCGGCCCTGGCGCGCAAACTGCCCACCGCGCCGGACTTCAAATTGCTGGCCGGGGCAGGGCACTTCGTGTTCATGGCGCCGTGCACTGAAGAGCAGATCCGCGCCATGCCGGCATTGTGCACCGATGCCGACGGGGTGGATCGCGAGGATATTCATCGCAACCTGATCTCCGAGGCTGGACGGTTTTTTGCCCAGGCACTGGGTAAATCGAGCAGGGCGGGGATGCAGACGGCGGATCAATAACTCAAACACCGCATTCCCCTGTGGGAGCGAGCCTGCTCGCGAAAGCGGTGAGTCAGCCAGCGCATCTTTCTCTGGCACGACGCCTTCGCGAGCAGGCTCGCTCCCACGGAGATTGAATTGTCTGTTTTCAGGGAAGTGCACGACGCTTGAGCAACAAGGTCAGGCCCAACCCGGTCACCGACAACAACGCCGCGCTGAAGAAAATCCACGAATAGCCCAGATTCAACGCCACCGCGCCCATCAACGGTCCCGCGATCGCCAGCGCCAGATCGAAGAACACTGCATAAGCCCCCAACCCTGAACCACGGCTGGAACTCGGCACCTGTTTGATCGCTTCAACGCCCAGCGCCGGGTACACCAGAGACAGCCCAAACCCCGCCAGCCCTGCGCCAATCAACGCATACGCAGTGGAGGGCGCCAGCCACAACAGCACCAGCCCGACAGTTTCAACCGACATGCAAACGATGGCTGAGGCAAACCCGCCAAACCGGGCGATGGCCGAGATGAACAACAGCCGCGACAGGATGAAACACACGCCAAACACGGTCAGGCAGTAAGCTGCGCCGGTCCAGCCTCGGTTGAGGTAATAAAGGGTGATGAAAGTCGTCAGTGTGCCGTAGCCGATAGAGGCCAGCGTCAGGCTGGTGCCGTACGGCGCAATCTTGCCGAACACCGCCCAGAACGACAGGCGCTCGCCACGAATCACCGGCACCGAAGGTTTGTTGCGGATCAACCACAGCGCACCTGCCGCCAACGCCGACAGCGCGATGCCAAGGCTGACAAAGCCATATTCAGCGACCATCACCACGCCCAACGGCGCACCAATGGCGATCGCGCCGTAAGAGGCGATGCCGTTCCAGCCGATGGATTTTGCCGTGTGCTCGACACCGACCTGGCCCATGCACCAACTGATGGTGCCGACACCGATCAAGCCTTGGGCAATGCCAAGCAGCAGGCGCCCGGCAATCAGGATCAACAGGCTGGTCAGCGGAAAACTTTGCAGCAAGGTCGACAGCAACGTCAGCGCGCCGCTGAGAACAATCCCCCACAAGCCATAAATGATCGCCCGCTTGGTGCCGAGGGTGTCCGACATGCGCCCGGCCATTGGCCGACTGAGCAGGGTGGCGAGGTATTGCGAGCCGATCACCAGGCCGGCAATGATCGCGCTGAAACCCAGTTGCTCATGGACGTAACCTGGCAATACCGCAATCGGTAACCCGATGCAGAGAAAGGCAATGAAAGTGTAGAAAACGATGGAGACGATCTGCAGGGTGATCGCCAGGGAGCTTTGCGGTGGCAGTGGCTGCGCAGACATGAGCACTCGTTCGCGGGCGGCGGTGGGAGAGTTGCCGACATCATGGCGCGGGGCTGGGATAAAAGAAAGCAGGCTAACTACTTTCCCTTGGGATTGATGGGGCTGCTGACGGCCCCTTCGCGAGCAGGCTCGCTCCCACATTTGAAATGCATTCCCCTGTGGGAGCGAGCCTGCTCGCGAATATCTGCGCACCAGCAATGTCCAAACGCCGAATGCAAAAAGCCCCGTCACAGAGGACAGGGCTTTTAACTTGCAGCTTGCCGCTTGAAACTAAAAGCTGCTCTTAGAAAACGACGCCTTGGCTACGCAGGTAGTCGTCATAAGTGCCGCTGAAGTCGGTCACGCCGTTCGGGCTCAGCTCGATGATGCGCGTGGCCAGGGACGATACGAACTCACGGTCGTGGCTGACGAAGATCAGCGTGCCCGGGTAGTTTTCCAGCGCCAGGTTCAGTGCTTCGATCGATTCCATGTCCAAGTGGTTGGTCGGTTCGTCCATGATCAGCACGTTGGGCTTTTGCAGGATCAGCTTGCCGAACAGCATGCGACCTTGCTCACCACCGGAGATGACCTTGACCGACTTGAGGATCTCGTCGTTGGAGAACAGCATCCGGCCCAAGGTGCCACGAATCATCTGTTCGCCCTGGGTCCACTGACCCATCCAGTCGAACAGGGTGACGTCGTCTTCGAAGTCGTGAGCGTGGTCCTGAGCGTAGTAGCCCAGTTCAGCGGCGTCAGTCCATTTCACGCTACCGGCATCCGGGGTCAGTTCGTTGACCAGGGTGCGCAGCAGGGTGGTCTTGCCGATACCGTTCGGGCCGATGATCGCAACGCGCTCGCCGGCTTCAACCTGGAAGCTGAAGTCCTTGAACAATGGCTTGCCATCGAAACCCTTGGCCATTTTCTCGACCATGACCGCCTGACGGTGCAGCTTCTTGTTCTGCTCGAAACGAATGAACGGGCTGACGCGGCTGGAAGGCTTGACCTCGGCCAGCTGGATCTTGTCGATCGCCTTGGCACGGGAGGTGGCCTGCTTGGCTTTCGAGGCGTTGGCCGAGAAGCGGCTGACGAACGATTGCAGCTCGGAGATCTGCGCTTTCTTCTTGGCGTTGTCCGACAGCAGTTGCTCGCGGGACTGGGTCGCCACGGTCATGTACTCGTCGTAGTTGCCCGGGAACAGGCGCAGCTCGCCGTAATCCAGGTCAGCCATGTGCGTGCACACGCTGTTCAGGAAGTGACGGTCGTGGGAGATGATGATCATCAGGCTGTTGCGCTGGGTGAGGATGTTTTCCAGCCAGCGAATGGTGTTGATGTCCAGGTGGTTGGTCGGTTCGTCGAGCAACAGCACTTCCGGATCGGAGAACAGTGCCTGCGCCAGCAACACGCGCAGTTTCCAGCCTGGCGAAACTTCGCTCATCGGGCCGAAATGCTGTTCCAGCGGGATACCCAGACCCAGCAACAATTCGCCGGCGCGGGATTCGGCGGTGTAGCCGTCCATCTCAGCGAACTCGGTTTCCAGCTCGGCGACGGCCATGCCGTCTTCTTCGGACATTTCAGCCAGCGAGTAGATGCGATCACGCTCGGCCTTGACCTTCCACAGCTCTTCGTGACCCATGATCACGGTGTCAATCACGGTGAATTCTTCGTAGGCGAACTGATCCTGGCGCAGCTTACCCAGACGCACGTTCGGCTCGAGCATGACCTGACCGCCGGACGGATCGAGATCGCCGCCGAGGATTTTCATGAAGGTCGACTTGCCGCAACCGTTGGCACCGATCAGGCCGTAGCGATTGCCTGCGCCGAATTTGACCGAAACGTTTTCGAACAGCGGCTTGGCGCCAAACTGCATCGTGATGTTAGCTGTGGAGATCAATTACCTTACCTATCAATGGGTTAGAGCTGGTCTGTGGTGCCTGGTACAAACTTGAGTACCAATCTGGAGCTTTTCCAGCTCCCCCAGTCTGTGCTTGAGTTGAGCCAACGCGCATAAGCCGTCCGCAACTGGGGCCGTTGAAGGCAAGCTGCTGAGCGACGAGTACGGGGTTCTTGTTGGACATTGGCGCGCATTGTCGCATAACTCAGACGGCAGTTATATGGCAGGCAAACGGGCGTACGCATCGGCTCGTCCGAGAAGTCCCCGATATCCGCTGATCAAAATCTCGAAAACCCGAATGAACTCACTCGGCCATTTTCACTTCGGAAAGTGGAGCAGCAGCCATTTTGTTCAAACGAGTGAGGACCAAGCCATGCGAGCAATGACCTATCACGGCGCCCATGACGTGCGCGTCGAAACCGTACCGGACCCGAAACTTGAAGCCGCCGACGACATCATCCTGCGCGTCACCGCCACCGCCATCTGCGGATCGGACCTGCACCTGTACCGAGGCAAAATACCCACCGTCGAGCACGGCGATATCTTTGGCCATGAGTTCATGGGCATCGTCGAAGAAACCGGCCCAGCCGTCACCGCCGTGCAGCGCGGCGACCGTGTGGTGATTCCGTTCGTGATCGCCTGTGGCGATTGCTTCTTCTGCCAGCAAGAGCTTTACGCCGCCTGCGAGACCACCAATGAAGGTCCCGGCGCGGCGCTGAACAAGAAAATGATTCCGCCGCCAGCAGCGCTGTTCGGCTACAGCCGTATGTATGGCGGAATTCCCGGTGGCCAGGCGGAACTGGTGCGGGTACCGAAAGCCAATACCGGGCCGTTCAAGGTGCCGGGCACGCTGTCGGACGAGAAAGTACTGTTTCTCTCTGACATCCTGCCGACTGCCTGGCAAGCCGTGATCAACGCCGGCGTCCAACAGGGTTCGAGTCTGGCCATCTATGGCGCCGGGCCGGTCGGTTTGCTCACCGCAGCCTGCGCGAGAATGCTCGGTGCTGAGCTGATCTTCATGGTTGATCACCATCAGTACCGCCTCGATTATGCCCAGCGCACCTACGGCGTGATTCCGATCAACTTCGATGAAGACGATGACCCGGCCGACACCATTACCAGCCAGACTCCCGGCCATCGCGGCGTCGATGCCGTGGTCGATGCCGTCGGCCTTGAAGCCAAGGGCAGCACCACCGAAACGGTCATGGCTACACTCAAGCTTGAAGGCAGCAGCGGCAAGGCTTTGCGCCAGTGCATCGCCGCCGTCCGCCGTGGCGGTGTGGTCAGCGTTCCGGGGGTGTATGCAGGATTTATCCATGGCTTCATGTTCGGCGACGCTTTTGACAAGGGCCTGACCTTCAAAATGGGCCAGACTCACGTACAGCGTTTTCTCCCGGAGCTGCTTGGCTACATCGAAACCGGCAAGTTGCAGCCCGAGGCGATCATCACCCACAGGCTGTCTCTGGAGCAGGCGGCCGAGGGTTACAAGATCTTCAATAAGAAGCAGGAAGAATGCCGCAAGGTGATTCTGACCCCGGGTGGCAGCGATGTTCCGCTGGCGCAGCTGGATGAAACCACGCCGTTCGTACCGGCCACCTGAAACCGAGGACTTTTCATGGCGCTACCGTCATCTTCGTTCGCAGCTCCCGTGCGAGCATGGTTTGTGAACCTGTCGCGCACGGGCTGGGGAGGGCGCATTTTCTGGCTGACCCTGGTCGGTGTAACCGTGTTGTTGCTGATCAGTGGCTACACCGGTTTGGTCAGTACCGGCCGCGACACGCTACGCCTCGCCACTCTAGGCGGTCTGTCGGGTTTTGCCGCCACGGCAATCGGTGCGTTGCTGGCCCTGGCGTTGCGGGCGATTACTTCGCGAACTCAAGACACCATGCTCGGGTTTGCGGCAGGGATGATGTTGGCTGCCAGTTCCTTTTCACTGATCCTGCCGGGGATTGCGGCGGCGAAGGAAGCGGTGAGCAGCCCCATGCTCGCCGCTGCCGTCGTTGTGGCCGGCATGGCTTTAGGCGTGGCGTTGATGGTCGGTCTCGACCGCTTCGTCCCCCACGAACATGAAAAAAGCGGCCGGCGCGGGCCTGAAGCCAAGCGCTTCAATCGGGTCTGGCTGTTCGTGCTGGCGATCACTCTGCACAACCTTCCGGAAGGCATGGCGATCGGCGTCAGCTTCGCCACCGGCGACATGAAAATCGGCTTGCCGCTGACCACTGCGATCGCCATTCAGGACATTCCAGAAGGACTAGCGGTCGCGTTGGCATTGCGCGTGACCGGCATTTCCGCAGGGCGTGCAGCGTTGATTGCCGCCGCTTCAGGATTGATGGAACCGTTGGGCGCGATTGTCGGATTGGGCATCACCAACAGTTTTGCGTTGGGTTTTCCGGTGGCGATGGGCCTGGCGGCGGGCGCGATGATCTTTGTGGTGTCGCATGAAGTGATCCCGGAAACTCACCGCAACGGCCACGAGACGCCTGCCACGCTCGGGCTGATGCTTGGGTTCGGCGTGATGATGTTTCTCGATACCGCTTTGGGTTAAAAAAACGACGTGCACCACTGAGCCTATCGTCTCGCACAAAAAAGGAATTTTTTCAGCGCCAATCACTCTTTCGTTTATAGGCAATGCCAATAACGCAGGGGAATGAGTCATGTCGCTGATCGAAATCCCGACCAGGAAGTCTTCGGGTAAAACATCCACGCCGGCGGATACCGAGCGCCGGCTTTATGACCGATTGCTGGCGGAAGACTCCACGGTTGATCGTGCGGCACTGGACTTCCTGCGCCGGCAGCTGAGCAAGGCGGCTGCGCTGTCTGACGATTTGCCGGCCAGCGCCGAAGAGCTGCTGCAATGGTCGGAAACCCGCTGCGCCAGCGTGGCGGCCGAGTACGCCGATTACCTCGAACAACGTCAGCAGGGCGCGCCGCGCCGCTATTTCCGCAACAAATCCCACGCGTTGTATTTCATCTTGCATGTGGCACCGACCAAAGAGGTCGATGGCGCTTGGCTGGCTGGGCTGTTGCCGCAGTGGCAGGACCCGCGTTTCGACGATTTGCTCGATACCTATCTTGAAGAGCTGGGCGAGGGCGTGCCACGGCAGAATCATGTGGTGATCTATCGCAAGCTGCTCGCCGAGCATGAATGCTCTGATCTGAGCGGTCTTGCCGACGAGTATTTTCTGCAAGGCGCGGTGCAGCTGGCACTGGGACGTTTCGGCGGGCAGTTTCTGCCAGAAGTCATCGGCTTCAACCTCGGCTACGAGCAACTGCCGCTGCACTTGTTGATCAGTGCTTATGAGCTAGCGGAGCTGGGCATCGATCCGCACTATTTCCGCCTGCACGTGACCATCGACAACGCCAGCACCGGCCATGCGCGCAAGGCAGTGCAATCAATGCTCGAGCTGTTGCCACTTGGCGATGAACGCGATGAGTTCTACCGGCGCATGGCTGTCGGTTATCGCCTCAATGATGTCGGCAAAGGCACAACCGCCGTCATCACAGAGTTTGATCTGGACCACGAAGTCATCGCCATGCTTGAGCGTAAAGCTGTCTTTGGCCGGCACATGCATTCCGACTACTGCCGTATCGAAAACCGCACCATCAATCAGTGGCTGGCCACGCCGGGACAGATGGGCGAGTTTCTTTCGGCGCTGGAGCGCAAAAGCTGGATCAAACGCGGTGAGGCGGTGGAAGAAAGTCGTTTCTGGCGTTTGATCGACGGCAGCGATGCGGCGATGTTCGGGGTGTTCAATGGCTATGAGAAACAGCTGTTGCGCGACTGGATCACTCAGGATTGCCCGGCCTCCCGGCCTCGGCCTTACGTACGCCGCGAAGCTGCCGTCGAAGAAACCTTTGACGATGACGCCGATCTGCTCAACCTGGAAGCGGCACTGGCCGACAAGCCTGCCGCCGAACAGATGTCATTGTTGATGCCATGGCTGCAACCCCAGCGGCACTGGCGTCCGGCCGGACTTTTCGCGACGCGTCGCTTCATGCAACTGCGCGCCCGCTTGCGTTGAAACAAGGAGGCTTCATGTCGGCACAAGAAACATCGGACAGAGCGCTGTTCGAGTTGGGCAAGCGCCTGCTCGACAGCGGTTATCACTTCATTACTCCAACGCCGTTGACCCACGAGCGCTTCTTGCAGCGCTTTGCCACGCCGTTGGCGAAAGATCTGCGTGATGTGTTTGGCTGGTCGATGCCGTTTCCTTCAGAGCTGTTTCGCGCAGAAGAACTGGCCACGCTGGAGCAGGCCGGCGTAGTCGAACGCGATGGCGCGGTGTGGCGCAGTCGTGTGCGCTGGTCGACGCTGAATGACCGGTTATTCGCCCACTCGGCGTTTCCGACCACCGCGAGCGATGCGGTGTTCTTTGGCCCGGACACTTATCGTTTTGCTCAGGCCATAGAAGCGCAGTTGCAGCAGCGCTTTTCGCCGATCAGGCGCGCAGTAGACATCGGCTGCGGCAGCGGCGCCGGGGCGGTGCTCATCGCCAAAGCAAGGCCGGATGCCCAAGTGCTGGCGGTGGATATCAATCCGCAGGCGTTGCGCATGAGTGCCGTCAACGCTGAGCTGGCAGGGGCCAACAACGTGTCGGTGTACCACAGCGATCTGCTCGCCAGTGTCGAAGGTCAGTTCGACTTGATCATCGCCAACCCGCCGTATATGAACGACCAGCAACAGCGCGCCTATCGCCACGGCGGCGGGGCGCTGGGCGAAGGCTTGTCGGTGCGTATCGTGCGTGAAGCGTTGCCACGTCTGGAAGTCGGCGGCACGTTACTTGTGTATACCGGCGTAGCGATTGTTGCCGGGCAGGACCCGTTCCGCGAGGCCGTGGCGCCTCTGCTCAAGGGCGAACGTTTTGGCTGGACTTATCGTGAACTCGATCCGGACGTGTTCAGCGAGGAACTGCTCAAGCCTGAATACGAGCGCGCTGAGCGGATTGCCGTGGTCGCGTTGTCGGTAACCCGCGAGCAGTGACCGATGGTTGGGCCACTGCTTGCGCGGTGGCCTTCAGCGATTTCTGATGCGCGAGATCGTCAGCAGGCAAACCCCTACCAGCATCGCGGCCCCGGCTACCAACAGCGGCGAAGGGCGAATCGGCTGCCGCGAGATACGCTCGATGCGCCCGGTGAGGGAGGCGCGCACCGGCGCAAGAGGTTCCGCCAGATAAGGCGCTTCTTCGATCTCCAGGCGTAAGCCGTCCGGCATCACCAGCGTCAGCCCTTCGATCGTGCCGGCAATTCTGCCCGGATAAACCGGCTCACCGGTCGGGTCGAGCTGGTCGTAGAAAAACATTTGCCCTTCAAGCCAGCCGACGGCGGTCTGCAATTCAGGCCCCAGGTAATACTTTCCATCGAGAAAAAAGCCAGAGAATTGCGGCGCGCGCTCGACGCTTTCAATGCGATAGCGCTGACCTGGTTTCATACCGGTTTGTGGGGCGATCATGGGGGTTCCTCCGTTATTGGTAAGCGATAGAGGAGCGCGTGCCAAGCGTGGTTCCATCGAAATGAGCAACGGGCGTTGCGCCTGTTTGTATGACGCGCAGGCATTACACAAAAGCAGGCAAGACAGTTTTTCACAGTTGAGGGTTCACTATCGGTTACGAACTGTGGCTAAAATGCCACCCTTTCACCGAGCGCCCGGAAACGGCGCGGGCCATGGACGCGCCCTGTGCATCAAGACCGCTGCATAAGACGCTGGGCCTCAGGTCGCCACGCGCGCAGTTTGTTCACTTTTGACGTGTGACCCTTTTCCGTGAAACTCATCATTGCCGCTGTTTATGTCATCTCCATTGCTTACGTTCACTTGCGTGGACGCGTGCGCCACAAGCTGGGGCGGCAACTGAGTGACCACTCGACGTTCCTCGCGCCGATCAACTGCTTCCTCTATCTGTTTTCGAAAATTCCCAACAAGCCGTATCTGAACCCGGCGGACTTTCCCGATCTGAGCCCGTTGCAGGCGCACTGGCAAGAGATTCGCGAGGAGGGCCAGAATCTGTTGCGTGCCGGCGAGATCAAGCGCTCGAATCAGTATGACGATGTCGGCTTCAACTCTTTCTTCAAGACTGGCTGGAAGCGCTTCTACCTCAAGTGGTACGGCGACAGCCATCCATCGGCGATGAAGCTGTGCCCGCGCACCACTGAATTGGTGCAGAGCATCGGCTCAATCAAGGCGGCGATGTTTGCCGAGCTGCCACCGGGCTCGAAGCTGGTGCGCCACCGCGATCCGTACGCCGGTTCCTATCGTTATCACCTGGGTCTGGATACGCCGAATGATCCCGGCTGCTACATCAACGTCGACGGTGAGAACTATCACTGGCGCGATGGCGAAGCGGTGATGTTCGACGAGACGTTTATTCATTACGCCGAAAACACCACGGATCAGAACCGGATCATTCTGTTCTGTGATATTGAGCGGCCGTTGAAGTACCACTGGGCGGCGGCGTTCAACCGCTGGTTCAGCCGCACCGTGATGTCAGCGGCAGGCGCGCCGAATGATGCGGGGGACAAGACCGGTGGTATCAACCGCTTGTTTACCAAGATCTACAAGATCCGTTTGCGCGGCAAAGAGCTCAAGAAGCGCAACCGTACGCGTTACTACTTGGAAAAATGGGCGATTTTTGCGGCGTTGTTGGCGATCTTTATTCTGATCTGAGACTTGCGGTGTCAGTACCGGCCTCTTCGCGAGCAGGCTCGCTCCCACATTTTGAAATGCGTTTCCCTGTGGGAGCGAGCCTGCTCGCGAAGGCGGCCTCACTTCAAACATACCTCTAGCTGGCCCAACGCTTACTCCCCGGACGCCTTCCGAGTCTTCTTCGCCGGCGCCGCCTTACTGGTTGATTTGGCCTTGGGCTTGGCCGGTGCCTTGCCGCCGAGGCTGCGTTTGAGCAGCTCGGTCAAGTCGATAACATCGGCAGTCTTGCGTTCTTCCTCGCCAGTGGTGGTCTCGACGTCCTCGATCTTGCCTTCGTGGGCTTTTTTCTCGACCAGCGCCATGATCTTGTCTTCGAACTCGTCCTTGTAGTCCTCAGGCGACCACTCCGAGGTCATGTCTTCAACCAGACGTTTAGCCATGTCCAGCTCACCCTTGGCCAATTGCGGCTTGGTCACTTCACTGCCCAGCGCCAATTCATCAAGACTGCGCACTTCCTGCGGCCAGCGCAGTTTCACCAGAACCAGCGCCGACTCCAGCGGCATCAACGCGGCCAGGTATTGACGGGTATGCAGGACAACGCGGGCGAGGGCGACCTTGTTGGTTTTGCTCAGGGTTTCGCGCAGCAACGCGTAGACCTTGCCGCCGCGCTTGTCTGGCGCCAGGTAATAGGGCGTGTCGATGTTCTGCAGCGGAATCTGCTCGGCGTCGACGAAAGAGAAAATGTCGATGGTCTGTGTCGAGACGGGGTGCGCCGAGCGGATTTCTTCCTCGCTGAGCACCACGTAGCGACCCTTTTCGTAGGCCACGCCTTTAACGATGTTCTCTTTGGTGACTTCCTTGCCGGTGACCTTGTTGATGCGTTTGTAGCCCACCGGGTCCATGCTGCGGCTGTCGAGCCAATCGAAGTCCACGCCTTGGGACGACGTCGCTGAAACCAGCGCCACGGGGATGTGTACCAGTCCAAAACTGATTGCGCCTTTCCAGATTGCCCGAGCCATGACTTGTCCTCCGAGTGATGATCAGGTGACCCGTGGCGCGGCGAGAAAGTTTCCAGTGATTGCGCGGCTTCCAGCGGTACGGTCAAGCCGTGTTACATGTTGTTTAAGGCACGAGGGTTAACAAATCCGAACCCACGGCGTAGCTTGGGCTCCAAGGCTCTAGTCCACGCACATCGAGAGGTATTCCCATGAACCGGTTTCTGATTGGCATCGCCGTCCTCGCCTTAAGTGGTGGCCTGGTTCATGCCGATGTCGTGCTCGCACAAAGCCCCACCGGGAACAGCAACAATCCCTACAACAGCCCGATCCGCCGGGCCAATCCCAACAGCATGCAGGGCACCCAGCCCAGCGCTCCGCCGCTTCGCGGGCCGAACACCGTTCCCGTGCCACGTCAGCCGACCGTTGAAAATCGCGGCATCGGCAATGGTCAACCGATTCGTTCGGTGCCGAGCAATCCGCCAACCTTCATTCCCAACCCGCCCTCACGGGGCACCGGCAGCAACCGTTGAACGGCAGGACTGATGTTCTGTCAGCCTTTCACACGAACAAAAGGAATCGTGCATGTTGCGTAAAACCCTACTAGCCACCTGCTGCGCCGCCGCGCTGATCAGTGCCCCGGCGTTCGCCGCCGCGCCCAAAGAGCTGAAAAGCGAGCAGGGCATTCTTGAAGTCACCACCATTGCCCAAGGCCTGGAACATCCCTGGGCACTGGCGTTTCTGCCTGATCAGAAGGGCATGCTGGTGACCGAACGCCCGGGTCATCTGCGCGTAGTGAGCAAGGACGGCAAACTGTCGGAGCCGATCAGTGGCGTGCCGCAAGTCTGGGCCAAAGGGCAGGGCGGCTTGCTCGATGTGGCGCTGTCGCCGGAGTTCAAGCAGGACCGCATGGTCTACCTGTCGTACGCAGAAGGCGGTGGTGAGGGCGGCAAGGCTGGTACGGCGGTAGGGCGCGGACGGCTTTCCGATGACCTGAAGACGCTGAAGGACTTCAATGTGATCTTCCGTCAGGAACCGAAACTGTCAGTGAGCAACCATTTCGGTTCACGGCTGGTATTCGATCGCGACGGGTATCTGTTCATCACCCTGGGCGAAAACAACGATCGGCCGACTGCGCAGGACCTCGACAAGTTGCAAGGCAAAGTCGTACGCATCTTCCCGGATGGCAAGGTGCCGGACGATAACCCTTTTGTTGGCCAATCCGGTGTCCGGCCTGAAATCTGGTCCTATGGCCTGCGCAACCCGCAAGGCGCGGCGCTCAATCCGTGGACCGGCACGCTGTGGGAGAACGAGCACGGGCCACGTGGCGGCGATGAAGTGAACATCATCGAACGTGGCAAGAATTATGGCTGGCCGTTGGCGACCCATGGCATCAACTACTCGATGCAGCCGATTCCTGAGGCGAAGGGCAAAACTGCTGAAGGCACCGTGGCGCCGCATCATGTCTGGGAAAAATCCCCCGGGGTTACCGGCATGGCCTTCTATGACGCGGATCGCTTCACGCCGTGGCAGCACAACGCGTTTATCGGCGCACTGGTGACCCAGGAGCTGATTCGCCTGCAGTTCGATGGCGACAAGGTGGTCCATGAGGAGCGTTTGCTGGGTGAGTTGAATCAGCGTATCCGTGACGTGCGTCAAGGGCCGGATGGCTATCTGTATGTGCTGACGGATGAAGAGAATGGCTCGCTTTACAGGCTGGGGCTGAAATAATTGCGTGCGGTGAATGATCCGACGCCTTCGCGAGCAGGCTCGCTCCCACATTGAAATGCAGTCTCCCTGTGGGAGCGAGCCTGCTCGCGAAGAGGCCCGCGCATCTTGCGCAGACTTCGGGCAGTCCCGCATTTGGCCGAACCGCCGCCCCGTTGCCTTGTTATAGTTCGGGGCTTATTTCCCAGCCCGGTAAAGGATCACTGCCATGACTCAATACTCCGCCTTCAGCGTCGAACTGGCCGACAACATCGCCCATGTGCAGATCAATCGCCCGGAAAAGATCAACGCAATGAATGCGGCGTTCTGGAGCGAGATTGTCGAAATCTTCCAGTGGATCGACGATACCGACGAAGTCCGCGTGGTGGTCCTCAGTGGTAACGGCAAGCATTTTTCATCGGGCATCGACCTGATGATGCTCGCCGGTGTCGCCAACGAGCTGGGCAAGGACGTGGGCCGCAATGCGCGCCTGCTGCGGCGCAAGATCCTCAATCTGCAAGCCTCGTTCAACGCCGTCGACAACTGCCGCAAACCGGTGCTTGCTGCCATTCAGGGCTATTGCCTGGGCGGGGCGATCGATCTGATCTCGGCTTGTGACATGCGTTATGCCGCCGAGGACGCGCAATTTTCCATCAAGGAAATTGACATCGGCATGGCCGCTGACGTCGGTACGCTGCAACGGTTGCCGCGAATCATCGGAGACGGCATGCTGCGTGAACTGGCTTACACCGGGCGCAATTTTGGCGCAGAGGAAGCGCGCAGCATGGGCCTGGTCAATCGCGTCTACGGCGATAAGGACACGCTGCTCGAAGGCGTGTTCGGCATTGCCCGTGACATCGCTGCGAAGTCGCCGATCGCCGTGACCGGTACCAAGGAAATGATCAGCTACATGCGCGACCATCGCATCGACGATGGTCTTGAATACGTTGCCACCTGGAACGCCGCCATGTTGCAATCCACCGATCTGCGCGTGGCCATGGCCGCCCACATGAGCAAACAGAAACCCGAATTTCTGGATTGAGTTAACCATGATCTCTCGCTGGACCACTGCAGTACTCGACACCGATCAACCCGGCGGCTGGGCCGTAGCGCGCAGCCCCGAAGGCTTCCTGTTCGATGACAACGGCGCACTGTTCCCGCGCGAGTGGCTCAAGCGCCAGGACCTTTCAGTCCTCGCTGAGCACGGGATTGGTCATCTCGACGGCGAACCGGTCTATCTGCTTGAGTTGCACAGCGCCAGCGATGTGCCCGGTTGCGGCTGGAAGGGGCTGCGAGCGTTCATGCTCGAAGGCGAACACACGCTGTACAAAGTGCTCGGTTATGCCGCTCAGATTGGCACTTGGGCACGAGAGCATCGCTTCTGCGGCAACTGCGGCCAGCCGATGACGCAAGTCCCGCGCGAACGAGCGATGTATTGCCAGCCGTGCGATCTGCGCAGTTATCCGCGCATTTCACCAAGCATGATCGTGCTGATCACCCGTGGCGACGAAATCCTTCTGGCGCGCTCGCCGCGTTTCGTCACCGGGGTTTACAGCACGCTGGCCGGTTTCGCCGAGCCGGGGGAATCGGCCGAGGATTGCCTGATTCGCGAAGTGCGTGAAGAAGTGCAGATCGAAGTGAAGAACATCCAGTACATCGGCAGCCAGTGCTGGCCGTTCCCGCACTCGATGATGCTCGGCTTCCATGCCGAATATGCCGGTGGCGAAATTGTCTGTCAGGAAGACGAGATCGAGGACGCCCAGTGGTTCAACGTGCATGACTTGCCGCCGTTGCCGGCGTCGCGTTCAATTGCCCGTTACCTGATCGACGTCTACGTCGCGCGGCGCTTAGGCCACGCTGAACCAGTGCTGCCAGGCTAGGCGCACAGTCAGGCCAAGCACTACGGTGATGAACACTGGACGAATGAATTTGGCGCCGCCGCTGATTGCGGTGCGCGCGCCAAAGAAAGCCCCGACCATCACCGACAGGCCCATGCACAGGCCAATGATCCAGTCGACCTGTCCGGAGAGGATGAACACCGACAGCGCCGCGATGTTGCTGACAAAGTTCATGCTCCGCGCCACGCCGCTGGCCTTGACCAGGTCGATCGGGTACAGCAGCAGACTGCTCACGGTCCAGAATGCGCCCGTGCCGGGGCCGGCCACGCCATCGTAGAAGCCGAGGCTGAAGCCTTGGGTCGATTGCCATTTCTTTTTGATCGGCGCGTCGCTGTCCAGCGGCGCTTTCGGCGTGCCGCCAAACAGCAAATACAGGCCACAGGCGAAAACGATCACCGGCAGCATCTTGTTCAGCCACTCGGCCGGCAGGTAATGCGCAACCACCGCGCCAGTGAGCGCGCCGACCAGGGTGCCGACAATCGCGTGGGTCCACTGGCGTGGATGAAACAGTTTGCGTTTGTAGAAGGTGAAGCTGGCGGTCGCCGAACCGAAGGTCGAGCTCAGCTTGTTGGTGCCCAGCACCAGATGCGGCGGCAGGCCCGCCGTCAGCAGCGCCGGCGTGGTCAACAGACCGCCACCGCCAGCGATGGCATCGATGAACCCGGCAAGGAAAGCTACAGCAGCCAGAATGGCCAGGGTGGTGAGGTCAACGCTGAGTTCGAAAGGCATGGAGTCGGCTTATTCGGCAAGGCGCAGAACGTGGGCTGCGGGGAGGGCGGTTATGTTACCTGTATCGAACTGTTGCGGCGAGCCAGAGCATGCCGTCGTCAATTACAGTCTGGAATACATTCCTGTGTAGGAGCTGCCGAAGGCTGCGATCTTCTGGGGCGCGGAGCACCCCGGCTGCTGCGCGTGGGAACGATCAAATCAAGATCAAAAGATCGCAGCCTTCGGCAGCTCCTACACAGGGGTGGGTTGGCTTTAGAGACCGAGTTCACTCAGCCCCGGATGATCATCCGGCCGGCGGCCCAGCGGCCAGTGGAATTTGCGCTCGCTTTCCTTGATCGGCATGTCATTGATGCAGGCATAGCGCTGGAACATCAGGCCGTTGTCATCGAACTCCCAGTTCTCGTTGCCGTACGAGCGGAACCAGTTGCCGGAATCGTCGTGCCATTCATAGGCATAACGCACCGCGATACGCGTATCGGAGTAGGCCCAGAGTTCTTTGATCAAGCGATAATCCAGTTCCTTCGCCCATTTGCGCGTCAGAAACGCCTTGGCCTCTTCGCGGTTGTTGGCAAACTCGGCGCGATTGCGCCATTTGGTGTCGAGGGTATAAGCGAGCGACACCTTTTCCGGATCGCGGGTGTTCCAGCCATCTTCGGCCAGACGCACCTTCTCGATCGCTGACGCATGGTTGAATGGCGGCAATGGCGGACGTACCTGGGCTGCAGTCGACATGTTCAATCTCCTGTTTCATTTAATGTATGAACAACAAGTCCGGCTTATTAAGAGTTACAGGCCCAATAACTTTCGCGCCATGCATTGCGCATTATCGGCGGCACTGTGATCACCCATCACAAGCGCTATGGTAATGGCGCCTTCAATCAGGATCAGCAACTGTCTGGCCAATAGTTGCGGATCCTCGGCACCATATTCGGTACATAGCTCGCACACGTAGTCGAGCAGCTTCTGTTTGTGTTCTTTGGCCACCAGCCGCACTGGATCCTGTGGATCGCCGGTTTCGCCGCTGGTGTTGATAAAGGCGCAGCCGCGAAAGCCTTCCGAGTCGAACCAGCCCTTGAGCACGGTAAACAGGTTGAGCAGACGATCGGCCGGAGTCTTGGCCTGGTCGACAGCACTTGTGAACCAGTGCATCCAGCGAACATCGCGTCGCTGAAGGGCTGCGACAACCAGTGCGTCCTTGTCGGCAAAGTAACGGTAAATGCTTTTTCTGGAGACGCCGGCGGTCTTCACCAGAAGATCCATGCTGGTGGCAGCAATGCCACTTTTATAGATCAACTTTTCGGTGACATCCAGAATGATGTCGCGTGTGTCATTGCTGATTGATTCGTTCATGTGGCGAACAGTAGAACGTCTGTTCTCCTTGGTCAAGCGAATTTCTTCGGCGTGTGTGAAAACGCTTTCGCGAGCAGGCTCGCTCCCACAGGGGAATGCATTTTAACGGTGGGAGCGAGCCTGCTCGCGAAGGGGCCATTACTGACACTGACAAGACCCGGCGCAGACGATGGTGTAAGCTCTCAAACTCTTCGGAATCGAACCTTGCGAGCCTTATGCCGTTGCTTTTCAAACGTTCTCTGCTGCCCAAACTGCGCAGCTTCGCGCTGACCGCCGAGGCGGTGAGCATTCTGTCCAGTGCTGCCGAATTCCGACGCTGCCTGCTCGAGCAAATCGCCGCAGCGACGCAGCGCATCTACATCGTCGCGCTGTATCTGCAGCAGGACGAAGCCGGTCAGGAAATCCTCGATGCCCTGCACGCAGCCAAGCTCAAGCGTCCCGAACTGGAAATCGCCGTGGTGGTCGACTGGTTGCGTGCCCAGCGCGGCCTGATCGGCGCTGGCAAGCAGCCGGGCAACGCCGCCTGGTATCAGGACATGACCCGCACGCATCAGAGCGAAGTGCCGATCTACGGCGTGCCGGTGCAGACCCGCGAGTTGTTCGGCGTGCTGCACCTCAAAGGCTTCGTGATTGACGACAAGGTGGTCTACAGCGGCGCGAGTCTGAACAACGTCTACCTGCACAAACTCGACAAGTACCGCTTCGACCGCTACCACGTGCTGCACAGTCGCGAGCTCGCGGATTCGATGCATCATCTGGTCAAGCACGGACTGATCGAATCGAAAGCCGTGCATCGCCTCGACCTGCCGAACCTGCCGAGCACGCGCAGCCTGCGCAACGACATCGGCGACCTGCGCAGTCGCCTCAAGTATGCGACCTACGACACCGGCGCCGGCAGCACCAGCAGAGATGGGCTGTCGGTCACGCCACTGCTCGGCGTCGGCAAGAACAACCCGCTGAACCGGGCGATTCTCGAACTGATTGCCAGCGCGCAAAAGCAGCTGACCATCTGTACTCCCTACTTCAACCTGCCCCTGGGCGTGATCCGTGAGATCAACCGCGCGCTGGCCCGGGGCGTGAAGATCGACATTGTGGTTGGCGACAAGACCGCCAATGATTTTTACATTCCGCCGAGCGAGCCGTTCAAGGTGATCGCCGCGCTGCCGTATCTATACGAGATCAGCCTGCGCCGCTTCGCCAAACGCCATCAGCACAGCATCGACAGCGGCCAGTTGAACCTGCACCTGTGGCGCGACGGCGACAACACCTATCACCTCAAGGGCATGTGGATCGATCAGCGCTATACCTTGCTGACTGGCAACAACCTCAATCCGCGCGCGTTTCGCCTCGACCTGGAAAACGCGCTGCTGATTGAAGACCCGAAAGGCGAGTGGCTGGAGCCACGGGCGAAAGAGCTGGAAAACATCTTCCGCCATACCACGCGGATCGATAACTTCCAGTCGCTTGAAACGCTGCCGGATTACCCGGCAGGGGTGGCGAAGTTTCTCAAGCGGGTGAGTCGGGTGAGGATTGAGCGGTTGCTCTACAGGATTCTCTAGCGCGTCCGGAATTGCTTTCGCGAGCAGGCTCGCTCCCACAGGGAAATGCATTCCAACTGTGGGAGCGAGCCTGCTCGCGAAGGGGCCAGACCAGAGGCTAAAAAATCAGTTCAGACCCAACTTCCCGCGCATCATCGAAAGATCCTCCGCCAGCGTATTCACCGGCCCGACCAGCGCTTTGCGGTCGTTGTCCTTCACTTTGTCATAGGTCTCAAACCCGCCATCCGCCGTTTTGTACTTGGCGAGGATCTTGTCGACCGTGGCGAAGTTCTTGTCGACCTTGGCAACAAACGCCTTGTCCTGCTGTTCGATCTGCGGACGGAACAGATCAACGATCTTCTTCGCCCCGTCGATGTTGCCCTGGAAGTCGTACAGGTCGGTGTGGCTGTAGCGGTCTTCCTCGCCGGAAATCTTCGTCGCCGCGACTTCTTCCAACAGCGCAGCAGCGCCGCCGACGACCTTCTCTGGCGGGAAGGTCAGACCGGCCACACGGGTTTGCAGGTCCTGCACGTCTTTGTTCAAACCGTCGGCCAATGCATCCAGACCCTTGGTGGTTTTTTCCGCGAACAACGAATATTCAATGCGGTGGAATCCGGTGAAGTCTTCAGCCTTTACGCCTTTTTCATGGTCGTCGACGCGAGAATCGATGGACGCATCGAGATCGCTGAACAGCTCGGCAATCGGCTCGATCGACTCGTAATACACCCGCGTCGGCGCGTAGAGCTTCTGCGCGGTGGCGAGATCGCCTTTCTTCACCGCGTCGGTGAACTGCTGGGTGTGGCTGGCCAGCTCATCGAGTTTCTCGGTGACGTAAATCTTGTAGTCCGACACCGGCCCCACCAGATCCAGCGGCGCGGTCGCGGCGAACGCCGCCAGCGGGGTGTTGAGCAAACCAAGGGTCAGCAATAACGCGAGTGGCGTCTTTTTCATGGGGCGGCTCCAGTGTCGGTTGGGTGTCATGCGGTTTTGTTTTGGGAGGTGGCAGCGAGTAACGAGCGACCGATGAAATCGTCATCGCCGGTCACGCCGGGCAGGGTGAAGAAGTAACCGCCGCCGACCGGTTTGAGGTATTCCTCGAGCGGTTCACCGTTGAGGCGGGTCTGCACGGTGATGAAGCCTTGTTCCAGGTCAGCCTGGTAACAGATGAACAGCAGGCCCATGTCGAGCTGGCCGTTCTTGTTGACGCCGTTGGAGTAGTTGAACGGCCGGCGCAGGATCAGATTGGCCTGGGTCGCGGCGGTGCGTGGGTTGGCCAGACGAATGTGCGCATCGAGCCTGGTCAGCTTGCCGGCCGGATCCTTGCTGTAATCCGGCACTTCGCTTTCAGTGTGGCCACCGATGGGCGCGCCGCTGCTCTTGACCCGGCCGAGAATGCTTTCCTGCTCCTGCAACGGCGTGCGATCCCAGCGCTCGACGAAGTTGCGGATGATGCGTACCGCTTGATAACTGCCATGGGCAGCCCAGGCCGGCTCGTCGCTGCCCGGTTGCACCCAGACGATGCGGTCCATGGCCTTGGCGTCGTTGGAATCAGGGTTGGCCGAGCCATCGCGAAAACCGAGAAAGTTGCGCGCCGACTGCGCCGGTACGCCGGGTTTGGCCGGCGCTTGCGGCGGGACGCTGCCTTCCTGTTTCCAGCGCACCAGCAGCAGGTCAGGCAGGTTTTTGACGATGTCGCGCAGGGCGTGAATGTTGGTGTCGGCGGTGTTGGCGCAGAACTGCAGACTGAGGTCGCCATGGCAGCAATCGGCGTCCAGTGCATCGTTGGGAAAACCGACCATGCGTTGCAGACGCTTGGGCTTTGCCGCCGCGAGACCGAAGCGCTCGTCGAACAGCGAGTCGCCGACGGAAACGGTGATGGTCAGGTTGTCCGGGGTGACCACCGGGCCGAGGATGCCGGAGTCCAGCGGCGGCAGTTTCGGGTCGATCTGCGCGACCGGGCCGCCCTTCATCAAAAACGCGATGCGTTCGTTGAGGGTGCGAAACAGCCGCTCGAGGTCTTCGCGATCGCTGGCCAGCACATCGAACGCCACCAGCATCCCGGAGGCCGGGCGCGGGGTGACGATGCCGGCCTGGTGCACACCGTGGAAGTCGTGGCGGTCTTCGGTCTTGTCGCTGCTCGGCGCTTCGGTGACTTGCGCAGGCTGCGCGGCCATGGCCGGGCAACTCAGCGCCGATCCGGCGAGGGCGACACCGGCGGCGCCCATGCCCATCAGCACGCGGCGCCGTTGCAGGTTGAGAGGTTCTGAATCGTTCATCTGTCGTGGTCTTCTGCTTACAGGCCGGAAAGGCCGAGGGCGGGGTCGATGCCATCCAGTGCCGTGGCCAGAGCCTTGGCTTTGGCGGCGATCTGCTGGCGTTGCGCGACGGTCACGGCGTCGTAACTGACGTAGCCATCGGCGGATTTGAAGAGGTGGAGTTGGCTGTCGAAATCGTCCAGCGCCTGGTCGATCTTCGGCAACAGCTCAGCAGCGGATTTGCTCAGCATCGGGCGCAACAGGTCGACGACCTTGCGCGCAGTCTGCGCGTTGGCGGCGAAACCGTTGAGGTCGCTGTGGCTGTAGCGTTCTTCTTCGCCGCTGCCAGCGCGCACATCGGCGAGGCTGTTGAGGTTGCGCACGACGATACTCACCAGTTGCTCCGGTGGCAGCGACTGCGCGAGCAACTGTTGCTTGAGGGTGGTGACGTCAGCGAGCAAGCGCTGGGCAATCGGCGCGACATCGTCGAGTTTGCGTTGCTCGAACAGCGCGTATTCGAGGCGATGGAAACCGACGAACGCCGGATCCTGCTCGCGCTTTTCGAAATAATCGGCGCGGGCATTGATGTGGTTGTCCAGCTCGGCCAGACGCTGCGCCGCCGGCGCCAGACGCTGATAAGCGGCACGCGCCGGCAGGTACAACGCTTGCGCCTGCGCCAGATCACCACTGGCGATCGCCTGGTTCAGCGCCGTCACCGCTTTGATCAACGCGCTGCCCTGGACGGCCAGATACACACGAAACTCCGACAACGGCCCGACGAACGCGACCATCGACGGCTTGGCCTTGGCCGCGGCATCCGAGGCTGCCGTCGGCGTCACGTGCAAAGTGCCGCGCGGGTTGCTGAGCAAGCCGCAGGTGATCGCATAGTCGCCCGGTTGCAGGTTGGCATTGATCACCTGGCTCAGGCCCGGCGCGATGTTTTCCCGCTCTTCGACTACCAGCACGCCGTCGAGAATTTCCCACTCGACCGCCCGCTCGGAGCGGTTGACGATGCGGAAACTGGCGCGGCCGGCTGGCACCGTCAGTGTGTTCGGCTCGCAACTGTGCGGATGGATGTTGACGACGATTTCGTCGTGGTTGTGCTGACGCTTGGCGGCGGCCATGTTCGAGGCGTACCAGAACAGCCCGCCGGCGGCGACCATCAGCAGCACCGAGCCGGCCAGCGCCCAACGCAGGGCCGGAGGGGTTTGGGTAGTAGACATGAAGGGCCTTATTGGCTGGAAACGGAAGTCGTTGACGGCGCCTGGCGCGGCGCGGGCATGAAGAACATCACCAGCGCCAGCAGCAGATAAATCAGATACGCACCCAGGGTGCTGACGGTCGGCGCATCCTGATAGCCGAACATGCCGGCCAGCACCGAGCCCAGCGGGCCGTCCATCGGCAGCGTCGCGCTGAAGTCGAACAACACCGTTTGCAGGTGATTCCACAGCCCGGCTTCATGCAGCGCCTGCACCGAGTTGGCGAGTATTCCGGCGGCGACCACGAGGATGAACAATCCGGTCCACTTGAAGAATGCCGACAGATTCAGGCGCATGCTGCCGCTGTAGATCAGGAAACCGACAATCACCGCCAGGATCAGGCCGAGCAGGGCGCCGATCGGCGCGCCCGGGCCTTCGCTTTGCTGGAACACGGCGAGCAGGAAGAATACGGTTTCCAGGCCTTCGCGAGCGACGGCGAAGAAAACCATGGCGATCAATGCAATCACCTGATGCCTGGATTGCGTCAGCGCTTGATCCAGCGAGGCTTGCAGCGAGTGCTTGATCGACCGCGCGACCTTGCGCATCCAGAACACCATCGAACTGAGGATGCCCACGGCGACCAGACCGACGACGCCTTCGAACAACTCTTGCTGCTTCTGTGGGAATTCAGCGCTCACCAGCTCCAGGCCACCGCCGACCAGCAGCGCAAGGGCAGCAGCGAGGAAAACGCCGATCCACACCGCCGGCATCCATTGACCGCGGCCGGTCTGCTGCAGATAAGTGGCAATGATGCCGACGATGAGCGCGGCCTCGATGCCTTCGCGCAACATGATCAAAAAGGGAACGAGCATTGGCGAGCCACAGCGATTTAGATAGGAGGCTAAGTTGTAACATAATGACACTCATTCCCAAATGGCATTCATTGACATTTAGCTGAACCTTAGCTGAACAACTGTGATTCCTGTGGGAGCGAGCCTGCTCGCGAATGCGGTATGCCTGTGACATTTGTTTATCTGACACACCGCGTTCGCGAGCAGGCTCGCTCCCACATTGGCCCTGCGATGACTTCAGCAGCTGGGTTAAGATGCCCACCACCGAAAAACAACAAGGTTCACCTCGCTCCATGGCAGAAAAAGACACCATTGCCATTCAACTGGTGCGCGAAGCGCTGCTGCAAAGTTGTGCCCCGGGTGCGGCGACGAATGAGGCGTTGAGCAAGGTCGGCATTGATCCGGCTTTGTTAGCGGCCGATGAGGGCAGGGTGCCGGCCTCGCAATACGCCAGACTCTGGCGCCTGCTGGCGCTACGCGGTGATGACGAGTTCTTCGGCATGGACCCGCGCCCGCTCAAATCCGGCAGCCTGGCGTTTTTGTGTCGCAGCGCCATGGCGCAACCGACGCTGGCGGCGGCGCTGGATACCGGTCTGACGTTCCTGTCGCTGATGCTGGAAAAACTGCCGGCGCAACTGGTGCATCAGCAGAGCCTGGCGGAAATCGTCCTGCTCGAAGACGACGCCGAACCGCGCCGCGCCTTCACCTATTTCACTTACTGGATGATCGTGCACGGCGTGGCGTGCTGGCTGGCCGGGCGGCGGATTCCGATTCTGGCGATTGAACTGCGCTGCGCCGAACCGGATTTCACTGATGACTATCGGGTGATGTTTTCCGAAAACCTGCGGTTTGAGCGCCCACGTACGCGGATGATTTTTTCCGCCGATTGCCTCGATCTGCCGATCAAACGCAGCGCCGAAGAACTCAAGCGCTTTCTCGCCCAGGCGCCGGCCAACATTCTGGTCAAGTACCGCGACCCCGACAGCCTCGCCAGCCGGATCAAGCAGGATCTGCGGCAGCTCCCCGCCGAGCAATGGCCGGAAACCGAGGCGCTGGCCCAGCAACTTTGTATGTCCGCGTCGACATTACGCCGGCGTCTGGCCGAGGAAGGGCAGACTTATCAGGGGCTGAAAGACAGCGTGCGCAAAGAGCTGGCGATTACCTGGCTGGCGGAGCCTTCGATCAGTTTTGTCGAGATTGCTGCACGGCTGGGCTTTGCTGATGCCAGTTCGTTCTACAAAGCGTTTCGCAAGTGGTCGGGGTCGAACCCGGGGCATTACCGGACGCTGATCCTCAATGAGGTGGTCTGACCCGACGCCTTCGCGAGCAGGCTCGCTTCCACATTTTTGAAATGCGGTCCCCTGTAGGAGCTGCCGAAGGCTGCGATCTTTTGATCTTGTACTTGATGGTAAAAATCAAGATCAAAAGATCGCAGCCTCGTTGCACTCGTCAGCTCCTACAGGGCATGCGGCCGCAACCTCTTGGCCAAACCAGTCAACCACGTTGATAGCTTTGACCATTGCCCCAAGGCCCGCGCGGCGCGACTATCCCTGTGTTGTTTACGGTTCCCAGCCTAATAAAAACACCGAGGGATTCTGGCAATGCGCGATTACTTGTCTGCCACCGAACAGTTCAACTATCAGCACACCGTCGACGCGTCGCTCAGCGGCACGCTGGCGGCACTCAACGCCTGCGTTGAATGTTGCGACCGCCATGCCTTGCCCGGGCGCATTGCGTTGTTCTGGGAAGGTCGCGACGGCTCAAGTGCGACTTACACCTTCACTGATCTGCAAGACAAAGCCGCGCGTTTCGCCAATTGCCTCCTCGCCCAGGGCGTGCAGAAGGGCGATAAAGTCGCTGGCCTGCTGCCACGCAACGTCGAATTGCTCATCACCGTGCTCGCCACCTGGCGCATCGGCGCGGTGTATCAGCCGCTGTTTACCGCATTCGGGCCGAAAGCGCTAGAGCACCGCCTGAACAGCTCGGGGGCTAAAATCGTGGTCACCGACGCGGTCAACCGACCCAAGCTCAATGAAGTCAGCGCATGCCCGACCATCGTCACCGTTGGTGGCGCCAAAGGTCAGGGCATTGTTCGCGGTGATTTCAGTTTCTGGGCTGAGCTGGCCAACTATTCCAATGTCTGCGAGCCGGTATTGCTGACCGGCGAAGACCCGTTCCTGCTGATGTTCACCTCGGGCACCACTGGCCCTGCGAAAGCCTTGGCGGTGCCGCTCAAAGCCATCGTCGCCTTCCAGAGTTACACCCGCGATGCAGTGGACCTGCGCCCCGAAGACGCGTTCTGGAACGTCGCCGATCCGGGCTGGGCCTATGGCATCTATTTCGGCGTCACCGGACCGTTGGCGCTGGGGCACCCGATTACCTTCTACGATGGCCCGTTCACCCTCGAAAGCACCTGCCGGGTGATCAACAAATACGGCATTACCAATCTCACCGGCTCGCCCACTGCCTATCGTTTGCTGATTGCCGGTGGCGAGGAGTTCGCCAGATCGATCAAGGGCAAACTGCGCATCGTCAGCAGCGCCGGTGAGCCGCTGAACCCGGAAGTGATCCGCTGGTTCGCCGATAACCTCGACGTGGTCATTCACGATCATTACGGCCAGACCGAACTGGGCATGGTGCTGTGCAACCACCACGGCCTCGAGCACCCGGTGCATGTCGGCGCGGCCGGTTTCGCTTCGCCGGGCCATCGCATTGTCGTGCTCGATGACCAGTACAACGAACTCGGCGTCGGTCAACCCGGCATTCTCGCCATCGACCGCCCGCAGTCGCCGATGTGCTGGTTCGGTGGCTACGAAGGCGCGCCGACCAAGGCCTTCGTCGGCGACTACTACCTGAGCGGCGACACCGTGGAGTGGAACCCGGACGGCAGCATCAGCTTCGTCGGCCGCAGTGATGATGTGATCACCACTTCGGGCTACCGCGTCGGCCCGTTCGACGTGGAAAGTGCCCTGATCGAACACCCGGCCGTGGTCGAGGCGGCGGTCGTCGGCAAACCCGACCCGGAACGCACCGAACTGGTCAAAGCCTTTGTCGTGCTGAGCGCGCAGTACCGCGCCGCGCCGGAGTTGGCCGAAGAACTGCGCCAACACGTGCGCAAGCGTCTGGCCGCGCATTCGTACCCGCGTGAAATCGAATTTGTCAGCGAGTTGCCCAAAACCCCGAGTGGCAAATTGCAGCGCTTTATCTTGCGCAACCAGGAAATCGCCAAGGCTCAAGAGGCCGCGGCGCACAGAGTTTCAGCTTGAATCCAAGGGAACACCGTCATGCAGATCGAGAACAAGGTTTTTATCGTCACCGGCGGCGCGTCAGGCCTCGGTGCCGCCAGCGCTGAATTGCTGGTCAGTGCCGGCGCCAAAGTCATGCTGGTCGACATGAACGCTGAAGCCGTCGCCGCTCAGGCGCAGCGCCTGGGTGCGCAAAGCGTGGTTGCTGACATCAGCAATGAAGCCGCCGCCGAAGCCGCTGTGCAGGCGACCGTTGCCGCATTTGGCAGCCTCAACGGCCTGATCAACTGCGCCGGCATCGTTCGCGGCGAGAAAATTCTCGGCAAGAACGGCCCGCACGCCCTGAGCAGTTTTGCTCAAGTGATCAACGTCAACCTGATCGGCAGTTTCAACATGCTGCGCCTGGCTGCGGCGGCGATCGCCGAGAGCGAAGCCAATGCTGACGGCGAGCGTGGAGTGATCATCAACACCGCCTCGGTCGCAGCGTTCGACGGCCAGATTGGCCAGGCTGCGTACTCGGCTTCGAAAGGCGCGATCGCCAGCCTGACCCTGCCCGCCGCCCGCGAACTGGCGCGCTTCGGCATCCGCGTGATGACCATCGCCCCGGGCATTTTCGAAACGCCGATGATGGCCGGCATGACCCCGGAAGTGCGCGACTCGCTGGCCGCTGGTGTGCCGTTCCCGCCGCGTCTGGGCAAGCCTGCCGAATACGCCGCGCTGGTGCGCCACATCATCGAAAACAGCATGCTCAACGGCGAGGTGATCCGTCTCGACGGCGCCTTGCGCATGGCCGCCAAGTAAGGAGGATTAGTCATGACTATGTCCAATGATCCGATTGTTATCGTCAGCGCTGTCCGCACACCGATGGGCGGTTTTCAAGGTGAACTGAAAAGCCTCACCGCACCGCAACTCGGCGCGGCGGCGATCAAGGCTGCGGTCGAACGCGCCGGTGTCGCCAGCGACGCGGTTGATGAAGTGCTGTTTGGTTGCGTACTGCCCGCCGGCCTCGGTCAGGCGCCGGCACGTCAGGCTGCGCTGGGCGCCGGGCTGGATAAATCGACGCGCTGCACCACGGTGAACAAGATGTGCGGCTCGGGCATGCAGACCACCATCATGGCTCACGACATGCTGCTTGCCGGCAGTGCCGACGTGGTGATCGCCGGCGGCATGGAAAGCATGTCCAACTCGCCGTACCTGCTCGATCGCGCCCGCGCCGGCTATCGCATGGGCCACGGCCGCGTGCTTGATTCGATGTTCCTCGACGGCCTCGAAGACGCCTACGACAAGGGGCGCCTGATGGGCACCTTCGCCGAGGATTGCGCCGAGGCCAACGGCTTCAGCCGCGAAGCGCAGGATGCCTTCGCCATTACCTCGACCACCCGCGCGCAACAGGCGATCAAGGATGGCAGCTTCAAGGACGAAATCGTCCCGCTGACTGTGACTGTCGGTAAAGAGCAGGTGGTGATCAGCAACGATGAACAGCCGCCAAAAGCCAAACTCGACAAGGTTGCCTCGCTGAAACCGGCGTTCCGCGAGGGCGGCACGGTCACCGCAGCCAACTCCAGCTCGATTTCCGACGGCGCGGCGGCGCTCGTGCTGATGCGCCAGTCCCATGCGCAGCAACTGGGCCTCAAGCCGCTGGCGGTGATTCATGGGCATGCTGCGTTCGCTGATACCCCTGGGCTGTTTCCCACCGCACCGATTGGCGCGATCAAGAAACTGGTGAAGAAGACCGGTTGGGCGCTGGATCAGGTGGATCTGTTTGAAGTGAACGAAGCGTTTGCCGTGGTCGGCATGGCGGCGATGACGCACCTGGAGATTCCCCACGACAAGCTCAACGTGCATGGCGGCGCCTGCGCGCTGGGCCATCCGATCGGCGCCTCGGGAGCGAGGATTCTGGTGACGTTGCTCGCGGCGCTGCGGCAGAAACAGCTCAAGCGCGGCATTGCAGCGATCTGCATTGGCGGCGGCGAAGCCACGGCCATGGCTGTGGAATGCGTTTACTGAAGGCATCGCCGATCAACTGTGGGAGCGAGCCTGCTCGCGAAGACGTCGTTTCAGCCGGCACATGCGTGACTGATACACCGCTTTCGCGAGCAGGCTCGCTCCCACAGGGTTCAATGTCGTACTCAGATTTCAAGGACTCACCATGATCCCCAACGAAGACCAGACCCAGATCCGCGACATGGCCCGGCAGTTTGCCGTGGAGCGGCTCAAGCCGTTCGCCGCCGAGTGGGATCGCGAGCACCGTTTCCCCAAGGAAGCCATCGCCGAGATGGCTGAGCTGGGCTTCTTCGGCATGCTCGTGCCGGAGCAGTGGGGCGGCTGTGACACCGGCTACCTCGCGTACGCCATGGCTTTGGAAGAAATCGCCGCCGGCGACGGTGCCTGCTCGACGATCATGAGCGTGCACAACTCGGTCGGCTGCGTGCCGATTCTCAAGTTCGGCAATGACGATCAGCGCGAGCGCTTCCTCAAACCGCTGGCCAGCGGCGCGATGCTCGGCGCCTTCGCGCTGACCGAACCGCAGGCCGGTTCCGATGCCAGCAGCCTGAAAACCCGCGCACGACTGGAAGGCGATCACTACGTGCTCAACGGCTGCAAACAGTTCATCACCTCCGGGCAGAACGCCGGCATCGTGATCGTGTTTGCCGTGACCGACCCGAGCGCCGGCAAACGCGGGATCAGCGCGTTTATCGTGCCGACCGACTCGCCGGGCTACAAAGTCGCGCGGGTCGAAGACAAACTCGGCCAGCACGCGTCCGACACCTGCCAGATTCTTTTTGAAGATGTGAAAGTGCCGGTCGCCAACCGCCTCGGCGAGGAGGGCGAAGGCTACAAGATCGCCCTGGCCAACCTCGAAGGCGGCCGCGTCGGTATCGCCTCGCAAGCTGTCGGCATGGCCCGCGCTGCGTTCGAAGCTGCCCGCGACTATGCCCGTGAGCGTGACACCTTCGGCAAGCCGATCATCGAGCATCAAGCCGTGGCGTTCCGCCTGGCGGACATGGCCACGCAAATTGCCGTCGCCCGGCAAATGGTGCATTACGCCGCGGCCTTGCGTGACAGCGGCCAACCGGCGCTGGTCGAGGCGTCGATGGCCAAGCTGTTCGCCTCGGAAATGGCCGAGAAGGTCTGCTCCATGGCCTTGCAAACCCTCGGCGGTTACGGTTACCTCAATGACTTCCCGCTGGAACGAATCTACCGCGACGTGCGCGTCTGCCAGATCTACGAAGGCACCAGCGACATTCAGCGCATGGTCATTTCGCGCAATCTCTGATAAGGAATTTTATTCATGACTTACGAAACGATTCTGCTGGAAACCCGCGACCGCGTCGGCCTGATCACCCTCAACCGGCCGCAGGCGCTGAACGCGCTGAACGCGCAGCTGGTCAGCGAAGTGAACCACGCCCTCGATACGCTGGAAGCCGATGCGCACATTGGCTGCATCGTCCTCACCGGTTCGAAAAAAGCTTTTGCCGCCGGCGCCGACATCAAAGAAATGGCTGAGCTGACCTATCCGCAGATCTACATGGACGATCTGTTCAGCGACAGCGATCGCGTGGCCAACCGGCGCAAGCCGATCATCGCCGCGGTCAATGGTTTTGCCCTCGGCGGCGGTTGTGAACTGGCGCTGATGTGCGACTTCATCCTGGCGGGCGACAACGCCAGATTCGGCCAGCCGGAAATCAACCTCGGCGTGCTGCCGGGCATGGGCGGCACCCAGCGCCTGACCCGCGCGGTGGGCAAAGCCAAGGCCATGGAAATGTGCCTGAGCGGGCGCATGATCGACGCGGTGGAAGCCGAGCGCTGCGGCATCGTCGCGCGGATCGTGCCGAGCGATGAGCTCCTTGATGAAGCGCTGAAAGTCGCGGCGGTGATCGCCGGCAAGTCATTGCCGATTGCGATGATGATCAAGGAGAGCGTGAATCGGGCGTTCGAGGTCAACCTGAGCGAAGGCGTGCGTTTCGAGCGGCGGGTGTTTCATGCCGCGTTTGCGACGCAGGATCAGAAGGAAGGGATGGCGGCGTTTATTGCCAAGCGTGAGGCTGCATTCCAAGGCAAATAGTGTGTGACCTTCAAAAGCCCCTCACCCTAGCCCTCTCCCCAGGGAGAGGGGACTGACCGCGTGATATGGGCGAATTACGCCGATCTGAAATGTTGCCGCTGAATCCGTAACCGACTCGGTCGGCTCCCTCTCCCTGGGGAGAGGGGACTGACCGCGGGATATGGGCGAATTACGCCGACCTGAAAGGTTGCCGCTGAATCCGTAACCGACCCGGTCGGCTCCCTCTCCCTGGGGAGAGGGGACTGACCGCGTGATATGGGCGAATTACGCCGACCTGAAAGGTTGCCGCTGAATCCGTAACCGACTCGGTCGGCTCCCTCTCCCTGGGGAGAGGGGACTGACCGCGGGATATGGGCGAATTACGCCGACCTGAAAGGCTGCCGCTGAATCCGTTACCGACTCGGTCGGCTCCCTCTCCCTGGGGAGAGGGGACTGACCGCGTGATATGGGCGAATTACGCCGACCTGAAAGGTTGCCGCTGAATCCGTAACCGACTCGGTCGGCTCCCTCTCCCTGGGGAGAGGGCTGGGGTGAGGGGAAGGGCCAACGCCATTACAGCTGATAGTTCTTCAAATCCCGCGCAATCACCATCCGCTGTATCTCGCTCGACCCTTCATAGATCTGGGTAATCCGCGCATCGCGGTAGTACTTCTCGACCGGGTAATCCTCCAGATAGCCATAGCCGCCATGAATCTGGATCGCCGACGAACACACCTTCTCGGCCATTTCCGATGCGAACAGCTTGGCCTGCGAAGCCTCGGACAAGCATGGTTTGCCCGCCGTGCGCAGCCGCGCTGCATGGAGGATCAGCAACCGTGCGGCGTTGATCTGCATGTGCATGTCAGCCAGCAGATTGGCGATGCTCTGGTGCTCGATGATCGGCTTGTCGAATTGCACCCGGTCTTTCGAGTAGGCCAGCGCCGCTTCAAACGCTGCCCGGGCAATGCCCAATGCCTGCGCGGCGATGCCGATGCGTCCGCCTTCAAGGTTGGACAGGGCAATCGCCAGGCCCTTGCCACGCTCGCCGAGCAGATTGGCCTCGGGGATGCTGCAGTTGTTCAGCGTCACCGCGCAGGTGTCGGAGGCGCGGATGCCCATCTTGTGTTCGGTGCGATCGACGATGAAACCCGGTGTGTCGGTCGGCACCAGAAACGCTGACAGGCCTTTTTTGCCGAGATCCGGATCGGTTACCGCGAAGACGATCGCCAGTTTCGCCCGCTTGCCATTGCTGACAAATTGCTTGGCACCGTTGATCACCCATTGGCCGTCGCGCAGTTCGGCGCGGGTGCGCAGGTTGTGTGCTTCGGAGCCGGCCTGGGGTTCGGTCAGACAGAAGCAACCGATGGTCTGCCCACTGGCCAGATCGGCCAGCCAGGTCTGTTTCTGTTCGTCGCTGCCGTAGTTGAGCACCGGGCCGCAGCCGACCGAGTTGTGGATGCTCATGAACGCGCCGGTCGCGCCGTCACCGGCAGAGATTTCCTCAACCGCCAGCGCGTAGGCAACGTAATCGACGTAAGTGCCACCCCATTCCTCAGGCACGACCATGCCGAGCAAGCCCAACTCGCCCATCTTCGCCACCAGGGCGTCGTCGATCCAGCCAGCCTTTTCCCAGGCCTGGGCGTGGGGCGCGATTTCGCCACGGGCAAAATCCCGGGCCATGTCGCGGATCATCACTTGTTCTTCAGTCAGTTCGAGATCGTGCATGGCTCAGCTCCCGCTCTCATCAAAACCATGGAAGAAACTCGCCACCTGCGCAGCGTCCAGCTCGGCAACGGTCGGCGGGTTCCAGCGCGGTGACTTGTCCTTGTCGATCAACAGGGCGCGGACGCCTTCGATCAGGTCGCCACGGGCAAACCACTGGCGGTCCAGATGCAGCTCCAGAGCAAAGCAATTCTCCAGACTCAAATGTCTGCCGCGACGGAGCATTTCCAGGGTCACGGCCATGGCCAGCGGTGAGCGGGTTTCCAGCAGATCCGCCGTGCTGACCGCCCATTCATGGCTGTCGGCGACAGTGACGGCGCGCAATTGCTCGATCATGCTCGGCACGTCGGGCAGGGCAAAGAAATGGTCGATGGCCGGGCGCAACACTTGGAGGGGTGCATTGGGCAGAGTTTGCACGGCGTGCTTGGCCAGCAGGTTCTGCAGCGACTTGAGCGGCGTGTCCTGCCACTCCATCTGGTCGAGCTTGTCGTCGAGCAGCGCCAGTTTGCTGCTGTCCAGGTACCAGTCGGCGAGGCCGCAGTACAGCGCATCGGCGGCGCGAATCTGCACGCCGCTGACGCCCAGATAAATCCCCAGCTCACCGGGGATGCGCGGCAGGAAGTAACTGCCGCCGACATCAGGGAAATAACCGATGGCCACTTCCGGCATCGCCAGACGGCTCTTTTCGGTGACCACACGCAGATCGGCGCCTTGCACCAGGCCCATGCCACCGCCGAGGACGAAACCGTCCATCAAGGCCAGCACCGGTTTGCGGTAGTGATGAATGGTCAGGTCGAGGGCGTATTCCTCGACGAAGAAATCTTCGTGCAGCGTGTCGCCGCTCTTGTAGCTGTCGTACAGCGAACGAATATCGCCACCGGCGCAGAAGGCCTTTTCACCAGCGCCGCGCAATACCACGGCGTGCACATCGGCGTCAGACGCCCAGGCATCGAGCTGCTGTTGCAGCAGACGCACCATGTCGAGGGTGATTGCATTGAGGCCCGCAGGGCGGTTGAGGGTCAGGTGGCCGATATGATTGCGCACCTCGGCCAGCACGTCGTTTTGCATGGCATCCATGGACGGGGTCCGCCGGGATGAAGCCTGAGCTGTCATCAGTAACTCCCTGCTTTTATTGTCTTTATTCGAAAAGCCCGCGCGCGGGCGTTAGCGGATCGTAACAGTGCAAATTTGTCGTGTACAACGGGGATATGTGCAGGGGGAATCTGCGTTTTTCTCTTAGCGCCGCTGTCCGTGTAGGAGCTGACGAGTGCAACGAGGCTGCGATCTTTTGATCTTGTTTTTTGAAATCAATAGATCGCAGCCTCGTTGCACTCGTCAGCTCCTACAAAGGGATCATCTGAAGGTTTCGCTGATGCTGCGGCGTTTGGCATGCAGTTCGCTGGCGTGAATCAGGCGTTCGAGGTCTTCGGGGGTTACGTCGATGAAGGCTTCCATGTCGGCCAGCGCCAGTTTCAGGTCTGCTGCGGTGATCGCCTGGCTATCGATCGGGACCACTGGCGGAGCCGGGTCAGCAGCGCGTTTCGGATAGCGGATGCGGGTCAGGTTGTTATAGGCCAGCGCACTAATGAGCATGCACAGGGCGCCAAGCATGACCGGCTCCATGGCTTTCCAGTCCATGGCGATGGTCGCAGGGTCGGCCAGCACCAGCGTCAACGCCAAGGCGCCGGCCGGTGGGTGCAGGCAACGCAGCCAGCACATGAGAATCACCGCCATGCCGGCAGCAAGGCAGGCGCTGCCCAGCGTACGGCCAAGCACATGGGCGACCAGCAAGGCGACCACGCCAGCACACAGGTAGCCGCCAAGAATCGACCATGGCTGGGCGAGGGCGCCCGAGGACACCGCGAACAGCAGCACCGCCGAAGCGCCGAGCGGGCCGACCAGGTGAAACGCAACGTCATGGCCGAACACCTGCGCGCACATCCACACGCTGAACAGCGTGCCCAGGCCCATGCCGATCGCGGCACGGCTCCATTCAGTGGGGCGGGTGTTGATGGCAGCGGGCAACCAGCGAGCAAGCATGTAGAACTGATCCTTTACAAAATCCGGGGCAAAAAAAAGGACTTGTCCGGCATATCCGGAAAGCCCTAGAAGCGTTCCAACATTGGGGGAGGAACGCGCGTAGTTTGCCGATCAAAATCGATGCTGACAAATTCATATAAATGCAGTTTTAGTGCACTATTTTTGCATTGAAGCGGTGCGCCGCGCGCTGACGAAGCATAGGTATCCACCCAGCGCCGCCAAACCGCTCAAGGCGTAGAACATGCTTGGCGCAGGCGTGTGCATCAATAGAAAACCGCACATTACCGGGCTGGCAGCCCCGCCAAGCGCTGACAGGTTCTGCGCGCCGTAGTAACTGCCGCGCAGTGCCTCCGGGGCGAGGGTGTCAACGAAGAGGAAGTCGGCGGGGTAGATGATCATCTCGCCCAGGGTGAAGATGAACATCGCCACGCACCAGCCGAGCAGGCTGTCCGCCACACTGAAGCCAATCAACCCGACGATGAACAGCGCAGTGCCGCCAGCAATCCAGTGACGCAGGTGTTCGCGACTGAGCCAGCGACCGACCTGGTATTGCAGCAGGATCACTGTGATTGCGTTGCAGGCGAGCAGGGCGGCCATGGTGTCGAGCGTTTGTTGCTGGGTGTGGGTGACCAGCAGGTATTGCGACAGGTACAGGGTGAAGCGCCCGTGCACCAACGTGCTGAGCAGGCAGCCAAGGGTGAACAGCACCATGGTGCGGTCGTTTTTCAGGATCATCAGCGTGTTGAGGAAGCTTTGCGGCGCACTGCCGGATGTTATCGGACTGGCATCCCTGGTCGCGCCGAGCAGCAGAAAAATACTGCCAATGGCGATCGCACCGGCAACGATGAACGGCGCGGACGGCTGCACCCCGGCAATCACCACGCCAATCATCGGGCCGACGGCGTAGCCGATATTGGTAAGCGTGTAATTGAGGGAAAACGCCTTGACCCGCTGGCCCACCGGCAGGTTTTCACTGAGGATCGCCTTGGAGCCGATGAGGAACAGCGCCGACGCGGTTTCGCTGATGATCAGCACCAAGGTGACGACATACAGATTCTGCGCGAAGGTCAACAGGATCAGGCCGATACCGCTGGAGAGCATGGCCAGAATCAGCAACTGGCGCTTGTCCAGCTTGTCGATGATGTAGCCACCGTACAGTGACAGCAATGTTGCGCTGAACACGGCGATGCCGAGCAGCAAGCCGACATCCTGCGGATTGAGGCCAAGCTTGTTGCTGAGGAACAGCGTCAGCAGAGGACTGATCAGGGCGCGGCTGATGACCACGGTCAGCGAGCTGAGCATCAACCGGCGAATGAACGGCGAATAGATGGCCAAGGGAGGTGAATGTCCTTATTCGGGAAGCCTGGGCGAACGCCATCCTCTCTGGGCAGCCGCCAACGGTCAACCCCCATCGCCCCATGCACATTGTCCCTGTGGGAGCTGGCTTGCCAGCGATTGCGGTGTGTCAGGCAACATTTGAATCGGCTGATATTCCGTCATCGCTGGCAAGCCAGCTCCCACAGGGTCTGTGTGCAGTCCACTGCCATCACTGGCCACCAGCGAGCCAGTTCAAGCCACATCCGAAGCCGCCGGCCACTGCCGCAAGGTGATCGGCAACTTGCACGATTCACCGCGCCCCATCGGGAAATACTGAAAGCCATTGCGCGCCAGGCGCTCGGCGTCGTACAGGTTACGGCCGTCAAAGATCACAGGGCTGTTGAGGCGCTGTTTGATCAGCTCGAAATCCGGGGCCTTGAACTGTTGCCATTCGGTGCAGATGATCAACGCATCGGCGCCGGCCAGTACCGATTCCGGCGTCCCCATCAGCATCAGTTTTGATTCGTTTGGATAGAGATTCTGGGTTTCCACCATGGCTTCTGGATCAAACGCGCGCACGCTGGCCCCGGCAGCCCATAAATCTTCTAGCAGAACCCGGCTCGGCGCGTCGCGCATGTCGTCGGTGTTGGGCTTGAACGCCAGGCCCCACAGGGCAAAGGTCCTGCCGCGCAAATCACCCCGGTAGAACGCGTTGATGCGCTCAAAGAGCTTGTGCTTCTGGCGCTGGTTGATCGCCTCAACCGCTTGCAGCAGATCACTGGAGCAATGTGCCTGCTCGGCACTGTGAATCAACGCGCGCATGTCCTTGGGAAAACACGAACCGCCGTAGCCGCAACCCGGATAGATAAAGTGATAGCCAATCCGCGTATCGGCACCGATGCCCTGGCGCACTGCTTCGATATCTGCGCCAAGGTGCTCGGCGAGTTCGGCGATCTGGTTGATGAAGCTGATCTTGGTCGCCAGCATGCAGTTGGCGGCGTATTTGGTCAGCTCGGCACTGCGCAAATCCATGAACAGGATGCGGTCATGGTTGCGGTTGAACGGCGCGTACAGATCGCGCATCACATCGCGCACTTCAGTGCCTTCGCAACCAATGACGATGCGATCCGGTCGCCGGCAATCAGCAACCGCTGAACCTTCCTTCAGAAATTCCGGGTTGGAGACAATATCGAATTGCAGCAGGCGGCCAATCCTGATCAGGGCCTTTTCGATGTGGCTGCGCAAAGCGTCGCCCGTGCCCACCGGCACCGTGGACTTTTCCACCACGATCAATGGCTGCTCGCGATGCCGGGCAATCGCGTCGCCAACCGACAGGACGTAGCGCAGATCCGCCGAACCATCCTCGCGTGACGGCGTGCCCACCGCGATGAACGCCACACGCCCATGCAACACCGCGAGTCGCTCATCAGTGGTGAATTGCAGGCGTTTCGAATCCAGGCCTTCACGCACCAGACTGGCCAGCCCCGGCTCGTAAATACTGACGTGCCCCTGGCCCAATTGCTCGATCTTCTGCGCGTCGACATCCATGCACACGACGTCGTGACCGACCTCGGCCAGCACCGCCGCTTGCACCAGACCGACATAACCACTGCCAAACACCGTGATCTTCATGCCGCACTCCTGCTCGCAGTTCCCTGCACTGAACATAAGAGCGCGATGTTTCAGTTCGCCTACTGCTGAAGAATCAGCAAACAGACCGTTCGGGGAATGCCCGATTGACTTTTACCGCCTCGAACGGCAGGTTGTGGGCCTTTCGCGGTAACCCTTGTCATCGAGTCATGCCGTTTTTTGCGTTTCATTTCATGCATTTATTGTTTTTGTTGAATCGTTTTTTATTTCAAGGCCGTTTCGTTTGAGTGATTTGTCGAGTACCCAACCTGCACCGTCCAACAACAATCCGCTGACCGTTTACCTGGCGCGACTGGCACCTTCCAGCCAGTTGACCATGCGTTATGTGCTGCAAGACGCCGCTGACCGCCTCGGTTTCGAGGACGTCGATATCGAAGAAATCCCCTGGCACGGCCTGCAACCGGAAGACGTGGTGGCGCTGGTCGCCGCTTTGCGTGCCGATGGTTATGCACCGAACACCTCGTCGCTGTACGTGAACGCCGTACGCGGGGTGATGAACGAAGCATGGCGCATGAGCCTGATCAGCCAGGATCACCTGCTGAAGATGCGGTCGGTCAAAGGCATAGCCGGCACGCGGCTGTCCCAGGGGCGCAACCTCAAGCGCACGCTGATTCATGAACTGATGGAAGTCTGCGCTGCCGACCCGCGCCCGCAGGGCCTGCGTGATGCGGCGGTGATTGCGCTGCTGTACGGCACCGGCATGCGCAAGTCGGAATCGGTGGATCTGGATCTGAGCCAGGTCGACTTTCACGAACGCAGCCTGACGGTGACCGGCAAGGGCAACAAGCAGTTGATCAAATACGCGCCGGCCTGGGCCTTTGCCAAGCTCGATGCCTGGCTGGAACTGCGTCGTTCACAGCTCAAGGAAGGTGAGAGCGACGATGCGTTTCTGTTCAACCGTATTCGCCGGGGCAGCCACATCACCCGCGAGCGCATCACCAAACACGCGATTTACTACATTGCCCGCCAGCGCGGTACGCAGGTCGGGGTGAAAATCATGCCCCATGACTTCCGTCGTTCATTCATCACCCGGGTGATCGAAGAGCACGACCTGTCGATCGCGCAGAAACTGGCGCATCACAGCAATATCCAGACGACTGCCAACTACGATGTGCGCGATGACAACGAGCGGCGGCGGGCGGTGGATCGCTTCGATTTGTAAACGGTGTCAGGTCTGCGGCGGGCAGCGCGAGCCGCTGGCACCCTGCGCGATGTGCGCAGCGAGGCGTTTGATGTTGTTCTGTTGCGCGGTTACCAGTTCGTCGATGCTCGGCCCTGAAGGCGTCTGCAACACCGAGCGACAGCTCAGCAGGGCCGCGTCCGCCGCACCTAATGGGCGCACTCGCCATTTCACGTCGATCAAGGCGTACTGACCGGGAATCGAATCGAAGCGCTGCACGTCGATTCGCACGGAAGCGCGCTGCTGGCCGACGCCGCCGCTCAATTGATCGACCAGCGCACCGCGCAACTCATCGGCAAGGGTGGCGCTCCACCAATCGGTATCCAGGATGGCCACGCCGCTGTTGCCTTGGCGAATCACGATCTGCGCGCGATCGACCTGCGGCGGCACACTGATGCTTTCGATGGCGATGTCGGCGCCGTTGCGGCTGGCACCCGGTTGCGCCGGGGTCAGCGTATGGAAGCTGATCGGGTCGCTACGGCACGCGGCCAGCAGCACGAGCGCAGCGAGCAGGGAGATCTTCAACGGTAAAACCATGGATGCAGCTCCTGTGCTCAATTGCGTGGCGGTCCTTTGAGGTCCAGCGGCGCGGCGTTGTCGGGGCGTCCGCGAATCAGCGACTCAGGGTGGCGACCGAGGTAATCCGACAGCTCTCGCAACGAGCGCGACATGCGCCCGAGTTCGTCGAGGGTTTCGGTCAACTGCTCACGTTGCGGTGAATCCTCGGCCAGGGTCGAATTGGCGGACTGCAAGGTCTTGCTGACGTCGGCGAGGGTGCTCTGTACACCCGGCAGAGTCCTGGCGTTGAACTGCTTCAGGCCCTTGCGCAGCTCGACCAGATTGCCGTCGAGGTTGCTGGCGATGCGTTCAACCGGCAATGCGTTGATCTTGTTGACCATCGCCTCGAGTTTTTCCTGCAATTGCTCGAGGCTGCCAGGGACGGTCGGAATGGTCACCGGCCGTGCCGTAGGGTCAAAAGCGACTTTCGGCGCTTTGGGGTAGAAATCCAGGGAGATATACAACTGACCGGTGAGCAGGTTGCCGTTGCGGGCCTGGGCGCGAAGGCCGTTTTCGATGAACGTGCCGATCAGGCGCGCGCCGGTGGCCTCATCGTTTTCGTCGCCATGGTAAGCCTTGAGCATTTTCGTGTGAGCGCGGCCCAGACGCTGCGGATAGATGACGATGCCGACATTCACCGGGAAGGTGCGCTTGACCTCGTCGAAGTCGAGATTGACTGCCACCACCCGGCCGATTTCAACTCCGAGGAACTCCACCGGCGCGTCAACCTTGAGCCCGCGCAAGGCTTGATCGAAGCGCAGCGCCAGATATTGTGCCTTGCCGTTTGGCGGGGCGAGGGCGGTGGCCTGGTCGGCGAACAGTTCGAAACCCTTGTCTTCACTGGCTGGCGAATCGTTGGGACTGTAATCCGGAGCGCGGAAAGCGATGCCGCCCACCAGCAGGGTCGACAGCGACTCGGTTTTCACCGCAAAGCCGTTGGCACCGACATTGATGTCGATGCCGCTGGCGTTCCAGAAACGGGTGTTTTCGGTGACGTAGGCGTCATTTGGCGAATGCACGAAGACTTCGATGTTGACCCCTTTGCCGTCCTGGTCCAAGGCATAGGACACCACTTGGCCAACCGGGATCTTGCGGTAATAGACGGGGGAGCCGATGTCCAGCGAGCCGAGGTCGGCGGTGTGCAGGGTGAAGCGCTTGCCCGGTTCGCCGTAGGTGATCGGCGGCGGGTTCTCCAGACCCTTGAAGTTTTTTGAGCGGGTATTGGCCTGGCCAATGTCGGCACCGATGTAGTCGCCCGACAGCAATGTGTCGATGCCCGATACCCCGCCGGCGCCGATGCGCGGACGTACCACCCAGAATTGCGAGTCCTCGCGGGTGAAGGCTTCGGCCTGCTTGGCGAGTTTGATCGTGGCGTTGACGTGTTTATGGTCGTTGGCCAGTTCAACATCGGAGACATGGCCGATGACTACGTTGCGGTACCTGACTTCGGTCTTGTTGGCGGTCAGGCCATCGCCGGTCTTGAAGGTGACGGTGATCGTCGGGCCTTCCTGGAGGATGTTGTGAATCACCAGCGAAATGCCCACCAGCACCGCCACGATCGGCACGATCCATACCAGCGAGATACCGAATCGGCGGGTTTTGATCGGCGCCTGACCGGGTGCTCGCGGCTCGTCGCTGGCTGACGACTTCATCCATGTCCTCCTCAATTAATCGGGCACTGAGCGTCAGGAACGCAAAAGCACTTCATCAATATAGAAGTGCTTGGCGATAGAGCAAATGTGTATAGCTGGCGTGGGACGCGATTGCAGTCCAGGAGCTGCCGAAGGTTGCGACCTGATCGTTCCCATGCTCTGCGTGGGAATGCAGCCCGGGACGCTCTGCGTCCCAAGATCGCAGCCTTCGGCAGCTCCTACAGGGGCCAGAGTCGTGGCGGGCTCAGCCGAGCATTTCGCGCAGGCGATACCAGAACATGCCCAGCGCCAACAACGGCGAACGCAACGCCGGGCCGCCGGGGAAGGTCATGTGCGGCACGCTGCTGAACACGTCCATGCCCTGGCTATGCCCGGCGTGAATGGCTTCGCCCAGCAATTTCGCGCACCAATGGGTGACGTTGAGGCCATGGCCGGAATAGCCCTGCGCGTAAAACACGTTCGGGTGCTGTTTGAGCCGGCCAACCTGGGGGAAACGATTGGCGGTAATACCGATCTTCCCGCCCCATTGGTAGTCGATGCGCACGTCGGCCAGTTGCGGGAACACCTTGAGCATTTTCGGTCGCATGTAGGCGGCGATATCCGCCGGATCGCGCCCGGAGTAATGACAAGCACCGCCGAACAGCAGACGTCGATCCGCCGAGAGACGGTAATAATCGAGCCCGACTTTCTGATCGCACAGCGCCAGGTTCTGTGGAATCAACTGCGCGGCACGGCTTTCGTCCAGCGGCTCGGTGGCGATGATGTAACTGCCGGCGGGCAGCACTTTGCCGCTGAGTTTCGGCTCGAGGTCATCCAGATGCGCGTTGCAGCCAAGCACCAGGCTGCCGGCGCGTACTGAACCGGTGGCGCAGCGCACCTCGACGGTCGGGCCATGGAGGATTTCCAGGACCGGACTCTGCTCGAAGATCCGCACGCCCAGCGACGCGGCGAGACGCGCTTCGCCCTGAACCAGATCAAGCGGATGCAAATGGCCCGAACCCATGTCGATCAATCCGCCGGCGTACACACCGGCGTCGACCACTTGCTGCCGGATCTGCTCCGGCCCGACCAGCCTCGTTGCGTGGGCATAGTCGAGTTCGGCAAGGCTGTCCTGCTCTTGCTGGAACGCGGCAAATTGCGCGGCGGTGTTGGCCAGTTCGCAAAAGCCCCAGCGCAGATCACAGTCGATGGCGTTGTCAGTGATGCGCTGGCGCACCAGCTCCACCGAATCGATGCCGGCGCGCTGCAGATAGCGCACGCCGTCCTGGCCAACGTAACGGGCGAAACCCTCGACTTCATGGCCGATGCCGCGAATCAGCTGCCCGCCATTGCGCCCGCTGGCGCCCCAGCCGATACGTCGCGCCTCGAGCAAAACCACTGACAGACCGCGCTGCGCCAGCTCAATCGCGGTATTGACGCCAGTGAAACCGCCACCGATCACGCAGACATCGGCAATCAAATCCCCGTTTAGCGCAGGGTAGGCCGTGCTCGCCCGCGCAGAAGCGGCGTACCAGGAGCGGGCGTGCTGTGAATTGTGCTGATTCATTTGTTCGACTTCACTTTGCTCCACGACCGGGTCATCAGACGCATGATCGCCTGGGGCGGGGTCGAGGAAATGTAGAGTTTGTCGAGCACCGACTGCGGCGGATAAACCTCAGGGTTGTTGACCTGTTCCTCATCCATGAACGGCTTGGCCGCCGGGTTCGGGTTGGCGTAGCCGACGGTGGCGCTGACCTTGGCGATCACCTGCGGATCAAGCAGGTAATTGATGAAGGCATGGGCCTCTTTGGCGTTGCTCGCATCAGCGGGAATCGCCAGCAGATCAAACCACAGGTTGGCGCCTTCCTTGGGGATGGCGTAAGCGATATTGACGCCGTTCTTCGCTTCCTTGGCGCGGTTGGCCGCCTGGAACACATCGCCGGAGTAACCGAACGCGACGCAGATGTCGCCATTGGCCAGGTCCGACACGTACTTGGAAGAATGGAAATAGGTGATGTACGGACGGATGCTCAGCAGCTTGGCTTCGGCCTTTTTGTAGTCTTCAGGGTTTTCACTGCGCGGATCCATGCCCATGTAGTTGAGGATGGCCGGGAAGACTTCGTCGGCGGAGTCCATCATCGACACACCGCACTGGCTGAGCTTCTTCAGATTCTCCGGTTCAAACAACACGGCCCAGGAATCGATGTGGTCGATGCCGAGCACTTGCTTGACCTTGTCGACGTTGTAGCCGATGCCGTTGGTGCCCCACAGATAGGGCACCGAGTGCTCATTGCCTGGATCGTTTTTCTCAAGCAATTCAAGCAGTTTCGGGTCAAGGTTCTTCCAGTTTGGTAACTGTGATCGATCGAGCTTCATGAACGCGCCGGCCTTTACCTGACGGGCGAGGAAGTGGTTGGACGGCACTACCACGTCGTAACCGGTGCGGCCGGCGAGGAGTTTGCCTTCAAGGGTTTCGTTGGAGTCGAAGACGTCGTAGATCACCTTGATCCCGGTCTTGCTCTGGAAGTCTGCAAGGGTGGTTTCGCCGATGTAGTCGGTCCAGTTGTAGACGCTGACCTGGGGCTCGGCGTGGGCTGCTGCACTGAACAGCACGCTCAGCGCGACCGGGAGTACGGATTTCAATAGACGCATATCGACACCTCTTCTTGTAATGATCGTTCCCACGCTGTGCGTGGGAATGCCGCAACGGACGCTCGGCGTTCGGCTTTGGATGGGACGCAGAGCGTCCCGGGATGCATTCCCACGCGGGAGCGTGGGAACGATCAACTGTGCGGCCGTCTTCGCGAGCAGGCTCGCTCCCACAGGGACGGGCGCGCCGTCAGACGCTGAGCAGTAGAAATTCACGCTCCCAGGAGCTGATCACGCGCTTGAAGTTTTCATGCTCGGCGCGTTTGACCGCGACGTAACCGCGGACGAATTTGCTGCCCAGGTACTCGGCAACTTTCGGGCAGTCTTCCATCTGCGTCAGGGCTTCTTCGATGGTGATGGGCAGGCGCAGATTGCGCCGTTCGTAGGCCCGGCCTTCGACCGCCGCGCTCGGCTCGATCTTCTCGACCATGCCGATGTAGCCGCACAGCAGGCTCGCGGCAATCGCCAGATAGGGGTTGGCGTCGGCGCCGGGCAAGCGGTTCTCCACGCGCATCGATTCAGGTCCCGATGTCGGCACACGCAGGCCCACAGTGCGGTTCTCTTCACCCCATTCGACGTTGACCGGCGCCGAGGTGTCCGGCAGGAAACGGCGGAACGAATTGACGTTCGGCGCGAACATCGGCAGCACTTTCGGGATGTATTTCTGCAGGCCACCGATGTGATGACGGAACAGTTCGCTCATGTTGCCCTCGGCATCGGCAAAGATCGGCTGACCCGTCGCGATCTCGACCACACTCTGGTGCAAGTGCATGGCGCTGCCGGGCTCGTCGCCGATCGGTTTGGCCATGAACGTCGCGGTGACGTTGTGCTTGAGCGCTGCTTCGCGCAGGGTGCGTTTGAACACGGTGATTTGGTCAGCCAGATCCAGCGCATCGCCGTGGCGGAAGTTGATTTCCATCTGCGCCGGGCCGTCTTCGTGGATCAGCGTGTCGAGATCCAGACCTTGCAGTTCGCACCAGTCGTAGACGTCTTCGAACAGCGGATCGAATTCATTGGCGGCATCGATCGAGAATGACTGGCGACCGCTTTCCGCACGACCCGAACGACCCAGCGGTGCCTTGAGCGGCAGGTCCGGATCTTCACAGCGCTGGGTCAGGTAGAACTCCATTTCCGGCGCGACAATCGGCTTCCAGCCCTTGTCGGTATAAAGCTGCAGGACTTTCTTCAGCACATTGCGCGGCGACAGTTCGATCGGGTTGCCGAACTTGTCGAAGGTGTCGTGGATGACGATGGCGGTCGGCTCGATTGCCCAAGGAATGACGTACACGGCGTCGGAAACCGGCTTGCAGACCATGTCGATGTCAGCCGGGTCGAGCAGGTCGTAGTAGATGTCGTCGTCGACAAAATCCCCGGTTACCGTTTGCAGCAGCACGCTCTCCGGCAGGCGCATGCCGCGCTCATGCAGGAACTTGTTGGTCGGTGCAATCTTGCCGCGGGCGATGCCGGTCAGGTCGCTGACCACGCATTCGACTTCGGTAATCTTGTGATCTTTCAGCCAGGTGAACAGCTGATCGAAAGGGGCGTTCATAAAGACCTCGTTATTGGCTTTGTAGACGCCGGGGAGGGCGGGTTTCATCTTCCGCCCCTTCCCCTGTGGCGCGTTGGCGACTATCTTGGGCGCGGCTTGCGATTCCATCTATCCACTTTCAGCAGCACCAAAGCGCACCAAAAGAGTGCGCAGGGTCACCCCATGACAACGTGCAATCCGCTTCAGGTTCAAGCGTTCAATACCGCCGATGTGGCCGAGCAAATCCGCGCTACACCGGGCTGGGTCCAGCATTACCAGCAGATGTCGCCGGGGCATTTCGCTGGGCAGATTCGCTATCTGGATCTGCAGGGCGTCGAGGTCTACGAAGAACAGATGAACACCCGGGTCGAGCAGAATTTCAGTGCGCCATCCGGGGCTCTGGCGTTCTGTTTTGATCGCAGTGACAACGCGCTGTATCTGCTCAACGAAGAGAGCCGCAACATCTGGATCACCCCGGAGAACTACCGGGAAATCGCTGTGGTGTTCGGCCCGGATTTTGTCCGCGAGCACGGTTTGCAAGTGGCCAAGCTCGAAGGTTTGTTCATGGCGCCGCTGAACTGCGGACAGAACGCTTTGTTCAGCGGCTGGTTAAGCTCTATTCTCACGAAGTTGTCGCAAGCTACTGATCCACTTGATAAAGATCGCCTGACTCAGCAGTTGCTTGAGGACTGCCTGTTCATCCTCGACAACGCTCAAACCCGTCTTGATCGTGGAGGATTGCAGCAGCGCAACAACGAACGCCAAATCATGAAGCGAGTAGGGGAGTGGGCGGCTGATTCGCCGGAAGACACGGTCAATCTGCTCGAACTTTCCCACGTTGCCGGCGTACCCCTGCGCCAGTTGCAACAGGCTTTCAAGGCCTACACCGGGATGACCCCGAGCCATTGGTTACGCCTGAGGCGGTTGAACAGTGCGCACCGTGAATTGCTCAAGCGCCGACCTTGCGAAACCACCGTTGCCGAAGTGGCGATGCGCTGGTCGTTCTGGCATCTGGGGCGGTTTTCCAGCAGTTACCGCGCGCTGTTCAAGGAGCTGCCGAGCGAAACGCTCAAGCGCTGAGCAGAAAAAGGCTTTGTGTCCTCGCAGAAGTTAAATAGAATCAGTCTCATTTGAATCTACCTTCGCGCAGGGTCTCTTGAGATGATTGAAGCCACGTCACCGTCGGAGCAGAGCCTGCAGCAGTTGTATCGCGAGCACCGCGGCTGGCTGGAAACCTGGCTGCGCCGGCGCATGGGCAATGCGTGGGATGCGGCGGACCTCAGTCAGGACACCTTTCTACGCGTCCTGTGTAACGCGCCGCCACTGGCCGAGTTGCGCGAGCCGCGCGCGTATTTGCTCACCGTCGGCAAACGCCTGCTTAGCAATTTCTACACGCGGCGCCACTTGGAAAAAGCCTACCTCGATGCCTTGGCGCAATTGCCGGAAGCGTGCGCACCGTCGCCGGAGCAGCGCTGGTTGCTGCTGGAAACCTTGCAAGCGCTGGATGAATTGCTCGATGGCTTGCCGCGTGCGGTGCGTCGGGCATTTCTTTGGAGCCAGCTCGAAGGCCTCGGCTACCGCGAGATTGCCGAGCGCTTGCAGATTTCCGAGCGCACGGTGAAACGTTACATGGCCCAGGCGTACGAGCATTGTTTGCTGGTGGATCTCTGATGCGCGTTGCACCCAGCGAGGAAACGCGGGAAGTGGCGCGGGCAGCGGCGCACTGGCTGGCACTGCTCGAGTCCGGTTGTGCCAGCGAGGAAGATCACGCGCGATTACAGCATTGGCGCGCCAGCGACAGTCGCCACGAGAACGCGTGGCAGAAAATTCAACAACTGCGTCAACGCTTTGCAGGCTTGCCCCCGGCGCTTGCCCTGGCCACGCTGGATCGGCCGGATCCGGCGCGGCGCGCTGCTCTCAAGCGTGCTTTGGGCGTGGCAGCGCTAGTGCCGGCGGTGTGGTTGATCAGTCGGGAGCTGCCGCTGGAGGTCTGGCGCGCCGACCTGCACACCAGCACTGGCGAGCGGCGCAAAGTGCAGTTGGCCCAGGATTATTCATTGCAACTCAACACCGACAGCGCGGTTAATGTCGATCTGGCGGCACGTCAGTTGACGCTGATTCGTGGCGAGATGGCGCTCAACGCGGCAGGCGATTCAGCCTTTATCGTCAACGCGCCTTATGGACGGATGATCGTCAAACACAGCGACATCTCGGTGCGCCTCAATGCGCGCGATTGCCAGGTCTGCGTGCTGCGTGGTTCGGTGCAATTGCAGCCACTGCACGGCCCGGCGCTGGTATTGCAGCAAGGCCAGCAAGTCAGCCTGCAAGCTTCGGGCGCCGGGGCGGTGACGGCGTTCGATGCGTTGATGCCCGGGTGGCGCGACGGTGTGGTGATGGCGCAAAACCAGCCGCTGGGTGATTTCCTCCGCGAGCTGAGTCGCTACCGCTCGGGTGTTCTGCGCTGGGATCCGGCGCTGGAATCGCTGCGCGTCACTGGCAGCTTTCGCCTCGACGATACCGATCAAGTGCTGGCACTGCTGGCTGCCAGTTTGCCCGTCGATGTGCATACGCGAACGCGATTTTGGGTGTCACTGGTACCGCGTGCAGAAAAAACTGGCTGAAGCCTGTCCCTTTTTTTCGCCTCGCTGGTCATTCCAGGCAAGTGAACAAAATCGAGAGCTTCTTCCAATGCCCGCAGTATTTCCAGGTCGTTTGCGTCCGTTGTTGCAGTTGAGCCTTTTGCTGAGCCTGAGTGCCAGCCCCGTGTTGATCCAATCGAGCTGGGCCGACGATGGCAGTCGCCGCAGTTATCAGGTGCCGGCCGGTAGTCTGAGTACAGCGCTGACGCGCTTCGCCGGTCTCGCCGGCGTCAATCTGTCGGTGGATCCGGCACTGGTCAGCGGCCGCAACAGCAATGGTTTGTCCGGTGAATATGGCGTGGAGGAGGGGTTCAGCCGGTTGTTGCTGGGTTCGGGTTTGCAGCTGCAACCGGTCGGCGATCAGGCTTATACGCTGGTGCCCGCAGCGCAAGGCAGCACCTTGCAACTTGCGCCGACATCCATTCTCGGCGCGAGCGGTTCAGCGGATGCCGACGTGTTTGCTGGCGGTCAGGTCGCGCGGCGTGGCTCGCAAGGGTTGTTGGGTTCCAGGGATTTCATGGAAACCCCGTTCAGCATGACCACCTACACCAGCGAAACGGTGAAAAACCAACAGGCGCGCACGCTCGGCGATCTGATCAGTACCGACCCTTCGGTACGCGCCACCAACCCGGCCGGTGGCCGCTATGAGCAATTCACCATCCGTGGTTTCAGCCTGTTCAACAGTGATGTTGCCTACAACGGCCTCTACGGTGTGTTGCCGACTTACACGATTGATATGGAAATGGCCGATCGCGTCGACATCCTCAAAGGCCCGAGCCAATTGATCAACGGGATTTCGCCACGGGGCAGTGTAGGAGGGGGGATCAACGTCGTGCCGAAACGCGCGACCGACAAGCCGATCACCTCGCTGACAGCCAATTACGCCTCGAACAATCAAGTCGGCGGCGCGGTGGATGTCGGACGGCGTTTTGGCGAAGACAATCAATTCGGGGTGCGCTTCAACGGGGTTAAACAGTCCGGTGATACCGAATGGGATCATCAGAGTGTCGATCGCGACATGGCAGTACTCGGTCTGGATTTCCGTGGTGAACGCTTGCGACTTTCCACCGATATCGGCCACACCGAACGCGACACCGACGCACCGCAGGAACGCGTGCAAGTCGCGACCAACGCCAAGGTGCCGAACGCCAATGATGTGCGCGACAACTATGCGCAACCCTGGAGCCGGGCGCGAACCAAAGACACTTTCGGCACGCTCAACGGCGAGTTCGATGTCAGCGATTCGGTCATGCTGTATGGCGGCGTCGGCGCACGCAAAAGCAATCACGACTTCTTGCGCCACGCGGTTTCAGTGACCAATGACGCCGGCGACTTCAGCGTCCAGCCGCGCGACTTCACTCGCGACGAAAACGTTCGCACGGCTACCGCTGGGGTGCGCAACTGGTTCCAGACCGGACCGGTCAGCCATGAAGTGAACCTGGCGGCCAACTACTTTTATATGGACTTCGAAAACGGCGGCGCCCGTTACGCAGCCGGGCGCAGCAATCTCTACGACCCGGTGGAAACAGCCAGACCCGGCACGCCGACCCGCAATGACGCCAAGGTCTACACCGAAAATCGCTTCAGCGGCGTGGCCTTGTCCGACACGCTCGGTTTCTTCGAGGATCGACTGCTGCTGACTTTGGGCGCGCGCTGGCAGCGGGTCAAAGTCGATGACTGGAGCGACGGCATCAAGGGCGATACGGCCTACGATGAAGAAAAGGTCTCGCCGTCGGGCGGGATTCTGTTCAAGGCGACGGACAAACTTTCGCTGTACGCCAACTACATGGAAGGTCTGAGCCAAGGCAAGATCGCGCCATCGACGTCGATCAACGAAGACGAAATCTTCCCGCCATTCATCAGCCGCCAGGTCGAAGTCGGCGCCAAGTACGACGCCGGCTCATACGCGCTGACGGCAGCGGTGTTCCGCATCAAACAACCTGCCTACGAAACCAATGCGACCACACGAGTCTTCGGCCCGAACGGCAAACGCGAAAACAACGGCGTAGAACTGAGCGTGTTTGGCGAACCGCTGAAGGGCTTCCGATTGCTCGGCGGGGTGATGTACATCGATAGCGAACTGACCGATACCACCAACGGTACATTCGACGGCAACCGCGCACCGGCAACACCGAAATACAACGTCAACCTTGGTGCAGAGTGGGACGTGCCGACTGTGCAGGGTTTGACATTGACCAGTCGTGGAATCTATTCGAGTTCGCAGTATCTGGATCAGGCGAATGATAAGGAAATCGACTCCTGGGAACGGTTCGACGTAGGCACACGCTATGCTTTCAAGTTGGACGAGAAGACGATCACCTTGCGCGCAAATGTCGAAAACGTGCTGGATAAACGCTATTGGAGCTCGGCGGGTGCATCGGATGATAGTGAGCCGGGGTTGACGCTTTCTACGCCGAGGACGTATCTGCTGTCGGCGGCGGTAGACTTCTAACGGAGCAGGGTAAGTGCGTCGATCGTCGTCGAAAATACGTTAACTACACTAAATGACCGTTTAGTTGAGCTAACAAAAAACCGTACCTGCAACGGAGAAGGCCATGATTCAGCGCAAGCCGAATGCTACAGATGTGATTGCTGCGCTGAATCTACAGCCCCATGTCGAGGGCGGTTATTACCGCAGAACCTATCAAGCCGATCACCGTGCCTGCCTCGAAACGCAGCAAGGCACGCGATATCTGCTGACCTCGATCTACTATCTGCTCACTGAGCAATCGCCGGCGGGCCAGTTTCATTTCAACCAATCCGACATCCTGCATTATTTTCAGTTGGGCGACGCCATCGAATACAACCTGATCCACGCCGACGGCTCACTGCAAACGCTGGTGATGGGCAGCGATGTTTTGGCTGGTCAGCAACTGCAATTGCACGTACCGGGTGGAATCTGGAAAGCCTCTCGATTGCTGGAAGGCTCGAATGGCTTTGGCTTGATCAGCGAAGCGGTTTCGCCTGGGTTTGATTTCGCGGACATGGAAGTCGGTAATCGCGCAAAACTCACGGCACAGTATCCGCAGCATGGAGCGCTGATTGAAATGCTTACGCGCGGTGAAGATTGAGAGTTGTAGATTGGGACAAATGCAGTTTGCAGGGAAAGCTGGTTTTGAAGCGACCGCGCAGATTCAAATCTCTCGGGCAACCACGCTAACCCTGTAACATCTTGTTACGTGTAATGTATATTATGTTAAATCATGTATGCGAATGGCCTCAGGCTTTAGATATCAGATCCACCACTCCCAACCTCTCAGTCTAAGCAACGCCATTCGTTTGCTGCTTCAACAACCAATGTCTCTCGGTAGTCCATCCGATAAAAACCTGAGCACCTTCGCTTGCTTGGCGAGCCTCGGTCAACGGTGCGCCAGAAGCCGCTACTCGCAATCCTCTAATCGCCGGCAGAAACCTTTCACGAAATGCACTAGGCTGAATCGCGAAATGAGCTTCGATACGTTCAATCGCGAAACGCATTTCTGCCTCATCTAGCATCGCTAGATAAAAGACCATTTGCCGCCAGGCATAAGCCGTATTTTTGATCACCACCAGGCTGGAGTGATAAAACCGCAACTTCATCTGCTGGCGTACGCATATCCATCTGAAGCATTCCTCGGCCATCGAAGCCAGGCGATACTGCAACAGCGCCTTCAACCCGAGCTCACCAAACAACAGCGCAAGGTTTTGCGTCGTCAGGATCTGTTGTTGCTCGATGATTTTCCCGTTAGTCGCCGGTCGCCATGTCCCCAGGCCCGCATCAGCCCGCTGGGAGCACAATCTGGCCAATGCGTCCCTGGAACTAGCGTCAGGTCTGGAGAACCTTTTCCGCCTGGATTTCGGTTGATCAGGAAGCATCGCCAATTGGCTTGCATCAATGTCGTAGTAATTGGCGTATAGCGTGCCACCTGTCAAAGATGCCGCCTGCCTGGCAGCTCTTATGTACTTGTTCGAGAAAGCGCCCATGAAAATGTCCGAGGCGACTTCTTCAACAAAAGGCAGATCCAGCTTGGCCATCGCACCAAGCGCAGCAAATTCCTGAATGAGTTTGTTGGGCAGGATCGCTTGAGGAAAAGCGCAAAGAGTCATCGCTGCGCATTCGATCAGGACCTGTCTGGCTGCGTCAGCGACCACCGCGTCCGTTTCTCGCTGGTCCTCAACAGCCGCCACCCACGGCAATTCATTCATCCTGACCTGACTTTGCAGATCCAACAGCAACAATGAGCGGCGTTGTCGAAAGGCGCGATAGGTTGCTACAGAGAGCATCCGCAGCGACATATCGCGAAATCCTGCACTGCAGATCTCAGCCGTTATCGCTGGCAGCAGCCGCGCCACGGTATCCCCGGATGTAATCAATCCCTTATCGATCAGCTCGGCAATTGTGCCCGTTCGACACCGCTCGACGCGTCGACGAATATCAGTAGGAATGCCGATACCTGTTAACAGCGAATATGCGGTCGCTTCTTCGCAGGTAACGGGTTGCAGCAGAGATGAAAAGTCGGAAACTCCGTCCGAACCGGGATACCTGCTCAGACGTGCGGCAACCGCTTTAGCAAATAGATGGTGCCCGGGTGAGGACACGTGACTGCGTTGAGACTCTCTGTGCTTTTGATGAGATTCGGATTCGGGATGACCATGCTTGCGTACGAAATCGTCGACGATCCTGCGAATTCGTCCGACTTGCCGTCCCGTAAGCGACGCCGCATCGCTAGCGCAACTCCCCAGCAATGCAAACAACTCCCCTGCCCGATCCCTTGAGCTTTCAGCTTCACCTGAAGCGCTGGGGCAAGAAGCATCGAACTGCCGCTTCAGAATATTCGCCTGCTCAAACCAGCCCTCGGGGTACCGGCGACAAGGCCAATCATCCTGATACGTCAAAAGGAAAAGCGACACCGCCGCATCGTAGAGCGGCAAGCGAGTCTCGACGACATGTTTTTGCGCTGCCAGACGCGTCTGTGCTGGGCGGTTTGAAAGCACGGTTCTGACATCACCGACAGTAAAAACCTGCACTTGCCCTGCTGAAAGCGGCGAACCGTCAGAAGCCATCGGAAAGAATCGCAGCTCTTCAAAGAAAGGCGCTATCGCTTCAACCAGGTCCCATGCGTTCTCTGTACGTTGTTGGCCCAGCAACCAGGCCACCGTCAGCAGTGCAGCTTCTTCTGGCACCTCGATTCGATAATCCCCGCTCGCCAGCTTCGTTTGCAGTACCTCAATCCCCTCCTCCGTAAGGTGCCAAGTGTTGAGATCGAGTCGCTCGAAGCCAGGACGGATACCAGGAATCGAAGCAGCCAAATGTCGCTCGTACTCGGTCAGTGCGCCACCGGCCATGTACTGCCCAGTGGCGAAACCTCCCGTGACGACTTCCAGCGTGACCCACTCAGGCACATCCGCGAATGGAGTTCGTGAGCCATACGACGCAGATCCCTGCAATATGTGCTCGATTACATTGCGCCAGCGCTCGATGCGCTTGCTCGTCTGTCCGTTATCGTCGAGGCCCGATGCAGCGAGTGCCCGAGACAGTTGAAAGGCTGCATAGCCGGCACCTATGCCGGCATTCGCATTCGATTCCCTATCGTCCCTGAGCATGAGTCCTTCCGAGCCTGCGATGTTGTGGGTCCGGGGGCTGGATTCGAACCAGCGCCCACCCGGTTAAGAGCCGAGTGTTCTACCGCTGAACTACCCCGGAACAGAGCGCGGATTGTCCACCAGCGCTGAACGATTGTGAAGATCGAAAACATTGCCGCTTGTGAACCTGAACGTAATCAGGTGATCTCGGGAAGAGTCGTCAAGACCAGCGCAGTTTGATCGAGTCCTTTGCACCGGCGTCGCGAACCAATACGCCTGGAGCCCGACGACTTTATTTCGGGTTGCGGGATTGTCAGCGAGTTTAGCGCTACTGTGCGTAATCGATTACTTCGCCGTTCCAATAGCAATTGTACGGGCTGGAGCGGCCGCGATTGGTATTGCACTCAGAATTCGTTTGAGTTCGATCCCCAGTGCCTCCCCTTCTGATTCTGCACTGATTTGCCAGGCTCCGACCCCATAGTCCGCATGATAAGTCGGGCTGATAAGCGCCGTTACTTTGTCTGCCCTAGGTATCAGCAGCAATGAAACGTCAGGCTTGATGCCCTTCCACTGGAGACTGTCGTGATAAATGTGCGCTGACTCCATTGCATCCAGGAGGCTGGCGCGGGCGCTGCGATACTTCGCATCGAAAACCAAGAAGCGCTTCGTCGAAGGCGAGTCCAACGTCACGACGATGTCCGGATATCGCTCTCGCGATATGCTTTGAAAACCGCGATGCGCAGGTTGATCAATCGCTGGGCATCGGACTTGGTAACATGCTTCAACGGTCACATCAGCCGCTATTCCCCGCCACACGATTTCTTTTAAACCCATCGATCGATATTCACGACTCCAGACGAGTTCAGGAAACTGACGTTGCGGCTGTGAGACTACAGTTACAAAGCACCACCGCTCATAAACCTCCCATGTTGGGCTGACCCACAGCGTCTCATCAGGATCCTTTCCCAACCAACCTGAACGCAACGCGTACCAACCAAACCGATAAGCTCGCGCGTATGCAGACGGATGCGGAGTCCAACCGCTTGACCGTGTGCGCACTCACCGACGTGCGATCACTCTTCAAGGTTGTTAACGGCCGCTGAGATATCTGTTTAAGCGCGCGGTGAAACCGATCCCCATAGCGCCTCAGCCTCGCAAACCAAGTCGTTGGCTGGCGCTCAGGCCATAATCGCTCGAACCAGACAATCACCTTGGCCGGACACCTGCCTGAGCTCTCAGTCGGCAAAGTTCATATCACTGCACATGAGTTCGTCTTTAGCATGGCCGAGAGCAATCGTTGGCGCGCTGCCATGTGCCTCTCACCACACTCGATTCGCTCTTGGGGGCTTCACCCGCCTTAAACCCGGAGAGGCTGCGGACTTCTGAAGCTTTCGATGCCTCTCCGAGTAAAGGACGAAGATAGATATGGAAATGCATGGCATCAAAAGCTACGGCGAGAGACTTCAGTTCGCATATACCCTTCGTGGGTTTCCAAAACTCTACGCGCTGTCACACCGAATCGGTGTGACGGACAGCGCCCTCAGTCGGTGGTTTCGTTCAGAGCCAATCAGTATGGAGAACTTCGCCAAGCTGTGCGTCGAGCTGAACGTCAATGCCGATTGGCTTCTGCTCGGCCGTGGACAGCATACGCTCGGCGCCATGCATGACGCGCCGCATCGCAAAGCGCTCGCGGACGTGATTGAAAGAATGGCCGACAACGATGTTCGTAACCTCGCCAAGTTTCTTGATGAAGTAACCACTCCAGCAACTTGAGCGCCACGCAATATTTTCAGGGCAATTCGTGAGCAATGCTCAACCGACTGAGCTTCACGAAGGGTCCGATATTGATAACTTCTAGATGCCCGAGCAATGACGCCTGGGTATGAGCTGGAGATCATCATGTGCACTAAGGAATCTGCAAAAGCTGATGTAGAAGTGAAGTTCGAGTCCCAGAAAACGTTCAGCCTTTTCGGTCGGAACATCTCAACTTGCCAAGCGGCCCTGGGGGCTGGTGCTCACGTGCAAGTCACCAACACAGAAGGCCTGAACTACCATCTGAATGTTTTCGCGAAATGCGAGTGCGACGGGCTTCTGAAGAGACTCAACGTGGCAATCGACAAGTCCATAGGTAACCCTCCCGAAGGCTTGCGTGACGTCCCTTTCACTATCGACCGCACTTCCCATCCCGACTGGCGCTCTCGTCAAGCCTATCTTCGCGATGGTGTGGGATTTACGAGCAGGATCATCACCTGCGCATGGCCTGCCCTTGCGCCGCCTAAGCTGGGCAGCGTGCTAACCGGTGGAACTACGACGACAATCGACGCCACAGCCATCGACTCGCAGTTGGTTTATGCCATGACCGATGCTACCCCGGAGCAGGTCAGCGCATACTCCCACCTGAACCTCTACGCACAGGGGGCTGCGCGTGCTGTCCTGAAAAGCAAGGGCGTGGACATCACCAATACGGACTATCTGCAGACGAAGCAATGGTTCGATGCTGTGGTTTACCAACTGACCGATCTGGGCTTCACCGTGAAGGCAGCGAGCGGCGGCCAGGTCAGGCAGGATGTCTCTTCTGGTGACGTGGACATCGGTAGTTTGCTGACCACCATCGTTGGCACGTATCTGGGAGCGACGGAACTCGAGAGTTTCAAGCAGCTCGCGACGCTCTTGGCCAAGGATCCCAACGATTCGGGCACCCATGACTTCATGACCTTCTGGTGGAACAAGGCCAGTACTAAGGACGGCCGCACGACTGTCGCCTTTGGCCCCATCAAGAACGACCAGGGCATGGCTTCGGTGACGGTGGTTTACCTCGTGTTGGATGTGGAATTCACAGACTGGCACTCATTGTTTGTCAGCTACCACCATGAAGGTGTAATGATCCGCAGCGCAGCCATTACCCTGGATCTCGACATGGAGGTCTACAGCAACAATGAAAAAGCAATCTTCGACGCCATCTCCGGCGCAGTGGCCAATCACATCAAGACTCAGGAACTGAGTTTCGACTGATAGCCGATCGATGCGGGGCTCCAGCACATATTCGCAACGCTGGAGCCCCGTTTTTTTGTGCAATGGCACTTTCCGCGCTGCCTTTCTTAGTCGACCGTGATCTGCCCTGAGGGACTGGCGCTAAGGAACGCGTAGACGGCTCACCACCCGATTAATCTCCCCTACCACCCGCCCCGTCGCCTCCTCGATCGTTCCCTCATTCCGACACAAAAACCAACCCTGATCGGCAGCGGCCACCTCAAACGCCTCAGTACAAGCGACATGCTCCTCCAGACCGCGAAGCACAGTACTGCTCAAGCCACGCCGTCGCGCCCCCGCCCTCGCCCACGAAATTTCCGCCGCCGTGACCACGCCAACATGCAGGTCGGGCACCTGAACGTTGCGATCACGGTTTAATTGCAGGATTTCAGCAAACGGGACTATCCGGCGAAACGCGGCATCGGACGGGTACCAGCGATCGATCAGGATGATGCTGTCGGCGGGTTGTCTGGTCAGCACGTTTCGGGAAATCCAGCTGCGGCTATCAGCGAGGCGTTGGCAGACTTCCAGTTCCAGATCCCGATCAGGATGACGGACGAGTCGGTTCACCAGATGCATTGTCTCGCCCCTGAACGGGTCGCTTTTTTTCTCGCACAGTCGGATCACTTTCTGGTTGTCTGCCCTCAGGACTTCAGTGATGGCCTCCAACAGCGAGGTTTTGCCGACGCCTTTGGGGCCATCCAGAGCGACAAACAGCGGACGAGTCATTTTTCTCACAGGCTTTAACGGGGAGTAGCGCGCACTCTAACGGATTTTCAGGTTGAACCTCTTCTGCTCAGGCGGACTCCCAAACCTGAATTCAGGAGAAACCTATGACCCAGACAGCTCTAGTCGTGGGCGCCAGCGGCATTGTCGGCAGCGCCATCACCCAGTTACTCATCGACAACCAGTGGCAAGTCGCCGCGCTGTCGAGGCATCCGTCGCAAGCGCCAGGCGTGATCCCTGTCGCGGCGGACCTTCAGGATCCTGCTTCTCTGGAACAGGCGCTGAGGGATGTGAAACCCACGCATGTGTTCATTACCACATGGTCGCGGCAAGCCACGGAGGCCGAGAACATTCGCGTCAATGCCGCCATGGTGCGCAACGTCCTCGCCGCCATTCGCCCAGCGAAAAGCGTCAAACACGTAGCACTGGTTACCGGCCTGAAACACTACCTCGGCCCTTTCGAAGCCTATGGTAAGGGCAGCCTGCCACAGACGCCGTTTCGCGAAGAACAGGGTCGTCTGGATGTCGAGAATTTCTATTACGCTCAGGAAGACGAACTCTTCGCCGCGGCTGAAAAGGATGGCTTCACGTGGAGCGTTCATCGCCCGCATACCGTCACTGGGGTGGCCGTGGGCAATGCGATGAACATGGCGACCACCCTCGCCGTCTATGCCTCGATTTGCAAGCACACCAATCGCCCTTTTGTGTTTCCCGGTTCCAGGGTGCAGTGGGACAGCCTCACCGACATGACCGATGCGCGGCAGTTGGCGAAACAGCAACTGTGGGCGGCCACCACGCCGGCTGCGGCAAATCAGGCATTCAATATCACCAATGGCGATGTATTCCGCTGGAAATGGATGTGGAGCCGAATTGCCGAATACTTCGACCTGCCTGCTGCTGACTATCCTGCGTCACCTTCTCCTCTAGAGAAGCAGATGGCGGACGATCAAGCCGTATGGGCGCAAATAGTCGCCGAGCACGGTTTGAAAGAGTCCGACATTGGACGTCTGATTTCCCCATGGCATACCGATGCAGACCTTGGCCGGCCGATCGAAGTGGTCACGGATATGTCGAAAAGCCGACTGATGGGCTTCACTGCCTACCAGGCGAGTGATCAGGCATTTTTTGACGTGTTCGACAGGCTGCGGGAGATGCGCTTGATACCTTAGGCGGTTCCAGACAGATAAGGTGGGCACCTGGCGTGCCCCCTCATTCAACAGTCATTTCCACGCCCTCGCCCCCCACATCTGCGACTTTCATTCGCCCTGTGAAATCCTCCTGCCAGTCACCGGCAGTACGCAGCCGATCATATATCCCAACTCCAAAATAGCGCCTTCCAGAGGTATCGCTCTGTATCCAAGTGTGTACGGACGCAAACACGTTACACAACATTGATCTTCCCGCCCCCTCAGACACAAGCGAGATACACCAGCACGATGAACTGCGCCCACGGCCAGCGCAGTGCTCCTGTGCCTGACAGCTGTCATTGGGAGCACCTGAACGGCTTCCACTTTCTTGACGACAAGTCGGAGGATTAAACCCATGCAAACAAACGCGTCATCGGTCTTGAATCGGCTGCAACTTAATCTCGATCGCGCTGGGGACTGGATCGCCCCTTTAAGCCTGCGCGTTTTTCTGGCCTGGGAATTTTTTGAAGCGGGATGGGAAAAGTGGAACGGTGAGAACTGGTTCCCCAGCATTCAAGGGGCCTTTCCTTTTCCCTTCAATCAGCTGCCGGCTACGTTCAATTGGCAGTTATCCATGTGGGCAGAGCTGCTCTGTTCCATTGCTTTGCTTGTAGGCCTGGGAACACGTCTTTCGGCACTGATCCTCATAGTGGTCACCGTCGTGGCAACTGCCGCAGTTCACTGGCCAGCAGAGTGGTCGACGTTGAGTGAACTGGCTATGGGGTACTCCATCAGCAACAAAGGCTACGGCAATTTCAAGCTGCCGTTGATCTATCTCGTCGCACTTCTGCCACTGGTATTCACAGGCGCCGGCAAGCTGAGCCTGGATGCATTCATCGATCGGTATCTCGAGCGCTTGAATGCACGCTGAGTGTTATCGCGTCATCAAGGGTATCGCTCTCAACCCCCACTAGTTAACCAGGAGTTTCACCATGACCCATATTGATAAAGTGCTGTACACCGGCAAAGTCCATACCTCTTCGGGTGGACGCAATGGCACCGCCCTCAGTGACGATGGCCGACTGGATATAAAGCTGTCATCGCCTGGCACCTCTGGCGCCGGTACCAACCCAGAGCAGTTGTTCGCCGCAGGTTGGTCGGCCTGTTTTATCGGCGCGATGGGGATTGCGGCGAGCAAGCTGAAAGTCACCCTCCCGGGTGACCTTGCCGTCGACGCCGAAGTGGATCTAGGCACAACAGATGGTGCGTATTTCCTCCAGGCTCGCCTCAACGTCTTCCTTCCCGGGCTGGATCGCAACGTCGCTCAAGACCTGATCGATACCGCACACCAGACATGCCCGTACTCCAAAGCGACGCGGAACAACATCAACGTGGTGATCAACCTCGTTTGAGCAGAACCGTGGCGGGTTTCAATCGCCCGATTCACACCCTCGGCTGCCAACGGTGACCGTGGAGGTGCTGTGGATCGGGGGTTTCAGACGTCGAATCGGAGTATTTAGCTCATGCAAACGAACACTTCATCATCAACGCATTTAGATCCACAGCTTCCCCCTGCGGCGACCGTCGGGCTCGGGTTGCGCCGTGCGCTGCTCAACACGCTTCGTGACGCTCCAGTCGGGGATTTCGATTTTCTAGAGGTTGCTCCAGAGAACTGGATCGGCATCGGCGGCGCTCATGGTGAAGCCTTGCGATTGCTGGCTGAACGCTACCCGCTGTCATGCCATGGCCTGTCACTGTCACTGGGTGGCAGTGCGCCGCTGGACGAGTCTTTTCTTGAGCAGGTCCGCGGGTTTCTCGATCGCTTCAACGCGCCGTTCTATAGCGAACACCTCAGTTACTGCAGTGACGATGGCCATTTATACGACCTGCTGCCGTTGCCATTCACTGAGGAGGCCGTTCATCACGTTGCGGCGCGCATCCGTCGTGCGCAGGACATTCTCGGTCGTCGTCTTGCTGTAGAGAACGTCTCTTACTACGCCGCTGCTCATCAGGACATGGACGAACTTGCTTTTACCAATGCAGTGCTCCGCGAGGCCGATTGCGACCTGTTGCTCGACGTTAACAATGTGTACGTCAACTCAGTCAACCACCGCTTTGATCCAGCGGTTTTCCTCGCCGGCCTGGAACCCGAACGCGTAGTCGCCATGCACGTGGCTGGGCATTACGACGAAGCCGAGGACCTGATCATCGACACCCATGGTGCGTCGGTCAAACCGGTAGTCTGGTCATTGCTGGGGCAGGCTTATGACCTTTTCGGCGTGAAGCCAACCCTGCTGGAGCGCGATTTCAACTTTCCGTCCTACGACGAACTGGTGGCTGAGTTGAACATCATCAAGCGCTTGCAACGCGACGCGGGTGCTTTGGCGCGGGTGACTGTCGATGGCTGACTCCCCTTCAAGTCTGCACAGTCAGCAGCTCGCGCTGACCCGTTACCTGCGTGACCCGGACAGTTATGCGCCGCCTGCGCAGATGAATCCCGCAAGAGCGCAGGTCTACCTCAACCTGGTGTTGAACAATCTGTTGGGGTTGCTGGGTGGAACGTTTCCGGTGCTGATTGCCGTGCTGGGTGATGCCGGTTGGCGTGGGCTGGTACGGCGTTTTTTGCGTGACTACCGCGCGCAAACGCCACGCTTCGGAGAAATAGCTCGTGAGTTTGTAGACTTCGTAGCGAGCCTGGAAGACTCGCCCGGTCACGAACACCCCTGGTACCCGTTCTTGCCTGAATTGGCTCATTACGAATGGGTGGAAATGGCGCTGCAACAGTTGGACGCAGCGCCGTTAAAAGCCAGTGATGCGGCGTATTTACTCGACCGTCCCCTCAGGCTTTCCCCGCTCGTCTGGCCGCTGGCTTACACCTGGGCCGTACATCGTCTCGGCCCAGGCCACTTGCCTTCTGAACCGCCAGAACAACCGACGTTGCTGCTGATCAGCCGTGTGCCGAGTGGCCAGGTGCAATTCTCCCAGGTCAGCCCTCTCGCGTTCCGTTTGTTGCAGCGGATCGAGCACTTCCCTGACATGGATGGACGAGCGCAGTTGCACGCTTTGGCTGCGGAGGCTGGTGCATCAGACGTGACCAGCTTCGTTGCTGACGCACTGGTGCTGCTGCGCAAGCTGCATGAGCAAGCTGTCGTCGGGGTAGCAGCGACACCCGTTTTAAAGCTGTTGTCCTGACTGACGCGCAAAGGCTGAGGTCAGTTTTTGTATCTCTATGTACCCAAACGCGAAGTCTTGGGATTGGCTTACAAATGCTCCGCTCGCCGATACATCGCCGATACATGACTCCCGCTAAATAGGCCTGCCCGAATAAGGTCGCTCTGTCGAAGTGGACGAAGCTTGCGCCCTTCGCCTCGAGCTTCCTTGAGGGTCTATCCGCCCTGTGGCATGAATCGCGGCCTCGCCGCGCAAAGCATCTGGAGAAGCACTATGTACCGTAAACCAATGTCGAACAAAACCAGTCTCGGCCTGGCCGCAATTGCTTTAGCCGGTGGCATGAGCCTGGCATCGTCTGCCGCTTTTGCTGTTGAGCCATTGCCCCAAGGCTACCAACTGGCATCGGCCGATAAAACCGGCGAAGGCAAGTGTGGCGAAGGCAAATGCGGCGCCAGCGAAGCCAGCGACAAGTCCGCTACTGCCGAAGGCAAGTGCGGTGAAGGCAAATGTGGGGACGACTCTTTCGCCCGCACAGATACCGACCATGATGGCCTCGTCTCTCTTAAAGAGCTGCTGGCTGTGGCACCTCAGGGCGGTGAAGAATTCAAAGCGATGGACACCAACCACGATGGTTTTCTTTCGGAAGGTGAGGTCTACAAGTTCAGAACCAACCAGTACATTTCCAATGGCAAGAAAGTACCCACCGAGCTATTTACCCGCATGAGCAAAGCGCAGAACTGATTCCTCCCGCCGTAGCATTCGCCCTCCCCGCGCCTGCAGCCAGGGAGGGCGATCTACTTTCTGCAAAGCGCTCAATGTTAAATGCGGATTGATTACACAGCGTTATAAGTGATGTTCTCCGCCCCTGATTTATCCCCTGAACGCAACACTCTAAAGTCGATCCCACTGCTCCCCTCTTCATATCGATGGGGCGCCTACAGGAGACTTATCCCATGCCTTTCATCAGCGTTCGTATCACTCGCGACGGCGTTACCAAAGAACAGAAATCCCAAGTCATCGCCGAGATCACCAAAACCATGCAAACAGTCCTCAACAAGGACCCGCACCTCACCCATATCGTCATTGAAGAGGTCGACACCGATAACTGGGGCTATGCCGGAATTACCACCACTGAGTACCGCCAACAACTGACGGAGTCGAAGAAATGACTTTCCCCGTCAGTATCGACTTTGTGTCGGATGTCGTGTGCCCCTGGTGCGCACTCGGCGCCACAGCGCTGGAACAAGCCATCGCCAATGTTGCCGGCGAGGTTGCCGTAGAACTGACCTTCAAGCCGTTCGAATTGAACCCGGACATGCCGGCCGAGGGCGAGCACGCCATCAAGCACATGATGCGCAAATACGGGCGCAGCGCCGAAGAAGTCGCCACGCGCAATGAAATGATCGTCGCGCGTGGCAATGCCATCGGTTTTCAGTTCGACCTGGAAAAGCGCAGCCATTTCTACAACACCTTCGATGCCCATCGCCTTCTGCTCTGGGCCGTGCAGGAAGGCCGCCAGGTCGCGCTGAAGAAAATCCTGATCGAGGCTTATTTCACCAATGGCGAGAACCCCAGCGACCACGAAACACTGGTGCGCCTGGCCGGTGAAGCGGGACTTTCAACCACCCGCGCCCGCGAGATTTTGACTAGCGAGGCGTTCGCTCTCGAGGTCCGTGAACTTGAGAGCTTTTACCTTGAGCGCGGGATTAACTCGGTCCCGGCCATGGTGCTGAACGGCCGTCAGTTGGTGTCCGGATCGCTATCCGTCAAGGAATACGAACAAATCCTCAGGCAAGTCGCACGAGAGTCCGCCACTGCCTGACAAAGCGACTTAACTGCAATCTCAGTTATTAAGCATTTCGCCGGGGCTTGTTGAAGTGACCGCCCCACTTCCTTCCATCAACGTCAAGTGAACCGTCATGCCTCACGACTTGAATCAACTGGAAACTGCGCTGGCTGCTTACCCCCGAGTGGCGCTGCTGGAAGGCCCGACACCGATTCAGAAACTGTCCCGTCTGAGCCGGGCCGCCGAGCTGCATGGCTGCGATCTCTACGTCAAACGCGATGACCTGATGGGCCTCGGCGGCGGTGGCAACAAACTGCGCAAACTCGAATTTTTGCTTGGCGAAGCATTGGCCGAAGGCGCGGACACACTGGTTACCTGGGGCGGCTTTCAATCCAATCACGCCAGGCTGACCGCCGCCGTCGCGGCCCGCCACGGCTTGGCCTGCGAGCTTATTCTGACTCCGTCTGCGGTGCGCAGCGATGATGATTTTTGTCATAACGGCAACGTATTGCTCGATGGCCTGTTTGGCGCAAAGGTTCATCGACTGCCGCGCGGTTTGACGCCCGATAGCTACGCTGGCGAACTGCTCAGCGCGCTCAAAAGCCAAGGCAAAAAACCCTTCCTCATACCATTGGGCGGCTCCAGCCCCAGGGGCAGTCTGGGCTACGCCGCTTGTGCGGGAGAGATCCTCCGCCAGGCAGACGCGCTCGGTGTGCAATTCGAGCGGATCATCATCCCCAACGGCAGCGCAGGGACCCATTCAGGACTGCAGGCGGGTCTGGCACTGGCTCGATCATCAACCGAAGTGATCGGCTACTCGGTGTTGGCAACTGAGGAGCAGGCCACGGCCGCGACCCTGGGAAAAACTCGGGAAACCTTGCAGCTCCTGGACCCGTCCGCAACCCTTCTGCAAAGCGCAATCACTGTGGATGGCAGTCAACGTGGCGACGCCTACGGCGCACCCACCGAATCGATGCTCGAAGCGGTTCGACTGCTGGCCTCCGTTGAGGGCTTGCTGACGGATCCGGTCTACGGTGGCAAGGCCTTCGCCGGGTTGCTCGCTGCCGTGCGCCGGGGCGACTACCCGCCAGGCAGCAATCTGCTGTTTGTGATGACCGGCGGCTTGCCTGGCCTTTTTGCCTACCGCAGCGCCTTCAACTGACTTGAGCTTTTTCGTCGTCATAAAAAACTGATGCCCGGGCGAGCCCACGGCATCGGTCACTCAACTTGCGTGGAGTACATTGTCATGTCGAACGCCCCTTATCCGCTGAACCGCACCGCTTATCTGCTGGTCGATCCGTACAACGATTTTCTCTCGGAAAACGGCAAGGTCTTCCCCTTGATCAAGCCGATTGCCGAGCAGGTCGGGCTGCTCGACAACCTGCGAGCCCTCGATCGCGCCGTACGGGCGCAGAACATTCCGGTGGTCATCGTGCCGCACCACCGCTGGGAACATGGCGACTATGAAGGCTGGGACCATCCAACACCGACCCAGTGCAAAATCATGCACATGCACCACTTCGCACGCGGTGAATGGGGCGGCGAATGGCATCCCGATTTCGCGCCGAAGGACGGCGACATTGTCGTGCAGGAACATTGGGGCTCCAGCGGCTTTGCCAATACCGACCTTGATTTTCGCCTGAAGCAGAAAGGCATCACCCACGTCATCATCGTCGGCCTGCTCGCCAACACCTGCATCGAAGCGACCGCCCGCTACGCCTCGGAACTGGGCTACCACGTCACGCTGGTGCGGGATGCGACCGCCGCTTTCCGTGCGGAAATGATGCACGCCGCCCACGAGTTGAACGGGCCGACTTTCGCTCATTCAATCGTCACCACCCAGGAATTGATTGAAGCGCTGGCAGCGCAGGGGTAGCGGCGATGAACCTCACCGATTTCGCCAGTTTGCCGTAGCGCGCTCACTCCAAGGACAACTCAGCGCTTGATCGACCGCCAATAAGAGCTGTGCAGAAATCAGCTTGAGCCACCTGTTCGTGTCGGCTTCAATGGCAGGAAAATTCGCTGATGGTCGATGTAGATCCGTCTTCCCGGCGAAACGCTTCTACAACATTTGCTCGCGTAGAAAATCGATGAACGCCATCGTCCGCGCTGAACGTCGTCGCTCGCGGCTGAGTACGGCGCTGACAGGCAGCGCGCTGGTCTGATAGCTGTCGAGTACGGTACTCACCCTGCCCTGCTCGACGTCAGCTGTGAACAGCCATTGCGGTGAGAGGGAAATACCCAGGCCGCAGAGCACCATTTCGCGGATAGCCTCGCTGCTGTAAGTGGGCGAAGCAGTCGACGGGTTCACCCAGGGCCAGGAAGTCTTCGGCATGCCCGGCGGGATCGGCGGTGCCCAAGGCACCATGGCCGAGTACATTGCCGTGGATGCCCGCCTGATCGCGGTCAAGCCACACACCCTCAGCATGCGTGAGGCGGCTGCATTGCCTTTGGTATTCATCACCGCGTGGGAAGGTCTGGTCGATCACGCCAATGTCCGCTCCGGTCAGCGTGTCCTGATTCATGGGGGCGCGGGCGGGGTCGGCCAAGTGGCTGTGCAACTGGCCAAGGCACGCGGTGCCGATGTCTACGCCACCGGTTCGGCGGGCAGTCTCGACTTCATACGCTCGCTGGGGGCTACAGCGATCGACTATCAGGCACAGAGCGTTGAGGATTATGTCGAGCACTACACCGCCGGCGAAGGGTTCGACATTGTCTACGACACCGTCGGCGGCGGCACGCTGGATGCATCATTCAAAGCCGTGAAAGCCTATACCGGGCACGTGCTGAGCTGCCTGGGTTGGGGCCAGCACAGCCTGGCACCGTTATCTTTCAAAAGTGCCACCTACTCGGGCGTCTTCACCCTAGCGCCACTGCTCACCGGCAAAGGACGCGAACACCACGGCGCTATCCTGCGCGAGGCCGCTGCGCTGGCCAATGCGGGTCAACTGACGATCCGCGTGGATCAACAGCACTTTGCGCCGCAAGACGTCAACGAGGCATTTCGCCAAGTCGCCGAAGGCCGCGGCAAGGGGAAGACGGTTATCGAGTTTGTGAGTGCATAGCCTCTTGTAATCCTTTCAGAACGCAAACGGCCAAAGGCGTCTGCCTTTGGCCGTTAGTTGCCACCCAGCAATAACCGCTTTCGGCCAAGAGCTGCCGCCCCCATGGTCTTCTCCAGCCCAAAACGCTGTCGCCAGTTGCTGCCGAACGTATGGCACACCTACTGGCATGGGCTGCACACCATATGGATGGCAACCCGATCCCTGTAGGCGGCTCGTTCTATGAGAGCTGGCCTCTCACCCATTTGTAATTACCTGGCCTGAATAAACCGCTGCTCAAGGTTTTCTTTTGCATTGCTCTTCGGGCGCACCATATCCCCAAGTGATGATGGCTTCGGCCTTATGTTCCCAAAGCGATTCATTACGCCCGACGTATTTGATGCCCATGCCACTGAGTTGCTGGTACATCAGCGATACGCTGTCGCCACGCTCGGCTATTAATGTCGGCGGATCAGTTTCGAAGAACCTGACAGTTACCACGTTTGCAGGGATGCCGTCGCATTCGTAAAAGACAGGCCCAGTGCCAGAGATCAGTCGGTACCGTGCTTGCAACTCAGCGATGCGGTTCTGGTATTCCATGCGCAGGCATGCACCGACGTCATCACTCTTCCAGCAATCGTCCCGCCCCTTGATCCACCCCCGCTGCTCTGCTTTGAGCATTGGAGGATGCTCGTTGCCGGCCTTGATACTCGCACTGGCATACACTGCCGAGAGTTTGCGATCGAGGGCAGATAATTCCTTGTCTTTACATATCAATGCTTCGATACCGCCAGGCTCCGCCTTTGAGCAATCGTAAGATGGACCAGGTGACGAACTGATAGCCGACGATGTTCCCGTGCGCGCCCCGGTCGACTGTATCGCACTGATTTGCTGATCAATGTAATTGCACCACTGCTCGGAGCTACGCTCAGGGACATCTGCCCCATCCTGAACCCCCAACTTTATCTCGATCACTGACTTCCATTCGTCAGAACCTAAATCCGGTCCGTGCCCTTGCATATCAGCCGAATGCAGAACCTTATCGACCGATTGATACCACGTGTTTGAGCATTGAGATTGCGCCTTCGCAACGCCTGTGACGCCAATCAATAGCAAGACCAAATATTTGCGCATGTGCGGTTTCCCTGGATTTACGCAGTCGCCAACCACTCATCTTAGCCGGTCTCATCCGCTAGCGATCGGTGAGTCAATAGTGATTGCAGCACCTGATGAGCCACATCCATCGGCCATAAGTAGATGGAAGGAGATTGATTGCCTCAAGGCTCAGATATCCCTGACTCGAAGCGGAGCTTTCTGGCCGACGAGCTTCCCCTTATTCCATGGCTGAGGTCGATATTTAGCGATTGTGTACATGGTGGTGCCCTCCACGTGGGTGAAGGACCGGGGTGGATCAGTCGCGCGGCACCGTCGTCGGATTCGGCCAGAAGCAGACACTTGAAAAGCTCAACGATCAGGTTCTCATGTCATGAAATCATCCGGCTGCCGTACCATCGGCACATCGACAATACGGAGGTTGATATGGGAAATGGTCAGGACAAACGAGTCGTTGTCGTTGGTGCAGGCATCGTTGGCGCGTCATTGGCGTATCACTTGGCAGGTAAAGGCGCGAATGTCACTTTGATAGAAGCTGAAGGTATAGCTTCGGGAGTGACCGGCAGCTCATTCGCTTGGCTCAATGCCTCACACCCCGAACCCGACCCGATCGCGCAACTGCGCGGTTCTGCCATCAAGGAGTACCACCGACTCGAAACGCAGCTACCTGGTCTGGAGATAAGATGGACAGGCGCCTTGTCTTACAGTGCGCTGGCGATTGAGGCACTGCCAGTCTCAGGTCACCAGGCTTCAGCAAACCTGGTGTCTCGATCGCAGATTCTCGACTTGGAACCAAATCTCAAGAACCCTCCCCAGTCTGCTCTGTATGCGGCTGAAGAAGGAGCGCTGGACGCAGTAGCAGCTACGCATGCGTTGATCGCAGGTGCGCAGGCATATGGGGCGAAGATTCTCACTCAGACGCGAGTGCTCGGTTTTGTAACCCAGAGCGCAACGGTGACAGGAATCGAAACAACCAAAGGCGTCATCGATGCCGATATTGTCGTATTGGCAGCCGGGGCAGGCATCACGAAACTGACAGACATGCTTGGAGTGTCCCTGCCAATAGAGGCCTCCCCTGCCATTTTCATCCGTTACAAGTCACAACCCGACCTCGTACACACCCTCATATCCAGCCCTGAAATGGAAGTGCGGCAAAGTTCGGATGGTGCGTTGCTCGCGGCGGAAGATTATCTGAACGATGCCGTGGAAAATCAGCCGGCAGCGATAGCGCTTCGCACTGCCAAGACAATCCAGAACGAACTCCATGGTGTCGTCTCCATAGAACTGGAACGGGCTTGTGTCGGCGTCAGGCCCATGCCTGCCGATGGCATCCCCATCATCGGTTATCTCCCCAAAGTAGGTGGCGTCTACGTTTGTGCAATGCACCCTGGAATTACTCTGGCGGCGATAGTGGGACGTCTGGCCAGCGAGGAGATCATCGATGACAAGGTGTCCAGTGCCCTTTGCCCATGCCGGCCTGATCGATTTTTGCAAGCGGAGGGAGCCTCTTGTGAGGCAGAAATCGGCCAAGAGCAGACGTTCGAACCCAAGGTGATGCGATGAAGGGACAAACCAAGAATGACTGCACCTCTGACCAGTAACGCAGCAACCCAGCCTGGGCCTATTACCGGGATCGGCGCGTCAGCCTGAACTGTGGCCAACTGTCCAAGAAACCAGGGGCGTCATTTCGCCCGAAACAGACACTACGCGCGACGTATTTGCCTGATGGCCCAACGCCTGAGTAGAATGCGATTCATTATCAATCATGTATGTCCCGGGATGCCGATGCGTAGCGACGAACCACTAGGTACTGCAGATCCAGGGCTGCTCTATCGCACCCACTTCTCGTGGTTACAGGGCTGGCTGGTCCGTCGCATTGGCTGTCGCGATAATGCCGCAGATCTGGCGCAGGACACCTTTGTGCGTGTGCTCAAACACCGTCATCAGTCCGGCGCCCTGCGCGAACCACGTGCTTATTTGAGCAGCATTGCCCGAGGGTTGATGATTGATCAGTATCGTCGTCGCGAACTCGAACGTGCCTACCTGGAAAGCATCACCTTGCTGCCGCAACACGAGGTTCCATCGGAAGAAAGCCGGCTGATGATTCTGGATGCGCTCGAGCGCATAGACCGTCTGCTCGACTCGCTTAAACCAAGAGTACGCCAGGCGTTTTTATTTGCCCGACTCGACGGTCTGACCTGCGCGCAAATCGCCGAAAAGCTCGGTGTTTCCCGCGCGACGGTGGAGCGCGACCTGGCCACGGCCCTGCAACACTGCTATCGCTTGCGTTATGTCGAGGCCTGAGCCCGAGGCGCTGGATCCGGCCATTGTCGAGCAGGCAATCCAATGGCTGGTGCGCCTGCGCTTCAATCAAGCCGATGAACAGACACAGCGCACGTTCGAGCGCTGGCTGCAGCAGCGCCCGGAGCATGCGTTGGCGTGGCAGCGTGTGGAAACGCTTGGCGATGAATTCGAAGGCGTGCCAGCTCAACTGGCTCGACAAACCCTTAAGGGTGCCCAGCATGGAATGCGCCGGCGGGAAAGCCTGAAGCTACTGGGCGTATTGGCGACGGTCGGCGCGGCAGCCTGGCTCGGCCGCGACTACACCCCCCTGCCCTCCATGCTTGCACAGCAGCGCAGCAGCACCGGCGAGCAACGACGTTTCCAACTCGATGATGGCAGCCTAATCCAGCTCAATAGCGATAGCGCCGTCGACAGCGATTTCGACGCCCAGCGGCGCCTGATCATCCTGCGCCAAGGTGAAATCATCGTGAATGTCGGTGCGGATCAACACTCGCCGCAAGCGCGACCACTCTGGGTGCAATCACGCGACGGAATGATGCGAGCCCACAGCTCGCGCTTTCTGGTCCGCGAGCGTGACGACGGCACTCTGGTCGCGGCCCAGGAAGGATCAGTCACGGTGTTCCCCGGCTCCAGTCAAACGCCTGCGAGCCGCAACGTCCTGGCAGGAAACCAACTGCTGTTCACCCCAAGCGGCACCCGAACGTTCAGGGACAACGGCCTTGATCCATGGGGTTGGGGTGACGGAGTGATCAGTGCGAACCATATGCGCCTTGGGGACTTCATCGCGGAGTTGTCGCGTTATCGCCCCGGAGTCTTGCGCTGCGCCGAAGAGGTCGCTGATCGACGCGTTTCCGGCACTTTCCAGCTCGCCGACAACGATCGGGTCCTGGCATTGATCGCGCAGTCACTGCGCCTGCACATTGATTACCGAACCCGTTATTGGGTGACCGTAACCGCTGCCACCTGAGTCCACCTGAATATTTTTCTGCTATCTGAAAAATAATGAGGTGGTTTCTCATTCTCGTTCGACCTCTAAGGAAGGCCGGAATACAGGCCAGTCTGCCGATGTCCTTTCTTGGAGCGAGAAAATGAGTTCGTCCCCGGTTTCACAGCGCCATCCATTAAGTCGTGCCATGCACGGTGCGATCTTGGGTTTGATCGTGAGCAGCTACGCATTGCCATCGCTGGCGCAAACCTCGGGCGCTGATCACAGCAATCAAGTCAAACAGTGGAATATCGCCCCCGGCCCACTGGCGCCGGCGCTTGACCGTTTTGCGCGCGAAGCTGGCATAAGCCTTTCCTTCGACGCGTCGAGTGTGGCGAACCGCACCACTGCTGGCGTGAATGGCTCGCTCGATACATCGGCAGCGCTGTCATCGCTGCTCCAGGGAAGCGAATTGCAGGTCGAACAGCAAGGCCCGAATGCTTACCTGCTGACCCCTCAAGCAAAAACCGCCGGCCCGCTGGAACTCGACGCAACGGCCGTCGAGGACTACCGCCTCGCCCCGCTCATCATCAATGCCAAGGTCCGGGTCAGTGCCGACGACGACGCCAATTCCGTGGTCGCCAAGGAGCTCTGGGTTGGCGGCAAGGTGGCCACCAGCATTCTCAATACACCGGCATCGGTGTCGGTGGTGACCAACAAGGAAATGCAGCAACGCAGCGTCAGCACCACGGAAGAAGCGCTGCAATACACGCCGGGCGTGGTCAGCGACTTTTATGGTACGGATGATCGCAACGACTATTTCCAGATCCGCGGCTTCCAGGCCACCACCTACCGTGACGGCTTGACCCTCAGCTCGATGCGCGGCGTACGCGAAGACCCATTCGCCTATGAGCGCATCGAGATTCTGCGTGGCGCCAACTCCACGCTGTTTGGCCCTGCGGACCCGGGCGGTTCGGTAAATTTCGTGACCAAACAGCCGCGCTTCGAGAAGTTTGGCCAAGGCTATGTGACCTACGGTTCGTTTGACCATGTCGAGACCGGCATCGATGTCGGCGATGCGCTGAACGACGAGAAAACCCTGGCCGGCCGTTTTACTGCCAAAGGCCAGAACAGCGACCGCGAGTACGATCACTCGCAGGACGATAACCAGTTGTTTATGGGTGGCCTCACCTGGGCACCGACGGATTACACATCGGCTACGATGATTCTGGATTACCTGAAAACCGAAAGTTCGCCCAACAGCGGCGGCTATCCACTGGATCGGGAATACGACCGCAGCAAGTTTTATGGCGAGCCCAGCTACAACTTCCACGATGTCGAGCGCACCAGCCTCAGCGGTAACGTCACCCATGATTTCGACAACGGCTTCGTGCTGCGCAGCAATCTGCGTTACAGCAAGTTGACCGATGATTTTGGCTACGTGTACCTCAGCGACAGCGCCGCACGTATCGGTACCACCGTCGATCGCTACCTGTTCGGAACCGACACTGAAGCCGACCAGTTCAACGGCAATCTGATGCTGCAATACGATGCCCGCTTCGAGAACATCGACAGCAGCAGTCTGGTGGGCGTGGAGTACCTCGATTCGACCACCAAGGAAAGCTCGGTCTACGCCCTGACAACCCCGATCGACATTGCCAACCCGGTGTTTACTGGCGTTCCACGCTCAATCGCGCCGTATGCCGTCAACAAGCGAGACGCGACCACCAAGGCTGTGTTTCTTCAGCAGAACCTGTCGTTCTACGAGCGTTTCATCGTCACCGGAGGTGTGCGCAACGACTCGATGGACCTGACCAGCAAAGGCTTGCAATCCACCGAGAAAGACAACTTCTCCGAAACCTCCTACCGAGGTGCGTTGACCTATATCGTCAACGATGAAGTCTCCACCTATGTGAGCATGGTCGAATCCGTCTCGCCGCCGCAGGTCGGCGTGACACCGCAGACAGGCAGGCAGTACGAAGTCGGCGTGAAGTATGCGCCGATGGGGATGGATGCACTTTTCTCCGCCGCCGTGTACGACCTGACCCAGGAAAATGTCACCATCGCTGTGGTGCTGCCGAGCGGCATCATCGAGCAGCAGACGGTGGGCGAATCGAGGGCGCGTGGCCTCGACCTGGAGGCCAAAGCGCAGGTGACGCAGAACCTCAGCCTGATCGGTGGCTATTCCTACATGGAGTCCGAGGTACTGCGCGGTTCGTTGTATGACGGCAGTTCCCTGAAGGGCAACGAGTTCGCCACGGCACCCAAGCATTCCGCTTCGCTCTGGAGTTACTACGACGTACCCGCCACTGATGTCAGCGTGGGCCTGGGTGCGCGCTACGTCGGCGCTTATTACTTCGATGCAGCCAACTCCGGCAAAAGCGATGGCACTACCCTGTTCGACGCCGCCTTCAACTACAAGATCGCCAAGGGCACCGACCTGGCGGTGAACGTCAGCAACCTGCTGGATGAGCAGCACGTGGTCGGCTCCGGCACGGCGAACTTCTACAACCCGGGCCGCGAGATTACCGCCAAACTGAGCTACAACTGGTAAGCAAGCGGGTCAGCGTTTTTCCCCACACAGAAAACGGTGCCCGCGTTACCGCGAGCACCTTCGACTTGGTTGTTAGCCGCCGACCTCACGCAAAATTCTCTCAAGCTCAGGACGGGTCCACCTCTCCCAAGGGAATACCTCCCGGTCATCGCCGCTGTGCCAATACTCGCCCGCATCAAATGCCTGATAGATCGAAAATGCCGGCTCGGGCATCTCTGCGTACAAGGACAGATCGACGATATCGCTGATGACAATATTCATCACCTCATCACAGTAGTGAAAATCGCGGCAGCCGGTGATAAACAGTCTTGCCACTGAGATCGCCAACTGATTGAGAAGATCGCGGCTGTCGATCTGCAGGTGCTCACACATAACATTTAATTCGGTGTTTGGGGCTTTCTCAATCATCCCCAGTACGTAATCAAGCTCGGCATCACTAAGACCTGTGGCCATATGATCAAAGTACTCGTGAGTTCGGTTTTGCGATGGATTCAGGACAAGCCTGTTAGAAAACATTTTGGCAGATTTGCTGTTAAGCGACAGCTATGGTTCGAAAGCAGCTTCTGATTGGGTGGTCCCGTTTTCCCCAGGGCTTATTCGGCAGAGGTCGACTTGGACTGTCATCAGATAAAGGTGACAAAGCGGGTATCGAGACCCTCGTTCACTGGCGCTAGCGAATTGAGATAGTACACAAACACAAGGGTGGCCGCTTTTGGGTATTTGGCGATCCGTGACACGGAGATCGGCCAGAAGCGGCCAGTCAGTATCGATGAGATACGTTGGATGATTCCATTTTCAAATGAGCAGCGGGCAACACCCAGGTTGATCTACGCTTGAATGAAATCACGCGGAGAACCAGATCATGTCCCTCGCTCCCGGAAGAATATTGGCCCTGGCTTTGGGTGTCGTCTTCTGCACATCCGTGCTCGCACAAGGGGCAGCAGACAGCGATTCTCCACCGGCGATACTGCCATTGGCATCCGAGAGTGCGCCGAAACTCATTGCCTACCCGCCGCTTGCCGAGCCGCTCGCCCGTGGAGTGGTCATCATCCAGTTTCGAACAGAGCACGCCAGGATCATGCCGGTATTTGGCAAAGTGGCTGCTGAGGTATCACCACGCTTAGGTCACCTTCACGTGACCGTCGATGACTGGAAAGGTACGTGGGCGCACACCAGTGAAGACCCGATTATCCTGGTCGGGCTAACGCCCGGTGCTCACAAGGTTCTCTTGGAAGTGGCCGACCCGACGCACCAGATCATCACCAGTACGACAGTGAGTTTTACAGTACCGGAGAAGAAACCAATGGACGCTCCCCGTACTGACGATGATCACGCGGTAAAACCATGACCGCCGTGCTATCACCGTAACAGGCAACGATCGACGTCCCTGCCAGCGACTGCCTGGCTCAATATCTCCAGAAAACCGGGGTCACGAGCACCAACACCGTCAGGATTTCCAACCGGCCTAGCAGCATGCCAACGGTGAGTAGCCATTTGGCCGCATCTGGCAGTGACGAGAAATTACCTGCCGGTCCAATAATGGTGCCCAGGCCGGGGCCGACGTTACACACCGCCGTAGCGGCACCGCTCAGGGCGGTAATCCAATCAAGCCCGATCAGAGCCAGGCCCAAAGCGATGGCGGCAATCGTGATGGTGAAAAAAAACGAGAAGGTCAGCAGCGAGCGGACGATTTCCTCATCGATGGGATGGCCGTTGTATTTTTTCTGAATCACGGCGCGAGGGTGGATCAACTGCTTCAAGCTGCTGACCAGAAGCGCGGCGGCCACCTGAAAACGGAAGATTTTCAGCCCGCCGGCCGTTGAGCCGGAACAGCCACCGACGAAGGTCAGATAGAAAAACAGCAACACAGCGAAGCTGCCCCACAAGGTGTAGTCGCCAACCGCAATTCCAGTGGTCGTGACAACCGAGGTCACATTGACCGCCACGATACGAAACGCGTCCCACCATCCGTAGTCGCTGTGAAAATACAGCCAGGTACCTACCGCCAACGATGTGACGAGCAGGAATCCAATAAACCCGCGTACCTGGTGGTCCCTGATCAGCGCACGCCGATTGCCTCGACATGTAGCGACGTACAAGGTGAATGGCAGGCTGCCCAGGATCATGATGACCACCGCCACCCAGTGAATTGCTGGCTGCTCCCAATGCCCGAGGGAGGAATCCGACGTCGAGAACCCACCAGTAGAGATCAACGACATTGCGTGGTTGATCGCTTCGAATGGGGTCATTCCTGCGAGCCAGAGCGCCAAGGTGCCGATACCCGTCAGGCTTAGATAGAGCAAAAGGATGTACTTGGCTGCGACATGAGAACGTGGTGTCACTTTCTCCGACCAGTCCGAGGACTCTGTCTGGAAAAGACGCATGCCGCCGACTCGCAAGAGCGGAAGAATCGCGACAGCCATGCCGATAAAACCGATGCCGCCTAACCAATGCAGCATGGAACGCCAGATCAACAAGCCGGGAGAGGCGCTATCCAGACCGGTGAGTACCGTCGAGCCAGTGGTTGTGATGCCCGACATCGTTTCAAAGAATGCATCGGTGTAGCTGATATCGCTGATGAAAACCATGGGTAACGCTGCGAAGGCGCACACAACAACCCAGCTCGCGGTAGTCAGCAGGTACATGTCCCTGGGCCGAAGATTGCCGGTCTCCGGACGCCCTCGCACGATCAACAGCAGACCACAGATGAAGGTAATCAGACTCGACCAGAGAAAGGCCGACAGATCGTCGCTACGCTCATGGACCACCAGCGTGAACATGGGTATAGCCATGCTTACCGCCAGGGTGATCAGAAAAATACCCAAGATGAAGCCGATAAGCCGAATTGCTGCGAGGGACATCACGATAGCGTTCCAAATTAGCGCCGCGCAGTATCGGATGCCCTCAATAAAGACTGCGTAAATTCTCCGTAAAATTTTGACCTGCAATCAGTCAGGCTGCGGGAGCCAAGTCGTAGCCATGGGGCAATTACAACCCTCCCAACAGGCAGAAATCGCCAAACCCAGCGCTTACGCCGGGTTGGCGAATTTCGTTTAGCGGCCGACTCCTGCCTGGTTCAAACCCGCGGGCCAGCGGAGTGCTTGCCGCGGGTTTTCCACAGCGAAAGCAGCACACCGCCAAGCAACAAAGTCACCGTCACGCTCAGAGACAGGACTGCCGGAATCTTGCCGATGATGCCGACCATGAAGATCTTGCCGCCGATAAACACCAGCACCAGCGCCAGGGCGTACTTGAGGTAGGCGAAGCGGTGGATCATCGCCGCCAGAGCGAAATACAGCGCACGTAGGCCGAGGATGGCGAAGATGTTAGAGGTGTAGACAATGAACGGATCCTGGGTGATGGCAAAGATCGCCGGCACGCTGTCGACGGCGAATACCAGGTCGGCACACTCGATCAGCACCAAGGCCAGGAACAACGGCGTCGCCCAGACCACGGACTTGCCACTGGCATCGGTCTGGCGAACGAAGAAGTGCCCTTCATGCAAGCGATCGGTCACGCGCATGTGCTTGCGCAGGAACTTCACCAGCAGGTTCTCGCTAAGGTCCGGATGGGCATCGATCTTGCTGAACAGCATCTTTACCCCGGTCAACAGCAGGAAGATGCCGAACACATACAGAATCCAGCTGAACTCGGCGATCAGCGCTGCACCCAGGCCAATCATGATAGCGCGCAGCACTATTACACCGAGAATGCCCCAGAACAGCACCTCGTGCTGATACTTACGCGGAATTGAGAGAAAGCTGAAGATCATCGCCATCAGGAAGACGTTGTCCATCGACAACGATTTCTCAATCAGAAAGCCGGTGTAGAAATCCATCCCGGCATCACCGCCCTTGACCTGCCAGACCCAAAAGCCGAACAGCAAGCCGGCGGCAATATAGCCCGCAGACAGCAGCAGGCTTTCACGGACGCCGATCTCTCGATGCTCACGGTGCAGCACCCCAAGATCGAAGATCAAAAGGCCCAAAACGATGCTGACAAAAACGAGCCACAACCAAGTGGCGGTGCCGAGAAACTCGGCAAAAAAGAACGGTTCCAGGGCAGTCATGAGCCCCCTCCTCTAGTGTCGAAGTTGTACAAACTGCAACTCCGACATGGCAGCGATTCGCTGTCAGAGGGGCCCGGCGTTGTGAGGAAAAATTTAGAGAGCCGTGTGCGATTTCTCAATCGATCAAGAGTTGCAAGTTATTTCACAATGGCAGCCTCGTCAGAGGTTGAACTGCCTGTCGTCAGAAACTGAACGTACGGAGATCGATCACAATCTTCCGGTGATCAGCGCTGGCGTTCACACCGATATTGGCGCCATTGCCGACCTGCAAACTGACGACCAGGATTCGCGAAGAACCTGGCGGTCTATCCTTCAAGACTTGACTCACATTGATCGAGGCACTGCTGTATGAACTCTCTATGGATAGCACTGGCCATTTTCGGATGCCTCGTCGCTGCCTCGCTTCTCATGATGCAGTGGTACCCAAAGCTGGCAGCCCAACACAGGGACGACGAAACCAACTCCGTGATTCGTCTGGTCGCCAACATTTTTGTGGTGATGACCTCGCTGGTTTTTGGCTTGATGATCAATTCTGCCAAAAACACCTTTGAGTCTATTGATGCGAACTTCCATGGGTATGCAACCAGCATGATCATTTTTGATCGGACACTGCGGGGCTATGGCGATGCGGCGCAAGACACGCGAAATCGTCTGATCACCTATCTTGAGCGCGCTATCGAGACCCCGTATCGGGGAGACGAGGCGCTGCAGCATCGTAACAGCGAGGCGGCTAAATACCTGGATGACATAGGTAAGTCTTTGGCCCTTATAAAGCCTGCGGACCGCTACCATGAAACGATGCTTCAGGATATTCGTCAGCAATATCATTCGCTCATCGAGCGACGCTGGAGGATCGTCGAACAGTCAGAGGGAGCGATTCCTGGCCCGCTTATCGGGATGCTTGTAGCCTGGTTGACGCTCATCTTCGCCAGTTTTGGCTACCGCGCTCCCCGTAATTCGATGGTGAGAGGAATGTTCATCATCTCGTCATTGCTCATTGCAGCTTCCGTGTACCTTGTTTTGGACATGGACATACCATTTCACGGGCCTATCCAGATATTCGACGAGCCCCTGCGCAGGGCACTCGCGGTAATGCGGCTCTAGGGGCTAGCGCTCTGAGTCGTGGCCTCAAGATGAATCACGCGGAGTACGCTTGTAGCCGATTGCTGCCAGTCGCCACCGGCAGTTATCGATCCCGAGTAGCTATCAGGCGAGATGCCAGCACATCTGCGCCAAGCAAGCCGCTCACCAAACCTGGCGCAGGTTTGTCCTGCCTGAACTCCCAAACCCGCACAAAAAAATCACCGATTCATTGTCAGTTGATTTTTTTCGGCCTATCTTGAATAAAACCTATACAGGCAACCTGTATGCGTACAACCTTTTCGCCAGACATTGGCCCTCACGCAGCACCGCCACGAGTGACCCGAATGAGCCCACTATTAGCCAGCCATTACCGTGAAATCCTCGTTGGCGTCGGCGAAAACCCCGAGCGTGAGGGGCTTTTGGATACGCCCCAGCGCGCCGCCAAGGCGATGCAATACCTGTGCAATGGTTACGGGATGAGCCTGGAAGACGTCACCAATGGCGCGCTCTTCGAGTCGCAGAGCGATGAAATGGTGATCGTCAGCGACATCGAGCTTTATTCGCTGTGTGAGCATCACATGCTGCCGTTTATTGGCAAGGCGCATGTGGCGTATATCCCCACTGGCCGGGTGTTGGGGCTGTCGAAGGTGGCGCGGGTGGTCGACATGTTCGCGCGGCGCCTGCAGATCCAGGAAAACCTCACTCGGCAGATTGCTCAGGCGATCCAGCAGATCACCGATGCCGCCGGCGTCGCGGTGGTCATTGAAGCCAGGCACATGTGCATGATGATGCGCGGCGTCGAGAAGCAGAATTCGATCATGACCTCCTCGGTCATGCTCGGTGCCTTTCGCGACAGCTCGACGACGCGGCAGGAATTTCTCCAGCTCATCGGACGGCGCTAGGCCTATACATAATCTGTTACCTGTACAAGCTCAAGGAGTAGGCACATGACCCGATTTCTGCTGCTGTTAGGACTGGCGCTCAGCATCGCAAGCTGCGGCAGTGTCGATGTTGCTCGTTACGCTGACCAGCAACCTGCATTGAGTCTGGAGCAGTTTTTCAGCCAGCCCGTCAAAGCCTGGGGGATGTTCCAGAAGCGCAACGGCGAAGTGGTCAAGCGTTTCGAGGTCGATATCGCCAGCCGTCGTGAAGGTGAAAACCTGATCCTCGACGAGCGCTTCCGTTACAGCGACGGCACCCGTGAACGCCGAGTCTGGACCCTCACTCCCGGGGGCAATGGTCAGTGGAGCGGTCGCGCGCACGATGTGGTCGGGGTTGCTCAGGGCCAGATCGCTGGAAACACCTTCCACTGGCGTTATCGCCTGAACCTGCCAGTCGACGACTCGACCTACGAGATGAGCATGGACGACTGGATGTACCTGGTCGACGAGGACACGCTGATCAACCGCACCCGTATGTCCAAGTGGGGTTTCGAAGTCGGTCAGGTGACGGTGTTCTTCCGGCGCCAGAACGCTGGGACGAACCCATGAGCAGTGGGTTGACCCTGGCCTCGTTCGGCGACGGTTATCGCGCCTTGGTGATCGGCGCCAGTGGCGCCCTCGGCACGGCGTTTTGCCAACATCTGCAACAGGATCCACGTTGCGCCAGCGTCCGTGCGCTGGGACGCCAGACTGTGCCGAAGCTCGACCTCGAGCAACCCGAAACGATCGCCAGCGCCGCCGTTGAACTGGCAGGCGAAGCACCCTTTCACCTGATCATTCACGCGGCCGGCCTCCTCCATCGTGACCGGATCAAGCCGGAAAAAAGCTACAGCGCGATCGACGCCGAGTCGCTGCAGGCCGTGTTCCAGGTCAACACGCTGGGGCCTGCATTGCTGCTGCGCGACTTTCTGCCATTGCTTGCACCTCAAGGCGCGATGGCGATGCTTTCGGCAAAAGTCGGCAGCATCGGCGACAACCGTTTGGGCGGCTGGTACGCCTATCGCGCCTCCAAGGCTGCGCTGAACATGCTGATCAAGACCGCCGCCATCGAGCTTTCGCGCACTCGCCCGCAGAGCCGCTTGCTCAGTCTGCACCCGGGCACAGTAGTGTCGCCGTTGTCGCAACCTTTTCGCGGAGCCTCGAGCGCCCGCCCGGCAGACATTGCCGCCGGGCAATTACTGACTCTGATTGACACGCTAACGCCGGCCGACAGCGGCCATTTCTTCGCCTACGATGGAGAACGCCTGCCCTGGTAGGCAAGGAGTGAAGCATGAATCTGCAAACCCTCACCGAACGTGCGGCCAACAGTGAAGTTCGCGAACTGGAGCTGCTGTCACTTGAAGGTGGTTTTTATCTGGCGAGAATTCGCGTAGATCAGGGCCAATTCACCTTGCTCGATGACGCGGCCAAGCCAATGCACCTGCGCTCGATCACTCACCTGCGCGACTTGCTGCAGACCGTGCCGGCGTTTCCCTGCGTACTGGTGCAACAATGCGTGCACGACGAAATGTGCGGTCGGGATTCAGGGCCGGTTGAAGAGCTGCGCATTCCGTTTTCGCTGACCACGCCTTTATGAGGCTCAAGCGCGGCGAGCACTGAATGGCAGGCTGATAAGGCGCGCGTCGCCCAAGGGCGACGCATTTATCGAACCCCTGCCCCGTCCACGGGTCTGCTTCACATCGATTCCCTGGAAGTAAATCCCATGTCCACTCAACACACACTTGTCCTGCTTGCCCGAGGCGGATACGCCGCGCGCGGCGTTCTGTATCTGATCATCGGCATCTTCGCGCTGCTGGCGGCGCACGACTCCACCAAACCGAAAGACAGTCACAAAAGCCTCGAAGCGTTGCTCAGCCAGCCCTTCGGCTACGTGCTGATCGGTGTTGTGGTCGCCGGCCTGCTGGCCTTCGCCGCCTGGCGTGCGCTGCAAGCGATCCGCGATGTCGACCACCACGGCAGCGAGTTCAAAGGCCTGGTCATTCGCGCAGGTTTGCTCGCCGGCGGTCTGGTCAACGCGGCGCTGGCCTTCTTTGCCTTGGGTCTGTTGGTGAGTGGCCTCAGGAGTTCCGGCGGTTCCGGCGATGGCAAGACCAAGGATCTGCTCGCGCAGCTGCTGTCATTCGAGCATTCGAACCTGTTGATCTACCTGATCGCGCTGATCCCGCTCGGTGTCGGTATCGCCCACATCATCAAAGGCTGGAAGGCCTCGTTCGAGAAGTACTTCGAAGCGGATGACGAAGTGATGCGTTACGTGCGCCCGGTGTCGCGCTTTGGCTTGATCGCCCGAGGCGTGGTGTTTATCGAGATTGCAGTGTTGATGGCGGTCAGTGGCTCGGTTTACCAGGCAACCAATCCACCCGGCATGAAGGAAGCGCTGGATGCTTTGCAGAATCTGCCGGCAGGCGGCGTGCTGTTGATGCTGATGGCGTTAGGGCTGATCGCGTTTTCGGTGTACAGCTTTTCCGAAGCGGCCTGGCGCCGGATCGAAATGGATGTGCCGCTGTAAGCGGCGATTCGAGGGGGCGTGTGCCCCCTCGACTGCTTCCCGTCAAGTAAACAGATCAACGCCCAACTGGAACGCTACCCATAGCGCCAGACCTGTAGCAAACATCAGCGCGATGTTTTCAAACAGGTTGTTGCGATATTGCTTGTCCAGCAGCGATTTCTGGTTGGACATGATCAGCAAGCCCAGGGAAATCACCGGCAAACCAATGATGTTCAATGCGCTGACACCAATGGTCAGTGTGACGAAATCCGGCATGCCCGGCATCGACCAGATCAGCGGCGTGACCAGGATGAACAGCATGAACCACTTGTGCATCGGGTCGTGATGGAACTCTTTACCGTACTTCTCGCGACGCTCAGGACGAACATGCTGGAAGGCATCGGTGATCAGCATCGGAAACGCCGTGGTCTTGCCTGAAATACTGGCGAACAGCGTCGCGAACACGCCGATGAAGAACACGTACCAGCCGATCGGGCCGAAGAAGATTTCCAGCGCCTTGCCCAGATCGCCCAAGGTTTTCACCTCGATGCCGTTGGGCCGCAGGATTTCCGCACCGACGATCCAGATCGCCAGGTTGATGATGATCCCGACGAACACCGCAAACAGCAGATCGTTACGCTGAATGCGCTTGTGCTGCGGCCCGGTCCAGCCTTTCTGGCGCATGACATAGGGGTGCACGAAGTTGGCGATCGAGCCGGCAACCGCGCCGATCACTGAAACCGCCACCAGCAACGCGCCATGCACGCCTTCGTCCGGTGGAATGCTGAAGCCGATGGTGCCTTTGATGATGCCGCTGACATCCGGACCGGACATCACCGCCAAAGCGATGAACGCCAGGGTCATGATCGCCAGCAGCAGCTTCATCACGCCTTCGATCATCGTGTAGATGTTGCGCCCGACCAGCATCCAGACCGCCAGCACCACCGCCACCGAGCACAGCAATGGCTGATCGATCTTGAACAGCATCGCCAGCGACTCCCCTGCCCCCTTGATCATGTAGGCGTTCATCAAGTGCCCCATCAACAAGGCATAAACCAACATGAACCAGGCAAACACCGGGTTGAGCTGGGCGTAGCCCTGCAGGATGGTCATGCCCTGGTTATTACACAGCTGGAACCGGGCAATGATGTTGACGATCAGGTACCTGAGCAACAGCGAGACCGCCAGCACCCACATCATTGCGTAGCCGTAATTCGCACCGGCCACTGACGACGTGATGAGATCGCCCGCACCGAGCCACGACAGCACGGCGATAATGCCAGGGCCGAGCAGTTTCAGCGTACGCAGGAACAGGTTTTGCGGTTTTGCAGCGGCCTGATGATCGAGTGGAGCCATGCTCGTCATAGGGGTATCTCCATTATTGTTTTTGTGAGAGTTGTTGCACTGCGCACATTAGGTAGGATGTCGTACAACAACGCTAACGGGAGAGTATGTAGAAATGTGTCAAACCTCAATCACGACCACCCTCTCCGGTCATTTCCGCTGATCAAAATCATCTAGAACAAGCACGTCAAATAAGCGTAGCGACGTTACAGGCCCACGAAATAGCCATTGATGGCCCAGCCAATCACTCATAGGATGACTGATCACAACAACAATAAGGCTGAAAATGATGAAAAGAACCCTCTTGATCGCTGCGCTCGCTTCAGCTCTGAGCGTGACGGCCAACGCCGCTACCTTCGCTTATATTTCAAGCCCCGGTGACGGTCTCATTTCGCAATACCGCCTCGATCAGAACAACGGCGCACTCACCCTTATTGAACAGGTTCAGGCCGGTGATCAGGTCAATCCCATGGCGCTCACCCCGGACGGCAAAGTGCTGTTTGCAGCGTTGCGGGTCAAGCCTTTCCAGGTTTTGGGCTATCAGATCGACTCCAAAAGCGGGCACCTGACAAAGTTCACCCAAGCGCCTCTGGCAGAAGAGCATGGCCTACCTGTCGACCGATCAAAAAGGTCGCTACCTGCTCGCCGCGTCCTACGGCGCCGATACCCTCAGCGTTCAAAAGATCGGCGAGGATCAGCAACCTTCCGCCAACATCCTGCGCTACCCGACCGGCCTGCACGCGCATTCGATTCGCACCGAGCCGAGCAATCGCTTTGCCTACGCTGGCAACCTGGGCACCGACAAGGTGCTGCAATATCGCCTGGATGCCGAGACTGGCGAGCTCAGCGCGATCGGCAGCGGCGCGGTCAGTGTTCCGGAGAAAACCGGGCCTCGGCACCTGGCGTTCTCGCCCGACGGCAAATTCCTTTACGTCGTCGGTGAAATGAGCGGCACCGTGACGGCGTTTTCGATCGACGAGGCCAGCGGCGCGTTGACCCGAATCGCTGAAGCCAACGGCATTCCCGAGCGATTGAAACTGGCCCACGGCGAAGTCCGTGATGCGCGCAACAACGACTTGAAAGACGATCCGACCCCGCGCATCTGGGCTGCCGACCTGCGCATGTCGCCGGATGGAAAACTGCTGCTGATGAGTGAGCGCACCAGCAGCAGCGTTTCGGCATTTGCCGTGGATCCGGCATCAGGAGCACTCAAGTTCCTCGATAACTACCCGGTGCAAGAACAGCAACCGCGAAATATCGCCTTCTCCCCCGATGGCCACTGGCTGCTGGTGACGGGCGAGAAAAGCGCCAAGGTCGGTACGTACGCGGTGAGCAAGGATGGCGCGCTGAAGCGTGTCGGTGAAGCGGCCTCCGGCAAAGGCGCATTATGGATAGAAATACTGCAAACGCCTGATGCATGAATATCTGCGGAGCAGCAACTGCTCCGCCGTTCTGCAACTAATCCCCCGCCGCTTCGGTCATTAGGTTTGCCGAGGTTGATACATTTACGCAGACCTCACTTTCAAGAGACTGCCCACCGTGATCAGCCATCTCGATCGCCGCAACAACCGCTCGCTGGACAGTCTGAATTTCTTCCTCGCCGATGTTCGCGACGGCCTCGGGCCGTACCTCGCCATCTACTTGCTCGCCGTGCACCACTGGGACCCGGCCAGTATCGGCGTGGTCATGACCATTGCCGGTATCGCCGCACTGATCACGCAGACGCCCGCTGGTGCGCTGGTTGACAGCAGCCGGGCGAAACGGGCGCTGGTCATCATCGCCGCGCTATTGGTCACGGTGAGTTGTCTGCTCCTGCCGTTCATTTCGTCATTCAGTCTGGTGGCATTGACTCAAGCCTTGAGCGCGGCGGCAGCATCTATTTTTGCCCCGGCCATCTCCGCGATCACCCTGGGCATCACCGGCCCGCGAGCATTCACCCGGCGTACCGGTCGCAACGAGACGTTCAACCACGCCGGCAACGCGTGCGCAGCGTTATTAGCCGGTTTGTTTGCCTATCTGTTTGGTCCGGTGGCGGTGTTTTATCTGATGGCGGTCATGGCGCTGGCCAGCGTGATTGCCGTGCTGTTCGTCTCGGCCGAGGCGATTGATCACGACGTCGCGCGCGGTTTGCAGCCTGGCGATCAAAGCCATCAGCCGTCCGGGTTCAAGGTACTGCTGAGCAATCGCCCGTTGCTGATGTTTGCCCTGTGCTGCGCGCTGTTCCACTTGGCCAACGCGGCGATGCTGCCGCTGGTGAGCCAGAAACTCGCGCAAGCCAACTTGCACATGGCCACACCGCTGACGTCGGCGTGCATCGTCGCCGCGCAACTGGTGATGGTGCCGATGGCGCTGCTGGCCGGCGCGAAAGCCGATGTATGGGGGCGCAAACCGTTATTGCTGGCGGGTTTTCTGATCCTGCCGCTGCGTGGCTTGCTCTACACCTTCTCGGATGATCCGTACTGGCTGGTCGCCGTGCAGTTGCTCGACGGCGTCGGCGCTGGTTTGTTCGGTGCGCTGTTTCCAGTGATGGTCAAGGATCTGACCCTCGGCTCCGGGCATTTCAATGTCAGCCTCGGCGCGCTGACCACAGCGTTTGGCCTGGGCGCGGCGCTGAGCAACGGGCTAGCCGGTTTTGTCGTCGAAGCCGCCGGTTACAGCGCCGCATTCCTAACCCTTGCCGCAATTGCAGGAGCAGCGTTTCTGCTGCTGTTGATCGCTGTTCCGGAAACGCTGCAGCGGACTGAGAAAATCGAGTCCGCTGCGGTTATGGGCCAAACCTGAGCTAATCGCCACCGCAGCCATCGCCTAAAACGCTGTACGTGGCGACATGCCGCTGGCCGTGGCTGTCTTCATAGACGACCTCCACCGGAACAATTCCGCAGGCGGCGCTGGTGTCGGTGATGCTGATGATTTTGGCGATATCCAGTGGCACGCCGGTTTGTGCAGGTTCGGTGGCGGCGAACACGTTGCCGGCGAGGATGGTCAGGGTCAAAGCAATAAACGTTTTCATGCTGTGATCTCTCTATAAAGGATGGGGAATTCAGGCCTGACGTTCAGTCAGCAATTGGCGCGCGGAATCGGCCATGACCGGCAGCGCTCCGGCGAGCATCAGGACGTCTTTGAGCACCAGGCGTCCGGCACCGGACAGATAGGGAAAGCCATGCTGACCATCGCCCAGCGCAGCGACCCAGGCTTCAGGCGTGGTAACCAGAAAGCTCAGGGTCACCAGCGGCGTAGCGAACGCCAGCGCGCCACCGAGCAGGCCGGTGCGGCGGGAAAGTGGGTTGGACAGGACCAGCAGACCGATGACGATTTCCACCACGCCAAGCCCGGTGGAAAAACCGTAGGTGTTGTTCGCGGTCTGCCAGGCGCGCTTGTCGGCGTTCAGCTCGCCCTCATGGGTCAGGTGCGCCTTGTAGTCCTGCGGGTGTTCGTAGAAGAACGACATCACCGGGCTGTTGGCGACGAAGGGCGTGATGCTGTCGGCTTCGTACGGGACGAATTTCAGCGCGCCGATCCACAGGAAGACGATGGCGATGGCCGCGCGCATCAGCGGGATACCGAGGCGATCGAGTTTGCCGAGCTGTTGTAGTCCGGCGTTGATTGAGGTGAACATGCGACGTCTCCAGATCAATGAAAGTGGAGTCAGTCTGCGGTGCTACCGAATCGCGCTTTTGTCGGTCATGCTCAACGTCTTGCTCAATCGTCTCAACTTTGCGGATTCCTTCGTGATGGGTGCCAATGAACTCGCTCGATAAGCTCATCAGCCTGGCCAACGTGCGCGGCAGCCTCGATCTGCGTTGCCAGTTTCAAGGCGACTGGGCGCGCGATCATCAACAGGAAGCCTTGGGCAAGGCGCCCTATCACATCGTGCTCAAAGGTGAATGCCGGGTGGAACTGGCCAGCGGGCAACGCCTGGCGATGCGCGCTGGCGATATTCTGCTGTTGCCACGGGGCACGCCGCATGTGCTGCACAGCGGCGGTAAAGATGTAGCGCCAATGCTGCCAACGCTGATTCCCGGCGGGGTGTTGCCGATCTATCGGCTGGGTGGCGCGAGCGCCGATCTGGACATGCTCTGCGGTGGCTTTCATTACAACCGCGCATCGATGCTGTTCGCCGCCCTCCCCGATTACCTGTTGATTGCCAACGATGGTTTGCCGGTGGATGCGCCGCTGACAGCCCTGGTCGCGCTATTGCGCAGCGAAGCCGACAGCGAACAGCCGGGTGCACGCTTTCTCCTCGACTCACTGTCCCAAGCGTTGTTCACCTTGATTCTGCGGGCGCACCTGGCCCGTGCGGAGCAGGACAAAAGCACCCTGGCGCTGCTCGGCGATCAGCGCCTCGGCCGCACCTGTCAGGCGATATTGGCTGACCCAGCGCACGAATGGACCATTGAGGCCATGGCCGACACCGCGAACATGTCCCGCGCAACGTTCATGCGCACCTTCGCCCGGGTCGCTGGCGTGTCGCCGTGGGTGCTGCTGACCCAGCTGCGCATGGAGCTGGCATTCAGTCTGCTGAGCCATTCGCATCTGGGCCTGAATGACATTGCCGTGCAGGTCGGCTATCAGTCGCAAGCTGCATTCAGCAAGAAATTCAAGGAAACCTACGGCGAGGCCCCGGGCAAGATCCGCCGCGCGATCTGAGCGGATGGATCGCTTTGTATCAGCGTGTAGCATTTGCCGACACAGATACATACGCATGCGAAGTTCGGCCGTGCGCACACACAACTGACACATTTAGCGCGCTAAATACCACTGTCGCTTCCATTCCTACCTTAACCAATCGACAGGACATCACCATGAACAAAGTCTTCGCAACCCTCGCCCTTACCGCCGCCATGTTCGGCGCCACCGCTGCGTTCGCCGCGCCGGTCAAACCCACCGTGGTACTGGTGCACGGCGCCTTTGCCGATTCGAGCAGCTGGAACGGCGTGGTCAAGATTCTCGAGAAGGATGGCTATCCGGTGATCGCCGCTGCCAACCCGCTGCGCTCGGTCAAGGGTGATGCGCAATCGGTGGCGGATGTGCTGGCCAGCGTGAAAACTCCGGTGGTACTGGTCGGCCACTCCTACGGTGGCCCGGTAATCAGTGAAGCCGCTTACGGCAATGCCAATGTCAAAGCGCTGGTGTACGTCGCAGCTTTTGCACCGGAAAAGGGTGAAACCGCCGCTGAGCTGTCCGGGCGTTTCCCTGGCAGCACCCTTGGCCCGACCCTGTCGGCCCCGGTTGAGCTGGCCGATGGTGGCAAGGATTTGTACATCCAGCAGGACAAATTCCACGATCAGTTCGCTGCCGATGTGTCTCAGGCAGATGCGAAGTTGATGGCCGCCACGCAGCGCCCGGTGACCGTCGCCGCGCTCAACGAAGCCGCCACCGAGCCTGCATGGAAAACCGTGCCGTCGTACTTCGTCTACGGTGACCAGGACAAGAACATCCCGGCGCAAGCCTTGGCGTTCATGGCCGAGCGCGCGCACTCCAAGCAGACCGTCGTGGTCAAAGGCGCTTCGCACGTGGTGATGGTGTCCAACCCGAAAGCCGTTGCCAGCCTGATCGAAACGGCTGCGGCCGGGAAGTGATCCAGCGTTGAGTTGAACCTTGAAGCCTTAGCCGTGAACCCTGTTCACGGCTTTCAGCGCTGGGTGGTGTTGCAGCCGCTCGCTGAGGAAATCGACAAACGTGCGCACCTTCGCCGGTACGCGCGGATGTTTCAGATAGACCAGTTGCACCGGTAACGCCGGCGGCTCAAAGGCCTCCAGCACCAATTCCAGTTCACCGGCCGCGACCTGGCTGGCGACTTGATAGGACAGCACCCGGGTAATGCCCCAACCGGAGCTGGCGATGTTGATCGCCGCCTGATTCGCGGTGACCACCAGACGCGGCTCGAAGCGAAAACTCAACGGGCCATCGGCATGGGCGAATTGCCAATCGCTGAGCAAATGACTGGCGGACGACATGACGATATTGGCGCGGCTCAGCTCGTTCGGATGTTGCGGTCGGCCATAGCGGGCGAAGTAATCGGGGGTGCCGCAGATCACCTGACGGACCTCGCCGACCTTGATTGCATGCTGATTGTTCTCGTGCAAATGGCCGATGCGCACGGCGACATCGATACCCTCTTCCGCCATATTCACCACGCGATCAACCAGCAAAGCCTTCAGATGCACCGAAGGAAACGCATCGACGTATTGCGCCAGCAACGGCGCGATGAACAACTCGCCAAACAATACCGACGCGGTCACGCTCAAGTGCCCGCACGGCACCCGATAACTGCCGGCAGCGGCCTCTTCGGCTTCGTCGACGTCGCACAGAATTCTTCGGCAATCGTCCAGATAACGATGCCCGGCTTCGGTCAGGTGCAGGCTGCGCGTGGTGCGCGACAACAGACGCGTGCCGATGCGTTGTTCCAGCGCAGCAATGGCGCGGGTGACGCTGGGGGGCGAGGTGTTCAAACGCCGGGCCGCCGCCGCAAAGCCGCCCTCCTCGGCCACGGCCAGGAACATGCGCATTTCCTGAAAACGATCCATAGACGGGAACCTGTAAAAAACCTCGAAAACACAGTGAAATCATGTGGGAGCGAGCCTGCTCGCGAAAGCTTTCCGTCAGTCAACATCACCGTTGCATGACACACCGCTTTCGCGAGCAGGCTCGCTCCCACAGGGTTTGGTGTACAGAGTTAAATTTGGGCAATGCTTCAACTCCCGCCAGTACGCCCGCACATTCGGATATTCCTCCAGCGAGACAGTGTCTTCCAATGCATGGATGGGACAGCTGACGCCAAACCCGTGGGAGCGAGCCTGCTCGCGAAGGCATTCTGTCAGTCAACATCACCGTTGAATGACCCACCGCTATCGCGGGCAAGCCCGCTCCCACAAGGTTTTTTGGCGTGCGCTGATATCAAGCGCTTTGCAGGCCCACCGCTGTGCGCTGCATGCCGACGAATTTCGGCAGCGCCTCGACCCGTTCCAGCCACGCCCGCACATTCGGGTAATCCTCCAGCGAGACATTGCCTTCCGGTGCGTGGGCGACGTAAGTGTAGGCGGCCACATCGGCAACGGTTGCCTTGTCGCCGGCAAGGAATGCGCTGTTGGCCAACTCGTCTTCCATCACCTGCAACAACGCATGGGAACGCTTGATCGCATCAGCTGCGTCGTAACCGGCGCCGAACACCGTGATCAAGCGCGCCGTGGCCGGGCCGGAGCTGATCTGCCCGGCAGCTACCGATAACCAGCGTTGCACCTTGGCTTGTTCGACCGGATCGCTCGGCAGCCACTGGCCGTTGCCGTATTTGCTCGCCAGATAAACAAGAATGCCGTTGGAATCAGCGAGCACCGTACCGTTGTCGTCAATCACCGGCACTTGGCCGAAACGGTTGAGGGCGAGGAATTCAGGGGTTTTGTGTGCGCCCTTCATCAGGTCGACGAACACCAGTTCGGTCGGAACATCCAGCAGGGACAGCATCAACTCGACGCGATGCGAGTGGCCGGACAACGGATGACGATACAGTTTGACGGCTGACTGAGACATGACGTGCTCCTGGATTTTTTGAGGTCGACCCGCTGATCGTGTCGATGGGCTCATCCTGCTCCCCTGCCGCAAATCGCGGAATCCTCAGCAAATACAATCGAGCATTTCAGCCAGTGAAATAATCATCCTCGTCCTTAGGCGCGCGTAGGGATCATTTCACCGCGTGAAACAGTGGATTGCAGTTTCTGGCCATTCCCTCGCAACCGGCCGAGGGCGAACATGAGCCCACTTGAGCTTCAGCCCCTGGCGGCTCACCGGCCCGTTTGCACCCGAGGAGAATCGAAATGGACACAGCGTCGAAACCGCAGCCCTCGCCCTGGCATGAAGGTGAGCTGACCCTGCAACGTGCCGTCGGCGCGGTGGAAATGATGGTTGGTGTCGGCCAGCGGCAACTGGCCCGCGACTGGATGCCGGATCAGCACCGCGAGTTCTACGCGCAACTGCCCTTCGTCGTGCTCGGCGCCGTTGATGGCCAGGGCGACCCGTGGGCGACGCTGCGCACCGGTCAACCGGGCTTCATGGATTCGCCGTCGCCACAGGTGCTGAAGATCAAACTCGACGCCCAGCCTAACGATCCGGCGAATCAAGGCCTGCAGCCCGGCGACGCGATCGGCATGCTCGGCATCGAGCTGCACACCCGTCGGCGCAATCGCATGAACGGCAACATCAGCCGCCGCGCTGACAACAGCCTCGAGATCGGCGTGACCCAGGCTTACGGCAACTGCCCGCGCTACATCAATCTGCGCCATTACGCGTTCGTCGACGAAACCACCGACACCGCGCTCGACCTGCCTGTCAGCGAACCCTTGGTGCGCGACATGATCACCGCCGCCGATTCGTTCTACGTGGCCACTTACGTGGTGCGCGACGGTGAGCGGCAAGTCGATGTGTCCCATCGCGGCGGCAAATCCGGTTTCGTCCATATGGACGAGGACGGCACCCTGACCATCCCGGATTTCTCCGGCAATCTGTTCTTCAACACCTTGGGCAACATCCTGCTCAACCCGCGCGCCGGGCTGACCTTCATCGATTTTGAAAGCGGCGATCTGTTGCAGATGACCGGCAGCGCAGAAGTGCTGCTCGACGATCCGCAAATCGCCGCGTTCCAGGGCGCCGAGCGTCTGTGGCGCTTCAAGCCGCAGCGCATCGTTTACCGTCAGGCCGCATTGCCACTACGCTGGGCCGAGCAGCCGCAAGGCGATTCGCCCAATTCGCAAATGACCGGCAGCTGGGAGCAGACCCGCGAGCGTTTGCAGGCCGAGGCGCTGCGCAATCAATGGCGCGCGCTGCACGTCACGCGGGTGGTCGATGAGAGTCCGCAGATCCGTTCGTTTTACCTGCAAGCCAACGACGGCTTCGGCCTGCCGCGCTTCGAACCGGGCCAGCACTTGCCGATCAAGGTCTTGCTCGACGGCCAGGATGCCGCGTCGATCCGCACCTACAGCGTGTCCAGCGCGCCGTCGGACGAGTTTCTGCGTATCAGCGTCAAACGCGATGGCTCGGTATCCTCGCATCTGCATGATCGGGTCCAGGCACTGGATTTGATCGAAGCCCGCGCGCCGCAAGGCGATTTCACCGTTGACGCCACCGAACGCCGGCCACTGGTGCTATTGGCCGCCGGGGTTGGGGTGACGCCGTTGCTGTCGATGCTGCGCGAGGTGGTCTATCAGGGCAAACGCATCAGCCGCATGCGCCCGACCTGGGTCGTGCAAAGCAGTCGCACCGTCGAGGATCTGGCCTTTCGCGAAGAAATCGACGCCTTGGCTGCACGCGCCGGTGACAAGGTCAAGGTGCTGCGCGTGGTCAGCCAGCCGCCGCTGGAAGCAACAGCGCAGGGTTACGATCATGCCGGGCGCATCGACATCGCCTTGCTGAAGAGCCTGCTGCCGCTGGATGACTACGATTTCTACCTGTGCGGCCCGGGCAGTTTTACCCAGGCGCTGTACGACGGCCTGCGCAAAATGCGCATCCCGGACGATCGCATCCACGCCGAAACCTTCGGCCCGTCGACGCTGATCCGCGATGTCGAAATCAGCACCCCGGCGCCGCCGCAAGTGCCGGTCGCGGAAGAGCCGGTCAAGGTGCTGTTTGCCACGTCCGGCAAGGAAGCACGCTGGGAACCGGGCAGCGGCACCTTGCTGGAACTGGCCGAGGCGCGTGGCTTGAATCCTGAGTTCAGCTGTCGCGGCGGCTCGTGCGGCACCTGCAAAACCCGCCTTACCAGCGGCCAGGTGCATTACCTCACCCCGCCGGCCATGCGTCTGGCGGATGACGAAGTGCTGATCTGCTGCGCCGCCCCGGCGCAGGGCAGCGACACCCTGGTGCTGGATGTTTGAATGTTGAGGAGGTGTGCCATGAAGCCGTTTGCCGAAACCAGCGTCGTTTGGCCGCAAGAGAAAACCGGACTGTCCGCCAGCGAATGCGAACGCAGCTTTTTGCTGCCGCAATTGATGGGTTCACTCGCCGGTGAAACCTGCGCGTTGACGGGCTCATTCAATCAACGTGAGCATCTGCCTTCGAGCCCGAACGGCTGGTTTTCCCGTGGGCTCAAGGCGTTGTTTGCTTAGGCTTTGCTCACCGCCGCCACTCTGCCCGCCGGCCCATGCTGGCGGCTGCTGATCAATCCGACGAAGGAAATCAGCAGCGCCAAGCCAATGGTCGAAGTCACTTCCAGGCGATGTTCAGGGGTGATCATCATCACTGCCAAAGCCGCGCAGATGAAGGCGATGACCAGCCAGGTGAGCCAGGGAAACAGCCACATGCGCAGGGTCATTTCGACCTTTTCCCGTTCCAGTCGGCGGCGCATGCGCAACTGCGAAATGGCGATCACCAGATACACCAGCAAGGCAATCGCGCCGGAGCTGGCGAGCAGGAACTGGAACAGCCCGGCCGGCATGAAATAGCTGAGCAAGGTAACGCCTGCGCCGATCACCGTGCTGGCGATCACCGCCGCGCGTGGCACGCCCGCCCCCGAAGTCACCTTCAATGCCGGCGGCGCATCGCCGCGTCGGCCCAAGGAATAGAGCATGCGCGAGGAAATGTAGATCGAGGAGTTCATGCAACTGGCCACCGCGATCAACACCACAACGTCGACGAGAAATTTGGCGTTGGGGATGTTCATCAGTTCCAGTGCGCGCTGGTAGGAGCCGACCGAGGCTAGTTGCGGGTCATTCCACGGCACCACGGAAATCACCACGAAGATCGACAGCAGATAGAAAATGCCGATACGCCAGATCACCGAACGCGTGGCCTTGGCGATGTTCTGCGCCGGATTGTTCGATTCCGCAGCGGCAATGGTCACCGCTTCGGTGCCGATGAAACTGAACATGATGGTGATGAACGCGCCGACCACCGCCGACATGCCGTTCGGCGCAAAGCCGCCGTGCTCGGCCATCAGCGTGCTCAAGCCACTGGCTTCGCGCTCGGGAATCCAGCCCATCAGCACCGCAAAACCCAGGCCGATGAAACCGATGATTGCGATGACCTTGGCCATGGCGAACCAGAATTCGAACTCGCCGTATTTCGACACGCTGAACAGGTTGGTGATCACCAGCAGGACGATCGACAGCAAGGCGAACAACCAGGCATCGACCTGGGGAAACCACTGATTGAGCACGTGACCGGCGGCCAGTGCTTCGATGGGAATCACCAGCACCCAGAACCACCAGTAGAGCCAGCCAATGGTGAAGCCGGCCCAGCGGCCAATGGCTTGATCGGCGTAGGTGGAAAACGAGCCGGTGTCGGGGTGCGCCACGGCCATTTCGCCGAGCATGCGCATCACCAGCACGACCAGCAGACCGGAGAACAGATAAGCGAGCAGCACCGCAGGTCCTGCGGCGGCGATGGCGTGGCCTGAGCCAACGAAAAGTCCTGCGCCGATGATGCCGGCAATGGAAAGCATGGTGACGTGACGCGGTTTGAAACCTTGCGCCAACTGACCGTTGGAGTCCTTGGGGTTCAGGCTAGTCATGGGTTCTTATTGTTCTCATGATCGACGTTTGGGCCACTGACTGAGCGTCAGGCGATCATCACTTCCGGTGTCGGCATCAGGCGAAAGCTGCGACGCAGACGCTTTGCCGACGAAATGATGCTTCACCTTACGTGGCCCGACCGCCGCGCAACTAGCCTGAGTGCGGCATGCCGATGTCTGATTTCGACATGCCACTCTCAGGCCACTATGAGTCGGCGGCAACCGCTGCGGCGAGTTACAGCGTGTAGGAAATCCCTACCTGCACGGTTCGCGGCGCGCCCGGGTAGGCGTAAACGTTGCCGAAGGCGCCTTCTTCGTAGTCGCGGTCGAAGATGTTTTTCACATCGAGGTTGAGCCGCACTTTGTCGTTCACCTTGTAGAAGCTCAGCAGGTCGACCACGGTGTAACTGCCCATGGAAAACGCGGTGTTGGCGGTCTGCCCGGCGCGCTCGTCGACGTATTTCAGTCCGGTGCCAAGGCCAAGACCTTTGAGCGCGCCGTCCTGGAACTCGTACATGTTGAGCAGGCTGAAGCTGTTCTTCGGGATGTTCAGCAGGCGCGTGCCGGAGCGCAGCGTGTTGTCCTTGGTCACCTCGGCGTCAACGTAAGCGTAACCGCCGACCACTCGCCACTCCGGGGTGAGGTTGCCGGTGACATTGACGTCGAAACCACGGCTACGCACTTCACCGGCGGCGACGCTGAAAGTCGAATCCACCGGGTCGGTGGTCAGCACGTTGCGCTTTTCGATCTGGTAGATCGCCGCGTCGACGCTCAACTGCTGATCCAGCGCTTCCCACTTCACGCCCATCTCGTAGGACTTGCCTTTCTCCGGGGCGAAACCGCCGCCTTCGCGGCTGGCGCCGGTGTTGGGCTTGAACGAGCGCGCGGTGTTGGCGTACACCGCCAGGGTTTCGGTCAAATCGTAGGTCACGCCGATACGCGGGGTGACGGCATTGTCGCTGGCCTGCCAGCTCTTGCCACCCGGCACGTAGGTTTCGTAATCGTGCTCGAAGCGCTCGAAACGCGCGCCGGCCAGCACTTTCAGTTTGTCGGTAAGGGCTACCTGATCCTGCACGAATGCCGCGTAGGTCTTGAGGTTCTCTTTGTCGTGGGTCGGCGTGCGGGTCAGCGCCGGGCGTGGCTGGCCGTAAACCGGATTGAAGATGTCGATCGGGTAGGCACTGACCGCGCCGCTGGAGCGCTGGATGATCGACTTGTAATCGTAATCTTCATACTCGATGCCGGTGAGCAAGGTGTGCTGCAGACCGCCAGTATCAAAATGCCCGGTGAGGTTGAGCTGGGTGTCCTTGTCGGTCCATTCCAGCTTGCGGTAGTTGAAGTTGCGCCCCAGCGTGCGGCCGTCAGCGGCAATGCCGTTGGCCTCGATCGCGTTGCCCTTGAGGGAGCCGTCGAGCCACTGGAAACCACCGCCGAGGGTCCAGTCATCGTTGAGCATGTGCTCGAAACGCAACTGCGCCATGTTGTTGTCGTTGTGCAGCTTGCCGACGTCCTTCTCGCCAAAGAAGGTATCGCGCGAGGCGGTGCCGATCTGCGCCGGGTAGCGCGTGACGCCACGATCGAGCGGCGCGTTGTTGCGCATGAAGTCGCCTTCGAAAATCAGCTTGGTCGCATCGGTGGCCTGCCAGGTCAGCACCGGCGTGATGCCGTAGCGCTCGTTCTCGACATGATCGCGGAAGGTGTCACCGCCCTCGCCCACCACATTCAAGCGATAGGCCAGACGCCCTTCTTCGTCGAGTGGCCCGGAAGCGTCGAGGGTGCCGCGCTTCATGCCTTGGTCGTTCAACTGGCTGCCTAACGTAACGGTGCGCTCGGGCAACGGCTGTTTCGACACCACGTTGAAGGTACCGCCTGGGTCGCCACGGCCATAGAGCATGGTCGCCGGACCGCGCAGCACTTCCAGACGCTCGATGGTGTTGGCGTCTGGCATGTTCGGGTAGCCACGGTTGATCGGGAAACCGTTGCGGTAGAACTCGCCCGTGGTGAAGCCGCGCACGGTGAACGTAGTCAGGCCCTGCCCACCGAAATTGTTCGCGCGCCCGACGCCGCCGGCGTAATCCAGCGCATCCTGCAAACGCGTGGCGCCGAGGTCTTCGACGGCATCCTTGGTCACCACGCTGATTGACTGCGGGGTTTCATGAATCGAAGTGTCGGTGCGCGTGGCGCTGGCCGAACGCGTCGCGCGATAGCCTTGCACCGGACCGTCTGCCCTTTCGTAATCCGCTGTGCCGACCACGTCGGTGGCTTCCAGCTCAAGCGTTGAAGAAGTCGGTTCGGCTGACTCAGCCCACGAGGAAGAAGACAACGCCTGCAGCACACAAATGGAAAGCAGAGTTCGACGCATGAGGTAAAAACCTTTACGAATAGGCCAGAACGAAGGGCAAAACCGCCAGTGAAAACGTCGCGCATGGTATACGGTCGCATTAGTAATTGAAACGTATTCCTATTTGTCATGTTGATCAGGATTGGTGAGCGAGATTCATCATTCCATCCTGAAACCGCGCATTATCAGTGGCGCGTCGATGGCCTAGGCTCGTAGAGATCCGACGTCAACCGATGGCTGCGCCGCGCTACGTGTGCGTCGCCAGCCTGTCTGGAAGGAATTTGCAGATGAAATTCGACACCCCGGCCGGCTCCAATCCGATCGACCAGCTGAAGGTGATCGGCCAACCTGCCGACCGCATCGACGGCAAGCTGAAAACCACCGGCACCGCCCCCTATGCCTACGAGCAAAACGCAGCGGTGCCGGACGCCGCCTATGGCTATATCGTCGGCGCCGGGATCGGCAAGGGGCGCATTGCCTCGATCAATTCGACGCAAGCGCGGGAAGCGTCCGGGGTGATTGCCATCGTCACTTACGAAAACGCCGGGGCATTGGCCAAAGGCGAGTTTTACGTAGCCAGGGCCTTGGCCGGGCCGCAGGTCGATCACTATCACCAGGCCGTGGCGATTGTCGTCGCAGACACTTTTGAACAGGCGCGCGCGGCCGCCGGCTTGCTCGACATCCGCTACGTGGCCGAGCCAGGTTCATTCGATCTGGCGGCTGCGAAAGACTCCGCAACCCCACCGCCACCGGCCGGTTTCGGCCCGCCGCCGCAGACCAGCGTCGGTGACTTCGAAGGCGCCTTCAACGCTGCGCCAGTGCAAATCGATCAGCACTACAGCACGCCTGACCAGGCCCACGCGATGATGGAACCGCACGCAACCATTGCCCGCTGGAGTGGCACGCAATTGACCTTGTGGACATCGATCCAACAGATCAACTGGGGCGTGCGCGATCTGGCGAAAACCCTCGGCATCGCCAAGGAAGATGTGCGCCTGATCTCGCCGTATATCGGCGGCGGTTTCGGCGGTAAGGGCACGATTCTTTGCGACGCAGTGTTGGCATCCCTGGCGGCTCGACATGCCGGGCGACCGGTGAAAGTCGCGCTGCCGCGGCCGCTGATGTTCAACAACCTGACCCATCGTCCGGCGACGATTCAGCGCCTGCGCATCGGTGCCAACCGTGACGGCGTGATCACCGCGATCGGCCACGAGAGCTGGTCGGGCAATCTGCGCGGCGGACGCGCCGAAGCGGCCACCGCGTCAACCCGATTGCTTTACGCCGGGGCCAATCGCATGACCCGTCTGAATCTCGCCGTGCTCGATCTCGCCGAGGGTTCGGCGATGCGCGCGCCGGGCGAGGCACCGGGGATGATGGCGCTGGAAATCGCCATGGATGAACTGGCCGAAAAGCTGCAGATGGATCCGCTGCAACTGCGCATCCTCAACGACTCGCAGGTCGATCCGGAGCAACCGGCGCGGCCGTTCTCCAAACGGCAGTTGGTGGAATGCCTGAACACTGGCGCCGAACGCTTTGGCTGGCGTCAGCGCAACCCTCAACCCGCTCAGCGCCGTGAGGGCGGTTGGCTGATCGGCATCGGGCTGGCCTCGGCGATTCGCGGCGCACCGACCACCGCTTCGGCGGCACGCGTGCGTCTCGATCGTCAAGGCGTCATCACCGTGGAAACCGACATGACCGACATCGGCACCGGCAGTTACACCATCATCGCCCAGACCGCCGCCGAAATGATGGGCGTGCCGCTGGACCGTGTCGTGGTGCACTTGGGCGATTCGCGGTTTCCGGAATCGTCGGGCTCCGGCGGCCAGTGGGGAGCCGCCTCCTCCACTGCCGGCGTGTATGCCGCGTGCATGAAACTGCGTGAAGCCGCTGCTCGCGCCGTCGGTTTTGACCCGCAGCAAACCGAGTTTGTCGATGCACAGATTCGCGCAGGCTCGCAGCAGGTTGCCTTGGCTCAGGCCGCAGCCAGTGGCGAGCTGACGGGCGAGGACCGCATGGAATACGGCGATCTGGCCGAGCGTTTTGCCCAGCAGACTTTCGGCGCGCATTTCGCCGAAGTCGCGGTCAATGCGGCGACCGGCGAAATTCGCCTGCGCCGGCAACTGGCCGTGTGCGCCGCCGGGCGCATCCTCAACCCGAAAACCGCGCGCAGCCAGATCATCGGCGGCATGACCATGGGCGCTGGTGCGGCATTGATGGAAGAGCTGGCGGTGGACCATCGAATCGGCTTTTTCGTCAATCACGATCTGGCCGGATACGAGGTGCCGGTGCACGCCGACATTCCCCATCAGGAAGTAATCTTTCTCGATGAAGTCGATCCGTATGCAACCCCGTTGAAAGCCAAAGGCGTTGGCGAGCTGGGTATCAGCGGCGCGGCGGCGGCCATCGCCAACGCGATCTATAACGCGTGTGGCGTACGGGTGCGCGATTATCCGATTACGCTGGATAAACTCATCGGCGAGTTGTCCTACCCGGTCTGAGACTCGATCGCGCAGGATATCGCCCATGTACCCCACCACCCCCGATGGCCGCTATTTTGTGGTCAAGCAACAGCTGTGGCGTTGCAGCAACCCATCGTTGCCAGCCGCCGAACGTGAGACGTTTGTAGCCGAACTCATGTCCGCGCGGCGTGCGGTCAAAGAGGCGAAGCGTGCGGAGGATGCACAGGCGTTGAAGTCGGCGAGAGCTCGCGTCAACGACGCCAAAGTCGCGCTGGGTGAACGCGGGCCGGTGTGGTGGGATGACGGCAGCCCGGATTACAACCGTTTCAAGGTGAGCAATACGCCGTATGCGCAGTGGTTTGCCCAACTGCTTGAAGAGGACAGCAGTTCTGCCTGAGTTTTGAATGATCTCCAATCTCACCAATCAACACAGATCTCCTGTGGGAGCGAGCCTGCTCGCGAATGCATTGGGTCAGTTAAAAAAGATGTTGGATGTGCCGCCGCCATCGCGAGCAGGCTTGCTCCCACAGGGATCTGCGGCGAGGCTCAGACTTGCAACAACTGCCGGGTCATCGCCATCGAAGTTTCCAGCGACTGTCCGGTGCGCTGCAGTTTGTTCAGCAGACTCGCGCCGAGCCAGAGCTGATACAGCGTCTCAGCCAACTTCCGCGCATCGCCCTCGGGCAGGCTTTTGTCATTTTGGCCTTGTTCGATGCATTCGGTGATCCGCGCGACGATGCGTTCGGCGCCGTCGCGCAAGGTCAGGCGCATTGATTCGGAGAGGTCGGCGACTTCGGCGCTGAGTTTCACCACCAGGCATTCATCGCCGTGGCCTTCGAGGGTGCAGCGGTTCTGCCAGCCTTGCCAGTAATCCATCAAACGTTCGAACGCAGTCAGCCCAGGCAATGTCAGGCGGCGCTCCATGTCGGCGAGGTAGTCGACGAAGTAATCCTCGAGCAGCGCCTGGCCATACAACTCCTTGGATTTGAAGTAGTGATAGAACGAGCCCTTGGGCACGCCAGCGGTCTGCAGGATCTCATTGAGGCCGACGCTGGTGAAGCCCTTCTCGGCCATCATCCGGTGGCCGGTGTCGAGCAAGTGTTGGCGGGTGTCGTCAAAGGTCGGCTTCATGGTGCGCAAAATTCCAGGCAATAGACCAGTCGTATAGTTTTCAGGACCGGGAGTTTGCCATAACCGACGGGCAAAAACATTTTCTGAAAAAATTACTAGACGACTGGTCTAATTGGAACCTATGCTGCGCCCCGAGACACAAATTCATGCGGTGCCGACGCTGAGCGAATTCCTCGCCCTGTGCCGATGCCTGACCAAACCAAGGGTGCTCTATGAAAATCTTGATGGTTCTGACTTCCCACGATCAACTCGGCAACACCGGCAAGAAAACCGGCTTCTGGCTGGAAGAGTTCGCCGCGCCCTACTACGCCTTCAAGGACGCCGGCGCCGACGTCACGCTGGTATCGCCTGCCGGCGGCCAGCCGCCGCTCGATCCGAAAAGCGATGAGCCAAGCGCGCAGACTGCCGAAACCGATCGCTTCCGCGCTGATCCGGCTGCACAACAGGCACTCGCCACCACTGGCCGTTTGGCTGACGTGAAGGCCGAAGATTTCGACGCCGTGTTCTACCCAGGCGGCCACGGCCCGCTGTGGGATCTGGCCGAAGACAAGGCCTCGATTGCACTGATCGAAGCCTTCGACCGCGCCAACAAACCTCACGGTTTTGTCTGCCACGCACCCGGCGTGTTGCGTCATGTGGTGCGCGCTGACGGCCAGCCGATCGTCAAAGATCGCGACGTCACCGGTTTCACCAACGCCGAAGAAGCTGCTGTTGGTCTGACTGACGTGGTGCCGTTCCTCATCGAAGACGAATTCCAGCGTCTGGGCGGGCGCTATTCGAAAGTCGCCGATTGGCAGGTGCATGTGGTGGCTGACGGTCAACTGGTCACCGGCCAGAACCCGGCCAGCTCCGCCGCCGTTGCCGAAAAGCTGTTGAAGATGCTCGGCTGAATCCCTCGCTCTACCCCGATCAACGCCGCGTGCGTACCGCCCGGCGTTGTTTTTTTGCCCAGTCACTAGTCGACTGGTCTAATCAGATTCCAGGCTTACTCCATGAAAAACGCTTTCTTCACGCCTGCCAAATTGGGCGCACACACCCTGAAAAACCGCATCGTCCTGCCACCTCTCACCCGCCAGCGCAGCACGCAACCGGGCAATGTCGCCAACGAATTGATGGCCGAGTATTACCAGCAGCGCGCCGGTGCCGGTTTACTGGTCACCGAGGGCACCCAGATCGAACCGCGCGGCCAGGGTTATGCGTGGACGCCGGGCATTCACACGCCGGAGCAGATCGCCGGTTGGCGCAAAGTCACCGAGGCGGTGCACGCGGTGGATGGTGTGATCTTCGCCCAGCTCTGGCATGTCGGTCGGGTCTCGCACACGGCGTTGCAGCCCAATGGTGATGCGCCGGTGTCGGCCTCTGCGGTGGCGACGGACCGCGTCAGCGTGTTCATCGAAACCGCGCCTGGTGTCGGTGAACTGGTGCCGCCGTCCGCTCCGCGCGCGCTGAGCACCGATGAAGTGCAGGAACTGATTCAGCTGTATATCCAGGCCGCGCGCAACGCGATGGATGCGGGTTTCGATGGCATCGAACTGCATTGCGCCAACGGTTATCTGGTCAACCAGTTCATCTCCGCCCACAGCAACCTGCGCACCGATCAGTACGGTGGCTCGCTGGACAATCGCTTGCGCTTCTTGCGCGAAGTGGTGGCCGGCGTCGCCGAATGCATCGGCAAGGACAAGGTCGGTGTGCGTTTCGCGCCGTTGTTCACTACAACTGATGAAGCGCGGACGTATCTGGGCCTGGTCGAGGAAGATCCGCACACAACTTACATTGCGGCGATCAAGATTCTCGAAGACGTCGGCATCGCCTACCTGTCGATCGCCGAAGCCGACTGGGACAACGCGCCAGCGATGCCGCAGACCTTTCGCCAGGCCGTGCGCGACACGTTCAGCGGCGCGATCATTTATGCCGGTCGCTACACCGCCGAAACCGGCGCGCAATTGCTTGAGTCGGGGCTGGCCGATCTCGTCGCGTTTGGCCGACCGTTCATGGCCAACCCGGACCTGCCGGCGCGGATTGCCAATGACTGGCCGTTGAACCAATTGAATCCGGCGACGGTGTATGGCGGTGGTGCCGAGGGCTACATCGACTATCCGACCTACCCCGCATAAGGACACAACACAAATCCCTGTGGGAGCGAGCCTGCTCGCGAAGGCGGTGTGTCAGTCAGCATTTGTATTTGCTGACAGTACGCTTTCGCGAGCAGGCTCGCTCCCACAATAGGATGTCAGTGGCCGCTAGAACCTATACATAACAAACAATCTGTATAACTATTGGAGTCTGAATCTCTAACCGGACTTAGCTCCATGCCCCCTGCCCACCGCTTGCTCCTGATCCTCGGCGACCAGCTGTCTTTCGACCTGGCCTCCCTGCAGCCACTCGATCCCCAGCACGACCTGCTGCTGATGGTCGAGGTCATGGAGGAAGCGACCCACGTCGCCCATCATCCGCAAAAGATCGCTCTGATCTTCAGCGCCATGCGCCACTTTGCCGAGGCGTTGCGCGATAAAGGCTACCGCGTCCAATACGTCCGCCTCGACGACCCGGATAACAGCGGCTCAATCCCCGGCGAATTGCAGCGCTGGCAAACCCTCACTGGTGCCGACGAAATCCACATCACCGAATGCGGCGACTGGCGCCTTGAGCAGTCAATCAAAGATTCGGGCTTGCCCGTGCACTGGCATTCAGACAGCCGCTTCCTCTGCTCCCGCGAAGAGTTCTCCCATTGGGCCAGCGGCAAGAAACAGCTGCGCATGGAGTTTTTCTACCGCGAGATGCGGCGCAAGAGTCGGCTGCTGCTCAATGGCGACGGCACGCCGGTCGGCGGTGCGTGGAATTTCGATGCGGAGAATCGCAAGGCGCTGCCCAAACACGCCAAACCGCCCTACCCGGCACGTTTCGCCAATGACGCAATCACCCAAGAGGTGCTGGCGTTGGTCGGCGAGCGCTTTGCCACGCATTACGGCACGCTGGATGACTTCAATTACCCGGTGACCCACGCCGATGCCCAGGCCCTGTGGCAATACTTTCTCGACTATGCGCTGGCCGGCTTCGGTGATTACCAGGACGCCATGGCCAGTGATGAACCGTTTCTGTTTCATGCGCGGATCAGTGCCGCGCTGAACATCGGCCTGCTCGATTTGCGCCAGCTGTGCAGCGATGTCGAGGCCGCCTACTGGTCGGGGAGCATCGGCCTCAACGCGGCCGAAGGCTTCATTCGGCAGCTGATCGGCTGGCGCGAATACGTGCGCGGTGTGTACTGGCTGAAGATGCCGGATTACGCCGAGGGCAATGTGTTTGGCAACACGCGCCCGCTGCCGGAGTTCTACTGGACCGGGCAGACACAGATGAACTGCATGCGCCAGGCCATCGGCCAAAGCCTGCAACATGCCTACGCCCACCACATCCAGCGGCTGATGGTCACCGGCAACTTTGCCTTGCTCGCCGGGATTGCGCCGAAGGAAATCTGTGAATGGTATCTGGCGATCTACATGGACGCCTTCGACTGGGTCGAACTGCCCAACACCCTCGGCATGGTCATGCATGCCGACGGCGGTTATCTCGGCTCCAAGCCTTACTGTGCCAGCGGCCAGTACATCAATCGGATGTCGGACTATTGCGGCGACTGCGCCTACAAGGTCAAGGAAAGCAGCGCGGACGATGCCTGCCCGTTTAACGCGCTGTACTGGCATTTCCTCATGCGCCACGGCGATATCCTGCGTGGCAATCAGCGCATGGGCATGATGTACAAGAACCTCGACCGCATGCCGCTGGCCAAGCAGGATGCGCTGTGGCAACGCGGGCAGATGCTGTTGGCGAAACTGGATAGCGGCGAAGCTTTCTAGTGCGCCTCAGGCCTGCCCGGCCATCCCGTTGCGCCCCGCCGCTTTGGCGCGGTACAGCGCCTGATCCGCGTTCTGGATCAACGCCGGGAGCGAATCCAGCTGGGCGCCCGTCCCTACCGCCATACCGATACTCACCGTGATCCGAGCAAACGGACTGCCCGGGTGGGCGATGTTCGCCTGCTGCAAACGCTCGAGCATCAGTTGCGCCACCACCGTAGCACCGGCGCTGTCGGTGGCCGGCATGATCACCGCCATTTCCTCGCCACCGTAGCGCGCGACCAGATCCGAGGGGCGTCGCACGCAGCCTTCAAGAATCTTGCTGACCGCTTGCAGGCAGGCATCGCCGGCGACGTGGCCCAAGGCATCGTTGAACAATTTGAAGTGGTCGATATCGATCATCAGCAAGGCCAGCGAAGTCCCGTCACGCTGCGCGCGCCGCGCTTCCACCGTCAGGGTTTCATCGAAACAGCGGCGGTTGGCCAGGCCGGTCAGCGCATCCTTCAGCGCCAGTAATTCCAGCTGCCGATTGGACGCGAGCAATTGCTGTTGGGCATCGCGCAAGGCTTCTTCGGCCTCGGTGCGGCGGCGGATATCAAGGATCAGGAACCAGCCGATCAGCCCGGTCAGCCCCAGCAGCCCGATCACCACCACCGCCGACAACGCCGCTTCGATGCGCCACGCCGCCAGCGCTTCATCCTTGCCCAGGGCCACGGTGGTGATCAGCGGCAGCGTTTCGCTTTTGCGGAACGCGTACAACCGCTCCACGCCGTCGAGGCTGGAGGTGTACGAGGCAGTGCCGACTGAACGGTCAACGAGGTATTTGGCGTAAATCGGCGATTTGGAGAAGTTGCGGCCCATGTCCTGCTCGCGGAACGGATAGCGGACCAGCAGCGTGCCATCGGTGTACGACAGGCCTATCGCGCCGTCCTGGCCAACGTCGAGTTTGCCGAACACCCGCAGGAAGTTTTCCACCCCCAGCGTCACCGCTACCACGCCAGCGAACTGCCCGCCATCGTCGTTGAAGCGCCGACTGATAGTCACCACCCATTCGTGATTGGCACGGCTCTGGATCGGCGGGCCAATGAACGGCTCGCGGCTCGGGCTGTCACGGTGATGTATGAAATAGGCGCGGTCGCTGCTGTTGGCGCCCTCCGGAATCGGCCGGTTGGAGGACATCAGCCAATGCCCGTTCCGGTCATAGATGATGATGCCGCTGAGCTGTGGCATCAGCGGCTGCTGGCGGTCGATCAGGCTCTGGATGCGCTGAATCTGCGCCGGGCCGTTGCCCTCGGTTTCCAGACGTTCGACCAGTCCGAGCAAGAGCAGCGAGCTTTGCCGGACGATGCCTTCGGTGTAGGTATTGAGCGCCTGGGTCAGGTTGAGGCCATGCACGTCGACTTCCGCCAGCGCACGCTCGCGCGAAGACCAGACCTTCCAGATCGTCAGTGAAGTCAGGGAACAGCCAATCACCAGCAGCAGGAGCATTACAAGGCGAGTATCACGCTTCACGTCAGTACCTTAAGGAAGTCCGGTATCCATTCCAGCCATCATTCGAACGTCGGCACTCACGGCGGCCACGTGTTCCGGGGCGCAAGCATACAAGCAGTGTGCAGCGGCTGCAGCAACAGAGTGTGCAGTGCTAAACAGCGGATGCGGCGGGTTTGAGGATTTCCACGAGAAAATCGATGAACACGTTGATCCGGCTCGAACCACGGTGGTTGGGCAGGTACAGCGCGTTGATGCAACTGCTGGCACTGCCGGGATTGACCTCGTAGTGCTCAAGCAAGCGCGCCAGGCGCCCGGCGGCGACGTCGTCGCGCACCAGCCAGTCGGCCAGCAGCGCCACCCCGCCACCGCCAATTGCCGCTTCGCGCAAGATGTCGGCGTTGTTGCTTTGCAGGCGGCCCGCAACGTTGAGCTGAATCGGCTCTTCGTCGCCCTGAAAGGTCCAGTGATGATGGCTGCCGCCGTAATCGAAACGCAGGCATTGGTGCTCAAGCAGATCCCGCGGATGTTCGAGCACGCCGCTGCGCGCCAGATAATCCGGGCTGGCGACAATCCAACGCTGAAACTGCCCGACGCGTTTGCTGACGATGTCTTCGCTGACCACCGTCGAGCCGAGCCGTACTGAAACGTCGATCTGCTCGCTGAGCAGATCGCTGACCTGATCGCTCAGCGACAGGCTGATCTCCAGCCCCGGATGACGTTCGAGCAAGCGGCTCAGGTGCGGCGCGATCAGCCGGCGGCCAAACTCCACCGGCACACTGATGCGCAAGCGGCCTTGGGCATCACTGCCACGATCAGCGACCACCGCATCGGCTTCGTCGATGGCATCGAGAATCGCCACGGCCTTCTCGAAATAGGTTTGACCGGCGACGGTCACGCTGGTGTTGCGCGTGGTGCGATTGAGCAGGCTGGCGCCCAACTCGTTCTCCAGCCCCGCCACTTGCCGTGTCACCGAAGACGTCGAAATCCCAAGCTTGCGCGCCGCCGAGGAATAGCCCCCGCAGCGCACGGTTTCAACAAACATCTTCAATGCCAGCAACTTGTCCATAAGCGGGATCCGGTGGTGAGGGAACGCCGCTGATTGTGCATCAGTGCTCGCCACACGTCTTGTATCGTCGTGCTTGCCGGGCCTCATCGCGCCCTCAGCCATCAGCCTTGCGGCTCAGGAACAGCGCCAGCGCCAGCGCCGGCAACACCGCTACGGCGACGGCAGAGAGGTTCCAGCCGAAGTGTTCGTACAGCGGGCTGGCGACCAGTGAACCAAGCGCGCCGCCGACGAAGATGCTGGTCATGTACACCGCATTCAGGCGGGCGCGGCTGTGCGGGTCGAGGGCGTAGACCTCGCGCTGGCCGAGGACCATGTTCAGCTGCACGGCAAAATCCAGCAGCACCGCACACACCACCAGCCACACGTAACCACTGCCCGGCAACGCGGCGATCAACAGCGACAGCGGCGCCAGCAGCAACGCCACCAAGGTACCGCGACGACCGTGCCCGGCATCGGCCAGACGCCCGGCAATCGGCGCGGCAATCGCACCCACCGCGCCGACCAACGCAAAGATCGCCACTTGCGCCTGGCTGAAACCGTGGTGACGCATCAGCTCAATCGGCGCGAGCGTCCAGAACAGGCTGAAACTGGCGAACAGCAAACCCTGATACAGCGAACGCTGGCGCAACACAGGAAAGCGTCGGGCCAAGGCAAACACCGAACCGATCAACGCGACATAGGTGGCTTTGTGCGTCGGCACCCGGCGCGGCAATGCCACAGCGGTAATCAGCGCGATCACCGCCATCAGTGCCGCCGCGCTGTAAAACACCCCGCGCCAGCCGAACACTTCGACCAACAGGCTCGACAGCGGCCGCGACAGCAGAATCCCCAACAGCAGGCCGCTCATGATGTTGCCGACCACGCGGCCCCGGCTGGCTTCCGGTGCCAGATGCGCGGCCAGCGGCACAAGAATCTGCACTGCCACCGAAGTCAGGCCGATCAGTAAAGAGAGCAGCAGGAACAGCGACGGCGAATGAGTCAGGCCAGCACACAGCAGCGTGACACTGGCAGCGAGGGTGAAGCCGACCACCAGACGCCGGTTTTCCATCAGGTCGGCCAGCGGCACCAGCAGCAACAAGCCCAGCGCGTAACCGAACTGCGTCAGCGACACGATCAGGCTGGCATTGGCGCTGGAGAGGCCGATCTGCGGCGCGATCAGTTCGACGATGGGTTGTGCGTAATACAGGTTGGCGACGACCGCGCCGCAGCAAAATGCCAGAAACGCGACCATCAGGCCGGAGAGTGAAGCAGGCTGTTCGGCCGGGGCCGCAACGGCAGGGTTGCCCGTAAGCATGGTGACACCTCGTTGAGTTCGGGAAAGTTGTGCCAAGGCTACGGTCAGCCGGCGGGGGCGAGAATCCGTGCCACTGGCAACGCACTGATGCGCGGCGCGCAACGTTGCTTGTGGCGCAACGCGCTGTTGCGCGGGCCGGTGATTCTCCGCTGCAAGGGTCTTCTCTACGCTTTGGCCCTGGCGCAGACGTCCGCATCGGCGCCCTTCCCCCGGCTGCTACAAGGAGCGTTTCCATGACCCGCACTGCACTCGTCCTGCCACTGCCCGCCGCGTTTTTCTGCCGACCATGAATAGCCATTTGCTCAAATCCAGAACCCTGTGGTTCAGCGTCGCCGTGCTCGCGGTACTCGGCCTGATCGTCGCCGTCGCGCTGATGTGGCGCCCGGCGATCGCGCCAATCAAACGGCCGACGTCATTCGATACTGCGCAGTTGCAACGCGGCGCACGGGTGGTCGAGGCCGGTGACTGCGCGGTGTGCCATACCCGCCCCGGCGGCGAATACCTGGCCGGCGGGCTGCCGCTGGTGACGCCGTTCGGCACGCTATACAGCACCAACATCACCCCGGATGCGCAGACCGGCATCGGCGAATGGTCACTGCCGGCCTTCGAGCGGGCGATGCGTGAAGGCATTGCCCGCGACGGCCACTTTCTCTACCCGGCCTTTCCTTACGTGCACTACCGGCGCATGAGCTCCGAAGACATCGCCGACGCCTATGCCTACTTGATGAGCGGCCCCGCCGTACATGCGCCCGCCATGCAGAACCAGATGAATTTCCCGATGAACATCCGCCCGCTGGTGTCGTTCTGGAACCTGCTGTTTCTGCATGACGAGCCACTGACGCCGCTGGCCGAACACAGCGCGGCATGGAATCGCGGACGCTATCTGGTCGACGGCCCGGGCCACTGCGCCGGCTGCCATTCGCCGCTGAACCTGATCGGCGCGGAGAAATCCTCGGAGTATCTGCAGGGCGGCAGCGTTGATGGCTGGGAAGCGCCGGCACTGGTCGGCCTCCAGCAACGCGCCAATCCATGGAATCGCGAGCAATTGGTCGGCTACCTGCGCGCTGACGTGGTCGATGGTCACGGCACACCCGCCGGCCCGATGCGTCCGGTCAGCCTGAGTCTGGCGCGCTTGCCGGCCAGTGAAGTCGAGGCGATTGCCGACTACCTGCTGAGCCTGCAAAGCCCGCACGCGGTGACCGAAATCACCCCGAAAAAGCAGCCGAGCAGTCCAGCGGATCACAGCACCGGCGCCCTGCTCTTCAGCAGCGCCTGCGCCGGATGTCACGCACCCGCCGCGCCGATGCGCGAAATCGACGGCCGCCCAGGCCTGCAAAGCACTTCGGCGCTGCAAGCGGCCAGCCCGCGCAACTTTCTCAAGACCGTGCTCGAAGGCGTGCCCGCCATTCCCGGCGCGCCCGGCCCGGTGATGCCGCCGTTCGCCGCCAGCCTCGATAACGCCCAGCTCGGCGCACTGGCGGCGTATTTGCGCGAGCAAGCCAGACCCGAGCAGCCATGGACCGACCTTTCTTCCACTATTGAAGCGTTACGTCAGGAGACGAAATGAGCCAGATCACTCTCACCGTCAATGGAGCCGCCCAAGCGCTGGAGCTGGAGCCGGACATGCCGCTGCTGTATGCGCTGCGCAATCACTTGAACCTCAACGGCGCCAAGTATGGCTGCGGCCTGGGCCAGTGCGGCGCGTGCACGGTGATCGTCGACGACCAGCCGGTGTTCGCCTGCCTCACACCGTGCGCAGGCCTTGAAGGAAAAAATCCGCACCGTGGAGAGCCTCGGCAGCGCAGAAAAACCCGGCCCGTTGCAAACGGCATTCATCGACAAGCAGGCCGCGCAATGCGGTTACTGCATCGCCGGCATGCTGATGCGCGCGCAGGCGTTGCTCGAACGTGATCCGCACCCGGACGAACAAACCATCCGCGAGCACATGGCCGGCAATCTGTGCCGTTGCGGCACGCACTTGCGCATCATCGAGGCGATCAAACAGGTGGCCGGGCATAACGGGAGCCTGACATGAGCGAAGCAAACGGCTTGAACCCCAGCCGCCGGGCCTTCCTGCGCGGCGGCGCGTTGCTCATGGCTTTTACCCTGATGCCAATGGCGCGGCGGGCCTTGGCCGACACCGAAGTCGACACCCTCGGCACCGTAGTGCTGGCCCCCGATCTGCCCGGCAGCCTGCGCACCAACCCTTACCTGGACGCGTGGATTCGCATTGGCGCCGACGGCATCACCGTGTACACCGGCAAGGTCGAACTGGGCACTGGAGTGAAAACCGCGTTGCTGCAAATCGCTGCCGAGCGTTTGCAGGTGCCGGCCCGCGCCGTCAATTTGCTCACCGCCGACACCGCACTGACGCCCAACGAAGGCTACACCGCCGGCAGCCACAGCATTTTCGACAGCGGCACCGCGCTGTACAACGCCGCCGCGCAGGTGCGGGAAATGCTCGTCGATGCCGCTGCGCGCAGTTGGCAAGTCGATGCTGCGCAACTGAGCACTCGCGACGGCATTATCGAAGGGCCAGCCGGTCAGCGCATGGCTTATGCCGAAGCAGTCAAGCATGTCGATGTGCACCAATACGCCAAGGCACAATCACCAGCGATGGCGGCGGCCGACTTCAAACTGATCGGGCACAACCTGCCGCGCCTGGACATCCCGGCCAAGGTCAGCGGCGGCGCGGCGTTCGTGCAAGACATGCGCCTGCCGGGCATGCTGCATGCGCGGGTGATTCGCCCGCCGCGTCCCGGCTGCACGCTTCAGGCGTTCGATGCCGCGTCCATCGAGGCGTTGAACGGCGTGGTCAAAGTGATTCGCGACGGCAACTATCTGGCGGTGGTCGCCCGTGATGAGTGGCAAGCGATCAAGGCCATGCGCAGCGGCATTGAGAGTGCCAAGTGGAGTGGTGGCGAGGCGATTCCCGAAGCCGCCGGGATTCACCATTTGCTCAAGCAGCTGCCCTCCAAGCGCTATCCGATCAGCAACAACGGCAATCCCGGCGGCACGACCGAAACGCGCTTCAAAGCGCGGGTCACCAAGCAGTATTTGATGCACGGTTCGATCGGCCCGTCCTGTGCCGTGGCCTGGTTCAACGATGGCGTGCTCACGGTGTGGACCCACACCCAGGGCGTCTATCCACTGCGCGCCGGTATCGCCGAAATGCTGCGTCTGCCGCCGGAGCGTGTGCGCTGCATTCATACCGAAGGCTCGGGTTGCTACGGCCACAACGGCGCCGATGATGCCGCCGCCGATGCCGCGCTGATCGCCATGCGCCTGCCGGGCACGCCGGTGCGCGTGCAATGGATGCGCGAGCAGGAAAACCTCTGGGAGCCGTACAGTTCGGCGATGGTCACCGAAATCGATGCCGGCCTCAGTCAGGGCCGTTTGCAGGACTGGAACTACGAGCTGTGGACCACGCCGCATAACGAACGCATCGTCAATGCCGGGCGCCTGCTGCCGGCACGCCTGTTGGCGAAACCCTTTACCTCGGCGCCCTCGGTGCCGATCGCCCAGCCCGAAGGTGATGGCGATCGCAACGCGGTGCCGCTGTACGAGCTGGGCGCGACGCGGATCAACATGAATTTCGTCACCACCATGCCGTTCCGCACTTCGGCCATGCGCTCGCTGGGTGCGCACATCAACATCTTCGCGATCGAGGCAGGTATTGATGAGTTGGCGATCAAGGCCGGGCTCGATCCGCTGGCGTTACGCCTGGCGCATCTGCGCGACCCGCGTGCCCGTGCCGTGATCGAGCGCGTGCGTGACGAAATCGGCTGGCCCCACAAGAGCAACGAGCCCGGCGCGGGGATCGGTTTTGCCTTCGCCCGCTACAAAAACATCATGGGTTACTGCGCCCTTGGGGTGAAACTGTGGGTGCATCCGCAGACCGGCGAGATCCGTGTCGATCATGTGGTGACAGCGGTCGATGTTGGCCAGATTGTCAGCCCCGATGGCCTGCGCAATCAGGTCGAGGGCGGCATCGTCCAGTCGGCCAGCTGGACGCTCTACGAAAAAGTCGCCTACGACGCCGGCGGCATTCGCAGCTATGACTGGAGCGGTTATCCAATTCTGCGCTTTACGCAATTGCCAAAAAAAGTCGACGTGCATTTGCTTGATCAACCGGGCGAACCTTTCCTCGGTGCTGCCGAAATTGTGCAAGGGCCAATGGCTGCTGCGCTCGGCAACGCGGTCAGCAATGCAACCGGCCGGCGCTGGCTGAATCTGCCGCTGACTCGCTCGACCCAACCCGCCTGAACCACGCCCGCGTTCATCAGCGATGAGCGCGGGTGCCGTTGCGTTGCGCGCAAAACTGCGTAGCGCCGGCCACGGATTATCAGCCCCGCCACCCCCGGTTAAGTTACCTGCACAGCGCGCGGCACCTGGCTGCCGCACTTGAACCCTACTCATCGAAATCCGGAGCTACCCATGACCCGTCGCCTGTTCCAACCGATCGCCCTTGGCCCTTACACCCTTGCCCATCGTGTGGCGATGGCGCCCCTGACCCGCTCGCGCGCTGGCCAGCCGGGCGACGTGCCGACTGCAATGAACGCCGAGTACTACCGCCAACGCGCCAGTGCTGCGCTGATCATCACCGAGGCCACGCAGATCTCCCAACAGGGCCAGGGCTATGCGTGGACGCCGGGGATCTACACCGACGCGCAAGTGCAGGCCTGGCGCGAAGTCAGCACGGCGGTGCACGCAGCGAACGGTCTGATCTTCATGCAGCTGTGGCACGTCGGCCGGGTCTCGCACCCCAGCTTTCAGCCGGACGCCGGCTTGCCGGTGGCGCCAAGCGCCCTGCCAGTGCCGGGCAAGACCTTTATCGTCGATGAACAAGGCAACGGCGTGTGGGGTGATGTGCCGGTACCGCGCGCCCTCGAAACAGCGGAAATTGCCGACATCGTCGAAGACTATCGCCGCGCTGCGCGTAACGCGTTGAACGCTGGCATGGACGGCGTGGAAATCCATGCCGGCAACGGTTATCTGCTCGACCAGTTCCTCAACAGCAACAGCAACCAGCGCGACGACGCCTATGGCGGCAGCGTAGAAAACCGCGCGCGCTTCCTGCTCGAAGTGGTCGCCGCCGTGGCTGATGAAGTCGGTGCCGAGCGCGTCGGCGTACGACTGACGCCGATGGGTCGCTTCATGGGCATGGGCGATGACACGCCCGAAGCGACCTTCGGTTATCTGGTCGAAGCGCTCAACCAGTGGAATCTGGCCTACCTGCACCTGGTCGAGCCGGCCATGGTCGGCACGGTCAAGGACGAAAACTTTGATCCGCGCTGGGACGCGATCATTGCCCAGTTGCGCCAGACCTGGAACGGCGTGCTGATCCTCGCTGGCGGTTACGACGCCGAGTCCGCCGAACAGGCGTTGAACGCCGATCGCGCCGACATCATCGCCTTTGGCCGGCCATTTTTGGCCAACCCGGATCTACCGCGTCGGTTGCACGATGGCCTTGAGCTGAACACACCGGATCCGAGCAGTTTCTTCGGCGGCGATCAGCGTGGTTATGTCGATTATCCGTTTCACGCCTGAGGCTTGGGCTTCATAACTTTTAAGGTTTGTTTAAGGACTTTAAATAAAGCCTGCGGCCAGACTTTGCCCATCGATCAGGAGAGCCGCCATGAACCCGCAATCGGTGAAGTCAGACCCTTCCTGCCACCTGGCGCGCCCACTGGGCGCACTGTCCGGCTGGCAGGAACGCCGCGCCAAGGCCTACATGCTGCACGATCTGAGCCGCAGCCTGCGCGTCAGCGAGATTGCCGAACATTGCAATCTTTCACGCAGCCACTTTTCCCGGGCGTTCAAGATCGTCACCGGCTGCTCACCTCAGGAATGGATGCTGAAGATGAAGATCGACAAAGCCAAAGGGCTGTTGCTGACCTCGATGGCGATTACCGAGATTGTTTATGAATGCGGATTTTCCGATCACTCGCACTTCACCCGCACGTTCGGGCGCATGGTGGGGATGCCGCCGAAGGTCTGGCGCCAACTGATGTGCGGAGCGCGGGTGGCGCTGGTGGATGCGGATGTCTGGCGGCTCAGCGATGGGTTGCTGAATTCGACGATGGGCCAGCGCTTGACGGAACTGCGGCCCTGAGTCGGATTTCAAAGGGTTTTGTTCACTCCTCCCTTTTGGCCGCGATTTTTCGCGGCTTTTTTTTTGCGGTAGAGCGCTGGTGGTCGGCGTTGGTACGGCGGTGAACTCCCCCCTCACCCCAGCCCTCTCCCCGAGGAGAGGGAGCTGATTTGGTGTTTTTCCAGTCCTGAGTTCAACTCGGACTTTCACGTCGGCGTATCTCCCCCAAACACCCCGGTCAGTCCCCTCTCCCTCCGGGAGAGGGTTAGGGTGAGGGGCTTTTTGATCCTGGCGTCCGGCGCAAGCGGCAGCCTGAAACAGATCCGCGCGCCCTCTTCGCTGTCTTCCACGCGCAACGTCCCGCCATGGGCGCCTATCACCGTTCGGCAAATCGCCAGGCCCATGCCCATGCCGCTGCCCTTGGTGGTGAAGAACGCATCGAAAATTTCTTCACGCTGATGCTCGGCGATCCCCGGCCCATTGTCTTGAAAAGCCACGCAGACCTGCCCATCGGACAGCGTCGACTCAATCACCAGGCGCCCGTCAGTCACGCCCTGCCCAGCCATCGCTTCCAGCGCGTTGACGATCAGGTTGTAGATCACCTGCTGGATCTGCACCCGATCCCCCAGCACCGGGTCAGCAGCGTTGAGTTGCGTGTGCAAGCTCACCCCGCGATTGTGCACATCGCTGGCCGTCAGTTGCACGACCTCACCGATCAACGCGTCAATCGACACCGGCAATCGTTGCAACGGCGCCTGCCTGGCCAATGCGCGCAAGGCCTGGACGATCTCGGTGGCACGGGCGCTGTCGGAGCGGATGTCTTCCAGTCCCTGAATAGCCTCGTCGAGATCAGGCGTGTCGCGCTTGAGCCAGCGCAGACTGGCCGAGGCGTTCGATGAAATGCCCAGCAGCGGCTGGCTGATTTCGTGGGCGATCGAGGCCGACAGTTCGCCCATCATTTTCAGGTGCGAGTTGCGCGCCAGTTCCGCCCGCGAGCTGCGCAAGTCGGCTTCCATCTGCGCGCGCAAGCGGTTGTCTTCGACCAGTTGCGCGTAGAGCCGTGCGGTCTGCAGCGACACCGCTGCCTGCGAGGCGAGGATTTCCAGCATGGTCAGGCGTTCGGCGCTGAACAGCTTCGGTACCAGGCTGTTTTCCAGATACACCAGACCGATCAGCGCGCCCTGCTTGAGCAACGGCAGGCACATCAGCGAGCGCGTCTGCCGCTCGCGCAAGTCGGCGCTGTAAGCTTGCGGGCAGTCGGCGCGGGCATCGTCGAGCACCAGCGGCGTGCGCGTGCGCATGGTCGAATTGAGTACTGAAACCGGCGCGATCTGCTCCAGCGAGCGATCGTTGTCCTGACTGACCCGCACGTTGCCCGCCTCGACATGCGCGGCAGCGGCCAATTGCAACTCACCCTCGGCGACCAACAGCAGCGCGCCGCGGTCGGCACCGGCCTGAATCATCAAGTGATTCATCAAGGTCTCCACCAGCCGATCGAGCAACACCTCTTGCGAGACCGCGCGTGCCGCTTCAATGCCGACTTCCAGATCAAGGCGCACCCGCGTCACCGGCGTTCCCGCTTGAAGGGTATGCTCGTGGGCGAGAAACGGATGCTGCGCTTCGAGCTGGCGCGCCTTGGCTTCAGCGCCCCACAGCACATAGCAGTCGCGCGCAACACGCAGGTGATGATGCGTGCCGGAGACCAGGCCGTTGGCCAGGCAGACCTCGGCCAGTTGTTCATGTGCCAGTGCTTGCTCATGGATAAATCCGGCAGCGGCCGCCGCGATTTGCGCTTGGTCGAAGCAGCGAATGGCGGCCAGCCCTTCGCCGCGCACGCGGGCCATCGCGCCTTCGATCAGCAGCAGTTTGTTGCTGAAGGTTGAAGGATTGAGCTCGACCCATGGCAGAAAACGCTGCCGTTGCTGCTCCAGCTTCTGCAGTTTTTCGGCAACAGAGCCCGGCGCCTCGGGACTGGCCAGTGCCAGGCTGTAGAACAGGTAGTAATGCGCCAGATCAATGTGCGCCGGCAGCGACCAGGTCAACGCCTCGGCGTCTTCGAAACGGCGCAACGCGTAACGCACTTCACCGAAATAGAACGCCGACATGCCCGAATACAACCACATCCACAACAGCGTCGGCTGTGAAACGCGGTCGCGATGCAGCGGGCCAAAACGGTCATGTTCCAAAGCATCCAGCATTGCGATCGAACGAGGCTCAGGCCCATTGCGCAAATCGCTGGCGAACGCCTGTTGCGCCAGCAGAATGCGCTCGATGTCGATGTAGTGAAACTGCCGCACCCAACTCAGGCCGACGTCCAGCTCGTTCAACACGTTTGGCAGCGGCTCGCCCATGAACAGCAGATCGGAGCCGATGTGGTTGCAGGCGTAACACGACATGCCCAGATCGCCGCCGGCCTGACCGCACTCAAACGCGGCGAAAGCCTTCTGCCGCGCGTAAGCCATCGGCCGGGTCCACGCGCTGACCTGATCCAGCGCCACCAGCGTGCCGGTGCGCCCCGCCTCATAGCCGTGCAGATCAGTCAGATCGAGCGCCAGTTCGGCGAAAGCAACACCGTCCAGATATTCGCCATAACGGTCGGCGATCATCACGCCGTACCAGGCGAAACCGTAGCCGCTGCTCGGCGTGGTGCCATGGAGCAAAGTCAGTTCAACCATCTTCGCCAGGTGCAGAAAAGCAATGTCGTCCTGCACGAAGAACGAGGCGATCAGCGTGCTCAGCAGTTCCATGGCCACTTCGATTCGCGGCTCGATGGCTTTGGGCAACGCCGTCAACTCAGCGATCCGTCGCGCACCGACCAATTGCCGAACCCGTTCGAACGCTTCGCCCAGTTGCGCCTTCGATGGGTGTCGCTGCAGGTCGATGTCGAGCAACGCAAGACCGGCCAGCGCTTCGCCGATCGCGCCGTGGTAATCGGAATGCAAGGTGCGCAGGCTGGCGCGCAGGCGGTAGGTTTTCGCCCGGTCCAGCACGGTGGCAGCGTGTTCCAGACAGTCGTCGAGACGCTGTTGCGCGCCGGGCAGATCCGCCAGCAACATCGCGCAGTCGGCTGCCAGCCAGCGCGCCGCGAAGGCTTGCGGGTAGAGCTGCGTCCAGCCGTTGTCGCCGAGTAACACCTCGGCGCTGCGCAGATAATCCACGGCCTGCTCGACAGCGGCGCTATCGCGGGCGCGCTCGGCAGCTTCGAGCAATAACTGGATGAATTCAGCGCGTCGAGGCGCTTGCAGCGCATTGCCGGCGCTGCGCTGAATCTGACTGGCGATGTCGAAGACCCGCGCCTGCCGCTGCTCGCCGCATTGATCGAGCATGGCGGCAGCGATGCGCGCATGCTCAGCCGAGCGCCCGGCCGGTGCGGTCAGCGCAGCGGCGGCTTCCAACACCCGATCGTGGGGAAACACCAGTTGGCCAGGCTCGCGCAGGAGAAATCCGGCGCTGACCAGATAATCCACGTCACGCAGCAATTGCGCCGGATCGTCCCCCAGCAAATCGCCCAACAGCGTTTCGTCACAGCGGCCACCAACGTAACCCGCGGTGCGCAACACTTCACGGGCACTGACCGGCAGACGCTGCAAGCGTTGCACCATCAATTCGGCCACGTTGTCGGCGTAGCGATAGCCGTTCACTTCGGCCTGATTCCACACCCAGCGCCGCGTCGTCGCGTCGAAACGCAGCAGACGCTCGTCCACCAGCGCGCGCGCCACCTGGCTGACGAACAACGGATTGCCGGCGGTTTTGAAGTGCACGACGCGGGCCAGCGCCTCGAGGTTGTCGACGTCAGCATCGAGTTCGACCGCCATCAGTTGCGCAACGGCCTGCACCGACAGCGGCCCTAGTCGAAGGTCACTGACTGGCAGCGCGGGTGCTCTGCGCATCTCATCGAGCCAGCCGCCCGGATGCTCCGTCAACTCGCCCTCGCGATACGCCAGAACCAGCAGCAGATGCCGCGTCGGTCGGCCGATAAAGGCTTTGAGAAACGCCTGCGTCGAGTCGTCAGCCCACTGCAAGTCGTCGATAAACAGCAGCAGCGGATGCCCCGGTTGCGCAAAGACTTCGAGCACATCGAGCAGCGCCCGATTGACCCGATCCAGGGCGTGGCGCGCCGGCATGTTCGGCAGTTCGGCGGTGGCGCCAATCAGCAGTTCGGCTTCCGGCGCCAGGTCCAGCAGCAAGCGGCCACGGCCCTTTAGGGTTTCGCGCAGTTGCTCGGCCAAGGCCTGCAAGGCCAGCGTGGGCTTGGTCAACACTTGGCTGATCAGAGACTGAAAAATCTGCGCCACCGGCGCGAAGGGCCGGTCATTGTTCAGCAGTTCGATCTTGCCGCTGGCCCAATAACCGGGTGCCTGGCTACGCAGGACTTGCTGGATCAGCGTCGACTTCCCCGCTCCCGGTGCGCCGGCAACCAGCAGCACGCGAGCGATGCCGTCGCTGCGCACGCGCTGGATCTGTTCAAGCAGTTGCTGACGTTCGTCATCACGACCAAACAGCACATCGCCGCGCGTGGCCGTTGCGCGAGCATCGAATGCACCGAGGCGGAACGCTTCGATCTGGCCTTTTTCTGCCATTGCCGCAGGCACCAGGTCAGATCGGCGGCCAGCGATTCGATGCTTTGATAGCGCGCGTCCGACTCCTTGGCCAGGCCCTTGAGCAGCACGTGACAAATGCCTTGCGGCAGGTCGGGTTGGTATTGCGCTGGCGACAAAGGCTCGACGGCGGCGTGCACATGCAGCCATTGCGAGGCGTCGCGAGCGATCAGCGGCGGGCGCCCGGTCAGCGCCTCATAAATGATTGCCGACAGCGCATAGACGTCGCTGCGCTCATCGGAATCGACGCCGTCGCGCTGCAGCTGTTCCGGCGCCAGATAAGGCCAGTGTTCCAAGCTCGGCAGTTCGGTCGCCGGCGTTTCCTGCGCGTGGGTGTGAAAGCCCATCAGCCTGACGCTGTCGTCAGCATCGACCAGCAGATGCCAAGGCAATAAAGAACCCTGTGGGAGCGAGCCTGCTCGCGAAAGCGGTGGGTCAGTCAAGGGTGATGTCGGCTGGAATGACGCTTTCGCGAGCAGGCTCGCTCCCACAGGGTTTTGCGGTGTTTCCGGATGGCGAGAGTGGACCAGCGCATTCGCGGCGGCGACGGCGATATTCAGCACCCGTCCGAGTGGTAAGCCGGCGGCGTCGATCAGTCCAGCCAGCGGCGCGCCCCATTGCGGGTAGACCAACACCGGCCCGTCCGCCGAGCGAATCAGCGCGAGCGGGTTGAGCGCCCACTGCGAAGGCAACTGCAAATGGAAATCGCGCTCCAGCCGCTGGCACAGCGCCGGACGCTGGATCGGCGCACGCACAGCGAACCAGCTCTGGCCCGAGTGGCTGTCTTCGAGGCTGAACCAGGTCAGTTCATGGTCACGGCGCAGCAGACTGAACCGACAGCTCTCCAGCCATGCTTCATCGAGCATCGGCGCATCGGCCACGCGGGAAATTGCAGAGGAGGATGGCTGGCCGGGCATACGCATTCACCGCTGGAAATGGGATTCAGGCTGGTGGCGAAGTATACCCAGCGTTTTTTTGCCAGAGGGCCAGCCGCTGCGCTGATGTCCGTCCGCAGCCTCAAGATGGCCGTCCAGAGCCTTGCGCGGCTGTTTCTTGCGCTATACAAGCGCACGTCTTATCCCTCGGGATAATTGCTTTATGCCAGGCCGTCCCCTAGCGTACGAACCTGATAACCCGGCGCCCGCGCCCTGTCCTTCTCACCGCAACGCAGAGGCCCGCATGATCCGACTCGGCCAAGCCACGATTTCTTTGGAACGGCGCGAAGCCTTTCTCGATGGCCGGCCCTTGCGCATGGGCGGGCGGGCGTTCGAAATACTTTCCGTACTGATGCAGGCCGATGGGCGCATCGTCAGCAAGGACGAGCTGATCAATCAGGTGTGGCCGGACATCGTCGTCGAAGAGAACAATCTGCAAGTGCAGATTTCCTCGCTGCGCAAACTGCTCGGGGAAAAAGAAATCATCCAGACGGTTGCCCGTCGAGGTTACCGATTATTGAAAGACCGCGAACCCAAACTGCCCGTGTTCAACGCGCTGGCCTCGGCGCCGATGGTGGCGCAGCCGCCGTTGGTCGATACGCAATCGGTGCCGGTGTTCATCGTTGACGATGAGGCCTGCGTGCGTACCGCGCTCAGCCGCTTGTTGCGCGCCGAAGGCATCGAGCACCGGATTTTCCAGTCCGCCGAAGAACTGCTAGAGGGCGACATCGCCAATGGCCCGGCGTGCCTGTTGCTCGACGTCAGCCTGCCCGAAACCACAGGCCTGCAATTGCAGGCGGCGCTGAACGAGCGCGGCTTGCCGTGGCCGGTGATCTTCATGACCGGCCACGGCACGATTCCGATGTCGGTGCAGGCGATGAAGGCCGGCGCGGTGGAGTTCCTGACCAAGCCATTCAATGACGATGAACTGCTCGGCATTCTGCGCAGCACCCGTCAACACGCCGCGACGGCGTTCAATCAATGGCAACGGGTTCAGCACGTGCGGCAGCTGGCGGCGCAACTGACACCGCGTGAGCGCGAGGTGCTGCCACTGATCGTTGGCGGTCTGTCGAACAAGCAGATCGCCAACCAATTGGGCACCAGTGAAGTGACCGCCAAGGTTCATCGCAAACACATCATGGCGAAGATGCAGACCCGCTCGCTGGTCAACCTCGTCGAACTCTACGGACTGATCAGCGCTGCGCCTTCGCCTGGCCCATCGAGCCTGTCGTGAGCGCCCCGGCGGGTCGCCCGACGGCGATCGAGAACACCCGACCGACGATTGTCTGCATCGTCGATGACGACGCGTCGGTGCGCAAAAGCCTGTCGAATCTGCTGCGCTCGGTCGGTTATCGCGCGCAGGTTTATGCCAGTGGCGAAGCGTTTCTCGCCGAAGCAGACTTCGCCGAAATCGCCTGCCTGCTGCTGGATCTGCGCATGCCCGGCCTGTCCGGCATCGACGTGATGCGCCAACTGCCGCGACAGTTTCCGGTGATCTGCATGTCCGCCCATTGGGACGAGGCGGCGCTGGCTGAGTCCGGGCATTACCAGGCGTTTGAATGCCTGTGCAAACCCTTCGAAGAAGAGGTTTTGCTGGCGGCACTCGACAAGGCCCTGCACCGCCAGCACTGATCGCTTCAGCTGTCCTGCGTGGCTTCTTGCGCAGTTTCGATCGCGGGCAGCGACTCAGTCATCGAAGCGTGACACACAGCCAGAATCTCATCGGCCAGCGCCGAGTCATCCGGGCAGGCCCGCGACAGCATGATCGCCCCGACGGCGCGGGCCAGCAGGTCGATCATCCGGGTCCGGCCCCCACCTTGCGGTGCATCCGCTGCCGTCGGGTATTTCTCGCCGAGCGTCTGCAACGTGCGCTCGATGCCTTCAGCGAACGCCGCTTTCACGTCCCCGGACTGCCGCGCCGCATCGCCGCACAGCGCTGCCATGGTGCAACCGGTGGAGCGGCCGTCGCGATGCTCGCGCGACACGTACACGTCGATGAAATCCTGCACGCTCATGCTTTCGGCGGCGGCCGTGGACTGCGCCAGGCTGTTGGCCGAGGCTTCGGCCATCAGGTCGGCCTTGGAGCCGAAGTGTTTGTAGAAACCGCCGTGAGTAAAACCGGCGGCCGCCATCAGGTCAGCCACGCCGACCCCGTCATAACCGCGTTCGCGGAACATCACTGATGCCGTTTCGACAATGTGCTCGCGATTGGCCTGAGCCTGAGCCTTGGATACGCGCATGTTGTCTACCTCCAGCGCTGAAAATTCATCGGCCGATGATACATAGATGTTGGCCATAATCAAAACCGTTGACAGTTTAGATTTGGATCATCATCCTAAAGGCCCGCAATCAGTCTTCAACTGACAAAGAGCCCACACCATGACTACTCGCCCTACTGTTCTGATTACTGGCGCCTCCACCGGCATCGGCGCTGTCTACGCCGCACGTTTCGCCCAACGCGGGCACGATCTGGTGCTGGTCGCCCGTGACCAGTCGCGTCTGGACACCCTTGCTGCCGGTTTGCGCGCTGAACACAACGTCAATGTCGAAGTGCTACACGCCGACCTGACGCAACTGAGCGACCTGCAAACCGTCGAGGCGCGTCTGCGTGACGACTCGCGCATCGGTATCCTCGTCAACAATGCCGGCGCCGCGCAGTCCGGTACCTTCATCGAGCAGAGCACCGACAGCGTGGCGCAACTGGTCGCCCTCAACACCACCGCGCTGGTGCGGCTGGCCAGCGCGATTGCCCCGCGCCTGGCCAAGGCCGGCGACGGCGCGATCATCAACATCGGCTCGGTGGTGGGCCTGGCGCCGGAGTTCGGCATGTCGGTGTATGGCGCGACCAAGGCGTTCGTGCTGTTCCTCTCTCAAGGCCTGAGCCTGGAACTGTCGCCACAAGGCGTGTATGTGCAAGCGGTCCTGCCCGCCGCCACCCGCACGGAAATCTGGGACCGCGCCGGTATCGACATCAACACCCTCACCGACATCATGGAAGTCGGCGACATGGTCGACGCCGCGCTGGTCGGCTTCGACCGTCGCGAAGTCGTGACCATCCCGCCGCTGCACGAAGGCGAGCGCTGGGACGCCCTGCAAACCGCGCGGCAGGGCCTGTTGGGGCAGATCCGCCAGTCGGCTGTTGCGCAACGTTATCTGACGCAAGCCTGACCTCATTCAAACCCGCCGCTATGCCGGCGGGTTTCTACCGACAAGAGCATCCGCAATGAAGGCATTTTTCATCGAGCGCTACGGCAAGCAGAACGGCCGGATTGGCGACCTGCCCGAACCGCTGGTTGGCGCTCACGACGTGCTGATCGAAGTGCGCGCGAGTAGCGTCAACCCGCTGGATCTGAAGATTCGCAGCGGCGAATTCAAGATGATCCTGCCCTATCAAATGCCTTTGATATTGGGCAACGATGTCGCCGGTGTGGTGCTCAGCACCGGTGCGGCGGTCAAGCGTTTCAAGCCGGGCGATGAGGTTTATGCGCGTGTGCCTGATAACAGGATTGGCACGTTTGCCGAACGCATCGCTGTCGATGAAACAGCGGTCGCGTTGAAACCCGCCAATCTCGCCATGACCGAGGCGGCTTGCATGCCGCTGGTGGCGTTGACGGCGTGGCAGGCACTGGTCGAAGTCGCCAACGTGCAAAAAGGCCAGAAGGTACTGATTCACGCCGGCTCCGGTGGCGTTGGCACGGTCGCCATTCAACTGGCCAAACACCTCGGCGCTTTTGTTGCGACTACGACCAGCACGGCGAATGTCGCGTGGGTCAAGGCGCTGGGCGCTGATCTGGTGATTGATTACAAACAGCAGGATTTCGCCAATGAGCTGCGCGACTACGACGTGGTGCTCAACAGCCTCGGCGGCGATGTGCTGGAAAAATCGTTGAGGGTGTTGAAACCGGGCGGGCAACTGATTTCCCTGTCAGGGCCGCCGACTGCGCAGTTCGCTCAGGAGCAGGGTTTGTCGTGGCTGCTCGGGGTGCTGATGCGCCTGCTCAGCAGTGGTATTCGCCGTAAAGCACGCAAACACGGGGTGGGTTATTCTTTTCTGTTCATGCGTGCCGACGGCATCCAGTTGCAGAAAATCACTGCGTTGATTGAGGCCGGGGTGATCAAACCGGTGATCGATCGTACTTTTCCGTTCGATCAGATAGCTGACGCCTTGCACTACGTTGAACAAGGCCGGGCCAAGGGCAAGGTTGCCATCGCGGCCAACCTCAAAAGCCCCTCACCCTAGCCCTCTCCCAGAGGGAGAGGGAACTGACCGAGCTGAATGCGCGAGTAACGCCGACCTGAAATACCGAGGCGAACACAGGTCTCAAAAAGCCCACAAATCGGCTCCCTCCCCCAGAGGGAGAGAGGACTGACCGAGTTGAATGCGCGAGTTACACCGACCTGAGATACCGAGGCGAACACAGGTCTCAAAAAGCCCACGAATCGGCTCCCTCTGCCAGAGGGAGAGAGGACTGACCGAGTTGAATGCGCGAGTTACACCGATCTGAGATACCGAGGCGATCACAGGTCTCAAAAAGCCCACAAATCAGCTCCCTCTCCCAGAGGGAGAGAGGACTGACCGAGTTGAATGCGCGAGTTACACCGACCTGAGATACCGAGGCGAACACAGGTCTCAAAAAGCCCACAAATCGGCTCCCTCTCCTCGGGGAGAGGGCTGGGGTGAGGGGTGAATCCAGCGCGGTGTCCAAGCATGTGCATTGCAATACCACGCTCAATCCGCCCCTCCTGCTGAAACCTCGAGAAACCCCTCTCAACTTGCGTTTTGCTAATCCTGCACCACGCTTGATTCACAGAAGTGCACGGTTTCATGGCAAAACTGCGGTTAACTGAATGGTTAGTTACCGCTATAATCCCGCGCTTCATTCAAACGGGACTTTCAATGTGAACCACAGTCAACGCGTCTCAGGCGTTTCAACGTTCATTCTGGTCGGCCTTGGCGTGATCATCGCCCTGCTCGGTCTGGCGCTCGCGGTCGGCGGTGTGAAGCTGGTCAGCCTGGGCGGTTCCTGGTACTTCCTGGTCGGCGGTCTGGCGATGACCGTTTCCGGTGTGCTGATCGCACTGAAGAAAACTGCAGGCGCCTGGCTGTTCGCCGCGTTTCTCGTGGCCACCGCGATCTGGGCCGTGGCTGACGCCGGGCTGGTGTTCTGGCCGGTGTTCTCGCGGCTGTTCATGTTCAGCGTCATCGGTATGGTCGTCGCGCTGGTCTACCCGCTGCTGGCGCGCGCCAATGGCCGCGTGGCCGGTCGTGGTGCGTATGCCGTGGCCGCTGTGCTGGCGGTCGGTGTGGCCGTTGCGGCGGGCAACATGTTCGTCGCCCACCCAACCGTTGCCGCCACTGGCACTGGCCCGGGCCTGACTCCGGTCGAGCCGGCCAAGGCGCAGAAAGACTGGGCGCATTACGGCAACACCGAAGGTGGCAGCCGCTTCGCCGCGCTCGACCAGATCAACCGCAACAACGTCGACAAGTTGAAAGTCGCGTGGACCTACCACACCGGGGACGTCGCCGAGAGCGATGGCAACGGCGCCGAAGACCAGCTCACCCCGCTGCAGGTCGGCAACAAAGTATTCATCTGCACCCCGCACAACAACCTGATCGCCCTCGATGCCGACACCGGTAAAGAGCTTTGGAAGAACGCGATCAACGCGCAATCGAAAGTCTGGCAGCGCTGCCGTGGCATGGCCTATTTCGACGCCACCGCGACCATCGCTCAGCCGAGCAACTCTTCGATCATCGAAGCCAAACCGGCGCCGGCTGCCAACTGCCAGCGTCGTCTGCTGACCAATACCATCGATGCTCGCCTGATCGCGGTCGACGCTGACACTGGCGAGTTCTGCCAGGGTTTCGGCAACAACGGCCAGGTCGATCTGAAGGCCGGTCTGGGTGATGTTCCGGACAGCTACTATCAGTTGTCGTCCGCGCCATTGATGGCTGGCACCACCGTAGTGGTTGGCGGTCGTGTTGCCGACAACGTGCAGAGCGACATGCCCGGCGGTGTGATTCGCGGTTTTGACGTGATCACCGGCGCCATGCGCTGGGCGTTCGACCCGGGCAACCCGCAGGACCGCAACGCGCCGGCCGACGGCAAAACCTACGTGCGCAGCACGCCGAACAGCTGGGCGCCGATGTCCTACGACGCGGCTACCAACACGGTGTTCCTGCCGATGGGCAGCTCGTCCACCGACATCTATGGTGTCGAGCGCAGCGAACTGGACCACAAGTACGGCGCCTCGATCCTCGCGCTGGACGCCAGCACCGGTGAAGAACGCTGGGTGTTCCAGACCGTGCACAACGATCTGTGGGACTTCGACCTGCCGATGCAGCCGAGCCTGATCGACTTCGACAAGGACGGCCAAAGCGTTCCGGCGCTGGTCATCGGCACCAAGGCCGGGCAGATCTATGTGCTCGACCGCGCCACTGGCAAGCCGCTGACCGAGGTCAAGGAAGTACCGGTGAAAGCCGCGAACATCCCTAACGAGCCGTACTCGCCGACCCAGCCGAAATCCGTGGGCATGCCGCAGATCGGCGCGCAGCACCTGACCGAATCGGACATGTGGGGCGCCACGCCGTACGACCAGTTGCTCTGCCGCATCGACTTCAAGAGCATGCGCTACGACGGCCTGTACACAGCGCCGGGTACCGACAAATCGCTGAGCTTCCCGGGTTCGCTGGGTGGCATGAACTGGGGCAGCATCTCCACTGACCCGGTGCACGGTTTCATCTTCGTCAACGACATGCGCCTGGGTCTGTGGATCCAGATGATCCCGTCGCAGAACAAAGGCCAGGCCGCTGGCGGTGGCGAAGCGCTGAACACCGGCATGGGCGCTGTTCCGCTCAAAGGCACGCCGTACGCGGTGAACAAGAACCGCTTCCTGTCGGTGGCCGGCATTCCGTGCCAGGCGCCGCCGTTCGGCACTTTGACCGCGATCGACATGAAGACCCAGAAAGTCGCGTGGCAGGTTCCGGTCGGCACCGTTGAAGATACCGGTCCCCTGGGCATCCGCATGCACTTGCCGATCAAGATCGGTCTCCCCACCCTCGGCGGCACCCTGTCGACCCAGGGCGGCCTGATCTTCATTGCCGGCACCCAGGACTTCTACCTGCGCGCCTTCAACAGCGGCAACGGCGAAGAAGTCTGGAAAGCCCGTCTGCCGGTCGGCAGTCAGGGCGGCCCGATGACGTACGTTTCGCCGAAAACCGGCAAGCAGTACATCGTCGTCACTGCTGGCGGCGCACGCCAGTCGACCGATCGTGGCGATTACGTGATGGCTTACGCCCTGCCGTAACTCGCTGCCGCACAACCAACCTCCTCCAAGCGCGCGGTGCCCCAAAGCACCGCGTCGCCGTTTTATTGCGTTAAAGATTTCAGCAGGAAGGATTCACATGTCATCGGCTGTTCGCTTTTCTCGTACCAAGCTTTCCACTGGCCTGTTGCTGGGTCTGAGCTGCACCACTGCCCTACCCGCGCTGGCCGCCAGCGACTCCGATCTGCTGACCCGCAGCACCCTGACCGGTGACTGGGGCGGCTTGCGTCATCAACTCGATGAAGACGGCATCAAGTTCACTGGCGATTACAGCGGCGAAACCGCCTACAACGCCGACGGCGGCCTGCACCGTTCGGCGCGCTACTCGCAGAACATCAAACTCGGCGTGCAGTTTGATCTGAGCAAACTCTACGGCGTCGACAACGCCGGCAAAGTGCAACTGACCATCAACGACCGGCGCGGTAACAGCGCTTCGGAAGATCTGGTCGGCAACCGCCTGCCGATTCAGGAAAACTACGGCGGCCTGTACACGCGCCTGACGGAACTGAGTTACGAGCGCAGCCTGTTCACCCCGGCGCTGAACGTGAAGCTCGGCTACATGGCCATGGGCAACGACCTCGGCGGTCTGGATAGCGGCATTCTGTGCAACTTCATGAACGCCGGTTTCTGCGGTCACCCGCTGAACATGTCCGGCGGCAGCGGCTGGACCAACTACCCCAACGCGCGTCTGGGCGTGCGGGTCAAATACGACCTGTCGCCGTCCTGGCAGCTGCGTGTGGCAGCGTTCAACGTCGATCCAGAAAGCAACGGCAATTCCAGCCGCGCCTGGCATCTGGGGCCGAAGCACACCACCGGCACCGTCGTGCCGATCGAGCTGGTGTACAAGCACGCCGGCGAGCTGCCGGGTGAGTACAAGCTCGGCTATTACTACGACAGCTCTGACGTCAAACGCATTGGCAGCGACGATGAAGTGTCCGGTCGTGGCGGACATTATTTGTTGATCGATCAGGCCGTATGGCGTTCGCCGACCTCCGAGGGCCGCAGCCTGCATGCGTTCGGTCAGTATTCGGCGGCCAGTGAAGCCGCCTCGCCGTTCAGCAAGTGGTACGGCACCGGCGTGGTTTTGTACAAACCGTTCGAAGGCCGCCCGCGTGACACCGTGGCCCTGGGCTATGGCCGCGCCGTGCCGAACCCGCGCAGCCGCGATGTGCAACAGGATGCCGCGCTGGCCAATGGTGCTGCGTTTCCGAATCTCGATAGCGCCGAACAATTGATCGAGTTGGGCTACGGCTACCAGGCCACCCCGTGGCTGACGCTGCGCCCGAACCTGCAATACATCATCGAACCGGGCGCGTTTTCCGGGCAGGACATCGACAATGCTTTGGTGGTGGGTTTGCAGGTGAAGGCTGCGCTATAAGTCCCTGCGAAACACAAAACCACTGTGGGAGCGAGCCTGCTCGCGAAAGCGCCGGGTCAGGCGACTGCGATGTTGAATGTGTCGCCGCCTTCGCGAGCAGGCTCGCTCCCACAGGGGATTTGTGTTGGATCAGGGAATTGTGATTCGCCGCGCGAAACTGTAGGAGTGAGCCTGCTCGCGATGGCATTGGTTCAGACAACCGCTATCTTGAATGCTCCAACCAAGCCCTTCAGAGCACCGACCACCAGCCCCACCTGTCGAAATTAATTCCAGCCCATCGGTGAATTATTTCGTGTCCGCATGTATCTGAGCCAGAAGAGCCGGCGCCATCATGGAGATGGCATCGCAGCGGTAATCTGGATCAGCGAGCGGGAACAGCGCAATGAAATCACGCAAGAACACCGTCAAACCGATCGGTTTGAAAGACATCACCATTGTCGACGACGCCAAGATGCGCAAGGCGATTACCGCCGCCGCACTGGGCAACGCCATGGAATGGTTCGACTTTGGCGTCTACGGCTTTGTCGCCTATGTGCTCGGCAAGGTCTTCTTCCCCGGCGCCGATCCCGGCGTGCAAATGATCGCCGCGCTGGCGACCTTCTCCGTGCCGTTCCTGATCCGTCCACTGGGCGGTTTGTTCTTCGGTGCGCTCGGCGACAAGTACGGACGGCAGAAAGTCCTCGCCGCGACCATCGTCATCATGTCCCTGAGCACCTTCGCCATCGGCCTGATTCCGTCCTATGCCTCGATCGGCATCTGGGCGCCGATCCTGCTGTTGCTGGCGAAAATGGCGCAGGGTTTCTCGGTCGGTGGCGAATACACCGGCGCCTCGATCTTCGTCGCTGAATACGCGCCGGACCGCAAACGCGGCTTCCTCGGCAGCTGGCTGGATTTCGGCTCGATCGCCGGTTTCGTCTTCGGTGCCGGCGTGGTGGTGCTGATTTCAACCATCCTCGGTGAACAGCGCTTCGAAGAATGGGGCTGGCGGATTCCGTTCTTCCTCGCCCTGCCGCTGGGCATGATCGGCCTGTATCTGCGCCACGCCCTGGAAGAGACCCCGGCATTCCAGCAGCACGTGGAAAAACTCGAACAAGGCGACCGCGAAGGCCTAGCCGGTGGCCCGAAAGTGTCGTTCAAGGAAGTCGCGACCAAACACTGGCGCAGCCTGATGACCTGCATCGGCGTGGTGGCGGCGACCAACGTCACCTATTACATGCTGCTCACCTACATGCCAAGTTACCTGACGCACAACCTGCACTACAGCGAAAACCACGGTGTACTGATCATCATCGCGATCATGGTCGGCATGCTCTTCGTGCAGCCGCTGATCGGTTTCATCAGCGACAAGATCGGCCGCAAGCCCTTCATTGTCGTCGGCAGCATTGGCCTGTTCATCTTCGCCATTCCGGCGTTCATGCTGATCAACAGCGGCAGCATCGCGCTGATCTTCTCCGGCCTGCTGATCCTCGCGGTGCTGCTCAATTTCTTTATCGGTGTGATGGCCTCGACCCTGCCGGCGATGTTCCCCACCCACATCCGCTACAGCGCGCTGGCCAGTGCCTTCAACGTCTCGGTGCTGATCGCCGGTTTGACCCCGACTGCCGTGGCCTGGCTGGTGGAAAGCACCAACGATCTGTACATGCCTGCGTATTACCTGATGGTCATCGCCGTGGTCGGTCTGGTCACTGGCGTGACCATGAAGGAAACCGCCAACAAGCCCCTGCGCGGCGCGGCCCCGGCGGCTTCCGACCTGGAAGAGGCCAAGGAGTTGTTGCAAGAACACCACGACAACATCGAGCAGAAAATCGAAGACATCGATGCCGAGATCGCCGAGTTGGAGGCCAAGCGCAAAGTGCTGGTCCAGCAGCATCCGCGCATCAATGAATGATCCGCTAGACGCAGAAAAAATCGGCGGGGCCATCACCCCGCCGATTACTCGAAGCGCGGCTTGGTGTTAAATAGGCGCCAGTCTTGACCTTGTCGCTTAAAGCCGTGCAACGAGAACCGCTATGAATACTCCTGCCCCAAACAACCACGCTCAACAGGTGACCCCATGATCGAAGTCACCGAAGTCTCCATTGCCCAACTGCGCGCCGCCCTTGAATCCGGCCAGACCACTGCCGTGGAGCTGGTGCAGGCCTATCTGGCGCGCATTGATGCCTACGATGGCACCGACACCCCGACGGCACTCAACGCCGTCGTCGTGCGCAACCCTGAAGCGCTGAACGAGGCCCGCGCCTCCGACGCCCGCCGCGCCAACGGTGAAACCCTTGGCCCGCTCGATGGCATCCCCTACACCGCCAAAGACAGTTATCTGGTCAAGGGCCTGACCGCCGCTTCCGGCAGTCCGGCATTTGCCGATCTGGTCGCCCATCGCGACGCCTTCACCATCGAACGCCTGCGCGCTGCCGGGGCGATCTGCCTGGGCAAGACCAACATGCCGCCGATGGCCAACGGCGGCATGCAACGCGGCGTCTATGGCCGCGCCGAAAGTCCGTACAACGCCGCTTACCTCACCGCCCCGTTCGCCTCCGGCTCGTCCAACGGTGCCGGCACCGCCACCGCTGCGAGTTTTGCTGCGTTCGGTCTGGCCGAGGAAACCTGGTCGAGCGGTCGCGGCCCTGCGTCGAACAACGGCCTGTGCGCCTATACCCCGTCGCGCGGGGTGATTTCGGTGCGCGGCAACTGGCCGTTGACCCCGACCATGGACGTCGTCGTGCCGTTCGCGCGGACCATGGCCGACCTGCTCGAAGTGCTCGACGTGGTCGTCGCCGAAGACCCGGACACCCGTGGCGACCTCTGGCGCCTGCAACCGTGGGTGCCGATCCCGCGCGTCAGCGAAGTACGCCCGGCTGCGTACAGTGAACTGGCCGCCGATGCCAAAGCCCTGGCCGGCAAACGCTTCGCCATCCCGCGCATGTACATCAACGCCGACCCCGACGCCGGCACCAGCGAAGCCCCCGGCATAGGCGGCTCGACCGGCCAGCGCATCAACACCCGCGCGTCCGTGATCGACTTGTGGCAGCAGGCACGTCAGGCCCTTGAGGCCGCTGGCGCCGAAGTCATCGAAACCGACTTCCCGCTGGTCTCCAACTGCGAAGGCGACCGCCCTGGCGCGCCAACCGTGTTTACCCGTGGGCTGGTGTCGAAAGAATTCCTCCACCATGAACTGTGGGATCTGACTGCCTGGGCGTTCGACGACTTCCTGCAAGCCAATGGCGACCCGAAGCTTAATCGTCTGGTCGATGTCGACGGGCCGAAGATCTTCCCGCACGACCCGGGCACCCTGCCCAACCGCGAAGGCGATCTGGCCGCCGGCATGGACGAATACGTGCGCATGGCCGAGCGTGGCATCACGCCGTGGAATGAGATTCCTACCGTGCCTGACGGCCTGCGCGGTCTGGAGCAGACCCGGCGTATCGACCTTGAAGACTGGATGGACAACCTCGGCCTCGACGCCGTGCTGTTCCCGACCGTCGCTGACGTCGGCCCGGCCGACGCGGATGTCAATCCTGCTTCGGCCGACATCGCCTGGAGCAACGGCGTCTGGGTGGCCAACGGCAACCTCGCGATCCGCCACCTCGGCGTTCCGACCGTCACCGTGCCCATGGGCGTGATGGCCGACATCGGCATGCCCGTCGGCCTGACCTTCGCCGGCCGCGCTTATGACGACTCGAACCTGCTGCGCTTCGCCGCCGCCTTCGAATCCACCGGCAGCAAACGCCAGATCCCACCGCGTACACCGCCGCTGGCTTAATGCACTGCGTCAGCTCCCACAAACCCTGTGGGAGCTGGCTTGCCAGCGATGGCGGCCTGACGGCCGCCACAGTTCTAATTGACTACCCCCGACTCCCACAGGTTTTGTGGTGAAAGCTGCCAACTCAGCACATCAACCCAATCCTCTTTGTTCCCGATCTTCGATCATCAGCGCCATCCTGATGACCACCGGCCCTGACCATGATCAACCGCGCGCCCTCCCGCCTCACCCTGCTTGCCATGCTCTGCGGTCTGACCGGCACCGCCCATGCCAGCGGCTTTTTCGACGACGCCAAAAGCGATGTTCTGCTGCGCAACTTCTACCTCAGCAACGACTACCGCTCGCCCACGCCCTCCGGAAAAAACTACAAACAGGAATGGGCACAGGGCTTTATCGGCAACTTCTCATCCGGTTTCACCGAGGGCACAGTCGGTTTCGGCATCGACGCCCACGCTTTCGCCGGCCTGAAACTCGACGGCGGCAAGGGCCACTCCGGTACTGGTCTGCTGCCCGTCGACAGCGATGGTCGCAGTGAAAACAACTATTCCAGCGCTGGCGGTGCGTTCAAGCTCAAGGTCTCGCGCACCACTTTGGCCTTCGGCGAAATGACCGTGGAAACCCCGGTCTTCGACACTTCCGACAAACGCCTGCAACCGGAATACGCCACAGGCTTTTTGCTCAACAGCGCCGAGTTCGACAACGTCAATCTGGTCGCCGGGCACTTCACCGCGTTCAAGAATCAGGATAGCTCTTCCGGCCAAGGCGACTTCTACGGTTACGGCGCCAACACCGAAGCAGGCGGCATCAGTTTCGTCGGCGCCGACCTGTTCGGCAGCAGCCCGGTCGGCGGCGCACTCTACGCCTCAGAACTGAGCGACACCTGGCACCAGTATTACGGCAACCTGCATTTTAAACAGTCCGGCGTGCTGCTCGACGCCAACCTCTACCACACCCGCGACACCGGCCGCGCAGTGGCCGGCGAGATCGATAACACCGCCCTTAGCCTCTCCGGCAAATACAGCTTCGGCCCGCATGCGGTGATGCTCGGCTGGCAGCGGATCAATGGCGACACGCCGTTCGATTTCGTCGGCGGCGACTCGATCTACCTCGCCAACTCGATCAAATACGCCGACTTCAACGGCGCCAACGAACGCTCCTGGCAAGCCCGCTACGACCTCGACCTCGGCGCTTTCGGCATCCCCGGCCTGAACTTCATGACCCGCTACGTCAGCGGCAGCCACATCGACGGTACGCACGCGCCCAAGGGCGGCGCCTACAACCCGTTCGACGCCGACAGCGGCGACTATCAACCGCAACAGGGCGATGGCGGTAAACACTGGGAACGCGATATCGACCTGAAATATGTCGTGCAATCCGGCGCCGCGAAGGATCTGTCGGTGCAGCTGTCGCACGTCACCCACCGCGCCAACGAGGCGCAGGCTGGCGATGATATTGACCGGATTTACGTGGTCATCCAGTACCCGCTGGGTTTCTGAACTACCCACTCAGCTCTTGCTGAAAACGGGATTCCAACTGTGGGAGCGAGCCTGCTCGCGAAGAGGCCATCAATGCCGTCGCAATTCTTCGATTTAAACGAAGCTGTTTAAAAGACACCTGCTGACACGGTCTCAAGGCTACAAATCCTTGCGCCATTGCCTACAGCCAAGCCAGAATCCGCCGGCTTGTGCGCCTTGAGGGCGGGTTCTATTGTGGTGCGGTCGCTGACTGTTCAGTGATCGGGTTTAGCAGCCTGGCAAATTTTCAAGGTACGCTGGCTCCGCCTCTCTATTTATGGCGGCTTGCGTGGGGCACTTCGGTGCGCCGGGATCCTTGAGCCTGGTCTGCTAACCCGCGTAAAGCCGCCACCCTCTTCGTTTAGCAGCGAAGGCTGACGGCTCCATTTCTCAAGGAGCTTTACCATGATCAAACCAACACCCAACCCACCCGAATCCGACCCCACCTCCCCCTATGAATCCCTCGATTCCAAAAAACTCCACCAAGCCGCCGACCGCGCCCTCGACCACTACCTCTGCCCACCCGGCTCTACTCCACCGCCGTTCAGCCCCCGCGCCATGTACGCCGTCACCGCCGACACCAAAAACGAAGACTTGCTGGCCAATGCCTGCGAAACCCTCGCCTCGGCCAAAACCATCGCCCAGGAATTCGCCGGGCTGGTCAAACCATCGCAGCGCCGAACGCTGATGGGGATTGCGCAACTGATCATGCTCGGGGAACTGGCGGTGAATCGGGTGCTGGATAATCTGGAATTGCCGGGGTAATGCGGGCCGGCTGAGTTATGCGATGCCCGTGCCGGCCTCTTCGCGAGCAGGCTCGCTCCCACATTGATCCTGGTCGGACGCAAACTTTGCGACCACTGAAGGAACCTGTGGTAGCGAGCCTGCTCGCGATCACAAAGGGGACGGATTATTTAACCCGATGGATGTGCTCGGGTGGCAGATTCGTTTGCGGGTCTGACGCACACAAGGTCAAAAGATCGCAGCCTTCGGCAACTCCTACCTCGTTTTGTAGGAGCTGCCGAAGGCTGCGATCTTTTGATTTAAGGTATGAGGGTTAATGCTCCGCAATCATCAGGCCCGATCATGACTACCGTACGAAAAATCAGCAGCGCAACTGAACAGCAGGCCGGCTAAAACCTCAGGTCGAAGCGGATCGCGATGCGGATGGCAACCAGTGCAGCGAGGATTCGACTCATCTTGAGCAAAAACAAAACGCTGAGTTGGAAACCATCCGCGCCGGGCTCAAAGAAGGCGAACCCAGCGGAAAACCTCAGACCTTCGATGCCGAAACAATCAAATTCAGAATGTTGAAGGTCCTGGAATTGCAAACTCGACTGCAGGACTGACCTCCCCCGCAAACCCTAAATGCCGAAACACAAACCCTGTGGGAGCGAGCCTGCTCGCGAAAGCGTTGGCTCAGTCACTGAACTGTCAACTGACGGATGCGTTCGCTTGCAGGCAGCTACATGAGTTTCGCACCTATAGCCCCTTACCGTCCGTCGCACAACCACTCATACCTGTCAGAGTTGACAGGTGACGATGTGGCCCATCTCGCATTAGATGCAGCAAGAGCGATCCTATGTCACGCAAGGAGAATGCGATGAGCCGCATCCGTAACTTGGTTGAACCTTTTGCACTGACCCGCCCGTACGCCCCCGAAATGGTTGAGCTGGAACCTGCAATGGCAGACGTCCATGGCGGCGTGACCATTGTGAAAGCCAATGAAACCGAGGGCTTGTTGGTCCTCATGCTGGCTTACTTGAATCAGACCAAGAACGATAAGCTCATCCTGCTGGTCAACGACAACAAAGGGCCTAGCACCACCATCGCTGAGGGCAAGGAAAGCGACGATACACCTCTGCGCCTGCCTGCCGGCTTACTGCAAAAAGGCCTTAACCGCATCAAAATTCACATTGAGCGCACGTCCGGGAATGATGAACTCACACCTGAGCTGGTGCTCTACCATCGAACCTCTCCGCCCGGTGATTTACCACCGGCATTGAGTCTCACTGTCAGCCACAAGGTCATCAACCAGGCGGAAGCTGACAAGTTCAAGGTGACTGTCACCTACGATAACCTGCAGTGGTATGACCGGATTTTTGTGTTTTGCAATGGCGCGCATCACCCATACCAACTCACACCCGGCAGTGCGTCGCCCCTGCCTCCCGTGCCAAAAAGTGTCGTTATCGACATCCCGAAAGAAAAGCTGATCGAGGGTGGCAACGATAAAACCTTCGAAATCAAATATCGCGTTGTCGACTACCTGACCAACCCGTCCGGCCCTCCAACCTGGTCCGATGCCGTGTTCGTGGAAGTGGATCTGGACAAGATCTCTCTCGTTCCACCAACACTTGTAAACGCCACCTCTCCCATCGACGTGCTGGCAAGTGAAGGCGGAGTGAGGGTACGAGCCGAGTTCAACGCCGCTTTGACAAACGACAAGGCGACTCTGAAAATTGTCGGTGGCGTACCGGGATCACCATTTCCGCAAGTGGTATTCAACACCAACAAACGCGCCAATTTCACATTCAGTGTGGCATTCCTTCTCGCTCATCAAGGTAAAACGATCCAGGTGTTGTGGGTATTGATTCGTGATGGCTTGCCCAGCGGCGAATCCCCTCCTCTGGAGGTGGTCATCGATAAAATCGCGTTGGATGACCCGCGGTTGCCGACACCGAATATTGCAGGGGAAACCGGACAGCAACTCAATGTTCCGGAACTACCGAGTGATGCGCGGGTGCTCTCGGAAAAAATTCCACTGATGCAACAAACCCACCCGGTTTGGGTTGATTTTGAAGGCGTTGACGCGGATGGGAACCCGGTAACCAACGAAATCTCGTCAGGCGGGCGCAGTGAATTGGCTGACAGAATTTCGTTACTGGCGCAGGTCGAGTGGTTGAAAAAACTGAAAGATGGAAGCCAGTTGAAAGTGGTTTGTGCGGTCAATCTTGATGGGGTTAAGGACAAGACAAAAGCGGTACCGCTTCGGGTGCGCACTTATACGGTGAGTGTGGCCAAGGCATTGGAGATTGATACGACGCCGATGGTGCTGGACGGTCCCCATTTCTTTCCAGCACCCGCGCCGTATGCCCCCCCTTCGATGCGACGGCCTATTTAGACGATAACGCGCAGCAAATTCGCGAGGCCCAAGGCGGTGTACCACCTTATCAATACAGCTCATCGAACACTGAGGTTGCTTCAGTGGATGAGGATACCGGCCAAGTTGTCTCCATTCGAAATGGCATCGCCCGTATCAATGTAAGTGATATGAATGGAGAAAATGCCAGTTACGAAGTCACATGTGAAAATGTTTATGAACTGGTCTATTCTTCGCAGCCACGTAACCATGCACAGGCCATGTCGTGGTTGGCATCAATCGGTGCTCGGCCATTCCCCGGCGGTTTGTCTCCTGGGGTAGATGATCCGACCGGCAAAGCCGCGAGTTTTAGCTTTCAAAAATTAAATGGACCGGCCACACAATATTGGTATTCTTCATATATTTTTAATCTAACCGGTTTGCCCTATGCATCAGTCGCGAGAGTGAGCGCCAAAGAAGCCCAATGGCAAACTAAGCCATACGTCGGGGGAATTAGTGCAGTAGGTGCAAATTGGACAGGCACAGTTAACAATCAATCAATTGGATACCGCTCTAGAATCCGGTAGAAAGTTCTCTAAATACAGACCACATTATTTAACGCGCTCGGGAGTTGGTAGCGAATCGAGTTCTGAATCTGGAGAAATCACAGCAATGCAGAAAGGCTGAGTTATTGGCTATTCGTTCCGGCCCCTTCGCGAGCTGCCTCGCTCCCACAGTTTGATCGCATTCCAAATGTGGGAGCGAGCCTGCTCGCCAAGGCTGAGTATCAGTCACTGAGATGTCGACTGAAAACCGCATTCGCAAGTTGGCTCGCTCCCACAGGGCATTGCATCCGCAGCGGCCTACCATTCGTCGCGAAACCACCATCTACTGTCAGATCTGACAGTAGCCAACTTCCCCCACCCGGTATCTGATATCTCCATCCCGGCCAGCCCTCCCTGGCCGTCTCATCAGGAAGGTGTGCGATGGACAATGCTCAACCCGACAACGACGTCATGACACTGCATCCCGTGAAAATATACCTGGCGATCGAGGGCGTGATCAGCGATCCGCCAGCCATACCCCCCATACACGCGTATGGCTTGCCATTGCGGATATTCAGGGAACTCACACGCGATGGAGTCAATGCCGCTGGTGTGCAGGTAGTGGTCGATCCACCTGTGGACGTTGGTCAATATGTCGACATCCGGCTCTACATCAACGGTGTGCAGAGCGGCATTCCACAGCAAGTCGTCAACGAGAGAATGACCTTCTCCGTGTTCCAGAGGGAGTTTCGCGACGGGGTCATCAACAAAATCCAATACATGCTGAAAAGCATCGCCGGCAATGAAAACAAATCCATCGAAGCGTGGGCGCTCTACAACGACACGTCGCCCGGCGGCAATGATGTGCCTGGGACCGGTGATCATCCGGATCTGCTGATCAGCCTGCCCGAAGAGCTTGGAAATCCGGCAGTGATTGACAAGGGTCAGGCTGAGAAAGGCGTACTCCTGACGTTCGATTACCCTTATTGCCGAGCCTACGATGCGGTGGAATACGAGATCAATCGCCAGCGTTTCACTCACAGGGTGACGCCGGAAGAAGCCGGCAAGCCGTTCTCGGTGCTGATTGATTCCGACAGGCTGAAAGAAATCGGCAGTATCACTAACTGCCCGTTCTCCTACACCGTGATTGATCAACTGAAAAATCCGACCCACCAAAGCCGCTGGTCGAAGTTCATTTTTGCCAACATTGATCTTGAGCGCACATTTCTGCCCAAGCCACTCTTGCGCGAAATTGCGGACGATGACATGGACGATCCCGCGCTTGTGGACCTCGAAAAACTCGACGGTCGGCCGCTATTGATCGTCATTTCTCCCACTACCTCGCATTTTCAAAAGGGCGACACGGTCAAGGCGTTTTATCGGCTGAACGAAGCGGCCGAGAAATCGACTCAACCGGGCGTGATCACCGACAGGTTCGGGGTACTGCAACCCTGCATTCTGGAACTACCCAACGATCAGCTGACTTCCGGCGCACGCTTGCAGGTGCGGTTTGAACTGGAACGGCCAGCGGGCAACGTCATTGGTCATTCCGGAACGGCTGAGGCCGAGATCATTGGCGAAACGGCGCCGGATCTGCTATCGCCAAAAATCAAACAAGCGCCAGGCAACAGCCTGGATCCGTTTGCGGCGAAAGATGCGCTGACCGCGCTGGTCTTCGATCCTTCCATTCAACTCAATGATGTCATCGAAGTGCGTTGGACCGCCGCCCCGGGCGTTCCCGCCGATGGCTCCGATACCTCGCCGCCTCACGTGGTCAGAGCACTGGGGACGCAGGAGATTGCGCTGGATAACAAGGTGCTTGCATACAGTTTCGGCAGGAACGTCACTGTGGATTACAGCAAGACAACCGGATCTGAAACACGGGATTCCCTGCCGCTGACACTGACCGTGCAGGACATTGCCGACGGCCACCCCGGATTGCCCACGCCGGCGATTGATCGGGTGACGGGAGATGTGCTGGATCCGGCGGATTTGTTGCCGACGGATCATACGCGGACGGCGGCTTGGCCATTCATTGCCTTGGGGCAAAGGATTTGGCTGACGTATAGGGAAATCAAGCGTGATGGCAGTACGGGGTTTGTTGAAGAGGCTTATAAGGGGAAAGAGGTAACGGCGGAGGACTTGGGTGGAATATACAGTGCCATTGGACAAGTTGCTGATGTGGGAAGAAGACTCAACACTTGAGATTGAGGTGAGGGTTTCTTTTGATAGGACTGAAGATGATCAAATATCCTTGCCGAAGAAAATGTATACGATCAAGAAAGCCCTCGATGATCTGACTACTTTTACTAATTATGAGAGCAATGGCTGGCAATTTGAGCAAGGAGCAGGATCAATAGTCAAAGAGAACGATGAGTACTATGCATACTCCCAACCAGGCCAAAATACCGCATCCTTATACATTTCAAAATCATATCACCACCTTGAGAGCGGGGAATCATGTGCTCTCAGCTTCGACTATATGAGCTCGCATCCCATAAACTTCAGTATCTTTATGACGCCACACTTGAACGCGCCCAATAGAATAACTTTATTGGGCCCAATATTATCTGGCACTAACAACTGGAAAAATATCCTCATGAAATTTTTTCTCGGCACACCACAAACAACAGCGCATTCAAGAATATTTATAATGTTGCAGGCACCTTCAACCATTAAAATAGACAATGTTCGACTAAAGAAAATACCGCGAATCGAAATTGAAAATAATGCCCAGCCATTCACATTGACGAGCAATAATTCGGCTCCTAGCGGCAATTAAGGTGCGAAACCGTTGTAGTAATGCAAACGAAAAGCAAAGAAAAGGTGACGGAGATATATAAGAGTAATTTAAACAGCACGCGTGATCGAGGTTATTTTTCACTGGCCGGGATGGTCCTTTCGCGACCAGCTTCGGCGCAATGCTTCGATTTAAACGAAACTGTTTAAAAGACACCTCCAGACACGCCTTCCAGGCTACAAATCCTTGCGCCATTACCTACAGCTACGCCAGAATCCGCCGGCTTGTGCGCCTTGGGGGCGGGTTCTATTGTGGTGCGGTCGCTGACGAATCAGCGATCGGGTTTAGCGATCCGACTCATTACAGACGCACCAATGCCCAGTCTCAATTGCATTTTTCGATCTGCACTTGATGTCTTGGTGGCTGTGCGTGGGAGACCTTCGGGTCTACCCGGGGTTTCTGTGACCCGGATCGCTAACCTGCGTACAGCCGCCACCTTTACTTGTTTAGCGATGAGCCGTGGCGGCTAAATCAACCACGGAGTCTCACCATGATCAAACCAACACCCAACCCACCCGAAACCGATCCCACCTCCCCCTACGAATCCCTCGATTCGAAAAAACTTCACCAAGCCGCCGACCGCGCCCTCGACCACTACCTCTGCCCTCCCGGCTCAACCCCACCCCCCTCAGCCCCCGCGCCATGTACGCCGTCACCGCCGACACCAAAAACGAAGACTTGCTGGCCAATGCCTGTGAAACCCTCGCCTCCGCCAAAACCATCGCCCAGGAATTCGCCGGGCTGGTCAAGCCATCGCAACGCCGAACGCTGATGGGGATCGCGCAGCTGATCATGCTCGGAGAGTTGGCGGTGAATCGGGTGCTGGATAATCTGGAGTTGCCACAGTAGCGGGCCTCGCTAAAGGATGCTGAGTGAGGCGCCTTCGCGGGCAAGCCTACACAGGGTTTTCTGTCAATCACATGGCTTCGTTCACGCCGCCAACTTTGTGGGAGCGAGCCTGCTCGCGAATGCGGTGGGTCAATCCCTGAGATGTCGACTGATATACCGTTTTCGCGAGCAGGCTCGCTCCCACATAAGTTCGCGGCTGCCTCTGAATAACTGGCGAACCAAACGGGCCAGACTACGTTTCTCCTGCATTCAGAATCAAAAGATCGCAGCCTTCGGCAGCTCCTACATCGATTTGTAGGGCTGCGGAAGGCTGCGATCTTTGCTTTTGGGAGACTGGCGGAAGACAGCCGGAGTTGAACCTGCCCGGGAACGGATGCCGTCCCCAACCGGGTTTGAAGCCCGGCCGCGCCACCGGGCGCGATTGTCTTCCTGAACTCAGGGCGCGCAGACGTTGGCCAGCGCGTTGTCGGGGCGGATCTGGCGGGATTCGCCGAGGCGACGGGTAAGGCCGAGTCGGTCGAAATACTCCAGATACTGAATACAGCGTTTGCGTCCCAAGCCTAGCGCATCACGGAAAGTTGTCACCTCAATCGCTGGATTTTCTTCGGCGAGTTTCAGCAGTAGCGCCGCCATTTGCCGCAGGACGATGTCGCTGATAAACAGGTCGCGCACCACCTGGTGCATCAGGCCCAGGCGGGCGAGTTTGCGCAGTAGCAGGCGGACGCTGGCGTCGTCTTCGCCGAGCATTTTAGCCGCGTCGCGCACCCACGGCGAGTCGAAACCGGCCTGTTCGAACAACGGCTGTAATTGCTGCCAGAGGATTTCGTCGTCGGCATTCAGGCGCACCTGATGGTCGGGCAGGTGCAGCCAGGGGCCGCTGGCGAGGATGGAGCCGGCGTTGAGCAGTTCGTCGAGCAGGCTGATTAACGTCGAGCGTTCCAGTGCCAGCGCGCTGAAGCGGCGCAGGCGATCGCGGTCCGGCCCCATCTGGTCGGGTTCCTGTTCGTGGAATCGCGCCAGTTGTTCGAGCAAAGTGAATTTCAACTGGCCCCAGCGCTGCACGTTGAACAGCAGCGGGCCTTGGCGGGTGTCGATCAGGCGGATGTTCTCCGCCAGCGTCCACTGCGCGCGCGGGCGGTTGAACTGGCGTTCCAGGCGTTGCGGGTCGAGGCCGCCGGGGCTGTGGTTGAGCAGTGCCGGCAGGGCCTGTTCGAGGCTGACGCTAAGGGCGAGGGTTTGCAGTTGCGCAAGGCGTTCCGGGCTGCGGCGTTGGCGTGCCGGAGCGAATGGGTCGAGCACAACACCGCCGCCCAATGTGCGCTGGGCGCTGGAGTCACGCAGGATCAACCGATCACCCTTCACCGCGTGCACCGGCGCGTTGATCAGCAATTGCGCGAACATGCGCTCGCCGGGGCTCAGGCGCGGGCCTTGCAATAAAGCGACGCGGGCGATGACATCCTGGGTGCCAAGGTGCAGATGCACCGGGTGAAAGTGTTCGAAGATGCGCGCGCCGGGCAACAGCTGAAAGTCGATGTCGATGCGCTGGGTCGGGGCATGCAGCCAGTCCGCAAGCAGCCATTGGCCACGGTGGATTTGCGCCAGTTCCAGACGATCGCCGCTGAGGTTCAATGCCACGCGTTGACCAGCGAACGCTCGTTCAGCGGCTTGGTTTTGCGCGTGCAGGCCACGGATGCGCACCGATTTGCCCGCAGGCCCCAAGACAAGTTTGTCGCCCACCGCAACCGTGCCCGACAACGCCGTGCCCGTGACCACAATCCCCGCACCCGCGACGCTGAACGCCCGATCAATCGCCAGACGAAAGCCGCCTTCGCAACCGCGCGCCTGCACCTCGCTCCGCACCTGCAACAACGCCGCGCGCAATCCATCGACGCCCTGCCCGCTCACACTCGACACGGTAAAAATCGGCGCATCAGCAAATGGTCCGGGCGCGAGCAGGTCCAGGACCTGACGCTGCACCTCTTCCACCCTGCCCGCTCCCGCCCGGTCGCATTTGGTGATCGCCACCAGGGCGCGGGGAATGCCGAGCAGTTCGACGATTGCCAGATGCTCGCGGGTCTGCGGCATCACGCCGTCGTCGGCCGCGACCACCAGCAACACCAGATCGATGCCCTGCGCACCAGCGAGCATGTTGTGGGTGAATTTTTCGTGGCCGGGCACGTCGATGAAGCCGGTCAGCCCGGAGCCCGCTGCGAGTTCGGCGTAGAGATAACCGAGATCGATGGTCATGCCGCGTTCGCGCTCCTGCGGGCGGCGGTCGCCGGTTTGCCCGGTCAGCGCCTGCAACAGCGAAGTCTTGCCGTGGTCGATGTGACCCGCCGTGCCGACGATCACGGATCGACCTGCAATTGCGGCAACTGCGCCAGCCACGCTGGCTCATCGTCGAGCTGGCGTAGATCCAGCCACAGCGCATCGTCGCCGATTCGCCCGAGCACCGGGATCGGCAAACCGCGCAACGCTGCTTCGAGATTGAGCAGATAACGCCCGCGCCAGCGCTTGGACACTTGCGGGCGGCAACACAGCGCTGCACTCGGCAAGCGCGCCACCGGTTGGCTGCCGCTGCCGATCATGCCCAACGCCTCGACCGCGCTGACCTGCCAGACCTCGCCCAACACATCGGCGAGCAACGGTTGCAAACGCAGAGCCTGAGCATGAATGTCGGCCTGGGGCCGGGTCAGCAGGCGCAGACTCGGCAGACGCTCGGCGAGGCGATCCGGATCGCGGTACAGACCGAGCACCGCCTCCAGCGCGGCCAAGGTCAATTTATCGACCCGCAGTGCGCGCTTCAGTGGATTCTTCTTGATCTTCGCGATCAGTTCTTTGCGCCCGACGATCAACCCGGCCTGCGGCCCGCCGAGCAATTTGTCGCCGCTGAAGGTGACGATGTCGGCGCCATCGAGCAATGCCTGACGCACCGTCGGTTCCGCCGGCAGGCCCCAGCGCGTCAGGTCGAGCAGACTGCCGCTGCCCAGATCTTCCAGCAACGGCAAGCCATGGGCGTGCGCCAGTTCAGCCAACTCGGCGGTCGCCACTCGCGCGGTGAAGCCTTCGATGCTGTAATTGCTGGCATGTACGCGCATGATCAAACCGCTGCGCGGACCGATTGCCGCTTGGTAATCCCGGGCATGGGTGCGGTTGGTGGTGCCGACTTCGTGCAGGCGCACGCCGGCCCGGGCCATGATGTCGGGGATGCGGAAAGCGCCGCCGATTTCGATCAGCTCACCGCGCGAGATGATGCCTTCCTTGCGCGCGCCGAGGCTGTTGAGGGTCAGCAGCACGGCGGCGGCATTGTTGTTGACCACGGTGACGGCTTCGGCGCCGGTCAGTTCGCGGATCAGGCCTTCGATCAGGTCGTCCCGATCACCGCGCTTGCCGCTGCCCAGATCGAATTCGAGATTGAGCGGATAGCGTGCGGCGGTTTGCACTGCTTCGATGGCTTCTTCGGGCAGCAAGGCGCGACCGAGATTGGTGTGCAGCACCGTGCCGGTCAGGTTGAACACCCGGCGCACCTGACTGCGCTGCTGTTGCGCCAAGCGTTCACCGACGCGGCCGGCGAGCACTTCGGGGCCGATTTCCACGGCCGCCAATTGCCCGCTCAACACGTCAGGCCTTAGCTCATCGAGCAACTGACGCAGGCCAGTCAGCAACGAATCCCGGCCGTAACGTTCGGCCAACGGCGCGCACGCCGGATGACGCAACAACCCATCAATGGACGGCAACCGCAGGGCAACGCTTGAAGACATCAGCCACTCCTGATTTGACCGAAACAGGCCCTTTTGGGAGCAAGCTTGCTCCCAAAAGGGTTTCAGAAGTGTAGACGCACTGCCGGAGCTAGCCTGCTCGCGAATGCGGTGTGTCAGTTGGTGTGGATGTGGCTGACCTGACGCCTTCGCGAGCAGGCTCGCTCCCACAGAGAAATCCGGGGCTGACCGGGCTTTGTGATTCGGCACATAGACTTGTGGGAGCTGGCTTGCCAGCGATTGCGGTGGGTCCGTCAAAGAAGGTGGTGGAGGTGCCGACCAATCGCTGGCAAGCCAGCTCCCACAGGGATTCGGGGTGGAATGAACATTGTTGGTCACCACAAAAACCTGTGGGAGCGAGCCTGCTCGCGAAAGCGGTGTGTCAGTCAATGTGGATGTGGCTGACCTGACGCCTTCGCGAGCAGGCTCGCTCCCACAGAGAAATCCGGGGCTGACCGGGCTTTGTGATTCGGCACATAGACTTGTGGGAGCTGGCTTGCCAGCGATTGCGGTGGGTCCGTCAAAGAAGGTGGTGGAGGTGCCGACCAATCGCTGGCAAGCCAGCTCCCACAGGGATTCGGGGTGGAATGAACATTGTTGGTCACCACAAAAACCTGTGGGAGCGAGCCTGCTCGCGAAAACGGTGTGTCAGTTGGTGTGGATGTGGCTGACCTTACGCCTTCGCGAGCAGGCTCGCTCCCACAGAGAAATCCGGGGCTGACCGGGCTTTGTGATTCGGCACATAGACTTGTGGGAGCTGGCTTGCCAGCGATTGCGGTGGGTCCGTCAAAGAAGGCGGTGGATGTGCCGATTGAATCGCTGGCAAGCCAGCTCCCACAGGGATTCGGGGTTGAATGAACATTGTTGGTCACCACAAAAAACTGTGGGAGCGAGCCTGCTCGCGAATGCGGTAAGTCAGTCAAAGATGATGTGTCTGAAACGACGCCTTCGCGAGCAGGCTCGCTCCCACAGGGAAATCCGGGGCTGACCGGGCTTTGTGATTCGGCACATAGACTTGTGGGAGCTGGCTTGCCAGCGATTGCGGTGGGTCCGTCAAAGAAGGTGGTGGATGTGCCGACCAATCGCTGGCAAGCCAGCTCCCACAGGGATTCGGGGCGGAATGAACATTGTTGGTCACCACAAAAACCTGTGGGAGCGAGCCTGCTCGCGAATGCGGTAAGTCAGTCAAAGATGATGTGTCTGAAACGACGCCTTCGCGAGCAGGCTCGCTCCCACAGAGAAATCCGGGGCTGACCGGGCTTTGTGATTCGGCACATAGACTTGTGGGAGCTGGCTTGCCAGCGATTGCGGTGGGTCCGTCAAAGAAGGTGGTGGATGTGCCGACCGAATCGCTGGCAAGCCAGCTCCAACAGGGATTCGGGGTGGAATGGACATTGTTGGTCACCACAAAAACCTGTGGGAGCACACCCCCTTCCACAGTTTTGCTCTCGTCATTCGTCCCCCGGCGCCAGCAGCAGATTGGGCGCCAGACGCTGATAGCCGTCCTGGGCCAGACGCATGTCCAGCAGCAAACTGCCGAGATCCGCCGACAACGCCTCGGCTTCGGCGTCGTTCTCCAGATAGAGCAATTTCAGGTAGCTGTTGCAACTCGGGCAGACTTCGGCGCGCAGCGGCGCCTGTTCGGCGCTGTGCCGGTCGTCTTCCTGGCTCAGATACTCAAGGCCTTTGCTTTGCTCGCAATACATGCATTTGACCCGCACCACGTGCCATTCGCAGGCACATAGCGAGCAGACCAGATAGCGCAAACCGTTGTGCTTGCCGCGATGGCGAATCACCCCGGCCATGGCCGGTGAACCACAGGCCGGGCATTGGCTGAGGCTATCGCCAGGCTTGAGTTGCAGATTTGGCACACTGAGCAGCCAGTGGCTCCATGCGGATTGCAGCGCCGCGCCGAGAAACGGCACCAGCGCCGCCGGCACCAGCGAATACTGACCGCTGACCAGCGCCACCGCCCACGCGCGCAACTGGCCGGGGCTTGCGGCGCGCAGACTGTCCAGCGCGTCGATCACTGCAGGTTGACGCGCTGGCGCATCGTGCTGCAGCAAGGCGTCGAGCCACGGCTGCCAGGCATCTTCGCGCACCAGGGCATCTGCCGCGAATGGTGGCAGACCGTGCTGCTGACAGGCTTCGAAACGCTGCGCATCAAACGGCGCGGTGAGCGGCGGATCGTCGAAGACCTGCTGCTGCGCCCGGCACAATCCGGCCATCAGCCGTAGATAATCCGCCAACCCATTGCCCTCGGCCAGACGCTCGAGGCGTTCAGCGCGCAGGGCAAACAGGTTACGTGGCGGCAGATACAGAAACGGCGGCGAACTGGCCGCCGCCTCGATTTCCCCAGGTTCAAGAATGCTTGGCAAAAGTCAGCCCTTTTTTGTCAGCGGTCGCTCGGGCACGTCCCGAGGCTGTTCGTCGCGGGTCACCTCGCGGTACCACAGTTCATGGTGTTTTCTCGCCCACGGCCGGCTGACCCAGCCATGCAACATGGCGTCGACCGAACCCTTGATCCACAAACCGGCGTAGATGTGCACGATGATGCTCAGCACCAGCACGAACCCGGCCAGCGCATGCAGCAGCATGGCCCAGCGGATCGTGGTGATGCCGAAGTACGCGCTGAACCATGCGCGCCAGATCACCAGCCCGGTGAACAGCAACGCGAGCATGCACAGCAGTAAAGTCCAGAACAGCAACTTTTGCCCGGCGTTGTACTTGCCCACCGGCGGCACGCTTTCCTCATCGTTGACCATCACCCGGTTGATCCGCCGCAGCCACTGGCGGTCATTGGCGATGAAGAAATTGGTGCGCCAGAAGCTGAACACCAGGCCGAGGAACAGCACGAACATGGCGATGCCCATGTACGGGTGCAGAATCCGCGTCCAGGTACCGCCGCCAAACAGATTACTGAGCCAGAACAGCGACGGATGAAACAACGCCAGCCCGGACAACCCGGCCATGAAAAACAGGATCGCCACCAGCCAGTGATTAGTGCGCTGGTTGGCGCTGTAACGCAGGATCGTCTTGTTGCTCATGGCCGCTCCTCCCCGCGTGGATCGAAGGTGTGCACCGCCGGGTCGACCACGTGCACCGAGGTATCGGGTGGCGTCGGATGCTCATCCTCCTCGACACGATTCGGGCCGATGCGCACATAGTGGAAGAACCCGGCCAGCACCGCCGCGCCCATCGCCAGCAGGCCGAGGGGTTTGCTGATGCCTTTCCACAAGCCCACCAGCGGACTGATCGCCGGATGGTCCGGCAAACCTGCATAGATTTTTGGCGTGTCGGCGTGATGCAGCACGTACATCACGTGGGTGCCACCAACGCCTGCCGGGTCGTACAAACCGGCGTTTTCAAAGCCACGGCTTTTCAGGTCGACGATGCGTTCGGCGGCATGTTCCTTCATATCTTCCTTGGTGCCGAAGACGATGGCGCCGGTCGGGCAGGTTTTCACGCAGGCCGGCTCCAGCCCCACCGCCACGCGGTCGGAACATAGGGTGCATTTGTAGGCCTTGTGGTCTTTCTGCGAAATGCGCGGGATGTTGAACGGGCAACCGGTGATGCAATAGCCACAGCCAATGCAGTGGTCCTGATCGAAATCGACGATGCCGTTGGCATGCTGAATGATCGCCCCGGGGCTCGGGCACGCGGCCAGACAACCGGGCTCGGCGCAGTGCATGCAGCCGTCCTTGCGGATCAGCCACTCAAGGTTACCGGCGTCGGTTTCGTGCTCGGTGAAGCGCATCAGCGTCCACGAATCCGCCGTCAGATCCTGCGGATTGTCGTAGGTGCCGTGGTTGTGGCCGACCTCGTCGCGCAGCTCGTTCCATTCCGAGCAGGCGACCTGGCAGGCCTTGCAACCGATGCACTTGGTCGTGTCGATCAGCTTGGCAACGCCCTGCTGAGTCCTTACCGACGGCGGCGCAGTGGTGGTGGCCGAGCGGGCAATGATGTCTTGGGTGGCCATTTACAGTTTCTCCACGTTGACCAGGAATGACTTGGATTCCGGGGTCTGAGTGTTGCCATCGCCGAGGAACGGCACCAGGGTGTTGGTCAGGTAACCGTGACGCGTCAGGCCAGTGAAACCCCAGTGCAGCGGGATGCCGATCTGATGCACGACCTGGCCGTTGACCTGCAGCGGCCGGATCCGTTTGGTCACCACCGCCACCGCTTCGATAAAGCCGCGCTTGCAGCTGACCCGCACCCGATCACCGGCAGCAATGCCCTTCTCGTTCGCCAGCACCTCGCCGATTTCAACGAACTGCTCAGGCTGGGCAATCGCGTTCAACTTGCAGTGCTTGCTCCAGAAGTGGAAATGCTCGGTAAGCCGATAACTGGTGCCGGCGTACGGGAAGTCCTTGGCTTCGCCGAGGGTTTCCCAGACCGAATCGAAGATCCGCGCCGCCGGGTTGCTGGTGGCCTTCTTGTTTTGCGGGTGCAGCGGGTTGATGCCGATCGGCGTTTCGAACGGCTCGTAGTGCTCAGGGAATGGCCCTTCGTTCATCTTGTCCACGGCGAAGAACCGCGCGACGCCTTCGGGGTTCATGATGAACGGGTTCATCCCGGCTTCGGGCGGCACGTCGGCCTTGTAGTCCGGCACATCGGTGCCGGTCCAGGCCTTGCCGTTCCACCACACCAGTCGTTTTTTCGGGTCCCACGGTTTGCCCGCCGGGTCCGCCGAGGCGCGGTTGTAGAGAATCCGCCGATTGGCCGGCCAGGCCCACGCCCAGCCCTGATGCTGGTGCATGCCGAATGGGTCGGCGTTATCGCGCCGGGCCATCTGGTTACCGGCCTCGGTCCAGCTGCCGGCGAAAATCCAGCAACCGGACGCGGTGCTGCCGTCATCCTTGAGCAAACCGAAGCCGGCCAGCTGCGTACCGGCCTTGACCGTGACGCCGCTAGCATCGGTGAAATCGCTGACAGCGGTGCCGTTGATTTCCCGCGCCAGTTCTTCCGGCGAAGGCTCGTCGGGGATCTTGTACGGCCACGACAGTTTCAGCAGCGGATCAGGAAACTTGCCGCCTTCGGTCTGATAACGCTGGCGCAGGCGCAGGAACAGTTCGCTCATGATGCGAATGTCAGTCTGCGCTTCGCCGGGGCCGTCGGCGCCTTTCCAGTGCCATTGCAGCCAGCGGCTGCTGTTGACCAGCGAGCCGTCTTCCTCGGCAAAACAGGTGGTTGGCAGGCGAATGACTTCGGTCTGGATTTCGGCGGTTTTCACGTCGTTGTACGGCCCGACGTTCTGCCAGAACTCCGAGGTTTCCGTGGCGAGGGGGTCCATCACCACCAGCCACTTGAGTTTGGCCAATGCGCCCATCACGCGGTTCTTGTCCGGTAACGCAGCGATCGGATTGAAGCCTTGGCAGAAGTAGCCGTTGACCTTGCCCTGGCTCATCAGGTCGAACATTTTCAGCACATCGTAGTTGGGGATGTCGAGCTTCGGCAAATGGTCGAACAGCCAGTTGTTCTCGGCGGTGGCGTTGGCGCCGTACCAGGATTTCATCAGGCTGACGTGGAACTTGCTGTAGTTCTGCCAGTACGAAAGCTGCCCCGGTCTGAGCGGAACCTGCGTGCGTTTGAAGATGAACTGACCGTAATCCTGCTCGCTGTCGCTGGGCAGCGTGAGGTAGCCGGGCAAGGCGTTGGACAGCAGGCCGAGGTCGGTCAGGCCCTGGATGTTCGAGTGCCCGCGCAAAGCGTTGACGCCACCGCCGGGCATGCCAACGTTACCCAACAGCAGTTGCACCATCGCCGCGCTGCGGATGATCTGCGCGCCGATCGAGTGCTGCGTCCAGCCGAGGGCATAGAGAATCGTCATGGTCTTGCCCGGTGTCGAGCAGGTCGCGATCTCTTCCCAGATTTTCTGCATGGCGTCGACGGGCATGCCGCAAATCTGGCTGGCCAGGTCGATGTTGTAGCGGCTGTAATGCTGCTTCATCAGTTGATAAACGCAGCGCGGGTCTTGCAGGGTCGGGTCGACGCGGACGAAACCATCCTCGGCGAATTCGTAACCCCAGCCGGACTTATCGGTGTAGCTGCGTTTTTCCGCGTCATAGCCGCTGAACAGGCCGTCTTCGAAGCCATAACCGGCTTTGACGATGAACGACACGTCGGTGTAATTGCGCACGTACTCGTGCTGGATCTTGTCCTCGGTCAGCAGGTAATTGATCAACCCGCCCATGAAGGCGATGTCGGTGCCGGTACGGATCGGCGCGTAATAGTCGGCCACCGAAGCGGTCCGGGTAAAACGCGGATCGACCACGATCAGCCGCGCAGCATTGTGCGCCTTGGCCTCGGTCACCCATTTGAAGCCGCACGGATGCGCTTCTGCTGCGTTGCCGCCCATTACCAGGATCAGATTCGCGTTGGCGATATCGGTCCAGGTGTTGGTCATGGCACCACGGCCGTACGTCGGGGCAAGACTTGCCACCGTCGGGCCGTGTCAGACACGCGCCTGATTATCGAACCCCAGCAGGCCGAGGCTGCGAATCACCTTCTGAGTGATGTAGCCGGCTTCGTTGGATGCCGCCGATGCCGCGAGGAAACCGGTGGTCAGCCAGCGATTCACCGTCTGCCCGTTGGCATTTTTCTCGATGAAGTTGGCGTCGCGGTCGACTTTCATCAGGTCGGCGATGCGATCGAGGGCTTCGTCCCAGCCGATGCGCGTCCATTCATTGCTGCCGGGCTTGCGCACCTGGGGGTACTGCAAGCGGCGGGGGCTGTGAATGAAGTCGAGCAGGCCCGCGCCTTTCGGGCACAGGGTGCCGCGATTGACCGGGTGGTCGGCGTCGCCTTCGATGTGAATGATGTTTTGCGCCACGTTCTTGCCGGCATCGCCCTGGCTGTACATGATCAAACCGCAACCGACCGAGCAATACGGGCAGGTGTTGCGGGTTTCACGGGTGTGGGCGAGCTTGAAGTGACGCACCTGCTCGGCGAAGGCCGCCGTCGGGGCCATGCCCAACGCGCCCAGGCTTGAGCCTGCAAGGCCGATACCGGCGACCTTGAAGAACTGACGACGGCTGAGATCCATCGTGCACTCCTGATCAGGTGGAACCCGGTACTTGTGCCGGGCTTTATCTGGACAATCACGGTTGCGACGCCTTGGCGCCGACTTTTTCACTGTAGACAAAGACCTTGCCGATTGTGTGAAAACCGACCGTCGGGTGTCTGGCCCGGATTTCCAGCCAGTGCACACCCCCCTGTGGGAGCGAGCCTGCTCGCGAAAGCGCTGGGTCATCCAACTCGATGCTGCCTGACCCGACGTATTCGCGAGCAGGCTCGCTCCCACACAGATGGTGTTGCGCATAGAATGTCCGGCAGAACCAACTCCGCCTTGACGAGACCGCGCATGACTTTCGATTTTGATCAGTTGTTCGACCGCCACCACACTGGCAGCACCAAGTGGAGCCGCTACCCGGCCGATGTGTTGCCGATGTGGGTTGCTGACATGGATTTTGCCGCGCCGCCGGTCATCGTCGAAGCCTTGCAACAGCGCCTGCTGCACCCGCTGCTCGGTTACAGCGTGGCGCAAGACAACCTTCGCGAAGCCATCGTCGCCGACCTGTGGAACAAGTATTCATGGCAGGTCAAACCGCAGGAGCTGATCTTCCTCCCGGGCGTGGAATCCGGCTTCAACATGGCGCTGAAGGCGTTGGTCCAGGCGCAGCAGAATGTCGTCGTGCAAGTGCCGAACTACCCGCCACTGCGCCATGCGCCGGCGCATTGGGGCCTGAACAAGGTCGAGCTGGAATTCAACGCTCAGGCCGATGGCACCTACGCCACGCCGCTGGACGCACTGCGCGAGTCGCTGAAAGGCGGCGGCGCCCTGCTGTTGAGCAACCCGCACAACCCGATCGGCAAGGTCTTCGCCCGCGAAGAATTGCAGGCAGTGGCGGACATCTGCGCAGCGCAGGACGCGTGGATCATCTCCGACGAAATTCATGCCGAACTGTGCTTCGACGGCCGCGTGCACATTCCCACCGCCTCGCTGAGTCCGGAAATTTCCAAGCGCACGATCACCCTGATGTCGGCGAGCAAGGCCTACAACATCGCCGGTCTGAAGACCTCGTTCATGATCATTCAGGACGCCGCGCTGCGCGAACGCGTCAACCACGCCCGCTGCGGCATGGTCGACAGCGTCAACCCGCTGGGCATGGAAGCCACCCGCGTCGCCTACAGCGAAGCCGGGCCTTGGCTCGCGGAATTGAAAATCTACCTGCAGGCCAACCGCGACTGGCTGGTGAACGCCGTACGCACGCGGCTGCCGGGCGTGACCATCAATGTGCCGCAGGGCACGTATCTGGCGTGGCTCGATTGCACCGCGCTGGACCTGCCGGATCCGCAGCGGTTCTTCCTCGAACAGGGCAAGGTCGGGCTGAGTGCCGGGCTCGATTTTGGTGACCGGCATCAGCAGTTCGTGCGCTTGAACTTCGGTTGCCCGAGGGCGTTGCTCGAAGAAGGGATTGCGCGGATGGAGCGGGCGCTGGCCAGCCGAAAACGCTGATCCTTGCCCGGTATTCCCCTGTATAAATGACCCCCTGTGGGAGCGAGCCTGCTCGCGAAAGCGCAGTGTCAGTCGACATATTTATCGTCTGACAGACCGCTTTCGCGAGCAGGCTCGCTCCCACATTGGTTTTGCATCGCCAACTAAATCCAGCGCAAATCCGATCGAACTCAAGGCAAACCCACCGGGTCAACCCGGAACACTGGACTTGAAATCAGGAGACCCTGCGATGACTGACTATCCAAAACCACCCTTCCCGAAACAAGCCCAACCGGTGCCCGGCTCGCAACGCAAGATGGAACCGTATCCAGACTGCGGCGAGCAAAGTTACGTCGGTTCCGGGCGCCTCGCCGGCAAGATTGCGTTGATCACCGGTGCCGACAGCGGCATCGGTCGCGCGGTGGCGATTGCCTTCGCCCGTGAAGGCGCCGACGTCGCCGTGGCTTACCTGAATGAACACGAAGACGCCAAGGAAACCGCACGCTGGGTCGAGCAGGCCGGGCGTCAGTGCATCCTGCTGCCGGGCGATATCGCCGAGAAAGCACAGTGCCAAGCATTGGTCGACAAGACCGTCGAGCGCTTTGGCCGCATCGACATTCTGGTCAACAACGCCGCGTTCCAGATGACCCACGAAAACTTCGAGGAAATCCCCGATGACGAATGGGTGATGACCTTCGACGTCAACATCACCGCCATGTTCAGGATCTGCCAGGCGGCGATCAAGCACATGCGCCCAGGCTCGTCGATCATCAACACCAGCTCGGTCAACTCGGACATGCCCAAACCGACCCTGCTGGCCTACGCCACCACCAAAGGCGCGATCGCCAACTTCACCGGTGGCCTGGCGCAGATGCTCGGGCCGAAGGAGATTCGCGTCAACAGCGTCGCCCCAGGCCCGATCTGGACACCGCTGATCGTCTCGACCATGCCCGACGAAGAAGTACAGAACTTCGGCGGCAGCACCCCGCTCGGCCGTCCGGGCCAACCGGTGGAAGTCGCACCGATTTACGTGCTGCTGGCCTCCGACGAAGCCAGCTATATCACCGGCCAGCGCTACGGCGTAACCGGCGGCAAACCGATGCTGTAACCGTGCAGCAGAAAAACTGAACCCGAGCGGCATGGCATCTCTCCATACCTTTAAGCGCCTACGGGCCAACTGGAACAGGAGGTTGTCATGTCCGCCCCCCTCGTCAGACTCTTCACCCAACCCAACTTCGCCTGGACCGATATCCGCCGCGAAGAGGAAACCCATCCCCGCCACTACCTCGCGCATCTGCTGCTGCTCGCGTTGATTCCCGCCGTGTGCCTGTTCATCGGCACCACTCAAGTCGGTTGGAGCCTCGCCGCGGGTGAGAACGTGCGCCTGAGCACGGCCAGCGCCCTGCAGTTGAGCGTGCTGCTGTACGTGACGATTGTCGCCGGTGTGGCGGTTATCGGCGGATTCATTCGCTGGATGTCGCGATCGTTCGATGCGCGGCCAACGCTGAATCAATGCATCGGGTTTGCCGCTTACACGGTGACGCCGTTTTTCCTCGCCGGGATCGCCGGGCTGTACCCGAGCCGCTGGCTGGCGATTCTGGTGCTCGGCGCGGCGTCAATCTATTCGACGTTTTTGCTGTTCGTCGGCCTGCCGACCTTCATGCATGAGCGCAAGGAGCAAGGCCTGCTGTATTCGGCGTGCGTGTGGGGCGTCGGCCTGCTGGTGCTGGTGACCATGCTGGTGTCGATGATCCTGCTGTGGTTCAACGTGCTCATCCCCGAGTACCTGCGCACGACCGTGAGCTGACCCGGTGCGCCTGTCCTTGAGAATTCACCGAAGTGAGCGGTCATGAGTTTCGGCATATGGGTCGCGGTGCTCGGCGCCGTGCTGCTGACGCTGGCCCTGACGTCGTCGTGGTTGCGCTGGATGCCGGTTACGACCTCGGCAGTGTGCCTGTTGCTGGGCATTGCCATCGGCCCCAGCGGCCTCGAACTTCTGAAACTGTCGCTGGAAGAATCATCATTGTGGATGGAGCACCTGACTGAAGTCGCGGTGCTCTTTTCCCTGTTCGTCTGCGGTCTGAAGCTGCGGTTGCCGTTGGCCCACAAGACCTGGCGTATCGCTTTTGGTCTGGCCGGGCCGGTAATGATTCTGACGATTATCGGCGTGTGCCTGCTGTTGCATTGGGGCCTGCAATTGCCGTGGGGGCCTTCGTTGCTGATCGGCGCGATTCTGGCGCCGACCGACCCGGTGCTCGCCGCACTGGTGCAGGTCAATGATGCGCAGGACGTCGACAGCGTGCGCTTCGGCCTCTCCGGTGAAGCCGGGCTCAATGATGGCGTGGCTTTCCCTTTCGTGATTCTCGGTCTGCTGTTGCTGCACGGCGACGGCAGCGCTAGCGAATGGCAGCACTGGGTGCTTCGCAGTCTGTTATGGGCGGTGCCGGCGGGTTTGCTCACCGGCTACTGGATGGGGCGCGGAATTGGCCGCATCGCTCTGTTGCTGCGCATTCACAACGAGGACAGCACCCTCGGCCCGAACGATTACCTCACCCTCGCGCTGATCGCGCTGTCCTACGTGGTCGCCGACGCCATTGGCGGCTACGGCTTTCTCGCGGTCTTCGCTGCTGGCCTCGGTCTGCGTCAGGAGGAAGTGAAATCCACGGGCATCACCCAGGCACCTGCGGAGCATCTGGTGCAGCCGGTGGTCGGTCATCAGAACGTCGAACCACAGAACGCCGTGCATGGCGACACCGAGCAACTGGAAGACAGCCAGGTTGCAGCGGGCATCATGATGGGCGACATGCTCGCATTCGGCAGTCTGGTCGAGCGGGCGATGGAAGTGTTTCTGGTGACCCTGCTCGGCGTCGTACTGATTGCGCATTGGGACTGGCGGGCGTTGTGGATCGGCGCCGTGCTGTTCTGTCTGATTCGTCCGCTGAGCGTGGCGCTGATGCCATGGGGCACTCTGCTCAGCGGGCCGCAGCGTTTGTTGATCGGCTGGTTTGGCATTCGCGGCATCGGCAGCCTGTTCTACCTGTTCTTCGCCCTGAACCATGGCCTGGATTCCGACGTGGCCAAGGTTTGTACCGACATCACGTTGTCGGTGGTGGCCCTGAGCATCCTGCTGCATGGCATCAGCACACAGCCGATGCTGGCGCGCTATGAAAGTCTGAAGCAACGAAAAAGCTGATTCTTCAACCGCTGCGCTTTGCCGAAAATCATCGAAGATTTTTCTACAAAAAAATGGATCGCCGGGCGCGACCCAAGGGTCACACCTTTAACCGCGCCAACCATCCAGCGCGACCCGGCAGGTTCGGTTCCCCTGCGGTGAACAGCCTATCAAACGGAACCCCGACACAAACAAGGTCACAGTCATGAACGAATGCTCGACTCCTGCGCAAATCAAGGCTTGCAGAGCACTGGCTCTGGAACGCAATCGTCAACTGTTCGAAGAAGCCCACGAACTGAACCGAGCGGCCAACGCGCTGCTGGAACAGACCCCGACCGACTTCGAACGCTTTGAGCAATACCGGGCACTGCGCAAGAAAGCCGATGCGAAATTTGAAGATGCAATTGATCATCTGTGTGTGCTGAATGAGGATTTCCCGCCTATTCCGGCAGCGGTGCAGAATGCTGTTACACCGCGGCGTGAGCTGGAAACTGCGTGATAAAAGTCAAAAGCCCCTCACCCTAGCCCTCTCCCCGAGGGAGAGGGGACTGACCGGGGTGTTCTCACGTGCTACACCGACCTGGCGTACCGCGCCGAATGTAGATTTTGAAAAGCATGAAGATCTGCTCCCTTTCCCCCTCGCCCCCTTGGGGGAGAGGGCTGGGGTGAGGGGGTAAGATCTCACTAACACCACAAAATCCAGCACCTGTCCCCTGCCCCCGACCAATCCACCTCAAGGATTGGTCACCTGAATAAACACCGCATACACCCCCAACATCACCCAGAACGTCGCAAAAATCCAAGGCGTGCGCACTGAGAACAGCAGCGACTTGCGATAGCCCTTGTGGCTCGATTCCATTTCGCTGAACAGTGGAGACTCGTCATACGCCGCGCCCATCACCGGTTCGCTGTGCAGCAACTGGCTTTGTTTAAAGTGCCAGTGATCAATGATGTCGTAAGCCGCACGAATCCCCGGCCAGGCATTCAGCGAACTGAGCACACCAAGCAGCGCCAGAAACGGCGGCACGACAAGGGTGAACATCTTGCCCCACTCGGGATTGAGGTTGGCCATGCACGAGGCGAAAGCGATCACCAGAAACGACTGCGCCGCCAGGTAGGCGTCTGTGCGGTTGGCGAGGATGCTGGTTTCGTACTGGATTTCCCGGCGATAGAAATCCAGCCGCTCCTTGGGTGAGCCAAACATCTTGGCGTCGTGCTCGGCCAAGGCTTCTTCAACAGCGCTTGGCTGGGTCAATATGCGAGACAAGAGACGTGCCCTCCAAAAGTGAACAAGACTTTTGGAAAGGCACGCGTCAGCGCTAGTTCAGCCGGATCGACCAGCGCGTCACTTCATCGACTGGGCGATGATCTGGACCAGATTCAACTGGGTGAACGGTTTCGGCAGGCGCGGCAGATCGGCGGCGAAGCCTTCCAAACGTTCGGCGTATCCAGTGGCGAGAATGATCGGCAAATCCGGCTTGAGCATACGCAAGGCGTGAGCCAGTTGCGCGCCGCTCATTTTTGGCATGGCCATGTCGGTGATCACCAGATCGATGACTTCGCCCTGATCGAACAGCGCCAGCGCCTGGGCGCCGGAGGTCGCGCCGATGACGCGGTGGCCGAGGTCTTCGAGCAGCAGGCTGGTGCTGGTCAGCACCAGCGAATCGTCATCGACCACCAACACGCTGAGCCTTGGGACCGCAATGGGCGCGGCGTTGCTGTACGCCGGGCGACTGGCCGTTTGCTCTAGCGCCACCGGAATCCACAGTTCGGCCGCCGTGCCGTGGCCCTTCTCGCTTTTCAGAATAAAGCGCCCGCCCAACTGCTCGATGAAGCCATGCACCATCGACAAGCCGAGCCCGGTGCCTTTGCCCAGGCCCTTGGTGGTGAAGAACGGGTCGCGGGCGCAGGCCAGCGTGGCTTCATCCATGCCTTCGCCGCTGTCGATCAGGCTCAGGCACACGTAACGCCCCGCTGCCAGGGTCGAATGAGTTTGTTCCAGCACCACTTCGGCTTGCGCCTGAATGATCACCGTGCCGCCCTCGGGCATGGCATCGCGGGCATTGGTGGCGAGATTGAGGATCGCCAGCTCCAGCTGATTGCTGTCGGCCAGCACTGGCTGCAGATCGTCGGGAAAGCGTGTTTCGATACGAATGCCCGGTCCGAGCGAACTGCGCAGCAGCCCGGTGATGCCTTGCACCAGTTGCGGGATATCCACCGATTCCGTCTTCAGTTCCTGACGCCGGGCGAAGGCCAGCATGCGCTGGGTCAGCGAGACACCGCGCAAGGCCCCTTGGGTGGCGTTCTCCAGCAGACGGGCGATTTTCGGCGCGTCGCCGATGCGTTTCTGCACGATCTCGAGATTGCCGAGAATCACCGTCAGCAGGTTGTTGAAGTCATGGGCGATACCGCCGCTGAGTTGGCCGATCGCCTGCATCTTCTGCGCCTGGAACAACGCCTCGCGGGTCTTTTCCAGGGCCTGCTGCGCCTCGTGCGCCTCGGTCACATCGCGGGTGATCTTGGCAAAGCCGAGCAGCGTGCCGGTGTCGCCGCGAATCGCATCGACGACCACGTGGGCAAGAAACCGCGTGCCGTCCTTGCGCATCCGCCAACTGCGGCTCTCGAACCGGCCTTCGCGGGTGGCAATCTCCAGCGAGCGCTGCGGCTCGCCGAGTTCGCGGTCTTCGGGAGTGTAGAAAATCGAAAAATGCTGGCCGATGATTTCTTCCGGCAGGTAACCCTTGATGCGCTGCGCGCCCTGGTTCCAGTTGCTGACGCAACCTTCGGGGCTGAGCATGTAGATCGCGTAGTCGGTGACGCCCTGCACCAGCAGGCGGAACTGCTGTTCGCTTTGCTTGAGGGTTTCCTCGGCCATTTTGCGGTCGGTGAGGTCGCGGGTGATCTTGGCGAAACCGAGCAGTTCGCCGTTGGGGTCGATGATCGGATCGATCACCACGTGCGACCAGAAGTGCGTGCCGTCCTTGCGCACGCGCCAGCCCTCGCCTTCGAAGCGACCTTCACGGATCGCTGTGTCCAGCGCCCGTTGCGGCATGCCGTTGGCGCGGTCTTCCGGGGTATAGAAGCGCGAGAAATGCTCGCCGATGATTTCCGCTTCTTCGTAGCCCTTGAAGCGTTTGGCGCCGGAGTTCCAACTGGTGATGGTACCGTCGGGGTCGATCATGTAGATCGCGTAGTCGACAACCGCGTCGATCAGCAGCCGGAAACGGCTGTCTTCGATCGCTGCGGTACTGTTGTTTTCACTCATCACACTCACCAGCCACTGTCATGGGCTGAAGTATGCGTGAATCCGTCGATTTGAAAAGCGCCGGTTCGCTTTTGATCGCCCACCAGCGCGGCAGCAGTTGCTGGATGCGGCTCTCGGCAAAGCGGTCATCAATGAGCATGACCGTGCCGCGATCCTCACGGGTGCGAATCACCCGCCCGGCGGCTTGTACGACTTTTTGCATGCCCGGATACAGATAGGTGTAGTCGTAGCCGGCGCCAAAAATCGCCGCCATGCGCCGCTTCATCTGCTCGTTGACCGGGTTGAGCTGCGCCAGCCCCAGCGTGGCGATGAACGCGCCGATCAGCCGCGCGCCGGGCAAATCGATGCCCTCGCCAAACGCCCCGCCCAGCACCGCAAACCCGACGCCCTGGCTGTCGGCGCTGAACTGGTCGAGAAACGCCTGCCGCGCGCCCTCGGCCATGCCCCGCGATTGCAGCCATTGAGTGATGTGCGGATGGCGCTCGGCCAATAACGTCGCGACCTGTTGCAGGTAATCGAAACTGCTGAAGAACGCCAGATAGTTGCCCGGGCGCTCGCTGAACTGGCGCGCGATCAGCTCGACGATAGGCTCCAGCGAGGCCTGGCGATGGTTAAAACGGGTGGAGATCTGGCTGACGATGTGTACCTGCAATTGCTCGGCGCTGAACGGCGATTCGACGTCGATGCACACCGTGTCGGCGGGCGTGCCGAGCAGGTCGGCGTAGTAGTTGCGCGGGCTCAGCGTGGCCGAGAACAGCACGCTGCTGCGCGCCGCGGTCAGGCGCGGGCCGATGAACGCCGCCGGCACCACGTTGCGCAGACACAGTTGCGACAGCGGACGCTTGCGGTCGAGATCGCGTTTGCTGATATCGAACAGGTAATGCTCGTCGTACAGCTCGGCGACCCGGGCGAATTGCAGCAGGTCGAAATAGAAATTCTGCAGGCCGCTGTCGAGGCCTTGCGGATGTTCGTTGAGGTAATCACCAATGGCCGCGCAACACAGCGAGATGGCGTGCAGGAGCTTGTCCGGCGCCTTGTCGTACGCCTGATACGCCGCCAGTTGCGGCGCATGCAGCGCGTTCCATTCGCGGTTGACCCGTTGCAGGGAATTCTTCAGCGCTGCCGGCGCGGTTTTGCGCACGCTGGCGAGGGTGAACTGGTCGAGACTGGCGCTGTACATTTGCCGGCCGCGTTCGACCAGGTTGTGCGCCTCGTCGGCCAGCACCGCGACTTTCCATTGATTGAGCTGGGCCAGGCCGAACAGCAGCGCGCTGAAGTCGAAGTAATAGTTGTAGTCGGCAACCACCACATCCGCCCAACGGGCCATTTCCTGACTCAGGTAATACGGGCATACGCTGTGCTGCGCGGCAACTTCACGCATCGCCGCCTGATCCAGCAGATTGATATGGCTGGCAGATTCGCGGGCAGCCGGCAGGCGATCATAAAAACCCTGGGCCAACGGACAGGATTCACCGTGGCAGGCTTTGTCCGGATGTTCGCAGGCCTTGTCGCGAGCAACCATTTCCATCACCCGCAGCGGCAAGTCCGGCGCTTGCCTGAACAACACCTGACTGGCATCGAGCGCCAGTTTGCGTCCGGGAGTCTTGGCGGTGAGAAAGAACACCTTGTCCAGTTGCTGCGGCGCCAGGGCCTTGAGCATCGGAAACAGCGTGCCAAGGGTTTTGCCAATCCCGGTCGGTGCCTGGGCCATCAGACAGCGGCCGGTGCTGACGGCTTTGAACACTGATTCGGCCAGATGCCGTTGGCCGGGACGAAAATCCGCATGCGGGAACGCCAGTTGCTGCGCGGCCAGATTGCGCGCTTCGCGATGGGCCATTTCCTGCTCGGCCCATTGCAGGAACAAGCCGCACTGCTGCGTGAAAAACGTCTGGAGTGACTCGGCGCTGTGGGATTCGACCAGGCAGGTTTCCTTTTCGCTGACGACGTCGAAATACACCAGCGCCAGATTGATCTGCTGCAATTGCAGTTTCTGGCACATCAACCAGCCGTAGATTTTCGCCTGCGCCCAGTGCAACTGGCGGTGATTGGCCGGTTGCCTGCTCAGGTCGCCGCGATAGGTTTTGACTTCTTCCAGGCAGTTTTGCGCCGGGTCGTAGCCATCCGCCCTGCCCTTGACCTTCAGCTCGCCGAATTCGCCTTGCAGAGCCACTTCGCTCTGGTACTGCTCACTGCGCCGCGACGCCACGGTGCGATGGCCGACGATGCCTTCGAGCGCCGTTGGTGACGGGGTGAAGCGCAGGTCGAGATCACCGGTCTTGGCGGTGAACTCGCACAGTGCACGCACGGCAACGCTGTAACTCAAGCGCTCTGCTCCGCCCATTGCACGTAACACACCGCCACCGGCATCTGGTGCTCGTGGCAGAACTCCAGCCAGCGCAGTTGATTGTCCTGCAAGCGGTCGCCGGGGCCTTTGACTTCGATCATCCGGTAGGTCTTGTGCTGCGGCCAGAACTGGATAAGGTCCGGCATGCCGGCGCGGTTGGCCTTGATGTCGAGCAGCAGGCGATTGAACCAGTGTTTCAAGTGTTCGGCGGGCAGACAGGCCAGCGCCTGCTCCAGCAAGGCTTCATTGAGCGCACCCCAGAACACGAACGGCGACTGGATGCCCCACTTGTCGACGAAGCGCTGGCGGATGGTCTCGGCGTAGCGGCCGTCATCGAGTTCGCCCAGGCAGGCCTGGAACAGCTCGGCGCGGCGTTCGAGGAAGTCTTCACTGAGCAGATCGACCGGGCCGCGCTGGAACGGGTGGAAGAACGCACCCGGCAACGGCGCGAAGATCGCCGGCCAGCACAACAGGCCGAACAGTGAATTGATCAGGCTGTTCTCGACGTAATGCACCGGGCCGTCATCGGCGTGCAAGTGCGCTTGTACATGAAATTCCACCGACCGCGCCGGATCGCTGCGCGGCAAATGCAAATCGAGGCGCTCGACCTCTCTGGCCTTGGCACGCTTGAGCGGCGGGCCACCGAGTTTGCGCCGCAGACGCGGGACGATGCGTTGCAAACCTTGTTGCTCGGCCGCGCTTTGCGGTGCCTGTTCGGCCAGCGTGCCGAGCTCCAGCGCCAGCGCGTATTCGCCGCAGCGTTCGAGCACACGGATCATGCGCAGCCGTGCGCCCGGATAAGCGCAGTCGCGGTAAACACTCAGGGCCAGCGCAAAGTCGCCGATGCGCTCGGCATACTGGCCGATCTGGAACAACGCCTTGGCTTGCCGACGGCGTAGCCACGGGTTGTCGAACTGCACGGCGTTGATCTGTTCGACGATTTCCGCCAGCGGCTCACCGGCCTCGAAACGCAGTTGGCACTGATGCAGGAACAGGCAGGCATCGACGTCTTCGCGACTGCGCAGGCCTCGGGAGTCAGCGCAGAACTCGACTTTTTCATAAGTGAAGATGCCCAGGTCGGCCAGCACGAACTCCGACCAGTCCTGATACAGATTGCCGAAGAACATCAGGCGCAGGCGATCGCACAGGTCCATCAGGGTCAGGCTGAACAGCCGCTCAGCCAGTTGCGGCGCCCAGACACGCAGGGGCTGCGCCTCGCTGAACTGTTCGGCCAGCACCGGCAGCCACTCGTCCTTGCGCCCTTTCGGCTGTTCTATAAAGGTGCCGAACGCTTGCAGCAGCTCGGCCTTGAGCAGGACATCAAACAGCTCTGCCAGGGTCAGCGCAGCGTGTTCGTCGAGCCAGCCGTGTTCGAGCAACGGCCGCGCCGCCTCGGCAATGTCGCCGATTTCCAGATAGTTGAGTTTGCTCGCGCGAAAGTGAATGCCCTTGCGCATGACCATGCGCACCAGCAATCCCTGCGAGGCTTGCGGCAGCGTGTTGAAGTCGCGGATGAAGCCGTGCTCGCTTGCGCTCATCACATCGGCATAGCGAAGCCCAAGCCAATCAAGCACTTGCCGGAAGTTGTTGAGGTAATAGAACGGATCGTCGAGAGGGTTGGAGGTCACGGGAATTCAAAGCCACGGCAAGCGAACACTGGTTATGCGTACAGATAACAGCTCAGCCCTGCCCGGCGCAAACGGAAAAAGATCAATGGCATTTTTTCGCGCCGCCATCGAACTTTTCCGCCGCTGCTGGCACCAACCGCGTTACAGGGCCGACAATGCCCGCAATCACATTCAAGCAAGGAGTCAGAGGTGGGTATGAAAATCAAGATGCTGGGCATTCCTGTAGCGGTCGCAGCCCTGTTGGCGCTGGGCGGCTGTTCGACCCAGACCGTGGTGACGTTGCAGAACGGCACCCAGTACCTGACCGAGGACATGCCAAAGACCGAGACCGAGGACGGTTTCTATGAGTTCGAGGATATTTCCGGCGCCAAGGTCAAGGTTCGCGCCGATGAAGTCGCGACCGTTCGCAAGGAAGACTGACTTGGCCTGAATGATCGTTCCCATGCGCAGCAAAGGAATGCCTCCACGGACGCTCCGCGTTCGGCTCTTGAGTGGGACGCAGAGCGTCCCGGGCTGCATTCCCACGCGGAGCGTGGGAACGATCACACACTGGATCTGCGTCGTTCACAAATCCCCTGTGGGAGCGAGCCTGCTCGCGAAGGGGCCGGCACAGGCCCCGCATCAACCTCAGGCGATAACCACCCCGTCGTCGCTCAAACTCCCCAGCGCCACCCCCACCAACGTCACCGAATCCCCACCAAATGTCAGCACGGTATCCTGCCCGACCGCCGACGCGTGGGCACGGAAATCATCCCCCGGCAACACACCCTGTACGCCGAGAAACACCAGTTTGTCATCGGCCGTATAGCCAACGACCCGATCCTGGCCGAACGCGCCGTGGAACAGAAACGTATCCGCCCCGCCGCCCGATTCCAGCAGGTCATTGCCAGCGCCGCCGACAAACACATCATTGCCCGCGCCGCCGAGCAAATGATCATTGCCCTCAAGGCCAAACAGCCAGTCACCGCCGGTATGGGCCTTGAGCATGTCAGCAGCGGCCGTGCCTTTTACGCTCGATTCATAAACGGTGAGATTACTGCCGACTTTCAGCCCCGTGGCCGTGACGCTGTGCAACACGTCGTCCTTGAACACGCCCCAGAGAAACCCCGGCTCTTTGCTGACAATGCTGCCGATGTCGCGGGTAATGCTGATCCCGCCGTTGGCATCGCGGATGTACAGGTGGCCAGCGCCGTCGTTGGCGAAATCGAAGTTCTTCACCGTCTGCTGCAAGTCGAGGGTGTTGCTGCCCTGCCCGCCCAGAATGACGTTGTAGCCGCCGCTGTCACGGAAGCTGTCATTGCCGGCACGGCCTTCCAGATAGTCATTGCCGCTGCCGCCCTGGATCAGGTCGTTGCCGTCACTGCCGATGATGAAGGTGTTGCCCTTGTGGGTTTCGGCGTTGCGGTTGAGGTCCTGCACCCACGTGCTGGCCCGCGCCGGGTCGGACAGGTTGGCGACGATGATTGTCGAGTCGCGGCTGGTCAGGTCGTAGAACTTCGATTCCAGCACGCGGGTCATGCCGTCGCCGTAGCCAGTGGGCAGGTGCGAAATCCACGTCGGGATATTCAGGATCGAATACGGCAGCACGTTCCAGGCGTTCGAGGCGTAGTGATCGTTGAAGCTGACGATGTTGTCGGTGGTCGAGGCATGCGGCGCGTCGTGCACACCCACCGAGGCACTGCTGAAGGTCGAACCGTCGAGGGCGCGAAACACCGGGTCGTTTTCGTAGCCGATATTCAGCACCTTGTCGCCGCTGCTCTGGGTCGGCGAGGCGTAGGCGATGTAGTTGGAATCAGCGAAAAACCCGCCCCACTTGCCAGCGCTCAAGTCAGCCATGCTGTTCACCGCCAGACCGCCCAGGCTGTGGCCGCTGACCAGCACGTCTTTGCCGCTGAGGCCGTTGGCCCGGGCAAAGGCGACGACATCGTTGAGCAGATTGCCGAAGGCTTCGCCGACGTAGTTTTTTGCGTAATCGGCCGGGCCGAACGCGGCGAGCAGATCGTTGATCACGTCGCCAATCGAATCACCGATGAGGATTTCGCGCGGACCGCTGGTGCCGCGAAAGGCGATCCCCAGTTCGTTGAGGTGACCCTGAGCGTCGTACTTGCCGAGGATTTCCACTTGCGCGCTGGTGTAGCCGGCCTTCTCGCCGAAGAACGTCCCGCGTGCATCGGTCTTGCCGTCGTAGCCCAATTGCGCGGCGCTGATCGGCGTCCAGCCGGCCTTTTGTACGGCCTCCAGAGCCAGTTTTTCCGAATCGGGATTCCACGGGATACCGGGGATCACCCCTTGCGAATCGGTGCCGCCGATCAGCGCAGTGACCAGCGTCGCCGGCAGGCCGAGGCCGAAGCCGTTGTGCTGGTAGCCCGCGGCGAAACCGTTATCGAGGTTGTGATAGGAATACAGCGTGATCGCCATGGCATCACTGAACAGCGCCGCGGAATCGGCTGTGCCGAAGTTCTTGTAGTCGTATACACCCATTGCCATTGCCTCTCTTGTTGTTGGAATTGTCAGAGATAGCTCACAGCCAGAGCGCGAGGCTCCGGAGCATTCGTTACATCTTGCACAGCCTCTGTAGGAACTGCCGAAGGCTGCGATCTTGTGGGACGCAGAGCGTCCCCGGCTGCATTCCCACGCAGAGCGTGGGAACGATCATGTGTACGCCGCACCTGTGGGAGCGAGCCTGCTCGCGAAGGCGGCAGCACATTCAACATCACAATCGCCTGACCCACCGTTTTCGCGAGCAAGCTCGCTCCCACAATGAGATCTCCTGCACCTTCGGAATCAGGCAAAGACGAAACTCGAATCCGTCAGGTTAGCCACGCCGACGCCAATCAGCGTCACGGCAAAATCGCCGACTTTCAGTACGGTATCAGCGCCGGACTGCGCGGCATGCTGCTTGTAGTCATAACCCTGTCCCGCGCCCGCGACGCCCATGAACAGCAGTTTGTCGCTGCCTTGATAACCATTGATCGCATCGAAACCGAACGCGCCGCTGAACAGGAAGGTGTTGCCGCCACCCACCGCCGTCATCACGTCGTTGCCGGCGCCACCCACGAAAGTCACCTGCGACTTGTCACTGATCAGTTGATCATCGCCACCAAGCCCGAACAGCCAGTCGCCATCGGCCATGGCATGCAGGGCATTGCCGTAGCCATCACCGCTGAGCGAATGGTTGTAATGGGTCAGTTCGCTGCCGTTGCTCAGGCCCTTGGCGGTGACGCCCCAGGTGATTTCCTTGCTGCCCCACCACGAACCGGCCTCTTTACTGACCAGCGCGCCGATGTCGCGGGTCAGGCTGACGCCGCCGTAGGCGTCGCGCACGTACAGCGTGCCGTCGCCGTCGTTGGCGAAGCTGAAGTTCTGCAACGGTTTCTGCAGTTCGAAGGTGTTATGGCCCTGCCCGCCGAAAATGACGTTGTAGCCGCCGTCATCACGAAAACGGTCGTCGCCGCCCAGTCCTTCAAGGAAATCGTTACCCGCCCCGCCCTTGAGCCAGTCGCTGCTCTGCGTGCCGATGATGAAGGTGCTGCTGCTGCTGTGCGGCTCGCCGCTGCGGCCCAGGTCCTCGACCCAGGTCTTGCTCCGCGATGCCTCTTCGAGATTGGCGACTATGATCGTCGAGTCGCGCTCGGTCAGGTTGTAGAACGCCGAATCAATCACCCGATTCAAGCCATCGGCGTAGCCCAGCGAACTGTGCGCCGACCAGTTCAGCGGATTGGCGATGCTGAACGGCACCAGGTTCTGCGCCGTGGAGGCGTAGTTATCGGTGAAGTTGACGAGGTTGTCGGTGGTCGATTCGTGCGGCTTGTCGTGCTTGCCCATCGACGCCGTGCTGAACGTGGTGCCGTCGAGCACGCGAAATACCGGATCGTTTTCGAAGCCGATATTGAGCACCTGGGTGCTGGAGTTGCTCTGGGTCGGCGAGGCGAAGGCGATGAAGCTGGCGTCCTTGTAGAAGCCGCCCCAGTTGTCCGCGCTCAATTCAGCGACGCTGTTGACCCCGAGCCCGCCGAGGCTATGGCCGCTGATCAGCACATCCCTGGCGGCAATGCCGTTGGCGATCGCGAAATCGGCGACGGCGTTGAGCAGATTGTCGAAAGCGTTTTTCGCGTAGTTGCTCGCGTAATCCGACGGCCCGACCGCCACGAGCAGATTGTTTTTCAGATCACCGAAAGTGTCGCTGTAACCCAGCCCGCCGGTGCCGCGAAAGGCAATGCCAAGGCCGATCAATTTGCCAGCGGCGTCGTACTTGCCGAGCACTTCGGCCTCGGCGCTGGTGAAGCCATCCTGTTCCCCGAAGAACGTGCCTTGCACGCCGACCTTGCCCTGATAGCCCAGCGCCGTCGCGGCGACCGGTGCCCACGCCGTGGCCGGCAATGGTTTGCCGGTGGGCGTGTAGGCATACAGCGTCAGTGCGATGGCGTCGCTGTACACCCCTTTGCCATCGGCATTTTTGTAATCGAACAATCCCATGTGCAGCGCTCCTTTTCCTTGAAAAACCGGCAGCCCAGAAGCGCTGCCGGTTACGCCTCAGAACTGCCAGTCGAGGGTCAGACCGACGCCGTGATCTTTTTCGTTCGAACCGATCAGGCCGTTGTAGTCAAGGTTGACCCGCACCTCGCGATTGAGTGCCAGCCCGGCGCGCACGCCGACCACAGCAGCGTCACGATCCATCGACACGCTCTGCACGGTGAACGCGCTGTTGCCGTTGGCGAAGGCCAGATGGCTGTCGGCATCGACGCTGCTCAGGTTGTGCTGCCAGCCGAGGCTGGCGCCCAGTTCCAGCTGATGCTTGTCCGACACAGCGAAGCTGCGCTTGGCGCGCACGCCGAGGGTCGACAGCACCACGTCGCGGTTGTCTTCACCACCCTTGAGCGCGGCAGCGTCACCCTTCTCGGTGAAGCTGTCGGTGTTGAGGTGCACGTAGGACAGATTGGCGAACGGCTCCAGGTTCATCGGTTGCAGGCCCAGATCGTATGCGGCCTCGGTGAACACTTGCGCGGTGGTCGCGTCACGTTTGGTTTTCTGTTTGCCGCTGACGTCGCCGAACTGCAGATCACGTTTGACGTCGATGCGATGCCAGCTGTAGGCGCCGCCGACGGTCAGGCGCAACGCGTCGATTTCATGGCCCAGATACGCACCCAAGTGGTAGCTGTCGACCGACGCCGACGAATGCGTGCCGCTGCCCATGCTCAACGAACTGTCGCTGTAACCGGTGACGAAACCGAGACGGGTATCTTCAGCAATCAGACCGTCGACACCAGCCAGCAGCCCACCGATGGAGCTATTGGAATCGGCATTGTCGTGTCCGCCGTCACTCTCGCCCCACGAGCCGAGGACCTTGACCCAGACGTTGCTGCGATCATCAGTCGGCGCATCGGCATTGAACAGATCACGCTCACGCAGGCGCTCGCCGACGGCTTCGCGCAGGTAGCGGCTGTCGTTGATCAGCAGCGTGCCGATGGCCGGGTGAATCTCGCCGGACAACTGTTGAAAGGCCTGCTGCGCCGACGCCGCGTTGGGCGACAGCAACAGGGTTTCGAACAGCGCGTTGCCCGCACCCAGACGTTCGGCGGCGTCACCGACGGCGCGCTGGTTCGGCGTCAGACCGACGCTGGCGAACGATGCCTCATTGCGCCCCACCGCCAGTTGAATGCCGCCCGCCGAATAATCCAGAGTGCCGCCAAGGAAGGCGTAATTCGGCAAGACCTGCCCGAAGCGCCCTTCAATGCCGCCCGCCGCTTGCAGAATGTTGTAGCGAGTGCCGAGCAGGCTTTGCACTTCGCCGGTGCTGAGCAAGGTCGGACTGTTTTCCAGTGACAGGCTCACCGTGGCGCCGTCGATGACGGCTTTGCCGCCCGCGACGATCTGGTCGCTGCTGGTCGGCGACAGCTCTACGGCGTAGGTCGAACCCGGCGCGAAAGTAACGTCCCCCGCCACATTCAGGGTGCCGATGGAATTGCCCGGTGCCACCGTACCGCCGCTGCTCACAGCCAGTGCGCCAATGCGGCCATTGCCGCCGAGGATGCCGCCATTGTTGACGGTGACCGCCGATTGCAGCGAACCGTTGATGGCCAGTCGACCCTGATTGACCAGGGTCGGACCGCTGTAAGTGTTGTTGCCGGTCAGCACCAGGGTGCCGATGCCTTGCTTGGTCAGACCGCCGTGGCCGCCGATGTCGTTGCGCCAGGTGTCGAGGCCGCAAGTGATATCGCTGCACACCCGCTCGGTCGGTTTGCCTTGGTCGATGATCGCGCCGATGCCCGGCAAATCAGCCACGAACTGGCCGGAGCCATAAGCGCCCTGCACGCGGAATTCTTCGGGAATGTCCTGCTCGGTGACGAACATCGCCGGGCCATCGATGGCCTTGCGCAGGTTGATCATGCCCCAACCGTACAAGGCGTCGATGCCCGGTGCGCCGAGGTCGGTGGCGGTGGTGCGCAACACGCTGGCGTCCTGGTCGCCGGACATATACGGGAAGCGCTCCATCAGCACGGCGATGGAACCAGCGACATGCGGCGCCGCCATCGAGGTGCCGTTGTAGTTGGCGTAGCTGGTGGTCAGGTTGCCGGCGTTGGTGCCTTCGATGATCGAGCTGTAGATCTTGGTGCCTGGCGCCGAGACGCAGTAACTGGCGGTGTAGCCGCAACGCGAGGAGAACGTGCTGATCACGTACGGATTGGCGCTGGCGGTGTCCGGGTTCTGCTGCAATGCGGCGACGGTGATCCAGTTCGGCGCGATGTCCGGGACGAAATAACCCAGGCCGGCAATGGCGTCGGGATTGTTCAGGTTGTAATCGTTGCCGGCGGCAAAAATGGTGACGATGCCGCTGCGAGCGGCGGCGATGGCGCCGTCGTAAGCGCCGCCGGGTTTGGTGCCGAGCAGCGTGCGGATTTCGTTGAATTGCAATTGCGCGTCGTTGACGGTGAAGTGCGGATACGCCGGATCGCGGCCGCCGAGGTCGAAGCGGTCGGTGATGCCGATGCCCCAGCTGTTGTTGATGATCCGCGCCCCGCTGGCGATCAGCGCATCCCAACCGGCCTTGTACACCGCGCCGTCGTTGCCGCGCACGATGCCGTCTTCCGGGCCTGGGTCGCCGTTATCGGCGCTGATGATCTGCGCACCGAATGCAACACCGTGCATCACCCCGCCGTCGCGACTGCCCGCCGCGATGCCGCCGACGTGCGTGCCATGGGCGCCGAGCTTGCCGTTGGAGCCGACCGAGGGTGAACCGTCATAGAGGAACGCATCGCCGGCCTTTACCGGGATGTAAGGGTCGGTGTATTCGCGAATGCCGCTGGTGACCAGGGTGACGACTTTGTTGCTGCCGGAGAACTCCGGATGTGCGGCGTAGACCGGCTGATCGAAGATGCCCAGCTTCACGCCTTTGCCGGTGTAGCCGGCGGCGTAGGCGTAATCCGCGCCGATCGCGCCCAAGCCCCAGTCAGCCTTGAATTCATTGCTGCGCCAGCTCGACGGATCGCCGCTGCGGCCGTTTTCCGCGTAAGGCGCTGCCTGCGCCATCGCACTGGCACAGAGCATGGCGACTGTCAGGGTTTTCAGGGCAAAGCGGCCACCCGATTGCGCGGGGGTATTGTTGTTATCCATCCACGACCTTCCTTAGTGATGTTGCGAAAAATCCGGTTGCCTTGATCGTTCCCACGCTCCGCGTGGGAACGATCAAGGTTTTGCGACTGCTGCGCAGTCGAGCGGGGATAAATCCCCTCGCCACGGTGACTCAAACACATGCAATCAGAACTGCCAGTTCAGGCTCAGGCCAACGCCATGCAGCTGCTCGCGGCTGGCCAGTTGGCCGTTGTAATCGAGGTTGACCCGCACGTCCTTGCTCAAGGCCAGACTGGCCTGCACGCCGACCAGTGCGGCATCGCGTACCAGCGCCGAGCTTTCCACGGAATACGGCGTGCCGCCGCTGGCAAAACGCAAATGCTGCTCTGATTCGATATCGCTGAGGCTGTGCTGCCAGCCGAGACGCGCGCTGACGTCCAGCGCTTGCTGGTTCGAAAGGTTGAAGGTTTTGCTCGCCCGCACGCCCAAGGTGCTCAGCGCCACATCGCGTCGATCTCCAGAGCTTTTGAGCGCAGCGGCATCGCCCTTTTCGGTGAAGCCTTCGGTGTCCAGATGCAGGTAGGTCAGGTTGGCGAACGGTTCCAGCGCCAACGTTTGCAGCTGCAAGCGATACGCCGCTTCGCCGAAGACTTGGGTGGTGGTCGCGTCAACTTTGGCTTTCTGCTTGGCGCTGACCTCGTCGTATTGCAGATCGCGTTTCACATCGCCGCGATGCCAGCTGTAGGCCGCGCCAGTGCTCAAGCGCCAGGCGCCGATGTCGTGCCCGGCGTAAGCACCAAGGTGATAGCTGTCGACTTTCGCCGAAGAATGCGTGCCCGAGCCCATGCTCAAGGAGCTGTCGCTGTAGCCAGTGACCAGACCGATGCGGGTCTGCTCGTCCAGCGCGCCGTCGACACCGGCCAGCAGGCCGCCGATCGAGGTGTTGTAGCCGGCCGTGTCGTGGCCCGAATCGGTGCTGCCCCAGGCGCCGAGGGCTTTGATCCAGCCGTTGCTGCGGGTCGCCGATTCATCGTGCAGCCGCTCGCCGACCGCATCACGCAACTGGCGGCTGTCATTGATCAGCATCGTCCCCAGCGCCGGATAAATCTCGCCGCTCAGTTGCTGGAAGGCTTGCTGCGCCGAGGCCTGAGTCGGTGCACGAAGCACACTTTCGTAAACCGAATTGCCGGCGCCCAGACCTTCAACTGCAGCGGCCACCGAACGCTGGTTCGGCGTTTGCCCGACGCTGGCGAAGCTTGTGGCATTGCGCTGGATATTCAGCTGGATGCCGCTTGCGGCGTAGTCGAGGGCGCCGCCGATGAACAGGTAGTTCGGCACTACTGCAGCGAACTGCCCCTGCACGCCGCCGGCCGCTTGCAGGATGTTGTACTGGCGACCGAGCAGGCTTTGCGCTTCGGCGCTGCTGAGCAAGGTCGGGCTGTTTTCCAGCGCCAGGCTGACGCTGGCGCCGCTGACGGTTGCCGTGCCGCCGGCGACGATGCGGTCACTGCTGGTGGGCGACAGCTCAACGGCGTAAGTCGAGCCCGGGGCGAGTGTCACATCACCAGCGACGTTCAAGGTGCCGATGGAATTGCCCGGTGCAACCCGGCCGCCGCTGTTGGCGGTCAACGCGCCGATGCGTCCGGAGCCGCCGAGGGTGCCGCTGCCGTTGACGGTGACCGCTGAGGTCAGCGAACCGTTGACGGTCAGCAGACCGCCGTTGACGGTGGTCGGGCCGCGATAGGTATTTGCGCCGCTGAGCAGCAATTGCCCGGGGCCGGACTTGATCAGGCTGCCCTCATACACCCGGTTCGCCGCTGCCGCATCACGCAGCATGCCGACGGCGTAATCGGTCTGCTCCTGCTGACTGGCGCCGGCCGGGACACCGTTCTCCCAGCCTTTGTCCTGTAGGGTTTGCTGCCAGGCGCTGTGCTCGGCGAGGTCTTCGCGCTGGCGCTGGAGCAGCGCCTTGTCAGAGATGTCATTGCTCCAGACATCGCGCTGCCCTGCCCCCAGATTCGCGTCGAACGCACCGAGCAATTGCCCCGGCCCGCGCATCGCCCGATTGAGATTGGCGACGCCCCAGCCGACCCGCTCGTTCGGTGCGTCGGTGACCGCGCCATCGAGTTGCGTAGCGGTGGTCAGCAGCACCTCGAGCGCCTGCTGGTTGGTCATGTACGGATAACGCTCCATCACCAGCGCCAGGGCGCCGGTCGCGTGCGGCGCCGCCATCGAGGTACCGGACTTGATCGCATAACCGCCACCGGGAATGGTGCTGTCGATCTTCGCCCCCGGTGTGGTGATGCACCAGTATTTGGCGATGCCGCACTGGTTGTATTTCTGCTGATTGCTCTGATCGAGCCCGGACACCGCCAGCCAGTGACCTTCCAGATCCGGCTGAAAGTACGGCAGCGCCGAACGTACGCTGGCATTCGGGTAGCCGCTGTTGCCGGCGCTGAAGACATTGATCACGCCGCGCCGCGAAACATCGGCAGCGGCGTCGAGCCAAGTGCCCTTGTTCCAGTGTTGCGCGTAGGCGGCGTGCAGATCCGCGAGAGTGCGGTAACTGACATCCGGCGGCTGACTGCCCCAACTGTTGTTGATCGCCCGCACCCCGGCATCGGCGAGGCTGTCGTAGACCGCTTTGAAATAACGCGGATCAGGGCCGGGGCCGAAGAGGAAACTGTCGTTCTTGTTGGTGTTGCCGACGTAGATTTGCGCGTTGTACGCCACCCCGTGCATGCCGCTGCCATCACGGGCGGCGCCCATGGTGCCGACCACGTGGGTGCCGTGGGAATCGTTGTTGGGGTTGAGCGTGCCGTCGACGTTGAACGCTGAGCCATCGACGTAGCTGCCGCTGGCGGTTACCGGGTGATAACGGTCGGCGGAGAATTCGGGGTGGGCGGCATCGAAACCGGAATCGAGCGCGCCGATTTTCACGCCCTTGCCGGTGATGCCGGCTGCGTAGGCCTGATCGGCCTGCATGCGTTCCAGGCCCCAGTCGCGCAGGAACTCGGCGCTGCGCCAACTGGCCGGATTGCCGGGCTGGCCGGGTTCCAGGTATTGCGCCTGCGTTGCCGAGGTCACCAGCAATAGCGTGCCGAGCGAAATCGGTTTGATGCGTACGTCCATGGTCATCATTCTCGTTTTTGTTGTTTTGTTCAGGGCTGATAGCGATGTCGCCCGTTCCCCTCACCCCAGCCCTCTCCCCGAGGAGAGGGAGCCGATTTGTGTTGATGTCTAAACCTGCGGCCTGCTCGGTCGTTCAAGTCGATGCAGCTATCGCAGGCCACTCGGTCAGTCCCCTCTCCCTCTGGGAGGGTCAGGGTGAGGGCTGTTGCGCGACCACAAATGCTTCGTCCACCCGCACCAGATCCTGCTCATTAACGTCTCGGTGCAAAGCCTCAGATCCTGCGGTGTCGCCCGTTCCCCTCACCCCAGCCCTCTCCCAAAGGGAGAGGGAGCCGACCGTGTTGTCTTCAGTTATTCAGCGACCTGGAAAACCAGTCGATTACGGATTCAGCACAGCTCGTTCAAATCGGTGCATCTCGCCAATCTCCCCGGATCGGTCCCCTCTCCCTCTGGGGAGAGGGTTAGGGTGAGGGCTGTTGCGCGACCACAAATGCTTCGTCCACCCGCGCCAAATCCTGCTCATTAACGTCTCGGTGCAAAGCCTCAGATCCTGCGGTGTCGCCCGTTCCCCTCACCCCAGCCCTCTCCCAAAGGGAGAGGGAGCCGACCGTGTTGTCTTCAGTTATTCAGCGACCTGGAAAACCAGTCGATTACGGATTCAGCACAGCTCGTTCAAATCGGTGCATCTCGCCAACCTTCCCGGATCGGTCCCCTCACCCCAGCCCTCTCCCAAAGGGGGAGGGAGCCGACCGTGTTGTCTTCAGTTATTCAGCGACCTGGAAAACCAGTCGATTACGGATTCAGCACAGCTCGTTCAAATCGGTGCATCTCGCCAATCTCCCCGGATCGGTCCCCTCTCCCCCTGGGAGAGGGTTAGGGTGAGGGCTGTTGCGCGACCACAAATGCTTCGTCCACCCGCGCCAGATCCTGCTCATTCAGCGTCCCGGCGTAGTAATGCAATTTGGTCCAGGCCATCAGGTAGTCGTAGCGTGCCTGGGCCAAATCCCGGCGGGTGGTGAACAGTTGCTGCTCGGCATTCAACGCATCGAGATTGGTGCGTTCGCCGCCCAGAATGCTTTGTCGGGTCGAGACCACCAGTGCTTCCGCCGACTTCAAGGCCTTCTGATAAGCACGCAATTTGCTCACTCCGGACAGGCACGCGCTGAACTGTCGGCGCAGTTCGATCAGGGTTTCGCGGGTTTTGCCATCCAGTTCGTATTCGGCCTGTTCCATGGTGCGGCTGGCCTGGCGCGTCGAGGCCGACACCCCGCCGCCGGCGTACAGCGGCACGCTGACTTCCAGGCCGATGGTGTTGGTTTCGTAGCGCTGGTTATAGGTGTTGCCGCTTTCCGACTCGTTGTCGCGCATCGAGGCATAGGCGCTTACTTTCGGCAGATGCCCGGCGCGGTTGCGTTCGACTTCATAGCGCGCCACTTCCACGGCCTGACGCTGCGAAGCGAGGTTCGGGTTGTTGCTGATCGCCAGTTCATGCCAGGTGTCGAAGTTGGCCGGTTGCAGCGTGAAGGTCTGGAATTGCTGACCAAGCGGCGCCAGATCGCCGATGTCCACTGCCGGCACGCCGACCAGCGCCCCGAGCTCACGCAAGGCGGCATCCTGCTCGTTGCGCGCTTCGATTTCCTCGGCAGTCGCCAGCTCATAGCGCGACTCGGCTTCGAGAATATCGGTGCGCGTGCCCTCGCCCTGCTTGAACATGTGTTCGTTCTGCTGGAACTGCTGTTCGTAGGCCTTCTTCTTCGCCTGGGCGATGTCGATCTGGTCCTGGGCGAACAAGGCTTTGGTGTAGTTATCCAGCACGCGCACCAACAGTTCCTGACTCTTGCCGCGAAACGCTTCGTCGGCGAACAACGACTGCGCCACGCCTTTGCGATACGCCGCGTAAGCCTCGTAATCGAGCAGCGGTTGCTGCACCGTCAGCGCCGAGCCGTAACTGTTGTAGTTGCGCTCATCGGTGCGGTTGCGCGCGCGATCATCCAGAGACGTCGCCTTGGACGAGTTGCGGCCCTTGTTGTAGGTGTAGCCGATCCGTGGCAGCAGCCCGGCGCGGCCAATCGCGCGGTTTTCCAGGCCTGCATCGCGCTCCTTGATTGCACCGAGAAACACCGGATCGTTGCGCAACGCCTGTTCGTAAATCTCGAATGGCCCCATGGCCGCGACTGCCGAGTGACTCGCGAGCAGCGTCATTGCGGCCCCCAGCATGCAAAGCTTTTTCATACAGCCGAACATCCTTATTCCTCGGTCAACGCGGAACCGGCGCGATCGAGCAGCGGTTTGAACAAATAGTTGAGGAGTGAACGCTCACCGGTGCGCACGAACATTTCCGCCGGCATACCGGGCTTGATCACCAGGCCGTTGAGCTTTTCCATGGCCTGATCGCTGACGCTGCTGCGCAACACGTAATACGGCACGCCGGTTTTCTCATCGACCATCTGGTCGGCGGAAATCAGGCTGACTGCGCCGGGCACGCGCGGGGTTTTGCTCTGGTTGAACGCGGTAAACAGAATGTCCACCGGCAAATGCGTGCCGACCTTGTCGATCAGGTTGATCGGCAAGTGCCCCTCTACTTCCAAGGTGGTGCCTTGCGGAACGATCTCCAGCAGGGTTTCGCCCTGACGCACCACAGCGCCTTCGGTGTGCACGCCGAGGTTGACTGCCACGCCATCGGCGGTGGCGAGGATCTCGCTGTGTTGCAGGTCGAAACCGGCGGAGGTCAGCTGTTCGGACAGTGTCACGCTTTTGAGCTGCGCATCGGCCAGTTGCGTGCGCACTTCCTTCTGGTATTCCTCGCCGTGCTGCTGCAACTTCAGGCGCGATTCAAGGATGCCCTGCTCCACGCGCCCGCTTTCACCGGTGTTTTCCGCCAGTTGCTGCTGCACTTGCGACAGTTGCCGCTGGTAGTCCATCAAGCGGTTGCGCGGGATGTAGCCGTTGTCGGCCAGCGGTTGCAGGTTGCTCAATTGTTGCTGCAAGGAACTGGCCTGGGCATTGAGGTCGCTGCGGGCGCGGCGCATGCCGGCCAGTTGTGCGGTGGCGCCTTCGATATTGGCGCGCAGTGCCGCTTGTTCCCGGGAGAAGGCTTCGCGGCGGCTGCTGAACAGTTGCCGCTGGCCTTCCAGCACCAGCGCCAGGCGCGGGTCCGGGTCGTTGCTCAGCTCGGCCGGAAAGCTGACTTGCTTGAGGTTGTCGCGCTCAGCTTGCCAACGCGCGAGGCTGGCCCAAGCCATGCGGTACTGCGCCTGTAGCGATTGCACGTCGGCAGCCACTTGCGTCTGATCAAGGCGGAACAACGGCTGGCCCTGCTTCACGATCTCGCCTTCGCGCACCAGAATCCGGCTGACCACGCCGCTGCTCATCGACTGCACGGCCTTGCGCTTGCCCGAGACCACCACCGTGCCCTGCACCGGAATGCCCTGATCCAGCGGCGCCAGTGCCGCCCAGGTGAAGAAACTGCCAGCGCCGACGATGGCCAGAATCCAGCCCATGCGCGCGAAGAATTTCGCATCGCGCTCCGGGCGCTCGGTGAGGTAGGCGTGTTCCATATTCGCTTCGTTTTCAGTGTTCATGCTGGCGCTGCTCATACACCCGAATTCCTTGTCGAGGGCTGATACTGCCGGCTCATGCTGAGCCCGCCCGGTGTTTGTGCGGCTTTTTCGCGTTGCTGTTCGTGCTGACCGGAAAGTGCCTTGAGCACATCCTGACTCGGGCCGAACGCCTGCAAACGACCATCGTTGAGCACGAGCAATTTGTCAGCCTGAGCCAGTACCGAAGAACGGTGCGTGACCAGAATCACCGTGGTGCCTTGCGCCTTGAGTTGCGCAATGGCGCTGGCCAGTGCGGCTTCGCCGACGGTGTCGAGGTTGGAATTGGGTTCATCGAGCACCACCAGACTCGGCGTGCCGTACAGCGCGCGGGCCAGGGCCACGCGTTGCTTCTGGCCACCGGACAAGCCGCTGCCGTCCTCGCCCAGTTGCGTGTCGTAGCCCTGCGGCAGGCGCAGGACCATCTCGTGGACACCGGCCTGTTGCGCGGCGGTGACGACTTTTTGCGGGTCGGCTTCGCTGAAGCGCGCGATGTTTTCGGCAATGGAGCCGCTGAACAACTCGATGTCTTGCGGCAAATAACCAATGTAGGGGCCGAGCTGGTCGCGGTTCCAGCGGTGAATATCAGCGCCGTCGAGGCGCACGGTGCCGCCCAGAACCGGCCACACGCCGACCAGCACTCGAGCCAGCGTCGACTTGCCGGAACCAGACGCGCCGAGCACGCCGAGCACTTCGCCAGCGCCCAGCGTGAAATTGACCATGTGCAAAGTGGCCGCACGCTGCCCGGGCGGGCCGGCGCTGACTTGTTCGAAGCTGATCTGGCCATTCGGTGCCGGCAGTGCCATCGCCTCGTCGCTAGGCGGAAACGCCTGCAACAGCGCATCAAGGCGCCGGTAAGCCAGCTTCGCCCCGCTCCACTGCTTCCAAACGGCGATCAACTGATCGATCGGGCTCAGCACGCGTCCCATCAGGATCGAACCGGCGATCATCATCCCCGCCGTCATGTCGCCCTTGATCACCAGCAACGCGCCCAGGCCCAGCACCAACGATTGCAGGCACAGGCGCAGGGTCTTGCTCAGCGAACTGATCACCGCACCGGTGTCGCTGGCCTGGTTCTGCAAACCGAGAAAGCGCGAATGCACCCCGAACCAGCGCTTGCGCAGCGAGCCGAGCATGCCCATCGCCTGAATGGTTTCGGCGTTGTGCAAGTGACTGGTAGCCAACTGACTGGACTGCTGGGAAAAACCGGCGGCTTCGCCCAGCGGTTTTTTGGTCATGTATTCGTTGAGGCACGCCAGCGCGATCAACAACAGCGCGCCCGCCGTGGCCAGCACGCCGAGCCAGACGTTGAACAGGTAAATGACAAACAGATAGACCGGGAACCACGGCGCATCGAAGAAGGCGAACAGCGCCGGGCCGGTGACGAACTGGCGAATGTGGGTCAGGTCGCCCAGCGACTGCCCGGCGTTACCCTCGCCCTTGAACAGGTTGCGCTCGAACGCGGCCTGATAGACGCGCAGATTGAAGCGCCGCTCCAACTGGCTGCCGATGCGGATGACGATAAAGCTGCGGATCACTTCCAGCAGGCCGATGAAGGCGAAGAACCCGACCACCATCAACGACAGCATCGCCAGAGTGGTTTCGTTCTGTGACGACAGCACCCGATCGTAAACTTGCAGCATGTAGATCGACGGCACCAGCATCAGCACGTTGATCAACGCAGTGAAACAACCGACGCTGATCAGAATGCTTTTATAGTCGCCCAATGCCTTGATTAACGGAGCGGCCGGAGACTTCGCCATCTTCATTGATTCTTCCTGAGTTCATAGTCTCGTCGGTGCGGACGAGCATTCCATTGATATTTCGCGTACCTGCCAAAGATCATTTGCAAGTAGTGCTTACAATTTCATAACAAGTTGATCGGCTTCGCGGTTATAACGCTCAGTTATCGCAGTACATCAACTTCGCGCAACTACCCAGCCACCGCTTAGTGCCCGACGCGTTCGAGCAAGATAAGCAATTGCGAATTCAACCTGCTTGTGTAAGAGCCATCCCCCCGGCGGCTGAAAAAGGCGATTTTCGAACCCTCCTTGCCAGTGATGGCAATGCCATCGGGTTCTGGAAACCAGCCAATCGGGGCTTCGCTCAACCACGCGCCCAGACAATCGGCGCCCTCGCCCAAGGTCTTGTTTGGCGCAAGATCGACAACGCAAGTGTTCGACGGCTTGTCTTGCAGCAACCGCGTTTCAGGTGTGTCGTTGTGACCGGTCAATGTGGCCTGCCAGCGCCCGGCGAATGCCGAGGGTTCTTCGAGTCTGAGGCTGCTTGCCATGCTTGTCGCTCCGGTCATCATCAGCGTGACTGCCATCAGCCATGCCATCGTCGTGTCAGTTAAAACGTATCGAGTCATAGGAAATTTCACTTCCGCTCGTAGCCTTGCTCGGGGATCAGGCCGATGCAAGCGAAGAAAGCGACGCACGAGGCGCCGCTTTCCTTTCACATCACGCCACGATGTCGCTGGTCGCTGCCTGGCCCACGGTGCTGACGATGAAGTCAGCCACGCCATGCCCGGAGAAATCCACCGACAACAGGCTATTGCCGCCCGACGAGGTCAACACTGCGTCGCCGGCCGAACCGGTGAAGCTGTTGACGAAGTGCAGGCCCGCACCGTTGGTGATGCCGGTCAGGTCGATTTTGTCCAGACCGCTGACAAAATCGAGGATCTGATCGATCGCACCTGGCTTGGAGTCCGAGCTGGCGGCGAACACGAAAGTGTCCGAACCGGCGCCGCCCCACAGCTTGTCGGCACCGCCAGCGCCGTACAGGATGTCGTTACCGGCACCGCCCTTGAGCTCGTTGGCCACGCTGTTGCCGATCAACAGATCGCTGCCCGAACCGCCAATCGCGTTCTCGATGACCGCGCCCTTGGCGATCGACACGTTACCGACCATGCCGCCAACGTCGGAGAACGAAGCGCTGTTGAGGTTGATCTTCTGGTTCTGGGTGAAACCGGAGAAATCCAGGGTGTCCTTGCCGCCGGCATCCCACACCGAGAACACCACTTTGTCGCTCGACGACGACGCGCTGAGGAAATCGCGGCCGGTATTGGAGTTGAAGCCGTAGGTGGTGTCGCCGGTGCGGGTGGTGGTGTTGGTGCCGTAGAGTTTCTGGATGGCTGCGATGTCGTCCATCAGCGGGCCGGACGAATAGGCTTCGACGCCGCCCTTGCTGAAGTTCTGGTTGGTGTTGCTCTCGCTCCAGTAACTCATGACGCTGTAGCCACGGGTGTCCTGGCCGTAGGTCGCGTCGTTGTAGGTCGGGTTGCCGTTGCCGGCGTTGTAGTCGCCAGGGTGAGCAAGGCCCAGGGTATGGCCGATTTCGTGGGTCAGGGTCTGACGACCGTAGTTGTTCAGATCCGGGTTCTTGTTCTGCGTGTAACCGCTGTTGATCAAGTACCACGAGGTGCCGTCATAACCGGCGCCGGTGCCCGGCAGATAGGCAAACGCCGCAGCGCCATCCTGGCCACCGCTGTAATTACCGAAGGTCATGTGCCCGTCGCCGCCCGAGGCTCTCTCGGTGAAGGTGACATTGGCCACATCGGCCCAGGACTGCATGGCGAGCTTGGCCTGCGCCTGTTGCTGCGCGCTGAACTGACTGAACCCGGTGATCCCGTGCTTGTTCATCGTGCTGTTCGAGGCCGAGGTCAGGAACGTATAGGTGAGTTCGATCTTGCCGCTGCTGTCCTTGTCCTGATAGGCAGCGCCGTCACGCAGCAATTGCGTAGCCGCCTGGTCGACGGAGTACGAGGGTTTGCCATTGACCGTGAGGTTGCCGCCACGGTCATACTGATGGCTGAAGCTATTGATCTGGTTGTACGCCGAGCTGAAGGCGGCCAGCTGGAAAGCCTGTTCGGCGGAATCAACAGCATTGGTTTTAACTTTCGACATAAACACACTTCCTTGTTTAGCAATGGAACAGTTTTTGTCCGACAGGACGATCTTTGGCGAGATCGTCCTATCACTCGCCCAATGAAGGCGTAACGAACCTGACACAATTGGAAATCTGTCGTAAAGGATTTTTTTGCGATCCAATTTGGTGGTATCAGGAAACTGCCGTAAACAAAGCGTGCGGGGAGGAAAGATTGTTTTTAGTTGTAGCGAGGGCGCAAATTGTCTGACGATTTTCTATTTAAATATTAAATATCGCTAAGTTTGAATTTGTTGGGCAAGTCACACTTTCAGTCAGCGGTGCCAGTGCTTTGATATCAACTATGCTGATTCATTGAATAACAAATGTGGGAGCGAGCCTGCTCGCGAAGGCGCCAAGCCAGTCAACATAAGAGTCGAATGACAAACCGCTTCGCGAGCAGGCTCGCTCCCACAGGGGTCTTGTACGTTGGCCTGAAAAAACTCAGCTGCCGGTACGAATCTTGTTCCAAACCCGCGTCCGGATCCGGTCGATAGTCAGCGGCATCGCTTCCAGCGCAAACAGCTTGCCCATCATTTCCGCGCTCGGGTAAACCTTGGTGTCGTTCTTGATCGCCGGATCGATGAGCGTGTCCGCCTGTTCGTTGCCATTGGCGTAGTGCACGTAATTGGTGATGCCGGCCATGACATCGGGGCGCAGCAGGTAATTCATGAAGGCGTACCCGGCCTTTTCGTCCGGTGCGTCGGCGGGCATGGCGACCATGTCGAACCAGATGGCCGCGCCTTCCTTGGGAATCGCATAACCGATCTCGACGCCGTTCTTGGCCTCCTTGGCGCGGTTCTCCGCTTGCAGGATGTCGCCGGAAAAGCCGACTGCTACGCAGATGTCGCCGTTGGCCAGGTCACTGGTGTACTTCGAGGAATGGAAGTAGCTGACGTAGGGCCGCACTTTCATTAGCAAAGCTTCGGCTTTTTTGTAGTCTTCGGGATTCTTGCTGTGGTGCGGCAGGCCGAGGTAGTTAAGTGCCGCCGGGAGCAGCTCCGGGCCGTTGTCGAGGATCGCCACGCCGCACTTTTGCAGTTTTTCCATGTATTCGGGTTTGAAGATCAGATCCCAGGAATCCACCGGCGCGTCGTCGCCCAGCACCGCTTTGACCTTGGCGATGTTGTAGCCGATGCCGGTGCTGCCCCACAGATAAGGGAAACCGTGCTCGTTGTTCGGGTCGTTGGTCTGCAAGGCTTTGAGCAGTGCCGGGTTGAGGTTCTTCCAGTTCGGCAACTGACTCTTGTCGAGTTTCTTCAGCGCCCCACCCTGAATCTGCCGCGCCATGAAGTGGTTCGACGGGAAGACCACGTCGTAACCGGATTTGCCGGTCATCAATTTGCCGTCGAGGGTTTCGTTGCTGTCGTAGACGTCGTAGGTGACGCCGATGCCCGTGTCTTTCTGGAAATTCTTCGTGGTGTCCGGGGCGATGTAGTCGGACCAGTTGTAGACCTTGACCGTCTCGGCCGCGTGACTGACGGAAGCGGCCAGCAGCAGCGGCGCCAATGCGAGGGTTTTCTGGATCATGGGGCGATTCCTGTATGGGCTTTTTTTGTTGGCAGGCAATCAAAGGATCGAACAATCAGAAAATCAGCACGTAGCTCTTGCGCACGGTTTCCTGGATATCCCAGATCCCGAGCGTGTTGGCTGGCAACATCAGTGCGTCGCCGCCTTGTATGTGCAGGGTTTCGCCGCCACCGTCGGGGGTGAAGGTGCAGCGCCCGGAAATGAAATGGCAGAACTCCTGCGCGGTGATCTGCCGCCGCCAGCGGCCCGGGGTGCATTCCCAGACGCCGGTTTCGACACCGTCGTCGCGCTCGACGCTGGTGGTCGAGGCAATTGCGACAGGTTCGCCGAGGGGCACGGCGACCGGGTTGGACTCCTCGAGTTCGAGCCCGGCGGTGTTCTTGAATTGGGTGATGCTCATGGCGTGACCTGTTTGTTGAGGGAAACGACGTTCAGTGCATGAAACCTTCCATGAACCCGGCGACTTGGCTGGCGAGCTTGCGCCGCCAGGGCGCGGTCGCCGGATTGGCCAGCGTCTGGTCTTCATGCACGAAACTTTTGATGATCGCGTTGTAGCCGAGCCAGCGGCATGGCTCTGGCTCCCAGGCACGCAGCGCGTGAATGCCACCGTCGGGCAGGACCCACGGTTGTTGGGTCAGCTCGCTGTCGCGCTCAAGAATCAGATCGGCCAGCGTCCGGCCGCCGAGATTGCTGGCACCGACGCCCTCGCCGCCATAACCGCCAGACAACGCGATGCCGTTGGCGCGGTCGCAGAGCATGTGCGGCTTGAAATGCCGCGACATGCCAAGGTTGCCGCCCCAGGCGTGGGTGATCTGCACATTTTTCAGCTGCGGGAACAGTTCGCCGAACAGATAGAGGCGCAGTTCGACCTCATCGCGGGTGAGGTTGAAGTCATGGCGCAGCTTGCCGGCGAACTGATAACCGCCACGGGCGCCGAAGATCAGACGATTGTCGGCACTGCGCTGGCCATAGGTGACCTGACGGCTGAATTCACTGAAGGCCTGGCCGCGATTGAGGCCGATTTCGTCCCAGGTCGCAGCGGACAGCGGCTCGGTGGCGACAATCAGGCTTTGCACCGGCAATTGATAACGGCCAAGTGGCGGCAAGGTCACCGAATAACCTTCCACCGCCGGGACGATCCAACGGCTGCGCACGCTGGCCTTGGCGGTACGCAGACTGCCGGGTTGCCAGTGGGTGACCGGGCTGTTTTCGTAGATTTTCACGCCCATGTTCTGCACGGTCCGCGCCAGACCACGAACCAGTTTCGCCGGGTTAATGGTCGCGACATGGGGGGCGAAGATGCCGCCGTAGGGCTTGGCCACGCGGATCTGCTGAGCCAGTTGATCGGGACTCAGCCAGCGGTAATCGTCGTCAGTCAGGCCTTGGGCATGCAGCTTGCTCAGGTAATCGCGCAGAACGGTTTCCTGCTCTGGGTAGCGCGCGGCACAATAAAGCACCCCGCCCTTGCGGTAATCGCAGTCGATGCCTTCGCGTTCAACGACGATCTCCACTTCATCGGGGATGCTGTGCAGCAGATCAAACGAAGCCCTGCGCTGCTGCGGCGATAAGCCTGCGAGCAAGCGATCCTCGCCCAGCAAGTTACCCATCAGCCAGCCGCCATTGCGTCCGGACGCACCGAACCCGGCGGTTTGCGCCTCGATGATGGCGATATCCAGGCCGGGCGCCTGTTTTTTCAGGTAGTACGCCGTCCACAGTCCGGTGTAACCGGCGCCGATGATCGCCACGTCGACATCCAGGTCCCGCTCTAACGCAGGGCGCGCCAGCAGCGGCTCATCGAGCTGATCCATCCATAAACTGATCGTGCGCCACGCCGACATGCCAGACTCCGCCACTGAAAACCTTCGATGGCGTCGATCCTAGTGGCTGCCGTCAGTGGATGTCTTGCGCGCGTGCCCGCAGAGAAATTTGTTTGGCGTAGGCCTTGGGCGACTGGCCGGTGTGCTCGCGAAAGCATTTGTAAAACGCCGACAGCGAATTGAAACCGGCGGCAAACGCCAGCTCGTCGACGCGCAATGGCGGTGCGGCGCTGTCCAGTGCACGCAGCAAATGCTGCAGGCGCGCCTGGTTGACGTAGCGATAAAAGCTTTGCCCGAGTACCTGATTGAGCAGATAGGAAATCTGATTGCGGCTGTACCCGCACTCCTTCGCCACCCTTTGCAGGTCAAGCTCAGGGTCCAGATAAGGCTGCTGCTTCTCGAAATACTGCTGCAGGTCTTCGGCCATGAAGCTCAGTTGGCGCGGTGACAGACCGAGACGACTGACCGCCGGACGGCTCGGTGCCGAACTGCCGTTGGTTTGGGTACGCACCAGCGAGGCGTATTCATTGACGCGCCATATCAGGCCGTCCTTGACCGTGATCGCTTCGCTGGAACGGAACGACACCAAACCATCGCCGCCACGCAAGGTCACTTCGTACTGAATGAACGCGGTATTGCCATCCACCCGAATGCGGTCGCAATGCTCGAGCAGTTCGTCGGATTCTCGCGGCATGCTCACGCGCACGTACTCGCGTAACTCATCCAGTCTGAGTACGCGATTCTGAAAGAAATCGTTGTACTGGATATCGGCGTGATAAAGCGCCATGACGCTGTCCAGATCCCGGTGTTTCCAGCTCAGGTGATAGCGCATGACCGTGGCGGCCGTGGCCTGGGTCTGTTCTGGGCCGTCGTCATCGGCGTGCATAAGCGGCTCGGCAAAAAAGAACCGAGCTTGCCCAACTTCCTCTGCCGCTTCAATGAAAAATCCATGGTGGCGTTTTGGCGATAATCGATGAGCCAGTGACTTACATCAAAAAATGCGAATCAATCGCTAAACGGACTGAAAAAACTCACAGTTTTTTCACACACGGATGCTACTTTTAAAGCTCAAGCACTGGTTGAGCCAATGAAGGCTCTTCCCACCTAACATGAGCAAAAGGAAGCGCTCGATGAAGCAGGCGGGCAACACCATGAATAAAGGGTTCAGCAAAGTCACCTTTCCAAATGCTTGCCAGCTGATGCGCTGGCATTTTCATCCCATGGGTTTCGAGGCGACGATGGATGCGCCGGGCAGCCTGATCGCCCGTCTGTTTGATCGTGCCAGCGGCGAAACCATGATCGCCATTGCCGGCATTCCCTGCGCAACGGTGATGAACGCGGCGGACGTCGAGCGCATCATCGAGGCCATCGAAGATGAGCTGGAAGCTTTCACTCCTCCGGAATCTCTCAAGAACTACGCATAACCGCCTGATTTAAAACAAAAAGCCCGCAGCGATGCGGGCTTTTTTATTGATCAGGCGCTGGCCTTCTCGGTTCGATGATCGACGAAGAACGGCTTGCCCTTGGCAACTCGATCCGATGCCCTCGGCATGTTTACCGCTTGGGTTTCCTGCGGTTCGACGTACCAGTAGCAATGGCTGACGGCGCGCGTAATACCAACGTAGGCAAGGCGCAGGATTTCGTCTTTTTGCGCATTGTCGTACGGCTCGCTATCGCCACTTTTGCCCAATCCCGCCATGCGATACACCTGGTTCTTGTACGGAGAACTGGTCAGATGCTGGCAATCACCCAGCAGGAATACCGCATCAGCCTGCAAGCCTTTGGCGCTGTGATAGGTCAGCTGTTTCAGCCGCCGCGCATCATAGGGCAAGCTCGAATCCACATTAATTACAGGCTGAATATGCTGCTCAATCAATAACTTATCGCTGCTTTTTCGATAGAGCATCAAGATCGAATCGCCGCGGCGGTAATGTTCGGCCAGCCGTTGACCCAGCGCCTCGTCATTCCGCTCAAGCACGTTGACCGGCTGCAATGGTTTGGGCTCACCACTGGCCCTGGCCTTCTTGCCTGCGATGGCCGGCGCTGCGCGGACAATGTGCTCGGCGGCATCGATGATGTGTTGATGACTGCGGTAGTTGTCACTGAGCATCACCCGCGTGGTGCTCGGCGAAGGAAACTCCTTGTTGAACTCCATGAAGTAGCTCGGCGAACTGCCGCGCCAGCCGTAAATCGACTGCCAGTCATCACCGACGCACAATAGCGACGACCGCTGCGCCCCTCGCCCAACGTGCATGGCCGGGCCACGGCTGCGGATTTCATTGAGGCTGGCGCGAATCCACGAAACGATCTGCGGCGATACGTCCTGGAATTCGTCGATCATCAAATGCGCCATCGGCCGCAGCAACTCATCGCTGAGCAGCTTGAGGTTGTCCGGCGAGTGTTCGCTGAACAACGCGAACATGCGGTTGTAGGTCATCACTGGCGGTTTCTGATCCAGCAGGTGATCTTCAAATGCGCGCCAGAACAGGCTCAGGGCCTCAAAGAAAAAACGATCAGGATCGTCCTTGGCGAAGCTCATCCGGCTGACCGCGTCCGGCACATCCAGGCCGAGGTTTTCGATGAAGCCCGCCGCGGCGACAAAACAGTCCAGCAATGGCGCGGATGCCAGCTCGCCCTTGACCTTGTAATCAAATCCGGGACCGGCGCTGGCATCTCCGGCCAACGTCGCAAGAACGCGCCTGAATGACTCGTAACTATCCAGCCATATCAATGGCTTACGGCAGAAAGCTTGAAACAGGGTGTGCTTGACCGCCCATTCTGCGCGGACACTCAGCTTGGCGTTGGGTCGGGTCAGCTGGGCGTTTTCCTTGGGATCAAAGCCGAGCACCACCCAGGCATCGAGGCTGGGAATATAGCCATGAGCGTGGAACTTCGAGCCGTTGATTTCAAACGTTTGCCGACTCGGCTCAATGCCTTGGATAGGCCACGCACCGGCGCGAAACCACAGATCCTCGATGACATCGCAGAGCTCTTCATCGCGCTTGGCCGCCAGTTCGGTGACCGCCATGCGTTTCTGCACATCGGGATGATCGCGCTCCAGTTCCTTTAATTGCAAACCCGCGCGGGACAGCGGCTGGATCAATTGGCGGAAACGCTCATCCTCGTTGAACAAGCGGTGGTAGCAGGCATTGAGTTGCTGCCGTTGCGCGTCGTTGATCCGCAGGTCAAACGGATTGCTGTCGACCTCCTCTGCGCCACTTTGCGGGCGATCGCTGAGGTTCTCGAAGGCCTGCAAGCGCTCGAAACCCGGCAGGCTGCGCACCATCGGCAGGATGCGCGAGTGGAAGGTTCGCACCAGTTCGCGCGCCTGCTTGAGGTTCAGCGGCTGCCCCCACAACGTGAATATTTCGATGAGCTTGTTGATGAAGTCCTTGCGCGATTCACGGGTGAAGGTCACCACAGTCATCGAATCCAGCTCAAAACCCAGATAATGGCTGAGCAACAGTATGCGCAGCACCAATGTGGTCGACTTGCCGGCGCCCGCACCGGCGACCACCGAGGTGGACGGCGTATCGCTGAAGATCATTTTCCATTGCGCGGCGCTGGGCTGGGCGTGGGCCGGGAGCAAACGAGCGACGTCAGCCTTGATGCGTTTTTTCAATTCGGCGGTGAGCGGCAGGCGCCAGTCATCGAACAGGTTGTTATCGACGCTGGGCGGCCGATGCTCGGTGTTGCGGCTGTCGCGAATCAGCAGAACCTGGCGGCCTTCCTCCAGACCCTCAAGCTTGCCCTCCTTGAAACCATATTCGACGCCGGCTGTGTGGCCACTGCGAAATCCGTCAGCTTGCCCGTGCAGCCACGATGCCCGGTGCTGCGCGCGCAGCTTGGTCAGACCGTGACCAAAGAATCGCGCGGCCAGACGCTTGAACCAGGGCATCTCGGCCAGTGGACGAAGTTCAGGGGGAAGATCGGGGGTGTGTTGCGCCACGCTGACGGACTCCAGGGTGTGAGGCTGTGGCGGCTATGGTGTCTGGATTTGCTGATGAGTTCTAGCGAAATGCTTACAGGTCATCGGTTTAGGCGACGAATTGAAAGTCGGATGAGACGATTTTGGGGCAAATTCCTATCAAATAACCTGATCATGATGCGGCAGTTTTTGCGCTTTTTATCGATGATTGGCTGATAGATGATCGTCGTCATCAACCACGGGGCCCGCCCCCTGACGAACCTAATTTAAGGAGACGATCATGCTTGAACTCAGACCCTTCAGCTCGCTGGGCGGCGCCCATCATGGCTGGCTGGACGCGCATCACCACTTTTCGTTTGCTGAATACTACGATCCGCAGCGTATGAGCTGGGGCAATTTGCGCGTGTGGAACGACGACATCATCGCCGCAGGCACCGGTTTCCCGCAGCATCCGCACCGCGACATGGAAATCATCACTTACGTGCGTGAAGGTGCCATCACGCACCAGGACAATCTGGGCAACCAGGGCCGCACCGAAGCCGGTGATGTACAAGTGATGAGTGCCGGCACCGGCATCGCCCACAGCGAGTACAACCTCGAAGACAAGGAAACCAAGATCTTCCAGATCTGGATTCTGCCGACCGAAACCGGTGCGCCGCCGTCGTGGGGAGCCAAGCCGTTTCCCAAAGGCGAGCGCGAAGGTTTTGTCACCTTGGCCAGCGGCAAAGACGGCGACGATGAGAGCCTGCACATTCGCGCCAATGCGCGCCTGGTGGCGGCGAACATCAAGGCCGGTGAAACCGCCGAATACCGGCTCGACGAAGGGCGTCGCGCCTATCTGGTTCCGGCCACCGGCGTGATCGAGGTCAATGGCTTGCGTGCCCAAGCGCGTGACGGTGTGGCGGTAGCCCATGAGCAAGTGCTGACGGTCACGGCGATCGAAGACAGCGAGATCGTACTGGTCGACCTGGCTTGATCTGCAGGCAATAAAAAAGGGCAACCCTCACGGTTGCCCTTTTTCATGTGCGCATCATTTGCTGGAAATGGCGCCATCTACCAAAGTTTGCGCCTCGGCCACCAGTTGCTTGAGGTGGTCGTCGCCGAGGAAGCTTTCGGCGTAGATCTTGTAGATGTCTTCAGTGCCCGAAGGGCGCGCGGCGAACCAGCCGTTTTCGGTCATGACTTTCAGACCACCAATGGCCTGATCGTTGCCCGGTGCATGGCTGAGGATGCTCTGGATCTTCTCGCCTGCCAGCTCGGTCGAGGTGACCTGCTCCGGCGCCAGCTTGCTCAGCAGTGCCTTCTGCTCAGGGTTGGCCTTGGCGTCGACGCGTACCGAGAACGGTTCGCCCAGTTCGTCGGTCAGCGCGCGGTAGGCCTGGCTTGGATCGCGCCCGGTGCGCGCCGTCATTTCAGCGGCGAGCAAGGCAGGAATCAGACCGTCCTTGTCGGTGCTCCATACGCCGCCATCCTTGCGCAGGAACGAAGCGCCAGCACTCTCTTCACCGCCAAAACCCAGCGAACCATCGAACAGGCCATCGGCGAACCATTTGAAACCGACCGGCACTTCGTAGAGACGACGGCCCAGGCGCTTGGCCACGCGGTCGATCAGGCCGCTGCTGACCACGGTTTTGCCGACAGCGGCATCAGCGCGCCATTGCGGACGGTTCTGGAACAGGTAGTCGATGGATACCGCCAGATAGTTGTTCGGCGCGAGCAAACCACCGGACGGCGTGACGATGCCGTGGCGGTCGTGATCCGGGTCGCAGGCAAACGCCACGTCGAAACGCTCTTTCAGGCCGATCAGGCCCTGCATCGCGTGGCTGGACGATGGGTCCATACGGATCTGACCGTCCCAGTCGACGGTCATGAAACGGAACGTTGAATCGACCTGTTTATTCACCACTTCCAGGTCGAGACGATAGTGTTCGGCAATGGCCGACCAGTAGCGCACCCCTGCTCCGCCCAGCGGATCGACACCCAGACGCAGCTTGGCATCACGGATGGCATCAAAGTCGATGACGTTGATCAGGTCGGCGACATAGGTGTTCAGGTAATCGTGACGATGGGTCGTGCTGGCCTTGAGCGCCTGCTCGTAGCTGATGCGTTTGACCCCGGCCAGTTTGTTCGCCAGCAGCTCGTTGGCCTTGGCTTCGATCCACTTGGTGATGTGGGTATCGGCCGGGCCACCGTTGGTTGGGTTGTATTTGTAGCCACCGCTTTGTGGCGGGTTGTGCGACGGCGTGATGACGATACCGTCAGCCAGGCCGGAGGTACGGCCGCGGTTGTAGCAGAGAATGGCGTGGGAAATTGCCGGGGTCGGTGTGTACTCATCGCCTTCGGCGATCATCACGGTGACGCCGTTGGCGGCGAGGACTTCCAGTGCGCTGGCGCCCGCCGGGGTCGACAGTGCATGGGTGTCGATGCCGACGAACAGCGGGCCGGTGATGCCCTGGGCTTCGCGATACAGGCAGATCGCCTGGCTGATGGCCAGAACGTGCCATTCGTTGAAACTCAAATCGAACGAACTGCCGCGGTGGCCGGACGTGCCGAACGCCACTCGCTGGGTAGAAATCGATGCATCAGGCTGGCCGGTGTAATAGGCCGTAACCAGTCGCGGGATGTCGACTAACAGTTCTGCCGGTGCCGGTTTGCCCGCAAAAGGACTGAGTGTCATGCAAAAACCTCTGAAATCGGAGTGGTTCAGGAAATGCAGCGCAGTTTACTGGCAGTTTGACCACTGTGCGACGGGATGTATCCGAAACTCGCCCGATGTTTTTTAACGTTATTGGCCGGGCGACAGGCGCAAGGCATCGCCGAGCAAGCCGATGACACTCGGCAAATCCCGCTCGCCATGGTTCAGCGCGCTCAAACGCAGATGATCCGCATGCAAGCCCTGCAGACTGAACAGCTCGCCCGGCGCCACGATGATCTGTTGCTTGAGCAGGCGATGAAACACGCTTGCCATGTCGACCGGGCGTAACGAACGCACCCACACCGTCGCCCCGCCCGGCGGCTCGCCAATCTGCAGGGTATCGCCCAGGCGTTCGCGCAGTGTCTGGATCAACACGGCTCGCCGCTCACCCAGCATTCGCCGCAACACGAATAAATGCTGATCAAGCCGTCCGCCATTCAACAGCCGCGCAATCGCCTTTTGGCGAATGGGCGACAAGCGAAACGCCCGCAGCAGAAAATGGCGCTGCAATTCCTCGCGCCAGTGACGCGACAAGACAAAGCCGAATGGTGCTTCGGCGCCGATGAATTTCTCGAAAGTGGAAAACACCAGCAGACGATCAGGATCGAGCCAACTGCGCAAACGCTGCGAATCATTGCGCTCGTCAAGCTCGCTGTAGCAGTCGTTTTCCAGTACCCAGACGCCATGATGATTGAGCAACTGCGCCGTGGCCTGCTGACACTCGCGAGTGAAACCGTTGCCTTGGGGCATGCTCAGTACGGAAGACAGCAGGATCAAACGAACCGGCTCGTTCTTCAGCAGTGATTCGAGTGCCGACAGATCGAGCACGCCTCGGGCAAGCAATGGCCACTCGATCACGCGTACTCCGCACGACTCGAGCAGGCGCAGGATGACCCAGTCGCACGGTGATTCGACAATCACGGTGGCCTGACGCAATCCAAGCACCGAAATCAGAATCTCCAGGACGCCACGCAGATCAGCGCCGATATAAATGTCATCGGCATGCCAGAAGTGCTCTGTCGAGCTGGTATACCGCGCCGCCAGCGCAACCCGCAGTTCCAGTTCACCGCAAGGCTGCACGAATGTCTGCAACTGACGCGGGTATTGACGCAAAAGCTCACGTTCCGAGGTCAGCAACGGACTGTCCAACGGTTGCAGCGAGGCCGGTTCGTCAGCACTCAACACACACATCCCGGGACGCCTGGCGTTGACGTACACGGTCTCCAGCAGGTCATTGCCGTTGCCGGGTGCATCCATGCTGAACTGCGCTTGCGCGTAATACCCTGACTTGGCGATCGAATAGACCCGGCCTTCCTTTTCCAGAAGCGAATAGGCGTATTGCACCGTTGAGATGGAGACATTCAGCCGGTCCGCCAGTTGTCGCAAGGAAGGCATGCGTACCGCCGCACCACCCCCGGCAGCATCAATCAACGTTGTCAGATATCGATAAACTGCCTGATAAACAAAGTCGTTGTCCCGCGCGCCCTTCACACCCTCATTTCCGTAGATATTGGTTCACAATCCAGGCTCTGGCTCACCGTCAGCGTTCCGTCGACCGCTCGAACGGCGCAGCCGAACGCGCCTCGTCCGAACCCGAACTCTCCGAGGAGAATTGCGCAGGTGCATCAATCTGCACAGGACCCATTGCATACAGGCGGTTCAACAGCCTGACTGGCAAGCCGCTGACTTCCGTCAGCCACTTCATCACCTGCTCAGGTGCGTGCAGACCCTGCATGGCGCGGTGCAGGTCCGGCATGGCGACCAGCATGCCGGGATGACAATTGCGCAGGAAGCGTTCGAGACCTTTGCCGTTGTCGATGAACGGCGCAAACAGCAGGCACGCCAACTGAGTTTCGGTCAATCCGAAACCATTGCTGAGGTAATCCTCGGCAAGCATCCGCAGTTGTTCTGGCCCGCCGGCGTTGTCGTAGCTGGCCAGCAAGTGCTCGCAGACGGTTTCGGCAACCTGCTTTCGCCGCATGTCGGCCAGCGTGTGCCGGACGTAATCGTCGATGCCCGCCTCATAGGCGCGCCCCTCGATGAACCGTGCGTACAAACCTCGCACATGTGCCGAGATCAGAGGATCAGCAAACACCGCTTCGCCCTGGTATAGCGCGAGATCATCAGGTTCATAACCGAGAAACTCGCCCAACAGCGGCCAGCGGTCCTCGAGCTTGCCGACCATCATGTCGTTGATGTCGATAAAACTGGTGCGCCGGCAGGCTTCGAATTCACCTTCCGGTCGCCACACGGTCCGGTCATCATCGGCACGCAGTTCCCGATAAAAGTCATCACCGAGCTCGTCGAGCAGAGGAAAAAGCGTTTCGAATCCGGCATTGACCAGGCCTGGAGCCGGTATTGCCACTCGCTGCATCGCGCGGTTCAGGCCTTCGAGGAAATGCTGCTGACTGCCTTTGGTTTCGGTGCTGATCATGGCGTCGACGCCGTTGTTCCAGCGCGCGATCTGGCTGTAGTACTCGGCCGTCGCCAGGTAGGCGTCATCCCATAATTCAGGTGTTTCCAGCCAGGTGCGACAGTGCCCCACCAGCAGCAGATTGACCCGGCTGGCCTCGCGCCCTTCATTGCTGACAGGCGTGCGATGGTCGAACGGCAGGACCTCGCGGTTATCCACCATCAGCACCTCGACCCGCGGATCGTCATAAAGGAATAGCGCGCTGTAGCTGCGATGCAGGTTTTGCAGGGCGAGCGGGCTGTCGCCATTCCAGCGCAGGGAAGCCACGCGCAGCTGAAAGGTCGCCGGAGCACGGCCGGCAATGGTCAACTGAGCGGCCCGGAGCAAGGCCAGGGTATAGCAGCCGTCCCGCAGGCCGGACTGAGGCACCAGCACCTTGAATTGCCCAATGTTTTCCATGCCGCCTGCGGCCACCACCAAGCGCTGTATCAGCAATTGCAATGCCGTGCGCTCGGCTCGGGAAAAGAAACTCAGCAAACGCTGCAATACTTGCTGATAGACATAGTTCATTGCCTGATCATGGATCGTGCTCATCGGTATTTACCCGGTATCAAAAGTTTCATGCCGCGCAGACATGACAGTAGGCGCGCGGCAATTGGATCAATAAGTAATAGACGCTGAAATGCTAACACTTACAAAGTTGTAGTTATTTGAAACACTTCACCTGAACAAAGCCTTCCAGATGCCAGGCTGGACGCTCAACCACCCGTATTCATTGGCCCTTCGTCACTCAACAATGTTCTGAGGAAACTTCCCACAACGTCCCACGCCAAATCATTACAAGAAAAAGAGAAGCAACTTCCGAATCGCCCTACAGCAATTAAACAGAAATTGACGAAGCCAGCTGAGCCAGCCATTTGATATTGCCTCGGACAAATTGAATGCACAGCCATAGCTCATTCCTTGAGATGAAAGTAATCATTCAATTATCAGTGCTTATAGTGTGATTAGAAGATACAGATGAACGGCAAAAACCAGTTCAGTTACTGAAAAGGCCAATGCTTCGATGTCGGGGAGGGTTTACTGACAGCGGAGGGTATAAACAGAAAAGAGTCCGTGGGGGCCACGGACTCTGATGAGCGGATTTACGCGGTTTCCACTTGCAGGGCCACTCGCTCGCGGCATGGGCATTCGTCCATGTAGCGATGCGCTTCGACGAACTCGTTGAACGGGAATACACGAGTCTTGAGCGGCAGGAGCACGCGGTCAGCGGTCAACTGGTTGATGTCACGCAAAGCACGCTGCAGAGCGACGTGGTCCTGGACAATGCCCAGCTCCGGCTTGCCGGTGAAGTTGCCGATGCAGTGCACGAAGAACTGGATATTCTTCTGAAACGCCGCACACGCCGGGAACGGGGTCTGGTTGCCACCTTGCAGGCCGTACAGCACCAGACTGCCGCGTGGCGCCAGCACATCGCCGAGCAACGACATCTGCGGGCCGCCAAGACCATCGAACACCACATCGACGCCGCGGTTGTCGGTGATCTTGTTGATGCGCATCAACAGATCTTCCTCTTCTGTGACGATGACCTTCTCCGCACCGAGGGACAGCAGGTACTCCCGCTCCTCCGCCGATTTGGTCGCCGCGATCACTCGCACACCCAGCGCCTTGCCCAATTGAACAAAAGACGGGCCGGCGCAGTGGCTGGCGTCAGTCACCAGCGCAAATTGACCCGGTTTGACCCGCGCCAGATCGGCATAAGCGAAGTAGGCGATCAGCAGCGGCGTGTAATGCACGCTCGCTTCGATCGGGCTGAGCACATCGGGATAACGGGTCAGCGCGGTGCGTGGCAGGACGATGGACTCGCCGTACACCGGATAGTCGTTCGGGCTTTCTGCAGGAAAACTGGCCACTTTGTCGCCGACGGACAGGTCTTCGACATCAGCGCCCACCGCAGTGACCACGCCAGCCATTTCATGACCGAGGCCCGAAGGCAGACGTGCCTGGGACGACGCCAGATTCTGGCGCCACAGGGTGTCGTACCAACTGATGCCGATTGCCTCGACACGCACCTGCACTTCGCCAGGACCTGGCTGAGCAGCCGCATGCTCTTCGCATTTGAGCACCTCGGCCGGACCAAACTTGTGAAAACGGATCGTGCGGGACATCGCAAACCTCGTCAAAGTAACCTCTAATGCCATGAACTCTATCTGGGCTTTGGACCCAAGACCATCAGTGGCTATTAATAGTCGACATGCCTGTCATTGATTCCGCATCAAGGGCGGCATTGGCAAAATCCATGAAAAAAGGCCTGCCACCGTCGCAGTAAAGCTGAATTTTCCGGTGCAGAGTACCAGCCTTTCCCCGTAAGATTCATGCCGGCCATTGTTCTCATATGGCCGCCCTCGTCAAGTTTGATGACTCTGCCAGGACTCCAGATGAATCGTAATGACCTGCGTCGTGTCGACCTGAACCTGCTGATCGTGTTCGAAACATTGATGCACGAACGCAGTGTGACTCGGGCCGCGGAAAAATTGTTCCTCGGCCAACCGGCTATCAGTGCGGCGCTGTCGCGCCTGCGCAGCCTGTTTGACGATCCCTTGTTTGTCCGCACCGGTCGCAGCATGGAACCTTCCGCGCGCGCGGTGGAAATCTTCGCCCTGCTCTCGCCTGCCCTTGATTCGATCTCGACCGCCGTCAGTCGTGCCGCCGATTTCGATCCGGCGACCAGCACCTCGGTGTTCCGCATTGGATTATCCGACGACGTCGAATTCGCCCTGCTGCCCATGCTGCTCAAGCGCCTGCGCGCCGAAGCACCGGGCATTGTCCTCGTGGTGCGGCGGGTCAATTACATATTGATGCCGGGCCTGCTGGCCTCCGGCGAGATTTCGATCGGCGTCAGCTACACCACCGACCTGCCGGCCAACGCCAAGCGCAAGGTCCTGCGCCGCAGCGCACCGAAGCTGCTGCGCGCCGACACCGTGCCGGGGCCGCTGAGCCTGGACGACTACTGCGCCCGACCGCATGCACTGGTGTCGTTCGCTGGCGACCTCAGTGGTTTCGTCGATGAAGAACTGGAGAAACTCGGACGCAAACGGCACGTGGTGCTGGCGGTACCGCAGTTCAACGGACTGGGCACGCTGCTGGCGGGCACCGATATCGTCGCGACCGTGCCGGATTACACGGCTGAGGCACTGACGGCAGCTGGCGGTCTGCGTGCTGAAGATCCACCGCTGCCGACGCGTACATTTGAACTGCACATGGCCTGGCGTGGGTCGCAGGATAACGACCCGGGAGAGCGGTGGTTGAGGTCGCGGATTCAGATGTTCTTTGGGGATCCGGATAGCCTGTAGCCGGACCTACTTGCCACCCGTCACATCCAGAAAAGTCCCGGTGACAAACGAAGCCTCCGCGCTGGCCAGCCACAAAATGGCCCGCGCCACCTCTTCCGGCTGACCGCCCCGCCCCATCGGGATCGAGTCCTTCACGCGATCCACCCGCCCCGGTTCGCCGCCGCTGGCGTGCATGTCGGTATAGATGTGCCCCGGGCGAATGCAGTTGACCCTGATCCCTTCCCGCGCGACTTCCTTGGCAAAGCCGATGGTGAAAGTTTCCAGCGCGCCTTTCGATGCTGCGTAGTCGACGTATTCATTCGGGCTACCCAGGCGCGCCGAGGCAGAAGAAACGTTGATCACTGCGCCACCTGTGCCGCCGTGCCGGTAAGCCATGCGCTTCACCGCCTGCTGCGCGCACAGGATCGGCCCAAGCGCATTGACTGCGAAGATGCGCTGCATGCGTTCGAAGCTCAGGTCCTCCATGCGTGACTGTTTCGCCAGCACGCCAGCGTTATTCACAAGAACATCGATACACCCGAATGAACGATCGATGGCCGAGAACAGTTCAGCAACCTGCTCGGGGTCAGCACTGTCAGCACGCACCGCGATGCCTTTGCGCCCCAACGCTTCGATATCCGCCACCACCTCAAGAGCGGCAGACTCGTTGGCGACGTAGCTGATGGCGACGTCGTAGCCTTGCGCGGCGGCGAGTCGGGCGGTGGCGGCGCCGACTCCGCGACTGCCGCCGGTGATCAGAATCAGCGGTGCTTGCGAGACTTTATCCATGCGACGTTCTCCTGAGCAGTTGGCCTATGTCAGCCGATGATGATGGCGCCGCTGGCGATGACCACGCATGCCAGCATCCTGCGGACGGTGAGCTTTTCACCGAGGAACAAATAGCCGAGCAATGCCGCGAACAGCACGCTGGTTTCGCGCAGGGCCGACACCGCGCCCAGTGGCGCTTCGTTCATCGCGTAGATAACAATTGCGTAAGCCAGTAAGGAAACCAGCCCGCCTACCACTGCGGCGAGCATGCCGGGCCGCACGGAAAACAGACTGCGAGCATCGCGCAGGCCGATATACACCAATGGCATCAACACACCCCACAGGGCGCTCATCCACACCGTGTACGCGAGCGGCGCACCGGAAAGCCTGGCGCCAATGCCATCGACGACGCTGTAGGCGGCGATGAAACAACCGGTACCCAGCGCATATGGCAGGCTCGGCACCGACAGGCTGCGCCCTCGGAACGCCAACGAGATGATCCCCCCGGACACCAGACCAATGCCGAGCAGTTCGCCGGGGGTTATGGTTTCGCCGGCAAACAGCGCGGCGCCGAGGGTGATCAGCGCTGGCGACGACCCACGGGAAATCGGATAGATCTGCCCTAGATCGCCGACCCGATAGCTGCGTACCAGAAACAGGTTGTAGCCGACATGCAGCAGTGCCGAGAGCAGCGCGTAACCCCAGCTCTCAGGTGCAGGCGGGGCCATGAAAGAGGCGGCGATGGCGCAGACGATGGCGATGGCCACGCACATCATCGTCATCGACCAGAGCCGATCGGCGCCACCGCGCAGCAGCGCGTTCCAGCTGGCGTGCAGGAGCGCGGCGAACAGAACGAGGAGTACGAGATGGATTGGCATGCAGCATTCTAGGCATCCCTGGCATCGGCATTACAGTGAAGTCTCCTCATTACACCGTGAGCAATTGCTCATACTTCAGCGCTGTGCGCTCTGCACCTTCAACGCTTCACTGAGCAACCACTCGCGAAATTTGAGGATATGCGGCTGGGCTTCGATGCCTTTGGGACAGACGAAATAATAAGCAAGCGGCGAAGTGAACGGCACATCGAACAGCCTCAGCAAGCGGCCGTCGCCGATTTCATTTTCGACATGCCCACTGCGCACCAACGCCACTCCCTGGCCGAGCAACGCAGCTTCCACCGTCATGTTGGTGTCGCCAAACCTGACGCCTTCGCGCAGCGGTAAAAACTCCAGCCCGACGGACTGAAACCACACCTCCCATTTCGGCGCCAACTCGGCGCCGTCGCGAATGAGTAACGGCATCTGCAGCAACTCGGCGGGACTGCCCGGCCTGCCGACGCGCTGCAGCAGTTCGGGGCTGGCCACGGGAAACACCTGTTCGCCGAAGAGGAACTCTGAATACAGACCGGGGTAATTGCCCTTGCCCAAGCGGATTGCGACATCGGCTTCGCCATTGGCGAAGTGGATGATCTTGTCCGTGGTATCCAGCGACACCAACAGCTCCGGGTGCAGGCGCGACAGAGTCGGCAAGCGTGGTAGCAGCCACTTCAAGGCAAACGAATAAGTGGTGCTGACAGTCAGGCGAACCCTGTCCTTTTGCTCGCGCAGATCCTCCAGCGTTGCTTCAAGGCTGATGAAAAACTCGCGCACGATCGGCGCCAGCGTCGCCCCCGCTGTTGTAAGGCGTAACGCCTTGCCGCGCTCGAACAATTGCAAGCCCCAAAGTTCTTCAAGGTGCCGGAGCTGATGACTGACGGCGCTCTGGGTCACGTGCAACTCTAGAGCGGCAGCGGTGAACGTCGGGTGTCGGGTGGCCACTTCAAAAGCACGCAGGGTCGCGGTCGGGGGCAGGTCGCGCATAAAAATGATCCGGGGACGATAAATGTCAGAGCATGAGGTTGCGCTCATGTTAGAGCGAAACTCCCTTGGTTGCCCGTTCCGCGATATTGGCTTATTGCTCCGGCAAGTGGCCGAGGTGCTGGTAACAGCGAGGTATTTAATCGCCGGATAATCCTCCGCGCGCAGCGTCGGTCGCAATCATTGCAGATCAAGCAACACAGAATTGCCTTCAGGCCGATTGTTAGCCCCCTAACGAAAGGTGCATGCTAGAGGGCTGCCTCGGCGCTTATATCATTCCGAATGATAGTTACCTTTGCTTCATTCGATTCGTGCCATCACACCCGCGCCGAGCATCATCCGCCCATCTTCAATACTTCGGCGGATTGCATCCATGGAACAATCACTCAAACATTTGCGCTTCCCGTTGGCCATGCTGGCCGTACTGGTGATGAGCGCCTGCGGCAAAACTCCGGAGACTGCCGGCGCCCCGCCCGCTGCCAAAGTCAGCGTAGCCAAGGTGCTGGAACAACCGGTCAACGAGTGGGACGAATTTACCGGGCGCCTCGAAGCGCCGGAAACCGTTGAAATCCGCCCACGGGTTTCGGGCCAGATCGATCAGGTCGCGTTCACCGAAGGCGCGCTGGTCAAGAAAGGCGACCTGCTGTTCCAGATCGATCCGCGTCCGTTCCAGGCCGAGGTACGCCGCCTCGAAGCTCTGGTTGCTCAAGCCCGCGCCACCGCCACTCGCAGCGAAAACGAAGCCGCTCGCGGTGAACGTCTGCGTACCAGCAACGCCATTTCCGCTGAACTGGCCGACTCGCGCACCAGCGCTGCCCAAGAGGCCCGCGCCGCCGTCGGTGCTCTGCAGGCACAATTGGACCTGGCCAAACTGAATCTGAGCTTCACCCGCGTGACCGCACCGATCAGCGGCCGCGTCAGCCGCGCCGAAATCACTGCCGGCAACCTGGTGACCGCCGATACCACCGCACTGACCAGCGTCGTCTCCACCGACAAGGTCTACGCCTATTTCGACGCCGACGAACGCGTGTTCCTCAAATACACCCAACTGGCCCGCAACGGCCAGCGTGGCGCCACTACGCCGGTATACATGGGCCTGTCCAACGAAGACGGCAACCCGCACCTCGGCCAGATGAACTTCGTCGACAACCAGGTCAATCCGAAAACCGGCACCATCCGTGGTCGCGCAGTCTTCGACAACGCTGACGGCACCTACACCCCGGGCTTGTACGCACGGCTGAAACTGGTCGGCAGCGGCACCTACAACGCCATGCTGATCAATGACGAAGCCGTGGGCACTGACCTGGGCAAGAAGTTCGTGCTGGTGATGGATGGCGACAACAAGACCGCCTACCGCGCCGTAGAACTCGGTCCGAAGATCGAAGGCCTGCGCATCGTCCGCAACGGTCTGAACAAGGACGACACCATCATCGTCAAGGGCTTGCAACGGGTTCGTCCTGGCTCACCGGTCACCCCTGAGGTGATTCCGATGGCCAGCGAGCAGACCCTCGCCGCCCTCGCTCAACAACGTCAAGCGCTGGAAGCCAGCAACCTGCCCAAAGTTGCCCCTTCCAAGGGTGCATCGGGTTCGGCTGCGAAGCTGGCTGCTACGACCCCACGCGGTTAAGGGACGACAACTCCGATGAATTTTTCCCAATTCTTCATTTCCCGGCCGATCTTCGCAGCGGTGCTGTCGCTGTTGATCCTGATCGCCGGTGCGATCTCGCTGTTCCAGTTGCCGATCAGCGAATACCCGGAAGTCGTGCCGCCGACCGTGGTCGTGCGCGCCAACTTCCCGGGCGCCAACCCCAAAGTCATCGGTGAAACCGTGGCTGCTCCGCTGGAGCAAGCCATCACCGGTGTCGAGAACATGTTGTACATGTCCTCGCAATCGACCGCCGACGGCAAGATCACCCTGACCATCACCTTCGCCCTGGGCACCGACCTGGACAACGCGCAGGTGCAAGTGCAGAACCGGGTGACCCGGACCGAGCCGAAGCTTCCCGAGGAAGTGACGCGCATCGGTATCACCGTCGACAAGGCTTCGCCCGACCTGACCATGGTTGTGCACTTGACCTCACCGGACAAGCGCTACGACATGCTGTACCTGTCCAACTACGCGATCCTCAACATCAAGGATGAGCTGGCTCGCCTGGGTGGTGTCGGTGATGTGCAGTTGTTCGGTATGGGCGACTACTCGCTGCGCGTCTGGCTTGATCCGAACAAGACCGCTTCGCGCAATCTGACCGCGACCGATGTGGTGACCGCGATTCGCGAGCAGAACCGTCAGGTCGCCGCCGGTCAACTGGGCGCGCCCCCTGCCCCGACCGCGCAAAGTTTCCAGCTGTCGGTCAACACCCAAGGCCGTCTGGTCTCCGAAGAAGAGTTCGAGAATATCGTCATTCGCGCAGGCGCCGACGGTGAGATCACTCGCCTGAAGGACATCGCACGCATTGAACTGGGTTCTAGCCAATACGCCTTGCGCTCGCTGCTGAACAATCAGCCGGCTGTAGCGATTCCGATCTTCCAGCGTCCCGGTTCCAACGCCATCGACATTTCCAACGAAGTGCGCGGCAAGATGGAAGAGCTGAAGAAAGGCTTCCCGCAGGGCATGGACTACAGCATCGTGTATGACCCGACGATCTTCGTTCGTGGCTCGATCGAGGCGGTGGTGCACACCCTGTTCGAAGCGCTGATCCTCGTGGTGCTGGTGGTGATTCTGTTCCTGCAGACCTGGCGCGCCTCGATCATCCCGTTGGTGGCGGTGCCGGTATCGTTGATCGGTACGTTTGCGGTCATGCACCTGTTCGGTTTCTCGCTCAACGCCCTGTCGCTGTTTGGCCTGGTACTGGCCATCGGTATCGTGGTGGATGACGCCATCGTCGTGGTGGAAAACGTCGAACGGAACATCGAACTCGGCCTGACGCCGGTCGAAGCGACCAAGCGCGCCATGCGGGAAGTGACCGGGCCGATCGTGGCCACCGCACTGGTGCTGTGTGCGGTGTTCATTCCAGCGGCGTTCATTTCTGGCCTCACCGGGCAGTTCTACAAACAGTTCGCACTGACCATCGCTATCTCGACAGTGATCTCGGCGTTCAACTCGCTGACCCTGTCGCCAGCATTGGCCGCTGTGTTGCTGAAAAGCCACGACGCGCCGAAAGACCGCTTCTCGAAAGTGCTCGACAAGATCTTCGGTGGCTGGCTGTTCCGTCCGTTCAACCGCTTCTTCGATCGCGCCAGCCATGGCTACGTCGGCACCGTGCGCCGGGTTATCCGTAGCAGCGGCATCGCCCTGCTCGTATATGCGGGCCTGATGGTACTGACCTTCTTCGGTTTCTCCAGCACGCCGACCGGTTTCGTACCCGGCCAGGACAAGCAATACCTGGTGGCCTTCGCGCAATTGCCGGATGCCGCGAGCCTGGATCGCACCGAAGACGTGATCAAGCGCATGTCCGACCTCGCGCTGAAACAGCCGGGCGTGGAAAGCGCCGTAGCGTTCCCGGGCCTGTCGATCAACGGTTTCACCAACAGCCCGAACGCCGGCATCGTCTTCGTGACGCTGAAACCGTTCGACGAGCGTAAAGACCCGAGCATGTCCGCCGGCGCGATTGCCGGCGCCTTGAACGGCCAGTACGCGAACATTCAGGAAGCTTACATGGCGATCTTCCCGCCACCGCCGGTACAAGGTCTGGGCACCATTGGTGGTTTCCGCCTGCAAATCGAAGACCGGGGCAACCTGGGCTACGACGAGCTGTACAAAGAAACCATGAACATCATCAACAAAAGCCACAACGTGCCGGAACTGGCCGGCCTGTTCACCAGCTACACGGTGAACGTGCCGCAGGTCGATGCCGCCATCGACCGTGAAAAAGCCAAGACCCACGGCGTGGCCGTCAGCGATATCTTCGACACCCTGCAGATCTATTTGGGTTCGCTGTATGCCAACGACTTCAACCGCTTCGGGCGCACCTACCAGGTCAACGTTCAGGCCGAACAACAGTTCCGCCTTGAATCCGACCAGATCGGCCAGCTGAAAGTACGCAACAACAAAGGCGAAATGATCCCGCTGGCGACCTTCATCAAGGTCAGCGACACCTCGGGACCGGATCGGGTGATGCACTACAACGGCTTCATCACCGCTGAAATCAACGGTGCCGCAGCCCCGGGCTACAGCTCTGGCCAGGCGGAAAAAGCCATCGAGAAACTGCTCAAGGAAGAACTTCCGAACGGCATGACCTATGAGTGGACCGACCTGACCTACCAGCAGATTCTGTCCGGCAACACCGCGCTGTTCGTGTTCCCGCTCTGCGTACTGCTGGCGTTCCTGGTACTCGCCGCCCAATACGAAAGCTGGAGCCTGCCACTGGCGGTGATCCTGATCGTACCGATGACCCTGCTGTCGGCCATCACCGGTGTGATCATTTCCGGCGGTGACAACAACATCTTCACCCAGATCGGCTTGATCGTACTGGTGGGACTTGCCTGTAAAAACGCGATTCTGATCGTCGAATTCGCCAAGGACAAACAGGAAGAAGGCCTCGATCCGCTCGCTGCGGTGCTGGAAGCCTGCCGCCTGCGTCTGCGGCCGATTCTGATGACCTCCTTCGCGTTCATCATGGGTGTGGTGCCACTGGTGTTCTCCAGCGGTGCCGGTGCCGAAATGCGTCACGCCATGGGTGTGGCGGTGTTCTCCGGGATGCTCGGGGTGACCTTCTTCGGTCTGCTGCTGACGCCAGTGTTCTATGTACTGATCCGTAACTTTGTCGAACGCGGCGAGCAGCGCAAAGCAGCAAAGGCGCACACTCTTCAAAAGCCACTGGAGGCGCAACAATGAGTCTGAAAGTCTTCCTGCCGAGTCTGCTGGTGCTGGCCCTCAGCGCCTGCGCCGTCGGCCCCGACTACAAGACCCCAGCCACGGAGGCGGCCAATATCACGACCGCCACCGACGGCGCCGCCGGGCAAAAGAACTTCGACCGTTCGAAATTCGAAGGCATCTGGTGGCAGCAATTCGACGATCCGACTCTGAACCAGTTGGTGAGCCAGTCGCTGCAAGGCAACCGTGAACTGCGCGTGGCGTTCGCCCGCTGGAAAGCCGCCCGGGCGTTCCGCGACGACGCCAGCAATGATGCGATGCCGACCATCACCAGCCGCGCCAGCAGCGACTTGGGCAAGGGCCAGATTCCCGGCCAGACCACCGACCGGGTCAATAGCGAGCGCTATGACCTCGGTCTGGACATGGCCTGGGAGCTTGACCTGTTCGGCCGCATCCAGCGCAATCTGGAAGCCAGCGATGCCGACCAGCAGGCCGCCGAAGCCGATCTGTATCAGCTGCAAGTCACCATGATTGCCGAACTGGTCGACGCCTACGGTCAACTGCGCGGCGCCCAGCTGCGGGAAAAAATCGCCGTGGCCAACCTGAACAACCAGCAGGAGTCGCGCAAGATCACCATCAGCCTGCGTGACGCCGGTGTCGGTGATCAGCTTGATGTCGAGCGCGCCGATGCGCGTCTGGCCAACGTCGAAGCCACCGTGCCGCAGTTGCAGGCGGAACAGGTTCGGCAGAAAAACCGTATCGCCACCCTGCTCGGCGAACGCCCGGACAAACTGACCGTCGACCTGAGCCCGAAAGATCTGCCGGCCATCGCCAAGGCGCTGCCAATCGGTGATCCGGGTGAACTGCTGCAACGTCGTCCGGACATTCTCAGCGCCGAACGGCAATTGGCTTCGGCCACTGCGCGCATCGGCGTGGCCAAAGCCGACCTGTTCCCACGGGTCAGCCTCAGCGGCTTCCTCGGCTGGACGGCCGGACGTGGCTCGCAGATCGGTTCCTCGGCAGCCAACGCATGGGCACTCGGCCCGAGCATCACCTGGGCTGCGTTTGACCTCGGCAGCGTCCGCGCCCGTTTGCGCGGTGCCGATGCTGACGCCGAAGGCGCGCTGGCTAACTACGAGCAACAGGTGCTGCTGGCGCTGGAAGAATCGGAAAATGCCTTCAGCGATTACGGCAAGCGTCAGCAACGTTTGATCTCGCTGATCCGTCAGAGCGAATCGAGTCGCAAGGCCGCTGATCTGGCAGAAATCCGTTATCGCGAAGGCACCACCGATTTCCTCGTCCTGCTCGACGCTCAACGTGAGCGCCTGAACGCCGAAGACAGTCAGGCCCAGGCCGAAGTCGAGCTGTATCGCGGCATCGTCGCGATCTACAAGGCCCTCGGCGGTGGCTGGCAACCGGAGACAGTCGCCAGCAAGTAAAGGTTGTTAAAGAGCTCCTTTGGTTGGCCGCAACCAACCAAATTTTTTGCCCCGCGTATCATTCGGTCGCGGGGTTTTTTTATGCCTGTTTGCAGCACTGGGATTTTTTGTGGGAGCGAGCCTGCTCGCGAAAGCGTCAGGTCAGACATATCAGCGGTGGCTGATACTCTGCCTTCGCGAGCAGGCTCGCTCCCACAATGGATCAGCGGTGATCCTCCAGGACGGTGACAGTGGCGGTTGTACCGGCGCGCAGGCGATTCTTGCCGGCAAAGTCACCATCAATCCCAATGCGCACCGGCACCCGTTGCGCGAGCTTCACCCAGGTGTAACTCGGGTTGATGTTTGCCAGCAATCGGCTGCCCGGCGCGTTTTCGCGGTCGGCGATGGCGAAGGCGATGCTTTCTACCGTGCCGCCGAAACGCTCACCGCTCATCAATTGAATGCGTACCCGATCACCCTCCTCGATTCGCGGCAGCTTGGTTTCCTCGAAGTAACCACTGACATAGAACGAATCGCTGTCGACCAGCGCCAGGAGTGCCCCGCCGGCTTGTGCATAGTCACCCTGGCGGGTCAGCAGGTTGGTCACGTAACCGCTCACTGGCGATTCAACGCGGGTGCGCTGCAAGTCCAGTTCGGCTTGGGTCAGCGCGGCAATTGCCAGTTGCACATTGGCTTCGGCCAACCCGAGGTTGGCCTGATTGCGCAACAGATCCGCCTGGGCAACCGCCACGTCGGTACTGGCCTTCTCCCATTCCTCACCGGAAATGGCGAAGCCTTGCTTCAGCGTACGTCGCCGGCGCTCCTCGCTCTGACGTTGTTTGAGCAACGCTTCACTGGCGACGATTGCCGCTTGCGATTGCCCCAGCGAGGCCTTGGACACCTCCACCGAGCGTCGGGCATGCTCGACCGCCAGTTGATAGCGCGCCGGATCGATCTCCAGCAACAACTGGCCCTTGTCGACATGCTGGTTGTCCTGCACCGCCAGTTTGACGATACGCCCCGAAACATCCGCTGACAGCGTCACCACATCCGCCCTCACCCGAGCATCCCGTGTCCACGGCGCGCGGGTGTAATACTCCCAGGCGAACCAGCCGAGGACGATCGCCAGGATCACCACTGCCACGGTCATCATTCGTGCAACTAGTGCTTTCAAGACATCAGGCTCCCATCAACAGAATCAGCGTGGCGCAGACACAGGCATACAGTGCGCCTTCGAACAGTGCTTCATGCCACACCAGGCGCAGCACGCCGAGGCGCCGCAGACACCAGTCCAGCAACATGAAAATCGGAATCGCCAGTAACAGTGCCTGGGCAATCGGCGGCAGATAAACCCCGCCAATTTCGAAATCAATGGGCAAGTTGCGGTTCTCCTTCCAGGCCTTGAGGTTGCAAATAATCGCCGTGCCGCTCGAGGAATGACACCACAATCAGCAGCGCCACACGCATGCGAAACACCGACCATAGATGTTCATGACTGGTGGCGTGCAGCTCGTCCAGCTCATCTCCGAGTTGGTGCAACGTGGCCAGCAGCGCCGCAAGCTGGACATCGTCGCGACCGGCAACCAAACGACCGGTCTTGCGCAACGCCGACGCCAGGCGTTGGCCGAACGCATCGGTAAGTAGCGCGTTGTTCTGTGCCTGCTGCCGCAGCTGATGCATGGCCACGCCCAAGGCCACGCATGCCAGGCTGATTTCATACAAGCGCTGCATGGCACGATCGTTCGCCGCTGGCAGCAGGCCGAGCATGCTGGTCAGGCGATCGGTCATCCGACTCTCGAAAGCGAATTGTTGTTCATCGGTCGCCGGCATTTTGCTCAGTTGGTACACCTGCTCCCGCGCTTCGCCGTACAGGCGGCGGATGCGCAAGCCCGGGCGGAACGGGAAGATCAGCGCATAAACGATCAGGGCCAGCATCGCTGCGCTGACGTAGGCGCCGGCGAATTCGAACCATTGAATCGCCGTATTCTGCCCAGTGCCGGTATTTTGCGGTCCGAGCATGAGGAAACTGGAGAGGCCAAGGCCCATGCCGATACCGGCGGTGGCCGGACTGGAAATTCCCACGGCAATGGCATATAGCAGCGGCGCCAGCAGCAAGGCCAGCAGCTCGAAATCACTGATCGCCGGCACCAGCATGAATTGATAGAACGCCGACACCACCAGTGCCAGACCCAAGCCTCGCGCATAGCTTTGCGCAGCCATCAGCGGACGCGGAAAAGTCGCCATCAGCGAGCAGAGAATTCCCACCAGAATCATTCCGCCGCGCGCACCATCCCACGCCGTTTCGATCCAGATCAATCCGCTGACCAACAGCGCGGTAAAGGCGCGAATGGCGTTCATCGAGGCCAGGGTGAAATCCAGATGCAACGGACTGCTCTGGCCGCGATATAGGCAACTGGCCGGGCGCCCTTCCTGAATGGCGTCGCTCAGTTCGAGAATCTGCTCCAGTTGCTGCAGCAGGCGCGCCTGCTCCCAACGCAGCGCCCAGGCCAGTGAACGCAGGGCCGCACTCATGTTCTCGGTCTGCTGCTCGGCCTTGTACGCCAACGCTTCGAACTGTTGCTGCAAGGTGACGAAACGTTGCCGGTCCGCGCCAGACAGCGCACGACCCTGTTGCGCCAGTTGCTCAAGCAACGCCAGTTCCTCGGCCCGCAGTTGCTGCACCTCCAGCGGCAGATCGCCCTCCCAGCGTTCGATGAGCAACTCGCGCTGATGACGTAGCGCGGTCAGTCGCGAGGTCAGCAGCATCAGTTGATTGCCGAGCAGCAACACCAGATTGTCGGCATCGCGCAAACGTGGGGCATCGAAATACAAATGGCGCCGCAACCCCTCCAATGCGCTGATCTCGCCGAGCAGTTGCATCTGCCGACGCTGAAAATCGGCTTCGCTTTCTTCCGTGCGAAGCACTTCGGCGGCGTGGCTGGCGGCCAGTTTGATCACCTGATCGATTTTGGCGAAATAACCTTTGGCCACTGCTTCAGGCCGGGCTGTGAGCAGGCTCACCACGCACACGCAGGCAACGGCCAGCAGGGTTTCAGTGACGCGGGTGACCGCTAGCAAAAACGTGCCTTCCTGATCCGGGATTGCCAGCAAGGCCACCACCACTGCGGTGTAGCCACTGAGCACGAACGCCTGGGAACTGGTGTAGCGCAGCAAGGTGCCGCCCGCGGTGCACAGCGCCAGCCACAACGCCAATGTCGTGATGAACGGCAGCGGCGCCTGAGGAAAAATCGCCATGATCAGCACCGCCACCGCGGCACCCACGGTGGTGCCGACCACTTGGCCGAAACTGCGCGCCAGTGCCATCCCTGCCAATGGCTGACTGACAATCACCACAGCCATGATCGACCACTTCGGTTGTTCGAGATCGAAAATGAACGCCAGATATAGGGTCAACAGCCCGGCGGCGATGGTCCGCAGGGCAAACAGCAGAACAGCCTGACCGGGATGGATCAACGCCTTGAAATAGGTGTACAGCGCAGACATGGGCACTCTCTTTAAAACGACTTCTGCAAGCGTAGACATTCCAGCAAAAGCCTGACGGATTTCACAGTCGACACATGTTGTAGGACGATTCGCCGGCAACGGTTTGACTCACGCGCCAAGCTGAACGAAGCTTGCCGCTCTGCTCAAGTTCGAAGCTTTCGGAAACCCCGCATGACTCAGTCCCGCCGCAACCTGCTGATCGGCCTAGGCCTCGTACTGATCCTCGGCGTCGTCTGGCTGTCATGGCGCAGCAGCACACCGACCATCCCCGATGCTATCAAACATGGCTACAGCGAAGCGCTGAACGCCGCGCGCACTGGTGAACCCGGAGCGGCGCGCCAGTTGTACCAGCAATTGGGCCGCCCGGACATCTCGGTCAAACGCCGGGTCTGGCTGCACGGCGAGCTGCCCAACTACCCCAGCCCGCAGGCCTTGAAACTGGCTGACATCGACCTGCATCACGAAGCGCCGCAAGTGCGCGTCGCCGCGATCAAAAGCATCGTCGGTCTGGTGCCCGGCGGGCAACGCAGTCTGCTGCTCGGACCGTTGCTCGACGATGAAGAACAAACTGTCCGTTTCGCTGCGATCAATGCCCTGCTCGGCCTGAGCCCGGACGAGCTCGGCCTGTATTTCGCACCGCTACAGCAGGCTATCGACGGCTGGCAACAGACCTTGGAAAACCAGCCGGAAAGCGCTGCCAACTATGCGCAACTGGCCCGTCTTTATATCCATAACGCCGAATACAAACAGGCCCAACAGGCGTTGGACAATACCTTGCGTCTGGAACCCGGCAACCTGCCGGCGCTGGTCATGCAGATCGATGTGCTTGACCGCCAGGGCCAGAGCGATGCCGCTCGCCAGTTGCTTGCCCGCCAGCTCAAGGCGCAGCCAGATTCGGCCTATCTGCAACATGCCCTCGGCCTGTGGCTGCTGCACCACGGCCAGCGCGAATATGCCCTGCTCGGCCTGTCCAAAGCCGTCGAGCTGGAGCCGGACAACAAGGATTATCGCTACGACCTCGCCACTACTCTGCACAGCGCGGAAGAACTGGAAGCGGCGCAAAAACAGCTGCAGGAAATCGTCCAGCGCCACCCCGCCGACCGCAAGGCGCGGGTGTTGCTGATCAACTACTGGAAGGAAAGCGGCCAACTGCAGAATGTGCAGATCCTGTTGGCGCAACTGGAGCAGCTGAATCCGGACGACCCGGCCTTGCAACAAGGTCTTTAATCCAGTCAGGGCGGACTCAATTGGCCGCCCGTCCAAGAAAAAGCGGAACCGTGAACACGCCGTGAGGTCAAGTTACTCAGGCGGCTCACTCTAGCCAGCCGCCGGATTACCCTAGTCATAAGAGGGCGTTTTTTGACTACATCAAACGAGTTGATCAGTGCAAAGGCCGCCGTCGGCATTGTAGGCCTGGATGACATCCTTGCCGGTGGCTTGTCTCGCGGCCATGTGTTTTTGCTCGAGGGGGAACCCGGGACCGGCAAAACCACCGTGGCGTTGCATTTCCTGCGCGCCGGTGCGCTGGCCGGGGAACGCTGCCTGTACATCACTCTCTCGGAAACCGAGAAAGAACTGCGTCAAGGTGCGCTCTCCCACGGTTGGGAGCTGAACGAAAACATCAAGATCTTCGAGCTGACACCGCCGGAAAGCCTGCTCAATGCCGAGCACCAGCAAAGTCTGCTGTATTCCTCGGACCTTGAACTGGGTGAGGCGACCAGGCAGATTTTCGAAGTGGTCGAACGCTTCAAACCGACCCGCGTAGTGCTCGACAGTCTCTCGGAGATCCGTCTGCTGGCGCAGAGCTCGTTGCGCTATCGTCGGCAGATTCTGGCGATCAAGCATTACTTCGTGCGCTACGACGCCACCGTCCTGCTGCTCGACGACCTGACCACCGAGTCCCTCGACAAGACCGTGCACAGTGTCGCCCACGGCGTGATTCGTCTTGAAGAGCTGACGCCAAGCTACGGCGCTGAGCGTCGGCGCGTTCGAGTGGTCAAGTATCGCGGGCAGAAATACCGTGGCGGTTTCCACGACTTCACCATCATGGGCGACGGCGTCCATGTTTTTCCACGCTTGGTAGCGGCGGAGCATCGCGGCGACTACCCACGTCTGCAGCTGTCCAGCGGCATCCCGCAAATGGACGCCCTGCTCGGCGGCGGCATCGAAACCGGCTCCAGCACGCTGATTCTCGGCCCGGCCGGTACCGGTAAATCGCTGATCTCAATGATCTTCGCCGCCGCAGCGGTGGCTCGAGGCGAAAAAGCCGCGCTGTTCATTTTCGATGAAGAGCTGGGCCTGTTGTTCGAACGCATGCGTCATCTCGGTATCGACCTCAAAGCCTTGCAGGCCACCGGTAATCTGCTGATCGAACAAGTAGACGCCGCCGAATTGTCTCCCGGCGAGTTGTCCCATCGCGTGCGGCGTTGCGTCGATGAGCTGGGTATCAAAACCGTGGTGATCGACAGCATCAACGGCTATCAAGCGGCGATGCCGGAAGAAAACGCGCTGGTGCTGCACATGCACGAGCTGTTGCTGTACCTGAACCGCAAAGGCGCGGCGACTTTCATGACGGTCGCCCAGCACGGCCTGGTGGGCGATATGCAGGCGCCGGTCGATATCACTTACCTGGCCGACACGGTGATTCTGTTGCGCTACTTCGAAGCCCTCGGCAAAGTCCGCCGGGCGATCTCAATTATCAAGAAACGTACCGGCAACCACGAGTCGACCATCCGTGAATACCGGATCTCCTCGCATGGCATGACCATCGGCCAACCGCTGGAATCCTTCCAGGGCGTGCTGCGTGGCGTGCCGACTTACATGGGAGCGAGCAATCCATTGCTTGAGGATGAAAGCTTGTGACGGTCAACACGCCGTTGGCCGAGCGGGTGCTGGTGCTGGCGCCTATGGGTCGCGACAGCCAGATCGCGTTGATGATCCTCAACGAAGCCGGCTACGGCGGCATGGTGGCGCCGAATCTCGGCGCTTTATGCACCGAGCTGGAGGTCGGTGCCGGACTGCTGGTGATTGCTGCTGAAGCGCTGCGCGGACCTGAACTGGAAGGGCTAATCGCCTACCTTGACCAGCAGCCCGCGTGGTCGGACATGCCAATTGTCCTGCTGACTCATCATGGCGGCGATGAACAAGGCCCTCCGTCGCGCCTCAGTACCCTGCTCGGCAACGTGACGTTTCTCGAGCGCCCCTTCCATCCCGCGACGCTGGTCAGCCTGGTCTCCGCCGCGCTCCGTGGGCGACGACGACAATATGAAGCGCGCGATCGGCTGATCGACCTGAGTGAAAGCGAACGCCGCCTGCAATCGACTCTGGAAACCCTCGAGCAGCAAGTCGAAGAACGCACCGCACAACTTCGCCACAACGAAGAAGCTCTGCGCCAATCGCAGAAAATGGAAGCGGTCGGCCAACTCACTGGCGGCATCGCTCACGACTTCAACAACATGCTCACTGGCATCATCGGCAGTCTCGAATTGCTGCGTCGACGTCTGGCCCGAGGCCGCACGGAAGACCTCGACAGCCTGATCGATCTAGGTGTGACGTCAGCGAACCGCGCCGCCGGCCTGACTCACCGTCTGCTGGCGTTCTCGCGCCGTCAGTCACTCGACCCGAAAGCCGTGCAAATGAACACGCTGGTGCTGTCGATGGGCGAGCTGCTGCAACGCAGCCTCAATGAAAGCATTCATCTGGAAATGCGCCTGGACGACAATCTCTGGGTTGCCGAGGCCGATCCCAATCAACTGGAAAGCGCCCTGCTCAACCTGGTGATCAATGCCCGTGATGCGATGCCCGAGGGTGGCAAGCTGGTGGTGGAAACCAGCAATCAGGTGCTGCATCGCGAATTCACGGCTGCGTACAGCAATCTGGAGCCAGGCGATTACGTGATGCTCAGCGTCACTGACAATGGCAGCGGCATGCCCCAGAGCGTGGTCAGCCGTGCGTTCGATCCGTTTTTCACCACCAAGCCGATCGGCCAGGGCACCGGCCTCGGACTGTCGATGATCTATGGTTTCAGCAAGCAGTCGCGTGGGCATGTGTCGATCGACAGTGAAATCGATGAAGGCACCACGGTAAAACTCTATCTGCCGCGTTTCCGGGGTGAGGAAGTAGAAATTCCCGTCTCGGATTCGCAGCAGGCTCCGTATGCGATGGATGGCGAAACCGTACTCATCGTTGAAGACGACCCTGCGGTGCGCGTATTGGTCAGCGCCGTGCTCAGTGAGCTGGGTTACGCTTTCGTCGAGGCCGGTGATGCCGACGGCGCCATGCCGATTCTCAATTCGACGCAACGTATTGATTTGCTCATCAGTGACGTTGGTCTGCCGGGGATGAACGGTCGTCAACTGGCGGAGGTTGGTCGGCAATATCGCCCAGGTCTGAAAGTGTTGTTCATCACCGGCTATGCCGAGCACGCTGCGGTGCGCGGAGGCTTCCTCGACTCGGGGATGCAGATGATCACCAAGCCCTTCACCTTTGATCTGCTCACCGCAAAGGTGCGCGAGATGATCAATAGCTGAATCGATAGGAGCTGCCGACGGCAGCTCCTACATATCAGGCCAGCAATTCCTGAATCTTTTCCTGCAACACATCCAGATCAAACGGTTTTTCCAGAATCGGTGCGCTGTTGGTAATCGGGCTGCCGGTCTCACGGATTTCCTGCGGATAGCCGCTGATGAAAATCACTTTGAGGTCCGGTCGCAATTTCACCGCCGGATCGGCAATCTGCACGCCGGAGATCCCGCCCGGCAGGCGGAAATCGGTAATCAGTATGTCGAGATGAGGTTTGCTGGCGAGGATCTCGAAAGCCTGCTCGCCATTTTCCGCTTGCAACACGCGATAGCCCTGCCCCGACAGGTAATCCGTCAGGACCATCAAGATAACCGGTTCGTCTTCGACGACGAGTACTACATCTTGCGCATCTACGCTCATGGGAAGCCTTTGTTCGGTCAATAGCTGCTGATACGACCGTGTGGTCACTCAGAGGTTGCGTCGGATATGCCGTTTTCCTGGATTGGCAGACAAACGCGAAACAGGGCGCCCTCGTTGATTTCACTCTCGACGACGATGGAGCCGCCATGGGCGGCGACGATCTGCTCGGAAATGAACAGACCCAGCCCGAGCCCGGCCACCACCGTCTTGGCGGACACCCGTTCGAACTGCTGAAAAATACGCTTCTGGTTCTCGGCGCTGATGCCGATGCCGTGGTCTTGTACCTCGACCCGGGCCTCGTCATCTTCGCGATAGACGCGCACCTGAATCGGGCTGCGACCACCGTAACGCAAGGCATTGGTCAGCAGATTGGACACCACTTGCTCGATGCGGAACTCGTCCCAGCAACCTTCTACCGGCGCCGATGCCTCGAAGGAAACGCTGGTTTCTGCCGCTTCCATTTGCGAGGCAAAATTCTGCAGGAGATTGCTGACCAGTTGCACCAGATCGAAACGACTCGGTCGGATCGACAGTTTGCCGGTGCGGATTCGCGAGACATCGAGCATGTCTTCGATCAGGCGAATCAGGCTTTTGATCTGCCGCTCATCGCGGTCGACCATCGCCTGCATCTTGTCGAGGGTGAACGCTGAGGCGTTGTCTCGCGCCAGATGCATTTTACGCAACTGGGTTTCGAGAATCAGGCCATTGAGCGGCGTACGCACCTCGTGGGCGACGATGGACATGAAGTCATCACGCATGCGCACCGCTTGTTCCAGCTCCAGCTGGGTGCTTTGCAGTTGTTGCAGCAGCGCTTCCTGCTCACGCCGGGCCTGCTCCAACGCCTCGACCTGCTGCTTCATCGCCTTGCTCTGGCGATACAGATCGACGAAAACGTTGACCTTGCTCTTCACCGCATGGATATCCAGCGGCTTGTGCAGGAAGTCCACCGCACCGCTTTCATAGCCTTTGAACGCGTAGTTGAGTTCTCGGCCGGCAGCGCTGACAAAGATGATCGGAATGTTCTTGGTCTTCTCTGTACCGCGCATCAGCTCGGCGAGTTCGAAGCCGTTCATGCCGGGCATCTGCACGTCGAGAATGGCCATGGCGAATTCGTGCTGCAGCAACAGCGACAGTGCTTCGTCCGCCGACAGAGCCTTGTAGACCGTGCGATCCTCGCGCTTGATCAGCGCTTCCAGCGCCAGCAGGTTTTCTGGCAGATCGTCAACGATCAACAGTTTGGCTTGGATATTACTCAGCATGCGATTCGTTCCAGCTCGACTAGCAGACGGCCGATGCCGTGAATGGGTAGGACATGATCCGGCTGCAGAACGTTCAGTGCAGCCTGGGGCATGGTGGCGACTTGTGCATCCTCGGGGTCTTGAACAATGGTCAGGCCGGCGCAACGCTTGACGTAAGCGAGCCCGCGCGCGCCATCGTGATTGGCGCCGGTCAGCAGGACAGCGGCGAGTGTCTCGCCGTAAACGTCAGCGGCGGATTCAAACAAGTAATCAATAGACGGCCGCGAATGATGTACGCGGTCCTCCAGGCTCAGTGACAAGCTGCGATCCGCTTCGACCGACAAGTGGTAACCGGGCGTGGCGAAATACACCGTGCCGGCTTCAATGTCCTGCTTGTCTTCAGCTTCCTTGACCGGCATCGCCACACGGCGGGAGAACACTTCGGCCAGATGACTGCGGCGTTCTTCCGGCAGATGCAGAACGATGATGATCGGCAGCACATAGCCTTTGCGCAACGGCCCGAGCAGGGTCAACAAGGCCTCGACACCGCCCGCAGAGGCGCCGATCACGACAGCCTCGATGCGAGGCAGGCTCGGGGTGTCGTTCATGATTTGCGGTAGATCCGTTCTTGTTTGACCAACGCCTCGAACTGATTCGAATAGTTGGAAAAATCCAGGGTTTCCTTGCTGCCCAACACCAGAAAGCCGCGATGCGACAACGATTCATGGAACAGCCCGAACGCCCGGTCCTGCAGCTTCTTGTTGAAGTAGATCAGCACATTGCGGCAGGAAATCAACTGGGTTTCGGAGAACACGCTGTCGGTGGCCAGACTGTGGTCGGCGAATGTCACGTTCTCGCACAGGCTCTTGTCGAAAATCGCGTAGCCATAGGCTGCGGTGTAGTAATCGGCAAACGAACGCTGGCCGCCGGCCTGCTGGTAATTGGCGGTGTAGGCGCGGACGTTTTCCATGGAGAAAATCCCTTGCTTGGCCTTCTCCAGCGAGCGCGGGTTGATGTCGGTGGCGTAGATGATCGTGCGGTCGAGCAGGCCTTCTTCGCGCAGCAGGATCGCCATCGAATAGACCTCCTCGCCCGTGCTGCAGCCGGCAATCCAGATTTTCAGCGACGGATAGGTGCGCAGCAGCGGCACCACTTCGTTGCGGATCGCCAGGAAGTGCGAAGGATCACGGAACATCTCGCTGACCGGGATCGTCAGCAGTTGCAGCAGCTGCATGAACGCCGTCGGGTCGTGCAGGACTTTTTCTTGCAGGGCCGAGATGGTCGCGCACTCGAACTGACTCAGCGCGTGCTGCACCCGGCGCTTGATCGAAGCGCCGGAGTAGTCGCGAAAGTCGTAGCTGTATTTCAGGTAAATCGCCTCGATCAACAAGCGTAATTCGATTTCGCTGTTGCGCTCGGCTGAACTGCTGCGTTCCACTAGATGCGTTCCATTTTCGGTAACCACACACGTATCAGCGAGAACAGACGATCAAGGTCGATGGGCTTGGCCAGGTAGTCGTTGGCGCCCGCTTGCAGGCAGCGCTCCTGATCGTCCTTCATGGCCTTGGCCGTCACCGCGATGATCGGCAGCTTGCGCCAGCGCGGATCCTTGCGGATTTCCTTGGTGGCTTCGAAGCCATCCATTTCCGGCATCATCACGTCCATCAGCACCAGGTCGATGTCCTCGACTTCATGAAGTTTCTCAATCGCTTCGCGGCCATTACGGCCGATCACCACGACTGCGCCTTTGTGTTCCAGCGCGCTGGTCAGGGCGAAGATGTTGCGCACATCGTCGTCTACCAGCAGCACTTTGCGACCTTCAAAGACCTTGTCGCGGCTGCGCGCGGTCTTGAGCATCTTCTGCCGTTCATGGGACAGCTGCGATTCGACTTTGTGCAGAAAGAGTGTGACCTCATCGAGCAACCGCTCCGGGGAGCGTGCGCCCTTGATGATGATCGAGCGCGAATACTTGCGCAGTTCGGCCTCTTCATCGCGGGTCAGATTGCGTCCGGTGTAAACGATGACCGGCGGGAACGAGCAGATGTCCTCGGTGGACATGCGCTTGAGCAGATCGTTGCCGAGCATGTCCGGCAGCTTGAGATCGATGACCATGCAGTCGTAGATGGTCGTGCGCAGCAATTCCAGGGCGTCCTGGGCCAGGCCGACGGCAGTGATTTCGATGTCTTCGTCGCCAATCAGCCGCGCGATGCTTTCGCGTTGCAGATCGTCGTCTTCGACCAGCAGCACGCGTTTGACCTTCTGCGTCAGCTTGGCCTCGAGACGGGCGAACACATCCTTGAGCTCTTCGCGGGTGGTCGGCTTCACTGCGTAGCCGATCGCGCCCATGTGCATGGCGGCTTCGACGCGGTCTTCCACGGAAATCACGTGCACCGGAATGTGCCGGGTTTCGGCGCGTTCTTTCAAGCGTTGCAGCACGGTCAGACCGGAATGATCCGGCAGGCGCATGTCGAGCAGGATCGCATCCGGCACGAATTCGCGCGCCAGGTCGTAACCTTCGTCAGCGCCGTGGGCGACCAGACACATGTAGCCCAACTCATGGGCCAGGTCATAGAGGATACGGGCGAAGTTCGGTTCGTCCTCCACCACCAGAATGCAGCGGGTGGCGAACGGTGCCTTGTCGCGATCGTCGGCAAAGCGCGGGATGACTGCCGGAATCGCCGATGCCAGCGGAGCCGCAACAGCAACTGGCGCAGGCGTCACAGGTGCCGGGTGGAAGGTCAGCGGCGCGGCCGGCGTTTCACCGAATTCGTGATACTGACGCGGCAACACCAGCGTAAACGTACTGCCCTGCCCCGGTACGCTGTCGACGCTGATCGAACCGCCCAGCAACGTCGCCAGATCCCGCGAGATCGACAGGCCCAGACCGGTGCCGCCGTACTTGCGATTGGTGGTGCCATCCGCCTGACGGAACGCTTCGAAAATACTTTCCTGCTGATCGGCAGCGATACCAATCCCGGAATCCTTGACGCTGAAAGCGATGTGATCATTCGGCTGCGCGGTGATGCTCAGGCTGACGGCGCCGTGCTCGGTGAACTTGATCGCGTTGGACAGCAGGTTCTTGATCACCTGCTCCAGACGCTGACGATCAGTGAACAGCAAGCCCGGTGCGTCCGGCTGGACCTCGACGGTGAACGCAAGGTGCTTGTCGGCAGCCAACGGTTCGAACATCGAGCGCAAGCCGTCGACCAGACGATCGACGCGGGTGTTTTCGGCAATCACTTCAAGTTTGCCGGCCTCGACCTTGGAAATGTCGAGAATGTCGTTGATCAGGTTGAGCAGATCGTTGCCGGCCGAATAGATCGATTCGGCGAACTTGACCTGTTCCGCCGACAGATTCTGCTGCGGGTTTTCCGCCAGCAGTTTGGCCAGAATCAGCGAACTGTTGAGCGGCGTGCGCAGTTCGTGGGACATGTTGGCGAGGAATTCGGACTTGTACTTGCTCGAGCGTTGCAGCTCTTCGGCACGCTCTTCAAGCTGGATCTGCGCCTGATTCAGCTCGGTGTTTTTCTTGTCCATCGCATCGCGCTGCTCGGCGAGCTGCTCGTTGGTCTGCTCCAGCTCAACCTGCTGGGTTTCCAGATGCGCCTGGGATTCCTTGAGAATCCGCGACTGTTCTTCCAGCTCTTCGTTGGCGGTCTTCAGCTCTTCCTGCTGCACTTGCAGCTCTTCATTGAGCTGCTGGGTTTCGGCGAGCACTTCCTGCAAGCGCTGACGGTAACGCGCCGCTTCGATCGAGGTGCCGATGTTGCCGGCAATCAATTCCAGCAGTTCGATGTCGCGCTCGGACAGCGGACGCAGGAAACCCAGCTCGATCACGCCATTGACCCGATCGTCATCGCTGGTCGGCACCACCAGCACACTGTGCGGCAGACCTGCACCGAGCCCGGAGCTGACTTTGAAATAGTCGCCCGGGACCGCGTCGAGACGGATCAGGCGTGCCTGTTCTGCCACTTGGCCGACGATGCCTTCGCCGCTGTAGATCGTTTGATTGAGCTCTTCCTGCTCGCGGGAGAAACCATAAGTCGCCACGCGCTTGAGGCCGCCATGTTCTTCACGCACATAAAGCGCGGCGACGGCAGTGCCAAGGTATTGCGCGCAGAATTGCAGAATGTTGCGCCCCAGCAGGTTCAGCGTCAGTTGACCCAACACCTGCTCGGCCAGTTGCGTCTGGCCGTTGCGCAGCCACGCCTGTTTCTCCAGGCGTTCGGCGCTGGCCAGTTGGGCGGCGAGGTTGGCGCTGTAGTTGGTCGACAGGTTTAGCAGATCACGGCGGCCGATGTAGGCCAGCAAACCGCTGATGCCAACGATGAAGATCAGGTAAAGGGTGATGCTCCAGATCGTCGTGCGGCGCACATCCTCATTGCGCGTGGCGCGCAGCACCTGCTCGGTCTCGATGACGTCCTCGAATTGCTTGCGGATTTCATCGGTCAGGCGCTTGCCCCGCCCGGCCTTGACCGCACCGCGATAGTCGCCACTGCTGCGCTGCAGATCGATCATAGACTGCGCGTAATTGGCCCACTCCACCTGCAAGGCTTGCAAACGGCGCAGGCGATCGGTCTGCACCGGATTATCGGCGGTCAGCTCCAGCAACGTATTGAGAGCGACCTCGATACGCGGCTTGGCAACTTCGTACGGGTCGAGAAAGTGCTCGTCACCGCTGAGCAGATAGCCGCGCATGCCGGTTTCCAGATCAACGGTGAGCTTCACCGCTTCATTGGCGTTATTGATCACCCGGTCGGTGTGCTCGACCCATTGGATGACCGACAGCAAATAAGTGATCAGCGAGACGAAGAACACGGCGCTGAGCACGCCAACGCCCAGCGGCAGGCTGACGTTGCGACTCAGAAGTTTGCGGAACCGTTGTTCATCAACCGAGGACGGAGAGGACATGGGGCAGCCTTGTCGAACTGTTGAAAACCCGAGAGTTTGCCCCAAAACCCCGCCATGGATCCATTTTTCTCACACAAATGATGGCATTTTCCTACGCACACCTGCGCATTGGACGACGCCAACGGTTATCCTTGCCTCACCGCACTGACCTGTTCTTTTTTGTATCAGCTCGGGAACTTGTGGCTATGCGCCACTTACTCATGCAAGAGTCCGGCAAATTCGCTTGCCCGGTATCCCCCGATTTCAATTTTTGAGAGTCCTGCCATGTCTGCCACTCCATCCACTATCCTGGTCGTTGAAGACGACTCCATCGTGCGCATGCTTATCGTCGATGTACTGGAGGAGCTGGAATACACGGTATTGGAGGCTGATGACGGCAACGCGGCACTCGAAATCCTTGCGGATCCTGGCAAAGCCATCGATTTGATGATGACCGACTACGGCCTGCCTGGCATGAATGGCCGCGAACTCTCTCAAAAGGCCCGTCAGCTGCGCCCTGCTCTGCCCATCCTGTTCGCCAGCGGCTATGCCGAGAGTCTCGAAGTACCCGATGGCATGCATGTCATCGGCAAGCCCTTCTCCATCGATCAATTGCGCGACAAAGTTAAAAGTATTCTGAACTAAATCTGATAAATGCCCGTCGCAGATGCAACTTGTCACATCCGAAAACAATCAGCAACTAACTAACACTGCCATTGCTTAACCTGCCAGCTCTATCCTGAATCATCTTTGGCGGCGTTAATAAATAACGAAGTACAGCCAGGGAACTTTCGATACTCATTCAGGATAGAGCCCATGCAGTTCATTTCTTCCGACGTGCCTGCCGCCGTCGATTGCTCCGCTTCCGACAAACAGGAACGCGCGCTTATTGTTCAGTTACTTGTTGAAGCCCTTAAGGCAACTGAGTTTGAAGTCTCGGCCGACAGTTACTCGGCAAGCGCCTCGCTGCCGGTCGCCACTGTATTCAATGTGCAAGATCGCTTCATACCCCGGGTCATCGGCAGCAGTTTTGACGAACGCTGTGAACCAGCACGCAATGCCTTGAAAAATTTAATTGCAACCCCGGAGTTTGCGCAGCTGTTACGCAACCATTCTTTTTCAGCTGATATTAACCTAGCAGTGGATACCAACGCCGGAGTTCTCGTTGTTTATGACTCAGAGTTCGAATCCCATCGTTTCAGCATTGCACTGGACAATGCTGAAGTTTCGGTGTTTTCCGAAGAACTCGATATGCTCGCCGATTTGGCGAAGAACATCGGCGGCGTCGTTTATTCCGGCCAAGTGATTGGCATAGTGCAATGGTTGAAGTTCAACGGTTATGACTTGCCGACGAACATTGCCGAAACCCGGGCACTGATTGAATGGCTGACCTTCGAACTGCCCGAGCCACCCGCCTTGGGCGACTACCACGAATTGCTCCACGCCGATGAGTCGTCACCGTTTCATTTATCGATAGCGAACCGCAAAGTCATAACCCAGACAGTGCATGAGCTGACCCAAGGTGCGACAAGCCTGTTGCAGGTACTGGCGTTCGCCAACTTCAACCTGATTCCGGCACAGGACATACGCGACAACGCGGACAAGTTCCTGCACAACTTCCTGAGGCGAAAAACCGCTCGCGCCCTGGGAGAAACCCTGCATGCACGCCTTGGCTGGCATCTGGAAGCCAATAACGCGGACGTGCGCGAACGCCAGGTCAATGAGTTAGTCATCGCTGCGCTGATCATCGACATGCAATTGCGCTCCGATCAGCCTCTTGTCGCCGGCTATGACTTCTATCAACCGGCGAATTCCACACTCAGCGCTGCCGAAGTACGCGTCCTGTTCGAACAGCATCTGGTTGATCTGGGCCTGAGCGAAGCGCACAACGCGCCACTGGCAGCGCATCTATTGATCGCGGGTGCAGCACCGGAGTTGCTGATCGACCAGATCCCGCCCGGGCTCACGCTGGACAAGCCAGGCTGGGTAACTGCGCGCCAGAGCGCTGCCGTGGTCGAGCACGCCGCACCTGGCAGCTCGCGTGCAATGACGTTTGCACAACTCAAGGCGTTTTCCGAGCTGACCCCGGTTTCCGGTGAGCTCGACAAGTTGTACGAAGCGGCGGCGATCCCGGCGGTGGTGGACTGGGCGGTACTCAACGGAGTCATCCCTTACCGCAGCGACAAAGACTACGACAAGACCACGGTGATCAAGGCCAGCGCGTATTTCTCGCGTTACATGGAGGCTCTGGCCCAGTCTGAAACAGGCTTGTCCACCGCGCCACCGGACCGGCGCAAAATCGCTTTGCGTGCGCTGGAGCAAGTGATGCCCGCCGGCGCCTATCTCGAACAGCCGGCCTTCGAAATAAAGTACCTGGACAGCTTCGGCGAACGTAGCTGGCTCGAAGGGTTGAAGGCTGCGCATCCGGCGGGGATTCTTACCGAGTTCTGGAATTTCCTCGCCAGCGCCACTGACAACAACCAATACGCGATCAACGGCCTGTTGCGCCTACGCCTGTCGATTCTCGATCTGTATCTTTCCGGCGATCTGGTTGAAGACGGACAACTTTCGGACAAATTCAAGACCCGCGACAACTTCCACCCCCCGGCCGATGCCTTCACCCGCCTGGCCGAACTGCAATCGCCGTCGCAACTGTTTGATCAGGCGTTTGATCGTTACTACCGGAACGTGCGCGAGGGTCTATCGTCCCTGATCAAAATGGCGATCACACAGATGCCAGAGCATGATCGTCAGGCCTTGACCAGCGGCAAAATGACCTTCTACACCGTCAGGAAGGAGGTCAACCCACTGAATCCGCAGCAAGAAACGCAAATCCAGCGAGATGAGGCCAATGGGCGTTACGGGATAATTCTTTGCTGCGACGACGGTGATCGGCTGCGCGCTTACGAACTGTTCACGCTGCGCGGCGTCTGCTACGAGCGTCCGGATCTGGCGCTCAAGCTGCAAGACACCGGTCTCATTCATCAACGGCCGACCCTTTCATACACTGGCAGCAAGTACGATTTTCAGGACAAGAACAAAGCCAGCGAGTGGCCCCTCGATTACGCCGCCTACCGCGAAGGCAGCGAACCACGCCAGGGCATGACTTCCAAAGTAGTGGTGGAGAAGCTCTGGCAGTTGCAACTGCAAGAGACTGATGTGCGCGCGGTTCCGCTGTTCTTTTCTGCGCAACTGGATGAGATCGCCCAATGCGTACTGGACAACCATCCTGTCGCCCGCCGCGAAGAGTTGTATGCCGCACTGGATGTGCGCAACGGCCTGGAAGAATGGCGCGACACCAGGGAGATCGTCGAGAATCTGGCAATCAACGTCATCGTGCCGTTCAAACAGTGCATTGAAGACATTCGTTCCGGACGCACCGACCGTGTCGCCGAAGGCATTGGTGGCTGCATTCTGGATGGCCTGTCGGTCATCGGCCTGCTGGTCGGTCTTGGCGCGTCGGCAGCGAGCATCATCGCCAAGACCGGGTCGACCACCCTAAAACTGCTGAAAGTCGCCAAAGCCGTGGCCCGAGCGACCGTGTCGCTGATCAACCCGCTCGACGGTTTGCCCGCCCTCGCCCGCAAAGGTTTTCGTCTGGTCAAACGCGGCGTGGTCTTTGCCGGCGAAACCGCGCTCGACGCCGCGCACACCGCCAGCGTGCAATTGAAAAGGTTGATACATGGCGTCGAGAGTCGGGACTGGATCAGACTCTCCCACACCGGCGATGTGCGTCAGGCGACCTGGCGAGGCGCCGACGCGCTTGGCGAGGCGATCGACATCGCAGTGCTGGAACGCAACCAGGACTGGCACGCGCTGAGCATCCGCACCGGCGGTGCCTGGGGCCCGCGCCTGAAACTGCTCGACCTGGGTAACTTCGCCCCGTTGAAGCGCCTGTTCGGCCGCTTCAAGCCATTCAGTTACACCCGCGGTTATCTGAAAAAAGCCATTCCCCGCGCCCGGACCAAGCTGGACAACTCCATCAACGCGCTGTCGCAACTGTCTTCCAACGACGACATTCGCGCGGTGCTCAAGCATGTGTTCGGTAACGATTCCGATGAAGTGGCACAGCACGTGTCGAAACATCTCAGCGCGATGCGCAAGGATCTCGAGTCGATCAGCTTCAGCAATGTGACGTTCCGCCCGCATCAACCCGGCGTGATCGCCTCGCTTTCGCCACCGGCCTATAAGCGCTGGCAGACAGCGCTGCGCACCGGCGAAATAATCGATGAGTCCGCAGGCCGGTTTCTGTCGATCTACCCGGACAATCTCGATGAGTTTTACAAGTTGTCGCGCTACGACGACGGCAGCGTCGCCGACGTGCTGATTCACGAAATGTCCCACGGTGGCCCGGACACCCTCGACCTGTACTACGGCAAGGTCTACCCGGAGTTGCATCAGGCGGAGTTCGATGCGGTCGGACTGCTGGAGCTGGCTCGGGACGCGCGCAAGGCGCATCCGGACAACCTGATCAATCCACATCACGCTCTGGCGCACCGACCGGGATTCGTCGAGTTCAACCAGGTAAAAACCAGTCTGCCGAAACTGGTCCAGGACCATCCGGCGCTGGCCAACGCTGAGTCATACATGCTTGCGGTATCGCTGCTCGATCAAGCACAAACGCGTCCGGCCATATTGAGCTTCAATGTGAAGACTATCGACAATGCCGTGCGCAACACCGCTGCCGGCAAGTTTCTGCAAGGGCCGCTGCTGCTCAATCTCGCCAAACCGGTCATTTAAGCGCTGAAACGGCTGGTCGGTGGACAGGGTGCATTTCAATCACTTCGCTGTGGTTTAATTGCGCCCTTTTTTCTTCCATGGGTCAGAGGATCAGTCGTGAGCCATTCGCGTACCACCAAAGTTCTGGTCATCGGCTACGTCTGGCCAGAACCGCGCTCATCGGCGGCCAGCGGGCATGTCATGCAGATCCTCGAGACATTTCTCGATCAAGGCTGGGACATCACGTTCAGCAGCCCGGCCGGCCCGGGTGAACACAAGGCTGATCTGACGGCGCTGGGCATTCGCGAAGTATCGATCGAGCTCAACAACAGCAGTTTCGACACGTTCATCAGCGAGTTGGCGCCGGATATCGTGCTGTTCGATCAGTTCATGATGGAAGAACAGTTTGGCTGGCGGGTGGAGAAACACTGCCCGGACGCCCTACGCCTCCTGGAAACTTCCGACCTGCAAAGCCTGCGGCATGCGCGTCATCAGCGCCTGAAAGACCGGCTGAAAAGCAACGACGAGCAGACTGATTTCACCGAGCTGTTTGCACCGGCATTGCACGAAGAATTCCAGCTGATGGCCGGCACCGATCTGGCCAAACGGGAAATCGCTGCGCTGTATCGCTGCGACTTGAACCTGATGATTTCCGAAGTCGAGATCGACCTGCTGGTGGAGGAATTCGGTCTGCCTCGGCAAATCCTGCATTGGTGTCCGTTGATGATTGATCTTCCGGACACCGCCGCGCCAGGTTTCGAAGAGCGCGCGCATTTCCTCAGCATTGGCAACTTCCGTCACGCGCCGAACTGGGATGCCGTGCTCTGGATGAAGACCACCCTCTGGCCGCTGATCCGCGCGCGCTTGCCTCGCGCGCAACTGCATATCTATGGCGCCTATACGCCGCCCAAAGCCACCGCACTGCACAACCCGGCCCAAGGCTTTCACATCATGGACTGGGCCGAAGATGCACTTGAAGTGATGTCGGCAGCACGAGTCTGCCTTGCGCCATTGCGCTTCGGCGCGGGAATCAAGGGCAAACTGCTCGATGCCATGCTCTGTGGCACGCCGAGTGTGACCACACCGATCGGCGCCGAAGCCATGCACGGCGACGCTCCGTGGCCGGGAGCCGTCGCCCTCGACGCAAACACCTTTGCCGAACAGGCGGTGCAACTGTACGAAAATCCGGCGCGCTGGCAGCAGGCGCAGATTCAGGCTTCGGCACTTTTGCAGCAGCGTTATCAGCGCAGCGTACATGGCCCGCGTCTGATCAACCGGATAGATGATTGCCGACAACACTTGGCACAACTTAGAAACGACAACTTCACCGGCGCCATGTTGCGACATCACACACTCAAAAGCACTCAATACATGGCTCAATGGATCGAAGCCAAAAACCAGCTGAGTCCAACAGAGCGTTGATTACATCAATTACATGACTTGCATTAAAAGCCAACTTTCGCAATAACACGAACATGCTTATAAACATCCTGCGCGCAACTACTAACCACTTCGCAGGATGTGCAACATGGAAAACTTCGACGATATACCAACCCATCAATGGATGGCTTATTCACCACAAATCGATAATCTTTCGTTATTTGAAATGACCCTGCCCGGCGCGCATAACGCCGGTTGTGACTGGGAAGCGTCTTACGCCCTTATTCCCGGGAAAAACTGGCTTGCCTGCCAGGACGTTTCCTTTTATTCGCAGTTGAATCGCGGCGCTCGCGCACTTGATGTACGCCTTGTATACAACAGCAAGGCGAAACAACTGGCGAGATTCCGTTTCCAGCACAATGGGTTCAACTCTTCGCGAACGCTTGAAGACCTGATCAGGGACGTTAAGGGTTTTTATGAAAGAAGCCCGAATGAGTTTATCATTCTGGACTTTCATGAACTTTCCAGCGCTACAGATCCATTCAACCATGAGGAATTCAAAACAACTTTGCTGGAGCACCTTGGGGAACGGATCATTCCCACCGACAATCTGCATCTGACAATTGGCCAACTCAAAGCCATCAATCCATTGCAACGCATCATGGTGGCCGCGCCGATGACCTGGGAAAGCGAAGACTTTCGTTTCTACAGACCAATCAATCACAAGTGGATCGGCAAATCACAGGTCAGCACCTCGGATCTTTATGGCTATATAGACAACGTACTGAGCACACCTGTCAGTACGCTCCGCCCATGGTCGCTGTCGGCAACCAGTTACACACTCGGCGGCCCACAGCGGATCCTCGACAGTCTTGACGAGTGGTTCGACCCGGAAAAATCCGATTGGGCGCGCAAGTGCAACATCATCAATTTCGACTTCATCAAAAATTCGAACATCGTGCGTTTCTGCCAAATGGCCAACCTGCAAAAGGCGCGCGACAAGCTCAGCTGAGCGGTCACCACGGACGGCCGGTCGGAAGTGGCACAAATGGCAAAAAACGAGGCATGATCGCGCAGCGATAATAAAAAAGTGCCCCGTCATGACCCGAACCGCTCGCGTGACCGACCCTTCCTACGAGTTGATGGACGACCATAACGGTTTGTCCATCATCTACCGCCAGCACGGCTTCCCCTGCCCGCTGGTGCGCTGGCATTTCCACAAGGAGTACGAGCTGCACCTGATCGTGGCCAGCTCCGGCAAGGTGTTCATCGGCGATTACATCGGCAACTTCTATCCAGAGACTTTGTTTTTGACCGGTCCCAACCTGCCGCACAACTGGATCAGCCAGGTCGCCGAGGATGAAGTGGTGGAGAAGCGCGACATGCTGGTCAACTTCACCGACGAATTGTTCGAGAGCGGGCACCAGGTGTTCGCTGAGCTGAAATCCCTGGCGCCACTGCTTGAGCGTGCGCAGTACGGCATCGAATTTCGTTGCAAGCGCACGATCCGTCAGGCCATGACACTGATGCAGCGGATCGCCGACAGCACCGGCATCACTCGCCTCGGGCATTTTTTCATCCTGATGGAATTGCTCGCGGCCAGTGATGATTTCCAGTTGTTGTCCGGTGCCACCACGCCGCAACTGGCCGACGAACACAACATCGACCGCACCAACCGCGCGGTCGATTACATCTTCAGCCACTACGCGCGGGACATCTCACTGGAAGAAGTGGCCGAACACCTGGGTATGACACCGACCTATTTCAGCCGGGTATTCAAGCAGGCCACCGGGCGCAACTTCATCGAATTCGTCAATCGCCTGCGCATCAGCAAATCCTGTGAGCTGCTGGCCGATGGTGACAAACCGGTGACCGAGGTGTGCTTCGAGTCGGGCTTCAACAATATTTCCAACTTCAATCGACGCTTCCAGCAACTCAAGGGCATGACGCCGTCGCACTATCGACGGCTGGCGGTGCAACGGCTGACAGAACAGAACCATCTCTGACGACACGCCACCTGTGGGAGCGAGCCTGCTCGCGAAAGCGGTCTGTCATTGAAAAATCCTGTGGCTGACACACCATCTTCGCGAGCAGGCTCGCTCCCAAAAAAAACCGTGCCCCGGCTGGCGAAATCTGTACGCATTCGCTAACGCCCCCTCGCGCAAAACCCCTTCCCTGCGTTCCCCCGCCCAAACCCCAGTGCAAAAAAGTATCAACAAAAGTGCTAGGGATGATTTGTCAGCTCCGCCGTGGAAGGCTGTAATCAGCGCAGATTCTTCCTGCATTCGGAAGACACAAAAACAATAACTGTCCTTCTGCCCCGTCGGGTGTCAGAAAAGGAGTGCACGATGCAACCCACTGCAAAAGCTCTGCTCGCTCTCACCTGCATGACCCTCAGCAGCGTCAGCCTTGGCGCCCAGACCCTGACCATCGCCACCGTCAACAACAGCGACATGATCCGCATGCAGAAACTCTCGAAAACCTTCGAGAGCGAGCATCCGGACATCAAGCTCAATTGGGTGGTGCTGGAAGAAAACGTCCTGCGTCAGCGCCTGACCACCGACATCGCCACTCAGGGCGGCCAGTTCGACGTGTTGACCATCGGCATGTACGAAGCCGCACTCTGGGGCGGCAAGGGTTGGCTGGAGCCGATGAAGGACCTGCCGGCCAGTTACGCCCTCGACGATGTCTTTCCGTCGGTGCGCGAAGGCCTGTCGGTGAAGGGTTCGCTGTATGCGCTGCCGTTTTACGCGGAGAGTTCGATCACCTATTACCGCACCGACCTGTTCAAGGAAGCCGGGCTGACCATGCCGGAGCGGCCGACCTGGGAAGAGATCGCCGGGTTTGCCGAAAAGCTCACCCACAAAGACAAAGAGCAGTACGGCATCTGCCTGCGCGGCAAGGCCGGCTGGGGCGAGAATATGGCGCTGGTCACCACGGTCGCCAATGCTTATGGCGCGCGCTGGTTCGATGAGCAATGGAAACCGGAATTCAGCGGCCCGGAGTGGAAAAACGCGCTGAATTTCTACGTCAACACCATGAAGAAATCCGGCCCGCCGGGCGCATCCAGCAACGGTTTCAATGAAAACCTCGCCCTGTTCAACAGCGGCAAATGTGCGATCTGGGTCGACGCCAGCGTCGCTGGTTCGTTCGTCACCGACAAGACCCAGAGCAAGGTCGCCGATCACGTCGGTTTCACCTTCGCTCCGCATCAAGTCACGGATAAAGGCTCGGCGTGGCTGTATTCGTGGGCGCTGGCGATTCCGACCAGCTCCAAGGCCAAGGACGCAGCAAAAACCTTCAGCGCCTGGGCCACGTCCAAAGAGTACGGCGAACTGGTTGCCAAGACCGATGGCATCGCCAACGTGCCGCCGGGCACCCGCGCTTCGACCTACAGCGACGCGTACATGAACGCCGCGCCGTTTGCCAAAGTGACGCTGGAATCGCTGAAGGCCGCTGACCCGAGCAAACCGACGCTGAAACCGGTGCCGTACATCGGCATTCAACTGGTGACCATTCCTGAATTCCAGGCAGTCGGCACCCAGGTCGGCAAGCTGTTCTCGGCAGCGCTGATCGGCCAGACCACGGTGGATCAGGCGCTGGCGGCGGCGCAGCAGACCACGGAACGCGAGATGAAGCGCGCGGGTTATCCCAAGTAACCGCTGAATGCCTTGCTCCTGCCTCTTGTGGGAGCGAGCCTGCTCGCGAAGGCGTCGTGTCAGCCAACACACATGACACTGACCCAGCGCTTTCGCGAGCAGGCTCGCTCCCACATGGGGATCTCCATAGGTCTGTATGACTCGGTTGTGAATGCCATGAATACTTCAACTGCCAAAGCCCACATCGACCTGTCGCCACCGCAGCGCAAGCTGCGCGTGCGCAATCCCGGCTGGTTTCTGGTCAGCCCCTCGGTGGCGCTGTTGCTGCTGTGGATGATCGTGCCGCTGGGCATGACCCTGTACTTTTCGATGATCCGCTACAACTTGCTCTATCCCGGCGAAAACGAATTCGTCGGGCTGGAGAACTTCACCTATTTCCTCACTGATTCGGGTTTCATGCCCGGTGCGACCAATACGTTGTTGCTCGTTGGCAGTGTGCTGCTGATCAGCGTGGTCTTCGGCGTATTGATCAGCGCGTTGCTGGAGGCCAGCGAATTCCTTGGGCGCGGCCTGGTGCGGGTCATGCTGATCTCGCCGTTTTTCATCATGCCCACCGTCGGCGCGTTGATCTGGAAAAACCTGATTTTCCACCCGGTCTCGGGGATCCTCGCCTACATCTGGAAGCTGTTCGGTGCGCAACCGGTGGACTGGCTGGCGCACTACCCGCTGCTGTCGATCATCATCATTGTTTCGTGGCAATGGCTGCCCTTCGCGATCCTGATTCTGATGACCGCGATGCAATCGCTGGATCAGGAACAGAAAGAAGCCGCGCGCCTGGACGGCGCCGGCCCGATCGCGATTTTCTGGCACTTGACCCTGCCGCATCTGGCGCGGCCGATTGCTGTGGTGGTGATGATCGAAACAATCTTCCTGCTCTCGGTGTTCGCCGAAATCTTCACCACCACCAACGGTGGCCCCGGCTACGCCTCGACCAACCTCGCCTACCTGATCTACAACCAGGCGCTGGTGCAGTTCGACGTCGGCATGGCTTCGGCGGGCGGCTTGATTGCCGTAGTCATCGCCAACATCGCCGCGATCATTCTGGTGCGAATGATCGGCAAAAACCTGACTGACAAAGCGTGAGGCCTGCCATGACGCTCCAACAATCCCGCCGCCTGCAAAGCCTGCTGCTCGGCACGCTGGCCTGGGCCATCGCGATCGTGATTTTCTTCCCGATCTTCTGGATGGTGATGACCAGTTTCAAGAGCGAAATCGACGCTTTCGCCACGCCGCCGCAGTTCATCTTCACGCCAACGCTGGAGAACTACCTGCACATCAACGAGCGCAGCGACTACTTCAGCTTCGCCTGGAACTCGGTGGTGATCTCCTTCAGCGCCACCGCCCTGTGTCTGTTGATCGCGGTACCGGCGGCGTACTCGATGGCGTTCTATGAAACCCAGCGCACCAAAGGCACGCTGCTGTGGATGCTCTCGACCAAGATGCTGCCGCCGGTGGGCGTGCTGATGCCGATCTACCTGCTGGCCAAGAGTTTCGGCCTGCTCGACACGCGCATTGCGCTGATCGTGATCTACACGCTGATCAACCTGCCGATCGTGGTCTGGATGGTTTACACCTACTTCAAGGACATCCCCAAAGACATCCTCGAAGCCGCCCGCCTCGACGGTGCGACGCTGTGGCAGGAAATGGTCCGCGTGCTGCTGCCGATCGCCAAGGGCGGCCTCGCCTCGACCGTGCTGCTGTCGCTGATCCTGTGCTGGAACGAGGCGTTCTGGTCGCTGAACCTGACCTCATCGAATGCCGCACCGCTGACCGCGTTGATCGCCTCGTATTCAAGTCCCGAAGGGCTGTTCTGGGCCAAGTTGTCGGCCGTATCGACCCTGGCCTGTGCGCCGATTCTGATCTTTGGCTGGATCAGCCAGAAGCAACTGGTGCGCGGCCTCTCCTTCGGTGCCGTGAAATGAACATCCCGAATCCAACCCTATCCCCTGTGGGAGCGAGCCTGCTCGCGAAAGCGGAGTGTCATTCAACCCTGATGTCGACTGACACGGCCCCTTCGCGAGCAGGCTCGCTCCCACAGAAAAGCCGATCTGGTTTAACCCAATAATAAATTGCGGAGGCCCATCTCATGGCCAACCTGAAAATCAAGAATCTGCAAAAAGGCTTCGAAGGCTTTTCCATAATCAAGGGCATTGACCTTGAAGTGAACGACAAGGAATTCGTAGTCTTCGTCGGCCCGTCGGGCTGCGGCAAATCCACCCTGCTGCGCTTGATCGCCGGGCTGGAAGAGGTCAGCGGCGGCGCCATCGAACTCGATGGCCGCGATATCACCGAAGTCAGCCCGGCCAAGCGTGATCTGGCGATGGTGTTCCAGACCTACGCGCTGTACCCGCACATGACGGTGAAAAAGAACATGTCGTTCGCCCTCGATCTGGCCGGCGTGCCGAAAGCCGAAGTCGAGCGCAAGGTCGGCGAAGCGGCACGCATTCTTGAACTCGGGCCGATGCTCGAGCGCAAACCCAAACAGCTGTCCGGCGGTCAGCGTCAGCGCGTGGCGATCGGCCGCGCCATCGTGCGCAACCCGAAGATTTTCCTCTTCGATGAGCCGCTGTCCAACCTCGACGCGGCGTTGCGCGTGCAGATGCGTCTGGAACTGCTGCGCCTGCATAAAGACCTGCAAGCGACGATGATTTATGTGACCCACGATCAGGTCGAAGCGATGACCATGGCCGACAAAGTCGTGGTGCTCAATGGCGGCAGGATCGAGCAGGTCGGCTCGCCGCTGGACCTGTATCACAACCCGGCCAACCTGTTTGTCGCGGGCTTTCTCGGCACGCCGAAAATGGGTTTCCTCAAAGGCAAGATTGCCCGCATCGACGGCGCCAGCTGCGAAGTTTCGCTGGACGCCGGCACACGCATCACCCTGCCGTTCAACGCCGCCAACCTCAGTGTCGGCAGCGCTGTCACGCTGGGCATTCGCCCAGAACATCTTGAGCTGGCGCAACCCGGCGACTGCACGTTGCAAGTCACTGCCGACGTCAGCGAACGCCTTGGCAGCGACACCTTCTGCCACGTCACCACCAGCGCCGACGAAGCCCTGACCATGCGCGTGCGCGGCGATCTGGCCAGCCGTTACGGCGAGCAATTGAGCCTGCGCCTGGACCCGACTCACTGCCATCTGTTCGATGCCGAAGGTGTGGCGCTGACCCGTCCACTGCGCGCTGCGGCCTGATTTCGAGACTATCCGATGAAACTCAACCAACAGAACCTCAATCGCCTCGCCGCCCAAGTGCAGCTGCCGGGCTACGACCTCGGCGCCACACGCCAGGGCATCGCCCACATCGGCGTCGGTGGTTTCCATCGTGCGCATCAGGCGTATTACACCGATGCCTTGATGAACACTGGCGAAGCGCTGGACTGGGCAATCTGCGGCGTCGGGCTACGCCCGGAAGATCGCCGCGCCCGCGATGATCTGCGCGAGCAGGATTACCTGTTCACCCTGTTTGAACTGGGCGACAGCGATGACACCGAAGTGCGCGTCATTGGCGCGATCCGCGACATGCTGCTGGCCGAAGATGGCGCGCAAGCACTGATCGACAAACTCGCCGAACCGCAGATCCGTATCGTTTCGCTGACCATCACCGAGGGCGGTTACTGCATCGACGACAGCAACGGCGAATTCATGGCGCACCTGCCGCAGATTCAACACGACTTGGCCCATCCCGAAGCGCCGGGCACCGTGTTCGGTTTCCTCTGCGCCGCGTTGGCCAAACGGCGTGCGGCGGGCGTTCCGGCATTTACTGTGATGTCCTGCGATAACCTGCCCCACAACGGCGCCGTCGCCCGTAAGGCGCTGCTGGCTTTCGCCGCCCTGCGTGATCCGGATCTGCGCGACTGGATCGACCAGAACGTCAGTTTCCCCAACGCCATGGTCGATCGAATCACACCGATGACCAGCACCGCGCATCGCCTGCAACTGGCCGACAAACACGGCGTCGACGATGCCTGGCCGGTGGTCTGCGAACCATTTGTGCAGTGGGTACTGGAGGACAAATTCGTCAACGGCCGCCCGGCGTGGGAAAAGGTCGGCGTGCAGTTCACCGACGATGTGTCGCCGTACGAAGAGATGAAGATCAAACTGCTCAACGGCAGTCACCTGGCGCTCACCTATCTGGGTTTCCTCAAGGGTTATCGCTTCGTCCACGAGACCATGAACGATCCGCTGTTCGTGCGTTACATGCGCGCCTACATGGACCTGGATGTCACGCCGCAACTGGCGCCGGTGCCGGGCATTGATCTGAGCGAATACAAGGACACGCTGGTCGCGCGGTTTTCCAATCAGGCGATTGCCGATCAACTGGAGCGTGTGTGTTCGGATGGCTCGTCGAAATTTCCCAAGTTCACCGTGCCGACGATCAATCGGCTGATCACTGATGGCCGCGAGACCAAACGTGCAGCGCTGGTCGTGGCGGCGTGGGCGTTGTATTTGAAGGGTGTGGATGAGAATGGCGATACGTATTCGATTCCGGATCCGCGAGCGGCGTTTTGCCAGGGGCTGGTGGCGGACGATGAGTTGATCACCGAGCGCCTGTTGGGCGTAGAGGAGATTTTCGGCACGGCGATACCGAAGTCGGCGGAGTTTGTTGCGGCATTCGAGTGGTGCTGCCAGAGTTTGCGCGAGGTTGGGGTTTCGCGGACTCTGGAACGGGTGCTCGGCTGAAAAGCCCCTCACCCTAGCCCTCTCCCGGAGGGAGAGGGAACCGACCGCGTGGTTCTTCCGTTATTCATCGACCTGAAATTCCGAGTCGAATACAGAGTGTGAAAGGCATGAAAATCTGCTCCCTTTCCCCCTCGCCCCCATGGGGGAGAGGGCTGGGGTGAGGGGGTAGCTCTTGATCTTCAGCGCAATCTGACAGGCCCATACATGACAACAACAAAGCTCTTCCTGGGTATTGACTGCGGCACCCAAGGCACCAAAGCGATCATCCTCGATGCCGGCAGCGGCCAGGTGCTCGGTCTGGGCGCAGCGCCGCACACGATGATCAGCGGCGCCAACGGCCGCCGCGAACAAGACGTTCAGCAATGGCTCGACGCGTTCGTCAGCGCCACCCGCCAGGCCTTGCAAGCGGCAAACGTCGACGGCCAAGCGATCCTCGGTGTCGGCGTCTCCGGCCAGCAACACGGCCTGGTCCTGCTCGATGAGCAAGGCGCAGTGCTGCGTCCGGCCAAACTCTGGTGCGACACCGAAACCACGCCGGAAAACGAGCGCTTGCTCGCGCAACTGGGCGGCGAGCAAGGTTCGCTGGAACGCCTCGGCGTGGTCATTGCGCCGGGCTACACGGTGTCGAAACTGCTCTGGACCAAGGAGCAGCATCCCTATGTGTTCTCACGCATCGCCCGAATCCTTTTGCCCCACGACTACCTCAATTACTGGCTCACCGGCCGCGCTTGCAGCGAATACGGCGATGCCTCCGGCACCGGTTATTTCAACGTGCGCACGCGGCAATGGGATGTGCAGATCCTGCGCGACATCGACGCCAGCGGCCGTTTGCAAACCGCGCTGCCGGAGCTGATCGACGCGCACGCCGCCGTCGGCACTCTCCTCCCGGCAATCGCCGAGCAACTCGGCATCAACCCCAACGCGGTGGTCTCGAGCGGCGGTGGCGACAACATGATGGGCGCCATCGGTACCGGCAATATCCAGCCCGGCGCGATCACCATGAGCCTCGGTTCGTCCGGCACGGTCTACGCCTATTCGGAGGAGCCGAACGTCAGCGCCGATGCCTCGGTTGCCACATTCTGCTCCTCCAGCGGCGGCTGGCTGCCGCTGATCTGCACCATGAATTTGACCAACGCCACCGGTGCGATTCGCGAACTGTTCAAGCTCGATCTGCCGACCTTCAACGAACTGGTCGCGCAGTCGCCCATCGGTGCCGAAGGCGTGAGTATGCTGCCGTTTCTCAACGGTGAGCGCGTTCCCGCCCTGCCCCACGCCACCGGCAGCCTGCATGGCCTGACCATGGACAACCTGACCCAGGCCAATCTGTGCCGCGCGGCCGTCGAAGGCACCACCTTCGGTTTGCGTTACGGGCTGGATTTGCTTCGCCAGAATGGTTTACAAAGCCTGCGCATTTGCCTGATCGGCGGCGGCTCGAAGAGCGCGGTGTGGCGGCAGGTCGTCGCCGACATCATGAACGCCCCGGTCATCTGCACCGAGCAAAGCGAAGCCGCCGCACTGGGTGCGGCGATTCAAGCGGCGTGGTGCGCATCGCGCTCGAACGGCGATGATGTGTCCCTGGCCGATCTGTGCGAACGCTGCGTCAAACTCGACGCGCGCAGTGAAACCCTGCCGATCGCCGCCAATGTCGCGGCGTTCCAGCAGGCTTACGAACGCTATCAACAGCATGTCGCAACCCTATAACGAGCAAACAACTATGTACCTGGTGTGTGGCGAAGCCCTGTTTGATTTCTTCAGCGAAAACGATGCCAGCGGTCTGGCCTCGAAAGTCAATTTCAAGGCAATTGCCGGCGGCTCGCCGTTCAACGTTGCCGTAGGTTTGCGGCGTTTGGGCGTGGACTCGGCGCTCTTCGGTGGGCTGTCCACCGACTACCTCGGCCGCCGTTTGCAGCGAGTGCTGCAGGACGAAGGCGTGCGCCCGGACTATCTGGTGGATTTTGCCGCGCCGACCACCCTGGCGATGGTCGCGGTAGGCGCCAATGGCTCACCGCACTACAGCTTCCGTGGCGAAGGCTGTGCCGACCGGCAACTGAGCGAGGCGCATCTGCCGACACTTGGCGACGAGGTGCGCGGCCTGCACATCGGCTCGTTTTCGCTGGTGGTGCAGCCGATTGGCGACACGTTGCTGAAACTGGTCCAACGCGAAAGCGGCAAACGCCTGATCAGCCTCGACCCCAACGTGCGCCTCAATCCCGAGCCGAACATCGAGCTATGGCGCGAACGCATCGCCACGCTGGTACGACTGGCCGATCTGATCAAAGTCAGCGACGAGGATCTGAGCCTGCTCTATCCCGAGCAGGATCCGCAGCATGTTATTGAAAGCTGGCTCGAGCATCGCTGCCAGATCGTGTTCCTGACACGCGGTGGCGACGGCGCAACGGTGTTCAGTCGCACCCATGGCTCGTGGTCGGTGCCGGCCAATCAGGTTCAGATCGCCGATACGGTAGGCGCCGGCGACACCTTCCAGGCCGCGCTGATCACCTGGCTGACCGAACATTCGCTGGACTCGGTCGAAGGCGTCCAGCAGCTCAGTCGAGAGCAAATCGACGGCATGCTCAGGTTCGCCGTACAAGCCGCCGCACTGACCTGCAGCAAAACCGGTCCGGATCTGCCCTATCGTCATCAATTGAGCTGAGCGCGTAGACTGTCGGCCTTTTTGCGCACGACGGAAAACAGCTCTTGAATCACAGGCACATCCTCGCCCTCCTGACCATGGCCACCCTGCTGAGCGGTTGCGGCACCTCGCCGCCCCGCTCCCCGGAAGACATCTGCGCAATCTTCCGCGAGAAAAGCGATTGGTACGACGCTGCGCAAGTCACGCAGAAACGCTGGGGCGTGCCGATCCAGGTGCCGTTCGCGATCATGTATCAGGAATCCGGCTACCGCTACGACGCCAAGACGCCGCGCAAATACCTGCTCTGGGTGATTCCTTGGGGCCGCGTCTCAACCGCTTCCGGTTATGCGCAGGCCAAGGATGAAGTCTGGGCCGACTACCAGAAAAGCACCGGCCGCAACTGGGCCGATCGCGAAGACTTCGACGACGCCATCGACTTCGTCGGCTGGTACATGGACAAGACCACCTCGATCAACGGCGTGTACAAATACGACGCCTATAACCAGTACCTGAACTACCACGAAGGCTGGGGCGGCTTCCGTAACAAGACCTACGCGAGCAAAGCCTGGCTACCGCCGACCGCGCGCAAGGTGCAGAACCGTTCGGATCTATATGCGGAGCAGTATGCCGGGTGCAAGGAAGACCTCAATCGCGGGTTCTGGAGCCGGTTCTGGCATTGGTTGTAGAAGCCCTTCGCGAGCAGGCTCGCTCCCACAGGACCTTAGTGAACGCCGATTTTGTGTACACCCGAGAAACCTGTGGGAGCGGGCTTGCCCGCGATGGCAATCTCTCAAACACCATCAAAGTCTATGAAAGGCCCGATTTCACTGACCCAAACCGCCCTCCTAAGGGTTTTCCCTATGGCACTGACGCCCCACACCTACGCCATTTGCGCCTTGAATGAGGCCGTCTAATCCTGCAACATCCATCACCTGCTTATTCAACGGACGGAATTCAAGGCATGCTGGACGCCAATGCAACCCACATCACCCTCTCGATCGAAGACGCCAACGCCGACCTGCAAGTCCTCAGCTTCACCGGTCGCGAAGCCCTCAACGAACCGTTCCGTTTCGACCTCGAACTGGTCAGCGCCCGCCCCGACCTGAAGCTCGAAGAGCTACTGCACAAGCGCGCCTGCCTGACCTTCGGCGCCACCGGAGAAGGCAAGATTCACGGCCAGGTCTACCGCATCGAGCAGGGCGACTCCGGCAAGACCCTGACCCGCTACAGCATCAGCCTGATGCCGCAACTGGCGTATCTGCAGCACAACCATGATCAGCAGATCTTCCAGCAACTGACGGTGCCGAAAATCATCGCCCAGGTGCTGGAAGATCGCGGCATTCTCTCTGACGCCTACAGCTTCCAGCTCGGCGCCGAGTATCCGGAACGCGATTATTGCGTGCAATACGACGAGTCCGACCTGCATTTCATCCAGCGTCTGTGCGAAGAGGAAGGCATCCACTTCCACTTCCAGCACAGCAGCAGCGGCCACAAACTGGTGTTCGGCGACGACCAGACGGTGTTCCGCAAACTGAAGCCGGTCAGCTACCAGCAAGACTCCGGCATGGCCGCCGAGAAGCCGGTGATCAAGCGCTTTAACCTGCGCCTGGAAACCCGCACCACCCGCGTCAGCCGTCGCGACTACGATTTCGAAAAACCAAAGCTGCTGCCCGAAGGCGCGGTCAAATCCGAATTCGCCCCGGATCTGGAAGACTACGATTACCCCAGCCTCTTCACCACCCGCGAGCGCGGCAAGTTCCTCTCGACTCGCGCCCTCGAACGCCATCGCAGCGACTACAAACTCGCCGAAGGCAAAGGTGATGAACCGACGCTGACCAGCGGCCATTTCCTCACGCTCGCCGAACACCCGCGCGCCGAGTGGAACGACCTGTGGCTGCTGCTGGAAGTCTTCCACGAAGGCAAACAGCCGCAAGTGCTCGGCGAAAACGTCACCAGCGACGTCACCGACAACAAAAGCGATTTCCATCAGGGCTACCGCAACAGCTTCCTCGCCACCCCGTGGGACGCGCACTACCGCCCTGCCCTCGAACATCCGAAACCGAAAGTCCTCGGCAGCCAGACCGCCGTCGTCACCGGCCCTGCCGGTGAAGAAATCCACTGCGATCAATACGGCCGCATCAAGGTGCAATTCCACTGGGACCGCGACGGCCAGTCCGACGACAAAACCACCTGCTGGATGCGCGTCACCAGCGGCTGGGCCGGCGCAGCCTACGGCGGCATCGCCATCCCGCGCATCGGCATGGAAGTCCTCGTCACCTTCCTCGAAGGCGACCCCGACCAGCCCCTCGTCACCGGCTGCCTGTACCACAAGGAAAACGTCGTCCCCTACGACCTGCCGGCCAACAAAACCCGCAGCACCTTCAAAACCCTCAGCTCCCCGGGCGGCAAGGGCTACAACGAATTCCGCATCGAAGACAAAAAAGGCGCCGAACAGATCTACATCCACGCCCAGCGCGACTGGGACGAAAACATCGAACACGACCAGAAAATCCGCGTCGGCAACGAACGGCATGACACTGTTGAAGCCAATGTGCTTAGCGAATTCAAGGTTGAAGAGCACCGGATCACCCATCTGGACCGCATCAGCGAAATGCGCGCGGATGATCACCTGACGGTGGGTGTGACGCAGCATGTGAAGGTTGGGACTGGGCAGTTTGTTGAGGCCGGGACGGAGATTCACTATCACGCGGGTGACAAGGTGGTGGTTGAGGGAGGCATGGAGCTGACCGCCAAGGCTGGTGGGAGTTTTGTGAAGGTTGATGCGGGTGGGGTGACCATCAGCGGCACGGAAGTGAAGGTGAATTCGGGTGGTGGTCCTGGAGCCGGCACTGGCATTCAGATCCTCGCCCCATTCATTCCGGGACTCGCAGCCATTGATAACGCCGGACGCCTGATGCAAACCCGCGCTAACCAGATGATGCAGGCGGAGTCCCTCGCCGTGACGCCGAAACTCAAAGCACCTACCGGCATCTGCGTCGAATGCCTGAAAAAAGCCATGCGTGAAAAACTCGCCCTGCAATCGGGGGCAAATTGATGACGAAGAGTGACGCAGCGAAAGCCTGGAGCGAAGCGAAAAAGAACGCTCAGTCGATATTCGCGATCGTTGAGATCGGTCTGTTGCCGGAACCCGCTCGATTGCAGTTCGTCAGAGTTGACCCGTCACGACGGCCGTTGATGGTGCAACCGGAATTCGCCGAACTGCGCAACTACGGCCCGTGGCTGGTCGACGTTGGCCACATGGAATTCGAGGCCTTTCTCGCTCACGAACATTTCACCGGCTGCACCGCAATGGCCAGTTGGATTCGTACCGACTGCCCAGCCGACAAGCTCGCCGCTCACCTGAGTGATGCGTTGCTGGCAAAGAATGAAGCAGGCGAAGTCTTGATGATCCGTAGCTACGCGCCAGAAGTCGTGCCGATGCTGCACGCACGCGATGATCTGCCTTGGCATGCATGGCTGTTTGGACCGCTGCAGGAGTGGTGGGTGCCAGCAGAAGAAAATCAATGGCACTGTCTGAAGGGACTCAACCTTGAAAAGCCCGCAAGATACGAGCCTATCTTTCTTGACGGAAAGCTGTGGACGGACATGGAGATCGATCCCCTGCCCTACAGCCTCACTACTGAACTGGAAAAAGAAGCGCCTGAAGTGTTTGCCAGCACCTGTCACGGCGCCCGTTTGAAACAAGTGAAAGAAGCGCTGGACGCTGCCCGCAATGAAGGTTTAACGGACGCGGAAGACGTCACTCTATTTGCCACCCTGCAATTGATGGACCGCGGATTTCCGTCGAACTGGCCGATGTGGGAGAAGGCGAAAGAACGGGCAATCGGAGAGAAGTTGCCGCTTGGTGTGGTGATGCGAGAGTTGTCGGAGTGAGTGTCGTGATGAGCATGTTGATCAGCACGTTCTGTCTGTCTCAAAGTTTTCTGGATATTCAAGATGCATTGCTGGATAAGGAATTTACGTAAATGACCGTGGCCATGAATACTAAGCGGCAAAAAATCTGGCGTCGCCGCAATCTTGTCATCGGGGTATTCGTTTTACTGCTGCCTTTCATTGGATCGTATCTTTATAACCAGTTACGTACGCCTGGTGCGATGTTGACGTCTGAAAATTATATGGAGAGACCCATTTTTAGTTTTTGGGTCAATGATTTCTGGGGGGGAACTTAGCAGCAATGGGTAGCGGTGGCATTACGTGTTGCCAAGCCATCAAAGGCCCCACCGTAAAGGTGTCTTGGATCCTAAGCATTACAGAAGAACAATCAGAACAAGGTCTAAAACAAGAAACTCATGAGACAACGTTGACGCTACCAGAACGGCGTCGAATTGATCGTTATCTCCATGTGCGCTTTCTTCCTGGGAACATAGTGGAAATCAAATGGAGTCCAAATCTCGACAACCCTTTTAATACTGTCCCAGTCTCTGGACCGATTAGCAAACAAGGACGTTTACAATGACCAGCATAACCAATCTGGATCGAGCTCAATCAGTTAGTTCGAAGACATGCGCTAACAAAGGCACCGAAAAAAATCCGGTTTTGCCCTGCGAATCCACGCTTCACGTTGGATTCTTTTTTGACGGATTTAGTCGAAACTTGATGGACGACATTAAGGAAAGCCGTCTAACCAATGTGGCAAGACTATTTCTTGCGTACGCCATCGACCAAACCAGGTCAACTGAACAGCCTAGCGCGCACTATCGAAAATTCTACATATCAGGCTTGGGTTCAAAATTCGACGAAACCTTAGGCGGCGTTACTGAACTGAGCAATACGGGGTTAGACGGTGCCCTAAACAGAGCCAAAGACAGCGCCATAAAATCACCTGAAGACACGATAAAAAACAGCCCGCTCGACGCTGTCAAGGATGTTATTACGGGTAAAAAATGGTGGGAGAGCGCAATCAGCAATTTGAAAGGTGGTAGTTTTGCATCTAGCATCGCCAAAGCCGTGGCTCCAGCAACACTGGATATTTTTGGAGTTACTCGCGATAACGAAGCTGCAGCAACCTTCTTCAAAACCGGCGTTGATACAAGACTCGAAGCCGCATTCAAAGTTTTGGAGGAAGCATTAACCAATATCAAAGGCAAATCCGGCGCACCGGTAAAACGCATTTCGATTTCTGTTTATGGCTTTGATTTTGGCGCAACACTAGCTCGGGCTTTTGCTCACAAGCTATTTGAAGAATGTGACCCAGCGACAACAAACTTTAAGGGCGCAAAGCTCGAAGTTAATTTCGCCGGCCTCTTCGATTCAGTGGATCGCAGTGGTGAAAACTCCATCATCCTCGAATACTTGATTCCTTTCGTAAACGTTGTCGATGACGGAGAGTGTCTGCCGGGCCCAGTGAGATCTGCTCTTCATCTCGTCGCGGCCCATGAATGTCAAGACTCTAGGCGTTCGAGATTGATTGGGACTGGGGCATCAACTCCAAAATGGGAAGAGCGCTTAGTTCCGGGCACATCTTATGATGTTGGTGGAGGCTTGAGAAAGGATGACGTACCACATAGCACTGAACTCCACTTAGCAAGCCTTCACGAAATGTACCAAGCGTCGCTTCGTGCTGGAGTGCCCTTCCCCACTCTCAATGAATTGAGAAAAATCGACCTTGGCGTCGCAAAACTATTCACTTTGAATGACCATATAAATGGCACTAGTGCTATCGGGGCCAGCAATAATTACATGAGTAAAGCTGGCAATAAAAAACTATCTGCGGAAGCCTTTCTTGCTCACCGACGTTTATATATCCAACGTTTACGTGGTCTATGGGAGCTTTATCGTGGGCAACACAAAGCCTACGACGACGAGGAAGAGCGCCTTCAACGCCCTATCCTCGGCAAACAAGGCTCAATCGCACGAGCCCTTGGAATGAGCAGCGAAAGCGATGCTCAAGCTGCTAAACGCGATCAAGCACTCAAGCAAACACAACAAGGTAAGGCTGCCCTTCGCTCCGAACTCAGTTGGCTTGAGGACGTTGACCGCGAAGCCTGGAGGTTGAAAACCAGCTTCCCATCTGCCCCAGTAAAAGCACTACTAGACGAGTGGTTCGCTGCTGTCCCCAAAGGCCTTAGTTTCGACGTTGAAGATCTACTCGAATTTTACGTAAACGATCAATACATGATCCAACAGATACCTCGGGGCACAGGTATTCCGATACCTAAATACTTTCGCGTTCGAGAGTTCGACATGCCGAGCCTGAATAAAACCAAAGGGATGGCCCCCGACTATCTGGAACAGATGATGCGGAAACCTTCAGCAGAGGCTCCCGGTGCATCAACCTAAACTCAGGAAGATTCATTTCAGTCTCAAAGACTCAATATTGCTTTTCTAGTTTGGATTTCATGCGCTTGATAGATATTGCTGCGGACGCACGTCGAAAACGAACATGGCGAAGAAGGCGAATAGCCGTTGCTTTACTAGCTTTGCTGATTAGCTACGCCACCCCAAAAATCATTGATCTATTTCGTACGCCCGGCGCCATGCTGACATCAGAAAATTACACAGACCGCCCAATTTTCAGTTTTTGGGTAAATGACTTTTGGGGCGGCAATCTGTTCGCAATGGGCGGCGGTGGAATAATGTGCTGCTCCAAATTTGAGGGAGACACAGCTAAAGTCACCTGGATATTGGACATAACCCAACAGCAGCAAATACAGGGCTCGGTAGAAGAGCGCCATGAACTTCAGCTTTCGCTTCCCCAGCGCGGCCCGCACGATCAGTACCTGCATGTGCGCTTTGATCCGGGTTATAAAGTACGGCTCGGATGGAGTCCTGACTTGTTTAGCCCAATTGAACCCCGACCAACCAAGACGGTATCGGGAAGCATTGAGGCGCAGTAAAAATATGCGATTCAGCCAAGCGCCCATATCCAGTCGCACGAAGATAGTGATCTGCGTGACAGTGCTGCTGGCCGCTTTTGTGACATCTCTAATTCATGACCGTGTTCGTACGCCCGGGGCTGCCCTTACATCCCACAACTACACTGATCGTCCCATCGGCAGCTATTGGGTAAATGGTCACTGGGGCGGTAACGGAGGCGTGACCTGCTGTTGGAGCATCGATGGCAACACCGCTAAAGTTGCGTGGATTCTGAGCATGTCTAAAGCTCAAGAGGACCAGGGGATGAAGATCGAAAGACACGAAGTGCAAGTGCACTTACCCTCACGCAACCGCGGCGATGACACGTTGCATGTCTATTTTCTTCAGAACAATCGTATCGAGTTGATGTGGGCATCGACGGTGCTGGATCAGCTTCGTCACGAAACGGAAACCTTGCCACGCTGAAACACGGGTCGTTTCTCACTCCTTCCCGTGGCCACGTCCTATCATTTTCTCATCAAACCGGCGCCTTCCAGCTCAACATCTGCTGCTGCGCCACCTGCAGCAAATCATTGCCATCCTGCGTCAGCAGGTAAAGCGCATGGGTGATGTGTGGAATGTCCTGCATGTCGGCGTGCTTGAAGCATAGGCAATGCAAGGTTTCGAGCAGATCGGCAGAGGCACGGATGCGTTGAACGGCAGTTTCGAGGATGTCTTTCGGGTTGTCTTGGGTGTCGATTAGCAGCGTCGGGGTTTCGGTGACGTTGCTGCTGGGGGGAGATAGCGGCTTTGTAGCGGCTTAATTATTGGCATTTTGATTACTCAACTGTATTAGAAGGTAACCGCCATAGCCGTGACCAAACGTTGGGAGGCGCCCGTGTACAGGCTTGGTCAACCGAGAACAGTTCAAAACTCAGCTCGCCCGAACGCGTCCTTCACACAGCCGCGACAGCAGTGCACTTCGCGAACCAGAAGATCCGCGCAGGGCAAATGATGGCACATATGCAACGAACTTTTCTCAGGTGACCCAACCCGAACCACAGATTTTTCAGCGGCACCGGACAATGACCCTCCCCTCCACCTGCCGAAAGCAGACTAGCTTTTGTAGGAATTCGCCAAAACTTCTAAAGAAAGCCGCCGCAATCCCTAACAGCCGGCGTTCAGCTCGGTTAACCATCCCTTATCGCCGTATTCAAAATACTCTACTGAACCGCATGCCCTCAGCCATTCTGGCTGGCGCCCAGTGCGGCAGGTTCGAGTGAATCACGCCGAATTCTAGAACCGCCACACGGGAGTCCTCTCATGAACATTCGCGCTTTATCGCTCAGCGTCGCCCTCGCCTGCATCGCATTTGCCGGGCTGGCCCAGGCCAATGACACTTCTGCTACATCCAAGGTGGTGTCGTTGACTGAGCCACCAACGCAATTGTGCAAAGTGGTTACGGCCGATATGAAGTACATCGACAAAGCCGGTAATCCCGAGGAAATCAGCTACCGGAAATTGTCTGACGCATGCCGTCAACAGAACTGACAGACGCTTCTGATTTTCCGGTTGGCCATAGGCTTGGGGTGGCTTCGGCGGTTATGCTCGGGGCCTTCCCTACTGCCGCAAGGATTGGCCATGCAGTTGTCGTTCCGCACGTTGTCGAGCTTCACTTCAATCCTGTGTTTTCTGCTGGCGCTGGTCTGGGGATTTTTTCCAGAGGTGTTGCTGGCGATCTGGAGTATTGGCTATTCGGAAGGCACTGGCGTAGTCGCAAGGCGCAGCGCGGTGCTGTTTGCGGCGTTGGCGGTGATGTTTTGTTTGCTGCGCAATGCTCCGCCGTCAGTGGCACGCAGTGCACTGAGCAATGGTTTTATCGTCGGCTGTTTCGGTTTGGCGGCGTTGGGTTTTGGCGAATGGCTCAATGGCCATGCCGGCCCCGGAATTTTGCTCGCGGTGCTGGTCGAGTTCGCGCTGGGCCTTGGCTTTGTGCAGGCCCGGCGCGTGACGGTCGAACTGGGTGAAACGGTGGGTTAAACAGCTCGAGAACGAGCGCTGGTTTGATGGGTCGTGGTTTGTTGCGCGAGGTCGGAACGCAGGCCAGCGACCAGGTTGTTGATTTCACGGCAGCTGTTCAGGCGGCTGGCGTCGATTCCACTGACGTAGAGATCGGCTTGGTCGGTTCGATGGTCGCCAAATACTTTGACGGACATCGACAAGTCGGGTGACAACGTGCACTGGCAGCGTTTCGGCAAGAAGCTGCTTTCAATGATGTTGCGTAATTCCAAGGCAGATAAAAACATGGCGAACCCTCTCCTTTCTGTGCGATTGCCAATCAAGTATTCACGCTGACCCTCTGCTGCGCCTTCACGGGTGTGCCCCCGCTGTTTCCCTGGTGCGGCAAGTGGTGGTACTGCGAAATGCCCATTGGAGTGTAGGCGCCCAAATCCTGTGCGCCTCACCCAACGAACGCATAAAACGTGCCTTTGATCGGTTCGTTTTGCTCCCTTAAAAATCAAGCACTTGGAAATGTGGCCAGTATCCTGCTATTTGCAAATTGCATGAATCGACCACCCGTCCCCTGCAATCTGCAATCTTCGGGCAAATTTGCTTTCGAAGACTATGACGGCAAGAATGTCTCCCATTGCAATTCAACCCGCACGGAGGCCTCCATGAATTCCTTAAGCGTTTACGTGATCACCGGTCTGTTGATCGCCAACCTTTCCACCCTCGCCCACGCCGCCAAGATTGAAGACATCGCGCCGTATCCCAAAGCCGAAGCCGGGTTTACCCGACAAGTCATCCATCTGCCCAAGCAAGAGCAGGAAGAGAATTTCCAGGTTGAAATTCTCGCCGGCAAAACCCTCGAAGTGGATTGCAATCGCCAGCGTCTGGGCGGTGTGCTCGATGAAAAGAATCTGCAAGGCTGGGGCTATCCGTTCTATCGCCTGGAAAAGGTCATCGGCCCGATGAGCACGATGATGGCCTGCCCGCATGGCAGCAAGAAAAAGCGCGCGTTCGTTCCGGTCGTCGGTGATGGCTTCATGTTGCGCTACAACAGCAAGCTGCCAGTCGTGGTGTACGCGCCTTCGGACGTCGAAGTGCGCTATCGCATCTGGTCGGCGTCGGACAAAGTCGGCACCGCCCTGCAGGAATAACCGGAGCCCAGCCCTTGATTACTTGCCACGTCAGATATGTGATCGATCCTTACCAGTTACCCGCTTTCGAAGCCTATGCCAAAGCGTGGCTCGACATCGTTGAGCGCTTGGGCGGCACCCATCACGGCTACTTCCTCCCCTCGGAGGGCGCGAGCAACATTGCTTATTGCCTGTTCAGTTTCCCGTCGCTGGCCGATTACGAAAGCTATCGACATATTGCAATGACCGACCCGGAAAGCACCGCACTGGTTGCCGATCTGGTCGAGAAGAAATTCATCGTCAGTTACGAGCGCACGTTTCTGCGCCCGCTGCTGCCCTGATCGACATCACGCCGGCACGCCGCAAGCAGCGGCGCGTTCGGCGACATGGCGCAGGCTGTCGAAGTTGATGTTGGCCCCGGAGTCGATGGCGACGAATGTCTGATCGCGAACCCCACTGCGCGCCACGTACTGCTTGATCCCCGCAACAGCCAGCGCACCTGAAGGTTCAGTGATCGAACGGGTATCGTCGTAGATATTCTTGATCGCGGCGCAGAGTTCGTCATTGCTGACCGTGATCACCTCATCTACGCAGAAGCGGCATACCTCAAAGCCATACGCGCCGATCTGCGCCACCGCGACGCCATCGGCGAAGGTGCCGACGCTCGGTAGAACCACCCGCTCGTCCGCACTTAAAGCCGCTTGCAGGCACGCCGAATGTTCGGATTCGACGCCGATGATCCGCACTTCCGGGCGCAGGTATTTGACGTAGGCCGCGATACCGGCGATCAAACCTCCGCCCCCGACCGGGATGAAGATGGCGTCCAGCGCGCCTTGATGCTGGCGCAGGATTTCCATTGCCACCGTGCCTTGTCCGGCGATCACGTCAGGATCATCGAATGGTGAAACGAACGTGCATCCGGTCTGTTCGGCCAAATGCAACGCATGGGCCAGAGCAAAGGGGAAACTCTCGCCATGCAGCAATGCGTCGGCACCGCGACTGCGCACGCCGAGCACCTTGAGCTCAGGGGTGGTAGACGGCATGACGATCGTCGCGGCAATGCCCAATTCCCGTGCCGCCAGCGCTACACCCTGCGCGTGATTACCCGCCGATGCAGTGATCACTCCCCGCGCTCGCTGCTCATCGCTCAGTTGCACGAGTTTGTTGTAAGCACCACGGATCTTGAAAGAGAACGTCGGTTGCAGATCTTCGCGCTTGAGCAGGACCCGATTGCCCAATGCTTGCGACAATGCCGGCGCAGGCTGCAGCGGGGTACGCACCGCAATGTCGTACACCGGCGCGGCCAGGATTTTCTTTACGTAGTGCTCAAGCAGGGCTTGCTGGTCGGGGCTGTGCGGCATGGTCGTCTCCTGACATTTTTCAGAACCCCGGAGACAGAAAGTAAAAACCCGCCTCTAGGGCGGGTTGGGTGCTGCAGTCGTGAGCTAGCCCGCCAAATGAGGAATGGCGGTAATAATGCTTGGCTGGCAGCGCGATACGGTGAAAGTCATGGGCTGGAAATTAGCCTGCCAGCGGATGACAAGTCAATGGCCCGCTGCAGAACTTTGAATCTTCCGCAGAACTGAGCAGTCACTGCAAAGGAGAACAACAACTTCTGCTCCAAGCCGATGAAAGTGGAGATCGACCATGAATATCCGCCAAATGCTGTTCGCCGTCCCGCTGCTGGTCGCCGCCCTGTCCAGCCCTGCTGCTTTCGCCGTCAATGAAAGCGACGCCGTGAAAAAGCCCGAATGTCCGAAAAGCCAGGTGTGGGACAGTAAAACCCAGCAATGCGTACTGCAGACCAGCGGCTGACAAAAGCCCTGCTAAACTGGCCGAGGTTTTATTTCCAGGAAGATTTCCCCGTGCCCATTTCGTCCCGCGCTGCATTGCTGGTCATCGACGTTCAAAACGACTTCATTCCCGGCGGCCAATTGCCGGTGCCTGAAGGTGACCGGATTGTGCCGCTGATCAACCGTCTCGCGCGGCATTTCAGGCAAGTCGTGATTGCGCAGGACTGGCACCCGAGCGGGCATATATCGTTTGCATCCAGCCACCCCGGGCGCCAGCCCTACGACGTCATCGAATTACCGTACGGCGCACAAACGTTGTGGCCCGATCACTGTGTGCAAGCCAGTGTAGGCGCCGAATTTCATCCGGAACTGGATCTACCACACGCGCAATTGATCATCCGCAAGGGCTGCAATCCCGATATTGACAGCTACTCGGCTTTTCTCGAAGCGGATCGAAGCACCACCACCGGGCTCGCCGGCTATTTGAAAGAGCGCAGCATCGACACCGTTTACATGGTTGGCCTGACGCTGGATTTCTGTGTGATGTTTTCGGCGCTGGATGCGCGCGCGGCGGGTTTTAATGTCTGTGTGGTGCTGGATGGCTGTCGCGCGATTGATCTGGACGGTTCGCTGGCAGCCGCCATAGCGCGGATGCAAGAGGCCGGCGTCAGCCTGATTCAATCATCAGATGTCCGTTAGAATATTCAGGCCATGGCCGGCAACCACAGTCTGAATCGCGCCCCACCCAACGGCGAACTCTCAACGGTCAGCGTGCCGCCCTGCGCTTCCAGCGCGCGGCGGCAGATCGCCAGACCGAGGCCGAAACCACCCGTCGCGCGATCACGGCTGCGGTCGAGCCTGTAGAACGGTTCGAAAATCCGCTCGCGCTCATCGTCGGGAATGCCGATACCATCATCGTCGACCCATATCTCACACCCTCCGGCAATGACCTGCACACCGATCTGAATGCGCTTTTCGCAATAGCGCATGGCATTGCGCAACAGGTTCTGGATAGCCCGGGCGGTCAGGCGCGGATCCAGCGCGAAGCGTTCGAGTTGACCGTGCAGCAGAACGTCAATCACGATGTCTGGCGACTCCAGTTCCTCATCGACGCTGCCGAGAATGCTGTCGATGAACTCGTCCAGCGACACCTCGATGCGCTCGGGCAATTGCGCCGGATTCTGCAAGCGGCTGTAGGAAAGCAACTCCAGCACCAGTTCATCCAGTTCACGAATATGCGCAACCAGGCTCTGCAAACGCTCGCGACTGGCGGCTGGCAAGTCTTCGGACAACGCCAGCGCCAGGCCGAAATCCAGACGCGTCAACGGCGTACGCAGCTCATGGGAAACAGCGTTAAGCAGATCGCGCTGCTGGTTGAGCAGGTTTTCGATATCGCCGGCCATGGTGTCGAACACGTTGGCGAGGCTGCCGATGTTCGAACTAGGGGCGATTCTGGTTCGCTCGCTCAAATGCCCCTTGCCGAAGCGTTCGGCAGTGCCCTTCAAACGTTCAAGATCGCGCCAGTGCGGGCGCAACCAGAGCAGCAGGCAGCCGAGCAACATGGCGCCGATGAGCACATTAATGCTCCAGTACAACAGATCGACGTCGACCGGATCCGGCGGTACGACCATACGCACGGCCATGTCCGCATTCAGCGGAGTGACTGCCAAAGTTCGCCAGCCCCAATCGCCGATGCGCACCACGTTCTCACCACGGTGCAAACGTTCCTGCTCGATGGGCGTGAACACCGGGTCGTCGATTAGCGTCAGGACGATGTGCAGCGGCTGGAATTCCTTGTCCATCGCCGCCGCAATCGCCGGCCATTGCTCTTGCGGCGCAGCATGAAACTGCTTGGTGATCAGCGATTGCAGACCTCGGGAGAATTCCAGATTGTAGGTGACGAAGCGATCACGGAAGGCCATGACCACCAGATCCGGCACCAAATAGATCGCCGCACTATAGGAGACGATCGTCACCAGATACAGGCGAAACAGAATGCGAAACATCAGCTCAGCATTCCCATTCGGAGCGGCTGAACAGATAGCCCTTGCCCCACACGGTCTTGATCTTGCGCGCCTCGCCGGCGTGATCATCGAATTTGCGCCGCAGCTTGGAAATCGCCACGTCCACCGAGCGGTCAGTGCCATTGAATTCAATACCGCGCAGCCGCTGAAGAATCTGATCGCGACTCAGCACTTCGCCGGCATGTCGGGCCAGCACCACCAGCAAATTGTATTCGCCGCTGGACAGTTCAACCGCTTGATCACGCCAGGTCACGGTGCGCTCAGACAGATCGATGCACAGATTGCCCATGACGATCCGATCGTTGACCGCCAGCGGTTCGCCGAGGCTGCTGCGCCGCAACAACGTGCGCACTCGCGCCAGCAGCACTCGTGGCTCGCAGGGTTTGGTGACGTAGTCGTCAGCGCCCATTTCCAGGCCCAGTACCTGATCATGACTGTCATCGCGGGCCGTGAGCATGAGGATCGGCAGTGTCGCCGAATCGGCACGCAGCAAACGGCACACCTGCAAGCCGTCGAGGCCCGGCAGCATGAGGTCGAGAATCACCAGATCCGGCGGACTGATCCGCGCCCGCTCGCGCACATGGTCGCCACGGCCGATGACGCTGACGGAATAACCGTTGCGCTCCAGGTAGCTGGAAATCAGTTCGGCGAGGGCGGTGTCGTCTTCGACCAGGAGAATGTTGGGCATGGGGTGTTCCAGAGAATGCTGTGGCGACAGTCGGGACTCATTCGCTCGCACATTGAAATGCGATCTCCTGTGGGAGCGAGCCTGCTCGCGAAAGCGATCGAACTGTCGCAATAAATTTCAAGGCCTGCAGGATATACGCCCTCGCGCACCACCGAGCAAAACCCTTACACAATTTCACACAGCAGCTACAAAGCTTCACCGCTAACCTCCCCGTCTGGCCGTAGGATGCGGCCTTCAATATTGGGGGTTGTACATGTCTGGAAAACTGCTGGCCGGGCTCGGCCTGATCGCATTGGCGCTGACGCTGAGCGCCTGTGACTCATCCTCGAACGCCGAAGAGCAGACGCCGCCGGCTACGGTGCGCATCGAGACCATCAAAACCCAGCCATTGTCGATCAGCAGCGAACTGAGCGGCCGCATCGCCGCGCCACGGATTGCCGAAGTGCGTGCGCGAGTGGCCGGCGTAGTGTTGCAACGCACCTACCGCGAAGGCAGTGACGTGAAAAAAGGCGATGTGCTGTTCCGCATCGACCCGGCACCCTTCAAGGCGGATCTGGACAGTGCCGAAGCCGCGCTGCGCAAAGCCGAGGCCAACGCCTTTCAGGCCAGATTGCAAGAACAACGCTATGCGCAGTTGATCGAGGATCAGGCCATCAGCGGTCAGGACTACGACAACGCCCGCGCCGCTGCCCGGCAGACCGCCGCTGATGTCGCGGCCAGCAAAGCAGCGCTGGAACGGGCAAAACTGAACCTCGGTTATGCCACCGTGACCGCGCCGATTTCCGGCCGTATCGGTCGCGCCTTGGTCACCGAGGGTGCGCTGGTCGGGCAGAACGAAACCACGCCGCTTGCGTTGATTCAGCAACTCAACCCGATCCATGCCGACCTCACCCAGTCGACCCGCGAGCTCAATGAACTGCGCCGGGCATTGCGCTCCGGGCAGTTGCAGGAAGTCGGTCAGGATCAAGCGAAGGCCACGCTGATTCAGGATGACGGTAGCGTGTATCCGTTGCCCGGCAAGCTGCTGTTCAGCGACATCACGGTCGATCCCGGCACCGGGCAGATCATTGTGCGCAGCGAGTTTCCCAATCCGGATCTCGACTTGCTGCCGGGCAGCTTCATCCGCGTACGCCTTGAGCAGGCAACCATCCAGAACGGCATCACCGTACCGCAACGCGCGGTGCAGCGTGACAGTGCCGGCATTGCCCAGGTGCTGACTGTCGATGAACAGATGCGCGTGGCGCAGCAACCGGTGCAACTGGGTGCGGTGCAGAACAATCGCTGGATCGTCACCGGCGGCCTGAAGCCCGGCGACCGTGTTGTCATCGAAGGCCTGCAACACGCCCGTCCCGGGGAAAAGGTGCAGATCGACGAAACCCCACTTCCACTTGCCCAGACCACTGGTCAGTAAGCAGGACGCTTCTATATGCCGCAGTTCTTTATCGACCGCCCGGTGTTCGCCTGGGTGGTCGCCCTGTTCATTCTGTTGGCCGGTGCGCTGGCCATTCCGCAGTTGCCGGTGGCGCAATACCCCGACGTCGCCCCGCCGCAAATCGAGATTTACGCCGTCTACCCTGGCGCCTCGGCGCAAACCGTCGATGAAAGCGTGGTCAGCCTGATCGAGGAAGAGCTCAACGGCGCCGATCACTTGCTCTATTTCGAATCGCAGAGCAGCCTGGGCAGCGCGACGATCAAGGCAACCTTTCAGCCGGGCACCAATCCCGAGCTGGCGCAGGTCGATGTGCAAAACCGCCTCAAGGTGGTCGAGTCGCGCCTGCCGCAAGCGGTCAATCAGCAGGGATTGCAGGTGGAGAAGGTCTCTTCCGGTTTCCTCTTGCTGATCACTTTGACCTCCAGCGACGGCAAGCTCGATGACGTGGCGCTCAGCGATTATCTGGCGCGCAACGTGATGAACGAGATCAAGCGTCTGGACGGTGTCGGCAAGGCGCAGTTGTACGGCGCCGAACGGGCGATGCGGATCTGGATCGACCCGCAGAAGCTGATCGCGTTCAACCTGACGCCGGCCGATGTCAACGAAGCCATTGTTGCGCAAAACGCCCAGGTTTCAGCAGGTAGCATCGGTGATCTGCCGTCGCCTTCGACGCAGGAAATCACCGCGACAATTCTGGTCAAAGGCCAATTGTCGACGCCGCAGGAGTTCGCCGACATCGTGCTCAAGGCCAATCGCGACGGCTCCACGGTGCGCATCGGTGATGTCGCGCGCGTCGAAATCGGCAGTCAGGAATATCAGTTCGGTACACGCCTGAACGGCAAGCCGTCCACCGCCGTCGGCGTGCAGCTGTCTCCCGGCGCCAACGCACTGAACACCGCGACGCTGGTGCGGGCGAAGATGGATGAACTGGCGCGCTACTTCCCGGCCGGCGTGGAGTACAAGATTCCGTACGACACCTCGCCGTTCGTCAAAGTCTCGATTACCAAAGTGATCTACACCCTCGGTGAAGCGATGCTGCTGGTGTTTGCGGTGATGTTCCTGTTCCTGCAAAACGTGCGCTACACGCTGATCCCGACGCTGGTGGTGCCGGTGGCGTTGATGGGCACTTTCGCGACCATGCTGGCGCTGGGGTTCTCGATCAACGTGCTGACCATGTTCGGCATGGTGCTGGCCATCGGCATTCTGGTGGATGACGCCATCGTCGTGGTGGAGAACGTCGAGCGGATCATGGCCAGCGAGGGCCTGTCGCCCAAGGAAGCCACGCGCAAGGCGATGACGCAGATCACCGGGGCGATCATCGGCATTACTCTGGTGCTGGTCGCGGTGTTTATTCCGATGGCGTTCATGCAGGGTTCGGTAGGGGTGATCTATCAACAGTTCTCGCTGTCCATGGCCACCTCGATTTTATTCTCCGCGTTCCTCGCCCTGACCTTGACGCCGGCGCTGTGCGCGACATTGCTCAAGCCTGTCGGCAAAGGCGAGCATCACGAGAAGTCCGGATTTTTCGGTTGGTTCAATCGCCGATTTGAGCAATTGACCGATCGCTATCAGGGTTGGGTCGGCTATGCGCTCAAGCGTACGGGTCGCTACCTGATGATCTACGTGGTCCTGCTGATTGGACTCGGAATCTGTTTTGCGCGCCTGCCCTCCTCGTTTCTGCCGACCGAGGATCAGGGCTACACCATTACCGATATTCAATTGCCACCCGGCGCAACGAAGAACCGTACTGTACAAGTAGCCGAGCAGCTCGAAGCGCACAACGCCGGTGAGCCGGGAATCAGTGACAGTGTGGTGATCCTGGGTTTCAGTTTCTCCGGTAGCGGGCAGAACGCAGCGCTGGCGTTTTCGACACTCAAGGATTGGTCGGAACGTGGCAGTGACGATACTGCCAGCTCAATCGCCGACCGCGCCAACGCGGCGCTGAGCCAGATCAAGGACGCCATGGCCTTCTCGGTGCTGCCGCCGCCGGTGGATGGCCTTGGCACGTCCAGCGGTTTCGAGTTCCGCTTGCAGGATCGCGGTGGTCTGGGCCATGCGACGTTGATGCAGGCGCGTACGGAACTGCTCGCCGCCGCCGAGAAAAGTCCGGTATTGATAAACGTCCGTGAAAGCGCGCTGGCCGAAGCACCGCAAGTGCAACTGATCGTAGACCGCAAGCAGGCGAATGCCTTGGGCGTTTCGTTCGCCGACATCGGCAACGTGCTGTCCACTGCCGTGGGTTCGAGCTACATCAATGACTTCCCCAATCAGGGCCGCATGCAGCGGGTGGTCGTGCAAGCCGAAGGTGATCAGCGCAGTCAGGTGGATGATTTGCTGAAAATGCATGTGCGCAACAACGCCGGGAACATGGTGCCGATGTCGGCCTTCGTTCAGGCCAACTGGATTCAAGGCCCGGCGCAGTTGACCCGGTACAACGGCTATCCGGCGATCGCGATATCTGGTGAACCGTCACCCGGGCACAGTACCGGCGAGGCCATGGCGGAAATCGAACGACTGGTTGCGCTGGGGCCGAAAGGTCTGGGTCAAGAGTGGACCGGTTTGTCGTTGCAGGAACGCCTGTCAGGCAATCAGGCGCCGATTCTGCTTGGCTTGTCGCTACTGGTGGTATTCCTGTGTCTGGCGGCGCTGTACGAGAGCTGGTCGATTCCGACCTCTGTATTGCTCGTTGTCCCGCTTGGTGTGCTCGGCGCGATACTCGCCGTGACACTGCGCGGCATGCCCAACGACGTGTTCTTCAAGGTCGGACTGATCACCATCATTGGTCTGTCGGCGAAGAACGCGATCCTGATCATCGAGTTCGCCAAGAGCTTGTATGACGAAGGTCACGATCTGATCGATGCGACGTTGCAGGCCGCGCGTTTGCGTCTGCGGCCGATCGTGATGACATCGCTGGCGTTCATTCTCGGTGTGGTGCCGTTGGCGATTGCAACTGGCGCGAGCTCGGCAAGTCAGCAAGCAATCGGCACAGGTGTGATTGGCGGGATGATCACTGCGACACTGGCGGTAATCTTCGTGCCGGTGTTTTTCGTCGTGGTCATGAAGCTCGTACAACGATTCACCAAACAACGCTGATCAAACTGTGGGAGCGAGCCTGCTCGCGAATGCGTCCGGTCTGCCAACATTAATGTTGAATCTGCTGACGTCTTCGCGAGCAGGCTCGCTCCCACAAGGATTGGCCAACATCATGCGCAGTGGCCACATCTGTCATCGCTGGGCTAAGGTGGTGAAACCTCCCTCGCCTACCGAGCTTTCATGCGCTTCCTCGCCCGCACCCACCCTCGCCTTTCCGCTGCCGCCTCGCTCGGCCTCGCCACCGGCCTGTTGGTCCCGGCCGGTTCCATCGTCAGCAAAATCCTCATTGGCTGGAACGTCGGTGTCTGGACATACCTGATTCTGATGTTCTGGCTGACCATACGCGCCAAGGCCCCGGACGTGCGACGCATCGCCGAAGTCGAAGACGAGAACGCCGGGCTGGTGCTGTTTGTGGTGTGCATTGCCGCGTTGGCCAGTCTCGCCACCATCACCCTTGAACTGGCCGGCAGCAAAGACCTGGAAACCTCACGCAAACTCATGCACTACGGGTTCACAGCGCTGACAGTGACCGGCTCATGGCTGCTGATAGGTGTGATCTTCTGTGTGCACTACGCCAGATTGTTTTACACCTGGGACGGCAAAGAGCCGGCGCTGCGTTTTGCTGAAGGACTGACCACCCCCAATTACTGGGATTTTCTGTACTTCTCGTTCACCATCGGCGTGGCTGTGCAGACTTCGGATGTGGGTGTTGCAACGCGGGATATTCGAAAAATTGTGCTCGCGCAGTCGCTGATCGGTTTTGTGTTCAATACGGCGATCCTCGGGTTCTCGATCAACATTGCAGCAGGATTGTTCGGCTGAAAAACACGGCTTGTTCTGGCAGTTCAAAGCTCACAAAAACGTACGCCTGTAAACTGTCAACACTGACAGTTTACAGGCGTACTGTATTCACGCTTCCATACAACATCCAGAAGTAGGACGGGTCAGTCTTTGGATGTCCCCAACCATATTGTATGGAGATAAAACTCATGAGCTATGCAGCCCGAGCCTACACGACGATCTCTCCGGTTTTAGCGCCGACCTATTTGTCAGCCACTATCAACGGCGATGCCAACCCAAACTACAGGTTTGTCAAAATCCCTCAATTCATGGAGTTTCGATCTACCTCTGTACCTTCCTTCGGGCCGAAGCCCTACCCGGAAGGCCTGCGTTACGTCCTGACAGCTGGACACACTAAGGATGGTGTGACGCGTACGCTTGAGTTTGTGTTCCCTTTTAAACCCCAATCGTCGACCTATGACCTCTCCAAAGATAGCGATGATGTCAGAAGTACCTACTATTCCAATCCTGCGACGGGTGATCTGCACGTCTCTGTGAGCGGGAGCCTGACATTGAAATATGACGACATTAAAAAAACCCTGAGTGGCACTTGGTCCGGCACATATGACCATGGTGGAGAGAGCGGCAACGAAGAGTTTCCGATCACTGGGGAGTTTGTCGCTAACGCAGACCTGAGCAAGAGAAAAAACGCTTACTGACTACGACAAAAAGGAAGCTGCGAGGCTTCCTTTTTTTAATGCTGATGCAATCAGAAACTGAAGCTCAGCCCGACACTCCCTCCTAGCTCCTGGTCAGCTTTGCTGCCCCTGCTGGTCCCTATCTCGCCATACAGTTGCCATTTGTTATTGGCCGGAACCCAATTGAGGCCCCCGGTCAGCTCTAGGCTGGTGCTGGACAAATCGTTGTTGAATCCAGTGTCATTCACGCTGACACGATTATTGTTGACGAATTCATGACTTAACGCCGCGTGCAGCCTGGGTTGCAATTTTCCGCCATTGTTCAGCACCACCTCGCGGCCAACGGTCATTCCGACCTTGCCGAGCAATGAGCGGGTCTCGTTGCTGTCTACCTGCAGTCCGTTGTCCAACTTGTAGTCCTTGCCTTTTACCGTCGCAACACCAACCTGAGCAGAGGGTTCGATGAAGTAACCTCGGTTAAAGACTATATGCTTACCCACTTCGACGGTTCCACTGATGCCGAGATTATCGAAGTCACCCTTTGTTCGAGTGTCATCGCTCAAGGTGACTTTGACGTCATTACTGAAACGGTTGATTTTGCCAACGGTATCCACGTAATACCCGGTCGTTTCGTCATACCAGGACAGATACATCCCGCCATAGGTGCTGTTGATCGTGCCGGCGCTGCCGCGGGCCAGGTTAAGGCGAGTGGTGCTGTAGCCACCAAAAACCCCGATCAACCATTGGCCATCACCTATCGGTAGTGGCGTGTCCACCCCCAATGAGACGCCAGTCTGATTTTGTTTATAACCATCACCGTAGGCATTCTTGACGTTGTACTGATTGGCATGAGTGCGTATCCACAGGCCGCTGGTCGCGTTTTGATTATCTGAGTCCAGTGCCGCAATCGATCGCGATCGCGGCTGAGTGCCGGCCATGCGACGGTCGCCGAGGCGGGTATTGAGAGTGGTCATTTCCGAATAGATAACAGTAGGAGCGGTACCGGCAATTGCCAATGCAGTTTGTGAACCAGTGCTCGGCGTTGTCCCATCAGGCCGCAGGAAAATACCTTCGCCCTCTCGCACCAGTTTGTACGCCAAAGCACCACGATCAACCTGACCGTTTCTCAGATCGAACTCAGCATCCCCGCCAGCGATGTTAGCCACTTGAAGCGGTGCACCGGTGACAGGTTCGCTGGCGCTTGCACCAACTACCAGCTCGTGACGGCCACTGGCTGATTCCGTGACATTGAGAAAGTCCGTTTCACCGGTGGACACGTCAGCATCCAAAAAAACCGGCCGTTGCCTGACAGGTTGGCAACATCCAGACGGACGAACTCGGCGGGCGTGCCGAATCTGACGTTCCCGCCCTGCATTTCGAGATTCGATAACGAATTGCTGCCAACCAGGTTCCATTCAGCGCCACGCCCGATGGACATAGCGCTGACGCCAGTAACCGAACCGTGCAGGATCGAGTCGTTATCCAGCATCACGACGCCAGTCCCAGAGCCCTGAATGTTACCGGTGAGTATGCTTCGGGTATCGAGCGAAACAGAATCGACGTTGGTCAAATCGCCGTCAAGGCTGGCATTGTTTTGCAAGAAAACCGCGGCGGTCCCGCCGTCAGCAACCGCTACATTGCCGGTCAACTGGCTGTCGTCGATTTGAAAGCGCGCTGCTGCTCCATCGATGACCTCCAGGATATTACCGTTGCCGCCGATCAGATTCGAACGGTTAGCTATTTCGATCAATACCGGTTGATCGTCCGGCGTCGCAAAATCGACTTTGATCGCTGCGCCGGTGCGACCCTGCACGGTTGACGCATCAACCTTCAACACGCTCTGTGCGGTGACATCGCTCGGGTTCAGGACGGTATCCTTGCCAAAGATGATCCCATTCAGTTCTCCGATGACCTCGCTGGCTGCACTGACATTGGCGTTGCCGCCATAGAGTTCGAGACCAACACCATCGGCGTCGGTCCCTTCAACCCGGCTGTCCACCAGATTCAACGTACTGAGGGATGTCACCGCTGCACCCGAAAAACCGCCTGTCAACGTACTGCCAGTGACGGTCGCTGTTGAGCCAACGGGAATATTCAGGTCGCGCGCAAGCGACATTGCTCTGCCATCGCTGGACAGCGTACTTCCGGATACCACTGCCGAGCTGTCGGTCAAGCTCAGCGCAGTGTCGAAATTGCTAGCAGTCACCGTTGCCGCGTCCAGAGACACTCGGGCGTCTGCTGAGGCTTCAATCTGTGAAGTGCTGGCGGAAATCGCGTTTAACGTCCCACCGCCGACAACGATGTTCAGCGTATCACCGCCATTGACGTTAAGCGTGGCAGTGGCAGGGATGAACCAGGCTTCTGGCGTAGCACCGACGGATACGGTTTCGACTTCACCAGGATTGAGATTTCGGGAAAAGGCCGTCTCGGATATTGCGATCAGTAATGCTGCACAAGAGAGCGTGCCAGTGAGTTTCAAAAGTGTCGGTCCCAAGCTATTTTCAAACGTCATATACACTTCTCGTTGAGGTTTATCGGGACGGAAGAAGGACGGTTCAGACGTACATGTTCCATCAGACGACCTTTGTAGGCGACGCCGGAGAATACCTGCTAGTCTGGACTTTCTCTGTAGGACTAATCCTCTTAGTAGGTGGGCTTAATCGCCCACTCGCGACATTTCGAGATGTTTCTTGCTTCCCCAATTAAATTGCATTGCCTGAAGAGGCTGGCTCTCCGGCAATGCAATGATCGCGAATGCCGTTTATGGAGCAGGCGCAGGATCCCAGCCCGGTTCCGATTCGCAGTACAAGAAGTCAGCATTGAGCAGGTAGACAATCATTTCCTGAACTTCTGACGTGGTTACAATTGGCGTCGAATACCAGATTTTGACATAACCTGCGTAAAAGTCGGTCGGATCAGGCGTGGTAGCAGGTGGACGAGGAAGATTACGAATAAAAGGTGCGTATGGCACTTCCCAAAGCATCCCCTCCGTTAACTCGAGCGAAGTGATCGCACGAGTATCGGAAAAAACCGTATCCGGCGGTGCGTCTATGGTGTATTTATCGTCATGCCAGCCTTGCCAATTGAATGTGATATTCATCCCATCGGTGAAATGATCATTAGGTTTGATCTTGAACGTCGCAACGTGATCATCCCCCGTCAAGCTCTCGCAAATAATGTATGGGTCTTCGGTGCCATCTGTAGGTGGGCGTTGGAATTCTGGCTTATCGAGAACGATGACTACAGTATTGACAGTTACCGTCTCCTTTGCCGAGTCTTGAGTATTATTCCGGGCGGGGTTTTCATATGTCCACCAAGCCTCTTTAAGCCCGATACCACCCGGACCGACAACGGTATATGGCAAATCTATCTGAACGACATTATTGATATTCGACTGAGTCATTTGAATGGAATTAACGATAATTTCGCCTTGATCCCCAAGATACTTCAGGGTAACCAGATCGCCCGGTTCGGGATCGGGAAACGACGTCCCGGCGGTGACAGGCGAGACATCGATGTGAGCCTTGGCTGTCTGATCGACATCCTGAGGGCCCAGTAAGTTATCCGTGACAGGTGGCTGTCCGCGGACGATCAGTTTCCGGAATTCGGGATTAACTTCAGGGGGCGGGGTCGTCGGGTCGACGGTATAAGGCGGATGCGTCGAGAAATCTGTTTTGACAGTTGTTGATCCGTCGTCGATGGATAAGCCGCCACGCATCAAGTCAGCTTTGACGACCACGTCCAATTCAAAATTCGTACCCGTCTGGTTATCAAAGTATTGTTTGCTCAGACTCGACCAAGGAATGGTGAACTCCAGCTCCGTGAGTGCGTTGAATGGCAGATCCTGGGCTGGTTGAGCGCCGTATGTCAGGCTCACTACGTCGGTGCCGATTGTATCTACCAACCGGCTGACTTTTACCTTCACACCTGCACGCGCATCTTTTAAATCGATCAGACCATCTTCGTTTGCCGGGACGGTAATGACGCCCAGTTTGGGAAGTGGCAGAAAACGCACGTTTTTGAAATACACGCCCCATGCGCTCTGGTTGCCAGCAGCGTCAGTAATGATGAACCAGATGAAGGCCCGGCCGCTCGTTACCTTGCGTAGCTCTGCGGTCGGGATGGACAGCTTGCCATCGGTGGGCATCGGTCCGTTGAAAAAAGGGGGCACCTGCGGAGGGTTGGTACGTGTACCTGCCACGTACAGGGTCAACGTGTCATCCGGCTGAACGTTGGCGTAGCCGGTATCAATTTGTACCTGCAATCCCCCTTCGTTACCTGGCTGACCTGCCCATGTGTCATCCAGATCCCCGGGGGCATTTGGAAACGTGGCTGGCGGAATTGTTCTGGCGCCTGGAACCTGTCCTGGATTTGTACCTGTTTGTGCAGGTTTCGCTTGCCAGGCACCAGTACGGTCGATAAAAAACTTCATCACAGGACCGGTCAGCGGGTTGAGCCCCCGCTCATACAGCACGCTACGCACCCAGATCGGCGTCGGCCCCACCGGGGTTGCATCCTCACCCAGAAATTCGGTAGGCACTGTGATCGGAAAATCTACAGGACGGCTGGCCACGTCGCCGAGGTTTACCCTGTTTAACCGCGTGAAGTCTGTCGGCAGCGGATTGGCAGGAGGCTGGGTTCGCGTAACGTCAAGGGCGATCTGATCTCTGCTGTTAGGATTCGACCACACATTGGTCTTGACCATAAGTGTCAGCGCGGCGCCCACAGGTATCGCAGCTATCGGAATGATGTCCTGGTTCGTGCCGCGCCCGTCTGGCAATTCGGGGGTAGGTGCGACCAGAACGCCCAAGGGTGTGCCTGACTCCGCAGTTTGAATACTTGTCATGTGCCTTCTCCATTGCGTAGAAAATGTTTTTTGATCCATGCATCTTCGACAATGACGAATGTCGCCAACTGCAGTCGTAATATCGCTGCTACTGTTGCGGCCTGATCACTTCATCCAACTTGCATCCGAGCAATACTTGCTTTCTCCCGGAATTTTCCTGTCTACCTTCACCAGCCCGGTAAACGAGCGAAAGATAGGTACACCGTCGCGCAATAGTTGGTAATTAACTAAGGCCGAATCGTTTTCCTCCATGGGTTCTATATGTGAAGCAAAGGGCTTGATTACAATCTTCACTGGCTCCTTGGTCACAACATCTGTCACAACCTCAGTAAAGTTAAACACCTGTGTCAAAGGGTTTCCCGACCCGTTTAAAGAATCCCATGCCTGCCAATCCAGGCTGAGGACATCCGCAAGCTGAAACAAGTCATCGAAAGGAATTTCGATACGTACCCCTTCCCAGATAAACAAGGCTTCCGGATCGCCGGGATGGTTCTTGTAACATCCGATATATCCCCAAGCATCCGCATCGGGAAAAGTAACCTCCTTCAAAAGTTGCGGCGGCTTAACTATCGCAAAAGTCAGGCGTCGTGAAGGTGACGTAGTAGGGTTGATCGAACGTACTGTGTAGAAAAGCTCAAACGTAGCCACATCCGGAAGTTTCTCGGGAGCTACTGGAATACGAAACTCCGGCGCATCGTCCGCGGCCCCATACTCGCCAAAGGCGACGAAATCAGGGTTACCAACAATGAAAATTTCAACACGATCTTTATTCACGCCTGAAACAGGAAAGTTCGGCCAGCGGTCAATAATACAAACGATGCCCACCTGTTTTGCGTCCGGCGGCAATGTTCCGGCCGGGTCAAGCGGATCGACGCCTTCCACTCGTGGCAGGCTCAGAAGCACGCCGGGATTCAATGGATCGCTGGAGGTAATCGGCGTTTCGATCGGCATGGAATTTCTCACTGGCTGGTCATCTAGGCCTGAAAGAAATTAAGCGCTGGTATTGGAAAGATGCCTACTGTCAGATCTGACAGGTAAAGCAACCGTTTGTCGGAAATCCATTTTGCCGTGACTGCTTCCGCTGCATTTGAAGGTTGACGGCTCACGGTCAGATAGTGTCTTCTGAAACCGGTTTCAGCGGTATCCATGCCGTTAAAACGCTACATTTCAAAAATAAGGTCTGACCCATTGAACGACTTCTCCGCCGCCCAGCGCAGCCGCGTGACCATGCTTGATGTTGCCGAACGCGCTGGTGTATCCAAGGCCAGCGTCTCGCGCTTCATTGGCGACGACCGCGCGCTGCTCTCCGATGCCATTGCCCGGCGCATCGAGCAGGCGATTGATGAACTCGGTTACCGCCCCAACCAAATGGCCCGCGGTCTGAAACGCGGGCGCACTCGGCTGATCGGCATGCTCGTCGCCGATATCCGTAACCCCTATTCGATTGCCGTGATGCACGGGGTGGAAACCGCCTGCCGTGCGCACGGCTACAGCCTGGTGGTGTGCAACACCGACCGCGATGACGAGCAGGAACGCCAGCACCTGGCGCTGTTGCGCTCGTACAACATCGAAGGGCTGATCGTGAACACGCTGGGCCATCACCGGGACGAACTGCATGAGCTGCGCCGCGAGATGCCTATGGTGTTGGTGGATCGCAAGGTCGACGGGCTCGACAGCGACATGGTCGGGTTGAACAACTCGCAAGCAGTAGAGATGGCGCTCGCGCACCTTGAGCAGCGCGGATATCAGGATTTATTGCTGGTAACCGAACCGTTTGATGGCACCAGTTCGCGGATCGAACGGGTCAGCAGTTTTCAAGCGCAGATTGCCCAACGCTCGGCCCTGACCGGGGCGGTGCTGGAAACCGGCGATGATCTGAAGGCGCAACTTCAAACTTTTTTAAACACCCACGTTGACGGTCCGAAAGCACTGTTTTGCGCCAATGGCGTGGCGGCGCTGGCGGCGACTCACGCGTTGCGCGCACTCGGTGTGCGCTTGTTCGAGGATGTCGGGCTGCTTGCCCTGGATGATCTGGATTGGTATCCGCTGGTGGGCAGCGGGATTACCGCGCTGGCACAGCCGACGCAAGAGATAGGCGCGCGGGCGTTTGAGTGTCTGCTCAAGCGCTTGCGCGGGGATGATGAGGTGGCGCGAATTGTGGATTTTGCGCCGGTGCTGATTGAGCGGGGTTCGACCCGAGGGATTGGCGGCGTCTGATCTGGCGCTTTCGCGAGCGGGCTCGCTCCCACAGGTGACCGTGTTGCAAATGTGGGGCGAGCCTGCTCGCGAAAGGGCCTGCAAAAAACTACAGAATCACCTGATTTTTTTTGAACAAAAATGAAACCGGTTTCAGAGGTCAATAACAATGAATAAACCCGCCGTTTCCATCAGTCTGTCCAGCTACGGCGCCGAGCTCGTGCGCCAGCGTGGGCAGGATTGTTTTATCGACATCCTCGCGGCAGCCGGGGCGAATCGCATCGAGTGGCGTGAAGAGCTGCTGACCCGTGAAGACCCGGCGCAACTGGCTCAGGCTACCCAGGCGCAGGGCCTGCAAAGCATTTATTCCTCACCTACCGAACTCTGGCTCGCAGGGCAAGCGCAGCCAAATCCCGAACTGATTACCGCGCTGCAACAGGCCCAGGCATTCGGCTCGAAATGGCTGAAAGTGTCCCTCGGTTATTTCACCGACAACTCTGATTTGCAGGCACTGGCCGAGCGACTCAAGCAAAGCCCGGTGCAACTGCTGGTGGAGAACGACCAGACCTTGCAAGGCGGACGTATCGAGCCGTTCCAGCGTTTCTTTACCGCCGTCGAGCAACACAACCTGCCGATCAAGATGACCTTCGACATTGGCAACTGGCACTGGCAGGACCAGTCCGCCGCCAGCGCCGCACGCGCGCTCGGCCGTCACGTCGGTTATGTGCATTGCAAAGCCGTTGCGCGCCGCGCCGACGGCAAACTGATCGCCGTACCGCCGGCCATCAGCGATCTGCATCTGTGGGAACAACTGCTGCGGCACATGGACCAAGGCGTTATGCGCGCCGCCGAGTACCCGCTGCAAGGCGATGATCTGGTGCAACTGACCCGCGAACACGTCGCCGCCCTCGCCCGCCTCGGTCAATCGCGCCTGGAGCCAGCTCATGTCTGAGATCGATATTCTTTCTTTCGGTGAAACCATGGCGATGCTGGTCGCCGAGCAGACCGGCGATCTGGCCAAGGTCGAGCAGTTTCACAAACGGATTGCCGGGGCCGACAGCAACGTCGCGATCGGCTTGTCGCGCCTGGGTTTCAACGTCGCGTGGCTGAGCCGGGTGGGTAACGATTCGCTCGGACGCTTTGTGGTGGAAACGCTGATCAAGGAAGGTCTGGATTGCAGCCACGTCGAAGTCGATAAAAACCAGCCAACGGGTTTCCAGTTCAAATCGCGCAACGACGATGGCAGCGACCCGCAGGTCGAATATTTCCGGCGCGGTTCGGCGGCCAGTCATTTGTCGCCGAACTCCATCAGCGACAACCTGCTGAGCGCCCGCCATTTGCACGCCACCGGTATTCCGCCGGCGCTGTCAGGTTCCAGCCGGGAAATGTCCTTCGAGCTGATGACCCAGATGCGCAACGCCGGGCGCAGCGTGTCGTTCGACCCGAATCTGCGCCCGAGCCTGTGGGCCAGCGAGGGCGAGATGATCCGTCAGATCAACCGCCTCGCCGCCCTTGCCCACTGGGTGCTGCCGGGGTTGAGTGAAGGTCGCTTGCTCACCGGTTTCGACGACCCGGCCGACATTGCTGCGTTCTATCTGGATCAGGGCGCCGAGGCCGTGGCGATCAAGCTCGGGCCTGCGGGTGCTTATTACCGCACGCAGCTGGATCAGGGTTTCGTTGCCGGCGTGCCGGTGAGCAACGTGGTCGATACCGTGGGTGCCGGAGATGGCTTTGCGGTCGGCATGATCAGCGCCCTGCTCGAGCACCAGAGTTTTGCCGAGGCCGTGCAGCGGGCGAACTGGATTGGCAGTCGCGCGGTGCAGAGTCGCGGGGATATGGAGGGGTTGCCTTCTCGCTTGGAGTTGACCGCTGAATTCGCGAGCAGGCTCGCTCCCACAGGGGAACGCATTTCACATGTGGGAGCGAGCCTGCTCGCGAAGAAGCCCGCCTGATCACCGCAAATCAATGAACCTGCTGCGACAAAAACAACAAGCTCAGGAGTCACACCGATGAAAACTGCAACCCTCGCCACCCGCCGCTGGTGGTACATCATGCCGATTGTGTTCATCACATACAGCCTGGCCTATCTTGATCGCGCCAACTACGGTTTTGCCGCCGCGTCGGGCATGGCCGAAGACCTGATGATTACACCGGGTCTGTCCTCGCTGCTTGGTGCGCTGTTCTTTCTCGGTTACTTTTTCTTTCAGGTTCCCGGCGCGATCTACGCGCAAAAGCACAGCGTCAAGAAGCTGATTTTCGTCAGCCTGATCCTCTGGGGTGGTCTGGCCACGTTGACCGGCGTGGTGTCCAACGCCTATTGGCTGATCGTCATTCGCTTCATGCTCGGCGTGGTCGAAGCGGCGGTGATGCCGGCGATGCTGGTGTATCTGTGCCATTGGTTCACCCGTGCCGAACGTTCGCGGGCCAACACCTTTTTGATCCTCGGTAACCCGGTGACGATGCTGTGGATGTCGGTGGTGTCGGGCTATCTGGTGCAGCATTTCAGCTGGCGCTGGATGTTCATCATTGAAGGTCTGCCGGCGGTGCTGTGGGCGTTTATCTGGTGGCGTCTGGCCGACGACCGCCCGGCCCAGGCCAAGTGGCTCAATGAGCAGGAAAAACACGATCTGGAAAGCGCGCTGGCCGCTGAGCAGGTCGGGATCAAAGCGGTGAAGAACTACGCCGAGGCGTTCCGCTCGCCGAAGGTGATAATCCTGGCGCTGCAGTTTTTCTGCTGGAGCATCGGCGTCTACGGTTTCGTTTTGTGGCTGCCATCGATCCTCAAGGCCGGCGCGCAAATGGACATGATCGAGGCTGGCTGGCTCTCGGCGCTGCCGTATCTGGCGGCCGTGCTGGGCATGCTCGCGGTGTCGTGGGGTTCGGACAAATTGCAGAAGCGCAAACGCTTCGTCTGGCCGCCGCTGCTGATCGCTTCGATTGCGTTTTATGGCTCGTATGCCTTGGGCGCCGAACATTTCTGGTGGTCGTACACGCTGCTGGTGATTGCCGGCGCCTGCATGTACGCGCCGTACGGGCCATTCTTCGCCATCGTTCCCGAGATCCTGCCGGCCAACGTCGCTGGCGGCGCCATGGCGCTGATCAACAGCATGGGCGCGCTCGGTTCTTTTGGCGGCTCGTATCTGGTCGGCTATCTGAACAGCTCGACCGGCTCGCCCGGCGCTTCCTATCTGCTGATGAGCGGCGCGCTGTTGCTGTCGGTGGTGTTGACCATTTTCCTCAAGCCCGGCGCCAGTGATCGCGTCGTCGCCAAAGCCGTCGCCACGCCGCGTGTGCCGGCGCATTCCTGAAAGGACTTTTGCCATGAAAAAACAGGTCGTGCTGTATAAAAAACTTTCGCCCGCGCTGATGGCGCGCCTGCAAGAGCAATTTGACGTAACGCTGATCGAAAGCCTCGACGCCGATGGCCTAATGCAGCTGCGCGATGCCCTGCCCCGCGCCCACGGTTTGCTCGGGGCCAGCCTGAAACTAGATGCCGCGCTGCTGGATCTGGCGCCGCAGCTGGAGGCGATTGCCAGCGTCTCGGTGGGTGTTGACAACTACGACATCGAGTATCTGAATCGGCGCAAGGTTCTGCTGACCAACACCCCCGACGTGCTCACCGAAACCACCGCCGACACCGGTTTCGCCCTGATCCTCGCTGCCGCGCGGCGGGTGGTCGAACTGGCGGACATGGTCCGTGGTGGGCAATGGAGCCGCAACATCGGCCCGGCGCATTTCGGCACCGATGTGCACGGCAAGACGCTGGGCATCATCGGCATGGGCCGCATCGGCGAGGCCCTGGCCCAGCGCGGGCATTTCGGTTTCGGCATGCCGGTGATCTACCACAGTCAGTCGCGCAAACCGGCGGTCGAGGAGCGTTTCGACGCACAATATCGCAGCCTCGAAGAGTTGCTCCAGCAGGCCGATTTCATTTGCCTGACCTTGCCGCTGACGGCGCAGACCGAACGCTTGATCGGCGCCGAGCAATTTGCGCTCATGCGGCCGGAAAGCATTTTCATCAATATCTCGCGGGGCAAGGTGGTTGATGAGGCGGCGATGATCGAGGCGTTGCGCAGCAAGCGGATTCGCGCGGCGGGGCTGGATGTGTTCGAGCGCGAACCGTTGAATCATGACTCGCCGTTGTTGCAGTTGAGCAACGTGGTGGCGACGCCGCACATGGGCTCGGCGACCCATGAAACGCGTGAGGCAATGGCGCGGTGTGCGGTGGAGAATCTGTTGGCGGCGTTGAATGGACAGCCGCCGGCGAATCTGGTGAATCCTTGATGCTGATCGTTCCCACGCTCAGCGTGGGAATGCAGCCCGGGACGCTCCGCGTCCCTTCCGAAAGTTGGAACGCGGAGCGTCCCTAGAGGCATTCCCACGCGGAGCGTGGGAACGATCAGCAAGGCGCCGGTTCAGGCAATGCAAGACCCTCAGGCACTGCGCGCCTGCAACAGCTGCACCGCACACAACGCAATCCGCGCGCAGGCATCCGCCAGTTTGACCCGATCCACCACCAGCCCGATGCGAATATGCCCCGCCGCGCTCGGCCCGAACGCTTCACCGGCCAACACTGACACCCCGTAACCTTCCAGCAAGCGCTCGGCAAATGCCTGGGCGCCGAGGCCAGTCTGGCGCACATCGACCATCACGAACATGCCGCCATCCGGGCGAATCGGCTGCAACCCAGGGCAACCGTGCAAACGCTCGCACACCAGATCGCGCCGCAAGCGGTATTCCTCGCGCATCTGAGAGACTTCCGGCAGATCACTTTGCAGCGCTACTTGCGCGGCCTTCTGTACAAAATCCGGCAGACCGAAGAGCATGCTCAGCGACAGATTCACCAGATGCTCGGCCAAGGGTTTCGGGCCGATCATCCAGCCGATACGCCAACCGGTCATCGCATGGGATTTCGACAGACTGTTGATCGTTGCGGTGCGCTCGGCCATGCCCGGCAGGCTCGCCGGACTGATGTGTTCGCCTTCATATAAAAGCTCGCTGTACACCTCATCGCTGATCAGCCACAGATCATGACGAATGCACAGCGCTGCCAGCTCCTGCCAGATCAGCAAGGGCAAACTCGCGCCGCTGGGATTGTTCGGACTGTTGAGCAGCATGGCGCGCGTTCGCGGGGTAATGCGCTCGGCAACATCGGCCGGGTCGACACGGAAACCGTTGTCGGGGCGTACCGGCACCGCAATCACCCTGGCACCGCAGGCGCCAAACACACCTTCGTAAGTGACGTACATCGGCTCAGCGACGATCACTTCATCGCCCGGATCGAGCAGACACTGCGCCACCGAGTACACCGCGCATTGTGCGCCGGGCAGGACAATCACCTGATCAGGATCAACCCGTTGACCACTGCGCTGGCGATGACGCTCGGCAATCAGCCTGCGCAGCTCGAATCGACCACGCACGTCGGCGTAATGGGTATCGCCGGCCAACAGGCTATCGATCGCGCCATGGACGATCGGCAACGGCGTATCGAAATCCGGATCGCCGACGCTCAACAACAAAACATCAACGCCCTCGGCGCGCAGTTCCAGCGCTCGGTCGTGAATCTGCCAGGCAGCGGCACCCTCCCCGGCGATTCGTTGGGTCAAGGCTGAATAGCGCATGTACGTCTCCTGTTAGCGCGGTTTCCAGCCTTCACCGTATCTCAAATCACGAAACGCGCCACCATGGCGTTCAAATCCACTGCCAGTCGCGACAGTTCATGGGTCGCGGCACTGGTCTGATTGGCGCCGGCGGCCGATTGCGTGGCGAGGTCGCGGATGTTGACCAGGTTGCGATCGACTTCGCGGGAGACTTGCGCCTGCTCTTCCGAAGCGCTGGCGATAACCAGGTTGCGTTCGTTGATCTGGTGAATCGATTGCGTGATCTGCTCCAGCGCCACACCGGCAGCGCGGGCCATTTCCAGCGTGGACTGAGTGCGCTGATTGCTTTGCTGCATCGACGAAACCGCTTCACCGGTGCCGTTTTGAATGCCGGCGACCATTTTTTCGATTTCGTGAGTCGACTGCGCGGTGCGATGCGCCAAGGCGCGCACTTCGTCCGCCACCACGGCGAAACCACGGCCAGCCTCGCCGGCACGCGCCGCTTCAATCGCAGCGTTGAGCGCCAGCAAGTTGGTCTGCTCGGCGATGGCGCGAATCACGTCCAGCACCTTGCCAATGTCACGACCTTGCGCGGCGAGGCCTTCGATCATCTGCGCGGTGTTCTGCACGTCGTGGGTCATGGTCTGGATCGCGTCGACGGTTTTCACCACTTGATCGCGACCTTCGCGGGCGGCGTGGGTCGACTGATTGGAAGCTTCGGAAGTCGAAACGGCATTGCGCGCCACTTCTTCCACCGCAGCGGTCATCTCGTTGACGGCCGTGGCGGCCTGTTCGATTTCGTTGTTCTGCTGCTGCAACCCGCGCGACGCTTCTTCGGTGACCGCGCTGAGTTCTTCGGCAGCGGCGCCCAGTTGCGTGGCGGAACCGGCGATCTGCTCGATGGTTTTGCGCAGGTTGGTCTGCATCGCGGCCAAGGCTTCGAGCAGGCGCGCCGGTTCGTCCTTGCCGTCGACTTCGATGGCTTTACTGAGGTCACCGCCAGCAATGGTTTGCGCAGCGAGCACGGCGCGGTTGAGCGGCGTGACGATGCTGCGGGTCAGCAACCAGGCGAGCAACACGGTGGCCAGCGCCGCAATCACGGCGACGATGATGATCCCGGTGATGGCGCTGTCATAGTTTTCACCGGCCTTAATGGCCGCCGCTCTGGCCCCGGCGGTATTCATGCCGATCAGCTTGTTGAGCTGCTCGCCCATCTGATCGGTGCCTTCCTTGATGCGCGTGTTGATCAACGCGCGCATCGCTTCCAGATCGCCCTTGCGCGACAGCTCAATCATCTGATTCTGCGCTTGCAGGTAATTATCGAGCGTCGTCGAAAACGTCTGGAAGACCGCGCGCTCTTCAGGGCCTGCCGGCAACGCAGCGTAGCTGGCCTGAGCTTTGCGCACCTTGTCGACCAGCACCGCGATGCGGGTTTCTGCCTCTTGCAGGCTGGCCGGTTCGCGATTGACCAGCACACGGAACGAGAGAATGCGCATGCGCAGGACGTTTTCCGTGACCACGCTGAGGTGGGTCACGCTTGGCAATTGGTTGGTGTCCATGTCGACCGACGCCTGACGAATGACCGTCATGCGGCTGACCGCGAACACGCCGAGGACAATCACCAACAAGGCGATAAAGGCAAAACCGAGGAAAGCACGTGGCGCGATATTCAGGTTACGCAGGGACATGGTCGGACTCTCGAAAGAAAGAAACTACGAGCGTCCATGCCGTGAGCACTGGCCCATAGCGGGCGACAGTCCGGCTGCACTGAATTGTGGTTTTGTGTGCGCCTGACCGTTGTATCGGCCAGGCTTGAGGAAGGTTTCGGGTCTGCGGTAAATATTTTTCAGGACGTGGCAACAATCAAAAACTGCTCCGCTGCCCTTGGTAGGAGCTGTCGAGTGCAACGAGGCTGCGATCTTTTGATCCTGCTTTTAAAAGTCAAAAGATCGCAGCCTCGTTGCACTCGACAGCTCCTACATAGGCAAGCCGATCAGCGTTGGGCGGCGAGTTGCCAGACCCGAGCAATATCGGTGGCGCGTTCACGCAGCAGGCGCGGTGCTTCGGCGCAGGCTTGTTCGAGTGTCATCGGTCCGCTGGTCACGGCGAAAGCGGCGTCGATGCCGTGTTGATAGAGTTCCTGGTAGCCCTCGCCCAAGGTCCCGGCGATCACAATCACCGGCACAGCGTGTTGTTTGGCAACTCGCGCAACACCGAACGGCGTTTTGCCGCGAAGGGTTTGCGCATCGAAGCGGCCTTCTCCGGTAATCACCAGATCCGCACCCTTGACCGCGTCAGCGAGCCCGACCAGTTCCGCTACCACCTCGACGCCCGCCTGAAACTGCGCACCGAGAAAAGCCTTGGCCGCAAACCCCAGACCACCCGCCGCGCCGCTGCCCGGTTCATCGCGCACGTCCCTGCCCAATGCTTGCGCGCAAAGCTCGGCGAAGTGCCCCAGCGCCTGATCGAGCTGCTCAACCTGCGCAGGCGATGCGCCCTTCTGCGGGCCGAAAATGGCCGAGGCGCCGTGGGGGCCGCAGAGCGGATTGTTGACATCAGCGGCGATGTCGAAACGCACATCGGCCAGACGTCGATCAAGCCCACTCAGGTCCAATCGCGCCAGTTGCGCCAAGGCCAGGCCGCCGGGCACCAGCGACTGATTCTGCGCATCCAGCAACTTCACCCCCAGCGCCTGCATCGCCCCGGCGCCGGCGTCATTGGTCGCGCTGCCGCCAATCGCCAGAATCACCCGTTGCGCGCCGGCATCCAGCGCTGCACGAATCAATTCACCTGTGCCAAAGGTGCTGCTGATGCAGGCATCGCGCTGTCCCGGCGGGACCAGTTGCAGACCGCTGGCCTCGGCCATTTCGATGATCGCGGTGTGGTTGTGCGGCAGCCAGCCCCATGCGGCTTCGACCGGCGCGCCCAGTGGACCGCGCACGCGGGTGCGGCGTAACTCACCTTCGCAGGCTGCGAGAATCGACTCGACCGTACCTTCGCCGCCATCGGCCATCGGGCATTTGATCAGCGTCGCCTGCGGCCAGACCTGGGCCAGTCCGAGGGCAATGGCTTCGGCAACGCCTTGGGCACTCAGGCTGTCCTTGAACGAGTCGGGGGCGATGACGATTTTCATGGGAATTCTCCGGTTGCAGTGGCATTCATGCTGCCAGTCGGCCTGCGCCTTGACGCCGGTCGAGTGCACAAGTGGCGTCGGCGTTTATTGTTCATTTCCACAAAAGATATGTGTTGGTCGTACCGGCCTCATCGCTGGCAAGCCAGCTCCCACAGGGTTCTGCGGTGACTATGGAAGTTATGAACGCCTTCTGACCTGTGGGAGCTGGCTTGCCAGCGATGGCGGCCTCAAGGACAACTCATGGCAATGGATCAGTCTGCGGCAGCAGCTGCACCCCAAGATACAACGCCAGCATCCCGTCCAGCTTCAACGGATCAACCCCGCTCAACTCGGCAATCCGTTCCATGCGATAGCGCAGGCTGTTGCGATGGATGCCCAGCGCTTCGGCACAGGCCTGGCTCTGCCCGTCGTGCTCGCACCAACTGCGCAGGGTCGCCAGCAACTGGCCGTTGCTGTCCTTGGCGATGACCTGGCGCAGCGGCTTGAGCAGTTCGTCCAGCGCATCATCGTTGCGATGACGCCACAGCATGACCGGCAAGCGATAACGATTGAGCGTCAGCAGTCTCGAATTCGGCAGCACGTCACGACCATAAGCAAGCAAATCGCCGACTCGTCGGTAACAGCGACGCAACCCTGCCAGACCATCCGCCTGCCCGCCGACGGCGATGCGCAAAATCTTCCAGCCGAGGCCATCGAGTTTTTCCAGCAGGCGATCATGCTCGACGTTCTGGCTCGCCGGGCGACACCACAACAACGAAGACTTCGCCGAACTCACGCACCAACTGTCCGGATAACGCGAGGTCAGCCACGCACTCAGTGCCTCGACGGTTTGCCCCGGGCCGTGCTCGAGCCCCAGTTCAAACAGATACGGCACCCGGGTCAATTGCGGCTTGAGCCCAAGCTGCTGCGCCTCATCGATCAGACGCGGCGAATCCCCCGCTTCGCTCAGCAGCAACGCCAGCAGATCATCGCAACGCTGCCGTCGCCATTGTTGCTCGGCCTGCTGGTTGCGCTGGCCGACCAGCATTTCAGCGGTCATGCGCACCAGCTCGGCGTAGGTGCGCAATTGCTCCGGCTCGCCGGTGATGCCGAGCACGCCGATCAAGCGCTGATCGAGCAGCAGCGGCAGATTGATCCCCGGTTGCACACCTTTGAGATGCACCGCCGTCTGCGCGTCGATTTCCACCACACGCCCGTTGGCCAGCACCAGTTGCGCGCCTTCATGACGGGTGTTGATGCGTTCCGGTTCGCCGCTGCCGAGGATCAGGCCCTGACTGTCCATGACGTTGACGTTGTACGGCAAAATGGCCATGGCCCGGTCGACGATGTCCTGGGCAAGGTCGTGATCGAGTTCGAACATAGCGGCGGCAATCCTTCAGTTCAGGCACGAACGGTTGTTCAGCCGCACAGGGTCTGGCGGCAAACCCTGTGCTCAGGCACAAAGACAATCCGGCCAAAGGTGGCCGAGACTCTCAGGGCGATCAACGTTACCCTTTGCATCGCAAAAAATCATAATAAAGAGAGAGCCGCTATGTCGCAGAGCGCCGCAGCTACCCAGACCATCGACGACGGTAAAAACGCCGTCTACAAACGCATCACCCTACGTTTGATTCCCTTCATTTTCATCTGCTACCTGTTCAACTACCTCGACCGGGTCAACGTCGGCTTCGCCAAATTGCAGATGCTCGACGCACTGAAATTCAGCGAAACTGTGTACGGCCTCGGCGCCGGGATTTTTTTCATCGGTTATGTGCTGTGCGGCGTGCCGAGCAACCTGGCACTGACCCGCTTCGGTCCTCGGCGCTGGATTGCCTTGATGATGATCACCTGGGGCACGCTGTCGACCTGCCTGTTGTTCGTCACCACCCCGACCGAGTTCTACACCCTGCGCTTTTTCACCGGTGCCGCTGAAGCCGGGTTCTTCCCGGGCGTCGTGCTGTATCTCTCGCAGTGGTTCCCGACCTTCCGCCGTGGCCGGATCATGGCGTTGTTCATGTCGGCAATCCCGGTCTCCGGTTTGCTCGGCAGCCCGTTTTCCGGCTGGATTCTCAACCACTTCGCCGCTGGCCAGGGTGGCCTGGCCGGCTGGCAGTGGATGTTCCTCCTGCAAGGCATTCCGACGGTGATCCTCGGCGCACTGGCGTATTTCCTGTTGAGCGACAGCTTCGCCAACGCCAAATGGCTGACCGCCCATGAACGTTCCGTGCTTGAAGCCGACCACGCCGAAGACCTCGCCAACAAACCGAAAACCGCCACCGACTCACTGCTTGCGGTGTTCAAGAACCCTGCGATCTGGGCCTTCGGCCTGATCTATTTCTGCATCCAGAGCGGCGTGTACGCGATCAACTTCTGGCTGCCGTCGATCATCAAGAACCTCGGCTTCAGCGACAACCTGGTGATCGGCTGGCTGAGTGCGATTCCGTACCTGCTCGCGGCGGTGTTCATGCTGGTCGTCGGGCGCTCGGCGGACTTGCGCAAGGAGCGCCGCTGGCACTTGGTGGTGCCGATGCTGATGGGCGCTGTCGGGCTGGTGATCGCGGTGAATTTCGCGGCCAATCCGGCGATTGCGATTCTCGGCCTGACCATAGCGACCATGGGCGCACTGACCGGTCTGCCGATGTTCTGGCCGGTGCCGACCGCCATGCTGAGCGCGGGCGCGGCGGCTGGTGGGCTGGCGCTGATCAACTCGATGGGGCAGATGGCCGGGTTCCTCAGCCCGTACCTGGTGGGTTGGGTCAAGGACAGCACGGGTTCGACGGATGCAGCGTTGTACGTGCTGGCGGCGGTGATCGTCGGCGGGAGTCTGCTGGCGTTGCGGATGACTCGGACGTTGCGGGCCTAATCAGACGCGCAGATCAAAAGATCGCAGCCTTCGGCAGCTCCTACTCTGGAATGCGTTCCCTGTAGGAGCTGCCGAAGGCTGCGATCTTTTTGCGTTTAAGCGGTGCAATCATGCATAGCGCCAGTCGACGCAACATCTATGCTGAATCTGCTGGCCTCTTCGCGAGCAGGCTCGCTCCCACAGGTTTTGTGCTTGGCTCCAGGATGTGGGAAATAATGAGCATCCGCTCAATATTCAGCACAAAAACCACGTATCCTGCGCGCCCCGTTCAACCATCACGTCGCGAGGACAGTTTGTCTAAAGGTATCGCTCTATCGGTTTCAGCCTCCGTGCTGTTTGCCGTCATGTATTACTACACGTCGCTGCTGACCCCTCTGAGCGGCGTGGAAATCTTCGGCTGGCGCATGCTTCTGACCGTGCCGTGCATGACGGTGTTCATGCTGGTTTCCGGGGAATGGCGGCGGGTGCTGGAGCTGCTTCGATTGATGGCGGCCAGGCCGAAGCTGATCGCCGGGCTGCTGGTTTCTTCCGCCCTGCTCGGGGTTCAGCTGTGGCTCTTCATGTGGGCACCGCTCAATGACTACAGCCTGGATGTATCACTGGGCTATTTCCTGTTGCCACTGGCGATGGTGCTGACCGGGCGGATTGCCTATGGCGAGAGCCTGTCTTACCTGCAGAAAATCGCGGTATTTTTCGCCAGTCTTGGCGTGTTGAACGAGCTGTATCAGGTTGGCGGATTTTCCTGGGCGACGCTGGTGGTCGTGGTTGGCTATCCGCTGTACTTCGTACTGCGCAAATACCTGAAAACCGACAACCTCGGTGGCCTGTGGGTCGACATGACCCTGATGCTGCCGGTCGCCTACTGGTTTGTGCAGGGCGGCGAACAGGGTCTGGCCGTGTTCGATCAATATCCGGGACTGATGTGGCTGATTCCACTGCTCGGCCTGATCAGTGCGTCTGCGCTGGTGGTGTATATCATCGCCAGCCGCTTGCTGCCGTTCAGTCTGTTTGGGTTGTTGAGTTATGTCGAACCGGTGCTGTTGCTTGCGGTGGCGTTGTTGCTGGGAGAGAGCATCAAGTCAGGCGAGTGGCTGACTTACATCCCGATCTGGCTGGCGGTTGTGGTGCTGGTGTTCGAAGGCTTCAAACACTTGATGCGCCAACGCCGCTCTTGAATGCAACACAAGACAAATGTGGGAGCGAGCCTGCTCGCGAAGTCGTCAGACCAGTCAACATGAGTGTTGAATGAAAGTCCGCATTCGCGAGCAGGCTCGCTCCCACAGGTTTTGTATGAAGCAAAAAAATCCCGGCCCTGCATTTCTGCAGGCCGGGATTTTTTCATTTCAGATTACTCGGTGGTCAACACACCACGACGCACCTGGTCACGCTCGATCGATTCGAACAGGGCCTTGAAGTTGCCCTCGCCGAAGCCATCGTCGCCCTTGCGCTGGATGAATTCGAAGAACACCGGCCCCATCAGGGTTTCCGAGAAAATCTGCAGCAGCAGACGCTTGTCGCCCTGCTCCGATGCGCCATCGAGCAGGATGCCGCGCGATTGCAGCTGATCGACCGGCTCGCCGTGATTCGGCAGGCGACCTTCGAGCATTTCGTAGTAGGTATCCGGCGGCGCGGTCATGAAGCGCATGCCGATTTTCTTCAGTTGATCCCAGGTCTTGATCAGGTCGTCGGTGAGGAACGCGACGTGCTGGATACCCTCACCATTGAACTGCATCAGGAACTCTTCGATCTGCCCGGCGCCCTTGGACGACTCTTCGTTGAGCGGAATGCGGATCATGCCATCCGGTGCGGTCATGGCCTTCGAGGTCAGGCCGGTGTACTCGCCTTTGATGTCGAAGTAACGGATTTCACGGAAGTTGAACAGCTTCTCGTAGAAGTTCGCCCAATAGGCCATGCGACCGCGATAAACGTTGTGGGTCAGGTGGTCGATGATCTTCAGGCCAGCGCCAACCGGGTTGCGATCAACACCTTCGATGAACACGAAGTCGATGTCGTAGATCGAGCTGCCTTCGCCGAAACGGTCGATCAGGTACAGCGGCGCGCCGCCAATGCCTTTGATTGCCGGCAGGTTCAGTTCCATCGGACCGGTCTCGATGTGAATCGGCTGAGCGCCGAGTTCGAGTGCGCGGGAATAGGCCTTCTGCGAATCCTTCACGCGAAACGCCATGCCGCAAACGGACGGGCCGTGTTCGGCGGCGAAGTACGAGGCGACGCTGTTGGGTTCGTTATTGAGGATCAGGTTGATTGCGCCCTGACGATACAGGTGCACGTTCTTGGAACGGTGGGTCGCGACTTTGGTGAAGCCCATGATCTCGAAGATCGGCTCCAGTGTGCCAGGGGTCGGCGCTGCGAACTCGATGAATTCAAAGCCCATCAGGCCCATTGGGTTTTCGTATAAATCTGCCATGGTGACGCCTCATCATTTCTTATCAATTAACCAGGGTTATTTGTCAGGAAAGTGATGTGGAGGGCGGCGCGCAGGAGATGCCACGCACGCTGCGCGCGAGGAAGTCTCCGTAGATCAGTTGAAACCCGAATATCTTCATTGTCGACCCAAGGCTCTTGCGGGCGAGGCTTCTGCTGCCAGAAGACGATTATTATTGTATGCGTAACCCGATTCTACACAGCGTAACCAGGCCTGTCTGCCCTCTGTATAAAATCCGCTTTTTTACCTACGGCGCAAGCGCCATCTGCCATCTATTCTCCCCTCTGGCTCAATTGTTTATCGGGTCGGATTTCTAAACCACAGGATGTGTCCATGCCACTGACCCACCGATCCCGCCGCAAACGCAGCATCCGAATCGCCGTGACTTTGCTCACCGGTCTGCTGCCAATCGTGCTGGGCAGTGGGATTCTGTATATGCAGGCAAAACGAACGCTGGAGCAAAGTGCCGGGGAAACGGCCGAACAAGCGTTGCAACAGTTCGATCTGATGCTCGACAACACGGCAGAAGCCGCCCGGGTTCTGCTGCCTCTGGCCGGGAAAAATTGCGAAGACGTGAAACTGGCCCTGCGCGAACAAGTGACCCGACGCCCCTTCGTGCGCTCGACCAATCTGGTCTGGGACAACATTCTCTACTGCAGCTCACTGTTCGGGCAGTTCAAGGAAGCGGTCAATGCCGGGGACTATCATCAAGGCAGACTGTGGTTGATGAACGGCAATCCCGTCACCCCCGACACGGCATTGTTGATCTACCGCCTCAGCGACGGTCGTGGCGGCGCGCTGACCACGCTTGATGGTTATCACCTGAGCAACATCCTGCGCCTGATCGGCCGCCAGACATTACTGATGTTGCAAGTGGGCGATAACTGGCTGTCCGCCGACGGCAGAGTGCATCAAGGGCCCCTGCCCGCTTTGCCGGTCGCGCATAGCATGCTCGAATCCGAACGATACGGTTTCAACGTGTCGGCGGGTTTCCCCGAGGGAGAAACCTGGCGTTACATGGCGGCCAATTATCCGCCGTTGTTCAGCCTGCTGATATTTTTCGGCGTGATCTCGGGCGCCATCGGCCATGTCGTGCAGAAACGCTCGAACTCGCCCAGTCACGAAATGCTTCGCGCACTCGAGGCCGGGGAATTCATTCCTTATTTCCAGCCGGTGGTTCACGGTGACAGCAAGCAGTGGTCCGGCGCTGAAGTGCTGATGCGCTGGAATCACCCGAAAGAGGGCCTCGTACGCCCGGATCTGTTCATTCCATTTGCCGAGCATTCAGGCTTGATCGTGCCGATGACCCGCTCGCTGATGCAACAGACTGCCGCCCTGCTGGGACCGCATTCTGCGGTCTTCGCCAAACCTTTCCATATCGGCATCAACATCACTGCCAGCCATTGCAAGGATCTGGAACTGGTCGAAGACTGTCGCGACCTCCTGGCGGCGTTTGCGCCCGGCAGCGTCGAGCTGGTGCTGGAATTGACGGAGCGCGAGCTGATCGAACCGAACGACATGACCCTGCAACTGCTTGAGCAATTGCACGCACTTGGAGTGAAAATCGCGATCGACGATTTTGGTACTGGCCACTCAAGCCTCGGCTACTTGCGCGCCTTCAAGGTCGACTTTCTCAAGATCGATCAGAGCTTTGTCGCCATGATCGGCATCGATGCGCTATCACGGCATATTCTCGACTCCATCATTGAACTGTCGGCAAAGCTGGATCTGGCCATTGTTGCCGAAGGTGTCGAAACACAGGCCCAAGCCGATTACCTGACGGAGCATCAGGTAGATTTCATGCAAGGCTATTTGTTTGCCAAACCGATGCCGGCAGCGGATTTCATCAGCGCATTAAGTGATCGTTAACTCATTAGCATAGCTCGCCCAACAACCGCACCAAATTGATACAAAAAGTCATTGTTGTTACATGGCGACAACATCAGGATTTACTCTTGTCGCATTAACTACTACAATTTTTTCAACCTGAGCCAGACTGACAGGTGAGCCAATTATCACCGAGTCGCTTCCAGGCTCTTGGCTTATAGCTTTGTTTGCGGTTGGTATCAGCCAAACACACTATTGGAGTAAAGATATTGTCCAGACTCGCTGAATTTCGCGCAGCTGAAAAGGCCCTTCAGGAACAGCTCAAACAGCTGGAATCGCTGAAGAATGACGCCGGGCTCAAGAAAGAAATCGAATTCGAAGAAAAGCTCCAGGGACTGATGAAAACCTATGGCAAAGGCCTGAAAGATATCATCGCTATCCTCGACCCGAACCCGGCGAAGTCCGGTCTGCAGGCCGCCCCAGCGCCGAAGACCCGCCGCGCCCGCGTCGTCAAGGTTTACCAGAACCCGCACACTGGCGAGCTGATCGAAACCAAGGGCGGCAACCATCGCGGCCTGAAAGCCTGGAAAGAACAGTACGGTGCGGCCACCGTGGATTCATGGTTGCGCGGTTAATCTGACGCCAACAAAAAGCCCTGCGCGATGCAGGGCTTTTTTATTGACAATATCTAACAAATGAAATGATTTTCATCGAACAAGTTGGAAAATTGTGTAACGTTACTGAGTCATCACGCTAAACATTTTGCTGCGCGATGTTGCTGCAAACGATGAATCAAACTTTGTGCTTAATCCTTTCCGGCATTCAAAACACCGCGAGTTAGTACGGACGTTTATAATTTCAGGCTGTTACGTGCCGCCTCTATGTCGTCGGCGCTCGCCTTATAAACCTCAGCCTGACCGGCATATGAAAGTACATAAGCCTTGTCTGTTTCCACGGCAGCCACCAACGTTTGTGATAATACGTGCCGGCCGTTCTCGGTGATCGTGCAAGTCGTCTCCAACCCGGTCAATGATCCGAACGCAGCCGGATGGATTCGGTTGCAGACGCTCTGATAACCACTGCGGAAGAAATCCTTCTGGATGGATTTACGCATCTCCAGCAGCACGCCTTGCAAATTGACCTGATGCCCCGCCTCCACTTGCGTCATGGTCAACTCCATCACCATCACCTGATTGCCGTCGGCATCGAGCTTCACTGCCCTTTGCCGCGAGACTGGCGGCGCGGTATCCGGCAACACTTCAACCTTCCAGCCCGCTGGCCAGGTGATGCTCGGTTCGGCCATGGCCGGGAAAACCACGGCCAATGACAAAGCAAAAAAAACAAACACGGATTTGAACAGTCGGATCATTGCCGGACGCACTCGAAGGTAGAGAGCAAAGTCTGAGCCCCGCCCTCGCGCAGGGCAAGCCCGCCTTGCATTTGGCGATGCCGGCCGGCATGCGTATCATTGCGCCCATTCACTCGCCCATTGTTATTGGAGGGCCCATGAGCCTCAACGAACTGAACACTTTCCCCGGCGTGACCGCCACGCCAGACAGCGCAACCCGCAACTTCGTGTTCAACCACACCATGCTGCGCGTGAAGGACATCACCAAGTCGCTGGATTTCTACACCCGCGTCCTGGGTTTCTCGCTGGTCGAGAAGCGTGATTTTCCGGAAGCCGAATTCAGCCTGTACTTCCTTGCGCTGGTCGATAAAGCGCAGATCCCGGCCGATGCTGCTGCGCGTACCGAATGGATGAAATCGATTCCAGGCATTCTCGAATTGACCCACAACCACGGCACCGAAAACGATGCCGACTTCGCCTATCACAACGGCAACACCGATCCGCGTGGCTTTGGTCACATCTGCATTTCGGTGCCGGACATCGTCGCAGCGTGTGCACGCTTTGAAGAGCTGGGTTGCGATTTCCAGAAGCGCCTGACCGACGGCCGGATGAAGAGCCTGGCCTTCATCAAGGACCCGGATGGCTACTGGGTCGAGATCATTCAGCCTGCGCCGCTGTAAAAGCTGAAAGCCCCTCACCCTAGCCCTCTCCCAGAGGGAGAGGGGACTGATTGCGGGATGTTGGAGAATTACGCCGACTTGAACGATTGGCGGTGAATCCATAATCGACCGGCTCTCTCAGGTCGATGGATGACTTCAGACACCTCGGTCGGCTCCCTCTCCCTCGGGAGAGGGCTGGGGTGAGGGGTGGCTTTCCACGCGCAATAAAAAACCCATGATCGCTCATGGGTTTTTTCGTTTTCGACCTGGCAGTTACGCCGGGGCCGAAGTCCGGATCAAGTGATCGAACGCACTCAGCGAAGCCTTGGCGCCCTCGCCCACTGCAATCACGATCTGCTTGTACGGCACAGTCGTCACGTCACCCGCTGCAAAGATCCCCGCAATGGAAGTCTCGCCACGGTTGTCGACAATGATCTCGCCACGCGGCGACAGCTCGATGGTGCCCTTCAGCCAATCGGTGTTCGGCAGCAGACCGATTTGCACGAAAATGCCTTCCAGCTCAACCGTGCGCAGTTCATCGGTAGTGCGGTCCTTGTAGCGCAGGCCGTTGACCTTCTCGCCATTGCCGGTGACTTCAGTGGTTTGCGCACTGGTGATCACGGTAACGTTCGGCAGGCTGTGCAGCTTGCGCTGCAGCACGGCGTCGGCACGCAGTTGCACGTCGAATTCCAGCAGCGTTACGTGCGCCACGATACCCGCCAGATCGATCGCCGCTTCAACGCCGGAGTTACCGCCGCCGATCACCGCTACGCGCTTGCCCTTGAACAGCGGGCCGTCGCAGTGCGGGCAATACGCCACGCCTTTGTTGCGGTATTCCTGCTCGCCCGGAACGTTCATTTCGCGCCAGCGTGCGCCGGTCGCGAGAATCACGCTCTTGGCTTTCAGGGTTGCACCGCTGGCGAAGTGGACTTCATGCAGCTCGCCATTCTTGCCCGGGATCAGCTTGTCAGCGCGTTGCAGATTCATGATGTCGACGTCGTACTGCTTGACGTGTTCTTCCAGCGCCGTGGCCAGTTTCGGCCCTTCGGTTTCCTGCACGGAAATGAAGTTCTCGATGGCCATGGTATCCAGCACCTGACCGCCGAAGCGCTCAGCCGCGACACCGGTGCGGATGCCTTTACGTGCGGCGTAGATAGCGGCCGAAGCACCGGCCGGGCCACCGCCGACGACCAGCACGTCAAAGGCTTCTTTGGCGCTGATCTTCTCGGCCTGACGCTCAATAGCGCCGGTGTCGAGTTTGGCGAGAATTTCCTCCAGGCCCATGCGGCCCTGACCGAAGTTTTCGCCGTTGAGGTAGATGCTCGGCACAGCCATGATCTTGCGATCGTTGACTTCGTCCTGGAACAGCGCGCCGTCGATGGCGACGTGGCGGATATTCGGGTTGAGCACGGCCATCAGGTTCAGCGCCTGAACGACGTCCGGGCAATTCTGGCAAGACAGCGAGAAGTAAGTCTCGAAGCTGAACTCGCCTTTAAGCGAGCGGATCTGCTCGATCACTTCAACGCTGGCCTTCGACGGGTGGCCACCGACTTGCAGCAGAGCCAGCACCAGCGAGGTGAATTCGTGGCCCATTGGAATGCCGGCGAAACGCAGGCTGATGTCGGCTCCAGGGCGATTGATCGAGAACGATGGCTTGCGGGCATCGTCACCGCTGTCGATCAGAGTAATCTGGCTCGAAAGACTGGCAACGTCTTTCAGCAGTTCCAGCATTTCACGGGATTTCGCACCGTCGTCGAGGGATGCAACGATCTCGATCGGTTGGGTGACCCGTTCCAGGTACGATTTCAACTGGGCTTTAAGATTGGCGTCCAACATACGGGCGATTTCCTTTATTTGAGGCGAAAAAAAGCCCGAGCGAATCTCGCCCGGGCATTTTTATTGGGCGGTGCAGCTAACTTAAGAAGGTGCGGCGTGCCGCCCTGCGTTGCATGTCACAGACTTAGATCTTGCCGACCAGGTCCAGCGACGGAGCCAGAGTGGCCTCGCCTTCTTTCCACTTGGCCGGGCAAACTTCGCCTGGGTGTGCAGCGACGTACTGAGCAGCCTTGATCTTGCGCAGCAGCTCGGAAGCGTCACGGCCAACGCCGCCATCGTTCAGTTCAACGATTTTGATCTGGCCTTCAGGGTTGATCACGAAGGTGCCACGGTCAGCCAGACCAGCTTCTTCGATCAGCACGTCGAAGTTGCGGGAGATGACGTGGGTAGGGTCGCCGATCATGGTGTATTCGATTTTGCCGATGGCTGGCGAAGTGTTGTGCCAGGCAGCGTGAGCAAAGTGGGTGTCGGTCGAAACACTGTAGATTTCCACGCCCAGCTTCTTGAACTCAGCGTAGTTGTCAGCCAGGTCTTCCAGCTCGGTTGGGCACACGAAGGTGAAGTCGGCTGGGTAGAAGAACACTACGGACCACTTGCCTTTCAAGTCAGCATCCGAGACTTGAACGAAGTCGCCGTTTTTGAACGCGGTAGCTTTGAACGGTTTTACTTGGCTGTTGATGATAGGCATCGATGACTCTCCGTCAGGGGTTATGAAGTTGATGGGTGAATCCTACCCACTCACTCGACGGAAGGCTCATTGGCAAACCTGATACTGCTGATTTGTTTTCGCTATTAGCTGACTGTATTAATAGAAGAAAACGATCTCTACGGCTGATCCGGCTTATCCATAATCCGAGCCATTCCCTGGAATGGGCTGACCTCAACATAGCGCATGGCGGATTTCATGTCCTTCCAGCCAACATAACTCATCAACGATTTCAGATCCCAGCCGCTCTGATGCGCCCAGGTTGCAAAACCGCGTCGCAACGAGTGACTGGTATAACCGGCGGCGACAATCCCGGCGCGCTGCAACGCCTGGCGGAGCAGCGGAATAATGCTGTTGGCGTGCAGGCCCTCCTCGCTCAGATTGCCCCAGCGATCAATGCTGCGGAACACCGCGCCGCGCACCAGCGCAGCTTCTGTAATCCAATCGATATAGGCCTGCACCGGGCACAACTTCAACAGCGCCGGGGCCTGGTAGGTCTGCCCGAGGTTTTCCCGGTCGCCCTTGCTGCGCGGCAGATACAGAGTGATGCCCTTGCCAGCGCTCGCCTGCACATGCTCGATTTGCAAACGGCACAATTCGTCGCTGCGAAAGCCGCGCCAGAAGCCCAACAGAATCAGCGCGCGATCCCGATACGCCTTGAGCAAGGTCGGGCGGTCCTGTTCTTCCCGGGCCGTCTGCGCCTCCTGCTCAAGCCAATCGATCACGCGCTGCAGATCCTGCAATTGCAGCGGCTCAGCCTGTTTTTCCTGCGCCGGGTGCAAAGCACGAATGCCCTTGAACACCTTGCGCACCACTGGCGCCTTGGTGGGATCGGCAAACCCCTGACTGTTGTGCCACTGCGCCAGCGCCGACAGACGCAGCTTCAGCGTGTTGATCGACAGCACGCCAGCGTGCGCCACCAGATATCGCGCAACGCTGTCGGCAGTAGCCGGCAGAAATCCGCCCCACGTCACCTCGAAGTGCTCGATGGCCATGCGATAGCTGCGGCGAGTGTTGTCCCGGGTGGCGGCTTGCAGATATCGATCAATGTCGCTCATGGGCAGTTTTCTCGCTGGCGTACGGGTTCAGGCATGCAGGTGCGCATTTTGCCCCCTGACATTGGGTAATACCAGTATATCCCGCCTGTTTTATCTCAAAGATTTACCTATATTTTCAGCATGGTACACTGCGTACTTTAGTGGCATGTACCACAGTACGTAAACGTAGGAGTTCACATGGCCCGTGGCGGCATTACCAAAGCACTGGTGCAAATCGCACGCACAGCGATCCTCGCTCGCGGCGAACACCCAAGCATCGATGCAGTACGCATTGAAATGGGCAACACCGGCTCGAAAACCACGATCCATCGCTATCTGAAAGAACTGGACGACGGTGCCCAGCCGAATGAGGCGTCAGCAGAACCGATCGATGATGAGCTCACCGCCCTCGTCTCTCGACTCGCCCAGCGCCTGAAAGAACAAGCACAGGAACCCATCGAGCAAGCCCGCGAACAGTTCGAGGAGCAACGCGAAGCACTGGAAACCGAGCTGAAACAGGTTCGCCAGGCGCTGGAAAAACTCGAGCACGACCACGACATTCAAGGCGCCGCGCTGCAACGCGAATCCGAAGCGCTGGGCAACACCCGCTCGATGCTGCAAACCGAACAGACGCGCAACGCCGGCCTCAACCAGGCATTGGCCGACTTTGAATTGCGCTTGCAGGACAAGGACGAACAGATTCGCTCACTGGAAGAAAAACACCTGCACGCCCGCGATGCGCTTGAGCATTACCGTAACGCAACCAAGGAACAGCGCGAGCAGGAGCAGGCCCGCCATGAAGGGCAACTTCAGCAGATACAGGCAGAATTGCGTCAAGCCCAGCAGAGCGCGTTGGTGCGCCAGGACGAGATCACGCAGTTGCACCGCGACAACGAACGCCTGCTTACCGAAAACCGTGGCACCCAGCGCGAGCTGAACCTGGTGCAGGATCAGCTCAAGCACAGCAATCAGCGTCAGGATCAGTTGCTCGAGCAGGCCACGCGCATGGATAGCGAGCGCACCCTCCTCCAGGAACGTCTGCGCGTGGCGGCACTGGAAAGCCAGGCGCTCAAGCAGAGCGTCGACGAACAAACGCAGCTCAATCAGTCATTGGAAAAGGAATTGCTCAAGGTTCAGGCAAGCCTTGAAGACAGCCAGCGTCTGGCGGCTACCGTTGCGGCAGCGCCAGACTCGGCCAAAGCGACAGACGCTTAAGCGCTGACCGGCGTACGCATGGTGACGAACTCTTCGGCGGCCGTCGGGTGCACCCCGATGGTGTCGTCGAAGTCGCGCTTGGTCGCGCCGGCCTTCAAGGCGATCGCCAGACCTTGCACGATCTCGCCAGCGTCCGGGCCGACCATGTGGCAGCCAAGCACCCTGTCGGTTTTGGCGTCGACCACCAACTTCATCAGGGTTTTCTCCTGGCAGTCAGTCAGGGTCAGCTTCATCGGCCGGAAGCGGCTCTCGAAAATAACCACCTCGTGGCCGCATTCGCGCGCTTCCTCTTCGCTCAAACCGACCGTGCCGATGTTCGGCAGGCTGAACACGGCGGTCGGAATCATCTTGTAGTCCACCGGACGGTATTGCTCCGGCTTGAACAGACGCCGCGCCACGGCCATACCTTCGGCCAGAGCGACCGGGGTCAGTTGCACGCGACCAATGACGTCGCCCAGCGCCAGAATCGACGGCTCGGTGGTTTGATACTCGTCGTCGACTTTGATAAAGCCCTTGTCGTCGAGCTGCACATCGGTGTTTTCCAGGCCCAGATTGTCCAGCATCGGACGCCGGCCGGTGGCGTAGAACACGCAGTCGGCTTCGAGTACGCGACCATCCTTGAGCGTCGCCTTCAAGCTACCGTCGGCCTGCTTGTCGATGCGCGCAATGTCGGCATTGAATTGCAGATCGAGGCCACGCTTGGTCAATTCTTCTTGCAGGTGCTTGCGCACCGACCCGTCGAAACCACGCAGGAACAGATCGCCGCGATACAGCAGCGTGGTGTTGGCGCCGAGGCCATGGAAAATTCCGGCGAACTCGACGGCAATATAACCGCCGCCGACCACCAGCACACGCTTGGGCAGCTCTTTGAGGAAGAACGCTTCGTTCGAACCGATCGCATGCTCATGCCCGGGGATTTCAGGGATCTGCGGCCAGCCGCCGGTGGCGATCAGAATGTTTTTCGCGGTGAAGCGCTCGCCATTAACCTCGACCTCGTGCGGCCCAACGATTTTCGCGTGCGCCTCGTGCAGGGTCACGCCGCTGTTGACCAGCAGATTGCGATAAATGCCGTTGAGGCGATTGATTTCACGGTCCTTGTTGGCGATCAGCGTGGCCCAGTCGAAGTTGGCTTCGCCCAGGTTCCAGCCGAAACCGGACGCCTGCTCGAAGTCCTCGGCAAAGTGCGCGCCGTAGACCAATAGCTTTTTCGGCACGCAGCCGACGTTGACGCAGGTGCCGCCCAGGTAACGGCTTTCAGCCACCGCCACTTTCGCCCCGAAGCCGGCGGCAAACCGCGCAGCCCGCACACCGCCGGAACCGGCACCAATTACATAAAGGTCAAAATCGTAGGCCATTTCTATCTCCTCGGCAGGCCATCAGCATACCCGCAGCCATTCATTGGGCAAGCACTGCCATCCATATAAGGGCGGAAAATGAAAAAGCCACCCGAAGGTGGCTTTCTTTTGCAGACGAGGCAGATGCTATTAGTAAGCTTTGCCAGTCTTGTAGAAGTTTTCGAAGCAGAAGTTGGTCGCGTCGATGTAGCCTTCAGCACCACCGCAGTCGAAACGCTTGCCCTTGAACTTGTAGGCCATGACGCAGCCGTTCTGGGCCTGCTTCATCAGGGCGTCGGTGATCTGGATTTCGCCGCCCTTGCCTGGCTCGGTCTGTTCGATCAGGTCGAAGATGTCCGGGGTCAGGATGTAACGACCGATGATCGCCAGGTTCGACGGCGCGTCTTCCGGCTTTGGCTTCTCGACCATGCTGTGCACGCGGTAGATGTCGTCGCGGATCATTTCGCCAGCGATGACACCGTACTTGTTGGTTTCCTGCGGATCGACTTCCTGGATCGCGACGATCGAGCAGCGGAACTGCTTGTACAGCTTGACCATCTGGGTCAGTACGCCGTCGCCGTCGATGTTGACGCACAGGTCATCCGCCAGGACCACGGCGAACGGTTCGTCACCTATCAGTGGGCGGCCAGTCAGGATTGCGTGGCCCAAACCTTTCATTTCGGTCTGACGGGTGTAGGAGAACGAGCACTCGTCCAACAGCTTGCGGATACCGACCAGGTACTTTTCCTTGTCGGTGCCCTTGATCTGGTTTTCCAGCTCGTAACTGATGTCGAAGTGGTCTTCCAGAGCACGCTTGCCACGGCCGGTGACGATGGAGATTTCCGTCAGGCCCGCGTCCAGTGCTTCTTCAACGCCGTACTGGATCAGTGGCTTGTTTACCACCGGCAGCATTTCTTTAGGCATGGCTTTGGTCGCTGGGAGGAAGCGAGTGCCGTAACCGGCTGCTGGAAACAAGCATTTCTTGATCATATAAGTCCTTGAAAAGGCTGTGTGTACGAGTTTCGGGGCAGTCTAATCAGGCGGCGTGCGCCTTACAATGCCCCGCGCTGGCTAACCGATGCCAACATAGAGAAATATTCGCGCGGATAGTTCCATCCGGGTATTTCAGCGGCGGAGTCAGCGTAGCTCAAGATCCGGGCAAACAGGATCACCATACGCTTATCAGCCCCCATTGCGAGCATTTGCCGCTATCATGGCGCCTTTGAACCAGCGAATGAGACAGACTAGATGGCTGCGGTAAAAATCATCAACGGGTATGTGATCGACAAGAAAGACGGCAAGTGGACGCTGACCACTACCAATGGCGAACATATCGCCGGGCCTTTCGACAGCGAGCAGATGGCGACAGATGTGGCCTCGGTGTTCACTGATACGCCTGCTTCTTCCAAGCGCCGAGGCAAAGATCAGGACTGATCCTTTTAGCACTTGCGCCAAGCCCTGCCAGCATGCAGGGCTTTTTTGTGCTTTGTTGGCAAACAAGTGGCCAATCGCTATAACCTTTTCATCGCGGCGCTGTCAGAGCAACCAGTCCCCCACTTGAAGACCTCGCAACCATGAACCTGAACAAACTGCAGCCGCTTTTCGCGGTATTGGTACTGAGCGGCTGTGCCACTTCGCAGCCCACCTATCTGAACAATGGCGAACAGGGTCTGAGCATCGACTGTTCCGGCGAAGCCAACTCATGGGCCATGTGCTACGAAAAGGCCGATGCCTCCTGCGCCGGCACCGGGTATCGCATCGTCGGCACTGATGGCACACCGGCGCCCAAGGAAGATGACAAAACCCTGGGCGTTGACGTTGGCAATTACAAGACCCGTAACGTCGTGGTCGTCTGCAAATAAGCCTTACATGTGGATTTCAGCGAACTTGATCCCGAGGCCACGGACGACCTCGATGAGATCGTCGAGCCGATTGAAGGATTCGACTTCATCATTGTCATCCACCAAAAAGTAGCTGCGCCCTGCACTCTTCTTGAAAAACACGATCCATTCACCCGGATTCGCCGGGTTCTGGATGACATGAGTGGCAGAGATAAGGCCCTCTGCGTGGCGCTCCCGCACGTGCTCTCGCTTCATTGCGACTCCATAAATGACAATGCCGCCACAGCAGGACTGTGACGGCATCGGGTGCTGATGTTCGCTAGTCTATCAGCCGGAAATACAGGCGTTCGCAGCTTTCTGTACATCGCGAGGGCGAACCGGCACGTTGGACATGCGCTCATGCAGCTTGATGCTGCTGCCGCCGGCGCGATCTTCGATATCAAACACGGCTGCCGGGCCTGACGAAAGTTTGCCGGGAACGATGACGCGTACACCGTCCTTCTGCGGCTGGACTTGCAACGCACCACGACTGTCAGCGAGCTTGTCGGTCAGACACTGCGCATACTCCTGGGGCTTTTTGCCGGAGATCACGCTCATGGTTGGCAGCGTTTCATTGATTTCGGAAACATTTGCACAACCGGCCATCGCCAGAATCAACGGCACACACACCACACCCCACTTCATAGAAATCCTCCGTTAAAGACCGTCCGACAGCACAAATGCCGCTTTTCTCCGGGGCCTTGTGCATTTAACCCGCCCGCCATGGCGAAGTTCTGTTCAAAATTTGTCAAAGCAACGCCCGACGGCCAGATAATAACCCGTGCGGGCTGATAAACTGCGCCCATCGACAAGCTATCGTTTTGATTTAGTAGAAAAAGCCCTTCTGGAGGCGCCCATGAAATTCATTCACCAGCGCGAGCACCTCAACGAAGACGACATCGTCGTCATTCAATGCTCGCAGATGTGCAACATCCGTTTGATGAACGACGCCAACTTCCGCAGCTTCAAAAACGGCGGCCGTCACACCTACCACGGCGGCGCGTTCGACACGTTCCCGGCACGCATCACCGCACCGAGCACCGGCTTCTGGAACATCACCATCGACACCGTCAACCGCCGCGCAATCAGCGTGACGCGCAAGCCGACGCTGACCCACTCGATCAAGATCATCCGTCGCTCCAGCACTAAACTGAGCTGAGACGCGCAGCCTATTCTGCAAGGGAAACATGACCGTGGCGCAAAAAACCAAATACGTGATCAAGTACAAACTGGACGGTGAACAGCGTTTCGAATTCGCTGAACTGGAAACCGGCACTGACGAGGAAGCGAAAGCGGCGCTGAAGAAAATGCACGCTGACGAAGAACTCAGTGACATCAAGGTCAGCAAAGCGCTGTAACCGAGTCATGCAACCGACCACGTTTGACCTGTTCGCCGACAACGAACCCGTACAGCAGCCCCGCGCCGAGCAGATCGGCGAACAATCGTGGGTGCTGCGCGGATTCGCCTTGCCACAGGTCGAGCAACTGCTGACCGAGCTCGACGCCATTCTTGCCGCCTCCCCGCTACGCCACATGGTCACGCCCGGCGGTTTCAGCATGTCGGTCGGCACCAGCAGTTGCGGACAGCTGGGTTGGATCACCGATCGCAGCGGTTACCGTTATTCCAGCGTCGATCCACTCAGCGGCTTGCCGTGGCCGTCGATGCCGGCGGTGTTTGCCGATCTGGCGCACGAGGCGGCGGAACGCGCCGGGTTTACGGGTTTTCAAGCCGACTCCTGCCTGATCAACCAATACGTCCCCGGCGCCAAGATGTCGCTGCATCAGGACAAAGACGAAAAAGGTTATGCCGCGCCCATCGTTTCGCTGTCGCTGGGTTTGCCGGCGATATTTCTGTTTGGCGGCTTCGAACGCAGCGATAAAACCCAGCGCATCCCGCTGCTGCATGGCGACATGGTGGTCTGGGGCGGCGTGGACCGCCTGCGCTATCACGGCGTGCTGCCAATCAAACCCGGCCATCACCCGCTCTTGGGCGAACGGCGCATCAACATCACCTTCCGCGTTGCTGGCGATCAATAAAAGTTTGACCGCAAGGCGCGGAGTGTTGCGGGTTACGATGCTGGTTAACCTGACTCAAACAGGTCAACGGATCCCCTCTCATGGACACGCTTTCGAAGACAATCAGCATTGAACACGATCCCCGCTGGGCCGCTGTGGTGGCGCGCGATCCGCGTGCCGACGGGCAATTTGTCTATGCGGTCAAAACCACTGGCATCTACTGCAGACCGAGCAGTCTGGCGCGCCTGCCGAAACCGCAGAACGTCGAGTTTTTCGACACCGCCGAACTCGCCGAAGCTGCCGGATACCGGCCGAGCAAACGCGCCAGCAAGGACCAGAATGACGCGCAACATGCGGCGATCATCGCAGCAGCCTGCCGGCAGATCGAAGCGTGCGAGACATTGCCCGCGCTCGACAGCCTCGCCGCCAGCGCCGGCCTTAGCCCTTTCCATTTTCATCGAGTATTCAAAGCCGCGACCGGCCTGACGCCCAAGGCTTACGCCACGGCGCATCGCTCACGCAAACTGCGTGCGCGCCTGGCGGACGGCGGCTCGGTGACCGACGCGCTGTATGACGCTGGCTTCAACTCCAACAGCCGCTTTTACGAATCAGCCGATCAACTGCTGGGCATGAAGCCCACCGACTATCGCGCTGCCGGGCAGAACAACGACATTCGCTTTGCCGTTGGCCAATGCTCGCTGGGGGCGATTCTGGTGGCGCAAAGCGAACGTGGGATCTGCGCGATTCTGCTCGGCGACGATCCGCATCAGCTGGTCTGCAACCTGCAGGATCAGTTTCGCAAGGCCAACCTGATCGGCGCCGACCGCGAATTTGAACAGTTGATCGCCAGCGTCGTCGGCTTTGTCGAAGCGCCCGCGACGGGCCTGAACTTGCCGCTGGATATACGCGGCACAGCGTTTCAGGAGCGCGTCTGGCAGGCGCTGCGTGAGATCCCCGCAGGCAGCACCGCAAGTTACGCCGAAATCGCGCAACGCATCGGCGCGCCGACTTCGATGCGCGCCGTCGCCCAGGCTTGCGGGGCCAACCGTTTGGCGGTGGCGATTCCCTGCCACCGCGTGGTGCGCAGTGACGGCAATCTTTCCGGCTACCGCTGGGGCGTCGAGCGCAAACGCCAACTGCTTGAGCGCGAACTCAACGATTGACGTCGACCACCACCCTGCCCCGCAGTTGCCCGGCGAGTAATCTGGGCGCGGCCTCGAGGGCTTCGCTCAAGCTGATTTCGTGACTGATCAATTGCAATAACGAGAAATCCAGATCCTTGGCCAGTCGGCCCCAGGCCTCGATACGGCGTGCTTTGGGCTGGGTCACGCTGTTGATTCCAGCCAGCGTCACTCCGCGCAGAATGAACGGCGCTACCGAGGCCGGGAAATCCATGCCTTGCGCCAACCCGCATGCCGCGACCACGCCTTCCGAGCGTGTGCTGGCGCAAGCATTCGCCAGCGTATGACTACCGACCGAATCGACCACCGCCGCCCAGCGCTCTTTCGCCAACGGCTTGCCCGGTTCGGACAAGGTGGCTCGATCGATGATTTCGGCAGCACCCAATTGCTGCAGGTATTCATGCTCGGATACACGGCCGGTGGATGCCACCACGCGGTAGCCCAACTTGCTGAGCAAGGCGATGGCAAAGCTGCCGACCCCGCCATTGGCGCCGGTGACCAGCACTTCGCCGTGATCCGGTGTCAGGCCATGGCGCTCCAGCGCCAGAATGCACAGCATTGCCGTGTAACCTGCGGTGCCGATGGCCATGGCTTGCGCCGGCGTGAAAGCTTCGGGCAACGGAATAAGCCAGTCACCATTGAGCCGAGCCTTTTGCGCCAGTCCGCCCCAGTGGCTTTCACCGACGCCCCAACCGTTGAGCAGCACCTGATCGCCCGGCTTGAAATCGGCATGCGAACTCGACTCTACAGTCCCCGTCAGATCGATCCCCGGCACCATGGGAAACTTGCGTACCACCGGGCTGCTGCCGGTGATCGCCAGGCCGTCTTTGAAATTCAGGGTGCTGTACGCGACGCTCACGCTGACGTTGCCTTCGGGCAGTTGCTGCTCATCGATTTGCTGCAGATTGGCGCGATAACCGCTGTCGTCTTTGTCGATCAGAATGGCATTGAACATGACGGCCCCTCGAAAATAATGGGAAGAAAGCGTGCCCTGAAATAACACATCGCAACACATTGCCACACTCGACTTTCGCTAAGCCACCCGCACCGACGCTGAAAAACTGCACGTAATGTTCAGAATTTCAGACTGGCCCCGCAGCCGGTTTTGCTGCTAAAACCGCTTGCCGTCCCTGCCCGTTTCATCGTTCGGAGAATTGCTTTATGAGCCAGTGGCCAGACACCCGTATCCTTGATCTTCTCGGTATCGAACTGCCGATCATCCAAGGCCCGATGGCCGGTGCGACCAATTCTTCGATGGTGATTGCCGTGTGCAATGCCGGCGGCCTCGGTTCAATGCCGGCAGCGATGCTGAGCATCGAGCAACTGCGCGAAGAACTGAAGACGATTCGCCAGCACACCACCAAGCCGTTCAACGTCAATTTCTTCTGCCATCAGCCACCGGCGCCTGATGAGCAGCGAGCCCGGGACTGGAAAAATCTGCTCGAACCTTACTACCGCGAACTCGGTGCCGATTTTGAGGCGCCGACGCCGGTGTCCAACCGTGCTCCTTTCGACGAGACTGCGTGTGCCGTGCTCGAAGAATTCCGCCCCGAAGTGGTGAGTTTTCATTTCGGGTTGCCGGAGAAAAATCTGCTCGATCGGGTCAAGGCAACCGGGGCGAAAATCCTTTCGTCTGCCACCACGGTCGAAGAAGCGATCTGGCTGGAGCAACACGGCTGCGATGCGATCATCGCCATGGGTTATGAGGCGGGCGGGCATCGCGGGATGTTTCTCAGCGATGATCTGAGCAGCCAGGTCGGCACCTTTGCACTGGTGCCGCAGGTGGTCGACGCGGTGAAAGTGCCGGTGATTGCGGCGGGTGCGATTAGCGATGCCCGAGGCGTTGCAGCCGCGTTGATGCTCGGCGCCTCGGCGGTGCAAGTCGGCACGGCGTTTCTGTTTACCCCGGAGGCGAAGGTCAGCGCCTCGCACCACAAGGCCCTGCGCACCGCCAAGGAAAGCCAGACCGCCATCACCAACATTTTCACCGGACGTCCGGCGCGGGGCATTGTCAATCGGGCGATGCGCGAACTCGGCCCGATGTCAGCGCAAGCGCCAGCCTTTCCGTTGGCCGGCGGCGCGCTGATGCCGCTGCGAGCCAAGGATGACGCCGATTTTGCCAATCTGTGGGCCGGTCAGGCGCTGACGTTGGGCAAGGATATCGGCAGCGCTGAACTGACCCGGCAACTAGCCGAGGGCGCATTGGCGAAACTCAACCGTCATTGAATTTACGCGGCGAGCGGATTTAATCCCTCGCAACTTGGCGGCGTATCGCTATATATTTCCGTATACAGCGATTGCGCCCGTGTATCGGCGTTATCCAAAGCAAAGCATTTACCGCCGATCACGGAGCCTTTACATGACACCTGCTGCCACACGCCTCGCCCCTGCCTGTCTCGCCTCATTCCTCGCATTTTTCAGCATCGGTGCCGCGCAGGCTGACGAAGTGCAAGTGGCGGTCGCCGCCAATTTCACCGCGCCAATCCAGGCCATCGCTGCCGACTTCGAAAAAGACACCGGACACAAACTGGTCGCTGCTTACGGCGCAACCGGCCAGTTCTACACCCAGATCAAAAACGGCGCGCCCTTCGAAGTGTTTCTCGCCGCTGACGACAGCACCCCGGCAAAACTCGAGCAGGAAGGCGAAGCCGTCAAAGGCTCGCGCTTCACCTACGCCATTGGCACGCTGGCGCTGTGGTCGGCAAAAGAAGGTTATGTGGATGCACAGGGTGACGTGCTGAAAACCAACCAATACCAGCACTTGTCCATCGCCAACCCGAAAGCCGCGCCATACGGTCTCGCCGCCACCCAGGTGCTGGAAAAACTCCAGTTGAGCGAAGCCACGAAAAGCAAAATCGTCGAAGGCCAGAACATTACTCAGGCCTACCAGTTCGTCTCCACCGGCAACGCCGAACTAGGCTTTGTGGCGCTGTCGCAAATCTTCAAGAACGGCAAAATCAGCAGCGGCTCGGCATGGATTGTTCCGGCCACCCTGCATGATCCGATCAAACAGGACGCGGTGATCTTGAACAAAGGCAAGGACAGCGCTGCTGCCAAGTCCCTGATCGATTATCTCAAAGGCCCGAAAGCCGCTGCGGTGATCAAATCCTTCGGATATGAACTGTAAATGTCGCTGACCAGTGCCGACTTCGCCGCGATCTGGCTGACCCTGAAACTGGCGTCGCTGACCACCGTGATTCTGCTGGTGATCGGCACGCCGATCGCGTTATGGCTGTCGCGCACCTCGTCGTGGTTGCGCGGCCCGATTGGCGCCATCGTCGCCCTGCCGCTGGTGCTGCCGCCGACGGTGATCGGCTTTTATCTGTTGCTGGCGCTGGGGCCGCACGGTTTTCTCGGCCAGTTCACTCAATGGCTGGGGCTGGGCACGCTGACGTTCAGTTTCACCGGGCTGGTCATCGGCTCGGTAATCTACTCCATGCCTTTCGTGGTGCAACCGCTGCAAAACGCATTCTCGGCGATCGGCACCCGCCCGCTGGAAGTCGCCGCGACGTTGCGCGCCAATCCCTGGGACACGTTCTTCAGCGTGATCCTGCCGCTGGCGCGCCCCGGTTTCATCACCGCAGCGATCCTCGGTTTTGCCCACACCGTCGGTGAGTTCGGCGTGGTGCTGATGATCGGCGGCAACATTCCCGACAAGACCCGCGTGGTCTCGGTGCAGATTTACGACCACGTCGAAGCGCTGGAATATGCCCAGGCGCACTGGCTGTCCGGGGCGATGCTGGTGTTCTCGTTTCTGGTGTTGCTGGCGCTGTATTCCAGCCGCAAAACCCGCGCAGGCTGGAGCTGATCGATGATTGATGTACGCCTGAAACGCACTTATCCGGGGTTCGAACTGGATGTTGATCTGCAAGTGCCGGGCCGGGGCGTCACTTCGCTGTTTGGCGATTCCGGCTCGGGCAAAACCACTTGCCTGCGCTGCATCGCCGGGCTGGAGCGCGCCGAGCAGGGTTTTGTGCAGATCAATGACGAGATCTGGCAGGACAGCGCCAACGGCATCTTCGTACCGCCGCATAAACGTGCGCTTGGCTACGTGTTTCAGGAAGCCAGCCTGTTCCCGCATCTGTCGGTGCTGGCCAATCTGGAGTTTGGTCTCAAACGCATCGCCAAGTCGCAACGCCGGGTCAATATCAACCAAGCGACCGAACTGCTCGGCATCGGCCATTTGCTTGAGCGTCACCCGCAGCATCTGTCCGGCGGCGAACGACAGCGCGTCGGCATCGCCCGCGCCCTGCTGACCAGCCCGAAACTGCTGCTGATGGACGAACCACTGGCGGCTCTCGACAGCCGGCGCAAGAGCGAAATCTTGCCGTACCTGCAACGCCTGCACGACGAACTGGATATTCCGCTGCTGTACGTCAGCCATGCCCAGGATGAAGTCGCGCGTCTGGCTGATCATCTGGTATTGCTCCGTGACGGCAAAGCCCTCGCCAGCGGCCCGATCGGTGAGACCCTCGCACGCCTGGATCTGCCCTTGGCAATGGGTGATGACGCCGGGGTGATCATCGAAGGTCAGGTCAGCGCCTACGACGCCACCTATCAATTGCTCAGCCTGCAACTGCCAGCTACCGAAATGAACATTCGCGTCACCCACGCGCCGATGGCCGTGGGCCAAGCCCTGCGCTGCAAGGTGCACGCCCGTGACATCAGCCTGGCGCTGAACAACGATGCAGCCAGCAGCATTCTCAATCGTCTGCCCGTTACCGTCATCAGCGAACAGGCCGCTGACAACAGTGCCCATGTGCTGATCCGCCTCGATGCGGGCGGCACGCCGCTGCTGGCGCGGATCACCCGCTTCTCGCGTGACCAATTGGGCGTGCACCCGGGCCAGCGGCTGTGGGCGCAGATCAAGGCAGTGGCGGTGCTCGCGTAAATCATTCGGCACGACGGCCAGCGACTGCGGTCAATCAGTTACAGACTGCCGTATGACCGAAGGAAACCGCCATGCCCGATACCGTGCTGACAGATGCCCTGCCCGCCGATCTGCATTACGTCGATGACACTCAGCCTGGTATCACCCGGAAAAAACTGCGCGGCAAGTTCGTCTATTTCGAACCGTCGGGCCAGCGCATCAGCGATCCGGACGAAATCAAACGCATCAATGCCCTCGCGGTGCCGCCGGCTTACACCGATGTGTGGATCTGCGCCGACCCGTGCGGTCATCTGCAAGCCACCGGCCGCGATGCGCGCGGGCGCAAGCAATACCGTTATCACGCACGCTGGCGCGAAGTGCGCGACGCCGACAAATACTCGCGCCTGCGCGAATTCGGCCTGGCCCTGCCCAAACTGCGGCGCCAGCTTGAGGCGCTGCTCGACGCCCCGGGCTTCAGCCGCGACAAGGTCATGGCCACGGTCATCACCTTGCTCGACGCCACGCTGATCCGCGTCGGCAATACCCAATATGCGCGGGACAATCGCTCTTATGGCCTGACCACGTTGCGCAGCCGGCATGTCGAGGTCAATGGCAGCGCGATCCTGTTCCAGTTCCGTGGCAAGAGCGGCATCGAGCACCAGATCACCGTCAAGGATCGGCGTCTGGCGCGAATCATCAAGCGCTGCCTGGAGATTCCCGGGCAAAACCTGTTTCAGTACCTTGATGAACACGGCGAACGGCACACTGTCACCTCCTCCGACGTCAACGCCTATCTGCAAAAGCTCACCGGCGCTGAATTCACCGCCAAGGACTACCGCACCTGGGCGGGCAGCGCATTGGCTTTGGCAGTGCTGCGCGAGCTGCAGCATGAGTCGGAAACCGAGGCCAAGCGCCATGTGGTCGAAGCCGTGAAGAACGTCGCCAAACAGCTGGGCAACACGCCAGCGGTGTGCCGCAAATGCTACATCCACCCTGCGGTGCTCGAACATTTCATGCTCGGCGCGCTCGCCGAACTGCCCCGCCCGAGAGTGCGCAAAGGCCTGCGCGCTGAGGAAGTAGCCTTGGCGATGTTTCTCGAGCGGATGTGTGAGGTGAGCGAGGCGTCCTGAGTCGCACAAACCCCCTGCAGGCTCACTCCTACAAGATTTGCCGATGAGCTGAGCCGGGTATTTTTTGCACGATCGCGCAGGGCTTCTATAGTTGATCTGAAGGTTCGCGCCATGCGGGCTTTTTTGTTGCAACTCAGCCGTTTCAGCGAACGGAGGTGTTTCATGTCCGAGAAAGAGTCCATCACCACCCTCCTCACCCTGCTCGACGCCCGCCAGGCGCGCCTCAGCAGCCGCCTGCAAAGAGATCGCCGACTGGGTTGATCATCAAGGCGGGCATCCGACAGCTTTGCGCATTCGCGACCGACTGCATGACATCGAAAAAGATGCGCCGCTTATTCGCGATACGCTTTCGACGCTCAAGCCAATTGATCGGCCGTTGCCACGATTCAGATAGTCGAGGTTCAATCAACTTCAACAACCGGCTCGGCATCGGTGTAAGTGTTTTTCTTTATTATCCATTGCGATTGAGCGTAGCCCTTTTAGTTATATGTGCCCTACTGGCCAATACAAGTTAAAAGTGCAGACACCGCTCATCGGATCAATTAAAAAAATCAAAACACCGTGAACCAATATGTAATCGAAGTAGGTGTCCATGACGAAAACGGACATCACTAGCGAAACGTTAATAGATATCGGAGAGCTATCATGACCACCGGAAATAAAAATACAGGTAACGCCGGCAACGATCGTGACAAGATGCAAGAGTCCGGGAAAAAAGGCGGACAGTCTGGCGGCAACTTCGCCAACGATCGTGAAAAAGCATCCGAGGCTGGTCGCAAAGGCGGACAATCCAGCCACAGTGGAGGTCGCAAGTCGTAAATGAGCGGTACAAGGGCAGCCTCGCTGCCCTTGTAATATTCGACGGAGCGCAAAGATGAACACCTCCACACATACTCCTCCAAGCCAGTTACACCAACGCGAAGGCGCTGAAGTTGTACCAGAAGCGACGCGCAGCTCCCCGGAGAAACTGCCGGACGACGCTGGGTCTTCGTGCATTGAAAGAAAACCTGGCCACCCGCAGCACAGCGATCGTGCCCAACATGAATGTTACGAGCGCAGGCAGTTGAACGTTGACTCTGAAAACTCTCGAGAAACGCAAACGACGCCAACGTACGAACGCTGCTCCTGACTCACGGGCACCAGTCCTTGCGCAAAGAGCCCGTTCGCAGAGCCCCGGCCCGTCGAGGAAATTGCCATGCCTGTTCACGTGATTAACTTTACCGGCCCGATCAATGCTTCAACCTGCGGTCAGCTGATTGACAGAGCCTCGCGTGCGGTAAAGGAAGATGCCCCCAGGTTGATTCTGAACATCGCTACCATGGGTGGCGAATGCAGTTACGGTTTCACGATGTACAACTTTCTGATGGCGCTGCCCGTGCCGGTACACACGCATAACCTGGGAACGGTCGAGTCGATGGGCAATATCGTTTTCCTCGCCGGCCAGCGCCGCACCGCGTGCACTCATAGCAAGTTTCTGTTTCACCCTTTTCATTGGCACTTGCAGGGAGCGGTTGATCATTCGCGCATGTCGGAATATGCCATGAGCCTGGATTACGACTTGCATCTGTACGCGCAGATTGTCGCCGAGCGTACCAGTAACGGGAAAAATGCGTTGGAGACAGAAAAATACCTGACAGCGGCTCCGCGCATAATCAATCCTGAAGAAGCTTTGCATGCCGGGCTGATCACAGCGGTTGAAGACACCGAGATTCACGCAGACTTTGTCTGCTCATGCATTTACTCCTGAAGCCCCTCCTGAATAACGCGCCGTTTTAGATGCGTTTCATTCTATTCAGATCGCCACTCTGAGCAGCGACATTACAAGATCATGTAGTGCATTGGCGCCTCAACTTGTACACGCCCCAACGGGCGGTATAACGCAAAACAAGCGGCGTATGCCGGTCATCCAAGCCAACAGAATTTTCTCTGAATTATTCATTTCGCCAGACATCCGTCTTCTTAACAGCCGGGAGGAAATGTATGAGCGCAGTGGACTTGTACGTGATCGAGTACCTGTTACATGGAAAGCCCAGGTCATTCGTCATTCGCACAAAAAACATGAACAACGCCGAAGCGTGGCAGTGGGCAAGTTGCGACGCAGGAATCGCGCCCATCCCCCGCCCCGGTAGGCCTCCGTTGAAACGTTTTTCCAAACCAATGGCGGAACGCTTCGGCGTAACCGAGGTGCAATGGCGCGAGTCGGTGCCTCTGGTGTGGGAGGAGGATCACGCAAAATGAATGAGCACACGTTGAAATTCGGTTTCGGCCGATCCTGGGATGACGAGATGGCAGAAAACGCCGCGATGTTCCGCGAGGCCGATCTGCTCGAAGAAGCGGCTTACAGGATCATCGAGAACGACACGGACAATCCTGAAGCCTGGGCCCGTTTCAGCGAAGCCAAGGCTCTGGCCGACGCCAAACGAACGGCGGCCTATCAGGACTGGATGCGCATCAAGCGCGCGATGAGCAAGCCGCGCTCGAAATAGCGGACTGGCGCCTCATGGCTTGAGGATCAGCAGCGGTTCGCCTTTCGGGACGACGTAAGTGGCCAGTTCGACGCCTTTCTCGTTGCCGACGTTTTTGGCCACATGCGCAACGCCCGCCGGAATGAACAACGAGTCACCGGCCTTGAGTATCACTGGCGCCCGCCCTTCAAGCTGATACTCGAACGTGCCGCTGATGACATAGGCGACTTCCACGCCGGGATGCGCATGCCGAGGTGAGGTGACGCCAGCGTCGAAATCGATACGCGCCTGAATCACTTCGCGATTGTCAGCGCCGAGATCCTGGCGAACCAGATCAGTACGGCTCAGACCTTTCTGCCAGCTCGTTGCCGACGCATCCGCCGCATGGGCGAAGCCGGTCAGGGAGGCGAAGACAACGGCAGAAGCCAGAAACAGTGGACGGTACATGGTGGTGCCCTCTTGAACGTAGTGTTGGTGTGAGGGCTACTTTGGGCTTGGCATGTAAGGCGGATGTGTCTCGAAAGCGCAGTTTGGTGTTGCCGTGTGTATCGGCTGAGCGGTGATACACGCTTATACAAACGTGTCGCGGTCCCCGTCCGGGCCATGGTGGGAAAGAATCTGTAAACTGCCGCAATCTTCATTCACTCAAACAAGAGATGCCCATGGCCAATCAAGACATCATCTTCACGCCTGATCCGGACACCGATTCGATTTCTTCCGACGTCGCCACCTTTGGCGGGATCATGGTCTCGACGCAAATCCCGACCCGCGCCGATGGCAGCCTGGAACTCGGCGGCATCACCGAGCAAAGCGAGTGCACGCTGCAGGCGCTGAAAGTCGCCTTGGAACGTGCTGGCAGTTCGATGGACCGGGTGCTGCACCTGACCATTTACCTCACCGACATGGGCGATCGCGGGGCTTTCAATGAAGTGTACAAACGCTATTTCGCCAAGCCTTGGCCAGTGCGGGCAGCGGTGGGCGTCGCCTCGCTGGCGGTTGAAGGGATGCGTGTGGAAGTGACGGCGATGGCGGCCAAGGGCTGATTTGCGGAAATACTGCGTAGGCTGCCGCCACGATTCCGGGGTGCGACACACGCAGTGAAATACTCAAGGGCGCGCGCCAAACACAGCAGCCACCAGGATGGGGCCGTTTGGCAAGCGCTGGCTCGCCCGTTGAGCGAATTGGCGTCAACGGTCTATCCACAAAACTTAAAGTGGACCGCTAGCTACAACAAACAGTTTACCTTCTGATACCCGGTATGTTTGCCCGCGGTGCTCGATTTCAAAATTGAATGTTGCCGTAATCGAATCGATGCCTTCTTCGTGTTTGCGAGCAAACTCTATTGTTCCTGTTTTCGCATATAAGATTTCATGCGACATAGTCATCAATCCCGCGACAGGGCTTCCGAACCCGCCAATTTCATGCGTACCGTCCGTAAGGGAGCGATCTATCACAAATGAAATGATCTCACCCACCTCGTCCGTAAAATATTGACCAATAACGCTAAACGTCTCTTTTGTGCCGAAATAAAGATGCCGAGTAGCGGAGAATATTGGCTTGCCTATGCCCGGATGATCGGGTGACACGACCGCTTTGTAATACACTTCGGCCGTCTTGCGAGGACGCGGTTTAAACGACGCCAAATCCGAGATACCAATCGTCGCGAAGGCGTTATTACCTTTCATGATATTAATCTCCAATGTCTTGCGTGATATAGGCCAGAGCGACTTTCCCGCTCCCACCTGATGTTCACGCTTTGGACGCGGGCGGACAACTGACAGTCTTTACAGTTATGCATTGCCTCGTATTGTGCTAGGTCCTTCGTACCTGATATCGGCACGCTGATGCCGCCCAAGTGTTTCACAGGTACAATGCGCCCCTTGCCCGTGACCGCCTGACTAAAAAAACTATGTCCTTGCCCAAGCATCACCTGGAATTGCTCAGCCCTGCCCGCGATGTCGCCATTGCCCGCGAGGCCATCCTGCATGGCGCTGACGCCGTGTACATCGGCGGCCCGAGCTTCGGCGCACGCCACAACGCCTGCAACGAAGTCAGCGAAATCGCCGAACTGGTCGAGTTCGCCCGCCGTTACCACGCACGCATCTTCACCACCATCAACACCATCCTGCACGACAACGAGCTGGAGCCGGCGCGCAAGCTGATCCATCAGTTGTACGACGCCGGCGTCGATGCGCTGATCGTTCAGGATCTGGGCGTAATGGAGCTGGACATTCCGCCGATCGAGCTGCACGCCTCGACCCAGACCGACATCCGCACCCTCGAGCGAGCGAAGTTCCTCGATCAGGCCGGTTTCTCGCAGTTGGTGTTGGCCCGTGAGCTGAACCTGCAAGAAATCCGCGCCATCGCCGATGAAACCGACGCGGCCATCGAATTCTTCATCCACGGCGCGCTGTGCGTGGCCTTCTCCGGCCAGTGCAATATTTCCCACGCGCAGACCGGCCGCAGCGCCAACCGGGGCGACTGCTCCCAGGCTTGCCGCCTGCCGTACACCTTGAAAGACGAAAAGGGTGGCGTGATCGCTTACGAAAAACACCTGCTGTCGATGAAAGACAACAACCAGAGCGCCAACATCCGCGCGCTGGTCGAAGCAGGCGTGCGTTCGTTCAAGATCGAAGGTCGCTACAAGGACATGGGCTATGTGAAGAACATCACTGCCTATTACCGCCAGCGTCTGGACGACGTGCTCGAAGACCGCCCTGACCTGGCCCGCGCCTCCAGCGGCCGCACCGTGCATTTCTTCCTGCCCGACCCGGAAAAGACCTTCCACCGTGGCAGCACCGATTATTTCGTCACCGATCGCAAGATCGACATCGGCGCCTTCGATTCGCCAACCTTCACCGGGCTGCCGGTCGGCACGGTGGAAAAAGTCGGCAAGCGTGACATGCAGGTTGTCACTCACGAGCCGCTGTCCAACGGCGACGGCCTGAACGTGCTGGTCAAGCGCGAAGTGGTCGGCTTCCGCGCCAACATCGCCGAGGCCAAAGGCGAGTTCGAAGAAGACGGCGAGAAGCGCTACCGCTACCGCGTCGAGCCGAACGAAATGCCCGAGGGCCTGTTCAAGCTGCGTCCAAGCCACCCGCTCAATCGCAACCTTGATCACAACTGGCAGCAGGCGTTGCAGAAAACTTCTTCGGAACGTCGCGTAGCCCTGAGCTGGTTCGCCCGCCTGCGCGAAGAACAGCTGGAAGTGACCGCGACCAGCGAAGAAGGCATCAGCGCCAGCGTCACCCTCAACGGGCCGTTTGGTGTCGCCAACAAGCCTGAACAAGCGCTGGAGCAATTGCGCGACCTGCTTGGTCAGCTCGGCACAACCCAGTACCACGCCACCGACATCAAGCTGGATGCGCCGCAAGCGTTCTTCATTCCCAACTCGCAGCTCAAGTCCCTGCGTCGCGAAGTGATCGAAGCGCTGACTGCGGCACGTGTCGCCGCGCATCCGCGTGGCAGCCGCAAGCCCGAGACCACGCCGCCGCCGGTGTACCCGGATTCGCACCTGACCTTCCTCGCCAACGTCTACAACCAGAAGGCGCGCGACTTCTACCACCGTCACGGCGTCAAGCTGATCGACGCGGCGTACGAAGCTCACGAAGAGCCAGGCGAGGTGCCGGTGATGATCACCAAGCACTGCCTGCGTTTCTCCTTCAACCTGTGCCCGAAGCAGGCCAAAGGCGTGACCGGCGTGCGCACCAAGGTCGCGCCGATGCAGTTGATCCACGGCGATGAAGTGCTGACGTTGAAGTTCGATTGCAAGCCGTGCGAGATGCACATCATCGGCAAGATGAAAGGCCACATCCTCAACCTGCCGCAGCCGGGCAGCGTGGTCGGCCACATCAGCCCTGAAGACCTGATGAAAACCATCCCGCGCGCACCGCACTAAGTGGCCGGCGTGCGCGGTGCTTCGGCATCGCGCACGCCTGCTTGGCTCCAAACGCGGTAAATCGCAGACATAAAAAAACGCCAACTTCTTGCGAAGTTGGCGTTTTTTTCGTAGATGGCAGGGGCGGCTGGATTCGAACCAACGCATGGCAGGATCAAAACCTGCTGCCTTACCGCTTGGCGACGCCCCTGTAGCTCTGTCAGCGGCTCCGTTAGGATCGCTGTGAGAACGGGGCGCAATTTAACAACATTCATTTCATTTGGGAAGCCCGAAATCAATTTTTTTTTGTTTTAAAACAGCCACTTATTATTTTCGCGCGAAAACTCACCGTTTCATCGCCATGTATCACACTGTGTACGCGCCCCGCTGCTACACAACCCAATGCAAAAACGCTCTCTGGCGACACAGAGCAGATACCTCGCCACGCTTCAATGCACCCAGGGTTTCAAGGGTTCATCCAGCCCCTTGGCCACAGGCTCGCAAAGGAGACGTCAGCATGAAACAGGCTCTGCACACCTCTAAAATCACCGCCGCGCTCGGCTTGTCAGTCCTGGCGCTGTCACTGTTCGGCGCCGTCGGCAGCGCTCAGGCGCAAACCACAGAACCCGCCGCCGTCAGCTATTCCGCACCCTCGCCCTTCGGCCCGCTGAAGCACATCAAGGCTGGCTTGCTCGACGTAGCCTACGCCGAAACCGGTCCTGCCGATGGCCCGGTGGTGATCCTGCTGCACGGCTGGCCCTACGACATTCACAGCTACGACGAAGTCGCACCACTGCTGGCGGCCAAGGGTTACCGCGTGCTGATGCCGTATGCACGGGGTTATGGCGACACGCAGTTCCTGTCCAAAAACACCCTGCGCAACGGCCAACCGGCGGCGCTGGCCAGCGACGTGATCGACTTCATGGATGCGCTGAAGATCAAGCAAGCAGTGCTTGGCGGCTACGACTGGGGCGCGCGTTCGGCGGACATCGTCGCAGCATTGTGGCCGGAGCGCGTCAAGGCGTTGGTGGCGGTCAGCGGCTACCTGATCGGCAATCAGGCCGCCGGGCAAAACCCGCTGCCGCCGAAAGCCGAATTGCAGTGGTGGTACCAGTTCTACTTCGCCACCGAACGCGGCCGTGCCGGCTATGAAAAGAACACCCACGACTTCGCCAAACTGATCTGGCAGCTGGCTTCGCCGCAGTGGAAGTTCGACGACGCCACTTTCGACCGCAGCGCCCAAGCGTTGCAGAACCCCGATCACGTCGAAATCACCGTGTTCAACTACCGCTGGCGGCTGGGCCTGGTGCAGGGCGAGGCGAAATATGCCGCGCTGGAAGAAAAATTGGCTACTGCGCCTTCGATCAGCGTGCCGACGATTACCCTGGAAGGCGACGCCAATGGTGCGCCACATCCCAAGCCTGAGGACTATGCCAAGCGTTTTACCGGGAAATATCAGTTCCGGTTGATTGAGGGTGGGGTTGGGCACAATTTGCCCCAGGAAAGCCCGGCGGCGTTTGCGCAAGCTGTAATCGATGCTGATCGTCTCTGACAGACCCGCCCTCAATACCCCTCACCCTAGCCCTCTCCCGGAGGGGAGAGGGAACTGATTGGGGGATATTCGAGATTTACGCCGACCTGAAAGCGCTGTATTGAATCCAAAGTCGACGTCCATCTTTCAGGTCGATGTACAGCGCAAGATACCTCGGTCGGCTCCCTCTCCCTCTGGGAGAGGGCTGGGGTGAGGGTTTTTGGGGATTGCACCGGTCGATCTATTTAACCAGCCGTTTTTCCTTCGAAGGCCGATAACCAAAATACGAGCTGTAGCACTTGCTGAAATGGCTCGGTGAAACGAAACCACACGCCACCAGCACTTCCACCTGCGACAGCTCGGTATGTTGCAGCAGGCGCCGTGCTTCGGTGATGCGCAGTTCCAGGTAATAGCGCTGCGGCGTGGTGCCCAGTTGTTCCTTGAACAAGCGCTCGAGCTGGCGCCGCGAGCGGCCGGCGTAGACCGCCAATTGTTCCAGCTCCAACGGTTCTTCGAGGTTGGCGTCCATCAGCTTGATCACTTCCCGCAACGGCGCGCTGACGCAGATGTTTTCATCCGGTTTGATCCGCCGGTAGCGCGATTCCTCAAACGCCAGAATGTCCTCGACACCCTCGACCAGCGCCTTGCCGTGCAGGCTTTTGATCCAGTCCAGCGCCATGTGGAAAGCCCCCGATGGGCTCGACGCGGTGAGACGGTCGCGGTCGATCACATAAGGCTCGCTGCTGACGTGCGTAGCCTTGGCAATTTCCGTCAACGCGGGGCGATGTTCCGGGTGAATCGCGCAACGGTAGCCGTCGAGCAACCCGGCACGCCCGAGAAACCACGAACCATTCCACAACCCGGCCAGACTGACGCCCCGCTCCGCCGCCAGTTTGAGCAAGTGCACAAACCCATCGCTCGCTCGCAGTTCAGTGCGATAACCGCCGCAGACCACCAGCAGATCCAATTCCTCGAGCGCTGCTGAGTCCAGACGCGCATCGGGGCGGATCACCAGCCCCAGGTCGCTGATGACCTCGCCCTCACCCAGCCCGAAGGTGCGCGAGGTAAACAGCCCCGGGCGCAACAGATTGGTAGTCACCACGGCGTCCAGCGTCTGCGTAAAGGCCGGTAGCGAAAAGTGTTCGAGCAGCAGAAAACCGGTGCGCGTCAACTGCGCGTTATCGCTTTGCTCATTCAGATAGCGGAGGTTTTTCCCCTTCATGCCTCCGCTGAATTGGCGTCGTTCGGTCAAGTTTCAATCCATCGGTCACATTGTTGTGCGCCGATAGTTGGCCGGAACCGGTAAAGAGTCAATCACGTCATCAGGCCACACCTTCAAACAACCCATGGCCGTCGCCCCGGGTATCTCAAACGATCGTATTCAACCCCGCCCCGAGCCGACCTTCGAGGCGCCCAAACAGGACGTAGTGTTGATAGCCACTGGAGAAGGCGCCTGTGGCGATTGCAGTCTTTACGTCGGCATTGAGGCGCAAATATTGCTCCTCATCGAAGTGCTCGGCGCTGACTTCACCTGTACGGCCCAGACGTTCGCTATCGATCGGCTGTTCGAGAATCGTGCGTCGTTGAAAGTCGATGATGCGATTGACCGCATGACTTTCCAGCGGCCCCTTGTTGGGCGATGCGGAGTAGATGTGCAGACCGTTCTTCGCGCAGCGGTTGCACAAGTCCACGCAGTTCTTTTGCGTGGATTTGCGACTCATCAATTCCTGTACCGGCATGTCCAGATACTTGCCGACGCTGTATTCCGCCTGATTGAAAATCGTGCAGCACAGCACGGTATTGCCATTGCAATCGAGTACCAGCCAATCATCTTTCAGGGTGCACGCCTGTTTGGGGTATTGCTTGACCAGATTGACCAGGTCTGCATACGGTGGCAACGCCAGGCGCTTGAGGGTTTCCCGGTCCGTGTCGGTGACCGAGGCATCGTCTTCGACGATAGCGAAGGTTTTTTCCAGCGGCATCATCACCGAGTAGCCGGTGGAGAAATTGAAACCCAGGCGCTCGCTGAACTCGCGCATCAGCCCCTCTTCTTCGAGGTTATCCAGATAGCGGTGGTAATAGACCTCGATAAGCGTATTCAGGCCGTGACGCTGCTTGAGGTCATGCAGCTTGATCATGTTCTGCTTGACCACTTCGATGTCGCCGCCGACATGCCCTTGGCGGTAGGTGTCCTGGTGGAACCCGGACAGGGAGACACGGAAGAACCAGGGATTGGCGAGCATCGCGCTTTCAATGTTCTTGGCCAGGTTCAGGTTGGAGCTAATGCCGCTTTGCAAACCTGCAGCGTTAATGATTTCGACGAACTCACCGATGCGCGGGTGAATCAACGGCTCGGTCCAGTTGTACAAAAAGATCGCCTTGACCCCTTCACGCCGTGCCTTGTCGACAATCTGAGTGAACATCTCGAGCTGCATGGCTTTCTTGAAATTGGCATTTTCCGAATTACCCATCGGGCATGACGGGCAGCTCAGATTGCAGGCGCCGACGATATCGATGTACATATTCATTACGCGCATAGCTCCTTGGGTCGAACGTGCGCCTCTCATCACGAGCACGTTCGGGTCGCCGGGTTGGTTGTTTTTCTGACGACCTGCCTTCACGTAAAGCAATAAGCGCACCAGAGCCCTACGCCATTAACGCCACAATCCAGTCGATAAATACCCGCAATTTCAAGCTGACATGCCGGTTCGGCGGATACGCGACGTAAAGCGGCATGCTTTCCAGGCGCCAGCCCTCAAACAACGGCACGAGCTCGCCGCGCGCGACATGCGCATCGGCCATATACGTCGGCAACCACAACACCCCCATGCCCGCCAGTCCCGCCGCTAGATAGGCATTGCCGTCATCTACCGCAAGCACATGCCGGCCCTTGATCTGCAAGCGCTCGGTGCCGTTGTGCAACGTGTACGGAAGAGGTTTACCAGTGCGAGCCCAAAGAAACGCGACCACCCGATGATGGGAGTCTTCCAGTTCGCGTGGATGGTCGGGCGTACCTTCGCGAGCCAGATAAGCCGGCGCGGCAAATACCCCCAATGGTAGATCGGCGAGCTTGCGCGCCATCAGCGATTGATCGAGCAATTCGCCGCCGCGCACCACGCAATCGACGTTCTCATCGATGATGTCGACGATGCGGTCGCTGACGCCCATGTCGATCTGGATGTCCGGGTAGCGCGCATGAAACTCCGGCAACGCCGGCACCAGAATGTGCCGCGCGAACGGGCTCGGCACGTCGATGCGCAAGCGCCCCCGTGGCCGTGCGGCGGCACCGGGCAGGCTGGTTTCGGCGTCGTCCATGTCGGCCAGCAACTTGATCACCCGCTCGTAATACGCCGCACCATCGGCGGTGACGTTGACCTTGCGCGTAGTGCGATTGAGCAGCTTGACCCGCAGCCGCGCCTCCAGCTGCTGCACCAGTTGCGTCACCGTGGTCTTGCTCATGTGCAGGGTTTCGGCAGCTTTGGTGAAACTGCCCGCCTCGACCACCCGGGCAAAGGCCTGCATCGCATCGAACCGGTCCATCCGCGCCCCTCGATTGTTTGGAATTTGCAAACAGTGAACGCCAAGCTTGCGCGTTTATCCAGCAGCTGCAAACACCTAAAGTCACCCCATCAACCACTGATGGAGTCAGCCCCATGTCCAAGCGCGATGTAGTTTTTCCACCTGCCCGCCACGCCCTGTATGAACGTCACCGTTACTCGCCGGCGATTCGCTCCAACGGTTTCCTGTTTGTCTCCGGACAAGTCGGCAGCCGTGAGGATGGCTCGCCCGAGGCCAATCTGCGCGATCAGGTGCGCACCGCCTTCCACAACCTCAACGCGATCCTCGCTGCGGCCGGTTGCAGCTTCGATGATGCGGTGGATGTCACCGTGTTCATGGTCGATCCGCACTCGACGTTCGAAACGATCTGGACTGTGGTGCCGGAGTTTTGGGGCGAAGCGCCGTTTCCGACCATCACCGCTGTCGGCGTGACCTGGCTGGCGGGTTTCGATTTTGAAATCAAGGTGATTGCCAAACTGCCGGAAGCGGCTTGACCGCAACCGTACACAAACAGACACACCGCGCCGGCACGGAGGCTGGCCAATCTCCTCGCGAATGCGTATAACCTCGCCGTTTCGTCTACCCTGACGTGGCGCGCCGCCCGGTAGCGGCTGCCCTTCGAATGTTGACGCTTACGAAACGGAGAATTCTATGTTCAAGCGTACCCTCGCCCTCACCGCCGGTCTGGCGCTGTCCTTTTCTGCCCTGATGACGCAAGCCGCTGATGTCCTGCGCGTCAGCGCGATTCCCGACGAAGCCCCGACCGAGCTGCTGCGCAAGTTCGAACCGCTGGGTGCCTACCTTGAGCAGCAGTTGGGCATGAAGGTGCAGTTTGTGCCTGTCGCCGACTACCCGGCGGTGGTTGAAGCGCTGGCCACCGATCGCCTCGACATGGCCTGGCTCGGCGGTTTCACTTTTGTGCAGGCCCGTTTGAAGACCGACGCCACTACACCAGTGATCCCGCTGGTGCAGCGCGAACAGGATGCGCAGTTCACCAGCAAATTCATCACCGCCGACCCGAACGTGAAAAGCCTCGCCGACCTGAAGGGCAAGACCTTCGCCTTCGGTTCGGTGTCGTCCACCTCGGGCAGCCTGATGCCGCGTTACTTCATGCTGAAAAACGACGGCATCAGGCCTGAAGGCTATTTCAGCCGCGTCGCCTACTCCGGCGCGCATGACGCCACCGTTGCCTGGGTGCAGGCCGGCAAGGTCGATGCCGGGGTGTTGAATGCCAGCGTCTGGCAGAAACTGGTCGACGCCGGCAAGGTCGACACCAACAAGGTCAAAGTCTTCGCCACCACGCCGACCTACTTCGATTACAACTGGACCGTGCGCGGCACCCTTGATCCGAAGCTGGCCGCGAAGATCAAGCAAGCCTTCCTCGACCTCGACCCGGCCAATCCCGAGCAGAAGAAGATCCTCGATCTGCAGGCCGCCAGTCGCTTCATCGAGACCAAGCCCGAGAACTACAAGGGCATCGAGGAAGCCGCCCGCGCCGCCGAACTGCTGAAATGACTTTACGCCTCACCCAGGGCAGCCTGCGCCATGCCAATGGCGTCGATGCCCTTCGTAACATCGACGTGCAGATTGGCGCTGGCGAACAGGTCGCAATCATCGGCCCGTCCGGCGCTGGCAAGTCGAGCCTGCTCAATCTGCTGGCCACCGCGCTCAAGCCCAGCAGTGGCGACATCGAAGTGCTTGGCGAACGCGCCTGGCGACTTGTCGGCGCACCAGCGGCAGCGCCTGCGTGCGCGCATCGGCCTGGTGCATCAGGCGCCGCCGATTCCGCCGCGTCAGCGGGTCATTACGGCGGTGCTGGCCGGCAAGCTCGGTCAGTGGAGTCTGGGCAAAAGTCTGCTGAACCTGCTGCATCCACTGGATGTGGCGGGCGCTCGCGCGGCGTTGGCGCGGCTGGATCTGGGCGACAAACTGTTCGCCCATTGCCAGCAGTTGTCCGGCGGGCAATTGCAGCGCGTCGGCATTGCGCGAGTGCTGTATCAGGCGCCGGAAATATTGCTTGCCGACGAACCTGTCTCGGCCATGGACCCGGTGCTTGCCGGCCATACGCTGTCGATCCTTTCGCGTCACGCCCGCGAGCACAACGTCACGCTGGTGGCGAGCCTGCACGCGGTGGATCTGGCGCTGGCGCACTTTCCACGGATCATCGGTTTGCGCGACGGGCAGATTCTTTTCGATTGCCCATCCGATCAAGTCAGTCGCGACAAACTCGATGCGCTGTACGCCAATGAACAACTGCAATCGCCTGCGCCGGCGGCCGCGCCTTTGATTGTGCAGATTCCGCGATGCTGAAAGCTGATTCACGGGACCCTGCGGCGTGGCCGCGATTGTTGCTGACGCTGCTGGCGCTGGCTTTGCTGTGGCCGGGCATTCAGCTCAGCGAACTGGACCTGGGCGTGTTGTTTCAGGCCGATAGCCAGAACGAAATGGGCCGTTTTGTTTCGGCATTCTGGCCGCCGGCGCACGATCAAGCGTTCCTGCAACTGTTGCTCAAAGCCACCCTGCAAACCCTGGCGATTGCCACAGCGGGCATGGCCTTGGCGTTGCTGCTGGCGGTGCCGGCGAGCCTGATCGCCAGCCGCGCGCTGTCGCTCTCGGCGGCGTCCCGGGGCGGCGTGCCGAGCCTGCCCGGGCGCTTGCTGCGCTGGCCGGTACGCGGCTTGCTGATCTTTTTGCGCAGCGTGCCGGAGATCGTCTGGGCGCTGTTGTTTGTGCGTGCCGTTGGCCTCGGCCCGGCGGCGGGCGTGTTGGCCATCGCCATCACCTACAGCGGTATGCTCGGCAAGGTTTACGCGGAGATATTCGAGTCCACCGACCAGCGCCCGGCGCACGCATTGTTGCAGGCCGGCAGCGGTCGACTGGCGGCGTTTGCCTACGGCACGCTGCCGAATGTCGCCGCCGAATTGCTCTCCTACACGGTGTATCGCTGGGAGTGCGCGATCCGTGCCTCAGTGGTGATGGGCTTTGTTGGTGCCGGTGGGCTGGGGCAACAGATCGACCTGTCGATCCGCATGTTTGCCGGCGGTGAAGTCGCCAGCATGTTGCTGACGTTCCTGCTGCTGGTGCTGTGCGCTGATCAACTCAGCCGCTTGCTGCGCTGGAGGCTGGCATGAGGCGCCTGATCAACCTGCTGCTGATCGCCGCCATTGCGGTCGCGGTGGTCGCCTCTTTTGCCTATCTGGAACTGGATCTTGCCGAACTCGGCAGCGCCAATAGCCTCAAGCAGATGGGCAGTTACGTGCAGCGCTTTCTAAGTCCCGACTTGAGCGCCGGTTACCTGAAAGCCATTGCCCACGGTTCGCTGGAAACACTGGCCATGTCCGCGTTGGGCACCCTGCTTGCGGCACTGTTCGGCATCGTTCTCGCGCTGCCCGCTGCCGGGCGTTTCGGCTGGCCGCTGCAAAGTGCGGCGCGCCTGCTGCTCAACGGCTTGCGGGCGATTCCAGAGCTGGTTTGGGCGGCGCTGATGGTGCTTGCCGCCGGTCTCGGACCGAACGCCGGCACCCTCGCCCTTGCCCTGCACACCACTGGGGTGCTCGGTCGGCTATTTGCCGAAGCATTGGAAAACACTCCGCCACAACCGGCCGAGGCGATCCGTTTGCAGGGCGGCAATCCGATCCTCGCGTTCTGCTACGGCACCCTGCCTAACCTTGCCCCGCAACTGCTCGCCTACTGCCTGTATCGCTGGGAAAACAACATCCGCATGGCCAGCGTGCTGGGCTTTGTCGGTGCTGGCGGCCTGGGCCAGATGCTGTATGTCAGCTTGAGTCTGTTCCAGGAAGCCCAGGCCAGTACGGTGATTCTGGCGATGCTGTTGCTGGTGTTTCTGGTCGATTGGTTGAGCGCCTGGAGCCGGCAGCGTTGGGTCAAAGCGTAGGCCGAGTGGATATCTGGCAAAAGCTGATTATGCTTCAGGAAACCTTGCAGCCCTGCGAGGCGGTCAGACTGTGCAAGCTTCACGCTAGAGCAACGGCGGCAGATGCCAACGGGCCAGAGTGCGACAGGCAGTAACGGGGGACTCCGGCCTACAACAATAAGCACGACGGAGAACACCCATGGCCACAATCGACACAGCATCCACCGGCACGCCACCGCGCAGCGGCGGTATCACGAAGGAGGAGCGCAAGGTCATCTTCGCTTCCTCGCTGGGCACGGTTTTCGAGTGGTACGACTTTTACCTCTACGGCTCGCTGGCGGCGATCATCGCCAAACACTTCTTCGCCGGCGTCAACGAAACCACCGCATTCATCTTTGCCCTGCTGGCCTTCGCCGCCGGGTTTGCGGTGCGGCCGTTCGGCGCCATCGTCTTCGGGCGTCTGGGTGACATGATCGGGCGCAAGCACACGTTTCTGATCACCATCGTGATCATGGGCGTGTCCACAGCAATCGTCGGCTTGCTGCCCGGCTACGCCACCATTGGCGTGGCTGCCCCGGTGATTCTGATCACCCTGCGTCTGCTGCAAGGCCTGGCGCTGGGTGGCGAATACGGTGGCGCAGCGACCTACGTGGCCGAGCACGCGCCACGCAACCGTCGTGGCTTTTTCACTTCGTGGATTCAAACCACCGCCACCCTCGGTCTGTTCATGTCGCTGCTGGTGATTCTCGCCTGCCGCACGGCGCTGGGTAACGAGGCGTTCGAGGCTTGGGGCTGGCGGATTCCGTTTCTGCTGTCGATCATTCTGCTGGCCGTGTCGGTGTACATCCGCCTGCAACTGAGCGAGTCGCCGGTATTCCAGAAAATGAAGGACGAAGGCAAGGCCTCGAAAGCGCCGCTGACCGAATCCTTTGCGCGCTGGGACAATCTCAAAGTGGTGATCATGTCGCTGCTCGGAGGCACCGCCGGGCAAGCAGTGGTCTGGTACACCGGGCAGTTCTATGCGCTGTTCTTCCTGTTGCAAACATTGAAGATCGACGCGCAGACCGCCAACCTGCTGATCGCCGGATCGCTACTGATCGGCACACCGTTCTTCGTGATTTTCGGCAGCCTGTCCGATCGCATCGGGCGCAAACCGATCATCATGGCCGGGTGCATTCTGGCTGCTTTGACCTACTTTCCGATCTTTACTGCGCTGACCCAGTACGGCAACCCGGACGTGTTCGTTGCTCAGGAAAAAAATCCGGTCAAGGTGATCGCCAATCCTGATCAGTGTTCGTTCCAGTTCGATCCGGTGGGCAAGGCCAGATTCACCAGTTCCTGTGACTTGGCGAAAACCTTGCTGGCGAAACGCGCGATCCCGTACGAGAACGTCGCCGCCGAACCGAACACCGTCGCGCAGGTGCGCATCGGTGACCGCGTTGTCGAGAGCTTCGAAGGCAGCGCCCTCACCGCCGCCGACTTCAAGGCCCGCAACGACGCCTTCACCGCCAACCTCGGCGCCGCGTTGAAAGACGCCGGTTACCCGGAAAAAGCCGACCCGGCGAAAATCAATTACCCGATGATGCTACTCCTGCTCACCGTGCTGGTGATCTACGTGACCATGGTTTATGGCCCGATCGCCGCGTGGCTGGTCGAACTGTTCCCGACGCGCATCCGCTACACCTCGATGTCGCTGCCCTACCACATCGGCAACGGCTGGTTCGGCGGCTTCCTGCCGACCGTGGCGTTCGCCATGGTCGCCGCCACCGGTGACATCTACTACGGGCTGTGGTACCCGATCGTCATTGCAGTGGCGACGGCAATACTCGGCACGTTCTTCCTGCCGGAAACCAAGGATCGCGACATTCTCAAGGACTGAAAAAAGCCACAGTGCCCTCTCCTGCCGGAGAGGGCCTCGCAGCTGAAAAATTTCGAACGTCTGCCGCCGCGCTGTCTCCAATGTGTACACCCACAGGAGGCCAGCGCCATGAACCCCAACGACGACAAAACTCCCAACGCCCCACCCACCGATGCCAGCGGCAAACCGGTGAACGTGGTCGAGCGCGATCTGCAGGACCGCGACAACAACACCGAGGGCGTAGACAAAGTCATCACGCCGTCTTCCACTCGGGTCAAAGAGCAGGAAGCTGAAGAGCTACAGCGCAAAGTCGATGAGATCGAGCGTAAGGTTGCAGACGGTAACTGAGTGCAGCGTGGCTGTGGCCGCAGCTTTGAGCGGCGGCTGTCAGCCCGATGACCAAAAGCTGATTTCCTACAGAATTGAACTACACAGCTGATCGACTTCACGTGCATCACAAGCGAAGCGTCTGACAGATTTGCATCGTCTGTTTGCGGATGATGTCTCCCTCGTCCCGCCAGTGACGACAACGAGCCCACATCCCCTTAGACTGCTTCACATTGATCATGGAGGTCATGATGAGCGCTGAACTTTCACTTATCGTTTCAGACTTCGAAACCGAAGAAGAGGCTGCGGATTACGATCTTTGGTATCGCGCCAAGGTACAAGCCGCACTTGATGATCCACGTCCGCCTATCCCCCACGATGAGGCAATGGTGCTGCTAGGTCAGATGCTGGAAGAGAGACGCAAGAATCGACGCGCTGCCGGTTAGCTGGAGTAAACCGGCTCTTGGAGACCTGGCTGACATCATCGAATACGTAGAACAACGCAACACTGTCGCTTCAGTTGCACTGCACCAAAAGCTCAGCGCCGCAGCGCGAAGGCTTTCCTGGATACCGCATGGTTTCCGCTCCGGCCGAATACCGGGCACTCGCGAAATGGTCATCAACTCGAATTATTTACTGGTCTATCAGGTGACAGACCACATCAAAATTCTGACCGTGTTGCACGCCCGTAAAAAATATCCATAACCATTCATAAAAAAAGGCGGCCAACCGGCCGCCCAAACGTACTGCACGAGAGCCTTTTACAACGTCAGCTGCCCACGCTCCTCTTCGGTCAGCTGCTGCTTCGCCTGCTCATCCAATGCCCCGGCGCCGAGCACCTGCACCGGGCTGTCCGGGTTATAACCCGTCGCTGGCGCGCGACTAGCACCATCGCGCGACGGTGCCAGTTGCTCGTTGCCGAAGCTGAGAACCTGCACGGTGAACACCGAGGCCTGGTTCTGCCGCGCCGCTGCCTGTTGCTGCCGGACGACGTCTTCCGCCGCTTGCGTAGCGGAGGATGCCGCCGAACTGGCCGAGGTGATCGCGCCGGTGTTCACCGCCGACACCACCGGCACGCCGGTTGCCTTGCCCTGCACCGAAATGTTCGCGGCGTTGACCACCTTCAGCGCGGCGATGTTGACGTTGCCCGACACGCGAATCCCCGCCTCGCCGGCATCGATGGTGCCCAGTGGCGCGATCAGGTCGATGTTGCCCGGCGCCACTTCGGCGATCGGGTTGAGCGTGGCGATACCGGCGCCGGTGCTCGGCACCGACGGCGACAGCGTGACGTTGCCCCAGGTGTCGTAGACACGTTTTGGCGGTGTGTAGACCACGGTGGTTTTCGAGCCGCGACCGGCGTTGATATCGCCCTCGGCGGACCAGCCGAGAATCGAGCCGCCGAAGGTGGTCATGATCCGGCTCTGGCCGAGCAGGATGCTGCCTTGCGAGTACAGCTGAATGTCGCCCGAACCCTGAGTAATGATCCCCGCCGTCGACGGCGGCGCCGCGCCTTCGATGCCGAACACCTGACCACCGCCCGGCGTGAGCATCTGGATATCGCCGCCAAACAGCGTCTTGACCCCGGCGCCGCCGTACATCGTGATATCGCCGTCGTAACGGATCGGATTGCCGGCGACATCAGTGGTCGGGAACAGCGCCGCAATGGCGTTGCGACCGCGCAGGTAACTGCCAGTGCGTGGGCCATCGGCATCGGTGTATTCCAGGCCACCGGCACGCAATTCGGCGAAGTACACCTGGCGGGCGAAGATCGCCTGTTCGGTACTTGGAAGTGCGGCGAAGAACGCTTGCGCCTGTTCGTCGCCACCCTTGAAGCCATAACCGAGGCTCAGCCAACTCTGCAGTTCTTCGACGTAGGTCTTGACCACTTTGCCCGGTTGCGCGCTCAGGGCCACAGCCGAATCCGCGACGTTTTGCGGGTTCAGATAACGCGCAATGAACCGTGAGTAATCCGGCCCCTGCGCGCCCGCACCCGCTTGCATCACGACGCTCGCACCGGGGCGCTGATCACCTGCCACGACAGGGCCGAGGCTGGAGATGCTGGCGCGATCTTCCATCAGGATATTGCGCCCGGCATTGACGTCCAGAACACCCGGGCCGGCAATGTCGAAGCTGCTGTAGAGAATGTCTCGCCCGGCCGAAATCCGCGAAATGTCGCGCGCATCGTTATGCACGAACAGATTGCCGGTAGACGCGATCTGTTCGTTATTGCGACCCATGCCCCCAACGGGCGCAAACGTGGGTTGCCCCAAATTGGTACCGGACGCCACGATGTCACGCCCCGCCACCATCCACACCGGGCCTGCCGATTCATACCAGGTGCGCTTCGTGGTCGCGAACGCCAGCGTTTCGCCCGTGCGAATTCCTACCAGGTCACCGGTCAGTGCATAGAAGCGCGCCGGCCCCTGAACACTGCTCAACCCCGAGTAGCTATCGGGACCAAAGGCAAACAGTGGATAGCGCGAATTGGTTTGCGCCAGCACACCATCGCTGCCGGCGTTGGTCGTGATCGGCCGAGCGGACTGGTTGTTGCCGTAGCCATTGAACGCGGGTGCAAACGGTGTGGCGAGCGCCGCTGGGCTGGCCCCTGACTGGTTGATGGCGTAGCCGCCGGCATAGATCGAATCCCCAGCGATCAGTTCAAGCTGCCCCGCGCTGGAAGGTGCCAACAGCAATGACCAGGCCAGAGCCGGCGCCGGGTTGCCTATGCCGTAGGCCGCTGATGGTCCCGCATAAATCGAGCCCTGACCGGCCACGGCACGCAATATCGAAGGAAAGACGAAGCGGTCATCGGTCGGTGACCCGTTAAGCCCGGCGACGGGGTCCTGCCCGGTGGTTTCCATCAACTGGGTGCTGGGCGTCAGGTTGCCGCCGGCCGAGAACAAATCGATGGCCGTGTGATCGGTCCACAGCGAGAAACCACTCAAACCGCCACCGGCATGGTAAATGCCATCCTCCGTGGTAAACGGTGTGGAGTTCTGCAACCTCACGCGGCCCGGATCGGCGGCGCCACCCAACACCAGATCGCCGCGGGTGTTGAGGCGCATGCCGGAGTCACCGGGAATCAGCACCAGCCCACCACTGGCATTACTGGCCGTCGAGTTGAACGGGTCGAAGGCGCGCGTTTCCCGTGGGTCATGAAACAGCGCCGAGGCGCCGTACTGCAGATTGATACCGCCCAACGCGGCGCCCGTCAGTTGCGCCGCACCGCGCAGGTTGATAAGCGCGCCCTGCAAGTCGTGCGTCGGCGTGCCGGTACCCGCCAGGCCGGCACGTGCCTGCAGAGACGGATTAAGGACACCGCCCAGACGAATATCCAGGTCTCCGCCACCGGTCAGTTGCAGGTTCCCGTCACTGTCCACGCGGCCCGTACTGCCGACAGCCACGATCAACCCCTGACTGCGAGGGTACGACGCATACCTGTCGTCGCCCATGGCCTTGAGCATGCCTGCATCCCCGCCGGCGCTCAGACTGATGTTGCCGCCGCCCAGCGTACCGAACCCGGTAAAGCCCACCAGATAAGGTCTGGTTTCCTCGCCCAGCGCTGGCAATGGCTGCGCAGCGTAGCTGCCGAAATTGATCCACCAGGCAGTCGGTACATCGTTGTTGCCGGTGCCCTGGCGCCAGAGCCAATTGCCCACCGCCACACTGGGCACCTGCTCCCGCGTACCGTCGCCCGTGGCGACCGAGCGACGGCCAAGCACATCACCCGACACAGACCCGCCGGCATTGATCGTCAGGTTACCGCCCATCTGCGGATACCAGGCCTGATAGAGGTTGGCACTGCCGCCATCGACCCATTTTTCGTAATCGCTGCCAACGCTGCCCAATACCGAGCCATCAGCCGACAGCCTTCCGCGGGGCTGGTTATAACGCGCGTCGACGTCTGCCGATTGGGTGCCGGCGGTGTAGACGCCGAAAGGTGAGGCCATGCTCAGGTTACCGGCCGCCATCAAATCCAGGTCGCCGGTGCCAGTACGCAAAACGCTGAACATCTGCGTGTGGGCCTGGGCGCTCTTGCTCGGATTGTTTTCAATACACAGTGCCGGGTCGATGGAGCACCAGAACAATTCGTCATCGTTCATCGGTGTGTAATCCGGCATGCCCATCCAGTTGCCAGGCGCCCACACACTGCGCGCCATGGGCGCGCAAGAACCGGGAGCGATATCACAGAGCACAAGGTATTCCTCGGGAACCGGTTCGTACGGTGTAAAGCCATACTCGTTATCCACCGCCCAGACCAGTTTGCCGGCCACCTCGATCATGCTCACACCATAGTGAGTGTCGGCCATCTGCAAGTTGCCAACGCTGGCCTGAGGTTTCACGCTACGGCTGTCGGCCGCGGTCAGATCGGCCCCTGCCACCATGCGCATCGACCACGACGCACTGCCCGCCGGCAGCATGCTGGCGATCGCCCAGTTTCGACCTTGCTGGTTTCCATTGGCAGGACGCAGGTCGAGGAATACCGTGCCATCGGCGAGCTTCACGTTGGTCATGGAGGGGATCAGCGAACCCCGCAACAGCGCCAACGTTCCGTTCAACACAACACCCACCGTTTTATTGTCGGCATCAACCGCACCCGGCAGCGGCACGCCTTTGGGCCAGAGCAGGGCCTGCAGTGCGGTGGCGTTGTTCAAGCGGATACCTGCACCCAAACGACTGCCGGTCGGCAGGGTCACAGCGTTGTCGAGCAACGTACCGGCGGCATACATCAGGTTACCCGCCGCGTCATGCACATCGCCGGCCAGCACCGTTCCACCCTGTAACACGTAAGGTGCGGCCAAAGTGCTCTGAACCGGCAACACCGTGCCCGCGGCCAGTGTGGCGGCTTGAATCGGCAGGTCGTAATTCAAGGTGGCGCCAACCGGAAAGAGCGTCCCTTCGGCAAGGCTGACACCACTGCCCGGTACGATCAGGTCACCGCCGAAAGGCTGTATCCCCGGCAACAGTTTCCAGCCGGCGTCGTCCACGGTTTCCGGCGGCGGTGCGAAACCGTCGTTGATGCTGCCGTAGATGTCGAGGTTGCCACCGGCACGGATCAACAGGCTGCCCGCTTCCCCGCTGCCATACACCGAGGTCCGGCGAGTGTGCGGGTTGAGGCTGGCGTAACGGTAGCCGGACAAGTCGAGATCGCCCTGCACCACCAGATCGCCGTCAGCGGTTTTGCTGACGATTTCCACCCCCGGGCGCAGATGAAACGCATCGGCATAGGTCGCATTGTTGAGGCCGGCCAGTTTGCGTTGTAGCAGATCACTGTTACCCAGCGCCGCATCGATAAAGCCGCTGCTGTCTGAGTGAATGCGATCCAGGTAGGCTTGATCGATCACTTGATACGGGCGACCGCTGGCCGCCGGATCGGTGCCATCGGCAGCATCACTGTAACTTCGCACGGCATTCAGCCCGATGGAGCGGGCACCTTGAATACTCAACGTACCGCTGGCATCCACCGCAATGTCACCGCCGCCCAGGCGCGGTGCATTCAGCTCCAGCGTCCCACGCAACACGTCATCGCGTTGTCCCGCCTGGTTTCCAGGCACTGCATCGGTGCCGTGACGCAGATCAATCCGTGCACCAGCGGCCAGCGTCAGCACGCCGTCACCTGAATTGAGTTCAACCATGGCGCGGTTCGGTGCGTCGATGATTTTGCCGTAGCTGTCGACGCGCAGTACGCGGCCATGGGCATCGAGCAGCGCGTTGCCTGTCAGGTTCAAACCGTTTTTGCCGGCAAGGCGAATGCTGCCGACCCGTTCACCACTGGCATCAATCACCCCGTCCACGGTCAGGTTGCCATTGTCCACCGAGACATTGACTTGGCCCGCTTTGAGTTCGTTACCGATACGCAGATTGCCCTGCTTGAACTGGAAGCTTCGACTGCCCACTACCCCGCCGGCATTCAAGCGCAGGTTAAGGCTGGCAAAGGCCTCGCTCAAATCACCCGCCAGGCGCTGGGCGCGAATGTCCACGCCAGCGGCCTTGTACGGCACCCACGTACCGCCCGCGTCGTAATAGCCACTGCTGCTGCCGACAATCTGCCCTTGCAGATCAACCTGTCCAGCGTCAGTGGCCAGGGCCACAACGTTCAATTGCCCGGCCTGATTGTTGACGGCGGACAGATCGATTCGCGAGCCCGCCAACTGACGAATATTGCCGTTGTTGCTCTGCAACGACACGTCGCCGCCCCAGCTGAATTTCTGCACATCATTGAACGGCAGAACCCGGCCCGCCATGTCCACCTGCGCGCCGCTGCCAAGCAGCAGATCATCCTCGGCATTGACCAGCAGCTTGCCGCTGGCGAGGACGATGCGACTGTCGAGCACAACACTGCGTGCCGTCAGGCTCAGTTGCGCACCGAGGGCATCCGCGGCAGCCGTTGTGGCGCTACCACTCAGAGTCAGGTTGTTGCCCGCCTTGAGTTCACTGACCGAGGCGGCCTCGCCGGTCAGCAATGGCGTGCGCAGATTGAGATTGCCGCCGCTGTAACTGAACCCCTTGACCGCGTCATAAGCTCCTTGGGATTCGTACACCGCCAGGCTGCCCTTGTGGTTGGCGGTGATGCGCTCGCTGGCGTTGAAGTTGACGTCGGCAAATCCCAGGGCCAGTCGGTTATTGCGATCCAGGCCATTGGGCTGCGGGTTCGGGCCATAACCCAATTCGATCCGCTGCGCCTGAATATCCAGCGTGCCGTGCCCGTTGCCGGCGCCGTCGTTGACCACCGTACCCGGGGCCTGAGTCGCCCCGTTCCAGATCAGATTGCGGGTGCGGATCGTCGCGACATCGGTGGCAGCGCCCGAGCCGTAGATGGCCGGGCTACCCAACACCAGATTCTGCAAACGGCTCTGGCCGGTCTGCGGATCAATGGTGTCGAGGGTCACGCTGCCGAAAAAGTTGAACGCATCGCGGGCCACCAGACTCAGGGTTTCCAGGGCGGGGGCGCCAGATTGCGTGTCGCCCTGCAACAGGCGATCCAGCACGTTCTGGTTAAGCGTCAGGCCCGCGGGTGTGCGGCCGCTGGCTGCGGCCAGTGCTTGCGGACTGCCGGCATTGACCACACCGACCGAAAGCCCGAGTTGGCGAGTGCCAAAGCGCACGCTTTCGCCCAGTTCGAAGTTTTTGTCAGTGGCGGCGATGATGCTGCCGTTGGAGTACAGCAACGCCGCAGCGGTGCAATCGGCCGTCGGACAGTTGCCGATACGAATGCTCCCGCCCCCGCCTTCGGTGGGCGCAAGCACCGGCGTCCAGCCGTTGGACACCACCAGCAGGCTGGAGCGCCCCGGTTCGTAGACGAAACCGGCTGCGGCATCATACGGAACGTTACCTCGCCCCAAGGTATTGACGCCCGCTCCCGCATCGATGGTGATGCCGCCATTGGCGCTGTTACTGCTCAGCACAACCTCTGGCGCCGAGAGGATCGCGCCTTCGCGCAGACGAATCGCCGAGGTATTGCCGATCACCTTGATCGAGCCGCCCTCCGAACCGTAATACACGGTTGGGGTGCCACCGATGGTCAAGCGTCCGGCATTCAAGCGGTTGAGGGTGTCGGCGTACAGCGATACACCGTCGAACCCTGGCGTTCGCGTATGCCCGGCACCGAGAATTTCAAACTCTGCGCCGGTATAACCGCCCTGAACGACCGCCGTACCAATGACCCCGCCGCTGGCAGGTTTGAACAGCACCTGCCCGTTGAAATCCAGGGCTGAGTCGTGCTCGCCGCCACTGACCATGCGCAGGTGCAGCGTGTTGCCGTCCAGCGGTGTGCGGGCGCGCGGCAGACCGCGGCGGGCAGCATCGTTGAGCACAAATTGGCTGAACCCGGTTTCGTTGTACTGTGAATAGCGCCGCAGCACATCGGCAGACGTCACGATGACCTGGCTGGGCAAACTGTCGCGGATACCGGTGTTGGCAATCGACAGCTGTCCGGCCGTGGTCCACGAGCCATTGCGCAACTTCAACGCACTGTCCATCGGCCCCGCAATCGCTTGACCATTGATTTCGACCCGAAAGGCGCCCGGTAACAAGGCAAAGGTCGATGGCAACAAGGTGTAGGTACCGGGTGCCAGTCCGGCAACGCCGGTCCCGAGGGTGATCTGCTGGCCGATACGCGCATCGACCGCGCCGGCCTCGGCCAGCATCGGCGCATAGCGGCTCTGGTCACCGGCCACGATTGCATACACGGGATTGTTGGCCAGCCCCGGCAAACTGAAGGTGCCATCGGTGGCATTGCGTACCAGCGGATTGAGACGTGCATCGGTGGAGCCACCTCGTCCGGAGACAAAACCGGCACCGCGCAAATCGCCGCCGCCCGAAAGGTCGATCACCGCCCCGGCCTGCACATTGGTGTATTGCGCATCAAGGATGACTCCGGAGGTCGCTCCGGCAATGCCATTCAACATCACCGACTTACCGTTGTACCGATAGTCGATACCGTCGGTGGTTCCTCCATAGGGCATGACCAGTCCGGCGGCGCTGACTGAAGTCACGCTGCCCGGCAGAAGGTGAAGTTCACGGGTTTTGACAATGACGTCATCACCCAGGGATATCAGCCCCAAAGGCGCACGAATGACGCCGCCCTGCTCGATCTGTCCCGCACTGAGTGTCAGGCTGCCGAACACCGAGTAAGGCAAAGCGGTCGGCGCCGCCCCGTGATTGCCGATACGCAACGTATGCTCCGGCACCGATCCGGCCATACTTTGATAGCCCACTCGCACCTCAGCCGAGACGCCACTGGCCGGGTAGATCTGCGCAGCCCGCATGTGCATGTCACCCGCAGTCCACAGACGGCTGCGCTGCTGTTCATCGGTTGGCGCGAGGAAGCGCAGGTCGCCCTGGCTGTCGAGCGTGACCAGACCAAAGCCACGGCGGCTGACCGTCAGCGCCGGTGCGGCCGATTGCACGAGAGTCCCTTCGGTGCCGAATGAAAGCGAGTTGCCCACGTCCAGCAGGTTCGCGCTGGCGGTGAATTGCGCGCCGGACAATTGCGCTGTCGGATTGCTCATCACCCGCGGACGCACTTTGACTTCCGAGCTCAAATAGGTGCCCAGCCCTGACAGGCGCAGGTAAGGTGCGCTGAGGTTGACCCGGGCGCTGTCACTCGCCGACTCGGCCAATGAAAGAGAACCGGCGAACAGGCTCAGGCCCTGCCCCATATGCAGGTCGACATCGCCGTCGAACGTCATCAGACCGTTGCTCAGCAGACTCACGCTGTCGAAGCCACCGCTCATCAGCTGATCGGCACTCAAGCGTGTACGCCCGTAGCGTAAAAGTGGCGAAGCCTCACCGGCTCGCAGCGGCTGCGGCAGTGCCGGCGCTGGCCCTTGGCCAATGATCATTTCACGTGGCACGCGCACCGCATTGCTCAAGTTCGCGGGACCGTACGCCGGTGTATCCAGAGCGATTTCCAGACGCCCGCCCGCCGCACCTGCACCGCCAGCATTGGCCTGCAGACTGCCCTCGATGAACAGACCATTGTAGGAACTCAGGGTGATCCGTCCGCCATCGGTGGCCACACGAGCGGGGCCTTGCCCACCGCTATCGAGCACGGCTTGCGCACCGGACGCTTCCAGTCGCGCACCTTGGCGGATGATGACGTAAGCATCGGCAGCGGTCGCCGTGATTTTCTTCACATCAATCTCGCCACCGACAATGATCGAGCCACCCTTGCCGACCTGGCCGTAGACGCGGCCCAGCGCATCGACAGCGGTCGCTGCCCGACCGGCGACATCGATCAAGGCATGTTCACCGATCCAGATCGAACGGTTGTGCGGGTTCGGATCGGCCTCTTGCAAGGACGTCGCCACATCAATCGCGCCGAACTGCTGTTGACGGATATCGACAATACCGCCCCAGGCGTTGAGTTCACCATCAAGCGTGATCTGGCCTGCCCCGCGCAAACCGATGCGCTGGCCGGGATCGACACTGATCCGTGAGCCTTCGCCAATCGACAACGGACTGCTGGCGGGATCAATCAAGCCAGCAAGCGTCGCGCCGGCCTGCAATGCGACAGAAGCGCCGGCCCTTTGCGTCAAGACGCCCTTGAGCGGGTCTTCCTGGAATAGCGCGGGCGTCCATAGCTCCAGCGCAGCGCGCGGCGACATACCGGACACAATGGTCGAGGCGGATTCGCCAAATCGATAGACCGGCATCTGCACATCGATCGCGCTTTGCGCGGCGACCTCCAGCCCCTTCAGACCGATGATGTTGTAGGCGCTGAACCCCGTGCGGAACAGCTCCGGCGTCAGGCGCAGGGTCTGTTCTTCGGCCACTTCGCCGGAAGCGCCGATCCGCACCTTGCTGGCCTGCACGGTCAAGGTGCCGCCGCCGTTCACGCCATAGCCCTGCACCTCGCCATCGAGCACCATGCGCGACAGGCCTGGCGCACTGTTGGCGCTGGATTCAAGCGTCACGTCGCCACCCTTGCCGCCACGCGTCTTGCCGTTGGCCAATACCGCACCGCCCGACGAAACATCGACCAGACTGCCACTGGCCAGCAGAATGTCGCCGGTACTGCGGATCGACACCGTCCCGCCATTGAGGTACGCCAGGCCGCCCGCGTCGTCCGGGTTACTCGACAGGTTGCGCCACAGACCGCGTGTCTGCAGCTGCACACCCTGCGCAACCGTCACCCGCGCTTGCTTGCCTGCTGAAACCTGGAGACTGTTGTCATCACGCCGATCGGTGGCGAGCTGGTTCAAAACGTTGCCCAATTGCAGGCTGCCGCCTTGCGCAATCAGATCGGCATTGACCTGCACGTCAGGGCTGAACAGGGTGATGTTGCCACCGTGATCCACCGTCACGCCTTCATTGACTTCAATCGTGTTTTTCGCCGAAATCTTCAGCGCGCCCAGCGCGAAACCATTGAGCAGCCCGGCATCGAGGAACAGTTTGCCTGCGCGTTCTGCCGCGACCGCATCGGTCAGCCCTGCGTTCGCTACGCTGGCATGCGCGCCCCCCACTTGCACCTGATCGAGCAACGGGTCGAGTTGATAGAGCAGGCCTGCACTGGCAGCGACATAAGCAGCATCGTAACTGCCAACCACCAACTGCCCTCGCCGCGCCCGGGCGGTCTGGGTCTGGGCATAGCCGTCCAGACCTGCCCGCGGTGCCTGGATTTGCCGTTCGCCCTGAAACACCTCACCCAACAGCTGGCCTTCCAGCACGGCGTTGCCCGTGGCGATCACCAACTGGCCGGCATCCCGGCCAACGGTGTACCCCGCTTCCTGGCGACGCGTCGGCGCGATCAGCGGGCTATAGAAATAATCCGTCTGACCCCAGCGCTCGCTGTGACTTTCGTAACCTTTGTAAAGGCCGTTGTAGAGAATATCGCCCGGCGCACGCGACACTTCGTATAACCGCCCGTCCGCACCGCGCAGCCAGCTCTGGCGAATCTCGCCGCCCTGCACATCAAGCGTGCCGCCGGACACATTGATCAGCGAACCTTTTTCGCTGATCACGTCCTTTCCGGAAAACCGCACCTCACCGCCCTGCGCCATCCATTCACCAACGCCATGGCCCTGAGTGCCGAGGTATCCGCCGACCTCCAACAACCCACCGGCGGTGTACCAGCGGTCGGTGGCGTAACCGTTGGTGCCCGCCGGCACGAATACCAGCTCACGGACATCGACCCAGATGTCGTTACTGTTGAGCGCGCCGCTCTCGCGATTGACCGGCGCATCACGCTGCTCGTTGCCCTGGACGTTGATCTTGATGTTGTTGTTTGCCATCGCCACTTTGACGCCGAGGGCGCCGGACACGTCGATCACCGCCCCCTCGCGCAATAGACTGCGCTGTCCGGCGGCAACTGCCACCTGCCCACCGGTGGCAAGGGTGATCGAGCCGCTTTTGAATTCGACGGTGCCGCCGCTGCCGATGTCGATGCGAGACTGATCGCTGCGGATCCGGTTGTTGGCATTGACGCCGGTCAGCGCCGCCTCGCGCTGGCTGTCCAGGGCGGTGAGATCACTGCTGTCGAGCAGAATCGCACTGACGCCATTTTCGCCCAGGGTCACACGGCCTTGGGCATCGCTGGCCGGATTGAGCAAATGCACGGTGCCGCGCGTCGCCACCGAAGTGCTCGCCAGCAGCACACCGTTTTGCACAACATCGCGGCCGGTCAGGGTGATGTCGCCGGTGGATGCCTGGATCAGGCCGGTGTTGCTGACTTTGCCCGAGCTGTCAGACTTGAAACCGGGAATGACCTCACTGCCGAAGGTGGTTGAATAGCCATTGCCGTCGGTGCCCGAGCCCTTGCGGATATAGAAACGGTCCCCCGCACCCAGCACCGTCTGACCTTTGGCCGTACTGATCGAGCCGTCGTTCTGCACGTCCTGGCCAAGCAGCAAGGTATAGCCGCCGGCGTCGGTGGAGAGCGCAGGTTGATGCGTTTGTATGGCTGCGCCACGCTCCACCAGGACTTTGCCAGCAGCGTCGGTAAAGGTTGGCTGACTGCCGGTGCTGTCGAAATACAGACCCCGATCGCGAAATTGTGCATCGGTCATGTTCGCGGCTGCCGCTACCAGATTTCGCACATTGACCTGGCTGCCACCGCTGAAGACGATGCCGTTGCGGTTGATCAGCATCACCGTGCCGTCCGCTTTGATCTGCCCCTGAATCTGGCTGGCCCGTGCGCTCGGATCGTTGACGCGATTGAGCACCGCCCAGTTGGCCTGCTGGGCAAATTCCACTGTGGTATTGCGGCCGACGTTGAACGTTTCCCAATTGAGAATCGCCTTGTCGGCGGTCTGCTCGATCTTCACCGTGGTCTTGCCGTCGGCCTGGGTTTGTTGCGGGCCTTTGGCATTCATCCAGCCCTGGCTCAGGCTGTTATCGACCTTCAGGCCGCCCTCGCCCAATCCGTCCGGAACCACTTGCACACTGCCCAATGCGGCGGCACGTCCAGCGGCTTGTGCGGCCTGCTGAGCGGCAATCGCTGCAACGGTGTTATTGAGTGTCTGCAAAGAGCGCTGCAACTGCTGGCTGGCCCGTTGCTGCTGTGCCAGCGGTGGGGTCATCCCCGGCAGACCGCTCCCACCCGGACGCGACGCCGAAGCCTGCTGCGCTGCGCCCTTCGCGGCAAACCAAGTGGAACCGAACGCTGTCGCCGCCTCGGCACTGCCCGCCACCAGACACAAGGCGACAGCTTGCGCCAATGGCTTGAGCAGCCACTGTGCGGGATCGCCCGCGCCACGTTTGATCGGCCGGATACGGTTACTGTGACGGGAGGTGCGAGCAAGCATCACTACAGGTCCTTTTGGGTGGCAGGTCGGATCAGCCCTGCTGTTACGACATAGGCAGTTGGCGAGCCTCACGACCGAACGGATGTCACACAAACTTCATGTTCGAGGAGTAAATCGGCAAAAAAAAACAGCAGCCCGAAGGCTGCTGCCGTTTCATTGCACTTGAGACAAGGCTTACAAAGGACGACCAATGCCGTTGCAGGCGTTGGCGTTGTTGATGTCCAGGTTATTGCCCGAGGTGTTGGTGATGAAGTTGGCGGTCACAGCGGTTTTCCAGTTGTTGGGAACCGGCGTGAAGCTGTGGGCGACGGTGGCGACGTTGTTGCCCGGGTTGCTGTAGTGGGTGGTCAGGAAGTTGCGCACGGCGGTGGCCACGGCTGCATCTTTGTAGCACTGGCCGAAGATGAAGTTGGTGTAAGCCACAATCGGGTAACCGCTTGCCGGGTTAGGCACGACCGGGGCCCAGCCAGCCGGGTTGGCAGGTGCGCTTGGCACCGGTGCAGTGCTCAGCGCCAGCGTCACGTTAGCGTTGGTTGGCTGGACGCCATTGACGCGGGCAACCACAGCGTTGCTGGTGGCGTTCACGCCGTCTGGACCCACATAGCCGATCGAACCGTCCACGGCGTTCACCGCAGTGGCCACATCAGCGGTGTTGGCTACGCCGACCCAAGTCGATGGCAGCGCGGAACCGGCCGGCAGACGAGCGTTGGTGAAGGTGGAGTTGACGGCGAATTTGCCTGGGCAAACGGCGTTCAGGTGGCGACTGAGGATTTCAGTGGTGCCACTGGACACGCTGCGGTAAACCACACGGATCGGCGTGCTGTCGGCGTTACCCAGCAGAGCGCCCCAAGTGGTGGCGGTGCCCGACAGCGCATCGCACAGTTGAGCGCTGGTCAGGTTGAGCGCGGTCTGACCGGATTTTTTGTACGGAATGGCAACCGAAGTGGCCACCGATGGCAGCTGGATCAGCGGGCCGTAGGAAGCACCGAAGTTGGTGGTGTAGGTGCTGAGTTCTGAAGCGCTGAGGATCGAGTCGCTAGCGGCGAAGTGCACGGTGCCGGTGGTGCTGAACTGGGCAGCGTTGTTGGTCAGGAAAGCGCTTTTGCCAATGCCGCTACCGGTTACGGCGTAGCTGAAGTTGGCTGGCAGGATGCTGTTGGCAGAACCTTTGTACAGAGCGGCAGGCAGGGAAGCACCACCACCGGTTACGGCCATGGCCTGGGCGGAAGCCAGAGCGGCGACGGTCAGTGAGGCGGCGATCAGAGTGCGCTTGAACATGAAGAATCTCCTTTTCAACTTGGTTTGGAACACAGGTTTCGGAAGGCTTGCATGACACCGGGAGGGTCCACCGCAGTGGAGCCGCAGGAAGAAATTCGCAGCTTCCGGTGACAGATAAAGGAAAAAACCTCGGGAGCTGCGGGGGGATTTTGGTGCGGATTTCTCGGGTGTTTGCGCGGTGTCGCGGCACGTCTGGATCGGGGGTTTGGCTGAATCGGGCTGGAGCCGTTGGCGGGTGGTTGCAGATGACAGAATGGAGAACCCGAGGATGGGCGGATTGGGGCTCGGGTGGTGCTGAGACTGGTGAAAAAAAACTGAATGATTTATTGCCCTGACCGGCCTCATCGCTGGCAAGCCAGCTCCCACAGGATTTGTGTTGCTCCCTGTGGGAGCTGGCTTGCCAGCGATGAGGCCCGATCAGACAACATCAGACTGGGCTACTGCACCAACTGATTGATCTCAATAATCGGCAACAACACCGCCATCACGATCACCAGCACCACCCCGCCCATCACCACAATCATCAGCGGCTCCAGCAGCGCGGTCATGCCCATCGCCCGTCGTTCAATGTCCCGGGAAAGCGTCTGCGCCGCGCGCTCGAGCATCGGCGGCAGCGAACCGGTTTTCTCGCCGCTGGCGATCAGGTGAATCAGCACCGGCGGGAAGACATTCTCCACCCGCAGCGCGGCGGCGAGGTTGACGCCTTCGCGCACCTTTGCCGTGGCCTCGCTGACGCTCAGGCTCAAGCGGTCGTTGGACAGTGTCTGTCGCGCGGCTTCCAGTGCACGCAATAACGGCACCCCGGCACCGCCGAGAATTGCCAGCGTGGAGGCGAATCGCGCGGTGTTCAGGCCGAGAATGAAACGCCCGAACAGCGGCAATTTCAGCACCCGGTGATGCCAGCTCAACCGCGCCGCCGGATTGCGCAAATAAAGACGCCAGCTCCAGAACGCCCCGGCCATCAGCGCCGCACACAACAAGCCCCACGCGCGAATGAAATCACTGGCGGTGAGCATCGCCAGGGTCAGCCCCGGCAAATCCTGCCGCGCTTGAGAGAACGCGCTGACCACCTGCGGTACCACGTAGCTGAGCAGGAAAATCACAATGCCGATCGACACCAGCCCGACCACGCCCGGATAGATGAACGCGGTAAGAATCTTGCCGCGCAGGTTGTTGCGTTCCTCGATGTAATCGGCCAGCCGTTCCATCACCTGCGCCAGATCGCCGGACTCTTCGCCAGCGGCAATCAGCGCGCGGTAAATCTCGGGAAAATCCCGTGGCCGCGACGCCAGCGATTCCGCCAGACGCATGCCGCTGCGCACATCGGCGCGCACGGCGCTAAGGGTCTGGGCGATGTGCTTTTTCTCGGCCTGCTCGACCGTGGCGCTCAGCGCTGCTTCGAGCGGAAGACTGGCGCCGAGCAGGCTCGCCAGTTGCCGCGTGGCCCAGGCGAGGTCGTTGTCGGAGAGTCTGGCGCTGAACAAACCGCCGCCGCCGTGTCGGGCGACGTTGCTTTCCTCGTGCACCGAAAGCGCCGTCAGGCCACGCCCGCGCAAGGCACTGAACGCCGCGCTCTGGCTGTCCGCCTCAAGGTGCCCGGACTCGATTTTCCCGGTGGCATCCGCCGCTTCAAAGCGATAGCGATTCATCAGGCGTCCCGTGTCACACGAAGGATTTCTTCCGGCGCGGTGGCACCGCTGCGAATCCAGCGCTCACCGTCCTCACGCAGGCTGAACATCCCCGCTTTCGACGCCGCCGCGCGCAGGGCCTGCTCCCCTGCTCCTTGGTGAATCAGCGTGCGGATGTTGTCGTCGATGCAGAACAATTCGTGGATGCCGGTGCGGCCGCTGTAACCGGTGTGATTGCACGCCGCGCAACCGACCGGACGCCAGGTGCCGGGCGTCGCCGGGTCTTCCTGTTTGCACTGATTGCACAGGCGTCGCACCAGGCGCTGCGCAAGCACGCCGAGCATGGATGACGCGAGCAAGAACGGCTCAACGCCCATATCGATCAGGCGATTGACCGCCGACACCGCGTCGTTGGTGTGCAGCGTCGCCAGCACCAGATGCCCGGTGAGCGAGGCCTGCACGGCGATTTGCGCGGTCTCGAGATCGCGGATCTCGCCGATCATGATGATGTCCGGGTCTTGCCGCAGAATCGCCCGCAGCGCGAGGGCAAAGGTCATGTCGATCTTGGCGTTGACCTGAATCTGGCTGATCCCCGGCAAATCGTATTCCACCGGATCTTCCACGGTGAGGATGTTGCTGGTGCTCGCATCCAGCCGCGCCAGCGCCGCGTAGAGGCTGGTGGTTTTGCCGCTGCCGGTCGGCCCGGTGACCAGCACGATGCCGTGGGGCTGGCGAATCAAATGGTCGAGTTTGGCCAACACCTGCGCATCCATGCCCAAGGTTTCCAGATGCAAGCGCCCGGCCTGTTTGTCGAGCAGGCGCATCACCACGCGCTCGCCGTGGCCGGTGGGCACCGTCGACACACGAATATCGATCGGCCGCCCCGCTACGCGCAAGGCAATGCGACCGTCCTGCGGCAAGCGTTTTTCGGCGATGTCGAGCTGAGCCATGATCTTGATCCGCGACACCAGCGCACCGTGCAACGCCTTGCGCGGCGAGACCACATCACGCAGGGTGCCGTCGACGCGGTAGCGCACCACCGAATGGGTTTCGAACGGCTCGATATGAATGTCGCTGGCTTCATCGCGCGCGGCCTGGGTGAGCAAGGCGTTGATCATGCGAATCACCGGCGCGCCGTCCTGGGTGTCGAGCAGGTCGGTGATCTCCGGCATGTCCTGCATCAGCCGATCGAGGTCGACTTCGTTCTCAGCGGCGCCGACCACCGCCGCCGCACTGCCGGTATCGGCGTAAGCGCTGGCGAGCAGCCCGTCGAGCTCGTCATCACGCACCCGCTCAACCTGCGTCGCACCGAACTGCCGACGCACTTCGCTGATCGACCAGCCGGGCGTCGACGGGCAGACCGTCAGCACGCCATCGCGCAAAAGAATGCGCTGCGCCTTGGCCCATGCGTACGGCAATACACTCATCGCCCATCCTCCCCAGAATCCACCGTGGCAATGAGATCCCTTGTGGCAATGGGATCCCTTGTGGCAATGGGAACCTCTGTGGCGAGGGGATTTATCCCCGTTGGGCTGCGAAGCAGACCCAAAACTCGAGAACCGGTTTCTACAGGCAAATCGCGTGTGCCCGGTTTACGACTGCTGCGCAGCCGAGCGGGGATAAATCCCCTCGCCACCGTCATCCTCTCAGTCAAAACCGGGTGCTCCCTTCGATCGGTACCGTGGCAATGGGATCCTCTGGGGCAATGAGATCCTCTGTAGCAATGCGATCCCCTGTGGCGAGGGGATTTATCCCCGTTGGGCTGCGAAGCAGACCCAAAACCTGAGAACCAGTTTCTCCAGGCAAATCGCGTGTACCGGTTTTACGACTGCTGCGCAGCCGAGCGGGGATAAATCCCCTCGCCACAGTCATCATCTCAGTCAAAACCGGGAGCTCCCTTCAATCGGTACCGTGGCAATGGGATCCTCTGGGGCAATGGGATCCTCAGTGGCAATGACATCCTCTGTGGCGAGGGGATTTATCCCCGTTGGGCTGCGAAGCAGACCCAAAACTTGAGAACCGGTTTCTCCAGGCAAATCGCATGTGCCCGGTTTACGACTGCTGCGCAGCCGAGCGGGGATGAATCCCCTCGCCACAGTCATCATCTCAGTCAAAACCGGGTGCTCCCTTCAATCGGTACCGTGGCAATGGGAGCCTCTGAGGCAATGCGATCCTCAGTGGCAATGAGATCCCCTCTGGCAATGGGAACCTCTGTGGCGAGGGGATTTATCCCCGTTGGGCTGCGAAGCAGACCCAAAACCTGAGAACCGGTTTCTCCAGGCAAATCGCATGTGCCCGGTTTACGACTGCTGCGCAGCCGAGCGGGGATAAATCCCCTCGCCACCGTCATCATTCCAGTCAAAACCGGGTGCTCCCTTCGATCGGTACCGTGGCAATGGAATCCTCAGTGACAATGCGATCCTCTGTGGCAATGAGCCCCCCTGTGGCGAGGGGATTTATCCCCGTTGGGCTGCGCAGCAGGCCCAAAACTTGAAAACCAGTTTCTACAGGCAAATCGCGTGTACCGGTTTTACGACTGCTGCGCAGCCGAGCGGGGATGAATCCCCTCGCCACATTCATCATCTCAGTCAAAACCGGGTGCTCCCTTCAATCGGTACGGCTTTGATCGTGGCCCGTGGGCCTGATGTCGGCCCCGGCGCCGGCACGCCTTGCGCAGCGCTTGGCAATTGCGGCGCCTGCATGTCGGGCATCGCCCAGCTGCGTTCCGGTTGCAAGCCGCCCTGGGCGCGGCGCATGAAGTCGTAGCGGTTGAGGGTGATGCTGCGCCCCGCTTCGCTGTCGCGGATGATGTACGGGCGCAGGAACACCATGAGGTTGGTCTTGGTGATCGCCCGGCGTTCGTTGCGAAACAGCGCGCCGATGCCCGGTAGGCTGCCCAGCCACGGCACCGCATCATTGCTCTGGCTGTAGCCGTCCTGAAGCAATCCGCCGAGGACCATGATCTGCCCATCGTCGAGCAGAATGCTGGTGTCGATCGCCCGTTTGTTGGTGACGATGCCCGCCGCGGTCACGCTGTTGGACGCGCGCTCATCGATGCTGCTGACTTCCTGATAGATATCCAGCTTCACCGTGCCGCCCTCGGAAATCTGCGGGCGCACGTTGAGCTTGAGGCCGACCTCTTCGCGGGTCACGGTCTGGAACGGGTTGTTGCTGGTGCCCCCGCCGCCGGTGACGTAGCTGCCGCTGACAAACGGGATGGTCTGGCCGACAAAAATGCTCGCCGCTTCGTTGTCCAGGGTCAGCAGGTTCGGTGTCGACAGCACGTTGGTGCCGCCCTTGCTCTTCAACGCTCGGGCCAGCACTTTCAGGTCGAGAATCTTGCCGATGCCGGGAATGTCGACGGTGCCGTTGACGTAGCCGAGGTTCAAACCCTGCGGCAGTACGTCGATGCTGTTCTTCGCTCCCGTATTGAGACCCGCGCCACCCAGATTGGCGCCACCGATCACGCCCTTGCCGCCAAGATTGCCGGTCTGCCATTGCACACCGAATTCGCTAGCATCGTCCTCGCCAACCTCGACGATCAGGCTCTCGATCACCACTTGCGCACGGCGCTGGTCGAGCAGATCGATAACCTCACGCAGGTTGCGATACAGCGGTTCCGGCGCGGAAATCAGCAGTGTGTTGGTGGTGGCGTCAGCCTGAATCGTCACACCGCCAGCGCTGAAAGCAACGTTCTGTTCGCTGCTCTGCGTACCGCCACTGCTGCTGCCGCCGCCACTGCCCTGCGCATAGCTACCGCCGGTTGCGCCGCTGCCAGTCGTCGTTGAAGTGCCAGTGCTCGGCGTGCTGCTCTGGCCGTTCTGCCCGGCATTGCCGCCGGTGCTGCTGCCCATCGCGCTGAGCACCGACCGCGCCGCGTCGCTGCTGCCGCTATCACTTTCGCCGGTGAGCAAACCGCGCAGCGCCTGCGCCAGTTTCGCCGCTTGGGCGTTGCGCAGATAAACCACGTGCAGATTGCTCGGATTGCTCTGCGCGTTGTCGAGTTTGTAGATCAGGTTGCGCGCCAGCTCGGTACGCTCGGGGCTGCCGGCGCGGATGATGATGGTGTTGGAGCGCGGGTCGCCGATCACGGCGATTTTCTGCGTCGGATCATTGCCCGGCGCGTCGAGCAAGTCGGCCACCATCGGCGCGATATCGGCGGCAATGCCGTTCTGGATCTGCACCACATCGGTGTCGATCGCGCTCGGCGTGTCGATGCTCTCGATCAACTGCGCGACGCGGGTGAGGTTCTCGGCGTAATCGGTGATGACCACGGTGTTGTTGCCCGGGTAGGCGTTGATCGGATTGTTCGGCGAAACGATCGGGCGCAGCACCGGGATCAGGTTCACCGCGTTTTCGTATTGCAGGCGAAACGTGCGCGTGAGCATGCCGTTGCCGGCCGGTTTGTCGGCGCTGTAGATCGGCCCGCCGAGAAGTTTGGCGTCGGCCTCGGGAACCACCTGCGCCACGCCGCCGACATCGACCACGCTGAAGCCTTGCATGCGCAACGCCGCGAGCAACATGTCATAGGCCTGACGGGCCGGCACCTGACCTTCCGAGACCAACGTCAGATTGCCCTTGACCCGTGGATCGACGAGAAACTGCTGCCCGGTGGCCCGCGACAGCGCCCGTACCACCGCCTGAATATCCGCCTCGACAAAATTCAGCGTCACCGGTTGCTCGCCCAAGGGATTACGCGCAACCGCATTGCTCGGCGCAACACCAGCACTGCGCCCGCGCTGACTGATGTTGTGCAACTGCTTGGGCACCGGCCGCGCCTGAGCCTGCGCCCGTTCGCGATCGGCCACCGCATCGCCGCTGCGCTGGGTGTTGGCCAGCGGCCGCCCGAGTTCACTGTCGACCAATAGCGGCGGCTGATTCTGCGGCGCCGTGGTGCTGTTGCACGCGCTCAATGCCATCAGCAACAACGGCAGCGCCAGACGTGCCGGTTTGCAGCGTGACTCCTTCATGAAGCTTCCTTAGCGCCCTGCGCCTGATCCATGCGAACGGTGCCTGACAAAGTGCCGGCGGTGACATCGGTCGAGGTTTCGTTTGCGCGTTGCAACTGCGCCTCGACCACCTGCAGAGAAAGTTGTGATGGCTGGCTGAGCAGCCAGTCGAGCAGCGCATCGGCCGGCGCGGCGTCGACATTCAGCTGCCACGCGCCACCCTCCGCCGCGTGTAATTGGTAATGCCCGGCCAGCCCCGCCGCTTGCAGACTTTGCTCCAGCGACTGGCCAACGCTTTGTCCCTGCGGCCGCACGTTGACGCTGCGCAACAGCACTTCCAGCGCCTCGGTTTGCGCGCGCAACTTGGGCGTTTCGCTCTGCCAGAAAGTGATCCTGGCCAATGGCGGTTTGACCAGCGTCAGCCAGATCAGCAGACCGACAAGCACCAGCGCCATGCCGGCGACCATGCGTTTCTCACGCAGCGCCAACGGCTGCCAACGCGCCTGCAACTGACTGCTGAAGCGCTGCCAGCGCGCACGGTAAATCGCCAGCGTCGCCCTACTCATCGTCTGCTCCGCTATCGTCGTCTGCGTTGGTGTTGGCGCTGGACTCATCGCTCGGGCGCAGCGTCCAGCCTGCGTCATCGGCAGTGACGCTGATGCCGGCCTGGGCCAAGGTGCTTTGCCAGTCCTTGTCGTTGCCGCCACGGTTTGCATCGCTGAGCAGCGCCAACTGCAAGACGCCGTCGCGATAGGTCAGACGCTCGACACTGCCAGCCATGAACGGCATGCCAGTGCCGGCCTGCAACACCAGTCGATTGAAATTTTGCGCCGGGTCATCGACCGCGCCTTTTTGCCGCTGCTCGAGTTGCTGACGCGCCTGTTGCAGCGGGTTGAGAATCACCGGCAATTCGGGGAAGGCCTGCTTCACCCGCTGACTCATCTGCGCCTTGAGCTGCTGGCCCTGCCGCGCTTCGCGGGCGGCATAAAGATTCAGGCCAATCACCCAAACGGCCGCCGCCAAAGTTAGACACCCGACAGCACGACCCCAGCCACGGTGCTCGCCGCCGGTTTGCTGCAGGCCGCCGTGCAACCCCCAACCGGGCAAAGGACCGATCCAGCGTTGTGTCGCGTCAGCTGCGAACGATGCCTCATCAACTTCGTCACCGAGCAACGGCTCAACCTGCGCACTGTTCAAACTCTCGCGCCGGAGCAAATGCCCGTCCGCCACACAAGCGACAACCCCCGGCAGCACTGGCAGGCTGTACGGCGCCGGATACAAACCGCGCAGCGTCAACCCCGCCTGCTTGAGCACCGCAGCCAGACGCTGCAAATGCTGCCGCGAGACCCAGGCAATCTGCACCTGCCCACTCGCATCACGAGGGCTGTGGCCGATATGCATTTGGCTGCTGTCACCGAGCATCAGCGCCTGCGCCGCGCACTGCACAGCGGCCGCCGTTTTGTTCGCGGGCAGCGGCGGCAGATCAATGCTGGCGAGCAGGCTGTCGGCCGGATGCAGAAAACACAGCAGCGGTGGTTGCTTCGGCCGTTGCCCCAACTGACTCAAAGTGAGCCGTTCCTCACGACTGACCTGCCCCTGACGATCCAGCCAGGCGCAGCTCACTTCGCTGTGCAACTCCAGCTCCGCCAGCGGCGGCAACGCGACGCGCAACTGGCTCATGCGCCCACCCGCGACCAGATCACCTGCGGCAGCCGATCCTCGCTGCGATGCAACAAAGCATCAAGGCTGACCCGACGCTGATCCCGCCGCGCCTCACCGCGCAAACGAAACCAGTCACTGGTGATACCGACCTTGACGCTGCTCATTTCCAGCTGCGGCATGCGCAAGCGGTTCACGAAATCGCCGCGATTGATAAACCAGCGCCCGGCGTCACGCTCGGCAATCAACGCCGTCGCCCGCTCCAGCGAAAGCCCCGGCACATACGCCGCCAGCACCTGCGCCGTCGCGGTGTTGCCGTTGATCCACGTCGTCGCCGGAATCACCGTCACGTACAGCGCCAGTTGGCCGATCAGCGCATCGGTCACGCCTTCGACGCTGCGCAAGTCATCGAGTGTGCGCAGCATCGGCACCTTCGGCGGTGGCGGTTTGTGATCGGCATCGGGCGAAGTCGCGCGGCCACTGTCGAAACCTGCTTTGCCCGTCGCACCAATCTGCGCATTCAGCAGATGCGGGTAACCGGCAATCACCCGTTGGCGGATGCGCTGGCCGACAACGGCGCTCACACCGATCAACTCGCACAACCGCTCGAACGCCTGCACCTGCGCCTCATCGATTCGCTCATTGGCGACCAGATTGCGCAGGTTGAACTTGCCCTGCTCGTCCTCCAGCCGCCCGGCAAAACCCGCCGCCAGCAACGGCTGCGCCCAAGGCTGATCACGCCGGGTCAACGGATCACGCAGGCGCGCATCCCAGAGCAACTGCCGGCTGATCTCCAGACCACCCTGCGCCACCCAACGCCCCTGCACCCGCTGCTGATCGGCCCCCAGCGCCCGGGTCGCTACGCTCTGACGCGTTAACATCCCCGCCGCAATCACCGCCACCACGGCGGCAATCAACAACGCGCTGATAATCGCCATGCCCCGTTGCTTCGCCCCGTTGAGCGAACCTGTGTTCACGGCCGGCCTTACAACTGCCAGGAACCGATATCGGCATTCACGCCATCGCCGTCAGGCTGGCCATCGGCGCCGAGGGAAAAGATATCGACCTCACCATTCGCGCCCGGGTTGAGGTACTGATAAGGCCGGCCCCACGGGTCATTCGGCAAACGCTCCAGGTACGAACGCCAGTTGCTGTTCTTCGCATCCGCCGGCCGCTCGACCAACACCTTCAGCCCCTGATTCATGCTCGGATACGTGCCGTGATCGAGGCGATACAACTTCAACGCCTGCATCAACCCGCCAATATCCTGCTTCGCCGCCGTCGCCCGCGCCTGATCCGGCCGGTCGAGCACCTTGGGCACCACCATCGCCGCCAGAATCCCCAGAATCACCACCACCACCATGATCTCGATCAAGGTAAAACCCTGCTGGCTCCGCGGCATGCGCGGCGACTGACTGAGCGTTTTCAAAGGTGCGATATCCATCTCGACATTCCCTGGCTTGATCCGAATTCGACGCGCAGTGTTGCAAGAAGATATGTCAGGGATGTTGAAAATCCTCGGGTGTTTCCGTCGTCAAGCCGTCAAGGACGGGGGTTAGCGTCGAGGGCTGGGTTTTACTTTTAGGCCATGTATGCGCGCGCGAACGCGAGAGGAAGGTTTCACCCTGATTGAAGTGCTGGTGGCACTGTCGATCATCGCCGTCGCCATGTCCGCCGCCGTGCGTGTGGCAGGGTTGATGACGCAGAGCAGTGGGGTTTTAAGGGATCGGTCGGTGGCGATGATTGCCGCGCAGAGCCGGATGGCTGAGCTAAGGCTGGAAGGTCGATTGCCGAATGGGATGAAGGCTGTTGAATGTGATCAAGGACGGCTTATGTTGCGCTGTGAACAGATGATTGCCAGCGCAGAGAATGGACGACTGCTCAAGGTTGGAATCCAAGTATTCGACCGCAACCAAGACGCCCCGCCGTTGGCCAGACTGGAGACCCTGTTGCCACGGCCAGGAAGCCCCTCACCCTAGCCCTCTCCCGAGGGAGAGGGAACCGATACGGGGATGTTCCAGAGATACGCCGACCTGAACGTATCGCTCTGAATCCAGCATTGCTGAAGCCCAGCAAAGCCATAGTCGCTAAGGTCTTCCAGGTCGATGTATAACGCAAAACACCTCGGTCGGCCCCCTCTCCCTCCGGGAGAGGGCTGGGGTGAGGGGCTCTTCTGCCGCGGTGCATAAGCATCAAAAATCCATAATCAACACGCTCGTCCAGGTCGATGCACAACGCAAGACACCTCGGTCGGCTCCCTCTCCCTCCGGGAGAGGGCTGGGGTGAGGGGCTTTTCTGCCGCACCTAAAATCCCAAGGCCCAGCGCCGGAACAAGGCCAACGACATCACCCCGCCACCTCCAAATTATCCATCACCCGATTCACCGCCAGCTCCCCCAGCATGATCAGTTGAGCAACCCCCAACAACGCCCGCCGCTGCGGCGCCGGCAACAGACTGGAAATGTCCTGAGCAATCGTCTTGGCCGAAGCAAGCGTTTCACTCGCATCAGCCAGCAGTTCTTCATTCTTGGTATCCGCCGTCACCGCATACATCCAACGCGCCTTACGCGGCGGAGGCAGGAGATTATTTGGAGACAGGTAATGATCGAGTGCGCGGTCAGCGGCTTCGTGGAGCTTGTTGGAATCTAGGGATTCGTAGGGAGACGTGGGATCGATTTCGGGTGGATTGGGTGTTGGTTTGATCATGGTGAAGCTCCTTGATGACTGGAGCCGCCACCGTTCGCGGTCAAACAAACAGGGTGGCAGCTGTACGCGGGTTGACCGACCGGACATCAAGGGATCCGGCACACCCGAAGGTGTCCCACGCACAGCCACCGCAACAGAAATTCAGACAATGCCTGAACAGGTGCAGAACGCTGGCGCGCCTTGATATTGGGCGGACGGTCAAATCCGATCGCTGATTCGTCAGCGACCGCACCACAATAGAACCCACCCCCAAGGCGCACAAGCCGGCGGATTCTGGCGTAGCTGTAGGCAAAGGCGCAAGGATATGTAGCCTGGGAGCGTGACTGGAGAGGTCTTTTTAAACATTTGTGTTTATCAGGCGCAATTGCGCCACGTTGGGTGGGATAGATGCGTCCCGTATCGGCCTGTCAAGCTGACCTTTACCCTCGAGAACGGCAGCTTTCGGCCAATATGGGACGTTGATTTTCGCTAGATGTGGACTCTTTGCTGGCATTGTCGTCATCATGAAGGGTGACTAGCCCTATCTGCTTTTTGCGAGGGGGACATGAAGTTTTCTAATTTGAAATGGAAATCGACAGTGAGAAAGCCGTCTGGAATGCAGAATGAATTTGATAAGGCGATAGAGCAAACCGTAGCCCCTGAAAGTATTTTACCGCTGGCTATGTCTAGGTCAGTTGAAAGGCTGGGCTTGGACTGCGATGAATCAGATGTGAAAGCGTTAATTAATGCAATTATTAATGCCGAACGTAGCAGGATTAGTATGGATCTAGATGTGCCGTGCTCATTTGGCAATACGAGTGAAGATATTCAGGCCACGGTCACATCTATTATTGAAGATCTAAAATACACACTTAAGGAGGTCAGCAATGAGATCACGGAAGCTTTACCACAGGCTTTACAAACTACATTGGAAAAAATGGCGGACTTAGTCGGGGCAGAACTACTAACACAAGCTATCGAGCACACTAAACATCTTAACAAAATACAGGAACTTCGTGTTAGCACGGTGGAGCGGCATTGGAAGAAAGCCATAGATCAATTAAATATGCTAAGACATTTAGTGGTGGAGTGGGGCACGGCTGCGTTTGGAATTAAGAGTGGAGCATACGCTAACCCGAACACTGCACTCGCATTGAATAGACTAACTTTAAGATTGTATAGCGTGGCTGGTGAAGTAATAGCGCTGGCCCAAGCTGGGTATGCTGATGGTGCATTAGCGAGATGGCGAACAATTCACGAAATTTCTATCATTGCAATTTTCTTGAGTAAACACCCTGACAAGTGTGCACAAATGTACTTAGCACATAGCATTATTGACGAGTTGCGGCTGGTTGAATCAGGCAGTGGTGAACAAACCGACAGGACTAGAAATAAAGCGGATCAAGAGTATCTGACTTCACTACAAAAACAGAAGTCGCAACTGTTAAAAATATTTGGCTCATCTTTTGCGAAGGACTTGGGGTGGGCAGCGGTAGAACTAGGTCGTGCAAAAATCACGTTGCGAGAACTTGAAGATCTTGTTGAAATGGGAATATTGAGACAAGGCTATCAGCATGCTAATAGCGCAACTCACGGAGGCGCGTTAGCAGCCCTAACGAGAATTAGCTTGGGTATGGATATTGAGTATAGCGGCGACGTTTCACCTGCATTCGGATGCGAGGTAGCTATAGGTTACGTAGCAGGATCTCTATCTACATTGATTGCGGAACTCTGCGTAGAAACAGAGAACGTGGATCTTTTAATTATGAATATGGTTATTCAGGATTTCTCGTCGAGCGTGAATAGCCACATCAAGAACTCAAAAAAGAAAGTTTCTCGCGTTACTCCTCGAACAAAATTTCAACTTCAGCAGTCGCGAAAGTCCTTCATAGCCGCCAAAAAAGGCAAGAAAAAATGAGATTGAAAAGTTGACAGGTTTGTATTTCTAAGTCAAAAGACAAACCTGTAGATTCTTTGCTCGTATGTATTCGACAAGTTAACCTTTTGATTTACTTGTGCGAGACTTTCTAACAACAGGGAACAAAAATTCCGTTACCTCATTCATCCACGGAGGAACATCCAGCACATTTGCAGTCTCAGCATATTTGAGCGCAAATTTAACTTTGAATCTAGGCAAGTTGAATAACTCTTCCATGTTGCGTTGCTCAGTCGTCCTCAAATCGAACGCTAACGCTGCAGGCCAGTCGTCATGGTCATGATTCATCGCCTCCAGCAAAGGGCCAACATACTCTCCGAAATCAGGATCATCTTCGAAAGTTCTAAGTGTGTTTATAAAATCACTTGGTATTAGTGTATCCTCAATAACCGTAGGAGGATGGTACTCAGTATTGGTTGTTGATTTCAGCATTGTTTTGCTTTCATCAATGTCATTATGTATGCGCTTAATTTGAATTTGCTTTATCGATTCGCTGGCATCGTATTTTTCAAACGCCTTGTCGGTGTCTAGTAATAGAAAAACCTTACCCTTAATGTCGTCTCGATGTTCATCAAGAGCCATCTCGAGATATTTGAATATTTTCTTAACGTGCTTCGAACCCCCAACAGGCAAAATAAACAATTTTTTTCTGGATAAATAAAAATCGAGATAAATTTTATCTGCCGAGCCCTCGCAAACTATCCATCTATAATCATTGCCAGTAATAGAAGCTATCATTGACTGAACAAGATCGTTTAATCCCTTAAGTTCTATATCCGAAGGAAGCTTTCCTTGCGTCGTCTTTCTAAGCTTTGCAATGTCCTCCCTGAAACATCGCAAGTCAATCATTATTAGTTCGCTTTCGAGTTTAGGGCAATAAATTGCGACACCATCAGATACGATTGGCATGAATCCATACCAATGAGTGGTAACAATAGTCTGAACCCGAGCCTGCGAAATGTCTTTCAATTTTTCGAACTGTTCAAAACACGCGGAAACATGTAGGGATAGTTCGGGCTCATCTATAGCAAATATAACATGATGTGCCCGGGTTGCTTGAGTCTCTAAAAGAAACGCTCTTGCGATATCGATCAGAGCTTGTCTTTTCTCTCCAGAGCTCAGATTGTTTACTGGAACACTATCCTTTCCCACGGTTTTTGTTAAGATTTTACTATCAAAAAAAGCTTCGATGATTTTTTCTGTTAAGTGCGATTGGTTGAATAGATTCTGTTTCTTAGCAGGTTTTTTGTATTCGTAGTTCTCGAGTGTATTGGAGATATCCGCCAGGAAGGCATTGAGCTTTTGGTTGATATCAGTGACTGTCGCTTTTTTTACTATATTTCTGACTATCTCCTCAATTTTCGTCCCTAACAGTGCCTGGACTGTTTTGCTTTCTATTTTTGTATATTCTTTAAAATTGATCTCGGATGGAACGTATATGTATTGGTATGCTGTTTGCACATAGTAAAACAATCCCTCTTCAAAACTTTGCCAGTGAGGTTGCTTTTTTAGATCACCAAATTCTTCCAGAGATTCAAATATGGAAAAATACGAGCCGGGCGCTGCGCCCGCAGCTGTTTTTATCAGCCCCAAAGGTATAAGGTAATGACTATTGGCGCCTTAACCGGCATTCAGTAACGCATCTCTATTGAAGCAGAATTCGCTGACAGGCTTTGAGGATGAGTTAAACTCCTGCGGTGTTGAAGACCAAACCATTTCATTTATTTTTTCAAGAAAGTCCTCATGCTCCTCGATTTCAAAGTCAAATGAACCTTTATTTATAAGGAAAATAGGACAGATATAGGGTTCCCTTTCAGGGTATCCTTTCGTTAAGCTGTGATTTAAATTCCATTCTGTTGAGTTAAAGAAACTATCAAGGGCTTCTAGAACAGAACTTTTACCTGAGCCATTTTCGCCAACTATAGCTGAAAACATACTGCCGTTAGAAAGAGGAATGTAATTTATATTTTGGTATGTTTTATAATTTCTCAACAACAGGCCTACGATCACATGCTTCTCCTTGTAAATGCGCCGTACCAGCATGCTAGCAGATTGCCTTACTAAAGCATTTTACAAAAGCTTGTATGGAATATTGCTCGCCCCTAGCTAAGAAAATCATGGTCGGTTTCAACCCAATGCGACGCGCGGCAACCCACACTCGCCAAAATCAGCTTTTGATGAGTCACCACTTTTGGCCGAGAGGGGGCTGCCTTATACGGCAGCTATTGGCCGATAGCGGACAAACACAGTTCTTGGTTTTTGGGTAAAAGCAAACGCCAAAACCTCGGGGTTGTCCCTATTCCCCACTCTAAAATTCGGGCCTCACCAACCTCGGCAAAACCACCCCCTCCCCCAACCTCTCAACCCCCAACCTTACCCTCTCCCCACCCCGCTCAATCACCACCCCATCCCCCTCAACCCCCACCAACCTCGCCCCAACCCCAACCTTCTCCCCCACCAAAAAACTTCTCGGCGCTCCATCATTCAAACTCAATATCGCCACCGTCCCACTCCCGCCCGCGATCACTCCACTCACCTTGATATCCACCGGCGCGGTCTCATTGGAGAACCACTGCAACGCCGGGCTATCACTCCTCGCCGCGAGCACTTGCGGGGTGGCTGCGGGGGTGTGGGATTCCGCCGAGGTCAGCAGCAGCGACGACCACGTCGCGACGCCCACCAGGGCGGCGAGCAGTGCCAGGGCCTGGACGGTTTGTGCCGGGGTAATCCGTGCGGTGAATTTCATGGGTTGTCGCTCCTTGTTGTCCCTGTTGCCAGCCTACGCGGCAATTCTCTCCGTTTTATTTCACATGCCTTACATGTTGGCCGGGCACGATGGGGTGGGACGCCAAGGAGCGCGTGGGTGATGAGCAGGCAGCAGGGTTTTACGTTGATCGAGTTGATGGTAGTGCTGGTGATCATCGGGATTGCCAGTGCGGCGATCAGTTTGAGTATCAGGCCTGATCCGTTGCAGTTGTTGCGCAAGGATGCCGAGCGGGTTGCGCAGTTGTTGCAGGTGGCGCAGGCGGAGGCTCGCGCCGATGGGCGGCCGATTGTGTGGGTGGCGGATGCCAAGGGGTTTCGGTTTGGGCGGCGTGGGAATGATGGCGTGGGATTTGAGTCGTTCAAGGAGGATGCGCAGTTGCGCCCGCGTGCGTGGCAGAGCCCAAAGGTCGAGGTGCGGGTGGAACCTCGACAGACGGTGGTGCTGAATGCCGAGTGGATCAATCCGCCGTTGCGGCTGATTTTGTCGGATGGGGCCAATCGGCTGAGTGTGCTGCGCGATGGCAGTGGGCGGATCAGTATTCAATGAAGACTCAGCAAGGGTTCACTCTGATTGAGGTGATGGTCGCGATTCTGCTGATGGCGGTGGTGAGTCTGATTGCCTGGCGCGGGCTGGACAGCGTGACGCGGGCGGACAGTCATTTGCAGGCCAGCAGTGAGCAGAGCGATGGGTTGTTGCGGGTGTTGAATCAGTTGCAGCGGGATGTGGACATGCGCGCGGGGGTGGAGTTGAGCGAGCCGCGCAAGATCGGGGCTGAGGATGAGGTGCCGACTGCGCCGCCAGCGGTGACGGTGCGCAGCAGTGATAGTAAGGGGTTTCGGCTGGACATTATTCGTAGCGCGGCGGATCAGCCGGGGGCGTTGCAGCGAGTTCGGTGGTGGGTCAAGGGGGATACGTTGTATCGGGCGGTGGCTGAGGCGCGCAGTCGCTATCCGTTGCCGGCGCCTGGGAATGGGGTTGCGGTGTTGAGTGAGGTGAGTGATGTGCAGGTGCGGGTTTGGGAGATCGATAAAGGCTGGCGGCAGTTGAGTGACAATCGGCGGGAGGATCCGTTGGGGTTGGAGATTAGTCTGAGTCGGCAGACGGCGCAGGGGGTTGAGCGGTATCGGCAGGTGATTGGGTTGTTGCAATAGCTGGGGTCACCGCAGTTTTTTGTAGGAGTGAGCCCGCTCGCGATTGCGGTGGGTCAGTCAATATTGTTGTTGCTGGTAGACCGCTTTCGCGAGCAGGCTCGCTCCCACAATTGAATTAGCGGCAGTCAGCTTTAGCTTGGTTGGCTGTTAGGCCGTTATCGCTGGCAAGCCAGCTCCCACAGGGATTGAGTGCAATCGTTGGATATTGGTCTGCCGGGAAACTGCTTTCGCGAGCGGGCTCGCTCCCACAGAAGGCACCGGGGGGAAGGGCCAATAGATCAAAAGCCACATCAAGAGCCCCTCACCCTAGCCCTCTCCCAGAGGGAGAGGGGACTGACCGAGTTGTACAGGCGAAGTACGCCGACTTGAGATACCGGGCCGAATGCAGATTCTGAAAAGCCCCCAAATCGACCCCCTCTCCCTCGGGAGAGGGCTGGGGTGAGGGGTAGCGACAACGCAAATCAAAAGCCGAACACCTACGCTTTCACCATCCGATAGGCCGAGTGTCAGCTCGCCTGCTTTTGATCTTGATCCACGGGCGACATCGGAACGAAGGAACCCCGAGCTTTAGCGAGTGGGCCGAACGTTGGAGCAAGCCTTTTTGGCGCTAGCTGAGAACGACCACGCCGCCGGGGAGTTCGGTACATTTGACGCCGTAGGCGTCGCGGATCAGCAAGGCGACGCCGGCGAGTTGGTCGAGGTTGAAGCGGGCCTGGACGCGGCGTTGGCCGAGTTCGCGGTTGAGCAGCAGGAGCATGCCGGGGCGGTAGCGGTTGATTTCGTCGATCATCTGGCTGAGGGTCGCGCCGTTGAACACCAGCACTTGTTGGCGCCAGTTCATCACGGCGGCGGTGTCGACGGTTTGGACGTTGCCGATTTGTCGTGTGTCGTAGGTGATTTGCTGGCCCGCTTCGAGACGCAGGTTGCGGCCGTCGATAGCGACGTCGACCGCGCCGTCGAGGCAGGTCACGCAGACTTGCTGGTCGGTGTTACGCAGGTTGAAGCGCGCCTGGCTGGCGCGCAACCACCCTGCTCCGGCCTGCATCGCCAGTGGCAGGCGTGCGGTTTGCACTTCGACTTCGCCGCTCACCAGTTCGAAGCCCTGCACGCCGTTTTCGACGCTGCGCTGGTTGATGCGGGTCTGGGTGTTGAGTTCGAGGCTGACGCCTTGCGCCGGTTCGACCCGGCGCTGCTGGCCGACTTCGGTGATGTAGTCGGCGCCCAGTCCTTCGAAGCCGCCGGGAATGGTGCCGCGCACCAGCAGGAATGCGGCGGATGCGGCAATCGCGCCGCCGAGAAATGCCCGTCGACCGAAGCCGCGTCGGCCCTGCAACGCTTCGGCGGCCGGTTGCAGGTGATGCCACAGCCGCTTGGCTTCTTCGAACGCCTGGGCATGTTCGCCGCTCTGCGCGCACCATTCGCGCAGGGCGCGAGCGTCGGCGACGGTGGCGCGGCCCGAGGTCAGCAGGATCAGCCAGTCGCGGGCTTCGCTGTGCAGCAACTCGGTGGCCGAAGGCTCGGCGGGTTTCAGTCGAAAGATGTTCAAACGCGCAAATTCTCAACGGATTAATCGGGTCACTATTCGCTAGACGGTTTTCCGGCCCCGCGACCGAACCGCTGAAACACTTTTCTTTCCAGTTTTGCTGCGCAGAAGCCCAGCGCGGCTTTGATTTCCTTCTCGACCATGCGCGTGGAAATGCCGAAACGCTGGGAGATTTCCAGGTGTGGCGCCTCTTCCAGCCGCGCGGCGATGAAGATCCGCCGACGCCGTGCGGGCAGTTCGTACAAGGCGCTAAGCAGGGCCTGCATCTCCTTTTGCCCACCGACCACCCGCTCCGGGTCGAGGGCTTCGTCGCCCAGTTGCAGCAGTTCCTCGACTTCGGTGCCGGTGAGCAGGCGCGCATCGGCCTGACGGCGGTCGGCGGCGATGTTCAGGGCCATGCGATACAGGTAGGCGTTGGGCTTGAGCAGGTTTGGCGGGGTCTCCATGCGATCGACCCGCAGCCAGGTTTCGTGCAGCACGTCATTGGCCAGGTCCTCGGAACCGAGGCGGCGGCGCAGGCGCACGCGAAAATCCTCGTAGGAGCTGAGGAACAGCTGGCCCATCACGCTTTGTCCGGCGTCTTTCATCCCCCGGAAACTCCTTCCCATCTCGTGCATTCCATGCGCTTCCCTGACGACTCCGGTAACAACAGCAACGTGACCGGCTGGCGCAAGGCGCTGGGCGTCGGCCGATCGATTGTGAGGTTGCGAAAACTTTCCACCAGCGCTTTATCGCGCCGTACATCGCCGGTCGAAGTGACCAACCGGTTGTGCTGCACCACGCCGTCGCGCCCGACCCACACCTGCAACACCGCGCGATAACTGCCCGGGCGGGTCAGCGGCGAACGACACAGCTTGCGCTCGATCGCCGCTTGCACCGCCGTCGCGTAACTGCGGTTGACCGCGACAACGGCCGGCGTGGGTTTGTCCGTCGGCACCGGCAGATCTTCCACCTGCGCCGCTTGTAGAGTGAACGCATCGGCCCGGGCGTAACGCGCCATCAACCCGGTGCCGCCGAGCAAATGGCGCAAGGCATCGGCGGCGGTGTATTCGCCATCCACAGCGAGGGAGCGGCGGCCCCGGCTCAACTGGCTATCGACCAGCACGGCGACGCCCGTGGCGCGGCTGTACTGATCCAGCGCCCGGGCCAGCTCCTGAGCCGGGATGTGCAAGGTCAGGCGCATATCCGCCGCTGCCGGATCAGCATTGGCCGCGTTGGCCAGCAGACCGAGCAGCCACCCCAGACCCGCGCGGCGCACAAGCGTCGCCGAGCGCTGAAGACTGATCCGCGAACTGCCTCGCTGCACGACTGGCGCACCCCTGAAAATCGCTATCCTGCGGGGCATTTATGACTCTGGTATGACGGGCGGTGCAAAAAAACCATCACGGGTTTTGCGCCGCGCTTGCACTAGACTCAAACCCCAGAGCGGCCCATTCGGGCGGGCCAGGAGGCGGACATGAAAACGCGGTGGATGTGGGTCTTGCTGATGACAGTGGGCGCGGCGCAGGCGGAAGAGCCGCTGGGCTGTGTCGAGGTCACGGTCGGCGGTTACAAGGCGCCGAATTACGATTGCCTGAGCCAGCAGATGGGCAACAATCCCGACGGCGCGGCGGCGGCGCAGAAGAATATGGAAGCGTTGAATGTGCCGGTGCACAAGCGCGCGCCGAATCAGGTCGGGCTGGCGACACCGGCGGCGACCAGTACGCGGATGGGGAATACGTTTGGCACCTCGGTGAAACCGCAGCGGCCGGCGAATTAGGCAGGTTGATCGTTCCCACGCTCTGCGTGGGAGTGCCTCAAGGGACGCTCCGCGTTCCAATGGGACGCAGAGCGTCCCGGGCTGCATTCCCACGCGGAGCGTGGGAACGATCAGACAGGGATGGGTGCTTTCAGTCACTCGGGGTCTGACGGAAGCTGACAGCCAAACGATTCCAGCTGTTGATGGTGCTGACTGCAACCGTCAGGTCCACCAGTTCGCCTTCATCGAATTGCTCGCGCGCTTGCTGGTAGACGTCATCCGGCACGTGGCTTTCGGCCAACAGCGTCACTGCCTCGGCCCAGGCCAGCGCCGCCCGTTCGCGGGGATTGAAGAAGTTGCTGTCGCGCCACACCGCGACCGCATAGAGGCGCCGATCACTCTCCCCGGCTCGTCGCGCGTCCACCGAGTGCATATCGGTGCAGAATGCGCAGCCGTTGAGTTGCGAAGCGCGGATCCGGATCAATTGCAGCAGCGGCGCTTCGATGCTCAAGTTGGCGGTCAGCGCCTCCATGGCAATCATCGCTTTCATCGCCTTGGGCGAAGCGTTGTAGTAATCCAGACGCAGGGACATGGCGCGGCTCTCGGCAGGCGGAATGATGAGTTTCACGGTAAGGGCTGTGCAGGCTGTGTTACAGCCCCAATTCCATGAATTCCGGCTACACCAATGAACCTCGGCCAAACGCAATACCTGTGGGAGCGAGCCTGCTCGCGAAAGCGGTTTCCCAGACAAATATTCATCCACTGCGCCACCGCCATCGCTGGCAAGCCAGCTCCCACAAGGTTTAACGTCGTTCACAAGATTTGTGCACGCCGCAAAAACTGTGGGAGCTGGCTTGCCAGCGATAGCGGAGTGTCAGACAACGAATCTGTTCAATGACACACCGCCTTCGCGAGCAGGCTCGCTCCCACAGGGACTTGCGCCAATTTGCGGTTTTTACTCCACGCAACTACTGCCAAAAGCCCAACAACGCTAATCTGACCGACACTTCACTCAACACCCGGGAGCCTCGTCGGTATGGAACTTCATGTCGTGATCAACGGCCGCAAGGATCTTGCCGGTCAGTTGTATCAGCAGCTGCGCGCGGCGATTGAATCCGGGCGGTTGGCGGCGGGTACGCAGTTACCGCCGAGCCGCTTGCTGGCCGAGCAATTGGGCATTTCGCGCAAGACCATTTCCGACACTTATGCGCAGCTGACCTACGAAAACTTCCTCACCGGCGTGATCGGCAAAGGCACCTACGTCAACGCCCGCCCGGCACAGGTGCAGCGCCAGCAGAGCCACACCGAGCTGGCCAGTGCCGAGGTGATCGAGAGCTGGCGCAATCTGCCGGTGTTCCTCCGTCACCCGACGCTGCAAGGTTCGCTGCGCTACGACTTCATCGGCGGCGCCACCAGCAAAGGCCAGTTCCCCCACGACGACTGGCGCCGCTGCGTCGCCCACGCGATGCGGCAGATGGCGCAGTCGAAAGGTTTCTACAGCGTCGCCGAAGGCTTGCCGGCGCTGCGCAATGCGATCGCTCGGCACATCGCGTTTTCCCGTGGCATCAACTGTCAGGACGAGGACATCGTCGTATGCAACGGCGCGCAGCAGGCGCTGGACCTGATTGCCCGCGTATTGACCCGTCCCGGCAGTCTGGTGGCCATGGAAGACCCCGGCTATCCGCCCGCGCGCTTGTTGTTCGGCACGCATGGCGCGGAGGTGGTCGGGGTGCCGGTGGATGCCGAGGGCATTCAGGTCGAGCACATTCCCGATGGCACCCGGCTCATCTATGTGACGCCATCGCATCAGTTTCCGCTGGGCATGGCGATGAGTCAGGCGCGCCGCGAGGCCCTGCTTGCCCGTGCCCACGAGCTCGGCGCGATCATCATCGAGGACGACTACGACAGCGAATTCCGCTACGAGGGCCGGCCCACCGATTCGCTGTACAACCTCGATCAGCGCGGTATCGTCGCCTACGTCGGCACCTTCTCGAAAACCCTGCTGCCGGAGTTGCGCCTGGGCTACGCGATCTTGCCGCCGTCGATCATCGAGGCAGTGATCCGCGCCAAACAGCTCACCGATCTGCACGCCTCGACTCTGCCGCAATGGGCGCTGGCCAAGTTCATCGCCGAGGGTTGCCTGCTCAAGCACATCCGCCGCTGCCACACGATCTACGCGCAACGCCGCGAACGCATCCTGGAGCGCATGGCGACGGATCTGGCGCCATGGCTGCAAGCCGTGCCGGCCAGCGCCGGGTTTCACATGGCGGTGTTCTGCAAGGTGCCTATCGATTTGCCGTTGGTCATCGAGCTGGCGAAAAAGGTTGAGGTCGGCCTGTATGCGATCAGTGGTTTCTACTACCAGCAGCCGGCGAAAGAAGGCCTTTACTTCGGTTTCGGCGCCATCGAAACCCTCGACATCGACATCGCCCTCGATCGCCTGCGCGACATCCTCGAACAGCTGTCATGAGCCGTTGGTATAAGGCTTTTACCGCCGATTGGTTATTGGTGATTCACGGCGGCAGGCCTATTCTGCACAGGCGTTATCCCTCAGTGAGCAGGATTCGTCCGGCCTGATTCAGGAGTGTGAGCAATGTCCAACGAAGTGATCAACACGGTTGAGGTCAAGGCGGTTGCGGGCCGCTCGGAAGAGCTCGGCAAGCAATTGCAGAAGATCGTCGACACCCTGCGCGAAACTCCGGGCTGCGATTCCTACCTGGTCGACCGCTGCCCCGAGGACAGCCACCGCTGGACGGTCAGCGCGCGCTGGCAGTCGGAAGCGGCGATGCAGGCGCATTTCAACCGGCCCGAGGCACAGGGGTTTATCGACCTGATCGATAGCCGCCTGGCCAATAGCGTCGATTTCAACAGCTTCCCTATCGTCTGATATGCCCCGTTCGCGAGCAGGCTCGCTCCCACATTGACATGCGGTCAACTGTGGGAGCGAGCCTGCTCGCGAAGGCGATTTGCGCCACACCGAAATCCTTCCAAGGCCAATTGGTCACCTGATCTTCGCGAATATTGGCCGTTTGAACCGGCCACATTGCGGCCTACTGTGAGCACACCCCCACCATCACAGGTAACCCTCCATGAAAGCCCTGCACCTCGTCGCCGCAGCCCTCGCCTTCACCTTCTCCGCTTCGGCAATGGCCCACGATCCATCCGAAAAAATCACCGTCCTGCAGGAACAACTGCTGAAAAACGCCCCCGGCAAGAAAGCCATGATGATCGAAGTCGACTACCAGCCGGGGCAATCCTCGATCGCCCATAAACACGAAGGCACGGCGATGGCTTACGTGCTCGACGGCGAAGTGATTTCCCAAGTCAAGGGCGAACAGGCGATCACTTACAAAAAGGGCCAGTTCTGGTACGAGCCGGCCGGCTCCGAGCATCTGGTGTCGAAAAACGCCAGCTCAACCAAGCCTGCCAGGTTGCTGGTGTTCATGGTGATGGCCCCGAACGAGCAGGTGCTGATCCCGCTGGAAAACTGATGGCTGCCTGATCACATTTGGAATGCGATCAACCGTGGGAGCGAGCCTGCTCGCGAAGGCGCCAGACCAGACACCACAAAATCCCTCAGACATTAAATCCCCGGCAAGACAGGCCATCCCGTCTTCCAAATCCACAATCATCCGCCGCTGTCCACTGTCAGGTCTGACAGTGGACAGCGCGACCGAAAGCTCCCCAAATACCAGCACTGCGTTGATTTGCCGGTCCCTATCGACTGATCGCTTTACGCAAAAACAGCGTATTCGAGGAGCAGACCATGACTGAAGTAAAAGACACCGCTGTGCATAATCTGGACCCCACTTTCGGCCCCGATAAAAATGGCCTCACCTGGTTTAAATATCCCGATCAGGAAAACGGCTTCGCCAACGCAGTTGCCGTCGCGGCGGACGGCAAGCTGCTGATCGCCGCAAGTCCGGGCAACAAGTTCGCCATTGTGCGATTGAAGCCTGACGGCACACAGGACACTTCGTTTGCCCGGGATGGCGTAGCCAGCGGGGTTTTCGCTCCGGGCTATAAATCCACGGGTGGCAGCATCAGCATCCTCAAGAACGGAAATCTGTTGCTTCAGGGTGCCTTTTATCTACACGAATACGCACAGCCACAACGCTGCCTGGCAATGTTTCGCAATGACGGAACGCCCGAGACCGCATTTGGCGTCAACGGCGTAGTCTTCGTTGATCCGATTCCGTCGCCCGCCCTCACGTCGTCCGACATCGAACTTGGGCAAAAACGCACTACGGCATCCGATTACAGTGGCCATGCCATTGAACTGGACGACGGAAAACTGATGGTGTTGAGCAACCATCGATATTCCCCCAATGACCAATGCGGTCTTTTGATCAGACTGCAAAGCAACGGGGCTCTGGACACTGCGTTTGGCCAGGGAAAGGGTTACGTCGTGATTCGATACCTGGCCAACTTCACGTGGGCTGGCTCACTGATCCGGCTCCAGGACGGCAAATTCGCCATCGCAGGTTACGTTTCACGTGAAAACCGCTACCGCGCAATGATCGCCCTCTTCGACGCCACAGGTAAGCCTGTCAGCAGCTTTGGCGATAACGGTTTTGCCCTGTTCGACCGCCTGGACAAGCTCAGTCAGATCAACCAGCTGGTCGAAATGCCTGGTGGCAACATCCTTGGCATCGGTAGCGCCACCTCGAAGGATTTTGTTCACCAGGGCGTCCTGGTTTGTGTCGACAGGAACGGGAAATACGCCATCGACTTCAATGAAGGGAGGCCAGTCCTGACGTCCTATCCAAAAGCCCTTTTCGGCATCCAATGGACTGCTGGCACGCTGAGGGACGGACACATCGTGGTGCTTTCCAGCACCCACGGCGAACAAGACTCGGAAATCGTCATTGCCCAGTTCAAATCGGACGGCTATCCAGATCGCGATTTTGCCGACGACGGTGTGCTGGTCATCAATCTGACCGGCGTGCTCGACATGGCGGGAGGCCTTGCCATTCAGGACAATCAGATTGTCGTAGCCGGAACATCCCTGCCCCGTACGGACGGCGTCGGTAGCTTCGCCTTTCGCTGCGCCGATACGTTCTGAATGACAGACAAGAAAAAGCCCCGCCTCTTTCGAGAGCGGGGCTTCTTCATTCAGCCACTACTTACGCCAGTTCAAGCTCGGCATTCGCAGTGATCGCAGGCACGATCGCTTGCCCACTCAACGCCAGATCCAGCAGTTCACGGTTGGCCACCGCGTACATGGCGTAGTCCGTACCGCTCGCAGCACGGATTTCCACCAACATGGCGCGCCAGCGTTCGATCATGCTTTCGTGCTGGGCCATCCACAGCGCCAGGCGTGCTTCCACGTCCTGCGAGCCGTCGCCCTGTTGCAGGACGGAGATGGTGATCGCCCGTTGCTGCCAGTCGACGTCATCACGGAACGCTTCACGGGCCAGAGCCTGCCAGTTGTTTTCAACCGGCAGAGCGCTGATCTGTTGCAGGTACCAGGTGATGTCCAGTGCAGAGCCGACGGCGAAGTAAGCCTTGGCCACTTCGGCCGGGTTCTGCCCGGTGACGTCGGCGGCTTCGATGATCGGCAGCAGCGTGTACAGGTGCGAAGTACCCGCCACCATACGCGCCAGCAATTCCGGCACACCGGCTTCGACGTAAGCCTGATAGCGCGACTGCCAGTTCTCGCGGATTTCGCCGCTGAGCAGTTCGTCGAGTTTCAGACCCAGTTCTTTCAGGTGCGGACCGAAATGCGCGACGTCACGGGCAGCGTTCTGCTCGTTGCGGCGGGCACGCAGGAACCAGCGCGTGGCACGACGGCCCAGACGCATCAGCTCGTCCATCAGTTCCAGTTGCACGTCAGCGGAAACCTGATAGTCCAGCGCTTCGATCTGACGGAACCAGTGCGGGAGGTGGAAGATGTCGCGCACGATCACGTAAGCGCCAGCCACGTTCGCCGGGCTCATGCCGGTCGACTCTTTGAGTCGCTGCACGAAAGTGATGCCCATGTGGTTGACCAGATCGTTGGCGATCTGCGTGCTGACGATCTCGCGCTTCAGACGATGACGACGCATGGCTTCGGAGAACTTGCTGACCAGGGTCGGCGGGAACGCCGTTTCCATGTCGCGGGTCAGGTAGTCGTCGTCCGGCACCAGCGAGCCCAGCAGCTGCTCTTTGAGGTCGATCTTGCTGTAGGAAATCAGCACCGACAGCTCAGGACGGGTCAGGCCGTGGCCCTCAGCGACGCGCTCGGTCAGTTGCTCTTCGGTCGGCAGGAATTCGATGGCACGGTCCAGCTTGCCACGGCCTTCCAGATCGCTCATCAGACGCTTGTACTCAGCGATGCGCGCGTAGGCACGGCGCGCCGCCAGGGACAGGGCCTGAGTCTGCTTGTAGTTGTTGCCCAGCACCAGATTGCCGACTTCGTCGGTCATGCTCGCGAGCAACTGGTTGCGTTGCTTGTCGGTCATGTCACCGGCCTGAACCACTTCGTTCAGCAGGATCTTGATGTTCACTTCGTGGTCGGAGCAGTCCACGCCACCGGCGTTGTCGATGAAGTCGGTGTTGGAACCGCCGCCATTGAGACCGAATTCCACGCGACCCAGTTGGGTCATGCCGAGGTTACCGCCCTCGCCCACGACTTTGCAGCGCAGCTCGTTACCGTTGACGCGCAGTGCATCGTTGGCCTTGTCGCCGACATCGGCGTGGCTTTCGGTGCTGGCCTTGACGTAGGTGCCGATACCGCCGTTCCACAACAGATCCACCGGCGCCTTGAGCAAGGCATTGAGCAGTTCGGTCGGGGTCAGCTTGTCAGCCTGGATGTCGAAGCGTTCTTTCATCTGCGGCGAGATCGCGATGCTCTTCGCGCTGCGCGAGAAGATACCGCCACCTTCGGACATGATGCTGGTGTCGTAGTCGGTCCAGGCCGAACGCGGCAGGTCGAACAGACGCTGACGCTCGACGAAACTGGTCGCCGGGTTCGGGTTAGGGTCGATGAAGATGTGCATGTGGTTGAATGCCGCGACCAGTTGCAGCTTGTCGGACATCAACAGGCCGTTACCGAACACGTCGCCAGCCATGTCGCCGACGCCAACCACGGTGATGCTGTCTTCCTGAACATTGATGCCGCGTTCGCGGAAGTGGCGCTGTACGCCGACCCACGCGCCCTTGGCGGTGATGCCCATTTTCTTGTGGTCGTAACCGGCCGAACCACCGGAGGCGAACGCGTCACCCAGCCAGAAGCCGTAGTCGATGGCGATGCCGTTGGCGATGTCGGAGAAGGTTGCAGTGCCCTTGTCCGCCGCGACCACCAGGTACGGGTCATCGTCGTCATGACGCACGACATTGACCGGCGGCACCAGGGCGCCGTCCTTCAGGTTGTCGGTGATGTCCAACAGGCCGGAAATGAAGATGCGGTAGCAGGCGATGCCCTCGGCCGCGATTTCGTCTCGGCTGCCGCCCAGTGGCAGGCGACGCGGCAGGAAGCCGCCCTTCGCGCCCACTGGCACGATGACCGAGTTCTTCACTTGCTGGGCTTTTACCAGGCCGAGCACTTCGGTACGGAAGTCTTCTTCACGGTCGGACCAGCGCAGGCCACCACGAGCAACGTTGCCGAAGCGCAGGTGCACGCCTTCGACGCGTGGCGAGTAGACGAAGATTTCAAACTTCGGCACTGGCTTGGGCAGCTCAGGGATCGCATGCGGGTTGAACTTGAAGCTGAAGTACGACTTGTTCTGGCCGTTGGCGTCAGTCTGATAGAAGTTGGTGCGCAGGGTGGCTTTGATCAGGTCGAGGTAACGACGCAGGATGCGGTCTTCGTTGAGCACCTGAACATCGTCCAGTGCAGTCAGAATCGCTTGTTCCAGACGCAGTTGCTTGTCTTCCAGATCGTCGCTGCCGAGCTTGCGTGCCAGGTAGAAACGGGTCTTGAACAACCGGGTCAGCTCGCGAGCGATGTCGGTGTGGTTGTTCAAAGTGCTGGCGATGTAACCCAGATCGAAGCCCAGACGAATCTGCTTCAGGTAGCGGGCGTAGGCACGCAGCAGCGCCACGTCGCGCCATGGCAGACCGGCGGTCAGCACCAGACGGTTGAACGCATCGTTCTCGGCATCGCCGCGCACGATGTGGACGAACGCGTCCTGCAGGGTGTCGTTGAGTTGCTGGATGTCGAGGTCGAGACCTTCAGCGGCGGTGAATGCGAAATCGTGAATCCAGAATTCGCGGCCGTTGGTGTGGCGCAGGCGATACGGGAATTCACCCAGTACGCGCAGGCCGAGGTTTTCCAGAATCGGCAGGACGTCGGACAGCGCCAGCGGCGTGTCGGCGTGATACAGCTTGCAATGCAGCTCGCGCTGGCCGGAGACCTGACCGAGCGGCTGATAGAAGCTCATCACCAGCGGATTTTTTTCGTTGAGGCTCAGCAGGTGCTGCATGTCGACCACGGCCGAATGCGCGGCAAAACGCTCGCGGTAACCGGCCGGGAAGCCTTTCGGGAAGTCGGCCAGCACGTTGGTGCCGTGGGCTTCGCCGAAGCTTTCGACGGTCAGTGCGGCGTAATCGTCCTGCCAGCTGCGGCAGGCCTGAACCACTTCTTTTTCCAGCAGCAGCGGGTCGATGTCGAGGCGGTTCTTCGGATCGACGCGCAGGATCAGCTGCACACGGGCCAGCACGGATTCCGAGAAGAAGGTCCAGAATTCGCAATCGGACGCCTTCAGGCGCTCCATCAGCACTTGCTGGATCTTCTGGCGCACTTCGGTGGAATAGATGTCGCGCGGCACGTAGGCCAGGCAGTAGCAGAAGCGACCGTACGGGTCTTTGCGCAGGAACACGCGGATCTTGTTGCGTTCCTGGATCTGCACGATCGACATCACGGTGGTGAACAGTTCGTCGACCGGGGTCTGGAACAGGTCGTCACGCGGTAGCACTTCGAGGACCTGTGCCAGTTCCTTGCCCAGGTGAGCCTTGGACTGGAAGCCGGAGCGGCGCTCGATTTCTTCGACCTTGCGGCGGATGAACGGGATGACCCGCACGCTCTCGCCGTACACCGACGAGGTGTACAGGCCCATGAAGCGGTGTTCCTTGATGACTTTGCCGTCGGCGTCGATTTCACGGATCGACACGTAATCCGGGTAAGCCGGACGGTGCACACGGCTCGGGTGCGCAGCCTTGGCGAACGACAGCAGGGTCGGTTCGCGCAGATAGGACACGGCGTAGTCTTCGATGCGCAGGTCTTCGTAGGTCAGGCCGGTGCGCAGCAGTTTCGTCAGGCCGAGGAAGGAGTTCCGGTCGTACTCGATGTGGCCGCCATCGGCTTGATCGGTAACCACGAACTCTTCGTAGCCGAGGAAGGTGAAGTGGTTACCCACCAGCCATTCCAGGAAGCTCTTGATTTCGTTCTTTTCGTCGGCATCGACCGGATAGGCGCTGTTGTCGAGCTGGGTGAGGATGTCCTGCACCTTGGCTTTCATCGGCTCGAAGTCAGCAACGGCGACGCGCACTTCACCTAGCACCTGCTCAAGCTCTTTGCTCAGCACGTTCAGCTCGGCCGCGTTGGCGCAACGGTCGATTTCCAGGTACATCAGCGATTCGTGCAGCACGCCTTCGCCGGTGCTGCCTTTTGGCAGGATTTCCAGCAATTCGCCCTTGCTGCCACGACGCACGCTGAGCACGGTGGTCTGCAGGGTATGAATGCTGTAGCCGCGACGGTTCAGCTCGGTACGCACCGAGTCGACCAGAAATGGCAGGTCGTGGTGCAGCACTTCGACCGCGGTGTGGGTCGACTGCCAGCCGTGACGTTCGTAATCGGGGTTGTAGACACGCACTTGCGGTTGCGCGTGATCGAAGCGCTCAAGCAGGCGCCACGCAGAGAGAGTACAGCCAGCGAGGTCGGAGAGGCGACGTTGAGTCAGCTCGTCCAGGGAAATGATGCCGAAGAATTGTTCAGCGAACAGCGCCACTTGTGGCAGTGCCTGTTCACTGATGTGCTGCGCCAGTGCCGCTTGCAGTTGGTGCTGGAAGTCGGCTTTGCTGGCTGCGGTGAAGAACGCCATCTGTGGTACTCCGCTTAAGCTTGTTATTGATGGAAAGCGTCGCGTGCAACACCCCTTTCGGGGCTGGTGTCGCCCTGTTCCTGATTCTCGGGCAGAGGAAACAGGGAGACAGGTGGGTGAAGCTGGACGGGACACTCAGGTCACATTCACCTTCCATGAATGAGCATCTGCAAAAGCGACTGCCAGCACTGCCGACAATGCCTTTACGGGTGCTCATCCGTTGCGCAGCTTAATGGGTGCGACAATGTGTCTGCTTGCGGTGCTGCGACATATTCGGTCATTGGCACGTAAATGCAGGGTTTGGCCTGCATCAACACTAGCAGGCGTGAGCTGAAATGCAGGCTCGATACCCCGGTTTCACGGGACTTTCGTGCCAGGACAATCCTTGGGAACGTTACATATCCGGAAACGAAAACGCCCAAGGCCCTGTTATCGACCCTGAGCGTGGCATCCGGTTCAGCGCTGGCGGTTGACGCGGATCAGTCCGGCAGTTCCTCAAAGGCTCTGAATTTGCTCACCGTGGCGCAGTCGTAGCACATCGTCTGCAGGATCTGCTTGTCCATGCTGGCGTCAATGTTGCTCGAATCGCATTCGCGGCAGAACAGGCGCAGATTGCCCAGCAAGTCGCTGTCGAACGCTACGGCGCTGAAGAATTGCGGAACCAGTTCGTCGCGCCAGTACATGCCCGGCGATTTGGAGAATCCGGCGCCGCTGTCCTTGAGCACCACGTCGTAGAGCAAGCGCTGCAAGGCCGTTTGCGGTACTCGCGAATCGCGATGGCCGTTCTTGCGCCAGTTACGGGCGAGCGCGTCCTGCGCCGTGCCCAGCATGTTGCGCGGAATGGTGTTGGAGGCGTGACTGCGCCCCTTGGAATTGCCGGTGGCATAGAAATGCGCGGCGTTTCTCACGGCCAGCCGGGCAAAGTAATACAGCTGACTGACCGAGAAGTCCTGCAGCAACTGCCCGACCACCTCCTCGGCACGGGCCTCGGCCGTGAAGGCGAAATCCACCTCACTGGCCAGCACACGAATGTATTGAAGCGACTCTTCGCGGGCGAGACTGAAGACCAGCGAATAGATTTCGCTCTTCCAGGCCGCCTTTACGCTGCCCGACAATTCCTGATACAGCGCCAGATACAGATTCTCTCGGGTACAGCGCGCCAAGCCATCCAGCGTGACGTTGGGCAGCCAGCGCACGGCGCTGTACTCGCGAATACTGCAGCCCTCGCTGCGATCGAAGGCGTTGATATCGGATTCGGTGGAAACCGCCAGCACCCCGGCTTCGTGCAGGCTTTTGAGCAACTCTTCCCGCGCCTCGAACGTCAGGGCAAGCAGCTCTTCTCGGGATGGCGCGTTCAACGGCGCAATCCATTCAACGTTTGCCCCGTAGCCATCATCGAGCAAGGCGAGCAACGTCAACTTCTGCACAAAGCCCAGATTGGCGTAAGGCACTGCAGGGAGTTGCGCGCCATATCTGGCCTGCAACTCCAGACGGTCCCGCGCTGCCCGGGCGGCCAGTTGCTGCTGGCGAACCTTGAAACATTCTGTGCAGTTGCACGCTGTGTGGCGGCCATTGGCGCCGGGGACACTGTGCTGGTGCTCACAGCGTACGCATTTGAATGCACTGCGCAACGAAAGCGGAGTACCTCTGGCGTAGCGGCGCATCCACATCGGCAGTTCACAGTAAGGACAGGTGAGGTCAGTGCTGACGAACGGTGGCAGAACCTTGAGCAGACTGCGCACCGTGGAAGGAATCTGGAATTGCGCCATCAGCTGCGCGGTTTTCTCACCTTCCAGATAGCGCTTGTAGATCTCCTCGATCTGTTCGTCAGACAGGTGGCGAATTTCTTCGGCGCGTTCGAAATATTGAGTCATGGCAAAGGTCCTTTTTTGGGGTTTTGGTAACGCACTCCGTTGCGCAAGAGCGGCGAAACTAACGGCAAAAAGGTGGACATCACAAGCGAAAAATCGCAATTTCGGGTGGATTTTGCGCATCCGGTAATTGCCTTACGCTGGCGTCGGATTTTCCCTTCTTGCTACTCGGAACCGGGCGACGGAAATGTCCTGCTTTGCGACTTTTTGCCGATGCAGGCAGCGCGAACGAGCAGAGACTGGCAAAATCGCGCCTTCGAACAGATTCACCGCCGCCACTGCCCAGGATTTCCCCCATGCAAATGACCACCGCCCTACTGATCGTCAACCCGTGCGACGACGAAGAAGACAACATGGCCATGCTCTGCTGCCACAGCGACAAGGGCGAGATGTTCCTGATGAGTCGTTATCCGGATGAGGATGAGCTGGAGATCACCCTGGATGGCGAGCCTTCGACGCTTGACGGGGTGAAGGTCACGCTGACGTCGGAACTGCTGAAGATCGAGATTGCTGCGGCGGATGCCGATGCGTTGAATGGCGATGATGTGCTGGAGATCAGCTTCAACCCGTATATGGTGGATATGGATGAGGTTGTTGAGACTTTGAAGAATATTCTCGATGGAACAGGAACTTTTGTAATTAATCTGGAATAACCAGTTCGGCTCGCATGACAAGATAAATGACGACGGCATTTGATCGCCTCTTATGCCATCGTCATTAATTGCACGCTGATTGACACCTCTACAAGTTCTAAACACCTGCAAACCATAATTCGCGCTAATTTTCCGCATAGAACACCGCTGTGTTTAACAGCACGAAGTTCGATCCTACTACTCCTCAAGAAGTGCCCTACGCAATCATCGGAAGCCGTCTGATTGCGGGCCCACCCCTCCCTTGTTATTACTCGTTGCGCTTGCAAAAAAACATGCAAGCTCGGCGCACAAAAAAGTGCCGACAACGTGATATTCAATGGAGTCATATGTAATGGGTAGAAAACGTTCTGAAATAAACACCTGAGGATTTGCCTTATGGCTCGGGCCACTTTGAAGGTTTCCTGGCGACGGAACTGGACTTCTTCGCCTCACTGACCCGCTGACTCGGCCTCCCGATCAGCCAATCCTGAAAATGCCGAAAGTCGATCTTTCGGCATTCAAGCCTACGAGGCTCACCATGTCAGAGCGTGAGATTTCATCCAGCGAAGCGTTTGTCCGAATAAACAATGTTATCCAGACACTGGGTTTGAAAGCGCGAGTGCGCTATGTCGATGACGGTAATCTGGTCGCTACTGCCGAACTCTATAACGAATACGACACGCTGATTGAATCAGGCGCAGGCAAAGGTCCCGACGCGCTTGTAGGTGCACTTGCTGAAAGCCTTGAGCACTACGCGATGTTTCACGCCGAGCCGCCATTTTGCACAACGCTTGGTTGCAGTGACATCGCTTCGCAGAACGGGGTCGAGTCGGACGGCATTTTCACAAGTCTGCGAAAAAACATCGAGCCTCTACAGTGTCTGCAGCTTGCAGCACTCGACGGCTGCGCCGGGCTTTTTGTGCCATGCGCCCTGCTGTATCCGGTCAAAGATGAACGTAAAACAACGAGTCAACCGACGCGCTTTTTAAATCGCTACGCCTCTAACTCAGGAACTGCTTTCGGCTGCACGAAATCAGAAGCACTGCTGCACGGTACCCTGGAACTGATTGAGCGACACCTGTTGTCCCGGTTTTTCATGGCCGTCTGCAGACTGATACCTGCGATAGATCTCTACTCACCGTCGGCGCCCCTGCTTGCGCAAGCCCTGTTCAACAACTCATACGCGCTACGGGCTGCCGAAGCTTTGCAGATCATCATTATCAAAGACGAGTCAGAAGTTTATCTGGCGGTTGCATTCCCACGAACCGGCCCCGGCGACCGACATATATCCGCAATCGGCTCCGGCTGTTCTTTGGACATATTTATCGCCATCCAAAGAGCGGTAACGGAGCAATTCCAATCAAACGCCTTATACGACGCCAACGATGAAATCGCGGACCGAAAGGTACTTGATGTGCTTTGTCAATCCGAGAAACTGAAACAGCTGATAGACTTTGCACCCGTTAAAAACTTGAAACTCAATACCCTGGCGCCGCCAAAAAGCCTGCTTGCACTCTCTGTTCCTGAACAACTTGCCTTGCTCCGAAAAAACCTGAGCGGTATGAACAAAGTCCTATTTTTCAGAACAGTCATGGAGTACCCGGGGACCAACGTAGTTACCCAGACTTATATCCCGGGTCTCGACCGATTCAACATAATCAGAAATGGCCAACCCGTAGCTCCTCAGCACATTTTGCTCGGCACCAGGAGCACGCCAACGGCGTGATCCAAAACGACCACAGGCCCATACTCATGCAGACATTTATAAGAACAGCCTGCGAGAAACATCGACTCCTGCTGGTGATGACAATAGGCGCGACCATCACCCTGAAAATCCTGGCCCTGGCCCCTCCTTTGTTATTGGGCAAGATCGTCGATTCACTAAACGATGCCGATCACACAACGCTGCGTACGCTGCTTTTTTTCACCGCAGCTTTTACGCTGGCCGGTTGCATTCAGTCGATGACCACCCCCCTGCAAACGCTGCTGCTCTCAAAGCTCGTCCAGCGAATTGTCATGGATGCTTCCATCAATTGGATGGCGCGGTTGATGGGCAAGGATTTTTCCCAGTTTGGCACGTGGCGAGTAGGACACTTCATCAAGTCGGTCGAGCGCGGAATCACTGCCCACGAACAGTTGCTGATGTTCTTCGTCACTACGGGTTTTCCCCTGTGCCTGGAATTTCTTATTGTGGCCGGCGCATTCTGGTATATGGGCGGAGCCTGGGTTTTCTGCGCGCTAGCTGGCCTCGGTGGCTGTTATCTCTATGCAACTCACCGGATCATTCGATGGCGCAGAAAACACATCGATGCTGTTAATGACCAGGAGGATGAGCTGAGTGCAACCTTGGTCAATACTTTGAGGGCTGGTAAATCGATAAAACTGGAACGCGCCGAACGCACGGCCCTGCAACCCTTGAACCGAGCGTTTGAGCGCTACGCCAATGCTGCGGTGACCGTAGCAGGCTCGGGCGGACTGTTGAGCGCGGCGAAGATTTTGTTTATCAGCCTGTCCACCGGCGGTTTGTTGGCTTGGGGAGTCATGGATCAGACGTCCGGACAAGCAAGTATCAGCGTCGGTCAGTTGGTGGCCATTTCCTCTATTGCTGGTACGTTCCTGTTGAATGTATCGGCGCTGACCGAAGGCTATCGGGTGCTGGATCAATTTTCGGCTGATCAACGGCGACTCAAAGAATTACTTGCAACTGCTGACTTCGATAACGATCGCCGCAATGACTCTGATGCGTTGCATAACCTATCAACATTACGGCTCGAGCCCTGCGAGATCACCCATAACGGTGTTGCGCAGCTATCAATTGCCAGCCAGATCAGCTTCCGACAGGGCCAATCCGTTGCGATCATCGGGCCCAGCGGCGCTGGCAAATCGACGTTACTCGAAGCGCTGGCAGGACTGGATTTTTCGGTGCGGCCCCGGCTGTTCATCGACGAGCTGTGCATAGATCGCTTAAATGCTCGCGTTCATCTGGAAACGGTGCGTTACAGCCCCCAGTCTCCGCAGTTCCTGGAAGGAAGTTTTGAACAGTCCGTACTTTTCGGTGTTGAGCAGTCGAAAACATTGAACGAGGCAATTCAATGCCTCCAGCTTGATGAAATCATTGGCCGAGGTCACATCGCTGAAAACGCCACCAATATCTCCGGAGGTGAAGCGAAGCGGCTTTCGTTGCTGCGACTTCTGAATCGACCGGGCAAATTCAATCTGTTTGATGAGCCGAGTGCTTCGATTGAACCGAAACTCGCTACACCAGTGTGGGATTTGCTATTCAAGACATTCGCTGGACAGGGCCTTATATGTGTCACCCATGATGTTGAACATCTCCATCGTTTTGACCGCGTGCTCGTCATGCAGCAAGGCGCCATCGTTGATGAAGGCAAATGGTTCGAACTGCTTGAGCGCCCCGCCATCAAGGTCATATTGCACAGCTTGCACACGCAGACCTGAATCGCAAAAACGTCCAGAAACGGCCCCACGCAGTGCAAACGAGGGCCGATACTGACAAATCGCGCAAATGCCGTTAGTCGCCGCCCCCCACGATGGATTAAAGTAACGCCCCCAGCCCCGGCGTTATCCGAACGCCCCGGCCACCCCCTTTCCAGGAACAGTCACCGATGGAACATCGTGAAGCGCTGCTGGCGCTGCGAACCTTTCTTTCAACGCAGATTCTCGGCCAGGAAAAACTCATCGAGCGCTTGCTCATCGCCCTGCTCGCCGACGGCCATATGCTGGTCGAGGGCGCTCCCGGTCTGGCCAAGACCAAAGCGATCAAAGAACTCGCCGAGGGCATCGAAGCCCAGTTCCATCGTATTCAGTTCACCCCCGACCTGCTGCCGGCTGACATCACCGGCACCGAAATCTACCGTCCGGAAACCGGCAGTTTCGTGTTCCAGCAAGGGCCGATCTTTCACAACCTGGTGCTGGCCGACGAAATCAACCGTGCGCCGGCCAAGGTGCAATCGGCCTTGCTCGAAGCGATGGCCGAGCGTCAGGTCAGCGTCGGGCGCAGCACCTATGAGCTGTCGCCGCTGTTTCTGGTGATGGCCACGCAGAACCCGATCGAACAGGAAGGCACCTATCCGCTGCCGGAAGCTCAGCTCGACCGTTTCCTCATGCACGTCAAGATCGGCTTCCCTGACGCCGCCGTCGAACGGCGCATCCTGCAACAGGCGCGCGGCGAGGCGTTGAACGGCGAGACCAAGCCCGAGCGTCGGGTCAGCCAGCAGGCGATCTTCGCCGCGCGCAAGGAAATCCTCGGTTTGTACATGGCCGACGCCGTGGAGGAATACCTGGTGCAACTGGTCATGGCCACGCGTAACCCGGCCAAGTTCGACCCGGAAATGGCCGAATGGATCGCTTACGGTGCCAGTCCGCGCGGTTCGATTGCCCTCGATCGCTGCGCCCGCGCCCACGCCTGGCTGGCCGGTCGCGACTTCGTCAGCCCGGAAGACATTCAGGCCGTGCTGTTCGACGTGTTGCGCCATCGCATCATTCTGTCGTTCGAAGCCGAAGCCGCTGGCATCGATCAGGACCGCGTGGTGCAGCGGATTCTCGACGTCGTCGCCGTCGCTTGACCCCCATGAACGCCGCCCTGCCCTCCGAACCCGGTATCCGCATCAGCCTAGCCGAGCTGATCGAGATGCGTCACCGCGTGCGCGAGGTACAGCTGTTTTCCACGCCGAGTCAGCGCAGCCCGCTGATCGGCCTGCATCACTCGAAATTCCGTGGCCGTGGCGTCGACTTCGATCAGGTGCGGGTGTATCAGGCCGGTGACGACGTGCGCACCATCGACTGGCGCGTCACCGCGCGCACGCAGGAGCCGCACACCAAGCTGTTCCATGAAGAACGCGAGCGGCCGATTTTCATCATGGTCGAGCAAAGCACGCGGCTGTTTTTCGGCTCGGGGCTGATGTTCAAGTCAGTGCTGGCGGCGCAGGTTGCAGCGTTGATCGGCTGGGCCGCGCTGGGGCACAACGACCGCGTTGGCGGATTGGTGTTCGGCGACAACGAGCACTATGAAATCAAGCCTCGCCGCAGCAAGCAGAGCCTGCTGCAATTGCTCAACCGGCTGGTCAAGGTCAATCAATCGCTGCACAGCGAGCGCGAGCCGGATCGCGATGCCTTCGGCGTGGCCTTGCGCCGGGCGCGGGAAGTGCTGCGGCCGGGCAGTCTGGCCATCGTTATTTGCGATGAGCGCGCGTTGTCCGACAGCGCCGAACAACAACTGAGTTTGCTGGCGCGGCATTGTGATTTGCTGATGTTGCCGCTGTCCGATCCGCTGGATCATGCCTTGCCCGCTGCCGGCCTGCTGCGCTTCGCCGAACGTGGCGCGCAGCTGGAAATCGACACGCTGAACTTCGACCTGCGCCAGACCTACCGCGCCCAAGCCGAAGCGCGCATCGCTCGCTGGGAATTGCTCGCACAAAAGCTGCGGGTGCTGCTGATGCCGTTGAGCACGCAAAGTGAAATGGTCGAGCAGATGCGCGAGTTCCTGAACCCGCAGCGTCCGGGGAAAGGTCGATGAACGGCCTCGACCAACTGCAACCGCTGATCTCACCGCCGCCGATTGCCTTCTGGCCGCCGGCGCCGGGCTGGTGGCTGCTGCTTTTGCTGTTGCCGCTGCTGGGTTTTGCCGCGTGGAAGTTGCGACGTTTCATTCCGATCAAGAAACGCCCTCTGGTGCGCGCCGAGCAGCCGCTGGATCCGGTGCGCATCGCCGCACTCGCCGAACTGGCGCAAATGCCCAAACCCTACGACGGTGCACCCGCCGGCGCCTGGCTGCAACAACTCAACGGCCTGCTCAAACGCCTGTGCCGCAACCACTATCCGTACAGCCAGAGCCACACCCTCAACGGGCGCAAATGGCTGGCCTTCCTCGATAACCGCTGCCCGGCTGCCGGCCTGACGCGCTGGATGGTGCTGGTCGAAGGCGCGTACAAACCGGAATGCAAACTCGATGACAAAGCCATCGCCGGCCTGACCCAAGCGGTCGACACGTGGATTCGCAAACATGTTTGAGTTCGCCTGGCCTTGGATCTTTGTGCTGTTGCCGCTGCCGTGGCTGATGCGTCTGATCCTGCCGGTGGCCGACAGCGGCGAGCCGGCATTGAAAGTCAGTTTCCTCGCCGACCTCGAAGGCCTCGCCCGCCGCCGCGCCCGCGCCAACTTGCCGGCGTGGCGGCAGCAGGCGCCGTTTATCTTGCTGTGGCTGATCTTGCTGATCGCCGCCGCGCGCCCGCAATGGCTCGGCGAACCGCTGCCGATTGCCGCTAGTGGCCGTGATCTGCTGGTGGCGGTGGACGTGTCCGGTTCGATGGATTTTCCCGACATGCAGTGGCAGGACGAAGAAGTCAGTCGCCTGTCGCTGGTGCAGCACTTGCTCGGCGATTTCCTCGAAAGCCGCGACGGCGACCGCGTCGGTTTGATCCTGTTTGGCAGTCAGGCCTACCTGCAAGCACCACTGACCTTTGACCGGCGCACCGTTCGCATCTGGCTCGACGAAGCGCGGATCGGTATCGCTGGCAAAAACACCGCGATCGGCGATGCCATCGGTCTGGCCCTGAAACGCCTGCGCCTGCGCCCGGCGCAAAGTCGCGTGCTGATTCTGGTCACCGACGGCGCCAACAACGGCGGCGAAATCAATCCGCTGACCGCCGCAAAACTGGCCGCCAGCGAAGGCGTCAGAATCTATCCGATCGGCATCGGCGCCAATCCCGAGGACAGCGGCTCGACCGGCCTGCTCGGGGTCAATCCGAGCCTTGATCTGGATGAACCGGCGCTCAAGGCCATCGCCGAAATCACCGGCGGCCAGTACTTCCGCGCCCATGACGGCAAAGAGCTGCAAGCGATCAAGGACACCCTCGATCAGCTCGAACCGGTGACTCAGCAACCGACTCAGGCACGCCCGGCGCAAGCCTTGTATCATTGGCCGCTGGCGCTGGCGCTGTGGTTGAGTCTGTTGCTGGTCGTCCGCGAACTGTGGCCGGATAACCCGCTGCAACGCCTGTTTACCAAGCAACTGTATTTGCAAAGTCCGCTGCCGGACTGGCGTGAGCGCTTGCAGCGTTTGCGCCTACGGAGGCGCCGATGATCGCGCTCTGGCCGCACTGGTTCCGCCCTTGGTGGCTGCTGCTGTTGCCGCTGCTCGGCTGGCTGCTCTGGCAACTCTGGCACCGGCAGAAACGCGCCGGGCGCTGGCAGATGATTCTGCCGCCGGCATTTCACGCTGCGCTGCTCAGTGGCGGCAGCGGTCGCCAGAGCAAACTGCCGTGGATCGCCCTAGGCGTGGCGTGGTTGCTGACCATTCTGGCCTTGCTCGGGCCGAGCTGGGAGCGCGTCGAACAGACCAGCCAGAAACCCGCCGATCCGCTGGTAGTCGTGCTCGAACTGACCCCGGAGATGCTCGCCACCGACTCGCCGCCGACGCGTCTGGAACAGGCGCGGCGCAAGCTGTTCGACCTGTTGCAGGCGCGCAGCGATGCGCAGACCGCCATCGTCGTTTATGCCGGCAGCGCGCACACGCTGGTGCCGCTGTCGGATGATCTGGCAACCAGTCGCAACCTGCTCGACGCGCTCAAGCCATCGCTGATGCCGGAAGCCGGCCACCGCGCCGATCTGGCCGTGGACGAGGCGCTGGCGTTGCTCAAGCAAGGTGCGCTGGGACAGGGACGGATTCTGTTGATCGGTTCGTCGCTCAATGAAGAGGAACGGCGCGGCATTCGCCGTGCGCTCAATGGCGAGTCCACGCAACTGCTGATGCTCGGCATCGGCACCGCTGAAGGTGCGCCGATTGCCCAGGAAGACGGCAGTTTCCTCAAGGACGAGCAAGGCGCGATCCGCGTGCCGCAACTCGACAGCCCTGGTCTCGCGACTTTCCTCAACAGCGTGGGCGGCGAGTATCACCCGGCGCGTCTTGACGAAGCTGATCTTGGCGCTCTTGGCCTGCTCAACGGCCCGCGCAGCCTGCGCGACGACGGCCAGACCGTGCGCTTGGATACTTGGGCCGATCAGGGTTACTGGCTGCTGTTGCCGTTGCTGTTGCTGGCTGCGTGTGCCGGGCGCCGTGGCTGGCTGTTCTGCCTGCCGCTGCTGTGGTGCCTGCCGCAACCGAGCTACGCTTTCGACTTCGAAGACTTGTGGTTGCGACCCGACCAGCAAGGTTTGCACCTGCTCAAGCAGAAACGCCCGGCCGAAGCCGCGCAGCATTTTGACGATCATCAATGGCAAGGGGTGGCGTTGTACGAGGCCGGCGACTACAGTGGCGCCGCTCAGCGTTTTGCCGAGGGCAGCGATGCCCGCGCCCACTACAATCGTGGCAACGCCCTGGCCAAAAGCGGTGAGCTGGAAGCAGCAATCGACGCCTACGAACAGGCGCTGGAACTGCAACCGGATCTACGTCCGGCGCAGACCAACAAGGCGCTGGTGGAAAACCTGCTGAAGCAGAAAAACGCCCCGCCGCCGCCCGAACCGGACAACCAGCCGAACGAACAAAGTCTGCCCGGCGATGAGCCATCGCCCACTACCGCGCCCCCTCCGGCGGTGAGCAGTGAAACCCAGAGCGAGGCGCAACCGGCCGAGTCGGCCAGCGAACCGCCGCCAACCGCCCCGCCGCTGCCCGGCCCCAATGAAATCCCCGGCAGCAACGAGGAAGAGGAAACCGACACGGTGCCGACCCTGCGCCCGAGCGAGAACAACCTCGAAGGCGAGCAGCGTCAGGCGCTCGAACAATGGCTGGGCAAGATCCCGGACGACCCGGGCGAACTGCTCAGGCGCAAATTCTGGTACGAACAGCAACAACATCAGGATCAGGAAAACAATCGATGACCCGCTTCACCGCTCTCTTGCTGCCCCTGCTGATCTGCACGGCCACCGCTCAGGCGGCCGAGCTGACCGCCAGCGTGGATCGCAGTCGCCTGAACTCCGGCGAGACGGTCGAGCTCACCCTCGAAACTGACGACGTCACCCAGTTCGGCAAGCCCGATCTGTCGGCGCTGGAAGCGCTGTTCGAAGTGCGCGGCACGCGCCAGGTCAACCAGCTCAACACCCTCAACGGCGACAACCGCGCGACCACACGCTGGATCATCACCCTGCTGCCGAAAGAAAACGGCAGCGTCGTGATTCCGCCGCTGCAACTGGGCGAAGCACAGAGCCAGCCGATCACCGTGCAGGTGATCGCCAGCGACAACCGCGAAGACAGCAACAGCCTTGATCCGGTGTTCATCGAAGCCAGCCTCGATCAGACCAGCGTCTACGTGCAGGCCCAGGCCATCCTGACTTTGCGCATCTACCACTCGGTTTCGCTGTACGACGACAGCAGCCTGAGCCCGCTGCAAATTGCCGATGCGCGCATCGAACAACTTGGCGACACGCGCACCTACGAGAAAGACATCAACGGTCTGCGCCACGGCGTGATCGAGATGCGCTACGCGATCTATCCGCAGCACAGCGGCCTGCTGACCATCGCGCCGCAGACGTTCAGCGCCACGCTGGTGGATACCGCGCCATCGGCAGACGCCTCGGGGCCGAAACCCGGCAAACTGATGCGCGTCAGCTCGGCGTCGATTCCGCTGACGGTCAAACCGAAACCGCTGACCTACCCGGTCGATGCGCCATGGTTGCCGGCGCGCAACCTCAGCCTCAGCGAAAGCTGGAGCCCGGAACCGGATCACACTCAGGTCGGCGACTCCCTGACCCGCAGCCTGACCCTGAAAGTCGAAGGCCTCGCCAGCTCGCAACTGCCAGCCCTGCCCGCCACCGACGTCAACGGCCTGCGCCGCTACCCCGACCAACCGGTGCTGAGCAACCAGAGCAGCGACCGCGGGATCATCGGCAGCCGCGAAGAACGCGAAGCCCTGGTGCCAAGCCGCAGCGGCGCGATCGACCTGCCAACCGTCGACGTGGTCTGGTGGAACACCTTCGAAGACCACCTCGAACACAGCAGCCTGCCCGCGCGCACCCTGCAAGTGGCGAACAACCCCAGCCTGCAAATCGACACCCCGGCCGGCACCCTGCAACCGAGCACGCCCGACAACGACACCCTGTGGTGGTGGAAACTCAGCACCCTGATCCTCGCCTGCACCACCCTGCTCGGCTTCGGCCTCTGGTGGCGCGCCCGCTGGCAACCGGCAATCCACCGCGCCGCCCAGACCGGCCCGAGCCCACGCACCCTGCTCGACGACATCAAACGCGCCAGCCAGGCCAACGACCCCCACGCCACCCGCCAGGCACTGGACGCCTGGGCGCGGCAACAGCCGGAGACACTGGCGGATATGGCGGCGCGGTTTGTGCCGTTGTCGGATGCGCTGGATGGGTTGAATGGAGCGCTGTACAGCGAGACGGGACAGCACTGGCAGGGTGAGGATTTGTGGCGGGCGATCCGCACTATTCCCGCCGCCGAGCGCGTGCAGGATCCGGTGAGTGAGAGTGGATTGCCGCCGCTTTATCCGAAGTGAAAAGCGAAAGATCGCAGCCTTCGGTGCTCCTACAGAGTGGGTACGTATCCCCTGTAGGAGCTGCCGAAGGCTGCGATCTTTTGATCTGAAAGTCCGGAATCAATATGCGAATTTCGTTTTGACTTGTTCGCCTTCTCGATAGGAGAGGACGAATGACTTCCATGGCTCGCCACGCTTGACTGCGTTTTCCTGAAGCTGGTCGACCAAACGAAGGATAATCGCCCCGTTAATATCAGTTTCAGCGTTCCAGTCCTCGACGCCATCTTTCTCAACGCACAGCTCCGTCTCGATGTAGCCCTCCCCCAACTCCACGCCATAACGGAACGCGTCATAGCCATGGACGATGCCGGCTTCGACCACCTGAAAAATCTCTTGGATGATCTTTATGTCTTCGGTAATCACTGTAAAACCTCCGGAGTGCGGTGGAAGTGGAGTTTCCTCAGAGCCATGAAAATGGAGGATTACCTATCGGTACGCAGGTTGATGTACAGGGATTTGATCAATGCGTCCTCACCGTCCTCGATGTCCGGTACATAAAAGCTCATACCAAATTCGCTAACGTCAAACCCGTCATCGTCAATGACAGGTTGAATGCCGTTACTGCGGAACAGGCTCAGTATGCGAGACAATTTTTGTCCCACAAGTTTGTGCCCCATCCAGGTGACGCCGCTTCTTTCGAAAAACTCCGCACCTTTCACAACATCTCGAGGGTCATAAAAGACATGTAAGTCGTATCTTACAAACGCATCCGTCGTATTCAACGAGGCAGCCGTTTTCTTAAACTCCTCAAAATCACCACCCAAAATGCTACGCACCTGCGTTCTGGACAAGGTGCCATTCAGAGGTCCTACCGTTCCAAATACCTGGAATGAAAAATCCACCGTCATTACCTCCTGAAATCGTTCGGATCTAGTTTGGAGGCGTACTCCAACATTTGTCTGATTCCTTCATCGTACTTGTTGCCAAACTGACTTCTGATGTCATTGATATCCATCTGAATAGCATCCATCAGGCGCCCCTCCTCGAGCAGCTCTTGTTGCTTGTCTCGATAAGCCTTGGCCTCTTCGGAACGACCAAAACTCGCGGTCTTTTTGTGATCCTCTGGATCCATCTTGATGGCAGGACCATCACGACTGCTGATTGGCGCACCTTTGTAGCATTTCTGAGCAGGGCAATGGTGTGAATCCAATCCATCATTCACCGGTTTGCTGGTTTCCTTGTGCGGACCGCCCAGTACATCGGCCGGATCTTTTTTTACAACCGCGACGGTTCTGGTGACAGCCTTGATTCCGAGGGACTTGAATTCCCCAAGTACCGCATCGATCAGGAAACGCGTAGCAACTACATACCCATCGCCGTCGTATTTGTACTCCTCATTACCGCCGTTGTGCTCCTGCTTGGCGGTCTCGTGAAGCTTCGTCAGCTCTTCTTCTGACTCACCGAGCAATTTCGCCGCCAGCTTGATCGCGGCCAGATCTTTCAGCTCATCGATTTTGTCGCCATACGCAGCGTTGAGTAGTCCATTGGCGGCCATGCTCAACAGGAACTTCATCGGGCCCATCACCGCTTGTACAGCGATAACGGTGGCCTGAATTTTCTCTGTCGGCATATCCTTGGTCAGATCAATCAAGTCCAGTACTTGATTCAATGCCAGCTGGCCATGAGTAACCAGGCTTGCAGGAACCGGAATAGGCGGCAGCGTCATTGTTCCCGGTTTATCCGGGCCGCTTGTTGGGTCAGCCGTCATCTGCGGGCAGGTATTATTTGCGGTACAACTCTCCACCAGCTTTTCGTAATCAGCCGCTTGTTTCGCAAACTCGGACAGCCCTTTCAGGACTGCCTCAGGCAATGATTTTATCTGGGCGGGGTCCAGTCCCTGTCTAACGAAGTTTTTGGTGACTGCCAGTGCACGCTCTTTACCCAGTTCATCGATAAGTGTCGGGGAAACATCATCAATATCGACAAGCTGAGCATTGATCGCCTGGTTCAGGTTCTGCAGGAAACTCGCCCCGGCTTTAGCCTGATCAAGCATGTTCTTTTTGAAATCAACGACGTTATCGCTCCAGCCCTCGACAGTTTTTACCGGATGGGTAACAGCGTCGATTGAGGAACTGCTGGCGTACAACGTCGTTCGATGTTCGTCATCCTTAGTGATCTCATACGCCCTGTTGACGTCGCGATTGAGTCCGGATGTCGAGTCCTGCCCCGTGGCCTTGTCGTTACGCACAACGATCTGACCTTCACCCACGGTGGCGTTCAGCGTCTGCTGACGATCCTTGTCGTACTTGTAACCCTCTACCGCCCAGCTATTTTTATTCTCTCCTTCCATGCCTTTATTCGGCTTGTCAGCCTGGGCGCCGCCGTTATGGTTATAGCTGCCGCTGACATTGAGGTAATAACCATGCTCGTTATCCTTGCCGGTGATGTTGCGATGGCCGAGGGTGTCGGTATCGAGTTTCAGGTTGCGGTTGTCAGCGCTAATGACCGAGCCGTCGAGTTGTGTGTGCTTCTCGGTGTGGATATCGACTTTGCTCTTGCCACTGATCACCGTCTGGTTTTCGACCCAGTTGGTTTTGCCGCTGGTCTCCCCATACCCCAGTGAACCGCTGGCTGTTACACCGATGCTGACTGCAACCGTGAGGCTGGCGTCGAACTCTTTACCTTCGACCTTGCCGGTGTTCGGCACAGACGTCACGGTGAGGTTGCGGCCGACATCGCCGATGACCTCGTCACCTCGAAGAGTGGCGCCGGCGATCGTTGTGTCACGCCCGCTTTCGAAGCCCAGCTTATTGCCGGCATACAGGTAGGCTTCCTGTTGCTTCACACCTTCGCGGTTGAGATCGCCGATGCCCACGTTCCCCGAACCGTAGATACCAAAACCGTCCTGGCCGGCGATGATTCCGCCTTCTGCGCCCCAGCTACGCCGATCATGGGAACTCTCATAGGCATTTTGTGCGGAAAGGATATTCAGATCGTTGGCGGCTTTGAGGGAAATATCCCGCTCCGCGGTGGCACGGGTACCAATCAGCGTCAGGTCGTTTTTCGCATCCAGATTGATACTGCCGCCAGCATTCAGCTGAGTTGCCGTCGAAGTGCCTTGATTCGATTTGTCTTCAGTCCCGGCGTTACTGACACCCACGCCAAGTTTGAAGCCACCGGTGGTGCCACCTTTGACTCCGCCCTTGCTCTGGGTTGAATGCCCATCGCTGCTTTCGGAACCGTGCGCCACATCGAACGTGATGTCTTTGCCTTTGACGTTGATGTCACGCCCGGCATTGAACTGGCTGCCGCTGACGTTGACGTTGTTCCCGGCGTCGAGCGAGACGTCGCCACCCGCTGAAAGCGTCGATGGACGTTGTGTCACCGAGCTCTGCGTGCTGCTGGAGCTGACACTGGAGGCGCCAATGTGGCCGTCGAACTTTGGTCCGCTGAAGAACTGGTCCAGTGTATCGACCGCTTTCAGTACGCTGGATCCTTTGCTGACCCCATCCTCGCCCTTGCCAGTGCCTTTGAGGCCATCAATGGTGTTGCCGATGTTGTAGGCCGTGGTCACGGTGAGGCCGTTACGCTTGATGATGTCACGGATGGTGACTTCGCTTGCCTCCTCCTTGGCATCGATGTTGATGTCGCGATCAGCTTTGAGGTTAATGTTGTTCGCGGCTGACAAATCCGAGCCTTGCTGATTGATGTCGCGACCGGCGTTTACCTTAAGATTCATCCCCGCATCGATGGAGCTGCCCGCTGCGGTGTAGCCCGTGCTGTTAACGCCATGTTGAATGGTTTCACTGCCGGCGAAGGTGGTGAAAGCATTGCTGTCTATGGTCTGTTTTATACCGACGGTCTTATCTGTATCCCAACTAGTGCTGCGGTGATTGTCGATCGACGCGACCACATTGACATCGCGACCGGCATTGAGAGACGCATTGTGGTCCGCGCTGATCCCACTGCCGATGATATTGATGTCTCGGGAAGCATTCAGAATTGCATCGTTGCCTGCGTTGACCTGGCTTCCGATGCTCTCGGAACTGACGACCTCCCGCACACCCTTGTGCGAAGTAGCGAATGTCATATCGGCGCCGAAACCCGGCGTACCGACGGCCCAACCGATAGCATCCTTCAGCGAAAGCCCGACTTTCTTCTTATATTCCTCAGCCCGGCTATACGCTTGGTCATCAGCTGACGACAGAGTGATATCGCCGGCCTTGTCCACAAGGCCGGCATTCAGTTCTGCGTTATTATCCGCGTTGACTTCACTGGCATTCAGCCGAACATCACGCCCGGCTATCACTACCGCATCGTGACCGGCGTTCAACTCACTGCCAACCTGAGTCACCGAGGTTTGCAGATGGCTGCTGCCACTTTTAGACATACCAAACAGGCCAGTCTTGGTTTTTTTGCTGTAACTGCCTGACTCTTCGGTGCCAGAAAGTACCGCGACATCATTGGTCGCACCGATTAGCAAATCGTTGCCGGCGCTCAATTGACTGCCGATGATCGTGACGTTGCGCCCGCCATCGAGGCTGACGCCATCATCTTTACGCTTCGAGACGTTCATCGTCAGGTCACGACCCGCCTCGATTACCGAAGCGACGTTTTCGCTTTCATAGCTTTCCGACTGTGTGGTTTTGCTTCGTCCGAACGAACCCTTCTTTTTTCTGTAATAGTACGAAGAGGTTTCGTCTTTCGCCGATGCTACCGTGATGTCCTGTACCGCATCGAGGCTGACATCGTCCTGCGCCTTTATACGACTGGCAATAACGCCCAAATCATTGCCCGCGTTCAGCGCGATATCGCGTCCGGCGTTCAATACCGACGACTGTTGCGTGATGCTGTGGGTTTCGTTCGCGCGCTTCTTGCTGCGCGAGAAGTAGTCACTCTCGTCGGCGGCCGAAGTAATGACAATGTCATGGCCTGAATCGACGCTGAGATCGCGCTTGGCATCCAGTCGACTGGCCACGATTGCCACGTCGCGATCGGCACTGATCGACAGATCCCGTCCGGACGTCACTTCAGCGCCGTGCTGGGTGATGGTCTGGTTGAGGAAGTTGCTGCCGCGCGAGTCGGTGCGGCGATCCTGGACCGAGGTGATGTTGACGTCGCGTCCGGCATCGAGCGCCATGTCCTGTCCGCTGCTCAGGACACCACCGATGTTGCTGATGTCGCGACCTGCGCCAATGTTGAGATCATTGGCGGCTTCGATCCGCGCGGCGTTGTTCAGTACGTCGCGATGCTGCAGCGTGCCGCCGTAACTGGAATCGTAGCCATACACGTCGCGTTGGTTGATCACATCGCCGCGAGTGGCGGTCAGGCTGACATCGCGCCCGGAAATAATGCCGCCACCGCTGTTGACGATATTGTTGCCGGCCTTGAGCGTCAGACGCTCGCCCGCCTCGATCAATCCTGTATTGGAGAGGTTGTTGCCGGCTTCGGCCGACAGGTTATTGGAGGCGCGAAGCGTGCCGGCGTTGGTCAGGTCCGTACCGGCAATCAGTGTTACGTCGCCGCCCTGGATGAGCGCACCGTTGGGTGCCAGGCGGTTATTGGCCTGGGCCAGATACAGCACCGGCACTAGCACTTTCTCGCCATTCACTTCGTGCTCTTCGAGCCAGACGATGTCGTGGGTCAGGGCTGCCACTTGCTGAGCGGTCAGAGTTACGCCGACTGACAGGTTCAGTTCATTCTTGCTGGCGACGGCGTTATTCATGAGGTACTTGAACATAGCCTCGTCGGAGGTCTGCCCATCGATGAAACGCTGGCCGGTACGGGCGACAACGGCTTGCTGCACCAGGCGCTGTTCGAACAAGCCGTCGCCCAGACGCTTGGCGCTGTTGTCGGGGTCATAGCCGAGTTTATCGAGCAGGTAGTCCGAGCTCATGAACTGCTTGAGCTCAGTGAGCGCCGGGTTGGTCTCGATCAGGTATTTGTGTGGATTGGAACGCACGCTGGTGTCGGGCAGGCCCTGTACCCGCGGCACGTCGAACGAAACGTTGCCACGATTGGGCAGCAACACGCCGACCGGGCCATCCCCGGCGGCCGCGCTGACATTGATCAGCGTCGCCTGATCGTTGAGATTGAGCGATGGCCGGGCCGCCAATGCCAGTTCGCGGTTCTTGATCGATACAGGATCGCTACCGTCGAACTGAATATCCGTGGCCTTCCTCACTGGCATGCCGCCCGCATGACTTAAGGGCGCAACGGCGATGGAGCCGATTGTCCTCGACGGGCCAGATGCTAGTGTCGGATCGCTGCCGCCTTTACCGCTGAGTCGGAACAGACCGTTGTCGCCGGTTGGCAGCGTGAAGCCAGGCAGTGCCAGCGGGTTGACTTGTTGTTGAGCCAGATCTGGTGGCAACTGCGGGTTCAGAAAAACCACGGTAGGTTTGGCGGAGTTTTTCACCCCGGTGTCCGCGGTGCCTTTGACGGTACCGCCGAAGTTTGTGTACGGGTTCAGATTGCCGTTGTTGATCGTGGTTTTAGCGTTGATCTCTACGGCCTGGCCGGCCTGGACGATAGAGGAAACGCTTGAGCCGCCGTTGGTGAAAACGCGGTCGTCTCGTTGCTTTGTACCGGCAAGGATGGGTGACGGCACTGCCACTTCGGCGCCGATACCGAATTTTGTGTTTACGTCAGAGAGCGCCTGTTTATTCAGCGGTTGGTATTCCCAAAAAGATCCTCCTTTGTCGGGCTCGTGCCAACCGTGAATGTAGCTGTATTTGGTTTTTGAATTGCGCTCCGCATATTTTTGCAGATCCTCGGTTATCCAACTTGGTCGCTTGCTGGGCAAACCGCCGAGTTGATAAACACGCATCCGCGTGAAATTACCCGACTGCAGACCAAAGTTATCGAACGTATCGACATCGAGCTTTATGTTCTTGCCGGCCGAGATCAGCGACGCGGTATTGGTGAAAGCTCCAACATTGGCGGTCAGATTACCTGCTACTGAAATCGACGCTTGCGGCCCGGTAATTGTCGATGTCGATTCAAAATTTTCATTAACGTAGAAAGTCGTACCGCTGAAGGTGATGTCCCCGGAAATAAATTTCTCCTCGCCAATCACCCCTTCTGTCTTGTTATTGAAGCTATTGGCCGACAACGAAAAATCACCGTCGACATTGATCGAAGCCGCGAGGTTATTCACGCTGTTCGCACGGCCACCGCTCATGCCGGCAATTGTCAGATTGCCGATGCTGTAAACATCGCCCGTCTGGTTGGTGAAGTCATTAACCAGCAGGTTCATGTTGCCGCCGCTGAACAACAAGCCGTGATCGTTCACCAGACTTGCCGTCTTGACTGTCAGATCCTGAGCGGCTCCCAGCGTACCGGTGTTGCTGACGCTGCCCGCGTTGATCGTCATGCCGTAATTGGAAGTCAGTCTTCCGCCAGTGTTGTTCAGCAACCCGCCAATGTTGAACGTACCCAGGCCGCCACTGCCGATGCTGGCGAGACTGGTCAGGCCCAGTTGCGCAGCATTGAAGGTCATATCCCCCAGACTGCTCACTCGCCCATTACCGCCGTAAGTCCCACTCAACTGAATATCAAGCCCGCCATCACTGGCAATCAACCCCTCGTTCGTCCAGTTCCCGCCACGCCCCACCAATTGATTCGAGGCGAGCAACTGCCCGCTGGCCGTCTGCACAAAGTTACCGACATTAACCGTCAACCGCCCCGCCTGAATCACGCTGCTGTTGGTCCAGCTGTCCGCGTTCAGGGTCAGGCCGCCACGGGTCACCAGTGAGCCGCCGGCGTTCATCACGTTGGCGGTGGAGACGCCGAATTCACCGAGGCCGACATGGGTCACTGTGCCGCCAGCGTTGAGCAAGCTCGGTGCGGCGAGGGAGAAGTCGGTGTTGGCGGTTTCCACCAGGCCGTTGCGGTTGTCGAACTGGCTGTCGATCTGGAAATCGGTTTTGCCGCTGCCGCCGAGGGCGCGTAGTTTGCCGCTCTGGTTGTTGAGGTTGGCGGCGCGAATCGCCAGGGTGCTGGCGCTTTCGATCAGGCCGCCGTTGTTGGCGAGATTGCTGCCAAGGCCAAGGTCGATGAGGCTGCCGCTGACCTGGCCGGCCGTGTTGTTCATCGAGCCGGCGATGACGTTCACCTGGCCGCGGGCATAGATGCCGCCGCCGCTGTTGTCGAGGGCGTTGCCGCCGGCGTTGAGCAGGATGTCGCCGCTGTTGGCGGCGATGCGCCCGCCGTCGCTGTAGATGCCGCCCAGTGCGCGCAGGTCGAGGCGACTGCCTTCGATCTTGCCTGACTGGCCGTTGCGCAGGACACCGGTCAGACGGGTTTGCAGCAGACCTTTGAGGCTCGACAGCACGCCGCCTCGGCTGTCGAGGCTGGCGGCGGTGAGGTTCAGGTCGCCGTTCTGCGCAATGATCTTGCCGCCCTGGTTGTCGATTGCGCCGTTGCCCGTGTTGACGGTCAGCGCGGTCATGCTTTGCACCGCACCGTTAGCGTTGTTCAGTGCGGCTGCGGTGAGGGTGGCGTCGGCGGCGCTGCTGGAAATCAGGCCATCGCCGTCGTTGCGCAGCAGGCCGCTGGCGGTGAGATTCAGTTGGCTGCTGGCGGCGATGGTGCCGCGCTGGCTGTTGTTCAGATCGCCGCCGGTGAGCAGGCTCAGCAGGCTCTGGCTGATCATCTGGCCGCCACGGTTGTCGATGCCGGCCGAACGCGTCAGCACCAGCGGCCCGGTGCTGCCGAGCGCGCCGTTGACGTTGGTCAGCGCGCCGAGCAGGTCGAGTGTGACGCGGTCGTCGCCGACCAGGCTGCCGCCGTTGTTGTTCAACGCACCGCCGGTGAAGGTCAGGGCGTTTTTCGCATTCAGGTTACCCGAGGCATTGTTCAGGCTCGCCGCCCGGATATCGAGGGCGTCGGCGCTTTTGATCAAACCACCGGAGGCGTTGTTGAGTTCGCCGCCGAGCACGGTCAGGGTTTGCTTGCCGTCGCTGGTCAGTGTGCCGGCGCTGTTGTTGAGGCTGGCGGCCTTGATGTAAAGCTCGCCCTTGCTGCCGACGCCACCCTGGCTGTGGTTGATCAGCGCGCCGCTGAGGTCAATGCTGACATTGCCGAGCTGGCTGGAGATCGCGCCTGCGAGGCTGTTATCGACGTTCCCGCCGGACAGGGTCACGCCAGTCCAGCCGGAGATGAGACCGCCGTTGTTTTTCAGCTCGGCCGCGGTGAAGGTCAGTTGCTGATTGCTGATCAGATTGCCGCCGCGATTGTCCAGACTGTTGGCGCTAAGGCTGAAGCTGTTGACGCTGGAAACCTCACCTTTCTGGTTATTCAGGTCACGCAGGGTGGCGATGCTCAGCACGCCTTTGCTGTTGATCACGCCGTTCTGGTTATTGAGGTCACGCAGATGCGCAATGCTCAGCGCGCCTTTGCTGCTGATCACCCCGCCCTGGTTGTTGAGGTCCTGCGCGGTGACGCCGAGGTCGATGGCAAGGCCAGCGGCACCCACCAGCGTGCCCTCCTCATTGTTCAGGCCGGTGCTGTTGAGGGTCAGCTGTTGCGCGGCGCGGATGCTGCCTTTGTTGTGATTGTCGAGCAGACCATCGACGGTCACCGAGATATCGCTGTCACTGAGCAATACGCCGCCATCGCTGTTGTCGAGACTGGCCGCGCGAACCTGCAACGCTGCCGCCGCGATCGTGCCTTTGATCGAGGTCAGGGCCTTGTCGAGGGTCAGGCTCAGTTTCTGATTGCTCAGCAGTTGGCCGCCGCTGTTGTCCAGCGATTTAGCGATCAGTTCAAAGGCCTGCTCGCTGGAAATCTCGCCGCCACGGTTGTTCACTTCAGCGAGATTTTTCAGCAGCAACTGCCCCGGCGCATTGATCACCCCGCCCTGGTTGTTCAGCGCACCGCCATGCAGGTCGACGCTGACGCCGGCGTGGCTGCTGAACAGCTTGCCGCCCTGCTGATCGAGGCCCTGAACATCTGCGATCAGCGCATTGCCAGCGCCGAGGCTGCCAGCCGTGTTGGTCATTTTGCCGGCGCTCAACTCAAGCTGATCGGCGGCGTAAATACTCGCCTGACTGTTATTGAGTTCGCCGGTAGTGATGTGCAGATTGCTTTTGCTGCTGATCACGCCTTTCTGCTGGTTGTCCAGCGCGCTGCTGGTGAGCGTCAACGCTGCATCGGTCAACAACTGGCCGCCCCGGTTGCTGACCGCATCGCGTGTGTCGACGCTGAGCGCTTTGGCGCTGGACAGCGTACCGCCATCGTTATTGAGGTTTTGCGCATCGATCGCCAGCGCACCTTCGCTGAACAGACTGCCCTGCGCGTTGTTCAGCTCGCCAGAGAGGGTAATCGCGAGGTCTTGTTGCGTGGCCAGGCGAGCGCTGTTTTCCAGACTTTTGCCGACCAGCGTCAGGCCGGTAGCGCCGGACAGCACGCCGTTGTTGCGGTTGATCACCTCGTTGACGGTCAACGCCAGATTGCCGCCCGCCAGCATGTAGCCGCTGTCGCTGTTGTCGAGCCAGGCGCCGATCAGGCTCACGCCGGCCTTGCTCGACAGTTCACCGCTGCGGTTGTCGACACGGTCGACGACCAGTTGCAGCGCTTGGGTTGAACCGACCAGACCTTCCTGACGGTTATCCAGACGCGCCGCCGTGAGCGTCAGGCCCTCGTCGGCGATGACCATGCCAGCCTGGTTGTCGAACAGATCGGTGACGGTGAAATCGACCTCGCCACGCCCGCGAATCTCACCGCCGCTGTTGTCGAGGCTGGCACTGCGCGCTTGGAGGCCAGCGGAAGCGATCAGGCCTTTCACGTTGCTCAGCGCACGGTCGATGACCAGGGTGAGTTTTTCATTGCTGAGCAGCTTGCCGCCGTCATTGTTGAGGCTTTGCGCGCTCAGATTCCAGGCTTTGGCAGCGGAGATTTCCCCAGCGCTGTTGTTCACATCCTTGAGGTTTTTCAGCAGCAGTTGGCCCGGCGTATGAATGTTGCCGCGCTGGTTATCGAGCAGGCCATTGTTGAGGTTCAGGGTCAGGTCGCCGTTGCTGAACAGCTCGCCGCCGTCCTGCTGCAGCGAGGTGACGGAAGCCTGCAGGGTTTTCTGGCTGCCGATGATGCCGCCGGAGTTATCCAGGTGCGCGGTGGTCAGCAGCAGCGTGCCGTCCGTGGCGAGGCTGCCGCCCTGCCGGTTCTTGAACTCACCGGTGGTCAGGGTCGAATCGGCCTTGGCACTGAGGATGCCGTCGTCGCTGTTATCGAGACTGCCGCTGGTGAAGGTAAGGCCCTTTTGCGAGGCGATGAGCCCGCCCTGATTCTGCACCCCGGCGACGCTGGTCAGTGCCATCGCTTCCAGGCTCGACAGCTTGCCCAGGCGATTGTCGAGGCTGCCGAGATTCAGGGTCATCTGCCCTTCACTGCTGATCAGGCCTTGCTGGTTGTCGAGGGCATTGTCGAACGTCAGGTCCAGTGTGTTCTGGCTGACGATCCGCCCGCCCACATTGCTCAAGCCGATACCGCTGAGCGTCGCCGCGCCTTTGCTGAAAATCAGGCCATTGGTGGCGTTGATGATCTGCGCGACTTTTAGGCCCAGCGTGGTGTCGGACAGCACCTTGCCGCCCTCGCTGTTGTCCAGGCGTGCGCCATTGATATGCAGGTCGAGTTGACTGGAAAGCGTACTGGCGCGGTTGTCGATCTGGTCGACATTGACGGTCAGGGTCTTGAGCGACCCGACCAGGCTGTCCTGGCGGCTGTTGAGGGTTTTGCCGGTGAGTTTCAGATTGCCTTCGGCAACCAGTTCGCCCGTTTGCTGAGTCAGATTGTCGATGCTGGCGTCGATATCGCCCTTGCCGGAAATCCGTCCGGCATCGTTGGTGACATCCCGGGCTTTGAGGCTCAACAGTCCGGTCGAGGTCAGCAAGCCGCCGTTGCTGTTGTTCAGTGTGCTGCCTTCGAAGGTCAGCGCTGCCTTGCTCTCGGCGCGGCCCTTGTCGCGGTTATCCAGATTATCGATCAGCAGCGTCGTCGCTTTGTCGGCGCGCAAAACACCCGCACGGTTGTCGGTGGTCGCGCTGCTGACGGTCAGGGTGTCGAGACCGGAAATCTTGCCGGCGCGGTTATCCAGGCGCGTGGCCTGCACGTCCATCGCACCGTTGGCCTGGATCAGGCCCTTGTTCTGGTTGTTCAACTGGTCGCTGATGCGCGTGGTCAGCGTGCCTTCGCTGGTCAGCTGGCCTTGCTGGCTGTTGTCCAGTTGTTGCGCTTTGATCGCTACGGCCTGTTTCGCGCCGATCCGTCCGGTGCGATTGTTGATGGCGCCGAGGGCGGTGATGTCGAGCAAACGGCCAGCGGTGATCAGTCCGGCGACGTTGTCCAGCGAGGTGACCGTGAGCACTACGTCACTCTGGCTGCCAAGTTCACCGTTGCTGTTGATCAACTGACCGATGTTGCCGGTGAGTTTGCCATTGCTGGTGAGCGTGCCTTGATTGTTCAGCACCTGATTGGCAGTGAGGGTCAGGCTATTGTTGCCCAGCACTTTGCCGGCGTTGCGGTTGTCCAGCGTGCCGGCGGTGATGCTCGTGGTCTGGCCACTGAGCAGGCCATTCTGGTTGTTGAGGGTTTGCCCGGCGTTGACGGTCAGGTTGCGGCTGGCGCTGAGGCTCTTGCCACTGTTGCTCAGATTCTGTGCGCGAAGGCTCAAATCACCGTTGCTGTTACGGCTGCCGTCAGCATTGACGCCGGCTTCGATGGCGCCGGCATTGGTCAGTTGCCCACCGGCGCTGAGCACCACGCTGTCGCGGGCGGCCAAGGTCTGGCGGTTGGTCAGGTTGCCTTGGGTCTGTACGTTGAGCGATGTGCCGGCGTAAACCGGAGCTTGCGCGTCGAGGCTGGCGGCTTTGACGTTGACCGCGCCGGTAGCCGAGGTGTCGGCCAGGCTCAGTTGCCCGTTCGCATCAAGCTGAATATCGCCGCCGCTGGCGATCAGTTTGCCGTCGAGTTTCACCCCCACGCCGGCCTCGGTGCCGACCAGTTTGATCGCTCCGGCGTACATGCCGCCGAGGGCCGAGGAGTCGATGGCCAGTTGCGGTTTGGCGCTGCCGTCGTCGGCGCGGGCCGTGGCGTTGAGGGTGTCGGCGTTGACGTCGTTGCGACCGGCGACGATGGTCAGGTTCTGCGCTTGAATCTGCGCATTGATCTTGGCGCTGCGGGTGATGATTTCGAAACGGTCGATATTGGTCGCGTTGATGCCCGCGCCTTCGATAGCCACGCTGCCCTGATCGACCTGAAAGCGATCCAGTCGACCGTTTTCCAGCACTGGTTTACCGGTAGTCAGCGTCACCCGTGGTGCGTTGATGAAACCGCAGCCATTGCAGGTGATGCCATAGGGGTTGGCGACGATGACCCGCGCCGACTGCCCGGCCACTTCGGTGTAACCGCGCAACTGACTCGGGTTGCCGCTGATGACTTCGTTGAGAATCGCCTGCGCCGAACCGCTGTTCTTCAGATTCGGGTTGCCAATGACGTGGCCGCCCAGTTGCGTGTTCGAAGTTTGAGTCGCGCCGTTGTTGAGGATGACGCCTTGTGCGCCGACGTTGTAATCGTGGAACTGGTTGTGCGACAGGCCACTGGCGTTGGGCGTGGCGATGTTGACGATCGGCACGCCGTTGCCGGCACGGTCCAGCGTGGTATTCGGGTTGGCCACGACGATGCCGTCGGCCTGCGCCCACAGCGGTTGCCAGAACATGACGTTGGCCAGCAGGAACGCCAGTCCGCGCTTCGGCATGCCGAGGAACTGCTCGCGTTTGGCCGTAGCGGCAGAAGGCTGGCGAGCGAGGAATGCGTACTGGCGAACGTCCATGTGAAGATCCTGCAACGGGCAATAATCGGTCTGATCAGGTGCCATGCTCCGCAGGTAAGCGGCGCGGATGAGCGCAAAGAGTCGCTGGCATCCCTGCAATAGCGCACTAGTATCAAAATAGTGGCGCGATATTAGATGGCCACTATTTTGGCGTCAATTAATGGATGCATTGAAAAATCGATTTCGATGAGCGGTACGGCTCAAATCCGTAGGCAATGAGCTTGTTAACGGATCTATTTATCAGCGTAGGTTTGCGAGCGCGGGTACGCCTTCAGGGTTACTCACGATTCATCCGAAGCAACCTCTGTAAGATTTCAGACGATCCCTTGTAGGTTTCATCCCGAGTGTTCGATTCCTACGCAAAACACAGAAAGATCTGACTGCTGTCGTTTTCCAGATACACGCACATTTCTCTGTCACAAACAGATACAGGGAAATGTGCTCAATGATGCACCCCGCCAACCTCGCGGCAGCCGCAGCGTCCAAAGCCCCGATCATCGGCCCCGCCGCCTGCCCCTTGCGCAACACCCACGTGCAACTGCTGCCCCTCGCGTACGGCCTGGTGGAAAAACCCTTCGACCCCAGCACCGAGCTCACGCTGCCGTACACCCTGACCACGCGCCCCATGGGCATCCGCCGCCTGCGCGACGGTTGGCTGTACATCGTCGACAGTCTCAGCGGCGAGCTCTACGAATACCGCGTGCTGGAAGGTGTCATCAGCGCATTGCTGCATCGCGGCAAAAGCGTCAGCGAGGATCAGCGCAGCGCCATCGAAGAACGTCCGGCGTTGATCTTTTCGCGCAAAAGCACCCTCTACGTGACCTTCGCCGATGTGCAGTTGAGCGCGGCGAAATGCCGACAGGTGCTGGACAGCGCGGAGGAACGCGAGCACTTCATGCAGGCGGTCGATCTCGGCCCGGTGCATTGTCTGATCGGCGGCGAGCATCTGCTCACCGTGGCCCAGGCCAAACAGTGGCTGGCGGAAGTGGCCTGCACAGCGAAACCGCTGGCCGAGGCAGACGCCACGCGGATGCCGGCGGTGCAGGTCAGCGATGCGCCGGAGCACGAACGCGAACCTTATCTGTGGGAAAACCCGCGACGTTTTCGCGAGGCGCATATCGGCGAATTTCTTGGTCGGGTGCGCGGGCCTTATCAGGACGACACGCTGTTTCTGCTGGTCAACGACGACCTTGGGGTGATGCGCGATCTGGCTGATTATCAGGATCTGGTGGTCGGCTGGATCGAGCAGTGGAGCAACACTGACAACAACGAGCGCGACTATCTGCTGGCCAGCTACATCGAGTCGCTGAGCCAGTTGGGCGCTCAGGATTTCGACACCCTGGCCAAGGCCAGCGACGATCCACGTGCTCAGGCATTGTTTGCTGAACTGGAGCAATTGCCCGAACCGGACCGGGAAAATACCCGGCAGGCGCTGCTTGAGTATTTGAACAAGGGGGGTGAGGTTGTCCCGACCGATACTCAGGCTCGACCTGAACTGCAACAACAGCGCGAAAAGGCTTTGGACGAGTCATTGGCGCTGAACCGCTTTGATGGCGTCGCCCCTGATTTCACCGCGCACGCTCGCGTCACCGCCGAGGCGGACCGACGCTTTTACACCCGCGAATATTTTTCTGAAGTCGCCCCTGCCGACTTCGTCGAGCGCCATCTGAACACACTGGTCGACCTCGGCAAGGATCAGAACCGACGCATGAGAGACGTGCTCGACGGCCCGTTGCTCAGCGGCAAACGCGGCATCAACGACCTGATCGACCGCCCGGCGATGGACGAGGTTCTGAACAGTCATCGCGACAACCTCGGACGCTGGAATCGCCTGCTCGAACGCATCACCGCCGATCGCGCGCAACTGCTGTGCGCCGGGCGTTTCCATCGCTCGGCGTGGTATTTCGACGGTCAAGTGCAGATCGATCAGGCGCTCGCCAGCGAATACGCCTGCCTCAAGGACATCGGCCGCAGCGACGCGGCCAACGAACAAATGCTCGATTACCTCGAACAACACCCGCAACTGACCCGCCCGTTGTTCTACACCTTGTCGCTGCGTTTGCAGACCGAACAGGCCGGGCAATATTCAACGCTGTTCAACGCCGGCATGGCGATGTTCAACAACCTGCCGGACTGGCTGGCCAAATTGCAGAGCATCGAGCAGCCGCAGCTGCCCGCGCTGGATGATCTGCCGGCACACAGCCGCGTCCTCGCCGATGCCGTGCAGGACACCTACAGCCCGGCGCTGAACCTCGGCCTGAGCCGGGCGCTGGAAGGCTTTGATCTCGCCGGCGAGAAAATTCCCGACCTCGACGAACTGTTCCAGCGCCTGCCCAAAGCCCTGCGCCTGCGCGTGTTCGACGCCGCGCGAACCAGCGGCGTGACCTTCACCGTGTCCACCCCGGCGGAGCAAGCGGCGCTGCAAGCCACGATCAAGGAAGTGCTGCGCGAGCGCGACTACCTGAAAACCCTCAACCGCGAACGCAACCAGCTCACCCACAATAAAAACCGCCAAGGCCACAAAACCGCCCGGGCGGTGGAAATGCAGCAGGAAATCGTCCGCGTGCGCACGCAACTGGCCTTGTTCGAAGGCCGCCTTGCGGCAGCGTTAAGCCCGATCGACGAACTGCCGGATCGCTCGGCGCGACTGTATGGCGCCACCCCGGCGAAAGCGGGATTGACGGTGGTGTTTCCGCCGGCGCAGCACGGGGAATTGCGTGGGTTGCTGGAGAACATTCGCGCGGGAGTGGCGGGGGTTTCGAAGGCGAGTCTGGTGCGGACGGAGGGGATGGGGTTGTTGGTGGTGTTGGTGCAGGTGGTGAATTTGGTGGGGGCTTTGCGTGAACTGCGTAGGCAAACAGCGAATAAACGAGTTTGGCAGCCATTCGCCAATGCGATTGTCGCTACTGGGGCTGCAGGATTTACTGCCGCGCAAAGTCTTGGGGATACAGCCTTGAAAAACCGCAGTTCATTTCTGGCGACGAATCTTCAGCAGGCGGCGCTGAAAAACGTGCATGTGCAGTTGGGGAAACTGCATGTGGGATTAGGTTTTTTCACCTATTTGGCAGGGTTGGCATCGTCTGCGAACAGTCTTGTTACGCAGCGCAAAAATTGGGAGCAGGCGATTCGTAGTGGAAGCCATTCGGCGGGTAATGCAGCGGCACTGGGCACCTTGGGTTCCAGCGGAATGACAACCGTCAACGCATATGGTTTGGGTCACACCCTGTACGCAGGTTATACCGTGATTGTGGCGCCAAACGGTGCTGCACGAACTGCCGCGTGGGCCGCTGCGGGTACACGCCTTTCTACGGTGTTCTTCCGTTTCAACTTGGCGGGCGCGCTATTTACGGTCCTGGAGCTCAGCGGAAGTTGGTTGTATAGCCGCTTCAACCTCAGTGCCCACGATAAATGGCTGACAATCACACCATGGAGCAGGGATGGCGAGATGCGTGGTGACCACACACTTGATGACTATCAAAGTTACTTGGCTTTTTTAATTCACGCGCCTTACGCGCAACTTGGGAGAAATCCGCATGACTACTGGCTGAAAGATCTGCTGGTCATAGCCAAGACCAGCGATATTCATCTGGTGCTGCCTCGACTGACGCTGAATGACTTGTTACCTCCCCTTGGCAGTGAACCAAGCTGCCGGCTAGGTATCGGCGCACACCGCATTTCCACTCCGCTGCACAGTAGAGGAGTTCCACGGGAGCGGAGAGATGTCATCAGCAACGAAATTGTGAATAGCCTGCGCATCGTCAAGTCCAATTCGGAGGGACTCGTGCTCTGTCTTCAATACCCCACAAATTCCGACTCTGAATTCGTCCCGGCGAAAGAAACACTGGAGTTGGCGGTGTGCATTCAGGCTATGAACAAAAGGGGTGAGTGGCAGTCACGAACCCGAGTAATCCATCTGGATCCTCGTGGAGACGGACACTACGCCGTAGTTGCACCTCAGTTTGTCAAAGAAAAGCCACCACTTGTGAAGGTCGAAATCCAGTATCTGGAGCGAGCCGACCATGCGCAATAGCAACGACAAACAAACACCAAGAGTGGCATTTGAACTGCCGAAACAAGCGGGATTTATTGAGCCGTTTCCGAGTGGAAAAATTACCTATCTCGCGCCCTTGCCATTACCAACACAAACGCCACCCTACGGGCCTCATATAGGGGTACTAAACAGTGTTTACATGGACTTCGGGTTGGGAAACCCGCAGGTATTCATGTGGCAGATGACTTTAGGAGGACCGTTCAGTGGCACATTCATGATCGCGTTTCTATATCCACTGGTGGGAGGCTTTATTGGGCTCATGTTTGGAGATAACTGGGAGTTTATTCAGGAAATTATTGAGGGTGTTTTTCTTGCCCTTTACAAATTGGCGTTATTAACGGGTTTTATGGCCTTGGGTATCGGCCTGGGCGTCTGGCACCACGTCCACAAAAAACGCCTCTCCCTCATCCCAACCCGCTTCAACCGCCAACGCCGCGAAGTCTGCTTCATGCCCGAAGGCGCCACCGAGCCGGTTTTTGTCCCGTGGGAGTCGCTCAGCGCGTGGATCATCGAAGCCAAGGGCGCCACCCAGTTCGGGATCCATCGCCAATACGGTATGGGCATCGGTTTCTACCAAGGTGAAACCCTCATAAGCCAGGAATTCCAATGCGCCGGCCTGGAGCTCGCGATCAGCCATTGGGAAGCGATTCGCGGTTACATGGAGTACGAGGTCAACGACCTCAAATCGATTCAGGATTTGCAGGATCTGCAAGGCCCGGACGACCCACCCCACGAAGGCCTGCATACATTCCACAATGCCCGCGCGCGGATGCATCAGGAGATCCATGAAGGCCGCCGCTCGCGGTTGTCGGGGTTCTTCTGGTACCTGTATCACGTCATGACCTTATGGACGATTCCCAACCGTCTGCTCGAATGGGAAATTCGTCGGCTGGAAAGAATCGGCAAGCAGGCGCTGCCGGATGTTATGCGTGCCTGGTCCGAGCCATTGCCGAAAGAGCAATGGGCCAAGCCCAGTGAAGAGTTGTTGCGACTGAGTGAACAAGTGCGGCGGATGCACAAGCGCCAGCCGCATCGGCCGATTACCGAAATATTCGCCGCTGTCGGTGCAAGCAGACACGCGACAAGGCAAGGGGCGTGATTTGCCAGTAAACTCCCCTCCTTTCGCCGCCCGTTCTTCTTCGCGGCCACCCTCTTGATCAAAATGCGGAGTCCACCTTGCGTCTGTTCCACACCTCCGACTGGCACCTTGGGCAAAACCTGCACGGCCAGGAGCGCGATTTCGAGCACGCGTGTTTTCTCGAATGGCTGCTGCGCCAGTTGCACTTGGCGCAGCCGGATGTGCTGCTGATTGCCGGCGATATCTTCGATACGGTCAATCCGCCGGTCAAAGCTCAGGAACGCCTTTACGACTTCATCGTCAGCGCTCACGAACAGCAGCCGTTGCTGACCATCGTGATGATCGCCGGCAACCATGATTCCGGCTCGCGGATCGAGCTGCCGGCGCCGTTGATGCGGCGTTTGCGCACTCACGCGTTGGGTCGGGTCTTGTGGCTGGATGACGGGCAACTCGATGCCGAGCGCCTGCTGCTGCCGCTGCCGAATGCCCAAGGAGAAATCGCCGCGTGGTGTCTGGCGCTGCCGTTTTTGCGCCCGGCGGAAGTCACTGGCGCGCATCTGGGTGACAACTATCTGCGCGGCATCGGTCAGGTGCATGAATGGCTGATCGCGGCGGCGAATGCCAAGCGTCAACCCGGGCAGGCGTTGATCGCTATCAGCCACGCGCACATGGCCGGGGGCTCGGTGTCGGAGGATTCCGAGCGCAGCCTGATCATCGGCAATGCCGAAGCGCTGCCCGCCAGCCTGTTCGGCGAAAGCATCAGTTACGTCGCCCTCGGCCATTTGCACAAGCCGCAGAAGGTCAACGGCGAGGAGCGCATTCGCTACAGCGGCTCGCCGATTCCGCTGTCGTTCTCCGAAATCGGTTATCAGCATCAGATTCTCGATGTGGTCCTCGAGGGTGAAACCCTGGTCAGCGTCGAGCCGAAACTGATCCCGCGCTCGGTCAATCTGCAACGCATCGGCCCGGCACCGCTGGCCGAGATTCTGCTGCAACTGGCCGACCTGCCGAACATCGATCTGCTCGCCGAAACCCAGCGCCAGCCCTGGCTCGAAGTGCGCGTGCGCCTGGATGAGCCGCAGCCGGATCTGCGCCATCAAGTGGAAACCGCACTGCAAGGCAAAGCCGTGCGACTGGTGCGCATCGCCGCTGAATACGCCGGCAATCGTGGCGCCGATGGCAGCGATGACGGCAGCACGTTGATCGAACTCGACCAGCTCACCCCGCAGGAATTGTTCAGCCGCGCCTGGCTCGACAATTACGGCAGCGAGGTCGACGAGCAGACGCTCAAGGACTTCGCCGAACTGCTGCAGGACGTGCAACTGGAGGGCGAGCAGCCATGAAGATTCTCGCCATTCGTTTGAAGAACCTCGCCTCGCTGGCCGGTCCGTTCGAGATCGATTTCACCGCCGAACCGCTGGCCAGCGCTGGTCTGTTTGCGATCACCGGCCCCACAGGCGCTGGTAAGAGCACGTTGCTTGATGCGTTGTGTCTGGCGCTGTTCGGCGCCGTGCCGCGCCTGAACAACACCGGTCGCGATGCCAAAGTCCCCGATGCTGACGGTGAAATCGCCACTGGCGACCCGCGCACCTTGCTGCGACGCGGCACCGGTGAAGGCTATGCCGAAGTGGATTTTGTCGGCGTCGATGGCCGCCGCTATCGCGCGCGCTGGGAAGCCAATCGTGCTCGCGAGAAGGCTGGTGGCAAACTCCAGGCCAGTCGGCAGAGCCTGCGCGACATCGATCAGGATCAACTGCTCGCCAGCCAGAAAGGCGAATACAAAACCCAGCTGGAAGCCGCGCTGGGCCTCAACTTTGAACAGTTCACTCGCGCTGTGCTGCTGGCGCAGAGTGAGTTCAGCGCGTTCCTCAAGGCTGACGACAACGACCGCAGTGAACTGCTGGAAAAACTCACAGACACCGCGCTCTACACCCGCCTCGGCCGCCGCGCTTTCGACAAGACCAAAGAAGCCCGCGAAGCGCACAAGCTGTTGCAGGATCAGGCTACCGGGGTAACGCCTTTGGCGCCGGAAGCGCGCGCCGAACTCGACGAGCGTTTCAACACCGCGCAGCAACATATGAAGGCGCAACAGGCGCAGCTCAAACAGCTTGAGCAACAACACGGTTGGCTGAAGGATTTGCGTCAGTTGCAGGACGCGCAAAAAGCCGCCAGCGAACAACTGCAAACCGCGCAACAGCAATGGCAGGCACTGGCCGGCGAGCGGGTGAAGCTGACGCGTCTGGAACAGCTTGGCCCGCAACGCCATCAGTTCGCGCGCAAGGCCGAGCTTGATGCGCTGCTGACGCCACTGACGACGCAGATTGCCGCGCACACCCAACAACACGCCGCGTTGGGCGAACGCCAGACGCAACTGGCGCAAAACCTCGATACAGCAAAAGTCGCCCTCAGCGAAGCACAACAACGCCAGAGCGAAAACGCGCCGTTGCTGCGTCAGGCATTCGAAGAGCAAAGCACCCTCGCCCGTCTGATCAAGGACACTGCCAGCAGCGCCGAAGCCCGACAAACCGCCGAGCAAGCGTTCAAGGATGGCCAGAGCGCGATTCAGACCTTGCAGGAAAAACAGGCTGAGGTCGCCGAGCGTTTGCAACGCATCGCCACCGAGCTTGAGCAGAGTGCGCATCTGGCGCCGTTGAGCGATGCCTGGAGCGCCTATCGCGACCGTCTGCAACAGCTGATGCTGATCGGCAACCGCATGAACAAGGGCCAGACCGAACTGTCGTCCCTCGAACAGAACGCCGCGCGCAGTGCTGAGCAACTGGCCTCGCACAAACAGCAACTGGAAGTGCTGTTCAAAGAGGCCGGCGCCGAGCCCGATGCGGTTGCGGAACAGATCGGCCTGCTCGGCACCTTGCTGCAGGACAACCGCAAACAGCTGCGCGCAATCGAAGACCTGTCGCGCCTGTGGGCGTCTCAGCAGGATCTCGACAAGCGCAGCGCCGAGTTGCAACAACGTCAGCTCGACGCGCAGCAGCAACGTGAACGTCTGACCCAGGACGGTGTGAAAACCAAGGCCGAGCTGACCGTCGCCGAGCAGACCCTCAATGTCACTCGCGAACTGCTCGAGCGTCAGCGGCTGGCGCGCAGTGCCAGTGTCGAAGAGTTGCGCGCGCAGTTGCAGGACGATCAGCCCTGCCCGGTCTGCGGCAGCAACGAGCATCCCTATCATCAGCCCGAAGCGCTGTTGCAAAGCCTTGGCCGTCACGATGAAAGCGAACAGGCCAACGCCCAGCAAGTGGTCGATCAGCTCAAGGAAAAACTGATCGAGCTGCGCGGCGAAGTCGGTGGCGTGATCGCGCAACAGAAAGAGCTGCTGCAGCAACAGGAACAACTGGCGGCGCAGCAACAAGCCCTGGCCCCGAGCCTCGAGGCGCATCCGCTGGCCGCGCAACTGTTCAATCAGGACGCCGACAAACGCGACGCCTGGCTCAGCCGCCAGACCGAGCAGTTGAACCAGAGCATCACTCAAGACGAGCAACGGCAAAGCGCCCTGCTCACCTTGCAACAGGACGCGGCGCGCTTGTCGCAACAATTGCGTCAGGCCGAGGTGGCGTATCAGCAAGCGGCGCAACAGCTGAGCCATCAGCAGCATGAACTCAACAGCGACCGTCAGCGCCTTGAAGAAGAACTCAGCGCGTTCGGTCCGCTGCTGCCGGCTGACACCCTCGAAGCACTGCGCCTGGAGCCGGCGGCAACATTCATGCAGTTGGATCGGCAGATCGCCGAGCGTCTGGCCCAGCTCGAACAGCAAAAGGAAGAGCTGAGCGAACAGCAGCAACGCCAGCAGACGTTGGAGAAAGAACAGGATCGCCAACAGCTGCGCACTCAGCAACTGCACAGCGCCGAGCAACAATTCACCGCGCTGACCGAGCAGCAGCAAAGCTGTCAGGAAAAACTCGCGCAGTTACTTGGCAAGCACGACAGCGCCGAGCATTGGCAGCAGCAGCTGGAACACGCGGTGGAACAGGCGCGCGTAGCCGAAACCAGTACAGCTGAAGAGCTGCAAAGCGTGCGCACGCAGCTGGTGCAGACCGCAGCCGAACTCAAGTCACAGCAGGATCGCCTGAAAGCATTGGAGGCTGAAGAACAGGCACTCGCCGGCAAGATCGCCGATTGGCGCGCCAGCCACCCGGAACTGGATGACAGCGGCCTGGAAGACTTACTGCGCTTCGACGACGCGCAAGTCGCCGACCTGCGTCAGACCCTTCAGCACAACGAAAAAGCCATCGAACAGGCCCAGGTCTTGTTGCAAGAGCGCGATCAGCGCCTGCTCGATCACCAGGCCCGGCAGGACGGCAATCTTCACGCCGAACAGCTGGACAGCGCCCTCGCCGAGCTGCAAAACCAGTTCGCCGTCAGCGAACAGCAGTGCGCCGAACTGCGCGCCGAACAGGCGGAAGACCAGCGCCGACAGAACGCCAATCAGGCGTTGGCCCGGCAGATCGCTGACGCCTACGCCGAGTATCAACGCTGGGCGCGACTCAGTGCCTTGATCGGCTCAGCCACCGGCGACACCTTCCGCAAGATCGCCCAGGCCTACAACCTCGACCTGCTGGTGCACCACGCTAACGCGCAGCTGCGCCAACTGGTCAAACGCTATCGCCTCAAACGTGGCGGCAGCATGCTCGGCCTGCTGGTGATGGACACGGAAATGGGCGACGAACTGCGCTCGGTGCATTCGTTGTCGGGCGGCGAGACGTTCCTCGTATCACTGGCGTTGGCGCTGGGTCTGGCTTCGATGGCGTCGAGCACACTGAAAATCGAATCGCTGTTTATCGACGAAGGTTTCGGCAGCCTAGATCCGGAATCCTTGCAACTGGCCATGGACGCGCTCGATGGCTTGCAGGCGCAGGGACGCAAGGTGGCGGTGATTTCCCACGTGCAGGAAATGCACGAGCGGATTCCGGTGCAGATTCAGGTGCGGCGCCAGGGCAATGGTTTGAGCACGCTGGAGGTGAAATGAACACGCTGTATTCCTTCCGCCGCTGCCCTTACGCCATGCGTGCGCGAATGGCGTTGCGTTATGCGGGCGTGCCGGTGGAGATCGTTGAGGTCAGCCTCAAGAACAAGCCGGCGGAAATGCTCGCACTCTCGCCCAAGGGCACCGTGCCGGTGCTGAATGCCGATGGCGTGGTGATCGATGAGAGTCTGCAGATCATGCGCTGGGCGTTGGCGCAGAATGATCCGGATGATTGGTTGCTGGGCGGTGATTCGTTCGCGGCACTGTGGATGGAGAAACTGATTGAAGGCAATGATCAGATTTTCAAATCGGCTTTGAATCGCTACAAGTACGCCGAGCGTTACCCTGAGCAGCCGATGGAAGCTTATCGGGCTGAAGGTGCGTTATTTCTGCAGAAACTGGATGAGCTGCTTGAAGGACGTGAGTACTTGCTGGCCGATCATCCGAGCCTCGCCGACATCGCCCTGCTGCCCTTCGTCCGGCAGTTCGCTCACGTTGATCGCGAGTGGTTCGCGCAGACGCCTTATGTTCGCTTGCAAGCCTGGTTGCAGAGCTTGCTCGAATCCGAACTGTTCACCTCGATCATGAAGAAGTAACTCTCTCTCTCTTGATCGTTCCCACGCTCCGCGTGGGAATGCAGCCGGGGACGCTCTGCGTCCCAGTGGAACGCGGAGCGTCCCTTGAGGCATTCCCACGCAGAGCGTGGGAACGATCATTAGGCCAGTGCTTGGCACATGCCCAGCGCCATGCAATCCACTTCAAACGGCCCGAGAAAATCCAGCGCGACCTTGACCGGTGGATTGCCGGCCATCAACCCCAGCGTGTTGGCTCTTTCAATGTTGTGGGCGATGTTGTGGTTGGCCTCTATGGCCCGGGCCAAGCCGCCCACCGAGCCCTGGCCAAATCCCAACAGTGAGGCGCCGTTGGTCATCAGCGCGAGGCTGGCGATGACCCAGAGTCTGTAGCCTTTCATGCGCCGCCGACTCCTGCGAGTTCGGCCCTGTCGACCATTGCGCTTTGCGAGCGCAGTTCGAACTGGATGCCGGGGTGGGCGACGTCGATCGGGGCGTCGAAGCTGTGTTCCATTTGTGCGCCGATGCTGACAAACAGCACCACGGCCAGGTACAGACCGATGGCCAGGTAGGCGCCGCGTTTGGCGGAAGTGAGGATTGCGCTGGCCATGGTGTTCTCCGTGGGCAAAGGTTTCGATGGCCACAGAATCAATCAAAAAAGCCGAAGCAACCACTCAGGGTTTGCAATGGTGAATATCAGCTTCGTTGATTATTTAGCGGCTCTATTTGCCCGCGAGAGAAAACCTATGAGTGGAGAACGCGTACGCGCACAGGAGCTGCCGAAGGCTGCGATCTTTTGACGATTGATCGTTCCCACGCTCCGCGTGGGAATGCTTCAAGGGACGCTCCGCGTTCCAATGGGACGCAGAGCGTCCCGGGCTGCGTTCCCACGCAGAGCGGGGGAACGATCAGGTTACGCGCGCGCGTAGGAGCTGCCGAAGGCTGCGATCTCTTGTTTGATCGTTCCCACGCAGAGCATGGGAACGATCAAGATCGCAGCCTTCGGCAGCTCCTACAAGGAGACGGGAATTTCAGGCTTGGGTTTTGTGATCCAGCGCGGCGTAGAAGTTGGCGCTTTGTTGCAGGTATTTCTGGGTGTAGCTCTGGGTGTGGGATTTTTTGCTGGCGATTTCGACGTTGGCACCGGCTGGCAATACCACGGTGGCAGAAATGGCGGAAGCGGCGATGACGGAGAAGAGATTGAAATTCATGGCGGTAACCCTCGTGTTCGTTTGCTTGGTTTGCCCGGCGGGCTGTGAAACAAACGTAACGCTCGAGGGTTGCTCGCTTGAAATCTTTTGTAGCATTAGCCGATATCAGTGCAATTAATACAACGATGCAGGCCCCGCAGACCGGGGCCTGTGGCTTATTGTCGCACTAGAAACTTCAGATCGCTTGGCGCGTCCATCGGCAGTTTTTGCACGGTTTTACCGAGCAGACCCGTCTTGGTATCGCGCTCGACGACGACAATCTGGTTGCTCTTCTGGTTGGCGATCAAGACGAATTTACCGCTCGGATCGAGAGCAAACTCGCGCGGGTGATCCCCCTCGACCGAGCGCTTTTGCAGCTCTTTGAGCTGACCGGTCGCAGGATCAATGCCGAACACTACGAGTTGATTGGCCGTGCCGCGATTGCTCACGTAGAGAAACTTGCCGTCAGCCGAAGCATGCAGCGCCGCGCCGGCCTTGTCCGAGGTTGGCTGGCCCGCCGCCAGATCGACCAACTGCGTCTGGGTCAGTACGCCGTCCTTGTAGTCGAACACCGCGACCTGTGCACTCATCTCCATGGTCAGCCAGGCGTGTTTGCCGTCAGCGCTGAACAGCAGATGACGCGGGCCACTGCCGGCCGGCAAGGCTACCGAGGCGGTTTTCGCCGGGGTCAGCGGCAGGTGCGGGTTGGCCTTCGGGTCGTACTGATAGATGAAAACCTTGTCCGCGCCCAAATCATTGGAGAACACATAGCGACCGTCCGGCGAAGACACCGTCGAGTGCACGTGATTCGAGGCCTGGCGCTCAGGGTTGACCCGACTGGCCGGGTGGCCGCTCATCTGCACCACCGGTTTCAGCTGGCCGTCGGCATCGACCGGCAATACCGCCAGGGTGCCGCCCGGGTCTTCCATCACCGAGTAGTTGCTGACGAACAGGTGTCTGGCATCAGCGCTGAGGCTGGAATGGGTTGGCTCGTTACCGAGGCTCTGCACCTGATTGATCAGGCTCAGCGCATGGGTCTTCGGGTCAATGGCGAAGCTGCTGACGCGGCCGACCGGATCGGTCTGGCCCGGGCCGTTTTCGTTGACCACGAACAAACGCTTCTGGTCTTTCGAGAGGGTCAGCCACGAAGGGTTTTCGGTCTTGACCACTTGCAGCGGCTTGGCGTCGATCTGGCCGGTGGCACTGTCGAACTGCATGCGGTAGATGCCCTGGCTGGAACCGGCGGTGTACGAGCCGACCAGCAACTGCAAGGTGTCGGCGCTGGCGCTGGAAAGCCCCATCGCGCCGACGCTGCCGGCCATCAGCAAAGGCCAGAAGTTACGCATTTTCATTATTGTCATCCTCATCGTCGCTGCTGCTGACTACGTCGCCGAGGCACACCAGACGATGCTCGCCCGTGGTCTTGGTGTCGCTGGCGTAACCGACGATCAGCCAGCTCTGCAGCGTCTCATCGAACGTCGCTTGCGCGACCTGCGCCGGGGTGAATTCCCAGTGCTTGGCTGCACGGCCATCAATGCATTCGATGTGCAGGTTATCGTCCTCGTCGAGGGCGAATTCGAAGGCGTGCAGGCCATCGATTTCGACCATATCGCAGTGTTCGAGGGCGTTGAGAAGGGTTTGGGCAGTCATGGCAAACAGTCTTTCTAGGGGGGAAAGGGCCAATGATAGCCCAATGTGATCCAGAGGCCCCTGCTGGAACCTCTGTCTGATCGTTCCCACGCTCCGCGTGGGGATGCCTCAAGGGACGCTCCGCGTTCCAGTGCGACGCAGAGCGTCCCGGGCTGCATTCCCACGCAGAGCGTGGGAACGATCAACACAAAAAATCGCGGTGTTGGCTAGATCGCCTCACGCGATGGCTTGCCATCCACCAGGCGCTGAATCCGCAGCGGGTTGGCGTTTTTCAGTGGTTCGGGCAGCAAGCTGTCCGGGTAGTTCTGGAAGCACACCGGGCGCAGGAAGCGATCGATCGCCAGCGTGCCCACTGACGTGCCGCGCGCATCGGACGTCGCCGGGTACGGGCCGCCATGCACCATCGAATCGCACACTTCGACACCAGTCGGATAACCGTTGAGCAGGATGCGCCCGACTTTCTGTTCCAGCAGCGGCGTCAGTTCGGCGAATTGCTCGAAGTCAGACGGCTCACCAATGATCGTCGCGGTCAGTTGACCGTGCAGGCCGTGCAGCGCTGCGCTCAGTTGTGCCTGATCGGCCACTTCGACGATTACTGTGGTCGGACCGAACACTTCTTCCTGTAGCACTTCGTCGCCGTTGATCAACAGGCTGACATCGGCCTTGAACAACTGCGGCTGCGCCTGATTGCCCTGCTGCGGATTACCGGCCAGATGCTCAATGCCGCTGTGCGCCAGGAGCTTTTCCAGGCCTTTACCGTAGCTGCCGAGGGTGCCGGCGTTGAGCATGGTTTGCGCCGGTTGATCACCGATCGCAGCGGCGACTTGCTCTACAAACGCGCTGAACTGCGCAGAGCGAATACCGATCACCAGACCCGGGTTGGTGCAGAACTGACCGCAACCCTGCACTACCGAAGCGGTGAGGTCGCGCGCGACGGTTTCCGCACGCGTGGCCAGGGCCTGCGGCAAGACGATCACCGGGTTGATGCTCGACATCTCGGCAAACACCGGGATCGGTTGCGGACGTGCGGCAGCCATGTCGCACAGGGCGCGACCGCCCTTCAGCGAGCCAGTGAAACCAACGGCCTGAATCGCCGGATGCTTGACCAGCCATTCGCCGACGCCGCCACCGTAAATCATGTTGAACACGCCAGCGGGCATACCGGTTTTTTCTGCGGCACGAATGATCGCGTCGGCGACCAGTTCAGCCGTGGCCATATGGCCGCTGTGGGCCTTGAATACCACCGGGCAACCCGCGGCCAGTGCTGCTGCGGTATCGCCACCGGCAGTGGAGAACGCCAGCGGGAAGTTGCTCGCACCAAACACCGCGACCGGGCCGAGGCCGATGCGGTACTGACGCAGATCCGGACGTGGCAGCGGCTGGCGATCCGGCAATGCCTGATCGATCCGTGCGCCGTAGAAATCACCACGACGCAGGACTTTGGCGAACAGACGCATCTGCCCGCTGGTGCGACCGCGCTCGCCCTGAATGCGTCCGGCCGGCAGCGCGGTTTCGCGGCAGACCACGGCAACGAAGTCGTCGCCAAGCGCATCGAGCTCATCGGCGACTGCGTCGAGGAACTGCGCGCGACGTTCGGCGCTGAGGCTGCGATAGGTCGGGTAAGCCGCAGCGGCGGCCTTGGCGGCGGCGTCGACTTCTTCGGCCGTGGCCTGAATGAAATCATGCGGCAGGGCCTCGCCAGTGCTGGCGTCGACCGAGTGCAGTTTGACGCTGCCGGCGGCGCTGCGCTGACCGCCGATGTAGTTGTGACCGAGAATCTGAGTCATGGGATCTCCTTAAAGGGTGCCGATGCTGTCCGGTTCAAAAGCCGCTTTGACCGGTGCGATACCGTTGACCAGCGCAGCGCCGAAGTCGGCCTGGCTGATCTCGAACGTGTCGCCCGGCTGGGTGCGGATGCCGTCGGCAAACGACAGGGTCGCAGTGCCGAAAAAGTGAATGTGCACGTCGCCCGGACGCAGGAACTGACTGTATTTGAAGTGGTGGTATTCGAGGTTCGCCAGGCTGTGGCACATGTTGGCCTCGCCACTGAGGAACTCGTTCTGCCAGAGCACTTCGCCGTCACGCAGAATTCGGCTGGTGCCGGCAAGGTGTTGAGGCAATTCACCGGTGCGAAGTTCCGGGCCATAACTGCAACTGCGCAATTTCGAGTGCGCCAGGTACAGGTAATTCTTGCGCTCCATGACGTGGTCGGAGAACTCGTTGCCCACCGCGAAACCGAGGCGATACGGCTTGCCATCGTTGCCGATGACGTACAGGCCGGCCATCTCCGGCTCTTCGCCGGCGTCTTCGGCGAATGGCGGCAGCGGGAACGGCTGCCCCGGACGCACGACAATGCTGCCGTCGCCCTTGTAGAACCACTCTGGTTGCACACCGGCCTGCCCCGCCGCCGGTTTGCCACCCTCCACGCCCCATTTGAAAATGCGCATGGTGTCGGTCATCGCCGCTTCATCGCCGGCCTGCTGGTGCATCTTGTCCCGCGCCGAAGCACTGCCCAGATGGGTCAGACCAGTACCGCTGACCAGCATGTGTGCCGGGTCCGGGTGATCCAGTGGCGGCAGGATGCGCAGGTCTTTGAGCAATTGCGCGTAGTCGTGGCTGGCGCCGAGGCCGAGGCTTTGTACTTGCTGCTCAAGGGAGCTGCCGGCCTCGATTGCCGCCAGGGCCAGATCACGGACACTGCGGGCGTCCTCGACTTCGCGGACCTGACCGTTGTCGACCACGCCGACCCGGCGCTCGCCGTTGGGTAATTCGAATTGAACCAGATGCATGATTTTCTCCTGTTCCATCAAAAACGCCGCTATCCCCTGTGGGAGCGAGCCTGCTCGCGAAAGCGGTGTATCAGTCACCAACAGTGTTGAATGTGATGGCCTCTTCGCGAGCAGGCTCGCTCCCACAGGGGCCAGTGTTGGTCAGTCAAGTTCGGGTCGCGCCACGGGCGCTGGCGGCGAACTGGTCGACGGGCAGCACATGCTTGCGTTCCAGTACGCGGTAGACGACGCCGGTCAGAATCAGCCCGAACACCATCACGCCCGAGAGGAAGTACAACCCCGAAGCCAGATTGCCGGTGTATTCCTTCAACGCGCCGATCACGAACGGCCCGATATACCCGCCCAGATTGCCCACCGAGTTGATCAAGGCAATCCCCGCCGCCGCACTCGCGCCAGCAAAGAAACGCCCCGGCAAGGTCCAGAACACCGCGGTGCATGAGAACAGCGCGAACGCCACCAGACACAGCGCCGCCAGTTGCGCCACCGGCAGCGACAGCCAGGCACTGAGGAACAGGCCCAGCGCACCGAGCACATAGAGCACCGCCAAGTGGCCGTAGCGATCATTCAAGCGGTCGGAACTGCGCGGAATGATCAGCAGGCCGATGATCCCGAAAATGTATGGCACCGAAGAGACGAACCCGGTGACCAGATCGCTGCCGCCGAACTGTTTGATCAACGTCGGCAGCCACAGGCCCAGACCATAAATGCTCAGGGTCACCGGCAGATAGAACAGCGCCAGCAACAACACACGTTTGTCTTTCAGCGCATGCAGCGGATTGCCGTGACGGGTCTGGCCGTATTCCTGCAAGTCCTTTTTCAGTTCGCCGGTCAGCCAGTCTTTTTCCGCCTGATCCATCCACTTCACTTGCTGCGGGCCGTCCGGCAGCCAGCGCAGCACCGGCCAGGTCAGCAGGATCGCCGGGGTGCCGATGACGATGAACAGCCACTGCCAGCCGTGCAGGCCGAGGATGCCGTCCATGCCCAGCAAACCACCGGACACGGGACCGGTGATCATCATCGCGATCGGTTGCGAGAGGATGAACAGGCCAAGGATCTTGCCGCGATGGCGCACCGGGAACCATTGGGTGATGTAGTACAGCACGCCGGGGAAGAAGCCCGCCTCGGCCGCGCCGAGCAGAAAGCGCATCACGTAGAAGCTGTGCGGCCCTTGCACGAAGGCCATGCCGATGGTGATCGCGCCCCAGGTGATCATGATCCGCGCGAACCAGCGTCGTGCGCCGAAGCGTTCGAGCATCAGGTTGCTGGGAATCTCTAAAAGAAAGTAACCAATGAAGAACAGCCCGGCACCGAGGCCATAGGCGGCGTCGCCGATACCGATGTCCGCGCCCATGTGCAGCTTGGCGAAGCCGACGGCGGAGCGATCCACATAGGCGATCAGGTACAGCAGGATCAGGAAGGGAATCAGTTTCAGTGTGATGCGCCGGACAAGCCGCAATTCCTGGCTCATGAGATCGGTCTCCGATTGTTGTTTTTATAGAACCTCGGGGGACACCTCTCGCCAAAAACAACCAGGGCCATCCCTCCGTCGAAAACGACTATATAGTAATACTAATTACCCAACAACACTTCCAAAGCGTCGATTTTGCGCTTAGATTAAGCGTCAGCTCGCAAACAATAGTCTTACAATAAGAGAATCGATCATGTCTGATAAGAAACCCACCCTGCGCTCCGCCCAATGGTTTGGCACGGCCGACAAGAACGGCTTCATGTACCGCAGCTGGATGAAGAATCAGGGCATCGCCGACCATCAGTTCCACGGCAAGCCGATCATCGGCATCTGCAATACCTGGTCGGAACTGACCCCGTGCAACGCGCACTTCCGCCAGATCGCGGAGCACGTCAAACGCGGGGTGATCGAGGCTGGTGGTTTTCCGGTGGAGTTTCCGGTGTTCTCCAACGGCGAATCGAACCTGCGCCCGACCGCCATGCTCACCCGCAACCTGGCGAGCATGGACGTTGAAGAAGCGATTCGCGGCAACCCGATCGACGGCGTGGTGCTGCTCACCGGTTGCGACAAAACCACTCCAGCACTATTGATGGGCGCGGCCAGTTGCGACGTGCCGGCCATCGTCGTCACCGGCGGGCCGATGCTCAACGGCAAGCACAAAGGCAAGGACATCGGCTCGGGCACCGTGGTCTGGCAGCTCAGCGAACAGGTCAAGGCCGGCACCATCACCATCGATGACTTCCTCGCAGCCGAGGGCGGCATGTCGCGTTCGGCGGGCACCTGCAACACCATGGGCACCGCGTCGACCATGGCGTGCATGGCTGAAGCGCTGGGCACTTCGCTGCCGCACAACGCCGCGATTCCGGCGGTGGATGCACGCCGTTATGTGCTGGCGCACATGTCCGGCATGCGTGCGGTGGAGATGGTGCGTGAAGACCTGAAGCTGTCGAAGATCCTCACCAAGGAAGCCTTCGAAAACGCTATTCGTGTCAACGCTGCCATCGGCGGTTCGACCAATGCCGTGATCCACTTGAAAGCCATTGCCGGACGCATCGGCGTCGAGCTGGATCTGGACGACTGGACCCGCATCGGCCGCGGCATGCCGACCATCGTCGACCTGCAACCGTCCGGGCGTTTCCTGATGGAAGAGTTCTACTACGCCGGTGGCTTGCCAGCGGTGCTGCGCCGCCTGGGTGAAGCCAATCTGATCCCCAACCCGAATGCACTGACGGTCAACGGCAAGTCCATCGGCGAAAACACCAAGGACGCGCCGATCTACGGCGAAGACCAAGTGATCCGCACCCTCGACAATCCGATTCGCGCTGACGGTGGCATCTGCGTGTTGCGCGGCAATCTGGCGCCGTTGGGCGCGGTGCTCAAGCCGTCCGCCGCTAGCGCTGAACTGATGCAGCATCGCGGGCGTGCGGTGGTGTTCGAGAACTTCGACATGTACAAGGCGCGGATCAACGATCCGGAGCTGGACGTCGATAAGGATTCGATTCTGGTGATGAAAAACTGCGGGCCGAAGGGTTATCCGGGCATGGCTGAAGTCGGCAACATGGGCCTGCCGGCCAAGCTGTTGGCAGAAGGCGTGACCGACATGGTGCGCATTTCCGATGCACGCATGAGCGGCACCGCGTACGGCACGGTGGTTTTGCACGTCGCCCCGGAAGCCGCTGCGGGCGGGCCTTTGGCGGCAGTAAAGGAAGGCGACTGGATCGAGCTCGATTGTGCCAGCGGCCGTCTGCATCTGGACATTCCGGATGCTGAACTGGCCGCACGCATGGCCGATCTGCAAGCACCGCAGCAATTGCTGGTGGGCGGTTATCGTCAACTGTACATCGATCACGTCCTGCAGGCGGATCAGGGTTGCGACTTTGACTTCCTGGTTGGTTGCCGAGGTGCCGAGGTTCCGCGTCACTCTCACTAACAGCGCAATTCCCCTGTGGGAGCGAGCCTGCTCGCGAAGAGGGAGTGTCAGTCGACATCTATTTGACTGATATGCCGCCTTCGCGAGCAGGCTCGCTCCCACAGTTGCTTTTGCGTATCGCCTCAAATCTGTGCCGTGCCTGCTATGATGCGCGGCATCTCCATCGCTCAGGATCGCGCCACTCCCCATGGATTACCGCAAACCTTCCGACCGTAAAAGCATGCACTCGCGCATCGTCCAGGAACTGGGCATGCAGATCGTCTCCGGACGCTTTTTGCCCGACGACAAACTGCCCGCCGAAGCCCTGCTTTGCGAGGAGTACGCGGTCAGTCGCCCGGTATTGCGCGAAGCCACGCGGGTGCTGGTGGCCAAGGGTCTGGTGTATTCCAAACCGCGCGTCGGCACCGTGGTCAAGGCTCGCCGCGAATGGCACATGCTCGACCCGGACGTGCTGCACTGGCTGATGCAAAGCAGCCCGCAGAATGAATTCTTCAACGTGCTGACCAGCGTGCGCAGCATCATCGAGCCGGCAGCGGCCGCCCTCGCCGCTCAGCATGCAACCGATGCCGACATCGCCGCGATCAACGAAGCCTACCAACGCATGGAAGCCGCGCCGACCCCGGAAGCGCTGTTGCAGCCGGACCTGGACTTCCACAGCCGCATCGCCGATGCGACGCACAACGACCTGCTGGCGAACCTGTGCAATATGTTGGCGGTAGCGATTGCCGAGGCGTTGAAGCATTCCAATCAACGGCCGAATCTGCATGAATTGGCGCTGCCGAGGCATAAGGCGATTCTGACCGCCATCGAGAACCGCGATGCCCTGGGTGCCCGGCATGCGACGCTGGTGCAGTTGGATGATGCGCGCAGTGCGTTGAGTGTGGTGCTTGGCGCTGAGCTTTCTTAGGGCTTGAGACCGCTTGCCCTCACCCTAGCCCTCTCCCAGAGGTAGAGGGGACCGATTGGGGAATATTTGAGATTTACGCCGACTTGAACGTTCTGCTGTGAATCCATAACCGACTCGGTATCTCAGGCCGATATATCTAGCCGCACCCCCTCGGTCAGTCCCCTCTCCCTCCGGGAGAGGGCTAGGGTGAGGGGCTCTTGATCTTGATTCACAAAAAAAGCCGCAACCCCTCAAGGTTGCGGCTTTGTCGTTTCAGCCTGTCAGATCAGTGGGCAAACAGCGAATTGCCCTTCTGCCCCGCCAGCTTCTCCGGCTTGATCAGGAACTTGGCCAGCGCCGGCAGCAGCCACAGCGCGCCGAACATGTTCCACAGCAGCATGAAGGTCAGCATCAGGCCCATGTCGGCCTGGAACTTGATCGCCGAGAAGATCCAGGTGCACACGCCGATCGCCAGGCACAGGCCGGTGAACAGCACCGCTTTACCGGTGGACTTCAGGGTCTGGTAATAGGCTTCCTGCAACGGCAGCCCGGCACGCAGGAAACTTTCCAGGCGGCTGTAGATGTAGATGCCGTAGTCCACGCCGATCCCCACGCCCAACGCCACCACCGGCAGCGTCGCGACTTTCACGCCGATGCCCATGAACGCCATCAGCGCGTTGCCGAGCACCGAGGTGAGCACCAGCGGCAAGACGATGCACAGGGTCGCTGCCCATGAGCGGAAGGTGATCATGCACATCACCGCCACGCAGATGTACACCAGAATCAGAATGGTCAGCTCAGCCTGTTTGATGACTTCGTTGGTGGCCGCTTCGATCCCGGCGTTACCGGCAGCGAGGATGAATTCCAGGCCGTCCTTGTTGTTTTCCTTGGCAAACTCCTGCACCGCTTGCACCGCACGGTCGAGGGTTTCGGCCTTGTGGTCGTTGAGGAACACCAGTACCGGTGCCAGCGAGCAGCTGTTGTTGTACAGGCCATCGGCGCGGGCGATCGAGTTATTCAGTACGTCCGGGTTGCGCGACAGGGTTTCCCATTTCAGGTTGCCCTCGTTCATGCCCTTGATCATCTGCTTGGACACGGTCACCAGCGAGATCGCCGACTGTACGCCCTCGGTGTTCTGCATCTTCCACATCAGCTGATCGATCGGCGCCATGGCTTCGTAGCGCGAGCAGCCTTCAGCCTTGGTCTTGACCATCACCACCAGCACGTCGGAGCTGGTCGAGTAGTTGCTGATGATGAAGTTGTTGTCCTTGTTATAGCGCGAGTCCGGACGCAGTTCCGGCGCGCCCTGGTCGAGGTCGCCGATCTTCAGGTTCTGGCTGTACCAGAGGCCGCCACCGAAGGCGATCAGCGCCAGCGCTACCGAAATCGGCGCGACTTTCGGGCTGGCGAAGTTCGACAGCAGGCGCCAGAACGGGTGCTCGCGGTTGGCGTCCTTCTTGCTCTTGGCAATCGCGCGCTTGCTGATGCCGACATAGGAAATCGCCACCGGCAGCAGGATCAGGTTGGTGAACACGATCACCGCAACGCCGATGGACGCGCCGATCGCCAGTTCACGGATCACGCCGATGTCGATGATCAGCAGTGTGATGAAGCCCACCGCATCGGCCAGAATCGCGATCATCCCCGGCAGGAACAACTGGCGGAAGGTGCGCCGTGCAGCGGTCAGGGCGTTATCGGCCTCGCTGGATTGCAGGGCGATACCGTTGATTTTCTGCACGCCGTGGGAAATGCCGATGGCGAAAATCAGGAACGGCACCAGCATCGAATACGGGTCGAGGCCGAAGCCGAAGAAGTGCATCAACCCGAGCTGCCAGACCACCGCCACCAGCGTCGTGCTCAACACCGCGATGGTGCTGCGCAGGCAGTTGGTGAACCACAGCAGCAGGATCAGGGTGATGACGAAGGCGACACCGAAGAACAGCACCACCATCACCAGACCGTCGATCAGGTCACCGACCTTCTTGGCGAAACCGACGATGTGGATCTTGATGTTGGGGTTCTGCGCTTCGAACTTGTTGCGGATCTTGTCTTCGAGTTCATGGGAGAACTGGCGATAGTCCAGCGCCAGCAGCTTGCCCTGATCCTGGGGGTCCGGATAGGCCTCCAGCAGAGGGATGTCGACGATGCTCGACTTGAAATCGTTGGCCACCAGACGCCCGACCTGGCCGGACTTGAGCACGTTGTTGCGCAGCAGATCGAGGCTGTCCTGGGAACCGTTGTAGCTCTGCGGAATCACTTCACCGCCGGCGAAACCCTCTTCGGTCACTTCGGTCCAGCGTACGCTCGGGCTCCATAGCGATTTGAGGCCGGAACGATCGACGCCGGAAATGTAGAACACTTCGTCGTTGATCTGACGCAGGGTCTCCATGTACTCCTTGGAGAAGATGTCACCGTCGGTGGCTTCCACCGAAATACGCACGGTGTTGCCGAGGTTCGCCAGATCGTTGCGGTGTTCCATCATCTTTTCGATGAAGGGATGCTGCAGCGGGATCATTTTTTCAAAACTGGTCGACGGCCGGATCAGCGTGGCCTGCCAGAACAGGAAAATGCTCACCACCAGGCAGATCAGGATCACGGCCGGACGGTTGTTGAAGATCAGGCGCTCGAGAACCGTCGCCTTTTCCTGCTGAGGAGTGATCAAGGAAGTCATAGCCCCGCCTTCTTGTTATTGGTCTCGGCACCGTTTGGCTGGGTGATGTGCAAACCACCCTGCCCGGTCAGAATCAGGTTGCCGTTGCCAGCGGCGGTGACCGACGACAGCGAAATGCGATCCGGGCGGTTGAACACGCTGAAGGTTTCGCCGTTGTCACTGCTGCTGATCACCGAACCACCGTTACCGACGATGACGATCGAGCCATCTTCCAGCAGCGTGCCGCCAGACAGACCGAACTCCAGCGCACCACGTGCAGCTTTGAGTTCGACCTGCTCCCAGTTGCTGCCGAAATCAGTGGAGCGATAAAGGTTGCCGCGCAAGCCGTACGCCAGCAGGGTCTGCGGCTGCGCCGTGCCGATCACGCCGAACAGTGAACCTTCGTACGGGCCTTCAAGCTTTTCCCAGGTCTGGCCGTCATCGGCGGAGCGGAACATGCTGCCGGACTCGCCGACGATGAACAGCCCGGCGTCTTTCACGGCGGCGATGGCGTTGAGGTGGAACTGGTCTTCGTTGTCGAGGCGATCGCTGACGTCTTCCCAATTCTTGCCGCCGTCAGAGGTTTCCAGCAGCGTGCCGTAGGCGCCCACGGCAAAGCCGCTGCTGGCGTCCTTGAACCAGACGTCGAGCAGCGGCGATTCGCGTGCGAGGTCTTCGAATTGTTTGGTCCAGGTCAGACCGCCGTCTGCGCTGGCGAGAATCTGCGCGTCGTGGCCCACGGCCCAGCCGCTTTTGTCGTCGACGAAATACACGGCAGTGAGCAGTTGCCGCGTCGGCACCTTGGCCTGTGTCCAGGTTTTGCCCTGGTCATCGGAATAAACGATGTGCCCGCGATCGCCGACCGCGACAAGACGCGCGCCAGCGTGGACGACATCAAGAATCAGGCTTTTTGCGGCCTTGGCCGATTCGGTGGCATAGACCACGTCAGCCGGGGCCTCGGCGGCAATCACAGGTGCCGATAACGTGGCAAAGCCCAGCAGCGAGAGTGCTGTGGCCAGCAACGCGGTGTTGCGTAACGCCGGCGGGCGGCAACGACTCATAGACCTTCCCCTATTTATTATTGTTGGGCCATCGGGCCTTCAAGGGCGCCGCAAGGGTGCTCGGCTACTGGCGTTTCAGAAGCATAGTCCTGAAACCCGCAATCCAGAGCCCCTTCGGAAGCTGGCTCATCCTATCGGGCTTTGCAAATGTCTGACAATCGGCGCCGCGTTATCTTTTGTTAACCGAAAGCGGCTCTCTGTAACCCATCATTTTCCCTGTGGGAGCGAGCCTGCTCGCGAATGCGGTGTATCAGTCACCCTGTTTATTGGCTGACCCACCGCTTTCGCGAGCAGGCTCGCTCCCACAGGGTTTGTAGTGATGGTTGGTTTTGCGACAAAGGGTGAATGCGCAGCCATTCGTAGGATGGATGACACAATTGTTGCGGAGGGGACTTGCAGGATCGGTATTATGGTATACCATCAGACGCACAGACACTCTCAATCCCCCAACGGAGCAGCTCATGAGTTTCGAAATTCGCAAGATCGTCAGCTATGTCGAAGAAACCTTCATCGAAGGCGGCAAGGCTACTGACAAGCCGGTGACCATGGTCGGCCTCGCCGTGGTGATGAAGAACCCGTGGGTGGGCAACGGTTTTGTCGAAGACCTCAAGCCGCAGATCCGCGCCAACTGCTCCGACCTCGGCGCAATGATGGTCGAACGCTTGGTCGGCATCATCGGCGGTGCCGAGAAGATCGAGGCGTACGGCAAAGCGGCGGTGGTCGGCGCTGATGGCGAGATCGAGCACGCGTCGGCGGTGATCCACACCCTGCGCTTCGGTAACCACTATCGCGAAGCGGTAAAAGCCAAGAGCTACCTGAGCTTTACCAACAAGCGCGGCGGCCCGGGCACTTCAATTCAGATCCCGATGATGCACAAGGACGACGAAGGCCTGCGTTCGCACTACATCACCTTGGAAATGCAGATCGAAGACGCGCCTCGTGCCGACGAAATCGTCGTCGTGCTCGGTTGCGCCGACGGTGGCCGCCTGCACCCGCGCATCGGCAACCGCTACATCGATCTGGAAGAACTGGCTGCCGAAAAAGCCCAGTAATCACAACAAGAAAGGCATTGCAGGAGCGCTCCATGATTCGGCTCACCGCTGAACTCACCCCGGCTGGCACCAGTTACCTGGCGACCGGCCAAGGCCAGCCCGTGGTATTGATCCACGGCGTGGGCCTGAACAAAGAAATGTGGGGCGGGCAGATTGTCGGCCTCGCCAGCCAGTACCAAGTGATCGCCTACGACATGCTCGGCCACGGCGCCAGCCCGCGCCCGGCCAGCGGCACCGACCTGCTCGGTTACGCCGATCAGTTGCTCGAGCTGCTCGATCACCTGAATCTGCCCCAGGCAGCGGTGATCGGTTTCTCCATGGGCGGCCTGGTCGCGCGGGCCTTCGCCCTGCATTACCCGGAGCGCCTGCAAAGCCTGGTGGTGTTGAACAGCGTTTTCAACCGCAGCGAAGAACAGCGTGCCGGCGTGATTGCCCGCACTGCCCAGGCTGCCGAACACGGCCCGGACGCCAATGCCGAAGCGGCGTTGTCGCGCTGGTTCAGCCGTGAATATCAGGCGGCCAACCCGGCGCAGATCGCCGCGTTGCGCCAGACTCTGGCCAACAACGATCCGCAGGGCTATCTGACCACCTACGAATTGTTCGCCACCCAGGACATGTACCGCGCCGACGACCTGAACAGCATTCAGGCGCCGACGCTGATCGCCACCGGCGAACTCGACCCCGGCTCGACGCCGGAAATGGCCGAGCAACTGGCCCGACGCATCCCCGCTGCGAAGGTTGCCGTGCTGCCCGAGCAACGGCATATGATGCCGGTAGAGTCGCCACGTCTGGTTAATCAGATGCTGCTGGAATTTCTTCAATTCGCACACTCCCGACAAAACCATATAAAGGGGATCGTTGCATGACACTCGCACGCTTCCAGATGTGCATCGGCGGAGACTGGGTCGACGCCCTCTCCGGCAAGACCTTCGAAAGCCTCAACCCGGCCTCCGCGCAAGCCTGGGCGCAATTGCCCGACGCCGATGAAGCGGACGTCGAACGCGCCGTGCAAGCGGCGCAAACGGCCTTCGACAGCCCGGCGTGGCGTGGTCTGACCGCCACTGCGCGCGGCAAACTGCTGCGCCGCCTCGGTGATCTGATCGCAGAAAACAAGGAACACCTGGCGCAGCTGGAAAGCCGCGACAACGGTAAGCTGATCCGCGAAACCCGTGGCCAGGTCAGCTATCTGCCGGAGTTCTTCCACTACACCGCAGGCCTCGCCGACAAGCTTGAAGGCGGCACCCTGCCGTTGGACAAGCCCGACCTGTTTGCCTACACCGTGCACGAAGCCATGGGTGTGGTCGCCGCGATCATTCCATGGAACAGCCCGCTGTACCTGACGGCGATCAAACTGGCCCCGGCCCTCGCCGCCGGCAACACGATTGTGATCAAGCCGTCCGAGCACGCCTCGGCGACCATTCTTGAGCTGGCACGCTTGGCCCTCGAAGCCGGGATTCCGCCGGGCGTGGTCAACGTCGTCACCGGTTACGGCCCGAGCACCGGCGCCGCCCTCACCCGCCATCCACTGATCCGCAAGATCGCCTTCACCGGCGGCGCGGCGACGGCACGGCATGTGGTGCGCAGCAGCGCCGAGAATTTCGCCAAGCTGTCGCTGGAACTGGGCGGCAAGTCGCCGAATATCATCTTCGCCGACGCCGACCTGGACAGCGCGATCAACGGCGCGATTGCCGGGATCTACGCAGCGTCCGGGCAGAGTTGCGTGTCTGGTTCGCGCTTGCTGGTGCAGGATGAAATCTACGATGAATTCGTCAATCGTCTGGTCGAGCGCGCCCAGCGCATCCGCATCGGCAACCCACAGGAAGACAACAGTGAAATGGGGCCGATGGCCACCGCGCAGCAACTGGCGGTGGTCGAAGGTCTGGTCGCCGATGCGATCGCCGAAGGCGCGCGTTTGCGCACCGGTGGCAAGCGTCCGGCGGATCTCGGTGAAGGCTGGTTCTACGAGCCGACGCTATTCGAGTGCGACCGCAATTCGATGAAGATCATGCAGGAAGAAGTCTTCGGCCCGGTGGCTTCGGTGATTCGTTTCAAAGACGAAGCCGAAGCGCTGGCGATCGCCAACGACTCGCAGTTCGGCCTCGCCGCCGGCATCTGGACTCGCGATCTCGGTCGCGCCCATCGTCTGGCCCGCGATGTGCGCTCGGGGATTATCTGGGTCAACACTTACCGCGCAGTGTCGGCGATGGCGCCGATCGGCGGCTTCAAGAACAGTGGCTATGGACGCGAAAGCGGCATCGACTCGGTGCTGGCCTACACCGAACTGAAAACGGTGTGGATCAACCTCTCCCAGGCGCCGATGCCTGATCCGTTTGTGATGCGCTAGGAGTCCTGCGAAATGATCGAACCCGGCATTTACAAAGACGTCATGAGCTCGTTCCCGTCCGGCGTCACGGTGGTCACCACCCTCGACCCGGACGGCGGCATCGTCGGTATCACCGCCAGCGCGTTCAGCGCGCTGTCGATCGACCCGGCGCTGGTGCTGTTCTGCCCCAACTACGCCTCCGACACCTACCCGGTACTGCGCGACAGCAAGAAATTCGCCATCCATTTGCTCTCCGCCGAGCAGACCGCCGAAGCCTACGCGTTCGCCGGCAAGGGCAAGGAAAAGGCCAAGGGCATCGAGTGGCATTTGAGCGAACTCGGTAACCCGATTCTGGCCAAGGCGACGGCGATCATCGAGTGCGAGTTATGGCGTGAATACGACGGCGGTGATCACGCGATCATTGTCGGCGCAGTGAAGAACCTGATCCTGCCCGAGCAACCGGTGACGCCGATGATTTATCACAAAGGCAAGCTCGGCCCGTTGCCGACTCTGGCCTGAAGCGACAATGCAAAACCCTGTGGGAGCTGGCTTGCCAGCGATGAGGGCTTAACATTCAACATTGATGTTGGCTGATAGTCCGCTATCGCTGGCAAGCCAGCTCCCACAGGGATTGAGGTGAGGCAAAGAATATGAGTAACGAAAAGTACGAAAAAGGTCTGCAGATCCGTACGCAGGTATTGGGCGAAGCCTACGTGCAGCGCTCGATAGACAACGCCGACGATTTCACCCGTCCGCTGCAGGAAATGGTCACCGAATACTGCTGGGGCCATGTCTGGGGGCGTGAGGGTCTGTCGCTCAAGGAGCGCAGCATGATCAACCTGGCGATGATCTCGGCGCTCAACCGCCCGCATGAACTCAAGCTGCATGTGCGTGGCGCCTTGCGTAACGGCCTGAGTCGTGAGCAAATACGCGAAATTCTGCTTCAGGTCGGCATTTATTGCGGCGTTCCGGCGGCCGTGGACAGTTTCCGGCTGGCCCGTGAAGCCTTTGCCGAAGCCGACGCCGAGGCCTCCAGTTAACCCTCGGCTGTTTTGATGCCCGTCTGGCATGGACAGCCAAGCTCAAGAGCGGACCCCATGAAACGCCAGCCACTCGACGACAGCTTCAAGGTCAATCGCAACCCCGTTACCCTGCGCGAAATCGTGCTGGACAAACTGCGTAGCGCGATCATGAATTTCCAGCTCATGCCAGGCGATCGTCTGGTCGAACGCGACCTCTGTGATCGCCTCGGCGTCAGCCGCACTTCGGTGCGCGAAGCCTTGCGTCACCTTGAATCAGAAGGTCTCGTCGAATTCGCCGACGCCAAAGGCCCGCGCGTGGCCATCATCACCCTCGCCGATGCCGTCGATATCTACGAATTGCGTTGCGTGCTCGAAGGCTTGATCGTGCAGTTGTTCACCCTGCGTGCCAAAGCCAAGGACATCAAGGCGCTGGAAAAAGCCCTCGACGACAACCGCAAGGCGCTCAAGGATGGCGAGCTGCAACAGGTGATCGACTCGGTGCAGGGCTTCTACGACGTGCTGCTCGAAGGCTCGGGCAACCATGTCGCCGCCACGCAATTGCGCCAGTTGCAGGCGCGCATCAGCTATCTGCGCGCGACCTCGGTGTCCCAGGAAAACCGGCGCGGTGCAAGCAATCACGAGATGGAAAAAATGGTCGAGGCGATCAAGAGCGGCGATCCGCTGGCGGCGCATCAGGCGTGTGTCGATCACGTCCGCGCGGCCGCCGCCGTGGCCCTCGATTACCTCAAGCGCAAACAGGAAGAAACCGGCGTCGCCGTCAAAGGCACCCCGGCGATCACCCTGCCGATCGCGCTGAAAGAACCCCGCATAGGTCAATGACATGTTCAGCCCGAGCTTTTGCCCGAAATGCGGTGGCCCTGACCTCGGTCAGCAGACGCCGCCGGGCGATACGCACGAGCGCCTGATGTGCCGCGGCTGCGGCTATATCCACTACGTCAATCCGAAGATCATTACCGGCTGCATCATCGAGCAGGACGGCAAATACCTCCTGTGCCAACGGGCGATCCCCCCGCGCCCGGGCACCTGGACGCTGCCGGCCGGTTTCATGGAAAGCGGTGAAACCACCGAGCAGGCGGCGCTGCGTGAAGTCTGGGAAGAAAGCGGCGTGCGCGCGGAAATCGTCTCGCCGTATTCGATTTTCAGCGTGCCGAAGATCAGCGAGGTGTACATCATCTTCCGCGCCATCGCCCTGGAAATCACCGGGCAGTACGGACCGGAGACCATGGATTACAAGTTCTTCGCCCCGGAAGAGATTCCGTGGGAGCAGATCTACTACCCGGCGATCCGGCAGATTCTCGAGCGCTATATCGAAGAGCGCCAGGCTGGGGTTTACGGGATTTACATGGGCAATGATGACAGCGGCAAGATCCATTTCATGCGCTGACATTTGCCTGAACACAAAACCTGTGGGAGCGAGCCTGCTCGCGAAGGCGTCGTGTCAGTCAATACAAATGTTGAATGTTCGAACGCATTCGCGAGCAGGCTCGCTCCCACATAGGATGGTGGTGTGGCTCAGTTCGGGGCAACGCCCTCAACGATGATGATCTCCGCCCTCGCCCATTCTTCGCGGTAACTTTTCGCCTCCTGATACGCCGCCGAGCGATAGCACGCCACGGCCTGTTCGTAGCTCGCGAACTCGATGATCACGGTGCGCTGTGGCGTCTGCCGCCCTTCCAGCGCTTCGCTGCGCCCGCCTCTGGCGAGAAACTTGCCGCCGAATGCGGCAATCGCCTGCGGGGTGCGCTGGGTGTATTGGCTGTAGTGCTCGGCATCGGCTATATCCACATGTGCAATCCAGTACGCCTTCATAGTGACCTCTTTGTTGATTTTGTATTACGGTATACCAATATATTTCCAACGAACCCTGAGAGTCCAGCATGGCCTTCAACAGCATCGAAGAAATCATCGAAGATTATCGCCTCGGCAAAATGGTCCTGCTGGTCGATGACGAAGACCGCGAGAACGAAGGCGACCTGCTGCTGGCTGCCGATCGCTGCACGCCGGAGGCTATCAGCTTCATGGCCCGCGAAGCACGCGGGCTGATCTGCCTGACCCTCACCGACGAACATTGCCAGCGTCTGGGCCTGGAGCAAATGGTACCCGCCAATGGCAGCGTGTTCAGCACGGCGTTTACCGTGTCGATCGAAGCGGCGGTTGGCGTGACTACCGGCATTTCTGCAGGAGATCGGGCCTGCACTGTTGCCGCCGCCGTCGCGCCGAATGCCCGCGCCGAAGACCTGGTGCAGCCCGGCCACATCTTCCCGCTGCGCGCCAAGGAAGGTGGCGTGCTCACCCGCGCCGGGCACACCGAGGCCGGATGCGACTTGGCGCGTCTGGCCGGTTTCACCCCCGCCTCGGTGATTGTCGAAGTGATGAACGACGACGGCACCATGGCCCGCCGCCCGGATCTGGAGCAGTTCGCACGCAAGCACGGGATCAAGATCGGCACCATCGCCGACCTGATCCACTATCGCCTGAGCACCGAGCACACCATCGAACGCATCGGCGAACGTGAGCTGCCGACGGTGCATGGCACGTTCCGTTTGATCACCTTCGAGGATCGCATCGAAGGCGGTGTGCACATGGCGATGGTCATGGGCGACCTGCGCCGCGAAGAGCCGACGCTGGTGCGCGTGCATGTGATCGATCCGCTGCGCGATCTGGTCGGGGCCGAGTACAGCGGGCCGACAAACTGGACGCTATGGGCGGCGCTGCAAAGGGTCGCGGCGGAAGGTCATGGAGTTGTGGTGGTGCTGGCCAACCATGAATCGTCGCAGGCGTTGCTCGAACGCGTGCCGCAGCTGACCCAACCGCCACGGCAGTTCAGCCGTTCGCAATCGCGGATTTATTCCGAGGTCGGGACGGGGGCGCAGATTCTGCAGAACCTTGGGGTTGGCAAGCTGCGCCACCTCGGTCCGCCGCTGAAGTATGCGGGGTTGACCGGGTATGACCTTGAGGTGGTTGAGAGCATTCCGTTCACTGAATAACCCGAGCCCAGCACAAACCCCATGTGGGAGCGGGCCTGCTCGCGAAAGCGATGTGTCAGTCGACTTGAATGTTGAATGATCCACCGCTTCGCGAGCAGGCTCGCTCCCACAAGGGTTTTGCATTTCAAATCCATTGTCCTGAACTCATCAAAAAAACAGATCCGCCAGATAACCGGTAAGGCAAAGTGCTTGCACAAAGTTTGGAATACCATAATATGATATTCCATAGACCGGGCGACCTGAAAAACCGTCCAGCTACTGCTCCCGACAGGCGGGCAACAACGCAAGGCCCGCTCAAAAACACAACAATGAGGGCGTGAACATGGTGTTGAACAAAGCTGCAACCGCGATCTTTTTCGCGGGACTGCTCAGCGTTACCGGCCAGGCTGCAATGGCTGCCGAAAGCGTGAATTTTGTCAGCTGGGGCGGTAGCACCCAGGATGCGCAGAAACAGGCCTGGGCCGATCCGTTCAGCAAGGCCAGCGGCATCACCGTCGTCCAGGACGGCCCCACCGACTACGGCAAACTCAAAGCCATGGTCGAAAGCGGCAACGTGCAGTGGGACGTGGTCGATGTCGAAGCCGACTTCGCTCTGCGCGCCGCTGCCGAAGGCCTGCTCGAACCCCTCGATTTCAAAGTGATCCAGCGCGACAGGATCGACCCGCGCTTTGTCAGCGATCACGGCGTCGGTTCGTTCTTCTTCTCCTTTGTCCTCGGCTACAACGAAGGCAAGCTCGGCGCCAACAAGCCGCAGGACTGGAGCGCGCTGTTCGACACCAAGACCTACCCGGGCAAGCGCGCCCTGTACAAATGGCCAAGCCCCGGCGTGCTCGAACTGGCGCTGCTGGCCGACGGCGTTGCGGCTGACAAGCTCTACCCGCTGGATCTGGATCGCGCCTTCAAGAAACTCGACACCATCAAGAAAGACATCGTCTGGTGGGGCGGCGGCGCGCAGTCGCAGCAACTGCTGGCGTCCGGCGAAGCGAGCATGGGCCAGTTCTGGAATGGCCGTGTGCACGCCCTGCAGGAAGACGGCGCACCGGTCGGCGTGAGCTGGAAGCAGAACCTGGTCATGGCCGACATTCTGGTCATTCCCAAAGGCTCGAAAAACAAAGATGCGGCGATGAAGTTCCTCGCCAATGCGAGCAGCGCCAAAGGCCAGGCCGACTTCTCCAACCTGACCGCCTACGCGCCGGTCAACCTCGACAGTGTGGAGCGTCTGGATTCGACGCTGGCCCCCAACCTGCCGACGGCTTACGCCAAGGATCAGATCACCCTTGATTTCGCTTACTGGGCCAAGAACGGTCCGGCTATCGCGACACGGTGGAACGAATGGCTGGTCAAATGAAAATCGCGGCCACTGCGCCTCGTCCCTCCACTGCCACCGGGAGCGCCGCCGGCGCTGCCGGTTCGACTTTCAAGCAACGCTGGCGCGGCGCCGGCAACCTCGTCCCGGCGCTGCTGTTCCTCGGCCTGTTCTTTCTCGCGCCCTTGATTGGCCTGCTGTTGCGCGGTGTGCTGGAACCTGTGCCTGGTCTCGGCAACTACGAACAGTTGTTCGCCAACTCGGCCTATGCGCGAGTGCTGCTCAACACCTTTTCGGTGGCCGGGCTGGTGACGCTGTTCAGCCTGCTGCTGGGCTTTCCGCTGGCCTGGGCGATCACCCTGGTGCCGCGCGGCTGGGGGCGCTGGATCCTCAACATCGTGCTGCTGTCGATGTGGACCAGCCTGCTCGCCCGCACCTATTCTTGGCTGGTTTTGCTGCAAGCCTCGGGCGTGATCAACAAGACCTTGATGGCCATGGGCATCATCGATCAACCGCTGGAGATGGTGCACAACCTCACCGGCGTGGTGATCGGCATGAGCTACATCATGATCCCGTTCATCGTGCTGCCGTTGCAGGCGACCATGCAGGCCATCGACCCGATGATCCTGCAGGCCGGCTCGATCTGTGGCGCCAGTCCGTGGACCAACTTCTTCCGGGTGTTCCTGCCGCTGTGCCGGCCGGGTCTGGCGTCCGGCGGTTTGATGGTGTTCGTGATGTCGCTCGGTTACTACGTCACCCCCGCTTTGCTGGGCGGGGCGCAGAACATGATGCTGCCGGAGTTCATCATTCAGCAGGTGCAATCGTTCCTCAACTGGGGCCTGGCCAGTGCCGGCGCCGCGTTGCTGATCGCAATCACCCTGGTGTTGTTCTACTTCTACCTGAAGCTTCAACCGGAATCCCCGGTTGGCGCCAGTAACGCGAGGTAAGCCGACATGCTCCTGACCCCCAATGCCATGAGCCGGCGCATGCGTTTCGGCCTCTACGCCACTACCGGGCTGATCGGTCTGTTCTTGCTGTTGCCGATCGTGTTCATCGTGCTGCTGTCGTTCGGCTCCTCGCAGTGGCTGGTGTTCCCGCCACCGGGCTGGACGCTGAAATGGTACGGCCAGTTCTTCTCCAACCCCGACTGGATGAACGCCGCTGCCGCCAGCCTCAAGGTCGCCGTGCTGACCACCATCTGCGCTGTGGCGCTCGGTTTGCCGACCGCGTTTGCGCTGGTGCGCGGACGCTTCCCCGGCCGCGAGATGCTCTACGGCCTGTTCACCCTGCCGATGATCGTGCCGCTGGTGATCATTGCCGTGGCGGTGTACGCGCTGTTTCTCAAGCTCGGCTACACCGGGACGATGTTCGCCTTCGTCGTCAGCCATGTGATCGTCGCGCTGCCGTTCACCATCATCTCGATCATCAACTCGCTGAAGCTGTTCGATCAGTCGATTGAAGACGCGGCGGTGATCTGCGGTGCCTCGCGCTTGCAAGCGGTGTTCAAGGTGACGTTCCCGGCGATTCGTCCGGGGATGGTCGCCGGCGCCCTCTTCGCCTTTCTCGTTTCGTGGGACGAAGTGGTGCTCAGCGTGATGATGGCAAGCCCGACTCTGCAAACCCTTCCCGTGAAAATGTGGACCACCCTGCGCCAGGACCTGACCCCGGTGATCGCCGTCGCTTCGACGCTGCTGATCGGCCTGTCAGTGTTGGTCATGGTGATCGCCGCCGCCCTGCGCCGGCGCAACGAAATCAGCGCCTGAGCGCCCAGGAGTACGACATGAGTGCCGTGATCAAAGACGCATCCCAGCAGAGCGACAAACCCCTGGTCAGCCTGCGCAACCTGAACAAGCACTACGGCGATTTCGCTGCCGTCGACAATATCTCGCTGGACATCAAGGACGGCGAATTCCTCACGTTCCTGGGCTCCAGCGGCTCGGGCAAAAGCACCACGCTGTCGATGCTCGCCGGTTTTGAAACACCGAGCAGCGGCGAGATCCTCGTCAACGGCCAGTCGCTGGTCAACGTGCCGCCGCACAAGCGCGACATCGGCATGGTTTTTCAGCGTTACTCGCTGTTCCCGCATCTGTCGGTACGCGACAACATCGCCTTCCCTCTGGCCATTCGCAAATTGGCTGCGGCCGAGCGCGAAAAGCGCGTCGATGCGATGCTCAAACTGGTGCAGCTCGAACAGTTCGCCCATCGCCGCCCTTCGCAACTGTCCGGTGGTCAGCAACAACGTGTTGCTATCGCCCGGGCGCTGGTTTACGAGCCGCGCATTCTGCTGATGGATGAACCGTTGGGCGCGCTGGACAAGAAGCTGCGCGAGGACTTGCAGGATGAACTGCGCCAACTGCACCGACGCCTGGGTATCACCATCGTGTACGTGACCCACGACCAGGAAGAAGCCATGCGTCTGTCGCAACGCATCGCGATTTTCAGCCACGGCAAGATTGTCGGGCTGGGCAGTGGTTATGACCTTTATCAGAATCCGCCGAATGCATTTGTCGCGTCGTTCCTGGGTAATTCGAACTTCCTCAAGCTCAAGGCGCAAGGCAATGCAGCGGCGAGTTTCGAGGGCCAGTCGTTGTCGATTCGGCTGACGTCCGGGTTGCACACTGATCAGGATGTGCTGCTGATGGTGCGTCCGGAAAAGGCCTTGGCGCTGAGCACGCAGCAGGCGCTGGATGAGCCGCTGGCAGCGGGCTGGAATGAGGTGTCGGCGAACGTTTTGGAGGTGCTGTTTCTCGGTGAAAGCCAGACGTGCAGCGTGGTGACTGCGGGCGGGACGTCGATGACGGTGAAAGCGCTATCGGCAGCGGGCATGCCGCTCAAGGCCGGCGATCCGGTACGGGTGCGCTGGGCGACGGCGGATGCTTGTGTTTATACCGAGTGGACCGAGAGCGCCTTGAACAAGGCTGCCGGGGCTCACTGATTGCGCTGAGTCAGTTGGATCTACCCCCTCACCCCAGCCCTCTCCCCCACGGGGGGCGAGGGGGAAAGGGAGCCGATCTTCATGCTGTTCAAAATGTAAGTTCGACTCGGTATCGCACGTCGGCGTATCTCGCAACAACACCTCGGTCAGTCACCTCTCCCATTGGGAGAGGGCTAGGGTGAGGGCAAGCAGGCGACACGGTATTAGCCAATGGCCCGGTACCCTTCAATCTCATCCGGCCACGCCGTCAGCACTTCAAACCCGCTCTCCGTCACCGCGACCATATGCTCCCACTGCGCCGACAACGAGCCGTCCTTGGTCAATACGGTCCAGCCATCCGGCATGTTCTTCACATGGCGTTTGCCGGCGTTGAGCATCGGTTCCACGGTGAAAATCATTCCGGCCTTGAGCTTCAGCCCTTGATTGGGAAAGCCGTAATGCAGGATCTGCGGTTCGTCGTGATAGACCTTGCCGATGCCGTGGCCGCAGTATTCGCGTACCACGCTGAAGCCCTCCGCCTCCGCCAGGCTCTGGATCGCGTGGCCGATATCGCCCAGTGTTGCGCCGGGTTTCACTGCACGGATGCCCGCGCACATGGCTTCGTAGGTGGTCTTGATCAGGTGCTGCGCTTCGGGAGTCGCCTCGCCCACCACATACATGCGACTGGTATCGCCGAACCAGCCGTCCTTGATCACCGCGATGTCGAGGTTGACGATGTCGCCGTCTTTCAATGGCGTACCCGATGGAATCCCGTGGCACACCACATCGTTGACCGACGCACAGACGGTTTTCGGGAAGCCGTGATAACCGACATTGGCTGGCACCGCCTTCTGCACATTGACGATGTAATCGTTGCACAGCCGGTCCAGCTCATCGGTGGTCACACCGGCCTTCACATGCGGCACCAGCATTGCCAGCACTTCGGCGGCGAGTTTGCCGGCGGCGCGGGATTTTTCGATGTCGGCCGGGGTGTTGATCTTGATCTGGTTTCTCATGCGCTGACGGCTTCCTGAGTCAGTTGTTGCAGATCCAGCCCACCATTCTGTTCGGCGCGGATCAGCAGGCGGCAAATGGCGCTGTGGTCGAGGTTGGGATGCAGCTCGGCGAGCATGCCGATGCGCATCCAGTGCTCGGCCTGCGCGTTGATCGAGCGGCTGAGGGCGTTGCTGGAGATACGCAGGTTCTCGTGCATGTCCTCTGAGATTTTTACGATGCCCATATATGAATCCGATACGATGTGTATATGGAACGTATATTAGCCAAGCTTACCCTCGGATTGCAAACGCTCCGCCACGCAAACACGCACCCGTGTAGGAGCTGCCGAAGGCTGCGATCTTTTGATCTTGCCCGTTAAAGACCAGATCAAAAGATCGCAGCCTTCGGCAGCTCCTACCAAAGCAGATTCGGCTCCCCATCAGCGGCCTGATCGACTACCATGCCCGCGCCGGTTTCCACACGGAATTAATAGGGAATCCGAGGTGCTCCACGCATCAATCGGAACTGCCCCCGCAACTGTAGGTGCCGAGCCTGCTCCTCGACTGCCACTGGGTGAATCCCGGGAAGGCCGGAGCGTGGCGATGACGCATCAGTCAGGAGACCTGCCGGCACAGTGACTGACCAACCGGCGGGGTGTCCGGGAAGGACATCGTGCCGTGCGCATTTTCCCCGTGCCGGCCTTGCGCAGTTTCCACGACCGCGCCCGAGGTGTGTTTCCAAACCGTACCCGCCCGCTCCCGTACGGTTCCCTTGGAGACTGCCCCATGCTGCTGCCCCGCGTTGCCACCCTGCTCACCGCTCTGAGCCTTTGCGCCCTGGCGCAAGCGGCGCCGACTGCGTATCCGCTGACCGTCGAAAATTGTGGCAGCAGCCTGACCTTTCAACACGCACCTGCGCGCACGGTGACTATCGGCCAGGCCGGCACCGAAATGCTCTACGCCTTGGGTCTGGGCGACAAAGTCGTCGGCACTTCGCTGTGGTTCAACGATGTGCTGGGCACATACAAAGCACAGAACGACAGGATCGAGCGCCTCGCCGACAACGAGCCGAGTTTCGAAGCGGTGATCGCCAAACGCCCGGAGCTGGTTGCCGTCGAGCTGGAATGGATGGTCGGCCCGCAAGGCGCGGTCGGCACCCGCGAGCAGTTTCATGAACTGAAGATTCCGACCTATCTGCTGCCCTCCGATTGCGAAGCCAAGGACAACCTCGTGGGTTCGGACGGCACGCGGCTGGCGCCGTTTCGCATCGACAGCATCTACAAAAGCGTGAGCCAACTGGCGGCGATTTTCGATGTGCAGGCGCGTGGCGAGCAGCTCAATGAGCAGCTCAAAGCCAGCCTCGCGCAGTCGATCGCCACCGCGAAAAAGCAGCAGCGCAAAGACGTCAGCGCCCTGGTGTGGTTCTCCAGCGCCGAGATGGACATCGAGCCTTTCGTGGCCGGGCACAAAGGTGTGCCCGATTTCATGCTCAGCACCCTCGGCGTGCGCAACGTCGTCGAGTCGGATGAAGAATGGCCAACCGTCGGCTGGGAAACCATCGCCAAGGCCAACCCGACATTTCTGGTGATCGCGCGCATGGATCGTCGACGTTTCCCGGCGGACGACTATCAGAAGAAACTCGCCTTCCTGCGCAGTGATCCGGTGACGCGCAACATGGATGCGGTCAAGCACAACCGCATCATCATCCTAGACGCCATGGCCATGCAGGCCAGCCTGCGCACCTTCGACGGCCTCGAACAACTGGCCAGCGCCATCAACGGCTACGACCTGTCGCAATGAGCAGACGCCTGATCCGTTTGCTGCTGGTGCTGTTGACGCTGTCGGTCGCGCTGATTGGCGGCGTGGCCATTGGTGAGACTTCGATCGAGCCGAGCGTGGTGTTGCAGGTGCTGGCGAACAAGCTGTGGGGCGCCGGTTATGTGCTCGACCCGATCGACGAAGGTATCGTCTGGAACTATCGCCTGACCCGCGCGCTGGTCGCGGCGGCCTGCGGCGCCGGTCTGGCGACCTGTGGCGTAATCCTGCAGTCGCTGCTGCGCAATCCGTTGGCCGATCCGTATCTGCTGGGGATTTCCGCGGGTGCCTCGACCGGCGCGGTGATGGTCGCCCTGCTCGGCGTCGGTGCCGGGGCGATTTCATTGTCGGTCGGTGCTTTTGCCGGCGCGGTGACCGCTTTCGCACTGGTGATCCTGTTGGCGCGAGTCAGCGGCTCGGCCAGCGGCACCGGGCAGATCATTCTGGCCGGGATTGCCGGCTCGCAGCTGTTCAACGCCCTCACCGCTTTTCTGATCACCCGCTCGGCCAGCTCGGAACAGGCGCGCGGGATCATGTTCTGGCTGCTCGGCAATCTCGGCGGCGTGCGCTGGCCGTCGGTGTGGCTGGCGGTGCCGGTGGCGGTGTTGGGGTTGGTTGTTTGTCTGTGGCATCGGCGGGCGCTGGATGCGTTCACCTTTGGTGCGGACTCGGCGGCGTCTCTCGGCATTCCAGTGCGACGTGTGCAGATTCTGTTGATTGGCTGCGCCGCGCTGGTGACGGCGGTGATGGTGTCGATTGTCGGCTCGATCGGCTTTGTCGGTCTGGTGATTCCCCATGCCGCGCGGTTGTTGCTCGGCACCGGCCATGCGCGTCTGTTGCCCGCCAGTGCGCTGGGCGGCGCGGTGTTTCTGATCGCCGCCGATGTGCTGTCGCGCACCCTGATCAAGGGTCAGGTGATCCCGGTCGGCGTGATCACTGCGCTGGTCGGCGCGCCAGTGTTCGCGCTGATTCTGGTGGGCCGGAGATCGGCGCGATGAACACGGTTCTGAGCTGTGCTGGGTTGAGCTTCAAGGTGCGCGGTGCCGAGTTGCTCAACGGTGTCAGCATCGACGTTCAGCGCGGCGAGACCCTGGGCATTGTCGGGCCGAACGGTTCGGGGAAATCCACTCTGCTGAAACTGCTCGCTGGCCTGCGCGAACCGAGCGCAGGTCAGGTGCAGCTCGACGGTCGGACGCTGGGCAAGATGTCGCGGCGCACTATCGCGCAGACGCTCGCGGTGGTTGAGCAACAGGCCGATACCGACGATGGCATTCGCGTGTTCGACGCGGTGGCGCTGGGGCGGACGCCGTGGTTGTCGGCGCTGCAACCGTGGTCGCCCGCCGATGACGCCATCGTCGAGCAAGCGCTGGTCGACGTCGACGCCGTGCACCTGCGCAACCGCCTCTGGCGCAGCCTCTCCGGCGGGGAACGCCAACGCGTGCACATCGCCCGCGCACTGGCGCAGCGCCCGCAGATCCTGCTGCTCGACGAGCCGGCCAACCACCTCGACATCCAGCATCAGTTGAGCATTCTGCAAGTGGTGCGCGCACTGCCGGTGACCACGCTGATCGCTTTGCACGATCTCAATCAGGCGCTCAAATGTGATCGCCTGGCGGTGCTGGAGCGCGGGCGTCTGGTCGCGCTTGGCGAGCCGCTGCACGTGCTGACGCCGGAGCGGTTACAGACGACTTTCGGGGTCAGGGCGCACTATCTGACAGACCCGTTCGATGATGCGCCGATATTGCGCTTCCTTGCCTGATGCATGGGTGGCTGACGCACCGCTTTCGCGAGCAGGCTCGCTCCCACAAAGGATTTGTGTGTTGCCGTGAATGACGGGGAGAACGCGAATTCTGTGGGAGCGAGCCTGCTCGCGAAGGCGTCAGGTCATCCAACATTGATGTCGATTGACACACCGCTTTCGCGAGCAGGCTCGCTCCCACAAAGGTTATGTATTCCAGGGCGGTAAAGGATCAGGCCCACTCTTTGCGCAGTTGCCGCGCGGCTGTGACCATGTGCACCAACGCCGCTTCGGTCTCTGGCCAGCCTCGGGTTTTCAACCCGCAATCCGGATTGACCCACAGGCGCTCCACCGGAATACGCTGCGCCGCTTTGCGCAGTAAACCGACCATTTCCGACACATCCGGAATCCGTGGCGAGTGAATGTCGTACACGCCGGGGCCGATGTCGTTCGGGTAGGCAAACGCTTCAAACGCTTCGAGCAGTTCCATGTCCGAACGCGAGGTTTCGATGGTGATGACATCGGCGTCCATCGCCGCGATCGACTCGATCACATCGTTGAACTCGCTGTAGCACATGTGCGTGTGGATCTGCGTTTCGTCGCGCACGCCGGAGGCGCACAGGCGGAACGCTGCGCTTGCCCATTCCAGATACGCCGGCCACTGCGCCCGGCGTAACGGCAAGCCTTCACGGAACGCCGCTTCGTCGATCTGCACGATTTTGATTCCCGCCGCTTCCAGATCATTCACCTCGTCACGAATGGCCAGCGCCAGTTGTTGAGCCTGCACCTCGCGGCTGACGTCTTCGCGCGGGAACGACCACATCAGCATGGTCACCGGGCCGGTCAGCATGCCTTTCATGACCTTGTCGGTTAGGCCTTGGGCGTAGCGGATCCACTCGACCGTCATCGCCTGCGGGCGGCTTAGGTCACCGAAAATCACCGCCGGTTTGACGCAGCGCGAACCGTAGCTCTGCACCCAGCCAAAGCGGGTAAAGGCATAGCCGTCGAGCTGTTCGGCGAAGTATTCGACCATGTCGTTGCGCTCGGCCTCACCGTGCACCAGCACATCCAGGCCGAGGCGTTCTTGAATTTCCACCGCGTGGCGAATCTCCGTGTGCATCGCATCGGTGTAATCGGCCGCGCTGAGCTTGCCTTGCTTGTAGGCCTGACGCGCCAGACGGATCGCCGCCGTTTGCGGAAACGAACCAATGGTGGTGGTCGGGAATAACGGCAGGTCGAGCTTGCCGCGCTGTTTGGCAATACGCTGGGCAAACGGCGATTGGCGTTGCGCATCCTTGGCAGTGATCGCCGCGACCCGCGCTTGTACCGCCGGTTTGTGAATACGCGGCGAGGCAGCGCGGCTGGTCTGCACCGAACGGCTTTGCGCGAGGGCACGCAGTACCTTCGGCGCTTCCGGTTCGCTGACCGCTTGAGCGAGCACGGCGACCTCTTCGCACTTCTGCACGGCGAACGCCAGCCAGCTTTTCAGTTCGGCATCGAGCTGGTCTTCGCGGCCCAGATCAACCGGGCTGTGCAGCAATGAACAGGACGGTGCTACCCACAAACGATCACCCAGACGCTCATGAGCATGGCGCAGCGTCGCCAGCGCGTTTTGCAGATCGCAGCGCCAGACGTTCCGACCGTTGACCACACCCAGCGACAGCACCTTATAAGCCGGCAGACGATCCAGAATGGTCGGGTACTGATCCGGCGCGCGCACCAGATCGATGTGCAAGCCATCGACCGGCAGGTTCGCCGCCAGACCGAGATTTTCTTCCAGGCCACCGAAGTACGTGGCGAGCAGTTTTTTCAGCGGATCGCGCTGGATCTGGTTGTAGGCGCGCTCGAAGGCATTCTTCCAGTCCTGCGGCAGATCGAGCACCAGAATCGGCTCGTCGATCTGCACCCACTCCACACCCAACGCCGCCAGCCGCGCGAAGATCTGGCCGTACAGCGGCAGCAGGCGGTCAAGCAAATCGAGCTTGTCGAAGTCGACGCCTTTGGTTTTACCCAGCCACAGATAGGTCAGCGGACCGATGATCACCGGTTTGACGTTGTGCCCCAGCACACGGGCCTCTTCGGTTTCCTCAAACAACTGCTCCCAACCGAGCTGGAATTGCTGATCGGCGCTGAATTCCGGTACCAGGTAGTGATAGTTGGTGTCGAACCACTTGGTCATTTCCTGAGCGTGGCCTTCGCTGCAGCAAGTATTGCTGACGCCTCGGGCCATGCTGAACAGAGTGTGCAGCGTGGCTTTGCCGTCATGCGGACGGAAACGTTCGGGGATCACGCCGAACATCAGCGAGTGGGTCAGCACTTGGTCGTACCAGGCGAAATCGCCAACCGGCAGCAAGTCGATGCCGGCGTTTTTCTGCAAGTCCCAATGGACCTTGCGCAGCTCACGCCCGACGTCACGCAGGCCCGCCTCGTTCAGTTCTCCTTTCCAGAACGCCTCTTGCGCTTTCTTCAGTTCGCGGTCGCGACCGATGCGCGGAAATCCCAGGGAATGGGCCAGTGCCATGACAAACAACTCCAGATGCTTATTCGATGGCAGGTATTGTCGGGAACCGGACTTGATGAAACAAACTCAATAAATTCTAGATCATCACAAGTTCTACTCATGCACAGGCACCCCGTAGAAGCTGTCGAAGGCTGGGATCTTCTGGCCGTAGGGACGCAGAGCGTCCAAGGCTGCATTCCCACGCGGAGCGTGGGAACGATCAGAACACGTCAGGGCAACATGCAAGTTTTCGTTCTATCGTTAGATCCAAATGGCTGGATTTTCCAAGGATTAGAGGTTGCGATAGGGGATGTCTGCGCCTAAGTTGCACGCGAGTCTTTTCCCCGCGATTGGAACGCGGTCAACACCATAAAGAGGTGAAGAAATGTCAAAGGAATCACGCCCTGCCGTGCTTGGGCTGATAGGCAATACTCCGCTGGTGCAGGTCACCCGCTTCGATACCGGACCGTGCACGCTGTTTCTCAAACTCGAATCGCAGAACCCTGGCGGCTCAATCAAGGACCGTATCGGTCTGGCGATGATCGACGCTGCGGAACGTGACGGTCGCCTGCAACCGGGCGGCACGATTGTCGAGGCCACTGCCGGCAATACCGGTCTGGGTCTGGCGCTGGTCGGTCGCGCCAAAGGCTATCGCGTAGTGCTGGTGGTACCGGACAAGATGTCCACCGAGAAAGTCCTGCACTTGAAGGCCATGGGCGCCGAAGTGCACATCACTCGTTCTGACGTCGGCAAGGGCCATCCCGAGTATTACCAGGACGTCGCCGCCCGCTTGGCCAAGGACATTCCCGGCGCGTTTTTCGCCGACCAATTCAACAATCCCGCCAACCCGCTGGCCCATGAATGCAGCACCGCGCCGGAAATCTGGGCGCAGACCGAACATGATCTGGACGCCATCGTCGTCGGCGTCGGTTCGGCCGGCACGTTGACCGGGTTGAGTCGCTTCTTCAAGCGCGTGCAGCCGGATCTGGAAATGGTCCTCGCCGATCCGATCGGCTCGGTGATGGCGCAATACAGCCGCGACGGCACCTTGCCGACGCCCGGTTCGTGGGCGGTCGAGGGTATCGGCGAAGACTTCATTCCGTCGATCACCGACCTCTCCAGCGTGCGTCACGCCTACTCGATCAGCGACGCGGAAAGCTTCGATCACGCGCGCCAGTTGCTCAAGGCCGAGGGCATTCTCGGCGGCTCATCGACCGGCACCCTGTTCGCTGCCGCGCTGCGTTATTGCCGCGAACAGACCGAGCCGAAACGCGTGGTCAGCTTTGTCTGCGACACCGGCACGCGTTACCTGTCGAAGGTCTACAACGACCAGTGGATGACCGATCAAGGCCTGTTGCAGCGCAAGGGCTACGGCGATCTGCGCGATTTGATTGCACGGCGTTTCGAAGACGGCCGGGTGATCAGCGTCGGCCCGGACGACACCCTGCTCACTGCGTTTCAGCGCATGCGTCTGGCGGATGTTTCGCAACTGCCGGTGCTGGTCGAAGGCAAGCAACTGGTGGGAGTGATCGACGAGTCCGACATCCTCCTCGGCGTCCACGAAGATGCCGCGCGCTTCAGCCAGTCGGTGTCCAGCGTGATGACCGACAAACTGCAAACCCTCGCCCCGGCTGCGAGCCTGGCCGAGCTGGAATCGGTGCTCAGCCGTGGCCTCGTCGCGATCATCGCCGACGCCTCCGGCTTCCATGGCCTGATCACCCGCACCGACATGCTCAACCAATTACGGAGATCCCTTGCATGAGTCAGCACGACGATAAATCCCAAGGCTTCGCCACCCGGGTGATCCACGCCGGGCAAGAGCCTGACCCGACCACCGGCGCGCTGATGCCGCCGATCTATGCCAACTCCACCTACCTGCAAGACAGCCCCGGCGTGCACAAGGGGTTCGACTACGGCCGCTCGCACAACCCGACGCGTTTCGCCCTGGAGCGCTGCATTGCGGACCTTGAAGGCGGCACCCGCGCGTTCGCCTTCGCCTCAGGGCTGGCGGCGATTTCCACGGTGTTGGAACTGCTCGACGCCGGCTCGCACATCGTTTCCGGCAATGACTTGTACGGCGGCACCTTCCGCCTGTTCGACAAGGTTCGTCAGCGCAGCGCCGGGCACCGTTTCAGCTTCGTCGATCTGACCGATCTGTCGGCGTTCGAAGCCTCGCTGCAGGACGACACGCGCATGGTCATGGTCGAAACCCCTACCAACCCGCTGCTGAGCCTGTCGGACCTGGCCGCCATTGCGCGCATCTGCCGCGCGCGCGGGATCATCTGCGTCGCCGACAACACCTTCGCCAGCCCGTACATCCAGCGCCCGCTGGAGCTGGGCTTCGACATCGTCCTGCACTCGACCACCAAATACCTCAACGGCCACTCCGACGTGATCGGCGGCATTGCCGTGGTCGGACAGAACGCCGAACTGGCGGAAAAACTCGGCTTCCTGCAGAACGCCGTCGGGGCGATTTCCGGGCCGTTCGATGCATTCCTCACCCTGCGCGGGGTGAAGACTTTGGCGCTGCGCATGGAACGTCATTGCAGCAACGCCCTGGATCTGGCGCAGTGGCTGGAACAGCAACCGCAGGTCAAGCGCGTCTACTATCCGGGCCTTGAGTCGCACCCGCAGCACGAACTGGCCAAGCGGCAGATGCGCGGTTTTGGCGGGATGATTTCCGTGGATCTGAACAGCGACCTGGCCGGCGCACGGCGGTTTTTGGAGAATGTGAAGATCTTTGCGTTGGCGGAAAGTCTGGGCGGTGTGGAGAGCCTGATCGAACATCCGGCGATCATGACCCACGCGACCATCCCGCCGGAAACTCGCGCGAAGCTGGGGATTGGCGATGGGCTGGTGCGGTTGTCGGTGGGGGTCGAAGACATTGAAGACCTGCGCGCCGATCTGGCTCAGGCACTGGCAAGAATGTAAACAGCTCCACACAAAGAAGCCCGCGCAATGCGGGCTTCGTCTTTTTTTGTCCGTCGATCTCCCCGCCGTGGCAGTTCCCGAGGCCGATCCTATACTCAATCGGTTCGATCAAAATTATCTCGACACCCGCACGCCGTTCGGTGTGCCCGTGCCTTTCGCCAACCAGGTAAAACCCAAGCCAGTGAGTCGTGGCGTCTGTATGCATCGCGCGCGATTGATCGCTGTTTGGCAACGGGTCGTGGAGAAAACCATGAAATACAAGTTGTTGTCAGGCGTGCTTCTTGCGGTAGCGGCCAGCGTTGTGGTGCCGAATGTCTTGGCGGCGCAACCGCAGGCGTTGGCTTCGGATGGGGCTGATCATGTTGGCGCCGGCGCGGTGGCTGCCGATGGTGCTGATCGCGTCGGTGCAGGCGCGGTGGCTGCCGATGGCGCTGATCGCGTCGGCGCCGGCGCGGTGGCTGCCGATGGCGCCGATCGTGTCGGTGCCGGCGCGGTGGCTGCCGATGGCGCTGATCGTGTCGGTGCCGGCGCGGTGGCTGCCGATGGCGCTGATCGTGTCGGTGCCGGCGCGGTGGCTGCCGATGGCGCTGATCGTGTCGGCGCTGGCGCAGTGGCTGCCGATGGCGCTGATCGTGTCGGCGCAGGTGCAGTCGCTGCCGATGGTGCTGATCGCGTCGGCGCCGGCGCAGTGGCTGCCGATGGCGCTGATCGTGTCGGCGCAGGTGCAGTCGCTGCCGATGGTGCTGATCGTGTCGGCGCTGGCGCAGTGGCTGCCGATGGCGCTGATCGTGTCGGTGCCGGAGCATTGGCAGCGGATGGGGCCGACCGCACCGGCGTCAACCGAGTGGCCTACTCCCGGGTCGGAGTCGGTTCTGATCGCGTGGCATCGGCGCTGATGACCGGCAGCTATTCCGACCAGTTCAACAGCCCACAATAATCGCCGCGAAATAACGGGCGAGCTCCTGAGCCGCCCGTTTACATCGGCCTTTACAGCATCTGTTCAACCGCTGCGCCTTGTCGATCACGCAGGGCGCGCAACGTCGCGCGTAACTCGGCCGGGCGCACAGGTTTCGACAGAATCGCAATCTGCCGGTCATGCAAGGCTGCCTGAATCTTCTCCACGTCATGCCCGGTGATGATCATCGCCGGCACGGCCCAGCCGCGCTGCCTGCGCACTTCATCGATGCATTCGATACCCGTGGCATGGGTGCCGAGGTCATAGTCGGCAACGATGATGTCGCAGTCGGTGACCAGGCCTTCAGCCGACCACTCGGCCTGCACCACGCAGCCCCAGCGTTCGAGCAACGCCGAAGTCGCGAGCAACACGTTGCGGTCATCCTCGACCAGACACACCTTCAGCCCGGTCAACAAACCCATCTGCCGCGCTTCACTGCGAACCACCAGTGACTGCGGCGCGGCCACGATCGGCAACCCCGCAAGCGTCACAGCGGTGCCGCGTCCCAACCGTGAACGCAGAGCAACGTGCACATCGATCAGTTCACCAAGACGCTTGATGATCGACAGGCCCAGCCCGACGCCCTCGACATCTTTGTCGCGCACTTGCCGTACCCGATAAAACTCCTCGAAGACCTTGTGCAAATGTTCTTCGGCAATGCCGTTGCCACGGTCATGGATGACGATGGCCAGCCCTGCCCCACGTTTACGCACGCCGATCAGCACGGGACGTTGCGCGCCGTATTTGAAGCAGTTGGAGAGCACGTTCTGCACCATGGTCGCGAGCAGCGCCGGGTCGGTTCTGACCCAGTGGTTGCACGGTCGCAGCCGCAGTTCGACGCCTGCCCAACGGGCCGCTTCCTGGTGTTGACGTATCAGTTCCGCAAGCCATTCACCGAGATTCAGCGTTTGCATTTTCGCTTCGACCCGACTGTTATCGAGGGTGTAGAGGTCGAGAATCGAGCGGAACAATTGCGAAACGTTAAGCAGCGAGCGGTCGATGTTATCGACCAGCCGCCGCTCGTCGTCGCCCAGGCGCGACTCCCGCAGACACGCGGTAAACAGACCGATGGAATGAATCGGCTGACGCAAGTCATGACTGGCCTGCGCCAGAAACCGCGACTTTTCCAGGTTAGCCGCCAGCGCTTCTTCCGACGCCTTGCGCGTACGCTCGAGCAGCAAGTGCGCATAAAACGGAATCACCGTGCTGGTGATCAGCAGCATCAGCACCATGAACGGCTGCGCCTGCCAATACGGCGTCAGGCGATAGACCACCAGCAGCGCCACCAATGCAAGGCCGGTGGCGATTGCCAGATAGCGCGAGCCGTAGCGCATGCCGTTGCCGAGATTGACCCAGACCATCACCGCATACAACGGCAGCGCCGCTTCGCCGCCGATCACCAGTCCAAAACAGGTGCCGGTGTAATCGTGGACCATGGCAAAAATCCGCCGCGCCGGATAATGCCCGGGCCAACGCGCAATGGCTTGTCGGAACGCGATCGAAGCCAGCAGAAACAAGACAATGTAAGTGATGACCGGCAGGTAGGTATCGAAGCGATGGCCCGGCAGAAAACCCAGCACGACCATGTAAACCACCGCAATGGCAGCGATGATGATGCGCAGGTTGGCCTGGTCGAGTTCGGTATTTTTTTCGAACTTCATGGTAAACGTCCTTGTGCAGCAATCGTCAGTTTCGGAAGCAGCCTACAGGCAACCTTCGCGTCCAGTGCTAAGGTGCAGGCCTTGAATCACGCCAGACCCAGGGAGGGTCGCATCATGACGTGCCGGATCATCATAGCCGACGATCACCCGCTGTTTCGCGAGGCGATGCTGCGCACCGTGCAGCGCTTGCTGCCCGATGCCGATACCTGCGAGGCCGGCGACTTCGACGCGGTGCTCAAGCTGCTGCCACAGGGCGACGAGCCGGACACGCTGATGCTCGATCTGCGTTTTCCCGGGCTGACCTGCATCACCCAGCTCGCCGACTTGCGAAGACGATTGCCGCGCACCACGCTGATCGTGGTGTCGATGGTTGACGATCAGACGCTGATCAGTGAAGTCATGGCGGCGGGCATTGACGGTTTTATCGGCAAGAACATTGCGCCGGATGAAATTGGCCAGGCGATTCTGGCGATCCGTGAAGGTGAGGTGCTGGTGAAGTCGGCGCCGTCCGGCTTGTTGCCGCTGGAAACCGCAACGACGCTGACCCCGCGTCAGCAGGACGTGCTGCGTTTGATCGCGCAAGGCAAGACCAACAAGGAAATCGCCCGTGAACTGGATATTTCGCCGTTCACGGTGAGGATCCATGTGTCTTCGTTGTTGCGCACGCTGGACGTGCCGACGCGAGCGGCAGCGGCGGTCAAGTATTCGGGGCTGTGAACCCTTTTACGGATCAACCTGCGCCATCAGATCCGGCACCGACTCCGGCCGCTTGGCATAGCGCTGCGCCAGCACCGCGCAGACCATCAGCTGAATCTGGTGGAACAGCATCAGCGGCAGAATCAGCACGCCGATGGTGCTGCCGGCGAACAACACCTGCGCCATCGGCACGCCGGTGGCCAGGCTCTTTTTCGAGCCGCAGAACAGGATGGTGATGCGGTCTTCCTGATTGAAGCCGAAGGCTTTGCTCAACAGAATTGATGCCACCAGAACCAACGTCAGCAGGATGCAGCAGACCACCACCAGGCCGAGCAACTCGAACAACGGAATCTGCTGCCAGATGCCTTCGTTGACCGCCTCGCTGAATGCGCCGTACACCACCAGCAGAATCGAGCCCTGATCAACGAATTTCAGCCAGTTCTTGTTGCGCCCTACCCACGCGCCGATCCAGCGGCGGGCGATCTGCCCGGCAATGAACGGCAGGAGCAATTGCACGCTGATCTTCACGATCGCATCGAGGGTCGAGCCGCCGTCGCCGTGGACGTTGAGCAGCAAAGTCACCAGCAGCGGCGTAAGAAAAATCCCGAACAGGCTGGACGCCGCCGCGCTGCAGATCGCCGCCGGAATATTGCCTCGCGCCAGCGAAGTGAACGCGATCGCCGACTGCACCGTAGCTGGCAACGCGCAAAGGTAGAGCATGCCCATGTACAGCTGATCGCCGATCAGCGGTGACAACAGCGGTTTCAGCGCCAGACCGAGAATCGGGAAGAGCACGAAGGTCAGGCCGAACACCAACAGATGCAGACGCCAGTGGCCAGCGCCGGCGATGATCGATTCGCGCGACAGCTTGGCGCCGTGCAGGAAAAACAGCAGGGCGATGGCGATGTTGGTCAGCCAGCCAAAGCCGACGGCGACTTGACCGCTGGCGGGCAGGAAGCTGGCCAGCAAGACGACGCCGATCAAAGTCAGGGTGAAGTTATCGGGCAAAAAACGTGGGCGCGTCATGAAATTCTTCCGGGGGTTGCCAGTGCGTGCCGACGACTCTAACGTGACTGGCAATTACCGACTAACGCCGAAGAGCTGCAAGATGCCGCCTAAAGGACATGCCAAAAGCGTTCGCCGCAGTGTTCCCGGGCTGCCCAGCCTGCCGCGTCCCGTGTATGGACGCACTGAATCGCTGCCCAACCGCGCCCTCACCCGCCGTCATAGCCATCCGTGGGTGCAGTTGTCCTATGCGATTCAAGGCGTACTCGAAGTGCAGACCAGCGCCGGCCGTTTTGTCGCGCCGCCGGAACGTGCGGTGTGGATTCCGGCGGGCGTGCCGCACCGGGTATTCAGCGCACCGCATACGGAAATGCGCAGCCTGTACATCGATAGCAGCGTCACTGGTTGGGCGGCTGAGCATTGCCATGTGCTAGGCGTCAGCGATTTGCTCAGGGAGTTGATCCGCGCCTTCAGTCAGGTCCCGGTGGAATACGACGAGAGTGGCCCTGACGGACGCTTGGCCCAGGTGATCCTTGATCAACTCGCCGACGCGCCGACCATCGACTTGATGCTGCCGCTGCCGCAAGAACCGCGCTTGAAGCAGATCTATCAGAGCCTGGAGCAACACCCGGAGCAGCAGACCACCCTGAGCCACTGGAGCGAAAAATTCGGTGTCACCGAAAAGACTCTGACGCGCCTGTTTTTGCGCGACACCGGCCTGACCTTCCGCGCCTGGCGCCAGCGCCTGCGCCTGCTTGGTGCCCTGACCCCGCTGGAAAAAGGCGAGCGTGTGACCGATGTTGCGCTGGCTTGTGGATACGACTCGACCTCGGCGTTTATCGCCGCGTTTCGTCAGCAGTTTGGTGAGACGCCGGGGGAGTTTTTCCGCTGACACTTCGTTTTTGCCGAACTGTCAGTCAGAAATAAACGATTTTTCTTTGCTCCAGATCCGTCGCTAGCATGGCCCCGTCTGACTTTGATCGAGAAGAGAAGATGATCCCTGTGGGAGCGAGCCTGCTCGCGAACGCGGTGGGTCAGCAACCTCAACTTCACTGTTCCATCGCATTCGCGAGCAGGCTCGCTCCCACAGGGGATGCGCTTGCTGCAAATAAAAAGACAGGGAGCGTGCCATGCCTGCCACGAACATCAACATCGGCGAACCCTGGATGTGGGGTGCCTTCATCATCTTCGTTCTGGCCATGCTGGCCCTGGACTTGTTTGTCTTCGGCGGGCGCAAGGCGCACCGGGTGTCGGTGCGTGAAGCATCGGCCTGGGTGGTTGCCTGGTGCCTGTTGGCGCTGAGCTTCGCCGGGTTGCTCTGGTGGTATCTGCATGGCGAATTCGGCAGTGAAATCGCCCGGCAGAAAACCCTGGAATTTCTCACCGGTTATCTGATCGAGCAGTCCCTGTCGATCGACAACATGTTCATCTTCGTGATGATCTTCAGCTACTTCGCCGTGCCACCGGAATTGCAACGACGAGTGCTGCTGTACGGCGTGCTCGGCGCGATTGTCATGCGCGCGATCATGATTTTTGCCGGAGTGTGGCTGGTGTCGCAGTTCGAATGGCTGCTCTATGCCTTCGGTGTGTTCCTGATCATCACCGGGATCAAGATGCTGGTGTTCGCTGATCATCAACCGGATCTGGAAAAGAATCCGTTATTGCGTTGGGTGCGCGGACATATGCGCATCACCAGCGGCTTTCACGGCGAGAAGTTTTTTATCCTGCAGAACGGCGTGCGCTGGGCAACACCGATGTTCCTGGTGCTGGTGCTGATCGAAGCCAGCGACTTGATGTTCGCGGTCGACAGCATTCCGGCGATCTTCGCCGTCACCACTGACCCGTTCATTGTTTTCACCTCGAACATCTTCGCGATCATGGGCCTGCGCGCGCTGTACTTCTTGCTGGCGGACATGGCTGACCGCTTTCACCTGCTCAAGTATGGCTTGGCGATCGTGCTGGTGTTCATTGGCGGCAAGATGGTGCTGATGCCGTGGTTCCACATGCCGGTGGAATGGTCGCTGGCAATCGTCGGGTCGGTGATTCTGGGGTCGGTGTTGTTGAGTCTGGCGACCAGCCGCGAGGCAGAACGCCGCACTGAATGACACAACACAACCCACCTGTGGGAGCGAGCCTGCTCGCGAATACGCCGGATCATTCAACATAGGAGTTGAATGACACACCGCTTTCGCGAGCAGGCTCGCTCCCACATTTGAAGTGCGGTGCTCTTATTTATCGGATTTGATACTGGTCCACACCCGAGTGCGCACCCGTTCCATTTTCTGCGGCAACGGTTGCACCACATACAGGGTTTTCAGCGCTTCGCTGGTGGGGGTCAGGTTGGGGTTGTCGGTGATGTCCTTGTTGACCAGCGGCATCGAGTCCTTGTTGGCATTCGGGTAACCGAGGAAATCGCTGATCGGTGCGATCACTTTCGGGTCGAGCAAGTGGTTGAGGAATTCGTGGGCCTCGGCGACGTTCTTCGCGCTCTTCGGAATGGCGAACGTGTCGAACCAGATCGGCGCGCCCTCCTTCGGCAAACGCCAGTCGACCACCACGCCGTTGCCCGCCTCTTTGGCGCGATTGCCGAACTGGTAGAAGCTGCCGGAATAACCGATCGCCACGCAGATGTCGCCGTTGGCGATGTCGGTCATGTACTTGGCCGAGTTGAAGTAGGTCACGTACGGGCGAATCTTCATCATCAAGGCCTTGGCCTTTTCATAGTCCGCCGGGTTCTGGCTGTTCGGATCGAGGCCGAGGTAATGCAGGGCCAGCGGCAGGATCTCCGACGGCGAATCGAGCATCGCCACGCCACAGGCCTTGAGCTTTTCCATGTTCTCGGGCTTGAACACCAGATCCCAACTGTCCACCGGCGCGTTGTCGCCCAGGGCGGCCTTGACCTTCGCCGGGTTGAAGCCGATCAGCACGGTGCCGTACATGTATGGCACGCCGTACTGGTTGCCGGGGTCGTTGGCGTCGAGCAATTTGAGCAGGGCCGGATCCTGGTGCTGCCAGTTCGGCAGTTTCGACTTGTCGAGTTTCTGGAACACGCCGGCCTTGATCTGGGTTTCGATGAACTGATTGGACGGCACCACCAGGTCGTAACCGGAGTTGCCGGTGAGCAGTTTCGCTTCCAGGGATTCGTTGGTGTCGAAGGTGTCCCAGGTCACTTTGATCTTGCTTTGCTCGGCGAAGTCCTTGGGCACTGACGGCAGGATGTAATCCGCCCAGTTGTACACCCGCAGTTCGCGCTGCTCGGCCTGGACGGCGCTGGCCAGCAGCGTCAAGCCACACACGGTGGCGCCCAGAATGCGTTTGATCGTGACCATGGTTGTTTCCCCGAATGCGACGTGAGATCGATGGTTTTTATGTTCTGTACACGGCAGTGGCTGTAACGATAGCCAAGGGCAAAAAAGGTCGAGCCTGTTGTTATGGTTTCGATTCTTGCTGACAGCGTAGCGCGATGACAGTAGGCGGCAGGCCAAAAGGGGATCGATATGGCCAATTTGCTTGACCGCCGAGATACGCACACAAAAATGCCCGGCACTGGGCCGGGCATTGCTGTGTTGCCGTTGGGATCAGTCGGTATAGCCGAGCCTGGCCGCCCTGCTCTGCTGCGCCTGACCACGGGTTGCGAGGCAGTAATACAGCGGCACCGTTACCACCAGACCGACCAGCCAGGACAGGTCGGCACCTTCCACCAGATTGGCGTACGGCCCCACGTACAGCGAGGTGTTGGCAAACGGCAGCTGCACGATGATGCCGATGAAATAGGCAATGATCGCGTGCAGGTTGAAGCGCCCGTAAATCCCGCCGTCAGCGCGGAAGATCGAGGCGATGTCGTAGTTACCGCGCTTGATCAGATAGAAATCGATCAGGTTGATCGACGCCCACGGCACCAGCACCAGCAACAACGCGAGAATCAGTCCGATGAATTCGGAAATGAAATCCGCCGAGGCACCGAGGGCGACCACGCAGCATCCGGCCAGGATCACGCTCGAGAGCACCACGCGCACCTTGATGCTCGGCGTCCACTGGCTGGCGAAGGTCTGAATCGAGGTGATGATCGACAACACCGCGCCATACAGATTCAGCGCGTTGTGGCTGATGATGTTGAGCAGAAACAGCACCATCAGAATCGGCCCCAGCCAGCCGGTGGACTGCTTGACCGCTGCCATCGCTTCAGTGCCTTCCGGCGTCGCCAGTACCGCCACCGCGCCAAAACTGAACGACAGAATCGTGCCCAGCGTCGCGCCCAAGTAAGTCGCCCAAAACGGTTTGGCGATACCGATGTCTGCTGGCAGATATCGCGAATAGTCGGAGACGTACGGCGAGAAGCTGATCTGCCAGATGATCCCCAGCGACACCGTCGCCAGCCAGCCGGAGAGATTGAAACTGCCGCGCGTCAGGAAGTCTGCCGGCAAGTCATGGGCGAAAATGTAGATGAATCCGGCGAGCAACGCGCCGCCCATCACCCAGGTGCCGATGCGGTTGAGGGTGTGGATGAAGTTGTAGCCGATCACACCGATCGCCGTGGCGGCCAGCGCGCCGATCAGAATGCTCAGCGGCGCCGGTACTGACGGCGCAATGCCGACAATGGATTTACCGGCCAGCACGATGTTGGAAATGAAGAAACCGATGTAGATGAGCGCCGCGAAGAACACGATCAGCAGTGCGCCATAACGGCCGAACTGACCGCGACTCTGGACCATTTGCGGAATGCCCATGCGCGGGCCTTGGGCCGAGGCCAGCGCAATCACCACGCCGCCGATCATGTGCCCCAGCGCAATCGCCAGCAGCCCCCAGAACAGATTCAGATGGAACACCTGAACCACCATGGCGCCGGTGACGATGGGCAGTGGCGCGATGTTGGTGCTGAACCAAAGAGTGAACAGATCGCGGGCCTTCCCGTGGCGTTCCGCGAGTGGGACGTAATCGACCGTATGATTCTCGATCAACGGATCTTGCCGGGACATCTGGGACATATGCATGAACTCGAGTTTGTCTGTTTTTATCTTTGTATGAAGCCAAACCGGGAGGACTCTTGGGTCGCCCCTCAGATGCAGACCATATTATGGTATTCCAAACTTTGCACAAGCCTGATCCGCTGATTCTGTCGCTCTCTGATCCGCTATCCTCGCTGATCCCACCCCTGACCGGCTAGCTGAAAGCCCCGTAAACACTGACTTTCCGACGAAAGTGGCACGTTTATCGGTTCACCAGAAAAGCTCTTGCAAGTTATGTATTACGGTATACCATCAGACCTACAAACCATAAAAACCGCGTCACACCACCCGAGGACCACCCAATGATCGATGCTGCCATTTACAAACAAGTCATGGGCTCGTTCCCGTCCGGCGTCACCGTCATCACCACGCTGGACGACGACGGCCAGATCGTCGGCCTGACCGCCAGCGCGTTCAGCTCACTGTCGATGGACCCGGCGCTGGTGCTGTTCTGCCCCAACTACAGCTCCGACTCCTATCCCGTGCTGATCAAGAACAAACGCTTTGCGATTCACCTGTTGTCCAGCGTGCAGCAAAGCGAGGCCTATGCCTTCGCGCGCAAAGGCAAGGACAAGGCGCAGGGCATCGAGTGGACGTTGAGCGAACTGGGCAACCCGATCCTCGCCAATGCCACGGCGGTGATCGAGTGCGAGTTGTGGCGTGAATACGAAGGTGGCGACCACGCGATCATGGTCGGCGCGGTGAAGAACCTGATCGTCCCCGAGCAGGTCGCCGGACCGCTGGTGTATTGCCATGGCAAGATGGGTGCGTTGCCGGTTGTGGCGTGATTTCACCAGATCTCGGATATCCCATGTGGGAGCGAGCCTGCTCGCGAATGCGATGGGTCAGTTGTTACATTTTTGACTGACCCGACACCTTCGCGAGCAGGCTCGCTCCCACAGGTTTTGGTGTTGCCTGGGCGACCGTGTCAGGTCCTAAACCGGCTCACCAACTGATTCAACGTCTGCGACAACGCCGTCAGGTTCTGCGCATCCTGGCGAGTTGAATCCGCCAGGCTCGCCACCAACTGCGCATCGCCATGAATCTGGCTGATGTGCCGATTGATGTCCTCTGCCACTTGATGCTGTTCCTCCGCCGCCGTGGCGATCTGCGTGTTCATGTCGCGGATCACGTCGACCGATTCACGGATCAATTCAAAACTCGCTCGCGCCTCGTTGATCGACACCACGGTTTCCTGCGAGACCTCAAGGCTGGCGTGCATCTGCTTGCCCATCTGATGGGTGCGCCGCGCCAGATTGCCGAGCAATGCGTCAATCTCACCGGTGGAGTCGGAAGTGCGTTTGGCCAGCGCGCGAACTTCATCAGCGACCACGGCAAAGCCCCTGCCCTGTTCACCGGCGCGCGCGGCTTCGATGGCGGCGTTGAGCGCGAGCAGATTGGTCTGCTCGGCAATCGAACGGATCGTGCCGAGGATTGACTGAATGTCGTTGCTGTCCTGTTCCAGTTGCTGCATCGACTCGGCACTGTGGCCGATCTCCTGGCTCAAGCGCCCGACGTTGCTCACCGCCGCATCGATCTGCTGCTGCCCGGTGTGAGCCTGACGCTGACCGTTGTCTGCCGAGTCGGCCGCCTGACTGCACGAGCGCGCAACCTCGTTGGAAGTGGCGACCATTTCGTGAAACGCCGTAGAAACCATGTCCACCGCCTCACGCTGACGCGAAGCCACGTCGGCCATTTCCGCCGAGACCTCGGTGGCGCTGCCGGAGCTGCTGTGAATCTGCCCCGCTGCTTGGCCGATGCGCTGAATCAACGTACGAATCGCTTCGAGAAACTGGTTGAACCAGCCCGCCAGTTGCGCGGTTTCGTCCTGCCCACGGACTTCCAGTCGCGCAGTCAGATCGCCCTCGCCTTGCGCGATGCCTTCGAGACCACTGGCGACACCACGAATCGGCTTGACCATCAGTCCGGCAAACCACGCACCGACCATCGCAAACAGCAACGCGCAAACCACAGCGATAGCGCCGATCAGCCAAGTCAAACGCGTCGCCCCGGCCATCACTTCACTGGCTTTCACCAACCCGACAAACCGCCAGCCCAACGCCTGCGACGGCCAGACCAGCGCCATGTAATCCTCCCCGGCCAGTTGCACCTCGACCAGGCCTTTGCCCGCCTCGGCCAGTTGCTGATAACCGTCGCCGAGATCGCTGAGTTTCTTGAAGTTGTGCGCCGGGTCGCTTGGGTCGACCAGCACGGTGTTGTTGGCTTCCATCAACATCAGATAACCGCTCTCGCCGAGGCGGATCTGCTTGACTAGGTCGGTCAATTGCTTGAGCGACACATCGATGTTGACCACGCCGGCATTGCTGCCCAACTGGTTGTTGAAGCTGCGCACGGTGCTCACCAGCACCACGTCATCCGCCGCCCAGTAATAGGCCTCGGTGCGAAGGGTTTTGCCGGGATTGGCCATCGCGGTTTTGTACCAGGGCCGGGTGCGCGGATCGTAGTTCGCCAACTTCGCATCGCCCGGCCAGAACAGATAACCACCCTGCTCGGTGCCGACAGATAGATAGGTGTAAGCCGGGTGCGCCTTGGCCAGACCGTCGAACAGCTTGAACAGCTGTTGATCCTGCGGCCCCAGCGGCACTTGCGCGGCGTCGCTGCTCAGGTAGCGTTTGAGGCTGGTGTCGATGCTCTGCAGTTGCGGATGCTCGGCCAGGTAAGCAACGTTCTGGCTGATGCCCTCGAAAAACAGCTGCATCGCGTTTTCCACCTGACGCACTTCGCGCCCGGTGCTGTCGGTAAAGGTGTCGCGCGCGCCATCGCGGACATTGAGGATGATCAGCGCTGCCACCAGTAACACCGGCAGGCTGGCGATTACCGCAAACGCCAAAGTCAGTTTTTGTTTTATGTTCATTGCTTGCGCCTTCCTTGTTCGAAGTGTCGGTCAGAAATATTTTGCGGATATTCCGTATTATGGTATACCAATATTCAATCAACCGAACAGCCGTCCTCGAAGGCGTGCTTGAATGGTGAGAAGACTCGCGAGCGCAACGCGTTCACGTCAGTTCGACAGGCCCGCACACGACCGGCCAATTACAAAAGACTCGAGGTAGCGTCATGAAATTTTCCCTGTTCGTACACATGGAACGCTGGGACGAAAGCGTCAGCCACCGCCAACTGTTCGAAGACCTGACCGAACTGACCCTGATGGCCGAGGCTGGCGGTTTCAGCACTGTATGGATCGGCGAACACCACGCCATGGAATACACCATCTCCCCAAGCCCGATGCCGCTGCTGGCCTACCTCGCAGCGAAAACCACGACCATCCACCTCGGCGCCGGCACCATCATCGCGCCGTTCTGGCACCCGCTACGCGTCGCCGGCGAATGCGCCCTGCTCGACGTGATCAGCAACGGCCGCATGGAAGTCGGTCTAGCGCGCGGCGCCTATCAAGTTGAATTCGACCGCATGGCCAGCGGCATGCCCGCCTCCAGCGGCGGCCAGGCCCTGCGCGAAATGGTCCCGGTGGTCCGCGCCCTGTGGCAAGGCGACTACGCCCACGACGGCGATATCTGGAAATTCCCCACCTCCACCAGCGTGCCGAAACCGATCCAGAAGCCCAACCCACCCATGTGGATCGCCGCCCGCGACCCCGACTCGCACAACTTCGCCGTCGCCAACGGCTGCAACGTCATGGTCACGCCATTGATGAAAGGCGACGAAGAAGTCCTCGACCTGAAGAACAAATTCCAGACTGCACTGGACAACAACCCAGACGTACCGCGCCCACAATTGATGGTGCTGCGCCACACCCACGTGCACACCGCTGATGACCCGGACGGCTGGCAAGTTGGCGCCAAAGCCATCTCACGTTTCTACCGCACGTTCGATGCCTGGTTCGGCAACAAGCAAACCCCGGTCAATGGCTTCCTCGCGCCGAGTCCGGAAGAGAAGTTTGCCGGACGTCCGGAGTTTGAACTGGAGAGCCTGCACAAGACCGCGATGATCGGCACGCCGGAAGAGATCATTCCGCGGATCAAGTACTACCAGGAACTGGGGGTGGATGAGTTTAGTTTCTGGTGTGATAACAGCTTGCCGCATGAAGAGAAGAAGAAATCGCTGGAGTTGTTTATCAAGCATGTGGTGCCGGCGTTTCGCTGATTACTCGGCGGACGGTCTCTGACCCACTAAAAGGCCCCGGACTTGTCCGGGGCTTTAGTTTTTAGAGATCACGGGAATGCGCTGGCCCGGCTGGGTGACATCGTAAACACGCTGCTCGCAACCCCGCCCAACAAACTGAAACTCCACCAGGTAGACCTTGCTTCGCTCCGGCGTAAAGGTACTGCTCAGCGGCCCGCAGCTATAAGTGTTGCCGGTGCCCATGCCGTTGGAACGCCCCGACACTTCGAAGGGTTCGTCGGCATTGGCTTGCGCTTCCAACTGAGGGAAGTGCTTGAACGTGGCGCTATTGGCCGCTTCGTTAAGCTTGGCGATCCAGCCGAATACCTTACCCCGCTCGGAATCGACCACAGTACCCATCACTTCCATTCGCCGATCAGGATCTGTAGCACGGCGAACCGAGCACTCGACAGGATATGTGTAGCCTGTCGATTTCATGATGACTTTGGCGTGTTGTGCATCTGGCGTTGCCGTTCTTTGCTGAAGTTGGACACCATCCTTCAATAGACTGGGGGAAGAGTCTCTGACGTTGGAATGGCAGCCTGCCATCAGGACAATAAAAAGCAGCAAAAGTCCGGCTTTAATCAACTCTTTCTTACCTTTTCAAAGAGTAGCGGCCAGATTCTTCGAGTTCAACAAACCTGCATCGCTACAACTACCACAAAACATCTACAACTCTTCAATACTTTCAATTACGCCAACCACTGCCCCCCGAGGCAGCAACGCCTCATGGACAAGGTTGCCAAAGTCCTTACTCCAGACCAGTCTGTCTGCATGCGCTGTTTTTTGAAAAAAATAAACAGACCGGCGTCTCCCAAAAAGGTGCACGTTATATCTTGCACGCCTTCTAAAATGGCGGACTCTCCTTTGAAGAAATAACGATGCGCGGAAGCAAATAATTCTTTTGCAGAAATCGCCGAATCGCCCTCCTCTACATTTTCGAACTCCATTTTTGCGTAGAAGTTCACGGCAGTTTTAAGCTCGACTACATCCACCACATCAAGGAGCCTTTCCCCACAAACAAACAACGAAAACAAGCCATTTGCCCAGAAACAACTTGAATCATTCCAATCCCTCACGACATCAAACTGAATTGAGAATATAAAAGGATCACCGTAAATCACTTCAATCTTACTCCTAGCGTTTTTTGCACCGCCGCCGGTATATAACTAGCCGACAATTGGTTGCCGGCGTCACCCGTACTACCGTTCCAGTGAAACCCACCATTCGTCCCTTCAAATCGGTGGACGTTGCCATTTTGAAAACGGGGGACAGACCACGTTTTACTCCTCCATGTCGCATAGGGTATGGTCCTTGTTCTGCGCGGCCAGCAGGTTCAGGTCATTGCCGGTGTAGACGTCGTTGCCTGCGCAGATCTTACCCGCGATCAAAGTGATGTCACGGCCCGAGCTGGGTTTTACGTCGCCGCCAGCGATTAATTCAACAGCTTTTTAAACGGTGTGGTTGTACTGCTCATGGAGGCGTTTCTTGCCGTCCTCGCTATGGGTTTCGACGTTGTGCTTATCACCGGCCGAGGACATGTTGATGTCGCGCTTGGCCTCGGCGGTAAGGTTGCCGGTAGCTTCGGCGATGGCGACGACGCTGATGTCGCGACCGGCATCGAGCTTCAGGTCACCATCGCGTTATACGCTCGACGCGAATTGAAAGGTGATCTGTCCCCGTTTATCTCCAGGACAATGTTGCCTATGGAAATCATCTGGGTCTGTCGCAGGGTTTCGTCGGTGTTGCCCCAGACCTTTGGCCGAGACCCACGCGGCGTTGTTATTGGTTTTGGTGTGACTCTCGTCATGCAGATCCTCCACCCCTTCGAAGGTGATGGCGCCGCCGCTATCGAGGACGAAGCCCTTGTCGCTGTCGAGTTTGGCCACCGGTAATGCTGGTCGCCCTAGCTGATCAGCGACAGGTTGCCACCGGTCTCGATTTCGCTGCCGACCATTCCCGAAAGAAGCCACACACCGCACTTCTAGATACGCTGAGCTTTCGACTGCCGAACCTGCCAACTCTTTAGTCAGAGGTAGATTCCAGCTCTTTCAAGCTCGCAGAAAAAAAACCTCATACCTTCTCGTATATTATCTGTGTCCTTTCTTAGAACCACGTTACTTTGCGAAGAGGCATTTAGAACAAAAGTATAAATATCGGACTTCCTTTCACCGTCGATTTTAAATATAAAGAATCCTTCGCATTTTTTTGCTACCAGCTCCATAATCTGAATGAAATCATCCAGATGCACACTATTCATATCTAAAAACCCAAAACGAGCAGCATATTTATCAGAAGGATCACAAGACATCAATCCAGACCTCTCAATGCGTTAGAAATATCTTTAACATCTGTTAATTTCCCTGTAGCAACCTTATCTACGACATTCCATATCACCTGCTTTGCCGGACCATCGACACCGTTTCTTATAATTAGCCGCTCCACAACCTCAACAGCCGTTCGTTTATTCCCATTATCAAACAGATGCCCCCCTGCGATATCTCTTATAATTGAACCAGCCTTATTAAAGAATCCATCATAATTGCTGGCGTTTGCAATAGCCGTATCCACGCTTCGAAACGATATTGAACCATCAAATTTTGAATTGATGGCGTTTATTTCACCCGCGCTTAGTCCAAATTTGAAACCACCAAGTCCTGCTCCCGATGGAATGCTAGGTGACGAGAGTAGGCCTGGTGTCGAACCTAAGCCGGGAAGAGCTACGTCGTCTACGGCTCCGATATCCGCCGCACCTTTTGCACCAACCAGAACCTCCTCGGTTTTGCCAACCAATTTGCTCCCAGCCCCGATCCCTCCAGTCAGAATCGTCCCAGCGATTTCCGCATGATCACCCAGCATCGTTTTATGGTGAGAGTTCAGCTCGTCCGTGTGGTTCGAGTCTTGGAAGTCCTGAACAATCGCTCGCTCTTCAGCACTTAACCCGCCATTTGCATCGTAGTTTTCAAGCGCCAGGGTCCCTCCTTCAGCGGCGTTCGTCTGACCATTACACTGATCGAAACCCTCGCACTTGAACAGTTCGGATCCACTGGTTTTCGCGCTCAGTTTCGCATAGGTATCCTTCACTTTCTCTCGACAGGCTGCTGGATTTTCGCTAGCTCTACAGCCCTTCAACTCTGTGACGAGATCGTCTACTTGCTGATGATTCAGGAAGTTGTACTGTGTCGCGTTGTTGGCAACCCAAGAAGCGTTTTCCAATGACTCTTGATCAGTATTGCCCAGCGCAGTTGCGGAGAGCACCCCCACTATCTGCGACCCCATGAGCAACAACTCGGGATTGCCCTTGAACCATTTGTTCATCTCACCAACAAGCGCTTCATTCGCACCAGCCGCCAACGCGCCTGTCGCAAAATCCCCACCGGTCATCTCCGACAACAGCCCACCCACCGCCGCATGAATGATGATTTTGCCCGCTGAGCCATCATCCAGAACGCCCTGCGTGAGATCGCCCACCATGTTGAAGCTGAACGCCGCGACGGTATTGAACAGAGCCGTCTTCAGAACGTCACCGGCACTTGCATCGCCGCCGACTGCCTTGGTGATCAGCGCGGAAGTGCCACCCTGGATGATTTGGCTTCCAGCAAATCTGCCGACGTCCTCCCACGTGGCTAACGACGGGCCGAGCAGCTTTCCGGTATTCGGATCGTATTTCATACCCGTCAGCTGGTTCAGGTATTCGGCCATCAATCCGGCTGTCACTCCGGAAATCACATAGCCCTTCAGTGCATCGGATGAAGTAACGTCCGCGAAAACCGCTCCAAGGTTTCCTCCGTTATTGATAAAACTGGTCGTGGCATTTGTGGCTGCACCTGTTGCCACAGCGGCGAGGCCTGCGGCCCAGGCTGTGCCCATGCTCGCGCTTAGCGAAGCGAACGCAGCAGGCCCGACAAAGGCAGCCATCACGATCGCAATAATCATCTGCGAAGCCGGGCCAAGCCCCGAGTTGCTGTATTTAAACGACTCGTGAATCTCCTTCACGCGCCGCCAATCAACATCTCCCCGAGCCTCCGCATCCTTCAACCACGCCAGTTGCGGATCAGCCTTGACCATCGCATCAATGGTCTGGCTGACGGACTCCTGACTCACATCCTTGATATCAATCTTCAGCCCATCGACCGCTTTCAAAACGATGTTGCCCTTGGCGATCATCTGCGTCTGGCGCAGGGTTTCGTCGGTGTTGCCGCGACCCTTGGCCGAGACCCATGCGGCGTTGTTGTTGGTTTTGGTATGGCTCTCGTCATGCAGATCCTTCACCCCTTCGAAGGTGATGGCGCCGCCGCTGTCGAGGAGGATGTCCTTGCCACTGTCGAGTTTGGCCACCTGGTAATGCTGGTCGCCCAGGCTGACCAGAGACAGGTTGCCGCCGGTCTTGATTTCGCTGCCGACGTGGGTGACCTGGGTGACTTCGTCGCGCTGGAGTTTCAGGTTGCCGAAACCGCCCTTCTCCTTCATGTCGTAGAGCGTGTGGTCCTTGTTCTGCGCGGCCAGCAGATTGAGGTCGTTACCGGCGTAGACGTAGGCTTCATTGCCTGCGCTGATTTTGCTCGCGACCAGTGTGGTGTCACGGCCGGAACTGGTTTTTACGTCGCCGCCGGCGATGAACTCAGCTGCTTTCTGAACAGTGTGGTCGTCCTGTTCATGGACACGTTTCTTGCCGTCCTTGCTATGGGTTTCGACGTTGTGTTCATCACCGGCCGAGGACATGTTGATGTCGCGCTTGGCCTCCGCAGTGAGTTTGCCGGTGGCTTCGGCGGTGCTGGCGACGACGTTGATGTCGCGACCGGCATCGAGCTTCAGGTCACCATCGCTTTATAAGCTCGACGCGAATTGAAAGGTAGTCTGTCCCCGTTTATCCTTAAACATTGCTCAATGGTTGATCCTCGTGTGCTTTAAGCTCCAGATATTGCAGCCGGCAACCTGCCCTGAATTTGATTCACACCTTATTATCGGCAGCATTCATCAGAATGCGTACAGCTCCTTATAACTGATTATCTGACGCACCGTTCACCTATCCGACACTTCGGTAATATCAAATTGACAAAAAAAGGCAAAAAAGAGGTAGCCCGTAAAGAATGGGACAGTCCACATATGTTAAAGATCAGCACTTAGTTTATAAAAAACGAACTTTCCAAAAATCCTTACCTGCATCCACCCAATACTTTTCTCGTGACGGAATCAAGTAGCTGAAATCGCCAGATTCAGCAACCCAGTCCGAATGCACATACTCCTCATGAAATCGACCGTCATCCATGTGCATGAAAATCTTTCGATCAAAATTCACGTAAAACAGTGGAAGCCTCGAGCGTATGACATTTGCATTTTTGAACAGCTCCGAATCCAGACCTTCGCCTGTGAGATAGTAGTTTTCAATTTTTTCAAAAACATTCGGCTTAGCCCCAATAAAGCCTTGCAATTCGGAAGACGACAAAATCTTTACACTTGGCCCATGAAGATACGAAGGAAAGTTCTCGGCAGTCATCTTCAGGATACCATTTCTGAATTTCAGGCAGGATCGTTCGTATTGCTCTTGCGTGATAGTTCCGTTACTCAATGACGCTCTAAGACTCTTGTCTACGTCAAGAGTAAAATTACGCTTCTCGTCAACAATCCAGTAACACTGAGCTGACTGTACAAAAAAACCGATACTTCTTTCGCCGTCCCACAGGTCATCAAAAACGTCTTGATCAATGGTCATTTCTTAAACTCTTTTAAAAATTCGTCTTGCGTATAGACACGAGCATTACTCGCACTGTTTTCGAGTAGCGACTCCCATATCTTCGGCAACTCCAGGGAGTAACCTGGTTGGCCCTCGTCGACTCTCTTGGGTGCATCACGGTCCCTTGGGCCATCGCCGTGCTGAGGTATCACTCTGTCCATAATTTCCTTATGAGTCTTGGCATCGATATCGAAGACCACTACGGAGCCATCAGGACGCTTGTTCGTCAAGTAGTAGGTTGCGTGGTCAGCATTGCCAACACTGACACACAGCTGGCCCGTACACCCAGGATTAATGGTAATGCTCCCGTCGTCATTGGCGGTAATTCGATTCTGGCTCGTCTTAAACCCTGTTCCCCCACCTTCTACCCGGAAATAGGTTACGTTTTCCGCCGAGTCGCTTTTGGTATTTCCTGCGTTGCCTTTCGGAGCAGTGGATTCGGCCTCCTCTGTCGATCCAGCAGGCCCTCCCTTGGGTTTATTCTTACCGCCTCCTGCGGTCTTAATCGTCGGAGCCATCCCAGACACTGACATCGCCAAGCCTTCAACAGCAGCCATCGCCATTTCGTGGCTGATGCCAAGCGTTTGGACCAGTGTGTCCGCAATCGCAGCGACTGAATGTCCAGCGGTGATGCCCGCCAGCATATTCTGGAACCCGTGATTTTCCGCGATCAGCAGATCGAACATCTTGGCTGCTTCGGGCGATGCCGAGGCTGCCAGGTCTTTCAATTTTTGAGTTTTTGCCTCGGCCTCTGCAACAATCCTTGAAAGGCCTTCGCAGCTACCAGAATTAGCCGCACATTGAGCAACTGCCTCGATGTCTTGCTTCTGGCTCAGAGCGTGATATTCGGCGTACTTCGTATTCGCGCATGCAGCGTCATTGCCACAGGCGGACAAATCGTGTGCCGCTCGCTCGAGGTCAGAATGCGAGAGGTAATTGTATTGGGTCGCAGTAGCCGCGATATTTGCTGCTATGTTTGGGTCTGTGTCGGCAATCACGGCGGAGAGCACTGCGATCAGTTGCGACATCGCCAATAGATTAGCTTTGGCCTGATCGGCTCCCGGCATGTTTGGGTCGTAATTTTCCGGCAGTATCAGGTCCGCAAGATACTGAACCAGTGCTTCGTTGGCGCCTCCAGCCAACGCGCCTGTCTTGAAGTCCCCGCCCAAGGCCATGGACTTCAATCCGCCCACCAATGCATGGGCTGCAATCTTCGTTGGACTGCCTTCCACCAGGTTAAGGTTACCAACCTTATTGGCGGCGATAGCTCCGCCAATATCGATTACAGCTCCTAATAGATTGTTGACGAAATTGTCGCCCAGGCTTCCGCCCTGCAATGCGGTTTGAGCCAACGTATCAGCGCTGGTTTTGAGAATCACTTGGCCTGCACTATTCCAGTCAAAACCAAGTTCTGTCGGGTTATAACCCAGGCCATTCCCAATGCCGCCCAACATCCCGGAGAGCACATACCCCTGAAGATTTTCGCTGCTGAAAACGTCCTTGAGAACTGAGCCCAGATCGCCTTTATTGCTGATGGCGCTGTTTGCAGCGGTAGTTTCGACTGCGATCAACACAGCGTTGGCGAAGCCCGCAGAGAACGTGCCAGCAGTTGCGCCTATCAATCCTGCGCCTGCCCCCCCGGTGACTGCAGCTAGCAGGATAGCCAGGGCCAATTGTGCGGCGACACCAAGTCCAGATGTCGAGTATTTGAAACTCTTGTGTATTTCTTCGACACGACGCCAGTCAACATCGCCACGTAACTCAGCTTCCTTTAGCCAAGCCAACTGCGGATCAGCCTCGACCATCGCATCAATGGTCTGGCTGACGGACTCCTGACTCACATCCTTGATATCAATCTTCAGCCCATCGACCGCTTTCAGGACGATGTTGTCCTTGGCGATCATCTGCGTCTGGCGCAGGGTTTCGTCGGTGTTGCCGCGACCCTTGGCCGAGACCCATGCGGCGTTGTTGTTGGTTTTGGTATGGCTCTCGTCATGCAGATCCTTCACCCCTTCGAAGGTGATGGCGCCGCCGCTGTCGAGGAGGATGTCCTTGCCGCTGTCGAGTTTGGCCACCTGGTAATGCTGGTCGCCCAGGCTGACCAGAGACAGGTTGCCGCCGGTCTTGATTTCGCTGCCGACGTGGGTGACCTGGGTGACTTCGTCGCGCTGGAGTTTCAGGTTGCCGAAACCGCCCTTCTCCTTCATGTCGTAGAGCGTGTGGTCCTTGTTCTGCGCGGCCAGCAGATTGAGGTCGTTACCGGCGTAGACGTAGGCTTCATTGCCTGCGCTGATTTTGCTCGCGACCAGTGTGGTGTCACGCCCGGAACTGGTTTTTACGTCGCCGCCGGCGATGAACTCGGCGGCTTTCTGAACAGTGTGGTCGTCCTGTTCATGGACACGTTTCTTGCCGTCCTTGCTATGGGTTTCGACGTTGTATTCATCTCCGGCCGAGGACAAATAGATGTTGCGACGGCATCGAGCTGCAGGTCACCGCCGCTTTTACGCTCGACGCGAATTTGAAGGTGGCCTGTCCCCGTTTGTCTCTCGAAAGGTGGTCTTTCCCCATTTATCCGGTCCCCATTTATCCGCTTTTCTTTCAATCGTCGGGAATCTCGATATGAAACGAATCTGCATCAATTTTCAAAGACATCCATCCTGGCCCAGGCAAAACGTTTATTTCACCCTCAAGAAAATACTCACTTGCAGACTTATCGACTTTAGGCCCACTAATAAACTCCTCGACAAACTCATTACCTGAGGAACTCTTTCGATCGAGAGAATATTCATAGATAACTTTTCTCAACACACTCACACCCGAAAAGACCAGCCAGCAGTCACCCACATATTCATGCATTGCGTGCAAACCTTCACTCTTGCTCTCGTATTTGACCCATTCACCACCCTCGCTTCGAGCGTGTAACAAACCATTTACAAGACTCCATTCAACATACTCCACATCTCTAGCGGGATCGTAAATATAATGAACAGGAAAAATACTTTCGCCCTTAGGACACTCATCTTCATCACACTGTACGATCCGAGCGCCATCCGCCGCTGTTACCAACTTCGTTTTTTTCAAGGCTAGGCCTCTTTCGACATAAAGGCGAACTACTCCATTTTCGAGCTCAAAGCCTCCATATACGCAGTCAAATGTGACGAGGGAATCAAACATCGCTGAAACTATCATTTGTCTCCTGTCAGTCCAGACTGAATTAAACCTGAGTACCGTCTGGTAAATTTTTAATCTTATCGGCTATATCGGCTCTGAGCCGCATGCCTTCTACAGCATCGGCAACATATAAATTATCCAAGGAAAAATCACCACCCATTACAAAAGGCACTTTGGGCAGCAAACGCATCCCAGCACGAACTGGACCATTGCGCTTTTGCCACTGATGAGCCAACGGATAGCCTGTCAATACTTCATAGTCGTGCAGAACTACTTCAGCCCAGCTTTCAACATCCGCAGCCAAGTACTCTAACGAGCCAGTTTCCGGATCAAAAATGTAGATACTGCCATCCTTGATACAGAACTGCCCACCAAAGATATCTTCAGCAAAAAAGACACCATTATCGGCTAGACCTTTGTAGCTAGTGCGCCACAGGTCAGCATGATTCCAATCAGATATGCCCATTTCACTTTGGCTGGAGTTGCTTGGAAAAATATGCAGCGCGCCTTCAAAAGCATAGAAGCCATTGCGCTGACGCAGCACATTAAAAAGTTGTTCCGCCGAAGTCCCTGCCATGTTGCGTATTGGCCCAGACAGTTCTGGTTCACGCTCACTCAAGGACGAACTTGCAATCGATAACAACTTATCCAAATTATTCACAATCTAATCTATCACCTCTATTCTAACCTTCGTCCCGTTAGGCAACTCTCTGCATTGAGCGCCAATACAAGCGCCTGGTCAACGTGTCAGGCTTTCCTGCCCCGATGGCATCTTCAATATGTTGCGCCGACTCGGGGAAACGGGGACAGATCACGTTTTGGAATGCGTTTTAAACATGGTCTGTCCCCGTTTATCTGGGTGCTAGGCCGGTGTCAGATCACATCTAGGCCTCTACAATTAACAAGAGACATTCAAACCACAAGCAGAGATAAAATCACGTATCGGTATATCAAGAACGCTACTTTCTCCAGCGGAGAGTACATCTTGCAATGTGACGATGCCTTTTTCAAAGTCTAAAGAAACGTCAAAGCAATTAAACTCGAACGCCCTGAACAGAATGCTCTCTGAGCAAACCCGCTCATCAAAGGCGTTTTTCAAAATAGAGCGAACGCTGTCGTCCAACTCTTGGGCCACAAATCGTTCTATTATCGTGCCGCCACTGCTCATAACCATTCCTAACCAGTACGAGAACGCAGTCTGGATCACACCATCCCGAACATTTATTTTGATTGTCGAGATCGGAGCGCATCAGACGTTTGTTCCAATCACCTTACTTGGGAAAACGGCGGACAGACACGTTTTACTCCTTCATGTCGTAGAGGGTGCGGCCCTTGTTTTGCGCGGCCAGCAGGTTCAGATCATTACCGGCGTAGACGTAGGCTTCGTTGCCTGTGCAGATCTTCCCCGCGACCAGTGTGGTGTCGAGGTCCGGGCTGGTATTTGCGTCGCCGCTGGCGATGAATCAGCAGCTTCCTGAAAAGAGTGGTCGTCCTCTTCATGGACGCGTTTCTTGCCGTGCCTGCTGTGGATTTCGACGTTGTGTTCATCACCGGCCGAGACAGGGAGATATCGCGCTTGGCCTCGGCGGTAAGGTTGCCGGTAGCTTCGGCGATGGCGACAACGTTGATGTCGCGACCGGCATTGAGCTTCAGGTCGCCACCGCTTTTACGCTGGACGAGAATTGAAAGGTGGTCTGTCCCCGTTTATCTCCTCCATTTGTTGTGAATAACGCTTTTCTAATCTTTCAGCAGACCTTTGAACTCCATCGCGTTCATCTGGAAAGTAAGCAGAATAAACATCAGCTGCAATTTTCATCAGAGAAACGTAGTCAGCCACAGGTATGCTAGAAGTTAACGCTTCCCCCAAGAAGAAACTTACCTCATTGAATTCTTCTGGATCGTCCCAATCCTGATCAAGCGAGTAAAAAAACCTTCAGCCACTGAGAACCCATGTCCCTGCGAAGCGTCGTAGATAAACGCAGGAAAATTAGTCCTCCCTCTTACGATAGAAGCCTCAATTAACTCGTAAAGACCCTCATAATCTGCGTCAGTTGAAGAAAATGATTCCTTGAGAACCTCTAACCAAACCAAATCAGCCATTATTTCGTCCTCGGCGGCATAGTAATAAATGAGTTTGTTATATCTCCAGTTTTGCTATCACGCGTCACTTGAAAGTAATAACCATCAACTTTGATACTGGCCTCCCTCATGGCTGGATTAGCTCTGAACAAAGAGCCAGCTTCGACTGCCGCCCTGCTCGACATATCAGCCACCTTGATATCTGACAGAATTTTCGAATCATAAGTTGTTTTGGTGGATTTGGACTTGTATCCACCGACCAACTCGCCCCGAGTGTTAGTTTTAGGCAACTGATAACTATACTCCACAAGGCCAGGATAACGGACATCCGTAGTTTTATTGGAGATTTTTGCCCCAGTTTTTTCAACCGACTCCAAGAAGGCATCGCTGTTATGAGCACCAGAAATCGTCCCCGCCTTACTATTACGCACGCCAATCTGGGTGTTATGACTAAGAACTTTCTCGCCAAAATCTTTCAAAAATGTAGAGGTTGCCTGACCTCCAACGGTGGCTGCCCCCTCTGAACCTATCGCTGCCGGCCTAACGACTGCCGCAATCTGCTCAGCCGTTAGCTTAGCCCCAGTTTTCGCTTCGATCTCCATCAAACCGCGGAGATCACTCAGTTCCTTGGCTGCGGCCCCACCTGCTGTGGCCCCTAACCCCACGGGAAGTGCCTCCGACATTCCTGCCTCAGCGGTCCAGATCGCGACTTCGTTCGCGCACAGCACTGGGTTTGCTGCACAAGTAGCTGCACCTCTCGTGGCCAACTGTCCAAGCAAACCAATCGCTTCCGGCGCAAGAGCAATAATTCCCGCTGCAGCCAACAATTTCACCGCATTAGCCGGATCCCCTTTCGGAAGGTGGTCGAGGACCGCTCGCGTCCTAGCGTTGGTCGAGTCGGCGATATTGCTATGAAGGAATTGATCTGTGATCCCCGAATCGTCATTTTCCCAAAGTTTATTTAATGCAAGAGAGCCTTCATCAATCTCAGCCTTGATCTGCGCGCAATCGCCGGTCGCCCAACAGTTATTGAGCCGCGCCGTGTTATCCGCATCACGCTTGGCAAACTCAGCTCGAACAGCATCACAGTTGTCTTTACACTCCTTAAGCGCTTTCTCGAGGTCTTTTACATCCTGGTGATTCAGGAAGTTGTACTGTGTCGCGTTGTTGGCAACCCAAGAAGCGTTTTCCAATGACTCTTGATCAGTATTGCCCAGTGCAGTTGCGGAGAGCACCCCCACTATCTGCGACCCCATGAGCAACAACTCGGGATTGCCCTTGAACCATTTGTTCATCTCACCAACAAGCGCTTCATTCGCACCAGCCGCCAACGCGCCTGTCGCAAAATCCCCGCCGGTCATCTCCGACAACAGCCCACCCACCGCCGCATGAATGATGATTTTGCCCGCTGAGCCATCATCCAGAACGCCCTGCGTAAGATCGCCCACCATGTTGAAGCTGAACGCCGCGACGGTATTGAACAGAGCCGTCTTCAGAACGTCACCGGCACTTGCATCGCCGCCGACTGCCTTGGTGATCAGCGCGGAAGTGCCACCCTGGATGATTTGGCTTCCAGCAAATCTGCCGACGCCCTCCCACGTGGCTAACGACGGGCCGAGCAACTTTCCGGTATTCGGATCGTATTTCATACCCGTCAGCTGGTTCAGGTATTCGGCCATCAATCCGGCTGTCACTCCGGAAATCACATAGCCCTTCAGTGCATCGGATGAAGTAACGTCCGCGAAAACCGCTCCAAGGTTTCCGCCGTTATTGATAAAACTGGTCGTGGCATTTGTGGCTGCACCTGTTGCCACAGCGGCGAGGCCTGCGGCCCAGGCTGTGCCCATGCTCGCGCTTAGCGAAGCGAACGCAGCAGGCCCGACAAAGGCAGCCATCACGATCGCAATAATCATCTGCGAAGCCGGGCCAAGCCCCGAGTTGCTGTATTTAAACGACTCGTGAATCTCCTTCACGCGCCGCCAATCAACATCTCCCCGAGCCTCCGCATCCTTCAACCACGCCAACTGCGGATCAGCCTTGACCATCGCATCAATGGTCTGGCTGACGGACTCCTGACTCACATCCTTGATATCAATCTTCAGCCCATCGACCGCTTTCAGGACGATGTTGCCCTTGGCAATCATCTGCGTCTGGCGCAGGGTTTCGTCGGTGTTGCCGCGACCCTTGGCCGAGACCCATGCGGCGTTGTTGTTGGTTTTGGTATGGCTCTCGTCATGCAGATCCTTCACCCCTTCGAAGGTGATGGCGCCGCCGCTGTCGAGGAGGATGTCCTTGCCGCTGTCGAGTTTGGCCACCTGGTAATGCTGGTCGCCCAGGCTGACCAGAGACAGGTTGCCGCCGGTCTTGATTTCGCTGCCGACGTGGGTGACCTGGGTGACTTCGTCGCGCTGGAGTTTCAGGTTGCCGAAACCGCCCTTCTCCTTCATGTCGTAGAGCGTGTGGTCCTTGTTCTGCGCGGCCAGCAGATTGAGGTCGTTACCGGCGTAGACGTAGGCTTCATTGCCTGCGCTGATTTTGCTCGAGATCAGTGTGGTGTCACGCCCGGAACTGGTTTTTACGTCGCCGCCGGCGATGAACTCAGCTGCTTTCTGAACAGTGTGGTCATCCTGTTCATGGACGCGTTTCTTGCCGTCCTTGCTATGGGTTTCGACGTTGTGTTCATCCCCGGCCGAGGACATGTTGATGTCGCGCTTGGCCTCGGCGGTGAGGTTGCCGGTGGCTTCGGCTGTGCTGGCGACGACGTTGATGTCGCGACCGGCATCGAGCTTCAGGTCGCCGCCGGTTTTCACTGTCGACGCGAGGTTTTCCACCGTGGTGGTAATGACTGAGCGATGGCCGCCATCGAACGATTCGTGGAGTTCGTCTTCGTCGCGTGTCGCCAACAGGTTGATGTCGCGCGCTGCACTCAGGCTGGCGTCACCGCCGCTGCTGATGGCAGACGCGTTGGTCAGATCCTGTCCGGACTTGATGGTCAGGCTGTCGCGGGCGCTGATGATGCTGCCGTCGTCGACGAGGGTGCGCATGCCGTTGCCATCACGCACCGCGATGGCGGTGCGATCGTTGACGATATCGCCCTTGAGTGTCGTCAGTTCGACCTGATTGCCACGGATTTCGCCGGCCAGTGCGTTGCGAATGCTGTCGGTGGCCATGAGTTTGATGCGCTCATCGGCTTCCACCAGACCGCCCTGATAGAGGCTGCCCTTGACGTCGACGGACACGTCGTTGCTGGCCTTCAATGTGCCGACGTTGACCAGATCGCTACCGGCCAGCATTTCCAGATCTCGGCCCTGAATCAGGCTGCCACCGCGCACGTTGCGCGACTCGGCCTGCGCCAGATACAACACCGGCACCAGCACTTTCTGGCCGTCGACGATGCGCTCTTCCATCCAGACAATGTCGTGGGTCAGCGCAGCGACCTGCGCCGAGGTCAGGCTGACGCCGACAGAGAGGTTCAGTTGGTTTTTGCTGGCGAGAGCGTTATCCATCAGATAACGAAATTGCTCGTAGTCGTTCTCCAGTCCACCGGCGAGAAAACGCTGGCCGGTCTGGGCCATGACGGCGTCGCTGATCAGCCGCGATTCATAACGACCGTCACCGAGGCGACGCGCCGCTTCATCGGCGCTGAAGTCGAGCTTGCCGAGCAGGTAGTCGGAGCTCATGAAGGCCGTCGTCTGGGTCAGCTCCGGATTGGTTTCGATCAGATAACGGCTCTGCGGATTGGTGCTTTGCACGAACATGCCGTACGGGCCTTTCGGCAACCGGAAGGTCGAGGAAGCGGTCGGGTCGACTGCGGCGAACGGCACACCTTTGAAGTCCACCGGTGTGAAGCTGATCTGCTTCACGCCATCGGCGTCGACATGCTCGATACGGGTAACGGATCTGGAGGTTTGGGCGACAGCGTCGGTGCTATGTTTGCCCAGGTTGATGTTGATGCCGCCGACCGCGTCAGTCTGGTCGCTGGCCAGGGAACCTGTCAGTTGATCATAAGTGTTGTCGTATAGCGTGCCGTTCTGGATGCTGTTGGTGACGTCGAGCTTGACCTTGCCGCCGGCCTGCATCACCGCAGCGTAAACGGCGTTACCGTTTGCATTCCAGGTGGTGACGTCACTCATCAAAGAGAATCGCGAATCACTGGAGCGACTGATCAGTTCATCGAACCGCGCCTGATCGAAGTTGCCGGCCGCGGCAGCCGCGTTGAACGCCGGAACATCGACGAACTCCATCTTGTCCCAGAGGCTGTTGTCGATACGCCCAGGGGTGCCCCTTTTCACCACTCGCGTCCCCGAACGCGACTCCGCGCCCTGGTTCAGCAGGCTGTCAGCCGTCACGGTCAGGTCGCCGTTGGCGGCCAGCAGGCTGTAACGGTTTTCAACCTGGTTGGCGTGGATGGTGAAGTTCTTGCCTGCCACGAATCGCGCCGCGCGCGAGTCCTTGAGCACCTCGTCGTTGAATTGGGTAGTGATGGTGATGGTGCCGCGCTTCCAGCCATCACCACCATCGCAGTGCTGACCGCACACCCAGCTCAAACTGCCGGACGACTGACCGGAAGTCAGCTCGAACTCGGCTTTGGCGTTTTCGAAGGAGACCGCGTTGATGTCGACGTCACCCTCGCCTTCGATGGTGCCCGACAAGTTGCTGAACAACGCCGCGCGCCCGCCATCGACAGCGTCGAAGCTCATGTTGCCGCGGCTGTAAATATCGCCGTAATAGTTATTCAGGCTGTTGCCGTGCAGCTTCATCGTGCCGCCGCTGAACAGCAGCGTGTCGGCATCGTTGTAGAGACCGTTGGCGGCGGTGAATTCGAGATCGCCTTGGGCGCCGAGGGTACCTTTGTTATTGATCCGTGCCGCCGTCACCGTGAGGTTCTGATTGGCGATCAGGCGACCGAGATTGTCCAGTGTGCCGCGCAAGGTCATCACGGTGTCGCCGCCGCTAACCAGTCGCCCGTCCTGCTGGATCACGTCGTTGGCGCTGATCGTGAGTTTCTGCTGCGCGGAGACTTTGCCGCTGTTGAGCAGATTGCCGCCAAGGGTCAGCGCCAGATCGCCGCCGCTGAGCAATTGTCCGGCATTGTTCAGGTTGGCCACGTTGAGGCTGAGCGCCGAAGCACTGGCGATCCGTTCGCCAGCATTGAGCGTCAGGTTCTGCGCACTGGTGTAGGTCAGCCCGCCGTTCAGTTGCCAGGTTCCAACACCGTTGACCGAGCCGACATCCCATACACCATTGCCCAGCCCGGTGAGACTGCCCTGGTTGTTGGCCAGTTGGCTCACATCCAGGTCGAAAAGGCCCTGTGCCGCGTGGCGAACATTGCCGCTGAAGTTATTGATTTCGGCACCGGATAGCAGCAGGTCCTGACTGCCGATTTCGATCACGCCGCTCTGGTTGTTCAGATTGCCGGTCAGCTTGATCTGACTCGCAGCGCCACCGAGGGCGCGGAGCTGGCCGCCGGCGCTGTTATCCAAGCCGCTGGCAGTCAGCTTGAGGCTGTTCGCCGATTCGATCAGGCCGCCCTGATTGAGAACCTGCCCGACGGCTTCGAGCCCCAGCTGATTACCGCTGATCTCGCCGCCGGTGTTGTCCAGGCTGGTACCAGTGAAGATCACCTGATCCTTGCCGAACATTCTGCCGGCGCGGTTAGCCAAGCGCGTCACGGTCAGCGTCAAGTCATCAATCAGGCTGGAAATCAGCCCGGCCTTGCCGCTGGCTGCACTGTTGTCGAGGTCGGCACTGGTGATGCTCACCGAGTCGGCTTGCAGCGTGCCGCCCTGGTTTTGCAAATTGCCGTTGTTCAGCGCCAGTTCGGCATGGCTGCCGTTGGCCAGAATCACACCTTGCTGGTTGAGCAGTGTTTTGCCAGTAATCTTCAGGCCGTCGCTGCCAGCGATGATCTGCCCGGCAGCGTTGTTGTTGATCCAGGCGCTATTGATGTCCAGGCGCTTGCCTTGCAGGGTGCCGCCCCGGTTATCCAGCGAGGTCAGTTGATCAAGGAGCAAGCGCTGTGCGCCAGCATCGACCAGACCGGTGACGTTGCTGAAAACTCCGGCAATGTTGAGGACGACATCGCCGCCATTACCGACGATGCCGCCCTTGTCGTTGTTGCCAAGTTGTTTGGCATTGATGTCGATAGCGTTGCCGAGCAGGACACCGGCGCTGTTGTCGATCTCGTCACCGTCGATGTGCAACTGACCTTCGCTCTGAATCCGGCCCTGTTGATTCAGCAGTTGCGACTGGCTTGGTGCAGTTTGCTTGAGGATCAACCGCGCGCCATCGGCACCTGCGGCCAACAACCCGTTGGCACGGTTATCAAGGCTGGCCGCGTGCAACTCCAGGCCGTCGGCGATCATCCGCCCGCCACGGTTGTCGACGTATCCGTCCTTGGCCACCACCAGCAATTGCCGGGCGGCGACTACACCGCCACGGTTATCGATAGAGCTGGCACGCAGTTCCACATCGCCTTTGATGGATTGCAGACGGCCCAATGCGTTGTTCAAGTGCTGCTGGACGAGGAGCGTCAGTTGCCCGGTTTCGGCGCTGAGCGTGCCGTCGTTGTTGCCGATCAGATTGCGCAGGTTTGCGTCGACGATGCCGCCCAAAAGTTGGCCGCTGGCGTTTTGCAGATCTTGCGCGGTCAGGCTCAGGCGATCGGTCCCCTGGATCAGGCCAAGGCTGTTATCCAGGTCTGCACTGGAAACCACGCTGTCATCGGACGAAATCGCGCCTTGCGTATTATCCAGCGTGCCGCGACTGGCCACCTCGAGGGTTTTGCCCGTCAGACTTGCGTTGCGGTTGTTGATGCTCTGCGCAGTGACGGTCAAGCGATCCGAAGTCTGCACCTTGCCGTCGTGGTTATCGAAATCCTGCATCAGCGTCAGATCAGCAGCACCTTTTTCCGCGCTGATCACACCCTTGGCGCTGTTATCGAGGCGAGTGGCCGTGACGAGAATGTCGTCGGCTGCCAGCGTCCCCCCCTGATTGAGCAACTCCCCTCCCGACAGTGCCAGTGTGGTTTTCGCCTGGATCTTGCCCGCGCCGTTATTCAGACGTTCGCGGGCGACAACCTTGGCCTCACCGTCGCTGGCGCCGATCAGGCCGCCGCTGTTGTCCAGTTGACGGGCGTCCACGTCGAGGCGACCGGCGATCACTTTGCCGCCGGTGTTTTTTACCTCCTGAGCATTGAGCTTGAGGCTGCCGCCGGCGATTTCGATACGACCCTGACGGTTGTCGATGCTGTCGACCACCAGTGTTGCCGCTTGCCCATCGGCGAAGCGAATCAGGCCGCTGAGGTTGACGATGGCCGGCGCGCTCACGACTAGACGGGTTTCACCATAAACACGCGCATTCACACCTTGGTTGACCAGGCGCGCCGCGTTCAGAGTGATGTCTTGAGCCTGCACGGTACCGTTCTGGTTCTCGAACGTTGCGGCTGCGCTGGCGGTCAGGGTTCGGCTGGCCAACACGCTGCCACTGTTGCTCACCGAAGCACTGTTGATCGACAGATCACCCTTGGCGTTGCGGCTGTTGTCTGCGTTCACCCCGGCTTCAATCACACCAGCGTTGGTCAGCCTGCCGCCGCTGCTCAGGCTGACGCTGTCACGGGCAGCGAGGCTTTGGCGATTGATCAGGTCTTCGGCGGTTTGTACGGTGACCTGCGTACCGGCATAAACCGCGCCCTGGGCATCGAGACTTTTGGCCTTTACATCGACGGCATTACCCGCCGTGACTTTAGCCAGGGTCAGCTGGCCATTGGCGTCGATCCGGATGTCACCGGCGCTGGCGGCAAGATCCCCCGCCAGCTTCACACCAACGCCCTGCTCGGTACCGACCAGTTTGATTGCACCGGCATACATGCCGCCGAGCGCCGAGGAGTCGATGGCCAGTTGTGGTCTGGCGCTGCCGTCATCGGCACGGGCGGTGGCACTGAGCGTGTCGGCGTTGACGTCGTTGCGGCCGGTGGTGATGTTCAGGTTTTTTGCGTGGATCTGTGCATTGATCTGCGCACTGCGAGTAATGATTTCGAAACTGTCGACGTTGCTCGCATCAAGACCGACGCCGTCAATCGACACGCTTCCCTGATCAACCTGAAAGCGCTCCAGGCGACCATTGTCGAGCACCGGCTTACCGGTGGTCAGCGTGACACGTGGCGTGTTGATGAAACCGCAACCGTTGCAACTGATGCCGTAAGGATTGGAAACGATCACCCGTGCCGATTGCCCTGCGACTTCGGTGTAGCCGCGCAACTGGCTCGGGCTGCCGCCATTGACTTCGTTGAGGATGGTTTGTGCCGCTGCGCCACGCAGGTTCGGGTTGCCGAGAATGATCCCGCCCAGTTGCGTCTGTTGCATGCGGTCGGTGGCGTTGTTGAGGATGACGCCTTGCGCACCGACGTTGTAGTCGTGGAACTGGTTATGCGACAGGCCACTGCCATTGGGCGCTGCGATGTTGACGATTGGCACGCCATTGCCGGCGCGATCCAGACTGGTGCCGGGTGCACTGACAACGATGCCGTCCGCCTGCGCCCACACCGGTTGCCAGAACATGACGTTCGCCAGCAAAAAGGCCAGACCACGCTTGGGCATGCCGCAGAATTGCTCGCGCTTTTTTACGGCCGCAGAAGGTTGGCTAGCCAGGAAGGCCAGGTGGCGAATGTCCATATCAGAATCTCGAAGCGGGCAAAAATTAAATGAAGAAATCCAGGCGGAAATAGATCGGCGCTTCACGCTCGGTCAGCGCGTCCGGTCGTTCCAGGGAATGCGCGAAAGTCACGCTGGCGGCCACATGCTGACCACGTGCGAACAGCTCCAGCGAGTTGCTCGACATGCGTCCGTGCTGATCGCCGTTGTAGCGATCGCCGCGAATTACGCCTTGGTCGTAACCGAGGCTGGTGCCGTACTCGGCGAACACTGGCCGCAGCCATTCGGCAGTCACCGGGCGGCTCCAGCGCAGGTCGTTGCGCCAGTAACCACCGCTGTCGCCGGACAGCGATTGATCCTTGTAGCCACGGATCGACGCCGAGCCGCCGAGGCTGGTGCGTTGTGGGCTGAACAGCACGTCTTCGCTGCGCTGGCCGGTCATCAGGCTGCTGAAGCTGAAGGATTCGCCGAGCAATTTGAACGGCTGCAAATAGCTCAGGGTTGCGCTGTATTTGCGGTAGCGTGCGTCCGGTTCGCCGGGGCCGGGATCGTGACTGCCCTGCGCATCGAAAGCACCGATGCCCTCCTGCATGCCAGCGTCGAAGTTGACGAAAGCGCTGCCGACACGACGGCCGTGGTTGAAGCCGAATTGCGCTTCGCTGATGCGATTGCTGCTCAGTTTGAGTTTGCTGTCTTCGATGAAGTTATTGCTGCGCAGGTACGAAAGTCCCGCACTGAGGGAGGTCTTGCTGACGGCGTCGCGATGGATCACGCGCTCGGCGCGCAGTTGATGGTTTTCGCTGTCGCCGGTCTGCTTGAAGTTGTAGCCGTTGGCGGCGATCTGCGAGCGGTACTCGCTCTGGCTGTAGGTGTAACTGAACGTCCACCAGCCCCACGGCAGACTGTAATTGAGCATGGCGTTGTTGGAGGTGTGCTGATGATCGGTCATCGCATCGTGACCGCCGCGCAGGCTCAATTGGTCAGCCAGACCCAGCGGGCTGTCCCAATCGAACGACGTGCCCCACTGCTGCTCGCCGGTGCTGCGCTGGCCATCGTTGCTGCGCGACAGGCCGGCGCGCCATGGCTTCTGCGGCGTGTTGGTCACGCGCACCTCGCTGCCGCCGACATTCTGCCCCGGCGCCAGTTCCATTTTGGCCTGGTTGGACGGCAGGCGATTGAGCTGGTCGACCATCTGCTCGATCTCGCGCAGGTTGACCAGTTCACCGCTTTTGCCGGGAAAGGCCATGGCCAGTTCGCGATCCGAGAGCCGGCTGTTTTCCGCGCCTTTCATGCCTTCGAGTTTTCCTTCGACCACGAGCACTTTCAGGTGCCCGGCGGACAGATCCTGTTGCGGCAGATAAGCGCGGCTGGTGACCAGACCTTTCTCGATGTAGTGATCGGTGATGACTTTGAGCAGCTCGTTGAGCTGCGGCACGCCGAGGCATTCGCCGATATAAGGCTTGAGCAGCCGCGTCTTCTCACGCTCCGAGAGGCTGTCGGCGCCCTTGAGCTCGATGTCCTTGATGGTGAAGCAGCGCGTATCGACGGGGGTTGTCGGTTGCGCCGGTTTGGCGTCTTTGCCGGGCAGATCCTTGAGTTCTTCGAGGCGCCGCTGCTGCTCTTCGAGCAAGCGGCTCTGACGTTCGCGGATCAGGTCGGTTTCACCAGGAGTGGGCGCGGCCCAGGCAGATTCAAGCGGAGAAAGGCAAAGCAGCGCCAGGCACAACCGCGCCGTGAAGGCGGGTGAAAACATGTTCGATCCCTCGACATAAAAAGTGACATCAAAATAGTGGCGCGATATTAGAGGGCCATCATTTTGACGTCAAACTTAAGTTTGTTCCGCTCATCGGGATTTGCCGCGCTTTCATACGGGTGAAACCAGCACCTGCGTACAAGTGGCGGGCGCGTTTTGCGCGGATAGTGGCCGTTGCCCATTCGGCATCTATTCTTGCCACACACGATCACAAGGAGTTTGCATGAGCACCTTCAAAACCCAAGACGGCACCGAGATCTATTACAAGGACTGGGGCAGCGGCAAGCCCGTGCTGTTCAGCCACGGCTGGCCGCTGGATGCCGACATGTGGGAATACCAGATGGAGTACCTGAGCAGTCGCGGCTACCGCACCATCGCCTTCGACCGCCGTGGTTTCGGTCGCTCGGAGCAGCCGTGGACCGGCTACGACTACGACACCTTCGCCGATGACATCGCCGGTTTGATCAACCATCTGGACTTGCGCGACGTAACCCTGGTCGGCTTCTCCATGGGTGGCGGCGACGTCAGCCGCTACATCGCCCGCCACGGCAGCGAGCGTGTTGCCGGCCTGGTATTGCTCGGCGCGGTCACGCCGCTGTTCGGCAAGAAAGCCGACTTCGCCGACGGCGTCGACAAATCGGTGTTCGACGGCATCAAGGCCGGCCTGCTGAAAGATCGCGCGCAGTTCATCGCTGATTTCAACGCGCCGTTCTATGGCACCAATCAGGGCCAGAAAGTCTCTGACGGCGTGCTCACGCAAACCCTGAACATCGCGCTGATGGCATCGCTCAAGGGCACCGTCGACTGCGTGACCGCGTTTTCGGAAACCGACTTCCGCCCGGACATGGCCAAGATCGATGTGCCGACGCTGGTGATCCATGGCGACGGCGACCAGATCGTGCCATTCGAAACCACCGGCAAGCAGGCCGCCGCACAAATCAAGGGCGCTGAGTTGAAGGTCTACGCGGGCGCGCCGCACGGGTTTGCCGTGACCCATGCGCAGGCGTTGAACGAGGATCTGCTGGCGTTCCTCAACCGGTAATCCCGCCCGGCAAAAGCCGTAGTCAGATGCTGATGAACCAAGGCCCGCGCGATGCGGGCCTTGTGCTTTGCGCTATGGTATTTTCCTGCGTCCACCACTCGGAGAAGGAAATCCCATGCTGCGAATACTCGGCAAAGCCTCATCGATCAACGTGCGCAAAGTGCTGTGGACCTGTGCCGAACTGGACATCCCGTTCGAGCGCGAAGACTGGGGTTCGGGCTTCCAGTCGCCAAACACACAGGATTTTCTCGCGCTCAATCCCTGCGCCATGGTGCCGGTGATCCAGGACGGCGATTTCACTCTCTGGGAATCCAACACCATCATTCGTTATCTGGCGACGCGTTACGGCGGCGCTCACTTGTATCCGGCCGAGCCCATCGCCCGCGCGCGGGTCGATCAATGGATCGACTGGCAGGCCTCGGAGCTGAATCGCTCGTGGTCATACCCGCTGATGGCACTGGTGCGCAAGTCGCCCGACTATCAGGACCGCGATGCCCTGGCCGCCGGTTGCCGGGACTGGACGCGGAACATGGAAATCCTCGATCGCCAACTGGAGAAGACCGGCGCTTACGTCAGTGGCGAGCAGTTTTCCCTGGCGGACATCCCGATCGGGCTGTCAGTGAATCGCTGGTTCGAAACGCCGCTCGATCACGGGGATCTGGCTGCGGTGCGCGCCTATTACGATCGCTTGAATCAGCGCGACGGTTATCGTTTGTACGGGCGCAACGGCACGCCATAAAGACGTGCTCGATCAGGCTTGCTCACGCACCACGCCCCGCTCTTCAAGCAAGCGCACGAACATGCTCAGACTGCGCGACACTGTGCCCCGGCGCCACACCAGCCAAGTGGTCAGATAGCGGAAGTCCGCGGTCAGCGGCCAGACGCTGACCGTCGCGCTGCCGGGCATGCTTTGCAGCATTTTTCGCGGCATCAGTGCCAGGCCGGCACCGGCGCTGACGCAGGCGAGCATGCCGTGGTAGGACTCCATTTCGAAGATCTTGCCCGGTACGGCAGCGTCAGTGCTGAACCATTTTTCGAAATGATGCCGGTAAGAACAGTTGGAACGGAAGGCGTAGATGTTTTCGCCATTCACGTCCGCCGCACGTTCGACCGGTGAATGATTGAGCGGCGCGATGATGACCATTTCCTCCTCGAACGCCGGCACCCCTTCCAGCGCCGGATGCAGCACCGGGCCGTCGACGAATGCAGCGGCGAGCCGCCCGGACAGCACGCCGTCGATCATCGTCCCCGATGGCCCGGTGGACAGGTCAAGGTCGACCTTCGGGTGTTGCTGGTTGTACGCCGCCAGCAGTTCGGGAATACGCACCGCTGCGGTACTTTCCAGCGAACCCAAGGGGAACGCGCCCTGGGGTTCCTCCCCCGCCACCGTGGCTCGGGCTTCCTGCACCAAATCGAGAATGCGCCGCGTGTATTCGAGAAAACTCCACCCGGCCGGCGACAGGCGCAATCGGCTTTTCTCACGGATGAACAGATCGACGCCGAGATCCTGCTCAAGCTGCTTGATCCGCGTAGTCAGGTTCGACGGCACGCGGTGGATCTGCGTGGCGGCGGCGCTGATGCTGCCGTGCTCGGCCACGGCCTTGAAGATTTCCAGTTGCACCAGATCCAAAGTCATTCTCCAATCGTGAAAGAAACGCTCTTTATTATTCAGTTTCCAGAAAACTAACGCCATCCTACTCTAGGCCCATCCGACGAACCTACAGGACAACGTCATGAGCCAGATTTCCAGCCAGACCCACGCCATCTCGATCAACCCCGCCACCGGCGAGCAGATCGGTGACTACGCGTTTGAATCCGCCGCTGCCCTTGATGCGGCACTGACTCGCGCTGCATTCGCTTTCGGCAAGTGGAAGCGCAAGCCGCTGCAGGATCGTTCGCGCCTGTTGACCGCCCTCGCCGGCGCGCTGCGTGAAACCTCAGAAGCGATGGCAACCATGATCACCCAGGAAATGGGCAAGCCGATCGCCCAGGCCCGTGGCGAAATCGAGAAATGCGCCAAGCTCTGCGAGTGGTACGCCGAACACGGCCCAGCCATGCTCGACGCCGAGGCGACTCAGGTGGAAGGCGGCAAGGCGCGCATCGAGTACCGCCCGCTGGGGCCGATTCTGGCAGTGATGCCGTGGAATTTCCCGATCTGGCAAGTGCTGCGCGGCGCGGTGCCGACGCTGATTGCCGGCAACACCTACGTACTCAAGCACGCGCCGAACGTGATGGGCAGCGCTTACCTGCTGCGCGATGCGTTTGTTCGCGCCGGTTTCCCCGAGGGCGTGTTTGAAGTGATCAACGTGACCCCGGAAGGCGTTTCCACCGCCATCGCCGATTCGCGCATCGCCGCTGTGACGCTGACCGGCAGCGTCCGCGCCGGTATGGCCATCGGCGCTCAGGCCGGTGCGGCATTGAAGAAATGCGTGCTGGAACTCGGCGGCTCCGATCCGTTCATCGTGCTCAACGATGCTGATCTGGATGAGGCGGTGCACGCGGCGGTGGTCGGTCGTTATCAGAATTCCGGCCAGGTCTGCGCGGCTGCCAAACGTCTGATCATCGAACAAGGTGTGGTCGAGGAATTCACCCGCAAGTTCGTTGAAGCGACACGCCAGTTGAAAATGGGCGATCCGCTGAACGCCGACACTTACATCGGGCCGATGGCGCGGTTCGATCTGCGTGATGAACTGGATCAGCAAGTGCGCGACACGTTGGAGGAAGGCGCGACGCTGTTGCTGGGGGGCGGCAAGGTTGAGGGTTCGGGCAACTACTATGAGCCGACGGTACTGGCCGATGTCACCGACCGCATGACCTCGTTCAAGCAAGAGCTGTTCGGCCCGGTCGCTTCGATCATCACCGCCCGCGATTGCGCACACGCCGTGGCCTTGGCCAACGACAGCGATTTCGGCCTGACCGCGACTATCTACACCGCGAACGTGGCGCTGGCTGAGCAACTGACCAGTGAACTGGAAACCGGCGGCGTGTTCATCAACGGCTACTCCGCCAGCGATCCGCGTGTGACCTTCGGCGGCGTGAAAAAAAGCGGCTTCGGTCGTGAGCTGTCGCACTTTGGCGTACGGGAATTCTGCAACGCGCAGACCGTGTGGCTGGATCGCAAATAAGCCGGATGCTGTAAAACCTGTGGGAGCGAGCCTGCTCGCGAAAGCGGTGTATCAAGCGATGAAGATGCCGAATCCACCGGCGCCATCGCTGGCAAGCCAGCTCCCACAAATACTGCGGTGGAAACTGATACAGCAAACACCATAGAACCCTGTGGGAGCTGGCTTGCCAGCGATGGCGGTGCATCAGCCAGCATTTATACCGGCTGATTCACCGCTTTCGTGAGCAAGCTCACTCCCACAAGTCCACGCAATTTACAGATATTTCAGCCAGCTGATGTCCCGCCGCCGCGCTTTCAATGCAGAGAACCAGCGCACCGCCGGGAACAGCACCACGGCAAGAACCACCGCCGCCAGCCACACCGCCGTCACCGTCGAAAAGCCGAAATAGCTGCCCTGATTCAGGCCGAACAGCGCCACACCGATCAGGTACAACACCTTCAACACATACAAGTGCAGCAGATAGAAAAACATCGGTGCCGAGCCGAACACCGTCAGCCAGCCAATCCAGCGGCGACTCTGCACGCGCTCAAAGGCGAGCAACAGCAACAGCCCCACGCTCACAGTCAGCGCGATGAACAGCAGCGATGGCGGGTATTTGGTGATGTTGAAAAAGCTCATCAGTGTCTGCACCAGCGAATCGCTGATCGCCCACGGTTTTTCGCCGTAGCCGTTAATCAAGCGCAGCACCACAAATCCCAGCAATCCACCGACCCCGGCAATCAGCAAACGACGCTGACGCACCGCCGCGTCCATGCCGCGAGCAAACCACGGCCCCAGCGCATAGCCCAGGCCGATTACACCAATCCACGGCAGCAGCGGGTACGAGGTGCGCAGGCGCAGGGTTTCGCTGATCTCGATCCAGCCTCGATCATGCAGAATCGCCCAAGGCACATGCAGCGCCGACTCGACCGGGAAATGCAGCGTATCAAGCAAGTTGTGCCCGGCGATGATCGCCACGCTCAGCGTCAGCAGCAGCGCACGTGGCAACCAGACCAGCAGCGCCAGCGCGATCATGCTCAGGCCGATCGCCCAGATCACTTGCAGGTAAATCACGCTCGGCGGCAACTGGAAGGTCCAGGCGAAGTTGACCAAGGTGAACTCCAGCGCCACGAGGAACAATCCACGCTTGAACAGAAACGCGCTGACATCGGCTTTACCGGCGTATTTTTCGCCGTAGAGCCATGCCGACAAACCGGTCAGCAAGACGAACACCGGCGCACACAGATGCGCCAGAGTGCGGCTGAAAAACAGCGCCGGCTCGGTGCTGGCGATGTCCATCGGATCGTAGACCTGGCGATGCAGCAGGAAGGTTTCGCGCACGTGATCGAGCAGCATGAACAGGATCACCAGGCCTCGGAGCGCATCAATGGACAGCAGCCGGCCAGTCGTCAATGAGGCAGAACGGGGAAGCACTGGGGTCATGGATCTTTCGCAATCGAGAGGGATAACACCGGACAGCCACAACGCCGCCCGCAAATTTCGCGTTACCTTATAACACCAGAAAAACAAAACCCAAACATGCAGCATCGAAGTTGCCCATCAGCGCCAGCCTTCTATAGTGAACAGATCCGCCCTGCCCTTGAGCGCTGTCCATGGTCAACACCGAACACCTGATCATTTGCGAGCACTGTGATTGTGTGTACGAGAAAGTCGTGCTCGCCCAACACCAGAAAACCCTGTGCGTGCGCTGCGGTGGCGTGCTGCAGCGCTTCAACGGCCTGACCATCGAGCAGCGTCTGGCGCTGACGTTCACGGCGGCGATGCTGTGGCTGTTCGCCAATTTCTACCCGGTGATGAGCATCAGCCTCAAAGGCATGAAAAACAGCGCAACCCTTTGGGATTCGGTGCTTGCTCTGAGTCAGGGGCCGATTACGTTCATTGCAATGGTCGCGGCGATTGCGATCATCATCGCCCCGGCATTTCAGCTGGTGTTGCTGGTCTGGGTGTTGAGTTTTGCCCTCGGCCTGCGTCGGGCACCGGGGTTCAATCTGTGCATGCGCTGGCTGGAAACCCTGCGCCCGTGGAGCATGCTCGAAGTGTGTCTGCTGGGGGCGATGGTCGCGGTGTTCAAACTCGCCGGACTGCTCGATGTGCTGCCGGGGATCGGCCTGTTCGCCCTGGCGGTGCTGAGCCTGATGATGATCCGCATTGCCGGCCGGGACATTCGCGAACTGTGGGACATTTTATGAAGCGTCCACCGACCGCCAGCGAACTCAACCTGTGCCTGTGCCACAGCTGTGGCCTGGCCTGTGACATGACCGACGAGCCACACCAGTGCCCGCGCTGTGATGCGCCGTTGCACCGGCGCAAGACCAATTCGCTGGCGCGCACCTGGGCGTACATGCTCGCCGCGCTGGCGTTTTATGTTCCCGCCAATCTGCTGCCGGTGATGAATACCGTGATGCTCGGCAACGGCGCCGACAGCACGATCATGAGTGGCGTGCTGGAGTTCTGGGAGGCCGGGGCGTGGGATATTGCGCTGATCATTTTCATCGCCAGCATCGCGGTGCCGGGAATCAAATTCGTCGCCCTGACCTTGCTGCTGGTCACCGTGCAGCGCAACAGCGATTGGGCGCGCAGGGAGCGTTCGAAGCTGTACCGCTTCGTCGAACTGATCGGCTACTGGTCGATGCTCGATGTGCTGGTGGTCGCGCTGGTCGCGGCGCTGGTGAAATTCCAGGCGCTGGGCGATATCGAGCCACGACCGGGCATCCTCTTCTTCGGCCTGGTCGTGGTGTTCACCATGCTCGCGGCGATGAGTTTCGACCCGCGCCTGATCTGGGACAAGGACACCAGCGACACGGTCAGCGACGCAGGGTCTGGAGCAGCACCTGCAACGGATGGCGCAGCGCCTGATCCGACTGGCGCTTGACCTGGCTGCGGCAGGAATAGCCGGTCGCCAACGCCTCGCCCTGCTCCGCCGGAGCCTGCACCTGACGCGCCCACGACTGCTCATAAATGATTGCTGAGGTCTGGCGATTACGTGCTTCGTGGCCGTAGGTACCGGACATGCCGCAGCAACCGGTGGCTTGCGTGGCCAGCTGCAAGCCGGCCCGTTGGAACACCTGTTCCCATTGGCGGGTCGCGGCCGGCGCGTTGGTTTTCTCCGTACAATGGGCGAGCAGACGGAACGCTTTCGGCTGAGCATCAGGCGTCCGTTCTGGCATGACCTTGAGCAACCATTCCTGCACCAGCGCCACTTCAGGACATTCATTCAGGCCCGGTACTTTCAGGTATTCCTGGCGATAGACCAGAGTCATCGCCGGATCCAGCCCCAGCAAAAGCACCCCGGTCTGCGCCAGCGCCTGCAACTGCTCAGCATTACGCAAAGCCGCGCGATTGAACGCCGAGAGAAAGCCCTGCACATGCAGCGGTTTGCCATTGGCGCTGAACGGCGCCAGATACACCTGATAACCCAACCGCGAAATCAGCTCGACCAGATCAGCCAGCAGCGGCGCTTCGAAGTAGCGGGTGAAGGCGTCCTGCACGATAACCACGCTGCGTTCGCGTTGCTCTGGGGTCAGCGCCGACAGCGTTGCAACCGTTGCTGGCTGCACCTGCCAACGGCGCATCGCTGCGTGGAAATCGAAACGGCTGAGCAACGGCACATCGACCATGCCACCGATCCGCGCCAGTGCGCCACGCACCCAGCCAGCGCCCATCAGACCGTTGTACAGCGCCGGAATCCGCGCCATATAGGGAATGGTGTATTCCAGCGAGGCAATCAGGTAATCCCGTGCCGGCCGCAGATAACGACTGTGATACAGCTCGAGAAAACGCGAGCGGAATTCCGGCACGTTGACCTTGACCGGGCACTGCCCCGCGCAGGATTTGCAGGCCAGGCAACCGGCCATGGCGTCATACACTTCATGGGAGAAGTCCGCCGACGGATCGCGGCTGTTGCGCCAGCGCTGCCACAGCGAGCGGAAAAAAGCCGGTTTGCGAATCGCATCCGAGAGCACGTCGACGCCCGCCTCGCCCTGCAACCGCAGCCATTCACGAATCAGCGAAGCGCGGCCCTTGGGCGACTGCGCGCGTTCGCGGGTGGCTTTCCACGACGGGCACATGGCGTCATCGGGATCGAAGTTGTAGCAGGCGCCGTTGCCATTGCAGTGCATGGCCGCGCCGTAGCTTTGCCAGACTTTCTCGTCGATCTGCCGATCCAGCTCGCCGCGCAGGGTCACTTCGTCGATCTTCAGCAATGCCGCGCCGCCGTTGGCCGGCGTGGCGATTTTGCCAGGGTTGAACTGATTGAGCGGGTCGAACGCGGCTTTCAAGGCTTGCAGCGCCGGGTACAACTCGCCGAAGAATGCCGGCGCGTACTCCGAACGCAGGCCCTTTCCATGCTCGCCCCAGAGCAGGCCGCCGTAGCGCTGGGTCAACGCGGCGACGCCATCAGACACCGGGCGTACCAGCGCCGCTTGCTGCGGGTCTTTCATGTCGAGAATCGGCCGCACGTGCAGTACGCCGGCGTCAACATGGCCGAACATACCGTACTGCAAACCGTGGCTGTCGAGCAGCTCGCGCAGCTCGGCGATGTATTCGGCCAAATGCTGCGGCGGCACTGCGGTGTCTTCGACGAAAGGCTGCGGGCGGGCTTCGCCGGCGACGTTGCCGAGCAGGCCCACCGCCCGTTTGCGCATGCCATAGACCTTGTTCACCGCTGCCTGACCGATCGCCAGTGTATGTCCGAGGCGCTCCACGGTGCGGTCGCTTTGCAGATGTTCGAGGAACGCTTCGACGCGGCGCTGCAGGTCTTCGGGATCGTCACCGCAGAACTCGACCAGGTTGATGCCCAGAGTCGGTCGCTCAGGGTTTTCGGGAAAATATTCGGCAACGCCGTGCCAGACGATGTCCTGCATCGCCAGCAGCAAGACCTTGGAATCGACGGTTTCAATCGACAACGGCTTGAGCGCCATCAACGCCCGCGCATCGCGCAGGGCATCCATGAACCCGGCGTAGCGGATATTCACCAGCATCGTGTGCTTGGGAATCGGCAGCACGTTGAGCCGCGCTTCGACGACGAAGCCCAGCGAGCCCTCCGCGCCACACAGCACGCTGTTGAGGTTGAAGCGCTGGTCGGCCTCACGCAGGTGCGCCAGGTCATAACCGGTCAAGCAGCGGTTGAGATCCGGAAAGCGTGCCTTGATCAGCTCGCCCTGTTCATCAATGATCTGCCGCGCACAACGATAGACTTCGCCGACCCGATCGTCGCGGGCGCACTGCGTTTCAAGCTCGTCCTCCGTCAGCGGCAGACCGTGCAAACGCTCGCCGCCGCGCAGGATCATCTCCAGTTCCAGCACATGGTCGCGGGTCTTGCCGTAGGTGCAACTGCCTTGGCCACTGGCGTCGGTATTGATCATGCCGCCGACCGTGGCGCGATTGGAGGTCGACAGTTCCGGGGCGAAGAACAGCCCGGCGGATTTCAACGCGGCGTTGAGCTGATCCTTGACCACCCCGGCCTGCACCCGCACCCAGCGCTGTTCAACGTTGATTTCCAGAATGCGATTCATGTGCCGCGACAGGTCGACGACGATACCGTCCGTCAGCGATTGACCGTTGGTGCCGGTGCCACCGCCACGCGGGGTGATCACCACTTTCTCGTACGCCGGTTCGGCAATCAGCCGTGCGACACGTGCCACATCATCCGCATCCAGCGGAAACACAGCGGCTTGCGGCAGGCGCTGATAGATCGAGTTGTCGGTCGCGAGTACCACGCGGCTGGCGTAATCAGCGCTGATTTCACCGCGAAAGCCGCTGTCTTTCAGGGCGGCGAGGAATTGTTGGTAATCGCCGGTCAAGGCTTTGGCGGGCGACAGCTGGGCAATCATTGGTCGGGTTATCTCGGTCAAATCGGGCTGTGTAGCGGTGAACAGTTGTGCGCAAGGAATGATTGCGTCAGGCTCCGCCATCTGATTGCGCCCATGTTCATTGCTGGCCAGCCATGGAACAAGCGTAATTTCGACCCGCTATCGATGAGTTTTACGAATGAATCCGCGCACCCTCACACCGTCCATGTCGCTGCTGCTGGCTTTCGAGGCCGCCGCTCGTCATGAGAGTTACACCCGCGCCGCCCATGAACTGTCACTGACGCAGAGCGCGGTCAGCCGCCAGGTACAGATTCTCGAGAAGATGCTCGGCATGCGCTTGTTCAGCCGCGAAGGCCGGCAGGTGGTGCTGACGGATGTCGGGCGCATGTATCAGCGCGAACTCAGCGAAGCCCTCGGGCAGATTCGCAGCGCAACCTTGCAGGCAATGGCGTTTGGTTCGGGCATCCACAGCCTGCGCCTGGCGACGCTGCCGACCTTCGGCTCGAAATGGCTGCTGCCACGGTTGAAGGATTTCTACACGGCGCACCCGGGCATGACCGTGCACCTGCACTCGCGGATCGAAACCATCGACTTCGATACCAGCGAAATCGACGCGGCGATCTGCGTCGGCGGCGGTGAATGGCCAGGCCTGACCGCCCTGCCCCTGCACACCGAAGAACTGGTGGCCATTGCCAGCGCGCAGTTGTCGGCAACGGAACGCGAGGAGGCCGAACGGCACATTGCCGGGCAGTTGCTGCTCAACGTCAGCAGCAATGCCCAGGCATGGGCGGAATGGTTCAGCCATCACCAACTTGCGCATCGCAGCATGCGGATCGGACCGAGCTTTGAAATGACCTCGCACTTGATCCAGGCGGTACGCGCCAATATCGGTGTTGGCCTGGTGCCGCGAATTCTGGTCGAAGACGAATTGCTCAAGGGCGAATTGCTGCAACTGGGCGAGCCGATTACCAGCCGACGCAGCTATTACCTGGTGTATCCGCCGCGTAATGAGAATTTGCCTTCGTTGAAGGCGTTCAGGGATTGGCTGATTGATACCCTCTGAAGGATCGAGTCGCGGCCATTCGCGAGCAGGCTCGCTCCCACAGGGAAACGTATGTCAAGTGTGGGAGCGAGCCTGCTCGCGAAGAAGCCAGTCGCAACGAACTTAAAACCTCGGCTTGACCGCCCGCCAATCCGCCTTGTACCGCTGCATCTGCCGCACATCATCGCGCTGGCGAATCCCGCACGTCAGGTACTGGTCATGCAGCTTGGCCAGTTGCTCATGGTCCAGTTCCAGCCCCAACCCCGGCGCACGGCTGATCTTCACACAGCCATCGACAATCGGCAGCTTGCCGCCCTTGATCACTTCCTCGTCCGGCTCCTGCCACGGGTAGTGGGTGTCGCAGGCGTAATCCAGATTCGGCACCGCCGCCGCGACGTGCGCCATGGCCATCAGGCTGATGCCCAGGTGCGAGTTGGAATGCATCGACACGCCGAGGCCAAACACATCGCACATTTTCGCCAGCGTCTGCGTATCCCGCAGGCCACCCCAATAATGGTGGTCGGCGAGGACGATTTGCACGCTGTTCTGCGCAACGCTGCGGCGGAACTCGTCGAAATCGGTGACGACCATATTGGTCGCCAAGGGCAGACCGGTGCGCTTGTGCAGTTCGGCCATGCCATCAAGGCCCGGGGTCGGGTCTTCGTAATACTGCAGATCATCGCCGAGCAGTTCGGCCATGCGAATCGCCGTCTCCAGCGACCAGTTGCCGTTCGGATCGATGCGAAGCGGAAATCCCGGAAAGGCTTTCTTCAGTGCCTTGATGCATGCCACCTCATGCTCCGGCGGCAAGGTGCCGGCCTTGAGCTTGATGCTCTTGAAACCGTACGCCTCGATCATCCGCGCTGCCTGCGCGACGATCTGTTGCTCGCTCAGCGCCTCGCCCCAGTTGTCCGGCTTGTAGGGGGAGTCGATATGTTCGGCGTATTTGAAAAACAGGTAGGCGCTGAACGGCACTTCATCGCGGATCGCCCCGCCGAGCAGGTCCACCAGCGGCACGTTCAGGTAGTGCGCCTGCAAATCGAGAAACGCCACTTCGAATGCCGAGTAGGCATTGCTCACCGCTTTGCTGGCGTGGGAACCGGGGGCCAGTTCGGCACCAGCGACGCCGGCGGGTTTATTCGCCGCCACGGTGGCCTGCACGATCGCGCGCAATTGATTGAGGTTGAACGGATCGAGGCCGATCAACTGGCTCTGCAATTGTTGCTGGATGGCCAGCGCCGGGGCATCGCCGTAGCTTTCGCCGAGGCCGATGTAGCCGTTGTCACTTTCAATCTCGATGATCGAGCGCAGGGCAAAGGGTTCGTGGATGCCGCTGGCGTTTAGCAGTGGCGGATCGCGAAAGGCAATCGGGGTGACGCTGACACGGGTGATTTTCAAGATAACGCTCCTGACAGATCAACAATCGATTCAGTGGCTCGCAGCCGGACGAGCCGGCGCCACAACGGCGGCTTCGTCACTTGGCTTTGCCGGGGTTTTATCTTTGGCGCCAGGCGCCGTGCGGGCGAAGAAGATCACCACGGCAGCGATCAGCGATGTCGCCGCCAGGCCATACAGGCCGCCCTCGATGGAGCCGGTGGTTTGTTCAAGGATGCCGAACGCGGTCGGCGCGACGAAGCCGCCAAGGTTGCCGATGGAGTTGATCAGCGCGATCACCGCCGCAGCAATGCGCGCATCCAGATAGCTCTGCGGAATCGGCCAGAACAGCGCCGACGCCGCTTTGAAACCGATGGCGGCGAAGCAGATCGCGACAAAGGCAAACACCGGCCCGCCGGTGGTCGACATGAACATACCGATGGCGGCGATCACCAGGGTCAGCGCGACCCAGGCCTGCTGGAATTTCCACTTGCCGGCCAGCGCCGCGAAGCCGTACATGGCGACAATCGAAATGATCCACGGAATGGAGTTGAGCAGCCCGACCTGGAAATCACCGAGGTTGCCCATCTTCTTGATCATGCTCGGTAGCCAGAAGGTTGCGCCGTAGATGGTCAGGGCAATGGAAAAGTAGATGAAGCAGAACAGCGCGATCTGCCGGTCGGCCAACAGCTTGAACATCGACGGCTTGGCGACTTGTACCGCTTCGCGAGCGCGCTGCTCCTCGGCAATCGCCGCGACCAGCGCTTCACGCTCCTCCTCGCTCAGCCACTTGGCTTGGCGCGGGTGCGATTGCAGCCAGAACCAGACGAAAGCACACAGCACCACCGACGCAGCGCCTTCGATCAGAAACATCCACTGCCAGCCGTGCATGCCCAATCCGCTGATATGCAACAGCGCACCGGACACCGGGCCGGAAATGACCGAGGCAATCGCCGAGCCGCTAAGGAACACCGCCATGGTTTTGCCGCGCTCGGACGCTGGCAGCCATTGGGTGAAGTAGTAAATGATTCCCGGGAAGAACCCGGCCTCAGCCGCGCCAAGAATAAAGCGCAGTACGTAGAAACTGGTTTCGCCCTGAACAAAAGCCATGGCCATGGCCGCAGCGCCCCAGGTAAACATGATCCGCGTCAGCCAGACACGCGCGCCGTAGCGCTGCAACAGCATGTTCGACGGCACTTCGAACAGCGCATAACCGATGAAAAACAGTCCGGCGCCAAGTCCATAAGCCGCTGCGCCAATGCCCAGATCGGTCTCCAGATGACTGCGCACGAAACCGATATTGACCCGGTCGATGTAGTTGACGATGAACATCACCACGAACAGCGGCAGTACGTGGCGTTTGACCTTGGCGGCGGCGCGGGCGAGCACCGTGATGTCCGGCGGACTCTGGAGGGTTTTCAAGGGGCGACTCCCGATCTTGTTTTTTTAGGGATGACTTGAAGCGATGAGCCGATCATGGACGTCGTGCATTGATCCCGTCTAATCTAAACAGGCATTCGATTGATACCCGGATTAGATCAATGTTCGAACTCACCCAACTGCGCTGCTTTACCACGGTCGCCACCGAACTCAACTTCCGCCGCGCCGCCGAGCGTCTGAACATGACGCAGCCGCCGCTGAGCCGGCAGATCCAGTTGCTGGAGCATCACCTTGGCGTCGAGCTGTTCACCCGCAGCACACGCAGTGTTGCGCTGACGGCGGCAGGCCGGGCATTTTTCGTTGAAGCGCAGAATCTGCTGGAGCGCGCCCAGCAAGCAGCGATCACCGCACGCCGGTTTGCCGAGGGCGATATTGGTTCGGTAAACATCGCGTTTGTCGGCAGCGCGGTGTATGAGTTTCTGCCCAAGGTGATCGCCGAAGCGCGACTTAAACAGCCCCAGGTGAAAATCGATCTGGCAGAAATGAACACCTATCAACAGCACGAGGCGTTGCGAGCTCGCCGTATCGACCTGGGCATCGCACGGGCGCCATTGCAGGAACCGGGCTATTCCACCGAATGCCTGGTGCGCGAACCATTTGTGCTGGCAGTGCCCAGCGGGCACAAGTTGGCAAACGCGACTGAAGTGTCTGTCGCCGATCTGGATAAACAACCGTTCCTGATGTACTCCCATGAAGCCTATCCGCCGTTCAACGAACTGTTGACCGGCACGCTACGCTCAGCGCGGGTGGCGCCGGATTACGTGCAGTGGCTGGGCTCGTCGCTGACGATTCTGGCGCTGGTCAACGCTGGCATGGGTCTGGCGCTGGTACCGCGTTGCGCTACCAGCGTGGTGTTCAGGAATGTGGTGTTTCGCGAGATCGATCTGGGCGAAGGGGTGCAAAGCGAACTGCATCTGATCTGGCGGGAGAACAATGACAACCCGGCGTTCGCGATGTTGCTGGAGGCGATTCGCCGGGCGGTGGTGCAGGGTTGGGGCTGAAAATTATTGTGGCAACCTGTATTTGAGCGGAGGCGGAGCGCTCGGGGCTTTGATCAACGGCTCCTCCAGCGGCTTGCCGTCAGGCCCTGTGAACAGGCGTTCGTATTGCTTTGGCATTGGTCGCGGTGCTCTTGCAGTCGTCATGATGAACCCTCTGATACCGGGCTGAATTCAACCCACTTAACTTGCGCGGAATCTATCAGCAAAATTTCGGCACCAAAAGGAGTCGACTTGCCATCGTCATTGACCCAACGTGGATTCTGCATCACGAACTGGCCGCAACTGGATTCGGACGGCCACTCGACAGGCCAGCCAAACACGCGCCTCTCGTCATGTAAATGCAGGGTTATGAACCGGTCGAATTGGGCAAAGGCGCAGAACCATTCACTAGGGAAAGAAGATTGTTTCGTGACGTTTCGCTTACGTAACCAGCCGTGCAATTTGTCACTCGTAGCCAGGTAACAGGCAAACAATCCCAGCATCAGCGAAAACACAAATGCCCAGAGCGTTTGCGCCCGATCATCCCAGTTTCCTAATGAAAAACCCTTCGAGCCAATCCACAAACAGAGGTTGCCCACCGCCAACACCGCGCCCTGAATCACAAATGTGAATATCAGCGCCTGCACGATCTGGCCGAACGTATCCGGTCGCTTGAATGCCGTAAGTGAATAGAAGATCCAGGTCGATAGAAAACCTGGGATGAGATACTGCAACAGCGGAATGATGTCCTTGACCAGATCATCCATGATCCGAGACTCCTTTCAGTCATGCCGATCCCGTCACGGGCCGACATTCAAAGCCTAGTCAAGGATCCTGCTGCGCCTCGCGGGCAACTGTCACAGCTCATTGCGAGCGTTTGATTGGAGTCTCCATCCAATGAAAAAAGGCAGACACCGAACTTCGGTGTCTGCCTTTTTTGAGATCCGGGCGCCCGGTTACAGGCAGTCACGCACCGATTGGCGCAGCGATCCGGACTTGGCCCAAGGCGGCCCTTGGTAGAGGGACACCTTGCTGCCGTCCTTGTATTTGACGATATCGAGAATCTCATCCGCCGTGATAATGCTCGGCGCGGTAATCCGGTAGCCGTTGGAAATCGACGTCTGCGAAGTCTTGGCCACGTCCTTCTGCCACAACGGTAACAAACACGCGGCATATTCCTTGGGAGGCTTGTCACTGGTCTTGCTGAGGTTTGGCTCGCCCGGCACCAGCGATGCTGGTAACGAGCAACCCGTCAACAGGGCCAGTGCCAAAGTGCCGATCCATACGCGCATGCTGTTTACCTGTTCCGAAAAAACGTGAATGTACCGTTTAACGGCGTGCACATCCATCGTGGCACCCCGCCGTTACCGGGGTTTGGACAATTTTTTACATCGGTTCAGCCGGGCGTCAGATGGCCTGGCCCCATGTGGAAAAATGCGACTACTCTTTTCTACCGAGAATGTTCTGGAGGTGATCATGCGGCTCAATGAATACGAACACGAACTTCAACGGGATTTGCAAAGCGTGGCGTCGGACCTGAGGTGGTCGGCGGTCGACCTCAAGCGCATTGCCGAACAATTGCGCAAATCAGGTAACGAGGCAGACGCCCAAACTGTGTTGCGGTCTTGCGAAATCCTGCAAAACGACGAAGAGAGATTGCAGATCTATGCCAAGGAGGTAAAAGCCCGGACCATCAGCCGAATCAAGGTGCACTGACTCCTGATCCAAACAAGAAGCCCCGGTCGAAACCGGGGCTCTTTCGTTTTAACGCATCAACTCACGTTCTGGCTTTGCACCCGCTTGGCGCGTTGCTTGTAACCAGGAAGCGCCGCCGCATAGGCCATCGCTTCCTCCCTGCTGGTGAATGACGCCAACCGGTCGCCCTGAGTGCAAACCCGCCATGGGCCGTTGTTCACGCTGAGCACGTCATAACCGTTCATGTGCAGCTTGTTCAGCATTGGAATGCTCATGAGCACCTCCATTTCGTCAACGGTGTTTTCGGTGTACGGGCTTACCTTACACCCGCTCCCCGCTGCGGTGTAAACCGGATTCGCCCTGGCACATGTCAATTCACTGGCACTTTTTGCTACGCAAATGGCTCCGAATCAAGAGGGAACCTTTAAATCCGCTGGCGGCTCGAATATTGCAGATTGATTACAGATTTATGACACGCATCAACAGGGCAATCATGAAAGTACGCGCCACCGTCATTTGCGAACAGGATCGCCATATCCTCCTGGTACGCAAACCCCGCCATCACTGGTCATTGCCCGGCGGCAAGGTCGAACCCGGGGAAACCCGTGCGGCGGCAGCCGTGCGCGAGTTGCAGGAGGAAACCGGGCTCAATGCTGAGGACGTCCTGTACCTGATGGATTTTCAGGCGGGCAGTACGCGGCATCATGTGTACGAGGCTTCGGTGGTCAACATCGACGACGTGCGCCCGCAGAACGAAATCGTCGATTGCATCTGGTACCCGCTCGATGCCGTGCACAATCTTGAAACCAATGACGCGACGAGGCGCATCGTGCAGGCCTTTCAGCGCCGTTTATGAAAATCAGCCTGCGAACGCCCGGCGACCGGCGCTGATTTCCGTGCGCAACTCACCGATGAAATTGGAAATATCGCGAATCGTCACCAGATGTTCGGGAGAAACGCCGTCAAGCAACAACTCGACACGCCCACTGCCCGGCTCATACACCTTGATCCGCAACAGACCTTGTCCGGTCGGTGTGCAATCACACTTGAACGTGGGGAAGCCTGACTCGACGATCCGGCAAATATCGGCAATGGCAAGCATGGGCGGGCGCCTCGCAGGCGGAGAATCGATCCATCGATCATAGACCCACGGTCTGTTAATTGCCCGCTCGGGAATGCCAAGCCGATCACAACTCACTCACGTCATTCAATGCGCATCATGATCCCAGATCCAGTTCCACATACCGGGCAGATTCACCGGCTCAGCGCTTTGCTGAACCGTACGCGCCAACGCGGCTTTTTCCATTGCGGCCTGATTGTCGTAGAACGGCTTGTCCGCCAGTCTGACCCCGGTCGCCGCCGCGCTATCGAGCAGAATCTGCAGATATTCGCGAGTGTGGCGCGCGGTGTAGCGATTGAGATCATGGAACGTCACCACGACCGGAATCACGCCATCCACGGTCGGCAATTGACCCACCGCGATGCGCTCGCGCACTTCCGATAACTGCCGCAGCATGTTCGCCCGACGCCGAGGGCTGGCGTTGAAGCCCCAGATCTTGCCGTCGTTGGCACTCAGGTCCGTGAGCAAGACGTGCAAGCCGTGTTTTTGATAGGCCGCAAATGTGCGTTTGTCGTAATTCCAGAACGGTGGGCGCAACAGCCTGGGCGGCGCCCCGGTGATAGCGGCAATGTCAGCGCTGCCATCGGTCAGCGATTGCTCCAGCTCTTGCGGATCGAGCGAACGATGGTTGGTGTGCCAGTGAGTCGCTGTGTGAAACGCGAGGATATGTCCCTCGGCGTGCTCACGACGCATCAGGCTGCGACCGATCTCGCTGTCACCCGCCCTCGGTGCTCGGGTCTGCACGAAAAACACGGCTTTGATGTTTGGCTGCAAGGGGTTGCCTTTGAGGCTGTCGAGCACCGTCGCCGTTGGATTCCACAACCCTGAAGCGCTGGGGCCATCATCGAACGTCAGGAGAAAACGTACGGGCGCCTGGGCCATCAGGCGCGTTTCGGTTTGCGTGGTCATTTCAATCGGCGCGGCGATGCAACCGGCCAGACCGAGCGCGATGAGCGCAACACAAAGAAGTTTGCATCCGGATGTCATGTCTTGCCCCGAGGCCGCGGCCGTGGTGTTGTCGAATGGCAAACCTCCCTCGCCTTTGTCCATCCCTGCGCGGCTATCCGCGAGCGCAGGTTGGATAAGGTACACAGGGTTTGGTTCCGGTGCTGGTTTCAGTGCGTCATCGGCCAGGCACATCGGCATGTCCGACTAGACTCAAATTTCCTCAAGGAGATTTCAGCCATGTGCGGAAGACTCACGCAGTACCGTGGGATTCACGATTTCGTCGCGGTGCTCAGCATCCCCGATGCGTTGATCAATCACGTTGGCGATGCGCCGCTCAATCGCTACAACGCAGCGCCCACCACTGCGCTGGCGGTTCTGCACCAGCACGAACAGGCCATTCATGCCGACAATCTGCGCTGGGGCTGGCGGCCGCATTGGGCCAAGGATCGTGCCGCGCCCATCAACGCACGGGTGGAAAAAGTCGCCCACGGCGCGTTCTTCCGGGCGATCTGGCGGCAGCGGCTGATTGTGCCGGTCGACAACTGGTTTGAATGGGTTGATACCGGGGAAAAATCCCGCCAGCCCTGGTTGATTCGTCGGGCGGATCAGGCTCCGGTTTTCTGTGCTGGTATCGGCCAGTTTCCGGCACCGGGGGTTGCGCCGAGGGAGGACGACGGATTCGTCATCATCACCGCTGACAGCCTGGGCGGCCTGCTCGATATTCACGACCGCCGCCCAGTGGTCTTCGATTCGACGCGGGCTCGGGAATGGCTTGATCCGGCTACGCCGCTGGAACGCGCCGAGCAGATGCTGCTGTTTGAAGGCGAGCCCAGTGATGCCTTCGAATGGTACAAAGTCGGCAAAGCGGTCGGTAATACGCGTAATCAAGGTGCGCAATTGATAGAACGAGTCGACTAAATAATTACTTCACTGCTGCGTTAATCAAGCGAGCCCGTCACTGAATCCCGCGCGTTACAAAAAGTGTTTCAACCGCGATACAACCCCCATAAAACAGCCGTTTGAGCGAATCAACCGCCTGTCAGACATTTCGACAGTCATACATACATTTCCCCGCGCTGCGGATAGCATGCGCGCCGCCTTTCCGATTGGTATACCAGTTGACCAAAGAGTCAAAGAAATCAGGAATCCATCAACAACTTTCAAGCCTTGCAGAGAAATAAGTGAGCGACGATTTTGCAATCAAACAGGTCAGCGGCCTGAAGTGTGTCCATCTGTCCAAGACAGAACGCCTGGAACTCGACTGTTTTATCGGCCATTACATCAAGACCCGAAACCTGCACAGCGTGCCCGATATCGAACGCACCCTGCGCAGCACCCTCGAGGGTTATCCCGGCCATCCGCCGGTGATGGTCAATGAGCTCAATGCGTGGATCGATCGAACGTTGGGGTATCGAGCGACCTACCCGGATTTCACGCAGCTGGAAGACTTCTGAAACGCGAAGAGCCCCGCTGATGCGGGGCTCTTCGTATGCGCTGTTCAAGGTTTCAGAGGACGCTCCTGGTCGCGGTCCGACAGCTCGCGGCTGTCATCATGCTTCCAGGTTTTTTCCTGCCTCTTCTGCTGCTCGATTTCTTCTTCCGTTGGCTCATCATCTTCCGCACGCGTTTGCTCAGTTGCCATGTGCACCTCACCTCAGAACAGTTGATGATCGTTAAAGGGTAGAACACTTTTGCGCGCCCAGATTCACCAACGCATTTTGTCCCGCGCGGCGTACCATAGCGCCATCTCCCCTTACGTCAGGAAGACGCCATGCTGTACCGAATCGCCGCCGACGGGCTGGTGCTGTTTCACTTGTGTTTCATCTTGTTCGTACTGTTCGGCGGGCTGCTGGTGCTGCGCTGGCCACGGTTGATGTGGCTGCACCTGCCGGCGGCTGCCTGGGGCGTAGCGGTCGAGGTGTTGCACCTGACCTGTCCGTTGACCTACTGGGAAAATCTCATGCGCCACGCGGCCGGGCAGACCGAATACGCCGGCGGTTTCATTGAGCATTACATCTGGCCGATCATCTACCCGGCCGGTCTGACGCCGCAGATTCAACTGGCACTTGGCAGCGTGGTGCTGGCGGTCAACCTGTTGGTGTACGCACGACTGCTGCGCTCGTGGAAACTGCGTCGCGCCCGGCGCATTCCGTTTTAACGCGAGGCCGGTTTCAACGTTTCCAGCCACTGCGGATCGAAGCGTGGCTGGTCAGGATCAAGGCCCAGCGCCTGCATCCGCGCCTTGTGCTGTTCGACTTCATCACGCAGTTGTCCATGATCGCTGGAGTTGCCGTCCAGCTCATGCATTTGCAGCAATCCGAGGTGATAGAAACGCAACACCTTCATCGCCGTCGGATCGTTGGTCTGCACTGCCGCTGTCACCTGATGCATGACATTGGTGATGCTCATCAGATTGCGCTTGAGGCGCCAGCTGTACACCGCCGGGGCCATCCAGGTCTGATGCCAGAAACGTCCGCGCAACAGCGCCGCCGTCAGCAGAAACGCCACAAATACCCCGCCCACGTTGAATCGCAGATTATCCCCATCGGGCTCGCCAAATACCGCCACCGCGACAGACGAAAACAGCATGGCCAGCAGCAGAAACAGCACGGCGATGATGATCGTGCTGCGGCGGGTCTGCTGACGAAAGGTAGCGGGGTCCATCGGCTGAATCTCGAACATCGAAAATGACTTCCTTGAGTGGCAAAACGCGCAACGGAAAAAACTCGCCGGCGCATTATCGCATCGCACCGGGTTTTAGCTATGCTGGGGCTCCTTTTCATCTTTTCAGCGTCCAACGGGGACATGGCGGTATAGCGCAGATCGTGCCATCTTCATTCATGGATACACACTATTCGGATGCCATCCGCTGCGTTGTGGATGACATCGTTTTAAGGATCACTGCATGACCCAACGACACGTAATCAATGCCTCGGTCAGCCCGAAAGGCAGTCTGGAAACCCTTTCTCAACGTGAAGTCCAGCAACTGAGCGAAGCCGGATCCGGCAGCACTTATACCCTCTTCCGCCAGTGCGCCCTGGCCATCCTCAACACCGGCGCGCATGTCGACAATGCCAAGACCATCCTCGAAGCCTACAAGGACTTCGAAATCCGTATTCACCAACAGGATCGCGGCGTACGCCTGGAGCTGCTGAACGCTCCGGCGGACGCGTTCGTCGACGGCGAGATGATCGCCAGCACCCGCGAAATGCTCTTCAGCGCCCTGCGCGACATCGTCTACACCGAGAACGAACTCGACAGCCAACGCATCGACCTGAGCAATTCCCAAGGCATCAGCGACTACGTGTTCCATCTGCTGCGCAACGCGCGCACCCTGCGCCCGGGCGTCGAGCCGAAGATCGTGGTGTGCTGGGGCGGCCACTCGATCAATACCGAAGAATACAAATACACCAAGAAAGTCGGCCACGAACTGGGCCTGCGCAGCCTCGACATCTGCACTGGTTGCGGCCCTGGCGTGATGAAAGGTCCGATGAAGGGCGCGACCATTGCCCATGCCAAACAACGCATTCACGGCGGTCGCTACCTCGGCCTGACCGAGCCAGGCATCATCGCCGCCGAAGCGCCGAACCCGATCGTCAATGAGCTGGTGATCCTGCCGGACATCGAAAAACGTCTGGAAGCCTTCGTCCGTGTCGGCCACGGCATCATCATTTTCCCGGGCGGCGCCGGTACGGCCGAAGAGTTCCTGTACCTGCTCGGCATCCTGATGCACCCGGACAATGAAGGTCTGCCGTTCCCGGTGATCCTCACCGGGCCGAAGCATGCCGCGCCGTATCTGGAACAGCTGGATGCGTTTGTCATCGCGACCCTCGGCGAAGAAGCCAAACAGCATTACGAGATCATCATCGATGATCCGGCCGAAGTAGCGCGGCAGATGACTCAAGGCTTGAAAGCGGTGAAGCAGTTCCGCCGCGAGCGTAACGATGCGTTTCATTTCAACTGGCTGTTGAAGATCGATGAGGGCTTCCAGCGTCCGTTCGATCCGACCCACGAAAACATGGCCAACCTGAAACTGCACCGCGACCAGCCACCGCATGAACTGGCGGCCAATCTGCGTCGGGCGTTTTCCGGGATCGTCGCCGGTAACGTCAAGGACAAGGGCATTCGTCTGATCGAAGAGCACGGGCCGTATCAGATCCGTGGCGATGCGGCGATCATGCAGCCGCTTGATGCACTGCTCAAAGCCTTCGTCGCCCAGCACCGGATGAAACTTCCGGGTGGCGCGGCGTATGTGCCTTGCTACCGGGTAGTCGCATAATCTCAAGCCGTCACAAAAGCCCAATGTGGGAGCTGGCTTGCCAGCGATAGCGGTCTTTCATTCAACAGAGACGTTGAATCAGATGACGCTTTCGCGAGCAAGCTCGCTCCCACAGGATTTATGGTGTGCCGCAAATTGTAGTAACAACCTGAATCCCATTGTGGGAGCGAGCCTGCTCGCGAAGAGGCCCAAGAAAAACACATCAGTCTCTCAGGCTATCCACCAACCGCCGAGCCAACGCTTTAGCCTGCGCAGCGACGTCCGTCACTGCCGTACTCTCCCACCACATCCCGCGCAACGGCGGGCCCATGGCAAACAGCTGACTACTCACGCGCCCTTCGGCACCCACCACTGCGCCGTCCTTTGCCGAGATCCCCAGCGCCAACGGCCCCGGCCGCACCAGCCCCCGCGCCAGCAACTGCTGTGGCAACGGTCGTGCGACTCGCCGCCAGTCGTATTCAATACCGCTGGAGTTGATCAGCGCCGCACCACTCACAGTAGATGTTTCAGCCTCACCCCGAGGACGGATGCGAATGGTCACAGCATCGCCAGAGCCGGGCTCAATGCCCTTGAATGACGCGGCGTGAATGCGCAAGCGTCCTTCCTTGTGCAGCCGTTCGATCAACTCGGCACTCAGTGGCGGCGAACGATGGTGGTGACTCTCCCACCATGGCCGTACATGCCGTACGAATTGTCGACGCTGCACGTCAGTCGCCTGACTCCACAACCGCGCGATATGCGCGCGAACCGTATCCAGCGGCGCCTGCCAGTCGATGCCTTGGGCGATTGCGTCGCGACAATGTCGGCGCAATTCGCGCACCAACTGGCGTGGCGTGCGGATGCTGTGATCTGCTGCCAGAAAATCCACCCAGGCCGGCGGTTGACGGCGCACGTGCGGCAGCAGGCCATGCCGGGAGAACACCTCGATCGGCCCGCGATGCCCGGCCTGCTCCAGCGACACCACGGCATCGACCATGGTCAGACCGGAGCCGATGATCACCACGGTGGACTGCGGGTCGAGTTCGCGCATGGCCGCCACATCCCAGGGATCGAGCGCGGCGGCATTAAGGCCACTGGACTGCGTCTGCGGCGTGCGGGCGGCGGGAAACATGCCGGTGGCCAGCACCGCCTGCGACCCACGCAAAATCCGGCCATCACTCAAGGTGAGCTGCATTGAGCCGGAATCGCTTTGCAGGTCGACGGCTTCAGCACAAATATGTTCAACGGTCGAACCTTGCAGCGCGCCCACCGCCCGGGCCTCAGCCAGACGCTGTTGCACATAGACCCCGAACAGGCCGCGCGGCGGAAACAGCTCACTGACCGGCACATCCTGCTCGGCAGATTCCGGCCAGCCGCCGCCGGCAATATGCGCGGTCAGCCACTGCGTCAGATCATCAGAATTATACGGGTCGACGCTCATCCGCGCCGCGTTGCCGTTCAGCGTATGCCCCAACTCGACTGCGCTGTAAGCCTCGCCCCGGCCCAGTTCAGCGCGAGGCTCGATGATGAGAATCTTTCGTTGCCCCGGCAGGCGCAGCAATTGCACCGCCAGCATCGTGCCGCTGAGGCCGCCGCCGATGATCAGGATGTCCGCAGACTGCTCCATTCAGATCACCACATTACGCACGAACCGCGCAGCCACATCGCCGTCGTTGCGGTAGGCATGCGGTTGATTGCTGGCGAACATGAAAAACTCTCCTTTATTGATGTGCTGCGCCTGATCGCCGAGAATCAGCGTCAGGCAACCCTCAAATACGTAGATCTGCTCGCTCCAGCCATCGGCATCCGGTTGCGACGGATAAACTTCGCCCGGTTGCAGACACCATTCCCATTGCTCGACTTCGCGGCTCGCGGTGGCTTTGGACAGCAGCACGGCCCTGCTGCCCGCAATCGTGCCAGCCCAGGCAACCTCATTGATCCGGCTCGGGTCGCGCGCATCGTGCGCCTGGATCAGATCACTGAACGCAACGTCGAGCGCTTCGGCGACGCGATCAAGCGTGGTCAGGCTGACATTCTTTTCGCCTGCCTCGATCGCCACCAGCATCCGTCGGCTGACCCCGGACTTTTCCGCCAACGCGGTCTGGCTCATATCCGCCGCATGGCGCAGGCGTCGAACGTTCTGGCTGACGTGTTGCAGGACGGAGGCTCGCTGAGTCGAATCTTTGTGCACTATATTGCTCACTCGGTGGAGTTGGGCAGTATACTGCGCAACGTTGGCGGCATTGTGCCGCCTCCCTTTTAATGTGCGCAAGGTCATGATGCCGCCAAACAATTCTGCGTCCCGAATCCGCTTTTCCCGCTTCAGCAAAGCCGAGTGCGTGCTGGTGCTGATCACCATGATCTGGGGCGGCACGTTTCTGATTGTGCAACATGCCATGACGGTCAGTGGCCCGATGTTTTTTGTCGGCCTGCGCTTTGCCGCCGCGGCGGCGATCGTGGCGATGTTCTCCTGGCGTCATCTGCGCGAACTGACCCTGTTCGAAGTGAAGGCCGGGTCGTTCATCGGCGTGGCGATCATGCTCGGTTACGGCCTTCAGACAGTCGGGCTGCAAAGTATTCCGAGCAGTCAGTCGGCGTTCATTACCGCGCTGTATGTGCCGTTTGTGCCGCTGCTGCAATGGCTGGTTCTGGGACGGCGTCCGGGGTTGATGCCAAGTATCGGGATCATGATGGCGTTTGCCGGACTGATGTTGTTGTCCGGCCCCTCGGGGGAGGCGTTGAATTTCAGTCCCGGAGAAATCGCGACCTTGATCAGCGCCGTTGCGATTGCGGCCGAGATCATCTTGATCAGCACATTCGCCGGACAGGTTGATGTGCGGCGGGCGACGGTGGTGCAACTGGCGGTGACGGCGGTGTTGTCGTTCTTGCTGGTGGTCCCGACCGGTGAAGTGATTCCGGAATTTTCCTGGTTGTTGCTGGTGACCGCTTTGGGTCTGGGCGCAGCAAGTGCGGCGATTCAGGTGGCGATGAACTGGGCGCAGAAGAGTGTTTCGCCGACTCGGGCGACGTTGATCTATGCCGGTGAACCGGTGTGGGCCGGGATTGTCGGACGGATTGCCGGAGAGCGCTTGCCGGCGATTGCACTGGTGGGCGCCGGGCTGATTGTGGCGGCGGTGATTGTCAGTGAGTTGAAGACCAAGGGAAGGACCACCGAGGCAGAAGCTGAGCTGGAGCGGGAAACGCAGGCGTGACCCGCAATCTTTTCTGGCTGCTCGCGAAAGCGCCGCACCATTGTTGCCCCTGAAACAACGCCAAACACAAAATTCCAGACTACTTTGTAGGATTCTGAGACATCCTCGCGTTTGGTGATCAGGGAGCTGGCACGTATGATGCTTCACAAACTTCCGCAGATTAGAAGCCTATGTCCCTGATAGTTCTACTGCTTCTGCCGTTCATCGGCAGCTGTCTGGCAGCGGTGCTGCCGCACAATGCGCGCAATGCCGAATCGCTGCTGGCGGGTCTGGTCGCTTTGATCGGCACCGTTCAGGTCGCGATGCTGTACCCGCAAATCGCCCACGGTGGCGTGATCCGCGAAGAATTCATGTGGTTGCCCAGCCTCGGGCTGAACTTCATTTTGCGCATGGACGGCTTCGCCTGGCTGTTCTCGATGCTGGTGCTCGGCATCGGCACACTTGTCTCCTTATATGCCCGTTATTACATGTCGCCGGACGATCCGGTGCCGCGCTTTTTCGCATTTTTTCTGGCGTTCATGGGCGCCATGCTCGGGCTGGTGATCTCCGGCAACCTGATTCAGATCGTGTTCTTCTGGGAGCTGACCAGCCTCTTCTCGTTCCTGCTGATCGGCTACTGGCACCACCGCGCCGATGCGCGGCGCGGGGCTTATATGGCGCTGATGGTCACCGGTGCCGGCGGGTTATGTCTGCTGGCGGGGGTCATGATTCTCGGCCATGTCGTCGGCAGCTATGACCTGGACAAGGTCCTGGCCGCCGGCGATCTGATTCGTGCACATGCCCTCTACCCTGTTCTCTTGCCACTCATCCTGATCGGCGCGCTGAGCAAAAGCGCGCAATTCCCGTTTCACTTCTGGCTGCCCCACGCGATGGCGGCACCGACGCCCGTCTCGGCCTATCTGCACTCGGCGACCATGGTCAAGGCCGGGGTTTTCCTTTTGGCACGTCTGTGGCCGTCGCTGTCCGGCAGTGAGGAATGGTTCTACATCGTCAGCGGAGCGGGCGCCTGTACGCTATTGCTTGGCGCGTACTGCGCGATGTTCCAGAACGATCTCAAAGGTTTGCTGGCCTACTCGACCATCAGCCATCTCGGTCTGATCACTTTGCTCCTGGGCCTCAATAGTTCACTGGCCGCAGTGGCAGCAGTTTTTCACATTCTCAACCACGCGACGTTCAAAGCCTCGCTGTTCATGGCCGCCGGCATCATCGACCACGAAAGCGGCACCCGTGATATCCGCAAGCTCAGCGGTCTGATCAAACTGATTCCCTATACGGCGACGCTGGCCATGGTCGCCAGTGCCTCAATGGCCGGCGTGCCGCTGCTCAACGGTTTCCTGTCGAAAGAAATGTTCTTCGCCGAAACCGTGTTCATCAACGCCACCGCGTGGGTCGAGACCAGTCTGCCAATCGTCGCGACCATCGCCGGCATGTTCAGCGTTGCCTATTCCCTGCGTTTCACCGTCGACGTGTTCTTCGGCCCCACCGCCACTGACCTGCCACACACGCCGCACGAGCCGCCGCGCTGGATGCGCGCCCCGGTCGAGTTGCTGGTCTTCACCTGTCTGCTGGTGGGGATTTTCCCGGCGCAGATCGTCGGGCCATTACTCGCCGCTGCGGCACTGCCGGTGGTCGGTGGTGAGTTGCCGGAATACAGCCTGGCCATTTGGCACGGTTTGAACGCACCGATGATCATGAGCCTGATCGCCATGTCCGGCGGCATCATCCTCTATCTGCTGCTGCGCAAGCAGTTCAAGCTCGGCCATTTCAAGTATCCGCCGCTGGTCGGCCGCTTCAACGGCAAGCGTTTGTTCGAGCGCAGTCTGGTCGTGATGATGCGCATCGCCCGGCGCGTCGAGCGGCGCCTGGGCACCAAGCGCTTGCAGATGCAGCTGTTCCTGATGGTTTCGGCCGCCGTGCTCGCCGGTCTGATCCCGATGCTGCACAGCACGCTGACCTGGGGCGACCGGCCGAAAATACCTGGTTCCATCGTCTTCGTGACCCTGTGGCTGTTGGCGATCGCCTGTGCGCTCGGCGCCGCATGGCAGGCCAAATATCACCGTCTCGCTGCACTGACCATGGTCAGCGTCTGTGGCCTGATGACCTGCGTGACCTTCGTCTGGTTCTCCGCGCCTGATCTGGCGCTGACGCAACTGGCGGTCGAAGTGGTGACCACGGTGTTGATCCTGCTTGGTCTGCGCTGGTTGCCACGACGCATCGAAGAGGTCTCACCACTGCCAGGCAGCCTGCGCAAGGCGCGTATCCGTCGTCTGCGCGACTTGCTGCTGTCGATTGCGGTCGGTGCGGGGATGGCGCTGTTGTCCTACGCCATGCTCACCCGGCAGACGCCGAACCATATTTCCTCTTTCTACCTCAGTCGCGCCCTGCCCGAGGGCGGCGGCAGCAACGTCGTCAACGTGATGCTGGTGGACTTCCGTGGTTTCGACACACTCGGCGAAATCACCGTGCTGGTCGCCGTGGCGCTCACCGTGTTCGCCCTGCTGCGCCGCTTCCGCCCGCCGAAGGAAAGCCTGCAGTTGCCAGCCCAGCAACGCCTGCTGGCACCGGACGTGGTCACCGATCTGGTCAACCCACGTTCGGCCAGCGACACCGCGCTCGGCTTCATGATGGTGCCGGCGGTGCTAGTGCGCCTGCTGCTGCCTGTCGCACTGGTGGTGTCGTTCTATCTGTTCATGCGTGGACACAATCAGCCGGGCGGCGGTTTTGTCGCCGGGCTGGTGATGTCGGTGGCCTTTATCCTGCAATACATGGTTGCCGGCACGCAGTGGGTCGAGGCGCAAATGAGCCTGCGCCCATTGCGCTGGATGGGCACCGGTCTGCTGTTCGCCACTGCCACCGGTCTCGGTGCGATGCTGGTCGGCTATCCGTTCCTCACCACTCATACCTGGCACATCAGCGTGCCGTTGCTGGGCGATATCCATATCGCCAGTGCGCTGTTCTTCGACATCGGTGTATATGCCGTAGTGGTCGGGTCGACGCTGCTGATTCTCACCGCCCTCGCCCACCAATCGGTGCGCGGCCACAAGACGGCCTCGCTGCCCAAGTCCGTCGCCAGCAAAGGAGCCGTCTGATGGAAGAAGTCATCGCAATCGCCATCGGCATTCTCGCCGCCTCCGGGGTCTGGCTGATCCTGCGCCCGCGTACCTTTCAGGTGGTCATGGGCCTGTGTCTATTGTCGTATGCGGTCAACCTGTTCATTTTCAGCATGGGCAGCCTGTTCATCGGCAAGGAGCCGGTGATCAAGGACGGCGTGACCCAGGACTTGCTGCATTACACCGACCCGCTGCCCCAGGCGCTGGTGCTGACGGCGATCGTCATCAGCTTCGCCATGACCGCGCTGTTTCTCGTCGTATTGCTCGCCTCGCGCGGCTTGACCGGCACCGACCATGTCGACGGCCGGGAGCCTAAAGAATGATGGCGATGACTCACCTGATCGCTGCACCGATCCTGCTGCCGCTGCTGACCGCCGCAATCATGCTGATGCTCGGCGAGAAACACCGGCCGCTGAAGGCGAAAATCAACCTGTTCTCCAGTCTCCTCGGCTTGTTCATTTCAGTGATGCTACTGCAATGGACGCAGACCACCGGGGTGCCCGGCTCCATCGGTGTGTACCTGCCGGGCAATTGGCAGGCACCGTTCGGCATCGTCCTGGTGGTTGATCGCCTGTCGGCACTGATGCTGGTGCTGACCGGCGTTATCGGCGTCAGCGCGTTGCTGTTTGCCATGGCCCGCTGGGACGGCGCCGGCTCAAGCTTTCACGCTCTGTTCCAGATCCAGCTGATGGGCCTGTATGGCGCGTTCCTGACGGCGGATCTGTTCAACCTGTTCGTATTCTTCGAAGTGTTGCTCGCGGCATCCTACGGTTTGTTGCTGCACGGCTCGGGCCGGGCGCGGGTGTCGTCGGGGTTGCATTACATTTCGATCAACCTGTTGGCATCGTCACTGTTTTTGATCGGCGCTGCATTGATCTACGGGGTGACCGGCACGCTGAACATGGCCGATCTGGCGATGAAAATCCCGCTGGTGCCGGAAGCCGATCGTGGTCTGCTGCACGCTGGCGCGGGGATTCTAGCGGTAGCGTTTCTGGCCAAGGCCGGGATGTGGCCGCTGAACTTCTGGCTGGTGCCGGCCTATTCCTCGGCCAGCGCGCCAGTGGCGGCGATGTTTGCGATCATGACCAAGGTCGGCGTCTACACCCTGCTGCGCCTGTGGACGCTGCTGTTTTCCGGTCAGGCCGGCGCCTCGGCATTCTTCGGCGGCGACTGGCTCATCTACGGCGGCATGGCGACCATGGCTTGCGCAGGGCTGGCGATTATCGCCGCGCAACGCCTGGAGCGCATGGCCAGCCTGAGCATTCTGGTGTCGGCGGGGATCCTGCTCTCGGCGATCGGCTTCGCCCAGCCGAACCTGATCGGCGCTGCGCTGTTCTATCTGGTCAGCTCGACCCTGGCGCTGAGCGCGCTGTTCCTCTTGGCCGAACTGATCGAGCGCTCGCGCTCGGCCAACGAAATTCCGCTGGAGGACGAAAGCGAACTGCTTCCGCGCCCGCAGGAATCGCTGCAACCGCCCAAGGGCATCAACCTCGACGACGAACAGAAAGCCGTGGTCGGTCAGGTCATCCCGTGGACCATGGCCTTTCTCGGTTTGAGCTTCATTGCCTGCGCGCTGTTGATTATCGGCATGCCACCGCTCTCCGGATTTATCGGCAAGCTCAGCCTGATCGGGGCATTGCTCAACCCGTCGGGACTTGGCACTGCGGCGCCGCTGCCTCCCGGCGCATGGGGATTGCTGGCCCTGTTGATCCTGACCGGTCTGGCCTCCCTCATGGCCTTCTCTCGCCTGGGTATCCAGCGCTTCTGGACGCCGGAGGAGCGCCCGTCACCACTGCTGCGCAAACTCGAATGCGCGCCGATTTTTCTGCTGCTCGGGCTGAGCATTGTCCTGACGTTCAAGGCTGAACCGCTGTTGCGCTACACCCAGGCTACGGCCGATGCGCTGAACAATCCGCAGCAATATGTGCTCGCAGTTCTCGGTACACGTGCGGTGCCGAGCCCGCAAGCCAGAGCCGACATGCTCGAGGTGCAGCCATGAATCGACTGTTTCCGGCTCCGTGGTTATCGCTGGCGCTGTGGGTCTTGTGGCTGACCCTGAACCTGTCCGTCAGCCCGGGCAACCTGCTGCTCGGCGCCGCGCTGGGTTTCGCCGCGCCGCTGATGATGCGCAAATTGCGGCCGAAACGTGCGCGCATTCGCAATCCGGTGGCCGTACTGCGCCTGTTTCTCCTGGTCGGTCGTGACGTGATCATGTCCAACCTGATCGTCGCCTGGGGCGTACTCAACGCCGGACGGCGCCCGCCCAACTCATGCTTTATCAAGGTGCCGCTCGATCTGCGCGATGCTCATGGTCTGGCGGCACTGGCGATGATCTGCACCGTGGTGCCCGGCACCGTATGGTCGGAACTGGCACTGGACCGCAGCGTTCTGTTGCTGCACGTCTGGGATCTGCACGACGAAGCGCAGTTCATCGAGCACTTCAAAAGCACTTACGAGCGACCGTTGATGGAGATTTTCGAATGAGCCCATTGCTGTCGAATGCGATTCTGCTGACGTTGTTTCTGTACTGCGTGGCGATGACGCTGACGCTGGTGCGTCTGTTCAAAGGTCCGTCAGCTCAGGATCGGGTACTGGCGCTGGATTACCTGTATATCGTCGCCATGCTGATGATGCTGACCCTGGGCATTCGCTACGCCAGTGATACCTACTTTGAAGCCGCGCTGCTGATCGCGCTGTTCGGCTTCGTCGGCTCGTTTGCCCTGGCGAAATTCCTGCTGCGTGGCGAGGTGATCGAATGAATGCCGAATTGTCTTTGTGGGTCGAGATTCCGGTGGCGGTCCTGCTGGTGCTCAGCGGCGTGTTTACCCTGCTGGGCGCAACCGGATTGCTGCGCATGAAGGATTACTTCCAGCGTATGCATCCGCCAGCGCTGGCGTCGACAATCGGTGCCTGGTGTGTGGCACTGGCGTCGATCATCTGCTTTTCAGCGCTGAAGTCCGGGCCAGTGGTGCATGCCTGGCTGATTCCGGTTCTGTTGGCCATCACCGTGCCAGTGACCACCCTGCTGCTGGCGCGGGCGGCGTTGTTCCGCAAGCGGATGGCCGGGGATGATGTGCCGGCTGAGGTGAGCAGTCGTCAGACTGAAAGTGGTAACTGATGATCATGTGGCGCCTGTGATGGCGCCATCGCTACACCAGAAATCCGCTCTCCCATGTGTGGGAGCGAGCCTGCTCGCGAAGCGGCCAGTCGGGGCGTCGCAAATTCCGGATCAGCTCAAACCCAAGCCACCGCCAACAACCCCGCCCCCAGCAGCGCACACAACGGCGAATACACCCAGGTATCGAGGCGCGCGAATCGCGAATCCTTCACTTCCTTGAAAAATCCGACCAGGTTCGAATCACCGATCGCTCGGGCGAACATCAACAACGCAATCGCGCTGATCACCCATTGCAGTGCCTTGTGCTGCACCGCCGGCACGCCCCAACCGACCCGCATGCAAACCAGCGCGGCAATTATCAGCAACGCAGCGGCGACTGCCAGCGTCAGCCAGCCTGAGGGCTTGAAGGCCGGGCGTACCGAGGCCACGAAGCCCGACACCGGCACCTGCGGCACCACCACCGCAGCCGCCCATTGCCCACCCAACGCCCAATACACGTGCATCAGGCCGATTGCCGCGAACACAGTCACCAGCCATTGAGCCAACACAAAGGTCATGGTTGAAATCCTTCAAAGGGATTTGAACAAACCATCCTAGTCGGATTTTTTGCCCCTGCACGACCGGTCGGCGGTGCGCTGCGTTGACCGCGTTATTTCAGATCAGCCGTCACCTTGTCAGCCACATCCTTGGGTAACCAGGCCTGCCACACGTCCGGATGCGCTTTCATGAACGCGACCGCCGCCTCACGAGGTGCGGTGTGCTTGTCACTCATATCCGCCAGTGCCTTGTTCAGCGGCTCGATGGGAAAATCGACCTTGCTGAAGAACTCGGCGATTTGCGGGTTCTGCTTTTGAAACGGCGTAGACACGCCAATCGACAGCTTCGATGCCAGCGAGCGGGTTGGTTTGGGATTGGGATTATCGGCGTCTGTCAGCGTCTTCCACGCCTCGGCATCGAACGGCGGCTCTTCCAGTTGCACCAGTTTGAATTTGCCAAGCAGTGGCGTCGGCGACCAGTAATAGAACAACACCGGTTTGCCGCGACGAATCGAAGAGCTGATCTCGGCATCCAGCGCAGCGCCGGAACCGCTGCGGAAGTTGGTGTAGTCGTCCTGCAAGCCATACGCCGTGAGCTTCTGCTTGTTGACCACTTCCGAAGTCCAGCCGATCGGGCTGTTGAGGAAACGCCCTTTGCCCGGGCTTTCCGGGTCTTTGAACACGTCCTTGTATTTCTTCAGATCAGTGACACTGCGCAGATCCGGCGCCAGCGGCTTGATGCCTTTGGCCGGATCGCCCTTGATCACGTACTCCGGCACCCACCAGCCTTCAGTGGCGCCTTTTACCGTATCGCCCAGGCCGACCACTTTGCCCTCGGCTTCGGCCTTGACCCAGACCGGGCTGCGTCCGGCCCACTCCTCGCCAATCACCTGAATGTCGTTGTTCGCCAGCGCGGTCTCAAGCGTGATGGTGGTACCGGGCAAAGTGTCGGTCGGCAGGCCATAGCCTTTCTCGACGATCACCCGCAGCACCTCGGTAATCAGGCTGCCGCTTTCCCAGTTCAGGTCGGCAAAGTGGATCGGCGCCTGTGCCGCCTGCAGCGATTGCGCTGACGTCAGCAAACCAAAGGTGGCCACGCTGGCGGCCAGTAACCGTCGAAATCCGTTCATGCATCGCACCTCGTGCTGTTCACAGCAATGGCAGTTGGCCTGACAGAAACGCAAGCCTCTGAATGACTCAGTCAACTGACTTTAGCCGAGGTTCCTGCTTTTTCCGGGGTCTACCGTGCGCGAGGTTACGTTTCAGAGTTTTCCTGCAGGCTTTGCAGCTCACGTCTGACCATGCTGGCGTAAGCTGCCGGTTGCAATGCATAGAGCTGCGACGCCACCCAACTCAGCCAGGCACCTTGCAGTTCGGCCTTGCGGGCGAACAAGCGCTGAGCTTCTTCGCGTGCGCTGTCGAGATTTTGCGCATGGAAATCCGCGCGCTTCACTCGCTCGCCTTGAAGGTCACCAGTTCACCCTTACGCCATTTGGCGGCTTTGGCAGTGACGGCTTTGAGGGTTTTGGTCAAACCTTCCTGCAGCTGCTCATTGGCGGCGAACACGGTGACGACGCTATGGCCTTCCTTGAACAGGATCGCGTGACCGTCGGCCGTGCTGACAAAGGCGTAATCGCCCAGGCCGTAGACCGTCAGTTTGATGTCGCGAAAACGAATGTCCAGCTTACCGCCTTCACGGCTGGGCAAAACTGACGCGATGAAATGGTCGCCAACCTTGAGTTTGAGTCCCGGTTTGTCATCGACTACCAATGCACTTTCGGTGTCGATTTCGGCGATGTAAATGCCTTCGGCGTTTTGCTCGGTGATGTAAACAAAACGTGATTGGAATTGCTTGACCAGCTTTGCACGCAAATCACCCAGCACGAACAAAGCATGCATATCGAGGTTACTGACTGCCAAAGAAACATCCCCACATTTGAAAAACCGCGCAGCGAAAAACGCCCACGGCAAAGAAACGGCCAGGCCGATGAAAACTGCAAAAACATTCAAACACCCGAAGCGAGCAAAGCACTCTTGAATCGCGAGGTTCGTAGACTACTGGATTGTCATTAGTGAAACCTGCTCTGAAGTCGCCAAAGCTTGAAGGAAAACGCCTCAAGTGCGACTAGAGCAATTCTGACTACGAACTTCAGGGAAATTTCTCACGAAAAAAAGCACTTTTCCGACATATCGCTGGCGAAAAATTGCTTTAGATAAGCCTGGTCGTCAACAGGTACTGGCGATTCTAGAGCAGCGATGCTCATTACGACTACCCGCAACGGCCGTTAAATCCCGGCCGACTGATGAAAAGGACTTCATATGTGCACTTTGACTCATTTTGCCACGTCGGCTGACGCGCGAATCACCCCATCTCTGACGATGAAGGTTGCCGACCTCGACAACCTTCCGACATCTTCTAACAATCATCGAACCCCGCACTTTCAAGTGGTGCCGGCAGGTATTGCGTTCTTTCACATCAAGGAGATATCCACGGGACGTGTCAGAGGTTTCCGCGGCAATCACAACGAAGCCTGCGCCCTTGCCCGCTCGCTTGAATCAAAAATCGAACTCCGCGCCAGCGCCTGCCTCTGATAAGGGAGTGAACGAACAAGCCGTACCGGCACCAACCCAGGAGTAGATGATGGAACTGCCAACCGAGCTTAACCTGACCACCCTTTTCGAACAGCTGGGCCTACCAGCCGATGAAGCGTCGATCAATAATTTTGTCGAAGCCCACCCTTTGAAATCTGATATCAAATTGATCGATGCCGATTTCTGGACGCCCCAACAGGCGCAACTACTAAAAGAGTGGCTGCGTGAGGACGGCGAAGAAGCGATAACTGTCGATGAGCTGAACGTGCGCCTGCATCGCGGCAAATAAGGGCGATCAGTGCAGGCTGTCGCCGGGCTCGATGTTCAGTTGTTCGAGCCAGGCAGCCTTGCACTCCTCCGCTTCATCGCGACTGGCGAAGGCTGTGCCGCGTCGCTCCCCGTTGCGCAAAACCACCCAGCACACACTGCGCCCCATCGCGCGTAAGCCGGCCGGAACGCCGCTGCCGATCATCACTGCCACATCCACCCTGCACTGCATGTGCCCTCCGAAATAATTAGCTACCTAACTAAGTCGCCAGATTAAAGCTTTCCTTCGAGAGGAAACAGCAACCGCCGTGCACAGATTCATTGCGTCAACGGTAACAATCTCAGCGTGGATTCTCCGGTTTGTAGCCCAGCCGCAATCCGCCCCAATGCCGGCCCTTGATCATGATCGGCACCGAAAGATCATGCATCAGCTCACCCGTATCGCGCGTGTAAGTCTGCAGCAAAACTGGTTGTTGATGGCTGCCGCAACGGATGCCCGTGCGGTCAGCGAATTTGCGTTTGGTGCGGTTATTTACCGTGTCGACCTGCACATCACCGGTCAACGGCTGGCTGAATGCCTGGTTATGCGTCGGTATATAACCCTGCTGCGTGCAGGCGATCGCGAAAACCAAACCTTCATGACGCGTTAACAGAGGCTCTTGAATCGCGGGCAAGACCTGATCTGTGTACTGATCAAACCTGGTCTGAAATTTGGCTGGTTCGGTACCCGGAATCGGCTGGTAGCTGCGATCGAACAGGTCATCCAGACTGATCCGCCCCTGCTCGACATCCGCTTCGAAGCGCGCTGCGATCAGGCTCGCACCTTCGCGCGCCAGGTCATAAATGCGCTGGTGATAGTCGTCCAGACCGACTTCGGCCAAGCGTTCGCTAATGGTTTCCGCCTGCCCTTCCATCTGCACCGCGGCGTCGGCGAGGCGGCGGGTCTGCTGATCGCTGATCGCCAGATCGCTACGCATTTGCTCAATCGCGCTGAACAGCGCATCAAGCTGCTCGCGATTGGTTTGCGCGCCACGGGCGATTTCGCTGACCTGGGTTTCCACTCCGGCGGCAAGTCGCGCGATGTTTTCCAGATGCTGACCGGTGTGCTCGACCTGTTCGACGCCGGTGTGCAGATCGCTCGACAACTCGCGAATCTGCGCCACCACTTGTGCGGTGCGTTGCTGAATGTCAGCGACCATCTCACCGACCTCACCCGTGGCCGCCGCCGTACGCGCGGCCAGTCCGCGCACCTCGTCGGCGACCACAGCGAAACCGCGACCATGCTCACCGGCCCGGGCTGCTTCAATCGCAGCGTTCAACGCCAACAGGTTGGTCTGGCTGGCAATCGACTGGATCACCAGCGTCACCCGCTGAATGTCGTCGCTGCGCACACTCAGGGCCTCGATCAATTCGCGGCTGGCGTTGGCGCGCTGACTGAGTTGCTGCATGCGCGAAATCGAGTCGAGCAGTTCGCTGCGCCCCGCCGCGCTGCTGTGATGCGCTTGGCTGGCGGCGTCCAGCGCGTCGCGACTGAGCTGTGAAGTCGCCTGTTCGGTGGCGATCATCACTTCGGCATTGCTGACGATCTGCGCCGCCGCGTCGAGTTGCGATTCGAGTTTGTTCGCCAGCGCCTTGACCGAGAACGCCACGCCGGCGGCTGACAGTGCGTTGTGACTGGTGGTGTAGGAGAGATCGCGAGTCAGTGCGGACAATGCGCTCGCACTATCGACCGGGACAGCAGCTGGAACGTTGCGCGAACGCAGGCGCGGCAGCCAGACAATCAGTATCGCCAGCGGCATGCCGAGGTAGAGCGACCACTCGGCCATAGCCATGCCGGCCAGCAACAGCATCAGGGCGATGCTTTGCAGGGTCGGCGCGATCCAGCGGTTTTTCGGCAAAAGCACTGGTGCAGGCAGCGCCGCAACCAGAGATCCATCTCTCGTCATCTTGATCACCCCACGTTTGTTCTCATTGTTGTGACTGCATTAAACGCCACTACAACGCCATTATCCATGGTCCGTTAGTCGTGGGGTCTGTGGCAGGTCAATGGAACGACGGGGGAAATAGCGCAGACGAGCAAAAACAAAGATCGCAGCCTCCCGCAACTCCATGTAGAAGCTGCCGAAGGCTGCGATCTCTTGCAGGCGCCCCCCTATTCAGGGGCCGCCATGGAATCAGGCCTGACGCTGGTGCTTGTCGATCTGCTCGTGACGCTCTTGAGCTTCGATGCAGTATTTGGTGGTCGGGCTGATCAGCAGGCGCTTCAGGCCGATGGCCTCGCCGCTGTCGTCGCACCAGCCAAAGCTGTCGTCCTTGATGCGCTCAAGAGCTTGTTCCAACTGCGGCAGCATGCGCTGGTCGCGATCGATCGCGTTGACCAGCCAGGTGCGCTCTTCTTCAACCGAAGCCGCGTCCGCCGGGTCAGCCGGGGTGTCCAGGCTTTCGATGGCGATACGGTTTTGCTCAATGCGCTCGTGGGTTTCGACTTTCATGTTCTGCAACAGCTCAGTGAAGAAAGCGTGTTGCTCTGCATTCATGTAGTCATCTGCCGGCATAGCCAGCAACTTGTCCTTTGTCATTGATATCTCTATAAAAAAACGTGCATTAAGGCGAATAAGGGAGCGTTTCGGCGAACCGTGTCGGCCGTCGAAAAGGCATCGTTTTATTGCAAACGCCACCCGGCACTCAATTTACGAGGGGCGGCAGTCTAAGGCCCGATCAAGGCCTCAGCAACTGTAAATACAGGGAATTTGTCCGACAGGACCAGGAAACTGCTCTGACACAGGCTTCACACGGCCATCGGAGTGCGTTTATAGCAAGAAATTCACTCCAGCGGCTGTATATAGAAGACAAACGGCTAACCATGCCGCCATCGACAGCGGAAATTATTCTCGCAAGGTGCATCGTTTCAGCCCGGCAGAGCCCGCGCAGCCCTTCTATGATCAGGCTTACCGCGTGATCAACCCGCCCGAAGGATGTCCTATGCCCCGCCCCGATCTGCCGGCCGCCGACGAACTTTCGCTCGCCAGCCCCCCGATCACTGCCGAGCGTCTGCTGCAAACGATTAGCGACGAATATGACGCCCTTCCGCGTCAGCTTAAACGTATCGCCAGTTACATTAGCCAGCAGAGCGAGCGAATCATGGTCGACCGCATCAGCGACATCGCTCGTGAATGCGAGGTGCATCCGTCCGCCATCGTGCGTTTTTCGCAGCGCTTCGGGTTCAGCGGCTTCAGCGAAATGCAGGCGCTGTTCCGCCAGGCCTGGACGCACAAGGCCACGCCGGCGCAGAACTATCAAAAACGCATCCGCAGCCTGATCGCCAACAAATCGCAGACCGCCAACAGCGGCGAGCTTGTCCGCGAGTGTATCGACGCAACGCTATCGGGCATCGAACGTTTGGGCCGCGAACTGGATGGGGCTGCGTTCGACAAAGCTGTCGATCTCATCGTCAATGCCGACGACATCTATGTGGTCGGGGTCCGCCGTTCGTTCGCCGTCGCCGATTATCTGGTTTACAACCTGCAGCACACCCAGAAGCGCATTCATCTCGTCTCCGGCATCGGCGGCAGCTATCGCGAGCAAATGCTCAGCGTGCGCGCCAACGACCTGGTCATCGCCATCAGTTTTGTGCCCTACGCCAAGGAAACCCAGCACTGCCTGCGATTCGCGCAGCGTCAGGACGCCAATACCCTGATCATCACCGACAGCCCTCTGTCGCCACTGGCGAAACTTGCCAATAGCGTGTTGCTGGTCAATGAAGGCAGTGCGCTGGCCTTTCGTTCGCTAAGCGCGACACTGTGTTTATGTCAGGCGCTGTTTGTGGCGGTGGCCTATCGGCTGGAACTGAATGTCGATGAGATTCACGAACACCCCGGATTCGACGACTGACAATTGTCTCAGGCTCGGCTAGGTTATGCGTTCCCACCGGTTCGACTTGAAGGAACGCGTCATGAAACTGATCGGCATGCTCGACTCCCCTTACGTGCGCCGCGTAGCAATCTCCGCCAAATGCCTGGGGATTGACCTCGAACACGAGTCGGTCTCGGTGTTCCGCCACTTCGAGCAATTCCAGCAGATCAACCCGGTGGTCAAAGCGCCCACGCTGATCCTCGACGACGGCGTGGTCCTGATGGACTCGACCCTCATCCTCGACTACCTCGAAGCCAGTTCCGGCAAGAGCCTGCTGCCCAGCGATCTCACACAACGCGCCCACGCCCTGCGTCTGATCGGCCTCAGCCTCGCCGCTTGCGAAAAAGCCGTGCAGCTGTATTACGAACGCAACTTGCGCCCGGCCGACATTCAGTACCAACCTTGGGTTGAACGCGTTGAAGGCCAACTCGCCGCCGCGTTTACCGCCCTGGAAAAAGAACTTGAGCACAGTGACTTGCCGGTCGACGGCTCCCTCTCCCAGACCGGCATAAGCCTGGCGGTCGCCTGGAGCTTCACCAACCTCGTCGTGCCTGATCAGGTCGACGCAACACGCTTTCCGCGCATCGCCGAATACACCGCCTACGCAGAAGGCACCGACGCGTTCATCAGCACACCGATGACCTGACCATGAGCACCACCGACACCGCCGCCCCGGCGTTAAAGGAAATCTTCAACGCCGAGCGCTTGCAGCACATCGCTGACGAAATGAGCGCGGTGTACCCGGCATTCAAGGCCCAGGCGTTTCTCAAACACGCCCAGGACGGACTCGCTGAATTATCAGTGATGCAACGCATGGCCCGCGTCGCCGAAAGCCTGCACGCCGTGTTGCCGCTGGACTACGAAGATTCCCTCGAAGTGCTGTTCGAACTCGCGCCACGGCTGAACAGCGGGTTCGTCAGCATGTGCCTGCCGCATTACGTCGCGAGCTATGGCGGGCACGCCTTCGATACCTCCATGGATGCCCTGAAATACTTCACCACTTTCGGCTCCTCCGAATTCGCCATCCGTTACTTTCTGCGCAGCGACCTCGAGCGCTCGCTGGAACGAATGCATGACTGGACCCGCGAAGAAAACCATCACGTCCGCCGACTAGCCAGCGAAGGCAGCCGCCCTCGCCTGCCGTGGTCCTTTCGGTTGGAAGCGGTACAAGCGGATCCGCTGCTGGCCGCCGGGATACTGAATCGGTTGAAGGCGGATGAGAGCTTGTACGTGCGCAAGTCCGTGGCGAATCATTTGAATGATGTGACGAAAGTGCATCCGGAGTGGGTGTTGGACACGATTGAAGGTTGGTCGCTGGACAACAAGCATACGGCCTGGATTGCCAAACATGCGCTGCGCAGCTTGATCAAACAGGGCGACGTGCGCGCGCTGACGGTGATTGGCGCGGGGGCTAAGGCTGAGGTTGAGTTGTTGGATGCCCGGGTTGAGCCGGCGGTGGTGAGGTTGGGGGACGCGATTACGTTGTCGTTTACGGTGAAGTCGACGGTGGCGCATGAACAGCGGCTGGTGATCGACTATGCGATTGAGTATGTGAAGGCGAATGGCGGGGTTTCGAGGAAGGTATTCAAGTTGAAGACTCTGGGATTAGCGGGGTTCGGGACTGAGGTAGTGCGACGGAATCAAGTAATCAAGGATTTCACGACGCGCAAGCATTTCGCTGGTCGGCATGGGGTGCAGGTGATGGTTAATGGGGAGGTGTTGGGTAGTGCAGGGTTTGAGGTTTTGATTTGAGAAATGAGTCATTGATTGGTCTTGAAGACCGGTCGCGAATCAGTGCACTGGCAGCCGTGCATCGATAATGAGCGCGGCAGCACAATGGACAAACTCCCGCCTTCAGTAGTTACCAACTTCCGTATGGGACGCCGAATTAAGCCCTGAGGGAGCACCTGTTGTCACAAGCACTTTCAACAGCGTATGGCGACTCCACGGGCCGCAGTACTCAGGCACGTGCGCGATCAATCGGTATCCGCAGCGGGTGTACCAACGGGCGACGTCGTCATCCAGTGTTTCGATCAACGCATCTACGCATGCTCTTTCAACCGCTAATGCCTCAAGCTTGTGCAACACCTGAGTACCCAGCCTGGTTCCACGCCATTGCGCGTTGATCCACAGGTAATTGACAAACAGACGCCTGAATTCGGTTCTACCGGAAGCGCCGCCGATTAGTGCCCCGTTCTCCATCAGCGAACAGGCGATGGCCTCAGCTTGTCCGCCGCGAGCCTCGGACAAGGCTCGGCCATGCTGTAAGACGCCGTCACTGATGGCCTTCATGGTGTCCGGATTGATGTCGCGAACGGTAAGCCATTCCCTCATTGCTGCTCTCCATTGCTAAAAGTCCTTGGCGCTTTCAAGCAAAAGAGGAGCCAACCTGAGATCTTCCCAGCAACAACTCCTGCTCTGCCTCACACAACCCCACCACATAATCCCAGACTACCCGCAGCCGCACCGATTTGTGCAACTCCCGCCGCGTGCTGATCCAATAGCTGCGTTCGATGCTTTCATCCGGCAGCAGCGCCACCAGATCCGGGTCGGACGCGGCCATGTAACACGGCAGCACGGCGATGCCCAACCCCGAGCGCGCCGCTTCCTGCTGGGCGATGACGCTGGTGCTGTGAAAGACCACGCGCGGGCTGCGGCAGAAGCTGTTGAGGAACATCAGTTCCTGACTGAACAGCAGGTCGTCAACGTAACCGATCCACGCATGTCGGCCCAGGTCTTCGCGGCTATGCAGCGGTGGCGCTTTGTCGAGGTAGATTTTGCTGGCGTAAAGCGCGAGCCGATAGTCAGTGAGCTTGCGCGTGACCAGCATGTCGGCGGATGGCCGTTCGAGGTGGATGCTGATCTCCGCTTCGCGGTTGAGGATGCTGACGAAGCGCGGCACGGCGACCAGTTCCACCTCCAATCCCGGATAACGCTCGAACAAGCCAATCATGCGACTGGCGAGAAACTTGATGCCGAGGCCTTCGGTGACGCCGACGCGGATCTTGCCCAGCGGCGCGGTGGACTGGGTGATTTCTTCCTGCGCCAGCAGCGCGACGTTTTCCATCGCCTCGGCGTGCTTGAGCAAGGCCTCCCCCGCCGGGGTCATTTCATAGCCCTGGGCGTGCTGGACGAACAGCGCAGTGCCGAGGCTTTTCTCGATCGATTCAATATGCCGCGCCACTGTCGCGTGGGTGGTGTTGAGCCGGCGCGCGGCAGTGAGCAGGCGGCCGCTGCGTTGCAGCTCGAGAAAAAAGCGCAGGTCGTTCCAGTCGAACATGGCGGGTCCTTGTCGGCTATCGTCGTTGCACGCTGTTTGAAAACGCACAGCGGCTGCGCAAAAACTAACATTCTTTTAACGAAAGCTAACAACTAGAGTGTCCGACAATAAAAACAAAAAGCGAGGTCAGGGCATGCAGACGTCCCTGGATGAATTCGACTACATCGTGGTCGGCGCCGGCCCCGCAGGGTGCCTGCTGGCGAACCGGCTCTCTGCGGATCCACAGCAGCGGGTGTTGCTGCTCGAAGCCGGCGGACGCGACAACTACGCCTGGATTCACATTCCTGTGGGTTACCTGTTCTGCATCGGTAACCCGCGCACCGACTGGTGCTTCAAAACCGAACAACAACCGGGCCTCAATGGCCGCGCGCTGAGTTATCCGCGCGGCAAGGTGCTGGGCGGCTGTTCGTCGATCAACGGCATGATCTACATGCGCGGCCAGGCCGGCGACTATGACGGCTGGGCGGCCGCTGGCAATCCGGGCTGGGCCTGGAAGGATGTGCTGCCGCTGTTCAAACAGAGCGAAAACCACTTTGCCGGCGGCGCTGAATTTCATGGCGATCAGGGTGAATGGCGGGTCGAACAGCAGCGCCTGTCGTGGCCGATTCTGGATGCCTTTCGCAGCGCCGCCGAGCAAAGCGGCATCGCCAGCATCAATGACTTCAACCAGGGCGACAACGAGGGCTGCGGTTACTTTCAGGTCAACCAGAAAGCCGGGGTGCGCTGGAACGCGGCCAAGGCCTTTTTGAAACCGCTGCGCAGCCGGGCGAACCTGACCGTGCTGACCGGCGTCGAGGTTGATCGTGTGTTGCTGGAGAACGGCCGCGCGGCGAAAGTCAGCGCGCAGCATGAAGGTCAGATCAAACAGTTCAAGGCGCGCAAGGAGATTGTTTTGTGCGCCGGTTCAGTCGGCTCGCCGAGCATTCTGCAGCGCTCCGGCATCGGTCCGCGGCCGCTGCTCGAACGCGTAGGGATAGGCGTGATTCATGAGCTGCCCGGCGTCGGCGGTAACCTGCAGGATCACCTGCAACTGCGGCTGATCTACAAACTGGAAAACGCCCGCACCCTGAACCAGATCGCCGGCAGCGTGTGGGGCAAGATGGGCATGGGCCTGCGTTATCTGTATGACCGTAGCGGGCCGTTGTCGATGGCGCCGAGTCAGTTGGGCGCATTCGCCCGCTCCGGTCCCGAGCAAACCTCGGCGAACCTGCAATATCACGTGCAACCGCTGTCGCTGGAGCGCTTTGGTGAGCCGCTGCACAGCTTCCCGGCGTTCACCGCCTCGGTGTGCGACCTGCGCCCACAGAGCCGTGGACGCATCGAGATTCGCTCGGCCGATCCGCAAGCAGCGCCGCTGATCCAGCCCGATTACCTCAGCCATCCAGAAGATCTGCGCGTCGCCGCCGATGCCATTCGCCTGACCCGGCGCATCGTCAGCGCCCCTGCCCTGCAAGCGTTCAAACCGGTCGAATACCTGCCCGGCGACAGCTTGCAAAGCGAAGAACAATTGCATGAAGCGGCGGCGAAAATCGGCACGACGATTTTCCATCCGGTCGGCACTTGCCGCATGGGCAATGACGGTGACGCGGTGGTCGATGCGCAATTGCGCGTGCATGGCGTGCCGGGTCTGCGCGTTGCCGATGCGTCGATCATGCCAAGAATTACCTCGGGCAATACCTGTTCGCCTACGCTGATGATTGCCGAGAAGGCGGCACAACTGATTTTGTCCAGATCTGCAGATATTTCCCATGTGGGAGCGAGCCTGCTCGCGAATGCGGTAGCTCACTCAGCCTAGGAGTTGACTGACAAAAAGCTTTCGCGAGCAGGCTCGCTCCCACAGCAATCATCACCAGACTCAAGCATCGCGCATTACCGGACACGCAACACCAGTGGAACAACAAAAACAATCACTGTGAGGGATACCGATATGTCAGAACACGTTCAGCCGCTGGACGCTGCGGGCAGCGCCGAGACCAGCAACGCCACGCAGAAAGTCATCTTCGCTTCATCACTCGGGACGGTGTTCGAGTGGTATGACTTCTTCCTCTACGGCGCCCTCGCGGCGGTGATCAGCAAGCAGTTTTTTGCCGGGGTCAATGACACCACGGCGTTCATCTTCGCGCTCATGGCGTTCGCCGCCGGCTTCATCGTACGGCCGTTCGGCGCGTTGGTGTTCGGCCGCCTGGGCGACATGATCGGGCGCAAATACACCTTTCTGGCGACGATCATTCTGATGGGCGTGGCGACGTTCTGCGTCGGCCTGCTGCCGACCTACGCCAGCATCGGCATCGCCGCGCCGATCATTCTGGTGGTGCTGCGCATGCTTCAGGGCCTGGCGCTCGGTGGCGAATACGGCGGTGCGGCGACCTACGTGGCCGAACATGCGCCTATCGGCAAACGCGGCTTTCACACCAGCTGGATTCAATCCACCGCGACCCTCGGCCTGTTGCTCTCGCTGCTGGTAGTGCTCGGTTGCCGCTACTTCACCGGCGACCAGTTTGAGGTGTGGGGCTGGCGCATTCCGTTCCTGCTGTCGATCGTCCTGCTGGGTATTTCCACCTGGATTCGCCTGAGCCTGCACGAGTCGCCGGCCTACCTGAAAATGAAGGAAGAAGGCAAAACCTCGAAGGCGCCGATCCGCGAATCCTTCGGCAAATGGGAAAACCTCAAAGTCGTGCTGATCGCCCTGTTCAGCATCAATGCCGGGCAAGCAGTGACCTTCTACGCCGCGCAGTTCTATGTGCTGTTCTTCCTCACCCAGTTCCTGAAAATGGACCCGGCGGTGGCCAACAGCCTGTTGATCATCAGCGTGGTGATCGGCGCGCCATTCTTCATCTTTTTCGGCTGGCTCTCGGACAAGGTCGGGCGCAAACCGGTGCTGATGCTCGGTCTGTTGCTGGCGACCGCGCTGTACTTCCCGATTTTCAAATCCCTGGCCCACTACGCCAACCCGGCGATCGATCAGGCCAGCCGTCAGGCACCGATCACCGTCCTTGCCGATCCCGCCACTTGCACCTTCCAGTTCGATCCGGTGGGCAAGGCCAAATTCGACAGCCCGTGCGACAAGGTCAAGACCTTCCTGGTCAAGCAAGGCCTGCCCTACTCCAGCGTCGCTGCACCTGCGGGCAGCGCCGTGCAAGTGAGTGTCGGCGACGTGAAGCTGGATGGTTTCGATGAGGCGGCACTGCGCGGCGCGATCACCCTCGCCGGCTACCCGCAACAAGCCGATATGCAGCAGATCAACAAACCGATGATCGTCGCCCTGATCGTCGCGCTGATCATCATCTCGGCCATGTGCTACGGCCCGCTGGCCGCGTTGATGGTCGAACTGTTCCCGACCCGCATTCGCTACACCTCGATGTCGCTGCCCTATCACATCGGCAACGGCTGGTTCGGCGGATTCCTGCCCACCGTGTCGTTTGCGCTGGTGGTGTACACCGGGGATATTTTCTACGGGCTGTGGTATCCGGTGCTGATCACCGGGGTGAGCCTGGTGGTGGGGATGATCTGTCTGCGTGAGACGAAGAATATCGATCTCGATAAAAACTGAAAAACCCGCTGACAACAATGGCGAGGGAAGCGATTCTCTCGCCATTTTTTTGCTCAGGCGTCCGCCTTGATCACTTCGAATGTCACCTGGTCCGGATAAAAGGCCACGTAGTCGCGGATCGGTGCGACGGAGACCTTCGGGTTTTCGTACGTCCACACCGCGTTGGCACCCTCATGTCCGGGCACTTGCAGGCTGAAATAGTTGGCGTCGCCCTTGTACGGGCAATAGCTGGTGTGGTCGGTGCGGGCGAAGTATTTTTCGTCGATGTCTTCGCGCGGGATGTAGTACACCGGCGGATAGTTGGCTTCGTTGAGGATCAGCGCGTGGGAGGACGCGGCGACCTGGATGCCGTGGAATTTCACCAGCAGGCAGCCGCTGAGTTGTTCAACGCTGATCACGGGGCTGGGGCTTTTCATGGGGTTCTCCTGAAGACGGCGAAGAGACCGGTTCAGGTATAGCTGATGGGATCGGGTCTGGTTGAGATTGCAGCCGAACGGCGAAAATCTTTGGCAATCGTTTTATCTGTATATCCATACAGATAAAAGTTGCTCACGCTGCAGACTCCAGCCATCCTGTGCGCTCCCACAAACTAACCAGCGATGGTAGCTATGCGGCTGTACCTCTGTGAAAAACCCTCTCAGGCCAAAGACATTGCGGCCGTGCTCGGCGCCAGGCGTCGCGGCGACGGCTGCTGGCTGGGGACGGACGTCACAGTGACCTGGTGCATTGGCCACTTGCTCGAAACAGCGCCGCCGGATGCCTACGACGCGCGCTACAAGCGCTGGGTGCTGGCCGATCTGCCGATCATTCCCGACAAATGGAAAATGACGGTCAAGCCGCGCACCGCCAGCCAGTACAAAGCGGTGAAGCGTCTGCTTGGCGAGGCCAGCGAACTGATCATCGCCACCGACGCCGACCGTGAGGGCGAGATGATCGCCCGGGAACTGGTCGAGCACTGCCGCTATCGCGGACCGATCCGCCGCTTGTGGCTGTCGGCGCTGGACGAGGCATCGATCCGCAAGGCCTTGGCCGCGCTGAAGCCGGGAGCCGAAACCTTCAGCCTGTATCACTCGGCGCTGGGCCGTTCACGCGCGGACTGGCTGATCGGCATGAACATGAGTCGACTGTTCACCTTGTTGGGCCGGCAGTCGGGTTATCAGGGCGTGCTGCCTGTGGGCCGAGTGCAGACGCCCACCCTGCGACTGGTGGTCGACCGCGACCGCAGCATCGCCGATTTCGTCCCCGTACCGTTCTGGGCAATCGACGTGGATTTGCTGCACAACGGCACGACGTTTACCGCACAGTGGCGCGCACCATCAGACGTTTGTGATGATCAGGATCGCTGCCTGAATCAGGCGTTGGCGCAGCAAGCGGCAGCGGCGATCAGCAGTGCAGACAGCGCACGGGTGATCAAGCTGAAAACCGAGCGCATGCGCGAAGTGGCGCCCCTGCCCTTCGATCTCGGCACCTTGCAGGAAGTCTGCTCGAAAAACTTGGCCTCGGCGCGCAGGAGACCCTCGACATCGCCCAGGCCCTTTACGAAACCTACAAAGTCATCACCTATCCGCGCAGTGATTGCGGATTTCTGCCGTTGAGTCAACACGGTGAGGCGCCGTCGATCCTCACAGCGTTGCGCCAGGCCGATTCGAGCCTTGAAGCGTTGCAGGGTTTTCTCGAACCGCAGCGGCGCTCAAGGGCCTGGAATGACGCCAAGGTCAGCGCTCACCACGGCATCATCCCCACCATCGCCGCGAAGAACCTCGAACGTCTGACCGGCAAGCATCGCGCGGTGTACACGCTGATTCGCGCGCGCTACCTGGCGCAGTTCCTGCCCAATCACGAATATGATCGCACCCAGGCCGATTTCGATTGCAACGGGCAGGCGTTGCGCGCGGTCGGCAAGCAGATCATCGAACCAGGCTGGAAGCGCGCATTGCCCGAAGCACTGGCACCGGCCAAGGTCCGCGAAGCACCGGCGCCGCAAACCTTGCCGGCTCTGAGCAAAGGCGTCGAATGCGCTGTGGTGAAGGTGAATCTCAAGGACCTGTGGACGCAGCCGCCAAAACCTTACACCGAAGGCGATCTGATCAAGGCGATGAAGAACGTCGCCAAACTGGTCGAGGATCCGCTGCTCAAACAGAAACTCAAGGACACCACCGGCATCGGCACCGAAGCTACCCGCGCATCGATCATCCAAGGGCTGCTGGATCGTGGTTATCTGGTCAAGAACGGCAAGGCGCTGGCGGCGACACCTGCCGCGTTCAGCCTGATCGACGCAGTGCCGCGCGCGATCGCCGATCCTGGCACTACGGCGATCTGGGAACAGGCGCTGGACATGGTGCAAAGCGGCGAGATGAGTCTGGAAGAATTCGTCACCAAACAGGCTGCGTGGATGAGCAAGCAGGTCAGCCGCTGCTCAGCCCTCAGCCTGACCATCAGCGGCCCGCCGCCTGCCGGCAAAGCCGCAGCGCCGTGGAAGAAAAAGCGCAAGTCGACGGCCAGCAAAACCGCCGGTACGCGCAAACGCACGGCGCGTCCGACGACTCGCTGAATGCATCGCCGTTCCCTTCTCGACGTTGTCGAAACGGATCTTTTCTCATTCCAAAACAGCTTTGTCCGACAATATGTAGTGCTTGAAAATAATCACTACAAAACCGTTGACGGCGTCGTTTTGCTTTTGCATGATGAAGACGTTCCCCGATCGGGAGCACTGGTAACACGCTTGAGCAAACTCGTCTGACCGCCGAGTTGTTTTTTCCGGATACACGCTGCCCACAAGGCAGATTGAAGAAGCTGACCTGGCCTGAACGTCCAGTACAAGGACGAGAAGCGCTGGCGAAAATTCTCAAGACGCTTGTGGCCGACACTGGATTGTCGTCAAGGAGCCTCCCGGTTTTCGCTGCTTCTCCTCGTTGTGACGCTATTGCGTAGCAGTTATTCAACACGACTACATGCAACAGATGCACGACCCCGTACTTCACACGGGCGAACGCTGACGTCCTGGTTTCGGTGCCAGGGATCAACTAACCGATGGGCTACCTGTATTAGCGAATCAACTTTGAAAGATCACCAGACTGGTCAAGGGGCATAACAATGAATCTGAACAATCAACCCACCATCGAAGAACTGGCGCGTATGTTCGCGGCGCAGAAAGACAGCCACGACAGCCATATTCTCTGGATCAGCAAGTCGGGGCAGGTACACATTGACTGCCTGTCGCCTCACGCTGGCGAAGAAGAATTCGACCGCAACCACCAGAACCTGCTGGCCCGCCTGAAGATGTACCGCCGCGGCCACGGTTATGTCGGCAAGAAAGCCGCGGCCGACAAGGACTTCATTGGGAACGTGCTGCAGACGCTGAAACAGGCGTGGGATTCGATGCAGAACAAAAATGAAGTTCGGGTGATTGATCGGTTTTATTGAGTTGTAGATTATTTGACTAAGGGCCTGCTTCCGATTGGGAGCAGGCCCTTTGTTGTTCTTTTGAGTTATGCGGCGTGAGTGCCCCCGTCGCCCCTCACCCCAGCCCTCTCCCGAGGGAGAGGGGGCCGACCGAGTTGCCTCAGCTCAACCGTAGACCTGAATGACCTTGGCGATTATGAGTCAACGAAGCTCGTTCAGGTCGGCGTAACTTGACCAAACACCTCGGTCAGTCCCCTCTCCCGCTGGGAGAGGGTTAGGGTGAGGGGCTTTTCATGCCGAGCACCAGTTCCACAAACGCCAACGCCGCCGCGCTGTGATAATTATTCCTGCGCCGCAACAACGCCGCTCCCCGCTGCGGCGCCTCCCCTTCAACACGCAAGCGGCGCAACGCGCGGTCTTCGCTGGCAATCGCCTCGGGCAGCATGGTCGCCAGCGGCGCATGCCGCACCACTTCCAGCAACGTACTCACCGAATTCACTTCAATCCGCACCTGCGGCGTAATCCCGTGCTCACGGAAATACTCATCCACCGACAACCGCGTAATGAAGCCCGGCGCCAGCAAGGCGAAATCCAGTGAAGCCAATTCCGTCGGCGTCAACACCGAAGGGCTGTCATAGAGCGGGTGCCCAGGCCCGACCATGATCCCCAGCGTCTCGGTAAACGCCGGTATGCATTCGATATCGGCATTGCGTACCGGCGTAAACGCGATCGCGACGTCCAGCGAGTCATCCGCGAGCCCGGCCTCGATGTCGTCCATCGACAATTCGAAGATTTCCAGATGAATCCCGGGAAACCGTGCCCCGTAGTCGCGCACCAACGGCCCGACCAGATACGCCATGAACGTCGGCGTCATCGCCAGGCGCAGGGTGCCGCGTGACAAATCCTTCACGTCGTGCAAGGCGCGCTGCCCGGCCTCCAGCTCCACCAGCACGCGCCGCGCGCATTTAATGTATGCCGCGCCGGCATCGGTCGGTTTCACCGTGCGGGAGGTGCGATCGAACAGGCTGACGCCGAGGGTTTCTTCCAACTGCCGGATCTGCTGCGACAACGTCGGCTGCGATACATGCAGCGCTTCGGCGGCGCGGGTGAAGCCGCCGTGATCGGCAACGGCGAGCAGATAACGCAAATGTCGCAACAGCATGAACACACCATCTATAGGCAGGACTTATGCGAAGCATTGTATATCGATCTTGGACGCTATGAATCAACCGGCGCAACATTGCTTCCACACACAGCAAGCCAACCCCTGAAAGGAGTGACATCATGCAACAGTCCCACGCCTACAACGACAACAGCCTGGCCCTGACTACCCGCGTTCTCGACGCCAAGGCGAAAAAAGATCTGTCGTGGCAGGATCTCGCTGACGGCACCGGCCTCAGCCTGGCTTATGTCACCGCCGCCCTGCTCGGCCAGCATCCGTTGCCGGAAAACGCTGCTCAAGTGGTCGGTGACAAGCTTGACCTCAGCGCAGATGACGTCACCGCTCTGCAGATCATTCCTTTGCGCGGCAGCCTCAGCGGCGTGCCGACCGATCCGACCATCTACCGTTTTTACGAAATGATCCAGATCTACGGCACCACGCTGAAAGCGCTGGTTCATGAACAGTTCGGTGACGGCATCATCAGTGCGATCAACTTCAAACTGGACATCAAGAAAGTCGAAGACCCGGAAGGCGGCTCCCGCGCCGTGGTGACCCTCGACGGCAAGTTCCTGCCGCTGCGTCCGTTCTGATACGCCCGGCCCGCACCCTGCGTGCGGGCCATCTCATTTCTGCCACGAGGACATGCCCATGAAAGCCCTGATCGACGGCTTCCTGAAATTCCAGAACGAAGCCTTCCCGCAACGCAGCGAACTGTTCAAACACCTGGCCACGACTCAGCAACCCGGCACGCTGTTCATCACCTGTTCCGACAGCCGTGTGGTGCCTGAGCTGCTGACCCAGCAAGAGCCCGGCGAACTGTTCGTGATCCGTAACGCCGGCAATATCGTGCCCTCCTACAGCCCGCATCCGGGCGGGGTGTCGGCGACGGTGGAATATGCGGTGGCAGTGCTGGGGGTGACCGATATCGTGATTTGCGGCCACTCCGATTGTGGTGCGATGACCGCAATTGCCCAGTGCAAATGCATGGATCACCTGCCCGCTGTCAATGGCTGGCTGCAGCATGCCGAATCGGCGAAGGTAGTGAACGAAGCGCGCGTGCATGGCAGCGACGCGGCGAAATTGAGCTCGATGGTGCGCGAGAACGTGATTGCGCAACTGGCGAATATCCAGACCCACCCGAGTGTGCGCCTGGCCCAGGAGCAAGGCCGGTTGAATCTGCATGGCTGGGTTTACGACATCGAGACCGGTTCGATCGACGCGCTCTCTTCCGATCGTCGCACCTTTGTGCCGCTGGCCGAGCGGCCTGAGACTTGCGCGATCAGCGCGAAAGCCAGCCACGCTGCCTGACTCCCCACCGTGATCGTTCCCACGCTCTGCGTGGGAATGCCTCTAGGGACGCTCTGCGTCCAGTGACGCGGAGCGTCACGGGCTGCATTCCCACGCGGAGCGTGGGAACGATCAACAGATCAGCGTTTTACCGTGAGATCAACCTGAGTCATTCGGCTGCGCACGGTGAACACGCCGTCACCGGAAAGAATCGCACTGCGCGCGAACAGGCGCCCGCTCTCCCAATTGGAAAGGCCCAGTTCCGGCTTGTTCAACGCGTACTGACCATCGACCCAACGGGTGATGCCGTTGCCTACGAACGGCGCATTCACCGCGTTGTAGAAGCGTTCCTGAACCGCCGCCGCCTCGCTGATCAACGACACGGTGAATTGCGGGCTGTAACGGTTGAACAGCGCAATCGCCTGATCCAGATCGTCAACAATCATCAGGCTGACTTCCGGGGTTTCTTCCCATTCCCACTCGCGGCCCAGGTCCGACTCGGGCAAGGATTCGGCCAGCGCTTCGGTCTGGTAACCCTCGGCGCGATAAACCTCGACTGTTGCGTTCTGCCATTCGCTTGGCAGGCAACTTTCACTGCCCGCGACGATGTGCAATTTGCAGCCTTGGCCGCGCGCAGTACCGGCGTCTTTCAAAGCTTCGAGGAACAGCGGCACCAGCTCATCGGCGCGTTCGCGCTGAATCAGGCAGACGTTCAGGGTGTTGCAGACCTTGCGGTCCAGCGAGTTGCGCACCACCGCCGCGAAGCGTGTGGCATCGGCATCACGTTCGGCGATCAGCCACGCACCGCCGGTGCCGTGCAGGCTGACGGCGGTACCGGCCTGCTGGGCGATGCTGCCCAACTGGCTGACCGCACGGCCCGAGCCGCGCGCCACCGCCAGCGACAGACGCCGATCGGCGAACATCGCCCAACCGGCGGCGTGATTGACACTTTCGACCAACGACACCGCCCCCACCGGCAAACCCGCTTCGGCCAGCGCCGGGTTCAAGGCGTGAGTGACGATGGCTTGCGCAGTGCCCAACGCATCGCTGCCGATGCGCAGCACAGCCGTATTGCCGGTGCGCAACACCCCGGCGGCGTCGGCAAATACGTTGGGCCGACCTTCGAAGACAAACGCGACGATGCCCAGCGGCGAGACGACTTGCTCAACCTTCCAGCCGTCGTGCTCGACACTGCTGATAACTTTGCCCCGCGTGGGCGGCGCATCACGCCAGGCGCGCAGCCCGGCGATCATGTCGCGGCGCATGCGCTCATCGGCGAGCAAGCGTGTGGTCGAGCGACCGCGCGCCTTGGCCCGTTCGATGTCGGCGCGGTTGGCGGCTTCGATCTGCGTCCAGCATTCAGGGTTTTCCAAGCGCTGGGCAAACAGGTCGAAGAATTGACTGATGGCTTCATCGGACACCGCCGACAACGCGGTGAATGCCGCAGCCGCACGCTCGATTGCCACCGAGGCGGCCTGTTGATCGGCCACGGGGATCAGCAACAACTCGCCACTGACCTGCTCGACCAGCAAATGGTCACCGGGCTGAAACCGCGCGGCCAGTTCGTGGCTGACCACGGTGACGCGGTTACCAGCGAAAGGGATCGGCGTGCCAGCGACTAGACGTTCGAGCGCAAGAGACATGAAGCGGATTCACCATGCAGAGGGCGGTCGGAAAATGTAGCGGATTACTGGCTGAAATACACCTCCTCAAACACTAAAGAAACCTGTGGGAGCTGGCTTGCCAGCGATAGCGGTGGTTCAGGCAAATTTATAGTGACTGACAGGGCCTCATCGCTGGCAAGCCAGCTCCCACAGGGTCATGTGGTGTTCAGGTGGGTCAGAACACCGACCAGCCAATCCGCGAGCTCAGCAGTTCCAGCGCTGCCATCCCCGCCAGCGAGTTGCCGGCGGCGTTCAACTCCGGCGACCACACGCACACGCTGAACTGCCCCGGCACCACCGCAACGATGCCGCCGCCGACCCCGCTCTTGCCTGGCAAGCCGACGCGATAGGCGAAATTGCCCGCCTCGTCGTACAAACCGCTGGTGGCCATGATCGAATTGACCTGCTGGGTCTGGCGGCGCGTCAGGATCTGCTCGCCGCTGTGCTTGCAGAACCCGTCATTGGCCAGAAAGCAGAACGCCCGGGCCAGATCGATGCAATTCATCCGCAGTGCGCAATGGCTGAAATAGCTGCGCAACACCGCTTCGACATCGTTGTGAAAGTTGCCGAACGACTGCATCAGATAGGCCATCGCCGCATTGCGCGCGCGGTGCTGGTATTCGGAGTCGGCGACCTTGCCGTCGATCATGATTTGCGGGTTGCCGGACAGACGCCGGACGAAGTCGCGCATCGACAGTGTCGGCGCGGCGAAGCGCGACTGGTTGATGTCGCAGATCACCAGCGCACCGGCATTGATGAACGGATTGCGCGGGCGGCCGCGCTCGAATTCCAGTTGCACCAGCGAGTTGAACGGCTGGCCGGACGGCTCGTGGCCAAGCCGCTCCCAGATCGCTTCGCCGGAATGATCGATGGCCTGCACCAGGCTGAATACCTTGGAAATACTCTGCACCGAGAACGGCGTTTCAGCGTCGCCGGCGCAATACATTTCGCCATCGTTACTGTACACGGCGATGCCCAGCTGGTTGGCCGGTACCGTGCCGAGGGCGGGAATATAGTCAGCAACTTTGCCCTGCCCGATCAGGGGCCGGACGGCGTCAAGGATCTCGTTCAACAGCGCTTGCATGCCGGGTTCCGAAAGTCTCGCCCCATGGGATCGCGGGGACACTGGGGCTAGACGCTGCGCCCGCCGGTCGCATCACACCGGCAAGCATCCAGCAGAATGTTCTAGGCTGAAGCGGACCATTCAGACACAGGAGAGCACCATGCACCTCGAAGGCTCCTGCCATTGCGGCGAAGTCACGTTCAGCCTCGACAGCGCCCATCCTTATCCCTATCAACGCTGCTATTGCTCGATTTGCCGCAAGACTCAGGGCGGCGGCGGTTATGCGATCAACCTTGGCGGCGACGCGACCACTCTCAAGGTTCGCGGACGCAAAAACATCAGCATTTATCACGCGAAGATGAAAGCTGACGGCGACAAGCGCGCCCATCGCAGCAGCGCCGAACGCCACTTCTGCTCGCTGTGCGGCAGCGGCCTGTGGCTGTTCAGCCCGGAGTGGCCGGAGCTGATTCACCCATTCGCCTCGGCGATCGACACGCCACTGCCGGTGCCGCCGGAACACACGCACCTGATGCTTGGCTCGAAAGCGCCGTGGGTCGAGGTGGAGGCCAAGCCGAAGGATCAGCAGTTTGATGAATATCCCGAAGAATCGATCGCCCAGTGGCATGAGCGACTCGGTGTAACTCGCTGAACACCGCGCCCTTCGCGAGCAGGCTCGCTCCCACATTTGGATTGCGATCACCTGTGGGAGCGAGCCTGCTCGCGAAGGGGCCGGGTCAGGCAATATCAATCAGTCCAGATGCGCCCAGGTCATCCTGAACAACGCCCCGCCCCACACCGATTCGCCAACCTCAACCTGCCCGCCATGGGACTGCGACACCCGCCGCACCAGCGCCAGGCCCAGTCCGAAACCACCGGTGCGCCGATCACGGCTGGCATCCAGTCGGGAAAACGGTTCGAAGATTTTTTCCCGTCCCTCCAGCGGCACACCCGGCCCGTCATCGCTGACCCGCACTTCATAGTCATCGCCATTGCGCAGCAGCGACACCTCGACGCGCTGCTCGGCGTAGCGAATGGCGTTGCGCAGAAGGTTGATCACCGCGCGCGCCATGAAGCGCGGTTCGATGCTTACAGTGTCGACCTGGCAATCGGTGATCGACAGCTGCACGCCCACTGCTTCGGCCTCAAGCGCCACACTGCCGACGACGCTGTCGAGCCAATCGGCTGCGTGAATATTCTCCCGTTTGATCACTGTCGCGCCGTGCTCGAGGCTGGCGTAGGTCAGCAGCTCCGAGACCATCTCCTCCAGCTCACCGAGGTCCGCGTACATGTCGGCGATCAGCTCGCGATTCTGGCTCGCGTCGGGTTGCTGTTTAAGCTGATCGAGCTCGAACGACAGCCGCGCGATCGGTGTGCGCAATTCGTGGGACACCGCATTGGTCAGCTCGCGCTGATTGGCGATCAAGCCCTCGATGCGCGCCGCCATCAGATTGAAGTGCTCGGCCAGATCGCGGATGTTCGAGCGCCGCGACAACTGGATGCGCACCGACAGATCGTTGTCGCCGAAACGCTCGGCCGCCAGCCGCAGCTTTTCCAGATCGCGCCAGTGTGGACGCACCCAGAAAAACAGGACGATGCCGATCAGCACTGCGAGCATCATGTACGCCGCGGTGATGTAGAACGGCATCAGGCTCGGCTCCGGCGGCAGCTTGATGCTGAGCAATTGCGAGCCGCCATCGATGTTGCTGATGAACTGCGTGTAATCGTCGCGGATCACCAACAGGTTCCGCGCGAGCTCGGCTTTTTCCTGCGGTGTCAGGGCCAGTTGATCGGCCTCGACCAGACTCAGCGACAGACCATAGTGCGCGCGCAATGAATCGAGTTTCTGTTCACGCTCGGCCCCTTGGCGGCCTTGCAGATGATCGACCAGCGACCACGCCTGACCGCGCACGGCTTCACGGTTGTAATCCTGCGTCTGGCTGTCGAGCAAGGCGTTGAAGGTGTGCTCGACCGTCTGCAACGCCAGCACCAGCCCTACCGTCATCACCAGAAACAGCCCGAGGAACAAACGCAGCATCTACAGCTCCCACGCGAACGGATTGAACAGATAGCCCTTGCCCCACACGGTCTTGATGCACACCGGCTCGCGGGGATTGTCCTTGAGTTTGTTGCGCAGTTTGCTGATGTAGACGTCGACGCTGCGGTTGAGGCCGTCGAAAGCGATGCCGCGCATGCGATTGAGAATGTCATCGCGGGAAAGAATTTTGCCTGCCGCGCTGGCGAGCAACCAGAGCAATTCGAACTCCATGGTGGTCAGCTCGATCAGCTCACCGGTCAGGCGCACTTCACGGCAACTGCGGTCGATGCTCAATTGCCCGAACTCAAGAAAACTCACCACGCTGGTGTCCGGCGTCTGCCGCCGTTGCAGCGCCCGTAGCCGCGCAAGCAATACCGGCGGTTTGATCGGTTTGATCACGTAATCGTCAGCGCCGGACTCCAGACCGAGGATGTGATCGAGATCGTCTTCCTTGGCGGTGAGGATCACGATCGGCGTGTCCGAGACACTGCGAATTTCCCGACAGACCTGCAAACCGCTCTGCCCCGGCAACATCAGGTCGAGCACCAGCACTTTCGGCTTGAATTCCAGGAATGCAGCCATGGCGAGATCGCCACGATGCACCGTGCGCACCTCGTAGCCGTGTTGTTCAAGAAAGTGAGCGATCAGTGCGGCGAGACGCTCATCGTCTTCGACCAGCAGAACTTTGCCGAAACCCAGGTTATCCATAACAACCGTTGCCAAGCCAAACGTGGAAGGGCCGATATTATGCTGGCATTCATCAAACAGGCGATGACGGCAGACAGCAAAAACCGGCCACTTGGGCCGGTTTTCGGTGATGTTTCATACTTTTAAGATTTTTTTACAATCCGACAATGATGTCCGATTGAATTGCGGACCTCTGTAGGAGCTGCCGAAGGCTGCGATATTTTGATTTTCGATTTGTAAAAACAAGATCAAAAGATCGCAGCCTTCGGCAGCTCCTACCCGATCATGCAGCGACCGGCACACCGCTGTGGAAGCGGAATTCCTCGTCCGGCGATTCGATCAGTTCCTGCTCGGCCGCACGGACGCGCTCAATCACCTGCGCGACATCCTTGGCATCACCATACTGATAGGCCAGTTTCAGATAACCCTGAAAATGCCGCGCCTCGCTTTTCAGCAAACCGAAATAGAACTTGCCCAGTTCTTCGTCCAGATGCGGCACCAGTGCTTCGAAGCGTTCACAGCTGCGCGCTTCGATGAAGGCACCAACCACCAGCGTATCCACCAGTTTCACCGGTTCATGACTGCGCACCACTTTGCGCAGGCCCGAGGCGTAGCGGCCGGCGTGCAGCTGACGCAGCTCAATCTTGCGCCGCTTCATGATGCGCATGACTTGCTCGTGGTGCACCAGTTCTTCCCGGGCCAGGCGCGACATCATGTTGATCAGGTCGACATGGGCGTGGTACTTGGCAATCAGGCTCAGCGCCGTGCTGGCGGCCTTGAACTCGCAGTTCTTGTGGTCGATCAGCAGGGTTTCCTGGTCGGCCAATGCCGCCTGGACCCAGGCGTCGGGGGTGCGGCAGCCAAGGAATTCGTGGATTTCGGGAAGGATCATGGGGCTCACGGTAAAAAGGTGTTCGAGCGAAGGGCGCCGATTATACCGGCCTGCCCGCAGACCACCAGCGACGGCTGTTGATATGCATCAAGTCGCAGACGTTCGGGTAGCAACTATAGTTGTGCAACGCCGTGCCTTTTCTTTGCTGGAGACTCCGCTCATGCAAGCCATTCGCAGCATTCTGGTGGTCATCGAACCTGAACATGCAGAAAGCCTGGCGCTCAAACGCGCCAAGCTGATCGCCGGTGTCACCCAGGCCCATCTGCATCTGCTGGTGTGTGACAAGAAGCATGACCACGCCGGCCTGCTCAGCGTGCTCAAGGCGGCGTTGCTTGCCGAAGGGTACAGCGTGACCACCGAACAGGCATGGAACGAGAGCCTGCACGAAACCATCATCGATGTGCAGCAGGCCGAGGGTTGCGGCCTGGTGATCAAACAGCATTTCCCCGACAGCTCGCTGAAAAAAGCCCTGCTGACCCCGGCCGACTGGAAGCTGCTGCGCCACTGCCCTACCCCGGTGCTGCTGGTAAAAACCGCCGGTTCGTGGAAGGACAAAGTGATCCTGGCTGCGGTCGATGTCGGCAATGCCGACGGTGAGCATCGGCATCTGCACAGCACCATCATTGATCACGGCTACGACATCGCCAGTCTGGCCAAGGCGCATCTGCATGTGATCACCGCGCATCCGTCGCCGATGCTCTCGGCGGCAGACCCGACGTTTCAGCTCAAATCGACCATAGAAGCCAAGTACCGCGAGCAGTGCCGGGCGTTTCAGGCGGAGTTCGATGTCGATGACGAGCACCTGCACATCGAGGAAGGCCCGGCAGATGTGCTGATCCCGTTCATGGCGCACAAGCTCCAGGCGGCGGTAACGGTAATTGGCACGGTAGCGCGCAGTGGTTTGTCAGGCGCGTTGATCGGCAATACGGCGGAAGCGGTGCTGGATACCCTGGAAAGCGATGTGCTGGTGCTCAAGCCGCAGGAGGTTGAGGATCATCTGGTGGAACTGGCCGTGAAACATTAAGAGCAAAAGATCGCAGCCTTCGGCAGCTCCTACAGGTAGAACGCATTCCCATGTAGATACTCTGTTCACGGTCAAGCTTTTTGGGTGTGTTTATCGCTAAAAAGCTTGGCTGTACTGAAGTCTTCGCCTGCCCGCATGCAGGCCCATAGTCCGGTCAGGTATTTGCGCATGACTGCGACAATAGCCTGCATCTTCCTCTTTCCTCGAGCCACCAAGGCTTCGTAAAACGCTTTAACGTTCGGGTCGCAACGTATGGCGGTCAGCGCAGGCATGTACATCGCTGATCGCAAATAGGCATTGCCGCCCTTACTTATCCGGCCGGGTTTATCAATGCTGGTGCCTGATTGCGTGAGTCGGACATCGAGTCCGGCATGGCGGCTGACCTGCGCTGACTTGAGCGTTACCGGTAAGGTCGTCAGTTCAGCCAGCGCCGCAAATACTGAGATCTCACCCATGCCAGGGGCGGCGATCATGTGGGCGAACTGGGCGCTCAACGTTGGGCAGTTGTCGATCAATGCACGACCCGCTAGTCGGAAACGCTCGATTCGTTTGTCAAAGGCGTTGATGGCTTCTTCTTCGTCTTCAATCAGCATCAGAAGAGTTGTTTGAGTGGCTTTTAGTGCATGCAGCTCGTTTTTGGCGCGGGTGCGATGACCCGTCAAACGATTGATGTGGCGACCGATAGCGCGTAGCTCAAGCTGTATTGAAGTGGGCGGCGTCCACAACCTTGGGCTCATGCGTTCGCCGTACTCAGCTAATAACTGGGCATCGATTGCGTCCGTTTTGCTGTTTTTCAGCATCAGTTTTGCAAAGTTGTGAAAACTCTTCGGATTGATAACCGAGACTGGCAAACCCGCCGCAGCGAGCTCCATGGCCAAGTCCAGATAGTAGATTCCTGTGGCTTCCATCACCACAGACATAGGCTTGAGCTCAAGCAATTTGCCGACAGCAGCTTTGCGCCCCGCCGGTGTCTGGTCGATATTGCACTGACCTGCAAAGCGGCCGCCATTGCGCCAGCCCATCGCTGTAGTGCGAGATCCCACATCCAAGCCGACGTGCATGTTCATGCTTTCAACTCCAAGAGAACTGAGTTAAAAATGCTTCCTGGTTCCCCTGACCTCGAACTTCATGCCACTGCAACCTTGTAATGCGAAGTCCGACTCGTCGGCTTCTCGATACTCTTCGTGGTGGGCAATGAGGCGGGGGGACCTCTCTACATACAAGGTCAGGAGCAAGTCCTGCCTTAAGGAGCGATCGGTCTCCCCCAGAAACACATCTTCGTATGTCGCACCAGCGAGCTTAGATCTCATTCATGCTGGTGTGTGGGGAACATACAAGGAGCTGCCGAAGGCTGCGATCTTTTGCTGTTCAGGCGCCAAAGGCGTCTTTGAGAAAGCCGGGGGCGATGTAGCGCTGATAATGCGCTTCCGACAGCAGGAAGAATTCCCGATCAATGGCATCGCGCAGTTCTGGCAGGTTCCAGTCGCGGAATTCCGGCAGCAACACCATCCCGTACGCCTCGAGATTAATGATCACCCGCGCCCCCCTGGCGATCAGCTGATAGGCCCAGCAATATTCCGACTGATGCGGTACGAAGCGGATCTTGCGCTGTTCGAGCTGCTCGCGCAGGCGCGCCGGATCGAAGATCTCGACTTTGCTCGCCATCACTTGTGACAGCAATTGCTCCAGACGCAGCCACACCGCGCGCTTTTCCTCCTCGTTGTATCCGTTCCAATGGATCACTTCGTGATGGAAACGCTTGCAGCCACGGCACACCAGGTCACCGTAAACGGTGGAGCAGAGGCCGACGCAGGGGGTCTTGATGGTCTGATTGGGCATAAATGGGCAGAACACTGAAACGCGGAACAGGCCGGCATGTTAGCCCTTTGTCGGGCATTGATCACCCCTCAAACAGCAAGGTCTCGCCAGCGTCGCAAGTTTGCTCCGGCCGCGCTGATTGCCACGAAAGTCCAATAGAGCGCGACTTACCTTTAAAATTTTTTTGCCGTAGAATCAGCCAGCCTTTTAAGGCGCCAATGTCCGTTAGAAGCTGTTTTCAAAGCGTCACGAGCACAGTCGTTCCTTCAGAGCGGTGTTGGCGAAGGGTTTTTCCAGCGGGGAAAAGTCCAACGCCAACCCTCATCAGCTCCCCGTTCTGCAGGCGTAAAACTTTGAAAGCAGCTTCTGTAAGGAATTGCCGGTAATTCTGGCCGAACGACCCACAACGTCGTGAGGCGCATGAGTACGGCAATTTCGGGATGAGCGTCCCGGACACCCATTTGGGACCACTGATGAGGGTAATAACTGTGCTTGAAGCCTACCGCAAACATATCGAAGAGCGTGCAGCCCTGGGTATCGTTCCCCAGCCGCTTAACGCCGAACAAACAGCAGGCCTGATCGAGCTGCTGAAGAACCCTCCGGCTGGCGAAGAAGCTTTCCTCGTTGACCTGATCACCAATCGCGTACCGCCTGGAGTGGACGAAGCCGCTTACGTCAAGGCCGGTTTCCTGTCTGCCCTGGCCAAGGGCGAAGCCACCTCCCCTCTGCTGGACAAGAAACGCGCTGTAGAACTGCTCGGCACCATGCAGGGCGGCTACAACATCGTCACCCTCGTTGAACTGCTGGACGACGCCGAGCTGGCGCCAGTCGCCGCCGAAGAACTCAAGCACACCCTGCTGATGTTCGACGCCTTCCACGACGTCGCCGAAAAAGCCAAGAACGGCAACGTTCACGCCAAGGCCGTGCTGCAATCCTGGGCTGACGGCGAGTGGTTCAAGAAGCGCCCGGTGCTGGCCGACAAGATCAGCCTGCGCGTATTCAAGGTCACCGGCGAAACCAACACCGACGACCTCTCCCCTGCGCCAGACGCCTGGTCGCGTCCTGATATCCCGCTGCACGCCCTGGCCATGCTGAAAATGGCCCGTGACGGCATCGTTCCGGACGAGCAAGGCAAGACCGGCCCGATGAAGCAGATCGAAGAAATGCGCGGCCAGGGCTTCCCGATCGCCTACGTCGGTGACGTGGTCGGTACCGGTTCCTCGCGTAAATCGGCCACCAACTCGGTGCTGTGGTTCTTCGGCGACGACATCCCGTACGTGCCGAACAAGCGCGCTGGCGGTTTCTGCTTCGGCAGCAAGATCGCTCCGATCTTCTACAACACCATGGAAGATGCCGGCGCCCTGCCAATCGAGTTCGACGTGTCGAACATGAACATGGGCGACGTGATCGACCTGTACCCGCACGCTGGCAAAGTCTGCAAGCACGGTACCGACGAAGTCATCACCACTTTCGAAATGAAAACCCCGGTGCTGCTGGACGAAGTCCGTGCCGGCGGTCGTATCCCGCTGATCATCGGCCGTGGCCTGACCGAGAAGGCTCGCGCCGAATTGGGTCTGCCGCCGTTCGACCTGTTCAAGAAGCCGGAAGCTCCGGCTGAAAGCACCAAGGGTTTCACCCTGGCGCAGAAAATGGTCGGCAAGGCTTGCGGTCTGGCAGAAGGCCAGGGCGTGCGTCCTGGCACCTACTGCGAACCGAAGATGACCACCGTGGGTTCTCAGGACACCACCGGTCCAATGACCCGTGACGAACTGAAAGACCTGGCGTGCCTGGGCTTCTCCGCTGATCTGGTGATGCAGTCGTTCTGCCACACCGCGGCTTATCCAAAGCCGATCGACGTGACCACCCACCACACCCTGCCTGACTTCATCATGACCCGCGGCGGCGTTTCCCTGCGTCCGGGCGACGGCATCATCCACTCGTGGCTGAACCGCATGCTGCTGCCGGACACCGTCGGTACCGGTGGTGACTCGCACACCCGTTTCCCGATGGGCATCTCGTTCCCGGCCGGTTCCGGTCTGGTCGCGTTCGCCGCTGCCACTGGCGTCATGCCGCTGGACATGCCGGAATCGATCCTGGTGCGTTTCAAAGGCAAGATGAAACCTGGCATCACCCTGCGTGACCTGGTTCATGCCATTCCGTACTTCGCTATCCAGAACGGTCTGCTGACCGTCGAGAAGAAAGGCAAGAAAAACGCCTTCTCCGGCCGCATCCTGGAAATCGAAGGTCTGGAAGGTCTGACCCTGGAGCAGGCGTTCGAACTGTCCGACGCCTCGGCCGAACGTTCGGCTGCCGGTTGCACCATCAAGCTGTCGAAAGAGTCGATCACCGAGTACCTGCAGTCCAACATCACCCTGCTGCGCTGGATGATCGGCGAAGGCTACGGCGATGCGCGTACCCTGGAACGTCGTGCTCAAGCGATGGAAGCCTGGATCGCCAATCCTGAGCTGATGGAAGCCGATGCCGACGCCGAATACGCCGAAGTCATCGAAATCGATCTGGCCGAGATCAACGAGCCTGTGCTCTGCGCGCCGAACGATCCGGACGACGCCCGTCTGCTGTCCAGCGTTGCTGGCGAGAAAATCGACGAAGTGTTCATCGGTTCGTGCATGACCAACATCGGTCACTTCCGCGCTGCCGGTAAACTGCTGGATCAGGTCAAGGGTCAGCTGCCAACCCGTCTGTGGCTGTCGCCGCCGACCAAGATGGACGCTCACCAACTGACCGAAGAAGGCTACTACGGCATCTACGGCAAGGCTGGCGCTCGCATGGAAATGCCAGGCTGCTCGCTGTGCATGGGTAACCAGGCACGCGTTGAGCCGAACAGCACCGTGGTCTCGACGTCGACCCGTAACTTCCCGAACCGTCTGGGCGACGGCGCGAACGTCTACCTGGCCTCGGCCGAGCTCGCGTCCGTTGCTTCGATCCTGGGTCGCCTGCCGACCGTCGAGGAGTACATGGAATACGCTGGCAAGATCGACAGCATGGCGGCCGATGTCTACCGCTACCTGTCCTTCGACCAGATCGCCGAGTTCCGTGAAGCTGCTGCGAACGCCAAGATCCCGGTCGTTCAAGCCTAACGCTGCAAGGCCATAAAAAACGCCGCCCATCGTGAGATGAGCGGCGTTTTTTTATGCCTGCCGGGCAAGCATTCTGATCGTTCCCACGCTCTGCGTTGGAACGCAGCCCCGGACGCTCTGCGTCCCCAAGCGTGACGCAGAGCGTCACAAGAGGCATTCCCACGCAGAGCGTGGGAACGATCAGTGACAGGTCAGACAGCCAGCTTGTAAACCAGCGCCGAAATCGCCACCAGTCCCACCGCGGTAACAAACACGTTCGACGCCTGACCGCGATAGCGCGCCATCGCTGGCACCTTGCGAATCGCGTACATCGGCATCAGGAACAGAATCGCCGCAATCACCGGCCCACCGACCGTTTCGATCATGCCCAGGATGCTCGGATCAAGCGTTGCGACGATCCAGCAGATCACCAGCATGAACGCCGCCACGATGCGATCCAGCGCCTTGGCGCCCGGACGTTTGCCGCTCTTGACGATCAGGCCCTTGAGGCCTTCGCTGGCCCCGATGTAATGACCGAGGAACGACTTGGAGATCGCCACAAACGCAATCAACGGCGCCGCAAACTCGATGGTCGGGTTGCTGAAGTGGTTGGCCAGGTACGACAGGATCGACAGATTCTGCTCTTTTGCCTCAGCCAGTTGCTCTGGCGACAGGGTCAGCACGCAACTGAATACGAAGAACAGCACCAAAATGACCATCAATGCATGAGCGCGCGCGAGGATCTGCGAGCTGCGCTCGTCAGCATGCACACCGTAACGACGCTTCTGATCCATCGCGAACGCCGAGATAATCGGCGAATGGTTGAACGAGAACACCATCACCGTAATCGCCAGCCACAGCGTGTGCAGCAGCGCTGACGGCGCCGGCACTTGCGCGGCGGTGGCGAGGATGCCGCCGTTCCAGTGCGGAATCAGGTACACGGCGAGGAACAGCAGCGCAACGATGAACGGATAGACCATCAGGCTCATGGCCTTGACGATCGCCTGCTCGCCGCAACGCACGACGGCCAGCAGGCCGAGAATCAGCACGAACGAGAGCAGCGCGCGCGGTGGCGGCGTGATGTGCAGTTGGTGTTCGAGGAAACTGGCGACCGTGTTGGTCAGGCCGACGCTGTAGATCAGCAGGATCGGGAAGATGGCAAAGAAGTACAGCAGCGTGATCAAGGCACCGGCCTTGATACCGAAATGCTGCTCGACCACTTCGGTGATATCGGCGCCTTCGCGACCGGACAGCACAAAACGGGTCAGGCCACGGTGCGCGTAAAACGTCATCGGGAAGGCCAGCAGCGCGAGGATCACCAGCGGCCAGAAGCCACCCAATCCTGCGTTGATCGGCAAAAACAGGGTGCCGGCGCCAATGGCCGTCCCAAACAGTCCCAGCATCCAGGTGGTGTCCTGGCGATTCCAGCTCGAAAGTTCAGCGGGTGCTGCTGCGTCGAAGCGCTTTTCGAGGCTATTGGCCTGATCATTCATCCGGTCGGATCTCCGCATTCCGGTCACTTGCCACTCGGTCAGGACGCGTCGGAAAAAACCGACAGACATGCTCCGGCCGAAACAGGGGCGCGATTCTCCGTGATAAATCAATGCAAGCAAAGACTTAGCTGAGGAATGGTTGTGCGGAGCAGATCCAAGGATGGTCGTTTATAGAAAAAACAAGGTCGTTTATGGATACGTCGGATGCCGCAAACGGATACGTTTTGCACCCACCCATGCGTCATCGAATGCGCCTAGAGCGATATGCCGAGCATGAAACCCAATAAAACGCAGTACAGCCCGAAGCCGAAAAGCAACCAGAGCTTGCCATTTTCGCGCTTGTCTCTATTGCGCAACGCTTCGTCATATTCTGCGAACTCTCGCTCAATTTGCTCCAGTCGTGCCTTACGGTCATATGTGCTCATACTGATTAACCTTTGAATAATGCGCCTGACGGTCGTGAAGCATGAAGACTCACAACTTGAAGAAAAACCCTGCCACTGCGGTGATTGCAGTCAAGACTCCACCAAACACTGCAATTGGATAGAGCTTCGTCTCCCTTGATAACTTTTTCTCTTCAACCTGAAGCTTTTTCCATTCAGCCACGAGTTTCCTTGATTCGTTTTCCAGCCTGTCTAGCTCCAGATTTTCGCGATCGTTATGGAACATTTGCCCTCCTTGGCTGCTGGCGGATCGGTGTCAGCATTTGCATGCACATCGACGGCTATCGTCATGCCCTTATCATCAAACTGTTCCATTCACGCTGACCAGCAGACGCATCTGCCATCCCCGTAGGCAAAATCCGCGATTCACGTAAGCCTCCTCATACGAGTGGTCCGCAATATTCCAGACCAACTACCTGCCAGAACTCCGCCATTGATCTAGCGTGAGAGAAGCCATAACCCAAGGAGCCTCCCATGCCACTGGTCCGCGTCGACATCCAGCAAAACCCAGACCCCACTTTCGCCAGGCGCATCGGCGAACAGATCTACGCCGCCCTGCGCACCTGTATCGATGTGCCCGAGCACGACAACTTCCAGATTCTCAACGAGCACGACGGCCAGCACTTCGTGTACGACCCGCAATACCTCGGCATCGAGCGCAGCGACGGCGTGGTGTTCATCCAGATCACCATCAGCGAAGGGCGCAGCGTGGAAAAGAAACAATTGCTGTTCAAGACCATTGCCGAGAGCCTGCATGCGCAACTGGGTATTCGCCTGGAGGATGTGTTCATCAATCTGCTGGAGGTAAAGAAAGAGAACTGGTCGTTTGGCAACGGCATTGCGCAATACGTCAGCTGATTCGCAGCGCCCATGCCTGCGTACTTGCTTGTTCCACGAACCCGTCCAGAATCAAAGCACCACTGCGTGAATGCAACGATTGCCAAGCCGCTGCGGATTCAGCACTCTGAGTCGACTTTCGCGACCCACCCGCCGCCAATCACAGGAGCCGCGCAATGCCCGCAACCGTTCTGGTACTGGTTGAAACGATCAATGACTATCTGCCGATTCTTGAGCATCAGGGATTCCACCTGATCCTCGCACCAACGCCAGCCGAACGTGCGCAAGCCATCGCCACCCATGGCAGCCGCATTGATGCCGTGCTCACTCGCGGCCCACTGGGCCTGACTGCGCAAGAGATCAGCGCCCTGCCCGCCCTGAAAATCATCACGGTGATCGGCGCCGGTTATGAACAGGTCGATCTGCAAGCGGCCAGTGACCGTGGGATCACCGTCACCAATGGCGCCGGAGTCAACGCCTCGTCAGTGGCCGATCATGCGATGGCGTTGCTGCTGGCATTGGTCCGCGATATCCCGCGCTGCGATGCAGCCGTGCGCCGCGGTGAATGGCCGAAAATCATGCGCCCGTCGCTGGCCGGCAAGCGTCTGGGCATCCTCGGGCTGGGCGCAGTGGGCATGGCGATTGCCAAACGTGCGGAGCTCGGGTTCGACATGCAGGTCAGCTACCACAGCCGCCAGGTGCGCAGCGAAGTCGCTTATGCGTTCTGCTCGACACCCACCGATCTGGCGCGAGCCTCGGACTTTCTGGTCGTTGCCACGCCCGGTGGCATTGCTACACAACATCTGGTGACGCGAGCTGTGCTCGATGCGCTCGGCCCCAAGGGTTTTATCGTCAACATCGCCCGCGCCAGCGTTATCGCAACGGCAGACCTGATCACCGCACTTGAGCAACGTCGTATCGCCGGCGCTGCACTGGACGTGTTCGATCACGAACCGGAAGTGCCTGATGCCCTGAAACACCTCAGCAACGTTGTGCTGACTCCCCACGTCGCTGGGCTTTCCCCCGAAGCCACGCAAGGCACCGTTGAACTGGTGGGGAAAAACCTGATGGCGTTTTTCTCCGGGCAACCGGTGCTGACTCCCGTCGCCTTGCCGCCCAAGTTGAACAACCAGCGCGTGCATTAACGCGCGTGGCATCGTCGAACCGCGCCGATCTTTGCCCCATTCTCAAAGTTGATTATCCAGCAACACGCTAACCTATAAGACCGACCCGCGCTTGTGAGCACCCGAGCGCGCCATTAGATTAGCCAATGATGTCTGGCCTCCAAAATAAGCAGAAGGGATAAGCATGGCGCTTACTGACCAGTCCACCCGGATCCGCGCGGGCGAAGAACTCGATGCCAGCCTGATCGATCCGTACCTCAAGGCGCACATTCCCGGCCTGACCGGCACGCCGCAGATCAGCCAGTTTCCTGGCGGCGCGTCGAACCTGACCTACCTGCTGGAATACCCCGAGCAAGAATTCGTTCTGCGCCGTCCGCCGTTTGGCCACAAAGCCAAATCCGCCCACGACATGGGCCGTGAGTTCCGCATTCTCAACCAACTGCGCGAGGGCTTTCCGTATTGCCCGAAGGCCTACGTGCATTGCACCGACGAAGCCGTTATCGGCGCCGAGTTCTATGTGATGGAACGGGTCAAGGGCATCATCCTGCGCGCTGAGTTGCCGCCGGAGTTGGGCCTCGATTCGGCGAAAACCGAAGCGCTGTGCAAAAGCTTCATCGACCGATTCGTCGAACTGCATCGGGTCGATTACAACGCCTGCGGCCTCGGCGATCTGGGCAAGCCTGAAGGCTACGTCGCCCGGCAGATCAAGGGCTGGAGCGAGCGCTACGAAAAAGCCCTGACCCCGGACGCGCCGCACTGGGAAGCGGTCAAAGCCTGGCTCAACGACAAGATGCCGGCCGACCACCCGACGTCGAGCATCGTCCACAACGACTACCGCTTCGACAACGTCATTCTCGACCCGGCCAATCCGATGCAAATTATCGGCGTGCTCGACTGGGAACTGACCACCCTCGGCGACCCGCTGATGGACCTGGGCAACACCCTCGCCTACTGGATCGAAGCCGGCGACCCGGCACCGGTGCAACTGATGCGCCGCCAGCCAAGCCACGCGCCGGGCATGCTGACCCGCCGCGAATTCGTCGACTACTACGCCGAGCGCTCGGGCATCCGCATCGACAATTTCGACTTCTACTACACCTACGGCCTGTTCCGCCTGGCCGGCATCGTGCAGCAGATCTACTACCGCTTCTACCATGGCCAGACACAGGACAAACGCTTCGCGCAGTTCATTCACATGAACAAACTGCTGGAGCAGATGAGCCTGCAGGTCATTCAGAAATCCAGCCTCTGATCCGGGCCAATAACAAGACTTTCAACAAGGGAAACCCATGTCCAAGACTCAGTTGTTCGACCTCGACGGCAAAATCGCTTTCGTCTCCGGCGCCAGCCGTGGCATCGGTGAAGCCATCGCCAAACTGCTGGCCCAGCAAGGCGCCCACGTGATCGTCTCGAGCCGCAAGCTCGAAGGCTGCCAACACGTCGCCGACGCCATCATCGCCGCCGGCGGCAAGGCGACAGCCGTGGCCTGCCACATCGGTGAGATGGAGCAGATCAGCCAGGTCTTCGCCGGGATCAAGGAACAATTCGGCCGCCTCGACATCCTGGTCAACAACGCCGCGACCAACCCGCAATTCTGCAACGTGCTGGACACCGATCTGGGGGCGTTCCAGAAGACCGTCGATGTGAACATTCGCGGCTACTTCTTCATGTCGGTCGAAGCCGGCAAGCTCATGCGCGAAAACGGTGGCGGCAGCATCATCAACGTCGCGTCGATCAACGGCATCTCGCCGGGCATCTTCCAAGGCATCTATTCGGTAACCAAAGCGGCGGTCATCAACATGACCAAAGTCTTCGCCAAGGAATGCGCGCAATTCGGCATCCGCTGCAACGCCCTGCTCCCCGGCCTGACCGACACCAAATTCGCCTCGGCGCTCGTCAAGAACGATGCGATTCTGAAACAGGCACTGACCCAGATCCCGCTCAAACGCGTAGCCGATCCAAGCGAAATGGCCGGCGCGGTGCTGTACCTGGCCAGCGATGCGTCGAGCTACACCACTGGCGTGGCGCTGAATGTGGATGGCGGGTTCCTGTCCTGATATCCAGGGCAAATTGCTAACCCGTGTGGGAGCGAGCCTGCTCGCGAAGGCGTTGTGTCAGTCAGCTATGTTTTGACTGATACCACGCATTCGCGAGCAGGCTCGCTCCCACAGGGGCGGTGCCGAAATCCAGAACTCCTGCATCCGCGGGATTGGCCGGCTTATTGGGTTATGCAACGCGTAGTGGTGATGTGACGCGTCACCTGCCCATCCACATACACATCCCCGGCAACCTCAGTATTTTCCAGCACCTCACACCGACGTTCCGGCGGTGGCGGCGGCGCGACAGGCGCAGGGGGTGGAGGACTGGCACAACCGGCCAACAGCACAGCAAGAAAAGCCAACGGCAATACGCGTTTCCCAGGATTATTCATAGGACGACCCGCGGTAAAGAGAGACAAACTCCCGCAACCCAACCGGCCACGGAAGACCTGACCACTCATTCTTTATAGCTGAGCGCCTTGTTAGCGCCAGTGGATTGGGGAGATTGGCTGGGATTGGCTGTCGGTTTTGCGGGGATTGTCCGGCAGAGGGCTGGATTGAGATGATGGTTGTCGGCGAGAGCCTCATCGCGAGCAGGCTCACTCCCACAGGTTTGATCGAGTGAGTTCAGTAACAACCAGGTCGGCTGTCAGGCCGCCTTCGCGAGCAGGCTCGCTCCCACAGAAAATCAAAATCAAAATCAAAAGATCGCAGCCTTCGGCAGCTCCTACACACGATGCGCGTTAGCTCGAGTACCGCTTTTGATCTTGATCTTGGAGCCCGTCGGCAGGCTGAGTGGAGGGATTGATCCGGGCGTGGGAGCGCAGCGACCGTACGACGCAGTCGTACACAGCGAGTGTAGGTGCAGCGAAGCAAACCGGAGCCGCTGCGCCAGGATCGATCCCGGAGCGAAGGAACCCCGAGCCTCAGCGAGCGGGCCGAACGTCAGGGCGAAGACCTTTTGGTTCCTTTTGGGGCGTTTGCCAAAAGGGACTCGCCGTAAGGACGAAACCGCCAGCCGCAACACCCAAAAAAACAGATATACACCCACCCCCCCCCAGAGCATGGCCGGCCCAAAGGCCGCCAAGACCAAAGCGCGCTTAAGCCAAATCCGGATCCCGCGAAGAACGCAAGGAATTGCTCTCAAGCTCATACCGCAACTCCCCCACCAACGCCTCGACCGCCCCGGGCGTACGCAGCGAAGCCAGATCCAGCCCACTGATCACCAGATCCACCTGCCCCGAATCCCGGTGATACAACTTGACCGTCAGCGAATGATCACCATCCACCGAACACTCACAAGCCAGCGGCGCAAAACTGTGCTCGAGCCGAGCGCGCAACTGCGCAAGATTCATCATTGACGTTGTTCCTATGACTGTTTCAAAAGGGGCACGATCGCAGGCCCGAAATGGCCCACACCGCACCCCACCAGCCTAAGAACACAACGCCTTGGCCAATACATGAATTTGCACCCTTGTAATTAGTGCATTTGCACCCCTCAGCGCTGGCCCTTGGTGCCCCACTCTCCCGAAAACAAACCGCGCTCTCGAGCCCAGACGATCGCCTCGCTGCGGCTATGCACATCAATTTTCGAGTACACGGTGGCCACATGATTGCGCACGGTATTGGGCGCCAGCTTCAACCGCGCAGCGATCTCCTTGTCTGCCAGACCTTCACAGATCAAGCCCAGGACATCGCGCTCACGGGCCGTCAGGTCAGTGAATGAGGCACTGGGCAGCTGCGGCGAGTTGATCTTCTTCACGTTGGCCAGCTTCTCGATCAGCGTTCGGCTGAACCACGACGCATCCTTCATCACCTCTTCAATCGCCGCGACCAGCTCAAGCTCAGTGCGCTTGCGCTCGGTCATGTCCATCAACACCAGCAGATAGCAGGACGTATCATGGATATTAACCGTGTCAGCCGAGACCGCACACTCCAGCAACTCCTCGTCCTTCTTGCGCACGGGCACGTCGACCCGATCGACCCGACCGTTCTTCGCCAGCGCCGACAGCAGGCGCGTGCGCGCGCTGTCATCGTGGATGAAGCTCAATTGCGTCACGGTTTTGCCGAGTACGTCATCGCTGTCATAGGCCAGGGTATCGAGGAACGCCTGATTGACATCGATGACCTCCTGCTTATCAGCGGTGCAGATCAAAATCGGTACCGGCGTCAGACGAAAAGCCTTGGCAAAGCGCTCCTCGCTCTGACGCAAGGCCACTTCGACCCGGCGCCGAGGCTCCATGTCGACGAAGGAGAACAGCATGCAATTCTCGTCATTGAGCAGCAGCGGCTGACCGGCAACGATCACCTGTTTACTGCCACCGTCCGGGAGGCGCAGTTCTGCCTGCATCTGCGGAATGGTCGCGACATCGCGCAAACGCTGAACAGCCAGATCGCGCTGATCCGCCTGCTCGAAGATATCGATTTCGTAAGCCGAAGTGCCGATCACCTGATCGCGGGTATAGCCGGTCATTTCCAGAAAGCCCGGGTTGACCTTGATGTAACGCAAATCGCTGAGTCGGCAGATCACTGCCGGCGCAGGGTTGGCATTGAAGGTTTTTTCGAAACGCAGCTCAGCGTTGGCCCAATCGGTGACGTCGCTCATGATCAGCACCAGCGACTCGGGCTGGCCGACGCGGTCGGTCAGCACCATGCTGCGCACACTGTGCACCCAGACCCGCTCCGGGTCGTCCACGGACGAAACTTCAATCAGCACATCATTGAACGCCTCGCAGCGGGCGACGCGGCTGATCGGGTAGTTGTCCGGCGGCAAGACATGATTATTGCGATAGCGCAGCGTGAAGCGTCTGGCGTACTCGTCGGCGTTACTGCCCAGATCACCGATGGTGCTGACACCGTGCATGGTCAGCGCCGCTTCGTTGGCCCAGAGAATGCTTTTGTCGAGTTCCAGCAGAATCACCCCGTCCGACAGCCCGGCAATGATCTGCTGCAACTGGCGACGGTTGGTTTCGGTGGTCAGGACTTCCTGGCTCATTGGATCTCCACACTGTGATGCGGCTAGGTGAAGAGTACGACCGCGGCGGCTCGGGATCGTGCCACAACCCCAAAATCGCCAAAAACCCCCTGTGGGAGCGAGCCTGCTCGCGAAAGCGCTGGGTCAGACAGACCATTCGGTGGCTGACCCGGCGCATTCGCGAGCACGCTCGCTCCCACAGGTTTACTGGGTGTGTTTACCTTAGGCGGCACGCTCGCTGGCCGCCACCATCGCCGACGCCGCGAGCATCGCCCGCAACAACACCGCGCACCCCGCTGCCAGATCATCCGGCGCGGCATTCTCGATTTCGTTGTGGCTGATCCCGCCCTCGCATGGCACAAAAATCATTCCCGCCGGGCCGAGCTCGGCGAGGAAAATCGCGTCATGCCCGGCGCCACTGACGATGTCCATGTGCGACAGACCCAGCCCTTTCGCTGCGCCGCGCACCGCTTCCACGCAGCCCTTTTCGAAGTACAGCGGCGGGAAGTCGGCGGTCGGGGTCAATTCGTAAGAAAGGCCGTGCTCTTCGCAGGTCGCCTCGATCACTTGTTTCACTTCGGCAATCATCGAATCCAGCCGCGCCGGCTCCAGGTGGCGAAAATCCAGAGTCATGCGCACTTCGCCGGGAATCACGTTGCGCGAGCCGGGATAGGCTTGCAGGCAGCCGACCGTGCCACAGGCGTGGGGCTGATGGCCGAGGGCGGCGCGGTTGACGGCGCCGACGATCACCGAGGCACCGACCAGGGCGTCCTTGCGCAGGTGCATCGGCGTCGGGCCGGCGTGGGCTTCGACGCCGCGCAATTTCAGGTCGAACCACTTCTGCCCGAGCGCGCCGAGTACCACGCCGATGGTTTTCTCTTCGTCCTCGAGAATCGGGCCTTGTTCGATGTGCGCTTCGAAATACGCGCCAACCGCGTGCCCGCTAACCTTGCGCGGGCCGGCGTAGCCGATCGCATTCAGTGCTTCGCCGACGGTGACGCCGTCGGCATCGACCTTGGCGAGGGTTTCTTCGAGGGTGAATTTCTCGGCGAAGACCCCTGAGCCCATCATGCACGGGGCGAAGCGTGAGCCCTCTTCGTTGGTCCAGACCACCACTTCCAGCGGCGCTTCGGTTTCCACGCCGAGGTCGTTGAGGGTGCGCAGCACTTCGACGCCGGCGAGCACGCCGAAGCAGCCGTCGAACTTGCCGCCGGTGGGCTGGGTGTCGATGTGGCTGCCGGTCATGACCGGCGGCAGGTTCGGGTTGCGCCCGGCACGCCGGGCGAAAATGTTGCCGACGGCATCGACCGTGACGTTGCAACCGGCGTCCTTGCACCACTGCACGAACAGGTCGCGCGCCTGGCGGTCGAGGTCGGTCAGGGCCAGGCGACAGACGCCGCCCTTGACCGTGGCGCCGAGTTTCGCCAGTTCCATGAGCGAGGCCCAGAGGCGATCGCGGTTGATGTGCTGATGGGTGGATTGCAGAACGTCGACGGCTGCGTTCATGGGGATCTCCTCAATGCTGATGCCGATAGTGCCCATGCTCTGCGTGGGCATTCATCCATGGACGCTCTGCGTCCGCTGTTGGGACGCGGAGCGTCCCAGGCTGCATTCCCACGCAGAGCGTGGGAACGATCAGTTTCGGCGGTGTATGGAGCATCGCCTTCGCGAGCAGGCTCGCTCCCACAGTGAGAATGCATTTCCAATGTGGGAGCGAGCCTGCTCGCGAAAAGGCCTTGCTCACACCGCTGTTTTCACGACCGAAGGCTGCGCCCGCATCACGCACAACCCGTAATAAATAATTCCGCCCAACGCCGAGCCGGTGAACCAGCCATAGCTGTAGAACCAGCTGAACGCGTCGCTGCCCAGCGACAGCAGAGTCAGCGCCACCGGCACGCCAAAGGCGAGAAAACCGGCCCAGTTCCACGCCGGATACACGTCATCGCGGTACAGCCCGGCGAGGTCCAGTCGCTGTTTCTTGATCAGGAAATAATCCACCACCATGATCCCGGCGATCGGCCCGAGCAGGCTCGAGTAGCCCAGCAGCCAGTTTGAGTACACGGTTTCCAGGCTGATGTCGGAAACGATCAGGCCAAGCTTTTTCAGCAGTTCATGGCCCATCAGCACCAGCCCGACCAGACCGGTGAGCAACACCGCTTTGGTGCGGTTGATCACCTTCGGCGCGATGTTCTGAAAGTCATTGGTCGGCGAGACGATATTGGCGGCGGTGTTGGTCGACAGTGTGGCAACGATGATCAACGCCATGGCCACAGCGACCCACACCGGGCTCTGGATATGGCCTATCAGCGTGACCGGGTCGGACACGGTGACGCCGACCAGTTTCACCGATGCGGCGGTCATCACCACGCCCAGCGCAGCGAAGAGAAACATGGTCAGCGGCAGACCGAAAATCTGCCCGAGGATCTGATCCTTCTGGCTCTTGGCGTAGCGACTGAAGTCGGGAATATTCAGCGACAGCGTGGCCCAGAAGCCGACCATTGCCGTCAGCCCTGCCGCGAAATAACTGACCACGCTGGCGCCTTCCGGACGCTTGGGCGGGATCGCCAGCAATTCAGTCATCGACACATTGGGCATCGCCCACACCAGCAGGCCAATGCCCACCGCCACCAACAACGGCGCCGACAAGGTTTCCAGCCATTTGATCGACTCGGCGCCGCGAATCACCACCCACAGATTCAGCGCCCAGAACACCATGAAACCGATGACCTCGCCGGTTCCGCCGAGGGATTTCCAGCCCTCGAACACCGAGCCGAGGAACAGGTGAATCGCCAGTCCGCCGAACATGGTCTGGATGCCGAACCAGCCACACGCCACCAACGCGCGGATCAGGCACGGCACGTTGGAGCCGAGAATGCCGAACGACGAACGCAGCAGCACCGGAAACGGAATGCCGTATTTGGTGCCCGGGAAGGCGTTGAGGGTCAGCGGAATCAACACAATGACGTTGGCAAACAGAATCGCCAATAGCGCTTCGCCGACGCTCAAGCCGAAATACGCGGTGAGCACGCCGCCGAGGGTGTAGGTCGGCACGCAAATCGACATCCCGACCCACAGCGCGGTGATGTGCCATTTGTTCCAGGTGCGTTCACGCACCTTGGTCGGTGCCATGTCGTGGTTGTAACGGGGGCTGTCGAGGACGTCACTGCCGGCTTCGAGCTCGAACAAGCCGTCGCGCTCGGTCACTTGTGATCTGATCTGTTGCATGGCCGCTCCACTGTTCTTCTGATTATTTTTTGCTCATCAGGCGGTTGGCGCGCACGACGCCAGCCGGACGATGGCCGGAGGAACTGACAACTTTCATGCACCGGCCATGGTGTCAGCGGCGGCATCAATAAACGTGCCGATTCTCGCGCTGAACGCTTGGGCGGTGCACTGGACGCTTTGCAACTTTCTGATATTCATCAGTTTTAATTGAATATTCGATGAGTCCGGGAAAACTTGTCTGAACGCTCAGGCTAAACGTCGGGCAAGTTGTCCGAAGTGTCAGGACTCAAACTGGTGCACTGCATTTATTTTTGTCGGTGAACCCGCAACCGCAGCACAACTTCAAGCGGCTGATTTCACATAGGAAATCTTGCTCATATTTCCATCCTGTCAAGTGCGTCAAAATGGTGAGCGCCCTACCCATTTTGGTGATTTCTCGTTTTTATCTTTATTTATCAATAGCTTGAAACAGCTATAAGCTTATAAAAAATATTCTTGATCATTCTTGAAATCGCGACTAGTTTCTATTCCTGACAGCGATGACAGGAATACGAACTGCGCCGCTGTACTTCAATAAAACATTTAGAACCGGCACAAGTCGGTCATGCCTGCGAGGAATCCGGAATGTCTCTGTTGATCCGTGGCGCCACCGTTGTTACCCATGATGAAAGTTACCGCGCCGACGTCTATTGCGCTGACGGCGTGATCAAAGCCATTGGTGAAAACCTCGACATTCCCGCCGGCGCAGAAGTGCTCGACGGCAGTGGCCAGTACCTGATGCCCGGCGGCATCGATCCGCATACGCACATGCAGTTGCCGTTCATGGGCACCGTTGCCAGTGAGGACTTCTACAGCGGCACTGCAGCCGGTCTGGCCGGCGGCACTACCTCGATCATTGACTTCGTCATTCCCAATCCGCAGCAATCGCTGATGGAAGCGTTTCATCAGTGGCGCGGCTGGGCGCAAAAGTCTGCGTCGGACTATGGCTTCCACGTCGCGATCACTTGGTGGAGCGAGCAGGTGCGCGAGGAAATGGCCGAGCTGGTCAGCCACCACGGCATCAACAGCTTCAAGCACTTCATGGCCTACAAGAACGCGATCATGGCCGCCGACGACACTCTGGTGGCGAGTTTCGAGCGCTGCCTGGAACTCGGTGCGGTGCCGACCGTGCACGCGGAAAATGGCGAGCTGGTCTATCACCTGCAACGCAAGCTGATGGCTCAGGGCATTACCGGGCCGGAAGCGCATCCGCTGTCGCGACCTTCGCAGGTCGAAGGTGAAGCCGCGAGCCGGGCGATCCGTATCGCCGAAACCATCGGCACGCCGTTGTACCTGGTGCACGTTTCCACCAAGGAAGCTCTGGACGAAATCACCTATGCCCGCAGCAAGGGCCAGCCGGTGTACGGCGAGGTGCTGGCCGGGCACTTGCTGCTCGACGACAGCGTCTATCAACACCCGGACTGGCAGACCGCCGCCGGCTACGTGATGAGCCCGCCGTTCCGTCCGCGCGGCCATCAGGAGGCGCTGTGGCACGGGCTGCAGAACGGCAATCTGCACACCACCGCCACCGACCACTGCTGCTTTTGCGCCGAGCAGAAAGCCGCCGGGCGCGACGACTTCAGCAAGATTCCCAACGGCACCGCCGGCATCGAAGACCGCATGGCAGTGTTGTGGGATGAAGGCGTCAACTCCGGACGATTGTCGATGCAGGATTTCGTCGCGCTGACCTCCACCAACACCGCGAAGATTTTCAATCTCTATCCACGCAAAGGTGCGATCCGCGTGGGCGCCGATGCCGATTTGGTGCTGTGGGATCCGCAAGGCACACGGACCATTTCCGCCAAGACCCACCATCAGCAGGTGGACTTCAACATCTTCGAAGGCAAGACCGTGCGCGGCGTGCCGAGCCACACCGTCAGCCAGGGCCGCGTGGTCTGGGCCGACGGCGACCTGCGCGCCGAACGCGGCGCCGGACGCTACATCGAACGGCCGGCCTATCCGGCGGTGTTTGATTTGTTGAGCAAGCGGGCGGAGTTGCACAGGCCGACGGCGGTGAAACGCTGACAGCCAGGCCTTCGGCCTTCGCGAGCAGGCTCGCTCCCACAGGTGAGCGCATAGCAAATGTGGGAGCGAGCCTGCTCGCGAAGAGGCCCTCCCTGACGCCATAAAACCACTGCCCACCAGAGGCAGCACCTCAATTAGCCATGAGGCCATGAACCGTGATCGAGACCCTGAACCACCTCCCCCACCCGCACGAAAGCGCGGCCGCTCTCGCCGGCCATTTCACTGATCTGGCGCCGCCGCTCAATGCCCGGCAGGCGCATCTGGAAGCCTCGCGCTGCCTGTATTGCTACGACGCGCCTTGCGTCAATGCATGCCCCAGCGAAATCGACATTCCGTCGTTCATCCGCAATATCCATCAGGACAACGTACAGGGCGCGGCGCAAAAGATCCTTTCGGCAAACATCCTCGGCGGCAGTTGCGCGCGGGTCTGTCCAACGGAAATCCTCTGCCAGCAGGCCTGCGTGCGCAACAACGCGCAGGAATGCGCACCGGTGCTGATTGGTCTGCTGCAACGCTATGCCGTAGACAACGCGCATTTCGCCGAACACCCGTTCCAGCGCGCCCCGGCCACGGGCAAACGGATCGCCGTGGTCGGCGCCGGGCCGGCCGGGTTGTCTTGCGCTCATCGCAGCGCAATGCACGGGCATGACGTGGTGATTTTCGAAGCACGGGAAAAGGCCGGCGGGCTCAACGAGTACGGCATTGCCAAGTACAAACTCGTCGACAATTACGCGCAGAAGGAGCTGGACTTCCTTCTGCAGATTGGCGGGATAGAAATCCGCCACGGCCAGAAACTCGGTGCAAACCTGACCCTGAGCGAACTGCATCAGCAGTTTGACGCGGTATTCCTCGGCCTCGGCCTGAATGCCAGCAAGCAACTCGGTCTGGCCCACGAAGACGCGCCGGGCCTGCTCGCCGCCACCGATTACATCCGCGAACTGCGCCAGGCCGATGACCTCACGCAACTGCCCTTGGCTGAACGCTGCATCGTTCTCGGCGCTGGCAACACGGCGATCGACATGGCGGTGCAAATGGCCCGCCTCGGCGCGCGCGACGTCAATCTGGTGTATCGCCGTGGTGCGGCAGACATGGGCGCCACCCACCATGAGCAGGACATCGCCAAAGCCAACCAGGTGCGGTTGCTGACCTGGGCGCAGCCGGAGCAAGTGTTGCTCGATGATCAGGGCCGCGTGCGCGGCATGCGTTTCGCCCGCACCGATCTGGTTGACGGGCGTCTGCAAACCACCGGAGAAACCTTCGAACTGGCTGCCGATGCGATCTTCAAAGCGATCGGCCAGAGCTTCGATGACAGCACCCTCAGCGATCCGTTGGCGCGCGAGCTCAAACGTCAGGGCGAACGCATCGAGGTCGATGAAAACCTGCGCACCAGCGTCCCCGGCGTGTATGCCGGCGGCGACTGCACCAGCCTCGATCAGGACCTCACCGTGCAAGCGGTGCAGCACGGCAAACGCGCCGCCGAGGCGATCAACGCTCAACTGATGCTCAACGTGGAGGCTGCGTAAATGGCCGATCTCTCGATAGTCTTCGCCGGTATCAAAGCGCCCAACCCGTTCTGGCTGGCTTCCGCGCCACCCACCGACAAGGCCTACAACGTGGTCCGCGCCTTCGAAGCGGGCTGGGGTGGCGTGGTCTGGAAAACCCTGGGTGAGGATCCGGCGGCGGTCAACGTTTCCTCGCGTTATTCGGCGCATTACGGTGCCAATCGCGAAGTGCTGGGCATCAACAACATTGAACTGATCACCGACCGCTCGCTGGAAATCAACCTGCGCGAAATCGCCCAAGTGAAGAAGGATTGGCCGGATCGCGCGCTGATCGTGTCGCTGATGGTGCCGTGTGTCGAGGAGTCGTGGAAACACATTCTGCCGCTGGTCGAAGCCACCGGCGCCGACGGCATCGAACTCAACTTCGGCTGCCCCCACGGCATGCCCGAACGCGGCATGGGCGCGGCGGTCGGCCAGGTGCCGGAGTATGTCGAACAGGTGACGCGCTGGTGCAAGACGTACTGCTCGCTGCCGGTGATCGTCAAACTCACCCCGAACATCACCGACATCCGCGTCGCTGCCCGGGCGGCGCATCGTGGTGGCGCCGATGCGGTGTCGCTGATCAACACGATCAACTCGATCACCAGCGTCGACCTGGACCACATGGTCGCCCTGCCCACCGTCGGCAGCAAAAGCACCCACGGCGGTTATTGCGGTTCGGCGGTCAAGCCAATTGCGCTGAACATGGTCGCGGAAATCGCCCGAGATCCGCAGACCCAGGGCTTGCCGATCTGCGGCATCGGCGGCATCGGCAGCTGGCGCGACGCGGCGGAGTTCATGGCGCTGGGCAGCGGCGCGGTGCAGGTGTGCACGGCGGCGATGCTGCATGGTTTCCGCATTGTCGAAGAGATGAAGGACGGCTTGTCGCGGTGGATGGACAGCCAGGGCTACGCCAATATCGCCGAGTTTTCCGGGCGCGCCGTGGGCAACACCACGGATTGGAAGTACCTCGATATCAACTATCAGGTGATCGCGAAGATCGACCAAGAGGCGTGCATCGGTTGCGGGCGTTGCCACATTGCTTGCGAAGACACGTCACACCAGGCGATCGGCAGTTCGAAACAGGCCGACGGTACGCATAAATATGAAGTGATCGATGAGGAATGTGTGGGCTGCAATCTGTGCCAGATCACCTGCCCCGTGGCCGACTGCATCGAGATGGTGCCGATGGACACGGGCAAGCCGTTTCTGGACTGGAATCATGATCCGCGCAATCCCTATCACGTCGCGGTTTAATTGATCGTTCCCACGCTCCTGCGTGGGAATGCAGCCCGGGACGCTCTGCGTCCCATTGGAACGCGGAGCGTCCCTGGAAGCATTCCCACGCGGAGCGTGGGACCGATCAAATCCATAATCGACACGGTCTTTCAGGTCGATGTACCTCTCAATACACCTCGGTCGGCCCCCTATCCCTCTGGGAGAGGGCTGGGGTGAGGGTAAGCCCTTGATGGTGCTCTTCAAGGCTCCAGCCCGATCCCGCGCAAAATCACAGCTGTCACGGTCTGCACCGCACGCTCGAACTGCATATCCGACAACGGCTGGTGATCATTGAGAATATTCACCTGATGATCAAAGTCGGCGTAGTGCTGGGTCGACGCCCAGATCATGTACAGCAAACCCGACGGCTCCACCGGCAGGATCCGCTTGTCCTCGACCCACTGGCGAATCTTCGCCTCCTTCATCTTCGCCCAGTCATACAGGCTCGCATCCAGCGCTTCGCCCAGGGTCGGCGCGCCGTGGATGATCTCGTTGGCCCAGACTTTCGAGCCATAGGGCCGGCTGCGCGAATGATTCATCTTGGCGCGGATGTAACTGCTCAGCACCACGCGCGGGTCGTCGAACATCTCGAAGCACAGCGCGTCCTGCTTCCACACTTCCAGCAGATCGAACAGCACTGCGCTGTACAGCTCGCTCTTGGTGCTGAAGTAGTAATGCAGATTGGAACGCGGCAACTGCACTTCGGCAGCGATGTCCGCCATGGCGGTGCTGCCGAAGCCTTTTTCGGCGAAAACCTTTTCCGCCGCCAGCAGGATTTTCTCGACGTTACTGCGGCGAATCTCGATCTTGTGATTGCCCATGTGGGCTCCCTGACAACAGCGTTGCGCAAGACTAGCATCCGCTCTGATCCGGGCGCGACCGCCGCCAACAAAACTTCACAGGTGCAGGCGCTATGGCACAGCGCTCACACCGATAGGCGTTGGTTCACTCACGCCCAAATTGCCTTCGACCTGCCCGGCCATGTGCAACGTGCCGGCCATCACCCCCGTGGTCGGATTTTGCAGCAGCTTCTGCCAGGCCTTGTCGAAGGTGTTGCCCAGGCTGCTGCGAATCAGCGCTTCACTGTCGGGGCGGTCGTTGGCCTGGATGATTGCGCGTATGCCGGCCACGCCGACCGAAATCATCGCCCCGGCCAGTTTCCCGGCTGCTGCCGCCACCGCACTGGCGGCGCCGCGCGGGGCCATTTCGGCTTCGATGCGCTGGCTGGCGCGCTTGGCCACCGGGGCCATGGCTGCTTCGGTGGAAGAGATGCCCTTGGCGCCGCCGTCGGTGTGGATCTTATCGATCAGCGCGGCGTACGCCGGGAGGGTGTTCAGCGGCTCGGTGCTGATGACTTTGAACAGCGAAGCATCCCGCGCCGGCGGCGGGCCGAGGGCGATGGCCGGGATCTTCTGCAAACGCCCGTTGAGCTGCGCCATCGGCACACCGTGACGCTGGGCGATGAGCGGCATCTGCTGCGCCATCAACTGCGCGTAGAACGCCGTGGCCTGCGCCAGGATCGCATCCGGATCGATCTCCACTGCTACCGGCGCGAGGACTTTTTCCTGATATTGCTCAAGCAGATACGCCGCCAGCCGTTTCGCCGAAGCATCCTGCTCACCGCCGGCGCTGATCGTGTACCAACTGACCTTCATCGACAGCCATTCCTGGGTCCAGTAGCTGCTGAACCAAGGGATGAAATTTTCTTCAGTTTGCTGATAGACCCGAGTGCGCCAATGTTCCATCGAGCCACGGGCGAACAGCTTGACCTGCTCGGTGGCCTGTTGCGATGCGCTGAGGATCTCGCGGTCGATCTGCTGCCAGGTTTGCGCCGACACCACCACCGCCTGCGGCGCGCTCACCGGCGCCCGAGCCGAGGAGGCGCAGCCGGCCAGCAGAAACAGTGCGGCGACGACCAGCGCGCGTGGGTTCACGGTGGTGGTGTCCTTTGGCTTGGGGAGGTGCAGGTTTGAGTATAGGCAGGTCAGTCGATTCCGATGCTGAAGGTTCCGGCCTCTTCGCGAGCAGGCTCGCTCCCACATTTGAAATGTGTTGCACCTGTGGGAGCGAGCCTGCTCGCGAAGGCGCCATCAGCAGCACCGCAAACCTCAACCATCACCACCATCGATATCCACCATCGCCACGATTGCCTTCCGCCCTCCCATGATGAAAGGCACGATTGACTCATCCGAAACACAACGAGGCGTTCACATCATGATCCACACCCAAGTCACCCTCTCCGTGAGTTTCCCGGTGTTCGGCAGCAACTACTACCAACAGCACGTCGTGCCGCGCAAGGCGCAGACACTGGTGTTCAACGAAGATTTCGACGATCTGCTGATGCCCGCCGCCAGCAATCATTTCAGCAATGAAGTGGTCGGCCTCAACGATCAGTTCCGTTTTCTGAGCGACATACTCGCCACCCATCTGCTCGATCACGAGGCCCCGGTGCCTGCGCGATCCCGCGTCCAGGCGAACGCTCGTTTTTTCAACTGAAGGCTGATGCACAGAGGGCGTTCCTTTAACGGGAACGCCCTCTGCTTTCAATCAGTCATCATCGCGATCACGGTGATAACGACGGCCATCGCGGCGGTCGTCATCGCGGTCGTCCCAACGCCGGTCATGGTCGTAATAGCGGCCGTGGTCGCGGTCGTAGTGCCGGCCATGCCGGTGGTCATCATCAAAATCCGCAATACAGCCGCTCAGCAATACGGCGGCGGTCACAGTGAGCAGCATCGTTGTCGCTTGCTTCATTCAACACTTCCCTAAAACCCAAGGTCTTGACGACGGAAATCGCCACGCTGCCCGCGTCTTCGGGACGCAGTGCGCGCAGCCGCAGATACGACCGGGCAAAAGCACGTTGATTCAGTGGCCACTATCGACCGTTGGTCGGCCCGTTCGCCATGCCCGAACGGCGGCGGAATGCCACCTATACTGCTTGCAACCAACCCCCATGCAATGGATCTGCGCCCTCAATAACAATAAGCAGAGGTGAACCATGGTCTGGCAGCAAATCTACGACCCGTTCGGCAACCCGGTGCTCTCCACGCTGATGGCCGCGGTGCCGGTGGTGGTGATGCTCGCGGCGCTGGCGTTCTTTCACGTCAAGGCACATCTGGCAGCCTTGCTGGCGCTCGCGTCCGCCCTGCTGATCTCGATCTTCGCCTTCGACATGCCAGCGGGCATGGCCGGCTCGGCCGCGCTGTTCGGCGCGGCGAATGGCTTGCTGCCGATCGGCTGGATCGTCCTCAACATCATCTTTCTGCATCGCCTGACCACCGAAAACGGTTCGTTCAAAGTGCTGCAGGATTCCCTCGCGCGCATCACCGATGACCGACGTTTGCAGTTGCTGCTGATCGCCTTCTGTTTCGGTGCGTTCTTCGAAGGCGCGGCAGGCTTTGGCACGCCGGTGGCGGTGACCGGTGCGATTCTGATCGGCCTGGGTTTTTCGCCATTGGCCGCATCCGGCCTAGCGCTGATCGCCAACACTGCACCCGTTGCTTTCGGTGCGCTGGGCACACCGATCATCACCTTGGCCAAAGTCACCGGGCTGGATGAGATGGAGCTGTCGATGATGGTCGGGCGGCAGTTGCCGTTCTTCTCGGTGCTGGTGCCGTTCTGGTTGATCTGGGCGTTTGCCGGGTGGCGCAAGATGCTCGAGGTGTGGCCGGCGATTCTGGTGGCCGGGGTGAGTTTCGCCATCCCGCAATTTCTCGTGTCCAACTACCACGGGCCGATGCTGGTGGACGTCATCGCTGCGCTGATTTCCATGGCCTGTCTGACGCTGTTCCTCAAGGTGTGGAAACCGGCGACGATCCATACCTCGGCGGCGCTGTCCGGGCGCGTCGACAACTCCAAGGTCGACGAAGAAACAGTCACCGCCAGCGCCGCGTTCAGCGATCAGGCGCGCCCGGCAGTGATGCGTGCGTGGATGCCGTGGATCATTCTCACGGTGTTCGTGTTTGCCTGGGGCACGCAGGGTTTCAAGAACATGTTCGATACGCGCCCGGTGATCGACCCGGTCACGCAGTCGGTCAAGCTCGACCCGCAAGGCAAACCGGTACGCGAGGCCAATCCGATCTTCGCCCCGGCGGTGACCTTCACCGGTCTGCATCTGCAAATAGAAAAAGTACCGCCGGTTGTCGCAGCGCCGAAAGCCGAGGAAGCGATTTACAAGTTCACCTGGCTGACCGCGACCGGCAGCGGGATCTTGCTGGCGGCGATCGTTGGCGGCTTGCTGATGGGTTATTCGATCCCGCAATTGATCAAGCAGTACCTGCGCACATTGTGGGTGGTGCGGTTTTCGCTGATCACGATTGCGGCGATGCTCGCGCTGGGCTTCCTCACCCGCTATTCGGGACTGGATGCGACCATGGGCCTGGCGTTTGCGGCGACGGGGATTTTCTACCCGATGTTCGGCACGCTGCTCGGCTGGCTGGGGGTGGCGCTGACTGGTTCCGATACCGCGTCAAACGTGCTGTTTGGCGGATTGCAACGGGTAACGTCGGAACAGCTGGGTATCAGCCCGGTGCTGATGGCGGCAGCGAACAGTTCCGGTGGGGTGATGGGCAAAATGGTCGACGCGCAGTCGATCGTCGTCGCCTCCACCGCGACCCGTTGGTATGGGCATGAGGGCGAGATCCTGCGTTACGTGTTCTTCCACTCGATCGTGCTGGCGATCCTGGTCGGCGGGCTGGTGACGTTGCAGGCGTATGTCGCACCGTTTACCTCGATGGTGGTGGGTGGGCCATAACTGCAAAACACAACTCCACTGTGGGAGCGAGCCTGCTCGCGAAGAGGTCGGCACATCCAGCAGCGGCTGGGTCTGACCCGACGCTTTCGCGAGCAGGCTCGCTCCCACAGGCCAATTGATGAGTTCAGCACATAACTCTTTAGCGCAAATCCGACAAAACCTTTTCCCTCCCGCTGCGGTCACTCCTTTTACGAGACTGGCATGCATGCCGGCGCGCCCGTTTGGGCCTTTTGCAATCCTGCCGCCCGATGAGAGACAAGGAATCGAACCATGCCGATTTCCCGACGCAACTTCATGATCCTCGGCGCCGTAACCGCGACGGCGTTCGCTATGCCCCCCTTTATCAGCCTCAAGGCCTACGCGGCCAGTCTGGAGCAACCGGCCATGAGTCAAGTTACCCTGCGAGTCAACGGTAAACCGCAAACCCTCGAAGTCGACACCCGCACCACCCTGCTCGACGCCCTGCGCGAACACCTGCACCTGACCGGCACCAAGAAAGGCTGCGACCACGGCCAGTGCGGCGCCTGCACGGTGATCGCCGACGGTCGGCGGATCAATTCCTGCCTGACCCTGGCGGTGATGCACGACGGCAGTGAGGTGACCACCATCGAAGGCCTCGGCATGCCGGACAAGCTGCACCCGATGCAGGCCGCGTTCATCAAGCACGACGGTTACCAGTGTGGCTATTGCACGCCAGGGCAGATCTGCTCGGCGGTCGCGGTGCTCAAAGAGATCCGCGACGGCATTCCCAGCCACGTCAGCCCGAGCCTGACCGAGCCGCCGAAACTGATCGCCGCCGAACTGCAGGAGCGCATGAGCGGCAATATCTGCCGTTGCGGCGCTTACTCGAACATCATCGAAGCCATCACTGAAGTTGCGGAGGTGCCGGCATGAGAGCCTTCAATTACAGCCGCGCCGACTCACCTGCGGCAGCCGCTTCCCAGGCTGCGCACGTCGAAGGCGCCAAGTTCATCGCCGGCGGCACCAACCTGCTCGACCTGATGAAACTCGACATCGAAACCCCAGTCCACCTGATCGACATCAACCACCTCGGCCTGGACCAGATCGAAGCCACACCCGAAGGCGGACTGCGCATCGGCGCGCTGGTGCGCAACACCGATCTGGCCGCCGACGCGCGCGTGCGCAAGGACTACGCCCTGCTCTCCCGCGCCTTGCTCGCCGGGGCTTCCGGACAGTTGCGCAACATGGCGACCACCGCCGGCAACCTGCTGCAACGCACCCGCTGCCCGTACTTCTACGACACCCACCTGGCCTGCAACAAACGCAATCCGGGCAGCGGCTGCGCGGCGATCGGCGGGGTCACCCGGCAGCTGGGGATCATCGGCGTCAGCGACGCTTGCATCGCCACCCACCCGAGCGACATGGCCATCGCCATGCGCGCGCTGGATGCGCAGATCGAAACGGTCAAGCCTGACGGCAGCACGCGCAGCATTGCCATGGCCGATTTCCATCAGTTGCCGGGCGGCACGCCGCACATCGAAACCAGTCTCACGCCCGGCGAATTCATTACCGCCGTGACCCTGCCGGCGCCGGTTGGCGGCACGCACATTTATCACAAGGTGCGGGATCGCTCGTCTTACGCGTTTGCCCTGGTCTCGGTCGGTCTGATCCTGCAAAAGGACGGCACCGGCCGCGTCGCCGTCGGCGGCATTGCGCCGAAACCGTGGCGGGTCGAAGCCGCTGAAGCGTTGCTGCCCAAGGGTGCCAAAGCAGTCAGTGAACGCCTGCTTGAAGGCGCGACGCCCACCGATGACAACCAATTCAAACTGACACTGGTCGAGCGCACGCTGGCCTCGGTGTTGGCGCAAGCGAGGGAAACCGCATGAAATTCGACACGCCCGCCACCACCAATCCCATCGACCGCCTGAAGGTCGTCGGCCAGCCCACCGAGCGCGTCGAAGGCCCGCTGAAAACCAGCGGCCAGGCCACTTACGCCTACGAACAACATGAAGCGGCGGCCAATCAGGCCTACGGCTTCATGGTCGATTCGGCGATCGCCAAAGGGCGGATCAAAGCCATTCATCTGGGCGAGGCCAAAGCGGCGCCCGGCGTGCTCGCGATCGTTACTGCCGAGAATGCCGGCAAGCTCGACAAGGGTGATTACAACGCTGCGCATCTGCTCGCTGGTCCCGAAGTGCAGCATTACCAGCAAGCCGTTGCATTGGTGGTTGCCGAGACCTTCGAACAGGCGCGCGCCGCCGCGCAATTGGTCAAGGTCGATTACGAAACCACCGAGGGCAAGTTCGATCTGGCCAGCGTCAAAGACCTCGGCGTCGAGCCGAAAGACGAGCTGCCGGACGTCAATCACGGCGACTTCGACAAGGCCTTCACCGCCGCACCGGTGCAGTTCGATCAGACCTACACCACGCCAGACCAGTCCCACGCGATGATGGAACCGCACGCCACACTGGCCGCGTGGAAAGGCGATCAACTGACCGTGTGGACATCGAACCAGATGGTCGCCTGGAGTGTCGGCGACATTGCGAAAACCCTCGGCCTGCCGAAGGAAAAAGTGCGTTTGGTCTCGCCGTACATCGGCGGTGGTTTCGGCGGCAAGCTGTTTATTCGCGCCGACGTGATCCTCGCCGCTCTCGGCGCGCGCATGGCGGGGCGGCCGGTGAAAGTCGCCCTCGCCCGCCCGCAAATGGCCAACAACACCACCCATCGCCCGGCAACGATTCAGCGCATCCGCATGGCCGCCACGGCGGACGGCAAGCTGACCGCCATCGCCCATGAAGGCTGGTCAGGCAACCTTGCTGACGGCAAGGTTGAACTGGCCGCGCAACCGAGCCAGTTGCTCTACGCCGCAGAAAACCGCCGCGTCAGCATGCGCCTCGCCCCGCTCGACCTGCCCGAAGGCAACGCCATGCGCGCGCCGGGTGAAGCGCCGGGGCTGATGGTGCTGGAAATTGCCATGGACGAAATGGCCGAACAGCTGAAGATGGACCCGGTGCTGTTCCGCATCGCTAACGACACTCAAGTCGACCCGGTGAAAACCGAGCGGCCGTTCTCCCAGCGTCAACTGGTCAAATGCCTGCAGATCGGCGCGGAGAAATTCGGCTGGGATCAGCGCAAGGCGCAACCGGGCAGCCGTCGTGAAGGCCGTTGGCTGATCGGCATGGGCGTGGCGGCGGCGTTTCGCAACAACCTGCTGGTCAAGTCCGGAGCCCGTGTGCGCCTGGAGCGTGACGGCAAAGTCGTCGTCGAAACCGACATGACCGATATCGGCACCGGCAGCTACACGATCATCGCGCAGACCGCTGCCGAGATGATGGGCGTTGGTCTCGATGATGTGGTGGTGCGTCTGGGTGATTCGAACTTCCCGGTTTCGGCTGGTTCTGGCGGTCAGTTTGGTGGGAACTGCTCGACCTCGGGCGTCTATGCCGCCTGTGTGAAACTGCGTGAAGCGGTGGCGCAGAAGCTGGGGCTAGCGGCGGATCAGGCGGAGTTCGCCGGTGGTCAGGTGCGCGTCGGCAGCAAGAGCCTGCCGCTGCGCAACGCGGCTGAAGGCGGCGCACTGGTCGGCGAGGACAGCATCGAATTCGGTGATCTGGCCGAGAAATATCAGCAATCGACCTTCGGCGCGCATTTCGTCGAAGTCGCCGTCGATGCTGCCACTGGCGAAGTTCGCGTACGGCGCATGTTGGCGGTGTGCGCTGCGGGGCGGATCCTCAACCCGACGTCGGCGCGCAGTCAGGTCATCGGCGCGATGACCATGGGCGTCGGCGCGGCATTGATGGAAGAACTGGCGGTGGACAAGCGCCTGGGCTTTTTCGTCAACCATGACCTCGCCGGGTATGAGGTGCCGGTGCACGCCGACATTCCACATCAGGAAGTGATTTTCCTCGAAGAAACCGACCCGATTTCATCGCCGATGAAGGCCAAAGGCGTGGGTGAATTGGGGATTTGCGGCGTGAGTGCGGCGGTGGCGAATGCAATCTACAACGCCACCGGCGCGAGGGTGCGGGAGTATCCGATTACGCTGGACAAGATTCTTGATTCGTTGCCGGAGATGATCTGAAGCGAAAAGCCCCTCACCCTAGCCCTCTCCCAAAGGGAGAGGGGACCGATCCGGGTATATTCAGGATGTGCAGCGACGTGAAAGTCTTTCTGTGTATCCATAATCGCAACGGCAAGTTCAGGTCGATGCACATCGCAAGACACCTCGGTCGGCTCCCACTCCCCCGGGAGACGCCTGGGGTGAGTCGCATGCTGTTAGCGCACCTGCATGGGGTGCTAGGGGTCGAGTGGATTCACCACCACGCTTGCAGAATGCCGAACGTCTCGAGCATCCCCCCATCGGCTCCCTCTCCCTCGGGAGAGGGCTGGGGTGAGGGGCGCGGTTTCACTCGGTCTTCGGATATTGCTCATCACCGACCTGCTCCATCCAGTCCACCACCTTGCCATCCAGCACTTCGGCAATCGCGATATGACTCATCGCCGTCGTCGGCGTTGCCCCGTGCCAATGCTTGGCGCCCGGAGCAATCCACACGGTATCGCCCGGCCGGATTTCCCGCACTGGCTGCCCCCACTCCTGCACGAACCCTGCCCCCGAGGTGACGATCAATGTCTGCCCCAGCGGATGGGTATGCCACGCCGTTCGCGCGCCAGGCTCAAACGTTACGGTCGCGCCACTGACCCGCGCCTCGTCGGTACCTTTGAACGGCGCATCCACCCGCACCGTGCCGGTAAACCAGTCAGCCGGGCCTTTGGCCGACGGTTGCGAGCCATTCGGTGTGACCGTGACACGCGGATTTTCAGTGGCATACACCTCGCCAGCCAGCAGCGAAAGCGTCAGTGCAGAAGCAGCAATCGGGTTCATGGCTTTTCCTCCAATAAATGATGCAAGCACTGTAGCGATCCGCACTCTTTGGATAATCGACTAGAATCCGAAAAAACTTATGCAGGACGATCATCAATGCTCCGGGAAAACGCCACCGACCTGCTCGCCTTTCTCGCCGTCGCCCGTGAACGCAGTTTCACCAAGGCCGCAGCCAAACTCGGCGTGTCGCAATCGGCGCTCAGCCACACCATTCGCAGTCTCGAGGCGCGACTCGGCCTGCGCCTGCTGACCCGCACCACGCGCAGCGTGTCGCCGACCGAGGCCGGCGAACACTTGCTGCAAACCATCGGCCCGCGCTTCGACGAAATCGAAGTGGAACTGGCCGCCCTGAGCAACCTGCGCGAAACCCCGGCGGGAAAGATCCGCATCAGCGCCACCGACCATTCGCTGAACTGGATCCTGCGTCCGGTGTTGCAGGATTTCCTGCCGCAGTACCCGGATGTGTCCGTCGAGGTTTGCTGTGACTATGGCTTCGTCGACATCGCCGGCCAAGGCTTCGATGCCGGTGTGCGCCTGGGCGAAGACGTCGCCCAAGGCATGATCGCCACCCGTATCGGTCCGGACATGCGCATGGCGGTGGTCGGCTCACCCGCCTACTTCGCCCGGCGCCCTGCGCCGCAAACCCCGCGCGACCTGACCGACCACGCCTGTAACAACCTGCGCCTGCCAACCAATGGCGGACTGTATTCGTGGGAGTTCGAAAAGGATGGTGAAAGCCTCAAAGTGCGCGTCTCCGGCCAGGTCACCCTGAATGGCGTGTACCCATTGCTCGACGCCGCGCTGGACGGTTTCGGTCTGAGCTACATCCCGGAAAACGTCGTTGCGCCGTTTCTGGCGGACGGTCGCCTGGTCCAGGTGCTGGGAGACTGGTGCCCGGCATTTTCCGGTTATCACCTGTACTACCCGAGCCGACGCCAGGCAGCGCCGGCGTTTGCGTTGTTGCTGGAGGCGTTGCGCTATCGCGGTTGACCCGGCTCAGCCCAGCAACGCAATCAACTGATGCCGCTGCGCATCGGTCAGCATCGGCCCAAAACCGGCTCCGGCGTTGTCAGCCATGTAGCGCGGATTGCTGGTCCCCGGAATCACACAGGTCACCGCCGGGTGCGCCAGGAGAAATTTCAGTGCCAGTTTCGGCCAGCTGTTGACCTGTACATCCGAGACCCAGGCCGGCAGCGGCTTGCCTTTGAGCCGGGCGAGCAGATCACCGCCGCCAAACGGCCGATTACAAATCACTGCCACGCCACGCTCGCGGCACAGCGGCAGGATGCGTTTCTCGACCGCGCGATCATCGAGGGCGTAGTTGATCTGCAGAAAATCCAGCTTTTCGGCTTTCAGCACGGCCTCGACCTCGTCATAGGCCGACGAGGTGTAATGGGTGATGCCGATGTAGCGAATCCGCCCCTGCTCCTGCCATTCGCGCAGGGTCGGCAAATGGGTTTGCCAGTCGAGCAGATTGTGAATCTGCATCAGGTCGATGCGTTCGGTTTGCAGCAGACTGAACGACTGCTCCATCTGCGCGATGCCTTCCTCGCGCCCGCGCGTCCACACCTTCGTGGCGAGAAACGCCGGCGAGCGCGGTTCGTGGATCGACAGCAATTCACCGGTGGTCTGCTCGGCGCGGCCGTACATGGGTGAGCTGTCGATCAGCGTGCCGCCCTTCCTGAACAGCGCCTCGAGGACGGCGGGCAATTGCCGGTAAACCGGATCGCCCGGCGCGACGTCGAAACCGCGATAGGTGCCCAACCCGACCATGGGCAGTGCCTCGGAGCTGGAAGGGATGGCGCGGGTCTGCATGGTCTGGTCTCCTGCCGTGGGCGGCGCAGTGGCGGTCGGCGGTACGCTGCTGGCCAACGCCCGATCAATGGTGAACAGCGCCGCAGCCTGGGCAGCCAGGGTGAGCAAGCGGCGGCGGGAATAACCCTCAGTGTGGCGCATGCGAGTCCTCCTGCTGCGCGGATCTGTTGCATGGTGTGTGCGCCGGCTGTCAGGCACAGTCGCTGAACTACACTGCCACAGCCAACCTCTCTCCCCGTTAAAAGTAGCCGAATGTCCCGAACCCTGATGTCACTCGTCGTTTTCATTGTTGCCGTTTACCTGGTGCTGTGCGCCGCGCTGTTCGTGTTTCAGCGCTCGCTGATCTGGTTTCCCCAGCCTGCCGCCGTGGTTGCAGCGGATTCGCGATTGAAACTGTCGATGCCGGATGCCGAGGTCTGGGTGACTGACCGAGAGCGCAGCGGAACGCGGGCGCTGATCTATTTCGGCGGCAATGCCGAGGACGTCTCGCGAAATCTGCCGGAATTCGCCGAGGCGTTTCCCGACTACGCGCTGTATTTCCTGCATTACCGGGGCTTTGGTGGCAGCACCGGCTCGCCATCGGAAGCCGCGATTGCCGAAGATGCGCTGGCGCTGTTCGATCAGGTGTATGCCAGCCACCCGCAGATTGCAGTCATCGGACGCAGCCTCGGTTCGGGGGTGGCGGTGCGCCTGGCCAGTCAGCGGCCGGTGCAGAATCTGATCCTGGTGACGCCGTTCAACAGCCTTGAGGAAATCGCCGAACGGCAATACCCGTGGGTGCCGGTGAAGTGGTTGCTCAAGGATCGTTTCGAATCAGGCAAATACGCGGCGCATATTCGCGCACCGACGTTGCTCTTGGCGGCCAGTGATGACGAAGTGATTGGACGCAGCAGTACGCAGCGGCTGTTCGAGCGTTTTCCTGCGGGCGTGGCGACGCTGAAGGTGGTGCCGGACTCGGGGCATAACTCGATTTCCGAGCGCGAGCAATATTTGCAGTGGATTGTGGATGTGTTGAATCGCTGAAGGATGTAGCGATCAAACGGACGCCATCGCGAGCAGGCTCACTCCTACAGGGGGAACGCATTTCAAATGTAGGAGTGAGCCTGCTCGCGATGACGCCGGTACAGACAACACCATTTCCAGCTACTGTCCAAAGCTAAGGCTGACTGCCGCTCCGGGCATTTTCATCGCCAGAGGTGGCCGAGCGCGGCGTGACGTGCTGATGCCCGGTCGGGTCGTTGAGCTGCACGGCGTTGCCCTTCTGCCACGCATCAGCCCCCGTTGCGACAGGCGCCGGTTTGATCCCGGCACGAGCCTTTTTCTTTTCGGCACTGTCGATGCCCAGACGCTGATCGCGCTGGCGGACCATTTGTGCATCGGCCTGACCGTCAGCGGTAAAGCCCATCATCAACTGCGGCACGCCCAGCGGCAGTTGCTTGTCCTGATCGGTGTGCCAGGTGTGCCAAGTCTTGCCGTAAGTATTGGCGAGTTTTTCCATCAGGCGCTTTTCCGCCACTTGCGGGATGCCCGGCGCGACCAACTGGCCAGAAGTCACCTCGTGAGCATGGCTGTGCCACAAGGCTTTTTCTTTTGCCGGCAATTGCGTAAACAGGCGCTGACTGATGATGTATTCCACGCCCATCAACTTCGCTTCAGCCGTGTTGCCGTCGTAGATCACGCACTGGAACACTTCCTCATTGAGCGCCGAGCAGTAATGGTGCGCTTCCATCTGCGCGCCGGGATGACCGTTGTAAAAATGAAAGCCATCAAGGTACATGTTCAACGCGCGGATCGGCGGTTTGTCCTGCAACCACTGCGCGCCGACTTCGAGCATTTCAGTATCGGAGGCCTTGGCCTGACCCGGTGTCTGCACCGGTGACTCGGTGTTGCTCATCGCGCAACCAGTCAGCGCGGCGACCATCAAACCAATGGGAACCCAACGTCCCTGCGAGGTTGTCGTACGCATGTTTCACTCCTCGAACTTCTGTAACGGGCGCATGCTGGCCCTGTTCTGCAACTGAAAGCAGGAGAACGGCGGAGTTCGAAAAAATGCGCGCGGATCAGACTGGAGAGATCGTCGCCAGCACGCCGATCAGAATGGTCAAGGTCAGAAAGCCGCCGAGAAAAATTGCCATCTTGTACATGTCGCGCTCCTTGATGCGGGGTGGGCGGTGCACCGGACGCTTCGGGATGAGGTCGGAGGGTGATTGGCCGCACTGCCGGGGCATTCTGAGCCTGTGGCTGTACTGAATACAGAGGCAGATGAAACAGAAAAATACGGATCAGATGCGCATCTGATCCGCTTCGGGCATGAAGCGGTATTCAGGCTGAGACTTGGGGATTCACTTTCGGTCCGGTTGATCTACAGTCATTGCCGACCGACAACAATAAAAACCGGAGTGACCATGCCCGACCTTGCCTTGCAGCCCAACGTCGCCGCATCCCTCGCGCGCTGGCACGAGATGATCCGCAGCGGCAATCTCAAAGCCCTGCCCGAACTGCTCGATCCGCAAGCTGTGTTCCGCTCGCCCATGGCCCACACGCCCTACCCCGGCGCACCGGTGGTGGCGATGATCCTCAACACCGTGTTTGAAGTCTTCGAAGATTTCGCCTATCACCGCGAGTTGGCGACGGCGGATGGCCTGAATGTGATTCTCGAATTCAGCGCCAGGGTCGGCAGCAAGGAACTCAAAGGCATCGACATGATTCGCTTCGATGAGCACGGCAAGATTGTCGAGTTTGAAGTGATGGTACGGCCGCTGAGCGGGTTGCAGGCACTGGGCGAAGAAATGGGTCGGCGCCTGGGGGCCTACCTGGCGAACGCGAAAGCCTGACCCTACCGAATGTAGGAGCTGACGAGTGCAACGAGGCTGCGATCTTTTGATCCTGATCTTGATCTTCAAACGTCAAAGTCAAAGTCAAAGTCAAAGTCAAAGTCAAAGTCAAAGTCAAAGTCAAAAGATCGCAGCCTCGTTGCACTCGTCAGCTCCTACAGGTCCGGCGTATAAAAAAACCCACTGACCGTCGCCGGTTCAGTGGGTTTTGTGTGTCAGGGTTCTGCTTACAGAGCCATGTCACGTGCAGCGTTTTCCTTCGGCGCTACGGCTTTGTCAGCCGCAGGTGCCGCCGGAGCAGCTACCTGACCGATCGCTGGAGGCGTCGGCAGTTCGAGGATTTTCGCGGTGTAAGCCCACTCTGCAGCCACTTTGGCCGGATCGCTGTTCAGCTGGGTGCCGTAGCTCGGCACGATCTGGTGCAGCTTGGTCTGCCACTCAGGGGTTGCGACTTTGTCTTTGAAGACTTTCTGCAGCACGCTCAGCATGATCGGTGCAGCAGTCGACGCGCCTGGCGATGCGCCCAGCAGGCCGGCGATCGAGCCGTCTTGCGAAGCAACGATCTCGGTGCCCAGTTTCAGCACGCCGCCAGCGGCTTCATCACGCTTGATGATTTGTACGCGCTGGCCGGCTTGCCACAGACGCCAGTCTTCGGCCTTGGCGTTCGGGAAGTATTCCTTCAGCGCGTTCAGGCGGTCTTCATCCGACAGCATCAACTGCCCGGCAAGGTACTCGACCAGCGGGTATTCCTTGATGCCGACCTTGGTCATTGGCCAGATGTTGTGGGTGGTGGTGCTGGTCAGCAGGTCGAAGTACGAACCTTCCTTGAGGAACTTGGTGCTGAAGGTCGCGAACGGGCCAAACAGAATGACGCGCTTGCCATCCAGAACACGGGTGTCCAGGTGCGGAACGGACATCGGTGGCGCGCCAACCGAAGCCTTGCCGTAGGCCTTGGCCAGGTGCTGCTCGGCAATCGTCGGGTTCTCGGTTACCAGGAACGAACCGCCAACCGGGAAGCCTGCGTATTCCTTGGCTTCAGGAATGCCCGACTTCTGCAGCAGGTGCAGAGCACCGCCGCCAGCGCCGATGAACACGAACTTGGCGTCGGTTTCGGTCTTGGTACCGTCCTTGAGGTTTTTGTAGCTCACACGCCAGGTGCCATCGGCGTTCTTGGTGATGTCTTCGACTTCGCTCGACAGTTTCAGATCGAAGTTGGGTTTGGTTTGCAGGTGAGCGGCGAACTGGCGGGTGATTTCGCCGAAGTTCATGTCCGTACCCAGCGGGCTCCAGGTGGCCGCGATTTTCTGGTTCGGGTCACGCCCTTCCATCATCAGCGGTACCCACTTCTTGATCACAGCCGGATCTTCGGAATACTGCATGCCAGCGAACAGCGGGCTCGCCTGCAGGGCTTCGTAGCGCTTTTTCAGGAACTTGATGTTGTCATCGCCCCACACGAAGCTCATGTGCGGAGTGGTGTTGATGAACGAACGAGGGTTCTTCAGCACGCCCTGCTGAACCTGCCACGCCCAGAACTGACGGGAAACCTGGAACGCTTCGTTGATCTCGACAGCTTTCGGGATCGTTACGTTGCCCTTGTCGTCTTCCGGGGTGTAGTTCAGCTCGGCAAGAGCCGAGTGACCGGTACCGGCGTTGTTCCAGCCGTTGGAGCTTTCCAGGGCGACGCCATCGAGGCGCTCGACCATTTCCATCGACCAGGTCGGTTCCAGCTCATTGATCCACACACCCAGGGTGGTGCTCATGATGCCGCCGCCGATCAGCAGGACGTCAACTTTCTTGGCTTCGGCAGCATTGGCAGACGACATCCCCATCGCCAAAGCCAGACCGAGCAAGGCTGTGTTCACTTTCTTAAACATCTGTTGCACCTATGATAAAACGCCTTCCGCCCGTCGTTGTTATCAGTCTGCGTTGCGCTTTGTTGACGCTCAGGCTGGCGTCGCGCAATCCGGCACACTTCAATATTGACGGGTGGGCACACAAGGCCGACATGTGGCATCGACCTCAGTTAATGTCCCTTCTGAACTGACTTCTTATCGTTATTGGCTTCAGCTGCTTGAGCGACAGGGATCCCGTCGGCCCGCCCGAAAGGCCAGCCAACCGAATTAAGTCAAAGCAAATTTGGCGCGGAGAATATCACGTCAGGGCGAACCCGCGCGTCTGTTCCCGACTTGAAAGTCTTTTTCCGCTCTGGGGCTTATCGGCCATGGGCCACCAAACATGACCGTGATCAGGCATTGGCCTGCAAAGTTTTTTGCGCGATACGCATCGCAACTTGATAAATCATTGCGAACGGCTCGTTGTTCAAGCAGAAAATAACCTGCTACGTTGTACGATGACTGACAAACTAAGCCAGTCATTCCGACTCAATAACAACAAGGAAACAACATGACCAAATCCCGCCTCCTCATCGGTTTGTTCTGCGCCTTCAGCGCCTGCGCCATGGCCGCCCCTGCCCCGGCGGAAAAGGAAGTGGCCCAAGCGGTGGATCACCTGACCCAGGCGATGCTGCACAAAGACATCGCCGAACTGAACGCTCTGACCGCGCCGAACCTGACCTACGGCCACTCCAGCGGCAAGATTCAGGACAAGCAGGAATTCATCGCCGACATCGAGACCGGCCGCAGCGCATTCAAGACCCTGGAGATGCAGAAGCAGACCATCACGATGTCCGGCGATACCGCATTAGTGCGCCACCACTTCTCCGCGCAGGCGTTGAAAGGGACTGAGGTGATTCCGACCGAGATCGAGAATTTCCAGATCTGGCAGAAACAGGGCGGGAAATGGTTGTTGGTGGGGCGGCAGGCGTTCAGGTTCTGATTAAGGGCACATAGGCTTGATTCAGTGTTGCCCGAGCTGGCCTCATCGCGGGCAAGCCCGCTCCCACAGTGGATGATGGTGTGCACACCGTTGCATTCACAACATCAGACCCTGTGGGAGCTGGCTTGCCAGCGATAAGGCCGTGATAGACACCAGTCCTACCGCTATCACAACCGAAACCGATCCACCGACCGCGCCAGCTGCCCCGCCAGATTCGACAATTCATCGGTGGTCGTCGCGGTCTGCCCGATCACCCGACTGTTGCCTTCGCTCATCCCGGCAATCATCTCCACCTGATGGGCGATCTCGTTACTGGCTTGGCTCTGTTCGCCAATCGTGCGGGTGATGTCGTTGACCAGTTGCGTGGTGTTCAGCGTGGCGTCGAGGATTTCCCGAATCGCCCGCTCAACCTCCGCTGTTACCGCCATGCCTTTGTCGACCTGCGCCACACCGGCCTCCATGCTGTTGACCGCCTCGCGCGTGCTGCTCTGGATGCGCGCGACCATTGCGGCAATTTCCTGGGTCGAGGCGCTGGTGCGTGCGGCCAGACTGCGCACTTCATCGGCGACCACGGCAAAGCCACGGCCCTGCTCACCTGCCCGCGCCGCCTCGATCGCGGCGTTGAGGGCCAGCAGGTTGGTCTGGTCGGCGATGCTCTTGATCACCTGAATGATGTTGAAGATCGCCTCGGATTCCTGATCCAGCGTGCGGATCACCTGCGCCGACTGCTGTGCCGAGCGGGCGATGTCGTCCATGTCGCTGACCACTTGATGAATCACCCCGCCGCCCTCCTTCGCTAGAGTTTCCGCCTGATTGGCCATGCTCAGGGCACGTTCGGCGTGGCGGGTGATTTCCTCGATGCTGGCGGTCATCTGGCTGGCGGCGGCCGCCATGGTCCCGGCGGCAACGCTTTGCTGCTGGCTGCTGTCGGCGACCTGATGGCAGCCCTGACTGAGCTGCTCGCTCATGCCACTGACGCCGTGAGCGTTGCGCCGGACCACGTCAATCATGTTGCGCAGATCACGCTGCATGGTCGCCAATGTGCGGATCAGCACGCTGGCTTCGTCCTTGCCGGCGGGTTCGACAATCGGTTCGCTGAGATTGCCATGGGCAATGCTTTCAGCGATGCGGCTGGCGGATTTGAGCGGCCCCATGATACTCAGGATCACCCAGCGCCCCTGAATCAGCAGCAGCAACAGACTGGCGATCAGCACCACACCAAGGGCCAGATTGGCATTGCTAATGGCCGCTTCGGTGCCTTCGCTGGTTTGCCGAGTGTTGCTTTCAATCAATTCGCTGAGCGTCGCCATTTGCTCTTCGAGCTGGCTGAACGCGGCATTGAACGTGCCGAGCTGCTGCTGGGCGGCATCCGGCTTGTCCAGCGCCACGCCGACGATCTGCTCGGCGGATTTGATGTAGGTGTCGAGGCTCGGCTTGATCTGCTCCAGCGCCGTGCGCAGCTGCGGGTTGATCGGCAGTTTCAGGTTGTCATCCAGCACTTCACGAAAATGCCCGGCGTGCTCGGCCAGCGAATCGCGCACTTCTGTGGCGGTGGCGGTGCTCTTGCCCAGGCCGACCAGCATCGCCGAATAGACATCGGCGCGCAGGGCGTCGTGCATCATGTCCGCTTCCATGTGATTGCGCAGCGCGCTCATGCTTACCGTGTTATCGCCGACCGCCGTGGCCATCCGCAGATTGCCGACGTAACTGACCAGGCTCACGATCAGCGCCGTCAGCAGGCTGGTCGCAATCAGCAACACCAAACGCAGTTTGATCGACACCGTGGAATCTCCCGTGGGCACGCTGGATTGCGCTTGTCGGATTTCAGTTAAGCCTATGTGCAGGGAACTGCCGACACAGAGCGTATCGGCTGATGTCAGGGGCGACTTGAATCCGGCAAAACTTTTCAAGCGTGAACCCGGTCACACCTTGCAGCGCCGATGGATAACGCCTTCATCGCTGGTTAACAACGACAGGCTATGAATCCATCGCTTCGAACACTCATGCAGCTGAAGGAAACGCTTATGAAACGCGCACTGTGGTTTGGTCTGCTCGGCACGTTGGCAATCGGCACCGCACAGGCAGCAACGGAGAAAGTCGCAATCAATCTGGTCAGCGCCGACGGCGCGCCGCAGGCGATCGGCTCTGTCACTGTCAGCGAAACGCCGTACGGCCTGCTGTTCACACCCGAGCTGAAATCATTGCCGGCCGGCATCCACGGTTTTCATGTCCATGAAAACGGCAGCTGCGAAGCGGGCACGAAGGATGGCGTGAAAGGCGCGGCACTGGCCGCTGGCGGACACTTCGATCCGGCGAAAACCGGCAAGCATCTCGGCCCTTACGCCGACGGGCATCTGGGTGATCTGCCAGCGGTGTATGTGACGGCTGACGGGGTCGCCAACTATCCGGTGCTGGCACCGCGCCTTAAGAAGATTTCCGAGATCAAGGGCCACGCCCTGATGATTCACGCCGGCGGCGATAACCATTCCGACATGCCCAAGCCACTGGGCGGTGGCGGCGATCGCATGGCCTGTGGGGTGATCTGAACCGACTGAGCGGTGAAAACTCTGACTCACGGCTTTTCACCGCTCACGGAACTCCCGCGCGCCGTTCACCTCTGACGTTATGTAGTCCCTTCCCTTTTTGCTTAGCGCTTGTGGAGGAACACGTCATGCGCAAGTTAGTCCTGATTTCTTCTTTAATGCTTTGCCTGCCGGTCGGTTCGGCGCTGGCCCGCGTTGACGCGGGTGACGTCGCCACCTCGGCAGGTGTCTCCGCGTCGCTGTACTCGACCTTCAAGGACGACAAAATGGTGATTCCGGCCCGTGACGACGTGTCTGCGTTCGTTGCAAGCGGCGGGGCCATTCGTGGGGTTTATCTTGAGTCGGTACTGCAACAGGTGCGCCAGGCCAACCCTGGCTTGAACGCCAGTGATGAAGACCTGGCCAACGCCATTCTGGTGCAATACGAAGGCGTGCAGCAGTAGTCACGAGGGAAGCAGCGGCCGATGGACGGCCGCTGAGTGCACATAGGCAAACATGTCCGACGGCCTCTATGATGGAGGCCATGACGACGACCGTACCCTTACGCTCACCCTGCCCACCCGGCGCCTGCATCTGCGGGCGCGATCCTTTGCTGGAAACGCCCGGAGCCGATCTGCGCATCCTGCGCTTGACCCGCGCTGAGGAAAAAATTCTTCTGGCGCGCCTGGAACAACTCAAAGACCTCGCCGACCTCAAACGCCTGCAACAGCGTATGTACGAGCAACTCGGCATCCGTGTCGACGTCGCCCCCGGTTTCAACGAAGTGCGCACCATGCGCGGCATCGCCATTCAGATCGACGAGCTGCCAGGCCTGTGTCGCAAGACTCGCGCGGCGATCCCGGCAGCGATTCGCAAGGGCCTGGAAAACCACCCGCAAATCGCCTTCGAACTGCTCAACGCCCACGACTTGCTGCGCGACACCTGATCACTTTTTCATGCCGACGCGTTTGCGCATCTCGGCGGTGATGGTCTGACGGGTTTTCTTCATTTCCGCCCAAGGCTCATCGCCGACTTCGGTCAGACGCTCGTGAACGTTGTAGATGTTCCAGTGATTACCGCCCTTGATTTCAGCGACTTCCTCTCGGTACAGCGGCACCGACACCGGCATGCCTTCCCGCGCACGTGCGGCGTAGGCGCAAATGGTGGTGGCACCGAGGCCGTTGCGCAGGTAATCGATGAAGATCCGCCCGACGCGGTTTTTCGGCCCGGACACCGCTGAAATCCGGTCCGGTAGCAACTTGGCCATGTGGCTGACGATGGCGTGGCTGAAGTCCTTCACTTCGTCCCAGCCATGCTTGCGCGTCAACGGCACCACCAGGTGAATGCCTTTGCCGCCGCTGGTTTTCAGGAAGGCTTTGAGGCCCAGCTCATCGAGCACAGTGAGGGTCAGCGCGGTGGCTTCAACCATGCTTTTCCATGGCAACGCAGGATCCGGGTCGAGGTCGAGGACGAAGCGATCGGGCTTGTCCAGATCCACGGTTGTGGCGTTCCAGGTGTGCAGCTCCACCGTGCTCATCTGCACCGCACCGACCAGCGCTTCGGGATTGTTGATCATCATCACTGGCTGGCCGGTGACGTCCTTGTCCAGGGCGGTGATGCCGGGAATGGCCAGGCGATCGGCGTTCTTCTGGAAGAACAGTTCGCCGGCGATGCCGTCCGGTGCACGCACTAAGGCCACGGGACGATCCTTGAGTTGCGGCAGGATGTGTTCGGCAACGCTGGCGTAATACTGCGCCAGTTGCATCTTGGTTGTGCCGCTGACCGCATCGATCACTCGATCGGGGTGAGTGATGCGTACCTTGCCGCCGGCCAGACCTGCTTGCGAAGGCGCGGTTTCGGCTTTTTTGCTGGCGGCGGTTTTCTTTGCCGGCTGCTTTTCGGCGGTTTTGGTCTTTTCGGTCTTTTCGGTTTTTTCGGACTTGGCAGCTTTCACAGGCTTCGCTCGCTCCTCGGTAATGTCCTTGGCCGGTTTGTCATCGCGCAAACCATGGAACACGGCATGACGCACCGAGCCGTCCTTGGTCATCTCGGCGAATGCCACTTCGGCCAGCAGTTTGGGTTTGAGCCAGTGCACGCCTTTGGCCTCGAAACCGCTGGGCGGATTGACCACTGCGGCGGTTTTGGTCTGCAACGGCTTGAGTTGGGCGAGGATGCTTTTCAATGTGGTTTCGTTGAACCCGGTGCCGACCTTGCCGGCATAGCGCAACTCGCCGCTGTCACGGTCGTGCAGGCCGAGCAGCAAGGCACCGAAGGCACTGCGCGCACCTTTCGGATCGGTGTAGCCGACGATGACGAACTCCTGGCGATGCTTGCACTTGAGCTTGATCCAGTCGCCGCTGCGCCGCGACACATAAGGCGAGCCGAGCCGCTTGCCGATCAGGCCTTCCATCTGCATTTGGCAGGCACTGTTGAGCAGCGCGTCCGGGGTTTCTTCGAAGGCTTCGGAGAAGCGCAGCGTTGACGATTCTTTCTGCGCACCGAGGATGGTGCTCAGCGCGGCGCGGCGTTCTTCCACCGGCACATCGCGCAGGTCGACGCCATTCAGATACGGCACGTCGAACAGGTAATAAACAATGTTGCCGCTGCGTCCGGCATCGAAAGCATTCTGCAACGCCTGAAAATCCGGCACACCTTGCTCATTGGCCACGACCATTTCGCCGTCGAGCCATGCCGATTCCAGACCCAGCGCCGCCAGTGCCTTGGCCTGCTGCGGCAGTTTGTGCGTCCAGTCGTGGCCATTGCGGGTGAACAGCTGCACCTCATCGTGATCGATCCGCGCCATGATCCGGTAGCCGTCAAACTTGATCTCGTAGCTCCACTGCCCTTCGGGCGCGCTGTCGACCAGCGTCGCCAGTTCCGGCTTGATCAGCGCTGGGAGCTTGGCCTTGCGTGCGCCGGTAAGCTGCCCGGACGCCTGCTTGCGCGGTTTGGCCGGGGCCTTCTTTACCGGTTTGGCCTTATCGGCGGCAGCCGCCGGTTTACCGACAATCGTGCGCTCGCTGAGCACGCTGTCGGGCTCGGCGACCAGCACGTCGAAATCATCCTGCGGTCGCGCGGCGTTGTCCTGATGCTTGATCAGGAACCATTGTTCCTTCTTGCCCGGCATGTGCGTGCGCACCAGATTCCACACGCCGCCGAGCTTCTCGCCCTGCAGCTCGAACTTCAGTCGGCCCTTGGCATAGGCCTTGTGCGGATCTTCCAGCGGAATCCACACACCGCGATCCCAGACGATCACATCACCGGCACCGTAATGCCCCTCGGGAATGCTGCCTTCGAACGTCGCGTAATCGAGCGGATGATCCTCGACATGAATCGCCAGGCGCTTGACCGAGGGATCCAGCGAAGGCCCCTTCGGCACCGCCCAGCTTTTCAGCGCGCCGTCGAGTTCAAGGCGAAAGTCGTAATGCAGGTGCGAAGCGTCGTGCTTCTGGATGCAGAACTGCAAGGCATGATCCTTGGCCGACTTACGACCCGAGCGCTTGACTGCGGCCGGTTCCGACGTCGCGGAAAAATCACGCATGCGGTTGTAATCGTCGAGGTTCCTGTTCATGAGCACACCGATGGCAGACGGGTTCTGTTATGCAGAAGAGCGACACGGCGGCGGAAAAATTCAATCGAGGTAAAAAAGCCCCGGACGGATGGAGCGGCCGGGGCTGGCAGTGTCAGGGATTTTTACAGCGGGTCAGGCTTGCCCTTTAGCCTGCTGTTCCAGATGCACCTGCAGATCCGGATCGATCTGTAAGGCTGCGGCCAGCTCATCGAGATAGCTGCGTTCGGCGTCCTGTTGGTCGTCCACCAGCATGACGCTGGCCAGGTACATTTCGGCGGCTACGGCCGGATCGCCGTCAGCGGATTGCGCCACTTCCCGGGGATCCAGTGTCTTGGCGACTTCGGCGTCGAGCCATTGCTGCAACTGCGGGTCGGCGGTGTGTTTGCCGATTTCGCTGCTGATGAGATGCTTTTCTGCGTCGTCGATGCGGCCGTCAGCCTTGGCGGCGGCGATAAGGGCGCGCAGTACCGCGTGGCTGTGGGTTTCGATTTGCGGGCCGGCGAGCAGGTCGGCGGTTTGTGGCAGCTCCTGCGGCGCGGTGCTGGCCTGGCTGCGTTGCCAGGCTTGATACGCTTGGTAAGCCATCATGCCCAGCGATGCGAGCGCCGCGTAACTGGTCCCGCCGGTACGGCTTCTGCTACCGCCACCGAGGGCGCTTCCCAAGCCACCGCCGCCGAGCAAGCCACCGAGCAAACCACCCAGGCCGCCGAGGCCACCCGAAGCAGCCGCGCCACCCGCTCCGGACTGACTGCCGCCGCCCAACAGTCCACCAAGTAAACCGCCTAGGCCGTCACCGGCCGAAGCTCCGCGTTGTTGTCCCGCCGAGGCCTGGCCTCGGAGCAGTTGTTCAAGCAAATCGCTGGTGTTCATGACGTTATCCTCCGAGGCCACGGCCCGATCGCGTCAGGCAACGATAGACCGACGCAGCCATAGCGCCAGCACCGTTGGGCTGACGCCCGATCACCGTTGAATAGCCACGCGAGAAAATTTTCGCCGGCCAGCTAAGATTCAGGGGTGGTGAACCTTATCCCGGCTAAACCGGTCGATAGCTGCAACCCGACCCGGTTTGCCGACGCCCTTTCTGATGATGGGCGATACCCGGCTTGCTTCACTTTCTGGAGAACGCCCCCGTGATATCAACCGTACACATCGCCAGGCTGAAAGCATGGGGCGCCCATGGTTTTACCGCGACCGGCGTGGTCACCGCCTTCCTCGCCACACTCGCCCTGCTGGAAAACCAGCCGATCCATTGCCTGATGTGGCTGGGCGTTGCGCTGATCGTCGACGGCCTGGACGGCGCACTGGCGCGCAAGGTCAATGTGCAATCGGTGCTGCCGAGTTTCGACGGTTCGATCCTCGATCTGGTCATCGATTACCTGACTTATGTATTCATCCCGGCACTGTTTATCTACCGCTACATTCCCCTGCCCGATTACACCCTGTTGCTGACGGTGTCGGTGATTCTGGTGTCGTCGCTGTTCTGTTTCTGCAACGTCAACATGAAGAGCAAGGACAACTATTTTGTCGGCTTCCCGGCGGCCTGGAACGTGGTTGCGCTGTGCCTGTACATCATCGGCCCGGGGCCGTGGATCACCTTTCTCACCGTGATCGGTCTGGCATTGCTGACGGTGACGCGGATGAAGTTCCTGCACCCGTTTCGCGTGCGGCGTTTCATGCCAATCAATATCGCGGTGACGGCGATCTGGCTGTTGTGCAGTCTGTCGCTGGTGCTCAATCACCCGGTGATCAATCCGCTGGTAATGGGCTTGTGGTTGCTGATGTCGGCTTATTTTCTGGGGATCTGCATCTGGCGCACGGCGCTGGAGTGGTTTGATCGCAGCCATTTGAAATAAGCACATCCCCTGTGGGAGCGAGCCTGCTCGCGAATGCGGTGGTTCCATCAACATAAAGGTTGGCTGGCACACCGCTTTCGCGAGCAGGCTCGCTCCCACAGAGATCTTCATCGATCAGGAGATCCGATGGGGACTAGCGCTTGGTAATCACCACCTCCAGATACTCACTCGGCACCACCAGCGACGCCTCCCCGGCGCGATTCGATCGGTTGAGCAACTCGGTCAGATCATCCTCCAGCGCCTGCCCGGCCTCCGCTGGCAACACCGCAAAAGCCTTGTGCACCGGCCCATACCAGTGCCGAAAGATGTCAATGAAATGCGCCGCCGAGCGGTAGCGGAAATTGAAGTGGCTGCGGGTCACGCGCACGACAAAATCGCGGTCATCGAAATGCTTGTGCAGCCACGCATCCGAGCCCCAGTTCGATGGAGGCTGTGCAACCGCTGGCGGTGGCAGATGCTGGCCGAGAGTCTTGAACATCTGGCCGACGAAGCCCTCCGGCGTCCAGTTCGCCATACCGATCCGTCCGCCGCGACGACAGACCCGCCCCAGTTCAGCAGCGGCGGTGACCTGGTCAGGCGCGAACATCACGCCGAACGTCGACAACACGGCGTCGTAGCTTTCATCGGGAAAAGGCAAAGCCTCGGCATCGGCCACCTGAAAAATCACCTCCAGATGCTCGGCCCGGGCGCGATCCTGACCACGCTCCAGCAATGCCGCCACATAATCGGTCGAAGTCACTACACACCCGCGCCGCGCCGCTGCCAGGGTTGCATTGCCGTTGCCGGCAGCGACATCCAACACCTGTTCATCACAACGCAGATCGCAAGCCTCGGCGAGGTTTTCCCCAACAATTTGCAATGTGGTGCCGATCACGGCGTAGTCGCCACTGGCCCAAGCGACTTTCTGACGTTCCTTCAGGGCAGTGAGATCAAGCGGGGTACTCATGACAGCGAGCTCCGTGGCAGAGAGAATGCACAGTCGGCGGCGCAGACTGTGCTTGGTCACTATCGCGCCGAGGCTGCACGGCGTCCCTGTCAATCGTCCGCCAGCCCCATAAACCCGGCACTTTGCCGATGAGCGGCGCGAATCTGTCAAGCACCTGATACACCTTGCGCATTGTCAGCGTCGCGGGATTGGTTTCTGATGCGGGCTCGCCCACGCAAAGGACTCGACCGATGTCACTGCACCTCGACTGGCTCGCCGCGCACATGCAACACAGCGATCGCTACGCGGCGTGGATTCACCAACAATTCCACTACGAATACGCCGACCAGCCCCTGGCTCAATGGCAGCGCGAATTTGCCGAGGGCCAAAGCAATGGTGAATGGTCGTGCCTGATTGCCATGGACGGTGAACGCCTGCTCGGTGGTGCCGCACTGGCCCGCAACGACTTGGCTGATCGCGCCGATCTCGGCCCATGGCTCGCCTGCGTATTCGTTGATCCCGAGGCGCGCGGGCAAGGCTTGGCGGAGCAGCTGATTGAAGGGATTTGCGAGGCAGCAAAGCAGCGTGGGGTGTCGCGCTTGTACTTGCACACGCAAGACAAACACGACTACTACGGTAAACGCGGCTGGCAGCTATTGGAGGGTTTCCAGGCGTGGGAAAAACAACAATGGCTCATGGTCCGCGACCTGTGAGCCATTGGTTTTTTTGATCAGGCTGCCGGAGCTTTCGCCTCTTCCAGCAACTGCTTGATCATCTGCTCCTGCTCCGCATAGCGACCTTCGCCAAAGTGGCTGTAACGCATCTGGCCCTTGGCGTCGATCAGGTAATGCGCCGGCCAGTACTGATTGTCGAAGTTGCGCCAGATTGCGTAGTCGTTGTCGATCGCCACCGGGTAGGTGATACCGAGTTTTTTCACCTGATCCTTGACGTTGTTGATGATGCGCTCGTAGCCATACTCGGGTGTGTGCACGCCGATCACCACCAAGCCGTCCTTCTCGTATTTCTTCGCCCAGTCTTTGACGTACGGCAGGGTGTGCTGGCAGTTGATGCAGTCGTAGGTCCAGAAGTCCACCAGCACCACTTTGCCGCGCAGGGATTCGGCGCTGAGCTGCGGTGAATTGAGCCACTGCACAGCGCCCGACAGCGACGGCATCGCGCCCCGCGCCTCGTCCATCATCGAATCGGCGCGGACCTTGCTGACAAAGTAGTCGACCACTTTCGGCACGTTTTCCAGGACGTTTTTCTCGACGCTGGCCACGCCTTCGGAAGAGGTGTTGGCAAGCAGAGTCTTATCGGCGCCCGTGGAAATCACCGCGACTGTCGCAAGCACAGCAACCCCGGCACCACGACGCAACCAGCCGCTGAACGGGATCGACGGTTTCAGCCGATTGACCAGACCGCGCCCGGCGAAGATCAACGTGCCCAGCGACAAGGCACTGCCGACGCCGTAAGCCAGCAGCAACAGGCTGGTCTGGGCATTGGCGCCTTGCAACATTGCGCCGGTCAGAATCACCCCAAGGATCGGCCCGGCACAGGGCGCCCACAACAGGCCGGTGGCGACGCCGAGTATGATCGAGCCCATCGGTCCGGCTCGTTTACGGGTGTCCTGATCGAGGCGATTGCCCAGGGCGACAAACGGCCGGGTCAGCCAGTCACCGACGCGGGCCGAGATCAGCGACAGGGCGAACAGCGCCATGACGAACAAGGCGACGTGGCGGCCGGTGTTGCTCGCCTGAATCACCCACTCGCTGCTGACCACGGCAAGGCTGGAGATCAGCGCAAAGGTCAGCGCCATGCCAGCGAGAGTCAGGAGGATCGAGGAGCGGGTACGGTTGGCGCCAGCGAACAGAAACGGCACCACCGGCAGGATGCACGGACTGAGAACGGTCAGCAGACCGCCGAGAAATGCGATGAGGTACATAACGGGGTCACCTTGAATGTGGGGGGCTGGGCACGCAACCGGGCAGCGAGGGAAACGTCCCTCGCTAGCCTGCTTTATCTACGCCGTGGCTCATGCGGTCTGGCCGTCCAGCAGCTGCCCTTGAGGCGTGCGACTGGCACCGTTTTCCGCGACCAGTTGGCCTTGCGGTGTGCGGCTGGAACCATCAGCGGCAACCATCTGGCCTTGCGGTGTACGGCTCGATCCGTCAGCGGCAACCATCTGCCCCTGCGGCGTGCGGCTGGAACCATCAGCGGCGATCAGTGCATCGCTGCCCTCCTTCGCGACCGTGGTCAGCTGGAAGCAGGTGCTGCTGGCGCAGCTGCTCTGCTCCAAGGCACTGTTGGCGTGGGCGGCGGCACCGGTGAAGGCGAAGGCTGCTGCGGTCAAAAAGCGCGAGACGTTGTTCATGGCAAAACTCCTTGCAGAAAAAGTAGGGATGACTCAGTTCTGGTTGTTGCAGCCGTCAGCGAATTTGCTGTAATCCAGCTCGCGGGTTTTGCCGGCGGAATCGAGGTAGGTCATGCGCGCCTCGGTGATGCCGCAGGTCACGGAAGTGTCTTCAGTCATCGACAGCACTTTCTGGATATCCAGATGGGTGCCGTAGGTGTAGGTTTGCCGGCTGACGTCAGCTTCGGCGTGGGCCGACAGGGTGCAGATGTTCAGAGCGGCGAACAGGCAGGCGGCGAATACGGATTTATTGTTCATGGTGTAGTCCTCAAGGCTTCAGTGGGTTTGAGCCGAGGCGGTCTGTGTGTGTGCCTCGATGGAGCCTATTTGAGGCCTTCGAGGTATCGCGTCTGTGTCAGGAAAGGACGAGAATCACTCGTTGTGTATCCATGCAGTGTGTAGATACAGAGCGATACAAAACCCCGAAAAAATCGTGATTTTGCGTCGGTGTGTATCCGCCGTCGCGACAGATACACTGCAATACAAAGGCAGGCAGGCGTGCGGTCAGCGGCGCTATAGACTGCACGGCATTCCCCCTTTGACAGAGGCTTGAACCGATGGAACATGTAGATCACATTCTCATCGTCGACGACGACCGCGAGATCCGTGAACTGGTAGGCAACTACCTGAAGAAGAACGGCCTGCGCACGACAGTGGTCGCCGATGGCCGACAGATGCGCAGCTTCCTTGATGCCAACACCGTCGACCTGATCGTGCTCGACATCATGATGCCCGGCGACGATGGCCTGCAGTTGTGCCGTGAATTGCGCGTGGGCAAACACAAGGCCACGCCGGTGCTGATGCTCACCGCGCGCAACGATGAGACCGACCGCATCATCGGTCTGGAAATGGGCGCCGACGATTACCTGACCAAACCTTTCGCCGCCCGCGAGCTGCTGGCGCGGATCAACGCCGTGTTGCGCCGCACACGCATGTTGCCGCCGAACCTGGTGGTCACCGAAGCCGGACGCCTGCTGGCGTTCGGTCGTTGGCAGCTGGACACCTCGGCCCGCCACCTGCTCGACAGCGACGGCACCATGGTTGCCCTCAGCGGTGCCGAATACCGCTTGCTGCGGGTGTTCCTCGACCATCCGCAACGGGTGCTCAGCCGTGATCAGTTACTCAATTTGACCCAAGGGCGCGAGGCCGATCTGTTCGACCGTTCCATTGATCTGCTGGTCAGTCGCCTGCGTCAACGCCTGCTGGACGATGCTCGCGAGCCGGCCTATATCAAGACCGTGCGCAGTGAAGGTTATGTATTTTCGCTGCCGGTCGAGCTGCTTGGAGCTTCAGCATGAAACTCAAGCTGCAATGGCCGCGCACCCTCGCCTCGCGCCTGTCGCTGATTTTTCTGATCGGACTGATTCTGGCGCAGGGCCTGTCGTTCGGCGCGCAGTATTACGAGCGTTACCAGAGCGCGAAAAGCACCATGCTCGGCAACCTCGAAACCGACGTCTCGACTTCGATGGCGATCCTCGATCGCCTGCCCGCCGCCGAGCGCGAGGCCTGGCTGCCGCGACTGGCCCGGCGCAATTACGGCTACCTGCTCAACGAGGGCGAACCGGGCATGCCGGTGACCTCGGCTGAAAAGTCCGTCGCGATTGCCTCGATTACGGCGGCCATCGGCGACACTTATCCAATCGTGTTTACCGAAGTTCCCGGCGGTCCGAGACAACACTTCCAGGGCCACCTGCGCCTGAGCGACGGCAGCCCGGTGACCATCGATATCCGTCCGGCGATGGTGCCGCTGTCACCGTGGTTGCCGGTGGTGCTGCTCGGCCAACTGGCATTGCTGATCCTCTGCACCTGGCTCGCCGTGCGCATCGCCATTCGCCCCCTCACCCGCCTCGCCAATGCGGTGGAAACCCTCGACCCCAACGCCCATCCGATCAAACTCGACGAGCAAGGGCCGACCGAAGTGGTCCACGCCGCGCGGGCGTTCAACGCCATGCAAACGCGCATCGCCGCCTACCTGAAAGAACGCATGCAACTGCTCGCGGCGATTTCCCACGACCTGCAAACGCCGATCACCCGGATGAAATTGCGCGCAGAGTTCATGGACGACTCGGTCGAAAAAGACAAACTGAGCAGCGATCTCGGCGAAATCGAGCATCTGGTGCGCGAAGGCGTGGCCTACGCCCGCAGCGTTCACGGCGCCACCGAAGAGAGCCGGCGTACTGATCTCGACTCGTTCCTCGACAGCCTGGTCTTCGACTATCAGGACATGGGCAAGGACGTGCAGCTCGGCGGCAAGAGCAAGGCGGTAATCGAAACCCGCCCGCAGGCCCTGCGCCGGGTCCTGGTGAACCTGACCGACAACGCCCTGAAATTCGCCGGCGCCGCGCAATTGCAGGTCGAAGCGCAGGGCAACAGCCTGTCGGTGAAAGTCCTCGATCGCGGCCCGGGCATCGCCGAGGCCGAGTTGGCGCAGGTACTGGAACCGTTCTACCGCGTAGAAAATTCGCGCAACCGCGACACCGGCGGCACCGGGCTCGGGCTGGCGATCGCCCAGCAATTGGCGATGGCGCTGGGAGGCTCGCTGCTGTTGAGCAATCGTGAAGGTGGCGGGTTGTGCGCTGAACTGAAGTTGCCGCTGCCACGCTGAGAAAAACACCGACTAGACTCATTCATTACCCAGTCGAGGGGGCCGCAGGACGTCTGCTGTGCCCTGCCCCAATCCGTGACCACCGCCCGGTGGCGCCTGCCTCGACATTCAACGCCGCCGGACGGTGATCCTGTTTCAGGAGCACACGTGATGAATGAGGCGAAGCTCAACGAATTCATGGGCAAACTGGTCAACGACATGGGCGGCGCGGCGATGCTGGCCAATGTCATTGTCGGCGAAGAACTCGGTCTGTACCGGGCAATGGCCGACAGCCAACCGATCAGCCCCGAAGCCCTCGCAGCAAAAACCACCTGCAATCCGCGCCTGGTACGCGAATGGCTCAGCGCCCATGCCGCGTCCGGTTACATGGAACACTCTGACGGTCAGTTTCGCTTGCCCGAAGAGCAGGCCTTGGCGCTGGCCGTGGAGGAATCCCCCGTGTACGTCGCTGGCGGTCTCGGCGTGGTGGCGTCGTTTTTCCATGACAAGGACAAACTGGTCAAGGCCATGCGCGGCAATGGCGCCTTGTCGTGGGGCGATCACCATCCGTGCATGTTCAGCGGCACCGAACGCTTCTTCCGCCCCGGCTACAAAGGTCACCTGATTGCCGAATGGCTTCCGGCTCTGGACGGCGTGGTGGCGAAGCTGGAACGCGGCGCCAAAGTTGCCGACATCGGCTGCGGCCACGGCGCCTCGACGGTGATCATGGCCCAGGCGTTTCCAAAATCGCAGTTTGTCGGCTTCGACTTCCACGAGCCGTCAGTCACCGTCGCCACGCAACGGGCCGAAGAAGGCGGCGTGGGCAACCGCGCCAGATTCTTCGAGGGCACGGCGAAAAACTATCCCGGCGGCGACTACGACCTGATCTGCTTTTTCGACTGCCTTCACGACATGGGCGACCCGGTCGGCGCCGCTCGCCACGCTCATGAGTCGCTGAAAGACGACGGCACGGTGTTGCTGGTCGAACCGTTCGCCAACGACAAACTGGACGACAATCTCAACGCGGTCGGGCGCCTGTTCTACGCCGCCTCGACGTTTATCTGCACGCCCAATTCGCTGTCCCAGGAAGTCGGCCTCGGGCTCGGTGCGCAGGCTGGGGAAATGCGCCTGCGCAAAGTCTTTGTCGAGGCTGGGTTCAAGCAGTTCCGCCGCGCCACGCAAACGCCGTTCAATCTGATTCTGGAGGCGCGCAAGTAACCCGTGCGGATCGCGTGCTAACCTGCGGGCACTGCCCATTCTGGAGTGCTGAGCATGCTCGATAGCCCGATCCGCGAACATCTCGATACGCTGTTGCAGGCCATGGCCGACGATAAATTCCTGATATTGACCGGCGCCGGCATCAGCACGCCATCGGGCATTCCGGACTATCGCGACAGCGACGGTGTGCGTCGTGGGCGGCAGCCGATGATGTATCAGGAGTTTCTCGCCGCCCCGGAATCACGCCGGCGTTATTGGGCGCGAGCGATGCTCGGCTGGCCGCGCGTGCGTCAGGCCCGACCGAATGCCGCGCATGAGGCGCTGGCGACATTGCAACAGCGTGGCCGGATCAGCGCTTTGATCACGCAGAACGTCGATACCTTGCACGATCAGGCCGGCAGCCACGATGTGATCGAACTGCACGGCAGCCTGCATCGAGTGCTGTGCCTGGATTGCGGGCAGCGCAGCGAGCGCGACGCGATCCAGCAGCTGATGGAGGCACAGAATCCCTACCTGAGTGGTGTTGATGCGGTGCAGGCGCCGGATGGCGATACCTTGCTCGACCCGGCATTTGAAGCGCTCTTTCAGGTACCGCAGTGCCCGCATTGCGCGGGTGAGCGGTTGAAACCGGATGTGGTGTTCTTCGGCGAGAACGTGGCGCAACCGACGGCCGCGCGGGCCTTGGCCGCTGCCGAGAATGCGGCGGGGTTGCTGGTGGTGGGATCGTCGTTGATGGCGTATTCGGCGTTTCGCTTGTGTCGGGTGATTGCCGAGCGTGGCAAGCCGTTGATGGCGATCAATCTGGGCAAGACTCGGGCGGATGATTTGCTCGATTTGAAGATTGAAGGGTCGTGTGAGGAGCTTTTGCCGTGGTTGGTGGAGGAGCTGAGGCGGTGAGATTTTGAGTAATGGGTTCGGCTTGAAATCGGCCCCTCACCCTAGCCCTCTCCCGAGGGAGAGGGGACTGACCGAGGTGTTTGTACGGGATTCGTCGACCTGAAATCACTCATCGAACTCAGATCTTTGACTGCCGTGCTGGTGCCGGACTCAATGCGCCCGATCCAGCCCCGCCAGCAATGCGCTGTCGTGGCTGTAGATGTCCGGCGCATAACGCACCTGGCCGCTGCTGTCGACTTGCGCCGTCCAGTAGGTCATCAGGATCGGCACCGGCGCCGACAGGCGAAATTCATGGGTGCTACCGGTTGCCAGCAAAGTATCGGTGCGGGCTTTTTCTGCCGGGGACAGCAGCAGATCGCGCAGTTGCAGCGGGTGCTCGACGCGCACGCAACCGGAGCTGAACGCCCGTGGGCCTTTGTCGAACAGCGCCTTGCTCGGCGTGTCGTGCAGGTACACCGAGAACGGGTTGGGGAAACGGATGACCATTTGCCCCAGCGGATTGCGTGGGCCGGCGTCCTGGCGCAGGAGGATATTGCCGGGGTTGTCCCAGTCGATGTCCGCTGCCGCCAGAGGCTGACCGTTGGCATCGAGCACTTGCAGGTTCTGACGGCTGAGGAACGTCTGATCCTTGCGGATTTCCGGCAGCTTGTCTTCTTTCCAGATGGTCGGCGGTACGGTCCAGGTCGGATTCAGCGTCAGGCGGGTGACGCGGGATTTGAGCAGCGGCGTCTGGCGTTCGGCGCGGCCGACCTGGGTGCGGGTCTGCCACACCGGTTGACCGCCCTGATACAGCGTAAGCTCAGCGGCCGCGACATTCACCACCAGACCACTGGGCTCCATGTCCTGGGCCATCCAGCGGAAACGTTCCAGATTGACGCGCAACTGATCGCGGCGGGTCAGCGGGCTGATGTTCAGCTCGGCAATGGTGCCCGGCCCGACCACACCGTCAGCCTGCAACGAATGACTGGCCTGAAAGTGCTTCACCGCTTCCACCAGCACGTCATCGTAGGCGTTGTCCGGTGTCACCAGTGCGTGTGTCAGATAACCTCCGTTGTACAGACGACGGGCCAGTTCCGGCACGCGCGGGTCTTCCATCGCCGGACGCAGCAACGGGCCGTTGCCCACCGGCTGCCATTGCGGCAGGGCTTGCAAGCGTTGCGCGGCGTACAGTTGACGCAGGCTTTGATATTGCGGCAGATGCGGACGCGCCAGGTCGAACGCCGCAGCAATATCGTTCATGCCCGGCACGGCAATGCTGAGCAGTTGCGCCTGACGATCGGTCGGCGGGCCGTCGACACGCCACAGCGGTTCGAAATGCGATTGCAACAGACGGCCGTAATGCAGATCCTGCAAGGCCTGCAGGTAGTTGCGGCTGATGTCGATGTCGGCGCACAGCTCGCCATCCTGCGGCGGTGTCGTCGCGACCGCATAGCGATTCGGATTCAACCCATCATCGGCCAACTGTTGCAATTGCGCGCGCAATGCCGGCAAGCGTGCCGACTCACTCGCCCACACCGGCATCCAGTCCTGCTGTTCATAAAACGCCTGCAATTGGCTCAACGCCGGGCCACTGAGGCGCGGAGCAATGGCCGGGCACGACTGCGCCAGGCTGATCAAAACCGCCTGCAACGGGCTGCGCGGCTCGACCGGCAATTGCGTTTCCGACGTCGGCAGGGTTTCGAGCGGGGGCAGCGGCTCATCGGCGCAAGCGACAAACGGCGCAGCGAGCAAACAAATGCTCAAGTAGCATGCGTACTTTTTGAACAACTGCTTTACTCCAATCCATGGCCGTCCAGATGACGGTCAACCTTACATCAGGTGCGCTGAACAGTCAGGCTCGAACCGCGAGCCTGCGGGTATTGACTGGGAGTCAGGAGCCAAAGTGCCGTTTATGTAGCAAGTTGAGGACACTTTATAAAATGTTGACGTTTTTGCGCCGACTTCTGTTGAGCACCGCGACCCTTGTCGCCGTGACCAGCCCAGTATTTGCCGCCGGCAAGCCATCGCCGGTTCTCTACAACAGCCTCGCCCACGCCGCGCCGGAACTCAATCCCCAGGCGCTCAAAGGTGCATTGAACGCCATGCAATGCGCGGTCAACAACGGCGCGAAACCCTCGCGGCATCTGGCGATCATCGATTATTCGCAACCGTCCACCGAACGCCGCCTGTGGATCTTCGATCTGAGCAAAAAGAAACTGGTGCTGCGTGATCTGGTTGCCCACGGTTCCAACTCCGGGGAAAACTTCGCCACGCAGTTTTCCAATCGCGAAGGCAGTTATCAGTCCAGCCTCGGTCTGTTCCGCACTCAGGAAAGCTACGAAGGTACTCACGGCTATTCGCTGCGCATGGATGGTCTGGAGCCCGGTTTCAATGATCTGGCCCGTGATCGCGCGATCGTGATTCATGCCGCCAGTTACGTGAACCCGCTGTGGAGCAAGCGTCAGGGGCGCATCGGCCGCAGTCAGGGTTGCCCCGCCGTACGGCCGCAGATCGCCAAACAGGTGATCGATCGCCTGAAGAACGGCCAGTTCATGTTTTCCTGGTATCCGGATCAGCGCTGGCTGCAAAAGTCACCGTATCTGAACTGCCAGCCGCAACAGGTGGCGAGCATTCTCAATACCCACGCCAGTTAACGCGCGTCGCCTCCGGCGGGTTTGTAGAACAGGAACCTGCCGGTCTGCGCCGTGTTGCGATAGGCCTTGGCCCAGCTCGGGTGCACGCCGCGATCGTGAAAATACAGGGCGCCGCGCGTGCGGTCCTTGAGCTGACGGTTCAACGCCTTGCCGGCGATTTCCTTGGCCAGCGCGTATTCGGCGTCTTCCTTGACCTGATCGGGCCTGCCATCGCACCACCAGGAAAACTGGCAATTGCCGCTTTCCGATCCTTGCTTGACCACCGCGCACACTGTGTCGGGAAAGCCGTCGTGGCCGAGGCGATTCATCACCACACTGGCGACGGCTTCCATTTCCGGGGTGTCCTTGCCCTTGGCTTCCCAATAGATACTGCGCGCCAGACAGGTCAGCGGATCGTCCAGCGGCGCGGCGCCGGCCGGATCCACCGCTTGCGCTTCGGTGGGGGTGATGGCCTCGGATTTCGGCGCCGGAGCAGCGCTGACTTTATCCGCCGCTTTCTCCTCCAGCACCTCGGCTTTCTGTTCGGCCTTGGCCTCGATCGGCGCCTGCGCCCCGGCCCATGCCGCGCCGGTCAAAAAGATCCACAACAAACCGCCCGCCAAGCCTTTCGATCCCATGTCGGTTCTTCCGTCAGCGCCCGCCCGGGGCAAGATGTTACGTCGGTGAGACGCCCGGTTTGCGGGGTCTTCGCAGAGTGTAGCGAGCAAATGCACGGGCACACCAGCGCAGAAAAAATCCGCCGCAAAGAAAAACACATTCACTCACCGGGGGCCTTTCGCGCATCATGGGCGCATTCAGCTCAAGGGAGATTTCCATGCGCTTCATGCCGTCCGTTTTGCGTTATGCCGCATTGTCGCTGGGCGTGGTGTTCGCCACCTCGGCGCTGGCCGCCGATGAATTGCAATTGATCGAGTCGATCAACAGCTATCGCAGCCAGCCGCAGCGTTGTGGCACGCAGGCATCGAACGAGTTGCCACCGCTGTCGGCCGATCCACGTCTGCGCCTGCCCGCCAGCGGCACGGTCGATCTGCAGCAGGCCATGACCAGCGCCCACTACCCGATGGTCAACGTGCAGGCGATCACCCTCAATGGCCCGCGCGATGCGGCGTCAGCAATGAAGGCGATTCAGGAAAGCTTCTGTCAGGTGGTGCTCGATCCGCAGTTTGTCGATATTGGCGTCAACCGTGTCGACCGCGACTGGCGCATCGTCCTTGCGCGGCCGTTGCTGACGGCGAAACTCGGCGATGCACAAAGCGAAGGGCAAAAGCTGCTGGCGCAACTCAATACCGCGCGCGGCCAGGCGCGCCAGTGCGGCGGCCAGTCCTTCGCAGCGGCAGCACCGCTGGCCTGGAACGCCACGCTGGGCACGGTCGCTCAGGATCACAGCCGCGACATGGCCAACAACAATTACCTCGACCACAAGGACCGCGACGGCCGCACCCCAGGCGACCGCGCCGAGCTGTCCGGTTACAGTGGGCAACTGGTCGGCGAGAACATCGCCGCCGGGCAAGACACCGTCGGCAAGGTCGTCGACGGCTGGCTCGCCAGCCCCGGGCATTGCGCCAATCTGATGAATCCGCAATATCAGGAACTGGGCGCCGCTTACGCGACCGATCCGAAAAGCAACGCCGGCATTTACTGGACGGCAATGTTTGGCGCACCGTAAGGCATCATCGACGCCGTCAATCACTCGGTCAGCCAGAGTGATTGGACGGCGTGGCGAGCGCAGCCTACCCTGCGCGATCTGCGCCCGCTGACGGCGCTCCACATCCACGAGGCGAGCCCATGACACAGCGTGAATTGATCGATGGTCACAACCGCCGCGTGGATTATCTGCGTCTGTCGGTGACCGACCGCTGCGATTTTCGCTGCGTCTATTGCATGGCCGAGGACATGCAGTTCCTGCCGCGCCAGCAGATCCTCACCCTCGAAGAGCTGTTCCAGGTGGCGCAAAGTTTCGTCGCCCTCGGCACGCGCAAGATCCGCCTCACGGGTGGCGAGCCGCTGATCCGCCCCGGCGTCGTGCAACTCTGCGAACAGATCGCCGCCCTGCCCGGCCTGCGCGAGCTGTGCCTGACCACCAACGGCTCGCAATTGGGCCGACTGGCCAGGCCGCTGTTCGACGCCGGGGTCAAGCGCCTCAACATCAGCCTCGACAGCCTCGATCCGCAGCGCTTCAAAGAGCTGACCCGTACCGGCGATCTGGCGCAGGTCATCGACGGCATCGATGCCGCCCGTGCCGCCGGTTTCACCCGCACCAAACTCAATTGCGTGGTGATGCAGGGCCGCAACGATCACGAGATCAACGATCTGGTCAGTTTCGCCATCGAGCGTGATCTGGATATTTCCTTCATCGAAGAGATGCCGCTGGGCGCGATCGCCGAACACAGCCGCGCCGAATCCTTCTACTCCAGCGCGCAAGTGCGCGAACGCATCGCCGAACGCTTCACCCTGATCGACTCGACCGAATCGACGCAAGGGCCGTCGCGCTACTGGCGCGTGGCCGAGGCGCCGAACATTCGTCTGGGCTTCATTTCGCCGCACAGCCACAACTTCTGCGGTACCTGCAACCGCGTGCGCCTGACCGTCGAAGGTCGCTTGCTGCTGTGTCTGGGCAACGAGCATTCGATGGACCTCAAAGCGGTGTTGCGCGCCCATCCCGGCCACCCGGAACGCCTGGAAAACGCGATCATCGAGGCGATGAAACTCAAGCCGTATCGACACAATTTCGAAGTCAACGACGACGTGCAAGTGGTGCGTTTCATGAACATGACCGGCGGCTGATTCGCCGCGCAACCGGGACCGCGAGATGATCGTCAGACCGAGACCCAATCAGTTCGCCGTGCTGTTCACCCTTAGAGGCTCGATCGCCAAACGCATCGCCGTGCGCACCTTGATGCTGACACTGCTGGCGGCGGCGATTGTGCTGATCGAACTTCTGGTGCCGAGCTACTTCGCCCAGATCAATTCGACACCGTTCACCCTGCTCGGCCTGTCGCTGTCGATTTTCCTGAGTTTTCGCAACAACGCCTGTTACGACCGTTGGTACGAGGGGCGCAAGGCCTGGGGCGAGGTGCTGCTGCGGGTGCGCGCGGTGATGCGCGAAACCCAAGGCATCGATGACACGCGCCTGCGTGGGCAACTGTTGCGCAACCTGTGCGGTTTCGCCCACGCGTTGAATGCACGGCTGCGTGGAGACAGCGAGGAGCAGGCCAGCACCGACTGGGTCAGCCCACCGATCGATGGGGCTGCGCCGGATCACTGCGGACAGATCCTTCATCAGCTCGGGCGCCAGTGCTCAGCGCTGGAAACGGCCGGTGTGCTGTCGCCATGGCGTTATCAGTTGCTGGCCAATCACCTGACCTGCCTGAGCCAGGCCCAGGCGGTGTGCGACCGGATCAAGAACACGCCATTGCCCTTCCCTTACACCCTGCTGCTGCACCGCACCATCTACCTGTTCTGCCTGCTGCTGCCGTTCGCCATGGCGCAATCGCTGGGTTGGTTGACGCCGCTGTTCACGGCAATTGTCAGCTACACCTTTTTCGGCTTTGACGCGATTGCCGATGAACTCGAAGATCCGTTCGGGCGCGATGAAAACGATCTGCCGACCGATGCACTGGTGCGCACCCTGGAGCGCGATGTGTTGTACGAACTGGGCGTCTCGCCATTGCCCCCCGCGCCGGAGCCGGACGACTACGTGCTGCGCTGAATGGCTCAGCGGCAAACAACGAGATGGCCCGGCGCGTCCGCTCGGGACCGAGGTGCGGCCATTCGCGAGCAGGCTCGCTCCCACAGTTGAAATGCATTCTCCTGTGGGAGCGAGCCTGCTCGCGAAAAAGGCAACTCGGTCAATTAGCCCAAACGGTGGAAAGCGCCACCGACGAATCTTCCGTTTACACGCGCGCGAATTCCCCCTTACTATCCGGGCACACCGGTCGCCGGGCCTGCCCTGCCGCCGACGCTTTCCGCCAACGGAAACACGCGTTATGAGTACGTCACCACAACAACCCCAAAGGTTGTACGTCTCTGCTGTACGCGCCCTCTGCAACAGGGGCCGCGTATGAACCGCATCGTCAATCTGCCCATGGCCCTGCGCCGCTCCAAGCTGCGTCACTCCGCACGCCCGCCGGATATCGCCGTTCCCGTCTGATCGCGTGAGCTGAACCGCGACAGTCGATTTCCCGATTTTCCTGATATCCCTGCCGGGACACCTACGCCTTCTTGTCGCGTCGTGTCCGGCCGAATCTGCGCGCCTGTGCGGCGCCACCGTGAGTGATTTGCCATGAAATTCGCAGCCATTGAAGACGCACGCCTGTTCCTCGAACAGAACCCCGATATCGACATGATCGAACTGTTCATTCTCGACGCCAACGGCGTGCCGCGCGGCAAGCTGTTGCACCGTGAAGAACTGCTCGCCGTGTATGAAAGCGGCCGACCACTGCCGAGCACCATCCTCGGCCTGACCGTACAAGGCGAGGACGTGGAAAACTCCGGACTGGTCTGGGATGTGGGCGACATCGACTGCCGCGCCTATCCGCTGCAAGGCAGTCTGGTGCGCCTGCCGTGGCGACAGATTCCGACCGCCGCCGTACAGGTCAGCATGCACCCGAGCGAGGGCCTGCCGGCGAGCATCGCTGACCCTCGGCACCTGCTGATCAAGGCGATCGACGGACTGAAGGCCGAGGGTTTCCACCCGATCATGGCGTGCGAGCTGGAGTTCTATCTGCTCGACGCCAAACGCGATCACAACGGCCGCCCGCAACCGGCGCTGGACGCCGACGGCGGGCGACCGCGACACACGCAAGTCTACGGTTTACGCGAGCTGGAGCAGATCGAGCCGTTCCTCGCCGACCTCTACAGCGCGTGCAAACTGCACGGCATTCCGGCGCGCACGGCGATCTCCGAATACGCGCCGGGTCAGGTCGAAATCACCCTCGAACATGGCGACGCACTGGAGGCGATGGATCAGGCGGTACGCTACAAACGTCTGGTCAAAGGCGTGGCGCACAAGCACGGCATGCAGGCGACGTTCATGGCCAAGCCGTTCGATGATCTGGCCGGCACCGGCATGCACATGCACGTCAGCCTCGCCGATGCCGAGGGGCGTAATCTGTTCGCCACTGAAGACCCGGCCGGCACGCCGCTGTTGCGCACGGCGATCGGCGGCATGCTCGCCTCCCTGCTCGATTCGCTGCTGCTGTTCTGCCCCAACGCCAACTCTTACCGGCGTTTCCAGGCCAACAGCTACGCGCCACTGGCGCCGACCTGGGGCGTCGACAACCGCACGGTCAGCCTGCGCGTACCCGGCGGCCCGGCCCCTACGCGACACATCGAACACCGCATCTGCGGCGCCGACGCCAACCCGTATCTGGCAGCGGCGGCGATCCTCGCCGGCATTCATCGTGGCATTCGTGAAGAGCTGGATCCGGGGGCGCCGGTCGAGGGCAATGGTTATGCCCAGGCGAAAGAACTGCTGCCGACCGATTGGCTGACGTCGTTGCAGGCGCTGGAAAATTCCACGTGGGCACGGGAGGCATTGGGGCAGGAATTTCTTGGTGTGTATCTGGCGGTAAAGCGTGCCGAGTATCGGCAGTTCATGGCTGAAGTGGGTGAGCAGGATTGGCGGTGGTACCTGACCGAGGCTTAAAGATCCAACACCGAACCTGTGGGAGCGAGCCTGCTCGCGAAGGCGTCGTCACATTCAACATTTTGGGTGACTGACACACCGCTTTCGCGAGCAGGCTCGCTCCCACAGGGAATGCACTTCGAACTAGAATTTTTGTGGACCCTGACATGACCATTCGCTGCAATTCCTATTACACCGCCACCCTCAACCACGACACCGACTACCCGACCGTGCAAGGCCGGCACAAGGTCGATGTGGTGATCATCGGCGGCGGTTTCACTGGCGTCGCCACTGCCGTTGAACTGGCGGAAAAAGGCCTGAAAGTCGCCATCGTCGAAAGCCACAAGATCGGCTGGGGCGCCACCGGGCGCAATGGCGGGCAAGTCACCGGCAGCCTTTCCGGCGACGGTGCGATGCGCAAACAGATGCGCGCGAAACTGGGCGATGACGTGGACGATTTCATCTGGCATCTGCGCTGGCGCGGGCATGAAATCATCCGCGAGCGCGTCGAGAAATATGCGATCCAGTGCGACCTCAAACACGGCCACTTGCACGCGGCGTACAAGCCGAGCCACATGGTCGATCTGCGAAAGGATTACGACGAAGCCGTGCGTCGCGGATTGGGCGATGAAGTGAGCCTGCTCGACCGCAGCCAGGTTCGCGACCTGCTGCAAAGCGAGCTCTACCACGGCGCCATCAAGAACACCCGCAACATGCACCTGCACCCGCTCAACCTGTGCATTGGCGAAGCACGCGCAGCCGAAAGCCTGGGCGCGCAGATCTTCGAAAACAGTGAAGTGCTGGAGATCATTCACGGCGACACACCTGGCGTGCGCACCGCTCACGGTCAGATCGACGCCAATCAGGTGATGCTCGCCGGTGACGTCTATCACAAGCTCGAACCGGGTCAGCTCAAGGGCAAGATCTTCCCGGCCATGGGCGGCATCGTCACCACCGCGCCGCTGGGTGATCTGGCAAAACAGATCAACCCCGAAGACCTCGCCGTGTACGACTGCCGCTTCGTCCTCGATTACTACCGGCTGACCGCCGACGGCCGCTTGCTGTTCGGCGGCGGTGCCAACTACAGCGGCAAGGATTCGCGCGACATTGCTGCGGAACTGCGCCCGTGCATCGAGCGCACGTTCCCGGCGCTAAAAGGCGTGCCGATCGATTACCAGTGGAGCTGCGCGATGGGCATCGTCATCAACCGCATCCCGCAACTGGGCAAGCTCTCGGACAACGTCTGGTATTGCCAGGGCTACTCGGGACATGGCATCGCCACCACGCACATCATGGGCGAGATCATGAGCCGCGCGATCACCGGGCAAATGGAGCAATTCGACACCTTCGCCGCGTGCCAGCACATCCGCGTGCCAATGGGCGACCTGCTGGGCAATCCGTTGCTGGCGGCGGGGATGTGGTATTACCAGATGCTTGAGCGGTTGCGCTGAATTCACTGGCCCTATCGCGAGCAGGCTCGCTCCCACATTGGATTTGTGCACGACACAACACCCTGTGGGAGCGAGCCTGCTCGCGAAGAGGCCCTCAAACCCCACACAAAACTCAATCCGGCAACTGCTCCACCACAATCCCCAGCCGCCGATAATCCTCGACATTCGCCCCCGGATGCCGCTCGGTAATCAACCTATGCAGGCGCGTGCACGGCGCGACCACAAACGGCTCCACCGCACCCAGCTTGTCTGCCGTGGTCACCGCAATCACCCGCGTTGCACTGTCGAGCATCGCCTGTTTGATCGGCACTTCATCGAAATGCAGCGAGGTGATCCCGACCTCGGGATGAATCGCACACACCCCGGTAATTGCCAGATCCGCCTTGATTCCCGCCAGCAGTCGCAGCGCTTCCTGACCACTGGCCGACATCGAATGCGGATTCAATTCACCGCCCGCCAGAATCACTTTCACGCCCTTGTATTCGGACAAGGCAATCGCCGTCAGCGGTGAAGCGGTCACGGCGGTGATGCGGATATCGGACGGTAACGCGCGCGCCACCTGCAAGGTGGTCGAGCCGGAATCGAACAGCACAATCTGCCCATCCTCGATGTGCTGCGCCGCCAATTGCGCCAGGCGCACCTTGACCTCGTCGGTCTCATCCAGACGGGTGAAGTAATCTTTGCCCGAGTCTTTCGGTCGCGGCAACGCCCCGCCATGCACCCGCTGCACCAGTCCGGCGCTGTCCAGCTCGGCAAGGTCGCGGCGGATGGTGTCTTCGGACACTGCGAAATGCTGGCTCAGTTCGGAGGCCATGACCTTGCCGTCACGTTCGAGAAGCAAAAGGATTTTCTGCCGGCGCAGGGACGGCAATTCGGCGATGGAGTGGTCGTGCATGGTTATGCCTGTTTGTGCTTGTAGTTGCAGGTTTCAGCGACACTAGCGAAAGTCTCAGGCAAATACAAACGCAACGGCTATCAATGCTTTCGATCATTGGAATCAACACGGCGAATTTTTTCTTTGCGCTGCGCCTGTTCACAATGGCCCCACTCTCAAAAGCTCAGGATGAACAGCCCATGAATCTCAACTTCGCCTTCGCCTGCATGATCGTCGTGTCGTTCGCGATTGCCTTGGGCCACGCCTGACAGCGCGTCAAACCGAGCCCAGCAATTGCTCACGAAGCCGCTTATGCGCCGCAGCCGCCCTGGGGGAAAGGGCTGGGCTGAGGGGGATGGATCTGAATGACACGCCGCAATCGCCAGGCAGCACTGGCTTGCTTCAAGTTTCCTGGCGCACCCGCCTGACCTGCACCAACAACGCCGGAGCAAAATGCAGCAACACCATCCGGCTCAAGTGATGCGTCAGGATAAACACCACGTTCAGCCCGCCGCCAAACGCGACAATCGCAATCGTCTCGATCGCGCCCGGCATGTACGCCAGCCACAGCGCCAGCGGATCACTGCCCAGCCAGCGCGCAGCCACCTCGGCAAACGCCGCTGCAACGATGATCATCAAGCCGACCGAAACCAGAGCGGTGCGCCCGTGCCGCGCCAGTTCTGCGATGCCGAGTCCCTGAAAACGTGAGCCGATGCGCACGCCGAGAATCAGTGCGGCCAGGTTCAGGCTCCACTCCGGCATGTGAAAGCCGTGCAGCCATCCCGACTTCACAAATACAGCGGTGATGATGATCGCGGTAAGCATGAACGGCGCCGGGACGCCGACCAGCAACAGCAAGCGTCCGAGCAATACGCTCAGCGCGATGACAGAGAACGCGGTCAGCGCCATGCCTGTGGTCAACGGATCGCTGGCGACTTCAGCCACCGCTGCTTGCCCGGGAATGAGCAAACTCACCAGTACGGTGATCAACAGCAGCCGCATCAGATGCACGATGATGACTTTGCTCGAAGCCTTTTCCGACTCGAGCAAATCGAACACTGCGGCCAATGCGCCGGGATACACCGCCAGCAGTGCATCGGTGCGATTCCATCCGGCACCGCGTGTCAGCCACCATCCGGCGAGTGCAATTTGTACGCTCAGGCAGATCAGCAATACGCCAAGGCTGGGCAACATTGTTGCGGCCGTTTCGCTGTCCCATGCTTCGAACATCAGCCCGGTGGCGATGCCCAGCGTGACCTGGATGTAGCCCAGTCCATAAGGAGTTGCCGGGGCAATGCCGGTTTTACTGGCAAACAACGCGGTAACGACAATCGAGCCCAGCAGCAAGCCGTGGGGTACGCCTTCAAACTGCAACAACGCGCCAAAACCAGCCGCAATCAACAAGCACACAATGGATTTCATGGTTCGCCTTCCTGGCTATTTTGTGAGACACCACTATTTTCCTGTGGGAGCGAGCCTGCTCGCGAAAGCATCCTGCCAGTCACAGATAAATAACTGATCTATCGCCTTCGCGAGCAGGCTCGCTCCCACAAGAATCCAATACGTCTTACATACGCAAGCGTGCAATCGCCCGCCGATATTTCTCGATCCGCTCCAGATCCTCCCAACTCGGCGAGGCGATCCGCGAGATATCGCTGTTCTCCTCCAGATCCGCCAGCTTCACCACCCGGCCGATCGGGTTTTGCGCGGCGCGGTCGACAAAATCCTCGTAGGACTCGCCGGGCACTTTGGTCACCGCCGCAATCGCCGCCAGCACCTCTTCGCTGAATCCTTCCCCGCGCAAATCATCCAGACTCACCCCGCAATCCTCGACCACATCGTGCAGCACAGCGACGATGCGTTCTTCCAGCGTGTGCATGCGCAACATGACTTTCAGCGGATGCAGAATGTACGGCGCCCCGCCCTTGTCCACCTGCCCGGTGTGGGCCGTGGCGGCAATGGCGATAGCGCGTTCGAGGGTTTGGGCCATGGGAATCGAATCCTGCGCTGAATGTTTCTGATTGTTGCGCAGTGTACGCGAAGATGGCGCAGCGCAAAGCCGATTGAACCTTGCCCGCCCTAGCCGCCTCGAAACCAGACAAGCGCCAAATCCGATCAGACGCGGCGCCATTGGAGAGGAATTGCCGATGAAAACCCGACTGCTGCTCCTGATCGCCACGTTCGCCATCATCCCCACCTGCGTCATGGCCGAAGGCTGCGACGTGCAGACCCGCTCCTCCAGCGCCGCAGTGCCCGCCGTTGAAACCCATAGCTGTTACGAATACGAAGGCATGCCGGTGGACTCCATCAACTGGTCATGCAGCAACGAAACCAAGGACACCCTCAACGCCACCAAGAAAAAAGTCGATCGCTGCGACGACCACTACCAGGCCACCTGCACCGCCCGCCTCACCCAGGAATCCCTCGCCAACCCGCACTCGACCAGCAAAGACAAAAGCGCCAAACCGCTGAACATGCCCGACAACGCCAAAGTCACCACGTATTACTACAACGGTGAGCACTTGGCGCAGGCGAAGATTGATTGTGAAAACAGCGGCGGGAACTGGAAGGCTAAGTAACCTCGGTCATCGAGGATTGCCTGACAGAGAGCCCGGCTTGATGCCGGGCTTGCTGTATCTGCAAACAGCTTCAACCTTGACCAGCACCGCTGCTCGTGCCGCTGTCGTTCGATTGCTTCGAACCACTGGGCTTGGAACCCGAAGGTGTAGAGCCGTCATTGTTGGTGGTGTTGCCCTGTGTGCCTTTGGGCACGGTGGCACCGTTGGAATGAATATCTTCCGGCGCACTCGGGTTGGTCTGGCTGTTGCCGTCGTTGGCGGTGGGTGCCGGGGTGTCGCTGGCGGCTGTCGCGTAGAGCGAGGTGGCGGATAACAGCGTGGCTAGCGTCAGTGCTGCGAGTTTGACTGGGCGCATGTTGGCGGTTCCTTTGCGGGGGTAAGGTATGCATTGGAATCAGGCGAGCGGCGAAAATGCAGAGGGGCTGACGAATGGCAATGTCCACAAACTTCAAATTCTGAAAAATGCGTAGGAAAACGCACCGCTTGGCGAGGGAGCTTGCGACTGATGGGCTGCGAACCGGGATCAATAATGGTTAATCCATTTCGTTAGCAACGCTATACGGCCCAAATTACGCTGACTCCTTATAAAAGGTTGAAGAAGCCCGGTCGCTACAAGCAGCGGTTCTGCGTCCTACAGGCCGGTTGCGACAGGCGAAATCACTGCCTAAAGTGAACCCGTCGCCGACCTCAGTTGGCGAAAGGGTTTCGCAGCCCTAGCGAGTTAAGTTCACACCCGGCAAAATACGGCCCGGCAGCATGCCTGTGCTTCATTTAATGGCGGCTGTGCGTGGGAGACCTTCGGGTCTGCCGGGTCTTAGCTCCTCGGTCTGCGAACCCGCGCATAGCTGCCACCCACCTCGTTTCGCAGCGAGCGGTGGCAAATTCCTAATGAGCTAAAGGTGTTCCGATGAACCATCCGCCACTTCACCACTATTCACACATGTCTCACCCCGCCACGGAGCAACCTGTCCTCCTCATCAACGAAGACGCACCGCTACGCGACCTCCACGCCTGTCTCTCCGAACGCCTCAACGCCGTTCTCAAATACCTCGACCTCATCGCCTGCACCAGCCTCCCCGACTATGCCGAACACGACATCAACACCGTCACCAACATCGCCAGGATCATGGTTCAGGATGTTAGTGATGTGTTTCGGGTGATTGAGCGTCGGGGGTTTGATTCTCTAGTTTGACTCGTGTTCTCTACTATCGAAGCAAGTTAATTTTTCCACGCTCGAGAGATTTAGATCCACAAAAATCAAACGAAAGCTACCCCACGTAACCGCTCCCTAGGGTGACAGATCACTTTTCATATTGAATCGTGTCACCCTTTGCTTATTGTGAAACCAGCCATCAATTCTCAGCCTTCAACCTGCGGTCAGTATCCTGCATTATCGCAATGAACATCGGAAACCCTTCCCCAGACGGCGAGTCAGCAAAATACTTTTCATGCTCTCTAAAATCATTGAAAAAATCGACAACCTTATCTAGATCTATACTACCTCGACCCTTGCCTGCCATATGACCAGATGCCATGCGCAAGACATCATTGACGATAGATGAAAACCCCCCTGCTTTACTGTCTGCGGGCAGATAAGACACGCCGGCTCCGAGAGTCAATAACCGATAAAAAAAGAAGCCAAAATCATGCGTATGATCCACTTTCCAAGGGCTTAATCGCACCCTTACCTTCTTACTGTCTAGAAGAAGCAAATATTGGAAGGCAGTGGAACGGCCCTCACTCCAATCCGGAAAGTCCCGTATCGGAGAAACGCAATTGGTCAATTCCCAAAAGGAGGAGTGTCTATATTCAAAGCCGTCGTCAAAATCGTAAAGCCATTGCTGAGTTAAGTTATCGATGCACTCCTCTTTTTTAGCTTGAAAAAAAGTCGAGCGAGACGCGATCACAGTTTTATTGCAATCGACAAAAACAGATATAAAACCCAAGTCAGCGAGCTCGCATTGTTCCGTAGGGTTTGTGCCTTTTCGCAATTGAACGTTCGAACTCTTACGCCTGACATAAGGCCGCTGATGTGTAAATGCGGCGGCAAATTTTAAAACATAACGATTCTGAGCCAAATTGAAATTCGAAGCTAAAGTAGAGTTCAGATAGTCAACGCCCTTACCTTGATCCATTGCAAAGCTTCTTACCAGATTGGGCTCGCTAACCGTAAAGTCGCAACTCTCCCAAGCCTTGCCCGCATCAGCAATGATTTTTTTCTTATAACCTGAAAGCTCGTCAATCAGCTCAAGCTCCATTTGAGATCTAGACATAATCAATCCCTAAGAAAGGATATAACCGGAGAATTTTTCTACGCAAAGCGCCAGCGATCACCGTCAACATTACAAACGCTGGGACGAGGCAGGCTAAGAAACCGCATGGCGATATTGGATAATCACCATCCGCCGTCAATATTTTAGGCTTTTCAAAAATTCGCCGGCGTATTCGCACTAATAATCTCCGCCTCATCCGCCCCGATATTGCGAAACTTATGCGGCAGCGTCGTCGGAAAGTAATACCCATCCCCCGCACTCAGCACACTCACCTGCCCGTCCACGGTCAATTCCACCGTGCCGCGCGTGACCAAGCCGCACTCTTCGCCTTCGGCATGCACGATCGGCTCTTCGCCGGAGCTGGCGCCGGGGGCATATTGTTCGCGGAGCAGGCGCATCTGCCGGCTAGGGACGGAGGCGCCGATGAGCAGCAGACGCAGGCCGTGGCGGCCGAGGTCGGGTTGTTCGTTGGCGCGGAACACGTATTGGTGTTCGCGCGGGGGCTGGTCGAAGGTGAAGAAGTCGGCCAGGGACATCGGTATGCCTTCGAGCAGCTTTTTCAGCGAGCTGACGGAGGGGCTGACGCGGTTCTGTTCGATCAGCGAGATGGTCGCGTTGGTCACGCCGCTACGCCGGGCGAGCTCGCGCTGGGAGAGTTTGTAGCTTTCGCGTACTAGTTTGAGTCGAGAACCCGTATCCATGACAGCCTTATGTAAGAGCGACTTAAGGGCGATGGGGGTGGGTGGCGGGTGACGCGCAGGTCGCGCGGATCACGTTGCTCCCGTGTCCCGGAACCGTGAAAGGCGGCTATTAAATCACGTTTGCCGGTGTTGCTCAGCAGGTTCGATGGATGGTGCGGCAAAAGTCCTGTTGGCCTTGGCAATACAGTCACTGTGGGAGCGAGCCTGCTCGCGAAAGCGTAGTGTCTGGCGAATCGATGTCGCCTGATATGGCCTCTTCGCGAGCAGGCTCGCTCCCACAGTGGACATCAGTGCTTTTGCATAAGTGAAAAACCGGCGAGGCCTTTCGGACCGCCGCCGGCAAGGTCAATCAGACGCCGAAGCGGTCGCGCAGGGAGTAGTAGACGGCACCCAGTGCGGTAAGCGGTGCGGAGAAGGTGCGACCGCCGAGCATCGGCATGTGCGGCAAGGAGGCAAAGGCGTTGAAGCGTTCGGCGTCGCCGCGGATCATTTCCGAGATCAGTTTGCCGGCCAGGTGCGAGCAGGTGACGCCGTGGCCGCTGTAGCCCTGCATGTAGTAGGCGTTCTTTTCGATGCGGCCGAATTGCGGCATGCGCGACATGGTCAGCAGGAAGTTGCCGGTCCAGCGGTAGTCGATCTTCACGTCCTTGAGCTGCGGAAAGGTCTTGAGGATCTTCGGCCGGATCAGCTGCTCGATATCGTCCGGCTCCCGCGCGCCGTAGACCACACCACCACCGTAAAGCAGGCGGTTGTCAGCGGTGAGGCGGTAGTAATCCAGCAGATAGTTGCAGTCCTCGACGCAGTAATTATTGGTGATCAGGCTGCGCGCCTGCTGCTCGGTCAGCGGTTCGGTGACGACGATCTGCGAGCCGCACGGCATGCTTTTCGCGGTGACGCGATTGTCGAGGCCTTGCGGCAGATAAGCGTTGCCGGCGATCAGCAAATATTTGGCGCGGACCAGACCTTTGGCAGTGCGCACGGTGATCGGCTCGCCGTAGGTGATTTCCACCGCCGCCGATTGCTCGTAGATCTTGCCGCCCAAACGCACGATGGCAGCGGCCTCCCCTAACGCCAGATTCAATGGATGAACGTGGCCGCCCTGCATGTCCAGCAAGCCGCCAACGTAAGCGTCGGAGCCGACTTCGCGACGAATATCCGCTGCATCGAGCATCTTCAGATTGCGGTTGCCGTAGCGCTCCCAATTGCGCTTCTGCTCGGCCAGGCCATTGAGTTGTTTCTTGTTCATCGCCGCGAAAATACCGCCCGGGCGGTAGTCGCACTTGATGTCGTAATCCTTGATGCGCGAACGAATGATGTCGGCGCCTTCAAAGATCATGCTGCCGAGGATTTCTGCAGTCTTGTCGCCGTAGCGCTCTTCGATGACATCGACGTCGCGGCTATAGGAATTGACCAGTTGCCCGCCGTTGCGCCCGCTGGCGCCGTAGCCGACTTTCGCCGCTTCCAGCACCGTGACTTTGTAGCCGGCTTCGCTGAGGAACAGCGCCGAGGACAGGCCGGTATAACCGGCGCCGATGATGCAGACGTCGCAGTCCAGCGCTTCTTCGAGAATCGGGAAGTCGATGACTTCGTTGCGGGTGGCGGCGTAGTAGCTGTTTACGTGTTGCTGTTTCATAGGTTTCTCCGAGGGCCGCCAACCAGGGGCGGCCGCCGCTGTAAAAGAGTCAGAGCTTGATCCAGGTCGCTTTCAGTTCGGTGTACTTGTCGAACGCATGCAGCGATTTGTCGCGACCGTTGCCCGATTGCTTGAAGCCACCGAATGGCGCGGTCATGTCGCCGCCGTCGTACTGGTTGACCCAGACGCTGCCGGCGCGCAGGCCGCGGGCGAAGGTGTGCGCCTTGCTCAGGTTGCTGGTCCACACCCCGGCGGCGAGGCCGAAGATGCTGTCGTTGGCGATCTGCAGGGCTTCTTCGGCAGTGTCGAAGGTGATCAGCGACAGCACCGGGCCGAAGATTTCTTCTTGGGCGATAGTCATCGCATTGGTCACGCCGTCGAAAATCGCTGGCTGCACGTAGAGGCCGCCGGTTTCTTCGAGGGTGCGTTGGCCGCCGGCAATCAACTCGGCGCCCTGCTCGCGGCCGATGCTGATGTAGCGCAGCACGTTGTCCAGTTGACGCTGGTCGACCACGGCGCCGACGGTGGTCGCCGGATCAAGCGCGTGCCCCGGTTTCCACGCTTGCAGCGCTTCCACCAGCAGCGGAATGAACTGCTCGCGAATCGAGCGCTCGACCAGCAGACGCGAGCCGGCAGTGCAGACTTCGCCCTGGTTGAAGGCGATGGCACTGGCTGCTGCCTGGGCTGCCGCGCGCAGATCCAGTGCGTCGGCGAACACCACGTTCGGGCTTTTGCCGCCGGCCTCAAGCCAGACGCGTTTCATGTTGCTTTGGCCCGCGTAGATCATCAGTTGCTTGGCGATCGCCGTGGAGCCGGTGAAGGCCAGCACGTCGACGTCCATGTGCAACGCCAGTGCCTTGCCGACGGTGTGGCCGTAGCCCGGCAGCACGTTGAACACGCCCTTTGGAATGCCCGCCTCCAGCGCCAGTTGCGCGATGCGGATGGCGGTCAGCGGTGATTTTTCCGAAGGTTTGAGGATGAACGAGTTACCCGCCGCCAGCGCCGGGGCGAACTTCCAGCTGGCCATGATCAGCGGGAAATTCCACGGCACGATCGCCGCGACCACACCCGAGGGCTCACGGGTGACGAGGCCAAGTTGGTCGTGCGGGGTGGCGGCGACTTCGTCGTAAATCTTGTCGATGGCCTCGGCGCTCCAGCGGATCGCGTTGGCGGTCGCCGGGATGTCGATGCTCATCGAATCGCTGATCGGCTTGCCCATGTCGAGGGTTTCCAGCAGTGCCAGTTCTTCCTGGTGCTGCAGGATCAGATCGGCGAAGCGGATCAGCACGCGCTTGCGCTCGGCCGGGGCTTTTTTCGCCCAGATGCCGGAGTTGAAGGACTGGCGCGCGGCTTCGACGGCGAGGTTGGCGTCGGCTTCATCGGTGCTGGCGACGGCAGCAAGAAAGCGGCCGTCGACCGGGCTCAGGCATTCGAAAGTGTCGCCGCTGATCGCCGGGCGATATTCACCGTTGATGAAGGCGCGGGATTCGATGGACAGAGACTGGAAGCGTTGTTCCCAGTCGTTGCGGGTTGTGGTCATTGTTTTTGAGCTCGACAAGGGGGAATTTGGGGGTTGGTCTGGTTGCTTTGCCTGGCCGGGAATCGCTGCCCTCACCCTAGCCCTCTCCCAGAGGGAGAGGGAACCGATCGGGGGATGTCTGGTAACTGCGCCGACCTGAAAAATCTTTGCCGAATCCATCATCGACTGGATCGTTCAGGTCGCCGGATATCTCCAGACGACGCGGTCAGTCCCCTCTCCCCTCCGGGAGAGGGTTAGGGTGAGGGGCTTTTGATCTTCAGACCGTATGCAGATACCAGTTGTACTCAAGGTCAGAAATCGAGTTCTCGAACTCGGCCAGCTCGCTTTCCTTGCACGCGACGAATACGTCGATGTACATCGGGTCGATGTAGCGCGCCATGACTTCGCTGTCGTCGAGTTCGCGCAAGGCGTCGCGCAGGTTGTTCGGCAGGCTCTGCTCGTTCTGCTCGTAGCTATTACCTTCGACCGGGGCGCCTGGCTCGATCTGGTTGGTAAGCCCGTGGTGGATACCGGCCAGCACCGACGCCATCAGCAGGTACGGGTTGGCATCGGCACCGGCGACGCGGTGCTCGATGCGCACGGCGTCCGCTGAACCGGTCGGCACGCGCACGGCCACAGTGCGGTTGTCGATGCCCCAGCTCGGCGAGTTCGGCACATAGAACTGCGCGCCGAAGCGGCGATAGGAGTTGACGTTCGGGCAGAGGAACGCCATTTGCGCCGGCAGGGTCTCGAGCACACCGCCGATCGCGTGACGCAGTGCGGCGTTCTGCTCGGGATCCTCGCTGGCGAAGATGTTGTTGCCTTCTTTGTCCAGAATCGAGATGTGCACGTGCAAACCATTGCCGGCCTGGCCCGGATAAGGCTTGGCCATGAAAGTCGTGTCCATCTCGTGGTCGTAGGCGATGTTCTTCACCAGACGCTTGAGCAGGACCGCGTAATCGCACGCCTTGATCGGGTCGGAGACGTGATGCAGGTTGACTTCGAACTGCGCCGGGGCGCTCTCCTTGACGATGGCATCCGCCGGGATGCCCTGCTCTTTCGCGCCTTCGAGGATGTCTTGCAGGCAGTCAACGTATTCGTCGAGATCGTCGATCAGGTAAACCTGGGTCGACACCGGACGCTTACCGGATACCGGTGAACGTGGCGATTGCGGACGGCCATTCACGTTGTCCTGGTCGATCAGGTAGAACTCGAGTTCGAACGCCGCGCAGATGGTCAGGCCGAGGTCGTCGAATTTGCGCACAACGTTGGCCAGTACTTCACGCGGGTCAGCGAAGAACGGCTGACCTTCGATCTCGTGCATGGTCATCAGCAGTTGAGCGGTCGGGCGTTTTTGCCACGGCTCGATGCTCAGGGTGCCGGGGATCGGGTAGCAGATGCGATCGGCATCGCCGATATCCAGGCCCAGACCGGTGCTTTCCACCGTCGAGCCGTTGATGTCCAGCGCAAAGAGCGACGCCGGCAGGTTGATGCCTTTTTCGTACACCTTATGAAGACTGGTGCGTTCGATGCGCTTGCCGCGCACCACACCGTTCATATCCGCAATCAGAAGGTCGACGTACAAAACCTCAGGATATTTCTTAAGGAATGCGTTGGCTTCGTTGAGTTGAACGGTACGCAGAGGGACCGACATGATGCACCTATTTAGCTGTTAATTATTATGTTCACCACCGTGTTGCGCAGCCAGTCAATCCGAAAGGCAAAGTGAAGTCAATAGCGAACACCCTGCCCTGCAGCCTTTATTTTTCGGGCTTTTCTTAACACTCTCGAGCCATATCTACCGGCAAACCCCGGTAAACCTAAGCGATTTGATGAACGGCGTTTAGAATTTTTTACATGACAGTTGTTAATTAAAATCAACGAGGCTAAGCTCCGGAAAAGCTCGTTCAAGTGACAGACTTCGAGGTGAATAAAAATGGCATTCAAGCCATTGATCGGCGTTACTGCGTGCGTCAAACAGATTGGCCTGCACCCCTATCACATCAGCGGCGACAAGTACGTACGTGCTGTCAGCGTTGGCGCTCAAGGGTTGCCGGTGGTCATTCCTTCCCTCGGCAACCTGACTGAAATCGATGACCTGCTCGGTCAGCTCGACGGTCTGTTGCTCACCGGCTCTCCCTCGAACGTGGAGCCCTTCCACTATCAAGGCCCGGCCAGCGCCCCCGGCACGGATCATGATCCGGCCCGCGACGCCACCACCCTTCCTTTATTGCGTGCAGCCATCGCGGCGGGCGTTCCGGTGCTCGGCATCTGCCGTGGCTTCCAGGAAATGAACGTGGCCTTCGGCGGCAGCCTGCATCAAAAGGTGCACGAGCTGCCCGGCATGCTCGACCACCGTGAAGCCGACAGCCCGGATGTGGCCGTGCAATACGCACCAGCCCATGCGGTCAGCGTGATCGCTGGCGGCGTGTTCGAAGCGCTGGAGCTGCCCGACGAATTTCAGGTCAATTCGATTCACAGCCAAGGCATCGACCGCCTCGCCCCCGGTCTGCGTGCTGAAGCCGTGGCACCGGATGGATTGATCGAAGCGATCTCGGTCGAGCACAGCCCGACTTTCGCCCTCGGCGTGCAATGGCACCCGGAATGGCAAGTGCTGGACAACCCGAACTACCTGAAGATTTTCCAGGCGTTCGGCGCAGCGTGCCGGCAACGGGCGGCGAAGCGCAGTCAGCGCTGACGCAATCCCAGACTCGATAACAATTTACTGCCCCCACGGCTGGCGGATGTGCATCTGCACATCCGTCATTCGTGAACAGCGACACCCGTAATAACAACAAGTACGACCCAGGCAGCCAGGACGGCGGCGCCGAACAAGCCGGATCGGTACGGACAAAGGCCACTCAGGTCAACGCATATCCCCTGTGGGAGCTGACAGGCATTCCGGACCGTTCCGCAATCCACTTAAGCCCGGCCACATTGGCCAGGCACACGACACCTGTTGGGAGTTTCACATGGCAAACGCCTCCAGCACTTACCGCAAGGCACTCGAAGGTCATCAGCAACCGAAAAAGGTGTTGGTGAAAGTCGATCGTGTCACCAAGAAGTTCGACGAAACCGTGGCCGTGGACGATGTGTCCCTGGAGATCCATCAGGGCGAAATCTTCGCGCTGCTGGGCGGTTCCGGTTCGGGCAAATCGACTCTGCTGCGCATGCTCGCCGGTTTCGAGCGGCCGACCGAGGGGCGGATTCTGCTCGATGGCGTGGACATCACCGACATGCCGCCGTACGAGCGGCCGATCAACATGATGTTCCAGTCCTACGCGCTGTTCCCGCACATGACCGTGGCGCAGAACATCGCCTTCGGCCTCAAACAGGATCGTTTGCCGGCCAGCGAAATCGATGCCCGCGTCGAAGAAATGCTGCGTCTGGTGCACATGACCCAATACGCCAAACGCCGCCCGCACCAGTTGTCCGGCGGCCAGCGTCAGCGCGTCGCCCTCGCCCGCTCGTTGGCCAAACGGCCGAAACTGTTGCTGCTCGACGAGCCGATGGGCGCGCTGGATAAAAAGCTGCGTTCGCAGATGCAGCTTGAGCTGGTGGAAATCATCGAGCGCGTTGGTGTGACCTGCGTGATGGTGACCCACGACCAGGAAGAAGCCATGACCATGGCCCAGCGCATTGCGATCATGCACTTGGGCTGGATCGCGCAGATCGGCAGCCCGGTGGACATTTATGAAGCGCCGGTCAGCCGCATGGTCTGCGAATTCATCGGCAACGTGAACGCCTTCGACGGCACCGTGGTGGAAGATCTGGAAGGCCACGCGATCATTCACAGCCCCGACTTGCAGCAGAAGATCTATGTCGGTCACGGCGTCAGCACGTCGGTGCAGGACAAGTCGATCACTTACGCCATTCGCCCGGAAAAAATGCTCGTCAGCACCACCCAACCGGAGTTCCGCTACAACTGGTCCGAAGGCAAGGTCCACGACATCGCCTACCTCGGCGGCCATTCGGTGTTCTACGTCGAGCTGCCCGGCGGCAAGATCGTCCAGTCGTTCATGGCCAATGCCGAGCGGCGTGGCGCGCGGCCGACCTGGGACGACAAAGTCTACGTCTGGTGGGAAGACGACAGCGGCGTGGTGCTGCGCTCATGAGAACTTTCAATCAGCAATTCTTGCGCCTGGTGCCCAGCGGACGAAAACTGGTGATCGGCATTCCGTTCATCTGGCTGTTCCTGTTCTTCATGCTGCCGTTCTTTCTGGTGATGAAGATCAGCTTCTCGGAAGCCGCGCTGTCGATCCCGCCGTACTCGGAGATCTACACCTTCGCCGAACAGAAATTCCAGCTGCTGCTGAACATCGGCAACTACACCCTGCTCGGCGAAGACGAGCTGTACCTGTCGGCGTACCTCGGCTCGCTGAAGGTCGCGGCATTGAGCACGCTGATGTGCCTGGTGATCGGTTTCCCGATGGCGTACGCGATCACCAAGACCGGCAAGGAAACGCAAAATGTCCTGCTGCTGTTGATCATGATGCCGACCTGGACGGCGATCCTGATCCGCGTGTATGCGTGGATGGGCATCCTCAGCAACAACGGTCTGCTCAACGGGTTCCTGATGTGGACCGGGCTCACCGATCACCCGATCGAGATCCTCAACACCAACACTGCCGTCTATATCGGTGTGGTTTACGCGTATCTGCCGTTCATGGTTCTGCCGCTCTACGCCAACCTCGTCAAGCACGACAACAGCCTGCTGGAAGCCGCGCAGGATCTGGGTTCGAGCAACTTCAACAACTTCTGGAAGATCACCGTGCCGCTGGCCAAGAACGGCATCATTGCCGGCTGCATGCTGGTGTTCATTCCGGTGGTCGGCGAGTTCGTGATTCCAGAACTGCTGGGTGGCCCGGAGACGCTGATGATCGGTCGCGTGCTGTGGCAGGAGTTCTTCAATAACCGCGACTGGCCGGTAGCTTCCGCGCTGGCGGTGGTGATGCTGTTGATCCTGATTGTGCCGATTCTGCTGTTCAACCGCAGCCAGGCCAAAGAGATGGAGGCACGGGGATGAAACGCTTCAACTTTTCCAGGTTCATGCTGATCTTCGGCTTGATGTTCATTTATCTGCCGATGCTGATTCTGGTGATCTACTCGTTCAACGCCTCGAAGCTGGTGACGGTGTGGGGTGGCTGGTCAGTGAAGTGGTATGTCGGCCTGCTCGACAACACGCAACTAATGGGCTCGGTGCTGCGCTCGCTGGAGATCGCCTGCTACACCGCGATTGCCGCTGTGGCACTGGGGACGCTGGCGGCGTTCGTGCTGACGCGGGTGACGCGCTTCAAGGGCCGCACGCTGTTTGGTGGCCTGGTGACCGCGCCGTTGGTGATGCCGGAAGTGATCACCGGCCTGTCGCTGTTGCTGCTGTTCGTGGCGATGGCGCAACTGATCGGCTGGCCGCAGGAGCGCGGCATCGTCACCATCTGGATCGCCCACACCACGTTTTGTGCAGCCTATGTCGCGGTGGTAGTCTCCGCGCGCCTTCGCGAGCTGGATCTGTCGATCGAAGAAGCGGCGATGGACCTCGGCGCCAAACCATTCAAAGTGTTTTTCCTGATCACCATTCCCATGATCGCGCCGTCGCTGGCCGCCGGCGGAATGATGTCGTTTGCCTTGTCGCTGGACGATCTGGTGCTGGCGAGTTTCGTTTCCGGGCCGGGCTCGACGACGCTGCCGATGGAAGTGTTCTCGGCGGTGCGCCTGGGCGTTAAACCCGAGATCAACGCCGTGGCCAGCCTGATTCTACTGGCGGTATCGCTGGTGACTTTCCTGGTCTGGTACTTCGGCCGCAAGGCCGAAGCCAATCGCAAACGGGCGATCCAGGAAGCGATGGATCAGACCGCAAACGAGTCGTGGCAACAGCCGGCAACGGCGACTGCCTGAGCAACACCGATGAACAACTGTGGCGAGGGGATTTATCCCCGTTGGGCTGCGAAGCGGCCCCTGCAGTTCTACCTGAAGACTCCGTATTCAGGTTTTGCGACTGCTACGCAGCCGAGCGGGGATAAATCCCCTCGCCACAAGGTTCAAGTGCACCGAGCTTTTGTGTTTTTGAATAAGAAGAAGGGAGTTGTACCGATGAAAATGTTTGGCAGGACTCTGCTGACACTGTCCTTAATGGGCGCGATGGTCATGGGCGCCCAGGCCAACGACAAGGTGCTGCGTGTTTACAACTGGTCCGATTACATCGCGCCGGACACCGTGAAGAAATTCGAAGACGAGACCGGCATTCGCGTGACCTACGACGTCTTCGACAGCAACGAAACCCTTGAAGCGCGCCTGCTCGCAGGCAAATCCGGCTATGACATCGTCGTGCCGTCGAACAGTTTCCTTGCCAAGCAGATCAAAGCCGGCGTCTACCAGCCGCTGGACAAATCGAAGCTGCCGAACTGGAAGAATCTCAATCCGGTGCTGCTGAAAAACGCCGCCGCCAGTGATCCGGACAATGCCCATGCCTTTCCGTACATGTGGGGCTCGATCGGCATCGGTTTCAACCCGGCGAAGGTCAAGGAAGTACTCGGCGCCAACGCCCCGACCAACTCCTGGGACTTGCTGTTCAAACCGGAGAACGCGGAAAAGCTCAAAGCCTGCGGCATCAGTTTCCTCGATTCGCCGACCGAAATGCTTCCGGCTGCCCTGCACTACCTGGGCTATCCGGTGAACGACAAGGACAAGGCGCACATCGCCGAAGCCGAAGCGCTGTTCATGAAAATCCGCCCTTACGTGGCGTACTTCCATTCCTCGAAGTACATCTCCGATCTGGCTAACGGCAACATCTGCGTGGCGGTGGGTTACTCCGGCGACGTCCTGCAGGCCAAGGCCCGCGCGGTGGAATCGGGCAACAACGTGGTGATCGACTACAGCATTCCCAAGGAAGGCGCCGGCAGTTTCTACGACATGGTCGCCATCCCCCGGGATGCGGCGAACGTCGACAACGCCTACCTGTTCATGGATTTCCTGATGCGCCCGGACATCATCGCCGAAGTCACCAACAGCATCGGCTACAGCAACGCCAACGCAGCGGCCACGCCACTGGTGGACGAAGCGATCCGCAACGAACCGGGCTCGTATCCGTCGCAAGCGGTGATGGCGACTTTGTATGCAGTGCCGGATCAGCCGATTGCCACACAGCGGATCATGACGCGCGGCTGGACGCGGGTGAAGCTTGGTAAATAAAAACACCGATGATCAAAATGTGGGAGCGAGCCTGCTCGCGAAGGCGTCGTGTCAGGCGATTGAGATGCCGCATGTGCCGACCCTTTCGCGAGCAGGCTCGCTCCCACAATGAAGCAATGCAGTGCTGAAAATTTTCCGTTCACGCAGCGCCTTACCACCGCTGCACCCTGCTCTGAACGGCCTCACCCGGCTCCCTCGGCTCGGGTGAATTTGCAGGCGCCTTCGGGCGCCTTTTTTTGTCCGTTCAGATCAGCGGCCAGTCCTGCACAACTCGATAGCGGCCCTTGTGCGATTCGAATAAGCCGAAGCGTTCAGGGCGCAGGAAAAACTCCGGCGGCGTGCGCGCTTCCGGCTGCGGCGCGCGGTACTCGCGGGCCAGCGTCAAGTGCGGACGGAACTCGTGGGTGGGTTGTTCAAAACCGAACGGCAGCATCGCCTGCTCCAGCGCGTAAACCAGGCGCAACAGCGCCGGCGGTGCCTGCTCGGGCGCCAGCGACAGCACACCGGCGCGATGCCAGACCTGCAAGCGATCCAGCTCAATACGCAACGTTTCGCCCGGAATACGCACACTGCCCGCTGCTTCGCAGACGCCGTGAATCTGCGCCAACGGCACCGCACCGAGGAACAGCAGAGTCAGATGAAAGTTATCCGCCGGCACCGGTTTGCCGCTGCGCAGGCCCAGCTCCGCGCGCCACTGGGCGATTGCCTTGCGCTGCGCCGGCGGGCAATCCAGGGCAAAGAACAGCCGCTTTGCAGGTTCATCCTTGCGCACCCCATCAATCATTGCCCTGCCCCCTGTTCGTCATGATCACGCCGATTCTACACAGCCTGTTCTGACGACTCGCGACAGGAAGCTATAGTTCAGGGATTGCCATCAACCGGAGGCTGCCATGCGCGAGATCCTCAGCAAAGAACCCTGGTGGGCCCGGCCACCACATCCCGGACAGGACGAAAGCGAACTGGAATGGGGCTGGCTGGTGCATTACAGCGAAGGCGAACCGCGCTTCGAATTCGTCCGCGAGAGGCCCAGCGACGAGCAGATTCGCAACCGCAAAAGTTGCCGGGTCACCCCCTCGCCCGAATGAATAGAGCCCCGTGAGCACTAATCCTGTGGGAGCGAGCCTGCTCGCGAAAGCGGTGTGTCAGATAAAGAAATGTTACTGATACGACGCTTTCGCGAGCAGGCTCGCTCCCACAGGGTTATGCATTGATCAGTGGGGTTGGGTGTCGCCGGCGGCGGTGTCGATGCTGACAACAACTGACATCCCCGGCCGCAAGCGTTCTGCTTCCTGCTGATCGGGATCGATAGTGATGCGCACCGGCACCCGTTGGGCGATCTTGACGAAGTTGCCGGTGGCGTTGTCGGCCTGCAGCAAGGCAAATTCCGAACCGGTGCCCGGCGAAATATGCTGCACATGGCCGGTGAATCTGCGGTGGTTCAAGGCGTCGACGGTGAAGCGCACCGGTTGCCCGACACGTACGTTGGCCATCTGGGTTTCCTTCATGTTGGCGATCACCCATTTCTGGTCCGGGACCAGCGCCATCAACTGCGCGCCGGAGTTGACGTAGGCCCCCAAGCGCACGCCGATCTGCCCGAGCTGGCCGTCGCGCGGGGCGACAATCCGCGTGTTCGACAGATCGATGCGCGCCAGTTGCACCGCTGCTTCGGCACTGGCCACGGCGGCCTCCAGCGAGCCGCGATTGACGATCACCGTTTGCAGATCCTGCCGGGCGATTTCCAGATTGGCCTTGGCCTGCGCCACAGAAGCCGTGCTCTGCGCGTTGGCAGCAAGGGTCACGTCGAACTCGCGTTTGGACACCGAGCCGTCGCGCACCAGTTCCTGATTACGCCGCAGATCGGCCTCGCTCTTGCGCAACTGCGCCTGGCTGTCGGCCAACACTGCCTGGCGCAATTTGATCGTCGCTTCAGCGCTGTTGCGTTGCTGCACGACGTTGGCCAGCCCGGCCTTCTGCACCGCCAGTTGTGCCAGGGACTGGTCGAGGCGTTGCTGATAAATGCGGTCGTCCAGACGCACCAGCAGATCCCCGGCCTTGACGTACTGGAAGTCCTGCACCGGCACCTCGAACACATAGCCGCTGAGCTGCGGGCCGATGATCGTCACCTGCCCGCGCACCAAGGCGTTTTCGGTGGTTTCGACCGCACTGCTGAACGGCGGCAGTTGCCACGCATACAGCACGATCAGGACACCGACGATGGCGATTGCGGCAAAGCCCAGCGAAGATATGATCCGCACCCGCAGCGAACGCGGCGCAGTGTTCGGCGACGATGGCGGCGCTTCCCCTTCAGGCGTGGCGGCGATGGCATTGGTGGTTGTGGTGGTCGGTTCGGTCATGAAGAAGTGGCACCGCTGGGTGGTACGGAAGGTGTCGGTTCAATGGCTTTGGTGGTGCTCATCAGCCACAACGCGCGAATCGAAAGCCAGATCATGGTCAAGACGGCAATGACCGCGATCAGCATGAAGACATCGTTATAGGCCAGCACGTTCGCTTCGCGTGTCGCCGCATTGGCGAGACTGCGCATGCCGGCCAGATTGCGCAGGCTCGGGTCGGCGAGCAAACCGCCGTAGGCCGAACCGCCGCTCTGCACGCGCGCCGCCACCAACGGATCGGACATCACCAGATGATCGACGATGTGGCTGGAGTGGTACTTCTCCCGCACGATCTGAAAGGTGCCAAGCAACGCCGCGCCGAGCAGCCCGCCGAGGTTGTTGCAGATCCCGAACAGCACGGAAAAACTCACCAGGTTGCGCGGATTGGTCAGCACGTTGCGCGTGCCGAAGACCATGGTCGGGCCGAGAAAAAACGTACTGCCGAACGCCAGCAGGAACTGGCTGAAGTAGAGATTTTGCGGGCGGGTCAGGTTGTTGGAAAAACTGTCCATCACCGAACCGGTGGCCATCAGCGCCAGCGAGATGATCAACGGCATCAGCAAGTGTTTGGGGTCGATGGTCAACGCGCTGGTGGCAAGCCCGGCGATACTGCCGATCAGCATCACCACATACAGACTGTGCAACTGCTCATAGCCCATGTTCAGGTTCTGCATGAAACCGACCGCGCCGGTGGATTGCTCCGAGGTGACCATGCGAATCAGGGTCACCGCCAGCGCCAGGCGAATCATCGTTCCGCTGCCCAGCCACCGCGTCATCAGCATCGGGTTGCTGCGGTTGTGCTCAATAGCCAGGCCCATGATGATCAGCGCGATCGAGCAGGCCAGCGCCACGCCGATCCAGTCCGCCTCCAGCCACCAGTCGATGCGCCCCAGCGACAGCACCGCGCACAACAACGCCACACCGGTGGCGAGGATGGCGAAGGTCAGGAAGTCGAGTTTTTCGAAGGTCTTGAAGCGGTCACCGGGCGGCAACTTCAGCAGCAACACACAGCCGAGTGACAGCAGGGCCATGCCCAATTCGAACAGATAGAGGCCGCGCCATTCGGCGATCTGCAACAGGTCTTCGGAGAACAGCCGCGCCAGCGGCAACGCCAATTGCGACGTGCCGAGGCCGAGTACCAACGCTTTGAGCCGCCACTTCGCCGGGAACGCCTGCACCATGTAATACAGACCCAGCGAGCTCAGCGCCGCACCGACCATGCCGTGGGCAGCCCGCACCGCCACTGCCGAGTTGAGATCGTTGACGAACAAATGGCCGAAGGTCACCAGCGCATACAGCACCAGAAACACTTCGGTGAACGCGCGCAAGCCGAATTGCTGGCGAAACTTCACCAGCAGCAGGTTCATCGACACGTTGGTCATCACATACGCCGCCGGCAACCAGGCCATTTCCGCCGTGGTCGCGCCGAGCGAGCCTTGCAGGTAAGGCAGGTTGGCAACCACCAGCGAGTTGCCTAATCCACCGGTCACCGCCACCAGCACGCCAACCGCCGCGTACGCCAGGCGCTTGGGCGTGGAGTGCAGCGGTGTCGACGGAGAACCGGGCAGGCTGGGCTTTTCGTGGGGTTGCCAGTTGCGCGGGGCGTATTTATCCATGGAGCGGCCTGGTGCTGGGGGTGAGGGAAGTTTGCCGCAATTTCACGGGCAACACACGACTCGACAGACACCAAGGAACCCTGTGGGAGCGAGCCTGCTCGCGAAAGCGCTGTGTCAGTCGACAACTTCATTGATTGAAAGTCCGCATTCGCGAGCAGGCTCGCTCCCACATGGGTTCGGCGTCGCATGGGAGGTCATCGTATAACTTCCAGTTGACAATCCCTGAAAATCTGGGAAATATCCGCATCGATGTTGTACGACGACGTATGACAAATAATAAAAACAACAAACGATCCAGGGAGCGTCACAGTGAGCCCACTCGCCCGCAATTCCGTCCGCCCTTCACGTTTTGCCCATTTCAAGCCGCGTTCGACCCTCAGCCTGATCGGTTGCAGCAGCCTCGCTCTGGCCTTGCCCATGAGCGCTGATGCCGAAGGCTTTCTCGACGACAGCAAAGCTACGCTGAACCTGCGCAACGCCTACTTCAACCGCAACTTCGTCAACCCGGCCTATCCGCAGGGCAAGGCTGAAGAGTGGACGCAGAGCTTCATTCTCGACGCCAAATCCGGCTTCACCCAAGGCACCGTCGGCTTCGGCCTCGATGTGCTCGGGCTGTATTCGCAAAAGCTCGATGGCGGCAAAGGCACTGGCGGTACGCAGTTGTTGCCGATTCATGATGACGGTCGCCCGGCCGACAATTTCGGTCGCCTCGGCGTGGCGCTGAAAGCCAAAGTCTCGAAGACCGAATTGAAAGTCGGTGAATGGATGCCGGTGCTGCCGATCCTGCGCTCCGACGACGGCCGCTCCCTGCCGCAGACCTTTCGCGGTGGCCAAATCACGTCCACTGAAATCAACGGCCTGACCGTGTACGGTGGCCAGTTCCGTGGCAACAGCCCGCGCAACGACGCGAGCATGGAAGACATGTCGATGAACGGCCGCGGTGCATTCACCTCCGATCGCTTCAACTTCGGCGGCGGCGAATACACCTTCAACGAAAAACGCACGATGGTCGGCGTGTGGTACGCCGAGCTCACCGACATCTATCAGCAGCAGTATTTCAACCTCAGCCACAGCCAGCCGATGGGCGACTGGACGCTGGGCGCCAACCTCGGTTTCTTCACCGGCAAGGAAGACGGCAGCGCTCAGGCCGGCGACCTCGACAACAAGACCGCGTTCGCCCTGCTCTCGGCGAAATATGGTGGCAACACCTTCTACGTCGGCCTGCAGAAACTCACCGGCGACGATGCCTGGATGCGCGTCAACGGCACCAGCGGCGGCACCCTGGCCAACGACAGTTACAACGCCAGTTATGACAACGCCAAAGAGCGCTCCTGGCAGGTGCGTCACGACTACAACTTCGTTGCGCTGGGCGTGCCTGGCCTGACCCTGATGAACCGCTATATCAGCGGCGATAACGTACACACCGCCACCACCAACGACGGCAAGGAATGGGGCCGCGAATCGGAACTGGCCTACACCGTGCAGAGCGGCCCGCTGAAGAACCTCAACGTGAAATGGCGCAACGCGACCATTCGCCGGGACTTCAGCACCAACGAATTTGACGAGAACCGGATTTTTATCAGCTATCCGATTTCGTTGTTGTAAGGGTTGGCGGTTTGCCCTGTGGGAGCGAGCGTGCTCGCGAAAACGCCGGACCAGTCGACTTGTTCTGACTGGCACAACGCCTTCGCGAGCAGGCTCGCTCCCACAAGGGGATTGCATTGCAAGTCGGGTATAGGGTGTTGAGAAAATGAATCGCCCCTTCCGTCATCTACACCAAAAGTCGCGTTGACAAGATCCGGAAACCCTACCGATACTTCAGCGCAGTCATACGACAACCTACAACAAACCTAATAACAATGTGTTCAGGGATTGCCATGACGTCTACCTCTACCCCCCGCGCTCCTTTCAATCGCCTGCTGCTGACCGGTGCCGCCGGAGGCCTGGGCAAAGTCCTGCGCGAACGCCTGCGCCCTTATGCCAAGGTGCTGCGCCTGTCCGACATTGCAGCCCTCGCCCCGGCCGTCGATGACCACGAAGAAGTCGTGCTCTGCGACCTCGCCGACAAGCAAGCCGTGCATCAACTGGTCGAAGGAGTCGATGCGATCCTGCATTTCGGCGGCGTTTCGGTTGAGCGGCCGTTCGAAGAAATCCTCGGCGCCAACATCTGCGGCGTGTTCCACATTTACGAAGCGGCACGCAAGCACGGTGTGAAGCGGGTGATCTTCGCCAGCTCCAACCACGTCATCGGTTTCTACAAACAGGACGAGAAACTCGACGCCATATCTCCACGCCGCCCCGACGGTTACTACGGCTTGTCCAAGTCCTACGGCGAAGACATGGCCAGTTTCTACTTCGATCGCTACGGTATCGAAACCGTCAGCATCCGCATCGGCTCCTCGTTCCCCGAACCGCAGAACCGCCGGATGATGCACACCTGGCTGAGCTTCGACGATCTCACGCAACTGCTCGAACGCTCGCTGTACACCCCAAATGTCGGCCACACCGTGGTCTACGGCATGTCCGCCAACAAAGACGTCTGGTGGGACAACCGCTACGCCAGCCACCTCGGTTTCGAAGCCAAGGACACCTCGGAAGTGTTCCGCGACAAGGTCGAAGCGCAACCGATGCCAGCCGACGATGATCCGGCGCGGATCTATCAGGGCGGCGCCTTCGTCGCAGCAGGCCCGTTTGGCGATTGATCGCTCGACTTGATCCCCCTCCAATAAAAACCATGGGAATGAGTATGCAAGCCGAATTGATCGTCGACGCCCGCAACGCGGTCGGTGAAAGCCCGGTCTGGGTGCCGCAGGAAAACGCCCTGTACTGGGTCGATATTCCCAACGGCGGGCTGCAACGCTGGAGCGCTGACACCGGGCACGTCGCCTCGTGGAAAGCCCCGCAAATGCTCGCCTGCATCAGCCGCCACCGCAGTGGCGGCTGGGTCGCCGGCATGGAAAGCGGTTTCTATCGCCTGCACCCGCACAGCGACGGCAGCCTCGACAGCGAATTGCTCGCCACCGTCGGGCACAGCCGCGCGGACATGCGCCTCAACGACGGTCGCTGTGATCGCCAAGGTCGTTTCTGGGCGGGCAGCATGGTGCTGAATATGGGCCAGAACGCGCCTGAAGGCCGGCTCTATCGCTACGGCGCCGGGCAGACTGGCGTGATCGAAGCGCAGCTGGATGGCTTCATCGTGCCCAACGGCCTCGCCTTCAGCCACGACGGCAAAACCATGTACCTGTCGGACTCGCACCCCAACGTGCAACTGATCTGGGCCTTCGATTACGACACCGAGACCGGCACGCCATCGAATCGCCGAATCTTCGTCGACATGAATCACTTCCCCGGCCGCCCCGATGGCGCTGCCGTGGATGCCGAAGGCTGCTACTGGATCTGCGCCAACGACGCCGGCCTGATTCACCGCTTCGCCCCGGACGGTCGTCTGGATTTTTCACTGGAAGTACCGGTGAAGAAACCGACCATGTGTGCCTTCGGCGGCAGCAACCTGGACACCTTGTTTGTCGCCTCGATTCGCCCCGGCGATGACCACGATCCGCAATCCCTGGCCGGCGGCGTGTTCGCCCTGAAGCCAGGCATCAAGGGCCTCGCCGAACCGCAATTCAACGATTTGCTTTAGACCCTCTGCTGCACCGCTGCGCCTTGAACACAAAAATAACAAGACTGGAGACTCACCCCCCATGAACTTCAAACGCACCTTGCTCGCCGCTGCACTCCCGCTGATGTTCACCTTTGCTGGTGGCGCTCAGGCAGATATGAAACTCAAATTCGCTGATATTCATCCAGACGGTTACCCAACTGTGGTGGCCGAAAAGAGCATGGGCAAAACGCTTGAAAAGGAAACCAACGGCGAGCTGACCTTCCAGTACTTCCCGGGCGGAGTGCTCGGTTCCGAGAAGGAAGTCATCGAGCAGATGCAAGTCGGCGCGATACAGATGTCCCGGGTCAGCCTGGGTATCGTCGGCCCCGTGGTGCCGGATGTGAACGTGTTCAACATGCCGTTCATTTTCCGCGACCAGCAACACATGCGTAACGTCATCGATGGCCCGGTGGGCGATGAGATTCTCGACAAGATCACCAACTCCGAATTCAAATTGGTGGCCCTGGCGTGGATGGACGGCGGCACGCGCAACATCTACACCAAGAAACCGGTGCGCAAGCTCGAAGACCTCAAGGGCATGAAAATCCGCGTACAAGGCAACCCGATGTTCATCGACATGATGAACGCCATGGGCGGTAACGGTATCGCCATGGACACCGGGGAAATCTTCAGCGCCCTGCAGACCGGCGTGATCGACGGCGCGGAAAACAACCCGCCGACCCTGCTCGAACACAACCACTTCCAGAACGCCAAGTTCTACAGCCTGACCGGTCACCTGATCCTGCCAGAGCCGATCGTGATGTCGAAAATCACCTGGGAAAGACTCACTCCGGATCAACAGAAGATGGTGAAAACGGCGGCCAAAGCTGCCCAGGCTGAAGAACGCGTGTTGTGGGACAAGAAGTCCGCCGCCAGTGAAGAAAAACTCAAGGCCGCCGGCGTCGAGTTCATCACCGTTGACAAGAAACCCTTCTACGACGCCACCGCTCCGGTACGTGAAAAGTACGGTGCGAAGTACGCAGATCTGATCAAAAAGATCGAAGCCGTTCAGTAACACCTCCCGCTCCGTACTCATGAAAAAGGCCCGGCGCGCCAGCGGTTCAGGCGCGCCCGGTTACGGTGGAACCCGATGAAGAATCTGCTGCTGCGTATCAACGACAAGATCTACATGACGTGCATCTGGGTCGCCGGCCTTTCCGTCCTGGCGATTTCCCTGATGATTCCCTGGGGCGTCTTCGCCCGCTACGTGCTCGGCACCGGTTCGAGCTGGCCAGAGCCGACGGCGATCCTGCTGATGATGGTGTTCACCTTCATCGGCGCCGCCGCCAGTTACCGCGCCGGTGCGCACATGGCCGTGGCCATGCTCACCGACCGCATGCCACCGCAGCTGAAATCCGCAGCAGCGATTTTTTCGCAACTGCTGATGGCGGCAATCTGCATCTTCATGACCATCTGGGGCACCAAGCTGTGCATCTCCACCTGGAACCAGTTCATGGCCGCCCTGCCCGATCTGCGCGTTGGCGTGACCTATCTGCCGATCCCCGTGGGCGGCCTGCTGACGCTCATTTTTGTTCTGGAAAAACTCTTGCTCGGTGACCAGAGCAAACGGCGGGTCGTGCAGTTCGACCTGGTTGAAGAAAGTGAAGGTGCCGCTTAATGGACGCTCTGATTCTGCTGGGCAGTTTTATCGTATTGATCCTGATCGGCATGCCGGTCGCCTACGCGTTGGGCGCCGCTGCGCTGATCGGCGCATGGTGGATCGACATTCCCTTCCAGGCGGTGATGATCCAGGTCGCCTCGGGGGTGAACAAATTCTCGCTGCTGGCCATTCCGTTCTTCGTCCTGGCCGGCGCGATCATGGCCGAGGGCGGCATGTCCCGGCGGCTGGTGGCATGTGCGGGGGTGCTGGTGGGTTTCGTCCGCGGTGGCCTGTCGCTGGTCAACATTGTTGCCTCGACTTTCTTCGGCGCGATCTCCGGTTCGTCGGTGGCTGACACGGCGTCGGTGGGTTCGGTGCTGATTCCGGAAATGGAACGCAAGGGCTATCCACGGGACTTCTCCACCGCCGTGACCGTCAGCGGTTCGGTGCAAGCCCTGCTGACTCCGCCAAGCCATAACTCGGTGCTCTACTCCCTGGCTGCAGGCGGTACGGTGTCGATCGCTTCGCTGTTCATGGCCGGCATCGTCCCGGGCCTGCTGATGAGCGCCTGCCTGATGGTGCTGTGCCTGATCTTCGCGAAAAAGCGCAACTACCCCAAGGGCGAAGTGATCCCGATGCGCCAGGCGCTGAAGATCGTCGGCGAAGCCCTGTGGGGCATGATGGCGATGGTGATCATCCTCGGCGGCATTCTCTCGGGTATTTTCACCGCCACTGAATCGGCGGCCATCGCGGTGCTGTGGTCATTCTTCGTGACCATGTTCATCTACCGCGACTACAAATGGAGCGAGCTGCCCAAGCTGATGCACCGCACGGTGCGCACCATCTCCATTGTGATGATCCTGATCGGTTTCGCCGCCAGCTTCGGCTACATCATGACCCTGATGCAGATCCCGGCGAAGATCACCACGCTGTTCCTGACCCTGTCGGACAACCGCTACGTGATCCTGATGTGCATCAACGTGATGTTGCTGCTGTTGGGCACGGTGATGGACATGGCGCCGCTGATCCTGATCCTCACGCCGATCCTGATGCCAGTGATCATGGGCATCGGTGTCGATCCGGTGCAGTTCGGCATGATCATGCTGGTCAACCTGGGGATCGGATTGATAACACCGCCGGTGGGCGCTGTGCTCTTCGTCGGCTCGGCGGTGGGCAAGGTCAGTATCGAAAGCACCGTAAAAGCGCTGCTGCCGTTCTATGGCGTGCTGTTCCTGGTGCTGCTGCTGGTGACCTACGTTCCAGCGATTTCGCTGTGGCTGCCGCACCTGGTGTTGTAACCCGCTGAAAAGATCGCAGCTCCTGCAGGAATCGCATTCCCCTGTAGGAGCTGTCGAGTGCAACGAGGCTGCGATCTGTTGATCTTCACGCCCGCACCAGCATGTACCCCGCCACCACCAGACAGACACTGGCAAACCCCACCTGCAACGCCCGCGCCGGCACCTGCGCGCACAGCCTGCGACCGACGATCATGCCAACGATGCTGGCGACAATGAACGCCGCACCCTGACTGTCGATACGCACCCCCGCATGAAACGCGCCGATCACCCCGATCGCGGAAATCAGACTGATCACCATCAACGACGTCGCAACGATGCCGCGCATCTGCACATCGGTCAGTTGCTTGAACGCCGGCACAATCAGGAAGCCGCCGCCGACGCCAAGTAAACCCGAAACCACGCCGGTAATCGCGCCCAGTGCAGCAAGGGTGGCGGTGCATTTGGCGGTCCAGTCGAAGCGCCCGGTCTGCTCGTTGAGCATGCAGTTTTTCTGGCCCCAACTGGCGTGGCCGTGATCGCTCGGCCCCGCTTGCTGACGGTCCTTTCTGAACATTCGCCAGGCGACCAAGACCATCAGCAGACTGAACAGCATCATCAGAATCTTTTCCGGCAACTGATGCGCGAAGTAGATCCCCAGCGGCGAAAACACCGCACCCAACGCGGCGATCAACAGCGCCGCGCGGTAACGGACCAGGCCATGGCGCAAACCGTCGATCGCACCGACCGCTGCCGCGCTGCCGACCGCAAACAAGGCCACCGGCGCCGCTTGCGTCATCGTCCAGCCGAGCCCGAGCACCAGCGCCGGCACCGCGAGAATCCCGCCGCCCGCGCCGGTCAGGCCGAGGACCAAACCCATCACCACTCCAAACAGACTTGCCAGCAACATAGGAGTTTTCTCAGTCGACCCTGGACAGACGCGTCAGCCACTCGCGGCCCTTGAGCATGCCGTGCCAGTAGAACCACGGCAGCAGCGTCGCCTTCAGCCACCATGCCGAACGGCGGGCCACGGTCGGGTCCAGCGGGAAGGTCGGCAGCAGTTTGCCGCCATAGCCGAACTCGGCGAGGATCACCTTGCCCTTCTCCACCGTCAGCGGGCACGAGCCGTAGCCGTCGTACTTGAGCGGCAGCGGCTGTTGTTTGCGCGCGGCCAGCAGGTTCTGCGCAACGACGACAACCTGCTTGCGCACCGCTGCGGCAGTTTTCGCATTGCTGGTGCCGCAGATATCGCCCAGTGCGAACACCTCGGGATAGCGCGGATGCTGCAAGCTGTGTGGATCGACTTCGCACCAACCGCCGGCATCGGCCAGCGGACTCTGTGCGATGAAATCCGGCGCGACTTGTGGCGGCACGACGTGCAGCAGGTCGAAGGTTTTCGCGACCCGGCTGACATTGCCGTCGGCGTCCTTGACTTCAAACCACGCGGTTTTTGCCGGGCCGTCGACCTTGACCAGATTCGAGTTGAACGCCAGTTGCGCGTCGTACTGTTCGATGTACTTCATCAACGGCGGCACGAAGGTCGGCACGCCAAACAGCGCAGCGCCAGCGAGATTGAATTCAACCTTGATGTCTTTCAGCACGGCGGATTTGCGCCAGTGATCGCAAGACAGGTACAGGGCTTTTTGCGGCGCGCCGGCGCATTTGATCGGCATCGCCGGCTGGGTGAACAGCGCCCGGCCATCGCGCAGTTTCTGCACTTGATCCCAGGTGTACTGGGCGTGTTGATAGCTGTAGTTGGAGGTGACGCCGTGCTGGCCGAGGCTTTCCTGCAAGCCTTCGATTTTCTCCCAGGCCAGGCGCAGGCCGGGGCAGACGATCAGGTTCTGATAGCTGACGGTGCGCTGGTCGTCGAGGGTGAGTTGGCGGCTTTGCGGGTCGATGGCGCTGACACTGGCCTGAATCCACGTCGCCTGACGCGGCATGACTTTGCTCATCGGCCTGACCGTGTCCTTCACGTCAAACGCGCCACCGCCGACCAGCGTCCACGCCGGTTGATAGTAGTGCTGTGAACTCGGTTCGATCACGGTGACTTTAAGCTGCGGGTCACGCTTGAGCAGGCTGGCGACAAAACCGATGCCGGCCGTGCCACCGCCGATGACCACGATGTCCGCACTGATGGATAGGCCCCAGTGTTGATCGTTCATTGCTTGTTCCTTTTGCTGCACGCAAGGATTTTTTGGCTCACCACAACAACCAATGTGGGAGCGAGCCTGCTCGCGAAAGCGGTGGCTCAGTCAACTATTCGTCGGCTGACACGCCGCCTTCGCGAGCAGGCTCGCTCCCACAGGAGATGTTTGTGAGGGCTGGCATTTATGGCTGTTCCCAGCTCTTGAGTACCGCTCCGCAATAAAGCCCCGAGAGGGTTTTCATCACCTGAATCACTTCGTGACTGGCCAGGCCATAGAAAATGTATTTGCCTTCACGGCGGGTCGCGACCAGCCCTTCGTCGCGCAAGATGCCCAGTTGTTGGGACAGCGTCGGCTGGCGTACGCCGGTCATTTTTTCCAGCTCGCCGACGTTGCGTTCGCCCTGGGTCAGTTGACAGAGGATCAACAGGCGATCCTCATTGGCCAGGGCTTTGAGCAAGGCGCAGGCTTTAGACGCCGAGGCGCGCAGTTGGGCGACTTCACATTCGGTCAGACTGGATTGCATTTGCACGAGGCCTTGAAGGTCACTTAAGCTGCGAACATTATGTTTTTACATAAAGTGTTGCAACCCGAAATTACCCAGCACAGGTTTTCGCCATGCCCGCCCTGATTGAAGCGTTCCTCGACCCCGCCTCCTCGACCTACAGCTACGTGGTCTACGAAGCCGACGGCGGCCAGTGCGCGATCGTCGACCCGGTGCTCGATTACGATGGCGCCGCCGGGCGCACCGGCACGGCGCAGGCGGACAAGATCATCGCTTTCGTGCGTGTGCACCGGCTGCAAGTGCAATGGCTACTGGAAACCCACGCCCACGCCGATCACCTCTCCGCCGCGCCGTACCTGCGTCGTGAACTGGGCGGCAAGATCGCCATCGGTGAATCGATCAGCAAAGTGCAGAATGTGTTCAAGGCGCTGTTCAATCTGGAGCCGGAATTTTGCGTCGATGGCTCGCAGTTCGATCACCTGTTCGCGCCGAACGAGTCATTCATGATCGGCAACCTCAAGGCCACCGCCCTGCACGTCCCCGGCCATACGCCAGCGGACATGGCCTACCTGATCGACGGCGAACAGATCCTCGTCGGCGACACGCTGTTCATGCCCGATGTCGGCACCGCGCGCTGTGATTTCCCCGGTGGCAATGCGCAGCACTTGTTCAAGTCGATCCAGAAGCTGTTGGCGTTTCCGGCCAGCGTGAAGCTTTACGTTTGCCACGATTACCCGCCCGAGGGCCGCGCCTCGCAGTGCCAGACCACTGTCGGCGAACAGCGCAAAAGCAATATTCATGTGCATGACGGGATCGATGAAGCGGCGTTCGTGGAGATGCGCACGACACGTGACGCTGGGTTAGGCATGCCGACGTTGCTGCTGCCGGCGATTCAGGTGAACGTGCGGGCGGGGAATATGCCGGCGCCTGAGGACAACGGCGTGGTTTACCTGAAGATTCCGCTTAACAAACTCTGACCACGCTGATTCACGCGCGGAGCCAACTGATCGTTCCCACGCGCAGCAAAGGAATGCCGCCAGGGACGCTCCGCGTTCCGCCTCAAGAAGTGACGCAGAGCGTCACGGGATGCATTCCCACGCGGAGCGTGGGAACGATCGGCGAATCGAGCTGCCGTGGCTGCGATGTTTTGATCTTCACGTCCCCAACGTCAAACCGTTCGCAGGCAACGGCAACGCGGTCTTATAACGCACCTGCTTCAGCGCAAAGCTCGATCGGATGTTCGCCACCCCCGGCACCTTGGTCAGAAAATCCATCATGAAGCGTTCCAGCGACTGAATGCTCGGCACCAGCACACGGATCAGATAATCCGGGTCGCCGGCCATCAGATAGCACTCCATCACCTCCGGCCGATCAGAAATCGCCTCCTCGAAGTGCTGCAGCGCTTCCTCCACCTGCTTTTCCAGGCTGACGTGAATGAACACGTTCACGTGCAGCCCCAGCAGATCGGCATCCAGCAGCGTGACCTGCTCGCGAATCAAGCCCAATTCTTCCATGGCCTTGACCCGGTTGAAGCACGGCGTCGGCGACAGGTTCACCGAGCGAGCGAGGTCGGCGTTGGTGATGCGCGCGTTCTCCTGAAGGCTGTTAAGAATGCCGATGTCGGTACGGTCCAGTTTGCGCATGAGACAAAACCACCTGTTTTTTATGTTTATGCAGAATTTCTATCTGCAAATGGTCGCCAGCGCAACGAAACACAGAGAAATATTCTTCTTGGCCACGCCTATGATTGTTGTAGGACAAGATTTCCTCATCCCGGAATGACTGCCAGCTCACTACAAGAAATTCACAAAATCGAGCGTAGAAGCCATGACCCAAGCGTATGAACCGCTGCGCCTGCACGTCCCTGAACCCTCGGGCCGTCCCGGCTGCAAAACCGATTTTTCCTACCTGCATCTGACCGATGCCGGTACGGTGCGCAAACCCCCTGTCGATGTAGAACCTGCCGATACCGCCGACCTCGCCCGTGGCCTGATTCGCGTGCTTGACGATCAGGGCAACGCCCTCGGCCCGTGGGCCGAAAACGTGCCGGTCGAGATCCTGCGCAAAGGCATGCGCGCGATGCTCAAGACGCGCATCTACGACAACCGCATGGTCGTCGCCCAGCGGCAGAAAAAGATGTCGTTCTACATGCAGAGCCTTGGCGAAGAAGCCATCGGCAGCGCCCAGGCATTGGCGCTGAACATCGACGACATGTGCTTCCCGACCTATCGCCAGCAAAGCATCCTCATGGCCCGCGATGTACCGCTGGTCGACCTGATCTGCCAGTTGCTGTCCAACGAGCGCGATCCGCTCAAGGGCCGCCAGTTGCCGATCATGTACTCGGTCAAGGACGCTGGCTTCTTCACCATTTCCGGCAACCTCGCCACCCAATTCATTCAGGGCGTTGGCTGGGGCATGGCCTCGGCGATCAAGGGCGACACCAAAATCGCCTCGGCGTGGATCGGCGACGGCGCCACCGCCGAATCGGATTTCCACACCGCCCTCACCTTCGCCCACGTTTATCGGGCGCCGGTGATCCTCAACGTGGTCAACAACCAGTGGGCGATTTCCACCTTCCAGGCCATCGCCGGCGGTGAAGCCACGACTTTCGCCGGACGCGGCGTCGGCTGCGGCATCGCCTCGCTGCGTGTCGATGGCAACGACTTCTACGCGGTCTACGCCGCTTCCGCCTGGGCTGCCGAACGCGCCCGGCGCAACCTCGGCCCGACCATGATCGAATGGGTCACCTACCGCGCCGGCCCGCACTCGACCTCCGACGACCCATCGAAATACCGCCCTGCCGATGACTGGAGCCACTTCCCGCTCGGCGATCCGATCGCGCGTCTGAAACAGCACCTGATCAAGGTCGGTCACTGGTCAGAGGAAGAGCACGCCGCCGTCAGCGCCGAACTCGAAGCCGAAGTGATTGCCGCGCAGAAACAGGCCGAACAGTACGGCACCCTCGCCGGCGGGCAGATTCCGAGCGCCGCGACCATGTTCGAAGACGTCTACAAAGAGATGCCGGAGCACTTGAAGCGCCAGCGTCAGCAGTTGGGGATCTGACATGAACGATCACAACAACAATATTCAGTTGGAAACCGCCATGACCACGACCACCATGACCATGATCCAGGCCCTGCGCTCGGCCATGGATGTGATGCTTGAGCGTGATGACAACGTCGTCGTCTTCGGTCAGGACGTCGGCTACTTCGGCGGCGTGTTCCGCTGCACCGAAGGCCTGCAGACCAAGTACGGCACCTCGCGGGTGTTCGACGCACCGATCTCGGAAAGCGGCATTGTCGGCGTCGCCGTCGGCATGGGCGCCTACGGTTTGCGTCCGGTCGCCGAAATCCAGTTCGCCGACTACGTCTACCCCGCCTCCGACCAGATCATTTCCGAAGCGGCGCGTCTGCGTTATCGCTCGGCCGGCGAGTTCACCGCACCGATGACCCTGCGCATGCCTTGCGGCGGCGGCATCTACGGCGGCCAGACCCACAGCCAGAGCATCGAGGCGATGTTCACTCAGGTCTGCGGTCTGCGTACGGTGATGCCGTCCAACCCGTACGACGCCAAAGGCTTGCTGATCGCCTCCATCGAAAACGATGACCCGGTGATCTTCCTCGAGCCGAAACGCCTGTACAACGGCCCGTTCGATGGCCATCACGACCGCCCGGTAACCCCGTGGTCGAAACATCCGCAAGCCCAGGTGCCGGACGGTTACTACACCGTGCCGCTGGACGTTGCCGCGATCACTCGCCCGGGCAAGGACGTGACCGTGCTGACCTACGGCACCACCGTCTACGTCTCGCAAGTCGCTGCCGAAGAATCCGGCGTCGATGCCGAAGTCATCGACCTGCGCAGCCTGTGGCCGCTGGACCTGGAAACCATCGTCAAGTCGGTGAAGAAAACCGGCCGCTGCGTGGTGGTACACGAAGCCACCCGCACCTGCGGTTTCGGCGCCGAGCTGGTATCGCTGGTGCAAGAGCACTGCTTCCATCACCTGGAAGCGCCGATCGAACGCGTCACCGGTTGGGACACTCCCTACCCGCACGCGCAGGAGTGGGCGTATTTCCCAGGGCCGTCCCGCGTGGGCGCGGCGTTGAAACGGGTCATGGAGGTCTGAATGGGCACGCACGTTATCAAGATGCCGGACATCGGCGAAGGCATCGCAGAAGTAGAACTGTCGCAGTGGCACGTCAAGGTTGGCGATCTGGTGGTTGAAGACCAGGTGCTGGCGGATGTCATGACCGACAAGGCGATGGTCGATATTCCGTCGCCAGTACACGGGAAAGTGATTGCCCTCGGTGGTCAGCCGGGTGAAGTGATGGCGGTCGGCAGTGTGCTGATCAGCATTGAAGTTGAAGGTGCCGGCAACCTTAAAGAGTCCGCCGCACCCGCGCCGGTCAAAGAAGCACCGGTTGCGCCGAAAGTTGAGACCGCTGTCGAAAGCAAACCCGCCGCAGCCGCCGCACCACGTCCGGCTGCCGTTTGCCAGGGTCCGATGGTCGCTCGCGAAGCGGATGAACGCCCGCTAGCCTCGCCAGCCGTGCGCAAACATGCCCTGGATCTGGGTATTCAATTGCGTCTGGTTCGCGGCAGCGGCCCGGCCGGTCGTGTGTTGCATGAAGACCTGGAGGCCTATCTGGCGCAAGGTCAGTCGAACGCTTCGGCGCCGGCCGCTGCCGCTTATGCCCAGCGCCACGACGAAGAACAGATTCAAGTGATCGGCATGCGCCGCAAGATCGCTCAGCGCATGCAGGATGCCACTCAGCGTGCCGCGCACTTCAGTTATGTCGAGGAAATCGACGTCACCGCGATCGAAGAACTGCGCGCGCATCTGAATGAAAAACATGGCGCCAGCCGTGGCAAGTTGACCTTGCTGCCGTTCCTCGTTCGCGCGCTGGTCGTCGCCCTGCGCGACTTCCCGCAGATGAACGCCCGTTACGATGACGAAGCGCAAGTCATCACCCGCCTCGGTGCGGTGCATGTCGGCGTCGCCACGCAAAGCGATGTCGGCCTGATGGTGCCCGTGGTGCGTCACGCCGAAGCGCGCAGCCTGTGGGACAGCGCCGCGGAAATTTCGCGTTTGGCCAACGCCGCGCGCAATGGCAAGGCCAGCCGCGATGAGCTGTCGGGTTCGACCATCACTCTGACCAGCCTCGGCGCATTGGGCGGCATTGTCAGCACGCCGGTGCTGAATCTGCCGGAAGTGGCCATTGTCGGCGTGAACAAAATTGTCGAGCGGCCAATGGTCGTCAAAGGCCAAGTGGTGATCCGCAAGATGATGAACCTCTCCAGCTCCTTCGATCACCGCGTGGTCGACGGCATGGATGCGGCGCTTTTCATTCAGGCCATCCGTGGCTTGCTCGAACAACCCGCTACCTTGTTTGTGGAGTAATGGAATGCAGACTTTGAACACCACGCTGCTGATCATCGGCGGCGGCCCCGGCGGTTACGTCACCGCGATCCGCGCCGGGCAACTGGGTATCCCGACCATTCTGGTCGAAGGCCAGTCATTGGGCGGCACCTGCCTGAATATCGGCTGCATTCCGTCAAAAGCGCTGATTCATGTGGCTGAGCAGTTTCACCAGACGCAGCATCACAGCCAGCATTCGGCGCTGGGCATCAACGTTGCCGCGCCGACCCTGGATATCAGCAAAAGCGTCGAGTGGAAGGATGGCATCGTTGATCGCCTGACCACTGGCGTTGCCGCGCTGTTGAAGAAGAACAAGGTCCAGGTCATCAATGGCTGGGCGAAAATCATCGACGGCAAAACCGTGGAAGTCGGCGATACCCGCATCCAGTGCGAACATCTGGTGCTGGCCACCGGTTCGACCAGCGTCAATCTGCCGATCCTGCCGATTGGCGGGCCGATCATTTCCTCCACCGAAGCGCTGGCACCGACGTCTGTGCCGAAACGTCTGGTGGTGGTCGGCGGTGGTTACATCGGTCTGGAGCTGGGCATCGCTTATCGCAAGCTCGGCGCCGAGGTCAGCGTGGTCGAAGCACAGGACCGCATCCTGCCGGCCTATGACGCGGAGCTGACACAACCGGTCCACGACGCGCTGAAGCAGCTGGGCGTGAAACTGTACCTCAAGCACAGCGTGCTCGGTTTCGACGGCACGTTGCAGGTGCGCGATCCCGAAGGCGAAACCCTCAATCTGGAAACCGATCAGGTACTGGTTGCCGTCGGCCGCAAACCCAATACGCAGGGATTTAATCTCGAAGCGCTGAATCTGGACATGAACGGTTCGGCGATCAGGATCGACAGCCGTTGCCAGACCAGCATGCGCAACGTCTACGCCATTGGCGATGTGAGCGGCGAACCGATGCTGGCCCACCGCGCCATGGCCCAGGGCGAGATGGTTGCCGAGCTGATCAGTGGCAAGAGCCGTGAGTTCAACCCGACCGCCATCGCCGCCGTGTGCTTTACCGACCCGGAACTGGTGGTGGTCGGCACAACCCCGGACGAGGCCAAGGCTGCGGGGCTGGACTGCATAGTTTCCAGCTTCCCGTTCGCCGCCAACGGCCGGGCGATGACCCTGGAATCGAAAAGCGGCTTCGTGCGCGTGGTCGCACGTCGCGACAATCATCTGATTGTCGGCTGGCAAGCGGTGGGCGTTGGGGTTTCCGAACTGTCGACGGCGTTTGCGCAAAGCCTGGAAATGGGCGCGCGACTGGAAGACATCGGCGGCACCATCCATGCCCACCCCACCTTGGGCGAAGCGGTGCAGGAAGCGGCGTTGCGGGCGCTGGGGCATGCGCTGCATCTGTAGGCCCCTTCGCGAGCAGGCTCGCTCCCACACTTGAAATGCATTCCCCCTGTGGGAGCGAGCCTGCTCGCGAATTCTTGAGGGCAACACTATTTATCTGAGTGTCATCCGATAGTCCGGGCTGCGAAACCGCTCAAGAATGAAGTATTGTTGTGCCCATCCAAAAAAACGTCAGAAGCCTTGAACCGTTTCGGCGGTTGTTCAGTGATAGAGGGTGTCATGGGTAACGAAAGCATCAATTGGGACAAGCTGGGTTTTGACTACATCAAGACCGACAAGCGCTATCTGTCGTACTTTCGCGATGGCGAGTGGGACAAAGGCACCCTGACCGAAGATAACGTCCTGCACATCAGCGAAGGCTCCACCGCCCTTCACTATGGTCAGCAGTGCTTCGAAGGCATGAAGGCCTATCGCTGCAAGGACGGCTCGATCAACCTGTTCCGCCCGGACCAGAACGCCCTGCGCATGCAACGCAGCTGCGCGCGTCTGCTGATGCCGACGGTCGACACCGAGCAGTTCATCGAAGCCTGCAAAGCCGTGGTCCGCGCCAACGAGCGTTTCATCCCGCCTTACGGCACTGGCGGCGCGCTGTACCTGCGTCCGTTCGTGATCGGCGTGGGTGACAACATCGGCGTGCGCACTGCGCCCGAGTTCATCTTCTCGATCTTCTGCATCCCGGTCGGCGCCTACTTCAAGGGCGGCCTGACCCCGCACAACTTCCAGATCTCCAGCTACGACCGCGCGGCCCCGCAAGGCACCGGTGCGGCCAAGGTCGGTGGCAACTACGCCGCCAGCCTGATGCCGGGCTCGAAAGCCAAGAAGGCCAACTTCGCCGACGCGATCTACCTCGATCCGATGACCCACACCAAGATCGAGGAAGTCGGTTCGGCCAACTTCTTCGGGATCACCCACGACAACAAGTTCGTCACCCCGAACTCGCCATCGGTCCTGCCAGGCATCACCCGCCTGTCGCTGATCGAACTGGCCAAATCGCGTCTGGGCCTGGAAGTGGTTGAAGGCGACGTGCTGATCGACAAGCTGTCGGACTTCAAGGAAGCCGGTGCCTGCGGTACCGCTGCGGTGATCACGCCGATTGGCGGCATCAGCTACAACGACCACCTGCATGTGTTCCACAGCGAAACCGAGGTAGGCCCGGTAACCCAGCAGCTCTACAAAGAGCTGACTGGCGTGCAGACCGGCGACATCGAAGCGCCAGCGGGCTGGATCGTCAAGGTTTGATCTGACGACTGCTGATGCTCAAAGCCCTCCACCGAGTGATTGGTGGGGGGCTTTTTTGTAGGGCTGGGCTCTGGTGTCGTATTGAAGAACGTCACCCCCTCACCCCAGCCCTCTCCCCAAGGGGGCGAGGGGGAAAGGGAGCCGACTTGTGTGCTTTTCAAAAATCGCGTTCACCTCGGCCATTCAGGTCGATGGAGTTCGCAAGAACACCTCGGTCGGCTCCCTCTCCTTCCGGGAGAGGGCTGGGGTGAGGGTTTGCTTTTGATTTTTGGAGGCAATGCGCTTGCCCGTCCGATCCGAAATCCCGCTCGCCTGCCCATTCTGCTGTTTGCCCATCCGCGCCTGGGTGATCAATCCCGGTATCAACTCCCCCTCCGGCAGATTCTTCCAGAACCGCACCGGCAGATGCCCTTGCATGACCTTCGGGTTCAACCGCGCCGGGTTGAAGATGTGGCTGTAATAGGTCAACCACAAATCGCCGTGGGGGTCGTCGACGTTCTGCGCCAGTTGCTGCCATTCAATCGGGCACTGCCGCTCGTGAATCAATTGCTCACCGTCGTAATAAACGCCGTCACGCGGTGTGGCGATCAACCAGCGATGCTGGCCCATGCGCCCGATAAAGTGCTCGCTGGCGCTGTGCAGAATGTCATGGGCCGGCTCGTGCCACGCCACGTATTGTGGACCGGGCAGATCCTTCGACCGCTCGATGAAACGCACGAATGCATGCAGATGATGGGCCTCGCGGCTGACCTGCTTGATGCGCCGCTGCAATTCGCTGCCGAGCTTGTCGCCCGCCATCATCGCCGTGCGGTCGCCGTGACTGACGCGCCAGAGCACTTCATACAACAGGCTCCAGCGCTGTTCGCCGCGATAGCGCGCCGCTTGCTCAAGGGTGGCGAGCAGCGCGCGGGGAATACGCGCCTGAAACGGCCCCTGCCCTTCGGGCACCTGTTCATCACTGGCAAACAGATCGCCCGCCCCTTCCGCCGCCCAGCTCACCAGACTCGGATCGATTTCATGGCTGAGCAACCAGCGCGCCTGCTGACGCCATGTGTCGAACAGGTCATCGCAATCAAGACTGATCATCCCCACAACCCCATCTGCTGCGGCATCGGTCGGTCGCGCAATTGCTGATAGAGCATGTGGCTGGTGACTTCCGCCTGTTGCGGGTGGTAATCGCTGGTGATGATGAAAGGCTTCGCCTTGGCCAGCACGCAGCGCATCCGCGCCACGTCTTCGTAACGGATTCGCCGCTGACGGCGCAACTCGACCAGGCGCTCGGTGGTGCGCAAGCCAATGCCCGGGATGCGCGCGATCAACGTCGCGTCGGCACGGTTCAGGTCCAGCGGAAACACTTCGCGATTTTCCAGCGCCCAGGCCAGCTTCGGGTCGATATCAAGCGCCAGATTGCCCGGGCCTTTAAGCAATTCGTCAGCGCTGTAGCCGTAGCTGCGCAGGAGGAAATCAGCCTGATACAAACGGTGCTCGCGCATCAGCGGCGGCGCGGCGAGCGGTACGCTTTTCGGGCTGTCGGGGATCGGGCTGAACGCCGAGTAATAGACCCGGCGCAAACGGAAGTTGCCGTACAAGGATTGGGCGCTGTGGAGGATGGTGCTGTCGTCGGTGTCATCGGCACCGACGATCAATTGCGTGCTCTGCCCGGCCGGGGCGAACTTTGCCGAGCGCGGCTCGTTCAATACCGTCTGCACGCCGGTGTAGATGGTGTTCATCGCTTGCTTGATGGAAGTTATGTCCTTCTCCGGCGCCAGTGTCTGCAGGCTGGCATCGGTGGGCAATTCTATGTTGACGCTGAGGCGGTCGGCGTAACGCCCAGCCTCCTCGATCAAGGCCGGATCGGCTTCCGGAATGGTCTTCAAATGGATGTAGCCGCGAAATTCGTGCTCTTCTCGGAGCAACTTCGCCACCCGCACCAGTTGCTCCATGGTGTAGTCCGCCGAGCGAATGATCCCGGAGCTGAGAAACAGGCCGCTGACGCAGTTGCGCCGGTAGAAATCCATGGTCAGCGTCACGACTTCTTCCGGGGTGAAGCGCGCACGCGGCACATCGCTGGAACGGCGGTTGACGCAATATTGGCAATCGTAAAGGCAGAAGTTAGTCAGCAGGATTTTCAGCAACGACACACAGCGCCCGTCCGGCGTGTAGCTGTGACAGATGCCCATGCCATCCGTCGAACCGAGCCCGCTCTTGCCCTCGGAGCTGCGCTTGGGCGCACCACTGCTGGCGCAGGAGGCGTCGTACTTGGCGGCGTCGGCGAGGATGCTGAGCTTGTCGATGATTTGCATGGCACGGACTCTTTACTGTGTGCATATACAGTATAGGCTCGCCCGCCGCGAAACAAGTTGATGGATGACCCCTCGTCGGCTGGCCAGCTGAATTGTGGCGGCCCGCGAAAACCTGTGGGAGCGAGCCTGCTCGCGAAGAGGCCCTGCCAGTCACCGCAACTCAGCGATCAAACCGCCCACTGCAATATCAACCAACTGTTCGCCCCGCTGATCAACACAAACAGCCCCCAAGCCAGCACCCGCGTGGGCCAGCGATTCACAAACGGCCCCATCAGCCGTTTGTCGTTGGTCATGCGGATCAGTGGGAACAGGGCAAACGGCAACTGCAGACTCAACACCACCTGGCTCAACACCAGCAACTTGCCGATCGCGTTATCGCCCATGAGCCAGACGCCGATGAACGCCGGAATCAGCGCCAGCCCGCGGGTGATCAAACGCCGCTGCCAGCACGGGATGCGCAGGTTCAGATAGCCCTCCATGATGACCTGCCCGGCGATGGTCCCGGTGAAGGTCGAACTTTGCCCCGACGCGAGCAGCGCCACGCCGAACAGCACACTGGCCAGCGCACCGCCAACCAGCGGGTCGAGCAGGTGATACGCGTCCTGAATGTCGACCACATCGGTGTGTCCGGACTGGTGAAACGCCGCCGCCGCGAGAATCAGGATCGCAGCGTTGACCAGCAGCGCCAGGGCCAGCGAACCAATGGTGTCGATACGCGCCAGTTTCACCGCGTCCTGCTTGCTCGCCAGGTCCTTGCCGATCATCCGCGTCTGCACGATCGAGGTGTGCAGGTAAAGGTTATGCGGCATTACTGTGGCGCCGAGGATGCCAATGGCCAGATACAGCGGCGCGGCATCGCCGATGGCCGCCAGCGAAGGTTTGAAGCCCAGCGCCACGTCTGGCCAGTACGGTTTGATCAACAACAACTCGACGAAGAAACACACACCGATGGTCGCGACCAGCACCAGCATGATCGCTTCGAGACGGCGGAAGCCCCGGTTTTGCAGGGCCAGCACCAGCAACGTGTCGAACGCCGTCAGGGCGATGCCGAAGGTCAGCGAGCAACCGAGCAGCAAGTGAAACGCGAGAGCGCAGCCAAGCACTTCGGCGAGGTCGGTGGCGATGATCGAGATCTCCGCCAGTATCCATTGCAGGCGCGCGGTCGGCGTGCTGTAGCGCTCGCGGGACAGCTGCGCAAGATCGCGCCCGGTGGCGATGCCCAACCGCGAGCACAGACATTGCACGACCATGCCGGCCAGACTCGCCAGCAACACGACGAATAAGAGACTGTAGCCAAAACGCGAACCGGCCTCGATCGCGGTCGCCCAGTTGCCCGGATCCATGTAGCCGATCGACACCAGCAAACCGGGACCGGCGAAACGCAGCACACGTTTGAAGAACGAGGCAGTCGGATCAACCGCAACACTGCCAGCCACTTCCGGCGGGCAAAACGGCGCGGTGGCGATTTTGGGCAGACTGAATTTCACGCACACATCCAGAAACAAAAACGGGAGCCCGGCAGCTTAGTCGTTTCGCCTGATGCCTTGAAGCGCAAAGATCACTGAACCTATGGGTTCACCCCCAACAACTGCTCGCGCAACTCGGGACTGCGTGTTCGCGGATCCAGCCAGATATCGAAAAACGCCTTGGCAAACTGTGGATCCTCAATCTCATGCTGGAGCTTCTGCCCGACAAAAAACCGCGCGCCCTGCCCCGGCAGATACACGCCGGTAATCCGCGTGCCGGCCTGAACGTCGACAAACGATTGCTGCATCTGCGTCTGCCAGCCGGCCAATTGCGCTGAAGTGACCCGGGGACCGGCCAGGCGTTTGATCTCATCGACGCTGGTGCTGACCAGATCGTCTCGCGAGATGTTGCGCCGGTAGATCAGCTCCAGGGCAAACGGCTGGCCGTCCGCCAGAGGCCGCGCGGCACTCCACAAGCGCGCGCTGTAAACGTCGAAGCCGAACACGCTGAAATCGCCGCTGCCGATAATTTGCGCGCCCGGGACTGCGTCCTGCCAATTGGCCCATGTCGGTGTGAGCAACAGCGCCCATAAACCGATGCCACAACAGCCACGAACGAGCTTGGGTGTTCTGTTCATCGCCGTATCGTCTCCGCTGCATTCTGATGATCAAAGCATAGCCGGATTTGCGCCTGAATTTTTGTATACAAAAATTGCGAACATAGGCAGCAATCTTTAATCGGCAGTGCTAACGTGGCTCATTCTGACCCGACGGAGACACCCGCGTGCTGATCCTGAAATTGCTGCTGATTCCCGGTTTTCTCCTGCTGATTTCCCTGGCGGGCAAGCGCTGGGGGCCGAGCGTGGCCGGGTGGCTGTCAGGATTGCCGGTGGTGGTCGGGCCGATTCTGTTCTTTCTGGCGATCGAACAAGGGCCGCAGTTTGCCGCGCAATCAGCGGTCGCGGCGCTGTCGGCAATGTTCGCGATGATCGCTTTCTGCATCACCTATGCGCAGGTGGCGCAGCGGGCGAACTGGCCGTGGGCGTTGACCATTTCACTGGCGGTTTGGGCCGCGCTGGCGGCGGTCTTGTCGGTGATCCCGGCGTCCTTGCCGTTCTCGGTGATTGCGGCAGCGGTGGCACTGCTCGCTTCGCCTTATCTGTTCCCCGAGGTGCAGCCGGTGTTGAACGGGCCAGCACCGAAGTCGGACAAACTGATCTGGCGGATGATCGCCGGTGCGGCGCTGACGCTGGTGGTGACGATGCTCGCCAGCACCGTCGGCGAACGCTGGAGCGGCCTGCTCGCGGTGTTCCCGGTGCTCGGCAGCGTCATGGCGGTGTTCTCGCAACAAACCCGCGGCCCGGCGTTTACCGCTGCGTTATTGCGCGCAACGGCAACCGGCATGTATTCGTTCTCGGCGTTCTGCCTGGTGTCGGCCTTGACGCTGCCGACCATGGGCCTCAGCGGCTTCGCAGTGGGAGTGGCAGTGTCGGTGGCCATGCTCGGCGTGACCCGGCGTCTGCTGGCGCGGCCAGTGGCCAAGGCGCAAGCACAATAACCGCCTGGACGAATCGCGCTGGAACGCCCGGCACGCTCCGTGGGATGATCGCCCGCCTCGCGCGACCATTTCCCGGAGATTTCAGATGTCATTGTTGAGCAAAAAAGCCGTCGTCCTGATGCTGGCGGCCATCGCTGGTTTCGCCGCGATCAACGCGCACGCCGCCAAGGAAAAAGTCAAAACCGAGAAGGTCTCGCTGCTCGACGGCAAGTTTGCCTTTGTCCTGCCCAAAGGCTTTGTCGCCGACCCGCTGCCCGCCAGCCCGAGCGGGGCCAAGGGCACGATGTACACCAACCAGACCACCAAGACCGTGGTCATCGTCGCCGAAAACCAGATTCCCGCAGGGCAGAACGTCAAGGACAACGACGGTGAGTTTCTCGACGGCAGCGTGTCGAGTTTCATCGACGATCAGCGCAAGGCCCTGCCGGACTTCAACAAGCTCAGCGAGAAAAGCCTGACCCAGAAAGGCACCGGCCTGGGGCTGCGTCAGGTTGACAGCACCGCCACCCAGGGCGGTGGCCAAACCCTGAACACCACGCTGCTGGCCGGCTCGGGGACGAAGATGGCGCTGGTGCAGGTGATTTCCCGCGTCAGCGACAAGAAAGCTCACGATGCCTTGATCAAAGCCATCGTCAAGGATTGAGCCGCTGCAACCAGCCATTCAGATCGCGCAACTCGGCCGCACTGATGCTGTGGCCGACGCCCGGATAAGCGTGAAACTCGGGCTTGTAATCGAGTTTCTGCAATAGCGCGTTGGCCTCGGTGCCGTGACGGTAAGGCACCGGATCATCAGCGGTGCCGTGGCCGATAAAAATGCTCAGCGGCAGCGGCGCTTGCCCAGGCTTGAGTTCGGCTTTGAGCACCGGCAACAAGCGCCCGCTCAACGCGGCAAATCCGCCGACGGCCACCGGCGCGCGCAGGCCCACTTCGTAGCTCATCATCGCGCCCTGGCTGAAGCCGATCAGGTACACCTTGTCCGGCGCGGCGTGATATTTCTTCGCCGCCTGGGCGATAAAGTCGCGCAGCTTCTGGCCGCTGACCTTCAGATCATCGGTCTCGCCGTTGTAGGCGCCTTCACCTTTCTTGCGAAACCACTGGAAACGTCCTTCACCCAACGTCATCGGCGCGCGCACGGAAAGGTAGTTGTACTGCGCCGGCAGCTGAAATTTCATGCCGATCAGATCGGCCTCGTTACTGCCGTAACCGTGCAGGAAAATCACCAGCGGACGTGGTTCAGAGTCGGCGTGGACCTGTTCGAGGTACTTGAGTGGCAGATCGGATTGCAGGGTGGTTTGCGCGTGAACGGCGGTGGATGCGAGCAGGGTCAGCAGGGCGAACAATTTGAGCATTGCAGCGTTCCTTCACAGAGTGTCGGGTTCGCGGGGGAGCCTAACATTCTCGGCTGAGGATCCAAATTTTGTGGAGTGGCTGATGCCGCTATCGCTGGCAAGCCAGCTCCCACAAGAATTACGGCGTCTACAAAATCTGGGATCAACCGCAACCCTGTGGGAGCTGGCTTGCCAGCGATGGGGTCAGCAAATTCAGCGAAGAGCCATCAGTCGTTGGTGAGCTTCCCGGTTCTAAAAGGCACCCGCCCCGCCACTTTCGCCTGCCAGATCCCCGGCTCGGTATAACGCCCGCGATCAATCGCAAACAGCACCCCGCTGGTGCCGGCGCGCACGGTGGTCACGCGATCCTGCAACGGGTCAACAACCTCGAACAGCGCATCGCCCTGCTCTACCCACTCGCCGGCATTGCGCAAGAAACTGACCACGCCGTGGTGCGGGGCGAACAGATATTCGGTGCCTTCAAACGGCAGACCTTCACAACATTCGCTCGGCGCCGCCGGCCATTCGCCGCTGATGAAACCCTGCTCGGCGAGAAAGCCCAGAATCGCTTCGCAATTGGCCTGAGCCTGATCGACGCGGGTGTCGCCCATGCTGCCCAGCTCCAGCGTCGTCGCCAGATTCGCCGCCGGAATCGCCGCGTTCGGGAATGCTTTGGCCAGACGCAACCATGGCGTCGAGCAGGACTCATCGAACGAGCTGCCACCGGAGTCCTCGCAGAGCAATGCCACACCCGCCTTCAGCCGCGCCGCCAGCGATTGCCACTGCGGCCAGTGTTGCGGCAGCGCATAGAGGTGAATCGCAGCGTCGAAGTCGCAATGCAGATCGAGGGTGATGTCGGCGTCGCACGCGTGGCGCAGCAACAAGCGGTGCAAGGCCTCCAGTTGCGAGGCCGGCGCCGGCAATTCTTCGAAGACCTGAGCCATGGCCTGGCGAATCAGCGCGACGTTGGCCTCGGCATCCGCGCCCAGACACTCGCCAACCAGTGCCGCCACCGGGGCGCTGAGTTCGACGAATGCGCGGTTGAAATTCTTGCCGCTGCCCATTTCGAAGCGGCCCATGTGATTGCCTTGCAGATGCTGATCCAGGCCGATCGGATTGGCCACCGGCACCAGCTCGATAACGCCTTGCAAACGGCCCTGCTGTTCCAGTTCGTTCAAGCGCTGCTTGAGTTCCCATGCGGTGCGCATGCCCGGCAATTCATCGGCGTGCAGGCTGGCCTGGATATACACCTTGCGGCTGCCGGCGCCGTAGCGGAAAACGCTGAGGGAGCGCTCGCTGCCCAAATGGCTCCAGGGCAGAACGTGGTCGATGCGTTGCATGAAAAACTCCTGAATAGCTGGGTTACGTAAAACCCTGTGGGAGCGAGCCTGCTCGCGAATGCGTCAGGTCAGACGATGACGATATCGAATGTCAGACCGCATTCGCGAGCAGGCTCGCTCCCACAGAGAATTTCCATAAATAAAAAAGCATAAAAAAAGTGGCCACCGCGCAAACGGGGCCACTTTTTTTCACGGCGTATTAATGGCCGTACACGTCAAAGTCGAAGTACTTGTCCTGGACTTTCTTGTACTCGCCATTGGCGCGGATTTCGGTGATGGCTTTGTTGAATTGCTCAGCCAGTGCGGTATCGCCCTTGCGCACGGCAATGCCAGCGCCGCCGCCGAAGTATTTGGCGTCTTCGTAGGTCGGGCCGACGAATTCGAAGCCTTTGCCGGCGTCGGTTTTCAGGAAACCATCGCTGAGGTTGACCGAGTCAGCGAGCATCGCGTCGATACGCCCGGAAACCATGTCGAGGTTGGCTTCCTGCTGCGAGCCGTAGCGCACCAGTTCGATCCCGGCCGGAACCAGCACTTCGGTCGCGTAGCGGTCATGAGTACTGGCGCGCAGCACGCCGACTTTCTTGCCCTTGAGTTCGGTCAGCGGGTCTTTCACGCCCGAGCCTTCCTTCATCACGAAGCGTGCCGGGGTGTGGTAGTACTTGATGGTGAAGTCGACGTTCTTCTTGCGATCGTCAGTGATGGTCATCGACGACAGGATCGCGTCGATCTTCTTCACTTTCAGCGCCGGGATAAGGCCATCGAACTCTTGCTCGACCCACGTGCATTTAACTTTCATCTGCGTGCACAGTGCGTCACCGATGTCCACGTCAAAACCAGTGAGTTTGCCGTCAGCGGTTTTCATCGAGAATGGCGGGTACCCGGCTTCGATACCGATGCGGATCGGCTTGGCGTCTTCGGCCACAGCGGTCAGGGACAACATCGACAGTGCCAGGGCACCGAACATCACTAGCTTTTTCATTTATTACTCCCGTGCGGAGGCTTTTATTGGCAGCTTTCGAGTCAGCGTTCGGTCATGGCGTTCTAACGGCAAAAACCGAAGTGGCCGGCAGTCTATGGCGGCGCGCACGGAGGCAATTGTTTTTAAGCGACAAATACTTACAGAACATCGGCGATCACTTTGACGAGAGTAAACGCGTGCGCCGTGTTGGTGCGAAGGATGTAGGACAAGACTTTTTCAGAGCAAGAAACGCCGATCCTCCCGTAGAGCTCGCGGAGGCTGCGATCTTTTGATCTTGTTTTTTTGAGATCAAGATCAGAGGATCGCAGCCTTCGGCAGCTCCTACAGAAACGTCAGCATTCGCAGGCGACAGGTGTATTGGCGACTGACGCCGCGCTCAGTTCGAAACCTTCATCGAGCCATCCGGTGACGCCGCCGATCATCTCTTTCACCGGATAACCCAACGCCGCCAGCTTCACCGCAGCCTTGTTCGCCCCATTGCAATGCGGCCCGGCGCAATAGACTACGAACAAAGTGTGTTTCGGGTAATCGGCCAAGCGCTCCGCCGTGAGCAAGCGTGTCGGGATATTGATCGCGCCGGGCACATGCCCGCGCTCAAACGCCAATGGGCCGCGCACATCCACCAGAACAAAATCGACCTCCCCGGCCTCGTGGCTACTGAATACATCGGAACAATCGGTTTCGAAGGTCAGACGATTGCTGAAATGCATCAGGGCAATCGCCGAAGGTGCGGCGGGGATTTCGCGAACCAGGCTGGTCATGTTGTGTTGCTCCTTTGTCTGTCGGGGATGAACAGACTTTATCGAGACGGCGCTTGCCGCTACAGTGGCGCGCAAGACACCGACCGGGAGTTTTCCGCCAAATGCTCACTCAGCCCAATCTGGTTGCCATTCTGGCCTACGATGGCCTCTGCACGTTCGAGTTCGGCATTGCCGTGGAGATCTTCGGCCTGGCCCGACCAGAGTTCGATTTCCCTTGGTACGAGCATGCGATTGCCGCAGTCGATCCAGGCCCGATGCGCGCCATGGGTGGCATTCAGGTACTTGCCGATGGTGGCCTGGAATTGCTCGCCGCAGCGCGCACCATCGTCATTCCCGGCTGGCGCGACCGCAACGCCTCGGTACCGCCTGCGCTGATCGACGCGTTGCGTCAGGCCCATGACCGAGGCGCGCGGTTGCTGTCGATCTGCTCCGGGGTGTTCGTCCTCGCCGCCAGCGGCCTGCTCGACGGCCACCGCGCCACCACTCACTGGCGCTATACCAGCGAACTGGCGCAACGCTACCCGGCCATCGAGGTCGATCCGGACGTGCTCTACGTCGACGCCGGTCAACTGATCACCTCCGCCGGCAGCGCCGCCGGCATCGACGCCTGCCTGCATCTGGTGACACGTGACTTCGGCACGCAGGTCGCCAACGCCGTCGCGCGGCGACTGGTCATGTCGCCACAACGCACCGGCGGCCAGGCCCAGTTCATCCCCACCCCGGTCAGCCCGACGCCCCGCAGCGACCTGTCGCGCGTCATGCAATGGGCCCGCGAACGCCTGCACGAACCGCTGGAAGTCCGCGATCTGGCCAGTGAAGCGGCGATGAGCGAGCGTACCTTTCTACGGCGTTTCACCGAAGCCAGCGGGCAATCGCCGAAAGCCTGGCTGCAACATGAACGCCTGGCGCGAGCGCGGGAGCTGCTCGAGAGCACCCACCAACACACTGAGCAAATTGCCCAGCGCTGCGGCTATCGCTCGGTGGAGAGTTTTCGTGTGGCGTTCCGCAGCGTGGTGGGCGTACCGCCGTCGGTTTATAGGGAGCGGTTTGGGCGAAGCAACAAGCTTTCGCTCCATCCCGCAGCGTTTTAAGCGCTGACGTTGACGGCGAGGCCGGCAGAAACGCTCACGGTGAAAATTGTGAAACGGCAAATGCGGCTTGCTTTATATTGATTCTGATATAACCTGAAAATCACACGGGCACTGGCATTTCTTGCAATAAAACTCACCGTCGCCGCTTACGTTCAGCTATTACGCTTTTCCTTTTGACACAGGACAAGCCGATGCCGAAACACAAGGATGTGGTGTTCGTGGGAAGCGCGTTGAAAGATCTCAAAGCGTTCCCGGTTGATGCCCGAAGAGCGGCGGGGTTTCAGCTGGACCTGTTGCAACAGGGTGATGCCCCACTCGATTGGCGCCCTATGAAAACCGTAGGACGCGGTGTTAACGAAATCAGGATCACCGAGGACTCAGGGGCGTTTCGCGTGTTTTATGTAGTCAATCGACCTGAAGCAATCTATGTGCTTCACGCCATGCACAAAACCACACGTAAAACGGAAATTAGAGACATCGAACTGGCCCGGGCCAGATATCAGGAAATAGGTTAAGCCATGAAGGAACATCAAGACTCATTCCAACGATTTTCCAGTGTATGGGATGCATTGGAGGACACGCCTCAGGAAGCTGCCAACATGCGTCTGCGAGCCAAGCTCATGCGTTCGCTTTGCGAGACCATTCGAGCGTGGGAGCTTCCTCAAAAGGACGCGGCACAAAGATTGGGAATCTCGCAGCCACGCCTCAATGATGTACTCAACGGGAAAATCGACAAATTCTCGCTCGATGCATTGGTCAACCTGTCAGCTGCTGCAAGGCTGGAGGTGGACATTTGCTTTCCGTCAGGCCCGCTGCAATGGGCCTGACACTGGCTTTGCGTGGCAATGTCCACCCTGCATTCCGAGTTTTGAAATCGAGGGAGTTGAATAGCATTCAACTTCGCAGTTAACCATCGACATCATCCAGCTGCACAGGAGTTCCGCTGGATGATTCCTCCCCTTCAATCCTCTCGCGTCAAAACCTCCAGCAACTCAATCTCAAACACCAGATTCGAATTCGGCGGAATCTTGCCCATGGTCCGCTCGCCGTAGCCCAGATGCGCCGGCACCCGCAATTTGCGTTTGCCGCCGACCTGCATGCCCATCAGCCCCTGATCCCAGCCTTTGATCACCCGGCCAGTGCCGATCACGCACTGAAACGGTTTGCCCCGGCTCCAGGACGAATCGAATTCAGTGCCGTCTTCCAGCCAGCCGGTGTATTGGGTGGTGATCAGCGCGCCTTTCACCGCGGCTTTGCCGTCGCCCGGTTGCAGGTCGATGATTTGCAGTTCGTCTGTCATGTCGTTGGCTCTTGAGATGTTCGCAGGCGGCGTTTTTCGCAGAATCCGGCGGCGATGGCAATCCATGGAACCGAAAACACGCATAGCCGCTCACATGTGTATCGACATCGTATGACGACAAGGATGCTTAGATGACCGACTCTCGATTGCTGCGCAGTTTCATCCCGCCCTACATTCTCAACCGCATCATCGCCCACGGTTCCGAGCCGCAGCGCAACGCCGCGATGCAGACGCTCAACCATGTACGCAGCCTGCTGCCCAACCCCGGCCGCCCTTCGCAGCCGCCGGCGCGCGCGATTCTGCCGGAAGCGAGCAAGCCTGGCCTGGCGCGGCGCAGTGTGCATGATGCGCAGAACAAAATGCTCTTGCCGGGCATGCCGGTGCGCCTCGAGGGCCAGCCGGCATCGGGAGATCCGGCGGTCGACGAGGCTTACGATGCGCTGGGCGCCAGCTATGATTTCTTTTGGAAGGTGCTTGGTCGCGACTCGATCGACAATCAGGGATTCGCGCTGATCGGCAGCGTGCATTATGGCCAAGGCTACGAGAACGCATTCTGGAACGGCGCGCAGATGGTCTTCGGTGACGGCGATGGCGAAATCTTCCAGCGCTTCACCCGCTCGCTCGACGTCATCGGCCATGAACTGGCCCACGGCGTCACCGAAAGCGAAGCCGGGCTGATTTATGCCAACCAGTCCGGCGCGCTGAACGAGTCGCTCTCGGATGTATTCGGCGTGTTGATCAAGCAATACATCCTCGGCCAAACCTCCGAGCAGGCAGACTGGCTGATCGGCGCCGACCTGCTGATGCCACAGATCCAAGGCAAGGGCCTGCGCTCGATGTCGCACCCCGGCACGGCATACGACGACCCGATGCTGGGCAAGGATCCGCAACCGGATCACATGCGCAAGTTCGTCATCACCAGCGAAGACAATGGCGGCGTGCACATCAACTCCGGCATTCCCAACCGCGCGTTTTACCTGGCAGCGCGAGCGTTTGGCGGCTTCGCTTGGGAAAAGGCCGGACACATCTGGTACGACACGCTGTGTGATGACCGTTTGAAACAGGACGCAACATTCGACGCGTTCGCGAAACTGACGATCGACCATGCTGACCAGCGCTTCGGCGCCGAAGCAGCCGACACGGTGCAGCAAGCCTGGGCACAGGTCGGTATCGAATAATCCGAGGAGACCGTATGAAAACGCTACCCGAGCTGGATAAAGATTCCGTTTTGCGGGTATCTCGCCAGGGTGGCGTTGCAGCGATTCACAGCCTGAGCCGCCCACGGGAAATCGAATTCGCGCAATGCGACATCAGTCAGCGTTCGAGAATATGCTCGGTGCTCGAAGGTTGCCTGCCACTGGACAGCAGCGAATCCGGCCGTGGGGATCAGCGCTTCTACCAGATTGAGGTGCGCTACCCGTCAGGGGAAATGGTGTTGAAGGTGCCAGAGGATCAGGCGCCTGGGGAGCTGGTGCAGCTTTGGGACAAGGGGGAGCTTCTGTAAACGCTCCCCCCGATGTTCAGGCTATTTCTCGACGGGATGCATCTCGACAATCGTGCCGTTGGTGATCATCACCATCACGTACTTGTCATTGATCTGCACCCACTGCGCCTGCTCGATCGGTGCTTTCAGACCTTTGGCTTTCCAGTTCTTCAGCGCCTTGTCTTCGCGCTGGTACATTTCCGGTGCGCGGTCGTTGACCTTCAGTTGGCGATCGCTGGTCGGCGATTGCACGGCGGGTTCGCTGGAGGTTTGCGCCGCTTGAACAACGGGCGTGATCCCGGCAATACCGGCAACGAGGGCCAGGCTGGCGATTAGGGTTTTGCTGTTCATCGGTGAACCTCTTTCAGATGGGTAGTACCTGAACTCCGACTGCGTGGCGCGGGAAACATTCCTTGTTTTTTGCCGGATGTGGCCGTTAGAAGGCTTTGTCCATCAGACCACCATCGCTGGCAAGCCAGCTCCCACAGGGTTTTGTATTACAGCGCAATTATTGCCCTGAGCTCCGGTCCTCTCCTACAAAACCAAGCAAAGCAAAGCAAGATCAAAAGATCGCAGCCTTCGGCAGCTCCTACAGTTGGATCGCGTGAATTCGATGGAAACGGGTTCACCTGCAGGCCGTCGTCGCGATCAGGCTCGCCCCCACCAGAAAAGCAAAGCAGCGCAGCTGCCCGCGGCGAAGCCGCCCCACTCAACAATGAGCGCAAGCTCGAGTGCTTTTGATCCTGCTTTTGATCCACCGGCGACGTCGGAAGGCTGAGTGGAGGGATTGATCCGGGGGTGGGAGCGCAGCGACCGTCTGGCGCAGCCAGACACAGCGGAAGGAGGTGCAGCGAAGCAAACCGTAGCCGCTGCGCCCGGATCGATCCCGCAGCGAAGGAACCCGAGCCTGCGAGGGCCGAACGCAGGAGCAAGCGTTTTTTTGCTTACTTTTTTTAGGCGTTTGTAAAAAAAGTGAGTCGCCGTAAGGGCGAAACCCTAAGCGGCCATGACCGCAGCAACGGATATGTACGCGGTCAGCCAGAACAAATCATCGCCCGACGCGACGCAGGCTTGCTCCCACAAATGCGCTACAGGCACTGAAGCCATTGATCCGCCCCACGCATCAATCCATGCCAACAATGCAATTAACAGATTGTTACATCTGCGCCACCATCCACCTCAATAAAAACCGTGCGCCGCCTCTCCGTAGCGCACGTCATAAAAGCGGTGGAGTACTTTTCAATGACAGCCTCAATCCCAACCAACGGCTCGCGGGCCGGTGCCATCTTCCGGGTGACCTCGGGCAACTTCCTCGAACAGTTCGACTTCTTTCTGTTCGGCTTCTACGCCACGCAGATCGCGGCGGTGTTCTTCCCGGCGAGCAGCGAGTTCGCCTCGCTGATGATGACGTTCGCGGTGTTCGGCGCAGGCTTCCTGATGCGTCCGCTGGGCGCCATTGTGCTCGGCGCCTACATCGATGACGTCGGCCGGCGCAAAGGTCTGATCGTCACCCTGTCGATCATGGCCAGCGGCACGATATTGATCGTGCTGGTGCCCGGCTACGAAACCATTGGCCTGTTCGCCCCGGCGCTGGTGTTGATCGGGCGACTGCTGCAAGGCTTCTCCGCCGGCGCGGAACTCGGTGGTGTCTCGGTGTATCTGTCCGAAATCGCTACGCCGGGCCGCAAAGGCTTTTTCACCGCTTGGCAGTCGGCCAGCCAGCAAGTGGCGATCATCGTCGCGGCAGCGCTGGGCTACGGTCTGAACCAGTGGATGGAGCCGCAAGCCGTGGCCGCCTGGGGCTGGCGCATTCCGTTTTTCGTCGGCTGCATGATCGTCCCGTTCATCTTCTTCCTGCGCCGCAACCTGGCGGAAACCGAAGAGTTCGCCGCACGCAAACACCGTCCAAGCATGCGCGAAGTGTTCCGCACCCTCGGCCAGAACTGGGGCGTGGTACTCGGCGGAATGTTGATGGTCGCGCTGACCACCACCGCGTTCTACCTGATCACCGTGTACGCACCGACCTTCGGTAAGACCGTGCTGCACCTGAGCACATCCGACGCGTTGCTGGTAACGCTGCTGGTGGGCGTGTCGAACTTCTTCTGGCTGCCGATTGGTGGTGCGTTGTCCGACCGTATCGGCCGTCGTCCGGTGCTGATCGGCATGGCCGTGCTGGCACTGGCCACGACTTATCCGGCGCTGTCGTTCCTGGTGCAGGCGCCGAGCTTCACCAACATGCTGCTGTCGCTGCTGTGGTTGTCCTTCATTTACGGCTTGTACAACGGCGCGATGATTCCGGCGCTGACCGAAATCATGCCGGTGGAAGTGCGCGTCGCCGGTTTCTCCCTGGCTTACAGCCTGGCCACCGCGATCTTCGGCGGTTTCACCCCGGCGATGTCGACCTTTCTGATCCAGTACACCGGCGACAAAGCCGCGCCAGGCTACTGGATGAGCATCGGTGCCCTGTGCGCGCTGTGCGCCACTCTTTACTTGTACCGCCGTGCCGGTGGTCGTCTGCAACCTGTCGCGGCCTGAGGAATACTCGCCATGAAAAAACTCTTTACTGTCACCGCCCTGCTCGCCGGTCTCGCCTTCAACTTCGCGGCCCAAGCCGAAGAATTGAGCGTGATGACCTCCGGTGGCTTCACTGCCGCCTACAAGATCCTCGGGCCGAAATTCGCTGCCGCAACAGGCAACACGCTGACCACCAGCCTCGGCCCATCGATGGGCAAGGCGCCGGAAGCGATCCCCAATCGTCTGGCGCGCGGTGAGCACGCCGACGTGGTGATCATGGTCGGTTACGCCCTCGATGAGCTGATCAAACAAGGCAAGGTCGACCCGGCCTCCCGCGTTGAACTGGCGGATTCGCGGATCGGCATGGTGGTGCGTGAAGGCGCGGCGAAACCGGACATCAGCAGCGTCGATGGCCTGAAGAAAACCCTGCTTGATGCGCGTTCGGTGGCCTACTCCGACAGCGCCAGCGGCGTGTACATCGAGCAGCAGCTGTTCAAGAAACTCGGCATCGAAGATCAGTTGAAACCGAAAGCCAAGATGATTGCCAGGATCCCGGTCGGCTCGGTGGTTGCCACTGGCGACTATCAGTTGGGCTTCCAGCAGGTCAGCGAATTGCTGCCGGTGCCGGGCGTTAGCTTCGTCGCGAAGATTCCGGAATCGGTGCAGTCGGTGACACGTTTTGCCGCTGGCATTCCGGTCAAGGCCGAGCATCCGGAAGAGGCCAAAGCCCTACTCGCCTACCTCGCTGCACCGGCCGCTCAGGCTGATGTACAGGCCACCGGGCTGGATTCGGTCAAGCGTTGATCGTTGGCGGCTGGACGCGCATCTCCACGACCAGCCGCTCCAGTTCCAGTGCCGCCGGGGTCAACGTGCGATCCCGGCGCTTGATGATGCCGACACTGCGCATCACCTGCGGCTCAATCAGCGGCACCCGCGTCAGGATCGGATGATCCGGCCCGGGCATCGCCATCAACGGCACCGCTGCCACGCCCAGACCCGCCTCTACCAGACCGATCATCGTCGTCACATGCCGCGTCTCGCAGATGCTCTGACGCTGCGGCACCACCCCGCCCAAGGCCTGATCGAGCAGAAAGCGATTGCCCGAGGTCTTGTCCAGCGCGATGTAATCCTGCTTATAGAACTCGTCCCAACTGACGCTGCTGCGCCCGGCCAGCGGATGATCGCGACGACAGGCGACAACGTAGCACTCCTGCACAAGCGGTTCGAACTCGACTTTGGCATCCTGCGCGCCGAGAAAACTCAAACCGAAATCCGCCTCGCCATTGACCACCGCACTCAACACATCGTGAGCGCTGGAATCGAGGACTTTGACCTTGATCCGCGGAAACTGCTGGTGATAGCGCGCGACCACGCGGGGCATGAAGTAGTAGGCCGCCGAGGGCACGCAGGCGACGGTGACATGGCCCAGACGGGTCGAGGCGACTTCGCTGATGCCGAGCAAGGCAATGTCGAGATCATCCAGCAAGCGTTCGACGCTGGGCATGAAGCCGCGCCCGGCCTGGGTCAGGCTGACCTTGCGCGTGGTGCGCTCGAACAGTTTCACGCCGAGGGCATCTTCGAGCTTTTCAATGCGCCGGCTCAGCGCCGGTTGTGACAGGCGCACAGTGTCGGCAGCCTTGCGAAAACTGCCCTGCTCGACCACCGCGCGAAAGGCTTGCAAGTCGTTGAGGTCGAAGTTGATGGCCATGGCGTTTCCGGAAATTGATGCGCAGGGGTTATAAATGTAACCAGTTGATGCAAATTATTACAGACCTGATGGAAGCTGCCCTTGTGGGAGCGAGCCTGCTCGCGAACGCGGGGCATCAGTCAATGGATAGGTGGCTGACCCAGCGCATTCGCGAGCAGGCTCGCTCCCACATTGGTTCTCGAATGGTCTGGAGACCGCGTAACCTTTATCCTCGTCACCCCCGCCGTAGCCGTAGTCAGGAGTCGTTCCATGCCCCATGAAGGCAATCTGTTGCAAGCCGCCGTCGTGTTTCTGTTCGCGGCCGTGCTCACCGTGCCTTTGGCCAAACGTCTGCAACTGGGCGCGGTGCTCGGTTATCTGTTTGCCGGGGTGATCATTGGCCCGTCGGTGCTCGGTCTGATCGGCAACCCGCAAAGCGTTGCGCATATTTCCGAGCTGGGCGTGGTGTTGCTGCTGTTCATCATCGGCCTGGAGCTGTCGCCGCGACGCTTGTGGGTGATGCGCAAATCGGTGTTCGGCGTCGGTCTAGCGCAGGTGCTGTTGACCGCTTCGGTGATCGGCGTGCTGGCACTGGCGGTGTTCGGCCAGCCGCTGAACAGCGCGATTGTGCTGGGCCTCGGTCTGGCGCTGTCCTCCACTGCCTTTGGCTTGCAAAGCCTTGCCGAACGCAAGGAACTGACCAGCCCCCACGGGCGTCTCGCGTTTGCGATTCTGCTGTTTCAGGACATCGCCGCGATTCCATTGATCGCCCTGGTGCCGATGCTCGCCGGCGTCGATCATCACACCAGCACCGCCGACGATATTCGTCACAGCTTGCAGGTGCTCGGCGGCATTGCCGTGGTGGTGATCGGCGGACGGTATCTGCTGCGTCCGGTGTTCCGCGTGGTGGCAAAAACCGGTCTGCCGGAAGTGTCCACCGCCACCGCGTTGCTGGTGGTGATCGGCACAGCATGGCTGATGGATCTGGTCGGTGTGTCGATGGCGCTGGGTGCGTTTCTCGCTGGTCTGCTGCTGGCGGATTCGGAATACCGGCATGAGCTGGAAGCGCAGATCGAACCGTTCAAGGGCCTGCTGCTCGGGCTGTTTTTCATCAGCGTCGGCATGGGCGCCAATCTCAGCCTGTTGTTGAGCGCGCCGATCACCGTATTGGGCCTGACCTTGTTGCTGATCGGTCTGAAATTGCCGCTGCTGTTCGTGGTTGGGCGCTTGGCAGGAGGATTGAACAAGATCAGCGCAATCCGCCTCGGCATCGTCCTCGCTGCCGGCGGTGAGTTCGCCTTCGTGGTGTTCAAGATCGGCCGCGATCAGGGCCTGTTCGAGCCGCGTCTGTACGACCTGCTGGTGCTGACCATCACCCTGTCGATGGCGCTGACGCCGTTGTTGCTGTTGATCTGCGCGCGTCTGGTCAGCCCGAAAGTGCAGCCGGTGGAAGTGCCGGAGAAATTCCGCGAAATCGACACCGAAGCGCCGCGCGTGGTGATTGCCGGCATGGGCCGGATGGGCCAGATCGTGGCGCGGATTCTGCGCGCGCAGAACATCAAGTTCGTTGCGCTGGACACTTCGGTGGAAACCATCGAACTGTCACGCAGCTTCGGCGGCGTACCGGTGTTCTACGGCGACCCGATGCGCCCGGAAATCCTTCACGCGGCGAAGGTCGGCGAGGCGGAATATTTCGTCATCGCCACGGACGATCCGGAGACCAACATCAAGACTGCCGAAGTGGTGCACAAGCTGTATCCGCACATGAAAATCATCGCCCGCGCGCGTAACCGTCAGCACGTGCATCGCCTGGTGGATGTCGGCGCGGAAGCGATTCGTGAGACCTATTACTCGAGCCTGGAAATGAGCCGGCGCACGCTGGTCGGCCTCGGTCTGACCCAAGCCCAGGCCGATGCGCGGATCAAGCGTTTCAAGCATCACGACGAACAGGTGCTGGAGGCGCAACACGCCGTCTACGACGATGCCGCCAAAGTCCTGCAGACCGCCCAGGAAGCCCGGGCGGAACTGGCCAAATTGTTTGAATCGGATCAGCTCGAAGAGGAAGCCCGAAAATCCTGATCGTGCCTTGCCCAGAACCAACTGTGGGAGCGAGCCTGCTCGCGAAAGCGTCGTATCAGTCACCCAATACTTCACTGACAGATTGCATTCGCGAGCAGGCTCGCTCCCACAGGGGATTGGGTCAGACCAGTTCCAGCGCGGGTGCTGGCTCGACGGCTGCCACCGCAAACCGATCCGCCAGAAACGGCGTGATATCCAGCGGCAAGGGCTCGTCATTCACCAGTTTATCCAGCAGCACACCGGTAATCGCCGAGGTCAGAATGCCGGTGCGGAAGTGCCCGCAAGCATTCAGATAACCCTCGACCCCACGCATCGGGCCGAGGATCGGCAACTCATCCGGCGAGCCCGGGCGCAATCCCGCCCAGGTGCGCTTGAGGTTGACGTCCGCCAGCTCCGGCAGACAGCGCACCGCGCCCTGCACCAGCCCGGCGATTTCCGGGTAGGTGGTGGTGACGTCGAAGCCTTTGTCTTCGGTGGTGCTGCCGATAAGGATTTCGCCGTTGTCCTTTTGCGCCACGTAGCAATCGCTGGTGGTCAGGCAGCCGTTGAGGATTTTCGGCATGCGTTCGGTCAGCAGAATCTGTCCTTTCACCGGTTTCACCGGAATGCGAATCCCCGTGGCCCACTCACTCAGATCCGCCGCCCAGGCACCGGCGGCGTTGATCAGCGTCTTGCAGTGGAACACCCCCGCCTCCGCCGTCTGCACGCCGGTCACGCGAGTGCCGTGATGCAGCACGCCGGTGACGTTGGTGTTGACGAAGATATCGACGCCGTTCTGCCGCGCGCCTTCCATATAGGCATCAGCGAGGCGGAACGGGCTGACCTGATGGTCGCAGAGAAACTCCAGCGCCCCGCGCGCCTCATGGCTGACGCTCGGCTCCGCCGCGCGCAACGCCGCCTGATCGAGCCAGCGCACTTGATCAGCCAGATGCGGAATGCAGCCGACGATGTGCTCGGCGTAGAGCCGGTCTTCATCGTCATAGATCACGAATTTCAGCCCGGTCTTCTCGAACTTGCAATCCATGCCGTGATTGTCTTTCAACTCGCGGTGCAACGCCGGATAGAGCGCGTTGGACTGCAAGGCAAAATCGAAAAACGACGCCGGCAAGATATGCGGCGTACTGGCGTCGACCGCCACCGCTGCGCCCTGGGTTTCGCGCTTGCGGTTGGCCGACATCATGCGAAAGAAAATCACCCCGCAGCCGAGGCCGACCGACTCGCCGATCGCCCACAAACCGCCAGCCGAAGCGCGGGTCGCGTTGCCGGGGCGCTTGGCGTCGATCAGCGCAACTTTCAGATTTTTGCGCTTGGACAATTGGTAGGCGCAGGAGGCGCCGATCACTCCGCCACCGGCAATGACCACGTCGTAGAACTTACTCATGGCAAGCGCCCTCCTTGCCGAGGGACTGGAACGCGGAAAACGGCACCGGATCAATCGGGAAGCGCGGGCGCAACCAACCGACATCCTGACGTCCGGTGGCCTGGCGCAGGCGATCGCTGCAATAGCCGACGCACATCCGCCCCTGGCAATCGCCCATGCTCACGCGGGTGCGCATTTTCAGACTGGCGATGTCTTGCACACCCTGCTCCAGCGCCAGATCGATGTCGGCGCGGGTCGCATGTTCGCAGCGGCAGATCACTGTGTCGGCCGCAGGCAAAGCAATCTGCCCGACACCGCGCTCGGTGTAGCGATCCACCGCCGCACGAAAGCGCACGATGGCTCTGAGCTTGCTCGCGTAACGATCGCGGCGCACCCGGGCCAGCTCGGTGTCGAGCACACCGCGTTGCAGCAGGATCGAAGTGGCGGCGATCTTGCCGGCGAGCATCGCCGCTTCGCCGCCGCGGATCCCGCCCATGTCGCCGGCCAGATGCACATGCGCCACGCTGCTTTGCTGCCAGACATTGGCATTGGCACGCAGGTAGCCATCGGCGCTGAAGCCGTGATCAAGGCCCATCTGCTGGCTCAATTGCGTGCGCGGAATAAAACCGTAACCCACCGCCAGCGTCTGCACTTCGAAACGCTCGACCCGCGACAGATCCGCCTCCCACGTCGACGAATACGGCGCGACGCTGACGCTTTTCAGCTCGCCGTCGCCATGGGCTTCAACCACGCCCCAGCCATAGTTCATGGGGATGCCGTGCAGCTTGAGGTAAGCGAGCATGCTCAAGCCGTCGAGGAACAGCTGCGGTTTGTTCAGCAGCGCCAGACTCTCGCGGGCGATCTTGCCGAACGCACACGCCTCGTAGACGCCAGCGACACGCACGCCGGAGGCATGCAACTGGGTCGCAACCAGCGGCAGCAACGGCCCGGTGCCGGCGATGATCACCGGCCCCCGCGGCTTGACCACACCACTCTTGATCTGCAATTGAAGACCACCGAGCAGAATCACTCCCGACAACGTCCAGCCGGGGAACGGCACACTGCGTTCGTGACATCCAGCGGCTAACAGCAGTTGCGGATAAGCGATCTCGTGCAGTTGCTCATCACCGTCGAGCACCACCACTGCGCGGGTGCCTTCGGCGCCGACCACGCGATGGTTGAGGCGCACGTCAATCAGCCCCGATTGCTGCTGAAATTCGCCGTGCAGTTTGTCCAGTGCTTCGGAATAACGCGGGCCGAGATAATCCAGTTGCACACCATCACGCAGCGGCCCGCGATAGACCACGCCGCCGAGGCGCGAAGCCTCTTCGAGCAAGGTGCAGCGCACGCCGTGGCGCGCCAGTTCGATGGCCGCCGCCATTCCCGCCGGCCCGCCGCCGACAATCAACGGTTGCAGGCTCATACAACCTCCTGCCCGACGACGCGGTTGACTTGGGTTTCAATCAGCATGCCGTCGCGCACCACGGTCTGGCAGGCGCGGCGCTTGTGCCGACCGTTGATTTTCACCAGACAGCACTGGCATACGCCCATGCCGCAATAGGCGCCGCTGATCTGATCGTGATCGTTGCGTGCGATCTGGCGCACGCCGAGGGACTGGATGACGCTGAGAACGGTTTCGCCGATGGCGGCGCTGACCGCTTGGCCATTGATGTGCACGGTCATGTCCGCCTGCACCAAGGGCTGGATATCGAAGGTTCTTTCTAGGCAGTTCATTACGGTGTTCGTCCGTGAAGATTCAGTTGAGGTTGTGTCAGCTCCTTGCCGCACTACGCCTCGTCGACGCTTTTTTATTGCTGTGTTTTCAACGTCGACGCGGATACTTCATCAGCGCAACAAGGTGCGCGACAAGCACTGTAGCTCATACCTCAGCAAAGGCCTGGATCATTTACGGTAGGCGATATCGCCAGGCGAAATATTGATCCAGGCCAGTGAAAATGGCGGGATGGAAACGGTTAGTTGGAGAAAACGAACTGGCCCCGCCGAAAGCAAAAAGCCGCTTTCACCCAAAGATGAAAGCGGCAGAGGCATCCTGCCTCAGAGGGATCAGTGTACGAACAGGGCGATCAGGATGATGATCGGGATCGGTACGCCGAGGAAAAACAGCAGTAATGAGCGCATGGTGACTCTCCTTTTTAACGGACCGGAGTGGTAGTGGTGTAGGTGTCGACTTCAACGTACTCGACTGCATCGCGACGACGACCGCCGAAGGTGGCTGCCAGGCTGGCGAAGAACGCACCGGCCAGCAGCGCGACGAACATCCACAGCGAGGTGTAGGCCGCGACTTTGGCGGCGGTATCGGCCGCTTGCTGAGCTTTGAGTTTCGCGTCAGCGATGGCTTTCTGGGTGTTGGCGTAGATTTCGTCGACACGACGTTCAGCATCGGCCTGGCTCAGATTGGTACGTTGCGATACCAGTTGTGCGAGGTAGGTACGGTCTTCGGCGCTGAGCTGACCGTTGGCCAGGCTTTGCGTGAAGATGCGGGTCACAGTGCCGCGTGCAGCGTCATCGCTGACGGCAGCAGGACGATCATCGCGGAACAGGCTGTCGACGAAGTAGCCGTACTGATCGCTGTCAGTATTGGCTGCGGCAGAGCCGGCGGCCTGGCTCATCGCACCGGCAGCACCGCCGACTACGTTGGCACCCGCCTGCACACCGCCACTTACGACGCTGCTGACCGAACCGACCACCAGCACAGCGGTCACCAAAGTAGCGACGCACCAGGCGAGGAAACCATGTGCGGTGTCGCGGAAGTAGACTTCGTCACCGTGCATGTTGGCCCACTTAACGCGCAGACGGCCGGCAATGTAGCCGCCCATGCCGGAAGCGATGATCTGCGTCACCGCCAGCCAGACGATCGTTGAAATGCCCAGGCCCTTGGCGCTGACGCCTTCTCCGGCCCACGGTGATACAGCCGAAAAGCCCAGGCCAAACCCGAGCAGCACCAGAATCATCGACAGCGCGGCGGCAGCCGCAGCACCGGCGAAGATCGCGCCCCAGGACACGCCTGACACGCTGCTCGACTCTTCCAAGGCAGGATAATAGCCATCAGGGGATCTATTCATTGTTGTAGTGCTCCAGGCATGAAAAATGGTGTTACAAGTCGTCGTGTGAGGAATTGCAGTGACCGTGCCAGCCGCACACTTTTAATAAATCCTTTTCTTTCAATGAGTTACAAAACTTGAACTTCCTCGGACCGTGCAAGTTGCAATAAAGCGCATCCGATTGCGGGTTTTCTGCATTAACCAAAGCGTGGCAAATCCGATCAGTTCCGATTCACCTTCGCGACGAAGATGAAAGTTAATTTAAAGCGTCACGGTAAATTCTTGGCAAAATGCTGCCATTCCGTTTGAACCGATCAGCAGGCCTGCCTATGACTCGTATCTTGACCATCGAAGACGACGCCGTGACCGCGCGGGAAATCGTTGCCGAACTGAGCAGCCACGGGCTGGATGTCGACTGGGTCGACAATGGCCGCGAAGGCCTCGACCGCGCCGTGAGCGGCAACTACGACCTGATCACCCTCGACCGCATGCTGCCCGAGCTGGATGGTCTGGCCATCGTCACCACCCTGCGCACCATGGGCGTGGCGACGCCGATTCTGATGATCAGCGCCCTCTCCGACGTCGATGAGCGCGTACGCGGCTTGCGCGCGGGTGGCGATGACTACCTGACCAAGCCGTTCGCCACCGATGAAATGGCCGCGCGGGTTGAAGTGTTGCTGCGCCGGCAGAACAGCGTCGCCACCCAGGCCACAACGCTGAAAGTCGCCGACCTCGAACTCGACCTGATCAGCCACGAAGCCCGCCGCGCCGAGCAGGTGCTGACGCTGTTGCCCACCGAATACAAACTGCTCGAGTTTCTGATGCGCAACAGCGGCCAGATTCTCTCGCGGATGATGATTTTCGAAGAGGTCTGGGGTTATCACTTCGACCCGGGCACCAACCTCATCGACGTGCACATCGGCCGTCTGCGCAAGAAGATCGACGCAGCCGGCAACGTTCCGCTGATCCGCACGGTACGGGGCTCGGGCTATGTCATTGCCGAACCCGTCTGACGGCTGGCGCTCCTCCAGCAGCCGCTTGCTGGCACTGTACAGTTCGCTGTTCGTGGCGTGGAGCGCGATCCTCATGGGGGTCATGTATTACGAGGTGTCCGGCTACCTCGACAAACTGGCCAAACATTCGTTGATGCAACGTCAGCACCTGTTCTCGCATTTTCGCGGCGAGCAACTCGAAGACGCCCTCGCGGCCAGCATGACCTTCGATATTCGCGGTATCGACGCCTATGGTCTGTTCAGCGCTGACGGTGTTTACCTGGGCGGCGCACTCCAGCAAATTCCCGAAGGACTGCCGCTGGATGGCAAGATCCATATGCTCGCCGAGTGCGCCGATTCCGATGACCCGACCCTGCCGAGCGACAGCTGCGATGCCGTGGCCACGCAAACCCGTGACGGGCGCTGGCTGGTGCTGCTGCGTGACAACGGTTCGCTGTTCGCGGTGACGCGGATCATTTTGCACGCGCTGTTCTGGGGGGTGTCGCTGACGATTATTCCCGGGGTCGCCGGTTGGCATCTGCTGCGGCGTCGACCGTTGCAGCGCATCCGCGCGATCCAGAACAGCGCGCAGGCCATCGTAGCCGGTGACCTGACGCACCGCTTGCCGCTGTCCAATCGCCGCGATGAACTGGACATGCTCGCCGCCATCGTCAACGCCATGCTTGAGCGCATCGAGCGCTTGATGAACGAGGTCAAAGGCGTCTGCGACAACATCGCCCACGATTTGCGCACGCCGCTGACCCGCCTGCGCGCGCAGTTGTATCGCATGCAGCAACAGGCCGGCGAAGGTTCGCAAGAAGCGGCGCAACTGGACTTGGTACTGGCTGAAGCGGATACGCTGATGGCGCGCTTTCGCGGTTTGTTGCGGATTTCCGAGCTGGAGGATCGCCAGCGCCGTTCAGGTTTCGTCGAACTTGATCCGGTGCGTTTGCTGGAGGAGTTGCACGAGTTCTATCTGCCGCTGGCCGAGGAAGGCGATCTGCGTTTCCAGTTGAACATGCCGGAGACGCTGCCGCCGCTCAATGGCGACCGCGCACTGCTGTTCGAAGCGTTGGCGAACCTGTTGAGCAACTCGATCAAATTCACCCCGCCCGGCGGCACGGTGATGTTGCGTGGGGTCAATGCCGGTGGGGAGACGCGGATCGAGGTGCACGATTCAGGGCCGGGGATTCCCGAGGCGGAACGTGAGGCGGTGTTCCAGCGGTTTTACCGCACCGAGGGTGGCCAGCCGCAGAGTGGTTTTGGTCTGGGGTTGTCGATCGTTGCGGCGATAGTCAGCCTGCACGGCTTCAGTCTTGAGGTGGGCGGCAGTGATTTGGGTGGGGCGAAACTGGTGCTGGATTGTCGGCAGAGTTTGATCAGTCAGGCCTGACGTCTCGCGCCGATCGTTCCCACGCTCCGCGTGGGAATGCCTCAAGGGACGCTCCGCGTTCCGGCTTTCGAAATGGGACGCAGAGCGTCCCGGGCTGCATTCCCACGCAGAGCGTGGGAACGATCGGCGTCTCAGGTCGGGTAATTCGCCCGCAAGGCTTCGAGCCCGCCCTGGTAGATGCCGTTGAACAGCGCCACCACTTCTTCATCGCTCACGCCGACCGCATTGAAGCGCCCCGACCACGTCACCCGCGCGCCATGCCCTTGGGCTTCAACCTTGATCGTCGCCAGGTAATCGCTGGCCGGAAACGGTGCCTGTTCGATCGAATAGCTGTACGTTCGGGCAGCGTTGTCGAAAGTCTGCAGACGTTCGACCACTACGCCGCCGTCAGCGGTGTGCAGGGTGCGCACTCGCCCGCCTTCGCTCAGTTCGCTGTTGGTGATCAACGGCAGCCAGTCCGGCAGCGTGTTGAAGCCGCCGATCAATTGCCAGACCTGATCGGCCGAGGCCGGGATGTCGATGGTTGCGGATGCAGTTGGCATAAAACCTCTCTTTTGGAAAATTCAGATAGTCAGGCTGTCGACCACACCGCCATCAACGCGCAACGCTGCGCCAGTGGTGGCCGAGGACAGCGGTGAAGCAATGTAAGTGACCAGATGCGCCACTTCCGAAACATCCGCCACGCGCTGAATGATCGAGGTCGGACGGGCCTTGCGCACAAAGGCGTCGGCTTCGTCGCGCAGATTGCGCCCGGACTCGGCGGCCGCGTCCTTGAGCATGTCCTGCAGGCCATCGGTGAAAGTCGGCCCCGGCAGGATCGCGTTGACCGTAACACCGGTACCAGCCAGACGTTTGGCCAAGCCGTGGGACACCGCCAGGTTGGCGCTTTTGGTCACGCCGTAATTGAGCATGTCCGCCGGCGTCGCCACCCCGGATTCCGATGACAGAAAGATCACCCGGCCCCAACCCTGCTCAACCATCGCCGGCACATAATGCCGCGCCAGGCGCACGCCGGAAATCACGTTGACCTCGTAGAAGCGCGTCCACTCGCTGTCGGGAGTCTCGAAGAAATCGACGTCGTTGAAGATGCCGAGGTTGTTCACCAGAATGTCCGCGCGCGGTTCGGCGGCGAACAGCTTTTCCGCACCCTCGGCCGTGCCCAGATCAGCGGTCAGACCGCGCAACTGCGCGCTGGGCACGGCTTGGCGTATGCTCGCCAGTGCCTGCTCGACCTTGGCCGTGTCGCGACCGATGACCACCACCGTGGCGCCGGCTTCGGCCAGCGACTGGCTGATGCCCAGACCGATGCCGCCGGTACTGCCGCTGACGATGGCCAGTTTTCCACTCAGATCGATCTTCATGCGTTTACCTCATTAGCAAGGAGTTCCACCGCGCTCGACTTTAGCGACGATTTCACAAGCATGGATCAGCGTAGTTGCGATATTGCCGGCATGGTTGAGCTGCCGACCGGTGACGGGGATGTTGTTTGATCGACAATCCCCTGTGTCTGGCAGACCGTAGCCCCTCACCCTGGCCCTCTCCCGGGGGAGAGGGAACCGATCGAGTTGTGCTGAGTTTGCCCTCGACCTGAAAGACCATAGCGATTATGGATTCAGAGAAGACTTTTCAAGTCGGCGTATTACCTGAATATCCCCCGGTCAGTCCCCTCTCCTTCCGGGAGAGGGCTAGGGTGAGGGGCATTTCGGAACAGATCAGATTTCCGTCAGACGAAGCAAACCATCGGCGCCGACGCTGACGCCGATGGCATCGTAACTGGCCAGCGTCGCATGCGCCGTTTCGATCGGGTGCTGGTGCGTGGTGGTGATGATCATCAACGCCGCGCCCGCCGCTTCCGCAGCCTGAATGCCAACCGTGGCGTCTTCAAAAATGAGGCAATCCGCTGGCTCGACACCGAGCTTTTTCGCCGCCAGCAGATACCCCGCAGGATCAGGCTTGCCAGCCTTTACATCTTCCGCCGTGATCATGACCGCCGGCTCGGGGATACCCGCCGCCGCCATCCGCCGCAACGCCAGATCGCGAGGCGCAGACGTCACCATTGCCCAGCGATCTTTCGGCAGAGCGTTGAGAAATGCCGCCGCCGCAGGGATCTCGACAATGCCTTCAACGTCATTGATTTCCGCTGCGGTGATGAACGCCGCTTGTTCATCGGCATCCACTCCCGGCAGATTCAGCCGGGTGATGGTGTCGATCGCACGTGCGCCATGGATGGTCGGCAAAAACGTCTCGACATCAACACCATGACGCACCGCCCACGCTGACCAGATGCGCTCGGCGGCGGCGATGGAATTGAGGACGGTGCCGTCCATGTCGAACAGGAACGCGCCGAATGCGCGATCAAAAACCGATGCTTGTGCAGACAAAAGAACAAATCCTCTGACAGTTGGCCGGGCAGCCTGGCCCGGCAATGTAGCACTTGTCAGTGCAACTGCGGGGCCTTGGATTTGAACGCACTTTCCACACAGTCGAGCAATTGACCGATCGCCCACGGCTTCTTGATGAACGCCACCGAATGCTTGACCCCGGAGGTCTCGGGCGTCTCGTAGCCGGACATGACCATCACCGGTTTTTCCGGCCAGCGATCGCCGACCAGATTCGCCAGGTCGGCGCCGTTAAGCGTGCCGGGCATGGTGATGTCGGTCAGCAATAGCGCGACGTTCGCCGCGTGTTCTTCCAGATACAGTGAGGCGGCGTCGGCGCTGGTTTGCGGTTCGACCTTGAACCCTTCCTCCTGAAGAATTTCGCAAAGAAACTCCAGAATCAACGGATCGTCCTCGACAACCAGAATCAACCCGCCAGGAAGGTGCGCGCTCGACGTAGGTGTAGGGCACATGAACAGCACTCCCCCGAATTACATTTTTGATAAGCGGTTTTGAATCCGCTGCTTATCTGGTATGAGCAGCGCGCCCTGTAGAAATTCATTTTTGATACAGAGGATTTCGCCAAGGTGTTGTTTTTCGAAGCGCAGCGCCCATCGAATCCCCTCATTTGTGGTTAAAATGCCGGCCCTTTGCCTGGCCGATCCTGATCCATGAACCCTGAAGCCCTCGCTACCCTCCACGCTCATTTGCTGCCCGCACTGGCGGCGGCGCCCAGCGAAACCCGTCGTTTTTTTCACGGGCGCGGGCGCTGCTGGCCGGGGTTGGAGCAGTTGACCGTGGACTGGTTGCAGGGCGTGGTGCTGGTGTCGCTGTTCAAAGAACCGGCGCCTGAGCAACTGCAGGATCTGCGGGATTCGCTGCTGCAACTCGCCGCCTCGCCCCAATGGCAGCAATCCGGCGCGCACACTTTGCTGATCCAGCATCGTTATCTGCCGCAGAGCACGGCCGAATGGCTTATCGGCGAGGAAATCGAAGAAATGACCATTGTCGAGGGCGGCTTGCAGTACCGCGTCGACCTGGGTCGCAAGCAGAACACCGGACTGTTTCTCGACATGCGTTACGGCCGCAACTGGGTGCGCGAACAGGCAGCGGGCAAGCGGGTGTTGAACCTGTTCGCTTACACCTGCGGCTTTTCCGTAGCGGCAATCGAGGGTGGCGCCAGCCATGTGGTGAATCTCGACATGTCCCGTGCGGCCCTGAGCCGAGGGCGTGACAATCACCGCCTGAACGGCCACGACCTGAGCAAGGTCAGCTTTCTCGGCCACGACCTGTTCAAATCCTGGGGCAAAGTGATCAACAGCGGCCCGTACGATCTGGTGATCATCGACCCGCCGTCGTTTCAGAAAGGCAGCTTTTTGCTGACCAAGGACTATCAACGCGTATTGCGCCGCTTGCCGGAACTGTTGACTGCGCAAGGCACAGTGCTGGCGTGCATGAACGATCCGTCGTTCGGTTCCGACTTTCTGATTGAAAGCGTGACCCAGGAAGCGCCAAGCCTGCGCTTCGATCATCGGCTGGACAACCCGCCGGAGTTTCCCGATATCGATCCAGAGAGCGGCCTGAAAGCCCTGATCTTCCAGCGCAGCCACTAACACAGCGTAAGTTCACCTGTGGGAGCGAGCCTGCTCGCGAAAGCGCAGTGTCAGATAACAATTTTGTTGACTGATACACCGCTTTCGCGAGCAGGCTCACTCCCACACAAATTCTGCGTTGGTCACAAAGACGTCGGCCGCAGCACCAGCGCAAACAACTCACCATGCCCGGTGACGTTGAGCTTGTGATAGAGATTACGTCGATGCACTTTCACGGTCTCCGGCGAAATCCCCATCTGCTGGGCCATCGCCTTGCTGGAAAAGCCCTGCAGGATCAGACGCGCCGTGTCGATCTCGCGCGCGGTCAGCCGGGCATCGAAACGGTCCAGCAGCGTCGCCAGATCACCTACCACCGCGTCAGCCACCGGCCCTTGCGGCGGCAGCAACTGCATGTGGCGATGCATCGCCGCCAATACCCAATCACGAATGCACAACAGTCGGCCCTGCTCGGCCATGCCAAACGCGGTCGAGCGGCCCAGTGACAAGCCGAGTACCGCGCCTTCGACGTTGATCAGAAACTGCAATTCATCCTCGCCCACCACGGCACGAAAGTAGCTCTGGTAATACTCGCTGTGCAGAAACTGATCCGGCGCAACAGAGGCCAGGCTGTGCAGGCCGTCGCTGATCCCGCTGACGGCGGCTTGATAGAACGGATCGAGCAGGTACATGCCGGCGGTATAACCGGCCAGCTCCTGCTGGTCGTCCACGCCCCCCTTGCTGTCGAAGTCGATCAGCAAACGCGGCGGCTGGCCGGGCTGCATCAGGGCGACGAGGGCATTGTCCAGCGGCACCAGCAGGCGCAGGGTGTCGACCAGCGCGCGCCAGAAACCGTCCTGCCCGAGGTGGGAAAATACCCGCGCCAGACTCTGATGCACCGGCAATTCCTGCAACAACGCGTCCACGCACTACCCCTTTCGAGTAACCCATGATGGGAATGGGGCTGGTGTGACCGGCCCGCTAGCCTGACCACTCCAGTTCATCACCGGCCTGCGACAGGCCAGGAGTGCCGCATCATGCGTCGTCACCGTGGATCTATCAACCCGGGCCTGCTGGCCTGTTTTTGTCTTTCCTCGGTTGCCATGGCGGCAGACGAGCCGAGCGTGCATGTCTACAACTGGTACGACTACATCGGGCCGAACACCCTGCATGATTTCCAGCGCGACAGCGGCATCCAGCCGGTGTACGACACCTTCGACAGCGCCGAAGTGCTCGAAGGCAAACTGATGACCAGCCGCAGCGGCTACGACGTTGTCGTGGCGAGCAACTTCAGCCTGCCGACCCTGATCAAGGCCGGCGCCCTCGCCCCTTTGCCTCGCGATCAACTGCCAGGCTGGCAGAATCTCGACCCCGAGCTGTTGAAGAAACTCGCGGTCAACGATCCGGGTAATCAGTACGCCGTGCCTTACCTGTGGGGTACCAACGGCATCGGCTACAACGTCGACAAAGTCCGCGCCGCGTTGGGTGACAAAGCGCCGGTGGATTCCTGGGAGTTGCTGTTCGACGAAGCCAATCTGGCCAAACTGAGCGAGTGCGGCGTGGCGATGCTCGATTCGCCGTCGGAGATGCTGCCGGTCGCCCTGCATTACCTGGGTTTGCCGCCCAATAGCACCGATCCCGAGGACTACAAAAAAGCCGAAGCACTGCTGCTCAGGCTGCGCCCGCACATCGCCTACTTCAACTCTTCGAAGTTCATCAGCGATCTGTCCAACGGCAATATCTGCGTGGCGGTTGGCTGGTCCGGGGCGATGCTCGAAGCCAAGACCAACGCCGAGCAGGCCAATAACGGCGTAAAGATCGCCTACAGCCTGCCAAAGGAAGGCGCGCCGGTGTGGTTCGACACTCTGGTACTGCTCAAGGACGCGCCCAATCGCGCCCAGGGCCTGGCGTTTATCGATTACCTGCTGCGGCCGGAGGTGATCGCGCCGGTCAGTGATCACTTGTCATACCCGAATGGCAATCGCGCCGCGACAACGCTGGTGGCAGCAGCAACTCGCGACAACCCGGCGGTCTACCCGTCCCCTGCCGCCATGGCCACTCTCTACACCCTCGAACCCTTGCCCAAAGCCGCCGAACGTGTGCGTACGCGGGTGTGGAGCAAGGTCAAGAACGGCCAGTAGTCCGCGCGAGAAATCTGCCTGCCTCATCCGAGCGGTAAGCCGCCCGACCTTTTGAATCAAGAGACTGAACCTTATGAATCCGCGTGCCCGTGATCTCGATATCCTGATTGGCCAGATGCAACCCGGCCCGCTCAATGCCATCACCGATGTGCCGGGCGTGCGCGTCGGTCACAGCAATGTACGCGGTCGCAGCAGCAGCGGCCGTGACATCTGCACCGGCGTCACGCTGATCGAGCCGCGCCCCGGCTCGACCTGCCAGAAACCGTGCTTTGCCGGCGTGCATGTACTCAATGGCAACGGTGATGCGACCGGGCTGGAATGGATTCGCGAGGCCGGTCTGCTGACCAGTCCGATTGCCTTTACCAACACCCACAGCCTGGGTGTGGTGCGGGATGCGCTGATTGTGCTGGACCGTGAGCAACAGCCGGATGACGGGCGGCTTTACTGGAATATGCCGGTGGTGCTGGAAACCTTCGATGGACTGCTCAATGACATCAACGGCTTTCACGTTAAGCCCGAGCATGTCGCCGAGGCACTGAACGGCGCCGTGGACGGCCCGGTGCGCGAAGGTGCGGTGGGTGGTGGCAGCGGCATGATCTGCCACGAATTCAAGGGTGGCATCGGCACCGCATCGCGCCGTTTGAGTGCTGCCCAAGGTGGCTGGACCGTTGGCGCGATCGTGCAGGCCAACCACGGCATTCGCAGTGAACTACGCGTCGATGGTTACCCGGTCGGGCGCTATATGGAACAGAAGGACTCACCGTTTCTGCGGGCAGCGTTGCCGCACCCGGGCATGGGCTCGATCGTCGTTTGCCTGGCGACTGATGCGCCGCTGCTGCCCCATCAATGCACGCGCCTGGCGACAGCGTGCCAGCCTGGGCCTGGCGCGTACCGGCGGCGGTAACGAAGACCACAGCGGCGACATCTTCATTGCCTTCGCCACCGGCAATGATCACGTCCCGCCTGCCGCTTACGAGGCTAAACGCGCAGCCACCTGCGACGGCTTGCGCATGGTCAACAACGACCACATCAGCGAGCTGTTTCTGGCCGCGACCGAAGCCGTTGAAGAAGCGATCATCAATGCCCTGCTCGCCAGCGACAGCAGCGAGGGCAACGGTCATTCGGTGCCGGGCCTGGATGCGCAGACGCTTCTGGCGGCGCTGAAAAAATCCGGTTGGCCGGGATCGCGTCCGGCATGAACCGGCATTGTGCAGGGACGACTGGCGGTACTTGAGTCGTCCATTGCACGCTCCCAGGATGAAGCTACGCGGTGCCTGGATTGATCCGGCGCTGCGTAGGCGTGGGTGTACTGACTCCCAATCAAGCCCAAGTTCTGCTTCACACGCCTCTTGAGCCTCACTGGCTCTACTTCCTCCCCATCAAAGAGCTTGGAGGCTCTTTTTTTGTCTGCGTATTTCAGTTCTCGGCGAGACCTTCGGCGCGAATCGACCGCCATGCCGCCTGCGCAAGCACTTCGCGATAAGCCATCGGACTGCCCTTAACTCGCCCTGCCAGCCAGGCCCGGCAGTAACTGTCCGCCTGGCCGATGATCAGCGATGGCAGCAACTCCGCAGGCAAATCCTTAAGCTCAGCGGCGCGACCCGATTCGGCCAACCACTGGCCCAAGCGCAGGTTGCGCGTCTTGTTGCGCTCGGCCAGCTCTTCCTTGAACGGGCCTTTGGTCACTGCGAATCGTGCGTGGTACTGAAAACGCGCCCACTGCGGCTGCTGCTCGACCCAGTCGACATAGCTGAAGACCAGCGCCTGCACTCCTTCCTCCGTGGTATTGGCCGCGTCCAGATACGCATCACGCAGACGCGCCTGATCCTCCAGCGCGGTGAAAAACAGCGCCGCGACCAGCCCTTCCTTGTTGCCGAAATGGTGGTAGATCGCGCCAACGCTGGTGTCGCACTCGGCACGGATCATTTCGATGGTGGTGGCCTCGATCCCCTGTTCATTGAACAGGCTCAGGGCCTTGCGAAAGATATCGCGTTTGAGTTCGGCGCGGCGGCCGGGGTAGCTGCGTTCCAGTAGATCGGCGGTGTCCATGCTGCTCGGGTCCAAAAACGGAGGTTGATAAAGGCGTCACGTGCCCGTGAACAAATCGCGCCTAGGTTGACAGATTTGCCGCGAACAGAATACCGTTCCGTTACAGAACATTATTCTGTAACGGAACATAATTCTGCAAACCACCCAGTGAGGCTTCCATGAGTCAATCTCTCAGCATGTTCAACAGCGTCGGCGCGGATGCATTCAGCAAAATGGCCTGTCAGTTCGCCCCGTACTTCAGCACCATCAATCCGCTGATCAGCGAATTGCGCCCGAACGCCGCCACCGTACAAGTGCCGTTTCGCAAGGAAATTACCAATCACCTTGGCACGGTGCATGCGATCGCCCTGTGCAACGCGGCGGAACTGGCCGGCGGAATGATGACCGACGTCTCGATCCCGCCCGGCGCGCGCTGGATTCCAAAGGGCATGACCGTGGAATACCTGGCCAAGGCGAAAACCGACGTCACCGCCGTGGCCAGCGCCGAAGGTGTGGATTGGCAAAGCGATGGCGACAAGGTGGTCAACGTCGACATTCACGATACCGAGGGCAAAAAAGTCTTCACCGCGCGCATCACCATGAACGTCAAGATCGGTTGAGATTGCAGGCACAAAAAAGCCCTCGTTGCGCAATGCGCAGCAAGGGCTTTTTACTGGCCGGGTCAGTGCAGAGTCAGGCGCTGACGGACAAACTCTTCTACGTGGCGGCTGGTCTGGTCCAGATGGCGGTCGCGTTGTTTTTCCGCATCGAGCATCGCGCGCTTGCCGTTTTTCTGCAGCAAGTAAGTATGAATCTGCTGCACTTCCAGCGAGCGGTAGATCGGCGTGGTGTCGATGAACCCGCGCAAGCCGTTGCTGCGGTAATGCCGCGTGCTCATCAGCACCTGAGTCTCGCGCTGGCCGATCACTTCAAAACCCAGCGCCTCGAAATACGGCACCTTGCCAATGCTGCAGGCCAGTTCCGCATGCGGATAGCGCCCGACCATGTCCGCGAGCATCGCCCGCGCCACACCTTGGCGCCGATGGCCTTCACGCACCGCCATGTACGCGACGCTGCACGCCTCCCAATCGCCCTGCACCGGCAGACAGATGAGAAATCCGATGACTTGCTCTGGATCCTCATCGTCAGTGGCCACCAGCAATTCCACCTCGGTGCCCTTCTGGCCGTTCAACGCCTCGAGGTACAGATGCACCTCGAAACCCACCGCGTACTGATAAACGTTGTACAGCAGATTGCTCGGGCCGAGGCCGACAGCACTGATGTCGGTCAGGTAATCGACGACCATTTGCAGGATCTGGCTGTTGACGCTTTCCGGGCATGGGGAGGTGTAGTGGGTGATGCGTGGCATGGGCAAACTCCGGCGATAAAAAACGTTGCCGATGATCAGAGCCGTCGACGAACCGCGACATCATACCGCGCCGAATCTATCGAACCGTCACTGTTGTGGCGCCACCACCCTGAATTTGATGTAGATGTCCTTCGACACCACGCTGTCCGCCCACTCCCCTGCGCCGAGGCCGAACTCCTCACGGTTGAGCACCAGCTCGCCGTCGAAAATGCCAATGGCGTTGTCCGGTTTCAGCTCCACCGGCACCTCGACATCGCGAGTGATGCCCTTGAGCGTGAGCTGACCGGCGACCTGGTAACGATGCTCGGCCACCTGGGTGAAGCGGCGGGACTCGAATACCGCGAGCGGGAATTTTTCAGTATCGAACCAGGCGGGTTTCACCAGCTCGGTATTGGCGTCTTCGCTGCCGGCGTCAATGCTGCTCAGGTCGATATGCAAGGTGGTGCGGGCGTTGGCAAGGTTTTCGGTATCTAAATCCAGAGCCGCCTCGAACTTGCCGAAGGTGCCGTACATTCGCGAGCCCATCTGGTTGTAGGTGAAACTGATCTGGCTGGCGCTGGTGTTGACCCGGTTATATTCAGCGGCCTGCGCACCGGCCATGACAAAGGATGTAAACGCGGCAACCAGCAGCAATCGCGACGTCATGAAATTCTCCGGGCGGCGTGTGTCGTCGGGGCCTTGGTTGACTTAAGCAAACAGCCGAGCGTTATGCCAGTTCACGCTCACTCACAGGGAATACGATTTTCTCGGCGCTCCCCGGTTGAACCGGCCTTTCCTTCGCCCTGCCGCGCAGGTGGTGACGCAACTTCAGCGCCGGTCGCTCGACGCAGTAATACGTCAGGCCACTGCAGAAAAATGACAACGCCAGCACCGCTCCGACAACGTAGGCGTCATACGCGACGGGCCAAAAACCCCGCAGTAGATACATCACCACAAAGTGGTTAAGAAACACGCCATAACTGATATTGCCCAGGAACTCGTCCATCCGGTGGAACTTGAGTTTGGTCAACAGGTAGACCAAGGGAATGCCCACCGCGATACCGAGAGTGACTTCGGCATTGAACGGATGACGCTCAATCCATCCGACCATGATCGCTACAAACATCAGTCCCGCCGCAACGGCTGTGCCGGTGACAACGACCATTGCTCTGATATTGCGTTGGTACAGATAGCAGCCGCACAGGAAGATGAACAACACACCCGGCAGCAGACGATATCCATAGACGTCGGTATTGATAAAGCCAAGGCAAGCCAGCAAAAAAATCCCGACCGAGACAGCAAAGGCGACACCCTGCGTCTTGAAAATCAGCAGAAATGGGATCAACAGATAAAAACTCATTTCCAGCCCCAGCGACCAGCCCGGTGGCAGGATCTCGGTCCCGCCGACGCCGAACATGTAATAGCCAAGCGGTAGCATGAGCAAACTGGTGGACAGGGTCTTCCATGTCAGCTCAGCCGCTTGGGGCGTACCGGGCAACAGAAAATGAATAACCAGACACGAGGCGACGAAGTAGACCAGAAATTGCGGATACAACCTCAGAGCCCTGTCGATATAGAACAGACCGATCTTCCTCGGCTCACGGTAGTTTCGCTCGATGAGCGAAGCCATGACGAATCCACTGATGATCAGGAACGAGATGACGGCGATCACACCAGGATTCAGTCCGGCGAACTTTTTGCCCATATGAGATACAGCGACCAACACCGCCAACAGCAGTCGAAAAGCTCCCACTTGAACCCTCGTCATTCCCTTATTGTTGTGGGCGCATACGCTACGATGCTTTCGTCTCGGGGGACAGAGAAATGTTTGTCCGCCGTGCCTAAATCAACCGCTCGATCTTCTGGTGTTTCCAGACCAGTTTGTAATAGAGCGTCTGCAGTATCAGCATCCCCAGATAGGCAACCGGAAAAGCCATCCACACACCCTGCAAACCGAACTGCCCATCGAGCCAGTACGCCGCCGGCAACTGCACGCCGACCACGCAGACAATCGAAATGACCACCGGCACCAGGACGGTGCCGCTGGCGCGCATGATCCCGCCGATGATGGCCTGGAAGCCGAACACCAACAGGCTCCAGAGCATGATGTGCAGCAGATGCTCGGCCATCGCCCGGGTCGAGTCCTCGGTCAGGAACAGGCCCAGCAGCCAGTGCGATAGCAGATAACCCAGCACAATCAGGCCACCGGTCAGGCACACATTGATCAACAGCCCGGTGCGCAGGATCGGACCCATGCGTTGCAGATGCCCGGCGCCGATTGCCTGGGCACCGAGAATCGATGCGGTGATCGCAATCGACAGCGCCGGAAACTGCACATAGTTGACGATCTGCGTTACCGCGCCATACGCCGCCGTCGCTTGCGAGCCGTGCTGGTTGACCAGTGCCAGGATCACCAGCTCCGATAACGATAGCACGATCATCTGTACGCCGGTGGGCAGGCCGATGCGCAGGACCTTGCCGAGAATGACCCGATCCAGTCGCAATGCGGCAAAGAACTCTCGATCCGGCGCCAGCGGATGGCCCTTGCGGATCAGCCGCCAGGCCAGCCACGCCATTGCTGAGAGATTCCCCGCCAGCCCGGCATACGCCGCGCTCTGAATGCCCAACGGTGGCAAGCCCAGCCAGCCGCGAATCAATGCCGGCGTCAGCGCCAGCCCCACGGTGGTGGAGACGATCAGCGCGAGTAATGGCGACAGCGTATCGCTGACACCACGCAGCAATTGGGTGAACAGCACGAATACCAGTAGCGATGGCAGAATCCACAACATGACGTGGGCATAGTCCACCGCGTCGTCGAGCACATCCGCCGGCGTGCCCAACCCCGTCAGTGCCTGTCGCGCAAACACCGTGCCCAGCACCGCCGCGACCAAACCGATCAACACACCCAGTAGCAACGTCGCTCCGGCAATCGCCTTGACCATGTGCGTTTCGCGCGCGCCCCACGCCTGACCGATCAACACGCCCGCGCCAGCTCCAAGGCCGATGACCAGGGCGATGAAAAAGAACACGACGGGAAACATGCCGGATACCGCCGCCAGCGCCTGGGTGCCGAGCATCTGGCCGATGTAGATGCTGTTGACCGTCCCGGACATCGATTGCAGGAAGTTCGACAGCACCATCGGCGCGAGAAACAGCAGATAGGTTTGCCAGAGCGGCTTGGCGAAGGTGGCGCTTTGCATTGAATGGAGGTCCATCTCGACGGCGGCAGGCCTGATTGACGATAGCTTCGGTGAGTTGCGTGCAGCGTGCAATCAACATTTCCCATCGGCGTTGATTGCCTGTTTTGCATTTGTGTAAATGCCAGGCATCGCTTTGTGTCAGTGTGCGGCTGTGGTAAATCAGCGATTCTGTCGACACGTACTATTGAGGCTCGGTTCATGCGTAACGTTGCAAATTTTCTGCTTGGCTCCCTCCTCGCTCTGTCGGCCGCCTACGCTCAAGCGGCCGCACCCGCAGCGGCGCCTGCTTCATTGAAACCGCTACTGGCCACTTTGAATGAACGCCTGAGCATCGGCGATCTGGTTGCGTTGACCAAGTGGGACAGCGGCAAGCCGATCCAGGACAGCCCGAGAGAGGCGCAGGTCATCGCCAATGCCCGAACTCTGGCCGCCGAACATCAACTCGACGCAGACGATGTCGCGCAACTGATCGCCGCACAGATGGAAGCGAACAAACTGGTGCAATACGGTCTGCTCGCGCAATGGCAAGCGGCAGGTGCTGCACCGGACACACCGCGTCCGGATCTGGGCAAACAGATCCGCCCGCGCCTGGATGAACTGCAAAAGCGCTTGTTGCAGCAGTACGCCGCCTTCGCGCCCTATCGCCAGGATCCGAATTGCCCGGCATGGCTGGCCAATGTCCGCAACGGTCTGGCCGCTGATTCGCTGCATGACATGGCGCTGATTCGTGCCAGCGGCGAGTTGTGCATTCGGGCAAAAGCCCTCTGAATCGCCGCTCATGGCAAACATCATCGGCGTCGATGTTCACCATCACGTCAATGAAGTTCTCATAAAAACTGCGCGGCGTAACATCGGCTCCAGACAAACAAACAACTTCCTGGAGCACACGATCATGAAACGCCAAACCCTTCTCGGCATCGCTTTCTCGGTTTTCGCAGTTAACGCTTTTGCAGCAACACCTGCTCACACCCTGGTCGCTGAAGGCGGCTCGGACAAGTTGATCGAAAGCCGCGTCGCTGAGGGTGGTTCGGATCGTCTGATCGAACGCCGTGTTGCCGAGGGTGGCTCTGATCGTCTGATCGAACGCCGCGTTGCCGAGGGTGGCTCTGATCGTCTGATCGAACGCCGTGTTGCCGAGGGTGGCTCTGATCGTCTGCTCGAACGCCGTGTTGCCGAAGGTGGTTCTGATCGTCTGCTCGAACGCCGTGTTGCTGAAGGCGGTTCGGATCGCCTGCTCGAACGCCGCGTTGCCGAAGGTGGTTCGGATCGTCTGCTCGAACGCCGTGTTGCCGAAGGTGGTTCTGATCGTCTGATCGAACGCCGTGTCGCCTGAATCATCTGCATGACCGCAACACCCATGAAAAAGCCCGGCCTGATCAGCCGGGCTTTTTTGCATTCAGCCGTCGCTTATTGCGCGGTTTTCAGCTTGACCACGTCACCGGAGATGGTGGTGGTGTAGCCGGTCAGAACCCAGGCCCAGAACCAGTTTTCCTGAACCTGCGTGTTGATCATTGCATCGCCGCCCTTGGCTTGGATGGCCGCGTTTTGCGCGCGCACAAATCGGCTGTTCTGGCGGATCGGGATGATGCCAAACAGCAGCAGGCCGGTGGCCGATGCTTCGCTGTGGCCAACCACGGTGTATTGGTTGCTGTCGTAATGGGCGGTTTTCATCGGGGCGCCGGTGCAACCTGCCAGAACCACACCGAACAGTGTGGCGGCGACTACTTTGCTGAGGTATTTCACGGTAAAACTCCATGGGAAAAAGCCCGGGATCCGTCTCTCGGGCGGCGCGCATTCTAACCAAAATGATGGCTCATTGGCATCAATCTTCTTTGTATTTACATGAACCCGTTCGCTGGCCGCCCATCGGCGATGTCGCATACCATGGCGCCACTTCAATAAAGACAGACACCCGCCTCCATGTTCAAAGCCAGTCTGCGTAGCCATCTCACCCTGTGGTTCGGCGGTTTGTCCCTGCTGACGTTATTGAGCGTCGGCTTTTATGTCGGTCATATCGCCACCGAACAAATGAAGCAGGCCAGCGGCAACGCCTTGCTGAACACCGCGCGTGCAGCGGCGACGCTGTTGGGCGAACAACTGCGCGAACGGCAACTGGAGGTCTACCTGCTCAGTCGCGCACCGCATCTGGAGCGCGGAGATCTGGACAACCCAGCCATCCTCAAGTCGATGCAGTTGCGCACCCAGGCGCGCGCCGAATATGCGTGGATGGGCGTCACCGACGCCGAGGGCAACGTCCGCCAGGCCGTCAATGATCTGCTGGTCGGTCAATCGGTGCAGAAACGCCCGTGGTTCCAGATCGGCTTGCGCCGGCAATACACCGGCGATCCCCACGAAGCAGTGTTGCTGGCCAAGTTGTTGCCGGGCCTGCCCAATGGCGAGCCGTTGCGCTTCATCGATTTTGCCGCGCCAATCCACAATGCCGAAGGGCAGGTGATTGGCGTGCTGGGCGCACATGCACACTGGAGTTGGGTGACGCGCATCGTCGAGTCGGCGGCGTTTTCCCACAAAAACTCGGCGCCGGATATCCAGGCGCTGATCGTCGACCACGATGGCAAGGTGCTCTACCCCGAAGCGCTGATGGGCCAACAACTGGCGACCAACGATCCGGTATTGTCGGGCTGGACGGCGGCCAACGGGTACCTGACCAGCATGGTCACCGTGCCGACGCCATCGGGCACGGCGCTGTCGTGGTCGATCGCCATTCGCCAGCCACTGGAGACCGCGCTGCAACCGGCGCGAACGCTGCAATATGAACTGTTGATACTCGGCGTTTTCGCCGCCATCGTTTTCGGTCTCGTGGCTTATTACCTGGCGCTGTACCTGAGCCGGCCGATCGAACAACTCGCGCACTCGGCCAAACAGGTGCAGAACAACCAGTCCGGCGCGCAGTTCCAGCTCCAGCATCCGGTACTGGAAATCGCCCAGCTCGGCCAGTCCATCGACGCAATGACGCAGTCGCTACTAGGCAAGGAGCGCGAACTGCAAGAAGCCAACGCCTCGCTGGAAGCCACCGTGGCGCAACGCACTGCCGCACTCACCGAGGCCAACGCCGAACTGCTGAGTCTGGCCACACACGACGGCTTGACCGGCGTTTACAACCGTCGCCGTTTTGACGAAAAAATCACTGAATACTCGCTGCTGTCCCGACGCACCGGGCGCCCGTTCGCCCTGCTGCTGATCGATGCCGACCACTTCAAACGCATCAATGACAGCCACGGCCACGCGGTCGGTGATGAGGTCCTGCAACAACTGGCGACCTTGATCCAGAACAGCGTACGCAGCACCGATTTCGTCGCCCGCTACGGCGGCGAAGAGTTCGCCGTACTGCTGCCGGAAGTCGCGCAACCCGACACCCCGGAAGTCGTTGCCGAAAAAATTCGCATGGCAGTCGCCGAAGCGCAGTTTCCCGGCGTCGGCAACGTCACGGTGAGTATTGGCCTTGGCCTGGCAGATCCGGCAGACAACAACCACACGGCCCTGATCAAACGCGCCGATCAGCAGCTGTATCAGGCGAAAGCTGCGGGGCGCAATCAGGTGGCGTTCCATGCTCACTGACACCGCGTATATCAACCTGAGACAGGTCGGCCCGCCGGCCTCGCTGGCCAGCCAGCTCCTCCAGGGATGGGGGAAAACCGCAAATATGGGTCGGCAGGAGAACCGCTTTCGCGAGCAGGCTCGCTCCCACAGAAAAGCAAAGCAGCGCAGCTGCCCGCGGCGAAGCCGCCCCACTCAACAATGAGCGTTAGCTCGAGTGCTCTTGATCTTGATCTACTGGCGACGTCGGAAGGCTGAGCGGAGGGATTGATCCGGGCGTGGGAGCGCAGCGACCGTCTGGCGCAGCCAGACACAGCGGAAGGAGGTGCAGCGAAGCAAACCGGAGCCGCTGCGCCCGGATCGATCCCGCAGCGAAGGGACCCGAGCCTGCGAGGGCCGAACGCAGGAGCAAGCCTTTTGGGTTACCTTTTTGCTGGGCCGGCACTCCGGCGTTTGAAAAAGGTGACCCGCCGTAAGGGCGGAACCCTAAGCAGCCGTTACCGCAGCAATGGATATGTACTCAATCAGCCAGGAAACCATCGCCCGACTAGGGCTCAGCACTGAACTTCTGCAGATAAGCCAACAAATTATTCAACTTATCCTCATCACTCAGCCCCCAGAAAATCATCCGCGTCCCCGGCACCACCCCTTTCGGATCCTTCAGATAAGCCTTCAACGTCGCCCGATCCCAAGTAATCCCCGAGTTCTTCATCGCAGCGGAATAAACATAATTGGCCGAAGTCCCCGCAGCCCGGCCAACGATGCCGTTCAACTGCGGACCAAACCCCGAACGAGCCGACTCGCCAACCTGATGGCAACCGCCGCACAGACGCGGAAAGATTTTCGCCCCGGCTTCAGGATCGCCCTCAGCCTGAGCGCTGGTGCTGAAGATCAAGGCGAGAAGCAGTGCTGTGGTGAATTTCATTAAACAGTCCAAACCTGGCTTTGCATGGCGTGAACGCAGTTTACAGATAAGCGCCGATAATCGTTCTGACAGTGATCAACGCCTGACGCAACACGTGCATGTCCACCGACCCGAGAGCCAGACGAATCGCATGGGGCGTATGGCCCGACAGCGAAAACGGCTCTGCACTGGTGACCGAAATCTGCTGCTGCATCAACTCGACCACGATCTGATCGGCACGCACATCTTCGGGCAACGGCAACCACAGAAAATACGAGGCCGGATGAGCAATGTAGCGCAGCCCCTTCAGCACCTCGGCGGCCAAGGCCTGTCGCGCCATCGCATCACGACGTTTCTGCTCCTCAAGCACGGTGACGGTGCCGTCGTCGAGCCAACCGCACGCAATGGCGGTCATCACCCCGGGCGTGTTCCACGTTGTCGCGCGAATGATTCGCTCCAGTGCGGGCACTTGAGGCAGCGGCGCCGCGATGAAGCCGACGCGCAAACCGGTGGCGATGTTTTTCGACAGGCCCGATACGTAAAACGTCCGTTCCGGTGCCAGATCGATCAAGGTTCGCGGCGGATTTTCCACCAGAAACGCGTAGGCCGCATCTTCGATAAGTGTCAGATCATAGCGCCGGGCAATCGCCACCAATTGCTCGCGCTGTTCCAGTGGCATGACCCAGCCCAGCGGATTGTGCAGCGTCGGCATGCTGTACACGGCGCGCACCGCACGCTGGCGGCAGAGCCTGTCCAGTGCCGGCAAATCCGGGCCGTGCTCTGTCATCGGGATCGCCAGCACTTCCAGATGCAACGCGTCGGCCAGCACCTTGAACCCGGAATAGGTCAGCGCATCGGCGGCGATCACATCACCGGGTTTGAGCAGGGCCATCAGCGTCACCGCCAAACCTTGCTGAGCGCCATTGACGATCAGCACTTGGTCGGCTTCAACGGTCACGCCGCGTGTCGACAAATGTCGCGCCACCGAGGCGCGTTCGTGGGCACGTCCGGCGTGGGGTTGATAACGCAGCAACGCTTCGAGATCGCCGGACAACGCCAGTTGCCGCAACGCCGTGCGCAACAGCTCAGCCTGACCGGGCAACGACGGATAGTTGAAATTCAGGTCGATCATGCCGACCGCTACGTCTTTCTGATCGATGCCCTGCCCCGGCGCCAGCGACGTTTCCCGCACAAAAGTGCCGCGCCCGGCTTCGCCACTGACCAGGCCCATCGCCTCAAGCTCGGCATAAACCCGTGAAGCGGTAACCAGCGCCAGTCCTTCCTGCGCCGCCAGTTGCCGATGCGTAGGTAATCGCGTGCCCGGTGGCAGTCGTCCGCCACGAATATCCGCCGCATAGCGGTCAACCAAGGTCTTGTAACGGGATCGGGGCATGCCGGCTGTATCCATGACAATTTTTTGATTGTGCTGATTGTCCGCCCTAGGATCACGGCGATACAAGCCACTCTTTGAGCGCGACCGACATGCACACAACATCGACTGCGGCCAACCCGGCGCTGGAAAAAACCAGCGGCTGGATCAACGGTTTTATCGGCGTGCTGATTTTCAGCGGTTCGCTGCCGGCCACACGTTTGGCGGTGCTGGAATTCGATCCGGTGTTTCTGACCGTGGTGCGAGCAGCGATTGCCGGCGCACTGGCGGTCGGACTTCTGCTGTTGTTCAAGCAACAGCGACCGTCGCGCCATCAGTGGCTGTCGCTGGTGATTGTGGCGCTGGGCGTGGTGTTGGGTTTTCCGCTGTTGACCGCGCTGGCATTGCAGCACGTAACGTCAGCGCATTCGATCGTGTTTGTAGGATTGCTGCCGCTGGCCACGGCAATGTTTGGTGTCTTGCGTGGCGGTGAGCGGCCACGGCCGGTGTTCTGGATCTTTTCGGTGCTGGGCAGCGCATTGGTGGTGGGCTTCGCTCTGTCGCAAGGCCTGAGCGCCTCGCCCATCGGGGATCTGCTGATGCTCGCGGCGATTCTCGCCTGCGGCCTCGGTTACGCCGAAGGCGCGAAACTGTCACGCAGCCTCGGCGGCTGGCAGGTGATCTGCTGGGCGCTGGTAATGTCGTTACCGCTGATGGCAGTGCTGAGCCTGTGGCTGGCGCCCGCCTCGTTCGGCAACATCAGCTTGCCTGCGTGGATGTGCCTGGGCTACGTGTCGCTGTTCAGCATGCTGATCGGCTTTGTGTTCTGGTATCGCGGCCTCGCCCAGGGCGGGATTGCGGCGGTCGGGCAGTTGCAGTTGCTGCAGCCGTTTTTCGGTCTGGCGCTGGCGGCGACGTTGCTGCATGAGCAGGTCAGCGTCGGCATGCTCGGCGTCACGCTGGGGGTGATTCTTTGCGTGGCCGGAGCGAAGAAATTCGCCAAGTAATGTTCAGTGTCCGGCTTTCCATTGCCGAGGACTCAGCCCGGTCTTGCGCCGAAACGCCCGGGCCAGCGCCGACGGACTTTCGTAACCGACCTCTTCGGCAATCAACGCAATCGGCCGGCCTTCGCGCAGGCGTTTCTGCGCAAGACTGACGCGCCAGCTCAGCAGATAATCGGCCGGCGTCTGCCCGACAACCCGGCGAAACTGCTCGGCAAAACCGGCGCGGGACTGGTTCGCCGCCGCCGCGAGATCGGCCACACTCCAGGGCTTGTGCGGTTGCTCATGGATCAGGTTCAAAGCGCGAGACAAGCGCGGGTCAGCCAGCCCGGCCATCATGCCCGGTTGCTGATCTCGACTGCCGATGAGATGGCGCAGCAACAGAATCACCAGCAATTCGAACAGGCGATCCATCACCGCCACGCGCCCGCAATGCCCTTCAAAGGCTTCATTGAACAGCCAGTCAAGGGTGCTGCGCAGTTCCGGGATGTCGGTGAGTTTCAATACCAGATAGTCGGGTAGCGCGGCGGCCAGGGCATTGCCCGAGCCGCCGTCGAAGGTCAGCGATGCACAGACAATCTGACTGGCCATGGCTTCGTCGGCAAACATTCGATGGGTAAACGGCCGGGGAAAGAAAATCAGTGACGGTTCGTCCAGACGGATCTCCCGCTCGTTGCCCGGTTTGAGCAGCAACGCCCCGGCTTGCAGAACATGCACATGGCCGACCGGCTCGCCTTCGTGAACGCTCACGCCGCAAAACGCGCCGCTATGGAAGGTGCCGGCGTTCACGCCGAAATGACTGAGTAATGTGGAAAGGCGATCCATGGCTGACTCCCGAAGGCATATCTGGACGATCTGCCGCATATTCTCGACGATTTGCCGCCAAAGCGCCATTGGCAGCCCCTAAGATCTCTCCATCGCCGCTGCACTTCGCTGCGGAATTTCGGAGAATCACCATGAGCCGCATCCCCGCTATCAGCCTCGACACCGCCACCGATGCCACCCGTCCTGCACTGGAAGGCGTGAAGAAAAAAATCGGCTTCCTGCCCAACGTCTTCACTACCCTCGCCCAAGCGCCAGTTGCATTCGACACTTACCTGCAAGCTTCGGCGATCCTCGGCAAGACCTCGCTCAGCGCCCAGGAAAAAGAAGCCGTCTACCTCGCCACTTCGCAAGTAAACGGCTGCGACTACTGCCTGTCCGCACACACAATGTTCGCCGGCAAGGCCGGGCTCTCGCCACAGGACATCGTCGCGGCCCGTCAAGGCGAACTGAATGCCTACGCCGCCCTCGCCCGCCAACTGACCGAAACCCGTGGCCACTTGAGCGATGAACAGTTGGCCGCTGCTCGCGCTGCCGGTATCGATGACCGCAAGATTATCGAAGTGATTGCCCTGGTGGCCGTGCAGACATTGACCAACTACCTGAACAACACGGCGTTGACCGACATTGATTTCCCGACCGTCGAGGCCTGAGCAGTCGCTCACGAACTGAAGAAAAATCCGCTGGCGAAAAGATGCTCTTTTCGCCAGCGCTGTTTTTTGCTGCCATGATGTAGGTCAGAATAATTCGCAGCGCAAACAGTGTCTGGTGCGCTGAAACCAAACACCCTGCGCGCAGGTCTTTGTTCTCAGACAAATGCCCCGGAAAGACACGAACCCCATGACAGACTGGTTGCAAGACAACGGCGAGATGGCCGGGCAGATCCGCCGTCACGACTGGGCGAATTCGCCCCTCGGCCCGTTGGAAAACTGGCCCGATGTACTCAAGACCACTGTCTCGCTCAGTCTCGCGTCGCATTTCCCTCAGGCGATCGTCTGGGGCCCGCAATTGATCACTCTCTATAACGACGCCTTCGTGCCGATTCTCGGCGACAAGCCGCATGCGCTGGGACGTCCTTTCAGCGACATCTGGAAAGAAGCCTGGCATGAGATCAGCCCGATAGCCGAGGCGGCCTATGCCGGCCAAGCCACCTACATCGAAAACTTTGCCCTGAAGATCGAACGCGGCAACGGTCCGGAGCAGGCGTTCTTCACTTTCTGCTACAGCCCGATTCGTGACTCGCTGGGCAATGTCGTCGGCATGCTCGACACGGTCACCGAGACCACCCAGACCGTTTATCTCAACCAACGCCTGGCCGTCCTCGATGCCATCGGCGAAGCGGTGACCAATGCCACCGATGCGCAAGCAATCCTGGCGGCGAGCACCCGGCTGATGGTCGAGCAGTTGCAATTGTCCAACTGCGCGTACGCCGACATGGATGCCGACGAGGACGGCTTCACCATTCGCGGCGACTATGCGGCACCGGGTTCGCCAAGCATCGTCGGCCACTACCGCCTGCGCGATTTCGGTGAGAAGGCAGTGCTTCTGCTGCGCGCCGGGGAACCGCTGGTCATCCATGACAACCGCAGCGAGCTACCACCGGAAGAGTCGGCGACCTTTCAGGCCATCGGTATTACCGCGACCATTTGTGTACCACTGATCAAGCAGGGCCGTCTGACCGCATTGATGGCCGTCCACGACAAAGTGCCGCGGGTCTGGTCGCAATTTGAGCAGGCATTGATGAGCGAAGTGACCGAACGGTGCTGGGCGCACATCGAGCGGGTGCGCGCCGATGCCAATGTGCGTGAAGGCCTGCTGGCGCTGGCTGAGCTCAACGCCACGCTGGAGCAACGGGTCGAAGAGCGCAGCTTGCGCCTGGCCCAGGCCGAGTCGGCGTTGCGCCAGTCGCAGAAGCTCGAAGCCATCGGCCAATTGACCGGCGGCGTCGCCCACGACTTCAACAATCTGCTGACGATCATTCGTTCGTCGGTGGATTTTCTGCGCCAGCCCAACCTGCCGGAAGAACGCCGTCAGCGCTACATGCGCGCGGTGTCCGACACCGTCGAGCGCGCCTCCAAGCTGACCAGCCAGTTGCTCGCCTTCGCCCGCCGTCAGCCGCTCAATCCGCAGGTAGTCGACGCCGGCGAACGTTTGGCAAACATCGGCGAGATGCTCGAATCGGTCACCGGCGCGCAGATTCACGTGTGCGTCGAACGACCGGATCACCCCTGCTACATCCGTGTCGACCTCAGTCAGTTCGAAACCGCGTTGATCAACATTGCGCTTAACGCCCGCGACGCCATGAACGGTCAGGGTGAGCTGAAATTGCGCCTGGAGTGCCACAAAGCGCTGCCGCCGATTCGCGGTCACGCCGGGTCCAGCAGCCATTTCGTGTCGATAGCCTTGGCTGATACCGGTGCCGGCATCGACGCACACACCCTCGAACACATCTTCGAACCGTTCTTTACCACCAAGGCTGTCGGCAAAGGCACGGGGCTCGGGCTGTCGCAGGTGTTCGGCTTCGCCAAGCAATCGGGCGGCAACGTCGATGTTTCCAGCGTCCTTGGCCAAGGCACCGAGTTCACCTTGTATTTGCCGCAAGTGCCGGCGGACGAGGCTGAACAGGACAACACCGAGGACGATGGCGAGGTACAGCCGGCCTGCGAAAAACGCCGGGTACTGGTGGTCGAGGACAATCTCGATGTTGGTCGTTTTGCCAACCAGATCCTCCAGGATCTGGGCTATGAAACCGCATGGGCAACCAACGCTGAAGAAGCCCTGCAGTTGGCGGGCGGCGATGCCAGCGCGTTCGATGCGGTGTTTTCCGACGTGGTCATGCCGGGCATCACCGGCGTCGCGTTGGCCAGGGAGCTGCGCCAGCGCCGCCCCGATCTACCGGTGATTCTGACCTCCGGCTACAGCGAAGAACTGGCCCGCAGCGGTTACGAAGGTTTCGAGTTTCTCGCCAAGCCCTACTCCGCCGAACAGGTCTCACGGATTCTCGGCAAGACCTGGCTCAAGGACGCAAAACCAGCGGCGTCAGTCGTGATCGACGCCGGCGCGCTTGAGTAATTTCTTGCAGCGTTCCGACAGGTGAAACACCTGTAAATGCTTGCCAGCCTTGGCGTAGCGTTCACGCAGGGTTTTCAACGCGGCAATCGCCGAGTAATCGACAAAGCTCAGGTGTCGGCAGTCGAGAGTGACTTTCGCCGGATCGTTGGCCGGATCGAACTGATTGAGAAACGGCGTGGTCGAGGCAAAGAACAGCGTGCCGTGCAGGCGATAGAGCTTGCTGCCGTCGGCCTCCAGGTGTTCATCGGCGTACAGTTCGCGCGCCTGCTGCCAGGCGAAGTTGAGCGCGGCGATGATGATCCCGCACAGCACGGCCGTGGCCAGATCGGTGAACACGGTGATGGTGGTCACGGCGATGATCACCAGCACATCGTGCAGCGGCACCTTGTTGATCACCCGCAACGACGCCCAGGCGAACGTCTGCTGCGATACCACAAACATCACCCCCACCAGTGCGGCCAGCGGAATACGCTCGATCAGCGGCGACAGAAACAGAATGAACAACAGAATCAGCACACCGGCAACAACACCGGACAAGCGCCCGCGCCCGCCGGAGCTGAGGTTGATCACGGTCTGGCCGATCATCGCGCAACCGCCCATGCCGCCGAACGCACCGGACACCATGTTGGCCGCGCCGAGCGCCACGCACTCACGATCCGGATAGCCACGGGTCTCGGTGATTTCGTCGGTCAGGTTCAGTGTCAGCAAGGTTTCCAGCAGGCCGACCATCGCCATCAGGATCGCGTACGGAGCGATGATGCGCAGCGTTTCCAGGCTCCACGGAATGTCTGGCATGGCGAAAGTCGGCAGACCGCCGGCAATGTGCGCCATGTCGCCGAGGGTACGGGTCGGCAGGCCGAAGAGGTAAACCAGCAGGCCGACACCAAGGATCGCCACCAGCGCCGGCGGTACCGCTTTGGTCAGGCGCGGCAGAATGTAAACGATGGCCATGGTCAGCAGCACCAGCCCGGTCATCAGATACAGCGGCGTACCGCTGAGCCAGTGCTCGCCGCTTTTGAAGTGCTCCAGTTGCGCCAGGGCAATGATGATCGCCAGGCCGTTGACGAAACCGAGCATCACCGGATGCGGCACCATGCGCACCAGTTTGCCCAAGCGCAACAGCCCGAACGCCATCATGATCAGACCGCCGAGCAGCACCGTTGCCAGCAGATATTGCACGCCGTGTTGCACCACCAGCGCGACGATCACCACCGCCATCGAGCCCGCCGCGCCGGAAACCATGCCCGGCCGGCCGCCAAACAACGCTGTCAGCGTGCAAATGATGAAAGCGCCATACAGGCCCATCAGCGGATTGAGATGCGCGACCAGGGCGAAAGCAATGCATTCGGGCAACAGGGCGAACGAGGTGGTGAGTCCGGCGAGGACATCGGCGCGCAGACGAATCGGTTTCATGGCTTACCTGACTGAGCGGCCGCTGGGCACGGCTGCTGTTTTCGCGAAAAAAGAGGGAGGCGAATGTTACGGAATTGTTCGGCCTCGGGCCAGTGAAACGCTGACATGGAGTGGCGCGGGCCTTATCCTTGCAGGCTTGTCCATCGAATCGAGTCGCAGCATGTCAGCGTTTTTGTCCGCCCGTGATGTGTGTCAGCGCCTGCGCGAAGCTGCGCTGGGCGTGCTTGCGTTCGAAGTCTGCGAGGTAATGTCCGAGTCCGGGCTGATTGCCGTTTACATCGAGGGCTGGCATCTGCTGTTGGACTTCGCCGAGGGACACTTGCATCACTGTGAATACGCGCGCAACTGCGCCGGGGACGAAGCGACGCTGGACACTTGGCAGCGTTATGGCACGGACCCGGTGAGTCTGCTCAGCACATGGGAACTGGCGCAGATCGAGCGGTTGCTGCGTGATGCGAATCGCGTCCAAACCTAGTGCATCGTTTCCGACTGCGGTGCTCTCTGATGTTGAGACCGACCAAATGCCTGTGTGAGCGAGCCTGCTCGCGAAGGCGGTATATCAGTCGGTTTGATCTTGGCTGTCATAGCGCTTTCGCGAGCAGGCTCGCTCCCACAGGAGGTTTGTGTGAGTTCAGAAGGTGATCTCGGCTGCCGGTTTGACGTCGATTCGTGCCACGGAACTGGTCAGGGCGGCGAAGTCCTTGTTGTGTTGGGCAATGATGTCTTCAGCGCTCATGTTGCCGTTATCGACCGTCGAATGCGCATCCCGCGCGACGACGATGTCGTAGCCCAGTGAATGCGCGCTGCGCACCGTGGCGTTGACGCAATAATCGGTCTGCAGACCGCAGATGATCAGACGTTCGAAGTCTTCGCTGGGCAGCAGCTTGCCGAGATCGGTCTGGTAGAAAGAATCCCCGGTAGTCTTGCCTACACGCAGGTCTTTCGTCGAAGTCAGCAAACCTTCGGCCAGTTGCCAACCGTCCGCGCCATGCACGAACGGACCGTCCTTTTCTTCGTGTTGAATCAACACCACCGGAACGCCAGCTGTGCGGGCGCGTTGGCTGAGATCATTGATCGTGGCGATCACGCGGTCGATTTCAAAACACTGATATTCACCAGCACACAGTGCTTGCTGGACGTCGATGATCAGTAATGCGGTGGTCATGTCGAGCCTTCCTTGATCAGTCCTTGAGATGGGGCGGACCTGAGCCCGCCCCTTTTTACTCCGCTCAGTAACCCAGTGACAAGCCGGTATTACGCCGTGGATCATTGGCGCCGTAGAAGCGATTCTTGCCAACCGGTTTGCCGTCCAGTGACGGCGCGCCGACCAGAATCGCGGCGATGTGGTTGGGATCCTGCGGGCCGGCAAACTTGTGGCCCCAGCTCTCGAGGAGCTTTTTCGTATCCGGGCTGGCGGCGAAGTCTTCGAGGTTGGTTTCCTCCGGCATCCACTGCTGATGGAAGCGCGGCGCGTCGACCGCTTCCTGCAGCCCCATGCCGTAATCGATCACATTGAGCATGGTCAGCAAGGTCGCGGTGATGATCCGGCTACCACCCGGCGTGCCGACCACCATCACCACTTTGCCATCCTTGGTGACGATGGTCGGACTCATTGACGACAGCGGCGCCTTGCCCGGCGCGATGGCATTGGCTTCCCCCTGAACCAGACCGTACATGTTCGGCACGCCGACCTTGGAGGTGAAGTCGTCCATTTCGTCGTTGAGGATCACCCCGGTCTTGCTCGCCATCACGCCGGCGCCGAACCAGTCATTAAGGGTGTAGGTGACCGAAACGGCATTGCCCCACTTGTCGACGATCGAATAGTGCGTGGTGTTGCTGCCTTCATGCGGCGCTACACCGGGTTTGAGCTCAGCCGACACGCCGGCCTTTTGCGGCTGGATGGCGTCGCGCAGTTTGGTCGCATAGTTCTTGTCCAGCAGGTGCTCGATCGGATTCTTCACGAAATCCGGATCGCCGAGGTAGCTGTTGCGATCAACGTACGCGTGGCGCATCGCTTCGATCTGGTAGTGCATGCCCTGAGCGGAATGGAAGCCCAGGTCCTTCATCGGATAGCCTTCGAGGATATTCATGATCTGGCAGATCACCACCCCGCCGGAGCTGGGCGGTGGCGCCGAGACTACGTGATAGCCGCGATAATCGCATTCCACCGGGGCCAGTTCGCGAGTCTTGTATTTGTCCAGGTCGGCCTGGCTGATGATGCCTTTGTTGGCTTGGCTGGACGTGACAATGGCATCGGCGACCCAACCTTTGTAGAAGCCGTCGGCGCCCTTCTCGGAAATCGTCCGCAGGGTTTTCGCCAGATCCTTCTGCACCAGTTTCTGCCCGACCTGCATCGGCTCGCCGTTGCTGAGGAAGATCGAGCCGGAATCGCGCATGTCCTTCTTGAACACATCCGTCGCGTATTCGAGCAGCTCGACATCGCCCTGCTGCAGCTCGAAACCGTCTTCGGCCAGTTTGATCGCCGGGGCAATCATGTCCTTGCGCTGTTTGGTGCCATATTTGCTCAGCGCCAGCTCCATGCCGGACACGGTGCCCGGCACCCCGACGGCCAGATGGCCGCGCGTGCTCAGTTCCGGAATGACGTTACCGTCCTTGTCCAGATACATGTTGGCGGTCGCTGCCAGCGGGGCTTTCTCGCGGAAGTCGAGAAAGGTCTTACGTCCGTCCGCCAGTTGAATGGTCATGAACCCGCCACCGCCAAGATTGCCCGCAGCCGGATAGACCACCGCCAGCGCATAGCCCACGGCCACTGCCGCATCCACGGCATTGCCGCCGTTTTTCAACACATCGACGCCGACATGGGTCGCCAGATGTTGCGCGGTGACCACCATGCCGTTTTCCGCCGCCACCGGCGCCACTGATGCCGCGTGAGCCATGAGACAGCTGAGCGCCAGGGAGGTCGCAATGAGCGATCTGGCCAAAGGTTCGTACTTCATGAGTCGATCTCTTTTTGTTTTTGGGGACTGCGCAAAACGCAGGGCAACGCTTCAGAAGCAACAAGCAGTATGGTCGGCTTTGCGTATTGCGCCTCCCCGTTCAGCCAGTGTGCTGAGCCATCGCAGCCGTTGGCAGCTCCTGCCCGAATCAAGCGAAGAGGTTATTCATCGCTGCGTATTGCAACAGCATGATGGTCTTGGCGTCACAGATCTCGCCGCGTTGAAATGCTGCCAGTGCCTTATCGAAGCCCCATTCGAGCACTTCCAGTTCTTCGGTTTCCTCTTCCAGCCCACCACCGTCGCTGACTTTGGACGCGGCGTCGTATTCGGCGATAAAAAAGTGCAGCTTCTCCGTCACCGAGCCGGGGCTCATATACGCCTCGAATACTTTCTTCACGTCATGCACGCGATAACCGGTTTCCTCCTCGGCTTCGTCACGAATGCGTTGCTCCGGCGCGGCACCTTCCAGCAACCCCGCCGCCACCTCGATCAACAATCCATCGTGGCCGTTGACGAACACCGGCAAACGAAACTGGCGGGTCAGCACCACCGTGCGCTTTTCGCGGTTGAACAGCAGAATCGCCGCGCCGTTGCCCCGGTCGTAGACCTCGCGGGTCTGGCGCTGCCATTCGCCGTTGTTGCGGTGGTAATCGAAAGTGATTTTCTTCAACAGATACCAGTCGTGGGACAACACCTGAGTGTCGACGATGTTGACCCGTTCGGCTGTGTTGGACATCGCGTCTGATCCTGTTTTCATGGGGGACTGCCATGGTCGGACAATTGCGCCGACAAAAAAAGCCCAGCAGCGCTACCGGGCTCGTTCAGCCTGGGTTGTTACTGGAAGTCGACGTCGAAGGCCTGGTAGAAGGCGTTGCCGGTGTTGGCGACGATCCACATCAGCACAATGACGTGATGACCCTTCTTGTTCGTCGGCAGTTGCACTTGGTGATCAACCTTGGCCTTCAATTCGCCGGCATGGCTGTAATACGGCACTTGCGGGTAGAAGTCTTCGAAGAACGGCTGGGTTTCGAGCTGCGCACGGCTGATGCGTTGCTGTGGATCCCAGCCGTCTTTGGTGATCAGCCAGCGATAACCACGGGTGGTGTGCGGCGCGGTGTACGCCCAGCTGACCTCGAGAATCTGCCCCGGATCGACATTAAGCAGCGGCCAGTTGAATGAACGGCCGAGCTTCTTGCTCATCTCGTCGTCGGTGTAATTGACGCAATCGCGGGCATCGGTCTTGCCGCCGCTGAGAATGTAGCCATCGGCCGGCGGCGCGACGCTGTCCGAGTCGGTCTCGAAGGGTTGCGGGAACGGCCCGGCATTCACGGCCGGAAAGTTTTTGCCGCCCTCCATTTCATTGACTTGCCAAGCGCCGAGCAAGCCGAGGTCAATGGCCACTGCGCCGCGACTTGCTGGCGAGATGACACGACCGTGTTTGAGTTGGGTTTGTGGGATTGCCTGATTCATCATGTTCACTCCGTTGATTTGAGAACTCTCCTTCCCGAGGAGAGGCCTTCAAGCTAACGGAGGTGAATTTTTTGTCCATCGGCGCTTTTGTCACAGTCCCACCGTGCAAGACGTAAAACGCCCGGAAATACTGGATGCATAACCAGTGCCCGACGACGCATCGCACTCAACGTGTAGCTGAACACCTACACGCCGAGTCGCCTTTGGTCATTCAGACAGTTGCGCCTGATACTCCTTTTCGTACTGCCCGGCGAGTTGCGTTTTCTGTTTATCGTCGAGCAGCTTGCCGGCCATCTGGAAGAATTTGTGCTCTTCTTCCTCGAGGTGATGATGAACCTTGTCGGAGAGCTTCTTGGCCGTGGCCAGCCACGCCGGACTGGACATCTCGGTCTCGTCGAGTTCTTCCATCATCTCATCCATTTCGTGGTGCTCGGCGATGGCGTGGCGGCTCAGGTCAACGCCTTCGTCGATTTCCATCAACGGGATGTAGAAGTGCCGCTCTTCAGCGGTTTCATGCGCTTGCAGTTCTGCTTTGAGCTGCTTGTAGGCCTCGACCCGCTCAGGGCTGTCGCCGCTGGTCGCGATCAGAGCCTTGGCGTAAGTGCGCTGGCGCTCGTGGCTTTCGCGCAGGGCTTCAAAAATATTCACGGGATTTCCTCATCAATCGCGCTCAGGGAAAGACGCGATAAAAGCCTAGACCGCAACGCTGGTTTGACGGTTCCGCTTGTTCGATCGAAGGGCTTGGAGGCGTTTGCCCGGACGGGTTAGGCTGGGCGTTCAATTACACAAGGAAGTCATGCATGAATTTGCGTATCGAGTTGACAGAAAATCCTACCGAGGAACAGCGCCAGGCCATTCTCCAACCGTTGATTGAATACAACGATGCGAAGACCGGCATATCGAAAACCGAGCCGTTCGCCTTGATGGTAAAAGATGAGTATGGCGCGATACTGGGCGGGTTGTACGGGCGAGTGACTTTGCGCTGGATGTTCATCGATTTGCTGTCAGTACCGGAACAAAGTCGCGGACTGGGGATTGGTTCCCGGTTAATGGCACAGGCAGAAGCGTTGGCCGAAGATAGAAACTGCTACGGAATCTGGCTCGACACCTTCGATTTTCAGGCGCCGGAGTTCTACAAGAAGCTGGGCTTCAGCCAGTTCGGTGAGATCGTTGACTATCCACCGGGGCACAAGCGGCATTTTTTCCAGAAGCGGCTGATCGACTGACTGTATCGCCCTTTGCGCGAGCAGGCTCGCTCCCACACTGGAAAGCATTCAACCTGTGGGAGCGAGCCTGCTCGCGACAGCGCCAGCCGCCTCGACACACAATCAGAGGCAGGTCGCCATCGCCGCCATGCGCCGCATCGCGACAAAATCACTCTGCTGTGCGTAGTAATTCAAAGTCGTACCCGAGGCTTCGGTAATCACATCGACAAACGACTCCGCTGAACGCGTGTAGACCGTCGTGCCGCCAGACTCGCGCGGCTCCAGATAGGCCGCCGCGTCGACGCCGAAAACCGCTTCATCCTGCCAGGCGAATTGCACGCACCGGGCGACGTCTTTCTCCGGCTTGTCCGAGGTCAGGACCTTGTCCGGGCTCTTGCTGCGAGCATCGTTCATCACCGAACCGGCGCACCCGGCCAACAGGGCCGCCGCCAGCACTACCATCAGCATTCGCATTGCATTTGCTCATCGAGAAAAAAGCGGACTGTAGCACTGCAACGCGGCAAATCGTTCTGCTTTACTGTTTTTATGCGCGACACGCGTGAGCAGCTGCGGCACTCTGAGATCTTCAGCCACACAAGGACATTACATGGCGCCTAGCGACCAACGACATGAACACGCCCTGAAACTGTTTCTCGATGCGCGACCCGAACTGCGCGAGACCCTCGACCATCTCAACCCGCTGCTGGCTCAGGCCAAGGGTGAAACCCAGGCGCAGTACCGCGAAGAACGCTTGCATGAAGCATTCGAGGCTGAGGCAGAAAGCCAGGGGTTGTTTGCCTGGGAGCTGACGTTGCAGCTGACCGCTGATTCACCGGAGGACTATCAGGCGCAACGCCTGGAAGTGCATCGGGAAGTGGCGGAAATGGCGGGGATGGACTGGATCGAGTATTGCGATCTTTACGGCATCACCCCGTAATCGATGTAGGAGCTGCCGAAGGCTGCGATCTTTTGATTTTGCTCTTCAAGATCAAAAGATCGCAGCCTTCGGCAGCTCCTACAAAGGTATCTGCGTAAAACTCGGGTTTCGCGGCACGAGCGATAAAGCTTTATCATGGCCGCAGTTTCGCTGATCGAGTCCATCATGAAGTTCGCCATCGCGCTGTTTTCCGCCGCCCATGCGCCCTCCTCGCGCCGTGCCCTGCTGTTTGCCCAGGCCGCGCTGGCCGGCGGCCATGAGATTGTCCGGCTGTTCTTCTATCAGGACGGCGTGTTCAACGCCTCCGATGCAGTGGTGACGCCGCAGGATGAACAGGATTTGCCCAAGCAATGGCGCGCCTTCATCAACGAAAAGCAACTGGATGGGGTGGTCTGCATCGCCGCCGCTCTGCGCCGTGGTGTGTTGAACGAAGAAGAAGCCAAGCGTTACCAGCGTGAAGCGATTTCGCTCAGCGCGCCGTGGGAATTGTCCGGTCTGGGTCAATTGCACGATGCCGTGCAGGACGCTGACCGTCTCATCTGTTTCGGAGGCGCTTGAACATGGCCAAATCGCTGTTGATCATCAGCCGCCAATCGCCATGGTCCGGCCCCGGTGCGCGGGAAGCGCTGGATATCGTGCTCGCCGGTGGCGCCTTTGATCTGCCGATCGGTTTGCTGTTTCTCGATGACGGCGTGCTGCAACTGGCCGCCGGGCAGAACGCCAAGGCCTTGCAGCAGAAAGACCTCAGCGCCAATCTGCAGGCGCTGCCGATGTTTGGTGTCGAAGAGCTGTTCTATTGCGCCGAAAGCGCCAATGCTCGCGGTCTTGGCAAACTGTCGCTGGACGAGGCGCAGCCGCTTGCTGCTGACCACATCACCGCCCTTATTGACCGTTACGATCAGGTGATCACCCTCTGATGTCGACTTTGCATGTTTTGTCTCATTCCCCGTTCGCCGACGATCGTCTGAGCAGTTGCCTGCGCCTGCTCGGCAGCGCCGATGCGGTATTGTTGTCCGGCGATGCGGTGTATGCGCTGCAACCGGACACTGCGCCGTTCTCTGCTCTGCAAGAGCGACCAATCAATCTGTTCGTATTGGTTGAGGACGCACAGGCGCGTGCGATCGAGATTCCAGACTGGGCCGAGGCCATCGACTACCCGGCGTTTGTCGAACTGTCGATCCATCACGCCAAGGTCAACAGCTGGCTATGAATTCAATGACCGTCGGCGCCCGCGCCATCGAACTGGACAAGGACGGCTTTCTCGTTGACCTCAGCGACTGGTCGGCTGAAGTCGCCAGCGCCCTCGCCGCCGCAGAAGACATCGAGTTGACGCCTGAACACTGGGAAGTCCTCGAGCTGCTGCGCAGCTTCTACGCCGAATTCCAGCTATCGCCGGCCACGCGGCCGCTGATCAAGTACACCGCGTTGAAACTTGGCGCGGACAAAGGCAACAGCCTGCACCTGAACCGACTGTTCAAAGGCACCCCTGCCAAACTCGCCGCGAAACTGGCGGGCCTGCCCAAACCGACGAATTGCCTATGAACGACTTTCCAGCTTTGACCCTCGAAACGCCTGCCGAGCATCCGTTCGCGCAATTCGTGCGCATTCTCGGCAAGGGCAAGCGCGGCGCCCGCGACCTGACGCGCGAAGAAGCCCGCGAGGCCATGGGCATGGTGCTCGATGACAAGGTCGAAGATACGCAACTGGGTGCCTTCCTGATGTTGCTGCGGCACAAGGAAGAAAGCGCAGAGGAAATGGCCGGTTTCACCGAAGCCCTGCGCGAACGCTTGCAGGCACCGGCGCTGAATGTCGACCTGGACTGGCCGACCTACGCCGGCAAAAAACGCCATCTGCCGTGGTATCTGCTCGCGGCCAAATGCCTGGCGCAAAACGGCGTACGCATCTTCATGCATGGCGGCGGCGCGCACACTGCCGGGCGCCTGTACAGCGAACAACTGCTGGGCGAACTGAACATTCCCCTGTGCCGCAATTGGCAGCAGGTCGGCGCGGCACTGGACAACGGCGGCCTGGCGTTTATGCCGCTCGTGGACTGGGCGCCGCAGTTGCAAAAGATGATCGACCTGCGCAATACCTTGGGCCTGCGGTCGCCGATCCACTCGCTGGCGCGGATTCTCAATCCGTTGGGCGCACGCTGCGGCCTGCAAAGCATTTTTCACCCGGGTTACCAGGCGGTGCATCGCGATGCCAGCGGCTTGCTCGGCGACGCGGCAATTGTGGTCAAGGGTGATGGCGGTGAAATCGAGATCAACCCCGACGCCACCAGCCACCTGTATGGCACCAGCGGCGGTCAGAGCTGGGATGAAGAATGGCCGCAGCTGTCAGCGCAGCGCCACGTCAAACCCGCTTCGCTGGAAATCGAGCACTTGAAAGCCGTGTGGCGTGGCGATGTGGTCGACAGTTACCCGCAAATGGCCTTGATTGCGACCATGGCCCTCGCCCTGCGCGGTCTCGGTCAGAATCGCGAAGAGGCGTTCGCAACCGCCGAGCAGTATTGGGCGGCGCGCAACACATCGATCTAACCGATCATTAGCGCCCGATCTTTGCGCTTTTTGTTCGAACTCATCGGAATAGACTCGACTCCAACGAATATTGGTTTTGGGAGTCTTGATCATGGGTTTACTCGTCGACGGCCACTGGCAGGACAAGTGGTACGAAAGCAGCAAGGACGGCGCGTTCCAGCGCGAACAGGCGCAACGCCGCAACTGGGTGACCGCCGACGGTCAACCAGGCCCCAGCGGTGAAGGCGGTTTCACTGCCGAAGCCGGGCGCTATCACCTGTACGTTTCCCTCGCCTGCCCTTGGGCGCATCGCACGCTGATTCTGCGCAAACTCAAAGGGCTGGAAGGTCTGATCGACGTGTCGGTGGTCAGCTGGCTCATGCTGGAGAACGGCTGGACCTTCGACAAAGCGCTCGGTTCGACAGGCGACAAACTCGATGGCTTCGATTTCATGCATCAGCGATACACCGCCGACACGCCTGATTACACCGGGCGCGTGACGGTGCCAGTGCTGTGGGACAAGAAACTCAAGCGCATCGTCAGCAATGAATCGGCGGAAATCATTCGCATGTTCAACAGCGCCTTCGACGGGATCACTGGTAACGATCTGGACTTTTATCCGGCGCCGCTACGCAACGAGATCGATGCGCTGAACGAGCGGATCTACCCGGCGGTGAACAACGGAGTCTATCGTGCCGGGTTCGCCACCTCGCAACAGGCATACGAACAGGCGTTCGATGAAGTATTCGCCGAACTGGATCATCTGGAGCAACTGCTGGGTGCCAATCGCTACCTGAGCGGGGAATACCTGACTGAGGCCGACGTGCGCCTGTTTACCACGATGATTCGCTTTGACGCGGTGTATCACGGGCACTTCAAGTGCAACCTGCGGCGGATTGCCGATTACCCGAATCTGTCGAACTGGCTACGCGAGATGTATCAATGGCCGGGGATTGCCGAGACGGTGGATTTTCAGCACATCAAGCATCACTACTATGGCAGCCACAAGACCATCAACCCGACCGGCGTGGTGCCGAAGGGGCCGGAGCAGGATTTCAGCGTAGCGCATGACCGGTCGCGGTTGATCGGGAAAGGGGTTTGGTTAAAGGGCTAACAGCAGAAGCAAAAGATCGCAGCCTTCGGCAACTCCTACATGAGAATGCGTTCCTCTGTAGGAGCTGCCGAAGGCTGCGATCTTTTGATCTGACTCAGACCTGCGCTTGAGCCCCTTCAAACCACGCCAGCTTCTCGCGCAGTTGCACCACTTCGCCGACGATCACCAGAGTCGGCGCATGCACTTCATGCTCCGCCACCATTCGCGGCAGATCCGCCAGCGTGCCGGTGAAAACCCGCTGATTGACTGTAGTGCCCTGCTGAATCAACGCCGCCGGGGTATCCGCCGCGCGACCATGCTTGATCAACTGCTCGCAGATGATCGGCAGGCCCACCAGGCCCATGTAGAACACCAGCGTCTGCGCCGGGGCGACAAGATCGGCCCATGGCAGATCGGTGGAACCATCCTTCAAGTGGCCAGTGACAAACCGCACGGACTGCGCATGGTCACGGTGGGTCAGCGGGATCCCCGCATAAGCGGCGCAACCGCTGGCCGCCGTGATGCCTGGGACCACCTGGAATGGAATACCGTGGGCCGCCAGTTCTTCGATCTCTTCGCCACCGCGGCCGAAGATAAACGGATCGCCGCCCTTCAACCGCACCACACGCTTGCCAGCCTTGGCCAGATCGACCAGTTGCTGGTTGATCTGATCCTGCGGCACGGCGTGTTCGGAGCGACGCTTGCCGACATACACCCGCTCGGCATCGCGACGGCACAACTCGAGAATCGCCGGCGCCACCAGGCGGTCATAGAGCACCACATCGGCTTGCTGCATCAGACGCAGTGCGCGGAAGGTCAACAGATCCGGATCACCCGGACCGGCACCGACCAGATAAACCTCGCCAGTGGTGACCATTGGCTCGCCATCGACCTTAGCCTGCAACAGGCGCTCGGCTTCAGCGCCCTGCCCGGCCAGTTGACGATCGGCGATCGGGCCCTGGAAAACGTCTTCCCAGAAGCCGCGACGCTGCTGAACATCCGGAAACAGGTTTTTCACCTGATTGCGAAAACGCGCAGCCAGCCCTGCCAATTGACCGTAGGTCGAAGGAATCCAGGTTTCGATTTTCGCGCGGATCAGACGCGCCAGTACCGGCGCATCGCCGCCGCTGGACACGGCGATGATCAACGGCGAGCGATCGACGATCGCCGGGAAGATCACGCTGCACAAGGCCGGCGCATCGACCACGTTGACCGGCACGCAACGGCGGTGGGCGTCGGTGGAGACTTGCGCGTTGAGCGTTTCGTCGTCGGTAGCGGCAATGATCAGCCCGCAACCGTCCAGATCCGTTTCGGCGTAACCGCGCAACAGGCATTCACCGCCGCTGGCAGCGACCAGTTCGGCCAGTTGCGTTTCGATTTCAGGTGCGACCACCCGCAGCAGCGCACCGGCATCGGCCAGCAGGCGGGATTTGCGCAAGGCAATTTCCCCCCCACCGACAACCAACACACGACTGCCGCGCAGGTTGTGAAACAGCGGCAGATATTTCATTTAGCCGATGACCTCAAGGCCACCCATGTACGGCTTCAGCACGTCCGGCACGCGGATCGAACCGTCGGCCTGCTGGTAGTTTTCCAGTACCGCAACCAGAGTACGACCGACCGCCAGACCAGAGCCGTTCAAGGTGTGCACCAGCTCAGGCTTGCCGGTTTCCGGGTTACGGAAACGCGCCTGCATGCGCCGCGCCTGGAAGTCGCCGCAGTTGGAGCACGAGGAGATTTCGCGGTATTTGTCCTGGCTCGGAATCCACACTTCGAGGTCGTAGGTCTTGACGGCGCTGAAGCCCATGTCGCCGGTGCACAGCGCCAGGGTGCGGTAAGGCAGGCCGAGCAGCTGGAGGACTTTTTCGGCGTTGGCAGTCAGGCTTTCCAGCGCTTCCATCGATTGCGACGGCTCGACGACCTGGACCATTTCGACTTTGTCGAACTGGTGCTGGCGGATCATGCCACGCGTGTCGCGACCCGACGCACCGGCTTCGCTGCGGAAGCACGGGGTGTGGGCGACAAACTTGATCGGCAACAACTTCGAATCGACGATTTCGCCGGCAACGATGTTGGTCAGTGACACTTCGGCGGTTGGAATCAGGTACAGATCGGCTTCGCCTTCGCGGGCAATCTTGAACAGATCTTCTTCGAACTTCGGCAGCTGGCCGGTACCTTGCAGCGCCGGAGCCTGAACCAGATAAGGCGTGTAAGCCTCTTCGTAGCCATGTTCGGTGACATGCAGGTTGATCATGAACTGCGCCAGTGCGCGATGCAGACGCGCGATCGGGCCACGCAACAAGGCGAAACGAGCACCGGACAGCTTGGCGGCGGTTTCGAAGTCCAGCCAGCCGAACTTCTCGCCGAGGGCGACGTGGTCTTTCACTTCGAAATCGAACTGAGTCGGGGTGCCCCAACGGCGTACTTCGACGTTGTCGTCTTCGTCCTTGCCGACCGGAACCGATTCGTGCGGCAGGTTGGGGATACCGAGCAGGATCGAATCGAGTTCGGTCTGGATCGCGTCCAGCTCGACCTTGCCAGCGCTCAACTCGCCTGCCATACGCTCGACGTCCGCCATCAGCGGCGCGATGTCTTCGCCGCGCTGCTTGGCCTGCCCGATGGATTTGGAACGCGCGTTACGCTCAGCCTGCAGTGCTTCGGTGCGGGTCTGGACGGTCTTGCGCTGTTCTTCCAGCGCTTCGATGCGCGCGGTGTCCAGGGCAAAGCCACGGGAAGCCAGGCGGTCCGCTACGTCCTGAAGGTTGCTACGTAACAGTTTGGAATCGAGCATGTCGGTTTCTCGTTATCAAAGTTTGGTCAGGGACAGGCCGGCCCACGTCGCGAGCAGCCCGCCGAATACGCTGAGTGCCGCGTAGCCCAGGGCCAGCAACACTTGCCCGCTTTCCAGCAGGCGCACCGTATCCAGTGAAAAGGATGAAAAAGTCGTCAGCCCCCCGAGGAAGCCGACCATCAACCCGGCGCGCACCTCGATCGGCACCTCCGGGCGTATCAGAAACAGGCCGTACAACACGCCAATCAGCATGCAGCCCACGATATTAACGGCCAGCGTCGCGGTATAGAAGTGCCGCGGCCAATTGGCGCTGACCCAATTACCGGTGGCGAAGCGCAACAAGGTGCCGGCAACACCGCCGACCGACACTGCGAGTATCAATGGAACCACTATTTTCTCCGCTGCCGAGGGCTCAGACGATCGAGTTGAGCGAGGTGATTGAGCTTTTCGCCGATCTTCAACTCCAGGCCACGGGGCACTGGCTGATAGAACGGAATCGGCTCGAGTTCTTCCGGAAAATAGTCTTCGCCGGCGGCATAGGCGTCCGGCTCGTCGTGGGCGTAGCGGTATTCGTCGCCATAACCCAATTGCTTCATCAGCTTGGTCGGTGCATTGCGCAGGTGCAGCGGGACTTCCAGCGAGCCGTTCTCAGCCGCTGCGCGCAGCGCGGTTTTGAAGCCCATGTACACCGCATTGCTTTTCGGTGCGCAGGCCAGATAAGTAATGGCCTGGGCGACTGCCAATTCGCCCTCGGGGCTGCCGAGACGCTCCTGCACTTCCCACGCCGCCAGGCACAGGCTCAATGCACGCGGGTCGGCGTTGCCGATGTCTTCGCTCGCCATGCGCACCACGCGTCGCGCCAGGTACAGCGGATCGCAACCGCCGTCGATCATCCGCGCAAACCAGTACAGCGCGCCGTCGGGATTGGAGCCGCGCACGGATTTGTGCAGCGCCGAGATCTGGTCGTAAAACGCTTCACCGCCCTTGTCGAAACGTCGGCGCGTATCGCCGAGCAGGCTTTGCAGCAACTCGGTGCCGATTTCGCTGTTGTCTTCGGCCAGATCAGAGGCGTTTTCCAGCAGATTGAGCAGGCGCCGGCCATCGCCATCAGCGGCGGACAGCAACATCTGGAAGCCTTCATCGCTCAGGGTCAGGTTGCGCTTGCCCAGGCCGCGCTCTTCGGTGAGTGCGCGGTGGACCAGTTTGCGCAAGGCCGCTTCGTCGAGGCTTTTCAGCACGTAGACGCGGGCCCGCGACAATAAGGCGTTGTTCAGTTCGAACGAAGGGTTTTCGGTGGTGGCGCCGATGAAGATCAGCGTGCCGTCTTCAACGTAAGGCAGAAACGCGTCCTGCTGCGACTTGTTGAAACGGTGTACTTCGTCGACAAACAGGATCGTGCGCTTGCCGTACTGGCCTGCCTGCTGCTTGGCAATTTCAACGGCCTGACGGATTTCCTTGACCCCGGCGAGCACCGCCGAGACCGTTTCGAAGTGCGCATCCGAGACTTCTGCGAGCAAGCGCGCCAGGGTGGTCTTGCCCACGCCCGGCGGCCCCCAGAAGATCATCGAATGCAGCGCGCCCTGCTCCAGCGCCTCACGCAGAGGCTTGCCGCGAGCGAGTACGTGTTCCTGACCGACGTACTCATCCAGATTGGCCGCACGCAGACGGGCGGCCAAGGGCTGGGCAATCGGTGCACTGCGAAACAGATCCATCACGTAGCGTTGAAACCTCTGATTTTCTGAAATCTGCTGAAGTACCTGTGGTGAGGGGATTTATCCCCGTTGGGCTGCGAAGCGGCCCCAAAAGCGACGACTGCTGCGCAGCCGGACGGGGATAAATCCCCTCGCCACAATAGCCCCTCAATAGCGGGCCCTCACCACAAAGGCCCTGACACAAAGTGCCGGTGTTTATTCCTGGATAACGTCGGCACCCTTGGGAATGTCGAATTTGAATTTGGACGCAGGCACCGCTTCGTTGGCCTTGACCCCGGTAAACAGGATATTGGTGCGCTGGCCGACGCTGTCAATCAGTTGCATGTCATTGAGCAGGCCGTTGCGGAACGACAGGCGCAGATTGTCGAACAGGGTGTCCTTGGTTTTCGGCTTCAGGGTGAAGTCGATCACGCCGCCCGCCTCTTTCGCGCTGATATCGAAGCTCTGGCTGATCTTCGAGACATCGCCGGACAACAGCAAGGCCGGCGTCTGGGTCAGACGCTCATCGAGCTTCTTGATGGTTGCCTGCTCCAGATCCGGGTCCCACAGGGTGACTTTCTTGCCATCGGAGACCATGGTCTGCTCGGCCGGCGCATTGGTGTGCCAGTAGAACAGGCCCGGACGCTGCAGGGTCATGTTGCCGGTGGTTTCCTGCAACTGGGTGCCGGTGCCATCGAGGGTCAACTGCGAAAAGTTCGCCGACAGGGTTTTCGATGTTTCGAGCAATTGGGTCAGACGCGCCACGTCCTTTTCATCGGCGTGGGCCGTGAGTGTGGTCAGCGCCAGTACTGGCAACAGCATGCGGATAAGGCGCATGAGAGTCCTCTTGAATACTCGTGGGAGAGCGAGTGGCGCGTCATTGCGCCACTCGAGTCGTTGCGTTTCAGTCGCGTACCGGGCCCGGGGCCAGGACTTCACGCGAACCGTTGGTGCTCATTGAGGTAACGACGCCAGCCATTTCCATCGCCTCGATCATCCGCGCGGCACGGTTGTAGCCGATCTTCAGCTTGCGCTGCACAGCGGAAATCGACGCACGACGACTTTCGAGGACGAACTGCACCGCTTCGTCATACAGCGCGTCGGCTTCCGGATCATCACCGTCGCCACCACCGCTGCTGCCTTCAAAGCCGCTGCCCGCCTCTTCGACACCGTTGAGAATGTCGTCGTTGTACTCAGGCGCACCGCGCAATTTCCAGGCCTCGACCACGCGGTGAACCTCATCGTCGGAGACGAACGCGCCGTGAACCCGGATCGGCAAACTGGTGCCCGGCGGCATGTAGAGCATGTCACCGTGCCCGAGCAGTTGCTCGGCGCCACCCTGGTCGATGATGGTTCGCGAATCGATCTTGCTCGATACCTGAAACGCCATACGTGTCGGGATGTTGGCTTTGATCAGACCAGTGATCACGTCCACCGACGGGCGCTGGGTGGCAAGAATCAAGTGAATCCCCGCCGCACGCGCCTTTTGCGCAATACGCGCGATCAGTTCTTCAACCTTCTTGCCGACGATCATCATCATGTCGGCGAATTCGTCCACCACTACGACGATGGTCGGCAGTTTCTGCAGCAGCGGCGCTTCGTCGTGAATGCTTTCGCGCTTGTACAGCGGATCGCTCAACGGCTCGCCGGCATCCTGGGCTTCCTTGACCTTGGCGTTGAAGCCGGACAGGTTACGCACACCCATTTTCGCCATCAGCTTGTAGCGACGCTCCATCTCGGCAACGCTCCAGCGCAAGGCGTTGGCGGCGTCCTTCATGTCGGTCACTACCGGGCAAAGCAGGTGCGGAATGCCTTCGTAGATCGACAGCTCAAGCATTTTCGGGTCGATCATGATCAGCTTGGCGTCGTCAGGCCCGGACTTGAACAGGATCGACAGGATCATCGCGTTCACGCCCACGGACTTACCGGAACCGGTGGTACCGGCCACCAGCAAGTGCGGCATCTTCGCCAGGTCGGTGATGACCGGCTTGCCGCCGATGTCATGACCGAGCGCCAGGGTGACCGGCGATTTGAAGTTGTCGTACTCGGGGGTCGACAGCACCTCGGAGAAACGCACGATCTGGCGGTCTTCGTTGGGAATCTCGATACCCACAGTGGTCTTGCCCGGAATCACCTCGACCACCCGCACACTGGTCACCGCCAGCGAACGCGCCAGGTCTTTGGCCAGGTTGGCGATGCGGCTGACTTTTACCCCGGCGGCAGGCTGGATTTCGTATCGGGTAATCACTGGACCCGGATGGATCGAATCAACGGTGACTTCGACGCCGAATTCCTTGAGCTTGATTTCCAGCAAGTGGCCGACTGCTGCCAAGGACTCAGGCGAATAGTTGAGCTGTTTCTTTTCCGCAGGATCAAGAATCGAGATCGGCGGCAAGGTGCCTTCGACCGCGCTGTCGACGAACAACGGCGCCTGCTTCTCTTTCTGCACGCGCTTGCTCGGCTCCGGCGCCTTGGCTGGTGCCGGCGCGATCACCGGTGGCACCTGCTTCTCGCGGTCGGACATGTGCTTGCTCAACGCTTGCTCACGCTCGATCAGGCGTTCCTTGACCTTGGCCTGTTCGCGTTTGTCGGTGACAGTCGGTGCGACCACATCGTGGACGCGGTCATCAACCTCACGCAGTTGCGCAACCAGTTGCTTGCGTTCAGTGCGCGCCGACCACCAGCGGTTGAGGGCGCCCTGGAACAGTTCGAACAGATCGAGGGTGATCTTGCCGGTGACGTCCATCACCTTGAACCACGACAGGTCGGTGAATACGGTCAGGCCGAACAGGAACAGAGCGATGAACAACAGCGTGCTGCCCTGGATGTTCAGCGCATTCTTCGCCAGATCGCCAAGGCTTTCGCCCAGGGCACCGCCAGCGCCGGCCGGCAGACCGGTCGCGGCATGGAAATGAATGTGCGCCAGCGCAGCGCCGGAGAGCACGAGGAATACCAGGCCGATCAGACGCCAGGAAAACAGCCAGCCGCTCCACTGCCATGGTTCGTGGCGTTGACGGAAGATCTGGTACGCCTTGACCGCCAGCAGCAACGGAAAGATATAGGCGAAGTAACCGAGCACCATGAACAGGATATCGGCGCTGTATGAGCCGGCCGGGCCACCGAAGTTCTGCACATCGTCGATCTTGCTGTTATGGCTCCACCCCGGATCGTCCTTGCCGTAGGTCAGCAAAGCCATCATCAGGAACAGGCACAAAGCGCCAATGGCGATCAATGCACCTTCCTTGAGCCGGTAGTGCAGTTGCTGGCGCCAGAGCGGAACGACTGTTTTGGGTGCTTCGGTGGTCTTCTTCAAAACGCTTCTTTTCCTGCGCCCGAGGCGCGTCCATCTATTGAATGACGATAAAAAACTGCCCAATCCAGGCAGGTAAAAAAGGTGAAAAGCTCAACTGGGACTACTTTTAACACTGTGCCACTGGTTTTATAAACACAGCCATAAACACTGTGCGCAGCGTATAGCCTGTCACAACCCGGCATTGTACGGGTTTGTGCGTCCGATGCCATGTTTGAGACCCCAGCCTTGAGCATAGCCAAACGTACATGCACTGCGTTGCAATTGGAGCATGCATTGTCTTTTGTGACAAAGGCTTATGAGCTGTATTTGATGAACGTAGCGAACCTGGCCGGATCAGGCTCACAGGAATGCTCGACAGCATCGGTACGGTGACGCTTACGACCACGGGCGACACATCAAGTTGCAGCTCAATGCTCACTGCAGCAGACATCTGTGCAGGACAGCGGCGCCGTTTCGCGGCAAACTCTTTCGCGGGGCCTGCACGCCCCTGACTGCCCTCCCCTTCTGCAAGCCTGGATGCCATGCTGACTTGGTTACAACGTAACTCCCTGACCTTTCCGCCACTGGAAAAAGCCATGCGCGAGCCGAACGGATTGCTCGCCGCCGGCGGCGATCTTTCCGCCGATCGACTGATCCAGGCCTATCGCCATGGCTGCTTCCCCTGGTTCTCCGAGGGCCAGCCGATTCTCTGGTGGTCGCCAGACCCTCGCACCGTGCTGTTTCCCGACGAACTGCACGTCTCGCGCAGTCTCGGCAAGCTGCTGCGCAAGCAACGCTATCAAGTGACCTTCGATCAGGATTTCGACGCCGTCATCCGCGCCTGCGCTGCACCGCGTGATTACGCCGACGGCACCTGGATCACCGAGGCCATGCAGGATGCTTACGTAGAATTGCATCGGCGCGGTTTCGCGCATTCGGTTGAGGTCTGGGACGAGGGACAGCTGGTCGGCGGCCTGTACGGCCTGGCGATGGGCCAACTGTTTTTTGGCGAGTCGATGTTCAGCCGCGCTGACAACGCGTCCAAATATGGCTTTGCCACGCTGGTCCAGCATTTGAAAGCCGCCGGATTTGTGCTGATCGACTGCCAGATGCCGACCGATCACCTGCACAGCCTCGGTGCGCGGTCGATTCCGCGCGGCGAATTCGCCGACTATCTGCGGCGCCATCTAGATCAACCGAATTCAGCGACCTGGGTTTGCTGAGCGACTTTTGCGCAGGTGGCTTACACTTAATCCACCAGCTTATCCCGAGGGTTGATTCATGACCGAGTTGGCGCGTTTGAAGTTTTATGCCACTCAGCCCCACTCTTGCAGTTATCTGCCCGAGGAGCAGGCCACGACGCTGTTTCTCGACCCGAGTCAGCCCATGGATGTGCATGTCTACGCAGACTTGTCGGAAATGGGCTTTCGTCGCAGCGGCGATCATTTGTACCGGCCGCATTGCCAGAATTGCAATGCGTGCGTGCCTGCGCGCATTCCCTCCGCACAATTCATCACTAATCGCCAGCAAAAGCGCATCTACAAACGCAACGCGGATTTGCAGGTGCAGCCGGTCAAACCGCACTTCAGCGAAGAATATTTCGACCTGTACCAGCGCTACATAGAACAGCGCCATGCCGACGGCGACATGTACCCGCCAAGCCGCGATCAGTTCTCGACGTTCCTGGTGCGTGACCTGCCCTTCTCGCGCTTCTACGAGTTTCGACTCGACGGACGGTTGCTCGCGGTGGCGGTGACCGATCTGCTGCCCAACGGTTTGTCAGCGGTGTACACCTTCTACGAACCGAACGAAGAACGCCGCAGCCTCGGCCGTTACGCAATCCTCTGGCAAATCGCCGAGAGCCAGCGTCTGGGCCTTGAGGCCGTGTACCTGGGTTACTGGATCAAGAACTGCAAAAAGATGAACTACAAGACGCAATATCGGCCCATCGAATTGCTGATCAATCAGCGCTGGGTCATCCTGAACTGAACCTGCGGCCTAAACCCCTTGGCGTAAACACCATTTTTCGGGCACAATGCACGCCGCTTTTGCCTGGCGCAGTTGCACCGGGCCATTCATTGGATACCGAGGGCTTTACTGCATGTCGAAAGAAGACAGCTTCGAAATGGAAGGCACTGTCGTCGACACCCTGCCCAACACCATGTTTCGTGTGGAGTTGGAAAATGGGCACGTCGTAACCGCGCATATTTCCGGCAAGATGCGCAAGAACTACATTCGTATTCTTACCGGTGACAAAGTGCGCGTCGAGCTGACGCCCTATGACTTGAGCAAAGGGCGGATCACTTACCGCGCTCGTTAATCAAGTCAATACAGAACGCCCGGGTTATGCCGGGCGTTTTTGTGTCTGCGTTTTGAGGTTTGGAGGCTGGGGACTTAATCGTTGCTGCGGGTGTTGCCGCTGGCGGTTTCGCTCTACAGCAAGCAGATCAAAAGATCGCAGCCTTCGGCAGCTCCGGTTGGATCGCGTGAATTCGATAGAAACGGGTTGACCTGCAGGCCGACTTCGCGAGCAGGCTCGCTCCCACAGAAAAGCAAAGGCAAAGGCAAAGGCAAAGGCAAAGGCAAAGGCAAAGGCAAAAGATCGCAGTCTCCGGCAGCTCCTACACAATGAGCTTTAGCTCGAGTACCGCTTTTGATCTTGATTCACCGGCGACGTCGGAAGGCTGAGTGGAGGGATTGATCCGGGGGTGGGAGCGCAGCGACCGTCTGGCGCAGCCAGACACAGCGGAAGGAGGTGCAGCGAAGCAAACCGGAGCCGCTGCGCCCGGATCGATCCCGGAGCGAAGGAACCCGAGCCTGCGAGGGCCGAACGCAGGAGCAAGCGTTTTTTTGCTTACTTTTTTTAGGCGTTTGTAAAAAAAGTGAGTCGCCGTAAGGGCGAAACCCTAAGCAGCCGTAACCGCAGCAACGGATATACACCCAAAACTATCAAACAACGAGCAACAAAAAGGCGCCCGAAGGCGCCCTCTTGATATACGACCGTCAGGCCATCTCAGCCGTGGTTTCGAAGTCGAACGTCAACTCCCCATCCTTGATGTCGATGTGCACCACACCGCCATGCTCGGCCAGTTCGCCAAACAGAATCTCCTCCGCCAGCGGACGCTTGATCTTGTCCTGGATCAGACGCGCCATCGGACGTGCGCCCATCGCCGAGTCATAACCACCCGCCGCCAGCCAGCTGCGTGCCGCATCAGTAACCTCAAGCAACACACGCTTGTCTTCCAGCTGCGCCTGAAGCTCGGTGAGGAACTTGTCCACCACACTTTTGATGACCTCATGACTGAGGCGACCAAACTGGATAATGGTGTCCAGACGGTTACGGAATTCCGGCGTGAAGCTCTTCTTGATCACTTCCATCGCATCGGACGAGTGGTCCTGATGGGTGAAACCGATCGAAGCCCGCGCGGCCGTCTCGGCACCGGCGTTGGTGGTCATGATCACGATCACATTGCGGAAGTCCGCCTTGCGCCCGTTGTTGTCGGTCAGCGTGCCGTGGTCCATGACCTGCAACAACAGGTTGAAGACTTCCGGATGCGCCTTCTCGATTTCATCGAGCAGCAATACGCAATGTGGCTGCTTGGTGATCGCTTCGGTCAGCAGACCGCCCTGGTCGAAACCGACATAGCCTGGAGGCGCACCGATCAGACGCGATACGGTGTGACGCTCCATGTACTCGGACATGTCGAAGCGCACCAGCTCGATGCCCAGCGCCTTGGCCAGTTGTCGCGCGGCCTCGGTTTTACCGACACCGGTAGGCCCGGCAAACAGGAACGAACCGACCGGCTTGTCCGGCGATTTGAGCCCGGCACGGGACAATTTGATCGCAGTGGACAGCGAATCGATCGCCGCGTCCTGACCAAACACCGTCAGCTTCAGGTCACGCTCCAGGTTACGCAGCAGCTCTTTGTCGGAACTGGTGACATGCTTCGGCGGAATCCGCGCGATTTTCGCGACGATGTCCTCGACCTGCGGCACTTCGATACGCTTGACGCGCATCTCCACCGGTTGCAGACGCTGGTAGGCGCCCGCCTCATCGATCACGTCGATGGCCTTGTCTGGCATGTGCCGGTCATTGATGTAGCGCGACGCCAGTTCGGCAGCGGCACGCAACGACTCATCGCTGTATTCGATATTGTGATGCTGCTCGAAACGCCCTTTCAGGCCACGCAGGATACCGATGGTGTCTTCCACCGACGGCTCGACGACATCGACCTTCTGGAATCGACGTGCCAAGGCACGGTCCTTCTCGAAGATGCCGCGAAATTCCTGGAATGTGGTCGAACCGATGCAACGAATGTCGCCAGACGACAGCAGCGGCTTGAGCAGATTGGACGCATCCATCACGCCACCGGACGCAGCACCCGCACCGATGATGGTGTGGATCTCGTCGATGAACAGGATCGCCTGCGGACGTTTCTTCAGTTCATTGAGCAGCGCCTTGAAGCGCTTCTCGAAATCACCGCGATACTTGGTACCCGCAAGCAGAGCGCCGAGGTCGAGCGAATAAACAACCGCATTGGCCAGCAGATCCGGCACCTGATTGTCGACGATGCGCTTGGCCAGGCCCTCGGCAATCGCGGTTTTACCCACGCCTGCCTCGCCCACTAGCAGCGGATTGTTCTTGCGCCGGCGCGCAAGAATCTGCGCGACACGCTCGACTTCCGACTCACGACCAACCAACGGATCAATGCGACCCTGGCGCGCGAGTTCGTTGAGGTTGCTGGCATAAGCATCCAGAGGATTGCCTGAAGAAGAAGACTCACCGCCCTCGTCGTCCTGCATATCTTGTTCACCTTCAGAGTGATCGCCGTGCCCCGGTACTTTCGAAATGCCGTGGGCGATGTAGTTGACGACATCGATGCGCGCCACGCTCTGCTGTTTCAGCAGGAACACGGCCTGACTCTCTTGCTCACTGAAGATGGCGACCAGCACGTTGGCGCCGGTCACTTCGCGCTTGCCCGAGCTCTGTACGTGAAAAACAGCACGCTGCAGGACACGCTGGAAGCCCAGGGTTGGCTGGGTTTCGCGATCCTCGTCATGGACGGGGATCAATGGCGTGGTGGAGTCGATGAACTCCTGCAGATCATGCTTGAGTTTGTCGAGGTTTGCGCCGCAGGCACGCAAAACGGTGGCGGCAGCCTCATTATCCAATAGGGCCAGCAGGAGATGTTCGACGGTCATGAACTCATGACGCTTCGAACGAGCCTCCTTGAAGGCAAGATTGAGGGTGACTTCGAGCTCGCGGTTTAACATAGCTTCACCTCATACCCAAGTGGTCGGCGATTAACCGTCCTTCTCGATTTCACAGAGTAGCGGATGCTGGCTTTCCCTGGCGTACTGGTTGACCTGCATGGCCTTTGTCTCGGCGATGTCGCGGGTAAACACTCCACATACTGCCCGTCCTTCTGTATGGACGGCCAGCATGACCTTGGTCGCCAGCTCGCGATTCAGGTTAAAAAACACCTCGAGCACTTCGACGACGAAATCCATCGGTGTGTAGTCATCGTTGAACAAAACCACCTTGTACATCGGCGGCGCCTGTAACGCGGGCTTTGCTTCCTGAACAGCAACGCCTGCCGAATCGTCGTCGTGCTCCTGTGGAAGATCCTTTTGGAGAAGCGGGCGATCCTGATTGAATGTTAGTCGAATCTGGCTGATTGCATGCATGGAAAAAAAGGTTCGTCAGTTGTGCGAATACAGTGGTGGGGGCGGTTGCACACGTTTTCAACTACGACTGCCCGGTCACCTTGACTATCGGGAAAACGGTGTTACAACCAATAGAGCCCACAGTGGGTAAAAAAGATCCGCGGAGTCAATTCTTTTATCGAATTCGATTGCGGATGTCGTGGATGATACTCCAGCGATGGAGTCTGTTGCAGAGGGATTTGAGCATGGCTGTCGGCAAGGTGAAATGGTTCAACAATGCCAAGGGATTCGGCTTTATCAATACCGACGCCCGGGAAGGTCGCGATGAGGATGGCAAGGACATTGATTTCTTTGCCCACTACTCGGCCATTGAAATGGATGGGTACAAGACCCTGAAAGCGGGTCAGGCGGTGAACTTCGAGATCGTTCAAGGCCCTAAAGGCTTGCATGCCGTGAAGATAACTTCGGTCGAAGTCGCTTCGGCGCCAAGCTCGATTGCCACGGAAAAACAAACGGCAACCAGTTGAAGCCTCAAAACATTCGGTCATAAAAAAACCGCCTGACTCAACCCATCGAGCCAGGCGGTTTTTGCGTGCCTGCAACTTTTACATATGCGAAATCAGCGCATCTCCGAACCCGGAGGAAGAAACCAGCTTCGCGCCATCCATCAAACGCTCGAAATCATAAGTAACAGTCTTCGCGCCGATCGCACCGTTGGTGCCTTTGATGATCAGGTCCGCCGCTTCAGTCCACCCCATATGACGCAACATCATCTCGGCCGAGAGAATCAGCGAGCCCGGGTTGACCTGGTCCTTGCCGGCATATTTCGGTGCGGTACCGTGGGTCGCCTCGAACATCGCTACGGTGTCGGACAGGTTGGCACCCGGCGCGATGCCGATACCGCCCACTTCCGCCGCCAGGGCGTCAGACAGGTAGTCACCGTTGAGGTTAAGCGTTGCGATGACATCGTATTCGGCCGGGCGCAGCAGGATCTGCTGGAGCATGGCATCGGCGATGGCGTCCTTGACCACAACGTTCTTGCCGGTTTTCGGGTTCTTGAACTGCATCCACGGACCGCCGTCCAGCAGCGTCGCGCCGAATTCTTCGGCCGCCACTTCGTAGGCCCATTCCTTGAAGGCACCTTCGGTGAACTTCATGATGTTGCCTTTGTGCACGATGGTCAGCGAGTCGCGGTCATTGTCGACCACGTATTGCAGGGCCTTGCGCGCCAGACGCTTGGTGCCTTCGCGGGAGACCGGCTTGACGCCGATGCCGCAGTTTTCGTCGAAACGGATCTTGGTGACGCCCATTTCTTCTTTAAGGAATTTGATGACCTTGGTGGCTTCCGGCGAACCGGCCTTCCATTCGATACCAGCGTAGATGTCTTCGGAGTTCTCGCGGAAGATGGTCATGTCGACATCGCCGGGCTTTTTCACCGGGCTCGGCACGCCTTCGAACCAGCGCACCGGGCGCAGGCAGACGTACAGGTCGAGTTGCTGACGCAGGGCCACGTTCAGCGAGCGGATACCGCCACCGACCGGAGTGGTCAGCGGGCCTTTGATGGAGACCACGTAATCCTTGACCGCGTCGAGGGTTTCCTGCGGCAGCCAGGTGTCCTGGTCATAAACCTGAGTGGCTTTCTCGCCGGCATAGACTTCCATCCAGGAAATCTTGCGCTTGCCGCCGTAGGCCTTTTCAACAGCAGCATCGACAACCTTGATCATCACCGGACTGATGTCGACACCAATACCGTCACCTTCGATGAAGGGGATGATCGGGTTATCAGGAACATTGAGAGAATGGTCTGCATTGACGGTGATTTTGTCGCCGACGGCTGGAACCTGAATCTTCTTGTAACCCATGCTGAACTCCATTGTTTGGATTGAACACCTGGCTTGCTTCGAGCGTAACCCAGTTGAATCAACACGCAAACCCTATGTTCCTGCGCCGCGCACATCTCGTTTCCTACAAGCCTGAAAGCAAAGGGAAAAGCGCCAAACTCCAGCATTCGTAACGAGTCTTTGCCCGGTCGCGCCCTGCGACCTTTAGACCAATGGACGAGAATCGTTGCATATGAACCATCGGCAGATTGCCAGCTACCTATGTATAATGCCGCCCGCTGACCACAGGGTCACGACGGCTGGCCTCTCTAGCACGAGACTTTCCGCCTGATTGGTCGGGTTGTTACCGCAGCCTGACTGCTTGACGCTCTACTGATGCACCCAACATCACCGCGAAGAATCTCGACATTCGGTTCATGGATGACTTTGAACGAACGCGCTTACCCGGCGCCCCTCGAGTTTCTGCGCACGCTTTAGCAAAGAAGAGAGAGTTAATCCGAATATGCCCACCCGCTCGAAGATCATCTATACCTTCACCGACGAAGCTCCTGCCCTCGCCACCTATTCCCTGCTGCCGATCATCGAGGCTTACACCGCCTCGGCCGATATCGCCGTGGAAACCCGCGATATCTCTCTTGCAGCGCGCATCCTGGCAAGCTTCCCCGAGCAACTGGGCGACAAAGCCGTAGCCGATCACCTCGCCGAACTGGGCGACCTGGCCGTTACGCCTGAAGCCAACATAATCAAGCTGCCGAACATCAGTGCTTCGGTGCCACAGCTGCAAGCCGCGATCAAAGAGCTGCAGGCGCAGGGCTACAACCTGCCGGACTACCCGGAAACCGTGACCAGCGACGCCGACAAAGACGCCAAGGCGCGTTACGACAAGGTCAAGGGCAGCGCCGTGAACCCGGTTCTGCGTGAAGGCAACTCCGACCGCCGCGCTCCACTGTCGGTGAAGAACTATGCGCGCAAGCACCCGCACAAAATGGGCGCCTGGGCCAAGGACTCCAAGTCTCACGTCGCGCACATGAGCACCGGCGATTTCTACGGCAGCGAAAAAGCTGTCCTGATCGACGCCGCTGACGCTGTGAAGATCGAACTGATCGCCAAGGACGGTGCTGCCACCGTTCTGAAAGAAAAAACCACCGTTCAGGCTGGCGAGATCCTCGACTGCGCCGTGATGAGCAAAAACGCCTTGCGTGCGTTCATCGCTGCCGAGATCGAAAGCGCCAAGGCCCAGGGCGTGCTGCTCTCGGTTCACCTGAAAGCGACCATGATGAAGGTCTCGGACCCGATCATGTTCGGCCAGATCGTTGCCGAGTTCTATAAAGACGCACTGACCAAGCACGCTGACGTGCTGAACCAGATCGGCTTCAATCTGAACAACGGCATCGGCGATCTGTACGCGCGCATCAAGGCCCTACCGGCCGAGCAGCAAGCGCAGATCGAAGCCGATATCGCAGCGGTCTACGCCGTTCGTCCTTCGCTGGCGATGGTCAACTCCGACAAAGGCATCACCAACCTGCACGTGCCGAGCGACGTCATCGTTGACGCCTCGATGCCAGCGATGATCCGTGACTCCGGCAAGATGTGGGGCACCGACGGTCAGCTGCACGACACCAAGGCTGTGATCCCGGATCGTTGCTACGCGACCATCTACCAGGCTGTGATCGAAGACTGCAAAGCCAACGGCGCTTTCGACCCGACCACCATGGGCAGCGTGCCGAACGTCGGTCTGATGGCGAAGAAAGCCGAAGAGTACGGCTCCCACGACAAGACTTTCCAGATCAAGGCTGACGGCGTTGTTCGCGTCACCGACAGCAAGGGCAAGCTGCTGATGGAACAGGCTGTCGAAGCCGGCGACATCTTCCGCATGTGCCAGACCAAAGACGCGCCGATCCAGGACTGGGTCAAACTGGCCGTCAACCGTGCTCGCGCGAGCAGCACGCCGGCGATCTTCTGGCTCGACCCGATGCGCGCTCACGATGGCGTGGTGATCGAGAAGGTTCAGGCCTACCTGAAGGACCACGACACCAGCGGTCTGGACATCCAGATCATGGCGCCGGTCGACGCGATGAAGTACACCCTGCAGCGCACCCGCGAAGGCAAGGACACCATTTCGGTGACCGGCAACGTACTGCGCGACTACCTGACCGACCTGTTCCCGATCATGGAACTGGGCACCAGCGCCAAGATGCTGTCGATCGTGCCGCTGATGAACGGCGGCGGCCTGTTCGAAACCGGCGCCGGCGGTTCGGCGCCGAAGCACGTGCAGCAACTGGTTGAAGAAAACTTCCTGCGCTGGGATTCGCTGGGTGAGTTCCTTGCCCTCGCCGCTTCCCTTGAGCACCTGGGCGTGAACTACAACAACCCGAAAGCACTGGTGCTGTCGAAAACCCTGGACCAGGCCACCGGCCAGTTCCTCGACAACAACAAGTCGCCATCGCGCAAGGTCGGCAACATCGACAACCGCGGCAGCCACTTCTATCTGGCGATGTACTGGGCTCAGGCCCTGACTGCCCAGACCGAAGACGCTGCACTGCAAGCGCAGTTCGCGACTCTGGCCAAAACCCTGACCGAGAACGAGGCAACCATCGTTGCCGAGCTCAACGCCGTTCAGGGCAAGCCAGTCGACATCGGCGGTTACTACCACGCCGACGCCGAGCTGATCAGCAAGGCCATGCGTCCAAGCGCAACCTTCAACGCGGCGATTGCTGCGCTGGTTTAAGGTTGTAATGCGGTGAACAGACCCCGGCCTTGTGCCGGGGTTTGTGTTTCCGGGTTTTGTGATCACCACAAAACTTTGTGGGAGCTGGCTTGCCAGCGATGGCGGTTTATCATCCAGCATGGATGGTGACTGAACCACCACTATCGCTGGCAAGCCAGCTCCCACAGGGATTGGGATTTAACCAATAGATTGAGGAAGGTTTTATGGAATGGCTCCCCCACATCACCGTCGCCACCATCGTCGAGGACAACGGTCGCTTCCTGATGGTCGAAGAGCACAAAGGTGGGCGTAATGTGCTCAACCAGCCCGCCGGCCATCTCGATCCGGATGAAACCCTGATCGATGCGGCCATTCGCGAAACCCTCGAAGAAACCGGCTGGGACGTCGAACCGACAGGCGTGATCGGCATTTATCTGTACACCGCACCGAGCAACGGCGTGACTTACCAGCGCATATGCTTCAGCGCCAAAGCCGTGCAGCATCACCCGGATTACCGGCTTGACGACGGCATCGTCGGCGCCAAGTGGCTGACCCGCGACGAATTAATCGCCCAGCGCGATAACTGGCGCAGTGAACTGATCATCCGTTGCATCGACGATTATCTGGCCGGTCATCACTTCAGCCTCGAACTGATCCGCCCTTCTCTTTAGCCTTGCGGCCGCGAGCCTGATAGAATCGCGCCCTTTTCCAAGACACTCATTGAATCCCTATGCGTGATCCAGCCCCTTCTGACACATCCAAGAAGCGCGTCATTGTCGGCATGTCCGGCGGCGTGGACTCTTCCGTTTCCGCCCTTCTCCTGATCGAGCAGGGTTACGAAGTGGAAGGCCTGTTCATGAAGAACTGGGAAGAAGACGACGGAACGGAATACTGCACCGCCATGGACGACCTGGCGGATGCGCAGGCTGTCTGCGATAAGATCGGCATCAAGCTGCACACCGCCAACTTCGCGGCCGAATACTGGGACAACGTGTTTGAGCACTTTCTCGCCGAATACAAGGCCGGGCGTACGCCGAACCCGGACATCCTGTGCAACCGCGAGATCAAGTTCAAAGCGTTCCTCGACTACGCGATGATGCTCGGCGCCGACCTGATCGCCACCGGCCACTACGTGCGCCGCCGTGATATCGATGGTCGCACCGAACTGCTCAAAGGCCTGGATCCGAACAAGGATCAGAGCTATTTCCTGCACGCCGTCGGCGGCGAACAGATCGCCAAGACCCTGTTCCCGGTCGGCGAACTGGAAAAGCCTGAAGTGCGCGAGATTGCCGAGAAGTACGAACTGGCCACCGCCAAGAAGAAGGATTCCACCGGGATCTGCTTCATCGGCGAGCGCCGTTTCAGCGATTTCCTCAAGCAATACCTGCCGGCACAACCGGGCGAGATCAAGACCACCGAAGGCGAAGTCATCGGCCGTCATCACGGCTTGATGTACCACACCATCGGCCAGCGCCAGGGCCTCGGTATCGGCGGCTTGAAAGATGCCGGTGACGAGCCGTGGTACGTGCTGCGCAAGGATCTGCAGAACAACGAGCTGATCGTCGGCCAGGGCAACAACCATCCGTGGCTGTTCTCCAGCGCCCTGCTCGCTTCGGAAATCTACTGGGTCAACCCGATCGACCTGAGCCAGCCGCTGCGCCTGACGGCGAAAGTGCGCTACCGCCAGAGCGATCAGGCCTGCACCCTGGAAAAAACCGCGGACGGCTATCGCGCCGTGTTCGACGAGCCGCAACGCGCGGTGACGCCGGGCCAGTCGGTGGTGTTCTATGACGGCGAAATCTGCCTCGGCGGCGGCGTGATCGAAGTGGCCGAGCCGTGGAGCGGCCAGGCATGAGCCCGACTCAGGAGCAACTGACGGCGCTGGGCGGCGTGTTTCTCGCCGCCGTGCTGGTCGATCGCATCGCCAAGACCGGCCAGACCAACGAGGCCGGCCTGAGTTGCATGCTCGGCAGCCTGCTGGTCCGCGACCCGAAAGATACGCTGGACGTGTACGGCGGCGACGACATCAATCTGCGCGAGGGTTATCGCGCGCTGATTGGCGCCCTTGAGCGCGATCCGAGCACCTTGCAGCGCGAGCCGTTGCGCTACGCGCTGTCGATGCTCGGTCTGGAGCGGCAACTGGCCAAGCGTGACGACATGCTTGAGACGATTGCCAAACGCCTGCCGCAGATCCAGTCGCAGGTGGAGCATTTTGGCCCGGCCCACGAAAACGTCGTGGCCGCTTGCGGTGCGTTGTACCAGGACACTTTGAGCACTCTGCGCCAGCGCATTCAGGTGCACGGCGACATGCGCAACCTGCAACAGCCGAGCAATGCCTCGAAGATCCGCGCCCTGCTCCTCGCCGGTATCCGCTCGGCGCGCCTGTGGCGGCAGCTCGGTGGTCATCGCTGGCAGTTGGTGATCAGCCGCCGCAAGTTGCTTAAAGAGCTTTATCCGTTGATGCGCAGCGAGTAAACGCCGCGTCATGAAGGCTTTGTAGTCTGTAACGCGTAATACGCCGGTCAGTTGGCGACGGACCGGCGGATTTTTTCATGTATGATACGCGCCCCATTTCGTTGCCCGACTGTCCGAGAACACCCCATGCAGCTCTCTTCGCTCACTGCGGTTTCCCCTGTTGACGGCCGCTACGCCGGCAAAACCCAGGCCCTGCGCCCGATTTTCAGCGAGTACGGCCTGATCCGTGCCCGCGTTCTGGTTGAAGTGCGCTGGCTCCAGCGCCTGGCCGCCCACGCTGGCATCCCTGAAGTGCCAGCCTTCTCCGCCGAGGCCAACGCCGTTCTCAACGAACTGGCTGAAAACTTCTCGCTGGAGCACGCCGAGCGCGTCAAAGAGATCGAGCGCACCACCAACCACGACGTCAAAGCGATCGAATACCTGCTCAAAGAGCAGGCGGCCAAGCTGCCGGAGCTGGCCAAGGTCAGCGAATTCATCCACTTTGCCTGCACCAGCGAAGACATCAACAACCTGTCCCACGCCCTGATGCTGCGCGAAGGTCGTGACGACGTGATGCTGCCGCTGATGCGCCAGACCGCCAACGCCATCCGCGAACTGGCCATCCGTTTCGCCGACGTGCCGATGCTGTCGCGCACCCACGGCCAGCCGGCTTCGCCGACTACTCTGGGTAAAGAACTGGCTAACGTGGTTTACCGTCTCGAGCGTCAGATCGCTCAAGTCGCTGCCGTGCCGCTGCTGGGCAAGATCAACGGCGCTGTCGGCAACTACAACGCACACCTCTCGGCCTACCCGCAGATCGACTGGGAAGCCAACGCCCGCGCCTTCATCGAAGACGAGCTGGGCCTGGGCTTCAACCCGTACACCACGCAGATCGAACCGCACGACTACATCGCCGAGCTGTTCGACGCTATCGCACGCTTCAACACCATCCTGATCGACTTCGACCGCGACATCTGGGGCTACATTTCCCTGGGTTATTTCAAGCAGCGCACCATCGCTGGTGAAATCGGTTCGTCGACCATGCCGCACAAGGTCAACCCGATCGACTTCGAAAACTCCGAAGGCAACCTGGGTATCGCCAACGCATTGTTCCAGCACCTGGCGAGCAAGCTGCCGATCTCCCGCTGGCAGCGCGACCTGACCGACTCCACCGTCCTGCGCAACCTCGGTGTCGGCTTCGCCCACAGCGTGATCGCTTACGAAGCCAGCCTCAAAGGCATCAGCAAACTCGAGCTCAACGAGCAGAAGATTGCCGCTGACCTCGATGCTTGCTGGGAAGTATTGGCTGAGCCGATCCAGACCGTGATGCGTCGCTACAACATCGAAAACCCGTACGAAAAGCTGAAAGAACTGACCCGCGGCAAGGGCATCAGCCCTGAAGCGTTGCAGACTTTCATCGATGGCCTGGACATGCCAGCCGAAGCCAAAGCCGAGCTCAAGCAACTGACGCCGGCCAACTACATCGGCAACGCTGTGGCACAAGCCAAACGCATCTGATCGACCGTTTGCTCCGTTTGAGACGCCCGGCCGCGCCGGGCGTTTTTATTCCCGTCTGAAAAGTGCTTTTTTTCAATAGGTTACATATGAATTCCGATATTCCTCTTCAACTTCTGGGCGGCCTCACAGCACGCGAGTTCCTGCGTGACTACTGGCAGAAAAAACCGCTGCTGATCCGTCAGGCGATTCCTGACTTCGAAAGCCCGATCGACGCCGACGAACTGGCCGGCCTGGCCCTGGAAGAAGAAGTCGAATCGCGCCTGGTGATCGAACATGGCGAGCGTCCATGGGAACTGCGTCGCGGCCCGTTCGCCGAAGACGAGTTCAGCAAATTGCCAGAAAAAGAGTGGACCCTGCTGGTGCAAGCGGTTGATCAGTTCGTGCCGGAAGTCAGCGAACTGCTGGAAAACTTCCGCTTCCTGCCGAGCTGGCGTGTCGACGACGTGATGATCAGCTTTGCCGCACCGGGTGGCAGCGTCGGCCCGCATTTCGACAACTACGATGTGTTCCTGCTGCAGGGCCATGGCAAGCGCAACTGGAAAATCGGCCAGATGTGCGATTCCGAGAGCCCGCTCCTGCAGCACGCTGACCTGCGCATCCTCGCTGAATTCCACGAGACCGAAGAATGGGTGCTGGAGCCAGGCGACATGCTCTACCTGCCGCCGCGTCTGGCCCATTGCGGCGTCGCGGTCGACAACTGCATGACCTATTCGGTCGGTTTCCGCGCGCCGAGCGCCGCTGAAGTGCTGACCCACTTCACCGACTTCCTCAGCCAGTTCCTGACTGACGAAGAGCGCTACACCGATGCCGACGCCAAGCCGGCGGTCGATCCGCACCAGATTCAACACGATGCACTGGATCGCCTGAAAAGCCTGCTCGCCGAACACATGAGCGACGAGCGTCTGCTGCTGACCTGGTTCGGCCAGTACATGACCGAGCCGCGCTACCCGGAACTGGTGGTCGGCCCGGAAGACGTCGAAGAGGAGGACTTCCTCGCCGCCCTGCAGGATGGCGCCGTGCTGATCCGCAACCCGAGCGCGCGCCTGGCCTGGTCGGAAGTCGACGACGATCTGCTGCTGTTCGCCAGTGGCCAGAGCCGTTACCTGCCGGGCAAGCTGCGCGAACTGTTGAAGCTGATCTGCGCCGCTGACGCCCTGCACGCCGACAACCTGGGCGAATGGCTGAGCGATGAAGACGGCCGCAGCCTGCTCTGCGAACTGGTCAAGCAAGGAAGCCTGGGGTTTGCCGATGAATAAAATTCGCGTTCGTGTCGCAGACTGGCAGAAGGATATCGCCGAGATCCGGCGCATTCGTGAAACGGTGTTCATCGCCGAACAATCGGTGCCACCCGAGCTTGAGTGGGACGCCGATGACGCGACCGCCGTGCATTTTCTGGCGCTCGAAGGCGACTTCCCGATCGGCACGGCGCGACTGCTGCCCGATGGGCACATCGGTCGGGTTTCGGTACTCAAAGACTGGCGCGGAATGAAGGTCGGTGACGCGCTGATGCAAGCGGTCATCGCCGAAGCCGAAGCGCGCGGCTTGAAGCAACAGAAGCTCAGCGCTCAGGTGCAAGCCACGGCGTTCTATGAGCGCCTGGGCTTCAGCCTGGTCAGCGAGGAGTTTCTCGAGGCCGGCATTCCGCATGTCGACATGGTTCGGCATTCGGCCTGATTCCGAGACCTCTAGATCCCTGTGGCGAGGGGATTTATCCCCGCTGGGCTGCGAAGCAGCCCCAAATCCAGAAAACTCGGTGAGTCAGTTAAATCGAGCGCGCTGGGTCGGCGACTGCTGTGCAGCCGAGCGGGGATAAATCCCCTCGCCACAATGGCCGCGAGCACACCACAAAACGCCCCGCCATTTTCGGATGCCGGGGCGTTTTGCTGTCTACGATTCAACTTGCCCCACCCCGGGCCGACAAACTGGCAATATCAAGCCTTTCGAACGCGGAGATAACGGACATGTCCCTACGCACCCTGCTCACCACCCTGCTGCTCGGCTGCAGTTTTTCGGTGCTGGCAGCCACAGAAATCGTCCCCCTCAAATACCACACCAGCGCTGACATGTTGCCAGTGGCGCAGGATTTCATCGGCCAGGACGGTCAGGTCAGCGCTTACGGCAATCAGCTGATCGTCAAAGCCGAGCCGGGCAAGATACAGGAACTGAAAGATCTGCTGGCGCAACTCGATACCGCACCGAAGCGCTTGCTGATCACCGTCGACACCAACGAAAACAATGGCCGTGGCGACGAAGGTTATGCGGTCAACGGCGCCCAGCCGAACCAGACCCGGATCATCAGCCGCAGCACCACCAGCCGCAATGGCGGCGTTCAGCAAGTGCAGACCAGTGAAGGCACTCCGGCGCTGATTCAGGTTGGCCAGAGCGTGCCGATCACCAACACCCAGAGCGACTCCTACGGCGGTTACAGCAGCGAGACCCAATACCGCAACGTCACCCAGGGTTTCTACGTCACCGCCAGCGTCACCGGCGAGACCGTTCATCTGGCGATCAGTACCAACCGTGACCGCATGAGCCAGGAACGTCCCGATGTAGTGAACGTGCAAAGCACCGACACAACCGTCACCGGACGCCTCGGCGAATGGATCACCCTGGCGGGCGTCAACAGCCAGACTCAGGCCGACAAACAGGGGCTGACCCGCAGCTACTCGACTCAAGGCCGGGATGACATGACCTTGCGGGTGAAAGTCGACACACTGGACTAAAGCACCGAAAACTGACTGATTAGTCGTATTAGACGAAAGATGTAGTGCCTTAAAAAACGCACTACAAAACGTTTGACGAGGCCAAAAAGCGAAGGCATGATGGCCTCGCTCCCGCTAATCAGAGGCCCTGGCAAGGGCCTTCGAAGCGCCGTTCGCACCTATCCCGCGAACCGTTTCGTGTCTGTACCGCCCACAAGGTGTGTTTGACGAGGTTGCCGACTGGAACGAAGTTGTCCCGAGGGACGGAAGCGTATTTAGGTAACCCGGCTTCACGCTGCAGACCGTATAAAGGCCCACGACGCCGGAATGCGCCCGCACCGCGCCACTACCTGCTCACTTCCCCTCGAGCCCATCGTTCATCCCGTCGCCTACCCCGCCGAATTCGACTTGACCACCTAAGCTTCTGGTCAGCGAGCGCAGGAATTTTCCACCGCAGAACAACTTTTCATAAAAGACGCGACGAGGTTTATCTCCATGGCACTGACACGCGAACAGCAAATTGCAGCCCTCGAAAAAGACTGGGCCGAGAACCCGCGCTGGAAAGGCGTGACTCGCACTTACTCCGCTGCTGACGTGGTCCGCCTGCGTGGCTCGGTTCAGCCTGAGCACACCTTCGCGAAGATGGGCGCCGAGAAGCTGTGGAACCTGGTCACCCAGGGTGCCAAGCCGTCCTTCCGTCCAGAGAAAGATTTCGTCAACTGCATGGGCGCCCTGACCGGCGGCCAGGCTGTTCAGCAGGTCAAGGCCGGTATCCAGGCGATCTACCTGTCCGGCTGGCAGGTGGCTGCGGACAACAACTCCGCCGAATCGATGTACCCGGATCAGTCGCTGTACCCGGTTGACTCGGTACCGACCGTGGTCAAGCGCATCAACAACTCGTTCCGTCGTGCTGACCAGATCCAGTGGAAAGCCGGCAAGAACCCGGGCGATGACGGCTACATCGACTACTTCGCGCCAATCGTGGCCGACGCTGAAGCAGGCTTCGGCGGCGTACTCAACGCCTACGAGCTGATGAAGAGCATGATCGAAGCAGGCGCCGCCGGCGTTCACTTCGAAGACCAACTGGCTTCGGTGAAGAAGTGCGGCCACATGGGCGGCAAGGTTCTGGTGCCAACCCAGGAAGCCGTGCAGAAGCTGACCGCTGCCCGTTTGGCCGCTGACGTCGCTGGCACGCCGACCATCATTCTGGCCCGCACCGACGCCAACGCGGCTGACCTGCTGACTTCCGACTGCGACCCGTACGATCAGCCATTCGTGACCGGCGAGCGTACTCAGGAAGGTTTCTACAAGGTACGTGCCGGCCTGGATCAAGCGATCGCCCGTGGCCTGGCTTACGCTCCGTACGCCGACTTGATCTGGTGCGAAACCGCCAAGCCGGATCTGGAAGAAGCCCGTCGCTTCGCTGAAGCAATCAAGAAGGAATACCCGGACCAGCTGCTGTCGTACAACTGCTCGCCTTCCTTCAACTGGAAGAAGAACCTGGACGACGCGACCATCGCCAAGTTCCAGCGCGAACTGTCCGCCATGGGCTACAAGCACCAGTTCATCACCCTGGCCGGCATTCACAACATGTGGCACAGCATGTTCAACCTGGCGCACGACTACGCCCGCAACGACATGACCGCCTACGTGAAGCTGCAAGAGCAGGAATTCGCTGACGCCGCCAAGGGTTACACCTTCGTTGCGCACCAGCAGGAAGTGGGCACTGGCTACTTCGACGACATGACCACCGTGATCCAGGGCGGCTCGTCCTCGGTGACCGCGCTGACCGGTTCGACCGAAGAAGAACAGTTCCACTGATTCGGCTTCACCTGAGCAAACGGCCTTTGCGGATCGAATAAAAAGCTAACCGCAGAGCCGCAAGACTGACGCCCCGACTGGATCGGGGCGTTTTTTTGCCTGTTGGAATCTCAAAGACACTACAAATCCCCTGTGGGAGCGAGCCTGCTCGCGAAGGCGATAAGTCAGCTTGCACATCTGGAGGCTGATCCACCGCTTTCGCGAGCAGGCTCGCTCCCACAGGGCTACCGTCAGCCGCGAGACGAAACATTGATCTGAAGCGCTACAAGCGTCAGAAATTTCCGCTAAAACGGTAGGCTTCGCTACTTGCAGTAACGCGCAAGTAAGACAACTTCCCAGCCACTCACTCGTTAAACAGTTACAAAACCACGCCAAACGATATCAATTATCATTTAGCAGCAACTATGTTCGTTACAAAGCCTACAAAACATAATTGACGGAAGCCCGGCTAATGCCCGCAACGCATGGGCCGCAGCGCCTTCAGGAGACGCTATGTCCTTAATCCGGTAAATAATTTCGCCTTTGGAATTTTACTTGCCGGGTGTTTAGCCATAAAATCAGCCCGATTGATTGCTGCGACATATCGTCACTGCCTTATTTCTTTATCAAGCTCAGAGACCTTTGCTCTCTGTTAAGGATTACCAGCATGCCCGAAGCGACAGGACTCATGGCCCACAACTGGGGCTTTGCCATTTTCCTTCTGGGTGTCGTCGGCCTGTGTGCCTTCATGCTTGGCGTCTCCAGCCTCCTCGGGTCAAAAGCCTGGGGTCGCAGCAAAAACGAACCGTTCGAGTCGGGCATGCTACCTACCGGTGGCGCCCGCTTGCGGCTCTCAGCCAAATTCTATCTGGTCGCGATGCTGTTCGTGATCTTCGATATCGAAGCCCTCTTTCTCTTTGCATGGTCTGTGTCCGTCCGCGAAAGCGGCTGGACCGGATTCGTCGAAGCTCTCGTTTTCATAGCAATTCTGTTGGCAGGTCTTGTCTACCTGTTCCGAGTGGGCGCCCTTGACTGGGCTCCGGAAGCTCGTCGCAAGCGGCAGGCGAAGCTGAAACAATGAGGCTTTGGCAATGCAATACAATCTCACCAGGATCGACCCCGATGCTCCTAACGAGCAGTATCCGATTGGCCAGCGGGAAACCGTTGCCGATCCGTTAGAAGATCAAGTTCACAAAAACATTTTCATGGGCAAGCTGGAAGACGTGCTGAGCGGCGCGGTCAACTGGGGACGTAAGAACTCCCTGTGGCCGTACAACTTCGGCCTGTCGTGCTGCTACGTGGAAATGACCACCGCCTTCACGGCGCCCCACGACATCGCGCGCTTTGGCGCCGAAGTCATCCGGGCCTCGCCGCGTCAGGCCGACTTCATGGTTATCGCCGGTACCTGCTTCATCAAGATGGCGCCGATCATTCAGCGTCTCTACGAGCAAATGCTCGAACCGAAATGGGTTATCTCCATGGGTTCGTGCGCCAACTCCGGCGGCATGTACGACATCTACTCCGTGGTTCAAGGGGTGGACAAGTTCTTGCCCGTGGACGTCTACGTACCTGGCTGCCCGCCCCGTCCGGAAGCATTTCTGCAAGGCTTGATGCTGTTGCAGGAATCGATTGGACAGGAGCGTCGTCCGCTTTCCTGGGTCGTTGGTGATCAAGGCGTGTATCGCGCCGACATGCCATCGCAGAAGGAACAGCGCCGCGAACAGCGAATCGCAGTCACCAATCTGCGCAGCCCTGACGAAGTCTGATCCAGTTCTGTTCCAAGTAACGAGAAGCTGGCTTCATTCTTTACGTTGACCGAAAGCGAAAAAATAACCATGACTACAGGCAGTGCTCTGTACATCCCGCCTTACAAGGCAGACGACCAGGATGTGGTCGTCGAACTGAACAACCGTTTTGGCGCCGAAGCGTTCACCGCGCAGGCAACCCGCACCGGCATGCCGGTGCTGTGGGTGGCCCGTGCCAGACTGGTTGAAGTCCTGACTTTCCTGCGCAACCTGCCCAAGCCGTACGTCATGCTCTATGACCTGCACGGCGTGGACGAGCGTCTGCGCACCAAGCGTCAAGGGCTGCCAACCGGCGCCGATTTCACCGTGTTCTATCACCTCATGTCGCTGGAGCGTAATAGTGACGTGATGATCAAGGTGGCCTTGTCCGAAGGCGACCTCAGCATGCCTTCCGTCACCAGCATCTGGCCCAACGCCAACTGGTACGAGCGCGAAGTCTGGGACATGTTCGGCATCGACTTCAAAGGCCACCCGCACCTGTCGCGCATCATGATGCCGCCGACCTGGGAAGGTCACCCGCTGCGCAAGGACTTCCCGGCGCGCGCCACCGAATTCGATCCGTTCAGCCTCAACCTCGCCAAGCAGCAGCTTGAGGAAGAAGCCGCGCGTTTCCGTCCGGAAGACTGGGGCATGAAGCGTTCCGGAGCCAACGAGGACTACATGTTCCTCAACCTCGGCCCGAACCACCCTTCGGCGCACGGTGCGTTCCGCATCATCCTGCAGCTGGACGGCGAAGAGATCGTCGACTGCGTCCCGGACATCGGATACCACCACCGTGGCGCCGAGAAGATGGGCGAGCGTCAGTCCTGGCACAGCTACATTCCGTACACCGACCGTATCGACTACCTCGGCGGTGTGATGAACAACCTGCCGTACGTGCTTTCGGTCGAGAAGCTCGCCGGTATCAAAGTGCCGCAGAAGGTCGATGTCATCCGCATCATGATGGCCGAGTTCTTCCGGATCACCAGCCACCTGCTGTTCCTCGGTACCTACATCCAGGACGTCGGCGCCATGACCCCGGTGTTCTTCACTTTCACCGACCGCCAGAAGGCGTACACGGTGATCGAAGCCATTACCGGTTTCCGTCTGCACCCGGCCTGGTACCGCATCGGTGGCGTCGCCCACGACCTGCCGCGTGGCTGGGAAAAACTGGTCAAGGACTTCGTCGAGTGGATGCCCAAGCGTCTGGACGAATACACCAAGGCCGCCCTGCAGAACAGCATCCTCAAGGGGCGTACTGTCGGCGTCGCTGCCTACAACACCAAAGAGGCCCTGGAATGGGGCGTCACCGGTGCCGGCCTGCGTTCGACCGGTTGCGATTTCGACCTGCGCAAAGCGCGTCCGTACTCGGGCTACGAGAACTTCGAATTCGAAGTGCCACTGGCCGTCAACGGCGATGCCTATGACCGCTGCATGGTCCGCGTCGAAGAGATGCGCCAGAGCATCAAGATCATCGATCAATGCATGCGCAACATGCCGGAAGGCCCGTACAAGGCGGATCACCCGCTGACCACGCCGCCGCCGAAAGAGCGCACGCTGCAGCACATCGAAACCCTGATCACGCACTTCCTGCAGGTTTCGTGGGGCCCGGTCATGCCGGCCAACGAATCCTTCCAGATGATCGAAGCGACCAAGGGCATCAACAGTTATTACCTGACGAGCGACGGCGGCACCATGAGCTACCGTACCCGGATCCGTACTCCGAGCTTCCCGCACCTGCAACAGATCCCTTCGGTGATCAAAGGCAGCATGGTCGCGGACTTGATTGCGTACCTGGGTAGTATCGACTTCGTTATGGCCGACGTGGACCGCTAAGCATGAACAGCACGCTTATCCAGACAGACCGTTTCACCTTGAGTGAAACCGAGCGCTCGGCCATCGAGCACGAGCTGCATCACTACGAAGACCCGCGCGCGGCGTCGATCGAAGCCCTGAAGATCGTCCAGAAAGAACGCGGCTGGGTGCCGGATGGCGCCCTCTACGCGATCGGCGAGATCCTCGGCATCCCGGCCAGCGACGTTGAAGGCGTGGCGACGTTCTACAGCCAGATCTTCCGTCAGCCGGTCGGCCGTCACATCATTCGCGTCTGCGACAGCATGGTCTGCTACATCGGCGGCCATGAGTCGGTGGTCAGCGAAATCCAGACCAATCTGGGCATCGGCCTGGGTCAGACCACCGCCGACGGTCGTTTCACCCTGCTGCCTGTCTGCTGCCTCGGCAACTGCGACAAGGCACCGGCGCTGATGATCGACGACGACACCTTTGGCGACGTGCAGCCTGCTGGCGTGGCCAAACTGCTCGAGGGCTACGTATGACCCTGACATCTTTTGGTCCAGCCAACCGCATCCAGCGCTCGGCCGAGACGCACCCGCTGACCTGGCGTCTGCGCGATGACGGCGAAGCCGTGTGGCTTGACGAGTACCAGGCCAAGAACGGTTACGCCGCTGCGCGCAAAGCCTTCGCCGAGATGGATCAGGACGCCATCGTCCAGACCGTCAAAGACGCTGGCCTCAAGGGTCGCGGCGGTGCCGGCTTCCCCACTGGTGTGAAGTGGGGCCTGATGCCCAAGGACGAATCCATCAACATCCGCTACCTGCTGTGCAACGCGGATGAAATGGAGCCGAACACCTGGAAAGACCGCATGCTGATGGAGCAACTGCCCCATCTGCTGATCGAAGGCATGCTGATCAGTGCCCGCGCGCTGAAAACCTACCGTGGCTACATCTTCCTGCGCGGCGAATACACTACCGCCGCCAAGCACCTCAACCGTGCCGTGGAAGAAGCCAAGGCGGCCGGCCTGCTGGGCAAGAACATTCTCGGTTCGGGTTTCGATTTCGAGCTGTTCGTCCACACCGGCGCCGGGCGTTACATCTGCGGTGAAGAAACCGCACTGATCAACTCCCTCGAAGGCCGCCGCGCCAACCCGCGCTCCAAGCCGCCCTTCCCTGCCGCCGTCGGCGTGTGGGGCAAGCCGACCTGCGTGAACAACGTCGAAACCCTGTGCAACGTGCCGGCGATCATTGCCGACGGCGTTGACTGGTACAAATCGTTGGCCCGCGAAGGTTCCGAAGACATGGGCACCAAGCTCATGGGCTTCTCCGGCAAGGTCAAGAACCCGGGCCTGTGGGAACTGCCATTCGGCGTCACCGGTCGTGAACTGTTCGAAGACTACGCCGGCGGCATGCGCGACGGCTTCAAGCTCAAGGCCTGGCAGCCAGGCGGCGCCGGTACCGGTTTCCTCCTGCCCGAGCACCTCGACGCACAAATGTATGCCGGCGGTATCGCCAAGGTCGGCACCCGGATGGGTACCGGTCTGGCGATGGCGGTGGATGACAGCGTCAACATGGTCTCGCTGCTGCGCAACATGGAGCAGTTCTTCGCTCGCGAATCCTGCGGTTTCTGCACCCCGTGCCGCGATGGTCTGCCATGGAGCGTCAAGCTCCTGATGGCCATCGAACAGGGCAAGGGCCAGCCGGGCGACATCGAGACCCTGCTGGGTCTGGTCGGTTTCCTCGGCCCGGGCAAGACCTTCTGTGCTCACGCACCGGGAGCCGTGGAGCCGCTGGGCAGCGCGATCAAATACTTCCGTCCAGAGTTCGAAGCCGGTATCGCGCCTGTCAGCGCCGCCGTCCCGCCTCTGGCAAGGCCGATCGTAGTCGGCGCGTAAACGCTTAAAAAGGCGAAGGGTCCGTGCCCTTCGCCTTTCGTCCGATGACGCCCTCCGGGGCTGTTTGGATTCGGACGCATAACAAGATTCCATTAGCCACGCCCGCTGACACCGGGCCAACGAAGACCTTTGAACCATGGCCACTATCCACGTAGACGGCAAAGCGCTCGAAGTCGACGGGGCAGACAACCTGTTACAGGCATGTCTGTCGCTGGGCCTCGACATTCCATATTTCTGCTGGCACCCCGCGCTTGGTAGCGTCGGGGCCTGCCGCCAGTGCGCGGTCAAGCAGTACACCGACGAGAACGACACCCGTGGTCGTATCGTCATGTCCTGCATGACCCCGGCCACCGACAACACCTGGATCTCCATCGACGATGAAGAATCCAAGGCGTTCCGCGCCAGTGTTGTCGAATGGCTGATGACCAACCACCCGCACGACTGCCCGGTGTGCGAGGAAGGGGGTCACTGCCACCTGCAAGACATGACAGTGATGACCGGCCACAACGAGCGCCGTTATCGCTTCAGCAAACGCACCCACCAGAACCAGCAACTCGGCCCGTTCATTTCCCACGAAATGAACCGCTGCATTGCTTGCTACCGCTGCGTGCGTTTCTACAAGGACTACGCCGGCGGTACCGACCTCGGTGTATTCGGCGCCCACGACAACGTGTACTTCGGTCGCGTTGAAGACGGCACCCTCGAGAGCGAGTTCTCCGGCAACCTCACCGAGGTCTGCCCGACCGGCGTGTTCACCGACAAGACTCACTCCGAGCGCTACAACCGCAAGTGGGACATGCAGTTCGCCCCGAGCATCTGCCATGGCTGCTCGAGCGGTTGCAACATCTCCCCGGGCGAGCGTTACGGTGAACTGCGTCGCATCGAAAACCGTTTCAACGGTTCGGTGAACCAGTACTTCCTCTGCGACCGTGGCCGTTTCGGTTATGGCTACGTCAACCGCACCGACCGTCCACGTCAGCCGCTGCTGGCCGACGGCACCAAGCTCGGCCTCGACGCTGCGCTGGACAAAGCCGCCGACCTGCTGCGCGGACGCAACATCGTCGGCATCGGTTCGCCGCGCGCCAGTCTTGAAAGCAACTACGCGTTGCGCGAACTGGTCGGTGCCGAGCACTTCTATTCGGGTATCGAAGCCTCCGAGCTGGAGCGCATTCGTCTGGTCCTGCAGGTGCTGAACGACAGCCCGCTGCCAGTGCCGAACATGCGCGACATCGAAGACCACGACGCGATCTTCGTCCTCGGTGAAGACCTGACCCAGACCGCTGCACGTATGGCGCTGGCTCTGCGTCAGTCGGTCAAGGGCAAGGCTGAAGACATGGCTGAAGCCATGCGCGTCCAGCCTTGGCTCGACGCGGCGGTGAAGAACATCGGCCAGCACGCGCTGAACCCGCTGTTCATCGCCAGCCTCGCCGAAACCAAACTCGACGACGTTGCCGAAGAATGCGTACACGCCGCTCCCGACGATCTGGCGCGCATCGGTTTCGCCGTGGCTCACGCGCTGGATGCCAGCGCGCCGGCCGTTGAAGGTCTGGACACCGAAGCCCTGGAACTGGCGCAGCGCATCGCCGATGCCCTGCTCGCCGCCAAGCGCCCGCTGATCATCGCCGGTACTTCGCTGGGCTCCAAAGCCTTGATCGAAGCTGCCGCGAACATCGCCAAAGCCCTGAAGCTGCGCGAGAAGAACGGTTCGATCAGCCTGATCGTGCCGGAGGCCAACAGCCTCGGTCTGGCCATGCTCGGTGGCGAGTCGGTCGACGCCGCGCTGCAAGCGGTCATCGATGGCAAGGCCGACGCGATCGTCGTGCTGGAAAACGATCTGTACACCCGCACCGCCAAAGCCAAGGTCGATGCCGCACTGAACGCTGCAAAAGTGGTGATCGTTGCCGACCATCAGAAAACCGCCACCACCGATCGCGCGCACCTGGTTCTGCCAGCGGCGAGCTTCGCCGAGGGCGACGGTACGCTGGTCAGCCAGGAAGGCCGCGCCCAGCGCTTCTTCCAGGTTTTCGATCCGCAATACATGGACGCGAGCATTCTGGTGCACGAAGGCTGGCGCTGGCTGCACGCCCTGCGCGCGACCCTGCTGAACCAGCCGATCGACTGGACGCAACTCGACCACGTCACCGCTGCCGTTGCCTCGAGCACCGCGCAACTGGCGCGCATCGTTGATGCTGCACCGTCGGCTGCTTTCCGCATCAAGGGTCTGAAACTGGCCCGTGAGCCGCTGCGTTACTCCGGTCGCACCGCAATGCGCGCCGACATCAGCGTTCACGAACCACGCACTCCGCAAGACCAGGACACCGCGTTCGCTTTCTCCATGGAAGGTTACTCGGGCTCCGCCGAACCGCGTCAACAAGTGCCATTCGCATGGTCGCCGGGCTGGAACTCGCCACAAGCCTGGAACAAGTTCCAGGACGAAGTCGGTGGTCATCTGCGCGCTGGCGATCCGGGCACGCGCCTGATCGAAAGCACTGGCGACTCGCTGAACTGGTTCGCTGCTGCTCCGCGCGCATTCAATCCGGCGCCGGGCACTTGGCAGGCCGTGCCGTTCTACCACCTGTTCGGCAGCGAAGAAAACTCTTCGAAAGCCGCCCCGGTACAGGAACGCATTCCGGCACCTTACGTCGCGCTGGCGAAATCCGAAGCGGATCGCCTCGGCGTCAACGACGGTGCCCTGCTGAGCCTGAACGTTGCCGGTCAGACATTGCGTCTGCCGCTGCGCATCAATGAAGAACTGGGCGCCGGTCTGGTGGCATTGCCTGCGGGCATCGCCGGCATTCCACCGGCATTCGCCGGCGTGTCCGTCGACGGTCTGCAGGAGGCAGCGCAATGACCTGGTTCACCCCTGAAGTGATCGATGTGATCCTGACGGTCATCAAAGCCATCGTGATCCTGCTGGCCGTGGTGGTCGCGGGCGCCTTGCTCAGCTTTGTCGAACGTCGCCTGCTGGGCTGGTGGCAGGACCGTTACGGTCCGAACCGCGTTGGCCCGTTCGGCATGTTCCAGATCGCCGCCGACATGCTGAAGATGTTCTTCAAGGAAGACTGGACCCCGCCATTCGCCGACAAGGTGATCTTCACCCTGGCGCCGGTGGTGGCCATGTCCGCCCTGCTGATCGCCTTTGCGATCATCCCGATCACCCCGACCTGGGGCGTGGCGGATCTGAACATCGGCCTGCTGTTCTTCTTCGCCATGGCCGGTCTGTCGGTCTACGCGGTGCTGTTCGCCGGCTGGTCGAGCAACAACAAGTTCGCCCTGCTCGGCAGCTTGCGTGCCTCGGCGCAGACCGTGTCCTACGAAGTGTTCATGGGCCTGGCCCTGATGGGCATCGTGGTGCAGGTCGGCTCGTTCAACATGCGCGACATCGTCGAGTACCAGGCGCAGAACCTGTGGTTCATCATTCCGCAGTTCTTCGGCTTCTGTACCTTCTTCATCGCTGGCGTCGCCGTGACTCACCGTCACCCGTTCGACCAGCCGGAAGCGGAACAGGAACTGGCCGACGGTTACCACATTGAATACGCCGGTATGAAATGGGGCATGTTCTTCGTCGGTGAGTACATCGGCATCATCCTGATCTCGGCGCTGCTGGTCACCCTGTTCTTCGGTGGCTGGCACGGTCCGTTCGGCATCCTGCCGCAACTGTCCTTCGTCTGGTTCGCACTGAAGACCGCGTTCTTCATCATGCTGTTCATCCTGCTGCGCGCTTCCATCCCGCGTCCGCGTTATGACCAGGTGATGGATTTCAGCTGGAAATTCTGCCTGCCACTGACCCTGATCAATTTGCTGGTGACCGCTGCGGTTGTGTTGATGAACACGCCTGCGGTTGCGGTTCAGTGAGGATTTGACCCATGTTCAAATATATTGGCGACATCGTTAAGGGTACCGGTACCCAGTTGCGCAGCCTGGTCATGGTCTTCGGCCATGGCTTTCGCAAGCGCGACACCCTGCAATACCCCGAGGAGCAGGTCTACCTGCCGCCGCGCTACCGTGGCCGCATCGTCCTGACCCGCGACCCCGATGGCGAAGAACGCTGCGTGGCCTGCAACCTGTGCGCCGTGGCTTGCCCGGTGGGTTGCATCTCGCTGCAGAAAGCTGAAACCGAAGACGGTCGCTGGTACCCGGACTTCTTCCGGATCAACTTCTCGCGCTGCATTTTCTGCGGTCTCTGCGAGGAAGCCTGCCCGACCACCGCAATCCAGCTGACCCCGGATTTCGAGATGGCCGAGTTCAAACGTCAGGACCTGGTGTACGAGAAAGAAGATCTGCTGATCTCCGGCCCCGGCAAAAACCCTGATTACAACTTCTATCGTGTTGCAGGTATGGCAATCGCTGGCAAGCCGAAAGGCGCTGCGCAGAACGAAGCCGAACCGATCAACGTGAAGAGCTTGCTGCCTTAAGGAAGAACGATGGAATTCGCTTTCTATTTCGCATCGGGTATTGCTGTGGTGTCCACGCTGCGTGTGGTCACCAACACCAACCCCGTGCACGCCCTGCTCTACCTGATCATCTCGTTGATCGCCGTGGCCATGACCTTCTTCGCCCTCGGCGCACCGTTCGCCGGCGTGCTCGAAGTGATCGCCTACGCCGGTGCCATCATGGTGCTGTTCGTGTTCGTGGTGATGATGCTCAACCTGGGTCCCGCCTCGGTGCAGCAGGAACGCACCTGGCTCAAGCCCGGCATCTGGGCAGGACCGGTGATTCTTGCCGCGCTGCTGCTGGCCGAACTGCTGTATGTGCTGTTCGCTCACCAGAGCGGCCAGGCCATCGGCCACACCACCGTAGACGCGAAAGCCGTGGGCATCAGCCTGTTCGGCCCGTACCTGCTGGTGGTCGAACTCGCCTCGATGCTGCTGCTCGCCGCAGCCGTCACGGCGTTCCATTTGGGCCGTAACGAGGCGAAGGAGTAAGACATGCCTGCTATCCCTCTCGAACATGGACTGGCCGTCGCCGGCATCCTGTTCTGCCTTGGTCTGGTCGGCCTGATGGTCCGCCGCAACATTTTGTTCGTGTTGATGAGTCTGGAAGTGATGATGAACGCCTCTGCCCTGGCCTTCATCGTTGCGGGCGCCCGCTGGGCGCAGCCGGATGGACAGATCATGTTCATCCTGGTGATCAGCCTTGCCGCAGCCGAGGCCAGTATTGGCCTGGCGATCCTGCTGCAACTGTATCGCCGCTTCCACACGCTCGATATCGACGCTGCCAGTGAGATGCGCGGATGAACCTACTCTTTCTGACTTTCGTATTCCCTCTGATCGGGTTCCTGTTGCTGTCGTTCTCGCGCGGCCGCTTCTCGGAAAACCTCTCGGCGCTTATCGGTGTCGGTTCGATCGGCCTGTCGGCCATCGTCACCGCTTACGTGATCTGGCAATTCAACGTCGCGCCGCCGGAAGGTGGCGTGTACACCCAGGTGCTGTGGCGCTGGATGTCGGTGGAAGGTTTCCAGCCGAACTTCGCGCTGTACCTGGATGGCCTGTCGGTGACCATGCTCGGCGTGGTCGTCGGCGTCGGCTTCCTGATCCACCTGTTCGCGTCCTGGTACATGCGTGGTGAAGACGGTTACTCGCGCTTCTTCTCGTACACCAACCTGTTCATCGCCAGCATGCTGTTCCTGATCCTCGGCGATAACCTGCTGTTCATCTACTTCGGTTGGGAAGGCGTGGGCCTGTGCTCGTACCTGTTGATCGGTTTCTACTACAGCAACCGCAACAACGGTAACGCGGCACTCAAAGCGTTCATCGTCACCCGCATCGGCGACGTGTTCATGGCCATCGGCCTGTTCATCCTGTTCCAGCAACTGGGCACGCTGAACGTCCAGGAACTGCTGGTACGTGCGCCGGAGCACTTCAAGGTCGGTGACTTCTGGATCGTTCTGGCAACCCTGATGCTGCTCGGCGGTGCTGTCGGTAAATCGGCGCAACTGCCGCTGCAAACCTGGCTCGCGGATGCGATGGCCGGCCCAACCCCGGTTTCGGCACTGATCCACGCCGCGACCATGGTCACCGCCGGTGTCTACCTGATTGCCCGTACCCACGGTCTGTTTGCGCTGGCGCCGGACATCCTGCACCTCGTCGGCATCGTCGGTGGCGTGACCCTGGTACTGGCCGGTTTCGCCGCGCTGGTGCAGACCGACATCAAACGTATCCTCGCCTACTCGACCATGAGCCAGATCGGCTACATGTTCCTGGCGCTGGGCGTTGGTGCCTGGGAAGGCGCGATCTTCCACCTGATGACCCACGCCTTCTTCAAGGCCCTGCTGTTCCTTGCTTCCGGTGCGGTGATCGTTGCCTGCCACCACGAGCAGAACATCTTCAAGATGGGCGGTCTGTGGAAGAAACTGCCACTGGCCTACGCCAGCTTCATCGTCGGTGGTGCCGCGCTGGCCGCTCTGCCACTGGTTACCGCAGGCTTCTACTCCAAGGACGAAATCCTCTGGGAAGCGTTCGCCAGCGGTAACCAGGGTCTGCTTTACGCAGGTCTGGTCGGTGCGTTCATGACGTCGCTGTATACCTTCCGCCTGATCTTCATCGCGTTCCACGGTGAAGCCAAGACTGAAGCCCACGCCGGCCACGGCATTGCCCACTGGCTGCCATTGTCGGTGCTGATCGTGCTGTCGACTTTCGTCGGCGCGATGATCGTGCCACCGCTGCACGGCGTACTGCCGCAAAGCGTTGGCCATGCCGGTGGCGAAGCCAAGCACAGTCTGGAAATCGCCTCGGGCGCCATCGCCCTGGCCGGTATCCTGCTGGCAGCGCTGCTGTTCCTCGGCAAGCGTCGCTTCGTCACGGCAATTGCCAACAGCGGCATCGGCCGTTTCCTTTCGGCCTGGTGGTTCGCTGCCTGGGGCTTCGACTGGATCTACGACAAACTGTTCGTCAAGCCGTACCTTGCGATCAGCCATGTACTGCGCAAAGACCCGCTCGACCAGACCATCGGTCTGATCCCGCGTATGGCCAAGGGTGGTCACACTGCCCTGAGCCGCACCGAGACCGGTCAACTGCGTTGGTACGCCGCCTCGATGGCTGCTGGTGCCGTGCTGGTGATCGGCGCCATCGTGCTGGTAGCGGTCTGATATGAACCTTGCGAATTTGCGAAAGGAAACGAGCCCGTCATGATTCTGCCTTGGCTAATCCTGATCCCCTTCATCGGCGGCCTGCTGTGCTGGATGGGTGAGCGCTTCGGCGCTACCCTCCCGCGCTGGATTGCGCTGTTGACCATGACCCTGGAACTCGCGCTCGGCCTCTGGCTGTGGGCCCACGGTGACTATTCATTCGCACCGGCGCCGGGCGCCGATCCGACCTGGGCGCTTGAGTTCAAGCATGTCTGGATCCAGCGTTTCGGCATCAACGTGCACCTGGCCCTCGACGGCCTGTCGCTGTTGATGATCCTGCTGACCGGTCTGCTGGGTATCCTCTCGGTACTCTGCTCGTGGAAAGAGATTCAACGTCACGTTGGCTTCTTCCACCTGAACCTGATGTGGATCCTGGGCGGCGTCGTCGGCGTGTTCCTCGCCCTCGACCTGTTCATGTTCTTCTTCTTCTGGGAAATGATGCTGGTGCCGATGTACTTCCTCATCGCGCTCTGGGGTCACAGTTCTTCGGACGGCAAGAAAACCCGGATCTACGCAGCGACCAAGTTCTTCATCTTCACTCAGGCGTCCGGCCTGATCATGCTGGTGGCGATCCTCGGTCTGGTGCTGGTCAACTTCAACAACACCGGCGTGATCACCTTCAACTACGCCGACCTGTTGAAAACCAAGATGTCGATGACCACCGAGTACATTCTGATGCTCGGCTTCTTCATCGCCTTCGCGGTCAAGCTGCCCGTCGTACCGTTCCACTCCTGGCTGCCTGATGCTCACGCCCAGGCACCGACTGCCGGTTCCGTCGACCTCGCCGGTATCCTGCTGAAAACCGCGGCCTACGGTCTGCTGCGTTTCGCCCTGCCGCTGTTCCCGAACGCTTCGGCCGAGTTCGCGCCGATCGCCATGACCCTCGGTCTGATCGGGATCTTCTACGGCGCGTTCCTGGCGTTCGCACAAACCGACATCAAGCGTCTGATTGCCTTCTCTTCCGTTTCCCACATGGGCTTCGTGTTGATCGGTATCTACTCCGGCAGCCAACTGGCGCTGCAAGGCGCAGTGATCCAGATGCTGGCGCACGGTCTGTCGGCAGCGGCGCTGTTTATCCTCAGCGGTCAGTTGTACGAGCGTCTGCATACGCGTGACATGCGTGAGATGGGCGGTCTGTGGTCGCGTATCGCTTACCTGCCGGCCATCAGCCTGTTCTTCGCGGCGGCGTCGCTGGGCTTGCCGGGTACCGGTAACTTTGTTGGCGAGTTCCTGATCCTGATCGGTTCCTTCGCCAGCGCTCCATGGGTCACGGCGATTGCCACTTCCGGTCTGGTGTTCGGTTCGGTCTACTCGCTGATCATGATCCACCGTGCCTACTTCGGCCCGTCGAAATCCGACGCGGTGCTGCACGGCATGGACGCGCGCGAACTGATCATGGTGCTCGGTCTGGCGGTGTTGCTGATTTACCTCGGCGTCTACCCGCAACCGTTCCTCGACACCTCTGCCGCCACCATGCATGGCGTGCAGCAGTGGCTCGGCACCGCCTTCTCTCAACTCGCTTCGGCCCGGTAAGAGCGCTATGGAATTCACGATTCAACACTTTATTGCGCTTGCGCCACTGTTGATCACCAGCCTCACCATTATCGTGGTGATGCTGGCAATCGCCTGGCGCCGCAACCACTCGCAGACCTTCCTGATTTCGGTGGCGGGTCTGAACCTGGCCCTGCTGTCGATCCTGCCTGCGTTGAAAGTCGCGCCTCTGGCCGTCACCCCGTTGCTGCAGATCGACGCGTTTGCCTGCCTGTACATGGCGATGATCCTGGTCGCCACCCTCGCCTGCGTCACCCTCGCCCACGCCTATCTGGGTGATGGCGGTTCGGGTTACCCGGGCAATCGCGAAGAACTGTACCTGCTGATCCTGATGGCCGCCGCCGGTGGTCTGGTGTTGGTCAGCGCGCAGCACCTGGCCGGGTTGTTCATCGGTCTGGAGCTGCTCTCGGTACCGGTCTACGGTCTGGTCGCTTACGCCTTTTTCAACAAGCGTTCGCTGGAAGCCGGCATCAAGTACATGGTGCTGTCGGCCGCCGGTTCCGCGTTCCTGCTGTTCGGTATGGCGCTGCTCTACGCCGACGCCGGTTCGCTGAGCTTCGTCGGCATCGGTCAGGCCCTGGCCGCGACCGGCCTGCCAAGCCCGCTGGCGCAACTGGGCCTGGGCATGATGCTGATCGGTCTGGCGTTCAAGCTGTCGCTGGTACCGTTCCACCTGTGGACGCCCGACGTCTACGAAGGTGCTCCGGCACCAGTGGCGGCGTTCCTCGCCACCGCTTCGAAGGTCGCGGTGTTTGCGGTGATGGTGCGTCTGTTCCAGCTCTCCCCTGCTGCCAGCAGTGGTGTGCTGAGCGATGTGCTCAGCGTTATCGCGGTCGCCTCGATCCTGTTCGGTAACCTGCTGGCCCTGACCCAGAGCAACCTCAAGCGTCTGCTCGGTTACTCGTCCATCGCGCACTTCGGCTATCTGCTGATCGCACTGGTGGCGAGCAAGGGGCTGGCGGTAGAAGCCATCGGCGTCTATCTGGTGACTTATGTCATCACCAGCCTCGGCGCGTTCGGCGTGATCACCCTGATGTCCTCGCCGTACAACGGCCGCGACGCCGACGCCCTGTACGAGTACCGCGGCCTGTTCTGGCGCCGTCCGTATCTGACCGCCGTGCTCACCGTGATGATGCTGTCCCTGGCCGGCATTCCGCTGACCGCTGGCTTCATCGGCAAGTTCTACATCATCGCCAGCGGCGTCGAAACGCGTCAGTGGTGGCTGGTCGGCGCACTGGTACTGGGCAGCGCCATCGGCGTGTTCTACTACCTGCGCGTGATGGTCACCCTGTACCTGATCGAGCCAAACCTGCGTCGCCACGACGCCCAGCTGCACTGGGAACAGAAAGCAGGCGGCGTGATGCTGCTGGCCATCGCGCTGGTCGCATTCTTCCTGGGCGTGTACCCGCAGCCATTGCTGGTGCTGGTACAACAGGCGGGTCTGGCGGGCTGATTGCTCGGCTGATCTGGCTATACATGAAAACGGCACCTTTGCAGGTGCCGTTTTTTTTGCTCCGGGATTTGTTGCGCAGCAAGCTATCCTCGACGAGTGGCGCGTCTCACTCCTCTTGCCGACGCTTGCTCAGCCATTACTTTCCATAGCGGTTACGAATGGTCAGGCTTGCAGACTCTCCGTCGTAGTAGCTGATAAATATCCAGCCATCGCGAGCAGTAACATTTTCCATGGTTGGCTTGCCAGTCACCGCGACGGTCACCGGCACTCCCCCCGCCGGCAGCCCCGTGAAAGTGGAAACCGCGCGAATGCCATATCTCCAGAACGAGGCCGAACCTCCCATTTGCTGAGGGCCGAATCTTTCAGATACCTCAGCACTGTTATGCGCCAGCGACATGGGCAACTCCAGCGAACTGAATTCCAGCGCCGGCACCTTCAACCAGACTGCGAAATCGCCGGCACTGGTACTGTCGACGCAGTTCAGCAACCAGCTCAACCCGTCCTCGCCGAGCGTTTGCGGGATGCTCGGACTCAAGGTCACGCCTAGATCGGCCGCTTGCGCACTCAACTCCAGAACCACGTCCTGGCCGAGCAAAAAACTGCTGTCCTGGGGTCGCAAAGTCAATGTATGCGTGGCCCCAAGGCAGGGGTACGCCGGGGCACCACCGAACACCTGGGGGAACCCATCCAGATCAAACCTCACGGCGTCAGCCAAATCCCCCGCTTCCACTCGCCCGGGCAGCTCCCAGTCGGGCAGTATCGAACTGGCCAGACTCAAACCATAAAAACCACTGTTCGCCTCTTCGGTAGAAATATACCAATGGATTGACGATCCTTTGTTTATTGTCAGCGGCGTGCCCAGATCAGGGTTGAAAGTCAGGCCTCGTTCCTTCGCGCCCCAGAAGTTCTGCAAAGTGACGGTAGAGCCAATCAAAACACTGTCGTCGGCAATCTTCAGCTCCAGCTTATAGGGCAGGTTTTTTCTCAACAGCACGAGTTCGCTTGCAGGGTCGACGCGCTCACCGTCCAGATAAAGCTCTGCTGCCTGCGCCCAGACATCGTCCAGTACGGCATTCACTTCATAGAGTTCGGTCAAAATCACACCGGCGTTATCCTGAGTGACGTCCGCCAGAATGTCATGCTTGCCGACTGTCTCAGGTGTATAGCGATAACTGGTCCAGCCGTTGACATCGGTCTGCGTTGTCGCCAGCAATTCCTCCTCGCCATTGACGCGCCACTTCACCTCCACGCCAGCCGCTACCTCCCCGCTGACACCGGAGATGACCTGGATTCGCAACAGCACGCTCTGCTCGGTGCCCACCACCGGTGTACCGATGGCGGGTGTAGCGTCGCCAATGGCATACCGCGATTCGCTGACCTTGAAGGAGCGAGCCTCAGTCCAGTCGGACCAGTCGCCGTCGAATGTCTGCCGGGCCTGCACGGCGTAGTCTCCGAGGGGCCACGCTTTTTCTGCGGTCCAATTCCACCGGGTTGAACCGTCGACGATGGCAAACTCTTCCTTGGGATCAAGCGCATGACGCAGGACAATCTCACCTCCCGTTGCTCCTGTGCCTCGAATCCTCGGATAGCGTGATGTTTCGGAGTTCGCCCGTGGCGCTTCGATCGATGGAGTTGACGGGGCAGCCTTGACCGTAAACCGATGCGGCGCGCTCCAATCCGAATCAGTCCCACCGCTGGCCTGTTTAGCCTCAAGGACAATGGTGCCTGGATCCAACGGTTCCACCACTGTGAATGTCAGGATCCCGTCTGCACCCGCTGTCTCTTCGTGCAACGTCGCGCCGTTCTCAAAACGAACGGTTTGCAGCGCGCCTGGCAGGCCGGCGATCTTGAGGGTGGGATACCTTGAGGTTATGCCTCCCGCCTGTGGCTGCCGGAATTGAGGGGCGTCGGGCCTGTCCTCCCCTTCCACGGTGAAAGTGCACAAGTCACTGGGGTCAGAGTCCACGCCGTTTACTGTCTGGATGACGTAGACGGTGTTTTCGCCGGGCGACCAGTCCTCCGCCGGTGTGAAGAGGCGGTTGGCTCCGTTGCTGGCGAATTCGCCAGGCACAGCTCTATCGGGTTGGGTGAACATTTGCAGGGTGACGACGCCTGACGCGACACCGGTGATTTTCAAAGGCTGTTTCGGTGTTGCCGGGTCGGTTGGCGGCTCGATGTCAGGCGTAGCTGGCTTGATGTAGAACTCGAGGACAGCGGTTGCTTCAGACGTATCTCCATTCACACTCTGCTGCGCCTTGATATGTTTAGGACCGGGCAGCCACAGGTACTCGAAAGACCATGTCGTTGCATCGTAGGTCAGGTCGCCTTGCAGAGAGGTGCCAGCGGCACTTTGCAAGGTGATCGTCGCTCCCGCAATGCACGTTCCTTGCACCCTGACATCGGCATGATGAACGGTGTGGGGTAGAGGCTGAATGATTACGGGGGCGGGAGGCTTCTCTATTACCGAAACAGTGACCGGATCGCTTGGATCCGAGACCATCCCGTTTATCGTTTGCACGGCCCAGACGTCCGTACTGCCTGGCTTCCAGCCAGTTTTTGATACAAAGGTACGCTCCGTGCCACTACCGGCGAACTCGCCCTCTATCGGCGCACCTCCGGTGGTGGACATTTGTAGGACGGCAACGCCCGAGGAAACACCGGTAATGATCAACGGCTCTTTCGCTGCAGCCGGACTGGGTGGTGGTGTAATGGTTAGTTTGGACGGCTTCACTGCAATAGGAACCGGGGCGCTCGGGTCGGAGGCTATACCGTCAACACTCTGCACAACCGTGACCACGGTGATGCCCCCACCCCAGTTGACCGCTGGATAAAAAATGCGAGTATCGCCATTGCCGGTAAAGCTGCCAGCTACAGGGGCATTTTCGGCGGTATACATTTGCAGGCTGACCACAGCGCTCACCACACCGCTTATTTTTAGCGTTTGATTGCCCAACGCCGGTTTCGGTGGTTCGGCAATGCTTGGTCTGGAGGGTTTCACTGGCACAGAAACCGGTCCACTCGGATCAGAATGCATACCGTCTACAGTCTGCACGACCTTGACGCGGGTGATACCCGCAGCCCAGTTCGCCGTTGGGGTGAAAGTACGTTTGCTGTCACTGCCGGTAAAACTGCCGGCCACCACGCCATCGGCGGCGTTAGACATCTGCAAAGTAACGTCGCCGTTCGCAACACCGGTAATTTCCAGTGACTGGGTACTGGAAGACGGGTTGGGCGGGAGTGAGATGTAGGGTTTGAATGGCTTCACTCTAACGGAGACCGAAAGGCTTGGATCGGAAGACACACCGCCCAGGGTCTGCACAACAGATACAACGGTCGTGCCACCGCGCCATCTCTCTGTGGGCGTAAATACGCGAGTTGCGCCACTACCGGTGAAACTGCCAGCGACAAGTGCGTCTGCCTCGGTAAACATTCGCAGCGTGACGTCACCTGTCTCTACGCCGGTTATGTTTAGCGTTTGATTACCCATGGCCGGGTTCGGTGGCCTGTCAATGCTTGGTCTGGATAGCCCCACTGAAACGGAAACCAGATTGCTCGGATCCGAAGCCATGCCGTTCAGGATCTGCACAACCTTGACCCGAGTGGTACCTGCAACCCACTCCGCTGTTGGCATGAAAATGCCTGTGTTGACAACGTAAATGCCAGGCACCGGTATGTCTCTGTCGGTGTACATGTGCACCTTGGCATTAAGCAAAACGCCGCCAATGCCCAGTGACTCTCTTACTGATGCCGGCTTGGGTGGCGGATAAATGGTCGGTTTTGGCGGTTTGGCCGGATCGGGCGGTACAGGTTGCGGCACATACAAATTGTGACATTCAGCCCATTCACTCCAGACCCAGACCTGCTTGTACCTGACTTTGAAATTGAAGTACGCACCAAAGCGATCAAAAGACGTATCAGGTACCCAATGCTCCAGCTTTGCCCACTCATCTTCTGAACCATGATGGTCAGTTGCTTCTCCCCAGCATTCGATTTTCCAACTATCAGTGACTCCTCCAGGAGATAGAGCGACGATATTGAACCCGCCTGGCGAGACTGTAGAGTTGCTTAAAGGTGACAAAATCAAAGGCGCCGGCCACAGGCCATTCGGTTGCAGCTTGTTTTCGTCATCCATATCCATCGCTCCCGTTATCCCGGCGCAATTGCCGATCTTCAGATGCGATTCTTGACGTCGTGCATTCCTTGCGGCTACCTGTCAACTGTGACAGTTCGGACGGACGGTCATGCTTGAGCATGGAAAAGTCAGCATTTGCAAATTGCATAACAGCAATTCAATTGATTTCCATAAGGCCTAAAAAACTGTTGAAAACCTGTCAGGTTTGACAGGTTACCCAAGTTCATTTTGTCGTTACTTTGTTCCTGCCCAGGCATTTTTCCAATGCCCCCTTCTGGCAGGAGATCCAAAGTCATGGCCGACACCCCCTCCCTGATGAACGCCCTCATCAGTTCCGACGCCAGATTGAAGACAGACCGCAACGACTTCCCCACCGCCATGCAGCAAATGGGCTTTACGTCAGTTTTCGACATCGTCCGTCTATCCAAAGCAGCGTTCGCTCGCCAGCTCGCCCTATACAGCGACGCGAACGCCGATGTGGCCTACGACAATGCGATGAAATATGCGGCGCTCATTTCGCGCCTGTATCGGGAATACCAGACCTCTTCCGGCACGTTGCAGCAACTGGCTCAACGCAGTGGTGTGAGTTCGCTGGTTTCGCTGGGCGCTACCTATCAACGCATGTTCAATGAAAACTGGGACGAGTTCACCAAGGTCGGAGCCATTGCCGCCAACGATAGTCCGGTGGCCTACCTGACTGAACTGCGGAGATTTTCCCTGCAACTGGAAGCCACCAGTGAGGATCCCAAGCGACTGTTGATGGACCAACGCCGTCCTGACCTCAAGGACCTGTTGATCAGCCAGGAGAGCACCTTCACACCGAGACCAATGCTGGAAATTGTCACGCAGGTATTGGAAAGTCATCTGCGCACCTATCTGGATGGCAATCTTCCCGACAAAAGCAAATCCACCTATCAGGTACTGGCCGAACGGAGCTACCCCTTCGAACTGCCCTACAACTTCTATCATCACCAATGCCAACTTGGGCTCGCTGATAATAAGCCGCGTCTGGGCGAGTTGAATTACCGGGCCAGTCTGTTGCTACCGATCAAACAGGTGGCAATCAATGACTATGGGCAATTGCAGCAACCGGCGCTACAGGCACAACGGTTGCTGTGCGGGTTGAGCCCACAACAACAGCAATTGCTGCTCGCCCCCCCGGTGTTCAGCCATTTTTATCTGACCCGCAGCAATCTCATCAACGGCTGGCAAAACCCTCTCACTGCCTACCTGCGGCCACATACCACACCAAGCAGATGTTACTTGCTCCTGTCCGGGCAGCCCGACGACGTGGTCGCGACTCCGTTGGCGGACGCACCAACGAATCAAGGCGGCTCCAAAACCGTTGTCTCACTGACCTTTCGTAAAGACGACAAGACCGTGCCTGCCAGTATCGATCTGAGCTCTAACGTGCCGGACCTCACAGGGACTGGCTGGCTGATAAATCGTCTGCACGCTGCGATAGATAAACCCATCGTTGTGCATTTCCAGGCTGCCACCCTTCCCACGCCGACCGAGCAGGAATACACAGCCAGATTCGATCTGATCACCGCCACCGGGACGGTGGAGCAACCGGTCCGTCTGGCCAGACAGCGCTTCGCCTTTACGCTGGATGAGCAGTACCGCCTGACGACGACAGAAAAGAACTTTTTCAAAGGCGCCTACGGTGTCGAAGTCACCAGCGATGCGCCTGTGCAGCAATTGACCCTGTTGACCGACTTCATGCAGCACACTGGCCTCACCGCTGAACAGGTCGAGCAACTTGTGGCCCGCCGCAGCTTTGCAGTGCGATTGTCGCCCAATTGTCCATACCTGCAGCCGACCCCGAACAGGATTGACCTGCTGACCGGGTCTTTTCCAAATCACTACGGTGCCTGCTACGTCAATGGCATCGGTCCCGGTGCTGAACTGTCCGACAACGCGCCGGAACCGGCCCCGGAAACAGACCTGAGCGATGAGTCAGACCACGCCATAGGACTGGAGCGGATAGCGTCGGGTGACAACACAAAATGGCGTCTGACCAAAACCTCACTTGATCGTCTCGATCGTCTTCAGCGGATGATCCGCCTGCAACGCTGGAGCGGCATTCCTTTCGCCGGGCTCGACACGTTGATCTGCAGTGCCATCCGCGCCGAGGGCGAATCAAACCTGGGCATGGAACTCAACGCAAACACCCTGCGTGCGCTGGGCGTCTATCGCTACCTGAACCAGCGCTACAGCATCGAACCTGAAGAGTTCGCGGCGCTGCTGCACGACCTCAGCCCCAATGCCAGCGGCAAGGACGCGGTGCCGTTGTTCGATCAAGTGTTCAACCATGTGCAACTGTTCGACACACCGCTGATTCTTGATCAAACACCCATCGATTTGACCACCCTCGATGCCGCGACGCAGAAAACCCTGCTGCAACTCTGTGCCGGGCTCGGTGTGCAACCCACCGAAGACTCTTTGCTGTTAATTGCCCGTCAGACCGAAAAGCACGTGGGCGCGCTCAAGCGTGACTTGCCTACCGTTTCCTCGTTGTACCGCCAGGCGCGGATAGCCCGGTTGTTCGGTCACTCGGTCGAAGAACTGCTGGCGTTGGCGGGACTTCTCGGAGGCTCGTCTTACAAAACCGCACTGGCCAGCGGCCGCTTGAGTGCAACGACCACGGAGGCGAATCCGGACATCCTCGATGTGCTGATGCAACTGGATTGGGCCTTCGCCTGGCTCAAAGACAGTCAGCAGACCGTGACGCAGGTATTGCAACGCCTGGGCATCGATGCCCAGCCAAATCCCGAAGAGCAGGAAAATGAACAGCAGATCAGATTGGCCGAGCAAGCTCCCCTGCCCGATGAGTTGCGGGCGCGTCTGACCACGCTGCAGAGCGATACGCGTCGCAGCCTGGCGACCGAGGCGCAGGTCAATGCGTTGGGTCTGCCACTGCAAGAGGATGGCAAACGCAAGCGAGGAGAAATCAACTGGTTTCAATTGCTGATCGAACACCATCTGATCACTGCTGACGGCCTGCTGTCTGGCCTTGATCGCACACTGACCCTGACAGATGAACCCGTTGCCTGGTTACAGGCCGATGTCGCGCAAGCGCTCAAAGGTCTAGGGCTGGCCCAACCTGTCAAAGATGCTTGCGCAGACAGACTCGTCAAGTTCCTGCTCGATGTGCATGACCGTCAGGCCCAGTTGCTCGAAGGGCTTTTCCAGGAAACCGCGAAACTCGCGCCGGATTGCTGCCGGGCGGTCATTCACTGGGCGTGGGCCACGCCCTATAGCATTTTGCAGCAAGCACTCAAGACCCCGCTGCCCCAAGCCTTGATCGAGGATTATCAACGGGTGGCTCGCCACGCCGAGATCGTCAGAGAGCTGCGTTTGAGCAATAGCGCTCTGCGCCTGTTTGCAATCAATCCGATGTGGCTGGGTGGCGCGGCATACGAGGAAGGCAGTAACAGCATGCCTTCGCTTTCCGATCTCTATCTGCTTGAACGCTTCAGTCATTGGTTCCACAGCCAGAGCCAGTCCGAAGACCATGTCCTGAGTTATTTCAGCTGCGCCAATCCAGCCAAGGCCCAATTGAAAAACAAGGCCCTGCGCCAGCTCGCCAGCGAAACGGCCGATGCTGCCCTTGCTCGTTTGCTGAACTGGCCGCAGGCGCAAGTTGCCGAGCTGACCAGCTCGCTCCCCGATAAACGCGCCACCTCGATGGCTCAAGTCGACTGGGTCCGTCGTTGCCAGGCCGCTTGTCAGGCCAGCGGCTTGGCCGCCAAAACCCTATTGCAAGCCACCGCGCTGGGCGAACAAAGCGATCTGCTGGCCTGGAAAGCCGTCGGTGAGGGAGTCATGGCCGCCCACTCTAACGCCGCCCCATCACGTGACAATGGTTGAGGAACGATCATGACGACTGCCTTCGATGCGCCGCTTAACGAAGCACTGCGTGACGCGATGCTCGCCCTGTATCTGCACGAAGCCATACCCAGCGATCCCTACCTGATCGAGCAAGGGCTGGCTCAAACGATCAAGACCGCCAACGACCTTTATGAATTCTGGTTGCTGGATGTACTGGTCAGCCAGGATGTCCCGACCAGTCCGGTGGCCTGCGCCATTGCCAGCTACCAACAGCAAATCAACAGCATGATGCTGAACCTGGAGCCCGGTTACAGCGATGAAAGCTTTACGCCTTTGCAAACCAGCACCTGGCGCGACGGCCTCAATCGCTACTCGATCTGGCCCGCCCTCCAGCAGTTGCGCACGTTCCCGGACATCTATCTGGACCCGACTTTGCGCCTGACCAAGAGCGCCAGTTTCGAGCAACTGGAGAATGACCTCAACCAGGCGCAGATTCAGCCCGAAACAGTACAAACCGCAGTGCTGGCTTACCTTGCCAGGTTCGAAGAAATTGCCAACCTGAAAATCTGCAATGGCTACATTGACGGGGAAGATTTTGCCAACAGTACTTATTATTTCATCGGCAAATCCCCTGCCGAAAATGCTTATTACTGGCGCTCACTGGACATGTCGCAGCGCGCGGTCAAAGCGCCCGCGAGTGCAGCAGGCGAAACCCCGGTCAAATATGACAAGCCGCTGCCCAATGCCTGGTCGGATTGGCAAAAAGCCAACGTGCCCATTTCGGAAAAGGCGCTGGAACACACCATTCGCCCGTGCTGGTTCAACAATCGTCTGTTCGTGATCTGGGCCGAGCTGGAGCTTCAGGATGCGGACGCCGTGCAGGCCCCCGTTGACGGCAAGGCCGACCAGAGCGTCAAGGTCAATCCCAGGTTCCGCCTATATGCCAGCTACAAGAAATATGACGAGACCTGGAGTACGCCGCGGGTCTATATCGAGAGTTATTGCCAGACCAAAGCGCTGATCGAAAAACCGCAGGAAGAAATTGCGGAGCAAACCCAGACCATTGCGGTGTATGACCACTCGACGTCACCTGAGTCGATGGTGCTCATGCTGTATTCGAACTATCAGGGCGTCCCTTCCGAGATTCCGGGCGATGCAGATACCTATGATTTTCTGCGAACGGTACAGATAGACAAGAACTTCAATGTGACACCGCTGCCACCGTCATTCGGTATGGCGCCGGAGGTCAGACCGGCCTCACCTCCCTCCGTCGAGGTCCTCAAGAACGGCGAAGCCCACGTGAGGCTGATCGGCAATATTTTCGCCAATGGCAACGCTGGTCGGTTCCAATACTGGCTTCCCTCCGGCACGCCAATGTTTGGTGCAGTGGAGTACCAGACACCGGATAGCGAAAAGACCACCTGGGATTATCAGGGGTGGCAGTCGCGAATCGAGACCAGCGTGAAAGACGTCGACTTTGTCTATAACCGGGCGGCGTCCAATATCGAGTTGACCGCAAGACTGGCGGCAGGATTCAACAACCTCCTGATTTTCAAACTTTCCGTCTTCGACAAACACGACGAAAACAAGGAGCTCATCAAAGTTACGCTGGTGTTCGATCCTTCGGAAAATCACCTTGAAGTTCCGCTACTTCCAGGCTCCATCATTGAACCTGTTGGTACCGACTTCATGGATGTCGCAGATACGGCATTCTGTTTCAAGGGGTACCCTGATCGGCTGCGTAGCTTGATCGCCGACCCTGTCGGGAATCCGACTGAATTTACGGTACCCGCCACCAAGCAAGGAGAAACGGCGTGCCTTGCAGGTAAACATGCAAATCGAAGGGTGCTCTATGAACTGATCGGCTCCAGCATGGTTTTGTTTACGTCCTTTTGGCGTTCTACCACCGATCACAATGAAATCGATCTTCATCCTTCAGCAGGGCGCTATAACAGCAGCGTGGGCTACCAGTTTTTCATCGCACACCCGCTGAATGTTCTGTCAACAAAGCCGCCTGAAACATTCAGCGCAATGCGCAAGCTGGCGTCTACAGCCATCGTCAATAGCCTGTCGAAGGACTCCTCGCTGACTTATTCGTTTTCGGTCGATCAATCCACCCTCCAGCCCGACGGCTGGCCAGTGGAGTGGCCTGAGGATCCAAAGGAACTGAAAATCCCGCTGATCTATGGTGTTCTGGTTTATCACGCAGGCTCCTTGGCAACCACGCTGATTGGCGGAGCACTCAAGGCGCTGACCGTTGAATGGGCAGAAGTGCCTCCCTCAAACTTGCAAATAGCGCCCAGCATCAACAGCATGATCGACCCGTCTCTGGGGGACAGCCCTTCTTTGGGCAAGGCGCAATTCATTGACTTCAGCGGCTCCGGCATCGAGTTGAGCGACGGGCAGGAACCCGAAGGATCACGTCGGGCCGCTGTGCGCATGAACACCACCTTCGCCCGGCAACTGATCAACCTTGCCGAAAGCGGCATGGAACCCCTGCTGAGCTGGGAAACCCAGACCCAGCACACAGAACCACCTATCCCGGACGGTCAGGGGTCGCAAGCCATGGATTTCTCGGGCGCTTACTACCTGTATTTCCTGGAACTGTTCCTGTACCTGCCCTGGCTGGTGGCCTACCGCTTGAACGAAGAGCAGCAGTACGACGAAGCGAAACAGTGGCTTGCGTATCTGTTTGACCCGACACGACAAAGCGCGGACCCGGGACACCCCGGTTACTGGCAGGCCGTACCGTTGGAGGAGCCGGTATGGCCCGGTCCGGTCGACCCCAGCCTGGCCATTCTGTACCCGGACGATCCGCATCAGATTGCCTTGAGTTTTCCGGTGCACTTTCGCAAGGCGCTGTGGAAACTGTTTATCGAGATCGAAAGCCGCCAGGCTGATCTGGCGTATGCAGAGTTGACGCCGGACGGCCTGGCTGAAGCCAAGATGCGCTACGTCCACATCATGGATCTGCTGGGACCGCGCCCGGATGTACGCCAGATCGACGAATGGTTGCCGCTCACGCTCGACGAATTGAGTTCGTCGAAGAATGTGCAACTGCGTCAATTCGAACAGCGCCTGATCAGCGCGCACCAGCAGCTGCAACAACAGCCACCTTTGCGTATCGGAAGGGCCCCGGCTTCGCAGCCTGCACCACTATTGTGTCTGCGGCCTGACGGCCATGACCCGCTACTGGCGAGCGCGGACACTGAGTATTTCCGTCGGCCCTTCAACCCCGAACTGATCATGCACTGGGATCGAGCCGAAAGCCGCTTGTTTAACCTGCGACATAACCTCGATATGGCCGGCGCTCCGCTGAACCTGCCGTTATTCGCCACGCCGCTGGATCCGCGCGCACTGCTCGCCGCGTGGGGCCAAGGCTTGTCCGGGGCAGCACTCAGCCGCTTGTTGAACCCGCAGATTCCCCATTGTCGCTTCAGTTTCATGTTCGCACTCGCGCAGAACGCGGTGGACAGCGTGATCGCGTTCGGCGCCACGCTACTGTCGCTGATCGAACGCAAGGAGCAGGCGCAGTACCTGGAACTGCAACAGCAGCAGGCGTGGAACCTCGCGGAGATGGCGGTGCAAATACAGGTTCAGGCCGAGAAGATTGATGAAAAAAACAAGGAGGCGTTGCTGGCGAGTCAGGACACCATTCTGGACCGAGTGAGTTATTACGAGAAATTGCTGAAAGACGGTGTCAGCACCTTGGAAATCGGCGCGGGAGCTTCTTACCTGCTGGGAAGTCTCGGCCAGACCGGAGCGACGATTGCCCACGGAATCGGCCAGGCAATGACTGTAGCACCGAACATATTTGGCATGGCGGCCGGTGGCGCACGCCTGGAAGGTGCTGCCAACGGCTTCGCGGCCCATATGCAAGCGTTTTCACACGTTGCGTATGGCGCAAGCCAAACCATGGATCGCATCGAACAATACCGGCGCCGCGCCCAGGAATGGACCCAGGCCCGCGACCAGGCAAAACTCGAAGCCGAGCAAATCAAGGCCCAGCTTGCCGTCTCCGACGAACAACATAAAGCCACGCAACTGCAACTGCGCCAGGCGCGAGCAGCACTCAACCAGGCCAAGGCCACCCACGATTTCCTGCTGAGCAGCAATCGTTTCAGCCGATCGCAGACCTACGACTGGCTCAACAGCAAATTCGCCGGTTTCTACCATACCGCCTTCACCAACGCACAATCGCTATGCCAGGCCGCTGAGGCCTGCTGGCAATACGAAATGGGCGATTTCACCCGAACCTTTGTCCATCCCGGCGCGTGGAATGCCACGTACCGCGGCCTCGGTGCCGGGGAAGAGTTGAAGATGAGCCTGCAACAGATGTACAGCCAGTACGTGCAGCACAACCGCCGCGATCTGGAAATCAGGAAAACCGTGTCACTGAAGGATTTGACCGGCAAGGACCCGAGTTCAACCATCAATAAACCGTGGGCACAGATCAAGCAATCGCTGATCGACAACGGCACGTGTGAATTGGAACTGACTCAGCAAATGTTCGACGATGATTACGCCGGGCAAAATCATTACCTGCGCCGGATCAAGACTATAAGCGTGACGCTACCGGCCGTGCTTGGGCCTTATCAAGATATTCGGGCGGTGCTGAAACAGACCTACAGCAAAGTTGAAATGGCCCCCACGATCGGCAGCAGCGTCAAAGAAAACCTGCGATCCAGTCAACAGATCGCCCTGTCGAGTTCGCTGGAAGACAACGGCATGTTTCAGCTCAACTTCCAGGACGAACGCTATCTGCCATTCGAATACACCGGCGCGATTTCACGCTGGATCCTGACGTTTCCCAAGGGTCAGGAGCACATACTCCAGCGCTTGCCCGACATCATCCTGCATGTGTGCTACACCGCGAGATGCGAAGGCGGTTCGCTATGAACGAACAGCCGCCGCCGCAACAGTCGACAATGCAGATCAACACACCGAGCCTGCCCAAGGGCGGCGGCGCCATCCAGAGTATTGGCAAGGGATCGGCCGGCGTGGGTACCAAAGGCACTGCGTCGCTGGAACTGTCGTTGCCGATTTCCACCGGACGCGGTTTTGCCCCGCCATTGGGTCTGGGCTATAGCAGTGGCACGGGCAACAGTTCCTGCGGGATTGGCTGGCAGTTGACGGTTGACGCGGTGACCCTGCGCACGGTCAATGGCGTGCCGACTTATGACGGCACTGACCAGGTCGTGGGGCCTGACGGTGATGTATGGCTGCCCGAGCGCAATGAAAGCACCGGTGAATTGATCTTCCGCACTACTGAGCAATACAACGGCTTGCCCCTGACGACAGCGTATGACGTCGTTCGCCACTGGCCACGGGTCGAGGGTGCATTCGCCTTGATCGAACATTGGTCGAACGAGACCGACAAAGCCGGTTTCTGGCTGATTCACGGTGCCGACGGCAGCCTGCATATCTATGGCACCACCGCCAATTCACGCCGGGCCGACCCTGCCGACCCGCAGCGCGTCGGCGTCTGGATGATCGACGAAAGCCTCAATACCCGCGGCGAACACATCATCTACGAATACAAGGCGGAAACCGAGCTGCCAGTCGCTCCGCAGTATCGCGACTATCGTGCTCAGCGCTATCTCAAACGCGTGTGTTATGGCAACGAAAAAGCCTCCGCGCACCTGTATGCCTGGGACAGCGGTAGCCGGGAAAAACAGTTGTGGCACTTTCAACTGGTGTTCGACTATGGCGAACGCAGCAGCGATCTGGAACAAGTGCCAACGTTTGAAGAACAACAGCCATGGGCCGAGCGCAGCGACCCTTACTGGATCTACGCCTACGGTTTCGAGCTGGGCAACCGACGCCTGTGTCGACAAGTGCTGATGTTTCATCACTTCCCCAAAGAGTTGGGTGACCATCCGGTTCTGGTGCAGCGCCTGCTCCTGCAATATCGCCTCAGCCCACTGGGTTACAGCCATCTGAGCGCGGCGCATCAGCAGGCCTATGGCGGCCTCGGCCAGATCGAAAGCCGACCGCCAATGGAGTTCAGCTACAACACGTTCGACCTCGCCCCGCAGCCGCAGGGCTGGAAAGAATTCACGGCCATGCCCGGCCTCGACGATGGTCATCAATATCAGTTGGTTGACCTGTACGGTGAGGGCCTGGCGGGTGTGCTCTGCCGTTATGACCACGGCTGGTATTACCGCGAGCCGTTGCGCGCAGAGACCGGCAGCGATCAGGTCGAGTACAGCGAGTGGAAACTTCTTGAAGGCGTGCCGATGTCCGACGCCGGCAAACCCGTGCATCAGTCGCTTACCGATCTGACCGGCGACGGCAAGCTCGACTGGGTGCTCGCCGCGCCGGGCATGTGCGGATTTTTCACCCTCGACCCAGACCGCAACTGGTCAGGGTTCGTGCCCTTCGATGCATTTCCCGGCGAATTTTCCCACCCGATGGCGCAGATCGCCGACTTGCTGGGTGACGGCCTGAGCGACCTGACGCTGGTCGGCCCGCGCAGCGTGCGTTTGTATGCCAATCGTCGCGCGGCTGGTTTCGCCGAGAGCGTCGACGTGCCGCATGCGGAAAAAACCGCCGCAGGCGATGATGATGAGCTGCCTGTGCTGAGCAATACACCGAGCGAAATCGTTGCATTCGCCGATCTCATAGGCAGCGGTCAGCAACATCTGGTGCGGATCCGTCATAACGAAGTCAAGTGCTGGCCGAATTTGGGACATGGTCGTTTCGGCAAGGGCTTTGTGCTGTGCACCCTGCCCTTCGCCTACGATGAATTCAACGCCTCACGGGTCTTGCTGGCGGATCTCGACGGCTCGGGTGCGGCTGACCTGATCTACATGGAAGCCGAGCGCCTGCGTATTTTCATGAACCATGCCGGCAGCGGTTTCGCCCAGACATCCATTGATCTTCCCTGGCCTGAGGGCCTCGCCCATGACGCGCTCTGGCAGGTCACCAGCGCAGATCTGCAAGGCCTGGGCTGCTCGAGCCTGGTGGTGACATTGCCGCACATGTCGCCCAGGCACTGGCGTTACGATTTCGTCGACGCCAAACCCTATCTGCTCAACAGAAGCTGCAACAACATGGGTTGCAGCGCCAGCGTGAATTACCGCAGTTCGGCGCAGGAATGGCTGGATGAAAAACGTGAGCAACAGGCAGCCGGTGTTGAAAATCCGCTGTCCGGCCTACCCATGGCCATGCACTTGGTACACGAGCAAATCCAACATGATGAGATCACCGGCAACACACTGACACAGCTCCTCAGCTATCGCGGCGGTTATTACGACCGTTTCGAGCGCGAATTCCGTGGTTTTCGCCTGCTGCTGCAAAGCGACACCGAAGCGTCAGCAACCGAGTTCACCGCGCCGATTCTCAGCAAGACCTGGTTTCACACAGGCGAAACCATCGACCCGTCAAGAACCGGTTATTACAGCCGTGACGATGATGCGGTCGATCTCAAACCCACACTGCTGCAGCTCTATCACTTCAATGATCGCATCGCGCAACCTTTCACCGAAGCCGATGAGGAGACTGCGCGAGAGATCGCCCGCACCCTGAGCGGCCGAGTGATGCGCTCGGAAGTGTTCGCCGCCGGTGACGACGCGGCGACCGCAGTCCCCTATGTGGTCCAGGAACATCGCTATGGTGCACGGGTGCTGCGCCCCAAAGGCAAGTACCAGCCTTATGCAGTGATCTTGCCCCTGGACGCGGAATCCATCAGTTATCAGTACGAACCGGCAATTGCCGACGATCCGATGTGCCAGCACCAGTTGAATCTGGAATGGGACCCCTACGGCCGTGTGGTGCATGCTTTCACGGTGAACTACGCGCGACGCAAAACCAGCAGCGATGCGCCGCCGTTCACTGAAGAGCATCAGCAGAACTGGTGGAAGGATGCTCATGACGATGCGCAACAAAAATGGTACCTGACGCAGCTCCGGTCAGAATCGATTCATTTGCCCAATGACGAGGCCTGGCGCCTTGGATTGCCCTGCCGCTTGCGCAGCAATTCGCTGGTGCTGGAAAAAGCGGCGCTGAGTGCCGCAACGATCCACCATGAACATATTTTGCTAATGGCCCGCGAGGATGGCGAATGGGCGCAGCAAGCAGTGTTGTCTGCATTGACGCTGCAGCGCTACATCGACCCTCGCAGCGGTGCAACGCTGGATCCGGGCGACGCGACTTTCGAGGGTTTGCCCGCCTACATGGAGACGGCCGAACTGGACGCCGTCGCCCTCAGCGCATATGACAAACTCGAGGTCGATGGCCAATTACCCTTCAACCTGAAAGAGAAACTCGAATCGCAGGAGGTCGGTTACCACATCATGCCGCTGTTCCTGCCCGAGCAAGACCACGGTCCGATCGATGATCCTGACGATGCGAAGAACTATCTGTGGTCAGTGCACAGAGGTTTTCCCACCTACCACACGCTAGACGGCTTTCATAACGTGCAGAAATACCGTGAAACCCGCAGTCACGGCGAAACCCTGATTACCTATGACGCGTATTGGTGTGTGACAACCGCCGTGACCTTACCGGACGGCTGCACTACCCGCAGCCTCGACGTGGACTACCGCACCTTCCTCCCTGCGGCCATTGAAGATGCCAACCGCAACCTGCAGGAAGCGCGCTACAACGCATTCGGCGAGCCGCTGGTGAGCAGTTTCCACGGCACCGAACTTGGAGAACCGGTGGGTTTTGACCCGCTGCAAACCTACGTCCCGCCGGCAGACCGCGACCCGGCCATTGCCATCGCCGATCCGAAACAAGCCATTGGCAACTTCGCCCGTGCCGCTTTCTGGGATACGTTCAGTTGGATGGGTTGCATCTCCCGCACGTCCTCACGCTCCCAAGAGTGGTGGGACTGGGCGAAAAGCCAAGGCTACATTCTGCCCGAAGGACACATTTGCGATCGCGCCCGACAGTACCTTGCCGCTGTGGAAAATCCCGATCGGAATGAAACCGAACTCCAGCAGCAAATCGATAATGCACAGCGTGAGCCCGTGTATGCCGTCTCTCTGGTGGCCGACCGCTATCCGCTTGATCCCGATCTGCAAGTGCGAGTCAGCATTGCTTGCCTGGACGGTTTCGGCCGCACTCTGCAAACCAAACATGAGGTCCCCCCGGGCGTGGCCTGGCAGGTCGATGACAACGGTGAGTTGGTCCTCGACGACAATGGCAAACCAATAGACGCCCAGGCCCAGCGACGCTGGCGTGTCAGCGAGCCAGTGGAATACAACAACAAAGGCCAGACTGTGCGGATTTACCGGCCCTACTTCGCCGATCAACCGCGCTACATCAATGATCGCTCGATGCGCAAGCATGCTTTTCACGACCAGCAGTTCTACGACGCGGTGGGCCGACCGACCGCAACCGTGCTGGCGAAGCAAATGCTGCAAGGCAATCCACCGACGCTCAAACCCCTGCGCCGGGAAGTCTGGTACTGGATCTGGTGTAACGTCGCCTTCGACGAAAATGACCTGTTCGACCCGCCACCGGAACAACGGCGACGCAACTGGTGGACAGGAAGGTGAGCAAGCATGCGCAGACACCGCATCTTAGCGTCACTGATGCCCGAGGCTTACCGGTGCGGCAGGTTGCCTACTGGCGCGAAGATGGCAGCGAATCTGAAGCGCGCATCACCGCGGTTCAGCATGACGTTGACGGGCGACGGGTGGCGCAGCGCGATCCACGATTGTTCGCCGACGCATCAGCCCCCGCCAATCTCAGGACGGTTTACTCACTGACCGGTCAGGTGCTGATCACGCTCAGCGTCGATGCCGGATGGCACGTCAGTCTGTGGGGCGAGGCGCGTCAACCGCTGCACGGTTGGGATGGCCGGGGTAGCGTGCGCAGCATCGAGTATGACGAACAGCTGCGACCACTGGCTGTGTTCGAACACGCCGATGACGGAAAACCTTTGTGCACGGAGCGATATGGTTATGCCGGCAGCAATCCGACATTTGCCACGCGGAATCAGTGCGGACAGATCATCCGCCTCGATGATCCGGCCGGCACGCAGTTGTTCGAACAGTTCGGATTGACCGGTGGAATCATCGCTCAGTCTCGACGCTTTCTGCGCTCACTCGACCCTCCTGACTGGCCGGTATCGCTCAGCGAGCGTGACAAATTGCTCGAAGACGCGCCTGCCGCCACGAGCTACTCGCGTTTCAACCCGCTCTCGGAAACCATCGAACAAATCGACGCCAGAGGACACCGACAGCTTTTCAGCCAGACCCTGGACGGCCAGTTGCGAGACGTTCGACTGCAATTGAAGGGCATCGCGCCGAAAACCCTGGTCGGCGCCATCCAGTACGATGCCCAAGGACATACCCTTCGGGAAACCGCTGACAACGGAGTGATCACCACATTGGACTACGCCGCCGAGGATGGCAGGCTGATCAGCCTGCAAAGCCAGCGCGGCAATGACATCCTGCAAGACCTGCGTTATGTCTACGACCCGGTAGGCAACGTGCTGAGTATTGAAGACGCCGCCCTCCCGATTCGATACTTTGCCAACCAGCGCATCGAACCGGTCAACCGCTACCGTTATGACAGTCTCGATCAGTTGATCGAGGCCACGGGTTGGGAGGCCGGTCAGACATCGAAGTTTTCACTGGCAGATCCTGCAGCGATCGCCAATTACACCCAGACCTATCACTATGACTGCGGTGGCAATTTGCTCAAATTGATCCACGACGGCCCACAAGGCCACGGTCACCGCCTGGTCGCCGCCAAGCACAGTAACCGCTGCTTGCCGGTGCGCGATGGCATGGACCCGGGCGAGGAAGATTTGCGCAACGGCTTCGATGCCAATGGCAATCTGCTTGGCCTGCAACCAGGACAGACTTTCAACTGGGACTTGCGTAACCGATTGCGTGAAGTCCGGCTGGTTTTGCGTGAAGACCGTTCGGCTGATAACGAGCAATACCGATACGCCGCAGACGGCATGCGCGTGCGCAAAGTGCGGCTGATGCAGACCAACGCTAAAACGCTGATGAACGAAGTGCGTTATCTGCCGAATCTGCAAATCCGTACCCACAGTGGTACGGGAGAAATACTGCAGGTGATCAGTGTCCAGGCCGGGCGCAGCAGCGTGCAGGTGTTGCACTGGGAATCCGAACCGCCCCAAGGCATCGACAACGATCAAGCGCGTTACAGCCTCAACGACCATTTGGGTTCCTGCACCCTGGAACTCGACGCCACGGGCAAGCTCATCAGTCAGGAGCGATACCACCCTTTCGGCACCACCGCGTGGTTTGCCGGGCGTAGCGAAATCGAGACAAGCTATAAAACGCTGCGCTATTCGGGCAAAGAGCGGGATGCGACCGGGCTTTATTATTACGGGTTCAGGTATTACGTGGCGGGTTGGCAGCGATGGTTGAATCCGGATCCGTCCGGGGCGATTGATGGTCTGAATCTGTTCAGCATGGTGAAAGGCAATCCGTTGGCCTACTTCGATACTGATGGGCGAATTCGTGAAGGCGTCAATGAGGAGTACCCGACTCAAGCGACCATCGGATCTTCGCCTTCGCCGCAATCATCAACGCCATTTTCAGCAAACTCCGTAATTAACGAAAGCACGAGATTTGGATTTCCTGATACACCACCATTGTCTCCAGAAGTAGCGAGCGCAAGCCACTCCATCGAAGTGTTGATGGAGAAAGTGCAATTGACCGATTCTTCGCTGAAGAACAAGCCAACGTCGATTGCAGATGATATTGGTGGTCGCCCTGCTATAGGCGGCGGGGGCGAAGGAGAAATATACGAAAGCGCCGACGGGAAACATGTCTATAAAAAGTTCAGAGGAGCCGACAAGCGAAACAGTATTCCGGGGTATGTAAAAACCGAAGCCGAGGGTTTCAATGCTTACTATGGAGCAGGCTCGGCGACGGCACTTATTGAAGACAATCAGAGTTACCTCAAGATGATAAAACTCGATGGCATCCCCCTCGGCGACATCAAGAAAGGTTCCATTCCGGCAAGCGGCGCCAATGCACTTTTGGAGATGTTTAATGAAATGGAAGCAAAGGACCTATATCACCAGGATGTACAGGACCATAATTTCCTCTGGTCGGAGAGAGATACTAAAGTTTACCCCGTCGACATGCAGCCGTTCCCCTTTGAGCTTGCCCAGTACACGATAGACTCATACGAGCGAAGTAAAAAACAGTTGCTGACTCAATTTGCTCGCAACGTGAAACGCTGACTTCCATTCCCTCAAGCCCTTGATGGAATGCGCGCACCTCAAAACATATGGAAGCCAGGTTGCTATTGCTTCAGATCGATGGGAAGAAAGCTAAACGGCACCTTCCGGTGCCGTTCGCTTCTTACATTTCCAACATCATTTACGCGCATCCGCCCAGGATTTCAGCAGTTCGCTATAGCTCACGGTTTCGCCCTTCGGCTTCTCGTTAGCCAGTTTCGGTTTCGGTGCGCCCGGCTGATCGAACCAGTATTGCGCATCGCGTTCCGGGTTCATCTTCGGCGCGCAAGTGGCCTGGGCCTTGGAGCGTTCGAGGCGTTCCATGATGCGGTCCTGATCCTTGGCCAGGCCATCAAGCGCCTGTTGTGGGGTCTTCTCGCCGCTGGCGGCTTCGGCGATATGGCTCCACCACAGCTGAGCGAGACGTGGATAGTCGGGCACGTTGGTGCCAGTCGGCGACCATTGCACGCGGGCCGGGCTGCGATAGAACTCGACCAGACCACCGAGTTTCGGCGCCAGATCGGTCATCGCCTGCGAGTTGATGTCCGACTCGCGAATAGGTGTCAGACCGACGATGGTTTTCTTCAGCGAAACAGTTTTCGAGGTCACGAACTGCGCGTACAGCCACGCCGCGAGTTTCTGTTTCTCAGGCGTGGATTTCATGAATGTCCACGACCCCACATCCTGATAGCCGAGCTTCATACCCTCTTCCCAATACGGGCCTTTAGGCGACGGCGCCATGCGCCATTTCGGCGTGCCGTCGGCGTTGACCACCGGCAGGCCGGGTTTGGTCATGTCGGCGGTGAACGCGGTGTACCAGAAGATCTGCTGGGCGATGTTGCCCTGCGAGGGCACCGGGCCGGACTCGGAGAAGGTCATGCCGGCCGCTTCCGGTGGCGCGTATTTCTTCAGCCAGTCGACGTATTTGGTGGTGGCAAACACGGCCGCCGGGCCGTTGGTGTCGCCGCCACGGGTCACGCTGGAGCCGACCGGGTGGCAGTCCTCGACGCGGATCCCCCACTCGTCCACCGGCAAGCCGTTGGGCAGTCCCTTGTCGCCGCCACCGGCCATGGAGAACCAGGCATCGGTGAAACGCCAGCCCAGCGACGGGTCTTTCTTGCCGTAGTCCATGTGGCCGTAGACGCGTTTGCCGTCGATTTCCTTGACGTCTTCGCTGAAGAATTTGGCGATGTCTTCATAGGCCGACCAGTTCACCGGCACGCCTAATTCGTAGCCGTACTTTTCCTTGAACTTGGCTTTCAGATCGGCGCGTTCGAACCAGTCGGCACGGAACCAGTACAGGTTGGCGAATTGCTGGTCGGGCAGTTGATAGATCTTGCCGTCCGGCGCGGTGGTGAAGGAGATGCCGATGAAGTCCTTGATGTCGAGGGTCGGCGAAGTGAAGTTTTTGCCCTCGTTGGCCATCAGGTCGGTGATCGATTCGGTCTTGCCGTAGCGAAAGTGCGTGCCGATCAGGTCGGAGTCGTTGACCCAGCCGTCATAGATGTTCTTGTCCGACTGCATCACCGTCTGCATTTTCTCGACCACGTCGCCTTCCTGCAGCAGGTCGTGGGTGAGTTTGATCCCGGTGATTTCGCTGAAGGCCTTGGCCAGCACCTTGGACTCGTATTCGTGGGTGGTCAGGGTTTCGGAAACGACCTTGATGTCCATGCCACGAAACGGCTCGGCGGCCTTGATGAACCACTTCAATTCTTCAAGCTGCTGTTCGGCCGTCAGGGTCGAGGGTTTGAACTCGCTGCCGATCCATTTTTTCGCAGCATCTTCGTAGGCGTCGGCCCAGGCAGATGCGCTCAGACCGCTGAGTGCCAGCATGGCTGCCAATGAAATGCTATGTCGCAGCTTATTGTTTTTATCGAACATAGAGACCTCCTGTTTAAGTTGTGGAGCCGCGTTGCCGAACGATTCGACTAGCCCCAACGCATCACAGCCAACAGCCACACCAGGGACAACGCGGACGCCACCCAGATGCTCCAGTCGGTGACGCCGATTACCAGCAAATGCAGGTAGGCGCTGCCGAGAAGACCGATAAACAAGCGATCGCCACGGGTGGTGGCAATCGGCAGAAACCCGCGCCGCAGAATGCTCGGCGAGCGCAATTCCCAGGTGGTCATGCCCACCAGAATCAGACCGATGCCGATGAAGAACGCGGCGGTCGGTGTCGTCCAGCTCATCCATTCCATCATCAGCTCCTCAGACTCGACCGAGGGCAAAGCCCTTGGCCACGTGGTTGCGCACAAACCAGATCACCAGCATGCCCGGCAGGATGGTCAACACCCCCGCTGCTGCCAGCACGCCCCAATCGATCCCCGATGCCGACACCGTGCGCGTCATCACAGCCGCAATCGGCTTGGCGTTGACCGAGGTCAGCGTGCGCGCCAGCAGCAGTTCGACCCAGGAAAACATGAAGCAGAAAAACGCCGTGACGCCGATACCGGAGCCGATTAACGGGATGAAAATCTTCACGAAGAACTTAGGGAAACTGTAGCCGTCGATGTAGGCCGTTTCGTCGATCTCCTTGGGCACGCCAGACATGAAACCTTCCAGAATCCACACCGCCAGGGGCACGTTGAACAAGCAGTGCGCCAAGGCTACGGCGATGTGCGTGTCGAACAGGCCGATCGACGAATACAACTGAAAGAACGGCAGCAAAAACACCGCCGGCGGCGCCATGCGGTTGGTCAGCAGCCAGAAGAACAGGTGTTTGTCGCCGAGGAAACGATAGCGTGAAAACGCGTAAGCCGCCGGTAACGCCACGCTCAGGGAAATCACCGTGTTGAGGCTGACGTAATACAGCGAGTTCAGATAGCCGGTGTACCAGCTCGGATCAGTGAAAATCACCTTGTAGTTCGCCAGCGTGAATTCCTGTGGGAAAAGCGTCAGGCCGCCGAGGATTTCGGTGTTGCTCTTGAACGACATGTTCAGCAGCCAGTAGATCGGCACCAGCAGGAACAGGATGTACACCAGCAATGGAATAAGCTTTCTCTTGCTCATGGCCGGGCCTCAGCGGTTGGCGTCGGAGTGCGTCATGGCGGTATAGAACAGCCAGGACACCAACAGGATGATCAGGAAGTACACCAGCGAAAACGCCGCTGCCGGACCGAGGTCGAATTGCCCTACAGCCATCTGCGTCAACGTCTGACTCAAGAACGTCGTGGCATTGCCCGGCCCGCCGCCGGTGAGCACGAACGGCTCGGTGTAGATCATGAAACTGTCCATGAAACGCAGCATCACCGCGATCAGCAGTACGCTTTTCAGTTTGGGCAATTGAATGTGGCGGAACACCGCCCAGGCCGAGGCGCGATCGATCCGCGCGGCCTGGTAATAGACGTCGGGAATCGCCCGCAGGCCGGAGAAACACAGCAGCGCGACCAGAGAAGTCCAGTGCCAGACGTCCATCACCAGCACCGTCACCCAGGCGTCCATGGTGTTGGCCGCGTAGTTGTAGCTGATGCCCATCGCATTGAGGCTGGAACCGAGCAGGCCGATGTCGGCGCGGCCGAAGATCTGCCAGATGGTGCCGACCACGTTCCACGGAATCAGCAGCGGTATCGCCAGAATGATCAGCACCACCGAAGACCAGCGGCCCTTGGTCGGCATGGTCAGCGCGACGGCGATGCCCAGCGGGATTTCAATCAGCAGCACGCACGCCGAGTAGATGAACTGGCGCAGCAGCGAGTCGTGCAGACGCGGATCAAGCAGCACTTGCTTGTACCAATCGGCACCGACGAAGTAGCGGCTGGACTGGTCGAAGATGTCCTGCACCGAATAGTTGACCACGGTCATCATCGGGATCACCGCACTGAACGCCACCAGCAGGAACACCGGCAACACCAGCCACCAGGCCTTGTTGTTCTGCACCTTGTTCATGGCTGCACCTCCTCGTCGCTGACTTCCAGGAGAAACTCATCGGCATAGACCATCAGCCATTGCGCCGGAAAACTGATGTAAGCCGTGCCTTGAGGCACCGGTTTGTCTTCAGCCAGGCGCACCTTCAACGGCGCGCCGTCGAGGCTGAGAGTCATGATCTTGTAGGTGCCGAGGTCTTCGACGTGTACGACTTTGGCCTGCATCGCGTCGTCAAACGGCTCGTCCCACACATGAATGAACTCGGGGCGGATGCCGACCTTGAGATTTTTCCACTGGCCGTGCTCGATATGGCGCTGCAAGGCGTCGGACAGCGGCAGGTGCGTCGAACCGAAACCGACGCCCCCGGGCTGCGGCTGCACCTCGATCAGATTCATCCCCGGGCTACCGATGAAATAGCCGACAAAGGTGTGGCTCGGCCGCTCGAACAATTCCCGTGGCGTACCGAACTGGACGATCTGGCCGCCGTACATCACCGCGATCTTGTCAGCGAAGGTCGAGGCTTCCAGTTGATCGTGGGTGACGTAGACCATGGTGATGTTGAACTGCTCGTGGATCTGCTTGAGCTTGCGCCGCAGCTTCCACTTCAGGTGCGGGTCGATCACCGTCAGCGGCTCATCGAAGAGGATTGCCGAGACGTCATCGCGCACCAGTCCACGACCCATGGAGACTTTCTGCTTTTCGTCGGCGGTGAGATTGCGCGCCTTCTTGCTCAGCAGATTCTGCAGGTCGAGCACTTCGGCAATTTCCTGCACCTTGCTGTGCACTTTCGCCTCGGCCATGCCCTGATTGCGCAGCGGGAAAGCGAGGTTGTCGAACACGGTCATGGTGTCGTAGACCACCGGAAACTGGAAAACCTGGGCGATGTTGCGCTTCTCCGGCGTGAGGTCGTTGACCGCTTTGCCGTCAAACAACACGTGGCCCTGGGACGGGCTGAGCAGGCCGGAAATGATGTTGAGCAAGGTCGACTTGCCGCAACCGGACGGGCCGAGCAAAGCATAGGCGCCGCCCTGCTCCCAGACGTGATCCATCTCGCGGATCGCATAATCCTCCGCGCCGCTCGGGGTTTTGCTGTAGCTGTGGGCGAGGTGTTGCAAACGGATTTCGGCCATCAGGCAACCCTCGCGACACGCCGGCCCGGTGCTTGCACCAGACGGCCCTGCGCATCGAAAACGAACAGTTTGTGGGTCGGGATATAGATGCGGATCGGCGCATCGACGTCGTATTCATGAACACCCGGCAAGTGCAGCACCAGCAGGAAATGCTCGTTGCGCACATGCAGGAAGGTTTCCGAGCCGCTGATTTCGGCGACCTCGACGGTCACGGCCAGTTCGAGATCGTCATCGTTGCTCGGCACCAGCGAGATATGACTCGGGCGTACGCCGAAGCGGAACTCACCCTCGCCCACCGGGCGCAGATCGACGTTCAACGGAAAGTGTACGAAGTTGGCGAAGCTGACTTCGTTGCCGGCAATGCGTCCCGGCATCAGGTTGATCGGCGGTTCGGAGAACAATTCAGCGGCGAGCACCGACTGCGGCTGGTGATAGACCTCGGTCGACGGCCCGCTCTGGATCACCCGGCCTTCGTGCAGGATGGTCGTGGTGCCGCCGAGGGCCAGCGCTTCGTTGGGTTCGGTGGTGGCGTAAATGGCGATGGTGTGGCGCGCCTTGAACAGCTCGCGCATTTCCTGACGCAGCTCTTCGCGCAGCTTGTAGTCGAGGTTGACCAACGGCTCGTCGAAGAGGATCAGTTCAGCATCCTTGACCAGGGCGCGGGCCATGGCCGTGCGCTGTTGCTGCCCACCGGAGAGCTCCAGCGGATAGCGCTGCAAGAACTTCTCGATGCGCAGCATGCGTGCGGTTTCCTGCACCTTGCTGTGGATGATCTCTTTCGAAATACCGGCCTGACGCAGTGGCGAGGCGATGTTCTCGAACACCGTCATGGTCGGGTAATTGATGAACTGCTGATAGACCATCGACACGTTGCGCAGCCGCACCGGGCGCTGGGTGACGTCGACACCGTTCATCAGCACGCGGCCGCTGTCGGGCTTGTCGAGGCCGGCCATCAGGCGCATGAGGCTGGTCTTGCCGGACAGGGTGCGCCCGAGCAGTACGTTGAAGGATCCGGGTTCGAATTTCAGGCACGCATCGTCGATCCAGATCTGGCCCTCGACGGTACGGCTGACGTGCTCCAGGGTGAGTGACATGGCTCGGCCTTTTTTATTTTTGGAGTCAAGCGACCGGAGCAACAGAGCGACATTCGTGCCAGAAATGGCAAGTGGTTGATTTGCCGTGAAAATCGTTGATTGCACGGGGAAATGGCGTTCACAGCTGAACACTTTTGAACAGTCGGAGTGATTGACAATGAACAATAGTGAACAACACTCTATGCACGCTTTTGCCCAATCCTGAATGCAAAATGGATCCCCTGTGGGAGCGAGCCTGCTCGCGAAAGCGGTGTGTCATTCAATGAATCCATTGACTGAACCGACGCTTTCGCGAGCAGGCTCGCTCCCACATGGGGATTTGTGTAGTTTTGAAGATCGGGCTCATAACAATAATAAAATCGCTGCACTCAGAGGCTCGCCCCATGGCCGCACCTGCTTCGCCGCTGTCCCACGACGCGATCGTCCAGACCTCCTGGCAACGTTGCCGCGCGTTCGGCCTCGACCACCAGAGCGCGCCGGCCTTCGATCAATTACCCGCCGCCGGCATTGCACGATTGCTCGACAGCCATCATTCGCTGGTGCAGACCACGCATCAGGAAGTCCTGCCCTACTACGAAAACATCCTCAGCAATTCCAACTGCCTGATCATGCTCGCCGACAATCAGGGCCAAGTGCTGACCTCGTGGGGCACGCAGCGCTTTATCGAACCGAATCTGGCCCGGGGCTTTCAGGCCGGGGCGAGCTGGATGGAGCGCAGCAGCGGCACCAATGCAATCGGCACCGCACTGGCCTGTGAGCAGGCTGTGCACATCGAACACGATGAACACTTCCTCAAGGCCAACCGCTTCATGACCGGCTCCGCCGCGCCGATTTTCGACGCCGAGCGCAAGGTCATCGCCGTGCTCGATGTCTCCAGCGACAGCTATCTGCCACCCTCGCACACCCTCGGCATGGTCAAGATGATGAGCCAGACCGTGGAAAACCGGCTGATCCTCAACCTGTTCCATGGCCAGCACTTTCAACTGACATTCAACACCGGGTTGAACAACCTCGACAGCCAGTGGGCCGGGTTGCTGATCTTCGATGAAAGCGGTCAAGTGCTGTCGGCCAATCGCCGCGCCGACAATTTGCTCGGTGTGCGTTTGTCGCGCGTCAGCGTTGAAAGCCTGTTCAAGGTGTCGCTGCTGGAGTTGATCAATCAGCCCGAGGGTCTGCCGTTTGCCCTGCAGACCTCTGGACGCAACCGTTTCCAGTGTTTGCTGAAACGGCCGAAACAGGCACCGGTGCAGGCGCGAGTGTTTGTCGCCGAGGACAAGCCTGCGTCAGCCAGTGCGATCAGTCTCAATACGCTGCATTTCGGCGACAGCCGTGTGGAAAAAGCCGTGCGCCAGGCCGAGCGTTTGCTGGAGAAAGACATTCCGCTACTGATTCACGGTGAAACCGGCGTCGGCAAGGAAGTGTTCGTCAAAGCCTTGCACCAAGCCAGCTCCCGGCAAAAACAGGCATTCATCGCGGTGAACTGTGCAGCGATCCCCGCTGAACTGGTCGAGTCTGAGTTGTTCGGTTACGAGAAAGGCGCGTTCACCGGGGCCAACCAGAAAGGCAGCATCGGCCTGATCCGCAAAGCCGACAAAGGCACGCTGTTTCTCGATGAGATCGGTGACATGCCGCTGCCAACTCAGGCGCGTTTGTTGCGCGTGTTGCAGGAGCGTTGCGTGCAGCCGGTGGGCAGTAGCGAGTTGTTTCCGGTGGACTTGCGGATCATTTCCGCGACCAACCGTTCGTTGCGCGAGCAGGTGCAACTGGGCCGTTTCCGCGAAGACTTGTACTACCGCATCGGCGGCCTGACCCTGGAGCTGCCACCGTTACGCGAACGCAGTGACAAGCAGGCGCTGTTCAAACGGCTGTGGGAGCAACATCGCGAGCCTACGCAATGGGCGGGGCTGAGCCCGGAGGTGTTGGAGCTGTTTGAAAAGCATCCGTGGCCGGGGAATTTGCGTCAGGTCAGCAGCGTGATGCAGGTGGCGTTGGCCATGGCCGAGGAACAACCAGTGCGACCGGAGCATTTGCCGGATGATTTTTTTGTCGATCTGGAGATGGAGCCGGTTGAGACGGCTGCGCCGCTGGGGCTGGATTTGAATGATGTTGAGGCGTTGAATCGCGAGTTGAAGGCGGCCGGGGGAAATATTTCGCATCTGGCGCGGCGGCTGGGGGTTAGCCGCAATACGCTTTACAAGCGGTTGCGGCAGGCTGAATGACAAGTTGTCTGGACGGGCCTCTTCGCGAGCAGGCTCGCTCCCACAGGGGATCGATCGTTCCCACGCTCCGCGTGGGAACGCAGCCCGGGACGCTCCGCGTCCCTACAGAGCCGAACGCGGAGCGTCCGTTGAGGCATTCCCACGCAGAGCGTGGGAACGATCATGGTAGGGGCTTTGGGCCTTAGTCAGCCAAACGCCAGGTAGTCCCACCCTTGCCATCTTCCAGCACGACACCCATCGCCGTCAGCTGATCACGAATCCGGTCCGACTCGGCCCAGTCTTTCGCCGCCCGAGCTGCCAGGCGCGCCGCAATCAGCGCATCAACCTCAGCCGCATCGACCCGCCCTTCAGCGCCCGCCTGCAGGAAGTCATCGGCCTCAAGTTGCAACACACCCAGCACACTCGCCAGTTCTTTCAGACGTGCCGCCAGCCCCGCCGCTGCATCGAGATCGCTCTCGCGCAGACGGTTGATCTCACGCACCATCTCGAACAGCACAGCGCACGCTTCAGGGGTGCCGAAGTCGTCGTTCATCACCGTGGTGAAACGCTCGACGAACGCCTCGCCACCGGCCGGCGCCACGCTCGGCAGGCCTTTCAGCGCATGGTAGAAACGCTCCAGTGCGCCCTTGGCGTCCTTGAGGTTGTCTTCCGAATAGTTGATCGCGCTGCGGTAGTGGCTCGAGACCAACAGGTAACGCACCACTTCCGGGTGGTACTTGTCGAGCACGTCGCGGATGGTGAAGAAGTTGTTCAAGGACTTGGACATCTTCTCGCCATTGATGCGAATCATCCCGCAATGCATCCACGCGTTGGCGTAGGTCTTGCCGGTGGCCGCTTCGCTCTGGGCGATTTCGTTTTCGTGGTGCGGGAACTCCAGGTCGCTGCCGCCGCCATGAATGTCGAAAGTCTCACCGAGGCAGCAGGTCGACATCACCGAGCACTCGATGTGCCAGCCCGGACGCCCGGCGCCCCATGGCGATTCCCAGCTCGGCTCGCCCGGCTTGGCGGCTTTCCACAAAACGAAATCGAGCGGGTCTTGTTTCGACTCGTCGACCTCGATGCGCGCACCGATGCGCAAATCTTCGATCTTCTTGCGCGACAGCTTGCCGTAGCCCATGAACTTGGCGACGCGATAGTACACGTCGCCATTGCCCGGCGCGTAGGCGTAGCCCTTGTCGATCAGGGTCTGGATCATCGCGTGCATGCCAGCGATGTGATCGGTGGCGCGCGGTTCCATGTCCGGCTTCTGGATGTTCAGGCGCGCTTCGTCTTCGTGCATCGCGGCGATCATGCGCTCGGTCAGCGCTTCGAACGACTCACCGTTCTCGCGGGCGCGATTGATGATCTTGTCGTCGATGTCGGTGATGTTGCGCACGTAGGTCAGGTCATAACCGCTGAAGCGCAGCCAGCGCGTCACCAGGTCGAACGCAACCATGCTGCGGCCGTGGCCGAGGTGGCAGTAGTCGTACACGGTCATCCCGCAGACGTACATGCGCACCTTGTTGCCATCCAGCGGCTTGAAGACTTCTTTGCTCTTGGTGAGCGTGTTGTAGATCGTTAGCACGTTAGTTCCTTGACTCACTCACTGGCCCCACGAATCACGCAGGGTCACGGTACGGTTGAATACCGGCTGACCGGGTTTCGAGTCCTTGAGGTCCGCGACAAAGTAGCCTTCGCGCTCGAACTGGAAACGGTCTTCCGGCTGTGCGTTGCCGAGCGATGGCTCAGCGCGACAACCGGTCAGCACTTGCAGCGAGTCAGGGTTGATGTTGTCGAGGAAGCTGGCGCTGTCTTCGGCCTTCTCCGGGTTCGGCGAACGGAACAGGCGATCGTACAGACGTACTTCGCACTCGACGCTGGCGGCGGCCGGCACCCAGTGGATCACGCCCTTGACCTTGCGCCCTTCCGGGTTCTTGCCCAGGGTGTCCGGGTCGTACGAGCAACGCAGTTCGACGATGTTGCCGTCGGCGTCCTTGATCGCTTCGTCGGCGCGGATCACGTAGCTGCCACGCAGACGCACTTCACCGGCCGGTTCCAGGCGCTTGTAGCCCTTCGGCGGCTCTTCCATGAAGTCTTCACGGTCGATGTAGATTTCCCGGGCGAACGGCAGCGCGCGCACGCCCATGTCTTCTTTCGGGTGGCGTGGCAGTTCGAGGTTTTCGACCTGGCCTTCCGGGTAGTTGGTGATGACCACTTTCAGCGGACGCAGCACGCACATGGCGCGCGGGGCGCTGTGGTCGAGGTCGTCACGGATGCTGAATTCGAGCATGCCGAAATCGACCACGCCGTCGGACCGGTTGGTGCCGATCATTTCGCAGAAGTTGCGGATCGATTTCGGCGTGTAGCCACGGCGGCGGAAGCCCGACAGCGTGGACATGCGCGGATCGTCCCAGCCGTTGACGTGCTTCTCGTCAACCAGTTGCTTGAGCTTGCGCTTGCTGGTGATCGTGTAGTTCAGGTTCAGACGGCTGAACTCGTACTGGCGCGGGTTCGCCGGCACCGGCAGGTTCTCCAGGAACCACTCGTACAGCGGACGATGGCTTTCGAACTCGAGGGTGCAGATCGAATGCGTGATGCCTTCGATGGCGTCCGACTGACCGTGGGTGAAGTCGTAGTTCGGGTAGATGCACCACTTGTCGCCGGTCTGGTGGTGATGGGCGTGGCGAATGCGATACATGATCGGGTCGCGCAGGTTCATGTTCGGCGAGGCCATGTCGATCTTCGCCCGCAGCACGCGCGCGCCGTCCGGGAATTCACCGGCCTTCATGCGCGCGAACAGGTCGAGGTTTTCCTCAACCGAACGGTCACGGAACGGGCTGTTCTTGCCCGGCTCGGTGAGGCTGCCACGGTATTCCTTGGCCTGCTCCGGGGTCAGGTCGTCGACGTAGGCCTTGCCGGCCTTGATCAGCTCGACGGCCCAGTCGTGCAACTGGTCGAAATACTGCGAGGCGTAGCGCACTTCACCGGACCATTCGAAGCCCAGCCATTTGACGTCGCTTTCGATGGCGTCGATGTATTCCTGATCTTCCTTGGCCGGGTTGGTGTCGTCGAAACGCAGGTGCGTGACGCCGCCGAACTCCTGGGCCAGGCCGAAGTTGACGCAGATCGACTTGGCGTGGCCGATGTGCAGGTAGCCGTTGGGCTCCGGCGGAAAGCGAGTCACGATCTGGGTGTGCTTGCCCGAGTCCAGGTCTGCCTGGATGATCGGCCGCAGGAAGTTGACCGGCACGGCAGGGCCGGACTTGGCATTCGAGGTAGGGTCGACAGTGGGCTTGCTCATAGGATCCTTGACGTACAGGTGCGCGGCCGCAAAGAGGGGCCAGACAAAACAAAGCCGCTATCATAGCCGATGCTGTCAAGGGCCTGACAGAGCAGCTCTTATAAAGGCATGCATTTAATCGCCGGGAAATGAAAAACCGCCTCGAAATTCGCGCCTGTCACGCTAAACTGCGCACCTTGGCCGAAGCAGGCTGAACCGGTTGTGGGGCTAAAGGTCCCAGAACCACGAATTCCCTATGAAGAGTAATGACCATGACTCAAGTCAAACTGACCACCAACCATGGCGACATCGTCATCGAACTGAACGCTGAAAAGGCGCCGATCACCGTTGCCAACTTCATCGAGTACGTCAACGCCGGTCACTACACCAACACCGTATTCCACCGCGTCATCGGCAACTTCATGATCCAGGGCGGCGGTTTCGAGCCTGGCATGAAAGAAAAGAAAGACAAGCGTCCAAGCATCCAGAACGAAGCGGACAACGGTCTCTCCAACGACAAATACACCGTCGCCATGGCCCGCACCATGGAGCCGCATTCGGCTTCGGCGCAGTTCTTCATCAACGTCGCCGACAACACCTTCCTCAACCACAGCGGCAAGAACGTGCAGGGCTGGGGCTACGCGGTATTCGGTAAAGTCACCCAGGGCACCGACGTTGTCGACAAGATCAAAGGCGTGTCGACCACTTCCAAGGCCGGCCACCAGGACGTACCTGCAGACGACGTGATCATCGAGAAAGCCGAGATCATCGCAGCGTGATATTGCTGATTTCAGACTTGCATCTGGAAGAGGAGCGCCCGGACATTACCCGGGCGTTTCTGGATTTGCTCGCCGGACGCGCCCGCTCGGCGAGTGCGTTGTACATCCTCGGCGACTTCTTCGAGGCGTGGATTGGCGACGACGCCATGACGCCCTTTCAGCGCTCCATCTGCCAGGCCCTGCGCGATTTGAGCGACAGCGGCACGGCCATATTCCTGATGCACGGCAATCGCGACTTCATGCTCGGCAAGGCCTTCTGCAAACAGGCCGGCTGCACATTGCTGAAGGACCCGAGTGTCGTGCAGTTCTACGGCGAGCCGGTGCTGCTGATGCACGGCGACAGCCTGTGCACCCGCGACGTTGGCTACATGAAGCTGCGCCGCTACCTGCGCAACCCGATTACCCTGTTCATCCTCCGTCACCTGCCACTGCGCAGCCGCCATAAACTGGCGCGCAAGCTACGCAGCGAAAGCCGCGCACAGACGCGGATGAAGGCCAATGACATCGTCGATGTCACCCCGGAAGAGATTCCGCGAGTGATGCACGAATTCGGCGTGAAAACCCTGATCCACGGCCATACCCATCGCCCGGCAATTCACAAGTTGCAGCTGGGTGAACAAGCGGCGAAGCGGATTGTGCTGGGGGATTGGGATCGTCAGGGTTGGGCGTTGCAGGTGGATGAGAGCGGGTATGCCTTGGCGCCGTTCGATTTCGCCCCGCCGCTGGCATTGCCGCACGGCTGAAGAGCTTTACCCCCTCACCCCAGCCCTCTCCCCCAGGGGGGCGAGGGGGAAAGGGAGCTGATCGCATGCAGTTCAAAACCTGAGTTCGACTCGGTATCGCAAGTCGATGTACCTCGAACATGCACCGCGGTCAGTCCCCTCTCCCTCCGGGAGAGGGTTAGGGTGAGGGGCTCTTGATTCTAGTGCCCCGAAGCTGCCGGCCCGGCCTTGGCGGCAAACGGCGGTTTCGCCAGCCATACAATCAAAATCAGCCCCATGAATCCCCACCCTAGCAACGTGAAGTAATCCACGGTCGAAAGCATGTACGCCTGGCTCGTGAGGATCTGGTCCATCTGCGCATACGCCGACTGACTCGCCCCACCCAACTGATTCAGGGTCTCGCGGGTGGCAGGCTCAAACGTGCTGATGCTTTCGCTCATATACGCATGATGCTGATCGGCCCGGCGAATCCAGATCCAGGTGGTCAACGACGCCGCAAAGCTGCCGCCCAGTGTCCGCAGGAACGTCGCCAGGCCTGCGCCATCAGCGATCTGGCTCGGCGGCAAGTCCGACATCAGAATACTCAGGGTCGGCATGAAGAACAGCGCCACACCGATACCCATGAACAACTGCACCAGAGCGATGTGCTGGAAGTCGACCTCGTTGGTGAACTCGGCGCGCATGAAACAGCTCAGGCCAATCGCCAGAAACGCAATGCCGGCGAGCAGACGCAGGTCGAACTTGTGCGCGTATTTGCCGACAAATGGCGACAGCAACACCGGCAGAATCCCGATCGGCGCCACGGCAAGTCCCGCCCAGGTCGCGGTGTAACCCATTTGTGTTTGCAGCCACTGCGGCAGGATCAGGTTGATGCCGAAGAACCCGGCGTAACCCAAGACCAGCACCAGCGTGCCGATGCGGAAGTTGCGATGGGCGAACAGGCGCAGGTTGACCACCGGATGGCGGTCGGTCATTTCCCAGATCACGAACACCGCCAGGGCGACCACGGAAATCGCCGCGCCGACGATGATGAAGTTCGATTCGAACCAGTCCAGGTCATTGCCCTTGTCGAGGATCACCTGCAACGCGCCGACGCCAATGATCAGCGTGATCAGACCGACGTAATCCATCGGCTGGCGACTGGTCACCACCGGCCGTTTCGCCAGTTGCGAACGCACCACCATCACCGCAAAGATGCCGATCGGTACGTTGATGAAGAAGATCCACGGCCAGCTGTAACTGTCGGTGATCCAGCCGCCGAGAATCGGCCCGGCAATCGGCGCGACCACCGTGACCATCGCCAGCAATGCCAGGGCCATCCCGCGTTTCGCCGGCGGATACACCGCGATCAACAGGGTCTGCGTCATCGGGTACAGCGGCCCGGCCACCAGGCCTTGCAGCACACGAAAGCCGATCAGCTCAGGCATCGAAGTGGAGATACCGCAGAGAAACGACGCCAGCACAAACAGCATCGTCGCCCACAGAAACAGCTTCACCTCACCGAAGCGGCGGCTGAGCCAACCGGTCAGCGGCAGCGCAATGGCATTGCTCACGGCAAACGAAGTGATGACCCAGGTGCCCTGCTCCGAACTCACCCCGAGGTTGCCGGAAATCGTCGGCAGCGCCACGTTGGCGATGGTCGTGTCGAGCACTTGCATGAACGTCGCCAGCGACAGGCCGATGGTGCTGAGCAACAGGCTGGGCGGCGTGAAAGAAGCGTTATTGCTCATTGTGAATCCTATGAAACCTGATGGTCGCTGCGGTCTGATGAACACAGCAGGCCCTGTGGTAACAGGCCCTTGTGGCGAGGGGATTTATCCCCGCTGGGTCGCGAAGCGGCCCCTCTTTTGGCTCAGGAAAAACGGGCCTGCTGCGCAGTCCAGCGGGGATAAATCCCCTCGCCACAGATAAATCCCCTCACCACAGATAACCGCTCACCACAGAGCCTACTTCTGATCCGGTGTGCTCTCAGCGCTGCGCGGTCTTGCCTGCTGCTGCGCTGTTGTCGTGAATCAACTGGGCAATCATCGCGTCCGCTTCGGCCAGTTGGCGCTCGTAGACGTTGGTGCTGAACGAGGCCTTTTGCGGCGGTTGCTGGGCCAGCACCGGGCCGCTCTGGTCGTGCAGATTGACCTCGACATTGGTCGACAGACCGACACGCAGCGGGTGCTTGGCCAGCTCTTCGGCGTTGATGTGGATACGCACCGGCACACGCTGAACAATCTTGATCCAGTTACCGGTGGCGTTCTGTGCCGGCAGCAAGGCAAATGCGCTGCCGGTACCGGCGCCGAGGCTGTCGACGGTGCCGCTGTATTTCACATCGCTGCCATAAATATCGGCCTCGATATCCACTGGCTGACCGATGCGCATGTCACGCAGTTGGGTTTCCTTGAAGTTGGCGTCGATCCACAGCTGATCCAGCGGAATCACCGCCATCAACGCGGTGCCCGGCTGCACGCGCTGACCGAGTTGCACGGTGCGCTTGGCGACGTAACCGGTGACCGGCGCGATCAAGGTGCTGCGCGCATTGGTCAGATAGGCCTGACGCAGATCGGCAGCCGCCGACATCACGTCTGGATGCGACGAGACCACGGTGTCGTCGACCAGCGCGCTGGTGGTTTTCAGTTGCTGTTTGGCGTTAGCCAGTGCGTTCTGCGCCGAGGTCAGGTCGTCGCGGGCGTGGGACAGTTCTTCCTGGGAAATCGCCCCGCCCTGAGCCAGATTTTTGCGGCGGTTGTAGTTGTCCTGGGCTTTCTGCACTTCGGCCTGCTGCGCGTTGACCTGGGCTTTCATGCCGTCGACGTTGCTGTATAAGCCGCGCACCTGACGCACGGTGCGGGCCAGTTTGGCCTTGGCACTTTGCAGGCCGACTTCGGCATCGTTGGGGTCGAAGTTGACCAGCACCTGGCCTTCCTGGACCAGATCACCGTCGTCAGCGCCGATGCTGACCACGGTGCCGGTGACCAGCGGTGTGATTTCCACGACGTTGCCATTGACGTAGGCATCGTCGGTGCTTTCGTTAAAGCGCCCGATGAACTCGTGATAGGCCCAGACGCCGGCAATGGCGAGCAGGACGACCACGGCGAGGGCCAGCAGCATCACCTTGCGTTTGCGCGGGTTGCCGGTGTCCGGGGTGTTGTCTTGAGCTTGGGTGTTTTCGGCAGTGGCCATGACAAATACCTTGAATTAATGGTGCGACGAGGCGGGGCTGGCGTTGGCTGCGTTCAGGTTTTCACCCTGAAAGCCGCCGCCCAGCGCTTGCATCAGTTGAATCGACAGGTCGATCTGCTCGGCATTGAGGGTCGCCAGCTGACGCTGGGCCTGGAGCAATTGCTGCTCGATGCTGAGCACGTCCAGGTAGTTGCCGATGCCGGAACCGTAACGCTGGACGACGGTGTTGTAAGAATCCTGAGCAATGTCGGTGGCATGTTGCTGCGCGCCGATCTGCCGGCCGATATCACGCAGCTGGTTGATGGTGTCGCCAACATCACCCAGGGCTTTCACCAGGCTTTTGTTGTACTGCGCCACCGCCAGATCGTAATCAGCGTCGCGCGCATCAAAGTTGGCGCGCAGGCGTCCGCCATCGAAAATCGGCAGCGATACGGTCGGCGCGATGTTGAAGAAGCGGCTGGCCGAACCGAACATCGCATCACCCAGCAACGACTCGGCGCCGGCCGAGGCCGACAGGTTGAGGTTGGGATAGAAGCGGGTTTTCGCCGCATCGATGTCTTTGCTCGCCGCCTCGACACGCCAGCGCGCCGCGACCAGATCCGGGCGGCGGCCGAGCAGTTCCGCCGGCAACACCGACGGCACCGCCACGGCGCTGGCTTGCAGAACTTTCGGTCGAGCGATTTCGTTGCCACGATCCGGGCCTTTGCCGAGCAATACCGCCAAGGCGATTTTCGCGCTGTTCAGGCGTTTTTCCGCGTCGATCAGGCTCGCTTGAGAACTGGCTTCCAGACTCTGGGTTTGCTGGAACTGGTACTGGCTGTCGATCCCCGAACTCAAGCGGCGCTGACTGAGGTCGAGCATTTGCCGGGTGCGCTTGAGGTCTTCGCTGGCAAGGTCGTAAACGATGTGCGCCTGACCGAGATCGCTATACGCACGGGCGACGTCAGCGGCAAGTGTCAGCTGCGCCGCCTGACGGTCGACTTCAGCAGCACGAGCCTCGCCGAGTGCGGCTTCCCAGGCAGCGCGCTGACCGCCCCACAAATCGAAGTTGTAATTGAAGCCGGCGCTGACATTGCGCACCGTCGCGTAAGCCCCGCCCTGCCCCAGCGGATCCTGATCACGAGCCAGCCGCGAACGGCTGATGCCGGCGCTGGCGTCGAGGGTCGGATAACGCTCGGCGTCGGCGGCATAGGCGGCGGCACTGGCCTGATGGGCGCGGGCTGCGGCGATCTGCATGTCCGGGCTGTCATGCAGGGCTTCGCGGATCAGGCCGTCGAGCTGCGGATCACCGAGGCTGCTCCACCAATCGCTTTTCGGCCACGCCGCCGGCGACAGGGTGACGCCTTCGAGAGACTGCGCTGTCTTCAGGCTCTTCGCGTCGAGGCGTTGGCCTTCGGTGTCGAGGCCGCTGTAATTGGCGCAACCGGTGAGGATCATCGCCGACAGCAACAGCGTCAGGCTGCTGCGCATGATTTTAGCGTTCATTGTGTTCACCCAAACGCTGGACGGTGATCGGGTCACCGGCGGCCAGGAGGATTTTCTTCAGGATGTATTCCAGGGTTTTCAACTCTTCGCGGGAGATCGCGCCGGCCAGCTCATTCATCGCATCGGCACCGATGTGCGGCAGACGATCAGCCAGTTGCTGGCCCTGCTCGGTCAGTTTCAACTGCACCTGACGCCTGTCGCCTTCGCTGCGCTGACGAAGCAGAAAAGCCTTCTGCTCGAGACGATCGAGCATGCGCGTCATCGACCCGCTGTCCAGCGACAGATGGCGGCACAGCTCGGCCGGCGTGTCGACGCCGAACTGGGCCATGATGATCAACACCTTGAACTGCGCGGCGGTGATGCCGTGGGGTTCCATGTGGGTATCGATGATTCGGTCCTTGAGCAACGCGGCACGACCGAGCAACAGGCCGAGGTGGCAATGTTTGAATTCTTCCGGAGTGAAATGCTTCATGGGTCGACCTGATGACTGCCTAGGCAGTGAATGTATGTCGAGATGTTACTGCTTAGGCAGCGAATGTCAACGCAATAGTTAGGGGGCTTTGTAATTAATCACTGACCGGCCACGCGGGATCGTTCCCACGCTCCGCGTGGGAATGCAGCCGGGGACGCTCTGCGTCCGTTTTTTTTGAGAGCCGGGACGCAGAGCGTCCCTTGAGGCATTCCCACGCAGAGCGTGGGAACGATCATTGGAGAGAACGCGCTCTAGAAATCCCGCTTGTAGAAAATATCCAGCGAACTCGCCACGCCGCTCGCCGCTTCGACGTAGACCTTCTTGCTCAGCTTGTAGCGCAAGGCGATGGTGCTGGCCGGTTCGAAGACGCCGACGCCGTAGCGCAGGCTGAGTTTCTCGGAGATGTTGCCGCTGGCGACGACGCTGGTGTCGTTGCCGCTGCCTTGGGTGTCGAGCTGGAAATCCTCAATGCCCAGATCCTTGGCCAGACCACTGGTGACCCCGGCGCTGCCCATCAGGCCCAGGCCCAGCGCGGCTTGCGCGAGCATGTTGTTATCTTCGCCGCTGGTGCTCAGCGGACGGCCCAGCACCAGGTACGACAGCGCCTGTTCCTGACTCATCGCCGGTTCGGAGAAGATCTGCGTGGTCGGTTGTTCGGCGCTGCCGCTCAGGCGAATGCCGGCGATGACGTCGTCGGTCTGGCGGATCGCTTCGATGTCCAGATACGGCTGGTCGATGGGACCGGCGAACAACAGACGCGCGCGACGCACGGTCAGGCGCTGGCCGTAGGCGCGATAGCGGCCGTCGTTGAGCCAGAGTTCGCCACGGGTGTCCATGTTGTCGCCGATGTGCACCTGACCTTGCAGATTGGCGGTCAGGCCGAAACCGGCAAAGCTCAGCTTGTCCTGGCCGACGATCACGTCGATGTCCATTTTCATCGCGATCGGTGGTTTGCCCTCTTCGGTCTGCGCGCCAACGATGATCGTGTCGTCGGAGACTTTTACCGTCGATGGCGGCAGCTCGCGCACGGTGATTTCGCCTTTCGGCACCAGCACCTTGCCAGCAACTTTCAGCTCATCGCCGGCCATGGAAATCTTCAGGTCCGGGGCCATTTCCAGTTTGGCGTAGGGCTCGACGCTGACCGGCAATTGCGTGCCCTTGAGCGCCAGATCGACCACCAGCGCCTGCCCCCAGGCGACGTTGCCGTTGAGGCTGCCCTTGCCAGTCTCGCCGCTGTTCCAGCCTCCGTCCAGGCGCATCGACTCGCCGGCGATCGCCGCAGTCAGTTGCAGATTCTGCAGCTCCATCGGCAGTTCGGCGCCGGACACTTCGCCATCGCTGAGCTGCACGGTGCCGTTGACCAGCGGTGCGAGCAAACCACCGGAGATCGTGCCACTGCCGTTGAGGCGGCCGGTGAGTTTCTCGACCATCGGTACAAACGGCCGCGCCACCGACAGATCGAGGCCGGAAAGACGGAAGGAGCCGCTCAGCGGTTTGTTTTTCGGCAGCGGATTGAGCTGCGCCTGGACCAGCAATTCGCCGAGTTTGCCGCCGACAAAATTGAGCTCGGTGTCGACCCGCTTGGGCGTGAGCTTGCTGCTGAGTTTGAGGGTCTGGTAGGGGAAATCCAGCCAGCGATCCTTGTCGCGCACGCGCAGGGTGCCGCCGCTGGCATCGACACTGACCACGCCGTTCGGGCCGCTGGCGGGCAGGTCCAGTTGCAGATCGGCGTTGAGCCGGCCCTGCCAGGCGAAGTCTTTGGGCAGCCATTGCGCAAGGCTTTCGATCGGGAATTGCTTGAGGTGATAACGCAGCTTAGGCTCGGGCATCAGGCGCTGATCTTCGCCACACAGGCTGGCATTGCCGGACAGCCAGCAATGCGCGCCGAAATTGATCTGGCCGTCCGCCAGGCGCTCCATTCTGGCCGGGCTTTGCAGCTTCCAGTCCTGGCCACCGGCCTGAATGTCGCCACTGGCCAAGCGTCCGCGCCAGTTGCCCTTGTCGAGATTGCCGTCCAGACCCAGCGCCAGTTTCAGCTTCGGTCCGATCAGGTCGAGGTTGAGTTTCTGGCTTTTGATATCGCCCTGAGCACTGGCGGTCAGGGTGCCCAGCGAGGTGTCGCCGGTCTGAATGCCGCTGCCTTTGAGATTGATCTTCGCTCGTTGCGCGCTGTCGAGCGTGGCGTCGAGGTTGAGGCTTTGCAGGCGATTGTCCTGGAAGGCCAGTTGCGAACCTTGCAGATCAAGCTTGCCCTGTGGCGCCTTCAGCGTACCGGCGACGTTGATCTGGCCGTTGATCTGCCCGCGCAATTGCGGCCACAACTGGGCCAGACGCGGCAGCTTGATGTCGATCTGTCCGCCGAGTTTGTCCTGCAGGCTGCCCTTGCCGTTGATGCTGTTGTCGCCGAGGCGGATCTGCAGAGCGTTGAGGTTCCAGCGCTCGCCCGCGCCGTCAGCCTTGGCCTGCAGAATCGCCGGTTGGCCGCGCAATTTGCCTTTGAGGTCGAGGACGGCGCTGAGGCTGAGCTGATCATTCTTCATTTCGCCCTTACTCTTCAACGGCCCGGCCAGAGTACCCGGCAGTTCGGCGACCCAGTACGCCGGGTTGAGCGCCGACAGATCCAGCGCAGTATCCCAGGCGATGCCATCGGCGAAGCGCACATTCACGTGTCCTTCGGCCTTGCCCTGCCCGGCCTGCATGACCAGTTGCGGCAAGGCGATCTGTTCCAGACTGCCACTGAACGGACTGCTCAAGGTGAACGCCCCGGCCGGGCCATCCAACGCAGCGTCGAAGTTGCCGAGGTACTGACCGTCGGTGTAGGACACTTCGCCAGTGAAAGTACGCAATGCGACTTGTGGCTCGTCGATCTCCGGATAGAGCCGGTGCCACGGGAAGTCTTGCCAGTTGATATTGGCCTGGGCGCTGAGACCCTTGCTCCAGTCGACATTGCCGGTGAGCTTGAGGCTTTGCGTGTCGTTGGCGTTGAGGTCGAGGCCGGCGATCTGCGCGCCGTTGGCGTCAACCTTGCCCTTGAGCAGCAGCGCCACCGGTGATTTCTCGGCGGGCAACGATGCGTTGCCGAGCAGTTGATAACCGTTTTTCAGGTCGCCTTCGCACGTGAGCACAAGCTGATTGAATTGCAGGGTGTCCGGCAGATCGGCGCTCGGCTTGAACGCGTCGCTGGTGATGCGCACCCTGGCCGGCAGGTTTTCCGCCAGCGCTTGCAGCTCGCCGTTCAACTGGCCGTCGAGGTAGCCGCGGCTGTCGGCGTGCAGGTTGAGGGTTTTCAGCAGATCACCTTCAACTTTCAGCGCCAGCGTCCACGGCTCGCTGCCGGGAGACGGCAAAGTCAAATCGCCCTGAATCGTCAGCGGCCAGTTGCCGCTCGGTTGCAGCAGGCCGGACAGGTTCAGGCTGAGCTCGTCGCGCTGCAATTTCACGCTGTCGATCTGCAGGCCTTGTGCGGTCCAGTGCGCCGCCAGTTGCAAGCCCTTGAGCTGTTCGCTGCCGTTGAACAACAGGCTGCCGACCTCGACGTCGCCCAATTCGATGGCCAACGGCAATTGCAGGTCCGGCAGTTTGATCGGGCCGCTCTCGGTGGTTTCTTCGCTCGGCGGGAATTGCAGGATCACCTGATCGGCCTTGAGCTGATCGATGCACAAGGTCATGCGCGTCAGGCACAGCGGCGACCAGGCGAAGATTGCCTTGTTCAGCTCGACGCGGCTGGTGTCCTGCTGCCACACCAGGTGATCGGCACTCCACTGCCCAGCGAGGCGACCGTGGAAATTCTCCACGCTCAAGCCGGGCACCAGGCCCAACGCCCACCGACTGCCAGCCTGCGTGCCAAGTAGCGCGGCCAGGCTCAAGACAATCAACACGACCAGCGCCAACAGCGTCAGCGCCGTTATTTTCACACCACGCTTCACAGCTCAGGCCCCATGGAAAAGTGCAGCCGGATGCCGCCGTCGTCGTCCAGCGCATGGGCCAGGTCAAGGCGGATCGGCCCGACCGGCGAGACCCAGCGCACACCTACACCGACCCCGGTCTTGAGGTCGGGCAGTTCGAGTTTGTTGAAAGAGTTGCCTTGGTCGACGAAGGTCGCGACCCGCCATTTCTCGGCGATCGAATACTGATACTCGACGCTGCCGGCAATCATGTAGCGGCCACCGATGCGGTCGCCGTCAGAGTTTTTCGGCGACAGGCTCTGATAGTCGTAACCGCGCACACTCTGATCGCCACCGGCAAAAAAGCGCAGCGATGGCGGAATCGAGTTGTAGCCGTTGGTGGCGCTGCCGCCGACCTGCACGCGGCCGAGCAGGCGGTGCCTGTCGAACACCGTGGTCAGGCCCTTGACCAGCGCGGTGCCGTATAAAAGGTTGTTGTCCGAACCGAGGCCTTCCTTGGCCACTTTGCTTTCGAAGCTCAGGCGATAGCCGTTACGCGGGTCGATGCGGTTGTCGCTTTTCAGGTAGGAATAACTGATGCCGGGCATGAGCAACGTGCTCAGGCCGGAGTCGTCGCCGAGTTCGTATTCTTCACGTTGCCATTTCAGCGAGATCACCCGCTGCCAGCCGCTGGGCAACTTGCTGTGCCATTCCGGGCCGAACGTCAGCAGCTTGCTGAGGGTGTCGGAGCCTTCGATGTCTTCGAACTGATAGCCGCCGGCCCAGCGCAGTTTGTCGGTCAATGGCGGGTCGAGCGGGATGTCGTAGAACAGCCCTACGTTCTGCCGGGGCGCCGAGAGCTCGGCCTCCCAGCCATAGCTGTCGCCCTGCGGGTTGACCCAGTGGCGCGTCCAGTTGGCCTTGATCCGTGGCCCGACGTCGGTCGAATAACCGAGGCCCAGGCCCATGGTGCGCGGCTTGCGCGTGTCGAGTTTGACGGCGACCGGAATCACATCGTTCTGCGCTGCCGTCGGTGCCGCGTCGACGCGCACGCCTTCGAAATAGCCGCTCGATTGCAGATCGCGATTGAGTTCGGCGATCAGTTCCGAATCGTAAGGCTCGCCTGCCTTGAACGGCACCATGCGTTGCAGCAGGTCTTCGTCGAACGGCGTGTCGCCCTCGAAACTGACTTTGCCCAGCGCATAGCGCGGGCCGCTGTCGTAGATCAATTCGATGTCGGCCACGCCCGCGCGGGGATCGACCATGAGTTTCTGGCTGGTGAAATGACCGCTGAAGTAACCGAAGCGCGAGGCCTGATTCTGGATCACGCGCTTGGCGTCTTCGTAACGGCCATGGTTGAGCACGGCGCCGGACTTGAGCAGGTCGCTTTTCGGCACGCGAAAGGATTTCAGCGAGGCCGCCGGGCCGTCGACGCGCACGGTGACGTTGCGCAGGCGAATCGGCTCGCCGGGATCGATGTTCAACACCAGACGCGGTTTTTCTCCGCCCTTGATGTCACTGTCGATCTGCGGCTGGTAGTAGCCCAGCGCCTGCGCCGCTTTGCGCGCCTGCTCTTCGGCGCCGCGACTGAAACGCAGCAAGGCTTCTTCGTCGCGATCGCCGAGGCTGCCGATATAGCCTTCTATATTGGCCTTGAGTTCATCGTTGGACGGCTTGATCCGTACATCCAATTCACTTTGCGCCAGCGCCGCGCAGCTGGATAACAGCATCAGCACGCCGCTGGTAAATCTTCGTGGAAACTTCATAGGCGCGGATGCTATCACGGGCTCGGGAGCCTGATAGAACAGGTAATTTGTGAAGAAGTTCGATCATTATCCCGTTGCTGTTTGTAACACCTGCGGATTGGCGTGGAAAAATACGTGTTCGCGCACCGGCCCGACGGCAACCTCGCCGATCTCCTGATAACCCTGCCTTTTATAGAATTCCAGGTAGCGGGGGTTGCCGGTGTCGAGCACCACCCCTTGCGAGGTTTCATCGACCGCGCACCAGTTGTGCACCGCAGTGAGCAACTGTTCGCCGTAGTGTTTGCCTTGAAACTGCGGGTGAACGCCGAGCAACGGCAGCATGTGCACCGAGTCACCCGGCACGCATGCAGCAACGGCATCGTGGTATTCCAGATAACGCCGGGTGCAGCGAAAACCGGTGCTGAGTACCATGCGCAAGCGCCATGCCCAGCTTTCGGTAACGCCCAGGCGCCGTTGCGGCGGTGCGATCAGGGCGATGCCGATCAAGCGATCGTTGACCAACAGGCCGATCGCCGGCAGGTCCTGAAGAAAATGCTGTTTGACCAGCTCGCGCACCGTGGCGCGTACGCGTTGTTCATAGCCGGGACGTTCGGCTTCGAACAGGTAGCCGAAGGTCGGCTCGTGGCGATAGGCCTGATACAGCAACGAGCGGGCTTCGCGCGAATAGCCGCGGTCGAGCATATGGATGTCGGCAACGGCGGTCTGGGTTTCAGGCATTGCAGTGATTCTCCCCGGGGCGCGCTCGGAGGCTGGCGCGCTTGTTGGTACGAACCTTGGGCGGATGTGGTGGTTCCCCTGACAGGTATAGACCAAGTCGGGATCTTCATCGATCTCGCCGGCCTCTTCGCGAGCAGGCTCGCTCCCACAGAGGCGCTGCATAGGGCATCACAAATCCCACAGGCCAAAATGATTTGTCCCACACTGGCCCATCTCCCCCATGTCAGCTAGCATCGCCCTTTTGCCAGGACTGCCGACCATGAAGATTGTTTCCTTCAACATCAACGGACTGCGTGCCCGTCCGCATCAGCTGGCAGCGCTGATCGAAAAACATCAGCCCGACGTGATCGGCCTGCAGGAAACCAAGGTCCACGACGACCAGTTCCCCCACGATGACATCCGCGCCCTCGGCTATCACGTGCATTTCCATGGCCAGAAGGGTCATTACGGTGTCGCCCTGCTCTCGCGCAACGAGCCGATCGCCATCCATAAAGGCTTTGCCACCGATGAAGAAGACGCGCAACGGCGCTTTATCTGGGGCACTTTCGCCGATGCCAACGGCGTGCCGGTGACGATCATGAACGGCTATTTCCCACAAGGTGAAAGCCGTGACCATCCAACCAAATTCCCCGCCAAGGAGCGTTTCTACAGCGATCTGCAAGCGCTGCTGGAAAGCCAGTTCCACAACGAACAGCCACTGGTGGTGATGGGCGATGTGAACATTTCCCCGGAAGACTGCGACATCGGCATCGGCCCGGACAACATGAAGCGCTGGCTGAAAACCGGCAAATGCAGCTTCCTGCCGGAAGAACGCGAGTGGATGGCGCGCCTGAAAAACTGGGGCCTGACCGACAGCTACCGTCACCTCAATCCCGACGTGAGCGACATGTTCAGCTGGTTCGACTACCGCAGCCGTGGCTTTGAAGATGAGCCCAAACGCGGCCTGCGCATCGATGTAATTCTGGCGTCCCATGGCCTGCTGCCACGGGTCAAGGATGCCGGCGTGGACTACGAACTGCGCGGCATGGAAAAGCCATCGGACCATGCGCCGATCTGGCTTGAGCTGGCCTGATCCAGACTGAGGGAATTTTCATTGTGGGAGCGAGCCTGCTCGCGAATGCGGTGGATCAGCGACAAATTTTTCGACTGACACGGCGCCTTCGCGAGCAGGCTCGCTCCCACAGGTAATCCCCTGTCATATTTCGGTCACGCGCCTGACTTAATCTCCCCGGCAATCCCCTTGGCTTGATTCGGTGCCGGCATGACCCTGCGTGTTCTCTGCGTTTTCCTGTTGAGTGGCTGGCTGTCGATCTACGCCGCCGCCCTGCCGATCCCCGAAAACGGCCCGGCTTTACGCATTCAGGGTTCCAACACCATCGGTGCCGATCTGGGTCCGGCGCTGGTCGAAGGTCTTTTGCAGCAACAAGGCCTGCTGAAAATCCACCGCGAACCCCCGGACACCGCCAACGAACAACGCATCGTCGGCCAGACCGCACAAGGGCAACGCGTGATCATCGAAGTTGCCGCTCACGGTTCCAGCACCGGTTTCGCTGCGTTGAAAAACGCCAGCGCCGATCTGGCCGCCTCTTCCCGTGAGATCAAGGACAGCGAACTGCTTGCCCTGCAAACCCTCGGCGATCTGAAAAGTCCGGCGGCCGAGCAAGTCATTGCCATCGACGGCCTGGCGATCATCCTCAACCCGGCCAACCCGCTTGAGCAGTTGAACACCGAGCAACTGGCGCGGATTTTTGCCGGCGAAGTGAAAACCTGGGAAGAACTCGGTGGCCGTGGCGGCGCCATTCATTTATATGCGCGGGATGATCAGTCGGGAACATACGACACCTTCAAGGAACTGGTCCTGAGCCGGCGTGGGAAAAGTCTGAGCAGCGCGGCGAAACGTTTCGAATCCAGCGAGCAATTGTCCGACGCCGTCAGCGCCGATCCGCAAGGTATCGGCTTCATCGGCTTGCCTTACGTGCGTCAGGCCAAAGCCGTGGCGATTGCCGACGGCGCGTCGCAAGCGATGCTGCCGCTGAACAGCCTGATCGCCACCGAAGACTATCCGCTGTCGCGGCGCCTGTTCTTTTATCTGCCGCCTGACACACAGAATCAGTGGGCGCAGGCGTTGGCCAGCTTTGCCCAGAGCCCAGAGGGTCAGGCGATCGTCGCGGCCAGCGGTTTTGTCAGCCAGACCGTACAAGCCATGAGCGTGGCGCCGAATGCGCTGATGCCCGAGGGTTACCAATCCCTCAGCCGGCATGCCCAGCGTCTGACAGTGAATTTCCGTTTTGCCGAGGGCAGCGCCAGTCTGGACAACAAGGCGCGGCAGGATCTGGCGCGGGTGCTCGACTATATAAAGCGCCATGGCAAGACCGAACGGGCGGTGACGCTGGTGGGGTTTGGTGATTTGAAGGATGACCCGGCGCGGGCCGATCTGCTGTCGAAGCTGCGAGCGATGGCGGTGCGGCGCGAGCTGGTCAAAAACGGTGTGGTCATGCGCGAAGTCCGTGGCTTTGGTGCGCTGATGCCGGTGGCGACCAACAGTGCGGATGAAGGGCGGATCAAGAATCGGCGGGTTGAGGTTTGGGTGTATTGATCCTGATGTCGATGTGCTGAGTGTACAGGCCCTTTCGCGAGCAGGCTCGCTCCCACATTGGATCTGTGGCGTGCACAAATCTTGTGGGAGCGAGCCTGCTCGCGAATGAGGCGACGCGGTGTTACTGGCCGCTACGCATCATCTCCTTCGGCACATACTTGCCGATCTCGAACTTGCCGATCGCCGCGCGGTGCACTTCGTCCGGGCCGTCGGCCAGACGCAGGGTGCGCTGCATCGCATACATGTAGGCCAGCGGGAAATCGTTCGACACCCCTGCCCCGCCATGCATCTGGATCGCCCGGTCGATCACCCGCAAGGCCACGTTCGGCGCAACCACTTTGATCTGCGCGATCTCGCTCTTCGCCACTTTGTTGCCGACGGTATCCATCATGTACGCCGCTTTCAACGTCAGCAGACGCGCCATGTCGATCTCCATCCGCGAGTCGGCGATCTTGTCGATGTTGCCACCCAGACGGGCCAGCGGTTTGCCGAATGCGGTGCGGCTCACCGAGCGTTTGCACATCAGTTCCAGCGCACGCTCGGCCATGCCGATCGAACGCATGCAGTGGTGAATGCGGCCTGGGCCAAGGCGACCCTGAGCGATTTCGAAGCCGCGTCCTTCACCGAGCAGGACGTTTTCGTACGGCACGCGAACGTTGTCGAACAGCACTTCGGCGTGACCGTGCGGTGCGTCGTCGTAGCCGAACACCGGCAGCGGACGGACGATTTTCACCCCGGGGGTGTCGACCGGCACGAGAATCATCGAGTGCTGGGCGTGACGCGGCGCGTCGGGGTTGCTCAGGCCCATGAAAATCAGGATCTTGCAGCGCGGATCGCAGGCGCCGGAAGTCCACCATTTCTTGCCGTTGATCACCCACTGATCGCCATCACGCACAGCACGGGCGGCCATGTTGGTCGCGTCGGAAGATGCCACGTCGGGCTCGGTCATGGCGAACGCCGAACGGATCTCGCCGCGCAGCAGCGGCTCGAGCCAGCGCTGTTTCTGCTCTTCGTTGGCGTAGCGCACCAATACTTCCATGTTGCCGGTGTCCGGCGCCGAGCAGTTGAACGGCTCCGGCCCCAGCAGGGAACGGCCCATGATTTCCGCCAATGGCGCATATTCGAGGTTGCTCAGGCCGGCGCCCAGCTCGGACTCAGGCAGAAACAAATTCCACAGACCCTCAGCCTTGGCCTTGGCCTTGAGCTCTTCCATGATCGCAGTCGGCTGCCAGCGATCGCCCTCGGCGACCTGGCGTTCGAACACCGCTTCGGCCGGGTAAACGTAAGTGTCCATGAACGCGGTCACGCGCTCACGCAGTTCTTGCACCTTGGGCGAATAAGCGAAATCCATGGGTAGTTACCTTCTCGGGCAGAGGTTGTTCAAGTCATGCAATCGATGCTAGAACAGCGCTGATCATTTACCTAGCCTATTCTCGGCGTGTATAAACATTCATCACCAATATATGATCCGCTGATCGTCAGCCCCAAAACACTTGCACTTAATAACAAGAGAAGCCGCGTTATGAATCTGAGCAAGGTCGACCTGAACCTTTTCATCGTCTTCGACGCGATCTACACCGAAGCCAACCTGACCCGCGCCGGGCAGATTGTCGGTATCACCCAGCCGGCGGTGTCCAACGCCCTGGCGCGGTTGCGCGAAACCTTCAACGACCCGCTCTTCGTGCGTACTGCCCAAGGCATGGTGCCCACGCCGATGGCGCAAAACATCATCGGCCCGGTGCGCAACGCCCTGTCGCTGCTGCGCGTGTCGGTGCAGGAAAGCCGCATCTTCAACCCGGCGCAGGCGGCCAAGACTTATCGCATCAGCATGACCGATTTGACGGAGGCAATCATTCTGCCGCCCCTGTTCCAGCGCCTGCGCCGCCTGGCGCCGACGGTGATCATCGAAAGCTTTCTGTCCAAACGCCGGGAAACCACCAAGGAACTGGCCGCCGGGCGTTTGGATTTCGCTGTGGATGCGCCGCTCAACACCGACCCGCAGGTGCGCCACGTCAAGCTGATGGATGACCGTTACGTCTGCGCCATGCGCAAGGGCCATCCGATGGCGGGCAAGGAAAAGCTCAGTCTCGATGACTATTTGTCGCTGACTCACATCCATATTTCCAGCCGCCGCAGTGGGCTGGGCTATGTCGATCTGGCGCTGGGCAAAATGGGCATCCAGCGCAAGATCGCCCTGCGCTCGCAGCACTATCTGATGGCCTCGCAAGTGATGCAGCAGACCGACATGGTCATGACCGTGCCGGAACGCTTCGCCCGCCGCCATGATCTGCAATCGTTCAATTTGCCGGTGAATGATGTGCCCTCGGTGGAAACGCACCTGTATTGGCATGAGAGCACCGACCAGGACCCGGCCAACCGCTGGATGCGCGAGCAGATGATCGAGTTGTGCCAACAGGTGACGGCGCAGGAGAAGAAGCTGGAGAAGGTGTAGGGCTTTTTTACCGCGTTATCGTTCTTCGCGAGCAGGCTCGCTCCCACAATGAATTGCATTTCATCTGAAGGAACGCGGTCGAATGTGGGAGCGAGCCTGCTCGCGAAGAGGCCTGTACGGACACCCCAAAACCATCCCGCTTGACGTAAACGTAAACCACCGATTAGCTTAGCGCCATGCCCCTTTTCCGAGCGCTTTCATGAGCAGTCAGACCTACAGCATTTCCGACCTCGCCCGCGAGCTGGACATCACCACCCGGGCGATCCGCTTTTATGAAGAGCAAGGCCTGCTCAGCCCCGAGCGTCGTGGCCAGGAACGTATCTATTCGCCGCGCGACAAGGTCACTCTGAAGCTGATCCTGCGCGGCAAGCGCATCGGTTTTTCCCTGGCCGAATGCCGCGAGCTGATCGAACTCTATGATCCGTCCGGCGGTAACACCAAACAGCTCAACAGCATGCTGGCAAAAATCAGCGAACGCCGCGAACAGCTCGAACAGCAGTTGCTGGATATCGAACAGATGAAACTCGAGCTGGACACTGCTGAAGAGCGCTGCGTGCAGGCATTGGAGCAGACGCTCAAGAGCCAGCAGGCGGTCTAGCCAACACTGGCGCCCCTGTGGGAGCGAGCCTGCTCGCGAATGCATTCTGTCATCCAACATTAACGGTGACTGATCCACCGCTTTCGCGAGCAGGCTCGCTCCCACAGGGTTCTTCGTGAACTAAAAAAACAGGCAGGTCCCACCCATGTCCCTCCCCTCCCAAGTACGCCTGATCGAAGTCGGCCCGCGCGATGGCCTGCAGAACGAAGCCCAACCGATCAGCGTCGCTGACAAGGTGCAACTGGTCGATGCCCTGAGTGCCGCCGGGCTCGGCTACATCGAAGTCGGCAGTTTCGTTTCGCCCAAATGGGTGCCGCAGATGGCCGGCTCCGCCGAGGTGTTCGCGCAAATTCAGCGCAAGCCCGGCGTGACCTACGGCGCGCTGGCGCCGAACCTGCGCGGCTTTGAAGACGCGCTCGCCGCCGGGGTCAAGGAAGTCGCGGTGTTCGCCGCCGCCTCCGAGGCGTTCTCGCAGCGCAACATCAATTGCTCGATCAACGAAAGCCTGGCGCGGTTTGCGCCGATCATGGAGGCCGCCAAACAACACGGCGTTACCGTGCGCGGTTACGTTTCCTGTGTGCTGGGCTGCCCGTATGAAGGCACGGTCGCGCCGGAGCAAGTGGCGATGGTCGCGCGCGAACTGTACGCGATGGGCTGCTATGAAGTGTCGCTGGGCGACACCATCGGCACCGGCACGGCGGGCGCGACCCGGCGCCTGTTCGAGGTGGTCTCGGCGCAGGTGCCACGGGACAGACTCGCCGGGCATTTCCACGACACCTATGGCCAGGCCATGGCCAACATCTACGCCAGCCTGCTCGAAGGCATTGCAGTGTTCGACAGCTCTATCGCCGGCCTCGGCGGCTGCCCGTACGCCAAAGGCGCGAGCGGTAACGTTGCCACCGAAGACGTGGTGTACCTGCTCAATGGCCTGGGCATCGAGACCGGTATCGATCTGAACGCCTTGATTGCCGCGGGCCAGCAGATCAGTGCAGTGCTCGGCCGCCCGAGCGGTTCGCGAGTGGCCAAGGCACGCAGCGCGCAGTGAGGTGTTACCGCTGGATCAGTGAAGTGGGCAAAAGCGAGTAACACGGAAACAAATTGTCTGGCTTTGCCCTGGGGTGAAAAAGCCCGAAAAACTTAAATCACTGATTTATAAGACTTTTTAAAAGTTGGCACGACACCTGCTATCTCTATGGCATAACAAGAATAAAAAGCCGCAAACCAATAAAAACAAGACGAAACGACTCTGACATAACAAGAACAACACGGCAGAGACGCAGCTAACAGATTTTTTTGGAGAAGGTGTGCTTTTCAGGGTGCTCTCAGGAGTGACCCGCAACCGGGCAGAGAACAATAAAACTACCTTCAGGTAGCTCCCGAATCGGTTGGATCGTTAAACGAGAAAGCAGATCAGCGCTCAAAAAAATACGTTTGCTCTTGACCCCGGATGGGGGTCGCCAAAAAGCTGTACAGGGCCACGGTTGCCAAAAACAACAACAGACCGACCCTCAATAATAAAAAGAGCACGCAACGACAAATTAAAGGGGAGCTTCGGCTCCCCTTTGTGCTTTCTGCAATTCGTCTCTCTATCACTGCATCCCTGTGGGAGCGAGCCTGCTCGCGAAAACGGTGTGCCAGACACATTTGCGCTGAATGACACACCGCATTCGCGAGCAGGCTCGCTCCCACAGAAATTTTGTGATTATCCCTCGATTGTTTTCAGCTCCTCGATACTGATCTCACGCATCCTGAATTTCTGGATCTTGCCCGTCACCGTCATCGGAAACGCGTCGACGAATTTGAAGTAACGCGGTGTCTTGAAATGGGCGATGCGCTCCTTGCACCAGGCTTGCAGCTCCAGCTCCGAGGCGCTGTGGCCGGGTGGAATTTGATCCAGGCGACGATTTCCTCACCGTAGCGCGAGCACGGAATACCGATCACCTGCACGTCCGCCACCGCCGGATGGGTGAAGAAGAATTCCTCCAGCTCACGCGGATAAACGTTCTCCCCGCCACGAATGATCATGTCCTTGTTACGCCCGGCGATGTTGACGTAACCCTCCTCGTTCATGCTCGCCAGGTCGCCGGTGTGCATCCACCCCGCCTCATCGATGGCTTCGGCGGTGGCCTGCGGGTTGTTCCAGTAGCCGAGCATCACGCTGTAACCGCGCGTGCACAATTCGCCAATGGTGCCGCGCGGCACAAGGTTGCCGGCGGTGTCGATGATCTTGCTTTCCAGTTGCGGCTGGGTGCGGCCGACCGTGGTGACACGCAACTCCAGCTCATCCGCTGGACCGGTCTGCAGCGACACCGGACTGGTTTCGGTCATGCCGTAGGCGATCTGCACTTCGCTCATGTGCATTTCGTTGATGACCCGGCGCATGACCTCAATCGGACAGGTCGCGCCGGCCATGATCCCGGTGCGCAGGCTCGACAGGTCGAAGGTCTGCCGCTGCGGCTGATCGAGCATGGCGATAAACATGGTCGGCACACCGTACAGCGCCGTGGCTTTTTCTTCGGCCACCGCTTGCAGGGTCAGCGCCGGATCGAAAGCGTCATTGGGGTAAATCATCGTGCTGGCGTGGGTGACGCAACCGAGGTTGCCCATGACCATGCCGAAGCAGTGATACAGCGGCACCGGAATCACCAGACGATCGGCAGTCGTCAGGCCGAGGCTTTCGCCGACCATGTAGCCGTTGTTGAGAATGTTGTAGTGACTGAGGGTCGCGCCCTTGGGGAAACCGGTGGTGCCGGAGGTGTACTGGATGTTCACCGGTTGATCGAAATGCAGACTGGCGCTGCGTTCGCGCAATTGATCGGGCGAGACGCTGACGGCCAGATCGCTGAGCTGCGACCACGGCAGAAAACCCGGCGGCGGATTGGCATCGAGGCTGATCACCCCGCGCAGCTCCGGCAGGCGTTCGCTGCGCAGCTGACCGATGGCGTGCTCGGCCAATTCTGGCGCCAGGCCCTGGAGCATTTCATGGTAATTCGAGGTCTTGAACGCTCCGGCACAGACCAGCCACTGGCAGCCGGATTGCTTGAGCACGTACTCGAGTTCGGAGCTGCGGTAGGCAGGATTGATGTTGACCAGGATCACGCCGATCTTCGCCGTGGCGAACTGGGTGATGCACCACTGCGCGCAATTCGGCGCCCAGATGCCGAGGCGATCACCGGTCTGCAAGCCCAGTGCGAGCAAGGCCCTGGCCTGCTCATCCACCGCGTCGGCCAGTTGCCGCCAGGAGTAACGCAACTGTTGATGGCGCACCACCAAAGCCTCGCCGTCCGGGTATTGCGCGACAGTCTGATCGAAGCGCTGACCGATGGTCATCGCCAGCAGGGCTTTGTCCTGAGAGCCACGGGTGTAGCTGCGCTGCGGGTTTGCACTGGGTAGATCCATGACGACCCCTATTGTCTTTATTAGTGGGTTTTCCCGGTTTTGAATCCCTGTGGGAGCGAGCCTGCTCGCGAATACGCTGCGTCATTCAGCCTTGAGGGCGACTGATACAGCGCTTTCGCGAGCAGGCTCGCTCCCACCAGAAACAAACCGATATCTGATCCTGAACTGTCCTTACTCTCGCCCAAGTTGACGCTTACGTAAAGCCGATTGACAGTCGAACTCCGGAAGCTTTACGTTAACGTAAAGCTGAACGCCGATTCGTCGTGCGCTCCACCCGATAAAAAAGCCAAAAGGTGCCTCATGAGCTATCCATCCCTGAATTTCGCCCTCGGTGAAACCATCGACATGCTGCGCGATCAGGTGCAGTCCTTCGTCGCCGATCAGATCGCCCCGCGCGCCGCGCAGATCGACCACGACAACCTGTTCCCCGCCGACATGTGGCGCAAATTCGGTGACATGGGCCTGCTCGGCATCACCGTGCCGGAGGAGTACGGCGGCGCAGGTCTGGGTTACCTCGCGCATGTGGTGGCGATGGAAGAAATCAGCCGTGGCTCGGCGTCGGTGGCGTTGTCCTATGGCGCGCACTCCAACCTTTGCGTCAACCAGATCAACCGCAACGGCAACCACGAACAGAAAACCAAATACCTGCCGAAGCTGATCAGCGGCGAGCACGTCGGCGCCCTGGCGATGAGCGAGCCCAACGCCGGTTCCGACGTGGTCTCGATGAAGCTGCGCGCCGACAAACGCGGCGATCGCTTCGTACTCAACGGCAGCAAAACCTGGATCACCAACGGCCCTGACGCCAATACGTACGTGATCTACGCCAAGACCGATCTGGAAAAAGGCCCGCACGGCATTACTGCGTTCATCGTCGAGCGTGACTGGAAAGGCTTCAGCCGCAGCAACAAGTTCGACAAGCTTGGCATGCGTGGCTCCAACACCTGCGAGTTGTTTTTCGATGACGTCGAAGTACCGGAGGAAAACATTCTCGGCGTGCTCAACGGTGGCGTGAAAGTGCTGATGAGCGGCCTCGATTACGAACGCGTAGTGCTCTCCGGCGGCCCGACCGGGATCATGCAGTCGTGCATGGACCTGATCGTGCCGTACATCCATGACCGCAAGCAGTTCGGCCAGAGCATCGGCGAATTCCAGCTGATCCAGGGCAAAGTCGCCGACATGTACACCCAGCTCAACGCCAGTCGCGCCTACCTCTACGCGGTGGCCCAGGCGTGCGAGCGCGGCGAAACCACCCGTAAGGACGCTGCCGGGGTGATCCTCTACACCGCCGAACGCGCCACGCAAATGGCCCTCGACGCGATCCAGATTCTCGGCGGCAATGGCTATATCAACGAATTCCCCGCCGGCCGCCTGCTGCGCGACGCCAAGCTCTACGAAATCGGCGCAGGCACCAGCGAAATCCGCCGCATGCTGATCGGCCGCGAATTGTTCAACGAGACGAAATGAATTTCGTCAGCTGCAAGCCGCAAGCTGCAAGAGAACCACGCTCTTGCCCCAACTTGCAGCTTGCCGCTTGTAGCTAGAAGCTGCTTACGGAGTAAGCCCAATGATTCTGCACACTCAGCTCAACCCGCGCTCGGCGGAGTTCGCCGCCAACAGTGCGGCGATGCTCAAACAGGTCGACGCGCTGCACACCTTGCTCGCTCAAGTCGCGCAGGGTGGCGGTGTCAAAGCTCAGGAACGCCACACCTCGCGGGGTAAATTGCTGCCGCGCGAGCGCATCAATCGCTTGCTCGATCCGGGCTCGCCGTTTCTCGAAATCAGCCAACTGGCCGCCCATGCGGTTTACGGCGAAGACGTGCCGGCTGCCGGGGTGATCGCCGGGATCGGTCGCATTGAAGGCGTCGAGTGCATGATCGTCGCCAACGATGCGACGGTGAAAGGTGGCTCGTATTACCCGCTCACCGTGAAAAAACACCTGCGCGCGCAGACCATCGCCCAGCAGAATCGCCTGCCGTGCATTTATCTGGTGGATTCCGGTGGCGCCAACCTGCCGCGTCAGGACGAAGTGTTTCCGGATCGCGAGCACTTCGGGCGGATCTTTTTCAATCAGGCCAACATGAGCGCCATGGGCATCCCGCAGATCGCCGTGGTCATGGGCTCGTGCACCGCTGGCGGCGCGTATGTGCCGGCGATGGCGGACGAGGCGATCATGGTGCGCAACCAGGCGACGATTTTCCTCGCCGGCCCGCCGCTGGTGAAAGCCGCGACCGGCGAAGTGGTCAGTGCCGAAGATCTGGGCGGCGCCGATGTGCATTGCAAGACGTCTGGTGTGGCCGACCATTACGCCGAGAACGACGAACACGCCCTCGCCCTCGCCCGCCGCAGCGTCGCCAACCTCAACTGGCGCAAGCTCGGCGAGGTGCAGCAACGCACGCCGATCGCGCCGCTGTACGCCAGCGACGAGTTGTACGGCGTGGTTCCGGCTGACGCCAAGCAGCCATTCGATGTGCGCGAAGTGATTGCGCGGCTGGTCGACGGCTCGGTGTTCGATGAATTCAAAGCGCTGTTCGGCACCACGCTGGTCTGCGGTTTCGCGCACTTGCACGGCTACCCGATCGCGATTCTGGCAAACAACGGCATCCTCTTCGCCGAAGCCGCGCAGAAAGGCGCGCACTTCATCGAACTGGCCTGCCAGCGCGGCATCCCGCTGCTGTTTCTGCAGAACATCACCGGTTTCATGGTCGGCCAGAAATACGAGGCCGGCGGCATCGCCAAACACGGCGCGAAACTGGTGACCGCAGTGGCCTGCGCCAAGGTGCCGAAATTCACCGTGATCATCGGCGGCAGCTTCGGTGCCGGCAACTACGGCATGTGCGGGCGCGCTTACGATCCGCGTTTCTTGTGGATGTGGCCGAACGCGCGGATTGGCGTGATGGGCGCCGAACAGGCCGCAGGCGTCCTGGTGCAGGTCAAACGCGAACAGGCCGAACGCAGCGGTCAGGCGTTTACCGCTGAGCAGGAGACCGAGATCAAGCAGCCGATTCTTGATCAGTACGAAGAACAGGGTCACCCCTATTATTCCAGCGCAAGGCTGTGGGACGACGGCGTCATCGACCCGGCGCAGACCCGCGATGTATTGGCCCTGGCCCTGTCCGCGTCGCTGAACGCGCCAATCGAACCGAGCCGCTTCGGCGTGTTCCGGATGTGATGTTTTTTTGTGGGAGCGAGCCTGCTCGCGAATGCGCTCTGTCAGGCAGCGGATAGATCGACTGATACCCCGCTTTCGCGAGCAGGCTCGCTCCCACAAGAACCGTGGAGACGGATGAATATGAGCGACTTCAATACCCTCGAACTGCAAAACGACCCACGCGGTTTCGCGACGCTGTGGCTAAATCGCGCGGAGAAAAACAACGCGTTCAACGCCGAGATGATCCGCGAACTGATCCTCGCCCTCGACAAGGTCGCCAGCGATTCGAACCTGCGTTTCCTGCTGCTGCGCGGGCGTGGCAAGCATTTCAGTGCCGGTGCCGACCTGGCCTGGATGCAGCAATCGGCGGAACTCGATTACCACACCAATCTTGACGATGCCCGCGAACTGGCCGAGCTGATGTACAACCTCGCCAAGCTGAAAATCCCCACTCTGGCTGTGGTTCAGGGCGCGGCGTTTGGTGGCGCGCTGGGCTTGATCAGTTGCTGTGACATGGCGATCGGCGCCGATGACGCGCAGTTCTGCCTGTCGGAAGTGCGCATCGGCCTGGCGCCAGCGGTGATCAGCCCGTTCGTGGTGCAGGCGATCGGTGAGCGTGCGGCGCGGCGCTATGCGCTGACGGCCGAGCGCTTCAACGGGCAGCGAGCGCGGGAGATCGGCTTGCTCGCCGAAAGCTATCCTGCGGCTGAACTGGAGCATCAGGTCGAACAGTGGATCGACAACCTGCTGCTCAACAGCCCCGCGGCCATGCGCGCCAGCAAGGACTTGCTGCGCGAAGTCGGCAACGGCGCGCTGACCCCGGCCCTGCGCCGCTACACGGAAAATGCCATCGCGCGGATTCGCGTCAGCCCTGAAGGCCAGGAAGGCTTGCGCGCCTTCCTGCAAAAACGCCCACCGAACTGGCAAGCCGCACCCACCAAGGAGTCGCGTTGATGAGCGCACCTGTGATTACCACTGTGCTGGTGGCCAACCGTGGCGAAATCGCCTGCCGGGTCATGCGCACCGCCAAGGCCTTGGGCCTGACTACCGTCGCTGTGCACAGCGCCACCGACCGCGATGCGCGCCACAGCCGTGAAGCCGATATCCGCGTCGATCTGGGCGGCAGCAAGGCTGCCGAGAGTTATCTGCAAATCGATAAATTGATCGCCGCCGCCAAGGCCAGCGGTGCCCAGGCGATTCATCCCGGCTACGGTTTTCTCTCGGAAAACGCTGGATTCGCCCGCGCCATCGAAGCCGCCGGGCTGATCTTCCTCGGCCCGCCCGCCTCGGCCATCGACGCGATGGGCAGCAAATCCGCCGCCAAAGCGTTGATGGAAAAGGCCGGTGTGCCTTTGGTGCCGGGCTATCACGGCGAGGCGCAGGACCTCGAAACCTTCCGCGAAGCCTGCGAACGCATCGGTTATCCGGTGCTGCTCAAGGCTACGGCCGGCGGCGGTGGTAAAGGCATGAAAGTCGTCGAGGATGTCAGCCAACTGGCTGAAGCCCTCGCCTCGGCGCAGCGCGAAGCGCAATCGTCGTTTGGCGACTCGCGGATGCTGGTGGAAAAGTATTTGCTCAAGCCACGTCACGTGGAGATTCAGGTGTTCGCCGATCAGCACGGCAACTGCCTGTATCTCAACGAGCGCGACTGCTCGATCCAGCGTCGTCACCAGAAAGTCGTCGAAGAAGCCCCGGCGCCGGGCCTGACGCCCGAGCTACGCCGGGCAATGGGCGAAGCGGCCGTGCGTTCAGCGCAGGCGATCGGTTATGTCGGCGCCGGCACCGTGGAGTTTTTGCTGGATGCGCGCGGCGAGTTTTTCTTCATGGAGATGAACACGCGGCTGCAGGTCGAGCACCCGGTGACCGAAGCAATCACCGGGCTTGATCTGGTCGCCTGGCAGATTCGCGTCGCCCGTGGGGAAACGCTGCCGACCACTCAGGCGCAGGTGCCGCTCAATGGTCATGCGATCGAAGTGCGTTTGTATGCCGAGGATCCGGCGAATGATTTCCTGCCGGCCACCGGGCGGCTGGACTTGTATCGCGAATCGGCACAGGGCGCGGGGCGGCGGGTGGACAGCGGCGTTGAGGAAGGTGACGAGATATCGCCCTTCTACGACCCGATGCTCGGCAAGCTGATTGCTTGGGGTGAAGATCGCGAACAGGCGCGCTTGCGTCTGTTGAGCATGCTCGACGAGTTTGCGATTGGCGGGCTGAAGACCAACATCAATTTCCTGCGCCGGATCATCGCGCATCCGGCGTTTGCGGCGGCAGAGCTGGATACCGGGTTCATTCCGCGCTATCAGGAGCAATTGCTGCCAGCACCAGGCACGTTGAGCGATGAGTTCTGGCAGGCGGCGGCGCAGGCGTTTGCGCAGAGTCTGCCGCAGCGTGCGCGGGCGGATGATCCCGCCTCGCCCTGGTCTTGCGGTAGTGGTTTGCGCGCAGGTTTGCCGGCGCAAATCACCTTGCATTTGAGTTGCGAGGGACAGGATCGCGCGCTGACTTTGGGCTCTGCGGCCTCTGCGACACTGCTGGGCGAAGCGCTGGTCGTCGAGCATGACGGCGTGCGCCGCACATTGCGGGCGATTCGTCAGGCTGGCGCGTTGTATCTGGAATGGGACGGCGAGTTGCGGCGCATCGAAGCGTTCGATCCGATCAGCGCCGTCGAGGCCAGCCACAGCCATCAGGGCGGTCTGACCGCGCCAATGAACGGCAGCATCGTACGCGTGCTGGTCGAAACGGGACAGTCGGTTGAGGCCGGGGCGCAACTGGTGGTGCTTGAAGCCATGAAGATGGAACACAGCATCCGTGCGCCGAAGGCCGGTGTGATCAAAGCGCTGTATTGCCAGGAAGGCGATATGGTCAGCGAAGGCAGCGCTTTGGTTGAACTGGAAGAGGGATGAAATAAAAGGGTCGATCCTGGCCTTGCGCGAGGATCGATCCGTTCAGTAACGCGCCGTTGCCTGAACCACCACGCCGATGATCCGGCATTCATCGGTGAGCAGGGTTTTCGGCCAGGTTGGATTGAGCGGCACCAGGTAACGCTGGCCGGCCTGTTCGTCGAGTTTGCGGAAAATCGCCTCTTCGCTGTCCGGCCACTGGGCGATCACCAGTTTGCCAGGCACTGCCTCCAACTCCGGATCGACCAGAATCAGCATGCCCTCGGCAACGCTCTGGCCGCTCGGCGCGGTCATCGAATCCCCCGTCACCGTCAGCCAGAACGCCGCACCGCCGCGAGCGTGGTAATCCGTCAGTTCGAAGCGCTGCTTCGCTGATGCTCCGGGATAGCTCGCCGCAGTGTCACGCACTTCGCACGGTGCACGCCAATCGCAGACCGGATAACGGAAGTACGGGTTGTACTTCTGCGCCAGCGGCATCTCGTCTTCCGGCGTCGGCTGCGGTTCGCGGATCACCAGAACGACTTCAAGGAAGTCCATTCCCAGCGCCTTGAGCACGCGGTTCATTTCGGTAACACCGGGTTCGCGACGCTTGTTCAGCCAATGACCGATCCCGCCCTGGGACATGCCGACGCGCTCTCCGAGCTCTGTTTGAGTGACTTTGAGTTCACTCATCTTGGCCTTGACCAACTCAATCCATTTATCCATGTGCCGCACCTTACGCGGACGTCTTCGACCGGCAAAACACATATTGTAGTATTTAAATCCTAGTCACAAATACAGGCGGTACTATCCTAGAGGAACGGACTTTCAATCGAACATGGAGTGACGTTTCATGATGAACATCAGCAGCAAAGACCTGCCCGATCTGCAAATCGACACCAGCTTCACCTCCCCTCAAGGCAATGCCGCCGCACAGCGCGCGCTGGACTATTACTTGAAACCGACTGTTTCGAAATCCGAGACGGACGAACGTTTTTTCAATGTCAAAGGCCATCTCAGCGGCGAGGAAGCACTGGTGCACGCCTCGGACTTGTTGCGATGTGCAGCCGCCACCGCGTTCAAGGCCGCAGAAAACCTGCAAGGCACCAGTCGCGATCTGGCCTTTTCGGTGGTGCACATGGTGGATATGGCGCGGGCGATGGTCGACCATTCGATCGACAACGACGAAGTCACGGCGGACAAGGTACGGGCGGACAGGAAAGAATTTTCCCATCGCGCAGATAAAAACATTTGACTTGCAAATGATAATGATTATTATTGCAAGCAGCTGGTCGCGAGATCAGTCGATGGACCAGAGACCTTAGGTCGGTCTTCTGGACTATCTCCTCATCAGGCTAATCACGGTTTTTGACCCGGCTTTTTGCCGGGTCTTTTTTTGCCCGTTTTTCGGGCTTGTGTCTTCAGGCTAATGAAGTCTTTGGGTGCTGCAAATTCGATGGCGCGGATAATATCAAAAGAATATTGATTGGCAAGCCGAGCCCAGCCACATTGGGCGAAACTAATGGCAATCAGCACTTGAGAATCAATCGCATAGCCTCTAAGCTGCTGGCGCGTCACGGAAGACGCCCCCCGCTACACCCGCGATTCCCCTCGGTTTCAGCCCTGCCTGCGTGTAAAGTACCGGTCATAAAAATCCTGATCAGGAACCGACCATGACCGTGGCCAAATCTTCGTTCGACATCAGCGCCAATTTCGACAGCGGCAATATCCAAGTCATCGATATCAGCAACCCGCTCAGTCCCGTCCTGGCCATCCGCCCGGACACCCGCAGCGCTCATTTTCAGTGGTTCCACTTCAAGGCCAGCGGCCTGCATGTGCACCAGGAACACTGGTTTCGCCTGGTCAACGCCAGCCAATCGACCTACAGCAAAGGCTGGCCGGGCTATCAAGCGGTGGCGTCGTATGATCACGTCAACTGGTTCCGCATCCCCACCAGCTTCGAAGGCGACAGCCTGCGCTTCTGCCTCGAAGCCGAACAGACCCACGCCTGGTTCGCCTACTTCGAACCCTACAGCCGCGGCCGCCACGACTGGTTGATCGAGCAAGCGCTAAGCAAGGCTGGCACCGAATTGCTGGCGACCGGCAAAAGTGTCGAGGGCCGCGACATTCAGCTGCTGCGCAAAGGCACCGGTGCCGAAGGCCAGCGCAAAATCTGGATCATCGCCCAGCAGCATCCGGGCGAGCACATGGCTGAATGGTTCATGGAAGGTGTGATCGAGCGTCTGGAGCGCCAGGATGATCCGGTATTGAACAAACTGCTGGCCAGCGCCGATCTGTATCTGGTGCCGAACATGAACCCGGACGGCGCGTTCCACGGCCACCTGCGCACCAACGCCATGGGGCAGGACTTGAACCGGGCCTGGCAGAACGCCAGCCAGGACATCAGCCCGGAAGTGCTATTCGTTCAGCAGCAGATGCAAAAGTATGGCGTCGATGCGTTTATCGACGTACACGGCGACGAAACCATACCTCACGTTTTCACCGCCGGCTGTGAAGGCAATCCTGGTTTTACGCCGCGCATCGAAAAGCTTGAAGAGCATTTCCGCAGCCACTTGAAGGACACCACCAAAGACTTCCAGACCACCTATGGCTACACCCGCGACGAACCGGGACAGGCCAACATGACCCTGGCCTGCAACAGCGTCGGACAGAAATACGACTGCCTGTCGCTGACCCTGGAGATGCCGTTCAAGGACCACGACGACCACCCGGACAAGATCACCGGCTGGTCGGGCAAACGTTCCAAGCAACTGGGTAAAGACGTGTTGACCACCCTCGCCGACATGGTCGACACCCTGCGCTGATCCCCTTCCCTGCAACAACAAAAGATCGCAGCCGGCCTGCGATCTTTTGCGTTATAGGGTCAGCCGCGATCGCGCCCGCGCAACATGCTGTCGAGCACTTCGTCACGACGCACCCAGCCATGGAACAGCGCCGCCGCCAGGTGCAGCAGCACTGTCAGAAACAGCAGATACGCCAAATAGCCATGGGACTTGCGCAGCAACGCAAACAGTTGCGCGTCGGCCGGCACAATTGGCGGCAGATGCAGCGACGCCGAGAGCATCACCGGCTCGCCCGAGGCACTGATCATCGCCCAGCCGAGCAACGGCAACACCAGCATCAACGCATACAACAAGACGTGGGAAGCCTTGGCTGCCAGCACCTGCCAGCCCGGCAGATCATCCGGCAGCGGCGGTTGGCGGGTGGTGAAGCGCACCAGCAGGCGCACGATCACCAGCGCCAGAATCGCGATGCCCAGCGGCTTGTGCAGATGAATCAGCCATTCATGGCGAGACGACACCGAAGTGACCATGCCCGCGCCGATAAACAGCATGGCGATGATCATCAGCGCCATCAGCCAGTGCAGCAGGCGCGCCAGCAAAACGAAATGCGTCGGTTGCTTGTTCATGGACGAGCCTCCTGTTTGGCGGCGGGCAACTGGCTGACTTCGCTGGTGCGACGCAGGTAGGAATCGGCATAGCCGGCAGAACGCGCGGCCAGCAGTGGATCTTCCGAGCCTTGAATCCCGGCCGGCAGCACCAGCGGGTCGTAGTTGATGTCACGGCACTCGCCACTGAGTTGCGGCTGGGTCTTCTCCAGCACCAGGGTTCCGGCGTTCAGCACTTTGCGATCTGCGGGCCAGGTCTTGCTGGCATCGTTCACCGGGTCACCGGCGTTGGCCAGGGTGATGTTCAACTGAAAGCGCAAGGGTGCGGCGGCCAGGCGTTGCACCAGATCCTTCTCGAGAAAGTCCGCGCCTTCAGGAGCCGTGGCACCCGCCGCGTCCTGCGCCAGCGGCGTCATGCTCCAGCGTACGGCCTGTTTTTTACCGTTGCCATCGACCAGATAGAACGCATTGATGCTGTTATAGGTTTCGGTGGCGTAGCTGGCCGAAGGCTTGGCGGTCTTCACCCACGTCAGAAACGGCACGGCTTCCGGATGTGCGGCAAAAAACGCCGGCACCTTCGTCGGGTCTGGCTTGCCGGTGGCTGGATCCGGCGACTGCGCCTGCTGCAATTGGTAGAACGCTTCGGGCGTGCCCACCGGAAACACCGGCATGCTGTTCATCCCGGTGCGCCATTGCTGACCGTTCGCCTGGGTGAAGCGCAGCGCCAGGCTGCGGATCGGTACGGCGCTGTCCGGCGCGTAGGGATTGCCGGCCGGCAAGGCGAAACGCCCCACCACCGGTGTCTGTGGCAGGTTGAACACCTGTGCCGTGGAGAACGCGCGCGCCTCGCCGCTGCTTTCGAAATGGCCGATCACGCAGACACCCTTGGCGTGATTGCGACGAAAGCCGGGATGCACGCCGTTGTTCTTTTCCAGCACATCGACCAACGCTTTTGGCGTCAATCGTTGTGGGTCAAGATTGCCATGCACGTAGGCAAACGCCCCGGCCACGGCAGCGACAATCACGGCAATGCCGCCCAGACGTAAAACCAGGCTCGCGGCGCTCAGTGGCTCGCGCGGCGGCCTGCCGGGCGGTGCAGCGTTTGGGGACGAGCGATCAACCATGAATATCTCCAGGCCATCGGCCACAAGTGGAAAGAGTCAGCAAGACGCACCCCGTCCGGGTTTATTCCACGGCGCGGTATTTATTTTTGCGCACGGGGAATAACCTGCGCTGACGGGCGTCTTCCTAGTCCACAGCGTAGCGACCAGCAGACATTCATGAGCGAATTCGACGAACAGTTGAGAGAAATCATTCCCAGATTGCGCCGCTTCGCCGTGTCGTTGACGCGCAACAGCAGCAGCGCTGACGATCTGGTCCAGGCCAGCCTCGAGCGGGCACTCTCGGCGTGGGGCGAAAAACGCGCTGACGGCGACGTGCGCGCCTGGCTGTTCGCGATCCTCTATCGGCAATTTCTCGATGCGCACCGTCGTTCGCGGCGCTATGCGCGGATGCTGGAATTTTTCACCGGTCGCGACGATGCCGAGCCGTCTGTGGAACGCACGGTGATTGCCCAGTCGACCCTGCAAGCCTTCGAACGCCTGCCCACCGAACAGCGCGCTTTGCTGCTGATGGTCTCGGTGGAAGGCCTGTCCTATAAAGAGGTCGCCGAGATCCTCGGCGCCCCGATCGGCACCGTGATGTCGCGCCTGTCCCGCGCCCGCCAGGCCTTGCGCCAACTCAGCGACGGCGAAATCAGCAGCCCTTCCTTGCGGATACTCAAATGATCAGCCTGCCTCCCAGCGAACGTGATTTGCACGCCTATGTCGACCACCAGCTCAGCGACGCCGATCGGCGCGTGCTCGAGACCTGGCTGGCCAGTCACCCTGAAGAAGCGGCACAGGTGCGCGCCTGGCAACGCGACGCCCAGCAGCTGCGCGCAGCGCTGAGTGGCGCGTTGCAGCAACCGGCCAATCCGGCGCTTGACCCGATGATGATTCGCCAGCGCCGCCGCCAGCAGTCCCGTCGGCACCTGGCCAGCGCGGCGGTGCTGCTGATTGCCGTGAGCATTGGTGGTTTCAGTGGCTGGCAGGCACGGGAAATGACCTTGGCGCGCCCTGCGCAATTGCCGATGACTGACGCGTTGCAAGCCTATCGCCTGATCGCCCAGCAAGGCGTACTGCCCGCCGATTACAAGGTCGACAGCGACGGCGACATGCAGCGTTGGCTCGACCGCTACTTCAGTGGTGCCGGACGCTTGCCGGACTTGAAAGCTGCCGGATTCGAGCCAGTCAGCGGGCGTTTGCTCAGCACCGATGAAGGCGCGGCAGCGATGGTGATGTATGAGGATCGCAGCGGTCACAAGGTCAGTTTCTACCTGCGTCCACCGGGGCCGAAAAACACCCTGCTGCCGCGCGGTTCGCGCAGCGATGGCGATCTGCAGGCCGATTACTGGTCAGGGCCGGGCTACAACTATGCGGTGGTCAGCCCGACCGACTCGCCGGCAGCAGAGTTGCTCAAGCAATCGCCACCGTTCTGAAATCCGCCTCTGGTAGGAGCTGATGAGTGCAACGAGGCTGCGATCTGTTGGCGGCAACCAAGATCAAAAGATCGCAGCCTCGTTGCACTCGTCAGCTCCTACAGGGGACCGTGCACATATTTCATGGAGCCGACGCCTGAGCTCTGGTTACACTTGGGCCACCGCGCTCCCGGTGGAGCCCGCCCAATCAAACAGGAGCCTTTCCCGCGTGCCCGCCCGAACGCCGAAACGATCACGACTGAGCCAACGCTGGCCGTTGTTGCGCCGCCTGTTCGGCAAAAGCCTGCCCGTCAGCGCCGGGCACGATGCTCATGCCGCGACCATCCGCGATTATTTCCGCGACAAAGCCAAAAGCCAGGGCTACACCCTTAGCCGCAGTCAGCAGCACGTCATCGACTGCATGGCGCAGCAGGCCAGCGTACTGCTGGGCGACAGCGGCCACACACCGCCGAGTCTGTACCTGTACGGAGCCGTCGGGCGCGGCAAGAGCTGGTTGCTCGACGGTTTTTTCCAGGCACTGCCGATCCCGCGCAAACGTCGCCTGCACTTCCATCAGTTTTTTGCCCGGCTGCACGACGGCATGTTCCGTCACCGCCTGCAGGAAGACGCGCTGGAAATCACCCTGGATGAGTTGCTGGAAGATTGCCAGGTGCTGTGTTTCGACGAATTTCATGTGCACGACATCGGCGACGCGATGCTGATCACGCGTTTGTTCAAGGCCCTGTTCAAACGGCGGATCATGCTGCTGGTGACCTCCAACTATGCACCCGAGGGCCTGCTGCCCAACCCGCTGTATCACGCACGCTTCAAACCGGTGATCGAGCTGATCAACACGCGCATGCAGGTGATGGAAGTCGGCGGCGACCACGACTACCGCACGCTCAACCGCCAGCATTCGCATCAAGTGTTTACCCAAGGACATTACGTCTGGCCGGCTACAACAGCCCAGCGCCAGGCCCTGGACCTGCCACCAGCCGACGCGCCTGCCCTTGCCCTCGAGGTTGGCAAGCGCCAGCTTCAGGCCCGTTTTTGCCAAGGCCGGCGAGTCGCGTTCACCTTCAACGACCTGTGTGAACAGCCAACGGCAGTGATGGATTATCTGCAACTGTGCCAGCGTTTCGACCAGTGGATCATCGATGACCTGCCGCCGCTCGGCGAGTGTCCGATCGCCGTGCAACAGCGCTTCATCAATCTGATCGACGTGCTCTACGATCAGGACAAGCACCTGACCCTGCTCGGCCAACTGCCGCTAGGCCAGAGCCTGGAAGGTCACGCCATTGACCTGGCGCGCACGCGCAGCCGGTTGGGTCAGTTGCAGGAAATTCACGAACCCAACTGACACCCTACCCTGTGAGAGCGAGCCCTGTGGGAGCGAGCCTGCTCGCGAAAGCGGTATGTCAGTCAGAGTTCATTTAACTGATACAGCGCTTTCGCGAGCAGGCTCGCTCCCACAAGGTCCCGGGACAACTCAAAATCCGTTCAGCATCCGCTTTACCGCTATCATGTCGCCCATTCCCGCGCCCCCGCGTCGCTCCACCGATCAATAGCGAAACCAGACATGCACACCCTTGCTCAACTGCGCGCCGGCGAGCTGTCAGGCATTACCCGCCTCGACCTGTCCTGCGGGCTGACCGAATTCCCCCGCGAAATTTTCCAACTGGCCGACACGCTGGAAGTGCTCAACCTCAGCGGCAACGCGCTGAGCAGCCTGCCCGATGACCTGCATCGCCTGACCCGCCTGCGCGTGCTGTTCTGCTCCGACAACCAGTTCACCGAGCTGCCGGCCTGCCTCGGCCAGTGCACCGCGCTGACCATGGTCGGCTTCAAGGCCAACCGCATCGTCAATGTCCCTGGTGACGCTCTGCCGCCGCAGCTGCGCTGGCTGATCCTCACCGATAACCGCATCGAGAACCTGCCGAAAGAACTGGGTGAACGCCGCGCTTTGCAGAAGCTCATGCTCGCCGGCAATCGCCTGCAATCGCTGCCAGACTCCCTGCGTCACTGCCATCGGCTGGAATTGCTGCGCATCGCCGCCAACCAGCTCAACGAGCTGCCGCAATGGCTGCTGACCTTGCCGAGCCTGACCTGGCTGGCCTATGCCGGCAATCCGCTGGAAACCGAAGCCGATGCCGCTGCCCTTGAGGCCACGCCGCTGATCGACTGGTCGGCGCTACGTCTGGAGCAGCAACTGGGCGAAGGCGCTTCCGGGGTGATTTCCCGGGCAGTCTGGCAGCGTGACGATGGCACGGCGCAGGCGGTTGCGGTGAAGCTGTACAAAGGCGAGATGACCAGCGACGGCTCGCCGTTGCATGAGATGAACGCCTGCACCACCGCCGGTTTGCACCCCAACCTGATCCGCGTCGAGGGCCGCATCAGCGGCCACCCCGATCAACAGCAGGGGCTGGTGATGCAACTGATTGATCCGAGCTTCGGCAATCTCGCCGGCTTGCCGAGCCTGGCCTCGTGCTCGCGGGATGTTTATGCCGAGGACTGCCGGTTCACGGCGGAGGTTGCCCTGCGCGTCGCCAAAGGCATCGCGTCAGCGGCCGAGCACCTGCACCACCAAGGCATTACCCACGGCGATCTGTATGGCCACAACATTCTGTTGAACGATCAGGGCGATTGTCTGCTGGGGGATTTCGGCGCGGCGTCGTTTCATGCCACCCGCGATGACGTGCAGACGCGCGCATTGCAGCGCCTGGAAGTCCGTGCGTTCGGTGTGTTGTTGGGGGAGTTGCTGGAGCGTGTCGACTCAGGATTGAGTACGGAGCGGCGCGCGCACCTGGAGGCGCTGGAACGACGTTGCTGTCAGGCGGATGTGCTGGGGCGGCCGGGGTTCAGTGAAGTCATCGAGATGCTGGAGAATCTGTGACCGCTGCGCGGTCATTCGCGAGCAGGCTGGCTCCCACATTGGAATGCATTGCAAATGTGGGAGCCAGCCTGCTCGAGAAGAGGTCATTACTGGCGCGACGGATCAGCCAGCCAGACCAACAAACATGTCCTGCACGTCATCATGGTTGTCGAGGCCTTCGAGGAACGCCTCGACTTCAGCCATCTGCTCGTCGCTCAAGCCGCTGACCGGATTCTTCGGCTGGTAGCCGAGTTTCGCCGACAATACGGTGAAACCTTGTTCCGGCAGGGCTTTCTGCACAGCGTCGAGGTCGGTCGGGTCGGTGAGGAACAGCGTCGCGCCCTCTTCGCCCGGCTCGAAATCCTGGGCACCGGCTTCGATCGCAGCCATTTCCGGATCGGCTTCCGGGCTGTCCGGCGCGGCTTCGATCATGCCGACGTGGTTGAACATCCACGCCACCGAACCCGAAGCGCCCAACTGGCCCTTGCGGAACGCCACACGAATTTCCGCGACGGTGCGGTTGATGTTGTCGGTGACGCATTCGACGATCAACGGCACCTGATGCGGCGCGAAGCCTTCGTAGGTCACGCGATGGTATTGCACGGTTTCACCCAGCAGACCGGCGCCTTTCTTGATCGCGCGATCGAGGGTTTCTTTTGGCATCGAGGCTTTTTTCGCCTGTTCGACCACCAGACGCAGGTGTGCGTTGGTGGCGGTATCGGCACCGTTGCGCGCAGCAATGGTGATTTCCTTCACCAGTTTGCCGAAGATCTTCCCTTTGGCGTTGGCTGCCGCTTCTTTGTGTTTAACCTTCCACTGTGCGCCCATTACTCACTCTCTTGATCTGTGGCGCCGAGACATCTATTGGCCGACGCGTGGCGGCAAGTTTATACGGCCTAAAGTCGGCAATCGACCAAAAAAATAGCCGACGGAATCGACATCTTCACCAAAGCATGTAGGGGGATTCTGAAAAGCGCCTTTGACATGACCATTCAGCCCGACGGTTTCGTACCCTTGAAACCCCGTATCGCCTGACAGGGCCTGCTCGAATGCTCAATGACAAGGAAAGTCCCTTCACCCTTACGCTGACCGACAGCGGATTGCGCCTGCCGGTGGTGCGTTTTCGCGGCGAGGAAGCGCTGAACCAGCCTTACCGTTTCGACATCGAACTGCTCGGACTGGCCCCGGCCATCGTCCCGGGATCCTTCCTGCACAGGCCAGCCTTTTTGCGGCTCAGTGAGCAGCACGGATTCCACGGCGTCATTTCCAGCGCCAGCTGCGAACATCGCGGGACGCATCGGGTCGGCTATCGACTGATTCTGGTGCCGCATCTGCAACAACTGGCGCAAACGCATAAGCGCCGCGTGTTTACTCACCTGAGTGTGCCGCAGATCATTCAACAACTGCTCGAAGAACATGCCCTGCCAGCGCACAGCTACCGCATTGAAATGAGCGTCGGTCACTACCCTGCAAGGGCGTTTTGCATTCAGTACGAAGAAAGCGATCTGGCACTGGCGCAGCGGCTATGCGAAGAAGAAGGCATCCACTATCACTTCGAACATGGGCCGGACGGACACGTCGTGGTGTTCGCTGACGACAGCCTGAGCCTGCCGCAGGAACCGGTCGAAATCCCTTTCAGTGCTGATGAGCAACCACCGTCGCCCTGCGTCAGCGCGCTCTATCAACAGCATCGCGCGGCGCCTGTACCGATGCTGCATGCGGTGCGCAATCGCGGTCAGCCAACCGGCAATGCCGAAGCCGCCAACGAGGTCTCGACCGAGTTGCCGATGCCCGCGCGATCGCCGGAACGTCTGCACGCCGAACAACGCAGTCGACGTCATCTGCAACGCCAACGCTGCCAGTTGCGCTCCATTCACGGGCGCAGTGATTGCAGCGATTTGCTCAGTGGCCGACTGCTGCTTGTGGCCGACCACCCGATTCATCATTTCAACGAACAATGGCTGATCAGCGCGGTGCGCCACCACGGGCAGCACCCTTCGATCCTTGATCCGGCGCCAAGCGTTCAGCGTTATCACAACGACTTCACTGCGCAGCCCTGGTCGACCGACTTCCGTCCGCCACTCAAACAAGCTCGCCCGAATATTGCCGGTTATCACTTGGCGAAAGTGGCGGGTGCGCCTGGGCAACCTGCGCAAGTGGACGAAAACGGCTGCCTCGCTGTAAGCCTGTGGCCGTCTGCGGATAAATCCGCCAGCGACGCCCTGTGGCTGCCGATCGCCATGAGCCGGCTCAGCGGCCCCGTCGCCGTCGATCAATTACCGCGCGCCGGCAGTGAAGTGTGGGTGAGTTTCCTCGACAGCGATCCGGACCGACCGATCCTGTGCCTCAGCCACGCACGCCAGCCGCCGGAGCGCGAATCAGAGCCCGTGCGCGACAGCCTGTTGCTCGACTGGCTGAGCCACCGCGCCGAGCATTGATCGGCGCCTCAGCCTTTGTCCGCCTTGCCCGCCGCCGCCGCGAACCTGGCCAGGCGCACGTCCAGATGCCGAGGCCGGTGCCCGTGATCTTCGGCGCGCTCCTTGCGGCGGATGGCGTTGCGCACCATCAACGAGCCGAGGTAGCGGATGGGTTCCGGCGGGAAATAACCCAGCGGCCCGTTGAGCAGCGGCGAGCGGGTCCACGGGTTATCCAGGCCTTGCACCAGCGCGGCGAGAATCTGCCCGCCCATGTGACACGGGCCGACGCCGCTGCCGGAATAACCGAAGCCGTAAAACACATTGCCCGCCCCGCTCATCTGGCCGAAAAACGGTAAACCGGTCACCGAACGATCCGACGGGCCGTTCCACGTCGCGTCGATTTTGACCTCGGCGAACGCCGGGAAAAAATCCGCGAGACTGCGCTTGAGCAAGCCGGCATAAGGCGACGGCTGATCGAACACCGGCAGCATCCGCCCGCCATAGGCGAAGGTGTTGCCGCCCTTGCCGAGCATGATCCGGCCGTCCGGGGTGTTGTGGTAGTAATGCACGAAAATCCGCGAATCGAGGACGCTGACGCCGCTGGTCAAACCGATTTGCTGCAACAGGTCCGGGCGCGGTTCGGTGATCAGCATGTCACTGGAAACGATCGCCACACTGCGCTCGAACTGAGGAAACGCGCGGGCCATCCACGCATTCATCGCCAGCACCACCCGGTCGGCGATGACCTTGCCGCTGGGTGTGTGTATGCGTGCCGGGCGGCCCTCTTCCAGCCCGGTCATCGCCGTGCCTTCATGGATCTTCACGCCCGATTGCAGCGCCACCCGGCGCAGGCCGCGCACCAGTTTGCCCGGTTGCACGCTGGCAGCCGCCGGGGAAAACCAGCCCTCCAGGTGTTTTGCTGAACCAGCCATGCGCTGCACATCGGCGAGCGGTCGCTGGCTGAACGAGTTGATGCCGTTACGCTCCAGCGCCGCGATCACCGCGTCAGTTGCGCCGACCTGGGCGCGATTGGTCGCGGTGTACAGCGTGCCGTCGAGGCGGTAATCGGCATCGACGCCGTACTGCTCGCAGAACTCGCCGATCGCATGGATGCTGCGCTCGGATTCCTTGACCAGACGCACCGCCTCGTCGACGCCGAACAAGCGTTCCAGGGTGAAATACTTGGCCGACCATGACAGTGCGCAACCACCGTTACGGCCACTGGCGCCGGCACCGCAGATGTCAGCTTCGATCAGCAACACCTCCAGCTCGGGGTTTTGCTGCTTGAGCATGATCGCCGTCCACAATCCGGTGTAACCACCGCCAACGATGCACACATCGGTGCGCACCTCGCCTTGCAGCGGTGGACACTGCTCGGATGGGTCGGCCTGCAAGGCTTGCTCGAGCCAGAACGGTCGCATGGGAAATCTCCAGTCAGAAAGCCACGACGCAGCCTGCCGCGCACCGCGCAGCAGGCCACGGGGCGAAGGGTTTCAGGAACGCAGCGGTTTGACGCTCAGCGGGCAGTTGGGGATCGCCGCGCGCGGCTCCATCACGCCGACCGGCCGACTGTTCCAGTGCGGAATCAGCACCAGCGCCGAGAACAGCGCGCATCCGGCGAAGACGATGAACACCGTCACCGAGTCGAAGTAGCCCGGCAGCAAACCGCCGAGCACTGCGCCAACGGAGCCGCAGCCGTTGACGAAACCGGCGGCGGTGGCACCGGCCTTGGCCTTGCCGAAATCGATGGCGGCCGCGCCGCTGATCATCGAGTCCGGGCCGTACAACGTCAGGCCCATGACGAACAGCAACGCGACAACCAGCAACACGCTGCCGGTGTTCAGCGCAGCCATGAACAGCGCCAGCGTCACGGTCAGCGCCAACAGGCTCAGCACGCAGGCCGGCATGCGTCGGGCGCCGAAGAGTTTGTCCGAGGCCAGGCCGATCATGATCGGCCCGAGCAATCCAGCCAGTTCAAACGCGGTGGGAATGATCGCCGCGCCAACCTTGCCGACACTGGGCATCTGCTCGAAAACAATCACTGGCCCCCACAACAGAATTGCGTAGCGCGCCGGTTTCAACAGGAAATACGCCAGGCCCAGCACCAGCACCGTACGGTTGCGCAGGATTTCCTTTAACGGCTCCCACACGCTGAGTTTGCTGTTGGCTGCGGTTTCCTCGGCGGTCAGTTCCGGCTCGGGCTCCACCGCCGGCAAGCCGACGTCTTCCGGTTTGTTGCGCTGGAAGATAAAGAACAGCACGGCCACCACCGCGACCACCGCCGCGCTGGAAATGAATGCCGCGTGCCAGGTGCCGACCAGCGTGTAGGCCCACCAGCCGGCGAACGGCGAGGCGATCAGACCACCAAACGCGTAACAGGAACTCCACAAGCCGAGCACGCGCCCGCGCTGCTCTGACGGGAAGAAGCTGCCAAGGTTTTTACACAGCCCCGACCAGCCAGTGGACTGCGCCAGACCTTGAATCAACATGCACGTGGCGAAGATCGGCAATGTAGCGAAACTGCCCATCACCAGCGCCGCAGCGGCGGATATCAGCAAACCGCCAAGCACTACGACTCGCGGGCCAAAGCGATCGGCGAGCATGCCCCAGGTGAACTGTCCGAGGGCATACGCCGCCAGATAGATCGCGTCGAGGTTGGCCATGGCCATTTTGTCGAGGGTGAAATCAGGGTCTTCGGCGATGCCCAGTTTGGCCACCGAAAAGGCTTTGCGGGTGAAGTAGAACGCGGCGTACGCGAGCCAGGTAATAGCGAAGATCTGCACGCGCCAACGCGCCAGGGTGCCGATGTGCTTGTTCATGGTGGTTCTGACCTCAGGGTGTGAGTGTGCCGGCAGAATCGTTAAGAAAAACGCCTGTGTTTTTATTGTTGAGCACTGCGATACCGCCCCTTCCCTTCGGCGATAACGGTCAGATGAGTCTGCTGTTGCACGCACAGGCTCATGGGCCGGCGCCGCTGCTCGACCGAGCAGTCAGCGATGGCGTGAGCCGATCAAAGCAATTACTGTTTAATAAATAAAATCGATTTATCGTATTTCACACATAAGCCGAGCTTGTTACTGGAGCCACCATGTCCGTCTCTCACGCCCAACTCAAAGCGTTCCACGCGGTGGCCGTCCATGGCAGTTTCACCCGCGCCGCCGAGCGGCTTTATCTGACGCAACCGGCGATTTCCGACCAGGTACGCAAACTCGAAGAACGCTTCGGCGTGCTGCTGTTTCACCGCAATAAACGTTCCGTACGCCTGACCGATCTCGGCGAGCGCCTGCTGGCGATCACCCAGCGCCTGTTCGTGATCGAAGCCGAAGCGCAGGAATTGCTGCAGGAATCCCAGGCCCTGCAGACCGGCAGCCTGATTCTCGCGGTGGACGCGCCGATCCACGTGTTGCCGCAGATCGCACGGTTCTGCGAGCGCTACCCGGGCATCAGCGTGAAAATCGAGACCGGCAATACCGATGAATCGCTGTTTCGCCTGTTCAACTATCAGGCCGATCTGGCGCTGCTCGGCCGCGACGTAACCGATGAACGCTTGCTGTGTGTGCCGTTGCGCAACGATCCGATGGTGGCGTTCGTTTCGCGCAATCATCCGTGGGCCGAGCGCGAATCGATCTGTCTGGCCGATCTGGATGACACGCCACTGGTGCTGCGAGAGATCGGTTCGGTGACCCGGCAGACCCTGGAAGAGGAAATGGCCCGCGCAGGTTTGCGCATCCGCCCGGCGATTCAGGTTGAAGGTCGGGAAGCGGCGCGCGAAGCCGTGGTGGTGGGGATCGGGGTTGGTGTGGTTTCAGCGGCGGAGTTCGGCGCCGACTCACGGGTCTGCGCGTTGCCGATCACCGACTGCACGAGGCGCCTGACCGAAACCCTGGTGTGCTTGCGCGAACAGAGTTCGCGGCGGGTGGTGGCGACGTTTCTCGATATGGTTCGCGAGAGCCTGACCTGACTCACTCCCTGTCCTGATCGTTCCCACGCTCTGCGTGGGAATGCCTCAACGGACGCTCCGCGTTCGGCTTTGGATGGGACGCAGAGCGTCCCGGGCTGCGTTCCCACGCAGAGCGTGGGAACGATCACGGTGCGGCTAGCGCCAGATCAAAAAACGCCTGAATCAAGCGCAACTCGCGCCGGCGCTCCATGCAGCCAATCATGTGCCGGTTCACCAGCCCTTCCCCGGCAATCGGGATCGCCACCACGCGCGGGTCATGACTGACCTCCACCGATGACACCACACCGACACCCAACTCGGCCGCGACCGCTTCGGTCACCGCCTCGCGACTGTCCAGCTCCAGCAACACCCGCGGCTGAATCGAGGCCTGCGCACACGCTTGATCAAAAGTGCGCCGGGTAATCGAACTCGGCTCGCGCAGGACCATGATCACTTGGTCCAGCTCCTTGAGTTTCACGTCAGCGGAGCGATTCGCCCAGCGATGCCCCGCCGGCACCAACGCGCAGATCCGCGATTCGCTCAGCGCTTGCAGATGCAGGCCCTTGCGCGGCTCGACCTCGGTCAGCACCGCGACATCGGCGTGTTCCGACAACAGCGCCGCCAGGGTTTCCTGGGCATTGCCCAGACGCAGGTTGACGGTGATCCCCGGATAGCGCGCGCGCAAACTTGCCAGCATCGGCATGACCATGTGCGGCCCATCCGCCGCCACCTCCAGACGCCCGGTCAACAATTGCCGATTGGCCTCGAGCAGCGTCTGCGCTTCTTCCGCCAGACCGAACATGGCGCGGGTGATCGCCGCCAGTTTGGTGCCCTCCTCGGTCAGTTCCACCCGTCGCGCGGTGCGCCGCAGCAAGGTGATCTGGTAGTGCTCTTCCAGTGCCTTGATGTGTCCGGTGACCGCCGGCTGGCTGATGAACAACCGCGCAGCCGCGCGGGTGAAGCTGCCTTCGCGGGCCACGGCATCGAAGGCGCGCAGCTGAAACAGATTCATGGATAACCCTCACTGATGGCTGGCATAACAACAAACAATTTGATTGATGCAGCGGCGAATTGCAACGTAGGCCCCGTAGCTTCATCCCACAGCGTTTTCGCGAGGACACCCGAATGAGTACCGCCGCACCGATTCTGCTCACTCCCGGCCCGTTGACCACTTCGGCCCGCACCCGTCAGGCCATGATGGTCGACTGGGGTTCGTGGGATGACCGCTTCAACCAGCTGACCGCCAGCCTGTGCGAGCAATTGCTGGCCATCCTCAACGGCGCCGCCAGCCACCATTGCGTACCGTTACAGGGCAGCGGCACGTTCGCTGTCGAAGCGGCGATCGGCACGTTGGTACCGCGTGATGGCAAAATCCTCGTGCTGATCAACGGCGCTTACGGCAAGCGCCTGGCGAAGATCTGCGAAGTGCTCGGCCGCTCGTTCAGCACCTTCGAAACCGCGGAAGACGAACCGACCACCGCCGCCGACGTCGACCGTTTGCTGCGCGCCGACGCTGACATCACCCACGTGGCGCTGATCCACTGCGAAACCAGCACCGGCATTCTCAATCCGCTGGCAGAAATCGCCGAGGTCGTCGCGCAACACGGCAAACGTCTGATCATCGACGCCATGAGCTCATTCGGCGCGTTGCCGGTGGATGCGCAAAAAGTGCCATTCGACGCGCTCATTGCCGCTTCCGGCAAATGCCTGGAAGGCGTACCGGGGATGGGTTTTGTCTTCGCCCGCAAGGAATCGCTGGCCGCCGCGGCTGGCAACTCGCACTCGCTGGCGATGGACCTGTACGACCAGCACGCCTACATGATGAAAACCGGGCAATGGCGCTTCACCCCGCCCACCCATGTGGTCGCGGCGCTGCACGAAGCGTTGCTGCAATACCGCGAAGAAGGCGGTCTGCCGGCGCGGCATGCGCGTTATGCCGCCAACTGTCAGGCGCTGATGGAAGAGATGAACAAGCTCGGCTTGCGCAGCTTCCTGCCGGCGGCGATTCAGGCGCCGATCATCGCCACTTTCCATGCCCCGCAGGATCCGCGCTACCAGTTCAAGGACTTCTATGAGCGGGTCAAGGCCAAGGGTTACATCCTCTACCCCGGCAAGCTGACCCAGGTCGAAACTTTCCGCGTCGGCTGCATCGGCCACGTCACCCCGGACGAAATGCGCCAGGCCGTAGCAGCAGTAGGTGAAGTGCTGCGCGAGATGGAAGTGCTCGATATCTGAGCCTCACCAAAAATCCCCTGTGGGAGCGAGCCTGCTCGCGAAAGCGTCGTCCCAGGCGACACATACGCTGATGTCAGACCGCTTTCGCGAGCAGGCTCGCTCCCACATTTTGATCTCATTTTCAAATCAGGAATTGATTGCCATGAACTACACCAATCCAAGCAAGCTGCAAGCCGCGATCCTCGACTGGGCCGGTACCGTGGTCGATTTCGGCTCGTTCGCGCCGACGCAGATCTTCGTCGAAGCCTTCGCCGAGTTCGATGTGCAGGTGTCGATTGAAGAGGCCCGTGGGCCGATGGGCATGGGCAAGTGGGATCACATCCGCACCCTCTGTGATCAGCCGCAAGTGGCGGAGCGTTATCGCAAGGTATTCGGTCGCACGCCGACCGACGATGACGTCACCGCTATCTACAACCGCTTCATGCCGTTGCAGATCGAGAAAATCGCCGAGCACTCGGCACTGATTCCCGGCGCGCTGGACGCCATCGCCCAACTGCGCGCACAAGGCATCAAGATCGGTTCCTGCTCCGGTTACCCGAAAGCGGTCATGGACAAAGTCGTCGAACTCGCCGCCAGCAACGGCTACGTCGCCGACCACGTGGTCGCCACCGACGAAGTGCCAAACGGTCGTCCATGGCCGGCGCAAGCGTTGGCCAACGTGATCGCTCTGGGCATCGACGATGTTGCAGCGTGCGTGAAGATCGACGACACCGTGCCGGGCATTCTCGAAGGTCGCCGGGCCGGCATGTGGACGGTTGCGCTGATTTGCTCGGGCAACGCGCTGGGTCTGGATTATGAGGGTTTCCGCGCGCTGGGCAGCGATGAACTGGCCAGCGAGCGCCAGCGCATCCACGCGCTGTTCGCAAGTTCGCGGCCGCATTACATGATCGACACCATCATCGATCTGCCGGAAGTGATCGCCGACATCAACAAGCGTCTGGCCAACGGTGAGATGCCGCAAAACGCCTGAGGCCGATAACCGGAACACCGCTGATCCATGACAATCAGCGGTGTTTTTTTGCACTGTCTTAAATAAATATATTGCCCGGTTATTACTTACTCTGAAACAAGGTTGCCCTCTGCGTCGTACGCACTACCATCGGGATGTTTAACGCTTCCGTCAGGCAATTGTTCAGTACCATCTTCCCAGACAATACGGCCATCCGGATATTCAACGGTATTATCAGACCATACGATTCGCCCGTCCGGATACTCTACCCGGCCGTCGTCATATTGAATGATGCCGTCGGGACGCTTGATCGAAGTCTTATCAACGTCAACCACGCTACCGTCAGGCAGTGTGGTCGAACCATCGACATTGACGGTCGCACCGAGTGTTTGAATCAGCGTAATCAAGGCCACCGGATCGATGTTGATGTTAAGGGTCGGCCATGGCATTGGCGGACGCTTGGTATCGACCGGCGCTACTGGTGCGGTCGGCGCCACTGGTTTGGTTGGGGCTACCGGTTTGGTTGGCGCCACTGGTTTGGTCGGTGCTACTGGCTTGGTTGGCGCCACTGGCTTGGTCGGCGCTACCGGTTTGGTTGGTGCCACTGGCTTGGTCGGCGCTACCGGTTTGGTTGGTGCTACTGGCTTGGTTGGCGCTACCGGCTTGGTCGGCGCTACCGGCTTGGTCGGCGCTACCGGTTTGGTTGGTGCTACTGGCTTGGTTGGTGCCACTGGTTTGGTCGGTGCTACGGGTTTGGTCGGTGCTACGGGTTTGGTTGGCGCCACTGGCTTTGGTGTAGTGGTAGTGGGGCGAGGCTTGGAGATCGGACTTTTCATATTCACACTCAAATTTACAAATATAATTATGATCTTTAATAACAAACTAAAGAGCCGAACCAACAATAATCACGCACAACAAACTATTCAAACCAAAAGAACCTACAAGATATAAGCAACATAGAGTTACGCCCACAGTTCAACGCACACCAACAACTTTAAATAAGCAGAAATAATAAACCGTACAAATAAGACTTTTGTGTGTTGCAAATATCATTACGCCGAAACGCTGGCATGTACTGATCGCGTCCATCGGCTATGTCATTGCAAATCCGCGTCGCCCCTGCAAGCCCCCCGTGTGGATAAAGATCAGACGCGTGCCGATGGCAAATTCGCCTGCTTCGACATGCTGCTTGAGCGCCAGCAAGGCCTTGCCGGTGTACAGCGGTTCCAAAGGGATGCCGCTGGTTTGCTCGGTCTGATCGATGAAGGTCAGCAACGCCTCGTCAACTTTGGCGAAACCACCACGGCTGGCGTCGATCAGTTGATAGCCCGCCGCATGCTCGGTGGCGGGCGCGAGGATCGACTCGATGTTCGGCGCTACGCCGTGATCATCCGGTACCGCCAGAGCACCGTACACCGCGCGCTTGCCTTGCTCGGCGAGCGCCAGCCCGGCCAGTGTCGTGCCGGTGCCACAGGCCAGCCACCAGGCGTCGAAATCATCCCAGCCCAGCTTGGCCAATTGCTCTTCGGCTTGCTGCCTGATCGCTGCGCAACCCAGTGCGCCGGCCAGTCCACCACCGCCCTCGGGCACTGCACGCAGCGTCGGATATTGCGCTTGCCATGGCGTCCAGAATCCCGCTTCGTGCCGCGCGCGATAGCCGGCGTAACCCAGCCAATGCAACTGCATGCCGAACGCTTGCAGATCCCGCACTGTCGGCGTGTCCTGCGGGTGCCCGCGCAGCAGTCCCACGGTTTTGAAACCCAGCCGTTTGCCCGCCGCCGCCAGCGCGTGCAGGTGATTGGAATGTGCACCGCCGAGGCTGATGATACCCTCGGCGCCGGCACGCTCGGCGGCTTTGAGGTGTTCGACGAGTTTGAACCACTTGTTGCCGCTGATCAGCGGGTCGATGCGGTCCAGGCGCAGGATCGCGACCTCGATGCCGGCGTCTGCCAGCCAGTCCAGATGGAGCGGTTCGAGAGGGGCCGGGGGTAGCCAGTTGGAGGGAGGCAAAAGCATGGGCACTGCACAATCTGGAAAAGACCACATACTAGTAGGAGCTGCCGCAGGCTGCGATCTTTTGATCTTGCTTTGGAAATCAGGATCAACAGATCGCAGCCTTCGGCAGCTCCTACGGAATGTGCTTACAACTCAGCCGCCAGCCGCGAGCCCTGATTGATCGCGCGCTTGGCATCCAGCTCCGCCGCCACATCCGCGCCGCCGATCAAGTGCACGTTCTGCCCGGCTTCAACCAGACCATCGTGCAACTCACGCAACGGATCCTGCCCCGCGCAGATCACGATGTTGTCCACTGCCAGCAGTTGCGGCTCACCACTTTCGCCGATGCGAATGTGCAAGCCTTGGTCATCGATGCTCAGGTATTCGACGCTGTTGAGCATCTGCACCTGCTTGTTCTTCAGACCGGTGCGGTGTATCCAGCCGGTGGTTTTGCCCAGACCGTCGCCAACCTTGGTTTTCTTGCGCTGCAACAGGAACACCTCACGGGCCGGCGCATGCGGTGCCGCTTTGATTCCCGCCACACCACCACGGGCCTCCAGTTGCGTGTCGATGCCCCACTCTTTCCAGAACGCCGCGCGATCCAGACTGGTGGCCACGCCTTGATGAACGAGAAATTCCGAGACATCGAAACCGATCCCGCCTGCACCGATTACCGCGACACGCTTGCCGACCGGTTTGCGCTCGAGGATCACATCCAGATAACTCAGCACCTTGGCATTTTCGATGCCCGGAATCGCCGGCACGCGCGGGGCGATACCGGTGGCGAGAATGATTTCGTCGTAGCCGCCCTCAACCAACTTGGCCACGTCGACGCGGGTGTTCAGGCACACCTCGACATTGGTGGTTTGCAGCTTGCGGTTGAAGTAGCGCAGGGTTTCGAAAAATTCCTCCTTGCCCGGCACGCGCTTGGCAATGTTGAACTGGCCACCGATCTCACTGGCCGAATCGAACAACGTCACCTGATGACCGCGCTCGGCGGCCACGGTGGCGGCAGACAAGCCTGCAGGGCCGGCACCGACCACGGCGATTTTCTTGATCTGCTGCACCGGCAGGTAATTGAGTTCGGTTTCGTGGCAGGCGCGCGGGTTGACCAGGCAACTGGTGAGCTTGCCGCCAAAGGTGTGGTCGAGGCACGCCTGGTTGCAGCCGATGCAGGTGTTGATTTCGTCGGCGCGGCCTTCGGCGGCTTTGTTGACGAAATCCGGATCGGCGAGGAATGGTCGGGCCATGGAGACCATGTCGGCATCGCCCTCGGCAAGAATCTGCTCGGCAATTTCCGGGGTATTGATGCGGTTGGTCGTGATCAGCGGGATGCTCACCGAGCCGCGCAACTTGGCCGTAACCTTGCTGAACGCTGCACGCGGCACCTTGGTGGCGATGGTCGGAATCCGCGCTTCGTGCCAGCCGATACCAGTGTTGATGATGGTCGCACCGGCCTGCTCGATGGCTTTGGCCAGCATGACGATTTCATCCCAGGTGCTGCCACCTTCGACCAGATCGAGCATCGACAGGCGGAAGATGATAATGAAATTCGGCCCGACCGCTTCGCGCACACGACGGACAATTTCTACCGGCAGGCGCATGCGGTTTTCGTAGCTGCCACCCCAGCGGTCGGTGCGGTGATTCGTGTGCGCGGCGAGGAACTGGTTAATGAAGTAACCTTCCGAGCCCATGATCTCGACGCCGTCGTATTCGGCGGTTTGCGCCAATACCGAGCAGGTGACGAAATCGCTGATCTGCTTTTCGATGCCCTCTTCGTCCAGCTCTTTGGGCTTGAACGGGTTGATCGGCGCCTGAATCGCGCTCGGTGCTACTTGTTTCGGGCTGTAGGCGTAACGCCCGGCGTGAAGAATCTGCATGCAGATCTTGCCGCCCGCCTCGTGCACCGCGCGGGTGACGATGCGGTGCTTGAGCGCCTCTTCTTCAGTTGTGAGCTTGGCCGCGCCGGAATACACCCCGCCCTCGTCATTCGGGCCGATGCCGCCAGTGACCATCAGGCCGACACCGCCACGGGCACGTTCGGCGAAGTACGCCGCCATGCGCTCGAAGCCACCCGGCTTTTCTTCAAGGCCAGTGTGCATCGAGCCCATCAGGGTACGGTTGCGCAGCGTGGTGAATCCCAGGTCCAGCGGGGCCAGCAGATGCGGGTAATGAGCGGCGGTCATCGGTAACTCCACAACGAGCGATCACGGAAAAGTTGCGGGAGCTCTGCGTCCCCCGTCAGTCATGTTCGACAGACTAAGAGTCGCACCGCTGTCACTCAATGACCGTAACTGACAAGTTATTGATCCAAATGCGCAGCGCCCCTTGGCAACCCGGGCCATGGGCCCTACCCTAGTCGGCACATCCTGTACCCGGTTGTTGTTGGTTTTCATGCGCAAACTTCTGTATCTGTTTTTCTCCATGGCCCTCGTTGCCGCCCTGACCACCTACGCCATGTGGGCGGCAGACCGGCCGGCGGGACATTACCTGTCGGACCTGCGCATCAAGCTCGCCGTCAATCAGGGCACGCCCGGCGACCGTGGCAATCTGCTCGGCATCCAGCCCGAACTGTTCTCCACCGATTACCAAAGCTCCGCACGCCTGCACCGCAAGCTCGCGGCGTATCTGCAGCAGGCCCGCGATCAAGGCTTGCTCAACGAAAAAACCGTGGTGGTGTTGCCCGAGCACGTCGGCACCTGGCTGATGATCAGCGGCGAGAAAGACGAGTTGTATCAGGCGCCAACGCTGGCGGAGGCAATGAACTGGCTGGCGGCGAGCAATCCACTCCTGTTTGCCCGAGCGTGGCTGCGGGCCAAGGGCGAGCAACGCCTGGATGACGCTTATCTGCGGATGAAAGCGAAGGCCATGGCCAAGGATTACCAGGCGCTGTTCGGCGGTCTGGCCAAGGAGTTCCAGGTCACCCTGGTGGCCGGTTCCATCGTGCTGCCGGAGCCAAGCATCCGCGACGGCCGGCTCAAGCCCGGCAGCGGCGCCCTGTTCAACAGCAGCGTGGTGTTTGGTCGCGACGGCGTACCGTTGGGCCAGCCGCAGCGGCAGATGCATCCGATCTTTGATCAGCAAGGTGTGATTCAAGCCGAAGACAAACACGCCATACAGGTCGTCGACACACCGGCCGGACGCCTGGGCATCCTGATCGGCAGTGACAGCTGGTACCCCGGCAACTACCGCACCCTCGATGAGCAAGGCGCGCAACTGGTGGCCGTGCCGGCGCAGGTTATCGGCCAAGGCGCCTGGGACAAGCCATGGCGTGGCTACAAGGGCTCGAGCACGCCGGGCTCGGTCAGCCTCAAGCCCGGCGACCTCAGCGAAGGTCAGGCCTGGCACCGATTGACCCTCACCGCACAACCACCGAGCAGCCGCGCGATTGCCGGCGTCAGTGTGTTCATGCGCGGGCAGTTCTGGGACAAGTCGAGTACCGGCACAAGCTTCCTCAGCAGCAACGGCCAGCAGTTCGCCGATGGCGAGGCCCGTGGTGCGCGCTTGCTGAACGTCTGGCTGTAAACCATGAAGCCGCAGCCGATGCGCCTCGGGGATCTGTCGGTGGGTTTCGTCCATAGTCTGGCCGACGCCGTGCGCAGCCACGACGTCGATCCGCTGCCTCTGCTTGAACAATATGGCCTTGATGCCGCGCGACTGGCCGAGGCCGGGGCGCGCTTGTCGATCCCGCGTTACATGCGCCTCGGCCATGCGGCGATTCAACTCACCGGCGACCCGGCTCTGGGCCTGCGCATGGGCCGGATGATCCGCTTGAATCAGGCCGGTCTGGCCGGCATCACTGCGGCGCAAGCACCCACCGTGCGTGAAGCGGCCCGCTGCCTGACGCGCTTCGAGCCGCTTTACGGCTCGAACTATCGCGGGCAGTCCAGTTTCCACGAAGACGCCAACGGTGCGTGGCTGCGCTTCTACTCGATCAGCCCGTACAACACCTATAACCGCTTCGTGGTCGACTCGATCCTCGCTGGCTGGCTGCATCAGTTGTCGAGCCTGTGCGGCGAAACGTTACGCGCCGAGCGAATCGAAATCGAATTCGAAGCGCCGGATTACCGCGACGCCTACACAATGCTCGGTGAATGCCCGATCCAGTTCAGCGCCGAGCGCAACCAACTGCGCCTGAGCCTGAGCAGCCTCGCCCTGCGCAACCCTGAACACTGCCCGAGCACCTGGCGACATCTGCTGCAATTGTGCGAGCGGGAGCTGGAACAACTGACCCGCACCCGCAGTTTGCGCGAGCGCATCACCCAATTGCTCGGCCCGCTGCTCAATGGCGGCCGCGAGCCGGATCTAGAAGAAGTCGCGGCACGCCTGAAACTGCCGACCTGGACCTTGCGGCGCAAGCTCACTGAGGAAGGCACGCAATTTCGCGCGATCCTCAATGACACACGCCGCGACCTGGCGATGACCTACATCCGCGACACCGAACTGGCATTCGGCGAAATCGCCTACCTGCTGGGCTTCGCCTCAGCTGAAGCCTTCCAGCGCGCATTCAAGCGCTGGAGCGGGCAGACGCCCGGCGAATCCCGACGAAATTACCGCTCGGGAGCCTGAAGCTCAGAGTTCCGTCGCGTCGTCAGCCGGCTCTGGTTGATCCAGTTCAAAGGCCTGGTATTCGAGCAGTTCTTCCTGATACTCATCCATCGTATGAATCCCCCAACTGCTCGCTATGAAAATGGCCTGATCAATCGACCTGTGCCCCGAGCATAAAGTGCCCGTGTGAAGGAAAAGTGAAACGCTGCCTTCATGAATAAAACGTAGCAGGTGGTTGGGGATTTATCGCGGCGATGATGCCGCAGGTGTGTTACCAGATTTTAAGCCAACCCGAAAACCACTGTGGGAGCGAGCCTGCTCGCGAAGCGGTGTGTCAGTCTAATCATCTGTCGACTGATACACCGCTTCGCGAGCAGGCTCGCTCCCACAGGGTTTCGCTTGGTTTCTTATTGGCCCGAAGCCGGCATCGCCGGAATCGGCTCGGATGGTGGCGGAATATCCGGGTTGGTCGGCGGAGTGATGGTTTCGCTGGCCGGCGCTGGCTCTTCCACGGGCGCTGGCGCAGGCGTAATCGGCGTCGACTCCGCTGGGGGCACCATCGGTTCGGAACTCACTGGCGCGGTTTCAACCGGGGCCGGTGCAGTTTCCGCAGCCGGCACGGGGACCGGTTCCGCTGCAGGTGTCGGCGCCAGAGGCGCAGGTGCAGGTGCCGCTTTTGGTTCTGGCACACCAAGATCGGTTTTCGGCTTTTCTTCGATGTGTGCAGCTTTCTTCGCATCGGCGGGCAGGAACTGCTCCACCAGCGTGAAGAAACGCTCGTAGAACTTCTGCGCAATGACCGTCTCACTGGCGACCTTGACCATCGAGTCGTCCGAGGAGCCGATCGGCATCGACACCGAGCCCAACACACCAACCCCGAGGCTGGCCGAGTTGTTGGTCTTCTTCAGCGCATAACGGTCCTGCAAGGCGTTGGCGAACACCGTCGCATGATGCCCGGCGCTGCCATCTTCGGCGCAGACCACGTTGAAGCTGATCTCGAGGTGCGTCTCGCCGGTCTGCTGGAAGCTCTTGTGCCCGCTGACCAGCTTCGGATCACTGCTGGTAATGATGTAGCCCTGACTGAGCAACGCGCGCCGGGCCGCTTCGCAACTGGCGGTGTCGGTTACCGGGTAATTGCGCGAAAAGGTGCCGGAGTCATCGAAGTTCTCATGCTCATAGATCGGCTTGTCCTTCGAACAACCGGCCACCGCAGTCAATAACAGCGCCAGCCCGACAACACGCATGGGAGTGGAAATCAACATTGAACATCCTGAGGGAAAACAGTCCGGGGCGTATTGTGCAACAGATCGTTGCCCCATGGCGCATGGAATAGTGTCAAGAATCGGTTACAACTTTACCGGTCATGGCCGTCAGGAAAAAGCCGCGTGGACAAATGATCGATCAACGCGCGCAATTTCGCCATGGCTTGTCGGCTCGACGGCCATAACACCCCAGAACCGACCGGCGTGTTCTAAAGCAAAAGAAAGGTAAAAACTCAAGATCAGGTCGGCTGCCAAGCCGCCTTCGCGAGCAGGCTCGCTCCCACAAAAGCAAAAGCAAAGCAGCGCAGCTGCCCGCGGCAAAGCCGCCCCACTCAACAATGAGCGCAAGCTCGAGTGCTTCTGATCTTGCTTTTGATCCACCGGCGACGTCGGAAGGCTGAGTGGAGGGATTGATCCGGGCGTGGGAGCGCAGCGACCGTCTGGCGCAGCCAGACACAGCGGAAGGAGGTGCAGCGAAGCAAACCGGAGCCGCTGCGCCCGGATCGATCCCGCAGCGAAGGAACCCGAGCCTGCGAGGGCCGAACGTAGGAGCAAGCCTTTTCGGTTACCTTTTCGGCGTTTGGAAAAGGTGACCCGCCGTAAGGGCGGAACCGTAATCAGCAACCCCCGCAGCAACGGATATTCACCCAAACCACCCAGAGCATGGCCGGCCCAAAGGCCGCCAAGCCACCAAAAACAAAAAAGCCCCGACCATCAGGCCGGGGCTCCTTCAAACGTCAGTCAAAAGATCAGAACCGCTCGATCTTCGCCTCAGCTTCCAGTTGCTTGCGATACGCCGCAAAGTCCTGCTGCCCTTCACGGGAAGCCAGGAAGCGACGATATTGCGCCTTCTCTTCATCAGTAGGCGCAGCAGCTTCGTTAACACCGTTGAGGCGCACCACCATCAGGCTGCCATCCGGCAAGGTAACGCTGGAGAACGTCGGCTTGTCCTTGGCAGCCGGCTTCGGCATACGGAACAGTGCCTGCAGCACAGCCGGATCAACCCCTTCCTGACCACGGGTGGCCGCTTCGGTGATCTTCCAGTTCTGGCCATCGATGGCCTTGTCCAGCGGCGCCTTGCCGTCGCGCAGATCAGCGATCAGCTTCTCGGCACGGGTCTTGGCCTCGGCACTGGCATGCTCCTTGGTCAACTGAGTGCGGATCGCCGCGCTCACGCTTTCCAGTGGCAATTGCGCAGGCTTGAGATGCTCCTTGGCCCGCAGCACGATCACGGTTTCCGGGTCCAGCTCGATGGCGGTGCTGTTGGCACCTTCATCAATCACTTCCGGACTGAACGCGGCAGTGACCACGGCACGGTTGGCTGCAACACCTTCGCCACCTTCACGGCCGAACGGCTTGGAAGTGTGCACAGTCAGTTTCAGATCCGCTGCTGGCTGCGCCAGGTCAGAAGCTTCGAACGCCGAGTCTTCCAGTTGTTTGGTCGCCTCAACAAAACGCTGCTCGACCTGAGCGGCTTTCAGCTCGCGGGTCAGCTTGTCTTTCAGGCTGGCCAGGGTCGGCACTTCAGGCGCTTCCACGCCCAACAGCTTGATCAGGTGATAACCGAAGTCGGTACGAATCGGCTCGGACACCTGGTCTTTCGACAAGGAGTACAGCGCTTTTTCGAAAGCCGGGTCGTAAACGCCAGGACCGGCATAACCAAGGTCACCACCATTGTTGGCGGAACCCGGATCCTGCGAGAATTCCTTGGCCAACGCTTCGAACTTCTCGCCCTTGGCCAGACGCGCCTGGACTTCGTCGATCTTCGCCTTTGCCTGCGCTTCGGTAGTCTTGTCGTTCACTTCGATGAGGATGTGCGCGGCACGACGCTGTTCCGACAGGTTGGCGATCTCTTTCTGGTAAGCCGCCTCAAGATCTTCATCCTTGACCGCAACCTGATCGAAGAACGACGATTTCTTCAGCTCGACGTAATCGATGATCACCTGATCCGGCGTCATGAATTCCTTGGCGTGCTCGTCGTAGTAAGCCTTGACCTCGTCATCGGTCAGCTTGACCGCAGCCGGGTCGGCCTTGACGTTAAGAGTGGCGAAATCACGGGTCTGTTTTTCCAGACGGGCAAAAGCCAGCACTTCGGCGTCGGTGACGAAACCGCTGCCGGCAACACCAGCGCGCAACTGGCCGATAAGCATTTCCTGAGCCAGCATCTGACGGAACTGCATGCGGCTGTAGCCCAGTTGACGGATCACCTGGTCGAAGCGCTCGGAGCTGAACTTGCCGTCGACCTGGAATTCAGGCGTCTGCAGGATCACTTGATCCAGCGCGGCTTCGGAGAACGAGAACTTCGCCTGTTCGGCGCCTTGCAGCAGCAACTTGCGGTCGATCAGGCCTTTGAGCGCCGATTCGCGCAGCATTTTTTCGTCGAGCAAGGACGCATCGAAGTCCTTGCCCAGCTGTTGCATCAGCTGACGGCGTTGCATATCAACGGCCTGGCTCAGCTCGTTCTGGCTGATTTCGTCACCATTGACCTTGGCCGCCTCGTTCTTGTGAGTCGTGGCCTGGAAAATGGCATCGAAACCGGTCAGGGCCATCAGTGCAACGATGACCCCGATAATGGTCTTGGCAATCCAGCCTTGTGAATTGTCCCTGATATTTTGCAGCATGCGTCCCCCAGAAACGGTTGAACTTCAATTTAGGCAACCGTGGAGCGTGGGTAGAATCCGGATAGAAGAAAGGCGCATCCGAGGATGCGCCTTCTCGTAACTGGCGGAGCGGACAGGGCTCGAACCCTCGATCCCGGCGTTACAGGTGCCTGTTCCAGCCACCTGCTCTACCGCTCCGCTGCCAAGTCAGGCTTGACCCCGACCCGGATGGGTAAAAACCTGGAAACTCAGTTAACAGCTTCTTTCAGCGCTTTACCGGCTTTGAAACCTGGCTTCTTGGCAGCCGGGATTTCCAGAGACTTGCCAGTTTGCGGGTTGCGACCGGTACGAGCCGGACGGTCGGTCACGGAGAAAGTACCGAAACCAACCAGAACAACGGAGTCGCCAGCCTTCAGAGCGCCAGTGACGGATTCGATTACAGCGTCCAGCGCACGGCCAGCAGCAGCTTTCGGGATATCAGCGGATGCAGCGATAGCATCAATCAGTTCCGACTTGTTCACTCTAAGTCCCCTTATATCTATTTTGAGATGTTTCTAAGTTTTTTGGTGAAAGCAAAAACGAGTGCTGAATGGCCTACAGACACTTAAGAGCCGCTTTATAACAAGGGCTCTAAAATGCTGTCAAGGAAAGCCCCCCAGGCTAAAACGTATTAATGCGTACTAATTCTTTCCTTGGCATCAGACTCGCGTTTTTCGTCCTTGGCAACTATCTCCGGAGCCACATCCGGCAAGGGCTCCGGCGCGTATTGCAGCGCAATTTGCAGGACCTCGTCAATCCATTTAACCGGCTTGATCTGCAGATCCTGCTTGATATTGTCAGGAATCTCCTTCAGATCGCGGACGTTTTCTTCCGGAATAATCACAATCTTGATTCCGCCGCGGTGAGCCGCCAGCAGTTTTTCTTTCAAACCGCCAATTGCCAGCACTTGCCCACGCAGAGTGATCTCACCGGTCATGGCGACATCGGCGCGCACCGGAATACCGGTCAATGCCGAAACCAACGCCGTGCACATACCGACGCCAGCACTTGGGCCGTCTTTCGGCGTAGCACCTTCCGGCATGTGAATGTGCGTGTCGCGCTTCTCGTGGAAGTCCAGCGGGATGCCCAGGCTCTTGGCGCGGCTGCGCACAACGGTCTGTGCGGCAGTGATCGATTCGACCATCACATCACCGAGCGAACCGGTCTTGATCAGTTGACCTTTACCCGGAATCACTGCGGCTTCGATAGTCAGCAATTCACCGCCAACCTGAGTCCACGCCAGGCCAGTCACCTGCCCCACCTGATCCTGCTGCTCGGCCAGGCCGTAGCGGAACTTGCGCACGCCGAGGAAATGCTCGAGCAGGTCAGCTGTCACTTTTACCGAGAAGCGTTTTTCCAGCGCATGCTCTTTGACTGCCTTGCGGCAGACCTTGGCGATCTGTCGCTCGAGGCCCCGCACGCCCGCTTCACGGGTGTAATAACGGATGATGTCGCGAATCGCTTCCTCATCGAACTCCAGCTCGCCCTTCTTCAGACCATTGGCGGCGATCTGTTTCGGCGAGAGGTATTTCACAGCGATGTTGATCTTCTCGTCTTCGGTGTAACCCGGCAGACGGATGACTTCCATCCGGTCCAGCAGCGCTGGCGGGATGTTCATCGAGTTCGAGGTGCACAGGAACATCACATCGGACAGGTCGTAATCGACTTCAAGATAGTGATCGTTGAAGTTGTGGTTTTGCTCGGGATCGAGCACTTCCAGCAACGCCGAAGCCGGGTCGCCACGCATGTCGCTGCCCATCTTGTCGATTTCATCGAGCAGGAACAGCGGGTTGCGTACGCCCACTTTTGTCATCTTTTGAATCAATCTTCCCGGCATCGAACCAATGTAGGTCCGGCGGTGACCACGAATTTCCGCTTCGTCACGCACGCCGCCCAAGGCCATACGTACGAATTTGCGATTGGTGGCATGGGCAATCGATTCCGCCAGCGAGGTTTTACCCACACCTGGAGGACCGACCAGGCACAACACCGGACCACGGATTTTCTTCACGCGCTTCTGCACGGCGAGGTATTCAAGGATGCGCTCCTTGACCTCTTCGAGGCCGTAGTGATCGGCGTCGAGAATGTCTTCTGCACGGGCCAGGTCGAGGCGTACTTTGCTCTGCGCCTTCCACGGCACCTGCACCAGCCAGTCGATGTAGGAACGCACCACAGTGGCTTCAGCTGACATCGGCGACATCTGCTTGAGCTTGTTCAGCTCAGCGGTGGCCTTGGCCAGCGCGTCTTTCGGCAGGCCGGCAGCATCGATGCGCTTTTTCAGCTCTTCGATTTCGTTGTGGCCTTCGTCGCCGTCACCGAGTTCTTTCTGAATGGCCTTCATCTGCTCATTCAGGTAGTACTCGCGCTGGCTGCGCTCCATTTGCTTTTTGACGCGACCGCGAATGCGTTTTTCAACCTGGAGCAGGTCGATTTCGGCATCCAGCAGCGCCAGCACGTGCTCGACACGCGCCGACAGATCGATGATCTCGAGGATTTCCTGCTTCTGCTCGATTTTCAGCGCCATGTGCGCGGCCATGGTGTCGACCAGACGACCGGGCTCATCGATGCTGTTGAGCGACGACAGGACTTCAGCCGGAACCTTCTTGCCCAGCTGAACGTATTGTTCGAACTGCGACAGCAGCGTGCGCACGAAGACTTCCGACTCGCGCTCGGCGGCGTCGACTTCTTCGATCAGAGAAACTTCGGCGCGGCAGTGGCCATCGACTTCGCTGAAGCGCTCGACAGTACCACGCTGCTCGCCTTCGACCAGAACCTTGACGGTGCCATCAGGCAGCTTCAGCAGTTGCAGTACCGTGGCAATCGTACCTACGCGATAGAGAGCGTCTTCACCGGGATCATCGTCAGCCGGGTTTCTCTGGGCCAGCAGCAGAATCTGCTTGTCACCCGTCATCGCTGCCTCGAGGGCTTCGATGGATTTCTCGCGCCCCACGAACAGCGGGATAACCATGTGCGGATAAACCACGACATCACGCAATGGCAGGAGAGGCAATTCGATGGTTGTCTTCATGATTTCGCCTCTACGGCGGCCGTATGGCCGTAATCAGTTGGAATTAAGCTTGAAACCAAGATGGGGGCTGCCTCGAAAAAAAACAAGCGCAAAGCGGAGGTAAAAAACGACTTAAAAAAAAAGAGGCCCGAAGGCCCCTTCCTTGTTGCGGCGCTGTGAACGCTTACGCGTCCGGCGCTGCCTTGGCCGTCGGCTCACTGTTTTCGTAGATATACAGTGGCTTGGACTTGCCTTCGATCACGCTTTCATCGATCACGACTTTGCTCACCTCGGACTGCGAGGGGATCTCATACATCGTGTCGAGCAGCACACCTTCGAGAATCGAACGCAGGCCACGGGCACCGGTTTTACGTTCCAGGGCACGCTTGGCGACCGATTTCAGCGCGTCGGAACGAAATTCCAGATCCACGCCTTCCATCTCGAACAGCTTGGCATACTGTTTGGTCAGAGCATTTTTCGGCTCGGTGAGGATTTGCATCAGCGCAGCCTCGTCGAGCTCGTCCAGTGTCGCCAGGACCGGCAGACGACCGACGAATTCCGGGATCAGACCGAACTTGACCAGATCGTCAGGCTCGACTTCACGCAGGGATTCACCGACCTTCTTGCCTTCTTCCTTGCTGCGCACTTCGGCGTTGAAGCCGATGCCGCCTTTGGTGGAACGGTTCTGAATGACCTTTTCCAGGCCGGAGAACGCACCACCGCAGATGAACAGGATGTTACGGGTGTCGACCTGCAGGAATTCCTGCTGCGGATGCTTGCGGCCACCTTGCGGCGGTACCGAAGCGACCGTGCCTTCGATCAACTTGAGCAAGGCCTGCTGCACGCCTTCACCGGAAACATCGCGGGTGATCGACGGGTTGTCGGACTTGCGGGAAATCTTGTCGATTTCATCGATGTAGACAATGCCCATCTGGGCTTTCTCTACGTCGTAATCGCACTTCTGCAGCAGCTTCTGAATGATGTTCTCGACATCTTCACCCACGTAACCGGCCTCAGTGAGGGTGGTTGCGTCGGCAATGGTGAACGGAACGTTCAGCAAGCGGGCCAGTGTTTCGGCCAGCAGGGTTTTACCGGAGCCTGTCGGGCCGATCAGCAGGATGTTGCTCTTGCCGAGTTCGACGTCGTCAGCCTTTTTGTCACGCTGGTTCAGGCGCTTGTAGTGGTTGTACACCGCTACGGCCAAAACCTTTTTCGCACGCTCCTGACCAATGACGTACTGGTCAAGGATGCCGCTGATTTCTTTAGGCGAAGGCAATTTATGCGCGCTGCTTTCGGCCTGTGCTTCCTGCACCTCCTCGCGGATGATGTCATTGCACAGGTCGACGCACTCGTCGCAGATAAAGACCGAGGGGCCGGCAATCAATTTGCGCACTTCATGCTGGCTTTTGCCACAGAAGGAGCAATAGAGCAGCTTGCCGTTGTCCTCGCCGTTGCGGGTGTCAGTCATTCGTTCGATCCAAATCCGATAGGCTTGCAACACAAGATGAAGGCTATTGCGGGCTTTTTCAAGCCCGCCGCTGATCGGACATGCCGATCAGGCCTGTTTTGCGCTGCTTATATTAAGCTGGACGCTGGTTGATCACTTCGTCGATCAGGCCGTATTCCTTCGCAGCTTCAGCACTCATGAAGTTGTCGCGATTGGTATCGCGCTCGATTTCTTCCAGAGTACGGCCGCTGTGCTTGGCCATCAGCATGTTCAGACGCTCGCGGATGAAGAGGATTTCCTTGGCGTGGATTTCGATGTCCGACGCCTGGCCCTGGAAACCGCCCAGTGGCTGGTGAATCATCACGCGCGAGTTCGGCAGGCAGAAACGCTTGCCCGGTGCACCTGCGGTAAGCAGGAATGCGCCCATGCTGCACGCCTGACCGATGCAGGTGGTCGACACGTTCGGCTTGATGAACTGCATGGTGTCGTAGATCGACATGCCGGCAGTCACCGAACCGCCCGGCGAGTTGATGTACAGATGGATGTCCTTGTCCGGGTTTTCCGCTTCAAGGAACAGCAGTTGCGCACAGATCAGGTTGGCCATGTAGTCCTCTACCGGGCCCACCAGAAAGATCACTCGCTCCTTGAGCAGGCGCGAGTAGATGTCGTAGGCGCGTTCGCCACGAGCGGACTGCTCGACAACCATCGGGACCAGGCCGCCGGCGGCCTGGATATCAGAGTTCTGCTGAATATAAGAATTACGGAACATGCTCTGCAGTCGCTCCCAAATAGTTATGTCTTGAATACGCATAAGCCAGCTCGAGAGCTGGCTTATGGTGTGCACTTCTAACGCAAAATCAATCAGTCGGCTGCTGGAGCTTCTACCGGCTTGACTGCTTCTTCGTAGGAGACCGATTTGTCGGTCACACTAGCTTTCTGCAGAACAGTATCCACAACTTGTTCTTCCAGCACAACCGAACGCACTTCGTTCAGTTGCTGCTCGTTTTTGTAGTACCACGACACGACCTGCTCTGGCTCCTGGTAAGCGGAAGCCATTTCCTGAATCATTTCGCGAACGCGAGCTTCATCAGGCTTCAGATCGAACTGCTTGACTACTTCAGCAACGATCAGGCCCAGCACGACGCGGCGCTTGGCTTGCTCTTCGAACAGCTCGGCCGGCAGTTGGTCTGGCTTGATGTTGCCGCCGAACTGCTGAACAGCCTGCACGCGCAGACGGTCAACTTCGTTGGACAGCAGAGCCTTTGGCACTTCGATCGGGTTGGTGGCCAGCAGACCGTCCATTACCTGATTCTTGACCTTGGATTTGATCGCCTGACGCAGTTCACGCTCCATGTTCTTGCGAACTTCGGTGCGGAAGCCGTCGATGCCGCTTTCCTTGATGCCGAATTGAGCGAAGAACTCTTCGTTCAGCTCAGGCAGCTTAGGCTCGGACACAGTGTTGACGGTCACGGTGAACTCGGCGGTTTTGCCAGCCAGGTCCAGGTTCTGATAGTCCTCAGGGAAGGTCAGGTTCAGAACGCGTTCTTCGCCGGCTTTAGCGCCAACCAGGCCTTCTTCGAAGCCCGGGATCATACGGCCGGAACCCAGTACCAGCTGAGTGCCCTTGGCGGAGCCGCCAGCGAACACTTCGCCGTCAACCTTGCCAACGAAATCGATGTTCAGCTGGTCTTCGTTCTGAGCAGCGCGGTCGGCCACTTCGAAACGGGTGTTCTGCTTGCGCAGGATGTCGAGCATCTTGTCCAGATCAGCGTCAGCCACTTCAGCGCTCAGACGCTCAACGGTGATGCCTTCGAAGCCAGCAACGGTGAACTCAGGGAAGACTTCGAATACAGCAACGTATTCCAGATCCTTGCCCGCTTCGAGCGACTTTGGCTCGATCGAAGGCGAACCGGCAGGGTTGAGCTTCTGCTCGACCACAGCTTCGTAGAAGGAAGACTGGATGACGTCGCCTACCGCTTCCTGACGCGCATCAGCACCGAAACGGCGCTTGATTTCGCTCATTGGCACTTTGCCTGGACGGAAGCCAGCAATTTTGGCCTTTTGGGCAGTCTGCTGCAGACGCTTGTTGACCTGAGTCTCGATGCGCTCTGCCGGCACGGTGACGCTCATGCGGCGCTCGAGAGCAGTAGTATTTTCAACAGAAACTTGCATGGATATTCCTCGTTGCACAGACGTTAGCCGGCCGTTTCCGACCCCAGAATCAAGGGCATGCATTCTAGTGGGTCAAACTCAAGAAGTCACCCTACTGGAAACGGGTAAAAAAACAGCAGGCAATTTATAGGGAGCGCCGCACGAATGCCGTGCACTCCACTGGCGAATAGAAGCGACCACGTCAGGGCTCTGCAGCAACGCTTCTATATATAGAAGCAACTACCAGATAGGCCCCGACAGGCGTTCCGGCAAAACCGGAACGACGAGCAGTTCAGCGTCATCCGATCCTTTAAAAGCGATGAAGTGCCCTGCCCTGCGCCTCGAAATCGGCCATGGCCGGATTTCGAAACCGCTAAAACAAAAAAGGCGCCAGACTGTTAAATCTGGCGCCTTTCGAAATATGGGGTGGACGATGGGGATCGAACCCACGACAACGGGAGTCACAATCCCGTGCTCTACCAACTGAGCTACGCCCACCATATTGCGTAACAAAAAAGCCAAACAACTTCTTTGTCGAAACTTCATCAGGCCATAGGCACAGATGAAGCTTTATTTGGTGCGGATGAAGAGACTCGAACTCTTACGCCTCGCGGCGCTGGAACCTAAATCCAGTGTGTCTACCAATTCCACCACATCCGCGGATGAAGCTTTTAAAGCAAAGGCGCCAGACCGTTAAATCTGGCGCCTTTCGAAATATGGGGTGGACGATGGGGATCGAACCCACGACAACGGGAGTCACAATCCCGTGCTCTACCAACTGAGCTACGCCCACCATATCGCGTTACTTGTGCCAAAGCTGCCTAATGGCGCACCCGGCAGGACTCGAACCTGCGACCATCCGCTTAGAAGGCGGATGCTCTATCCAGCTGAGCTACGGGCGCCTTGTTAATCTGTACTCTTAAAGGACTACAAACTAAGTGCTTTCCAGTGTCGCAGAACCTTGATTCTGCTTCACCTTCTTAACCAGTGCTAGGCTGTGCCCGACAAGTGCGACGAATAGTATAGAGGGCTCCAAAGGTCGTCAAATCCTTTTTGAAAAAAATTCATTTAATTAAAGGAGTTAGAGGAATTTGCTGACCAAGCGCCTTTGCCCTCACCGCTCGACATGCGAGAATGCGTTCTCATTTTTTCCCCTCTCGATGGTTAATCACGCGCAATGACTGCACAACTAATCGACGGCAAATCGATCGCCGCCAGCCTGCGCCAGCAGATCGCCCAACGAGTTGCCGAGCGTCGCCAGCAAGGCCTGCGCACCCCCGGCCTCGCGGTGATCCTGGTCGGCAGCGATCCTGCCTCTCAGGTTTATGTCTCGCACAAGCGTAAAGACTGTGAAGAGGTTGGCTTCCTCTCTCAAGCCTACGACCTGCCCTCCGACACCACTCAGGACGCCCTGACCGATCTGATCGATCGCCTCAACGACGATCCGGCTATCGACGGCGTTCTCCTGCAGTTGCCTCTGCCCGAACACCTCGACGCGTCCAAGCTGCTGGAACGCATCCGCCCGGACAAAGACGTCGACGGTTTCCATCCGTACAACGTCGGCCGCCTGGCCCAGCGCATCCCGCTGCTGCGCCCCTGCACCCCGAAAGGCATCATGACCTTGCTGGAAAGCACTGGCGCTGATCTTTACGGGATGGACGCGGTAGTCGTGGGCGCCTCCAATATCGTCGGTCGCCCGATGGCCATGGAATTGCTGCTGGCCGGCTGCACCGTCACTGTGACTCACCGCTTCACCAAGGATCTGGCCGGCCACGTCGGCCGCGCTGATCTGGTGGTCGTTGCCGCCGGCAAGCCGGGCCTGGTCAAGGGCGAGTGGATCAAGGAAGGCGCGATCGTGATCGACGTCGGCATCAACCGTCAGGACGACGGCAAACTGGTCGGTGATGTCGTTTACGAAACCGCCCTGCCCCGCGCCGGCTGGATCACCCCGGTACCGGGCGGCGTTGGCCCGATGACCCGCGCCTGCCTGCTGGAAAACACGCTCTACGCCGCAGAAACCCTGCACGTCTGACCGGGTTTTTACGCCGCATCAGAACCCCGCCTCGTGCGGGGTTTTTCTTGCCTGAGAAAAAACTTCAACCGTTCGCCGGAAACCGCTCTTTTTACAGGCCTTTTCACGAGATTTTCAGGTCTTACAAACAACCATCGACAGTTCTTCAGCCATACTCCTAAAATGCGCCGGTTTTGAGAAATAACCCGTTACAAACTAACGGTATATCCAACCTTTTAGAGTTCGCCCGCGTGAAAATTCGTCTCTCGATTCTGAGCCTGTTGTTTGCTGTTACAGGCACATTCATCACGCCAACGATCAACGCTGCGGAAACCACCGCTGCTCCACGTGACGCTTCGACATTGAAGATCGCGTCTGGCAGCGCCCTGCTCATGGATATGCAGACCAACAAAGTCATTTATTCCAGCAACCCTGACGTGATCGTACCGATCGCTTCCGTCAGCAAGCTGATGACTGGCCTTGTCGTGGTGGAAGCTCGACAGAACATGGACGAATGGATCGATGTCGATATCAGGAACACCCCGGAAATGAAGGGTGTGTTCTCCCGCGTCAAACTCAAGAGTGAGCTGCCGCGCCGCGAGATGCTGCTGATCGCCTTGATGTCTTCGGAAAACCGTGCCGCCGCCAGCCTCGCGCACCACTATCCAGGTGGCTACGCTGCTTTTATCGCGGCAATGAACGCCAAGGCCAAGGCGCTGGGCATGACCAGCACGCACTTTGTCGAGCCGACCGGGCTGTCAGAGCGCAACGTTTCCACCGCCCGCGACCTGAGCAAATTGCTGGTGGCCGCGCACAAGCAACCGCTTCTGGTGCAACTGACCACCACCAAGGAAAAGACCGTGGCGTTCCGCAAGCCCAACTACACTTTGGGCTTCCGCAATACCGACCACTTGGTCAATAAGGCCGATTGGGACATCAAGATTACCAAGACCGGTTTTACCAACCCGGCCGGCCATTGCCTGGTGCTGGTGACGAAGATGGGCAACCGTCCGGTCGCCCTGGTCATTCTCGATGCGTTCGGCAAATACACGCATTTTGCCGACGCCAGCCGTATCCGCAGCTGGGTGGAAACCGGGCGCAGCGCCAACGTGCCTGCCGTGGCACAGCAATACAAAGCCGACAAGAACCTCAAGAGCCGTCAGAGCGGCGTGGTCGAAGCGGCAAAGTAGACCCAGCAATCATGAAAAAGCCCCGAATGTTCGGGGCTTTTTTTCGTCCGCGCATCAGTCGTTGGGCAGCGGCATATTGTCGTCATCGGGGATGCCGTCGCCCGAGCTCGGCTCAGGCGAAACGTCCGGCGTCAGCACATTTGGCCGCGCCATCGGGTCGCGCATCGGGCTGTCCGGGTCCAGCACCGGATCAACCTCCGGCTCCGGCGTGGTCGGTACGCTGTCAGGTTTGTGGTCATCGAAGCTTGAATCGGTACTCATACGCACCTCACATCAAGGTTTCAGATCGGCTAACGGATCATAGGGCTTGGCCGGTTTCTTCGGATCTTCACCGGGCTCGACATCCTGCGGGGCCTTAGCCGGACCGACCGGATCAACTTGCGGATCCTCGAGGTCCGGCGAATCCGGATCGAAGCCCAGATCATCGCCCGAGGAATGTTCGGACGAGTGTGGGCCTTTCGGGGTTTGGGAATCTGCCATGTTGCCTCCTTGATTCACCCGCGAAGCACGGGCATTAATCTTCAGAGGCCGGCCCGGCGCAGTCGTGCCCGGCAGATGACGAACGGAGGTTTATTGCGCCGCCAGAGCCTTTCGCGCCTGCGCCGCAGCGTTTTCTTCACCGGCCTGCGCCAGTTCATCGGCGGCTTTCAGCCAACGGGAGCGGTCGACGGCTGCCGGGATCTGCGACGGTTTCTGAATCAGGATCGCCCAGCCACCGGCCTTTTCGAGCGCTGCTTGAAAGCTGCCGAAATCCATCAACTGCCGACGATTCATGCCGGCGCGCAGCAGGACCTTCTGTTTGTTGCGGTCGTAGCCGGACAGGATCGCGTAACGCGGCTCGGCCCAGAATGCCGAACCTTCACTGAAACGCACCATGACCGGGTAGCCCGCCGCGACCTGGGTCAGCAAGGCTGGCAGCTGGCTGTCGAGCGGATAAACCACCAGGCCATATTCGCGGGCGAGGTTCTGCATGTTCTGCTGCAGCTTGTCCTCAGCCCCCGGCAAGTGCAGCGGTTTTTCCAGAAGGCCCGGGGTGATGACGATGCCTTGTTGCGACAGCAGACTGGCCAGCACCTGTGGCCCACTCTGGTTGGCTTCGCCACGATAGAAGGTGCCGCTGAGTTCAACTCGCTCTGGCAAGCGTTTGACTTCTGGCGCTACGTTGCCCGCACATCCGCTCAGCAACACCGCGCAAGCGCCGGCAAGCAACGCTCCACGCACTCGAGAAAATACCTGAACCATCAATCACTCTCTTCCAGACGCCGGTCATCGTGTTCCGGCAACGCCAGCGATCATAGAGCCGCACCCGCCTGCGGTATAGCCTTAAACCGCAGAGCGGGCGATTGCATAGAGCAAACTGATTGGTCACTAACGACCTTTGGTCAATAGCTTGAAACACCCCATTGACTAGACTGTCACTGAAATAGAGCGAATTGCGAAAAGCGAGCGCCCGATGCAGGGCGAAGAGGAGGCACCAATGAGCCTGACCATGACCATTGTGATGTTGATAGCCGGCTGGCTGGCCGTGGCGACTGCCATGTTGTGGGGTGTGCTGCGGATTTCGCGGCGGCATCATCCGGTGCAGACGATGCCGGTTGAGAAAACAGAGAAGCATCCAGTGCGGCACGCTGCTGCGCATTGAAGATCAAGAGCCCCTCACCCTGGCCCTCTCCCGGAGGGAGAGGGCTGGGCGGGCGGCGTTCCGATGAGGGGCAAGCTCTAAACCACACCCCCAACATCAAAGCGAAAAAAAACCGCCTGAGCTCAACAGCCCAGGCGGTTTTTTGTGTTCTCAGCGATTACGCCTGCTGAACAACCTTCTTCTGCTTCGCCCGGCGCGACAGCATGTTCAACACTTCGATACCGGCCGAGAACGCCATGGCCGCGTACACATAACCTTTCGGAACATGGGCGCCGAAGCCTTCGGCGATCAGCGTCATGCCGATCATGATCAGGAAGCCCAGCGCCAGCATGACCACGGTCGGGTTGTCGTTGATGAACTTGGCCAGCGGATCAGCCGCCAGCAGCATCACCAGCACCGACACCACCACCGCGATGATCATGATCGGCAAGTGTTCGGTCATGCCGACAGCGGTAATGATGCTGTCGATCGAGAACACCATGTCGAGCATCAGGATCTGACCGATGGCCGCGGCAAAACCCAGGGTTACGGTCGAAGTCGCGGTCTTCGGGTCTTCCGGCGACGGGTCCATGCTGTGATGGATCTCGGTCGTGGCTTTCCACACCAGGAACAGGCCACCGGCGATCAGGATCATGTCCTTCCAGGAGAACGCCTGACCAAGGATTTCGATCACAGGCTCGGTCAACTGCACGATGAACGCGATGGTGCTCAACAGGGCCAGACGCAGAATCAGGGCCATGCCGATACCGATACGACGCGCCTTCTGCCGATGCTGTTCGGGCAATTTGTTGGTCAGGATCGAAATAAAGATCAGGTTATCGATGCCGAGCACGATTTCCATTACCACCAGTGTGGCCAAAGCAACCCAAGCGGTGGGGCTGGCGGCGAGTTCTAACAGATATTCCATGGGTCAGTCCTGATTCTGTGTAAGACGGTTTAGATGGTCTTGGAGGAAGATTCGGATTCTTCCGCCTGTTTTTCCGGCGTTTCTTTTTTCTCGATCAAACCACCGGTGGCATCACTGAGCGCTTGCTCGGCGGCTTTATGGGTGTCGTCGATTGCTTGTTTGGCGGTTTCAGCCGCCGCGCCCATCAGTTGCTGGGCGCTTTTTTCCGCCTGATCACAACCGGCCAGAACCAGTAAAGACGCAAACATCACTGCGGGAAATGTGTATTTCATAAGGTTTCCTTCGAATGAACAGACAGGCGCACACACCGGCCGTCGATGGCTGGGCATTCTAGGGAGATGAACACTTCAGGAAAATTCGTATTTTTAGCGGCTATACTTCGGTTTTCACGAAGTGGCCATCACTATGCTCAATTACCGACAACTGCATTACTTCTGGGTTGTAGCCAAAACCGGCAGCATCGTCCGGGCGTGCGAGCAGCTGAACCTGACGCCACAGACGATCAGCGGACAGATTTCACTGCTCGAACAAACCTATGGCGTGGAATTGTTTCGCCGGGTTGGCCGACAGCTGGAGCTCACGGAAGCCGGGCGCCAGGCCCTGCCCTACGCCGAGCAGATGTTTCAACTGGGCGGCGAGCTGGAGCTGATGCTGCGAGCGCAGCCCAACGAGCAGCAGATCCTCTTTCGCGTCGGCGTGGCCGACGTGGTGCCCAAATCCATTGTTTATCGCCTGATCGCGCCGACCATGGAATTGAGCGAGCCGCTGCGCATCACCTGTCGCGAAGACAAACTCGAACGTCTGCTCGCTGATCTGGCCATCCAGCGTCTGGATCTGGTGATTTCCGACAGCCCGATGCCTTCGCATCTGGACATCAAAGGCTACAGCCAGAAGCTCGGTGAGTGCGGGATCAGCTTCTTTGCCACCGCCGAACTTGCCGCGCAGTATGGCCAGGATTTCCCGCGCAGCCTGCACGGCGCACCGTTGCTGATTCCCGGCGCGGAAACCGTGGTGCGCAGCCGTTTGCAGCGCTGGTTCGCCGAACAGCAGATCCAGCCGCAGATTGTCGGCGAGTTCGATGACAGTGCTTTGATGCAGGCCTTCGGCCAATCCGGCAGCGGGATTTTTATTGGCCCGAGCGTGATTGCCGAGGAAGTGAAGCGCCAGTACGGCGTCGAGTTGATCGGCCAGACCGACGCCGTGAGCGAGTCGTTCTATGCCATCTCGGTGGAGCGCAAGGTCAAGCACCCTGGCATCGTAGCGATTACCGAGGGCGCCCGACGCGAGCTGTTTACCGGGTTATGAAGCGCAGACTTCACGCGGCTTCAGCGTCATCAGCACCATGGCGAGGAACACCGAAAGCAAAATGAAGCCGGCAGCGGCAAAGCCGAGAAAGCCCAGCCCGGCACTGTCGATCACCCGGCCGCCGACCATCGCGCCCAGGCCGATGCCGAGATTGGCTCCGGCGATGTTCAGCGACGCGGCGAAGGCCGGCGCTTCCGGCGCGGCTTTCATCAGGCGCACATGGCTGACCAGGAACAACGCCGCCTGGGTCACGCCCCAAATGCCCATCGCCACCGCCAGGCCGACTGGCGAATGAATGTTCGGCACCAGCGAGACCATGCCCGCGATCATGAACGCACAGAACAACACCGACGCCCCCAGCGGATGCCGATCCACCGCACGCCCGCCAAGCGAGTTGCCGATCAGCCCGACTGCGCCAAACGCCATCAGGCACCAGCCGACCACGGTGCCGTTGAATCCGGCAAGTCGTTCGAGGATGTCGGCAAGGTAGGTGTAAGCGGTGAACATGCCGCTGAACACCAGAATCGACAACAAGATATGGCCGAGCATCAGCGGGCTGCGCAGGATCTTGAACTGCGAACGGAAGCTGACCTGATGCTGGTGCAGACTGGTTTTCGGCAGATAGACAAACAGCAGCAAGGCTTTGGCAAACGCGATCAACGCCAGAATGCCGAATGCGCTGCGCCAGCCGAACGCATCGGAAATCAGCGTGCCGACCGGAATGCCAAACACCGTGGCGCAGACAATACCGAAGCCGATCTTGGCGATGGCGCGGCCGGCGAAATCCGGGCCGACGATGTCCACCGCCGTCTCACTGGCCAAAGCCCAGAACACCGGCAAACCCAACGCTGGAATCAAGCGCGCGATGGCCATCACCCAGATATTCGGCGCCAACGCTGCAACGGTATTGGCCAGACCGAACATGATCAGAATGCTGATGAACAGTTTGCGCCGTTCGAAACGGGCGAAATACGCGGTCAGGAATGGGCCGAACAGCGCCACGGTAAAGGCGAACAAGGTCACCAGCAGCCCGGCTTGCGGGATGCTGACTTCGAGGTCTCGGGCGATCGCCGGCAACAGGCCGACAATGACGAATTCCGTGGTCAGCACCGTGAACCCGGCGGCGGACAACAGAAGAATAGGCAACAGCATGCGCAACTCCAGCAAAACGACGACACCAGCGATGACCCGGAGGCCCGCTGGCAGAACTTGAAAATGAGGATGGCGAAGCTTAACAGACTGCGTCCGCACTGAGTTGCCCAAAACTGCCGATCTGCCGGGCCGATCCGGTGGCAGATCGTCACAGGCCTGAAGGTTCACGCCTACGCTGTGATAAAGTCCGCGCCCTGAAAATCGTACAGCTGTTCAACGTGCCGTTTGGCGGCGTTGATGTCACTTCGACAGGCGTTTCGTGACTGCCCACGACGCTTCGCACCCTATAAAAAACAGAGATGCCGCTATGACCGCTTCATCCCCTTCGTTACTGCAACGCCTGAAACGCCTGAGTCTGGTCAGCCAGATCGTCATTGGTCTGATCGCCGGTATTGCCCTGGCCCTGATTGCACCGGAGCTGGCGAAGTCCACCGCGTTCATCGGCAAAGTGTTTGTCTCGGCGTTGAAAGCCGTGGCGCCGATTCTGGTGTTCGTGCTGGTGATGGCCTCGATCGCCAACCACAAGCACGGCCAGGAAACCCACATCCGGCCGATCCTGTTCCTGTACCTGCTGGGCACATTCAGCGCTGCGGTGGTGGCCGTGGTCGCCAGCATGGCGTTCCCGTCGAATCTGGTGCTATCGACCGAAAACGTTGCCGTGACTGCGCCTGGCGGCATCGGCGAAGTCCTGCAAAGCCTGTTGCTGAGCGTCGTCGATAACCCGGTCAGCGCGCTGATGAATGCCAACTTCATCGGCATTCTGGCCTGGGCGATCGGCATGGGCATTGCCATCCGGCATGCCGGCGACACCACCCGCGAGGTACTGGGTGACTTGTCCAATGGCGTCACCGTGATCGTCCGCGTGGTCATTCGCTTCGCGCCGCTGGGCATCTTTGGCCTGGTCGCGTCGACACTGGCCACCTCCGGTTTCGGCGCGCTGCTCGGCTATGCGCACCTGCTGGCAGTGCTGCTGGGCTGCATGCTGTTCGTCGCGCTGGTGATGAACCCGCTGATCGTGTTCTGGAAGCTGCGCCGCAATCCGTACCCGCTGACCCTGATGTGCCTGCGTGAAAGCGGCATTACCGCGTTCTTCACCCGCAGCTCGGCGGCGAACATTCCGGTCAACCTGGAATTGAGCAAGCGCCTGGGCCTGCACGAAGACACCTACTCGGTATCGATCCCGCTGGGTGCGACCATCAACATGGCCGGTGCGGCGATCACCATTACCGTGCTGACCCTGGCGGCGGTGCACACCTTGGGCATCGCTGTGGACATTCCGACCGCAATCCTGCTCAGCGTCGTCGCAGCCATTTGCGCCTGCGGCGCGTCCGGTGTGGCCGGTGGTTCGCTGCTGCTGATTCCGCTGGCGTGCAGCCTGTTCGGCATCCCGAGCGAGATCGCCATGCAGGTCGTGGCGGTGGGCTTCATTATTGGCGTGCTGCAGGATTCGGCGGAGACCGCGCTGAACTCGTCGACTGACGTGCTGTTTACAGCGGCGGCTTGCCTGGGCGAAGAAGAGAAGGCTCAGCGTACGGCGTAACCGCCTTACCTTGTGGGAGCGAGCCTGCTCGCGAAAGGGGCGAGACATTCAGTATTAATATCGCCTGATACGCCGCATTCGCGAGCAGGCTCGCTCCCACAGAAAAACAAAAGCCCGCCAAGGCGCGAACCTTGGCGGGCTTTTCGTATCCGGGCGTTTAGAACGCGCCCATGTAATCGCGCTTGCCCACTTCAACGCCGTTATGACGCAGCAGCGCGTAGGTGGTGGTGACGTGGAAGAAGAACTGCGGCAAGCCGTAAGTCAGCAGATACGCCTGACCACTGAAGCGCTTCTCCTTCGGCGTGCCCGGACGGGTCACGATTTCGATGCCTTCCTTGCCGTCGATCTGCTCTGGCTTGATCTCGCCAATGAAGGCCAGAACCTTGGTGATCAGCGCTTGCAGTTCGGCAAAGGTAGTTTCAGTGTCGTCGTACTTCGGCAGTTCGACTTCGGCCAGACGCGCCGACACGCCTTTGGCGAAATCCACGGCGATCTGCACCTGACGCACCAGCGGGAACATGTCCGGGTACAGACGCGCTTGCAGGAAGACGCTCTGGTCGATGTTTTTCGCGCTGGCGTGGGCTTCGGCCTTTTTCAGCACATCGCTCAGGGCGTTGAGCATTTGTTGAAAAACCGGGACGGATGCGGCGTACAGTGAAATGGTCATGGCAGTCTCATGTGATGGCTGGGTAATACGTGGTGGCGATTATAGCCATGCTTGATGAGCACACGGCTTGCCTTTTGTTTGGCAAGGATTAGGCTAGGCGGCTTCGACTGCAGAGGGAACGCGCGATGAGCAACGAACAAGAATCCACCTCCGAACAGCCACGGTTAAATGCCACGGAAATCCGCATTCTCGGTGCGCTGATCGAAAAACAGGCCACCAGCCCGGAAACCTATCCGCTGACCCTCAACGCGCTGGTGCTGGCCTGCAATCAGAAAACCAGTCGCGAGCCGGTGATGAACCTCAATCAGGGTCAGGTCGGGCAGAGCCTGCGGGCGCTGGAAGGTCGAGGTTTCACCCGGCTGGTGATGGGCAGCCGTGCCGACCGCTGGGAGCACAAGGTCGACAAGGCGCTGGAACTGGTGCCAGCACAGGTGATTCTGACGGGTTTGATGTTTCTGCGCGGTCCGCAGACCGTCAACGAACTGCTGACCCGCAGCGGACGCATGCACGAGTTCGAGGACGCCGAGCAGGTGGTTCATCAGCTTGAACGGCTGATCGCACGCGGTCTGGCGGTATTGATTCCGCGTCAGGCCGGGCAGCGTGAGGATCGCTACACCCACGCCTTGGGCGATCCGGCGGATATCGAGGCGATATTGGCGGCGCGGCAAAATCCTGGGGAGCGCTCGAGCGCTGGTGTTTCCCTGGAGCGTATCGAAGAACTGGAAGCGCGGATCGCCGCACTGGAAGAACGCCTGGCCCGCCTCGAATAATCGCAACAGAACCTCTGTGGGAGCGAGCCTGCTCGCGAAAGCGTAGTGTCAGTCACCACGACCTCGAATGACCTGCCGCCTTCGCGAGCAGGCTCGCTCCCACAGGGTCTGCGCGATATTCAGCAGCCCGCGTCACTCCCCATCCCAGTAATCCACCCCATCCACCTGCCGCGCGACAGCGACAAAGCCCGAGGCCTTGCCCTCGGCATCCACCGTGAAATTATCCATCACCGCATACTTGTTCGAATCCGGGTACTCGCAGATCTCCGGCTGCTGCTGAGTGCTGATCGCCAGATAACGCAGCTCATCCGCGCTGGTATTGATGATCTGGTGAGCCTTTTCCGGTCCGCCGGGTGGGCAGGCGATCACATCACCGGCGCGGATCGGAAAACGCTCGCCTCCCAACCGCACCTCGCCCTCCCCGGCCACCACGTAGAACATCTCCTCATTGACCCGATGGCTGTGGAATGGACTGCCGCGCATGCCTGCTGGCAGCGCGTACAGACGGTAACCGAGTTTCTGCGCACCGAGTTGCTGGCCGATCCGCGCGAAACGCTGCAGATAACGACCGGCGGTGTCGCCTTCAGGGGCCAGGGCTTCGGGAAGGGCTTCGAGTTCGACCTCGTTGAGGTTGAGGATGGGCGGATGCATGGGCGGCCTCAGTTAAGGTTTTAGTGGTGGGCACGTCTGTGCGTGCTGGCGAGGATTATAGATAGTGATCCAGAACCGCAGCGCCGCCTTCGCGAGCAGGCTCGCTCCCACATTCAATCGCATTCCAGCTCAACCTGTGGGAGCGAGCCTGCTCGCGAAGAGGCCAGCCCAGCCACTAAAAGATCAATCAGCTACGCGCAAAATCCACCGCCGCCGCAAACTGCGCCTCATTCGGCCGCACCCCGGTGTACAGGACAAACTGCTCCAGCGCCTGAATTGCAATCACCTCAAGCCCGGTAATCACTCGCTTGCCCTCGGCCCGCGCCCGCACAATCAGCGGCGTCTCCGAAGGGATCGCCACCACGTCGAATACAGTCTCAGCCGCTTTGATCACTTCAGGATCGAACGCCAGTTGCCCCGCCTCCGGCCCGCCGTCCATGCCTACCGGGGTGACATTGATCAGCATCTGCGGGCGCTCGTCACCCAGCTCTGCCTGCCAGCGATAACCCAGCGAATCCGCCAGGCCGCGGCCGGCCCGCTCGTTACGGGCGACAATCAAACCGTTCTTGTAGCCACCATCGCGCAGGGCGCTGGCCACCGCTTTGGCCATGCCGCCGCTGCCGCGCAGGGCGAAGGTCGAATCTTTCGGCACCGCGTGGCTTTCCAGCAATTGCGCGACGGCGATGTAATCGGTGTTGTAGGCCTTGAGGTGTCCGCCAGTGTTGACGATGGTGTTGATCGACTGGATCGCCGCCGCCGACGCATCCAGCTCATCGACCAGCGCAATGCAGGCTTCCTTGAACGGCATCGACACGCCGCAGCCACGAATGCCCAGCGCCCGGATGCCACCGACCGCGCCGGTCAGGTCCTGGCTGCTGAACGCCTTGTAGTAGAAGTTCAGGCCCAGCTGTTCATACAAATGGTTGTGAAAACGCAGACCGAAATTCCCCGGCCGCCCCGACAGGGACATGCACAATTGGGTGTCTTTGTTCGGGTTCATCTGCATGAAACTTCTCCTTCAAACGCACTTTCGGATGGACGGGATTGGCCAGCCCACCGGGTTCTGAATCATCATTGCGGCTTGTCTGTGGCGCTGCGCAGCCGGGTAAAGAAGCCGCTACAGACCTTACACAAAATTTACCCAGCGGCTGTGCTGAATTTCGCAAATTTGCTGTCTTAGCTGTATCCCCGCGACAACTGTGGGCCTGATTCAGGCCGCGGCGCCGGGTCGAAGAACCGAGGACTTATCATGATTCGTAAACTTCCCATCATGGCTTTGTTGATTGGCGCACTTGCCGTCACCGGCCAGGCTGAAGCGGGTGGTGGCCATGGCTGGCAGGGCCCTGCAGTGTTTGGCGCGATCGTCGGCTCGGCCATCATCGGCTCGGCACTGATCAACCAGGATCGGCCGGTGTACGTGCAGCAGCAGCCGGTTTATGTTCAGCCGCAACCGGTCTACGTGCAGCAACCGCCGCCACCGGTCTATTACCAGCCGGCGCCGGTGTATGTACAACAACCGGTCTACGTGCAGCCGGCCCCCGTCTATTACGGCCCGCCTCGTGGTTATTACGGTCGCCCCCACGGCTACTACGGCGGCCCGCATGGCTACTACGGCGGTCCACGCTGGTAAGCGCAACACAGAGCCCCGTTTTCATGCGGGGCTTTTTTATGACCGCTGGTCGGCCAACGTCTGAAAAAATCTCGCCAGGGTCGCTGTGAGAACAGTTTGAGCAGCTAAAGTCGGCATGATGGAATCGACCGTCGGGCTTTTTTCATCAAACGGTCACCGCTTTGTCATGACGGAACTGCAATCTGAATCCGTCCGTAAACAACAGATCGATAACAACAAGGACGACTGTATGCCCACACAAAACCCGCACCGCATCGTCGGTCTGTGCACCTCGAACAAGGTGTACAGCGCGCTCACCGAGCTCAAGCATCTGGAAGGCCATCGCTGCGCCAAGCTGCTGTCCCTGCTCGCCGAGAACCTCGTGCACAAGGGCCTGCTCAATGAGCGCGAAGTCATGCACATGCTCGATCAAGTGGTCGAATGACGCCAGACCTCACTGGCATCAATGACCACTATCGAAAGCGTTGATTGTCCGTCGTGCCGGCAAATCCCTAAGGTAGCCCCATCAGTTTGATGGAGGTTTTCCCATGGCACAGGTTCAAATCATGTCGGTGATCGGCAGCGCAGTTCCCGCTTCGCTGCGTGCATCCGGTTTGCTCGCTTGCTGGTATCTGGTGCGCGATGGCGAGCCGATCAGCGGCCCGCTCACCTCGTTACCAGCGGCGCAGGCCTTGTCGCAACAGGTCGCCAGCAGCACGTTTCACGCTTAGGGCAGTTGCACCTTGGGCTTGGTCTCGACGAACAGCGCCCAGCTCGACAGGAACAATGCGGCAATCAGCGGCCCGATCACAAAGCCGTTGAGGCCGAATACCGCGAGGCCGCCGAGGGTCGAGACCAGAATCAGGTAATCGGGCATCTTGGTATCTTTGCCCACCAGAATCGGACGCAGCACGTTGTCGACCAGGCCGATCACGAATACCCCGAACAAGCCCAGCACCACACCCTGCCAGATCATGCCGCTGAGCAGGAAGTACACCGCCACCGGCGCCCAGACAATCCCCGCGCCCACCGCTGGCAACAGCGACAGAAACGCCATCAGTACCGCCCAGAGCAATGCGCTGGGAATGTCGAGAAACCAGAAAATCAGCCCGCCCAGCGCGCCTTGGGTCACGGCCACCACCACGTTGCCCTTGACCGTGGCGCGCACCACGCGGTTGAACTTCAGTTGCAGGCGGCGCTTGTGGTTTTCTTCCAGCGGCACGGCGGTTCGCATCTTGCGCGCCAGCTCGGGGCCGTCACGCAGAAAGAAAAACAACAGATAGAGCATGATGAAAAAGCTCACCACGAATTCGAACGTGCCCTGACCGAAACTGAACGCCTGAGTCGCCAGCGCCTGGCTGCCCTGCATCGCCGCTTTGACGATCTTCTCGCGCAAGCTGTCGAGTTCGCCCATGCCAAAGCGGTCGAGCAAGTGCTGAAAGTAAGGCGGCAGGCTGTGTTTGAACTGCGCCAGATACGCAGCGATGTCCAGCTCGCCGCTTTCAATGTTCTTGTAGACAGTCGCCCCTTCCTGCACCAGCAGGATGCTGACGATGATCACCGGCAGAATCGCGACCACCAGGCACAGGCTCAAGGTGCACAGCGACGTCACGTTGCGTTGCCAGCCGAACTTCTGCTGCAACCTGCGCTGTACCGGCGCAAACAGAATGCCGAGGATGACAGCCCAGAATACCGCGCCGTAGAACGGCAGCAGAATCCAGATAAAGGCCACCGTGACCAGCACCAGCAGCACTGTCAGGGATTTGAATTGCAGACTCTTTTCGTTCATATCCGGTCCATGTCAGTCAGGCGTCACGCACGCCCGCCCCACTTAGTCAGCCGCCGAGCGCGCGAGTGCCATGTTTATTCATGGAGCATAGATCCAGATCAATGAACCCTCGCAACAGCTGCCCTACCCTGCGCGGCTTTTGCGACCGACACCCAAATGCCAACTCTCATCGCCCCCGAGCTTCTCGCCCCCGCCGGCACCCTGAAAAACATGCGCTACGCCTTCGCCTACGGCGCCGATGCGGTCTACGCCGGCCAGCCGCGCTACAGCCTGCGGGTGCGCAACAACGAGTTCGATCATGCCAACCTGGCGCTGGGCATCCGTGAGGCGCAGGCGCAGGGCAAGCGCTTCTACGTCGTGGTCAACATCGCCCCGCACAACGCCAAGCTGAAGACGTTTCTCAAGGATCTGGCGCCAGTGATCGAGATGGCCCCGGATGCGCTGATCATGTCCGATCCGGGCCTGATCATGCTGGTGCGCCAGCATTTTCCGCAGATGCCGATTCACCTGTCGGTGCAGGCCAACACGGTGAATTGGGCGAGCGTCGAGTTCTGGCAGCAACAGGGGCTGAGCCGGATCATCCTGTCGCGCGAACTCTCGCTCGAAGAAATCGGTGAAATCCGCGAGCAGGTGCCGGGCATGGAGCTGGAAGTGTTCGTGCACGGCGCGCTGTGCATGGCCTATTCCGGGCGCTGCCTGCTTTCCGGTTACATGAACAAGCGCGATGCCAATCAGGGCACCTGCACCAACGCCTGCCGCTGGAAGTACACGGCGCAAGAAGCGACGGAAAACCAGCTCGGCGAGATCGTCCAGACCTTTGAACCCGAGCCGACGCTGGGTCTCGGCGCACCGACCGATCAAGTCTTCCTGCTCCAGGAAGCCAATCGCCCCGACGAATTGATGCCGGCGTTCGAAGACGAACACGGCACCTACATCATGAACGCCAAGGACCTGCGCGCGGTGCAGCATGTCGAGCGGCTGACGCGCATGGGCGTGCACTCCTTGAAAATCGAAGGCCGGACCAAATCGCATTTCTACTGCGCACGCACCACCCAGGTATATCGCCGGGCGATCGATGATGCCGTGGCCGGGCGCGAGTTCGATCGCAGCCTGATGCTGGATCTGGAATCGCTGGCCCAGCGCGGCTACACCGAAGGTTTTCTGCGCCGACATGTGCACGACGAATATCAGAATTATCAACACGGCAGTTCGGTGTCGGAGCGTCAGCAGTTCGTTGGCGAGCTCACCGGCGAGCGCCGTGATCGCCTGGCCGAAGTGAAAGTGAAGAATCGTTTTGCCGTGGGCGATCATCTGGAACTGATGACGCCCAAGGGCAATTTCCATTTTGATCTGCATGAATTGCAGAGTGTCAGCGGGCAAGCGATCGAGGTGGCGCCGGGGGATGGGCATACGGTGTACGTGCCGATACCGGACGGGGTGGATTTGCGCTTTGGGTTGTTGATGCGGGATTTGCGTGTTGGTTGACTGGCGATCTTGTCTGGCACTCGCAGCATGGCCGTAATTTGCTGCGAAGCCGATGCCGTCTTCGCGAGCAGGCTCGCTCCCACAGGGAGTTTGTGTCATCCACTGTGGGAGCGAGCCTGCTCGCGAAGAGGCCGGCCCACTCAATGAATAATCCAGACCTCAGCGCAAATCATCCGACAACGGCGTCGGCTCGTCCGCCGGCGGTACATTGTCGTCATCCGGCGGATCCTTCCAGTCATCCGGGCGGTCGGCATCGCTCAATGGGTCGCGGCCCGGGTCCATGCCCGGCGGGGCGTCGTGATCGCTCAGGGTCGGCTCGTCGGTGCCGGATACGGGGCGGGTCTGGTCGGTGGGCGCCATGCCACCGGGAACAAGCGAGTCATCAGCCATGCTGCACCTCACAATACTGGCCCGGATTATCCGGGGCGTATTGTTTGGAAGCGCGACCGTTGACGGCGTGCGATAGATCAGACCAGCGGCATCAGCCTTGGGCGATAAAGCGATCGCGACTGTTGGTCAGGTGCAGCCACATCGCGGCGCGGGCGGCATCGGCGTCCTGACGTTTGATCGCGTTCAGAATCGCCTCGTGTTCCAGATTGGCCAAGTGCCCGAGCTTGCTCAGATCCGCCGCGCCGCGCTCGGCGGCATTCAGGCGATTGCGCGGGATCATCGCACTGCCCAGGTGCTGCATGATCTCGCTGAAACAAGCGTTGCCGGTGGCCTCGGCGATCAGCAGATGAAAACGCCGATCGGCCTCCACGCAGCTGTCATTGTTGGCCAGCAGCCGTTGATAGTCATCCAGCGCCTGACGCATCTGCTGGACCTGCTGCTCACTGCGCCGCTGCGCCGCCAGTGCGGCCGCTTGCGTCTCCAGGCCCATGCGCAGCTCAAGAATGCTGCGCACACCGAGCGCCGTGTCGACATTCAGGCGCAGGCCCTGCTCCGCTGCGCGTTCGATCACGAAAGTACCGATGCCATGGCGCGTCTCGACCAGCCCCGAGGCCTGCAACTTGGAAATCGCCTCGCGCACCACCGTGCGGCTGACGCCGTGCTCCTGAACGATGGAGTTCTCCGAAGGCAGCTTGTCACCGGGCGACAGTTGTCCGAGCAGGATGCTCTGGGTGAGCTTTTCCACCAGGTCATGAGCGAGGTTGTGCGTGCGTTTGCGCGCGGGCGCGTCGAGGTCTTCTTGCATGGTCGGTTCCGGTGATCGGGGCTTGCCGATCGTAGCACTGCGGGATGACGGTTGAGATGGATTTTAGCGGTCGACAGGCCATCTACTTGTATGACAACACTCAATTACGTCGAATATCTTCAATAGCCAGCCATCACGCATCACCATTCACATCTCAAAAGGCGCTCCGCTCGACTGGCGAAATATTCAATGAATACGAGCTATAATCTGGTTTTCGCATAAAAAAACGAACAATCAGAAGAATTTGATCGCCCTCCCCACTTGTAGGACAAAAAATTACAGTTGTATGATGTCTAGCAACAACGCAGCACCCAGCCCTACCCGCATAAAAATAATCAGTGGGAGAAACATCAGTGAAAACCTCCATCTCCGGGATGCAGGACAGCGTCGACCCGACGCTCGCCTCAGCCATCTCCAAAGTCAAACGCCACGTCCTGCCGCTCTTCGTGATCATGTTCATCGTCAATTACATTGACCGGGTGAACATCGGCTTCGTCCGCACGCATATGGAAACCGATCTGGGCATTGGTGCTGCCGCTTATGGCTTCGGCGCCGGGCTGTTCTTCATCGGTTACGCGCTGTTCGAAGTGCCGTCCAACATGCTTTTGCAGAAAGTCGGCGCACGCATCTGGCTGACCCGCATCATGTTCACTTGGGGCATAGTCGCGGCCTGCATGGCCTTCATCCAGAACGAAACCCACTTCTATATTCTGCGTTTCCTGCTCGGTGTCGCCGAGGCCGGGTTCTTTCCCGGGGTGATTTACTACTTCACTCGTTGGCTGCCAGGCGTTGAGCGCGGCAAGGCGATCGCGATTTTCCTCAGCGGCTCGGCCGTGGCCTCGCTGATCTCCGGTCCGCTGTCCGGTTTGCTCCTGCAGATCAATGGGCTGGGCATGCACGGCTGGCAATGGATGTACTTCATCGAGGGGATGTTCTCGGTGTGCCTGTGCGTGTTTGTCTGGTTCTGGCTGGACGCCAAACCCCACGACGCGAAATGGCTGAGCCGCGCCGAACAGGATGCGCTGGTCAGCGCCATCGACGACGAGCAAAAGGCCCGCGAAGCGGCGACGCCGATCCGGCCGTCGCTGGGCAAACTGCTCAAGGACCGGCAGATCATTCTGTTCTGCCTGATCTACTTCTTCATTCAACTGACCATCTACGCCGCGACTTTCTGGCTGCCGAGCATCATCAAGAAGATGGGCGAACTCAGCGACGTGCAGGTCGGCCTGTTCAATTCGATTCCGTGGTTGCTGTCGATCGTCGGCATGTACGCCTTCGCCTCGCTGTCGGCGAAGTGGAAACACCAGCAAGCGTGGGTCGCCACGGCATTGTTGATCGCCGCAGCGGGGATGTTCATGTCCACCACTGGCGGGCCGATCTTCGCCTTCGTCGCGATCTGCTTTGCGGCACTGGGTTTCAAATCCGCCTCGTCGCTGTTCTGGCCGATTCCCCAGGCTTATCTGGATGCACGCATCGCGGCGGCGGTGATTGCGCTGATCAACTCGGTGGGTAACCTCGGTGGCTTCGTCGCGCCGACCACGTTTGGTCTGCTGGAGCAGCACACCGGTTCGATTCAGGGCGGCCTCTATGGTCTGGCCGCGACCTCGATCATCGCCGCAATCATCGTCTTCGCTGCGCGCACCACGCCGAAACCCGCTGCTGAAAAGGCTGTGGCCGACGCCGCGCCGAAACACGCCTGACTTCGTCTCGACAAGGAAAACAATAATGACTGTTCACGACACCGCCAAAGCTCCGATCATCACCGAGATGCAGGTCATTCCGGTGGCCGGTCACGACGGCATGCTGCTCAACCTGAGCGGCGCCCACGGGCCGTTTTTCACCCGCAACATCGTCATCCTCAAGGACAACGCCGGTCACACCGGCGTCGGCGAAGTGCCCGGTGGCGAGCGCATTCGCCAGACCCTGGAAGACGCGCGCAATCTGGTGGTCGGCAGCCCCATCGGCACCTACCAGAAGATCCTCAACCAGGTGCGCCAGACCTTCGCCGACCGCGATGCCGGCGGCCGTGGTCTGCAGACGTTCGACCTGCGCATCACCATTCACGCGGTCACCGGCCTGGAAGCCGCCCTCCTCGACCTGCTCGGCCAGCATCTGGACGTGCCGGTGGCGGCGCTGCTCGGTGAAGGTCAGCAACGCGACGAAGTGAAGATGCTCGGTTATCTGTTCTACGTCGGCGATCAACACGAAACCGATCTGGCCTATCGCAGCGAACCAGACGCCGACAACGACTGGTTCCGCGTGCGCCACGAGAAGGCCTTGACCGCCGAAGCGGTGGTGCGTCTGGCCGAGGCGGCGCACGCCAAGTACGGCTTCAAGGATTTCAAACTCAAGGGCGGCGTGCTCAGCGGCGATGCCGAAATCGAAGCGGTCACAGCACTGGCCGAGCGCTTCCCCGACGCGCGGATCACCCTCGATCCGAACGGTGCATGGTCATTGAAAGAGGCGATTCGTCTATGCCGCGATCAGCACCACGTACTCGCCTACGCCGAAGATCCGTGCGGCGCGGAAAACGGTTATTCCGGTCGCGAAGTCATGGCCGAATTCCGTCGCGCCACCGGGCTGAAAACCGCGACCAACATGATCGCCACCGATTGGCGTGAAATGGGCCACGCGATTCAGTTGCAGTCAGTGGACATCCCGCTGGCCGACCCGCACTTCTGGACCATGCAGGGTTCGGTGCGGGTCGCGCAGATGTGCCACGAATGGGGCCTGACCTGGGGCTCGCATTCCAACAACCACTTCGATATTTCCCTGGCCATGTTCACCCACGTCGCCGCCGCCGCACCCGGCGAGATCACGGCCATCGACACCCACTGGATCTGGCAGGACGGTCAGCGCCTGACCAAGGCACCGCTGCAAATTGTCGACGGCTGCGTGCAGGTGCCGCAGAAACCGGGACTGGGCGTGGAACTGGACATGGATCAAGTGGCCAAGGCCCACGAACTGTACAAAGGCATGGGCCTCGGCGCGCGGGATGACAGCGTGGCGATGCAGTTCCTGATTCCGGGGTGGAAATTCGATAACAAGCGGCCGTGTCTGGTGCGGTGATCCAGCAGGCGCCGCTGATTTCAATTGTGGGAGCGAGCCTGCTCGCGAAGGCGTCAGGTCAGTCGATAGTGCTGTCGCTGATGCACCGCTTTCGCGAGCAGGCTCGCTCCCACAAGGGGGGGGGTTGTGTCAGGCAGAAACTTGCAGTAACCACGCCTTGAACGCGTTCATCGCCGCCGTTTCCGCTCGCGACTGCAACCGCGTCAGCCAGTAGCTGCCGGTGGTTATCTCGATTGCAAACGGCTGGCAAATCGCATCAGCCGCCAGTTGCCGGGCGAACATCAGTGGCGGCGCCAACGCCACGCCGCCGCCCTGCAACGCCGTTTCCATCATCGCCAGTGAAGAGTCGAAGACGATGCTTTGCGGTGGCGCAGCCTGGGTCGCCAGGCCCGCCGCCTGAAACCACTGCGGCCATTCATCAGTGCGATAGGAACGCAGCAAGGTCTGCTGCAACAGGTCCGCCGGCGCGTGCAGTTGCCGAGCAATCTCCGGCACGCATAACACCGACAACGGTGCATCGAGCAAGCGTGTCGCCTCGATGCCATGCCAGGCGCCAGCGCCGAAACGAATCGCGTAATCCAGCCCTTCCGCCGCCACATCGACCCGGTTGTTATTCGTCGAGAGGCGTAAATCGATCAGCGGATATTTCCCGCGAAAATCCGCCAGTCTCGGCAACAGCCAACCCACCGCAAACGTGCCCACCGCGCCGACCGTCAACATGTCGCGATACTGCCCACCAGCCAGACGCTCGAGCATCTGCGCAATGTGGTCGAATGAGGTGCTGAGCACCGGCAGCAAGGTTTCGCCTTCACTGGTCAGCATCAGCCCACGGGGCAGGCGTTTGAACAGGGTCAGGTTGAGCTGCGCTTCCAGGCTTTTGACCTGATGGCTGACCGCTGCCTGCGTTACGCACAGTTCGACGGCGGCGCGGGTGAAGCTCAGATGACGTGCCGAGGCTTCAAACGCGCGCAGAGCGTTGAGCGGCAGTTGCGGTCGAATCATGGGTTGTCCCAAATTTTTCTAAGGCTTCGTGCGAGTTTTCATCGTTTGTCGAACGTTGGCAAAGTGCCTAAATTAACCGCGCTGATCAGCCGCCCGATGAAAAAATCACCCGCAGTGTAGCGGGATACAACAAACGACACTCATGGAGAGTGATTCACTCATGTGTTCCTTCAAACCGAGCAAGGTCTTTTCCCACAGCGCTTTCGCACTGTTCTTCGGCAGCGTTGCCTGTCATGCCGCAACGCCGACGGATGCGCAATTGCAGGCACTGGTCAGCCAAGCCGTCACCCCGGTGATGCAGCAAAACAACATCCCCGGGCTGACCGTAGCGATCACGCTGAATGGCCAGGCGCATTACTTTAATTACGGAGTCGCTGCCAAAGACACCGGGCAAAAAGTCAGTGAAAACACCCTGTTCGAAGTCGGCTCGGTGAGTAAAACCTTCACCGCCACCCTCGCCGGTTACGCCCAGGCCACCGGCAAACTCGACCTGTCGAGCAAGGCGAGCCAGCTCTGGCCTGAGCTCAAGGGCAGCGCCTTCGACAACATCAGCGTGCTGCAACTGGGCACCTACAGTGCTGGCGGTCTGCCGTTGCAATTTCCTGCCGAGGCGGATTCTTCCGACAAGATGCTCGGCTATTACCAACAGTGGAAACCGCAATTTCCCGCCGGCAGCCATCGCCTGTATTCCAACCCGAGCCTGGGCCTGTTCGGCTACCTGACGGCGAAAAGCCTCGGTCAGCCGTTCGACCAGGCAATGACGCAAACCCTGCTGCCGAAACTCGGTTTGCAGCACACCTTCCTCAGCGTGCCGCCAGCGCAGTCGAAGCTTTACGCCCAAGGCTACGACAGTGCCGACCAACCCGTGCGCGTCAGCCCCGGCGCCCTTGACGCCGAGGCCTACGGCATCAAAACCAGCGCCGCCGACCTGCTGCGTTACGTCCAGGCACAACTGAAACCGGCCAGCCTTGCGCCTGATCTGCACCAAGCCATCGCCAACACCCACGTCGGTTATTACCGCGTCGGCGACATGACCCAAGGCCTGGGCTGGGAACGGTACGCCTACCCGATCAGCCTGGAAAAACTGCAAAACGGCAACTCGACCCCCATGGCCATGGAACCTCACAAAGTCGAGTGGCTGACCCCACCGCAAGCTGAGCCGGCCAATGTGCTGTTCAACAAAAGCGGTTCTACGCGGGGCTTTGGTGCGTATGTAGCGTTCGTGCCGTCGCGGGACATGGGCATCGTGATTCTTGCCAACAAGAATTACCCGAACGTCGAACGGGTGAAGATTGCGCACACGGTTTTCGCGGCGTTGGCGGATTAAGAGCAAAAGATCGCGGCCCGAGCCTTCTGCGGCTCCTACAGGATCGGGTTTTCACTCGGTTAACGTTGGAGGTGTCGCAGGCTGCAACAACTTTCGATCAGAAGATGACTTGTGGGAGCGAGCCTGCTCGCGAATGCGCTCGATCAGTCACCTTTCAGCGCCTGAAAAACCGCTATCGCGAGCAGGCTCGCTCCCACATTTTAACTGTGCACTTCACAAAAAAATGTGGGAGCTGGTCTACCAGCTCCCACAGGGATTTTGCTTCACTCACGCAACGCGCAATCAATCATCCGGCATCTGCGGCGGTTTGCTCGGTTTTGCCGGTTTGCTGCCCTTTGCGCCTTTGGCCGGTTCCGGCTCGGTGGCGGCAGGCGTTTGTGCGGCGGCCGCAGCGGCGGCTTCTTTTTCGGCCATGGGCATGGCGTCGATGGTTTCGAAGATTTTCGCCAGGCTCAATGCCTTGGCTTCGTCACCCGAGGCGGAGAGCTTGGTTTCGCCGTCCTTGCCCACCAGGAACACTTTTGGATAAGCGCCGGCGCCGAGCTTCAGCGAGCGCAGCAGGGCCATGGTGTCCTGCTGGCCCATGTCCTTGCCGTCGAGCTGGCCGGACATGCTGAGGATGGTGTAGACCTTGATGTTGCGGTCGGTGACGCCCTTTTTGTTGGCCGGGTCTTCCAGTGACTTTTTCAGGCTCAGCCACACCGGGTCAACGGTGCTTTGCGCAATCACGATCAGCGGACGGGCGCGGCCCACGTCCCCGGCCAGGGGTGAATCGCTGTCAGCGGCGAACAGGGGGCCGGCGATTGCCAGCAAGAGGGTCAGGGTCAGGGACCTGATGAGCATGCGCATCTCCTTTTGATATCCACGCACTACTGATTGCGCATCGTGGCGATTGTTCCGGCGGCGTCTGGCAAAAAGGCATTGCCCTGTCAGAAGCTTAGGTCAGGGAGAACTTTGCGCAACATGACGTAAGCGATCATCGGCACCTCCCTACGGCCGCTGCACAGGAAGTGTTTTTTCCAGGCTGAATCAGAACGCCAACTTGTAACCAATCAACACCAGCATCGTCGCCAGGCACGGGCGCAGGACTTCGTCGGAGATGCGACCGGTCAGGTGGCTGCCGAGCCAGATGCCTGGCAGCGAGCCCATCAGCAGGAAGCCCAGCACGCCCCAATCCATGTTGCCCATGCTTGCGTGGCCGAGGCCGGCGACGAGGGTCAGGGGTACGGCGTGGGCGATTTCGGTGCCGACCAGGCGCCGGGTTGGCAGTAGCGGGTAGAGGATGAACAAGGCGACGGTGCCGAGTGCGCCGGCGCCGATCGAGGTCAGGGCGACCATGGTGCCAAGGATCAGACCGGTGATCACCGTCATGATATTCAGGCGCGAACCGCTCGGGTTGTAGTTGCCACCCGCGCGTTTGTGGGCGAATTCGAGCAAGCGTTTTTTGAAGAAAATCGCCAGCGCCGTGGCGAAGAGGACGAAACCGAGCGCCTGTTTGATAATGGCGTTCATCGCGTCCGGCGCGGTGTGCAGGGTGCTGAGGAACCACAGGGTCATGGCCACGGCTGGCACACTGCCGAGGGTCAGCCAGCCGGTGATCGCCCAGTCGATGTTCTTGTTCTTCTTGTGAACGAGGACGCCGCTGGATTTGGTGATCGCGGCGTACAGCAGGTCCGTACCCACCGCCGTCGCCGGGTTGATGCCGAACCACAGCAGGATCGGCGTCATCAACGAACCGCCGCCCACACCGGTCATGCCGACGATAAACCCCACCACCAGCCCGGCAATCACCAGGCCGAAATTTGCCAATTCCATTCAAACGTCCAGAAAACGACAGGAAAATCTGGCCCGCAGCATAGCGATTTTTCTTATAACCACATATATCGATGCGGTCTATCGTTATGCCATATCGAATTTGCTGCAGTTACCTGTGGGAGCGAGCCTGCTCGCGAAGGGGGTGTCAGCCGACCGATGAGTTGAATGACGCAACGCATTCGCGAGCAGGCTCGCTCCCACAGTGGCCCCTGGCGCTACAGAAAACCTGCCGGGCTCACTGCACCGGCAGGAAATTCAAGAACAGCAGGCTCTGCGCGTAATTCAGGCCGATCCTGCGATAGCGCTCATCGAGCATCTGCGTGAGCAGATCCAGGCGCGCGACGATTTTGCTGAATTCGGTGGCGAAGCTGAGGTTGCTGCCCTCCTCCGAGATTTCGTTGGAGAACAGCAACGGCTGGCCTTCCTTGTTCTGCCGTTGCGACAAAATCCACATGGCTTTTTCGATGTTACGCGCGGCGTTGTGCACGAAAGTCGGGTTGATCGCGTCGGTCATGTAGAACTCGGTGCGATTGCCGTGAGCGGTAACCAGCATGCTGCCGATTGCATAGATGAAGGCGCCGACGCGGTCGCCGAGGAATTCCGGGCTCATCGCATAGCTCAGCGCCGCCAGATCCTTACGCCCGCCCAGCACGGGCAACGGCTGCTGTTGCTCGACAGCGAGACGCACCTGTTTCACTGCGGCGTTGACGGTGAGGAAACCGGATTTGCGCAGTTCTTCGGGGTTGCGCAGGTAGAGCTTGCCCATCAGCCGGTAAAGGCTGTCGAGGTTGTCGCGCATCGCCAGGGTGGCCATGCGGTCGACGCTGGTCTGCAGAAATTCCTGCGGCTGCCCTTCACGTATCTGATTGAAAAATCCATTGCCGTTCTGGTGGCTGCAGCCGCTGAGCAACAGCGACAACAGGCAGGCCAGCAGCAGGCACGGGCGGCGGTGAGCGACGGTGATCAGGGCAAAAACACTCGGCATGAAGTCTCGGACAGGCACATTCCTGTGCGGCGGGAGTCACCGCATCCTGGCCATGCATAGAGCCGCCGATTACGAAAAAGTGCAGTGCCCGGGCGGTGAGCCGACCTTCGGTGCTTTTCGCCATGTCAATTAGTCGGACTTTATATTTGCCAACAGCGGTAAATCCGCTATAAATCTTCTTTCTCGACTCAAATAGCATGACTAGTGACATATAGGAGCAGCCTTCGGCAGCTCCTACGGTCAATGCGAAAACAACAACAAAAAGGAAGGTCAACCATGCTTCAATCCCGTCACCTGCTCTCCGGCCTCGGACTGTCCCTGATGATCGCTACCCTTTCCGCCAACGCGGCGGGCCTGACCGCCGAACACAAAGCCTTCGGCAAAACCAATGACGGCACGCCTGTCGAACAGTACATCCTGCGCAACAGCCACGGCATGCAGGCCACCGTGATCACCTACGGCGCGACCCTGCAAGCGCTGAAAGTCGCTGACAAACACGGCAAGTTCGACGACGTCGTCTTGGGTTTTGACGATGTGCAGGGCTATCAGAAAGGCACCGCGTACTTCGGCGCGACCATCGGCCGTTTCGGCAACCGCCTGGCCGAAGGTGCTTTCGAACTTGATGGCAAGCGTTATCACGTGCCGCAGAACGACAAATCCAACGCCCTGCACGGCGGCCCCGAAGGTTTCGACAAGAAAGTCTGGAAGGCCAAAGAAACCAAGGACAAGGATTCGGTTGGCGTAACCCTGACCTACCTCTCGGCCGACGGCGAGATGGGCTTCCCAGGCAATCTGACCACCGAAGTCACCTATCGCCTGACCGACAACAACGAGCTGCGCATCGACTACAAGGCCAGCACCGACAAGCCGACCGTGCTCAACCTGACCAACCATAGCTACTTCAACCTGGCCGGTGCCGGCAATGGCGATATTCTCAAGCAAGTCGCCATGATCAACTCCAGCCGTTACACGCCGGTCACCGCGAAACTGATCCCTACCGGGGAGCTGGCGCCTGTGGCCGGTACGCCGATGGACTTCAGCAAACCGACGGCAATCGGCACGCACATCAAGGCTGATCATCCGCAGCTGAAATTCGCCGAGCCGAAACAGGGCGGCTTCGATTTCAACTGGGCGCTGGACAGCAAGGGCGATGTCAGCAAGCTCGCCACCGAAGTCAGCGACCCGCAATCCGGACGCGTCCTGCAACTGTTCACCAGCGAGCCGGGCGTGCAGTTCTACACCAGCAACTTCCTCGACGGCACGGTCAAGGGCAAGGGCGGCAAGGTCTATCCACACTGGGGCGCGTTCACCCTCGAGACCCAGCACTACCCGGATTCGCCGAACCAGCCAGACTTCCCGAGCACGCGGCTTGATCCGGGGCAGACTTACGCCCACAGCGTGATCCTGAAGTTCTCCACCAAGTAACCTGCCATGCTCCCCCTGTGGCGAGGGGATTCATCCCCGTTGGGATGCGAAGCAGCCCCAAAAACCTGCAATAGAACGCTGTCTGATACAGCGCGAGTTGCAGGATCGGGGCTGCTTCGCAGCCCAGCGGGGATAAATCCCCTCGCCACGATTGACCGGTTTCATCCTTGACTCCTCCTTCCTTCCGGGAACCCTTGCTCTATCCTACTGCCCACTAAAGATATCGACTCTTTAAGGCAGGAGGTTTGAATGCGTACCCTTGAGTTGGCCGGCGTGCAGGTTCCCGTGATTGGCCAGGGCACCTGGCGCATGGGCGAAGATCGTTCGGCGCACAGCCGTGAAGTGGCGGCGCTGCGCAGCGGCATCGAGCGGGGCATGACCCTGATCGACACCGCCGAGATGTACGCCGAGGGCGGTGCCGAAACGGTGGTCGGCGAAGCCATCGCCGGTCTGCGCGATCAAGTCTTTCTGGTCAGCAAGGTCTACCCGCACAACGCCAGCCGCGAGGGCATCCCGCAAGCCTGCGAGCGCAGTTTGCGTCGGCTCGGTACCGACTACATCGATCTGTATCTGCTGCACTGGCGCGGTCAGTATCCGCTGGAGGAAACCGTCGAAGCCTTCGAACGCCTGCGCGAGGACGGCAAGATCGGCCGTTGGGGTGTGTCGAATTTCGATGTCGACGACCTCGAAGAACTGTCCAGCTCGGCCTGCGCCACCAATCAGGTGCTGTACAACCTCGAGGAGCGCGGCATCGAATTCGATCTGCTGCCGTGGTGCCAGCATCAGCGCCTGCCGTTGATGGCTTACTGCCCGATCGGCCAGGGCGGCGCGATGCTCGCCGAGCCGGTTCTGCAGGACATTGCCAGTCGTTACAACGCCACCCCGGCGCAGATTTCACTGGCGTGGCTCCTGCGCCAGGACGGCGTGATTGCGATTCCCAAGGCTGTGCGCCCGGAGCATGTGCAACTCAATGCCGAGGCGGCGCAGTTGCAACTGGACGCCGGGGATCTGGCGGCGCTGAACAAGGTGTTTCCGGCGCCACAACGCAAGCAGCGACTGGCCATGGTCTGAGCTGCCGACTGCGAGGGCTTCGCCATGAGAAGCACAGATCTGCACGACCCGTACAACCTGCAACGTTTTGTCCAGGCTCAGGACCCGGTGTTCGAACGGGTCCAGCGTGAACTCGAGACGGGCCGCAAGCGCAGCCACTGGATGTGGTTCGTCTTCCCGCAGTTCGCCGGGTTGGGCGGCAGCGAGATGGCCCGGCGCTTTGCCATTGGTTCAGCCGAGGAAGCCCAGGCCTATCTGGCCCACGAGCTGCTCGGGGCGCGGCTGCGCACCTGCACGCAACTGGTGCTGAATGTGCCGCAGCGCTCGATTGCAGACATTTTCGGCCATCCCGATGACCTGAAATTTCATTCTTCGATGACTCTGTTCGCCCAGTTCAGCGCCGAGGACAGCCTGTTCCATCAGGCACTGGAGCGGTACTTCCACGGCATTCTCGATGAATGGACGCTGCAATTGCTCGACTCAAAACAGGCCCAGTTGCCCACCGATCAGGGTTGAGAAGTCGTCGTCGACAAACGGCAGAATCGCATCCGCTACCGGTTGCAATTGGCGGGTGATGTAGTGGTCGTAGTCGATGGCGGCGCGGCGTACCTCCAGCGGCTCCGGGCCGGCCAGGGTGATGACGTAGCTGATCCAGCCGCCGTTCTGATATTGCCGTGGCCGCCCGTGCTCGGCATTGTATTCGTCGGCCAGCCGCGCCGCGCGGACGTGCGGCGGCACATTGCGTTCGTAGTCGTCGAGGGTGCGGCGCAGGCGCTTGCGGTAGATCAGCCGATCGTCGAACTCGCCAGCGAGCGTCTTGCGCACGTAGTCGCGCACGTAATCCTGATACGGCTTGCGCTGAAAAATCCGCTCATACAGCTCTTGCTGAAATTGCCGCGCCAGCAGCGACCAGTCGGTGCGCACGGTTTCCAGGCCCTTGTAGACCATTTCCTCGCTGCCATCGGCGCGGGTGACCAGGCCGGCGTAGCGCTTCTTGCTGCCCTCCTCGGCGCCGCGAATCGTCGGCATCAGGAAGCGCTTGTAGTGAATCTCGAACTGCAATTCCAGCGCGCTTTCCAGCCCGTATTCCTCGCGCACATGCGCGCGCCACCAATCGTTGACGTGCTTGACCAGCGCATGGCCGATCTGCGCTGCTTCTTCCTGGCCGTGCAGACTGCGCAGCCAGACGAAGGTTGAATCGGTGTCGCCGTAAATGACCGCGTGGCCCTGTTCTTCGATCAACTGGCGGGTGCGCAGCATGATTTCGTGGCCGCGCAAAGTGATCGACGAGGCGAGCCGGGTATCGAAAAAACGGCAACCACTGGAGCCGAGCACGCCGTAGAAGGCGTTCATGATGATCTTTAACGCTTGGGACAGCGGCGCGTTGTGTTCGCGCTTGGCGGTTTCGCGCCCTTCGGCCACCCGCGCCACGATGGACGGCAGGCAATGGCGGGTGCGCGAGAAGCGTGCGCCACGGAAACCTGGTACCGAGTCAGCGTCGTCCAGGTGTTGCAGGCCCTCGATCAAGCCCACCGGGTCGATCAGAAAGGTGCGGATGATCGACGGGTAAAGGCTTTTGTAATCGAGGACCAACACCGATTCGTAAAGCCCCGGGCGTGAATCCATGACAAACCCGCCGGGGCTGGCCTGCGGTGGATTGGTGCCCAGATTGGGTGCAACGAAGCCCTGGCGATGCATCAACGGCATGTACAAATGGGTGAACGCGGCGACCGAACCGCCGCTGCGGTCGGCCGGCAAACCGGTGACGCTGGCGCGTTCAAGCAAAAACGTCAGCAGTTCGGTCTTGGCGAAGATCCGCGTGACCAGTTCGCAGTCCTTGAGGTTGTACTTGGCCAGCGCCGGTTTGTCCTCGGCGAACATGCGGTTGATCTCGTCCATGCGCTGGTATGGGTTGTTGATCGCCTTGCCTTCGCCGAGCAGGGCCTGCGCGACGTTTTCCAGGCTGAACGAAGGAAAACTCCAGGTCGCCGAACGCAACGACTCGATGCCATCGATGATCAGCCGCCCCGCTGCCGAGGCGAAGTAGTGATTGCGGCTGCCGTGCTCGCGCCACTGCATTTCTTCGCCGCCACGACCGATCTTCAGCGGCACGCCAAGACGCCGCGCGTGTTCGTGAAGGATGCGCAAATCGAACTGCACGACGTTCCAGCCAATGATCGCGTCGGGGTCGTGGCGGGCAAACCAGTCGTTGAGCTTCTTCAGAATGAGCGTGCGCGAATCGCAGTATTCGAGGTCGAAATCGACAATGCTGGCATCGCCATTCGGCGCGCCGAGCATGTACACCTGCCGCTCGCCGCAGCCTTCCAGCGCGATGGAGTACAGCTCGCCGTTTTCGGTGGTCTCGATGTCGAGTGAGACCAGACGCAGTTTCGGCCGGTAAATGGGGTCGGGTTTCAGTTGGGCGTTGATCAGCACGCCGTCAGCATCAGGCGTGCCGCCGAACAGCACCGGCGCGGTGATGAAGCGCTCCATCAGATAGCGTTCCGGCGGGCGGACGTCGGCTTCAAAGACGTCGACGCCGGCGCGGTTCAGCGCGGTTTCGAGGCGCATCAACTGGCCGTGCTGCTGGCAATACAGACCGAGCACCGGACGATGCTGAAAATCCAGCAGCGCCAACGGTCGCAGTTCCACATTCTTTTCATCGTGCAGCAGACGCTCGGCCGCTTCCCGCTGGGCGGCGGGAATAAACGCCACCGATGGCTGATGCGCCAGACGCACACGGCGCGGCCCGGCGTCGGTCGCCAGCCAGAACTCGACTTCGGTGCCGGCCGGCGTATCGCGCCAATGCCGGGTCAGGACGAAGCCTTGCTGTAAATCCACCAATGCGACCTCAACGTTTCAATCAGAACGCCATTCTACGCAGCATTTGTGGCGAGGGGATTTATCCCCGCTGGCCGCGAAGCGGCCCCGCTTTTAATGAAAGGGCCTGCTGCGCAGGCCAGCGGGGATAAATCCCCTCGCCACAGATAAATCCCATCGCCACAGATAAATCCTCTGCCACAGATAATCCCCCCTTGTTACAGATAAATCCCCTAGCCACAGACGCTTCATTCACCGATACAAAGATGTTTTTTCCGGCAAATGGCGTTTTTTGCACGCTAACTGCCGCTTTGCCACCTTGCTCTGCGCAGCTGCGTCTACGATGCTTGATGAACAACGACAACACCTGAGTAACCGCCATGAAGACCGTCGCCCAACTGCTCAAGCTCAAAGATCAGAAAAATCAGGAAGTGCACCAGATCAAACCCGATCACATGGTGCTCGAAGCGCTGATGAAGATGGCCGAGAAAAACGTCGGCGCCTTGCTGGTGGTCGAAGACGACAAAGTGGTCGGCATCATCAGCGAGCGCGACTATGCACGCAAACTGGTGCTGCACGGGCGCTCTTCGGTGGGCACGCCAGTACGCGACATCATGGTCAAGGACGTGATCACCGTGGATACCCGACAAACCGTCGACACCTGCCTTGGCATCATGTCGGACAAACGCCTGCGCCACTTGCCGGTGGTCGAGGACGGCAAGTTGATCGGCCTGTTGTCGATCGGCGATCTGGTGAAGGAAGCGATTGCCGAACAGGCCGAGCTGATCAAACAGCTGGAGCAGTACATTCGCGGCGACTGAGCCCACCGCCGTGATCCCCTTGTGGGAGCGAGCCTGCTCGCAAATGCGCCAGGTCAGTGATGATCGTTCCCACGCTCTGCGTGGGAATGCAGCCCGGGACGCTCCGCGTCCCTCTAACGCCGAACGCGGAGCGTCCGTTGAGGCATTCCCACGCAGAGCGTGGGAACGATCGCGCCTTTCAGGCCGGCCAGTGCCGCTCAAACACCGGTGCCAGCACCGGGTGCCGGTCGATCCTTTGCAGCCACGCATAAAAGCCCGGGCGGGTCTGGCGCAGGTGTTCGCGGCTGCCAGCCCAGCGGCTCACCACGGCCGCCAGCACATCCAGTGCACCGGGCGTTTCATCATCCAGATACAGCTCCCCGGAAAACTGATCGGCAAACACCTCCCAACTGAAGTGCAGACGCTGGCGGGTGCCGGCGATCAGGTTTTGCCGTGCGCTCTCATCAGGCGTGATCAACCAGCGCTCGGGGTAATCGATGATGCCGACCGCTGCGTAGCAATTGCTGACGATATAGGCGAGGCCGCGAATTGCCTGATCACGATCGGCAGCCTTGCTCGGCAGCAGGCCGGACTTGGGAAACGTCAGGCCCAAGTGAATAAGGATCGCCGCACTTTCGGTCATGGCGCTGCCGTCCGGCAGTTGCAGGGTCGGTATCTGTTTCAGCGGATTGAGTTTGCCCAGCGCCTCGTCGGCCTCGGCGCTGGCTTCGGTATCAATGAAACGATAGGCGATCTGGCACAACTCCAGTGCCGCCTCGATGGCAGCCGCGCCGGAATTCTTGTGCCCGTAGAGCTGGTACATGTCCGTTCCCCCGATAAGGCCTTTGCACAGGGTAGATGGCTGGCTGGCCTGACGTAGAAAATTCTGCAAATGTGTCGTGATTGGCACGTTTTTCCCATGCACTGCCGACTTGCGAAATCAACCTTCGCCAATCAGCGCTGGCGGTGCCCATCCCGCACCAAGAGCATTCATCGAACGCTATCCGCGTTCTTGTAAGGTGCGACAGCGAACCAAAAGTTCGCCTGTCCGAGCTGGCAACAAGGAGTTCACCCGTGAATCTTCAAATGCTCCGCCGTACGACATACCCGACTTACTCGCAAATCCAGCCGCAAGTTCAGCCGAACCTATTCAGCCTGGCGCGCTTCTCCTTTATTACCTGAAACCCAATGCACACTTTGCGTGCCTGGCGATCGAGCGATCGCCGGGCGCCAAGTGTTATTTATTTTTTAAATACAGCAATTAATAAAAGGCACAACAACAAGATTGTCGAACAATGACTACCCGTCATTGAAGCTGCACCAAAAGCGCACGCCCAAATGTGATGCAGTTACCAATACTCCAGAATCAAAATAAGGAACTTGTCCCGTGAGCCGCTGAATGACTGACCTGCACCAAATCGATTCGCTACGCACCGATAGGTGCTAAGCCTGATCACCGAGCAGCCGCTCTATCCCGCCGATCGGCGTGATACAGCGTTCCCTCTGACTCGCTCTGGAAAAAGCCCTTCTGCGAGGACTTGAGGACCACTTCGCGCCGAATAAACAGCGGGCGAACTTGAAACTTATATAAATGCGACATGAGCAATGCCGAAGATATGCGCTCAACCGGTTTCAGCAACATCTGGCACACCTGTTGCAAACTGTAACAAACCTGAGACAGCTCTCGTCTCCACACAACAACAAGCCACGGAATGGATAATGAACAATCGATATAGATGCTACTAAACCAATAAGTTTGTTCGAGGCCGTTTAAACAGATAGTCCAACTATCGGCTCGCGTACACCTTGAAGAAAGTTGCACCCACTCACTCGAACATCAGCCATATGTTCGGACGGCACCTTATTGCCCTTCATCTGACCCGAGGGAGCTTTAATGAACGATGCGGTAAAGCACAAAACCCTGCCGGGGCCGTTGCGGCAAGCGCCGGTCCCGCCGCCCCCGGGCAGGCCGGCGTTTACAGCCAACACGTCACGACCCGGCGGGTTGAACAAACAACAGTTGCTCTTGCTGATCGCCGTGTCGGCGCTGATACACGGCGGCGCGTGGTGGTTCTTCCATCAGGCGCGGCCGGAGCCACTGCCGACGCCGCCGGAAATTCCGGAAATGACCGTCGAGCTGACCAGCCCGACGCCTCCGGCCCCACCGACACCGGAACCACCACCGCCGCCCCCGCCTCCACCGCCGCCGGAACCCGAGCAGCCTGTGGAAGACGAGGACGCGGTCAAGCCGCCGCCCAAACCGGTGGAGAAGCCCAAGCCAATCGAAAAACCAAAACCGGTCGAGAAACCCAAACCGGTGAAGAAAGTCGAGCCACCGAAAGCACCGCCGGCCCCGGCGCAACCTGCCGCACCTGCGGCGCCGACGACACCGAGCGCACCACCGGCACCCCCTGCTGCGCCCGCTCCGGTCAAGGAGTCGGCAGCGATTTCCGGCCTGGCCAGCCTTGGCAACCCGCCGCCGGAATACCCGTCGCTGGCGCTGCGCCGCAATTGGGAAGGCAGCGTGGTGCTGCGCATTCAGGTGCTGGCCAACGGCCGTGCCGGTGCGGTGACGGTGACCAAGTCCAGCGGCAAGGCGCAACTGGATGAGGCGGCCGTCGCGGCGGTGAAGAACTGGAAGTTCATTCCGGCCAAGCGCGGTGACACGCCGATCGACGGCTTCGCCACCCAGACCATCGATTTCAAATTGCCGCAATGACGGCGCAACCGACTCATTACTGATTAACGCAAGCGAGGTGTAGCCATGAACGATTCACTGTCTTCGATGATTGTCCCCGGTGTGCTCTGGGGTCTGGTGCTGTTTTCCGTGGTCAGTTGGGCGATCCTGCTGGTCAAGTCGGCCCAGTACCTGCGCCAGAAAGCGCAGAACAAACAGTTCGCCAAAGCCTTCTGGAGCGCGCCGGACCTGCTCACCGCCGCCGAACACGCCAGCCAGTATCCGGGCTCGCTGGCGCGCATCGCCAGCAGCGGTTTCGAAGCCCTGCTGGTGGAAGATTCGCCGCGCACCACGCAGCAACTGGCGCACACCATTAACCGCTCCGATCGCCTGGAACGCAACCTGCGCCAGCAGATCCAGAAAGAACGTCGCTCGCTGGAAAACGGCCAGGCGATTCTCGCCAGTATCGGCAGCACCGCGCCGTTCATTGGCCTGTTCGGCACCGTGTGGGGAATCATGGAAGCCCTGCAAAGCATCGGCGAAACCGGCTCGGCCAGTCTTGAAGCGGTCGCCGGGCCTATCGGCCACGCGCTGATCGCCACTGGCGTGGGCATCGCCGTCGCGGTGCCGGCGGTGCTGATCTACAACTTCTTCCTGCGTCGGCTGAAACTCGCCTCGGCGGACATGGACGACTTCGCCCACGACTTCGACGCCCTCGCCTCGCGCAGTGCGTTTTCCATCAGCCGCCAGGCTATTGCCAGCAAAAGCACCACCGCCGTGCGGGAGGCTAGCTGATGTCGTTTTCCACTCAAGACAGCGATGAAGTGCTCAGCGAAATGAACGTCACGCCGCTGGTCGACGTGATGCTCGTGCTGCTGGTGGTGTTCATTGTCACCGCGCCGCTAATGACCAACGCGATCAAGGTCAACCTGCCGAAAACCGACGCCGTCGCCCCTGCCGAAAAGAAAGACCCGGTGGTGGTCAGCGTCGATCAGGATGGCAAGTTCTATCTGGCCAAGACCGAACTGGCCCCGGAATCCCTCGAGGCCAGTCTCAAGGAGGTCAAGGCCAAGGACGCCGACGTGCGCGTGCAGTTGCAGGCCGACGCCGCCGTCAATTACGGCCAGGTGGCCAAGGCCATGGCATCGATCGAGCGCTCCGGCATCAGCAAGATTTCGGTGATGACCACCCACTGAGTGCGGTGCCGGATGGGTGTTGAAACACCCGCCCGGCGCCGCTGAAAGAAATCCCGTCGCACCCGGCCGACCGAAAAAACGCCCCGCGTCTTCGGAGGGGATCGGCTTGCTTGAAGAAAGTGGTTTTCCGCGCGCGGTATCACCGGAAGCGGAGCAATGAGCGGCTCACAAGGCCAATTCGATAACGTCTGAAAATCGGAAACAACCATGCTGATGAACACTCCACGCTTCACGCTCAAACCTTTGGTGGCAACGATGTCTCGCCACCGTTTTGTTCCGCTGTATCTGGTGGCCATGGGGATGGGCGCCGGAACCGTGCAAGCGGCCGAGGACGACAACAGTGCCACGCCGGCAGCTGCTGTCGTGGCGGCGCCGACCACGCAACTGCAACGGGTCGAAGTGACCGGTTCGGCGATTCGCCGGGTCGATGCGGAAACGGCGGTGCCGATCACCATCCTCAAGGCTGACGAGCTGCGCAAACAGGGCGTGACCACCACCGCCGAACTGGTGCAGCGCATCACCGGCAGCCAGTCGATCAACAACAGCGCCGGCTCTGTCGGCGCGGCAACGGGCGGTGCGTCGTTTGCCGACATGCGCGGCATCGGCGCGAACAAGACGCTGGTGCTGCTCAACGGTCGACGCCTGGCCAACAATGCCTTGTCCGGCACCAACTCCGCCGGCGGCGCGGTGGATCTGAACATGATCCCGTTCGCCGCCATCGAGCGAGTGGAAGTGCTGCGCGACGGCGCCTCGGCCCTGTACGGCACCGACGCCATCGGCGGTGTGATCAACTTCATCACCAAAAAATCTCTCACCGATGGCGCCCTGACCCTGGGCGGCGAAACGCCGACCCACAGCGGTGGCGGCGCGACCAAGGACATGAGCGCCAGTTGGGGCTACGGCGATCTGGAAGAAGACCGCTTCAACGTCCTCGGCGTGTTCAACTACAACAAGCAGCAGAACCTCGACGCCAACGACCGTTCCTTCGCCACCGACTATGCGCCCGGTCGCGGTCTCGATCAGACTTCCGGCACCGCGTTCCCCGGCAACTACAGCCAGAACGGCAACGCCACCAACCCGTTGGCCAACAGCAATTGCAACGGCCCCAACCTGATCGCCCGCGACGGCTTGTGCCGCTTCAGCACCCGTGAATACATCGATCTGGTGCCACAGACCGAGAAGACCTCGTTCTTCGGCAAGACCACTGCCAAGCTCGGCGATGATCACAACGCCAACCTTGAATATTTCTGGTCGCGCAACAACAACGCCGTCGCCGTCGGCCCGGCGCCACTGACTGGTCTGAGCCTGGATTCCTCGTCGCCGTACTACCCCGGCAACGGCATCACCCCGGCGCCGACCGATTTCGCCCTCGACCCGACGCAGCCGGTCGATGTGAACTGGCGCGAGACTGCCGCCGGCCCGCGTGAATCGAAAGACCAGAACACCAGCCAGCGCTTTCTGCTGAGCTTCGATGGTCTGGTTGGCGGCTGGGATTACAACGTCGGCGCCTCGTACAACCAGAACAAAATCGTCTCCAGCGTCACCAGTGGCTATGTCAGCGATCAGGCGATGATTGACGGCCTGGCCAGCGGTTTGCTCAACCCGTTCGGCCCGCAGACCGCTGCCGGCCAGCAGTACATCGATGCCGCCGCCTACCACGGCGCCTACTCCACAGCCGTGGGTCGCGTCGCCGGGTTCGATGGTCGCGTCAGCCGTGAAATCGGTGACTGGTTCGGCGCAGGTCCGTCCGGCCTGGCTCTGGGCGGCGAGTACCGCAAGGAGAAATTCCATCAGGACTTCGAGTCGTTCGCCGGCGACATCCAGAGCCTCGGCATCGACCCGGCCGGCAGCGTCGAGGGCGACCGCAGCGTCAAGGCCGCCTATGCCGAACTCAACGTGCCGGTGCTCGACAGCCTCGAACTGTCCGCCGCTGTGCGCCACGACAAATACAGCGACTTCGGCAGTACCACCAACCCGAAATATTCGTTCCGTTATCAGCCGATCAAAGAGCTGGTGGTGCGTGGTGCCTACAGCGAAGGTTTCCGCGCGCCATCGCTGTACGAGCTGTATTCGCCGCGCAGCATCACGTTCACTCAGGGTTACTACAACGATCCGGTGCTGTGTACCGGCGGCGTGGTGCAACCGGGCGGCAACGGCGGCCGCGATTGCGGTCAGCAGTTCCTCAACCAGATCGGTGGCAACGAAGATCTGGCCCCGGAGAAGGCGCGCAACGTGACGTTGGGCTTCGTCTACCAGCCGATCAGCAATCTGTCAGTGGGTCTGGATTTCTGGTGGATTCACATCTCCAACCAGATCCAGCCGTTCCCGGAATCCACCGTGTTCGATCAGGCTGGCTCCTACCCGGACCGCTTCGTGCGCAACGCCGACGGCACGCTCAACTACATCGTCACCGGCAACGCCAACCTCGGCATCGTCGAAACCAATGGTGTCGATGTGTCGCTCGACTATCGCTTCCCGAACACGCCGTACGGTCAGTTCGGCCTCGGCCTGCAAGGCACCTATGTCGACGAGTACGACTTCCAGAGCACCATCAAAGGCCCGTTCACCGACAAGGTCGGCGACTTTCAGGGTGACGGCGTGATCGCGCGCTGGAAGCACAACCTCACCGGCAGCTGGAGCCTGGGGGCGGCGCGGGCAGCGCTGACCAACCGCTTCACCACCGGTTACAACGATTACGACCGCGAGACGCACGCGCGGGTGGCGTCGTATTCGGTGTGGGATCTGTCGGCCGGTTACACCTTCAACAAAGTGCTCGACGTTGATGCCGGGATGAAGAATGTGTTCGACCGCAACCCGCCGTTCTCCAACCAGGCCTACAACTTCCAGAGCGGCTATGACCCGCGCTACACCGACCCGCTGGGCCGGACATTGTTTGCGCGCATGACTTACCACTTCTAACCGGAAACAGAACACATCTCCCCCTGTGGGAGCGAGCCTTTGTGGTGAGGGGATTTATCCCCGATGGGGTGCGAAGCGCCCCCAAGACCTGCCGACGCGGAGCATCAGAAGTACCGCATGCATTGATCTTGCGACTGCTGCGCAGCCGATCGGGGATAAATCCCCTCGCCACAAGGGCTCGCTCCCACATTGGGTCCGTGGACTTTCAGGGATTTTCAGGAGTGACTTCATGAGTTTTTTGCGCAACATGGCTGGCCTGCTGCTCGGCAGTGCGCTGCTGTGCTTCGGGGCGTCGGCGTTGGCCGCCGGCAGTCACGCGCTGACGGTGTACGGCGAGGCGCCGAAGTATCCGGCCGGCTTCAAGCATTTCGATTTTGTTAACCCCGAAGCTCCCAAGGGCGGTTCGCTCAGCCGTGCGTCGATGGAGATCGGTCAGTACAACTACATCACGCCGTATGCCGATCAGGGCATTTCGGTGGTGCAGGTCAACGATTGGGTCTACGCGCCGCTGGCGTTCCGATCGCTGGACGAGCCCTACACGGTTTACGCTCTGGTCGCGCAGCAGATCGAGCGCGATCCCGGAGGTTTGTGGGTGCGCTTCACCCTCAACCCCAAGGCACGCTTTGCCGACGGCACGCCGATCACCGCCGAAGACGTGCGCTACACCTTCAACCTGCTGATGACCAAGGGCAGCCTGAGTTACCGCCAGCAATACGCCGACGTGCAGGACGTGCTGGTCGAAGGTCCACGGCAGGTCCGTTTCACCTTCAAGAACAACCTCAATCGCACCCTCGCGCTGGATCTGGCGACGATGCGCGTGCTGCCCGAGCACTGGTGGAAAACCCGCGACTTCGCCAACGGCGGCGGCTTCGAGCCACCGCTGGGCAGCGGCCCGTACCGGGTGAGCAAGGTCGACGCCGGGCGCAGCATCAGTTTCCAGCGTGACCCGGACTGGTGGGGCAAGGACCTGCCGGTCAGTCGCGGCATGTACAACTTCGACAGCCTGACGGTGAATTTCTACGGCGACACCGACGTCGCCCGCCAGCTGTTGCAGGCCGGCGCGTTCGACTACAACCGCGAGTTCTCCTCGTCCGGTTATGTGGTCGGCTATGACAGCCCGGCATTGCGCGACGGTCGTTTGCAACAGTCGATCCTCGCCCCGGACAAACCCACCGCCGCTCAGGGCTTCGTGTTCAATCTGCAAAACCCGATCTTCCAGGACCGCCGCGTACGCGAGGCGATCAGCCTGCTCTGGGATTTCGAGTGGACCAACAAACAGATGATGCGCGGCTTCTACGTGCGTCAGAACAGCTTCTGGCCCAAGAGTGAAATGGCCGCCAGCGCCCTGCCCGATGCCGAGGAATTGAAGATCCTCGAACCGTTGCGCGGCAAGGTCCCTGACGAGGTGTTCACCACGGTGTATGAAGCGCCGAAAACCGATGGCAGCGGCTACATCCGCGACAAGCAACTGCAAGCGCTGAAGCTGCTCGCCGAAGCCGGTTGGACGGCGAAAAACAATCGTCTGGTCAACGCCGCCGGCGAGCCGCTGGAATTCACCTTTCTCGATGGCCAGGGCGGCTTCGATCGCATGCTGCTGCCGTTCAAACGCACCCTCGCGCAGATCGGCATCACGCTCAATCTGCGCCGCATCGATTCAGCGCAATACATCAACCGCCTCAACGCCCGCGACTACGACATGATCGTCTGCGCTTTCCCGCGCAGTGGCGATCCGATCGTCTCCCCGGGCCGCGAGTTGTACAGCCTGTACGGCTCGCAAAGTGCCACGCAAGTCGGCAGCTCGAACGCGATGGTGCTGGCCGATCCGGCAATCGATCAACTGATTGACGGGCTGGTCCAGGCCAACAACCGCGAAGCCATGGTGCATTACGCCCGCGCCCTCGACCGGGTGCTGCAATGGGGTTACTACATGATTCCCAACTACTACTCCAAAGGCACCCCGACGGTGTATCAGAACCGCTTCGGCATACCCGCCGTGCAACCTTCGTATGACGAAGGTCTCAACACCTGGTGGGAAGTCTCGGCCAGGCCGCTGACGACTCAGCAAATGAGCGCTCAGCTTGCGGGAGGCCAGTGACATGCTGCGTTATCTGAGTCGCCGTTTGCTGCTGATCATCCCCACGCTGTTGTGCATTCTGGTGGTGAATTTTCTTATCGTGCAGGCCGCACCCGGTGGCCCGGTGGAACAAGCCATCGCCCGCCTGCAAGGCTTTGGCGGGCACAGCATGGGCGGCGGTGGCGAAGTCGCGGCGGTCGGCGGTGCCGGGCGCAGCAGCCGTGGGCTGGACCCGGCGCTGATCGAGGAAATCAAACACCATTACGGCTTCGACAAACCGCTGCACGAACGCCTGTGGCTGCTGCTGAAAAACTACGCACAACTGGATCTGGGCAACAGCTTCTTTCGCGGCGCCAAGGTCACCGACCTGATCGTGCAGAAGCTGCCAGTGTCGCTGTCGCTGGGCTTGTGGGCGACGCTGATCACCTACCTGATTTCAATCCCGCTGGGCATTCGCAAGGCAATCAGGAACGGCAGCGCCTTCGATGTCTGGAGCAGCACGGCGATCATCGTTGGCTATGCGATGCCGGCGTTTCTCTTCGCCATTCTGTTGATCGTGGTGTTCGCCGGGGGCAGCTACGTCAACTGGTTTCCGGTGCAGGGACTGGTCTCGGACAACTTCGACAGCCTCAGCACATTGGGCAAGGTCGGCGACTACCTCTGGCACCTCGTACTGCCGGTCACGGCGCTCGTGATCGGCGGCTTCGCCACGCTGACAATCCTGACCAAAAACAGCTTTCTCAACGAGATCAGTCGCCAGTACGTGATCACCGCACGAGCCAAGGGCCTGACCGAGCGGCGCGTGCTGTACGGCCACGTGTTTCGCAACGCCATGCTGCTGGTGGTGGCCGGCGTGCCGTCGGCACTGATCGAAGTGTTTTTCGCCGGTTCCCTGCTGATCGAAACCATCTTCAACCTCGACGGCCTCGGGCGCATGAGCTACGAAGCGGCGGTGTCGCGTGACTATCCGGTGGTGTTCGGCGCGCTGTTTCTGTTCACCCTGTTCGGCCTGCTGATCAAGCTGATCGGCGACCTCTGTTACACCCTGCTCGACCCGCGCATCGATTTCTCGGCGAGGACTGCCTGATGTTCACACTGTCGCCTCTGGGCCAGCGCCGCGTCGCGCAATTCAAGGCCAACCGCCGTGGGCGCTGGTCGCTGTGGCTGTTTATCGGCCTGTGCCTGATCTGCCTCGGTGGCGAGCTGATCGCCAATGACAAGCCGCTGGTGATCCGCTACCACGACGCCTTCTACTTTCCGATCCTCAGCGATTATCTGGAAACCGATTTCGGCGGCGAGCTGCCGTTTCAGCCGGATTACGCCAGCAGTTATGTGCACAAACTGATCGAGGATCAGGGCGGCTGGATGCTGTTTCCGCCGATCCCGTTCAGTTACGACACGGTCAACTACGACCTCACCGAACCGGCGCCCAGCCCGCCGTCATCAAGCAATTGGCTGGGCACCGATGATCAGGCTCGCGATGTTCTGGCGCGGGTGATTTTCGGCACACGGATCTCGATTCTGTTCGCGCTGATCCTCACCGCCATCAGCGCGTTGATCGGCATTCTCGCCGGGGCTTTACAGGGTTATTACGGCGGCTGGGTCGACTTGCTCGGGCAGCGCGTACTGGAAATCTGGTCGGGGCTGCCGGTGCTGTATCTGCTGATCATTCTGTCCGGCTTCGTCTCGCCGAGTTTCTGGTGGCTGCTGGGGATCATGGCGCTGTTTTCCTGGCTGGCGCTGGTCGACGTGGTGCGCGCCGAGTTCCTGCGGGGGCGCAATCTCGAATACGTGAAAGCCGCGCGCGCGCTGGGCCTGACCGACAGCGAACTGATGCGCCGGCACATTCTGCCCAATGCCATGACTTCCACCCTCACCTACCTGCCGTTCATTCTCACCGGCGCCATCGCCACCCTGACCGCGCTGGATTTCCTCGGCTTCGGCATGCCCGCCGGCACCGCATCGCTGGGTGAACTGATCGGCCAGGCCAAACGCAATCTGCAGGCACCGTGGCTGGGGCTGACGGCGTTTTTTGCCCTGGCGTTGATCTTGTCTTTGTTGGTTTTCATCGGTGAAGCGTGCCGAGATGCCTTTGATCCGAGGAGCTGACATGCAAGACAACCTGATTGAAATTCGCGACCTGCGGGTGGCCTTCGCCGGGCAAGAAGTGGTGCACGGTGTGAGCCTCGATATTCGCCGTGGCGAGTGTCTGGCGCTGGTCGGCGAGTCCGGCTCGGGCAAGTCGGTGACGGCGCATTCGATCCTGCGCCTGCTGCCTGGCCAGAGCGTCAGCAGCAGCGGAGCGATTCGCTACAACGGCGTGGATTTGCTGCACGCCAGCGAACAGCAGATGCGTGGTCTGCGCGGCAATCGCATTGCGATGATTTTCCAGGAGCCGATGACTTCGCTGAACCCGCTGCACACGGTGGAAAAACAGATCAGCGAAGTGCTGGAAATCCACAAGGGCCTCAAGGGCCGCGCCGCCCGCGCGCGGACGCTGGAGCTGCTCGAGCTGGTGGGTATTCGCCAGCCGTTGCAGCGACTCAAAGCCTATCCGCATCAGCTTTCCGGTGGTCAGCGGCAACGGGTAATGATCGCCATGGCGCTGGCCAACGAGCCGGAACTGTTGATTGCCGATGAACCGACCACGGCGCTGGACGTGACCGTACAGCAGAAGATTCTTGAGCTGCTGATCGAGTTGCAGCAGCGCCTCGGCATGTCGCTGTTGCTGATCAGCCACGACCTCAATCTGGTACGCCGGATCGCTCAGCGCGTGTGCGTAATGCGTCAGGGCGAGATCGTTGAACAGGCCGATTGCGAGACGCTGTTCCAAGCGCCGCAACACCCCTATAGCCGGTTGTTGATCGAAGCTGAACCGAGCGGCGCGCCAGTGCCCAGTGAGTACGAGCACAACCTGCTGGAAGTCGATGATTTGAAGGTGTGGTTTGCCCTGCCGAAAAAACTCTTCAGCCGTCAGCAGGATTACATCAAAGCGGTGGACGGCGTCAGTTTCACCCTGCAACGCGGCAAGACCCTGGGGATTGTCGGCGAATCGGGGTCGGGCAAGTCGACGCTGGGCCAGGCGATCCTGCGCCTGGTCGAATCAGAGGGCAATATCCGTTTCGGCAACAAGCAGTTGAGCCTGCTCAATCAGCGTCTGATGCGCCCGTTGCGCCGGCAGATTCAGGTGGTGTTTCAGGACCCGTTCGGCAGCCTCAGCCCGCGCATGTCGGTGCAGCAGATCATTGCCGAAGGCTTGCTGACCCACGGCATCGGTAGCGAGGTCGAGCGCGAGGCAGCGGTGATTCGCGTGCTCGAGGAAGTCGGCCTCGACCCGCAAAGCCGCCATCGTTACCCCCACGAGTTTTCCGGCGGCCAGCGCCAGCGCATCTCCATCGCCCGCGCACTGGTGCTGGAACCGGCGCTGATCCTGCTCGACGAACCGACGTCGGCGCTGGATCGCACGGTGCAGAAGCAAGTGGTGGAATTGTTGCGCCAGTTGCAGATCAGGCATGGGCTGACGTACCTGTTCATCAGCCATGATCTGGCGGTGGTGCATGCGCTGGCGCATGACTTGATGGTGATCAAGGACGGCAAGGTGGTTGAACAAGGCTCGTCGCGGGAGATTTTCGCTGCGCCGCAACATCCGTACACCCAAGAGTTACTGAAAGCCTCGGGCCTCAAGCCTGATGAAGAACCTTGTGGGAGCGAGCCTGCTCGCGAATGCGGTGCATCAGTCACATAAGTGCTGGCTGGCCCGACGCTTTCGCGAGCAGGCTCGCTCCCACAGGTTTGATAGGTGGTGTTTGAAATTTATTTTTCCGGCACTGCATCCAATCGCCTCCGTCACGGGTAGTCCCTGTAACAGCCCACTCTGGTGCTGTAAGCGCCCTACCCTTTTCGGAGAATCATCGGATGAACATCACCCAGCTGATTGGCTTCACCGGTTTGCTCGCCTTCACCGCGACCACCTTCGCCCAGAGCAGTTATCCCGACGCGATCAAGGTGCCGGACGGGCACAAGATTGCCCTGGAAACCACCGGGGTTGGCGAGATCACCTACGAATGCCGCGACAAACCCAATATGGCCGGGCAGACCGAATGGACCTTTGTCGGCCCGAAAGCGGTGCTCAATGATCGCAGCGGCAAACAGGTCGGCACCTATTTCGGCCCGCCAGCGACCTGGCAAGCCAAGGACGGTTCGAAAGTCACCGGCACGCAATTGGCCGTGGCACCGTCGAGCCCGGGCAACCTGCCCTATCAACTGGTCAAGGCCAATCCGGCCGAGGGCAAAGGCGCGATGACCGGGGTCAGCTACATCCAGCGTGTCGCGCTCAAGGGCGGCGTCGCGCCGGGCAGTGAGTGCACCATGGCGAACAAGGGCAAGCAGGAAGTGGTGAAGTACCAAGCGGATTATATTTTCTGGGCGGCTAACTGATATCCGGAAGCAGTGCACAATCCTGTGGGAGCGAGCTTGCTCGCGAAGAAGGAGTGTCAGTCGCCTTATTACTTTCTGACCCACCGCATTCGCGAGCAAGCTCGCTCCCACAGGGAACCATGCCTCTGGATGTTTGGGAAATGTGAGCTAGATTGCACCCCATGCCTTTACCCGAATCCGTTTTCGATTACGAAGCCCGCCTCGCCGCCTGTGCCCGAGGCGAGCGCGCGGCTTTGCGCGATTTGTATGTGCAGGAAGGCCCGCGCCTGCTCGGTGTGGCCAAGCGGCTGGTGCGCGATACGGCGCTGGCGGAGGACATTGTGCATGAGGCATTCATCAAGATCTGGCACGGCGCGGCCGGGTTCGACCCGGCGCGCGGCTCGGCGCGGGGCTGGATGTTCAGCGTGACCCGGCACCTGGCCTTGAATCAGTTGCGCAAGCAAAGTCGGGAAACGCCGTTCAGCGAAGAACATGAGACAGCGGCGTCTGATGAGGCGGTCGATGTTCACTCGGCGCGCATTCATCGCTGCCTCGAACAACTGGAACCGCAGCGGCGCAGCTGCATCCTCCATGCCTACGTCGACGGTTATAGCCACGCGCAGATTTCCGCGCGCCTCGACACGCCGCTGGGCACGGTCAAAGCGTGGATCAAGCGCAGCCTCAATGCTTTGCGGGAGTGCATGGGATGACCGGCGAATCAGCGCAGGAACGGGATGAACTGGCCGGCGAATACGTGCTCGGCACCTTGTCGTTCGAACAGCGCATCGAGGTGCAACGGCGGCTGCCGAACGATCCTGAGTTGCGCGCGGCAGTCGACGCATGGGAGCGACGTCTGCTGGAGCTGACCGATCTGGCCGAACCTCAGCAACCCTCGGCGCAGTTATGGCCACGTATCGAGCGCAGTCTCGAGCGGCTGACGGTGAGAAAACCTCTCGCTTCCTGGTGGAACCTGCTGCCGCTGTGGCGCGGTTTGAGTGCGGCGGGCCTGGCTGCGACGCTGATTCTGGGCGCGATGCTACTGACCCAGACTGCGCCGAAACCGAGTTATCTGGTCGTGCTGGTGGCGCCGCAGGACAAGGCGCCGGGTTGGGTGATTCAGGCGAGCAATGCGCGGGAGATCCAGTTGATTCCGCTGGGGGTGGTCGAGGTGCCGGCGGACAAGGCGCTGGAGTTCTGGACCAAGGCTGACGGCTGGTCGGGACCGGTTTCATTGGGACTGGTCAAACCGGGGCAAGCGTTGTCGGTGCCGCTGGACAAGTTGCCGCCGCTGCAACCCAACCAGCTGTTTGAGCTGACCCTGGAAGGCGCCAATGGCTCACCGATCGGCAAACCGACCGGGCCGATTCAGGCGATCGGGCGTGCGGTGAAGGTGCTCTGAGGCTCTGCTACGCGGTTGTCCGCAACCATCATCGACGTCGATGTTCACCATCACGGCAATGAAGTTCTCATAAAAAATTCCGGGCGTAACATCAGCTCCATACCAACCAACAACACCCCGGAGCACACCATCATGAAACGCCAGACTCTTCTCAGCATTGCTTTCTCGGTTTTCGCAGTTAACGCTTTCGCCGCCACCCCGGCGCACACCATGATCGCCGAAGGCGGTTCGGACAAGCTGATCGAAAGCCGTCTGGCCGAAGGTGGTTCCGATCGTCTGATCGAACGCCGCGTTGCCGAAGGTGGCTCGGATCGTCTGATCGAACGCCGCGTTGCTGAAGGCGGTTCGGATCGTCTGATCGAACGCCGCGTTGCCGAAGGTGGTTCCGATCGTCTGATCGAACGCCGCGTTGCCGAAGGTGGTTCGGATCGTCTGATCGAACGCCGCGTTGCCGAAGGTGGCTCGGATCGTCTGATCGAGCGCCGTGTTGCCGAAGGTGGTTCGGATCGTCTGATCGAACGCCGTGTTGCTGAAGGTGGTTCGGATCGTCTGATCGAACGCCGCGTTGCTGAAGGTGGTTCGGATCGTCTGATCGAACGCCGTGTTGCCGAAGGTGGCTCGGATCGTCTGATCGAACGCCGTGTTGCCTGATGCATGACTGCAAGCGCAACACCGCAGAGAAACCCGGCTCCCGCAGCCGGGTTTTTTATGTCTGCGTGTTTTATCCGGCCTTGGCCATGCAGCGCTTGTAGCGCTCGTCCACGCGCTTGGCGAACCAGGCTGTGGTGAGTTTGCGGGTGATCTTCGGACTCTGCAGCACAATCCCCGGCAATACCGCGCGCGGTAACGCCTTGCCTTCGGCCCGCTCCGCCAGTTCGAACACGCGCTGATAGAGTTTGGTCTCTTCGAATTCCAGGGTTTTGCCCTTCTCCAGTTGATCGCGAATCGTCGGGTTGCGCATGCCCAGCGACTTGCCGAGGGTGCGCACCGCCAGTTCGGTACTGCCGGGCATGATCGAGTCGTAGCGAATCAGGTCGCCGTCCAGGGTCAGCGGGATGCCGGAAGCGCGGCTCACCGCATTCTGAAACGCGGCATTGCGACTGGCGTACCAGCCGGCGTTGAAATCGGCGAAACGATACAACGGCTCGCGGTAATTCACCGGGTAACCGAGCAAATGGGCGATGCCGAAATACATGCCGCCGCGCCGGCTGAACACTTCACGACGGATCGTGCCGTCCACCGTGTACGGATAATCCTTGGCGTGCTCCTCGGCGAATTCGATGCTGACCTGCATCGGCCCGCCGGTGTGCACCGGGTTGAAGCCGCCGAACAGCGTGCGGCCCATCGGCACCATGCCGATGAAGTCGTCGAAAATCGCGCTCAGTTCCTTTTCACTGCGCGCCGCATTCAGACGCTCGCTGTAGGTCTTGCCGTTGGGCGAGCGCACTTGTAAAGCGCCGCTGACCAGCAGGCTGGGGATGTGCACCTTGGCGGCGCGGCGATCGATTTCGTCGCGGGCGATCTTGCCCAGCCCGGGCACCGTCGGGTCGGCCTGGAAAGTCGATTCCTGCTCGGCCACGGCCAGTACCGAACACAGATTCTGCGTGGTGGTGTTGATGCCTTGCGCGGCGAACGCGGCGTAGATGTCCGTGGCCCAACCCTGACGGTCGGCAGTTTTCGCCGGCAACAGCCGAACGATTTCAGCCTTCACTTCGGCCGGCGGACGCGGCGCCGGTTCGTTGCTGCGCTGGCTGGCGCAACCGGCGAGCAGTAGCACGGCGCCGAGAGTAATGAGTAATCGCATGTTGCTCCATCCAATCAAATTAGCCACAACACCATACACAACCCCCGTAGGAGCTGCCGCAGGCTGCGATCTTTTGATCTTGCTTTTTGCAGATCAGATCAAGATCAAAATAAAAAGATCGCAGCCTTCGGCAGCTCCTACACGCTGATGACAAACTGATTGCAAAACGTTACTGCGAAACCCTATCATTCGCGCCTGGAGTCGCATTAGCGCAAGGAGTTCCGCGCCGCCCTTATTTTTCTTTGGCCGCTCGCCTCCAGGATCCGACATGCCCGCTTCAGCTCGACTCGGCGCTCCATTTCGCCCGACTTTGCTTGCCCTGCTGTGCTCCCTGACCGTTACCGCCCACGCCGCTGAACAAAACAGCAAAGAGCTGGTGCTCGACGACGTCAACGTCAATGCCCAAGCCCCGACACCCAACGCCCTGCCCCCGGTCTACGCTGGCGGTCAGGTTGCGCGCGGCGGCCAGTTGGGCGTGCTCGGCAATCAGGACATGATGGACGTGCCGTTCAGCGCAGCGTCCTACACCGAGCAATTGATCCAGGATCAGCAGGCGGAAAACGTCGCCGACGTGCTGCTCAACGATTCTTCCGTGCGCCAGGCCTCGGGCTTCTCCAACCAGGCGCAGGTCTTCATGATTCGCGGGCTGCCGCTCAATGGCGACGACATTTCCTATAACGGCCTGTACGGCGTGTTGCCCCGGCAGATCATTTCCACCGATGCGCTGGAGCGCGTGGAAGTGTTCAAAGGCCCCAACGCTTTCATCAACGGCGTAACGCCGACCGGCTCCGGCATCGGCGGCGGCGTCAACCTGCAACCCAAGCGCGCCGGCGACGTGCCGCTGCGCCGTTACACCACCGACATCAACAGCGAAGGCCGCATCGGTCATCACTTCGACATCGGCCAGCGTTTCGGTGAAGACAACCGCTTCGGCGCGCGGGTCAACCTGTCGCAGCGCGAAGGCGACACCGGCATCGATCACGAGAACCAGCGCTCGAAACTGTTCGCCATCGGTCTGGATTATCGAGGCGATGCGCTGCGGGTTTCCGGTGACTTTGCCTATCAGAAGGAACGCGTTAACGGTGGCCGCAGCTCGGTCAACCTCGGCACCGCCACGCACATCCCGGACGCGCCATCGGCGGACACCAACTACGCGCCGAAATGGGGCTACACCGACATCGAAGACACCTTCGGCATGCTCCGCGCCGAGTACGACCTCAACGACAGCTGGACCGCCTACGCCGCCGGTGGCGCCAAGCACACCCGTGAAGTCGGGCGCTATAACTCGACCACGCTGGTCGGCAACAACGGCGCCTCGTTCACCACCGGCTCGTTCGTCCCCCACGATGAGGACAACACCAGCGTCATGGCCGGCCTCAACGGCAAATTCAACACCGGGCCAGTCAGCCACAAGTTGAATTTCGGCCTGACCGGGATTTGGGCCGAGCAGCGCAGCGCTTATGACTTCGACCTGACCCGTTACTCCAACAACATCTATCACCCGATCACCCCGCCGGCACCGGTCGGCAACTTCTCTGGCGGCGATCTCAACGATCCGGGCATCGTCGGCAAGACCTTCAACCGCAGCGTGGCGATTTCCGACACCCTCGGGTTCTTCGACGATCGCCTGCTGGTCACCGCCGGTCTGCGTCGTCAGCAACTGGTGGTGCAGGGTTACAGCTACGCCAGCTACGGCAGCGGCCCGCGTTCGTCGAGCTACGACGAATCGATCACCACTCCGGTGTACGGCATCGTGTTCAAGCCGTGGGAGCATGTGTCGTTCTACGCCAACCATATCGAAGGCCTGGCCCAAGGGCCGACTTCGCCGACCAGCTCCGGCGGTTTCCGCGTCACCAACGGCAACGAAGTCTACGCACCGAAACGCTCCAAGCAGACCGAACTGGGCGTGAAAGTCGACATGGGCACCTATGGCGCGAGCCTCGGTGTTTATCGCATCGAACAGCCAAGCGACGGCTACTGCGAAATCAACAGCGCCACCACCTGCACCTACGTGCGCGAAGGCGAGCAGATCAACAAAGGCGTGGAGATGAACGTGTTCGGCGAGCCGATCGACGGCCTGCGCCTGATCAGCGGCCTGACCCTGATGGACACCGAACTGAAGAACACCCTCAACGGCGCCAACGACGGTAACCACGCCATCGGCGTGCCGACCTTCCAGTTCAACGCTGGCGTGGATTGGGACGTGCCAGGCCTGCAAGGCGTTGCGCTGAACGCGCGGATGCTGCGCACCGGCGGGCAATACGCCGACGCGGCGAACAACCTCAGCCTGCCAACGTGGAACCGCTTCGATGCCGGCGCGCGCTATGCGTTCAAGGTGTCGGAGAAGGATGTGACCGTGCGGTTCGGTGTTGAGAACCTGGCGAACAAGAAGTACTGGGAGTCGGCTCAGGGCGGCTACCTGACCCAGGGCGAACCGCGAGTGGCGAAGTTGTCGGGGACGATCGACTTCTAAGCGTGATTGCGTCGCAGAAAAGGCCCCGCAGCTTCACGGTTGCGGGGCCTTTCTGGTTTTTGTGGTGCTTGACCGGACGCTTCGCGAGCAGGCTCGCTCCCACACTGGAATGCGTTCCCTGTGGGAGCGAGCCTGCTCGCGAAGAGGCCGGAACTGGCGACCTGATCCATACTTGCTGCACAGCCACAGGAGGACAGCCCCATGAACCGCAGCGACGTGCTGATCATCGGCGCCGGCCCGACCGGTCTGGTCCTGGCGCTGTGGCTGAGCAAACTCGGCGTGCGCGTGCGCATCATCGACAAGACCTCGGCGCCAGGCACCACTTCCCGCGCTCTGGCCGTGCAGGCACGCACCCTCGAGCTGTATCGCCAACTCGACCTCGCCGACACCATCGTGCGTCGCGGCCATCAGGTCGCTGCGGCGAATTTCTGGGTCAACGGCAAACCGGTCGCGCACCTGCCCCTCAAGCGCATCGGCGAAGGCCTGACGCCTTACGCGTTTGTCGAGATTTTCCCGCAGGACGAGCACGAACGGCTGTTGCTCGAGCGCCTCGAAGATTACGGCGTCAGTGTGGAGCGCAATACCGCACTGGACAGCTTCGAGGAAACCGGCGACACCCTCACCGCCCACCTGCGCCTGCCCGATGGCCGGCAGGAAGTCTGTCAGGCCTGCTATCTGGCCGGTTGCGACGGCGCCCGTTCGGTGGTGCGCAAAGCCCTCGACACCGACTTCCCCGGCGGCACCTATCAGCAGATTTTCTACGTCGCCGATATCACGGCCAGCGGCCCGGCGCTCAATGGCGAGTTGCATCTGGACCTGGACCAAGCGGATTTTCTCGCGGTGTTTCCACTGGCCGGCGAAGGCCGCGCGCGACTGATCGGCACGGTGCGTGACGAACGCGCCGAGCGTGCCGAAACCCTGCAATTTGCCGACGTCAGCAGCCGCGCCATCGAACACCTGAAAGTGCATATCGAAGACGTGCACTGGTTCTCCACCTACCGCGTGCATCACCGCGTGGCCGAGCACTTTCGCAACGGCCGGGCGTTTCTGCTCGGCGATGCCGCCCATGTACACAGTCCGGCCGGTGGCCAGGGCATGAACACGGGCATTGGCGATGCAATCAATCTAGCCTGGAAGCTCGCCGCCGTGCTCAGCGGTGGTGCCGAACCGAAACTGCTCGACACCTACGAAACCGAGCGCATCGCCTTCGCTCGCCGACTAGTCTCCACCACCGACAAGGTCTTCAGTTTCGTCACCGCGCAGGGTCGCATGGCCGATCTGCTACGGATGCGTGTGGCGCCGTTTCTGCTGCCGAAAATGGCCGGGTTCGAAGCCAGCCGCGAATTCCTGTTTCGCACGGTCTCGCAAGTCACCCTCAACTATCGCGGCATGCCACTGAGCCAGGGTGAAGCCGGCCACGTGCACGGCGGCGACCGCTTGCCGTGGGCGCATGATGGCGAAGGGGATAATTTCGAACCGCTACGGCAGCCATGCTGGCAGGTGCATGTCTATGGCGACACCAGCGACGAGATGATCGCCTGGTGCGCCGAACACCACTTGCCGCTGCACGTCTTCGACTGGCGCCCGGCGTTTGAAACGGCGGGATTGGGGCGCAACGGATTTTATCTGTTGCGGCCGGATACCTATGTGGCGATTGCCGATAGCAGCGCCGATCCGAAGGTGATCGAACGCTACTTCCTCGATCACGGCATCCGGCCTTTTCAGTGACCTTCACACTTTGTTGGCCAGCCATTCGTCGGAAAGACCTGAACACCTGTCAACTCTGACAGTGGACGCATTGCGCAGCGCCACCTCTAATCATTGCTCACCGTTTTCAAGGAGCAATCAAGATGGAACTGTCCACCGCAGACCAAGTGCAAGACATAGAGGTCACTGGAACATTAAACGCACTGTTCGAAGTCGCCGACCACCAACCTTTAAATGCTGCTTTGATCGAGTTGCGTTCAACCCAGCGGGTAAAATATGAGTTCCGAGGGAGAACGGAGGCCAACGACAGGTCTTTTATATTTCAAATTTTCAGCGATCTGGAAGATGGAACATATGAAATACCTTCGACCTACTACCAGTACGCCGCATTCTACTTTGCAAATCATGCAGGTTGGACGTACGCATCGCCCAATCAATCAATCTTGCATCTAACGATTTCTGAAAATAAAACTCGTTTCAGTGGAGTAATCAAAGCTGATTTCGATCCAGTCGAACACAAAACTGGTGCTTCAACGCTGTATGTCACTGCGTCGCTAGGTGTCAAACTCAGCAAAGCTCTTTTCTGATAAAAATCGGATCATGGAGACGATCGCAACCTGACGCCTCTGCCTACAAGGAGCAACCATTCCATATAGGCAATGCTGCAAGTTGCGATTCCTTTCTCAGATCCCCGCCAACGCCAGATCCATCGCAAAGTAAGTGAAGATCAGATCCGCCCCCGCACGCTTGATTGCGCCAAGGCTTTCGCGGACCACGCGATCCTCATCGATCGCCCCAGCCTGGGCGCCGAACTTGATCATCGCGTACTCGCCGCTGACCTGATACGCCGCCAGTGGCAGGTTCGAGGCCTGGCGGATGTCGCGGATGATGTCGAGGTAAGCACCGGCCGGTTTGACCATCAGCGCATCGGCACCTTCCTGCTCATCGAGCAGCGATTCGCGCAGGGCTTCGCGGCGGTTCATCGGGTTCATCTGATAGCTTTTGCGATCGCCCTTGAGCGCGCTGCCGCCGGCCTCGCGGAACGGGCCGTAGAGTGCCGAAGCGAATTTGGTCGAGTAGGCCATGATCGGAATCTGCGTGAAGCCGGCAGCGTCGAGCGCCTGGCGAATCGCGCGCACCTGGCCGTCCATCGCCGCCGACGGCGCAATCACGTCAGCACCGGCGCGGGCGGCCGCTACGGCTTGTTTGCCGAGGTTGATCAGGGTCTGGTCATTGTCGACTTCGTGGTTGTGCATCACGCCGCAATGGCCGTGATCGGTGTATTCGCAGAAGCAGGTGTCGGACATCACGATCATTTCCGGCACGGCGTCCTTGGCAATGCGCGACATGCGCGACACCAGACCGTCTTCGCGCCAGGTGTCGCTGCCGTTGGCATCGAGATGATGGGACACGCCAAAGGTCATCACAGACTTGATCCCGGCACGGGCATAGCGCTCGATTTCACTGGCCAGTTTACGCTCGGGGATGCGCTGCACGCCGGGCATGCTGGTGATCGGCACGAAGTCGTCGATGTCTTCCTCGACGAAGATTGGCAGGACCAGATCGTTCAGGCTGAACTCGGTTTCCTGGAACAGACTGCGCAGGCTCTCATTGCGGCGCAGACGGCGGGGACGTGCTTCGGGGAACTGACTGGACATGGGGCCTTTCCTGAAAACAGCGGATGAGACGAAAGTCGTAGGGGGCGAAGCTTATGCCTTGCGGCGGGTGCGGGACAAACCTGGATCGATCAAGAGAGCGTTACCGGGCTTGTAATAATCCTGCATGTACATTTCAAATTCCTGTGGGAGCTGGCTTGCCAGCGATGGCGGCAGGTCAGTCACCAATGAGGTTGACTGTGCTGGCTTCATCGCTGGCAAGCCAGCTCCCACAGGGGGCATGTGTACAACTGAAAGTCAGGATGGGATGGTCAGGCCGCGGATGACGGCCGGGCGAGCTAGAAACCGCTCCAGCACTCGGGTGACATTGGGGAAATTCTGAATGCCGACCAGATCCCCGGCCTCATAAAACCCGAGAAGATTGCGCACCCACGGGAACGTGGCGATGTCGGCGATGGTGTAGCGCTCGCCCATGATCCAGTCGCGGCCTTCGAGGCGAGTGTTGAGCACATTCAGCAGGCGTTTGCTCTCCTCGACATACCGATCGCGGGGACGCTTGTCCTCGTAATCCTTGCCGGCGAATTTGTTGAAGAAACCGAGCTGGCCGAACATCGGGCCGATGCCGCCCATCTGCCACATCAGCCATTGGATGGTCTCGTAGCGCAGCGCGCCTTCCTGAGCGAGCAGCTGGCCGCTCTTGTCGGCCAGATAAATCAGGATCGCGCCGGATTCGAACAGCGGCAGCGGTTTATCTTCAGGGCCATGTGGGTCAAGGATCGCCGGGATCTTGTTGTTCGGGTTCAGCGAGAGAAATTCCGCCGAGGTCTGGTCGTTGGTGTCGAAACCGACGCGGTGCGGCTCATACGGCAGGCCAATCTCTTCGAGCATGATCGACACTTTGACGCCGTTGGGGGTCGGCAGGGAGTAGAGCTGAATCCAGTCCGGGTACTGCGCCGGCCATTTCTGAGTAATCGGGAATGCAGACAGATCGGTCATTGGAAGCATCCAGTCACAAATTGAAAACCGATCATAAAGTAGGCCTGCCGCTGCGCCTACACGAACCGTAACATCCTGTCGCTAACCTGCCTGCATGCCCGCAAAGGTTGCCGTTAGAGTGCTGCGCACTGGCCCGGATCGAACCAAACGGGCATTACAGGACTCTGAGTTATGCTTTCTCGCAGAGGAAGCTGTTTATGACAGGGAAACACCCGGTGCTGGGAGCCCGCGGTGCCAAGGTTTGTCAGCCTTAACCGCTTTTGCTGAAGAACCCTCGAATTGATGACGAATCTGATGAGTTTCGCCAAACGTTTCAAACATCGCGCGTACGTGGCCCTGCCCTCCCTGCTGGCAGTCAGCGCGCTGTTTCTGTCTCTCGAATCCAGCGAAAGCCGCGCCCAACCGGCGGACGGCACACAGACGCTGGTGTTCCTGCGCCACGCGGAAAAGCCCGAAGGCGGCCTCGGCCAGCTCAACTGCCAGGGCCTGAACCGCGCTATCGACCTGTCGACGCTGCTGCCGGAAAAATTCGGCAAGGCCGATTACGTATTCGCCGCCAACCCGACGCGCAACGTCGAGGAAGGCGAGCTGGATAATTCCTACAGCTACATTCGTCCGCTGATGACCATCAGCCCGGCCGCGATCAAGCTCGGCCTGCCGGTGAACATCGAATTCTCTGCCAACGACACCAGCGATCTGGCCCGCGAGCTGCTGGACGAGAAGTATCACAACTCGACGATCTACACCGCCTGGTCCCACGGTTATCTGCCGGATCTGATCAACAAGGTCGCCGGCAACGCAGTGGGCGAGCGACAGAACATCACCGATGACTGGGCCGGCGATGACTTCGATTCGCTGTATGTGCTGACCCTGAAGTGGCACAACGGCAAGGCCAGTTTGCAGAGCCACATCTACAAACAGGGACTGGATAACGGCAAGGACACTTGCCCGACCTGAGTTTGTATCGCCTGACCTTGCGTCTTCGCGAGCAGGCTCGCCCCCACAGGGAAACGCATTTCAACTGTGGGAGCGAGCCTGCTCGCGAAGAGGCCAGTTGCTTGCACCTCAAGCCTTCTGACTCACCCTCGCACGCAAATACTCGATCACCGCCTGACGCTCCCCGGCAAACTCGATCCGCCCGCCCTTCTTCTCGCGCTGGAAGACATACATCGGGTCGTAATACTCACGCAGCAAACCCTCGATCCAGCCGCGATGCAGGTCCACCGCGCCGCTGCGGCCCTGCTCGGCCAGCGCCTGCTCCATCAACACCAGCATCCGCGAATGGCGCTCACCGCCGAGGCGTTTCTGTACGTTGTTGAGGCTTTCCAGCAGACGTTCGGAAAACAAGGCAAAACCGTTTTCGCCGTGCAGCGAAGCAAACTCCGCCGACAGATCGATGACGTAATCACGCAGGATCCGCTCGACACGGTGCTCGAAACGATCCTCCAGCCAGACCATCGGGTACTGCTGCATGCCCTGATACAGCGGCAGCGGCAAGGCGCAACTGCCGACCACACGGCTCTCGTCTTCGAGCACAAACTGCTCGATCCCGGCATCGCGTTTCTTCAGGAAGTCGATCGCCAGGCGATTCTCGAAATCGATGTTCGACGGCTGCCCGGTAGCGCGTTTGCCGAAACTGGAGCCGCGATGGTTGGCGTGGCCTTCCAGATCGACACCGTTGCGCAACTGCACCAGCACTTCGGTCTTGCCGGTGCCGGTCATGCCGCCGAGCAAAACAAAATCACACTGCGCGATGGCCTGCTCAAGGGTGTCGATCAAAAAGCTGCGCATCGCCTTGTAGCCGCCGCCGACACGCGGATAGTCGATGCCGGCCTCGTCGCGCAGCCACTGCTGGGTGATCTGCGAGCGCAGACCGCCGCGAAAACAGTACAGATAACCATCGGGATGAGCCCGGGCGAAGTCGGCCCAGGCCTGGATGCGCTCGGCCTTGACTGCGCCGGACACCATTTGATGGCCCAGCTCGATCGCCGCCTGCTGGCCATGCTGCTTGTAGCAGGTGCCGATCTTCTGCCGTTCCAGATCATTCATCAGCGGCAGATTGACCACGCCGGGGAACGCGCCTTTGTGAAACTCGACCGGCGCGCGGGCATCCATCATTGGCCGGTCGTTGAGGAAAATATCGCGGTAGTCGGTGCAGTCGCGGAGCATCAAATCACCTCGACCGCGTTCGTCTGTCGCTCAATCAGTTCGCCGATCGGCGCAAGGTTCAGACCCAGTTCGGCGGCGACGCCGAGGAACTCGTCATTGCCTTCAGGCGTGACCGCAATCAGCAGACCGCCGCTGGTCTGCGGATCGCACAGCACGCGTTTGTGCAACTCCTGCACGCGGCCAACCTTGCTCGAATAGCTGTCGAAGTTGCGCAGCGTACCGCCCGGCACGCAGCCCTGATCGAGGTAGTACTCGACGCTGTCCAGACGCGGCACGCGGTCGTAGGCGATGCGCGCGGTCAACTGGCTGCCATCGGCCATTTCCACCAGATGCCCGAGCAGGCCGAAACCGGTGACGTCAGTCATCGCGGTGACGCCGGCGAGTTTGCCGAAACGGCTGCCAGGCTTGTTCAGGGTGCACATCCAGTCGCGGGCGACACCGACGTCGGCGGCGCGCAACTTGCCCTTCTTTTCGGCGGTGGTGAGGATGCCGATGCCCAACGGTTTGGTCAGGTACAACAGGCAACCGGCGGTAGCGGTGTCGTTGCGTTTCATGTGGCGCTTTTCCACAAGCCCGGTGACGGCGAGGCCGAAGATCGGCTCCGGCGCATCGATCGAATGCCCCCCCGCCAGTGGAATACCCGCCGCGTCGCACACCGAGCGACCGCCACGAATCACTTCCCGCGCCACTTCCGGCGCCAGCACATTCACCGGCCAGCCGAGGATCGCGATCGCCATCAACGGATCGCCGCCCATCGCATAGATATCGCTGATCGCATTGGTTGCGGCGATGCGGCCGAAGTCGAACGGGTCATCGACAATCGGCATGAAGAAATCGGTGGTCGACACCACCCCGCGCTCGGCATCGATCGCATACACCGCCGCGTCATCGCGCGAGGCGTTGCCGACCCAGAGTTTTGGATCAAGGTTCTGTGCGCCGCTGCCGGCGAGGATCACTTCCAGCACCTGCGGGGAAATCTTGCAGCCACAACCGGCGCCATGGCTGTATTGGGTCAGACGAATCGGCTCGCTCATGGGAGAGTCTCTGGCAATGAATGGGGCGGATTCTAGCAGAGCGCGAGAGCGCAGATTTTTGTGCTGACCGAGCGGCCCCTTCGCGAGCAGGCTCGCTCCCACATTTGTAGCGTGGTCTCCTGTGGGAGCGAGCCCGCTCGCGAAAGCTATCGAACCTGCCTGCACCGCCCAGTCAGCCCCGCCTGCAAACCTCAGCAAAAATCTGCGTAATCGGCCGATGCGGCTGGCGCTTGTGCATCCGCCGCACTTGTTCGCTTAGTCGCAACAACTCTTCACTGGGCTTGGCCCATTGCTCTTTCGGCAGCGGCTCGGACCAGGCGCGCATAACTTCCGGCAACGCCTGCTTGCCGATTCTTTCCAGACGGCGCACTTCCCATTCGACCAGACGATTGGGAATCGTCCATAAAGTCATGACGTGATACAGGTACCAAAAAAATCCCGACAACCGCGAGCGGCGGCCTTCACGGATCTGCTGATGCATCCGCGCGCGGGCGTTACGAAAAGTGTGCAGGCCTTCGTGGGGTGGGTCGTCTGGGCCTTGAAGGTCTTGCAAATCCTGAATCGATTTGAGGTCGTTGACTTCGTACTCCATGTAACCGCGAATCGCTTCCCAATGGCTGATCGCGAGCTCCAGGCCGGCGCATTGGAATTCCTGGCTTATGAGGGTTTCACCTTGGTAGAAACCGATGCCCATGCCGTATTGGCGGTGGATGCCGAACTGGGTGGCGCCTTTGGCTTCGATGATCCAGGCAGACAGCGATTCCCATGGGACGAAGACTGGCTCGATGGCGCCTTCGGGCATGAAGCAGACTTCGCGGCGTTGACGGTTGAAGCGGGTTGGGATGAGGGAGAGACGTTTTTTGTGGTGGTGATGCCAGACACCAATACCGATGAGCAAGATCAAGGGACCGCAAAATAATTCATTTTCCAACCCCACTTCGAATATTCCAACCATTGATTCCCAAATCGCCTCGTTTCCATAGCCAAAAAGAATCCCTAGCAAGCCCGTGAACAAAGGAAATAAAACGAGAACCATAAAAGTTCCTGCGGTCGTCCCGCCGAGAATCAACTGCCACGTAAATGCCTCTGGCAATCCGAGACCAAAGTCCATGTAACCTTGGTTCAATTCCCCGATGTGAGGCCCATAAGGTGGTATAGGTGCTGGCAATGGCAAAGGTGATAGATAGGTAATTTTCCCGCTTGGGAACGGCTCAATATCGCCCGCTTTTTTAATCCCCTCATATTCCGAACTGGAAAGAGGATTACTGCGATTATTCAGCATGGTCAGCCCATTCGAGATAGTGAGTTTCTACCAGTAGAACCGGAGGGTTCTCCTTGACCGAACCCGGAACCACTACAGCAAAATGGCCGGTATCCCGGGGGGCGATATGAATCACACGAGTTCGTGACTCCGACTCGCCTTTGCCATTGACGGTCTGGATACATATGGCAAGTTCGAGCGTTTCCTTTGCAGGCGTATAGTCAGAATCGGGACGGATTGGGTACTGAAGACAAAGCACCAAACCATCTGGTGATGACTTCACGATTCGCAGACTGCTCAATATCTCCTCACTGATGACTTCCTTGCGCACTTGCGGCACACCGCGACCATGCAGCGGTGCAACAAGTCGATGGGCACCGATTCCCAAGCGTTGACTCGGTTTACCGTTTAACGGCGGCAGAAGATCATTTAGCATCAGCCTCGGCAGAACCAAATGAATATCACTGGGTTTGGCGCCAAATAATAAAGTCTTCAGTCAGGTATCACTGGGATCAGGTCCTGATTGGGCGTAAGGAGCGTGTATCAAAAACGCCAGATAATTTTGATAGTCATCCAGGGAGTGGTCACCGCGCATCTCTTCATCACGGCTCCAGGGCGTGATTTTCAACCACTTGTCGTGTGCAGAGAGATTGTACCGATTGAACAGCCATGTCCCGGCGAACTCTAGCACCGTGAACAACGCACCAGCCAAATTGAATCGAAAAAATACAGTAGAAAGACGTGTGCCAGCGGCGGCCCAAGCAGTTGCTCGCGCCGAACGGTTCGGTGCAGTTAAAATTTTAATGGAGGCAGATACTGTATTACCAAACCCGTAGCCACTAGTCGCAATCATGCCTGCCGCGCCCGAGGTCGCCATCGCAGCTGCTCTCTGCTCAGATTGAGTACCACTTCGAACCGCGTCTTGCCACTTTCGATCTTTGATTCTGAAGCTGGTTAAGGAAGTTCTCAAACTCAAAAGATAGGTAAACATGCCCAACCCAACATGCAACTTTCCCATCTGCACATGAACCTGTTGCAGCGCCTCAACCTGCATACCGGCAATAAGACTCGCGCTTCGAGCCTTGAGCGCAGTATCGGCAAGCCCTTGCGCAGCGGTAAATCCGGCTGCGCCTGTCGCGATAATGGCAGCAAAAAAATCCGCCCGTTTCTTCCTGTCCCTCGTCTGCTTCATCACCTCTCGATAAGCCCCCACCAAATTCACCACCTGCACCAACACCACCACCAACCCCATCCCCTCCGTCCGCACCAGACTCGCCTTCGAAACCCCCGCCACTCCCGCGCGAATGTTCTCCAGCAACCCACGCAATTCCCCGTGCTGCGCCGGCGGAAACACCACCGTCAATCCCGCTTTCGCCGGGGTGGCGCCATACAGTCGCGCCGAGCGATCCGGCAGTTCGTCGATCGGGCTTAACGCTGCCGCAAGGCGGCCTTCGAACAAGGCCAGTTGCGTGCGCACGCGGACGATTTCCTGCTGCATTTCCACCGCCCGGGCGGTTTTGTGGCCCTGGCGGTTTTTGTTGTGGGTGAGCTGGTTGCGTTCGCGGTTGAGGGTTTTCAGGTAGTCGCGTTCGCGCAGCACTTCCTTGATCGTGGCATGCAGCGCCGCTTGCTCTGCCGGGGTGGACACGGTGAAGGTCACGCCGCTGGTTCGTGCGGCGTCGAAGACGCGCAGGCGCAGGGCTTTGGGCAGGCGCTGGAACAGTTCGTCGAGGTCGGGGATTTTCTCGCCGGCAAGATCGAAGCCTTCCAGCGCCCGGCTCAGGCCGAGGTTCAGCGCTGGGCTGTAGGTGTCCTGCACCGCATCGGCGAGGACGCGGCTGTGTGCCGGCAGATCGTCGAGGGCCGGCAACTGCGGATGCTCGATGCTCTGCAACTTGGCCAGCCAGTCCGGCAGGTTGTTGAACATCGCCATGCCGGCGTTGAACAGCGTTGAATATTGCCCGGCCTGTTCGGTCTGCAAGCGCAGCGGCAAGGTGTAGAACAGCGGGCGGGTCAGTTGCGGGTGTTGCTCGAGGTATCCGAGCATTTGCTCATTGGCCGCGTCGCTGCGGCCGATGTCCTTGAGACAGGCGTATTCGCTGGCGAGCGCCTGATCGATCTGCGCCGGCAGTTGCCCGTCGAAATACCAAGCCGAGCGATGGAAACGCCCGGCGCACAGCAGTTGCGCGCGATCGGCGGTGATGCGTTCGAGCAGGCGATTCCAGCGTCCGAGGTTGTCGCGATGACTGTTCAGCACCTCGTCCATGGCCGGGCGGTCGATCAGGTCGTTGATGCCGCGTTTGCCGCTGAGCAATGGGCCGTCGAGCACGTCTTTCATGCGTCGGCTCTGATCCTTGCCGAGGTCGACCAGTGTGTTCAGGTGGCGCTCGACGAAGTCGGCCGGGGCGACTTCAGAAAAATATTCGCGGGTGTAAAAGCGTCGGTCCGCCTCGGCGGTGACGCGAGCGTGCGCGGTGAAATCCGGGGCAACGCCGTCGAAGCGGTTCAGCGCCAGTGACTCGTCCAATGCCTTTTCGCGAAGCTGTTGCAACTCAGGCGTGGCTTCGACTGCAACTGGCTCGACCTCACCACCCTTGTTCAAATAGTCGAGCAGCGCCTGCCGGGTATTTTCCCGATCCGGCTCGGGCAATTGCTCCAGTTCAGCAAACAATGCCTGGGCGCGCGGATCGTCGCTGGCCTTGGCCAGGGTGTCGAAATCCTGAGCGCCGAGCTGGCTCAGCGACTCGATGTAACTGGCCAGCAGATAGTCGCGCTCGTTGTTGTCGGTGTTGCTCCACTGCTCGATCCAGCCGACTACCAGGTCCTGATAATCGGCCAGATCGCGCATTACTCCAAGGTCGTCGTTGACCAGCAGAAACAGCGTGTCGTCCTGATAAGGCCCGCGCACCCGACCGAGAAATTCGCCGATATGCGCCTCGCGAAAACGTCGTGGGTTTTCCCACAGATAAGGTTCGCGTTCGTGCTCGGGCGCATCGCTGACCTGCACCGTCGGCATACGCGTGGCGTCCGCCTCGGCCAGCGGTTTCGCTGTGCAGGCCACTTCCGCCAGCCACTGTTTCGCCTGAGCCACGGTAAGCAGATGCTCGCCGCCGATCAGACAATGCACCGGGCCGAGATCGACCGCCTGCATGAAGTGCTCGCGTTCCTGCGCACTGTCCAGCACCTGTCGGCACTTCGCCGCGCTCAACTGCACGTCGGCGAAGGTCACGTAAAGGGTGCTTTTGCGCGAAAAGATCAACGCCGGACGTTCTTCGATGGCGCTGCGCTGATCCTCGCTGACGCTTTTGCCGCGATGCAGCAATGCGCTGATGACGCCTTCCAGCACGCGGTATTCGTAGAGCTCACCGCTGAGGCTGTCGACGATGTACAGCCAACCGTCGCGCAGGCGGCGGATGCCCATGGGGCGCGTGGTCAGGGTGTACGGCAGCGTGATTTCGGTGCTGGGGTCGAAGGGTTTTTCGACAAGGCCGTACGCGAGGGGCAATAGTTGCACGTGGGTGTTGCGCAAGGGGCAGGCGGCGGGGCCGATGATCGGGGCTTTGGACGCGGCGGCTGCCGCAAGGTCGGCGGGATGGTTCATGGTCGGACTCTTTCAGACGCCCATTGGCGGGCCATTGAAACGGCCAGCGTCAAGCGCTCACCGATCGGTTGCAGGGAGGGCTCGTGTAGCAAGTGCTGGATCTGCGGATGCTGATCCGGATCAGCACCATTGAGAGACGCGACAAGGTTGGCGAAGTAAAGCCATTCCGATTGGCTGCTCAGGCCGAGCGCGCTGGCTTTTGCCTCGATTTGTTCCAGAAGTATCCAACGTTCAGCGATGGTTTCCCCGGTATGAAACCGGGGAAAATATTCAAGCAAATACGCATCGACTTGTAGCAACACCCGCCGCCGATCCACCCGATCCAGCGCGGCATCCTGCTCCGCACTCAACCGATACGGCGCCACCAGCGCCCCACCCTGCCCTTGGCGAGGTCGCTGACAGTGCCAGACTCCCCGCGCGCCATCCGCCGTGACCACACACCCCAGCGGCCCGAACAGACTCGCATCGCCGCTGGCAAACAGCGCCTGCGCCACGGCGGCATCCGCCAGCCGCAACAACACCGGCGAGCCGACCGGCAACTCGACGATCAGCAACTGGCGCAAATGCGCGACGATTTCATGCGCCGGCGCGGCGCTGAACAACAGCACGCCCCATTCCTGTTGGGCATGCTGGCGATAAAACCGCGCCACCGGATCGTCAGCGTCCGCGAGCGCCACCAGCAGCGGCGAGACATCGCGCAGGGCCGAAAACGGTGGCTGGTCGTAGAGCGCAAAAGCGTTGGCGGCGGGGTCGAGCCTTCGCAGTTGCGCCGGTAAATCGGCGATCGTCGCGCCGTCGAGCAGCACAAACGCCTGCTGCTCAGCCCACGGCAAACCTTCAGGCCAATCCGTCAAAAGGCTCATGCCTGGGCCGCCTCGCAAATCAGGCAACGCGAGGTCCGCGTGGTCAGCAGCGCATGCCGTTGCTGCACGGCATCGAACGTCGCCTTGAGCAACGGCGCAGCCCCCGGTAGCAACGGTTCCGCTGGCAGACACACCGTTGGCGCCCCGCCCTGCACCACCGGCACACTGCTGAAAATGCCGGCGGCGCCGACCGTCAGCCAATGCCCGCCAGCAGCCAGGGTGATCTGCAGGCCGCTGTTGAAAACCACCTGCTCGCCCGCGCCGAAATGCAGCTGCTGCGCGGCACTGACGCGCTGGCTGGCGACCCGCACATGCTGCTCGCCCTGCACCCACAGATGATCGTCCTGCTTGAGTTCAGTCAGGCGGTTGCCGTGGGTCAGGTGATGTTCTTCGTCGCGCAACTCAAGGCTGGAAACGCCGCCAATCACTTGGCTGTGCAGGTTGTCGATCTGCACACGCAAGTCGTTGAGCACGTGCTGCACCAAGTCGCGCTGCGCCCTGATGGAGATTTCTTCCGCGCCTTGCCGGTCCTCGATGCGCAGTTCGTTGTAACCACCGCCACCGGGACTGCTCTGGCTGCGCCAGATACTGCGCGTCTGTTGCGCCGGCAGGTCCAGTGGCACCGGGGTTTCGGCGTTGGGCAGGCAGGCGAGCACATACGGTTTGTCCGGATCGCCATCGGTGAAGCCCACCAGCACTTCCATACCGACGCGAGGAATCTGCACGCTGCCGTAGCGGTCATGCGCCCAGGCAGTGGCCACGCGCAGCCAGCAACTTGACTGTTCATCACGCTGGCCGTCGCGATCCCAGAGCATTTGCACTTTCACGCGGCCGTAGGCATCGCTGTAGATTTCTTCGCCGGGCGGGCCGGTCACCACCGCCAACTGACTGCCACTGACGCGCGGTTTGACATGCTTGAGCTGCGGGCGAAACACCACGTCCCACGGCGTCGCGACGAAATGGTTGCGATAGCCCTGACTGAAACCATCTGCGTCAGCCTGCTCGGTGAACGCTTCCTCGAGCACTTGCGGCTGTTTGCCGATGTGCTCGACCTCGCTCAGCAACCATAAATCGTTGCAGTCGGCGCGCGAGTAATCCGCCATGGTCATGAAACTGCCGCCGCGCATCAGCGCCTGATTGCTGCGCCCGTTAGCCAGACGATAGTCGGCACCATGGCGCTCCAGCGCACGCTGGCTGAGGTGCTTGCCGCGCTCGCGATGGGTGAACTGCCCGGGAAACTCATAATCTTCCAGCAGCGGAACGCACGCTGCGCTGACCTTGGCGTCCAACTGCACTGCGGGCTTTTCGAAGTGATAGTCGCGGCGCTCGACGAGGTTGGAGCGTGGCTCCAGGCGCACAGTGAACTGGTCGATAACCGGCGCATCGGCAACCAGGCCGTTGCCCTGCAAATAGCGCGTCGTCACGTCGTGTTTGAGGAACGCCGTTTGATCGTCGCCGAACACCAACAGGTGCGCCTCACGGCGGTGACGGAAGTGAAAGTGCAGACCCTCCTCTTCGCACAGCCTCTGGATGAAGTGCAGATCGGATTCCTGATATTGCACGCAATACACCCGCGCCGGGTACTCGGCGCTGAGCTGAAAATGCCAGGCATCGGCCTGCATACCGTGATCGCTCAACACATTGGCGATGATCTGCGGCACGCTCAGGTTCTGGAAAATCCGCTGATTGCGCCGATGCGCGAGGTAGGCAAGATGTGGCGCCAGGGTGATCTGGTAACGGCTCAGCCGAACACCGCAATCACCTTGGCCGACCCGATAGACCAGCCCGTGCATGCCGCTACCGTCGGCACCGAAACAGAGAAAGGCCGGCCGATGCAGTAAGCCTTCCAGATCCACATCGGGGCGCTCGCTGACCAGCTCGAGATCCAGTTCGTAGGTCTGGTTGAGCACTTCCCGGGTGCGAAAATCGAACACTTGAAGATCGTGGGAAACGCCTTCTATCTCGAGAGTGAAAACAACGGGCCTGCCAGCGATGCGCATCCACCTGTCCCTGTGTCTGAGTGAAAGACGGGACTGTGCAACGGTGCACTGCAATGGGTGAAGTCAGAGGTTTCCCTGTTTTGCCGGTCTGCGAGCGAAAAGGACGTGGCCCACAGAGAAACGCCCTGGATCCTACGGAAATGATCCCGAATCCTATGCCTTTCCCCTGTGGGAGCGAGCCTGCTCGCGAAAACGGTGTGTCAGTCGCCGACGGTTTAACTGATCTACCGTCATCGCGAGCAGGCTCGCTCCCACAGGGATTTGCGTGAATCAGGGCAGCAAGATGATCTTGTCGCCACCACCTTGATTGACCTCAGCATAGCGCGCCGGCCCTTCAGACAGCGGCACCTCCACCAAGCCCTGCGGCAGCGGCAAGCGATCCTCATCGAAGAAGCGCCCGAACTGCTCGAGCATCGCCGCGCACGCCTCGACGCCGTACAACAACGAGTTGATCCCGACCACCGAGCCGCCCTTGCGATACAGCGCCAGCGCCGGCAATTGCACATGGCCGTCGACCGGTGCGGCGATGATGGCGATGCGGCCGAAGGTGGCCAGTGCCGCCACCGAGGCGGGCAGCCAGAAACCGGTGGTGTCGAAAATCACATCGGCGCCGCCGCGATACACCGCGTTGACCTGCGCACCGAGGTCTTCTGGCTTATCCAGTTGAATCGTCTGATAGCCCTGCTGCTGCAGATCCGCGACCTGCTCGGGCCGGCGCGCCGCCGCCAGCAATTGCGCGCCGCGCACTTTTGCCAGGGCCAAAGCCGCAGTTGCCACTGCCCCGCCGCCGATCACCAGCAAGCGCGTGTCGGCGCTGACCAGGCTGCGTTCCAGCGCATCCCACGCCGTGGTGTACGGCACGCCAAGGCTAGCCGCCTGAGCAAAACTCAAATGCGCCGGTTTGTGCGCCACGCCACTGGCCGGCAGTTTGACGAATTGCGCATGGGCGCCGTCGGCGAAGAAGCCCAACTCGCGCCCGGTACCCCAGACTTCCTGACCGATCAGTGCTTGTGGCCCCTCGACCACCACCCCGGCAAAATCCCGCCCCGGAACCCGTGGCAGTGTGGTGTAGGGAAAACGCCCGAGGACGTTTTTCACATCGCTGGGGTTGAGGCCGGCAGCCTTGATCTGCACCAGCACTTCATCGGCGCCGGGCACCGGGGTCGGAACGTCGACGAAGCGCAGGGAAGACAGGTCGCCGGTCTGATCGAATTGCAACGCTTTCATGGGCACATCCACCGAAAAGAAAAAGGGAAATTCAGGACAACCAGCCAGCGACCAGTTGCCGGCCCAGCGGCCACAACTGCTCACCGGCCAACATGCCAAGCAGACCGACCAGCGCGATGGCCGGTGGGGCGGGAGAACGGAAATCGAGCGCGCCGTAGAGCAGGCCGACGCCCAGGCCAATGGCCAGAGAAATGAGGTAGTTCATGAAAGGAACTCCGCCGCGATAAGTGATGGGCAGAGTCTAGGGAATGAGCCGGAGCGGTATCGGCCAAGGACTTCTGAATTTCGGACAAACCTTCTGCAGCCGCCATAGAACCGTGTGGGAGCGAGCCTGCTCGCGAATGCGGTCTTCCAGTCAGCACTTCATTGCCTGGTGCAAAGCTTTCGCGAGCAGGCTCGCTCCCACATGGATCTGTTCAAGTTGCCGAGAATTGCGAAGGCGCTACGCCAAGTTCCCGGCGAAACATGTCGCTGAAACTGCTCGGTGAATAACCCAGTTCGCGAGCAATGACGCTCACCGCCACGCCTTGAATCAACGCCGCCACCGCCGTCGCCAACTGCACCTGCCGTCGCCATTCGGCGAAGCCCATGCCGAGGCTGTCCTTGAACAAGCGCGCCAGGGTACGCACGCTGGCCCCGGCGTTCTGCGCATGCTGCTCGAACGGGATCTCCAGCGACGGCGCGGCCATCACCGCCTGACACAGATTCATCAAACGCCGGTCGGACTCGTCCGGCAGTGGAATCTTCAGTTGCGAACGCCTGGCCCGGCGCAGCTCCAGCAACGCCAGCCCGACCAGCGCATCGTAATACTCAGCCTCGCCGGCATCGCCCTGCGCCACCAGCCCGACGATCAACTCGCGGAGCAGACCACCGACTTCGATCACCTGCACCGTCGCATCCAGCGTCGCCGCCAGCGCCGGGCGCAGGTAGATATTGCGCATCTGCAAATCCGACACCACCCGAATCCCGTGCGGCACCCCCGGCGGCAACCACACCGCCCGCTGCGGCGGCACCACCAGCGCTTCGTGCGGGGTTTCGACCCACATCACCCCGCTCATCGCATACAGCAACTGCCCCCAGACATGCTCGTGCGGCTCGATGAACAAACCACGCGGATAGGTCCGCGCCAGCGGTTGCACGGGCACATCGGTGTCGGTCAGATCAGGGGGCGCGGCGAGGGCCATGGCGAACGTTCACAGGGGGTTGGCGAAGCCGCCATGGTAACCAGCACGCCGCGCCCTCGCCAACGATAGATACCGTCGGACAATCCGAATGAATTTTCCCGGCACAGCGCGATCCGTTTAATACCACAGGGAGGAATTCGGGCTTTATGAACAACGCAAAACTTTACGTCATCGACTACACACTGCATGGCACCCCCAAGTCGTTCATTATCCGCTCGGACAAAATGGACAACGCCGAAGCCTGGCATTGGGCAAGCTGCGACGCGGGCGTGGGTCGCATCCCGCGCTTCGGCCGCGAGAAAGTGCAAAAAACCAGCAAACCGATGGCAGAAAAATTCGGCCTGGAAAACGTCACCTGGCGCCAGACCAACTGACCCCACCGCCTCCACCGCAGGCTTGGCAATCGACAGGGGGAATCGACCGATGACCGACACTTATCACACGGCCCGACTGGACTACGGCCTGACCACCTTCTTCGGCCAGATCACCAAAACGGTGAATTGCGCAGTCGCACTGGAAACGGTCGCGGATGACCCTTACCGCTTCACCTTGTGCGTCCAGGCACCGGTACCGGAAGACCTCCACCAAGCCAAGGTTGTGGTGGTCAAGGTCGAAGGGCGAACACTGCAAGGCACGGTGAGGCACTTTGAACGACAGGAAGACGACAGTCTGAAAATGGAAGTGGAGCCTGATTAGGCTCCACTTTTTTTTGCCGCGCTTATTTCGGATGAGCGCAACCGCAACCCTTCATCGCACACTCTTCACCGTGTTTGTGGTGATGAGCGCAAGCCTCGCAGCAATAGTGTTTACCGTGTACAGCGTAGGAATGTTCGCCTTCTTTGATCGTGCAGTTGCAGCCCGGGCAGTCGCATTTTTTATCGGACATGGGACAGACTCCTTGCGTAGTGGTTGTCTGAGGCTTGAGTGGTAAGCCGTAGAGGACAGTGTAGAAGGTGGTGTTGCAGGCTGACCAACTGTTGAGAGATTGGGCGACGCAGAGATGGCTTTCGCGAGCAGGCTCGCTCCCACCAGAACGACATCGCGCTGCACAGACCTGCACATGACATCAAAAGCCCCTCACCCTAGCCCTCTCCCAAAGGGAGAGGGGACTGATTGGGGAGTGCTTCAAAAGTACACCGACCTGATCGTGCGTCACCGAATCCATAATCGATAAGGTCTTTCAGTTCGCTGTATAACGCGAAACAACTCGGTCGGCTCCCTCTCCCTCGGGAGAGGGCTGGGGTGAGGGGCGAATCCCGGCACAAAACCAAAGCCAGACACCACCCGCTCCTAACCACTCAACACAATGAGCGCAAGCTCGAGTACCGCCCTTGATCTTGCCGTGCCGGCCCCATCGGCAGGCTGAGTGGAGGGATCGGTCCCGGAGCGAAGAAACCCCGAGCCCCAGCGAGCGGGCCGAACGCCGGGGCCAAGCCTTTTGGTTACTTTTTGGCGTCAGAAAAAGTGACCCGCTGTAAGAGCGGAACCGTAATCAGCAACACCCGCAGCAACGGATATGTACACAGTCAAACAAATAAAATCACTGCGCCTGCCGCGAACTCCGATACATAAACACCAAAGCCACCGCCAGACACACCATCGCCAACATCCGACTCGGAGACAAGCCGATCGCCGGATTCCCCAACCAGCCGAAATTGTCGATCAACATCCCCATCCCCAACTGCCCGACAATCACCGCCACCGTGGCCACAGCCGTCCCGACCACCGGCACCGCACCCACCATCACCATCATGTACACCACGCCGAACAGCGCCCCGGTCAACTGCCACTTCGGCACCTCAAGCAGACTCACCGCCTGCGCCGGCTCGAAAAACAGAATCAACAACCCGGTCACCACCGCGCCCACCGCAAAGGTCAGCAAACTGCTACGCAGCACCCCCACCGTTTCACCCAGACGCCCATTGATCGCGGCCTGCACACTCAACACCGCACCGGCCAATACCACCACCACCAACAAAATCACCAGCCCCATCACTCACCCCCGCGCAATCAGAACCAAAGCCACCACAATCAAGCCCAACGCCAGCCAGCGCTCGCCGTTGACCTTCTTGCGCGTCGCGCCGAACCAGCCGAAATGGTCGATCAGCACACTCTTGCCGACCTGACCGGACAAAATCGCAATCATCGTCATGGCGATGCCGATATGCGGCGTCGCCAGCGTCAGCACCACCACGTAGATCGGCCCGAGAAACCCGCCGATCAACTGCCAGCGCGGCAACTCGGTCAGCGCCGGACCTTTCTGTGGGCCGGCGAACAGCAAGAGCAAAAACAGGATCGCCGAACCCACGCCGAAGATGCTCAACGTCGCCCACAAATGCCCGACCTGCTCACCCAGCGGCCCGAGTAATCCGGCTTCTACCGACAAGCCCATGCCAGCGAGAATCACCAGCGGCAGCAACAGCAGACGCAACACCGAGCTTTTCACCGGTGCAGCAACCACCCCTTCATCCAACGTCTGCATACATAACCTTCCACGCTCAAAAACAATGGCGCGGATTATCGGCTGGCGCCGCTGTGCGATAAATGGGAGCATCCGGACAACACTTTTGCGCAACACGCACAGCGAGACACGGCATGCACGGGCTCAACGAACTCGGATTCAAAGCGTTAAGGCTGTTTGTAGCGGTCCTCGACCACGGCAGTTTTTCCGAAGTCGCCCGCCGCGAAGGGGTCGCGCCCTCCTCGATTTCGCGGCAGATCCAGTTGATGGAACAGGCGCTGAACCAGCAATTGCTCTACCGCCACACCCGCGCCGTCACGCCGACTGAAGCCGGGCGCACGCTCGGCCACCATGCGCGGTTACTGCTAGTGCAATTGGAAGAAGCCGAGCAGGCGTTGCAGGAACAGCAAAGCGAGCCCACCGGACTGGTACGCATCAACGCCCCGGTGGTGTTCGGCCAGCGCCATCTGACGCCTTGGCTCGGCCAGCTCTGCGCGCGCTATCCGAAGCTGCAACTGGATATCCAGCAAACCGACCATTACATCGACCCGCTACAGGAAGGCGCCGACCTGCTGTTTCGCATCGGCGCGCTGCACGATTCGAGCATGCAGGCACGCATTCTGGCGCCGCACCGTTTTCAGGTCGCCGCCAGCCCGGCCTATCTCAAACGCCACGGCATCCCGCAGCATCCCGACCAACTTGCGCAACATCAGTGCCTGGCCTACAAAGGCGCGGCCGGTCAGCAGCGCTGGTTTTTCCGCCGTGATGGCGAGGACTGGACGCCGTACACGGTAAGAGGCCCGATCACCGGCAACCACGCCGACACCCTGACCCAGGCCGCTCAGCAAGGCCTCGGGCTGGTGATGTTTCCGTCGTGGCTGATTGGCGAAGCGGTGCGCGAGGGCACGCTGGTGCCGGTGCTGGGGGAATATCAGGTGTCGAACAGTCTGGAACCGCAGCAGATCGCCGTGCTGTGGCCGGGGAGCCGACGGTTGTCGGTGAAGGTGAGGACGGTGATTGATTTTTTTGTCGAGTGCTTTGGCGAGATTCCCTATTGGGACAGAGCCTGAAGATCAAGAGCCCCCTCACCCTAGCCCTCTCCCTGAGGGAGAGGGGAACCGACCGAGGTGTCCCACCTACTGCATCGACCTGAAAAACCGCGTCGATTATGGATTCAAAGCAGGACTTTCAGGTCGGCGTAATCCCGCAATATTCCCCAATCGGTTCCCTCTCCCTCTGGGAGAGGCCTAGGGTGAGGGGCTTTTCAGGCCATCAGATACGGAACTGCCCCACCAGCTTGCCCAACCGCTGCCCCAGCTCCGCCAGACTGCGCGACGTTTGCGCGCCCAGTTGCGTTTCATCGGCGACGCTGTCCACCGCCACGGCAATCTGATGCACGCTGCGGTTGATCTCTTCGGCCACCGCCGTCTGCTCTTCCGCTGCGCTGGCGATCTGCGCGTTCATCGAGTTGATCGTCGCGATCAACTGCGCCATGGCGTCCAGCGATGCACCGGCCTGATTGGCTTGCTGCGAAGTGCCGTCGCCGGCCTCGCTGGAACGGCGCATCGCTTCGACCGCCTGCTGCGTGCCCGCTTGCAAGCGGTCGATCATGCCCTGGATTTCCTGGGTGCTGATCTGCGTGCGGCTGGCCAGCGCGCGTACTTCGTCCGCAACCACCGCAAACCCGCGCCCGGCCTCACCGGCACGTGCCGCTTCGATCGCGGCGTTGAGCGCGAGCAGGTTGGTCTGCTCGGCAATCGAACGAATCACCCCAAGCACGCCGACGATCGAACTGACGTCCTGCTGCAGGCTGTCAAGCGACACGCCGCTGTTGCGGATGTCGTCGACCAGCGCATGAATCTGTTTGATGCTGCCCGCCACCACGCGCTTGGCGCTCTGGCCTTCTTCGTCGGTCTGCTGAGCGGCGACGGCAGCGTTTTGCGCGCTCTTCGCCACTTCCTGAGCGGCGGCGGACATTTCGTTGATCGCCGTGGCGACCTGATCGGTTTCGTGGCGCTGACGCTCCATGGCCTGATCGGAACGCTGCGCCTGTTCCGAGACCTGGGTGACCAGACCGGTCAGTTGCGTGGTCATCTCGGTGATCTGCCGCACCAGGCCGTGGATCTTGTCGACGAAACGATTGAACGAGCCGGCCAGTTCGCCGAGTTCGTCCTGACTGGTGATGTTCAGGCGCCGGGTCAGGTCGCCCTCGCCCGCCGCGATGTCGTCGAGGTTGGCTTTCATCAGGGTCAGCGGGCGCAGAATGGTGTTGGCCAGCAGCATGCCCGCCGCCGCGATCACCAACAGCACCAGCACCGCAACGCCGACGATGCTCAGCACCACGCCTTGCACGCGCTCCTGCACTTGCGCCTCGACCTGCGCCACTTGCGCTTCGATGCCGTCGAGGTTGACCGAGGTGCCTACCGCCATGTCCCACTTCGGCAGGTATTCGGTGTAGCCGAGTTTCGGCACCAGCACCTTGGCGTTACCCGGCAGCGGCGAACTGTATTGCAAATAGTGGGTGCCGTCCTTGGCCACTTTGACCAGGCCGAGGTTGACGTAGACGCCGTTCGGATCGCGGTTGTCCTTGAAGCTTTTGCCCACGCCATCGGGGTCGTTGGCCTTGAACAGGCGCACGGTTTCGGAGTCGTAGCCGAAGAAGTAGCCATCCTTGCCGTAGCGGATGCCCGAGAGCAATTTGATCGCCTGCGCCCGCGCCGCGTCGTCGCCCGGTGCGGCGGCGTCGTACAGCGGTTTGATCGTGGTCATGGCCACGGCGACGTAACTTTGCAGGGTGGCCTTGGCGTCGCCGAGCAGCCGCTCGCGGGTCTGTTCGACCTCCTTGCGCGCCTGTTCCTGGAGGATGAACAGCGTGGTCACGCTGATGACCAGCGCAAAGAGCAGCACCGGCAGAACGGCAAGGGACAGGACTTTAGCCTTGAGACTCAGACGCATCGGGGGACTCACTCTTTTGATTTTGTTGGCGTGGTTAAAGGCTTTAACGGCACGCCGGGGCAAAAGTTGAGTCTTGAAACATCGCCGCCCCCCCCTGTGGGAGCGAGCCTGCTCGCGAAAGCGTTGGCTCAGCAACCTGTGTGTCGACTGACACGACGCCTTCGCGAGCAGGCTCGCTCCCACATGGGGCAATTGTGGATTTTTTAGAGAACCATCGCCGCGATCCAGCCAAACACCAGCAGCGGCAGGTTGTAGTGCAGGAAGGTCGGCACGACGGTGTCCCAGATGTGGTGATGCTGGCCGTCGATGTTCAGGCCCGAGGTCGGGCCGAGGGTCGAGTCCGAGGCCGGCGAACCGGCATCGCCCAGCGCGCCGGCAGTGCCAACGATGCAGACGATGGCGATCGGGCTGAAGCCCAGTTGCACGCACAACGGCACGAAGATCGCTGCGAGAATCGGCACGGTGGAAAACGACGAACCGATGCCCATGGTCACCAGCAAGCCCACCAGCAGCATCAACAAAGCCCCGACGCCTTTGCTGTGATTGATCCAGGCCGCCGACGATTCGACCAGCGTCTGCACCTGCCCGGTGGCCTTCATCACTTCGGCAAAGCCTGAGGCGGCGATCATGATGAAGCCGATCATCGCCATCATTTTCATGCCTTCGGTGAACAGGTCATCGGTCTCGCGCCATTTGACGATGCCCGACACCGAGAAAATCAGGAAGCCGACCAGAGCGCCGATAATCATCGAGTCCAGCAGCAACTGCACCACGAATGCCGAAGCGATGGCCACACCGGCGATCATCAGGCTCAGCGGGTTGTAGTGCACCGCCGTCTGCTCGACCTGTTCGATTTTGGCCAGGTCATAAACGCGCTTCTTGCGGTAGCTGATGAACGCGATCGCCAGTCCGAAAACCATGCCCAGCGCCGGAATGCCCATGGCGTGGGTGACATTGATGCCGCTGATGTCGACGCCGCTGCGCGCGACGTTGGCCAGCAGGATTTCGTTGAGGAAGATGTTGCCGAAACCCACCGGCAGAAACATGTACGGGGTGATCAGGCCAAAGGTCATGACGCAGGCGATCAGACGGCGATCGAGTTGCAGCTTGGTCAGTACATATAGAAGTGGCGGCACCAGCAGCGGAATGAACGCGATATGGATCGGCAGGATGTTCTGCGAGGCAATCGCCACCACCCACAGCAGGCCGATCAGCAGCCATTTGACGTTACCGCCGCCGGTTGCGTGCTGCCGATCCACCATCGCCAAAGCCTTGTCGGCCAGCGCATGGGCCAGGCCGGACTTGGCGATTGCCACGGCGAACGCGCCGAGCAAGGCGTAGGACAACGCCACCGTCGCGCCGCCGCCCAGACCGCTGTTGAACGCCTTGAGTGTTGCGTCGATGCCCAGACCGCCGGTCAGGCCACCGACCAGCGCCCCGACGATCAGCGCGATCACCACATGCACGCGCGACAGGCTGAGGATCAGCATGACGCCGACGGCTGCTATGACTGCATTCATTTCACTACCTCAAAAAACACTGCGGGTGGAAACACACCGCCAGACAGGATGAGTCCGCCCGGCGCTGGCCGGCGGATTTGTATGAAGGGTCTTATTAGAGGGCGCGCACTGTGCCGCAGAGTGGCGGCGCTGTCAAAGCCCTGTGGCGAGGGGATTTATCCCCGTTGGGTGGCGAAGCCGCCCCCGGCAAACTTTAAATCAACCCTATACGCAGGTGTCACGACTGCTTCGCAGCCGAACGGGGATAAATCCCCTCGCCACAGGACTACAGGACTACAGGACCACAGGACCACAGGACCACAGGACCACAGGACCACAGGATCACAGGACCACAGGCCCCGCATGCGGCAATCGGTCATATTGCGCTCACGGCATAAAGAAAGCCGAAACGCGGCCGCTACAGTGCAAAGTCTCAGATATTTATCGGATAAGGATGTTTTCCATGTCGCTCAGACAACTTTCCATCCAATGGAAAATCACCCTGCTCGCCGGCCTCTGCCTGGCCGGTATCGTGACCCTGTTGGTCGGTCTTTCGCTGTATCGCATGGAACACAGCTCGGCGCTGGTCAAGGCCTCGAGCATGGAGATGCTCACCGAGTCGGCGCAGGCGCGGATCGAATCGCAAGGTGAAGTGCAGGCCGCCGGCATTCGTCAGCAATTCATGGACGCCTATCAGTACGGCCACGGTTTCTCGCGGCAGGTACTGTTTTTGCGTGAGCAGGCCGAGAAGCGCTTTCTCGATGCCTTCGACCTGCGCGAGGACATGACCCGTCAGGTCAAATCCGCGCTGCAAGCCAACCCGGACCTGCTCGGCCTGTCGCTGGTGTTCGAAGCCAATGCGCTGGACGGCAAGGACGAACTGTTCGCCGATCAGGCTGAACTGGGCAGCAACGACAAGGGCCGTTTCGCCCTGTACTGGTCGCAGCCGACCCCGGGCAAAGTCACCACGATGGCGCTGCCGGAAAGCGACATGAGCGACACCAGCACCGGCCCCAGCGGTCAGGCCGCCAACGCCTGGTTCACCTGCCCGCGCACCACGCTCAAACCCTGCGTGATCGAGCCGTACTTCTATGTCATCGATGGCCAGAAAGTGCTGATGACCAGCATCGTCTTCCCGCTGCAGGTCAATGGCAAAGTCATCGCCTCGCTGTCGGTCGACATCAACCTCAACAGCCTGCAAGCGATCAGCCAGAACGCCAGCCGCAAGCTTTACGACGGCCAGACCGCCGTCAGTATCGTCAGCCCCGCCGGCCTGCTCGCCGGTTACAGCCCGGATGCCGGCAAACTCAGCCAGCGCCTGGATGCGGTAGATCAGGCCAGCGGCAGCGAGTTGCTGCGCCTGCTCGCCTCGAGCACTGGCGTGAGCAGCCTGCACAGCAATGGCCAGTTGAAAGTGCTGTCGCCGTTCCAGCCGATTCCCGATGGGCCGGCGTGGGGCGTGTTGCTCGATGTGCCGGAGCAAGTCCTGGTCAGCCGTGCCGAAGCGCTCAAGCAGCAACTGGATGCGAGCAATACCTCAGGCACGCTGATCGAACTGAGCCTCGGCCTGTTCGCCGCCCTCATCGGTCTGCTGCTGGTGTGGCTGATGGCGCGCAGCGTGACCAAGCCGATCCTCGGTGTGGCGCACATGCTTGAAGACATCGCCAGCGGCGAAGGCGACCTGACCCGGCGTCTGGCCTACGACAAGCAGGACGAGCTCGGCCAGTTGGCCGGTTGGTTCAACAAGTTCCTCGACAAGTTGCAGCCGATCATTGCCGAGGTGAAGCGCTCGGTGCAGGACGCGCGCAACACTGCCGACCAGTCCTCAGCCATCGCCACCCAGACCAGCGCTGGCATGGAGCAGCAATACCGTCAGGTCGATCAGGTCGCCACCGCTTCCCACGAAATGAGCGCCACCGCCCAGGACGTTGCACGCAGTGCCGCCCAGGCCGCCGAAGCCGCCAAGGACGCCGACCGCGCCACCCGCCAGGGTCTGACCGTGATCGACCACACCACCGCGAGCATCGACACCCTCGCCGCCGACATGAGCGCAGCGATGGTTCAGGTCGAGGGCCTGGCCGCCAACAGCGAGAAAATCGGCACGGTGCTGGAAACCATCCGCGCCATCGCCGAGCAGACCAACCTGCTCGCACTCAACGCCGCCATCGAAGCCGCCCGCGCCGGTGAAGCCGGACGCGGTTTTGCCGTGGTCGCCGATGAAGTGCGCAACCTCGCGCGCCGCACTCAGGAGTCGGTGGAGGAAACCCGCCAGGTCATCGAGCAATTGCAGAATGGCACGCAGGAAGTGGTCGGTGCGATGGGCAACAGCCATCGTCAGGCCCAGGGCAGCGTTGAGCAGGTGGGTCAGGCTGTCACGGCGTTGCGGCAGATCGGCGATGCGGTGACGGTGATCAGCGACATGAACCTGCAAATCGCCAGTGCCGCCGAAGAGCAGAGCGCAGTGGCTGAGGAGATCAACAACAACGTGGCGACGATTCGCGATGTGACCGAGTCGCTGTCCGGGCAGGCCAATGAATCGGCTCGCGTGAGCCAGTCGCTCAACAGCCTGGCGAATCAGCAACAGCGGTTGATGGATCAGTTTCGCGTTTGATGCACAAGTGCGGGGTGTCAGTTCCAATCCCCCCTCACCCCAGCCCTCTCCCCCCAAGGGGGGCGAGGGGGAAAGGGAGCCGATTTTCATGCCATTCAAGTCCTGAGTTCGACTCGGATTTCAAGTGGGTGCATCTCTCAAGAACAACACAATCAGTCCCCTCTCCCTCTGGGAGAGGGTTAGGGTGAGGGGCTTTTCAAGGGCTCACCGCCGAGGCAGTTCAATCACCACTTTCAACCCGCCCCACTCGCTTTCGCCCAGCACCAGCAAGCCACCCCAGGTATCGACAATATCCCGCACGATCCCAAGGCCGAGCCCATGCCCGTGGGTCTGCTCATCCAGCCGCGTGCCACGGCTGAACACCTGAGTGCGCTGCTCTTCGGGAATCCCTGGCCCATCATCTTCCACGCTCAGGGCAAAGCCGTCAGACCTTTCGATCACACTCAAGCGCACCTCGGCATCGGCCCATTTGCAGGCGTTGTCGAGCAGGTTACCGAGCAGTTCGAGCAAGTCCTCGCGGTCCCACGGCAGTTGCAAACCCGGCGGTGCGACGTAGCTCAAGGCCAGATGCTCGCCGTGAATCATGTTCAAGGTCGCCAGCAACCCTGGCAGCTCGGCATCGCAATCGAACAACGCGCCGGGCAGCGCATCCCCCGACAACCGCGCGCGATTGAGTTCGCGATTGAGGCGCTGCTGCACCTGCTCCAGTTGTTCCTTGAGGATCCTGCGCAGCTCGGGATGGTCATCGAGCTTGTCGCTGGAGGCCAGGCTGAGCAGCACCGCCAACGGGGTTTTCAGCGCGTGGCCAAGGTTGCCCAAGGCATTGCGCGAGCGCTTGAGGCTGTCTTCGGTGTGGGCGAGCAAATGGTTGATCTGCGCCACCAGCGGTTCCAGCTCCACCGGCACCTGATCGTCGAGTTGCGAGCGCTGGCCCTGCTGCAACTGAGCGATCTGCTCGCGCGCGCGTTCCAGCGGTTTAAGGGCGCGGCGTACGGTCAGGCGTTGCAGGAACAGGATCAACAGCAACGCCGCCAGCCCCAGACCGAGGCCGATCTGGCGCATGCGCTGGAAACTGTCGCTGACCGGCGTGTAATCCTGGGCGACGCTGATCGAGATCGACTGACCCAGGCGTCGATAGTCCGAGCGCAATATCAACAAGCGTTGCCCGTCCGGGCCAAGTTGCAGATTGCTGTGCAGCCCCGGGTGTTGCAGCAGCGGCAGTTCCTGATCCCACAGCGAGCGCGAACGCCAGTGGCTGTCGGAGAAATCGATGCGAAAGTAGTGCCCGGAAAACGGCCGCTGATAGGCCGGCGACAGATGCCGCTCATCCAGCTGCAAACCTTGCGGGCCGCGCACCAGCGCTACCAGCAGGCTTTCGCTGTCGTTGCGCAGGCCGGCTTCGAGGTAGCGCTGCAAACCGACTTCGAACAACCACAGGCTGGTTTGCGCCAGCACCAGACCGACCACCACCATCACGCTGATCAGACCCAGGCTCAAACGGCGCTGGATTGATCTCATGAAGCTTGTCCGCCGAACAGGTATCCCTGACCGCGACGGGTTTCGATCACGCTTTTGCCGAGCTTGCGCCGCAGGTGATTGACGTGGACTTCGAGGACGTTGGAGTCACGCTCGGTCTCACCGTCGTAGAGGTGTTCGGCGAGGTGGCTTTTCGAGAGGATCTGCTCGGGATGCAGCATGAAATAGCGCAGCAGGCGGAATTCAGCGGCGGTCAGCTGGATGTCGGCGCCGTCGCGAACCACGCACTGGCGGCCTTCGTCCAGATGCAGGCCGGCGGCTTGCAGGGTCGGCTGGTTGGCCTGGCCCTTGGAGCGGCGCAGCAGCGATTGAATGCGCAGGTACAGTTCTTCCGGGTGGAACGGTTTGGTCAGGTAATCGTCAGCGCCGGCCTTCAGCCCTTCGATGCGCTCGGCCCAGGAGTCGCGCGCGGTAAGGATCAGCACCGGAATCGCCAGACCGGCCGCGCGCCACTGCGCCAGCACGTCCAGCCCCGGCACGCCGGGCAGGCCGAGGTCGAGGATGATCAGGTCATAGGGCTCGCTGCTGCCCTGATACACCGCGTCACGACCATCGGCCAGCCAATCCACCGCGTAGCCTTGGCGCTGCAGGCCGGCGAGCAATTCGTCGGCCAGTGGTACGTGGTCTTCCACCAGAAGCAAACGCATCGATCAATCTTCCTTGTCTTTCACTAACTCGCCGGTATCGGCTTTCAGGTGCAGCTCGCGCGCCACGCCCTCGACCGTCAGCAATTCGACTTCGTAAATGTACACGTCGTGTTTTTCTTCCAGCTCGACTTCCAGCAGTTTGGCGCCGGGGTAGCGATCCATGGCCTGCTGCAGCACTTGCTCCAGCGGCAGGATCACACCATCGCGACGCAGGGCCAGCGCCTCGTCCTGATCGAGGTCGCGAGCCATGGCCGTACTGCACAACAACACCAGCGCCAGCGCCGTCAGGCGGGTGGCGCGACTATTCAGCTTCATTACGTATCCTGATGATCCCTGAGCACTTCACCATCGACCGCGTTCAACTCCAGATCCCACTTCAGCCCTTTCGGGTCGCGCAGTTCGATCTGGTAAATGAACTTGCCGTACTCTTCCTCCAGCTCGGTCTCGGTGATTTCCGAACCGGGGTGTTTTTCCAGGGCGATGGCGTTGAGCTTCTCGAAGGAGACGATAGTACCAGCGTCTCGCAAACGAAGCGCTTCGTCAGACCCGAGATCGCGCGCCAGCGCAGTGTTGGCGCCAAGGCCGAGGATCGAGGCAGTGGTCAGGGCAGTCAGGGTTTTCATGGTGTCTCCGAATTCTTATATGTTGCTTACGGTGGGCACCATAGCGAGGTCAACTTAACTGAAACTGAATGGCCATCATTGTGCCCCACTGTTGGCAAGATTCCCTGTGGGAGCGAGCCTGCTCGCGAAGACGGAGTGTCAGCTGCAGCGATGTTTCTGACCCGCCGCTTTCGCGAGCAGGCTCGCTCCCACACTGGTTTTGCGTCTGCCCCGTTTGTGGGACAGGCTCACTCCTACATGGGCCTGCAACATGTGCTTATAATCGCCAGCTTGCTAACGATCGAGACCGGTATGACCGCCATCCACATCAAGTTTCCCGCCCTCACCCTCAAGGCCGGCCCACGGGCCATGGCGCGCATTCGTGCGCAGGGTTTACACGCCGCGGACGTCGGCACCCTGCCCGGTGCAGCCGGTGGGCCAAAGGCGTTGGGGATTCAGGGGCTCGATCTGGCGTTGTTCGGCGAGTGGCTGCCAAGTGCGCCGCGTGAGCGTTCGCTGATCGGCGCGTCGGTGGGTTCCTGGCGCTTCGCCAGCGCCTGCCTGCCGGACGCCGCCGAAGGCATTCGCCGCCTCGGTGAGCTGTACGCCGAGCAGCATTTCAACAAAGGCGTGACCATGGCCGAGATCAGCCAGAGCTCGCAGCGCATGCTCAATGACCTGCTCGACGGCCGCGATGCGAGCATCCTCGAGAACGCCGATTACCGCTTGAACATCATGGTGGTGAAAAGCCAGGGCCGCCTCGCCGAAGACCATCGCGGACGCCTCGGTCTGGCGCTGGGTTCGGTGATCGCCGACAACCTGCGCGGCCGTGCACGGCTGTCGCGACACTTTGAGCGGCTGATCATCCACGATCCACGCCTGGCGCCGCCGCTTGATGCCTTGACCGATTTCCCCTCGCGTTTCGTTGCGCTCAATACCGGCAACCTGCGCCAGGCCCTGCTCGCTTCCGGGTCGATTCCGATGGTCATGGAAGGGGTGCGTGACCTGCCCGGCGCCGGCGCGGGTACGTTCCGTGACGGCGGTTTGCTCGACTACCACCTCGACCTGCCCTACAGCGGCGACGGCATCGTGCTGTATCCGCACTTCACCGATCGGGTGATTCCCGGCTGGTTCGACAAGACCCTGCCATGGCGCCGCGCTTCGGTGCAGCGTCTGCAGGATGTGCTGCTGGTCGCGCCATCAAAGGAATATCTGGCGCGCCTGCCCTACGGCAAACTGCCCGATCGCAACGACTTCAAACGCTTCATGGGCGATGCGCCGGGCCGGCAGAAATACTGGCACACGGCGATAGACGAGAGCCGGCGACTGGGTGACGAATTCCTCGAGCTGACGGCCAACGGTCGCCTCGCCGACCGCTTGCTGACCCTTTAGTCAGCACGGCCAAAGACAAGCTGATAAACTCGCCGCCTGCCCGAATCGCTGCGGCGAACGCCATCTGAACAGAGCCGAAAATACCGTGGAAATCTTCAAAGAGTTTACTTTCGAATCCGCCCACCGCCTGCCGCACGTCCCGGACGGCCACAAGTGCGGCCGCCTGCACGGCCACTCATTCAAGGTCGCGCTGCACCTGAGCGGCGACCTCGATCCGCACACTGGCTGGATTCGCGATTTCTCCGAGATCAAAGCGATTTTCAAGCCGCTGTATGAGCGTCTCGACCACAACTACCTGAACGACATTCCCGGCCTGGAAAACCCGACCAGCGAAGTGCTGGCCAAATTCATCTGGAATGAGATGAAGCCGTTGTTGCCGGAACTCAGCGCGATCCGCATTCATGAGACGTGCACCAGCGGCTGCATTTATCGCGGCGAATGAGCCGATCCGAAGACCACTGCAAAACCCTGTGGGAGCGGGCTTGCCCGCGATAGCGGTGTGTCGGACACATCAATGTTGGATGTTCCGACGCCATCGCGGGCAAGCCCGCTCCCACAGGGTTCAGTGCCGGATTGAGTTCAGAAACAGCCTCCACGGCTGTTTTTTTATGCCTATGCTGTCCGCTCCCCGCCAAGAGGGCAGCCCCATGACGGCTCGCTCCCACATTGGGCTCCTGGTGCATTCAGTGCACTGCTTTCGCGCTGAAAACCCCATTCGCGTCTACACATTCGGTCACTTGCGCCGCTTGGCACGACCGCTGCAACCCTTCTGCGTCTTCCCCTTCCTGCAAGGACTGCCCCATGACGCAGAACGCCCCCGGCAACGATTACCCGCTCAGTGAAGTCCCCATGCACGCGCGCAAAGGCCTGGCCTCGACGGCGATGGTGTTACTGGGCTTCACGTTTTTCACTGCGACCATGTTTGCCGGCGGCAAGCTCGGGGTCGCGTTCGGTTTCGCCGAGATGATGGCGGTGATCATTGTCGGCAACCTGCTGCTCGGTCTGTACGCGGCAGGCTTGGGTTACATCGCCTTCAAGAGCGGCCTCAATTCGGTGCTGATGGGCCGCTTCTGTTTTGGCGAAGTTGGCAGCAAGCTCAGCGACCTGATCCTCGGCTTCACCCAGATCGGCTGGTACGCCTGGGGCACGGCGACGGCGGCGGTGGTGATCGGCAAGTATTTCAATCTCGATGAAAACACCGTGCTGGTTCTGATGGTGCTGTTCGGCCTCGGCTTCTGCGCAACGGCGTACATCGGTTATCGCGGACTGGAAATTCTCTCGTACATCGCGGTGCCGGCGATGATGTTGCTGCTGATGCTGTCGATGTGGGCAGCGACCGTGAAAGTCGGTGGCTTCGAAGGCTTGCTCAGCGTGGTGCCGAGCGGTTCTCTGGACTGGTCGACAGCGATCACCCTGGTGTTCGGCACCTTCGTCAGCGGCGCAACGCAAGCCACCAACTGGACGCGATTTTCCCGCTCGGCAAAAGTGGCGGTGCTGGCCAGCCTGATCGGTTTTTTCATCGGCAACGGCCTGATGGTGCTGATCGGCGCGTACGGCGCGATCGTCTATCAACAGCCGGATGTGGTTGAAGTGCTGCTGTTGCAGGGCTTCGCCATGGCCGCGATGGCCATGCTGTTGCTGAACATCTGGAGCACTCAGGACAACACCATCTACAACTTCGCCGTCGCCGGCTGCAACCTGCTGCGCACCGGGCGGCGCAAGACCGTGACCCTCGGTGGCGCGGTGATCGGCACTCTGCTCGCCCTGCTGGGCATGTACGACATGCTGGTGCCGTATCTCATCCTGCTCGGCACGGTGATTCCGCCGATTGGCGGGGTGATCATGGCTGACTTCTTCTATCGCTGGCGCGGGCACTATCCGCGTCTGGCCGACGCACGGTTGCCAGCGTTCAACTGGCCGGGCCTCGGGGCCTACGGGGTCGGAACCGTCGCTGCGTTCAGCTCGCCCTGGGTCGCGCCGCTGGTAGGCATTGCCGCTGCCGCGCTAACGTATGTCATCGTCACCGGTGTGCTGGGCGCACGTCGCGTCAGCGCACCACTACAAGACCTATAAAAAGGATTTGCCTGATGCACATCATCAACGCCCGCCTGCGCAACCAGGAAGGCCTGCACGAATTGCACCTCGAAGACGGCCTGATCCACAGTATCGCCCGTCAGACCGAAGCGCCGACCCTCGGCGCGGATGACCTCGATGCCGGCGGCAATCTGGTGGTGCCGCCCTTCGTCGAGCCGCACATCCACCTCGACGCCACCCTCACCGCCGGCGAGCCGCGCTGGAACATGAGCGGCACGCTGTTCGAAGGCATCGAATGCTGGGGCGAGCGCAAGGTCACCATCACCGAAGAAGACACCAAGGCCCGCGCCAAGAAGACCATTCAGGCCCTGGCAGCCCACGGCATTCAGCACGTGCGCACCCACGTCGACGTCACCGACCCGCAACTCACCGCGCTCAAAGCCATGCTCGAAGTGCGTGAGGAAAGCCGTCACCTGATCGATCTGCAAATCGTCGCGTTCCCGCAGGAAGGCATCGAGTCGTTCCGCAACGGGCGCGAGCTGATGGAAGAGGCGATCCGCATGGGCGCTGACGTGGTCGGCGGCATTCCGCATTTCGAGTACACCCGCGATCAGGGCGTCAGCTCGGTGAAGTTCCTCATGGACCTGGCCGAGCGTACCGGCTGCCTGGTCGACGTGCACTGCGACGAGACTGACGATCCGCATTCACGTTTCCTCGAAGTGCTTGCCGAAGAAGCGCGCAGCCGCGACATGGGCGCCCGCGTCACCGCCAGCCACACCACGGCGATGGGCTCTTATGACAACGCCTACTGCGCCAAACTGTTCCGCCTGCTCGGCCATTCCGGCATCAGCTTTGTTTCCTGCCCGACCGAAAGCATTCACCTGCAAGGGCGCTTCGACAACTTCCCGAAGCGCCGGGGCGTGACCCGCGTCAACGAACTGCTCGAAGCCGGCATGAACGTGTGTTTCGGTCAGGATTCGATCGTCGACCCGTGGTATCCGCTGGGTAACGGCAACATCCTGCGCGTGCTCGAAGCCGGTCTGCACATCTGCCACATGCTCGGTTATCGCAACCTGCAAAGTGCGCTGGATCTGGTCACCGACAACAGCGCTAAAGCCATGCACCTGGGCGAGCGTTACGGACTGGAACAGGGCCGCCCGGCGAACCTGCTGATTCTCTCGGCGGACAGCGACTACGAAGTGATCCGCAGCCAAGGCCTGCCGCTGTATTCGATTCGCGGCGGCAAGGTGTTGATGAAGCGGCAGATGCCGGTGGTGGAGTTCAGTTGAGAAGTACGCTGAACCTGATGGGCCGAGAGCAAAACCTGTGGGAGCGAGCCTGCTCGCGAAAGCGCCATGCCAGGCACCTCGATGTTGGATGTGCCGACCTCTTCGCGAGCAGGCTCGCTCCCACAGTAGATCCCAGCGATAGCGTCGGCCGAATCAATCCATCAACCGCGCCGTGCCAAACAATCTGACGCGCAGCAATTCCCCTTCCGAAACCTCAAGCAAAACCGGTGCGGTGCCACCCGGCATGACCACCCGCACTTCTCCCGCCTCGACCCAACCCACCCGCCACGCGGCACACGCGACCGCACTGGCGCTGGTGCCGGATGACGCGGTTGGTCCTTCGCCACGTTCGAATACCCGGGCGAGGATTTGCTGCGGCGACGCCAGCGCGGCCCATTGCAGATTGACGCCCGCCGGGCAGGGATTGCCGGCACCGGTGGGCATGGCATAGGCGATTGCTGTAAGCCGTTGGTTCAGGGGCGATTCACGCATCTGTTCATTGCTCGGCAGAGCGGCCGCATCGCCGAGCAACGTCACGCAATGCGGATTGCCGATGCGGACGAATTGGCTGTGCTCCCAGTCAGGATCGAGTTGTGCCAGGGGCTGGACATGGCTGACGTCGCGATTATTGATTTGAACGCTCTCGACTGCCCGCGCCCCGACGGCTTGCGGGCCGAATCCGGGCCGGCCGAGGTCGAGCCAGAAACCGCGCACGGCTTCGACTTCGGCCGGTGTCACCGCGGTTTCCAGCGCTTCGCCTTTGCCGTGATGAACGCGCAGCATGGCGCCCTGCTCCGGCATCAAGGCTTGCTCGGTCAAGGCCTGAGAAAAAATCGTCAGACCGTTACCGCTGCGCTCGGCGAGGCTGCCGTCAGTGTTGACGATCAGCACATCGAACGGCGCAGATGCCTGAAACGGGCCGATCAGCAGGCCGTCGCTGCGGTGGGGTTTGCTGTTGACCGGACGCTGGCCGGCGGGCCAATCGCAGCACAGGGCGATGGCGGCTTCGCTCCAGTGCTGTCGAGATGCGGCGCAGGCGTCGGCGCTTGTCGGCAACGCGATTCCGGCCTCGCGCAAGGCTTGGGGTGAGACCACGGCGTAGATATTGCCGCGTGCGTCGTAGAAGCTCGTCATGCCTTGTTCCCGTATTCCATGCTGGCGAAAATCCGACTGTAAACCGCAAACCAGTGTGGGAGCGAGCCTGCTCGCGAAGGCGGTGCGTCAGTCGACAATTCCTTATTTGACCCACCGCTTTCGCGAGCAGGCTCGCTCCCACAGGGTAGGATGTTCACCGTTATGCCCCGAAAGGCCTGAGATCGAACCTCAACGCCGTCAGAATGTCACTCGGGATGCAGTTGTTTTTTTGCCAAGGATCGATATGACCAGCCTCAACCCCCAAGACACTTTCGTCCCCGGACGTCTGCAACAGATGTCCACCCGCGTCGCTTTTTTCATTGCTGGCCTCGGCATCGCCGCCTGGGCGCCGCTGGTGCCGTATGCCAAGGCGCGAGCCGGGCTGGATGAGGGCACGCTGGGATTACTGCTGCTGTGCCTGGGTGTCGGCTCGATTCTGGCGATGCCGCTGGCGGGGATTCTTGCCACGCGTTTTGGTTGCCGACGTGTAGCCACCGCCGGCACCTTGTTGATCTGCGCGGCACTGCCGTTGCTGGCGACGGTGTCGTCGATCCCGGCGCTGATCGCCACGCTGTTCATGTTCGGCGCCGGTCTCGGCACGGTGGATTCGACGGTGAACCTGCAAGCAGTGATCGTCGAGCGCGCCAGCGGCAAGCACATGATGTCGGGGTTCCACGGCCTGTTCAGCCTCGGCGGCATCGTCGGTGCGGCGGGTGTCAGCGCCCTGCTCGGCCTCGGCCTGACACCGCTGGCGGCGATGCTGGTGGTAGTGGTTTTGCTGATCGGCGCCTTGCTCAAATGCGTGCCGCACATGCTGCCCTATGGCAGCGAAAGCTCCGGCCCGGCGTTCGCGATTCCCCATGGCATCGTGCTGTTTATCGGCGGCATGTGCTTCATCGTTTTCCTTACCGAAGGCGCGGCGCTGGACTGGAGCGCAGTGTTCCTCGCTCAGGAACGGGGGATCGACACGGCTTATGCGGGAATGGGTTACGCAGCGTTTGCCCTGACCATGACCGTCGGCCGTCTGCTTGGTGATCGCATCGTGCGCAAGCTGGGGGCCACGCGGATCATTCTGTTCGGCGGTCTGTTGGCGGCGGCGGGGTTGTTTCTCGCCACCTTCGCGCCGAGCTGGCAAGCGGCGCTGCTCGGTTATGCGCTGGTCGGCGCCGGTTGCTCGAACATCGTGCCGGTGCTGTACACGGCGGTGGGCAAGCAGACGGTGATGCCGGAGAGCATCGCGGTGCCGGCGATTACCACGCTGGGTTATGCAGGGATTCTCGCCGGGCCAGCGGTGATCGGTTTTGTCGCCCATGCCAGCAGCCTGAGTTTTGCCTTTGGACTGATGGCGGTATTGCTGGTGGCTGTGGCGATTGGCGGTAAAGTTCTGAAGGTCTAAAGCAAAAGATCGCAGCCTTCGGCAGCTCCTACAGGGGATCGGCGAACATCCTGTAGGAGCTGCCGAAGGCTGCGATCTTTTGCTCTTGTGTTTTAAAAACCGACGCTGGCCTGCACGAAGAACGTGCGCGGTGCGCCGACATACATCCCCGAGTTGTTGTCGCTGGAGCGGGTGAAGTATTGCTTGTCGAAGACGTTCTTCACCCCGGCACCAAGCTTGAGGTTCGACACCTGCGGACCAAAGTCATAACCGCCGCGCACGTTCCAGGTCACGTAACCCGGGATGTCGCCGTACTGCCCGTCTGCTGTGCCTTCGGTGATGTAGTTGCCGTTGAAGCTGCCATTCGCATTCACACCGGTGCCCGGCGAACGCTGTTTCGATTGGGCGAAGCCATCGATGTTCCAGGTCCAGCGATTGATGTCGTAACGCAAACCGACCGTCGCAACCTGCCGCGAATAGAACGGCAGATCGCGGCCCTTGAAGCCGGGGATCTCGCCTTCATAGGTGGCGCGGGTGTAGGTGAAACCGGCGTTGGCAGTCAAACCATCGAGGCGCGGATCGAGTGCGGCCATGTCGTAATGCACCGAGGCTTCAATGCCCTGGTGCTTGGTCGCGCCGAGGTTGGTCCAGCCGACGTCGTTGCTGATGTATTGCAGTTCGTCATCGAAATCGATGTAGAACAGCGTCACCTCGCCGCCCCACACATCATCGTTGTAGCGCGTGCCGATCTCGTAGGTCTTGGCCTTTTCCGGCTCCAGACCGTTGGCGGTGCTGTCACCCGAACCGCCCTGGCCGAGCTGGAAATACTGCAGGCTGCCAAACGAAGTTTCGTAGTTGGCGAACAGCTTCCAGGCATCGGACAGGTGATACATCACGCTCAGCGCCGGCAGCGGTTCGTTGCTTTCGATACTGCGATTTTTCTCCGGTACCGGGCGGCCAGCGGTGTCGAGCACGGCGCGGTCATGCCAGTCGGTGCTGATGTGTTCGAAGCGAATGCCCGGGGTGATGGTCCAGTTGCCGACGTCGATCTTGTTGTCGACATACACCGAATTGGCCTCGGTGCCGCCGGTGCGATCCTGGAACACATGGCCGTCGGAGGTCGGCGTGACCACCGGCTGGTTGTTGACCAGCGCCAGACGACTCGATTCTTCGTGCATGGCCTCTTTCAGATAGCGATAACCGACGCTGACTTCCTGAGTGGTCGGGCCGACATCGAACACCCGCGACACGCGCGGCTCGATGCCCAATGTGTAATAGGAACGCGGGTACGAGCTGAGGGTGCGCTGATCGCGCGCGGCGATGGTGCTGCCGCGAAAGCTGTCGGTGTAATAGGTGAGAATTTCTGCCTGGGTGCGCTCGTCGATCTGGCGGATCCACTTGAACGACACGTCTTTGCGCCGGCCTGTGAACTGGTCGTAGTCACGCACCGACTCGTACGGTTTGTCGTCGTACTGACGCTGGGTCAGGCCGCCGGGCATGTCGGCGCTGGCGTCGTAGTAGTGGAAGTTGAGGCTGAAGTCGTCCTGATCGGTCGGCGCCCAGTGCGTCTTGAGCAGCACGTCGTCGATGTCGTTGCCGTTGTTGCGCTCGCGATAGCCGTGGCCGTTGACGCCGGAGTACAGCAGCGCGACGCCCATGCCGTTGTCGGCGGTGCCACCGACGAACGCGGTGTCAATGTGTTTCCAGCCGCCGTACTGCGTCGTTTCCAGGGTGGTACCGATTTCGCCGGTGGTTTTCTCCGGAATCGCGCGGGTCACGAAGTTGATCACGCCGCCGACGTTTTGCGGCCCGTAGCGCACGGAACCGGCGCCACGCACGACGTCGATGCTGTCGAGGTTGCCCGAGGAAATCGGCGCCATCGACAGTTGCGGCTGGCCGTAAGGCGCGAACGCCGCTGGCACGCCATCGATCAAAACAGTCGAGCGTGGCGACAGGCGCGAAGTCAGACCGCGCACGCCGACGTTGAGGGAAATATCACTGCCGCCGGTGCCATTGGAGTCCTGCACCTGCACGCCAGGCACGCGCTTGAGCACGTCGCTGACGTTCATCGCGCCCTGCTCGACCATCGCTTCGCGGCGAATCACCGTGCGTGCGCCGGGGTGGTTCTGCACCACCGCAGCGTCGGCGTCACCGAGCCAGTCGCCGACCACTTTGATGTCGGTCACACCCAGTTCCAGCGGGCCGTTGCTGGCTGCGGAAGTGGCGGCTGGGGCGAGCGTCACCGAGCCTTCATTGATCTGATAATCGAGGCCGCTGCCTTGCAGCAACTGCCGCAGCGCCTGCTCTGGCGAAAGGTCGCCGTCTACCGCTGGAGCTTGTTTGCCGGCCACCAGCTCGGGGCTGAAAAACACCTGCAGCGAGGTTTGCTGGCCCAGTTCGCTCAAGGCCTGGCCCAGCGGTTGCGCGCGGATATGAATGGCTTCAGCGGCAAACGCCAACGGCATCGCGGCACTGACCGCGAGCGCCAAGGCCAGTGGCAACCAAGGGGATTTTTTATTGTGGGTTGTGGTGATGTTCACGTCGTACGGAGTCCTGTGGATCGCAAGAGTGTGCGGCTGTTAATGCAAACCAGTTGCAGTTGAACAGGAAGACGATGAACTGCGAAAAAACCTGAATGCTATCTGGAAATTATTTCCTGACTGCCATCGGCAAGGGTGCGCACCGTCACCGGCAGGATGCTCGGCAAGGCTTTGAGCAAGGCGTCGGTGTCGTCGGATTTGAACACGCTGGTCAGGCGCAGGCTGGCTACGTTCGGCTGGGTTACGGTCAGCGGCTTGTCGCGATAGCGCGATACTTCTGCCGCTACTTCGCTGAGGCTGGCGTTGTTGAACACCAGTTTGCCGTTGCGCCACGCGGTCAGCTGCGCCGGGTTGACCGCGTAGGCCGGCAGGACTTTGCCTTGGGCATCGACCGCCGTGCCGAGGCCTGCGGTGAGGTTGATGAACTCGTTGTCCGGGGCAGCACTTCCCTGCACCTTCACCGTGCCCTGCTCCACCGCCACGCGGGTCTGCGTGGCATCGCGGCGCACATCGAAACGCGTGCCGGTAACCGTGACCTTGCCGCTGCCGGCTTCGACAATAAACGGACGCGAGGCGTCGTGTTCAACGCTGAACATCGCCTCGCCCGCGCTCAATTCGATCACCCGTCGATCCTGCTCATAACGCACCTGCAAGCGGCTGCGACTGTTCAGATCGATCACCGAACCATCCGGCAACGCTACATGCTTGCGCTCGCCCGGCGCCGTGGCGAATTCAGCGCGGTAAGCGCCCGGATGATTCAGCCCGCTGAACAGGCCAAGCCCCAGCGCCACGGCCAGAACACTCGCGGCGACGGCATAACGCAGCATCGGCCGACGTTGGCGGCGAGCTGGCGGAGTTTCAACCAGCGCTTGAAGACGTGAGGTCGGCAGCAAATCAGCCGCCGCCCACAAGCCCTGTAGCAACTGGAATTCTTCGCGGTGCTGCGAATGCTCGTTCAGCCAGGCCTCGAAGCGCTGCTGTTGCTCGACGCTGACATTCGGTTCCTGCAAACGCACGAACCATGCCGCCGCCTCGTCACGCACCGCCGCTTGCCCACAGGCGCAATCTCTCGTCTCCATCATGGAATATTCTGTCCGGCTGAGGTTGAGACCAGGCACGCCCCCCTGTAGGAGCTGCCGAAGGCTGCGATCTTTTCGACGTCACTCGTCATCATGACTGCAAGCCATCCAGCCGCTCACGCAGATGGCGCAGGGTGCGGATCATATACTTTTCGACCATGTTCTTGGACAGCCCCAGGCGTTCGGCGATTTCTGCCTGCGTCAGGCCTTCGATCTTCTGCCATACAAAGATCTTGCGGCAGTTGAGCGGCAGCTCGGTGAGCGCGCGTTCGATGGAATCGGCCAACTGGATCGCGTGCATGTAATGCTCCGGATCGCCCGCCGACGACGCACTGTCCTCGACCGCCTCCGACTCCAGGGCGCCCCGCCGTTCCTCCCGCCGATAACCGTCAACGGCGATATTGCGTGCGGTCTGATGCAAATACGCACGCGGCTGCTGCACCGCCGCCGAATCCGCCTCAAGCACCCGCACAAAGGTGTCGTGCGCCAGATCCTCGGCCTGCGCGCGATTGCGCAGGCGACGAGTCCAGGTGCCGATCAACTCTTCGTAATGCTCGAAAAAGCCGGATCTGCGGGAGCGCATGGGGGATGGGCGGCGTGGTGAGAAAGGGGCGTGAATAGTAATGCTTCGTATTAATACAAAGCAATGCACGCTGTGTTGGTGTTCTTGATGCGCAAGGTGCAAGCACCGACGACGCCGAGCTCCGATGGGCATTGAATAGGACCCTGTGGGAGCGAGCCTGCTCGCGAATGCGGTATGTCAGCAACGATGATGGTGACTGACACGTCGCCTTCGCGAGCAGGCTCGCTCCCACAAGGTAAAAGCGTGAATGTCTCAGGCCTGCGGCAGTTTGCGGAAGCCCACTGCCAGGCGATTCCAGCCGTTGATGGTGTTGATCGCCACCGTCAGGTCAACCAGTTCCTTCGGCGAAAACTGCGCAGCGACGACTTCATAGTCTTCGTCCGGCGCGTGGGTCAGGCTCAGTTGTGTCAGCGACTCGGTCCACAGCAGTGCGGCGCGTTCACGCTCGCTGAAGAACGGCGCTTCTCGCCATGCCGTCACGGCGAACAGACGACGCGGGGTTTCGCCGTCCTTTATCGCGTCGGCGGTGTGCATGTCGATGCAGAATGCGCAGCCGTTGATCTGTGAAGAGCGCAGCTTGACCAGTTCGAGCAGGCTCTTTTCCAGCGACAGTTTCGAGACGGCATTTTCCAGCGCCATCATCGCTTTCATGGCATCAGGGGAAGCGGTGTAGAAATCGGCACGAGGTTGCATGGTGGGCTCCGGGGTAGCGATTGAATGTGTGGCTACGTTAGTCCCCGGGGGTGGTTCGGCAAATAGCCAATATTGCAGAAGAACGGTAGGCCACTTGGCGCGGCGACTGACCGCTCGTCACTCGACGGGCACCAAGGTTTCAGTGCGCAAGACCAATATCAGGTAATCCCCTTTATCAGGAGACGTACCATGATGACGCGCAAATTCACTTCGTTATTGTTGGCCGGCCTGCTCGCCACGGCATCCGCCGCCAGCTTCGCTGCCAATGACAGCACCGATGCGACGGGCACCAAGTCCGGCGGCGCCAGCAGCTCGACCATGCCGCCAGACAGCACGCCGGGCTCGCCTTCCGTTGACAGCAATTCGGGTGGAACCAATAACGGAACTGGCACAGGAACCGGGACAGGAACAGGAACTGGTTCGGGCATGGGCACTGGAACGGGCACCAATGGCGGCGCCAGCGGTTCGGGTTCCGGCGCGGGTGGCGGGACCGGTTCGGCCGGCGGCGGCACGGGTGGTGCGGGCGGTGGCACGGGCAGCTGAACGAACAAGAGCCATCCCAGATAGTCCTGCTTACATCAGGACCCAATGTGGGAGCGAGCCTGCTCGCGAAAGCGGTCTGTCAGCCAACCTTGATGCAAGCTGATACACCGATTCGCGCGCAGGCTCGCTCCCACTTCTGATGTCTGTTGATTGAAAAAAAATCAGCGATCCGACCGCATCAGTTCGGCAAAACCTTCTTCCGGCGCATACACCGCCGCGCGATTGCGCCCGGCATTTTTCGCCTCATACAAAGCCGCGTCCGCGCGCTGGATAAACACCTGCGGGCTATCGTTGCCATGCGGAATAAATGAATAACAGCCCAGGCTCACGGTCAGATAACCGGTCGGCGAGCCGCTGTGAATGATGTGCTTGTCGATCACGCTGCGGCGAATCTGCCCGGCTATCGCCAGCGCGCCGTTGATGTCCGTATCCGGCAACAGCACAGCGAACTCTTCACCACCGTAACGCACCGCCAGATCCGACTTGCGCTGGCAGCAGGCCTTCACCACTTGGGCCACCTGCGCCAGGCATTGATCGCCGGCGACATGTCCGTAAGCGTCGTTGTAGCGCTTGAAGAAATCGATATCGAGCATGATCAGGCTGACCGGGCTGACCTGGCGCGCGCCACGGGCAAATTCGATGTCCAGCGAGCGCTCGAACAAGCGTCGATTGGCCAATCCGGTGAGGCTGTCGTGGGTGGCGATCTGCTCCAGCGCCAGTTGCGCCTTGCGCAGGTTTTTCTCGATACGTTCGCCGTCGCGCACCTGATGAATGAACACCCAGCCGAACAGGCCAACCCCGAGAATCACAAGCGCGACAATCACGCTGGACTGAAAGGCGCGGTCATACCAGCCCTGCAGAATCGTGTCTTGCGACGTCGCCGCAGAGACCACCAGCGGATACGAGGCCAGCTGGCGATAGCCATACAAGCGGGTCACACCGTCGACCACGGAATTGAGCATCGCCGTGCCCGCGTTAGCGTTCGGCAGCAAGGTTTGATAGATCTCGCCGTGGGCCACCGAGGTGTTGATCAGCGACTCATCAAAGGGCCGTCGCGCCAGCAAGGTGCCGTCGGTCAGCGCCAGAAACATGATGCCGCTGTCATCGAGGCTGAAGCTTTTGAAGAACTGATCGAAGTACGACATGCGGATGCCGGCCATCAGCACGCCCTGAAAATTGCCGAGCTGGTCGTTGACGCGTCTGGAAATCGGAATGATCCACTCGCCGTTTTCGCGGCTGCGAATCGCCGGACCAATGCGCGCAACGGTCGACGCATTCTGCTGATGGAACTTGAAATAGTCGCGATCGGCCACGCCATTGCCGCGAGGCAGATCGGCGAACGAAGTAATGACCCACTGCCCTTCGCGATCGAAGAGAAAGATGCCATGCAACTGATCCAGTTGCTGCGCGCGGCGGGCGAAGATCCGCTGTAACCGAGGGCGCTGCGCCGCTCCATAACCATCGTCCTGAATCCAGTCGACCAGGCTGGTCATCACCAGATCCGCCGCCCGCACAGTGTCCTCGGCCTGCTGCGCCATGGCCCGGGTCAGGTTGCCCGAAGCCATCTTCGCCACTGCCAGATCCTGACGCCGCGACTGCTCCAGTTGCAGGTACAGCAGACCACACAGGCACAGGCTCACCGCAACGATAAACAGCACCGCCGCTTTGCGTAGCGGCAACCGTTTGAGCGTGCCGGGGGCCTGATGCGGATCGTGATTGGGGATTGGCAAAAGCATGTCCTGGGCAGGTACGACAGGGGCGCGAGCCCGAAACCCTTGTATGTGTGAGCGTAGCCCACCGGGATGTACCGGGCAAACGCCCGCCTCCCGCCCAGTTATCGGCGCGTCGCGAGTTTGGATGATCGCTTTTCGTCGATTTATTTACGATTGCTTCTTTACGGTTAATCAGTTGTGCAGGGCCAGCCGCCGCATCGCGCTGGTCAGGTGCGCGCGGGCACTTTGCGCATCGCCTTCACGCATTTGTTCATAGGCGCGCTGCGCAATCGCATGAGGCACCGGTTTCAATTCACGTTGGGTTGCCATCGCCAGCAGTTGCACCTGCGCGGCGCGTTCCAGGTAATAGAGATCGTCCCAGGCTTCAGCAATGCTCGGCGCGGCGACAATCACCCCGTGGTTTTTCAGAAAGAGAATGTCGGCGTCGCCCATGACGCTGGCGATGCGGTCGCCTTCGGATGCGTCCAGCGCGAGGCCGGTGTAATCCTCGTCCACCGCTGTACGCCCGTAAAACTTCAGCGCAGTCTGCCCCAGCCAGAGCAGCGGCGGGCCTTGCAACAGGCACAACGCGGTGGCGTGCGGCATGTGCGTGTGGAACGCGACTTTTACCCGTGGCAGTTGTTTGTGCAGGCGCGCGTGGATGTAGAACGCGGTCGCTTCGGGCTCGCCTTCGCCATCGACCACGTTGCCGGCGAAGTCACAGACCAGCAGATTCTGCGCTGTCACTTCCGAAAAAGCGTAGCCGTATGGATTGACCAGAAACAGATCATCATGCCCCGGCAGCATCGCCGAAAAGTGATTGCAGATGCCCTCCTCCAGACCATGCAGGGCTGCCAGTTGAAAGCACGCAGCGAGTTCGTTGCGGGCGGTGATGATCGCCTCGGTGTCCAGGTTCAACGTTGCGGTTGGTCTGGCTTTGCCAGTGCCGCTCAAGATATGAGCCATGGCAATTCTCCTTAGGTCCAGCCGAGGGATTTGAACAGCGGCAGCACTTGATCGAGGCTGGACAGGATCGCGTCGGGGCGATAGTCCGGCAACAACTGACGACCCGTGCCGCGATCGATCCACACGCAACGAAAACCCATGTCCCGCGCCGCCGTGTGATCGAGCATGGGGCTGGCGCAGATGTGCACCACTTCATCCCGGGTAACGCCCAATTGCTCATGAGCGTAGTCGAACAGACGCGGCGCCGGTTTGTAGGCACCGGCCTGTTGCGCGGTGATCACCCGGTCGATATGGCCGCCGAGCTGCGCAACGTTGCCGGCAATGATGTCGTCGTCGGTGTTGGAGACAATGCACAGCTTGAAGCCCATGGCTTTGAGTTGCGCGAGGGTGTCGACCACTTCGGCAAATGGCGGCATGTTCGGGATGGCCGCCGCCAAGCGTTGACTGTCCTCGGGCTGGCTCGGCAAGCCCAATTCTGCCAGCGCCAGTTGCAGGCCGAGGGTGCTCAGGTCGCGAAAGGAACGGTGCGGCGGCGTTTGTTCGAGACGGTGCTCGTGACGGTCGTAGACTTCAATCAACTTAGTGGCGTCGACTGTGTGCTCGCCCTTGTAGCTGAGCATTTTCTCGACCACGGCTTTCAGGCCTTCATCCCACTGAATCAGCGTGCCGTAGCAATCGAAGGTCAGCCATTGCGGGCGTGGCGTGTTGTTCAAGGTCATCGGTCGATTCCTCCAGAGTGAGGACTTCAGCTTATGAGCGTGCGGTGATAGTGTGAAATTAAATAAACACGCCATCGTCATTCGCAAATCAACTATCAGGAACGCCGCCATGCTGGATCTGGAATTGCTGAAAACCTTTGTCTGCGTGGTCGACGAAGGCAGCTTCACCCGTGCTGCGGAACGTGTGCACCGCACCCAATCGACGGTCAGCCAGCAGGTGCGCAAACTCGAAGATCTGGTCGGCCACCCGCTACTCCTGCGCGACCGCACCGGAGTGAACGTCGCGGTCACCGAACACGGCGAACTGCTGATCCACTACGCGCGCCGATTGCTGGCGCTGTCCGCCGAAGCCACGCAAGCGCTGGCCAGTGACGTCGACCTGGAAGTGCTGCGCATCGGCATGCCGGAAGACTTCGACGCCCGGCGCATGGCCCTGATCCTCGCCGGCTTCACCCGCAACCATCCGCAGGCGCGCCTGGAAACCATCAGCGGCATGAGCCTCGACCTGCGCCAACGCCTCGACGCCGGCGACATCGACATTGCCCTGATCAAACGCGAACCCGACAGCGGCCCGGCATGGGCTACCTGGCCGGAACGACTGGTATGGGTCAAAGGCACCGAGTTCGACACCTCCAGCGGTGTGCTGCCGCTGGCGCTGTTTCCGCAAGGCTGCCTGTATCGACAACGGGCGATTCGCCTGCTCGATGTGGCGCAGCGACCGTGGCGAGTGGCGTTCGGCAGCCACAGCCTGACCGGAATTCAAGCCGCAGTGGCGTCCGGGTTGGGGGTTTCGGTGCTGCCGGTTTCGGCGGTATTGCCAGAGCACGAGGTGTGTAGGGATCTGCCGGAGTTGGCGCCGACAGAACTGGCGCTGGTCAGCCGCGAGGGAGTGTTGAGCGGCTTGCAGCGGGGGCTGGTGGAGTTTTTGCGTGGAGAATTGGGGGTGGATGCGGGGGGATTTGCCTGACCCCCCGGGGATCCTTATTCGGGTTTGTTGATTTCGCGGAGCAGGTCGGCGGTGGGGATGTTCATGGTGTTTGAGTAGTAGGTTTTGTAGCCAAAGGCAGTGACAAATAGTTTGCAGGGAATTTGGCTTTTGTTGGAAAGAAGGTCGTTTAGCTCCAATCTAGACAGGTAACGCTGCGAACTACGGTTGCTGGAAGTTTCAACGAGAAACGCACTGGTGAGATAAGAAAATTTCTCTCCGGGTCGCGGCTCGCCGTCAGACTCAATCAAACCTACCGCGGAAAACTGCATCGCTTTCTCAATCGAAAAATCATGATCGTCCCCCAACGCACACGTCAGAAAACCTGCGATCATCCCTTTCCTCTGTCCTTGGTCGAACAGGTCCAGGACATCCACATCCGTTTGGTATCGGATGTCATAAAGCGTTCTCTCTCGCTTAACAGACACGAAACTCAAGTTTGCAGCAGGCTTTGAATGGTCTTTTGCACATCCGGAGCAAACAATGAGCAATACGCAGATGATCAATCTGGACATCAAGAAAACTCCTTCATGATCGCGGCCATCAACAAATCGCTCGCCGAATTGCCACCGGAAATAGGCGCAACAAACAGCTCTAGCGCGTTTGCATGACTGGTATCGACGTTTACGTTCAAAGAAGGCCCACAAGAAACAATCCACTTCTCACCAAAGTCAGCTACGCCATCTGATGAATTTCTATTGGTAGGTGTCGCTTTGATGTTGATCCATTCGACAGCGACTGGGTCAGGTCGCTGGCGATATATGTCTGAGCCGATCCAGACAAGAGCACCTTCGCCAACCGGATCCAAAGTAATCAGCATCTGCATTCTGTATCCCCAATCCGACATGAGTTTCGTCAGATGCGCACCGTTCCATCCACCGAGGCTATGTCCGACGACCATATACAGCGCCACTGATCGCAGTCATGCGCGCAGCCGCCAGTCCATCAAAATTGACATTCGGCGAGCCGCTGACGATCGGGTTGGTGCCGTGTCCCGGCAACGGACAGGCGGTGGGGTCGGTGACGCGGGCAGCGGGTTTTCCGCTCATGAACAGCTCCTTGCAATGTGTCGTGCAGATCCTTTGAGGCGCGCAGCATGCGCGAATTTGCCAAGCGCTACAAATCGTCAGGCAAAAAAAAGGCGCTCATGCGAGCGCCTCTTTTCATAGGCTTTTACTGATGCTCACCGTACCGGCGGCACCCGAATATCCCCCGCCCGACACTGCGTCTTCACCCCTTTGCCACACGCGCCGAACTGCAAATCCTTGTCCATGCACACCCGCACTTCCGACAGCTGCGGGCCGCTGCAAATCACCGCAATTCCATCCTCGGGAATACCCGGATTGGCCTTGCGAAACAGATCGACAATCTCTTGCGCTTCGAAGTAGTACGACGTCGAGCCGAACGGCTGTAACGCCTGCGGAATCTTCACCGCGCCGAGGGCCTGATCGGACTTGTCCAGATAACCCATTGCGCCAAGACCGCTGCAGGTACCGTGCTTGGACCATTCGTGATCAAGGAGTTTTTTCGTCGGGTACATCGTCAGGCCCTTGCTGGTTTCTGCCGCCGACAGCCTGGTCAGCGGCGGACAGGATTGCGGCCAGCCGCCCTTGGCGTATTGCGGCCACAAACCGTGCAGGACAAAACCGTAACCCTTGCCGGTGCACTGCGCATCGTCCTTGTGCGTCAGACAAAAGGTCGGCGACCAGGACAGCGCCAGCAGGTAGTAGTCGAACACCCCCGCCACCGATTCGGCCTGCGCTTTCATCGATGCCGGCTGACGCGCCGAACTCGTGCCGATGCTACCGGCCGTCAGCGCGATCAGCGCCAGAATTGTAAACAGCTTTTTCATTAACCCGTTCCTTGGGACGCCTGCGTCCGTGGTTTTCGTTGTTGGCCAGACCTGGCCAGTGCTGATTTCGACACGCTTGTATTGCAAGCGCATGACGCAAGGCAAGGCCCTGCGCCGTGCAAAGGTCTACGCTGAACAGGCAGACATCCACCAAGGGAACCGACATGAGTAAAGCAGACGAACTCGCCGCCAGACTCAAGCAGACACGGCACACCCAGGCTGATGCGGCGCTGGAAATCGATTGCTGGCCTGCTCAGGTGTACGACTTGTACCACCGCATTGAGGGCTGGCTGCAACCAGTCACCGAAGTAGGACTGAAGATTCGGCGAAATCCTACGCACGTTTGCGAAAGTTCGCCGGATGGCGAAAGTCATGATTACGCTATTGATCAACTGGTGATCGAAGCCAACCATCACAGTTTGATGTTCGATCCGATTGCGCGGTTTACCGAGGATGGTTGCGGACGTGTCGAGATCAAGGTACCGGGGCGCGATCAGTCGTTGCTGCGCACGGTCGACGAGCATGGCGAGAGTCACTGGTGGTTGCAGACTATCGAGACCGGCCAGGAGCTGGATGCGATTGCGCTGACGGAAAACAATCTGCTGCAAGTGGTGCAGCAAGGGCTGGGCCTGTAACCCGTCCGAGTCAACTGACAAAACTGTAATGTTTGCCTCAGCCAACTGAAAGCTGGGGCTGGCTAGTCTCTCTGTCATGAGTCAGACGGGGATTTCCAGCGCATGCCTTCCATTCTCACAAGACGCACTTTTGTCAAAGGCCTGGCCGCCGGTAGCTTGCTCGGCGGCCTCGGGCTCTGGCGTACACCGGTCTGGGCGCTGAACGGCGCCGCGCCCGTCAACGAACTGAGCGGCAACGAATTCGAGTTGTTCATCGGCGAAACTCCGGTCAATTTCACGGGTTCCGCACGCACGGCGATGACCATCAACGGCAGCCTGCCCGGCCCGCTGTTGCGCTGGCGCGAAGGCGATACCGTGACGCTGCGGGTGCGAAACCGGCTCACGGCTGACACCTCGATTCACTGGCACGGCATTCTCCTGCCGGCGAACATGGACGGCGTACCGGGCCTGAGCTTCCACGGCATTGAACCGGGCGGCGTGTATGTCTACCAATTCAAGGTCCGGCAGCACGGCACCTACTGGTATCACAGCCATTCCGGCTTACAGGAGCAGGCCGGCGTCTACGGGCCGCTGGTCATTGAGGCCAAAGAGCCGGAGCCGTTCCAGTACGATCGCGACTACGTGGTGATGCTCAGCGACTGGACCGACGAAGACCCGGCCAGCCTGATTAAGACCCTGAAAAAACAGTCCGACTACTACAACTTCCACAAACGCACCGTCGGCGATTTTATCGACGATGTCAGTGAAAAAGGCTGGGGCGCCACGGTCGCCGATCGCAAGATGTGGGCGCAAATGAACATGAATCCCACCGACATTGCCGACGTCAGTGGCGCCACGTATACCTTTTTGATCAACGGCCAGGCCCCCGATGACAACTTCACCTGGCTGTTCCGTCCCGGCGAAAAACTGCGCCTGCGCCTGATCAACGGCTCGGCCATGACCTATTTCGATGTGCGCATTCCGGGACTGAAGATGACGGTGGTGGCTGCCGATGGCCTGTACGTCAAACCGGTCAGCGTCGATGAACTGCGTATCGCAGTGGCCGAGACCTATGACGTGATCGTCGAACCTGAAAGCGAGGCCTATACCCTCTTCGCTCAAGCGATGGATCGCACTGGCTACGCCCGTGGCACTCTCGCCACACGCGCCGGCATGTCGGCAGCAGTGCCGGCGCTGGATCCGCGTCCGTTGGTGAGCATGGACGACATGGGCATGGGCGGCATGGATCACGGCAGCATGGACATGAGCACCATGGATCACTCCGCCATGGGCCCGATGCAAGCCCATCCCGACAGTGAAAACAACAATCCGCTGGTGGACATGCAGGCCATGATCACCGCGCCAAAGCTTGACGACCCAGGCCTCGGCCTGCGCAACAACGGCCGCCGAGTGCTGACCTACGCCGACCTGCGCAGCACCTTCGAGGACCCGGACGGCCGCGATCCGGGCCGCACGATAGAGCTGCACCTGACCGGCCACATGGAGAAATTCGCCTGGTCGTTCAACGGCATCAAATTCTCCGATGCCGAGCCTTTACGGCTGAAATACGGCGAGCGCATCCGCTTGGTGCTGGTCAACGACACCATGATGACCCACCCGATCCACCTTCACGGGATGTGGAGCGATCTGGAAGACGAAAACGGCAACTTTCAGGTGCGCAAACATACCATCGACATGCCGCCCGGCAGCCGCCGCAGCTATCGCGTCACCGCCGACGCCCTCGGCCGCTGGGCCTATCACTGTCATCTGCTTTATCACATGGAAACGGGCATGTTCCGCGAAGTGCGGGTGGAAGAATGAAGAGGCCGATCATGACTCGACTCAGCGTGTTTCCGCTGCTGCTCGCCGGCACCTCCGCCATGGCCGCCGACGCCATGCACGGCATGGACCACAGCCAGATGCCCGGGATGGATCATTCGGCAATGCAAAGCATGGACGACGGCATGATGCAGCCCGCCGCGCCCAGCGAAAGCCGCACGCCGATTGCGCCCGTGACCGACGCCGACCGCGCTGCGGTGTTCACCAGCCCCGGCGGTCATCAGGTGCATGACAGCGTTATAAACAGCTACTTTCTTGCCGACAAACTCGAATGGCAGAACGCCGATGACGGCAGCGCTGTGGCCTGGGATCTGTCCGGCTGGATCGGCGGGGATACCGATCGGTTGTGGCTGCGCTCTGAAGGCGAGCGCAACAACGGCAAGACCGAAGACGCGGAAATTCAAGCGCTGTGGGGCCACGCCATTTCACCGTGGTGGGACGTGGTCGGCGGCGTGCGTCAGGACTTCAAACCCGGCGCACCGCAATCCTGGGCCGCGTTCGGCGTGCAGGGCATGGCGCTCTACAACTTCGAGGCCGAAGCCACGGCTTTCCTTGGCGAGGGCGGCCAGAGTGCGGTACGGCTGGAGGGCGACTACGACATCCTGCTGACCAATCGACTGATCCTGCAGCCGACCGCAGAACTGAATATCTATGGCAAAAACGATCCGCAGCGGGGCATCGGCTCAGGGTTGTCCAATACCGAGGCGGGCCTGCGGTTGCGCTATGAAATCCGCCGCGAATTCGCGCCTTATATCGGCGTGACGTGGAATCGCACTTACGGCAACACCGCCGACTACGCCCGCGAAGAAGACGAGGATCGCAGTGAGGCGCGCCTCGTCCTAGGCGTCAGGCTGTGGTTCTGAATTCTTCTAAAAAAACAAATCGGAGACCTTGCATGCGCACATTGACCCTGCCCCTGATATTCGCCAGCGGATTGCTCCTGAGCACCCTCGCCCAGGCCCACCCGAAACTGCTTTCGTCAACGCCAGCCGAAGGCGCGGAAGGCGCCGCGCCGGGCAGGATCGAGCTGCACTTTTCCGAGAACCTGGTCACGCAATTTTCCGGGGCCAAACTGGTAATGACCGAAATGGGTGGCATGGCTCACTCGCCGATGCCGATGAAAGCCAAAGTCAGCGCCAGCAGCGATCCGAAAACCATGCTGATCACCCCGCTCGCCCCGCTGCCTGCCGGCACCTATCAGGTGCAGTGGCGCGCGGTGTCCGCCGACACGCACCCGATCACCGGTAACGTCACGTTCAAAGTGAAGTGAACAATGGCGGACCTGCTCAACATCATCCTGCGGTTCGCCTTGTATGTGGATTTGCTGCTGTTGTTCGGGCTGGCGTTGTTTGGCTTGTACAGCTTCAACACGTTGCTGCAGTTCCGTCGGTTATTGCGGGGCATGGCAGTGACAGGGGCATTGCTGTCAGTGGCCGGGCTGGTGCTGATGACCCGCGCCATGAGTGGCGAAACACAGCTCGCGGCGTTGTGGCCGCACCTGCAGATGATGGTGTTGGAAACGGACGTCGGCCTGGCGTGGGCACTGCGGATGACAGCGCTGGCCATCGTGGTGATCCGGCCGGGTCTGTGGCCAGCGTCGCTGGCAGGCGCCATTGCTCTCGCTTCGCTGGCGTGGAGCGGGCATGGCGCGATGGACGAAGGATGGCTGCGGTTCTGGCACTTTCTCAGCGACATCTTGCACTTGCTTGCGGCGGGAGCGTGGTTGGGTGCCTTGCTGGCGCTGGTGTTGATGGCGAGAGGGCGGATCGGTGACACACGCCTTCGCCTGCTCGCCGATGCAGTGAAACGCTTCGAATGGGTGGGCGCGCTGATCGTGCTGACGGTGTCGGTCACCGGCGTGATGAATTATCTTTTCATCGTCGGCCCAAGGCTCGACGGAGTGCTGTTCGGCACTTACGGGCTGCTGCTGGCGATCAAGGTGCTGGCGTTCGCCGTGATGCTGGTGCTGGCTGCGTTGAACCGCTTTCATCTTGGACCGTCACTGCAACGATCGCTGCGCGACGGCCAGCACCTCATCGCCGCGAACGCGCTGCGGCGCAGTGTCGTAATGGAGTTGGCCCTTGCCCTGTTGATCGTGGCGCTGGTGGCGTGGCTCGGCACATTGAGTCCGGACCCGGGATGACACCCGTGGAAGGCTTTCACTACACTGGGCCACCTTCCCTTTCAGAAGCCCGATCTCAATGACAACACTAAAAAGCACGATGATCCTCGGCGGCCTGCTGACCCTGGCGACTGGCGCTCACGCCGACCCGGCCTCGTCTCACCTCGACAGCATTCAGCAACAAGGCCAGTTGCGCGTCTGCACCACCGGCGACTACAAGCCCTACACCTTCAAGCGCAGCGACGGCGACTTCGAAGGCATCGACATCAGCATGGCCCGCTCCCTGGCCGACAGTCTCGGCGTCAAGGTGCAATGGGTGCAGACCACCTGGAAAAACCTGATGCCCGACATGCAGGCCGGCAAATGCGACATTGGCATGGGGGGCATCTCGGTCACATTGGAACGGCAGAAAAAAGCCTACTTCAGCAACACCCTCGATACCGACGGCAAAATCCCGCTGGTGCGCTGCGCCGACCAGTCCAAATACCAGACCATCGACCAGATCAACCAGCCCAACGTGCGCCTGGTGGAACCTGCCGGCGGCACCAACGAAGCCTTCGTCCACGCCTTCCTGCCCAAAGCGCAACTGGCCCTGCACGACAACGTGACGATCTTCCAGCAACTGCTCGACAACAAAGCCGACGTGATGATCACCGACGCCTCGGAAGCGCTGTATCAGCAGAAACTCAAACCCGGTTTGTGCGCGGTGAATCCGCATCAATACATGCAATACGGCGAGAAGGCTTACCTGCTGCCGCGCGATGACATCAGTTGGAAACTGTATGTCGATCAGTGGCTGCATTTGAGCAAGGTCACTGGCAAGTATCAGCAGACGTTGAGTGAGTGGATTGCGGTGCCGCAGTAAGCCAAGGAACCCGGCCGACGCGCGCATTGAGGGAACGGTTCGCTCAATGCACGCGGTCGGCACGCGGTGAGAAAAGTGGCAGCCGTAATTCCAAAAAGCAGACAAGGCCTACACTGAAATCACAGCGACACGTTCGCTTCCGCCGCGATGCATACCGCACATCCACCGCTACTGCGCTTGAGGCGTCCCATGAATGTCGACTGGCTCAATTTCACGCCTTGGTCTTCCCTTGCCGGCGGCGCGCTGATCGGCCTGGCCGCGAGTCTGTTCGTGGTCGGCAATGGGCGTATTGCCGGCATCAGCGGCCTGATCGGCAGCCTGCTGCAACGCAACCGTGAAGGCGCCAGCGAGAAAGCCCTGTTCATCCTTGGCCTGCTGGTCGCGCCACTGCTGTGGGGATTGTTCAAGGCGTTACCGCCGATCGAGTTCCAGAGCGGCTGGTCAGGGCTGATTCTCGCAGGGTTATTCGTAGGGCTTGGCACACGCTACGGCTCAGGTTGCACCAGCGGCCATGGCGTTTGCGGCATATCGCGCCTTTCGCCACGTTCGATGCTCGCCACTGCCTGCTTTATGCTCAGTGGGTTCCTCACCGTGTTTGTCCTGCGCCATCTGACGGGAGTTTGAACGTGCTCAAACTGAATGCATTCCTGGCCGGCCTGCTGTTCGGCGTCGGGTTACTTCTGGCGGGCATGGCCAATCCAACAAAAGTCCTGGCGTTCCTCGACGTGGCCGGGGCCTGGGATCCCTCGCTGGCATTGGTCATGGTGGGCGCCATTGCCATCGCTATCGGCCCGCTGACCTGGGCACGCCGGCAACGCAAATCGGTACTGGGCAACCCCATGCAACTACCCGCCCGAAAAGAGCTGGACCGACGTCTGGTTGGTGGCAGCCTGCTGTTCGGGGTCGGTTGGGGGATAGCCGGCATCTGCCCTGGCCCGGCAGTGACCATCCTGTTGACGGGCCACTGGCAAGCAATCGTTTTCGTATTGGCGATGCTCGCAGGCATGGGGCTATTTACGCTGCTGGAAACCCGACGCAACCCGTGACCGCAGAACAACCGACATTAAGGCGCAGGGCACCCACGGCAGCCATTGTTGGTGGCTGTCAATGTTTTGCAGAAGAGCGCGGATTGGATGATCTCCCCAGCCACGCACTCGTCGAGATCTGCGCCAACGATTTGAACGAGGGCCTGGCGAACCAGTAGCCCTGCATCAGATAAATGCCGCAATCGGCGAGAAAGTCTCTTTCCTCGGCCTCTTCTATGCCCTCGGCGATCACTTCCACGCCCAACTCTCTACACATGTTCACCACGTTGCGCACGATGGTCTGGCGTACGCGGTCACGGTGAATATTGCGGATCAGCGCCATATCCAGCTTGATCAGGTCTGGCTGAAAATCCGCCAACAAGTTAAGGCCGGAATAGCCTGCGCCAAAGTCGTCGATGGCCGTCTTGAAACCAAACTCACGATAATCACGCAAGATATTCATCAAGTGTTTGTTGCTTTCGACGTGCTCGCCTTCCACAGCCTCGAAGATCAACCGCTCCAGCGGAAAGCCGTATGTGCGCGCCGCTTCCAGCGTGCTGCGAATACACATCTCCGGCCGGTAAACGGCATTCGGCAGAAAGTTGATCGACAGGTACTGCGTCATGCCCAAGTCAGCCGCCGTGGAAATCGCCCGCACTCGACACAGTTGATCGAATCGATAACGGTTCTGATCGTCCACCTGCTCCAGGACAGACAAGGCGCCTTCACCGTTCACGCCGCGAACCAACGCTTCATGGGCAAACGTCGTTTGATCGCGCAGATCCACAATGGGCTGGAAAGCGAAGGCGAAATCCATCTCTGGCACACCTTTGTTCTTACAGCCCTGGCAGCCACCGGGAGACACTATTGATTTTGGAAAGTCGGTCATGACACCCCTGATAACGGGTTGTAACCTTCCATGGTGATAAATGATCAGTTGCAGGATTGCGTCATCTGCAAACCAGGCAACAACTGCAGCCCTGCGGCGCCTGAATATGCAAAGGCGCCGCGTGCTCGACGTTAAATGGTCAGGTGCGGAAATGCGCGGTCATTCGCTGCAGGTCCTGCCCCAGGGACGCCAATTCGATCGTCGCCGCCGCACTTTCTTCGCTGGCGACAGCCGACTGGTCAGCCACATCACGCACACTGACAATGCTGCGGTTGATTTCGTCGGCCACGGCACTTTGCTGCTCGGCGGCGGCCGAGATCTGCAGACTCATCTCCTGGATCGTACCGATGGACTGATTGATCTCGGTAATCGCCAATTCGGCCTTCTGCGCCAGTACCACCGTATCGAGGGTGCGCTCGCGGCTTGAGGTCATCAGCGTCGCGGCCGCTTGCGTGCCTTGTTGCAGGGTGACGATCAGCGCTTCGATTTCCTTGGTCGAGTCCTGCGTGCGCTGTGCCAGCGAGCGCACTTCGTCTGCTACCACAGCAAAACCACGACCCTGCTCACCCGCCCGCGCGGCTTCGATAGCGGCGTTCAACGCGAGCAGATTGGTCTGCTCGGCGACGGCTTTGATCACATCGATGACTTTGCCGATCTGCTCGCTGTCCTGAGTCAGCACATTCATCGCACCGCCCAACTCTTCAATGGCCATGGCAAGTTCGCTGATCTGCACCGTCGCCTGCTTCACCACCGTGCTGCCGTGGCGCGCCTGCTGATCGGCGAGGGTCGCGGCAGCGGAGGCATCGGTGGTGTTACGCGCAACTTCCTGCACCGTCGAAGCCATTTCGTGCATCGCCGTGGCAACTTGATCCACTTCACTTTTTTGCTGACGTACACCTGCGCTGGTCTGCTCGCTCATGGCCGAGAGCTTTTCCGCAGAGGTGGAAATCTGCGTGACGCCATTGCCGATACCTTGCACCAGCGTGTTCAGGTTCTGCGCCATCTCCTGCATCGCATTTTGCAGATCGCCCAACTCATCTTTGCGCGCAGACCTGGCCTGGACCGTCAGGTCGCCTTTGGCAATCCGTCGTGCCAGATCAACCGTCAGCGCTAGCGGCGCAGTGATCTGGCGCGAGATAACCACCGAAGCCAACAGCCCGATCACCAGCGCCAACGCAGTCAATACCGCCATCTGAATAAAAGCCGAATGCTGATCCTCATGCGCAAGGCGCTGCTGGGTGTCCATCAGGCCACTCATGATCTTGTCCATCGCCTTGCTTTCCTGGTCGACCTGCTCGCGCATGTTCTGCTTCTGCTCAAACAGCCCGGCCACTTCCACCAATACTTCGCGATAACGCCGCATGCCGGCGTGGGCTTCTTCCAGTTGGCTCGACAGCGCCGTCGGCAGGCTGGTGCGCGCCTTGCTGATATCACTCAAGAAGCTATCGATGGTTTCCATCAGCAGTTTTTTGTTCACGTCATTGGGCACCGCGATGTAACGACGCAACATCAGGCGAAACGTGGTCATGCCATTGCGCAAATCGGCCACCGTGCGCAGCTCCCGAACGCGTTCACCATCGGCAGACGCCAAGGCACTGGTCGTGGTGCCTTCAAGCATGCCGGCGAAAGTTTGCGCGTACTTGTCCGACAGCGCCGTCAGCGGTTTCAGCGCATCGGTGGTCGATTGATCGGCAGCGATCAGCCGTTTGACCTTCTGGTCGTAGGCAACAATCGTGGTTTGCAAAGCCTTCAAGGCTTGCTGGTTTTCAGCGCGGGTCAAGGTGTCCAGCGCCTTGCCCACAAGGCCCTGCAAGACATTCAACTGCGCGTTATAGGACTCGGCGAAGGCTGCGTCAGCGGCGGCTTCGTACTGTTTCTCGGACAGACGCATATTTTGCGTAGCGTCATTCAACGTGCCGATCAGACGCGTCGTACTCAAGCGATCAACCAGCACGCTGTTGCTGTTATAGCCAATGAAGGCAACCGCCAAAACGGCCAGCAGAAGAATGCCGAAGCCGGTTCCCAGCTTGCGGGAAACTTTGATGTCACCGAGGAAATTCGATGCTACTGCCATATTCAGCCTCAAACGTCCTGACGCGAAACGCCAGGCACAAAAAAATTGATCTCCGGTAACCACAGTCACCGTCCAGACATTCGGGGGTCGTCATCCAGGGCGTAGTACGGGACGCTCCAGCGGTCCCTGAAATGCAAATGCCGATGCTGTTGAAGCGTCGAAAACAACCCGACGCGAGCACCGGCAGACAAAGCCATCACGTCGCAACAGAGCATATGCAGGCTGGATTTATCGTTTCAGCAAAGGTGTCTGAAGGGATGCTATTAATTTTGCGAAAACTTGTACAACTTTATATTTTTGTATAATCGTTGAACTTTTTGAGCGACGTGATGACGCATTGCCATCATGATTTGTGGCACATCGCTATCGGCGTGAAACGGGGGCTGAAAATGCGCATTCAAACGCTTGGCGACTCAATCCTTTACCAGGTGGGAATGGCAATACGCCTACCGGTCGTGGCCTCGCGCAAGCACGGGACTCAATAGAGGCAATCCCCATCTGACGCCGGAGCACCTGCTCGATGAAGTTGCTGGAGCTATCAAGATCCTCTGCCAGCAATCCAGATCGCGTAGTCCGTTTCCGGGGCGAAAATGTGGCTGTCTTGGTAGACTTGCACTCCATTCCGCCGGATGCGGTGTAGCGCATGCTGCCATCCGCCAGTTTTCATGTCCTGACAGCTGCCATAAACGAAAGTGGTACGCATTGGCTTCGAATTGGTACATCGTACCAACCAGATGCTGAACACCCTTGAAAACGCCCAAAAGCACGCCGAAAACACGTTGAGTAAAATGGTCCAGAATCAGAGCTTCAGCCCAGTAAAATCCATGCCTGAGCCGTCTCGCCGCTTCAGTGTGGCACCCATGATGGATTGGACGGACCGCCACTGCCGGTACTTCCTACGCCTCCTGTCGAAGAACGCCCTGCTCTACACCGAAATGGTCACCACCGGCGCGCTGCTCAACGGCGATCACGAGCGTTTCCTCCGCCACAACGAAGCCGAGCACCCGCTCGCCTTGCAGCTCGGCGGTAGTGTTCCGTTGGATCTCGCCGCCTGCGCGCGCATGGCCGAGGAACACGGCTACGACGAGGTGAACCTGAACGTCGGCTGCCCGAGTGATCGTGTGCAAAACAACATGATCGGCGCGTGCCTGATGGGGCATCCGCAGTTGGTGGCCGATTGTGTGAAGGCGATGCGTGATGCGGTGTCGATTCCGGTAACGGTGAAGCATCGCATCGGGATCAACGGTCGGGACAGTTACGCTGAGCTGTGTGATTTCGTCGGTACTGTGCGGGATGCCGGCTGCACGAGTTTTACCGTGCATGCGCGGATTGCGATTCTGGAGGGGTTGTCGCCGAAGGAGAATCGTGACATTCCGCCGTTGCGCTATGACGTCGCGGCGCAGCTGAAGGCGGATTTTCCGGAGCTGGAGATTGTGCTGAATGGCGGGATCAAGACCATGGAGGCCTGCCATGAGCATCTGCAGACGTTCGATGGCGTGATGTTGGGGCGTGAGGCTTATCACAATCCGTATTTGCTGGCGGAGGTCGATCAGCAACTGTTCGGCAGTACCGCGCCGGTGATCAGTCGGGCTGAGGCGTTGGCGCAGTTGCGGCCGTATATCGCCGAACATCTGCTGGCCGGTGGGGCGATGCATCACATCACTCGGCATGTGCTGGGCCTGGGCACCGGTTTCCCCGGGGCGCGGAAATTCCGTCAGTTGTTGTCGGTGGATATTCACAAGGCCAAGGATCCGCTGGCGTTGCTGGATCAGGCGGCTGAGTTGCTTGAAGGTCGTTGATTGATGGATTGAGCGTGCGGGCGACGCATGAGCGTTGCCCGGTGTTTTGATGTACTGACAGGATGTCTTTCGTTTATGCCCGCGTTTACTTGTTCAGGTTTCAAGCGTTTCACCCTCCTCGCTTTGTTCAGCTTCACCTCCAACGTTTATGCGCACTGCGATGGCTTTTGCATGGGCCGTACCGATACGCCGTGGGAGGTGACGCAGTTTTCCGGCTTCACTTTGGTGTCTTTGATCCTCGCACCTATTTCGTCTAGCCAGGAAACGACCGACAGTCACAAGCGTGTTTACTCTGCCGAGGAGCAAGAAGACGCGCGACTCTATCTGGCCAGCGACGGCATGCTGCAAGCCGCGTATTTCACCTCGGCCTTGCAGCGCTATCGCCAGGAGTCGGCGGATTCGGGGTTAAATGATCTCGCCGTGGCGGCGTTGATCAGCGCTCAGTGATCAGGCGGCCGCTGCGGCGGTCCAGTTCACCCAGCCGAACAGCCAAGTCGCCAGAATCAACAAACCAAACGCGATCCGATACCACGCGAACGCGGCATAGCTGTGGTTGGCGATAAATTTGAGCAGGCCACGCACGGCGATCATGGCGAAGATGAATGCGGTGACGAAGCCGAGGGCGAAGACAGGCAGGTCGTTGGGTTGGAACAGGTCGCGGTATTTGTAGCCGGAGTACACGGCAGCGCCAACCATGGTCGGCATGGCGAGGAAGAACGAGAACTCGGTGGCGGCTTTGCGCGAGAGGCCGAAGAGCAGACCGCCGATGATGGTCGAGCCGGAGCGTGAGGTGCCGGGAATCATCGCGCAGGCACTGTACGAAACCGACCTTCAACGCGTGAGACCAGCGCATGTCATCGACATGTTCGACGCTGACCACATGGCTTCGCTGTTCGGCCCATAACATGACGATGCCGCCGACAACCAGGGCGACGGCAACGGTGATCGGGTTAAACAGGTATTCATGAATCGCGTCGGCGAACAACACACCGAGGACAACGGCCGGGAAAAACGCGATCAGCAGATTAAGGGTGAAACGTTGCGCGTTGCGCTCGGTGGGCAGGCCTTTGACGATTTCGAAGATCTTCGGACGAAACTCCCAGACCACCGCAAGAATGGCCCCCAGTTGAATAATGATGTTGAACGCCATGGCGCGTTCGCCGCCAAACTCGAGCAGGTCGGCGACAATAATCTGGTGGCCGGTACTCGAGATGGGCAAGAACTCGGTCAGGCCTTCAACCGCGCCTAATATCAATACCTGGAAAAGGGTCCAGAAATCCATTAATCCTCCGTCAGAGCACTCAGGGTGAGCGACCAGTCAATAACACTCAGGGGTTGAGTATCTGAATTACACAATTGGCGCATATAAAGATCTAAAGAGATCGCAGCCTTCGACAGCTCCTACATTTGGAATGCATTTCCATGTAGAAGCTGCCGAAGGCCGCGACCTTTTGATTTCGAAGAATAGGTTTAACGGACTGCCACACTCAAGTCATGTTAGTAATCGTCGGCCGATGAACTAAACGGACAAAATTTACATCTATTACAACAAATATTTCAGTTCAGATATGAAGTGTGATCAACTTCACACATTGTTGACATGGCCAATCAGTGGCAAAAGGACATAGACAACGCCATCGTCACAAGCTCAAAATAGTGGCACCATTGCATATAGCCATCACTTACGCATTAGTTCACAAGCTCGAGAAAATCAACTAAAAGTCTGAAAAGCTTAGTTATTGTTAGAAAACTCGGGAGACACGTCTAAAATCCGTGTAAATGTTACCAATTGTCAGTCACAGATGAGAACCGGTGCTTTAACATCCCGATGTCAGCACCTAATTCGAGTCAACGCATGATGCTCTCAGGGAACTTGGCGACGAGAAGTCCGCGCCCGACAAATGATGAATCCGGTGTTCTTGCGCTGGGTCGTACACTGGGTGTGGCTGATCATTTGAGATCGCTAATCGCAAAGCACGTGCAGCCCGATATGACTCTGGAAACAGGTGCTTTCACTAGTTCATATAAGCAGCACGGTTACATCGGTTCCTACCGCGCCATTTTCGTCATCATCGATAGTCCACAAGCCATCGAAGAAAATCTGGCCCTGGTGCAAAACCTGCGCGATGACAACTTGAAGCCGCTTATTTGCGCAATTGTCACCGGCCGCGGTGCCGTCAACAAGATCAAATATTTCCTCGCCGGGGCGGATGCCTGTATCAAGCTCAACACATTGAGCGATGACAGCGAAGACTTGCTCGCGGAGTTCTTCAACAGCGAAGACTGGCAACGAGATATCAATCTCACGCTTGATCCGACGCGAATCTGCCTGATGGACAGTCGGCGCAAACTCGATATCTCTTTCGCCGAAATGAAGATTCTCGAAGCCTTTGCGCACACCGGCAATCACATTCTGAGTCATGATGAAATCGCCAGCATCATGGGCCTCAACAGCAATTTCTACGATCCTCGGGCACTGGAAAAATCAATCAGTCGCTTGCGTGGAAAAATCAAGGACATGTATGGTACAAACGCGATTCAGAGCATCCGCGGCTACGGCTATCGCCTGATGCGGGGCCTGATATCGACTGCCTGAGTCTCGGGCAGTCTTCCCTTTTGCATACGTACGAAGGATCGTCTGATGCAGCCATATCGTTCCAATTGCGCCTCATACTTATTAAAACTCAAGCACTTGAATGAGCACGGCATCACGCCACATAACAATAAAACTCCATAACATAGCAGCAGATCGAGTGGAATTTATCGATGGCCATTTTCGGCCAGAACCCTGCCTACGATTACTTCCGAGGAAGTCATTGCTCGCCTGCCGATTTATCTTTTAGCCAATTTTGGTGTGTATTTAGGAGAGAGACATGGAAACGAGTACAACCCTCCCCAGAAAATATTTTGTTGTTGTGACGCACAGCACAACGTCGCAACGTGAACTGGAAAGCATCTTGTCCAGTGAGCGTTTCAATTCGTTTGGCACGTCGCAGGCACAAATGTTTGTTGAAGGTGTTGCTTCGCCCTCTTCCGCCCCGATGGTCATGGAGTTCAGTTACCCAAGCCTCAGCCGAAAGAATGTTGCGCGCAGTATCGAACATGATACTCAACGCATACTGGCCACTCTTGAAAATGAATGGCGAGCCGCGCAGACAGACAATCCGTTTCAAAGCTTCCCGACCCGCAGTGCAGAACGCGCTCATATCTCCAATATCAGCGAGAGCACTGAGCCTTGCAGCGACACCTGGCATCTTGACGATGAACAAGGCGTGTTGCTCAAGGACAATGTTGCGATCAGCCTCACTGGCCTGGAAACCGCGCTGGTGAGGAAAATGCTCAGCCATGAAGAGCGCGTGGTCAGTCGTGATGACTTGATCATCAGCATTGGTCGGGAGCCCGAGCAATACCGTGGCCTGGAAATGTGCCTGAGCCGATTGCAGGACAAGTTCAAGAGTGCGAGTAATGGCGAGCGATTGTTCCGAGCCGTAAGAAATCGCGGATATTGCCTGATCCAGGAAGTCGTTGCGTAACCGAAGACGACCTTCAAATCGAGACAAACAGATATAAAGTGCGACTACAACAACAAGAAGAGCACTCTGTTTGGCTTACCCTCCCTGATTCGATAAAAGCTTCCCTGCCTCCACCCTTCAACAGTAACAAATACGTCCCCGCTTTTTCATCCCCCGCTCTACGACCTTTTCTAACAGCCATCTATTGAATTATTAAAAAGTTGGCACTGTGCCATCTTGTTAGAACTCGTCAGACACCATTCCCGACAATAACTTAGTCTATTGGCTGACGACAGTTCGGCTCTCGATGTTGTTACCTCAAGACACTCGCTAAAACAAAAACAATAAGTCTGCATAACAACTCGGCTTTCAACTGTTGAAACCTGAATGGACGTCTTTTGGGGATATCGTATGGATCTTTCTCTCAGTATTAATCGAAGCACGGGCCTCAAGGGACTGACCTTTTGGGGCCAATGGGCGCTGGCACAGGCTTTCGTTGTGACGCTGCTGTTCATCCTCGCTGAACAGCACACCGGCACCGTCGCGTTCTACTACCGAATGTGCGCCACCCTCGCCGTCCTGGCCTCGGTGCCGGCTTACACATTCAGCGGCGTTTATCGCAAACGCGACAACTACCTGACCGGCCTCGGCCGCTTGTTCATGGGCTGGTCGATGACCATGGCCGCGCTGGCGTGCATCGCGTTTGTCTGCCAGGCCGATGAGTTGTTTTCCCGTCAGGTGATTCTGAGTTGGGCGGTGTACGGCTTCCTCGGTCAGGCGTTTCTCTACGCGCCGCTGCATGCATTTTCCAAGTTCTACCAGCGTTCGCGTAAAAGCGAACACCGGACGCTGATTGTCGGCACTGGCGAACTGGCGCTGGGCCTGGCGAAGAAACTCAGCCAACTGGAAAACCTGCCGCTGATCGGGCTGGTCAGCAACGGAGACAAGCCCGCTCTCGGCTCCGATGCACCGCGTGTCGTTGGTGCTCAGGACGAGTTGCTTGAGCTGATCGAAGCCCACGACATCCGTCGTTTGTACATCACCCTGCCCCTGTGCGAAGCCGCGAAGATCGAAGCGATGTATGTCGATTTGCTCGGGGCCAACGTCGATGTGGTGTGGGTGCCGGACTTGAACAGCCTGACCCTGCTCAACCACTCGGTGAAAGTCGTGGACGGCCTGCCGGCGATTTACCTCAACGAAAGCCCGCTGACCAGCCGCCCGACCGCTGCCCTGAGCAAGAGTCTGGTTGAGAAAACCGTGGCATTCCTGGCAATCATCGCCCTCAGTCCGCTGCTGTTGATCATCGCTCTGGCGGTGAAAATCAACTCGCCCGGCCCGGTGTTTTTCAAGCAGGACCGCCATGGCTGGAACGGCAAGGTGATCAAGGTCTGGAAATTCCGCTCGATGCGTGTCCACGATGACCGCGAAGTAAAACAGGCCAGCCGCAATGACTCGCGGATCACCGCAGTAGGCCGTTTTATTCGCCGCACTTCGCTGGATGAGTTGCCGCAGTTGTTCAACGTGTTGCAGGGGCACATGGCGCTGGTGGGGCCACGGCCGCATGCGGTGGCGCACAACAATTACTACTCGGGCAAGATCCTCGCTTACATGGCCCGTCACCGAATCAAACCGGGCATCACTGGCCTGGCACAGATCAGCGGCTGCCGGGGTGAGACCGACACCATCGACAAGATGCAGAAGCGTGTCGAGATCGACCTGCAGTACATCAACAGTTGGTCGTTGTGGCTGGATCTGAAGATCCTCGTGAAGACGCCGTTTACGTTGTTGTCGAAGGATATTTACTGAGGCTCAGCGCTGCAGATCACAAGGGGACGAAAGTCCCCTTTTTTGTGGGCGGGATTTTGGTAACCAGTATCGACTACCGGCACAAACCTTGTAGGAGTGAGCCTGCTCGCGATGGCGGTGGGTCAGTCAATGACGATGTCGGCTGACACGAAGCTATCGCGAGCAGGCTCGCTCCCACAGGGATTCGGGTGATGACCTGGATGTGTGGCGTGACGCCGATCAACTGTGGGAGCGAGCCTGCTCGCGAAAGCGGTGTGTCAGGCACTGGAGATATTGGATGTGCCGGACCATTCGCGAGCAGGCTCGCTCCCACAGACCAGCGCTTACTCGGTAATCTTCTCGAAGTTGCGATAGAACATGTCCCCTTCCCGGCTATCCGTCATCGAGTGCAGTTGATAGCTGCGGCTCAGTCTGGCGCCGCCATCTCGGGTCAGTGGCGCCCAGACCAGGTTGGCGCGGCGCATGGTCGACATGCTCATCATTTCGTCGAACGGGATCGACAGGTACAGGCCCTTGTCGAAACTACCTTCGCCATATTCGGCGCTGCTGGCCGTGGTGATGGTTGCCCAGGCACCGACCCGCACACCATTGAAGAACTCACGCGAGATGTCCACGGTCGTGCCCCAATCGCCGGCCAGATAGCGACCGACACTGACCGCCGCCAGCGTGTCGAACGGCAGGTCGGTATAGCCGGTGATATGCCCGGTCACTACCGAGTAATCGCGCAAGGCAAAGCCCTGATCGAAATCACGCTGGCGCACCCAGTTCAGGTCCGCGCCCAGCGACCAGCGCTCGCCGGTCGGGCGGAACAACACTTCCGCGCCGACGCCGGCAAACATCGATTCCAGATAGCCGCCGTACACCATGCCGTACAGATCCTTGTCCAACTGCTCGGCATGGCTGAGCTGGAACAACGGCATGGTCGTGTTTGACGTCGTCAGGTACTGGCGCAAATCCGTGCGCACGCGGGGCAATCCGCTCGGCGCGTCGTAGACGAATTTGTCGAAGTTGTTGACCAGGTTGGCGCTGAGCAAACCGCTCCACCAGGTGTTGCGGTTGAAGCGATATTCCGCGTCCGCATCAGCACTGAATTGATAGAGCAAACCATCCGGGCCGCCGACGTTCTGCTTGAAGCCCAGACCCACGCCATAGCTGAAATGCTGCGGCGCTTCGGTGTAGAGGGTTGTCTCGTTGTGCGGCATCGCCGGGTTGATTTCGGTGGTGCGGTGCAGCGCCTCCAACGGTTCTTCGTTGTTGATCACTTCGCGGAAGGTCTGGCGCGGCAGGCTGGTTTCTTCCAGCGGCAAGTCATAGCGCTTGTTGACCACGGTGAACCAGTCGATGTCGTCGTTGACGCTGTTGTCGAGAATCCGGCTCGCGCGGCCAACGGCTTTGGACGAATGGAAATAACGCTGCTGCTCGCCATAGACGATCAGTTCGGAATCGCGCTGGCTGATGCGCTCGACCTTGTACCCGGCATTCTGCTGCAAACGCCGCGACACATCGGCCCAGTTGACCTGTTCCATCGAGGTCGTCGGCGCCTTCGCCGGCAGCGGTTCGGGAGTCGGATCGTAAGTCTTGGCCGGCGCCTTGCGGCTGACGAAATTGGTGTGAAAGGTCACGCCGAACATCGCCGTATTGCCCCGTTCCCAGGCAGCGCTCAGATCGATCGAATCGGTCACCTTGAACACCGCGCCAAGGTTGATCGGCGAGTCCTGTTTGATCTCGTTGTCCTTCGGCTCGTTCTTGTAGTCGTTGCCTTCGAATTCCAGCTTCAGGCTCAGCCGATCCCATGGCGTCTGGTAGCTCAAGCCACCGAACAGAGAAGGCTTGCCACGAAAGTACGAGCCGGAGTTGACGTCACCGGTGCCTTCCAGCGCCGGGCGCGTATCGAAGCGGCTGCTGACGTAGCCCAGCGGGTTGTCGAAGTCGCCGCGATTACCGATGTAGCCCCAGGCGATGCCGGCACTGAAATCGAAATTGTCGAAGCGCTTGTTGGCGACGAAGAATTCGCTGGAGAACAAACCGGTACCACCGATATCTCGGAAGCCCAGCGCCACTTCCGGCGCCCAGTGGCTTTCCTGCCACAGGCGCACTTTGGCGTCGACCGCCTTGTCCTTGTAGCTTTGGCTGCCGCTGAGGGCCTCCGAGCCGTAGGGCCGGTTGGTGATCGCGGTGTAGCGAAACGAACCTTCGAGCCAGTCCAGCGGTTGCAACGACACGCTGTAGCGGCTGTACGGGTCGGTGCGGTTGGCATTGACGCTCAGCTCGCCGGCCGGGGCCATGCGCGCCGTCGGCGTCTGCAACAGACCGGCGCCGCCGAAGTCATTCTGGGTGATGCGCGGCTCGGCGTGGGCCAGACCGCAGGGCAATAACAACACAGCTGCGAAACGTAACTTCAACGAACCACCTCGGCCAGCTGCGTGGCAATGAATTCGGCCAACTGCTGATTCAATTCAGGAAGAGGCGGATCAAGATCATCATTTTTTATCGGCACCAGAATCCTGCTGCCGGCCACCGGAAACTGCCCGCTCTCGCGATTCCAGTGCGCGATGCCGACGCGCCGCGACACGCCGTTGGGCTGGATCAGCCACAGGTAATCGGCCTCGGCATCGTCGAGAATCGAGCAGCCTTCCAGGTATTCGCGGGCCTCCTGCAATGGCTGGTACGGCAGGTGGCACGGCTCGGTGACCGCGCCCAACACCTGCACTTCATCAACCCGTTTCGGATAGATCAGCCGATCGCCGTCATCCAGACGAATGTTGCGCGCGAAGCCGACTTCCACCGCCACCGGATCGAGGTCAGCGATCTGCCGTCCGGTCACTGGCATTTGTCGAACCTCTTCGGCAATGCGCTGCGCCAGTGCCGCGCGGCTTGGCCGATCGAACAGCGTCGCCATGCGTTGCAGCACCTCGAGATCGAACAGCACGCCGACCTTGAGCCGCGTCTGTTCCTCGACCAGCGACTGGCGCAACAAGCCGCCCGCCAGCCAATAGCCTTCGGCATTGGGCACGGCTTCGCTGATCACATCGAACAGGCGTCCACCCGGCGGCAACGCGATCGGACCGGGATTGGCGACGTCGCCGGACACAGTGACGGCGGCCTGACTCGCCCCAGCGATCAGGAAAAGACCCGCCGCGATTAGGCTTAAGCGCTTCACGGCAGATGCCTGCGGTCAGGAGTCAATTGCACCAGCTTCACGCGCAATTGCGAGGTCAGTTGTTGCTCGCTCTGCAGAATGAAACCGTCGCGCGGGTCGACCCAGTAACGGTTGGTCGCGCTGAGGCCGATGGCTGGCGCGTCAATCTGTTCATCGACGCGCAGCACCGAGTAAGCCTTGTCGAGAATCTCCAGGGTCTCGGTGGAACGGCGCGAAAAGCGGCTGTTGACGATCACGCCGACTTCCTGGCCCTTGTACAGATCGATCCAGCGCCGTGTGGTGAAACCGTCGACGACGTGATGCAGACCGTGCTTGAACGGCGAGTCATCGGCCAGCCGCGTGCCATCCAGATCACCTTGCAGGCCGAGGCCGATGCTGCGCACGGCGAGGCCATCGCGCAGCAGCAAAACCTGCTTGCCGGAGGCGACCCAGAATTGCAGGTCTTCGCGCTCGCGCACCAGCGCCAGCACGCCTGAGCCGGACGGTGTGGTCAGTTTCAGTTGCGGGTAGTTGACCCCGGCGACCTCAGCTGCTGTCACATCAACCTCGTCGGGGCCGACGACGGCGGCCTTGAGGTTGTTCAGCGACGCGCTCATCAGAGGATTGCAGCCGCACAGCAACGAGGCCGCCATCAGGCAGACGCCCACTTTCAATAGGTTCACAGTCGGGCGGCCTTATTTGCTGTTGTTGCTGTATTCGCTCCAGTTCTTCGCTGCCGAAGCCCCGGTGCCGACAATCGACGCCGACGGCACCAACTGGCTGATGAAACGGTTCCAGCGAGTGACGTTGGCCGGGCCGACGTAGACCACATCCTGTGGCCGCACCTGGAAGTGCGAAGCCAGCGCCATGGCGGTCGGTGATTCGGCTTCGAGCTGATAGATCTTCGCCGGCTCGACGTCGAGATTTTCCACGCCGCGAATCACGTACACCGCGTTGCCATTGGAACTGGTCTGACTCAGGCCACCGACCGAACCGAGCACGTCGGACAGGTTCATGGTTGCGGTCTTGAAGCTCAGCGCGCGCGGCTGGTTGACCTCGCCCATGACGTAGATGCGCTTGTTGTCGTTGTACGGCAGATACAGCTGATCGCCGCCCTTGAGGTAGACGTTCTGCAGTTCGGAATCCTGCTGATTGAGCGAGTCGAGATTGAGTGGATAGACCCGCCCGTTGCGCGTCAGCAGCAGGCCCGACAAGTCGGCGTTATTGGTGTCGATGCCAGCGGAACCGAGGGCTTCGACCACACTCAGCGGATTGGTCGAAATCGCTTGCGGGCCGGCCTTCGTCACGGCGCCGGTGACCACGACTTTCTGACTGGCGAAGCGCAGCACCGCGACGTCGACCTGCGGCTCGGCGATGAATGCCGACAGGCGTTGTTCGATGTCCGCGCGCAGTTGCTGGATGGTCCGGCCGGCGGCCTGGACTTCCTTGATGAACGGGTAATACAGCGTGCCATCGGAGCGCACCAGTCGGCCGTTGGCATCAATCTGTTGTTGCGCGCCGGAGGGGGCGGTGAGCTCCGGGTGATCCCAGACGGTGATGTACAAGACGTCGTTGTTGCCGATGCGATATTCCGCCGGCGTTACCAGCAGCTCCGCCGGCAGTGACTCACGCTTTTGCGTGGCGCGGTTCATGGCGATCAGCTTCGGGGTGATCGGGATCAGCTCGACCCGACTGCTTTCGCTGGCACCCTGGCGGGTGATATCGCTGGTGCTCAGGTACTGGCCGGGGGAAAACATGCAACCTTGCAAAGCGAGACTTGCCAACATTAAAAGATAAACACTACGAGTCATAATGGCACTACGCTATTCAAGGGCGAATCCAAAAAACAAAGTCACCCGACTTGCGTCGGGCGACTCTGTACTGCACTAACAAATGTTCCTGTTAGTTATGCGTGCCGGTTGTACCGGTGGTACCCGTCGTACCGGTGGTACCGCCGTTGGCACTGCCACCGCTGTTGGACGCCGCTACAGCACTGGCAACCATTGCAGTACTGGCCGCGGGCGCTTGCGAAGCCGCCACACTGCCACCTACATTGGTTACCGCTGTCAACGGTGCTTCAGCGGCGGCAGCCCAGTTGCTCAACATCGTCAACAGGGCAACTGCCATCACTTTTTTCATAACAACTCCTTTCTAACATTCGAACTGTTAAAAAACAGATCTGTGTCAGAGCTGGTAGCTTTCAAGTCCGCAAAGAGCGCGAACAAGATCCGTTGTTCTTTCACAGTCCTGTGCAACTGCTAAAGTCGAACGGCAGGTTTATATCTACGGACTTGCAAAAGGCATTGCCAGTGTAATTTCCCGACGTTATCTAACAACCTGACTGAAACTAACATCGGACTAAATGGCCATCACCCTGAATAACCATTGGGATGATTCGACTGCCAGCGCCAAGTGTCGGCAACCATGTCCTGCAAGTTGCGCGTGGCTTTCCAGCCGAGTTCTTTCGCCGCTTTCGAAGCATCGGCAAAACTCTCGGCGATATCACCGGCGCGGCGCGGCATCATCCGGTACGGCACCGGCCGCCCGCAGGCCTGTTCGAAGGCATGCAGCACTTGCAGCACGCTGTAGCCATCGCCGGTGCCGAGGTTCCAGGTGTGAATGCCGGTGCGCTCGCTGATCGACTGCAACGCTTTCAAATGCCCATCCGCCAGATCGACGACATGAATGTAATCGCGCACGCCGGTGCCATCGGCGGTCGGGTAATCGTTACCGAAGATCGACAGCTCGCGCAGGCTGCCGACTGCGACCTGGCTGATATACGGCACCAGATTGTTCGGGATGCCGTTGGGGTCTTCGCCCATGTGCCCGCTGGCGTGGGCGCCGATCGGGTTGAAATAGCGCAGCAGCGCGATGCTCCAGCGCGGCTCGGCGAGGCTCAGGTCGCGCAGCACGTTCTCGACGATCAGCTTGGACTGGCCGTAGGGATTGGTGGGATTGCCTGTAGGAAAATCCTCGCGAATCGGCATCTCTTCAGGCTCGCCGTACACCGTCGCCGAGGAACTGAACACCAGCCGGAGCACCCCCGCCGCTGCCATCGCCTGACACAGGGTGATGCTGCCGCCGACGTTGGTTTCGTAGTATTCGAGCGGCTTGCGCACACTCTCGCCCACGGCTTTCAACCCAGCGAAGTGCAGCACGGCGTCAATCTGATGCTCGCGGAAAATCCGGTCGAGCAGCGGCCGATCGCAAACATCGCCGCGAATCATCCATGCACTTTTGCCGCAAATGGCTTCAACGGCGTGAAGTGCTGCGTCGCTGCTGTTACAAAGATTATCCAGAACGACAACTTCATAACCTGCTTCAAGCAATGCAAGTGTGGTATGCGAGCCGATATAGCCGGCACCACCCGTTACCAGAATCTTCATAGCGCGGTCCGTCATTGAATAAATACCCGGTAGCGTGTCAAGCCATGCCTGGTGGAGATGCGGAGCAATTCACACAAACAGGGCGACAACAACCTCAAACAAATTTAGTTCAACCACTGGCAATAATTATTTTTGCCGGTCAAACTGTTTGACGGGTACTTATTAGCACTCCCTGGACACTTATCACTATCGACAGATACCGACTAAAAATAACTAATAACCAAGTAGTCGACATCTCATAACATTAGCGCTTTTTAACAGCGCAACTAATTGCCAGCAACAACCTGACTCGGGTATTAAAGTAAGCCTTCAATAATCATTGAAACTTGCCGCCACTTTCTGGTGCGCAACCGTCGCCTGTGTTCCATGACTGTCCAGGATACTTTTATGATTCGTAAATGTTTGTTCCCCGCTGCCGGCTACGGCACGCGTTTCTTGCCGGCGACCAAAGCCATGCCGAAAGAGATGCTGCCGATCGTCAACAAGCCGTTGATCGAATATGCCGTTGAAGAAGCACGGGACGCCGGCCTGCAACACATGGCCATCGTCACCGGCCGGGGCAAGCGCGCGCTGGAAGACCACTTCGACATCAGCTACGAACTCGAGCACCAGATTCGCGGCACCGAAAAAGAGAAATTCCTCGCCGGCACCCGCGAGCTGATCGACACCTGCACCTTCTCCTACACCCGTCAGGTGGAAATGAAAGGCTTGGGCCACGCCATTCTCAGCGGCCGCCCATTGATCGGCGACGAGCCGTTTGCCGTGGTGCTGGCCGACGACCTGTGCCTGAACCTCGACGGCGATGGCGTGTTGTCGCAGATGATCCAGCTGTACAAGAAATTCCGCTGCTCGATCGTCGCCATCCAGGAAGTCCCGGCCGACCAGACTCACAAGTACGGCGTGATTGCCGGTGAGCTGATTTCCGAGGGCATCTACCGGGTCAACAACATGGTGGAAAAACCGGCGCCGCAGGACGCGCCGTCGAACCTGGCGATCATCGGGCGCTACATCCTCACCCCGGACATCTTCGACCTGATTGCCGACACCGAACCGGGCAAGGGCGGCGAAATCCAGATCACCGACGCACTGATGAAACAGGCGCAAAACGGCTGCGTGCTGGCCTACAAATTCAAAGGCCTGCGCTTCGATTGCGGCGATGCCGAGGGTTACTTGCAGGCGACCAATTTCTGCTACGACAACGTGTACCTCAAAGGCCGCTGAGACGGCTTTTCTCTCCCCACAGGCAGGCAACCATGAACATTGCACAACATTCGACAGAGATTGAACGTGAGGTGGGCAACCTCGGGGTGATGAGCTGGTTGTCGCGCCATCAACCGCTGCCCAGCGCCAACGAAACCTGGCTGGGCACGATTCTGCTGGTGGAGCGGATCGGTGTGTTTCCTGCGTCCGGCGATATTCGCCGGCCGCTGCGTGATCCCTATCCGCTGCTCGCGCACCTGAAGGCGTTGTATGGCGAACAGGCGCTGGAAATGGATGACCGCGATGGCCTGAAAGTGATCTTCAGCGACTGGCGCTTTCGCGTGCGCATCTGCTGCAACGACCCGGCGATCATCATTAATGTTGAAACCCGTTGTGATGCGCGGTTGATGCCGCGCAAGCTTGACGAACTGCTGGGGCTCATCGACGCCTTCAAGCACGACGCCTGATCACCCGGGCTTCACGCCGATCCATTGTGGGAGCGAGCCTGCTCGCGAAAGCGGCGGCACAGTCAGCATTGATCGTTCCCACGCTCCGCGTGGGAACGATCATGGTGGCGAATCGTCGCAACCGGTACTCGTACCAGTTATCCAGCCATAAAAATAATCGGCAATCACCTTCCCGCCCGTGGCCGGCAACGGATGAATCCTGTCCGGGCCGATCATCGCGCTGGCGTAGCGTTTGACGTCGGGGCCGAATGCGCATTGCAGGTTGGCGAAACCGAGCTGCTGCTCCCGCGCCCACGGTTCGAGCACCTGCGCATAGGCCGACATCGGGTAAGCGCTGGAGCGCGTAGTGTCCTGACGCATGATCAGGTTGATGCTCGCCGCTGGCTGGATCTCGCGCAGCATGCTCACCAGGCCCTGAACGTTCTGCAGGTACTGCGCAGGTTTGACGCCGAAGCCCTGATCGTTGCCGCCGAGCATGATCAGGTACACGTCGGCCGGAATCTTCGACACCACAGCTTTCCATTGCGTCTGCCACTGCGGATCGGCGTGATAGAAATCCGCCGATGCCGCGCCGGAGGCCGCCAGTTTCGACACTCGCACGCCCTGCTGATGGTTACCCAGCCACAGGCCGAACAGTGTCGGCGCGCCCTTCACCACTTCCAGTCTGAATGACCAGTCTGCGGCTGATGGAGCGCCCGCTAGCGCGACTTCCTGAACACCTGAGCCTGCGAGTTTCAACGGTTGCCAGTCTTGGGCGGGCGACCAGCGATAGCGCAACTCATCGGACTCGCCATTGCCCAGATACAACAGTTTCGCCTGAATGACCGTGGTATCGATGCGCGGCGAAGGGCTGGCATCGACTTGCAACCAGGCACCCGGCTTGCCGCTGATCGTGCGACTGTCCGGGCTGGCCTGGCCCAGGTCGGAAACCTTCCAGCCGCCGCCGAAGTATTTGTCGCTGCTGCGGGTGTATTTGAAGTGCGTGCCGCCCAGCGCCGCGCCGTGGTTGAAACCGACGTAACCGGGGCCGGCAAAACCCACCTCGGCGGCCACTCGCTGCACCAGTTTGTTCAGGTAGAAATCCTGCCCGGCGGTGTAGCTGTCGCCGATCACCGAAACCGCCAGCACCTTGCCGGTCTTGCCGTCGCGCCACTGCGCAAAGCGCTGGCGGGCATCGTCTACCGTGATGGCCGAGGTGGCGACTGGTTGAGGGGCGTCTACTGGCATCATTGAATATTTTCCTTTGTCCGGGATGGCCCCTTCGCGAGCAGGCTCGCTCCCACAAAAGACGCAATCCGCACAACCTCTGTGGGAGCGAGCCTGCTCGCGAAGCTTTCAGCTGTTCTGCGTCTGCACCACCGGAGCGACAATCACCGGTGCTTTCCTCTTCGCCGCACGCTCGCCAAGGAACAACACCGAAGTGAAATTGAACCGACTGAACACCATCGCCAACAGCACCGGCCCGAGCAATCCACAACTCAGACCACCAAGCACCAGCAAACTCTCATCCTTTACGCCGAGGCGCCCGAGGACAAACCGCGAGGTCGCTGCGAACAGCACATGAAAAAGGAAAATCGCATAGGAATACCCGCCGAGCCAGGTCAGCGCTTTCGAGCGCATGTCACTCGACAGCAACGCGATGCAAGACACACAACCCACCGTCAAACCAATCAGGCTGCGGCGATCGACAATCAGCTCACGATCGATCGCCGCGACGTACAACAGCGTCAGTGAAATCAACACAAACAGCAGCGGCCCGATCACTTTGAAACGCTGTTTCAAAACATCGACATTTTCTTGACCGATCATCCCTGCAACAAAAAACGGCAGCAGGTAAATCGCACCGTTGATACCGAACGCATCCAGCGGTAGCGGCGGCAGCAGGAACAACACCGCCGCAAACGCAAACAAGCCATACAACCGCGTCGCCGAACGCAGCAGGCCGCGCCACTCCAGCAAACCGACGAAGATGAAAATACTGAACACCGCCTGCAGGAACCAGAAGTGGTTGATCGGCACCCAGAACGACAACAACGCATCGATCACGCCGACGTCCTTGTTCACCCCCGGCCCCACCGCTTGCAGCACCGAGAACGGCACGCCGACACAGAACAGCGGCACGATCAACCGGCGCACCTTGCCGACGAAGAAGGCGGAAAAGTCATTGCCGCGAATCTTGTAGATCGAATAGATGTAGCCGGAGATGAACGTGAACAGCGGCATGCGCACGTACACCATCGAGTCGGCGATGACCCGGAACGGCGAGCCGATGTCGATCTTCAAGCCGCCTCCCAGCGGGCCGATGACGTGATAGAGCACCAGCAGCAGGCACGCCAGGCCGCGCAGGGTTTCGATCTCCAGGGATTTTTCTTGCTCGACATAGAGCACCTGCCTTAAGTGAGAATTCTTGATTCGACCTGCGCCGGTTTGTTCGCGCGCAGCATCAAGCCCAGGCCAACGAACAACACCGGCACGACCATCGAGAAGTGGCGGGCGAAGGAACCGAAGTCCGGCTCGAACAAGCCTTGCACCAACAGAAACGCCAGTGGAATCGCGATCAGTTCCTTGGGTTTGGTCTGGATCGGCGCGCCCTTGTAGTCGGTCGAAGTGATGACTTTGAACAGCAGCAGCGCGGTCATGATCATCAGCGCAACGAAGATCACCTGCCCCGGCCCGGATAGCAGAATCAGCTCAACCGGGAACGACAGGCGGAAGAAAATGATCATCGAGTCCAGTGCCTGGGAAACGAAGTCACTGCCGCTGAGCCACGACACGATGAGCGACTTCGAGCCCTCCTCGCCCGCCGTGCGCAGCTCGTTGTTGCTCGCGCGGATCGATGACACCGGAAAGCCCAGCGCCAGCTGAATGGCCATGGCCACCGCCAGATAAAACAGAAACAGCATCAGAAAGAAGGTGAAGCGCGAGACGTACTTTTTCATCACGCAGACGCCGACCCACGACAGCGAAAACAGAATCCAGTACGGCCGGATCAGCACACCGTAAATCACCGCCGAGAGGAAAAAACCACCGCGATATTTACGCGTCAATGCGCTGAGCAGAATGCTCAACACCGCCACCGACACGATGATTTCCTTGGTCAGGTTCTCGAGGAAAAACGAGCGCACGATGCCCCACAGGCACAGGGTGCCGAAAATGGTCAACGGCATGCGCCGAAACACCACCACCGGAATTGCGGTGAGGAAGAAATTGCAGAACATGCCGTAGGCCCAGGCATTGGTCAGATTGATCCCGGTGGGCCGCAGCAGGAACGCCGAACACTCGTAGGACGAGCGATCCGGCGAGAACGGGTTCCAGAAATTGCAGTTGTCGGCACGCGCATACGACGACCACAAGGTCATCGCATCCGGCCCCGGATCACGCGGCACCAACAGCGGCATCGCCACTGACAGAAACAGTCCGGTGAACAGGATCAGAAAGGAAATCGACGAATCGAATGTGCGCCCGCGAAACTCGATGCGCGGCAGTTTCAGGCCCATGACAGCGCAGCCTTCTTTGCGCCGGTGACACGGGTCAACACTGCAATCACACCAAGTTGCACGACGATGGCGAAAACATTGCCCCACGCCGCGCCGTAGATCGAGTAATGCTTGATCAGCACATAGCTGACCGGCACCGAAATCAGCAGACAGATCGCCGCGCTGGCCAGCGACACCCGGCTGTTTTTCGAAGCAATCAAACCGCCCCAGACGATGTCGCCAATCGCCCGCAACGCGAAGGAAAAAATCAGCACCGCGAGAATCGCGTTATCGGGACGCGGCACGCTGGCGGCGACGTAATCGAGCAGCACATTGAAAAACACATAGATCGCCACGGCCACAACGGCGGAGACCGCTAGCGAGCGCATCACCCATTTGTTGACGAACAGTTGCCTGACCGTGAACGCCTGTTGATCGGCCTGGAAACGCTTGGCCAACACCGGAATGCCGACCACCGCCACCACGGCATACGACAAGGCCTGCAAAGTGTTCGCCGCCGACCACGCGTACACATATTTACCGAGGCTGGCGTAGGGCTCCAGGTCGATGATCAGAAAGCGCTCGGCGTACTGACTCAGGGCGATCAGACCGGTGCCGAGATAGAACGGCAACCCGGCCTTCCACACCGTCGCGGTGTCCAGCGTCGCTGCTTCGCGGCCCTTGTGCACGTTCACCACGATCAGGTAACCCGCAATGATCACCAGCACGTTGGCGGCGACCCACAGCCACAACACACTGGCGATGCCCGCGACCCAGCCGAGCACCATGCCGCCTACCGCCAACACCGCCCACAGGCCGGTCTTGACGAAGAACAGCAAGGCGCCGGCGGTGGCTTTCTGCGCAGAAAACACGAAGGAATTGATTTCGAACGACAGGTGCTCAGTGAGCAACACCAGCGTCACGCACAGGATCAGCGTGGCGGTCGCTTCCACCGACTGGAACAGCGAATAGACCAGCACCGTCAGTACCGACAACAACAGCCCCACCGCCAGATACAGCAGCAGAACCTTGTCGACCAACCGCCGCGAGCTGCCGCCGACGCTGATCAAACGGTTGATTTCGGAACTGAAGCCGACGCTGTAGAACTTCGAAGCGATCAGCGAAGCCGCGACCACCACACCGTAAAAACCCAGCGCCTCGTAACCGAGGTAATGGGTGATGGCCAACACCAGCAAGAACTTCGCGCCCAAGGCTCCGCCGCGAAGCAACAGCCGAAATATCATCGAACGACACCCTTGATGATTTCGTCCATGGCCACGGTTTTCGCTTCGATTTCGCGGCAGGTGTCAGTCAGGCGCTTGCCGAAATCCGCCAAGGCATTGGGCGCGTAAACGGTGTTGATGATGGTGTCGACGTCGATGTCGCCGCCATTGATCACCCAGTCCTCGACGCCCATGTCCTGATAGGCGCCAAAGCCTTTGCGCTCGTAGCTGATGTGATACGCCGGCACGCCGGAGAGCAGCGATTCGATGGCGCCGTGCAGACGCACCGAGATCACCAGATCGGGTTGGTATTTGGCGATGGTTGCCTTCAGCGACAGCAGGTCTTCGTTGATGCCCAGCTCGCGGTAGAACGCGCCGTCATCGTTGCCACGCACCGCGCTCTGTACCGCGCAGACCACTTTGCTTTTGTTCTTCAGACGCTGCAGCAGCAGTTTCAGATTGGCCACGTAGGCGACCTTCTTCTCTTTGCTCCACTCCGGCGGCTTGCGCAGCACCACGCACACCGTCGCCGGCGAGGCGGCGCAGCGGGTGAATTTCGGTTGCTGAAGAATCTTGCTCGCCAGCGACTGCACGGCCAGATCCGGCGCGCGGTAGACGTTTTCGCAAGCGTCAAAAATCGCCGAGGAACGGTTGTCACGCACGAACACCGCATCGGCGCTGGCGTAGTGTTCGACGATCTTGCTGCTCTCGCCGTGGAACGGGCCGATGCTCTGCGGCAGGTACACCGACGGCACTTTGCTGAGAATCGCGGTTTCCAGTTGCTTGGCATGGCCGAGCTTCAGCTTGATGTGCTCGAAGGCGCTTTTCGAACGCATGTAACCGCCGCCGACACCGACGATCAGATCGGTCTTCTTCAGCAGATCAGCGAGCCCGGCATAGGACTGATTGAGAAACACCGCTTGCTTGACCCGCCCCAGACCCTTGGCCGCCATCACCGGCGCATCGAAACGCGGGTGCGGCAAGTAGTTGAACGACTCGGGGTCGGACGCCACGACACTGATCGCGGTGTCGTCACCGAAGTTACGCTGCACCAGAGCAATGGCCAGATCGACGAGCAGACCGTCACCGGAGTTGGACGCACTGTAGCCATGCAAAATCGTTACGTTCATAAGCTTGAGTTCTACTTAATAAGTGGGAGCGTGATACAGGTCGTAGGTCTGGCGGATCATCAACGCGGCGCTGAAACGTTCGCGGACAATGCTCCGGCCTTCGTTGCCGAGGTCGAGCAGGCGCGGCTTCTGGATGATCGTCAAAACGTCGGCCAGCGCCTGGTGATCGCCGGAGGGGAAGACGTAGCCGGACACTTCATTGGTGACCAGTTCCGGCAGTGAAGTGCAGTTGCTGGCGATCACCGGCAGCCCCATGGCCATGCCTTCCAGCGGCACCATGGCAAAGCCTTCCCAGCGACTCGGCACGATCAGCGCATCGGCTTTCTGATACAGCGCCTGCACTTCACTCGGGGTCACCCACGGCAGGTACTCGACCGAATCCATCGGTGGGCACTCGACCGAATCTTCGTTGACCGCACTGCCAACCACCGTCAGTTTGAGGTCGTTGCGATTGACCTTGGCGTAGGCCTTGAGCAGCACGTCGAAGCCTTTCTGGTAATCCAGGCGCCCGACGAACAGCAGATGAATCGGCTCGGCGCCAGCGGTTTTTGGCGCGTCATCCTTGTGATGAATGCCGTTGTAGATCAGCTTCATGCGCTTGCGCTCGATACCGAAACGCGCGGCTTTATCCAGCTCGTACTGGCTGACGCAGATGATCACGTCGGTGACTTTCTGCAGCACGCGCTCGATCCACGCATAGACTTTCTGCTTGGTCGGCGAGCTTTCCATCAGGAACGAAAACGCGTGCGGGCAGTAGACGATTTTCGGCTTGCGCCATGGTCGCAACAGCACGCACACCACACGGCCGATAACCCCGGAAAAGGTGCTGTGCAGATGCACGACATCGGGTTTTTCCTTGAGCAGCACCTGGCTCAGACGCCAGGCGAAACGCAGCAGCGACGGCACGTTGCGGCCACTGCGTGGAAAGGTGCGCACCTGCTGCGGGGCGATGCCGTGCAGCTCCTTGGCCTGATCCTCGGGGACCAGATAGACCAGTTGATAATTCGCCGCGTCGTCTTCGGGCGATGCCGAAATCGTGCGGATCACCGTCGCCACGCCACCTTTGATCGTCTCTGCCACGTGCAGTATTTTTTTCACAACTCACCCACTTCAAACAGGAAAGAACAATCGGCAACCATCAGGATTTGTCGGACGCGTATTCGTAGTTGTAATAGCCAGTGCCGCCGTAATAGCTGGCCGCACGCTTCTCGACGCCGTTGAACACCGCGCCTTTCAACTCGATGCCGTTCTGGGCGAAGCGGCGAATGGTCAGTTCGATCTCTTTGGCCGGGTTCACCCCGAAGCGGGTGACGATCAGGCTGATGCCAGCCTCGCGACCGACGATGGCGGCATCGGTCACTGCCAGCAGTGGCGGCGTGTCGATGATCACCAGGTCGTAGCGTTCGCTCAGTTGCGCCAGCAGTTCGCGGAAGTTGGCGTGCATCAGCAGCTCGGAAGGATTGGGCGGCACTTGCCCCCGGCTGATGAAGTGCAGGTTGTCGACTTCGACCTTGTTGATCGCCTGTTCGAGGGTGCAGCGCTTGACCAGCAGGTCGGACAAACCATTGCTGATCGGCGTGTTGAGGGTTTTGTGCAGATGCCCTTTGCGCATGTCGGCATCGATCAGCACCACGCGCTGGCCGCTCAGGGCCATGACCGCCGCAAGGTTGGACGAGACGAAGGTCTTGCCGACCTGCGGGCTCGGCCCGGAAATCATGATGCGGTTGTTGGTCGAATCGAGCCCGGCAAAGTGCAGGCAGGTGCGCAGGCTGCGGATCGATTCGATCGACAGATCAGTCGGGTTGCGCAGCGCCAGCAGATACGCCGGCTTGTCGACGCCATCGCGGGCGCGGCCCTTTTTGTTGTCCTCTTCCTCCTGCAAGGCGCTGTAGGGAATCGACGCGTAAACCGGCAGGCCCAACTGCTCGATGCCTTCCGGGCCTTCAAGGCCACGGCTGAGGGATTTGCGCAGCAGCACCAGCGCCACGCCGACAAACGCGCCGAGCAATGTCGCGATCAGCACGATCAGTGGTTTCTTCGGTTTGATCGGATTGGTCAGGTCGACATCGGCGGTGTCGATCAGGCGCACGTTGCCGACGGCCCCGGCGCGGACGATGTCGAGTTCTTGGGATTTGTTCAGCAACTGCGTGTAGATCTGCGAAGCCACCTCGACGTCGCGGGTCAGGTTGAGCAATTCCTGCTGGGTGGCCGGCAGGTCCTGAACCTTGCCTTCGAGGGATTTCTGCTGCTGGGTCAATTCGCCGATCTGCGTCATCAAGGCGCGATAGGCCGGGTGCTGTTTGGTGAACTTGCGATCGAGCTCAGCCTGCTGCATTTTCAGCTCGGAGATGCGCGTTTCCAGCGCCACCGACTGGCCCAGCACCGACTGGGTTTCCAGCGAAATGTTCACCGTCTTGCCGTGGGTCTGGTAGGCATTCAAAGCGTCGCTGGCCTTGGCCAGATCACGCTTGACCTGGGGCAACTGGCTCTGCAGAAACGCCAGGCTCTGCGCGGCCTCCGCCGAAGTGCGCCGTACGTTTTGCTCGACGTAGAGCGAGGCGATCTTGTTGAGGATCTTCACCGCCTCGGCCGCGTCGGAGCTGGCCAGCGCCAGACGAATGATCCCCGACTCCTTGCCTTGTTCGGAGATATCCAGCGCGTCCTGATAGCCCTGAATGGTCACAATCCGAGGATTGCGCACCACCTGAAAGCGCGTGCCGGGGTTGGCCATCAGGTGCGCGATCTGCCCTTCTACACCGTCATTGGCAAACGCTTCGCCGGCCACGCCTTCGGCGAGCAGATTGTCGTTTTCATCGAACAGCTCAAAGCGCTGCTGCTCGCCGGCGATCAGGGTAAGTTTCTTGCCGAGCAGGTCTTTCGGCAATTGCAGCCGATTGAATTCCAGACGTTCGCCGCCCCAGGCATAACTGTTCAAGCCGAAACGCGGCGGCGCGACGCTGGTCTCGCTGTCACCGCGATAGCGCCGCGAAAGGAAGCCGCCGATCAACGGGAACGTGTTGGGCGTGACGTCGATATCCAAGCGCAGGTCGTCAACGGTTTTGCCGATCACCGCGCGGGATTTGATGATGCCGATTTCGGTCACCGACGGCGATTGCCCACCGAGCATACTGTTGAGGTCGGAGAAACCGAGCATGTCGTTCTTTTTCGGTTCGACCTGCACCAGCGCGTTCGCCAGGTACACCGGCGTCGCCAGAACCGCATAGGCGACGCCGGTGACCATGAAGGCGCCCGTCAGCGCGCCGATCAGCCACTTCTGGTCGATCAGGCTGCCGAAGATGCCGAGCAGATCAATACTGTCTTGATCTTTGTCGCGGGTGCCGATTACGGACGGTAACTGCATAAGTCTGTTCTTACCATTTACTGTTCTGAAGAAGATTCATCAATGCCCGAGGCGCTTCGCCCATGAACTAACAGCATCTTCAATCAATGCGTGGGCATGAATAAACGCGGCTTTTCCTTGACGATACGGATCATGTATTTCGCGCTCGCTCTGCCACTTGCCGAGCAGAAACACTTTGCCTCGGGCGTGCGAGGCAATCTTCAGCACTTGATTGACGTGGGCTTTTTCCATGACCAGGATCAGGTCCGAGTCATTGACGATGTCCGAAGTCAGTTGCCGCGCCTTGAAGGCCTCGGCGCAATGCCCGTGTTCTTCGAGAACCTGCCGCGCCGAGGCTTCCACGCCCTCGCCCACGCGGGCGGACAGGCCGGCTGAGGAAACGGTGATGGCGGACTGGCCCAGCGCGTTGCGCAGCAGCAGTTCAGCCGTCGGACTTCGGCATATATTGCCCACGCAGACAACGAGGATCTTTTTGAACAAGTCTTGCTTTCCTGTGTAATATCAAACAGCCAACATGCCGTGAAAGTTAATGAACCCTCTCGACTTTCCTGCACTCAGAAATAGCTTCGCCCTGTTAGTACAGGAACATTAAGTACCACAGCGTTTTAACCCGCCCCAACCACAATTAGCGGACTAAAAATAACTGTGATTTTCAGTTGCTGTTTTCCTGACAAAAAATAACATTCGCGCACTTAGTGCCATCACTGTTATCGGAAATTGAGTAACGGGATAAATATTCGTAGTTGTCATTCTCTTCAGGAGAGCAGACATGAAAACAGCACAGCGCAATAAACTCGCCGCCCTCGCCCTGATGGCGCTCGGTGCCACCAGCCAGGTTCACGCCAGTGAGCTGTTCCCCAACCTTCCAGCAAAAACCATCGGCGTGCAGGTGAAAATCCAGAGCTTTACCGCCGCCGATGCCGCGCAGATCAAGGCAGCAGGCTTCAGCTTTGTACGCTTCGGTGTGTGGAGCGACAGCCTCACCGCCAAGACTTATCAGAAACAGGTCAGCGACGCCTTCGCCGCCGCCGCTTCCGCCGGCCTGCCGGTGCTGCTGACGGTGCGCGCGATCAAGGCACTGCCGGCCACGTCGCCGGAGGAGCTGAACGCCGCCGGCGGTAAGTTCGCCAACACCGTAACCGGGCTGGAAAAATCCTGGAGCTCGCAATTGGTGGCGATCGAAATCTGGAACGAGCCGGACCTGGAAACCTATTGGCCGACGCGCAATTTCGATACAACGTTCGTGCCGTTCATGGCCGGCATGTGCAAGGCCTTCGAAGCTCAGCCACAGACGACACCACGGGTCGGTTTCGGCTTCGCCCGGCCGCCAAGCGCGGGCTCGGCGTCGACGGTGGCGCTGAAAAGCATCGTCAGCGATTACCCCAAATGCTTGAACGCCGCGTCCTACCACCCTTACGGCATGACCGCCACGCAGATCAGCAACGCGCAGACCTTCATCCAGCAGAACTTCAATCTGCCGGGGGTCATCAGTGAATGGGGGGTTTCGGCCCTCGCCTCCAACGGTGGTCCTGAGGGGCAAGCGACCAAGATCAACGCGTTTATTACCGACGTTAAACGCCTCAATATTCCGCTGACCTCTATCTATGAATGGCGGAACAGTGATTCCGGCAGCAACGATCGCGAGAAGAACTTCGGCTTTCTCACCTCTGACGGCCAGCCAAAACCGGCGCGGTTGTCCGTGGAAGGTGTGTTGAACGCTGAGTAGGCGTTGGGCGACCGGCCTGTTCACAGGTCGGTTGCTTTGAACCTGTGGTCTGTTTTGGCATCGTATTCAGCGACACCGCGCCCCGCCTTTCAAACAATCGTTTTCAGGTTGTTGCCGCAGGGGCCATCGATCCACCAATGCACCCTTGAGTGCCCGTCAGCGCTCGGGTAATGTCTTCAGACCCATAGGATAGAGCACGCCCATGACTTCCAAGCTGGAACAACTCAAACAGTTCACCACCGTGGTTGCCGACACCGGCGACTTCGAAGCGATCGCCCGAGTCAAACCGGTCGACGCCACCACCAACCCTTCCCTGCTGCTCAAGGCTTCGGCCATTCACGGTTACGCCGAACTGCTGAACGATTGCGTTCGCGACTGCAAGGGCGATGTCGGCCTGGCCAGCGACCGTTTCGGCGTCGCAGTGGGCAAGGAAATTCTCAACGTGGTTCCGGGCCGCATCTCCACCGAAGTGGATGCGCGCCTGTCCTTCGACCAGGATGCGATCCTCAAGCGTGCGCATCGCCTGATCGAGCTGTACGACAAGGCCGGCGTCGGCCGCGACCGCGTGCTGATCAAGATCGCCTCGACCTGGGAAGGCATCCGCGCCGCCGAGATCCTCGAGAAGGAAGGCATCCAGACCAACCTGACGCTGCTGTTCTCCTTCGCCCAGGCCGCCGCCTGCGCCGACGCCGGGGTGTTCCTGATTTCGCCGTTCGTGGGCCGTATCTACGACTGGTACAAGAAGGCCAACGGCAACGACTACACCGGCGCTGATGATCCGGGCGTGCAGTCGGTGACGCGCATCTACAACTACTACAAGGCCAACGACTACAAGACCGTGGTCATGGGCGCGAGCTTCCGTAACATCAACCAGATCGAGCAACTGGCTGGCTGCGATCGCCTGACCATCAGCCCGGAACTGCTGGAGAAACTGGCCGCCGATACCGGCAAGCTGGAACGCAAACTGGCACCGGGCAATGCCGGTGAAGCGCGTCTGAGCCTCAACGAAGCGCAATTCCGCTGGTTGTCCAACGAAGACGCGATGGCCACCGAGAAACTGGCTGAAGGCATCCGTCAGTTCGCCCGCGACCAGGAGAAGCTGGAAGCGTTGCTGCACGCCAAGCTGTGATTTGAGTCTGTAGAACGCAAAAAGGGCGAACCTGTGAGGGATCGCCCTTTTTCATTTGCCTGCACTGATAAATGTATCGACCGACCCGACGCCATCGCGGGCAAGCCCGCTCCCACAGGGTATGTGGAGAACCTAAGTTTGAGGTTTCACGCGATCATTGTGGGAGCGGGCTTGCCCGCGATGAGGCCAGCCCAGACACCATCAATTCATGAGGTCAGTGTCTTTCCAGGGCATTGACCAGATCATGAAACGCTTCACGATTGGAATCGTTCAGGCCCATGAGAATCTTGTGCGCTTCCAGCACCTTGATTCGCACCACTTCCTCGGACTGGTCCTGATCCGGCAGGTCGTCCAGGCACTCCGGGCACGGCACCGGGTGGTTGACGATGTTGAACACCTGCTCGAAGCCCATCGACTGCAAAAGCCGAGTGATGTCTTCGTGGGTGGTGACAACCGTCGGCAACAGGCCGACCTTCTGCCGCGACAGGATCGACAGTTTGGCCAGCAGGCCCAGGGTGGTGCTGTCGATGCTGCGGGTTTCGGTCAAATCGATCACGATCGCGTTGAAATTCAGCGCGGTGAAGATTTTCTCAATAGTCGCATCCAACGCCGAACACAGGGTCAGGCGAACTTCACCGACGAACTTCAGGACGAAGGTGCCGTCCTGCTCGGCGAACTGGATTCTACCGGTACTCATTAAAGATTCCTGCTCAACACCAACAGGGCGATATCATCCGGCATCTCCCCTAGCGTGGCCAAACCAAACACTTGCCGCAGACCATCCAGGCTGCCGCCCGCCGACTTCACCCGTTCGGGCAAAGCAGCCTCTTTTTCTTTGAGCGTTGCTTCCGGCAAAAGGTCCAGAATGCCATCAGACATCAGCGTCAGGCTGAACGTCGGCGGCAGCTCAAGCACGTGGTCTTCGTAGGTGGCTTCGTTGAAGAGCCCCACCGGCAGACCACGGCCTTCGAGATAACGAACACTGTCAGGCGTGTACAACACAGGCAAAGGCAGATGGCCGCCGATGCTATAGGTCAACAAACCGGTCTCCTCGTCGATGACTCCACCGACCATTGTGACGTGTTTACCCAGCTTACAACTGATCAGCCCCCGGTTGATATGACCGAGCACTTCCGAAGGCTTGAACTCCGGCAAGGTACCGCTGCGTTTCGATTCGAAGAGCAAACGCGTGGTCATGAACTTCAGCAGCACGGTGACGAAGGCTGATGACGCGCCATGCCCGGAAACATCCGCCAGATAAAACGCGACCCGGCGCTCGTCAACGCGGAAATAGTCGACAAAATCACCCGACAGGTACAGCGACGGGATGATTTGGTGGGCAAAGTTGAATTCGTCGATGCTCCACGGGCTTTCCGGCAGCATGTTCATCTGCACCTGGCGACCGGCGTTCTGGTCTTCCTGGAGCAGGTTCAGGCTGGCTTCGAGCTCGCGGTTGGCCTTTTCCAGCTTATCGCTGTAGCGCTGGTTTTCCAGCAGCAGCCGCGCACGATCCAGGGCTCGGCGCACGGAGTGCTCGAGCACAGCCAGATCTTCGAGAGGCTTGATCAGGTAGTCCGCCGCACCCAGGCGCAGGGCCTCGACTGCGTCGTTCATCACCCCGGCACCCGAGACCACGATCACCGGCGTCTCCGGTGAGCGCTCGGTAACCTGACGGATCAGTTCGAGACCGCCCATCTGCGGCATGCGCAGATCGCAGATGACCAGATCGGGCTCGTCTTGCTCGAATACCTGAAGACCCTGTTGACCGTTGCCGGCCTGCAGGACGCTGAAACCACTGTCTTCCAGATAGGCCGCGAGGCTCGCGCGCACTACCTCGTCATCATCGATTATCAGCAGCGTGGCACTGGTTTTTGGCATGTGGGCAAACGGCGCCAGAATTAGGTTGGCGTAGTGAGCGGGGCAACGGCCCTGCGCAGACTACTGGATTCGCTTTCTAGCCTCTCTGTTGCAGCGCTTTCAAGCATTCGCCTGGCGCGCGGTTTTAAACAGAGGTGCCCTTCTAAGGCGCAGACGGTACTCCCATCCGCAGAGCGTTTCAAGCATGCGCCGATTGTCGCTTGACGACTTTGTTTGTCAAATCACCGGGAGTTATAAGAACCGCTCCAACGGTAACCCGATGGAAGGTAGCGGCAGTCGCAGGTGACGCTCTGACGCGGACAAAAAAGGCGACCCGAGGGCCGCCTTTTTCATCACCGGTCAAAATCAGAAATCGTCTTCAACCTGACCGTCCTTCACCTTGAACTCGCGGTTCTGCAGGTAAGCGTTGCGGATGAAGGTGTATTTATCGCCGCTGATCAGCTTCTCGCTCGACAGCAGGCTGGCGCGGGTGTCGACGATGTTCAGGCCGAAGATCGAGTTACGCGTCGGCACGTGGTCGATGTAGCGGTACGCGCCGGTGAAGCTGTCGACATATTTCGACGGTGCGTCACGCAGGGTGCTCGGCCCCATCAGCGGCAGCATAACGTACGGGCCGCTGCCCACGCCCCAGTAACCGAGGGTCTGACCGAAGTCTTCGTCGCTGCGGTTCAAGCCCATCTTGGTGCCGACATCAAAGAAGCCGAGCAGACCGAAGGTGGTGTTGAAAATCAGTCGGGCGGTATCAACGCCCGCCGCAGCCGGTTTGGCCTGGAGGATGTTGTTGGCCAGGTTGGTCACGTCGCCGACGTTGCGGAACATGTTGTGAATGCCGTCTTCAACGAACTGCGGGGTGATGAACTCATAACCCTGGGCCAATGGCTTCAGCGCGTAGGTGTCAACGAAGTCGTTGAACTGGAAAATCGGCCGGTTGACACTTTCCCAAGGGTCTTCTTCGGTGGCCGCCTGGGTGGCGAACGGCGCCAGCAAAAGGCTGGCACATACACTTAGCTGAGTGAGCGAAGGGCTCCAGCGCATAGAAAAACTCCTTGGATTCGATACTGGCGCGGTCCTCTCGGCCCGGGCATTAAGGCCGCTAGTATAAGCGTAAACGGCGATTTGGGCAGTGCGCCGCTGCAAGGATATGCAGGAAGTTTCCTACGCAGGCTTTCACCCGCCTGTCATGCAACTGTCACCCCAGCGCCTTAGTCTTGAGCGTTATTTCAGGGACGTTGCCATGACTCACGCCGAAACCTTGCCCGTCGCCGCGCCCGGCCTGACTGCCGTGCTGTTCGGCCTGAGCGGTTGCCTGGTGGATTTCGGTGCCCGCGCCGCGCGAGAGCTCAACCCCCAGCCGGAACATGCCAAAACTACACCGGGCGCACTCGATAGCCTGAAAAGTTTGCAGCGCCAGGGAATTCCCTGCGCGTGGCTCGACGAATTGCCCCCTGCCCTCGCTCAGCCACTGGCCGCGTCGCTGCCGGACTGGATCAAACCGACGCAACATTCAGCAACAATGAATCCATGGCCAGCGCCCAACGCGTGCTGGCAGGCGTTGATGAGTTTGAACATCGACCGCCTCGACGGTTGCGTGCTGGTCAGTGGTGAGCCGCGCCTGTTACAGGCCGGTCTGAATGCCGGGTTATGGACGATTGGCCTGGCGTCCTGTGGCTCGCTGTGCGGCCTTAACCCAAGCGAATGGCAGGCGCTCTCGCAAAAGGAGCGCGAACAGTTGCGCGGCAAGGCAACTGTGCAGTTGTTCGGCCTGGGCGTGCATTCGGTAATCGATCATCTCGGCGAACTGGACGCCTGCCTCGCCGACATCAGCTTGCGCCGCGCCAAAGGCGAAAAGCCCTGACCGGCGTCATGCAGGTTTACCGAGAGTGGATTAATCTAAAGGTCAGCCATAGACCTTTGGCGCGCGGCTGCGGTCAATGCCAGTGCCTATTGATAAAAGGAAACCACCATGCCCGCCCAAGAACTGCAAAAACAGCTCGATACCCTGCGCGAGCAGCTGGAACACAATCCACCGCTGTCGGAAGCCGAGCGTGATGATCTGCATGCGCTGATGGCGCAGATCGAATCGGAGATCCAGCTGGAAACTGCCACCCAGGACGCGAGCATCGCCGATGGTGTGAACCTGGCAGTGGATCGCTTCGAGCTTGAACATCCGGCTATCGCCAGCACCCTGCGCAACATCGTCAACGCGCTGGGCAGCATGGGCATCTGACGCCCCGCCGCACAAAAAAGCCCTGCCAGCGATGGCAGGGCTTTTTCATTTGCAAAATGTGCATGCAAGCCCTTGTGGGAGCGAGCCTGCTCGCGAAGGCGTCGTGTCAGTCGACATCATCGTTTAATGACACACCGCATTCGCGAGCAGACTCGCTTCCACATTGGATGTCGCACATTCAGGATCTTTATTGACGTACGAGCCGATGATTCGGCAGTTGTACGCTTTCGGTACTGCGATACGGATTGATATCCAGCCCACCCCGGCGAACGTAACGTGCAAACACGGTGAGCTTTTCAGGTTTCAACAACCGCTGCAGATCGAGGAAAATCCGCTCAACGCATTGTTCATGGAAGTCCGAATGCTGGCGGAAGCTGACGATGTACTCCAGCAGGCTGGCGTGATCCAGCGCCGCGCCGCGATATTCCACCACGACGCTGCCCCAGTCCGGCTGGCTGGTCACCGGGCAGTTGGATTTGAGCAGGTGGCTGTGCACGCTCTCCTCGACCACGCGCGAATTGTCGCAACGCAGCAGCTCCGGACGCGGATGCTCATAGTTGCTCACGCTGATATCCAGATCGTCGATGCACACGCCCGGCAACGCCACCACGCCTTCGGCTTCGACGTCCTTCAGACTGCGAACCCGAACGCCCACAGGTTTACCGGCAGCGGCGGACAGATCCTTGACCAGCGTCGCTTGCAATGTGGCAACGTCGGCGAACGGCGTCTGGTTCAGCGAGTTGAGGTAGAGCTTGAACGACTTCGATTCGATGATGTTCGGCGAGTCCGCCGGGATGCTGAATTCAGCGATCGCCACCACCGGTTTGCCCGAGGGCAGCAGCCACGACAGCTCGAAGCAGTTCCAGAAATCCACGCCTTTATACGGCAGGGTTTCGGCGGTCAGGCCCAGCTCGGCCCATTTCGCGGTGCGCGGAATCGGGAACAGCAGGGACGGCGTGTAGGTGGCGATGTATTCGCTGGATTTGCCCAGCGGCGAATGTTCGGCTGCGGGATGCATGGCGGAAACCTGACTGAAGAATCAGCGGATTCTACCAGCCTTTGCCCGCGCCTTTGAGTGCTTACTGACTGACTGTCAGTTTGCCGACCATGCCCGCCTGATAATGCCCGGGGATATTGCAGGCAAACTCGAGCGCCGTGGCCTTGCTGAAGGTCCAGGTCAACTCGGCGGTTTTACCGGGCTCGACCAGCACGCTGTTGGGGTCGTCATGCTGCATGCCGTGGCCCATCGCCGCGTGATTCATGCCCGCCATGTCGTGGGACATTTCTTTCATGCCGGTAGGCGTAAGCATGCCGCTTTGCTGCATCTGCAACATTTCCTGCTGGTGACTGGCATGCATCGCCGCATCACCGAGGTTGAATTCATGCAGCAACTGGCCTTTATTCACCAGTACAAAGCGAACCGTCTCACCGGCCTTGACCTGTATGGCTTTCGGGTCGAAGTTCATGTCGCCCATGACGATTTCGATACTGCGCGTAGCCTGGCTCGCCGCTGCCGGCTGGCCGAAGGCGAAGGTGTGCGCGGGTGCCGCCCAGGCTGGCGAACTCAATGCCAGCAGACAGGTGGCTATTTTCAGCGAGGTGCGCAAAAACATGGTCGTACTCCAACGAGACAAGGTTCAGCCTGTGGGAAACTCTAACCACCCAGTGCTGGCATCGACCTGACAGGCAGATTACAACTTTGTCAGCTTGGCGCTTATCGCCGGATCTCACGGTATAACGCCCTCGCCCTTCCAAATACCAACCCCGCCCGAGTCGCCCATGAAACTGTTGATCGTCGAAGACCAAGCGAAAACCGGCCAATACCTGCGTCAGGGCCTGACCGAGGCCGGGTTCAATACCGAACTGGTGGCCGATGGCATCAGCGGCCAGCAACTGGCCTTGAGCGGTGACTACGCGCTGTTGATCCTCGATGTGATGCTGCCCGGGCGCAGTGGCTGGCAGATTCTGCAAGCGGTACGCAGCGCTGGCCTCGAAACGCCGGTACTTTTTCTCACCGCCAAAGACGCCGTGGAGGACAGGGTTCACGGCCTCGAACTGGGCGCCGACGATTATCTGGTCAAGCCATTCGCCTTTTCCGAGCTGCTCGCGCGGGTGCGCAGCCTGTTGCGGCGCGGCAGCGCAATCGCCCAGGAAACCAGCCTGCAACTGGCCGATCTGCGCCTGGATCTGATCCGCCGCCGGGTCGAACGCAGCGGCCAGCGCATCGACCTGACCGCTAAGGAGTTCGCCCTGCTGGAAATGCTCCTGCGCCGCCAGGGTGAAGTGTTGCCGAAGTCGCTGATCGCTTCGCAGGTCTGGGACATGAATTTTGACAGCGACACCAACGTCATCGAAGTGGCGATCCGCCGCTTGCGCCTGAAGATCGACGATGACTTCCCCAACAAGTTGATCCACACCGTGCGCGGCATGGGTTACGTGCTCGAAGAGCGTTCGCTGTGATGCGTAGCCTGTCCTTGAGCACGCGCCTGGCGCTGTTGTTTGCCGCCTGCACTGCGGTGGTCTCGCTGTTCGCCGGGGTGCTGTTCGACCGCGCCAGCGAGGCGCACTTCATCGAACTCGATCAGCAACAACTGGAGACGAAACTGATCGGCCTGCGCCGCGCCTTGCAGGATCTCCAACCTGCCCAGCGCGAGGCGCGGCTGGCCGATGAACTCAGCCGTCAGGCCGATCTGTCGTTGCGCATTACCAGTGGCGACGGTCAGCACTGGTATGACAGCTCGGTGCAGATTCCGAAGAATCTGCCGCTGCAAACAGGCCTGTCGACCATCAGCCATGACGGCACCGATTACCGCGTGCTGCGCGCCCCGCTCTACCCGGACACAGCGGATTCGCCGCAACTGACGCTGCTGCTGGACATCACCCATCACCAGCATTTTCTTACGCGCATGCAGCATCTGATCTGGCTGACCGTCGGCCTGTCGGCGCTGGCTACTGCCGTGCTCGGGGCCTGGGCCGCGCGCAGCGGTCTGCGCCCGTTGCGGCGGATGAGCGCGGTGGCCCGTGGGATTTCTGCGCAATCGCTGAATGCCCGACTGCCTGAAGAGAAGATGCCACCAGAGCTTGCAGAAATGGCCTACAGCTTCAACGCCATGCTCGCACGCCTCGACGACTCGTTTCAGCGCCTCTCGGCGTTCTCCGCCGACATCGCCCATGAACTGCGCACACCGTTGTCGAATCTGCTGACCCACACCCAGGTCACCCTCACCCGCCCTCGGGCACTGGAGGATTACCGCGAAGCGCTGCACAGCAACCTCGAAGAACTGCAATGGATGGCGCAACTGGTCAACGACATGCTCTACCTGGCCAAGGCAGATCACGGTTTGCTGACGCCCAAGCGCGAACCGCTGGAACTGGCGGATGAAGCTGACATGTTGCTGGAGTTTTTTGCGCCATTGGCGGAAGACGCCGGCGTGAGTTTGAGCCGTGAAGGTGAGGCGCAAATCGAAGGTGATCGCGGCATGTTGCGCCGGGCCTTGTCGAACCTGCTGGATAACGCGCTGCGGTTTACCCCGGCCGAGGGGTACGTTCGCTTGAGCATCGTCGACGAGGCGAAAGCTGTGCGCGTCTGCGTCGAGAACAGTGGCGAGGGGGTCTCAGCGCAATTACTGCCACGTCTGTTCGACCGCTTCTATCGAGCGGACCCGTCGCGGCAGGAAGGCAGCAGTGAGCATGCGGGGTTGGGCTTGGCAATTACCCAGTCGATCGTGCGTGCCCATGGCGGGCAGATTCATTGCGAATCTGAAGCGGGTTGGACGCGGTTTGTAATCGAGTTGCCTCGGACCTGATCGTTCCCACGCTCTGCGTGGGAATGCAGCCCGGGACGCTCCGCGTCCCTTCAAGAGCCGAACGCAGAGCGTCCGTTGAGGCATTCCCACGCAGAGCGTGGGAACGAGCATGGAGTCGCTTACGAATATCTCAGCGCATGCGCCGGCTCAATCTTCGCCGCCCGCCACGCCGGATACACCGTCGCCAGGAAGCTCAGGATGAAACCCGCCGAGCAGATCAACAGCACATCCCCACCCTGCAGTTCCGAGGGCAGGTTGCTGACGAAATACACATCCGAACTGAAGATGTGCTGCCCGGTCACACGCTCGACCCAGCCGACCAATTCACTGACATTGAGCGCCGCAATCACGCCCAGCACGCCGCCAATGATGGTGCCGACAATACCGATCACCGTGCCCTGGACCATGAAGATCGCCATGATCTGACGGGGCGTGGCGCCGATCGTGCGCAGGATGGCGATGTCGGCGCCCTTGTCGTTCACCACCATGATCAGCGTCGCGATGATGTTGAACGCCGCCACCGCGACGATCATCAGCAACAGCAGGCCGATCATGGTTTTTTCCATCTTCATCGCGCTGAACAGGCTGCCCTGGGTGTGAGTCCAGTCGTCAGCCTTGAAGTCGGCGCCGAGGCCACCGGCAATGTCCGCAGACACTTTCGGCGCCGCGTACAGATCCTTGACCGCCAGACGCACGCTCTGCACCTGATTTGGCTGCCAGTGCTGCATGGTCGCGGCGTCGGCGACGTGAATCAGGCCCATCGAGCCGTCCAGCTCGGCGCCGACCTTGAACACGCCAACCACATTCAGGCGCTGCATGCGCGGGGTGATACCGCCCGGCGCGGTGCTGACTTCCGGGACGATCAGAGTGATCTTGTCGCCGACATTGAGGCGGAAACGCCGCGCGGTGATTTCACCGATCACCACACCGAATTCGCCCGGCTTCAAGGCATCGAGGCGACCCTGGACGATGTGCTGGGCAACGATCGACACCTTGCCTTCCTGGGCCGGATCAACGCCGCTGATCTGGATCGGCTGCATCGAACCCTTGTAGGAAAGCATACCTTCCATTTCTGTGAACGGCACGGCGGCCGTCACTTCGGGATTTTTCATCGCAGCGGCGGCCACTGGCTGCCAGTCATCGATCGGCTTGACGCCAACGATGGTCGCATGGGGCACCATGCCGAGGATGCGCGAGCTCATTTCGCGCTGAAAGCCGTTCATCACCGACAGCACCACGATCATCGCCAGCACGCCGAGGGCGAGGCCGATCATCGAGGTCATCGAAATGAACGAAACAAAGCGATTGCGGCGCTTGGCGCGGGTATAGCGCGTGCCGATAAAGATCGATAACGGTCTGAACATTCGCTGGGGCACCGTATAGAAATAAAAGACCCGGCACCGTTACGGGCGCCGGGTTTCAGCCATTCAGATGGGGGTCAGGCAACCTTCCTGCAACTGCAGGACGCGGTCCATCTGGCGAGCCAGGTTCATGTCGTGCGTCACCACCAGGAACGCTGTGCGCATCGAAGTGCTGAGCTCCAGCATCAGGTCCTGAATGCCTTCGGCGGTATGCAGGTCAAGGTTGCCGGTTGGCTCATCGAGCATCACCAGCCCCGGGTTGTTCACCAGTGCACGGGCAATGGCCACGCGCTGACGTTCGCCGCCGGAGAGTTCCGCCGGTTTGTGTTCCAGACGATGGCCGAGACCGACGCGCTCCAGCAATGCCGTGGCACGCTGACGCGCCTCCGGGATGGCGGTCTTGCCGATCAACAGCGGCATGCAGACGTTTTCCAGCGCGGTGAATTCCGGCAGCAAATGGTGAAACTGATAAACGAAACCAAGCGCGCGATTGCGCAGCAGGCCACGCTTTTTCTCGCTCAACGCAGACAGTTCTTCACCGTCGAGCCAGACGCTGCCCTTGCTCGGCGTATCGAGGCCGCCGAGCAGGTTGAGCAAGGTACTTTTGCCGGAACCGGATTTACCCACGATCGCCACACGCTCGCCCGGGTGCAACTCCAGTTGCAGGCCGGCCAGCACTTGTACCGACTCAGGCCCCTCCTCGTAGGATTTGCCCAGGTTACGGCAGCTCAGAATTGCTTGTTCACTCATGCCCGACTCACTCATAACGTAACGCCTCCGCCGGCTGGGTGCGCGCGGCACGCCAGGCGGGATACAGGGTGGCGAGGAAACTCAGGACCAACGCAGCGGCGCAGACCATGACGACGTCCTGGCTCTGTACCTGCGAAGGAAGATAATCAATGAAATACACGTCAGCATTAAGGAACTTGTGGCCGATCAGCCCTTCAAGCGCCGAAATGGCCGCACTGACATTCAGCGCCGCGAGAATCCCGACCACCGCGCCAATGGCCGTGCCGACCACGCCGATTACCGTGCCCTGAACCATGAACGTGCGCATGATCGTGCCCGGTGTCGCGCCGAGGGTACGCAGAATGGCGATGTCGCCCTTCTTGTCGTTCACCACCATCACCAGCGTGGAAATGATGTTGAACGCGGCGACGGCGACGATCAGCAGCAACAGCAGCCCGATCATGGCTTTTTCCATGCGGATCGCCTGATACAGGTTGCCGTGGGTGCGGGTCCAGTCGCGGGCGTAGTAACGATCTTCGCCGAGCTGCTGGGCGATGTTCCACGCCTCACGCGGTGCCTGGAACAGGTCGTCGAACTTCAGCCGCAGGCCCTGCACCTGATCGGCTTTCCAGCGGTGCATTTTCGCCAGATCCTGCAGATTGGTCACGCCGAGGTAGCCGTCGAGCTCACCGGCACCGACATGGAAAATCCCAACCACGGTGAAGCGCTTCATGCGCGGGAACATCCCGGCCGGGGTCACGCTGACCTCCGGTGCGACGAAGGTGACCTTGTCACCGATGCCGACGCCGAGCTTGGTCGCGGCCTTGTCGCCGATGACGATGCCGAAGCTGCCGGGCGTCAGGTCGTCGAGTTTGCCCTGCTTCATGAAGTTGTCGATGATCGACACATTGCGCTCGAGCGCAGGATCAATGGCATTGAGCAACACTTTGGAAACCTGACCGTTATTGGTCAGCAGGCCCTGCATCTGGGTGAACGGCGCCACCGCCGTCACCTGCCGGTTCTGCTTGACCTTGTCGGCCAGGCTCTGCCAGTCATTGATCGGCTCGCCGGTCTCGAGAGTGGCGTGGGGCACCATGCCCAGCACGCGGGTGCGCATCTCATGGTCGAAGCCGTTCATCACCGACAGCACAACGATCATCACGACCACGCCAAGGGCGAGCCCGATCATCGAAGTCAGGGAAATGAATGACACAAAATGATTGCGACGCTTTGCACGGGTATAACGCGTGCCGATAAATACGAAGAGAGGTCTGAACATGTCGGGGCTTGTTCGGAGGGAAAAGGAACGTCCTTGTGGCGGGGGTCGAAAACCAGCTTTACACTCAGACCACCGCCGCTACCATGGGTTCGCCATGTCGACATTAGATGAAGAAGATCGCCGCGAATACTACCGTATCGAGGACACGATCGCACTGGAAATTCGGCCCCTGTCCGCTCCCGAAGCCGCAGGCCAGGAAGTGTTGCAGGATGCTTCCCCACTATTCAACCTGCTCAGCGAACTGCACCTGAGCGAATTCGAGTCGCAGCACCTGTTGCGACAGATCAGCGAGCGCGACCGCGCCATCGCGGCGTTCCTCAAATCGCAGAACAAACGCATCGACCTGCTCAGCCAGGTAATCGCCCTGACGGTGCTCGGACACATCGGCGAGCCGCAGCCGGTGATCATCTCCGAGGGCGGGATCGACTTTCAGTACCCGACCCCGATTGCCACCGGCGCGCACCTGTCGGTGAAACTGGTGCTGATGCCGCAGGCGCTTGGCCTGCTGCTGCGCGCCCGGGTCACCCATTGCGATCCCAAGGGCGATGGCTATGACGTCGGCACCGAGTTCGAGCGCCCGACCGATGCCCAGCGCCAGTTGCTCGCTCGCTACATTTTGCAGAAGCAGGCTCAGGAACGCCGTCTGGCCCGCGAACAGAACGAATCTGGCATTTAACTTAAGGAAGCACCGTGACCCTCATCTACGGCCACCGCGGCGCCAAGGGCGAAGCACCGGAAAACACCCTGAGCAGCTTTCAGGAATGCCTCAAGCACGGCGTGCGCCGCTGCGAACTGGATCTGCACCTGTCCAAGGACGGCGAGCTGATGGTCATCCATGACCCGACGCTCAAGCGCACCACCGACCGTCGCGGCAAAGTCGTCGAGCACACCGCCGCCGAACTGGTGACCTACGACGCGCGCAAGGGTGGCCCGGGCTGGATCCAGCCGTGCCCGATTCCGACGCTGGAAGAGTTGTTCGAGAAATGTGATTTCGAGCACTGGCAGCTGGAAGTCAAAAGCGCTTCACGCACCCGCGCGGCGACTACCGTGCTGGCGATTCGGGAAATGGCTCAACGGCATGGCCTGCTCGACAAGGTGACGATCACCTCGAGTTCACGGGAAGTCTTGAAGGCAGCGCTGGACCTGGTACCGGACGTATCCCGTGGCCTGGTGGCCGAATACGCGTGGCTCGATCCGTTGAAGGTGGCGGCCAGCTACGGTTGCGAAATTCTCGCGTTGAACTGGACGCTGTGTACGCCGGAACGCCTGCAGAAGGCGCAGCGTCAGGGCCTGCACGTGTCGGTGTGGACCGTCAACGAGCCTGCACTGATGCGCAGACTCGCCGACTTCGGCGTTGACAGCCTGATTACAGACTTTCCCGGTTTGGCCACTGCCACCCTTGAGAATTGCTGAAATCGGTCTCCCCGGCCGGCTCAGGCCACCGGCCGGAGCCCGTCAAAAAAGCCGATTGAGGCCGTCGTACGCCGCTACCCGATAGGCTTCGGCCATGGTCGGGTAGTTGAACGTGGTGTTGACGAAATACTTCAGGGTGTTCAGCTCGCCCGGCTGGTTCATGATCGCCTGACCGATGTGCACGATCTCCGACGCCTGATAACCGAAGCAGTGCACGCCGAGCACTTCCAGCGTTTCGCGGTGGAAGAGGATCTTCAGCATGCCTTGCGGCTCACCGGCAATCTGCGCCCGCGCCATGCTCTTGAAGAAGGCCTTGCCGACTTCGTACGGCACTTTCGCCTGGGTCAGCTCCTGCTCGTTCTTGCCGATCGAGCTGATCTCCGGAATGGTGTAGATGCCGGTCGGCACGTCATTGACGAAGCGCCAGCTGCCATTGTCGACGATGCTGCCAGCGGCCGAACGACCCTGGTCGTGGGCGGCACTGGCCAGGCTTGGCCAGCCGATCACGTCACCGGCGCCGTAGATGTTCTCTATGCAGGTGCGGTAGTTCTGGTCGACTTCGATCTGGCCACGGCTGTTGACCTTGACCCCGATGTTTTCCAGACCCAGCGTGTCGGTGTTGCCGGTACGGCCATTGCACCAGAGCAAGGCGTCGGCCTTGATCTTCTTGCCGGATTTCAGGTGCAGGATCACGCCGTTGTCCACGCCTTCGACGCGGTCGTACTCTTCGTTGTGACGCACGGTGATGTTGTTGTTGCTGAAGTGGTAGCTCAGCGCCTGGGAAATTTCCGAGTCAAGGAAGCTCAGCAACTGGCCACGGTTGTCGACCAGTTCGACCAGCACACCCAGACCACTGAAGATCGATGCGTATTCGCAACCGATCACACCAGCGCCGTAAACGATCAGTTTGCGCGGGGTGTGACCGAGGCTGAGGATGGTGTCGCTATCGTAGATGCGCGGGTGGTGGAAATCGATGTCCGCCGGGCGATACGGGCGCGAACCGGTGGCGATGATGATGTGCTTGGCCACCAGCTTCTCGACCACGCCGTTGCCGCAGACCACTTCGATGGTTTGCTCGTCGGCGAAGCTGCCGGTACCGAAGAACACGTCGACGCGGTTACGGGCGTAGTAGCCGGTGCGCGATGCGACTTGTTTGGAAATGACTTTTTCGGCGCTTTTCAACACGTCCGGGAAGGAGAACCAGCGTGGCTCGCCGATCGCGCGGAACATCGGGTTGGTGTTGAACTGCATGATCTGCCGCACCGAGTGACGCAGTGCCTTGGACGGGATGGTGCCGAGGTGGGTGCAGTTGCCGCCGACCTGACGACGGCTGTCGACCATCGCGACCTTGCGCCCCGCTTTGGCGGCGTTCATTGCCGCGCCTTCTCCCGCCGGGCCGGAACCCAGTACCACCACGTCGTAGTTGTAGACAGCCATGCGTACTCCTCAGAACAGGCCGCGGTGCCAGCAGCACCGGCGGCTAAATCACGCCGAACGGCGGCGCGAAGGAACAATTGGGGGCCAGTAGAGAACCCGGACACAGTCTATAGAAGCGTCAACGCCGCGCACATTAACCCTTGGTCGCGTCGTAGGCTACTTTTGCCTGCACTACAACGCCAGCTTTCGTCTTGTCTTCGGTCAGTTTTTTCACCGACAAGCTGCGCAAATGCCTGACTGCTGCGGGTGACGAAACCTGTATCGGCACGCAGGACAAAGAATGCAGCAATGTCATGCTCTTGGGCATAGTCCCGCGCCCTTTCCGGCCCGAGAATCAGCAACAGTGTCGATAGTCCATCGGCCATCAACGCTGAAGGATGAATCACCGTGACTGACGCCAGGTCGTGTAGGACCGGTCTTCCGCTGCGTGCATCGAAGGTGTGGGAATAACGTCGACCGTCCTGCAGAAAATAATGGCGGTAGTCACCGGAGGTGGACACGCCGTAGCCATCGACATCGATAATCCGCTCGGCCACTTGCTGGTCATCGCGAGGCTCTTCGAGAGCGATGCGCCACGCTGAACCATCCGGCTTCTTGCCCCGGGCCTTGAGTTCGCCCGTGGCTTCGACCAGGTAATTGTCGATGCCCATGCCCTGCAATCTGGCGGCGATGGTATCCACGGCGTAACCGGCGGCAATGCTGTTGAAGTCGACTTCGACGGCGGCGTCCTTGCACAACCGCTCGCCATCGATGCGCAGGTGCTGATGGCCGACCCGCTGCATGACCTCGGCCACAGCGGCCGCATCAGGGATCTTTTCCTCGCGTCCTTGCGGGCCGAATCCCCAGAGGTCCAGCAGCGGTTCCACGGTCAGGTCGTAGGAGCCTTCGCTTTGCATTGAAAGCTGTTCGCCGATACGGACCAATTCGAGCACCGCTGCCGGCATGGCTTGGCAGCTATCGGCGGGCAAGGCGTTGAAACGCTCGATGACGGAGTCACTGCGGTAAGTCGACAGCTGTTGATCGACTTCGCCGAGGATGCGCTCCACTTCACCGCGCACTTGCGCAGGATCGGCGACCCCGGCGTGGCGCACGTATTTGACCGACCAGGTGCTGCCCATGGTCGAGCCACCGACCTGTTCCAGGGAATCGCCGTTGCCGCAGCCGCCGATTGCCACCGCCAACACCACAAGCCCCAACCAGCGTCCAGTTAACAATTCTTCATCTCCCCGCAAAACCACGGCGGCCATTATGAACTACAAGCGCCCGCTCGCTTCCCCATGGCTGCAACGCCTTTATACAAAATTGAACAGTGAGTACCTCCCATGTCCTCCACCACGGGCAAAGGCAAAGCGATCTTTCGCGTTGTCAGCGGCAACTTCCTCGAAATGTTCGACTTCATGGTCTACGGCTTCTATGCCACGGCCATCGCCAAAACCTTCTTCCCCACCGACAGCGCCTTCGCTTCGCTGATGCTGTCGCTGGCGACCTTCGGCGCCGGCTTCCTGATGCGCCCGCTGGGGGCGATTTTCCTCGGTGCCTATATCGACCGTCACGGACGGCGCAAAGGACTGATCATCACCTTGGCGATGATGGCCGCCGGTACGGTGTTGATTGCCTGCGTGCCTGGCTACGCGACGCTCGGCGTCGCCGCGCCGCTACTGGTGTTGTTCGGCCGTCTGTTGCAAGGCTTCTCGGCGGGCGTGGAACTGGGCGGTGTGTCGGTGTATCTGGCGGAAATTTCTACGCCGGGGCGTAAAGGCTTTTTCGTCAGTTGGCAGTCCGCCAGCCAACAGGCAGCCGTGGTGTTCGCCGGTCTGCTCGGCGTTGGCCTCAACCACTGGCTGAGTCCGGAGCAAATGGGCGAATGGGGCTGGCGCGTGCCGTTTCTGATTGGCTGCATGATCGTGCCGGTGATTTTCTTCATCCGTCGCTCGCTGGAAGAAACTCCGGAATTCCAGGCGCGAACCCACCGCCCTACCCTCGGCGAAATCGTCCGCTCGATCGGGCAGAACTTCGGCATCGTCATTGCCGGCATGGCGCTGGTGGTGATGACCACGGTGTCGTTCTACCTGATCACTGCGTACACGCCGACGTTTGGCAAGGCTGAGCTGCATCTGTCGGACCTCGACGCCTTGCTGGTGACGGTGTGCATCGGCTTGTCGAACTTCTTCTGGCTACCGGTGATGGGCGCGGTATCCGACAAGATCGGCCGAAAACCCTTACTGCTGGCGGCGACAATTCTGGCGATCCTCACGGCGTATCCGGCACTGTCGTGGCTGGTGGCGAATCCGAGCTTCAGCCATTTGCTGATTGTCGAATTGTGGCTGTCGTTCCTGTACGGCTCGTACAACGGCGCGATGGTGGTGGCGCTGACCGAGATCATGCCGGTGGAAGTGCGCACGACCGGGTTTTCCCTGGCTTACAGTTTGGCAACGGCGACGTTCGGCGGATTTACTCCGGCAGCGTGCACCTATCTGATTCATGTGCTGGACAACAAGGCAGCACCGGGCATCTGGCTAAGTGGCGCGGCGGTGTTGGGCTTGATTGCGACACTGGTGCTATTCCGTGGCAACCGGCATGAGTTGCGCACCGCGCAGGCCTCGGTAGCCAGCGGCGCCTGACAGAATGCTTTCGCGAGCAGGCTCGCTCCCACAGAAGATTGTGAACGACACTGATCCAGTGTGGGAGCGAGCCTGCTCGCGAAGAGGCCGGCAAGGACGCCGAAGATCCAACAGGCCCACAAACAAAAACGCCCCGACAAAATGTCGGGGCGTTTTCATTCAAGCCTGAAGCTTAGCGCGGGAACGCTGGCGGATTCACATCAGCCATGTCTTCCATCACGCGTACCACCTGGCAGCTGTAACCGAACTCGTTGTCGTACCAGACGTACAGAACGACGCGGTTGTCCTGCACGATGGTCGCTTCAGCGTCGACTACACCGGCGTGACGCGAGCCAACGAAGTCAGTCGACACCACTTCCTGCGAATTGACGAAGTCGATCTGCTTGTGCAGCTCGGAGTGCAGAGCCATGTAGCGCAGGTACTCGTTCATCTCTTCGCGGGTGGCGGCTTTCTCAAGGTTGAGGTTGAGAATGGCCATCGACACGTTTGGCGTCGGAACACGAATCGCGTTACCGGTCAGCTTGCCGGCCAGCTCAGGCAGAGCCTTGGCAGCAGCGGTGGCGGCGCCGGTCTCGGTGATCACCATGTTCAGCGCGGCGCTGCGGCCACGGCGATCGCCCTTGTGGAAGTTGTCGATCAGGTTCTGGTCGTTGGTGTACGAGTGAACGGTTTCGACGTGACCGTTGATGATGCCGAACTTGTCGTTGACCGCTTTGAGCACCGGCACGATGGCGTTGGTGGTGCAGGAAGCAGCCGAGACGATCTTGTCGTCAGCGGTGATTTCACCGTGGTTGATGCCGTGAACGATGTTCTTCAGCTTGCCCTTGCCAGGCGCGGTCAGAACAACGCGGTCGATACCCGGGCAGGCCAGGTGCTGACCCAGGCCATCGGCGTCACGCCAGACACCGGTGTTGTCCACCAGCAGCGCGTCTTTGATGCCGTACTGGGTGTAATCCACCTCGGTCGGGTTCTTCGCGTAGATCACCTGGATCAGGTTACCGTTGGCGGTGATGGTGTTGTTTTCTTCATCGATGGTAATGGTGCCGTTGAACGAACCGTGTACCGAATCGCGACGCAGCAGGCTGGCGCGTTTGGTCAGGTCGTTCTCGGCGCCTTTGCGCACGACGATGGCGCGCAGACGCAGGCCGTCGCCACCACCGGTTTTCTCGATCAGGATGCGCGCCAGCAGACGGCCGATACGACCGAAGCCGTAAAGAACAACGTCGGTGCCTTTGCGGGCCGAGGCGTTCTGCTGGCCAACCACGTCAGCCATCTCTTCACGCACGAACTGCTCGGCGCTGCGGCCGTTGCCTTCATTGCGGAATTTGAACGCCAGCTTGCCCAGATCCACCGACGCCGCGCCGAGCTTGAGCTCGCTCATGGCCTTGAGCAGTGGGAATGTTTCGTGGACGGAGAGTTCGCTGTCGTCGGAAGAACGGTGGCGAGCAAAGCGGTGAGCTTTGAGAATCGCGATGACAGACTGGTTGATCAGGCTGCGGCCATAGATCGAGCTAACCACGTTGTTATTGCGGTAGAGCTGACCGATAAGCGGAATCATCGCTTCTGCGAGTGCTTCACGGTCGATCCATTCACCAAGACACTGGTCGGGCTTCTGAGTCACGGTAACCTTCCACATGTAGGGGCAGAAAAAAGGGGCTACATTATGCCGCCGACAAGCCCTTTCAGCAATGCGCGCTTGTCGCGCAATCGGTAACAAAATCCCGTTCAAAAAATTTACGCCTTTCTCCAGCCCAGTAAAACCGGGGCTTTCAGCGCAGTCAATTTTTCGACGACTGTTAGACGATGTCTGTAACCCTCCGTAACACCACCCGGTTTCGGCACTACATAACCATGAAAAAAGTGCTCGTTTTTATGGTTACCACTACATTTCGTCCAAACCGTGAAGATAGACGCAGTCTGCAACTGACAGGCGGCACCGGAGGCCGCTACAATTACCGACTTTGTCGCAACGCCTGGAGCTCAACCTTCCGTGCCTGTTCTGCGTCTACCGTTACTCCCTGCCGAAGCAGGTAAACAGCACTGGGGCAATCTGCCCGGTGCCGCCCTCAGCCTGGCGATTGCCGAGGCTGCCAGCGCTGCCAAGCGCTTTACCCTGCTGCTGACCGCCGACAGCCAAAGCGCCGAACGGCTGGAACAGGAGCTGAGTTTCTTCGCCCCGGATTTGCCCGTACTGCATTTCCCCGACTGGGAAACCCTGCCCTACGACCTGTTCTCGCCGCACCAGGACATTATCTCCCAGCGCATCGCCAGCCTGTATCGCCTGCCGGAACTGGCCCACGGCGTGCTGGTGGTACCGATCACCACCGCCCTGCATCGCTTGGCGCCGACCAAATTCCTGCTCGGCAGCAGCCTGGTGCTGGATATCGGCCAGAAGCTCGACGTCGAACAGATGCGCGCGCGGCTCGAAGCCAGCGGCTATCGCTATGTCGACACGGTGTACGAGCACGGCGAGTTCACCGTACGCGGCGCGCTGATCGACCTGTTCCCGATGGGCAGCAAACTGCCGTATCGCATCGACCTGTTCGACGACGAAATCGAAACCCTGCGCACCTTCGATCCGGAAACCCAGCGTTCAATCGACAAGGTCGAGTCGGTCAAGCTGCTGCCGGCCCGCGAGTTTCCGTTGCAGAAAGACGCAGTCACCCGCTTCAAGGCGCGTTTCCGTGAGCGCTTCGACGTCGACTTCCGCCGCTGCCCGATCTTTCAGGATTTGAGCAGCGGCATCACTCCGGCCGGCATCGAGTACTACCTGCCGCTGTTCTTCGACGAAACTTCGACGCTGTTCGATTACCTGCCTCAGGACACACAAGTGTTCTCGCTGCCGGGCATCGAGCAGGCGGCGGAAAACTTCTGGAACGACGTGCGCAATCGTTACGAAGAACGCCGCGTCGATCCATCGCGTCCTTTATTGCCACCGGCCGAACTGTTCCTGCCAGTGGAAGACTGCTTCGCGCGCCTGAAGAACTGGCCACGGGTCGTTGCCAGTCAACAGGACGTTGAAAGCGGCGTCGGCCGTGAGCGCTTCCCGGCACATGCGCTGCCCGATCTGGCCATCGAAGCCAAGGCCACGCAACCGCTGGCCGCGCTGGCCGGCTTCCTCGAAGAATTCCCCGGTCGCGTGTTGTTCACCGCTGAATCGGCGGGTCGTCGCGAAGTCCTGCTGGAACTGCTGGAACGTCTGAAGTTGCGGCCGAAAACCGTCGACAGCTGGCCTGACTTCGTCGCCAGCAAGGATCGTCTGGCGATCACCATTGCCCCGCTCGACGAAGGTCTGCTGCTCGACGACCCCGCGCTAGCTCTGGTGGCGGAAAGTCCGCTGTTCGGCCAACGGGTCATGCAACGTCGTCGCCGCGAAAAGCGCAGCGACGTCAGCAACGATGCGGTGATCAAGAACCTCACCGAACTGCGCGAAGGCGCGCCGGTGGTGCATATCGACCACGGCGTCGGGCGCTACCTGGGCCTGACGATTCTGGAAATCGACAATCAGGCCGCCGAGTTCCTCACCCTCGAATACGCCGAGAACGCCAAGCTCTACGTGCCAGTGGCCAACCTGCACCTGATCGCGCGCTACACCGGCAGCGACGATTCGCTCGCGCCGCTGCACCGCCTCGGCTCGGAAACCTGGCAGAAAGCCAAGCGCAAAGCCGCCGAGCAGGTGCGTGACGTCGCCGCCGAATTGCTCGACATTTATGCCCGTCGCGCCGCCCGTGAAGGTTACGCCTTCGCCGACCCGAAGGCCGACTACGCCACCTTCAGCGCCGGTTTCCCGTTCGAGGAAACCCCGGACCAGCAAGCGACCATAGAGGCGGTACGCGAAGACATGCTCGCGCCGAAACCGATGGATCGTCTGGTCTGCGGCGACGTTGGCTTCGGCAAGACCGAAGTAGCCATGCGCGCCGCGTTCATCGCCGTACACGGCGGTCGTCAGGTGGCGATTCTGGTGCCGACCACCCTGCTCGCCCAGCAGCACTACAACAGTTTCCGCGACCGCTTCGCTGACTGGCCGGTGACCGTGGAAGTGATGAGTCGCTTCAAATCGGCCAAGGAAGTCAACGCGGCGATCGCCGATCTGGCGGAAGGCAAGATCGACATCGTCATCGGCACGCACAAGCTGCTGTCCGATGATGTGAAGATCAAAAACCTCGGGCTGGTGATCATCGACGAAGAACACCGCTTTGGCGTACGCCAGAAAGAACAGCTCAAGGCCCTGCGCAGCGAAGTCGACATCCTTACCCTGACCGCGACGCCGATTCCGCGCACGCTGAACATGGCGGTGTCGGGCATGCGCGATCTGTCGATCATCGCCACGCCGCCAGCGCGGCGCCTGTCGGTGCGCACCTTCGTCATGGAACAGAACAAGAGCACGGTCAAAGAGGCCCTGCTGCGTGAACTGCTGCGTGGCGGTCAGGTTTACTATCTGCACAACGATGTGAAGACCATCGAGAAATGCGCCGCCGACCTCGCCGAACTGGTGCCGGAAGCGCGCATCGGTATCGGCCACGGGCAGATGCGCGAACGTGAACTCGAACAGGTGATGAGCGACTTCTACCACAAGCGCTTCAACGTGCTGATCGCCTCGACCATCATCGAGACCGGCATCGACGTGCCGAGCGCCAACACCATCATCATCGAGCGCGCCGACAAGTTCGGCCTGGCCCAGCTGCACCAGTTGCGTGGTCGTGTCGGCCGCAGTCACCACCAGGCTTACGCCTACCTGCTGACACCGCCACGCCAGCAAATCACTTCGGACGCGGAAAAACGTCTGGAAGCGATCGCCAATACCCAGGACCTCGGCGCCGGTTTCGTCCTGGCCACCAACGACCTGGAAATCCGTGGCGCCGGCGAACTGCTCGGCGACGGTCAGAGCGGGCAGATTCAGGCCGTCGGTTTCACCCTGTACATGGAAATGCTCGAGCGCGCGGTGAAGTCGATCCGCAAGGGCGAGCAGCCGAACCTCGATCAACCGCTGGGTGGCGGCCCGGAAGTCAATCTGCGGGTGCCGGCGCTGATTCCGGAAGATTATCTGCCGGATGTGCATGCGCGGCTGATTCTGTATAAACGCATCGCCTCGGCCACCGACGAGGAAGGCCTCAAGGACCTGCAGGTGGAGATGATCGACCGCTTTGGCCTGTTGCCGGAACCGACCAAGAACCTGGTGCGGATCACCGCGTTGAAATTGCAGGCGGAAAAGCTCGGCATCAAGAAAGTCGACGGCGGGCCGCAAGGCGGACGCATCGAGTTCGAAGCGCAGACGCCGGTTGACCCGATGACCCTGATCAAGCTGATCCAGACGCAGCCCAAGCGCTACAAGTTCGAAGGCGCGACGATGTTTAAATTCCAGGTGCCGATGGAGCGCCCGGAAGAACGTTTCAATACTGTCGAGGCGCTGTTTGAGCGTCTCATCCCGAAATCCGCTTGAAGGACGCCCGATGCGCCTGTTCCGCTCTCTGACTTTGTTGCTTGCACTTGCAGCACCGACGGCGTTTGCCGATGACACGTATCAGGTCGAAATGATCCTGGTGCGCCAGAATGCCGTCCCGGCCATCGTCAGCCGCGCCGCCCCGGAAGACTGGGCCGCAGGCGCCCAGCGTCTGGGCAGCGACAGCCAGCGCACCCCAGCGCTGAATGATGTAGTGAACAAACTCACCGCCAGCGGCGAGTACACCGTGTTGATGCACAAAGCCTGGCAGCAGAGCCTCGGCGAAGCACCGGCGAAAGTCGCAGTGAGCGAAGGTCAGGAACAGTTCGGCCAGTTCCCCATCGAGGGCACGCTGGAAATGAAACTCGGCCGCTTCACCGACGTGACCGCCGATTTCTGGGTCAATCAGATCGACGCCAATGGCCTGGTCACCGCCAGTGAGCGCCTGCGCCAGGACAGCCACACCAAGAACGGCCAGCTCAATTACCTCGACAACGGTCATCTGGCCCTGCTGATCAAGATCACTTCCCTGACCGCGCCAGCGCCTCGCGAAGCGCCTGAAGTCGTGCCGGACTGATCGAAGTCCTTATGCCGCCGCCCCTGAGCAAACCGCTGGCCCCGTCGTGGGTCAGCCGATTCAAAGAACAGAGTCTGGAGCGCGGCCGCCGCTACGCTTTGGAGAATCGAGTGCGCATCGCCCAGGTCGGCGATGCGACCATCACCGCCAGTTGCGAAGGTTCTGGCGGTAGCGTTTACCGACAGACCATCCATCTGCGCGAGTCAGCTAAAGCGACGCTGTTGCTGGTCGACGCCACCTGTACCTGCCCGGTGCGCAGCAACTGCAAACACTGCGCGGCGGTGCTGCTGAAAATCCAGGAAACCCTCGACTACCCCGCCGCCGCGAAAGATGCCGAGTTGCTGGAAAAACTCCAGGCCGTGCTGGAGAACCGTAGCCCGAAAGCGCCGCCGCAAGTGCTGGTGGACAACGTGCAACCGGTGCCACGCCTATGGCTGGCGAGCGTCGAATTCAGCGCCTTCGAGCCGCGCAACGGCAAGATGCAGCGCTACATTCAGCATCGCGCGGCACTGTCGTTCAGCTATCTGGACGAATACGTCAGCGGGCAAAAACACAGCGATATCCTGATCCGTCAGGAAGCGCAGACCCTGCGGATAAAACGCCACCCGGACGTCGAACAGTCCTACCGCGAACAGTTACGCATCCTCGGTTTCCGCATCGCCACAAGGCAGAGCAAAGCCCTGCCGGAAAGCGCCGGCGAACTCTACGAGATGGTCAACGACAGCGCCTGGCTGACCTTCACGCTGAATGACTTGCCGAAGTTGCGCAGCCAGGGCTGGGAGTTGCAGATCGATGAGGAATTCGGTTTCGACCTGACCGCCGTCGACGACTGGTACGCCACCGTCGAACAGGCGCCGGAGCGCGACTGGTTCGATCTGGAACTGGGTATCATCGTCAACGGCGAGCGCCTGAGCCTGCTGCCGATTCTGCTGAATCTGATGCGCTCGCACACCGAGATCCTCAACCCGGAACGCCTCGCCCGTCGTCGCGATGACGAGCTGATTCTGGTGAACATTCCGCAACGCACCAGCGAGCATGGGCCGTTGCAAGTGGCGCTGCCGCTCGGTCGCTTGAAGCCGGTATTGATGACGCTGGGCGAGTTCTATTTGCAGGAGCCGGGCGAAACCACCCTGCGCCTGAGCAAGGCTGACGCCACCCGGCTCAATTCGCTGGAAGGCCTGCCGCTGTTGTGGGAAGGCGGCGAGCAGATGCGCACCTTCGCCCAGCGCCTGCGCGACATCCGCGATTTCACTGCCGAAGCGCCGCAAGGTCTGAATGCAACGCTGCGCCCGTATCAGCTCGAAGGTTTGAGCTGGATGCAATCGCTGCGACAACTCGAAGTCGGCGGCATTCTCGCGGACGACATGGGCCTGGGCAAAACCCTACAGACCCTGGCGCATATTCTCAGCGAGAAGAACGCCGGACGCCTCGATCGTCCGTGCATGGTGGTGATGCCGACCAGCCTGATTCCGAACTGGCTCGACGAGGCGGCGCACTTCACCCCGCAGCTGAAAGTCCTCGCGCTGTACGGCGCCACGCGCAAAAAGCACTTCGACAATCTGGCCGACTTCGACCTGATCCTCACCACTTACGCCCTGTTGCCCAAGGACCTTGAGCGCTTGGCCAAACAGCCGCTGCACGTTCTGGTGCTGGACGAAGCGCAATACATCAAGAACCCCAACAGCAAAGCCGCCCAGGCCGCCCGCGAGCTGAACGCGCGCCAGCGCCTGTGCCTCAGCGGCACGCCGCTGGAAAACCACTTGGGCGAGCTGTGGTCGCTGTTCCACTTCCTGCTGCCGGGCTGGCTCGGCGACGCGAAAAGCTTCAATGCCGATTACCGTGTGCCGATCGAAAAGCGCGGTAGCGAAGTCAGACTGCAGCACCTCAACGGTCGGATAAAACCGTTTCTGCTGCGCCGCACCAAAGAGCAGGTCGCCACTGAGCTGCCGCCGAAAACCGAAATCATCCATTGGGTCGAACTCAACGAAGCGCAGCGTGATGTGTACGAAACCATGCGCTTGGCGATGGACAAGAAAGTCCGTGACGAGATCACTCGCAAAGGCGTGGCACGCAGCCAGATCATCATTCTCGAAGCATTGCTCAAGCTGCGCCAGGTCTGCTGCGATCTGCGCCTGGTCAACGACGCCACCCTGCCCCCGCGCGGCAGCACTTCGGGCAAGCTCGACAGCCTGATGGAAATGCTTGAGGAGTTGTTTGAGGAAGGCCGGCGGATTCTGCTGTTCTCGCAATTCACTTCGATGCTGACATTGATCGAAGAGGAGTTGAAAAAACGCAAGATCGCCTACGCCCTGCTCACCGGCCAGACCCGTGACCGGCGCACACCGGTGAAGGAATTCCAGAGCGGCACGCGGCAGATCTTCCTGATCAGCCTGAAGGCCGGTGGCGTCGGCTTGAACCTGACCGAAGCCGATACGGTGATTCACTACGACCCGTGGTGGAACCCGGCAACCGAGAATCAGGCGACGGATCGGGCCTATCGAATCGGCCAGGAGAAACCGGTGTTCGTCTACAAGATGATTGCCCGGGGCACAGTGGAAGAGAAGATTCAGCACCTGCAGAAGGAAAAGTCTGACCTGGCAGCGGGCGTGCTCGATGGGCGCAAGGCCGGGGACTGGAAATTGCAGAGCGATGATATTGAAGCGCTGTTTGCGCCGTTGCCGGACAAGATCGACAAGCGTTGAAAGCGTCGTCGCCGGTTAGATAGCTATCGCTGGCAAGCCAGCTCCCACAGGGTTATGAGCTGTACCGAAGATTGTGATTCAACTCGATATCTGTGGGAGCTGGCTTGCCAGCGATGGGGTCATCCAATATTGCGCAATCACTCAGGGCTCAACCCTTGGAAACCGGCAACGGCGCAAACAACGCCTCGATATCACTCTGTTCCAGTTTGAATCCCCCCGTCGTGCCACCCTCAAGCACCGCCCCGGCCAGCGCAGCCTTCTCCTGCTGCAACGCCTGGATCTTCTCTTCGACGGTGCCTTTGGCAATCAACTTGTAGACGAACACCGGATTGTTCTGGCCGATACGATACGCCCGATCAGTCGCCTGATTCTCCACCGCCGGGTTCCACCACGGGTCGAAGTGAATCACCGTGTCTGCCGCCGTCAGGTTCAGACCGGTACCGCCGGCCTTGAGGCTGATCAGAAACAACGGCACCTTGCCGCCCTGGAAATCCTTGACTGGCGTGCGCCGATCGGTGGTGTCGCCGGTCAGCAATGAGTAGGCAAGACCGCGCTGTTGCAACTCCTGCTCAATCAGCGCCAGCATCGAGGTGAATTGGGAAAACAGCAGAATGCGCCGCCCTTCGCCGAGCAATTCTTCGAGCATCTCCATCAGGCTGATCAGCTTGCCGCTGCCCGAGCGCAACGCCTTTGCCGTGAGCGGCATATTGACCAGGCGCAGATCGCAGCAGACCTGACGCAGCTTGAGCAGCGCATCAAGGATGATGATCTGACTGCGCGCCACGCCGCTGCGGGCGATTTCGTCGCGGACCTTTTTGTCCATCGCCACGCGCACCGTCTCATAGACGTCGCGCTGACCATCACTGAGTTCGACCCAGTGGATGATCTCGGTTTTCGGCGGCAACTCGGTGGCGACCTGATCCTTCTTGCGCCGCAGCAAAAACGGCTTGATGCGCGCGGTCAGGTGCTGCATGCGCTGGACATTGCCGTGCTTCTCGATGGGTGTGCGGTAATCGCGATTGAAGGATTTGCTGTCGCCGAGCCAGCCGGGCATGAGGAAATGGAACTGCGACCACAGCTCGCCGAGGTGGTTTTCCAGTGGCGTACCGCTCAGACACAAGCGCTGACGGGCCTGCAAGTCACGGGCGGCCTGCGCGGCTTTGCTCAGCGGGTTCTTGATATTCTGCGCTTCGTCGAGAATCAGCACGCTCCACGGCTGCGGCTGCAAGATCTCCAGATCCCTGGGCAGCAATGCGTAAGTGGTTAGCACCAAGTCGTATTCGGCGAGATTGGCAAAGTCCTTCTGCCGCCCGGTCCCGTGCAGCGCCAGGACTTTCAACTGCGGCGTGAAGCGCTCGGCCTCGTCGAGCCAGTTGGGAATCAGGCTGGTCGGCATCACCGCCAGTGCCGGACAGTCCAGGCGCCCGGCGTGTTTTTCGGTGAGCAGATGCGCCAGGGTCTGCAGGGTTTTGCCCAGGCCCATGTCATCGCCCAGAATGCCGCCGACCTCCAGCTCGCGCAGGGTCTGCATCCAGTTCAAGCCTTCGAGCTGATACGGGCGCAGTTGCGCGTTGAGGCCGGCCGGCGCAGCAACCTGGGCGTGACTGGAATTCTGCAGACGCTTGGCAAAAGTGCGCAGGCGTTCGCCGCCCTGCCAGTCCAGCGGTACGCCATCGAGCATACTCAGGCGTGCGGCGTCTGGAGCGGTCAAGCGCAGTGCATCGCCCTGGTGTCCGCCCAGATACAGCTCGCCCAGCGTCGCCATCAGCGGTTTGACCCGACTCAGCGGCAACGCGACCTTGGCGCCGGCCGGGTCGCCAAAACCGCTGGGCTTGAGCTCGATCAGGAGTTTTTCATCATCGCTGCGCTGCGCCAGATTGACCGGGTCGAGCAAGCGCGGCTGGGTCCGCAACAGGTGCAGAAGGATCGGCAGCAAGCTGTAGCGCTCGCCGTTGACGACGATACCCAACTGCAGATCAAACCACTGATGCGTGGCCTCTTCTTCGACCTCGGCGTACCACTGTTCAACCGGTTGTACATCGAAATGGAAACCGGGACTGATCTCGATTTTCCAATCTGCGGCGCGCAGTGTGGCCAGCCCTTCGTGCATGAACCCGAGCCAGGCGGAATCATCCGGCAAGGTAAACATCTCGCCGGGACGATCCATTGCACTCTTGCGCGTAGCTTTCTTGAAGCCATGTTTTTGCAGGTTCTGGCGCAGCTTCTTTTCCAGCGCCGGTTGACGCTGAATGCGCTGGGTTTCGCTGCCATTGAGGATCATCACTTCCGGGTTGCGATCCACCGCCGGATGACCGTTGTAGGTAAACAGCAGAGCGGCGCGGTGCTCCAGCACGTATTCCCAGCGCGAACGTTCCCGGCCGCTGACCAGGGTCAGTTGCGGCTGCGGCAGCACGTCATCGATGATCCGTTCGGTGAGTTTGTGCGGTGGCGCAATTTGGGTCGCCGCGCTCATGCGATGGCTGAACTGCATGGCCTGACGCGCCGGAATGTCTGGCGCCAGGGTCAAATGGCAGGCGAGTTTTTCTTCCAGCTCAGTGAACAGCGGGCCAACCTGGCGCTGCTCGCGATCAAAGTAATAAAGCGGCTCCAGCGCCAGCACGGTTTCCTGCGTGGCTTCGGCACTGCTCCATTGCGCGCGGAATCCGCCGTCAGCCTGCTCGGCCCAAGAGAACTGACCGACGCGTTTCGCCCCCGGTGTCAGCGCTCGCAGGTCTTCGAAGTCGAGGAACAGCCGCGAGGTACGCAGGAGCATTTCCAGCAGTTCGGCGCCACTGCTGCCTTCCAGCGGATAGCCGCTGTAATAGGCGTGATGGGAATGCATGGCGACCAACAGCCGGGCGATGCGCAGATCCAGCTCGGACAGGTAGCCGGGCTGGCGCATGAGCATTTCCGCGAGCGAGTACATCGGTTTGACCTCGCGTAACTCGCCGCTCTTGAGCTGGTAGACCTTGAAAATATCGAGCAGCCACTTGCCGTTCGCAGACGTCGGTTTGAGCTTGTAAAACAGACGCGTGCCTGCGGTTTGCGCACTTTCGTCAGCAGGCTTGGCCGGCACGGGAATTGTTGAAAGCCAATGCTCGAGCGCTCGCCCCAACGGGATCTGTGCATCATTGTCAGACGCATCCTCACCCGTGCCCAGCAGGTGATAGATCACCGCCGCGCTGTGCTTACAGTCGATTGCAACAGGACAGCTGCACAGGCAACGCAGGTTTACCGACCCCAGCCGATCTTCGGACAGATAAATGCTTTGCTCATACGCCTGAAGTTGCGATCCGACGCAGAACGCCTCTATCTTCCTGTCATCGATTTCGAGGATCTCGACCCGGTCATCGGCGGCATAAGCGCGGGCCTTGGCCAACGCCTTGCTACTGAATGCGTGGGTCCATGTCAGCCCTTTAAGCCGCTCGATGAAAATGCTCATGGACAGTCCTTAGCTGGCCAGCACTCGCGCCAACGTTGATTTCACCTTGCCCATGCCATCGTGCAGGGCCTGCTCGATTTCGGCCATGGTGATGACTTCGGTGGTCTTGCCGGCTGCAGGATTCACCACCAGCGCCAGACAGGCGTAATCCAGATCCAGCTCACGCGCCAGCGCCGCTTCCGGCATGCCGGTCATGCCGACGATGTCGCAGCCGTCACGCTCCAGTCGCACGATCTCGGCGACCGTTTCCAGACGCGGACCCTGGGTGCAGGCGTACACGCCTTGATCGCTGTATTCGCAGCCTTCGGCGGCGACTGCGGCAATCAATTGCTGACGCAACGGCTCGCTGTAGGGAAAGCTGAAATCGATGTGGGTGACGTGCTCCAGATCATCGGCGAAATAGGTGTGTTCGCGCCCGCTGGTGTAGTCGACGATCTGGTGCGGCACGCAGAAATGCCCGGTGCCCATGGCGGGATGAATACCGCCCACCGCGTTAACGGCGATGATCGCTTCGGCACCCGCCTGCTTCAACGCCCAGAGGTTGGCGCGGTAGTTCACCTTGTGCGGCGGGAAACGATGCGGGTGACCGTGACGGGCGAGGAACAGCACTTCCTTGCCGGCGTATTCACCAATCTGCACCTCGGCCGAAGGCGCGCCGTACGGGGTGTCGACTGCCAGCGACTGGCGAATGATCAGGCCTTCGAGCTGAGTCAGGCCAGTGCCACCGATGATTGCGTAAACGGTCATAACGAAAAAATCCTTAATCGATCAGTTGAGCGTCTTTGAGCGCGCCGAGGGCGGTGAGCCAACGCGGGTCCTGACGATAATCGGTGCTGGCGAAGGCCTGCCCGCGCATCTTCGCGATGCGCGCGGAAGGCTTGACCTTCATACGCTGGGCGGCACTCAACGCCAGCTCGGCTGCCGCGCGGTCGTTGCACACCAGACCCATGTCGCAACCGGCACTCAGCGCGGCTTCGATGCGGCTGGCAGCGTCGCCGACCACGTGGGCGCCGGCCATCGACAGATCGTCGCTGAAGATCACGCCATCGAACTGCAACTCGCCGCGCAGGATGTCCTGCAGCCAGCGTCGGGAGAAACCGGCCGGCTGCGAGTCGACTTGCGGATAGATGACGTGGGCCGGCATGACGGCGGCCAGTTGTTTGCTGAGTTTGGCGAAGGGCACCAGATCATTGGCGCGGATCTCGTCGAGACTGCGCTCGTCGTTCGGGATCGCTACATGGGAGTCTGCTTCCGCCCAGCCGTGGCCCGGGAAATGTTTGCCGGTGGCGGCCATGCCGGCGCTGTTCATGCCGCGAATGAATGCACCGGCGAGCAAGGCAGCGCGCTCGGGATCGCCTTCGAAGGAACGGGTGCCCACTACGGCGCTGCGCTGATAGTCCAGATCCAGCACCGGGGCGAAACTCAGGTCGAGCCCGACCGCCAACACTTCGGTGGCCATGATCCAGCCGCATTGCTCGGCGAGATACTCTGCATTCGGGTTATCGGCGATGGCGCGCATCGCTGGCAGACGGACGAAACCCTGACGCAAGCGCTGCACACGCCCGCCCTCTTGATCCACCGCCAGCAGCAGATCCGGACGAATCGCGCGGATCGCGGCGCTCAGTTCGCGTACCTGGCGTGGATGCTCGATATTGCGGGCGAAAATGATCAGGCCGCCCACTTCGGGCTGACGCAACAATTGGCGATCTTCGGCCGTCAGCCAGGTACCGGCGACGTCCACCATCAACGAGCCTTGCAGGCCAGCAGTCATAGAGATTCCTTGAAAACGAAAAACCCGATCTGCTTGCATTCGCTACCGTGGGCAATGCCCGGACGGTCAGCAGAATTCATGCAGATCGGGTTCAGTACGAGAGTCGGCATGGCCGGCTAGCTTAGCGGATACCAGCTGCCGCGCCCACCCGTGCGCGGTCAAACCTTGGCGGCGACCGGCATGGATTTGCTGCGCGGACGCAATTGCGCGCTGGCCATGGCTGTATCGGTGACGCCGGTTTCGGCGCGCATGCCGGCAGCGAGGAACGGCACCATCAGGCGCATCACTTGTTCGATGGAAGTATTGACGCCGAAATCGGTCTCGGCGATCGCGCGCAAGGCCTTGATCCCGGACATGCTGAACGCAGCGGCGCCAAGCATGAAGTGCACGCGCCAGAACAGCTCGATCGGTGGAATGCGTGGCGCCGCTTCATTGACCAGCAGCATGTAGCGGCGGAACACTTTGCCATACATGTCTTCCAGATAACGTCGCAAATGGCCCTGGCTCTGGCTGAACGCGAGGCCGAGCAAACGCATGAAGATCGACAGATCGTTACCGCTGCGAGGCTGCACGACGAGCGCTTGCTCGACGAGGATTTCCAGCAGCTCTTCGAGGGTCGGCTTGTTCTCAGGCTTGGCCTGACGGCGCTCCAGCTCTTTATCGAGGCTCACGCAGAACGGCCCGAGAAAGCGCGAGAACACGGCCTGGATCAGCGCCTTTTTCGAGCCGAAGTGATAATTCACCGCAGCCAGATTGACGCCAGCCTTGCTGGTGATCAAACGCAATGAGGTTTCAGCGAATCCTTTCTCCGCGAACAACTGCTCGGCAGCATCAAGAATGCGTTCAACGGTTTCCGACTGGGCCATGGCTACTCCGCCTGACAAACACTTGTTTGAAACATACGTTTCAGCCTAAGCCTTGTCAAGCCTGCCGGTTCGTTTTGGGAATGGTCGGTCAGGTATTTAACCACACAAGGCGCCAGCATTAATAAGCGCCCTTCGCGACCGCTCGGCGGGCGGCAAAAAAACGCCCATTGCCAAGACCGCTTCACTGTATATAATCCCAGTCACTGTATAAAAAGACAGAGCGATCAATATGCTAAAGCTGACGCCACGCCAAGCCGAGATTCTGGCCTTCATCAAACGTTGCCTCGAAGACAACGGCTATCCGCCCACCCGTGCGGAAATCGCTCAGGAATTGGGTTTCAAATCGCCAAATGCGGCGGAAGAACATCTCAAGGCCCTGGCCCGCAAGGGCGCGATCGAGATGACCCCGGGCGCTTCCCGCGGCATTCGTATTCCCGGCTTCGAAGCCAAGGCCGACGACTCCACCCTGCCGATCATTGGCCGAGTGGCTGCCGGCGCGCCGATCCTCGCCCAGCAGCACATCGAAGAATCCTGCAACATCAACCCGACCTTCTTCCATCCTCGCGCCGACTACCTGTTGCGTGTGCACGGCATGAGCATGAAGGATATCGGCATCTTCGACGGCGACCTGCTGGCAGTGCATACCACCCGCGAAGCGCGTAACGGCCAGGTTGTGGTTGCGCGTATCGGCGACGAAGTGACGGTCAAACGCTTCAAGCGTGAAGGCAGCAAAGTCTGGCTGATTGCCGAGAACCCCGAGTTTGCCCCTATCGAAGTCGACCTGAAAGATCAGGAACTGGTGATCGAAGGCTTGAGTGTCGGCGTCATTCGCCGCTAAAGGAGGCTCCATGCAGTTCCCACACACACCTCAGCAAACACAACTGCCTTTATTTGAAGCGTTTCTGGCGCAACCGATTGCGCCGATCCTCAAAGACGTGGTCGAGCGTGACTGGAATGCCAAACCTGACGCCTTCAGTGAGCTATCACTGCGTGGTGCGGCCGGGAACTGCCTGAACCTGCTAGCGCCGATCCTCCGTGAATTGAGCGAGGATCAGGATGCGCGCTGGCTGACGCTGATCGCCCCACCCGCCAGCCTGACGCAAACCTGGCTGCGCGATGCCGGCCTGAACCGCGAACGCATCCTGCTGCTGCAACCACGTGGCACGCAGAGTGCTCAGCAACTGGCGTGCGAAGCGTTGCGACTGGGTCGCAGCCACACCGTGGTGACCTGGCTAAACCCGTTGAATGCCAATTCACGGCAACAACTGATCAGCGCCGCGCGCACGGGCGAAGCTCAGAGCCTGAACATTCGTTTGGGTTGATTGTTGAGTAATGCGCGCTGTGTGAAGCGCAGGGCTTCTCCAAGGACAGAGAAGCCGATCTGAAGCGCAAGCGACCGAGAAAAGGCCAAAGCGTGGATCAATGAAGAACCCGCGGCCCTTCTTCCTTATCAAACTCGCCTTCAACCATACGACCTGCCATCTGCACGCCGACGCTCAACATCGCTTTGGCAATTTCAACGTGCTGGCCTTGCAGGAACGCCTTGGCATCCTCGGAGAAATCCAGCGTCACCAGAGAACCTTCGTCCTCGGCCCTGCGCAGTTCGATTCGGCCGTCTGGTAACTCGACAATTTCTAGAAAGGACGTTGGCATATAAGTCTGTTCTCCACGAAAGGCAGCGATTATATAGACATCATTCGAGCTTCGCTCGGGATCTTGACCAGCAGCATGTTTCAGATTGCCACTGCGCCAAACTACCTCAGCACTCGTTCAAGCCTTCACGGAAACGCAGGGCCAGACCTTTAAGGTTCTGCCGCCAGCTCTCCAGCTCGTCTCGACTGAGCTCTTCTGGCGCCTCTTCTTCATTAAGATTAATCGCTTGGATCAGCGGCTGCGTCACGTCGCCTTTCGGCTTGCGTGGCGCCCTCGGTGGCTGAAACAGTGCTGCGTGCGCCGCCAGCAGTTTCGCCAGCCAGGTTTCCGGATTACCGGCCAGCTCGACCATTTCGGCCAACTCCGGAATGGCGATCAACTCCAGCACTTCGCGCCTCAACAACTCCTCTGCCCTCGGCGAATTGGCCTGCGGCAGACGATAAAAGCCGGCGATCTCATGACACAAGCCCAGCAGTGCGCCGTAGAGGTGGAACAACGCCGACTCACGCCCGGCCTGGATCAGCGCCAGAGAATTCATCGCCCGCCCTTCTTCAGCACGAGCCAGAGCTTCGAGTGACAGGCCGGCGAAATAGATCTTCTGGTTGGTGCGGGTATAGAGTTCGTGGGCCATGACGGCAGCCTCCACAACGAAATAATTGCTTCACACAGGCCCGGCAGTGTCATGGATCAGCCGATGCCAGCGCAAGCACAAAACAAAAAGGCCGCATGAAAACCCGAAGGGTTCATGCGGCCTTTTTGCTGTTCAGACTAGCGCTTACTCAGCCTTGGCCTTTGCGCTGCGCTTGTCTTCAACAGTCCACTTGCCACCGTCGTAATACGCTTTCCAGCCTGTCGGCTTGCCGTCGACTTCGGTCTGTACGTATTGCTCCTTGGTCTTGCGGCTGTAGCGGATGACCGCTGGCAGACCGTCAGGATCCTTTTGCGGAGCCTCGCACAGGAAGTGGTACTTCGGATCAATCTCGTCCTTGTGCGGCAGAATCTCGATCACCAACGGAGCGCGGGTCTCGCGGTTTTTCGGGAACTGACTGGCGGCCAGGAACAGACCGGACGCACCGTCGCGCAAGATGTAGGTGTCGTTGACCTTTTCGCATTTCAGCTCAGGCATCTTTACCGGATCCATCTTCGGCGGCGCCGCGTCACCGCTCTTCAGCAGCTTGCGGGTGTTCTTGCACTCCGGGTTGGTGCAACCGAAGAACTTGCCGAAACGGCCCGTCTTGAGCTGCATTTCGCTGCCGCACTTGTCGCATTCCAGGCTCGGACCTTCATAGCCCTTGATGCGATAGCTGCCCTCTTCAATTTCGTAACCGGCGCAATCCGGGTTGTTGCCGCAGATGTGCAACTTGCGCTTCTCGTCCAGCAGGTAGGCGTCCATCGCCGTGCTGCAGATCGGGCAGCGATGCTTGCCACGCAGGACCAGCGATTCCGATTCGCCCTCGTCGTCCGCTGCGATTTCATCGCCCGGCACCAGGTTGACGGTGGCCTTGCAGCGCTCTTTCGGCGGCAGGCTGTAGCCCGAACAGCCAAGGAACACGCCAGTCGATGCGGTACGAATCTGCATCGGACGACCGCACGTGGTGCACGGAATGTCAGTCATGACCGGCTGGTTGGCGCGCATGCCGCTGTCCGGGTTTTCCGCTACTTCGAGTTTCTTCTTGAAGTCGCCGTAAAACTCGTCCAGCACGTTTTTCCAGTCGCGCTCGCCTTGCGCCACGTCATCGAGGTTCTCTTCCATGCCGGCGGTGAAGCCGTAGTCCATGAGATTGGAGAAACTCTCGGACAGACGCTCGGTGACGATGTCACCCATCTTTTCCGAGTAGAAACGACGGTTGTGCAGGGTCACATAACCGCGATCCTGAATGGTCGAAATGATCGCAGCGTAAGTCGAAGGACGACCGATGCCGCGTTTTTCCATCTCCTTGACCAGACTGGCTTCGGAATAACGCGCCGGTGGCTTGGTGAAATGCTGCGACGGGTCAAGCTTGATCAGCTTCATCACATCGCCCTGGGCCATGTCCGGCAGCACGTCATCATCGCCAGGCTTGGCAATTTGCGGCATCACCCGGGTGTAACCGTCGAACTTGAGGATACGGCCCTTGGCACGCAGCTCGAAGTCGCCAGCGCCGACGCTGACGGTGGTCGACAGGTACTGCGCCGGCAGCATCTGGCAGGCTAGGAACTGGCGCCAGATCAGCTCATACAGACGCTCGGCATCGCGCTCCATACCCGCCAGCTTGCTCGGCGTGGTATTGGCGTCGGACGGACGAATCGCTTCGTGAGCCTCTTGCGCGCCTTCCTTGCTGCTGTAAACGTTCGGCGTTTCCGGCAGGTATTTCTTGCCGAATTCGTCCTCAATGTATGTGCGCGCCATCGCCACGGCGTCGGCCGAGAGATTGGTCGAGTCGGTACGCATGTAAGTGATGTAGCCAGCTTCGTACAGACGCTGGGCCATCATCATGGTTTTCTTCACGCCGAAACCGAGGCGGTTGCTCGCAGCCTGCTGCAAGGTCGACGTGATGAACGGCGCCGACGGCTTGCTGCTGGTCGGTTTGTCTTCGCGCTTGACGATGTTGTAGCTGGAAGACTTGAGCTTCTCCAGCGCAGCCATGGCCTGGGCTTCATTCAGCGGCTTGAAGGCTTCGCCTTTTTCGCGAGCCACTTCGAAACGCACGGTCGAGCCTTTGGTGGTGCCGAGATCAGCGTGCACTTCCCAGTATTCTTCGGGATTGAACGCACGGATTTCACGCTCACGCTCGACTACCAGCTTCACCGCAACCGATTGCACGCGACCGGCGGACAGACCACGGGCGATCTTGGCCCACAGCAGCGGCGAGACCATGTAGCCGACGACGCGGTCAAGGAAGCGACGCGCCTGCTGGGCGTTGACACGATCAATGTCCAGCTCGCCCGGCTCGGAGAAGGCTTCCTGGATCGCCTTCTTGGTGATTTCGTTGAACACCACGCGCTTGTAACGGCTGTCGTCACCACCGATGGCTTCGCGCAGGTGCCAGGCAATGGCTTCCCCCTCGCGATCCAAGTCGGTTGCGAGATAGATGGTGTCAGCATCCTTGGCGAGCCGGCGCAGCTCTTCGATGACCTTTTCTTTGCCCGGGAGGATCTCGTACTGGGCTTTCCAGCCGTGTTCGGGATCGACGCCCATGCGCGAGACCAGCTGCTTGCGCGCTTTCTCTTTCGGCGAGAGCACCGGACCTTCGCCCGCAGCAGCCTTGCCGCGCTTGGCGGCTGGCTCTTTGCTGGCGCTAGCCGAACCGCTGGTGGGCAGGTCTCGGATATGGCCGATACTCGACTTCACCACGTATTGGTTACCCAGATACTTGTTGATGGTCTTGGCCTTAGCCGGGGATTCCACAATGACCAGCGATTTGCCCATGGATCAGAAAATTCCTGAATTCTAGAAGTGAAAGGCGGTTGGCGCCTGACGCGGCACCGCTATATATAGTTGATACAAGGTGAGGTCAAGCGCAGGGTTGTCTGCGCAGTCGCCTCATGCCTTGTCAAAAAGGCTCGGTTCGGCTTGCACCAAAGCAAAGCGCGGCACCTGCTCGCCGTCAACCTCGACTGACTCGACGAACATGCTCAGCGGGCGCACCCAATAGCCGTAATCGCCATACAGGGCTTGGTAAAAGACCACTTCTTCTTCGGTTTCGGAATGCCGCGCAACACTGAATACACGGTATTGCGGACCTTTGTAATGTTGGTAGAGCCCAGGTTGTATCGGCATGCTTCGGCCCTCACTGAAATCTTTTCAAAAATAAATAAAAAACCCAAAAACAAAAACCGGGGCACTGGGCCCCGGCTTCCATCGACGAGACGCTTAAACGCGTTCGAAGACGGTGGAGATGCCTTGGCCGAGACCAATGCACATAGTGGCCACCCCGAAGGTGCCGCTATTCTGCTTCATCACGTTCAACAGGGTGCCGGAAATACGTGCACCGGAGCAACCGAACGGGTGACCCAGGGCGATCGCGCCGCCGTGCAGGTTAACCTTCTCGTTCATCTTGTCGAGCACTTTCAGATCTTTCAGCACTGGCAGAGCCTGTGCGGCGAAAGCTTCGTTGAGCTCGAAGAAGTCGATATCGTTGATGCCAAGGCCTGCGCGCTTCAGGGCTTTTTGTGTTGCCGGCACTGGACCATAGCCCATGATCGCCGGGTCCACACCCGCCACTGCCATCGAACGGATAACCGCCATAGGCTGGATACCCAGGTCCTGTGCACGCTGCGCCGACATCACGATCATGCACGAAGCACCGTCAGTGATCTGCGACGAAGTACCAGCAGTCACGGTGCCGCCCTTCGGATTGAATGCCGGCTTGAGCGCCGCCAGACTTTCCAGGGTGGTTTCCGGACGAATGGTTTCGTCGTAGTCGTACAGTTTCAGGAAACCGTTCTCGTCGTAACCCTGCATCGGGATGATTTCGTCCTTGAACTTGCCTTCCACGGTTGCCTTGTGGGCCAACTGGTGGGAACGCACGCCAAAGGCATCCTGCTGCTCACGGGTGATGCCGTGCATCTTGCCGAGCATTTCCGCGGTCAGGCCCATCATGCCCGAGGCTTTCGCCGCATACAGCGACATGTGCGGGTTCGGATCGACACCGTGCATCATGCTCACGTGGCCCATGTGCTCGACGCCGCCGACCACGAACACGTCACCGTTGCCGGTCATGATCGCTTGCGCAGCAGTGTGCAGCGCGCTCATCGACGAACCGCACAGACGGCTGACGGTCTGGCCGGCCGAAGTGTGCGGAATCTGGGTCATCAGCGACGCCATGCGCGCGATGTTCCAGCCCTGCTCCAAGGTCTGGTTGACGCAGCCCCAGATCACGTCCTCGACTTCCGCCGGGTCGACCTTGGTGTTGCGTTCCAGCAGTTTGCTGATCAGGTGCGCCGACATGTCTTCAGCGCGGGTGTTGCGGTGCATGCCGCCCTTGGAGCGGCCCATCGGAGTACGACCGAAGTCGACAATCACGACGTCTCTAGGATTCAAGCTCATAAGTTCACTCTCACTCTAGTTGGGGGCGCTTAACCGAAGAAGCTCTGGCCGTTTTTGGCCATTTCGCGCAGCTTCGCGGTCGGGTGGTACAGCGCGCCCAAATCAGCGTACTGGTCAGCCAGGGCAACGAACTCGGCAACACCGATCGAATCGATGTAGCGCAGCGCACCGCCACGGAATGGAGGGAAACCGATACCGTAGACCAGACCCATGTCGGCTTCGGCGGCGGTTTCAACGATGCCGTCTTCCAGGCAGCGCACGGTTTCCAGGCACAGCGGGATCATCATCCAGTTGATGATGTCTTCGTCAGTGACTTCGCGCTGCTCGTAAACGATCGGCTTGAGCACTTCGAGTACCGACGGATCGGCGACTTTCTTCTGCTTGCCTTTCTTGTCGGCCTCGTAGGCGTAGAAGCCCTTGCCGTTCTTCTGGCCCAGGCGTTTGGCTTCGTACAGCACGTCGATGGCCGAACGACGGTCATCCTTCATGCGATCCGGGAAACCTTCAGCCATGACGTCGCGACCGTGGTGACCGGTGTCGATGCCGACCACGTCCATCAGGTAAGCCGGGCCCATTGGCCAGCCGAATTTTTCCATCACTTTGTCGATGCGAACGAAGTCGACACCGGCGCTGACCAGCTTGGCGAAACCGCCGAAGTACGGGAACAGCACGCGGTTGACCAGGAAGCCCGGGCAGTCATTGACGACGATCGGGTTCTTGCCCATTTTCTTCGCGTAGGCAACGGTGGTGGCGATCGCCAGTTCACTGGACTTCTCGCCACGGATCACTTCCACCAGCGGCATCATGTGCACCGGGTTGAAGAAGTGCATGCCGACGAAGTTTTCCGGACGCTTGAGGGCCTTGGCCAGCAGGCTGATGGAAATGGTCGAGGTGTTGGACGCGAGGATGGTGTCCTCTTTGACCTTGTCTTCGACTTCAGCCAGTACCGCTTGCTTGACCTTCGGGTTTTCGACCACAGCTTCGACGACCAGATCGACGTGACCGAAGTCGCCGTAGGACAGGGTCGGACGAATGCCGTTGAGCACTTCAGCCATCTTCGCCGCGGTCATGCGACCCTTGTCAACACGGCCGACCAGCAGCTTGGCGGCTTCGGCCAGACCCTGCTCGATACCGTGCTCGTTGATGTCCTTCATCAGGATCGGCGTGCCTTTGGAGGCCGACTGATAAGCGATACCGCCACCCATGATGCCGGCGCCGAGTACGGCAGCCTGCTTCACGTCTTTGGCGATTTCGTCGTAGGCCTTGGCCTTTTTCTTCAGCTCCTGATCGTTCAGGAACAGGCCGATCAGGCTCTGTGCGGCAGAGGTCTTGGCCAGTTTGACGAAGCCTGCAGCTTCCACTTCCAGCGCTTTGTCGCGACCGAAGTTCGCGGCTTTCTGGATGGTCTTGATCGCTTCAACCGGCGCCGGGTAGTTCGGGCCGGCCTGGCCAGCCACGAAACCTTTGGCGGTTTCGAAAGCCATCATTTGCTCAATGGCGTTCAACTTGAGTTTTTCAAGTTTCGGCTGACGCTTGGCCTTGTAATCGAACTCGCCGGAGATGGCGCGCTTGATCAGCTCAAGGGCAGCTTCCTGCAATTTTTCAGGGGCGACTACGGCGTCGACGGCGCTGACTTTCAGCGCGTCTTCAGGGCGGTTTTCCTTGCCGGCGGCAATCCACTCGATGGCGTTGTCGACACCGATCAGGCGTGGCAGGCGTACGGTACCGCCGAAGCCCGGGTAGATGCCCAGTTTCACTTCCGGCAGACCAATCTTGGCCTTGGTGGACATGACGCGATAGTCAGCCGCCAGGCACATTTCCAGACCGCCACCGAGGGCGATGCCGTTGATGGCCGCGACGGTCGGCACGTTGAGGTCTTCGAAATCGCTGAAGATCTTGTTGGCTTCGAGATTGCCTGCAACCAGCTCGGCATCCGGCAGCTTGAAGTTGTCGACAAATTCGGTGATGTCGGCGCCGACGATGAACACGTCCTTGCCGCTGCTGACGATCACGCCCTTGATCGAAGCATCTGCCTTGATGGTGTCTACGGCCTGACGCAGTTCGTTCAGGGTTAGACGGTTGAACTTGTTGACGGACTCACCCTTGAGGTCGAATTTCAATTCGACGATGCCACTTTCAAGAGCTTTAACCGTGATGGCTTTACCTTCGTAAATCATCAACTGATCTCCACGATATGGAAGCTGAACAGTACACGTCGGACGCAGGCTTATGGCTCAGAAGGACGTTTTGCTCGTCGATACTGACACCGTCCGCCTGGCACACCCGCCAACGCGATAGTCGGGATTCTGTAGGAGCAGTCTGTAAGACAAACGCTCAATTCATACGCCCGTTTGATTCGGGTACGTCACCTTCACGGAATTTCAGACAATTGTCAATCGCCCTAAATTCGGGCTGAAATGCGACTTTGCGGTCATTTCTGCACCATGATGAGCAGCAACACCCGCCCCGATGTTCAGCCATTCATAGAATCAATAGTTAGAAAAGTCGCCCTAATTTCCGCCGAGCCCTGTTCAGAAGGCTACGCTGGGTGGACTGCGAAGAAATTTGCCGAGGCGATCAAAGCGCCTGCCGCAAAAAAAGTTACCGGCCTGCCTGGCCAATCCGCCCGACGAATCATGTCGGGCTTTTTATTGCGCGTCTGCCGGACGTTTCACACCGTTGCAGTGAGAAAAGTCCGCGCATCACGCCAGTGCTTTCAGGGTCGCGTCGATATCCTGCAGAACCGTCGCCTCGCCCTTCTCGCCCCAGTACAAGGCGATCATCTGCTTGTCCGCTTCGATCTTGAAAACATTGCCCGGCAATTTTTCGAAATAATCGAGCAGGATCCGGTCATCGCAGACTTCCTGCCATTGATTGACCCAGACGCCCGGGGTTTTCTGCCAGTACGTCCAGCACGCCGGTTGGCTGCCACGCCGCGGCCGATGGTACTGGGCGCAGGGGTTTGGCGGCTCTGGCAGCAGCCAGTGCGGCCACTCCTGCGGCGCCAGTTGCATGGCCAGGCCGATGCGTCGAGCCTCCATGCGCAGGGCCATGCGCCCGCTCTGCGCGCGAGACGGGCGCAACCATGCCAGCGGACTTAAAACTACCAGCAGGATTGACACCACCAGCCAGACCGTCATATCTGTACTCCCGATTTTTGATGAGCCCATTGTGTCACTTGCGAACCAATGCGCTTGAAACCAGCCATACTTACCAATATCGAACCCTCAGGAGGAGCACCTCATGCCCTACCACCACATACTGGTCGCTGTAGATCTGACCGAAGAGTGCGACCCTGTGATCCACCGCGCCCGCGAGCTGTCGGTGAGCAACGCTGCCAAGTTGTCGCTGGTGCATATCGTTGAACCGATGGCCATGGCCTTCGGTGGCGACGTGCCAATGGACCTGTCACAACTGCAACAACAGCAGTTCGATCAGGCCAAGGAGCGTCTTGAAAAACTCAAATCGAAATACCCCGAGCTCGAAGGCGCCAATTGCCATCTGACCTACGGCCAGCCACGCCAGGAAATCCATCATTTCGCCAAGGAACAAGCGTGCGATCTGATCGTGGTCGGAAGCCATGGCCGTCATGGCTTGGCACTGCTGCTCGGCTCGACCGCGAATGACGTGCTGCACGGTGCGCCATGCGATGTGCTGGCGGTACACCTGGTCAAACGCTGATCTGTCTTGCTCTTTGTGGGAGCGAGCCTGCTCGCGAATACGTCGGCACATTCAATATGAGTGCCGCCTGACACACCGCTTTCGCGAGCAGGCTCGCTCTCACAGTTGACCTGCTCCAGCCTGTAGATCGCGCTACATATGAAAAGCCCGGCGCTCATCACTGAGCGCCGGGCTTTTTCACATCAGGAGCAATCAGGCATCCAGCTCGGCCCAACGCTCCACCAACGCATCCAGCTCGGCCTGCAATTGCTCCAGCGAAGCAATCACCTTGGCCGTTTCCGCCGGCGGACGCTGATAGAAACCGGCTTCAGCCATTTCCGCTTCAACCGCGGCGATTTGCTGCTCCTTGGCGTCGATGTCGCCCGGCAAGGCTTCCAGCTCGCGCTGCAGCTTGTAGCTGAGTTTCTTCTTGGCCACCGGAGCGGCAGCCGCAGGCGCAGCCACCGGAGCCGGCTCAGCACTAACCACCGCCGAGTTCAGGTCAGCCTTGCCCGACTTGCTTTCAGTCACGCCCAACAGACGCGGCGAACCGCCCTGACGGATCCAGTCCTGATAGCCGCCGACGTATTCACGAACCTTGCCTTCACCTTCGAAGACCAGGGTGCTGGTCACCACGTTGTCGAGAAATGCCCGGTCGTGGCTGACCATCAGCACGGTGCCGTTGAAAGTCAGCAGCACTTCTTCGAGCAGCTCGAGAGTTTCCACATCGAGGTCGTTGGTCGGTTCGTCGAGCACCAGCAGGTTCGCCGGTTTGCTGAACAGCTTCGCCAGCAACAGACGCGCACGTTCACCACCCGACAACGCCTTGACCGGCGTGCGTGCACGCTGCGGGCTGAACAGGAAGTCGCCGAGATAGCTCAGCACGTGACGGCTCTGCCCGTCGATGTCGATGAAGTCGCGACCTTCGGCGACGTTGTCGATCACGGTTTTTTCCAGATCCAGCTGATGGCGCAACTGGTCGAAGTACGCCACGTCGATCCGGGTGCCCTCTTCCACTTTGCCGCTGGTCGGTTGCAGACCGCTGAGCATCAGTTTCAACAGGGTGGTCTTGCCGGTACCGTTGGCGCCGAGCAGACCGATACGGTCGCCGCGCTGCAGGACCATGGAGAAATCCTTGATCAGGAACGGCCCGCCCGGATGCGCGAAGCTCACGTTCTCGAGGACCATCACCTGCTTGCCGGATTTGTCCGCGGTTTCCAGCTGGATGTTGGCCTTGCCGGTACGCTCGCGACGCTCACTGCGCTCAACGCGCAGGGCTTTCAGAGCGCGCACACGACCTTCGTTACGAGTGCGGCGGGCCTTGATGCCCTGACGGATCCAGACTTCTTCCTGAGCCAGACGCTTGTCGAACAGCGCGTTGGCGGTTTCTTCAGCGGCCAGCGCAGCTTCTTTGTGCACGAGGAAACTGGCGTAGTCGCCGTTCCAGTCAATCAGCCCGCCGCGATCCAGTTCGAGAATGCGCGTGGCGAGGTTTTGCAGGAAGGAACGGTCGTGCGTGATGAACAGCACGGCGCCCTGGAAATCTTTCAACGCTTCTTCGAGCCAGGCAATCGCACCGATGTCCAGGTGGTTGGTTGGTTCGTCGAGCAGCAGCAGGTCCGGTTCGGACACCAGCGCCTGCGCCAGCAGCACGCGACGACGCCAGCCGCCGGACAACTCGGCGAGGGTCTTGTCGGCCGGCAGTTGCAGGCGGCTCAGGGTGCTGTCGACCAGCGTTTGAAGGCGCCAGCCATCACGGGCTTCGAGGTCGTGCTGAACGTGCATCAGCTTGTCCAGATCGGCGTCGGTGACGATGTTCTGGCTCAGGTGATGGTATTCGGCGAGCAAGGCGCCAACACCATCGAGGCCTTCAGCCACCACGTCGAATACCGTCCGGTCGTCGGCAACTGGCAATTCTTGCGGCAATTCGCCGATTTTCAGACCGGGGGCACGCCACACCGAGCCGTCATCGGGCTTCTGGTCGCCCTTGACCAGTTTCATCATGCTGGACTTGCCAGTGCCGTTGCGGCCGATGATGCACACCCGCTCACCACGGGCGATCTGCCAGGACACCTTGTCCAACAACGGCATAGCGCCGAACGCAAGGGACACATCGCTGAATTTGAGCAGGGTCATGAGCTTCTCCAAAAACCGGGCGCGCATTCTACCTGACTTGAGGCTTCAGCAGGCCGGCAATTTGTCTGTCGAAGCACTCTGCACAACATTTGTTGCGAACTTGTGCAGCGAGGCTCGCAAAGCTTTCGCCGCTTGCTGGCAAAAGGCTAAGCTACAGTCAATTCAGTGCGGATTCCGATCGGCACTTGTCATGATTTCTCTGCCCGGATGTCTCATGCGCAGTCGCCTTTTCAGTGTTTTGTCCTGCTTGTTTCTTACCGCCGCTGCCGCTCAATCCGTCCAGGCGGTGGACTTGTCCACCCAACGCCAGTATTACGATGAAGCCAAGCGCGCCTTGGCCAAGGGTGATACCGGCCCGTATTTCCGTTACAGCCAGGCGCTGGCCGATTATCCGCTGGAACCGTATCTGGCCTACGACGAACTGACCGCGCGTCTGAAGACCGCGAGCAACGCAGAAATCGAGAAATTCCTCGCCGAACACGGTGACCTGCCGCAAGCCAACTGGATGAAGCTGCGCTGGTTGCGCTGGCTCGCCGACCGTGGCGACTGGGCGACCTTCGTCAAGTATTACGATCCGAAGCTGAATTTCACTGAGCTCGACTGCCTCAACGCGCAGTACCAAATCAGCCACGACAAGAAGGCTGAAGGCTATGCCAACGCAGAAAAACTCTGGCTGACCGGCAAATCGCAACCCGCCGCCTGTGACGCGCTGTTCGGCATCTGGGCTGCCGACGGCCAGCTTACCGAGCAGAAACGCTGGGAGCGCACCAAACTTGCTGCGCAGGCACGCAACTATCCGCTGGCCAACAGTCTGATCAACGGCCTGACCACCCTCGCCCCGCGCGGTCGTTTGCTGGTCGACGTGGCGCAGAAACCCGAATTGCTCAATCAGCCGTCGCGCTTCAGCCCGGCCGACGAGCCGATGTCAGACGTCGTCAGCCTCGGCTTGCGCCGCCTCGCTCGGCAGGATCCGGACAAGGCCATGGCTTTGCTCGACGGTTACGCCAGCAGCATGCATTTCTCTCGCGATGAGAAGGTCGCGATCGCTCGCGAGATCGGCCTGACCCTCGCGCGCCGCTTCGACAGCCGCGCGCTGGACGTGATGACCAAATACGATCCGGAGCTGCGCGACAACACCGTCTCGGAATGGCGCCTGCGCCTGCTGCTGCGTCTGGCACGCTGGAACGATGCCTACGAATTGACCAAACGTCTGCCGCAAGACCTGGCCACCACCAACCGTTGGCGCTATTGGCAGGCGCGCAGTCTGGAACTGGCCGAGCCACAAAACCCGCAAGCGCTGACCCTGTACAAGAATCTGGCGCGGGAACGAGACTTCTACGGCTTCCTCGCCGCAGACCGTTCACAGTCGCCTTACTCGCTGAACAACAAGCCGCTGGTGCTCAGCCAGGCGTTGATCAACAAGGTTCGTAACACCCCCGGCGTGCGGCGCGCGCTGGAGTTTCATGCACGCGGGCAGATCGTCGACGGGCGTCGCGAGTGGTATCACGTCAGCCGTCATTTCAACCGCGATGAAATGGTCGCCCAGGCCAAACTGGCCTACGACCTGAAATGGTACTTCCCGGCGATTCGCACCATCAGTCAGGCGCAGTACTGGGACGATCTGGACATCCGCTTCCCGATGGCTCACCGCGATACCCTCGTGCGTGAAGCCAAGGTTCGCGGCCTGCATTCGAGCTGGGTGTTCGCCATCACCCGACAGGAAAGCGCGTTCATGGACGACGCGCGCTCCGGCGTCGGCGCCAGCGGTCTGATGCAACTGATGCCAGCCACCGCCAAGGAAACCGCGCGCAAATTCAGCATCCCCCTGGCTTCGCCGCAGCAGGTGCTCAATCCAGACAAGAACATTCAGCTCGGCGCCGCTTACCTCAGCCAGGTGCACAGCCAGTTCAACGGCAACCGCGTGCTCGCCTCCGCCGCTTATAACGCCGGGCCAGGCCGCGTGCGTCAGTGGCTGCGCGGCGCTGATCACCTGAGTTTCGACGTCTGGGTGGAAAGCATCCCGTTCGACGAAACCCGTCAATACGTGCAGAACGTGTTGTCCTACTCGGTGATCTACGGGCAAAAACTCAACTCGCCGCAACCGCTGGTGGATTGGCATGAGCGGTATTTTGACGATCAGTAATCACCAGGCTGACGCCGAATCATGAAAAATGCCCGTATCGTGAGATGCGGGCATTTTTTTGGTCGGTTACTCGGTCGATTGCTCAGTCTGCTGTGACAGATCGACCATCATTGAACTGCAACGCCGCCAGCCGTGCGTACAGCGGATTGCTGGCGATCAACTCCTGATGTGTCCCCACCGCTACCAGCTTGCCTTGATCCATCACCGCAATCCGGTCAGCGTTCTTCACCGTGGCCAGCCTGTGAGCGATCACCAGCGTGGTGCGGTTTTCCATCAGCGTTGGCAGGGCCTGCTGGATCAGATGTTCGCTCTGTGCGTCGAGGGCGCTGGTGGCTTCGTCAAGGAGCAGGATCGGCGCGTCCACTAGCAAGGCGCGGGCAATGGCCAGACGTTGGCGCTGACCGCCGGACAACCCGAGGCCGCCGTCGCCGAGATGAGTTTGATAGCCGTCCGGCATTTGTTCGATGAAGTCGTGGGCGTGGGCAATTCGCGCAGCTTCCTTGACCTGTTCAAGCGTGGCCGTCGGGCAGCCGTAGCGAATGTTGTCCTCCACGCTGCCGAAAAACAACGCGGGGGTTTGCGAGACCAGGGCGAAACAGCGGCGCAGATCCAGCGGGTCAAGGCTGGTCAGCGGCACGCCATCGAGGAAAATCTGCCCCTCGCGTGGATCGTAGAAGCGCAGCAACAAGTCGTAAACCGTGGACTTGCCCGCGCCCGACGGCCCCACCAATGCCAAGGTCTCACCCGCCCTCACCGTCAGATTCAAGCCATCGACGGCGTAGCTTTCCGGACGCGAGGGGTAGGAAAAGCGCACGTCGCGCAGCTCAAGTTCACCTTTGACTCGCGCTGGCAGAGTGACCAGTCCGGTCAACGGTGGCTGGATGATGTTTTCCGAACGCAGCAATTCTGCGATCCGCTCCGCTGCGCCAGCAGCGCGCTGCAGCTCGCCGATCACTTCGCTCAGCGTGCCGAACGCACTGCCGACAATCAGGCTGTAGAAAACGAACGCCGCCAGTTCCCCAGCCGAAATCCGCCCCGCCATCACATCCATGCCGCCGACCCACAACATCACCGCCACCGCGCCAAGCACGAGCACGATCACTAGCGTGATCAACCACGCCCTCTGGAAGATCCTCTTACGCGCGGTTTCGAACGCCTGCTCGACGGTAGAAGCGAAACGCTGCTCGTCCTGCACTTGATGGTTGTAGGCCTGCACGGTTTTGATCTGACCAAGGGTTTCCGACACATAGCTGCCAATGTCGGCGATGCGGTCCTGGCTCTGGCGCGACAGATTGCGCACGCGGCGGCCGAAAATCAGGATCGGCGCGATCACCAGCGGCAGTGCAATCACGACAATGCTGGTCAACTTCGGATTGGTGATGAACAGCAACACCACACCACCGATGACCATCAGCAGATTGCGCAGGAACAGCGAAAGCGACGAGCCGATCACCGATTGCAGCAGCGTGGTATCAGCGGTCAGGCGCGACTGGATTTCCGAGCTGCGGTTGTCCTCATAAAAGCCTGGATGCAGATACACCAGGTGATTGAACACTTGGCGGCGAATGTCGGCGACCACGCGCTCGCCTATCCACGACACCAGATAGAAACGGGCAAAGGTGCCCAGCGCCAGTCCGAGCACCAGCAACATGAAAATGCCGATCGACTGATTCAGCAGATGCGGCGAACGGGTCATGAAACCCTGGTCTACCAACAACTTGATGCCCTGCCCCATCGACAGGGTAACGCCGGCGGTAACGATCAGCGCGAGCAGTGCGCCGAAGGCATGCCAGCGGTACGGCAGGAGAAAATGACTGGTCAGGCGCAGGGCGCGCCGGTGTCGGGAAGAAAGCATGGAGATCATGGAGTTCACGTCTGCGCAGATGGATCGGGCCAGCCTACAGACTCAGATGGGGTGGAACTCTGTAAATCACAATGAGTCAGGTTAAATATGCCCGGGATGTCCGGATGCTAGAAACGATTGGTCTAAGGTTGCGGTTGAGACGAGCGGTCATTTCTGTTTGAGTAGAGATGCCGCCCGCCGACAGACCGCAGGGAGTTGTCACAGCCTGGTCACGTGGCGGTTTTAACTTAGGCACACAACCTGATGAGGAGACAGGCCATGTCCTTGCAACACAGCAGCGAAGACAAGATTGAAGTGATCCGCACCAAACCCGACCAGTCTCTGGGTTGCTCGATTATCGATGAGCAGGGCCGTGAAGTACCGATCACTGAAGACATGATCCAGGACGCGTGCCGCGAACTGGAGAAGCGATTGGTCAAGCCTGCCGAACAAGAGTGATGTAGCCACCGTCTTCCTGACCCGGCCCTGATTGGCCGGGTTTTTTATATCTGCAATTCGGGATTGGTGGTGTGGCTTTCGCGAGCAAGCTCGCTCCCACCTTTAACTTTGCTGCACTGTAGATCCCCTGTGGGAGCGAGCCTGCTCGCGAAAAGGCCAGCGCTGATTCAGACAGCCACCGCCCCCAGCGCCTCAACAATCTGCCGCAACAACGGCGACTCCCCTTCAATCCGCACCTTCAGCCCTTCGATCTCGCGTCGCACCGGATATTGCTTGCGCAACGCGTCAAACGCCGAGCGCTGCTCAGCGACATTTCCCACCAGGCTGCGGCGGAAATCCGCATCATCGCGGCGCGGGTCATACACGCCCCGGCACAACATCGCCAGCGCCCACGCCGGATCGCTGTCACCGTGCAGGGAAACTTCCGACAACCAGGTTGCTGGCAGCAGATCGCTGAGCTGGATAGCTGCAGGTTGGCCGCTGAAAGCGCAGTAGGCCTGATAAATCTGCGCGGTCCCGCGTTGCTTGCCATCGAGGCTGTAACCGGCAATATGTGGCGTGGCCAATACGCAGAGTTCGGCCAACGCAGGGTCGACTTCCGGCTCTTTTTCCCAGACGTCGAGCACCGCTTGCAGGTCCTCGCGCTCCAGCAGCACCTCACGCAGCGCTGCATTGTCCACTACAGGGCCACGCGCCGCGTTGATCAGCCATGCACCCTGCTTGAGTTGCTGCAAACGCTGTTGATCGAACAGGTGCCAGGTTGCAGAGTCGCCGCTGCGGGTCAATGGCGTATGCAGACTGATTACGTCGCACTGCTCGATGATCTGCTCAAGGCTGACATAATCGCCGCCCTCGGCAGCCTGACGCGGCGGATCGCAAACCTTGACGTTCCAGCCCAAGCCCTTGAGAACCTTGATCAAGCGCCCCCCCACTTCACCGGCGCCGACGACACCGTAAGTACGCTGAGTCAGATCCGCGCCTTCGATTTCGGCCAGCGTCATCAGACTGCCCAGTACGTAATCGACCACGCCACGGGCATTGCAACCCGGCGCGCTCGACCAGCAGATCCCGGCCTCGTTGAAGTAATCGAGATCCAGATGATCGGTGCCGATGGTGCAGGTGCCGACAAAGCGCACCTTGCTGCCAGCAAGCAGCGCGCGATTGACGTTGGTCACCGAACGCACCAGCAACACATCGGCGTGCTCGACCGTCGCGCGGTCAATGGAGCGGCCCGGCACTCGGCGGATGTCACCGAAACCGGCAAAAAAGGCATCGAGCAGCGGGATATTTTCGTCGGCAACAATCAGCATGGCGGGCTCCTTGGGCGGATCGGCAGTTTAGGTGCTGACGCGTCGATCAGCCAGCAGGGTTTGCGCTTACAAATACGCAACAGAGGATATTTCCTGACCGAGGCGTCAGCGGCGTAGAATGCGCCGCTCTGCGCATCAATACTTTCTGGACGCTTTGCCTGTGAACCCTGTAACTGACCAACCTGTCGCCGTCTCGCTGAGCCGCCCTGCGCGGATTCGCCTGGAGTTGAAAAACCTGCTCGCCCTGGCCCTGCCGATCATCATCGCGCAACTGGCGACCACGGCCATGGGCTTCGTCGATGCGGTGATGGCCGGGCGCGTCGGCCCCAAGGATCTGGCGGCAGTGGCGCTGGGCAACTCGATCTGGGTTCCGGTATTTCTGTTGATGACCGGCACCCTGCTGGCCACCACACCAAAAGTCGCCCAGCGTTTCGGCGCCGGCAAGCACAGCGAGATCGGCCCGATCGTGCGTCAGGCGTTATGGCTGGCATTGGTAGTCGGACTGATCGCCACCTCGATGCTGGTCGCCGCCGAGCCGGTGCTGCACCTGATGAAGGTCGATCCCGAGCTGATCGGCCCGTGCATGCAATATCTGCACGGCATCGCCAGCGGCTTGCCGGCGGTGGCCTTCTATCACGTGCTGCGCTGCACCAGCGATGGCATCGGCCGCACCCGCCCGGCCATGGTGCTGGGCCTCTGCGGTCTGGCGCTGAACATCCCGCTGAACTACATCTTCATCTACGGCCACTTCGGCGTGCCGGCCATGGGCGGCGTCGGCTGCGGCTGGGCCACGGCGATCGTGATGTGGGTAATGGCGCTGGGCCTGGCCGGGTACGAACGCTGGGCACCGGCCTATCGCTCAAGCGAATTGTTCAGCCGCTTCGACTGGCCGCAGTGGGCGGTGATCAAACGTCTGCTGTCGATTGGTTTGCCGATCGGCATCGCGGTGTTTGCCGAGTCGAGTATTTTTGCCGTAATCGCCCTGCTGATCGGCAGCCTCGGCGCGACGGTGGTGGCCGGGCATCAGATCGCGCTGAACGTCAGCTCGCTGGTATTCATGATTCCCTATTCGCTGGGCATGGCGGTCACCGTGCGTGTCGGTCAGGCGCTTGGGCGCGAAGAACCGCGTGAAGCGCGCTTTGCCGCCGGAGTCGGCATGGGCACGGCGCTGGCCTACGCCTGCCTGTCGGCGAGCCTGATGCTGGCGCTGCGCGAGCCGATTGCGGCGATCTATACCGCTGATCCAACGGTGATTCATATTGCGGCGATGCTGATTGTTTATTCGGCGCTGTTCCAGTTTTCAGATGCAATCCAGGTGACTGCGGCCGGTGCACTGCGTGGCTATCAGGACACTCGGGTGACGATGATCCTGACTCTCTTCGCCTACTGGGGCATCGGTCTGCCGGTCGGTTATGCGCTGGGCCTGACCGATTGGCTCGGCGAGCCACGCGGTCCGAGCGGTTTGTGGCAGGGTTTGATCGTAGGCTTAAGCTGCGCAGCGTTGATGCTGTCGATTCGTCTGACACGCAGTGCGCGCAAGCGGATTCGAATCAGTCGTTCGGCGGGTTGATCACCCATAAAAAAAGACCTGCATTTGCAGGTCTTTTTTTGCCCTGAGTCAGGACTTCTTGCGAATCCAGTACAGATAGGTGCCGGCCTCTTCGTGCTGGCTGACCAGCTCATGGTCAAGAAACACGCAGAACTTGGGGATATCGCGCTTGGTCGAGGGATCGGTGGCGATCACCTTGAGCAGGCCGCCGGGTACCAGATCGCGAATGTGCTGGTGCAACATCATCACCGGCTCCGGGCAATTGAGGCCGGTGGCGTCGAGGGTGCCGTCGACCGGGGTATCGATCATTTCACTCATGGTTCACTCCAGAAACTGGCCGGCATTGTCGCGCATCGCCGGGATTATCGTCCAACCCATGTGGGAGCGAGCCTGCTCGCGAAGGCAATCCGTCAGTCAGCACATCGTTGGCTGCCCCACCGCTTTCGCGAGCAGGCTCGCTCCCACAGGTTCAGTGTTGTGTCAGCGCGATTTGGTTTTCCTGGTGTCGTGCCGGCGCAGATGGCAAGTCACTTCCTCGCGGTCGTGATATAGCTGCTTGCAGCCGATATCAACCTTGATCCCACGAGCCTTGAAACCATCGGCAATGCGCTCGAGCAGACGTTTCACTTCGGCATAACGCTGCTTCATCGGCAGCTTCAGGTTGACCACCGCCTCGCGGCAATGCCCCTCGCCGATCCACTCTTCGAGCATCGCCGCGTTGCGCGCCGGTTTCTCGACGATGTCGCAAACCATCCAGTCCACCGGCTGCTTCGGTTTGAAGGTAAAACCGTCCGCCATCAGATGCTGGACCAATCCGGTTTCCATCAGGCTTTCAGCCATCGGGCCGTTGTCGATAGCCGTCACCAGCATGCCACGGTTGACCAGTTGCCAGGTCCAGCCGCCCGGTGCGGCGCCGAGGTCAACGCCGGTCATGTCGCTGTGCAGGCGATCTTCCCACTGATCACGTGGAATGAAGTGGTGCCACGCCTCCTCCAGCTTCAAGGTCGAACGGCTGGGCGCCTCGCGAGGAAACTTCAGGCGTGGAATGCCCATCGGCCACATTGCCGAATTGCCGGCATCAGCCATGCCGAGGAACACTTCGCGTCCGCTTTTGAAGGTCAGCAACAATCGCGGCTTGCTGGCGTCTTCCACCAGTTTGCCAGCGGCGGTCAGCGCCTTGCGCAGCGGGCCTTCGAATTTTTTGCAGAAATTCGACAGTTCCTTGCCGTCATTGGTATCGACCACTTCCAGCCACAGACTGCCAAACACCGGGAAATCGGCCATGTGCGCGAGGATCACGCTGATGCGATCGTTTTCCGGCAGATCAATGAAAAAGCCCCGCGCCCACTGCCGAGGGAAAATCAATTCGGCGAAACGCTGACCGCGCATCAGGCGTTCGGCGCCGTCGGCTTCAGTGCAGACAAACTCGGCGCAGGCCGTGGCGGTTTTGGCTTTGGCGTAACCGGCGACATTGAGACGGGCGGCGAGATCGGAAATCTCCGAACAGACTTCGCCTTCGAAGCCGGGCCGGCAATGCATGAATAGGGTGTTCATTCTTACTCCTGGGCAACGGTCGATCATTCGACCGTTGCGCGATGCTCAAGCCTTGCGTTGCCGCAATGCCTGTCACGAAAACCGGCGCATGATAGCTGAAGTCGGAACCATGGTTGCGCCGATAGAGTCCAGTTATTAGCCAGCTACTCAAAACAGGGCTAGGTTTAATGCTCTGCCCGTCCCCTCAGTCCGTAGCCGTGCGGACTCAAAGGAGTGATCGTAATGCCGTCCCTCGATAGTCTGAAGTCACTGAAAACCCTACAAATCGATGCCACGACCTACCATTATTTCAGCCTGCCGGAAGCCGCCAAAAGCCTGGGCGACCTCGACAAGCTGCCGATGTCGTTGAAGGTACTGCTGGAAAATCTGCTGCGCTGGGAGGACGAAAAAACTGTCACCGGCGCTGACCTCAAAGCCATCGCCGCCTGGCTCAAGGAGCGCCGCTCCGATCGCGAAATCCAGTACCGCCCTGCCCGTGTATTGATGCAGGATTTTACTGGTGTCCCCGCCGTCGTCGATCTCGCCGCAATGCGCGCGGCAATGGCCAAGGCTGGTGGCGATCCGCAGCGGATCAATCCGTTGTCGCCGGTGGACCTGGTGATCGACCACTCGGTGATGGTCGACAAGTTTGGTAGCGCCAGTGCGTTTGAACAGAACGTCGACATCGAAATGCAACGCAACGGCGAGCGCTATGCCTTTCTGCGCTGGGGCCAGAGTGCGTTCGATAACTTCAGCGTGGTCCCGCCGGGTACCGGCATCTGCCACCAGGTCAACCTCGAATATCTCGGCCGCACCGTTTGGACCAAAGACGAGGATGGCCGCACCTACGCGTTCCCCGACACGCTGGTCGGCACCGACTCCCACACCACCATGATCAACGGCCTCGGCGTACTCGGCTGGGGCGTGGGCGGGATCGAAGCGGAAGCGGCGATGCTTGGGCAACCGGTATCGATGCTGATTCCGGAAGTGATCGGCTTCAAACTCACCGGCAAACTCAAGGAAGGCATCACCGCCACCGATCTGGTGCTGACCGTAACGCAGATGCTGCGCAAGAAAGGCGTAGTCGGCAAATTCGTCGAGTTCTATGGCGATGGTCTCGCCGATCTGCCACTGGCCGACCGCGCAACCATCGCCAACATGGCCCCGGAATACGGTGCGACGTGCGGCTTCTTCCCGGTCGACGATGTCACGCTGGAATACCTGCGCCTGTCTGGCCGGCCGCCGGAAGTGGTGAAACTGGTCGAGGCCTACACCAAGGCTCAAGGCCTGTGGCGTCTGCCGGGTCAGGAGCCGGTGTTCACCGACAGCCTGGCTTTGGACATGGGCAGCGTCGAGGCCAGCCTGGCCGGACCGAAACGTCCGCAGGATCGCGTCTCGCTGCCGAACGTCGCGCAGGCCTTCAGTGATTTCATCGACCTGCAATTCAAACCCACCAGCAAGGAAGAAGGACGCCTGGAAAGCGAGGGTGGCGGCGGCGTAGCAGTGGGCAACGCCGATCTGGTGGGCGAAGCGGACTACGAATACGAGGGCAAGACCTATCGCCTGAAAAACGGTGCAGTGGTCATCGCCGCGATTACCTCCTGCACCAACACCTCCAACCCGAGCGTGATGATGGCTGCTGGACTGCTGGCGAAAAAAGCTGTCGAGAAAGGTCTGACGCGCAAGCCTTGGGTCAAAAGCTCACTGGCCCCCGGTTCGAAAGTCGTCACCGACTATTACAAGGCTGCCGGGCTGACTCAATACCTTGATCAGCTCGGGTTTTCGTTAGTTGGCTACGGTTGCACCACCTGCATTGGCAACTCCGGGCCACTGCCGGAGCCGATCGAGAAAGCCATTCAGAAAGCCGATCTGACCGTCGCGTCGGTCTTGTCCGGCAACCGCAACTTCGAAGGTCGCGTACACCCGCTGGTGAAAACCAACTGGCTGGCCTCGCCTCCGCTGGTCGTCGCCTACGCACTGGCTGGCAGCGTGCGCACCGACATCAGCAGCGAACCGCTGGGTGAGGATCAGCAGGGCAATCCGGTATACCTGCGCGATATCTGGCCGAGCAGCCGGGAAATCGCCGAAGCGGTGAATCAGGTCAACACGGCGATGTTCCACAAGGAATACGCCGAAGTGTTTGCCGGTGATGAGCAATGGCAGGCCATCGAGGTGCCGCAAGCGGCGACTTACGTGTGGCAGGACAATTCGACCTACATTCAGCATCCACCTTTCTTCGACGACATTTCCGGCCCTCTGCCGGAAGTCAAAGACGTCAAAGGCGCGCGGGTCTTGGCCTTGCTCGGCGATTCAGTGACCACCGACCACATCTCCCCCGCCGGCAACATCAAGATCGACAGCCCGGCCGGGCGATACCTGCAGGAAAAAGGCGTGGAGCCGCGCGACTTCAACTCCTACGGTTCCCGTCGCGGCAATCATGAAGTGATGATGCGCGGTACGTTTGCCAACATCCGTATTCGCAACGAGATGCTGGGTGGCGAGGAAGGTGGCAACACACTTTACATTCCCACCGGGGAAAAAATGGCGATCTATGACGCAGCGATGAAATATCAGGCGTCGGGTACGCCGTTGGTGGTGATTGCCGGTCAGGAGTACGGCACCGGGTCGAGCCGTGACTGGGCGGCGAAAGGCACCAATCTGCTGGGCGTCAAAGCGGTGATTGCGGAGAGCTTCGAACGTATTCACCGCTCTAATCTGGTCGGCATGGGTGTGCTGCCGTTGCAGTTCAAGCTTGATCAGAATCGCAAGAGTCTCAATCTGACCGGCAAAGAGACGTTCGAGATTCTGGGATTGACCGGCGTCGAGCTGAGGCCGCGGATGAACCTGCCGCTGGTTATCACTCGGGAGGATGGGCGTCAGGAGAGAATCGAAGTCTTGTGCCGCATTGATACGCTGAATGAGGTCGAGTACTTCAAATCCGGGGGGATCCTGCATTATGTGTTGCGGCAGTTGATTGCTTCGTGACGGGATGACATTCGCGCAGGCTGTGATCTTTTTGACCTGGCTTTTAAAAGCAGGATCAAAAGATCGCAGCCTTCGGCGGCTCCTACATTCAGGCGAAAAAAAACCCGCCGAAGCGGGTTTTTCCCAAGACCATTATCGACTCCCTGTCGGCAGCGATCCTTGCGATGGTCGATCGTCCATGATCCTGAAACACTCCCTGTGTCTCAGTTGATGTGTGTAGATTACCCTGTGGATCCAATCAGCAATAGTCGTAAAAGCTACCAATGCGTGTAAGACATTCGCCATACAAACACTGCCGAAAACCCTTAGACCTGTCAGGCACCGCCGCTTTCACGAGCCCTGGCGCTTTCGGCGAGAAACTGTTCAAGCCTGCTCAACTGCTCCTCCCAGCCGCGACTGTCCATGTAATACGCCTCTTTCTGACGGATATCAGGGATGTGCGCGAAGCCGGACTCCGAGACCTTGAGTAGAGTGCCGTCCTCGAAGTCCTGCAATTCGAACTTGACCAGCGTGGTCGGCTCTTGCGAGTAGTCGATCTTCGGGTTGACCGCATACGGGTGCCAGCGGAAAGAAAACAACTGCTGCGGCTCGACCCGCTCGATCAGCACATTCCACAATACGTGTTCATAACCGGGGTACGTGACCTGGCCCTGCGTCCACTCACCGGCAATGAAGCGCCGGCCCTCAAGTGCCACGCCAAACCACTGACCGAACGCCTCTGCATCGACCAATGCGCGCCAGACATGGGAACGCGACGCCTTGAGCGTGATCTTGCGTTCGAAACTGTTAGGTACTGGTTTCATACGTCACCTCCTGTTCTGAACACTAGGCTTGTATGACCACATGTCCAATGCGAAGTTGTATCCAGGCGCTGCAGGCATCGATCCGAGCAGACACATCCTGCGGTAGTTTCCGCTCTGTGATCGGCGCCGCTTGACCTGTTATCTTTCCAGCGAATCCGCAGAAACAAGGACGAATCATGCAGCCCTCTCTTGCCGATCGGTATCGCGGCGCCCTCCTCGGCCTGGCTTGCGGCGATGCGGTCGGCACAACAGTTGAGTTCCAGCCGCGAGGATCATTCCAGCCGCTGAGCGACATGGTCGGCGGTGGCCCGTTCCAGCTCAAGCCAGGGCAATGGACCGATGACACCTCAATGGCACTCTGCCTGGCCGAGAGCCTGCTGCGCAAAAACGGTTTCGACGCGGCTGATCAGATGGGCCGCTATCTCAATTGGTGGAAATGGGGATATCTGAGCTCCACCGGTGAATGTTTCGACATCGGCATGACCGTGAGCCAGGCGCTGCAACAGTATCAGCGAAGCGGAGAGCCTTTTGCCGGCTCGACTGACCCGTTGACAGCTGGCAACGGGTCGCTGATGCGGTTGGCGCCCATCGTGCTGTTCTATTTCCCCGATAATCGCCAAATACAGGCCTTTGCTGCCGACAGTTCGCGCACAACCCATGCGGCGCCGGAGGCAATCGAGTGCTGCCAATTGCTGGCTGATCTGATTGCACGAGCGCTTGAGGGTGCGGAGAAAACACAGCTTCGCCGGGCGCCACTGCTCAAGCTTTCCCAGCCCAAGGTGGTTGCGATTGCTCAGGGTGAGTACCTTCACAAAGCGGAAACTGAAATAAAAGGCAGTGGTTATAGCGTCCAATCGCTGGAAGCCGCTTTGTGGTGCTTTCACCATACGCAGACATTCGCCGAAGCGGTGTTGAAAGCAGCCAATCTCGGTGATGATGCGGATACAACGGCTGCTATCGTGGGTCAGTTGGCAGGTGCTTACTACAGCGCTCGGGCGATCCCCGAGCACTGGCTGGAGCGGCTGCATGAAGGCGAAGAAATCACCGCCACTGCGGATCGCTTGCTTGAGGCCTCCCGGCTACGTACATAACACTCGATACACTCTTTCCACTCGATACAGCGAGAACCTTATGTCAGTGCGTCTGCTTCTGGCCTCTGCGCCCTTTTTGTTTGCCCCTTTCGCCCATGCCGCCGTTGATTGTGCCAACGCCAGCGATCAGGCGACGATGAATCAATGCGCGGGGCAAGCCTTCAAAGCGGCAGACAAGGAACTGAATACGCTCTATCAGCAGATCACCGGACGCCTGAAGGACAACCCGGACGGAAAGAAGCTGCTGGTCAATGCGCAGCGGGCGTGGGTCAGCTTTCGGGATGCCGAGTGCAAGTTTTCGGCTTCTGGGGTGGCAGGCGGGAGTGTTTATCCATTGGTTTACAGTAGTTGTCTTACAGCCGTAACCAAGGCCAGAGTAGAAACCCTCAAGCAGTATTTGAAATGTGAGGAAGGTGATATGAGCTGCCCGGTACCGGGTGCGTAATCACAGGCTCCGCTTACGGAGCCTGTGCTGTGAACCGTTACGCCTCAGACGTGAGGATCGCCCGGCGCTTTGCTCGGCGCAGCGTATTGAGGTTTAAGGTGACCATCCTGATCGAGTAACCAGGCGTCCATGATCTGCCGCACTACTGGACCGGCAACACGACCACCCGCCTCGCCGTTCTCGATCATTACCGAGATGGCGATCTTCGGATGTTCGGCCGGTGCGAATCCTACAAACAGGGCGTTGTCACGGTGGCGCTCGAGGGTTTTCTCGCGGTTGTAACGCTCACCCTGCTTGATCGCCACCACCTGCGCCGTACCACTCTTGCCGGCGATGCGATATTGCGCCCCCGCAGCGGCCGCTCGGGCAATACCTCGAGCATCGTGCATGACCATCTGCATACCGTGGTTGACCTGCTCCCAATCGCGCGGGTCCTTGAGCAGGATATTGGGCATTGGATGTTCGTCGACCGGCGCTACACCGTCGACCGACTTGGCCAAGTGCGGCCTATTCCATATCCCCTTATTGGCGATCAGGGCAGTGGCCTGGGCCAATTGCAGCGGTGTGACCTGCATGTATCCCTGGCCGATGCCGAGAATAACCGTCTCGCCGGGATACCAGGCCTGTCGCCGTGTAGCGCGTTTCCACGCCTGCGACGGCATCAGACCGGGGGACTCTTCAAACATGTCCAGCGAGACTTTTTCACCAAGGCCGAACATCGCCATGTAGTCGTGCAGACGATCGATGCCAAGCTTGTGCGCCAAGTCGTAGAAGTAGGTGTCGTTGGAACGCATGATCGCCGCGTCCATGTCCACCCAACCATCACCGCTGTGGTTCCAGTTGCGATACTTGTGATCGAAGTCCGGTAGTTGGTAATAGCCGGGATCGAATACGCGGGTCTGCGGAGTTACGACGCCTGCGTCCAGCCCTGCGATGGCGACTTCCGGTTTGATCGTCGAGCCTGGGGCGTACAGGCCACGCAATACGCGGTTGAACAATGGCCGATCGATGGAATCCCGCAGCGCTGAATATTCCTTCGAACTGATCCCGGTGACGAACAGATTCGGATCGAAGCTCGGATTGCTGACCATCGCCAGCACTTCTCCGGTGGACGGGTCGAGAGCTACCACTGAACCACGACGGTCTCCCAAAGCAGCTTCGGCGGCTTCCTGCAGTTTGACGTCAAGACTAAGGACGATGTTTTTACCTGGAACCGGATCCGTGTGCTTGAGCACCCGCAGCACACGGCCTTGAGCATTGGTCTCGACTTCTTCGTAACCGACATGGCCGTGCAACTGCGCCTCATAAAAACGCTCGATACCGGTTTTACCAATGGACTGCGTACCTCGGTATTCCACGGAGTCGAGGGTTTTAGCTTCCTTTTCATTGATCCGACCGACATAACCGATTGAATGAGCGAAATGTGCGCCGAGAGGATAGTGCCGGACAAACTGCGGTTCGACATCAATGCCCGGCAAGCGAAATTCGTTCACCGCCAGGACGGCGATCTGCTCTTCCGTCAGCTCATAAAACAGTGTGACCGGTGTGAATGGATGCCGGGATTGCTTCATCGCCTTGTCGAATACCGTGCGGTCTTCAGCAGGCAAGTGCAGCAAGTTGATGACTTCGTCCAGCTCCTGATTGACGTCGGTTGCACGCTCACGAGTGATGGTCAGGTTGTAGCTGGGACGGTTGTCGGCGAGCAATACGCCGTTGCGGTCGTAGATCAATCCCCGCGTCGGCGGTATCGGCAGGACATGGACACGGTTGTTTTCGGAGATGGTCGAGTGGTAATCGAATTCCACGACCTGGAGAATGTACAGGCGCACCACCAAAGCGCAGCTGATGGCGAACACGAACAGAGCACAGGCAATCAAGCGTTTGTTGACCAGCCTCGTCTCTTTTTCATGGTCCTTGATCGGGATTGGTTCAGGCATTTCTACAGCAACTCTTTGACGTAAATGAGTGCCGATCCATGGGCAGGGCATCAGTCCGTTAAAAAACGAGCTGCACCATACCAAAACTCGCCATCCACTTCAGGATGAATTTCCCCGGTGGCAGGCTAAAACTTTCTCGCAGGCAAAACAAAACCCCAACTGCTTTCGCAATTGGGGTTTCGGAATTTAATCTTGACGATGACCTACTCTCACATGGGGAAACCCCACACTACCATCGGCGATGCATCGTTTCACTGCTGAGTTCGGGATGGGATCAGGTGGTTCCAACGCTCTATGGTCGTCAAGAAATTCGGGTACTGACTCGGGACCAGATGGCCTCGCTTCAGCAAATTGGGTATGTGACAGCTAGGTGTTTGTGAATTTCGAACTTTCGGTTCGTTTCGTCTTCACACACCGCAATCTGGTGCCTTTTCAGGTCAGCAAATTGCTTGGGTGTTATATGGTCAAGCCTCACGGGCAATTAGTATTGGTTAGCTCAACGCCTCACAGCGCTTACACACCCAACCTATCAACGTCGTAGTCTTCGACGGCCCTTCAGGGAACTCAGGGTTCCAGTGAGATCTCATCTTGAGGCAAGTTTCCCGCTTAGATGCTTTCAGCGGTTATCTTTCCCGAACATAGCTACCCGGCAATGCCACTGGCGTGACAACCGGAACACCAGAGGTTCGTCCACTCCGGTCCTCTCGTACTAGGAGCAGCCCCTCTCAAATCTCAAACGTCCACGGCAGATAGGGACCGAACTGTCTCACGACGTTCTAAACCCAGCTCGCGTACCACTTTAAATGGCGAACAGCCATACCCTTGGGACCGGCTTCAGCCCCAGGATGTGATGAGCCGACATCGAGGTGCCAAACACCGCCGTCGATATGAACTCTTGGGCGGTATCAGCCTGTTATCCCCGGAGTACCTTTTATCCGTTGAGCGATGGCCCTTCCATACAGAACCACCGGATCACTAAGACCTACTTTCGTACCTGCTCGACGTGTCTGTCTCGCAGTCAAGCGCGCTTTTGCCTTTATACTCTACGACCGATTTCCGACCGGTCTGAGCGCACCTTCGTACTCCTCCGTTACTCTTTAGGAGGAGACCGCCCCAGTCAAACTACCCACCATACACTGTCCTCGATCCGGATAACGGACCTGAGTTAGAACCTCAAAGTTGCCAGGGTGGTATTTCAAGGATGGCTCCACGCGAACTGGCGTCCACGCTTCAAAGCCTCCCACCTATCCTACACAAGCAAATTCAAAGTCCAGTGCAAAGCTATAGTAAAGGTTCACGGGGTCTTTCCGTCTAGCCGCGGATACACTGCATCTTCACAGCGATTTCAATTTCACTGAGTCTCGGGTGGAGACAGCGCCGCCATCGTTACGCCATTCGTGCAGGTCGGAACTTACCCGACAAGGAATTTCGCTACCTTAGGACCGTTATAGTTACGGCCGCCGTTTACCGGGGCTTCGATCAAGAGCTTCGCGTTAGCTAACCCCATCAATTAACCTTCCGGCACCGGGCAGGCGTCACACCCTATACGTCCACTTTCGTGTTTGCAGAGTGCTGTGTTTTTAATAAACAGTCGCAGCGGCCTGGTATCTTCGACCGGCATGAGCTTACGGAGCAAGTCCTTCACCCTCACCGGCGCACCTTCTCCCGAAGTTACGGTGCCATTTTGCCTAGTTCCTTCACCCGAGTTCTCTCAAGCGCCTTGGTATTCTCTACCCAACCACCTGTGTCGGTTTGGGGTACGGTTCCTGGTTACCTGAAGCTTAGAAGCTTTTCTTGGAAGCATGGCATCAACCACTTCGTCACCCAAAGGGTAACTCGTCATCAGCTCTCGGCCTTAAGATCCCGGATTTACCTAAGATCTCAGCCTACCACCTTAAACTTGGACAACCAACGCCAAGCTGGCCTAGCCTTCTCCGTCCCTCCATCGCAATAACCAGAAGTACAGGAATATTAACCTGTTTTCCATCGACTACGCTTTTCAGCCTCGCCTTAGGGACCGACTAACCCTGCGTCGATTAACGTTGCGCAGGAAACCTTGGTCTTTCGGCGTGGGTGTTTTTCACACCCATTGTCGTTACTCATGTCAGCATTCGCACTTCTGATACCTCCAGCAAGCTTCTCAACTCACCTTCACAGGCTTACAGAACGCTCCTCTACCGCATCACCCGAAGGTGATACCCGTAGCTTCGGTGTATGGTTTGAGCCCCGTTACATCTTCCGCGCAGGCCGACTCGACTAGTGAGCTATTACGCTTTCTTTAAAGGGTGGCTGCTTCTAAGCCAACCTCCTAGCTGTCTAAGCCTTCCCACATCGTTTCCCACTTAACCATAACTTTGGGACCTTAGCTGACGGTCTGGGTTGTTTCCCTTTTCACGACGGACGTTAGCACCCGCCGTGTGTCTCCCATGCTCGGCACTTGTAGGTATTCGGAGTTTGCATCGGTTTGGTAAGTCGGGATGACCCCCTAGCCGAAACAGTGCTCTACCCCCTACAGTGATACATGAGGCGCTACCTAAATAGCTTTCGAGGAGAACCAGCTATCTCCGAGCTTGATTAGCCTTTCACTCCGATCCACAGGTCATCCGCTAACTTTTCAACGGTAGTCGGTTCGGTCCTCCAGTCAGTGTTACCTAACCTTCAACCTGCCCATGGATAGATCGCCCGGTTTCGGGTCTATTCCCAGCGACTAGACGCCCTATTAAGACTCGCTTTCGCTACGCCTCCCCTATTCGGTTAAGCTCGCCACTGAAAATAAGTCGCTGACCCATTATACAAAAGGTACGCAGTCACAGAACAAAGTCTGCTCCCACTGCTTGTACGCATACGGTTTCAGGATCTATTTCACTCCCCTCTCCGGGGTTCTTTTCGCCTTTCCCTCACGGTACTAGTTCACTATCGGTCAGTCAGTAGTATTTAGCCTTGGAGGATGGTCCCCCCATATTCAGACAAAGTTTCTCGTGCTCCGTCCTACTCGATTTCATGACTAAGAGATTTTCGCGTACAGGGCTATCACCCACTATGGCCGCACTTTCCAGAGCGTTCCGCTAATCTCAAAGCCACTTAAGGGCTAGTCCCCGTTCGCTCGCCACTACTAAGGGAATCTCGGTTGATTTCTTTTCCTCAGGGTACTTAGATGTTTCAGTTCCCCTGGTTCGCCTCTTGCACCTATGTATTCAGTACAAGATAACCATCTTATGATGGCTGGGTTCCCCCATTCAGACATCTCCGGATCAAAGTCTGTTTGCCGACTCCCCGAAGCTTTTCGCAGGCTACCACGTCTTTCATCGCCTCTGACTGCCAAGGCATCCACCGTATGCGCTTCTTCACTTGACCATATAACCCCAAGCAATCTGGTTATACTGTGAAGACGACATTCGCCGAAAATTCGAATTTCTCAACTAAGAGAACTCACAAATTTTACCTTAGCCTGATCCGTTACCAGTGAAAGTAACGTTCAGTCTATCTTTCTATCACATACCCAAATTTTTAAAGAACGATCTAATCAAAAGACTAGAAATCAATATTCAGCTCGAATATTCATTTCTAAACTCTCAAACTTCGAAGCAGTTTATGGTGGAGCCAAGCGGGATCGAACCGCTGACCTCCTGCGTGCAAGGCAGGCGCTCTCCCAGCTGAGCTATGGCCCCATAACAAAATTGGTGGGTCTGGGCAGATTCGAACTGCCGACCTCACCCTTATCAGGGGTGCGCTCTAACCAACTGAGCTACAGACCCAATTTCGAGCTTGTAACTGTTAGCTCAGAGCTATCAGCTTGGAGCTTAAAGCTGCTTCTATCGTCTTCTTCAATGAATCAAGCAATTCGTGTGGGAGCTCATGCAGCAGCTGATGTCGTCGATTAAGGAGGTGATCCAGCCGCAGGTTCCCCTACGGCTACCTTGTTACGACTTCACCCCAGTCATGAATCACACCGTGGTAACCGTCCTCCCGAAGGTTAGACTAGCTACTTCTGGTGCAACCCACTCCCATGGTGTGACGGGCGGTGTGTACAAGGCCCGGGAACGTATTCACCGCGACATTCTGATTCGCGATTACTAGCGATTCCGACTTCACGCAGTCGAGTTGCAGACTGCGATCCGGACTACGATCGGTTTTATGGGATTAGCTCCACCTCGCGGCTTGGCAACCCTTTGTACCGACCATTGTAGCACGTGTGTAGCCCAGGCCGTAAGGGCCATGATGACTTGACGTCATCCCCACCTTCCTCCGGTTTGTCACCGGCAGTCTCCTTAGAGTGCCCACCATTACGTGCTGGTAACTAAGGACAAGGGTTGCGCTCGTTACGGGACTTAACCCAACATCTCACGACACGAGCTGACGACAGCCATGCAGCACCTGTCTCAATGTTCCCGAAGGCACCAATCCATCTCTGGAAAGTTCATTGGATGTCAAGGCCTGGTAAGGTTCTTCGCGTTGCTTCGAATTAAACCACATGCTCCACCGCTTGTGCGGGCCCCCGTCAATTCATTTGAGTTTTAACCTTGCGGCCGTACTCCCCAGGCGGTCAACTTAATGCGTTAGCTGCGCCACTAAGAGCTCAAGGCTCCCAACGGCTAGTTGACATCGTTTACGGCGTGGACTACCAGGGTATCTAATCCTGTTTGCTCCCCACGCTTTCGCACCTCAGTGTCAGTATCAGTCCAGGTGGTCGCCTTCGCCACTGGTGTTCCTTCCTATATCTACGCATTTCACCGCTACACAGGAAATTCCACCACCCTCTACCATACTCTAGCTTGCCAGTTTTGGATGCAGTTCCCAGGTTGAGCCCGGGGATTTCACATCCAACTTAACAAACCACCTACGCGCGCTTTACGCCCAGTAATTCCGATTAACGCTTGCACCCTCTGTATTACCGCGGCTGCTGGCACAGAGTTAGCCGGTGCTTATTCTGTCGGTAACGTCAAAACAGCAAAGTATTAATTTACTGCCCTTCCTCCCAACTTAAAGTGCTTTACAATCCGAAGACCTTCTTCACACACGCGGCATGGCTGGATCAGGCTTTCGCCCATTGTCCAATATTCCCCACTGCTGCCTCCCGTAGGAGTCTGGACCGTGTCTCAGTTCCAGTGTGACTGATCATCCTCTCAGACCAGTTACGGATCGTCGCCTTGGTGAGCCATTACCTCACCAACTAGCTAATCCGACCTAGGCTCATCTGATAGCGCAAGGCCCGAAGGTCCCCTGCTTTCTCCCGTAGGACGTATGCGGTATTAGCGTTCCTTTCGAAACGTTGTCCCCCACTATCAGGCAGATTCCTAGGCATTACTCACCCGTCCGCCGCTGAATCCAGGAGCAAGCTCCTTTCATCCGCTCGACTTGCATGTGTTAGGCCTGCCGCCAGCGTTCAATCTGAGCCATGATCAAACTCTTCAGTTCAAACATCTTTGGGTTTTTAAGAAACCCTAAACTTGGCTCAGCAATCGTTGGTTACATCTTTGATTTCTCGCGGAGTAACTTGTGATGCTGATAATCTTGTTGACTATCAGTCTGACTGCACAAGCACCCACACGAATTGCTTGATTCAGTTGTTAAAGAGCGGTTGGTTAAGATCTTTCGTCTCAACCGAGGCGCGCATTCTACAGCAGCCTCATTTGCTGTCAAGTGATTATTTTCAGAAGTTTTCGAAGAATTCTTCAACAACTTCAACCACTTGCGCTTCCGATCTCTCGTTAGCGGGAGGCGAATTCTACAGCGTTAATCGCTGCTGTCAACACCTCTTTTTCTCCGCTTTCGACCGAGAAGATCGAACCGTTAAAAGAGCTACACATCACTGCTCTTTCAACTCCTTCCAGGCTTCGATGATCTGAAGCAACCCGCTGTCGAAAACCGCATAACTCTTTGAATCTCAAGGATTTTTCCGTTTCGACTGCGCCGGAAGTGGGGCGAATTATAGACCTCTGGAATCTGCCGTCAACCGTTAATTTCGCTTTTCTTTCAAATCAGCAAAAACGCTTTCTATATATAGACGCGCCCCCATCCAATGCGCAGTATATTGCCCACTACCACAACAATACTGTGTTTTTGCCTTGGATGCTGCCGCGCAATGAATGATCAACCTCGCTCCCTTGCTTCCACATTGTTTCCGGTTTGCCTGCTCATGATAGCCATGGCGTCCATCCAGTCAGGTGCTTCTCTGGCCAAAAGCATGTTCCCCATTATCGGCGCACAAGGGACGACCACGCTGCGCCTGATCTTTGCCAGCGTCATCATGCTGCTGTTGCTCCGCCCATGGCGCGCAAAGTTGACCGCCAAATCCCTTCGTACCGTCATCGTCTATGGGATGGCACTGGGAGGAATGAACTTCCTCTTTTATATGTCGCTGCGCACAGTGCCGCTGGGCATCGCCGTTGCGCTGGAATTCACCGGCCCATTGGCGGTAGCTATATATGCCTCCCGCCGCGCCATCGATTTTGTCTGGATCGCGCTCGCTGCAGTCGGTTTGCTCCTATTAATACCTACTGGGGCAACCACTGCTGGCATTGACCTCGTCGGAGCGGGCTATGCGCTCGGCGCCGGGGTTTGCTGGGCGCTGTACATTTTGTTCGGGCAAAAGGCCGGCGCCGACAACGGGGTGACGACGGCAGCCCTCGGCGTAATGATCGCCGCGCTGTTCGTGGCACCGATCGGAATCGTTCATGCCGGTGCTGCGCTGCTTACACCATCGTTGATTCCAGTCGCTATCGGCGTTGCCATTCTGTCGACCGCCCTGCCCTATACCCTGGAGATGGTCGCGCTGACGCGTATGCCCGCGCGCACCTTCGGCACGCTCATGAGTATCGAGCCGGCCTTCGGCGCGCTGTCAGGTCTGCTTTTTCTCCAGGAATACCTTTCATTGTCACAATGGCTGGCCATCCTGTGCATTATTCTGGCTTCAGTGGGCGCAACCATGACCATGGGTAGCGGAGCAAAGCCTGCTGTCGCGGCTGACTGAAGCGTAGCGAAAGTGGCTCTGGTAATTGGCGCTCATTTAGGCCATGTTTAGCTGCGTAACCCATCGCCAGGCATGGATTTTTTCGCAAAGGACGGCACCACGCTGCAAACGCGAGCGAATACAGGCAGACCCGAGCACCAGACTCGCGGCCGCTATTAAGGATGGTAATGATACGAATTTTGCTAATGATCGCCCTACTGGCGATCGCGAGTTGCGCGGCGACTTCGGAAACCCAGGTCAAACGCGGCAAGAAGGGACTGCACATCAACTGTTCCGGTCTTTCATCCTCATGGGACAAGTGCTACAGCAGCGCAGCCAACTCCTGCGCCCCCAAGGGTTACAAGGTGATCGCCAAATCCGGGGATGCCGTCGAGGAACCTGGCGATTATCCGTTCGGCCTGAACCCCGCCGGTTATACCAGCCGCAGCATGATCGTCATCTGCAGATAACTACTCGGCTCGTGGCAAAGCGAGCTGACGAGTGATTTGCTCATGACTCGAGCGCAACACCGTACGCTGCACGTCCGGTGTTGCCAGCATTCGCGCGACCACCAACGCACCCACACATTGCGACAGCACCGACCAGGCCAGACTCTCGCTTTCCAGGATCTCAGCCCAGCCCTGCTGAAGACGGCAGATCCACTGTTCAGCCTGCTCACGCACCTGCATATCGGCACGGGCAACCTCTGCGCCCAATGTCGGCAGCGCGCAACCGGACTCTGGTTGCTCGACGTGGGCCATGCTCAGGTACTGCTTCAGACAACGCTCCAGCCGCTGCCTATCTGCACCACCCTGGCCACCAAGGCGCTCAAGACTTTCACTCAACTCTCGCTCGACGATGGCAGCGAACAACGCATCCTTGGATGAAAAGTGGCTGTAGAACGCGGCGCCACTCAAACCGATGGCTTTCATCAGGCCATCCACGCCCACCGTGGAAAACCCCGATTTCTTCGCCGACAGCGCGCTGCTTTGCAGCAATCGTTCGCGGGTTTCCGATTTGTGTCCGGCCGAATAACGCATGTCCTCTCCTGAAATAGCTCGCCTTGACGCTGCCCGGATCCTAGCATAACGTTCGTTAACTAAACGATCGTTAACCCAAAGGGATTCATCCATGAATAACAACAAGGTCGTGTTGGTTGTCGGTGCCGGCGATGCCACGGGCGGGGCCATCGCCAAGCGCTTTGCCAGGGAAGGGTTCATTGCCTGCGTAACCCGTCGCAGCGCCGACAAGCTGCAGCCACTGGTTGACGCAATCATCGCTGAGGGCGGTGAGGCCCATGGTTTTGCCTGCGATGCGCGCAAGGAAGAAGACGTCATCGCCTTGATCGAAGACATCGAAACCCGCGTCGGCCCGATCGAGGCCTTTGTCTTCAACATCGGCGCCAACGTGCCCTGCAGCATTCTCGAAGAAACCGCGCGCAAATATTTCAAGATCTGGGAGATGGCCTGCTTCTCCGGTTTTCTCAATGCCCGTGAAGTGGCCAAGCGCATGGTCACTCGGCAGCGCGGTACGATTCTGTTCACTGGTGCCACGGCCGGGTTGCGCGGCGCCTCTGGATTTGCCGCTTTCGCTGGAGCCAAACATGGCATCCGCGCACTGGCGCAAAGCATGGCGAGAGAGTTGGGGCCGATGAACATTCATGTCGCCCACGTCGTAGTTGATGGTGCGATCGATACCGACTTCATCCGCAACAGCTTTCCCGAGAAATACGCGACCAAGGATCAGGACGGCATTCTCAATCCCGAGCACATCGCTGAAAACTATTGGTATCTGCACAGTCAGCCACGGGATGCCTGGACTTTTGAGCTGGACCTGCGTCCTTGGAACGAACGCTGGTAAGCCCTCCCCCCTCATTACAACAATAAGAGAGCAATTTGATCATGACGAAAACTGTGGAATTCTATTTCGACCTCGGCAGCCCCACCACCTACCTGGCGCACACCCAGCTACCGCAAATCTGCGCCGATACCCAAAGTGAACTGATCTACATCCCGATGCTGTTGGGAGGTGTGTTCAAAGCCACCGGCAACGCTTCTCCGGCAGTGATTCCGGCCAAGGGCCGCTACATGTTTCAGGACCTCGATCGCTTCGCCAAACGCTACGGCGTACAGCTCAGATTCAATCCGCACTTTCCAATCAACACGCTGATATTGATGCGTGCCGTTACTGGCATGCAGATGCGCCAGCCGCAGCGTTTCGCGGAGTTCGTCGATTGCCTGTTCAGGGCGCTTTGGGTAGAAGGTCGTAACCTCAACGATCCGCAAACCATTGCTGCAGTGCTGACTGAAAACGGCTTCGATCCCCAAGAGATAATCGCGCTGACCAACGATGAATCAGTCAAAGCAGCACTCAAGGAAAACACCGAAGCCGCCATCAAGCGCGGCGTTTTCGGCGCCCCCAGCATGTTTATAGGCGATCAGTTGTTCTTCGGTCAGGATCGACTCGACTTCGTGGAAGAGGCATTGCGCCAGGACTGAAGCCAAGCCCCAAGGCACCGCGAGCGGCGCCTTGGGTAAATCGATCAAATGGCCACAGTGCGCTCGTTCAACCAGCTCAACGCCCCGCCATCCAGCAATGGACTGAGTCGCTCACGCACTTCGCGGTGGTAGTCGTTCAGCCACTGCTTTTCTTCGTGGGTCAGCAGGTCAGCAATCAGGCAGCGGGTATCGATCGGGCACAGCGTCAGAGTTTCGAACTTGAGGAAGTCGCCGAATTCGCTGCTGCCGGCCTCACGGTTCATCGCCAGGTTTTCGATGCGCACACCCCAGCGGCCCGGACGATAGGTGCCGGGTTCGATCGAGGTGATCATCCCCGGCTGCATCGCCGTCTGCGGTGCCGGTGCCGCTTGATAAGCGATCACTTGCGGACCTTCGTGAACGTTGAGGAAATAGCCCACGCCATGACCGGTGCCGTGACCGTAGTCGACGTTGTCAGCCCAGATCGGCGCACGAGCGATGGCGTCGAGCAGCGGCGACAGAATGCCTTTCGGGAAACGTGCCCGCGACAAGGCAATCACGCCTTTCAACACGCGCGTGCAATCCTGTTTCTGCTCTTGCGTCGGCGTGCCCACCGGGACCATCCGCGTGATGTCAGTGGTACCGCCGAGGTATTGGCCACCGGAATCGATGAGCAACAGACCATCGCCCTCGATCAGCGCATGCTCTTCTTCGGTAGCGTGATAGTGCGGCATCGCGCCATTGGCGTTGAACGCGGCAATCGTGTTGAAGCTCAGCGAAACGTAATCGGGACGACGTTCACGGGCAGCGGTAAGTTTCTCGTCGATGGTCAGTTCGGTGATGCGCTCGCGCCCCCACGCCGATTCCAGCCAGGCAAAGAATTCGCACAACGCCGCGCCATCTTGCTCCATCGCTTTGCGGATGTGCTGAGCGTCGGCTTCGCTTTTCTGCGATTTGGCCAACGTAGTCGGGTTGAAGCCCTCGACCAGTTTCACGCCACTTTCGAGGTTATCCAGCAACCCCGTGGTCACTCGCGCCGGATCGACCAGCAGGCTCGCGCCACTCGGCACAGACCGCAATGCATCGGCCACTTCGCTGTAATCACGTAGCGTTACGCCATCCTGTTCGAGCACGGCACGCAGATCGGCATCGACCTTGCTCAGCGCCACAAACAGCGTGGCCTGTTGCTGATTGATCAAAGCGAACGAAACAAACACAGGATTGAAGGAGACATCTCCGCCGCGCAGGTTGAACAGCCAAGCGATGTCATCCAGGGTGGCGATGAAGTGCCAGTCGGCACCACGTTCTTGCAAGGTTTCGCGCAATTTCGCCAGCTTCTCGCCGCGGCTGATAGTCGCTTGCGGCGGCAGATGCTGATAGATCGGCGCGTTCGGCAGGCTCGGGCGATCACGCCAGACTTCCTGCAACAGGTCGATATCGGTGCGCAGGCGAGCGCCGCGTGCCTCGAGCTTGCTGCTCAGTGTGCGCGCCGAAGCCACCGCCATTACCGCACCATCCACCGCAACCACGCCGCCCTCGGGGGTTTGCTCCGCCAGCCAGTCCAGCGGGCTCGGTTGCCCCGGTTGCAGCTTGACCAGTTCGATGCCGCTGCCGTTGAGCTCTTTCGTCGCCTGTTCCCAGTAACGACTGTCGGCCCACACACCGGCGAAATCCGCAGTGACGATCAGCGTACCGACCGAACCGTGGAAACCCGACAGCCATTGCCGGCCTTGCCAGTAACCCGGCAGGTATTCCGAAAGATGCGGGTCGGCGGACGGCACCAGCAGCGCATGGATGCCTTCGCGGCGCATCAGTTCACGGGTATGCGCCAGGCGCTGAGGCACCGATCCTTCGGTCAAGGTGTGGGAACTCATCATGTCTCCTGCTAATCGCGTCATCGTTATTGTTCGTAGCCTTCGCGGCCATGGAAAGCGTCTGTTTAAAGCCCTGTCGCCCAGAATGCCGGGGCACTGGCGCAGGCAGTTGTGATCAGGTCAACGGCCTTGTCGACATCCTCGACGGTGGTAAACCGCCCGAGGCTCAAGCGAATGGTGCGCCCCGCCAGCCGCGCATCGTGCCCGAGCGCGAGCAGCACGTGGGACGGTGCGTTGCTCGCGGAATTACACGCCGACGTCGCGGAAAACGCGATCGAATGGTTCAACGCGGCGCTGTTGAACTCGCCCTCGCTGAAGGTCAGGCTCAGGGTGTGCGGAATACGTTGCGAGGCACTGCCATTGAGGCGCACGCCGGGCAACTTCAAAAGCTGTTCGAGCAAGCGTTCGCGCAAAGCGATGATGGATTTTTTCTCTTCATCGAATGCGTCGGCGGCCAAAGCGAAAGCAGCGCCCATCCCGGCAATCTGATGAGTCGCCAGGGTTCCGGAGCGCAGGCCACCTTCATGACCGCCGCCGTGGATCTGTGCCTGCAAGCGTTGCTGCGCCTGCGGGCCGACATACAAGGCGCCGATGCCCTTGGGGCCGTAGAGTTTGTGTGCGGAAAACGACATCAGATCCACCGGCCAGCGGCTCAGGTCGATCGCGACTTTGCCCGCGCCTTGCGCCGCATCCACATGAAACAACGCCTGCCGACTGCGCACCACTTCGCCAATCGCCTCGACATCGTTGACCGTGCCCAACTCGTTGTTGACCAGCATCAGCGAGACCAGAAAGGTGTCGTCACGCATCGCTTCGCTGACCGCTTGCGGCGTGATCAAGCCTTGGGCGTCCGGCACCAGATAGGTCACGGCAATGCCCGAGTCCTGCAATTGCCGCGCGGTGTCGAGAATGGCCTTGTGTTCGATCTGACTGGTAATGATGTGCCCGCCGCAAACGCCACGGGCCTGAGCGACGCCTTTGAGGGCGAGGTTGTTGGATTCGGTGGCTCCGGAGGTCCAGACAATCTGCTCAGGCTGCGCGCCGACCAGATCGGCGACTTGCCGACGTGCCTGCTCGACCGTCTGCCGGGCCTGCTGGCCGAAAGCGTGGGAGCTGGACGCCGGGTTACCGAAGTTACCGTGAAAACCCAGACATTCGATCATCACCTGGATGACCCGCTCGTCCACCGGGGTGGTGGCGGCGTAATCGAAATACAACGGACGTGTGTTCATAAAGGACTCGCAGAGCGTGTTCCGGGATCAGGAGGCTCGTATCTGCAAACGACAATGCACAGCCTCGTGAGCTGTGCATGGGGTTCGAGAGCGTCATCAATACCTGATCGGATGCCGTTAAAGAAGTGGGGCTTCATTTAAAAGTGCGTAGGAACGCTCCTGAAACCGAGCTTAACAGGCATCGGGCCGGCGTTTGAAGCAATGCGTCAGTGAAAGCTTTCCAGAAGTAACGGATACAGCGAGATCACCAACAGCGCCGCCATGCCCCAATTGAACACGCGCAACCAGCGCGGATCTTTCAGCACATTGCGCAACAGCGTGCCGCACGCCGCCCACAGGCCGACACTGGGCAGATTGATGATGGCGAACACCGCCGCGATGATCACGACGTTATAGAAATAACCCTGCATCGGCGTGTACGTGCTGATGGCACCGATTGCCATGATCCATGCCTTGGGATTGACCCACTGGAACGCCGCGGCGCCCAGATAACTGATCGGTTTCGCCTCGCCGTCGACACTGTCGCCGACCGGGCCGGAGTGGGCGATCTTCCACGCCAGATACAACAAATACGCCGCGCCGACATACCGCAGCACCGTATACAGAATCGGGTAGGCCTGAAACACCGCACCAAGGCCGAAGCCCACCGCTACCACCAATAGAAAGAAGCCGCAGCTGATGCCGAGCATGTGTGGAATGGTGCGGTTGAAACCGAAATTCACTCCGGACGCCAGCAACATGGTGTTGTTCGGCCCCGGTGTGATCGAGGTGACAAGGGCAAACAGGGCAAAGGCCAACAGCAGATCAAGCGAGAGGTTCATCGAGGCAGTCCATCCAGGGTCATTCAGCTATTGACCCTATCCCACACGGCCCGGCAAACCCACGGACAGTTAGGGAAAACTTCAAGCAGTACAGTTTGCTTTCAGCTTGGACGACCGTGCAGCTGTATGGCACGTTCGGCGCTCATCTCACCCTGTTGATCGAAGCCGAAAGTTTTCTGCGGCTGGCCGAGCAATTGGGCTTTTTTCGCGTGGTATTCGTCGAACGACAAACCGCTGCGGTTCAGCGCTTCCAGCGCCAGCTCGCGGGATTCTTCAGCGGTATAGGGGCGCAGCTCTGGCGAAACGTGGCTGGCACAGCCGGCGAGTACGGAAACAGCGAGCATCAGCGAAACAGTCAGTAAACGGTTCATGGGAGCGTCCTGGCGAGCAATGTGGGGTCGATGGAGAAAGGCTACGCCCGGGCACGCTCGCGCAGAAATCAACGCTCTCAATAGTGGCTATCAGGTTGGCACTAATACTGGCTGACCGGCAGACGGCAGTGCAGCGCGTCGTCGTGGCTGCGGGCAATGCTGCTGTGCACCTGGAACGAGTTGAAGGTCACGGTTTTCGCCCGATGCGTACGGATCAACTGCCAGAAATCCTCTTCGCCGCGGTCGAAACTGCGAAATGCCGCCTCGCCCGCTTCGCGACTTTGCCACTGCAAAAAGCTCAACACGCGACGGCCGTCGTCGCTGGCCTGCACACTGGAGCTGAGAAACCCGTCGTAACGCTGGGCCAGCCCCTCGGTCTGCGTCGCCAGTGCCGAGACCAGCGCTGCTTGCTGGCGGGGTTCGATTTCGAATTCGATCAATTGGGTAAAGCTGCGATTGCTCATGGAAAGCCCCCACTCATCTTGAAGCGAGCCTTGCGACCCGAAGAGCTGCAGGGTAAAACCTCTAGTTAAGTCAAGGTCAAGAGTATTTTCCGCATGATCAGCAAGGAGCAGGTGCACAAGCCTCTCACCGTGGGTGAGGTTGCGGCGCGCAGTGGCGTCGCGGTCACGGCGCTGCATTTTTATGAAGCCAAAGGGTTGATCAAAAGTGAACGCAATGCCGGCAACCAACGACGCTATCCGCGTTCCGTCCTGCGCCGGGTGGCGTTGATCAAAGTCGCGCAACGGCTGGGAATACCGCTGGCGGAAATCGGCGAAGCGCTGAAGATCCTGCCGCAGGATCGCGCGCCATCGGCGGCGGACTGGAAAATGCTGTCTGAACAATGGCAGCGCGAGCTCGACGAACGAATCAGGCAATTGACGCTGATGCGCGATCAGCTCACCGGGTGCATCGGCTGCGGCTGTCTATCCATGGAAGCGTGTCCGTTACGCAATAAAGGCGACATGCTCGGTGACCGAGGCCCAGGCCCGCACTTTCGCGATGAATGATGATTGCTGCTCGTCGGCGGAAAATCTGTGCAGTAAGGACGGTTCTATAGTGATTGCTCCGGGTAAGTCCGGTGTAACCACATCTGTTGAAAACAAAAACAGGGAGAACGTCATGAGCGTCAAACCCATTCCCGAGGGGTATCACAGCATTACCCCGTATCTCGGCATCCAACAGGCTGCCGAGGCCATCGAGTTCTACAAAAAAGCCTTCAACGCCACCGAAGTCATGCGCCTGACCATGCCCGACGGCAATATCGGCCACGCCGAACTGCGCATCGGCGACAGCGCGATCATGCTTGGCACCCCTTGTGATCAGGGGCCGTTGAGCAATCCGCAGCAGGCGGTGTCGATCGGCTTGCACCTGTATGTCACCGATGTCGACCAGTCCTTTCAACAAGCGCTGGATGCCGGGGCGCAAAGCGTCTCCGAGGTCAAAGACCAGTTTTATGGTGATCGCAGCGGCACGCTCAGAGATCCGTTCGGCCATCTGTGGTTTCTCGCCACGCACAAAGAGGATCTGAGCGAAGAGCAGATTCGCCAGCGGGCGATGGAGATGTTTAACCAAGGTTGAGGGTTTTTTACCTCGGATCAACCGGCAGAAATACACTGCCGATGTAATTGCGAAACATTTACTTTCATATCCGCTTTCGGGATTTTCTTCGCTCATCCGTCTTATAGGAATGCAGGCCGTTCGCGTAGGCAAAAGCCACGAACGGCCTCCCCGGGGAGTTCCGTGCTGCGAAGCCCGTAGCCCGGCCCCTTCCACCGCAATCAAGACGCGCAATCATGTCGAAGAAATCCCGTTCCAAACTGTGGTTCCTGGTGCATAGCTGGCTGGCGTTGCCGATCTGGTTCTTTGTGTTGATCGTCTGTGTCACCGGCACGCTGGCGGTGGTCAGCCAGGAGATTGTCTGGCTGGCCAACCCGCAAATGCGCGCCAGTCAACCGTCGGACGATGCGCCGCGACTTAGCTACGACCAGATTCTCGCCGCGATCAAACAGGCCGAGCCGCAAACCCTGGTGCAGAGCATCAATCGCCCGGACGAGTCGCACTTTGCCCTCGACGTCGAAGTCAGCTACCCCGACGGGCGCTCGTTGACGGTCTATGTCAATCCGTACACCGGGGTCATCCAGGGCACCGCGCCGGCCTTTGATTTCAAAGCGTTCACCCGCGCCCTGCATGGCTGGTGGCTGGTGCCGTTCACCAATGGCTACAGCTGGGGCTGGTATCTGGTGTCGCTGCTCGGCGTGCCGATGCTGGTGTCGCTGATTACCGGGCTGGTGGTGTACAAGCGCTTCTGGAAAGGTTTCCTGCGCCCGACACTGCGCGTGCGCCACGGCGCGCGGATTTTCTGGGGCGACTTTCATCGCCTGTGCGGCATCTGGTCGATCTGGTTCATCGCGGTGATTTCCATCACCGGCATCTGGTTCCTGATCAAGGCGATCCTGTTCGATAACCAGATTTCCATTTCCAGCGAACCGATCATTCCGGCGATGTCCCGCGAAAGTGTGCCGATCTCGGCCGCCGGCACCCCGCCGCCGCGCATCAGCCTGGACCGCGCCATCGAAATCGCCCAGCAGAAGATTCCGGGGCTGGAAGCCAGCTACGTCAACCTGCCGGGCAATGCCTACTCGCACATGAGCGTCAGCGGCCGTGGCTGGTATCCGCTGATGTATCAGACCGCGACTCTCAACCCGTACAACGGCGAAATGGCCTCCTCACGGTTGCTGTCCGATCGGTCCTCGCTGGAATTCGTCACCGAATCCATGCGCCCGCTGCACACCGGCGACTTCGGCGGCATCTGGATCAAATTGATCTGGTTCTTCTTCGGTCTGTTGCTGAGCATGATGATCCTCAGCGGCCTGCTGATCTGGACCAAGCGCACCGCGTTGGCCACCGCCAATGCGCTGAAACGCGAGGACAAGAAAAACCGCGTCACCGCCCAACCGGCGCTGCGCCGTGAAACTTCGGAGGCGAGCCTGTGAACAAAGCCATCTCGGTCACACCGCCGTCGCGCCTGTCGCGTTTCTGGCACAAGTGGCGTTTCCACATCAATGTCCTGCTGTTGCTGATCCCGCTGGGCTTCATGCCGAAATATTTTGCCGATGCTTCGCTGTTTCGCGGCGACAGCGGCCTGGGCCAGCGTGAAATAGGCACCGTTCAGGTTGGCCCGTGGAGCCTGCGTCTGGCCGAGTTACGCGAAGAGGCGCCGCACCTGAGCGGCCCGGCCGGCTACATGAAGGATTTCACTGCCGCCGTCTGCGACAGCTGTGTCGAACAGGTCAAGGCCACTTACTTGCGCATCGGTAAACCGCGCAGCCTGCGTGCCGCCGGCACGATCTTCTTCGGTACCCCTTACCGCATGGGCACGCAGATGCCGATCCCGGCAAAGACCAAACCTGACGCCGAGCTGTGGATCACCATGGAAGGCTGGGACGGCAGCATGCACCAAGCCGCGATTCCCCTGAGCCAAGCCTCCCCCGCCACGGTTGCGTGGCTGAACAAACAAGGAGCCAAACCATGACTCGCTCACCCCTTCATACCCGTTTGCTCGCCAGCGCCGCGCTGCTGCTGAGCGCCGGTTTCAGCGCCAGCGCCCTGGCGCACAACCCGATGTGCGAATGCAAAGCCATCGATGCCGAACAGATCAAATGCACCGGCGGTTTCTCCGACGGCAGCGGCGCGCCGGGGGTGACCCTTGATGTGATCGGCTACGACGAAACCATTCTGGTGCCGGGCAAACTCGGTGACGACTCAACGCTGACGTTCAAGAAGCCCGGCAGCGAGTTCTATGTGCTGTTCGACGCCGGCCCAGGCCACGTTGTGGAAATCGACCAGGCGGATATCGAAGCCCCATGAGTACCCCGACGACGCAAGTGGTACGCCCGGCCGGCGCCGGCCATGAAACCCTCAACGTGCTGCTGTTGTGCCTGCTGATCCTCGCGGTCGCCGGCTCGGTGGTGGCGTGGCGCGGGGTTTCCCATGAACCGGAGCCGGTCGCCAGCAACCAGTACGACGCCCGCCGCGATCTCAGCGCCGCTGAGCAAGGCATCTATGCCGACCTGCGCGTGACCCTCGACGAAATCCGTCTGCTGCGCGAAGAGCAACAAGCCCTGCCGACGCCACAGGTGCTGGCCGAAGAAGGTTTCGCGCCGTTCGCGCAGGACGCCAGTTCGGTCAGCCGTGGTGGTCACGCATGGCAGATGCTCGCCGATCGTGCCTATTTCGGTCGGAGTGCGACGCCTGATGTCGCCGGTTCGTTTTTGATGCGTGTCGGCACTGACGCCAACGCGGCGCCGGACATCTGGCTGAACCGCAGCGCCGACCTCGCGCCTGCGGAGGATCTGTCCGACGCGGCGCTGTCCGCCGCTGGCTGGAAACAGATCGTCGCGCAATTCGATGCCGGGGTTACCCGCGAACATCGCCATTGATTCCTCGCCTTTATCCGAGAGAAGACTGCTTGCCCATGTCCATTTCATCTCCTCGCCGTCCATTGTTACGCCTGTTTCTGCTTGGCCTGTGCGCCTGCCTGTTGAGCCCACTGGCCAGCGCCGAGCAAGGCAAACGCCTGCGTATCGGCATCACTCTGCATCCGTATTACAGCTACGTCGCCAACATCGTCGGCGACAAGGCCGAAGTAGTGCCGCTGATTCCTGCTGGGTTCAATCCGCACGCCTACGAGCCGCGCGCCGAAGACATCAAGCGCATCAGCGGGCTGGACGTGATCGTGCTCAATGGCGTCGGCCATGACGACTTCGCCGACCGGATGATCGCCGCCAGCGAAACACCCAACGTCAAAACCATCGAAGCCAACGAGAACGTGCCATTGCTGGCGGCCACCGGTGTCGCTGCGCGCGGCGCCGGCAAAGTGGTCAATCCGCACACGTTCCTGTCGATCAGCGCCTCCATCGCCCAGGTCAACAATATCGCCCGCGAGCTGGGCAAGATCGATCCGGACAACGCCAAGACCTACACCCAGAACGCGCGTGCCTATGGCAAACGCCTGCGGCAGATGCGCGCTGACGCTTTGGCCAAACTGACCCAGGCACCCAACGCCGAACTGCGCGTGGCCACGGTGCACGCGGCTTACGACTATCTGTTGCGTGAATTCGGTCTGGAAGTGACGGCCGTGGTCGAGCCCGCCCACGGCATCGAGCCAAGCCCGAGTCAGCTGAAAAAGACCATCGACCAGTTGCGTGAACTCGACGTCAAAGTGATCTTCTCGGAGATGGATTTCCCATCCAGCTACGTCGACACCATCCAGCGCGAATCCGGGGTGAAGCTGTACCCGCTGTCGCACATTTCCTACGGCGAATACACCGCCGACAAGTACGAAAAGGAAATGACCGGCAACCTCAACACCGTGGTTCGGGCGATTCAGGAGTCAGGGGCATGACGTTGAAAGAAACCCTGATCCCTGACAACACCAATAACCCGGTGGGAGCGAGCCTGCTCGCGAAGGCGCCGGATCAGGCAACATCTTCGTTGAATGACACACCGCATTCGCGAGCAGGCTCGCTCCCACAGGGGATAACCGGGCCGACGCTGGAGTTTGCGGATATCAGCCTGACCTTGGGCCGCACGACGATTCTCGACAAGGTCAGCTTCCAGGTGCAGCCCGGCAGCGTGCATGCGCTGGTCGGCCCCAATGGCGGTGGTAAAAGTTCGCTGATCAAGACCCTGCTCGGGCAGATGCCGCATCAGGGCCAGCTCAGCCTGCACTGGCCCGGCGAGCCCGGCACCATTGGTTACGTCCCACAGGCGCTGGAGTTCGATCGCGGTTTGCCGATGACCGTCGACGATTTCATGGCCGCCATGTGTCAGCGCCGTCCGGCCTTTCTCGGCTTGAGCAAACACTATGCCGGCGCCATCGGCGAGGCGCTGGCACGGGTCGGCATGCAGGACAAGCGCAAGCGGCGCATGGGCGCGCTGTCCGGTGGTGAGCGGCAGCGGGTACTGCTCGCGCAGGGCTTGATCCCGGCGCCGCAGCTGCTGGTGCTCGACGAGCCGATGTCGGCCCTCGATGAGGCCGGGATTCAGGTGTTCGAACGTCTGCTGACTGACTGGCGCGCGGCGGGCATCACCGTGCTGTGGATCGAGCATGATCTGGAAGCGGTGGGTCGGCTGGCCGATCGGGTTACCGGCCTCAACCGCCGGGTGCTGTTCGACGCCACACCGCAACTGGCGCTGACCCCGGAACGTCTGCTGACGCTGTTTTCCACCCATCCACGGAGCGCGGTCTGATGAGTTACGAAGCCTTTCGTTTGATGGTCCAGGGCTGGGCGTCTTCCGGTTATCTGCCGGAAGCGCTGGCCTACGGCTTTGTCGTCAACGCCCTGCTCGCCGGCCTGCTGATCGGCCCGGTGCTGGGCGGGCTCGGCACGCTGGTGGTGGTCAAGCGCTTTGCATTCTTTTCCGAAGCAGTCGGCCATGCCGCGTTGACCGGTGTCGCCATCGGCATTCTGCTCGGCGAACCCTACACCGGCCCGTACGGCAGCCTGTTCGGCTACTGCCTGCTGTTCGGCATCCTGCTCAATTACCTGCGCAACCGCACCGGGCTGGCGCCGGATACGCTGATCGGTGTGTTTCTCTCGGTGTCGCTGGCACTGGGCGCGAGCCTGCTGCTGATTCTCGCCGGCAAGATCAACGTGCACATTCTGGAAAACGTGTTGTTCGGTTCGGTATTGACCGTCAACGGCAATGATCTGGCGGTGCTGGCGATCGTCGGTTCGCTGGTCATGGCCCTCGCCCTGCCGCTGTACAACCGCATCATGCTCGCCAGTTTCAATCCGCAACTGGCGGCGGTGCGTGGCGTAGCGGTCAAGACCCTGGATTACCTGTTCGTGATTCTGGTGACCCTGATCACCGTCGCCGCCGTGAAGGTGATTGGCGCGATTCTGGTCGGTGCCTTGCTGGTGATTCCGGCGGCAGCGGCGCGCTTGCTTAGCCAGTCGCTCAAAGGTTTTTTCTGGTGTTCGGTGCTGATCGCTACCGTCAGTACGCTGTGCGGGATTCTCGCGCCGATCGTCTTCGACCTGCCGATCCCGTCCGGCGCCGCGATCATTCTGGTCGCCGGCATCGCTTTTGCCCTCGCCGCCATCGCGCGCGGCGTCGTCCCCAGCCTGAAAGGGAATCTTGGATAAATGGCTTTTTCACTGCGTAACCTGACTCTGGCCATGGCCCTGTGTGGCATGGTCTGCACCCCGCTGCTGGCGGCTGAAAGCGCGAAACCCTTGCGCGTCCTGGCCTCGTTGCCGATCACCTATGGATTGGGCGAAGCATTGCTCAAGGGTACCGACGTCAAACTCGAACGCGCAGCGCCGGCCAACCTGCCCGGCAGCCGCCAGACCGCCTATTTCACCGGCCGTGGCGCTCCGGCGCTGAGCAAACTGGCCACCGACGCGGACGCGGTGATCGGTCTGCGCTCATTGTGGGCCGATGACCCGCTGTACCCGATCGCGCGGCGCAGCAATATTCGTATCGTCGAGGTCGACGCAGCGCGCCCGGTCGACGGCGCCCTGCCCGGCATCGCCGTACAGCCGGGCCTGCAGGTTGATGGCCTGAACAGTCAGCCATGGCTGGCGAGCAACAACATGGGGCGCATGGCCGATGTGATGGCCGCGGACCTGGTGCGTGCCTGGCACCGAGCGCCAAACCTGCGATCGAAGCCAACCTGGCGGCGTTGAAACAGCGTCTGCTGAAACTCAGCGCAGACACCGAAGGGCGTCTGGCCGAGGCGGACAACCTGAGTGTGATGAGCCTGAGCGATCACTTCGGCTATCTGATTGGCAGCCTCAACCTTGAACTGGCTGGACAGGACGCACGGCCTGATGCCGAGTGGACGCCAGATGAATTGAAGAAGCTGACAGCGACGCTCAAGGACAATGACGTGGCGGTGGTGCTGCACCATCGCCAGCCAGCGGAGCCGGTGAAAGCGGCGATTGCCGAATCCGGCAGCCGCCTGGTGGTGTTGAGTACCGATGCGGCGGATCCGCTGGCGGAGCTGGAGGGGAATGTGGATTTGTTGCTCAAGGGGTTGAGCGGAGCGTAGTTTCAGTAAGTCCGCGTAATCGTTCTTCGCGAGCAGGCTCGCTCCCACAGTTGAAATGCGATCCCCTGTGGGAGCGAGCCTGCTCGCGAAGAGGCCCGCACCCACAACGTCACTCTCCAGACATGAAAAAACCCGCTGACCCTCACTGGTCCAGCGGTTTTTTTATGCCCGGTCGCTTATTGCGCCGCGACTTGCGCATCCATCTTCTGGCGCAGGCTCAATGGGCGCATGTCGGTCCAGACTTCTTCGATATAGGCCAGGCATTCCTTTTTCAGGCCGCTCTTGCCCACGGTGCGCCAGCCTTGCGGCACAGCTTTGTAATCGGGCCAGATCGAGTATTGCTCTTCGTGGTTGACCACGACCTGAAAGAGGATGTCCTCGCGGTCGAATACTGACGTCATGCTGGTTCTCCATCGCTGTAAGGTCGGCTGCACAAAGAATGCAGCCGGGTATGTAGAAAGAACGTTCGCCGCGCGGAAAAATTTACAGCGCGGTGGTGGCAGCGGCCAATGCGCGACCGAAGATCTCGGCCACCCGATCGATTTCCGCTGCGCTGATCACCAGCGGCGGCAGGAAGCGCACGACCGCGCCATGGCGGCCGCCCAGTTCCAGAATCAGGCCACGCTTGAGGCATTCACGCTGGACCAGCGGCGCCAGACGCGCGAATGCCGGCGGATGACCGAGCGCATCGGGCGCGCCGTTCGGGTCGACCAGTTCAACGCCGAGCATCAGGCCGCGACCACGAATATCGCCCAGCTGCGGGAAGTCGCGTTGCAGGATGTGCAGATGCTCGCTGAGTCGATCACCCATGGCGGCGGCGTGCTCGCAAACCTTGTGCTCCACCAGATAGCGCATCACCGCTGAACCGGCGGCCATGGCCATCTGATTGCCACGGAACGTGCCGGCGTGGGCGCCCGGTTGCCAGGTGTCGAGCCAGTCGCGGTACACCACCACCGCCAAGGGCAGGCTGCCACCGATGGCTTTGGACAACACCACCACATCCGGAACGATGCCCGCATGTTCAAAGGCAAACATCTTGCCGGTGCGGGCGAACCCGCTCTGGATCTCATCAACGATCAGCGCCACCCCGGCCCTTTCGGTAATTCGGCGCAAGCCACGCAACCACTCGATATCGGCCGGAATCACGCCGCCCTCGCCCTGCACCGCTTCGACGATCACCGCCGCCGGCAATTGCACCCCGGCCTCGGGATCGTTGAGCAGGTTTTCCAGGTAGCTCAGATTGGCGTTGACGCCCGCCGCGCCGCCGAGGCCGAACGGGCAACGGTAATCGTAGGGGAACGGCATGAACTGCACGCCATTGCTGAGCAAGGCACCCAGTGGTTTTTTCGGCCCCAGGCTGCCCATCAGGCTCAACGCACCTTGGCTCATGCCGTGATAACCGCCGGAAAATGACAGCACGGTACTGCGGCCAGTGGCCGTGCGCACCAGTTTCAGCGCTGCTTCCACGGCGTCGGTGCCGGTCGGGCCGCAGAACTGGATTTTCGCCTGCGCCGCCAACTCCGCCGGCAGCAGTCCGAACAGGTTCTGGACGAATTGATCCTTGACCGGCGTAGTCAGGTCGAGGGTGTGCAGCGGCAACTCATCGGCCAGCACCTGCTGGATCGCCTCAATCACTACCGGGTGGTTGTGCCCCAGCGCCAGCGTGCCGGCCCCAGCCAGGCAGTCGATGAATGTACGCCCTTCGACATCCTCGACATACAGGCCCTTGGCACGCTTGAGCGCCAGCGGAATACGCCGAGGATAGCTGCGCGCGTTGGACTCCTGACGACTCTGGCGCGCCAGTAACGGGGATTCGTTGAATTCGTATAACGTTTCTGCCGGCGCCGAGGCGACCCGGGCCGACGACGCTTCGATAAGACTGGTGGCGACTGACATCTCTCGACCCCTCAATTCGCTATGGATAGTGACCAGAACAGCACACCGACAGGTGCGCGTTCCGGTCGCGGGGCGCACTTGCAGGTTTTCCTGTTCTGGAAACGCTTCAGCGCGGTACGGATTTACACCCTTGATCGAGTTGTCAGGCCGGTGAGGACAAAGGTTTGTGCAGCGGCACGGTCTGCACGCCGGTGGAGAGGCCGGGTGGCGCTGCCTGTTGGTAACCCAGGTGCCGATAGAACGCCTCGGCGGTGCGGGTGCTGTTGAGGTGCACATGCTGCACACCACGAATGCGCAACCAACCCTCGAGATTGTGCATCAGCGCCCGGCCGACGCCGCGACGAAAGGATTCAGGCTGGACGTAACACAGCAGGATTTCGCCACTGACCCGGGCCATGCCGACACCGACCGGTTTGTCTTCGAACGAAGCGATACAGAGATAGAAGTGTGGGTCGGCGAGCCGGCTACCGATGAAATCGGCGGAGGAGCGGTTGAGCCAGTCGCTGACGAGAAGTGGATGGTTGCGGTGATCGAGAGCACATCCGATACGGATCGAGCGCTCGACAATACGGTTGATGATGCCGGTGTCGGCCAGAGTGGCCGAACGAACGCAGACGGGTGCTTCCATGGCGCAGTTCCCTCAATCCTTTGAGTCAAAGCTGGGTTGACCTTAGCCCCAACCCTGACGGATAGCGAACGCCGAGAAGTTACATTTGATGTGGAAGAACGTGATCATTTGTGGGAGCGAGCCTGCTCGCGAAAGCGTCAGGCCAGTCAACGTCGATGTTGAATGACTTACCGCATTCGCGAGCAGGCTCGCTCCCACAGGGGATCTGAGGTGAGATCAGAGGGCTTGCAACGGCATGGTCAGTTCGACCCGCAAGCCATCCGGGCGGCTGTCGAAATGCAGCGCACAATCACAGCGCTGAACAATCGCCTGGACAATCGCCAGCCCCAAGCCGCAACCGGTGCTCTGCCCGTTGCGCCAGAAGCGCTGGGTCAGATGCTGCAAATCATCCGGCGCAATGCCCGGACCATGGTCACGCACGACAAAACGCACGCGATTGCCGATGTTTTCCAGATGGACCTCGACCGCGCAATCTTCAGGCGTATGGCGCAAGGCGTTGTCGAGCAGGTTGCGCAGTGCAGCAATCGCCAGCACCGCAGGCATTTGCAGCGGCGCGGCGGACAGGTCGTCCGGCACGTGCAGTTTGATCCGCAGCCGCTCGCCGCCGGTGGCGTCCTGGATCGCCAGTCTGGCCACTTGCTCGGCGCTGCATTGCGAGCCGTCATCAAACGACAGACTGCCTTCGACCCGCGCCAGTAACAGCAATTGCTCAAGGGTGCGATGCAAGCGATCGGCGCCCTCCTCGGCGCGCGCGAGCGACTGATCGCGGGCGCTGCCGTCGGTCATGCGCGCCACTTGCAGGTGGGTCTTGATCGCCGTCAGCGGACTGCGCAGTTCATGCGCGGCGTCGCCGGTCAGACGACGTTCACGTTCGATGGTCTTGCCGATGCGTTGAAACAACTGATTCTGAGTTTCCAGCAACGGCTTCAATTCGCTGGGAAACGCCTGCAACTGCAATGGTTCAAGAGAGTCGGCATTGCGCCGCATCAGCGCCTCGCGCAGACGATTGAGCGGCGCCAGGCCCTGACCGATGCCCAGCCACAGCAGGCACAGGCAACCCAGCAAGGCCACACCGACCGGCACCGAAGCAGCGAGCAGAATCGACATGTTCAAGGCTTCGCGCTCGATCTGCCGATCCGCCGTAGTGATGCGCACATCGCCGCGGGCCAGGGTGAAACTGCGCCACGGGGCGCCGTCGATCATCTGATCGTGGAAGCCCATTTTCTCGGCTTCCAGCGCTTGCTCGGGGTTGTTATGGCTTCGCGCGAGAATCTCGCCGCGCAATGAGCTGACCTGACAAGCCATGCCACCGGGAATATTCAGCTGTTCTGCGCTGAAATGGGTGCCCTCGCCCTTGCTCGGCAGCGTCGGCAATTGCTCGAGCAAGCCGGCGACCATGCGCGCCGAGGCCACCAGACGCTGGTCGAGGGAAAACATCATCTGATTGCGCAGGTCGCTGAGCATCCACGCCGCCGCCAGCGCCCAGATCAACGCGAAGGCGGCGCCGAGCGTCAGGCTCAGGCGCAGGCGCAGACTCATCACTTGCCTTGCTCTCCGCCATCGGCGGGGCCGAGGCGATAGCCCAGACCACGCACGGTTTCGACGATGCCTTTGCCAAGCTTGCTGCGCAGATGATGGATATGCACGTTCAGCGCGTTGCTTTCCAGTTCGTCGTTGAAGCCGTAGACGCTGTCCTTCAGTTGCTCGGTGGACAGCACCCGGCCGCGATTGTGCAGCAGCGCCTGCAACAGCGACTGCTCACGGCGCGAGAGGTCCACCGGTTGCCCGGCCAGACGGGTTTCGCGGCTGCTCGGGTCGTAGGTCAGCGCGCCGTGCTCAATCAGATTGACACTGCGCCCGGCCACGCGGCGCAGCAGGGTTTGGAGGCGAGCGAACAGTTCGCGCAGGTCGAAAGGCTTGAGCAGATAGTCGTCGGCGCCGGCCTGCAGACCATCGACACGATCGGTCACCGAGTCACGGGCAGTGAGGATGAGAACCGGGATTTCCAGGCCGCTCTGCCGCAACTGTTGCAGCAACTTGAGGCCATCTTCGTCCGGCAGGCCGAGATCGAGCACCATCACATCGAATTCGGCGACCTTGAGCATCGCCCGCGCCTTGGACGCGGTGTTGACGTGCTCGACGGTCAGACCCTGAGCCTTGAGTCCGGCGACGATGCCGCTGGCGATCAGCTCATCGTCTTCGCAAACCAGTACGTGCATAGGGGCTCCGGAAATAAAAAAGGCGAGTAAAGCATGCAAGGATTAAGGGGCAATTATGGCGGCACACGTCGACTTCGCAAAGCTGCACAAGAATGCAGTCAGATTGTCGCAGCCCAGCAACCGACGCGAGCACGCCTAGCAAACTTTATTACCCCGCTATCCATTCAGAAACAATTCCAGCCTTTATCGCCAACGCAACTTCATCTAGTTTCAACTGGCAACTTCAACCCCAAACTTAAATGGACTTTTAAACATGACCAACTTGAATAACTTTGTTGCCATAGACTGGCGCTCCGGCCCTGATCGAATTTATTTTTTCTTCAAGGACACCGATACCTATACGCGATTTGATATTGGCGATAATAGTGTCCCGTCCAATTATCCAGCCGCCACGGCAGGCAACTGGGACAACTTCGCCCCGTATACCAAAGATCTGCGCTTTGGCTTGACTACCACTTCCTTCGGCTGGAACGCCGAAAGTGACGAGGATATTGCCTGGCTTTTCTTTTATGACGGAACAACTCCGATGGTCTGCAAATACGATCAGGACAGCGATAAAGTTGCCGGCTTCTACAAGGTAGCCGACTCGGTGTGGAAGCCGATTCTTCCATATTTTGACAAGATCATCGCTGGCACCTGGTTTCAACTGACCGGCTACCCTTTCCTGTTTCGATTCATCCTCGATGACGGCCACTACTTGTCTTTCGACTACAAGGCCAAGACCGTCAAGTACAACCGTTTCGGCGAATATCAGCTGGGCGCGCTGAAACCTTACAAGGACCGGATAATCACAGCGGCGCAGAATGACCGGACATTTGCAGACAGTTACTGGTATATCTTCCTGACCAATAATCAGTACCTCACTTACAACATTCAGTCCGATCGACTCGTTGCCGGCCCCAGAACCATTGATGACGGCAATTGGCCCGGCCTGCTGCGTGGTTGATTGGTCAATCCCGGCGAGCCTAGTAGGATAGGGTTAATTATCGGTTAATCGCCGCCGCCCATCCTGCACCCCACTTGCACAGGGACAAGGCTCCTCCATGCGTCATTTTTTTCTTCTGTTTGCTCTACTGGTTTCCGGTCTGGCTCAGGCCGGAAACAATCCTTTCGATACGAAACCGGACTTCTTGCCGGTCGACCAGGCGTTCGTGTTGACTTCCGAGCGTCTGGATTCAGGCGAAACCCAGCTGTTCTGGCAGATCACTGACGGCTACTACCTGTATCAGAAACGCCTGAAATTCGACGGACTGGCCGCCGATCAGCAGCCGGTGTTGCCTGAAGGCGAATCCCACAGCGATGAGTTCTTCGGCGAGCAGCCGGTCTATCGCCAAGGGCTTGAAGTGAAAATCCCGGCGGCGGCCAGCGGTCAGATCAAAGTCAGTTATCAGGGCTGCGCCGATGCCGGTCTGTGTTATCCACCGCAAACCAGGGTGATCGATCTGGGTGGCAAAGCCGCAGCAGTAACGGGCGCTGAAGCCCCGGATCAGGCTTTGGCCAGCAGTCTGCAACAACGAGCGCTGGGCTGGAGTCTGCTGGTGTTCTTCGGACTCGGCCTGCTGTTGGCGTTTACCCCGTGTTCGCTGCCGATGCTGCCGATTCTCGCCGGGATGATCGTCGGCAGTGGCGCCACACCACGGCGCGGGTTTGCCTTGGCCAGCAGCTACGTGATCTGCATGGCACTGGTGTATGCGGCGATGGGCGTGATTGCTGCGCTGCTCGGTGCGAACCTGCAGGCGTGGTTGCAGAATCCTTGGTTACTCGGAGCATTTGCCGCCATTTTCGTGGTGCTGGCATTGCCGATGTTCGGCTTCTTCGAGCTGCAACTGCCGGTGGCCCTGCGTGATCGCCTGGAACATGCGTCGCGCAGCCGCAGCGGCGGCAGCCTGATCGGCGCCGGCGTGCTGGGCGCATTGTCCGGTCTGTTGGTCGGGCCGTGCATGACCGCGCCACTGGCCGGCGCGCTGCTGTACATCGCGCAGAGCGGTAACGCGTTGCACGGCGGTCTGATTCTGTTTGCACTGGGCATCGGCATTGGTGTGCCGCTGTTGCTGCTGGTCACCGTGGGCAACCGATTCCTGCCCAAGCCCGGCGCGTGGATGAATCTGCTCAAGGGCATATTCGGCTTCCTCTTTCTTGCCACTGCATTGTTGATGCTGCGCCCGGTGCTGGATCCGTCGTTGTGGCTGGGCCTGGGTGGCGCTCTGCTGTTGATCGCCGCTTACAGCGCTTGGAAACAATCCGAAGGTTTTGGCCGCGTCGCACAGATGTTTGGCGCGCTGTCCCTGTTGCTCGGTTTGTGGGGCAGCTTGTTGGTGATCGGTGCGGCGGGTGGCAGCGATGATCCGTATCAGCCATTGCAGGTCTACAGCGCCGGCCCTGTCGCCAGCGCAGCGCCGACGGGCCACGATGCCTTCAGCACAATCAAGGAACCGGCCGTCCTGCAACGCGAACTCGATGCGGCCAAGGCTCAAGGCCAGTGGGTACTGCTCGATTACTACGCCGACTGGTGCGTGTCGTGCAAGGTCATGGAGAAGAAGGTGTTCGGTGAAGCCAAGGTCATGCAGGCCCTGAGCGATGTGCGCCTGCTGCGCCTGGATGTGACCGCCGATAACGCCGCCAGCCGCGAGCTGCTCAGTCGCTACAAAGTGCCGGGGCCGCCGACGTTCATCTGGATCGGCGCCGACGGTGAAGAACGCCGCAGCCAGCGCATCACCGGCGAGGTCGATGCCGAGACCTTCCTGCAACGCTGGTCCGCCACCCGAGATGCCAACTGATGCTGACGTTCACCCTCGGCACCTTCGCCATCGCGCTCAACCACCTGCTGCTGATCAGTGCTCTGGCGCTGGCGACATTTGTCGGCTGGCGAGTGGCCAAGCGCGGCGGCGAGAACCCCGAGTCGGCGCTGTTCAGCCTGTTCTTGCTGGGCATGCTTGCGGCGCGCATTGCGTTTGTCGCGCTGTACTGGTCGCACTATCGCAATGACCCGTGGCAGATCATCGATCTGCGCGACGGCGGTTTCCTCGCTTGGCCCGGAGTGCTCGTGCTGCTGCTGGCGGCGTTGTATCGCGGCTGGCGCCGGCCTGCTTTGCGCCGTCCGCTGGGCTTCGGCGTGGTCAGTGGCGTGGCGTTCTGGCTGCTTGCCACCCTGTCGCTGAATATCTACGAACAGGGCTCCCGGCTGCCGGATATTGCCCTGCGCAACGCCGCCGGGGAAAAGATCAAGCTCAGCGACTATCAGGGCGGCCCGCTGGTGATCAACCTGTGGGCGACCTGGTGCCCGCCGTGCCGGCGAGAAATGCCAGTACTGGAGAATGCCCAGCAACAGCGCCCTGATCTGACGTTCTTGTTCGTCAATCAGGCCGAAAGCATGCAAAGCGTGGCGACGTTCCTGGAAACCCAGGGCCTGAGCCTGAACAACGTGCTGTTCGACCGCGGCGGCCGTCTCGGTCAGGCCGTGGGTTCCATGGCGTTACCGACTACGCTGTTCTATAGCCCGGACGGTCGCTTGCTGACCAGTCACCTCGGCGAACTGTCGAACGCCAGCCTCGCCCGCGCCCTGGAAACCTTCGACACTTCACCTTCAAGCCCGAATCAGGCCGTTGCCCCGGCCAACTCTGCAAGGAAACTGCCATGCCCCGCCTCCGCCACCTGCTGACGCTGACCCTGGGCACTGCCCTACTGCACTTGCCGTCGGTGCAGGCCGCTGAAGAACTACCCGCAGCGATCAAAAAAATCGAAGCCAAGGGCGCGAAAATCGTCGGCCAGTTCGACGCCCCTGATGGCCTGCGCGGGTACGCCGCGCAATACCAGAATCGCGGCATGGCGCTGTACCTGACCCCGGACGGCAAACACGTCGTGGTGGGCAATCTATACGACGCCGACGGCAAGGACCTGAGTAGCGAGCCGCTGCAGAAACTGGTCTACGCACCGATGTCCAAGGAAGTCTGGGCCAAGTTCGAGGCGAGCAACTGGATTCAGGACGGCAACAAGGATGCACCGCGCACGGTGTACCTGTTCAGCGATCCGAACTGCCCGTACTGCAACATGTTCTGGGAACAGGCGCGACCATGGGTCAAGGCCGGCAAAGTGCAGCTGCGCCACATCATGGTCGGCATCATTCGCGAAGACAGCCCGGGCAAATCAGCCGCGCTGCTGGCGGCGAAAGACCCGGCCAAAGCCCTGCAAGATCATGAGAGCGCCGGTAAGGGCAGCGCCCTCAAGGCGTTGAAAGACATTCCGGTCGCCGTGCAGAGCAAACTCGCGGCGAACATGCAGTTGATGGAAGACCTCGAACTGCAAGCCACCCCGGCGATTTTCTATATGGACGACAAAGGCGAGTTGCAACAACAGCAAGGCGCGCCATCGCCGGACAAGCTGGTGAAGATTCTCGGGCCGAAATAGTCTTCACAACCACTGACCGGTGCGGGTCTATCAGTACTCACACCGCTCGATAATGTCCTGCAAGTGCTCGGTGTTTCCCTGTTCCGTGAGAAAGCTTGTCACCTCAGCGCACCACGCTTGGTCTGAAGGAATACCGGCCCAAGCGTGCGTCCCTGCCCAATGCCAGGGACGGTCGTCAAACGTATTGATCAGCGCCTGATTGAATGTGTGAACGTTGAACTTGGGATGTCTCGCGTTCTGCAACATCAACGAACCGAACACGCGCTGTTGCGTTGCTTCGCATGGTTTGACTTGCTGGGCTTTGGTCGAGCTCAGGACAATGAAATCAGGTTTGACACCTTCATCGAGCGCGGCCTGCAGTCTGTAATGTCCATCGATGATCACGTAAGAACACAGTCCGCCCACATACCAGAGCAGGATCGGCGGCAAGCTGCCCTCCCTGGCTTTTTTGCGCCACCATTTGAGGCGACCTGCAAAAGGGTCCACCGTGTGCAGACCGATCAAGTGTCCCAAATCCCAATCAAGCCAATGCACGGTGTGCGGTTGCACGTTGTCGAGAATGCCCTCGCCGCGCGCGTACCAGTTGGGCAGATGGCTGGACGCCTCGGCCGGGGTGGAAAAATACCAGCCATCCGGACCGGCAACGGGTTTGTATCGGCTAACTGCTGGCAATAAAGGGCGCGCCACCCAGTGGCCGGGATAGAGAAAGTCCGCCTGATTGTTCATCAACTGGTTTAAGAAATAGCGACACCAGCGCGGGAAGCGCTCTTGGACGGGTAATTCAAAGTGCTCCTGAACGTCAGCCGAAACGATGGGGGGCACGGATGGCGATTCCAGTTGAACGGGCCGCGGATTGCGAACCAGCCAAGCACCGTAATATGAGGTGGCAATGGTCGCCCAGAAGAGTGGGCTTTCATTGAGCATCAACTTCATCCGCCCGTTGTTACCACTTTGCAGATGAAGCGGCGGTTTGCTTGATTTCGGTCGGTTGACCTCAATACTCAACCCAACCCACTTGTCCTCAAGATCCCTGAGGTCACGCCACCAGAACTGTTGCACGTCATTCCCTTATCAAATGCTTTTATAGATGAGTTTCACACTCGTGATTGCATGGTGACCTGAGAGGCCCCTTCGCGAGCAGGCTCGCTCCCACAATGGAATGCGATTAACTGTGGGAGCGAGCCTGCTCGCGAATGAAGCTCACTCGGTGTGTCAGTTGCGCTCGCGGAGAAACGCCAGCAGCGCCTCAGTGACAAACCCGGGATTCTCCAGATTGGAGATATGCCCCGCCTCCGGCACCAGCACACACGGGCAATCAATCAACTCAGCCATTTCCCGGGCTTCCGAGGGTGGCCGTGGTTTGTCCTGATCACCGCACAGCACCAGCGTCGTCGCCGGGTTCAGCTCGCCCAAGCGTGGCAACAGGTCGTTGCGGCCAAACGTGATGCGCCCCATCGGCACGATGCTTTCGCGCAGACGCTCGGGCGAATAGCCCTTCAATTTCGCGCGAAAGTCCTGATACAGCGCCGACTGCGGGTCGATGCCCGGGCGGAAGAAGATTGGCACAACGATGTCGAGCAATTGTTCGGAGATGGTGCCGCTGTCTTCGATCTGCTTGAACAACGAGAAGTAATACTGCCGGGTCGGTTCCGGCTCGACACCGACGTAGGTGTCCATCAGCACCAGACCGTTGAGACGTTGCGGTGCGGACAGTGCCAGGCGCGTGCCCCACATGCCGCCGACCGACAGCCCGACGAGGGTGACGCGGTCGATGTCCAGATGATCGAGCAAGGCCTGCGACTGTCGGGCAATGTCGTCCAGCGATGTGGTGCCTTCGGGTAACTTGCCGGACTCGCCATGCCCCCACAAATCCAGGGCAATGACGCGATAATGCGGGGTCAGCGCGGCGATCTGCGGCGCCCACATCGCTTGATCCCAGAGATAACTGCCAGCCAGCAACACGGCCGGGCCGGTGCCTTGATCAATGTAGTGCAGTGCTTGTCCGTCAACCGTGAAAAAGGGCATCGACCACCTCCGCGAGAAAAAACAGAACCGGCAGACTGAGCTGCCGGTTAATGATCGTCAAGGATGGAAATGTACAGTCATGTACTGGTGATTTGTGTTGAATTCACCGGCGCCATCGCTGGCAAGCCAGCTCCCACAGGGTTCAACGTCGTTCACAAGATTTGTGCTCACCGCAAAAACTGTGGGAGCTGGCTTGCCAGCGAGGGGCCGGCCCAGGCGCCGGAGAACTACAACCCCTCCAACTCCGCCATCAGATCATTCAACCGGTCAACCTTCTCCTCTGTAATGTCGCTGGCCGCCAGCCCATCGATGTATTCGGCCAGTTCCTCCACCGTGCTGCACTCGAACATCGCGCGCAGCGGCACGTTGCGTTGCAGGGCTTTTTGTACCCGCGAAGCGATCTGCGTAGCCAGCAACGAATGCCCGCCCAGTTCGAAGAAGTTGTCGCGCACGCCGACCTTTTCCACTTTCAGCACCTCAGCCCAGATATCAGCCAGGGTCTGCTCCAGCTCGTTGCGCGGGGCCAGATAATCCTCGCTCTGCAACTGACCGATCTCCAAGGCCGGCAAGGCTTTGCGGTCGAGTTTGCCGTTGGCATTGAGCGGCATCTGCTCCAGCCATAGCCAGTGCAGCGGCACCATGTATTCGGGGAGTTCGGCACGCAGGCGCTGCTTGATCCGCTCCAGGCGTTCGCCCGGGTTGAGCGCTGCGTCGGCCGCGACCAGATAACCGACCAGATGCTTGCCGTTGACGCCCTCCTGCACACCAACCGCAGCGTCACGCACTTCCGGTTGTTCATGCAGGCGCGCTTCGATTTCACCGAGTTCGATGCGGTAGCCGCGAATCTTCACCTGATGATCGACGCGGCCGACATATTCCAGCACGCCGTCCGCGCGGCGCCGCGCCAGGTCACCGGTGCGGTACAAGCGCTCGCCCGGCGCGCCGAACGGATTCGGCACAAACACCGGCGCGGTGCGCAGCGGATCGCTGACGTAACCGCGACCGACGCCGGTGCCGGCAACACATAACTCACCCACCGCGCCCAAAGGCACCAGATCCAGCGCGCCATCGAGCAGATACAGCAAGTTATTGTCGGTCGGCGTGCCGATCGGCAAGTAACTGCCGCGCGTCGAGGCCATGTCGACACGGAAGAACGCCACGTCATCCGAGCATTCCGCCGGGCCGTAAGCATTGACCAGACCAATATCCGGGTAACGCAGCAGCCATTGATGGGCCAGTTCCGGCGGCATCGCTTCACCGGTCGGCAGCATCCACCGCAAGCCGTCGAGGCTCAGACGCTCGGAGCCGAGCATGCCCTGAATCAGCGACGGCACACTTTCGAGCACGGTGATGCCCTGCGCCTGCACATGCGCCAGCAGACCTTGCGGATCGTGGGCAATCGCGTTCGGCACGATGTCGACCCGCGCGCCGAACAATGGTGCGGCGAGGAACTGCCAGACGGAAATGTCGAAGCTTTGCGAGGCGGTCTGCGCAATCACATCGGCCTCGATCAAGTCGAGGTACGGACGTTTGCTCAACTGGTTGTTGAGCATGCCGCGCTGCTCGACCATCACGCCTTTAGGCAGCCCGGTCGAACCCGAGGTGTAGATCACATAGGCGAGATTATCCGGGCCACTGTGGATGCCCGGATTGTGCGTCGCTGCCGCCGACGCCTGCACCTCTTCCCACACCAGCAGGCGTGGACGATTCGAACAGCCAAACTCCTCGAGCAAGGTCTGCGCCTGTTCACGGCAAGCGGCGCTGCACACCAGCAACGGCGTGCGGCTCAGCTCAATGATGCGACTCAGACGCTGGCTCGGCAGGCCCGGATCCAGCGGCAGATAACCAGCGCCGGCCTTGAAGCTGCCGATGATCATGCCGAGCAGGTCGAGATTACGCTCGGCGAGCAGCGCCACCGGTTGATCCATGCGCACACCGGCAGCGACCAGGGCATGGCCGAGGCGGTTGGCGTTGTGATTCAGTTCGGCATAGCTCAAATGCTGATCGAGGCAACTGGCGGCGATGCGCTGCGGATGCGCCGCGACCTGCGCTTCGAACAACGCCACGTAGCTTTGCTCCAGCGGATAGTCGTGGCCGCTCTGGTTGCAACCGTGCAACAGGAAGTCGCGTTCTTCGTCGCCCAGCAGCGGCAAATCGGCCATGTCGCCATGGAAACCGTCGACCAGCGCCAGCAGCAGGCGCTTGAACTCATTGAGCATGCGCTCGACCGTCGATTCGTCGAAGTAACGCTGGTCATACGACAAATGCAAGCCAAGGTCATCGCCCGGGTAACACACCGCCGTCAACGGGAAGTTGGTGTGGGTGCGGCCTGAATCCGAGGTCGCATTCAGGCTCTGTGCACGATCAAGCACCGAGACTTCCACCGGGGCGTTTTCGAAGACGAAGAGGCTGTCGAACAGCGGCTGGCCTTTGGGCAATTCGCTCTGCTCCTGGATATTCACCAGCGGCAGGTATTCGTACTCGCGCAGTTGCATGTTGCTGTCGAGCAAAGCGCTGAGCCACTGGCGCACGCTGCTGCGCTGATCGTCCGCAGGCATCTTCACCCGCAGGGCAACGCTGTTGATGAACAGGCCGACGGTGCGTTGCATTTCCGGCATCTCCACCGGCCGCCCGGCCACAGTCACGCCGAAGAGCACGTCGCGATCGCCGCTCAGACGCCGCAAAACCAGAGCCCATGCAGCCTGGGCGAAGGTGTTGACGGTCAGTTGATGAGCCTGCGCAAGTTCCCGCAGCCGCATTCCGTCCTCGACATTGAGGCGGGTGTAGCGGTCGCCGACGATCATGCCGCCGCTTTCGCCAGCGTGCTCGCGCAAAAACGGCCGGTCGCTCGGGATCGGCGTGGTGCGCTCGAAACCTTGCAGATTCTGCCGCCACCACTGCCGCGCCTCGGCCAGGCTCTGGCGTTGCAGCCAGCCGATGTAGTCGCGATATCGCGGCGGCACGCTCAACTGCGCTTCACGACCTTCACCGAGGGCGGTGTAGATCTCGAAAAAGTCGTTCATCAGCAGCGAACGGCACCAGGCATCGATGAGGATGTGGTGGTTGCTCATCATGAACCAGTAACGCGCCGCGCCGACCTTGATCAGGCGCAGGTGAAACGGCGCCTGATTGAGCAGATCGAACCCGGCTTCGCGCTCGCTTTTCAGCAGCGCTTGCAGCTGTGGTTCCTGCTCGGTTTCGGCGACGGCGCTCCAGTCCAGATACTCGATCGGCGTGCGCCCCGGCGTGTGAATCACTTGCAGCATGTCTTCGCCAACGTTCCAGCAGAACGAAGCGCGCAATGCTTCATGACGAGCGATCACCGCTTGCCAGGCCTGGGCGAAACGCTCGGGGTCGAGCTCGCTGTTGATGCGATATCGATCCTGCATGTAGTACAGACCGGTGCCCGGCTCGAGCAAGGTATGCAGGAGCATGCCTTCCTGCATCGGCGTCAGCGGGTAGACATCTTCGATGTGCGCGGCCGGCACCGGCAGCGCATCGAGTTGCGCCTGAGTCAGTCTGGCTAGCGGGAAGTCCGATGGCGTCAGGCCGCCGGCGCCCTCTTGCAGACAATGGGCGATCAGGCTTTGCAACTCACCGAGGTAGGCGGCGGCCAGATCGTTAATGGTTTGCACCTCGTAACGCTCGGCACTGAAAGTCCAGCGCAGCAGCAATTCACCACCGTAAATCTGACTGTCGACACTCAGCTCGTTGGGCAACGGCGCCTGCGGATCGTGGGCTGCACCGATTGGCTCATCCAGCGGACGGAACAGCACATCGCTGCCGAAGCTCTGGTCGAACTGGCCGAGGTAGTTAAAGGTGATCGGCGCCTGTGGCAGCGCGGCCATGCTCTGGCGGCAGCCGTCATCGGCCAGATAACGCAACACGCCATAACCGAGACCTTTATGCGGAACGGCGCGCAATTGTTCTTTGATCGCCTTGATCGAAGCGCCCTGCCCGGCGGCCTCTTCGACATTGTGCGGAGTCAGGCGCAGCGGATAAGCGCTGGTGAACCAACCGACGGTGCGGGTCAGATCGATCTCGTCGAACAAGGTTTCGCGACCGTGTCCTTCCAGTTGAATCAGTGCCGAGGGCTGGCCACTCCAGCGGCACAGCACACGGGCCAGCGCGGTCAGCAGCAGGTCGTTGACCTGAGTGCGATAAGCGCTCGGTGCCTGTTGCAGCAATTGTCGGGTGCGCTCGGCATCGAGGCGCACGCTGACGGTTTGCGCATGACGATTCTGCCTACCGCCCTGCGGGTTTTCGCAAGGCAGATCAGCGCTCGGCCCGGCCAGTTGCGTTTGCCACCAACCGAGCTCTTCACGCAGGGATTCGCTGCCGGCATAAGCCTGCAAACGCGCGGCCCAGTCCTTGAAGGCGCTGGTTTTCGCCGGCAGTTTCAGCGGCTGCGCAGCGTCGAGTTGGCGATAGGCGGTTTGCAGATCATCCAGCAACACGCGCCAGGAAACGCCGTCGACGACCAAGTGGTGGATGGCGATGAACAGGCGTTGCTGAACATCCGCAACATCGACCAGCACCGCGCGCAGTAACGGGCCGTTGTGCAGATGCAGACTGCGTTGCGCGTCGGCGAACAGGGCTTCGCACTGATCCAGCGAATCGACGCTGACTTGCCAGAGCACATCCTCATTCGTCAGCGCTTGATGCGTCGCTTGCCATGCATCATCGGTTTCAGTGAAACGCAGACGCAGCGCATCGTGCTGTTCGATCACTGCCAGCAAGGCTTGCTGCAATCGTTGCGGCTCAAGGCGCACAGTCGGTTCCAGCAACAGCGCCTGATTCCAGTGCTGACGCTGGGGAATGTCCGTATCAAAGAACCAGTGCTGAATCGGTGTCAGGCGCGAGTCGCCGACCACCAGTCCTTGCTCGGCCGTCACCTGCTCGGTGCGACTGGCAACGGCGGCGAGGGTCTGCACGGTCTGGTGCTGGAACAGGTCGCGCGGGCTGAAATGAATGCCCTGCTGACGCGCGCGACTGACCACCTGAATCGACAGAATCGAGTCGCCGCCGAGTTCGAAGAAGTTATCGTTGAGGCCGACCTGCCTGACGTTGAGCACGTCGCACCAGATCTGCGCCAGGGTCTGCTCAAGCTCGTTGCTTGGCGCGACATAGTCCTGACGATTGAGCTGTGGGTCCGGCGCCGGCAAGGCGCGGCGGTCGAGTTTGCCGTTGGCGGTCAGCGGCATGCTTGCCAGCAGCATCAGGTGGGTCGGCACCATGTAGTCCGGCAGTTGCGCCTTGAGGTGCGACTTGAGCGCTTCGCGAAGTTCAGCCTGTTGCGCTTCGCCTTGCCCGGCGACCTCTGTAACGAGGTAACCCACCAACTGCTTGCCACTCGGCGCATCCAGCGCCAGCACCACCGCTTCGCGGATCGAAGGGTGATCGAGCAGGCGCGTTTCGATTTCGCCCAGCTCGATGCGGAAGCCCCGGATTTTCACTTGATGGTCGATCCGCCCCAGATACTCGACCAGACCATCGGCACGCTGGCGCACCAAGTCGCCGGTGCGGTACATGCGTCCGCCATCAGCGGCAAACGGGTCAGCGACGAAACGCTCGGCGCTGATGCCCGGACGGTCGTGATAGGCCTGGGCCAGACCGGCGCCACCGACGAACAGTTCACCGGTCGCGCCTTGCGGCACCACGGCCAGATCGGCGTCGAGAATGTAGGCGACCCGCGACCCGATCACGCTACCGATCGGCACACTGCCCGCGCCCTCTTCCAGCACCTGCGGCGCCAGACTGGCCAGCGGCATGACCACGGTTTCGGTCGGGCCGTAAGCATTGAAAAACTGCGCCGGTTGGAATGCCGCGCGAATGCGCTGCAGATGCTCGCCGGTCAGCGCCTCACCGCCGGTGATGATCATGCGCACCGGCAGGACTTCATTTTGGGTCGCGAGGAACTGCGCCAACTGGCTGCCGTAGCTCGGCGTGAAACCGAGGACGTTGATCCGATGCGTGCGAATCAAGCCGCAGATTTCTTCCGCGCCCCACTGCCCTTGCGCCCGCAGTACCACCTGCGCACCGCTGAGCAGCGGCACCAGTAGACGTTCGGTGGCAGCGTCGAAGTTGATCGAATAGAAATGCAGTTCACAGTCGTCCGGGCGCATGCCGAAGCGCTCGATCACGGCCTGGCAGTGCATGGCGATTTCACCGTGGGAGACCACCACGCCTTTCGGTTTGCCGGTCGAGCCGGAGGTGTAAATCAGATAAGCCTGATGTTGCGGCAGGCTGATAAACGGCAACTCGCTGGCCGGGTAGTCGGCCAACCCGGCGCTGTCATCTTCCAGACACCAGCGCGCCACGCTTGGCGGCAACTCACCGAGGGCTTCGAACATCGCCCGATCGCTGAGCAGCAGGCCGATGCGACTGTCTTCGATCATGTAATGCAGGCGGTCGAGCGGGTATTCCGGATCCAGCGGCACATAGGCGCCGCCCGCCTTGAGAATCGCCAGCAGGCCGATGACCATTTCCAGCGAACGCTCCAGCGCCAGACCGACCCGCACTTGCGGGCCGACCCCGCGTTCCCGCAGCGCCCAGGCCAGACGATTGGCACGGGCATCGAGTTCGGCGTAGCTCAGGGTCTGCCCAGCGAAAGTCAGTGCTGGTGCGTCTTTGCGCGCCAGTGCCTGTTCGGCGAACAGGTGATGGATGCACTGATCGAGACGATGCTCGCCCGGCTCGATGCCGAGGCTGTCGAGCAGCTGCTGTTGCTCAGGCTTATCGAGCAGCGGCAGTTCACTGAGGCGTTGCTGCGGATCAGCGATCAACGCTTCAAGCAGGTTGCGCCAGTGCCTGGCCATGCGCGCGATGGTCGGCTCGTCGAACAGATCGGTGCTGTAAGTCAGGCAGCAGCCGAGGCGATGGTCGAGGTCGGTGACTTCCAGATTGAGATCGAACTTGGTCGCCCGCGCATCGTTGGCCAGGTACTCGACGGTCATCCCAGCGAGCGTGCGGCTCTGCTGGAATTCCCAGCGCTGCACGTTGCACATCACTTGGAACAGCGGGTTGTAAGCCGCGCTGCGTGGCGGCTGCAAGGCTTCGACCAGATGATCGAACGGCAGATCCTGATGGGACTGGCCTTCGATGACGGTGTGGCGCACCTGCTCGAACAGTTCGCCGACCGACATCTGCCCGTCGAGCCGGCAACGCAGCACTTGGGTGTTGAGAAACGCCCCGATCAGCCCTTCGCTTTCCGGGCGAATGCGGTTGGCCACCGGCGCGCCGATGCGCAGGTCGGTCTGGCCGCTGTAGCGGTACAGCAATGTGGCGAGCGCGGCGGCCATGGTCATGAACAACGTCAGACCGTTTTGCGCATTGAATGCCCGCACCCGCGCGGCGAGATCGTCGCTCAGATCGAAACGGAACAGCTCGCCCTGATGGCTCTGCACCGGTGGACGCGGACGGTCGCCGGGCAGTTCGAGGAGCGGATGTTCGCGACCGAGCTGCGCGGTCCAGTAATCGAGCTGGCGCTGGCGCTCGCCGGACTCCAGCCAGTTGCGCTGCCAGACGCTGTAGTCGAGGTATTGCACCGGCAGCGGCTCAAGCGGCGAGGCACGCTCATCGACGAACGCTTCATACAGCGCGCTGAGTTCACGGGCAAAGATGTCCATCGCCCAGCCTTCGGTGACGATGTGGTGCAAGGTCAGGACGAAGTAATGCTCGTGCTCGGCGGTCTTGACCAGACAGGCGCGCAGCAGCGGACCGGTTTCCAGATCGAACGGCTGGTGCGCTTCTGCATCGGCCAGTTGCTGGACTTGTAGCTCCCGGACTTCTGCCGGCAGGCTGGAGAAATCTTTCCAGCCCATGCGCACGCCGGTCTCGGCATGCACCTGTTGGCGGGCGACGCCGTCAATGCTGGGGAACGTAGTGCGCAGGGTTTCATGACGCAGGATCAGTGCCTGCAACGCCGCCTCGAAATGCTCGACGTGCAGCACGCCGCGCAAGCGCGCCATGCCGCCGACGTTGTACGCCGGGCTGTCCGGTTCCATCTGCCAGAGGAACCACATGCGCTGCTGCGAATAGGACAACGGCACCGCTTGGCTGCGGTCGACTTTGCTGATCGGCAGCTGGGGGTTGGTGCGGCCGCTGACCTGGATCAGGCGAATCTGTTCGGCGTAATCGCCCAGTTCGCTGTGCTCGAACAATGTGCGCAGCGGCAGTTCGACGTCACAGGCCTGACGTGTGCGCGAAATGATTTGCGTGGCCAGCAGCGAATGACCGCCGAGGGCGAAGAAATCATCGCGCAGGCCGATCTGCTTCAGACCCAGCACTTCGCGCCAGATCGCGGCGATTTGTTGCTCCAGTTCGCTGACCGGCTCGACATGTTCACGCACCTGCCATTGCGGCTCGGGCAAGGCGCGGCGGTCGAGTTTGCCGCTGGGGCTCAGCGGCATCGCATCAAGGCGCAGCAATTGTGCGGGCACCATGTATTCCGGCAGCTCGGCAGCGAGAGCAGCTTTCAGCCGAAGAATTTGCTCATCGGCATTTTCCTGCGCATCGCTCGCCGTGAAGTAGCCGATCAGTTGCGCACCGGCAGCGGTTTCCCGCACCAGGACTACGGCCTGGGCGACGCCATTTTGCGCCAGCAGTCGTGCCTGGATTTCTTCCGGCTCAACGCGAAAGCCGCGCAGCTTGACCTGCTGATCGAGACGACCGAGGTATTCGATCACGCCATCCGAGGACCAGCGCGCACGGTCGCCGGTGCGGTACAAACGGGCGCCCTGCTCGCCCAGTGGATCGACGACAAAACGCTCGGCGGTCAACGCCGGACGACCCAGGTAACCGCGAGCCAGACCAATACCGCTGATGCACAGCTCGCCCGGCACGCCTGCCGGCACAGGATTGAGATCGGCATCGAGAATGCGGCAGATCACATTGCCCAGCGGCCGGCCAATCGGCGAGCGCTCGCCATCGGCGGCACTGCAATGCCAATGGGTGACGTTGATCGCGGTTTCAGTCGGCCCGTAACGGTTGTGTAACTGCACCGCCGGCAGTTGCGTCAGCACACGGTTGCGCAACTCGGCGGGCAAGGCTTCACCGCCGGAAAACACCCGGCGCAGGCTGGTGCATTCGGCACTCAGCGGCTCATCGATGAACAGCGCCAGCAGCGGCGGGACGAAGTGCAGCGTGGTCACGCCGTATTGCTGGACCCGTTGCGCGATGCGATACGGGTCACGGTGCTCACCGGGCGCGGCAAGCAACAGCCGCGCGCCGGTGATCAGCGGCCAGAAGCATTCCCACACCGAGACGTCAAAGCTGATCGGCGCTTTTTGCATCAGCACGTCGGTTTCGTCGAGGCGGTACGTGTCCTGCATCCATTGCAGGCGCTCGGCCAGCGCGGCGTGGGTGTTGCCGACGCCTTTCGGTTGCCCGGTGGAACCCGAGGTGTAAATCACGTAGGCGAGGTTGTCGCCTTGCAGATGCAGGCCCGGTGCCTGGCTCGGCCATTTATCCAGGTGCAGCGCATCCATGGCGATCACGCTGACGCCATCGCTGGCCGGCAGACGCTCGAGCAATTGCGTCTGGGTCAGGAGCAGTTCGACGCCGCTGTCGCGGAGCATGTATGCAAGTCGTTCGGCCGGATAATCCGGATCAAGCGGCACATAGGCGCCGCCAGCCTTGATGATCGCCAGCAGGCCGATCAACAGTTGCGGCGAACGCTCGGCGGCGATGGCCACGCACACGTCCGGACCAACACCTTTGTCGCGCAGGTAATGGGCGAGCCGGTTGGCTTGCGCGTGCAGCTCGGCAAAATCCAGACGACCGCCGTCCCACACCAGCGCGGTGCGTTGCGGGGTGTTGCGCAATTGTTGCTCGAGCAGTTCCGGCAGCCATTGTTGCGCCGGGGTGCACGGAGCGACGCTCCAGTCCTTCTGCTGATTCTGCTCGCTGGCGGTCAGCAAGCGCAGATCGCCAATGGCCTGCTGAGGCCGTTCGCAGACCTCGCTGAGCAGATTGTGGAAATGCTCGGCCAGGCGCTCGATGGTCGCGGCGTCGAACAGTTCGCTGGCGTAGTCGAACGACAGGCTCAAACGACCGTTGCGATCCTCTTCGCTGTGCAATTGCAGATCGAACTTGGCCTCGCGGCTGTGCCACGGCAGTTCTTCGGCGAGCAGACCGGGCAGGCGCTTGAGTGCACTGAGGTCGCGCTGCTGATGGTTGAACATGACCTGGAACAGTCCCTGTTCGCGGGCCTGCGGGAACGCTTCGAGCAGTTGTTCGAACGGCAGATCCTGATGGGCCTGGGCGCCGAGTGCGGCTTGGCGGGTCTGGTTCAGCAACTCGGCAAATGTCAGGCGTGAATCGATTTGCGCACGCAACACCTGCGTATTGATGAAGAAGCCGATCAGGCTTTGGGTTTCCAGGCGCGGACGGTTGGCGTTGGGCACGCCGATGCGAATGTCGCGCTGACCACTGTAGCGGTGCAGCAAACTTTGCAACGCAGCGAGCAGAAGCATGAACGGCGTGGCTTCGTGAGCCTGCGCGGTCTGGCGGATCGCCTCGCTGAGTTCGGTACTCAAGCGCACGCTGTGGCGCGCGGCGCTGTGGTTGTGTCTGGCCGAGCGCGGGTGATCGGTGGCCAGTTCCAGTGGCGGATGTTCTTCGCCCAGTTGCGCTTGCCAGTACGCCAGTTGCCGCTCGCCCTCGCCTTGCGCCAGCCATTGCCGCTGCCAGTTGCCGTAATCGGCGTATTGCGTGGGCAGCGCTGCCAGTGTCGCCGGCGTCCCTTGGGTTGCCGCCGCGTAGAGACGCGAGAATTCGTCGAGCAGGATATTCAGCGACCAGCCGTCAGCGATGATGTGGTGCAGGGTCACCAGCAGTTGATGTTCTTCGTCATCGAGACGCACCAGTGTCACCGCCAGCAACGGGCCTTTTTCCAGATCGAACCGGGTGCGCGCCTCGTCTTCGCGAATCTGCTCGGCACGGGCTTCACGCTCGGACATTGGCAGGTCGCTGATGTCGATCAGTTGCAGGTTGAATTCGGCATCAGCGAGCACTTGCTGCAATGCCACGCCGTCACGCTCGAAGAAACGTGTGCGCAGTGATTCATGGCGTTCGATCAGTTGCTGGAAACTTTTGCGCACGGCGTCTTCGTCGAGTTCGCCACGCAGGCGCAGACCACCGGGAATGTTGTAGGCGCTGCTCTGTGGATCGAGTTGCCAAGTGATCCACAGACGGTTTTGTGCCAGCGATTGCGGCATCGGTTCGCTGCGCGACAAGGTGCTGATCGGACCTTGAGCGCTGCCGCCGTCCTGTTTTAGCTGCGCCACAGCGGCAGCGAAGGTGGACAGGGTTGGCGCTTCGAACAGCAGGCGCAGGCTCAGCTCCACATCGAGTGCTTCGCGAACCCGCGCAACCACTTGCGTGGCGGCGATCGAGTTGCCGCCGAGCAGGAAGAAATGGTCGTCGCCACTGACCTGCTTGACGTTGAGTTGCTCGGCCCAGATTTGCCCGATCAACGCTTCAAGATCCGAAGTGCTGCTGGTCGCGGTTTCCGTTGCCGCTGTAATCGAAGGGAACTGCGCGTAACTGTCGAGGCTGCCATCAGCCAGACGATTGCGGCACGCCGAGCGCTGCAGTTTGCCACTGGAGGTTTTCGGCAACGCGCCCGGATTGAGCAGCACCACCACGCTTGGCGCCTCCTGACAGGCCTCGGCCACGGCTTGGCGAATGGCTTTGATCAGCGCATCTGGCGCAAGGATTTTCTGCACGCTGCGGCTGATTTCCGCAGCGACGCCGATGCCCTCTTCGCCGTTGTGAGTGACCGCAAACGCCGCCACACGCCCCTTGCGCACCACTTCGACTTCGCGCTCGACAGTCTGCTCGATGTCCTGCGGATACAGGTTATGGCCACGGACGATGAGCATGTCTTTCAGGCGCCCGGTGACGAACAGTTCGCCGTCACGGATAAAACCCAGGTCGCCGGTGCGCAACCAGGTGCGGCCGGCGTGCTGCACGAAGGTCTTGGCGCTGGCTTCGGGGTTGCGCCAGTAACCGTGGGCGATGCTCGGGCCGGCGGCCCAGACTTCACCGACGGCATTGTCGGTCAGTTCCTCGAGCGTGTTGGGATCGACAATCAGCACCGCGTGCTCAGGCTGACTGATGCCGCAGCTCATGATCGCGCTGCCGTCGCCCGGCTCGACGCGGTTTTGCGCCAGCGCCTGATCGTCCACGCGCAGTGCCGGGATGCCGGTGCCGCGCGGCGTGCCGGCGACAAACAGGGTCGCCTCGGCCAGACCGTACGAAGCCATGAAGCTGTTTTCGCTGAAACCGCAAGCAGCGAACTTTTCCGCGAAGCGTTCAAGGGTGTCGAGGCGAATCGGCTCGGAGCCAGAATAGGCCACGCGCCATCGACTGAGATTGAGGCGCTCAAGGGCCGACTCGCTGACCCGCTCACTGCACAAACGGTAGGCGAAATCTGGCCCGCCGCTGATGGTGCCGCCGTATTCGGCAATCGCTTCCAGCCAGCGCAACGGCCGGCCGAGGAAGTACGCCGGCGACATCAGAATGCACGGTACGCCGCTGAAAATCGGTTGCAGCAGACCGCCGATCAGACCCATGTCGTGATACAGCGGCAACCAACTGACGATGACGTCGTCCGGGTTGATGTCGATGCCGAAACCGTGACGGATCAGCAGTTCATTGGCGACCAGATTGCCATGGCTGACTTGCACGCCCTTGGGCAGCGCGGTGGAGCCGGAAGTGTATTGCAGGAAGGCGATGTGCTCGGGCGGCAGTGGCGGCTCAACCCACTGTTCGGCCAGTGCGCTGTCCAGAGTGTCTACGCACAACAGCGGCGGCGCGCCGTCGATTTGTTGCAAGGCATCGCGCAGGTCGGCGCTGGTCAGCAACAGCCTGGGCTCGGCGTCGGCGATGATCGACAGCAATCGCTCCTGATGATGACGACGGGCGGATTCCGGCGGATAGGCCGGTACCGCAATCACACCGGCATACAAACAACCGAAAAACGCCGCGACGTAATCTGCGCCGCTGGGAAACAGCAGTACCGCACGCTCACCGAATCCAGCCTCGGCCTGCAACGCAGCGGCGATGGTGCGCGCGCGTTGATCCAGTTCGCGATAGCTGAGCACCACGGTCTGCTCCGGGTTTTCGGCGAGAAAACGCAAGGCCAGTCGGTCCGGCGTCAGGGCTGCGCGACGCTTGAGGGCTTGGACCAGGGTGCTGGGGAGTTCGAACGCGTCGGTCATGAGGTTTCCTGCCTGAATTCGGCTTGCAAGTGGAATCGGGTGGCTGCGTCACACCTGTCGAGAGGCGTGCGGGGCGCGGTCTGTGCCGACCGCGCAAGGCATCGGAATGCGCTGAGGCCGGGGATCTGCACCCGGGCCATTCACCAATGAGAACGGATGGAGTGGGGAAATAATTAGTCGGCAGGCACGACGTCCAGCGGGGCCAGGGTGCGGCGGCGTGTCGCAGTTCGCAAAACACATCGACTTACAGCACTACTTCTCTTTCTCATTTGACAATCATTATCATTCAACATAATTTGTCGCTCGATGTGTAGGACGGCGCCGTCCCCCGAGGCCCTCCCACTAACCTATTGGCAGCAAGGTGATTTCCATGACGGAACAAGTATCCACAAGCAGGTGCGATTCACCGCTACTTCAGGCATTCGTCGACAATCGACTGATTCTGGTCAAGATTGCAGCCCGTATTACCGGTTGCAGGTCTCGTGCCGAAGACGTGGTTCAGGATGCGTTTTTCCGACTGCAATCGGCCCCGCCGATCACGTCGTCGATCAAGGCTCAGCTGAGCTACCTGTTCCAGATCGTGCGCAACCTCGCCATCGATCACTACCGCAAGCAGGCGCTCGAACAGAAATACTCAGGCCCGGAAGAGGAAGGCTTGAACGTGGTGATTCAGGGCGCTTCGCCGGAAACTTCGCACATCAACTTCTCGACTCTGGAACACATCGCCGATGCGCTGACCGAGCTGCCCAGCCGCACCCGCTATGCCTTCGAGATGTACCGTCTGCACGGCGTGCCGCAGAAAGACATCGCCAAGGAACTGGGCGTATCGCCCACCCTGGTCAACTTCATGATTCGTGATGCTTTGGTGCACTGCCGCAAGGTCTCGGGCAGTCGGCGGGATGCGGTGATTGCGGGTCGTCGCTGAGACCGCGTCGTCTGACCAAAAAAGATCGCAGCCTTCGGCAGCTCCTACATGAGAATGCATTCCTCTGTAGGAGCTGCCGAAGGCTGCGATCTTTTGCTTGATGCGATATCAGGCCAATGGGCACCGATCAAAAAACCGCTCCCGCCACAGAATCATCAGCGCCGCGCGCTTGTGCGGAAAATCGAATTCCTTCTCGCAGTGAAAGCATTGGTTGTGCATATGCCCGATCATCTTCGCGTTGTCGGCACGTGGCTCGGCGACCACGCGCTGGGTGCGTGGATCATCGAGAAACAGGTAATGCACCAGCGCCGATAACCAGCTCGCCACTTTGTGCGGGCCGCGATGACTTTCCTCGCCGACCAGCATGTGAATGCCACGGTCGTAATCGCCGGCATCGTAGAACGGCGCGATGCGATCTTCCTTGGCCCAGTAGGCTTCGAAGTAAGCGAAAGGCTGGTCATCGAAACAGCCAATCAGCGTCAGCGTGTGCGGATCGGCCTCGAGCTTGCCGAGGTATTCGCGATGCTGCTCAAGGCTGCCCTCCTCCTGCCAGAAACTCGCCACGCGCGGGCTGTTCTGCCAGCGATTGAAGCGCGACAGATCTTCCTCGATTTCCAGCGTTCGCAAGGAAATCCACGCGCCGAGACGTGCATCGAAACGCCGATAGACTTCACCGCGCGGCTTCACCGGTCGCAGCGGATGGCGCTTGCCCTGGCTGATGACCATTTGCTGCGGATAGCTGCCGGTCAGTGACGTGCCCAGCCACGGCTGCGGCAGTTGCCAGAACAGCGTGCGCTCGCAGCGATATTCGCCGGCGACTGCGGTGTTGATCAGCAAACCACTGCGCAAGGCTTCGGTCGGTGGCTGATCGAGTTGCCAGATCAACTGCTGACACGCCGGGTCACGGGCGAACAGCCAATAACAGGCTGCCCACAAGGCGTGGCCGGGCGGCAGAGCGAAACGCTCGTCGAGCTGGATCGGGCCATTGGCCTCGCGGTCCAGGCGCAGCCGAATCAGCGGTTGCCCGTCCAGGCTCAGGCTCAGCCGGCTCTCGGTAGCATCAGCGATCAATTGACTGCCCGAGGGCAACGCCAAGGCAGTCAGGTCATTCAGATTGGACATGGGTCGGGCTCACGTAATCGTCGACAGTTCAACGAAGTGACGTGAGCCGGGAGGGGAAATTTAAGCGCGAGAGGCAATTAGCGCTTCAGTGATGAGGCGCCGGCATCACGGCAATCCTGTAGGGCTCGAAAATCCTCAGCAATTCGCCGTTGTCGCGCAAACGCTGCAACAGGTTGCCGAAGGCTTCGCCGGTGATAGGAGCGCTTGGCCGCAGAATCGCGTAATGGTGATAGATCTGATCGGTACGCTGCGACGCCAACAGCTCATCGCGGACCTTCTCGTTGCGCAGCAGGTAATCGAACAGATAGGAACGGGTGACCAGGGCAATGTCGGCGCGCCCGCGCAGGACCATCAGCAGGTTGCTGTCGTGGGAATAGGTCAGCGTCGCGTTGTAGTTTTTCGCGAGATATTTCGGGTCGGCGTTGAAGTCGGCGAATTCGTAGTGATAACCGCTGAACAGCGCCAGACGTTTGCCCGACAGGCTCGAGAAGTAGTTTTGCTGGCGGCCGTCTTCGCGTTGCGCGACAAAAATCTCGGCGTCTTCCAGGCCCATGTCGACGTCGTCGTGGGGAATGTCCTTCCAGCCCCACTCGGGGTTCTCGAAGATCGCCATATCGATGCGGCCTTGCTTGAAATCACCGAAGCGGCGCGGGATCGACGTCGGCACCAGGACGAACTGATAGTCGCTCTGCGAGCGGTTCAGTGCCTCGACCAATTGCGGCAACAGGCCGGTATCGGCGCCGTTTTCCGGGCGAATCGTATAAGGCGGGAAATGCGCGGCGCCGACCCGGACCAATTGCGCTGACTGAGCGGGCAATACCCATAACGCAGCCAGCGCAGCGAGCAGCAGCCCGGCGGCTGTCCGAATTGGCGAAGACTTCAAAACACCCCACTCCCCGAAAAAAATAGCGATCAATGCATTCAAGCTAGGCGGTTTCGCCGACTTAGCCAGTTTCCCGGCCGGTCCGACAACCGTTCAACGCGCTTCGAGGACCAGAATCAACGCTTCATCGGCGAGTTGATCGAGGCTCAAACTGCCGCCGGCACGGAACCAGGTGGTGGTCCAGGACAGTGCGCCGGTAAGGAAACGTCGGGTAATAAAAACGTCGCCGCGAATAAAGCCGGCGTCCTTGGCCTCGCCCAGAACCTGCAACCAGATGTCTTCATAAACATCACGCAAAGCGAGGACTTTAGCCTGACCGTCCTCGGACAATGAGCGCCATTCGTACACGAGCACGGCCATCGCCTCGCCACTGCCGCCCATGATCGACTGCAACTCGCAACGAATCAGTGCCAGCACCCTTTCGCGCACATCGCTCGCCTCGGCCAAGGCTGCGCGCATCAACGCGGTGTTGTAGCGGATGGTTTCCTCCATCACCGCGCGGAGAATTTCATCCTTGCTTTTGAAGTGATGAAAAATACTGCCCGACTGAATGCCCACAGCACTGGCCAGATCACGCACTGTGGTGCGCTCATAGCCTTTGTTGCGAAACAGGTGAGCCGCCACTTGCAGCAATTTGCCGCGGGCGCTGTCCGGGTCGGTCAACTGGCCTTGGTCGACCAGTTCGCGCATGACCCGCAGGGCTTTTTGCTCGTCCACCCGTTCTCTCCTACAGTCGATCAGTGTGTTGCCCCCTGTAACCGCAGGGTTGCGCGCAATTTAAGCCGCGCGCGGGCACCAAGCAAGCGCTTGGGCAGAAGAATGTTTCGCCTGTTTACAAACCAAGCGCTTGCTTGGTAGCCTCCAGACACTTCTGTCGCAGGTCCCTGAGTCGGAGATAAAAATGCCAACCACCGTGCGAATCGGCTGCGCCAGTGCTTTTTGGGGCGACACTTCCACTGCTGCCGCCCAGCTTGTCTCCGGCGGAAACCTGGATTATCTGGTGTTCGATTATCTGGCCGAGATCACCATGTCGCTGATGGCCGGCGCGCGCCTGAAAGACCCGCAGGCCGGGTTCGCCGGCGACTTCGTTGAAGTGCTGGCGCCGCTGCTGACGCAACTGGCCGAACAGAACATCCGCGTGATCAGCAATGCCGGCGGGGTCAATCCGCAGGCTTGCGCGGCGGCCCTGCAAGCGGCCTGCGATCAGGCTGGAGTCCAGCTGAAGATTGCCGTGTTGCTCGGCGACGACTTGCAAGGACAGCTCAAAAACCCCGCCGACATCCGCGAAATGTTCAGCGGCGCCCCATTGCCGCGTATGTGCGTGTCGACCAACGCCTACCTCGGCGCGCCGGGAATTGTCGAAGCTTTGCGCCTGGGTGCCGACATTGTCATCACCGGCCGGGTGGTCGACAGCGCCGTGGTCAGTGCGGCGTTGGTTCACGAATTCGGCTGGTCGTGGCATGACTACGACAAACTCGCCCAGGCCGCACTGGCCGGGCACATCATCGAATGCGGCGCGCAGTGCACCGGCGGTAATTTCACCGACTGGCGCGAGGTGCCGGATTACGAGCACATCGGTTTTCCGATCGTCGAGGTCAGCGCCGATGGCCAGTTCCTCGTCAGCAAACCCGAAGGCTCCGGCGGACTGGTCACACCATTGACGGTCGGCGAGCAGATGCTCTACGAAATCGGCGATCCGCAGGCCTATCTGTTACCCGACGTGATCTGCGATTTCAGCCAGGTCAAACTCCAGCAACAAGGCAAAAACGTCGTGCACGTGCACGGTGCCAAAGGCCTGCCGCCTACCGATAAATACAAGGTCAGCGCCACGTACCCGGACGGTTTTCGCTGCACCGCCAGTTGCCTGATGGCCGGCATCGACGCAGTGGACAAGGCACGGCGGGTCAGTCAGGCAATCATCGACAAGACCGCCGAGATGTTCAGCCTGCGCGGCTGGGCGCCGTACAGCGAAACCCATGTCGAACTGCTCGGCAGCGAAGCCACCTACGGCCCCCACGGCCAGCGCCGCGACAGCCGTGAAGTGGTGATCAAAATCGCCGTGCGCCATCCCGACAAACGCGCACTGGTACTGTTTTCCAGAGAGATCGCCCAGGCCGCGACCGGCATGGCGCCGGGCTTGACCGGCATCGTCGGCGGTCGTCCGACCGTATACCCCCTCATCCGTCTGTTCTCTTTCCTCATCGATAAAAGCGCCTGCACCCTGCAAGTCGACATCGCAGGCGAGCGTCATCCGTGCGCCCTGCCCGACCCGGTGGCCCTCGACAGCGCAGATTTGCCACTCGCCCATCAGCCGCCCAGACCCCAGGGCCGCGCCGATGCCAGTGTGCCGTTGGTGAAACTGGCGGTGGCGCGCTCCGGCGACAAGGGCAACCACAGCAATATCGGCGTGATGCCGCGCCATCCCGATTACCTGCCGTGGATCGCCGAAGCGCTGACCCCTTCGGTGGTGGTCGACTGGATGCGTCACGTCCTCGATCCGGTTCTCGGGCGTGTCGAACGCTGGTATCTGCCCGGCACCCACAGCCTCAACTTTCTTTTGGAAAACGCCCTCGGCGGTGGCGGTGTCGCCAGTCTGCGCATCGACCCGCAAGGCAAAGCCTTCGCCCAGCAACTATTGGAAATCCAGATCCCGGTGCCGCAGAGCGTCGCCGAACAGCTCGACTAGAGGATGGTGTGCATGGCTTACGCGTCGATTTTCCGCGCCGATCTGTTCAGCGGCCAGAACCTGATTGTCACCGGTGGCGGCAGCGGCATCGGTCGCTGCACCGCCCATGAACTGGCGGCCCTCGGCGCCAATGTGCTGCTGGTCGGGCGCAAGCCGGAAAAGCTCGAAAAAGTCGCCGCCGAAATCGCCGAGGACGGCGGCCGCGCGCACTGGAAGGCCTGCGATATCCGCGATGAAGAAGCGGTCAAGCAACTGGTCAAAGAGCTGATCGCCGAACACGGGCCGATCCACGGCCTGGTCAACAACGCCGGCGGCCAATACCCGTCGCCCTTGGCCTCAATCAATCAGAAGGGCTTTGAAACCGTGCTGCGGACCAATCTGGTCGGCGGCTTTCTGATGGCCCGCGAAGTGTTCAACCAGTCGATGAGCAAACATGGCGGCAGCATCGTCAACATGCTCGCTGACATGTGGGGCGGCATGCCCGGCATGGGCCACTCGGGGGCAGCGCGTTCGGGCATGGACAATTTCACCAAGACCGCCGCGTTCGAGTGGGGTTACGCCGGGGTCCGGGTCAACGCCGTGGCGCCGGGCTGGATTGCGTCCAGCGGCATGGACACTTACGAGGGCGCATTCAAAGCGGTGATTCCGACCCTGCGCGAGCATGTGCCGCTCAAGCGTATCGGCACCGAATCGGAAGTCAGTGCGGCGATCGTGTTTCTGCTCAGCCCGGCGGCGGCATTCATCAGCGGCACCACAGTGAAAATCGACGGCGCCGCCAGCCTCGGCAGTCGTGCCTGGCCGCTGCACAAGGCCAGCCACAGCGAATCGTTCAACGGTTTTCACCGCGCGTATTTACCAGAAGTGTTGCGTCCCGACGTGCTCAAGGACAAGGAATAAGCCATGGCGCAGATTCAGTCGCAACTCGATCCGCACAGCGAAGCGTTCGCGCGCAACCGCGCGGCCATGCTCGCCGCCATCGAGCAGGTGCAGCAGCTCGAACAGAACCTGCTGAACAAGGCCGCCGAAGCCAAAGACAAATTCAGCAAACGCGGGCAACTGTTGCCCCGCGAGCGCTTGAACCTGTTGCTCGACCCCGGCGCGCCGTTTCTCGAACTGGCCAGCCTCGCCGGCTACAAGTTGCACGACGACAAGGACGGCAGTTCGGCCGGTGGCGGGCTGATTGCCGGCATCGGTTATGTCTGCGGCATCCGCGCGATGGTGGTCGCCAACAACAGCGCAATCAAGGGCGGCACGATCTCGCCGAGCGGCCTGAAAAAATCCCTGCGCCTGCAACAGATCGCGCGGGAAAACAAACTGCCGATGATCACCCTCGCCGAAAGCGGCGGTGCCAACCTCAATTACGCGGCGGAGATTTTTGTCGAAGGTGCGCGCAGTTTCGCCAATCAGGCGCGCATGTCAGCGATGGGTTTGCCGCAGATCACCGTGGTGCACGGCTCGGCCACGGCCGGCGGCGCCTATCAACCAGGGTTGTCGGATTACGTGGTGGTGGTGCGCGGCAAGGCCAAGCTGTTTCTTGCTGGCCCACCGTTGCTCAAAGCGGCGACCGGCGAAGTGGCCAGCGATGAAGAACTCGGTGGCGCCGAAATGCACGCGCAGGTCGCTGGCACTGCCGAATATCTCGCTGAAAACGACGCTGACGGCATACGCCAGGTCCGCGACATCATGCGCATGCTGCCATGGAACGAGCAGTTGCCGTGGCTGCCGGAGCCGCAATTCAAAGAACCGCTCTACCCCATCGACGAACTGCTGGGGTTGATCCCGGACGATGCAAAAAAGCCCTACGACGTGCGCGAAATCATCGCGCGGATTGCTGACGAGTCGGACTTTCTCGAATTCAAAGGCGAGTTCGATCAGCAAACCCTTTGCGGCCAACTGAAAATCCAGGGCCGCGCCTGCGGCTTCATTGGCAACAACGGCCCGATCACCCCGCAAGGTGCGAGCAAGGCGGCGCAGTTCATCCAGTTGTGCGACCAGAGCCAGACGCCGCTGCTGTTTTTCCACAACACGACGGGGTTCATGGTCGGCACCGAATCGGAACAGCAAGGCGTGATCAAGCACGGCTCGAAACTGATCCAGGCGGTGGCCAACGCACGGGTGCCTAAACTGACCATTGTCGTCGGCGGTTCCTACGGCGCCGGCAACTACGCCATGTGCGGGCGCGGGCTCGATCCGCGCTTCATCTTCGCCTGGCCCAACAGCCGCACGGCAGTAATGGGCGGCGCACAGGCCGGCAAGGTCTTGCGCATCGTTACCGAAGCCAAACAGCTTAAGGACGGCATCGAGCCCGATCCGAAAATGCTCGACATGCTCGAACAGATGACCGCGCAGAAACTCGACAGCCAGTCCACCGCACTGTACGGCAGCGCCAACCTGTGGGACGACGGCCTGATCGACCCGCGCGACACCCGCACCCTGCTCGGTTACTTGCTGGATATTTGCCACGAAGCCGACATGCGCACGCTGCAACCCAACAGCTTCGGCGTCAGCCGCTTCTGACCGCCACGGATCCTACGGAGAACAACAACAATGATCTTCACCCCGGAACACGAAGCCCTGCGCCGCACCGTCCGCCAGTTCGTCACGCACGAGATCAACCCGCACGTCGAAGAGTGGGAAAAGGCCGGACGCTTTCCCATCCACGAAATTTTCCGCAAGGCCGGTGAGCTGGGCCTGCTGGGCATTTCCAAGCCGGAAAAATTCGGCGGCATGGGCCTTGATTACAGCTATTCGATCGTCGCCGCTGAAGAGTTCGGCACCATTCATTGCGGCGGGATTCCGATGTCGATCGGCGTGCAGACCGATATGTGTACACCCGCCCTCGCCCGCTTCGGCTCCGATGAATTGCGCGAAGAATTCCTGCGCCCGGCCATCACGGGCGAACAGGTCGGTTGCATCGGCGTTTCCGAAGTCGGCGCCGGCTCCGATGTCGCCGGGCTGAAAACCACGGCGCGCAAGGACGGCGATGACTACGTGATCAACGGCAGCAAGATGTGGATCACCAACTCGCCGAGCGCCGATTTCATCTGCCTGCTGGCCAACACTTCGGACGACAAGCCGCACATCAACAAGTCGCTGATCATGGTGCCGATGAACACCCCGGGAATCAGCCTCAGTTCGCACCTGGACAAGCTCGGCATGCGCAGCTCGGAAACCGCGCAGGTGTTCTTCGACAACGTGCGCGTGCCCCAGCGCAACCGCATCGGCCATGAAGGCGCGGGGTTCATGATGCAGATGCTGCAGTTTCAGGAAGAACGTCTGTTCGGCGCGGCGAACATGATCAAGGGCCTGGAATATTGCATCGACAGCACCATCGAGTACTGCAAGGAGCGCAAGACCTTCGGCAACGCGCTGATCGATAACCAGGTGATCCACTTCCGCCTCGCCGAATTGCAGACCGAAATCGAATGCCTGCGCGCCCTGGTCTATCAGGCCACCGAGCAATACATCAAAGGCCAGGACGTCACGCGCCTGGCATCGATGGCCAAGCTCAAGGCCGGACGCCTCGGCCGTGAAGTCAGCGACAGCTGCCTGCAATATTGGGGCGGCATGGGCTTCATGTGGGACAACCCGGTGGCCCGCGCCTATCGCGATGTGCGCCTGGTATCGATTGGCGGCGGCGCCGACGAAATCATGCTGGGGATCATCTGCAAACTGATGGGCATCCTGCCGGGGAAAAAGAAATGAGCCGCCTGCCCGATTGCCAGACGCTGTTGCTGGAACTGCATGGTGGCGTGCTGCACATCACCCTCAACCGCCCGGACAGCCGCAACGCGATGAGCCTGCAAATGGTCGCCGAACTGCGCGCGGTGCTGGCGGCGGTGCGTGATGACCGCACAGTGCGGGCCTTGGTGCTCAGCGGTGCCGGGGGGCATTTCTGCGCCGGTGGCGACATCAAGGACATGGCCAGTGCCCGGGCTCAGGGCGCGGACGCTTACCGTGAGTTGAACCGGGCGTTTGGCGCGCTGCTGGAACAAGCCCAACATGCGCCGCAAGTGCTGATCACTGTGCTGCAAGGCGCCGTGCTCGGCGGCGGCTTCGGCCTGGCTTGCGTCAGCGATATTGCGATCAGCGATCACAAGGCGCAGTTCGGCTTGCCGGAAACCAGCCTTGGCCTGATCCCGGCGCAAATCGCACCGTTTGTGGTGCAACGGCTCGGCTTGACCGAAACCCGCCGACTCGCGCTGACGGCGGCGCGTTTCGATGGCGCCGAGGCGCAGCGATTGGGGCTGGTGCATTTCGTTGAACAGGATGCGCAAGCGTTGGCCGAGCGACTGGATGAGGTGTTGCAACAGGTGCTGCGCTGCGCACCGGAAGCGAATGCGATGACGAAAAAATTGTTGCTGGCGAGTGCCGGACAGCCGTCGAGCGCATTGCTCGATGAGGCGGCGCAGTGGTTCAGCGCGGCGGTGACTGGAGACGAGGGAATCGAGGGGACCATGGCATTTATGCAGAAACGTAACCCTCGGTGGGTCAGCTAAAAGCTTCGCGAGCAGGCTCGCTCCCACAGGTCGAAATGCATTCCAAATGTGGGAGCGAGCCTGCTCGCGAAGAGGCCCGCACCTTCGCCGCCCAAAACTCAGGAGCCCCCGAGTTCGCAGTTGAAATGCGCTCCAAATGTGGGAGCGAGCCTGCTCGCGAAGAGGCCCGCACCTTCGCCGCCCAAAACTCAGGAGCGCCCGAATTCGCGGTTGAAATGCGTTCCAAATGTGGGAGCGAGCCTGCTCGCGAAGAGGCCATCCCATTCACCGCTATCATTTCAGGAACCCCACCATGCCTACCCTCCACAAAATCCTGATCGCCAACCGCGGTGAAATCGCCTGCCGCATCCAGCGCACGGCCCAGGCGCTGGGCTATCGCACCGTCGCCGTGTTCAGCGACGCCGACGCCGATGCGCTACACGTGCAAATGGCCGACCAAGCCGTACATATCGGCCCGGCGCCGGTGCAGCAGTCCTACCTCAACATTGCGGCGATCATCGACGCCGCCCGACGCAGCGGTGCCGATGCGATTCACCCGGGCTACGGTTTTCTCTCGGAAAACGCCGATTTCGCCCGCGCCTGCGCCGAAGCCGGGCTGATTTTCATCGGTCCCAGCGTCAAAGCTATCGAACTGATGGGCAGCAAACGCCTGTCGAAAATTGCCATGCTCGACGCGGGCGTGCCATGCATTGCCGGCTACCAGGGAGCAGCGCAGGACGACGCGACGCTGCTGGCCGAAGCCGCGCGGATCGGTTATCCGCTGATGATCAAGGCCAGCGCCGGTGGCGGCGGACGCGGCATGCGTCTGGTGCACGAGGCCAGCGAACTGGCGGCGCAACTGCGTACCGCGCGGTCCGAAGCAATGAACGGTTTCGGCAGTGACGAGTTGATTCTCGAGCAAGCGTTGGTCGAGCCACGCCATGTCGAAGTACAGCTGTTCGGCGACCAGCACGGGCATCTGGTCTATCTCGGCGAACGTGATTGCTCGATCCAGCGCCGCCATCAGAAAGTCATCGAAGAAGCGCCGTGCCCGGTGATGACCGCCGAGCTGCGCCAGGCCATGGGCGAAGCGGCGCTCAAGGCCGGGCGCGCGGTGGATTACGTCGGCGCTGGCACCGTGGAGTTCCTCCTCGACGCGCGCGGCCAGTTCTACTTTCTGGAGATGAACACCCGTCTGCAGGTCGAGCATCCGGTGACGGAATCGATCACCGGCCTCGATCTGGTCGCGTGGCAGTTGCTGGTTGCCGAGGGTCAGCCGCTGCCGCTGACGCAGGAGCAGATCCGTCTCGACGGTCACGCCATGGAAGTGCGCCTCTACGCTGAAGATCCCGCTGCGGATTTTCTCCCGCAAACCGGCCGAATTGCCGCATGGCAACCGGCGTCGGGCCACGGTGCACGGATCGATCACGGTCTGCTTGAAGGTCAGTCGGTCAGCCCGTTCTACGATCCGATGCTCGGCAAACTGATCGCCCACGGTGCAACCCGCGAAGAGGCGCGGCGCAAGCTGTTGCGTGCGCTGCAGGACACCGTGCTGCTTGGCGTTCAAAGCAATCAACGCTTGCTCGAGGGCCTGTTGCAACATCCGCAGTTCATCAGCGGCGATTTCAGCACCGCCTTCATCCAGCACCATTTTTCCAGCCATGCCAGCCTCAACACTTATGTGCCGACGACGGAGCAACTGGCGATTGCTGTGGTGTTGTTCTATCAGGCCAGCGCCCTGCCCCATCGCGCCCCGCTGAACGGCTGGCGCAACAACGCGAGCGTGCCATTGCACTATCGACTCGGCAGTGACGAGCAGGACTGGACGCTGTCGGTGCTGGCGCGCAAATCCGGCGAATGTGTCGTGCAGCTGGGCGAACGCACGCTGGAGTTGAAAATCATCAAGCACACCGCGCAATCGGTAACCATGGAAATCGACGGCCTGCGCCAGCGTCATGCCTACCGTCTGCACGATGGTCAGCTATGGCTGTTCACCCATCCGGGCAGCCTGCGCCTGGAGGATCGAACTCATGCGCCGATCGACAGTCAGACCAGCGTCGCCTCCGGCACCCTCAAAGCCCCGATGGACGGTGCCATTGTCGATGTGTTGGTCAGCGAAGGCAGTACGGTCAGCAAGGGTCAATTGCTGGTGGTGCTGGAGGCAATGAAAATGGAGCATCCGTTGAAGGCCGGCATCGATGGCGTGCTCAAACGGGTGCAAGTGAAGGTCGGCGATCAGGTAAAAAATCGTCAGGTTCTGTTGCAGGTCGAGTAGTCGCCCGGGCACAAGCGCGGGGTTTGACTACGCTCTGATAAATCAGAACGCGGAAATCAGGAACCCTGCGATGCCCCATTGGCTGGTCATAGATCTGGAAGCCACCACAGACGAGGGTGGCTGGCCGGTCACGGAAATGGAAATTATCGAGATCGGTGCGACCCTGGTCGACCGCGCCGGGCGCGAGCAGGATCACTTCCAGCGCTTCGTCAAACCGACCCGCCGGCCATTGCTGACGTCGTTCTGTCGGGAGCTGACGCACATCACTCAGGCCAACATCGATTCGGCGCAACCGCTGAGCGAAGTCTGGCCGGCCTTTGAGCGTTGGCTGGCGCAGCATCAGGCTCGCCTTGAAGGCTGGGCCAGCTGGGGCGGTTACGATCGCCAGCAGTTGCTGCAGGAGTGGCAGCGCCTGAACATCGCCAGCGGCCTGAGCAAAGTACCGCACATGAACCTCAAACAGCGCTTCGCCAAGGCCCGCCGCCTGGAACGACCGCTGGGCCTCAACGCCGCGTTGCAGCTGGCGGGTATGCAGTTCAACGGCCAACAACATCGCGCGCTGGAAGATGCCCGCAATACTGCACGGTTATTGCCGCTGGTCCTGCCGCTCTAGACGCGTGACGGCGCGAAAAGCCTTGTGCATACTGGCCGCCCCCTTTTAAGCCCTTTTCGAGGAATCCGCCCATGTTTAAAGTCAACGAGTACTTCGACGGCACCGTCAAGTCGATCGCCTTTGGCACCGCTGAAGGTCCGGCGACCATTGGCGTCATGGCCCCGGGCGAATACGAATTCGGCACCAGCCAGCGCGAGATCATGCATGTGGTTTCCGGCGCGCTGAGCGTAAAACTGCCAGACAGCAGCGACTGGGAAACCTTCGCCGCCGGCAGCCAGTTCAACGTCCCGGCCAACAGCAAGTTCCAACTGAAAGTCGCCGTTGATACCGCTTACCTGTGCGAATACCGCGGCTGATCCCGCCGGTTTCACTGCGCAAAAAAATGCCCGCGTCCAAAAGACCCGGGCATTTTTCGTTTCAGCGACAACCTATTCGAGGATTTCCACCGGCATGCCGACTTCCAGGCGGCCGTTACCGTCATTGACCAGATTCTGCCCGAACATCGCGCCATCGGCGGTGCTGCGGTGTTTCTGTAACGTCGCGAACGGCTCACGATCAGCACTGCGCTCACCGGTTTGCGGGTCGACAGTGGTCATGATGCAACGCGCGCACGGCTTGACCACGCGAAATTCGATGTCGCCAATGCGAATACGCTTCCAGTTGTCCTCGGCGTAAGGCGCGCTGCCTTCGATGACCAGATTCGGACGGAAGCGCAGCATCTCCAGCTCTCGCCCTACCGTTTCCGAGAGTGCCAGCCGCGAGGCTTCGCCAATGAGCAGCAACGGATAACCGTCGGCGAACGCCACTTGATCGTCATCCTTGCCGAAACCCGACTGCGTGGTGCGCGCCCGCTCGAGTGGCATTTGCACCAGACGTGTCGGCTTGCCGAGGAAGTCGCTGACAAAACGCGCGGCTAGATCACCGGCGTCCGGCACACGCAGGGTGTCACGCCAGATCGTCACACCGCGCTGCTCGGCGTCGGCCGCGGGCAGCGCGACTTCGATAGAACCCTGCTCGGGAGCGCTCAGAGTCAGACCGCCGCCGGCATTCCATAACGCCGACAGCTGACTCATCTTCGCTTCGGCACGCTGGGTCAGAAAGCGCCCGCTGGCCTCGTCCACCAGCATCCAGCGTCGGTCGCCCACCAGCCCGAGCTTGTCCAGCTCAATGCTTTGCAGCATTTCGCCCTTGCCGGATTTCAACGGGTAACGATAAAGCGCGCTCAGACGCAGCATGGCCAGCTTCCTTGGAGGAAAAACGCCACCCTATACGAGCTTCAATACCGAATCAAAGCCGTCATTAATGTAAATACACTTCTGTGGGAGCGAGCCTGCTCGCGAAGAGGCCGGCACATTCACCATCAATGTGTCAGACCCTGCGCTTTCGCGAGCAGGCTCGCTCCCACTGGAAGCAAAATGTGCGTGTTTCAGGCCGGCACGGCGTCGAGCATCAGACGCTGGCGCACCACGTCGACCAGTTTGTCCGGCTGGAATTTGGAAAGGAAGTTGTCGCAACCGACCTTCTTCACCATCGAGTCGTTGAAACTGCCGGAAAGCGAGGTGTGCAACACGACGTACAAGCCACGCAGGCGAGGGTCGTTGCGAATTTCCGTGGTCAGGCGATAGCCGTCCATTTCCGGCATTTCCGCATCGGTGAAAATCATCAGCAGTTTATCGGTCATGTGCACGCCGCTATCGGCCCAGGCCTTGAGCATGTTCAAGGCTTTCAGACCGTCGCTGGCAATGTGCATTTTCACCCCGAGCTGGCCGAGGGTATCGCGCAATTGCGAAAGCGCTACGTTGGAATCGTCCACCAGCAACACTTCGCGGCCACGGGCGCGCTCGAGTACCGGATCGTCGAGTTTCTCGCGCGAGACCTTGGCGTTGTACGGGACGATTTCAGCGAGGACTTTCTCGACGTCGATGATCTCCACCAGTTGATCGTCGACCTTGCTGATCGCGGTCAGATAATGCTGGCGGCCGGCACTGGTCGGCGGCGGCAGAATGGCTTCCCAGTTCATGTTGACGATGCGGTCGACACCGCCGACGAGGAAGGCCTGCACCGAACGGTTGTATTCGGTGACGATGATCGTGCTGTTTGGGCCCGGCACCAGTGGGCGCATACCGATTGCCTGCGACAGGTCGATCACCGGCAATGTCTGCCCACGCAGATTGACCACGCCGCAGACGAAGGGATGACGCTGCGGCATCAGGGTCAGCTTGGGCAGTTGCAGCACTTCCTGAACCTTGAACACGTTGATCGCGAACAGCTGGCGTCCGGCCAGGCGAAACATGAGGATTTCCAGGCGATTCTCACCCACCAGTTGCGTGCGTTGGTCTACCGTGTCGAGAATGCCGGCCATCAATGACTCCTGGGCTTGTTCTGATGAATTCACTATGGGGGTTTATCGGCTGCATTCAGCTAATCTTGATTGCTGTAAAGCGCGCCGCTAAAAATGCCATAAACGGCCATTGATGTCACACTGACATCATGCTTTACTGGCAATCGTGATTTCATCTGCTAGATTCATTGCGGCGCGACCTCGGTTTGCACGTTAGGTTCCCGCGCCTAAGGGATTCCCCTAGGATCAATCAGGCCCAACCTGATATTCGCCATTTCCAATAGCCATTACTGTGACGCCATTCTCATTGCATGAACGGAGTCAGGCTATTGTGTGCGATCGCAATTCAGTGGCAACCCACCCTCTGGAACCCCTCGGTCCGTGCACCTGCACCGCCGGGCGCGATCTGCCGACGATTCACGATCGTCGCCACACACGGCCATCCGTCAACCAACACGACGTGGTGGAGATGAACATGCCAATCGACCGTAAAGACTGGGCGCAACGCTTCCCCGAATTTCTGGTCGAGGCCGAAACGCTTCTCGCCAAGTCCGAAGAATGCCTGAGCCATCTGCAACTGATCAGCAATGACAAGGATGCCATCGACTGCATGCTCGGCACTCTGCTGAAGCTGGCCGGCCGGGCCGAAGCACTGGCGCTGGAAGCGATCTCCGAGTTTTCCCTGCACATCTACAGCCTGCTCAATTTGCAGCAGGATCACGTAGATCTGCACGAGCAGGCCCTCGATGCGTTACGTGACTGCCTGACCTTGATGGCGTGGCAGCTCGAGCTGGTCGATCCCAGGACCGGGCAGCTGACCCTGGATAAAAGCGAACAGACTGATCTGCTCGAGGCCTTCGCGGCACAAATGGGCCAAACCTCGTTCGAGCCCAAGAGGGTGAGCAAACGTTTGCTCTCTTCATCCTTTACCGCGCGCCAGGCTTGAGCCGGTAAGTCGCGATATTGTCGTAAATGAATACTTCGTGCCTGAAAGCGACAATCCGGGGCAAATAATCAGCCCGACCAACGGTTAATTTCCAGGTGCCGCCATCAGGGTTTTCCCTGTGTGCAACCAGCGACACTTCCAGGCAAATCGAAGTGGCCCAAATACAACAACTCCAGCTTTTTCCAATATGGAACTTGCGTCCAGGATCCGATATTTCCTGACTGAATAGACATATATAGCAACCGCGACCAACGGTATGTTAAGTGGTATTATGCCGCCGGTTAGTTGCCTGTCGGTTAATGGCATACTGACTTCAGTGTTACCTTTTCGATGTTATTGCCAGTCAATGATCGCTTAATGAATGCGGATTGAATCAATAACATAAATGACAGTATTTCCACACAGAGATCCGCCAGTCACCGGTCGGTCTGCCCGCAGCGAACATCCATTGGCTCCATCCGTTATGTACGCCAGTCTCAAGTCACTTATCACATGGCCACCTTCTCGGGAAAACGCCCGGCGCTTCACACTTGTTCTGTGTGTTCTGGCGACCTTGGGCAGTCTGCTGGCGTATGTTGTTTCCGCACGCCTTCCTTTGGGATTGCTGGCGCTCGACATCGCCGCCACCGCGTGCGTCTGGGTGCAATATCGCTTGTCACGCAAATCGATCAAGTTTCAACCACAAGAGCTGGCTGATCGACTTCTGCAAGTCCAGGAAAACGAGCGTCATCGCCTCAGCCGTGAATTGCACGACGATATCGGCCAGTTGCTCACTGCCGCCAAGCTGCAAAGTGACTGGCTCAAACGCCGCCTGCCGGAGGATCTGCAGGAACAATGCAAGGTGCTCTGCGACACACTGGATGAAACCCTGACCAAGGTGCGTGACGTCTCGGCGATTCTCAATCCACGTCAATTGACCAGTCTGGGCCTCGAAGCCAGCCTGCGTGCGCACTTGCTCAAGACACTGGCCAACACGCCGGTCAACTGGAGTCTCGATTGCCAGCAGCGGCTCAACGGCATCCCCGAGGAAATGGCCGTCGCCGCGTTTCGCATTGCCCAGGAAGCCGTGACCAACATCCTCCGGCACGCACAGGCAAAAAACCTGTTGATTCGGGTACAGCGATTGCCGCAAGGTCTGACGCTATTGATCAGTGATGACGGCCTGGGTTTTGCCCCGGCGGCCGACCCGGCCAGAGAAGGTCAACGCGGCATGGCCGGAATGGCCGAGCGCATCGAACAGTTGGGCGGCACATTGAGCGTTATCAGCGAGCCGGGCAAAGGCACTCGAATCGAAGCACTTTTCCCGTGGGCGCCGCGAGCGCTCGAACGGGCCAGTACGAATAAGGTTATGCGTTGACTTGTAACTTACTTCTGGTGGATGACCACTCGCTGATCAGAGCCGGCGTGCGTGCTCTGGTTCTGGATATTCCCGGTTACGCGGTAATCGGCGAAGCCAGTGATGGTTCGCAATTGCTCGAAATGGTCGAGCAACTGAGCCCCGACATCGTATTGCTGGACATCTCGATGCGGGAAACCGGTGGCCTGGAAGCGCTGCAACGCCTCAAGCGTGTGCGGCCGCAGAGCAAAGTGCTGATTCTGTCGATGCACACCGACCCGGCGCTGATCATGCAGGCGCTGGAGTCCGGTGCCCATGGCTACCTGCTCAAGGACACCACGGCCACCGAGCTCGAGCACGCGCTGGAAGCCCTCCGCAACAACGAACGCTATCTCAGCCCGGCCATCGCTCACACCGTGATCAATCAGGCACTGACCCGCAACCAGAAAAGCCAGCCGGACATCGCCGATTCGCACAATCTGACCGCGCGCCAGCTGGAAATCCTTCGCCTGATCGTGCGCGGCAAATCGACCCGGGAAATCGCCAATGGCCTGGGCTTGAGCGTCAAGACCGTGGAAACCCACCGCGCACAGATCATGAAACGCCTGCAGATCTATGACGTGGCGGGCCTGGTGCTGTTCGCCGTGCGCGAGCAGATCATCAGTCTTGATGACTGACTGGCGTCAGTTGACTCAATAGCGGCGAGTCCTTTGGCAAGTGCACCTGCAACGCTGCGGGTTTCGCAACAAAACGCAGACTGTCACCTTCCAGTGGCTCGCCGTCGAGATTGATGCTCAGCCCTTCGGCGACCTTGATCTCGACCCACGGCAATCGCGCCCGCACGAACATGTTGTCGAGGCCGAAGCCCTCGCTCAGCAGATTCTTCAGCGTGCCGACCAGTTCTTGCGGTGCCGGCAGGATACTGATGTCCAGCAAACCATCATCGACCTGTGCCTCGGGGCACAGCACATGGCCGCCACCCGCCTGCCGCCCGTTACCGATGCCCAGCGCCAGCAGCTCACCCTGCCAATGGAAATCCGGGCCTTGCAACTCGCCGTAAGCGGCATGCAGTTCGCTGAACCGGGTCAGGCCGGTAAACAGATACGCGGCGCCGCCCAAGACCTTCTTCAGATCTTCCGAAGTATTGGCGGTCACCTGGCTGCCGAATCCGCCGGTCGCCATGTTCAGGAAAATCTGCCCGCCCACTTCGCCCAGATCGATATCCGAGGGCTGAACATCCAGTAGCTCAAGGGCTTCGGCAGGCTCCAGGGAAATACCGGCGGCGCGGGAGAAATCGTTGGCGGTTCCCAGCGGCAGCAACACAAGACTGGCTTTTTGCGGATGCTGAGCCAGCGCCTCGGCAATATCGCGCAACGTGCCATCACCGCCACCGGCGATGATTTTGCTGTAGCCGGCCGCCAACGCTTCCTCGACCAGACGCTGGGCGTCGCCGGCCTCCCAGGTCACTCGCACAGCCAGCTCCCAGCCTTGCTCACGCTTGGCTTCGACGGCAGCGCGGACATCCTCGTTGAGTGCCTGTTTGCCATGCAAGATCAGCAGTGCCCGGCGTTCACTCATAACGTCACTCCAAGAATTGAAATCGATTGAAACATCTTGACCACTGTGCGCCTTAAAAAAGCCACCGAGCTGGCAATTAATTCTTCGTCCAACTGCTGGCGTCCTACACAGCGGTATTTTTTCTTACGAAACAAGAGGAATCGGCTTAATTGACCCCGTCCGACCATTGGGTCACCGTGTGCCAGCAGCATCAACCTTCAACCCAATAACACAAGGATGTGCCGGTAATGAACGGATACCCCCCGATTTATTTCCATGAATCGAGCAATGGCAAAACCAGCAAGCGTGCAGTTGATACGATCGGCGAGAACTTCCATGCACAACCATGAAACCAAGGCACCGGTGAGCCCGGTCGCCGCTCTCGCCGAAAGTCGTGCCAGCAAGAAACCAGACTTCTGTAACAGCGCCAAGACCCCTGGAGAGTTTGATATGGAACCCCGAGTCAGCGAGCTGGAGACTCACTTCAAATACATGCGCCGCGATATGGACGAAGTGCTCAATGATGTCCGGACGATCAAACACCGTCTGGCGTATTCGGCGGGTGCCACCGCTGTCATCCTCGGACTGCTGGGATGGGTGGCCAACAGCCGATTCGACCAGTTGGTGACATTGATCAGCAACTGACCGAATCATTCGTTGCACGCGCCGTGCGTATCAGCCGACGCGTGCATGGGCGAGATGGTCTACCCCAGAAGGTCACTGAGGGGAATGAAGCTCACTTCATCACCCTCGCTCAGCGTGCGGCCTTCTCGGACTTCCACCAATCCGTCGGCCCACGCCGCGCTACGCAGCACACCCGAACTTTGGTTGCGGTAAATGATCGCCCGCCCCTGCTCCAAGCGCCCGCGCAGATATTCACGACGGTTGCCGGCCACCGGCCAGACAAAGCCTGCTGGCACTGCAAACTTGAGCGGCTCGACATCTTGCACACCCAGGCGTCGCAACAGATAAGGCCGCGTCAGCAAGGCGAACGTCACCAGCGTAGAGGCGGGATTGCCGGGCAGGCCAATCACCGGCACGTTGCGGAAATGACCGAACGTCAATGGTTTTCCGGGCTTGATCGCCAGTTTCCACAGGTCCAGCTCGCCTTCTTCACGCAAGGCAATGCCGAGGAAATCCGCTTCACCGACCGAGACCCCGCCGGTAGAGAGGACCAGATCGACATTTTGCAGCTCACCCAGCCGCGCCCGCGTCGCGGGCAGATCGTCCAGAAGAATTCCGCCATCGATCACTTCGCAGCCCAGACGCTGCAACCAGCTGCACAGAAGTACGCGATTGCTGTTGTAGATCTGGCCCGGACCCAATGCCTGACCGGGTTCAACCAGCTCGTCCCCAGTGGACAGAACCGCCACCCGCGGCTTGCGCACGACGTTAACCCCGGCACAGCCAAGCGAAGCAGCCAGGCCTTGCTCAATCGGTCCGAGCCGGGTTCCAGCTTGCAGTACCAATTCGCCGACCGTGGTTTCCTGCCCTTGCGGACGAATGTTCTGCCCGGCCTTCAAAGGCTCAAGAAAGCGCACTCGGCCGTCGGCCTGAACTTCGGCATTTTCCTGCATCTCGACACAGTCAGCGCCCGGCGGCAGCGGTGCCCCGGTAAAGATGCGTGCGCAGCTGCCTGGTTCCAACGGCTGCGGAGACTGCCCGGCAAAAACTTTTTGGCTGACCGGCAGCGGCTCGCCCTGCCAATCCGCCAGGTTCAAGGCGTAGCCGTCCATGGCGCTGTTCGGCCACGGCGGCAGATCCAGCGTCGAGATCAGATCTTCAGCCAGCACCCGCCCTTCGACTTGAGACAGCGGCAAGTATTCGCGCTCGACAATGCGCGACGCATCGGCCATGGCCAGCAAACGCTCGAGCGCCGTTTCGACAGGCAGCAGACTGCCGGTCTTGCCCGGCTTACCCACGGGATTCACAAGGCGCCGCCTGCTTCAGGTGGGTGACGAAGTTGCACGGACGATGACGGGCGTCCAGCTGCTCAGCGAGAATGCCGTCCCAGCCGGTGCGCACTGCATTGGTCGAACCCGGCAGGCAGCACACCAGCGTGCCGTTGGCCAGACCAGCCAAGGCCCGGGACTGCACGGTCGAAGTGCCGATATCGGCCACGGAGATCTGGCGGAACAGTTCGCCGAATCCGTCGACCTGTTTGTCGAGCAGGCAAGCCACCGCTTCCGGCGTGCTGTCACGCCCGGTAAAGCCAGTGCCGCCGGTGATCAGCACAACCTGGACCACATCGTCGGCAATCCAATTGGCGACTTGCGCGCGAATTTTGTAGAGATCATCTTTAAGCAAAACACGCTCGGCCAGCGCGTGACCGGCCGCGATCAAGCGATCGACGAAGACCTGGCCGGAGGTATCGGTTTCCAGGGTTCGGGTGTCGCTGACAGTCAGCACCGCAATATTGAGCGGCACGAAAGGTACATCAGCCTTGGCTTTCATAGGCTCTTCCAGTTGTAGGGGAAACAGCCCGGTGTTATATCACAGCGGCTCATTTTTCCGCCGCCCCTCTGGAGAGTCGTCATGCCCTCGAACAACCCGTTGCCACCCTGCTCCGTCCTGCTTCTGGCCGGTGGGCGCGGTCAACGCATGGGCGGTCAGGACAAGGGCCTCATCGAGTGGCTGGGCGAGCCTTTGATCGCGCATCTGCAGCGCAAGGTGCGGCCGTTGACCGACGACCTGATCATCTCTTGCAACCGCAATCGCGAGCGTTATGCCGGGTTTGCCGATCAGTTGGTAATGGATGATGAAGGCGATTTCCCCGGGCCGCTGGCCGGTATTCGTGCTGGACTGAAAGCGGCGCGCCATGCGCATTTGCTGGTGTTGCCATGCGATGTGCCGCGAATCGACACGGCGTTGCTGGAAGCCATGCTGACCACTGCCGATCTGCAACGTGAAAAACCTTTAATGCTGCGCCACGGCGAGCACTGGGAACCGCTGTTGTGCGTGATTCCGGTGGCGCTGTTGCCAGCGTTCGAAGCAGCCTGGAATGCAGGCGAGCGCAGCCCGGGCAGGGTGATGCGCAGTCTCGGCGCCGTCGCATTGCAATGCCCTGACAACGACCCGCGACTGGCCAACCTCAACACCCCCGAATTGTTACATCTGCACAACACTGTGTCAGACTGACACTATCCAAGGAACTCTCACGCCTTGTTTACGTCTCAAGCTCAGTAACCAGAAGATTTCCCATTCGGAGACACACTCATGACTCAACGGACCCTCGCCACTTTCATGCTCGCACTGGGCCTGGCAACCCTCGCCGGTTGCTCCTCGCCGACAGTGATCACCTTGAATGACGGTCGCGAAATCCAGGCCGTCGACACCCCGAAATACGATGATGATTCGGGCTTCTACGAGTTCCAGCAGCTGGACGGCAAAGAGACCCGCATCAACAAGGATCAGGTTCGTACCGTTAAAGAGCTGTAAGGCTCCGCGTCGTTACCGGATACAGAAAAGCCCGCATTGTCATGCGGGCTTTTTCATGGGCGCTCGGAAAGCAGTTTCAGCATTACCACTGCAAGGTGATTCGACTCTCGAACTCCCGCAATTCCCCGGTCACCGGGTCAATGAAGCGCAGGCCCTGCGCAAGCAGCTTCAACGGATTGGCGTAGTCGTCCTCGACATCTTTCAACACAGTCGGATAAAACGGATCGTTGCAAATACTCGCTCCCAGCGACGTCATGTGCACCCGCAACTGATGCTTCTTGCCCGTCACGGGATACAGGCCATAGCGCCACAGATCACCATTTTTCTCACGCACCTCGACCGCCGTTTCGGTATTGCTGGCGCCAGGCCCTTCTTGCATGCGGAAAAACGGCTCGCCATCGACCAACCGGCTCTTGTGCACCAAAGGGAAATTCAGCTCGGGCAGCGCCGGGGCGATCGCTTCATAGCGCTTGTCGATCTGCCGCGTCGGGAACAACGACTGATAGGCCGAGCGGGTTTGCGGGTTGGCCGAGAAGATCACCAAACCTGCCGTGTGCCGGTCGATGCGGTGCAGCGGCACCAGATGCGGATTGTCCAGCCGACGGATCAGCCGGCGCAGCAGGGTTTGTTCGACATATTCCCCGGCCGGGGTGACTGGCAGAAAATGAGGTTTGTCGGCCACTACCAGATGTTCGTCAGCGTAGAGAATCGACTCGAGCACCGGGATCGGCTTCTCGTCCGGCACTTCGCGAAAGTAGTGAATGCGCAGACCTTCCCTGTACGGCAAGTCCAGCGCAATCGGCTGGCCCTGCGCATCCAGCACCCGCCCGCGAGCAATCCGGTCGAGCCACTGTTCGCGGCCGATAGCGCTGAAGTGCTCGCACAGGCAATCGAGTACCGTCAGCCAGGGACCGGGCGGCAAATACAAGGTGCTGGCCTGATTGTGCGCAGCGGAAAATACGGGGCTGGTCATACGAAACAGAAATCCTCAATGCAGGCCGGCATTATCCAACAGTGAGGCAAAGCCACCTAGCGCAGTTTCATCAGGCCGGAATCGATTTGAGGGCCGCCGCTTCGGTGAACTCCTTCAGCCAGCGCAACACATCGACCGCCTCCCAGCGACCCGGATCGTACAAGGCATACAGCAGGCCCTGATAACCGACCACATCCAGTTGCTTGTGATACCCGGCGCGTTGAAACAGGGCTTCGATTTCGGCAAAGCAGGTGTTGAAATGCAGCTTGTTGAACGGCGTCTTGCCTTCCGTGACCAGCCCGTCCAGGCGCAATTCGAGGACGGCCTCGCGCACCACGTCGACCGACATCCGGTTAACGCTGCTCTTCAACTGTTCGACATTGACCACGGTTCATCCCTCTGACTCGATTGCTGTATGGACATACAGTAACCGAAGAAGTCAGCGAGCGCCAACGCAAGGATGTATTGCTGCGACAAGCGGGAGAACGGTAGTAAAGCTCATCATCGTAAAAACGCCGCGATTTCATCGCCACTGAACGGCCAATCCAGCTCCGCGCCAGTGTCAACGCGCCGCAGTACCGGGATGCGCAAGCTGTATTTTTCGAACCACGATTCGTCTTCGGCAATGTCCACCAGTTCAACCAGCAGACCATGCTCGACGAAGGGCATCAGCTCGGCTTCGGCGACTTCACACAGATGACACCCGAGGGTGCCGAACAGCTGACATTCAGGAGGCATGACGGCATTACCGGAAAACAAGTGAGCCCATTCTAGGACGCCACTAAACCCTCGTCGACCCAGCGCCGCTCAAAGGACCCAACGCTCCCGGCGCAAAATCCTGACGCAAATCATTCAGCGCAAATTGCAAATGCGTCATCCTCGCGGACTTTTTGCCTCTACGCTTCAGAGGCCAACGCCCTGACAGCGGAGTGTCCCGTGTTTGCAAATCTGTTGATCATCCTCGCCTCATCCCTGGTGGTGATTGCCCTGTTCCGGCGCCTGCGACTGCCGCCGGTGCTGGGTTACCTGTGCGTGGGATTACTGGTCGGGCCGAACGCATTCGACTGGGTCAACGAGAGCGAACATCTGCCGGATGTCGCCGAGCTGGGCGTGGTGTTTCTGCTGTTTTCGCTAGGCCTGGAGTTCTCCCTGTCGAAGATGATTGCGCTGCGTCAGGTGGTGTTTCGCCTCGGCAGTCAGCAAGTGCTGATCAGCGCAGCGCTGCTCGGCACCCTGTTGATGGGCCTGGGCATGCCGCTGATGCCGGCGCTGTTGCTCGGTGGCGGATTATCGCTGTCATCCACGGCGATCGTGACCAAGGAGCTGGGCAGTCTTGGTGAAGTGTTCAGCAGCCACGGCCAGAACGCGGTCGGCGTGCTGCTGTTTCAGGACGTTGTCGCGGTATTGCTGCTGACACTGGTTCCGGTCTTCGCCGGCACCAGCGAGCAGGCCTGGTATTGGGCCTTGCCGTTGACCCTGGGCAAAACCTTGGTGCTGTTCTTCGGCCTGCTGCTCGCCAGTCGCTGGTTATTGCCACGGCTGTTTCATGAAGTGGCGGCCTCGCGTTCGGCGGAGCTGTTCGTCCTGCTGGCGCTGGTGATCGTGCTGCTGACTGCCTGGCTCACGCACTTGCTGGGGCTGTCGCCTGCACTCGGCGCTTTCCTTGCCGGCATGTTGCTCGGGGAAAGCCATTACCGGCACCAGATCGAAGCTGACATCCGGCCCTTTCGCGACATTCTGCTCGGCGTGTTCTTCGTCAGCATCGGCATGCTCATCGACCTGCAACTGTTCGTCAGTCACAGCCTGTTGATCATCGGCCTGACGCTTGGCCTGATGCTGATCAAGGGCACCGTGGTCGCGCTGCTGGTGAAGTGGCGCGGCAGTGACAGCGAAACCGCGTGGCGCAGCGGTCTGGCCCTGGCCCAGGGCGGGGAGTTCTGTTTTGCCTTGATGGCGCAGATGCAGCAGAACAGTCTGTTGCCGGCCGAGCCGGGGGCGCTGCTGCTCGCGGCGACGTTCTGTTCGATGCTGCTCACGCCACTGCTGTTGCGTGCGGCGCCGCGCATTGCGGCCGTGCTGCACCGCAAGCCCAATCAGGAAGCGCAGATCGAACAGATCAGCGCGCTCAACGCCGACCTCGACCAGCACGTGGTGATCTGCGGCTACGGTCGCGTCGGCCAATCCATCGGCCGCTTCATGGGCAATGCGGGGCAAGCCTATGTTGCGCTGGACAACGATCCGGTGCGGGTGCAGGAAGCCGCATCCGCGGAAAGCGACGTGCATTACGGCGACTCGGCGCGTGGCGATCTGCTTACAGCCGTCGGCCTGTTGCGCGCCAGGCTGCTGGTGATTGCCGTGGATCAAAGTGATGTGGCGTTGCGCATTCTGCGTGAAGCCCGCCGCCTCAACCGACAGGTGCCGATTCTGGTACGCACCCGTGACGACAGCCAATCGGCGGAACTCAGAGCTGCCGGCGCCACCGAGGTGGTGCCGGAGCTTCTGGAGTCGAGCCTGATGCTCGCTTCACACGCGCTGATCATGCTTGGCCTGCCCGCGCACAAAGTGCAGGAGAAGGTCGATCAAGTGCGTATCGATCGCTATCGCCTGCTCCACGGTTTCTATCCCGGAGCCAATGATGAGGAAATCTAGTCCTGACTCACCGCGCCGATCTTGTGCAGCGACAGGTCGGCGCCGTAATACTCTTGTTCCTGACTCAGGCGCAGCCCATGCAATGCCTTGATCGCGCCGTAGACGACGAAGCCGCCGACCAGCGCCACCGCGACGCCAAGCGCAGTGCCGATCAACTGGCTGATCAGGCTGACGCCGCCCAGGCCACCCAGCGCAGACTGACCGAAGATGCCGCAGGCAATCCCGCCCCACACGCCACACAAACCATGCAACGGCCAGACACCCAAGACATCATCGATACGCCATTTGACTTGCGCAGCGGTAAAGCACCAGACAAACAAGGCTCCGGCAATCGCGCCCGTTACCAGCGCACCGACCGGATGCATCAGGTCGGATCCGGCACAAACCGCCACCAATCCCGCCAACGGACCGTTATGCAGAAAGCCCGGGTCATTGCGCCCAACGATCAACGCCGCGACGGTACCGCCGACCATGGCCATCAGCGAGTTGACCGCGACCAGGCCACTGACGCCTTGCAGCGTTTGCGCGCTCATCACGTTGAAGCCGAACCAGCCGACAATCAGGATCCACGAGCCCAGTGCGAGAAACGGAATGCTCGACGGCGCGAACGCGACCAGGCGCCCATCGCGATAGCGACCATTGCGCGGGCCGAGCAGCAGAACAGCGGCCAACGCCAGCCAACCGCCCACGGCATGCACCACCACCGAGCCGGCGAAATCATGGAATGCCGCGCCAAACTGCGCCGCCAGCCAGCCTTGCAAACCGAAGTTGCCGTTCCAGATCAGCCCTTCGAAGAACGGATAGATAAACGCCACGATCAGCGCCGTCGCGCACAACTGCGGGACAAACCGCGCGCGTTCGGCAATGCCGCCGGAAATGATCGCCGGGATCGCGGCAGCGAAGGTCAGCAGAAAGAAAAACTTCACCAGTCCATAGCCATGGTCAGCCGTGAGCACCGCCGCCGGTTGCATGAAGGTGACGCCATAGGAGATCCAATAGCCTATAAAGAAATAGGCCAGGGTCGAGACGGCGAAATCGCTGAGGATTTTCGCCAGCGCGTTGACCTGGTTCTTCTGCCGGACCGTGCCGACCTCCAGAAAGGCGAAACCGGCGTGCATCGCCAGTACCATCACCGCACCGATCAGAATGAACAACGTGTTGGAGCTGTGAACCAGCGTGTCCACAGCGCTTTGCAGATTTTCCATGAGGAGGCAGACCCAAGGCTAAAAGGCACCAAAGCGGTTCATGTGTGCATTTCATGCACCAAATTACGACTCATCAAATATCCAACGGCAGGGTTGATGAACTGATTTGGCGCATATATCGATGTCTGATCACGAACCGCGAGCAAATGAATTAGAGTTTTCTGCTCGGACGCCCGGCAACAGCGCACATACGCCGAGCGGCGCACCACGACACAGCAAAAGTTGTACCAGGCATTTGCACTGAACCTTCGCGCAAGGCTCATACTCGAACGCTTCAAAGCCACCTACGGAGATCCACCCATGGCCAGCATCAAGGCAAAGACTGCTCAAGAAATCCTGATGAACGACTTCCAGACTCTGGTCGCCGACACCGAACGCTTGCTCGAACACACCAAGACCCTCGCGGGTGATCAGGCCGATGAGCTGCGTGCCCAGATTCATGACAGCCTGCTGCGTGCCCGGGAAACCCTGAAGGTGACCGAAGACACCCTGCGTGAGCGCGGTCAGGCGGCCGTAACCGCTACTGAAGACTATGTGTCGGCCAACCCATGGCAGTCGGTGGGCATCGCTGCCGGCGTCGGTTTTCTGATCGGCCTGCTGGCAACTCGGCGCTGATCATGTCGATCGGTGAATCCGGCCCGACTGCGGGCACCGCCTCCTCCACGCGTCGCCTCGGCGCTGCCGTTCTGGGCCTGCTGCACAGTCATGTCGAACTGTTCGGCATCGAACTGCAGGAGCAGAAATCACGCACTGTCAGCCTGCTGCTGTTCGCCGGCCTGGCGCTGGTTTTTGCCCTGCTGTTGCTGGTAGGTCTGTCGACGCTGGTGATGATCATCTTCTGGGACACCTACCGCCTGGCGGCGATCATCGGCCTGTGCGTGTTTTACACGCTGGCGTCGATCTTCTGCGGTCTGCGCCTCAAAGCGGCGATTTTCGATGAGTCCTCGCCTTTCCACGGCACGCTCGAAGAGCTGGCCAATGACCGGGAGCGCCTGCTGCCATGAGCCTGCCTGAACTTCCGCACAACAGCTCGCGCCGGGAAATGCGCAAGGCGCTGATCCGTCTGCGCATGGAAATGCACCGTCAGGAAATCCGCCACGAAACCGCGCAAGTGCTGCAACCGTTGCAGCGCATGCGTGGCATGAAGCAGAACGTGCAGGACGGTTTCGGCATCAAGCATGCGCCGTTGTGGGGCGTGGCGGCGGTGACGCTTCTGGGTTTCCTCACCGGCAAAGGCTCGAAACGCAGCAGTGGTGGCGGTTTGACGCGACTGCTGCGTCTGGGCACGACGCTTGGGCCGCTGATCAGACTGGTCATGCACAGCTCGGGCAAACGCTGAATCGCCCTTCTGGCTACATTCTTGCAGTAGCGCCGGGATGAATCTCCTTATCGGGAGATTCCATCCCGCGTGCCTATCCGGCAAGCGCGGCCAAACCAAAAACGAGATTAAGGACTTGCCGTGATCGACGGGCAACCGCTCGCCTGTTTTCAGCCTTTCATCGATACCGCCACCGGCCGCATTGCAGGCGTCGAAGCATTGGGTCGCCTGCGTCAGAGCGATGGTCAACTGACCTCGGTAGGACCGTTGTTCGCCGATCCGCGCACGCCGGCCACTGCCTTGCGCCGTCTCGACCGGCAAATCCGTGATCACGCCCTCAGCCGCCTGCATGAAGCGCCGGCCGAGTGGTTTCTCAGCCTGAACATGTCGCCACGCTGGATCAGCCGCCTGCGCGCCGATCAAGCGCTGCCAAGTCTCAAACAACTGGCGCGACACGAGGTTGATCCGCAGCGCATCGTATTTGAAATCACCGAACTGGGTGGTAACAGCGAACGCCTGGCCCACGTGGTCGGGCGCTACCGTGACGCAGGGGCGAGAATCGCCATTGATGATTTCGGCGCAGGCTATTCGCAGCTGGATCGGGTCCTGGCCCTGCAACCGGACATTCTCAAGCTCGATATGCGCCTGTTTCAGGCTGCAGCCCTCGGCGGACCGAGCAGCGATGTGGTCAAGGCTCTCGCCCAGATGGCCGAGAAAACCGGCTGCTGGATCATCGCCGAAGGCGTCGAAACCGAAGCGCAGCTGAATTTCGCGCTGGAGTGCGGCTCGCGCTATGTGCAGGGATTTCTCTTCGCCCGAGCACAAGAAGAATTCTTCGCTACCGATGCCTTCGTCGCGCATTTCGCGCAATTGCGGCAACGCTACGTGAAGCAGAAACTCAGCGAGCGCGGGCGGCTGATGCAAATGCGTCAGCAGCTCAGCGAACTGATGGCGATTCTGCAGCAATGGGCGCAGGCCCGCGCCCCGCTCAGTGCGTTGCCGCAATTGCAGGCGTTTCCCTGGCTGCTGCGCTTTTATCAGTGCGACCGCCACGGCACGCAACTGACTCCCAACCTCGAATGGCGCCATGACGGCTGGTTTGCCGATGACCGCTATCTGGGGCACAACTGGTCGTGGCGACCGTATTTCTATCATCTGCTGGCCGAAGGCTGGGAAGAACGCCGCCTGACCCTGTCGAACACCTATCGCGATGCCACCAGCAACCAGTATTGCCTGACTGCGGGGCAGTTTTTCGATAACGGTGAACGCTTGCTGTTGATCGATATCGACGCAGCAGGCCTGTAGTTCCGCTTGCAGGCGCGCAGCCGAACCGGGAAGCTAGGGCGATCAGTCACCAGACGGAGAGATTCAGCCTTGGATTGGCCAACCCTGCTCAACCGCGAACGCCTCGGCAAGCCGCTGCACAGCCCCCAAGAACTCGGCCGCAGCCCTTTTCACAAAGACCATGACCGCATCATTTTCTCCGGGGCCTTCCGCCGCCTCGGGCGCAAGACCCAAGTGCATCCGGTCACCAGCAACGATCACATTCACACGCGCCTGACCCATTCGCTGGAAGTCAGTTGTGTCGGCCGTTCGCTGGGCATGCGTGTCGGTGAAACCTTGCGCAGCGCGCTGCCAGACTGGTGCGACCCGGCCGACCTCGGCATGGTCGTGCAGTCGGCCTGCCTGGCCCATGACATCGGCAATCCGCCATTCGGCCATTCCGGCGAAGACGCGATTCGCCACTGGTTTCAACAAGCCGCCGGACGTGGCTGGCTGGACGGCATGAGCGAGGCCGAGCGTGGTGATTTCCTCAATTTCGAAGGCAATGCTCAAGGCTTTCGCGTGCTGACGCAGCTGGAATATCACCAGTTCGATGGCGGCACGCGCCTGACTTACGCGACGCTGGGCACCTATCTGAAGTACCCGTGGACCGCGCGCCACGCCGACTCCCTCGGCTACAAGAAACACAAATTCGGCTGCTACCAAAGCGAACTGCCGCTGCTCGAACAGATCGCGCACAAACTCGGTCTCCCGCAAATCGAAGACCAGCGCTGGGCACGCCATCCATTGGTGTACTTGATGGAGGCTGCCGATGACATCTGCTATGCGCTGATCGATCTCGAAGACGGTCTGGAAATGGAGCTGCTCGAATACGCCGAAGTCGAGTCACTGCTGCTCGGTCTGGTCGGCGACGATTTGCCGGAAACCTATCGCCAGCTCGGCCCGCAGGATTCCCGGCGGCGCAAACTGGCGATCCTGCGCGGCAAGGCCATCGAGCACCTGACCAACGCGGCAGCGCGAGCATTTGTCGAACAGCAGGATGCCCTGCTCGCCGGCACACTGCACGGCGATCTGGTCGAACACATGCACGGGCCGGCAAAGCGCTGCGTGTTGAACGCCAAGGACATCGCGCGCAAGAAGATCTTCCAGGACAAGCGCAAGACGCTGCATGAGATCGGCGCGTATACCACGCTGGAGATTCTGCTCAATTCGTTCTGCGGTGCCGCGCTGGAGCAGCACAACGGCCGCACGCCGTCGTTCAAGAGCCGGCGTATTCTCGATTTGCTCGGCAACAATGCGCCGGACCCTCAAGGTTCGCTGCACAGTTCGTTTCTGCGCATGATCGATTTCATCGCCGGCATGACCGACAGTTACGCCAGTGACATGGCACTGGAAATGACCGGCCGCTCAAGTCATTGATCGTCCCGCATCAGCCGGCCATTGGTCTGGCCGGCTGATGCCCGGTGAGTTTTCGCCACGAACGTTATACGCGTTCTTTAAACTGGTCAGACTGGATCGCGCTGACCCAGGCAACCAACCAAAACGAACCGCACTTGTTAAACACAACTTTAAACACCAGTAAATAATTGGAGATCAATATTGGCTCTCGGATAATTTCCATCTTCGGCGAATTGAACGCTCGTGTTCCTTACGCCAATCCTAATTTCAACGTAGTCCATTTCTTCATTACGCGTAGGATTAATCCGATAACGTAGTCGCGACACTACCAGTCCATGCGAGTGCTCATGCATCTGAGCTAAGGTGCGCGCTTTATTCATGCTTGCATGGGACTCTATTTATGAACTCCGTTTTTATTGTGGACGATCATCCGGTCATCCGCCTCGCCGTGCGAATGCTCCTGGAACATGAAGGCTACAAGGTCGTCGGTGAGACCGATAACGGTGTCGATGCCATGCAGATGGTCCGTGAATGCATGCCCGACCTGGTCATTCTCGATATCAGCATTCCCAAGCTGGACGGCCTCGAAGTACTGGCCCGCTTCAACACCATGGGTTCCAATTTCAAGATTCTGATTCTGACGGCGCAGTGTCCTACGCTGTTCGGTATCCGCTGCATGCAATCCGGTGCATCGGGATATGTCTGCAAGCAGGAAGACTTGAGCGAATTGGTCAGCGCAATCAAAGCGGTACTTTCCGGTTATAACTACTTTCCCAGTCAAGCGCTTAATCCGGTGCGCGCCGACGACACTCGATACGCTGAACTTGAACTGTTCAAATCCGTCAATGACCGCGAACTGATGGTATTGCAGTTATTTGCTCAGGGACGTACCAACAAGGAAATAGCCAAGGGCATGTTTCTGAGCAACAAGACCGTCAGCACTTATAAAAAGCGCCTGATGCAAAAACTCAAAGCCAGATCCCTTGTAGAACTTATCGAGATGGCCAAACGCAACGCACTCGTGTGAGACCCCACATGCCCAGCCGTCTGAAGGACTACCTGATCACCTTGAGCGCCGTTCTGTATCTGAGCGCCAATGCCTTCGCCTCGCCAAGCCCCTCACCCGACTATGCGTTGCTCAGCCGCTCGGCAACCGAGGCTGTCGGGATTGTCCTGCAATCGTCACAACGGCAATGGCTACAGACTCGCAGCGAACTGAAACTGGGTACCTCCGCACCTGATTACCCGCCATTCGACATGACCGTCAGTGGCCAGGACTACGAGGGACTGACCGCCGATTACGCAGGGATTCTCGGTCAAGCCACCGGTTTGCCGATTCGCGTGCAACGCTTTCCCTCGCGCGAGGCTGCCATTCGCGCCTTGATCGATGGCCAGATCGACCTGCTTGGCACAGCCAACGGCTACGAAGCAGGCAATGCCAACCTCGCGCTCTCCACACCTTACGCGGTCGATCAGCCGGTACTGGTGACCCGCGAAGATGAAACCCGCTCGCTAACCGAAGGCCTCGCCGGCCTGCGCCTGAGCATGGTGTATCACTATTTGCCGCTGCCGGAGATCAAGGCGCTGTATCCCAAAGCGCTGATCACCTGCTATCCGTCCTATCAGAACGCAATCAACGCGGTGGCCTTCGACCAGGCCGACGTGTTTCTCGGCGACACCCTCTCCACCCATTACATGATCAACAAGGGCTATCTCAATAACGTCCGCATGGCCAACTTCGGCAAGCAGGAAGCCCATGGCTTCAGCTTCGCCGTGCGGCGCAGCAATCCGCAGTTGCTGGGCATCATCGACACCGTGCTAGCAGCGATCCCGCGCAGCCAGCGCGATGACATCGCCAAACGCTGGAGCGCCGGCAGCGACCTGCTGCTCACCGACAGTAAACTCCAGCTGACGGATCGTGAGGAGAACTGGCTCAAGCAGCATCCCGTCGTCAGCGTAGTGGTCAATGAGGCGTACGCACCGTTGACCTTCTTCGACAGCGCCGGCAATTTCCGCGGCATCAGTGCCGACCTGCTCGAGCTGATCCGCTTGCGTACCGGCCTGCGTTTCGAAATCCAGCGCAGCCGTAACGATGCGGAAATGATCAGGCAGATCGACAATCACAAAGCCGATCTGATTGCCGCCCTGCTGCCCAGCGCCGAACGTGAAAAAAACCTGAGTTTCAGTCGTCCCTATCTGGAAAATTCCTACGTGCTGCTGACCCGCAAAAGCGCCGACAGCCCGACCAACCTGGCCCAACTCAAAGGCAAGCGTCTGGCGATCGCCCAAGGCAATCCGCTGGTCGCCTACTTGCATGAGAATTTTCCGGGCATCGAACTGATCGAAACCCCCGACACCTTCAGCGCCGTGTCGATGCTGGCCGACAATCACGTCGACGGCGCGGTGAACTCGCTGGTAATCGCCAACTATTTCATCTCATCGCGCATATTCGATCGGCCACTGCAAATCACCACCACGATCGGCACCAGTCAGGCAGCCTTCTCGCTGGCGACCGCCCGTGACAACACCGAACTGGCCTCGATCATCAACAAGGCGCTGCTGAGCATCGCTCCCGAGGAGCTCGGCGTGATCAACGGTCGCTGGCGCGGTTACTCCACCGCCTCCCAGAACATCTGGCAAAACTATCAGCGCCTGTTCTATCAAGTAGTCGCGGCCGCCGGCCTGATCCTGCTGCTGTTACTGACCTGGAACGCCTACATGCGCCACCAGATCAAGCAACGTCAGGCCGCCGAACGCGCGCTGAACGATCAACTGGAGTTCATGCGCTCGCTGGTCAACGGCACACCACACCCGATCTACGTGCGAGATCGCCAGGGTCTGCTGCAAAGTTGCAACGACAGTTATCTCGAAGCGTTCAACGCCAGACGCGAGGACATCATCGGCAAAGGCGTCGTGCAAGGCACTCTGAGCAATGCGTTCGAGGCCGAGGCGTTCCAGGCCGATTACCAGAGAGTCATTGCCGAAGGCATTCCCTTGATACTCGACCGGCCTCTGCACATCGGCAGCCGCCGCCTGACGATTTACCACTGGATACTTCCCTACCGCGACTCCAGCGGTGCCGTTCAGGGCATCATTGGCGGCTGGATCGATATCAGTGAACGCCGCCAATTGTTTGAAAAACTGCGTGCGGCCAAAGAACAGGCAGACGAGGCGAACCGGGCCAAAAGTACCTTCCTGGCAACTATGAGCCACGAGATCCGTACACCGATGAACGCCGTGATCGGCATGCTCGAACTGACCCTGCGACGCATCGATCCGCAACACCCCGATCGCGCTTCGATCGACACGGCCTACCATTCGGCCAAGGATCTGCTCGGGCTGATCGGCGATATTCTCGACATTGCCCGTATCGAATCCGGGCGCCTGAGCCTGTCCCCGGAGTGGATCAATCTGGTCGACACGGTGACCTCCGTTGCGCGCATCTTCGACGGCCTAGCGCGGCAGAAAAACCTTGCCTTGCAAGTCGTCTTCAACCCGCCGAACCCGGCTGTGGATGTGCACCTGGATCCGCTGCGCTTCAAGCAAGTGCTGTCCAACCTGGTCAGCAATGCCATCAAGTTCACCGAAAGCGGCCACGTGCGGATCACCCTCGACCTGATCCCGGCAGACGCTGCTGGGCGAACATTGATGCAGCTGACCGTGCAGGACAGCGGCTCAGGCATCAGCGCCGAAGATCAACAGCGCTTGTTCGAACCTTTCTCGCAGGCGGATAACGGCAGTAGGCAGGCAAAAAACGGCGCCGGACTCGGGCTGGTCATCAGTCGCAACCTGTGCGAAATGATGGGCGGACAACTGCAGTTGAGCAGCCAGCCCGGCATCGGCACTCAGGTTTGCATATCGCTGCCGCTGGACAGCCTGCCGGCGAAGGCGAATCCGCCGAAAAGCGAACCGTTGATCAAGCCTGCGACAACGCCGTTACATGTCCTGGTTGTCGACGACCATCCGGCCAACCGTTTGCTCATGTGTCAGCAACTGGAGTTTCTCGGTCATCGCTTCAGCATTGCCGAAGATGGCTGCAGCGGCCTCGAGCGGTGGAAGGCCGATCATTTCGATCTGGTGATCGTCGACTGCAACATGCCCTTGATGAACGGCTATGACATGACCCGTGGGATTCGTCAGCTTGAACTGCAAAACCACCGCCCGCCGTGCACCGTGCTGGGTTTCACCGCCAATGCCCAGCCCGAAGAAGTCCAGCGCTGCAAGCTCGCCGGCATGGACGACTGCCTGTTCAAACCGTTGAGTCTGACCTTGCTCGGACAATGGATCGACGGCATCACGCCGGCATCACCGGCCTCGGTCTTCGACCTGCAAAGTCTGAGCCTGCTGACCGGCAACAACCCCGGGCAAACCCGGCGCATGCTGGTGGAACTGCTCAAGAGCAGCCGTCTCGACCGCGAAGAACTGCTGAGGCTGTCGCCCGAGGATGATCGCGAAGCGCTGGCAGTGGTTGCGCACAAGATCAAGGGCGCAGCCCGCATCGCGCAGGCCTCGCGGTTGATCGAATGTTGCGATGAGCTCGAGGACGCCTGCCAGCAAGCGCTCGCGTCACAGGAGATTGCCCGTCGCTGGGCGGCAACCAGCCAGGCGATGCTCGAACTGGCGCAGGCCCTGCAGCAGCAATTGTCCCTGGCCGATCAAGGCGCAGTGAGCGAGTCTTAACTATGCTTGGACGCTGAGCAGTGAGTTAAACATTCATGGAGAGCCTGCAATGCACAGCCCACTGCGCCCCGAGCAACGCCGGTTGCCGCTGCACGTGCACATCAGCGTCATGTTCACCTTTCTTTTATTGCTCACCGGCGTGGTGCTGGGCCTGTTCAATTACCACCAGACCACGCAGATCATCCTGTCGAGCAGCGAAAAGCTGTTTGACCGCATCGAGCAGGATGTACGCCTCGATCTGCAGGCAACCTATCAGCCGATCCGCAACCTGTTGAGCCTGCTGGCGGACACCCCGGCGGCCCACGCGAGTGATCTGGAACAACGCCTGCCCTTGCTCAAACCCTTCAGCCAGTCGCTCACCGACAACCCGGCGCTGGCGTCGCTGTATCTGGGTTACGCCAATGGCGATTTCTTCATGGTGCGCGCGCTGCGTACTCCGGCTCTGAAGGCACAGCTTCAGGCGCCGGAAGCGGCGGCCTATCAAGTCTGGAGCATCGAGCATGCTCCACAAGGCGCCATACGCTCGCAATCATTGTTCTTTGATCAGGCCCTGACACCGATCAACCGCCGCGAGCATCCCCAAGAGCGGTACGATCCGCGCAGCCGGACCTGGTTCAGCGACGCCCTGCAACAGGCCGGGCAAATCACCACCGAGCCCTATGTATTTTTCTCGACCCACAATGTCGGCACCACGCTGGCCCGGCGCAGCGGCGAGAACGCGGTGATCGGCGCCGACCTGACCCTCGCTTCGCTGTCGACCGCCCTGGGCAAGCACCGGGTCACGCCCTCGACAGAGATCGCGTTGTACGACACCGACGGCAACGCCGTGGCCTACCCCGACAGCCATCGCCTGATCGTCGATGACCGCACTGCGCGTCTGGCCAGAGCGGCCGATCTCAGCCCTGAGCTGAACGCGCTGCTCAGCTCCGACAATATCGGCAAGCGTCTGCAAGTAAACGACCGGCAATGGATCGTCGCACGCACCGGCATCGAGGAAGGCGGGCCGAAAGGTCTGCAACTGGCGCTGCTGGTGCCGGAAGACGAATTACTGGTGGATGCGTTCCGGATGCGCTGGCAAGGCGCGCTGATCACCCTGGCCATCCTGTTGCTGTGCCTGCCATTGGGCTGGGTGATTTCGCGGATTCTGGTCAAGCCGCTGCATGCCTTGGTCAAGGAAGCCGACGCGATCCGCAGCTTCGACTTCAGTTCTCCGCTGGCGCGCCGCTCGCCCGTACTGGAAGTCGATCAATTAAGCCTGTCGATGGCGCGGATGAAAGAAACCCTGGGCAGTTTCTTCCGCATCACCGACAGCCTGTGCGCCGAAACCCGGTTTGCCCCGCTGCTCGAACGTGTGCTGTTCGAAACCGTACAGATTGCTCAGGCCCAGGCCGGTCTGATCTACCTGCGCGAAGCCGACGGCGCGCGCATGGAACCTTATGGACTGGTGATTGATGGCGTGCCGCAGAGGCTGGAGGCGTTCGACATTCAGGGACGAGAGCTCCATAAAAACACCGGGCCGGCGTGGTTCGAGCAACTGGCCAGCGCCAACAATACGGTCAGCCATCTGGGCTTCGATCAGGCCGGCGACTTGCAGAAAATCCTTTTGGCCATGGAATCACCGCGCATTCACCTGATCGGCATCCGCCTGCACAACCAGCACGATGAAACCATCGGCCTGCTGATTCTGCTGGTCAATGACAGTGGTGAGCCGAGTGATCTGGAAAAGCTGCGGCCTGACCGAATTGCCTTCTTGCAGGCAGTGTCCGGCGCGGCGGCGGTGAGCATCGAAAGTCAGCGTCTGCAAGCGCGGCAGAAACAACTGCTCGACGCCTTCATCCAACTGCTGGCCAGCGCGATCGACGCCAAGAGCCCCTACACCGGCGGCCATTGCCAGCGGGTGCCGGAACTGACGTTGATGCTCGCCCAGGCTGCTGCGGCAAGCCAGGACCCGGCGTTCAGCGCTTACCAACCGAGCGAGGATGAATGGGAGGCGTTGCACATCGCAGCGTGGTTGCACGATTGCGGCAAGGTCACGACGCCGGAATACGTGGTCGACAAAGCCACCAAGCTCGAGACCATCAACGACCGCATCCATGAAATCCGCACCCGCTTCGAAGTGCTCAAGCGTGACGTGTGGATCAACTACTGGCAGACCCTGGCAAGCGGTGCAGACGAAGCGGCGCTGGCCCGCGACCGTGATAGTGAGTTGCTGATGCTCGACAACGACTTCGCCTTTGTCGCCCGCTGCAATCTCGGTGGCGAGGCCATGGCCGAGGCCGACCTGCAACGCCTCGAGCGAGTGGCGCAACGCAGATGGCTGCGCACACTTGATGATCGCCTCGGTGTGTCATGGGAAGAAAACCGCCGCCAGGCGAAAACCCCTGCGCCGCTGCTGCCCGTCAGTGAAAGTCTGCTGGCCGACAAACCCGAGCATCTGATCGAACGCGACAAGAGCGAACTGATCCCCGAGGACAACCCCTGGGGCTTCAAACTCGATGTGCCCGCGTACAAGTACAACCGCGGCGAGTTGTACAACCTGAAGATCGCCCGCGGCACGCTGACCCGCGAAGAGCGCTACATCATCAACCATCACATGGTGCAGACGATCATGATGCTCAGCCACCTGCCTTTCCCCGGTCACCTGGACAGCATTGCCGAGATCGCCGGCGGCCATCACGAAAAAATGGACGGCACCGGGTATCCGAAACGGCTGAAACGCGAGGAGATGAGCCTGCCGGCCAGGATGATGGCGATTGCCGATATTTTCGAAGCGCTGACCGCCGCCGATCGCCCTTACAAGAAAGCCAAGTCGCTGAGCGACGCTCTGGGGATCATGGCGACCATGTGCCGTGAAGCGCACATCGATGCGCCGCTGTTCGGCCTGTTCATCAACGAAGGGGTGTACATGCAGTACGCAACGCGGTTTCTCGATCCCGCGCAAATCGACAGCGTGGACACGGCCAGCCTGATGCACAAGGCTGGCCTCAGCGGTTGATCAGCAGTCGGTCAGGCGCAGGAAAATCGCCGCCAGTTGCTCGATGCCGGCCTGATCTTCGGCGCCGAAACGCGCCAGCTTCGGGCTGTCGAGGTCGAGCACGCCGATCAGGCGACCGTCCTTGACCAAAGGCACTACCAGTTCGCTGTTGGAAGCGCTGTCGCAGGCAATGTGGCCCGGGAAGGCATGTACATCCTCGACGCGCTGGGTTTGCAGACTGGCAGCAGCGGCGCCGCAAACACCGCGCCCGAACGGGATGCGCACGCAAGCGATCTGGCCCTGAAACGGGCCGAGCACCAGCTCTTCGTTACGATTGAGGTAGAAACCGGCCCAGTTCAAATCATCGAGCTGGTTGAACAGGAACGCGGAAAACTGCGCGGCATTGGCGATGAAGTCGCGTTCGTCCGCCAGTAGCGATTCCAGTTGCGCGGCCAACATACCGTAGCCCTCGAGGCCCTGGCCGCTTTGTTGCAAATCAATCATGCCTTGTGCTCCAGCAATTTCAGTCCCACCCAGTAGCGGGCGAATTGATACGCGCAACGTCCGTTGCGATTACCGCGGCCGGTGGCCCAGCGCACGGCGAGGATGTCCAGTGCTTCGTCGCGCTGCCAGCTCAGGCCGGCCTTGGCGGCCAACTGGCCGATCCAGTGCTCGACGACGTTGAGAAAATGTTCCTGGGTAAACGGGTAGAACGACAGCCACAGACCGAAACGGTCGGACAGGGCGATCTTGTCTTCCACCGCTTCGCTCGGGTGCAGTTCGCCGTCGACGCGCTTCCAGTTTTCGTTGTCGCTTTCCTTTTCCGGCACCAGGTGGCGGCGGTTGGAAGTGGCGTACAACAAGACATTGTCGGGGGCCTGCTCGAGCGAACCGTCGAGCACGCTTTTCAGCACGCGGTAGTCGCCTTCGCCGGATTCGAACGACAGGTCATCGCAGAACAGCACGAATCGTTGCGGCAATTTGGCGACTTGCTCGACCACGCGTGGCAGGTCAGCCAAGTGATCGCGTTCGATCTCGATCAGACGCAGGCCGGCACCGGCGTGCTCGGCCAGCAACGCACGCACCAGCGAAGACTTGCCGGTACCGCGTGAACCCCAGAGCAAGGCGTGGTTGGCCGGCATGCCATCAAGAAATTGTTGTGTGTTGCGCCCCAACTGCTCCAACTGCCGGTCGACGCCGATCAGGTCGGACAGACGCATGTCGAGGCTGACTTCCAGCGGCAACAGGTAACCGCTGCGACCGTCACGCTGCCAGCGCGCTGCCAGGCATGTGTTCCAGTCAATGACGGGGCGCGGTGCCGGCAACAGTGGTTCGATTCGCGCCAGAACCGACTCGGCGCGTTCAAGAAAAGCATTCAATCGGGAATCCACGTCTTCTCCTCGGGCACTTTCACAGTGATGATGACGATCCAGCGACGACACACAGATAAAATCGCCTCAGCAAGCCTTGTTACAAGGCGATTCGGGAACCTCGGTATCCCTGCATGATCGACTATGCTTGAGCAGCGAAGGGAAACGGAAGTGGTTCAACAACCCATGGATATCAAATTCACCCACCGGCTGTCTTACAAGCAAGCCAGGCTTACCGTGCTGGTCGGGTTCATTCTGGGCACCCTGCTCAGTCTGCTGCAGATCGGCATCGATTATGCCAGCGAAGACGCTTCCATCAACCGTGAAATCCTCGCGCTGCTGGAAATCAGCCACAATCCGGCCTCGCGCATCGCCTATAACATCGACGCCGAGCTCGCGCAGGAGCTCACCCTGGGCCTGCTGCGCTCGCCGGCGATCATCGCCGCGCAACTGATCGACAACAACGATACCGTGCTGGCCAGCGTCAAACGCCCGGAACTGCAGAGCAGCTATCGGCTGATCAGCGACTTCCTGTTCGGCGCCAAGCGTCATTTCGAAGATCGTCTGTACCTCGACCACTTGCCCAACGAATCCCTCGGCATTCTCAAATTGGAAGTCGACACTTATGCCTTCGGCAGCCGCTTCCTGCGCCGCGCGGAAGTCACCCTGCTCAACGGTTTTGCCCGCAGCCTGCTGCTGACCGGGATCCTCCTGGCGCTGTTCTACGTGATGCTGACCAAGCCGTTGGTGCGGGTCATCCGTGAGCTCAGCGGTCGCGACCCGCGCAGCGCCGAGCCGACCACGCTCGAGTGCCCGGCCGGCCACGGCAACGATGAAATCGGCGTGCTGGTCAAGGTCGCCAATCAGCAGTTCGAGAACATCGCCACCGAAATCCAGCAACGGCGCACCGCGGAAAACCGCCTGACCGAATACCTCGCGCAACTGGAAGACATCGTCTCTGCGCGCACCGCCGAACTCAAGGCAATCAACGCCCGCCTCAGTCAATCCAACGAAGAGCTGGAAGTGGCCCGCCGCACTGCGCTGGACATGGCCGAAGCGCGTTCGGCGTTTCTGGCCAATATGAGCCATGAGATCCGCACGCCACTCAACGGTTTGCTGGGGATGATCGCGCTGTCGCTGGATGGCCCGCTCAACGCCGAGCAGCAGCAACAACTGTCAATCGCCCACGACTCGGGCAAGGTGCTGGTGGAACTGCTCAACGATATTCTCGACCTGTCGAAATTCGACGCTGGGCAACTGGAGCTGGAAAACATCCCCTTCGACCTCGGTTCGCTGATCGAAGACACCGCCAACCTGCTCTCGCAGAACGCCGCGCCAAGCGTCGAGCTGACCTGTCTGATCGAGCCGCACTTCCCGGCGCTGGTGCTGGGCGACCCGACCCGGGTGCGGCAGATCGTCAGCAACCTGCTGTCCAACGCGCTGAAATTCACCCGCTTCGGTCGGGTCGATGTGCGTCTGTCGGCGTACAAGGGTGGCGTGCGCATCGAAGTCTGCGACACCGGCATAGGCATCGCCCAGGAAGCGCAGGTGAAAATCTTCCAGCCGTTCACCCAGGCCGGCGCCGGTATCACCCGTCAGTACGGCGGCACCGGGCTGGGACTGGCGCTGACGTACAACCTGTGCGAAGCGATGCAGGGTCGGCTGACCATCAGCTCCGAAAGCGGCTTCGGCAGCCAGTTCTGCGCCGAACTGCCACTGCCCTCTCACACCCGCGCGCTGCCGCCGATACCGTTACGCGGCAAGGTTCTCGCCATCACCGCTGCCAGCAGTGGTCTGGCGGAATTGCTGAAAAGCCTGTTGCCGGTGTGGGGCCTGGAATACACGCAGCGCACTATTGACGATTCGCTGCTGGGCCTGAATCCGGATGTGCTGATCACCGATTGCCCGGAATGCCTGTTCGGTCTGCGCCCGAGCATCACCGCGCCGATTCTGCTGGTGACTGCTTACGGCAGTTTTCTGCCCAGCGAAGAAGCCGCCGCCCTCGCGCCCTTGCAGCAGCAAGCCCGGCCGCTGGCGCGCAACGCGCTGTACCAGCATCTGCGACGGATTCTGCAACCGGACGCCGCCACCCTCAACGAAGCACAAGCGGATGCCTTGCCGTCCGCGCGCCGGGGCAAGGTGCTGCTGGTCGAGGACAACCCGGTAAATCAACTGGTCGCCAAAGGCATGCTCGGCAAGCTTGGCTGCGATGTAGTGGTGGCGGGCCATGGTGCCGAGGCGCTGGATCAACTGGAGTTTGCCGATTTCGATCTGGTGCTGATGGATTGCAACATGCCGGTGATGGATGGCTATGAAGCCAGTCGGCAGATTCGCCAGAGCGGGCGCTGGCCGAATCTGCCGATTGTCGCGCTGACCGCCAATGCCATGTCCGAGGAACGCGAACGCTGCCGCGCGGCGGGCATGAGCGACTATCTGGCCAAACCGTTTCGCCGCGAAGAACTCGCCGCGTTGCTTGATCAGTGGATGCCGACTACTAAAGCCCTTTGATCTGCCCGAGCAAATGATCGAGGCCGGCGCGCAAATCATTGAGCCGGTCGAGATCTACGCCACTGTCGCACAGCAGGCGCGCCTTGAGTGGCCCGACCTGCTCGCGCAGTGCTGTTCCGGCAGGCGTCAGGCTCAGGTGCATCTCGCGTTCATCCCGCGCCGAGCGCCGACGCTGGACCAGATCGCTCTGCTCCAGACGTTTGAGCAAAGGCGTCAACGTCCCCGAGTCCAGGGCCAGGCGTTCGCCCAAGGCCTTGACCGTCGGTTGCTCCGGCGCAGCATCCTGCCATTCCCACAGCACCAGCATCGCCAGGTACTGCGGGTAGGTCAGGCCCAACTGATCGAGCATCGGCTTGTAGGCGCGAATCACCGCCCGCGAGGCCGCGTACAGTTTGAAGCACAACTGGCTGTCGAGCTTCAGCGAATCAACCGCCAGGCTCATTTCAGTAGAGCTTCGATCTCGCCGCTCAGGTCCTGCGGCTTGGTCGTCGGGGCGAAACGCTTGACCAACTGGCCATCCTTGCCGATCAGGAACTTGGTGAAATTCCACTTGATGCCCTGCGAGCCGAGCAGGCCCGGGGCGCGCTTCTTCAACTGCACGAACAGCGGATGAGCATCGGCGCCGTTGACGTCGATCTTCTTGAACAGCGGGAAGCTGACGCCGAAATTCAGCTCGCAGAACTCGCTGATGGCGCCCTCATTGCCCGGCTCCTGTTTGCCGAACTGGTTGCAGGGGAAACCCAATACCACCAACCCCTGGTCTTTGTAGGTCTGCCAGAGTTCTTCGAGGCCCTTGTATTGCGGAGTGAAGCCACACTTGCTCGCGGTATTGACCACCAGCACTGCTTTGCCGGCGAAATCGGCCAAGGTCTTTTGCTCACCCTTGATGGTGGTGCAGGGGATATTCAGCAGGTTGTCGCTCATAGGTCGGCTCCGCAATGGTCAGGAAAGCGCAAACATAACGAGCAATTGAATTGTGCGCAATCTAATTGACCGATAAAAAGGCGACGCGATGTCGCCTGTTTCGGTTATTCCCGGGGCTCGAGATTCAGGCACACCGAGTTGATGCAATAACGCAGGCCAGTCGGTGGCGGGCCATCCGGGAACACGTGCCCCAGATGCGCATCGCAGCGCGCGCATTTCACTTCGGTGCGGACCATGCCGTGGCTGGTGTCGCGGATCTCAGCCATCGCGCTATCGCCGATCGGCGCGTAAAAGCTCGGCCAGCCGCAGCCGGAGTCGAATTTGGTCTTGGAATCGAACAGCGGCTCGTTGCAGCAGACACAGTGGTAGACACCGTCGGTTTTGGTGTTGTTGTATTTGCCCGAGAACGGACGCTCGGTGTCACTCAGGCGGCAGACGTTGTACTGCTCGGGGTCGAGCATGGCACGCCATTCTTCCAGGGTTTTCTGCAACTTTTCCATCATCACACCTCAGCGGCTGAAAAAGCCCGATCTGTACCTTTTCCACGGATCGGGCGGCACGTATGATTGCGCCTCGTCACGCGCCAGTCTGGCAGCCAGACCGGGCGCATTCAAACGGATTCTGAGCGCTAAAGCGCCAGACCTCCGCCTGTGCGAAGACGCAGCAATCCCAGTACGGTTGTCCATTTGCCGCCTGGATCGTTCATTTTCGGGATCACATCGCCATGCAGTTCAGCAAATCGAACAAGCTCGCCAACGTCTGCTACGACATTCGCGGCCCAGTGCTCAAGCACGCCAAACGACTGGAAGAGGAAGGCCAGCGCATCCTCAAGCTGAACATCGGCAACCCGGCGCCGTTTGGTTTCGAAGCGCCGGACGAAATCCTCCAGGACGTGATCCGCAACCTGCCGACCGCGCAAGGTTACAGCGACTCCAAAGGCCTGTTCAGCGCGCGCAAGGCGGTGATGCAGTACTACCAGCAGAAGCAGGTTGAAGGTGTCGGCATCGAAGACATCTACTTGGGCAACGGCGTTTCCGAGCTGATCGTGATGTCGCTGCAGGCGCTGCTCAATAATGGCGACGAAGTGCTGGTGCCAGCCCCGGACTATCCGCTGTGGACCGCTGCCGTCAGCCTCGCTGGCGGTAACGCTGTGCATTATCTGTGCGACGAAGGCGCCGACTGGTTCCCGGATCTGGCCGACATCAAGGCCAAGATCACCCCGAACACCAAGGCCATGGTGATCATCAACCCGAACAACCCGACCGGTGCGGTGTACTCGAAGGAAGTGTTGCTGGGCATGCTGGAAATCGCCCGGGCGCACAATCTGGTGGTGTTCTCCGACGAGATCTACGACAAGATTCTTTATGACGACGCCGTGCACATCTGCACCGCTTCGCTGGCCCCGGACCTGCTCTGCCTGACTTTCAACGGCCTGTCGAAATCCTACCGCGTGGCCGGTTTCCGCTCCGGCTGGATTGCCATTTCCGGGCCGAAACACAACGCGCAGAGCTACATCGAAGGCATCGACATGCTGGCCAACATGCGCCTGTGCGCCAACGTGCCGAGCCAGCACGCAATCCAGACCGCGCTGGGCGGCTACCAGAGCATCAACGATCTGGTGCTGCCGCAGGGTCGCCTGCTGGAGCAGCGCAATCGCACTTGGGAGTTGCTCAACGATATTCCCGGCGTCAGCTGCGTGAAGCCAATGGGCGCGTTGTATGCGTTCCCGAAAATCGACCCGAAGGTCTGCCCGATCCACAACGACGAAAAATTCGTTCTCGACCTGCTGCTTTCCGAAAAACTGCTGGTGGTCCAGGGCACGGCATTCAACTGGCCGTGGCCGGACCACTTCCGCGTGGTCACCCTGCCCCGCGTCGATGATCTGGAAATGGCCATCGGCCGCATCGGCAACTTCCTCAAGTCCTACCGCCAGTAATGGCCAGCAGTGCGCAACGGATTGGCTGTTGCGCACTGTCTGATTCAGCAACACATCTTTGTTCCGCGCCTTTGCAGCCCTTCTACACTTGCGATGCGAGCCGTACAGACGTGTCTGACCTAATGGCGGCGGGGCGAAAGGCTGTGTCATCCGTATCGGAATCGAGGGTGGGAATTTTCTTTTTCCTCAAGAAACCGCTGTAGGACACAGTTTGAAATAGTCACTCGGTTGAATAGCCCGGTGCCGCACCTTATATACCCCGCAGTACGCTACATCTTTAGCTTGAGGAGAGTTCTACAACCATGATGCGCATCCTGCTGTTTTTGGCCACTAACCTGGCGGTCGTGCTGATAGCCAGCATCACCCTGAGCCTGTTCGGCTTCAACGGGTTCATGGCGGCCAACGGGGTCGACCTCGACCTCAGTCAGCTGCTGGTCTTCTGTGCGGTCTTTGGTTTCGCCGGCTCGCTGTTCTCGCTGTTCATCTCCAAGTGGATGGCGAAGATGAGCACCGGTACGCAAATCATCAGCCAGCCACGCACTCGTCATGAGCAATGGCTGCTGCAAACGGTCGAGCAATTGTCCCGCGAAGCCGGGATCAAGATGCCTGAAGTCGGGATTTTCCCGGCCTACGAAGCGAATGCTTTCGCCACCGGCTGGAACAAGAACGACGCGCTGGTCGCGGTCAGCCAGGGCCTGCTCGAGCGATTCTCGCCCGATGAAGTGAAAGCCGTACTGGCCCACGAAATCGGTCACGTCGCCAACGGCGACATGGTCACGCTGGCTCTGATCCAGGGCGTGGTGAACACCTTCGTGATGTTCTTCGCGCGGATCATCGGCAACTTCGTCGACAAGGTCATCTTCAAGAACGAAGAAGGCCAGGGCATCGCCTATTACGTGGCGACCATCTTCGCCGAACTGGTGCTGGGCATCCTCGCCAGCGCAATCGTCATGTGGTTCTCGCGCAAGCGCGAATTCCGTGCCGACGAAGCCGGCGCCCGCCTGGCCGGTACCAGCGCGATGATTGGTGCTCTGCAACGTCTGCGCGCCGAACAGGGCCTGCCGGTGCATATGCCCGACACCCTGAACGCCTTCGGCATCAACGGTGGCATCAAACAGGGCTTCGCCCGCATGTTCATGAGCCACCCGCCGCTGGAAGAGCGTATTGACGCACTGCGTCGTCGCGGTTGATTTGATCGCAATAAGAAAGAAGGCCCGCAGTGATGCGGGCCTTTTTTTGTATCTTCAGATCATGCGTTGTCAGCAAAGTCCCATTCGCGAGCAGGCTCGCTCCCACCTTTGAAACGCATTCCCCTGTGGGAGCGAGCCTGCTCGCGAAGACGCCGGATCTGCTAACAGAAAACCATCAGGCAGAAACCCGATAAACCCGCTCCACCAACCACTTAACCCCGCCCTGCTGAAACTTGGGGCTCTCAGCCAGAATATCTCGCTCTTCCAGTTTCTCCAGCTGCCAACCCTGGCCGAGCAACCGCTGCGCCTCATCATCATTCACCGCAAACGGCGGTCCCGGGATCTGCGTCTGATCGTAATCCAGGGTAATCACCAGCCCTTTCATCTCCGGCGCCAGCAAGTGCTGCAAATGCGCCGCGTAGCGCTGGCGCATCGCGTCCGGCAAGGCAATCAGCGCGGCGCGGTCATACAGCGCAGTACAATCTGCGACGTCCTCGGCCGTCAGCGCAAAAAAATCACCGCACCACAATTCGAACGCAACACTGCGATAAACCTTGAATGCGCCCTGCTCGCTGATCTGCGGTTGCAACTGATGTTCGCTGAAAAACTCCTCGACAGCCTTTTCCGCTAGCTCAACCCCAATCACCTGGTGTCCCTGCCCGGCAAGCCAGAGCAGATCCAGACTCTTCCCGCACAGCGGCACCAGCACACGCGCCGACGGTGCAATCGCCAGCTCCGGCCAGTAGCGCTGCAAATACGGGTTGGCCTCGGGCTGATGAAAGCCGATCTGGTTCGAATCCCATTTCTTGTACCAAAACTCAGGCTGCATGGATCACTCCCGAAAAACCGATGAAAAACCGCAGAAACTTATATTGGATTCAGATCGATGATCTGACTGAAGATGGTTCATCTTAGCGCTCAGGAGCCCGTCCATGTTGCCCAGCCTGTTTATCTCCCACGGTTCACCGATGCTGGCGCTGGAGCCCGGTGCCAGCGGCCCGGCACTGGCGCGACTGGCCGCCGAACTGCCGCGTCCCAAAGCCATCGTCATCGTCTCTGCACACTGGGAAAGCCAGGAACTGCTGGTCAGCAGCCACCCGCATCCGGAAACCTGGCACGACTTCGGCGGTTTCCCCCGTGCGCTGTTTGAAGTGCAGTACCCGGCACCGGGCAATGCGCAGCTGGCCGCCGAAGTGGCTGAACTGCTGAACGCCCATGAATTGCCGGCTCGGCTCGATCCGCAACGACCGTTCGATCATGGTGTTTGGGTGCCACTGTCTTTGATGTATCCGCAGGCCGATATTCCGGTGGTGCAAGTCTCGTTGCCGAGTCGCGGCGGACCGGCATTGCAGACGCGAGTTGGCCGTGCACTGGCGAGCCTGCGCGAACACGGCATTCTGTTGATCGGCTCCGGCAGCATCACCCACAACCTCCGCGAGCTGGACTGGCATGCCGGCCCGGAAAGCATTGAACCGTGGGCGCGGGATTTTCGTGACTGGATGATCGACAAGCTGGCGGCCGACGATGAAACGGCGCTGCATGATTATCGCCAGCAGGCGCCGAATGCCGTGCGTAGTCACCCGAGTGATGAGCATTTGTTGCCGTTATTCTTTGCTCGCGGTGCTGGCGGGGTTTTCAGCGTGGCGCATCAGGGTTTCACGATGGGGGCGCTGGGTATGGATATTTATCGCTTCGGCTGACGTCATCGCTGGCAAGCCAGCTCCCACAAGGTGTTGTGTCGCCCGATGAACAGGCAAAAAAAATCCCCGAACCAGTCGGGGATTTTTTATGTTCGATCAATCAGCCCGAGGGCGGATCAATCTTCGCGGTAGCGACGCAGCTTGAGCTGCTTACCGGCCACGCGAGTGTCCTTCAGTTTGGTCAGGAGTTTTTCCAGACCTTCTTCCGGCAGCTCGACGAGGCTGAAGCTGTCACGCACCTGGATGCGACCGATCGCTTCACGGGCCAGACCGCCTTCGTTGAGGATGGCGCCCAGCAGGTTTTTCGCAGCGATACCGTCACGCGCACCCAGCGCGGTACGGCAACGAGCACGGCCTTCGCCCAAAGGCATTGGCGCACGACGCTCGCGGTCACCACGATCAGGACGATCACCGGAACGCTCAGGACGGTCGCCACGCGGTGCGTTGTTCGGCACCAGTGGACGTTCCTTCTCGATTGCGGCCAGGTTCAGCGCTTGACCATTGGTGGCTTTGCGCAGCAGCGCAGCAGCCAGAGCACGCGGGGTGCAACCGATGTCGGCGGTCAAGCGGTCGAGCAGCTCACCGTGAGTCGATTCGGCATCAGCAACCAGCGGCGACAGGCTGTTGGTCAGTTTCTTGATGCGAGCATCGAGAACGGCTTGAGCGTCCGGCAGACGCACTTCGGCAACTTTCTGACCGGTTACGCGCTCGATCACTTGCAGCATGCGGCGCTCACGTGGAGTCACCAGCAGCAGTGCACGACCTTCGCGACCGGCACGGCCGGTACGGCCGATACGGTGCACGTAGGATTCCGGGTCGTACGGCATGTCAACGTTGAACACGTGAGTGATGCGCGGAACGTCCAGACCACGGGCAGCAACGTCGGTGGCGACAACGATGTCCAGACGGCCATCTTTCAGCGAGTCGATGACGCGCTCACGCTGGTTCTGGGCGATGTCACCGTTCAACGCGGCGGCTTTGTAGCCTTTGGCGTCGAGGGCGCTGGCCAGGTCCAGAGTGGCTTGCTTGGTGCGCACGAACATGATCAGGGCGTCGAAGTCTTCGACTTCCAGCAGGCTGAGCACGGCCGAGGTTTTCTGGTCAGCGTGAACCAACAGGTGAGCCTGTTCGATCGCGGTAACGGTCTGGGTCTTGGTCTGGATCTTGACGTGTTGCGGATCGCGCAGATGGCGTTCGGCAATGGCGCGGATCGACTGCGGCAGGGTCGCCGAGAACAGCACGGTCTGGCGGGTCGATGGCAGAGCCTTGAAGATGACTTCCAGGTCATCCATGAAGCCCAGCTTCAACATTTCGTCAGCTTCGTCGAGAACCAGATGGTTCACGGTCGACAGGACTTTCTCGTCGCGACGCAAGTGATCGCACAGACGACCCGGAGTAGCGACAACAATCTGTGCGCCATTACGGATTGCCTTGAGTTGCGGGCCCATCGGCGCGCCGCCGTAGACAGCCACGACGGTGACGCCTGGCATTTGCTTGGCGTAGGTTTCAAAAGCGGTTGCTACTTGCAGCGCCAACTCTCGGGTTGGCGCCAGGATCAGGGCTTGCGGTTCGCGCTTGGCAGGATCGATGCGGTGCAGGATAGGCAGTGCGAACGCGGCGGTTTTACCGGTACCGGTTTGCGCCTGGCCAATCATGTCCTGGCCGGCCATGATGATCGGGATCGATTGCTGCTGAATCGCCGAAGGCTCTTCGTAGCCAGTCGCTGCGACGGCTGCAAGAATATTCGGGTTGAGATTAAAAGCGGCGAATCCGCCGGTTTCCTGGGTCATGGGTCTGCCTCTAAGTGCATCCGCAAAGACCCATGCTCCAAAGCTGCGCATGCCGTGTTGAGACTCAAGAGTCGCCCTGGCAGCTTTGTCGGCGGGGATTTGCGAAAACGAATGAATGAAGATGAATCGTCAAGGAAGAGCCCGCAATGCGGACGTGCAGCCGAAGCTGACTTCGGGAAATGCGCTACCTAAACGCGGCCCGGTTAAAGGCCGGCGCGCACTATACCGGATTTCGCCCGAAAAGGGAGCTTTTTTTGTGGCCCTTATCCGTGTGTCACCGCCGTGTAACGGGGTTTTGCGGATAATCGCGCAACGGTCTATTTTGCAAAGGCCCGGCCCTGCGGGCGATGACGCTTAAACGGTTCACCGACCTGCGGCAAAGCGCCGCGCACCCGCCCTTCACGCTTGAGGATTTAGCCATGAATCAGCCCTGCGCCGGCCGCGTCAGCCGAGAACGTCGTGGTCATGTGCACTTGATCGGCCTCGATCGGGCGGCCAAGCGCAACGCTTTCGATATCGACCTGCTCAACGACCTGAGCCTGGCCTACGGCGAGTTCGAAGCCGACCGCGAAGCGCGGGTCGCCGTGGTGTTCGGCCACGGCGAGCACTTCACCGCCGGGCTTGATCTGGTCAATGCCAGCGCGGCTCTGGCCGAAGGCTGGCAGGTTCCGACAGGCGGGTGCGATCCCTGGGGCGTTTTCGTCGGGCCACGGGTGAGCAAGCCGGTAATCGTCGCCGCGCAGGGTTACTGCCTGACTATCGGCATCGAGCTGATGCTGGCGGCGGACATCAATCTGTGCGCGAGCAATACCCGCTTCGCGCAGATGGAAGTGCAGCGTGGGATTTTTCCGTTTGGCGGGGCGACTTTGCGTTTCCAGCAGATTGCCGGCTGGGGCAATGCGATGCGCTGGTTGCTCACTGGCGACGAGTTTGATGCACACGATGCGTTGCATCTGGGCTTGGTCCAGGAAGTGATGGCCAGTGAAGACTTGCTGCCCCGCGCGATCGAACTGGCCGAACGGATTGCCCGGCAAGCACCGCTGGGTGTGCAGGCGACCTTGATGTCAGCGCGACAGGCGCGTTATGAGGGTGAGACAGCGGCGGCGCAGGCGTTACCGGCGCTGGTGAAGAAGTTGCTCGCCACTGAAGATGCCAGGGAGGGGGTGAGATCGCTGGTGGAGCGGCGGCCAGGGATTTTCAAAGGTGTGTGAAGAATCTGCTGCCTGTCAGGGCCTTTTCGCGAGCAGGCTCGCTCCCACAGGTCGAACGCATTTCAAATATGGGAGCGAGCCTGCTCGCGAAGGGGGCGGTACTGCCGGCTCAGGTCGCCGGGCGAATCGCGTTGATCAACGACTGCAACGAGTACCCCAACTGCGGCGCCAGCGCTTCGGCTCGTTGGGTCAGCGCCTGCATGTCCAGCGCCTGATCGAGATCCGCCGGGATAATCAGAATCACGTTGCCCTCCTTCACCGGCAATTCCCAGTAATGCCGGTGATAGAGGCCGCGCAACAATGCCGCGCCCAGTGGCTTGCCATCGTCGGTGGCCCACTGGTTGATCACCAGCCAGCCGCCCGGATTCAGGCGCTTCTGACAATCGCCGAGAAAACTCCAGGCCAGATGCCCGACCCCGGGGCCGACATCGGTATAGAGGTCGACGAAAATCAGATCCGCCGGCTCGGCAGTCGGCAGCAATTCCAGCGCATCGCCGACGCGGATGTACAAACGCGGATCATCATCCAGACCGAGGTATTCAATGGCCAGGCGCGGCACGTCCGGGCGCAGTTCGATGGCCTCGACGTCTTCGAGCGGCAGAAACTTCAGGCAAGCCTGGGTCAGTGTGCCCGCACCCAAACCGAGAAACAGCGCGCTCTCCGGCTGCTCGTGGCACAGCGCACCGATCAGCATGGCGCGGGTGTAGTCGTACTCCAGCCAGCTCGGGTCGGCAGTGAACACGCAGCTCTGCTCGATCGCATCGCCGAACTCGAGAAAGCGGTAATCGGCCACTTCCAGCACGCGAATCACGCCGAACTCATCCTGTACTTCGGCGAGCAGATGCTCGACGCGCTCCTCAGTCATTTCGTCTCCTGATGGTCACCGGGCGCGGTGACGCGATGGCACCGCTGTGGCGCCGTGGCAAAGCGGCGATTGTCGGCGATGGGGCGGGAGCAGGTCACGCACTAATTGCTGCTAACATGGCGCTTCCCTGCGTACGAACTTCGAGACCGTGATGAGCCAACCGTGGAGCCCTGACAGCTGGCGCGCCCTGCCGATCCAGCAACAACCGCAATACCCCGACGCCGCGCACCTGCGCCAGGTCGAGCAAACCCTGGCCAGCTATCCGCCGCTGGTGTTCGCCGGCGAAGCGCGCGAGCTGCGCCGCCAGTTCGCCGAAGTTACCCAGGGTCGCGCGTTTCTGTTGCAGGGCGGCGATTGCGCGGAAAGCTTCGCTGAATTCTCCGCAGCGAAGATTCGCGACACCTTTAAAGTGTTGCTGCAGATGGCGATCGTCATGACCTTCGCTGCCGGTTGCCCAGTGGTCAAGGTCGGGCGCATGGCGGGTCAGTTCGCCAAGCCGCGTTCGGCCAACGACGAAACCATCGGCGGCGTGACCCTGCCGGCCTATCGCGGCGACATCGTCAACGGCATCGGCTTCGACGAAAAGAGCCGCGTGCCGGATCCAGAGCGTTTGCTGCAGTCCTATCATCAGTCCACAGCGACCTTGAACCTGTTACGCGCTTTCGCTCAGGGCGGTTTTGCCGACCTGCACCAAGTGCACAAGTGGAACCTGGATTTCATCGCCAACTCGGCGCTGGCCGAGAAGTACAGCCATCTCGCCGACCGCATCGATGAAACTTTGGCATTCATGCGCGCCTGCGGCATGGACAGCTCGCCGCAACTGCGCGAAACCAGTTTCTTCACCGCCCACGAAGCCTTGCTGCTGAACTACGAAGAAGCCTTCGTGCGCCGCGACAGCCTGACCAACGATTACTACGATTGCTCGGCGCACATGCTGTGGATCGGCGACCGCACGCGTCAGCTCGACGGCGCGCACGTTGAATTCCTGCGCGGGGTGAACAACCCGATCGGCGTCAAGGTCGGCCCGAGCATGGACCCCGATGATCTTATCCGCCTGATCGACGTGCTCAACCCGGACAACGATCCGGGGCGTTTGAACCTGATCGCGCGGATGGGTGCGAACAAGGTCGGCGATCATCTACCGGCACTGATCCGCGCGGTCCAGCGCGAAGGCAAGCAAGTGCTGTGGAGCTCCGACCCGATGCACGGCAACACCATCAAGGCCAGCAGCGGCTACAAGACCCGTGACTTCGCGCAGATCCTTGGCGAGGTGAAGCAGTTTTTCCAGGTGCACGAAGCGGAAGGCAGTTATGCCGGCGGCATTCATATCGAGATGACCGGGCAGAATGTCACCGAGTGCATCGGCGGCGCCCGACCGATTACCGAGGATGGCTTGTCCGACCGTTATCACACCCACTGCGATCCACGGATGAATGCCGATCAGTCGCTGGAATTGGCGTTTTTGATTGCCGAGACCCTGAAGCAAGTCCGCCGTTAGACCGCGTCGCCTCCCTTCGCGAGCAGGCTCGCTCCCACATTTGCAATGCGTTTCCCTGTGGGAGCGAGCCTGCTCGCGAAGGCGCCAGCTCAGGCCCCCTCCATCTGCGCCAATGCTCCCCGCAACCGGCCCGCACTCTCGCGCTGACAATTCAACTGCACCCGCGCCAAACCCAGCCAACCCGCCATCCGCCGCAAATTCAGCGCCAGCGCCAGCATCCCCTCCTCGTCCAGTCCCGATTCTTCCTCATGCACCGCATGCACCGCCAACTGCCCTGCCGCCCGTTCGGCACGCAGATCAACCCGCGCGGCGATCCGCTCGTTGTGCAAAAACGGCAGCACGTAATAGCCATACACGCGCTTGGGCTGCGGTGTGTAGATTTCCAGGCGATAGCGGAAATCAAACAGGCGCTCGGTGCGGCTGCGCTCCCAGATCAGCGAGTCGAACGGCGACAGCAGCGCACTGGCAATGACCTTGCGCGGCACTTTGGGCTCCGGCAGGCAATAGGCGATCTGCCGCCAGTCGGCGACTTCGCACATCTGCAATTGCCCCGCCTCAACCAGTTCAGCCAGACGCGGCCGCGCATCCGCAGGGCTCAGGCGAAAGTAATCACGCAGGTCTCTTTCCGTACCAACGCCCAACGCTTGCGCCGCATGCAACAGTAAACTGCGTTGCGCCTCGGCCTCACCCGGTTGGGGCTGCTGCAGAATCGCTGCCGGAATCACCCGCTCGGGCAAATCGTACAAACGCTCGAAACCGCGTCGCCCCGCCACTGTGACCTCACCGGCGGCGAACAACCATTCCAGCGCATGTTTCTCGGCACTCCAGTCCCACCATGGCCCGGCCTTGTCTTCGCGGGTCGACAGACTGCCGGCGCCAAGCGCGCCCCGCTCCTCAACCGCAGTCAGCACGCGGCGGATGGTTTCCTGTTGTTCGCGACCAAACCTCGCCAATTGCTGATAGATGTCTTCGCCACGCTTGGCCCGCTGCATGCGCCAGCGCAGCAACGGAAACATCGACAGCGGCAGCAACGACGCTTCATGGCCCCAGTATTCGAACAGCGTGCGCCGACGGCCCGAACTCCAGGCAGCCTGGTCGAGCAAGTCAGATGGATAGCAACCGAGACGGGAAAACAGCGGCAGGTAGTGCGAGCGCACCACGGCATTGACGGAATCGATTTGCAGCAGGCCCAGCCGTTCGATCAGTCGGTTGAGATGACTGGCATTGACGTTCGGCGGCTGGCGCCCGTTGAACCCTTGGGCAGCTAGCGCCAGACGTCGCGCCTGTTTGAGGGAAAAGGACACTGTCGCGGGCATTTATTTCTCCATGTCTGCTCGCAACCTACCTCACCTGAAAGGGGTTTGTGTAGCGATAGCCTCATCATTTATGCATCGGGTCGTCCCAGAACGGCCGCACGGTTTCGTGTTCGACATCGGCGCGGCTGATGCCGATGTCCTTCAGCGCCTCATCGCTCAGACCGGCGAGCATTTCCCGTTCACGATGCAGCTCATACCAGCGGCTGAATTTGTGCAGCAGATCGGACACGATATGGCCGTGGCCGGACAGCTGTTCTTCGCTTGCATACTCTCTTTGACCTTTCATCGTATTGCCTCCTTCTGTGGATGGCTCAAGTCTCGCGCCAGCGCTAAGATCAATCCAACGAATGTTTCTGATGGCATGCATCACGGAGATTCATCAATTGTCCGCCTACCCCAGTATCGATACCGATGTCCTGCGCACCTTCGTCGCGATTGCCGATCAGGGCGGTTTCACCCGTGCCGGCGAGATGGTCAACCGCACCCAGTCGGCGGTGAGCATGCAGATGAAACGCCTGGAAGAAGACGTGTTGCAGCGCCAGCTGTTCGAGCGCGATGGACGCCAGGTGCGCTTGACGGCCGAAGGCCAGGTGCTGCTCGGTTATGCACGGCGCATCCTCAAACTGCACAGTGAGGTGTTCAACACCCTGCGCGAGCCGCACATGGTCGGCACCGTGCGCATCGGTACGCCGGATGATTATGTGATGCGTTTTCTGCCGGGAATCCTGTCGCGGTTTGCGCAGTTCTATCCGCTGATCCAGATCGAGGTGCATTGCGAATCGACCAAACAACTGTTGCAGCGCACTGATCTGGATTTGTCGATCGTCACCCGTGAGCCGGGCAACGAGATCGGCCAGTTGCTGCGCAAGGAGCGCTTTGTCTGGGCCGAGGCGCAGAACTTCAGCGCCCACGAACAGACGCCGCTGCCCCTGGCGATGTTCAACAGTGATTGTTTCTGCCGCCTGTGGGCGTGCAATGCGCTGGACGCGATGGGCCGCGATTACCGCATCGCCTACAACAGCAGCAGCCTGTCGGCGCTGATGGCCGTGGTCAGCGCAGGGCTGGCGATCACCGCGCAACTGGAAAGCCTGATCACCCCGGACATGCGCATACTTGGCGCCGCCGAAGATCTGCCGCTGTTGCCCGAGGCGAGCATCATGCTGATCCGCAACTTGAACAACCCGTCGCCGATCACCGAGTGCCTGGCCGAACACATTGTCGAGGGCTTCAAACTTTAAACGCGAGCATCACCGCACACAGCACGAGGAAGCCGCAAAACAGCCCACGCAGAATTTTTTCCGGCATGGCGTGGGCAACTTTCACGCCCCAACTGATGCTGAGCAGACCACCGACCGCCAGAGGCAGACCGATCATCCAGTCGACTTCATGGTGCACGGCGTAGGTCACCAGAGTTACACCAGTGCTCGGCAGGGCCAGCGCCAGCGACAAGCCCTGAGCAACCACTTGGCTGGTGCCGAACAGGCTGGTCAACACCGGCGTGGCGACCACGGCGCCGCCGACGCCGAACAGACCGCCCATGGTCCCCGAGGCGGCGCCGAGCACGCCCAGCCACGGCCACGAATAGCGCATCTCGGCAGTCGGCGCTGGTCGTGGGCCGAACATCTTCAACAGGTTGTAGGCCGACAGCGCCACCAGAAAGGCGACAAAGCCGATGCGCATGGTCTGCGCATCGATGCCCACCGCCCAGATCGAGCCGAGCCAGGCAAAGCAGAAACCCATCACCGCCAGCGGCAGCGCATGGCGCAATTCGATGCGATTGCGCTGGTGATAACGCCACAGCGCCAGCATCACGTTCGGTACAACCATCACCAGCGCCGTGCCTTGGGCGATTTGCTGATCAAGCCCGAACCACACGCCAAGCAACGGAATCGCAATCAAGCCACCGCCAATGCCAAAGATCCCGCCCAATGTGCCAAGGGCGGCGCCGAACAGCAGGTACAACAGAAAATCCATCACAACGGTAATCCTCTAACGACAGGCGGCCAATGCTACGCACTCGCGCCTAGCGGGGAAACGCATAGCAACGCACAATGGCTATGCCGATTTTGCACAAGCGTGATTTCCATGAATCCCAACCAATTGACCGATCAGCTCGGCCTGTTTCTCGATGTGCTGGAGAGTGGCAGCTTTTCTGCCGCTTCGCGCCGCCATCCGCTGACACCTTCCGCCGTAGCCCGGCGCATCGACAGCCTGGAAAGTGCCGTCGGCAGTCAGCTGTTCGTACGCAGCACCCATGCCGTGCTGCCGACTTCGGCCGGCCTGGCCTTCGCCGAACGGGCGCGACGGATCATCGCCGAGTTGCAACTGGCACGTGCCGAAGCGGTGTCGTTGAGCAGCGCACCGGAAGGCCTGATCCGCATCGATGCGCCAGCAGCCTTCGGGCGCCGGCATCTGGCGCCGGTGATTGCCGATTTTCTCCTGCTGTATCCGGGACTGGATGTGCAGATGCACCTGATCGACAGCTTCAGCGACATGGCCGGCAGCAGCCTGGGCAAGGTCGATCTGGTGCTGCGTACCGGCCAGTTGGCTGACTCGCGCCTGGTCGCCACGCCATTGGCGAGCATGGTCCGCGTGGCCTGTGCCAGCCCTGACTATTTGAAGCAGCGTGGCGTGCCCGAGCATCCGGAGCAGTTGAGTGAACACGACGGGCTCGACTGGGAGGGCCTTGCGCCGCCGTTTGCCTGGAAATTCGAAGTGGACGGGCAAATGCAATTGCACCGGCCATCGCGGGTGCGCCTGAGCGCCAACAATGCCGAAGCTCTGGCGTGTGGCGCGGCGGCGGGTCTGGGCGTCGCACACTTGCCGACCTGGCTGGCCAGCGAATACCTGCTGCGTGGCGAACTGGTGCCACTGTTCTGCGAAAATGGCCTGCCGCCGCCGGAGTCCACCGGCATTTACGCGCTGCGCATGGAACAGCAGGTCCATTCGCGCAGTCGGTTATTGCTGGAATATCTGAAAACCCGCTTCAGTCCGGTGCCGCCGTGGGATCTGGCGTTGCAACGGCAATTCGCCCGGCACTGAGGCCGGACATATTTATCTGGCGCCTTAAAGATTCGAGCGCTAGATTAAAAAACGATCAACGATCAAGGCTTTGACATGACTTCCGAACGCGACAACTGCGACGACCTTCTGCTCGACAATCAGGCGTGCTTCGCCCTGCACTCGACCTCGCTGATGATGACCAAGGTCTACAAGCCGCTGTTGCAGGCGCTGGGCCTGACCTATCCGCAATATCTGGCGATGATGGTGCTGTGGGAGAAGGACGGTCTGACTGTCGGAGAAATCAGCGCACGCCTGCTGACCGATCCGGGATCGCTGACGCCATTGCTCAAGCGTCTGGAAGCCGAAGGCCTGCTCAGCCGCACCCGCAGTCGCGAAGATGAGCGGGTGGTGATTGTGGAACTGACCGCAGCGGGCCGAGCCTTGCGCGACAAGGCGCAGACCGTGCCGCAGTGCATTCTTGGCGCCAGTGGCTTCACCCTTGAACGTCTGCAGAAATTGCAGGCCGAGCTGCAAGCGCTGCGCGGACATCTGCAAGACAGCCTGAATTAAGCCCCGCTACATTCCCCTGTGGGAGCGAGCCTGCTCGCGAAAGCGTCCGATCAGACAGCGAGTCGTTGAATGTTCCACCGCCTTCGCGAGCAGGCTCGCTCCCACAGTGATTTCAGCGCCAACAAAAATATTTTTCCCGCCTGAATTCCCTCGTCAAGCGCTCTAAATCAGGCCTTACCCGCCCCTTACACGCTATGCCCTTGAGCAGAACGCGATTTTTATTAAAAATTTATCTTGCGCACTAAACATTAGCGCTATACATTCTCTTCACACCTACTTAGCGCGCAAACAATTAGCGCACATAACCACAACCCATGAGGCTCACACCATGCAAACTCTCTACACCGCAATCGCAACTTCCACTGGCGGCCGTGACGGTCGTGCGATCTCCAGCGACAACGTACTGGACGTCAAACTGGCCACTCCGAAAGAACTTGGCGGTGCTGGCGGTGCGGCGACCAACCCTGAGCAACTGTTTGCTGCCGGTTACTCGGCCTGCTTCATCGGCGCACTGAAATTCGTCGCCAGCCAGACCAAGCGCAAGATTCCCGACGACGCGTCGATCACCGCCCATGTCGGCATCGGCCAGATCCCTGGCGGTTTCGGTCTGGACATCGATTTGCACATCAGCCTGCCAGGTCTGGAACAAGCCGATGCGCAGTCGCTGGTCGACGCCGCTCACCAGGTCTGCCCGTACTCCAACGCCACCCGTGGCAACGTCGATGTCCGTCTGCACGTGACTGTGTAATCACTCAAGCCCCCGGCCCGAACAAGGAAAAATGAACATGAACACTTTCAGCAAAGTCTTGACCGGTACCCTTCTCGCCCTGTCGGTACACAGCGCTTTCGCCGGTGATGTCGAACACAACACCCAGGCATTTCTCGATGCGCTGAACTCAGGCAGCGGCAAGCCGATCGAGCAGCTGTCGCCCAAGGATGCCCGCGCCGTGCTGGTCGGCGCGCAGTCCGGGGTCAAGTTGACGTTGCCCAAAGCCGATGTCAGCGAGAAAACGGTGCAGGTCGATGGTCAACCGCTGAGCCTGACCATCGTCCGGCCGGCCGGGGTCAAGGGTGAGCTGCCGGTGTTCATGTTCTTCCACGGCGGCGGCTGGGTGCTGGGGGACTTCCCGACTCACGAACGTCTGGTGCGCGATCTGGTGGTCGGTTCGGGTGCGGCGGCGGTGTTCGTCAATTACACCCCTTCGCCGGAAGCGCATTACCCGGTGGCGATCAACCAGGCCTACGCTGCGACCAAATGGGTGGCGGAACACGGCAAAGAGATCAACGTCGATGGCAAGCGCCTGGCCGTGGCCGGCAACAGCGTCGGCGGCAACATGGCCGCAGTGGTTGCACTGATGGCCAAGGACAAGGGCACCCCGGCGATCAAATTCCAGGTACTGCTGTGGCCGGTGACCGATGCCAACTTCGACACCGGTTCGTACAACCAGTACGCCGAAGGGCACTTCCTCACCCGCAACATGATGAAGTGGTTCTGGGACAACTACACCACCGACGCCAAACAGCGTAACGAGATCTACGCTTCACCGCTGCGCGCCACCACCGCGCAACTCAAAGGTCTGCCACCTGCACTGGTGCAGACTGCCAGCGCCGACGTGCTGCGTGATGAAGGTGAAGCTTACGCACGCAAACTCGATGAAGCCGGAGTACCGGTTACGTCGGTGCGCTACAACGGCATGATTCACGATTACGGTTTGCTCAACGTGGTCAGCCATGTACCGGCGGTGCGGTCGGCGATGTTGCAGGCGTCTGAAGAACTGAAGCAACACTTGAAATAACCACAGTCCCATTGTGGGAGCGAGCCTGCTCGCGAAAGCGTCCCGTCAGACAGCGCTTCATTGAATGACACACCGCATTCGCGAGCAGGCTCGCTCCCACATGGGACAGGTGTGAAACTCAAAGCGCAGGCACAAAAAAACCCGACTCAATGGTCGGGTTTTTTCTTTCCGCAAAAAGCAGTGCTTATTTCGCACGGCCTTTGTAGGAACCGCCTTCGCGGGTATCGATCTCGATCATGTCGCCGATTTCGATGAAGTCGGCAACCGACAGCTCGGTACCGTTCTTCAGTTTGGCAGGCTTCATCACCTTGCCGGAAGTGTCACCGCGAGCGGAGCCTTCGGTGTAGTCAACCTGACGCACGATGGTGGTCGGCAGCTCTACGGAAACCAGACGCTCTTCGAAGAACACGGCTTCGCAAACGTCGGTCATGCCTTCTTCAACGAAAGGCAGAACGCTTTCGATGTCTTCGGCGTTCAGCTCGTACATGGTGTAGTCAGTGGTGTCCATGAACGTGTAGGTGTCACCGCTGATGAACGACAGGGTGGCTTCTTTACGATCCAGGATCACGTCGTCCAGTTTGTCGTCCGCACCGTAAACGGTTTCGGTCTTGTAACCGGTCAGCAGGTTCTTCAGCTTGGTCTTCATGATCGCGCTGTTACGGCCCGACTTGGTGAATTCAGCTTTCTGAACCAGCCAAGGATCGTTGTCGATACGGATCACGGTACCGGGTTTGAGTTCTTTACCAGTTTTCATTGCGAATATCCGAATTTGGATGGGATTTACAAAAATCTAGGCCGCGTATCATATCCAATTTACATAAAACTGTACCAGCGCCGTGGCAAGATCCGCCTGCAAGGCCTGTTCCAGACACCATGCCTCGGCATTTTTCTCGAGTTCCGGCCGATGACTTCGCACCGCCAGCCAGTGCTCGCCGATCGGTTGCCCGGCGCTCCACGCTCGCCACAGACCGTTCATCGCCTGCGCCGCAGCGGGGGAAAGGCCGTGAGTGTAGAGCGCGAGGAAAGCGTCGAGCTTGTCCAGATGGATGTCATCGTCCTGCTGATAGATGTGCCAGAGCATCGGCCGCCCCGCCCATTGCGCGCGCACGAATGAGTCTTCACCGCGCACCGCGTTGAAATCGCAGCACCACAGCAGATGGTCGTATTGATCCTGACGGACGAACGGCAGCACTTGCACGGTCAGGGACTCGCGCACATGAATCGCACCGACCATCAAGGTTTCCACGCCCAGCCAGCGCGCCACATCGCCGAGGATCCGCCCTTCCGGTACCAGCAGGTGAGTCGCCTGTGCGTCGGCCGCCAGCACATCCAGCCAACTGGCCAACCCGGCATTTTCATAAGCAAACAGCGAGATCAGTTGCGCATCGGGCGCGGGATCAATACCCAGGTCTTGCAGGAAATGTTGCTGAGCCGGCCGATCCTTCTGAAACTGCCGACGCTGTTCGAGCAGTCCGCATTCGCGCAGCAGGCCACCGGTGCCCGGCTTGAAGCCCGGAAAGAAGAAGAACTTCTGCACCGATTTGTATTTCACCGACGGCAAGCCATGGCAGCCGGTGACCCAGTCTTCGGCGCTGAGATAATCGAGGTTGAGCCATAGCGGCGGCGTTTCCCGCGCAGCCATGCTGTCCATGTAATCAGTGGGCAACTGACAGGCGAAGGCGGCGATGACTACGTCGGCCGCCTCGGCGTGCGGCCATTCGCTCGGCCACTGACGCACCTCGACGCCCTGCTGCCATTGCTGCACAACATCGACATCGATCTCAGGACAGAGGCGCTCGAACGCGCGTAGATCATCCACCCACAGGCGCACCGGCAAGGCATGTTCGGCCACCAGTTGCCGGGCCAGGCGCCAGGTCACGCCGATGTCACCGAAGTTATCGACCACGGTGCAGAAAATGTCCCAGCGGGGTTTCGCTTCAGGCATGCCGTTCTCCCGTTGGCAAAAGACCTCGATTGTCCGCATAAATGCGCTCGCGCAGAAGAGCCGACGGCGATTAATCTTCGTGCGACAATCGCCACTTGCCCGCAACCATCCGCCAGGAGGCCGCCATGCCCTACCGTCCGAATCCGCGTCGTCCCTTGCCTGTTCAGCTTAGCGCGCTGCATCTGACCGGCAGCATTGCGCTGGGCCTGTGGCTGGGGTTCCTGGCGATTGCGCTGACCTGCTGGCTGCTATCGCGCTTCATCTTTCCCGAGCAATTGGCCCCGGTGGCTCAAGCGGTGCAGCAATTGGCCAATCCGCCAGTTGCAGTCGAGCCACAGCCGGACGTCGCACCGCCGCCAACGCCGCTGTTCCAACAGTACGAAGAAAACCTGCGCAAGAATGAACAGCAGGCCCGACTGGACCAGGCGCGCGCCAATTCGCGCAATGCGTCGAACCCGAAATGCCAGTTCTGGCTGCAGCAGGACCAGACCGCGCCGACCGAAAAGAGCCGCGCCAACGTTTTGCAATTCTGCGATTGATCATGAACAAACACAGCGTCCACCAGTTGATTCTCGACAAGCTGCGCATCGACCTCGACATCGCCGAACGCGCTGCGCAAACCGCTTACGAAACCGCGACCCACGAAGAAAACATCGCCGAAAACAAGTACGACACGCTGGGGCTGGAAGCGTCATATCTGGCGGCGGGTCAGGCGAAGCGGGTTGAGGAGATTCGTCAGTCACTGGCGCTGTGCCAGAACCTGACGTTGCGTGCCTACGACGAAAATCGCGGCATCGAAGTCGGCGCCCTGCTCGGTCTGGAGGACGAAAAGGGTCGCGAGCAATGGCTGTTTCTGGCGCCGGATGCGGCGGGGCTGAAAGTCGACGTGGTGGGTCAGCCGGTTACCGTCATCACCCCGCGCTCGCCGCTGGGCAAAAGCCTGCTGGGCAAGTTCGAGGGCGATCAGGTGGAGATTCTGGTGGCGGGCACCCGGCAACAGTTTGCTGTCACCGAGGTGCTCTGAAGCGGGTGCTTAGTGAACGGGCAGTTCGACGCCGTCGAACAGCTCTTCGAGCTCTTGCTTGTTGTGGCACTGAATGGCCTTGGCCATGACTTCGCGGGTCAGGTGCGGGGCGAATTTCTCGATGAAGTCGCACATGAAGCCACGCAGGAAGGTGCCACGACGGAAACCGATCTTGGTGATGCTCGACTCGAACAGCTCGCTGGCATCCAGCACCACCAGGTCGTTATCGAGTTTGGTATCGACGGCCATTTTAGCCACGATGCCTACGCCCAGCCCCAGACGCACGTAGGTTTTGATCACGTCGGCGTCAGCAGCGGTGAACACCACTTTCGGCGTCAGGCCACGATGGCTGAAGGCTTCGTCGAGCTTGGAACGGCCGGTGAAACCGAACACGTAAGTAACAATCGGGTGTTCGGCCAGCGCTTCGAGAGTCAGCTTCGGCAGCTTGGTCAGCGGGTGGCCATGGGGTACGACCACGCAGCGGTTCCAGCGGTAGCACGGCATCATCACCAGATCGCCGAACAGCTCCAGCGCTTCAGTGGCAATGGCGAAATCGACGGTGCCGTCAGCGGCCATTTCGGCGATCTGCATCGGCGAGCCCTGATGCATGTGCAGGGCCACGTCCGGGTATTGCTTGATGAAATTGCTGATCACCGGCGGCAGCGCATAACGCGCCTGGGTGTGGGTGGTGGCGATCGACAGGGTGCCCTTTTTCTCGTTGGAGAATTCCTGGGCAATCTGCTTGATGCTTTCGACTTTGCGCAGGATCTCGCCAGCGGTGGTGATGATGCGCTCGCCGGCCGGGGTGACGCGGGTCAGGTGCTTGCCGCTGCGGGCGAAGACTTCGACGCCCAGCTCGTCTTCCAGCAGGCGGATCTGCTTACTGATGCCCGGTTGCGAGGTGTACAGGCTTTGAGCGGTAGCGGAAACGTTGAGGTCGTGGTGCGCCACTTCCCAGATGTAGCGCAGTTGTTGAAGCTTCATATCAATCCCTCAAAGCAGGTAGACGCCACGGGCATCAGCGACGGTATATAACTATATTAATGGTTCGAAGAATAAATCTAGAACTTTTTTATCAAAACGCCATTATTCCTGCTTCAGCGATCCTCACGCCGCCGGCGTTCCATCAGCGGCACCAGATAGACCGGCACCTTGGCCAATTGCAGGACCCGCGCCGCCGTGCGCCCCAACGGTGTTTCCGCACCGACACCATGGCTGTGACTGCCGACGATCAGCAGATCGACCGAGAGTTTGTGCACCTGGTCGAGAATCACCTGCGACGGATCACCCTGGAGCACGCGCACCGCGCGAATGCGCTGCAGATCCTGTTCGCCGTCGTCCCCCAGTTCTTCACGAAAGCTGTCGAGCACCCGCTGTTCGATATTGGCAATGACTGTTTTCAGACCCTGACTATGGAATTCGTTCAATGCCTGTTCGTCGAGATAGCTTTGCAGCACTGACTCGGCGAACAGGCCCATGGGTTCCACCGCGTGTACTACATAAAGATCGGCATTGAAGGTGCGCGCCAAGGCCAGGGCATGCTGCATCACGAACGGTGCGTACAGACCGAGGTCGGTGGCATACAGCATTGAGCGAATCATGGGACCTCCTCGCGAGCCAACGATGGCGGAGATTGATTCAGCTTAGCAGTGCCTTGGCGAGTACGACGTGCGACGCAACGTCCTGAATGAAAAGGCTCTAGATCGGCGGTTCGTTGCTGATGCCGTGGGGCACGTGGCCGGTGGCGACCACTTCGCGAGCCAGCTCGCAATGACCGGTCTGGTCATCGAAGAACACGTCAGCGGCGAAGGCTTCGAGGAACGCCGATTTGGTCAGGCCACCGAGAAACAGCGATTCATCGAGGCGGATATCCCATTCCCGCAAGGTGCGAATCACTCGCTCATGGGCCGGCGCCGAACGGGCGGTCACCAGCGCCGTGCGGATCGGGCAATCGTCATCGGGAAACTCGCGCTGCAACAGATTGAGCGCTGCCAGGAAGCCCTTGAACGGCCCACCACGCAATGGCTCGCGTGCCGATTCGCGTTCCTTGGCCTGAAACGCTTCCAGGCCGCCGGACTGATAGACGCGCTCGGACTCGTCGGAAAAGATCACCGCGTCACCGTCGAAGGCAATACGTAATTCATCACTGGCCGCACGGCTCGCGCCACCGGACAGAATCGTGGCGGCGGCGAACCCGGCGTCCAGCGCCGCACGCACGTCTTCGGCGTGGGTCGAGAGAAACAGGTCGCAGCCAAACGCTTTCAGATAAGGGTACGGACTGCGCCCACCGACGAACGCCGCACGAGAAATAGCAAGACCGTAATGATGAATCGAATTGAACACGCGCAGCCCGGTGTCGGCGCTGTTACGGGAAACCAGAATCACCTCGACCCGCGCGCGGCCGAGGCGGCTGTTCAGGCTCAGGAGTTTTTCCACCAGCGGGAACGCATCGCCCGGCGCGAGGATTTCGTCCTCGTGCTCGATCTGATATTGCCGATAGGCTTCGACGCCGCTCGACAGGTAGACCTTGTGGCTTTCGCTCAGGTCGAACAAGGCGCGCGAGGAAATCGCCAGCACCAGTTTGTCATCGATGTTATTGGCCATGCCTTCCCCCAGAACAACCGACTCAGGTATTGCGTCGGTCGATAAAACCCAAATGGCGATACAGCGCCTCGATGCGCGGCAACTCGCAGCCCGCCGCTTTCGCCGCCGCCAGTGGCCGGGCGTAAATCGCCTCCAGCTCCAGCGGGCGTTTGTGTGCAAAGTCGTGGTACATGCTCGGCCAGTAATCGGGCATTTTTTCCGTCATGGTGAACAGGTACTCGGCATAGCCGGGCGGGATCTCGTATCCACAGGCCTTGGCGCCCAGCACCACTTCGGCCATCAACGCCTGAATCGACAGGCGGCTGTCGGCATCGGCCATCAGCGCTTCCGTTCCCGCGCCGAGCAATACTGAAAGTCCGTTATAGGGAATATTCCACACCAGTTTCTGCCAGCGCGCCTGATGCAGGTTGGCCATCGCCTGCGAGTCGATGCCGGCGGCACGGAACAGTCCGGCGCCCTCCTCGACGATCGCCATGCGCGCTACTTCATCAATGGCCGAGCCGCTGTGATAACCGACATTCACCGCGCCAAGGGCCTGATGGGTAATCTGCCCCGGCCCCTCGCGGTGCACGCAGATCAGGCACAGACCACCGAGCAGATGCAGCGAATCCGGCAACAGTGGCCGCAGGCTGTCTTCGACATCCAGACCGTTCTGCAGCAACAGCACCTTGGCGTCAGGCTTGGCGGCCTGAATGATCGCCGGGGCCAGACCGGCGTTGCTGGTGGTCTTGGTGCCGACCAGCAGCCAGTCACAGGGCGGCATGTCTTCGGCAGCGGAATAGGCATTGGCCGGATTCAGCGTCAACGGCCCGTGCACCGCACTGTTGATCTGCAAACCGCGCTCAGCCACCGCCGAGAATTCGCTGCGCAACAAAAAGTGCACGTCGAAACCGGCACGCGCCAGCATCACCCCGTAGAATCCGCCGATTGCACCGGTGCCGATAATCCCCACCACCGGTTTGCTGACTGTCTCGCTCATGGCAACTCCTCTGCAATTCGACCCAGCGCCTGCGCCACAGCCTGATTGACCTCGGCAACCGTCAGACGAGTGTGCACTGCGCCAAAGAACTCGCCGTCGCGCACCACAAACAGCGCCGGCAAATGAAACACCTGATAACGCTCGACCAGCCCGCCATTGTCGCCGGCGTCAATCCAGCACAGCCGATCGATCGCCAGCGGCATGCCCGGCAACACCTCGCGGGCATAACGACAACTGGCGCAGCCGACGCTGGTAAAGATCACCAGAGAAACCCCGCGCATCGCCAGCAGCCGCTGGTCGGCGTCGAAGTCAGTCAGCTCGGATTCGACCACTATACTGGGGGAAACAATGTCAGATGGCCGACACAGGGAGTCTGTGCTCATGGGACGTTTCATTCCTCATCCGGACGAAGTGCCGGTTGAATTGACGTTACTCAAGCCTGAATGCATTTCCAGACAACAGCTGCACACTATCAGCCTCGGCGGCATCGCTTGCAATTACCACCGCGCCTGGCGCCACGGCACTGCACTGCAAGTACGCATGCCGACGCTGAATGCCGACTTCTGTTGCCCGGGCTACGTGGCCTGGTGTCTGCGCCGTAAAAAAGGCTATCTGGTGGGCATCGCCTTCACTGACGAACAGACCCTGTTCAGCGCGCGAATGGGTGAGCAGGTGTGTCAGATCGAACGCTATTCGCGCATGCAGGAAAGCCACGACGATCTGCAGGATAGTCAGGCGCTGGCCCTGCAATGGGTCGAGGAGCATGCCGAAGAGTTCTCCCACGACAACCTGCGCAAGGCTTTTGCGCAGCCAGCGCTGGACTAAAGCACGGTTTGCCCATTGTCGAGCCGCCTCTGACGCGCTAAGGTTCGGCTCCCCCGACGCGCTAAATCTGCTGTGCTCCGCCGCGCGGGGATCGCTGGCGGCCGGCACCCGTGACCTGACGAGTAAACGATGGCTGATTTACCGATCAACGACCTAAACGTCGCCTCTAACGAGACCCTGATCACTCCCGATCAGCTCAAGCGTGATATCCCCCTGAGCGACGCCGCCCTGCGCACCGTCACCAAGGGCCGCGAAGTCATTCGCAACATTCTCGATGGCACCGACCACCGTCTGTTCGTCGTGATCGGCCCGTGCTCGATTCACGACATCAAGGCTGCCCACGAATACGCCGATCGCCTCAAGGTACTCGCCGAGGAAGTCTCCGACACCCTGTATCTGGTCATGCGTGTGTATTTCGAGAAGCCGCGTACCACTGTCGGCTGGAAAGGTCTGATCAACGATCCGTATCTGGACGACTCGTTCAAGATCCAGGACGGTCTGCACATCGGTCGTCAGTTGCTGCTCGACCTGGCCGAGAAAGGCCTGCCGACCGCGACCGAAGCCCTCGACCCGATCTCCCCGCAGTATCTGCAGGATCTGATCAGCTGGTCGGCCATCGGCGCGCGTACCACCGAATCGCAGACTCACCGCGAAATGGCTTCCGGCCTGTCCTCGGCCGTCGGCTTCAAGAACGGCACCGACGGCGGCCTGACCGTGGCGATCAACGCCTTGCAGTCGGTATCCAGCCCGCACCGTTTCCTCGGCATCAACCAGGAAGGTGGCGTGTCGATCGTCACCACCAAGGGCAACGCCTATGGTCACGTGGTGCTGCGCGGCGGTAATGGCAAGCCGAACTATGATTCGGTCAGCGTTGCGCTCTGCGAGCAGGCGCTGAACAAGGCGAAGATCAAGCCGAACATCATGGTCGACTGCAGCCACGCCAACTCCAACAAGGACCCGGCCCTGCAACCGCTGGTGATGGAGAACGTCGCCAACCAGATCCTCGAAGGCAACCAGTCGATCATCGGCCTGATGGTTGAAAGCCACCTGAACTGGGGCTGCCAGGCGATTCCAAAGGATCTCGCCGACCTGCAATACGGCGTGTCGATCACCGATGCCTGCATCGATTGGTCCGCCACCGAAAACACCTTGCGCAGCATGCACGCCAAGCTCAAGGACGTATTGCCGAAGCGTCAGCGCACGTAAGCTGCGTTTTACGCGCATAAAAAAACGCCGGACATTGTCCGGCGTTTTTGTGTGTGCGGTTCAGATCTTCGCAGCGCGGCGCTGATGACGTTCCATATAGCGCTCGACGTAGGAGCATGACGGGATCACCGTGTAGCCCATTTCTTCGGCGTATTGCAGCGCGCGTTCGGTCAGCGCTGCGGCAATGCCACGGCCGCGCAGGGCATTGGGCACGAAGGTGCGGTAGATATCCAGGGTCTGCTTGCCCAGATCCATGTAGGTCAGGTAAGCACGATGACCGTCCACAGTGGTCTCGAATTGATGACCAGCCTGGTCATGGTGGATGGACAACGCCTCGCTCATCACTACTCCTCGCGGGTCTTGAATTGTGACCCCTACCTTACCGATGTTTTTCCGGCGAAGGAACATCTACGCCACCCCGTGCCTGATGGACACTGAGAAGAGCCACACCGATCTCGCGCAATCTGACACCTGCTGAATAGTAGGCACCATTGGCGAAAATGCTCAAGGTACGCTCGTCATCGGATGGTTTGCGTGCATTGGCATCGATGGTCGCAGGTTCGGCCGCAAGACAATCTTTGCGTGCCGTTTGCCTGAACATTGCCGGAATGTTGAGACTTAAGACGTGCGACCTTTTTTAAAGTCACCTGTACATCAACAAAGATACGCGAAGCGCTTCGCAGAACCTGAACAAAAGTGTGGACGAATTCATTTAGAAAGACTTTAGCCGAAGTCGCAAAAACAGCGCGCGAGCGCGGGAACTTTTCCCGTTTGAGTCGCTCACGCCGGGGCTTGCAGCTGGATATTTTTTATACAGCGCAGTTAAAAGTTGCTCGAAAAAGAATCAACGCCTACAATTTTTTTTGCTTCTTGCGCTACGTCAGTTTACTTACTACAAGTAATGGGTAGTATGTACGCCGGCTATTTCCTCAATCGTGAGGAGACAGCCACTTAATTTGAAAGTCCTTGAAGGGGAACACGATGAACAACGTTCTGAAATTCTCTGCTCTGGCTCTGGCCGCAGTTCTGGCTACCGGTTGCAGCAGCGCATCGAAAGAAACCGAAGCACGTCTGACCGCTACTGAAGACGCAGCTGCTCGCTCCCAGGCTCGTGCAGACGAAGCTTACCGTAAAGCTGATGAAGCTCTGGCTGCTGCTCAAAAAGCACAACAGACTGCTGACGAAGCTAACGAGCGTGCTCTGCGCATGCTGGAAAAAGCTAGCCGCAAGTAATAATCCCTCGGGATTGTTATCGAGCCGATCCGGTTTTCCGGGTCGGCTTTTTTGTGCCCGGTGCTTTTCTCCGGGCAATAAAAAACCCGCCGACGCTGCTCGCATCGGCGGGTTTTCAATCAGAGCTTATTGCTGCAGGTCGATCGGTGCACTGCTCACCATTGGCGCCGAGGTATTCGGCACGGCGATCTCTACCGGCAGGCCGTCTTCGGCGGCGACCACATCACGCACCACATCCCAGTTCATGCGCAAGTTGCTGGTGATGTCTTCACGCTTGAGCATCGCGTTGATCACCGCGGTGTGCTTGTCGACCACCGACGGGTTGCCCTTGTCGTCGAGCGGCGTGTGCGCTTCCAGATAGACCTTGCCGCCACTGCGACCGAACTTGTACGGGTCGTTGATGATGCGCACCGAGGTGCCGACCGGGACCATGCCGGCCATCTCCAGCACGTTGTTGTTGAACATGCGGAAGCAACCATGGCTGGTGCGCATGCCGATGCCGAACTTCTTGTTCGAACCGTGGATCAGGTAGCCCGGCGTGCCGAGGGTGAACTTGAACGGCCCCAGCGGGTTATCAGGGCCGGCCGGCACCACATTGGGCAGCGGATCACCGTCAGCGGCGTGTTCGGCCTTGATCGAAGCCGGAGGCGTCCACGTCGGGTTCGGTGTCTTGGCGATGATCGAGGTGTGCGCGATCGGCGAGCCCCAGCCTTCACGGCCGATACCCAGCGGGAAGGTGTACACCACGTCGCGGCCTTTCGGATAGTAATAGAGACGGTATTCGGCGAGGTTGATGACGATGCCTTCACGCGGGCCAGGCGGCAGGATGAAGCGCGTCGGCAGGACGATCTCGGTACCGGCGCCCGGCAGCCAGGCATCGATGCCCGGGTTGGCCGCAACCATTTCCGAATAACCCAGATCGTAGGTGGTACCCAGGTCGGCGAAGGTGTCTTCGTACTTGGCTTTGATCACCTGCACCTGGCCGACGATGTCTTCGCCGGGTGGTGGCAGGGGAAGCTCCAATGCAGCAACGGGGCCGGCCACACACAGGGCGGCAAGTGACAGGCAGCGGGTGACGGCAGGAAAGCGCGGCAACATCCGGAAAATCCTTCGCATGATCATCAAGGGTATAAGGACGCGATTGTACACCGCGGCTTGGGGATTCGGGAGACACGCCGATAGACCGTGTCGCGCCCTGAAAGATCGCAGCCTCGTTGCACTCGTCAGCTCCTACATTTGCAACGCATTCCCTGTAGGAGCTGACGAGTGCAACGAGGCTGCGATCTTTTGATCTTAAAGTTCGAATCGAAGCTCGGGCCAGATCGGCGACGTACCGCGCTTCTGCGATTCGAGAATCGCCCGGCACAGCGAGCACAGACGCTGATCCTGGAACACCCGGCGATCAACATTCGACCAGCGCGGTTGCGCTGGCAGCAGCGTGCCGCACAGCGTGCGATCGGCAGAGCCACCGAGTTCCAGCTGACGCGTCACCAGATGCACCCGCACTTCCTGGCAGGCGAACAGATCCAGCTGCTCGTCAGGCTCGATCAGTTGGTAGGCAAACAGGGACCAGGCAGGACGCGGCATCGGGGGCTCCAAATTAGGGGGCGCCACATTAGCCGAAAGCCTGCCTCTAGAAAAGCCTCACAACAGCGGTTTTAGCGTCGGCCAAACATTTTCCAGCAACTTGCCCTGAGCCCCGGCCGCCGGGTGCAGACCGTCGGCCTGCATCAACTCCGGATGCCCACCGACACCTTCGAGAAAAAACGGCACCAACGGGATGTTTTTCTCTTCGCCGAGCTTGCCGTAAACCTCGGCGAACGAATCGGTGTAGCGCTTGCCATAATTGGGTGGCAACTGCATGCCGAGCAGCAGCACTTTCGCGCCGCTCTGCCGCGAGCTGTCGATCATCGAGGCAAGATTTTGTTGCAATTGCGTTGGCGGCATCCCGCGCAGGCCGTCGTTGCCACCCAACTCGAGGATTACCAGCTCAGGCTTATGCTCTGCAAGCAGCGCCGGCAGCCGCGCCAGGCCTCCGGCACTGGTGTCGCCACTGATCGAGGCGTTGACCACTTTATCGTCGAAACCCTCTTGTTTGAGGCGCTGCTCGAGCAGCGACACCCACCCCAGACGGGTATCCAGGCCGAAACCGGCGCTGATACTATCGCCAACGATCAGGACAGTACCCGCCGCTGCGTTCTGGGCCATGCACATCAAGGCCAGGCCAGCACTCAAAAACCATACACGCATCGGATTCTCCATGGGCGCAAGCATTCTCACCGCGAAGAACCTCAGCAAAGTGGTCCCTAGCGCGGAAGGTGAACTGACTATCCTGCACGAACTCAGCCTGGAACTGAACAAGGGCGACAGCCTGGCCATCGTCGGCGCGTCCGGTTCCGGCAAATCCACCCTCCTCGGCCTGCTCGCCGGACTCGACCTGCCGAGCAGCGGCGAAGTCACTCTCGCCGGCCAGGGCCTGAGCAATCTCGACGAAGACCAGCGCGCGCGAATCCGCGCCGAGCACGTCGGGTTTGTCTTCCAGTCGTTCCAGTTGCTCGACAGCCTCAATGCGCTGGAGAACGTCATGTTGCCGCTTGAACTCGATGGCCGCAAAGATGCCCGCGAGCGCGCCACGCAATTGCTTCAGCGCGTCGGCCTCGGTCAGCGCCTGACCCATTCGCCGCGCCAGCTCTCCGGTGGTGAACAGCAACGCGTGGCCATCGCCCGCGCCTTCGCTGCCGAACCGGACGTGCTGTTCGCCGACGAGCCGACCGGCAACCTCGACAGCCACACCGGCGAGCGCATCAGCGACTTGCTGTTCGAATTGAACAAGGAACGCGGCACCACCCTGGTGCTGGTGACCCACGACGAACGCCTGGCCCATCGCTGCCGGCGCCTGATCCGTCTTGAAGCCGGGCTGCTGGTCGCCCCTCTGGAGCCTTGATGGCACGTCTGCCGCTGTTGCGTCTGTTCAGCCTTGCCCTGCGCCAGCTCATGCGCGATGCCCGCGCCGGTGAGCTGCGCGTGTTGTTCTTTGCGCTGGTGGTGGCCGTCGCGGCGAGCACCGCGATCGGCTACTTCGGCGCCCGCCTCAATGGCGCAATGATGCTGCGCGCTACCGAGTTTCTCGGTGCCGATCTGGTCCTTGAAGGCAGCTCGCCGGCCCGCGAGGAGCAAATCCGCAGCGGCACCGAACTGCGCCTGAATCATGCGCAAGTGGTGGAGTTCTCCAGCGTCATCGCCACCGACAATGGCATTCAGTTATCCAGCATCAAAGCCGTCGACCGCGCGTATCCTCTGCGCGGCGAGCTGAAAAGCGCGCCCGCACCATTCGCCCAGGAAGAAGTCGGCGGCGAACCGCAACCCGGTGAAGCCTGGGTCGAGGCACGTCTGTTGACCGCGCTGGATCTGAAGATCGGCGACAGCATCGACGTCGGCATGAAGACGCTCAAGCTGACCCGCGTGCTGACCTACGAGCCGGATCGCGCCGGCAACTTCTACAGCCTGACGCCACGGGTGTTGATCAATCTTGAGGACCTCGCCGCCACCGGCGTGGTGCAACCGGGCAGCCGGGTGAGTTATCGCGAACTGTGGCGCGGCGAACCGCAGGCGCTGGAAACTTATCGCGAGCTGATCAAACCGGGCCTCGCTGCAAACCAGCGAATCCAGGATGCCCGTGACGGTAACCGGCAGATTGGCGGTGCGCTGGGCAAGGCCGAGCGCTATCTGAACATGGCCAGTCTGGTCGCGGTGTTGTTGGCTGGCGTGGCCGTGGCGCTGTCGGCCAATCGTTTCGCCAGTCGCCGTTTCGACGCCAGTGCCTTGCTGCGCTGCCTCGGCTTGTCACGCCGGGAAACCATGGTGCTGTTCAGCCTGCAACTGACCGTGCTCGGCCTGATTGCCGCCATAAGCGGCGCCCTGCTCGGCTGGCTGGCACAACTGGGTCTGTTCGCGTTGCTGCATGATTTGCTGCCAAGTGACGTACCGCCGGGCGGCCTGTTTCCGGCGATGGCCGGGATTGGCACCGGGCTGGTGGCGCTGGCCGGTTTTGCCTTGCCGCCTTTGGCTGCACTGGGTCGCGTGCCGCCGCTGCGGGTGTTGCGCCGCGACATGCTGCCGATCCCCTCGAGCACATGGATAGTGTACGGCGCGGCGTTGGGTGCGCTGGGCCTGATCATGTGGCGTCTGAGTCTGGATCTGCTGCTGACCTTCGCCCTGCTTGGCGGTGGCGTAGTCGCCGCGCTGGTGCTGGGCGGCCTGCTGTTGTTGCTGCTGCAAAGCCTGCGCCGCATGCTGGCCCGCGCCTCGTTGCCTTGGCGTCTGGGCCTTGGCCAGTTGTTGCGGCATCCATTGGCGGCGGCCGGGCAGTCGCTGGCGTTCGGTCTGATCCTGTTGTCGATGGCGCTGATCGCACTGCTGCGCGGCGAATTGCTCGACACCTGGCAGAACCAGCTACCGAAAAATGCGCCGAACTACTTCGCGCTGAATATCCTCCCGGCGGACAAACAGGCTTTCGCCGATCACCTGATCAAGGTGTCCGCGCAAGCGGCGCCGTTGTATCCGGTGGTGCCGGGTCGGTTGATCAGCATCAATGGCGAAGCGGTACAACAGATCGTCAGCAAGGACTCGGCCGGTGACCGCGCCATTCAGCGTGACCTGAGCCTGACCTGGGCGGCGGATCTGCCGGCCGGCAACAAGCTCACCGCCGGCTCGTGGTGGAGCGGCCAGCCGTCCGATGATGTGCCGGGGGTCTCGGTGGAAGGCAAGGTTGCCGAAAGCCTGAAACTCAAACTCGGCGATCACATGGTATTCAGTGTTGGCGGGGTCAATCGCGAAGCGAAAGTCACCAGCCTGCGCGAGATCAATTGGGACAACTTCCAGCCGAACTTCTTCATGATCTTCCAGCTCTAGCACCCTGAAGGATCTGCCGGCGACCTATCTGACCAGTTTCTATCTGGCTCCGGGGCATGATCAGCAGATCGTCGAGTTGTCGCGGACCTTCCCGGCGGTGACCATCCTGCAGGTCGAGGCCTTGCTCGAACAGCTACGCAGCATCCTCGCCCAGGTCACCCTGGCGGTGGAATATGTGTTGTTGTTTGTTCTGGCTGCGGGGATGGCGGTGCTGTTCTCCGGCCTGCAAGCGACGCTGGATGAACGCATCCGCCAGGGTGCGCTGTTGCGCGCGCTGGGCGCCGAGCGGCAGTTGCTGATCAAGGCGCGGCGTATCGAGTTCGGTTTGTTGGGTGCGGTCAGCGGTCTGCTCGCGGCGATCGGTTCGGAGGTGGTCAGTCTGGTGCTGTACCGCTTCGCCTTCGATCTGCCATGGCATCCGCATCCATGGCTGCTGGTGCTGCCGCTGATTGGCGCCGCGCTGATTGGTGGCGCCGGTGTGTTCGGCACGCGTCGCGCTCTGAATGCGAGCCCGCTGACAGTGTTGCGCGAGGGTTGATAGACTCAAACGGTCTTAATCACAAGAAGTCGCCATGAGCCGTTATCGCCCTCCCCGCACCGCTGGCACCGCGCTGATCACCCCCGAGGGTGAAGCGCGGATGCGCGCCGAATTCCATGAGTTGTGGCATGTGCGTCGCCCGCAAGTCACCCAGGCGGTGAGTGAAGCGGCGGCGCAGGGTGATCGTTCGGAAAACGCCGAATACACCTACGGCAAGAAGATGCTGCGCGAAATCGACAGTCGCGTGCGTTTTCTCACCAAACGCCTGGAAGCGCTCAAGGTAGTCAGCGAAAAACCCAGCGACCCGAACAAAGTCTATTTCGGCGCTTGGGTAACCATCGAAGACGAGGACGGCAAGCAGTCGCGCTACCGCATTGTCGGCCCCGATGAACTGGACCTCAAACAGGGTTTGATCAGCATCGACTCGCCGCTCGCCCGCGCGCTGATCGGCAAGGCACTCGACGCAGAAGTGCGGGTGCAGACGCCGACCGGCGAGCAGTTCGTTTACATCGTTGCGATTGAATACCCGTAAGACTGATCAGCGCCGAGTGATCAGGCCCTGCCGCGCTACGCGGGTCAGTTGCTTGATCATGTCCGGCGCATCTTCTGCGCTCGGCGCCTGAATCACCGCCAGATCGAAGCTGTCCGTAGCAAAACGCGCCAGCGACTCGCCGTCATCGACAAACTGGATCAGGAACGCGGCAGGACCGCCGCTGCGACGTGGCCAGCCATCGAGATAACGCAACAGCGTCGGCTGGTGTTTGCCGCCAAGAAGGATTTTCGGGTTGCGCTGGGTGACATGTGCCGTGATCGGCGCGGGACGTGCTGGAGGGCGTAGTGCGTTCATCGTGTCGTATCTCTGCCTCAAAAGTCTGCATGGCAGGTGAGAGGCAACACCGAACCAGCGCTTTAGCGGTATTTCGAAGCCCTGTTCCGGCTTCTGACGGTAACTGTAGAAGTCACCTGGCGCCCCGCAAGTAGCTGTTTAAATCGGCGCATGGGCAACATCCTAGAGAACGTGACCGACCAGTGTCAAGAATCCCCCGCAACAAAAAAAGGCCCGCGCAATGCGGGCCTTTGCCTTGAGCCAGAGCCTTCAACCGGCGATGGCGCGATCCGCCGAGAGCTTGCCGGCGCCTTCGATCAGGACCGCAATGCTGCCGGCCAACAAAGCCAGGGCGAACTCGTAACCGTTGTTGGCCATGAACAGACCGTTACCGATGTGCACCGAGAAGATCGCCACCAGCGAGAGGAACGCCAGACCGAGTGCCGCCGGGCGTGCCAGCAGGCCGATGATCAGCGCCAGACCGGCGAAGAACTCGGTACCGCCAGCCAGCGAGGCCATCAGGTAGCCGGGGGTCAGGCCAATGCTTTCCATCCATTGTGCGGTGCCGGCCAGGCCGTAACCACCGAACAGACCAAAGAGTTTCTGCGAACCGTGGGCGGCGAAGATCACGCCGACAGCAATGCGCAGGACAGTCAGGCCGTAACCGGCGCGGGTGAACAGAACCTTGTTGATCAGAGAGCTCATGGTGCATTCCTTGTTGTGCAGAAGTGTTTGTGTGTTTGGGTTGGTCTCTATATTAATCAGTTTATTTCATGTTTAAAGCGCAAAAATTTCGCCATAACAATCGAATTGTTAGATTATTTCCGTGTGACCACTTTCTGCTGCCGGGGCTCGAGCGACTCTCGCTCCCGGTCGAATGCCAGGTAATACTTGTTCACGCTATTAACATAGCTGACGGCGCCCATCCCCACCTGCTCCATGGCAATGCGCTCGACCTGGAAGAACCACTGGTTGGGATTGAGGCCACGGCGGCGGGCTTCCGCGCGCATGCCCTGCACGCGCTCGGGGCCGATGTTGTACGCGGCGAGGGTGAACGCCATGCGCTCACGCTCGTTGAGTTTCGGGCTGCTGAAGAACTTGCGGCGGATCATCGCCAGGTACTTGGCGCCGGCCTGCACATTCGCATCGAGATTCTGGATATTGTTCACGCCGACCCGTTGCGCGGCGGACGGAGTGATCTGCATCAGCCCGGTCGGGCCGCTGCCGCTGCGAGCGTTGGGCTGCAGACGCGATTCCTTGAACGCCAGCGCCGCCAGGTTAAGCCAGTCCATGTTCTGCGCATCGGCGTGCTTCTGCAGGGTTGGACGGAGTTTTTCCAGACGCTGGCGATCGGCCTTGGCCAGCGGATTGTGCACCTGATACAGGCGTCGATAGATGCGCAGGAAAGCGGCGTCTTCATCCGACGGTCTCTTGTAACCGGTGAGGAAGCGATCGATGCTCGCGCGCAACATCGACGCATCGCGGCGCACGAACCAATGTTCTTCGCCCGGCTCGCCGAGGCTCAGCTGCCGATCGAGACGCAGCTTCGGCAGGATTTTGCCCCAACGCTCGGCAATCGGTTGCTCGACAATGGTCAGGTGGAAAATCCCGCCCTGAACCATCTCCAGCACATCTTCGACCGCCAGCGTCGGATCGACCCACTCGATATTGATCGGCGCCAGTTTGTGCAGCGCCAGTTTCTGGTTGAGCTGGCTGACCACCTCCCCCGCCGCACTGCCGGTGGGCAAGGCCAGGGTCTTGCCGGACAGTTGCTCGACCTTGGTGTAACGGCGCTGGCCCTTGATCCCGACCAGCACCAGCGGCACGTTGCTGGCAATCGGCTCACTGCTGGCGACCGCGTAGCCAGAAGGCAGATCGAGCAATTCACCGGGCGCGACCATGTCGCCTTCGCCGCGCTGCAAAGCGCCGAGCAATTGATCCTTGGCTTTGGGAATGATCTTGAGGGTGACTTCCTGGCCGTCACGAGCATGGCCATTGAGGTATTGCTCGAACGCGCGCAGTCGGTGGTACTCGACACCGATGGCCTGGCCCTGGACCTCGCCGGAGCTGTTGCGGCTCTGATTGACCAACACCCGCAACACGCGGCTGCTGCGAATGTCCGAGAGGTCGCGAACCTTGCTCGCCGGCACGGCTTGCAGCGGCCCGGGCAGGCGCGCGGCCGCCGTCATCGGCAGCAGCAACGCAGCACACAACAGCAGCAGAACCGAGGGACGATGCATCCACTCTCCGAAAAGAATACGGGGCGATTCGTCGCAAAAGAGACGACATCACCGACGAAAACAGAGCGCTTTGCGCGCTGATAAAGTGCGTGAGACTGGCACAGTGATGGCATTGTCGCCACCCCGGAGTCCCCCGCGGCCTCAACAGACAGCCATAAGTCTTTGTAGTTCTTGGCTTTTCTTATAAATCTACAGCTCTGATATGCTTTCCGGCCTTCGGCCCGAGGTAGCACCATGCAACTCATCGATATCGGCGTCAACCTGACCAACCCCAGTTTCGCCGACAAACACCAAGCCGTGCTCGACCGTGCCTATGCCGCCGGCGTCTGCCAACTGGTACTGACCGGCACCAGCGTCGAGGGTAGCGAGCAGGCGCTGGAACTGTGCCGGCAACTGGATGAAAGCGGCCAACGGCTGTTCGCCACGGCCGGTATTCACCCCCATTCGGCCAGCGACTGGAACGCTGACAGCGCCCGTCGTCTGCGCAGTCTGTTGAACGAATCCAGCGTCGTCGCGGTGGGCGAATGCGGGCTGGATTTCAACCGCGACTTCTCCCCGCGCCCGCAGCAGGAAAAGGTCCTGGAAGAACATCTGGCGCTGGCCGTCGAGCTGCAATTGCCGGTGTTCCTGCACGAGCGTGATGCCAGCCAGCGGCTGCTGGAGATCCTCAAGGACTTCCGCGATCAACTGCCAGCGGCGGTGGTGCACTGCTTCACTGGCGAGCAAAAGGCCTTGTTCAGCTACCTCGATCTGGATCTGCACATCGGCATCACCGGCTGGATCTGCGACGAACGCCGGGGCACGCATCTGCATCCACTGGTCAAAGAGATCAAAGCGGGACGGCTGATGCTGGAAAGCGATGCGCCATATCTGCTGCCGCGCACGTTGCGGCCGAAACCGAAAAACGGTCGCAACGAACCGGCGTATCTGACCGAAGTGTTGCGCGAGGTGGCGATGCATCGCGGCGAGACCGAGGAAGCGCTGGCCGCGCATAGCACCGCATGTGCCCGGGCGTTTTTTAATCTTCCCATTCTCACCTGACTGCACACTTCCCCTGTGGGAGCGAGCCTGCTCGCGAAGGCGGTGGATCAGCTACAAATGGGCTGAAGGACGCAGCGCTTTCGCGAGCAGGCTCGCTCCCACAATAGATCTCGGCATCTGTTGATTCATATCAAAACTCCCGAATCCGCATAGCGGCACAATAATGGCACCTTGCCAAAACTGTTTCCGCTATCAGAGAAGACCTCCATGGGTGCCTGGCTTAGCAACATCTCGCTGAAATACAAATTCTGGGCGGTCAACGCGGTCGCCTTTGTCACCACTCTGCTGCTGGTTTTGTACGCCGTACATCTCGAACAGCAGGCCCGCAGTCACGCCGCGCAGGCATCCGCACAAGCGCAGGCGCAGTTGCTCAAGGCCTGGCCGCTCGGGCAACCGTTGCCCAAGTCCGCCCAAGTGCTGACATTCAAGCGCAGTGAAGCGCCGCGTCTCAATGATCAACCGCTGCTGGAAATCACCGGCAGCAACGGCTGGAACGCCATCAATGAAATGCCGCTGTTTGGCGAGAATCCGTTGATCGGCGCCGAAGTGTTCAGCCGTGCCGACGGCGAGCAAGTGGCGGTCATCGCCTATGCCCCGAGCCTGAGCCAGGTGTTCAGCGAGCGTTTCGCCAACTATGCGCTGGCGGTCTTCGTCCTGATGCTGGCGATGCTCGGCGCCTCGCAACTGTTGATCCGCTTTCTGCTCAGCCAGCTCAACACGTTGAAAGACGTGATGCTGCACGTTGAAAAAACCGGCGACCTCTCCGCTCGCGTGCCGCTGGTGGGCAAGGACGAGGTCGGGCAGATGGCCAATGCCTTCAACGCCATGCAGGCCGGTTATCAACGCGTCGTGACCACCGTTGCCAGCACCGCGCGACAACTGGATGACGGTGCAGCGCGGCTGGCCTCGAGCATGAACGACGTGCGCCACGGCATGCTCGGCCAACAAAGCGAAACCGACCAGGCTGCCACCGCGATCAACGAAATGACCGCCACCGTTTATCACATCGCGCAACACGCCGGCGCCACCCGCGATCTGTCGAAAACCGCCGATGGCCTCGCCGGCAGCGGTCAGCAGGTGGTGGCGCGGGTGCAGCAATCGATTGCCGGGTTGTCCAACGGCGTGCAGCAGACGGCAGAAATGATTCAACGCCTGGCCGAGGACAGCCAGAAGATCAACGGCGTGGTCAGCGTGATTCACAGCATTGCCGAACAGACCAATCTGCTCGCGCTGAATGCGGCGATCGAAGCCGCCCGCGCCGGGGAGATGGGTCGCGGCTTTGCCGTGGTCGCCGATGAAGTGCGCAATCTCGCCAAGCGCGTGCAGGCGTCGACTGACGAGATCACCGGCATGATCGCCGCGTTGCAGGCCGGCACCCGCGATGCGGTGGATTTCATGCAGGAGAGTTCTTACAAGGCCGACGACTGCGTGCAGCAGGCGCAGGAGGCTGGCGCGGCGCTGGCGGAAATCACCGGGGCAATGGCGCAGATGCGCGAAAGCAACACGCAGATTGCCGTGGCGGCGGAACAGCAGAGTCAGGTTGCCGAGGAGATGAATCGCGCGGTGGTGAGTATTCGTGACGTGACCGAGAACACCGTGCAGCAGACGGTGGATTCGGCGACGACCAGTAATGAGCTGGCGGCGCTGGCCGGGGCGCTTAACAAGGCGATAGGCCAGTTGAAATTGTGAATCCGCTTTCGCGAGCAGGCTCGCTCCCACATGCGCCATAGAATCAATGTGGGAGCGAGCCTGCTCGCGAAGGCGTCAGAGGCACCTACATCGAATCCTGCGATGACGGCTATCACTTCAATAGCCAACCTTGATTCGCCGCCCTCCGCGCCCGGGCCTATTCTTCAACCATGAAGTTCAACATGGATCGAGGAGTAGCAAACATGGGCAAACGTCACCCCAACCTTCCCGCGTGGCAATGGCGCGCCTACCCGGGCAATCATCAGCATCCGACCAATCTGGTCCTGCACCTGATTGCCGTGCCGCTGTTCATCGTGGCGTTTCTGTTGATCGTGTCGGGAGTGTTCAGTCTGAGCCTGGCCAGCGTCGCCATCGGCGTGATCGGTATCATGGCGGCGCTGGGTCTGCAGCGCCACGGTCACCGCCTGGAGGCGCAAGCCTCCGAGCCGTTCAGTGATCGCAAAGATGCCGTGTCACGTTTGCTGGTCGAGCAGTTTCTGACCTTTCCGCGGTTCTTTCTCAGCGGTGGCTGGTGGCGCGCCTGGCGTGAGCGCCACCGTCGGCATTGAGTCAGGCGAAGATCGTCACGGTCTGCCGACTCATGGCAATCAACTCCCCTTTCGCGCTCCACAACTTCGCGGCGACATGGCCGTAACCGTCGGCCGCGTATTCGATATCGGCCATATATTGGCACCAGTCCAGCGTGCTCAAATCGTGTAACGGCTGCACGAATTCGATGGTCCAGGTCAGCGTGCTACCCGGCGCCGGTTTCTTCAGATACGGCAACAGCGCCGGCGGCCAGGCATCCACCAGCGCCAGCAGATGCGCCTCGTTGACCGGCTCCTCTTTGACATCCCCACGCAACCGCACCCAGCCGCCCATCAAGCGCGAGGCCGTGCCGGAGAACGGAATGCCGCCGACGCTCCAGCGCATCGCCAGATGGCGCATGAATTCCGGGGTCACGCCTTTGATGTAGGGCAGCTCCTGGCATTCGTCCCAGTGTTTCATGATCGGCGCCGGGTAGGCTTCGACGGCGACTTCCGAGGGCCGCGAGGCACCGAAGCTGCCCTGAATGATCGTCACCACCTGACCATTCTGCATGGCGCGGCCCAACACCTGGCTGACGGCTTTGCCTTCACGCAGCACGTCGACTTCGAAACTCACCGGCACTTCCGGCTCGACCGGGCCGACAAAGGTAATCGCCAGCGAACGCACCGGGCGCTCCGTCGGCACCCTGGCGCGCATGGCTTCAAATTGCAGCGCGGCCACCAGTCCGCCAAAACTGGCGCGGCCCTGCCCCCATTCGGCGGGGATGATTACTTCAGGTTGTTGGCGGACAGCATCGAGCAGATCGCAAAAGCGCATGGCAACCTCGGAAAACGAGAAAGGAATGCGCGGATCTTACCCAGCCCCGGGCGGCGGCGCAGCGTCTATTCCGGTCAAATGGGCTGACAGATAGGCCTTGGCACTTTTCGATTTCGCCGCAAAACCCTTGTAGGAGCTGTCGAGTGAAACGAGGCTGCGATCTTTTGATCTGTTTGCAAATCAAAATCAAAAGATCGCAGCCTTCGGCAGCTCCTACAGGGGATGCGCAAGCTTCAGGATTTGAAACACGTAGCGCTGAGCTTTTCCAGCACTTGATCGGCCTTCAGCTCTGCCTTGATCAACCCGGCCTGCCAGGTGGCCACGCACGGTTGCAGATCAGCCTCCTGCTCGGCGCGCGCCAGCCATTGCCAGCAGTCGTGCCAGTCGCCCAGTGCGCCTTGCGCGGATTTCAGGCGTTTGTAGGCCGGTTTCGGCAAGCGATCCAGTTCGGGGTAGGCTTCGATACCATAGCGCACGCGTTTGATCAGCAGGCGCAGGCGATGGCGGTCATGGGCGGGATCGTGCAGCGCTTCGTCGAGTTTCTGCCATTGTTTGCCCAGGCGTTTTTCGATGCGTTTATCCAGATCCTTGAGCAGCCCCTGGCGCTCGGACGCGCGCAGAAACCGTGGAAATGCGTCGAGAATCATCAGCAACGAAGCCAATTCCGCACTCGCCGCCAGCGCCGGATACGCTTCGGCCATTTGCGCCAGACGCCGCTGCGCAGCCTCGGGCTGATCATGCTCGAGCAGATACGCCGCGAGCACTTCGCGATCACGCCACGGTGTGGTCAACTCGCCCACCGCAGACGCCGCCGCCTCCAGTTGCTCGACACCCGGCAACCCGCGCAACGGCCGCAACAGGCTGCGCAGGCGCCGCACCGTAGTGCGCAAATCATGCAACGCCTCGGGATCAGTGCGCGCAGTCAAGCGCGCCTGACATGCCAGCAGCCGCACATCCAGGCTCAACACATTAGCCACCAAGCGATCGATCATGGGGGTCTACTCCGTAGGCAGCTGCAAGCTTCTAGCTACAAGCTTCAAGCTGAATGTGATTGCTTAAAAGCTTGCGGCTTGCAGCTAGAAACTTGCAGCTGCTGTTAACGTCCTGCGCGGGACTCGCGAATGTAGAAGCGGGCTTTTTCGGCTTTCTTGCTGCAGCCTTCGAAGCCTTCGAATTGTTGCTGGGTCTTGGCGGCGGTCAGCAGCGACAGCGCTTTGGAATAGCTGACGGTGCCGGCGAAGCCTTCAGCCTTGGCCAGATCCAGTTCGTGCCAGGCCGCGTCGAGTTGGCTGCCGCAGCTGTCGCGGTACGCGGTTTTGCCGGCGCAACCGGCCAGAACCAGAGCCATCAACGGTACACAGATCCAGGCTTTCATCACTCACACCTCAAGGTAGGTCAACAGTCGTGCAGGTAAGACGGTCAAGCGGTGAAAAAGTGCCTCGCTGATCGGTCAAACCACGTGGCGCAGAGCATAGCGCGCAAGCGTGCGCCGCGAACGAAAAACGACGTCACCGCTTCGCGCAACGACCTTGGCGATTGAGCCGCTTGGCCGATGCGTGCATTGTGCAGGCTTGTCCGGAGGAAGTTTGATGAAAAAGCGTGTCGCACTGGTACTGGGCTCCGGTGGCGCCCGGGGCTATGCCCATATCGGCGTTATCGAAGAAATTGAAAGACGCGGCTACGACATCGCCTGCATTGCCGGTTGTTCGATGGGCGCGGTGGTCGGCGGGATCTATGCCGCCGGCAAACTGGATGAGTACCGCCGCTGGATCGAAAGCCTCGATTACCTCGACGTGCTGCGTCTGGTCGATGTGAGTTTCCGTCTCGGCGCGATTCGCGGCGAAAAGGTCTTCGGGCAGATTCGCAAGATCGTCGGCGAGATCAACATCGAAGACCTGCGCATCCCCTACACCGCCGTCGCCGCCGACCTGACCAATCAGCAGGAAATCTGGTTTCAGGAAGGCTGCCTGCATCAGGCCATGCGCGCCTCGGCGGCGATTCCCAGCCTGTTTACCCCGGTGATGCAGGGCAACCGCATGCTGGTCGACGGTGGCATTCTCAATCCGTTGCCGATCGTTCCGGTGGTGTCGAGCCATTGCGACCTGATCATCGCGGTCAACCTCAACGCCACCAATCAGCGCCAGTACAAGTTGCCGGTGATCGAGCGGCCGGCGGCGTTCCGTTCGCGCTTCGACAGTCTGATCAAATCCATGGGTTCGAAGTTGCCGTTCCGGCGTAAACAGGCCGAGCAATTGTTGAAGCTGGAACAGGAAGCCTTGCGCGCCGAGGCGGCGGAGATCAATCCGTGGCTTGAGGGCGTCGAGCCGGAAAGCCAGCAACCGGCCTCCGCCCCGGAACGCGAAGGCGCGCCGAAATCCGCCACCGGCTCGTTCATCATCGATAACGTCGGGCCGGCGTCGCTGCTGGATCTGATCAACCAGAGTTTCGAGGTGATGCAGACCTCACTGGCGCAGTACAAGATTGCCGGGTATCCGCCGGATATCCTGATCAACGTGCCGAAGCGGGTGTGCCGGTTTTTCGAGTTCTACAAAGCGCCGGAGTTGATCGCGCTGGGGCGGGAAATTGCCAGTGATACGCTGGATCGGTATGAGCAGGAGCAGGGTTGAACTGATGCGGATTTTTCGGAGTATTTGATGGCCTCTTCGCGAGCTGGCTCGCTCCCACATTTGAAATGCATTCCCCTGTGGGAGCGAGCCTGCTCGCGAAAGCGTCAGCTCAGCCAGCTTCACTCAACAACCGATACCCCACCCCCGCCTCAGTCACGATAAACCGCGGCCGGGTCGGGTCATCCGCCAGTTTCTGCCGCAGGTGCCCGACCACGATGCGCAGATAATGACTGTCCTCGGTGTGCGTCGGCCCCCAGATATCCTTGAGCAACTGCTGCTGGGTGATCACCCGCCCCGGATGCCGCGCCAGTTGCGCCAGCACCGCATATTCCTTGCGGGTCAGGGCGACTTCGGCGCCATCGAGCAGCACGCGCCGATAGGCCAGATCCACGGTCAGAGGGCCGAAACTCAGCGCCGCTGGCTGCGCCTCCCCCGCCGGTGCCTGGCGCAACAACGCGCGAACCCGGGCGAGAAATTCCTGAATGCCGAACGGTTTGGTCACGTAGTCGTTCGCGCCGCCATCCAGCGCTTCGACCTTCTGCCCTTCACTGGCGCGCACCGACAGCACCAGCACTGGCGTGGTCGCCCACTCGCGCAACTCGCGCAGCACCTGCTGACCGTCCATGTCCGGCAGCCCGAGGTCGAGCACCACCAGGTCCGGTTTGCTCAGCGCGGCTTGCGCCAGGCCCTCAGCGCCAGTGCCGGCTTCGAGTACTTTGTAGCCTTGTGAAGCGAGGCTGATGCGCAGGAATTTGCGGATCTGCGGTTCGTCGTCGATGACCAAAATGGTCGCGGTCTGGCTCATGAATTCACATCAACACAATAGATTGGCAAGAGAGTAGCGCAGTCGACTTCAAGCTTCACCGTCCATCCCCGGTTGCGCCTGCAACGGCAGGTGCAAGGTGATGCAGGTGCCGCGCCCGTCGATGCCGTCAGCCACAGAAATACGCCCGCCGTGGGCGCCGACCATGCCCTGACAGATCGCCAGCCCCAACCCCGTGCCCTGCCCGCCGCGATCACCGCGCGCGGCGGTGTAGAACATGTCGAAAATCTTCGCTCGGTCCTCTTCGGGAATCCCCGGGCCTTCATCGCTGACCGCAAAGATAATTTCCTGTTCATCGGCACCCGCGCGCAGTTGCAGGCGACCGTGGCTGGGGGAAAAGCGCGCGGCGTTTTCCAGCACATTGACCAGCGCTTGCTCGATCAACGCCGCGTGCACGTACAGCAGTGGCAACTCGGCCGGCACCTCGGTGCTGACCTGCAGCGGCGCCAGCACGGCGCGCAGGCGATTGAGCGAACTGCCGACGATATCGGCCGGCGATACCCAGTCCCGCGCCAGCTTCAAGGCGCCGTGGCCGAGGCGGGTCATGTCGAGCAGATTCTGGATGTAGCGGTCGAGGCGTTCGGCCTCATCGCGGGTGCCTTCGAGCAACTCGCGGCGATCCTCCAGCGGGATCGCTTCGCCGAGGGCCAACAGGCTGTCGATGCTGCCGCGCATGGCCGTCAGCGGCGTGCGCAAATCGTGGGACACCGAGGCCAGCAAGGCGCTGCGTAACTGTTCGGTTTCGCCGTGCAGACGCGCCGCTTCGAGGTCATCGGCCAATTGCGCGCGGGCCAGGGCTTGCGCCAGCGGCTGGCTAAGCGCAGTGAGCAAACGTCGGCGCTGACCGCTCAAGCTCTGGCCTTCCTTGGCGCAAACACCAAGCAACGCCAGCGGCCCGTCCTCGACCGACAACGGCCACCACCACCAACGCCCCAGCGGCAAGGTGCCGGTGCCCTTGCCCGCCGGTTGATCGTGTTGCCAGGCCCAATCGGCGGCGGCGCGTTCGGCCTCGGTGAATTGCAGCGGCCCGCCGGTTTCGACTTTCCAGCCGCCCTGGCCGTCGCGGTTGAGCAAGCACAATTGCACATCGCTCCAGCCTTCGAGGTGTTGCGCGGCAGCGCTGATCACGGCTTGGCGATCCGTCGCGGCGGTGAGTTTGCGCGACAGGTCGAGCAGTTCGCTGGTCTCTTCCTGCGTATCGCGCAAGGCCTGCAACTGCCGCCGCTGACGCGCCGCGAGGTTGCCGGTGAGCGCCGCCATCAACAGGAAGAACAGCAGCGTCAGCACGTCTTCTTCGCGCTGAATGCTGAAGGAGAAATTCGGTGGAATGAACAGAAAATCGTAGGTCAGAAACGACAACGCCGCACAGGCCAGCGCCGGGCCGAGGCTGCTGCGCACCGCCACCAGCAACACCGCCGCGAGAAAAACCAGCGAGATGTTCGGCAGCGGCAACACACTCGACACCGCCCAGGCCAGGGCCGTGGCCAACAACGTCGCGACCAGCGCCAGCGCGTAGTCGAACCACACCAGCGTGACTGAATTGCGCGGGCGCGGTTGGCGCTGCTCGTGGTCACTGTCGAGCACGTTGATTTCCAGACCGTGCGCCTGACGCAGCAGGCGCGCCGCCAGGCCACCGCCGAACAGTCGACGGCGCAGACGTGGCCGCGACTGGCCGACCAGCAACAGACTGGCGCGGCGTTCGGCGGCGTGTTGAATCAGGGTTTTCGCCACTTCGCCGGCCCGCAACAGCACCACTTCGCCACCGAGGCGTTCGGCCAGTTGCTGGGCGCTTTGCAAACGCAAACGCGATTGCTCATCCCGCGCACTGCCGTTGTCGACATGCACCAGACTCCACGGCAGATGCCGGCGCTGGGCGACGCGGCTGGCGTGACGCACCAGCCGTTCGGCCTGCGCATCGCCATCGATACCGACCAGCAAACGCCCGCGCACCGCCGGCGCGGCCTGCCCGAGTTGGCGATAGCCTTGGGCGAGATCGTTGTCGACCTGCGCGGCGGCGGTCTGCATCGCCAGTTCACGCAGGGCGGTAAGGTTGGTCTGGGTGAAAAACGCGTCGATCGCAGCGCGGGCCTGTTCCGGCACGTAGACCTTGCCTTCGCGCAGACGCTCGAGCAATTCACGCGGCGGCAGGTCGATCAGCAGCAGCTCGAAGGCTTCCTGCAGGACCCAGTCCGGCAGGGTTTCGCGCACCTGCACGCCAGTGATGCCGCGCACCTGATCATTGAGGCTTTCCAGGTGCTGGACGTTGACCGTGGTGAACACGTCGATGCCGGCGGCGAGCAGTTCCTGAATGTCTTGCCAGCGCTTGGTGTGACGGCTGCCGGGGGCGTTGCTGTGGGCCAGTTCATCGACCAGCACAAGCTTCGGCTTGGCGGCGAGAATGCCGTCGAGGTCCATTTCTTCGAGCAGCACGCCACGGTATTCGCTGCGCACCAACGGCTGCTGCGGCAGGCCGCCGAGCAAGGCTTCGGTTTCGGCGCGGCCATGGGTTTCGACCACGCCGGCCAGGACCTTTACGCCCTGGCGCAGTTGCGTGTGGGCAGCCTGGAGCATGGCGTAGGTCTTGCCGACCCCGGGCGCCGCGCCGAGGAAAACCTTGAGCCGGCCACGGCCATCGCGGGGCAGGTCTGCTAACAGTGCGTCGGCGCGGCCGGAGTCGCTCATGCTTGATGTTCTCTCTTACGAATGATCGTTCCCACGCTCTGCGTGGGAATGCAGTCCGGGACGCTCTGCGTCCCATAAAAGCAGACGCAGAGCGTCTATTGATGCATTCCCACGCAGAGCGTGGGAACGATCGGTATCAACTGAATTACAGGTTTTGCAGTGCCAGATTCAGCTCCAGCACATTCACCACCGGCGGCCCAACCAGCGGCTGTTCGATGTGCTTATCGAGCAATTGCTGCAAGGTCGACACCGGCAGGTTACGCGCTGCTGCGACACGCGCCAGTTGATAGGCAATTGCCGCCGGTGGCAAGTGCGGATCGAGGCCGCTGGCGGAGGTGGTCAGCAAGGCCAATGGCACCGGCCCCTGCCCAGCGACTTGTTGTTTTTGCGCGTCTTCGATTACGCGGGTCGCCAGGGCCGGATTGCTCGGCGCGAGGTTGCTGGCGCCGCTGGCGACCGTGGCAAAAGCCCCGGCGGACGGGCGTGGGTGGAACCAGTTGTCGCCGCTGAAATCCTGGGCGATCAGCGCCGAGCCGCGGACTTTGCCGTCGGCGTCGTGGATCAGGCTGCCATTGGCCTGAGCCGGGAAAGCGACCTGGGCGATGCCGGTGACCGCGAGTGGATAGGCGACGCCGGTGATCAGGGTCATCAGCGCCAACAGGGTCAGGGCCGGGCGTATCATTGTGGACATTTCAAAATCCTCGAATTCGTTGGGCAAACTTTTGCGGGGTGTCAGGGAGATTTTTCCCCCTCACCCCAGCCCTCTCCCCCAAAGGGGCGAGGGGGAAAGGGGGCCGATCCTTGCGCTGTTCAATACCCGAGTTAGGCTCGGAATTTCAGGTCGGCGAACCTCGCACAAACACCTCGGTGAGTCCCCTCTCCCCCCGGGAGAGGGTTAGGGTGAGGGGCTCTTTTGAGCCTTACACCAGATGCAACGCCGTAAGCAGCATGTCGATCACCTTGATCCCCACGAACGGCACGACAATCCCGCCGACGCCATAGATCAGCAGATTGCGCCGCAGCAACGCCGCCGCACTCGCTGCTTGCACACGCACGCCGCGCAATGCCAGTGGAATCAGCACAACGATGATCAAAGCGTTGAAGACGATGGCCGAGAGAATCGCGCTCTGCGGACTGCTCAGATGCATGATGTTCAGCACGCCCAGCTGCGGGTAAATCGAGGCGAACAGCGCCGGCAGAATCGCGAAGTATTTGGCGATGTCGTTGGCGATGGAAAAGGTCGTCAGCGCGCCACGGGTCACCAGCAATTCCTTGCCGATCTGCACCACGTCGAGCAGCTTGGTCGGGTCGCTATCGAGATCGACCATGTTCGCCGCTTCGCGTGCCGCTTGCGTGCCGTCGTTCATGGCCATGCCGACGTCTGCCTGGGCCAGCGCCGGGGCGTCGTTGGCGCCGTCGCCGCACATGGCGACCAGGCGACCGTCGTTCTGCTCGTGACGAATGCGCGCGAGTTTCTTCTCCGGCGTGGCTTCGGCGAGCACATCATCGACGCCTGCTTCAGCGGCGATCGCAGCAGCGGTCAGCGGGTTGTCGCCGGTGACCATCACCGTGCGAATTCCCAGTTTGCGCAACTCGGCAAAACGCTCACGGATGCCTGGCTTGACCACGTCCTTGAGATGGATCGCGCCAAGCAACTTACCGTCTGCACAGACCAGCAACGGCGTGCCACCGCTCTGCGCAATCTTGTCGATTTCCCGCGCCAGCGCCGGGGCCAGATCACTACGTTGTTGACCGAGAAACGCCAGCAGCGAATCCACCGCACCTTTGCGATACACGCGGCCCTGATAATCGACGCCGGACAAGCGGGTTTCCGCGCTGAACGGCACGGCGGTCAGGGTTTCCGGGGCCGGCTCCGGTTGTGGATGCAGGCCACGGAGGAACTCGACGATCGACTTGCCTTCAGCGGTTTCGTCGGCCAGCGAAGCAAACAACGCGCCTTCGGCCAGCTCACGGCCGCTCACACCCGGCGCGGCATACACCGCGCTGCAACGACGGTTGCCGAAGGTGATGGTGCCGGTCTTGTCGAGCAACAGCACGTGCACGTCACCCGCCGCCTCCACCGCCCGGCCGGACTTGGCGATCACATTCAGGCGCACCAGCCGATCCATCCCGGCGATACCGATGGCCGACAGCAGACCGCCGATGGTGGTCGGAATCAGCGTGACCAATAACGCCACGAGGAACACCAGCGGCAGGCTGCCATTGGCAAAATGCGCGAACGGTTGCAGGGTGACGACCACCAGCAGAAAGATCAGGGTCAGGCCGATCAGCAGGATATCCAGCGCGACTTCGTTGGGGGTCTTCTGACGCTTGGCGCCTTCGACCAGGGCGATCATGCGGTCGAGGGTCGATTCACCAGGGTTGGTGGTGATCTTCACCAGCAGCCAGTCGGACACCAGCCGCGTGTTGCCGGTGACGGCCGAGCGGTCGCCGCCGGACTCGCGGATCACCGGCGCCGATTCGCCAGTGATCGCCGCTTCGTTGACCGCCGCAATACCTTCGATGACTTCGCCGTCACCGGGGATCATCTCCCCGGCTTCGACTCGCACCACGTCGCCCTTGCGCAGGTTGGCAGCCGGCACGATCTTGAAGCTGCCATCAGCCTGACGGCAACGGGCGCTGAGGCCTTCGCTGCCGGCCTTGAGGCTGTCGGCGCGGGCCTTGCCACGACCTTCGGCCAAGGCTTCGGCGAAGTTGGCGAACAGCACGGTGAACCACAGCCACAGAGCGATTTGTGCGGCGACGAAGGTCGGCACATCAGCGTCCGGAATGAAGCACAGCACGGTGGTGAAAATCGCCGTCAGTTCGACCACCAGCATCACTGGCGAACGGGCAAGTTGCCGTGGGTCGAGCTTGACGAAGGCTTGCACCAGCGCCGGGCGCCACAGGGCCGAAATCGCGGTTTTGGCTTGTTCCGGCGCTTTGACGGCGGCGGGTTTGATTGCAGGCATATTCATGATGGATTCCTTAGAAGCCCATACTTAAATGTTCGGCGACAGGACCGAGCGCCAGCGTCGGCAAGAACGTCAGGCCGCCCACCAGCAGAATGGTCACGGTCAACAGGGTCACGAACAGCGGGCCGTGAGTCGGGAAGCTGTTCTGGCCGATCGGTGCGCTTTTCTTCATCGCCAGGCTACCGGCCAGTGCCAGCACCGGCAGGATGTAGCCGAAGCGGCCGATCAACATGCCCAGGCCGAGCATCAGGTTGTGGAACGGCGTGTTCGCGCCCAGGCCACCGAACGCCGAGCCGTTGTTGGCGCTCGCCGAGGTGTAGGCATAGAGCAACTGACTGAAACCGTGCGCGCCGGGGTTGCTGATGGTTGCCGCAGCGCTGGGAACCGTGGCGGCAATCGCGCCGAGCACCAGCACGCCGACGGGCATCACCAGCAGCGTCACCACCAACAATTGCACCTCACGCGCTTGAAGCTTCTTGCCGAGGTATTCCGGCGTCCGACCGATCATCAGACCGGCGAGGAACACCGCGATCAGCACGTTGAGCAACATGCCGTAGAGCCCGGCGCCGACACCGCCGAAGATCACTTCGCCGACCATCATGTTGACCAGCGCGACCATGCCGCTCAGCGGGTTGAGGCTGTCGTGCATGCCGTTCACCGAGCCGTTCGAGGCCGCCGTGGTAGTCACCGACCACAGCACCGTCGCGGTGGTACCGAAGCGCGCTTCCTTGCCTTCCAGCGGCGCGGTCTGCTCGACGGCGGCATTGTTCAGGGTCGGATTCGGCTGATACTCGGCCCACAACGACGTCGCACCGCCGATCAGGAACAACGCCAGCATGCAGGCGATGATCGCGCGGCTCTGACGCAGGTCCTTGACGTAATGGCCGAAGGTGAACACCAACGCCACCGGGATCAGAATGATCGAGGCGACTTCGAACAGGTTGCTCCACGCGGTCGGGTTCTCGAACGGATGCGCCGAGTTGACGCCGAAGAAACCGCCACCGTTGGTGCCCAGCTGCTTGATCGCAATCTGGCTGGCCGCCGGGCCGAGCGGAATTACCTGATCAACACCCTGCAGCGTCACGGCATTTACATACTGAGCGAAAGTTTGCGGTACGCCCTGCCAGACCAGATACAGCGCCAGCAGCAGGCACAGCGGCAGCAAGCCATAGAGGGTGGCGCGGGTCATGTCGACCCAGAAGTTGCCGAGGGTCTGCGCCGATTTGCGCCCGATGCCACGGCACAGCGCGACCAGTACGGCCAGGCCGGTGGCGGCGCTGACGAAGTTCTGCACGGTGAGACCGACCATCTGGCTCAGGTAGCTGAGGGTCGCTTCGCCGCTGTAGGACTGCCAGTTGGTATTGGTCATGAAACTGACCGCAGTGTTGAACGCCTGGGTCCATTCCTGGCCTGGCAGATTTTGCGGGTTCAGCGGCAGATGATCCTGGAACAGCAGAATCGCAAACAGCAGCAGGAAACCGGCAAGGTTGAACGCCAGCAGCGCCAGCGTGTACTTCTGCCAGCTCTGCTCCGCCTGCGCATCGACCCCGGCAAGACGATAGCAACCGCGCTCGACCGGGCCGAGAATCGGCGTCAGCCAAGTGCGCTGGCCCTCCATGACCTTGTAATAGAAGCGCCCAAGGAACGGCGCCGGCAGCAGGACCAGCGCAAAAAACCCGAGGATCAGCCAATAGTCATAACTGTGCATAGCCGCTCCTAGTTCCGGTCCGCGCGCAACAGCGCAACCAACAGATAAATGAACAGCCCCACTGCCAACAGCAGTGACACCCCGTCCAGAACGCTCATGGAAGATCTCCGTGTAACGGCGTATTGCCGTGTGTGCAGCGATTGTCGGGAAGGAGGCTGTAAAGGAACGAGAGCGAGGCCCGGCGTGGGTCATAAAGAAAGCGTAAAGAGTGGGTTTATGCGGGCTTTACGGCTGAGTTTCGTGGTGTTTGGGCTGCGCCTTCGCGAGCAGGCTCGCTCCCACCGGGGCAACGCATTTCAAAATGTGGGAGCGAGCCTGCTCGCGAAGACGGCATCACCGACAACATCGCACCCAACTGGCGCACAAAAAGCAGCTATCCCCACCCGAACATCCCCCCTGCGACAGCTTTGAACTCATTACGACTTGTTTCACGGTAGTGGCACGCCCACTGCACACGCTCTCCCTCGAGCTTTCCAACCATTGCGGGAGCAAGCGCATGAACACACAACTCAAACCCACGCTGGGCACGTTGCACCTGTGGGGTATTGCCGTGGGGCTGGTGATTTCCGGGGAATATTTCGGCTGGAGTTACGGCTGGGGCGTGGCCGGTACGCTGGGTTTTCTGGTGACCTCATTCATGGTCGCGACCATGTACACCTGCTTTATCTTCAGCTTTACCGAACTGACCACCGCGATTCCCCATGCCGGCGGGCCGTTTGCCTACAGCCGCCGCGCGTTTGGCGAAAAAGGCGGATTGATCGCCGGACTGGCCACACTGATCGAATTCGTCTTCGCCCCGCCAGCGATTGCCTTGGCGATTGGCGCGTATCTCAATGTGCAATTTCCGGCACTCGACCCGAAACACGCGGCGGTCGGGGCGTACATCGTGTTCATGGGCCTGAACATTCTCGGGGTGAAACTGGCCGCGACGTTCGAGCTGATCGTCTGCGTGCTGGCGGTGGCTGAGTTGCTGGTGTTCATGGGCGTGGTCGCGCCGGCGTTCAGCTTCAGCAACTTCGCGCTGAATGGTTGGGCCGGTTCCGACGTCTTCGGCGCGCCGGCAATTGCCGGGATGTTCGCGGCAATTCCATTTGCAATCTGGTTCTTCCTCGCCATCGAAGGCGCCGCCATGGCCGCCGAGGAAGCCAAGGACCCGAAACGCACGATCCCAAAAGCCTACATAAGCGGCATCCTGACCCTGGTGCTGCTGGCAATGGGCGTGATGTTCTTCGCTGGCGGCGTCGGCGACTGGCGCACCTTGTCCAACATCAACGACCCACTGCCGCAGGCGATGAAAACCGTGGTCGGCGACAACTCCGGCTGGCTGCACATGCTGGTCTGGATCGGCCTGTTCGGCCTGGTCGCCAGTTTCCACGGCATCATCCTTGGTTATTCGCGGCAATTCTTCGCCCTCGCCCGCGCCGGTTACCTGCCCGCCTCATTGGCAAAACTGTCGCGCTTCCAGACCCCGCACCGCGCAATCATCGCTGGCGGCCTTATCGGCATCGCGGCGATCTACAGCGACGGTCTGATCAACCTCGGCGGCATGACACTCACCGCCGCGATGATCACCATGGCCGTGTTCGGCGCCATCGTGATGTACATCATGAGCATGCTCAGCCTGTTCAAACTGCGTAAATCGGAACCGAATCTGGAGCGTACTTTCCGCGCGCCGTGCTATCCGCTGGTTCCGCTGATCGCGCTGGTGCTGGCGGTGGTTTGCCTGGTGGCGATGGTGTGGTTCAACACACTGATCGGGCTGATTTTCCTCGGTTTCATGGCGGTGGGGTTCTGCTACTTCATGCTCACCGGGCAACTGCGCGCCGATGCGCCGGCGGATGCCATGCTCACAGGCCTGTAACGACTCGTCCCCTGTAGGAGCTGACGAGTGAAACGAGGCTGCGATCTTTGCTTTTCAAGATCAAAAGATCGCAGCCTTCGGCAGCTCCAGGAATTTCGGATGCACCGGGTGCAAGCGGCCTAGAATGGAACCACTGCGAAGTCGTTTCGCTCAAAGGTGGTATGCAGCATCGCACGGCGAAGTCCTCGCCCGTCGAGCTGCCATTAAGGAGAGCCGTTATGCCCTGGTATGCCTGGTTGATTCTGGTCGTTGCGATCGGCTCGATTGTCGGCGGATTGATGATGTTGCGCGACACCGCCAACAAGGTCGAACTGACCGATGAAGAACGCAAGCGCGTCGCACAGCGCAATGCCGAAGCGGATGCCAAGGATGCGCAAGACCGCTGATACGAGCCCCGCCGCAATGGCGGGGTTAGTTTTTTCAGCACAATCGGACTTACCCGCAGGCTGTTTAGATTTTAGAAGTACAGTCACCATTTAATCTTCCGTGGTTAAGATGGCAGCATCGTCGCGGAGAGCTCCACATGCGTTACTCGCCAGATCACAAAGCCCAGACCCATCAACGCATCATCAAGGAGGCTTCCGCCCGATTTCGCAAGGACGGTATCGGCGGCACCGGCCTGCAGCCTTTGATGAAAGCCCTGGGCTTGACCCATGGCGGTTTCTACTCGCACTTCAAATCCAAGGAAGAGCTGGTCGAAAAAGCCCTGCAAGAGGCCGGCGAGCAAGTCGCGGGCCTGTGCGAAGAAATCTTCGCGCAGGAAAACCCTCTGCAAGTGTTCATCGACACCTACCTGTCAGAGTGGCATCAGACCTCGCCCGACGAAGGCTGCCCGCTGCTGACCATTTCCTCGGAGCTGGGCCTGCGCGGCCAACCAAGCCCCACCAGCGACGAAGTCCTCAATGCTCGCCTCGAACAAATTCAAGGCACGCTCGAAGGCGAGAACAGCGCCGATCGCAGCATTGTCATCATGGCCACCCTGGCTGGCGCATTGCTGCTGTCACGCAGCGTCGCGGATGCCGACTTCGCTCAGCGCATCCTCGACGTCACCCGCGAACATCTCAAGCAATCGAGCGATTAACCTTCCCAGCGTTTGAACAACACGCTCGCATTGACCCCGCCAAAACCAAAGCCGTTGGACAAGGCATATTCGATTGAAATGGAACGCGCCTCGCCATGCACGATGTCTACCCCTTCGCTCGCCGGATCCGGGTTTTCGAAGTTGAGCGTTGGTGGCACCACCTGATCACGAATCGCCAGCAGCGTGAAAATCGCCTCCAGCCCACCCGCCGCGCCGAGCAAATGACCGGTAGCAGATTTGGTCGAAGTCACGGCGATCTTGTTCTGCGTGCCAAACAACGCCTTGATCGCCGCCAACTCGCCCAGATCACCGACCGGCGTCGACGTCGCATGTGCGTTGAGATGCTGCACCTGCTCCGGCGTTACACCGCCCTGAGCCAGTGCCAATTGCATCGCCCGGCGAGCGCCACTGCCGTCCTGAGGTCCGGCGGTCAGGTGGTAGGCATCGGCCGTGGTGCCATAGCCGACCAGTTCGGCCAACGGCGTCGCACCGCGTGCCAGCGCATGCTCGAGCGATTCGATCACCAACAAACCAGCGCCCTCGCCCATCACGAAACCATCACGCCCACTGTCGAAGGGACGCGAAGCTTTTTCCGGGGTGTCGTTGTAGCCGCTGGACAACGCCCGCGCCGCCGCGAAACCGGCGAGACTGACGCGATCGATCGACGCCTCCGCACCGCCACATACAGCGATGTCCGCCTCCCCCGCCCTGATCAACCGCGCTGCATCGCCGATCGCCTGAACCCCGGCGGCACATGCGGTAACCGGAGCGCCCAACGGCCCTTTGAGGCCATGCTGGATCGAGACATGACCCGCCGCGAGATTGACCAGAAACGATGGAATGGTGAACGGCGACAAACGCCGAGGACCACGGCTGTCGGTGGTACGCACCGCATCGGCAATCGCACCGAAACCACCGACACCCGAGCCGATGATTGTTGCAGTGCGCTCCTGGCTTTCAGCGTCCCCCGGATGCCAGCCGGCCTGCTCCAGCGCCTGCCGCGCCGCTTCCATGGCAAACATGATGAAGCGATCCATTTTCTTCTGTTCCTTGGGCGGCGTCGCACGATCCGGATCAAACCCGGCCTCGGCATCCTCCTCCACCGTCGGCACACTGCCACCGACCCGGGTCGGCAGATCAGCCACGACTGCATCTGGCAAGTTGCGCAACCCGGAACGACCGGCCAGCAAACGCTGCCAGACAATTTCAACATCACTGCCCAAGGGTGAAACCAGGCCCATGCCCGTGACGACGACTCGACGTTGGTTCATATCGTGGTTACCCCTTATCAATTCAAAATTCGACGTGCACCGGTGTGCTGCGAATCGGCTGCTGAATCAGACCCGAGCGAAATTATTATAGGCATAATCAAGACACAATATGATACCCGTAATTTTTAGCATTCAGACATCCACCAGATCGGCACCCAATAAAAAGGCCGGTCAATGACCGGCCTCTCGGCGTTGAACTGTCAGCTTAGTTCACTTCCAGCTTTTCACGATTGCGATCCAGAATCGCCTTACCAATCCCCTTCACCTCCAGCAACTCATCCACCGACGCGAACGGCCCATTAGTATCGCGATACGCAACAATCGCCTGCGCCTTCGCCTCCCCCACACCCGCCAACTCCTTCTGCAACGTGGCCGCATCCGCACCGTTGAGATCGACCTTGGCGCTTGCCGAGGGCGCAGCTGCATCCATCAGCAAAGGCGCCTTCGTCGTCTCCGAGGGAGCTACGGGGGCCGCAATCGCAGCGATCGAGGCGCTGGTGAGGAAAGCAAAGATCAGCGAGTAGAAATAACCGGTACGCATAAGTGACGCTCCATCATCGTTTTAGAAAGCAGCTTTTCCGAAGCTGCTTCTCCAAACGTAGGTCATGATGGAGTGAAGTCAAAAATGCGAGCGTTACAGGATGTGAAACAATCAGGGTTCGAGACGGCGTTGCTGGTAGATCCAGTCGACAATCTCGCCGTCCGGGGTGTAGCCGCTCACCGTTTCGCGCAGAACCTGGCGGACGCGGGAGTAGTCATCCACGTCGACAGCCGCGAGCAGCTCACCCAAACGTGACTTCAGAACATCCCATGGCAGATGATCCTCATTGGCGGTCATGATCATCGGATGCGGCGTGGCTGCAACATTGTCGCCGATCAGCAGTTCCTCGTAGAGTTTCTCTCCGGGACGCAACCCTGTGAACTCGATGGAAATATCGCCCTGAGGGTTTCGCTCGGAACGAATACTCAACCCGGACAGATGAATCATTTTCTCGGCCAGTTCCACGATTCTCACCGGTTCGCCCATGTCCAGCACGAACACATCACCGCCCTGCCCCATGGATCCTGCCTGAATCACCAGTTGCGCAGCTTCCGGAATCGTCATGAAGTAGCGAGTGATTTTCGGGTGGGTAACCGTCAGCGGACCGCCGGACTTAATTTGACTGTGAAACAGCGGGATCACCGAGCCGGACGAGCCCAGTACGTTGCCGAAACGGACCATGGTGAAGCGGGTTTTGTTGACCCGGGAAATATTGGCCTTGTCGCCAAACAGGACAGGGGCGATTTCGTGACTCAAGGCTTGAAGGATCAATTCGGCCAAACGCTTGGTGCTGCCCATCACGTTGGTGGGCCGGACAGCCTTGTCGGTCGAAATCAGCACAAAGTTCGAAACACCGGCCTGCAATGCGGCTTGAGCCGTATTAAGTGTTCCCATCACATTGTTCAGCACGCCTTCGGCAATGTTGTGCTCCACCATCGGCACATGCTTGTAAGCCGCAGCGTGGTAGACCGTGTCCACGCTCCAGGTCTTCATGACATCCAGTATTTTTTCCGGGTGGCGAATCGAACCCAGAATGGGCAGCAACTTTGTCGATACCGACTCACGATCCGCACGCTGCTCCAACTCGGAAAGAATGCTGTAAAGGTTAAATTCGCTGTGCTCGAACAGCAAAAGCGATTTTGGCCCCAGTGAAAAGATCTGCCGGCACAACTCGGAACCTATTGATCCCCCCGCCCCAGTCACCATCACCGTTTTGCCCTTAATGCAGCGCTCAAGCAAATCATGCTGCGCCGGGACCGCGTCCCGCCCGAGCAAGTCCGCAATATCGACTTCCTGAATGTCATCGACCTTCACGCGACCGCTGGCCAGGTCGGTAAAATTAGGAACACTGCGCACGTGCAAAGGAAAACCCTCCAGCATATTGAGGATTTCCCTGCGTCGAGCACGGGTCGAAGACGGCAGTGCCAGCAAAATTTCTTGCGCACCGGTGACGTCGATCATTTGTTGAATATGTTTGGGTTTATAGACTTGGAGACCGGAGATTGAGCGGTCCGAGATTCCTGAGTCATCATCGATAAAGGCTACGGGACGCATCGCCCTTCCCATGCGCAACGCAGCGACAAGCTGATTGCCAGCTACGCCCGCCCCGTAGATCGCCACTTTGGTCAGACCATCATCACGATTGGCAAAAGGAACGTGCTGAGCGGCGGTGAACCAGTCCCCCATGAAGTACTGGCGCATGCAGAGACGAAGCCCGCCGATGATCACAAGGCTGAGCCACCAATAATTGAAGATGATCGAGCGCGGCACGATGGCTTCGTGATTACTGTACCAATAGACCACCAAAGCCAGGATCAGCGAGGACAGACTGACTGCTTTAATGATCACCACCAGCGCGTCATTACCGAAATAACGCATCACTGCCCGGTACATGCCGAACCGTATGAATAGAGGAATGGCGACGAGCGGAGCACAGACAAACAACCACAAGTGCACTTTCAACGGATTGACCATCTCGTCGATACCCAGACGGACGATAAACGCCAACCACAAGGCTACCCAGACGAGCAAAACATCTGTAAGCACCTGAATCAATCGCTTCTGGCGGCGCGGTAAACCCAGCAAGAACTCGCGCATTCTGTCCATATTCCCCTGTACCAATCTGGCCTGCTCCCTTTGGTTAATCGGCGGGTACATTGTACGGAGGTAGTGAACTTCGTTACAGAAAAAAGAATGTGATGAGGACGTGGCCCCTAACGAGCCGCCATCACTGAATCTTACGGTGATCTCACCGCCCCCATTCGTTTATCACCCGTCACCTGCACCATGCGATGTCTGTGCTGCGACATCATGATCGAGTGAGTATACTGCGCAGCAAATTTCCTGCACCTCGCCACCGCGAATTCGGGATCAAAAAAGAAAACCCGACCTGGGATGATTTTTCCAATGCCCCGGGCACGAAAAGGCTTTGTTGTTGACGCGACTGCTCGCTGGTGTACGGCCAGTAACAGCGAAAGTGAAGACATTACAATCAGAATGACGAAAAGGAAGTGAAAGCAAGTGACGACAACAGGGCGCGGCATTAACTTGAAAAACATTGTCAAATGGGTCCTTCCCTGCATTTTCATGACGTTGGTCATCGCTTTTATTCTGTTGAAAAGCCCTGCACTGGATCCTGTCGTCAGTATTAGCACCAGCCAATTCCCTGCGACGCAGTCCCAGTTGTTTTACAAACGCATGGATGACTATAAGGAAAGAAATTCCAAAATCAGCAAACTGGATATGGAGAACCATACCTTTAGCTTTGCGTTGCCAAAGTACGATGAGAATCTGCGCTGGGACCCATTGGAAAAATCCGGTTCCTTCTATGTCAAGGCTGTGACAATCAGCGTGCTGGTTTATACGCGCTCTATTGAACTCGACAACCTGACGCCGATGGCACAGATTGAGGCGTCCGCCCGCGAAACGACAATTGTCAAATTCACAACGCCGTCGGGTGCGACTGACCCACAGATAAACATTCACCTTAACTACAAGCTACTCGACAAAGTGCGCTACGTTTTCGCGCTCTTGCTCGGACTGGCCAGCGCATTTGCCATTCTTTCCTGGATCAAATGGCATTCACGGATCCTAGACTTCCTGCAGGGTGATCGCGGTTGTACCGCACAATTGAAATCATTCTTCAGACAAGAAAACTTCAGTCTTAACGAATTCACAAAGTTACTCGGCATCGGGGTTTTTCTTAATATAATCCCGGTCGTCAATTTCTTTTTGTCTGTTGATGATGAACGGGGCGCCTTCCGTACCGACCCATCCATCTGGATCGCCGATGGCCGATGGACAGCCTATCTGGTAGAGAAGTTTATCTTCCCTCAGCCAGTAATGCCTTTCGTTCCTAATCTTTTCTTTTACGCCTGCGTAGCGCTGGCGTACATGTTCCTGATCAGGGCACACCGTCTTACATTCGGCTGGATTGCCGCCCTGGCCTACTGCATTTTCATTGCGCACCCGATTTGGTGGTTCATTGGCGAGTTCTACTCCAACATTCCTTCGATCGGTGTAGGCGTACTGGCACTGTCGATCGGCATCTTTGTATTTTCAAAATGCCGTATCGGCGACGACTTGAAAGGCAAAACTGCCCGCTTGGCGTTGCTTTCCAGCGTATTGCTGTCCGTGGCAATCGGCGCCTACCAATCACTGGTCATGTTCTATATTGTTGCCGGTCTCGGTGTCGTTCTTTTCAACTTCCGAAAAGACAACCCGACAGCCGTACTATCAATTTATCCGACAATCCAGCGTGCAGCCTTGTTGCTCGGCACCCTCGTTGGCGGCGTTGCTTTCTATGTCATCATAAACAAGCTTGCCCAACTGGCTTACCCTTCCGACCGTGGTTACATCGATAATTTTCTACGTATCAACGAACTGATCGCGGATCCTGTTCTAATTACCAAACTGGTTTTGTTAGAAGCGTGGAAACTTTACTCAGGCTCCCCTCTGAGCTACGGCGTTTCATTCTTCAGTGCGGCCGTCGCATTGGGATTTGCAGCCCTCTTCCTAGTCACACAGAATACTTGGAAAGCTGCTTTGTGGATGACTCTCCTCATCGGAGCATTGTTGATCTCCCCATTCCTGCTGAACTTCGTCGCCGGAGGTATTTATTTGCCTCTGCGCGCCATGCTGGCCATTTCCTTTGTTGCGTGGTTCACCACGATCATCGTTCTGGAAAAACAGGGGCTGTTGCGGATCCTCGGCGCTGTGCTCGCAGTCACACTGCTATTCCAGATGATTTCGGTAAATGGTCAATACTCGGCAAGCACAATGATGGCCACGACCCACGACCGATTCACCGCCGAGGCGCTTTACGATCGAATCAGCAAGGCCAACCCCGAATTTGACAAGAATGAACGCATCATGGTCGATGTTTATGGGCGAATGCCATTCGCGAGCCGCTATCCAGGCCCGGAAACCTCGACCATGAGTTCTTCGTTTTTCGATTGGGACCAAGGCAACGTCTATCGCATGCTGGAATACATGCGCCTGATCGGTTTCTCGAATGTTTATGCCATGGGCAACGCGCTGCGTATTCCGTTGACGCCGCACTTTGACAACATGCCGGTATGGCCGGCAGAAGGCTCCGTGCGATATGAAAACGGCGTTTATCTTGTCAAGTTGAGCGAAGTTGCCGACCCGACGCACGCACAGTACAAGCGAGTCGAGTCGCAATGATTAACAAGGCAGGCATGCGACCCTTTTTCGCCTACCTTGCGCTTGCCGGGCTGTCTTTGCTGGCAGCACTTGCGTCCCTTTATCTCGCCAAGGCAACCGGTACGTTCGACGCCACCAGACACAACATTTGCTTGAGCATTGATTCGTCATCCAAAGGCGTGACGCAACTGTTCTGGCCCAGCGAATCTGGCGCTTTCAGTGAATCACAATCGGATTCGCACAGAATCGACGCCGGTACTCAGCGTGTTTGCTTCTCGGTCGCGACAGGTCAGCGCTTCCTGCGCTGGGATCCTAACAACGTTGCGTCCGAGATGCGTGTCAGCCAAGGCGAAATAAACTTTTGGGGGCTGCGGCAAGCGCTGCCGCTAAGCGTTCTGGCTCCTGCCAATGCACCAACGTCATTGTCGACCGAAGCGTCTTCGGTCACATTGACGTTTGATAATGACGACCCGCAAATCAAGTTCGAAATCAGCGAGTCGGTCAGGTTCAAGGAAATAGCTTATAGCGCAGCGCTGCTGACTTTCGCTTATTGGCTGATCCTGAGCTGCACGCTGTTCATCCTCGGGAAAATAATTTTCGACGAAAGCATCGCCTATCGCATGTCGGTATTGGCGGCGCTTCTTTTGATAGCCGTATATCAATTAACCGGACTTATTGCTGTGGGCGATGGTGCGGGCTGGGACGGCAACGCCTATTTGAATCTTCTGTTCGACTGGAAAAATTCCGGGCATATTCCTGTCACGGATCCCTACCGTATCAGTCGCCTCACCGGCTTTTTTCCAACAGTAGTAGCAGAGTTCCTGCTAGATCTGACCAGACAACAGCTTTTATATGTACAGATGTCTTTCAATGTGCTCGGTATCAGCGCAGCCGCCGGGCTATTTACTGACTACTTGATGAAGTCCGGCATCCCGACCAGGCGGGCAGTGCACTACACAACTGCCTTACTTTTGACGTGGCCAATCCTGGTCATGTCGACTTACTACCCCCTTTTAAGCGACCATTTGGCAATAGTGCTGTCGTGCTGGAGCTTGTGGTGCTTTTCGCACAAACACTTCAAATGGCTACTGGCAACCTGCCTGATAGCACCATTGATCATGCCAGGCTTGTTTCTCCTGCCGCTGACGCTTCTCACCTTCTCACAGCCAGAAACGCAAGCTTCCTTCATCAACCGTCTGACTTTCGGCATGAAAGTCAGGATGCTGGTTTTTCTAGGTCTGGCTGCCGCCATGGTAGGTTATGCGTGCCTGTGGTTCACACGTATCGAAGACAGCGAACTATTACATGTCGGTTCTACACTTGCCTCGGGCATTCCTGGACTCAGATGGCTTAGCTCCACTTACTTGATTCTGGCCCTGATTGGCGTTGCCTGGCTTTGGAGTCGACTTCTGGGGCGTGATGGTGCGTTGCCAGTATTGTCCATCAAGTGGTTTTTCCTGGCCGCCATTGCGACGGCGTGCGGCCATGCCATTCTCTACTTCGGACTGGACTGGAGCCAGGGATTCCGAGGCCCGGACTTAGTGCAGAACATGTTTTATCAAGGTTTGAATACGCCATTCAAACCCATCCTCTCGCACTTTAGTTATTTTGGCCCATGCTTGCTTATTGCCTTGCAGCTAGTGTGGACCAGCAATCGAAGCGCGCGCACGGTGCGCGCCGTACAAATTGCCATATTGGGATTCTTGCCACTGTTGGTCGTCGGTTCCGAAAGTCGCCAATGGATCGCCATTCTTCCATTTCTGGTAGCGTACGTTGCGCAATCCGGAGTTTCGGATAAAACCACGAAGCTGATTCTTTATTTTTCCCTGCTGATGGCGACCCCCTTATTCTGGCTGGCCAAGTCCATAGCCAGCGCCTTTGCATCGGGCTTACCCATGAGTGACCCATTGTGGCAGCTGTACTTTGGGCGTCAGGGACCATGGATGTCGCATTCGACGTACCTGATCACTGCGATTGCGTGCATGATCTTCATGGCTGCATGGTGGCTGACACGGCCAACCACCCCTAAATCGGCGGATTACGTCGGCTCAGACCTGCCAGATTGAGCCGACATCACTGTCTGAATGTGTAGTAAAATTGCGGCCATTATCATGTGCGCAGTCAAAAATTCTGGATGGATCATGGACGCAAATCATCAAATTCCTTTGTTTTCTGCAGTAGCGGCGAATTCCGGTATTGATTTTTCCGAACCGCTTATGCGCGTCGTTAATCGGCACTGGTACATTTTGGGTGAAGAAGTAAAGGACTTCGAACGAGAGTTCGCCAACTATGTCGGCGCAGAACATTGCATCTCGGTCGCGAACGGCTCGGAAGCACTGGAAATCGCCTTGTTGGGCATGGGTGTGGGCCCGGGTGATCGTGTTGTCACCGTTGCCAACGCCGGGTTTTATAGCAGCACCGCCATCCACGCTGTCGGCGCCGAGCCGGTATATGTCGATGTCGATGAGAGCACCTTGACCATGTGCCCGAAATCACTGGAGAAGGCGCTGGCCCAACCGGCGAAGGTCGTGATTGTCACGCACCTTTACGGACAGTTGGCAGACATCGAAACTCTGGCAGCCATTTCTCGCTCGGCCGGGGCGGTCGTGCTCGAAGATTGCGCCCAGTCCCACGGTGCGCGCTCTGATAATCGGCTTTGTGGATCGTTCGGCGACCTGGCCTGCTTCAGCTTTTACCCCACCAAAAACCTCGGCGCACTGGGCGACGGTGGCGCGATCGTAACTTCATCCTCCGAGATTGCCGCCCGCCTGCTCACGCTTCGCCAATACGGCTGGTCGACCAAATATCACGTTACCGTTCCGCACGGACGTAACAGCAGACTCGATGAAATGCAGGCTGCAATCCTGCGAGTCAAACTGCCTCTACTCGACCAATGGAACGAGCAGCGCCGCTCGATTGCCAGCCGCTACTGTGCAGCCTTCAGCCAACTGCCAGTCAAATTGCCTGCAAGTCTGGGCGACGACTTCGTTGCCCACCTGTTTGTAATGCGTGTCGAAAATCGTGAAGCGTTCACTGCCTACCTAAAAGAGTATGGCGTCAGTACCGACATTCACTATCCAGTTCCAGACCACTGGCAAACAGCGTACACACCGCGCGAAACATTCAATCTTCCGGTGACCGAGTCAGCATGCACCCGACTGGTCTCCTTACCTTGCTTCCCTGGGCTGACCGATCAGCAAGTCGATCGTGTCATTGAAGTGGTTTGCGCCTACTTCAAGCAGGAGATTTAGGGTGCTTTCGCTGGTTATTCCGGTTTACCGTAACGAGGAATCGCTGCCGTCATTGCTCAAAGCCGTCGATGATTTGAACGTCGAGCTTCAAGGCGCGCTTGAGGTGGTTTTCGTGGTCGATGGCAGCCCGGATCGCTGTTACGAGATCCTGCGAGACCGCCTGCCCGAGCAACGTTTTGCCTCCCAGCTGATTCTACTGTCGAAGAACTTCGGTTCTTTCATGGCGATACGTACAGGTTTGCAGCATGGCAAGGGTCGCACGTTTGCCGTAATGGCCGCCGACCTGCAAGAGCCGCCAAGCCTGGTGCTGACCATGAACCGGGTGTTGAATACCGAGCCGGTGGATGTAGTAGTCGGTGTCCGCGAGGGTCGTGACGACCCATTCCTGTCGAAACTGGCATCGAAAACCTTCTGGGGTCTGTACAAACGTTACGTTATCCCGGAAATGCCTGACGGCGGCGTCGACATGTTCGGCTGCAACCTGGAGTTTCGCGACAACCTGCTCAAACTCGAAGAACGCCACAGCTCTTTGATCGCGCAGATTTTCTGGCTGGGTTTCCGCCGACAGGTAGTCAGTTACACTCGAGTTGCCCGGGAACACGGCAAGTCGGCGTGGACATTGCGAAAGAAAGTGAACTATCTGATGGACAGTGTCTTCTCGTTCACGGACTTGCCCATTCGCCTGCTTATTCGTGTAGGTGCAGCCGGCTCAGCACTCTCGGCGTTATACGGCGTCAGTGTAATCCTCGCGAAGATAGGCGGCCTGATCGATGTCCCTGGTTATGCCATGACACTGTTTACCATTACCCTGCTGGGCAGCCTCAATCTGCTGGGGCTCGGCGTGATCGGTTCGTACGCCTGGCGTACATATGAAAATACCAAAGGGCGCCCTTTGGCGATCCCTATGAAAGTTTCTGAGTTTGGAGCCAATAAATGATTGATTCGCGCGATTTTTTTGTTCATGACCGTGCGATTTGTGAATCGTCCACTATCGGTAAAGGCTCGCGTATCTGGGCGTTTGCACACGTATTACCGAACGCTCGTATCGGCGCCGAGTGCAACGTGTGCGACAACGTGTTTGTCGAGAACGACGTCATCATTGGTGACCGGGTAACACTCAAATGCGGCGTTCAGGTTTGGGACGGCATCACCATAGAAGACGATGTTTTCGTGGGACCGAACGTCACGTTCACCAATGACAAGTTTCCACGCAGCAAAATCTATCCGGAAGCGTTTTCTCGCACCATCATCCGCAAAGGTGCATCTCTGGGCGCCAATTCGACGATCCTGCCCGGAATTACCATTGGCACCTCGGCAATGGTCGGCGCAGGCGCGGTCGTCACCAAATCCGTTCCACCGAATGCTATCGTGGTCGGTAACCCGGCGAAGATCATCGGCTACGTCGATGCCAAGCCTACCGAAGGCACAGTCGTAGACAACCCGGTAAAAGTCGGCCAATCAGATGTCCATCCTTGTGGCGTTACGCTGCACCGCATGATGGAAGCCGTCGATATGCGCGGCAGCCTGAGCGTTGGCGAATGCGGCAAGGACGTTCCGTTCGAAGTGAAGCGTTACTTCCTGGTAACCAACGTTCCGACTGCTGAAACACGTGGTGAACATGCTCACCGCGAATGCCACCAGTTTCTGGTAGCGGTCAAAGGCACCGTTCACGTAGTTGCCGACAATGGAAAGCACCGCCAGGAGTTTGTTCTGGACCACCACACACTGGGCCTGTTCCTGCCAGCAATGACCTGGGGTATCCAGTACAAGTACTCGGCGGACGCGGTTCTGCTGGTTTTCGCTTCCGAGCATTACGCTGCTGACGACTACATCCGCGATTACGATCAATTCCTGATCGAGAAAAAAGCGCAGATTGGTTAATAGCCGTGAAAATTTCCGAACTGATGGAAATCAGGTTTTTCCGGTTCCTCCTGACAGGCGGGCTGAACACCGGAATTACGTATGCGCTGTATCTTATATTGCTCAGTGTACTTCCCTACACATGGGCTTATTCGATCAGCTATGTTTGCGGGATTGTTTTCGCGTTCGTGATGAGCCGGTTCCTTGTCTTCAAAGAACACCAGGGGATCAAATCGATCCTGCTGTTCCCACTCGTCTACGTCGCGCAATACGTATTGGGGATGTTTGTCGTCTGGTTCTGGGTCAAACAGCTGTCGCTGCCTGAATACCTGGCTCCACTGGCGGCGATCATTCTGTCGCTACCACTTACATACGTATTGACGAAGCTGGTATTCGTCAAACCCGGAGCGATTACTCGCTAAAAAAAGGCAGACGTCCGTCTGCCTTTTTTAATTGCTGAACGCTATCAGCGCAATCAGGCTGATCCCGCCTCGATGTTCATGCCGCAACATCCTTTTCGGATTTTCCCGCGCTGAACCGCAACGCCAGAATGAATAGTGGCACGTAAGCCACCACGGCACCGACAAAGCCATTCAGCTTGAAGTGCGTGACAGCCACTGCAATCGGCAGGAGCCAAAACACATTGATCAAGCCCACGACAAGGGTCACCGGCAGGTGCTTGCCATAACGGCGCGAGGCGAATTGGTAAGCATGACTGCGATGCGCTTCATACACTTTCTCGCCGCGCAGCAATCGACGCAACAAGGTGAAAGTTGCGTCGACGATGAACACCCCGAGCACGATCAACCAACCCCAGAAGTACTCAAATGAGGCATTGGCGGCCTGTATCGACAAAATGCCCAAGACGATACCCAGAAAGCCGCTGCCCGCATCGCCCATGAAAATCTTCGCTGGCGGAAAGTTCCACAACAGGAATCCTCCCGCACAACCAGCCAGTAGCAGGGCCGGCCCCATCAGCCCGACATACCCGTCCAAGGCGTACAGCACGCACGCCCCGACACACGCAGTTACCGCCTCGACCCCGGCAATCCCGTCGATACCGTCCATAAAATTGTAGAGATTGAGCATCCAGACGAGGTAGAGGCTAGCCAATACAAACCCGCCCCAGCCCAGATCGAAGACCTGTCCGAACACACTGACGGGCGGTAGGCCACCCAACCAGGCCAACGCCCAGATCGCCGCGCAAAAGTGCCCAAGTAAACGCCAGCGCGCAGCAATATGGCCATGATCATCCATGAATCCGATGATCGCCACCAGGCTGCCAGCACCGACGATCGCAGCGAAATCTCTGAATGCGATCAAGTCAGCAGCATACAGCGAGCACATGGCGATAAGGAACGTCACGACGATCGCAACCCCCCTCCCCTTGGCGTGGGGACCGTATGCGAACTACGGGCATTGGGAATATCCATCAGACTTCTGGCAAGGGCATACCGGCGCAAAACAGCAGTCAGAAGGAACGAAATAATTAAAGCGATCAGCACAAACCAGCTGAAATTCATCGCGGCAGTAGCTCCAAATAAAAGCCAGCATTCGTCACTGGCAAACAAAAACCATTGCACCCGCCTGGCCGATCAAGGGGTTCGATAAGCCAGGCGGGCGCACTGCATCAGTTTTTGTTCACATCCACGATCTCATGCAGCGGACGCTTGCTCAGCACGCGTTTGATTTTTTGCCGTAGTGAGTAAGGCACCGCATGGCTGATGCGCTCCATGCGTGGATGACGGTAAAGCGTCCAGATGGCCAATAGCGCGATTTCCTTGGTCGTCAGCGGCGCCTCATACACAGTTGTCGGGGCCGAGAATTTCGGCAGTTCGAAACCGTTTTTTGGTTTGCTGTGCTTATCACTGCCCACGCCGCATAAGGCCGGGTAATCAACGCTATAAAACGCTGGCTGCTGCAGGTGGGTGTCCACGACAGGCGCAGTCAACTGCTCACCGGCAGCGAGCCTTTTCACAAAGTCGCTGATTCGCCGCATCAACTCGGCTGGCTCGAGCCCATAATCATAAACAAGAGTGTTTTCACGTCCGGACAATCGTTCCGGGAATGCCCCAATGTTTGGCGCAATAATTGGCAACCCGGCTTCCAGCGCATAGCTGAGGGTATAGCTGTAGGTTTCCGGGCACAGACTTGGAAACAGGACGACATCAAACTCATTTGCGGCCATTAGGGAAGACAGCTCACTGGCATCGTAACGACCTGTAGTCAGGACACCGCCCAACTCTCTGTAGCCGAAACCGACCAGCCGGAAGTTGATTGGTGCATTGACCGTCGCTGCCGCCTCCGCCACTTGTTCCAGATAATCGGCACCCTTTTCTTTACCAAGAGCACCAATAACACCCACGTTGTAGCGGATCTTTTGCGCGACAGCCGCGACACCCTGCCCAATATTGCGTTTGTGCTCTACGTGACCTGCAACGACAGCGTTACGTAACTCGAAGTTGAGTCGATAATTGGCGAGGGTGTACGCCGAAGGGAAAATTACCGCTTTCGCCCCGTCGATAAAGCCGCGCAATTGCTCACGCCATTGTGCCGGCGATACACCATCCGGCAGAGGGAAGTCAGGATTGACGATGTCGTCGGCATAACTGCCCGGATAAACGCCCTGCGCATCGGTCAGTGTAGGGTTGCCGCATAGCCAGTAATAATCATGAACCGTCAATGCATATTCAGTGCCCAACTCAGCGGGCAATTGAACCAGTTGCGAATTCAGACCGAGCGTGTGATGGAAGTGCACGAAGCCGACACCACAGCCCTTCAAGAACTCGACCAAAAGGTTGTGCTCTTCCGGCAACTGGAAAAGAAGCTCGTCAGCCCCCGGGAAACTCCCCATCCGCAAAGTAACGGCGGACTGGCCACGACGAGGCGCCAGGAACAGGCAGCAAACATCGGACTCAAGAGCGTCTGCCAACTCGTCCAGATGCTGCTGCACACCGCCTCCAGCCTCATGCGAAATGTGCAAGACCTTTGGCCGGTCCAACGATGCGATCAATTGCGCAAGACGTTTTACCCGTAATGCTTTCAGCGGATCAGCTGCGATGAACCTCTGGATATCCAAGTGATAATCCGGATGCAGCTCGGTGATGGCCTTGGTTGCATGCTCGGTCAACGCCTGCTTGGAAGAGGAGAAGCTGACCCCGCCCTCATGAAATGCATACAGGTTAGGGGTCACGATGTTGAGCCAACCGGCTTTTAGCCCGCGCTGGCACAGATCGTTCTCTTCACCATAACCTTTGCCGAACTTGTCCTCGTTCAGCAGCCCCACGACATCCAGACAATCGCGGCGAATGTACATGCAGAAACCTACACCTGTCGGTGCCTGCACTGACCGGCAAACGCGGGCCGGAAAACACAGCATCGATCTGCTCGACGCTTAAACCAAAGGCTGGCTGGTTTTCGTAAAGAAACGCCGGGAAGCTACAAATAGTCGCGTTGTTGGAAAACGGTGTAACGGTACCGATGTTTGGCGCGATGTACGCCTCAGCGGTCAGCCGCTCCAGCCAGTCAACAGGCACGATGACATCACTGTTAAGGAAAACGATATCGTCCTGGCTGGCATGGCGCATGCCGCGATTGACGGTTTTGACAAAGCCAAGATTGACTTCGTTTTCGAGAACGGTCATCACCTGCGGCCATTGCATTTGCAATTCGATCAACATGGCCTGCATGCCTGCATCTGGGCTCGCATCATTGATCGCGACCAGTTTGGAGTCGAAAGCAATAATCCCTGGCATCGCGGCAAGGATGCAGCGACGAGTCATTTCGACATCTTTATAGATTGGCAGAATGACGCTGACCGAGCGAGTGCGCGCGACAGGCGCTTCAATTACGTCGTCAACCGGCTGTGGCAGATTGGCTTCCTGGCCGCGCAGATAGGCCGTCAGCGCCTGCTTGGAAGTCTCCACTTTGCTGCGCAACACGCCTTTCCCCTGCCGCAACGAGCGCACAAGGAAGCGTACAGGTTTCGTGATGAACCAAGAGTTGGAGTTAATGACTTGATTATAGTCAGCTTCACGCTGGTCCAGTTTTGCACTCAGCGTTTCGATTTTCTGCCTGGCGTCAATGACAGCGCTTGCAAGCGCTTCACGGGTTTGAGCCAATGAAATCTGCGAACTGCTGAAAGCAGAAAACAGATTGTCTTCGACAATCAATCGATCTTCGCCCCACGCCGTAAATTCACTCGGGCTTCGGCCGTTAATCGCATTCTGTATCTGCGCCTCGATGGCCAGAAACTCTTCCACATCTTTTTCGCAAAGTGGGTACCCGGCGGCTTCGCAAGCTCGGAATACAAAGTCTTTGCGTGTAACCGGGCCAGCCTCTGCGCCCTTGCTGATACGTGTAATCGAACCCAGCAACTGCGTTAGCGCTTTGAACAGCAGGTACTCGTAGCGAACATTCGTGTTGAGCGTCCACTCTTTGTCGATCAACTGCGGACGGCCGTCCAGATCAATCACAATATTTTGCGGGACCGCATCGATCAACGCTCCCGACACCTCACCCGGCTGGCTCTCGGCGTTATCACAGAGCACGTTTAGCATGCTCAGGTAATTTTTGAGGAAGGCGCCGATACCTGCGTAAGTCCAGCCCTCGGCGTTGACTATATCGATCAGCTTAGTGCCAAGCACATAACCATTGATGTAAGGCTCGGACGCAGCAAGATTAAAAGTGACGAGCGATTGCCCTTCACCCTCATCGATAGTCTTCCCGAGTTTTTGGTAATGCACATTGATCGCATCTTCGAAATCGCGACGAAATTCCGAACGTTTGCAATACGTCGAGCGTCGATCGCAGCTGTAATGATACGCCAGGGTCTGCGGGTCGACTGCGCTGCGCGAGACCGTCGAAGCACCTACAAGAAAGGAGTTGGCCATATCCATGCCCAAGCCGTTCCTGAAAATCTGCGACCAGGCTAATTCCAGTGAGAAGGTGCACAGATCCGGCAATTGCGGATCTCTCTGTACACTTTGCGATGCGAATGCACTGGCATCGAAATCAGGATCTTTGAACCCCTCTTCGGTGATGATCGAAACGGGCAACTTGTAATCGGGAAACGGCGCAAAGAACTCACTCGAGGTAAACCCGGCTGTCGCCAACAACGACGCGAGAGCTTTTTTCCCGTAGGTCTGCACGGTAGCGCTGTTATAGCGCCCCTCGACACCGTACATCGGCGTCGTCACGTGATCTTCAGGCGCTCCAGCAAAATATTTCAAGCCGAGCTGGTTTTCGATCGCGATGATGAGCAAACCGTCAGGCTTAAGCAGTGAGCGAACTTTCTCAAGCATTCTCGCACCCGGGTTATCACCGGCTACGAACAGGTTGGCATATTCAAAAACGCCGATCAGGGTGATGACATCGAATTGGGTATCAATGCTGAACTTCTCGAACGACTCAGCCAGAACCGAGACGTTTGGCAAGTCTCGGGTGCGTGCACGGGCGATGCTGGCGCGACGCGAGCTACCTTCCAGCGCCAGCACCCTGCCGCCCTGCTCACCTAAATACCGGGTAATTGCACCACAACCGGCGCCGATCTCGAGCACATCGCCACGCAGATCGGCATCGAACACCCGCAACAAGTTCGAACGGGTACTTGAGAGGTAATAAAGCGATGGCCAATCGGTGCACGATCTTCGCAGCTCATCAGAAAAAACACTGACGTCACTGGCCTGATCGATCAAGAATTTTATGCGCAGTTCGGTGCTATCACCATCGCTGTAGTTGATGCTCGAATAATCCGGCCTCGACCAGATGTTGAGCTCGTCATTAAGCTGATAGCCCGCTTGTTTCAATAAAATATTCAATTTGAAACCTTCTTGGCACGAATGCTGGAGTCCAGATTTACAAGCCCAAAAAATTTGTCAGTCGGACGAACCTGGAAGTGGATCGAATCATAACGCCTGTCACGGGGAGTAACCTCTTCGCCATCTTTGGTCGACACTCCGACAGAAATGAAGTAGTCACCTGGGGCCAGATCACAAGATATAAGTACCTCAACTTCGACGATCTCGCCCTTGCGCCCGCACGTTCTAAATTCCAGGCAATCCAGCGTTTCACTATTTACGCCATAGAGGGTAACGCCCTCTTTGGTCTTGATCGTCATCCCGAGAATCGGACACACCAGATCAGTATCAAACCGTACAAATACCGATAGTTTGATCTGCACGCCAGTGTCTAGGGCAATCGGGTACTCAAGCCCTTCTGCGCTCAGGTGGAAGTCGATGATAGTGGCCGATCTGTCACCCCAACGATATTCGTTCGGGTTGTAGTTCGGATGCGTTTCAAATACATCGAGGCCGCCTTCAGGCGTTTGATACGCTGCCAACTGGTCAGACGCTTCTGCACTTTCGACAGAGGCCGATTGCTGAGTCTTGCCGAACAACAAATCAAGGTAACGGTTGACGACCATGCGCGGCTCGCCTTCAGCGAGCTGCACACCGTTGTTCAAAAGAAAGGCGTGGTCACAGTGCGTAACGATTTGTTCGCTGGAGTGCGTTACCAGCAGAATGCTCGTGCCGTTTTCCTTGAGCTTTTTCAACCGATCAAAGCAACGGGCCTGAAATTTTGCGTCCCCCACTGCCAGCGCTTCATCGACAATAAGAATATCGGGCTCGACTTGCGCCTGAACGGAAAACGCCAGTCGCACCAACATACCGCTCGAATATGTCTTGACCGGTTGATTGATGAAATCGCCAATGTCCGCGAATTCGATGATCGCATCATATCGTGCGTCGATTTCTTCTTTGCTCAAACCCAGAATCGAGGCGTTCAGGTAGACGTTCTCGCGTCCAGTAAACTCGGGATTGAATCCGGAGCCCAGTTCGAGCAATGCAGCGATCCGGCCATGGGTTTCAACCGTACCACTGGTTGGATTCAACGTACCGCAAAGAATTTGCAGCAAGGTGGACTTGCCACTGCCGTTGCGGCCAACGATACCGACCGTCTCGCCTTTGCGAATTTCGAAGGAAACGTCGCGTAGCGCCCAGAACTCACGGCAATATTTTTTCTTCCCGCGACTGAGCATCTGAAGCAGTCTGTCGCGCGGTTTGTCGTAAATCTCATAGCACTTACTGAGATTTTGAACCTTGATAGCGACCTCAGATGACATCGGCGAATCCTTTTCGTGTTTTCTGAAACCAGGCGAATCCAAGCCATGCAATCAACGCCGAGCCGGCGAGATAAATGCCCAATACGGTAAAGTCAGGCAGTTTTCCCCAAAACAGAATGTCCCGGGCGTACTCGATTGCAGGCGTCAGCGGATTGAGCATCAGTAGATGTTGATACTTCTCAGGTAGCGCACTGGCAGGGTAAAAAATAGGCGACAGAAACATCAGGACTGTGGTCAGGATGCCGATGAATTGCGCGACATCTCTTAAGTAAACGCCGAGCGACGCCAAGGCCCACGTCAAACCCATGATCATCAGCATCAACGGCAGGATAATCAACGGGAACAACAGGACGGTCAGGTGCGGCGTGCCAAACAGTATCAAATAGGCCAGCAACCACACAGTCAGGCTGATCACCATGTGAAAGAGCGCCGAACCGACTGTGATCCAAGGAAGGATCTCCAATGGAAACACGACTTTCTTCACATAGTTGGCGTTCGAGAGAATCAGCGTCGGGCTTCGATTGAAACACTCCGCAAAGAAGTTGAAGACGATAAGTCCCGCAAACAGAATAAGTGCAAACTCGGTTTTCGAGTCACTTCCGCCGCTCCAGCGTGCCTTGAAAACGACGCTAAAGACAAAGGTGTAGACAACCAACATGAACACGGGGTTAAAAAACGACCAGAGAATTCCCATGAACGATCCACGATAACGCCCAACGACTTCTCGCTGTACAAGCGCCGCGATCAGGCTCCGATTACGCCAGAAACTGTTGACCATTTCCTTTGGCGACGTGGAAAAATTAAGCATTATGCACACACCTGAGATAAATCGAGGGAGACAGACTTCATACAAAAACTCTCTTGTTGAGATACCGGGAGGACGCCACGGAGCAATTTCACGTCCTGCCTTGCACGATGAGGGCATCAAATTCTGTTGAGCACCGCGGCCAGCAGCAGCCCAAGATTACCCAAACACGTCTGCCGATAGACCTTCGCGCGGTAAAGCCAGACGAAACGGCCGAATCCTTTTGAATCACGGGCTTTCTTGAATTGCTCAAAGGTCTGCAGGCTGTCTGCACTCAAGCTTGAGCGAACCGTTTCAAGTGCAGCGATATTTTTGGCATTCCAGTCACGAAAGCGACCCGTAGACATCATCCGCAAGCGCATGATCCGTGCGCGCACTCCTGAGTTGGCGCCAATCAGATTCGCTTCATGCTGCCTGTACAGAATGGAAGGCGAGGCGTCATAGACGACCTCGCCACCCACCCCGGTAATCAGTAGATAGGCCCACCAGTCATGGGAAACGATATCCACTTGGCCGCCAGCATGACAGAGTACGTCCCGAGCCAAATGATTGAATACCATAGTATTCCCCCCGGCCAGACTTTGTACCAGTGCATTGCCAAAACTGGCGGGGCGAGAAAATAGCGGCGAGCGACCGATGACCGTTCCCGAGTCACCAATCAACTCGGTCCGGCCGCAATACAAAGCAGGAAGACCGGACGGCAGCGCCTCCAATACCTTTACGGCAGACTCAAGTTTATTGGCTTGCCAGATATCGTCCTGGTCGGCCCACGCATAAAATTGCGATTGCACGGGCGCATCGCAGGCAACGGACATGAAGTTAGCCGCGAACCCTCGCTTGGGCCCTTGCAGAATGGTCAACCGGCCTTCTCCCCAGATCGCGCTGTACTGGCGCAGAATATCCAGTGTCGCGTCGGTAGAACCGTCATCAGAAACAACGACGGTCCATTCGCGATAACTCTGGCGAGCTATCGAATCCAGTTGTTGTGCGAGAAAGCGTTCACCGTTGTAGGTACACATCAGAATCGTTACGCGGGCCGATTGCGTTTCATGACCTTGAATACTAAAGTCAGAATCGCCGCCAGGCTGCTCGCCTGTCTGATCAAATTGTGGAAGAGGGGCTACCACCGAGCACTCCATTGCATTGAAGAAAAAATAATGACGATGTCGTTTCGCTCAACATCAAGAGGTACAGCCTTGGCAGCATGAAAATTACATGCCCCTCTCATGGACCGCTCCCGACAGCGAAAAATTTGCCATTATAAGTCATACCAATTTGATAGCCCAGTGACATCACCACCTTCAACAGCACAAGGCGGTGGTCATGGTATGAAAAGAGTAATCAGAATGTTGCCTTGAGCCGGAAAAATCCTGCCAAGGCGTACGGATTTGGGCTGCGTAGGGTATCAAGGCGCCCTAATTGGCAAAAGGGTGGCAATCTGCCAATCCATCGAGGGTCAGATCAATTGCTGTGCTTTATCGAGCAAGCCTTAGCGAAAAAGTGACATCCATAAAGAATACTGACACATTTAGCGCTCCCGGAGATGGTTGGCAGTGGCCTGAAGTGCCTGACTCACGCTGATGGGCGGCGTCCACTCCAGTATTGTGCGCGTCTTTTCCATGTCGACCTGTAACGAGCCGCAGAGTCGCTGAGCTAAGGCTCTCCTACCCAATAAAGCTGCCCCAAGGCGCAGAACAAACGGAGGCACGGGCAACAATCGCGCTCGCACAGTCAGGGCGCTCGACATCCTTTGAAGCAATTGAGTGGTCGAAAGATCTTCGCCATCACTTACCAGAAAAGTTTGATTGGCTGCTTGTGGATGATCGATGCAGGTCACCAAAAGATCCACCAGATTACTGATTGCCACTAAGCTGCGGCGATTGCCCAATGCGCCCAATGGCAGTGGCAATCCTTTTTGCAACCAGCGCATCATATTTAGGAAGTTAGCTTTGACGCCCGGCCCGTAAACCAGGGGCGGTCGAATAATTACCAGCTCCATTGCGGTTTCCAGTGCTATTTGACGCACGACTTCCTCTGCCTCGCACTTGGAAATACCGTAAGGATCAACAGGCGCGGGAATATCGGCTGCGGTAAAGGGTCTCCCGGCGGGTGACTCTTCGCCATTGACCTTGATCGAACTGACAAAGATGAAGCGCTTTACCCCGGACGCTGCCGCATGACGGGCCAGCCGCGCAGTGCCCTGCACATTCATTTGCCGAAACATGGCAAGCGGATCAGCCTCACACTCGTTCATTACATGAACCCTGGCCGCACAATGAATCACCGTCTGGATATTATTCAATGGCGGCAATAAAACGCGCTCATCCAAATCAAAAGGCACGACATCACACAAACCACTCAACCGAGTTTCGCTACGTGCAGCCGCAACTGGTGTGTAGATCTTGTCGAGAAGCAGGCGGAACACCACGGCCTCGCCGACAAACCCCGTCGCCCCGGTCACCAATACCCGAGCACCTTTCATTTGTTTTTCTTCCCGATCACGGCAGTCGCGCAACAAATAAAGAAAAAGAACAGCTTGTCCCTGGTTCGACGACGACATTCACCGGCTTTTAACGACAGCCGCAATAATTGTCGACGCCCCAAAGGTAACCATTGCCGGACGAATGGATCATCGGCGAGACCCACCAACTGCGCAATCATTCGAATCTGAGAAAACCACCAACCGTCATGGATAATTTTATAACGCGCAATCAGTGAATTTATACCTGAATTGGCCCCGACCTGATTACTTTCGTGCTGGCGATAACACATGGATGGCTGCGGATCAATGAACCAGCGTACACCACGACTGCGTGCGAACGCATAGCAATACCAGTCATGCAGACTGACCTGTTGCAAGGCATCCCAATGTTTCAACAATGAGACCTTCAGCAACTGCATCATCCTTTGGCTCATGACATACGTACAGCCCGGTCCGGCAGCCTCAAAGAGAAAGTCCCAGCGGGTTTGCGGCTGGGCCTTGTCCAGTACCTGGTTACGACCATCAGGCCAGAACGCAACTACGTTACTCGAGTAAGCATCCACGCCAAGAGATTTGATCGACCGGATAGCGCGCTCGATCTTGTCCAGATACCAGACGTCATCCTGATCAGCGAACGCGATGAAATCGTAGCCTTCAAGATCAACATCTCGAAGCAAACGGAAGAAGTTGCGGGAGGCCCCACCAAACGCACCGGCGTCGGGCAGGACGATTACGTTCGGATGCTGTGCAGCATAATCGGCGCACCATGCCTCAGTACCGTCAGTGGAGGGATCAATACTTATATAAACGGTTACGTCGACAGCTGTCTGACCGAGGATCGAGGCCAACTGCTCCTCGATCCACTGCATGCCATTGTAGGCGGCCAGCAAAATCGCAACCTTGGGATGTTCTACTGGCATGCCATTCCTGCTTGCAGCGTTAAACATAGCATTGCGAAAGTCAGAACTTTCGATCAGGCAGACGGCGAGTCCAGCAACTTCTGAAGGTATTGACCGTAACCCGTCTTCTTCAGTGCTTGCGCTTGTGCGTTAAGCTGCTCGGCAGAAATCCAGCCATTGTGATAGGCGATCTCTTCCAGACACGCCACTTTCAGACCCTGACGCTGTTCGATCGTGTGAACGAAGTGACTGGCTTCAAGCAGAGAGTCGTGAGTACCGGTATCCAGCCAGGCAAACCCGCGACCGAGCATTTCCACGCTCAGGGTCTGGCGCTCCAGATACGCACGGTTGACGTCGGTGATTTCCAGCTCGCCACGCTCGGAGGGCTTGATGTTCTTGGCGATCTCGACCACATCGTTATCATAGAAATACAGACCGGTGACCGCATAGTTCGATTTTGGCTTCAGCGGCTTCTCTTCGATACTCAAAGCCTTGCCACTTTTATCAAACTCGACGACACCAAAGCGTTCAGGATCGGAGACGTGGTAGCCAAATACGGTAGCTCCCTTTTGTTGGGTACTGGCGGAGCGCAAGTTGTCCGAGAAATGCTGACCGTAGAAGATGTTGTCCCCCAGAATCAGACAGCATGGATCCTGACCGATGAACTCTTCACCAATAATGAACGCCTGGGCCAGGCCGTCCGGACTAGGCTGCTCGGCATAAGTAAGCTTGATCCCGTACACGCTTCCATTACCCAGCAGTTTACGGAAGCACGGCAAATCTTCCGGCGTGGAAATAATTAGGATTTCTCGCATACCCGCCAGCATCAAAACGGACAGCGGATAAAAAATCATCGGCTTGTCGTAAATAGGCAACATTTGCTTGGAAACACCAAGAGTCAGCGGGTGCAGGCGCGTGCCCGAGCCGCCGGCGAGAATAATGCCTTTACGATTTTTCGTGGTCATTTGTTCAGAACTTCCCTAAGCATTCGGGTCACACCACTTTGCCAATCCGGCAAGTGTAGAGAAAAATTGTCGCGCAGCTTCTGGGTATTCAAGCGTGAATTTAAAGGCCGACGCGCGGGGGTAGGATAAGCGGTTGTATCGATCGCACTTATCGTGGTCACCGCAAGCTGCTCGCCATTGGCCTGAGCAAACTCGATAACGTAACTTGCGTAACCGTGCCACGACACCTCGCCAGCGGCGGCCAGATGATATAAACCTGACAGTTCCGGCCGTTGGAGCACTTGGCGAATCGTTAACGCAGTGACATCGGCAATCAGATCGGCACCCGTTGGCGCACCAATCTGATCAGCAATAACACTCAGTGTCTCGCGATCTTCTGCAAGACGCATCATGGTTTTGGCAAAGTTATTGCCTCGGGCGCCGTAGACCCAGCTTGTACGGAAGATCAAGTGCTTGCATCCCGACACTGTGATCGCCTGCTCACCTGCCAGCTTGCTCGCGCCATACCGATTGACCGGAGCGACCGCATCGGTCTCTTGCCAGGGGCGGTGGCCTTCGCCGCTGAAAACATAATCAGTGGAGTAATGAACCAGCAAGGCACCCAAAAGTGCGGCCTCTTCGCCCAAGAGCCGGCTTGCCTCACCATTCACACGATCGGCCAGCTCTACGTCGGACTCAGCCTTGTCGACTGCGGTGTATGCGGCGGCGTTGACGATGATATCGGGTTTAATCTGCCGAATCGTTGCCCGCAATGCTTCCAGATCGGACAAATCACCGCACAACCCATCGACAGAGTGACGATCCAGGGCGATCAACTCGCCAAGCGGCGCCAAGGACCGTTGCAACTCCCAGCCGACCTGGCCGTTCTTGCCCAGCAAAAGGATTCTCATGCCTTGCTCGAACGATCCGCATAGTTCTGATCAATCCACTGCTGGTAGCTACCGCTCTTAACGTGCTCAACCCACTCGGTGTTATTCAGATACCACTCAACAGTCTTGCGAATACCAGTCTCAAAAGTCTCTTCCGGAGTCCAACCCAGTTCACGCTGAATCTTGCTCGCATCGATTGCATAACGCACATCATGACCAGGACGGTCCTGAACATAGGTAATCAGGCTGGCATGCGGACGGTGAGCAGAATCAGGACGCAATTCATCGAGCAATGCACACAGTGTATGCACGACTTCGATGTTTTGTTTTTCGTTATGACCGCCGATGTTGTAAGTCTCGCCGATGACGCCCTCGGTGACGACTTTGTACAGCGCGCGTGCGTGATCTTCGACGTACAGCCAATCACGAACCTGATTGCCTTTGCCGTACACCGGCAGTGGCTTGCCTTCCAGCGCGTTGAGAATGATCAGCGGGATCAACTTTTCAGGGAAGTGGCATGGGCCGTAGTTGTTCGAGCAGTTGGTAACCAGTGTCGGCAGGCCATAAGTGCGGGCCCAGGCACGGACCAGATGGTCGGAGCTGGCCTTACTGGCCGAATATGGCGAGCTTGGCTGGTAAGGGGTGGTTTCGGTGAAGAGGTCTTCCGGACCTTCGAGGTCTCCGTAAACTTCGTCAGTCGAAATGTGGTGGAAGCGGAAATTGGCTTTGCGGGTGTCGTCCAGCGCAGCCCAGTAGTGGCGCGCTGCTTCTAGGAGTGTGTAAGTGCCAATGATGTTGGTCTGGATGAACTCGGACGGGCCGGAGATCGAGCGGTCGACGTGAGATTCAGCGGCCAGGTGCATGATTGCATCCGGTTGGTGCTCACGCAGAACGCGGTCGATCTGATCACGATCGCAGATATCGACGCGCTCGAAGGCGTATCGCGAATTCTGGCTGACTTCTGCCAGGGACTCCAGATTGCCGGCGTACGTCAGCTTGTCGACGTTAACGACTGCATCGGAAGTGTTGGAGATGATGTGACGGATGACTGCCGAGCCAATGAAGCCGGCACCGCCGGTAACTAGAATTTTCACGCGAAACGATACCCTTGAGCTGCGGACAGCGCTGCCAGCGAGCGCGGTCTAATCCATGAATGCAGAAGCCACTATCAGTTGGCATCCGTCAGAGTCAGTCTGAATCGACATGCATTAAGGCACGATCGAACAAGGGACGCATTTTACAGCTTAATGATGGTTTTACTAATGGATAAAGACAGGCTGAGGCGCAATTTCGACAGATGCCGTGCGCCTGTCGTTTTCAGACCAGTCGCTTGCGTGCAGCTCTGGACGAACGTCCAAGAAACCAGCCCAAAATTGGACCGATGAGCATACCAATCAGCAACGCCAACACTGCAACTACCGACACCGGCAACTGCGGGCCGGAAAAACCCAGAAACAAAAGCGAAACCGATTGCTGGTTTTCCAGCACAAACGCCAGAACAACCAGAACCATCAGCAGAAGAAAAACGCCAAGCAATATGCGTTTGAGGTTACGCATCCACGCCCCCTTGAATTTGAATAGCGAAGATCAAGCGCCCTCCTCCTCTTCCTCGTTCACGCGGTCACGCAATTCCTTGCCCGGTTTGAAATGCGGAACGAATTTACCGTCCAGACTGACAGACTGGCCGGTCTTTGGGTTGCGGCCGACACGTGGCGCGCGGTAATGCAGGGAGAAGCTGCCGAAACCACGGATCTCGATACGATCACCGGTGGCGAGGCACTGAGACATTTGTTCAAGCATGGTCTTGATGGCCAGCTCCACATCCTTGGATGAGAGTAGCCCTTGATGGGTGACAATTCGTTCGATCAACTCCGACTTCGTCATATTTTTCCCTTCTTTTTCAAGCAGCTAGATCAGCGCTTGAAAGGTTTTAGCATGCCCGGAAGATTTTGAACAGCCCAGGGATTGACATATCTTTCCCGGGGTCAAAACGCCCATTTTCAGGGCACTCCAGTGGCGAGCCGGATCGCCGCTACCCTAACGACACATCACCAGCATGGTCCGGGTCACGAAGCCCGCCGGATTAAAGCCAAACGGGTATTCGTCTTCATCTTTGGCATCGTCAGAACGGGTGATGACCTTATAGCCCTTGCCTTTACACTCCTTCGCTGCACGCTTCTGGCACTTTTCCCAACCGGAACCCAACCCGGAGCAATCGACCTCGATACCACTGACGCCGCGCACCGCATGGGTTTTCGCACTAGTGGTGCAACCTGCCAGCGCCAATACCACCGCAACAACAAATAACTTGTTCATCCACTTCCTTATGCCAGGCAAGCCTGACGACTAATACTCAAGATCAAGCTTAGTCGCGAATAGGCGATTGATCCGATTAAAGAAACAGACCCGCAGGCGAAGCCATTGGTTTCATGCACGGACGTACAAAGACCAAATAGCAGGCACAAAAAAGGGCGACCGAAGTCGCCCTTTTTAATGATCAAGCAGAACTCAGTTCTGTTTGGCCATTGCTTGACGCAGCAGTGCCGCCATAGTGGTGTCAGCTGCTTCGCCTTCCGGAGCTGCTTTCAGGCTCTGGATGGCTTCTTTCTCTTCAGCATCGTCTTTCGACTTGATCGAGAGCTGGATTACGCGGCTCTTGCGATCAACGCTGATAATCTTGGCTTCAACTTCCTGGCCTTCTTTCAGAACGTTGCGCGCGTCTTCAACGCGGTCACGGCTGATTTCGGAGGCTTTCAGGGTAGCTTCGATGTCGTCGGCCAGAACGATGATGGCGCCTTTGGCGTCAACTTCTTTCACGGTACCGGTCACGATAGCGCCCTTGTCGTTAACCGAGACGTACTCGGAGAACGGATCGCTTTCCAGTTGCTTGATGCCCAGGGAGATGCGCTCGCGCTCCGGGTCAACCGACAGGATGACGGTGTCCAGCTCGTCGCCCTTCTTGAAACGACGCACGGCTTCTTCGCCCACTTCGTTCCAGGAGATGTCGGACAGGTGAACCAGACCGTCGATGCCGCCGTCCAGACCAATGAAGATACCGAAATCGGTGATCGACTTGATGGTGCCGGAGATCTTGTCGCCCTTGTTGAACTGGCCAGAGAAGTCTTCCCATGGGTTCGACTTGCACTGCTTGATGCCCAGGGAGATACGACGACGCTCTTCGTCGATGTCCAGAACCATGACTTCCACTTCGTCGCCGACTTGTACGACTTTCGAAGGGTGGATGTTCTTGTTGGTCCAGTCCATTTCCGAAACGTGTACCAGACCTTCAACGCCTTCTTCCAGCTCAGCGAAGCAGCCGTAGTCGGTCAGGTTGGTAACACGAGCGGTAACGCGAGTGCCTTCTGGGTAACGGGCTTTGATAGCAACCCATGGATCTTCGCCCAGTTGCTTCAGGCCCAGGGAAACACGGTTGCGTTCGCGATCGTATTTCAGAACCTTGACGTCGATTTCGTCACCAACGTTGACGATCTCGGAAGGATGCTTGATGCGCTTCCAGGCCATGTCGGTGATGTGCAGCAGGCCGTCCACGCCACCCAGATCGACGAATGCGCCGTAATCGGTGAGGTTTTTGACGATACCTTTGACTTGCTGGCCTTCCTGCAGGGATTCCAGCAGAGCTTCACGCTCGGCGGAGTTCTCGGCTTCGAGGACGCTGCGACGGGAAACGACAACGTTGTTGCGCTTCTGGTCCAGCTTGATGACCTTGAATTCCAGCTCTTTGCCTTCCAGGTGCGTGGTGTCGCGCACTGGACGGACGTCAACCAGGGAACCTGGCAGGAACGCACGGATGCCGTTAACGTCGACAGTGAAGCCGCCTTTAACCTTACCGTTGATAACGCCCTTGACCACTTCCTCGGCTGCGAAGGCTGCTTCCAGAACGATCCAGCATTCAGCGCGCTTGGCTTTTTCACGGGACAGCTTGGTTTCGCCAAAGCCGTCTTCAACCGAATCCAGAGCAACGTGAACTTCATCACCAACGTTGATGTTCAGTTCGCCAGCATCGTTGTAGAACTGCTCAAGCGGGATGAGTGCTTCAGACTTCAGACCAGCGTGAACGGTTACCCAGCGAGCCTGGTAATCGATATCAACGATAACACCGGTGATGATGGAGCCTGCCTGAAGGTTCAGGGTTTTCAGGCTTTCTTCAAAGAGTTCCGCAAAGCTTTCGCTCATTTTAATTCCTGTAGATGAGGGCGAAGTAAACGCCCATCTCCACACCCCAGACGGTGTGGGTTAGTTTCATTTAAAAGAAGCACCGCAGGACTATGACTGGTCCCCTGCGGCCTTCTTGGTCACCCGGCGATATCGCGAATGGCGATCTCGCTCATGATGCGTTCAAGCACCTGATCGATGGAAAGCTCCGTTGAATCCAGCTGAATCGCGTCGGCCGCCGGCTTGAGCGGGGCTACTGCGCGCTGGGTGTCACGCTCATCGCGTGCACGGATCTCATCTAGCAGACTCGACAGACTAACACCCTCGACTTTGCCCTTCAACTGCAAATATCGACGGCGCGCCCGCTCCTCGGCACTGGCGGTGAGGAAAATCTTCAGCGGTGCACCCGGAAATACCACCGTGCCCATGTCGCGACCGTCCGCCACCAGACCCGGCGCTTCCTGAAACGCACGCTGGCGCTGCAGCAGCGCCTCGCGTACGGCGGGCAGCGCAGCCACTTGCGAGGCCCCGGAACCGACGCTTTCGGTGCGAATGACATCGCTGACTTCGTCGCCTTCGAGAATAATCCGCTGCAGCTGACCTTCGGTCGCGGCGATGAACTGCACATCCAGATGAGCGGCCAATGTCTTCAGCAGCTCTTCATTGGTCAGGTCGACGCCATGGTTATGCGCAGCAAACGCGAGCAAGCGATAAAGCGCACCGGAATCCAGCAGGTTCCAGCCCAGACGCTTGGCCAGAATCCCGGCAACCGTGCCTTTACCGGAGCCGCTTGGCCCATCGATGGTGATGACCGGTGCAATGTTTTTCACGACTGAGCCTCTTGTGCCACACGAATGCCGACTTGCCCGCACAGCGCGAGGAAGTTGGGGAACGAGGTCGCGACGTTGGCGCAATCGTGGATGCGGATCGGTGCGGTAGCGCGCAACGAGGCAACGCTGAACGCCATGGCGATACGGTGATCGCCGTGACCGTGCACTTCACCGCCGCCGATCTGGCCGCCGTCGATGATGATGCCGTCCGGGGTCGGTTCGCACTTGACGCCCAGCGCCAGCAAGCCGTCCGCCATGACCTGAATCCGATCGGACTCCTTGACCCGCAGCTCTTCGGCACCGGTCAGCACGGTACGCCCTTCGGCGCATGCAGCAGCGACGAACAGGACCGGGAATTCGTCGATCGCCAGCGGCACCAGCGCTTCCGGAATCTCGATACCTTTGAGTTTAGCTGCCCGCACGCGCAAATCAGCCACTGGCTCGCCGCCCACTTCACGCTGGTTTTCCAGAGTGATATCGGCGCCCATCAGTCGCAGGATATCGATCACGCCAGTACGGGTCGGGTTGATGCCAACGTGCTCGAGCACCAGCTCGGAACCCTCGGCGATCGAGGCCGCGACGAGGAAGAACGCCGACGACGAGATATCGCCCGGCACTTCGATGTGAGTCGCGGTGAGCTTGCCGCCGGACTCGACCGAAGCCGTGGCGCCGTCAACGCTGACCGGGTAGCCGAAGCCACGCAGCATGCGCTCGGTGTGATCGCGGGTCGGTGCCGGCTCGGTCACCGTGGTCTTGCCTTCAGCATAGAGACCGGCAAGCAGCAGGCAGGATTTCACCTGGGCACTGGCCATCGGCATGGTGTAGGTCAGGCCTTTGAGCTTGTGGCCACCGCGAATGGTCATCGGTGGACGACCTTCGGCAGCGGTTTCGATCACGGCGCCCATTTCCCGCAGCGGATTGGCCACGCGATTCATCGGACGCTTGGACAGCGAAGCGTCGCCGGTCAAGGTGCTGTCGAAGTTCTGCGCCGCCAGCAGGCCAGAGAGCAGACGCATCGAGGTGCCAGAGTTGCCCAGATAGATCGGGCCCGGCGCAGGTTTCAGGCCGTGCAGGCCGACACCGTGGATGGTAACGCGGCCGTGGTGCGGGCCTTCGATGACCACGCCCATGTCGCGAAACGCCTGCAAGGTCGCCAGGGCGTCTTCGCCCTCAAGGAAGCCTTCGACTTCGGTGACGCCTTCGGCCAGCGAGCCGAGCATGATCGAACGGTGGGAAATCGATTTGTCACCCGGTACGCGAATCCGACCGGACAGGCGGCCACCAGGTTGAGCCAGGAAGATCAGATCGTTGGAATTCATAGCGTCCACATAGGCCCTGCGGGCCAGGATTTTACTGAAATGCTCGCGGGCAACCCGGGCGCGCGTGAAAACGCCCAACAATTGGTGCCCATCCCCTGCATCGACCGCGTCGCGCAAGGCGTCGAGGTCGCTGCGAAATGTATCGAGTGTGCGCAGGACAGCCTCGCGGTTGGCGAGGAAGATGTCGTGCCACATCACCGGGTCGCTTCCGGCGATTCTTGTGAAATCGCGAAAACCACCGGCAGCGTAACGGAAGATCTCCAGATTTTCATTGCGCTTGGCCAATGAATCGACCAGGCCGAAAGCCAGCAGGTGCGGCAGATGACTGGTCGCGGCCAGCACTTCATCGTGACGCTCGACCTGCATGTGCTCGACATCGGCGCCCAGTTCGCGCCACAGGCGATCGACCAGCGCCAGCGCGGCAGGATCGGTCTGCTCGAGCGGCGTCAGGATCACCTTGTGCCGGCGGAACAGCTCGGCATTCGAGGCTTCCACCCCGCTCTGCTCGGAACCGGCAATCGGGTGCCCGGGGACGAAGCGCGCCGGCATGCCGCCGAACGCCTCGGTCGCCGCGCGCACCACGTTGCCTTTGGCGCTGCCGACATCCGTAAGAATCGCCTGCCCCAGATCCATGACAGCCAGACGCGCGAGCAGCTTTTCCATGGCCAGAATCGGCACCGCCAGCTGAATCACATCGGCACCGACGCAAGCCGCCGCCAAATCGTCTTCGCAGCGATCAACCACACCCAATTCGACCGCGAGCTTGCGCGATTGCGGGTCGAGATCAACACCAACCACCTCACGGCACAGGCCGCTTTCACGCAGACCCTTGGCAAACGAACCACCGATCAACCCCAGACCGACCACCACAAGGCGACCGATCATAGGTGCAGCAGGTTGCAGCGCAGTGACATCAACCACGAGCCAGAACCTTGCGCAGCGCCTCGAGGAAACGGCTGTTTTCGGCCGGCAGACCGATGGTCACCCGCAGGTGGTTCGGCATGCCGTAATTGGCCACCGGACGCACGATCACGCCTTCGCGCAGCAAGCCCTGGAAAATCGGCGCCGCGACCTGGCCGAGATCGACACAGATGAAGTTGCCTTTGGACTCGATCCAGCTCAGTCCCAGCTCACGGAAACCCGCCTGCAACTGCTGCATGCCGGCTTCGTTGAGCTGACGGCTTTGCGCCAGATATTCCTCGTCCTTCAGCGCCGCACACGCCGCCGCCAACGCGAGGCTGTTGACATTGAACGGCTGGCGAACGCGGTTCAGCACTTCTGCCACCACAGGCGTCGACAAGCCATAACCGACGCGCAGCGCGGCCAGACCATAGGCCTTGGAGAAGGTGCGCGACACCAGCAGGTTCGGGTACGCCGCGAGGAAGTCGAGACCGTCCGGCAAATCACTGCCTTCGGCGTACTCGATGTAAGCCTCGTCGAGGACTACCAGCACATGCTCGGGAACGTCCTGCAGGAATTCGTCCAGCGCTTCGGCGCCGAACCAGGTGCCGGTCGGGTTGTTCGGGTTGGCAATAAACACCACGCGGGTGTTGGCATCGATGGCCGTAAGCATCGCCGGCAGGTCATGGCCCCAGTCTTTGGCTGGAACGACTTTGGCTTGTGCGCCGACTGCTTGAGTCGCGATCGGATACACCGCAAAGGCGTGCTCACTGAACACCGCATTCAGGCCCGGTGCCAGGTAGGCACGCGCAACCAGTTCAAGAATATCGTTGGAGCCATTACCCAGCGTGACCTGATTCAGCTCGACGCGGCACTGCTCGGCGAGCAGCGACTTCAGGGCGAAACCATTGCCGTCCGGGTAGCGGGTCATCTCGGCCAGCTCTTCGCGAATCGCCGCCAATGCCTTCGGGCTGGCGCCCAATGGGTTTTCGTTGCTCGCCAGTTTGACGATCTTTGCCGGATCCAGATCCAGCTCGCGCGCCAGTTCGTCCACAGGCTTGCCCGGAACGTACGGCGAAAGTTGTTGCACGCCCGGCTGTGCCAGAGCGAGGAAGTTGCCACTCATTTGCTACCGCCCCTTAGAGAACTGCTTTCGGGTAGGAACCCAGCACTTTGAGTGCTACTGCTTCCTGACTGATCTTTTCCAGCACACCTTTGATCAACGGATCACGGTGGTGGCCGACAAAGTCGATGAAGAACACGTAGGTCCATTTGCCGCTGCGCGACGGACGGGTTTCGATGCGGGTCAGGTCGATGCCATTGTCGTGGAACGGCACCAGCAGCTCATGGAGCGCGCCGGGCTTGTTGCTCATCGACACGATGATCGAGGTCTTGTCGTCGCCGGTCGGCGGCACTTCCTGACTACCGATCATCAGGAAGCGGGTCGAGTTGTCCGGGCGATCTTCGATCTTCTCGGCCAGACGCGTCAGGCCATATAGCCCTGCCGCCATGTCGCCAGCGATCGCTGCCGAATTCCACTCACCCTTGACCCGTTTGGCCGCTTCGGCGTTGCTCGACACCGCGACGCGTTCGACATTCGGGTAATGCGCATCCAGCCACTTGCGGCACTGAGCCAGCGACTGCGCGTGGGAGTAGATGCGGCTGATACTGTCGGTCTTGGTATTTTCGCCGACCAGCAGATGATGGTGGATGCGCAACTCGACTTCGCCACAGATCACCATGTCGTGCTCGAGGAAGCTGTCCAGCGTGTGATTGACCGCGCCTTCGGTGGAGTTTTCCACCGGCACCACGCCGAAATTCACCGCACCGGCGGCGACTTCACGGAACACTTCATCAATCGCCGCCATCGGCTTGCTGATCACCGCGTGACCGAAGTGCTTCATCGCTGCCGCTTGGGTGAAGGTGCCTTCAGGACCGAGATAAGCCACTTTCAGTGGCTGCTCCAGCGCCAGGCACGACGACATGATTTCGCGGAACAACCGCGCCATTTCTTCGTTGCCCAGCGGCCCCTGGTTGCGCTCCATCACCCGTTTGAGCACCTGAGCTTCGCGCTCAGGACGATAGAACACCGGCACTTCGCCTTCGGCCAGCGAGGCCATCTTCACGCGGGCGACTTCCTGGGCGCAACGCGCACGCTCACTGATCAGCTCGAGGACTTTGGTGTCCAGAGCGTCGATGCGAACGCGCAGTGCCTTGAGTTCTTGCTCGGACATCAGCCGTGTTCCTTCTCGAATTCCGCCATGTACGCCACCAGCGCGTTGACCGCAGTGATGTCGACGGCGTTGTAGATGGAGGCGCGCATACCGCCCACCGAACGGTGACCCTTGAGGTTGAGCAGACCGCGCTCGTCAGCACCGGCAAGGAATGGCTTGTCCAGACGATCATCAGCCAGACGGAACGGTACGTTCATCCACGAGCGATCCGACTTGTTGATCGGGTTGCTGTAGAGGCCACTGGCGTCGATGAAGTCGTACAGGGTGCGCTGCTTGACGTCGTTGAGCCTGGCGATCGCTTCGACGCCGCCCTGCTCTTTCAGCCACTGGAACACCAGACCGGACAAGTACCAGGCGAGGGTCGGCGGGGTGTTGTACATCGAGCCGTTATCGGCCGCGACCTTGTAATTAAGCATGGTCGGGCACAGCGAGCGCGCTTTGCCGAGCAGGTCTTCGCGGATGATGTTGACGACGATGCCGCTCGGGCCGATGTTCTTCTGCGCGCCGGCGTAGATCATGCCGAAACGCGAAATATCGACCGGGCGCGAGAGGATGTCCGAAGACATGTCCGCCACCAGCGGTACGTCACCGGTTTGCGGGATCCACTGAAATTCCAGACCACCGATGGTTTCGTTCGGCGCGTAGTGAACGTACGCGGCATCTTTCGACAGATTCCACTCGTTCTGGCCTGGGATGGCGAAATAGTCGTAAGGCTTGGCAGTGGCAGCAACGTTGACGTGGCCATAGCGCGAGGCTTCTTCGATGGCTTTCTGCGACCAGATACCGGTGTCGATGTAGTCGGCCGAGCCGCCTTCAGGCAACAGGTTCAGCGGGATCTGCGCGAACTGCTGGCTGGCGCCGCCCTGCAGAAACAGCACTTTGTAGTTCGACGGGATATTCAGCAGGTCACGCAGATCCTGCTCGGCCTGGGTGGCAATGGACACGAACTCATCGCTGCGATGGCTCATTTCCATGACCGACAGACCCTTGCCGTGCCAATCAAGGAGTTCACCCTGGGCGCGCTGCAGGACAGCTTCAGGCAGCGCCGCCGGACCGGCGCAGAAGTTATAGGCTCGCTTGCTCACATCCAATCTCGCTCTGATTTGGTGGTATCACGCAATAAATCACACTACTGATCAACATGGCCCTGTGGGAGCGAGCCTGCTCGCGAATGCATCACCGCGGTGCTTCAGAGGTACCGCGGCGCCTGCTTTCGCGAGCAGGCTCGCTCCCACAGGGGATCTCCATGATGTCGAAAATTCGTAGCAGACAAATAACAAGGGGGCGAATTCTCATCCGCCCCCTCGTTTGTCCGCTTATTCCTGCGGTTCTTCGTCTGCTGCGGCGTCGAGTTGCTGGTCGTCTGCGGCCTCGTCGATACCGACGCTGCCTGCGATTTCCTCGCCCTCTTCACCTTCGAGCTCTTCGCCTTCGATTTCCGAAGGCTCCTGAACCCGCTCCAGCCCGACCAGGGTTTCATCCTTGGCCAGCTTGATCAGCGTCACGCCCTGAGTATTACGGCCCAGGCTCGACACTTCGCCGACACGGGTACGCACCAGGGTGCCCTGATCGGAGATCAGCATGATTTCTTCGCCGTCGAGCACCTGTACCGCGCCGACCAGACGGCCGTTACGCTCGTTGCTGACCATGGCGATCACGCCCTGACCGCCACGCTTGTACTCAGGGAACTCGGTGATCGCGGTGCGCTTGCCATAACCACGCTCGGAAGCGGTGAGGATCTGGCTGCCTTCTTCCGGGATCAGCATGGAAATCAGCTTCTGCCCTTCCGGCAGACGCATGCCGCGTACGCCGCGAGCGGTACGGCCCATGGCACGCACGTCGGACTCTTTGAAACGGGTGACCTTGCCGCCGTCGGAGAACAGCATCACTTCGCGCTCGCCATCGGTGATGGCCGCAGAGATCAGCACGTCGCCTTCGTCCAGCTCCAGCGCGATCAGACCGACGCTGCGCTGACGGCTGAAGGATTCCAGCGGGGTCTTCTTCACGGTGCCGTTGGCGGTGGCCATGAAGATGTAGTGACCTTCGGTGTATTCCTCGACCGGCAGCATGGTGGTGATGTATTCACCATCATCCAGCGGCAGCAGGTTGACGAGCGGACGACCACGGGCCGCGCGGGATGCTTCCGGAATCTCGTAGGTCTTGAGCCAGTACACCTTGCCCTTGCTGGAGAACAGCAGCAGCGTGGTGTGGCTGTTGGCAACCAGCAGGTGAGCGATGTAGTCCTCGTCCTTGACGCCGGTGGCCGACTTGCCTTTGCCGCCACGACGTTGAGCCTGGTAAGCAGCCAGCGGCTGGGTCTTGGCGTAGCCACCGTGGGAGATGGTCACGACGCGTTCTTCTTCCGGGATCATGTCACCCAGGGTCAGGTCGAGACGGGCATCGAGAATTTCGGTGCGGCGCACATCGCCGTATTCGGCGCGGATCACTTCCAGCTCTTCGCGGATCACTTCCATCAGGCGCACAGCGCTGTTGAGGATGCGGATCAGCTCCCCGATCTGGTTGAGGATCTCCTGGTACTCGGCCAGCAGCTTCTCGTGCTCCAGACCGGTCAGACGGTGCAGGCGCAGTTCCAGAATGGCTTGCGCCTGTTCTGGCGACAGGAAGTACTTGCCTTCACGCAGACCGTATTGCGGATCGAGGTTTTCCGGACGGCACGAATCGGCACCGGCACGCTCAACCATCGCCACCACAGCCGAGGATTCCCAAGGCGTGCTGATCAGCGCTTCCTTGGCTTCCGACGGCGTTGGCGACGCCTTGATCAGGGCGATCACCGGGTCGATGTTCGACAGGGCAACGGCCTGGCCTTCGAGAATGTGCCCACGCTCGCGCGCCTTGCGCAGTTCGAACACGGTACGACGGGTGACCACTTCGCGACGGTGACGGACGAAGGCTTCCAGCAGATCCTTGAGGTTGAGGATGCGCGGGCGGCCGTCGATCAGCGCGACGATGTTGATGCCGAATACCGATTGCAGCTGGGTCTGGGCGTAGAGGTTGTTGAGGATCACCTCAGGCACTTCGCCGCGACGCAGTTCGATCACGACACGCATACCGTCCTTGTCGGACTCGTCGCGCAGCTCGGTGATGCCTTCGAGCTTCTTCTCTTTGACCAGCTCGGCGATCTTCTCGATCAGACGCGCCTTGTTCAGCTGGTAAGGCAGCTCGGTGATGACGATCTGCTGACGGCCACCGACCTTGTCGATGTCTTCGATGATCGAGCGGGCACGCATGTAAATGCGCCCGCGACCGGTGCGGTAGGCTTCGATGACGCCGGCACGACCGTTGATGATCGCGGCCGTCGGGAAGTCCGGACCGGGAATGTATTGCATCAGCTCATCGACGGTCAGCTCGGGATTGTCGATGAGGGCCAGGCAACCGTCGATGACTTCACCGAGGTTGTGCGGCGGAATGTTGGTCGCCATGCCCACGGCGATACCGCTGGAACCGTTGACCAGCAGGTTCGGTACGCGGGTCGGCATGACCGCCGGGATCAGTTCGGTGCCGTCGTAGTTCGGCACCCAGTCTACGGTTTCCTTGTGCAGGTCAGCCAGCAGCTCGTGCGCCAGCTTGGTCATGCGCACTTCGGTGTATCGCATGGCCGCAGCGTTGTCGCCGTCGACCGACCCGAAGTTGCCCTGGCCGTCGACCAGCAGGTAGCGCAGGGAGAAAGGCTGGGCCATACGAACGATGGTGTCGTATACGGCAGTGTCACCGTGCGGGTGATACTTACCGATCACGTCGCCGACGACACGGGCAGATTTCTTGTACGGCTTGTTGTAGTCGTTGCCCAGCTCGCTCATCGCGAACAGTACGCGACGGTGCACGGGCTTGAGGCCATCGCGCGCATCCGGCAGTGCACGGCCGACGATCACGCTCATTGCGTAGTCGAGGTAGGACTGTTTCAGCTCGTCTTCGATATTGACCGGGAGGATTTCTTTGGCCAGTTCGCCCATGAGAAGCCTGATTCCTTTTTCTGGTGAAACTTCGTCATATCCATGTGGGAGCAACGAAGCTCGTCGGGGCCGGCCGAGTGCCATGCGCCGACTTACGACAAATCAACATTGGATCGCGGATTTGCGCAGTAAAGACAGCTCCGTGGAGCCGCCTCGGAAAACGCCGGATGTTATCACAAAGGCCGCCACGCACCTATCCCCCAGATGCGCATGGAGCATAGTTAGTTGACCGATGACAGGCTTGAGGGGGACGACAGAAGCTCTGAGCTTCTTTGAATGTGAAATCTGGGGCAGATTTACAGTTGTTTATTGACATTCAGGCCCTCATCGCTGGCAAGCCAGCTCCCACAGGTTCAATGCCGGGCACAAAACCTGTGGGAGCTGGCTTGCCAGCGATGGGGTCCGCTCAGACGCAATAGTCCTTCAATGCAGGCGCTTGCGACACATCAGCAGGGCCATTTTCGCGGTGTCCGGGCGCTCGACGATGCCTTTCTCGGTGACGATCGCATCGATCAGATCCGCCGGGGTGACATCAAACACCGGGTTGAACGCTTCAACATCGGCACCGACGCGTTTACCGCCGACTTCCAGCAACTCGGCGCCATCACGCTCTTCGATCGGGATGTCATCGCCGCTGGCGAGGTTCATGTCGATGGTCGAACTCGGCGCCACCACCATGAAGCGCACGCCGTGGTGCATGGCATTGACTGCCAGTTGATAGGTGCCGATCTTGTTCGCCACGTCGCCATTGGCGGTGATGCGGTCGGCGCCGACGATCACCCAGGTCACGCCTTTGGTTTTCATGATGTGCGCGGCGGCGGAGTCGGCGTTCAGGGTCACCGGGATGCCTTCGTTGGCCAGTTCCCACGCGGTCAGCCGCGAGCCCTGCAGCCACGGCCGGGTCTCGTCGGCATAGACGCGTTCGACCATGCCTTCTATATAAGCCGCGCGGATCACTCCCAGCGCAGTTCCGAACCCACCGGTGGCCAGCGCGCCGGTGTTGCAGTGGGTCAGGATGGCTTGAGCGTTGCCCTGATGTTTGCGAATCAAATCGACACCAAGCTGCGCCATGGTCAGGTTGGCCTCGCGGTCGCTTTCATGAATGGCGATAGCTTCGGCTTCCAGCGCCGCCAGCGGATCGGCGTTGCTTTTCAGGCGATCCAGGCGATCGTGCATGCGGCCCAGCGCCCAGAACAGATTGACCGCGGTCGGACGCGAATCGGCCAACAGCGCGAAATCCTCTTCCAGCGCCGCGTACCAGTCGCCGCCCTCGGCAATCCGCGCCCGCGCCGCGAGGACGATGCCATAGGCCGCACTGATGCCAATAGCCGGCGCGCCCCGCACGACCATCGAGCGAATCGCCTCGGCCACGCCGGCGGCGCTGGTGTAGGCGATCCAGGTTTCCTCGAACGGCAAAATACGCTGATCCAGCAGGTGCAGCGCGCCATCACGCCAATCGATGGCCTTCACTTTCTCCGCAGCCAACAGTCGATCGCGCATCCCACACCCCGCACTCATGAACAAAAGCCGCCGATTATAGCGATCCCCCCGCGAAGACGCTCGGGTATACTTCGCCATCCTTTACAAAAGCACTGGAACCGACCCTCGATGCCGAAACCTGCCATTGCGCTCGACCTGTTATTGCTGCCGACCTGGCTGGTCCCCGTCGAACCTGCAGGCGTGGTGCTCAAGGAGCACGGCCTGGGCATCCGTGACGGTTGCATCGTGTTTATCGGCCCGCGCGCCGAAGCGTTGAAGTGTAACGCGACAGAAATCCGTGAACTGCCGGATGTTCTGTTGGCGCCGGGACTGATCAATGCCCACGGCCACGCGGCGATGACACTGTTCCGTGGCCTGGCTGACGATCTGCCGCTGATGACCTGGCTGGAAAACCACATCTGGCCGGCCGAAGGCAAATGGGTCGATGAGGATTTCGTCCGCGACGGCACCGATCTGGCCATCGCCGAGCAGATCAAGGGCGGCATCACCTGCTTCTCTGACATGTATTTCTTCCCGAAAGTCGCCAGCGAGCGCGTACACAACAGCGGTATCCGCGCGCAGATCGCCATTCCGATCCTCGATTTCCCGATCCCCGGCGCCAGCAGTGCCGACGAAGCCATTCGTCAGGGCGTCGAATTGTTCGGGGATCTCAAGCATCACGAACGCATCAAGATTACTTTCGGCCCTCACGCACCCTACACCGTCGGTGATGAGAACCTGGAGAAAATCAGGGTGATCGCCGAGGAGCTGGACGCCTCGATCCATATGCATGTGCATGAAACCGCATTCGAAGTGCAGCAGGCCGTCGAGCAGACCGGCGAACGGCCACTGGCGCGCCTGGGTCGCCTTGGCCTGCTCGGCCCGCGCTTCCAGGCGGTGCACATGACCCAGATCAGCGATGAAGACTTCGCGCTGCTGGTAGAAAGCAACAGCAGCGTGATCCACTGCCCGGAATCCAACCTCAAACTGGCCAGCGGCTTCTGCCCGGTCGAACGTTTGTGGCAGGCTGGGGTGAACGTTGGCGTCGGCACCGATGGCGCGGCGAGCAACAATGATCTGGACCTGCTCGGCGAAACCCGCACCGCCGCCCTGCTGGCCAAAGCCGTCGCCGGCTCTGCCACCGCGCTGGACGCTCATCGCGCCTTGCGCATGGCCACCCTCAATGGCGCCCGTGCGCTGGGGATCGAGGCGCAGGTCGGCTCGCTGGAGATCGGCAAAGCCGCAGACATCGTCGCTTTCGACCTGTCCGGCCTGGCGCAGCAACCGGTGTATGACCCGGTGTCGCAGCTGATCTATGCGACCGGGCGTGATTGCGTGAAACACCTGTGGGTTGCCGGCAAGCAACTGCTCGACGACCGGCGCCTGACCCGCATGGACGAACAACAGCTGGGCGAGACCGCCCGCCACTGGGGCCAGCGCATCAGCGGCCACACCGAATCGTAAACACCGCGGCGCAATATCCGCGGCTACAGCCTTTTTCAAGTTTTAGAGGATTTAACATGAGCAACGTCGACCACGCCGAAATCGCCAAATTCGAGGCCCTTGCCCATCGCTGGTGGGACCGTGAAAGCGAATTCAAGCCGCTGCACGACATCAACCCGCTGCGGGTCAACTGGATCGACGAACGAGTCAATCTGGCCGGCAAGAAAGTCCTCGACGTCGGTTGCGGCGGCGGCATCCTCAGCGAAGCCATGGCCCAGCGCGGCGCCACCGTAATGGGCATCGACATGGGCGAAGCGCCGCTGGCGGTCGCGCAATTGCATCAGCTGGAATCCGGGGTCAGCGTCGAATACCGGCAGATCACCGCCGAAGCCCTCGCCGACGAAATGCCCGAGCAGTTCGACGTGGTCACCTGCCTGGAAATGCTCGAGCACGTGCCGGATCCATCGTCGGTAATCCGCGCCTGTTTCCGCATGGTCAAGCCGGGCGGCCAAGTGTTCTTCTCGACCATCAACCGCAACCCGAAGGCGTATCTGTTCGCGATCATCGGCGCCGAATACATCATGAAGCTGCTGCCGCGCGGCACCCACGACTTCAAGAAATTCATCCGCCCCTCCGAGCTCGGCGCGTGGAGCCGCATGGCTGGCCTGACCGTCAAGGACATCATCGGCCTGACCTACAACCCGCTGACCAAGCACTACAAGCTGGCCAACGACGTTGACGTCAACTACATGATCCAGACCCTGCGCGAGGAATAAGCCGATGGCCATCAGAGCAGTACTTTTCGACATGGACGGCACCCTGCTCGACACCGCGCCGGACTTCATCGCCATCTGCCAGGCGATGCGCGCCGATCGCGGTCTGCCGCCGATCAACGACAAGCACATCCGCGACGAAATTTCCGGCGGCGCCAAGGCCATGGTCGCGGTGACGTTCTCGATGGATCCGGAATCGCCGGGCTTTGAGGAGCTGCGTCTGGAGTTTCTCGAGCGCTATCTGGTCGGCTGCGCAGTGCACAGCAAGCTGTTCGACGGCATGGGCGAACTGCTCGCCGATATCGAAAAGGCCAACCTGATCTGGGGCGTGGTCACCAACAAACCGGTGCGCTTCGCCGAGCCGATCATGCAGCGCCTGGGGCTGGCCGAGCGTTCGGCGCTGCTGATCTGCCCGGATCATGTGAAGAACAGCAAGCCGGATCCGGAGCCGCTGATCCTCGCCTGCAAGATGCTTGATCTGGATCCGTCGACCGTGCTGTTTATCGGCGATGATCTGCGCGATATCGAATCGGGCCGCGATGCCGGCACCAAAACCGCTGCGGTGACCTACGGCTACATCCACCCGGACGACAACCCACGGCACTGGGGCGCGGACGTGGTGGTGGATCACCCGCTGGAGTTGCGCAAGGTGCTCGATAGCGCGCTGTGCAGTTGCTGACCTGACTGTTGCAAATTCCCTGTGTGGCGAGGGGATTTATCCCCGCTGGGCTGCGAAGCGGCCCCCGCTTTTATCCAGGCGATGTGACACACAGGTTTTGCGACGGCTTCGCCGCCGAACGGGGATAAATCCCCTCGCCACTGGGTGAAGCAGGTCTTCATGAAATGGACTATGAGGTTTTTATGTTTGATTACACCGCTCGCCCCGAATTGCTCAAGGATCGGGTCATTCTGGTCACCGGTGCCGGCCGTGGCATTGGCGCGGCTGCGGCGAAAACCTATGCCGCCCACGGTGCCACCGTGCTGCTGCTGGGCAAGACCGAAGCCAATCTGACCGAGGTCTACGACGAAATCGAGGCTGCCGGTCATCCGCAACCGGCGGTGATCCCGTTCAACCTCGAGACCGCCCTGCCCCATCAGTACGATGAGCTGGCGGCGATGATCGAAACCGAGTTCGGCCATCTTGACGGCCTGCTGCACAACGCTTCGATCATCGGCCCGCGCACGCCGATCGAGCAACTGTCCGGCGAAAACTTCATGCGTGTCATGCAGGTCAACGTCAACGCGATGTTCATGCTGACCAGCACCCTGCTGCCGTTGCTCAAGCTGTCCCAGGATGCTTCGGTGGTATTCACCTCGAGCAGCGTCGGGCGCAAGGGTCGCGCGTACTGGGGCGCTTACGGTGTGTCGAAATTTGCCACCGAGGGCCTGATGCAAACCCTGGCCGATGAAGTGGAAGGCGTTGCGCCGGTACGCTCCAACAGCATCAACCCGGGCGGCACGCGCACCAGCATGCGCGCGCAAGCGTATCCGGGGGAAAATCCGCTGAACAATCCGACACCGGAAGAGATCATGCCGGTGTATCTGTACCTGATGGGCCCCGACAGCGCAGGCGTTAATGGCCAGGCGTTCAACGCCCAATAACGCCATACGTCGCATTTGTTGCCGCGGCAGAATACTGTCGCGGCAAGCCATTGCCGCTCATAACCGTCACGAAGCCGCCAGGAATCCAGCGCCGCAACCCCGCCCTCACCAGCAAGTCATTGATTCGAAAAGCTTTAAATAAAATCGAACCGAATGGCACGCCTTTCGCTCTAAATTCCCTCAAAACATGCCGTGTGATGGCCATGGGGCAAACGCCGATTTCGATAGCTGACTGATCGTCTTGCGGCAGACTAAACTTACGCCAAACGTCCTACGGGACTGATGGATCAGTACGACGCGCAGCCCATAGCCGCTCTCACCCAGCCTGTAAGACAGACTTACTGCTTAGGGGCTCACGCCATATGAAATCTCCTTCCCAGACCCATGCAATTGACTTTGACAGTGCCAAATTGCAGCGCCTGGGCTTCGGTCAACTACCGGCGCTGATCGAGCGCCCGACCAGCCTGGCGCAACTGCGTCAGCAAATGAGCCTGCAACTGCAAACCAGCCTTGAGCCACAGCGCATCCTTGGCCTGTTCTTTCGCGAAATTCAACGCCTGGTGCCGCTGGACGCGCTCAGCTATGTGCATCAGGCCAGTGACTTGCGTCTGGAGTTCGGCACACGCGGCCACCACTCGGTCAGCTACACCCTGAGCCACGAAGGCGAGCACATGGGCGAGCTGGTCTTTCGCCGCAATCAGCGTTTCAACGACAAGGAACAGGGCGACCTCGAGTCGCTGCTGTCCTGCCTGCTGTACCCGATGCGCAACGCCCTGCTCTATCGCGCCGCGACGCAAAGTGCCTTGCGCGACCCGTTGACCGGTGCTGGCAACCGGGTAGCCATGGAGCAGACCTTGCAGCGCGAGATCGACATGTCGCGCCGCCATGCGCAGCCGCTGTCGGTACTGATGCTCGATATCGACCACTTCAAACGGGTCAATGATGACCACGGGCATGGCGCCGGTGATGACGTGCTCAGAGCCATTGCCGCGTCGATCAAGGCGCAACTGCGCAACGTCGACATGGTGTTCCGTTATGGCGGCGAAGAGTTTCTGATCCTGCTGTCCAACACCGGTCGCGAAGCGGCGGCGATGGTCGGCGAGCGTTTGCGCCAGGCGACGCAGTCAGAGGAATATTTTGCCGATGGCCAGTTGATCGAGATCACCGTGAGCCTGGGATGCTCGACGTTGTTGCCGGGCGAGTCGGCAGACAGCTTGCTGCGCCGGGCCGACAGTGCGTTATATGTCGCAAAGCGCGAGGGGCGGAACCGGCTGGCGATGGCCGGCTAAAAATCATTGTGGGAGCGAGCCTGCTCGCGAAGAGGGAGTGTCAGACAACGATTCGTTGCATGACCCACCGCTTTCGCGAGCAGGCTCGCTCCCACAGTTCGATCAGCTTTCGGTTACGGTCCGGCGCTCGCGGTTGACCAGCAAGCGCTCCGAAGTCTCCAGCTGCATGCACCGCTCCAGAAACAGGTACATGTAGTCATAACTCTTGCAGATCGCCTGCCGCAGCTCGGCCTGCAACGCCTTGCTCGGGTTCATGCCGGCCAGGGTGCAGATGATTTCCAGCGCTTCCCACGGATGGGCATCGTCGTACTGGGCATGCATCTTCAACCACTTCATCGCGCGCTTGCGATCTTCTTCCGGAAACGCCGCGGCGTAGACCCCGGTCGAGCAGACCACCGCTGACCACTCCCCGGTCGCCCCCTCGATCGCATAATTGGTCGCGGCAATCGCCACGATCAGCGAATCCGCCGAGCTGGTGTGCCAGCACCAGTGACTCAGAGCATGCAGCTCCGGCGGCACTTGCTGGGCCTGGAGATCTTCGAGACTGACGCCATGGGCGCGACTCCAGTGCATCCAGTAGTCGGCGTGATTGAGTTCGACGCGGATGTTGCGCATCAGCCAGCGCCGCGCCATGTCTTCGCCGGGATGGCGGGCAAAGCGGGTCTTGGTGAGGTTCTGCGCCATGTACAAGGCAAACTGCTCGACCACCGGCCAGCCACCGATCAGGTACTGGCGCATGGTTTTCGCGCTGAGTCTGTTGTCACGCATGCGCTGATAAAGTTCATGTTCGACAACCCGGCGCTTGCTCTCGCTGCAATCCTTGATGAGCTGTTGCGCCCAGGCAGGATAACTTGCAGCTTCCATGAGGGGTCCGGTTCGGTTGAATGTGTCGATCACTGTTCGGCTCCTTTTGAGTTGTGATGGCAAGGATCGGCGAGAGACTTCAACGGAACGTGCCAGGCGCTTTGAACAACAACGGCTGCGGTCTGGCAGGACGACTTTGCAAACTGTCACAGGTAAACAACTGCGGACGCTCGATGACATACCCCTGAGCGTAATCCACACCTATTTCAAGCAACGCCTGTTCGATCTGGTTAGTTTCAACAAACTCGGCAATTGTCTGCTTACCCATAACATGACCGATGTGATTGATCACTTCGACCATTGCCCGATTAATCGGGTCGTCCAGCATATCCTTTACGAAACTCCCGTCGATCTTCAGGAAGTCTACAGGCAAATGTTTCAAGTAAGCGAATGAAGACATTCCGGCACAAAAGTCATCCAGAGAAAAGTGACAACCTAAGCCTTTGAGTTCATTGATAAAACGAATTGCACTGCCAAGGTTTGCAATTGCACTGGTTTCGGTAATTTCAAAACAAATCATTTCAGGCGGTATAGCGTAGTTAACAAACTGTTCCCGCAGGAAGTGCAAAAACGCGTCATCTCCTATAGTAATGCCTGACAGATTAATCGCACACATTGCCAAAGGAAGTTCATGTTCCTGTTCAATACACTGGGCAATAACCTTGAAAACGTTTTGAACTACCCAGCGATCTAACTGGGTCATCAAACCATAACGCTCCGCCGCCGGAATAAAGCTGTCAGGCAAAATCATTCGTCCGGATTCATCATGCAGGCGCAGGAGAATTTCGATGTGTCCGGCCTGGCCGGGTTGCGGCTTGAGCGGCGCGATCTGCTGGGCATAAAGGCAAAAGCGGTTTTCTTCCAGCGCCATGTGCAGCCGTTGCACCCAAGCCATTTCACCGAAGCGCATGGACAGTTCGGAGTCGTCCGCATGATAGACCTGCACGCGGTTGCGGCCCTTTTCCTTGGCCATGTAGCAAGCCATGTCCGCCGCACGCAGGGAGGCTTCGAGAGTGGTCGGATTCTGCGCGACATGCACCAGGCCAATACTGACGGTGGTCAGGAACGGCCGTCCTTTCCAGACAAAATGCAGATTCTGCACGGTCTGACGCAGGCTTTCGGCAATCTTCTCCGCGATGTCCGGCGGGCAGTTCTCGAGCAAAATCCCGAATTCGTCGCCGCCCAGTCGCGCCAGGGTGTCGCCCTCGCGCAGGTCTGATTGCAGCAGCGTGCAGATATGCCGCAGCAACTCATCGCCCGCCGCATGACCACAGGTGTCGTTGACCAGTTTGAACTGGTCCAGATCGAGGAACATCAGGGCATGCCGGCCGGGCTGGCGCGTCAGGTTGTGCAAGGCCTGTTCGAGGCGATATTCGAATTCGCGGCGGTTCGCCAGACCGGTCAGCGCATCGTGGGTCGCCTGCCAGGACAGATTGGCGATGTATTGCCGCTCCTGAGTCATGTCGTGCAGCACCAGCACCGTGCCGCTGACATTCCCGGCATTGCGGATCGGCGCGCCGACCAGGGTCACCGACAGGGTGCTGCCGTCCAGCCGCTGGATCAGCTTGGAATGTTCGCTGCCGCCGCTGAGCTGACCACTGAGAATGTGCTCGATCAACGTCAGCCCTTCGGTCTGAGCGTTATCGTCAAGCAGGTTGAACAGCGCCGACAACGGCAGCCCCGCCGCCTGCTCGGCCTTCCAGTGCGTCATGGCCTCGGCGGCGGGGTTCATGTAATCGATCGCGCCGTTGACGTCGGTGGTGATCACGCCATCGCCAATCGATTGCAAGGTGATGTGCGCGCGATCCTTCTCCAGTTGCAGCGCCTGGGCAAATTCATGCCGTTGCCTGAGCAGTTTGTGCGTGCGCCACAGCGCCAGCGCGATCAGACCCAGCGCGGTGGCCAGGTTGGTGAACAACAGCAGGCGCATGATCACCCGCGAGCCTTCGCCCAAGGCATCGCTGAAAGCCTTGGCCGCTGGGGTGACTGCATCGTTGATGGCGAAGATCTGTAACTTCCAGCGCTGCACATCGCCCGGGCTGGCCTGGTTCTGCGCAATGCCTTGGTGCATCTCCTGCGCGACTTCGTGCAATCGGTCGAGATAGGCATCGCCAATCGTCCAGCGATCGATCGCGGTTTCCAGATAACTATAGTGGCGAAAATTGAGGTACAGCCAGATGACGCTGGAGACATCGTCCGGATGATTACCGCCCTTGAGAATACCTTCGCGCGCCGCTTGCAGATCCGGCGGCTCACGATCCAGTGCCAGGCGCAATTGGTGCCCGCCCTGGGGCACGGCGATCGCCGTCAGGTATTTGCGGTAGATCGCCTCGTCACGGCTATCGGCGTAGAGGTTCAGGTAATAGATGGCGTCTTTCTGGCCCTTGGACCACAGGCTTTCGCCAGCGACGTAGCCTCGCACGGCCGAAAGCACGTAAAGGCTCACGCCCCCCAGTAATGCCTGGAACACCACGACAGCAATAAAGGGCCAGACGATACCCAACAACCGTGGTGTTCCCAGAGTCTGCTTTTGCTTCATGAGATTCCTTGCATGAGCACTGCCCGCTCGCCTTCCGGGCGAATTCGCTATGACGAGACTAGGTGGGGTTCTCGTTCAAGGCAAGGCGCGGCGTTACACCGCGCGCAGAACCTCTGACAGGTCGGCAAGGGTTTCGATCAGTGCTGTTGCAAGTTGCCGTAGAGCTTGGCGTACAGACCGCCGTCGGCGATCAGTTGGCGATGGTCGCCGTCCTCGGCGATCTGCCCGCCGTCGAACACCAGCACGCGGTCCGCCTGTTTCACCGCCGACAGGCGATGGGCAATGATCAGCGTGGTGCGGCCATGGAGAAACTTCGCCATCGCCTGGTGCAGGTTGTACTCGGTGGCGGCATCGAGGGCCGAGGTGGCTTCGTCGAGAATCACCACTTTCGGCTCGGCGAGGATCATCCGTGCGATCGCCAGACGCTGGCGCTGACCGCCGGACAAACGCACGCCGGAGCGACCAACGATGCTGTCGAGGCCAGCGGGCAGCGCGCGGATGGTCGCGGCCATCTGCGCGATTTCCAGCGCCTGCCAGCAGGCTTCGTCGCTACGCATGCGGCCCATGGTCAGGTTGGCGCGCACACTGTCGTTGAACAGCGCCGGATGCTGCAGCACCACCGCGACGTTCTCGCGCACCGTCTCCAGACCGATCTCCTGTTGGGTCGATCCGCCGAAGCGAATGGTCCCGGCCGCTGGCGTGTACAGACCCAGCAGCAACTGCACCAAGGTACTTTTGCCGCCGCCGCTCGCCCCGACAATCGCGACCTTTTCGCCGGGCAGGATCGACAGGTTCATCTGATCCAGCACCAGCTCGTCGCCATAACCGAAACTCAGGCCTTGCACCTCGATGCCGACGGTGTCGCGCCCCTTGAACGGATCGACGCCGCCGGGATACTGCGGCTCGTCGGCGCGCGCCAGCAGTTCATTGATCCGCGTCAGCGCACCGCCCGCTGCGTAGTAGGCGTATTGCAGATTGAGCAGTTGTTCGACCGGGCCGATCATGAACCACAGGTAGCTGAACACCGCGAGCATCTGCCCGATCGAAAGATCGGAAAACAGCACGGTGAGCATCGCCGCCGCGCGGAAGATGTCGATGCCGAACTGGAACAGCAAACCACTGGCGCGGTTCGAGGCGTCGGTTTTCCACTGCGAGTTGACTGCGTAGTTGCGTACTTCCTGCGCGCGCACACCGAGGCGCCCGAGGAAATAGCCCTGACGATTGCCGGCGCGCACTTCCTGAATCGCATCGAGAGTTTCGCTCAGCGCCTGAGTGAAGCGCGAGGTGCTGTCGTTCTCGAGTTTTTTCAGGTGCTTGACGCGTTTGCCGAGCTGCACCGTGGCGTAGATCACCAACGGGTTGAACAGCAGAATCAGCAGCGCCAGCTTCCAGTGCATCCACATGAGGATGCTGGCAGTGCCGACCAGGGTCAGCATGGCGACGAGGAAGCGGCTGAGGGTTTCGCCGACGAATTTGTCGAGGGTATCCAGATCGGTGACCAGGTGCGTGGTCACTGTGCCGCTGCCGAGGCTCTCGTATTCACCAAGGGAAATGCGCTTGAGCCGCTCGATCAGGCGTACGCGAATGCGGTAGACGATGTCCTTGGCCAGGCGCGCAAACAGCCGCGACTGCAACACGCCAAAACACAGGGCGCTGCAACGCAAGGTCAGGGTCACCACCAGCATCAGGCCGATATAACCCGCCGCCTGCTGCCACATGCTTGGCAGAAAATGATTCATGACTTTCAGTGCGGCATCGCCGTGGCCGAGCAGCACTTCGTCGACCAGCAACGGCAGCAGCAACGGGATCGGCACGCTGCACAGCGTCGCCAGCACGGCCACGCCGTTGGCGATCCACAGGGATTTCTTGTGATGCAGTGCCAGACGCCGGACTTCAGCCCAGCTCAGCCGGTCGACACGCTCTACGGCTGGCGTGTCATCGGCGCGGTCAGACACAGGCCGCGCGCTCCAGCCAGCGGCCGAGCAACGGCGACAGCTCGCTGAGCGGTTGATAACCGTTGGTCAGCAGCGCCAGTTGCCCGTTGCGCTCGGCCAGCAGGGTCGGAAAACCGGCGATGCCCAGATCCTGGACCCAGGTGAAATCGGCCTGGGTCGCCTTGTGCTGATCGGCATGATCGAACAACGCCGCGAATTCGATACGCGGCACACCGGCCTGCTCCGCCAGCTCGACCAGCACGCTGGCCTGGGTGACATCGCGACCTTCGGCGTAAAACGCCTGCTGGATCAGCCCGACCAATGTCCACGCGCAATCCGGCGCCAGACTGCGCGCGGTGACAATGGCGCGACAGGCAGGCTCGGTGTCGTAGACAAAACCGTCAGGCAACGCACCGTCGAACTTGAACGGCTGGCCGGTGGCCTCGGTGACCGCTTGCCAGTGCTCGAGAATGTAGCGCCGCGTGGTCGGCTCCAGTGCCGAACCGCTGCCGGTGCGCAAGCCGCCGACCACCAGATGCAGCTCGACTCCGGCTGCCTGCGCCTGCTCGACCAGTGCCTTGGCCACCGGAGCAAACCCCCAGCACCATGAACACATCGGATCCATCACATAGAGCAGGCGCGCAGACATGATTAAGCCTCGGAAGATGCTTGCTTATAGTTGTAGCCGATCGGGTGCGGCTGATTGCGTGCCTTGGCCAGTTCGATCTGCTTTTGCCGATCGATGGCGCTGCGCCGGGTTTTCTCGCTGAGCTTGTCCCAACAATGCGGGCAACTGATGCCGGCGACGTAGTGCTCGGAGGCGCGATCTTCAACGCTGACCGGCGTGCGGCAGGCATGACATTGATCGTAGTCGCCTTCCGTCAGGTCGTGACGCACGGTGACGCGGTTGTCGAAGACGAAGCAGTCGCCGCGCCATTTGGTTTCTTCCTGCGGCACCTCTTCGAGGTACTTCAGGATGCCGCCCTTGAGGTGGTAGACCTCTTCGAAGCCTTCGCCGAGCATGTAGCTCGAGGCTTTCTCGCAGCGAATGCCGCCGGTGCAGAACATCGCGACCTTCTTGTGCACGGCCGGGTCGAAGTGTTCTTTGATGTAGTCGGGAAACTCGCGAAAACTGGTGGTTTTCGGATCGATGGCGCCTTCGAAGGTACCGATCGACACTTCGTAGTCGTTGCGCGTGTCGATCAGCAGCACTTCCGGGTCGCTGATCAGCGCGTTCCAGTCTTGCGGCTCGACGTAAGTGCCGACCTTTTTGTTCGGGTCAACGCCTTCGACACCGAGGGTGACGATCTCTTTCTTCAGCTTGACCTTGGTGCGATAGAACGGCTGTTCGTCGCAGTACGATTCCTTGTGGTCAATGTCGACCATGCGCGGATCGTTCTTGAGCCAGGCGAGCAGACCGTCAATGCCTTCGCGGCTGCCGGAAACCGTACCGTTGATGCCTTCTTCGGCGATCAGCAGAGTGCCTTTGATGCCGTTGTCGACCATCGCTTGCAGCAGTGGCTCGCGCAGGTCAACGTAATCTTCGAGGGTGACGAACTTATACAGTGCCGCCACGACAATCGGTTGTGTCATGGGTATTTCTCCAGGTGGCTACCCTCGCAAAGGGTGAACCGGATTCAATAAAAAACGCGCCGGCTAAGCGGCGCGTTGCGGATTCTAGCAAAAAACATCACCGCCTGCGGCTGTGCCCTGTAGGAGCTGCCGAAGGCTGCGATCTTTTGATCTTAATGTTTGCTACCGCCGGCACAGGTCGGCGACGCCGGAGCGCCGTCGATCTCTGCCCATTCCTGCGGGGTGTAGGTGTGCAGCGCCAACGCATGGAACTCGCCCATCAGCTCGCCGAGCGTGCCGTAGACTTTCTGGTGGCGCTTGACCCGGTTCAGGCCTTCGAACTGCGCGCTGACCACCACCGCCTTGTAGTGGGTCTGTGACCCGCGACTGTGCATGTGGCTTTCGTCCAGCACTTGCAGGTGCTCAGGCTGTAACAGAGCCAGCGTCGATTCGATGCGTTGTTGCATGGTCATCACGAACTCCGCTTACTTCTTCTTGGCTGGCGCCGCGGCCGGGGTCAGCTCTTTGGTCATGTCGTCGAGCAGCTTGTTGACCACTGGCACCGCGCTTTCCAGTTTGCCCTGGGTCATCTGCGCCGACTGCTGGGTCAGCTGCGGCATTTTTTCCAGGACTTTCTTGCCCAGTGGCGACTGGTAGAAGGCAACCAGATCTTTCAGCTCGGATTCGCTGAAGTTGCTGGTGTAGAGCTTGACCATGTCGGGCTTGAGCTTGTTCCAGCCGATGGCCTGGTCCAGCGCGGCGTTGGCCTTGGCCTGGTAGGTTTCGAGCACGGCTTTCTTCGACTCAGGGGCTTTGGTCTGTTCAAAGCGCTGGGCGAACATTTGCTGCACTTGCATGTACACCGGGGTACCCAGCTTGTCAGCGTGAGCCAGCGTCAGGAAAGCTTCGGCACTGGCGTTGTGGCTGGCGGTATCGGCAAGCACCTGGCCGCTGGCGCAAACCAGTGCAACCGCGGTACAGATGGCGCGAAGACGAGTCATCGAGTTTCCTTTAAGCAAAGCGAGGTCGAACCCCAAGGGCGACCATTCTGCGCCTAACAATCGCTATGGCTCAACCCCCGGCCCTTGCCGCGCTTGATTGGCGGGGTTTTGCGGTCAACAATCGAGCCGATGGAACCACCCGGGCCGATGCCGGCCTAAATTGCGCCAACAGACCAACAGGAGTGTGCACGATGAGCCGTATCGAAACCGACAGCCTGGGCCAGATCGAGGTCCCGGACGACGCTTACTGGGGTGCTCAGACGCAACGCTCGCTGATCAACTTCGCAATCGGTCAGGAACGCATGCCGCTACCGGTGCTGCACGCCCTGGCGCTGATCAAGAAAGCCGCCGCACGGGTCAACGACCGCAACGGCGACCTGCCCGCCGACATCGCTCGCCTGATCGAACAGGCCGCCGATGAAGTGCTCGCCGGCGAGCATGACGAGCAGTTCCCGCTGGTGGTCTGGCAGACCGGCAGCGGTACCCAGAGCAACATGAACGTCAACGAAGTGATCGCCGGTCGCGCCAACGAACTGGCCGGCAACCCGCGCGGCGGCAAGTCGCCGGTGCACCCGAACGATCACGTCAACCGCTCGCAAAGTTCCAACGACTGCTTCCCCACCGCCATGAGCATCGCCACCGCCAAAGCGGTGCAGGAACAACTGCTGCCGGCGATTGCCGAGCTGTCCGGCGGCCTCGCTGAACTGGCGGCACGGCACATGAAACTGGTGAAGACCGGGCGCACGCACATGATGGACGCGACGCCGATCACCTTCGGTCAGGAATTGTCCGGCTTCATCGCGCAACTGGATTATGCCGAGCGCGCCATCCGCGCCGCGCTGCCGGCGGTCTGCGAACTGGCGCAGGGCGGCACTGCGGTCGGCACCGGGCTGAATTCGCCGCACGGCTTCGGCGAGGCGATTGCCGCCGAGCTGGCCGCGCTGTCCGGCTTGCCGTTCGTCACCGCGCCGAACAAGTTCGCTGCACTGGCCGGTCATGAACCGCTGGTAACGCTTTCAGGTGCGCTGAAAACCCTCGCCGTGGCCTTGATGAAGATCGCCAACGACCTGCGTCTGCTGGGCTCAGGTCCTCGCGCAGGTTTTGCTGAAGTGAAGCTGCCGGCCAACGAACCGGGCAGTTCGATCATGCCCGGCAAGGTCAACCCGACCCAGTGCGAAGCGCTGTCGATGCTCGCCTGCCAGGTGCTCGGCAACGATGTGGCGATCGGTTTCGCCGCCAGTCAGGGGCACTTGCAGCTGAACGTGTTCAAACCGGTGATCATCCACAACCTGCTGCAATCGATCCGTTTGCTTGGTGATGGCTGCAGCAACTTCCAGCAGCACTGCATCGCCGGGCTCGAACCGGATGCCGAGGTCATGGTCAGGCATCTGGAACGTGGGCTGATGCTGGTGACCGCGCTGAACCCGCACATCGGTTATGACAAGTCGGCGGAGATCGCCAAGAAGGCTTACAGCGAAGGGCTGACTTTGCGTGAGGCGGCGTTGCAGCTGGGTTATCTGACTGATGAAGAGTTCGATGCCTGGGTGCGCCCGGAGAACATGATCGAGGCCGGGGCCAAGGGCTAAAGCAAAAGATCGCAGCCTTCGGCAGCTCCTACAGGGAAACGCATTCCAATTGTAGGAGCTGCCGCAGGCTGCGATCTTTTGATCTTCAGGCCATGCGCATCCGCCGCGCCCTGAGCCCGGCAATCAACGATGGCCCCAACGCCACCAGCGCCGAACCCAGCACCACCAGCACCGCCCCGCCATAGCCCAGCGCATTGATCTGCTCGGCATGCACGTAGTCCGGCCAGATCCGCGCCGCAATCGCCACCGCAACAAATGTCACCAGCGGCGTGATCGCCAGCGTCGCACTGACTCGCGAGGCTTCCCAGTGCGCCAGCGCTTCGGCGAATGCGCCGTAGGCGATCAAGGTGTTCATGCAGCACGCCAGCAACAGCCAGCCCTGCAACGGGCTCAAGTTGAGCGCTTCAAGTGGATGTACCCACGGCGTCAGCAAGAGCCCGCAGAACAGGTAGATCACCATCATCACCTGCAACGAATTCCACACAGTCAGCAATTGCTTCTGGCCCAGCGCGTAGAAGGTCCAGACCGTCGACGCCAGCAGCACCAAGAGCACGCCGGCGGTGTAATCAGAGAGCGAAGTCAGCAGCTCGGCCAGGCGCTGATTGAAGAACAGGCCGAAGCCGATCAGCAACACCAGCAAGCCGATGCCCTGGCCAATGCTGAAGCGCTCCTTGAACACGAACAGACTGGCGATCAGCAGCATGATCGGACCCATTTGCACCACCAATTGCGCGGTGCCGGGGCTGAGCAGGTTGAGGCCCATCAGGTACAGCACGTAATTGCCGACCAGCCCCAGCACCGCCATCAGCACCAGCCAGCCGCCCTTCGGCCCGAGCACCTTGCGACTTGGCAGGCGCTTGACCGAAGCCAGATAAATGAACAGGCAGCCGCCGGAAACCATCAGACGAAACCAGGTCACCGTGACCGGGTCCATCACCAGCAACACCTGTTTGAGCTTGATCGGCAGGATGCCCCACAGAAACGCGGTCAGCAGCGCCAGGAACAGTCCGTACACCCAGCGCCCCGATGAAATGTGCATGCGAACCCCAAAAGCCTGCTGACAAGAGCCTGCATTCTAGGCGCCCTGTCCCGTGCAACACAGGGACAGTTGCCGCCAGGCCGCGAATGAAACTGTGCAGGTCGCAGCAGTAAACCGGCGCGCCGCCGTTGATCGGCCGGGCAGGCGCGCCAAGTGCTTCAGGCATAAGCTGATTGCAGACTTTTCAACACATATCAGGGAGACCGACATGTACGCCATGCGCGCCGAGGACAGCGCCCCCGCCACCCGTTTTCGCAGCGACCGCGTGTGCCGGGTCAATGGCGAGCTGTATTTCAGCACCCGGGACAATACCCTTGAGGGGCCGTTTGACGGTCAGGTGATCGAGCGGGAGATTCAGGCTTATATAGCGCGGATGCAGCGGCGGGATTCCAGCCGCTGAACCGTGGCGCTGCCTTCGCGAGCAGGCTCGCTCCCACAGGGGAATGCGATCACCTGTGGGAGCGAGCCTGCTCGCGAAGGGGCCTGAACGGGCAACCAATCCTTTAGCGCACCGCCTCAAACAACCCACTCGCCCCCATCCCGCCGCCCACGCACATGGTGACGATGCCGTAACGCAGGTTGCGCCGCTGCAATTCCCGGATCAGATGCCCTACCTGACGCGAGCCGGTCATGCCGAACGGGTGGCCGATGGAAATCGAGCCGCCATTGACGTTGTATTTGTCGTTGTCGATCTCCAGCCGGTCGCGGCTGTACAGGCACTGCGAAGCGAACGCCTCGTTCAATTCCCACAGATCGATATCCGCCACTTGCAGGCCCTTGGCCTTGAGCAGTTTCGGCACCGAGAACACCGGGCCGATGCCCATTTCGTCCGGCTCGCAACCGGCGACGGTAAAGCCACGGAAAAACGCTTTCGGTTTGAGCCCCAGCTCCAGCGCTTTGTCCAGACTCATCACCAGTGTCATCGACGCACCGTCGGACAGCTGCGAGGAATTGCCCGCCGTCACCGAACCGTCGTCGGCGAACACCGGTTTCAGTCCGGCAAGGCTTTCGTAGGTGGTGTCCGGGCGGTTGCAGTCGTCGCGCTCGACGACGCCGTCGACAATCTGCACTTCACCGCTGTTCTTGTCCTCGACCCGATATTTCACCGCCATCGGCACGATTTCATCGTCGAACAGACCGGCAGCCTGGGCCTGAGCGGTACGGATCTGGCTTTGCAGCGCATAGCGATCCTGCGCCTCACGACTGACACCATAACGTCGTGCCACCACTTCGGCGGTCTGGCCCATGGTGTAGTAGATGCCGGGAGTCTGTTGCTTGAGCAGCGGGTTGATCAGGTGATCGGTGTTGACGCTCTTCAGGGTCAGGCTGATCGACTCGACGCCGCCGGCAACGATGATGTCGCTGCAACCGGAGGCGATCTGGTTGGCGGCAATCGCGATCGCCTGCAAACCCGACGAGCAGAAACGGTTGAGGGTCATGCCGGCGGTGCCGGTGCCCAGGCGCGACAGTACCGCGACGTTGCGGCCGATGTTGTAGCCCTGCGCGCCCTCGTTGGATCCGGCGCCGACGATGCAGTCCTCGACGCTGGCCGGGTCGATATCGTTGCGGGTCAGCAGGGCATTGACGCAGTGGGCCGCCATGTCATCGGGGCGGGTCTGGTTGAACTTGCCGCGAAAGGATTTGGCCAGGCCGGTCCGCACGCTGTCGACGATCACCACTTCACGCATGGCATACCTCATTGTTGTTGTCGGTTGAGAGTGGACCTGAGCATAAGTCCACCTTCTTACCGACCGCGAGGATCATTCACCCGGCGTATGCGCGGCCATCGCCTCAGTCCTTGTGCTTTTTGGCTTTCTTGTCGGATTTCTCGAATGCGTCTTCCAGCGCGCGGTTGATGGTGCGCAACACTTTCACCCGTGCCCAGCGTTTATCGTTGGCCTCGACCAGCGTCCACGGCGCGATCTCGGTGCTGGTGCGATCGACCATGTCGCCGACCGCCCGGCGATAGTCGTCCCACTTTTCCCGATTGCGCCAGTCGTCCTCGGTGATCTTGAAACGCTTGAAGGAAATCTCCTCGCGCTCCTGAAAGCGCTCCATCTGCGTGTCCTTGTCGATGGCCAGCCAGAACTTGACCACGATGACGCCGGCATCGGCCAGTTGCTCTTCGAAGTCATTGATTTCGCCGTAGGCGCGCAGCCAGTCGGCCGGGGTGCAGAAGCCCTCGATCCGCTCGACCAGCACCCGTCCGTACCAGGAGCGGTCGAACACAGTGAATTTGCCCCGCGCCGGGAGGTGTCGCCAGAACCGCCACAGATACGGTTGTGCGCGCTCTTCTTCGGTCGGTGCGGCAATCGGGACGATGCTGTACTGACGCGGATCGAGCGCCGCTGCCACGCGGCGAATCGCCCCGCCCTTGCCCGCCGCGTCGTTACCCTCGAACACCGCGATCAGCGCATGGCGACGCATGCGTTTGTCGCGCATCAGCCCGGACAGGCGCGCCTGCTCGGTGATCAGTTGCTCTTCATAGTCTTTCTTGTCCAGACGCTGCGTCAGGTCGAGGCTGTCGAGCAGGTTCAACTGATCGACCGGCGTACCCAGCGGCGCGGCACTGACTTCGTGAGGATTGACGTCGGCACGCTTGAGCGCGTTTTGCAGGCCTTCGAGGAGAATCTTGCCCACCGCCAGGCTGCGGTAATTGGCATCGACGCCTTCGATGACATGCCACGGCGCGTAATCGCGGCTGGTGCGGCGCAGCACCCGCTCGCCGTATTTGACGAACTTGTCGTAGGTCTGCGATTGCTGCCAGTCCAGCGGACTGATGCGCCAACTGTGCAGCGGATCGTCGGCCAGTGATTTGAGCCGCGCTTTCATCTGCTTCTTGGACAGGTGAAACCAGAACTTGAAGATCAACGCGCCTTCATCGCAGAGCATCTTTTCCAGACGCTCTGCGCCGGCGATGGCCTGGTCCAGACGCGGATCCTTGAACAGTCCGTGCACCCGACCCTGGAGCATCTGGCTGTACCAGTTGCCGAAGAAAACACCCATCCGCCCCTTGGCCGGCAGCATCCGCCAGTAGCGCCAAGCCGGTGGCCGCGCGAGTTCTTCATCGGTCTGCTGGTCGAAGGTGCGCACTTCGATCAGGCGCGGGTCCATCCATTCATTGAGCAGTTTGACCGTCTCGCCCTTGCCCGCCCCTTCGATGCCGTTGATCAGGATGATCACCGGAAAGCGCTTCTGCTGCTGCAACTCGAACTGCGCTTCCAGCAAGGCTTCACGCAGCGCAGGGACGGCCGCCTCGTAAGTGTCTTTGTCGATGGCGTGACCGATTTCAGCGGATTCAAACATGGGACGGCTCCTTCCAGGGTTCAGCAAGACTAGCGGATGATTACAGCACCTGAACAGATCGCAGCCTTCGGCAGCTCCTACATTTGCAATGCGTTTCCCTGTAGGAGCTGCCGAAGGCTGCGATCTTTTGAAATTTTCCCTGACACGCCCAAATCCCGTCTTGTGCTGGATCAGGCAGCTCGCGCGCGATCGGCTAGAATGGCCGCCTTGTGTTTGCCGAGCCTGCCATGAAAGCCGAAATGCCCCACGCCCAACTCGACTGGGACGACCAGGGACGCCCACGTTCGCGGGTGTTCGATGACGTGTATTTTTCCGACCAGTCGGGGCTGGAGGAAACCCGTTACGTGTTTCTCGAACAGAACCGTCTGGCCGAGCGTTTCGCTGCGCTGCCGGCGGATGGACGTCTGGTGATTGGCGAAACCGGTTTCGGCACCGGGTTGAATTTTCTCTGTGCCTGGCAGTTGTTCGAACAGCACGCGGTGGCCGGCGCGCGCTTGCATTTTGTCAGCGTCGAGAAGTACCCGCTGGCGCCTGCGGATCTGCGCCGGGCCTTGGCACTGTGGCCAGAACTCATGCCGTTGGCGGATCAGTTGCTGAGGCATTACGTGGCGATTCATCAAGGCTTTCAACGCATCACTCTGGCCAACGGCCGCGTGACGCTGACCTTGCTGATCGGCGATGCGCTGGAGCAACTGCCGCAACTCGATGCACAGATCGACGCGTGGTTTCTCGACGGTTTCGCCCCGGCGAAAAATCCGGACATGTGGACCGCTGAACTGTTCGTCGAACTGGCGCGGCTGGCTGCGCCGGGCTCGACCATCAGCACCTTCACCAGCACCGGTTGGGTCCGCCGTCTGCTCAATGCTGCCGGGTTCAAGATGAAGCGCACGCCGGGCATCGGCCACAAATGGGAAATCCTGCGTGGCGAGTTTCTCGGCTGGCCCGCCGAGGTGGCGGCGCCCCTACCGGCGAAACCCTGGTTCGCCCGCCCTGTTCCGTTGCGCGGTGAGCGCCGGGCGCTGGTGATCGGCGCCGGCCTGGCTGGCTGCGCGACAGCGTCGAGCCTGGCGGCGCGCGGCTGGCAAGTGAGTCTGCTGGAGCGTCACGCGGCCGTCGCGCAAGAAGCCTCGGGCAACCCGCAAGGCGTGCTCTATCTCAAGCTGTCCGCCCATGGCACTGCGTTATCGCAGTTGATCGTCAGTGGCTTCGGTTACACCCGGCGCCTGCTGGAAAGCCTGCAACGCGGCAGCGACTGGGATGACTGCGGCGTGCTGCAACTGGCGTTCAACGCCAAGGAAGCCGAGCGCCACGCGCAACTGGCGGCGGCATTCCCGGAAGATCTCTTGCAGTGGCTGGAGCAACCTGAAGCCCAGGCCCGCGCCGGTGTCGGCGTGGCCCACGGCGGTTTGTTCTACCCCGAAGGCGGCTGGGTGCATCCGCCGGCGCTGTGTCAGGCCCAGGCAACCCACACCAACATTGAGTTGCTCAGCCATCACGAAGCTTTGGAACTGCGCAAAGTCGCAGACCTGTGGCAAGCCTTCGACGGCGAACGTTTGCTCGCCAGTGCGCCGGTGGTGATCCTGGCCGGAGCCGCCGAAATCAAACGTTTTGCCCAGAGTGCCGACCTACCGCTCAAGCGCATTCGCGGCCAAATCACGCGTCTGGCCGAGACTGCAGAAAGTCATGCGCTGGCTACGGTGGTGTGCGCCGAGGGCTACGTCGCCCCGGCGCGTCTGGGCGAGCACACCTTGGGCGCCAGTTTCGACTTCAACAATGACGATCTGACGCCCACGACTGCCGAGCACCAAGGCAATCTGGCGATGCTCGAAGAAATTTCCAGCGACCTGCTGACACGCCTCAACATCAGCGAGCAGCCACTTGCGAACCTTGAGGGCCGGGCAGCTTTCCGCTGCACCAGCCCCGATTACCTGCCGATTGTCGGCCCGCTCGCTGATCTGCAAACCTTCAATCAGACCTACGCAGCGTTGAGCAAAGACGCCCGGCAAGTGCCGGACCTCGCCTGCCCGTGGCTCGATGGTCTGTACGTCAACAGCGGCCACGGTTCTCGCGGGCTGATCACCGCGCCGCTGTCCGGCGAGCTGCTTGCCGCGTGGCTGGACAACGAGCCGCTGCCATTGCCACGCAGTGTGGCCGAAGCCTGCCATCCCAATCGTTTCGCCTTACGGCAGTTGATTCGCGGCAAGTGAATTTCACGTATCGGGCATTTCGCAGATGCCCAGATCCATCAGCCGTATCGCGTCTTCCGTCAGGCTCTTGAACAGCACGTCTTCAGCCTGGTCCTTTTCAAGCTTGAGTGCCTGGTTCTGACTCAAATAATCGCCAGAGGGCAGCGTGTCCTTCTTGTCGAACAGTGCGCTCATTTGCGGGTCGTACAGGTCATCGATCAGCGCAAACTTGCGGACAAATATGCGTCGCAGATAGTCACGCCAGAACGTTCGCCCCTGCATGTATTCCAGCCATTGCGGGGAGAGTTCAGCGGTGAAGACGCGATTTTTTGCGACCTCAAGATCAGCGGCCGTCACGCCACTCTGGGCACTGAACAGCATATCTTTCGGTTGACCGCGCAGTCCCAGCGCATCGGTGAGACCGATGCGGTAAGCGAGGTTCATTTCCAGCGCATCGACCTTTGGCGCCCGGAGCGAATGCTCCCGGGCGATTTCTTCCAGCCTGTCCAGCCTGAACAGGCTGCGGCCCAGTTCCAACAACGCCTTGGCAGTACCCCTGCTCCCGCTTGCAGCCCTGCTCACCCGCTCGACTTCCACTGCGACTTCAAGGCGACTGAAAACCAGCGCCGCGTTATCGGTGCAGTGCAGCGGATCGGCCGCGATGTCGAGCAGTTGACGGCCCAGCGGCTCGTCAGCTTCCGCCGCCTTCAGTACCGCCCAGACGCGTCGCTGCATGTCAGCGCTGCCCTGTTTGCCGTCTGCGGTATCGCCCAGTTGCGCCAGCAAAGTGAACAAGCCATCGGCCGTCCGCTCGCTGCGCAATGCCGCCCAGATGCGCGACTGCTCTGCCCACTCTTCGCCACTGACCTTCGTCAACCAGAGCGAGCGCGCCGTTTGCTCGTTCAGCCGTGCGATGTCATCGGCGACATAGTCCATCCCAACGCCGAAATTATCGCGATAGTTCTCCAGATGCGTTTTGGCCGTTTCCGAAAAGGGGTTCAGCCCAAGCTTGAGTGCGCCGGTGAAACGTCGTGATTTCTCGAATAACCACTCGGGCAGCTCCGTGATGCTGTTGGCGGTCAGATCCATCAGTTCAATGTGCGCAGAATGGTCGAGGCCTTCTGGCAGTTCGGTGATGCCGGTATCGTTCAGCGACAAGCGACGCAGTTGCGACATTCGGCTGAAATCAGGGGTGGCACCCAACGGATTCTTGTCCAGATTCAGGTAGCGTAAAGTGCTCAGCCTGTTCAGCTTCGCCAGGGTCTGCTCGGTGAGCTTGAGCTGATTGTTTGCCAGGCTCAGCCGTTGCAGACGCGGCATGTGCGACAACATTTCAGGTAGCCGGGTGATCGCGTTGCTGCCCAGTTCCAGCGAGTCGAGCTGTTTGAAGGACTTGAGGAAGTACGCCACATCATCCCCCAGCGCCATGTTCCGCATCGACAATTGCTCGACATGGTCGAAGCTCACCGACGACGGTAACGTCGGCACTTTACCGATGCGCATGCCGTCAAGGTCAAGGGTACAGAGGTTTTTTCCCTCTTCGTTGGTGGCCCAATGAAAGCGTCGAAACGCTTCTTCGATCAGCTCGGCGGCCATTTTCCGACTGTGCCGCGCTTCAGCCAGATCGCCCCCAATGGCTTGCAGGGCGGCGGCATCTTCACTCCAGACAAACAGAGCGTCACGCAGGGTTTGCAGGTCCTGACGCAGGGCTTTGATCCGGGTCGCACGGCTCAACGGATCATCGCCCAGTGCATCGAGCAATTGACTGAGCTGCGGCTCGCTCAGACGCGGATAAAGCCTGCGCGCTTTGCGCAGCAGTGTGCGTGAATGAGCTGTCGCGGGGACCTGATCGCCTTGCACACAGGCCGGCTCGACGGGAAGTGATTCCGTACTGCCGCCGCGCAATGCCCGCGCAGTGACCTCGCGTTCGTCGAGGGCAACGTTGAGCAGCTTTTTGCGTAACTGTTGCGTACTGAGCTGTCCGGCATCGGCAAACCCGAGTGCGGTCCGCTGACGTGGCGGCAATGCCTTGAGGATGGCCATGTACAAAGCGTCGGGGCCGGATGCCACCTTGCCCAAGGATTTTTTGTCGCCGCCAAACGCCTCATAGCCCTGCGTGGACTTCACCAGATAGCCGGTATTTTCCGAGGTCGCCGACCCATCGCCGATGTCTTCGAGTATCGGTCCGGTCAAGGCCTTGTCGCGTACTTGCAGACGCAGCTGCGCGTTCCAGCCGCTCAGGCGCGGCAGTAATTTCATGGCCAGCCTGTCGGTGTCGGCATTGGCCAGCCACGACCAGTGCAACCCGCTCAAAGCCCGGTCAAGCCGGACCTCGGCAATGCCGGCCCGAGCCCGCTGTCCCAACCGCAAGGGCGCGCTCCCGGTCGAGCGCAAGTGCAGGCGCTCGACAGTCGAAGCGCGGTCGATCAGCCTTTGACCATGGCGCGCCGGAATGTCGGCGAAGACCTGGCGTAATTTACCCAGATCCTGCGCGTCACTGTGGTCATAGCGCTTGTACATCCGCTCGAACGCCGCGCGGTAATCGGATTTGAGCGCAGCACCCAGTTTTCTTGCCAGCCCGGTGGCTTGCGTGCTTTTCGCGACTTTGCCGCCGAGCAAGGCCTCGACTTCATGCTCGTAGAGGCCATCGATGACGGTTTGCAGCAAGCGCCCGAGTGCCAACTGGCCTTGGGTGACCGGCACTCCCAGGGTTTCGTCGAGCGTGCTGTTTGCAGGATAAGTGGTTTCGACGTCTCCTTCATGACCGATGACCTCAAGGTATCGGTCAGTCGGCCAGCCCGGCAGTTGCGTCAAGGCGTGCATCTGTTCTTCAAGAGGTTGCTCGGAGTGGATCTCGCCGTTTTCCAGTTCCGTGGTCAACTCACGCAGCTGGCGCTCGATGCGCACGCGCTCGACGGTATCGCGCAGGCGTACCGGCAGGCTCAGATTGTCGTTGAAGGTCTCCAGCAAGGTCTGCTGCGAGGTGTTGCTCAGCCGGCGAAGGATGTCCAGGTCGCTGTCGGCAAATTCGCTCAACTGCGGATCGATGCGCTTGAGCGTATAGGCGCTGCTGCCCCATTCTTCGGGCTGTTCAGCGGGGAACCGCCAGCCGCCCTCGACGTGGCGGATCAGTTCCGGAGCATAGGCTTGCGCGCGTGCGGGGTGTTCCAGGCGCCAGTGCTGAGTGTCGATATCAAAGTTGCCAGCCAACAGGCGGTGCTCAAAGCGGGCGATGGTCTTGTTGCCGATCTGGTAGAACTCCTTTGAACCGGCACCGATGGTGAATCCGGCCGGCAAAGCATGCTCGTACGGGCTCAAATCGGACTTCCACAGGCGTGGCTTGCCGGCCCGATCGAGTATCGCGGTGAACTGCGCGAAGAACTCCGGATGCGTGCGCAGCAGTTTTTTGCCCACAGTTCCCAGCACCTTCTGACCGCCGGCGAAAACGCCCATCAATGCGATGTTCTCTACCACACTGAGCAGATGTGACAGTGCTTCCTGATGATCACCGCGGCGCCAGTCCGCGACGCCGTCATACACTTCACTGAGCAATTGCCCGACCGCGACGCCCATCATCAATTGCCCCAGGACCGGCACGAACAGCCCCGCCACCGACGCCACGGTCACCCCGCGCTGAACGAAATCCAACAGGCGTTTCTGTCGGATCTCTTCATCGATATCAGCGGTTGGCACCGCCAGTTTGCGCGCGTCGATCTGCAACTTGCCGACATGGCTTTGCACCATGAAATCAAAAAGCGTCACATTGATCGGCCATTGTTCGACGACGCCCAGATCGGGTTTCTCAGCCAACGCCTTGAAGAAGTCAGCCTTGTCATCTTCATCGAGGCTGCCGGCGAAATACCCCTGATATTCCGTGCTCTTGAGTTGTTGCGCGAGGTAGCGCTTGAACGCATTGAAACTCGGGTACTCATACACGGCGCGCTCGGGCTCGCCGGGCATATACACCATGCATCCGTCCTCAGGATGTTGTTCCACGGAGCGTTTGGAAAATACCACCACGCCCCAAACGCAGCTGTCGAGAATTCTGATGCCCTGCATGATCATCGGGTCTTTGCCGTAGCGCAGGTGCTGCGCCGAAGCGACGCCTTCGGCCAGCATCAGATCCTGCAGCATGCGCAAACCAGCTGCGGTGATATCGCCCTTGAGCTCCGCAAGATGAGCGTCCAGCTCCAGCAGCGATTGCTTCAATGCGGCGATATTGCGGGTCATGGTACTGGTCGCCACGACTTTGCCGCACTCCTCACGCAGACCGAACACTTGCTGCAGATGCTCCTGGTATTTCTTGCCCAGATCCAGCTTGCGGCACAACGCTGCGAACGCTGCCGGCGTCAGATCCTTCACGCCAGCGGGCACACTCTTGACGCGCACCAGGCTGCCGGCGGGGAAACCGTCGGCCTGCTCCTCGTCTGCGGTGAAGTTTTGCATGGCTGCCTGCAACAGGCTTTGCGTCGCGTGTCTGACCAAGCCGATCTCGGCCTGATCCGTCGCCTTCACATCGCAGCTACAATCGACGCCGGGCAGGCTGAGCAGATCCTCGCTCACGTCATAGACCGCTGGCCATTTCTCGCTCAGCGCCGCGTTGAGTTCGCTGATGCAGAAGCTGTGCAAGGGTTTGAGCCGGGTCAGATCCTTGTCGACTTTGACTTGCAGGGTGTGCAGTTCACGAGTGATTTCGTCCAGCTTGTTCAGCGTGGCCGCAGAAGCCGTGAGCAGATGCGCCGGCAGGCTTTTTTTCAGGCTTTCAGCGGTATCGAGATCACCGGTCGCGTCGTACAAGGTGCTCAGGACCGAGGCCTGAATCTGTGGATTCGTCTTGTCTTGGGTGGGCATGGCAATAGTCCTTTATTGCGATTTGAAGCCTTGACCCTAGCGCTGCCGGGCAGCCGATAACAGTTCAAAATGCTGGACAAAATCCACGCAGATCAAACGCTTTTTTGTATGGAAAAAACAGCCCTGCACCACCCCGCACGGAACGTCCACGCGCTTGTGCGCTTATGCAAAAAAAGCGTAACGGTAAGTGGGCAAATCTCGATCCTCGATCCGCGCTGATAGCGTTGCGGCAGAAGGCAGCCAGGCTGGCTTATAACTTATCGATCTAAAACTCCACCTACCGTGACAGGTCAGTTTCTGAGTACCCGCACTTTTCGCGCGGTACGGCTTGACCTTCCCCAACGGAAAAACCGGTAAGGACTTTATGTGCGGATTAGCTGGCGAGTTACGTTTTGATCAACAACCTGCAGACCTTGCAGCGATCGAGAGAATCACCCATCACCTGGCCCCTCGCGGCCCTGACGCGTGGGGCTTCCATGCCCAGGGGCCGATTGCCCTGGGCCATCGACGCCTGAAGATCATGGACCTGTCGGACGGCTCGGCGCAGCCGATGATCGACAGTCAACTGGGCCTGTCCCTGGCGTTCAACGGTGCGATCTACAACTTCCCGGAATTGCGCGCAGAGCTTGAAGCACTGGGTTATGCCTTCTATTCGGGTGGCGACACCGAAGTGCTGCTCAAGGGTTATCACGCCTGGGGCGAGGCACTGCTGCCAAAACTCAACGGCATGTTCGCCTTCGCCATTTGGGAGCGTGATGCCCAGCGCCTGTTCATCGCCCGTGACCGTCTCGGCGTAAAGCCGTTGTACCTGTCGCGCACTGGCCAACGCCTGCGCTTCGCCTCGGCACTGCCGGCGCTGCTCAAGGGCGGCGATATCAACCCGATCCTCGATCCGGTGGCGCTCAATCACTATCTGAATTTCCACGCGGTCGTACCTGCGCCGCGCACGTTGCTGGCCGGTATCGAAAAACTGCCGCCGGCCACTTGGATGCGCGTTGAAGCCGATGGCCGCACCGAGCAGAAAACCTGGTGGACCCTGCCCTACGGCCCGAATGAAGACGAGAAAAACCTCAATCTGGAAGACTGGGTCGATCGCGTCCTCGACGGCACCCGCGAAGCGGTGGCGATTCGTCAGCGTGCGGCAGTGGACGTCGGTGTGTTGCTTTCCGGCGGTGTCGATTCGAGCATGCTCGTCGGCCTGTTGCGCGAAGTCGGCGTAGAGAATCTGTCGACCTTCTCCATCGGTTTCCAGGATGCCGGCGGCGAGCGCGGCGACGAATTCCAGTATTCCGACCTGATCGCCAAGCACTACGGGACCCGCCACCATCAGTTGCGCATCGACGAGAAAGAAATCATCGAGCAACTGCCCGCCGCGTTCCGGGCGATGAGCGAGCCGATGGTCAGCCACGACTGCATCGCTTTCTATCTGTTGTCCCGTGAAGTGGCCAAGCACTGCAAAGTGGTGCAGAGCGGCCAAGGCGCAGACGAACTGTTTGCCGGTTACCACTGGTATCCGCAGGTCGACGGCGCGGCGGACCCATACGCGGCCTACCGCGATGCGTTCTTTGATCGCAGCTACGACGACTACGCGGCGACTGTGCAGCCGAAATGGCTGGTCGACCACGATGCGGCCGGCGATTTCGTCAAACAGCACTTTGCCCAGCCCGGCGCCGAGGCTGCCGTGGACAAAGCGCTGCGCCTGGACAGCACGGTGATGCTGGTCGATGACCCGGTCAAACGCGTCGATAACATGACCATGGCCTGGGGCCTGGAAGCGCGTACGCCGTTTCTCGACTATCGACTGGTCGAACTGTCGGCGCGGGTGCCGGGCCAATTCAAGCTGCCCGATGGCGGCAAGCAAGTGCTGAAAGAAGCTGCGCGCCGGGTCATTCCAAGCGAAGTGATCGACCGCAAGAAGGGCTATTTCCCGGTGCCGGGTCTCAAGCACTTGCAGGGCGACACGCTCAACTGGGTGCGCGAACTGCTGCTGGATCCGAGCCAGGATCGCGGCCTGTTCAACCCGACCATGCTCGACAAGCTTTTGACTGATCCGCAAGGCCAACTGACCCCGTTGCGCGGTTCGAAACTGTGGCAACTGGCGGCCCTGAACCTGTGGCTCAGTGAACAAGGAATCTGATTGATGAAACCCCATGCCACGTCCATCAACCAGCGCCTGTTGCGTGGTCAGGCCCCCTCGTATGAACGTTTGCAGGCGCGCCTGGCCGAAGACGGCAGCGAGCCTGCCACCGCCCCGATTGCCGTGCATTGCGGCTGGGGCCGGCTGCTGATCGGCCATACCTTTCCCGACCCGGCGTCACTGGCGCAGGAGCTGCTCAACGAGCAGCCCGGCGAACGCGATATCGCCCTGTATGTTGCCGCACCGCAGCAGATTCTCGGCCTCGAGCCGACGCAGCTGTTTCTCGATCCATCCGACACCCTGCGTTTATGGTTCAGCGATTACCGGCAGGCCACGCGGGTGTTTCGCGGCTTCCGCATTCGTCGTGCGCAAAGCGAAACCGACTGGCAGGGCATCAACCGTTTGTACCAGGCGCGCGGCATGTTGCCGATCGATCAGGAGTTGCTCACCCCACATCATCAGGGCGGCCCGGTGTACTGGCTGGCGGAAGACGAGGACAGCGGCGCGGTGATCGGCAGTGTCATGGGTCTCAATCATGAAAAAGCCTTCAACGACCCGGAACACGGCAGCAGCCTGTGGTGCCTGGCGGTCGACCCGCATTGCTCACGCCCGGGCGTCGGCGAAGTGCTGGTGCGGCATCTGGTCGAGCACTTCATGAGTCGTGGTCTGGCTTATCTGGATCTGTCGGTGCTGCACGACAACCGCCAGGCAAAAAACCTTTACGCCAAACTGGGTTTCCGCAACCTGCCGACGTTCGCCATCAAGCGCAAGAACGGCATCAACCAGCCGCTGTTTCTCGGCCCGGGTCCGGAGGCGAATTTCAATCCTTACGCGCGGATCATCGTCGAAGAAGCCCATCGGCGCGGTATCGACGTGCAAGTGGATGACGCCGACGCCGGGCTGTTCACCCTCAGCCACGGCGGCCGTCGCGTGCGCTGCCGCGAGTCGCTGAGCGATCTGACCAGTGCGATCAGCATGACCCTGTGCCAGGACAAAAGCCTGACCCACAAGGTGCTCAAGGCCGCAGGCCTGAAACTGCCGGCGCAGCAACTGGCGGGCAATGCCGACGACAACCTGGCCTTCCTCGATGAGCACCAACGGGTGGTGGTCAAGCCTCTCGATGGCGAACAGGGCCACGGCGTCGCGGTGGATCTGCGCACCATCGAAGAAGTGCAGAAGGCCATCGAAACGGCGAAGCAGTTCGACAGCCGCGTGCTGCTGGAAAGTTTCCACGAAGGCCTTGATCTGCGCATCGTGGTGATCGGTTTTGAAGTGGTAGCGGCGGCGATTCGCCGTCCGGCGGAAGTGGTTGGCGATGGTCAGCATTCGATCGGTGCGCTGATCGAAGCGCAGAGCCGCCGTCGGCAAGCGGCCACCAGCGGCGAAAGCAAGATCCCGCTGGACCACGAAACCCAACGCACGCTGCACGCTGCCGGCTATGACTACAGCAGCATCCTGCCGGCCGGCGAGCATCTGTTCGTGCGGCGCACGGCCAATCTGCACACCGGCGGTACGCTGGAAGACGTGACCGACATTCTTCATCCGACCCTGGTCGACGCGGCAGTGCGCGCGGCGCGGGCGCTGGACATTCCGATGGTCGGGCTCGATCTGATGGTGCCGGCGGCGGATCAGCCCCAGTACGTGTTCATCGAAGCCAACGAACGCGCCGGCCTGGCCAACCACGAACCGCAGCCGACGGCGGAGCGCTTTGTCGATCTGTTGTTTCCGCATAGTCAGCCGGCGATCTCTTGATTACCCAGCGGCTGCACTGACACCATCGCTGGCAAGCCAGCTCCCACAGTTCCCGCGGTATACACAACACTGTGGGAGCTGGCTTGCCAGCGATGAGGACCGATCAGGCGCCACAAATCTTTCTCTCATCGAAACCATCGATGTGCTCAACCCATCAGGAGTTTCCATGACCATGACCACACAAATCCCTGAACCGGATCTGGCTTACCTGCAAAAAGTCCTGCTGGAAATGCTCGCCATTCCCAGCCCTACCGGGTTCACCGACACCATCGTGCGCTATGTCGCCGAGCGTCTCGAAGAGCTGGGCATTCCGTTTGAAATGACCCGGCGCGGCACCATCCGCGCGACGTTGAAGGGCAAAAAGAGCAGCCCTGACCGCGCGGTGTCTGCGCACCTGGACACCATCGGCGCTGCTGTGCGTGCGGTAAAAGACAACGGTCGCCTGACCCTAGCCCCGGTCGGCTGCTGGTCGAGCCGCTTTGCCGAGGGTAGCCGGGTCAGCCTGTTTACCGACACCGGGGTGATTCGCGGCAGCGTGTTGCCGCTGATGGCGTCCGGGCACGCCTTCAACACCCAGGTCGATGAAATGCCGATCAGTTGGGACCATGTCGAGCTGCGTCTGGACGCCTACTGCACGACCAAGGCCGATTGCGAGTCGCTGGGCATTCATGTCGGCGACGTGGTGGCCTTCGACCCGCTGCCGGAGTTCACTGAAAGCGGTCATATCAGCGCCCGCCACCTCGACGACAAGGCCGGCGTTGCCGCACTGCTCGCCGCGCTCAAGGCGATTGTCGACAGTGGCCAGGAACTGAACATCGATTGCCATCCACTGTTCACCATCACCGAGGAAACCGGCAGCGGTGCAGCGGCGGCATTGCCGTGGGACGTCAGCGAGTTTGTCGGCATCGACATCGCACCGGTCGCCCCCGGCCAGCATTCCAGCGAACACGCGGTGAGCGTGGCAATGCAGGATTCCGGCGGGCCGTATGACTATCACCTGTCGCGGCATCTGTTGCGTCTGGCCGATGAACACGAATTGCCGGTGCGCCGCGACATGTTCCGCTATTACTTCAGCGATGCGCACTCGGCGGTCACCGCCGGTCACGACATTCGCACCGCCCTGCTCGCCTTCGGCTGCGATGCCACGCATGGCTACGAACGCACGCACATCGACAGTCTGGCGGCGCTCAGCCGACTGCTTGGCGCGTACATTCTGAGTCCGCCGGTCTTTGCCAGCGATGCGGCGCCGGCCAATGCCTCACTGGATCGCTTCAGCCATCAGATCGAGCATGACACGCAGATGGAAAGCGAAACCCGGGTGCCGCCGGTGGACAGTCTGGTGGGGCAGCGTTCTGACAGTTGAACCTTCGGTGAACAGATAACCGCTTTCGCGAGCAGGCGCGCTCCCACAGGGATCGCATTTCAAAGGTGGGAGCGAGCCTGCTCGCGAATTGGCAGGCAAGACCGATACAAAACTGGCACGCAAAACCCAATCCCCGTAGCATCCCGACATTGATTTGACCGAGGTGCCCATGCTCATTCCCCACGACGCGCTTGAAGTCGACACCCTCACCCGCCTGATCGAGGATTTCGTCACCCGCGACGGTACCGACAACGGCGATGACACCCCGCTGGAGACCCGCGTCCTGCGCGTGCGTCAGGCACTGACCAAAGGCCAGGCATTGATCGTGTTCGATCCGGAAAGCGAGCAGTGCCAGCTGATGCTCAAGCACGACGTACCCAAGCATCTGTTCGACTGAAGCCGTCAGCCAGCCTTCGCCGCAGCCTCCTTGCGCTTGATCCGGTCATAGACCTCGGCGCGGTGTACATGGACCTTTTTCGGCGCCTCGACGCCGAAGCGCACGCTGGAGCCGTTGACCGACAGAACACGCAGGGTGATGTCGTCTCCGATTGAAATCAACTCACCGACCACACGGCTGAGTACAAGCATGGGATTCATCCTTCAGGACTGGCAAACCCTGAAGATGCGCGGCTTACAGCGTCTTCACAATCCACGACGAGCAAATCAGTCTTGCCCTACAGACGCCCACGCCCACGGCTGTCAGACACTTCGCACAAAAGCCTCAGGCAGCGGAAAAGCGCGGCCCGAACAGAATGATGCTGGCACCGACCACGCACAGGGCCATGCCAATCCAGTCCGAGCCCAGCGGACGCACCCGCTCGACCACCGCTAGCCAGCCAATCGAAGCAACGATGTAGATCCCGCCATACGCGGCATAGGCGCGCCCGGCGTAGGCCGCTTCAACACGGGTCAGCAACAGCGCGAACAGGGTCAGGCTGAGCAACGCGGGAATCACCCACAACGCACTCTTGCCCTGGCGCAGCCACATGTAGAAGGCAAAACAGCCGGCGATTTCAAACAGCGCCGCAAGGAAGAACCACAAGTAATTGAGCATGGAGGCGTCTCGACAGGGTGACCGTGGCGGCCACCCTAACGACGCGGCGGGAATCGAACAAGATCAAGCGTTGTTTTGTTTGGCCTTGGCGCGCATTTTCTCGGCCATGGAAGTCATTTCGTTGTAGAGCAGTTGCGGATTCTTCTGTTTGAGCGCCCAGGCCATGCGCCCTTGTTCGTGGGGCAGAATCAAGAATTCGCCGGCGGCGACTTGCTGATAGATGTAGTCAGCGATGTCGGCTGCGCTGATCGGCGAACTTTCCAGCAACTTGCCGACCTGGGCTTTCATGGCCGGGGTCGGGCCACGGAAAGAATCGAGCAAGTTGGTCTGGAAGAACGACGGGCAAACCACATGCACCGCCACTTCCTGCTGCGCCAGTTCGATCAGCAAACTCTCCGACAACGCCACTACGCCGGCCTTGGCCACGTTGTAGTTACTCATTGCCGGGCCTTGCATCAACGCGGCCATGGAGGCGATGTTGATGATCTTGCCCTTGCTCTCTTCCAGCAGCGGCAGGAACGCCTTGCAACCCTTGACCACGCCCATCAGGTTGATCGCAATCTGCCAGTCCCAGTCTTCCAGCGACAATTCGCTGAAAAACCCGCCCGAGGCGACACCGGCATTGTTGACGATGATGTCGATGCCGCCGAGCTTCTCTTCACAGGCCTGGGCGAAGGCGGTGAGCTGACTGTAATCGCGCACGTCACAGCGCTGGATGAAGCCGTCACCGCCCGCCTCGCGCACCAGCTTCAGGGTTTCCTGCAGGCCGGGCTCACTGACATCGGACAAGGCCAGCCGCCAGCCTTCACGGGCCCAGCGCAGCGCGATTTCGCGACCCAGGCCTGAGCCTGCACCAGTGATCATCATGCGATTTTGCATAGCGGACAGCCTTGTTGTTCCGGGAGAGATGCGCCGAGTGTAGCGAAGGAAGTTCGTTCGCCCACGCTCCATCCAGTTGCTGAATGGAGGATCAAAAGATTCCAGCCGTCATTGTTTTCCGGTTGGTCTCATGTAGGAGCTGACGAGTGCAACGGGGCTGCGATCTTTTTGCTGGAAAGGAAATAACCGAGCAATCCAAATACATTAAAAAAACATTGAATTTTTTTTCATCGGCGCAAGTCGGAGCATGTAAGCCGGCTGGAATTTAGTTGCTCTCCAGCTGCCCACTGAGCATCAAGACTCTTCCAGACTCTGAACAAGGAAATCACCCATGGGCACAATTCTAATCATCATCCTGATCCTGTTGCTGATCGGTGGTCTGCCGGTCTTCCCGCACTCAAGAAGTTGGGGTTATGGCCCGTCGGGCATTATCGGCGTGGTGTTGGTCGTGCTGCTGGTGCTGTTGTTACTCGGCAAGATATGACGATTTGAAGCGGTAAAAAAAGAGGCCCTTGTTCAAGGGCCTCTTTTTTATTGCGTGGACTTTAACCAGTTATCAGTCCGGCTTGCCGTGAATGACACCGGCGGTGTTATCGAGCAGGCTCTTGGTCGCGGTTTGCAGGAACGCCTCAAGTTTGAGTTTGAGTTCGGCAGTGCGCGGCGCGTCCGGCACTACTTCGGCGTGCGGGTTGGCGCCGAGCTGGTATTGCCAGATTTTCGGGCCCATGTCCTTGTCACGCGGCAGCACCAGAATCTGGTCGGCGGTGACAATGGCGGTGGTCTGTTCGCTGCCCGATGGCTTGATCACACCGAAACCGGTATCGCCCTGCGGCAGGTTGAGCAGGTCACGGCCCCAGCACTGGTGACGCACTTCGCCACCGAGACGGCCCATGATGGTCGGCACGATGTCGATCTGCGTACCCACGGTGTGGTCGCGGGTACCGAACTTCTGCTGAATGCCCGGGGCGATCATCAGCATCGGCACGTTGAAGCGGCCCAGGTCCATTTCAGTGATCTGGCGCTCGTTGCCGAAGCCATGGTCGCCGACGATGACGAACAGGGTTTCGTTGAAGTACTTCTCTTTGCGCGCCTTCTCGAAGAACTGACCGAGCGCCCAATCGGAGTAGCGCATGGCGGTCAGGTGTTCGTTGAGGCTGCCACGGTCAGTCACGCGCTCGACCGGCAATGGCGTCGGCAAGGCGTACGGTGTGTGGTTGGACAGGGTTTGCAGCAGCGCGTAGAACGGCTTGCCGTTTTCCCGCGCCTTCAGTTCTTGCAGGCCACGATCGAACATGTCCTGGTCGGACACGCCCCAGGTCGGATCGGAGAACACCGGATTGACGAAGTCGTTGCGGCCAACGAAGTTGGTCATGCCCTGATTGCTGAAGAAGCCCGACTGGTTATCCCAGGCGAAATCGCCGTTGTAGACATAGACGTCGTCATAGTCGCGGGCGCTGAGCAGCTGCGGCAGGCCGGACAGTTTGTGGCTGCCTTCCGGGGTCTGCATCAGGTATTCGAAACCTGGCAGGTTGGGGAAGCAGGCCATGGTCGCGAACATGCCCTGATGGGTGTGGGTGCCGTTGGAGAAGAAACGGTCGAACAGCAGACCTTCCTTCGACAGCTTGTCCAGGTACGGGGTGATATTGCCCGGCGCGCCCAAAGCACCGACCGAGTGACCGGCCATGCTTTCCATCAGGATCACCACAACGTTCTTGATCGGCAGGGTCTTGTCGGCCGGCGGCATGTAGTCGCGGCGAACAGCGGCGATGTCGGCATCGACCAGTTTGTCGCCCGGCATCAGCAGCATGTCGCGCACCACTTGCTGCGCCTGTTCCTGAGGCAGCGTGGCTTTCCAGATATTGTCGCGGTCTTCGCCCATGCGCGCCTTGGCTGCGGCGACCAGCGCCAGCGTGCCATTGAGGCCGAGCTGGTTGGCGAAGTTGGAATCGGTGGTGTAGACGTCACCCCAACGCATCGGCGGGCCTTGACGCAGGGTGCCGCGAGCGGCGACCACGCAGATCAGCAGGCAGACCACGAACACCGCCAGGCGGGTGTACCACGGCGCAACCTGACGGGAGCTGACGCTGCCGCCGCTGAACGGCCCGCGCGGGCGGGTGGCGCGGTCGGCGCCTTTGAATGCCAGAGTCAGAATGACCGTACCGATCACCCACGCCAGCACGTAGCGCACCACCGGGAAACCGTACCAGAGCATGCTCATTACGGTTTTCGGGTCTTCCTTCACGTACTGGAACACCAGACCATTGAGGCGCTGGTGAAACTCGCGGTAGAAGTCCATTTCCATCAGGCCGAGGAACAGCGCGATGCTCGAGGCGACGGTCAGCCACAGACGGAAGAAACCGCGCGCGGCCATGGCCCGGGCACTGAACAGCGCCAGCACCAGCGGAATGCACAGGTAGACCACCAGGCGCAGGTCGAAACGCAGACCGTTGACGAACGCTTCAAGGAAGGTCGCGGCCGGGGTGTCGAGGATCATCTCGCGGTTGTAGACCAGCAGCGCGAGGCGCAGCGCGGAAAACATCACCATCATGACCAGCGCGCACAGCAGCGTGTAGGCCAGATGCGATTTGACGGTCGGTTGCAGCAGACGAGCAGAAGATCGCTGCTGACTCAGGGCGTCCGGGTTTGCCATGTCGTTTTAGGACCCATTGGAAGTTGAAGTTGCAAAAATACAGCGGCGCCATGCCCTCTATTGGTCAATCCAGACCCCGGGGCGTGCGCGGTGCGCAAATGTTGCACGATCGTTCACACCATTGCCATTGATTACTGCCCAGCCCTTCGAGACTTTCATTCGAAGGCTGGCAACGCAATGGCAGTCAACAAGTGCGGGCGAATTGTCTTGGAGACTTTGTGAAAATTTCGTGCAACGCATATCTGGAAATACAATTTAGAGACAAAACAAAACGCCCCGAAGCGATCGGGGCGTTTTGCTTACAGCCAATTGATTATTTCTCGGCGCGTTCTTTCAGCGCTTTCAGGGTATTGAATGGCGCATCCACCACAAACTTGTTGGCGACCATGGCCGGCACGCTACCGCCCGGCTCGGTGTGCACCTGGTAAGTCACTTCAACGTGATCGCCTTTAGGCACGAACTTCCAGAAGCCTTTGACTTGCTGGACCCGCACGAAGCCTTTTTCTTCCGGCAGATAGGTCGGCACGCCCTCAAGATTACGGGTCAGGCTGCCATCGGCGCCCTCAACAGTGGTGATTTTCAACACCGAATCACGCGGGGTCACCGGCCACGGCGTATTGAATTGCGAATAGGTCCAGCTCAGATCGCCTTCGTGCTTGAGCAGTTTCTGGCTCTTGCATTCGTGAATCCACGCGCAGGCGCCGGAGACGTCTTCCTGCAAGGCGCGCAGTTTGGCAACGGTTGTTTTCATCAGCGCAACGCCTTGGTAGGACTTGTAATCCGAACCGGGTATTTCGCTCAGGGAAACCTTGATGCCGTCTTCGTTCTTGGCAACTTTCCAGTCTTCCGCGTGGACGACCGAGGTGGCAAGTACGGCAGTCAGACCACACAACACAGCGATACGGTGCAGCGAACCCATAGTTTTATTCCTTATTGTTGAAGTTCCGTTGGTGAACACATCACGCCGCCGTCATCTGCTCCCACCAGCCGATCAATCTGATCGCTTCTTCTGAACTGCTGCCGCAAACCTCGACATCCGCAGCGAAACCCGAGCACACAGCCGGACGTTCCGGACGGCCGAAAATGCTGCACAGGTTATCGACCGACAGTTGCACGCAACGTTCGCCGGCGGGTTTGCCATCGGGCATGCCGGGGATCGGCGAACTGATGGAGGGGGCAATGCAGCAAGCGCCACAGCCTTCACGGCATTTCATGACGAACAGATCCTCGCGACGGGCGATGTGTAAAGAGACGGGGAACAGAGTAACCGCTAAAACAGCTGTTTCAAATTGCTGCAAGCGGCTTTTCAACGATAAGTAAAAGTGACCGGGCAGTCTCCGACGAAGCGTCTGCTCTGCGCGTCGCAGAGGCCTGCATCTATTGCTTGAATTCGAAATCCAGCGCCGCGCCTTCCACATCGCGTCGCGCTTCGTTGCGCAATTGCAACTCCATTTCATTGCTGAGCAAGCGGCCGTTGAGCTGGAAGCCGTTATCTTTTTCGCCAAACATCTGCGGCAGGATCGCCTCGCGTTTGGGCAGTTCTACGGTGCCCTGTGGCTTCAGGTCTTCAACCATATCCTTGGGCAGGCTGAGATCGAGTTTTGCCGGCGGCAATTTGGTCTTGGCCACTTCGCTCGCGGATTTCGACTTCGAGGCAACCGGGCGGCGCTTCTTCACCGTGGCGTTTGTTTTGGCCTGGGCTTTTTTTGCCGGAGCCACGGTTTTGACGGCTTTCTTCGTCGTACTGGTCGCTGCCGGTTTTTCCTGGGCTGCGGCCGCCATGACACCCGGTGCCTGACCGATCATCAACAAACCCAGCAATACCCACGCGGCAGGAACAATGGCTTTCATGGACCCAACGAACTAACGGCAGAGGGCCACATGCTCGCTTGTTGTGCGTCACATGACAAGCACCACCGCCCTCCTCGTTCAGAATCCGCCAGCCATTTCCTGACACAGTTGGGTCGCCAACAGACCCAGCGTCATCAGCGCGCGCTCCGCCTCGCGGTTCCACGGAATGCCGCAATTGAGCCGGATACAGTGGTTGAACTGCTCGGTGTTGCTGAAGATCAGCCCCGGCGCGATGCTGATGCCTTGTTGCAGTGCGCGGACATGTAATTCCTGGGTGTTGACCCGCCCCGGCAAGCTCACCCAAAGGATGAAACCGCCCGTTGGCCGGGACATCTGCGTGCCTTCAGGGAAATGCTGTTGAACCGCCAGCTGGAACGCGCTGAGGTTTTTCCGGTACTCCTGGCGGATGTAGCGTAAATGCCGGTCATAACCGCCGTTTTCCAGATAGGCGGCAATCGCCATCTGCGTGACGCTGCACGCCGAATGGGTGCTGAAGGTTTGCAGGCGCTGGATTTCCTGTTGGTATTTGCCGGCGATCATCCAGCCGATACGCACACCTGGCGACAAGGTTTTGGAGAAGCTCGAGCAGTAGATCACCCGATCCAGCCTGTCGTAAGCCTTCAGCGCCTTGGTACGGCCCTGCTCGAACATCAGTTCGCCGTAGATATCGTCTTCGACAATCTGAATGTCGAAATCCGAGGCCAGCCGCAGCAACTGTTTCTGCCGCTCTTCCGGCATGGTTCCGCCGAGGGGATTGCTCAGGCGCGTGGTCAGCACCAGCGCCTTGATCGACCACTGGTTGGCGGCCAGTTGCAAGGCTTCCAGGCTCATGCCGGTGGCGGGGTCGCTGGGGATTTCGATGACCTTCAGGCCAAGCAGATCGGCCAGTTGCAGCAGGCCGTAATAGGTCGGTGATTCGGCAGCGATCAGATCCCCCGGCCGGGTCAGCACACGCAATGACATCTGCAAGGCGTCGACACAGCCGTGGGTAATCACCACTTCCGACGGATCGACCACCACGCCGGCGTCACGCATGCGGATCGCGACTTGCCGACGCAGCGGTTCGAAGCCGGGGCTGAACATGTAGCTGAACGCCCGTGGACTGTGAAACCGGGTGACCTTGGCCAGTTGCTGATGCAGCGCGCGCACCGGCAGATAATCGACGCTCGGCACCGCAGCGCCCAGCGGAAACACGCCTTCGCGCCGCGACTCGACCAATACCTGCTGGATGATGCTGCTGCGCGTCACCAGCCCCGGCCGTTCGACCCGGGCAATATCCGGCGTCGGCGCGGTCAGCGCTGGGGTCTGGTGCACGTAGTAACCCGACTGCGGCCGAGCGCGGATCAGGCCCTGATCTTCAAGGTTGGCGTAAGCCTGCAACACCGTCGCATGACTGACGTTGAGCTGCGAACTCATCTTGCGCACCGAAGGCACGCGCTCCCCCGGTTGATAGACACCACGGCGGATGTCTTCGGCCAGTTGCTGAGCAATACGTTGGTAGAGCAAGAGATTGGTCATGACGCAGCACTCGATTTCACGGGCGTTTTATTCTTGTGTGAAACAATACCGGAACAGTTTAGAAGTGTACTGGGACAGTTGCCAGATTACTCGACCGTACAGTGGGGTGTCTGCCCCATCTGTACGGTTTTGCGCAGCAATCGACAGACATAAAAAAGCCCGGCACTGCATGACAGTCCGGGCTTTCCAGAGACGCAGCCCTCAGCGGGCGGCGCCGAGCTGGCCTTTTTCGTCGGAGAACACGATTTCCACCCGGCGGTTCTGCGCCCTGCCGCGCTCGGAGGCGTTGGCGTCAACCGGAAACTGGTCGCCATAACCTTCGACCTGAATGCGTTTTTCATCGATGCCCAGATCGACCAGCACGTCAGCCACCGACTGCGCACGATCGCGGGACAGTTTGAGGTTTTCCTGTTTGCCACCGGTGCTGTCGGTGTAACCCTCGATGCGCACCACGCGCTTGGGGTTGAGTTGCAGAAACTGGACGATCTTCAGCACGACACGGTTGGCCGAGTTTTTCAGTTCCGCCTGGCCGGTGTCGAACAACACGTCGCCGAGGGTCATGACCAGCCCCCGATCGGTCTGTGTGGTGGCCAGCGCCTCGATCTGTTCCTCCAGCCACTTGCCCTGCTGCTGCACACTGAGCAGCTTCGACTCGCGCAGAGCCAGTTGCAGACGCTGACGCTCAAGCTCGAGCTTGGCTGCGCGTTCCTCGTTGAGCGCCTGGTTGGTGTGCTCGCGGGCGATTTCGCTGTAGCGCTGGCTCAGGTAGGCGTAATGCACCACGTCGGCACCGCTGCCCCAATAGGTCGACAGCCGATCGGCACGGGCAAGAGACTCGCCGGCGCGGATCACGTCTTTCGGCGCGATGCGCAGGACGTTGGAATCTTCCTTGACCTTCTGGAAATCAGCGCCGGCCTGTTGCAGCGCCGCCTCGCTGTGCTGGCCGGCGCAGCCGTACAGGCTGGCGCAACCGGCGAGGAGCAGAATGCCGAGAGCATTGGACTTGAGGCTCATTGCGCTTCCCCCAGTTGCAGCTGCTTGCGCAGGCGGACAATGCGGGTATTGAGCACATTCAGCTGTTCTTCACTTTTTTTCGTCAGCACCTTGGCCTCGGCCAGACGTGCATCCAATTCGGCCTGCTCGGCACGCATGCGCGCGTTGCGATAGGACTCGTCGGCCATGCTGCCTTTGGCGCGGTTGTATTTGGTTTCGGCCAGTTGCATTTCCGGCACTTCGTCGGCGGTAGCGCCGACTGCCTTGGCCTGCACGATGGCTTGTTCGGTCAAACGCATTTGTTCACTGGGTGCCGGATCGGATGCGCACCCGGCCAGGGCCAGAACGGCCACAGCCGCGAAAAGAGGTCGAATACTCACTAAGAATCCCTACTGTTTTGGGGCACTGACAGGTTGTGGCGACTGTTGCTGTTGCGCCTTCCAGCGCTCGATGTTGCGTTGCAGCGCGGCTTCCGTCAGTCCGGACGCGGGCAATTCTGTCATCTTTTTGGCGAGCTGTCCGCGCAACCACGGATCGTTGCAGGCCGAGTTATGCGAAACCGCGAGGAACAGACCCGGCCGGTCGATGGGTTGTTCGAACGCCAACAGATCGCTGGTCATGCCCAATGTCTGCGCGGCGGCCAGGCCTGAGTAACGTCCGGCGAGGACATATTCCACCTCGCCCAACAGCAGTTTCTGTAATGCCTCGGTAAGGTTTGCTGTGCGGGTCAGGGTCAGATTCTGTTCGGCGAAAGTGCCGAATGCCTGGGTCATCCGCGACTTTTCCGACACCGCCCCGGCATGGCCTTTCAGGTCGCTGGCCTCGCCGTAGGTCAGCGTCGAGCCTTTGCGCGTCCACACCAGATAGTCGTTTTCCAGCAGTGGCGGATGGATGTAGTCGAGGTTTTCCAGCTCATTCACGGTCAACGGCGCGTCGGCCAGCATGTCCATGCGCCCGCTGCGCACTTCATCGAGGGCCTGCGAGCGTTTGCCGGCGTAGAGCAGGTCAACTTTGATGCCCAGATCCTTGGCCACTTGCTGCAGCAAATCGGCGCTAGCGCCGATCAGGCGTTTGGGATTTTGCGGGTCCTGCCACAGATAGGGCGGCGCATCCGGGCTGCCGGTGACAACCAGGCGCTCGCACTTGCCAGCGGCCGTGGCCAGACCTGGCAACAGCACCCATCCCAACAACCATCCGCAGCGCAGATCCATGGCTAAACGCTCCCGCTTGAAATTCGAGACAAAAAAAAGCCCGACCAACAGGCCGGGCTCTTTATAAGTGAAGCCGCAGGATTAGACCAGCTTCTCCAGCTCAGGTACTGCTTCGAACAGATCCGCCACGAGGCCGTAATCGGCCACCTGGAAGATCGGCGCTTCTTCGTCCTTGTTGATCGCAACGATCACCTTGGAGTCTTTCATACCGGCCAGATGCTGGATCGCGCCGGAGATACCGACGGCAATGTACAGCTGTGGCGCAACGATCTTGCCGGTCTGACCGACCTGCATGTCGTTCGGTACGAAACCTGCGTCGACCGCAGCGCGCGAAGCGCCAACAGCAGCGCCAAGCTTGTCGGCCAGGGCGTACAGGTGTTTGAAGTTGTCACCGTTCTGCATGCCGCGGCCGCCAGAGACGACGATCTTGGCAGCGGTCAGCTCAGGACGATCGGACTTGGCCAGCTCTTCGCTGACGAAGCTCGAGGTACCGGCGTCGTGCGCAGCGCCAACAGCTTCAACGGCAGCCGAACCACCTTCAGCAGCAACCGGATCGAAACCGGTGGCACGCACGGTGATCACTTTGATCGCGGCGGTCGATTGCACGGTGGCGATGGCGTTACCGGCGTAGATCGGACGCTTGAAAGTGTCAGCGCTTTCTACCGAAATGATCTCGGAGATCTGGTCAACGTCCAGCGCAGCGGCAACGCGCGGCAGGATGTTTTTGCCGTTGGAAGTGGCGGCAGCGAGGATGTGGCTGTAGCCAGCGCCCAGCTCTGCAACCAGCGGCGCTACGTTCTCTGGCAGCTGATGCGCGTAAGCGGCGTTGTCAGCATTCAGGACTTTGCTCACGCCAGCGATTTTCGCTGCGGCTTCGGCCACCGGGCCTGCGCCCTGACCTGCTACCAGAACGTGGATGTCGCCGCCGATTTTTGCCGCAGCAGCCACGGTGTTCAGTGTGGCCGGGGCCAGCACTTTGTTGTCGTGTTCAGCAATAACCAAGATAGTCATTTAGATTACCTTCGCTTCGTTCTTGAGTTTTTCAACCAGTTCAGCCACCGACTTGACCTTGATGCCCGCGCTGCGTGCAGCCGGCGCTTCGACTTTCAGGGTCTTGTTGGTGGAGGCGGTGGAAACGCCCAAAGCGTCCGGAGTCAGCACTTCGAGAGGCTTCTTCTTGGCTTTCATGATGTTTGGCAGGGACGCATAGCGCGGCTCGTTCAAACGCAGGTCGGTGGTGACGATGGCCGGCAGTTTCAGCGAAACGGTCTGCGCGCCGCCGTCGATTTCGCGAGTCACGGCAACGCTGTCGCCGGAGACTTCGACTTTCGAAGCGAAGGTGCCCTGACCGTAGCCGCTCAGTGCCGCGAGCATCTGGCCGGTCTGGTTGTTGTCGCTGTCGATCGCCTGTTTGCCAAGGATCACCAACTGAGGCTGCTCCTTGTCGACAACGGCCTTGAGCAGCTTGGCCACGGCCAGCGAGGTCAGGTCTTCAGCGGATTCGACGAGGATGGCGCGGTCGGCACCCAGAGCCAGTGCGGTACGCAGCTGCTCCTGAGCGGTGGTCGGGCCGATCGAGACGACGACGATTTCAGTCGCAACGCCCTTCTCTTTCAGGCGTACGGCTTCTTCCACGGCGATTTCGCAGAACGGGTTCATCGACATCTTGACGTTGGCGAGGTCGACGCCGGAATTGTCCGCCTTGACGCGGACCTTGACGTTGTAATCCACAACGCGTTTGACAGCTACAAGAACCTTCATGGATTCCTCGTTACTCTCCGGTGAAAAGAAAGTCGCCTAGGCGAACCTGGCGGATGATGCTCATCGGGCGACAAGGGCACCTCTAAAAACGCCGGCTTGAATGTGAGGTGATTCACTTCGCGAAGAGCGGTGACCGTTCGTCAGGGGTGACTGTCGGGTCATTCATTCTCACGCTGTGTAAACTGCGCGCCGGACTTGCGCTGCGCATCACCGTCTACTGCCTGTGCCCTGTCTTTAGAGGTGCTCTTGAAACCGCCAGTCTGCCTACGGCGAGCGCAAAACCGCCCGTATCTTGACCGGAACGCCCATTCTGGTCAATACGCCAAAATGCCCTGTCATAAGCCGCGCTTCTTTGATTTATCAGGGCTGGAGGCGATTCAAACAAACGTTTGTATTGGACGCTAGGAGTGGTGTAGATATAATGCGCCGCCTAGAGAGAAAGGTGGATTCGCCAATATTCCCTTTGACGTTAACGTAAAGGCAATACGGATGCGAGATCAAACCTCCATATTAGAAAAAAAACTGTTGAGCCTTGAGTAGGAGATAGCCTGTGGAACGCGAATACATGGAATTCGACGTCGTCATCGTCGGTGCCGGCCCCGCTGGTCTGTCCGCCGCCTGCCGCTTGAAGCAGAAGGCCGCTGACGCCGGTAAGGAAATCAGCGTCTGCGTGGTCGAAAAAGGCTCCGAAGTCGGCGCGCACATCCTCTCCGGTGCGGTGTTCGAACCCCGCGCCCTGAACGAACTGTTCCCGGACTGGAAAGAACTCGGCGCACCGCTGAACACGCCAGTCACACGCGATGACATTTTCGTGCTGAAAAACGCCGACAGTGCGCAGAAGATTCCTGACTTCTTTGTGCCCAAGACCATGCACAACGAAGGCAACTACATCATCTCCCTGGGCAACCTGTGCCGCTGGCTGGCTCAGCAGGCCGAGAACCTGGGTGTGGAAATCTATCCGGGCTTTGCCGCTCAGGAAGCGCTGATCGATGAAAACGGCGTAGTGCGCGGGATCATCACCGGTGATCTGGGCGTCGACCGTGAAGGCAACCCGAAAGAAGGCCTGTACACCCCTGGCATGGAACTGCGTGGCAAATACACGCTGTTCGCCGAAGGCTGCCGTGGCCACATTGGCAAGCAACTGATCAAGCGCTACAACCTCGACAGCGATGCCGACGTTCAGCACTACGGCATTGGTCTGAAAGAAATCTGGGAAATCGACCCGGCCAAGCATCAGCCGGGCCTGGTGGTGCACACCGCCGGTTGGCCGCTGGACATCATGGGCACCGAAAACACCGGCGGCTCATTCCTCTATCACCTGGAAAACAATCAGGTGGTGGTCGGTCTGATCGTCGACCTGTCCTACAGCAACACTTACCTGTCGCCGTTCGATGAGTTCCAGCGCCTCAAGCATCACCCGGTGCTCAAGCAATATCTGGAAGGCGGCAAGCGCGTCAGCTATGGCGCCCGCGCCATCGCCAAGGGCGGCCTGAACTCGCTGCCGAAAATGGTCTTCAAGGGCGGCGCGCTGATCGGTTGCGACCTCGGCACCCTGAACTTCGCCAAGATCAAAGGCAGCCACACCGCGATGAAGTCCGGCATGCTTGCGGCGGAATCGGTGGCCGATGCGCTGTTCGCCGAGCAGGATTGCACCGTCGAACTGACTACTTACGTCGACGCATTCAAGAACAGCTGGCTGCACGAAGAACTGTTCGCCAGCCGTAACTTCGGCCCGGCGATTCACAAGTACGGCGCGATCATCGGCGGTGGTTTCAACTGGCTGGACCAGAACATCTTCGGCGGCAAACTGCCGTTCACCCTGCGCGACACCAAGCCGGATTACGCCTGCCTCAAGCTCGCGGCCGACTGCAAGAAGATCGATTACCCGAAACCTGACGGCAAACTGAGTTTCGACAAACTCAGCTCGGTGTTCATCTCCGGTACCAACCACGAAGAAGAGCAGCCGTGCCACTTGAAGCTGACCGATCCGAGCATCCCGATCAGCAAAAACCTGCCGTTGTACGACGAACCGGCGCAGCGTTACTGCCCGGCCGGCGTATACGAAGTGATCACCAAGGAAGACGGCGAGAAGCGCTTCCAGATCAACGCCCAGAACTGCGTGCACTGCAAGACCTGTGACATCAAGGACCCTGCGCAGAACATCACTTGGGTCGCGCCGGAAGGCGCCGGCGGCCCGACTTACCCGAACATGTAAGTCGAAACGCTGAACAACAAGGCTCCCGAAATGGGGGCCTTTTTGTTGCCCAAAATTCCCCTGACACCACAAAACAACTGTGGGAGCGAGCCTGCTCGCGAAAGCGGTGTGTCAGATAAAGATGATGTCGACTGATACACCGCCTTCGCGAGCAGGCTCGCTCCCACAGGGGATTATCGGCGGATCAGGCAGCGCGCTCATCCCCCGGACTGCGTTCGAAGTAACGCTTGTACTCGCGGCTGAACTGCGACGTGCTCTGATACCCCACCCGATGCGCCACCTGCGCGACACCCAGCCCCTCCGCCACCAGCAGCGTCTGCGCCTTCAACAAGCGCAAACGCTTGAGATACTGCACTGGCGACAACAGTGTGCTGCGCTTGAAATGCTCATGAAACGTCGACACGCTCATGTTCGCGCAACTGGCCAGTGTCTCGACATTGAGCGGCTCGGTGTAATGCGCATGCAGATGGCTGATCGACGCCGCCACCCGGGCGAATTGCCCTTGTTGCTCGACCAACGCACGCAATACATCCGCCTGCGGCCCGCGCAACGCAACGAACAACAACTCGCGGACCCGCGCCGGGCCGAGAATCTGGCATTCCAGCGGATCGTGCAGACAGCTGAGCAGCCGCTCGACACAACCGCGCATGCCATCGTCGAGCACCACCGAGGTCATCGACTCCGGCGTCTGCGCCGGAATATGCCGACCCGGCGCCAGCCCCATGGCCAGCACCAATTCGCCGAGCAGGACGCGATCAATCGCCACCGACACACCGAGCAATGGCGCATCGGGCAAGGCAAAGGTTTCACATTCGAACGGCACCGGCAGCGCCTGGATCAGGTAATGCCCGGCGCCGTATTCCATGGTTCGTGGGCCGAGGAACGCCAGTTTGCTGCCCTGGGCGATGATCATCAGGCTCGGCTCGTAAATGTGCGGGCCACGGGCGACGTCGCAACTGGCGCGCAGGATCTGCACACCGGGCAGGCCGGTCTGGCTGTAGCCATCGCGCAGCGCCAGCGGTTCGATCAGCGAAACCAGCCGGGCATTGGCATCAAGATGACGGGTCAACTGCATCGAATAGGTCTTCGTAAAATTCACGGAAAAGTGGATGAAAACATCATCGCAGATCCGCTGACCAATGCGATCGCCGAAACCCGCATGCCGGAGGATTAGGCATGAGACCCGGAGAAATCGTCATGGCCGCACCCGCGTCTGACGGCCAGAATTCACCGCCTCACTTGTCACTGTTTTTGCGAGGTCACCCATGTACACCGCCATCGGCTATGCCGCCCAATCGGCCACCACGCCCCTCGCCCCGATGAAATTCGAACGCCGCAGCCCGCGCGCCGACGACGTGGCGATCGAAATTCTCTACTGCGGCGTCTGCCATTCCGACATCCATCAGGCACGCAACGAATGGGGCATCGCCGTTTATCCGCTGATGCCTGGCCATGAGATCGTCGGAAAAGTCACCGCAGTCGGTGCGAATGTCACCCGTCACAAGGTAGGCGATCTGGTTGGTGTCGGCTGCATGGTCGACTCCTGCCGCAGCTGCGAAGCCTGTCAGGCGAACCTCGAGCAATATTGCCTCGAAGGCCCGACCATGACCTACGCCACCCCGGATCGGGTTGATGGCAGCAACACCATGGGCGGTTATTCGGACAGCATCGTGGTCAGCGAACACTTCGTTGTGCGCATCCCCGAGAAACTCGCACTGGCCAGTGCCGCACCGATACTCTGCGCCGGCATCACCACTTACTCGCCGCTCAAGCACTACGGCGTCAAGGCCGGTGACAAGGTAGGCATTCTTGGCATGGGTGGCCTCGGCCACATGGGCATCAAGTTCGCCAAGGCCATGGGCGCGGAAGTGACCCTGTTCACCCGTTCGGCGAGCAAGGCTGAAGAAGGTCGCCGTCAGGGCGCCGATCACGTCATCGTCTCCACCGATGCCGAGCAGATGAAGGCCGCGGCCGGCTACTTCGACTTCCTGCTCGATACCATTCCGGTGCAACACGACTTGAACCCGTACCTCGACACCTTGCGTTTCGACGGCGTGCACATTCTGGTCGGCCTGATCGAGCCAGTGAACCCGCCCGTGCACGCCGGCAAACTGGTGATGAGCCGTCGCGTACTGGCCGGATCCTTGATCGGCGGTATCGCCGAAACCCAGGAAGTGCTGGATTTCTGCGCCGAGCACAACATCACCTGCGACATCGAAATGCTCGACATCCGCAATATCAATGAAGCCTATGCGCGGATGATTGCCGGTGATGTGAAGTACCGCTTCGTCATCGACATGGCGACGCTGAAGGCCTAAACCTTAGGGCTATACCTTCAAACCAAGCTCCGCCGACAGCCGGGTTGTGACCCCTTTGAGCAGGGGGATCAACTCGGCCATTTTTTCCAGCGGCATGTACGGCACGGTGCTGGCGATACTGATCGCCGCGACTATGCCCTTGCTCGCATCACGAATTGGCGCCGCCACACAGCGGATCGACGGTTCGTTGTCTTCCAGATCGAACGCGTAGCCACCGGCAACGTATTCGCCCATGCGCTGCTCCAGCTGCTCCCACGATTGCTGCGGATGCTGCGGCCAGAACTGACTTTTGCCACCCGCCGGCAGGCTGATGTCGTACAGCCGCCGCCAATCCTGCGGCGAATCGTCGAGCATCAAGGCCTTGCCGATCCCGGTGCGTACCAGCGGCATGCGATGGCCAACCCGCGAGCGCATTTCCGGCCCGTTGCGCCCGGGGTTCTTCAATAAATACAGCACTTCGTCGCCTTCGCGGATTCCGAGGTGCACGGTATCGCCGGTCAGCGCCGACAACTCATCCAGATACGGTCCGGCCAACGTCACCAGCGGCAACTCTTCGCGGGCCTGAAAGCCCAGTTCGATCAGCTTCGGCCCGAGCAGATAACCGATTTGCGGCACCACGCGCAGATAACGCTCGTCGACCAGACAACTGGCCAGACGATGGGTAGTGCTGCGCGTGGTGCCGATCAGCCGGGCGATCTCCTTGAGATCACGCGCGCCGCTGGCCACCGCTTGGACTACACCGAGGCCGCGCAGCAGCGTCTGGGTGCCGGTGGGCGCGGCGTCCTTGGTTTTTTCCGGGGCGTCTTCCTGCATATCCAGCCTTTTTACCGTTGAGCGAAGGAACGGGCGGCATTATGGTCGCCCGACGCTGAGCACTACAACTCGATACGCTCGACCTTGCCCACCAGCAGCACGTAGGACAAGGCACCGACCAGCGCGAGCACGGCGATGTAGGTGATCGCCGGCGCGAACGAATCGCCGCTGGCAAGGAAGCCGATCACAATCGGCGTAGCAATCGCCGAAAGATTGCCGATGAAGTTGAATACGCCACCGGTCAGACCGAGCAAACGCGCCGGCGCCAGCGTCGAGACCAGCGACCAGGTGATCGACGCCAGCCCGTTGCCGAAAAATGCCAGGGCGAGGAAGGCAATCACCAGCGGCGTCGACTCGACAAAATTGGCGCCGATGATCGAGGTCGAAATCAGCAGCCCGCCAATGATCGGCAACTTGCGTGCGAAGCCCACGGTGTAGCCGCGCCGGATCAGGAAGTCGGAAAAGAATCCCGAGCACAGGACGCCGACGAACGCGGCGAGAAACGGCAGCGATGCAAGCAGGCCGGACTTGATGAAGTCCATGCCGCGGTATTTCACCAGATAGGTCGGGAACCAGGTGAGGAAGAACCACAGCGTCGAGTTCAGACAGAACTGGCCGAGGTAGATACCCCACAACTTGCGTTTGCTGAGGACGATGCCGAGATCGGTCCAGCTGAATTTGGCTTTTACCTTGGCCGCCTCGGCCTGGATATCGACCAGCCCGCCGCCTTCGCGGATCAGGTCGATTTCCGCCTGGTTAGTGCCTTTGAAATCGCGCGGCTCGCGATACACCGCGTACCAGATCAGCGCCCACAGAATGCCCACCGCGCCGGTGGCGACGAACACCATGTGCCAGCCGAACTCATGTTGCAGCCACGCCAGCACCGGGGTCAGGAAAGCCAGACCGACAAACTGTCCGGAAGTGTAGAAACCGATCGCCGTGGCGCGCTCGCGCTCAGGGAACCAAGTGGTGACCACGCGGCTGTTGATCGGATAGGCCGGCGCTTCCAGCGCACCGACGGCCATGCGCAGCACGAACAGCGCGATGAAGCTGCTGACGAAACCGAGCATCACCGTGGCCACCGACCACAGCAGCAGCGCGACGCTGTAAAGGATGCGCGGCGGCACGCGATCGACCAGCCAGCCGCCGGGGATCTGCATGGCAGCGTAAGTCCAGCCGAAGGCGGAGAAGATCAGACCGACGTGAACCGGATCGATGCCCAGCTCACTGGTCAGCGCCGGCGCGGCAATCGACAGGTTGCTGCGGTCCAGGTAGTTGATGACCACGGTGATGAACAGCAACACCATGATGAAAAATCGCTTGCGGCTAGGCGTGACTAAAGACGCCTGCCCGGAGAGGGTATGCGTTTGCATGAGAGATGCCTCTTTTTATGTTTGTTGAGGTCATGACGCAGATCTCCTCTCCCTGGAGATCAAACTGTGGGAGCGAGCCTGCTCGCGAAAGCGTCGGGTCAGTCACATGGATGGCGGATGTGACATTGCATTCGCGAGCAGGCTCGCTCCCACAGGGATCAGTGCTGAATCAGGAGATCACCACTCGGCAAAGCTGCCATCGGCATGACGCCAGATCGGGTTGCGCCAGCGATGGCCGACGGCGGCGCGTTCGATCACGTATTCCTCGTTGATCTCGATGCCCAGCCCCGGGCCGTTCGGAATCTTCACGAAGCCCTGGTCGTAGTCGAACACGCGCGGATCCTTCACATAGTCGAGCAAGTCGTTGCTCTCGTTGTAATGGATGCCCAGGCTCTGCTCTTGGATAAACGCGTTGTAACAAGCCGCGTCGAGTTGCAAACAGGCAGCCAGGGCGATCGGTCCCAGCGGGCAATGCAGCGCCAGCGCGACGTCGTAGGCTTCGGCCATGTTGGCGATCTTGCGGGTTTCGGTGATGCCGCCAGCGTGGGAGGCATCCGGCTGGATAATGTCGACGTAGCCTTCGCTCAACACCCGTTTAAAGTCCCAGCGCGAGAACAGACGCTCGCCGAGGGCAATCGGCGTGCTGGTCAGCGGCGCCAGTTCTTTCAATGCTTCGTAGTTTTCGCTGAGCACCGGTTCTTCGATGAACATCAGTTTGTACGGGTCGAGCTCCTTCATCAGCACCTTGGCCATCGGCTTGTGCACGCGGCCGTGGAAGTCGACGCCGATACCGACGTTCGGCCCGACCGCATCACGCACGGCGGCAACGTTGGCCAGGGCGAGGTCGACTTTCTCGAAAGTGTCGAGGAACTGCAGTTCTTCGGTGCCGTTCATTTTCACCGCAGTGAAACCACGGCTCACTGCTTCTTTCGCCGCACGCGCGGTGTCGGCCGGACGGTCGCCGCCGATCCACGAATACACACGAATCTTGTCGCGCACCTGGCCACCGAGCAGATCGCTGACCGACACGCCGAGGGCCTTGCCCTTGATGTCCCACAGCGCTTGGTCGATACCGGCCAGCGCGCTCATGTGGATCGCGCCGCCACGGTAGAAGCCACCGCGATAGAGCACGGTCCAGATGTCTTCGATATTGCGTGGGTCTTTGCCGATCAGGTAGTCGGACAATTCTTCCACCGCAGCAGCTACGGTATGCGCGCGCCCTTCGACCACAGGCTCGCCCCAACCGGTCACGCCCTGGTCGGTTTCGACCTTGAGGAAGCACCAGCGCGGCGGAACGATGAAGGTCGTGAGTTTGGTGATTTTCATCTCTGCTCTCTTTTGTAAATGCAGCTTTTATTAGATGCAGCGCACACAGCGCCAAAATTCTTAACGCAGGGCTTTCCAGGCAGTCACGTAGGCCTTGGCATTGACCGCCACCTGCTCGGGCGTCATGCCCGGTTTGAACAGACCGGAACCGAGGCCGAAACCTTTCACACCGGCATCGATAAAGGCCTGCATGTTGTCCGGTGTGATCCCGCCGACCGGCGCCAGCACCGTGCCGGCTGGCAACACCGCCAGCCAGGCCTTGACGACCGCCGGGTTCATTTGCTCGGCCGGAAACAGCTTGAGAATTTCCGCGCCCTCAGCCAGTGCGGCGAAGGCTTCGGTCGGCGTGGCCACACCCGGCGACAGGTACAGCCCCGCCGCTTTCGCCGCGCGCAACACCTTGGCATCGCTGTGCGGCATGACGATCACTTGGCCGCCAGCAGCTTTGACCTGCTCGACCTGCTCGGGGCTGAGCACCGTGCCAGCACCGATCAGGCAATCGGCGGGCAGCGCATCACGCAGGATGCGGATGCTTTCGTACGGCGATGGGGAATTGAGCGGTACTTCGATGACGCGAAATCCGGCGGAATAAAGGACTTCTCCGACAGCCGCCGCTTCCTGCGGTTGCAGGCCACGCAGAATCGCGATCAGACCGTTTTGTGCCAGTGCTTGCTTGAGCATGTCAGGCCTCCAGTCAGGGTTAACGGGATGAGGAATCGATCAGTCCGGCGGCACGCGCCAGTTGCCACAGGCCACGCTCGGTCGCCTGCTCGGCCAGCGTCACCCGAGCAAAGCCGCAGGCATCGAGCGCGCGTTGATAGCGCGTGCACAATTGCGCATTGCCGATGAGCACGATTGCTGGAAGATTCGCTTGATTGCGCCGGCGCCGCTGCACATTGGCGAGCGCGGCCAGCTCATGGCCGATCATCAGACCGGAGAGATAATCCGCCTGAGCAGTCGGGCTCAGTTCACCGGTCAGGCCGAGGGTGCGGGCGCTGAACAAGGTCGAGAGCACACCTAGCTCGGCATCTGTCGACAGCGCGATTTGCACGCCGCGATCGAACGCCTGCGCATCGAAGGTCGCGCTCGGTTGTTGGGTACGGCCGAGAATGCTGTGCTCGCTGAGCACGGCAAACACTTCGCCGGTCATGAACGTGTCGAAATGGGTGATGCGGCCATCGACCACCTCCACCCACTTCGAATGGCTGCCGGGCAGGCCGATCAGCAGGTCGTTACCTGCCTCGGCCGGCAGACTTTGCAGCACGCCGAGGACTTGGGTTTCTTCGCCGCGCATTACATTCGGCAGACGCGAACGCTGGATCACGCCCGGGACGATATGCACCGGCGTACCGCGCAGACTGACAACGGTTTGTAGGGAATTTCCGAGATGGGCGACGTCGGCTGGCGTTTCGCAGTAAGGCGCTTCGCGCCAGCCCTGCGCACTGCCGACCATGCCGCAAGCGATCACCGGCAGATCCGGCTGCGCATCGAGCCAGTCACCACAGGCCTCGTCGAAGGCCAGTTCAAAACCATCGGCGCATTCACGGCCGTGGATGATTCGCGGGGTCTTGGGCAACTGCATGATCCCGGACGACAGCGCACGCGGCTCCAGCACCACACCGTCGGCCGCGAGTTTGTAAGCACGTAATGAGGTCGTCCCCCAATCGAGCGCGATCAATTGCGCCTGCATCGCTTCACCTGTTTTGTTTTTGGCAATGAGTGCGATGGACTATAAACCCGAGGGACGGGAAATCTCAATATATAAATATCAATCCCACATTATGGGAAGAGCCAACAGTAACGGTATCACCTCGCTCAAAACGCCGCCCTTGGGCTGCAACGATGGCGATCGAATGCCGGGAAGGACCGAGTCAGGCTTGCACGGGCAAAAATGCAAGGTTCGCCATGCCGCTGCGGTCGGGAAATACTCAGGGAGACCGGCCCACGAAAGAGGCAAGGCCGGACGGGATAGTTTTTATTTTGCAGGTCCAGTTGTCAGCAAATCCGCGCTAGGTACCCGCATAATCTTGGAAAAATACGTCTTGTATGTAGTGGAGTGGACTCTATACACACAGGAAAAGGAATCTCTGGCTTTTAAAAAGGGATCCAGTGTTTCCCCTTTCAGGCGTCTTTCTCCCCCCTCATCGTCTACCGACTCGTCAAAAATGACATCTGCCCTGTAAATTAACGAGTCCGGCGAAACCCTCTCGATAAACCCGAAGCCGGACTGTTTAATTCGATGTGCCTGAGAAAAATCAAGGTCATTTGTCAACGAGCAGACCAGCCCACGCCCTATAGACGACTTGAACAGGCCGAGAAGTTCCACGTCGGACTTGAAATAAACTTGATAAATTCCGGTAGTACGAAGCCGCTCTGTCTTTTCGTATTTGAGGTCAGCAATGGGCCGACCATGATTCAAAGAACAAGCCGAGAGCACCGACATACATATTGTCAAGATTAAAACCTTCACAGGTTGTTACCCCTTAATCCACTTGAATATTGACTCCGCTACAATCTGTCGCGCTGACTTTCCACCGGGCAAGGCGTGAGCATACATAGAGTTGGCATCTGCGTGATTGATATCGAGCCGCCCCATGACGTTCGGTCCTTCGGAGATCTCCCATTGCTCACCGAAGTCTGCAACCAGATCTGACAGGTTCCAATCGACCGCAGCTGCCCTGATATTTACCCAATACTGCGCTTTAGGCTTGGGAACCTGACGATATATTTTCGAAATACCATATACGATTTTGCCGTGTCCTACGGGATCCAGGGTCACCAAGATTTTTATTTTGAAACCGCGCTCGGTTAAAACGGCAGACAAATGAGCACCGTTCCAGCCACCCAAACTGTGGCCAATGATATAAATCGCAGTATTGCAACTTGGAATTTTTCGAATAACGTTACGCTCCAAATCCTCCTCACTCATAAATGAGTTATAACCAAGAGGCAACGTCGTACAAGATTTCTGTATTTCCAGCGCTTCGATGTCCGCGTCGACCATGTCTCGCACATAGTCGACATTGTGATTGGGACCATCAACGTAATACCGTTCCTGATCGCCAGCTCCACCAACAAGAAAAACCATTGCATCGCGGATGCTTACTGTTACTTGCTTGACCGATTGATCTGTCTTGCAAGTAAGTGTATGACTCACGGGATCCCTTGTCGCCATTGGCGGTGGTGGAGCCTCTGCTGTAGCACTTCCATTTGCCATCTCTAATTACTCCACAAATAATTTAATCGTCTCAGCCAGGTGCGAACTGACGGTATGGGTAAACCCCGCCGCATCCGTCACGCCTGACTCTTCACTGCCGTCACCCCGCTGAATGATGTAAGGGTGATAAGAGACCGGCTCTCCGGTGTCCTGATTGACTACTTGCAACCTGTCAGTGAAATGCACCGGCATCGGCAACAGCCCACTAAATGCGGCCCCTCCCCCACTTTGGCCGATGATCACCGTGCCCGAGCCACCGATCACGACATTGCCATGCCCACCAGTGCTATCGAGCATCGCGGCATTCAGACCGTTAATGAAAACAGTGCCGGAGACCGCTCCGGTGATAGGGCTGCCACACGCTGATTTATCGGTCATGCGTGCAGCAGCGAGGCCGTCGAAGAATACGTCCGGCGAGCCGGAGACAATCGGGTTGGTGCCGTGACCTGGCAGTGGGCAGGCGGTTGGGTCGGTGACGCGAGCTGCGGGTTTACCACTCAATTCAAAGCTCCTTGCTTAAGGGGTGCCGGGGATGGCTGATAGATGTCGATGTCGGTCGCGGCAAAGCACCAGCGATTATCGACCGGGTCGAACAGAGCATGACAATGCTCACGGCTTTCAGGTGATGTCGCGGTTTGTATGGCACGCCAGGCTTCGTTGGCTTGCCAACTCAACTCGGCAGGCGTTGCATCATCAAGTTCGTTGAGCCAGGCGTTGTAGTTGCGCAGGTGATTGCGCTCGAAAGTCGATTGCAGCAACTCGACCATTTCCACGCCAAGGTCCAGATGATGCCTGGAGGTCCAGCGCCCCACTTCGGAGTAGACGTGCCAGCCCATCGGGATCAACGCACCGTTTTTCAACAGAGAATGGCCGGCGAGAGCGACGAAGCCGCAACAGATGTGCAGCATCAGCCAGCCTTGATGGGCGTCGATAATCGCTGTGGGATCAAAGGTTCTCAGCGCTACCACGCGGTATTCGCCGAGGCCGGCGCTGCGCGACATCAACTCGGCGTCGAGCCGCGACACGAAAGCCCGAATAGCCAGGCCGCCGGTGCGCTGGGCCATGCAGAGAATTTCGACAGCCTGTCGATTCGGGTCGTCAGAAGAGCCGGTAGTTTTCACCAGACCATACAGACGCATGGACGCCTGCAGTCCGCTCATAGCTGGTCACTCATTGACGCAGCGAGGGCTCCACAGGCGCGGAGAAATTTTGCCAGATGCATTGCAGGTGTCGTCCGTGAGCGCGCAAAAATGGCGCACAGAATGCCGGACCAGAGCGGTGGCGACAACTGAATCAGCAGTAGATTGCCATCATTGTGCTCAGCCCTCGGCAAACTCTCGCAACACCTTGCCATCCATGCGATACCGCACCCATTCCTCCTGCGGTTGTGCACCGAGGGATTTGTAGAATTCGATGGCCGGGGTGTTCCATTCCAGCACGCTCCATTCGAAGCGGCCGCAGTCGTTGGCGCAGGCGATTTTCGCCAGGTGGCGCAGCAGGGTTTTGCCGGCGCCGCCACCGCGTTGTTCGGGGGTGATGTAAAGGTCTTCGAGGTACAGGCAGTTGCTGCCCAGCCAGGTTGAATAACTGAAGAAGAACACCGCGAAGCCGATCGGCAAGCCGTCGCGCAGGCAGATCAGGCCATGGGCGGTCGCGCCTTCGCCGAACAGGCTGCGTTCGATGTCGGCGACGCTGGCGATGACTTCGTGACGGGCCTTTTCGAAATCTGCCAGTTCGGTGATGAAGGCGAGGATTTGCGGCGCATCGCTGGGGGTCGCCGGGCGGATTTCGATCGTCATGGACGGGCCTTGTCTGCAAATTAAAGCGCCATACTAAGGCGCGCAGCGGCGCTCGTCACATGGCAAACATACTGACCTGCCCGATCGGGCGAACGCCGTTGCCCCTGTGGGAGCGAGCCTGCTCGCGAATGCGTCCTTCCAGTCAGCCTCGAGTCAACTGACAGAATGCCTTCGCGAGCAGGCTCGCTCCCACAGTTGATATCGCAAATTCTGAAAGCATGCTTATGACCGTTAACTGTTTTGCACCGATGGAAACGCTAAAGCTCGGCATCGTCTGAACAGCAGTCACCTGACCCTGGCGAAGACCGTTCGTCGATCATCAGGCACCAATCCGTCATCAGGGCTGACCAACCCAGTGTAAGGATTCCAATCACTGGAGAAGCCCTATGATCCCGTCAAGGTTGACCGCTTTAGTCTTCAGCGCCCTGCTTTGCCCTGCGGTGTTCGCCGCCTCGTCCACGGCAGCGGGCACTGGCCCTACCGATCCGACCCCGCCACGCGCGCCCGCCATCAACAGTGCTCCCGGTATGAATACCGATGGTTCCGGCGTGCCGCTGATCAATCAGCCACCCGCCACCGGCACCGATCCGCGCACACAAGGCAGCGATCCGGGCCGTCAGGGTGGCATGAACACGCCTGACTCTCCTGCCACTCCGCCTGACAATGCCGGCCCCGGTGTCGGCTCGAAAACCACCACCGGTGGCTCCGGTTCCGAAGGTGCCGGTCAGTAGTTCGCCGACGCGAGCGCCCTATTCACTCCCATGAAGAGGTAACCATGAACGTCGACAAAGACCTGGAAAAAGAAGTTCTCACCCGCCTGCTGCACGCGCATCCCAACGGCTTGGGCAAGGAGGTGCTGGACAATTACCGGGGCGAGAAAGTCGTGGCCAGCGCCCTCGCCGCCCTGCAGGATCGCGGGCTGATTCACCATGGTCATGTGACCTGCAGCGAAGCCGGTGAGCACTCGCTGAACCTGCCGATCAAGCTCAGTTCAGCCGGGGTTGAAGCGGCGAAGAAACTCGATAGCTGACGCTGGTTGGGGCTGCGGATCTTCGACTTCGAACGGGTAATTCGTCTCGAGTGATTCGCAGCCTTCGGCGTAACGCAGCACATCCTGACGCAAGGAGAAATCCCATGCCTCGTGGAAGCAGAGACAAATACACCAGCGAACAGAAGCGCAAAGCCCAGCACATCGAAGACAGCTATGAGAAAAAGGGCGTGTCGAAAGATGAAGCTGAGGCGCGTGCCTGGGCGACGGTGAACAAGCAATCCGGCGGTGGCGAAAAGTCCGGCGGCTCAGGGCGCAAGAAGCCTGCAAGTGCCAAGTCGGAAGAGCGCAAAGAGTCATCCCGCCGCGCGGTGGCCAGTCGCAAGGGCCATTCGCGCAATAGCGAGACTTCGAAGAATGCGCAGACTGTCGATAGCCTGATGAAGGAAGCCCGAGCGAAGAATATTCCGGGACGCTCGTCGATGCGCAAGCAGGAGTTGATCGAGGCGTTGCGCAAGGCCGGTTAAGTCTGATGGCCTCATCGCTGGCAAGCCAGCTCCCACAGATTTTTCGGGTGGTTGCACTATTGCACTTACACACGAAGACCCTGTGGGAGCTGGCTTGCCAGCGATTGCGGTGCATCAGTCGCCGCAGGATTCGCGGATAAACGCATCCACCTCACCCGCCCCCGGCGATGTCGCCGGCCCCCAGCGCGTCACCGCCAGCGCCGCCGCAGCATTCGCCCGCCGCGCCGCTTCCAGTGCATCCAGCCCCTGCGCCAATCCAGCAACAAACACCCCGGCATGCGCATCACCGGCGCCATTGCTGTCCACTGCATTGACAGCAAACCCCGGCACTTGTCGACGCTCGCCACGCTGTTGAATCCAGCAACCCTGCGGCCCGTCGCGCACCACCATCAGCACATTTTCCGGCAGGAGCTTCGCGAGCCGATCCATTGCCGCGCCAATTTCATCAGCCACGGTAAATCGCAGCGCCTCAACACTGTTGCTGGTCCACACATTGATGCGCGGTAGCAACGCCTGCATCATCGGCGCGTCAGGTGACTCCACCAACGGCCCCGGGTCGAACACCACATTGACCGACGCCGGCAGCGCCAGCGTCCAGTCGAGCAACGCCTGCGCCTTGCCCTCGTGCAGCAGACTGTAACCGCTGAGATAAACGTAATCGCCGGGCTCAGCAGCCACATTGTTCAAATCGTCTTCGGTCACCTCACCTTCAGCGCCGATGTAGGAAATGAAACTGCGTTCAGCCGACGCATCGGTCAGCGCCACACACAGACCGGTATCGCGCTCGGCCGGTTCGCGGATGCCGATGCAGATACCTTCCGCCTGCATCGCTTGGCGCGCCAAGTCACCGAAACGCCCCATGCCATGGCGACCGAGGTAAACCACCGGCAGACCGTTACGCACCGCAGCGGCCATCACGTTGAAACCGCCGCCGGCTTCGAACCCCGCCGACTGCGCCAGCACGTCGCCGCCAATCTGCGGCAGTTTATCCACGGCCATGACCAGGTCGATGATGACCTGGCCGGTGTGCAGCATCTTAGGCATGAGCATTCTCGGGGTGCGCGGCGCGGCGATCTTTCGCACCGCCAAGTATCAGGTAAATGCCACCGGCGACGACGAAGGTCACGATCCAGCCGAGGCCGTTGTGGCCCAGCCAGGAGTCGGACAGAAAGCCCTTGAACCAGACGTTTTCTGCCGTGGTGCCGATGGTGGTGAAGCTGAAACCAAGGACGATGGCGATCGCCCAGGCGCCAAACGCGCGCCACTCGATGCCGCCGCGATACCAGTAGGCGCTGCTCGGGCTGACATCGAGCAGGTCTTTGGGGCTGTAGTAGTGACGGTGAATCAGATCGACGACGAAAATCCCCACCCATGCAGTGATCGGCACTGCCAGCAGGGAAATGAAGGTAATGAACGGGCCGTAGAAACTGTCGGCGATCAGCATGAAGTAGATCGAGCCGGCGAAGATCGCGACGATGTCGACCACTACCGCGTAGACGCGTTTGACCTTGAGGCCCAGGGTCAGCGTGGTCAGGCCGGCGGAATATACCGACAGGTTGTTCGACAGCAGCAGGCCGCCGAACGCGGTGATCAAGTACGGCACGGCCATCCAGGTCGGCAGCATGTCGCGAATCGCCACGATCGGGTCAGTCGCCGACGCCAGATCATTGTTGCCCACAGAGAGCAAGCCGCCGAGGGTGATCAGCAGCACCAGCGGGATCCCTGCGCCGAACGCCGCCGACGCCACCAGGCGCACAGCCTTGACGCTGCGATGCTGATAGCGCGACATGTCGGCACCAGCGTTGGCCCAACCGATACCAGTGCCGGCGGCCATGGTGCCGATGCCTATGATCATTGCGCTCAGCGGTGCTGGCGTGGCGTTGAACACCGCACTCCAGTCGATCGTCGCGCAGAGGAAACCACCGACGAGAATGTTCAGCGCACCGAACACATAGGTCGCCCACTTCTGGATCACCAGCAGGGTCGCGTGGCCGAGGCCGGACACCGACAAGGTCAGCAGGACGAAGATGGCGATAAAGATCAGCGTCAGGACCGGCGCACTTTTCGCCTCGACCGGCGAGCCGAACAGGATCGAACACAGCGACAGCAGGACAAACGCCGCAGTGGTGGTATTGACGGTTTCCCAACCCAGACGCGACATCAGCGAAACCAGCGTCGGGCCGATGTTGCCGCGTACGCCGAAGATTGCCCGCGACAGCGTCAAGCTCGGCGCGCGGCCACGCCGCCCGGCAATCGAGATGATCCCGACCACGGCAAATGAGCCGGCGGCACCGAGGATGGCGACGATGATCGCCTGCCAGATTGCCAGCCCGCGAAATGCCACCAGCGTGGCGCCCAACGGCAGGCCGAGGATGGAAATGTTGGCGGCGAACCAGACCCAGAACAGCTGCAGCGGATGACCGTTGCACTCGGCTTCCGGCACCGGCTCGATACCCCGGGTTTCCAGTTGCCCGACGCTCTGCCCGGCGGTTGATGAACTCATGAAAATGCTCCTGTTTGCCTTTTTTGTGGTTGTGGCAATGATGCAAAACGACAAGACAACCGGCCTTCCGAGGCCTGTCTGTGCGATCCATTGCTGTGTGAATTCTTTAGAAATGCGCCGCCCCTTTCGCGAGCAGGCTCGCTCCCACAAGGAAATGCATTCCAATTGTGGGAGCGAGCCTGCTCGCGAAGAGGCCAGCCAGTCAACGCAAGGCCAACAGCCCCTGCACTAACGGTTCCAGCTCAAGTTGATTAACGACTTTCACCGTCTCGATCATCGGCTGCGGCCAGCACTCAAGACCCAGGCAAGCGCCGAGCATGGCGCCGAGAATCGCCGCGATGGTATCCGTGTCGCCGCCCAGGCTGGCAGCCATGCACAACGCCTCGAATGCCGTCATCTCGCCGATGGCCACTTGCTGGGCCAGGGCGAATGAAACCACCACCGACTCCTGCGACGCCACCGATGTGCCGATCACGTCGTAGAGCAGATCGGCGAGCAGTGCTTTGTCACTGTCGACGCTGATACTGCGCGCCCAACTGATGCGCGAGGCCATGCGCCCGCCAGCAACCCAATGCCCGTGGGCTTCGGCCTGCTGGGCAATCTGCTGGCCAAGATTCAGCGCCTCGCCCAGATCGACGCCATTGATGCCAGCGGAAACCACCGCCGCCACCGCCGCCGCACTGGAAATCCCCAGCGTGGTGTTATGCGTCACCTGGCAAGCCTGCACGACCGCCGCAATGAAGCGCTGCGGATCGGCCACGTTCGCGGCAATGCCCACCGGGGTGATGCGCATCGCCGCGCCATTGGTGGTGCCGTAGCGCCCGGCTTCTTCCGGGGAATGCCCGGCGAGGATCATTTCAATAGCGCGTTTGGTCGAGGGGCCGAGCAAGTCCTGCGAGCCTTTGGCCTGCATCTCGGCTTCCCATTCGATCAAGCGCTGGGCGAGAACCGCCGGCTCGATACGGCCGTGACCTTCGACCAATAATTCGCCGACCAGGATCGCCTGCTCGGTGTCATCGGTGATCGAGCCTTTGGGCATGTTCGCGGCGATCGGTTGCAAGGGACCTGCGTCCTGCAAATCAGTGATCTGGCCGAAGCGCGCCTTGATCGTTTCACGATCGAGCGACTGTGTCGGCATGCCCAGCGCGTCACCCAGGGCCAGACCATAGAAAGCGCCAAGCGCACGGTTGAGCGCGGTCATTTCGATTCTCCGAATTGCAGGTGCAGACGAAAGTGCACCGGGTCGAGCAGGCTTTCGACCTGCTCCATGAAACGGTTCTGCCGGTCGTAGGTGGTGCGCAGGGCTTTGAGAAACACCGTGCCGACCGGGCGACCGAGCAGCTCGGCGTCTTCGGCATTCAGCGGCTCGGCGCCGATCCACTGATCGCCGCGCTCGCCGATATAGCCGTAGGCGGCCAGGGTGATGGTCAGGGAATTGTCGATCAGGCCGACGCGGGGCAGGCTTTCCAGGCCGCCGTTGGCCGGCATCAAGGATCGTTCGAGAGACACCAGTGTACCGTCGGTGGCGCGCCGGCGACGGTCGAGGGTGATGAATTGATCGGTGCCGAAACGCACCAGCAGATCCGGGCGAGTCACCGCCTCGAGGCGCAACACTTCGGTATTGATCAGCGCCCCGCTGTCGGCCAGCGCCTGCGCCCAGCCGCTGCGCTGATCGAGCGCGACACCGTCGAAAGTGACGATGGAACCGACACCGCTCTGCGTGGCGATGTAATTACGCCGCTTCAGTTCGGCCAGCGCCTCACGCAAGGTGCCACGGCTGACCTGGAATTCTTGAGCCAACTGATGTTCGCCGGGCAACAGAAAGCCGTCCTCCATGAGGCCGCTTTCGATGCGTCGGACGAGCTCGTCGACCACCCGTTGTTTCTTGTCGAATCGTACCTGTCTAATCATGTACAAATTGATAACCGAAACGGGACGTGGCGGGCAACAAAAATTTGAGGGAGGTGACCGGTGGAGAGAGCAAAATCAAGAGCCCCTCACCCTAGCCCTCTCCCGGAGGGGAGAGGGAACTGATTGGGGAGTGGTCAGGAAATGCGCCGAAATGATGTTGCTTTAGCGAATCCACAATCGACCCGATATTTCAGGTCGATGTACAACGCAAGACACCTCGGTCGGCCCCCACTCCCTTTGGGAGAGGGAACTGATTGGGGAGTGCTCAGGAAATGCGCCGAAATGATGTTGCTTTAGCGAATCCACAATCGACCCGATATTTCAGGTCGATGTAGAACGCAAGACACCTCGGTCGGCCCCCTCTCCCTTTGGGAGAGGGAACTGATTGGGGAGTGCTCAGGAAATGCGCCGAAATGATGTTGCTTTAGCGAATCCACAATCGACCCGATATTTCAGGTCGATGTAGAACGCAAGACACCTCGGTCGGCCCCCTCTCCCTTTGGGAGAGGGAACTGATTGGGGAGTGCTCAGGAAATGCGCCGAACTGATGTTGCTTTAGCGAATCCACAATCGACCCGATCTTTCAGGTCGATGTAGAACGCAAGACACCTCGGTCGGCCCCCTCTCCCTTTGGGAGAGGGCTGGGGTGAGGGGCAGCTTTTGACGTTACCGTTGTTTCAAGCGGTCAATGACCACGGCCAGCAACAGAATCGAACCACGAATCACATACTGATAAAACGTGTCGATATTCTTCAGGTTCATCGCATTCTCGATGATCGCCAGAATCAACACCCCGGCAATCACATGACGAATCATGCCGATGCCGCCACTCAACGAAACTCCGCCCAGCACGCAAGCCGAGATCACTGTCAGTTCAAAACCCTGACCAATCATCGGCTGCCCGGAAGTCATCCGCGAGGCCAGAATCACACCCGCCAGCGCGCCGATCACACCGTGCACGGCGAAGATGATGATCTTGGTGCGGTCGACGTTGACGCCCGCCAGCAGCGCCGCTTCCTGGTTGCCACCGATGGCCATGGTGTTGCGCCCGTAGGTGGTGTAGTTCAGCAGCCAGCCGAAAAACAGGAAGCAGACAATGGTGATCAGGATCGGCACCGGCACACCGAACAGTTGGCCATTGCCGAAAACAAAGAACGATTCCTGCGAAACACCGACCGCTTTGCCGTTGGCAAAAATGTAGGCCAGACCGCGAACGATCTGCATGGTCGCCAGCGTCGTGATCAAGGCATTGACGCGCAACTTGGCAATCACGATGCCGTTGATCAGCCCGACGATCAGGCCCATCGCCAACGCCGCGCTGACCCCGAGAAATACACTGTTGGTGTCACGCATTACCACTGCCGCGACCACGCCTGCACAGGCGATCACTGAGCCGACCGAGAGGTCGAAGTGTCCGGATGCCAGGCAATAAAGCATGGTGCACGCGGCGATGCCGGTGGTGGAAATCGCCAGACCCAGGCCACGCATGTTCAGCGGCGAGAGGAAGTTGTCGATCAGCAGTGTGCAGGCGACAAAGATGCCGATCGCCGCCAGCAGCATGACCCAGTCATCGAGGAAGCGCCGCATGTCCAGCGGTTTGCGCTCGGTCGGCAGGGTTTCGTTTTGCGTAGTCATCATAGTCACCTCTCAGTTCGCCACGCCGTCAGCGCGGTGGCGTGGCAAAGCCAGTTGCAGCAGGTTGGATTCATTGGCCTGGTCGCGGCTGACTTCGCCGCGCAGGGCGCCTTCGCACAGCACCAGGATGCGGTCGGAAATGCCCATCACTTCCATCAGATCGCTGGACACCACGATCACCGAAATACCGTCGGCGGCGAGGTTATGAATGATCTGGTAGATCTCGGCCTTGGCGCCGATATCGATGCCACGGGTCGGTTCGTCGAGCAGCAGGACTTTCATCGGCATCGACAGCCAGCGGCCGAGAATGGCCTTCTGCTGATTGCCGCCGGAAAGGAACTTGATCTGCTGGCCGGCGTGCGGGGTTTTCACTTTCAGGGCCTTGATCTGCTTGTCGGCGTTGCCCTTTTCCCACAGGCCGCGAATCAGGCAGCCGAGCCCGGAATGCGCACCGCGGGCACTGATGTTGATGTTCTCGGCAACGCTGGCCAACGGGATGATGCCTTCCTTCTTGCGGTCTTCCGGGCAGAGCAAAATGCCGGCGGCGATCGCGTCACGCGGCGAGCGCAGTTTCAGCTCATGGCCGCGCAGTTCGAGACGGCCAGCGGTGTTGCGCTCCAGGCCGCTGAGCAGGCGAAACAGCTCGGTACGCCCTGCCCCGACCAGCCCGAACAGGCCAAGGATTTCGCCCTTGTGCGCTTCGAAACTGATCGGCTCACGCAGGCCCGGGCCGAGCAAACCATCGACCTTCAACGCCACGGCACCGCGCGGGCGATGGCGGTAATCGTAGATATCCTGAATGTCGCGACCGACCATGCAGGTCACCAGTTGATCGTGGGTCAACTGGCTCATGTCGTCGAATGTACGAACGTAGCGGCCGTCCTTGAACACGGTGACGGCGTCGCAAATGCGGAAGACTTCTTCCATGCGATGGGAAACGTAGAGCACCACTTTGCCTTCGTCGCGCAGACGACCGATGATCGCCATCAAGCGATCGATCTCCCGCGCCGAAAGGCTGCTGGTCGGTTCGTCGAAAGCGATGACGTGTGCGCCGCGCGACAGCGCTTTGGCGATTTCCACCAGTTGCCGCTGACCCAGCGACAAGCGTCCGACCTTGGTTTGCGGATCGATTTCGTCCGCCAGACCCTTCAGGCAATTCAAGGCCTTCTGACGCAGCTCACCGCGATTGATCAAGCCGAAACTGGCCGGCAGATGGCCGAGAAACAGGTTCTCGGCCACGGTCATTTCCGGGACCAGATGCAGTTCCTGGTGAATCACCGCGACGCCGCTGCCGATGCTGTCGGCGGTGGACTTGAACGCCATCGCCTGCTCGCCGATCTGCAGTTCGCCGCTGCTTGGGATGTAAGCGCCACCGAGGATTTTCAGCAGGGTCGATTTGCCCGCGCCGTTCTCGCCCATCAAGGCATGAACCTGGCCGGGGTGGGCGACGAAGCTGATACCGTCGAGCGCTTTCACGCCGGGAAAGGTTTTGCCGATCCCGTTGAAGCGCAGGCTGCCGCTGGCGCCGTGTTGTTCTTGTGTCTGTACTTGCGCGTGCATAAAGCCACCTCTTCACACCGAAAAACGGCCCGGCTGCCCGGGCCGTCGCTGCCTCAGTTCCACAAGCCGATTTTTTCCAGCTCTTGCTTGAAGTTTTCGCGGGTGATCAGGGTGACGTCATCCATGGCGGTGTACTTCGGCGGCTCTTTGCCGGCGGTGATCCACTCGTACATCATCTCGGCGGTCTTGTAGCCTTCGATGTGCGGACTTGGCAGCATCGAACCGAAGAAGCCGCTGTTAGGCTTTTTCAACTCGCCGATGGCGTCGGTGCCGTTGATGCCGATGCCGATCACGTTGCTCGCGGCAAAACCGGCCGCTTCGGTGGCGCGCACGCCGCCGAGCACGGTGTTGTCGTTCATGCCGCCGATGATCAGGTTCTTCGCCGCGCTCGGCAGTTTCACCAGCGCCGAGTTGGTGGCGTCCATGCTGCCCGGTACGTCGAGGGTTTTCAGTGCGGCGAAGAGGATGTGATCCTCGGGCATGCCGGCCTTCTTCAGCGCATCGACCGAACCGTCGGTGCGCTTCTTGCCGGTGTCGAGTTCGTTATAGGTGTTGACCACCGCGTAGGTGTCTTTCCAGTCCCAGTTACGCTTTTTCGCTTCGGCGGCCATGGCGGCGCCCTGCTTCTGGCCCACTTCAAACGCGGCCATGCCCAGGTACGGCACGTCTTCCATGAATTTGCCGTTGGCGTCGACGAAACGGTCATCGACCGCAATCACTTTCAGATCGTTGATCTTGGCTTTAGCCATGATCGCCGGGCCGAGGGACACGTCCGGCGGGCAGATCACAAAACCCTTGGCGCCGTTGGCGGCGAGGCTGTCGATGGCCGAGAGGGTCTTCTCGCCATCCGGTACCGCGATCTTGATCAGTTCAAAGCCTTTGTCCTTGGCGGCTTTTTCGGCAAAAGCCCATTCGGTCTGGAACCACGGTTCTTCGGCCTGCTTGACCAGAAAACCGATCTTCACCGCGTCGGCGGCGAGCAGCGCACTGCTCAGGCTGAACGCAGTGACCGCCAGGGCAGTGCTGCACAGGGTACGAATCCCGAAACGACGTTTCATCAGATGACTCCTTGTTATTTTTTTTGAGCAAGGTTTGAAAAGCGTTGAAGCGTGTTCTCAGTGAAGCTGTTTGAAAATAGTCATATCGTATGATGATTGGATTTCAAGCGTAGTTCAGCGCTGGAAATCCGTTTTATTCAGTCGTGGTACATCACCGAGCGGCCGCCATCGATGGTGATGCACGAAGCATTGATAAACGGTGCCTCATCGCTGGCCAGAAACACCGCCGTCATCGCCACTTCGATCGGCTGGCCGATGCGCTTGGGCGGGTGCAGGTCAAAGGCGCGCTGCCGCTCGGCGTGCGGATCGGCAAAGCCGTTCCAGTAGTCGACGTTCAGCTGCGTTTCGATGTAGCCCGGCGCGATGGCGTTGACGCGAATGCCTTTGGCCGCGTATTCGATGCCGAGCGCGCGGGTCAGGCCGAGCAAGCCGTGCTTGGCCACCGGGTACGGGAAGCAGCCGGGAATGATGTGGCTGGAATGGGTCGAGGCGATGTTGATGATGCTGCCCACGCCCTGCTCGATCATCTGCGGCAGCACGGCTTTGCAGCCATACCAGGCGCCGTCCAGATCGATGGCGAAGCAGCGGCGCCAGTCCTCTTCGGTCATCTGCAAAGGATCGCGGAACACATTGACCCCGGCGCAGTTGACCAGCACATCGATGCGGCCATGCAATTCCACGGCGCGTCGGGCCAGGGCATGCAGATCCTGCTGATTCGATACGTCGACCTTGAGCGCCTGCACGTCATGGCCCTGATCGCGCCAGTGAGCGGCGACCTGCTCGACCTTGTCGGCCTGGATGTCGCTGATGAGTAATCTGGCTTGCTGCGCGGCGAAGGCGGCGACAATCGCTTCGCCGATGCCCTGAGCGGCCCCGGTCAACAGCACGACCTTGTTTTTCAGACGCTCGCCTTTCGGCGGGGCCGACACTTGCGGCAATGTCAGCGCTTCAGCCATGGCTCAGGCCTCCCGCACGCAGGCGCAAAAAAACCGGCCATCGGTGGATGTCCGGTTCTGACGGCTGGGAAAAACAGACAGGCATGCGTCGTCAACGGCATTGAGCCGTGACGAAAGGCGGATCCCGCTGGCGCGGGCAACAAGAATTCGCTGCATCACTTCACCTGTTTTGTTCTTTTTAAGTGTGAGTGCGTGTTACTGCTGGAGCCGACTATAAACCCGACCGCCAAATAATCTCAATATATAATTTTGCATCCCATATTTTGGGATCTAGCCAGCAAAACGCGTACAGAGTTTTCCTGCAACGTCGACGCGCATGCTCAGCACCGCGCCATCCAATGGATGATTCAGTGGACTCTTGGCGCTGGTGATGAATAAGGTTTTCAAGTCTTCGCCACCGAACACACAACTGGTCGGGCGACTGACCGGCAGATCGATCTTGCGGTCCACCTGCCCGTCCGGCGTCAGGCGCAACAGGCACCTGCCGTCCCAGCGTGCATTCCACACGTAGCCTTCGGCGTCCATCGCCGAGCCATCGGGACCACCGTGTTGATCGGACGAGTAGAACACCTGCGGAGCATCGAGACTGCCGTCGGTGCGGATGAAATATCGATTGAGCGTGCTGTCGAGACTTTCACCAAACAGCAGCGTGGTGCCGTCGTCGCTCCACAACAAGGTATTGGGAATGCCCAGGCCGAGCAGCAGCGGTGTCACGCGTTGATCGGGATCGATACGGAACAGGCCACCGGAACGGCGCACCAGCGGCAGATCCTCACCGTGCTCGCCGATGTTGTTCTGCATGGTGCCAAGCCACAAGCGGCCCAAGGCATCGCAACGGGCTTCGTTGGGCCGGTTGCCCGGTTGCGGGTCGGCGACACAGAACAGCGTCAAACGTGGCTCGAGGCCGGGCGAATCGAGATCGAGCCGGTAGACACCACTGCTCAATGTCACCAGCGCATCGCCGCTGGCGCAGGGAATGAAGGCGGAGATGTGCTCGGGCATCTGCCAGATCTGCACGTTCTGGCCGATCAGGCGCAACGCTTGTTTACCGGCGATATCCACCCAGTACAACGCCTGGGTCGGCGCATCCCAGAACGGGCCTTCGCCGAGTTGCGCGCGGTGTTGGGTCAGGGCGGTGCAAATCATCTGGAATCCTTCATGTTCTTGTTGTTTCCAATGTGGGAGCGAGCCTGCTCGCGAAGGCGGCGTGTCAGTCAATGATGATGTATCTGACCTGACGCATTCGCGAGCAGGCTCGCTCCCACAGGGAATTTTCGGTCTTAGCTGGCTTTGCGGTCCGCCATGACTTTCGGGTAAAAGCGTTTTATCGCCAGATCGGCATTGTCGATCAAGGTCATGCACGCCCAAACGCCACGGGTCGAATCGCGCGCGGCGATGGCATCGGCCATGTCTTTATGGATCGGCAAGGTGCGGCGCAGTTCATCGGGGTCGGCGGCGGAGACTTCGAACGACACCGCCAGTAACGCACCGAGGGCCGGGACCATTTGTTCGATGAACTGATTATGGCTGGCGGCAAGAATGCATTCGTGGAAAGCCTGGTCGGCACGGTTGTAATCAATGCCGCTGTCGACTGCACGTTCCAGCGCATTGAAAGCCAGTTGCACCGCTTCGATCTGCTCCGGTGTCGCCCGCTCACAGGCCCAGCGCACCGCCATCGGTTCAATGGTGCGGCGCAAATCCAGCAGGTCATCGACGAAGTTTTCCGGCAACCCATTGCGCGATAGCCAACCCACCACCTGCGGATCGAACAGATTCCAGCGCCGTACCGGCAACACCCGCGTGCCGACTTTCGGACCGACTTCGAGCATGCCTTTGGCGACGAGGGTTTTGATTGCTTCGCGAATCACCGTACGGCTGACACCAAGCTGCTCGCCCAGATCCGCCTCGACCTTGATGGTCTGCCCCGGCTTGACCTGACCGGCAGCAATCCAACTGCCCAGCCAGTCAACGGTCGACGCATGAAAGCTGCTGGACATGTACACCTCAAGGCGAATCGCGATGGGTACCTACGCTAATCATCATACGAATAACAGTCAATCGGATTTTTTCAGCTTGCGCAAACCATTGTGGGAGCGAGCCTGCTCGCGAAAGCGTCGTGTCAGTCAACATTGCTGGCGACTTATACAGCGCATTCGCGAGCAGGCTCGCTCCCACATTTTGATGTTGTGTCAGGGTTCCAGGCCGATGCGAAAGAACTCGCCGCCGCTCCACACGCCCAACCAGCGCTGGCCATCAATCTCGCGGCTCACCGCCAGTTCCACCAACTGGTAAAACACATTGCGGTGAATCAGCGCTTCAAGGTTGCTGCGCACATGCACATAGGGCGCAGGCTCCTGGGTCTCAGGATCGATCTCGACACGCAGCGGATGCTCAGTCCCCGCTTCGGTGGTTTCCTCGACGTTGGTGGTAAAGCGCAAAACCTGCGCCTCGCCCTCGCCTTGCACGTCAACGGCAACCGCCACGAACGGCGCGTCATCGACCTTGATCCCGACCTTCTCGACCGGGGTGATCAGGAAATAATCATCGCCGTCGCGGCGGATGATGGTGGAGAACAGTTTGACCATCGGCTTGCGCCCGATCGGCGTACCCAGGTAGTACCAGGTGCCGTCACGGGCAATGCGCATGTCGATGTCGCCGCAGAAATCCGGGTTCCACAAATGCACCGGTGGCAGGCCTTTGGTCTTGGGGATCTGCCCCAGCAGGTCATTGGCTGTTTGCGGGTCACTCATGGCGTACTCCTTGATTACTGGTCGCCGATCCCCAGCAGGCTGCGTGCGTATTGCGCCAGCGGCGGACCGATGAGGTCTTCGGGTTTGGAATCATGGAACGTCAGTAAACCGCCACGACTCTTGATCCGTGCAGTATCAATCAAATACTGGGTGCTGGTCTCGATCAACATGATCTGAATCACGCCGCCATCGATACCGAGGCGATCCACGGCTTCCTGGTCCAGCCACTCATCGGAGTTGCCGATGCGGTCGTCTGCCTTGGCGAATCGTGTGTAGAGCAGATAATGCGCGCCGGCATCACGGGCTTCACCCATGGCCTGGTCGAGGCCTTCCGGCGCACGGGCGCGGCGGACCATCGGGAAGTATTCGACAAAGCCCTTGAAGGCTTCTTCGGCGACCACGTTCGGCCGTGGATAGGAACCACCCGGTGGCGCGAACGCGCCCTGGGCGATGAAGATGAACGAGTCCGGCTGAATGCGGAGATTGTTCACCCGGCGGCTGTCACTGTGGTCCAGAAGCCCCGCATCGCTCATGTGATAACGAGTACCTTCGGCCATATCGCTGACATTCATGCAGCCACCAAGCGCCAAAACGGCCAGCAGCAAAACCAGGCTACGCATCCTATTCCTCCAGAAGCCGGTGTCGGAAAACCGGCGAATGGCCGTTGGATGCAGCTTTTGCGCCAGCTCGGCAAATTCAGTGATAGAGGCATTCGCGAGCAGGCTCGCTCCCACAATTGAAATGCATTCCAAATGTGGGAGCGAGCCTGCTCGCGAAGGCCGTTGTTCAACCGCCAATAATCTTCATGACAGTAGCGCCGCCAGAGAACGCCACCTCCTGCTTGTCACCCAACGCCTTGACCAGCAAACGTTGCAGCGCCGGCAACGCCTGGTGGCGCGGCTTGTCGAGCAGATCGCCGACATAGTGGCGGTTGCTCGACGACAAACAGCCATGCAGCCAACCGGTCGACGACAGGCGCAAGCGCGAGCAGGTGCGGCAGAACGGCACGCTTTCGTTGGCGATTACTCCGAAATTGCCGCGACCGGGAATCGCATAGCGCACAGCCGTGGCGTCCACCGGTGCGTCGGTCTGGGCGTATTCATAACGTTCGCCGATCAGGCCGAGCAACTGCTCAAGGCTGACGAACTGCTGCAGGAAGGCATTGGAATCCTTGGCCAGGTGGCCCATGCGCATCAGCTCGATGAAGCGCAGTTCGAAGCCGCGCTCCAGACAGTAATCAAGCAGCGGCATGACCTGATCGAGGTTCTGCCCGCGCAACGGCACCATGTTGACCTTGATCTTCATCCCGGCAGCAGCAGCCTGATCCATGCCATCGAGCACGCTGGCCAGATCGCCGCCACGGGCGATGCTGCGAAAAGCCGCGGCATCAAGAGTATCGAGGGAAACGTTGATCCGGCGCAGACCGGCATCGACCAGCAGCGGCAGTTTTTTCGCAAGGAGTTGACCGTTGGTGGTCAGGCTGATGTCGTCGAGGCCCATCTGGCCGACGGCAGTCATGAACGATTCGAGTTTGGGGCTGACCAGTGGCTCGCCGCCAGTGATGCGCAGGCGCTCGATGCCGGCCGCTTCGATCAGGTATTCGACGCCGCGCGCCATGGCTTCGGCCGACAGTTCATCCTGCGCAGCGACCAACCGCTTGCCGTTGGGCACGCAGTAGGTACAGGCGTAATTGCAGGCAGAGGTCAGGCTGATGCGCAGATTGCGAAAACGCCTGCCTTGACGGTCAACGATCATGAAACACTCCGGCGAAAGAAAATCGAGCGAGCAAAACTTGACTGAGAAATCAGGTTTTAGCAAGCCCTATGCCTGAGTATATTCCTGTGCTATTGCGCCATGTTGTGAAAACACGGCGCAATCAGCCCGCTGAATGACTTATGTGCTCGGCGTTTCCGGGTCGCGCTTGCGCTTGTTGCCCATGCGCACGCCGATGTCCATCAGGAACTGGAAGAAGCCTTCCTGATCTTCCAGCACATTGCTCCAGAATGGCGAGTGATACAACGCCACCGCGCCGTGCACCAACGCCCAGGATGCGCAGTAGTGGAAGTAGGGCGGCACGTCTTCGAGCTTGCCTTCGCTGATGCGACCCTTGATCAGCAGGGTCAGGCGTTCGAAGTTCGAGGCACGGATCTTGTGCAGTTCCTCGACCATCTCCGGCACCTGATTGCCCTTGACCACTTTCTCTTCGAGGCGGTCGAACAGGCGATAGCGCTGCGGGTCGCGCATGCGGAATTCGAAGTAGGCGCGGGACAGCGCTTCCTTGTCCTTGTCGACATCGGCCGAATGCAGCAGCTCGTTCAAATCGCGCTCGTAATCGAGCATCAGGCGCAAGTAGATCTCGGCCTTGGATTTGAAGTGCTTGTAGATCGTGCCTTTGCCGATACCCACGGCATCAGCAATCATCTCGACGGTGACACTGTCTTCACCCTGGTCGAGGAACAGCTTGAGCGCGGTATCGAGAATTTCCTGCTCGCGGCGACGAAATTCACGGACCTTACGAGGTTCTTTATGCATAAGAAAAAGGTCTGAAGGGTCAAAATTCGAAGCCGCGTATTATGCCTAACTTGCGCAAAAAAGCACGGTTCATCGACCAAATCTGTGTTTCTTGTTCATTTCAAGAACGAATCGGGTGCAATGAGAACTCAACTGAAGCAAACGTATTCCAAATTTGTTTAAAAACCCCGACCCGCTCACTGGACTGCACGCCAGACTGATCAATACTTGAACTGTCGGGCGACATCTCCCCCAAGTGTCGTGCCGGTAAAGGTACCAACGGACCGCGTGCCTTTGTTTTACTCCTAATGGTCTTAACCCGGATTCACCCCCCAGAACCCGGGTTTTTTTTGCCTGCGATTTGGCCTGCCGTCATACGGCAGATTTAACACTCGCCAGCGGGAACAAGCGCTTGAAGTTTTCCGTGGTCTGCTCGGCAAAGCGCTCGTAGTTCTCACCACGCAGCATCGCCAGAAACTCCGCCACTTCGCGCACGTACTGCGGCAGGTTCGGCTTGCCGCGATACGGAATCGGCGCCAGATACGGCGAATCGGTTTCCACCAGCAGGCGATCGGCCGGCACTTTGCTCGCCACGTCACGCAAGGCGTCGGCATTGCGGAACGTGACGATGCCCGAGAGGGAAATGTAATAGCCCATGTCCAGCGCCGCTTTGGCCATGTCCCAGTCTTCGGTGAAGCAATGCAACACGCCAGCCTGGGGCAGCGCCGCTTCGCGCAGCAGTTCGAGGGTGTCGGCACGGGCGCCGCGAGTATGGATGATCACCGGTTTGCCGGTCTGCTGCGCCGCTTGCAGGTGCAGGCGAAACGACTCCTGCTGCAACTCGGCAGCTTCCGGCTCGTAGTGATAGTCGAGGCCGGTTTCGCCGATCGCCACCACTTTATGGTGATCGAGTTCGTGCAGCAGCCAATCCAGCGCCGGTGCCGCGCCCGGCTGCACATCCAGCGGATGCACGCCGACCGAACAATCAACATCGGCATACCGCTCGGCGAGGCCTTTGACGTCGGCGGCGTTGTCGGCGCTGACGCCGATGCACAAAAAGTGTCCGACCCCGCGCTCACGGGCCGCAGCGAGTGCGGCATCCAGCGAGCCGTCATGGGCGGCGAGGTCGAGACGGTCAAGGTGACAATGGGAATCTACGAGCATAAAAAGGACTGCAACTTACATCGTATGAGTGGGACGGTCGGATTTCAGCGCTCCGGCCAGATGAGTTTCGATGCGACTGCGCGCGGTGTCGTCGCCGTCGTTGAATTGCACACCGACACCGGCGGCGCGATTGCCTTGTGCGCCTTTGGGGGTGATCCAGGCGACTTTGCCGGCGACCGGAATTTTTTCCGCTTCATCCATCAGGTGCAACAGCATGAACACCTCGTCGCCCAACCGGTAGCTTTTGTTGGTCGGGATGAACAGTCCGCCATTCTTGATGAACGGCATGTAGGCGGCGTAGAGCACCGACTTGTCCTTGATGGTCAGGGACAAGATGCCATTACGCGGCCCCGGGCTGACAGGCTCAATCATGTTCACCTCCACTGCTGATCTTCAGAGTCTAGGTACACATTCTTATCTTTGACCAGGCAATCCCACCCATTGCACCAACAATGCTTCCAGCAACAGGGCCGGATTGAGGTTGGCCTTGCTCAGCACTTTCTGTCGCTGGGCGAGAATCCAGTCTTGAATATCCAGCACTTTGCCCTGCGCGCTTTTCTGCGCCAGGTACTGCACGACCTTGCGCATATCGGCCAGGCCGAGGCCGGCTTCGTCCTGAGTCAGTTGATAGCGCAGGATCAGGCTCGACCAGTCGCAGAACCAGTCGAACAGACGCAGCATCGGAATGCTTTTCCACTCTTCCGCCAGCTGCGTCGGCGACTGCTGGCCCTTGAGCAACTTCTTCACGCCTTCGACCACTTGTGCACGTTGTTCACGCACACCTTGCGATTGCAGGCTGACCGCCATCAGCGGCGACCCGGCTGCGAGGGCCAGCAGTTCGACGCGCTCTTCCTCCGCGCAATCCGGCAGCGCCTGGGCCAGCCATTGCAGGCTCATCGCCTCGCCCGGCAGCGGGCAGGCCTGCTGCACGCAACGGCTCTTGATGGTTGGCAACAAACGGCTCGGCTGGTGGCTGACCAATAGCAGCACGGTATCGCCGGACGGCTCTTCAAGGCTTTTGAGCAAGGCGTTGGCAGCGTTGATGTTCATCGACTCGACCGGCTCGATCAACACCACTTTGCGCCCCCCGAGCTGCGCGGTCTGCACGACGAAACTGACCAGATCACGAACCTGATCGACCTTGATCGCCTTGTCCGCCTCTTCCGGCTCCAGGATGTAATTGTCCGGATGACTGCCGGCCTTGAGCAGCAAGCAGGATTTGCACTCGCCGCACGCCTCAGGCGTAGGGCGCTGACACAGCAGGCTGGCCATCAAGCGCTCGGCCAGTGCACGCTTGCCGATCCCGGCCGGACCGTGCAGCAGATAAGCGTGAGCATGCTGACTGCGGCCGGCCAGTTGCTGCCAGAGGCTGTCCTGCCATGGATAGGCCTCAGCCACGGGCCAGCTCCAGCAAATTCGGTAGCAAGGTGTCCAGCGATTGCTGCACCTTGGCCAATGGCTGACCGGCATCGATGCGCACGTAGCGCGACGGGTCGGCTTCGGCGCGTTTCAGGAACGCATTGCGCACGTTCTCGAAAAACGCCCGGCCTTCGAGTTCGAACCGGTCCAGCCGACCACGGGCACTGGCGCGGGCCAGGCCGATTTCAACGGGCAGGTCGAAAATCAAGGTCAGATCGGGCCGCAAGTCGCCCTGCACGAAGGTTTCCAGCGTAGCAATGCGTTCCAGCGACAAACCACGACCGCCGCCCTGATAGGCGTATGTTGAATCGGTGAAACGATCGCACAGCACCACGGCGCCACGGGCCAGCGCCGGACGAATCACCTCTGCCAGATGCTGGGCGCGGGCGGCGAACACCAGCAACAGCTCGGCGTCCGGGTGCATCACTTCGTCGGCCGGGGTCAGCAACACGTCACGAATCCGCTCGGCCAGCGGCGTACCGCCAGGCTCACGGGTGAGCAGCACTTCGATACCGGCGGCGCGCAGGCGCTCGGCGAGGTATTCGCGATTGGTGCTCTTGCCCGCGCCTTCCGGGCCTTCCAGGGTAATAAACAAGCCAGTCACAGGCAGTCCTTCATCAAAGTCATTGCGCGTTCTGTGGTGCAGCGGCGTCCGGTTCCGGGGCTGGCGCAAGTTCTTGCGGCGGCACTTGCGGCAGCGCCTCGGGCGCGGTGTTCGGCGAGGCCGCCGGAATGGCCTCATCGGTGGCCGGCGCGGTTACTGGTGCCGGGCTGGAACGGTAATCGGCACGGCGCTTGAGCTGGTATTCGCGCACCGCGTTGTTGTGCGCATCCAGATCATCGGAGAACACATGGCTGCCATCGCCACGGGCGACGAAATACAGGCTGCTGCCCTCCACCGGGTTGAGCGCAGCATGAATCGCTTCGCGCCCGACCATCGCAATCGGCGTCGGCGGCAAGCCTGGAATCACGTAGGTGTTGTAAGGCGTCGGCTCTTTCAAATGTGCGCGGGTCAGTTTGCCGGTGTAGCGATCACCGAGGCCATAAATCACCGTTGGATCGGTCTGCAACTGCATGCCCAACGCCATGCGCCGCACAAACACCCCGGCAATCTGCCCGCGCTCCTGCGGAACGCCGGTCTCTTTCTCGACCAGCGAGGCCATGATCAGAGCTTGATAAGGTTCGCTGTAAGGCACATCGGCAGAACGCTGCGCCCATTCTTTGGCGAGCACTTCATCGAGACGATCAAAGGCCTTTTTCAGCAGCTCGGCATCGGACATGCCACGCACGAAGCGATAGGTATCCGGGAAAAACCGACCTTCCGGGAACAAGCCTTTGTGGCCGATCTTCGCCATCACGTCGCTGTCGCTCAGGCCATTGAGGGTCTGCTCGAGCTTGTCGTCCTTGGCCAGGGCGGCGCGCACTTGATGGAAAGTCCAGCCTTCGACCAGGGTCAGGCTGTACTGAACCACGTCGCCGCGCTTCCACGAATCGATCAGACCGTTGACGGTCATGCCCGGCTGCATACGGTACTCGCCGCTGTGAATCGGTGTGCCGGCAAGATTGAAGCGCCAATAGACGCGCAGCCAGAACGCGTCCTTGATGACGCCATCGGTTTCGAGTTCAAGGAAGGTACGGGTCGGTGTAGAGCCTTTCGGCACATCCAGCAGTTGTTCCTGCGGAATGTTCAGGGGCTGTTCCAGCGCCGAATGAATTTTCCAGGCGCTGGCGCCCAACAGCAGCCCTGCCAGAACCAGTCCGGTTTCCAGCAGCAGCAAAAGTTTACGTCTCACGAATCAAGCATCCAGTAGCGCGCGGGCAATGGTTTGCAGTTTACGGGTGAGCGGGCCAACCGGCCAGCTCAGTGCAGCACAGGCGCGTACCGGCCAGACGCCATAAACGCTGTTGCAGACAAACACTTCATCAGCCCATTGCAGCTGTTCGAGGCTGATATCGGCGATTTGCGTGGGGATGGCCAGCGACTCGGCCTGAAACAATATTTCCGCGCGCATCACACCTGCGACGCCGCAGCGCTTCAAGTCGGGCGTGATCAAGCCACCGTCGCGCACCAGGAAAATATTGCTGTACACACCTTCGACGACGCGCCCGGCCTGATCGAGCATCAAGCCTTCGGCATGCTCGCTGTCCTGCCATTCGGCGCGGGCGAGTACCTGCTCCAGTCGATTCAGATGTTTGAGCCCGGCCAACAACGGCTGCGTAGATAAACGCGTGTTGCAGGGAAACAGGCGGATGCCGTGCTCGGCATGGGTAGCGGGATAAGCCGCCGGCGGATTGCCTTGCAGAATACGTCGGCCCTGCGCCGCAGGATCGGGCGCATAACCGCGCAAGCCGTCGCCACGCGTGAGGATGAGCTTGAGCACGCCCTCACCCATCGCTGCTGCATAGCTGAGCAGTTCATGGCGAACCAGCTCGAGATCGGTCGCAATGGCCAGACGCGCACAGCCATCGGCCAGGCGCGCCAGGTGCCGATCCAGCAGGACCGGCTGACCGCTGCGCACGGCAATGGTCTCGAACAGACCATCGCCGTAAGCCAGGCCGCGATCTTTCAGCGACAGCGCTTCAGCCGGTTGACCGTCGACCCAGCTGTCCATCAACTGGCGAACCGGCGAAACGCCAGAGTGCCGTTGGTGCCGCCAAAACCGAAGGAGTTGGACAGCACGACATCGATGTCCATGTTACGCGCGGTGTGCGCAACGAAATCGAGATCGCAGCCTTCGTCCGGTTCATCAAGGTTGATGGTCGGCGGTGCCACCTGGCTGTTGATCGCCAGCACGCTGAAAATCGCTTCGACCGCGCCCGCCGCACCCAACAGGTGGCCAGTCATCGACTTGGTCGAGCTGACGGCCAGCTTGTAGGCGTGATCGCCGAACACAGACTTGATCGCATTGGCTTCGGCAAGGTCGCCGGCCGGGGTCGAGGTGCCGTGGGCGTTGATGTACTGCACTTGATCGACGTTGATTTTCGCATCACGCAGGGCATTGGTAATGCAGCGCGCGGCACCGGCGCCATCGGCGGGTGGCGAGGTCATGTGGAACGCATCGCCACTGGTGCCGAAACCGATCAGCTCGGCGTAGATCGTCGCGCCCCGAGCCTTGGCGTGCTCCAGTTCTTCAAGGACCAGCGCACCGGCGCCGTCGGACAGGACGAAGCCATCACGGCCCTTGTCCCACGGACGGCTGGCGCGGGTTGGCTCGTCGTTGCGGGTCGACAGCGCACGGGATGCGCCGAAGCCGCCCATGCCCAGACCGCAGGCAGCCATTTCCGCACCGCCGGCAATCATCACGTCGGCTTCGTCGTACATGATGTTGCGCGCGGCCATGCCAATGCAGTGCGTACCGGTGGTGCACGCGGTGGCGATGGCGTAGTTGGGTCCCTGTGCGCCCAGATGGATCGACAGGAAGCCGGAAATCATATTGATGATCGAGCCAGGCACAAAGAACGGCGAGATCCGTCGCGGACCGGTCTCGTGCAGGGTGCGGCTGGTTTCTTCGATGTTGGTCAGACCGCCGATACCCGAACCCATGGCCACGCCAATGCGTTCACGGTTGGCATCGGTGACTTCCAGACCGGCGTTGCGCACGGCTTGAAAGCCTGCGGCGAGGCCGTACTGAATGAACAGGTCGAGCTTGCGCGCTTCCTTGACCGACAGGTATTCCTCGACATTGAAGCCTTTGACCGAACCACCGAAGCGGGTCGAATAGGCAGAAAGGTCGGTGTGTTCGATCAGACCAATGCCACTGCGGCCAGCCAGAATGCCCTGCCAACTGCTCGGCACATCCGTGCCCAGTGGCGACAACATACCCATACCGGTGACTACGACGCGTCTACGCGACACAGCACTCTCCTTTTTCAAATGACGACTTTGCATCAGGCCTAAAGAAAAAACCGCACGCCATGATGGCAGTGCGGTTTTTCCATGACAGCAAGCAACGATTACAAACTATTACGCCTGGTGGCTGGTAACGTAGTCGATTGCAGCTTGTACAGTAGTGATCTTTTCAGCTTCTTCGTCAGGGATTTCGGTCTCGAATTCCTCTTCCAGAGCCATCACCAGCTCAACGGTGTCAAGGGAGTCGGCACCCAGGTCTTCTACGAAGGAAGCGGTGTTGACCACTTCTTCTTCTTTAACACCCAGTTGCTCGGCAACGATTTTCTTGACGCGCTCTTCGATGGTGCTCATACCTTGTTTTCACTCCTAATGGACAAATTCAGGCAGCTGGCCAGTGGGTAAGTGTATAGAAAGCCTTTTCAGTTTTTCAACTGAAAGCTTCACTCCTCAAACCCTGCGGCCCTCTGCCTATAAATAGATTGCAGCTTTATAACGGATTTTAGACAGCTCGTATGACATTTTTTGAAGCAATCCGTCACATTTTACTTACATGTACATCCCACCGTTCACCGGGATTGTAGCCCCGGTAACGTATGCCGCACCGTCGGATGCAAGAAAAGCGACCACGGACGCGATCTCTTGAGCTTGCCCCAGACGACCCAGCGGAATCTGCGTCTGCAAGGCTTCACGCTGTGCTTCAGGCAGCTCGCGGGTCATATCGGTGTCGATGAACCCTGGGGTTACCGAGTTGACCGTAATCGAACGCGAACCGACTTCACGCGCCATCGCCCGGCTGAAACCTTCCAGACCGGCCTTGGCGGCTGCATAGTTTACTTGGCCGGCGTTGCCCATGGCACCCACTACCGAGCCAATACTGATAATTCGACCCCAGCGCGCCTTGGTCATGCCACGCAAAACGCCCTTGGACAGGCGATACAGACTGTTCAAGTTGGTATCGATCACGTCGTACCACTCGTCGTCTTTCATGCGCATCATCAGGTTATCGCGGGTGATACCGGCATTATTGACCAGAATCGCCACCGGCGCACCGAACTGCTCCTGAATGCCTGCCAGCACGGCGCTGACCGATTCGTCGCTGGTGACATTGAGTTCGAAACCGGCGCCCTGGATACCGTTTTCCTTCAGGGTCGCGGCAATGCGCTCGGCGCCCGACGCGGAGGTCGCGGTGCCGACAACGATGGCGCCCTGACGACCCAGTTCCAGCGCGATGGCCTGGCCGATGCCGCGGCTTGCACCGGTAACCAGTGCAACTTTACCTTGCAGACTCATGCAAGTTTCTCCTGATTCAGGCCTGCGCTGCGCGAGCGGCAGCGAAGGCGTCTGGGGTATTGAGATTGGAAGTCGAAACGCCTTCGGCGCAACGTTTGTTCAGGCCAGCGAGGACTTTGCCCGGGCCGCATTCAACCAGATTGGTCGCGCCCTTGGCGGCCAAAGTCTGCACCGATTCAACCCAGCGCACTGGCTTGTAGAGCTGTTCGAGCAGATCGCGCTTGAGGGTTTCCAGATCGGCTGGCACTTGTGCGCTGACGTTCTGCACCACCGGGATCTGCGGCGCCTGCCAGTCGATGGCGGCGATGGATACGGCGAAACGCTCGGCAGCCGGACGCATCAGCTCGCAGTGCGACGGCACGCTCACCGGCAATGGCATGGCGCGCTTGGCACCACGGGCCTTGCAACCCTCGATGGCGCGCTCGACGGCCGCCTTGGCACCGGCGATCACCACTTGGCCCGGCGAGTTGAAATTCACTGCGCTGACGACTTCGCCTTGCGCCGCTTCGGCGCAGGCAGCCAGCACGTCGGCATCTTCCAGGCCGAGGATCGCGGCCATGCCGCCTTGCCCGGCCGGCACCGCTTCCTGCATCAACTGGCCACGGCGCTCGACGAGCTTGACCGCGTCAGCCAGGGTCAGGCTGCCGGCGGCAACCAGCGCGCTGTATTCACCCAGGCTGTGGCCGGCGACAAACGCCGGACGCGCGCCGCCTTCGGCCAGCCACAGACGCCACAGGGCGATCGAAGCGGTCAGAATGGCTGGTTGGGTTTTGTCGGTTTGATTGAGCAGCTCTTCCGGACCCTGTTGGGTCAGTGCCCACAGGTCGTAGCCCAGCGCAGCAGAGGCTTCTTGAAAGGTTTCGAGGATCAGCGGATGTTGCGCGCCCAGCTCGGCCAGCATGCCGAGGGACTGCGAACCCTGTCCTGGAAAGACGAATGCGAGGGAAGCAGACATGTAACAAGCCCCTAATGATCTTGTCGTCGGAAAATAACGCCCTGTTGGGGACGCCAGAAACTGACAGTTTGGATGGCCCTTTGAACCGGGCGGTCACATTTAAGCATTGTCCGACGAAAACGCCTAAGACAACAGCTCCTCCAGACGACCGTGGAGACGCTCGGGGAGGTTCTCTTGAATCTCGATCAGCGCCCGTTGAATGGCACTCTGAAAGCCCTGTACCCCGGCCGATCCGTGGCTTTTCACGACGATGCCCTGCAAGCCGAGAAAGCTTGCGCCATTATGCCGCGCCGGGGCCAGGTCGGCCTGCAGACGCTTCATCAACGGCAGCGCGAGAACGCCGACAGCGCGCGAAGCGAAGTTTTTCTTGAACAAAGCCTCGATCCGCGCAGCAATCATCGTCGCCAGACCTTCGCTGGACTTGAGCAGGATGTTGCCGACGAAGCCGTCACACACCACCACATCGGCCTCGCCGCGATACAAGCCGTCGCCCTCGATAAAACCGATGTAGTTGATCCCGCGCGCAGCCTGCAACAACGTGGCGGCCAGTTTGACCTGCTGATTGCCCTTGATGTCTTCAGTGCCGATGTTCAGCAGTGCCACACGCGGACGGGCGATACCCAGGGTCTGCGCAGCGACCGAGCCCATCACCGCAAACTGCAACAGGTGCTCGGCACTGCAATCGACGTTGGCGCCCAGATCGAGCAGCTGGCAATAACCGGTCTGCGTCGGAATCGCCGCGACCATGGCCGGCCGATCAATGCCGGGCAATGTCTTCAGCACGAATCGCGACAAGGCCATCAACGCACCCGTATTGCCGGCACTGACACAGGCCTGCACCTTGCCATCGCGCAGCAGTTCAAGGGCTACACGCATCGACGAATCCGGCTTGCCACGCAGGGCTTGGGCGGGTTTTTCGTCCATGGTGATGACTTCGCTCGCCGCGACAATCGTCAGGCGCGCGCGATCGGCAGCCGACTGGCCGTGGATCAGTTCTTCAAGAAGGGAGGGTTGACCGACGAGGGTCAGGTGCAGCGAGGGTGTAGCAGACAGGCAAGCGAGACTGGCCTGAACAATGCTGCGGGGACCGAAGTCCCCGCCCATTGCGTCAATCGCGATGACTTGAGCAGACAAGTGATTACTCGTCAGCGCCCTTGTCGATCACTTTACGGCCACGGTAAACGCCTTCTGGCGATACGTGGTGACGCAGGTGAACTTCACCAGTGGTTTTTTCTACAGACAGGGTGCTAGCCTCGAGAGCGTCGTGCGAACGGCGCATGTCACGGGCAGAGCGGGATTTTTTGTTCTGCTGAACAGCCATAATTGATTAACTCCTAAACGTTTGGGTCACGCTTTAACTGCGCCAATACACTGAACGGGTTGGACCGCGTTACCTCGTCCTCGCTCGGTTCGGGCTCATCTGCTCCCGCCGGCTGCTGGCATTCTTCCGGATGATGAGCAGGCACAATGGGCAAGGCGAGCAGAAGCTCCTCCTCGATCAGTGACTGCAGATCCAATGGATCTTCGCCCAGTTCCAGCACGTCATAACCTTTCGGCAACGACTGGGTATTCGCACCCTCCTTCACCACCGCGTAACTGCATTCGCTGTGGATCGGCAGGGTGACCAGCTCAAGACAACGCTGGCAAACCATTTTGACTTCGGTGTCGATAAAGCTGTGGATGACCACAGACTTACGTTCATCTCGTTCAAAAACGAATTTGGCCTGCACCGTACCGACATCGTCGGAAAGCGGGTCGCAGAGTCTCTTCAAATCGGCCAGCAGCAGTTCACCTTGAAGGGTGGTGCCACGGTCAGCCAATTTGCGCGGGTCAACGTGAGGTGGAATCGGGTCATTCAACATAGGCGCAGCATTATAGGGATGCACCCAACCATGTCAAAGGAAATTGTGCCCTGTCCGTCACTTGCGCGCCTCCGCTAGAATCCGCACCTGCCTCAGGAGACGTCCATGCTGCCTTTATTACTCGCTTCAAGCTCGACTTATCGCCGCGAATTGCTCGCCCGCCTGCACCTGCCGTTCGTCTGCAGCTCGCCGGACATCGACGAAAGCCACCGCCCGGGCGAGTCCGCAATCGATCTGGTCAAACGTCTCGCCGAAGAAAAGGCCCGGGCCTTGGCGGACAGCCACCCTGCTCATCTGATCATTGGCTCGGATCAGGTTGCCGTCCTCGGCGAACAGATCATCGGCAAGCCGCACACCTTCGAGAAGGCTCGCGAGCAATTGATGGCGGCGAGCGGCGCGAGCGTGACCTTCCTGACCGGCCTGGCGCTGCTCAACAGCCAGACCGGGCAATGCCAGGTCGACTGCGTGCCGTTTACCGTGCACATGCGCCAGCTGGATCAGGCACGCATCGAGCGCTATCTGCGCATCGAGCAGCCGTACGACTGCGCCGGCAGCTTCAAGGCCGAGGGACTCGGCGTAAGCCTGTTTCAATCGACCGAAGGCCCGGATGCCACCAGCCTGATCGGCCTGCCGCTGATTCGCCTGATCGATATGTTGTTGGTCGAGGGTGTGCAAATCCCTTAAAAGCAAAAGATCGCAGCCTTCGGCAGCTCCTACACCGATTGTGCAAGAGCTGCCGTTGACCTGCGATCTTCCGACCTTGAAACGATTTACCGCAACGAAGGCCCGTGAAACCCCATCCACATCGCCAACTGCTCGGCCACGCTGGCGCCGAGCTTTTTCGAGAAGCGATCGAACGGCGATTCCTGCACGGTGAAGTCCACCAGCTCCTTCTCGCCAATCACATCACGCGCCACCGAACTGGCATTGCCCAAGCCATCGATCAGGCCTAGCGGCAGCGCCTGCTCACCCGACCAGACCAGCCCGGAAAACAGCTCCGGATGCTCTTTGTCCTTCAGACGATCGCCACGGCCCTGCTTGACGCTGTTGATGAACTGCTTGTGCGTGGTGTCCAGCACGCTTTGCCAGAATGCGATTTCTTCAGGCTTTTGCGGCTGGAACGGATCCAGGAATGCCTTGTGCTCGCCCGAGGTATAGGTGCGGCGCTCAACCCCGAGTTTTTCCATGGTGCCAACGAAACCGTAACCCGCCGCCGTCACGCCGATCGAGCCGACCAGACTGGCCTTGTCGGCATAGATCTGATCCGCCGCGCTGGCGATGTAATAGGCGCCCGAAGCACCAAGATCGGAAATCACTGCGTAAAGCTTGATCTCCGGATGCAACCCACGCAGACGCTTGATCTCGTCATAGACATAGCCAGACTGCACCGGACTGCCGCCCGGGCTATTGATGCGCAGGACCACGCCCTTGACCTTTTTGTCTTCGAACGCCGCACGCAGGCTGCCAACGATATTGTCGGCGCTGGCCGGCTCCTTGTCGGCGATTACACCGTCGATCTCGATCAACGCCGTGTAGTTCGGGCCGCGGGTGGCGGTTTTTTCCATGTCCATCAGCGGCGTGAACAGCAGCAGCGCAACAAACAGATAAACAAACGTCAGCAGCTTGAAGAAAATCCCCCAGCGCCGCGAACGGCGTTGTTCCTGCACGCCGGCCAGCAAAGTCTTTTCCAACAGCTTCCAGCTTTTCGCGTCACCGTCGTCGGCACTTGCCTTGGCCGGTGCTTTCCATTCGTCGGTCATGCCATCTACCCCAGCAAAAACGTATTAAGCCTGCTGACCCAGCCAGGCGTGCAATTCAGAAAAACGGTCGATCGACAGGCGCGGCTCGAACTGTTGCAGGGACTCGATCGATTGCGCGCCGTAACTGACCGCCACCGAATCCATCCCCGCGTTGCGTGCCATCAGCAGATCGAACGACGAATCGCCGACCATCAACGCCTGCTCCGGACGTACGCCGCAGTGGCTGACGATCTGCTCAAGCATCAGAGGGTGTGGCTTGCTGGCAGTTTCATCGGCGGCGCGGGTGATATCGAAATAATCTTCCCAGCCATTGGCCTTGAGCACCCGATCCAGTCCGCGACGGTTCTTGCCCGTCGCTACCGCCAGGTGATAACCCTGCTCGCGAAACGATGCCATCGACTCGACCACGCCCTCGAACAGCGGCGACGGCACGGCTTCGGCAGCGATGTAGTGATCGGCGTAATACTCACGAAACGCGAGCATTTCTGCGGCGCTGATTTCGGGGTACAGCGTGCGAATCGCCTCCGGCAAGCCGAGACCGATGATGCCTTTGACAGCGAAGTCATCGCGCAGCTCGAAACCGGAACGCCCGGACGCCGAGTGCATGGCCTCGACGATCCGATGGATGGAATCGGCAAGGGTGCCGTCCCAGTCGAAAATCAGCAGCTTGTAATCAGATGGGCGCACTCAATCGCTCCACGGTCTTGGCCCACATTTCATCGACGGGCGCTTGCAGATTCAGCTTGCCGCCGTCGGGTAGCGGCACGGTCAGCATGTAAGCGTGCAGGAACAGGCGCTTACCGCCCAGATCGCGGATTTCCTTGGTGAAATCCTCGTCGCCATACTTACTGTCACCGGCAATGCAATGGCCAGCATGCAAGGTGTGCACGCGAATCTGGTGGGTACGACCGGTAACCGGTTTAGCTTCGACCATGGTGGCAAAATCACCGAAGCGGCGCAGCACCTTGAACAGCGTCAGGGCTTCTTTGCCCTCGTCATTGACTTCGACCATGCGCTCGCCGGAACGCAGATTGCTCTTGAGCAGCGGAGCGCGAACCTGCTTGATCGAGGTTGCCCAGTTGCCACGGACCAGCGCCATGTAGCGCTTGTCGACGCCATCGCCGCGCAACTGCTCGTGCAGGTGGCGCAACATGCTGCGTTTTTTGGCGATCATCAGCAGGCCGGAGGTGTCACGGTCGAGACGGTGAACCAGCTCCAGTTCCTTGGCGTCGGGACGCAACTGACGAAAGGCTTCGATCACGCCGAAATTCAGCCCGCTGCCGCCATGCACCGCAATGCCGGCGGGCTTGTTGATCACGATCAGGGCTTTGTCTTCGAAGACGATCGAGGCTTCCAGGCGCTGCAACAGCCCCTGGGCCAGCGGCACCGGTTCGTCGCGCTCAGGCACGCGAACCGGCGGCACGCGCACGATATCGCCGGCCTGCAGCTTGTATTCGGGCTTGATCCGACCTTTGTTCACGCGCACTTCGCCTTTGCGCAAAATGCGGTAAATCAAGGTCTTGGGCACGCCTTTGAGCCGGGCGAGGAGAAAGTTGTCGATTCGTTGGCCGGCATACTCCGGCGAGACTTCAAGCAGTTGAACGCCTGGAGTCGAAGGGGCAGTAGTTGTCATGCCGCGGATGATAACAATTTTTATGGAATTGAAGCACTTAATCATTGCTGCTATAGTCGCGAACGCCGCCAAAAGCGGCCTGGACAGCGGAACCACGGTCAAAGACCGGCCCTGACCAACGCAATTCACCAGGGCGCGAGGCCGTCCTACGGGGCTTTCGCTACGTAACGGTGGAGTTTGCGGTTGTAACGAGCGCAGGTGACATGAGGCCTGAATTACACCGCCGGGCAGAGTTCTGACTCGCCAGGCAGGCGACATTCGAGGCCAGTTCACAAAGTGCAGTCGACTGCGAATGACCCCGAGCGATTGCTTCGGAAACATCGCCTGAATTAGCCATGATGCGTGACCTCCCCTTTCGGAGCTCACGGTAAATGCCAACCCGCTGCGGATTCTGCGCGCGGCAGCACCCGAATTATCAGGGATACGTGTAGGGTGGAGATGCACAACCGCCGGACTGTGTAGCAACAAGCTTTGATCAAGACGCTTCATCTCGTCCACAGCCGCTGGTTGATTCCTCCTCCTGACTGAGTGCTTAAGTAGCCACAGCAAGCAGGACGCGTACGTCGCGGTATCGGCCCAATTGGCCGCACATCGCTGGACACGGGAATGGCCAACCACTCCCGACGCACCTGACACCGACCGTGAGAAGTCGTGTGTGCCGAACGCCGTTTCCGGCAGCCCGGAAACCGACGGTACTACATGAAAAGAATGCTGATTAACGCAACTCAACCCGAAGAGTTGCGTGTTGCACTGGTAGATGGCCAACGCCTCTACGACCTGGACATCGAATCCGGTGCACGCGAGCAGAAAAAGGCCAACATCTATAAAGGCCGTATCACTCGCATCGAACCAAGCCTTGAGGCTGCCTTTGTCGATTTCGGCTCCGAGCGCCACGGCTTCCTGCCCCTCAAAGAAATCTCCCGCGAATACTTCAAGAAAGCCCCCGAAGGCCGCGTCAACATCAAGGACGTCCTGAGCGAAGGCCAGGAAGTCATCGTTCAGGTCGAGAAAGAAGAACGTGGGAACAAGGGCGCCGCCCTGACCACCTTCATCAGCCTGGCCGGTCGTTACCTCGTACTGATGCCGAACAACCCGCGTGCCGGCGGCATCTCCCGTCGCATCGAAGGCGAAGAACGCAACGAACTGCGTGAAGCGCTGAACGGTCTGGTTGCTCCGGCCGACATGGGTCTGATCGTGCGCACTGCCGGCCTGGGCCGCAGCAGCGAAGAAATGCAGTGGGACCTCGACTACCTGCTGCAACTGTGGACCGCCATCAAAGAAGCCTCGCTGGATCGCTCCGCGCCATTCCTGATTTACCAGGAAAGCAACGTGATCATCCGCGCCATCCGCGATTACCTGCGCCAGGACATCGGCGAAGTGCTGATCGACAGCGTTGAAGCCCAGGACGAAGCCCTGACCTTCATCCGCCAGGTGATGCCGCAGTACGCCAGCAAGATCAAGCTGTACGAAGACAGCGTGCCACTGTTCAACCGTTTCCAGATCGAAAGCCAGATCGAGACCGCGTTCCAGCGCGTCGTCGAACTGCCTTCCGGCGGCTCCATCGTCATCGATCCGACCGAAGCCCTGGTGTCCATCGACATCAACTCGGCGCGCGCCACCAAAGGCAGCGATATCGAAGAAACCGCGCTGCAGACCAACCTTGAAGCCGCCGAAGAAATCGCCCGTCAGTTGCGCCTGCGCGACATCGGCGGCCTGATCGTCATCGACTTCATCGACATGACCCCGGCCAAGAACCAGCGCGCCGTGGAAGAGAAAGTCCGCGAATGCCTGGAAGCTGACCGCGCCCGTGTGCAGATCGGCCGCATCTCGCGTTTCGGTCTGCTGGAAATGTCCCGTCAGCGCCTGCGTCCATCGCTGGGCGAAAGCAGCGGCATCGTCTGCCCGCGTTGCAACGGCACCGGCATCATCCGTGACGTTGAATCGCTGTCGCTGGCCATCCTGCGCCTGATCGAAGAAGAAGCCCTGAAAGACCGCACCGCCGAAGTTCGCGCGCAAGTGCCGATCCCGGTCGCTGCGTTCCTGCTCAACGAAAAACGCAACTCGATCACCAAGATCGAACTGCGCACCCGTGCCCGTATCGTCATTCTGCCGAACGATCACCTCGAGACGCCGCACTTCGAAGTTCAGCGCCTGCGTGACGACAGCCCGGAAGCCGCGACCAACCAGTCCAGCTACGAAATCGCTGCGGCCGCTGCCGAAGTCGAAGAAGTCCAGCCAGCCGCTGCGACCCGCACTCTGGTTCGCCAGGAAGCTGCAGTGAAAACTGCGCCGGCCCGTGCCAACGCACCGGTGCCGACTGAAGTTGCACCTGCCGCACCTGCTCCGGCATCGGTTGCCGCACCTGAGCCAAGCCTGTTCAAGGGCCTGGTGAAGTCGCTGGTCAGCCTGTTCGCCACCAAGGAAGAGCCAGCCGCACCGGTCGCTGTCGCGAAACCGGCTGCCACCGAGCGTCCTGCCCGCAACGAAGAGCGTCGCAACGGTCGTCAGCAGAGCCGCAACCGCAACGGTCGCCGCGATGAAGAACGCAAGCCGCGCGAAGAACGTGCTCCACGTGAAGAGCGCGCACCACGCGAGCCGCGCGAAGAGCGCCAGCCACGCGAAGCCCGCGAGCCGCGTGAAACCCGCAGCGAAGCGCCGGTAGCCCGCGAAGAGCGCGCACCACGTGCCCCGCGTGAAGAACGTGCACCGCGTGCACCGCGTGAAGATCGCAAGCCGCGTGGCGAGCGTGAAGAACGCGTGCGTGAACTGCGCGAGCCGCTGGACGCCGCGCCAGCCGCAGCCGCAGCTGTTGCTGCCGTGACCGCTGAAGAGCGTCCGGCCCGTCAGCCACGCGAAGAACGCGCCCCGCGTCCGCCGCGTGAAGAGCGTCAACCGCGTGCCGAGCAGGCCGCTGCTGCCGTTGCTGAAGAAGAAGTGAACAGCAACAACGAAGAGCAACTGCCGGAAGACGGTCAGGACAACGCCGAAGGCGATCGTCCACGTCGTCGCTCCCGTGGCCAGCGTCGTCGCAGCAACCGTCGCGAGCGTCAACGTGATGCCAACGGCAATGTGATCGAAGGTTCGGAAGAATCCGAGTCCGCTGAAAACGCTGGCGAGCCAAGCACTGCCGATCTGGCCGCTGGCCTGGCCGTCACCGCCGCCGTAGCCAGCAGCACCATCAGCGCTCCGGCAGAAGCCGAAGCTCACGAGCAGGCTGAACGCGCCACTGCCGCCACACTGGAAACTGCTCCAGTCGAAGCGCCGGTTGTCGAAGCCACCACTCCAGTGGAAGTGACTGCTGCACCGGAAATCGAAGTCGCTCCGGTCCGCGAAGCTCAGCCTCAGGTTGAAGCGCCTGCCGAACCGGAAGCTGTCGTCGAAGCACCAGCGGCCATCACTGAGCCAGCTGTAGAAACCGTCAGCGAAAACGTGACCAGAACCGTGCGTGAAGTTCGCGAAGAGCAGACTGCGTTCAACTGGGTTGCCGAGCCAGCCGTCACCGAAGCTCCAGCGCCAGTCGCTGAAGCCGAAGTACCGCAGGCCATGGTTTCCGAGCCAGTAGTTGTAGCGGCCGAACCGGCTCCAGAGCCAGTGGTTGAAGCACCAGCTGTCGAAGCACCAGTTGCAAAAGCTCAGGCTGAAGAAGCACCAGCCGCAGTCGAAGCGCCAGACCCGGTGGTTGAAGCTCCGGCTCCGGTCAGCGCCCTGACGCCAAACGGCCGTGCGCCAAACGACCCGCGTGAAGTGCGTCGTCGCAAGCGTGAAGCCGAGCGCCTGCAGAAGGAAGCCGAACTGGCTGCCGCTGCAGCGCCAGTGGCTGCCGAACCAGCCGCTGCGGCTGAAGTGATCGAGGCAGCCCCTGCCCCGGTCGCGGAAGAAGCATCGGTTGAAGCGGTGATCGCTGAAGCACCACGCTCCGTTCAGGACGCGGTTGAACAGCGCGAAGAAGCCCAGGAAAAAGAGCACGAGCCTAAACCACTCGTGTAATTCCTGAAGCCAATAAAAAGCCCCGCCCGGTGAAAGCCTGGCGGGGCTTTTTATTGCCTGAGATACCAGCATCATCCACAACCTTTGTGGGAGCGAGCCTGCTCGCGAAAGCGCTGGGTCAGACAATATTCATGTAGCTGAACCAGCGCATTCGCGAGCAGGCTCGCTCCCACAAGGGATTTCAACATGGCTCAGGAATGAGGAAATCCCAAAGATTCAGGCACATCGATATCCCACAACACACCTGGATCATCCACCGCCACTTCCACCACCCTGCCCTGCGCAAACAACGGCCTTGCGCCACGATCGCCGGTCAGCGCCTGCAATTGCGCGCCAAATGAACGACCAAACCCCACCGGATGGCCAAACTCACCACCCAGCACCGGCACGCTCACCGCATCATCAGCCATCGCCGCGACCACTCGCTCAATACTCGATGGCAAGATAAACGGCATATCGCCGAGCACAATCAACCAGCCATCAGCGTCAGGGCAAGCGGCAACACCTGCGGCGATGCTGTCGCCCATGCCGGTCGACTCGATTGACACCACGTCGCAGCCATATGCCTGGGCCATGCGCATCGCCTGGGGTCGCGCTTCGGTGGTGACAAGTACGCGCTTGTCGAGACTGGCCGGCAGGTTCACCAGCACCTGCTCGATGACCGAACGCACCGCGCCGTCACGCCCGGTGCAATCAGCAAGCAACTTGTCTTTGTCGGGACCGGCGATCTGGCGAAAACGCTTGCCCTCGCCTGCTGCCAGCACGACCACTGCGATGGAATGGCTCATGCACCCTCCAGCGGTTTTTTCTGCTTCAACTCCACACCGTTCTTGATCGCAACAATTTCCGCCAACAAGGACAAAGCGATCTCTGCCGGCGAATGACTACCGATGTGCAGGCCGATCGGCCCGTGCAAGCGATCAATCGATGCTTGCGACAAGCCTAGCTGAGCCAGATTTTCCCGGCGCTTCTGGCTGTTGACCCGCGAACCGAGCGCGCCGACGTAGAACGCCGGCGAATCGAGCGCGGTGAGCAAAGCCATGTCATCCAGACGTGGATCGTGAGTCAAGGCGACAATCGCCGTGCGCTCGTCGGTCTGGATGTTCAACACCGCCTCGTCCGGCATGCCGGGGACGAAACGGCCATGCTGCTCTTCCCAGCCGTAAACGAACTCGGTGCGCGGATCGCAGATCAGCACTTCGAAATCCAGCAGCCGCGCCATGTCGGCGACGTAGCGCGACAACTGCCCGGCACCGATCAGCAACAAGCGCCAGCGCGGACCGTAAATCGCCCGCAGAACCTTGCCGTCGAACACCAGCGAATCGGTTTTACTCGCCGGAGCCAGCCGCACCTCGCCGGTTTCGATGTTGAGTTCACGGGCAACGATTTCGTGGTTTTCGCAACGCTGCAGCAGCTCGGCCACCCACGCCGGGTCGCCGACGCGCTCTTCGGTCAGGCGCAGGGTGCCGCCGCAAGGCAGGCCAAAACGCGCGGCCTCCTCGCGGGTCACGCCATAAGTGATCATCTGCACCGGCGGGCCGTCGGTGGCGATGGGACCATCGTGCAGCCGCGCGATCAAGTCATCCTCGACACAGCCGCCTGACACCGAACCGATCACCACGCCGTCCTCGCGCAAGGCGAGCATGGCGCCGGGCGAGCGCGGCGCGGTGCCCCAGGTCTGCACCACGCTGAACAGCACCACCCGCTGCCCGGCACGGCGCCACTCGAGGACGCTGCGCAGGACGTTGAGATCGACGCTGTCCATTTAAGCCTCCGCCTTCTGCCAGCCTTGCAACTGATAACGCACCGGCAGATTGCGGATACGCTTGCCGGTGGCGGCGAAGATCGCGTTGCACAGCGCCGGAGCAATCGGCGGCACGCCCGGCTCACCAACGCCACCCAACGGCACGTCACCCGGCGGCGTGACCAGATGCACCGCGACTTCCTTGGGCGCCAGCGACATGCGCGCGACCTCGTACATATGGAAGTTGTCCTGCTGGACCTTGCCGTCCTTGAAGCTGATCTCACCGAGCACAGCGTTGCCCAGGCCCATGACGCACGCGCCTTCGAACTGCGAACGGATGCGCTCAGGGTTGATCTGCGGCCCGCAGTCCACGGCGATGTCGGCCTTGTGCACGATCAGCGAACCGTCGTCCTTGACCTCGACTTCGATCACTGCCGCGACATAGGTGACGAAGCTGTAATGCACCGCCAGACCGAGACCACGGCCCTTGGGCAGTTTGCGCCCCCAACCGGCGGCCTTGGCGGCAGTTTCCAGCACCGTGCGCATGCGCCCGGTGTCGATCGGATAACGCTCGGGCGATTCGCCGTAGTTCCACTCTTCGCTCAAGGTGCGAGGATCGATCTGCCGGTCCGGGCCGAGCAATTTGATCTGGTACATGAGCGGATCTTCCCCGGCCTTGTGCGCCAGTTCATCGACGAAACTCTGAATCGCGAAGCCGTGGGGAATGTTCGACACCGAGCGATACCAGCCAACCCGCGTGTGTACCTTGGCTTCGGGGTTTTCCAGGCGCACGTTGGGAATCGCATAGGCCATGTTGGTAAAGCCCATGCCCAGCTCGAACGCCGCCTCATGGTTCATGTCCGGCGCAAACAACGCGGTGATGCTCGGCGCCACGGTACGATGCAGCCAGCCGGACGGCATGCCGTTCTTGTCGATGCCCGCCTTCAGATATTCCGCCGACACGGTGTGGAAATACGAATTGTGGATGTCGTCTTCGCGCGTCCACTGCACCCGTACAGCCTTGCCCGGAAACTCCTTGGCGAGAATCGCCGCTTCGACGACGAAGTCCGGTTTCGACTTGCGCCCGAAACCACCGCCCAGCAGCGTTACGTTGAAGGTGACCTTTTCGAACGGTACGCCCAGGCGCTCGGCGATGCGCTCGCGGGTGACCTGCGGTGCCTGACTCGGCGCCCAGGCTTCGCACACGCCGTCCTTGTAACGGGCAATGGCAACCATCGGTTCCATCGGCGCCTGCGCCAGATGCGGCAGATAGTACGAGGCTTCGAGGGTGCTGGCGGCACCGCTCAAGGCTTTGTCGATATCACCGGTGTTGCGCACCACTTTGCCGGCCTTCAGCGACGCCGCTTCAAGCTCCTTGCGATAGGCAATCGAGTCATAACTGGCATTCGGGCCGTCGTCCCACTCGATCTTCAGCGCCTCGCGGCCCTTGATCGCCGCCCAAGTATTGCTGGCCACAACCGCGACGCCGCCCAGTGGCTGGAACTCTGACGGCAACGGCCGGCCTTCGATCTGCATGACTTTTAGCACGCCGGGGACTTTCAGCGCGGCGCTGTCATCGAGGCTTTTGACCTTGCCGCCATACACTGCCGGACGAGCGATAGTCGCGTAGAGCATGCCGTCGAAATGCACGTCGGCGCCGTACACTGCGCGGCCATTGACGATATCGGCACCGTCGATGGCCTTGGTGCCTTCCTTACCGATGTAGCGAAATTCCGACGGCTGCTTGAGACGCAGGCTGTCACGCGCCGGTACTGCCAGCGCACTGGCCGCAGCGGCGAGTTCGCCGTAACCCAATTCACGGCCGGACGGTTTGTGAATGACCTTGTGCAGTTGCGCATGGCATTCGCCAACCGGCACTTTCCACTGCGCAGCGGCCGCCTGTTCGAGCATGGTCCGCGCGGCGGCGCCGCAACGACGCATCGGCTCGTACCAGTGACGCATGCTGCGCGAACCATCGGTGTCCTGGTTGCCGAAGCGCACTTCGTCGCCCGGCGCCTGCTGCACTTTGACCTGCGCCCAATCGGCCTCGAGTTCATCGGCCGCTACCATGCTCAGGCTGGTGCGCACGCCCTGGCCCATTTCCGAACGGTTGCACACCACGGTGACGCTGCCATCGGCAGCAATGCTCACGTAAACCTTGGGATCGTCGATCCAGCCATTGGGCATGCCATCGGCGCCAAACTTCTTCGCAGCGTCATCGGCCAGCGCATCCTGCCAGCCCCAGCTCGCGGCGAGGACCAGCGCACTGGTGGCGCCGACGCCTTTGAGAAAGCCACGGCGGCTGAGGTTGCTCAGGGCGAAATCATTCGGGACGCGGCTCATGCCTTCACCTCCTTCAGTTGAGTGGAGGCCTGGCGGATCGCGGTTTTGATCCGGTTGTAGGTGCCGCAGCGGCAGATGTTGCCCACCATGGCTTCTTCGATCTGCTCGTCGCTCGGGTTCGGATTGGTTTTCAGCAGAGCGGTGGCCGACATGATCTGCCCGCCCTGGCAATAACCACATTGGGCCACGGCACTGTCGAGCCAGGCTTGCTGCACGACCTTGCCTACCGGGTCGGCGTGGAGATTATCGATGGTGGTCACGTTCTGACCGATCACCGAGCCGATCGGCGTGATGCAACTGCGTGCCGGCAAGCCGTCGATATGGATGGTGCAGGCGCCGCACAGGCCCATGCCGCAACCAAATTTTGTGCCGTTGTAACCGGCGACGTCACGAATTGCCCACAACAGCGGCATGTCTTCGGTGACATCGAGGGAGTGGTCTTGACCGTTGAGTTTCAGGGTAATCATGGGCACGCCCGCATATTTTTAGTGGTTATGGGGTCGAGCAATCTGCCGCCGGAAAATCAGCGGTGGGTTCGCGCAGATCGACTCAGGCTAATCAGGCTCTCTTGCGCCGACGGGAACGTCTGCACCGGGCCTTTGGGTGGAGCAAATGGTAGGTATCGTTAGGTCGCTAAGTTAACCCAGCATTAACAAAAAAGCCCTGCACTTTTTTCATCAGTGCAGGGCTTTGGATGGCGTCAGGCAAGCGTAGCCTCAATACCGATTGGGCTCCATTTCCAGTTCGACATGGAAGCGCTCGGCGATGTCTTTCTGGATACGTTGCGCCAGGTCGAGCAGTTGCAGGCCGGTGGCCGTGCCGTAGTTGACCAGCACCAGCGCCTGCAACTTGTGCACGCCGGCATCGCCATCGCGGAAGCCTTTCCAGCCGGCGCGTTCGATCAGCCAGCCAGCGGCCAGTTTCATCTGCCCATCGGCTTGCGGGTAAGCCACCAGATCCGGGTGCTGCGTTTTGATCTGCGTGACCACAGCGGCGGGCACCAGCGGGTTTTTGAAGAAGCTGCCGGCGTTGCCGAGCACCGCCGGGTCCGGCAGTTTTTCGCTGCGGATGCTGCAGATGGCGCGGCTGACATCGGTGGGCGTTGGCTGCTCGATGCCCTGCTCGCTCAAGCGCTGACGCACCGGGCCGTATTCCAGATGCAGGTGCGCGGCGCGATCAAGCTTGAAGCGCACCCGCAGAATCAGCCAACGTCCCGGCTGCTGCTTGAACAGGCTGTCGCGGTAGCCGAAATTGCAGTCTTCCAGACTGAAATCACGCAGCTCGCCGCTCTCGCGGTCCAGCGCGGTCAGGCCAGCAAACACGTCCTTGATCTCGACGCCATAGGCGCCGATATTCTGCATCGGCGCGGCGCCGACGGTGCCAGGGATCAGGCTGAGGTTTTCCAGCCCGGCAAAACCCTGGGCCAGCGTGTGCTGCACGAACGGATGCCACGGTTCGCCCGCTTCCGCCTCGACCACCACGCGACTGCCATCATCGCTGAGCAGGCGGATGCCGCGCGTGGCCATGCGCAATACCAACGCCGGAATATCCGCCGTCAGCAGCAAGTTGCTCCCGCCGCCGATCACCAGTAACGGCACGTCATGGGACTCGGCATAGGCCAGCGCTTCGCGGACATCGTCATCACTGTGGGCTTCGGCAAACAGCTGCGCGCGCACATCGACGCCGAACGTATTGAAGGCCTGCAACGATACTTGCGGTTGCACCTGCAAACTCATAAACGGCCCTTCACTTCGATCAGCAACTGGTCGCAGGCCGCTTCGATCAGATCCAGCACCTGCTCGAAACCCTGATCACCGTCGTAATACGGATCCGGCACTTCATCGACCAGCCCGGCATAACGACGCAGGAACAGATCCAGCTCGGCCCTGCCTGTGGATGGCTGCAAAGCCTTGAGGTTGCGCAGATTGCTGTTGTCCATGGCGAGAATCAGGTCGTAGCTGGCGAAATCGGCCCGGCTGACCTGCTGCGCGCGTTGCGTCGACAGGTCATAACCGCGCAGTTTCGCTGCCGCCTGGCTGCGCTTGTCCGGCGGGTTACCGACGTGCCAGTCACCGGTGCCGGCGGAGGCTACTTCGACCACATTTGCCAGCCCGGCTTCACGCAACTTGTGGCGCAACACGCCTTCGGCGGTGGGCGAACGGCAGATGTTGCCCAGGCACACAAACAGAACGCGCATCAGGCCCCCAGCAGGCGACGAACCCGCTCAAGGTCTTCGACGGTGTCGACACCGGTCGGCGGCGCGATCAGCGCGTCAGCGACATGAATGCGCACGCCATGCCACAAGGCACGCAGTTGCTCGAGGGATTCGGTGTTTTCCAGCCAGCACGGCCCCCAGCTCACGAAGTCGTGGAGGAACCCGGCGCGATAGGCATAAATACCGATGTGGCGGCGATAGGGCACGCCTTCCGGCAGCTGCTCGCGGCTCTTGGCAAATGCATCGCGTGCCCATGGCAAGGTTGCACGACTGAACGTCAGGGCCAGACCGTTGATATCGCTGGAAACCTTCACAACGTTCGGGTTGAACAGGGTTTCCACGTCTTCGATCGGCTCGGCCAGCGTGGCCATGCGCGCTTGGGTATGGGCAGCAAGGTTGGCGGCGACCTGGTCGATCACGCTCGGCGGAATCAACGGCTCATCGCCCTGGACGTTGACCACGATCGCATCAGGCGCAAGACCGAGTTTCGCTGCGACCTCGGCCAGACGATCGGTGCCGGAATTGTGATCTTCACGGGTCAGCACCACTTCGGCGCCGAAGCTTCTGCAGGCCTCGACGATGCGCGCATCGTCAGTCGCGACAACCACACGGCTGGCGCTGCTTTTGCTCGCCTGTTCCCAGACATGCTGGATCATCGGCTTGCCGGCAATATCCAGCAACGGCTTGCCCGGCAGACGGGTCGAGGCGAACCGCGACGGGATGACAACGGTGAAGGCTGTGGTCATTTATCCAGGCGCTCGTCGGTGGTCAGGGTGCGCGCTTCGCTTTCCAGCATCACCGGGATGCCGTCGCGGATCGGGTACGCCAGACCAGCGCCCTTGCTGATCAGCTCGGTCTTGTCGGCACTGAGCTTGAGCGGACCTTTGCACACGGGGCAAGCGAGGATGTCGAGCAATTTGGTGTCCATGAACATTCCCAGAAATAAAAGAGTTAAGGCAGCAGACGATCCGGCAGCAGGCGCATCAGCTGAGTGTCGAACCAGGCCACGAAGGCCGGCGACGGCACGGCATCGACCGCCAGATACCACCAGTCGGCAGCAGCAAAGGCACGGCACTTCACCGCGTCCTTTTCGGTCATCACCAACGGCAATGACGGGGTGAAATTCAACGCCTGCACGCTGTACTCGGCGTGGTCGGCAAACGCATGCGGGACTGGCCGCCAGTCTAGCGCTTCGAGGGTATTGAAGAAACGTTGCGGGTTGCCGATCCCGGCCACCGCATGCAGCGCTTGCCCCGGCGGGAAATGCTCCAGTGACTGACGTTCGCCGCTGCGCAGATTGACCAGGGCCGTGGGTTGCAGGCGGAAGGCGAAACCATCGTCGCGATCATCAAGGGCACCGTTGAACAGCACGCCATCGACACTTTGCAGGCGCTCGACCGGCTCACGCAACGGCCCGGCCGGCAGACAGCGCTGATTGCCCAGTCCGCGCGCGGCATCGATCAGCACCAGTTCCAGATCCCGCGCGAGGCGATAATGCTGCATGCCGTCGTCAGACAGAATCAGGTCCAGCGGCTCACTGGCAATCAAGGCTTTGACGGCGGCGCTGCGATCAGGGTCGATCATCAGCGGCACACCAGTGCGCTGGACGATCAGCAGCGGCTCGTCACCGGCAACCTCGGCGCTGTGCTCGGCCTCGACCCGCCACGGCAGGTGCGGCGGTTTGGCGCCGTAACCGCGGCTGACCACGCCGACGCGCAGTCCACGGCGTCGGCAATGTTCGATCAGCCAGAGAATCATCGGCGTCTTGCCGGTGCCACCGACGGTGATATTGCCGACCACGATCAGCGGCACGGGCGATTGGTAGATCTCTCCGTCACCGTCGAGAAAGCGCTGACGCTTGTTGATCACCACGCGGCGATACAGCATTTCCAGCGGCCGCAGCAGCGTCAGGGCCGGGTGCCCCTGATACCACGCTGCGAGCAGGCGATCGGACAGGCTCATCAGGATTTCGGCGCCGCCTCGACCGTGGTCATGCGCAGATGGCTGAAACCGAGCTTGCCGGCCGCGTCCATGGCGGTGATCACCGATTGATGCTGGGCCTTGCCATCGGCACTGATCGACAGCGGCATGTTGGTGTCGCCGTTGGATTCTTTCTGCATGGCTTCCATCAGCGTCGGCAGATCATTCTTCGGCAGAATCTTGTTGTTCACCGAGAACACGCCTTCGGCACTGATCGCGACGTCCAGCTGTTTGACCTGCTGATCTTCGGCGGGCGAACCGCTGACCGCTTCCGGCAGATCCACGCGCAGCTGGGTTTCCCGAGTGAAGGTGGTAGTCACCACGAAAAACAGCAGCAGGATAAACACCACGTCAATCAGCGACGCGAGGTTGATGTCTACAGTTTCCCGGGGCTTTCGACGGAATTTCACGCTTTGCCCTCGGCCAGATCGACATCACGGTCGCCCTGCACCACTTCCACCAGTTTGATCGCTTCCTGCTCCATACCGACCACCAGCTCGTCGATACGACGTTGCAGGAAGCGGTGGAAGAACACCGCCGGAATACCGACCATCAGGCCCGCTGCGGTCGTGATCAGCGCTTTGGAAATACCGCCGGCCAGTACCGAGGCATTGGTGGTCATGCCAGAGCCGGTGAAGGCACTGAAAATGTCGATCATGCCCAACACGGTGCCGAGCAGGCCGAGCAGCGGCGCCATGGCGGCGATGGTGCCGAGGGCGTTGATGTAACGTTCGAGCTCATGAATGACCCGCGCGGCGGCCTCTTCGATGCACTCTTTCATGATCTCGCGACCATGCTTGGAATTGGCCAGGCCTGCGGCGAGGATTTCCCCCAGCGGCGAGTTGGCGCGCAACTCCTTGAGTTTTTCCTTGTTGAGCTGCTTGTCCTTGATCCAGACCCAGACCTGACCCAGCAGATGCTCGGGGGTGACGCGACTGGCGCGTAGTGTCCACAGGCGCTCGGCGACGATCGCCATGGCCGCGATGGAACTCAGAATGATCGGCAACATCATCCAGCCGCCGGATTTGACCAATTCCCACACAGTGACAGTCCCCTCGAAAAAGTGCGCCACTTTACCATACCGATCCGCGATTAAGACCCGCCGCCCCGACGACCGTGAGGTGGCACCCATGCTGGCACCGATCAACGGCCCGGGACCGGCGGATCGCGCCAGAAACGCCGCTGTTGCCGCATCGTCCACGGCGGCTTGAAGCTGCCCAGTTGCAAATGAATGGCACCTTGTTCGGCGCTGTCGTAGATGCGCAGACCTTGCTTGCGGTAGCGCGCCAGCACGGTGGGATGCGGATGACCGAAGGAGTTGCCGTGGCCACGGGAGATCAGCACTGATTCCGGCTGCAAGGCTTTCAACAGCGCCATCGACGATGAACTGCGACTGCCGTGATGTGGCGATTGCAGCCACTGCGTCGGCACGGCCAGTGGGCTGTCGAGCAGAACGCGCTCGGCGTGAATGTCGATGTCGCCGGTGAGCAGCAGGCGTTCACCGTTGGCTTCGATCTGCAATACACAGGAGCGCTGGTTGCTGTCATCGGCCGCCGACCATTGCCAGAGCTGGAACTGCACGCCATCCCACTGCCACTGTTCGCCACTTGCGCAGGCTTCGGCGTTCAGCTCCGGCGGCAGGTTTGGCGGATCGCCGCTGACCACGCGGTGCACGTTCAATCCACGCATGACCGCCCGGGCGCCGCCAGCGTGATCGGCGTCAGCGTGGCTGAGCAGCATCAGGTCGAGCTGTTGCACGTTGAGTTTGCGTAACGCTGGCAACACCACTCGTTCGCCGATATCGAAATCGCCGAAGCGCGGGCCGGCGTCATAGAGCAGTGCATGATGTCGCGTGCGCACAAGAATCGCCAAGCCTTGGCCGACGTCGATTTGCCAGACATCGGCTCGCCTTTCTTCTATTCGCTCTTGAGGCGGCCATATCAAAAGCAACATCAGCGGCCAGCCCAATGGACGCATCGGCACGCCACGGGGAAACAGCAATAAAATCGCGCCAAGGCTGCCCAGGATCAACGCCCAGAGTGGAATGGCGGCTGGTATCCACGCCGGCCATTGCCCGGCAATCAGCGCCAGCCCGATAAACAGCCAGTCGATCAAACCACCGGCCAGCCACAACAGTCCTTCGCCAACATAAGGCACGGGCAGCAATAGCGTGCCGAGCAATGCCGGCGGCAGCACCACGAGGCTGACCCACGGAACGGCCAGCAGATTGGCTACAGGCCCGCTGACGCTGATGGGCAAGCTCAGCGCCAGCAACACCGGACACAAGCCGATCGCGATCAGCCACTGCGCGCGGGTCCAGGTCTGCCACCAGCGCCAGGCCCCAAGCCGCCCGCCGAAGGTGAAAATCAGTACTGCAACGGCCGCGAAGGACAGCCAGAAACCTGGACGCAAACTGGCCAGCGGATCGAACAACAGCACGCCATTGAACGCCAGCAATAACGGCCACCACGCGCCGAGATGGCGAAAACGCAGGCGCCACAACAATACCAGCGCCACCATCACGCAGGCGCGCTGCACCGGCACATCGAACCCGGCGAGCAAGCCGTAACCCAGCGCCGCCGCGAATGCCAGGCCACACGCCCACGGCAACCAGGGCCAGCGCAACGGCCAGATTCCGAAACGCGCCAGCCCGGCAACCAGCAGATACATCACTGCGGCGAGCAAACCGATGTGCTGGCCGGAGATCACCAGCAGATGCACGGTGCCGGTGTCTTGCAGTACCTGCCAATCCTCGCGACTGAGCCCAGAGCCATCACCGAGCACCAGCGCTGCCAGCGCGCCCTCGCGTCCTTGCGCATCCACCGCCAGCAGGCGTTGGCGAACGCCGTCGCGCCATGCATGCCGGGCCTCAGCCAGGCGCTGGCCATCCTTGATCGTGCCGGTTGCGCCGATCCGTTGCGCGAGCAGCCAGGCCTCGTAGTCGAAGGCGTGCGGGTTGAGCAGGCCACCCGGGCGCTTCAAGTTCACCGCCAGTCGCCAGCGTTCGCCGCTGTTGGCCGGCGGCCCGGCGTACCAGGCCAGGCGCAGCAGCGATGGCAGTTTTTCGTGGCGTGAGCGCGCATCAGCCAGCTCGAAACGCACCACGCCATCGCTGTGCTGCGGTAAGCCGACCACACGCCCTTCAAGCCAACGGGTTTCGCCGTCCAGGCTCGGTGGCAAGCGGTCATTCAGCGCCCACTGCGCACTGAAACAAGCCCACGTGAAACCAAACAGCAAACATGCCAATGGATAGCTGCGAAACGGCAGCAACATCAGCGCCACCATTGGCAGCACCAGCAACCAACCGACCGGCGGCAAGGCCGGCAAAAAAACCGGGGCCAGCAGACCGACTGCCAGCGCCATCATCCCTGTGCGCATATGCCCGTCCTTGAGAGTCCCCCCACTAGGCATAGCCGGTCTGCGGCACCACCGTCGTCAACAATTGTCACAAAGTCTGAATGGGCGGTTCGTAGAATCCAGACATACTTGCCGCCTTAACCGACCGAGAAGCCCTATGCCCCGGCGCTTATTCAAACGTTACATGCCCGACCCGACGAGCATCAGGGAACACAAATCCTTACGCTTTCTCGGCACGTTGCTGCATGACCCTAACCTCTGGCATCTCAACCGCCACTCGGTCGCCCGGGCGATGGCGGTCGGCCTGTTTGCGGCATTCCTGCCGATCCCGGCACAGATGCTGGTAGCGGCGGCATTGGCGGTGATGGTGCGCGGCAATATGCCAATCGCGGTGAGCCTGGTCTGGCTGACCAATCCGATCACCATGCCGGCGGTGTTTTTCTGCACCTACCAGGCCGGGGCGTTCCTGATGGATGTGCCGGCGCGGCATCTGCCGGACGAGTTGACCTGGGAATGGATCAGCGGTGAGCTGTCGACATTGTGGCAGCCGTTTTTATTGGGCTCGGTGGTTGTCGGCCTGGTGCTGGGCGTCCTCGCCTATTTTCTGGTGATGCTTTACTGGCGCTGGTGGGTGGCGCGGCAATGGCGGCGGCGCAAGCAAAGTCGGCAGAAATGAAAGCAAAACGGCCTCCGCGATGGGAGGCCGTTTTTTGTTGTGTCTGGGCTGGCCCCTTCGCGAGCAGGCTCGCTCCCACAGAGAACATCATTCCAATGTGGGAGCGAGCCTGCTCGCGAAGAAAGCGACGCGGTCGGGATCAGGTACGCATCCCGCGCCCGCTCACCAACAACCGCGCACAGCCGAGATACAGCACCACGGTCGCCACCAGCATGAAGGTGATGGCGATGCCGATACGGATATCCGAGACACCAAGGATGCCGTAGCGGAAGGCGTTGACCATGTGCAGCACCGGGTTGGCCAGCGACACGGTCTGCCAGAACGGTGGCAGCAAAGTGATCGAGTAGAACACGCCGCCAAGGTAAGTCAGCGGGGTCAGCACAAAGGTCGGGATGATCGAAATATCATCGAAGTTGCGCGCAAACACCGCGTTGATAAAGCCCAGCAGCGAGAAGATTGTCGCGGTCAGCACCACCACCAGGATGGTCACGCCGAGATGATGCACCTGCAAATCTGTGAAGAACAGCGACAGAATCGTCACGATCAGACCCACCGCCAGACCGCGCAATACCCCACCAATGGTGAAGCCGATCAGGATCGTGTGCGGTGACACCGGTGAGACCATCAGCTCTTCGATCGAGCGCTGGAACTTGCTGCCAAAGAAGCTCGACACCACGTTGCCGTACGAGTTGGTGATCACTGACATCATGATCAGACCCGGCACGATGTACTCCATGTAAGTGAAACCACCCATGTCGCCGATCTGCCGACCGATCAGGTTGCCGAAGATCACAAAGTACAGAACCATGGTGATCGCCGGCGGCAGCAACGTCTGCGGCCAGATCCGCATGAAGCGTTTGACCTCGCGGTAGACGATGGTTTGCAGGGCGACGAGGTTGGGACCGAACTCGGAACTCATACCGCCACCTTCGACAGATTTTTCTCCACCAGGGACACGAACAACTCCTCGAGGCGATTGGTTTTGTTACGCAGGCTCAGCACTTCGATGTTCTGCTGCGCCAACTGGGTGAACAACGCCGTGATGCCCATGGATTTGTCGACCTGCACTTCCAGGGTGTGGCCGTCGAGCAATCGGGCCGGGTAGCCGAGCAATTGCGGCGCAACGTGCAAGTCGTGTTTCAGGTCGAGCAAAAAGGTTTCCACGTGCAACTGGCCCAGCAACTGTTTCATGCTGGTGTTTTCGACAATGGTGCCGTGGTCAATGATGCCGATGTTGCGGCACAGCTGCTCGGCCTCTTCCAGATAATGCGTGGTCAGAATGATGGTGATGCCTTTCTGGTTCAGCTCGGTGAGGAAGGTCCACATCGAACGGCGCAGCTCGATGTCGACGCCCGCAGTCGGTTCATCAAGAATAAGCAGACGCGGTTCGTGCACCAGTGCACGAGCGATCATCAAACGACGTTTCATGCCGCCGGACAGTGAACGCGACGGCACATCGCGCTTGTCCCACAGGCCGAGCTGGGTCAGGTACTGCTCGGCGCGTTCCTTGGCGACTTTCGCCGGAATGCCATAGTAGCCGGCCTGGGTTACGACGATGTCGAAGGTCTTTTCGAACTGGTTGAAGTTGAATTCCTGCGGCACCACGCCGATCGAGCGCTTGAGCGCCGCCGGGTTCTTGTCCAGGTCATTGCCGAAAATATTCACGGTGCCGCTGGTCTTGTTGACCAGGGTCGAGAGGATGCCGATGGTTGTGGATTTGCCGGCGCCGTTGGGGCCGAGCAAGGCGAAAAAATCACCTTCGGCGACGTCCAGATCGATACCACTCAAGGCCTGGAACCCGTTGCCGTAGGTTTTGGTTAGCTGCCGGATGGACAGAGCGGAACTCATATCGGATTTACGCACCAAGAAGGAAGGAAAGAAGTAAATAAGGGCGGGCGGCGAGGGAAACAACCGCGGCGCAAGTTCGCAATGGTGCTTGCCGCCGCCGCACAAGTACAGTCAAGTGTGTCGATAGTAATTATCAAGTCAACGCGGTCATGACCGCTTTCTGATAGGCCACACGCTGCTTCAAACGTTCATACCAGGCTTGGAGATGTGGTTGCGGGGCGCGCTCGATGGGCATTTCGAACCAGGCATAAATGAAGCTGCCCAGCGGGATGTCGCCCATGCCGATGTCATTGCCGGAGAGATAAGGCTGGCTGATCAGGGCATGGTCGGCCATGTTCAGCAATTCATCGCATTCCTTGATCGCGGCGTTGATCGCGGCGTTGATCGCCTTCCAGTCCTGCTTCTCGGAGGGCGTGCGCAGCACACCCCAGAACACCGTGCGAAACGGCCCGGCGAAACTCGACGTGGTCCAGTCCATCCATTTGTCCGCCGTGGCGCGGGCTTGCGCATCCGCCGGATACCAGGCGCTGTCCGGGGCGTGTTTGGCCAGCAGATAGCGAACGATGGCGTTGGATTCCCACAGCACGAAACCGTCATCCTCGATCACCGGCACCCGGCCATTGGGGTTCATCGCGCGGTACTCGGGCGTATCGACTACACCGAACGCGCCGCCGGCATCGATGGCCTCGTAAGCCAGGCCCAACTCTTCGGCAGCCCACAATGGCTTTCTGACGTTCGATGAATTTTTTCGTCCCCAGATCTTCAGCATGACCGCCTCTTTGCAAGTGAGTGGACGGCCAGCATACGCCGGATCAGGTGCGACTCAAATCCGCCTGCATATCGCCCAGCAGCACCGGCAGTTGCTCACTGAACAGATGCGGATAGCACTTTTGCAGGTGCTCGAAGAAGAACGTTTCCGGCACATCGGTGAACTGGCCGTGATCGAGCAGATATTCCATCAACTGCGCGCCATCACGGTTGAACGGGTGGAAAACGCTGTCGTTGACCCCGTCGAATTCCAGCGCTGCGACGTTGAACAGCTCGCACAGTTGCTGGTTGAACGCCGGCGTCGCCTTGACCCAGCGGCCGTCGAGAAACAGCTCGGTGTAGCCATGCATAGCGAACACGTCGCTTTTCAGCAGCTCGAGCAAACGCGGCGTCGACAAATGATTGCGCACATCGGCCAGACCGATGCGCGCCGGAATCCCGCAATGCCGGGCACAACCGGCGAGCAGCGTAGCTTTCGGCACGCAATAACTCTCCCCCGCCGCCAGTGCGTAACTGCCGCGCAAGGTTTGCGGATCACGGCTGAAGGTGTAGGGGTTGTAGCGCACTGCCTCACGCACGGCGTAATACAGACTGATCGCCTGCTCACGCGGATGGTTACTGGCGCCGCGATGCTGCTCGGCGAACTCCACCACCGCCGGGTGGTCACTATCGATGAAGCGGCCGGGGCTCAGATACTCGTGCATGACGGCAATCTCCTGGGTAAGCCACGAGTCTAGCGACAGCCTGAGCACAGAGATAACGACGTTTCGGCCAAACCTGAAAGCAAAGCTGCGCAGCAACGAACGATTTCCCACACGTGTTGCCCACCGAACCTACGAAAACCATCCGGGGTTTCCCACGATTTCAATCACCATGCTCTGACCACCCTTGTTTGCAGATGCCGTCTAAGCTCTGGAGGGTCGATTTGCCTTGGTTCACGGAGGACTGAATATGCTGTTGTTGTGGATACTGGTTTTGATCGTCGGCGTGGCGTATCTCGCCCATCGACGCATCGCCCCGCTGCCCGCGTTGGGCATCGTTGCGGCCTATCTCGTCGCCATGGGGATTTTCAGTCACGCGCCGGGCTGGCTGCTGTTTGTCTTCTGGGTCCTGTTGGCGGTGGTCGCCGCGCCATTGTTGCTGCCTGACCTGCGCCGCAAGCACTTCACCGCGCCGCTGTTCAACTGGTTCCAGAAAACCCTGCCGCCCATGTCACAGACCGAACGCGACGCGATCGATGCTGGCACCGTATGGTGGGACGGCGAGCTGTTCAGCGGCCGTCCGGACTGGGACAAACTGCTGTCCTATCCAAAAGTGCAACTGAGCGAAGAAGAACAAGCCTTCATCGACGGCCCGACCGAAGAACTCTGCGCAATGGTCAGCGACTGGCAGATCGGCCAGTCCATGGACCTGCCGCCCGAGGCCTGGACGCACATCAAGGAACATGGCTTTTTCGCCCTGATCATTCCCAAGGAATACGGCGGCAAAGGCTTCTCGGCCTACGCTCACTCACAAGTGGCAATGAAACTGGCGACACGCAGCGGCGACCTCGCCTCCACCGTGATGGTGCCCAACTCCCTCGGCCCTGCCGAACTATTGCTGCATTACGGCACCGACGAACAACGTAATCACTACCTGCCGCGCCTGGCCCGTGGCGACGATATTCCGTGCTTCGCATTGACCGGTCCGCTGGCCGGTTCCGACGCCGGCGCGATGCCCGACACCGGGATCATCTGCAAAGGCCAGTGGGAAGGACAGGAAGTCATCGGCCTGCGCCTGAACTGGGAAAAGCGCTACATCACCCTCGGCCCGGTCGCGACTCTGCTTGGCCTGGCATTCAAGGCTTATGACCCGGATCACCTGCTCGGTGAAGAAGAGGACCTCGGCATCAGTCTGGCGCTGATCCCGACCGATACCGCAGGTGTGGAAATCGGTCGTCGTCACCTGCCGCTGGGCGCCGCGTTCATGAACGGCCCGAACTCCGGCAAGGACGTGTTCATTCCGCTGGACTACCTCATCGGTGGTGAGGAAATGCTCGGCAAAGGCTGGATGATGCTGATGAACTGCCTGTCCGTCGGGCGTTCGATCTCGCTGCCAGCCGTGGGCACCGGCGCGGCCAAGTTCACCAGTCTGGTCACTGGTCAGTACGCGCAGATTCGCGAGCAATTCAATGTGCCGCTGTCCGCTTTCGAAGGTATCCAGGAAGCCATGGCGCGCATCGGCGGTAACGCCTGGATGATGGACGCCGCCCGCATGCTCACCGCCAACGCGGTGGACCTGGGTGAAAAACCCTCGGTGCTGTCGGCGATCCTCAAATACCACCTCACCGAACGCGGCCGCGAATGCATCAGCCACGCCATGGATGTGCATGGTGGTAAAGCGATCATCATGGGGCCGAACAACTACCTGGGCCGCAGCTGGAACGGCGCGCCGATCTTCATCACCGTCGAAGGCGCGAACATCCTGTCGCGCAACCTGATGATCTTCGGTCAGGGCGCGATCCGTTGCCATCCGTTCGTACTCAAGGAAATGGCCCTGGCCGGTCGCGAGGACAAGGATCAGGCACTCAAGGAATTCGACGGTCTGTTGCTCAAGCACATCGGTTTCGCCGTCAGCAATGCCGCCAGCACACTGGTGCTGAACCTCGGCCTTGGTCACTTTGAACATGCGCCGGGCGACAGGATCAGCCAAGGCTACTTCCGCGCGCTGAACCGTCAGGCCGCCGCATTCGCGATGCTCGCCGACTTCAGCATGATGCTCCTGGGCGGCGAACTGAAACGCCGCGAACGCCTGTCGGCGCGCCTCGGCGACGTGCTGAGCAACCTGTATCTGGCCTCTGCGGCGCTCAAGCGTTATCACGACCTGGATTCGCCGGCGTACATGGAACCGCTGTTCCGCTGGGCCATGGAAGAAAGCCTCGGCCAGTCGGAGCGTGCGCTGGATGAACTGCTGAGCAACTTCCCGAACAAAGTCTTCGGCTGCCTGCTGCGGGTCATCGTCTTCCCGTTCGGTCGCCGTCACAAAGGCCCATCGGACAAACTCGGCGCCGAAGTCGCTGCGGTCATCGGTCGCGCCAAAGGCGATCCGGCCCTCGAAGAATTGCTCGCCGGCTGCTACCGCCCGCAATCGGCGGACGATGCCGTGGGCGCGCTGCAACACGCCAGCGACCTGCTCAATGCCGCGCAACCGCTCCACAAGAAACTGCACACCGCACTCAAGAGCGGCCAGGTCAAACCGGCAGCCGGCGAACACGCCATCGATGCCGCGCTGGAAGCCGGCGTGCTGCAAGCCGTCGAAGCGCAAAGCCTGCGCGACGCCGAAGCGGCCCGCCGCAAGGTGATCGACGTCGACGATTTCGCCAAAGAAGAACTGACCCAGGCAGAGGGCAAAGTCCGCTGAACCCGGTTTATGTGAAAAAACGGCGCGAGGGCTTTATACTCCCGCGCCCGTTTTGCTCTTGAGGACTTATCTCGTGTCCAACGTCGTTGCCGATCATCTCGTGTTGCTCGACCACCTGCGCAGTATCCTGGTCGCCGTAGGTGAGGCCGAACAAGTGCCCGAAGAAAGCCATGCCCTGTTCCTCGAGCGCTTCGACGAACTGCTGGCCTCCCTGCCTATCGACCCTATCGAAAGCCAATACCTGGGCCAGGACATCCTCACCCAAGTCATCACCCGCTACCCGCAAATCGCCCACCTGATCCCACGCGACCTGCTGTGGTTCTTCGCCGGCGACTGCCTGCACTACCTCTCCGACGAAGAAATCGACCTCTACCAGGCCCTCGAAGAACGCCGCTACGAAGCCGAACAGAACGACGAACCGTTCGACTGGAACCAGGAAAAACAACTGCTGGCCATGTCCGCGCAGGACAGCAAGCACTGATATTCGAACACTACTGAAAAGGCCCGCATGGAGATTCCATGCGGGCCTTTTTTCAAGATCAAAAGCCCCCTCACCCTAGCCCTCTCCCGGAGGGGAGAGGGGACTGACCGCGCTGTTTGGATGAGGTACGTCGACCTGAATTACCGAGTCGAATGCAGATTATGAACAACCCACAAACCGGCCCCCTCTCCCTCGGGAGAGGGCTGGGGTGAGGGGAAAATTCACCACAAAAACAGCCAGACACCACCCGCCCCTCACCACTCAAAACAATGAGCGCAAGCTCGAGTACCGCTTTTGATCTTGATTCACAGGCGACGTCGGAAGGCTGAGCGGAGGGATTGATCCGGGCGTGGGAGCGCAGCGACCGTACGACGCAGTCGTACACAGCGAGTGTAGGTGCAGCGAAGCAAACCGTAGCCGCTGCGCCCGGATCGATCCCGCAGCGAAGGAACCCGAGCCTGCGAGGGCCGAACGTAGGAGCTAGCGTTTTTTGCTTACTTTTTTAGGCGCTTGTAAAAAAGTAAGTCGCCGTAAGGGCGAAACCCTAAGCAGCCGTTACCGCAGAAACGGATATTCACTCAAACCACCAGAGCATGGTCGGCCCAAAGGCCGCCAAGCCCCCCCACAAAGAACCTCAAAGCAACCCCTCACTCTCCGGCAGCTCATACGCCACAGCCGCATTGCTCCCACCGGCAGATTTCCCGGGCCTACCCAACGTCGGCTCCTTCTGCAAACACTCCACCAGATAATCAATAAACACCCGCAATTTCGGCGGCAGATACCGCGTCGGCGAATGCAGCAGCCACAACCCACCGTGATAAGAGGCAAGAAACGTCCAGTCCGGCAACACCTGCACAATCAACTTCTGCTCCAACGCATAACGCGCCGTGAAATACGGCAGACTGCCAATCCCGATGTGCTGCAACACCGCCCCCAAGCGCACACCCGTGTGATTGGCGGCATAGCGCCCACGCACGCCGACCGTCACCGCCTTGCTGCCCTTCTTGAATTTCCAGCGCGCATCGCTCGGCGTTTCGCCCAGATAAATACAACTGTGATTGAGCAAATCGTGAGGATGCGTCGGCGTGCCGTGTTCGGCCAGGTATTGCGGCGTGGCGCAAAGCAAATGATCGATGGTCAGCAACTGCCGCCCGACCAGACCGGCCGGTGGACGATCAGTGATGCGAATTGCCAGATCGACATGATCATCGATCAGATCGACCTGACGATCTTCCAGCAGCAACTCCACATCAACCTTGGGATAGCGGCGCAGAAACTCCGGCATGTGCGGATGAATCACAAAACGCCCCACTGCTTTCGGTACGCTGACCCGCACCAGGCCTTCGGCTTCGTGGGTGAACTGACCGCTTATTTCCATCACCGACCTGGCCGCGCTGACCATTTCCTGGCAACGCTTGAACACCTCCTCACCGCCATCGCTCAAGCGCAGTTTGCGCGTGGTGCGTTGCAGCAAGCGCGTGGCCAACGCCTTTTCCAATCGGGAAATACTGCGACTGACCGCCGAGGGTGAGGAACCCATCTGCCGCGCCGCTTCAGAGAAGCTGCCGGTCTCGACAACCTTGACGAAAATCGCCATTTCACCCAACAACGGCAGCGGAAGATTGATGCTCACGACGCACAAGTCCTTTGATGTTCGAACGGATTATCACGTTATTGCACGATTCATATAATAAAAACAGAACTTCGATCAGGGCATGGAATATGACGCTTCGCCTGTTTTTTCACAGTGACGACCTCAAGGCGAATGTCGAAGTCCTCGACTGCACACCCCACGAGAACGAATTCGCCGTAGTGCTGCGCGCTACCCTGTTTCACCCGCAGGGCGGCGGTCAGCCTTGCGACACCGGCTGGATCGGTGAAAGCCGGGTGTCGCGCGTGGTACAGGAACCTGAGCGCATTGTGCATTTCGTCGACCGCCCGCTGCCGCTGGGCATGACCGTCATCCGTATCGATGAAGAGCGCCGCCGCTTCAATACGCGCATGCACTCGGCCGGGCACCTGATCGGTCATTTCATTCAGGCCATGGGCTGGATGCCGATCAAGGCGCACCACTGGCCGGACGAAGGCCGGGTGCAATTCAAGCCGGGCGATAGCGCTGAAGAAATCGATGCGCCAACCGTGCAAACCGGTATCGAGCAGTGGATCGAACATGATCTGCCGCGCCTGACCTCGCTGCGCGAAGGCGCGCGGGAAATCAGTTTCGGTGAGCTGCCAGCCTATGGCTGCGGTGGCACCCACGTACGAAGCCTGAAGGATCTGGGCACAGTCACGATCGCGTCCCTTTCGCAGAAGAAGGGCACGCTTTCCGTCCACTACAGCGTGGATTGAGCATTTCGGACATTGCCATCGCGCAGCGTCCGACGCCGGGGAACCGCATTCGCCGGTTCCGTTGACTATCGATAGATGGACCTAAAACAAATGATGCTAGACGTCGAGCGTCTCGATGAGACGTGCATAAAAAAACTGGCCAACGAAGAAGTCCTCGCCATCCGCGTCAAACGCTTTCTGCCCGAGCCGCTGGCGATCGAAATTGGCAACAAGATCCTCGCCCCGGGCTTTGAAGGCTACATCAACGCACCGAGCATCGGCCGCATCGGCATGGCCTTCTACGAGGCGGAAAACCAGCCGCTGCTGATCGAGGATTACTTCGAACGCGCCACCCGCAACATCGACGAACTGCGTCAGCGCTGCGCGCCCTACTCCTCGCCCATCGACACTTTGCGCTGCATGCTCGACGAGTCCTGGCCTGCCGGCGCGCATCTGGAAAATCTCTACGGGCGCAAGATGTATGTCGGTTTGTCGCGGGTGGTCAAACCGGGCGTGTGCTTTCTTGCTCATCACGACATCTTCGCCAAGGACGCCCCGGACAGTTTTCAGGCGCGCAGTCTCGAGGCGCAATTTGCCTGCAACGTCTACCTGAACATGCCCGCCGAGGGTGGCGCCTTGCAGATGTGGAATGACCACATCACCCCCGATCAATTCGACGAAATGCGCGGCGACAGTTATGGCATCGAGCCGTCGCTGCTGGGGCCGCCCGCCCTCGAGGTACGACCGCAGCCCGGCGATTTCATCATGTTCAATTCGCGGCGCATGCACTCGGTAACTCCGGGGGTCACGGATCCGCGTTTGAGCCTATCGTTCTTTGTCGGCTATCGCGGCAATGCCTCCCCTCTGACTTTCTGGAGCTGACATGCTTTCCAATTACCTGGGCGAATTTCTCGCATTGGCCACCATCCACTTTCTCGCCGTGGTTGCGCCCGGTCCGGACTTCGCCGTGACCATCCGCCAAAGCGTGCGCTTCGGTCGCCTCGTCGGCATCTGCACCGCGCTGGGCATCGGCGCGGGGATTTCCGTGCATGTGCTGTATACCCTGCTCGGCGTCGGCGCCCTGATGCACACCACGCCGTGGCTGCTGACTGTGGCCAAAGTGGTCGGTGGGGCTTACATCCTCTATCTGGGCGTCAGCCTGATCCGCAGCAAACCGAAGAGCAGCGTCGAAGGTGAAAAAAACGCCGATGAGCCGCTGGTTGAACAGTCACTGTTCAAGGCATTCAGCACCGGTTTTCTGACCAATGCGACCAACCCCAAGGCCACGCTGTTTTTCCTGGCCATCTTCACCACGATCATCAGCGCCAGCACACCGCTGCAGATCCAGGCGTTCTACGGATTGTGGATGTGCTTCGTCAACGCGCTGTGGTTTGTGATCGTCGCGCTGTTTTTCTCCAGCAATAAAGTGCGCCTGCTGTTCATGCGCCTTGGACACTGGTTCGAGCGCAGCATGGGCGTCATCCTCATTCTATTTGCCGGACGCCTGATGCTGTCGATGTAACCCACACAAAAAAGTCCCGGCATCAGCTGCCGGGACTTTTTCATTTGTGCGCCTCTTTTGCATTTCTGTGCGACAGATCAAGTTTGTGACTCCCTCTTCACCTGCTCATGGTGGTAGGTTGCAAAATGTTTCTGCCGCAAGCGTCAGACATATTTTCCCAATCTCTAGCAAAGGAATGCCTGTTACATGGTCTTTTCCCTGAAAAAACTGGCCGCTGCCACGCTCGTCATGGCCAGCCTCACCGCATTTACCAGCGCAGCACAAGCCAACATCACTGCCGAGCAAAGTGCAGCGATTCTGAAATCCTTTGACGGCAAGAACCTGACGGACTTCCGTAGCTTTCTTGGCAGCCTGGCGAAAAGCGACCTGGCCAAGACGGATAATCTCACCCCGTCCATCAGCGCCTTCCTCGACAACAAGACCCTGAACGCCGAACAGCAGAATGAAATTCACCGTCTGCTGGGCATTTATACCCGCGTGAAATATGGCAAGGCCGCGCTGGAAACCCTGCGCCAACTCGTCGAGATCCCGACCTTCCGCAAGGACGGCGTGGAGCAACACGACAACCCGGAATTCATCAAGATTGCCGGCGAGATCCAGAAACTCGCCGAATCCTTTGGTTTGAAATTCCGCAATATCGATAACCGTGTCTACGAAATCTCTCTGGATGGCAAAGGCGACGAAGTCGTTGGCATTCATGCCCACGCCGATGTGGTGCCGGTGACGCCGGAAAACTGGGTGCTGAAAGATGGCACCAAACTCGACCCGTTCAAAGTCACGCTGATTGGCGATCGCATGTACGGTCGTGGCACAGAGGATGACAAGAACGCGATCGTCGTGGCGCTGTACGCCATGAAAGTGATCAAGGACGAGAAACTGCCACTGGCGCGTAACTTCAAGCTGCTGGTCGACACCACCGAAGAAACCAGCGGCGACGCCATTCCCTATTACTTCGAGCGCAACCCGACGCCGAACTACAACATGGCGCTGGACGGCGGTTATCCGGTAGTGATCGCCGAAAAAGGTTACGGCACCGTCATGGCCAACTTTGCCAAACGCAAAGGCGAAGGCAACGGCGCGGAAATCATTTCGATGACCGGCGGCAAGGCGACCAACCAGATTCCGTCCGCTTCGGTGGTCACGCTGGTAACCGACAAGCCTGCCGAGCTCGCCGCCAGTCTGCAAAAAGCCGGCGATGCCTATGCCAAAGCCAACGGCGGCGACTTCGAAGTCGCGGCAAAGATTGATGGCAAAGACGTCAAACTGACCGTGACGGGGGTTTCTGCGCACTCCTCCGAGCCTGAGTCCGGCGTCAACCCGGTCGCACGGATGCTGAGCTTCATCAACAGCCTGGACGGCAAAGTCGCGCTCAAGCAAAACCAGTTCACCGATGCCGCACGTTATGCCGATGACAACTGGGGCCTGGATTATCTGGGCAAAAAACTTGGCGTGGGCTTCTCCGACTCGTTCATGGGGCCGCTGACCACCTCGCTGACCTACGTCGGTGAGGATGACAAAACCTTCAAACTGGCGGTGAATCTGCGCGTACCGAAGGGCAAGTCCCCGGAAAAGCTCAAGGCTGAGATCGCTGAGAAACTGGATGCCTGGAGCAAGAAGACTCATGTCGCTGTAGCGTTCGACTATTCCGTAGCCGAACCGATGTATCGCAACCCCGAGGGTGAGTGGGTCAAGGCGCTGCTCGCGGTGGCCAGCGAAAACCTCGGCATGAAGTCGGAATTCGGTACTTCCGCTGGCGCGACGTCGGTTCACGAATTGCCGAACGGCGTGCAATTCGGCCTGGCGCGACCTGAGGCCAAATACACCGGCCACACCGATGGCGAATTCAAGACCGTCGATCAGTTCATGCTGGATCTGCAGATCGTCACGGAAATGATGGGGCGTGTCGGGCAGTTGCCGAAGCTGTAAGCACGGCCTGAGCCCGATCATTGATGACCGGGCTCAAAATAAAAAAGGACCTGTGAAAAGGTCCTTTTTGTTGCCGCCATAAAACGCGCACAAACAAAAACGCCGACCATCACTGATCGGCGTTTTTGTGAAATTGGAGCGGGAAACGAGACTCGAACTCGCGACCCCGACCTTGGCAAGGTCGTGCTCTACCAACTGAGCTATTCCCGCAAATGGCGTCCCCTAGGGGACTCGAACCCCTGTTACCGCCGTGAAAGGGCGGTGTCCTAGGCCACTAGACGAAGGGGACACGCTACCCGGAACACATGGTGTGTGTTTCGGTGTCCAGATCCGCATCCGAAGATTTGGTTCTGGTTTCACTCAGCACCGCCCGAAAGCACTGCTGTTTAAAATTGGAGCGGGAAACGAGACTCGAACTCGCGACCCCGACCTTGGCAAGGTCGTGCTCTACCAACTGAGCTATTCCCGCATTGGCGTCCCCTAGGGGACTCGAACCCCTGTTACCGCCGTGAAAGGGCGGTGTCCTAGGCCACTAGACGAAGGGGACACACTACAACATTCACTCCCTGCCGCGTTTCGCTGTGTGCTTTACGCTGCAAGTGGCGCGCATTCTATGGATGGATTGAGAGGTCGTCAACCCCCTGATATAAATTTATTTAAATCAATGACTTCGACCCGGATTACGGGCCGCGTAAGGCTTTTCCGTCGTCCGAAACCTGACGCCTATATTCCGCCACTCGCCAAGACGTTATAGTCACCGCACAGTGATGGCAATCTGCACATCAAGCGCCAGCATTCATCTATACCGCTGGCGGCCGATACAGATTGCAGCAGCCGATCAAACCCGTCGAGCGGCGCTAGGCGCCTAAATGTCCAGCCACTACACTCGCATGCGAACCCTATAAAGAGGTCTTACCGGTGACACCACTCATGATCACCCTGCTAGTCGTAGCCGGGATCGCAATTCTGATCGCCATTGGCTACATGAACCATGTGGTGGAAAACAACAAACTGGAGAAGGCCCGCACCAAAGTCGAACTCAACGACCGCCTGCGCCGCTGCGGCGAACTGACCGAAACCTTCCCCGGCCAGTTCATGACCCCGGCGCTCAAGTTGTTGCTGACCCGCCTGGAACTCAACGTCTGCCAGCGCCTGCTCAATCTGGAAAAGACCAGCGCGACCACCAAGGCCCGCATTACCGAACTGAGCGCCCTCGTTGCCCAAGGCGAATCGATCCCGGTGAACAACCCGCCCGCGCCGATCCTCACCGAAGCCAAAGCCAAAGACGTGCGCTTCCTCCTCGAAGCCCTGCACGGCCAGATCACCCGCGCCGCCCACGACGGCTTCCTGCCACCGAACGAAGCCAAACAATGGATCCGCGAAGTGCGCCACATCCTCGTGCTGCTGCACATCGAATTCTTCAACAACCTCGGCCAACAGTCCCTGCAACAAAACCAACCCGGCCAGGCCCGCCTCGCCTTCGAACGCGGCGTGCAATATCTGCGTAAACAGCAGGACCCGCAGATGTATGCCGAGCAACTGCAATACCTGGAAAAACTCCTCGCCCGAGCCAACGCCCAGGTCATGGACAAGATTGCCCCGGTTGAAGGTGAAGAAAACCAACTGACTGCCGGTTTGAAGGATGTCGAAGCCGATGCGGACTGGAAGAAGAAAGTGATTTACGACTGAGTCGGGAATGCCGGTAAAGAAGCCACCTTCATGGGTGGCTTTTTTGTGGGCGACTTGAAAGAGGTGTGAATTGAAGACCGCTTTCGCGAGCAGGCTCGCTCCCACATTGGGAAGCAGTGTTCTCAGGTAAAAATCGGTCGGCTGTCAGGCCGCCTTCGCTGGCAAGCCAGCTCCCAGAGAACAGCAAAAGCAAAACCGGGCCATCCCCACGCGGCGAAGCCGAGAGCCTGGTCGGCCCAAAGGCCGCCAAGGCTCAAAGCCGAAAATGCCCAACCATCGAGCGCAACTCGCCGCCCAACTGCGCCAGCTCAACACTCGAAGCCGCATTCCCGCGCATCGCCACGGAAGAGTGATCCGCGCTCGCACGAATCTGCGTAACACTGCGATTGATCTCCTCCGCCACCGAACTCTGCTCCTCCGCCGCCGCCGCGATCTGCTGATTCATCTGCTGAATCAACGACACCGCCGCGGCAATACTCCCCAGCGCACTCTCGGTCTGCAACGCATCACTGACCGCCAGCTTCACCAGCTCGCCACTGCTGCGAATCTGCTGCACCGACGACTGCGCCGCCGCGCGCAGGGCACTGACCAAGCGTTCGATCTCCTCGGTCGATTGCTGCGTACGCCGTGCCAGCGCACGCACTTCATCGGCCACCACCGCAAACCCCCTGCCCTGCTCCCCGGCCCGCGCGGCTTCGATTGCCGCGTTCAGCGCCAACAGATTGGTCTGCTCGGCCACGCTCTTGATCACCTCCAGCACCGTGCCGATATTCTGAATTTCGGCGCTGAGGCTCTCGATGCTGGAACTGGCCGAGGTCGCTGAATCCGCCAACTGCTCGATCCGCGCCATGCTTTGACGCACCACCTGCTGGCCGCTCTCGACCTTGTCATCCGCCGTCTGCGCCGCGAGCGCCGCCTCTTCGGCATTGCGCGCGACGTCATGTACCGTGGCGGTCATCTGGTTCATGGCGGTGGCGACCTGCTCGGTTTCCTCCTTCTGGCTGTTGACCTCCAGATTGGTCTGCTCGGTCACCGCCGACAGCGATTGCGCGGAACCGGCCAAGCGCTCGATACCGGCCTGCAAGCCACTGACAATCGATCCGAGACCGGCAGCCATCTGCTGCATGGCCAACATCAATTGCCCCATTTCATCGCGGCGCGTCACCTCGACCTTCGCCGTCAGATCACCCGCAGCAATCTGCTGCGCCACGCGAATCACACTGCGCAGCGGCGCCACGATCAGGCGCGTGATCACCCACGCGGCGAGCAATCCGACCAACAAGGCCAGCGCCGAAGAGCCAATGATCAATACCGTGTTCTTTTTCAGCTCCGCCTGCATCGAAGCATCTTCGGCGACGTAGGCCTGATTGACCCGGTCCACCACCTGCGCCGCGCGCTGATGCAGTTGGTCATAAACCGTTTTTTCTTGCGCCAGCAAACCGGTGTATTCAGCCAGTTTCTCGTTGAATCCGGCGATATGCCCCGACACTTCGTTGAGCACCGTCAGATAGCCCTCGTCCTTGACCGTGGTTTTAAGCGCCTCGGCCTGCTCCTGCGCTTGCGCGGCCTGCTCGATGTTGCCCTGGCCGGCATTGTCGGCATCGCCCTTGCGGCTTTGATCCAGCCGCACCCGCGCTTCGTTCATCGCCTGCAGCATCAGTCGCGAGACCTGACTGACCTGATTCGCCTGTTCGATGAACTGGGCGCCGTCCTTGCCCTCGGTGTCTTTCAACGTGTAGGCGCCATCATCGGCCAGGCCGCTCTGCAACACGTCGAGGTTATTGGCCACGCTGGACACCGACCAACTGGCCATCTCCAGCGCGAGGTCCTTGGCCTGGCTCAGCGAGACGAATTCATCGAAGGCCTTGCGATACGCGCCCAGCGCTTGCTCGACATCGCTCATCACCGGCACATTGGCCGGGGAATGTGCCTTGAGCTCGCCGGCAAGAACGATCAGCCCATCGACGCCTTCGCGCAAGGCATCGGCGGTTTTCGGATTGCCGCGCAGGGCGTATTCCTGCTCGAGGAGGCGCACCTTGAGCAGGCCGCTGTTGAGCGCGGACATCTGCTTCAAGCCGTCGAAACGCAGACTGATGGTTTGCAGCGACCAGACGCCGATCGCCGCCACCAACGCAGTCAGCAACAAGACCAGCACAAATCCGATACCCAGTTTTTTCGCCATACCGAGGTTGGCAAAACGTCCTTGCACGGCCGAAATCATTGCGCGTAGTCCCCTGCCAAAGTCTATTGCCGAAGATTCGCAACGGGCTCGAACCAGCACAAGACTCTGGCGTCGGAATAATGGCAAAAAGCTACGCCCGCGTCGTTTTCAGAATGCTGGAGGTCGATCCGCGCAAGTATTGCGAAAAAACTGCCGGGCCCGTGGGTCGCAGGCACAGGCCACATTGATGCGCTGCCAGTCACCGCACTCACCGCTGGGACTGAAGGCGTCCGCTGCTGACAACTCCAGCCCGCAGTGCTGGGCCTGCCTGCGCACCGACGTCTGGTCGCGCAAGCGTGCCCGCGCCCAGATGAACAGCCCGCCAACCGGCTTGCCGAACACTTCCCACTCGGCATCTTCCAGGGCCTGCAAGGCCGCCGCGCGATCGGCATTCAAGCGCTGGCGCTGACGCTGCACCAGTTTGCGATACGCACCGGTCGCCATCAGCCTGGCCAGCACCGCCTCGGCCAGCCTCGAACAGCCCAGGCCGCTGATCATCTTGACCTCCGCCAGGCGCTTCAGCAGCTCGCTGTCCGCCAGGACAAAGCCGATCCGCAACGAACTGCTCAGTGTCTTGGAAAAGCTGCCGACATAAATGACCCGGCCGCCATGGTCCAGCGCCGCCAACCGCGTACCGTTGCCGGTGTGCAGATCAGCGTAGACGTCATCTTCGATCACGCGCAGGTCGTAGGTCTTGCTCAACTGCACGATACGCTGGGCCACCGCAGGCGTCAGGCAACTGCCGGTGGGATTGTGGTGATGACTGCCGATGAACAGGGCGCCGGGACGAAACTGACGCAGCACCGACTCGAGCATGTCGATGTCCGGCCCGCTCGGCGTACGACGAACTTCGAGCATCTGTACGCCGTGCAGACGCAACAGGTCAAACAACGGTGCATAACCGGGCGTTTCCACCACCACGCAATCGCCAGCCTTGAACAGGGTGCGCACGATCAGATCGAGCGCATGACTGGCACCGCTGGTGCTCATCAGCCGGGTACTGCAGGCGTCGATATTCAGCAGTTTCAGACGCTTGGCAATTTGCTCGCGCAGCGCTGGCAGGCCCAGTGGCGAGCTGTAGTTGAACAGGCTGGCCATGTCGGTGCGTGCCACCTCGCGCAGCGCGTAGCTGAGGTCGTCGGGCTCACGCCAACTCGGCGGCAAGCCTCCTTGCCCCAAAATCAAGCGACTCGTTGCGGCGTCCACCTCATCACGCCATGCGGGGCGGCCCTCGCACGCTGCCCATTCCGAGTCCGCTTCGCGCAATGCCGGCGAGGCCGCGACGATGAATCCCGCGCCCTGGCGCGTGGTCAATACGCCTTGCGAGACCAGGCGCTCGCAGGCTTCGACAACGCACGACTGGCTGAGCAGATTCCCCCGGGCGATTTGCCGTACGGAGGGTAACCGGGTGGCCGGCGGGATGCCGCTTTGCACAATCCAGTCAGTCATTCCGTCGACGATCTGCTGCACGACCGGCACCATTGCCTGTCGGTCAATTCTCAGTTCCATGAGCTCGCAAACTCCTGTCAGTTTTGCTGGCAGCAGTAAATCACAGCCGCACCGCCGAGGCTGTGCGACAACACCGCCAAATGCGCCAGTTCTAACGGTTTGATACACATTGTTTAACGGTATTCACAGGGACCGACCGCGAGGTACAAAAAAACCCGCACGCAGGCGGGTTCTTTGTATTTCGGCAACTTTCAGAACGCTGTCACGCCGCCGTCCACCGCCAATGAGTGCCCAGTGGTGAACGTTGCGCCATCGCTGCACAGATACAGCACCGCGCTGGCGATTTCCTCGACCTTGCCAATGCGCCCGACCGGGTGCATGGCGTTGGCGAACTCGGCCTTCTTCGGGTCGGCTTCATAGGCACGGCGGAACATGTCCGTATCGATCACTGCCGGGCACACTGCGTTGACGCGGATTTTCTTCTTCGCGTATTCGATCGCCGCCGACTTGGTCAGGCCGATCACCGCATGTTTCGACGCCGCGTAGATGCTCATCTTCGGCGCCGCACCCAGCCCGGCCACCGACGCCGTGTTGACGATCGCGCCACCGCCCTGCGCCAACAGCAGCGGCAACTGATACTTCATGCACAGCCAGACGCCTTTGACGTTGACGCCCATGATCGCGTCGAATTCGTCCAGCGTACCGTCGGCGAGTTTGCCCTTCTCGATTTCGATCCCGGCGTTGTTGAAGGCATAGTCGAGACGACCGTAGGTATTGATCACCTCATCCATCAGATTTTTCACATCGCTTTCCAATGTCACGTCGCAGCGCACGAAGGACGCTTCGCCACCGGCTGTACGAATCAGCGCCACCGTGCCTTCGCCGCCGGCCGCGTCCAGGTCAGCCACCACCACTTTCAGGCCCTCGGCGGCAAACGCCAGGGCTGTCGCGCGGCCGATGCCGTGGGCGGCCCCCGTGATTACAACCACCTGACCGGAAAACGTCATGCTCATGGGTATGTCCTCGAACGCAAAAACTGGAAGATGTTGGCGTCGCAGCATAGCCAAGGGCAGCGAAAGCGCGTCAGCACTATGCAATCGCTGTTTACAGGCCCATGCGCCGCAGTGATAAAACCCGCCCCGTAACCATCACTGCACTGGATCGACTCGCATTCGCCGTATCAGCCAACCTTGCGACATCGGCGTTGAAGAGCTATCAACAAGGCTTCATTCCATTCGAGTGCCTGTCATGACCAACCAGACCAATCGCCAGTTCCTGCTCGCCAAACGCCCGGTGGGCGCCGCGACCCGCGAGACTTTCACTTATCAGGAAGTTCCGGTCGGCGAGCCACAGGCGGGACAGATCCTGGTGAAAAACGAATACCTGTCCCTCGACCCGGCCATGCGTGGCTGGATGAACGAAGGCAAGTCCTACATCCCGCCGGTCGGTCTCGGTGAGGTCATGCGCGCACTGGGCGTGGGAAAAGTCATCGCCTCGAACAATCCCGGCTTTGCCGTCGGCGATTACGTCAACGGCGCTCTGGGTGTGCAGGATTATTTCCTCGGCGAGCCGCGCGGCTTCTATAAGGTCGACCCGAAACTCGCGCCATTGCCACGCTATTTGTCTGCACTGGGCATGACCGGCATGACCGCCTACTTCGCCTTGCTCGACGTAGGCGCACCGAAAGCCGGTGACACCGTGGTGCTGTCCGGCGCCGCAGGTGCGGTGGGCAGCGTGGCCGGGCAGATCGCCAAAATCAAAGGCTGCCGCGTCGTTGGCATTGCCGGCGGGGCCGACAAGTGCAAATTCCTCATCGACGAATTGGGCTTCGACGGCGCCATTGATTACAAGGCCGAAGACGTCGTGGCCGGTCTGAAGCGCGAATGCCCGAAGGGCGTGGACGTGTATTTCGATAACGTCGGCGGCGACATTCTCGACGCGGTGCTGAGCCGCTTGAACATGAAAGCGCGGGTGGTGATCTGCGGCGCCATCAGCCAGTACAACAATAAAGAAGCGGTCAAAGGCCCGGCCAATTACCTGTCACTGCTGGTCAATCGCGCGCGCATGGAAGGTTTTGTGGTGATGGACTACGCCGCGCAGTTCGCCAGCGCCGCGCAGGAGATGGCCGGCTGGATGGCCAACGGGCAGCTCAAGAGCAAGGAAGATGTGGTTGATGGGCTGGAGACGTTCCCCGAGACGCTGATGAAACTGTTCAACGGCGAGAACTTTGGCAAGTTGGTTCTGAAGGTTTAAGGCCAGCCTGAAACCAATGTGGGAGCGAGCCTGCTCGCGAAAGCGGTGGATCAGTCGATAATGATGCCGACTGACACTCCCTCTTCGCGAGCAGGCTCGCTCCCACAGTTGGATCTTCAATAAGCTTTAGGCGATTTCGGCTACGACTGCGGCCAACGCCTGCGCCGGATCTGTCGCCTGGCTGATCGGACGGCCGATCACCAGATAATCGGAACCGGCATCCAGCGCCTGACGCGGGGTCAGAATGCGCCGTTGATCATCCTGCGCGCTGCCCGCCGGGCGAATCCCCGGCGTCACCAGTTGCAGCGACGGGTGCGCGGTTTTCAGCGCCGACGCTTCCAGCGCCGAACACACCAGACCGTCCATCCCGGCCTTCTCGGCCAGTGCCGCCAGACGCAGCACTTGTTCCTGCGGCTCGATATCCAGACCGATACCGGCCAGATCCTCGCGCTCCATGCTGGTCAGCACGGTCACACCAATCAGCAACGGTTGCGGACCACTGCGCTTGTCCAGCTCTTCACGGCAGGCGGCCATCATGCGCAGACCGCCCGAGCAGTGCACGTTGACCATCCACACACCCATCTCGGCAGCGGCTTTCACAGCCATCGCAGTGGTGTTGGGGATGTCGTGGAATTTGAGATCCAGAAACACTTCAAAACCCTTGTCACGCAGGGTGCCGACGATTTCCGCCGCGCAACTGGTGAACAGTTCCTTGCCCACTTTGACCCGGCACAGTTTCGGGTCCAACTGGTCGGCCAGCTTCAGTGCGGCGTCACGGGTGGGGAAATCCAGGGCGACGATGATAGGAGTCTGGCAGGCGGACATGGATGGGCTCTCAGGCTGGTCGAAAACGGCGCGCATTGTAGCGGAACCGGCGGCGGCGCGGCACCCGATGATCGGTAAATCGTCGCGCTGGCGGTTATCAGCTTAGCCGGCGCGGCTATTGTGTCGACTCCGATACACAACCGACACGCCGGCAACACGCACCCGGGTTAGCCTCGCCCGGCGCAACACGTCCTTACAACAGCACTTCCCGCCCCCCGGCCGGACGCCTATGCTGAAACCACCCCTGGCAGTGAACAGCCCCATGCACAACGCCCCGACAACCGTGACGGATGAAAGCAAAGACGACAAGCGCTGGAGCATCCGCGCGCTGATCGTCGACGATGACGTGCCGATCCGTGAGCTGATGATCGATTACCTCGCCCGCTTCAACATCCACGCCAGCGGCGTCACCGACGGCGCAGCGATGCGCCAGGCGCTGCAGGGCGAACATTTCGACGTCATCGTCCTCGACCTGATGCTACCCGGCGAAGACGGTCTGTCGCTGTGTCGCTGGCTGCGCGCCGAATCGGACATCCCGATCCTGATGCTCACCGCCCGCTGCGAACCCACCGACCGCATCATCGGCCTGGAACTGGGCGCCGACGATTACATGGCCAAACCGTTCGAACCACGCGAACTGGTCGCCCGCATCCAGACCATCCTGCGCCGCGTGCGCGACGACCGCACTGACCAGCGCGCCAACATTCGCTTCGACAACTGGCGCCTCAACAGCGTCCTGCGCCAAGTGGTCGCCGACAACGGCCTGGTAGTGCCCTTGTCCAACGCCGAATTCCGCCTGCTCTGGGTCTTCATCGAACGCCCGCGCCGCGTGCTCAGCCGCGAACAACTGCTTGACGCCGCTCGCGGTCGCTCGATCGAAGCCTTCGACCGCAGCATCGACCTGCTGGTCTCGCGCCTGCGGCAAAAACTCGGTGACGACCCGAAAGCCCCGCAGTTGATCAAGACCGTGCGCGGCGAGGGTTACCTGTTCGACGCGCGGGACATCGGCTGATGAAGGCGCGCTTGGACACCCTGTTCGGTCGCCTGTTCGGGGTGCTGTTCGCGGCGATTGTCCTGGCGCACCTGCTGGCCTTCGCCTGGTTCAGGCTCTACGGCCCTCCTCCGCCCCCACCACCGCCCGAGTTCTCAGCGAACATCGACGGCCAACCGCCCATGCGCGACGCCGCTTATCCACCGAGGCAAGCGCGCCCCTGGTTCGGTGGCCCGGTGGTGCCGCTGACCTTTCAATTCATCACGCTGATGATCGCCGCCTGGTACGGCGCCAAACTGCTCACCCGGCCGATCCAGCGCCTGAGCGACGCCGCCGAGCGCCTGAGCGAAGACCTCGACAGCGACCCCCTCGACGAATCCGGCCCGCGCGAAGCCCGGCAAGCGGCGCACACCTTCAACCTCATGCAACGGCGCATCCGCGAACAGGTCCAGCAACGCGCGCGCATGCTCGGCGCCGTCTCCCACGACCTGCGCACGCCACTGTCACGGCTGAAACTGCGCCTGGAAAACATCAGCGACGACAAGCTGCAAAGCCAGATGCGCCAGGACCTGGACGACATGATCGGCATGCTCGACGCCACCCTCACCTATCTGCACGAACAACGCACCAGCGAAGCCTTGCAGTTGCTGGACGTGCAGGCGCTGGTCGAATCGCTGAGCGAAAACGCCCAGGACCAGGGCGCCGATGTACAGGTCAGCGGCCACTGCGCGCCTTTGCCAGTACAACCGATGGCGCTGCGCTCGTGCATCAACAACCTGCTGGACAACGCCCTGCGCTACGCCGGACAGGCACGGATTGAACTGCTGGAACAGCGCGAAGAACTGCTGATTCGGGTGATTGATCACGGACCGGGTATTGCTGAAGAACAGCGGGAAGCCGTGTTTGAACCGTTCTACCGACTGGAAGGATCGCGCAACCGCAACTCCGGCGGCGTAGGGCTAGGCATGACCATCGCCCGCGAAGCCGCGCAGCGATTGGGAGGGCAATTGAATCTGGAGGAAACACCGGGGGGTGGGCTGACCGCCATTGTCCGCTTGCCACGGGGCTGAGGCTCAGCCGACTTGAAGAGGGAGCGAGGCTGCTCGCGAAAGCGTCTGATGATTCAATACATCTGTTGAATGTACCGGCCTCTTCGCGAGCAGGCTCGCTCCCACAATGAAACTGATTGTATTCGGTAGATATTGGCTGGATGTGAGGGCGCTATCGCTGGCAAGCCAGCTCCCACAGGGATCGAGTGATTTCAGAGAGAGATGGGTCGGCTGTCAGGCCGCCTTCGCGAGCAGGCTCGCTCCCACAATGAAACTGATTGTATTCGGTAGATATTGGCTGGATGTGAGGGCGCTATCGCTGGCAAGCCAGCTCCCACAGGGATCGAGTGATTTCAGAGAGAGATGGGTTGGCTGTCAGGCCGCCTTCGCGAGCAGGCTCGCTCCCACAATGAAACTGAGTGTATTCGGCAGATATTGGCTGGATGTGAGGGCGCTATCGCTGGCAAGCCAGCTCCCACAGGGATCGAGTGGTTTCAGAGAGATATGGGTGGCTGCCAGGCCGCCTTCGCAAGCAGGCTCGCTCCCACAATGAAACTGAGTGTATTCGGCAGATATTGGTTGGATGTGAGGGCGCTATCGCTGGCAAGCCAGCTCCCACAGGGATCGAGTGGTTTCAGATAGATATGGGTGGCTGCCAGGCCGCCTTCGCGAGCAGGCTCGCTCCCACAATGAAACTGATTGTATTCGGTAGATATTGGCTGGATGTGAGGGCGCTATCGCTGGCAAGCCAGCTCCCACAGGGATCGAGTAATTTCAGAGAGAGATGGGTCGGCTGTCAGGCCGCCTTCGCGAGCAGGCTCGCTCCCACAAAATCAAAATCAAAAGCAAAGCAGCGCAGCTGCCCGCGGCGAAGCCGCCCCACTCAACAATGAGCGCAAGCTCGAGTACTGCTTTTGATCTTGATCCACCGGCGACGTCGGAAGGCTGAGCGGAGGGATTGATCCGGGCGTGGGAGCGCAGCGACCGTACGACGCAGTCGTACACAGCGAGTGTAGGTGCAGCGAAGCAAACCGGAGCCGCTGCGCCCGGATCGATCCCGCAGCGAAGGAACCCGAGCCTGCGAGGGCCGAACGCAGGAGCAAGCCTTTTGGGTTACCTTTTTGGCGTTTGAAAAAGGTGACCCGCCGTAAGGGCGGAACCGCCAGCCGCCGCAGCGAAACATTCGGATATTCACACCAAACAAACCCAAGCATGGTCGGCCCAAAGGCCGCCAAGCCCCCCCTAGACCCGAGCCTGACTCTTACTCCAATCCGTCAAAAGACTATAAGCCACCGCCAACAACGTAGGCCCAATAAACAACCCGATAAAGCCAAACGCAATCAACCCGCCAAACACCCCGAGCAACACAATCACCAACGGCAGATTACCGCCGCGGCTGATCAGATACGGCTTGAGCACGTTGTCCACGCCACTGATGATGAACGTCCCCCAGATCCCGAGAAACACCGCCATCCCGTACTCGCCCTTCCACGCCAACCACGCCGTGGCCGGCACCCACACCAGCGGTGGCCCCATCGGAATCAGACTCAGCAGAAACGTGACGATCCCCAGCACCAGCGCCCCGGGAACCCCGGCAATGAAAAAGCCGATCAACGCCAGCACCGCCTGCGCCGCCGCCGTACCGATCACACCGTTGACCACGCGCTGCACCGTACCGGCGACAAGCTCGATGTAATAACCGGCACGATCGCCAATCAAGCGCTGCAGCAGACTGTGCACAAACGCCGCCAGTCGCGGCCCGTCACGGTAGAAAAAGAACACGAACACCAGACTCAGCGTCAGCTCGAGAATCCCCCCGCCGATCTGCGCGCTGCGTGCCAGCAACCAGTTGCCGACCTGCCCCAGATACGGCTTGATCGAGACCATCAACGCCGCGCCCTGTTGATCGATGCTATCCCACATCGACACCAGCCGCTCACCAACCAAAGGCACGCTGCCAAGCCAGGTCGGTGCTTCCGGCAAACCGTCGACCTGCACATCCTTGATGAATGCCGTGGCATCGCGCACATGATCGGCGAGGTTGAAACCCAGCCACACCAGTGGCGCCGCCACCAGCAACATCCAGCCCAGTGTCAGGATCAACGCGGCCAGCGATTCGCGGCCATTGAGCCAGCGCGTGAGCAAACGCATCAGCGGCCAACTGGCAAACGCCAGCACCGCGCCCCAGAACAGCGCCGACCAGAACGGCGCCATCACCCAAAGGCTGGCACCAAACAACACCAGCAGCAGAATCTGCACCAGCAGGCGATCGTTATTGAGCATGGGAAGTCCCGGCAAAGTCAGTCAGCGAAAGAGTAGGCGAACACTGTGTGCGTGCTCGCCCGGCACAGCTTATCGCAACAAGTCGATGCGCAGGCCCGAGCCTTCGAGATTGCCGGCTTCCAGACGTGCCGCCCGTACGCCCTGATTGATCAGCGCCTGGCGCCAGGCTTCGGCCTTGGGCCCGGAAACCGTAACCCGCAAGGTCGTGTCGAGATTCAGACCACGGGAAATCAGGCGCAACCAGGTGGCATCCGGTTCATCGACCAGTTTCGGAAAATCCAGCTCGCCGGTGCTTTTCAACTGACGCAGCAGGGTCGCCGAGGTCGGCAGCAATTCGCCCAACGGCGCCGCAGCCTCGAATTGCTCGACATGCAGATAGGCTTTGCGATTGCCGCGAGTGATGCTGTAAAGCGCCACCAGCGTGTTGTCCTTTGGCGCCGCCAGCCTCAACAACAGATAAGCCTGTTGCTCGTCAGAGCCATACAGCTTGGCGTTGCCGAAGACCTCGTTGGCCCACAGGCTGCTTTCGCCGCAATCGCGGGCCTGGCACCAGAACAGCAATTCGGCATCCTGCTGTTGCAGGGCTTCGCGGGCGGCAGTAAAGGCTTCGGTGGCGGAATGTTCCGGCGGCAACTCGTAGGTCACCGAGGTAGTCTGGCCGCGGGCGGTGACCTGACCGTCGAACCGCAACTGGCCGCTGATCTTGCGGATCGAGCCCAGCGGGTAGATGCGCTCCAGCTCGGCCGCCGGGCGATAGTCGACGATCTGAGCATCGGCCAGACGCGGCACGATTTGCAGATCCTGGCTGCCCGGCACATCGGCAGCGAAGGACAAGGAGCTGAAGCAGCACAGCGCGAAGAGACTGAGTGACCGCATAGTCAGCCTCACCGGACGGTCATGGCTGGGCGGGTCGGGGTCGCAGCGGTATAGAAATCCATCGAGTTTGTCTCCCATTTCAACCCGCCCAGCCTCGACAGTTGCCCGCTGCAAGTCAAGGCATGGCGAAGAAGCGATTGAAACAGTCTGCTACAAGACCTGCGCCAGCCTCGTCATTCAAGTGCAAATGATGCCCGCCCGGCAACTGTTCGTGGCTGAAGGGTAGACGCTCCAGCAACTCAGGATGCCTGGCCAACATGCCATCCGCCGCGACCACCAGATGCGCCGGGCAACTGACGCGCGAGGCAAACGCCATTGCCTGTTCTTCCGTCAGGCGCAGCGGCGATGGCAGGGTCAGGCGATTGTCGGTGCGCCAGGTGTAACCGCCGGGCACCGGCATCAAACCGCGCTGGGCCAACAGTTCAGCGGCTTCGCGACTGACCGCCACCAGGCCTTTCATCCGCGCCTCGATGGCACGCTCGAGGGTGGTATAGACCGGTTTGCGCTTGTCCCGCAGAGCGAGTTGCGCCTGTAACGCCATGCCCATGCGCTCGGCAGCGTTTTCGCCCTTGTCTGTCGGAGGAATCACGCCGTCGATCAGCGCGAGATGGCTGATGCGCTCGGGCAGCGAACCGGCCAGCACCATCGAGACAATCGCGCCCATCGAATGCCCGAGCAGGCCGAAACGCTTCCAGCCCAGCTGCTCGGCGACTTGCAGTACATCATGGGCGTAGTCCCACAGCGCATAACCGGCGCCGCTTGGTCGATGAGCGGAATGACCGTGGCCGGCCATGTCCAGCGCGACGATGCGCAAGCCATCAAGCTTGGGCGCCAGCCGGGCGAAGCTATTGGCGTTGTCGAGCCAGCCGTGCAACGCGATCACCGGCAAGCCGTCCTCGGGGCCGAACAGATGAGCGGCCAACTCGATATGCGGCAGGTTCAGGCGCACTTCTTCGCAGGTCGGGCTCATGCGCAATCCTTGTTCTGCCGCTGTTCCCAACGCATGAACAGGCTCTTGAGCAATCGCGCCGTGTCCTGCGGGCGCTCCAGCGGAAACATGTGCCCGCCGGGCATGCTCAGCGCCTCGCCCTGGGGCAGGCGCGAGACGAAACGTGTGTGATGGCGCATGACCACCCGGCTCTTGTGCCCGCGCACGATGGCCAGCGGCACCTGCAACTGCCGGGTGCGCCCGGGACTGGTGTGCGGTACGCCGCGATAAATGCTGATTTCCGTGGCCGGATCAAAACGCAGACGCAGCTTGTCGTCGACCTGATGCAAACCGTGTTGCAGGTAGGCATCGAAGCATTCCGGATCGAAGCCGCGAAACAGGGTTTTGCCGGAAAAGTAACTGCGTGCACTGTCGAGATCGGCGAATTCTTCACGCCGCCCGAGGGTGCGCCCGGCGGGAGTCAGCCGGTCGATGAAACCAAAGCGCTTGGCCGCGCGAATCACCCACTGATCGGTACGGGTCAGCACCGGCGAGTCGAGCATCACCACGCCGCGATACAGCTCGGGACAACGCAACGCCGCATGCAGGTGCAGCAGACCGCCAAAGGAATGGCCGACGCCCCACACCGGCTGCTCTTGCTGCTCCAGGTGATGGATCAGTTCGTCGACGAGGTTGTACCAGTTGTCGTCCGCCGGAAAACGCGGGTCATGGGCATGCTGCTCCAGATGCGCGACCCGATACTCCGGCGCCAGCGCCGCGAACAACTTGCCATAGGTCCCCGAGGGGAAACCGTTGGCGTGGGCGAAAAAAATCGGTTGCGACATGCGGGGAAATCCATGGGCGGGAAACGTGGCGTTGATTGTCCGCAAGACCCGGCGTCGCAGCAATGACTGTAAGTGCCAGGAATGATGACAGTCCGGTCAGGGTGATGTGCATCAGCGAGACCGCTGCCCCCTCACCCCAGCCCTCTCCCCCAAGGGGGCGAGGGGGAAAGGGAGCAGATCGGGGGAGTGTCCGGGACCTGAGCTCGACTCGAATTATCAGGTCGACGAGGATCGCGAAAACCACACGGTAGGCTCCCTCTCCCTCTGGGAGAGGGCTGGGGTGAGGGCTCGACCTGACGGAACCCGATAGATGTCAACGCAGCGGCGGCTGTTCCCCCAGCGGCACCACCGCCATGGTCAGGCGCGACACGCAACTGGCCTTGCCTTCGTCGCTGGTCAAACGGATGTCCCAGACATGCGTGGTGCGGCCGATATGAATTGGCGTGGCCACCGCCGTCACCCTTCCGCTACGCAAGCCGCGCAAGTGGTTGGCGTTGATCTCCAGGCCGACGCAATAGAATTTGCTGGCATCGATGCACAGATAACTGGCCATCGAGCCGACGGTTTCCGCCAGCACCACCGATGCGCCGCCATGCAGCAGACCGTAAGGCTGGTGGGTGCGATGGTCGATGACCATGCTCGCGGTCAGCGACTGTTCGTCGAAGGCTTCGAAGCGAATATCCAGCACTTCGCCAATGGTGTTCTTCTGGATTGCGTTCAACTGTTCAATGTCGGGAGTAGTACGCCACAAGCTCATCGCAGACTTCCTTTGTTGTTGTAATCGACGCTCAATCCTGCCACAGCACTGCCTCGCTGCGCGCGCTCCATTCTTCGAAACGCGCGCCGTAGCGGTCTTCGATGACGTTGCGTTTGATTTTCAGGGTCGGCGTGAGGAAGCCGTTGTCCACCGCCCAACTGTCCTTGACCACTACCAGTCGGTGCAGGCGTTCGTGCTTGTCGAGGGCGGCGTTGACCTCCTGCAGCAATTTTTCCAGGCTCGCGTGCAGGCTGGCACGAGGCTCTTGCTGATTGACCGCCGACAGCACGCACAACCCCAGCGGTGCACTCAGGCCATCGCCCACCACGCATACTTGTTCGATGCGTGAATGCACGGCCAGACGGTTTTCGATCGGCGCCGGCGCGACGTATTTGCCCTTGCTGGTCTTGAAGATTTCCTTGAGTCGCCCGGTCAGGCGCAGGCGCCCTTCGCTGTCCTGCTCGCCCTTGTCGCCGGTGCGCAGAAAGCCGTCGGCAGTCAGCGTCTCGGCAGTTTTCTGCGGTTCCTTGAAATAGCCGAGCATGTTGGCCTGGCTGCGCACCTGCACTTCGCCGGACTCATCGATGCGCACCTCGACTTCCGGGCACGGCTGGCCGATCCAGCCCTGTTTGTATCGCCCCGGCAGACAGATATGCGAATAGCCGCAGCCCTCGGTCATGCCGTACACCTCGAGCACATCGAGGCCGAGTTTCTGATACCAGGCGAGCAAGGTCTGCGGTACCGGCGCGGCACCGGACAACGCCACGCGCAAGGCATCCAGGCCGAGCCCGGCCAGCACTTTGTGGCCGACCCGCTTGCCAATGAAGGGCAGCCCGAGAAGGAAATCCAGACGCTGCGCCGGGATCTTGCTGTACACACCCATCTGGAATTTGGTCCAGATACGCGGCACGCCGAACATTGCCGTCGGCCGCGCGCGCTGCAGATCGGTGATGAAAGTCTCGAGGCTTTCGGCGAAGAAAACGGTCTGGCCGGTATAGATCGAGGCCAATTCGACAAACATGCGCTCGGCGACGTGGCACAGCGGCAGATACGACAGCAGCCGATCGTTCTCGTTGAGCCCGAACAACTGCGTGCCGCGACTGGTGGCGAAACCAAGATTGGCGAAACTGTGCATCACGCCTTTGGGCAGGCCGGTGGTGCCGGAGGTGTAAATGATCGTCGCCAATTGCTCGGCGGCGGGACGTGGATCGTCCTGGATTGGCGAACAGCTCTGCAGATCCGCCCAGCTGTAATCGAACTCGCCCGGCGGATGCAGTGGCAGGCTGATGGTCGGTAAACCCGTCGGCACGCCTTGCGACATGCCCGCCCAGTCATCCAGTTTGCCGATGAACGCCAGCGCACTTTCCGAGTGAGTCAGCACCTGCGCCACGGACTCGGCGGTGAGATTGGGGTACAGCGGCACGGACACATGCCCGGCCATCCAGATCGCCAGGTCGGCGATGATCCAGTGCGCGCAGTTCTTCGAGATCAGGGCGATATGGCTGCCGGGCGGCAACTCCCGCGCCCGTAACCAGTGCGCCGCGCAGCGGGCCTGATGGCCGACATCGGCCCACGTCAGCGTTTCGACCTGACCACCGCCGATGGGCTGCACAAGAAAGCGCTGGCGCGGGTGCCGGGCTTCCCGTTCGTAGAACACGTCCAGCGGCAAACGGAAGGCGGCAGACATGCGACTCGCTCCTGTTTTTTTGGTCTGGAGCAAGCGTAGTCAACCAAGCAAGTGCTTGGTTGGAATTTTCAAACAAATAATTTCATGGGTTGGCAGAAATCAATGTGGGAGCGAGCCTGCTCGCGAATGCAGTATGTCAGCCCCAAAAAAGGGTGAATGACACGCCGCCTTCGCGAGCAGGCTCGCTCCCACAGGGATATGGCGTTAAGGGTGCTTGAGGCTATTGAGCTTCATCGAGCCAATCAGCAGCTCGCTGTGCTCAAGCTCCGCCAGCCCCGCCGTACTCACCCGCTCCGGCGGATGTCCGGCACCGTGCTGCAGATAGCTGAGCAGGTTGCCCACCAACGGGTTGTGGCTGACCAGCAAAACATTACTGACGGACACCAATTGCTCGGCGACCTTGTCCGGATCGCTATCCGGCGTCAGCCACTCGACCGTGCGGATCTCCGGCTCGAAACCCAATGCGTCGCGCACGATCTGCGCGGTTTGCTGCGCGCGCAGATAAGGGCTGGCGTAAATCGCCGTCAGCGGCTGGCCCATGAGATGCGCGGCGCTGCGCAGGACTTCTTTACGACCATGCTCGGTCAACTCGCGCTCGGAATCGATTTTCGAGTGAGGCACCGCCTCACCATGACGCAATACCCACAGTTTCATAGTTTGGGCTCCTCATCGCGCACCGGATGCGCGGCCGGGGCGACGGTGTGCGGCGCCTCACCTTCCGGGGTGCGCGGCGCCGGCCAGTCGGCGAACGGCCAGGGCTTCTGGTCACTGTGAAACGTGCCGAAGCGGCCGATCTGCGCGAGGAACTGGCTGAGGCTGTCGCCGAAATTCATCAGGCTGGCGCTCGGTGCGCCGTAGATCAGGCGGTAGATCAGTTGCACCAATACCACCGCGCCGAGGATGAACTGCGCGACTTGCCAGACCAGCAGATAAACGATCATCCACAACACCCGCAGGAGGATGGATTCGTACTGGGTTTCGCTTTTCGGATCGTTCATGGCTTGCTTCCTGTCCGTGTAACAGCTGAATCAGTTGAAACCGCTGGTGGAAATAAAGTCGACGTCGGTTTTCGGCTCGGCACGCATCAGTAGACCGATCACCTGCTCCAGCGTGCGTCCTTCGAACAGGATCGCGTGCAGCCCGGCGACCAGCGGCATGTACACGCCGACTTCCTGGGACTTGGCCTTGAGCACTTTGAGGGTGTTGACCCCTTCGGCAACCTCGCCAAGACGCGACACCGCTTCGTCGAGGCTCAAACCCTGACCGAGGGCGAAGCCGACCTGATAGTTGCGGCTCTTGGGCGATGAACAGGTGACGATCAGATCGCCAACCCCCGCCAGACCAAGGAAGGTCATCGGGTTCGCTCCCTGATTCACCGCAAAGCGGGTCATCTCGGCCAAGGCGCGAGTGATCAGCATGCTCTTGGTGTTCTCGCCCATCTCCAGCGCCACCGCCATGCCGGCGATGATCGCGTAAACGTTTTTCAACGCACCGCCCAGCTCGACACCGAAACGGTCGGCGCTGGCGTAAACGCGGAAGGTGCGCCCGTGCAGGGCGGCTTGCACCGCTTTGCACAGTTCTTCGTCTTCGCTGGCGACCACCGTGGCGGTCAGCGCGTGCTCGGCGATTTCCCGCGCCAGGTTCGGCCCGGACAACACGCCGATCCGCGCCTGCGGGGCGATCTCTTCGAGAATCTGGCTCATCAGCTTGAAGGTCTGCGCTTCGATGCCTTTGGTCAGGCTGACCAGCATCTTGCCGCTCAAGCGCTCGGCGTGGGCGGCGAGTACCGTGCGCAAGGCGCTGGATGGCAGCGCGACAAAGCACAGATCGCAGGCATCGAGAGTGGCCTGCAGGTCGGTGACAGCGGTCACCCCCGGGAGAATCTTGATGCCTTTGAGGTAACGCGGGTTTTCGCGGTTGACCCGGATGGCCTCGGCCTGCTCGGGGTCACGCATCCACTGAAGGACTTGATGGCCGTTCTCGGCCAGCAGATTGGCCACGGCGGTACCAAAACTTCCGCCTCCCAGGACCGCAATCGGGCGCTGTTCAGTCATATGCAATCCGTTAATCCATACCAGTGGCGATGCCGGGCATTATACGGGGCGACCCGGTGGCGGCCAGCCCCAGCAACAATTACCGACATTTGTAGGAAGAAGACCAATAAAACCTAGGAAAATGCCTGCAACGTCACTGGAAAAGTCGCAGCCCTCGGTTAACATGCGCGCCAATTCTTCTCTCTGCAGGCTGTGTCGTGTTTTCTGGCCCTCCTTCCCCGCGCTCGCCCCTGCTACTGGCGCTGATGTTCAGCCCGCTGGTGCTGGCGGACGATCTGTTCGTCGACAGCCAGACGCTGCCGCCGGTGCTTACGGCCACGCGCCTGAAGCAGACCCCGGCCGAAGTACCGGGGAGCATGACCGTTCTCGACAGCGAATTGATCAGCGCCAGCGGCGCCCGCGACATCAGCGAATTGCTGCGACTGGTACCGGGGATGATGGTTGGCAGCATCAACGGCAATCAGCCAGCGGTGAATTACCACGGCACCAACGCCAGCGAAGCGCGGCGCATGCAGGTGTTGATCGATGGCCGTTCGGTGTATCGCGCCGGGCTGGCGACGGTGGACTGGAGCGATATCCCGGTAGCGATGGAAGACATTGACCGGATCGAGGTGTTTCGCGGTCCGAACACCGTCAGCTACGGCGCCAATGCGTTGATGGCAGTGATCAACATCATCACTCGCCACCCGGCCGACAGCCACGGCACGCGCTTGAAAATCACCCGTGGCCAGCGTGGCATCAACGACTTTTATGCCAGCCAGGGCACTGGTTGGGATGGCGGCGATCTGCGCCTGTCGCTGTCCGGCCAGGAAGACGACGGTTTCGACAGCGACCGCAACGGCGCCGATTATCGCGACAGTCGGCGCTTGAACCGTCTGAGCTTGGCGGTCAGCCATGATCTCAATGAAGATCAAAGCCTCGACTGGCAGCTCAACGCCAAAGACGGCAGCAATCAGCGGCCTTATACCTACCGCCCGGTGTTCTCTGGGATTACCGACGCCGGGAACAATTCCGACGTGGTGGCCAAGGATTACGCCGGTTCGGTGCGCTGGAACCTCGACATCAATCCCGAACACAGCCTCTATGTGCAAGGTTCGGCGCAGCACTGGGATCGCCAGCAGGTCTGGCGCGCCTGCGATGCCGAAGTGTCGTTCAGCCCTGAACTGACGCAGCTGTGGCAGCTCAACCCGAATTACACCGAACGGCTGGCGCGCAACATCACCCGGTTCACCGGCCCCGGCGCTGCGCCCGGCACGCCGCAGGAAATGGCGCTGGCCAATCAAGTGCTTGAGCAATGGCGCAACGGCGCCAGCCAGACCTTGTGCGGCGATATCGACCAGAGCGCCCGCGAGTCGCGTTACGACCTCGAACTGCAGGACACCCTCAGCCTGGGCGACAGCCTGCGTCTGGTCAGCGGCCTGAATTACCGCTACGACCGCGCCGATTCCGAAACCTACTTCAACGGCACCCTCGACGACACCACCTGGCGCGCCTTCGGCCAACTGGAATGGCGCGCTACCGAGCACTGGCTGGTGCAGGGCGGTGCGATGTTCGAAGACACGCAACTGATCGGCAGTTCGCTGACCCCGCGCTTCGCGGTCAACTACCTGATCAACCCGCGTCACGGCCTGCGCGCGGTGTACTCGGAGGCAATCCGTTCGCCGGACATGTTCGAAAACAACGTCAACTGGAGCTATCAGGTCAGCAACCTGCGACCCTCGGCCTATGGCCAGTCGTCGGCGCGTTATTTCGTCAAGACCCGCGGCCCCGGCGATCTCGATCAGGAACACATGCGCTCGCGGGAATTGGGCTACAACGGCTACTTCGCTGAACTCGGACTGGCGGTCGACGTGAAGCTGTTCTACGACGAAATCACTGGGATGATCAGCGAGCCGCTGCGCAACAATCAGTACATCGCCAGCAATGCCAACAGCTCGCGCTTTCGCGGCACCGAAACGCAACTCGACTGGCGCCTCAATAGCGCCGACCGTTTGCGTTTGACCTACGCCTTCGTCGACGCCGAGGCGAGCAATCCGCTGGATCAGCAGTTGACCTCGCGCAACAGCGGTTCCGCCGGTTGGCTGCGCAACTGGGGGCATGGCTGGAACAGCGCCCTCTTCTATTACGGTGACAATGCGCTCAACGGCTATCGCTTCGAACGCGTCGACACGCGCATCGCCAAACGCATCGCCATTGGCAAAGCTCAGCTGCAATTGGCCGGCGTGCTGCAACAGCGCCTCGACCATCAGCCGAACACCTTCATCGACAATAATTACGATGAACGCCGGGTGATGTATTTCAGTGCCGAGCTGGAGTTCTAGGATGCGCAACGGCCCGTCACGGAAGACGCCAACCCTTGGCCACTGGCTGGCGGGGCTCTGCCTGTTCTTGACCGCGTGGCTGCACGGGGTCGCGGTGCAAGCGGCGGATATTTTGTTGACCGGCGCCGAGGAAAGCCCCGGCGTGCAGGCTTTCGTACAAGCACTGAGTGAACTGCGCCCGACCGACAATGTGCGGTTTCAGCCGCTGGCCAGTTTGCCGGCACCGGGCAAATTACCGGCCAGTCTGCGCTTGATTCTGCTCGACCTGCCCAGCCTCGACTGGCGCCTGCAAGACTCACAAGGCCCATCGACGCTGGTGTTGCGCATCAGCCGCTTGCAGGCGCGCCAGCGTTTCGCCGATGCCCAACCGGCGCGCCTGAGTCTGCTCTGGAGCGACCCACCGCTGAGCCGGCAATTGCAACTGATCCGGCGGATCTTGCCGCAGGCCCGGCGGGTCGGTGTGCTGTTCGATGAACACGGCGAGTTCCTGCTCGACGAATTGCGCGTGGCTGCGCGGCCATTGAACCTGGAGATTGTCAGTCAGCGCTGGGACAACATTCACGACAGCCGTCCGCTGCAAGCGGTGCTGAAAAGCAGCGACGTCTTGCTCGGCCTCGATGACCCCGATCTGTACAACTCGCAAACGGCGAAAAACCTTTTGCTCAGCAGCTACTCGCGGCAGGTCGCGCTGATCGGCCCCAACATTGCATTCGTTCGCGCGGGCAGCCTCGCCAGCACCTACAGCGACCAGAGCGACTGGCTGGCGATTCTCGCCCATCTGCTCGATCAGCCGACCAGCGCATGGCCGCGAACGCTTTACCCCGCTCGTTTCAAAGTCTCAAGTAATGCGCAGGTGGCTCGTTCCTTAGGCATCGAACCGCTGAATGAAGCATCTGTCGCCAGTGCCTTGGCCGAAGGAGAGCGCCGCCCATGAGTTTTCGTCGCCGTTGGGACATCAACACCCGCACGCAGCTGATCAGCCTCGGGCCGGCGCTGCTGCTGACGTTGCTGTTGATCAGCTTCTTTACCTTCGTGCGCATCCAGGATTTGCGCCAGGAGCTGAACCACACCGGCCAGTTGATCGCCAACCAACTCGCCCCGGCCACGGAATACGGGGTGATCTCCGGCAACAACGAAGTGCTGGAAAGCCTGCTCAAAGCGACACTGGCCACGCCCAACGTGCGCTTTCTCGAAGTGCAGGACAGCGCCAACCGGATTCTGGTGTATGTCGAACAACCGGCTGATAGCCACAGCCGCCCGCATCAGGTCGAAGTGTTCCAGGCGCCGGTGCGTTTGCAGCGGATCGCCTTGCACAACGACTTCTTCCAGGACGGCAAGGTTAGCAACAGCGCCGCCGGCGAGGATTATCTGGGGCGAGTGATCGTCGGCCTGTCCAACGATGCTTTCAGTCAGCGCCAGCAGGAGATCCTGTTCAAGGCCGGGATTCTCGCGCTGTTCGCCCTGCTCTTCACCTTCGTCGTCGCCCGTCGTCTGGCCGGCAGTCTGTCGCAGCCGATCCGTGACATTGGCGATGCGGTCAAGGCGATTCAGGAAGGCGATTACAAAACCCCGCTGCCGATTGTCGACGACACCGAACTGGGCGCACTGTCGCAGCACATCAACAACCTCGCCCAAGCGCTGGAGCAGGCCAGTCGCGAACAGCAGCAAGCGATGGCGCAACTGATCCAGACCCGCGAGGAGGCGGAAAAAGCCAACAACGCCAAATCGGATTTTCTGGCGATGATGAGCCATGAACTACGCACGCCCATGAACGGTGTGCTGGGCATGTTGCAATTGCTCGAAACCACCGAGATGACCGAGGAGCAGGTCGAATACGCCGCGCTTGCTTCGGAGTCGACCGAACATCTGCTCAAGGTCATCAATGACATTCTCGACTTCTCGCGAATCGAGCGTTCGGAGCTGGAGCTGGAGCACATCCCGTTCAATCTCGCCGAGCTGATCGGCGCCTGCGCGCAATCGTTCCAGCACAGCGCGGTGCAGCGAGGCCTGGCACTGAATCTGCGCATTCCCGACGACATGCGCGGCTTGCAGGTGCAGGGCGATCCGACGCGGATCCGGCAGATTCTGGTCAACCTGGTTGGCAATGCCTTGAAGTTCACCGAGCAGGGCCGGGTCAGCATCGAGGCGCAATGGCAGTCGCTGGACCATGAACTGCTGTGGTTCACCTGCTCGGTGCGTGACAGCGGCATCGGCATTTCTTCGGAAAGTCTGGAGCTGATGTTCAATGCCTTCCAGCAGGCCGACAGTTCGATCTCCCGTCGTTACGGTGGCACCGGTCTTGGTCTGCCGATCGCGCGGACGCTGGCCGAACGCATGGGCGGTACGTTGCGCGCGCAGAGTGAGGAAGGACGCGGTTCGGTATTCACTCTGGAAATTCCATTGGCGCTATATAAGCAGGCAATGCCAGCGCTGGCCGCGCCGCGAGCGCCGAACGGTAGTGGTCAGGGTGAAGGACGCCATGTGTTGCTGGTCGAAGACAACCCGGTCAACCAGACCGTGATCGAAGCGATGCTGCGCAGCCTCGGCTTTGCCGTCAGCGTGGCGACCGATGGCGCGCAAGCGGTGCGCAGTGCCGAGGGCAGCGAGTTCGAAGTGATTTTGATGGACTGCCGGCTGCCGATCATCGACGGCTACGAGGCCACGCGGCAGATCCGCGCCCTCCCCGGACGCCGCGATGTGCCGATCATCGCGCTGACCGCCAACGCCTTGCAGGGCGATCGCGAAACCTGTCTGGCAGCGGGGATGAACGATTACCTGGCCAAGCCGTTCAAACGCAATGACCTGCAGCAGATTTTGCAGCGCTGGGTGTCGTAGTGTGGGCCTTTCGACCATCTGCGACTGGCGTGAAAAGCGAAAGTGCGGCAGTCTTAGGCACCCGAACGAGCCCCAAAAGGGGCTTGATTAAAAATTTCAGTGCACAAGTGTACATTCATGTCCTTGGTGCTGTGACTTTCACCACAACGCAATAGTCTATGAGTAGGCTGCCGGTTCGAGGCATGAATGCCTTGAACGGTCGGGAAGATCTGCCCCACCTGCCGCATGGGATTATTGAGGAGCTCGCATGACCAAACAAAACGCCTTTACTCGGGAAGACCTGCTGCGCTGCAGTCGCGGTGAGCTGTTCGGCCCAGGTAACGCGCAACTGCCCGCCCCGAACATGCTGATGGTGGATCGCATCACCCATATCAGCGAAGAAGGCGGCAAGTACGGCAAAGGTGAATTGGTCGCCGAGCTGGATATCAACCCTGACCTGTGGTTCTTCGCCTGCCATTTCGAAGGCGATCCGGTGATGCCGGGCTGCCTGGGTCTGGATGCCATGTGGCAACTGGTCGGTTTCTTCCTGGGCTGGCAAGGCCTGCCGGGCCGCGGCCGTGCGCTGGGTTCGGGCGAGGTGAAATTCTTCGGTCAGGTGCTGCCGACCGCCAAGAAAGTCACTTACAACATTCATATCAAACGCGTCCTCAAGGGCAAGCTGAACATGGCCATCGCCGATGGTTCGGTCAGTGTCGACGGACGCGAAATCTACACCGCCGAAGGCCTGCGCGTCGGCGTGTTCACCTCCACTGACAACTTCTAAGGGTTATTCGCATGCGCCGCGTCGTTATCACTGGTCTGGGCATCGTTTCGTGCCTGGGCAATGACAAAGAGACCGTCTCCGCTAACCTGCGTGCAAGCCGCCCTGGCATCCGGTTCAACCCGGAATATGCTGAAATGGGTCTGCGTAGCCAGGTTTCCGGCTCCATCGACCTCAACCTTGAAGAGCTGATCGATCGCAAGATCTATCGCTTCGTCGGTCATGCAGCGGCTTACGCCTACCTGGCCATGAAAGACGCCATCACTGACTCCGGCCTGACCGAAGAGCAAGTGTCCAACCCGCGTACTGGCCTGATCGCTGGTTCCGGTGGTGCTTCCACGCTGAACCAGATGGAAGCGCTGGACATCCTGCGCGAGAAAGGCGTGAAGCGCGTTGGCCCATACCGTGTAACGCGGACCATGAGCAGCACCGTTTCCGCTTGCCTGGCCACGCCATTCAAGATCAAGGGCCTGAACTACTCCATCGCTTCTGCCTGCGCCACCAGTGCTCACTGCATCGGTACCGCCATGGAACAGATCCAGATGGGCAAGCAGGACATCGTCTTCGCCGGTGGCGGTGAAGAAGAGCACTGGAGCCAGTCGTTCCTGTTCGACGCGATGGGCGCCCTGTCCAGCAAGCGCAACGACACCCCGGAACAAGCTTCCCGCGCCTACGACAAGGACCGCGACGGTTTCGTCATCGCTGGCGGCGGCGGCATGGTTGTCGTCGAAGAGCTGGAACATGCTCTGGCCCGTGGCGCGAAGATCTACGCCGAGATCGTTGGCTACGGCGCAACGTCCGATGGCTACGACATGGTTGCCCCGAGCGGCGAAGGCGCGATCCGCTGCATGCAGCAGGCGCTGTCCACCGTCGACACCCCGATCGACTACCTGAACACCCACGGCACTTCGACTCCGGTCGGCGACGTCGCGGAAATGAAAGGTGTGCGTGAAGTGTTCGGCGACAAGGCTCCAGCGATCAGCTCGACCAAGAGCCTGTCCGGTCACTCCCTGGGCGCCGCCGGCGTGCACGAAGCGATCTACTGCATGCTGATGATGGAAGGCAACTTCATTGCCGGCTCCGCCAACATCGACGAGCTCGACCCGGAAGTGGCCGATCTGCCGGTGCTGACCAAGACCCGCGAGAACGCCACCATCAACACCGTGATGAGCAACAGCTTCGGCTTTGGCGGCACCAACGCCACGCTGGTGCTGAAGCGCTGGGAAGGCAAGTAATTCCCCGCTGCTGAGCCACACCTGAAAACGCCCCGACTGGTTCGGGGCGTTTTTTTTGCCTGAAAATTAGCTAGGACACCGCTGATCTAGATCGTTCCCACGCTCTGCGTGGGAATGCAGCCCGTGACGCTCCGCGTCACTGGACGCAGAGCGTCCCCAGAGGCATTCCCACGCGGAGCGTGGGAAGGATCAAATTGCGTACCCTCAAGATGAAACTTCTGTCATGAAACTTACCGCCCTGCGACCGAATGTCGCGGTTTACGCGGCCTGCAGCTTTGTTGCGAAATTCGCAACAACACCTTGCGCCAATTGGCGGTTTACTTAGCTGGCTACCAAATCCTATAACAGAGTCCTGCACATGCCTTGGTGCAGTAACTTGAGATCTGGAGCTAGCAGATGACTGTAAAAGTAACTGAACGCGACGATTCACACATGTCCCACGAAGGCCTGGCCGCCGGCATCCGTATCTGGGATGTGCATCAACAAGACTTGCTGGTCGGTATGTTTCACAACGAGATCGATGCCCACAACTACAAGGCTGAACTGGAAGTGCAGGAACAGCAAAGAGAACTGAAGTCCGCCTGAAACAACACAGCATTTGAAAACGACAAACCCCGCCATGAGCGGGGTTCGTCGTTTTTACAGCCGTGGATTTACCACATCAGATCGTCAGGGATCTGGTACGCCGCGTACGGATCGTCCTCAGCGTTGACCTCTTCAGTCTGCACGTTGAGCTGGACGATGCGCTGCGGGTCGCGCTCCTGGATCTTCAGCGCCGCTTCACGGGGAATCACTTCATAGCCGCCGTTGTGGTGCACGATCGCCAGCGAACCGCTGCTGAGCTTGTTGCGCATCAGCGTGTTGACCGAGATGCGCTTGACCTTCTTGTCGTCGACGAAGTTGTAGTAGTCCTCGGTGGTCAGCTTGGGCAGACGCGAGACTTCGATCAACTGCTTGACCTGCGCGGCACGAGCCTTGGCCTCGGCTTTTTCCTGCTGCTGACGGTTCAGCTCCTGGTCGCGCTTGACCTTCTCGGCCATGGCTTCCTGGGCGGCGCGCTGCTGCGAATCGTCCAGCTCGGCCTGGCCTTTGTGGGCCAGGCGCTGTTGCTTCTGCTTGTCTTTGCTGACCTGCTTGGCCTGCTTTTGGTTGACCAGGCCTGCTTTGAGCAACTGGTCGCGAAGGGAAAGGCTCATCAATGCTTACTCACTTGGGCAACGGCTCAGCCGCAGCTGGGCTCATTCTTTTCCTGGCGTTTGGCTTCGCCCCACAGGGCGTCCAACTCTTCGAGGGTGCAATCTTCCATGGGACGGTGGGTGTCGCGCAATGCCTGTTCGATAAAACGGAAACGTCTTTCAAACTTGCCGTTGGCGCCGCGCAAGGCGGTTTCCGGATCGACCTTCAGATGCCGGGCCAGATTGACCACGGAAAACAGCAGATCGCCGATCTCGTCGGCCACCGCCACCGGATCGTTTTCGGACATGGCTTCGAGCACTTCATCGAGCTCTTCGCGCACCTTGTCGAGCACCGGCAAAGCGTCCGGCCAGTCAAAACCGACCTGCCCGGCGCGCTTCTGCAACTTGGCTGAGCGCGACAGTGCCGGCAAGGTGGCCGGCACGTCGTCGAGCAAGGACAACTGCTCGGGCGCCGAGGCTTTCTCGGCACGCTCTTCGGCCTTGATCTCTTCCCAGCGCTGCTTGACCTGCTCTTCGCTCAAGCGCGGCACGTCGAGCGGCGCGTACAGGTCGCCCGTCGGGAACACATGCGGATGACGGCGGATCAGTTTACGCGTGATGCTGTCGATCACCCCGGCAAATTCGAACCGCCCTTCTTCCTTGGCCAACTGGCTGTAATACACCACCTGAAACAACAGATCGCCCAACTCGCCTTGCAAATGGTCGAGATCGCCACGTTCGATGGCATCGGCCACTTCATAGGCTTCTTCGAGGGTGTGCGGGACGATGGTCACGTAGGTTTGCTTGATGTCCCACGGACAACCGAACTGCGGATCGCGCAGACGGCTCATCAAATGGAGCAGGTCTTCGAGGCTGTACATCATTTTTCTGTCTCACCACAAAACCATTGTGGGAGCGAGCCTGCTCGCGAAAGCGCTGTGTCTGCAACAAAGATGTCGACTGACACGCCCTCTTCGCGAGCAGGCTCGCTCCCACAGGGAACAATCAATTGCATCACGGGGTACGGTTACGCCGTGTTTCGATGATGTTCGGCAATTGCGAAATCCGCCCCAGCAGCCGCCCCAGCGCATCCAGACCGGGGATCTCGATGGTCAGCGACATCAGCGCGGTGTTGTCTTCCTTGTTCGAGCGGGTGTTGACCGCCAGCACGTTGATGCGCTCGTTGAGCAGCACCTGCGAGACGTCACGCAGCAGCCCGGAACGGTCGTAGGCGCGGATGATGATGTCCACCGGATAGGTGAGCACCGGCACCGGGCCCCAGCTGACCTGGATGATCCGCTCCGGCTCGCGCCCGCCCAGTTGCAGCACCGAGGCGCAGTCCTGGCGGTGAATGCTCACACCACGGCCCTGGGTGATGTAACCGACAATCGCATCGCCCGGCAGTGGCTGGCAGCAACCGGCCATTTGCGTCATCAGGTTGCCGACGCCCTGGATCTGGATATCGCCGCGCTTGCCCGGCTTGTAACCGGTCGCCTTGCGCGGGATCAGTTCCAACTGTTCGTTGCCGCGCTCCGGTTCGACCAGTTGCTGCGCGAGGTTGACCAGATGCGCCTGACGCAGGTCACCGGCACCGAGGGCGGCGAACATGTCTTCGGCGGTTTTCATGTTGGCCTTTTCGGCCAGCTTGTCGAAATCCACCGCCGGCAGGCCGAGGCGATTGAGTTCGCGCTCGATCAGGGTTTTACCGGCCGCAACGTTCTGATCGCGAGCCTGCAATTTGAACCAGTGAACAATCTTCGCCCGCGCCCGCGAGGTGGTGACGTAACCGAGGTTCGGGTTCAGCCAGTCGCGGCTCGGCGTGCCGTGCTTGCTAGTGATGATCTCGACCTGCTCGCCGGTCTGCAGGCTGTAGTTCAACGGCACGATACGCCCGTTGATCTTCGCGCCCCGGCAGTTGTGGCCGATTTCGGTGTGCACCCGATAGGCGAAATCCAGCGGCGTCGCGCCTTTCGGCAAGTCGATGGCGTGTCCGTCGGGAGTGAAGATGTACACCCGATCGGGCTCGATGTCGACGCGCAGCTGCTCGGCCAGACCGCCGATGTCACCCAGTTCTTCGTGCCATTCGAGCACCTGACGCAGCCAGGAGATTTTCTCTTCGTAATGGTTCGAGCCGGATTTGACGTCGGTGCCCTTGTAGCGCCAGTGCGCGCAGACGCCGAGTTCGGCTTCTTCGTGCATGGAGTGGGTGCGGATCTGCACCTCGAGGACCTTGCCCTCCGGGCCGATCACCGCCGTGTGCAGCGAGCGGTAGCCGTTCTCTTTCGGGTTGGCGATGTAGTCGTCGAATTCTTTCGGGATGTGGCGCCACAGGGTGTGGACGATACCGAGCGCGGTGTAGCAGTCGCGCATTTCCGGCACCAGCACGCGCACGGCGCGAACGTCATAGATCTGGCTGAATTCCAGACCCTTGCGCTGCATTTTGCGCCAGATCGAGTAGATGTGTTTCGCCCGGCCGCTGATGTCGGCATCGACACCAGTGGCCTGCAGTTCGTCCTTGAGCTGGGTCATCACGTCGCTGATGAAGCGCTCGCGGTCCAGCCGCCGCTCGTGGAGCAACTTGGCGATCTGCTTGTATTGATCGGGTTCCAGATAACGGAAGGACAAGTCCTCCAGTTCCCATTTGATGTGACCGATGCCGAGGCGATGGGCCAGCGGCGCATAGATGTCGAAGACTTCGCGAGCGACGCGGTTGCGCTTTTCATCGTCGGCGGTTTTCACCGCACGGATGGCGCAGGTGCGTTCGGCCAGTTTGATCAGCGCAACGCGTACGTCATCGACCATGGCCACGAGCATCTTGCGCAGGTTCTCGACCTGCCCTTGGGTGCCCATGACCATCGATTGCCGTGGGCTGAGGCTGGCGCTGATGGCCGCCATGCGCTGCACGCCGTCGATCAGCTTGGCCACCACCGGACCGAAGCGCTGGCCGATGGCCGCCAGCTCGATCTGGCCTTCGCGCACGCCGCGATACAAAACGGCTGCGACCAGCGAATCCTGGTCGAGCTTGAGGTCGGCGAGGATCTCGGCGATCTCAAGGCCAGTGCTGAAACTGCCGGAGCCTTCGGCCCACAGATTCTTCTTCGCATTGGACTGCTGTTCGGCCTCGCGAGCGAACTCGCAGGCTTCTTTCAAGGCCTCGCGATCCAGTGCCAGATCGACACTGACCGCGTGATCGAGCCAGGCCTCGAGATTGATACTGCCGTCGGTGTTGATCGGCTGGTGTGCTCTCACCTGTACCATGCTGCTTTACCTTCCCTACGACGCAGATTCAATGCGTCAAATCGCTGATCCTCAGTGTCCGTTCGCGCTCGCGGGGCTCAGGCGAGCGCTGCGCGGACAGATCAGACGGATTCAGACGAGCCGTCCTGGCTCGCTTCAAATAACGCCATGGCCTCGACATGTGCCGTCTGAGGAAACATATCGAGAATCCCGGCACGTTTTAACCGGTAGCCCTGCTTGATCAATTCCTGCGTGTCGCGCGCCAGCGTGGCCGGATTGCACGACACATATACCAGCCGTTTGGCACCCAGGGTCGCGAGCTTGCGCACCACCTCGAAAGCACCGTCACGCGGTGGGTCCAAGAGTACCGCAGAAAAGCCGTTTCCGATCCACTGGGCATCGGTCAAAGGCTGGGATAAATCGGCTTGAAAAAACTTTGTGTTATGCAAATTGTTACTGATGGCATTTGCAGCGGCACGCTCGACCATGGTCTGCACACCCTCCACCGCCACCACTTCACGGACGCTTTTGGCCAGCGGTAGCGCAAAATTTCCCAACCCGCAAAACAGGTCGAGCACGCGTTCTTCAGCCGTCGGTTTAAGCCAGTCCAGCGCCTGAGCGATCATCGCTTCGTTGACCCCGGCGTTGACCTGAACGAAGTCACCCGGCCGGTACGCCAGCTCGAGATCCCACTGTTCCAGGCGATAGCCGAGGCTCTGACCGGCTTCGACCGGTTGCGGTTCACCTTCGCCATGCAGCCACAACTGCGCTTCATGGAACTGGCAGAAATCCTTGAGAATGGTCAGATCCGCTTCGGACAACGGCGCCATGTGCCGCAGCAATAGCGCCAGAGATGAGCCGCTGAACAACTCGACATGGCCCAGCGCCTGCGGTTTGCTCAAGCGCCGCAGCATCTCTGGCAAGCGGGTCATGATCGGTTGCAAGGGCTGTACCAGCACCGGGCATTCGCTGATCGCGACGATGTCCTGACTGCCGGCAGCGCGGAAACCCACTTCGAGTTTTTTTGCCTTCATGTCCCAGCGCACGGCGATGCGCGCGCGCCGACGGTAGCCGAATTCCGGGCCGCTCAGCGGCGCCGCCCACTCTTCAGGTTCGACACCGGCCACCCGCGACAATTGCTCGGCGAGCATGCGCTGTTTCAGGGCGAGTTGTTCAGCGTGGGGCAAGTGCTGAACGCTGCAACCGCCACAGCGGCCGAAGTGTGGGCATGCTGCCGGGCGCCGCACGTCGCTGGCCGTGAACACGCGCTCGGTACGCGCCTCGACCACTTTGCCGTGGGCGCCGAGCACCCGTGCTTCGACCTCTTCACCGGCAAGGGCGCCGAGGACGAACCAGGTTTTGCCTTCGAAAAACGCGATACCGCGACCGTCATTGGCCAGGCGCTCGATACTCAAGCGCTGCTTTTTGCCGGTCGGGATCTGTGGCGCCTTGCTGCCGCCGGTGGGCTGGAAGCGCAGGCCTCGTTCGTGCTTGGCCATCAGTTCGGCGCGTCGAAAATGCCGGTCGACAGATAACGGTCGCCACGGTCGCAGATGATCGCAACGATCACCGCGTTTTCAACTTCTCTGGACAGGCGCAGCATCGCTGCCACCGCACCGCCCGAGGACACGCCGCAGAAGATGCCTTCTTCGCGGGCCAGACGCCGGGTCACGTCTTCGGCTTCGCTTTGCGCCATATCGACGATGCGATCGACGCGGTCAGCCTGGTAAATCTTCGGCAGGTATTCCTGCGGCCAGCGGCGGATGCCGGGAATGGCCGAGCCTTCCATCGGTTGCAGGCCGACGATCTGTACGCTGTCGCTCTGTTCTTTGAGGTAGCGCGACACGCCCATGATGGTCCCGGTGGTGCCCATCGAACTGACGAAATGGGTGATGCTGCCCTGGGTCTGACGCCAGATTTCCGGACCGGTGGTGGTGTAGTGCGCTTCCGGGTTGTCGCCATTGGCGAACTGGTCGAGCACCTTGCCACGGCCTTCGGCTTCCATACGCTGGGCCAGATCGCGGGCGCCTTCCATGCCCTCTTCCTGAGTCACCAGAATCAGCTCGGCACCGTAAGCGGTCATCGCCGCTTTACGCTCGGCGCTGGAGTTGTCCGGCATGATCAGGATCATCTTGTAACCCTTGATCGCAGCGGCCATCGCCAGCGCGATGCCGGTGTTGCCGGAGGTCGCCTCGATCAGCGTATCGCCGGGATTGATCTGCCCGCGCAACTCGGCGCGAGTGATCATCGACAACGCCGGGCGGTCCTTGACCGAACCCGCCGGGTTGTTCCCTTCGAGCTTGAGCAAAAGGGTGTTGCTGGTGGCGCCGGGCAGGCGCTGCAAACGCACCAGCGGCGTGTTGCCGACGCAATCGGCGATGGTTGGGTACTGCAAGGTCATGGCGTATTCGCAATCCAGACGTGCGGGGGCGCCTATCATACCGGCAAACCCGCGCAGGCCATATCACGCAAAGTGCGGTGCTTATGGTTTATGGGAATAAGCAAATAAAAGTCGCGCCAGTGGTGCGACTTTTATTTGAGTAACACTCAGTTCTTGTGGTGATGCTTGAATTCGCGAGCAGGCTCGCTCCCACAGGGGATGAATTTTGCTTATGCGATCTGCGGTGAATGCACAGCCATTGTGGGAGCGAGCCTGCTCGCGAAGGCGTCCGCATGGGCGACGCCATCATCCGCCAGCAAGCGCAAATTCAACCGCAGCCCCGCCCCGGTGTTTTGCGCCCAGAGCAACCCGCCCTGGCGCTGCACCGCATTACGCGCAATGCTCAAGCCCAGGCCAAAGCCACCATCCCCGGGTCTCGATCCGTCCAATCGAATGAACGGCGAAAAGATCCGCTGCAGATCTTCGTCAGCCACGCCGCCGCCCTCATCCTCCAGCCACAAATGCCAATACTCGCCATCGCGCCGTCCATCGAGCCGCACAATCCCGCCCTCGGGCGAGCGACGAATGGCGTTGCGCAGGATGTTTTCCAGCGCTTGCGCGAGGGTATTGAGGTTGCCGCGCACCCAACACGAAGCTTCGACCGAGCATTGCAATTGCAGGCTCGGCCAGCCGCTTTCATAACAGGCGTTGTCGGTGAGCATTTCCCACAGCGCCTGAATCTGGATCGCTTCATCCGGCAACGGTGAGCGGTCGGTGTCGAGCCAGGCCAGTTGCAGGGTGTCTTCGACCAGCCGCTGCATGCCGTCGACCTCGCGGCCGATGCGCTCGCGTAGCTGCGGCAGACCTTGTTCGCTTTCGCTGGCCACACGCAGACGGCTCAGCGGCGTGCGCAGTTCGTGGGACAAGTCGCGCAATAACTGCTGCTGCAAGGCGACTGTGCTTTGCAGGCGCTCGGACATGGAATCGAAGGCCCGCGCCAGCTCACCGAGTTCATCCGGGCGCTGGGTGATGCCGCTCGACAGGCGCACGTTCAACTGATCGGCGCGCCAGGCGTTGGCCTGTTCGCGCAGGTTGTTCAGCGGCACCACCAGCAGGCGATACAGGCCGACACAGAGCAACAGGGTGAACAGCCCGGGAATCACGCCGTTGGTGATCACCCGCCAGAACACCCGGTACTTGCCCGGAACAAAGCGCTCGGGCAACTCGATGACCAGAATGCCGGCGGCCGGATCCTGCGGGAACGGTACCCGCAGCCAAGGTCGGCCCTTCTTGTGGATCGGCCAGTCGAGGCCGCGCAAAAAGGTAAGGTGCTGCACCTCCGCGGCGTTCAACGGCTGGCTGCTCAGCGACTGCAAATCAGCGCCGATCACCCCGACCCAACTGGCCTCGCGCAATTCCATGCTCTGCAACCAGTCATCGACGCCATTGCGCCCGCCGCGCTGCCACGCCTGTTCGGCTTGCGCGGCGTAACGGCTGAGGGTGCTGCGGGCGTCACTGGAGAGGAACTGATTGCGCTCCTCCATGTAGCGGCCCCACGACCAGCTCAACCAGATCATCAGCAGACAGAATGCCACCAGCAGGCACGCCAGTTTCCAGAACAGCGAATGCCGCCCCGGCAGCTCAGACAGTTTCATCGGCGCCGCTCAAGACGTAGCCCTTGCCCCACACCGTGCGCACTTCGCGCTCGGTATAACCGATGGCTTTGAGTTTGCGGCGGATCTGGCTGATGTGCATGTCGAGGCTGCGGTCGTGCGCCGCAAAGCCGCGTTGCAGGACGTGCTGATAAAGGAAGGCCTTGCTCAACACTTCCTCGGTGTTGCGGTGCAGGGTTTCCAGCAGACGGAATTCGCTGCGGGTCAACCCGGCCGCTTGCTCGCCGAAGAACACGTCGCAGTGTTCGTCATCGAAACGCAGGGTGCCGCTGACCACCGCAGCGGTAACCGCAGGCGGGCGCCGATCCAGCGCCACCCGGCGCAGGATCGCTTCGATGCGCACATGCAACTCGGCCATGCTGAACGGCTTGGGCAGATAGTCATCGGCACCGAGGCGGAAACCGCTGATGCGATCGGCCTCGGCACCCAGCGCCGACATCAGCAGCACCGGCGTCGAATGGCTCTGCCGCAATTGCGTCAACAACTGCAGACCATCGAGCCCCGGCAGCAGAATATCCATCAGCACCACGTCGAAAGGCTGGCACTGGGCGATGTTCAGACCTTCCTGGCCGTTCTGGCACCAGGTCACCTGAAAACCGCTGCGGCCCAGATGCTCGTGCACATACGCGCCGAGGACCGGGTCGTCTTCAATGGAAAGGATGCGTGGCTGGCCAACGGAAACAGGAGTCATGAGTATCTGCAAGTAATTCTCAGTTGGCGGATTATTCAAGATTGTCCGACAGCGGGCAACACAAGCTTGGCCTGTCGGACGAACGAGTGCGTCGGCGGCGCTGCATTTTCCGCAAGATTGCCCGCCTGCAAATCGCTACACTGCGCCCATGTCGCGTGCCGGATGCACGCATGTGTCAACAGATCAGCGGGATGCGGGAGATAGGCGTGCTCAAGAAACTGGGAATCAAAGGTCGCGTGCTGTTGCTGACCTTGTTGCCGACCAGCCTGATGGCGCTGGTGCTGGGTGGCTATTTCACCTGGACGCAGCAGACCGACCTGCACAGCCAATTGATGCAGCGCGGCGAAATGATCGCCGAGCAACTGGCGCCGCTGGTGGCGCCGGCGATGGGTCACGGCGACGCCGATCTGCTTGAACGCATCGCCACCCAGTCCCTTGAACAACCCGACGTGCGCGCGGTGACCTTCCTCGCGGCGGACCGCTCGCCACTGGCCCACGCCGGCCCGACCATGCTCAATCAGGCACCAAGCGGCGACAGCGCGCTGTTGCAACGACGCAGCGGCAATGACGCGACGCGCTACCTGATGCCGGTGTTCGGCAAACACCGCAACCTCGCCGGTGAAATCATTCCCGAAGAATCCGAACGCCTGCTCGGCTGGGTCGAGCTGGAGCTGTCGCACAACGGCATGTTGCTGCGCGGCTATCGCAGCCTGTTCGCCAGCCTGCTGCTGATCGCCGCCGGACTTGCTGGCGCCGCCCTCCTCGCGTTGCGCATGGGCCGCACCATCAACCGTCCGCTGAGCCAGATCAAACAAGCAGTTGCGCAGCTCAAGGACGGTCATCTGGAAACCCGCTTGCCGCCCCTCGGCAGCCAGGAGCTGGACGAACTGGCCTCGGGCATCAACCGCATGGCCGGCACCCTGCAGAATGCTCGCGAAGAATTGCAGCACAGCGTCGATCAGGCCACCGAAGACGTGCGGCAGAATCTGGAAACCATCGAGATCCAGAACATCGAACTGGACCTGGCACGCAAAGAAGCGCTGGAAGCCAGTCGGATCAAATCCGAATTCCTCGCCAACATGAGCCACGAGATCCGCACGCCGCTGAACGGCATTCTCGGCTTCACTCACCTGTTGCAGAAAAGCGAACTGACCCCGCGCCAGCTCGACTATCTGGGCACCATCGAAAAGTCTGCCGACAGCCTGTTGGGAATCATCAACGAGATTCTCGACTTCTCGAAGATCGAGGCCGGCAAACTGGTGCTCGATCACATTCCGTTCAACCTGCGCGACCTGCTGCAAGACACCCTGACCATTCTCGCCCCGGCAGCGCATGCCAAGCAGCTCGAGCTGGTCAGCCTGGTCTATCGCGATACGCCGCTGTCGCTGGTCGGCGATCCGCTGCGCCTGAAGCAGATCCTCACCAATCTGGTCAGCAACGCGATCAAGTTCACCCGCGAAGGCACCATCGTCGCCCGGGCGATGCTCGAAGACGAACACGAAGACAGCGTGCAACTGCGCATCAGCATTCAGGACACCGGCATCGGTCTGTCGAGTCAGGATGTCCGCGCGCTGTTCCAGGCTTTCAGTCAGGCCGACAATTCGCTGTCGCGTCAACCCGGCGGCACCGGGCTGGGGCTGGTGATTTCCAAGCGTCTGATCGAACAGATGGGCGGCGAGATCGGCGTCGACAGCACCCCGGGCGAGGGCTCGGAATTCTGGATCAGCCTGAGCCTGCCCAAGACTCGCGACGACGCCGAAGACCTGCCCGCCGCGCCATTGCTCGGGCGCCGTGTGGCGGTGCTGGAAAACCACGAACTGGCGCGTCAGGCCTTGCAACATCAGCTGGAAGACTGCGGACTGCAAGTTACGCCGTTCAATACCCTGGAAAGCCTGAGCAATGGCGTTACCGGCGCGCATCAGACCGATCAGGCGATCGATCTGGCGGTGATCGGCATCACCAGCAACGACATGCTCCCGGAGCGTTTGAACCAGCACATCTGGGACCTTGAACATCTGGGCTGCAAAGTGCTGGTGCTGTGCCCGACCACCGAACAGACGCTGTTTCATCTGTCGGTGCCCAACCCGCACAGCCAGCTCCAAGCCAAACCGGCGTGTACGCGCAAGCTGCGCCGGGCGTTGTCCGATCTGGTCAATCCGCGCCAGACCCGCAGCGAACCGGGCGAGCCGCTGTCCAGCCGTGCGCCGCGCGTGCTGTGTGTCGACGACAACCCGGCCAATCTGTTGCTGGTGCAAACCCTGCTCGAAGACATGGGCGCCCGCGTACTCGCAGTGGAAAGCGGTTACGCGGCCGTCAAAGCGGTGCAAACCGAATCTTTCGATCTGGTGCTGATGGACGTGCAGATGCCGGGCATGGACGGTCGCCAGACCACTGAAACCATTCGCCAGTGGGAAAGCGAGCGGCATTGCACGCCGCTGCCGATCGTCGCCCTCACTGCCCACGCCATGGCCAACGAAAAACGCGCGCTGCTGCAAAGCGGCATGGACGACTATCTGACCAAACCGATCAGCGAGCGGCAACTGGCGCAGGTGGTGTTGAAGTGGACCGGGCTGGCCTTGCGCAATCAGGCGCCGGAGCGCAACGGCGACAGCGCGGCGAGTCAGCAGGAACTGCCGGTGCTCGATCACGAAGAAGGCTTGCGCCTGGCGGCGGGCAAAGCGGATCTGGCGGCAGACATGCTCGCCATGCTGCTGGCCTCGCTGGAAGCCGACCGTGAAGCGATTCGCGCCGCGCGTGACAGCCACGACCAGAATGCCCTGCTTGAACGCGTGCACCGCTTGCACGGCGCGACCCGTTATTGCGGCGTGCCGCAACTGCGCGCCGCCTGCCAGCGCAGCGAAACCCTGCTCAAGCAGGACGATCCGAAAGCCGCCGCCGCGCTGGATGAACTGGAGCGCTCGATCAATCGACTCGCAGCGCAGGCGCGCATCAGCGCCTGATCCACGGCAAGGCGCTGCACGCGCAAAGCGCTACAGTTGTCGCGGGCCATTGCGGCCCGCGTCGATGTTCCAGGAGGATTCATGCGCACAATCTTTTTCAGCAGTCAGACCTACGATCGCGACAGCTTTCTCGGCGCCGACTGCCCGGCCGGGCTCGAATTGCATTTTCAAGCGGCGCGACTGAGCCTCGATACGGCGGCGCTGGCCGAGCAGCACGAGGTGGTCTGCGCGTTCATCAATGACGACCTCAGCGCCCCGGTGCTCGAACGCCTCGCGGCTGGCGGTACGCGGCTGATTGCCCTGCGTTCGGCCGGTTACAACCATGTCGACCTGCCGGCGGCGAAACGCCTCGGCCTGGCCGTCGTGCGTGTGCCGGCCTACTCGCCGCATGCCGTGGCCGAACATGCGGTGGCGCTGATCCTCGCCCTCAATCGTCGCTTGCACCGTGCCTACAACCGCACCCGCGAAGGCGATTTCAGCCTGCATGGCCTGACCGGTTTCGATCTGGTCGGCAAGACCGTCGGCATCGTCGGCACCGGACAGATCGGTGCAACGTTCGCGAAAATCATGCACGGCTTCGGCTGTGAATTGCTGGCCTACGATCCGTATCCCAATCCCGAGGTGCTGGCGTTGGGCGCACGTTATCTGAGCCTGCCGGAGTTGCTCGCGCAGTCGCGGATCATCAGCCTGCATTGCCCGCTCAACGAGCAGAGCAAGCACCTGATCAATCGCGATTCACTGGCGCACATGCAGGCGGGGGCGATGCTGATCAACACCGGGCGTGGCGGGCTGGTGGATACGCCGGCGCTGATCGACGCGCTCAAGGACGGTCAACTCGGGTATCTGGGGCTGGATGTTTACGAGGAAGAGGCGCAGCTGTTTTTCGAGGATCGCTCCGACCTGCCGTTGCAGGACGATGTGCTGGCGCGTCTGCTGACGTTTCCCAACGTGATCATCACCGCGCATCAGGCGTTTTTGACCCGCGAAGCATTGGGCGCGATTGCCGCGACCACCCTGCACAACATCGCGACCTGGGCGGCAGGTGCGCCGCAGAACCAGGTCGAGGGTTGAAGCGCTTACTTGGACAGCGAAGACGCCAGGATCAGCAAGCCCAGCCAGCCGAACCCGAGCAGGCGCTGCTTGCTCGAATGGCCGTTGCGCAGCAGGAACCAGACGAAAAACGCCGGTAGCAGAAACACCATGATTTTCAGCCAGCCCTCCACCGGGCGGCTGCCATCGGTGTTGAGCGGTTGCTGCTCCTCGCGGGCCTGTTCTGCGGCCTGCTGACGACGGCGACGCCCTGCTGCTGCCGGCATCACTTTGGGTAAAGGCTCGGACACTGGCGGCGCAACCGCCTCGGGCACTGCGTTGTTGCGTGGCAGGCTGCCGAAGGAAATCGTCGCGGCCTGCACCGGTGCCGCCGTCGATTGCGCCTGCATGGCGGCATGTTCGGCCATCGGCGCGCCGCAGTGAATGCACACCAGCGCTTCGGAACTGATGCTCCGCTTGCATTCATAACATTCGATCAGCGCCATGTTCCGTTCCTTCAGATTCGGGGGCCGGCAGTTTGCCATGACTGTCGCTGCATTTGAACCGGATCGAAGGTCGCACGCGTGCATCATTCTGCAATCGAGCCCGTGCTAGCATGTCGCGCATATTTGGAGGACCCATGGTCGAACACGATTTCCGCTACACCCTGATGAACCCGCAACACACCCTCACCGAATGCCGCGCCCTCGTTCCGGGCCGCTATCAGGTGACCGGTAACGGTGGCTCGATCCGCATCGGCGATGCCCTGTTGGTCACCCTCAAAGGCAGCAAGGATTTGTCCATGCGCCTGACCGTCGACACGGTCCGCCACTTGATCAATCCGCCAGGCCAATGGACCGCAATGACCACAGGCCCGGTGTTCGGCGAACTGGCCATTCACACCTGGCAGGTCAACTGCGACAGCTGCGCGAAAGAGCTGAGTTTCGAATTCGCTGTGGATGCCAAACTCGGCAAGACCGCCGAGAAACCCGCCGCCACCGCGCGCATCGCCGAGCTCGGCTGGAAAGCCGTCGGCGACAAGCACCTGTGCCCGAAATGCCAGGAGCCTGCATGATGAAACGCCTCGCCCTGACCGCACTGATCGGTGTCGGCCTGGCTGGTTGCGCCGCAGAGCCGGTGCAACTGCAGCACAACCGCAGCTACATTCTGGAATGGATCGGCGAGCGACCGCTGATGGATTACAGCCATCTGACCGTGACCCTCGGCGATGACGGCCGCGCCTACGGCAACGGCGGCTGTAATCATTGGTTCGCACCCTACACGCAGGACGGCGACAAGCTGAGCTTCGGCAAGATCGGCAAGACCCGCAAGCTATGCGCCCCGGCGCTGATGGAGCAGGAACAACGGTTCCTGCAGGCGCTGGAAAAAGTCGAGCGCTGGGACATTTCGCCCATCGAGCAGATACGCTTCTGGCCGGCTCAAGGCAAACCGTTGCGCTGGTGGCTGGAAGAGGGCTAAGCCCCTTCTGTGCCCACAGGGGTTACCTGTGGCGAGGGGATTCATCCCCGTTGGGCTGCGTAGCAGCCCTGAGTTTGCAGTTCGCCTGGAACTGCGCATGGGGCCGCTTCGCGACCCAACGGGGATGAATCCCCTCGCCACAGGTTACTTGTTCCGCAACGCCTCCAGCTTCGCCATCACCCCCGCCGCCGTCTGCTCACCCAGCAACTGCTCACGCACCTTGCCCTTGTCATCAATGATGAACGTCACCGGCAGCGCCTCACTGCGCGGCAGGTCGAACAGCTCGGCCGGATCCTGCGCCAGCACGGTGAACTTGATGCCGAGTTTCTCGCTTGCCTCTTTCAGCTCCGCGCCCTGCACGTTGTCGAAATTGACCCCGAACACCCCGACGTTCTTGCTCTTGAGCTCATCAGCCAAATGATTCAGCTCGGGAATTTCCGTGCGGCATGGGCCACACCATTCGGCCCAGTAATTGAGCACCACCCACTGCTTGTCCAGACGTTCGGACGCTACCTTCTGGCCGTTCTGGTCGATGCCGTAATCATTACCGCAGCCCCCCAGCATCAACGCCCCGATTATCGTCAATGCCGCTGCCAATCGCCGTGTCATGTCGTGTTCCTTGTGAAAATTCGAAAGCGCCTGCGACCCATCGCCTCTGACGGTTCTGGATTGCGCGCCGCACAGTTAGAATAGCCGCCACTTTACGCCAGAAGCGACCCGCCATGACCGATTTGACGCTTTATCACAATCCGCGCTGCTCGAAATCCCGCGGCGCGCTGGAACTGCTCGAAGCCCGCGGCTTGCATCCGAATGTCGTGCGCTACCTGGAAACGCCGCTCAGCGCCGCGCAGATCAAGGCCCTGCTCGGCAAGCTCGGGATCAGCGCGCGACAGCTGCTGCGCAGCGGTGAAGAGGAATACAAAACCCTGAACCTGGCCGACGCCAGCCTCAGCGAGCAGCAGCTGATCGACGCCATCGCCACGCACCCGAAACTCATGGAGCGGCCGATTCTTGAAGCAGGCGACAAAGCCGTCATCGGTCGCCCACCGGAAAACGTGCTGGAGTTGTTGCCATGAGCACGCCGTACATTCTGGTTCTCTATTACAGCCGCAACGGTTCGACCAACGAGATGGCCCGGCAAATCGCCCGTGGCATCGAGCAGGCCGGAATGGAAGCGCGTCTGCGCACAGTGCCGGCGATTTCCACCGAGTGCGAAGCGGTGGCGGCGGAGATTCCCGCTGAAGGCGCGCTCTACGCCAGCCTCGATGATCTGAAGAACTGCGCCGGCCTCGCCTTGGGCAGTCCGACGCGTTTCGGCAACATGGCCGCGCCGCTCAAGTACTTCCTCGACGGCACCAGCAACCTCTGGCTGACTGGCGCGCTGGTCGGCAAACCGGCCGGCGTGTTTACCTCCACCGCCAGCCTGCACGGCGGTCAGGAAACCACGCTGCTGTCGATGATGTTGCCGCTGTTGCATCACGGCATGTTGATCACCGGCCTGCCCTACAGCGAATCGGCCCTGCTCGAAACCGAAGGTGGCGGCACGCCTTACGGGGCCAGCCATCACGCCGGTGCCGACGGCAAGAACGGTCTTGATCAGCACGAAGTGGCGCTGTGTCGCGCACTCGGTCTGCGCCTGGCGAAAACCGCACAGAAGCTGGTGGGCTGATGGCGAAGAAGCCGAAAGTCCTGCCCTCGATAGAGTGGCTTGAGCCACGGGTGAAGGCGATGCGCGTGCTCAGCCTGCTGAGCTTTTTCGCCCTCGCCGGCTTGCTGGCGGCTTATTACCTGCTGTTCGCCGACCTGCATGGCGCGCGGCCTTGGGTGATTCTGCTGGTCGAGCTGATCCCGTGGCTGGTCCTCGCCCCGGCGATGATCATGGGCAGCGCCCGTGGCCATTCGTGGATGTGTTTTGTGGTGAACCTGTACTTCATCAAAGGCGCTCTGGCGGCGTACGACCCCAACCGGCAGCTGTTCGGCCTGCTGGAAATGGCCGCGAGCCTGGCGGTGTTCTGCTCGGCGCTGCTGTATGTGCGCTGGCGCTATCAGTTGAATCGCAAATTGGCTGGCGAAGGCGAGATCAGCGTCGCCTGACCAACCGCTTTCGCGAGCAGGCTCGCTCCCACAGGGAATGCATTCCAGAGGTGGGAGCGAGCCTGCTCGCGAATGCAGCGACGCGGTTTTAATGGTTGACGGTATAGGCAAGCATCATCGAAATCTGGCTCATCGGCCGTCCGCCACTCTGCTCATGCCACTGGTTGAACGCGTTCTGCACCGTCGCCAGATCGCGCTGACTGGTCGGCACTTTGTCGACGATCTTCTGCGCATTAAGCGCCGCGACCACGTCGTAGCTCGGCACGAACGTGTCCTTGCCGACCATGCGCAAAAAGCGTGGCGCCGACAGCCCGCCGAGTTGGTGGCCGTGCTTTTTCAGGTACGTCCACAGGCCGACGATATCGGTCACCGGCCAGTCGGCGATCAATGCGCCGAAGCTGCCCTTGTCCTTTTCCACATCGAGAATGAACTGCGCATTGCGCGGCACACTTTTCAGCTTGCCCAGATGGCGGATGATCCGCGCGTCCTGCATCAGCCGCTCAAGGTGCTCGGCGCTCATCAGCACGACTTTTTCCGGATCGAACTTGAAGAACACCTCTTCGAACGCCGGCCACTTGGCGTCGACCAGGCTGTGCTTGATCCCGGCGCGAAAAACCCGCAGGGCCATGGTCGAGAGGTAGCGGTCGTCGCGGATCTTGCGCAGTTGTGCGGGGGTCTTGGGAACGGGCAGATGGGCTTCCAGTTCAGCCGCCGAACCGAAACGGTTCAGACAGTATTCGTGCAGCCACTTGTAATCGCGCATGCCCTCTCCTATTGAATGAAGCGAAGAAACCAATGTGGGAGCGAGCCTGCTCGCGAAGAGGGAGTCTCAGTCAACCAATCAGTTGAATGACACACCGCTTTCGCGAGCAGGCTCGCTCCCACATTTGAAGGTGTTTACAGATTGACGACGTTAACGAAGCGCGAAGCTGCAGTCTCGTCGATCTTCAGGCTGGTGAAGTCGAACAGGTTGCGGTCGGCCAGTTGCGACGGCACCACGTTCTGCAGGCTGCGGAAAATCGATTCGGTACGGCCCGGGGTCTTGCGATCCCAGTCCTGAAGCATTTCCTTGACCACCTGGCGCTGCAGGTTTTCCTGCGAGCCGCAGAGGTTGCACGGGATGATCGGGAATTGCTTGAGGTCCGAGTAGGCCTGAATGTCCTTCTCGTTGCAGTACGCCAGCGGACGAATCACCACGTTGCGGCCATCGTCGGCGCGCAGCTTCGGCGGCATCGCTTTGAGGGTGCCGTTGAAGAACATGTTGAGGAAGAACGTTTCGACGATGTCGTCGCGGTGATGACCGAGGGCCATTTTCGTCGCGCCGATTTCGTCAGCAAAGGTGTACAGGGTACCGCGACGCAGGCGCGAGCACAGCGAACAGGTGGTCTTGCCTTCCGGCACCAGTTCCTTGACCACCGAGTAAGTGTCCTTCTCGACGATGTGGTACTCGATGCCCAGTTCTTTCAGGTAGGCCGGCAGCACGTGCTCAGGAAAGCCCGGCTGTTTCTGGTCCATGTTCACCGCGACGATGTCGAACTTGATCGGTGCAACCTTCTGCAGGTGCATCAGCACGTCGAGCATGGTGTAGCTGTCCTTGCCCCCGGACAGGCAGACCATGACCTTGTCGCCATCTTCGATCATGTTGAAATCGGCGACCGCTTCGCCGGCCAGGCGGCGCAGGCGCTTTTGCAGTTTGTTCTGGTTGACCGTAAGAGTGCCCATGACGCGAAATCCGTGAGGTGTGACGAAAGGCCGGCATTTTACGCAAAAACCCTGGTAGCGCGAAGCATCTGTGGCGAGGGGATTTATCCCCGCTGGGTTGCGAAGCAGCCCCAAAACCTGAGAACTCGTATTGCCTGACACTGCGCGGTGTATGGCTTGGCGACTGCTGCGCAGCCGAACGGGGATAAATCCCCTCGCCACAAAAGTGTTTCAACCCCAAAAATGCCTTCCCCGCAAGACCCCGAGGCGATTACCTGCAATGTTTACAGCGCGATTTGCTCTAAGCCCGGCATACCGGTGCGTTGGAGTCCTTTCTATACTGCGACATAAGGTCGCACACATCTGAAGACCTGTATTTGCTCGGCCATCTTGGCCCGTAGGCGCTCCGTTGGGGGGCGATGGCAATGACAAGAGGAGTGAATGGCATGATCCATCACGTAGTGGGACTGTTTACCCACCCCGATCAGGAATGGAAGGAGATCCGTGGCGACCAAGAGGAAAGCATCAGCCACATGTACCTGACGCACACGCTGATTCTGGCGGCGATCCCCGCTGTGTCGGCGTTCATCGGCACGACCCAGGTCGGCTGGGTGATCGGCAATCGCGCGCCGGTAATGCTCACGTTTGAAAGCGCTCTGTGGATGACCATCATGTCCTACCTGGCGATGCTCGGCGGGGTCGCGGTAATGGGCGCCTTCGTGCACTGGATGGCGCGCACCTATGACGCCAATCCAAGCCTGGCCCGTTGCGTGGCATTTGCCACTTACACCGCGACACCGTTGTTTGTCGGCGGCCTGGCGGCGCTTTATCCGCACATGTGGCTGGGGATGATCGTCGGTACGGCGGCCATCTGCTACACGGTGTATCTGCTGTACGTCGGTCTGCCGACGTTCATGAACATCCCTTCGGATGAAGGTTTTCTGTTTTCCAGCTCGGTGCTCGCGGTTGGGCTGGTGGTGCTGGTGGCGATCATGGCGTTCACCGTGATTGTCTGGGGCCTGGGTGTCGGCCCGGTCTATACCAACTGACCTGTTTCCTCCCTGAGAAAAACAACATCTGCCAATACAGGCCGCCGCAAGGCGGCCTTCTCGTTGGGGCGACGACCATTCGGCAGGTCGGCGATTCGCAAGTCGCCGGGGTTGCGGCATACTCGGCGTCTCTGGAGATCCATCAAGCATGCCCGAGCAACTCAATACCCGCGTCGAAGATTGTTACCAACTCGCTGAATCCTTTTTCAAACGTTCCTTCAAACGCCCCGTGGTCAGTCTCAAGCTGCGCGGGCAGAAAGCCGGTGTCGCGCATCTGCACGAGAACCTGCTGCGCTTCAACCCGCAGCTGTACCGGGAAAACACCGAACACTTCCTCAAGCAGACCGTGGCCCACGAAGTCGCCCACCTGATCGCTCATCAACTGTTCGGCGACCGCATCCAGCCCCATGGCGAGGAGTGGCAACTGATCATGCGCGGCGTCTACGAATTGCCGCCGGATCGCTGCCACACCTATGAAATCAAGCGGCGCAGCGTGACCCGCTATATCTACAAATGCCCGTGCCCCGACAGTGATTTCCCGTTTACCGCCCAGCGCCATGGCCTGGTGCGGCAAGGGCGGCGGTATCTGTGCCGGCGCTGCCGCAGTACCTTGGTGTTCAGTGGTGAAATGCGGGTGGAATAGTTGGTTCCTGCGGTGCCCTGACTGGCCCTTTCGCTGGCAAGCCAGCTCCCACAGGTTTTGTGAACACCTGGGAACCTGTGGGAGCTGGCTTGCCAGCGATGAGGCCGTTACAGGCGCTAAAGAATGACTTTGGCGCGACGCAGGTCTTCAATTTTCGAAGGGCTAAGTCCCAACTCCCTCAACACCTCATCCGTATGCTGCCCCAACCCCGCGCCAACATGCCTTGGCGCCGGCAATGCTTCAGAGAATTTCAACGGACAGGCCATCTGCGCCTGCGTCGTACCATCGCCGCGCGGCACCTGGGTCACCAGCTCCCGCGCCTGTAACTGCGGATGGCGCAACGCCTCGCCCAAACTCAACACCGGCTCGACACAGGCATCGACCCCGGCGAACAATTCACACAGTTCTGCAAAATCGTGCCGCTCGAATTCGATGCGCAACGCCTCTTTCAAGGCTTGTTGTTGCTCAGGCCTGGGCGACAACCCTTGCGCCGCCAGCTCCGGCCGGCCCAGCGCCGTGCACAATTGCTGCATGAAGGCCGGCTCCAGACTGCCCACCGACATCCAGCGCCCATCCCGGGTGCGGTAATAGTCATAGAAACTGCCGCCGTTGAGCATCTGATCTTCGCGGCCCGGTTCCGCGCCGCAGGCCAGATAGCCAGCGCCGGCCATGGCGTTCAGGCTGAACGCGCAGTCGGTCATGCTCACATCCAGATGGGTGCCCTGCCCGGTTTGCTGACGGGCAATCACCGCTGCCAGCAAGCCGATCACGCCGTGTAGCGAGCCGCCCGCCACGTCCGCCACCTGCATGCCCAGCGGCAACGGCCCGCTGTCGGCGCGTCCGGTGTAACTGGCGAGTCCCGCCAGCGCCAGATAATTGATGTCATGCCCGGCGCGCTCCTTGTACGGCCCGGTCTGGCCGTAACCGCTGATCGACACATAAATCAGCTTTGGATTGATCGCTTTCAACGCTTCATAACCCAGGCCCAGGCGCTCCATCACCCCGGGGCGAAACTGCTCGAGCACGATGTCGTATTCGCCCAGCAGTTGCTTGATGATCTGCAGCGCTTCGGGCTGTTTCAGGTCCAGCGCCAGACTGCGCTTGTTGCGGTTCAGATAGGCGTGGCTGGCTGAGACCCCGCCATCATGCGGCGGCAGCACCCGCAGCAGATCCATACGCGTCGGCGATTCGATGCGCAGCACCTCGGCGCCCATGTCCGCCAGCAGCAACGAGGCGAACGGCCCCGGCAGCAAGGTCGAGAAATCGAGAATCTTCAGTGAGGCCAGCGGTGCAGACATGGGCGAACTCCTTGGGCGATGTACTCAGCCTAGGCAGCCATCGGCGATGCGGCAATCACCGCAAATGTCAGCAGGTGTGACCGTTGCGCTCAAATTCCGGGCAAGAAAAAACCCGCCGAAGCGGGTTTTTCTGTGCAAGCGATGCTTACTTCACATTGCTCGGGGTTGGGCCTTCAGCCACACCCAGGTCGTCTTCTTCACGCTCATCGGAGATACCGCGACCGCCGGAAGCCAGCTCGGTCTGCAGTTGATCGGTGTCCAGCTCCTTGACCCACTTGGCGACGACGATGGTCGCTACAGCGTTACCGACCAGGTTGGTCAGTGCGCGGGCTTCGGACATGAAGCGGTCGATACCGAGGATCAGCGCCAGACCGGCAACCGGCAGGTGACCTACTGCCGACAGTGTCGCGGCCAGGACGATGAAGCCCGAACCGGTCACACCCGCCGCGCCTTTGGAGGACAGCAGCAGCACCAGCAGCAGGGTGATCTGGTGGGTGATGTCCATGTGCGTGTCGGTCGCCTGGGCGATGAACACGGCGGCCATGGTCAGGTAGATCGAAGTACCGTCAAGGTTGAACGAGTAACCGGTCGGGATCACCAGACCCACGACGGATTTCTTCGCGCCCAGACGCTCCATCTTGATCAGCATGCGTGGCAGTGCCGATTCCGACGAGGACGTACCCAGTACGATCAACAGCTCTTCACGGATGTAACGCACCAGTTTGAACACGCTGAAACCGTGAGCCCGGCAGATCGCACCCAGCACCAGCACGACGAACAGGACGCAGGTGATGTAGAAGCAGATCATCAACTGGCCCAGTTGCACCAGCGAGCCGACACCGTAGGCACCGATGGTGAACGCCATGGCACCGAACGCACCCAGTGGCGCCAGTTTCATGATCATGTTGATGATGTTGAACATCACGTGGGCGAAGCGATCGATCATGTCCAGCAGCGGACGGCCGTACGAGCCGAGGCGATGCAGGGCGTAGCCGAAGATCACCGAGAACATCAGCACTTGCAGGATGTCACCGGTGGCGAACGCGCCGACGATGGTGTTCGGGATCACATTGAGAAGGAAACCGACAATGCTCTGGTCTTTACTGGCCGTCACGTAGGTGGCGATTTTCGAGGCGTCGAGGGTGGTGACGTCGATGTGCATGCCGGCGCCCGGTTGCACAACGTTGACCACGACCAGACCGATCAGCAGGGCAATGGTCGAAACGATTTCGAAGTACAGCAGCGCGTAGCCGCCGGTCTTGCCTACCGACTTCATGTTCTGCATGCCGGCGATGCCGCTGACAACAGTACAGAAGATGATCGGGGCGATGACCATTTTGATCAGCTTGATGAAGCCGTCACCCAGTGGCTTGAGGGCCACACCGGTCTGCGGATAGAAGTGACCGAGCAGGATGCCGATGGCGATGGCAACGATCACCTGGAAATACAGGGATTTGTACAGTGGCTGACGAGTCGTCATTGCAGGTTTCCTCAAGCGTCCAGCGGCAACATCCATCTGTCGAGCGCCGAACCTTAATTGCGAACCCTCCTGCACTGGAGGGATTTGTTGTTGGAACGGCATCCTCCCGGGCGGAAGAAGTGCACGCTTCTGTCGCTTGTATCGCAAACGTCGTGCCAGATTGGTGCGAACGGCAGCAAGCCTTTTGATATCAGGACCTGCGGGATTTTCCTGTCACCAATCAGCGACTTGAGTCATGGCGGATTTCCGCCAACTGAGCGTTCAGCGTCCTGCAATTTGGCGGAAATCCGCCTTGTGGCGTTGCCGGCCCGCCATTACGATCGGTGCCTGAACAAGGATTGCCGCTTATGCGCGAACGCACCATCGCCAGCCATTTCGCCCGCGCCGCCCTTGGCGGTGCGCGCCGGCGCGGCCTGGATTATTCAGGCCTGTTACAGCAACTGGGAATCAGCCCGGAGTTGCTCGACGAGCCCCGCGCGCGGATTGCCCCTGAGCAGTTCACCCGGCTGATTCAAGGGCTGTGGCTGGCGCTGGACAACGAATACCTGGGTTTCGGTAACGCCCCGAGCAAGCCCGGCAGCTTCGCCATGATGTGCCACGCCTCGATTCACTGCCGCAACCTGGAGAAGGCTCTGCAACGTGGCTTGTTGTTTTACAGCCTGTTCCCCGACGCCCCACGCCTGACCCTGCGTCGCGAAGACGAATGGGTGCGTTTGAGCCTGGACGACGCGCAGTGGTGGGACCCGGATCATTTTCTCAGCGAGAGTCTGTTGGTGATCTGGCACCGCCTCGGCAGTTGGCTGATCGGCCAGCGCATTCGCCTCGAGCAGGCAACCTTCAGCTATTCGCGCCCCGAGCACGGCAGCGAATACGACCTGCTGTTCCCCTGCCCGCTGACCTTTGATGCCGAGCAGAGCAGTCTGCTGTTTCACAGTCGCTATCTGGCCATGCCGCTGTTGCAGGACGAACGCACGCTCAAGCATTTTCTCGAACGCTCCCCCGCCGACCTGCTCTCGCGCCCGGACGACGGCGACAGCCTGAGCAGCCGCCTGCGCCGCTTGCTCAGTCGCGACGCTGCGAGTTGGCCGGATCTGGAAGCCGTCGCCGCGCATCTGCATATCAGCCCGCAAACCTTGCGCCGGCATTTGCGCGAGGAAGGCACCAGTTTTCAGGAACTCAAGGATCAGCTGCGGCGGGATATCGCCATCTATCATCTGGGCCGGGCGGAGCTGTCGTTGCAACAGATTGCCGAGCAGCTCGGGTTCTCTGAGCCTTCGGCGTTTCATCGGGCGTTCAAGAAATGGACGGGGCTGACACCGGGGGCTTATCGGGCGCAGGAGCAATGAGGCGCTAAATCAAAAGCCCCTCACCCTAACCCTCTCCCGGAGGGGAGAGGGGACTGATTGGGGGATGCTTGAGAAATACGCCGACCTGCAAGCTCTCTATTGAATCCATATTCGCTGCAAATCGCTCAGGTCGATAATTTTCCAAAGACACTTCGGTCAGTCCCCTCTACCTCTGGGAGAGGGTTAGGGTGAGGGCAGCTCGCAATCACACCGCAGGAAAATCAATCCTGAACGCCGCCCCTCCCATCGGTGAATCACCCAAGGCCAAACGCGCGTTGTAGCTTTCGATGATGTCTTTGACCACCGCCAGCCCGATGCCCTGCCCCGGATGTTGGGCATCCAGGCGTTCGCCGCGTTCGAGAATCCGCGCACGCTGATCGAGTGGAACACCCGGGCCATCATCCTCGACACACAACTCGATCCCGGCCAGTGATTCGCGCACGCTGACCCGCACTTCGCCGAGGCACAGGCGATAGGCGTTTTCCAGCAGGTTGCCGAGCATTTCCAGCAAGGCGCCCTGCTCGATCGGCACGTAACAGTGCTCGGGCAGATCAAAGGTCACGCGTACGTGTTTGTCGCGGTAGACCTTGTCCAGCGTATCGCACAGGCTTTTGAGCACCGGTCGCAGGCGCACCTGATGGCGGACCAGGCCGCTTTTGCGCAGGCTGGCCCGTTGCAGTTGGTAGCTGATCTGCTGGCTCATGCGTTCGATCTGGCTTTGCAGAACCCAGGCCTGGTCGCGGTCTTCGGGGCGCTGGGCCATGTCTTCGCTGACGCCTTGCAGCACCGCCAACGGGGTTTTCAGGCTGTGGGCGAGGTCGTCGAGGGAGTCGCGGTAGCGGCTGCGTTGCTGGCGCTCGCTGAGCAGCAAGCGGTTGAGCGAGCCGGTCAGGCGCAGCAGTTCACGCGGGTGTTTTTCCGTCAGGCTTTCGCGAGTACCGCCTTCGATTTCGTCGAGTTCCTGGCTCAAGCGGCGCAAGGCCTTGAGGCCCCAGGTCAGGCCGATCCATAGCAGCGCCAGCAATACCAGCAACGCCGCACCGAAGCCCAGATAGAGATTTTCCCGCAGGCCTTCGAGGGTGGTTTCGTATTCGCGTACCGGTTGCAGGGCGACGATGCTGAACGCTGCGCTTTTGCCGCCGAGCAATTTGACTTCGACGTCGTAGACAAAAAATTCCTGACCGCTGGCTTCACGGATCCGCGCGAACTCATTGCCGAGGCCGTCGTAGCGCGGTTTGTAGTTGATCTGTTCTTCCTGGGTGGCTTTCGAGCGCCACACCAGTTTGCCGTCGCGGTCGTAGATATAGCCGAGCAAACGGAAGTCGGTGAGGTTGAAGCGTTCGTCCGGCAATTGCGACGGCATCACCAACCGACCGTTTTCCACCCGTGCGGCGGAAATCAATGTGGTGACATCGGAGGCCAGACGTTGCTCGATCGAGTCCTGCAAGGCAAGGCTGAAGGCACCCTGCATCGCCGGCAGCAAGGCAAGCATGAACAACACCGCCAACGTGGTGGCGGCGAGCATCAAGCGAACGCGAAGGGAACGGATCAAGTGCAGCGCTCATTGAATAGGTAGCCGAGGCCGCGCACGGTGTCGATCGGCTTGAACCCGGCCGGGCCTTCGAGCTTGCGGCGCAGACGGCCGACCAGCACTTCGATGACATTCGGATCGCGCTCGTCATCGTCCGGATAGAGCTGCTCCATCAAGCGATCCTTGGGCACCACTTGCTGATGGTGGCGCATGAGGTATTCGAGGATGCGGTATTCGTAAGCGGTCAGCGCCAGCGGTTGTTCATCGAGGCTGGCCTGTTTGCGATTGAGGTCGAGCAGCAACGGCCCGGCGACGATGGTCGACTGGGTGAAGCCGCTGGAGCGGCGCAGCAATGCGTTCAGGCGCGCATCGAGTTCTTCGAACTGGAACGGCTTGACCACGTAATCGTCGGCACCGGCGGCGAGCCCTTCGACCTTGTCCTGCCAGTTGCCGCGCGCGGTGAGGATCAGGATCGGGAAGGTCTTGCCGCCCGAGCGCAACTGGCGGATCAGGTCGAGGCCGCCCATGCCCGGCAGGCCGAGATCGATCACCGCCAGATCGAAGTTGTACTGACCGGTCTGGTACAGCGCCTCCTCGGCATTGGCCACGGACTCGACCACGTGACCGCTTTCCGTCAGACGGGTTTGCAGGTGATGACGCAACAGCGCCTCGTCTTCGACGACCAACAGTTTCATGCCTTTCTCCCTATCACTTGAACTCTCCAGGCAACTACCTGTGGGAGCGAGCCTGCTCGCGAATACGGTGGATCAGCCAAGCAAGTGTCGGCCGATACACCCATTTCGCGAGCAGGCTCGCTCCCACACTTCAAACTGCGACAACCGCTTAGAAATAGTAGTTGGCCGACAGGTAGGTCTGCGCGCTGCTGGTCAAGTCCAGCGAGCCCTGTTTGCTGCCGCCGCTTTCTTTCATTTCGGTGCTGGCGTTGCTGCGAAGGTAACGGTAACCGAGTTCCACCGAGGTGTTCTGCGAAACTTGCTGCAACACACCGACCTGGCCACCAATGGCGTAACCGATGTCGCTGTCACGGCTGAAGCCGGGCGAATCCTGCGTAAGTTTGGTCAGACCGGCCGTGGCGCCGCCGAACAATTTGGTGCTGCCGCCCACCGGATAGAACAGGTCATAGCTGCCGAGCAGATTTTCCTGGCGCAGTTTAACGCCATTGTGCGAGCCGGAAACGTTGTCGTAGGTGGCGTAGTAGCGGCCCTGGCTGTTTTGCTGACCGAGGCGCATGCCGTAGGTGTTGTTGCCGTCGATGGCCCCAGTGACGTTGGGGTTGCCGAGGTTGTTGTTGAGCGCGTGGGACTTGTCGATCTTGTCGCTGGTCTGGCCGAATGTCAGGCCGGCGAAGTTGCTGGTGTCGTCGGCATTCGCCGCGATGCTGGAGCCTAACAGGGTAAAAGCCAGCAGCAATTTGTTTAAACGAGTCATGGGTATTTCCTCTTTCACAGTGCTGTTTGGGTATGGCGCAAGGTTACTGAGCCGCCCCTGTACGGCCCCTGAACCGTCTCTGAACCTGACCTGAACCAGATCGACTAGGCTGTTCTGACCACTTTCAATAAGGACACCCGACCATGCGCCTGTTCCTCGCCCTCACTTTGCTGGCGGTCAGCAGCCTCACCCAGGCTGCGATCAAGACTGAAGAAATCCCCTACCAAAGCGCCGACGGCAGCAAACTGATCGGCTACTACGCCTACGACGACGCGATCAAAGGCCCACGCCCCGGCGTTGTCGTGGTCCACGAATGGTGGGGGCTGAACGATTACGCCAAGCGCCGCGCGCGGGATCTCGCCGAACTCGGCTACAGCGCGCTGGCCATCGACATGTATGGCGAAGGCAAGAACACCGAGCACCCGAAAGACGCCATGGCCTTCATGCAGGCAGCGACCAAGGATGCCGATGCCGCCAGTAAACGCTTCGCCGCCGGGCTCGATCTGTTGAAGAAGCAAAAGCAGACCGACCCGAACAAAATCGCCGCCATCGGCTATTGCTTCGGTGGCGCCGTGGTGCTGAATGCGGCGCGTCAGGGTGTGCCGCTGGCCGGTGTGGTGAGTTTCCATGGCGCGCTGGCGACCAAGACCCCGGCGACTCCGGGCAGCGTCAAGGCGAAAATCCTCGTCGAGCATGGGGCGCTGGACAGCATGGTCACTCAGGACAATGTCACCGCGTTCAAGGCAGAAATGGACAAGGCCGGGGCGGACTACCAGTTCGTCAGTCTGGATGGCGCCAAGCATGGCTTCAGCAATCCGGATGCCGATCGTTTGAGCCATGGCGAGCATGGCGGGCCGGACATTGGTTACAACAAGGCGGCGGACGAGAAGTCGTGGGCGGATATGCAGGCGTTCTTCAAGAAGATTTTCGGTTGAGTCAGTAACGCCGAGGCGCGGCTTGCGCGAGCAGGCTCGCTCCCACACCGGATATCTGTCGCGCAGAAGATCCCTTGTGGGAGCGAGCCTGCTCGCGAAGGCTTCACCGCCGATCTCGACCTCGCCCCGACTAACCGGCAAAATGCCCGCCATGCATACCACCCCCGCCCTGCCCGCCTGCTGCACTGCGCTCGACAGCCACTGGCCGTTGCCGACGGTCCTGGCCGATACCGTGCTGCTCAGTACCCACTTCGACCCGGCACGCCTGCTTGGCGATGATTTTCAGCGCAGCGCTGTGCTGGCGCCGCCGAGCATTCAGCGCTCGGTGGCCAAGCGCCAGGCCGAGTTTCTCGCTGGACGCATCTGCGCCCGGGCCGCGCTGCAACAACTCGAAGGTCTGTGTATCGTCCCGCCGATCGGCGAAGACCGCGCCCCGGTGTGGCCGGCGCATATCTGCGGTTCGATCACTCACAGCACCGGCCGTGCGGCGGCGATTGTTGCCAACAAGCAGCACTGGCGCGGCTTGGGCATGGATCTGGAAAACCTGTTGAGCCATGAGCGCGCCGAACGCTTGGCCGGGGAAATCCTCACGCCAGCGGAACTGCAACGCATGGCGGCGGGTTCTCAGGAGCAACTGGCGCTGCGGGTGACCCTGACGTTTTCGGTCAAAGAGAGTTTGTTCAAGGCGCTGTACCCGATCGTGCAGCAGCGCTTTTATTTCGAGCATGCCGAAGTGCTGGAGTGGACTGAGGCGGGACAGGTCAGGCTGCGGTTGTTGACGGATCTGTCGAGCGAATGGCGCAATGGATCGGAGCTGGAGGCGCAGTTCGGCGTGCAGGATGGGCAGTTGTTGAGCCTGGTCAGTATTCAAGCCTGAGGATTTGCATTGTCTGTTATGGCGCCTTCGCGAGCAGGCTCGCTCCCACAGGGGATTGCATTTCAAATGTGGGAGCGAGCCTGCTCGCGAAGGCGGTATACCGAATCTCAGCGGCGCTCCTGATTCCTCGGCCAACTCAGACTGAAACACGCCCCGCCGAGGCTCTTGCTCTTGCCAATGATCGCGCGGCCGTCGTGCCAGTGAATGATCCGCCGCACAATCGACAACCCCAGACCATGCCCGCCCGAGGCCCGCGTGCGGCTATCGTCGAGGCGCAGAAACGGCGTGAAGATCCGCTCCCACGCCACTTCCGGCACGCCCGGCCCGTCATCCTCGACGTCGATCCGGCAACGCAACTGGCCGACCTGATAACTCACCGTCACCTGCGAATGCGCATGGCGCATCGCGTTGCCCACCAGATTCTGCAGCGCCCGATGCAGATAACGCGGTTCAGCCTCGACCCAGGCGCCGTCATTGTCGGCAGATGAAAGACACAAACCGCGCTGCACCGTGACCTCGGCGCGCAGCGGCGCCAATTCTGCGATCACCTGATTGACCAGCGCATCCAGATCGATTCGCTGGAAAGTCAGCGCCGGCGAGCCTTGCTCCAGTCGTGCGTAGGTGAGCATTTCGTCGACCAGCTTGTCGAGGTCCTCGATGTCGTGATCCATGCCTTCACGGTATTTCTCCAGTGCCTGCGGGGTGGTGGCCGTGCCGATCATTTCCAGCCCGAAACGCAGCCGTGCCACTGGGGTACGCAGTTCATGAGACACCGCGCGCACCAGTTCACGCTGGATCGCCAGCAACTGTTGCAAGTGCTCAGCCATGCCATTGAACGCCGACGCAAGCCGCCCGACCGAGTCAGCGCCGCGCGCCGGCACACGGGTTTCCAGGCTGCCCTTGGCGATGCGCGTGGCCGCCGCTTCGAGGCCGCGCAAACGTCGCTCAAGCTGACGCACCAGCAGATAAACGATGAGACCGATCAGCGTCAGACCGAGCGCGGCAATCAATACCAGCCATTCCGGCGGGTACGGATTCATCTGGTACAGCGGGCCGATTTCCAGCACCCACGGCGTACCAACCATGCCGGCGAACACGCGGATCGAATCGCCGCCCTTGCCCAGCGCCATCACCGTATCGCCCTCGGCCACGCGACGACTCTGGTCTTCGTCCATGTCGGCGTCATTTACCGTGACCAGACGCAGATCGAAGCCGAAGCCCTTTTCCTGCTTTATCTGCGCCAGACGCTTGGGCTGTTCGCCGACCGGTACCCGCACCAGTTCATCGGCCAGCAGGTAAATGGTCGCCCGAGCCAGTTGCTCGCTGATCTGCTGCACCTCTCCTACCAGTACAAGCTGCTCTTTTTCGCTGATCAGCCGATAGACCTTGGCCGCATGTGGCCCGGTCTGCTCGACCAGCGCCTGACCGCGCAACACACGGGTGCGCTGGGCCAGATCGAGGTCGGTTTCAGAGAACTTCTTCAGCGTCAGCGGAATACCGAGCAGCCGCTCCCACACCAGCAACGCGCGATGGCGTTCGGTCTGGTTCATCGGCTGCAGGTTGTCGGCCATCAGCGAGAAGGTGCCGTGGGCCAGGCGTTCGCGATATTGCTCGCTGCGCACCTGATTGAGCAGGTTCAGCGCCAGCACGCCGAGCACCGCCACCAGAATCAGCGCGGCGCACATGCCGCCGTAGATGCGCAGGAAGATCGAATTCACAGCGCCAGGTCTGCGCAGGCCTCAGGGACGAACAGGTAGCCTTTGCTGCGAATGGTCTTGATCAGGCGCGGATGATCGGGGTCGTCGCCGATTTTCGGGCGGATGCGCGAGATGCGCACGTCGATCGAGCGGTCCTGGCCGTCATAGCCGATGCCGCGCAATGCAGTGAAGATTTCTTCCCGGGAAAGTATCCGCCCGGCGTTGGACACCAGCAGCCAGAGCAGGTCGAACTCGGCGCTGGTCAGCTCGATGCCGTTGTCGCTCAGCCAGGCTTCGCGCAATGCGTTGTCGACCACCAGTGGACCGAATTGCAACCGCCGGGATTTTTCCGCGACCGGCTCCGGTGTGTCACTGCGTCGCAGCAACGCCTGGATGCGCGCCAGCAACAAGCGCGGGCGCACCGGTTTGCACACATAGTCGTCGGCACCGAGGTCGAGGCCGTGGATCTGATCGGCATCGTCGGTGCGCGCGGTGAGCATCAGGATCGGCCCGTCGTACTGGCTGCGCACCTTGCGGCAGATGCTCAGGCCATCTTCGCCGGGCAGCATCAGATCGAGGATCACCAGATCCGGCTGCTCCTTGATGATCCGCGCCGCCGCCAGCGCACCGTTGCCTTCGATCTCCACGCGCAGGCCATTGGCTTGCAGGTAATCGCGGGTGAGCTCGGCCAGTCGCTGGTCATCCTCGACGATCAATACCTGCCAGGTTTGTTGCTCCACCGGTGACCTCTGCTTGCTGTTTTTATTAAAAGAAGAAAGACAATCGCCTGACACGGACAAAACCTGTGGGAGCGAGCCTGCTCGCGAAAGCGTCTGTTGCTTCAACCTGAATGCTCAGTGGTCAACCGATTCGCGAGCAGGCTCGCTCCCACAATCCTGCGTGTATCTCCCGATCATCTGTCATGTTTCAGGAGGATAAAAATGCCCGTGCACCCAGCGATTGTATAAACGCCGATCACCCGGAAAACAAGTCGGTAAATGCGTTCGGACAAGGCGGAATTCTGTGATAGGGTTCGCGCCCTTAAAAAACCGCTGAAGCGTTTTTCCAGGCAAAAAAACAGTGACAAACGGTCTGGCTCAGCAGGTTCGCGGCCTACACGCGTTTTCCCTGTTTCTTACACAAATTACGCACAGGCTTATCCACAGGTAGTACATTGCAATCCCCCCTGAAACGCATTATCTTGTAGCACGGCGAAAACGGAGACCCTACATATAGGGTTTTCACCTAAAACGCCCAACCACATTTCAGACCTGAAACTCAAGTGCTTTATGGCCGGTTTCCGGTAGAACAAGCGAGTTTTTTCAAGCCCAAACCGCACTGGCGGATGGCACCGTTTTATTTGGTCCGAAACGGACAAAACGGTATGGGTGTTGCAGTCATGACTGCCACCCGCGAAGGAATCCGGTGGCGAGCTTCGGCTCGTAACCAAAACTTCGGCAAGGATGCGGCGTTGCAGCCTTTTTCCTACTGTTCCGAAGTTTGTAATGCCGACGCCCGTCGGTTGCAGTGCTTCGGTACAGAACGGTGAGCACCATGACGGTGCCAAACAAACATAGAGAATGTGGAGACCACCCCCCATGCAAACCGACACAACTCGCGAGAACCCGCAGGGCACCTTGCCGCAGGCCGCCGATTCGACTTCGGATCTGGCAGCCACCGCGCCTGGCCAGCTGCGCGTGATCAAGCGTAATGGCACTGTCGTTCCTTACACCGATGACAAGATCACCGTCGCTATCACCAAAGCGTTCCTCGCAGTTGAGGGCGGCACCGCTGCCGCTTCGTCGCGAATCCACGACACCGTTGCGCGCCTGACCGAACAGGTCACTGCGACCTTCAAGCGTCGCATGCCATCGGGCGGCACCATCCACATCGAAGAAATCCAGGACCAGGTCGAACTGGCCCTGATGCGTGCCGGCGAGCAGAAAGTTGCACGCGACTACGTGATCTACCGTGACGGCCGTTCGAAAGAGCGCGCAGCTCACGCTCCTGCCGAAGCTGCGGTCAACGCTCACCCGTCGATCCGCATCACCCGCGCCGACGGCAGCCTCGCGCCGCTGGACATGGGCCGCCTGAACACCATCGTCATCGAAGCGTGCGAAGGTCTGGAAGAAGTCGACGGCGACCTGATCCAGCGCGAAACCCTGAAGAACCTGTATGACGGCGTGGCCCTGACCGACGTCAACACCGCCCTGGTGATGACCGCCCGTACTCTGGTCGAGCGCGAGCCGAACTACTCGTTCGTTACCGCCCGCCTGCTGATGGACACCCTGCGTGCCGAAGGCCTGAACTTCCTCGAAGTCGCCGAAAGCGCCACCCATCACGAAATGGCCGACCTGTACGCCAAGGCACTGCCGGCCTACATCGCCAAAGGTATCGAGTTCGAACTGCTGAACCCTGTGCTGGCCACCTTCGACCTGGAAAAACTGGGCAAGGCGATCAACCACGAGCGCGATCAGCAATTCACCTACCTGGGCCTGCAGACCCTGTACGACCGTTACTTCATCCACAAGGATGGCGTACGTTTCGAGCTGCCGCAGATCTTCTTCATGCGCGTGGCCATGGGCCTTGCGATCGAAGAGAAGCAGAAAGAAGACCGTGCGATCGAGTTCTACAACCTGCTGTCCTCGTTCGACTATATGGCTTCGACCCCGACCCTGTTCAACGCCGGTACCCTGCGTCCACAGCTGTCGAGCTGCTACCTGACCACCGTGCCGGATGACCTGTCGGGCATCTATCACGCGATCCACGACAACGCCATGCTGTCGAAATTTGCCGGCGGTCTGGGCAACGACTGGACGCCGGTGCGTGCGCTGGGTTCGTACATCAAGGGCACCAACGGCAAGTCGCAAGGCGTTGTGCCGTTCCTCAAAGTAGTGAACGACACCGCTGTGGCCGTGAACCAGGGTGGCAAGCGCAAAGGCGCTGTGTGTGCCTACCTGGAAACCTGGCACATGGACATCGAAGAGTTCATCGAGCTGCGCAAGAACACCGGTGACGATCGTCGTCGTACCCACGACATGAACACCGCCAACTGGATCCCTGACCTGTTCATGAAGCGCGTCTTCGATGACGGCAAGTGGACCCTGTTCTCGCCATCCGAAGTACCGGACCTGCACGACCTGACCGGTAAAGCCTTCGAAGAGCGCTACGAGTATTACGAAGCGCTGACCGAGTACCCGGGCAAGGTCAAGCTGTTCAAGACCATCCAGGCCAAAGACCTGTGGCGCAAGATGCTGTCCATGCTGTTCGAAACCGGCCACCCATGGCTGACTTTCAAGGACCCGTGCAACCTGCGCAGCCCGCAGCAGCACGTCGGCGTGGTCCACAGCTCGAACCTGTGCACCGAGATCACCTTGAACACCAACAAGGACGAAATCGCCGTTTGCAACCTGGGCTCGATCAACCTGCCGAACCACATCGTCGACGGCAAGCTCGATACCGCCAAGCTGCAACGCACCGTGAACACCGCCGTGCGCATGCTCGATAACGTGATCGACATCAACTACTACTCGGTGCCGCAAGCGAAGAACTCCAACTTCCGCCACCGCCCGGTCGGTCTGGGCATCATGGGCTTCCAGGACGCTCTGTACCTGCAGCACATCGCCTACGGCTCCGACGCTGCCGTCGAGTTTGCCGACAAGTCGATGGAAGCGGTCAGCTACTACGCGATCCAGGCTTCCTGCGACCTGGCCGACGAGCGCGGCGCCTACGAGACGTTCAACGGTTCGCTGTGGTCCAAGGGCATCCTGCCGCTGGATTCGCAACAGATCCTGATCGAACAGCGCGGCGAGAAGTACATCGATGTCGACCTGAAGGAAACCCTTGACTGGGCACCGGTTCGCGCCCGTGTACAGAAAGGCATCCGTAACTCGAACATCATGGCCATCGCACCGACCGCGACCATCGCCAACATCACTGGCGTTTCGCAGTCGATCGAACCGACCTACCAGAACCTGTACGTGAAATCGAACCTGTCGGGCGAATTCACCGTGATCAACCCGTACCTGGTTCGCGACCTGAAGGCTCGCGGTCTGTGGGACTCGGTGATGATCAACGACCTGAAGTACTACGACGGTTCGGTGCAGCAGATCGAGCGCATTCCGCAAGAACTCAAAGAGCTCTATGCGACCGCGTTCGAAGTGGACACCAAGTGGATCGTTGACGCCGCCAGCCGTCGTCAGAAGTGGATCGACCAGGCCCAGTCGCTGAACCTGTACATCGCCGGCGCATCGGGCAAGAAGCTCGACGTGACCTACCGCATGGCTTGGTACCGCGGTCTGAAAACCACCTACTACCTCCGTGCCCTGGCCGCGACCAGCACCGAGAAGTCGACCATCAACACCGGTAAGCTGAACGCTGTTTCCAGCGGCGGCAACCACGGCGACGATTCGGTCCTGGCCGCTCCGGCAGGTCCGGCGCCAGTGCCAAAGGCCTGCGCGATCGACGAGCCGGATTGCGAAGCTTGCCAATAAGCTGAGCTGAGATCAGGCGTTGCGAGACGCCTGAGATCTCGAGACAAAAGAAAACCCTCGACAGACTTCAGGTTTGTTGGGGGTTTTGTTTTTTGGCGGCCTTGGCGGCCTCTGGGCCGACCAGGCTCTTGGGGTTTTGGGTGAATATCCGTTTTCTCGGTGCTGCGGCTGGCGGTTTCGCTCTTACAGCGAGTCACCTTTTTCAGACGCCAAAAAGGTAACCCAAAAGGCTTTGCCCCGGCGTACGGCCCGCTCGCTGGGGCTCGGGGTACCTTCGTTACGGGACCGATCCGGGCGCAGCGGCTCCGGTTGGCTTCGCTGCACCTACACTCGCTGTGTACGACTGCGTCGTACGGTCGCTGCGCTCCCACCCCCGGATCGATCCCGTAACGAAGCCTGCCGAAGGGGCAAAAGATCAAAAGCCGGATCAAAAGCCAGAGCAAAAGCAAAAGCAAAAGCAAAAGCCAGATCAAAAGATCGCAGCCTTCGGCAGCTCCTACAGTTGGATTGGGTACCACTTCAAGAACAGGTCGGCTGACATGCCGCCTTCGCGAGCAAGCTCGCTCCCACAAAAAGGCAAAAGCAGCGCAGCTGCCCGCGGCGAAGCCGCCCCACTCAACAATGAGCGCAAGCTCGAGTGCTCTTGATCTTGATCCACCGGCGACGTCGGAAGGCTGAGCGGAGGGATTGATCCGGGCGTGGGAGCGCAGCGACCGTCTGGCGCAGCCAGACACAGCGGAAGGAGGTGCAGCGAAGCAAACCGGAGCCGCTGCGACCGGATCGATCCCGCAGCGAAGGAACCCGAGCCTGCGAGGGCCGAACGCAGGAGCTAGCGTTTTTTGCTTACTTTTTTAGGCGCTTGTAAAAAAGTAAGTCGCCGTCAGGCGAAACCGCCAGCAGCCGCTACCGAAGCAACGGATATTCACCCAAACCCCCAACAGCCTGGTCGGCCCAAAGGCCGCCACGGCCAAAAAAAAAGCCCCTCAAAAACCGAGGGGCCCAAAAAAACCAGTCAGAAACCCGAATCAGGTCATCTGAATAATGGTCTGCATGATCGTGCTCTGAGTCGAAATGGTCTTGGCGTTCGCCTGATAGTTGCTCTGACCCTTGATCAGATCAACCAGCTCATTGGTCAGGTTAACGTTCGACTCTTCCAGCGAGTTGGACACCACCTCACCCAACGTACCGGTCTTCGGCGCGTCGTAGCCCGGAATACCCGAAGCGAAAGTCTCTTTCCAGCTAGTGCCACCAACAGCCTGCAAGCCCTGTTCGTTGGTGAAGCTGGCCAGCGCAACCTGGCCGATCGCCTTGCTCTGGTTGTTGCTGAAGTTGGCAAACAGCGTACCGGTGCCGTCGATGGTCAGATTAGTGATCTGGCCAGTGGCGTAACCATCCTGAGTCGGGATCGTACGCGAGGTATCAGCGTTGTACTGAGTGGTGTTGGCCATCGAGATGGTCACGCCATTCGGGTTCGCTGCCGCGCCGTTAGGCGTAAACACGCCATTGGTCACAGTGCCCGGCACCCAGCCGGTCATCTTCAGATCGCTGCTGATGATCGGGTTGGCTGGATCCGCCGGGTTAGGCGTGCTCACCTGAACCAGCTTGCCGGAGCTGTCGAACGACAATGTCGAGGCAACCGGCGCAGTGGTCACAGGGTTGCTGCCGGTAGCGTCCGGGTTACGGCCATCGACCAGGGTGTAAACCTTCCAGGTGTTCCCGCCAGTCTTGACCATGTACTGGTCCATGACGTGGGCGTTGCCCTGGGTGTCATAGATCGGTGTGCTGAAGGACTTGGTGTAAGTCTCAGGCTTCGACGGATCAAACTTGACGGCGCTGGCGCCGGTATCAACGATCACTGGCGAAGACGAATTGAGGTTGATGCTCGAGGTCACCGCAGAAGACGACTTCGGCGCCAGGTTCGAAGTGTCGATCTTCAGATCGGTCAACACGCCGTTGATGATCTTGCCGTTGGCATCCACACCGTAACCCTGCAGACGCGAGGTGTAGTCGGTGTTGGTGATGTAACCGGCGTTGTCGACCTTGAACGTACCGGCACGGGTGTAAGAGATCGAGCCGTTGTTGCTCATGGTGAAGAAGCCGGAACCGTTGATGCCCATGTCCAGCACGTTGCCAGTGTTGTTGATGTCACCCTGGGTGAACTGCTGGGAAACGTTGGCCAGGCGCACGCCGTTGCCGATCACTTTGCTGCCGCTGCCCAGACGAGTCGACGAATAGACGTCTTCGAATTCTGCGCGCGAGGATTTGAAACCGGCGGTGGCGACGTTGGCGATGTTGTTGCCGGTGACGTCGAGTTGTTTGTTGGCGGCATAGAGACCGCTAAGGCCGATGTTAAAAGACATGTTCCACTCCTTCGTGCCGGGTTAGTCGGCTCTATATACCAATGGTTTGTACTTTGGACAGGGCAACGGTGCCCTTGCCGGCCAGGTTGAGCATCAGCTCGCCACCGGTCTGGCTGATCGTCACGCTGTTGACGGTCGCCGGCAGGTAGGTCGCCAGGTCGGTCGCGGTGCCGTTGATCGGTGCGTTGGCCTTGAACGTGTAAGTGCCGACCGGAACCACGGTGCCGGCGGTGTCCTTGCCGTCCCAAGTGAAACTGGCATCGCCGGCAGCGCGGCTGCCCAGGTCGATGGTGCGCACGGTCTTGCCGTCCTTGTCGGTGATGGTCACGGTGCCGCCGGCAATCGACGACGGCACGGTGACCGAACCGGTCAGGCCTTTGCTCGGGTCATCGAGCTGGGCGGTGTTGGTCTGCACGATCACGTTGCGACCGACCAGCGACGACGCTTGCAACGCCTGCGACGAGTTGTAGTTGCCGGCAAGGCCACTGACAGTGGAGTTCAGCGTGGTGATGCCTTCAAGGCTGCTGAACTGCGCCAACTGCGCGACGAAGGCACTGTTGTCCTGCGGGTCGAGCGGGTTCTGGTTTTTCAGCTGGGTGACCAGCAATTGCAGGAAAGCATCCTTGCCCAGCGCCTGGCCGCCTGTGGCACTGTTGGTCGCCGAAGCGATGCCGCCCGACGTCGTGCTGCTGGCCTTCTTCGACGAGTTGGCCAGGATGTCGTTCATGCTCAGGCTGCTGGTGGTATCCGTAACGCTCATTGCAGTCGCCCCTTATTACTGACCGAGGGTCAGTACCTTCTGCATCATGGTTTTGGCGGTGTTCATCATTTCCGCGTTGGTCTGGAACGAGCGGCTCGCGGAAATCATGTCAGCCATTTCTTCCACCACGTTGACGTTCGGGTAGTAGACGTAGCCCTTGGCGTCGGCAGCCGGATGGTTCGGCTCGTAGCGCGCTTCGAGGTTGCTCTGGTCTTCGACAACGCCAAGCACCTGCACGCCCTGCCCGGCCGCGTCCTGGTTCTGGAAGAGCGAATTGCTGCCGCCGGCCTGGCCGCCCTGGAACATGGTGGCGAACACCGGATGACGGGCGCGGTAGGTCTGGTCGATGCTCGACGAAACGGTTTCGGCGTTGGCGATGTTCGAGGCCACGGTGTTCAGACGCGTGGTCTGCGCGCTCATGCCGCTGCCGGCAATGTTGAAAACGCTGGACAGGGACATGGATTATTCTCCGCGCAGGGCTGACACCAGCCCTTTGAATTTGCTGTTGAGCAAGGTGAAGCTGGCCTGGAAGCCGACGGCGTTTTCCGCGTAGTTCGACTGCTCCAGTTGAGCGTCAACGGTGTTCTGGTCGATCGAAGGCTGCATCGGCGTGCGATACATCAGCGACTCGTCGCCGTTGCCCAGCCCTTCAGCCTCGATGTGCCGGCTGTTGGTCATGTTCAGGGCAAAGTGGCCGCCGGTCTTGGTCTTCTCGGTCTGTGCTTCGAGCACTTTGGAGAAATCCAGATCCCGCGCTTTGTAGTTCGGGGTGTCGGCGTTGGCGATGTTGTTGGCCAGCACTTCGGCACGCTGGGCGCGGAAGCCCAATGCCTTTTCGTGAATGCCCAGCGCTTTGTCGAAGCTGATGCTCATGTCGGGAACCTTCAGGTGACCGGTTTTTCGTATCTGAGCTTTAGCAAGCGCCGTGCCAAATGATCAAAGCCCCGTATTCCGGGGCTTTGCGCCTGACAGGCAAAGCGGCAATGCCAGAAAAGCGGCAACCGGTTACCGCCGGATGCCGCTTTTCTGCCGCTTGCCGTCGTTGCCAGGTCAGCGCAGATCCCTGTGGGAGCGAGCCTGCTCGCGAAGGCGGCGTGTCAGGCGCCAACTGTCTTATGGACAGACCGCTTTCGCGAGCAGGCTCGCTCCCACAGGGGATTCGTGGAAAATAATTCGGGCATAAAAAAAGGAGGCCTTTGCGGGCCTCCCGTTTTTGTATCAGCGCAAACCGCTTATTTCGCCTTGTAGATAATCCCCGGGCTGCACTGAACCATCTGGTAATGATCCGGCAATCCGTTCAGCGCTTCCGAAGCGCCAAGGAACAGATACCCGCCCGGCTTCAACGTGCTGTGAATGCGCAACAGGATGTCCTTCTTCACTTCGGCAGAGAAGTAGATCAGTACGTTGCGGCAGAACACGATGTCGAACTTGCCCAGCGCCGCGTAGCTGTCGAGCAGGTTGAACGAGCGGAATTCCACCCGGCTCTTGATCGGCGCCTTGACCACCCAGCGCCCCGGCCCTTTCGGGTCGAAGTAGCGTTGCAGGCGTTCCGGCGACAGACCGCGACCGATCGCCAGGCTGTCGTACTCGCCGGTCTTGCAGTTGTTGAGCATCAGGCCCGACAGATCAGTGGCAACGATCTGCACGCCCATCTTCAACTGACCCAGGTTGCTACGCTCGAACTCGTCGATCGACATCGACAGCGAGTACGGTTCCTGTCCCGACGAGCAGGCCGCCGACCAGATCCGCAGACGCTGGTTGGGGCTGGCCTTGATCGCTTCCGGCAGTACCTTGTTCTTCAAGACTTCAAACGGATAGGTGTCGCGAAACCACAGAGTTTCGTTGGTCGTCATGGCATCGACCACCTGCTCGCGCAAACCGCTGCGCGGCTGGGTCTGGATGCGCTGTACCAGCTCACCCAGGGACTTGATGCCTTGCTGCTCCATCAGTTTGTTGAGACGGCTCGAGACCAGATACTGCTTGTTTTCACCGAGCAGAATGCCACAGGCTTTTTCCAGGAAGACCCGGAACTGTTCGAAATCCAAATTACCCGTAGACAATGATGCCGCCTCTTAAATCGTGTTGACCGCCAGGGGCAGAAGGCCCCTAGCTGATATCTGCTGCTTTGATCCGGTCGACTACCCGGGATGCGAGGTCATCAGGACGGAATTTGGCCAGGAAGTCATCAGCACCGACTTTCTTCACCATCGCCTGATTGAATACCCCCGACAACGAAGTATGCAGGATGATATGGAGCTTTTGCATGCGTGCGTCGCCGCGGATTTCCGCCGTCAGGGTGTACCCGTCCATCTCCGGCATCTCGATGTCGGAAATCATCATCAGGAACTCTTCTTCCGGCTTCTTGCCCTCGTCGACCAGCTTGCGCAGGTAATCCAGCGCCTGCTTGCCGTCGTTCAGCGCCACCACTTCGACACCGATGGTCTGCAGACAACGCGTGACCTGCTTGCGCGCCACCGACGAGTCATCGACCGTCAGCACCCGCAGCGACAATGCCTTGGTCTGCGTCTCGACATCGACCACGCCCACCGAAATCGCTTCCGGCGTCGGCGCCACTTCGGCCAGCACCTTCTCGACGTCGATGATTTCGACCAACTGGTTGTCGACCCGGGTCACAGCGGTCAGGTAGTGATCGCGACCGGTGCCCTTGGGTGGCGGATGGATCTCTTCCCAGTTCATGTTGACGATGCGCTCCACCGAGCGGACCAGGAAACCCTGGGTCTTGGTGTTGTACTCCGTGATGATCACGAACGGACTGTTCTTGTCTTTCAACGCACCGGAGCCCGTTGCCATTGCCAGATCCAGGATCGGAATGGTCGCTCCCCGTATATTCGCTACCCCGCACACGACAGGACTGGATTTGGGCATCAACGTCAGGGACGGGCATTGCAACACTTCCCGTACCTTGAACACGTTGATCCCATAGAGCTGCGGCCCGTCGAGACGGAACAACAGCAGCTCGAGGCGATTCTGCCCTACCAGTTGCGTGCGCTGGTTCACCGAATCCATTACACCAGCCATGCCCAGACTCCTACACCAACGCCAAGTGTTGTTGCGACGCACATTCATTGCTAAACGGCACGGCGCTTGCTTTTTAACTCGTATGAACGCTCAAACGACATTTTCCCGACGCCTGACATCTTCCCTTCGCAAAGGGCTTTGCGCGGTGTCCGCCGTTTGCTGCTTGCTTGCTGGCAGTCCTGCCCATGCAGATGCGGTTACCTTGCCTGATATGCTTATCGGCGTGACTCAGGGCTTTCTTGAATTCACCGTAGAAGACTATTTGGCTTCCAGTCAAACCGAAGGCCGCTACGAAATCGAAGTCAACCAGCTCGACCCGCGCATGCGCATGCCCATGTGCGACAAGGAATTGACAGCCACGCTGGAGAGCCCGGCACGCCCGCTGGGCCGCGTCACGGTGAAGGTTCGCTGCGAAGGCAGTTCGCCCTGGACGGTGTTCGTACCCGCTCAAGTCCGCCTGTTTCGCGAGATCGTGACGACCACTCGTCCGCTGAAACGCGCCGGCATTATCGAGCCGCAGGATGTGACCTTGCGCGAGCGCGACGTCAGCACGATCAACCAGGGTTTCCTGACCTCCGTCGACGAAGCGATCGGGCAGAAACTTACCCGACCAACGGTCGCCGATCAGGTCATAACTCTGGTGCATCTGGAACAGGCCGAAGTGGTCCGCAAGGGTGACCAGGTGGTGATCACTGCGCGCAGCGGCACCCTTGCCGTACGCATGCCGGGGGAAGCGCTCTCCAATGGCGGAATGAAAGAACAGATTCGAGTAAAAAACCTTAATTCTCAAAGAGTTATCAAGGCGCAGGTGATTGCGCCGGGACAGGTCGAAGTGGCCATGTAAAAGCCTCGTGGAGAAAACTGGCGCCGATCCCGTCGCTTCCCTAAACTGTGCCGCAGCAGGTCTCGCAACGGCGCATGCAAGCTTATGGTTGATTGGGCCTAAAGTTTTTCAGGGGATAGCCGAAAACATGGCAAGCGTCCAAATTCCCAGAGGTTTTTTATCATGGTTATCGATTTCAACCGATTGAACAGTTCCTCGTCACTAACCGGCAGCACACGTACCAGCAACGCCAAGGAAAGCGCTGAAAACAGCCCCTCCGCGCCGCTGAATACCCAGGCCGAACAGGCCAATGTCGCCAAAAGCGGGGAGTCGGTACACCTCAGCAATGAGGCTCAACAGTTGCAGAAGGTCACTGACAAGCTGCGCGATCAGCCTGCTGTCGACAAAGCCCGTGTGGCCGAGTTGAAAGCCGCGATTGCCGATGGCAGCTATAAAGTCGACAGCAACCGTGTAGCCAGCAAACTGCTCAACTTCGAAGCCCAGCGCTAGGCTTTTGCCGGCGCCAGGCTTTTGGACGCTTAAACCCCAAGGCCAGCCATGCACGACACTAACTTATTGCAACTGATCAACGACGACTTTGCTCCAGCGCAACAATTGCTGGAGTTATTGCAAACCGAATCCCTCGCTTTGCATGGTCGTGACATGCCGTTGCTGGAAGAAATTCTGGCGACCAAGCAAGCGTTGATCATTCTGCTCGAGCAGCATGGCCGCAAGCGCAGCGAAATCCTCGCCAGCCTCAACCTGCCGACCGATCGCACAGGTCTTGAGCAACTGGCCAGCCAGTCGAGCATTGGCGACCAGTTGCTGACCCAGGGCGATGCCCTGACCGCGCTGATCGCCCAATGCCAGGCGGCCAACATCAAGAACGGCCAGTCGATCCAGATCCAGCAGGCAACCACGGCCAATCAGCTGAAGATCCTCACCGGCGGTGAGCCGCCAGCGCTTTACGACGCCAGCGGGACCTTTGCCAAACCGGTCAAGCCGCGAACGCTCAGCCAGGCATGAGCCATTCGGTGACCCTGTACTATCCACCTGCGCAACATGCTGGCAAAATACTGGCCAGTCGTCTTATTTTGTCTGGAGATTGAAGAACCGTGTCCAACACCCTAAGCGCGGATGATGCTCCGCAGCCTCCGAAGGTGCTCACCACGCCACTGGAAATCTCCAGCAACCTGCGCCAGCTGCAAGACAGCCACGATCCACTGATCATCACCTTCCATGAACGCAGCCAGCGTTTTCAGAGTTACCTGATCAAGGTCGACCGCGAAACCGCGACGATCGCCCTGGACGAAATGATCCCGCGCGATGGCGAGCGCTTCCTGCAAGCGGGCGAACCGTTCAAGGTCGAAGGCTTTCATGACGGCGTGCGCATCGCTTGGGAATGCAACGGCACGCTGAACATCGAAGAATCCGACGGCGACCGTTTCTACACCGGCGACCTGCCGAGCGAAGTGGTCTACCACCAGCGCCGCAACGCCTTCCGCGCTGCGTTGAAACTCACCGACCTGGTCAGCGTTGAACTGGGCGGCGAAAAGCTCAAGGTTCCTCTGCACGGCAAGCTGCTGGACATCTCCGCCACCGGCTGCAAATTCCGTTTCGAAGGCGACATCACTGATCGCCTGCAACTGGGCCAGGTCTACGACCGCCTGATCGCCCCGCCGCTGTTCGGCAATCAGCCAACATCGGTCGAGCTGCGCTACCTGCACTTCGAAGAAAAACTCAACATCACCTTCGCCGGTCTGCGCTTCCACAACATCAGTGGCCAGGCTGCGCGCAACGTCGAGCGTTTCGTTTACCAGTTGCAGCGTGAAGCACGGCGTTTCGACAAAGACGATCTCTGAGTCGCAGCGACCAATAAAAAGGGCAGTCCTGTGCGGGACTGCCCTTTTTTATGCGCCGATGTTTATGTGCGACTCAAGGCCTGCCACCACTGATATCCGGCGCAGGCTTATCGTCATTGCCGCTGTCCAGTTCGGTTTCAACGACTGCTTCCGGCTGCACTTCGGGCTCTGGCTCAGGAGTGACCGGCGCCGGATCCTGCACCATCTGCTCCTGCACCACCTGCTCATCAACACGCGGGTCAAGCGCCGCCACCAGCGGCGAACTCGACATGCTGTCCGGCATTGCCACGTGATGCAGCGGTGCGTCGTCGACCTGATGCAGGTTGGTGACTGCTTTCGGACGAATCCGCCAGACCAGCACCAACGCGAAGAAACTGAAGAACGCATACAGGCTCTGACTGCCGAGAAACTTCATCAGCACACCCGCCAGCAGCGGCCCGATGCTCGCGCCGACGCCATAGGTCACCAGCAACATCGCGGTCAGCGACACCCGGCGATCGCCTTCGACGTGGTCATTGGAGAACGCCACCGCCAGCGGATACAGGCAGAACTGCACCAGCGAACAGAAGAAGCCGACGACGAACAACACCTCCAGCGGCACCTGCGGCATGATCGCCAACGGCAACGCCGCCACCGCCAGAAACCCGGCAAAGCAGCGAATCAGCAATGCGCGGTCATAACGGTCGGACAACCAGCCCAACGGCCACTGCACCAGCAAGCCGGCAAAAATGCAGCTACCCATGAACAGACCGACCTGCTCGGTCGTCAGCCCCTGTTGCGAGGCGTACAGCGGCGCCAGACCGTAGAACGAACCGATGATCAAACCGGCGCCGAGCACCGTGCTCAGCGATTGCGGCACACGTTTGATAAAGAAGCGCGGCTCCATCGGCGCGGGGTGCAGAGGCGCCGGGTGAATCCGTCGAGTCAGCGTCACGGGCACCAGGCACAGGGCAAAGCACAGCGCCACCAGCATCAGCAGTTCCAGCCCGAGGCCGGGATGCATGACCAGAATCAGCTGGCCCAGCACCAGGCCCAGATAAGAGGCGATCATGTAACCGCTGAACACCAGGCCACGCTGATTGGCATCGGCCTGCTCGTTGAGCCAGCTCTCGATGACCATGTACTGACACATCATGCCCAGACCGACGATCGTCCGCAGCACCAGCCACGCCGGCAGCCAGTCCACCAGACCATGACCGAGCACCGCCGCGCCGACGATCCCCGCACACGCCGAGTAGGCACGGATATGCCCGACCCGGGCGATCAGGCGATGGCCGATCTTGCCGCCCAGCACCAGACCGAAATAGTTGGCCGCCATCAGCGCACCGACCCACAGCCCGTCGACATTGTCGGCGGCCAGACGCAAAGCCAGATAAGTAGAAAGAAGGCCTGAGCCGATCAACATCATCAGCGAGGCGAAATACAGCGCTCGAAAGGATTTCCAGATTTGGCGCATCGGCGTTCCGAGCGGCTCCTTGCAGTAAATACCGGGCGGTCAGAACGACAGCCCGGCAGCAGCGATACGTCAGGCCTGGGCGGCCAGCACACGGCGCTCCCAGGGAGTGATTTCATCAAAGAAGCTGGTCAACTCCATGGTCTTCGAAGCGATGTAGCCTTCGATGAACTCCGACCCGAACAGTTCCCTCGCCAACTGGCTACGTTTCAGACGCTCAAGCGCGGCGTGCAAGGTACACGGCAAGGCCAGATTATCCGGCACGGCGAACTCCCCCTGGATTGCCGCGCTCGGCTCCAGCTCCTGTTCGATGCCGTGCAAACCCGCGGCCAGACTGGCGGCGATCGCCAGATACGGATTGGCGTCGGCGCCCGGCAAGCGGTTTTCGACCCGACGTGCGGCCGGCGAGCTGGCGGGAATACGCAAGCCGGCGGCGCGATTGTCATGGGACCAACAGGCATTGTTCGGCGACGCGTACGGATGACACAGGCGCTGATAGGAATTCACGTTGGGCGCAAACAGTGCGGTGAAATCGGCGAGGCCTGCCTGTTGCCCGCCGATGAAGTGGCGGAACATCGACGTCGGCTCGCCGTTCGAGTCAGTGAAGACATTCTTGCCGCTGCCGATCTCAACGATGCTCTGGTGAATATGCATCGAACTGCCCGGCGTGTGCGCCAGCGGTTTGGCCATGCACACCACGCTCAGTCCATGCTTGAGCGCGACCTCCTTGAGCAGATGCTTGAACAGGAACGTCTGATCGGCCAGCAGCAGCGGATCGCCGTGCAGCAGATTGATCTCGAACTGGCTGACGCCCATTTCATGCATGAACGTGTCGCGCGGCAGGCCGAGGGCGGCCATGCATTTATATACTTCGCTGAAGAACGGCCGCAGGCCGTTGTTGGAACTGACGCTGAACGCCGACTGACCATCCTCGCGACGGCCGTCGAGGCCCACCGGCGGACGGAACGGCTGAGTCGGATCGGTGTTCGGTGCGAAGACAAAAAATTCCAGTTCGGTCGCCACCACCGGCGCCAGACCGTGCGCGGCGTAACGGGCGATGACCGCTTTGAGCTGGCCACGGGTCGAGAGACTTGAGCTCCCCCCGCTCAGTTCGTCGGCGTCGCAAATCGCCATGGCACGCGGCTCGTCGCTCCAGGGCAAACGGTGAATCTGCGCAGGATCGGCGACCAGCGCCAGATCGCCGTCATCGCTGCCGTAGAACCGCGCCGGCGGATAGCCGCCCATGATGCATTGCAGCAGCACACCCCGCGCCAACTGCAAACGCCGCCCCTCGAGGAAACCCTCGGCGGTCATCACCTTGCCCCGTGGCACACCGTTCAGATCCGGGGTGACACATTCAATCTCATCAATGCCGGTCAATCGCTGCGCGAGTGAACCCTGGCCATCGGTTGTCATGACGCAATCCTTGTTGTTGTGCGAGCCGCGAACGGCGACCCGGACAAAATAGGCTGCGGCTGTTCGGAATATCAAGCAGCGCCCACAAAAATCCCGATCTTGTGCAGGAGCCGTAGGAGCTGACGAGTGCAACGAGGCTGCGATCTTTTGCCCTTGATTTTTTCAAGATCAAAAGATCGCAGCCTCGTTGCACTCGTCAGCTCCTACAGGTCATGTCAGGGCAAGTAGAGGCTGAACACCCCACCGCCCAACGGCCCGCCATTGCTGATTTCGGTGCGCCCTTCCACGCCGTTGCGCTGATGCAGCGCCGCGATGCGATTGGCGAAATACAGACCGAGGCCGGTGCTGCCGCTGCTGTGATTGATGCCCTGCACATAATCGGCCTGACGCTCGAGCATCTCTGCTGGATAGCCGTCGCCGTCGTCGTTGATGCTCAGCACCAATTGCCCGGCTTCGTCGCTGACAGTAATCAGCAACGACTCGCGGGCGTAGCGAATCGCATTGTTGATGCAGTTGCCGAGCACCGAAGCGATCAGCTCGCGATCGAAGAAACCCAGCGGGCTCAACGGGTCGACTTCATAAGTGGCGATGATGCCGCGACTGGCGAACACTTCCTGATGCGCGGCCAGTTGCGCCTCGATGAAATCGTCGAGTTCGTGATACGCCGGCTGCAGCGGCAACTGGTTGACGCCGAGTTTGTACAGCCCGAGCAACTGCACGAGCATGCCGTTGAGGTGGGCGAACTCGAAGTCGATCACGCCCTGCTCCGAGCCGTCGCGCAGCTCTTTCGGCAGACGCGCCAGCCATTGGCTGTGCGCCTGCATCAGCATGGCCAGAGAGTTCTTCATGTCGTGAACGGTGGAGGCAATCACCGTGGAAAAATCCAGCGCCGGATCTATTGGGTTCATTCGCCAAACGCCTTGCTTTTCAGCTTCTGATAACGCGCAAACCGCGCGTCGGTGTCGGGCATCAGGCCCACCAGTTTCAGGCAGGCCCGACATTCTTCCAGCTCCGCCGACGGCACACTGGTGTCGGTGCCGTGCAGCAGCGACTGGGCCAGGTTCAGCGCGATACTGATGTTTTTCGGTTGCAGCTTGAGCGCCTTGCGGAACACTTCGCGGGCCTCGACCAGATTGCCGGTCTTGTACACGCGCACGCCCTGACGGTTGAGATCGGCCGCAGCGTTGCTCGAACTGAGAATCGTCGGATCGTCGGTGAGCTTGGCAATGTCTTTCATCACCGCCGGGTCATCACCGTAGATCTCCGCGCAGCTCTTGAGCATCGAAGTGCCCGCCTCGGCCTGACCGAGCATCTGCAACTGCTTGGCCACCAGCAACGCCGCCTCGGGACTCATGAATTGCTCCATGCCATCGAGGCGCATCAGCGCCTGTTCGGTGAGCTTGTCGGCGGTTTCGGCGTCGTTGAGCAACAGGCTGGTGGCTTTCATCAAACGCGCGCGAATCTGCAGACCGGGGTCGCTCGGGTTTTCTTTGGCCACAGCGCTGAGGGTGGTGTTGATCTCCAGTCGCGTACGCGTGTCGAGCCCGCGATCGCTACCCTTGCTGATCAGCGCGTGCGCCAGGCCGAGATTGCTTTCCGGGTCCTTGAAACGCGACTGCGCGCCCTGCGCCACGGCCTGACGATAAGCCCGCGAGGCGGTTTCGAAATCTTCGTTGGCCATCGCCAGTTTGCCGAGCAGCGCCTGACGGCGCACCGCCAGCGGCGACAGACGGATCGCTTCTTCGAGCACTCGCTGCGCGCCTTTGCTATCGCCTTCGGCCACCAGCACATCGGCCATGCCGTCATACAGCGCCGGCATCATCGGAAAGACTTTCAAGGCTTTTTCATAAACTTCTTTGGCCTGCGAGACCTGCCCGCGCTTGAACAGCAACTTGCCCAATCCAGCGAATGCCCACGGCAACGGCCGGTCGGCAATGATGCCGTCATAGAGCCGCTCCAGCGCTTCGTTCTGGTTCATGTCACGCAGGGCGTCGGCGCGGTAGCGCAGGCACAGCGGCGAATAGCGGATGTCCTGCTTGCACAAGGCAATACAGGCATTGAGCACCTCGACCGGCTTACCGCGATCAAGGGCCTGCAGAATCGGTTTGAGCAAAGTCTTGCGTTGCTCCAGACGCTCAAGGCGCTGGGCCAGCCCGGAACGGTTGAACGGCTTGGTCAGGTACGCATCCGGCTCATGCTCCAGCGCACTGAGCACCATCGCCTGACTGGTCTCGGCGGTGACCATGACGAAAACGGCTTCGTGGCTGATGAGCTTTTCCGACATCAGGTCTTCGAGTACCTGCTGGCCGTTCTTCTTGCCGTCGCCGAGGTGGAAGTCCTGAAGAATGAAATCGTAGGACTTCTGCGAGCACATCTTCAGCGCCTGCTCGCCAGTGTCGGCAGTATCGACATCCTTGACGCCGAGCTCACGCAACATCGAACGCACGGAACTGCGGAAATCGGAAAAATCATCGACGATCAGAAAGCTTTTTTGGTGATACGACGACATCGAAGATTTCCAGGCAATTGAAGAAAACGAACCGAGGCGATTTCAGGCGCGCAGATGATAGCTGGAGGCGATGCGCCATCAAGCGATTTCGCGCGAGCCTGAACTCACCGTTCGGGTTATCGGCCAAAAGTGCCGGGGCCTGAGGGTGGAGCTTCAAGAATGTTGCCTGGAGTATTACTCTGCGCGCCTGCTCAAGGATTTGCATAAGGACTGAATCGTGTACATCAAGGGACGCTACATCCTGTCGGCCTTTTTGCTGTTGTTTATCCAGCCAATGAGTGCGGCGGCAATGGATTGCGCAAGTCACCGACATCAGCAGCACGCTCGGCAAAGTCGAACTGAACGGCGACTGATCGTCAGTCAGCACCGGCGCAGAATGATCCGCTGCAACCGCAGAGGTGGAACCCCGGAGTTTGTAACAGTGCAAAACGCCTGTTCGTCGACCAAACCAAAAAGCCCCGTCGCAATGGATAAATGCGACGGGGCTTTTCGTTTTCAAGAAGTGGTGTCCCAGGCGGGGTTCGAACCTGCAACCTTCCCCTTAGGAGGGGGATGCTCTATCCAATTGAGCTACTGAGACACTGATTGAAGCGCGCTGTACGCGGCGCGACAGACGGCGTGCATGTTAACGGCCGGCCCCTGGTTTGTCATGTCGTCCTTAGGGCTTTTTAAGTGTAGGCAGGCGCCGTGCAAGATTGCGGGAACTTTTACCGGGCAATTTGCACTACGCGAAAAAGCGGTCATTGCAGATTGCAATCAGCGGCGCCCGAAAAACCTTACCAAACCCTTGTTTTTAAAGGACTTATCAACCGTTACACTGTTGGCACGGCGACTGCTATGGCTGTTCTATCAAAAAGAACAATTTGGAGCGTCGTGCCATGAACAGCACCCTCTTGCTTGCAAACGCAGCGGCATTGGCTTTCTTGCTCGGATCGCATTTTTTTCCCAAGGCTGACATCGAGCAGGCAGTGGCGCAGCGCATGCCGCATTACTTGCAGGTGCAGAAAGCGCCGCAGTGGGCGGTGCTGAGTGATCGCAGCGATGCCTCTACGCAAATGGTCAGCGAGCCTGAGCTAGCCTCGGCGCCGACCACCGAACGTCTGGTTTTTTGAAATATCTTCAGGAGTACAACATGTCCAAATCAGCGACGGGATTTCTGATCCTCGCTTTACTGAGTGGCGTTACCCATCTGGCGCTGTTCGAGGAGACGGAAGTCACCTTGCCTCTGGTTGGCTGTGGCGTGTTTGCGGTGCTGTTTGTGCTGGCGCTGATTGCAGGGCGCAAGATCAAGTTTGATCCGGTTCTGCGTTGAGCCGGATCAGCTCAAGTAATGCAGAGACAGCTTCAGCAAGATCAACAGAATTTTCGATCTGATGAACGGGGCTGTCGCTGGATCTGCGGTCTTTGAACAGTGCGTTGCGCGCGAGTCTTGCGTCGATTTGCTCAGGGGTTTCCCGGCCACGCTTGAGCAGGCGCTTACGCAGGACCTCATCGTTGACTGTCAGCAGAACCGGAACCAGCGTTGGATATTTCTCCATTGCTTGACGCAGGTTCGCTCTCGAACCGTTAACCAATACGTGCCGGCCCGCTTGCAACCATTCATCCATTTCCCTTGGAATGCCGTAAGAGAGGCCGTTGGCTTGCCAGGCTAAGGAAAAAGCGCCAGCGTGCTGTCGCCGGTCGAACTCTTCAGGCGTCACGCCGATTGCATCTTCGCCGACTGACTCCGCCGATCGGGTAATCACCCGGCGCATCACTTCACAGTTCAACTCACGCAGTGGCTCACGCGCTGCTTCGATCAGGCTGTCCTTGCCCGAACCGGACGGCCCCATCAGGTAAAAAAGCTTGCCATCCATCCCGAAAACGCCCTCCGACGGGTCCTGCCTCTAGTAAATCGGCAAATTGCCACTATCCTGTACACATAGGGATCAAGAATAGCGAGCCGCATAGCATGCACGTTCTAAGGTCTTCGGACATCAACAGATGTGCATGCGAAAGCGGGCAGCGATACGGAAGGATGGAAAGTTTTCCAACCAGTCCGCATTTCTGACAACTGGTGCTGGCATTACGCCTTTACCCGGCTCAATATTTGTCACAGAATTGACGCCAATGATCTGGCAATTTTGAGGCATGATGCCGGCCTCTTAACAATTCAGGTTGAACCAATTGGTCCGGATGCTTGTCCTACCACACATCCTGCGGCCAATCCCGAGAACCGCTCCCCTGAACTAACCGGTTAAATATATGCGCCCATTGAAACAGGCAATTTATTCCAGCCGTACGGCTGACAAGTTTGTCGTACGTCTGCCAGACGGAATGCGTGAACGCATTGCCGAGGTGGCTCGCAATCATCATCGCAGCATGAACTCCGAAATCATTGCGCGCCTTGAGCAGAGTCTTATTCAGGAAGGCGCACTGGGCGAAGAGCTGAGCATGCGCCTGGACAGCCCGGAGCTGTCACTGCACGAGCGCGAGCTGTTGCAGCGCTTCCGTCAGCTGTCGCACCGTCAGCAGAACGCCCTGGTGTCGCTGATCGCCCACGACGCTGAAATGGCCGCAGACGCGTCCTGAGTTATACCGAACATATTGAAGCCAGCATGATTGCTGGCTTTTTTTTGCCCGCGATATGACAGATGGCCGCTTGGCAATGGAGTGTGGCGAGGGGATTTATCCCCGCTGGGCTGCATGGCAGCCCCAAAAACAATGGGACTGCTGCGCAGTCCAGCGGGGATAAATCCCCTCGCCACCGTTACTTGTACTTGCGCCCGTATTTGTTTGGCAGGCACAAAAAAGCCCGTCGATTTGACGGGCTTTTCATTGCACAAGGTCAGAGCAGGAAGATTGTCGCCAACCCGAGGAAGATGAAGAAGCCACCGCTGTCGGTCATTGCGGTGATCATCACACTGGCACCCATCGCCGGATCGCGGCCCATCTTCGCCAGCGTCATCGGAATCAACACCCCCATCAACGCCGCCAGCAACAGGTTGAGTGTCATCGCCGCCGTCATTACCACGCCGAGTGACCAACTGCCGTAGAGCATGTACGCGACCACACCGATCACCCCGCCCCAGACCAGACCATTGATCAAACCGACCGCCAGCTCTTTGCGCATCAAGCGCGAAGTGTTGCCGGTGCTGACCTGATCCAGCGCCATGGCGCGCACGATCATGGTGATGGTCTGGTTACCGGAGTTGCCACCGATACCCGCCACGATCGGCATGAGCGCCGCCAGTGCCACCAATTTCTCGATCGAACCTTCGAACAGACCGATCACCCGCGATGCCACAAATGCAGTGATCAGGTTCACCGCCAGCCACGCCCAACGGTTACGCAGGGATTTCCACACGGAGGCGAAGATATCTTCCTCTTCGCGCAGACCGGCCATGTTGAGGACTTCGCTTTCGCTTTCCTCACGGATCAGGTCGACCATTTCATCGATGGTCAGACGCCCGATCAGCTTGCCGTTCTTGTCGACCACCGGCGCGGAGATCAAGTCGTAACGCTCGAACGCCTGAGCAGCGTCGTAGGCATCTTCGTCCGGGTGGAAGCTCACCGGATCGCTGGCCATCACTTCCGCGACCTGCTTCTCCGGATCGTTGACCAGCAGACGTTTGATAGGCAGCACGCCCTTGAGCACGCCGTCGTAATCGACCACGAACAATTTATCGGTATGACCGGGAAGCTCTTTGAGGCGACGCAGATAGCGCAGAACCACTTCAAGACTGACGTCCTCACGGATCGTCACCATCTCGAAGTCCATCAGCGCACCGACCTGATCCTCGTCATAGGACAGCGCCGAGCGCACGCGTTCGCGCTGCTGGTTATCCAGACTCTCCATCAACTCATGGACAACGTCTCGCGGCAGCTCGGAGGCCAGGTCAGCGAGTTCGTCGGCGTCCATGTCCTTGGCGGCAGCCAGGAGCTCGTGATCATCCATGTCGGCGATCAGCGTTTCACGGACGGAATCGGATACTTCGAGAAGAATGTCGCCGTCGCGGTCGGCCTTGACCAGTTGCCAGAGCGTCAGGCGATCGTCCAGCGGCAAGGCTTCGAGAATGTAGGCGACGTCGGCGGAGTGCAGATCATCGAGCTTGCGTTGCAGCTCGACGAGGTTTTGCCGGTGAACCAGGTTTTCCACGCGGTCGTGGTGCGGACCTTCCTGGCGATGAGTCAGGTCTTCAACGACACGCTGGCGCTGCAGCAACTCGACGACCTGAGCCAGGCGGTCCTGCAGGCTTTCCTGTGTTTTTTTTACTTCGATTTCGGACATAGGCGAACTCCACTCCCAGCAGCGGGGCACGCCGGAAGGATCAATCAGTCAATTCATGATTGGTGAAACGGTTTACTGAACAACTACTGGGTAAGTCCATGGAGGTTTTCCATAAGCCCCGGCGGGGCTGACGGGCGCAATGATACACGCCTGACGGTTTAAAACGTTGAAAAAATCACGGCTGAAACAAGCGCTTGCGAAACAAACCTGAGCGCCTGCCTGACCCGTGCAAATGCGACGACTCATCTTGAAAAGAAAACACACCGGCAATGCAAAAAGCAGCGACTACCCTTGAGCTTAGATCGTCATGGAGGACATCGAATGCCAGCAAAACCAGCGCTTTTTCTACTGACCGCCCTGCTCCACATCACGCCTGCCCACGCCACCACACTTCATCGCTGCCAGGCTGCTGACGGCAGCGTCACGTTTACGTCGATGAGCTGCGCAACTGGCGAGCAACTCTCAACTCAGGAGGTCCACCCGTATTCACCCGGCTGGGTCGCAATCATGCCGGAGTTCAATCACGAAGCTGTGACCGGCATGAAAGACAGCGGACGCGAACCGGGCATCGTCGGCGGCACTGAACATAAATGTGGAAACCTGATCGACAACAGACAGCGGCGCGAAGCGATCATCAACCGTCGAGTGATTGCCGGCATGAGTCAGCGGGACGTCGAAAGCGCACTGGGCAAGCCCGACAAGATCAACACCCGCACATCGACCACGAGCTATCGTTACGACCTCAAGCGAGGCCGCAGTGCTCAAATTGATTTTGATGAAAGAGGCTGCGTGAAGGGAAAAGCCAAATCCCGGACAGCAAAAAAGCCCGCGTTAAACGCGGGCTTCTTGGTATATGGTGCACTCGACAGGATTCGAACCTGTGACCGCTCGGTTCGTAGCCGAGTACTCTATCCAGCTGAGCTACGAGTGCATTTTGTGTTTTTAAACCAGACCACAACTGGCTGAAGCCGAGTTACTCACCTTACAGCAAATAACTCTTAAATGGTGCACTCGACAGGATTCGAACCTGTGACCGCTCGGTTCGTAGCCGAGTACTCTATCCAGCTGAGCTACGAGTGCATTTGTTGCCGCGCATTATAGGCCGTCTAATCTCTATGTCAAACACTTTTTCTAGTAATTTCAACAACTTACAGAAGAAGCCAGATTACGACGTACTAAGCAAATAATGGCGGAGAACGGGGGATTCGAACCCCCGACACCCTTTTGAGGTGTACTCCCTTAGCAGGGGAGCGCCTTCGGCCACTCGGCCAGCTCTCCGCAACACGGGGCGTATATTAACCAGCTTCTTCCCCGTTTGCAAACATAAAAATCGATAAAAATTAATGGCTTGGTTCTTCGTCCTTCTCTTTCTTTATACGCAGGTAAATTTCCTCACGGTGCACCGCAACCTCTTTCGGAGCGTTGACGCCGATACGCACCTGGTTTCCTTTGACGCCGAGCACGGTCACGGTGATTTCGCCGTCACCGATAATCAGGCTTTCCGCGCACCGACGAGTCAGAATCAGCATACCTTTCTCCTTACGCCATTCATTTCAGGGACAACAGTCTGCAAAAAAAAGGCACCCGACCTACAACCGCAGCGATCGTAGCCCTACATGCCTGAGTATTGACCAGCGCGAGCAAAAGAACAGTTCCGGGGCTCGCGCCATTCAAAAATAAAGGGCGCGGTCAGACCGCGCCCTTCACAGAATCGGATTACTCGCCCTGACGGGCCGGAGCATCCAGTTCGAAAGCCGTGTGCAGCGCGCGCACGGCCAGTTCCAGGTACTTCTCTTCGATCACCACGGAAACCTTGATTTCCGAAGTCGAGATCATCTGGATGTTGATGCTTTCTTTCGCCAGGGATTCGAACATGCGGCTGGCCACGCCTGCGTGGGAACGCATGCCGACGCCGACGATCGAGACCTTGGCGATCTTGGTGTCGCCAACCACTTCACGGGCACCGATTTCGCGAGCGGTGTTTTCCAGCACGGTCTGTGCAGCCTGGTAGTCGTTGCGGTGCACGGTGAAGGTGAAGTCGGTGGTGTTATCGTGCGCGACGTTCTGCACGATCATGTCGACTTCGATGTTCGCGGCACTGATCGGGCCGAGAATCTTGAACGCCACGCCCGGGGTGTCTGGCACGCCACGGATGGTCAGCTTGGCTTCATCGCGGTTGAAAGCGATGCCGGAAATGATCGGCTGTTCCATGGTTTCCTCTTCATCAATAGTAATGAGGGTGCCCGGACCCTCCTTGAAGCTGTGCAATACGCGCAGCGGAACGTTGTACTTGCCGGCGAATTCCACCGCACGGATCTGCAGGACCTTGGAACCGAGGCTGGCCATTTCCAGCATCTCTTCGAAGGTGATCTTGTCCAGACGCTGAGCGACCGGCACCACACGCGGGTCGGTGGTGTAGACACCGTCGACGTCGGTGTAGATCTGGCATTCATCCGCTTTCAAGGCCGCAGCCAGTGCCACGCCGGTGGTATCGGAACCGCCGCGACCGAGGGTGGTGATGTTGCCGTGCTCGTCGACGCCCTGGAAACCGGCGACAACCACCACGCGACCAGCCTTCAGATCACCGCGAATCTTCTGGTCATCAATCTGCAAGATACGCGCTTTATTGTGCGCACTGTCGGTCAGGATCCGCACCTGATTACCGGTGTACGACACCGCCGGCACACCGCGCTTGATCAGCGCCATGGCCAACAGGGCAATCGTCACCTGCTCACCGGTGGACACGATCACGTCCAGCTCGCGCGGAACCGGTTGCGCCTCGCCACTGATTTGCTTGGCCAGATCGATCAGACGGTTGGTTTCGCCGCTCATTGCAGACAGCACAACCACCAGGTCATCGCCGGCATCGCGGAATTTCTTAACCTTGTCGGCGACCTGCTCGATTCTCTCGACAGTGCCGACCGAGGTGCCTCCAAATTTCTGTACGATCAAAGCCATTTCAAAGCCGCCTCTGCCCATGAAGGGCGCCCAATAATCTTTCGAACAGTCGCCAGGCCCGCCACTAGACTGCGGGCCTGGCGAGCCGTCTTATAAAGCCTGCTCGACGAATGGAACGGTCAGCGCGAGTGCGCCATCCAGCGCAGCGGCATCGACACCACCGCCCTGCGCCATGTCCGGACGACCACCGCCCTTCCCGCCCACTGCCGCAGCAGCCTGTTTCATCAAATCACCGGCTTTGAGTTGGCCAGTCAGGTCCTTGGTTACGCCTGCAACCAGTACGACCTTTTCCTCATGGACACCGCCGAGCAGGATCACTGCGCGGCCGAGTTTGTTTTTCAGCTGATCGACCAGCGCCAGCAGCGCCTTGCCATCCTGACCGTCCAGACGGGCAGCCAGCACCTTCACATCCTTGACGTCCACCGCCGAGGCCGACAGATCGTCGCCCGCAGCGCTGGCTGCCTTGGCCTGCAACTGCTCGAGTTGTTTCTCCAGCAGACGGTTGCGCTCCAGTACCGCCGAGAGCTTGTCGATCAGGTTGTCGCGGCTGCCCTTGACCAGGCTGGCCGCTTCCTTGAGTTGTTCTTCCGCCGCGTTCAAGTAGGCCAGCGCCGCAGCACCGGTGACTGCCTCGATACGACGCACGCCCGATGCCACACCGCCTTCGCTGATGATTTTCAGCAGGCCGATGTCGCCGGTACGGTTGGCGTGGATACCGCCGCACAGTTCGACCGAGAAGTCGCCCATGCTCAGCACGCGCACGCTGTCGCCGTACTTCTCGCCGAACAGCGCCATGGCGCCTTTGTTCTTCGCGGTTTCGATGTCGGTTTCTTCGGTTTCAACGGCGGAGTTCTTGCGAATCTCGGCGTTGACGATGTCTTCCAGCTGCTTGATCTGCTCTGGCTTGATTGCTTCGAAGTGGCTGAAGTCGAAACGCAGGCGCTGACTGTCGACCAACGAACCTTTCTGCTGCACATGCTCGCCCAGCACCTGACGCAGCGCGGCGTGCAGCAAGTGAGTAGCCGAGTGGTTCAGCGCGGTGGCGTGACGTACTTCGGCGTCGACGTGAGTTTCCACCGGTGCGCCGATGGTCAGACTGCCCGAGGCCAGCACACCGTGGTGCAGGAATGCGCCGCCGGTCTTGGTGGTATCGCGCACGTCGAAGCGGCTGCTGCCGGCCTGAATGAAACCGCAGTCGCCGATCTGGCCACCGGATTCGGCGTAGAACGGCGTCTGGTTGAGCACGATCACGCCTTCCTGACCTTCGCTCAGCACGTCGACCGACTGACCATCCTTATAGATGGCAACGATTTTCGCCGAGCCGCTGGTGGCGGCGTAACCGGTGAACTCGGTGGCCACGTCGACCTTGACCAGGGTGTTGTAGTCCAGACCGAACGAGCTGGCCGAACGCGCGCGAACACGCTGCGCTTCCATCTCGCGCTCGAAGCCGGCTTCGTCAACGGTCAAGCCGCGTTCGCGGGCGATGTCGGCGGTCAGGTCCATCGGGAAGCCGTAGGTGTCGTAGAGTTTGAACACCACGTCGCCCGGCACCACGGTGCCTTTGAGTTCGGCCAGATCCTGCTCGAGGATTTTCAGGCCGTGCTCCAGGGTCTTGGAGAACTGCTCTTCTTCAGCCTTGAGGACGCGCTCGATGTTGCTTTGCTGCTTCTTCAGTTCCGGGAAGGCTTCGCCCATTTCGGCGACCAGCGCCGCGACGATCTTGTAGAAAAAGCTGCCGGTGGCGCCGAGCTTGTTGCCGTGACGGCAGGCGCGACGGATGATCCGGCGCAGCACGTAACCGCGACCTTCGTTGGACGGCAGTACGCCGTCGGCGATCAGGAAACCGCAGGAACGGATGTGGTCGGAAACGACTTTGAGCGACGACTGATCGCCGTTTTCGCAGCCGATCGCTTCAGCCGAAGCCTTGAGCAGGTTCTTGAACAGGTCGATGTCGTAGTTGGAGTTGACGTGCTGCATCACCGCACTGATCCGCTCCAGGCCCATGCCGGTGTCCACCGACGGCGCTGGCAACGGATGCAACACGCCATCGGCGGTGCGGTTGAACTGCATGAACACGTTGTTCCAGATCTCGATGTAGCGGTCGCCATCTTCTTCCGGCGAGCCCGGCGGGCCGCCCCAGATGTGCTCGCCGTGATCGTAGAAAATCTCGGTGCACGGGCCGCACGGGCCGGTATCGCCCATGGTCCAGAAGTTATCGGAAGCGTACGGCGCACCCTTGTTGTCGCCGATGCGGATCATGCGCTCGGCCGGCACACCGATTTTCTGTGTCCAGATGTCATACGCTTCGTCGTCGGTGGCGTAGACGGTGACCCAGAGCTTTTCCTTCGGCAGCTTGAGCACGCCAGTGAGGAAGGTCCAGGCGAAGGTGATCGCGTCGTGCTTGAAGTAGTCGCCGAAGCTGAAGTTACCGAGCATTTCGAAGAACGTGTGGTGACGCGCGGTATAACCGACGTTTTCCAGGTCACTGTTCTTGCCGCCGGCGCGCACGCATTTCTGGCTGCTGGTGGCACGGGTGTACGCACGTTTTTCCTGGCCCAGGAAGCAGTCCTTGAACTGGTTCATCCCCGCGTTGGTGAACAGCAGGGTTGGGTCGTTGCCCGGAATCAAAGAGCTGGAGGCTACACGGGTGTGGCCTTGCTCTTCGAAGAAGCGAAGGAAGGCTTCACGGATTTCTGCGCTTTTCATTAGGTTCTTCCACGGAGGCTGCGGCCAAAGGCCTGTTCGAAACGTCATGAGACGAAGCGACGGCAAAGGGCCGCATTATATCGGCCCTGCGCGCGGGGTACAGCGTGTTTATACGATAGAAACGGTCAATTGGACGGCTGACGCTGTCACTTGCGTGAAAACTCGACGAATGTCGCGATCACTTGTTCGATTTGCGCGCGGCTGACGTCCATGTGCGTGACCATGCGCAAGCGCGCAGCGGCGCTGAGCCTGATCCCGCGTTCGCCGGCAAAATCCTTGAGTGCTGCGGCCTTGTCGCCCATTTGCACATAAACCATGTTGGTTTGCACTGGCTCGACGATGAAACCGGCTTCACGCAAGCCCTCGGCCAGCAACTGTGCGTTGGCATGGTCGTCCGCCAGCCGTTCGACGTGATGATCCAGTGCGTACAAGCCAGCCGCCGCGAGCAACCCGGCCTGACGCATGCCGCCACCGACCATTTTGCGCAAACGCCGCGCTTTGCCGATCAGTTGCTCGGAACCGCACAGCACCGAACCGACCGGTGCGCCGAGGCCTTTGGACAGGCACACCGACACCGAATCGAAATGCTGGGTGATCTCCCGGGCATCGACGCCAAGCTTGACCGCCGCGTTGTACAGCCGCGCGCCGTCCAGGTGCAATTGCAGGCCGTGTTCCTGAGTAAAGCGTCGCGCGCGCGCCAGGTACTCCAGCGGCAGCACCTTGCCCTGCATGGTGTTTTCCAGCGCCAGCAAACGGCTGCGGGCGAAATGGAAATCGTCCGGTTTGATCGCGGCGGCGACCTGATCCAGATCCAGCGAACCGTCGGCCTGCACCTCCAGCGGCTGCGGCTGAATCGAGCCGAGCACCGCCGCCCCGCCACCTTCGTACTTGTAGGTGTGCGCCTGCTGACCGACGATGTATTCGTCGCCACGCTCGCAGTGCGCCATCAGGCCGAGCAGGTTGCTCATGGTCCCGGTCGGCACGAACAGCGCGGCGGCAAAGCCCAGACGCTTGGCCAGTTCGGCCTCGAGGCGATTGACCGTCGGATCTTCGCCGTACACATCGTCGCCGGTGTCCGCTGCGGTCATCGCGTCGAGCATGGCGGGAGTCGGTTGGGTGACGGTGTCGCTGCGAAGATCGATAACGCTCATGAACCTGGCCTCTGGTCAGATGGGAAATCCCTTTGTGAAGTGGGATTACTGCGGTCATCGCACAGATTAATCAACCCTAGAACGAGGAAAAATCCCATTCTTCCTCGAGAAGACAAAGCCCATGTGGGAGCGAGCCTGCTCGCGAAAGCGGAGTAACAGTCAGCATCTTCGTTGAATGTGAAGCCGCTTTCGCGAGCGGGCTCGCTCCCGCAGTGTCATGTGCATGGCCGGGAAATATGTGTTACAAACTTGCCGCCGCCCGCCTATGGGCGGCGAAAACGTTCTCAGGGCGGGGTGCAATTCCCCACCGGCGGTAATTGCGCGCAATGCGCATAGCCCGCGAGCGCTTGGCGCTGCACACGGCTTGGATCGGGTGCATCGGCAAGGTCAGCAGACCCGGTGTGATTCCGGGGCCGACGGTCATAGTCCGGATGAAGAGAGAACGGGATCGACGCCAAAGGGCCGTCCGCGTGCATCCGTGCCTGCGTTCGCACCCTTGCATCCCTTTCGATTCATAACGCCCTGTTTTTCACACAAACAGGAGTCAGAACATGCAACCCACCGCTATCGACAGCAAAAGCAAACACCCCCAGGGCGAGCGCGTCGCGTTCATCCAGGCCTGCTGGCACAAGGAAATCGTCGACCAGAGCCGTAAAGGCTTCGTCGCTGAAATGCTGGTGCAGGGTTATCAGGAAGCGGACATCGACTTTTTTGAAGTCGGCGGCGCCTTTGAAATGCCGCTGCACGCCAAGCTGCTGGCCAAGTCCGGCCGTTACGCCGGCATCGTCGCCGCCGCCCTGGTGGTGGACGGCGGCATTTATCGCCACGAATTCGTCGCGCAATCGGTGGTCAGCGGCCTGATGCAGGTGCAGCTGGAAACCGAAGTGCCGGTGTTCTCGGTGTCGCTCACCCCGCACCACTTCCATTCGGGCGAAGAGCATCAGAAGTTCTTCTTCGAGCACTTTGTGCACAAGGGTCAGGAAGCGGCGCGGACTTGCGCGGATACGTTGCAGAAGATTCGCGCGTTGCGTCGCACGGAGCCGCGTGCGGTAGCCGTGTAACGTCGAGTGAGTTTTTGACCTCACTCAAATCAAATGTGGGAGCGAGCCTGCTCGCGAAGAGGGACTGCCAGCCGACGACAAGTTGACTGGTAGACCGCTTTCGCGAGCAGGCTCGCTCCCACATTGGTTTTGTGCCGATTCAGATGTCGCTATCAGGCGAGGTTTTCGTCGGTGCTCGGGACGATCAGGATGCCGGCGCGCAGGCCGTTCTTGACCTTGGGGTTGGGGAAGATGATCCGCGCGCCCTGCTCTTCGATCACCCAGCGGGTATTGGCCAGATCCTCGGCCAGCACATAACCCGGCTCCAGCTCGGAAAAGTTTTCGATGTCCGCCGGCAGGTTCAGGCGGAACGCATCGCTGTGCTTGATGATTTCCCGCGCCACGCTGAACAGCTGCAAACCATCCAGCCCTTCTTCTGTCTCCGGCTCAGCGCCTTCGATGATCTGCTTCAGGCGGGTTTCCAGCAGTGAAACGTTAACGCCGTCGTTCTGCCCGAACGGCCGCGCCTTGCCCAGTTCCAGGGTGAAAGCCTCGGCGTCGAGTTTGTCGTAGGTGTACGAACTGAAGACGATCGACGGTTTGTTCTGCAGCAGCACCGCCTCCATGCCGGCCGAGCGCAGGCGCGCCAGTTCGCGACGGGAATGCTGGCGCCCTTCCTTCCACGGGTACAAGGCGAACTGTTCGATCTTCGACCCACGAATCGCGGTGTGCAGGTCGTAGTGCAGACGCTGGCGCTCGGGCTTGCTGAAGAAACTCGCCGCCAGCCGTTCCAGCTCACAGGCGCGCAACGCTTCCGAGCCGCTGCTTTGTTCGTGGCGACCGTTGAACAGTCGATTGACGTCCTGCTCGACGAAACGCTCGCCCTTGCGAATCGCTTCCGGGTTGCCGAACAGGAACAGAATGCGTGCGCGCGGCTTGAGATCGCCGCGTGCGATGTCGTGCAGCAGCCGATCGAGCAACTCGATCGGTGCCGTTTCATTGCCATGGATGCCTGCCGACAGCAGCAGGTCCAGGCCATTGTCGCGCGCTTCCGGGGGCCGCACTTCCAGCGCCCCTTCGCTCAACCAGCGCATGCGCACGCCTTCGACAGTCAGTTGAGTCTTCTCCGCCGGTTCGCGGCCGGCGAGGGTCAGTTCAAGCAGTTTGCCGAGGGCGAGCATAGAGCGGTTTCCTTAGTGGTCGTGGTTGCAATCCGGGCCGTGTACGTGATCCTCGTCAGCGCCGAGGTCAGCCGGTTCCATTTCCAGTTGCAGACTTACCAGATTAGTCGCCAATGGGCGCAGCAGCAGGTTGGCGTACTCTTCGTCACCTTCCTCGACGTCCACGCCGATCAGCAGCTGGCCACGGCCGTCCTGCTGGATCCACAGCTCTTTGCCTTGCCACATGACCGCAACGCGGGTGCACGAGGTTTGCAATTGCGTGCCGTCGGTGTCTTCAAGGATCAGCTGCAGGGAATCGCTCATGTTTTTACTCTCTTGGGGTGACACGCCGCGCGCCACGTTCAGGCAGCGCGCTGGCGATCAATTGATCTGGAAGGGATAAACCGCGCCCAGTTTAAGGATTTGCGTCAGTTCATCCAGTGCCGTCCGGCATTCAAGCAACAATTGCGGGTCCGCCAGATCGGTTTCGCTCAGGCGGTCGCGGTAGTGCTTTTCAACCCATGCGGTCAACGAACCGTACAACGGGGCCGTCATGATAACGCCTGGGTTGACCGCCGCCAGTTCGGTTTCATTCAGCGCCACGCGCAGACGCAGGCACGCCGGGCCACCGCCGTTCTGCATGCTTTGCTTGAGATCGAAGACTTTAACTTCGCGGATCATTCCGCCGGAGCTGGTCAGGCTTTGCAGATAAGCCCAGACGCGTTCGTTGGCCTGGCATTCCTGCGGCACGATCAGCAGCATCGAACCGTCAGGACGCGAGAGCAACTGGCTGTTGAACAGGTAGGAACGCACCGCGTCATCCACGGTGACTGCCGAACGCGGCACGCAAACGGACTGGAAGTTACCGCCGACCTTGGCCAGTTTGCCTTGCAGTTCGGCGAGCATCTTGTCGGTCTCGAGGAACGCGTCCTCGTGATAGAACAGCACTTCACCGTTGCCCACAGCGATCACGTCGTTGTGGAACACGCCCTGATCGATGACGTTGGGATTCTGCTGCGCGTAGACCACGCCTTCGTCACGCAGACCGTGCAGACGCGCGACGGCTTGCGAGGCTTCGAGGGTCTGGCGTGCAGGGTATTTCTGCGGCGCCGGGAAACGGTTGTCGAACGCACTGCGGCCGAACACGAAAAACTCGACGCCCGCCTCGCCGTACTCACGGCAGAAACGCGTGTGGTTGGCCGCGCCTTCGTCGCCGAACTGCGCCACCGCCGGCAATGCGGCGTGATGGGCGAAGTGCTGTTGATCGGCGAACATCGCGCCGAGCACGCGGCTGGTGGTCGGGTGTTCGATGCTGCGGTGATATTTGCAATTGAGGTTGGCAGCGGTGAAGTGAACGCGGCCGTCAGCGGTGTCGGCACTCGGGCTGACCGTAGCAGCGTTGGCCACCCACATGCTCGACGCCGAGCAACTGGCGACCAGCAGCGGCATCGCTTCTTTGGCGGCGCGCTCGATCACTTGCGCGTCAGTGCCGCTGAAGCCCAGACGGCGCAGCGCCGCCACATCAGGACGTTCCTGCGGAGCCAGCACGCCTTGCTGAAAGCCCATGTCCATCAGCGCTTTCATTTTTGCCAGACCTTGCAGCGCCGCTTCCTTCGGGTTCGAGGATTGCTGACTGTTGCTCTGCGAGGCGACGTTGCCGTAGGACAGACCACCGTAGTTATGGGTCGGCCCCACTAGACCGTCAAAATTGACTTCATAGGATTTCATCAGCGAGGCTCCACGAGAATCTGTTGTTATAGGCTTCAGTAACTATTCTTTGCGACCGCAGTGCGGCCTTCGCGAGCAGGCTCGCTCCCACAGGATTTAGGTTGGACACAAAATGTGTGAACACCACTGAACCTGTGGGAGCGAGCCTGCTCGCGAATGGGCGCTACGCCATTTTCACGCCAGGCGTCAGAGCCGATGGCAACACCAGGCTCGGGGTTTCCAGCGACGCCACCGGGTATGCGCAGTAGTCCGCTGCGTAATAGGCGCTGGCACGGTGGTTGCCCGAGGCGCCGACACCGCCGAATGGCGCGCTGCTCGCGGCACCAGTCAGTTGTTTGTTCCAGTTGACGATGCCGGCGCGGCTTTCCAGCCAGAACTGCTGGTAACGCGCTTCGGAATCGGAGAGCAAACCGGCGGCCAGTCCATAAGCGGTGTTGTTGGCTTCAGTGATCGCCGCGCCGAAATCGGCATAGCGGATCACTTGCAGCAGCGGCCCGAACAGTTCTTCGTCCGGACGCTCAGCCACGGCCGTCACATCGACAATGCCCGGGGTCAGCAAAGCCGACTGCGCCTGTGGCTGAGTCATTTCCAGCAGCGCCACCGCGCCGTTGGCCAGCAATTGCTCTTGCGCATCCATCAGCGCTTTCGCCGCGCCGAGGGAAATCACCGAGCCCATGAACGGCGCCGGTTGCTGATCGAAGGCACCGACTTCAATGGTCGAACTGACTTCAACCAGACGCTTGAGCAGGCTGTCGCCCCACGCGCCTTGCGGCACCAGCAGACGCCGGGCGCAAGTGCAGCGCTGGCCGGCGGAAATGAATGCCGACTGAATGATGGTGTACACCGCCGCGTCCAGATCAGCGACCTGATCGACCACCAGCGGGTTGTTGCCGCCCATCTCCAGGGCGAGGATCTTGTCCGGACGCCCGGCGAATTGCTGGTGCAGGTGATTGCCGGTGCGGCTCGAACCGGTGAAGAACAGACCGTCGATGCCCGGATTCGCCGCCAGCGCGATACCGGTTTCCCGCGCGCCCTGCAGCAGGTTCAACACGCCTGCCGGCAGGCCGACTTCGATCCAGCACTTGACCGTCAACTCGGCGACTTTCGGCGTCAGTTCGCTGGGCTTGAACAGCACGCTGTTACCGGCCAGCAGCGCCGGGACGATATGACCGTTAGGCAGGTGACCGGGGAAGTTGTAAGGACCAAACACCGCAACCACGCCGTGCGGCTTGTGGCGCAACACGGCGGTGGCGTCGCCCAATGGGCCGCTCTTCTCGCCGGTGCGCTCGCGGTAGCTCTGCACCGAAATCGCGATCTTGTTGACCATGCTGGTGACTTCGGTCGCAGCTTCCCACAGCGGTTTGCCGGTTTCTTCGCCGATTGTGCGAGCCAGTTCGTCAGCGTGGTTTTTCAACGCAGCGGCGAAAGCTTCGAGGACGCTGATGCGCTCTTCGAGCGTACGGCGCGCCCAGCCGGGAAAGGCCTGACGAGCGGCCTGCACCGCCGATTCGACCTGCGCGACAGTGGCGCCCTCGCCCGCCCACAGCACTTGCTGGGTCACCGGGTTCAAAGATTGAAAGGCCTCGCCCTGACCGGCCAGCCACTCACCTGCGATGTATAGCGAATTCATTATTTCGACTCCCGTGCAGCGGACAACGCCACGGCGCGAACCTGATCGCCGGCGCTGAGTTGAAGACGTTTCGCGGTTTGCGGATCGACCACCAGGGTGCCCGCAGCCAGTCGCGCTGGTGCAGCCGTGATGCGGCAATCCTCGCGCTTGCGGTTGTGGATGATGAACGGCGTGGCGTCATCGCCCGGCGTGCCGACGGCCAGCACCAGTGCTTCGCTGTCACGCACCGCGCGGATCTTGCTGGTTTCGCATTCGATGGCCGGGCCGGCGTCGAAGATGTCGACGTAACCCTGGTAGCTGAAGCCTTCGCTCTTGAGCATGGCCAGCGCCGGCTCGGTGTCCGGGTGCACTTGGCCGATGACGTTGCGCGCGTCCGGCGAAAGGAAGCAGGTGTACAGCGGAAATTTCGGCATCAGTTCGGCGATGAACGCCTTGTTGCCGACGCCGGTCAGGTAATCGGCCTGGCTGAATTCCATCTTGAAGAAGTGCCGACCGAGGCTTTCCCAGAACGGCGAGCGCCCGGCGTCATCGGACACGCCACGCATTTCGGCGATGATCTTGTTACCGAACAGCTCCGGGAACTCAGCGATGAACAGCATGCGCGCCTTGGACAGCATCCGGCCGTTGAGGCCGTTGCGGTAATCAGCGTGCAGGAACAGCGAGCACAGCTCGGAATTGCCGGTCAGGTCGTTGGCCAGAAACAGCGTCGGGATTTCGCGGTAGATGTTCAGCTCTTGCGAAGCGCTGACCGTCAGACCGACGCGGAAGTTGTACCAGGGCTCACGCAGGCCGACCGCGCCGGCGATGGCGGAAATCCCCACCACGCGGCCGTCATCGTCTTCGAGCACGAACAGATAGTCCGCATCGCCACGCCCGGCTTCGCCGCGAAAGGTCTTCTCGGCCCAGCCGACCCGGTGGGTCAAGCGCTCTTCGTTGGCCGGCAATGTGGTCAGGCCGGTGCCGGTGCTGCGGGCCAGGTCGATCAGCGCGGATAAATCGCTGCTGCGTACGGGACGAACAATCATGCTATCTCCTCAAACGGGCCGCTCGCGCCACCCGTGAAACTCGCTAAGGCGTTAAACCGCCACCAGGCGCACGCTGGCACCTTCACCGACGCCCAGGGCTTCGGCCGCTTCCATATCCAGCGTCACCGGTTTGCCCGGCGCGTAATCCAGCTCGAGCAACACCGCGCGGTAATCCTGCAACTGCGCATTGGCCACCAGGTACTGACGTCCGGCACCTTTGACCGGCTCGCCGATCTTCACCGGCACCACGCGACTCTGGGCGATCGAACGGATCCCGGAAACCCGTGCATGCAGGGTCGGGCCGCCGTCGAAGATGTCGATGTAGTGATCGGTTTCGAAGCCTTCGCGCATCAGGATGTCGAAGGTGATCTGCGCACGCGGGTGCACCTGGCCCATCGCCTCTTGGGCGGAGTCCGGCAGCAGCGGCACGTAGATCGGGTAATGCGGCATCAGCTCGGCGAGGAAGGTGCGGCTTTTCAGCCCGCACAGGCGCTCGGCCTCGGCGTAGTTGAGGTCGAAGAAGTTACGCCCGATCGCATCCCAGAACGGCGAGTCGCCATTCTCGTCGCTGTAACCGACGATCTCGGTCACCACCGAATCGGCAAAACGCTCTGGATGGCTGGCGACGAACAGCAGACGGCCACGGGAATTGAGCTCGGCCCACGGCGATCCGACCAGCTCGCGCTGCACATAGAAACTGGTCAGCAAGCTGTTGCCGGTCAGGTCGTGGCACTGCGAGAGCACGTGGATCTTGTTGTGGATCTTCAGCTCGCGGGAGGCGTGGACGAAGGTCTCGTTACGGAAGCTGTAGAACGGCTCCGAATAACCGGCGGAAGCGACGATGGCCGAGCAGCCGACCAGTTTGCCGGTGCTCGAGTCTTCGAGGACAAAGAAGTAACTCTCTTCACCGTTGAAGCTCACTTCGGCGGCGAACGAAGCTTCGCTCGCGGCGATCTTGTCGCTCAGACGTTCCACGTCATCCGGCAAGGAAGTGACACCAATCGGGCTGTCCGCAGCCAGACGCTGTACCTCGCCCAGATCAGCCATTTGCGCGGGGCGCATCACCAGCATGGTGTCACTCCTTTCTCTTCAATATTCACAGAAAAAACCGGGCCCACATAAAGATCGATGCAGGAATGGGACTTGTGGCGAGGGGATTTATCCCCGCTGGGGGGCGAAGCACCCCCAAAAATCTGGGGCCGCTGCGCAGCCCATCGGGGATAAATCCCCTCACCACAGGTTCAATCCAACAGGTGGATGTGCCCGGTATCAAAAATTGGTTCGGCGCCGGAAAAACTCCAGGCGCCGAAAGGTCCATCAGGCTTGCGTCAACTTCGCCGCAGCACGTTCGAAGCGGTCGAGACCGGCATCGATATCGGCATCTTCCACCACCAGGCTCGGGGCGAAACGGATTACGTCCGGGCCTGCCTGGAGAATCATCAGGCCTTCCTGTTCGGCGGCGTTGAAGATGTCCTTGGCCTTGCCTTTCCACGCTTCGCTCAGCACGCAACCGATCAGCAGACCGAGACCACGTACCTGAGTGAACAGGCCGTATTTCTCGCCGATCTGTTGCAGGCGGGTCTTGAACTTGTCGTGCTTGGCGTTCACGCCGTTCAGCACCTCAGGGGTGTTGACCACGTCGATCACCGCTTCGGCGACGGCGCAGGCCAGCGGGTTGCCGCCGTAAGTGGTGCCGTGGGTGCCGACGACCAGATGTTTGGCCAGCGCTTCGGTGGTCATCATTGCCGCGATCGGGAAACCACCGCCCAGGCTCTTGGCGCTGGTGAGGATGTCCGGGGTCACGCCGTAATGCTGGTAGGCGAACAGCTTGCCGCTGCGGCCCATGCCGGTCTGCACTTCGTCGAACACCAGCAGCGCGTTGTTCGCATCGCAGAGTTCGCGGGCACCTTGCAGGTAAGCCAGCTCGGCCGGCAGCACGCCGCCCTCGCCCTGGATCGGCTCGAGCACGACCGCGCAGGTCTTCTCGGACACCGCGGCTTTCAGCGCGGCCAGATCGTTGTAGGGAACGTGGGTGATGCCAGTGATTTTCGGGCCGAAACCGTCGGAGTACTTCGACTGGCCACCGACGTTGACGGTGAACAGGGTACGGCCGTGGAAGCTGTTCAGCGCGGCGATGATTTCGTATTTCTCGGTGCCGAAACGGTCGAATGCGACGCGACGAGCCAGCTTGAACGCGGCCTCGTTGGCTTCGGCGCCGGAGTTGCAGAAGAACACGCGCTCGGCAAACGTGGCGTCGATCAGCTTGTGCGCCAGACGCAGGGCCGGTTCGTTGGTGAACACGTTGGACACGTGCCACAGCTTGTTCGCCTGTTCGGTCAACGCGCCGACCAGCGCCGGATGCGCGTGGCCCAAAACGTTGACGGCAATCCCGCCGGCGAAGTCGATCAGCTCGCGGCCGGCCTGATCCCAGACCCGGGAACCGGCGCCACGCACCGGAATGAAAGCGGCAGGCGCGTAGTTGGGAACCATTACCTGGTCGAAATCGGCGCGTTGTACCGCAGCGTGCTCAACGGACATCGGAGTCTCCTGAAGAGGAACACCCGCCTGGAACTGGCGAGCGATGAGGGGATTGTAAGGACAGTTTGGTGCCCGGCCTTGTCGCCAAGCGACAACTTCTTATAGCGCAAACCCCGGATTTTCCCGGGTTTACGGCAATGCGACATATAGCGTCGCAAAGGCGCAGTTTACCGGGCGCGGCCGATTTGCGGCAGGCCGCGCAGGATACCAAGTCAGCCCCCACGGCAGAGACATAAATATCTACCGCACGGTGGTCGCTTGCCGCTGATTTGCTGAGGGTTCTTCCCAACGCCAAGGAATGGCCATGCATTTGTCTGAAGCACCCCCATCGGCAACCCCGGATGCCGCACATGACGCGCAACATTCGGACGAGCATTACCAACCACTGAAAAACGCGATTCCGGCCTGGCTGGGCGACACCTCAGCCACGCGGCGCGAAGCGCTGAAGAACAGCGTCCCGCAACAGCCGGCCGCGCTCAAGGTCGCGCCAGCCGAACAGCACGCGTTGATGAAAAGCCTTGGGGCGGCGCATATCACCGCGCAGAGCCGGGTCGACAAGAGCCTTGCGCACTTGCAGGACGCTGCGGCCTTCGCCGAGCCCCTGCTCAAGGCCGAGCTGAAAAGCTGCTTCGATCTGGAACTGGATGTCAGAAACACCTACGTGCGCCTGTACATTCCTGCCACCACCCCATGGTTTCCGATCCGCACCGGCGCCCGCGCCTGGTCCGTGTCACTGCTTGAGGCGGCACTGCATAACTTCGAAGAAAGGGAAACCGAAGACGACGCCTTCGAAGCCGAGTCGACATTCACTAGCGCCCCCTCGGCCACAGGACAGTTTGAAACCCTGCCCGAGATCAAGGCGAAACTGAGCATTTCCGCTTTCACAAAACTGTGCCGTCGACTGGATATCGGCGCGAAATACAAAGCCAGTCTGGAAGACAATCTGGGCTACTCCGATCTGATGGTCGCGTCGGTCTTGCGCGGCAAGATCGACGCCAGCCAGAAGGCCGCGATGAAGTCGGCCCTGCAATGGGCGCGGATGAACCGCGACGTGTCGGAAAACGCGGTGCGCCTGATCGAGGCCATGCTCGACGGTGTGAAAGGCCTGCATGTGTACGGCGCCCCGCTGCTGTGTCATGACATGACGATGCTTTGCGCACCGCTCACCGGCATCGTGGTATTCGCCCCGGACCTGTACATGACACGCAATGCAGCGCGCGTCGTCGCCTACGTCCCGGATGACCCCGAACATCCGTTCAAGGAGTACGCCTCGCCATTGGAAATGGTCGTGGAACTGACGCGCCAGTTGCGCTCCAGAGACTATCAGCAGTTCTTCAGCCGCTTCGTCAACCACGACCAGCGCGGCTTCTTCTTCAGCACCCTCAACAGCCGGCTGAGTGAAATCCGCTGGCACCCGCACGAACCCGGCGACCCTCGGCCGGCGTGGCGCGAAGCCGCAGTGGAGCGGCCCGACCTGCAGACTGCGCTGACGCCGTTTTACGACGATGTGTGGCAACACCTGTACCAGGCAAAACTGAACAAGATTTTCAATGACGCCCGAACCATTGCCGTACCGACTGCCCTGGTTGATCAAAGGGCGCGCTGGGCGTTCTGGGATTCGCTGGTCAACATCCTCTCTTCCATCGCCCAGACCGCCGCAATGATCGTCGCGCCCTTCGTGCCGGTGCTCGGTGAAGCGATGATGGCGTACATGGCCTATCAGATGCTCGATGAAGTATTCGAAGGCATTGTCGAGTGGGCGCAGGGACGCACGACCGAAGCGGTCGAACACTTGATGGGCACCGTGGAATCGATGATCCAGCTGGGCATGTTCGCCGTCGGCGGCGCGATTGGCGCGGCCGAGTTTCGCAAAGTATTGCCCAAGGAAATCGTGGCGTTCATCGACCGCTTCAAACCGGTACAACTGGCCAATGGTGACATCCGCTACTGGCAACCGGATCTCGAACGCTACAAACATCCGCAGCGCCCGACTGCCGATTCGCAACCCGATGCCCTGGGTTTGCATGCGCATGAGGACAAGCTTCTGCTGCCCTTGGAGGACGCGCACTTTGCGGTCACGGAAAGTCAGGTGCCGGGGCAGTACCGCATCGAACATCCGAGTCGCCCCGACGCTTACCAACCGGTGCTGCACCACAATGGCGAAGGCGCCTGGCACACTGAACTCGAGCAACCGCTGGAATGGGATGGCGCAACCGCGCTGCGCCGTATCGGCCCTGCGGTCGAGAGCTTGTCCGCGAGCGAGCGCGAAACCGTGCTGCAGATCAGCGGAACCAGCGAAGACGCGTTGCGCAAAATGCATGTCGAGCAGGAAAAGGTCCCGCCTCTGCTGGCCGACAGCATCCAGCGCTTCAAGATTGATCAGCAGTTGCAACGCTTCATCGACCAGCTCGACAGCGCTGACGCTGAAGTTTTTTTGCGCGCCGACCCGGTCATGCAGCTGCAGGTGCTCAGCGAATACGGCCGCTGGCCAGGCGACCAGTGCCTGCGTCTGCTCGATCGCCAAGGCGAGCAACTGTGGCAGTCGTCTACTGACGCAAGCCTGCCCGTGACCGAACTGCGCCAAGGCGAACTGGTCGGTGGTGACGTGCTCAAAGCGCTGCTCTACACCCTCGACGAGACGCAGATCAAAACCTTGCTGGACGAGCCCTTCGCGGGACCGACGCCGTCCATCGAGGTCCGCAGCCACAACCTGCGCAAACAACTGGCCGACCTCGCCAGACGCAACACCAGCGCGCTGTTCGAGTCGCGCTATCAAGCCCTCCAGCACCTCGACGACCCGCTGGCTGCACGACTCAAGATTCACCCTCCGCAATTGCCGGCCAGCATTACCCGCGAACTGCTCGATACCGCGACCGGCAGCGAACTGTTGCAGATCAGCGAAGGACGATTGCCCCCGCGCCAGCAGGCACTCATGCAGATGGCCAGTGACGAGGTGCGCGTTACCCGCGCGTATGAAGGCCTTGAGCTGGATTCGGTGAGCAATCACGACTCTGACTCTCTGGCGCTGCACAGCCTCAAATTGTTGCCGGGCTGGAGCGGCGATGTACGTATCGAAATCCGTGACGGGCGCTACGAGGGCCGGTTACTGGACATGATCGGCCGTGACGATGCGCCCGAATACAAGGTGCTGGTTCGCCGCGACGATGGCCAATACCAACCTTATGACGATCGTGGGCAGCAGCTGCATTCGTTCGCTGATTTCTATTCCAGCCTGTTGTACGCATTGCCCGACAGCGAGCGCCAGAGCCTGGACATGCGGATCGGCCAGGGTCAGGCGCTGAAGGCGGCCATTCGTGAACGCACGCTCGAGCGCAACGAGTGGCGTCAGGTGATTGCCGATGCGCCGTCCCGAGCGCCGGCTATCGACACCCTGCGCCTGCTCGGTACCGACGGTTACGCCCATGCTCCGCGTCCGCCACGCCCCGCTTACCAGCCGCACACCCTCGAAGAAGACATCCGGGTGCTCTATCCACGCATGTCGAACCATGAAGTGCGCTTCCTCGCCGAAAGCATGCGAAGCAGTCCCGCAGGCCCGCGCGCCGAAATGCTTCGTTTGCAAAATGACTACCTGCAATTGCAGAACGAACTGCATGTCTGGGCCAACAATCCGCCCGCCGTGCACCCGGAAACCGGCACGGCGCTCACCTCGCTGGAGAAGCGCGCCGAAATCCAGAATCGCAGGCTGCTACGGGAGCAATTGCTCAAAGCCTGGAGACGGGAGCACGTCACGGGTATCAATCACCAGGGCTTTGCCGCCGGATACGCCTTGCGCCTTACACCTGCGGTGATGGGCGACTTGCCCGTGTTGTCAGCAGACTTCAGCCATATCACCTCGCTCGCCATTGATGGCAGCCCGATGACCACATCTGTCGACAGCTTTCTGCAGTCCTTCAGCCAGTTGCAGAATATCGATGCGCGCAATCTCAATCTGTCGAGCCTGCCGCAAGCACTGACTTCGATGCGCTCGCTGCGCGAATTGCGCTTACGCAATTGTCGGATCAGTCTGACGACGGTCACAGAGTCAGTGCTCGCGGCCATGCCGCAGCTCACCCTGCTCGATCTGCAAGGCAATGCGCTGGGCCTGCCTCCGGACCTGCACACACTGCCTTCATTGCGCTACGTGAACCTGTCGGATACCGGCATTCACACGGTGCCCGACGATCTGCTGGATCATCCGCGCCTGATTTCGGCGCAATTCGATCGCAACCGCATCACGCGGATACCGGACAGTTTTTTCAACCTGGCAAGCTCCCTCAGCGATGGTTATACCTTCGCCGATAACCCGTTGACGGCGGCTTCCCGCGAGCGGGTAAAAGTGTTCTACGAGCACACCGGAAGGCACTTCGGCGTCCGGCCCGTGCAGGAAGATCTGCAACGCACCATCGCCTTGTTTCCATCCCTCGACACGGAAGGCGCAACACAGGTGTTGTACCGATTGCCCGGGCCATTGGCGGAGTGCGGCGCACAGTTGTCCCGCTGGGAAAATGAACTCGGCGTGCTGAATCTCGAACTCAGTCAATGGATCAACCAGGCCACCGTGACCGCCTCTGAGTCGGGGGAACGTCTTCCCCTCGAGGCACAGGCCCGCGAACTGGAGGCCCGGCGATCCTTTGCGCAACAGATCGAGCAATTCTGGCGCAGCCCGCCCCTGTACCCGCGCCTTGAAGAACTCAGGGCAACGGCGACGTTCAGTGGGGATATGCCGATACTCAGCGCCGGTCTCGAGCGCGCGACGCGGCTGAACCTCACCGGCACCGCCAATAGCACCGCTGCCCTGCGCTTCGTGGAGTGCTTCCCCAACCTTGCCAAGCTGAAAATGAACGGTTTCGAACTGGGACCGCTTGCGCTGGGCGAAGCAAAACTGCCTCAACTGAGCGATCTGGAGCTGAAAAATTGTGGCGTGGTCATGACCCCGGAAAATCAGGCTGCGCTGCTGTCACTTGGCAGCCTCGACTCGCTGGACCTGAGCGACAATCCGTTGGGTACGTTCCCCGACCTGAATTTGTTGCCCGAATTGATCTATCTCGATCTGTCCAACTGCGGGCTGACCGTCGTGCCTGAAGGACTGGCCAGCCATCCGGGGTTGCGAACCGCAGTGCTCGCAGGCAACCGCATCACGCAACTGCCCGAGGCGCTGTTCGACCTCCCCGCCGAGCGCAGTGACGGCATTGACCTTGCCGACAACCCGCTATCGGCCGCCACCCGCGACCAGATCAAAAACTACTACCGCCTCCATCGCAACGACTTCGACGTATTGGCGGCCGAGCCGGACGTGAGCCTCGCCCGGCAGTTGTTTCCCGGTTTGAACAAGCAAGAGGCCAGCGAGATGATTTACGACTTGCCCGGCGACCTGGCCGACGGTCGCCAACAGCTGCTTCGCTGGCAAGCAGAACAGCAACAGATGCGCGATGACCTGACCCGCTGGGCCTTGGCAACGCCGTCTGCGCACCCGGTTACCGGTCAGGCCTTGAGCGCAAGCGAGCGTTTGGCGCAACGATCCGCACGCTCGGACTTCAAGCAATTGATAAAGGATTTCTGGGGCGAAAGATCGATGGGCACCGGCAGGCGCACGACTTCTTTCGCGGCAGACCTCAAGTTCCTCGGCGAAATGCCGCGCCTGACGGTCAACTTCGATCACGTTACCAGCCTCAAGCTGGCGGGCAACGTGACGATCGCGGGACTGGAGCCGTTCGCTGCCTTGTTCCCGAATCTTCAGATGCTGGAACTGAAAGCTTTCACACTCTATGACATCCCTTCATTCGTCAGCCGTCTGCACTATCTCAAAGAGCTCAAACTCAATGACTGCGCGCTGACGCTTACCCCTGCCGGGCAGCAGGTACTTGGCGCGCTGCCCGAGTTGCGGTTGCTCGATCTGAGCCATAACCCACTGACAAACGCGCCAGACCTGACAATCCTGCCCAAGGTGACGAACTTCTCGCTCGGCCATAGCGAACTGACGAGCGTGCCGAAGGGCATCGCCGAGCATCCGCTGCTGCGAGAGCTCCATCTCAATAACAACCAGATAACCGTGCTGCCCGACGCTGTTTTCAGTTTGCATCCCGAGCGGGCCGACAGCGTCTATCTGAACGACAATCCTCTGTCCATGAATGCCCGCGAGCGCGTCAAGCGCTACTACGCCGCACAAGGGCGCAACTTCCGGATCAAGCCGCCATCGGCTGACATTGCCATGGCGCAGAGACTGTTCCCGCGACTGGGCGAAAACGCTGCGATCAACATGATTTATCGCCTGCCCGGGACATTACAGACCGGCACGGCGCAACTGATCAGATGGGAGGCGGAAATCGCCCGCATGACCAGTGATCTCAACACATGGAGCGCGCGCTTGCCGGTCAACAACCCTTCGACAGAGCTGCCCTGGACTGCGCCGGAAAGATTTGCAGAACTCGCCGCCAGACAAAGATTCAGCAGCGACCTTGAGAAACTCTGGCGCGGCCGGCAAAACGAAAACTCAGCCCTGCGGTTCAATACTTTCGAAGCCGATGCGACATTCACCGGCGAATTGCCGGAACTGACCGCTGACTTCAGCCACATCACGCATCTCAACCTTCAGGGCAATCCGGGGCTGAACATTCCCGATGGGTTTTTCCGAAGCTTCAGCGGCCTGCGCGGACTGGAACTGCAGGATTTCGCCTTGGGCCGGATACCCCAATCGTTGCCAAGCCTGCCGTTGCTTGAGAGATTGATGCTGAGCAAGTGCCAGATCACTCTGGATCCTGCCGGACAAGCGATCCTGTCCACGATGACCCGATTGAAATCTCTGGACTTGTATAGCAACCCTCTGCAGGTGACGCCCGATCTATCGACCCTGCAGAACCTGACGTTCATCGACCTGATCAACACCGGCATCGATAGCGTTCCCGCCGGGCTGGAACAGCTGCCGCACCTGGAAGTCGCGTTGCTGAGCGACAACAACATCAGCGAATTGCCGGCGCAACTGACGCAGTATTCCGATCGCGGCATTGAACTGGGCGGCAACCCGTTGTCGGTTGCTTCCAGAGAACGGATCAAGGCCGCATTCCAGGCCAAGGCTGACAACTTCGGTGTCTGGGTCCAACAGCAAGACATCGATCTGGCGCAAAGCCTTTATCCATCGCTGTTCGGCTTCGATGCCAACGATCTGGTCTACAAGCTTGCGGGCACGCTGGCCGATGGACGTGTTGAGCTGATGCGCCGCAAAACCGAGCTCACCAGCCTGCTCGAACGCCTGGATACCTGGGCCAACGAGACTCCCAACGATACTGACACGCAGATGCCGCTTGCGACCGAAGCGGCAGCCAGGGAAAGACTCAACCGCCAGCACTTCAGGCAAAACCTCGAAGACGACCTGCGCCGTGCCCCCTCGTTCCTGACAGGGCCAAGGGTCAGCTGCGAGTTGTCGTTTACCGGTGAGCTGCCGCCGCTGACCGCGCGTTTCGACCACATCGAACAATTGAAACTGACCACCACAGCGTCTGTTGCGCCTCGGATCGATCGTCTGCTGGAGCTGTTCCCGAAGCTCAAAGGCATCGACATCCGCAATTATCCGCTAGGCGAGATTCCCAACCCGATCTTCGCTATGGACAGGCTGCGCAGCCTCTATCTGCCTGACTGTGAGATCACGCTGACTGCGCAGACCGCGCAAGCATTCGCAACGCTGAGAAACCTGAGATCGGTGGACCTGAGCGATAATCCGCTCAACTTTGCTCCGGATCTGAGTCATTTCCCGCAGATGACCGATGTGCGTCTGGGCAACTGTGCCTTGAGCAAGGTGCCTGACGGCCTGCTCGAACTGCCTCGATTGATGTACGCGGACTTGTCCGGAAACGCGATCACCGAGTTGCCGGGCGAGTTTCCTTTACAGCCCGGCGACGTGCTGACCGAATACGACTTCAGCGACAACCCGCTGACTGCCGAAAGTTTGCAGCGCCTGCAGCGGTATGAGGCGGCGTATCAATTGCGCCTGCTGGAGCAGCAGTCGAGCAACGACACCGCGTATCAGACGATTGAGGATTTCCATGACTTCTCCGGCGGCATGGAAACCGATTGAGGGTCGATCCGCGCTCAGCCACGCTCCGGCGGCACTGACGACAATTCGAACGGGCTGCTGCTGCGCCGCTGGTTGCGATCTTCGCGCGGCGTGGCACCGAAGAAATTGCGATAGGCGCTGGAGAAATGCGGCCCTGAGGAGAAGCCGCACGAGAGGCCGATCTGGATGATCGACTTGCTGGTCTGCATCAACATCTGCCGGGCCTTGTTCAGGCGCAATTCCAGGTAGTACTGGCTCGGCACGCGGTTGAGGTATTGCTTGAAGATCCGTTCCAGCTGCCGACGGGACACGCACACATGCTGGGCGATTTCGTCGGTGGTCAGCGGCTCTTCGATGTTGGCTTCCATCAGCAACACCGCTTGGGTGAGCTTCGGATGGCTGGAGCCGAGGCGATTCTGCAACGGGATGCGCTGACGCTCACCGCCCTCGCGGATGCGCTCAACGACAAGTTCTTCCGACACCGCACCGGCCAGTTCCGCACCGTGATCGCGGGCCAGCACCGCCAGCAACAGGTCGAGCACCGACATGCCACCGCAAGCGGTCAGACGATCGCGATCCCAGTCGAACAGATGGCTGGTGGCGATGACTTTCGGGAAGCGCTCAGCGAAATCGTCCTGCCAGCGCCAGTGCACGGCGGCGCGATAACCGTCGAGCAAACCGAGCTGGGCCAGCGGATAGACACCGGCCGACAGACCACCGATCACGCAACCGGCACGCACCAGTTGCTTGAGTGCACTGCTCAGCGCCGGCGCCAGGGTGCTCGGTGGCTCGTCAGCGAGCAGGAACAGTTTCTGGAAATTCTCGAGCTTGCCGGCCCACGGCTCGCCGGGCAATTGCCAGGCACCTTCGCTCTGCGGCTCGGCCTGCAAGAACGACAGTTCGTAAACCACGTCCGGGTGCACCCGCTGCGCAACACGCAAGGCCTCCTCCGCCAGCGCCAGCGTCAACGCTTTAGTGCTGGGCCAAATCAGGAAACCAATTCGATGGGCAGTCATGGGCGGGCAATCCGAAACGAACAACGGTGATGAAGGCATGGGCCAATGCTAGCCCGGAAATGAACACAAATCCTGAAACCGGTGAAGATCAGAATGTGGGAGCGAGCCTGCTCGCGAAGGCGGTGTACCAGTCAACATAATTGCTGGCTGTTGTACCGCTTTCGCGAGCAGGCTCGCTCCCACAGGGATCTGAGCCAGCCAGAAGATCGCGAAGCATGACCTAATCTGGTGCGCAACGGCAGCCCTGATTTATTTCAGGCTGCCCGACAGAAACTGCTGCAAGCGCTCCGACTGCGGGTTGACCAGCACTTCGCGCGGGTTGCCGCTTTCTTCGACGACGCCTTTGTGCAGGAACACCAGCTGGTTCGACACTTCACGGGCGAAGCCCATTTCGTGGGTCACCACGACCATGGTGCGGCCTTCCTGCGCCAGCGCCTGCATGACTTTCAGCACGTCGCCGACCAGTTCCGGATCGAGGGCCGAGGTCGGTTCGTCGAACAGCATCACTTCCGGTTCCATCGCCAGCGCACGGGCGATCGCCACGCGCTGCTGTTCGCCGCCGGACATGTGCCCCGGGAACGCGTCTTTACGATGGGCCACGCCAACCTTGTTCAGGTAGTACTCGGCTTTTTCGCGCGCTTCGTACTTGGGTACGCCGAGCACGTGCACCGGTGCCTCCATGATGTTTTCAATCGCGGTCATGTGCGACCACAGATTGAAATGCTGGAACACCATCGACAGGCGCGAACGCATGCGTTGCAGCTGTTTTGGATCAGCGGCTTTCAGCGCGCCATCCTTGTTCGCCACCAGTTTCAGCTCTTCGTTGTTGAGCAGGATCTTGCCGGCGTGCGGCTGCTCGAGCAGGTTGATGCAACGCAGGAAAGTACTTTTGCCGGAGCCACTGGAGCCGATGATGCTGATCACATCGCCGGCGGCGGCTTTCAGGGACACGCCCTTGAGCACTTCGTGACTGCCATAGCGTTTATGCAGGTCTTGGACTTCAAGTTTGTACATGCGGTCGGTTCTCACAAAAACAGTCAGTCAGTCGTTGAGCAAGCGCCCGTGACGCAGCGCTTCGCGCCCCGCCACCTTGGCCAGCCAGAAACCGGGTTGGGCATAGCGCAGCCGTTCAATGGCAAACAGCACCCCGGACGTACCAGCACATACCGTGCTGACCCGATCGGACACAGGGTCGATCACTTGAAAAATCTCATCGCCCGCCTCGACCCATTCGCCAGGCCTGCGGGAAAAACTCACCACACCGGGGTGCGGTGCGAACAACAATTCGGTGCCTTCGAACGGCATGCCTTCGCACGGTTCGAAGGCCGGGTCCGGCCACTCGCCGGTGATCAGACCTTGCTCGGCAAGGAACGCCAGAATGCCTTCAGCATAAGCCTCGGCTTCGACGCGGCCGGTGTCGGCCTGCCCGCCCAGCTCGATCGTCGTCGCCAGACACGCCAGCGGAATCTGCGCCTCGGGGAACTGCCGCGACAGGCGCAGCCATGGCAACGAGCAGGCTTCATCGAACGAGCTGCCGCCGGAATCTTCCGCGAGCAAACCTACCTTGACGTTCAGGTGTGCCGACAGCGAACGCCACTGCGGCCAGTGCTGCGGCAGCGCATACATGTGCAGCGCGGCTTCGGCATCGCAGTGCAGATCCAGCACCACATCGGCGGTGCAGGCGTGGCTGAGCAGCACACGTTGCATGCCTTGCAACTGGCTGCTTGCTTCAGGCAATCCGGCCAGGTGGTCGGCCATTGCCTGACGGATCAGGCGCACATTGGCGTGCGGATCATCACCGAGTTTTTCGCCCAGCGCCGCCGCGACCGGCGCGCTGAGCTCGACGAAATCACGATTGAAATTCTTGCCGCTGCCCGCCTCGAAGCGGCCCTGGAAATTGCCTTGCAGCAATTGCCCGAGGCCGATCGGATTGGCCACCGGCACCAGCTCGATCACGCCGTTGAGCAAGCCTTGGGCTTCGAGTTCGCCGAGGCGCTTTTTCAGCTCCCAGGCGGTGCGCATGCCCGGCAGTTCATCGGCGTGCAGGCTGGCCTGGATGTAGGCCTTGCGCTCGCCCTCACCGAACCGGAAAACCGAAACCTTGCGCTCGCTGCCCAGGTGGCTCCACGGCAATACGTGGTCGATGCGTTGCATATCAGTGCTTCCGTGGCGCGAGGTAGCTCAACCAGCGACGCTCGGCCAGTTTGAACAGCTTGACCAGAATGAAGGTCAGGCACAGGTAGAACACGCCGGCAGTGATGTACGCCTCGAACGGCAGGTAGAACTGCGCGTTGACGGTACGTGCCGCGCCAGTGATGTCGATCAGGGTCACGATCGACGCCAGACTGGTGGTCTGCAGCATCATGATCACTTCGTTGCTGTACTGCGGCAGCGCCCGGCGCAGGGCCGACGGCAGCAGGATGCGCTTGTACAGCTTGAAGCGCGACATGCCCATGGCCTTGGCCGCTTCGATCTCACCGTTCGGCGTGGCCTTCAGGCTGCCGGCGATAATTTCCGCGGTATAGGCGCTGGTGTTCACGGCAAAAGCCAGGCAGGCACAGAACGTTGCGCTGGACAGCCACGGCCACAGGAAGCTTTCGCGTACCGCTTCGAACTGGGCCAGACCGTAGTAGATCAGGAACAGCTGAACCAGCATCGGCGTGCCGCGAATCACGTAGGTGTACAGCCACGCGGCGCCATTGACGAACGGGTTTTTCGAGACGCGCATCAGCCCCAGCGGCAACGCCGCGAGCAAACCGAAGAACAGCGACAGCGCGAGCAGTTTGAGGGTGGTCAGCAGGCCGCTGAAGTACAGCGGCAGTGCCTCCCAGATGACGTTGTAGTCGAAGATCATAGATCAGCCGCCCTTACGCCTACCGAGTAGCGCTTCTCAAGGTGACGCAGTGCCAGCAACGAAACACTGGTGATCACCAGGTACATCGCCGCCACTGCGAGGAAGAAGGTGAAAGGCTCGCGCGTGGCATCCGCCGCCTGCTTGGCCTTGAACATCATGTCTTGCAGACCGACCACGGAGATCAGCGCGGTGGCCTTGGTCAGTACCAGCCAGTTGTTGGTGAAGCCGGGAATCGCCAGACGAATCATCTGCGGCACCATCACCCGGAAGAACACCTGAAAACTGCTCATGCCGTACGCCATGCCCGCTTCGGCCTGGCCCTTGGGGATCGCCATGAACGCGCCACGGAAGGTTTCCGAGAGGTACGCACCGAAGATGAAACCGAGGGTGCCGATACCGGCGGCCAGCGGGTTCAGGTCGATGTAGTCGTCATAGCCGAGCATCGGCGCAACGCGATTCAGCAAGTCCTGACCGCCGTAGAAGATCAGCAGGATCAGTACCAGGTCGGGAATGCCGCGGATCACCGTCGAATACAGATCGCCCAGCCACGCCAGCCAGCGCACCGGCGACAGGCGCAACGCGACACCGATCAGCCCGAGAACGATGGCCAGAGCCATGGACGACAAGGCGAGCTGAAGCGTCAGCCATGCGCCATCGAGGATGACAGCCCCGTAGCCTTTCAACATGATTCAGGTCCTCGAAAGTTGGGATGAAAAAATGGCGCAAACCGCAGAGATTCTGTTGCTTGCGCCATTTCGGACTTGTCGCAGAGACGTGTTACTTGCCGTAGATATCGAAGGCGAAGTACTTGTCCTGGATTGCCTTGTATTTGCCGTTCTCGCGGATGGCCGCGATGGCAGTGTTGATCTTGTCTTTCAGGGCGTCGCCCTTGCGCACCGCGATACCTACGCCGTCGCCGAAGTATTTGACGTCGGTGAAGGCCGGGCCGACGAACGCGAAGCCTTTGCCGGCGTCGGTTTTCAGGAAGCCGTCGTCCAGCAGGGTAGCGTCAGCCACGGTACCGTCGAGGCGACCGGCAGCCACGTCGAGGTAGATTTCGTTCTGCGAGCCGTACGGCTTGATCTCGGCGCCCAGTGGAGCGAGAACTTCGCGGGCGAAACGCTCGTGGATCGAGCCACGCTGTACGCCGATGTTCTTGCCCTTCAGTTCAGCCAGACCTTCGCTGACCTGAGTACCGGCCTTCATGACCAGACGCGCCGGGGTGTTGTAGTACTTGTTGGTGAAGTCGACCGATTTCTTGCGATCTTCGGTGATCGACATCGACGACAGGATCGCGTCGATCTTGCGCACTTTGAGAGCCGGTATCAGGCCGTCGAACTCTTGCTCGACCCACACGCACTTGACCTTCATTTCTTCGCACAGCGCGTTGCCGATGTCGTAGTCGAAACCGACGATGCTGCCGTCCGGTGCTTTCGAAGCGAACGGAGGGTAAGCCGCTTCGATACCGATCTTCAGCGGTTTTTCGTCAGCGAAGGCATTCATCGACAGCACGGACAGTGCCAGGGCGCCAAGCAGCACAAGTTTCTTCATCTTGGGACTCCATCGGTAAAGGGCAAAAACGGCAGAGTGAGCGACAGCCCAATATGCGAATGGGTGAATCGGAAATCGGTTGCGCATCGGCGGAAATTTCCCATTGGAACCGCAGGCGATTTCAACGTCAGCCACGATGAGCGAGTGATCGGCATTCTAACGACAGGCCCGAAGCCGATATTTCTTCAATGCGACAACTAATTACAGATGCACCGAGAAAGCGGTTTGAGCTCATTGACAGCCTTGCAATTTCATGCAAGAGCGAAAGACAGTGAACCGATACATATTGCAAGTTGCGGGCCTATTATTCGTAAACCCTTCTAATCCGGCAAGCGCAGCGTTATGTCTTATTTTTTAGCGCAGGTTGTGAGGCTCTAAAACGGGGCGCCGCGTTTCCCTTCGCCCCGGTTTGGCGCGGGCGGTTACACATTGGGTTGTGGCGGGTAACAGCGGGAAAGGTCTGACGGTGCAGATCGATAATTATTGGTTGGGGTGTTGCGGTTTCCTACAGGTGACTACTGCGGTGTCTGACAGATCGCCTTCGCGAGCAGGCTCGCTCCCACATTTGAAATGCGCCCGTTTCCTTGTGGGAGCGAGCCTGCTCGCGAAGAGGCCAGCCCGATCAACACAAATCCACTAGGCACAAAAAAGCCCCATCCGGCATTACCGGACAGGGCTCCTATGCTTCTAACGCTTAAGCAACATTCATGGTCTTGTGCGTATCAATCAAATGCTGCACCACACCCGGATCCGCCAGGGTCGAGATATCGCCCAGCCCGTCGTATTCCGCCGTGGCGATCTTGCGCAGGATGCGGCGCATGATCTTGCCCGAACGGGTCTTCGGCAGCCCCGGCGCCCACTGGATCACGTCCGGCGAAGCAATCGGGCCGATCTCCTTGCGCACCCAGTTCTTCAGCTCCAGGCGCAACTGCTCGGTCGGCTCCTCGCCGTTCTTCAAGGTCACATAGACATAGATGCCCTGCCCCTTGATGTCATGCGGCACACCCACCACCGCAGCTTCGGCCACCTTCGGATGCGCGACCATCGCGCTTTCGATTTCGGCGGTACCCATGCGGTGGCCGGAAACGTTGAGCACGTCGTCCACACGCCCGGTGATCCAGTAGTAACCGTCGGCATCGCGACGCGCGCCGTCACCGGTGAAGTACATGCCACGGAAGGTCTTGAAGTAGGTATCGACGAAACGATCATGATCGCCGTACAGCGTACGCGCCTGACCCGGCCACGAATCGAGAATCACCAGATTGCCTTCAGCCTCGCCCTCAATGATGTTGCCGAGGTTGTCGACCAGCGCCGGCACCACACCGAAGAACGGACGCGCCGCCGAACCCGGCTTCAGCGCGTGAGCACCCGGCAGCGGGCTCATCATGTTGCCGCCGGTTTCGGTCTGCCACCAGGTATCGACGATCGGGCAACGCGACTTGCCGACATTCTTGTAGTACCAGTCCCAGGCTTCCGGGTTGATCGGCTCGCCCACCGAACCGAGCAGACGCAGGCTGCTGCCATCGGCGCCTTCAACCGCCGCCTGACCCGAAGCCATCATCGCGCGGATCGCGGTCGGCGCGGTGTAGAGGATGTTGACCTTGTGCTTGTCGATGATCTTCGCCACCCGGGTGATATCCGGGTAGTTCGGCACACCCTCGAACAGCACGGTGGTCGCGCCGTTGGCCAGCGGGCCGTAGACGATGTAACTGTGGCCGGTGACCCAGCCGACGTCGGCGGTGCACCAGTAGATTTCGCCCGGACGGTAGTCGAACACGCGCTCGTGGGTCATTGCCGCATAGAGCAGATAACCGCCAGTGGTGTGCTGCACGCCCTTCGGCTTGCCGGTGGAGCCGGAGGTATAAAGGATGAACAGTGCCTCTTCAGCGCCCATCTCTTTCGGCGCGCAAACGGTGCCCGCGACCTTCATCAGGTCTTCGTACCAGATGTCGCGATGCTGGTTCCACTTGATGTCGCCACCGGTGCGCTTGCACACGATGACCTTCTGGATGCTGCTGGTTTCCGGGTTGGTCAGGGCGTCGTCGACGTTGGCCTTGAGGGAAATCTTCTTGCCGGCGCGAATACCCTCGTCAGCGGTGATCACCACTTTCGATTTGCAGTCGATGATGCGACCGGCCAGGGCTTCCGGCGAGAAACCGCCGAACACCACCGAGTGAATCGCGCCGATCCGGGTGCAGGCCAGCATGGCGACCACGGCTTCGGGAATCATCGGCATGTAAATGGTCACCACATCGCCACGGTGCACGTCCTGACCGCGCAGGGCGTTGGCGAGTTTGCACACTTGTTCGTGCAGTTCGCGGTAAGTGATGTTGCGGCTCTCGGAAGGATCGTCGCCTTCCCAGATGATCGCGACTTGATCGCCGCGCTCGGCCAGATGGCGGTCGAGGCAGTTATAGGAAACGTTCAGGGTGCCGTCGGCAAACCACTTGATGTCGACATGGTGATCGTCGAACGAGGTCTGTTTCACCGTGGTGAAGGGCTTGATCCAGTCCAGACGCTTGGCTTGCTCGCGCCAGAAGCCGTCAGGGTTGACGACCGACTGCTGGTACATGGCTTTGTAGGTCGCCTCGTCAGTCAGCGTGTTTGCCAGAACCTCGGGACGAACGGGATACAGAGAAGCCGCACTCATCTTTCCTACCTCGGTGTAATAGTTGTTTTTGTATGACCCTGTTGTAGCCGGGTGGGGGCCATAGAACCATTCGACGATGGTAGTAACAAGCCCCTACAAAATGTCCGCATTCCATGTGGGAGCTGGCTTGCCAGCGATGCAGTCAACGCAGTCCTTCAGGCAAACCCCATCCGGCCAGACACCAAGACCTCAATCGATTGTTACCAAATCTATCAAAAGTGTTTATCAAAACCGCCCCTGTTTACCTGCATCCCACCGCCCTAAAATTCACCTCGCCAACAAGGCAACCGCGATTAACAACGTTACAGCCCCCACGAAGGCCGTTAATCCAGCTCTCCAAGTAACGCATCAAATACTCAAGCTCCACACGCAACCCTAAAAAGGTTGCGTGACCCCACTCGACCTCAAAAAGGTGAATTAGAAATGAAAGCTTTATTGGTTCTGGCCCTCAGCAGTCTGTGCGCAACCGCCATGGCAGACGAGGTCCCGACTGATGTCGCACAGCAACAACCGGTCATCGAGGAATACACTTACTCTACACATCTGGACATCGCCAAAGTTGTATCGATGAGCGAAGTACCAAATGTCTGCGAAGTAGTACCGGCGAAAATGGAATACGACGACTCCAAAGGCCAACGCCACATCCTGCGCTACAGCATCATGGGCAATGGCTGCACGAACTGAACCAGACTGCACCGAATCGGATCGCTCAGCGCTACATTGAGGGTCGATTCCAGCCCGGCTACGGTCGGGCTCAGTTGTGTCTGGAGCCGCGAAAAAGGCTTGCAAAACACTAGATATAGTGAAAAACCCGATTTTCTGGCTATTTTTTAAACAAAAAACCACCTGCCAAAAAATTAACGAAAAAAAATCTGCTCGGGTCGATTCCGCGCAAAGCCCTGTAATCCCTCGGTCGGACCGAAATCCACCCCCTCCTCGGCCTCGCCATGAGCCGATTCGCCGCACCACGCCGGTAAAAATTTCCCTATAATGCCGCCCTATACGGGTCAGCAATATTCCCTTACAGGGAGCAAAAGCCATTCTGAAGCCCCGCAACAGTGCCCAATGCTGATTGCGCCCATCAGAGGCTCTCGGAACCCGTCAAAATTTCTGTTTATTTGCCTGCGTGCAGCGCTGCAAAAAACGACATCCAACGCGGCTTGTTTGGCCGTGTGAAAAACCAACCCATCAGGTTTCACACGGGCACAAGCCCTCACGCAGGAGACGACACGTCATGCTGAGCTGGGACGAATTCGATAAAGAAGACAGTGAAGTCGCAACCGTGAAAGGCGCCAACGCCGGCCACGCAAGCGAAGCCAACATGGACCGCCTCGACAACGCCGGCGGCGCCGCAGCGCTGGAAGCCCGCGCCGTCACCGCCGACGACTCGGCCGCCGTGGCCCGCGCCAAGGCTGCACTGAACTCCCTCGACGTCGCCGAAGGCCTCGCCGAACTCGAAGGCGCTTCCGCCCGTGTCGCCGTTGACGAAAAGCGCATGATCAACTGCCGCGCCGACCTCAACCAACTCGTGCCATTCAAGTACGACTGGGCCTGGCAGAAGTACCTGGACGGTTGCGCAAACCACTGGATGCCGCAAGAAGTCAACATGACCGCCGACATCGCCCTCTGGAAAAACCCGGAAGGCCTGACCGACGACGAGCGCCGCATCGTCATGCGCAACCTCGGCTTCTTCTCCACCGCCGACTCCCTGGTTGCCAACAACCTGGTCCTGGCCGTGTACCGCCTGATCACCAACCCGGAATGCCGCCAGTACATCCTGCGCCAGGCTTTCGAAGAAGCGATCCACACCCACGCCTACCAGTACTGCATCGAATCGCTGGCCATGGATGAAGGCGAAATCTTCAACATGTACCACGAGATCCCATCGGTCGCGAAAAAGGCAGCCTGGGGCCTGAAGTACACCCGTTCGATCTCCGATCCAAAGTTCGAAACCGGCACCCCGGAAACCGACAAAGAGTTGCTGCGCAACCTGATCGCCTACTACTGCGTTCTGGAAGGCATCTTCTTCTACTGCGGCTTCACCCAAATCCTCTCCATGGGCCGCCGCAACAAAATGACCGGCGTCGCCGAGCAGTTCCAATACATCCTGCGCGACGAATCCATGCACCTGAACTTCGGCATCGACGTGATCAACCAGATCAAAATCGAAAACCCACATTTGTGGGATGCTGAGATGAAAGAAGAAGCGACCCAGATGATCCTGCAGGGCACCCAGCTGGAGATCGAATACGCCCGCGACACCATGCCTCGCGGCGTACTGGGCATGAACGCGGCGATGATGGAGGACTACCTGAAGTTCATCGCTAACCGTCGTTTGTCGCAGATTGGTTTGAAAGAAGAGTACCCAGGGACCACCAACCCGTTCCCTTGGATGAGCGAGATCATGGACTTGAAGAAAGAGAAGAATTTCTTTGAGACTCGCGTGATCGAATACCAAACTGGTGGTGCTCTGAGCTGGGACTAATAGTGTCGCTTGGTGCGATTTGACGATTGCTGCCTGAGTCGACAAGTCGAGAAAGCAAAAAGCCCCGATTTTATCGGGGCTTTTTTATGGGCGATAAGCGGTAATTAGGTTAACGATGCATTGGTAGGATTTGGCAGGATCAGTCGCTTTTCCCTGTAGGAAATTTCCTAGACAGCAGTGATGGCCACTCAGTATCGTCCGAGGGTTTTCAACCCTCGGCGATTTTATGGACACGGAAAAAAGTAATAGCGATTGGAGTGAGGTCGAGATTCAGGCGGCAGTCGATGCCTATCTGAAGATGCTTGTACGCGAGCAGAGCGGCCAGAAATTCGTCAAGACTGAGGAGAATCGCATCCTGCGCGAAGGCCCGTTAGCCGGTCGGACTAAAGGCTCTGTCGAGTTCCGGATGCAGAACATTTCTACCGTGTTGGTCGAGATGGATAGAAAGCGTATTGAAGGCTATAAACCTGCCAAGAATGTTGGCGCGAATGTAGCGAGCAGCATCCGTAAGGCACTTGATGCTTCTACCGTTCTGACACTTGAAGATTCCAATCCAACGGCGGACGAAGCATTGCTCGAGCAACGCGCGGCTAAATTTGAGCAAAAGCAATTTGATTACGTCCCCAAAGGGATAAAAACACCAATCCAAACGACTTCCACTAGAAAGGTTTACTTTCGCGATCCTGAATTGAGGGGCTGGGTTCGTCAGCAAGCCAATGGAAAGTGCGAGGGTTGTGGCAAAGCAGCGCCATTTGAAAAAAATGGGAAACCGTTTTTAGAAGTGCATCACGTTAAGCACATGTCGCAAAAGGGTTCGGACCTTGAGACGAATGTTGTGGCGTTGTGTCCCAACTGTCACCAACGTTGCCATCATTCGGACGACAGAGAGGCTTTCACTGCTTGGCTGTATGACAACGTTGGAAGACTCGAAAAGGAATAATTGCAGTTTGTCTGGCTAACCTCATTTGCTGGATTTGGGGCAGCTTCGCTGCCCAACGGGGATAAATCCCCTCACCACAATTCAATGTGTTGCTGCTGGGTCGGTGTCTGGATTCGAGATTAGGTTGATGCCACAAATCGCCAGCGGGCTGCCTCCCACAAATCCCGCATCATCCTGAAAACAATCAGTGCAACCCGCGCCGCCTCCCGCTATTAATACCCCTCCCCCACTCAAGGATCCGAGCCCCACCATGAAATTCGATCTCGCCTACTGCCTCAGCCTCGACGACAAGTTGTCGATCTATGACGTTCGCGATCTCAATTTCGATGAGACGGTGGCGTTTGACTCGGCGAAGGAACACTTCCAGTGCCCCAACGATGCCTGTCGTTCGGCGTTCGAGGCTTCCAATGAGTTGGGCACGTTCAACGCCAAGAATGTGAATTACGTGCGCACGCCGCACTTCAAGAATCTGCCCACCACGCAGCATGTGGCGGGTTGTCCGTATGTGAGTTTGAAGGCGTCGGCTTCTGGCGTTGAGACGGCGGATGGCGAGGTGGATGACGGGCGTGAGGAACATTTCCCATCAGAGTTGTTACTGACCCGGCGTGAGTATGTGCGCAAGCCTGTCGCGCCAGCGGGGGCGGCGGATGTGTTGCGCGATGATCCGGTGCGGGCGGCGGCGGACAGTGGTAAAGAGTCGGCGGGTCGTGAGTCGGCGCCGGACAAGACCAGTGTGTTTGCGCATCCGGTGGAGTGTTTTGTTTCCAACTTCGCCGACAAGGATTTGCTCAAGCGCATGCCGTTGAAGATTGGTGAGCATACGGCGCCGTATAGTTCGTTCTTCAAGAAGATCGAGTATCTGACGGACAACAAGGGGCTGATCTACTGGGGGCGGATCAAGAAGATCGAGGACTTCCACAGTGCCAGTTTTCGTATCGATTTCGAGGACAAGGTCTGGTTCAAGAAGCCCGAAGACAACAAGAAAAAGCCGTATCCGGTCAGTGTTTATCTGAACAAGAAGCTGATCGACAACTACCGCAAGCGCAAGGCGTTTCTGGAAGAGATCAAGCACGCTGTGGATAGCGACAAGGCGTTGTTCTGTTTCTTCTATGGCGTAACGCCGGAGCTGAAGCAGGTGCCCGGCAAGAAGAACCCGGAAAAACCTTTCGAGGTCTTCAATGCCAATATCGAGAACCTGGATCACTTCATTATTCGTGAAGCGCCGGGGTTGGAATGAGGGGACATGGGGTTGTTACTCAACCTGTGAGTGCATCATGCCCCGGCTTAATCATTCGAATTTTGCCTCTCATACTCTTCCCTAAAAGCCTTGCGCTCCATCTCCGCTATTTCCCGCGCGACTTGATGCCGACGCTCTTTCGCAGCATGCAGCTGGACATCATCGAGAAAGCAATAATGGCGCAGCCAGTGAAGCGTCATTTCCTCGTCCGGGAAGTAGTAGGACTTGGCTCCCTTGCTGTTTCTTGGCGTGTCGTTCATTTGTTCGTCGAAAACCATCGCCGTGACTTCATTGGGTGGTAAGCAACCCGTTCCAGCGACCTTGTCTCGAAAACACCAGGCAATTTCATCAATGTGTTTTTGCGCGCTGCGATGGCCGCGCCGATAGAATCGCTGGTGCTCACAAGTCTGTTGCATCCGCGCCAACATCACCTCGGGGTCTAGCCATTGTCCGAGGCCATGGTTTTGGGCATTGATCATCAGGCCATTCACCCAACGCTCGGTGAAGCGCAGAACGAACTCGTGATCGTCGGCTTTTTTGGCATCAGCCAGGATCACGCAATAGCGGGTTTTGATGTGCAGGACCAACAACACATGTTTGCGCTGCACAGTGATCGCATGAACCAACCACTGTTCGTCCGCGCCGTTCAGTTCATCATCCTCAATAACTGATGATGGCGGTTTGGTGTCCACCGGCGTGATCGTTTGGCCTTTATGAACACGGCTGAAAAACTTGCTGGCGGCTTCGGTGCAATTGAAGATCAACATCCTGGTTCTCTGCTGAAGACTGGAGGCAACGCTCTGCCGCTGATTCTGATTTCTTTCGCCTGCGCCAATCAACGATTCATTTGAGCGAAATGCTCAGCAGCACCACGATCAGCAAACCAATATAGATCCAGGCATGCACCCGATCCGGTATCCGCCCAATCCATCGCGAGGCCAATCTGATCCCCAGCAACGAGCCAACCGCCAGCAGCGCAAACGCCAGCACATCGACATACCCGATATACCAACCCCCCAGATCAGCCCCGGTGAAACCGGCCAGCGCCATGTACGTCAGCGTCCCGGCCAGCGCTACCGGCACGCTGAGCGGATTGGCCATGGAGGTCGCTTGCGACATGCTCAGCCCGCAGCGGCGCAGCAGCGGCACGGTCATGACGCTTCCTCCTACACCTAGGAAGGTCGCGATGGCGCCGATGCCTGCGCCGCCGGCGGATGTTTCCGTCGTGGTCAGTCGCCGTGGGATTGTCGTCTGGGACTGGGTGAGAAATCCGCGACGCAGCAGGCAATCGACGATGGTCACGCCCAGGTAGGCGATGAAGGCGTAGCGAATCACTTGGCCGCTGACCCACATCGCAGCGATGGCGCCGACGACCGCGCCCACGCCGATAAACCCGCCCAATGGCCAGAGGTAGTCCCGGAGCAGATTGCCGGCGCGTTGGTGTTTGCGTGTGGCGATCAGGGCGTTGACGATCATCACGCAGGTCGAGGTGGCCACGGCGATGTGCATGGCCGATTGCGCGATGGGGTCGTCTGCTGCGTGGCTGGCGGTGAGCATGCGATAGAGCAGCGGCACGATTACGAAGCCGCCGCCGAAACCGAAGAGCACGGCGCTGATGCCGGTGAGGCAACCGAACAGCGTAAGCAGGAGGTAGAACATGGTGGGCGTCCAGGATCGGGGGAGCCCAGGACATTAGAGCGTGATGCACTGGCCGGCTTCAGTAGTTGGGCCAATAATGTTCGCGTTTACGCCAATCGCTGGAACACGCCTGATGCGCAATATTTCGATCAATCAGCTCGATGATACGCCTCGCCCGGTCGTGGCCATCGGTACCGATTATTCCCACGGCCACCTACTCCCGTTTCATACGCATCGCCGTGGGCAATTGCTCTACGGCGCCACCGGCGTGATGCAGGTCAGCACTCAGAACGGTAATTGGGTGGTTCCGCCGCAACGCGCAGTGTGGATTCCGCCGGGCGTGGCCCATGAGGTATTGATGCTCGGGGTGAGCACGCGCAGCGTGTATATCGAGCCGGGAAACGTGGAATTTGGGCCGGACTGCCAAGTGCTCAACGTGTCGCCGCTGCTGCGGCATCTACTGATGGAAGCGGTGGACGTGCCACTGATGTACGACCAGGCCGGACGCGACGGTGTGCTGATCAACTTGCTGTTGCATGAACTGGCACGCAGCGCGCCCCTTGCCCTACACATTCCCATGCCCGCCGAAGGAAAGCTCCTCAGTCTGTGTCAGACCTTTCTGAACATGCCCAACACCCACCAATCGCCGCAGGATTGGGCCGATCAGTTACACATAAGCTTGCGTACCTTTAACAGATTGTTTCGGCAGCAGACCGGGCTCAGCTTCCGTCAGTGGCGTCAGCAAGCCTGTGTGATTCAGGCACTGGCACGGCTGGCGGCAGGGGAAGCCGTGACGCGGATTGCTCTGGACTTCGGCTATGAGAGCCCGGCGGCGTTTTCGACGATGTTTCGGCGAGTGCTGGGACAGGCACCGTCCGTCTGGTTGGAGCCGACGAACTAGGCAAATTCGAAAAATGCGTTTGATCCCGGCCGAAAACAACTGTACAAAAACACAGTACATTTTCAATCAGCACTTTTGAGCCCGGAGCACACCATGGCCTCTCTTGCGATGAACCACGTCCTCGAACGCATTGCCCTTTTCCAGTTCACCCCGACCCACTGCGTCCAGGCCCGCGCCATGCTGGGCTGGAGCGTTGAACAACTGTCGCGCGAGGCCGAAGTGGCGGTGGCAGATATCCAGCGGTTCGAAGCGCAGCAGGACGTAGCGGACGCCGCGAGACTGGCACTGGCTTATCGGTTTGAAGCGCAGGGGTTGGTGTTCTTTCCGGGGTTCGCACCGGGGCGCAGTGTCAGGGCGCAGGGTATGGCAGGGGAATCGGTCGGGGGTGGGGATTTTGCGATGGCTGATTAAGCTGGCGAGGGGGACGCCCCTCACCAACTGAACGGATTCATGCGTTCTGTACCACCGCATCACTCTCCTCTTCAACCGCCATCCACCACGCACTCCCCCGTTGTGGATGCGCAATGTTGAACGCTTCCCCCATTCTCGGTGTGGTAATCGCAATACTGCGTTCCCACGCGAGGGCAAGGATGCGGTCGAACGGTTCATGCCAGGCGTGCATGGCCAGGTCGAAGGTGCCGTTGTGGATCGGGAAGAGCCAGCGGCCCTTGAGGTCGATGTGGGCTTGCAGGGTTTCTTCCGGTTGCATGTGCACGTGGGGCCATTCGACGTTGTAGGCGCCGGTTTCCATCAGGGTCAGGTCGAACGGGCCGTATTGTTCGCCGATGCGTTTGAAGCCATCGAAGTAACCGCTGTCGCCGCTGAAGAAGATTCGTGTGTCGGCGTCGATCATCACCCAGGACGCCCACAGCGTGCTGTTGCCGTCGAACAGGCCACGGCCGGAGAAGTGCTGCGATGGGGTTGCGATGAAGCGGATACCGGCGATTTCGGTGCCCTGCCACCAGTCGTACTGGCGCACCTTGCTGGCGTCGATGCCCCATTTGATCAGGGTGTCGCCCACGCCCAGCGGAGTCAGGAAGTAAGTGGTTTTGGCGGCGAGTTTGAGTACCGCTTGGTAGTCGAGATGGTCGTAATGGTTGTGCGAGAGGATCACCGCGTCGATCGGTGGCAGTTCGTCGATGCTGATCGGTGGCTGATGAAAACGTTTCGGACCCGCCCATTGCACCGGCGAGGCGCGCTCGGCGAACACCGGGTCGGTGATCCAGAATTTGTCGCGCATCTTCAACAACAGCGTCGAGTGCCCCAAGCGGTAAAGGCTGTGATTGGGGGCTGCGAGCAGATCTTCACGGGTCAGCGGCTGCACAGGAATGGCGGCGCTCGGACGGGTGTCGCGCGGTTTGTGGAAAATCATGCTCCACATGATCCGCAGCATTTTGCGTAGCCCTTCGCGCTGCACCGGCGCATGATTACGAAACAGCCCTTGATCCTGGCGCGAGGCTTCAGGCGTGGGAGTGTTATCCGGGAGAGAGACTGGATTGGCCATGACTGAACGACTCCGAAAAACCGTGTGCTGCACGGTATTCCACGGGAAATGAAAATGGCCAAGCTGCACGCAAGGGCCAAACGCTCTGGTTTGTAAGGTGCGAGGATTAACGCAACATTACACTGAGCGGTGTAGTTTCTAGGTTGCATCAAAGCCGACGCCAAGTAAACTGCCGAGTGTAATTTCATTCCTCTCTGCCGAAGCCCGCTCATGACCGCTCCACAACGCCTCACTGACCGCAAACGCGAAGCCATCATCCAGGCGGCGATCGCCGAATTCCGTGCCCACGGTTTCGAAATCACCAGCATGGACAAGATCGCCGCTACGGCCGGCGTGTCGAAGCGTACGGTGTACAACCACTTCCCGAGCAAGGAAGAGCTGTTCGCCGAGATCCTGAATCAGTTGTGGGCGCGGATCATCGCCGAGCCATCGGTGAGCTACGACCGAGAGCAACCGCTGCATGAGCAGCTGCGCCTGATGCTGCGAGAAAAAGTGCAGATGATGGCTGACGAGAATTTTCTCACCCTCGCCCGGGTGGCGATTGCCGCAACCATTCATTCCCCTGAACGTGCGCAGAATATGATCGAGCGCATGGGCGAGCGCGAGGAAGGCCTGACCGTCTGGATACGCGCGGCGCAAGCCGACGGACGGCTCAAACCGGTGGATCCGGAATTTGCCGCGCATCAAGTACAAGGTTTGCTCAAGGCATTCGCGTTCTGGCCGCAGATCTCGCTGGGTCGCGTGGCCCTTGATCCAGACGCGCAGAATGCAGTTGCCGAGTCGGCGCTGGCGATGTTCCTGGCACTGTATCAGCGGTGAATCACCGGCTCGTCGAGCCGTGTACAACTAATTTCGTAAAAAGTTATACAAACTCGCGAAAAATTACTTTCTTGTACAACTTTATTAAGTTTTGTATAAGTAGCCATCTGCCAGTAACGGAACGTTGGCATTGAGCAGTCACCACCGAATGCCGCCTGTGCATTTCGGTTTGCCGGCGCAGGAATAGGGACTGAATTCTTTTGATTTTCCCCACTTCCCGAGTACCGCAAGCATGTTTTTCAATCGCCAGAAAGCCGCCCTCGCTGAACTGCAACACACCGTTTTTGACCAAGCTGCAATGCTCGAAGCGATCGACCGTTCGATGGCGGTGATCGAGTTCGATCTTGATGGCGTGGTGTTGCGTGCCAATGACAATTTCCTCAAGACCATGGGTTACACGGCTGCCCAGGCGATTGGCCAGCCGCACCGGCATTTCTGCACACCTGAGTTCGGTCGCAGTGCCCAATACACCGAGCTGTGGTCGCGCCTGAAAAACGGTCAGTTCCAGTCCGGCACCTTTGAACGGGTCGACAGCAAGGGCCAGCCGATCTGGCTGGAGGCCAGTTACAACCCGATCAAGGATGCGTCGGGACGGGTGATCAAAGTGGTCAAGTACGCGATGGATGTCACCGCCAAGGTGCAGCAGGAGAACGAGGCCAACGCCAAGCTGCAGGCGATCGATCGCGCGATGGCGGTGATCGAATTCGATCTCGACGGCAACATTCTTACCGCCAACCAGAATTTTCTCACGCGCATGGGTTACAGCCTCGCAGAGCTCAAGGGCCAGCATCACCGCTTGTTCTGCACCCCGGCGCTGGTCAACAGCGGCGCCTATCAGGATTTCTGGCGGCGCCTGAATCAGGGCGAGTTCTTCCACGGACAGTTCGAGCGCGTGGATAAGCGCGGTCAGATCGTCTGGCTGGAGGCCAATTACAACCCGGTGTACGACGCTTCGGGGCGCTTATACAAAGTCGTGAAGTTCGCGTCTGACGTCACCGCTCGTGTCGAGCAGCACGAGCAGGACGCGCGCAGTGCCAGCACCGCTTACCACATCTCGGTAGCAACGCGAAAAGTCGCCGAGCAAGGTACGCAAGTGATTCAACAGGCTGCCAGCGAAATGCGCGAAATCGCCGAGGACATCAGCCAATCTTCAACGTTGATCGCGCAACTGGGCGACCGCTCCGAGCAGATCACCGCCATCGTCAACACCATCCGCGCGATCGCCGATCAGACTAACCTGCTCGCCCTCAACGCGGCCATCGAGGCGGCACGCGCCGGTGAACAGGGTCGCGGGTTTGCCGTGGTCGCCGATGAAGTGCGGCAACTGGCAGCGCGCACCAGCGGCTCTACTGCCGAGATCTCGAACATGATCAGTCTGATCCAGAGTGAAACGCGGCAAGCGATCAAAAGCATGCAAGGCACCCGCGACCGCGCCGCAGAAGGCGTGGAATTGGCCAATCAGGCCGGCACGGTGATTCTGCAGATTCGCGACGGCGCCAGTGAGGCGGTGGATGCGGTGAGCATGTTTGCCAATGAGCGGGTGCCGAGTTGAGGTTTGTGCAGGGTCGATAGAACGAGTCGCAACCTTCGTGGGCAGTCCGCGAAGGTCGGCCGCCACAACGCAGAGCTATAGTGACGACACGTCCCAAGCCCCGCCGAGTGCCCCATGAATAACGAAAAACCCGAAGTATCCAACGCCCCGATCGATCACCTGCGCTTCCACCGCCCCCACGCCCACCTGAATACGACCTTCGGCAACGATGCCTTCGCCCTGCGCGCCGAAGCCTTTGCGCGGTTCTTCGGCACGCCGCTGTTCCTTGGGGCGCAAACCTTGATCGTTGCGGTATGGATCGGCCTCAACGTATGGGGCGTGACTCAATTCGACGTCTACCCGTTCATCCTGCTGAACCTGGCCTTCAGCCTGCAGGCGGCCTACGCCGCGCCATTGATCCTGCTTGCACAAACCCGTCAGGCCGCGCGCGACAAAGCGCAGGCCGACGCCGATGCGCAGCACCGCGAAGCTCTGGCATTGGCCAATACCGAACGTCAGGCAGAGGCGGCGAAGAATTCCGCGCAATTGCTGGCATTGCTGGAACAAAACACCCGCCTTACCGAAATGACGAAAACCCTCACCGGGCGCATCGAAGGACTGACCAGCGAATTGCACGCTCACGTGTGCCAGAACTAAGGCCGCCTCGCGAGCAGGCTCGCTCCCACATTGGATCTGTGGCGTTCACAAGATCGCTGTGGGAGCGAGCCTGCTCGCGAAGAGGCCCGCAACCACACAGCAAAACCTCAACCGCGCACCAGACTCCGCACCGCAACAATCTCCGGCACTTCAACCTTGCTCATGTAAACCCGTAAGGGTTCGGTGATGTTGATGCGGTCGTCGATGTGTTGATCGAGCAGCAACTGAATCAACTCGCGCTTGAGCGTCATGGTGGTTTCCGACGCCCTCGCCCAGACGAATTCACTGGCCGGGATGATGCCGTCGTCGGCCACGTCCATGCCGAACGAATCTTCGCTGAAGCGCACGATGTATTGGCCGGTCTTGCGGTTGAGGCCAACGAAGCCTTTGAGGTCGTCGGCGGCCTGGCAGATGAGTTGGGAGGTGATGCGCATGGTAAACCTCACGAAAGATGATGATGGTTTACACGCAGGGCAACGCAGCGGTGCGCCCTCTGCCGGGGCGTCTGCCGTGGGCAAGCGTACTGCAAACAGCGCCACAAAAGTGCAGGAAATTTCCGTTTTGCTCGCTTTATGTCGGTCTGGCGATAGCCCTGCGGCGCGTCAATTGTTAAAAGGTACGTCTCGAAAAAAACCTGCGAAAGGAACTCGACCATGCCTGCCACTTTTACCCGAAGCGCTCTGGTGCTGAGTCTGTTGTTCGGCCTCGGTCAGGCGCATGCCGCCAGCCACCCCGAGCCCAAGGCAATCGCTGCCGCCCATGGCATTCCGCATCCGGCGGTGATTGCCCACCGTGGCGCGTCGTTCGATGCCCCGGAATCCACCGCTGCGGCCTACAAACTGGCCCGTGACCTCGGCGCCGATTACCTGGAAATGGATTTGCAGCGCAGCAAGGACGGCGTGCTGTTCGCCCTGCACGACGACAACCTGCAACGCACCACCGACGTTGCCAGCAAATTCCCCGAGCGCAAGGACAGCCCGGCCACCGCGTTCACCATGGCCGAACTGAAAACCCTCGATGCCGGCAGCTGGTTCAACACCAAATACCCTGACCGCGCACGCCCGTCCTACGCCGGGCTGAAAATTCTTACCCTCGATGAAATCATCGACATCGCCCGCGCCAACCCGCAGCACAAGCCGGGCCTGTACATCGAAACCAAAGAGCCGCAGCTGTTTCCCGGCATCGAACATGACCTGAAGGAAAAACTGCAGGATCGCGGCTGGCTCAGTCCGGCCGGTTCGAAACTGGCGAAAAGTGCGCTGGGCGTCGGTCAGGGCAAAGGCAAGGTGATCCTGCAGACCTTCGATAAGAACAGCCTGCAATTGCTGGAAAAGGAAATGCCGCAAGTGCCGAAGATCCTGCTGTTGTGGGTCGGCGAAGGCAGCATCGAGCCGAAATCTGCGGTGACGTTTGCCGCGTCCGGCGAGAAAGACAAAAACGTTTTCTACGGCAAGCAGGAGCCAAAATCCGAAGCGGAATTCAAGCAATGGGTCGATTACGCCAAGGCCCAGGGCGCGATCGGCACCGGCCCTTCGGCGAAGCTGACTCATGGTGGTGATCAGAGCTATTCCGACCTGGTGCAACCGTGGATGAATCAGTACACCCACGATCAGGGCATGCTGGTGCATGTTTATACGGTCGACGAGGCGGTGGACTACGAGAAAGTCATGGCGGCGGGTGTCGACGGCATCTTTACCAACCGCGCCAGTGAACTGTTGAAGTTTTATAAGCGTCCGGCGGCTGGCAGCATTGACGATGTTTTGAAGAAGAACGGTTTCTGACTTGTTATCGAGTCGCCTGCTTCACGATCAGGCTCGCTCCCGCAAAGAGCAGTTTTATCGCGGAGCAGAGATTTAAGGGTGAATTAAGTTGCGCTGGTTAATCTGAACCCACTTACACAGATCAACCACTTCAACGCACTGCCAAGGAATGAACCGATGAAAACTTTGACTGCCCTGTTTACCGCCGCTGCCCTGACCCTCACCGCTGGCCTGGCTCAGGCTGATGTTCGCATCGACCAGATCCCGCAACTGGTCAAGGACGGCAAGATCAAGTCGCTGGAATCGATGAACGCCGAAGCACTGAAACTGCACCCGGGCGCAACGATTACCGACACCGACCTGGATAACCACTTCAATGGTTATGAGTATGAAGTTGAACTTAAAACTGCTGACGGCAAAGAGTTCGACGTGGACTTTGATGCCACCACCGGTAAAGTGCTGAGCAACAAGCAAGACACTTGATAGACCACTGTTAAAGAGCCGCACGATTTAACGATCGTGCGGCTTTTTTGTGGTTGCGGATTGAGGCGCAAACTTTGTGTGGTCTGTGAAATCGATCCCCCTCACCCCAGCCCTCTCCCCCAAGGGGGCGAGGGGGAAAGGGAGCAGATCGGGGAAATTTCGGAGCCTGAGTTCGCCTCAAAATTAAAAAGCCATCACAAACAACTACCAGCCTGAGTACGCCTCGGCATTTCAGGTCGGCGAATCTCGAACAATCAACACGGTCAGTCCCCTCTCCCCTCCGGGAGAGGGTTAGGGTGAGGAGCTGACAAACCACCACCCAAAATCAGGCACTGAGCCGCGCCGTCACCTCATTCAACTGCCCCGACAACCCATGCAAATTCTGACTGGCACTTTCGGTGCGCTGCACGTTGTCCAGGTTGGTGCTGGCAATCGCGGTGATTTCAGTCAGGTTGCGCGAGATATCCTCGGCCACTGAAGTCTGCTCTTCTGCCGCTGTGGCGATCTGACGGTTCATGTCGCGAATCGCCTCCACCGCCAAGGTGATGCGCTCCAGCATCGCGCCGGCCTGGGTGACTTGCTCGACACTTTCATCACTGCGCGCCTGGCCGCTCTCGATAGCCTGCGCGGCATCGACAGCGCCGGTCTGCACGTTCTGAATGATCTGGTTGATCTCGATGATCGACTCCGCCGTGCGCTGAGCGAGGTTGCGCACCTCATCGGCGACGACGGCAAAACCGCGCCCGGCCTCACCCGCCCGCGCCGCTTCGATGGCCGCGTTGAGCGCCAGCAGGTTGGTCTGTTCGGCAATGCCACGAATCACTTCCAGCACCTTGCCGATACGACCGCTGTCGGTTTCCAGGCGACGGATCACCGTGGCGGTGTTGGCGATTTCGCCGCGCATCTGCGTGATCGAGTGAATGGTGGTTTGCATGACCTTTTCACCCTGCTGCGCCGACTGATCGGCATCGTCGGCAGCACGTGCGGCATCGGCGGCGTGACGGGCGACTTCCTGGGCCGTGGCGGACATTTCATTCATCGCCGTGGCCACTTGATCAGTGCGGTTGAATTGCTCGCTGGTGCCGCCGGCCATGGTCGTGGCAATGGCGTTCAACTCGCCGCTGGCGCTGTCCAGATCACCGGCGCTGCGTTGCAAGCGAGTGAAGGTGTCCGCCAGAAAATCGCGCAGAGTGTTCGCTGCGGCAGCGAGGTTGCCCAGTTCATCGCGACGCTCGCTGACAACACGTTCAGCCAACTGGCCACGGCTCAAGCGGGTGACGTAATCGATGAGGTTGCGGATCGGTTCGATCAGGTTGCGGCTGACCAGCCACAGGCTCAGCAGACCGATCAGCAAGCCTGATGCGAGCATCACCAACAGCCCCAGCCACACGGTGCGCTCAGCGCTGGCACTGATCAACGCCGATTGCGCGGTGCCCTGCTCGCGCAGCTCGGCAACCAATGCACTCATCTGCTCGCTGGTGGCGCGGTCGACGCCTTTGACAGCAGCGTCGCCAGCGCTCGGGTCACCACCGGCAGCGACGTAGGCATCGCGGCCCTTCTGATAGGCCGCGCCCAACTGGCGATGCTCGTCGCGCAAGCGTTCGATGCGGGATTTGAGAGTTGCCTCGATGCCTTTCTGGCCGGCCAGTTCGCCGAGAATATTCTGCACGTCGCGCTGGCGCTCTTCGAACTGGCTCCAGTATTTCGCCAGGTCCGCTGGTTGCTTGCCGCGCAGCAAGACGTTTTTCCACTCTTGCACCTGCACCTTGAATTGCAGGTTGGCTTCATCGATCAGTTGCGAAGTGTGCAACGGGCCGGCGATCAACTGGCTATAGCTTTGCACGCCGTTGGAGAGGAAATGAAAGCAGGCCAGCGCGATCAACAATATCGCCAGCAGACTGCCGCTCAACAGGGCGAGAATTTGCGCTCTCAGGGATTTTTGCAGCATTGCAAGGTACTCGAAGCAGGGATGAGGCACGCCCGAACGGACGTGAAAAATGGCCGGACTTCCCTGTCGACGTACCATGGCCATAGGCCAATGGCGCGCAACCTAACTCACCTGAGATCGGCGCGCCAGAGCCATCCTTGAGAAACTTCCGACAGCCGGTAACGCTTTGATTTGCAGTCATTTTGCTGTCACAAAACGGTCATGTGAGCTTGCGATGATGCCGCTCCGGTGAACCTGAAAATCCTGCCCCAGACACCCTCCTCGCAGCGAGCCGCCATGAACCACAGCCTCGATATCAGCCATCGCGACCCGGACCTGTTTGGCTTGCTCTACGGCTTTCGTTTTCTGCCCGGGGAGCGCGGTCGCGAGATCGATTCGGCGACGGCGTTGCGCTGTTTGCAGGACGACAGCGACAGTGGCGAATTCCTCTGGCTGCACCTGAACCTGGCCCACGCCGCGTGCGAGCGCTGGATGAAAAGTCATCTGCAATTGCCCGAGGAATTTTTCGAGGCGTTGCACGAAGGTTCGCGTTCGACACGCATCGAGCATGTCGATTCGGCGCTGCTGGCGGTGGTCAACGATGTGGTGTTCAACCTCAGCAGCATGGTCTCCTCCGACGTGTCGACGCTGTGGGTCTGCGTGCGCAGCAAACTGATCGTCAGCGCGCGCCTGCAACCGCTGCATTCGGTAGATAAATTGCGCTCGTCGGTAAAGGCCGGCGAGTGCTTTCGCTCGCCCTCGGAATTGCTCGTGCATCTGCTGCGCGATCAAGGTGAGGTGCTGACGCAGATCGTGCGCAAGACCAGCCTGAGTGTCGATCAGGTCGAAGACGAATTGCTGTCTTCACGCCTGTCGACCAACCGCGCCGAACTTGGCGCCAACCGTCGCGTGCTGGTGCGACTGCAACGGCTGCTGGCGTTGGAGCCGGGGTCGTTGCTGCGCTTGCTCAATCGTCCGCCGCCGTGGTTGCAGAAGGAGGACGTCAAGGAGTTGCGCAAATCCACCGAGGAGTTTGCGCTGATCATCAACGACCTCACCGCCCTCGGCGAGCGGATCAAATTGCTGCAGGAAGAGATCGCCGCCAACCTCAACGAACAAAGCAACCGCACGCTGTTCACCCTGACGGTGGTAACGGTGCTGGCCTTGCCGATCAACATCATTGCCGGTTTTTTCGGCATGAATGTGGGGGGTGTACCGCTGTCGCAGGACCCGCATGGATTTTGGGTGCTGGTCGCGCTGGTGGCGACGTTCACCGTGATTGCCGGGCGTTGGGCGTTTCGCAAGCGTGGGGATTACTGAGCGCAAATCCCACACACAACACAGCCCTCACTGTGGGAGCGAGCCTGCTCGCGAAGTCGGTGTGTCAGATAAATCAATGTTGAATGACATGGCGCTTTCGCGAGCAGGCTCGCTCCCACAGTTCTGGCCAAGGTGAGAAGTCAGAGCGTTGAACGAACGACATCGCCGAGCCAATCCATAAACACCCGCACCCGCAGCGGCAAATGCCGTTGCCGTGCGTACAGCAAGGAAATCGCCATCGGCGGTGCGGTGTATTGCGCGAGCACTGTCACCAGTTCGCCATTTTCCAGATGCGGCTGCATGCCGGTACGTGGCACCTGGGTCAGCCCGAAGCCGCCCAGGCACGCCGCTTCATAGGCGTCGGTGCTGTTGACCGTGACACTGCCGGCCATCGCCACGCGCCGCACTTCGCCACCCTCCTCATAGACAAACCCTTCCGAACGCGAGCCCAGTACGCCGACGTAATGCACCAGCCGATGCTGCGCCAGATCCTCGATGGTCTGCGGCACGCCGTAACGTTGCAGGTAAGCCGGGCTGGCGCAGTTGACCATCGGGAAGTCGCCAAGATGCCGGGCGACCACCGACTGATCCGGCTGCGCGCCGATGCGTAACACGCAGTCGAAACCTTCGCTGAGCAGATCGACACGGCGATCGGTGCTGCTGATTTCCATCTGCAGATTCGGGTGGCGATCCATGAATTCCGGCAGGCGCGGCAGGATCAGCCGTCGCGCGAGGATGTTCGGCATGTCGACACGAATACGCCCGGTCAGCGACGCCTCGTCCTGACGAAACAGCCCCTCGATTTCATCCATGTGCGAGAGCAGATCCTTGCTGCGCTCATACAGCACCAGTCCATCCTGAGTGGCCTGCACCTTGCGCGTGGTGCGCTGCAACAGCCGCGTGCCGAGCAAGGCTTCGAGCGCCTGCACCTGTTCGGACACCGTGGAGCGCGGCAGGCCGAGGCTTTCACCGGCGAGAGTGAAACTCGACAGTTCGCTGACCCGGACGAAGGTGCGCAGCAGTTCCAGTTTGTTCATGACAAGCCCCGGTGATTGTTCGGCTGAGCCGATCAGTGATTCCGCTTTTGCCGTGTTTATCACCTCAGGGCGGATAAATAAACTTCTTCCATCCCCACTCAACGCAATCGAGGAAGTCAGCATGAACCGCAAAATCGCACTGATCACTGGCGCCAGTCGTGGCCTGGGCCGCAGCGCCGCCCTGCACCTCGCCGCGCAAGGCATCGACATCATCGGCACCTACAACAGCCGCGCCGACGAGGCGCAAACTCTGGTCAGCGAATTACAGGCACGCGGCGCGAACGCGGCGATGCTGCAACTGGACGTCGGCCGCAGCGAAAACTTCGCCGCGTTTGCCGAGCAGGTTGAACAAGCACTGGAACAGACTTTTCAGCGCCAGCGCTTTGACTTCCTTATCAACAACGCCGGGGTCGGCGTGCATGCGCTGTTCAGCGAGACCACCCCTGAGCAGTTCGATCTGCTGATGAACGTGCAGTTGAAAGGACCGTTCTTCCTGACTCAGCAACTGCTGCCGCTGATCAATGATGGTGGGCGCATCGTCAATATTTCCAGCGGCCTGACCCGCTTCAGCCTGCCCGGTTATGGCGCTTATGCGGCAATGAAAGGTGCGATGGAAGTGCTGACGCGTTATCAGGCGAAAGAGCTTGGCGCACGGCAGATTGGCGTGAATATCCTGGCGCCGGGTGCGATTGAAACCGACTTCGGCGGTGGCACGGTGCGCGATAACAGCGCGGTCAACGCGATGGTTGCCAGCAACACCGCGCTGGGTCGTGTGGGGCTGCCGGATGATATTGGCGGCGCATTGGCGCTGCTGCTGTCAGAGGGCGGACAGTGGATCAACGGTCAGCGGGTCGAGGCATCCGGCGGCATGTTTCTCTGACTTTCTGCCCGATGACTCACCTTTGTGGTGAGGGAATTTATCCCCTCACCACAGGTTTACCTCAGCTTTCACATGTGCGGCGGGCCATGAAGCGCTCGCGCAGTACGTCATAACCCCAGTGATAGACATAGGTGTACGGCAGGAAGAACAGCAACACGCCAATGTCGAGCAACAACGCCTGCCACAGGCTGACCGACAGCCACCAGGCAATCAGCGGCACGCCCATCAAGATCAGCCCACCCTCGAACAACAGCGCATGCACTACACGGACCCAGGCGTTGTGCGCCAGATTCATCCGCGCCAGAGCACGGTCGAAAAAACGGTTGAACACCACATTCCACGCCAGCGCCAACAGCGCGATCAACACGGTCACCGCGCCCATGTCGAGCAGCGGTTTTTGCATGATCCAGGCGAGCAACGGTGTGCAGATCAGAATCGCGAGAAATTCGAAACCAACCGCCTGCAAAACCCGTTCGGTAATGGACTTGTGGACAGTCATGGCCTGACTCCTTGTTTGACGATGGTTGCCATGATCCAACTGAATACCGATACTTCAAAACCAATAACCATCGATCAAGGCGATAGTTCATGGCTTCGCAGGAAGTGCTGTTGGCATTCGTCCAGGCAGCGACGCAAGGCTCGTTCTCAGCGGCGGCGCGCAAGTTGGGGCGCAGTCAGTCGACCATCAGCGCGGCGGTCGCCAGTCTGGAGATTGATCTGGATTTGCAGCTGTTCGACCGCAGCAGCCGCAAACCAACACTCACTCCCGCCGGCCACGTCATGCTGCAAAAAGCCGAGGCGATTCTGGCCGCCACCAGTCGTCTGGAAATGAGCGCGCGGCAATTAGCGCAGGGCATCGAGCCGAAGCTGACCGTGGCGATTTCCGACACTTATCAGTCGTATCGTTTCGAGGCGGCACTGGTGGGTTTCGAGCAGCGTTATCCGGAGCTTGAGCTGGAGTGCCTGATTGCCGAATGCGAAGACCTGATCGAACTGGTCCAGCGTGGCCGGGCGCATCTGGCCTTCGCGGAAATGCAGGACAGCTACCCGCCGGACCTTGTGACCTCGACGGTGGCCGAGCGCACGGAGATTGCCTTGTTCGTCAGCCGCGAGCATGCGTTGGCGAAGCTTGAGCATGTCGATCAGCAGATTCTCGAGCAACATCGCGAGCTGCGCCTGGCGACCATCGTCAATCCGTATGACAGTCGTGGCAAAGGCCGGGTGTGGTCGGCGCCGAGTTATCTGATGCTGCTGGAAATGGCGGAAAAAGGCTTTGGCTGGGCACCGTTGCCGAGGTGGCTGGTACAGCGCTATGCCAATGACTTGCTGATAGAGCTCGACGTGCGCGGCTGGCCGAAACCGGTGTTTGTCGACGCCTTGTGGTCGCGCTTGTATCCGCCGGGGCCGGCGGGGAGCTGGTTGCTCAGCAAGATGCTCGAATAAGCGGTGCTGCCATTCGCGAGCAGGCTCGCTCCCACACTTGAAATGCGCTCACCTGTGGGAGCGAGCCTGCTCGCGAAAGGGCCAGCCGCACCGACGCAGCTTCCAGATCAACCCAGGTCCCTCAGTCGCCCCTCGATAAACCGCCGCTCCGGCTCCTGCCGCGTCAGCTCCAGCGCCCGCTGATACGCCGCCCGCGCCTGCTCCACTCGGCCCAATTGCCGGCAAAACTCCGCCCGCGCCGAATGCGCCAAGTGGTAATCCTGCAACTCCCCACGCGCCAAAATCCCTTCAACCAACAACAACCCGGCCAACGCCCCATCCCGCTTGGCCACCGCCACCGCGCGGTTCAGCTCGATCACCGGCGACGGCACCGCGCGCAGCAACACGTCGTACAGACCGACAATCTGCTCCCAGTCCGTTTCCGCCGCCGACGGCGCTTCCGCATGCACCGCTGCAATCGCCGCTTGCAGGCAATATGGCCCGAAGCGTCGCGTACTCAGCGCGCGCTCGACCAGCGCGCAGCCTTCAGCCATCAACCCGGCATCCCACAACGAGCGATCCTGATCGTCGAGCAATACCAGTTCACCGCTCGGCGAGGTTCGTGCCGGTCGACGTGATTCGTGCAGCAGCATCAGCGCCAGCAGCCCCATGACTTCCGGCTCAGGCAGCAACTCCATCAACAGGCGCCCGAGGCGAATCGCTTCGCGCGTCAGGTCCTCGCGGGTCAGCTCAGTGCCGACCGATGCCGAATAACCCTCGTTGAACACCAGATAAATCACCCGCAACACGCTGTCGAGGCGCTCGGGCAATTCGTTCAGCGTGGGTACTTGATAAGGGATTTTCGCGTCGCGGATCTTCGCTTTCGCGCGGACGATACGCTGGGCAATCGCCGCCGGCGCCGAGAGAAAAGCACGGGCGATTTCCTCGGTGGTGAGGTCGCAGACTTCGCGCAAGGTCAGCGGCACCTGCGCATCCGCCGCCAGTGCCGGGTGGCAGCAGGTGAAGATCAGCCGCAAGCGATCGTCTTCCACGTCTTCGCCACTCCAGTCAGCCTGTTCCAGCTCATCGAGTTGTGCCAGCAGCAACGGTTGCGACGCCTTGAACCGCGCGCGCCGGCGCAGCACATCGATGGCTTTGAAACGTCCGGTCGAGACCAGCCAGGTACGCGGGTTGTCCGGCACGCCGTCGCGCTGCCAGCGCTCGACCGCGACGAAGAACGCCTCGTGCAAGGCTTCTTCGGCGAGGTCGAAATCACCGAGCAGGCGGATCAGCGTGGCCAGAATCCGCCGCGAATCCTCGCGGTAGACCTGCTCGACCCGCGCCCTGACGTCAGACATTCAACTGCCGCACCGGGCGCACTTCAACGCTGCCAACCCGCGCTGCCGGAATATTGCCGGCGACCTGGATCGCTTCGTTGAGATCCTTGGCATCGATCAGGTAGAAACCGGCCAGTTGCTCCTTGGTTTCAGCGAAAGGCCCGTCGGTGATCGACACCTTGCCGTTGCGCATGCGTACCGTGGTGGCGGTCTGCACCGACTCCAGCGCTTCGGCGGCGATCATCCGCCCGCTGCCCTGAATCGACTCGGCGTAGGCCCAGCATTCGGCGTCCTCCGGGCTGTCGGGCGAGGTGTGCAGCAGGCGTTCATCGCTGTAGACCAGGCATAGATATTTCATGGCGATCTCCTGATTCGAACGGATCAACTATGGCTGAAGATCAGGGCTGCACATCGAACAGCGTCGCGCCGCTCATCGGATCGAACGGTGCCGACCAGTGCTCGTGGGCAATCTTCCACGCCCCGCCGATTTGCCGGTAACAGGCGGTGACACGCATCCAGCAACTCTGGGTTTCGCCTTTGTCATTGGTGCCGCCGCAGTTGGCTACCCAATGGGCGAAAGCGATGTTGTCGGCACTTTCGATGGCGATTTCGTGGAACTCGAAGATGTGCGGGCCGGGGCACATTTCCATGCACTCGACCCAGTGCGCGCGGTACGCCGCTTTGCCTTTGAATTGCAGGGCCTTGATCGCATCGAACGAGACGATGTCGTCGGCGTACAGGGTCATGACTTTCTCGACGTCCTTGGCCATTACCGCTTCGCGATAGGTGTTGATCAGAGTCTGGATATCAGTCTGTGCGCTCATGGTGTTCTCCGTGGTTTTTGTTGTGAAGACACCCTTAGTCGTTTGCCCAATGCGCGGATCGACAGGGCAAACAAAAAAATTTCGCCGACGACAATCTCGCTAGAATCCGAGGCTCACTCTTTGTAGGAAAAAGGAAATTCCCGTGTCAGCCCAACTCGTGCCTTACGACAGCCTCAGCCCTTTACAGCGTCAGCAAGTCGAGGCCATTGAAATCCACCCCGAGCAGATCAAATTCTCCGGCGACATCCACGGTGCCTTGCACACCCTGCTGTCGAAACCCGGCCCCGGCGTAAAGGGTTTTGCCCTGCTGGCGGACGACGTACCGGTAGCGTTTCTGCTGCTCAAGCGCCCGCCGGTGTTGCCCGACTGGGCCGACGAACACAGCGCCACGTTGCATGCGCTGCAGGTCGATCGCCGAGCGCAGGGCAAGGGTTACGGCAAGGCTTGCCTGCAAGCGCTGCCCGCTGTCGCCCGTGAAGCGTGGCCGGAAATCAAAGGACTGGAATTGTCGGTGGACGCTGATAACGAGGCGGCGATTGCGCTGTACGCCAAGCATGGCTATGTCGACAGCGGCGAAGCGTACAAGGGCCGGATCGGTTACGAGCGGCGGATGGGGCTGTTCTTCTGAGTATCCCCTGATCGTTCCCACGCTCCGCGTGGGAACGCCTCTTTGTGACGCTCTGCGTCACGCTTTTGGGACGCGGAGCGTCCCCGGCTGCATTACCACGCGGAGCGTGGGAACGATCAGGCAGTTTCGATAGGTGTTGGCTTCAGAGGGTCAGGATCATCTCGTGCCACGCCATGCCGCCGTGGTCGGACTCCGACGGTTTGATGTAAGCAAAGCCAAACCCGGCGTACAACGCAATGTGTTGCTCTTTGCACATCAGATGAATTGTCGCTTTGTCCATCGCACGCATGCGCTCGATGAATTCGCCGAGCAGGCGCTTGGCCAGGCCCTGCCCTTGGTAATCCGGGTGCACCACCACCGACATGATCACCACGTTCGGCCCTTTCGGGTCGTGGCCGATCAGCTCCTTGAAGGCCTCGTCGGACATCTGCACGTCGAACGCCGCGCCGGAATTGATGAAACCGGCGACCACACCGTCCACCTCTGCGACGATGAAGCCGTCCGGCCAGGTGGCGATGCGCGTGGCGATCTTTTCGCGGGTAGCGGCTTCGTCGCCTTCATAGGCGTCGGTTTCGATGGCGTAGCAGCGGTCGAGGTCGGCGGCGCTGACGTTGCGGATCACGGTGTTCATGGCAGCTCAAAAATCTGTGGAAACAAGGCCCGCCAGCATAAAGCAGAACCACCGGGGCGGACATGCTCCGCCTCGATTGTTACACCGCTCAAGCCTTGATCGGCAGCCAGATTTCCAGGGTGCCGGTATTGAGTTTCGGGTTGTAATCCTCGCTGTAGCGCTCGAATTCCGGCGCATCCGCCGCTTCGTAAGCGGACTGCGGCAGCCAGGTGTTCCAGATGTACTGGAAGGTGTCAGGGAGTTGCGCCAGTGACCCTTTGTGCTCGAACACCGCATATTTCTGCGGCTGGATTTCAACCCAGCGGTACTTTTCCGGCAGGTCGTCGAGCTTGTCGATCTGCACCCCGGCGATGTATTCGAAACCGCCCTCGCCGTCCGCGTTGCAGCAAACGCCGTAGGTCACTTCATTGACTTGCGCGGGGATTTTTCCCAAGTGCGGGATCAGTTTTTTCCACAACGCGGGAATGTTGTCGGTGGTCCCCTGAGTGAATCGCCCGCCGAAACCGGCAATCAGCAGAAATTGCCCGTGTTCGAAGCGCGGCCCAGCCAATTCGACGCGTGGTTGTTCATCCATGACGCGACTCCTCAGAACGCAAAAGTGGGTTCGGCTGGGAGTATAGAAAGCCCGATCCGTTTCGCACGTTTACAGCGCATGCAACTGCTCGACGGCGCCCGAGCCGACAAACTCGTTGTACCCGGAAACGATCACGTAGACCGCGAAATAGCAGAAGATCGCCGCCGATGCCAAGTAGGAGTAACGCAGCAGCTTGTCGCCCAGCAGCTTGCCGCCGTGGCTTGCCGCGAAGCACAGACCGGCCGACCACAGCAGCCCGGCGCAGAGAAAGCCGCCCAAAAACAGCGCCGAACTCAACGGACCACCGCCACCGGATCGCGCAATCAACGTGCCGCCGACCGCAGCAAACCAGAGAATCGCACTCGGCGACGACATCGCGAGAAAGATGCCGCGAAAGAATTCCTTGCGATGGGAGTTCTGCCCCACTTCCGCGGTTTCCGCCAGCAGCGCTTCGTGGTGGATCGCCGAATAAATCATCTTCGCCGCGAAGTAGATCAGCAGCGCCGAACCGCCAATCCACAGGACCCAGCGCACGGTTTCGTATTGCAGCAAAACAGTCATGCCGGCCAAGGCCAGCACCGCGTAAATCAGGTCGCCGACGCAGGTGCCCAGGCCCAGGGCGAAGCCCTGAAAGTAGCCGCGCTGCATGGCCAGGGTGATCATCGCGATGTTGGCTACGCCGATATCCAGGCACAGCGAAAGGCTCAGCAAGAAGCCGCTGGTGAATTCCATTGACCGATTTTCCTTGAAAAAAATGTTTACAACCGCGCTGGACAGTATGCCATCACTGCACTTATCTTCCGCCACAGGTCACCGCAGTGACCAGCGTCGCTCGGACGGTTCCGGGCGCTTACGTTATCCGAGGCAACAATGGCCGAACAAGGTTCGCCGCGCCGCTTTGCGCGCATAGATCGACTCCCCCCTTACGTGTTCAACATCACCGCCGAGCTGAAGATGGCCGCTCGCCGCCGTGGTGAAGACATCATCGACCTGAGCATGGGCAATCCCGACGGCGCCACGCCGCCGCACATTGTCGAAAAACTGGTGCAGGTCGCCCAACGTGAAGACACCCACGGTTACTCGACGTCCAAGGGCATTCCGCGCCTGCGCCGGGCGATTTCCAACTGGTACAAGCAGCGCTACGAAGTCGATATCGACCCGGAAAGCGAAGCCATTGTCACCATCGGTTCCAAGGAAGGCCTGGCGCATTTGATGCTGGCGACCCTGGACCAGGGCGATACCGTGCTGGTGCCGAACCCGAGCTATCCGATCCACATTTACGGCGCAGTGATTGCCGGCGCTCAGGTGCGTTCGGTGCCGCTGGTGCCGGGGGTGGACTTCTTCGATGAACTGGAACGGGCCATTCGCGGCTCGATCCCCAAGCCGAAAATGATGATCCTCGGTTTCCCGTCCAATCCGACCGCGCAGTGCGTGGAGCTGGATTTCTTCGAACGGGTGATCGCCCTCGCCAAGCAGTACGACGTTTTGGTCATCCACGATCTGGCTTACGCCGACATCGTCTACGACGGCTGGAAAGCCCCGTCGATCATGCAGGTGCCAGGGGCCAAGGACATTGCGGTGGAGTTTTTCACCCTGTCCAAGAGCTACAACATGGCCGGCTGGCGCATTGGTTTCATGGTCGGCAACCCGGAACTGGTCAGCGCCCTGGCGCGGATCAAGAGCTACCACGACTACGGCACGTTCACCCCGCTGCAAGTGGCGGCGATTGCCGCGCTGGAAGGCGATCAACAGTGCGTGCGCGACATCGCCGAGCAGTATCGTCAGCGTCGCAACGTGCTGGTCAAAGGCCTGCATGAGCTGGGCTGGATGGTCGAGAATCCGAAAGCGTCGATGTATGTCTGGGCGAAGATTCCCGAGGCGTATGCGCATCTGGGTTCGCTGGAGTTCGCCAAGAAACTGCTGGCCGAGGCCAAGGTCTGCGTTTCGCCGGGCGTGGGTTTTGGTGAGTACGGCGATGATCACGTGCGCTTCGCCCTGATCGAAAATCAGGACCGCATTCGTCAGGCCGTGCGCGGGATTCGCGGGATGTTCCGCGCGGATGGCCTGGCCTCGAAATAAGTGGCACATCTCTGATCGTTCCCACGCTCTGCGTGGGAATGCAGCCCGAGACGCTCTGCGTCTCAAAGCGGACGCAGAGCGTCCATTGAGGCATTCCCACGCGGAGCGTGGGAACGATCAAGCAGGAAGTCCACGCCCACAAAAAAACCGCATCACTGCGGTTTTTTTGTGCCTGCAAACTGCCGCTTAAACGAACAGCGACAACAGCAGGATAAAGCCCAGGCCCACTACCGACAGAATGGTTTCCATCGCGGTCCAGGTCTTGAAGGTTTCGGCCACGGTCATGTTGAAGTACTGCTTGACCAGCCAGAAACCGGCGTCGTTGACGTGGGACAGGATCAGCGAACCGGCGCCGGTGGCCAGCACCAGCAGCTCACGGTTGACGCCCGGAATCATGCCGACAACCGGCACCACAATGCCGGCGCCAGTGATGGTCGCCACAGTCGCCGAACCGGTTGCAATACGGATTACCGCCGCTACCAGCCAGGCCAGCAGGATCGGCGAGATCTGCGCGCTGACCGCCATGTGGCCGATCACGTCACCCACGCCACTGGTCACCAGCATCTGCTTGAAGCCACCGCCCGCACCAATGATCAGAATGATCGCGGCGGTTGGCGCCAGGCTTGCGTCGAGCCATTTGAGCATCTGGTTGGAACCGATGCCCTGCTTGTAGCCGAAGGTGTACAGCGACAGCAGCAGCGCCAGCAGCAATGCGGAGATCGGGTGGCCGATCATGTCCATCCAGATGCGGAAGAAGTTGCCGTCCGGCAGTGCCACGTCAGCGAAGGTTTTCAGCAGCATCAGGAACACCGGCAACAGCACGGTGACCAGGGTGATGCTGAAGCTCGGCAGGTTGGCCGAATCGTTTTCGCGGGCCAGTTGATCGACCAGCTCCTGATTCGGGTGGCCAGGAATGTGCTTGGCGATGAATGTACCGAAGATCGGACCGGCAATGATGGCGGTCGGCAGCGCGACGATCAGACCGTAGAGAATGGTCTTGCCGATGTCAGCGCCGAACACGCCGATGGCCAGCAGCGGGCCTGGGTGCGGCGGTACCAGACCGTGCACCGCAGAGAGGCCGGCGAGCAGCGGGATACCGATCTTGATGATCGACACACCGGTACGACGGGCAACGATGAACACCAGCGGAATCAGCAGCACGAAGCCGATTTCGAAGAACAGCGGGATACCCACCAGGAACGCAGCGAACATCATCGCCCACTGCACCTTGTCCTTGCCGAAGGCGCGAATCAGGGTCTGGGCGATCTGATCGGCGCCGCCGGATTCGGCCATCATTTTGCCGAGCATGGTGCCCAGGGCGAGGATGATGCCGACGAAACCGAGCACGCCACCGAAGCCGTCCTGGAACGCCTTGATGATGGTGTTGATCGGCATGCCGGAAGTCAGGCCGAGGAAGGCGGCGGCGATGGTCAGGGCGATAAAAGGGTGAATCTTGAATTTGGTGATCAGGATAATCAGGCCGATTACCGTGACCACTGCATCGAGCAGCAGGAACGTCTCGTGGGACATGCCAAACATGGGGGGTGTCTCCTGGATTGTTGTTGTTATTAAAGCGGGTTGAACAGAAGTCGGGAGGACAGCGCTGTCTTTTTCAACATGCTCATATCGCCTGTTTCAGGCCGTTGGCCTGCCACCAGACGTGAGCCTGCAGGGCCAGCTCTTCAACGCTGTGAATCGAGGCATTGAGCGGCAGAGTCAGCGGCTCGCCCTTGGGCGATTCGAGGGTGGCGAACTGGCTTTCGATCAACGTCGCCGGCATGAAGTGGCCCGGGCGGTGCGATACGCGCTCGGCGGCGACTTCCGGAGTCAATTCAAGAAACACGAAACCCAGGCCCGGCAAGGCACTGCGCAGACGTTCGCGGTAACTGTGTTTAAGGGCCGAGCAGGTCAATACCGGGCGCTGGCCTTGGGCATCGACGCGACGCAGTTCATCGCACAGGCTGTCGAGCCAGCCGGCGCGGTCTTCGTCGTTCAGGGGGATCCCCGCGCTCATCTTTTCGATGTTCGCGGCCGGATGGAAAGTATCGCCTTCAATGGCAGTGGCGCCGCTCAAATGGCACAGGGCCTGGCTGACGCACGTCTTGCCGCAACCGGCAACGCCCATGATGACCAGGGCGGTGATGGGATGACTCATATAACACCTCAGCGCGCAGACAGCGCTACCTTTGCTAGCTATGACTCTAGTGCACAGGCAGAAGTTGCCGACGCCTTCTTGTCGTTTTTTTGGGTTGCAGCAGGTTTGTTCCCGACGCCAAAGAGCACAGATCAGGCAGGACCGCGCTCACGCATTTGCAGCTGCATCAGGACAGCGCTACCTTAGTGCCTTGATTTTTGTTTGGCAAGCCGCCCGATGACCTCCCCCAAGAACGATAAAAATACCCGCACCACCGGCCGTCCGACCCTCAACGAAGTAGCCCGCCTGGCCGGCGTCAGCCCGATCACTGCCTCGCGCGCCTTGCGCGGGGTAAGCACGGTGGCCACCGAACTGGTGGAAAAAGTGCAGAAAGCTGCGCTTGAACTCAACTATGTAGTCAACCCCGCCGCCCGCGCACTGGCCTCGGCGCAGAGCCATTCGGTGGTGGTGCTGGTGCCGTCACTGTCCAACCTGCTGTTCATCGACACGCTGGAAGCCATTCATCGGGTGCTGACGCCCAAAGGCTTCGAAGTGCTGATCGGCAACTTCCACTATTCGCGCGATGAAGAAGAAAACCTGCTGCGCAATTACATGGCTTATCAGCCGCGCGGGTTTCTGCTGACCGGTTTTGATCGCACGGAAAGTTCGCGGCGGATGATCGAGGCCAGCAACATTCCCTGCGTGTACATGATGGAGCTGGACAGTGCTGCCGGGGTCAATTGCGTAGGCTTTTCGCAGTTGAGCGCGGGTGAAACTGCCGCCGAACATCTCCTGTCCCGTGGGCGTAAACGTCTGGCGTACATCGGCGCGCAGCTGGACCAGCGCACCTTGCTGCGCGGTGAGGGTTTCCGCAAGGCGTTGCAGAAGGCAGGCCGTTACGACCCGGATCTGGAAGTGCTGACACCGCGTGCTTCGTCTGTGGGTCTGGGTGGCGAGTTGTTTTTGCAATTGCTGGCGGCGCATCCGGATGTTGATGCGATTTTCTTCGGCAACGACGACCTGGCCCAGGGTGCGCTCCTGGAAGCGTTGCGTAACGGCATCAAGATTCCCGAACAAGTGGCGATTCTGGGTTTCAACGACTTGCCGATGTCCGAGCACATGGTCCCGCGCCTGAGCAGCATCAACACCCCGCGCGAGGCGATCGGCCGGCGCGCGGCGGAGCAGATGCTCACGTTGATGGCGGGCAACAAAGTGGCGCGCCCGATGGAGGATATGGGGTTTGAGCTGAAGGTGCGCGAGAGTACCTGACCCTTCACAAATGCTGAGTTGAAACACAACCCTTGTGGGAGCGAGCCTGCTCGCGAAAGCGGTGGGTCAGTCAGCATTGATACAGCTGACACGACGCCTTCGCGAGCAGGCCCGCTCCCACAGGGGATCTCTACCAAACTCAATGGCTGAGCAGGTCGACCAAAGCCTGGGCGCCCTTCTGCAAGGGCTGGCTCTTGAGCCACACCGCATGCACCGGCAGCACCAGGCCATTTTCGATGTTGCGAAAATTCAGCCGTTTCAAGCGTCCCGCGTCCAGCCACGGCTGCACCACCGACAGCGGAAAATTCCCCCAACCCAATCCCGCTTCAACCATTTCCATTGCCGTCTCGAGATTGTCCGTACGCCAGTAGGATTCAGCCACCAATGGCCGCGTCTCGCTGATCGGCAAGTCGCGGCTGGCGACGATGATCTGCCGCACCTGCACCAGATCTTCGAGAAACACATCCCGCCCTTGCAACAACGGGCTGTCCGCCGCCAGCGTCGCGATCATGCGTTCGCTGCCGACGAACTGAAACCGCTCCAGCGCATTGACACTTAACCCGGCAAACGCCAGACACACGCTGACCCGGCCAGTGTGCAACATCGCCAGCACATCATCCTGTGGCGCAGTCAGCACTTCGATATCGAGCAACGGATGCCGCTCGGCAATCACCTTGATCGCTGCCAGCAAGCGGTGTCGATCCATGTCCGCAACCACGCCAATCGACAACCTGCTTTCCAGCCCCAGCGACAGCTCCACCGCGTGCACCTGCAGCTGCTTGAGCTGCTCGGCGATCAGTCGCGCGTGGGGCACCAACGACTGCGCCATCGCCGTCGGTTGCGGCTCACGATGACTGCGGTCGAACAGCGGGTAACCGAGTTCCGCTTCAAGATTGGCGATGCCCATGCTTACTGCCGACGGCACCTTGCCCAACTGCCGCGCGGCGGCGGAAAACGAGCCGCGCTCGATCACCGCGAGAAATAATTCGATGCTGTCGCTGCTGAAATTCAAATGCCTCACCTATCAATAAAACTGAAAGCTAGCGACTTTTTCTGTCAGGTCTATTGAAGCTATCTTTGCTCGCCTTCGCCAGCCCCGCTGGCCAACATTCGGCAAGAAAGAGGCAAATCTGCATGCAAGGCGTGAAACGCAAACTGGTCTACGTGTCGCTCTACGAAGTGATCGGCATGACCTTCTCGGCCCTCGGTCTGGCGTTGCTCTCGGGCACATCTCCTGGCAGCACCGGGCCGCTGGCGGTGATCATCACCAGTATCGCCGTGACCTGGAATTTCATTTACACCTCGTTGTTCGAGCGCTGGGAAAGTCGCCAGATCTCGCGCACCCGTACGGTCAAACGGCGCATCGCCCACGCCGTCGGCTTTCAACTGACGCTGATCGTGTTTCTGATTCCGTTGATCGCGTGGTGGATGAACATCAGTCTGGTGCAGGCGTTCCTGCTGGATCTGGCACTGATCATTTTCATCCCGTGCTACACCTTCGTGTTCAACTGGCTGTTCGACCGGATCTTCGGCCTGCCGAACTCGGCGCTGCCGGATTCTGCCGCTGCGGCATAAATCGCTAATTCGTAAGCAGATATTGCGAGAAATCAGCGGTTTGACCGGGTAAACCGCTGATATTCACAACCCATCAATTCCGATAGCAGGCTAAGCTTTTCCATCAATAAAAAATGGATCAGCTTATGACTGCTCACGCTTCCGCCGCCGCGCACAGTGACGGTATCGACCCGGTACGCGCCGCCGAGATTTCCGCCCGCATCGACCGTCTGCCCGCCGTCGCCACCATCTGGCGTCTGGTGGCGCTGCTGTCGATCGGCGGATTTTTCGAACTCTACGATCTGTTCCAGACCGCCTACATCAGTCCCGGGCTGATTCGCGACGGCCTGTTCGCCACTGGCAGTCAGGGGGTGTTCGGCTTCTCCGATCAGGCGGCGTTCGCCTCGGCGACGTTCCTCGGCCTGTTCCTCGGCGCCAGTCTGCTCAGTCCGTTGGCGGATCGCTTCGGTCGCCGGGCAATCTTCACCTTCGCGCTGATCTGGTACACGGTGGCGACAGTCCTGATGGGGATTCAGACCTCAGCGCTGGGCATCATCGGCATGCGTTTTCTGGTCGGCATCGGCTTGGGTATCGAATTGGTGACGATCGATGCCTACCTCTCGGAACTGGTCCCTAAACGCATGCGCAGCTCGGCGTTCGCCTTTGCGTTTTTCGTGCAGTTCCTCTCGGTGCCGGCGGTGGCCTTGATGTCGTGGTGGCTGGTGCCGCAAGCGCCGTTCGGGGTGTCCGGCTGGCGTTGGGTGGTGCTGGCCAGCGCGGTGTTTGCGCTGTTTATCTGGTGGCTGCGCAAGCGTCTGCCGGAATCGCCGCGCTGGCTGGCGCAACACGGTCGGTTCGATGAGGCCAATCGGATCCTCGACCATCTCGAAGCGCGCTGCGCCAAGGATTACGGCAAAGCGCTGGATGCGCCGGAACCGGTGCCGGTCGATGTCGAAGGCAAGGGCCGTTTCGCCGATATCTGGCAGCCGCCCTACCGCCGCCGCGCGTTGATGCTGATCGTTTTTCATATCTTTCAGGCGATCGGTTTCTTCGGTTTCGGCAACTGGTTGCCGGCGCTGCTTTCAGGCCAGGGCGTAAGCGTCACCCACAGTTTGATGTACGCCTTCATCATCACCCTCGCCTACCCGCTCGGGCCGTTGCTGTTTGTGAAGTTCGCCAACCGTTTCGAGAACAAATGGCAAATCGTCGGCTCGGCGCTCGGCGCGATGACCTTCGGCACCCTGTTCGCCCTGCAGACCAGCGCCTTCGGGCTGATTTTCTGCGGGGTGATGATCACCTTCTGCAACGCCTGGCTGAGCTTCAGTTATCACTCCTATCAAAGCGAGCTGTTCCCGACCAACATCCGCGCCCGCGCGGTCGGGTTCTGCTATTCGTTCAGTCGCTTGTCGACGGTGTTCAGCAGTCTGCTGATCGGCATGTTCCTGGATAATTTCGGCACGCCGGGGGTACTGGCGTTCATCGTCAGCAGCATGCTGATCGTGATGCTGACCATCGGCTGGTTCGGCCCGCGTACGCGTAATCTGGCGCTGGAGAACATTGCGCATCGCTGACGGCCACCACAGGACTCACCCGTGGGAGCGAGTCTGCTCGCGAAGGCGTCGTGTCAGAAAGGCATGTGCTGGCTGACAAACGTTTTCGCGAGCAGGCTCGCTCCCACATTGGTTATTGGTGACGTTGAAACAGCTCAGTTCAATTGCAGGGTTTCATTGAACTGACTGATCGCATCCACCACATGCCGCGAGCCTTGCTGAATCTCGAGGATCACCTCACCCGCTTCGTTGGCCAGTTCCACGCCCAGCCCGGTTCGGCTCAGACTCGACTGCATGCTCGACACTGCGCTCAGCGACAGGTCGTGGTTCTTGCGCACCACGTCGACAATTTCCAGAGTGGCCTGACTGGTCCGCGCGGCGAGGCTGCGCACCTCATCGGCGACAACCGCGAAACCGCGTCCATGTTCACCGGCGCGCGCCGCTTCGATCGCGGCGTTGAGCGCCAGCAGGTTGGTCTGATCGGCAATGCCGCGAATGGTCTGAACGATGGTGCCGATGATGTCCGACTGTTTGCTGACCGCATCAATGCTCACCGCCGCTTCGTTCAGATCGCGGGAAATGTCCTGAATGATCTGCACGGTCTGCTGCACCACCTGTGAACCTTTCTGCGCGCAGGCGTCGTTTTGCACCGAGGTACTGTGGGCCGATTCCGCAGCGTTCTGCAGAGTGGTCATCTGCCGGGTGATGTCGCTGGCGAACTTGACCACTTTGTACAAGCGGCCCTTGGCGTCGAACAGCGGGTTATACGAAGCCTCCAGATAAACCATCTGCCCGGACTTGTTCTTGCGCTCGAAACGGTGCGAGTGATATTCGCCGCGATTGAGCGAAGCCCAGAACGCCTTGTACTGCGCGGATTCGGCTTCGGCGCGGTGACAGAACAGGCTGTGGTGCTGGCCGACAATTTCTGGGTGCGCGTACTGCATGGTCTGCAAAAAGTTGTCGTTGGCGCGGATGACATTGCCTTCGGGGGTGAACTCGATCACCGCCATGGAACGGCCGATCGCCGCGAGCATGGCTTCTTCTTCATGTTCTTTGTTGATGCGTGCGGTGATGTCCGCCGCAACCTTGATCACACTTCTGACCTGTTTGTCGGGACCGAATACCGGCATGTAACTGGCTTCAAGCCAGATTTCCCGGCCACTCTTGTTCAGACGCAGGAAAGTACCGCTGAGGGGTTCACCACGGGCCAGGTCGCGCCACAACTTCGCGTAGTCCTCGCTGCGATAAAAGCTTTCTTCGCAAAAGATCCGATGGTGTTTGCCGCGCACTTCATCGGCGCTGTAGCCCATGGTCTTGCAGAAGTTCTCGTTGGCGTCGAGAACGATGCCGTCCGGAGTGAACTCGATCATCGCCATCGAGCGGCTGATCGCTTCGATTTTCGCGTTGGCCTCAGTCAGCGCACAGCTGAAGCGCTCGATTTCCCGCAGGTCAGCCTTGTGATGTAGGTTGAACATGGTTGTATCACCTTCCGCGCGTTCTTTTGATTTGATGAAAGTTCAGGTCTTGCAAGATCCATCACTACGTTCCACAGAACAGGCACACGCCTTCCCCCACGGGAGGAAGTTGTCAGGTGATAAATGATGATCAATCGGATGCGTCGTGCAGCGACGCTCTGATCAAGACATCCTTTTCTTGATAGCCCGCATGCGGGCCAGCCCTAACGCGTAGAAGAACTTCCATTTAAGTGACGCTCCTTGTTGGTTCAGTGTTGGTGCCTTGAATTGCGCACTCTGGCAGCATGAATCACGGACCAACCTGTGCCGTCGGCCTGTTGGCATGACGGTCGACATGGTTAGTTACCTGCAAAGCATAGCCAGCCGAACGCCGGGCGCAAGGCCACTAGTCGGCCAGTATCTGGCATTTTTTGCACAAGAAACGGTTCAGCGCGGGAAACAGTGTGGTGAAAACGGACGTTTTCGCCAGCGATGCGGGAGCCCGTGAACCGGGCTTCCGCATGGTTTGATCAGTGGCCGAAAATATCGACCTTCTTGGCTTTCTTCTCTGCGCGTTTTTCAATCGCGGTCTTGGCCGGCTTTTTCTTCGCGGCTTTCTTTGAATCCATACCTTTGGACATGATCGGTACTCCACTCACAGGGGTGTGAGTTCAGGTATACACCTATCCCGAAGCGCGCGTTCTTTTATAATCGGCGCTTCTCCCAGCGACAGCCCGAACCATGTCCGATATCCACTACAGCCAGCTCGACGAATCGTTGTGGCCGCTGATGAACAAGTTCTACCGCCGCCACCAGTCGTCGATGAAAGCCGTGCGTGAGGCGCAGTTGTGGGTGGCAAGGCGCGGCGAGATCGTTGCGGCGCTGTGTCTGCGGCCAGTCTCGGGCGGACACTGGCTGACGGGGTTGTTTGTTGATCCGCAGTGTCGGGAACAAGGTGTCGCTGCGCAGTTGATCGCAGCGGCGGTTGCCCAGGTGGACGAGCCGGTGTGGCTGTTTTGCCATCCGGATTTGCGCGGGTTTTATGAGCGGCGTGGGTTCAGCTTCGATCCGCCGCTGCCGCAGGCGATGGCCGAGCGGTTGAGCCGGTATGCGCGGAGCAAGCCGATGATTGCGATGGGACTCAATCCCGCAGATTTACGCTGAAACCCTGTGGGAGCGAGCCTGCTCGCGAATGCGGTGTGTCAGCGCCGAATTTGGTTCTGATACTCCGCGTTCGCGAGCAGGCTCGCTCCCACAGGGGTTGATGGTGTTCTGACAATCAGTCGTCAGCGTTGGGATCAAGATCCGGAAACAGCACTTCGGTAAAGCCGAACTTGCTGAAATCGGTAATCCGCGACGGATACAGCCGGCCGATCAGGTGATCGCATTCATGCTGCACCACCCGTGCATGAAACCCCGAGGCCACACGCACGATCGGCTCGCCCTTCGGATCAAAGCCTTCGTAGCGAATCTGCTGATAACGCTCCACCGCGCCGCGCAGGCCCGGCACCGACAGACAACCTTCGAAGCCCTCTTCCATCAACGGATTCAACGGCGTGATCAGCGGATTGATCAGGATCGTCTGCGGCACTGCTTCGGCGTCCGGGTAACGCTCGCTGTGTTCGAAGCCGAAGATCACCAGTTGCAGGTCGACTCCGATCTGCGGCGCCGCGAGGCCAACGCCGCCGACGCTTTCCATGGTCTGGAACATGTCATCGATCAGTTGCCAGAGCTCGGCGCTGTTGAACATTTCCGGTGGTACCGGCGCGGCGATGCGCAGCAGGCGCTCGTCACCCATTTTGAGAATTTCACGAATCATGGTCGCGCTTCATCAGTGTCCGGCTTGAGCGAATGATCGCGGCCCAGGCCCGAGACGTGTTGTTTGGGGGATTCGTCAGGCTCGCCAGGGGCTTTTTCGCCCTTTTCCTTGCCTTCGGCGGACATGTGCTCGATCACTGCATTCATTTCCGCGCCGAGCAACAGGACTGCGGAGGAAATGTAGAAATACAGCAAGAGCACGATGATCGCCCCGATGCTGCCATACATCGCGTTGTAGTTGGCGAAGGTTTTCACGTAAAAGGCAAACCCCAACGAGGCGAGGATCCACACCACCACGGCCAGCACCGAACCCGGGGTGATGAAACGGAATTCCTGTTTGACGTCGGGCATCACGTAATAGATCAGCGCCACCGCGACCATCATCAGAATCACGATCACCGGCCAGCGGGCGATCGTCCACACCGTGACGATGAAGTATTCCAGCCCCACTTGTGCGGCAATCCAGCCCATCACCTGCGGCCCGAGCACCATCAGCGCAGCGGCGATCAGGAGCATGCCGGCGATGCCGACGGTGTAGACGATCGACAACGGGAAGCGCTTCCAGATCGGCCGGCCTTCGACCACGTCGTAGGCGGCATTCATTGCGCTCATCATCAGGCGCACGCCAGCGGACGCGGTGTACAGCGCAATAACGATACCGATGGACAGCAGGCCACCCTTGGATTGCTGCAACTGGTCGATCACCGGGTTGACCTGCTCCAGTGCCTGCGGTGGCAGCACCAGTTCAGATTGCAGACGCAGCCAGGAAAAGAAGTCCGGCAGGTGCAGGAAACCGATAAGGGCAATCAGGAAAAGAATGAACGGAAACAGCGAGAACAGCATCTGGTAAGCCAATGCCGAGGCATAGGTCGACATTTCGTCATCGACGAACTCAGTGACCGTGCGCACCATCACCCGGTGCAGGGGCAGACCTTTCATGTCCGGAAATATCATTCGCGTCTCCTTGCGCCGCAAAAGGTTGAAGTCGTGGCGACTCAGGGGCCGTTTTTTACCTCAAGGTAGCCTACTTGGCGATCCTTCGGCGGATGACCGCAGGGTTCTGATACAAAAACGGCCATCCTTGGATGGCCGCTCGTGTGATTCGTTCAAGGCTCGCTTACGCCTTGTCGACGCCTTTTTTCACAGCGTCCTTGGCGTTGCCAACCGCTTGCTGGGCTTCGCCTTTTTTCTCTTGAACCTTGCCTTCGGCGCGCAGCTTGTCGTTGTCAGTGACCTTGCCGACGCCTTGCTTGACGTTACCGACGGCTTCGTTGGCCATGCCTTTTACTTTATCGCCTGTGCTACTCATGGTGTTTCTCCGTGATGCATATAGGGAAGAAAAGTCATTACGTAACGATTGACCGGTGCGCTTTGCGCCGAGTTTCATTTATTTTGCCGGCATTTCGTCGTGGCGCGCAGGTTGCGCTTTATGTTTGTCGGCGTTGCCCCGAGAATGCTCAGCCTACGGGCGTCGCGCCCGGCACACCGATTCGCAGGAATGTCATGAAGCTCAATAAAACCCAGGCCATCGCCCGTCGCAACCAGGAACTGGGCGGCGCCGTGCTCGGCACCAACAACTGCCACTTCGCCGAACTGAACCGCAACCGCAATATCTGGTGGTTCGACCTGCCGGTGTCGCGTCTGGCCATCGGTCAGTACGAGTGGATTCACTTGCTGCTGCACACCCCGGCCACCGATGAGTTGCTGCACCTGAAAGTGCCGACGGTGTTCCTGCGCGAAAAGCTCGAAGGCCTGGTGATTCGCAACGAAGGCAAGCGCAAGGCGGCGCTGAGCCTGGAATTGAGTGCGGACAAGGATTCGTACCTGCAGGACATGCGTCCGGCGGGGACCAACGTGAATTTTGCGCCGTTTCGTCAGTAGGATTTGTGGCGTCAGCCCTTCCCCTCACCCTAGCCCTCTCCCAGAGGGAGAGGGGACCGACCGGGTTGTTCTTACGGAATACGCCGACCTGAAATATCGAGCCGAACTCAGGTTCTGAAAAGCTTGAAGATCGGCTCCCTTCCCCCTCGCCCCCTTGGGGGAGAGGGTTGGGGTGAGGGGGTAGGATTTACCAGACGCTGCAAATCACCAATCTTTCCCAACAAAAAGCCCCGCATCTGCGGGGCTTTTTATTTACGCGGCAGACTTGGCCTTGATCTTCTTCAGTTCTTCATCCCGCAATTCGCGGCGCAGGATCTTGCCGACGTTGGTGGTCGGCAGCGCATCGCGGAATTCCACCGAGCGCGGCACTTTGTAGCCGGTAACGTTGGCGCGCATGTGGTCCATGACCTGCTCTTTGGTCAGGGTCACGCCCGGTTTGGCGACGATGAAAATCTTGATCGCCTCACCCGATTTCTCGTCCGGCACACCGATCGCCGCGCACTGCAATACGCCGGGCAAAGTCGCCAGCACGTCTTCCAGTTCGTTCGGATAGACGTTGAAGCCAGACACCAGAATCATGTCCTTCTTGCGATCGACGATGCGCATGTAGCCGTCCGGCTGGATCAGCGCGATGTCACCGGTTTTCAGCCAGCCGTCGCTGTCGAGCATTTCATCGGTGGCTTCCTGACGCTGCCAGTAGCCCTTCATCACTTGCGGGCCTTTGACGCACAGCTCGCCGATCTCGCCCAGCGGCTGTTCGACACCGGCATCGTCGATGACTTTGCACAGGGTCGACGGCACCGGAATGCCGATGGTGCCGATCTGGATGTGCTGGATCGGGTTGACCGTGGCCACCGGGCTGGTTTCGGTCATGCCGTAGCCTTCGCAGATGGCGCAACCGGTCACGGCTTTCCAGCGCTCGGCCGCCGCCAGTTGCAGGGCCATGCCGCCGGACAGGGTAACTTTCAGCGCGGAGAAATCCAGCTTGCGGAAACCTTCGTTGTTGCACAGTGCCACGAACAGCGTGTTCAGACCGACGAAACCGCTGAACTTCCACTTCGACAGTTCCTTGACCATCGCCGGCAGGTCGCGCGGGTTGCTGATCAGGATGTTGTGGTTGCCGATCAGCATCATCGCCATGCAATGAAAGGTGAACGCATAGATGTGATACAGCGGCAGCGGCGTGATCAGGATCTCGCAGCCTTCGTTGAGGTTGGAGCCCATCAGCGCCTTGCATTGCAGCATGTTGGCGACCAGGTTGCGGTGCGTGAGCATCGCGCCCTTGGCCACGCCGGTGGTGCCGCCGGTGTATTGCAGCACCGCGACATCGCCGCTGTCCGGATTGGCTTCGGCCACTGGCTGGCCGTGGCCCTTGCTCAGGACGTCGTTGAACTTGATGGCTTTGGGCAAGTGATAGGCCGGGACCATTTTCTTCACGTACTTGATGACGCTGTTGATCAGCAGGCGCTTGATCGGCGGCAGCAAGTCGGCGACTTCGGTGACGATGACGTGCTTGACGCCGGTCTTCGGCACCACGGCTTCGGCCAGGTGCGCCATGTTCGCCAGGCACACCAGGGCCTTGGCGCCGGAGTCGTTGAATTGGTGTTCCATTTCCCGCGCGGTGTACAGCGGGTTGGTGTTGACCACGATCAGCCCGGCCCGAATGGCACCGAAGACCGCGACCGGGTACTGCAGGACGTTGGGCAGTTGCACGGCGATTCGATCACCGGGCTGCAAGTCGGTATGCTGTTGCAGATACGCGGCAAAGGCACCGGACAGCTCGTACAGCTCACCGTAGGTGATTGTCTTGCCGAGGTTGCTGAAAGCCGGTTTGTTGGCGAAGCGTTGGCAGGATTGCTTCAACACTGCCTGAATGTTCGGATACTCGTCTGGATTGATCTCGGCTGCGATTCCAGCCGGGTACTTATCCTTCCAAAAGTCTTCGATCATGGAAGCCCACTCCTCAGCAACGCGAATTCTTCACCGCATTTGATGCGATTATTATTGGTGTGTGTTTTGTATTGGTGAATCCGGCGTTTTACAGGCCGAGAAGTCACAAAGCGCGCCGAGAGTAGCAGCTTTGCCAAGGGTCGACCAGAGCCAAAAGAGGCCCCTACAGTCATATTGATGACTCAAGACTTGCCAGCGGTCATTTTAGAGCAAAAATCCTATTACCCTGTGAAAGCCCCGTAGTCATGGGGTGTAAAAGCAAAAGAACGCAGCCTTCGGCAGCTCCTACATTTGGAATGCGTTTCCTGTAGGAGCTGCCGAAGGCTGCGATCTTTTCGCTCGTAACCTTTATGCGATATCCCGCAACTCGCGCCGCAGAATTTTCCCTACAGGCGTCATCGGCAACGACTCACGCAACACGATGTGTTTCGGCACCTTGTAGGCCGTGAAATTCTCTTTGCAGTAAGCCTTCAGCTCTTCCAGGCTGACCCCGCTCTCCCGCGCCACCACAAACAGCTTCACCGCCTCTCCCGAACGTTCGTCCGGCACGCCGATCACCGCGCAGTTGGCGACTTTCGGGTGAGCCATGACCACGTCTTCGATTTCGTTGGGGTACACGTTGAAGCCGGAGACAATGATCATGTCCTTCTTGCGATCGACGATGCGCACGAAACCGTCCGGGTCGATCACGGCGATATCGCCGGACTTGAACCAGCCCTCGGCGTCCAGCACTTCGGCGGTGGCTTCGGGTTTGTTCCAGTAGCCCTTCATGATCTGCGGACCTTTGATGCACAGTTCGCCGCGCTCGCCCAGCGGCTGTTCGACGCCGTCATCGTTGATGATTTTCACCAGCGTGCCCGGCACCGGCAGGCCGACAGTGCCCAGGCGCGACTGATCGCCGTAAGGATTGGTGCACGCCACTGGCGAGGTCTCGGTCAGGCCGTAGCCTTCGGTGATACGGCAACCGGTCATCTGCTCCCAGCGCTCGGCGGTGGCCTTGACCAGCGCGGTGCCGCCGGAGTTGGTCAGCTTCAGGCTGGAGAAATCCAGGGTCTTGAAGTCAGGGTGATCCATCAGCGCGACGAACAAGGTGTTCAAACCCAGTAGCGCCGAGAAGCGCCAGTTCTTCAGTTCCTTGATGAAGCCGGCGATGTCACGCGGATTGGAGATCAACACGTTGTGGTTGCCCGAGACCATCATGCACATGCAATTCGCAGTGAAGGCATAGATGTGGTACAGCGGCAGCGGCGCAATCATCACCTCCTGGCCTTCGCGCAACAGCGGTTGACCGTCCGGGCCGAGCTGAGCCAGACAGGCTCGCACCTGCTGCATGTTCGCCACCAGATTGCCGTGGGTGAGCATCGCGCCCTTGGCCAGGCCGGTAGTACCGCCGGTGTATTGCAGCACGGCGATGTCATCGAGGCCGACGTTCAGCGGCTTGATGCCCAGACCACGCCCCATGCGCAGCGCGCTTTTGAACGAGGTCGCTTGCGGCAGCGAATACTCGGGAACCAGTTTCTTCACTTTGCTGACCACGGTGTTGACCAGCCAGCCTTTGGCGGTGGGCATCAGGTCGCCCATCTTCGCTTCGATCAAATATTGGATGTCGGTGTCGGGCAGCACTTCCTGGACTTTCTGCCCGAACAGATTCAGGTAGACCAGCGCGCGTGCGCCGGAATCCTTGAACTGGTGGCGCATCTCGCGCGGCGTATAGAGCGGGTTGGTGTTGACCACGATCAGCCCGGCGCGCAGCGCGCCGAACACGGCAATCGGATAATGCAGGACGTTGGGCATCTGCACCGCAATGCGATCCCCCGGCACCAGATCGGTATGGGCCTGCAGGTAACCGGCGAACGCCGCACTCTGGCGTTCGAGTTCGGCGTAGGTCAGGGTGATGCCCATGCTGCTGAACGCCGGGCGGTCAGCGAATTTCTTGCAGGAACGCTCAAACACTTCGATGACCGACTTGAACTCGCCCATGTCGATGTCCAGCGGTACGCCGGCCGGGCGTTTGTCATTCCAGAAATCAGGTTGCATTGTTCTTGTCCTCTTTACCTGAGCCGATCCGGGAGCCGCTTTCTGTCGTTTCTGCTTCGTCCATGGAAGGCGAAAAGCACAAAGCGGAGCTTCACGGACACTAGCAGCTATGGCCATTGAGGCAAATATGACGCAGGCCCTCATTGATCCCGTGAATCTTCCAGCCGTGGCGTGAGCTGATCAGACGCGCTATACACTGTGGCGATGCTGAGCAAAGGAATCGCCATGACCCACGACACCTTCTGGCTGGACGCGAGTGACCGCAGCCGCCTGTACGTCAACCGCTGGCTACCGGCCACGCCATTGAAAGCGGTGATTCTGCTGGCCCATGGTATGGCCGAACACAGCGCTCGCTACGCGCGGCTCGCCGACACGTTTTGCGACAAAGACTATGGCGTGTACGCCCCGGATCTGCGCGGCCATGGTCGCACCGCCGACAACGGCACCCTTGGCCATTTCGCCGATGACGACGGCTGGTGCAAGGTCGTTGGCGATCTGGCCAGCCTCAACCAGCACATCGGCCAGCAACATCCCGGCGTGCCGATCATCCTGCTCGGCCACAGCATGGGCAGCTACATCGCCCAAGGCTATTTGTTGCACCACAGCGCCAGTCTGCACGGGGCGATTCTCAGCGGCTCGAATTTCCAGCCGGTGGCCCTCTATCGCATCGCGCGGCAAATAGCCCGGCTGGAAAAACTGCGCCAGGGCGGCAAGGGCCGCAGTGCGTTGATCGAGTGGCTGTCGTTCGGCTCGTTCAACAATAAATTCAAACCGGTGCGCACCCGTTTCGACTGGCTGAGCCGCGATCCGGCCGAGGTCGACAAATACGCCGCCGACCCGTTATGCGGCTTTCGCTGCACCAATCAGCTGTGGGTCGACCTGCTCGGCGGCTTGCAGCAAATCAGCAAAGCGTCCAATCTCGCGCAGATCGATCCGGGCCTGCCGCTGCTGGTGATTGGTGGCGAATGTGATCCGCTGAGCGAGGGCAAGCGTCTGACAGATCTGGCCAATGCCTTGCGCAGGGCCGGCAGCCAGCATCTGCAACTGAAGATCTACCCGCAGGCCCGGCACGAATTGTTCAATGAAAGCAATCGCGACGAAGTGACCACCGATGTGCTCGCCTGGATCGACCAAGCCCTGAGCCACCGGCGCCCGCAGCGCAGCGAATAATTTTTTGTGGATTGACTGAAATCCGTCACAGGAATCGAAACCGATGACCCAGGTTACCAACATCCCTTACGAAGCCCTCGAAGTCGGCCAGACCGCCAGCTACAGCAAGACTGTCGAAGAGCGCGACATTCAGCTGTTCGCCGCGATGTCAGGCGACCACAACCCGGTGCATCTGGACGCCGAGTTTGCCGCCGCCAGCATGTTCAAGGAACGCATCGCCCACGGCATGTTCAGCGGTGCGCTGATCAGCGCCGCCGTTGCATGCGAATTGCCTGGGCCGGGCACCATTTATATCGGTCAGCAGATGAGCTTTCAGAAGCCGGTGAAGATCGGCGACACGCTGACAGTGCGCCTGGAGATTCTGGAGAAACTGCCGAAATTCCGCGTGCGCATTGCCACTCGCGTGTTCAATCAGCGTGATGAGTTGGTGGTGGATGGTGAAGCGGAAATTCTCGCGCCGCGCAAACAGCAGACGGTGACGTTGCCGACATTGCCGGCGATCAGTATCGGCTGATGGATTGCAGGGTGTCAGGTAGATTGCTGCCCCCTCACCCCAACCCTCTCCCCCACGGGGGCGAGGGGGAAAGGGAGCCGATTTCCTGGCTTTCCAAATCCTGAGTTCGACTGGATATTTCACATCGCTGTAACTTTCAAGAACACTTCGGTCAGTCCCCTCTCCCCTCCGGGCGGTCCGACGTTTCGGGAGGGCTAGGGTGAGGGGCTTTTCGCCAGGCACAAAAAAACGCCAGACAAGCTGGCGTTTTTTTTCAGCCGACTAACTCTTACGAGCTCGCACGAGCCTGGTTACGCAGGGCTTTCACCTGGTCGTGGTTGCGTTGTACGCCGTGATATTGGCGTTCAACCAGATCACGAATACCCACCAGGTTGTGCTTGGTGATTTTCTCGAGGGCTTCTTTGTAGGCCTTCAGTGCGTGGTCTTCACCGCGCTCTGCTTCGTTCAGCACAGCCTCTTCGTCTTTACCGGTGAACATGGATTTAACGTCGACCCAGCGACGGTGCAGGTCACCGCTCACGCTGGTGGAAGTTTCCGGATCGCCGCCCAGCGAACGAACGGCCGCTTGCAGCTCAGCTGCGGCAGCGGCGCAATCAGCTGCGCGAGTCACAAACAGGCTTTTCAGCTCTGGGTGCTTGATGTCTTCGGCGCAAGTCTTGAAACCTTCCTGACCGTCCTTGGAGGTTTCGATCAGGTCATTGAGTACCGAGATGGATTCTTTGTTTACGTCAGTCATTTTCCAATTCCTTGCGGTTGGTTGAAGATGCAAGGGATATTGCAGTGTGCGTGCCAGTTTGCTTATTGATAATAGAACCTTATTTTTCAGTGACTTACAAAAGATTGAACCATCTGCATGCTGGTTTTTTGCATGATCTGTCATTTGGCCTGCATGCAGAATGCCTGTATTTTCCAGGCTGTGATGTGAATCGATGAAGCGTGCTGATGAATCCGGAAAAACTCGAACTGCTGATCACCCGCGAAATGCCCTTCGGCAAATACAAAGGGCGGATCATTGCCGACCTGCCTGGCCCCTATCTGAACTGGTTCGCCCGTGAAGGCTTTCCCCACGGTGAACTCGGTGGCCTGCTGGCGCTGATGCAGGAGATCGACCACAACGGCCTGTCCGACCTGCTCGAGCCGCTGCGCGCCAAACACGGCAAACCCGCCCCGCGCCACTGACGCGCCCTTCCCTCTTGAGCCTTGCCGACAATGCCTGACAACACCCGCCGCGCCCGTGACGAAGCCTTCTGGCAGACATTCGCCGACCGATACGATGTGCAGCCCGGCCCGGTCAACCTGGAAAACGGTTACTTCGGGCGCATGTCGCGCACAGTGATCGAGGAATACCAGCGCAACATCGAGCTGATCAACGCCAGCAACTCGATTTATGCACGCCAGCGCTTTGAACAGCACGACAACCTTGAGATCCGCGCGCAACTGGCCGAACTGATTGGCGTGCGCGCGCAAAGCGTGGCCCTGACCCGCAATGCTACCGAAGGCCTGCAATCGCTGATCCGCAATTACAATCGTCTGCAACCGGGTGATCAGGTACTGATCTGCGACCTCGAGTACGACACGGTCAAGGGCGCCATGCGCTGGCTGGCGAAGCAGCGTGGCGTGGAGGTCATCGAAATTGCCCACCACCATCCGGCCAGTTTCGACAGCCTGCTCGAAACCTACCGCGAGGCGTTCGTCCGCCATCCAAAACTCAAACTGATGGCCCTGACCCATGTCACCCATCGCACCGGCCTGGTCATGCCGGTGCAGGCCATCGCCGCGCTGGCCAAAGAGCATGGCGTCGACATCATCCTCGACGGTGCCCACGCCCTCGGCCAGATTGAATTCGACCTGCAAGCGTTGGGCATCGCTTTCGCCGGTTACAACCTGCACAAATGGATCGGCGCACCGCTGACCCTCGGCTTTATCTATATCGCCCCGCAGCGTCTGGCCGACATCGATCCGGACATGGGCGAGATGCATTACCCGGTCAGCGATATTCGCGCGCGGACCTCGTACAGCACGCCGAACATCCCGGCGCTGATGACCTTGCCGCTGGTGTTCGAAGAGCACGACGCGCTCGGCGGCGCCGCCGCCAAAAGCCCACGCCTGAGTTACCTGCGCAACCTGTGGGTCAGCCGGGTCCGGCACCTGCCGGGCATCGAGGTGCTGACGCCGGACGACCCGCAACTGTATTGCGGGATCACCGCGCTGCGCTTCACCCGGCATGCCGATCAGCAGGCCATGGCCGAGCGTCTGCTCAGCGAATTCAACCTGTTCACCGTGGTGCGCACCGGCGCCGCGTGCGGGCCGTGCATTCGCATCACCCCGGGGCTGACCACCACGGCTGGCGAGATGGAGCAGTTGGTTCGGGCGCTGGACCAACTGCGCTAGAACGGCGCTCCGGAGTTTTTTTCGTAGCCTTCAAGGCCAAGCTGCGACGACACGGCGAAGGTGTCGATGCCGAGGGTCTGGCAGGCGAAAGCACCGTCTTCAAGATCGGCGCCGGCGATCGGCTGCAATACCAACTGCAAGGCCTCCTCGGCGGCACCTTCACAGCCGCAGCGGCCTGGGACGTGCAAGGTGCCGGCCCAGGCCTCGTGGTGAGCTTGCGCTCCTGCTTCGTCGCCGGGAATGAATACGTTCAGCTTCAGGCAAGCAGCGCCGCGCGCCGGCCGATCCGGATAGACACTGGTGAAACGGACGATGCCATGGCTGTCAGTCGATTGACTGCCGCCCAGGCTGGTGTCGCCATCGACACGCTGTTGAATGCGCACCAGCGCGCCGATGACCGGCTCGCTGGTCATAGCATCGACCAGCGACAGACGCAGGACCAGCGGCAAGCCTTGGACACCTTGGCTGATATTGCGCACTTGAGATTCAGCTGCGGGGCGGCCGAGGGGAAGTTGCTTCGGTTGATAACGGGATTGTGGCGTAAGGGTCAGAGACTGAAGGTCGTCCATGAGGCGTTCTCTCTTCCATAAGATGGACGCAGATTAACCCCGTGAAAAAGTCAGCGTGCAGTAACTATGTATCGCCGCATGTATCGGCAGTTTTTTCAGCGCAAAAAAAAGGTGCGCCGACCAAGCGCACCATAAAGCCGTAAAGCACACAACGAAGTGTCGGGTAACAATCAGTCCAGCAGCGCCAGGGCCTCGGCGGTGCATTCCTGAATGCGGGACCAGTCGCCGTTCTTGATCCACTCCGGATCAAGCATCCAGCTACCGCCCACGCACATGACGTTTTTCAGCGCCATGTAGCTCTTGATATTGGCCGGGCCGACGCCGCCAGTCGGGCAGAATTTCACTTCGCCGAACGGGCCGCCGAGGGCCTTGATTGCCGCCACGCCACCGCTGACTTCCGCCGGGAACAGCTTGAAGCGGCGATAGCCCAGACTGTAGCCTTCCATGATCCCCGAGGCGTTGCTGATGCCCGGCAACAGCGGAATCGGGCTGTCGACGCTGGCTTCGAGCAGGTCGCGGGTGATGCCCGGGGTAACAATGAACTGCGAGCCTGCCGCTTCAGCCGCCGCTAGCATGTTGCGGTCAAGCACGGTGCCGGCACCGGTCATCAGCTCGGGGCGCTGTTCGCGCAGGATCTGAATGGCCTTGAGGCCGAACTGCGAGCGCAGGGTCACTTCCAGCGCAGTCAGGCCACCGGCGGCGAGGGCGTCGGCCAGCGGCAGCACGTCCTGTTCGCGAGCGATGGTGATCACCGGCAGGATCCGCGCCTTGGCGCAGAGACTGTCGATCAGGGCAACTTTGTCCGCCATGGAAACGGTCGGGGATGGGGTTGTCATAGCGGCTGTTCCTTGGCTCATGGGCACCAGTAAATCTCTAACGTAGGTTGCAGAAACGCGCGCACCGGCATGGCCGCAACGTCATCGGATGCCAGCGCGGCATTCAGGGTGGTCAGTTTCGATTGACCGGAAATCGACAGAATCTTGTGCCGGGCCGAGGCCAGCAGCGCGCGGCTCATGGTCAGGCGCTGACGCGGCACGCTTGGCGCCAGCATCGGCCAGCAACGGCGCGTGCCATCGGCTTGCAGGGCTTCGGCGAGGTTCGGGCTGTCGGGGAACAGCGATGCGGTGTGGCCGTCATCGCCCATGCCCAGCACCAGCACGTCAATCGGCGGCAATTCCGCGAGCAAGCGATCGGCCTGTTCAGCAGCCTGCTCGACGTTGGCCGCCGCGCTGTAGAGGCTGAGGAACTGTGCCTTGGCTGCCGGGCCTTTAAGCAGATACTGCTTGAGCAGGCCGGCATTGCTGTCGGCATGTTCCACCGGTACCCAGCGTTCGTCGGCCAGGGTCACAACGACCTTCGACCAGTCCAGCCTCTGCTTGGCCAGGTGCTGGAAAAACGCTACCGGGCTGCGCCCGCCGGACACCACCAGCACCGCGTTGCCGCGCGCGGCAATGGCCTCGCTCAGTTGCTTGGCAACGTTCAGCGCCAGGCCTTCGGCGAGCAACACCGGGCTGTTGAATTCGCGGGCAGTCACGCCCGTCGGCAGTTGCACATCAGATATCGCCATACCACGACCTCCCGTCCCGCGTGATCAAAGCAATGGAGCTCATCGGCCCCCACGAACCGGCCGCATACGGCTTGGGCGCGTCGCCGGATTTCTTCCACCCGGCGATCAGCTGGTCACACCACTTCCACGCGGCTTCGATTTCATCTTTACGGACAAACAGGTTCTGATTGCCGTTCATCACTTCCAGCAACAACCGCTCGTAGGCATCGGGGATCCGCGCGCTACGCCAGGTGTCGGAGAAATTCAGTTGCAGCGGGCCGCTGCGCAGTTGCATGCCCTTGTCCAGGCCCTGCTCTTTGGTCATCACGCGCAAGGAAATGCCTTCGTCCGGTTGCAGGCGGATGATCAGTTTGTTGCTGATCTGCAGGCGTTGCTCCGGGGCGAAGATGTAGTGCGACGGTTCCTTGAAGTGGATGACGATCTGCGACAGCTTCTGCGGCATGCGCTTGCCGGTACGCAGGTAGAACGGCACGCCGGCCCAGCGCCAGTTGCGGATGTCGGCACGCAGGGCGACGAAGGTTTCGGTGTCGCTCTGGGTATTGGAATTCGGTTCTTCGAGGTAACCCGGAACGGATTTGCCTTCGCTGTGGCCGGCGATGTACTGGCCGCGCACCACTTGTGTGGTCAGGCCTTCCGGACTGATCGGCGCCAGCGCCTTGAGCACTTTTACCTTTTCGTCACGGATGCTGTCGGCGGACAGGTCGGCCGGCGGGTCCATGGCAATCAGGCAGAGCAGCTGCAACAGGTGATTCTGGATCATGTCGCGCAGCTGGCCGGCCTTGTCGAAATAGCCCCAGCGGCCTTCGATGCCGACCTTCTCGGCCACGGTGATTTCCACGTGGGAGATGTAATTCTGGTTCCACTGGGTTTCGAACAGGCTGTTGGCGAAACGCAGGGCGATCAGGTTCTGAACGGTCTCTTTGCCCAGATAGTGGTCGATGCGGTAGGTGCGGTCTTCCGGGAAGAACTGCGCGACGGCGTCGTTGACCTTGCGCGAGGACTCCAGGTCAGAGCCGATCGGTTTTTCCAGCACCACTCGGGTGTTTTCGGCCAGACCGACTTTCTCGAGGTTCTCGCAGATAGCGCCGTACACCGCCGCCGGGGTGGCGAAGTAGGCAATCATGCGCTGGCTGCTGCCGGCCAGTTCCGCCAGCGCCACGTAATCCTCAGCCTTGAGGAAGTCGACGTGCAGATAGGTCAGGCGCGCGAGGAAGCGCTCGGCCACGGTTTCGTTCAGCTCTTTGCCGACATAACGGCGCAATTCGGCGGCGATGAACGCCATGTGCTGCTGCTCGCTGCCGGGCTCACGGGCCAGCGCGATGATGCGCGTGTCCTCGTGCAGCAGGTCGGCACCGTCAAGGTGATACAGGGCAGGAAACAGCTTGCGCAGGGCCAGATCGCCAAGCGCGCCGAACAAGGCAAAGGTGCACGGTTCAACCGTAATGGAAGGCATGATGTTTGTTCTTTTATCAAGTTAAGCTACAAATACCTTTTTTCAAGGCATCACTCAAGGGAAAATGTAGTAATAACCACAACATTTTCGCAGAATACTCAATCCGAGTGGTGGTCGCCCGGACGCATCAGTAGGATAGGCCACCGTCACGGGCCATATCAAAGGCCCAATTTGCATAGCCCGACGCAACTCTGCGTCGGTGAATCAGGAATTCCATATGGACCGCGTGCGAAATTTACTGGAACAGATCCAGAGTCGCCTTGAAGAGCTGAACAAGGCCGAACGTAAGGTCGCCGAGGTGATTCTGCTCAATCCGCAGCAGGCCACCCGCTTCAGCATCGCCGCCCTCGCCCAGGCCGCCTCGGTGAGCGAACCGACGGTCAACCGTTTCTGCCGCTCGTTCGGTGTCAGCGGCTACCCCGAACTCAAGCTGCAATTGGCCCAGAGCCTGGCCAGTGGTGCGGCGTATGTCAGCCGCGCGGTCGAGGCCGACGACAATCCCGAGGCGTACACGCAGAAGATCTTCGGCAGCGCCATCGCTTCCCTGGACAGTGCTTGCCAGGCGCTCGACCCGAACCTGATCAGCCGCGCCGTCGACCTGTTGATCCAGGCCCGGCAGATCCACTTCTTCGGCCTCGGCGCTTCGGCCCCGGTGGCGCTGGATGCGCAGCACAAGTTCTTCCGCTTCAACCTCGCCGTCACTGCCCACGCCGATGTGCTGATGCAGCGGATGATTGCCTCGGTGGCGCACACCGGCGAGCTGTTCGTGATCATTTCCTACACCGGGCGTACCCGCGAACTGGTGGAAGTGGCGCGAATCGCCCGGGAGAACGGTGCTTCGGTTTTGGGCCTGACAGCGGAGAATTCACCGCTGGCCAAAGCCAGTACCCTGAGCCTGAACATTCCACTGCCGGAAGACACCGACATTTATATGCCGATGACCTCGCGGATCATTCAGTTGACCGTGCTGGATGTGCTGGCAACGGGGATGACCCTGCGCCGTGGCGTGGATTTCCAGCCGCATCTGCGCAAGATCAAAGAGAGCTTGAATGCGAGCCGGTATCCGGTTGGGGATGAATTCAACTAAAGATCAAAAGCCCCCTCACCCCAGCCCTCTCCCGGAGGGAGAGGGAGCCGACCGAGGTGTCTTGCGCGGTACATCGACCTGAAATATCCAGTCGATTATGGATTCAGAACTGCACTTTCACGTCGGCGTAATTCTTGAGCATCCCCCATTCGGTCCCCTCTCCCTCTGGGAGAGGGCTAGGGTGAGGGTATCGGTGTACTTGACGCACTAAGCCGCCGCCCACGCCTGCAAACTCAAATGCGCCTTCTCCCCCGGCGCCAGGTGCAGGCTGTCCGTGCCGCCCGCCGCTGCTTCCACGCAGACGAATTCGGAAATCTCCTCCCAACTTACCCCCAGTAACGGCCGCGCGCCGGGATGCCAGACGACGGTGTCGCCACTGTCACCGGTATCAATGCACAACTCGCGCTGCCAGGCGTGATCCTTGAGCTGCAATTCGCCGTCATGCTGAAACACCCGCTGACAGCCGCCATCAACGCGCAATTCACCCTCCTGCTGGCAAACCTGGCGATTCAACTGGTCATAACCCTGCGCGCCTTCGAGCCCAGACAGCGCTATCTCACCAACATCGCCTATACGCCAGTAAGCGTGCAAAGCCTGGCTCAACTGGCACGGCATGTCGTCCTGATGCTCGGTGCTCAGGCGTAATTCCATGCGTTCGCCCAGGTGCGCGTGCAGGTCGACCTGCCAATCGCATAGCTGCAGTTGCCAGTGCAGGCGCACGCCGTCTTCGGCGCTGCTGCTGTCGAGCAGTTTCCAGTCGAGCAGTCGCGCCCAACCATGGGACGGCCAGGCGTTTTCGCTCGGATGACGGCCATACCACGGCCAGCACACCGGCACGCCACCGCGAATCGCGCCGACATGCGGCCACTTCGCCGCGCACCACAACCACGGCTTCTGCCCACGCGGCTGAAAGTGCAGCAACTGCGCACCCTGCCGACTGAACACCGCCTGACACAACGGATGATCGATCACCAGCACGTCGCGCATCTGATAGCGCTCCCAGGCGAACACCGGTCGTTCACGCAGGGATTTGAAGAAGCGTTGCAGCGGATGCTCATGCATTGGCTACGGTCCTGAAAATCATGGGGGTACAATTACCTTTGTGACCCTTGAATACTGTGGCGAGGGGATTTATCCCCGTTCGACTGCGAAGCAGTCGCAAACCTGGAAAACGGCCTCTCGCTGATACACCTCAGTGGATGGTTTTGGGGCCGCTTCGCAGCCCAGCGGGGCGGTGCGACGTTTCGCTAAATCCCCTCGCCACAAAAAGCTCTCCAGCCACAAAAAATCATCAAGCAACACATCTGACCTGTGTCACAAAAAAAAGCGGACAGCCTGGGCTGTCCGCAAAATGCGCACATAGAGAGGAGCTTATCGCAGACGCGTTAGAACGTTGACTGAATTTTCAGGCCAGCGACCAAAGCGTTATCGACTTCATCCACACCGCCCGGATGGGTGATGTATTGCAGGTTGGGACGCACGGTCAGCCAGTTGGTGACGTGGATGCCGTAGTTGAGCTCGTAGTTGTACTCGGTCTCACGAATCGGCGAGAACGCGGCGTTGTCGTAATCGGACACACCGTTGGAAGCGTTCAGCAGTTCAGCGTTGCGCTTGACGTCCTTGTTGACGTGGATACGCGCCGCGCCGATACCGATGTCATCTTTCGGACGCGCGTCGAAAGGGCCTTTGTAGACAAACATCACCGACTGGTAGTTGTCGATGAAGTTGGTGTCCTTGTCGTGGAAGGTCGCGTTGGCGGCGATGTTCAGACCGCGAGTCGCATCACCGTTGTGGCTGGTGAGTTGCTGTTGCGCAACGAACCAGTAACCGCTTTTGCTGTTGTGCGACTTGTAGTCATCACCGGTGGTTGCCGCATCAAGACCGTTGACGTCTTCGCGAACGTCGTCGGCATCGGCCGTGCTCTTGTAGTAACCGACGCGGTATTCGCCCGGCAGGCTGTTGACCTTCGGCGACCAGACCAACTCAACCGGCAGCACGGTACCTTTGGTGCCGCTGCCGCTGAGCTTGAAGCCGTTGCCGTGTTCCAGTTGCGACGGGTTCTGGTTGTACGCACCGATCTGCGCGTAGAGCTCGTCGTTGATGTTGTACTTCACACGGATCGCGGCCTGGCTGACGGGCCAGTTGTACCAGATGTTGGTCGCCCAGTTACCCACTTGCGAACCGCAGAACGCCAGGTTCTGGAAGTCGCACGGGAAGGTGTTGAAGTCTTCGCCTTCGCCGAAGTAACCGGCCTTGACGTCGAGCTTGTTGTCGAAGAACTGGTGCTGAATCCACAGTTGGGTCAGACGCACCATGTGGCCACGGCCGTAGACTTCCTGCGAGGAGCTGAGGGTGCCGGCACGCGGATCGCCAACGCGGTCGTTGGAGATGTTGTAGCCGTTACGGTTGGTCAGCTGGATCTTCGCCTGGGTGTTGTCCCAGCCCCACAGCTTCTGCAGGTCGAGGGCCACGCCCAGACCGAACTGGTCGGCGTAACGCGCAGTCTTGTCGTCGTTGTAACCGCCGTTCAGGTTGGCGCCCATCTCGCCAACGTAGTCGGCCTTGATGTCGATACCCTGCTCGATCAGCTTGGTGCGCTCGCCGCCCCAGTCGCCGGTCATCCACTTGGAGTCGGAGCTGAACGCATCCGCCGCCATTGCATTACCGGCCAGCACCAGTGCAGCTGCCGCTGAAACCTGGCAGATCAACCGGGCATTGACGTGTTTCTTTTTCATCCCTACATCCTCGTCTTTATTGTTATTAACTGTTTTTATCTAACGCGGTTTACATAAAGTGCAGTGCTCGACAGGCCGGGCACTGCTTGCCCCCTGTGGGAGCGAGCCTGCTCGCGAATGCGGTGTATCAGGCGACATCAATGCTGGATGTCAGACCGCTTTCGCGAGCAGGCTCGCTCCCACATTTTGTACTTCAGCGGCCTTTGAACTGCGCCACATTCGCCGACCGGGTCTCTGTCTGCACCTGGCCCGCAACGCCCAGACGCTCGCCGGTATTGGCGTCGAACAACAACACTTTCGATGGATCGAACTGCAGCGTCAGGCTTTCGCCCACCTGCGGTGCCACGTCCGGCGCCAGTCGGCAGCAGACCTTGGTGTCATTCAGATTGACGAACACCAACGTGTCCGGACCGGTCGGTTCGGTGACCTGCACTTCGGCGCGGATGCTCGGCAGACCATTGCCCTCGCCATTCGCCAAAACAATCTGCTCCGGGCGCAGGCCGAGGATTACTTCGCGATCTTCGAGGCCGGCGTCCTGCATGCTCATCGGCAATTCACAACGCGCCTGACCGCTGTCGAGCAGCGCCAGCAGGCGACCGTCCTTGCGCTGCAAGCGCAGGGGGATGAAGTTCATCGGTGGCGAACCGATGAAGCTTGCGACGAACAGGTTGGCCGGGTTGTTGTAGATGTCTTTCGGCGTGCCGAACTGCTGAATGATGCCGTCCTTCATCACCGCCACCTTGTCGCCCAGGGTCATCGCTTCGATCTGGTCGTGGGTCACGTAGACCGTGGTGGTTTTCAGACGCTGGTGCATCAGTTTCATTTCGGTGCGCATCTCGACGCGCAGCTTGGCGTCGAGGTTCGACAGCGGTTCGTCGAACAGGTAGATCTTCGGCCGCCGCGCCAAGGCACGGCCCATCGCCACGCGCTGTTGCTGACCACCGGAGAGCTGGCCCGGCTTGCGATTGAGCAGGTGTTCGATCTGCAACAGCTTGGCGACACGGGCGACTTCTTCGTCGATCGCCGCCTGCGGCATCTTGCGGATTTTCAGGCCGAACTCGATGTTCTCGCGCACGCTCATGGTCGGGTACAGCGCATAGGACTGGAACACCATGGCGATGTCGCGATCCTTGGGGCTCATGCCGCTGACGTCCTGATCACCGATCATGATCGCGCCGCCGGTGATGGTTTCCAGACCGGCGATGCAGTTCATCAAGGTCGATTTGCCGCAGCCCGACGGGCCGACGAGGATCAGGAATTCACCGTCCTTGATCGACAGTTCGATGTTCTTCAGGGTGTCCGGCAGGCCGGCCCCGTAGGTCTTGTTTACGTTGCGAAGTTCAAGCGTAGCCATGATTACCCCTTGACCGCGCCGGCCGTCAGCCCGCGCACGAAATACTTGCCTGCGACCACATAGACCAGCAGGGTCGGCAGGCCGGCGATCATCGCCGCTGCCATATCCACGTTGTATTCCTTGGCGCCGGTGCTGGTGTTGACCAGGTTATTGAGCGCCACGGTGATCGGTTGCGAATCACCGCTGGAGAACACCACACCGAACAGGAAGTCGTTCCAGATCTGGGTGAACTGCCAGATCAGGCAGACCATGATGATCGGCGTCGACATCGGCAGAATGATGCGGCGGAAAATCGTGAAGAAACCCGCGCCATCCAGACGCGCAGCCTTGACCAGCGCATCGGGAATGCTCACGTAGTAGTTGCGGAAGAACAGTGTGGTGAACGCCAGACCGTAGACCACGTGCACGAACACCAGGCCGGTGGTGGTGCTCGCCAGGCCCATCTTGCCGAGGGTGAACGAGGCCGGCAGCAGCACAGTCTGGAACGGCAGGAAGCAGCCGAACAGCAGCAGACCGAAGAACAACTGCGAACCACGGAAGCGCCACATCGACAGCACGTAACCGTTCAACGCACCGATGGCGGTGGAGATGATGACGGCCGGTACGGTGATCTTGATCGAGTTCCAGAAGTAGCCGTCAACCGTGGCCCAGGCCTTGACCCAGCCAATGCCGCTGACCACGGTCGGCCAGCTCAGCAGGTTGCCGGTGCTGATGTCTTCCGGGGTCTTGAAGCTGGTCAGCAACATCACCACCAGCGGCACCAGATACAGAAACACCGCAAGGATCAGCACCGCGTAGATTGCGATGCGGCTCAAGCTGATAGCGGGTTTGGCAGCAAGACTAGTCATTACGCTTGGTCCTCAGCTCGGAGTACAGGTAAGGCACGATGATCGCGAGGATCGCACCGAGCATCAGAATCGCACTGGCCGAGCCCATGCCCATCTGGCCGCGACTGAAGGTGAAGGAATACATGAACATCGCTGGCAGGTCGGAGGAATAACCCGGACCACCGGCGGTCATTGCCGCAACCAGGTCGAAGCTCTTGATCGCGATGTGCGCGAGGATCATCACGGCACTGAAGAACACCGGCCGCAGGCTTGGCAGTACGACTTTCCAGTAGATGCGCGGCATGCTCGCGCCGTCGATCTGCGCGGCACGGATGATCGATTGATCGACGCCACGCAGGCCGGCGAGGAACATCGCCATGATGAAGCCCGAGGCTTGCCACACAGCGGCGATCACCAGGCAGTAGACCACGCGATCGGGGTCGATCAGCCAGTCCAGACGGAAGCCTTCCCAGCCCCAGTCACGCAACAATTTGTCCAGGCCCATGCCCGGGTTGAGCAGCCATTTCCATGCGGTACCGGTGACGATCATCGAGAGCGCCATCGGGTACAGGTAAATGGTGCGGATAAAGCCTTCGCGACGGATGCGCTGATCGAGGAACACCGCCAGCAACACGCCGATCACCAGGGTAATGCCGATGAACATGCCGCCGAACACGGCGAGGTTCTTGCTCGCCACCCACCAGCGATCGTTGTCGAACAACCGCGCGTATTGCGCCAGACCGGCCCACTTGTAGTTGGGCAGGAAGGTCGAGGTGGTGAACGACAGAATGAACGTCCACAGGATGTAGCCATAGAAGCCCACCAGCACGATGAACATGCTCGGCGCCAGCACCAGTTTCGGTAGCCAGCGCTGCAATGCATCGAACGGCGAGGCCTTGCTGAACACAGCAACAGAACTCATGGGGAAATCCACAATAAGGGTTTACGAAAGCATTCCCTTGCAGGAGTGAGCCCTGTGGCGAGGGGATTTATCCCCGATCGACTGCGCAGCAGTCGCGAAATCATTACATGCGGTATTTCAGACACTGCACCGCTGCAACTTTCCGGGGTCGCTTCGCAACCCATCGGGGATGAATCCCCTCACCACAAAGGCTCACTCCTACAGGGGCCAAGCATTACTTGGCCGACTGAACTGCCGCGCCGAGTTTCTTCGCCGCATCGGCCGGGTCGGCTTTCGGGTCGTTGATGTAGTTGGTGACTACGTCAAAGAACGCGCCCTGCACCGCCAGCGTGGTCGCCATGTTGTGCGCCATGCTTGGTTGCAGGCCGCCGGACTTGGCGTCCGCGAGGAAGTCTTTGGCAGCGGTCTGCGCGCAGGAATCGAAGCCGAGCTTGTCCATGTTGTTCAACATGTCGTTGCGCACCGGGATAGAGCCTTTGTTGATGCTGAAGACTTTCTGGAAGTTCTCACCCAGCACGACTTTGGCGATGTCCTGCTGACCGGCCGCAGTGCCTGCGTCCTTCTGCTTGAACACGGCCAGCGAGTCGATGTTGTAGGTGAACGCCTTGTCGGTGCCCGGGAACGCTACGCACTCGTAGTCCTTGCCGGCGACTTTCTTGGCGGCGGTCCATTCGGACTTGGCCCAGTCACCCATGATCTGCATGCCGGCCTTGCCGTTGATGACCTTGGCCGCTTCGAGGTTCCAGTCCTGGCCTTTGCCGTCCGCGTCCATGTAGGTCGCGACTTTCTTCAGCTCAGTGAGCGCCTTGACCATTTCCGGGCCGGTCAGCGCTTTGTTGTCGAGATCGACCAGGGCTTTCTTGTAGCCATCCACGCCCATGACCGAGAGCACCACGGCTTCGAACACGGTGCTGTCCTGCCAAGGCTGACCGCCGTGAGCGAGCGGAATGAAGCCCGCCGCTTTCAGCTTGTCGCCGGCCGCGTAGAACTCTTCGAGGGTGGTTGGATTCTTGGTGATGCCGGCTTTCTTGAAGACTTCCGGGTTGATCCACAGCCAGTTCACGCGGTGAATGTTCACCGGCACGGCCACGTAATCACCGTCGTACTTCACGGTATCGGAGACTTTCTTGTCGAGCAGGCTGTCCCACTTTTCCGACTTGGCGACGTCTTTCAAAACGTCGGTGTCGAGCAGGCCGGTCGACGCCCATTCCTGGATGTCCGGGCCTTTGATCTGCGCTACGCCTGGCGGGTTGCCGGCAACGGCACGGCTTTTCAGCACGGTCATGGCAGTCGCACCGCCACCACCGGCGACAGCGCCGTCCTTCCAGGTGAAACCGTCTTTTTCGACTTGGGCCTTGAGCACATCGACAGCGGCTTTTTCGCCACCGGAAGTCCACCAGTGCACGACTTCGACCGAACCTTTGGAATCGGCGGCGGAGACACTGAGCGGCAGGATTGCGAGCGGGAACAGGGAGGCGACAGAAATGACAGTAGCGAGGCGAGAAATCGCATTCATTCGAGATGTACCTTTCTTGTTGTTATGCATTGCAAGTCTGGTGCTTGCGCTGCACGGAGTTTAAACAGAGCGTTTCGCTTCGCAGGTAACGAAGGGACGCGTAAATGTCACGACATGGTTACACAGCAACAGGCCGGGACGACTGCGCCAAAGCCGTGGCCATGCTTGGCGCCAGCGGCAATCGTGGAATCAGCACAGCCTGCCAGGCGTGATACAGATCGGGCTTGCCCGGCCAGATATCGGCGCTCGGCACATTCTGCGGATTGAGTTCGTGGTACCAGCTGCCATTGCAACGATCGATGAAATTCGTCTCACAGAATTCCCAGAACAGTCGGTACCAGGCTTCGTATTGCGCGTCGCCGGTGCGTTTGAGCAAGGCGCTGGCGGCGGCGCTGGCTTCGGCGTGCGTCCAGTGCAGGCGATGGCGAACCACGGCCTGGTTATCCCAGTCGAGGGTGTAGACGATGCCCGGCGCGCCATCGACATTCCAGCCGTGGCGGCAATTGTTTTCGAAGAGTTTTTGCGCATCGACGGCCAGCCAGCCAGGCGTCAGCATGCCGGCCTGCACCCGTGCGGCCTCAAGGTGCAGGAGCAAGCGCGCCCATTCGAAACCGTGGCCCGGCGTGGTGCCGTAAGGACGGAAACCGTCAGCCGGATTGTCGTGGTTGTATTCGCGCAGCGGTTGCCAATCGCGATCGAAGTGTTCGATGACCATGTAATCGTTGGCTGCAGCGTGGCCATGGATCACTCGTTCGACGATGCGCTGGGCGCGTATCAGCCAGCGCGGATCTTCGGTGACATCGGCCAGCGCGAGGAATGCTTCGGTCGCGTGCATGTTGCTGTTGGCGCCGCGATAGGCTTCTTCTTCGCTCCAGTCGCGGTTGAAGAATTCGCGCATGGCGCCCTCTTCTTCGCTCCAGAAATAAGTGTCGATGATGTCGATTGCGTCATCGAGCAAGGCTTGGGCGCCGGGCCGTTGCGCAACCACGGCGGAGCTGGCGGCGAGCGCGACAAAGGCGTGCAGATAGGCGTTCTTGCCGGTGTTGTCGTCGCGGTGTTCGGCAACTGCAAACCAGCCGCCGTGCAGCGCATCACGCAGCGGCCCGCGCAACGCGGCGATACCGTGGTCGACCAGTTCGGCAAACCCCGGCAGGCCCTGAATGTGCGCCATGGCGAAGCTGTGGGTCATGCGCGCGGTGTTCATGGTCTCGGCTTGTGCGTGCGCAGGCAAACGGCCGCGTTCGTCGAGGTTGCCGAAGCCTTCGGGCAGTCGTGATGCCTTGGCAAAATCCAGCAGACGCAGGCCTTCGGCGGCTAGCCATTGCTGGTGGGCAGGGGCGTTCAGCCAACTGCTGAAGTCTGGGTGAAAGGTGTCCATGGCGTGACCCTTTTTTGTTGTTAGGACTGCGGGCAGTCTAAACAACGGGCCGGGGCGGGCTTGTAACGAAGGGGACGGGGTTTGTCACTGGCTCGTGACAAAAGAGAAGAGCAAAAGCACCCTCACCCCAACCCTCTCCCGGAGGGAGAGGGGGCCGACCGAGGTGTCTTGCGTCCTCCGTCGACCTGAAAAATATTGGCGATTATGGATTCACCACCGCATTTACAGGTCAGCGCACCTCAGCAGCATCCCCCAATCGGTCCCCTCTCCCTCTGGGAGAGGGCTAGTGAGGGGCTTTTCGGGGCTAATCCACAGACCGAGGCAACTGCAACGTCACCCGCAACCCACCCTCACGCAGGTTCTGCAACGTCACCTCGCCGCCATGGCTATGGGCGATGTTGCGCGCAATGCCCAGTCCCAATCCGTAGCCCTGCTGCTGTCCCGCCAAACGGAAGTGCGGTTCGAACACTTGCTCCAGCCGCTGCTGCGGCACACCCGGCCCTTCATCGTCGACGTGCAAAACGAACGCGCTGTCATCGTCATCGATGTGCAGGTGCGCGTTCTGCCCGTACTTCAAGGCGTTGTCGATCAGGTTGCCGATGCAGCGCTTGAGCGCCAGCGGTTTGCCCGGATAGGCCGACAGCGCGCGGCCATGCTGAGTGACGCGGCCATTGCCGTTCGGCGCCAGATACGGCTCGACCAGGCAATCGAGGACATGATTGAGATCCACCGGCTCGATGTTCTCGTGGATGTCGGTGTCTTTCACGCATTGCAACGCGCCTTTGACCAGCAGCTCCAGCTCATCCAGATCGCGGCCGAACTTGGCTTGCAGCTGTTCGTCCTCGAGCAGTTCGACGCGCAAGCGCAGGCGGGTGATCGGCGTGCGCAGGTCGTGGGAAATCGCGCTGAACAACTGGCTGCGTTCGGTCAGGTAACGGCTGATGCGTTCGCGCATGGTGTTGAACGCGCGGCCAACTTCGACCACTTCACTGCCACCGCCCTCCGCCACTGGCTCGACGTCCGCGCCCAGCGACAGATCCCGCGCTGCCCGCGCCAGACGCTTGAGCGGCCGGCTCTGCCAGTGCACCAGCAGGCCGATGAACAACAACAGAAAGCCGCTGGTGAGGACGATAAACCACACCTGCTGCGCCGGCAGGCCTTGTTCTTCGAGACTGGTATACGGCTCGGGCAGCAACGAGGCGATGTACAGCCATTCGCCCGGGGCCATTTGAATCTGCGTGACCAGCACCGGCGGATTCACCGGTTCAAGCGTCAACGCGTAGTGCGCCCAGGAGCGCGGCAATTCATCAAGTTTCAGCCCTGCGTTGAAAATGCGCAGGTCTTCGGGGCTGACGAAGGTCACCGAAATATCCGTGTCATGGCCCAGAGACTGGCGCAGCACTTCGTCCACCGCTTGCATCACCGCAGCCTTGCGCGGCGTCACCGGCAGCACGTCCATGCCCAGCGGCTTGTCGTTCAGCGTCACGACAAACCGGGTGCCGCCCATGCTGCGCAATTGATCGAGCACCAGCGGTCGATAGGCCACTGGCAAGGAACGGAAATAGCTGACGCTGGCGGTCATCGAATGCGCCAGGCTGCGGGCACTGGTGACCAGGCCTTCGAGCTGGGTGGCGCGCAACTGCGAGACCCAGATCACGCTCGACAGCGTCTGCGCGAACAACACCGCGAGCAGAGTCAGCAGCAGCATCCGCCCGAGCAGCGAGCGCGGCACCGGTATGCGACTGGCGAATTTGCGCAGCGACTCAGTGAGCATTGCCGGCAACCACATTGGCTGCCAACTGATAGCCGCTGCCGCGCACGGTGCGGATCAACCGTGGCGGTTTTTCGGTGTCGCGCAAGCGTTGACGCAAACGGCTGACGGCCATGTCGACAATGCGATCGAGCGGCATCAGATCGCGGCCACGGGTGGCGTTGCCGATGGTGTCGCGGTCGAGGATTTGCTGCGGATGATCGAGGAACAGTTTGAGCAGAGCGAAATCGGCGCCGGAAAGGATCACTTCCTCGCCGTCAGTGTGGAACAGCCGATGGCTGACCGTGTCCAGGCGCCAGTCGTCGAAGGCCAGCACTTCGCTGCCGCTGCGTTCGTGGGCGAACTGTGCGCGGCGCAGCAGGGCCTTGATCCGCGCTTGCAGTTCGCGCGGGCTGAACGGTTTGCCGAGGTAATCGTCGGCGCCGAGCTCCAGACCGATCACGCGGTCGGCTTCGTCGGAACTGGCAGTCAGCATGATGATTGGCACCTGTGCCTGACGCGGGTGCTGGCGTACCCAACGGCACAGGCTGAAGCCGTCTTCGTCGGGCAGCATGACATCGAGGATCACCAGATCGCTCGGCGCCTCGTTGAGCGCCTGACGAAAACCGGCACCATCGGCGGTGGCCCGCACCTGGAACCCTGCGCGGGTCAGGTAGGTTTCCAGCAACTCGCGTATTTCCTGGTCGTCATCGACCAACAATATCGACTTGTTGACTGAGCTCACTTCGAAGGCATCCTTGTTGTTGGAGTTGGGGCGGATTATGCCTTAAGCATCAAACTAACAGACACTACAGAAACCCTTGTGGGAGCGAGCCTGCTCGCGAATCGGTTTTAACATTCAACAGATCTGTTGACTGACACACCGCTTTCGCGAGCAGGCTCGCTCCCACAATTGGATTGCATTTCAGGTCGGGATTGATTGATCCAGCGCCACGCCGGCGCCGACCAGGCCGGAGTACGGCGCCGTCACCAGCCACACCGGGATGCCTTTGAAGTAGTCGCTCATGCAGCCTTTGTCGGCGAAGCAGCGGGCGAAGCCGCTGGCGAGGAAGAAATCGGCGAAGCGGGGAATCACCCCGCCAACGATAAACACCCCGCCGCGCGCGCCAGTGGTAAGCACGTTGTTGCCGGCGACGCGGCCGAGCCAGCAGCAGAACTGCTCGAGCACTTCCAAAGCGATCGGGTCACCGGCAAGGCCGGCGGCGGTGATCGCTTCCGGCGTTTCAAGCGTAGGCTCATGACCATCCACCGCGCAGATCGCCCGGTACAGCCGAGGCAGGCCGCCGCCGCTCAACGCGGTTTCCGCGCTGACATGGCCGATCTCGTTGTAGATGTGTTGCCACAGTTGCGTTTCGCGTGGACTGCTCAGCGGCAGGTCGACGTGGCCGCCCTCGCCCGGCAACGCCGCGAAGCGCCCTTCGCCGAGATCGAGCAAGGTGCCGACGCCCAGGCCAGTGCCGGGGCCGATCACCACCGCCGGGCGCAACGGCTCCGGCGTGCCTTCGCAAACCACACGGAATTCGCCCGGCTGCAAGCGGGTCATGCCCAGCGCCATCGCCGAGAAGTCGTTGGTCAGCAACAACTGCTCGACCTGCAAGGTCTTGCAAAACGCGCTGCGGCTGAGCCGCCAGTGATTGTTGGTGAACTTGAACTCATCGCCGCTCACCGGACCTGCCACCGACAGGCACACCGAGCCGATCGAGCCCGGCGCCAGACCGAGCCCGCTCAGGTACAAGGCGATTGCCTCTTCCGGGCTGGCGAAGTCGGCCGTGGCCAGCACCTGAACCGATTGCAGTTGCTGGTTTTGCCACAACGCGAACCGCGCGTTGGTGCCTCCGATGTCACCGACCAAAGCCAGTTTCAATTAAGCGTCTCCAGGGCAGAAGTGAAGGCGCTGGCGCCCTGCTCCGCCGAGCTGAAGGCCATGCGCATGAAGCCAAACAGCTCGCGGCCGCTGCCGATGTTGTTGCCCAACAGGCCTTTGGCAGGTTCGCGCGCTGCAAATTCGGCGGCGTCGACCTTCAGTTCCAAGGTGCCTTTGACGCCATCGACGCGGATGATATCGCCCTCTTGCACGCGCGCCAAAGCGCCACCGACATAAGCTTCCGGGCTGACGTGAATCGCCGCCGGGATTTTCCCAGACGCGCCGGACATGCGCCCGTCAGTCACCAATGCCACTTTGAAGCCGCGATCCTGCAGTACGCCGAGGAATGGCGTCATCTTGTGCAGCTCCGGCATGCCGTTGGAGCGCGGCCCTTGAAAGCGCATCACGGCGACAAAATCCTTCTCCAGCAGACCGGCCTTGAATGCGTCCGCCAGATCCTGTTGATCCTGGAAGACCATCGCCGGTGCTTCGACGATCTGATTTTCCAGCGCAACCGCAGAAACCTTCATCACGCCGCGACCGAGGTTGCCTTCCATCACCCGCAGTCCGCCTTCTTGCGAGAACGCACGGGACACCGGACGCAGGATGTTTTCGTCGAGGCTGTCGGTCGGGCCTTCACGCCAGACCAACTCACCGTTATCAAGGAACGGCTCTTTGGTGTACTGGCTCAGGCCATGGCCGAGCACGGTGTTGACGTCTTCATGCAGCAGGCCGGCGCCGAGCAGTTCGCGGATCAGGAACGACATGCCGCCCGCTGCCTGGAAGTGGTTGATGTCGGCTTTGCCGTTCGGATAGACGTGGCTCAGGGTCGGGACGACTTCGGAGAGGTCGGCCATGTCCTGCCAGGTCAGTTGAATGCCAGCGGCCATGGCGATGGCCGGCATGTGCAGGGTGTGGTTGGTCGAGCCGCCGGTGGCGTGCAGGGCAACGATGGAGTTGACCAGCGCCTTTTCGTCGACGATTTCGCCGATCGGCATGAAGTTGCCGTTCTGCTTGGTCAGGCGCGTGACCTGATGCGCGGCTTCGCGGGTGAGCGCGTCGCGCAGCGGCGTGTTCGGGTTGACGAAAGAGGCGCCCGGCAAGTGCAGGCCCATGACTTCCATCAGCAACTGGTTGGTGTTGGCGGTGCCGTAGAAGGTGCAGGTGCCCGGGCTGTGGTAGGACTTCATCTCCGATTCCAGCAGCTCTTCGCGGGTCGCCTTGCCTTCGGCGTACTTCTGGCGGACGTCGGCTTTTTCCTTGTTGGAAATCCCCGACACCATCGGCCCGCCCGGTACGAAAATGGTCGGCAGATGACCGAAACGCAGCGAACCCATCATCAGGCCCGGAACGATCTTGTCGCAGATGCCGAGCATCAGCGCGCCGTCAAACATGTTGTGCGACAGCGCCACGGCGGTCGACATCGCGATCACTTCGCGGCTCGGCAGGCTCAGTTCCATGCCCGGCTCGCCTTGGGTCACGCCATCGCACATGGCCGGAGTGCCGCCGGCGAACTGACCGACCGAGCCGATTTCGCGCAGGGCGTTCTTGATCTGTTGGGGGAAAACTTCGTACGGCTGGTGCGCCGAGAGCATGTCGTTATACGAAGACACAATGGCGATGTTCGCCGAGTTCATCATCCGCAGGCTGTGCTTGTCTTCAGTGCCGCAACCGGCCACGCCGTGGGCGAAGTTGGCGCATTGCAGCTTGCCGCGCATCGGGCCATCGGTGGCGGCGCCGCGAATCAATGCAAGGTAAGCCTGACGCGTGGCGCGGCTGCGGGCGATAAGCCGTTCGGTGACCTCAAGAACGCGGGGATGCATGTGTAGAACTCCAGGCTAACGGATGTGGCGACCTGATTGTCTATGCTGATCAAACGCCGTTGTTGTTGGAATGACAGACGGCTTTTTTGACCATTCGGACCAGTTGATTCAGGTCACTCGTTGTAGATAAAACAAAATATTGCCACTAAAAAGGCTTGTTTTCTATTTTTATGCGAATAATCTTGTAATTCCAACAACAAAACGACGGCGGCGCTGTTCCATGACTCTTCGAATCGCAATCAATGGTTTTGGCCGCATCGGCCGTAATGTCCTGCGCGCACTGTATACCCAAGGCTATCGTCAAGACCTGCAGATCGTCGCGATCAACGATCTGGGTGACAGTTCGATCAATGCCCATCTGCTCAAATACGACACCGTCCACGGCACTTTCGACGCCGAAGTGGCGCACGATAACGAAAGCCTGACGGTCAATGGCGACCGCATCGCGGTCAGCGCCATTCGCAACCCGGCCGACCTGCCGTGGGCCGCAGAAAAAATCGACGTAGTGTTCGAATGCACCGGTCTGTTCACCGACCGTGCCAAAGCCGCCGCACATATCAGCGCCGGCGCCCGCAAGGTGATCATCTCGGCCCCGGCCAAAGGCGCCGACGCCACTGTGGTTTATGGCGTCAACCACGACATTCTGCGTCAGTCGCACCAGATCATTTCCAACGCTTCGTGCACCACCAACTGCCTCGCGCCAGTGGCGCAGGTGCTGCATCGCGAGTTGGGGATCGAAAGCGGCCTGATGACCACCATCCACGCCTACACCAACGACCAGAACCTCACCGACGTCTATCACAGCGACCCGTACCGCGCCCGTTCCGCCACGCAGAACATGATCCCGAGCAAGACCGGCGCAGCCGAAGCGGTAGGCCTGGTGCTGCCGGAACTGGCGGGCAAACTGACCGGCATGGCTGTGCGCGTACCGGTGATCAATGTGTCGCTGGTCGACCTCACCGTGCAACTGAAGAAAGAAGCCAGTGCCGACGAAGTCAACGCCCTGCTGAAAGCGGCCAGCCAGCACTCGAAGATTCTCGGTTACAACACCTTGCCGCTGGTTTCCAGCGACTTCAACCACAACCCGCTGTCGTCGATCTTCGACGCCAACCACACCAAGGTCAGCGGCAAGTTGCTGAAAGTGCTGGCCTGGTACGACAACGAATGGGGCTTCTCCAACCGCATGCTGGATAACTGCCTGGCGTTGTGTAACGCCGAATAATCCCGGCCGGTCCCCAATCCCTGTGGGAGCGAGCCTGCTCGCGAAAGCTATATGTCAGTCAATATGGAGCTGACTGACACAACGCCTTCGCGAGAAGGCTCGCTCCCACAGGAGATCCGATTTCAATTTGAAATCAGCGCTTGACCATTTAGCTGGATGATAAGCATTATCATTCGCTCGAAATGGATCAGGTCCTCCCGTGAGTCAATCGCGCTTCAACCACGTCTTCCTCGCCCAGCGCACTTCCCTGCTGCGCACGCTGGAACGGATGGTCAACAATCACAGCACCGCTGAAGACCTGTTGCAGGAGACCTACCTGCGCGTGACCCGGGCGTTGAGCGAACGGGCCATCGATCACCTTGAACCCTTTGTCTTCCAGACCGCGCGCAATCTGGCGCTGGATCATTTGCGTGCGCGCAAGATTCATGCGCGGACCATGGTCGACCACTTGCCGCAAGATGTCGTACAGAGCATCGCCGCGCCGGCCAGCAGCGCCGAAGACGCCGCCCATGCCGAGCAATTGCTGGAGCGTTTGAACGTGAGCCTCAGCCAACTCAGCCCGCGCCAGCAACAGATCTTCATCCTCAGCCGCCTGCACGGGCACAGTTATCAGGAAATCGCTGATGAACTTAATGTTTCGCTGAGCACCGTGCAGAAAGAACTGAAACTGATCATGTCGATCTGCATCGGTGTTGCCGAACGACATAACGGCAGCGGCAAGCTTTGAGCTGCAAGCTACAAGTAAAAACAAAAAGCGGTAACGCATCCGGCTTGCAGCTTGCAGCTTGAAGCTAGAAACTGCTTCGCCAGAAGCCCTGAGGAACCACCGTGACGGACACCCACCGCTCGCCTTCGCCCGATTCGGCGCGGGACGCTGCAGCTGCAATGGACCAGGCGCTGGACTGGCTCATCGTGCTCGGCAGCCCGGATGAGGAACAGACCCGGCAATTTCATGCCTGGCTGGCGGCTGATTCGTTGAATGCCGAGGCGTTCGCCAAGGCCCAGGCCATCTGGGACGGCCCGCAAGTCGCACTGTGCGCCGAGGCTCTGGCGACAAAGCCGGTAAAAATCACCTTCCTCAAACGCTTGCGCCCGCACTGGAAACCGCTGGCCACCGCTGCGGTGCTGATCCTTGGGCTGTTCAGTTTCAGTAATTTGCCGATGCGCATTCAAGCGGATCACCTCACCGTGGTTGGCGAGCGTCAGCGGCTGCAACTGGAGGACGGTTCGAAGGTCCTGCTCAATACCAATTCGGCGTTTTCCAGCACCATCAACGATCAACAGCGCGTGGCCCGACTGTTTCAGGGCGAGGCGTTTTTCGAGATTGCCAGCGGGCGCAATCAGCCGCTGGAGATCGACGCAGGCCCAGTGCAGGCAAGCGTGCACGACACCGCATTCGCCGTGCGCTACCTCGACGGGGTCGCGCAAGTGAATGTGCAGCGTGGCGATGTCGATCTGCGCGCCACCCACAACGATGCCAGGGTGCGCCTGCGCGCCGGGGAGAGCATTCGCATCGGCCCCAACGGTTTTGATCGTCCGGCCAAGCTTGACGCCAATGCCGATCTGGCCTGGGTTGAAGGCCGCCTGGTGTTCGAGAACTGCCCGCTGAATCAGGTGCTGGCCGAACTGCGCCGCTACTACCCGGGCTGGATCATCAACAACAACGAGCAATTGGCCGACGTCGCCGTCACCGGCAATTACCGTCTCGACCAGCCGCTTGACGTGGTCCGCTCCCTCGCCCACATCACCTCGGCGCGCCTGCAGGAATTCCCGGCGCTGGTGATCCTGAACTGAATGAGAATTATTTTTACTCGATAGCCGATGGCAGTACGTCTCGTTATAGCCAATGCAATTGATTCGCATCTAACCATGCCGATCAGCACCTATAAAGATTCGTGCGACACGGAGCGCTATCGATGTCCTCACGCCTTACCCGCCAGACTTCCTCCCCTTCCCGCGTGCTGTCGCTGCTGACTGCGGCCATTCTCATGGCCGGCACCGCGCCGCTGCTCGCCGCCGCCGAGCAACCGACACGCAACATGGGCGATTACGCCTTCGCCATCGGCCAGCAACCACTGGTTTCGGCATTGAATGCCTTTACCGCCGTGACCGGTTGGCAGGTCGGCTTGCCGGCCGAGTTGGGGCAGAACGTCTCGTCGCCGGGCGTGCGCGGTTCGCTGCCGCCGGAGAAAGCCCTCGAGCGCCTGTTGGTGGGGACCAACCTGAGCTTTCGCAAACTGAGCAACAACAATGTCGTGCTGGAAAAACGCAGCGGCAGCGGCACGCTCAATCTCGATCAGGTGACCATCAGCGCCACTCGCCAGGAACAGTCGGTCAACAGCGTGCCTTCGACGGTCAGCGTGCATGATCGCCAAGCGCTTGACCGCAACAACGTCAACACCATCAAGGATCTGGTGCGCTACGAACCGGGCGTTTCCGTTGGCGGTGCCGGCCAGCGCGGCGGCATCAGCGGCTACAACATTCGCGGTATCGACGGCGACCGCATCCTGACTCAAGTCGATGGCGTGGAAATCCCCAACGGCTTCTTCAACGGCCCCTACGCCAAAAGCCAGCGCAACTACGTCGACCCGGAAATCGTCAAACGCGTGGAAATTCTGCGTGGCCCGGCCTCGGTGCTGTACGGCAGCAACGCCATCGGCGGCGCGGTCAGCTACTACACGCTGGACGCCGACGACATCATCAAACCGGGCAAGGACGTCGGCGCGCGCCTGAAAAGCGGTTACAGCTCCGCCGACGACAGCTGGCTGAAGTCCGCCACCGTCGCCGGCCGCAGCGGTGAGTTCGACGGCTTGCTGCATTACAGCCAGCGCGACGGACACGAAACCGAGTCCTTCGGCGGCAACAACGGCATCGGCCTTGCGCGCACCGCCGCCAACCCGGAAGACGTGCGCGCGACCAACGTCCTGGCCAAGCTCGGCTGGAACTACAACGACGATTCGCGTCTGGGCCTGACCTACGAAAAGTACAAGGACGATCGCGACACCGACCAGAAAAGTGCCTACGGCGGCCCGTATTTCAACGGCGCGCCGACCATTCCGAGCAGCGTCCTGCCCGGCGGCATGTACCAGTGGCGCACCGGTAACGACACCATCACCCGCGAGCGTTTCGGCATCGAACATGCGTTCGCCCTCGACAGCCTGCTCGCCGATAACGTCAAGTGGAGCCTCAATCACCAGATCGCCAAGACCGACCAGAGCACCGAGGAGTTGTACTACCCGATCACCCGTAAAGTGCTGCGTACCCGCGACACGATCTACGAAGAAAAACAGTGGGTTTTCGATGCCCAACTGGACAAGGCTTTCGCCATCGGTGACACCGATCACCTGCTGACTTACGGCACCACGATCAAACAGCAGAAAGTCACCGGTTCACGCAGCGGCGACGGCACCTGCGTGGCCGTCGGTCGCGGCTGCACGGCGATTGGCGCGACCAGTGCGGCGGACGTGCTGGCCAAGGCCTCTGATTTCCCCGATCCGACCATCAACACCTACAGCCTGTTCGCCCAGGATCAGATCAGCTGGAACGACTGGACCTTCCTGCCGGGCCTGCGCTACGACTACACCCAGCTCAAGCCGCACATCACCGAGGAATTCCTCAACACCGTGAATGCCGACGGCCAGGGCACGGTCAGCGACAAGAACAAGACCTGGCACAAGGTGTCGCCGAAATTCGGCCTGACCTATGCACTGACGGACAACTACACCTGGTACGGCCAGTACGCCGAAGGCTTCCGCACGCCCACGGCAAAATCGCTGTACGGGCGTTTCGAGAACAACACCACCGGCTACACCGTAGCGCCCAACTCCGACCTTGAGCCGGAAAAGAGCAAAGGCTTCGAAACCGGCCTGCGCGGGAATTTCGAGCAGGGTTCGTTCGACGTCGCAGTGTTCTATAACAAGTACCGCGACTTCATCAACGAGGACGCGGTCAAGCCGGGCGACGATCAGTTGACCTTCCAGAGCAACAACATCAAGCGCGCCACCATCAAGGGCGCGGAAGTCAAAGGTCACTTGAACCTGGATGCGCTGGGCGCGCCGCAAGGCCTGTATACCCAAGGCTCGATCGCCTACGCCTACGGTCGCAACAACGACAGCGGCGAGCCGATCAACAGCGTCAATCCGCTCACCGGCGTGTTCGGTCTCGGTTACGACCAGGACAACTATGGCGGTTTGCTGAGCTGGACCGTGGTGAAGAAAAAGGACCGCGTCGACGACAGCAACTTCAAGTCGCCGGACGGCGTCAGCAGCCAGTTCAAGACCCCGGGCTTCGGCATTCTCGATCTGGCCGGCTATTACAAGGTGACCGACGACGTCACCGTCAGCGGCGGCGTCTACAACCTGACCGACAAGAAATACTGGCTATGGGATGACGTGCGCGGTTACGACAGCGTCGGCGAAGCCTCGGTGACGCAACCGGCCAACCTCGATCGCCTGACCCAACCGGGACGCAACTTCGCGATCAACCTGATCTGGGACATCTGATCCGCCCGGCCTCACTGCGCGTGTTCGCGCCGCGCAGTGAGGTTTTTTTACTGTCCGGCGTCCGCCCGTACGTCTTGTTATCAAGCGCCTCATTTATCAAGGACACCCCATGACTGCCTCGGAAAAAACCTTGCGTTCGCAACGCCTGAACCAGATCACCCACGAGCCGCACAGCAAACTCGATGCGCTGGTCAAAGCCCACGCGCCGTTCGAAACCCGCGCCAGCTTCGCCCGTTTCGTCGTCGCGCAATACCTGTTCCAGGCGGAACTGGTGGAGCTGTACAACGATGCCGAACTGACCGCGATCGTCCCGGATCTGCCGGCCCGTTGCCGCGCCGAAGCGGCCAGGGCTGACCTCGCCGACCTCGACACCGAGGTTCCGGCCCCGGTGGCCGGCGCGCTGAAAAACCCGAGCAAGGCACGGGCGCTGGGCTGGATCTTTGTTTCCGAGGGTTCCAAGCTCGGCGCGGCGTTCCTGATCAAGCGCGCGGTGGCGCTCGATCTGAGCGAAACCTTTGGTGCCCGGCATCTGGCTGAACCGCAAGGTGGCCGCGCCGAGGGCTGGAAAAGCTTCGTACGCACCCTCGATGCATTGCCGTTCACCGCTGAGGAAGAGGCTGAAGTGGAGCAAGGTGCGCTGGATGCGTTCAACCGCTTTACCGTGCTGCTGGAACGGGCTTATGCCATAGAAGCCGAAGTGGCCTGAAGCAACTCTTATCACTTGTGGGAGCGAGCCTGCTCGCGAAGACGGCAGCACATTCAACATCAATGTGCCTGATCAACCGCTTTCGCGAGCAGGCTCGCTCCCACAGAGCTCACCACAAATCTGTAAGATCCCCGTTCCGCTTCAGAAGCCGCCGCTGAGCCCATGCCCGCACCCGCCCCATCAAAACTCGCCCGTCTGCTGTTCGGCCTGCTGGCCTATGTCAGCCTCGGCATTGGCCTTGTCGCCATCGTCGTGCCCGGTCTGCCGACCACCGAGTTCATCCTTTTAGCCGCGTGGGCCGCGACCCGCAGTTCGCCGCGCCTGAGTGCGTGGCTGGAAAATCATCGCCTGTTCGGGCCGATCCTCAGTAACTGGCGCAACGGCAGGATCATCGCGCGCAAGGCCAAAGTCAGTGCCACCCTCAGCATGCTGCTTTGTGCGACGTTGATGCTGGTGATGCTCGATCACGGCTGGCCGATCTATCTGGCGATTGCCGGCATGGGCCTGGGCAACCTGTGGATCTGGTCGCGCCCGGAGACGCCCATCGCTGTAGTGAAACATCCCTGTAATTAAAGCCTTTTCAGCACTTTCCCCTGCGCAAACGTTTAGCGGCGACCGTCCGTCGGCGAGCGCCTCATGCCGTTTCGCGCGACGCCGATTAGGATTGAATGGCGCTGAATGGATTTGGCAAACCGGGCTTCAGGCCCAGCCACCTGTTTATTCCATTCGCGAGATCGCCCCATGTTCGACTCTCTGTCCATTCGCCTGAAAATCGTCCTGCTCTCCGGCCTTTGCCTGCTCGGAGTGGTGGTGCTGATTGTCAGCATGAACATCTACCAGACCAACCAGAACGACGCGCTGGTCAGTCAATCCAGCAACCAGTTACTGACCGCCAGCGTGCAGAACCTGCTGCAGGCCAAGGCCGCCGAGCAAGCGGTGCGGGTGCAGAAAACCTTTGGTGAAAGCCTGCTCGTGGTCACCGCCCTCGCCGACCAGATCAAGGATCTGCGGACGATGGCGGCCAAGCGTTCGCTCGAAGCCGGCGCTGTTCGTGAAGAGTTGAACCAGAGCCTGAAAACCGCCTTCGAGCGCAACGATAAAGTCCTCGGCATCTGGCTGGCCTTCGAACCCAACGGCCTCGACGGCAAGGACAGCGAATTCGCCAACGATGCCGCGCGGCAGTCCAACGAAGCCGGGCGCTTCGCCTCGTACTGGAGCCGTGCCGCCGGCGCCGCGCTGAATACGATCATGGTCGAGGACGACCTGACCAAGACCACCCTCAGCGTCAGCGGCACGCCGTACAACAGTTGGTACACCTGCCCTCGCGACAACAAACGCACCTGCCTGCTTGACCCGTATGCCGACACGGTCGGTGGCAAGGAAATGCTCATGACGACCATTTCCGTACCGCTGCTGGTGGATGGCAAAGCGATCGGTGTGGTCGGTGTCGACATCGCGCTCGATGCCCTGCAAGCCGCCGCCGTCGACTCGCAGCGCAGCCTGTTCAACAACGCCGGGCACATGCTGATCGTCTCCGGCAGCGGTGTGCTGGCGGCCGACAGTGCCGACGCGACGCGAGTGGGCAAAAAAATCAGCGACACCCTCGGCGCTGACGGCAAGGATGTATTGCAACTGGTCGGCAGCGGTACGGCGAAAATCCTCCAACAGGGCGACCTGATTCGCGCGGTTTACCCGGTCGACCCGATCGGCAATTCGCGCGCCTGGGGCGTGGTCATCGATCTGCCCGAGCACGTGCTGCTGGCCGACTCGGTGAAACTGCAAGCGGTGCTGGATGACGCGCAACAAACCGGCGTCATCACTGCCCTGCTGGTGGCGGGCGTGGCCGGTCTGGTCGGCCTCCTGCTGATCTGGCTCACCGCCTCCGGCGTCACCCGTCCGATCAACAGCGTTGCTGAGATGCTGAAGAACATCGCCAGCGGCGAAGGCGATCTGACCCAGCGCCTGAACTACAGCAAGAAAGATGAACTGGGCGAACTGGTGAACTGGTTCAACCGCTTTCTCGACAAGCTGCAGCCGACCATCGCGCAGATCAAACAGAGCATCACCGAAGCGCGCGGCACGGCCGATCAGTCGTCGGAAATTGCCCGCCAGACCAGCGAAGGCATGCAGGTGCAGTTCCGCGAAATCGATCAGGTCGCCACCGCGTCCAACGAAATGAGCGCCACTGCCCACGACGTCGCCAACAGTGCCTCGAACGCGGCCAACGCCGCCAAGGGTGCCGATCAGTCGGCGAAGGACGGTATGGCGATCATCGAGCGCAGCACCCGCGACATCAATCAACTGGCCGATGAGGTCAGCAAAGCGGTGACCGAAGTCGAAGCGCTGGCGGTCAACAGCGAGCAGATCGGCTCGGTGCTGGAAGTAATCCGCAGCATCGCCGAACAAACCAACCTGCTGGCCCTCAACGCCGCCATCGAAGCCGCCCGCGCCGGCGAAAGCGGTCGCGGTTTTGCCGTAGTCGCCGACGAGGTGCGCAACCTGGCCAAACGCACGCAGGATTCGGTGGAAGAAATCCGCATCGTCATCGAGCGCATCCAGACCGGCACCCGTGGCGTGGTCGCGACCATGCATTCGAGCCAGACCCAGGCGCACAACAATGCCGGGCAGATTCGTCAGGCCGTTGATGCACTGGGCAAGATCAGCGACGCGGTGACGGTGATCAGCGACATGAACCTGCAGATCGCCAGTGCCGCCGAAGAACAGAGCGCCGTGGCCGAAGAGGTCAACCGCAACGTCTCGGCGATTCGCACCGTGACCGAAACCCTGACCGAGCAGGCCACCGAATCGGCAGCGATCAGCAGCCAGCTCAACAGCCTGGCGAGCCAGCAGATGAAATTGATGGATCAGTTCCGCGTGTAACAATCCAGCATAAATCCCTGTGGGAGCGAGCCTGCTCGCGAAGCGGTCGTCATATCCAACATCCGTGTTGACTGACACGACGCCTTCGCGAGCAGGCTCGCTCCCACTGGGGAAACGGGTTCACATCCTGGTTTCATCTAAACCGCGATTCTTTTGCACTATCATCGCCCTCTCGTTCCGGAGGGCCTTCGATGACTGATCTGCTCACGTCCATCCAAACCGCACTCGACCTGCCCCACACGCCGATCCCCTTCAACGGTGACGGCGCGTTGCCCTCGGCGTTCGCAGTCACTGAACTGGCCTGCGCCAGCATCGCCGCTGCCGGCCAAGCGCTCAGCGAATTGCTTCACCAGCAAACCGGGCACTTGCCTGCGGTTGCAGTCGACCGGCGCCTGGCCTCGTTCTGGTTCTCCACCTCGCTTCGCCCGATCGGCTGGCAGGTGCCGCCGTTATGGGACGCGATCGCCGGCGACTATGCGACCCGGGACGGCTGGATCCGTCTGCACACCAACGCTCCGCATCACCGCGCCGCCGCTGAACGCGTGCTCGGTGCCTGCGCCGACCGCGCCGCAATGGCGGCAAAAGTCGCGCAATGGGACAGTGCGGATCTGGAACAAGCAGTGGTCGACGCCAACGGCTGCGCCGCCGAGATGCGCAGTTGGGCGCAGTGGCAGCAGCATCCGCAGGGGCTGGCGGTGAATGCCGAAGCGCTGGTGCAATTCATCGAGCAGACGGACGAGAACCGCAGCCCATGGCAAGGCTCGCTCGCACGACCTCTGGCCGGGATCAAGGTGCTCGACCTGACCCGCGTGCTCGCCGGTCCCAGCGCCAGCCGCTTTCTCGCCGGGCTCGGCGCAAACGTGCTGCGCATCGATCCACCGAGCTGGAACGAACCCGGCGTCGTTCCGGAAATGACTGTCGGCAAGCGCTGTGCGCGGCTGGATCTGCAAGTGCCAGCGGATCGCGCAGTGTTCGAAGGTTTATTGCAAGACGCCGACATCTTGCTCCACGGCTATCGCGCCGATGCGCTGGAACATCTGGGGTTTGGTATTGAACGCCGAAGGCAACTGGTACCGGGGCTGATCGACGTCTGCCTCAATGCCTACGGCTGGAGCGGCCCCTGGCAGAACCGCCGGGGCTTCGACAGCCTGGTGCAGATGAGCAGCGGCATCGCCGAGGCCGGACAGCGCTGGAAGCACAGCGATAAACCGACGCCACTGCCGGTGCAGGCACTGGATCATGCGACCGGGTATCTGATGGCGGCGAGTGCAATAAGGCTGCTGACTGAACGACTGGCCAGCGGTCGCGGGGGTTCGGCGCGGTTGTCGCTGGCGCGTACGGCGAAGCTGTTGCTTGAGCATGGGCCGGGGATGCTTGACCCGCTGCGGGCTGAAGACGCACTGGATCAGGATCCGGCGATTGAACACACCGCGTGGGGGCCGGCGCGGAGGTTGCGCGTGCCGCTGCAGATCAGCGGGACGGCGATGCGGTGGAATTGGCCGGCGACGGAGTTGGGCTCGCATCCTCCGTGTTGGCCATGAGAAGCCCCTCACCCTAGCCCTCTCCCAGAGGGGAGAGGGGACTGATTGGGGGATATTGGAGAGTTACGCCGACGTGCAAGATTTTCGTCGAATCCATAATCGACTCGATCGCTCAGGTCGATGTATAGCGCCAGACACCTCGGTCGGTCCCCTCTCCCAGAGGGGAGAGGGGACTGATTGGGGGATATTGGAGAGTTACGCCGACGTGAAAGATTTTCGTCGAATCCATAATCAACTCGATCGCTCAGGTCGATGTATAGCGCCAGACAACTCGGTCGGTCCCCTCTCCCAGAGGGAGAGGGGACTGATTGGGGGATATTGGAGAGTTACGCCGACGTGAAAGATTTTCGTCGAATCCATAATCAACTCGATCGCTCAGGTCGATGTACAGCGCCAGACACCTCGGTCGGTCCCCTCTCCCTCTGGGAGAGGGCTAGGGTGAGGGGCTGCTTTTCAGATCACAACGACAACACCCCGCTATACAACCCATACGCCGCCAGCCCCGCCCCGATCACCACGCAAGCAAAAATCCCCTTTTCCACCGTAGTGAAAACCGGTTGCCCCTGTTCACGCTTGGCCTTGGCAAACAGGATCACCCCCGGCGCATACAGCAGCGCCGACAGCAGCAGATATTTCACTCCCCCGGCATACAACAGCCACACCGCGTAAACCAGGGCGATGCCGCCGATCAGCAGATCCTTGGTACGTTCCGCCGAGGCGTGTTCGTAGGTTTCGCCGCGCCCGCTGAGCAGCACCGCGTAGGCCGCCGACCATAAATAGGGCACCAGAATCATCGACGAGGCCAGGTAAATCAGACTGGTGTAAGTACCCGCCGAGAACAATGTGATCAGCAGGAAAATCTGAATCATCACATTGGTCAGCCACAGCGCGTTGACCGGCACGTGGTTCTTGTTTTCCTTCTTCAGGAACGCCGGCATGGTTTTGTCTTTGGCCGTGGCGAAGAGGATTTCCGCGCACAGCAAGGCCCATGACAACAACGCGCCCAACAGCGAAATCGCCAGTCCGATGCTGATCAGCAACGCACCCCACGGCCCGACGATGTGCTCGAGCACCGCTGCCAGTGATGGGTTTTGCAGATTGGCCAGTTCCGGTTGACTCATGATCCCCAGCGACAGCACGTTGACCAGCACCAGCAGCGCCAGCACGCCGAGAAAACCGATCACCGTGGCGCGGCCGACGTCGCTGCGTTTTTCTGCGCGGGCCGAATAGACGCTGGCGCCTTCGATGCCGATGAACACGAACACGGTGACCAGCATCATGTTGCGCACCTGATCCATCACCCCGCCGAAGTTCGGGTTGCTGCGGCCCCAGATGTCACGGGTGAAAATGTCAGCCTTGAATGCCACGGCAGCGATGACGATGAACATGATCAGCGGCACGACCTTGGCCACGGTGGTCAGTTGGTTGATCAGCGCCGCCTCCTTGATCCCGCGCATCACCAGAAAATGCACCGCCCACAACAGCACCGAAGCGCAGCCGATGGCGATCGGCGTGTTGCCCTGACCGAACACCGGGAAGAAATAACCGAGGGTGCTGAACAGCAACACAAAATAGCCGACGTTGCCCAGCCAGGCGCTGATCCAGTAACCCCACGCCGACGAAAAGCCCATGTAGTCGCCGAACCCGGCCTTGGCGTAGGCGTAGACGCCCGAGTCCAGCTCCGGTTTGCGATTGGCCAGGGTCTGAAAGACGAAGGCCAGCGTCAGCATGCCGATCGCGGTGATGCCCCAGCCGATCAGGATCGCCCCGGCATCGGCGCGCGCCGCCATGTTTTGCGGCAACGAGAAAATCCCCCCGCCGATCATCGACCCCACCACCAGCGCGATCAACGCACCAAGGCGCAGCTTTTGCGTCGGTTGCGACATGCAGATCTCCTTGAAAGAGCCGTTATTGTTTATTTGTAACAACTGCCGACTAAAAGCCTAAGGGTAGATGACGTTTATCAGGTAATGGCCAATTTCGCACCGTTATATATAGCCGACCACGATAACGCTTAGCACGTTAAGTCAGTTTTGTGCGCCAATCTTGATTATTCAATTCTGTACTGAAAACAGATGACGGACATTTGCCAAACGCGGAAAAGCAACTAGCGTCATAGTTCGAAAGCATTAATTGCTATTCCCAATTGCGTAAGCGAAACGGCTCTGGGACGGGCCTTCCAGAGCACAGTGCTATGCCCGCAACGGGTGGATAAGTCATTCATTAACAATGGAATGTGGCCATGCACTGATCCAAGTCAGCTATTCGAACAGACAACGGTACTAGGCTGTGAGCTCTCCTTTCCTGCAATGGAGTCATGCAAATGTCTGAAGCGCCCGGAAAACTAAGACTCGGTGCACTGGTTGCACTGGTAGTCGGTTCAATGATCGGTGGCGGGATATTTTCGTTGCCACAAAACATGGCCGCCAGCGCCGACGTCGGTGCAGTGCTGATCGGCTGGGCCATCACCGCCGTCGGCATGCTCACCCTCGCATTTGTTTTTCAAACCCTCGCCAATCGCAAGCCTGACCTGGACGGCGGGGTCTACGCCTACGCCAAGGCCGGATTCGGCGACTACATGGGTTTCTCATCGGCCTGGGGCTACTGGATCAGCGCCTGGCTGGGCAACGTCGGTTACTTCGTTCTGCTGTTCAGCACCCTCGGCTATTTCTTTCCGATCTTCGGCGAAGGCAATACCCCGGCGGCGGTGATCGGCGCGTCCTTGCTGCTGTGGGGCGTGCATTTTCTGGTGTTGCGCGGGATCAAGGAAGCGGCGTTCATCAACCTGGTGACCACCGTCGCCAAGGTCGTGCCGCTGCTGCTGTTCGTGTTGATCGCAGTCTTCGCGTTCAGACTGGACATCTTCACCGCCGACATCTGGGGCGTGAAAAACCCTGACTTGGGCAGTGTGATGAACCAGGTGCGCAACATGATGCTGGTCACCGTCTGGGTGTTCATCGGCATCGAAGGCGCGAGCATCTTCTCTGCCCGCGCCGAGAAACGTTCGGACGTCGGCAAGGCCACCGTGATCGGCTTCATCACCGTGCTGCTGTTTCTGGTGCTGGTGAACGTGCTGTCGCTGGGCATCATGACCCAGCCGGAACTGGCGAAACTGCAGAACCCGTCGATGGCCGCCGTGCTTGAGCATGTGGTCGGGCACTGGGGTGCGGTGCTGATCAGCGTCGGCTTGATCATCTCGCTGCTCGGTGCGCTGCTGTCGTGGGTGCTGCTGTGTGCCGAGATCATGTTCGCCGCCGCCAAAGACCACACCATGCCGGAGTTTCTGCGCAAGGAAAACGCCAACCATGTGCCGGTCAACGCCCTGTGGCTGACCAACGCGATGGTGCAGGTGTTCCTGATCATCACCCTGTTCTCGGCCAGCACTTACCTGTCGCTGATCTACCTCGCCACCTCGATGATTCTGGTGCCGTACCTGTGGTCAGCGGCCTATGCCCTGCTGCTGGCGGTGCGCGGCGAGAGCTACGAAGGCTTCGCCGCCGAGCGGCGCAAGGATCTGATCATCGGCGGTATCGCCCTGATCTACGCGGTGTGGTTGTTGTATGCCGGCGGGGTCAAGTACCTGCTGCTGTCGGCCCTGCTCTACGCGCCCGGCGCGATCCTGTTCGCCAAGGCCAAGCTGGAACTCAAACAACCGGTTTTCACCAACGTCGAGAAGCTGATTTTCGCCGCAGTGGTCGTGGGCGCCGTGGTGGCGGCCTACGGTCTCTACGATGGCTTCCTGACGCTGTAACCCCTGATTGAATTGTCATCTGGAGGAACACAGAAATGACCACGGAAAAAGTGAAGTACGGCGTCCACTCCGAAGCCGGGAAACTGCGTAAAGTCATGGTTTGCTCCCCAGGTCTGGCCCATCAGCGGCTGACCCCGAACAACTGCGATGAACTGCTGTTCGATGACGTGCTGTGGGTGGCGCAGGCCAAGCGCGATCACTTCGACTTCGTCACCAAGATGCGCGAGCGCGGCATCGACGTGGTGGAAATGCACAACCTGCTGACCGACATCGTTGCCATCCCCGAAGCGCTGGACTGGATTCTTGAGCGCAAAGTCACTGCCGACTCGGTGGGCCTGGGCCTGATCAGCGAAGTGAAATCCTGGCTGAAAAGCCTCGAGCCACGCCACATCGCCGAATTCCTGATTGGCGGCGTGTCGGCCGATGATCTGCCGGACAGCTTCGGTGGCAAGACCATCCAGATGTTCCGCGACTTCCTCGGCCACTCCAGCTTCATCCTGCCGCCGCTGCCCAATACCCAGTTCACCCGCGACACTACCTGCTGGATCTACGGTGGCGTGACGCTGAACCCGATGTACTGGCCGGCGCGCCGTCAGGAAACCCTGCTGACCACCGCCATCTATAAATTCCATCCGCAATTCACCAACGCCGAATTCGAGATCTGGTACGGCGACCCGGACAAGGACCACGGCAACTCCACCCTTGAGGGCGGCGACGTCATGCCGATCGGCAACGGCGTGGTGCTGATCGGCATGGGCGAGCGCTCATCGCGGCAGGCCATCGGCCAACTGGCGCTGAACCTGTTCAACAACAAAGCGGTGGAAAAAGTCATCGTCGCCGGCCTGCCGAAGTCCCGCGCAGCAATGCACCTGGACACCGTGTTCAGCTTCTGCGACCGCGACCTGGTGACGATCTTCCCGGAAGTGGTCAACCAGATCGTCGCCTTCACCCTGCGTCCTGACGAAAGCAAACAGGGTGGCATCGACATCCGCCGCGAAGAAGGCAGCTTCCTCGACACCGTCGCTGCGGCGCTCAACCTGCCGAAACTGCGCGTGGTGGAAACCGGCGGCAACAGCTTCGCCGCCGAACGCGAGCAATGGGACGACGGCAACAACGTGGTGGCGATGGAGCCGGGCGTGGTCATCGGCTACGACCGCAACACCTACACCAACACCCTGCTGCGCAAGGCTGGCGTGGAGGTCATCACCATCAGCGCCGGCGAACTCGGCCGGGGCCGTGGCGGCGGTCACTGCATGACCTGCCCGATCATCCGCGACCCGATCGATTACTAATCTTTGAGCCTTCGCCGCGACTTATCGAGCGCGGCCAAGGGGATAACCGAAACCCAAGGAGATCCATCATGGCTTTTAACATTCACAACCGTAACCTGCTCAGCCTGGAACACCACACCCCACGTGAGCTGCGTTACCTGCTCGACCTGTCCCGCGATCTGAAACGCGCGAAATACACCGGCACCGAGCAACAACACCTGAAGGGCAACAACATCGCCCTGATTTTCGAGAAAACTTCGACCCGTACCCGTTGCGCCTTCGAAGTGGCGGCCTATGACCAAGGCGCCAACGTCACTTACATCGACCCGAACTCCTCGCAAATCGGCCACAAGGAAAGCATGAAGGACACCGCCCGCGTGCTCGGGCGCATGTACGACGCCATCGAGTACCGTGGCTTCAAACAGGAAATCGTTGAGGAGCTGGCCAAGTTCGCCGGCGTGCCGGTGTTCAACGGCCTGACCGATGAATATCACCCGACCCAGATGATCGCCGACGTGCTGACCATGCGTGAACACGCCGACAAGCCGATCCATGAAATCAGCTACGCCTACCTGGGCGACGCGCGCAACAACATGGGCAATTCGCTGCTGCTGATCGGCGCCAAGCTCGGCATGGACGTGCGCATCTGCGCACCGAAAGCGCTGTGGCCGCTGGACGATCTGGTAGCGCGTTGCAAAAAATACGGTGAGGAAAGCGGCGCACGCATCACCCTCACCGAAGATCCGAAAGAAGCGGTCAAAGGCGTGGACTTCATTCACACCGATGTCTGGGTATCGATGGGTGAACCGGTGGAAGCCTGGGCCGAGCGCATTCAGCAACTGCTGCCGTATCAGGTCAACGCCGAGCTGATGAAGGCCACCGGCAACCCGCGCACCAAGTTCATGCACTGCCTGCCGGCGTTCCACAACAGCGACACCAAGGTCGGCAAACAGATCGCCGAACAATATCCGCACCTGAAAAACGGCATCGAAGTGACCGATGACGTGTTCGAGTCGCCGGCCTGCATTGCCTTCGAGCAAGCGGAAAACCGCATGCACACGATCAAGGCGATTCTGGTCTCGACCCTGGCTGATCTCTGACGCCACAGCGCTCCCACTGAAGGAACCGGAAACCCAATGTGGGAGCGAGCCTGCTCGCGAAAGCGGTGGGTCATTCAACAGCGATGTCGACTGATCTGACGCGTTCGCGAGCAGGCTCGCTCCCACAGGGATATCGGTTCCAGCAGGGAGATCGAATCGTTTGTCATTCCTCTGCTTAGAAGGATTGCACCATGCGTATCGTCGTAGCCCTGGGCGGTAACGCCCTGCTCCGCCGTGGTGAGCCGATGACCGCTGACAACCAGCGCGCCAACATCCGCATCGCCACCGAGCAAATCGCCAAGATCCATCCCGGCAACCAACTGGTCATCGCCCACGGCAATGGCCCGCAAGTCGGCCTGCTGTCGCTGCAAGCGGCGGCTTACACCTCTGTCACCCCATACCCGCTGGACGTGCTCGGTGCCGAAACCGAAGGCATGATCGGCTACATCATCGAACAGGAACTGGGCAACCTGCTCGACTTCGAAGTGCCGTTCGCCACCCTGCTGACCCAGGTTGAAGTCGACGCCAACGACCCGGCTTTCAAGAAGCCGAGCAAGCCGATCGGCCCGGTCTACGAGAAAGCCGAAGCGGAAAAACTCGCCGCCGAAAAAGGCTGGGCGATTGCCCCGGATGGCGACAAATTCCGCCGCGTCGTCGCCAGTCCACGGCCGAAGCGCATCTTCGAAATCCGTCCGATCAAGTGGCTGCTGGACAAGGGCAGCATCGTCATTTGCGCTGGTGGCGGCGGTATTCCGACAATGTACGACGAGCAGCGCAACCTCAAGGGCATCGAGGCGGTGATCGACAAGGACCTGTGCTCGTCGTTGCTCGCCGAGCAACTGGAAGCCGATCTGCTGGTGATCGCCACTGACGTCAACGCAGCGTTCATCGATTACGGCAAGCCGACGCAGAAAGCCATCGCCGAAGCCCACCCCGACGAACTCGAACGCCTTGGTTTCGCCGCCGGCTCGATGGGGCCGAAGGTGCAGGCAGCCTGCGAATTCGCGCGCCATACTGGCAAGGTCGCGGTGATCGGTTCGCTGGCCGATATCGAAGCCATCGTCCAGGGCACCGCCGGTACGCGGGTCAGCACGGCGAAGCCGGGGATCAGCTACCGATAACAATAAACGCCGGGGCAGGCTCAAGGCCTGCTCCGCTTCCATGCCTTGAAAGGAGTAGCTCAATGGCCCAGTTCGAACCTGGTCATCTGCACATCGAGCGGCACGCGTTGACCGACGATGACGTCAATTACAACGTGCATCTGGACTATGAAGTGTTCACCGATCCGCAGAAAGGCAAAGGGATTCAGTTCACCCTGCACGGCAGCATGCAGGGCAAGGACATGAAGGAGGCGTTTTTCCTGCCCAAGGAAGAGGCCTACAACTTCGCCCGCGATGTCACGCGGATCGCCGAGAAGTACGGCATACCCAAGACCCACAGCCAGATCGGCTCGGTGCACAAGCATTACGATCTGATGTTTGAAGACATTCGGCAGAAGTTGAATATGCAGTCGGGGGATCCGGTCAATCTCGAGCATTTCGAATAAAAATCAAAAGCCCCTCACCCTAGCCCTCTCCCGGAGGGGAGAGGGGACTGATTGGGGGATGCTGCAGCATTGCGTCGACCTGATCCTGCATCACTGAATCCATAATCGCCCGGTACTTTCAGGTCGATGCATAACCCCAGACACCTCGGTCGGCTCCCTCTCCCTCCGGGAGAGGGCTGGGGTGAGGGGGCTTTTGATTTAAGGCATACTTGCCCCCCTCCGCTATGCAGATCACTGAACCGCCCCCATGCGTATCCACGTCAGCTTCATCGACCGCGTCGGCATCACCCAGGAAGTCCTGGCTATCCTCGGTGGGCGCAATCTCAATCTGGATGCGGTGGAGATGATCCCGCCGAACGTCTACATCGACGCGCCGACCCTCAGCCCGCAAGTGCTCGAAGAACTGAAAGATGCGCTGTTTCGCGTGCTCGGCGTGGAAGCGGTGACCGTGGTCGATATCCTCCCCGGCCAGCGCCGGCACTTGCAGCTCGATGCTTTGCTCGCGGCGATGACCGACCCGGTGCTGGCCCTCGACAGCGCCGGCAAGGTGCTGCTGGCCAACCCGGCGTTGATTGCCCTGTACGGTCGCGAACCGGCCGGTGAAAGCGTCTCGGCGCTGTTCAATGATCCCGGCCTGCTCGATACCCTGCTGGAAAACGGCTTTCGCCTGCCGCTGCGCGAGATCACCGTCAACGGCCAGACCCTGCTGCTCGACGCCACGCCGATCACCGACGCCGGCGCCCTGCTGACCCTGTATCAACCGAACCGCATCGGCGAACAACTCTCGGCACTGCACCACGATCACGCCGAAGGCTTCGACGCGCTGCTCGGCGAGTCTCCGGCGATCCGCACACTCAAGGCCCGCGCGCAACGCGTTGCCGCCCTTGATGCACCGTTGTTGATTCAAGGCGAAACCGGTACCGGTAAAGAACTCGTCGCCCGCGCTTGCCATGCCATCAGTGCACGGCACAGCGCTCCGTTTCTCGCCCTCAACTGCGCGGCGCTGCCGGAGAACCTCGCCGAGAGCGAACTGTTCGGCTATGCCCCCGGCGCCTTCACCGGTGCGGCGCGTGGCGGTAAGCCAGGGCTGATGGAGCTGGCCAACCAGGGCACGGTGTTTCTCGACGAAATCGGCGAGATGTCGCCGTACTTGCAGGCCAAATTGCTGCGTTTTCTCAACGACGGCAGCTTCCGCCGCGTCGGTGGTGATCGTGAAGTGAAGGTCAATGTGCGCATCCTCAGCGCTACCCACCGCGATCTGGAAAAAATGGTCAGTGAAGGGCTGTTCCGCGAAGACCTGTTCTATCGCCTCAATGTGCTAAACGTCGAAGTGCCGCCGCTGCGTGAACGCGGTCAGGACATCCTGCTGCTGGCGCGCTACTTCATGCAGCAGGCCTGTGCGCAGATCCAACGCCCGGTCTGTCGTCTGGCGCCGGGGACTTATCCGGCGCTGCTCGGCAATCGCTGGCCGGGCAACGTGCGGCAACTGCAGAACGTGATTTTCCGCGCGGCGGCGATTTGCGAGAGCAGCCTGGTCGATATCGGCGACCTCGACATCGCCGGCACCTCCGTCGCGCGCCAGACCGACACTGAGGTGGAAAGTCTCGAACAAGCGGTCGAATCGTTCGAAAGGGCGCTGCTGGAAAAGCTTTACGTCAGCTATCCCTCGACCCGGCAACTGGCGAGCCGCTTGCAAACCTCGCACACCGCCATCGCCCATCGCCTGCGCAAATACGGCATTCCCAATAAACCCTGACTCACCGCGCATCCCTATTGCAGGAAATTCCCCATGTGGGAGCGAGCCTGCTCGCGAAAGCGGTCTATCAGCGAAATAGCTGGCGCCTGACACACCGTCTTCGCGAGCAGGCTCGCTCCCACAAGGTTTTATGGCGGATTCAAAATCCGTTCAAAAACGACCTCTATCTGTACCGAAAGCGCTACAGCGGAACGATATCGCTACACCCGCCTGTGACCAGCGCTGCGCAACGCTTTGATCCGATTAAGCTTTTCTCCTCGCCCCAAGCTGTAGCGATTTCGCTACAGGCGCAACCTGCCGACACCCACCTAAAAACTCCAAGCCATTGATTTATATAGATAAATCAACCTTGGCCGCATTCTTGCTACCTGCCTCCTCATGTATTAAGGGCTTCCCCGCCCCAAGCTTTCCACCGCGTCCACCAGACGAGTCTGGCCCCTGAGGAGTTTCCATGAGCGAGTTGCGTTTTACTGAAGATCACGAATGGCTGCGCACCGAAGCCGACGGCAGTGTCACTGTCGGCATCACCGCATTCGCGCAGAACGCCTTGGGCGACGTGGTGTTCGTGCAACTGCCTGAGCTGCAGGCTTACGAAAAAGGCGCTGAAGCCGCCACCGTGGAATCGGTGAAAGCCGCCAGCGGCGTGTACATGCCGCTCGATGGCGACGTGCTGGAAGTCAACCCGGCGCTGGAAAACGCCCCGGAACTGGTCAACGAAGATCCGCTGGGCGAAGGCTGGTTCTTCCGCTTCCAGCCAAGCGACGCCGCCGCTGTCGGCGAACTGCTCGATCAGGACGCCTATGACCGCCTGATCAAAGCCCAAGCCGAAGCCTGAGGAATTACCCCATGACCGCCATCAATCTCGGCACCGCCAACGAATTCATCGCCCGTCACATCGGCCCGCGCGCCGGTGACGAGCAAGCCATGCTCAACAGCCTCGGCTTCGATTCCCTCGAAGCGCTGAGCGCCAGCGTCATCCCGGAAAGCATCAAGGGCACCAGCGTGCTGGGCATGGACGACGGCCTCAGCGAGGCCGACGCCCTGGCGATGATCAAATCCATCGCTGGCAAAAACCAACTGTTCAAAACCTACATCGGCCAGGGCTACTACAACTGCCACACGCCGTCGCCGATCCTGCGCAACCTGCTGGAAAACCCGGCCTGGTACACCGCTTACACCCCATACCAGCCAGAAATTTCCCAGGGCCGTCTCGAAGCGCTGCTGAACTTCCAGACCATGATCAGCGACCTCACCGGCCTGCCGATCGCCAACGCCTCGCTGCTCGACGAAGCCACCGCCGCTGCCGAAGCCATGACCTTCTGCAAACGCCTGAGCAAGAACAAGGGCAGCCACCAGTTCTTCGCCTCGATCCACAGCCATCCGCAGATCCTCGACGTGCTGCGCACCCGTGCCGAGCCGCTCGGTATTGACGTGGTCGTGGGCGATGAGCGCGAACTGACTGACGTCACGCCGTTCTTCGGCGCGCTGCTGCAATACCCGGCGAGCAACGGTGATGTGTTCGACTACCGCGAGCTGACCGAGCGCTTCCACGCCGCCAACGCTCTGGTGGCCGTGGCCGCTGACCTGCTCGCCCTGACCCTGCTCACCGCACCGGGCGAATTCGGTGCCGACGTCGCCATCGGTTCGGCGCAACGCTTCGGCGTGCCGCTGGGCTTCGGTGGCCCGCACGCCGCTTACTTCTCCACCAAGGATGCGTTCAAGCGCGACATGCCCGGCCGTCTGGTCGGTGTTTCGGTTGACCGTTTCGGCAAGCCGGCCCTGCGTCTGGCGATGCAGACCCGCGAGCAACACATCCGCCGCGAAAAGGCCACCTCGAACATCTGCACCGCTCAAGTGCTGCTGGCCAACATCGCCAGCATGTACGCCGTCTATCACGGCCCGAAAGGCCTGACGCAGATCGCCAACCGCGTGCATCACCTGACCGCGATCCTGGCCAAGGGCCTTACTGCTCTCGGCACTCAAGTTGAACAAGCCAGTTTCTTCGACACCCTGACCATCGCTACCGGCGCAGACACCGCTGCGCTGCACGACAAGGCGCATGCTGAGCAGATCAATTTGCGTGTGATCGACGCCGAACGTCTGGGCCTGTCGGTCGACGAAACCACCACTCAGGCTGATATCGAAACCCTTTGGGGCCTGTTCGCCGACGGCAAGACCCTGCCGGACTTCGCTGCGCTGGCCGCCTCGGTGCAGAGCACCATCCCTGCTGCGCTGGTGCGCCAGTCGCCGATCCTCAGCCACCCGGTGTTCAACCGTTACCACTCGGAAACCGAGCTGATGCGCTACCTGCGCAAACTGGCGGACAAAGACCTGGCGCTGGATCGCACGATGATCCCGCTGGGCTCGTGCACCATGAAACTCAACGCCGCCAGTGAAATGATCCCGGTGACCTGGGCCGAATTCGGTGCACTGCACCCGTTCGCCCCGGCCGCACAAAGCGCCGGTTACCAGCAACTGACCGATGAGCTGGAAGCGATGCTCTGCGCCGCCACCGGTTACGACTCGATCTCGCTGCAACCGAACGCCGGTTCGCAAGGTGAATACGCAGGTCTCCTGGCGATCCGCGCCTACCACCAGAGCCGTGGCGATGAGCGCCGCGACATCTGCCTGATCCCGTCGTCGGCCCACGGCACCAACCCGGCCACCGCGCAAATGGCTGGTATGCGTGTGGTCGTCACCGCGTGCGATGCCCGTGGCAACGTCGACATCGAAGACCTGCGCGCCAAAGCCATCGAGCACCGCGAACACCTCGCCGCGCTGATGATCACCTACCCGTCGACCCATGGCGTGTTCGAAGAAGGCATCCGCGAAATCTGCGCGATCATTCACGACAACGGCGGCCAGGTGTATATCGACGGCGCCAACATGAACGCCATGGTCGGCCTCTGCGCACCGGGCAAGTTCGGCGGCGACGTTTCGCACCTGAACCTGCACAAAACCTTCTGCATCCCGCACGGCGGTGGCGGCCCGGGCGTTGGCCCGATCGGCGTCAAGTCGCACCTGACCCCGTTCCTGCCGGGCCACGGCCAGATGGAACGCAAGGAAGGCGCGGTCTGCGCGGCACCGTTCGGCAGCGCAAGTATTTTGCCGATCACCTGGATGTACATCCGCATGATGGGTGGCGCCGGTCTCAAACGCGCTTCGCAGCTGGCGATCCTCAATGCCAACTACATTTCCCGCCGCCTCGAAGAGCATTACCCAGTGCTGTACACCGGCAGCAACGGCCTGGTGGCGCACGAGTGCATCCTCGATCTGCGTCCACTCAAAGACAGCAGCGGCATCAGCGTCGATGACGTCGCCAAGCGCCTGATCGACTTCGGCTTCCATGCGCCGACCATGTCGTTCCCGGTCGCCGGCACATTGATGATCGAGCCGACCGAAAGCGAATCCAAGGAAGAACTGGACCGCTTCTGCGACGCCATGATCCGCATCCGCGAGGAAATACGCGCAGTGGAAAACGGCACGCTGGACAAGGAAGACAACCCGCTGAAAAACGCCCCGCACACCGCAGCGGAACTGGTCGGCGAATGGACCCACCCGTACAGCCGTGAGCAAGCCGTTTACCCGGTCGCGTCGCTGATCGAAGGCAAATACTGGCCGCCGGTCGGCCGTGTCGACAACGTCTTCGGCGATCGCAACCTGGTCTGTGCCTGCCCGTCGATCGAAAGCTACGCTTAATGGAATGAGGGGCTGAATATCGGCCCCGATTTCAGCAATACCCTAGATCCCCCTGTGGGAGCGAGCCTGCTCGCGAAGGCGCCATTTCAGTCAACGTAAATGGTGGCTGATCCGACGCTTTCGCGAGCAGGCTCGCTCCCACAAGGGATCTGCACCGATCTCAAAAACTGCGCCAATCCCCATAACAAGAAACCGGAGAACCACTCATGTCGTTAAGCGTGTTCGACCTGTTCAAGATTGGCATCGGTCCCTCCAGTTCCCACACCGTCGGCCCGATGCGCGCTGCTGCGCGCTTTGCCGAGGGTCTACGCCGTGAAAACCTGCTGACCAGCACCGCCAGCGTGCGTGTCGAGCTGTACGGTTCGCTCGGTGCTACCGGCAAAGGTCACGGCAGCGATAAAGCCGTGCTGCTCGGCCTTGAAGGCGAGCACCCGGACACAGTCGACACCGAAACCGTCGCCGCGCGCCTGCAGGAAATTCGCGGCAACGGCCGCTTGAACCTGCTCGGCGAACACTGCATTGCGTTCAACGAGAAAGAACATCTGGCGATGATCCGCAAGCCGTTGGCCTATCACCCCAACGGCATGATCTTTCGCGCCTTCGATGCGGCGGGGATTCAGATTCGCAGTCGCGAGTACTACTCGGTTGGCGGTGGTTTTGTCGTCGATGAAGATGCGGCCGGTGCCGATCGCATCGTCGAAGACGCCACGCCACTGACCTTCCCTTTCAAAAGCGCCAAGGACTTGCTCGTTCATTGCGCTACGTACGGGCTGTCGATCAGCCAGGTGATGCTGACCAATGAAAGCGCCTGGCGCCCGGAAGCCGAAACCCGTGCCGGCCTGCTGAAAATCTGGCAGGTGATGCAGGACTGCGTCGCTGCTGGCTGTCGTAACGAAGGTATCTTGCCGGGCGGTTTGAAGGTCAAACGCCGGGCGGCGGCGCTGCATCGGCAATTGTGCAAGAACCCGGAATCGGCCCTGCGCGATCCGTTGTCGGTGCTCGACTGGGTCAATCTTTATGCACTGGCGGTCAACGAAGAAAACGCCAATGGCGGACGCGTGGTCACTGCGCCCACCAATGGCGCGGCGGGGATCATTCCGGCGGTGCTGCATTACTACATGCGTTTTATCCCCGGGGCGAATGACGACGGTGTCGTGCGATTTCTGCTGACCGCTGCCGCAATCGGCATTCTTTACAAGGAAAACGCTTCGATCTCCGGCGCCGAAGTCGGTTGTCAGGGTGAAGTCGGTGTGGCCTGTTCAATGGCAGCCGGCGCTCTGTGCGAAGTGCTCGGCGGCAGCGTGCAACAAGTCGAGAACGCCGCGGAAATCGGCATGGAACACAACCTCGGTTTGACCTGCGACCCGATCGGCGGCCTGGTACAAGTCCCGTGCATCGAGCGCAACGCTATGGGCTCGGTGAAAGCCATCAACGCGGTGCGCATGGCCATGCGTGGCGACGGCCAGCATTTCGTCTCCCTCGACAAAGTCATTCGCACCATGCGCCAGACCGGCGCCGACATGAAAAGCAAATACAAGGAAACCGCCCGCGGCGGCCTGGCGGTCAACATTATCGAATGCTGATTACGAACTCAGCCAAACGTAACTAGCTCCCTCTCCCTCCGGGAGAGGGCTGGGGTGAGGGGCTCTTGATCTTGCCTCTCACCCGCAACCCAAATTCAAAGGAGCCACGCATGTCCACCGAACAACTCTCGAAAACCCCGCTGCACGCACTGCACCTCGAACTCGGCGCGCGCATGGTGCCGTTCGCCGGCTACGACATGCCCGTGCAATACCCGCTCGGAGTGATGAAAGAACATCAGCACACCCGTGAGCAAGCCGGGCTGTTCGACGTCTCGCACATGGGCCAGATTCGTCTGACCGGTGCCAATGCGGCCAAAGCCCTGGAAACCCTGGTGCCGGTGGACATCATCGACCTGCCGGTGGGCATGCAGCGTTATGCGATGTTCACCAACGAAAGCGGCGGCATCCTCGACGACCTGATGGTTGCCAATCTGGGCAATGACGAACTGTTCCTCGTGGTCAACGCCGCGTGCAAGGATCAGGATCTCGCGCATCTGCAAAAACACATCGGCGATCAGTGCACCATTACGGCGCTGTTCGAAGAGCGCGCCCTGCTCGCCCTGCAAGGTCCGGCAGCCGTCACGGTGCTGGCGCGTCTTGCGCCGGACGTGGCGAAGATGACCTTCATGCAGTTCAACCGTGTGTCGTTGCTCGGCGTGGACTGTTTTGTCAGCCGTTCGGGCTACACCGGTGAAGACGGTTTCGAAATCTCGGTACCGGCCGCTGAAGCGGAGAAACTCGCCCGCGCCCTGCTCGCCGAACCAGAGGTTAAGGCCATCGGTCTTGGCGCCCGCGACTCGCTGCGTCTGGAAGCCGGCCTGTGCCTGTACGGCCATGACATGAACACCGAAACCACGCCGATCGAGGCCAGCCTGCTTTGGGCGATCTCCAAGCCCCGCCGCGCCGATGGCGCGCGGGCCGGCGGTTTCCCGGGCGCCGAGCAGATATTCGCGCAGCAACAGAACGGCGTCGCACGCAAACGCGTCGGCCTGCTGCCACAGGAGCGTACCCCGGTGCGTGAAGGCGCAGAGATCGTCAACGAGGCCGGCGAGATCATCGGCAGCGTCTGCAGCGGCGGCTTCGGTCCGACCTTGGGCGGGCCATTGGCGATGGGTTACCTCGACAGCGCCTACGTCACGCTCGATACACCTGTGTGGGCCATCGTCCGTGGGAAAAAGGTGCAAATGCTTGTAAGCAAAATGCCATTTGTTCCACAACGCTACTATCGCGGTTGATTGACTGTTTCTATAAGTAACGCGATTGCGTTATGCGTGCACTAATGTGTAACGCAATCGCCATAAAACAGTGCGTTTTTTAACATCTGTTTCGAATATGAACGTTGCTTATAACGACTGCAAAAAACTGAACCAGACAATCGTCTAAGACTGCACTAGTGAACTGACTAATTTCCGCGAAGAGCAGTAAAACCGGGGCCTTCGCAGGGCTTGTTTTTTCTCCCGTAGTTGGCGTAGAGTTTGTCCACTGTGTTTGCATGGGTCAGCTTGGAATCGTGACCTGGGCAGTAGCCTACAAGTTAGCTACATCCCGCTCGACGTCTTCTTACTCCTTGCAACCAGCTCCAGTACTCTTTCATGTGAAAGGGGCTGTCATCAATTTATGCGTCAAAGGAAATAAGAAATGTCCACACGTCAGAGCGGTACCGTCAAGTGGTTTAACGACGAGAAAGGTTTTGGTTTTATCACTCCAGAAAGCGGTCCGGATCTGTTCGTACATTTCCGCGCCATTCAAGGCAACGGCTTCAAGAGCCTGAAAGAAGGCCAGAAGGTGACTTTCGTTGCCGTGCAAGGCCAGAAAGGCATGCAGGCTGACGAAGTACAAGCAGAAGCCTGATCTTCTGATACGAAAAAGCCCCTGATATTGATATCAGGGGCTTTTTTGTGCGCGCTTATCCGTAAAATGGCGCTTCCATTCGCGTCCCGAGGCTGCCATGTCGAAACACCTGCTCACGCCGCAAGGGGACTTTCCTCCCGTTGCTCTCGGTCGTCGTCTGGCGGCGATGTTCTACGACTTCCTGCTGTGCACCGCCCTGCTGATCGTCACCGGATTCATCTATAAGTTGATCCAGGCGGCGATCATTGGCGAAGAGCGTCTGCGAGTGATGACCGACGCCGGCCAGCTGGATGGTGATCCGCTCTACTCCACGGTGCTGCTGTTGGTATTGTTCGGCTTCTTTGCCAAGTTCTGGACCCATGGCGGGCAGACACTGGGCATGCAGGTGTGGGGGATCCGCGTGCAGAACGCCAACGGCACAGCGATCAGCCTGTGGCAGGCGCTGCTGCGCTTTATGGTGTCGATCGCGTCGTGGTTGTGTGTCGGGCTGGGATTCTTCTGGTCGCTGTTCGACAAGCAGAAACGCACTTGGCACGACATCTATTCGGATACGCGTGTGGTGCGGATCCCGAAGAAGAGCAAATAATGTCCATGCTCAAGAGTCGGCCTGTGGTGAGGGGATTTATCCCCGTTGGGTGGCGAAGCCGCCCCAAAATCAACCACCGCGGTGTATCAGACACACCGCGTGCGCTTCCTAACGACTGCTACGCAGCCGAACGGGGATAAATCCCCTCACCACAGGGCTCACTCATACAAGGGGTTCACTCAGGCGTTACCGGCCAATTTCATCCGCGCTGCCTGGGTGAAGTCGAGCATGCGCTTCAACGGGCGGATCGCTTGGGGAATCAGCGCCGGATCGACAAAGATCTCGTTGGTGCCTTCTTTCAAGCTCTTGAGCGTGCGCTCAAGGGTGTTCATGGCCATCCACGGGCAATGTGCACAACTGCGGCACGCGGCGCCGTTACCGGCGGTAGGCGCCTCGATAAAGACCTTGTCCGGGCACAGCTGCTGCATCTTGTAGAAGATGCCACGGTCGGTGGCGACGATCAGGGTCTTGTTCGGCAGGCTTTGCGCGGCAGCGATCAACTGGCTGGTGGAACCGACGGCGTCCGCCAGTTCGATCACCGAAGTCGGCGACTCGGGATGCACCAGAATCGCCGCGTCCGGGTACAGCGCCTTCATGTCTTCGAGCTGCTTGGACTTGAATTCTTCATGGACGATGCAAGCACCGTCCCACAGCAGCATGTCGGCGCCGGTCTTGCGCTGAATGTAGGTGCCCAGATGCTTGTCCGGGCCCCAGATGATCGTCTCGCCGTTGTCCATCAGGCTTTCGACGATCTCCAGTGCGCAGCTCGAGGTCACCACCCAGTCAGCCCGAGCCTTCACGGCGGCGGAAGTATTGGCATAAACCACCACGGTGCGTTCCGGGTGCTGGTCGCAGAACGCCGAGAACTCATCGACCGGGCAACCCAGGTCCAGCGAGCACGTCGCCTCCAGGGTCGGCATCAGCACGCGTTTTTCCGGGTTGAGAATCTTTGCAGTCTCGCCCATGAACTTCACGCCGGCGACCACCACGGTCTTGGCCGGATGGGCATTGCCGAAGCGGGCCATTTCCAGGGAATCGGATACACAGCCGCCGGTCTCTTCGGCCAGGGCCTGAATCACCGGATCGCAATAAAAGTGGGCAACCAGCACCGCGTCCTGAGCCTTGAGCTCGGCGGCGATGGCGGAACGGTAATAAGCCTCCTCTTCTGCCGTCAGCGGTTTGGGCTGTTTGGCGTCGAGGTGGGCTTGAACCAGAAGGCGTTCGGAAATCTGCGTCATGTTCGCAAGACCTGCAGGCGCATTCGCGCGAAAGTCGAGTATACACCCGGCTCCGGACCGTTAGAGGGTACCGCCGGGAGAGTGAGTATCATCAGGCACGGACAGCGTTGAAGCTGCGCAAGGCTACAGAATATCCCGTTGATACAAAAGATGATTCTGACCTGTGTCAGGCCGCCCGCGCTGAAACGTCGAACGCCCGAATTGCAGGCAAAAAAAAACCCGGAAATCCTCACTTTCGTGGGCCTTCCGGATTTTCTAAACCGCCAAATATGGTGGGTCGTGTGGGATTCGAACCTACGACCAATTGGTTAAAAGCCAACTGCTCTACCAACTGAGCTAACGACCCGCTGTGTGGTGGCGCGTATAATACTGATTTCTAAGGACTATTCAACACCTTTTTTGAAAAAGATCAAAAATAAGGGGTTGGATCGCTCACACCTGCCGCCGCGAAGCCTTCAGCACGCAGGCGGCAGCTGTCGCATTTGCCGCAGGCGCGGCCGTCATCGTCTGCCTGATAGCAGGAAACCGTGAGGCCATAATCCACGCCCAGCTTCACGCCAGCCTGGACGATCTGCGCCTTGCTCAGGTTTTGCAGTGGCGCCTGAATGCGGAAGCCATTGCCTTCCACGCCCGCTTTGGTGGCCAGGTTGGCCATGCGCTCGAACGACTCGATGAACTCGGGACGGCAATCCGGGTAGCCGGAATAATCCACTGCATTGACGCCGATGAAGATGTCGCGCGCGCCGAGCACTTCGGCCCAACCCAATGCCAACGACAGGAACACCGTGTTGCGCGCCGGCACGTAAGTCACCGGAATGCCTTCGCCCAGCTCTTCCGGAATATCGATGCTGGTGTCAGTCAGCGCCGAGCCGCCCATGCCATTGAGGTTCAATCCGATGACCTTGTGCTCGACCACTCCCAGATCGCGAGCAACGCGGGCGGCGGCATGCAATTCAGCATGGGAGCGCTGGCCGTAATCGAAGCTCATGGTGTAGCAGGCGTAGCCTTCGGCGCGTGCCATCGCCACGACGGTGGCCGAGTCGAGGCCGCCCGAAAGCAGGATAACGGCACGTTTTTCGGTAGTGTTCAGTTGTTCAATCATCTCAGCGCCCCGGCTCATCATTCCATAGATATTTATGCAACTGCAGTTGCAGCCGCACTGGCAGGTTATCTGCCACCACCCAATCCGCCAGATCCCTGGCATTGAGGTCATGATGACTTGGGGAGAAAAGCACTTCACCCGCACGTCTATCAAGCCCGTACTGGATCAGTTTCGATACCGCCCAGTCATAGTCTTCCCGCGAGCAGATGACAAACTTCACCTGATCGTTGCGGGTCAGCAGTTCGATGTTCTCGTAACGGTTGCGATGGGCTTCTTTCGAGCCCGGCGTTTTCAGGTCGACGACGCGACTGACACGCGGATCGACGGCGGATACGTCGAGGGCGCCGCTGGTTTCCAGCGACACCTCGTAACCGGCATCACACAACCGTTCAAGCAAAGGAATGGCGTTCGGCTGAGCCAACGGCTCACCGCCGGTGACACAGACGTAGCGCGGACGATATCCGGCCACTTGCTCAAGGATGTCGTCGAGGGTACGGACGGTGCCGCCGCTGAACGCATAAGCGCTGTCGCAGTATTGGCAACGCAACGGGCAACCGGTCAGGCGCACGAAAACCGTGGGCAGCCCGGCAGTCCGAGTTTCCCCCTGCAACGAGTAGAAAACTTCGGTGATTCTCAATGTGTCTTGCATAGTCGCCACGGGCGTAACAGCTAAACAGGCTGTCCGCCTCCGTCAGGCACTTCAGGCAATCCCGCCAACGCGTAGACCACAAGAAGCGTGTTTCAGAAAAAGGGCGTGAATTCTAACGAAAAAACCCGCGACAAGCGCGGGTTTCTTCAAAACGCGGATGAACAGGCTTACATGCGCTGCAAATCACGCTGGGCCAGCTGCGCGGCGGAAGTGCCCGGATATTGGGACACCACCTGCTGCAGAATGCCTTTGACCTTGTCGGTATGACCGAGGCGGCGTTCTACGTCAGCCAGCTTGTACAGCGAATCCGGCACTTTGTTGTGCTTGGGATACAGCTGCGAAACCTTGGCAAAGGCCTGACCTGCACCTTGCAGATCACCCTTGGCCAGGTTCACTTCGCCCAACCAGTATTGAGCGTTGCCCGCGTACTGGCTGTTGGGGTATTTGCGCAGGAAAGCGGCGAAGGCCTGGCTGGCCTTGTCGAAATCCTTGGCTTTGATCAGGTCGAAAGCGGCATCGTAATACAGCTTTTCCTTGGCCGGATCAGCCGGTTCGCTACCCGCAGCAGGGGCCTGGGCTGCCGCAGCAGCACCCGCGCCTGCGGCAGCACCGGCAGCACCGGCAGCAGCACTTGCATCGCCACCGGCAGAAGAATTCTCGGGAGTCGCGGCTGGTGCAACGCCGGATCCTATGCGCCGATCAAGATCCTGGTATCGCTCCAGGGATTCCTGCTTCATGCGCGAAACCTGATTCTGCAGTTCTTCGATCACGCCCTGTTGGCGCGAGATCTGATCCTGCATCTGTTGCAATTGGTTGAACAGCATGCCTTGTGCCGAGGCAGGGGCCGAAGCCGCTCCCCCGGCATAGGCGCCGTTCGTACCGTAACCCGCAGGCGGATAACTGCTCCCGCTATTGTTATAACCGGAGTTGTCATCGACCACAGGAACCGCAGCCCACGCCGCAAGCGGCGCAAGGCTGAGAGCCAGAACAGTTACAGCACGACGGCACGTTCGCATATCGAATTACTTACGCAGTTCGACGCGACGGTTCTGGGCCCAGGACTGCTCGTCGTTGCCGGTAGCAACTGGACGCTCTTCGCCGTAGGAAACCAGTTCCAGCTGAGCTGGGGAAACACCTTGCAGTACCAGGTAGCGCTGAACGGCTTTCGCACGACGCTCGCCCAGTGCCATGTTGTACTCACGAGTACCACGTTCGTCGGTGTTGCCTTCCAGAACAACGCGAGCGCCGTTTGCTTTCAGGTCTTTGGCGTGAACGTCCAGAGCGCGCATGGCTTCTGGCTTCAGGTCCGAGCTGTCGTATTCGAAGTAGAAGGTGGTGATTGCGCGCAGAGCAGCTTCTTCGCTCAGGGAACCGTCAACGGCACCGGTGTTTGCGCCGTAACCAGCGTTTGGATCAACAGCGCCTTCACCGGCGTTGTCGCCGCCTTTGGACGAGCAACCTACAGCTACAGCCATGGCCAGAGCCAGCGCAGCAAATTTACCAAACTTCAGCATTTCCATCGTGAAACTCCTAATGAACCCCAGTGTGTTAAGTAAAACGTGTAGCGCCCGCTCACTTCAGGTAAGGGGACCAGGACGGTTCTCTGACTTCGCCTTGAGCGGTAGGAAGCGGGAGCCTCACGCGTCCATTAATGGACACGAGCATCAAGACTCCCCGGCCCTGTTGGCGGGTGGCGTAGATTACCATGGTGCCGTTGGGCGCAACAGTAGGTGACTCGTCCAGAGTGCTATCAGTGAGGATCTTTACACTACCTCGCTGCAGATCCTGAGCTGCCACCTTGAAATTGGTGAAGCCATCCTGACGATGAATCATCACCAAAGTCTTTTCATCAGCCGAAAGTTTCGGGTTGGCGTTGTAGTTGCCCACGAACGTCACACGCTCGGCACCACCGCCACCGACGCTGGTTTTATAGATTTGCGGCTTGCCGCCACGGTCGGAGGTGAAGTAGATGGTCGAGCCATCCTTGCCCCAGAACGGTTCGGTATTGATGCCCTGACCATTGGTTACGCGGCTGATCTGACGCGAACCGAGGTTCATCACGTAGATGTCCGGGTTGCCGTCTTTCGACAGCACGAACGCCAGGCGATTGCCATCCGGCGACCAGGCTGGCGCGCCGTTGAGGCCTTCGAAGTTGGTGATCTGCTCACGGCGACCGGTGTCGATGTTCTGCATGAAGATACGCGGACGCTTCTGCTCGAACGACACGTAGGCGATACGCTTGCCGTCCGGTGCAAAACGCGGCGACAGGATCGGCTCGCGCGATTGCAGCAGAGTCACTGCGCGTGCGCCGTCATAGTCGGAGCGTTGCAGCGTGTAACGAGTGTTCTTCTCGGAAAAACGCTCGGCCGTTACGTAAAGCAAACGTGTCGAGAAGGCACCTTCAATGCCGGTCAGCTTCTGGAACGACTGATCGGAAATGAAGTGCGCCATGTCACGGATCTGGTCGGTCGTACCGGAAACACTGCCGTCCGCCACTTTCTGCTCGGTGGCGACGTTGAACAGCGCCCACTGCACCTGCAGGCGACCGCCCGCTGGAGCGATGCTGCCGACCATCATGTACTGAGCACCCACCGCCTTCCAGTCACGGAAGATGATTTCGCTCGGCTGGCTTGGCTGGCTGATCATGTTGGCTTTCGGAATAGGCGAGTAATAGCCCGAGTTGCGCAAATCGTTGCCAATGATTTCAGCCATGTCATCAGGCAGCACGGCGCCGCCCTGCATGCCGAACGGTACGACGGCGATCGGGGTGGCCCGATCGCTGCCGCTGGTGACCAGAATGTTCTTTTCATCTGCCGTCGCGATCCCTGCCATGCAGCAGATCACGACCAGCATTCCTCGAAGAAGGTTTCTCACAAGGCTAGATCCTCAGGTGTGAATGTCATCTTGAATGAACGATACGGAGCGAAATCGCTCGGCTTCATTCCCTGCATTTCTGTCAAACGTCCAATATTCTTCACTGCCGCGACTGCCGAAGCATCGAACGGACCGTCACCACTGGACTTGGCGACGCTGACCGAAGTCACCGTGCCGTCCGGCAACATGCCGATTTGCAGCACGACCGTCATGCCTTTGCGCGCCGAAGGAGGACGAGCCCAGCCTTCCGCTGCACGAGCGCGAATCAGGTCATCGAAACTGCCGGCAACTTCGTCACCCTGCTCATCTGCCAGGGCCTGCTGACGCTGCGGCGTGTCGGAAAGCAGATCTGCCAGGGCCTGGGCCTTTTTGTCTTCGGCGGATTTGCGTGCCGCTTCCTGCGCTTTCTTCTTCGCAGCATCGGCAGCAGCTTTCTTCTTCGCGTCTTCGGCGACTTTCTTCTTCGCCTCTTCAGCTTCAGCTTTCTTCTTGGCGTCTTCGGCGGCTTTCTTCTTCGCGTCTTCGACGATCTTCTTCTTGGCTTCTTCGGCAGCGGCCTTCTTCGCCTCTTCCTCAGCAGCCTTCTTCGCTTCGTCTTCGGCCTTCTTCTTGGCTATATCAGCCAATTGTTTCTCTTCGGCCTTTTTCGCTTCGGCTTTCTTCGCGTCGTCGGCTTTCTTGGCTTCATCAGCCTTTTTCGCCTCGTCGGCTTTTTTCGCCTCGTCTGCCTTCTTGGCTTCCTCGGCCTTTTGAGCCGCTTCCTCTTTCTTTTGTTCCGCCGCCTTCACCGCTTCCTGCTCGATCTTTTTCTGTTCCATCTGTTCGACTTCGGTCTGGCGCGCGGCGGATTTCTTCGCCTCACCCGCAATCTTCTGATTGGTCTGGGTGGTCGCCTGACTTTTCGATTTCAGCTGGTACAGAGTCGCCTGGACGATCGGCTTGGCCGGCGGCAGTTCGGGCGTGAAGGCAAAACTGACGAACAGCATGCCAAAAACCAGCACGTGCAGGACGATTGCCAGAACACTAGGCCAGAAGTAGCTTTCCGAGGCGGACGGCTCTCGCTGTTGCTGCATCAGGGGGCCTCGGTAATCAGACCAACGTTACCGACCCCGGCTTTCTGCAACCCGCCCATGGCACCCATGACGGCGCCGTAGTCGACAGTTTTGTCACCACGAATGAACACCTGGGTGCGTTTGCCGCCCTCGGTGCCGGCGCGGATGATCTTGGTCACCGCGTCCGTCATCTGTGGCAGGGTCATGGCCCTGTCCTGTTGCTTCTCGGTGTCGACTTCGCTGCCAAGGTTCCAGTAGTAGGTCTTGTCAGCCTTGATCGAAATGGTCAGGACCTGAGTGTTGTTGTCCTGCGGCAAGGCTTCGCTGGAAACCTTGGGCAGATCAACTTTCACGCCCTGATTGAGCATCGGCGCGGTCACCATGAAGATGACCAGCAGCACCAACATCACGTCGATGTAGGGCACCACGTTCATCTCGGCGACCGGCTTGCGCTTTTTGCGAGCTCGAGCGATTAAAGCCATCGGGAAATACCTGCTTATTCTTCGCTGGTGTGCACTTTGCGGTGCAGGATCGCCTGGAATTCATCGGCGAAGGTGTAGTAGCGGCCCAGCAAGGTTTCGCTGCGCGCAGCAAAACGGTTGTAAGCGATGACCGCCGGGATCGCAGCGAACAGGCCGATCGCGGTGGCGATGAGGGCTTCGGCGATACCCGGGGCAACGGTGGCGAGCGTCGCTTGCTGGGCGCTGGCCAGACCACGGAAGGAGTTCATGATCCCCCACACGGTGCCGAACAGACCGATGTACGGGCTGACCGAACCGACGGTGGCGAGGAACGGCAGGCTCTGCTCGAGTTTCTCTTCTTCGCGCGAGATGGCCACGCGCATGGCACGGGCGACACCTTCCATCACGGCTTCAGGATCGACACCTGGCTGCTGACGCAGACGGGAGAATTCCTTGAAGCCGGCACGGAAGATCTGCTCCACGCCCGAATCCGGATCAGGGTTGCTGCCGGCCTGACGGTACAGTTTGGACAGGTCGATACCCGACCAGAAGCGCTCTTCGAAGCTCTCCAGGGCACGTCGACCGGCACGCAGCAAATTGCTGCGCTGAAAGATCATGATCCATGAGGTCACCGATGCGGCCACCAGGGTCAACATTACCAACTGCACCACGATGCTGGCATTGCTGACCAGGCTCCACATGGAGGAATGGTCGACGACGTTAGCTTCCACGCTTTATCTCCTGCTTTGAGTGTGTACCCGGGCCGACCGCGTCGGCGAAGGCCGCACGCAGGTCTTCGGGAAGGGCCCGGGGTTTCAAACTGTCGGTGCGCACGCAGGCCACCAAAAACTGCCCTTCGCAGAGCAGCACATTATCCGTGGCCCGCCTGACCTGCTGTTTGAAGCGCAGGCTGGCACGGTTCAATTCGATTACATCAGCGCTTACCAGCAGTTCGTCATCCAGTCGCGCCGGCGCGTAGTAGCGCGCTTCGCTGGAATGCACGACGAACAACAGGTCCTCTCCGGCAAGCACAGATTGGGCAAAACCCAGTTCCCGTAGCCGCTCGGTTCGAGCCCGTTCCATAAACTTGAGGTAATTAACGTAATACACGATGCCGCCCGCATCGGTGTCCTCGTAATAAACGCGACAACGATGTGCGAACGGCTCAAGCCCGTTTTGCGCGCGCATACTCTAGTGCTTACTCCTCAGGTTGCCAATCCGGCCAGACAACTGTTTTTCGTGGTTTCAAAGCTTTAACGCAAAAGTACCGTCGTCTGACAGTACAAACCCTGAATAAATCACCAACAAATGTGTATCAATCGTCGACGGCGTCCAGAAACTCGTCTGCCACGGGCATCTCGCCCATGCGTGACGGAACATTCAAACCGAAATGCAGATAGGCATGCCGCGTCACTACCCTGCCCCGTGGCGTGCGCATGATGTAGCCCTGCTGGATCAGATACGGTTCGAGCACGTCTTCAATGGTGTGGCGTTCTTCACTGATCGCCGCCGCCAGACTGTCGATACCGACCGGGCCGCCGTCGAACTTCTCGATCATGGTCAGCAGCAGACGCCGGTCCTGGTGATCGAAACCGTGTTCATCGACGTCCAGCAGGTTCAGCGCCAGATCCGCCACCGCTTTGGTGATGTGGCCCTTGGCGCGTACTTCAGCGAAATCGCGCACCCGCCGCAGCAGACGGTTGGCAATTCGCGGTGTGCCACGGGCGCGACGGGCGATCTCGAACGAACCTTCCGGATCCAGCGGCAGACCGAGAATGGCCGCCGAACGACTGACGATCGTTGCCAGATCCGCCGTGCTGTAGAACTCCAGGCGCTGGACGATACCGAAGCGATCACGCAACGGATTGGTCAGCATGCCGGCGCGGGTGGTGGCGCCGACCAGAGTGAAAGGCGGCAGGTCCAGTTTGATCGAGCGCGCCGCCGGCCCCTCGCCAATCATGATATCGAGCTGGAAATCTTCCATCGCCGGATACAGCACTTCTTCAACGATCGGCGACAGACGATGGATTTCGTCGATGAACAACACATCGTGCGGCTCAAGATTGGTCAGCAACGCGGCCAGATCACCCGGGCGTTCCAGCACTGGCCCGGAGGTGCTCTTGATCGACACGCCCATTTCCTGGGCAATGATGTTCGCCAGCGTGGTCTTGCCCAGCCCCGGCGGGCCGAAGATCAGGGTGTGATCGAGGGATTCGCTGCGGCCACGGGCGGCCTGGATAAACAGCTCCATCTGCTCGCGCACGGTCGGCTGGCCAATGTAGTCGGCCAGGCTGACCGGGCGGATGGCCCGATCCTGGACTTCTTCGCGCTCGCGCGGGCTGTGCGCGGCGGCGATCAGACGATCAGCTTCAATCACTTAAATCATTCCCTTCAGAGCGCGGCGGATCAGGTCTTCGCTGCTCAGGTTCTTGTCTTTGATCGCGGAAATCGCCTTGCTCGCTTCCTGCGGCTTGTAGCCCAGCGAGATCAACGCGCTGACCGCATCGGTCTCGGCACTGTTGACCGGCGCCGGGCCGTCCGGCTGATTCGGCACCAGCGCGAACATCGCCGGCGAAGTTTCCCAGGCCTTGAAGCGATCTTTCAATTCCACCAGCAAACGCTCGGCGGTTTTCTTGCCAACCCCCGGCACCTTGGTCAGCGCCGAAGTGTCCTGAGACTGCACGCAGCGCACCAGCTCGTCGACCTCCAGGCTCGACATCAACGCCAGCGCCAGTTTCGGTCCGACGCCATTGAGACGGATCAGCTCGCGAAAGAAGTCTCGCTCACGCTTGCCGGCAAAACCATAGAGCAATTGCGCATCTTCGCGTACGACCAAATGGGTGTGCAGGGTCAGCGGTTCGCCGACCGACGGCAGACGATAAAGGGTGGTCATGGGCACTTCCACCTCATAGCCAAGGCCGTTCACATCGAGAATCAGGTGCGGCGGCTGTTTCTCAGCCAGGGTGCCGCGCAAGCGTCCAATCACGTTTTGAATCCTTGAGCGCTGGCCAGCCGTGGGCTGGCGACGATTGAAGGTGGCTTGCGCGCCGACAACACAGGCACCGCGAAGTCACTTTCGAGAAAATTGATGCTGATGCTATCAGAGACGCAGGCGCCCGCCACGACTGCGTGCGGTTCCCAGCCCGTGCGGCAGCAGGCTTGAGCGCGTGTGCGCATGGCAAATGGCAATCGCGAGGGCGTCGGAGGCGTCGATCTGCGGCTTGCTGGTCAACTTGAGCATGTGCATGACCATCATCTGCACCTGCTCCTTATTGGCCGCACCGGTGCCGACCACCGCCTGTTTGACTTGCGTGGCGGTGTACTCGGCGATTTCCAGACACTCTTCGGCGCCGGCGACAATCGCAGCGCCGCGCGCCTGCCCGAGCTTGAGCGCCGAGTCGGCGTTTTTCGCCATGAACACCTTTTCGATGCCCATGGTCACCGGGCCGTAGGTCTTGATGATTTCGCGCACGCCGCGATAGACGATCTGCAGACGCTCATGCAGCTCGCCGGAGCCGGTGCGAATGCAGCCCGAGGCCACATAGATGCAGCCACCCCGCCCGGTATCGCGAACGATCCCGTAACCGGTGATGCGCGAACCGGGGTCGATACCAAGGATTAGAGTCATAACGCCTGCAGATTCATAAAACGATTTACCTGACAGCCAATAGCAAATGTGGGAGCGAGCCTGCTCGCGAAGGCGGTATGTCAGCAGATACAGGTGCTGAATGACACACCGCTTTCGCGAGCAGGCTCGCTCCCACAAGGAAGACTAGTCGCTTATCAGCCAAGCTGAGCGGCGACGTCTTCCGGGATGTCCGCGTTGGAGTAGACGTTCTGCACGTCATCCAGGTCCTCAAGCATGTCGATCAGCTTGAGCACTTTCTCCGCACCTTCCAGATCCAGCTCGGCGCTCGTGGTCGGCTGCATGACGATTTCCGCATCATCGCCCTTGAACCCGGCCGCTTCCAGCGCGTTGCGCACCGCATAGAAACCGGTGAACGAGGTGAACACGTCGATCGAACCGTCTTCGTGGGTGACCACGTCATCGGCATCGGCTTCCAGTGCCGCTTCGGTCAGTGCGTCTTCATCGACGCCCGGAGCGAAGCTGATCTGGCCCTTGCGCTCGAACAGATACGCCACCGAACCATCGGTGCCGAGGTTGCCGCCACACTTGCTGAACGCGTGACGCACAGCCGCCGCAGTGCGGTTGCGGTTGTCGGTCATGCACTCGACCATCACCGCCACACCGCCCGGGCCGTAACCTTCGTAGGTCAGTTCTTCAACGTTGTCCGCTTCAGTGGCGCCGGCACCGCGCGCGACGGCACGGTCGATGATGTCGCGACTCATGTTCGCGCTCAACGCCTTGTCCAGAGCCAGACGCAGACGCGGGTTGGAACCCGGATCACCGCCACCCTGACGGGCCGCAACGGTCAGTTCACGGATCCACTTGGTGAAGATCTTGCCCCTCTTGGCATCCTGACGTTCTTTGCGGTGCTTGATGTTTGCCCACTTGGAATGACCTGCCATAACTTGCTCCGAATGCTCTTTGAAACCTTGCCCGCCCCGCCGAGGCAGCGGCCGGCAATTGAAAAATTCGACCTGAGAAAGAAAAAAGGCGCATCCGAAGATGCGCCTTCAGGCCCGTCTTACTCAGCCTTTGGCGTTTCGCGCAGGCGAATGTGCAGCTCGCGCAATGCCTTGGCATCCACTACGCCCGGAGCCTGCGTCATCACGTCGGCAGCACTCTGGGTTTTCGGGAAGGCGATCACTTCACGGATCGACTGGGCGCCGGTCATCAGCATCACCAGACGGTCCAGACCGAAGGCCAGACCACCGTGCGGCGGTGCACCGTACTTCAGCGCGTCGAGCAGGAAGCCGAACTTCTCTTCCTGTTCCGCTTCATTGATGCCCAGCAGACGGAATACCGCTTGCTGCATTTCCTTGCGATGGATACGGATCGAACCGCCGCCCAGCTCGGTGCCGTTCAAGACCATGTCGTACGCACGGGACAGTGCGCCGGCCGGGTTGGCTTCGAGCTCCTGCGGGGTGCACTTCGGTGCAGTGAACGGGTGGTGCAGCGCCGAGAAGCTGCCGTCGTCGTTCTCTTCGAACATCGGGAAGTCGACGACCCACATTGGCGCCCACTCGCAGGTCAGCAGCTTCAGGTCGTGACCGAGTTTGATACGCAGCGCGCCCAGGGCTTCGCTGACGATCTTGGCCTTGTCGGCACCGAAGAACACGATATCGCCATCGACTGCGCCAACGCGATCGAGGATCACGTTGAGCTTGTCTTCCGGGATGTTCTTCACGATCGGCGATTGCAGACCTTCAACACCGGCGGCACGCTCGTTGACCTTGATGTACGCCAGGCCCTTGGCACCGTAGATGCCGACGAACTTGGTGTAGTCGTCGATCTGCTTGCGCGGCATGCTCGCCCCGCCTGGAACACGCAGTGCGGCGATGCGGCACTTCGGATCGTTGGCCGGGCCGCTGAAGACTTTGAAGTCGACTTCTTTCAACTGGTCGGCAACGTCAACCAGTTCCAGCGGAATACGCAGGTCCGGCTTGTCCGAACCGTAGCGGCGCATGGCTTCTTCGAAGGTCATGTGCGGGAATTCGCCGAACTCCAGGTTCAGCACTTCCTTGAACAGGTTGCGGATCATCTGCTCGGTCAGGCCCATGATCTCTTTTTCATCGAGGAAGCTGGTCTCGATGTCGATCTGGGTGAATTCCGGCTGACGGTCGGCACGCAGGTCTTCGTCACGGAAGCACTTGGCGATCTGGTAGTAACGGTCGAAGCCGGCGACCATCAGCAGTTGCTTGAACAGCTGCGGCGATTGCGGCAGGGCGAAGAACGAACCGGCGTGGGTACGGCTCGGCACCAGATAGTCACGCGCACCTTCCGGAGTGGCCCGGGTCAGGATCGGCGTTTCGACGTCGAGGAAGCCGTTCTCGTCGAGGAAGCGACGGATGCTGGTGGTCATGCGCGAACGCAGGCGCAGCTTCTCGGCCATTTCCGGACGACGCAGGTCGAGGAAGCGATAGCGCAGGCGGGTTTCTTCGCCGACGTCGGAGAACTCGTTGAGCGGGAACGGCGGGGTTTCCGACTCGTTCAGCACTTCCAGTTCATAACCCAGCACTTCGATCATGCCCGAGGCCATGTTGGCGTTGGTCGCGCCGGCCGGACGCAGACGCACCTTGCCGGTGATCTTCACGACGTATTCGCTGCGCACGCGGTCGGCGGCGGCGAAGCTCTCGGCGCGATCCGGATCGAACACCACCTGAGCCAGACCATCACGATCACGGATATCGAGGAAAATCACCCCGCCGTGGTCGCGGCGACGGTGAACCCATCCGCAAAGGGTAATTTCCTGGCCTTCCAGGCTTTCGTTCAGTTGGCCGCAATAGTGGCTGCGCATCATGGTGTGGTTCGCTTCTCGTAATTCGAAATTCGGTGGAGATCCCGCCGCCATCAAGCAGGGCGGAAACTCACGCGTGTCGTTCGTTCAGGGTTTGAACCCTAGTCAGCTTTGTCGCCACCGGCCAGATTCTTCTTGGCTCCGGTCTTGAAGTCGGTCTCGTACCAACCGTTGCCGCTGAGGCGAAAACCCGGCATGGACAGCTGCTTCTTCAGTTCGGGCGCCTGGCAGGCAGGGCAATCGACCAACGGTGCGTCGCTGATCTTCTGAATGGCTTCCAACTGATGACCACAGGAAGCACATAGGTAATCGTACATTGGCATGGAGGTGTCTCGGCGATCAGATTGCTGCCGCGCGCAGGGCTTTGCGGCGAAAGCGCGGGATTATATCGATTAAATGCGGGCTGTGCAGCCGTAACGCTGCACGGCCCGCAACCTCGTTGCAACCGCCGTTTCAGCGCGAAACTGCGGGTGCGAGATCTTTGATCCCGTTCATGACGCAAACCACCCGCACCAGCGCACTGAAATTCTTCACTCCGCCGTAACGCAGATGCACCTCACGATCAACGTGGGATAGCAGTGTGCTGATCGAGCAATGATTGTCCTCGGCCATGCCGCCGAGGATGTTCCAGTAGACCTGCTCGAGTCGCAGGCAGGTCGCAAAACCATTGAGGCGAATCGACCGCGACAGCGGCCGGATCAGATTCATGTCGAACTCGCTGACAAACGGATCGACCTTTATTACATGCCGCGAAGCCGACATCCTGTCGCTTCGCCTGTCTCCTTCTACCATAGCGTTGACACTCCTTTGCCATGACTGCTGATTTATAAGGCAACATCCTGCGCCTTCATAAAAACCCAGTGACAAAGTTAGCGCCATACGACTTGTTGACCAGCCTCGTAGGATAAGCCAACGACAACGGTAAGAGTCTGGAGAGCATGCGGACGACCTCACGCCGTCCGCAGCGCCTGGATCATTCCTCGAGCAGTGCGCGCAGCATCCACGCAGTTTTCTCGTGCACTTGCATGCGCTGGGTCAGCAGGTCAGCGGTGGGCTCGTCGCTGACCTTGTCCAGCAGCGGGAAAATGCCGCGCGCGGTACGGGTCACCGCTTCCTGACCTTCGACCAATTGCTTGATCATGTCTTCGGCGCTCGGCACACCGACTTCTTCTTTAATAGAAGAAAGACGCGCGTAGGTCGCGTAGGCACCCGGCGCCGGGAAGCCCAACGCACGGATACGCTCGGCGATCAAATCGACGGCCAGCGCCAGCTCGTTGTATTGCTCTTCGAACATCAGGTGCAACGTGCGAAACATCGGGCCAGTGACGTTCCAGTGGAAGTTATGGGTTTTCAGATACAGCACGTAGGTGTCCGACAGCAGTCGCGACAGCCCTTCGACGATGGATTTGCGGTCTTCTTCACTGATACCGATATCAATTGCCATGCTTGCCCCCTAACAGTGATTGAATTCATCCAGCAGGTTCGGTCCCACTGTAGCAAGGCAAGAGCCGGCTCGCAGCTATGAATCCGTGGTCAGACTGCGACAAATCGACCGTTTTTCTGCCGCTGGCCGGGCTGATTTGAGTAGCCGCAGGCTTTGCTGTTAAATAGGCAGTGTGTCGCCATGCCCTATTTTCCGGGGTGTTGCGCATAGGCTGATGCCGTGTACGTGTCCACCGCCTCTTATTTTGTCCTGAAGCGAACCGTGCGCCTTCAGCTCTTCCTTGTGAGCCGTCATAACGTGAGCCAATCAAAATGTTGAAAATCGTCCACCTGCTAATGGGCGCAGCAGCCTTGCTGCTGTCGTTCATACCCAGCCTGAAAGCCGAAGCCGTTCCTTACCTGCAACAGCCCGATGCACTTTACCTGGCCTTTTTCGGCCTGCTGAACCTGGTCATCGCTCCAGTGATTCCGTACTGGAACAAAGGCCCGCGCCAGCATCTGCAAAATCTGGTCAGCGCCCTGCTGGTGCTGACTGTCGTCCTGCAAACCCTGACGCTGATCGCACCAATGCCGGTCATCGCTGGCCAGCCGGCGGTGTTGTTCAGTCTGGTGATCGCCCTGGTTGCCGTGCTGCTGCATCTGGCCGTGAGCTTCTACAAATCGTCACCGGCCGCTGCGCCGACCACCTATGACATGAGCAATCGCGATACCGGCACCGTGAAGTGGTTCAACACTTCCAAGGGTTTCGGGTTTATCTCCCGGGACTCCGGCGATGATATTTTCGTGCACTTTCGCGCCATTCGTGGCGAAGGCCACCGCGTCCTGGTCGAAGGCCAGCGCGTCGAGTTCTCGGTAATGAACCGCGACAAGGGCCTGCAAGCCGAGGACGTGATCGCCGCCCTGCCGCGTCGCTGATCCAAAGCAAAAAAACCGCGAGCAGCCTGACTGTTCGCGGTTTTTTTATGCCTGCCGAATGGCTCAATAATGCGGCGGCGGTGCATCTTCCTCAAAAGCACCGAACTGCCCGACCATTTCTTCGTGACGCTTGATCAGCGCTTCCATCTGCAATTGCAGGCGCTCGATGACTTTCTGCTGGGCCACCAGCACATCGTTCAAAGCCTGAATGGTGTCATCCTGAAAGGCCAGACGGCTTTCCAGATCGGTTACGCGTCCCTCAAGGCTCATGACTCAGCCCTCCAAAAAAGTGAATTCATCGGTCAGCACCAGACGCAAGCGCTCGCGAATGGCTGCTACCTGTTCCGCGCTGTACGGCTTGGCCGGGTGCCTGCCCCAGACCGGAGCCGGCCAGGCGACATCGTCACGCTTACGCACGATCACATGCATATGTAACTGGCTGACAACGTTACCCAGGGTTGCCACGTTCAGCTTGTCGGCGTCGAACGAATCCTTGAGTAACTCGGCAAGGGTGGTGGTTTCCTGCCACAGTTGCTGCTGATCGGCGACATCCAACTGAAACAACTCGCTTATATCCTCGCGACGAGGTACCAGGATGAACCAAGGGTAATTGCTGTCGTTGGACAGCAACAGCCGGCACAACGGAAAGTCGCCGATGACCAGGGCGTCCTGTTGAAGTCGTGAATCCAAAGCAAACACTGTGAGCACTCCCGCTGATCCTCTAACTCAGCTTAGCGGCGGCCCATTCGAAGCAGCGCGCCAAGCGACAGAACGGCAGCATACCTGCGAATGCAGCGAGCTTCACGCCGCTGCCAGCAGTAAATCGTCAGGCGCTCCGACATGAAACATTTATCCCGGCCGCGCACCAACACAGGCCCCGACATGAGCCTTGACGTGAAGAGCTGCACGAAAATCCTTGATCTGCCGTACCTCAGGTCAGTCGCCGCCAGATTGGCCAAGGCTGGATTCATAATTTTTTTGCACCAAAACTGCACAACACGACTACGCTCACTGGGTCGGGCATCCGCTAAATACTCAGTAAGGGGTGAACCGGTAACGTTTTTTGCTGTCCTGCGCACCCTGGGTACGCTGCAACACCATTGGGAGAACCTCGTCAAGCCCGCAGCAAAAAAGGCTCCGGAGCCCCGTTTTCACACGGTTTTCACATCTGCGAGCGGCCCATAGAAAAATAACCGCAGCGTTTTCGCGGTTTGTGCACGCTTGTTGCATTAGTAACCGTATGGACTATAAGCGCACCACTGGAAGTGGTCGCTTGAAGCCAATAAAAACAGTGGCAGGGTTGCCCGATGGAGATTCAAGTGTTTTGCCAGGGACTCTTTTTTAGCGATGCAAAAAAGGCCCGGAAACAGCGATAAAGTTGTCAGTCCGGCTGCATCGGTACTGTGAATTTGCGACATCCAGCGCTCCTTTTGCGACAACGCCGTAAAGAAGCTGAAAGGTTGATTTCGCAAGTATCGCCAACAATGTCGGCGTGATATAAGTTTGCGCCGACACAAAAAGAAAGAGCCGCCCAGATAATAAAACAGGTGGGACGGCAGTACTCTTCTAAAAACCAAAGGAGCAAATCACGATGCGCGTGATGAAGTGGAGCATGATCGCCCTGGCTGTTGCAGCAGGCACCTCGCAGTTCGCAATGGCGTCTTCTCAAGATGAAGCCAAAGGTTTCCTGGAAGATCAGAGCCTGAAACTGAAGACTCGTTTCGAATACATGAACCGCGACTACAAAAATGGCGCGGGCAACGTTTCCAACGGTGACGGCACTTTCAAAAGTGGCTATCGCCAGGATAGCGGTCTCAGCCAACTGCTGACTTACGAGTCGGGCTTCACTCAAGGCACCGTAGGCTTCGGTCTCGACGCCATGGCCATGGGTTCGGTAAAACTGGACGGCGGTTCGGGTCGTCGTGGTAACGGTTTGTTCGCCAACGACAGCGATGGCAACCCTGAGAAATCCCAGGGCAAGGTCGGCGGCGCAGTCAAATTCCGTGTATCCGACACCGTTCTGAAATACGGTCAGCAATTCGTTGCCAGCCCGGTTTTCGCCACTGACGACAGCCGTCTGCTGCCAGAAGTCGCCACCGGTACCCTGATCACTTCCAAAGAGATCAAAGGTCTGGAACTGAGCGCAGGTCGCTTCACCGCCCTCAGCAAGCAAACCGGCATGGGCCGCGACAGCATCGGTGGTCTGCCGGATGAAGATGGCAATGGCGGCAAAGGCCTGACCAGCATCAACATTTTTGGCGCCAGCTACTCGTTCACCGACAATTTCACCGGTGCACTGGCGGCTTCCGACGCTGACGACTACTTCAAGAAGTACTACGTCAACCTCAACTACACCTTGCCGATCAACGACGAGCAGTCGCTGAACTTCGACTTCAACGGCTACCACACCAAAGGCGACAGCCGCGGTGATCTGGTTGACGCAATTGGCGATGGCACCACCGGTGTAGACAACAACCTGTGGTCCCTGGCTGCTGCGTACAGCATCGGTGCTCACAAATTCACCCTCGCTCACCAGCGTTCCAGCGGTGACAACGCTTACTACTACGGCGTTGACGGCAACAGCACCATTTTCGTCGCCAACTCCATTCAGATCTCCGACTTCGTGGGCCGCGACGAGCGCTCTTGGCAAGCTCGCTACGACCTGAACATGAAAACTTACGGCGTACCTGGCCTGAGCTTCATGACCCGTTACGTAATGGGTGACCACATCACCACCAACGGTCTGGGTGAAGGTAAAGAGAACGAGTGGAACGCCGAGTCCAAGTACGTGGTTCAGGAAGGTCCGGCCAAAGACCTGTCGTTCCGTCTGCGTTACGCCATGTACCGCTCCAACGGTGCCTACAGCGGTTACTCGTCTGATAACAACGACACCCGTCTGATCATCGAGTACCCACTGAACATCCTCTAATAAGGATGCGAAGCTGACGTACTGTAGAGCTCTGCTCTAACAAAACCGCTCGCCTGAATCAGGTGGGCGGTTTTTTTATGGATGAATAACTAACCAAAAAGACAAACATTAGCTAGCTACTTATTAGCCAGCATAGTTTCATCGCGCCGATAAAAAACCCGAGAGTGTGCACACTGCTCGGGTTCTATATTAGTTGCTGACTGCCAAGCCAACTTCAAAGACGCTTACTGCGTGGCAGATTCCTGCACTACACGTATAACCCTCTGCGGAAATGGAATATCAATGCCCGCAGCCTTCAAACGATCACGCGCCTGTTCATTGAACATGAACATCACGTCCCAATAATCCGCAGTTTTAACCCAGACACGCAGGGAAACTGTGATCGAACTGTCACCCAATGTCGAAATCACTGCCTGTGGCTCCGGGTCCTGCATGACGCGGGGATCTTTGGCCAGATCCAGCAACACCTGACGGGCCTTCTGCAGATCCGCTTCGTAATCCACGCCGACATCAAACACGACTTTGCGGGTTGGCTGACGGTTGGTGTTGGTGATGATGCCGTTCGACAGGTTGCCGTTGGGCAGGATGATGGTCTTGTTGTCGCCGGTACGCAGCACGGTGTGGAAAATCTGAATGCTGTCGACGGTACCCGCTACACCTTGGGCTTCGATCCAGTCACCGATACGGAACGGGCGGAACAGCAGAATCAGCACGCCGCCAGCGAAGTTGGCCAGGCTGCCCTGCAGGGCCAGACCGATCGCCAGACCCGCAGCACCGATGGCCGCGACGAACGAGGTGGTTTCGACGCCGATCATCGACGCGACGCTGACAATCAGCAGCACCTTGAGAATGATATTGGCCAGGCTGCTGATAAAGCCTTGCAGGGCCAGATCGGCATTGCGCAGAGCCAGCAGACCGCCGAGTTTCTGCGTGACCTTGTTGATCAGCCACCAGCCGATCGCCAGGGTAATCACTGCCAGCAGTACGCGGCTGCCGTATTCCATGATCATCGGGATCCACGCCTGGGACGCCTTGACCAGGTGGTCCACTTCCGCATTCAAATCCATGTTCTATCTCCTGATTTCCGGCTTCCCGGGGTGTATTCACAAACAACTGTGGGAGCGAGCCTGCTCGCGAATGCGGCGTGTCAGTCAACTTTTCGCTGAATGAAACACCGCATTCGCGAGCAGGCTCGCTCCCACATAGCCTTCAGACCAAGCTTAGTCGCGGAAGTTGTTGAACTGCAGCGGCATGCCGAATTCCTTGGCACGCAGGGCCGCGATGGCTTCCTGCAAATCGTCGCGCTTCTTGCCAGTGACACGCACCTGCTCGCCCTGAATGGCGGCCTGAACCTTGAGCTTGGCCTCCTTGATGTGGCCGACGATTTTCTTTGCCAGCTCTTTGTCGATGCCTTCCTTGAGGATGGCGTCCTGCTTCATCAGTTTGCCGGAAGCGTAAGCATCCTTGACCTCAAGGCACTGCACGTCGATCTTGCGCTTGGTCAGCGCCAGCTTGAGGATTTCGATCATCGCTTCGAGCTGGAAAGCAGCTTCGGCGGTAAGGCTGACGGTCAGGTCCTTTTCCTTGAACTCGAAGCTGCCTTTGCCTTTCAGGTCATAACGACGATCGAGTTCCTTCACGGCGTTCTCGACCGCGTTGGTGAGTTCGTGTTTGTCCAGTTCGGATACCACGTCGAACGACGGCATGTAATCTCTCCAATAAAAAGGCGCGCTCGATGTGGATGGAGCGCGCTTGGCTTGCGGTTAAAATCGGGCTCATTATAACGGGTCTTTTCCTACCGATACGGCGAGCCGCACATGCCTGCAAGCAATCGAGCAAAAAACTGATGTCGACCACCTGGCACGTACTCGGCGCCGGCAGCCTCGGCACACTCTGGGCGACACGTCTGGCCCGGGCCGGCTTGCCTGTGCAACTGATCCTGCGCGATGCGGCGCGTTTGCACAGCTACGAGGCAGTGGGCGGCTTGACCCTGGTAGAAAACGGACAAGCTCATACCTATGCAGTTCCCGGCGAAACCCCGGACAGCCCCGAGCCGATTCGCCGATTGCTGGTTGCGTGCAAGGCCTATGACGCCGAAGAGGCCGTCGCCCGCCTCGCTTCCCGCCTCGCTCCGGACGCCGAACTGATCCTCCTGCAAAACGGCCTTGGCAGTCAGGACGCCGTCGCCGCGCGCGTGCCGCAAGCGCGCTGCATCAGCGCCTCCAGCACCGAGGGCGCGTTCCGCGATGGCGATTGGCGCGTGGTGTTTGCCGGTCACGGTTTCAACTGGCTGGGCGATGGCGCAAATCCGCTGGCGCCGGTCTGGCTGGACGACCTGCAAGCGGCGAACATCCCCCATGAATGGAGCGCTGACATCCTCACCCGCCTGTGGCGCAAACTGGCGCTGAACTGCGCGATCAACCCGCTGACCGTGCTCCACGATTGCCGCAACGGCGGGCTGAGCGAGCATCACTGCGAACTTGCCACACTCTGTGCCGAATTGACCGAACTGCTCGAACGCTGCGGCCAACCCGCTGCGGCGGACAATCTGCAAGCGGAAGTCGAACGAGTGATCCACGCCACCGCCGCCAATTACTCTTCGATGTATCAGGACGTCGCCAACCAGCGCCGCACCGAAATCAGCTATCTATTGGGCCACGCCTGCAAAGTCGCCGAGCGCCATCAGTTGTATCTGCCGCATCTGCACCAGTTGCAGCAACGTTTGGTGGCGCATCTGCGCAAGCGTGGATTGCCCAGTGACTGAGCAGCCGCTAGGCTGACGACTTGTTCCCCTGCTGCGATAAACCTGATGCCATTGCGCCAGCGCCTTGAAAACCTGCCGGTCGGCCAGAAACTGCTGGCCGCCCTGCTGGTGTTGTTAACCACGGTTCTGCTGGTCGCCAACCTGACCTTTATCAGCGCCGCCTACTACATTTCCCAGGAAAGCATGGCACCACAGGCCCTGCAGACCATCGGCCGGCTGATCGCCAATCCGAGTCTGGTCAGCGATGCGCTGGAGTCGCCGCGCAGCGCCGAGCGCCTGCTCAAGGAGCTCGACAGTTATTCACCGCTGCGCGCCGCCGCCCTGTACGACGGCAAGGGTGAACGCCTGGCGCAAGTGCAGCGCGGCGAAAAACTCAGCCTCCCCGAGCGCTACCGCCATGTCGAAGCCTGGCAACTCACCGAGTTTCGCAGCAACCAACTGATCACCCTGCCCCGCCCCGGTGCCGCGCCGGGGCATCTGTTGCTGGTCGCCAGCAGCGAACTGCCGATGGCGTTCTACACCGGCACTCTGACCGCAAGCCTCGGCATCCTGATCTTCAGCGTCTTGCTGTGGCTGGTCATCGCCCGGCAGATCAAACGTCTGATTACCCGACCGATTCACCAGCTTGAGGAATTGTCCCGGCAGGTCACCCGCGAAGAGAACTACGCCCTGCGCGCCGCGCGCGGCAACCACGACGAAATCGGCAGTCTGGCCGAGGCGTTCAACACCATGCTTTCGCGCATCGAAGCCCGCGAGCAGCAATTGAAACGCGCCCGCGACGACTCGCAGGCCGCCTACGATCAGGCGCAAGGCCTGGCCGAGGAAACCCGCCACACCAACCGCAAACTGGAACTGGAAGTCCAGGTGCGCAGCAAGATCGAAAAGAAACTCACCGGCTTCCAGAATTACCTCAACAGCATCATCGACTCGATGCCCTCGGCGCTGATCGCCCTCGACGAGCAGCTCTACGTCACTCAATGGAACCAGGAGGCCAGCGCGCTCTCCGGTACACGCCTGGATGAGGCTTTGAACCAGCCGATCTTCCTCGCCTTCGAACCGCTCAAGCCGTTTTTGCCGCAGCTCAAGGCCACCGTCGAACAGCACACCGTGGCCAAAGTCGACCGGGTAACCTGGTTCAAGGACGATGAACCCAAGCATTATGCGCTGACGTTTTATCCGCTGATGGGCGGTGCCGGGCGTGGCGTGGTGATCCGTATCGACGACATCACTCAGCGTCTGTCGCTGGAAGAAATGATGGTGCAGTCGGAGAAGATGCTCTCGGTCGGTGGCCTCGCGGCCGGCATGGCCCACGAAATCAACAACCCGCTCGGCGCGATCCTGCACAACGTGCAGAACATTCGCCGGCGTCTGTCGGCGGATCTGCCGAAGAACATCGAGACTGCCGAACAACTGGGCATCGAACTGGACACTGTGAACCGCTACCTGCAAGGCCGCGAAGTCCCGCAACTGCTCGACGGCATTCAACAGGCCGGCGCCCGCGCGGCGAAAATCGTCACGCACATGCTCAGCTTCAGCCGCCGCAGCACCCGGCAAATGGCGCCCTGCGATCTGCCGGCGCTGATCGATCAAGCCGTTGAGATCGCCGGCAACGACTTCGATCTGGCCATCGGTTTCGACTTCAAGGGCCAGGCGATCATCCGCCAGTTCGACCCGGCACTGGGTCCAGTGCCGGGCACCGCCAACGAACTGGAACAGGTGCTGCTCAATCTGCTGAAAAATGCCGCGCAGGCGATTCATCAGCGCGAAGACGACAGCGAGCCGGGCCGGATCATTTTGCGTACCAGACTCAATCCGCCGTGGGCCGAGATTCAGGTCGAGGACAACGGCATCGGCATGAGCGAGAACGTGCGCAAGCGCACTTTCGAGCCGTTCTTTACCACCAAGGAAATCGGCCAGGGCACGGGGCTTGGTCTGTCGGTGTCGTACTTCATCATCACCAACAATCACAAAGGCCAGATGGAAGTGCAGTCGGCGCCCGGCCAGGGCACTTGCTTCACTCTGCGTCTGCCGCTGGTGCAGCCTGCGCCGTTGACCACCGAAACCAATTCACTACCGAGGTAACCCATGGGCTTTCGCTTGTCGAAGATCTACACCCGCACCGGCGACAAAGGCGAAACCGGCCTCGGTGACGGCCGTCGCGTCCCCAAGGATCACCCGCGCATCGAGGCGATCGGCGAGGTCGATACGCTGAACAGTCAGGTCGGCGTGTTGCTCGCCGGTTTGCTCGCCGAGCGCGAAGTGCATCCGGCGCTGAATGAAATCATCGAAGTGTTGGCGCCTTGTCAGCATCGCCTGTTCGACCTCGGTGGCGAACTGGCGATGCCTGAATATCAGGCGTTGAACGAGGCCGAAATCGAGCGGCTGGAAGCGGCCATCGATGTGTGGAATGAAGAGCTGGGGCCGCTGGAAAACTTCATCTTGCCGGGTGGTTCGATGTTGATTGCGCAGGCACATGTCTGCCGCAGTCTGGCGCGCAGTGCCGAGCGGCGCTGTCAGCATTTGAATGCGCTGGAGCCGTTGGCCGGGGTTGGCCTGGCGTATATCAATCGGTTGTCGGATTTGCTGTTTGTTGTGGCGCGGTTGATTGCGCGGCGGCAAGGGGTGGCGGAGATTTTGTGGCAGCCGGCGGCGAAACCTGGAGGAAAGTAGCGCCTGTCAGGGCGCCTTCGCGAGCAGGCTCGCTCCCACATTTGACTGCATTCTGACTGGAGAAATGCAATCCACTGTGGGAGCGAGCCTGCTCGCGAAGAGGTCGGTAGCCCTTACACTGGATCAGGCCAGAACGCCCGAATCCCCGCCACACCCTGAGCCCCAGCACTCCAGGCTTTCTCGCGTTCCGCCGGCCCTACTCCACCGAGCAGAAACACCGGTTTACTGAAACCGTCAATCAACGCCTGTGCCTGCTCCCACCCCAACGGCTGCGCATCCGGGTGCGTCAGCGTCGGCTGCACCGGCGACAGAGTGACGAAATCAACGCCCATCTGCTCGGCCAGCGCCAGTTCTTCGGCGTCATGGCAGGACGCCGCGAGCCAGCGCTCCGCCGGCAACGGACGTCCTGCCGCTGCGTATTTACGCAGTTGGGCAGCGGTGATGTGCCATCCGGCAGACGGGAAATCGCCGAGCCATTCGAAAGGCCCTTTGATCATCAACTGCGCCTTGCCGGCGCACAGGCCCACCGCATCCACCGCCAGATCCCGGTATTTCGGGTCGTAGCCGTTGGGTGCGCGCAGCTGGATCAATTTGATTCCGCCGGCAATCGCTTTCTGGATGCCGCGCAACAAGGCCGGGCCTTCCAGATCTTCGGGAGTGATCAAGTATTCGGCAGGCAAGCGCGCCGCCGCGACGATCGGCTGATTGGCCGCCGGAAACTCATAGTCAATCAATTCCCTGGCAGTGACCCAGGCCAGTGGCTGGCCTTCAGCGCCGTGGGGTTCGCCACTGAACGCCGAGACTTCCCAGACATCCAGCAAGACCTGTTTGTCCGGGTAATCGTGGCGAACCTTGATCAGCGGCCGCGCAGCATCAACGATGATGCCCAGCTCTTCGTGCAGCTCGCGAGCCAGTGCCGATTCGACAGACTCGTCAGCCTCGACCTTGCCACCGGGAAACTCCCACAAGCCGCCTTGATGCTGGGTGTCGGCACGGCGGGCGATAAGGATTTTGCCGGCGCCGTCACGAATGACGGCAGCGGCGACGTGGACGCGTTTCACGGGTTCAATTCCTCCAGTCCAGCCTTTTGCCACGCTTTGAAGGCGGGCCATTGGTAGATGGTTTCAACATAGGCTTCGTCGACCGCCGGCAGCTTCACCTGATAGGTGCGCAAGCGCACGGCGATCGGCGCAAAAAAGGCATCGGCAAGGCTGACACGACCGAACAGGTACGGCCCCTCTTCCGTCGCTGCCGCGCGGCATTCGGCCCACAGCGCGAGCATGCGTTCGATATCGACCTTCACTTCTGGCGGCACCGGGTTCAGCGGTGCGTCCTGGCTCAGGTTGAACGGCATGTGGTTACGCATGGCGAAGAAGCCGCTGTGCATTTGTGCGCAGGCCGAGCGGGCCTGGGCGCGGGCAAAGGTATCGCTCGGCCAGAGTTGCTCGGACGGAAACTGCTCAGCGAGGTACTCAGCAATGGCCAGCGAATCGGCGATGGTGCCACGGGTGGTATGCAGCAGCGGCACCTTGCCGGTCGGCGAGTGCTTGAGCAGGCGCTCGCGGGTGTCGGGTTTGCCGAGCTTGATCAGCTCTTCGCTGTAGGGTGCGCCGGTCAGGTCCAGCGCCAGTGCCGCACGCAGGGACCAGGAGGAAAGCAGTTTGTCGCCGATGATCAGGTGCAGGGACATGGTGTGGCGCCTTTTCGTCAGGGAAACAATCCAGAATGTCTGGCGTCTGGTCGTCCGTCATCGCGGGCAAGCCCGCTCCCACAGGTTTTGGTGGTGTACACGGCATTTGTGAACGACCGCAATCACTGTGGGAGCGGGCTTGCCCGCGAAGAGGCCGGCAGCCCACTCCCACACCTTGAATCAAGTACGGTATTCAGCGTTGATCTTCACGTACTCATGCGACAGGTCGGTGGTCCAGATGGTTTCGCTGCAATCGCCGCGGCCCAGTTCGATGCGGATGGTGATTTCTTCCTGCTGCATCACCGCCGAGCCCTGGGCTTCAGTGTAGGTCGCGGCGCGGGCGCCACGGCTGGCGATGCACACGTCGCCGAGGAACACGTCGATCTTGCTCACGTCCAGATCCGGCACGCCGGCACGGCCCACGGCAGCGAGGATACGGCCCCAGTTCGGGTCAGAGGCGAACAGCGCGGTCTTGATCAGCGGCGAGTGGGCCACGGTGTAACCGACGTCCAGGCATTCCTGATGGTTGCCGCCGCCATTCACTTCAACGGTAACGAATTTGGTCGCGCCTTCGCCGTCACGCACGATGGCCTGGGCGACGTCCATGCACACTTCGAACACCGCTTGTTTCAGCTTGGCGAACAGCTCGCCTTCAGCGCGGGTGATCTCGGGCAGCGCGGCCTTGCCTGTAGCGATCAGCATGCAGCAGTCGTTGGTCGAGGTGTCGCCGTCGATGGTGATGCGGTTGAACGACTTGTTGGCGCCGTCGAGCATCAGGTTGTGCAGCACCTCGCGGGAGACTTTGGCGTCGGTGGCGATGTAACCCAGCATGGTCGCCATGTTCGGCCGAATCATGCCGGCGCCTTTGCTGATGCCGGTGACAGTGACGGTCACGCCGTCATGCTCGAACTGGCGGCTGGCGCCCTTGGGCAGGGTGTCGGTGGTCATGATCCCGGTGGCCGCGGCTTCCCAGTTGTTCTCCGACAGATCATCCAGCGCGGCTTGCAGTGCGCCTTCGATCTTCTCGACCGGCAGCGGCTCGCCGATCACGCCAGTGGAATACGGCAGAATCTGGCTGGCATCGACGCCGGTCAGCTCGGCCAACTTAGCGGTGGTGCGCTCGGCAGCCGCCAAGCCAGGCTCGCCGGTACCGGCGTTGGCATTGCCGGTATTGGTCAGCAAGTAACGCACGGCATTGTGCACGCGCTTTTTCGCCAGGATCACTGGTGCGGCGCAGAACGCGTTCAGGGTGAACACGCCAGCCACGGTGGAACCTTCAGCACAGCGCATCACCACTACATCCTTGCGCCCCGGGCGCTTGATGCCGGCCGAGGCGATACCGAGTTCAAAACCGGCAACCGGGTGCAACGTTGGCAAAGGACCAAGACCAACAGCCATGAATGCGCTCCTTACTCAATGATGTCAGCACCGCCACGGGAAAGGACGGTGGGATAAATGGCAAAACGCCGCGACGGCAGGAGCCGGTCGCGGCGCGGGGTGTTCAGCGATTGAAACGGGTTTTACTGGATCTGCCCGTGGCAATGCTTGTATTTCTTGCCCGAACCGCAGTAGCACAGTTCGTTGCGGCCCAGCTTCTGCTCGTTGCGAACCGGGGCAGCGGCGGTGGCCAGTGCCACATCGACCTCTTCACCCAGCGCTTCCGGCTGATCCAGGCCAGGCGCTTCGGCGTGCTCGAACTGCATGCGCGCCGCCAGTGCTTCGGCCTCCTGACGCAGACGTTGCTCTTCGGCTTCCGGATCTTCGCGACGAACCTGAACATGCGAGAGCACGCGGATCGAGTCGCGCTTGATCGAATCGAGGAGCTCGGAGAACAGTGTGAAGGATTCGCGCTTGTATTCCTGCTTCGGGTTCTTCTGCGCATAGCCACGCAAGTGAATGCCGTGACGCAGGTGATCCATGGTCGACAGATGATCTTTCCACAGGTCGTCGAGTACGCGCAGGACGATCTGCTTCTCGAACGAGCGCAGCGCCTCGGCACCGGCCTGGTCTTCTTTCTCGTTGTACGCCGCCATCAGCTCGGTCATGAGCTTCTCGCGCAGGGTTTCTTCGTACAGGTGATCGTCTTCGTCGAGCCATTGCTGGATCGGCAGTTTCACGCCGAAATCGCTTTCGATCGACGCTTCCAGACCGGCCACGTCCCACTGCTCTGGCAGCGATTGCGGCGGAATGTGCGCGCTGACGGTAGCGTTGAGCACGTCCTGACGGAAGTCGGCGATGGTCTCACCGATGTTGTCAGCGGCCAGCAACGTGTTACGCATGTGATAGATCACTTTACGCTGTTCGTTGTTGACGTCGTCGAACTCGAGCAGTTGCTTACGGATGTCGAAGTTGCGGCCTTCAACCTTGCGCTGCGCCTTCTCGATCGCGTTGGTCACCATACGGTGCTCGATCGCTTCGCCCGGCTGCATGCCCAGGGCTTTCATGAAGTTCTTCACGCGGTCGGAGGCGAAGATGCGCATCAGGCTGTCTTCCAGCGACAGGTAGAAGCGGCTCGAACCGGCATCGCCCTGACGGCCGGCACGGCCACGCAGCTGGTTGTCGATACGGCGCGATTCGTGACGCTCGGAAGCAATTACCTGCAAGCCGCCGGATTCCAATACTTGCTGGTGACGCTTCTGCCAGTCGGCCTTGATCTGCGCGATCTGCTCAGGAGTCGGGTTCTCCAGCGAAGCGACTTCCACTTCCCAGTTGCCGCCCAACAGGATGTCGGTACCACGACCGGCCATGTTGGTGGCGATGGTCAGCGCACCCGGACGACCGGCCTGAGCGATGATCTCAGCTTCTTTTTCGTGGAACTTGGCGTTGAGAACCTTGTGTTCGATGCCTTCTTTGACGAGCAATTCGGACATGTGCTCAGACGTCTCGATGGTCGCGGTACCCACCAGCACCGGACGACCGGCGGCCATGCTTTCCTTGATGTCCGCGACGATCGCCGCGTATTTCTCTTCGGCGGTGAGGAACACCAGGTCGTTGTAGTCTTTACGCGCCAACGGTTTGTTCGGCGGAATGACCATAACTTCCAGACCATAGATCTGGTGGAATTCGAACGCTTCGGTGTCGGCGGTACCGGTCATGCCGGACAGCTTGGTGTACAGACGGAAGTAGTTCTGGAAAGTGGTCGAGGCGAGGGTCTGGCTCTCGGCCTGAATGTTCAGACCTTCCTTGGCTTCGATGGCCTGGTGCAGGCCTTCGGACAGACGACGACCCGGCATGGTACGACCGGTGTGTTCGTCGACCAGTACGACCTGACCGTCCTGCACGATGTATTCAATGTTGCGATTGAACAGCTTGTGCGCACGCAGACCGGCGTAGACGTGGGTCAGCAGGCCAAGGTTGTGCGCCGAGTACAGGCTCTCGCCTTCGGCCAGCAGGCCGACGCGGGTGAGCATTTCTTCGATGAACTGGTGACCGGCTTCGTTGAGTTCGACCTGACGGGTCTTTTCGTCAACGGTGTAGTGGCCGGCCTTGGTGACCTGGCCTTCGACTTCCTCGACGTGCAGTTCCAGCTGCGGGATCAGTTTGTTGATCTCCATGTACAGCTTGGAGCTGTCCTCGGCCTGACCGGAAATGATCAGCGGAGTACGCGCTTCGTCGATGAGGATGGAGTCGACTTCGTCGATCACGGCAAAGTTGAGTTCGCGCTGGAATTTTTCATCCATGCTGAACGCCATGTTGTCGCGCAGGTAGTCGAAACCGAATTCGTTGTTGGTGCCGTAGGTGATGTCGGCGGCGTAGGCGGCACGCTTTTCTTCCGGCGGCTGGAACGGCGTCACGACGCCGACGGTCAGGCCGAGGAATTCATACAGCGGGCGCATCCAGTTGGCATCACGGCGGGCCAGGTAGTCGTTCACGGTCACAACGTGCACGCCCTTGCCGGACAGTGCGTTGAGGTAAACACCCAGGGTGGCCACGAGGGTCTTGCCCTCACCGGTGCGCATTTCGGCGATCTTGCCTTCGTGCAAGGTCATGCCGCCGACGAGTTGCACGTCGAAGTGGCGCATGCCCATCACACGCTTGCCGGCCTCGCGGGCGACGGCGAAGGCTTCCGGCAACAGCTTGTCGAGGGTCTCCCCTTTGGCGATACGGGCCTTGAACTCGGCGGTCTTGGCGCGCAATTGATCGTCCGAAAGGGCCACCATTTGCTCTTCGAAGGCATTGACGAGCTGCACCGTCTTGAGCATGCGTTTGACTTCACGCTCGTTCTTGCTTCCAAAAAGTTTCTTTAACAAAGGCGCAAACATATCGGCAGGATCTTCCACACTAAAGGGATGGAGGGCGGCCCCGTGAGTCGCCCGTGCAGCCCTCATGGCCGCATGCGAACGAGCATTCTACCCGGAAACGGTGGTGAGGAAAGTGGCGATGTTCCACGATGCTGGCACTGCGCTTTGACGGGGCTCACTTAAAATAGGGGCGTTTTGCTCAACTTCAACCCGTCGGGGGAAAGAAGTCAGGCGTTGATTTAATGAGCAAATCAGGGACAAAAGCAATGGCCCAGAGGTTCCGCAGCTTTCTGCTACCATGGCGCCTCTGTTCCTTCAGGTGTTCGATCATGGCGTTTCGCCCTCTCACGGCCAGAGCACCCGCCGCTCTGTTACGTGAAGCCAAACCGCTGAAAGCCATCCTCGGCCATGCCCAGCGTCTGGAGCATTTGCAGCGCCTGCTCGAAAGTCAGCTGCAACCGGCTGCCCGCGAGCATTGCCGGGTGGCCAAGTGGCGCGAAGGCGAGCTGTCGCTGGTGGTCACTGACGGCCATTGGGCAACGCGCCTGCGCTATCAGCAGAAACGTCTGCAACGACAACTGCAGTTGTTCGAAGAGTTCGCCAACCTGACGCGGATCAAATTCAGCGTGCGCCCGCCGATCGTGCAGCATCGGGCGGTTGGGCACACCATGGATCTGTCGAGCAGTGCGGCAGAGACGATTCAGTCGACGGCCGACGGGATCAGCGATCCGGGATTGCGCGCGGCGCTGGAGCGGCTGGCGGCGCATGCCAAAAGCAAGACCTGACCGCGCACACCATTCCGTGTGGGAGCGAGCCTGCTCGCGAAGAGGCCGTGTCAGACGACATTGATGTTGAATGACACAGCGCTTTCGCGAGCAGGCTCGCTCCCACAGTTTTGATCTTCGATTCGCCTGAGATCAGCGGCGCTTGCTGCCACCCAATAAAGAACCCATCAACCCCCGCACCAACTGCTTGCCGAGATTATTGGCCGCCTGGCGCATCGCCGATTTCAGCGCCTGCCCTGCCGCCGTGCCGAGGAATTCGCCAGCGCGGTCAGCCAGGCTTGGCTCTGCGGCCGCTGGTTTGCCCGCTGGTGTTTCAGCCTCGGGCGCCAGCCCTTTGCGTCCCATCAGGATTTCATAGGCCGACTCGCGATCGATCGGCTTGTCATAACGGCCCTTGAACGGCGAGCCGGCGATCAGCACGGTGCGCTCGGTTTCAGTCAGCGGGCCGATCCGCGATTGCGGCGGCGCCACCAACACACGCTGGACCATTTCCGGCGTGCCCTTCTCGGTCAAGGTGCCCACCAACGCCTCACCAATACCTAACTCAGTCAGTACCGACAGACTGTCGAACGCCGGATTCGGCCGAAAGCCATCCGCCACGGCGCGCAGGGATTTCTGCTCTTTGGCGGTGAACGCACGCAGACCGTGTTGAATACGCAAGCCCAACTGCGCCAGCACGTCATCCGGCAGATCCGCCGGCGACTGGGTGACGAAATACACGCCAACGCCTTTGGAACGAATCAAACGCACCACTTGCTCGAGCCGTTCTTGCAGAGCTTTGGGCGTGTCGCTGAACAGCAAGTGCGCCTCGTCGAAAAACAGCGCCAGCAGCGGCTTGTCGGCGTCGCCGCGCTCGGGCAGTTGCTCGAACAACTCGGCCAGCAGCCACAGCAGGAACGTTGCGTAAACCTTCGGCGCCTCGTGCACCAGCCGACTGGCATCGAGCAGATGGATACGTCCACGGCCATCGGCGCCCGGTTGCAGAATGTCTTCGAGTTGCAGCGCCGGCTCGCCGAACAGGGCTTCGGCGCCCTGCTGTTCCAGCGTCGCCAACCGGCGCAGCAGCGCCTGGCTGGAACCGGTGGTCATCAGCGCGGCGTCTTCGCCGAGCAACTGTGGATTGTCCTTGAGGTGATTGAGCAGCGCTTTCAGATCCTTGAGATCCAGCAGCAACAGCCCTTCGCGATCCGCCACCTTGAAGGCCGCGTAAAGCGCCGACTGCTGACTGTCGGTCAGCTCGAGCAGGCTGCCGATCAGTAGCGGACCCATTTCGCTCAGCGTGGTGCGCAGCGGATGTCCGGATTCGCCGTGGATGTCCCACAGCGTCACGGGATAAGCCTGCGGCGTGTGACCGAGCCAGGGCATGCCGGCGATGCGCTCGGCCACTTTGCCCTGCGGGTTGCCGGCAGCACCGAGGCCGCACAGGTCGCCCTTGATGTCGGCAGCGAACACTGCCACACCGGCGTCGCTGAACGCTTCGGCCAGGCGCTGCAACGTCACGGTTTTACCGGTGCCGGTGGCGCCGGCGATCAGGCCGTGGCGGTTGGCCAGGCGCATGGCCTGAGCGATGGGTTGCGCGGCCGGATCAGCGCCGATAACGAGTTGCGAGGAGTCAGGCATTTTCTCACCCAATGGTTAATCTTTGATGACACATGGCCGATACATAAATTGGACAGACCCGCCAGAAAACCGGGTCGGACATTTCCCTAAGGAGAGCCGGAAATATCAATTTTTCAACCTTGCCCATAGTGCGCGTCTCTATCAAAGCACGCCCAGGACATTAAGACCTTAGCGGAACCCCAAGCCATGAACAAAAACCTGCGCTTCAGCCATAAGATTTTGCTTGCCGCCGCTCTCATCGTCATTGCCGCTTTTGCCTCGTTCACGTTGTACAACGACTGGCTGCAGCGCAATGCGATCCGCGATGATCTGAACAACTACCTCAATGAAATGGGCGAGGTCACCGCCGGCAACATCCAGACCTGGCTCAGCGGGCGCATTCTGCTGATCGAGAACGCCGCGCAGAACATCGCCATCAACCCGGAACCTGCCACGGTCGCCAGCCTGCTGGAACAGAAAAGCCTGACCTCGACGTTCATGGCCACCTACCTGGGCGATGCCACTGGCCACTTCACCATCCGCCCGGACGTGAAGATGCCGGACGGTTTCGATCCGCGCGTGCGCCCTTGGTATAAAGGTGCCGAAAGCAGCAGCACGTCGACCCTGACCGAACCCTACATCGATGCGGCCACCGGCCAGTTGATCATTTCCATCGCCACCGCGTCGAAAAAGGCCGGGCAGAGCGTCGGCGTGGTCGGCGGCGACCTCAGCCTGCAATCGCTGATCGACACCCTCGCCGCGCGGGATTTCGACGGCATGGGCTATGCGTTTCTGATCAGCGCTGACGGCAAGATCCTCGTCCACCCGGACAAGGCCCTGGTAATGAAGTCGCTCAAAGAAGCCTACCCACAAGACACGCCGCGCATCAGCAGCGATTTCAGCGAAGTGAGCGTCGACGGCAAAACCCGCATCGTCACCTTCGCCCCGATCAAGGGCCTGCCGTCGGTGAACTGGTACATCGGTCTGTCGATCGATAAAGACCAGGCCTACGCGATGCTCAGCGAATTCCGCACCTCAGCGGTAATCGCAACCATCATTGCCGTGGTAATCATCATTGCCCTGCTCGGCATGCTCATCCGCCTGCTGATCCAGCCGCTGCACGTGATGACCCGCGCCATGGAAGACATCGCCGACGGCGAAGGCGACCTGACCAAACGCCTGAACATCGTCAATAACGATGAATTCGGCATCCTCGGCACCGCATTCAACCGCTTCGTCGAGCGTATTCACGGTTCGATCCGCGAAGTGTCCTCGGCCACCGGCCAGGTCAACGAGGTCGCCCTGCGCGTGGTCGCTGCGTCGAACTCGTCGATGTACAACTCCGACCAGCAAGCTTCGCGCACCAGCAGTGTTGCCGCCGCGATCAATCAGCTCGGCGCCGCCGCCCAGGAAATCGCCCGCAACGCCGCGCAAGCGTCGAATCAGGCCAGCGACGCCCGGGGTCTGGCCGAAGATGGCCAGCAAGTGGTGGAGCGCAGCATCAAAGCGATGAACCAGCTGTCGAGCATGCTCAGCGCGTCGAGCACCAACATCGAGTCGCTGAACAGCAAGACCGTCAACATCGGCCAGATTCTCGAAGTGATCACCAGCATTTCCCAGCAGACCAACCTGTTGGCGCTGAACGCGGCGATCGAAGCGGCACGCGCCGGTGAGGCCGGTCGTGGTTTTGCCGTGGTGGCCGACGAAGTGCGCAACCTCGCGCACCGCACTCAGGAATCGGCCCAACAGGTGCAGACCATGATCGAGGAGCTGCAAGTCGGCGCCCGTGAGTCGGTGAGCACCATGAGCGATAGCCAGCGTCACAGCCAGGACAGCGTCGAGATCGCCAACCTCGCCGGCGAACGCCTGAACAGCGTGACCCTGCGCATTGGCGAGATTGACGGGATGAACCAGTCGGTGGCGACAGCGACCGAAGAACAAACCGCTGTGGTCGAGTCGATCAATGTCGATATCACCGAGATCAACACGCTGAACCAGGAAGGCGTGGAGAACCTGCAAGCGACGTTGCGCGCTTGTTCGGATCTGGAGCAGCAGGCTTCGCGTCTCAAACAGTTGGTTGGCAGCTTCAGGATTTAAGCTGCGACGACTGGCCGCTTCGCGAGCAGGCTCGCTCCCACAGGGAAAATGCACTCCATTGTGGGAGCGAGCCTGCTCGCGAATATCTACGTTTCAACAAAACCCGAGTGACACCCCACCGCGCAATCCCGACCGAACATCTATTCTGGATAACGGTCAATCAAGGGAGAACAACACAGCGGAGGGTTGCTCACCGTGCATATCGCCGACATCACCATGTTCTACGCCCCGGCCAGCGGAGGCGTGCGGACTTATCTGGATGCCAAACACCGTCGCCTTGGCGAGCGCAACGCCATTCGCCACAGCCTGCTGATCCCCGGCGCGAGACTGGGTGAACATGACGGCATTTATACGGTTCCAGCGCCCGCCCTGCCCTTTGGCAAAGGCTATCGCTTCCCGCTGCGGCTGGCGCCATGGCGAAACGTCCTGCAGGATCTGCAGCCGGATCTGATCGAAGTCGGCGATCCCTACCTCACCGCATGGGCGGCGCTGGATGCGCGGCGGCAGCTGGACGTTCCGGTGATCGGCTTTTATCACTCGGATCTGCCGCTGCTGGCGGGCAATCGCATGGGCCATTGGGTCACACCGAATGTCGAGGCTTATGTCACGCGTCTCTACGGCAATTTCGACCGCGTTCTCGCGCCGAGCCAGGTCATGGCCGACAAGCTCATCGGGCTTGGTGTACGCAATGTCCATGTGCAACCGCTAGGCGTGGATCTGCACACCTTCCATCCCGACGCCCGCGACCCCGGGCTGCGGGCCGAGCTGGGCATTGCCGAAGACACGCGCCTGCTGATCTTTGCCGGGCGCGGTTCCAAGGAGAAAAACCTGCCGGTGCTGCTCAAGTGCATGCAACGCCTCGGTCCGCGCTATCACTTGTTGTTGGTCGGCTCGTCGATGCCTGCGGCGGTGCCGGACAACGTCAGCGTCATCGACGAATTCTGCCCGGCGCCGAAAGTCGCGCGGCTGATGGCCAGCGCCGATGCGCTGCTGCATGCCGGCGACCAGGAAACCTTCGGCCTGGTCATCCTTGAGGCCATGGCCTGCGGCATTCCCGTGGTGGCGGTGGCGGCCGGGGCGTTTGAAGAGATCGTCAACGATTCCTGCGGCCTGCTCTGTGCGCCGAACAATCCGCAGGCCATGGCCAATGCCGTGCGCGAGCTGTTCAGTCGCGGCTGCGCCCGCCTCGGTCAACAGGCGCGCCAGCACGTCGAACGGCGTTATGCCTGGGACACCGTGGTCGACAGCCTGCTCAGCCACTATCACGCCGTGCTCGGCCATACGCTGCCCCGGGTGGCCAATGGTTGAACACATGAAAGCCGTATGTCTGGTGTTGCATGATGTGGCGCCCTCGACGTGGGCGGATTACCAGCCCTTCGTCGAGGCTGTCGATGCCTTGGGTGATGTGCCGATGACGTGGCTGGTGGTGCCGGATTTCCATCGCCACGATGCGCTTGACGCCAACCCGGCGTTTCGCCGAGTGCTCGATGCCAGGGTCGCCCGAGGCGATGAACTGGCGCTGCACGGCTACTACCACGACGATCAGGAACCCATGCCAAACACCCCGCGCGACTGGTTCATGCGCCGGGTCTACACCCATGAAGGCGAGTTTTACCGCCTGTCCCGCGAAGCTGCCCTTGCCCGCCTGCACGCAGGTCTGGACATGTTTCAGCGCTACGACTGGCCGGTGCAGGGTTTCGTCGCCCCGGCCTGGCTGATGAGCGACGGCACCCGTCAGGCCTTGCGCGAATTACCGCTCAGCTACACCAGCGATCCGCAGCATCTTTATCGCTTGCCCGACTTCAGCGCCATAGATGCACCGGGGCTGGTGTGGAGTGCGCGCAGTGCCTGGCGGCGCGGCGTGTCGAAAATCGTCAGCGACCAGCGTGAACAGCGCTGGCGCGAGGCATCGGTGATTCGTCTGGGCCTGCATCCGGTGGACATGCGTCACCGGTTTTCTCGCGATTACTGGTTGCACACGCTGCAACGACTGCTGGCGGAGGGACGCGTGCCGCTGACCAAGATCGACTGGCTGGCCCGACAGCGCGGTCAGCTGGAACGCGCAGCATGAAGCGCAGCCTGTTGTTGCTGATCGGCCTGCTGGCGGCGGTGCTGATTCCGGTACTGCTCGGCGGCGGCGAGACGTGGTCGCGCCTGCGCAGTTTTCCGCTGCACTGGCTGTTGATCATGTTCGGCATGATTCTGCTCTGCTGGGGGATCAATACGCTGCGCTTGCGTTTGTTGCTCGGCGACCAGCGAGAAAAAGTCGCGCCCTTGAAAAGCCTCGGCGTGGTGATGGCGGCCGAGTTCGCGTACTGCGCCACGCCCGGCGGTAGTGGCGGACCGCTGACGATCATGGCATTGCTCGCCCGGTGCGGCGTGCGTCCGGCGCGGGGCAGCGCGGTGTTTGCCATGGATCAGCTCAGCGATCTGCTGTTCTTTCTCTGCGCACTCAGCGGGATTCTGATCTATGCGCTGTTCCAGCACCTGAGCGATCGCCTCGAGTGGCTGCTGACCGTCAGCGCCGTTTCGTTGTTTGGGGGGTTGTTCAGTTGCGTGTTGATCGCGCGTTATCACCGAGCGTTGATTCGCCTGAGCGGGCGGCTGTTGGCAGGAATGAACGTGACGGCACGCACTCGTCGACGCTGGGCGCGCAAGTTGCTGCACTTTCTCGCAGCGTTTACCGATACCTTGAAGTTGCCCTGGCAGACGCTGGTTCAGGTGTTCGCCCTGACCTGCGTGCACTGGCTGCTGCGCTACAGCGTGCTGTATCTGGCCCTGCGCGGGCTCGGCGCGGATTTGCAGTGGGCGTGGAGCTTTCTGGTGCAGATGCTCTCGCTGGGCGCCGGCCAGTTCAGTCTGTTACCCGGCGGTGCCGGTGCGGCAGAGCTGACCTCGGCTGCGCTGCTCGCGCCGATGGTGGGCAAATCCACCGCAGCGGCGGCGATCCTGATCTGGCGCGTGGTGACGTATTACTTCTATCTGCTGGTTGGCGGCCCGGTGTTCGTGTTGATGCTGGGCAAGCCGTTGCTGAAGAAGTTGATGAACGTCAGGCAGGCTTCTTAGGTTCGTCCTGCTCTTGCTGGAGCTGCTCCCAAAGCTCGGCGGCACCGGGGAATTCGGTGCCGTCGTCCGGGCTCATGTCATCCGGGTCGTAACGACTCAGGCAACCCTCGCCGAGAGTGGCGGGCGCTTTGGAAGTGGCTTTGTCCAGTGGATCGCTCATGACTTTTCCTCGGGCTCAAATGACAAGGGCCTGAGCGATTCAACGCCTAGGCCCTTGGTTTTTCAAGCGTGTCGTGCTCGATCAGAACACGACTGTCTTGTTGCCGTGCACCAGCACGCGGTCTTCCAGGTGATAACGCAGACCACGGGCCAGCACCATCTTCTCGACGTCACGGCCGAAACGCACCATGTCTTCGATGCTGTCGCTGTGGCTGACACGCACCACGTCCTGCTCGATGATCGGGCCGGCGTCCAGCTCTTCAGTGACATAGTGGCAGGTCGCGCCGATCAGCTTGACGCCGCGCAGGGACGCCTGGTGATACGGCTTGGCGCCGACGAACGATGGCAGGAAGCTGTGGTGAATGTTGATGACTTTGTGCGCGTATTCGCGGCACATGTCCGGCGGCAGGATCTGCATGTAGCGCGCCAGCACCACCACTTCGGCGTCGTGCTGTTTGACCAGCCGCGATACTTCGTCGAATGCTGGTTGCTTGTCCTGCGGATTGACCGGCACGTGGTAGTAAGGGATGCCGTGCCACTCGACCATGCTGCGCAGGTCGTCATGGTTGGAGATCACGCAGGCGATTTCGCAATCCAGTTCATCGCTGTGCCAGCGGTGCAGCAGGTCGGCCAGGCAGTGGGATTCGCGGCTGGCCATCAGCACCACGCGTTTTTTCTGTTCGGTGTCGGTGATGCGCCAGTCCATCGAGAACTCTTCGGCGATCGGCGCGAACTTCTCGCGCAATTCTTCAATACCGAACGGCAGGGAATCGGCACGGATTTCGTGACGCATGAAGAACCAGCCCACTTGATTGTCAGAGTGGTGGCTCGCTTCGGTGATCCAGCCATTATGAGAGGCCAGAAAATTACTGACTTTGGCAACGATGCCAACGCGGTCCGGGCAAGAGATCACCAGCCGAAAAGTGCGCATGAGGGGGAAACTCCAGAACTTCACAAAGGTCGCCATTCTAGCGACTGCGCAGGAAAACTGCAGTACGCATACGTGCCGGGTGGGACAAAGCATGGTCAAACGGCTTTCTGACGCAGGTCTTACGTCAAGACCGTGACGCTTTAGCGGGGCTTTTGTCAGACAACTGTAAATATCTGTGCTGACTGCATCACATTATTTAACGGAACATTCAAAGCGCGGCTAATTCCTGTAACTCATTTAAATAAAAAGCCGATCTAAATGTTTACTTGATGAAACAGCCTGACTATTATTGCGGCACTGTCCCCTGTCATTCAGCATTCTACAAAAGGTAGTACTCATGTCCTTGATCAACGAATATCGCGCCACCGAAGAAGCCATCAAAGAGCTGCAAGCCCGTCTGAAGAACCTGTCCGAAGACGACAAACTGCAAGCCGAACTGGAATTCGAAGGCAAACTGCGCACGCTGATGGGTGAATACTCCAAGTCCCTGCGTGACATCATCGCGCTGCTGGATCCGGAAGCCAAATCCAAGGCTCCACGCGGCGGCGCAGTGAAAACTACCGGCACCAAGCGTGCACGCAAAGTTAAGCAATACAAAAACCCGCACAACGGTGAAGTCATCGAAACCAAAGGTGGCAACCACAAGACTCTGAAAGAGTGGAAAGCCAAGTGGGGCGGCGACGTGGTTGAAGGCTGGGCTACCCTGCTGGGCTAAGCCGCAACACCTTCGCAGAGCGATCCGCGAACAAAAGAACGCCAGCTAGCGCTGGCGTTTTTTTATGCCCGCAGATTAATTACGGGTATGTTCGATTTCATAGATTCAAACGTTTGCGTAATGCCTGGACATAATTCTGCCAGTCATTGAGTACCTCTCGCTGCATTGGCGTCGCACTAAGCGACCATTGCTCTGCCGCCTCGATAAATGACTGCACGGTATTCGGCGCACCGGCCTCAGGTTGCGTAAGGCGCTGCTGACAAAATAATTTCCAGCGCTCTTGCTCGGCCACGTCCAGGGTGTCCGGAAAGTTGCGTGCTCGATATCGAAAAAGTAATTCAGGCAAACGTTCATCATCGAAAGGCCACTGCTCTTGCGCCAACTGCGCAGGATCCGCCGTTCGAACTTGTTCGCATAAACGACGATCTCGATCACCGATAAATCCATCGTACAACTGCTGCTCGGGATCTTCGTTGGGCGTGAAATCTTCGCTGGCATAAATCGCCGCGACTTTATCTTTCCAGACTTGTTGTGCGTCAGTTAGTCGCACTGCCCGCTCATGATAAAGCGCCATGTCCAGCCCAAGGCGCTGCTGGTCTTGTGCGCGCAATACCGCCAGCGGCGCTACAACCGGGCAGCGATTGATATGAATCAGTTTGAGCGGCACCGGCAACTCACCTTCGGCCAACTCATCGCGACGGGTATAAAGACGCTGACGCAAGGCTTGCGCATCGAGGTCCAGCAACCCCTGCGGATCAAGATGCAGATCACAGACGATCAAGGCGTTGCGATTTTTCGGGTGCCAGGCCAGCGGCAACACCACGCCGACATAACTGCGCGCCGCCGAGAAACGCCCGGACACATGCACCAGTGGCTGCAACAGGCGGATCTGATCCATCACCTTCTGTTTGCTGCGCAACTGGAACAGCCACTCGTAGAGCTTGGGTTGTTTCTCGCGAATCAGCCGCGCCAACGCGATGGTGGCGCGCACATCCGACAGCGCCTCGTGGGCATGGCCGTGATCGATATTGTTGGCCGCCGTGAGACGTTCGAGCTTGAGGGTCACGCGGCCTTCATCATCGGTCGGCCAGACCAGACCATCGGGGCGCAATGCGTAAGCGGCGCGCACCACATCAATCAGATCCCAGCGACTGTTGCCACCCTGCCATTCACGGGCATAGGGGTCGAAGAAATTGCGATACAGGCTGTAGCGGGTCATTTCGTCGTCGAAACGCAAGGTGTTGTAACCGGCGCCACAGGTCCCCGGAGCGGCCAGTTGCGCATGCACGCGGGTCATGAAATCGGCTTCGCTCAAGCCTTTTTCAGCGAGCTGGCCCGGGGTGATGCCGGTGATCGCGCACGCCGCCGGGTGCGGCAGGATGTCCTCGCTGGGCTGGCAATAGAGATTGACCGGCTCGTCGATTTCGTTGAGCGCGTGGTCAGTGCGAATCCCGGCCACCTGCAGCGGACGGTCGTTGCGCGGATTGATGCCAGTGGTTTCGTAGTCGTACCAGAAGATTGAAGTCACGGGCGAATCCTGAACAGAAGATCGGCGAAGTCTAGGCGTTTCAGGGTTGCCACGGCCAGCCTGGTCGCCCTCGAACAGCAATTTCTCCAGATTCCTACAACTGGAATGCATTGCCCTTGTGGGAGCGAGCCTGCTCGCGAAGGCTTTCCGTCAGGTGCACATAGGCTGACTGATCCACCACATTCGCGAGCAGGCTCGCTCCCACACCCGAGAGGCTGCTAGCATCAGGCGCACTTGCATCCCGAACAGGCGAACATCAGGTAGCCCATGCTCGAGCCCACAGCACCGCGAAGGAAAGCACCGCTGGATACCCGGCATCAGGTCGAAACGCCGGAAGGCATCGACCTGCCACTGCGCCCCGCCGGGTTGATGGTGCGCGCCGTGGCGTTTGCCATCGATCTAGGCATTCGCGGCTTGATCCTCGGCGTGCTGTTTATCGCGCTGGCATTTCTCGGCAAGCTCGGCATGGGCCTCGGTTCCTTGCTGCTGTTTGCCATCAGCTGGTGGTACATGGTGCTGTTCGAGGTGCTGCGTCAGGGCCGTTCGCCGGGCAAGCAATGGCTGGGTTTGCGCGTGGTGCACGATGACGGCACGCCGATCGGCTGGTCGGCCTCGCTATTGCGCAACCTGCTGCGCTTTGTCGATCTACTGCCCTTCGGCTATTTCCTCGGTGCGCTCAGTTGCCTGCAACACCCAACCTTCAAACGCCTCGGCGACATTGCCGCCGGCACCTTGGTGGTTTACAGCGAACGCCCGCTGAGCCGCCCGCAACTGCCTGACGCTGAACCTCGCCGCAGCCCCGTTCCGCTGACCTTGAGCGAACAACGCGCGGTACTCGGTTTCGCCGAGCGTCAGGCCGAGCTCTCTCCCGCACGGGTCAACGAGCTGGCGGCATTGCTGGCGCAGCCGTTGCACATCTCTGCGCCCAAAGCCGTGTCTGAACTCAACGGCATCGCGCGCGGCCTGTTGGGGCCGAGCGCATGAAGCAGAGCCTGTTCGAAAGTCGCCACAAGGCCGAATGGGAGCGCTTCGCCGTGGCGCTCGAACGCCTGGAAAAAGGCAAGGAGACAGCGCAAGTCAGCGATTTTCCCAAGGCCTATCGGCGTCTCTGCCAACATCTGGCTCTGGCCCAGGCGCGCGGCTACAGCAGCTTTCTGATCGATACGTTGCAACAACAAGTACTGCGCGGCCATCAACAGCTCTATCGGCATCGCAGTCGGCTCGGGGCGCAAATCATCAGCTTTATCCTCGCCGACTTCCCGCGACTGGTGCGCGAACAGTGGCGTTTCGTTGCGGCCGCCAGCCTGTTGTTCTTCGGCAGCCTGATCGGTTTTGGCGTGCTGGTTTATCTGTTCCCGGAACTGATCTACAACCTGATCCCGGCCGAGCAGGTGCGCGAGATGCAAGGCATGTACGACCCCGTTGCCGGCCACCTCGGCCGCTCGGCGGAACGTGCGGCCAGCGAAGACTGGGTAATGTTCGGCTATTACGTGATGCACAACACGGGCATCGCCTTTCAGACGTTCGCCAGCGGTTTGCTGATGGGCGTGGGCAGCGGTTTTTTCCTGCTTTACAACGGCATGATCATCGGCGCGGTGGCCGGGCATCTCAGCGAGATCGGTTTCGGCCAGACCTTCTGGTCGTTCGTGATCGGTCACGGTGCGTTCGAACTGAGCGCCATTGCCCTCGCCGGCGCGGCGGGCCTCAAGCTGGGCTGGGCGCTGATCGCCCCCGGACGTCTGACATGGGGCGAGGCGCTGCGTCTGGCCGCACGCAAAAGCGTGTTGCTGGTGTGTGGGGCGATGTTGTTCCTGTTGATCGCAGCATTCATCGAGGCTTATTGGTCGTCGAAAACCAGTGTCACGCCGCTGACCAAATACGCCGTCGGCGCCGCGCTGTGGCTGGCCGTCGCGGTTTATCTGTCGTTGGCCGGAAGGATTCGTCATGCGCCTGAGTGACGCCAGCGTAGTGATCCGCCCGCGCACGACCTGGGAAGCCATGGACCTGGGCGTGTTGATGAGCCAGCAGCATCGCCGGTTGTTGATGACCAGTTGGGCGATCGTCACCCTGCCGCTGTTCGCCCTGCTCAGCCTGTTGCTGTGGGATTGGCCATCACTGGCGGTGTTCATTTTCTGGTGGCTGAAACCGGCCTACGAACGCCTGCCGCTGTACATCCTCTCCAAAGCGCTGTTCGGTGAAACGCCAACCCTCAGACAAGCCTTGCGCGAGTGGCCGCGCCTGCTCAAGCCGCAACTGCTGGCCAGTCTGACCTGGCGACGGCTGAGTCTGAGTCGCAGCTTTGTGCTGCCGGTGACGCAACTCGAAGGCCTGAATGGCGAGGCCAGACAACAACGTCTGCAGGTGCTGCTGCAACGCAACGGTGGCGCCGCGCAATGGCTGACGATTATCGGCGTGCATCTGGAAACCGCACTGTGGATCGGCTTGATGCTGCTGTTCTACATGCTCTTGCCGCAGCAGATCGAAACCGACTGGGACTGGCAGTCGCTGCTGCTCGCCGCCGATCAGGACTGGCGCTGGCTGGAGCACCTGACCAACGTTTTTTATGCGCTGATCCTGGTGGCCTGGGGACCGGTGTATGTCGCCTGCGGCTTCAGCCTGTACCTGAACCGTCGCACGCAACTGGAAGCCTGGGACATCGAGCTGGTTTTCCGCCGTTTGCGCCAGCGTTTGAACAGCAGCGTGCTCGGTGTGTTGCTGGCGGCGTGTCTGCTGCTGCCGAACCTGCAACCGGTATGGGCCAGCGATACGCCGGATGCTCCACGGTTGCTCAATCAGCCGCTGACCAGTCAGGCATCGCGCGACAGCATCCAGTCGCTGCTCGAACAACCGCCGTTCAAGAACAAGGAAAGCGTCACCCGCTATCGTTTCGGAGACGACCCGGCAAGCCCGGCCAAGGACGCGCAACCGGGTGAGGCTCCGCAGTGGCTGAAAACCCTTCTCGGTTGGCTCGACGGTCGACACCTTGATGCCTTGGCGAACGTGATTGAAGTGCTGTTGTGGGGCGCGCTGATTGCCGCGCTGGGCTGGCTGGTCTGGCGTTATCGCGAATTTCTCCGGGCCTTCGTCAGTCGTCGCCCGAACCTGCCCTCGCGCAGCAAACCACCGGCGCCGCCACACGTCTTCGGGCTGGATCTGAACCGTGAAACCCTTCCCGATGACATCGCCGCCAGTGCCGAACAATTGTGGCTGAGCGAACCTCGCGCCGCGCTGGGCCTGCTCTATCGCGGCCTGCTCAGCCATCTGCTGCATGATTTCAACCTGACGCTCAAAGCCGCCGACACCGAGAGCCAGATCCTCAACCGCATCGAGCAATTGCAACGCCCGGACCTGCTCGCCTACAGCCGCAACCTCACTGTTCACTGGCAGAACATGGCCTACGGGCACCGACTTCCAGCCGCGCACCTGCAAGCAGAGCTGTGTAACGGCTGGCGTGAATTGTTCAGCAAAGGGTCCGGGCATTGAACCGGCGCATTGGCGGGTCGTTGGCTGCGCTGGCGTTTTTGCTGCTTGGCGGCTTGAGTCTGTTCCTCTACCTCAAAGCCCGCCCTTATCAGGAAGTCATCGATCACGGCCCCTCGCCTGCCGCGCAAGCCAATCCTTATCTTGCGGCAGAAATGTTCCTGAGCGAGCGCGGCCTCGCGGTCAGCCACGCCGAGACCTTGACGGTGCTGCCGCAGATTGATCCGCACAGCCACACCTTGTTGTTGTTCGGCGAGCGCGCACGGATGACGCCGCGTGAAGTCGATCAGGTGCTGAACTGGACTCGCGCCGGAGGACGTCTGGTGTTCGTCGCCGAATCGTTGTGGGATGCGCAAACCGGGCAAAGCAATGATCTGCTGCTCGACAAGGTGCAACTGCACCAATCGCTGAGCAAGGACTTGAAAGATCCTCCCGAGGACGGGGAAAAGGACCGCTTCCCGAAACTGACCAAACTGTATCTGGAAGATGAAGACGCGCCGGCCTACGCCGGTTTCGACACCGACTTCCACCTCGACGACCCGAACAATGTCGCGCAAGCCTGGGCCAACAGCGCCAAGGCCACGCACATGATGCAACGGGTGTACGGCCTCGGCACGGTCACCGTGGTCACCGATGCCGAGCTGTGGAAAACCCCGGCTATCGGCAAATACGACAACGCCTGGCTGCTCTGGTATCTGAGCGCCGACACCGACGTCACGCTGATTTACAACACCGCACACGATGGTCTGTGGACGTTGCTCTGGCGCTACTTCCCGCAGGCCATCGTCGCCCTGCTCGCCTTGATCGGCCTGTGGTTGTGGCAGGCCGGCGTGCGTCACGGCCCGGTGCAAATGCCGGCGCCAGCGGGTCGCCGCCAACTGCTGGAGCATCTGCGTGCCAGTGCCGATTTCCTCCTGCGCCACAACGGCCAGCAGGCGCTGCTGCAAGCCTTGCAACAAGACATCCTGCGCCGCGCGCGCCGCCGCCATCCCGGTTTCGATCAATTGAATGTCGCCGAGCAATGGCTGGCGTTATCGCGCCTGACCCGGCAACCCACCCGCGCCATCAGCCAGGCCCTGAGCCCACGACCGAAGCAGCGTTTGTCCAGCGCCGAATTCAGCCGTCAGGTCGCTCATCTGCAAACCTTGAGGAACGCGTTATGACTGAACAGATCGAGCCCGGCAGCGCGACGCACGCCGCCCAGCAGCGCCAGCGTGCCAGCCAGTTGGCGCAAGCGGTGCGCAACGAATTGAACAAGGCGCTGATCGGCCAGGATGCAGTGGTCGACGACGTGCTGACCGCGCTGATTGCCGGCGGCCACGTGCTGCTTGAAGGCGTGCCCGGCCTGGGCAAGACCTTGCTGGTGCGGGCACTGGCGCGATGCTTCGGCGGCGAGTTCGCGCGCATCCAGTTCACCCCTGATCTGATGCCCAGCGACGTCACCGGTCACGCCGTGTATGACTTGCAGACCGAGCAGTTCAAGTTGCGCAAAGGCCCGCTGTTCACCAACCTGCTGCTGGCCGACGAGATCAACCGCGCGCCGGCGAAAACCCAGGCAGCGCTGCTCGAAGCCATGCAGGAGCGCCAGGTGACACTCGAAGGTCGCGCCCTGCCCATCGCGCAACCGTTCATGGTGCTGGCGACGCAGAATCCGATCGAACAGGAAGGCACCTATCCACTGCCGGAAGCCGAGCTTGACCGCTTCATGCTCAAGGTGCGCATGGATTACCCCGACGCCGATCAGGAGCTGAACATGGTCCGTCAGGTCTGTCGTTCGACCCGCGCCGACATGCTCGATGTGCAACCGCTGCGCACGGTCTTGCAAGCCAAGGATGTTCAAGCCTTGCAGCGCATCGCCAGTGATTTGCCGCTGGACGATCAGGTCCTCGATTACGCCGTGCGCCTGGCGCGCAGCACGCGCACCTGGCCGGGGCTGACCCTCGGCGCCGGGCCACGCGCCTCGATTGCATTGGTTCGCTGTGCCCGTGCCCGGGCGTTGTTGCGCGGCGGCGAGTTTGTAATCCCGGATGACATCAAAGGCTGCGCGCTGGCGGTGTTGCGTCATCGCGTGCGCATCGCGCCGGAGCTGGATATCGAAGGCCTGCAGGTCGATCAGGTGCTCACGCAATTGCTCGATCAAGTGCCGGCGCCGCGCCTGTGAAACCGTCTCGGCTGCTGCTGATCTGGCTGGCCCTGCTGGTGGTTATCAGTATCGTGCTCGGCGCGTTGCAGGCGTTGCAGATCGACCTCCCGTCCAGCCTGATTTCGATCAACTGGGGTTTGCTCCTGGCGCTGCTGGCCTTGGCGGTGATCGACGCTGTGCGCCTCAGACGCCTGCCCTCGCCGCGCATCAAGCGACAGATGCCCGGCAGCCTGGCATTGGGGCGCTGGGCGGAGGTGAAGCTGGAGGTGGCCCATGAATTTGCCGAGCCACTGGCCATTGGACTCTTCGACCACGTTCCCGACGGTCTGGCGTTTGACCATCTGCCGATGCTTGTCGAGCTTCAACCCGGCCATGTCAGCCAGATCAGCTACCGTCTGCGCCCTCTCGAACGCGGGCATTTCAGCTTCGAACAGTGCGAAGTCAACCTGCCCAGCCCTTTGGGATTATGGTCCGGCAAACGCCTGCTCAGCGTCCGCGACGAAACCCGCGTCTTCCCGGACTTCGCCCGGCTTTACGGCGGCGAGTTGCGCGCCGTCGACAACTGGCTCAGCCAGCTCGGCGTGCGCCAGCGACAACGGCGCGGTCAGGGTCAGGAATTCCATCAGTTGCGCGAATTTCGCGAGGGCGACAGCCTGCGCCAGATCGACTGGAAAGCCACCGCCCGCCAGCGCACACCGATTGCCCGCGAGTACGAAGACGAAAGAGATCAGCAGATCATTTTCATGCTCGACTGCGGCCGGCAGATGCGCAGCCAGGACGGTGAGCTGTCGCACTTCGATCACGCGCTCAATGCCTGCCTGTTACTCAGTTATGTGGCGTTGCGCCAAGGGGATGCGGTGGGCATGAGTACCTTTGCCGGTGATAAGCCGCGCCATGTCGCGCCGGTCAAAGGCAGCGGCCAACTGAATGTCTTGCTCAACGCTGTTTATGACCTTGGGAGCACTCAGCGCCCCGCCGATTATCAGGCTGCCGCCAACCAGCTATTAACCCGCCAAAAGCGCCGGGCGCTGGTAGTGCTGGTAACCAATTTGCGCGATGAAGACGAGCAACTGCTGGCCGCAGTCAAACGCCTGAGCGCACAACATCGGGTGCTGGTGGCGAGCCTGCGTGAACAGGCGTTGGATACATTGCGCCAGACCACGGTGCAAACGTTGCCCGAGGCACTCGCCTACTGCGGCACCATCGATTTTCTCAATGCCCGCTCGCAACTCCATGAGCGGCTGACTGCTCATGGCGTTGCAGTGATGGATGTTCGGCCCGCCGAGCTGGGGGCCGGACTGGTGACAAGTTACATGAGCTGGAAAAAGACCGCTGCGATCTGACAGATTCGATCAGTTGGTGACTGCAACATACACAGCGCCGCTGTCCGAAGTGCCGTCGCTGTTTTCTACTTTGACGACCAGCGAAATCTGCTCCGTAAGGTTCATCGGCCGCCAGTGAGCCTGGTATCGCCCGCGGTGATCGGTAAACGACTCAGTGAACGGTGCTCCATTTGTGGAAACAAGGATTTTCCGTCTGGGCATGGGCTCTCGCCCCTCCTTGGCCACAATCAGCGCGGTCATGGAGACGTAGGTCTGCAAGGGAACCGGATTAGGCGACGCAACAACGGATTCCACCGCTGCTGGACACTCAGTGACGGTCAACCAGAGCGTTTTTACCACCCAGCCAGCCAAACCACCCTTTACCGACGCCCGCAATGCAGCCTCGCCTGCTCCTCCCAAGACAATGCGCGCCGTTGCCTTGCCTTCGGCATCCGTCAGGGTTGTCGGCAGCGAGGTGCGGTCGTACTCCCACATCACTTCGACATTGGCCAAGGGTTGCGCGGTACTGGCTGACACTACCAGGACTTGCGCGGTCATCACCTGCCCCGGATACCCGCTCGGATCAGCGCTGATCAGTTCCTTGATCTCCCGGGGCTCGTGCAGCAAAAACGGTAAAGAAATCGACTCCGAATACAGCGCATCGCCCACCGTGGCGGTCAGTTGCGCCGCACCCGGTGTTGTCGGCACAAACCGTATCCGCGCTTCACCGTAGAAGTTGGTAGTGGTGGTCACCTCACCAAGGTCCGGACTGCACCAGACAACCTTCATCCCCACCATCGGTCTGCCACTGATGCCCGACACAATGGTGATCTGCTCAGATACAGCCTCGCCCCAAAACAGCGTCTGACTGCTGCGTGAACGATCCGCAATTTTTACCACCTGCGCGCCTTGCCCCAGCGACATTGCAATAACCGGAGAAAGCCTGGCCAACCGCGCCGAGGAAAAGCGCAGGCCGAAACGCCCGTCCTTGATGTCGCCCGCGTTGAACCGATAGGTCATTCCAGCGCTCGAGAAAAGCCTGGGGTCACCCAGACGTGGCTCCTCGAAGCGCATGCCCAATTCCGTCGGCCCGGTGCCGGTCATGCCCAGCGTCAGGTGATGGTCAAACAACGCGCTGCCCGCCGGGGCACTCACGCGCAATTGGTGCTGCCCCTTGCGCCGAGGGAACTCAGCGCTTTGACCCAGTGGCTGAAACGGTTGGGAGTCGAAACTGTATTCAAATCCGGCCCAGGGATCCCCTTCCAGCGCTAGAACCTTCATGGTTCGGCGCTCTTCAAAACGGTCATAAGGGCTGATAACCGCCGCTGTCACCACATGTTCACCTGCGGTGGATGGCGCAAAGGGAAAACCACTCCAGCCATCGGCAGCCGTCCTGTGCTCTTCGGTGCTGCCGTCGCCTGTCCATTGAACAGGCACTTGATCCAGAGCGAGGTCGGGACCATAAGGGGAGCGTACCTTCAGCCACATCCACGCAGGATCCTGCCCAATGACCGGATCCACCGCAGATGCACGGGCGTCTTCGATAGTGATTTTATTGTGGCCCAAGGTCATCGTATTGATGTCGCTGAAACCATGGGTATCGATAACGAACCGAAGTGCGAAGACACCGGGTTTGGTACTTTTTGAACAGTCCAGCGTCCAGATAAACCCGCTGTCATCCACAAAATTTTCGCTTCCGCGGGGTGGACTCAATTCGATTCCGAGCTCTGCCGCCGGGCTTCCATTCCATACCAGATCCATGGCAATACCCACTAAAGGGCTTAGCGCATTGGTGCGGAAGATATAGCGATGTACAGCGCCGATACACGGAAAGAGTGGCTGGCCCCTGAGATCGGTCATCTGATCCAGGACCACGGTCATTTCTTCATGGAGGTCAGGTGATAACAGTCGGCAAGAAAAATCCTTGTTCGTGAGAGTGTCGGTGCGCAAACTCACCTCGAAAATACTGCTGGTACTTTCGATACGATCAGAGCTGAACAACCAACTCAAATCTTCCCCTTCGCGCAATATTCTCGGTACGTCAAGGTCGCTCACCGCCAGACCGTTCTCTGGATTTTCGTTCCGCCATCCGAGCGTAATTGCCTCGCCAATCAACGGGCTGCCCGCTAATGCCCGGACCGTCAGGATATGCCTCTGGCCGCGCTTGCATGCGATTCCGTCATGGGCAATCGGAACGGCATCAAACGTGATGCTGACCTTGTCCTTCCATTCGTCTCGTGCAAACGCCGTGACCGAAAATGAGTGTTCATCTGCCGGTCCGCCTTCGTAGGCACTCACACTGGCGGTAATCGTCTCGTTGCTCAAAGCCGTCAACGGTCGGTAATACAGGCTGGCCCAGCCCCCACTGCCGGTACGAGACTCGACAATGCCCTCGGGGGTTTGCCAGTCGACGATTGCATCAATCACTGGCTCACCGGCACCTTTGTCAGTGACATGCACCACCTGCACCCGCATCAACGTCTTTTCGGAGTCCTCGACAACCGGTGAAATATTCGGGCCGCGCGTGTCAGCGATCCTGACCTTGTTGCGCGCCAGCGACATGGGTTTACGCGGCGATGGCAGTAACAGCTTCGAGCAGACCAATGACAGTTCGAAGCGACCGTCCAGCCAGTCCTCGCAGGCCAGCGTCCAGAGACTATCGTCCCCATCGAAAGCGACCGGTTGCTGGAGTGGCGGGTTGACCGTGACCTTCAGCTCTTCATGCCCGACGCCGCTCCAGTGCAGCGATAGATCAGTCGCCAGCAAAGGGCTGTCGGCGGGCAAGCGCACAATGAAGGGGTAATCAGTGCCGCGATTGGGATAACCGGTCGCGCTCCACAGGGTTACCTGCGATTCGACAACGCAACGCAAGTCCATCCAGGGATCGGTCGCCAGCACCGTGACCGAAAACTCGAGAGTCACCTCGCCACTAGGGTAATAAGGACTGTCGACCGAAGCTGTGAGGACGAAATCGCCTGCTTGCTCAGGAACGAAATCGAAGTAGACCAAGCCTTGTTCATCAGTGATGCTGGTGCCCAGCACACCTTGCCCGGCAGTCGTCCACCTGACTTCCCGGCCATCAAGCGCCTGACTGGTGTAGTAAGAGAGAACCTGCACACCCAAACGGACGCTTTGCGCATACTCCAGGACCGGGTAATAAGCCGCGCACTGTACTTCGCGAAGCGCTAATCGATGATGCCCCAACGATACGTCAATCGTGTAAGGCTCGGCGTTGTACTGGTTCACCAGACTTATCGTGAAGTCATGAGCCTTTTCCTCCCCCATATCCGGGCAATCGAGCGACCACTGCGACAATAGCGGTTGATAGGCGCCCCAGTCGGGGGTCGCCTTGACTGACTCCATCGGGTTGCCGTGAATGATCAATGCGATATTCGTATCCAGCCAGGCGCTGCCGTCTGCCGGAATAAAAGACAGGCCGTGGGGAATGAACAGAGAGTCGTCCGGGTCATCGCCAAGGGAAGCGCCCAGGCAAAGGTATAACGTCTGGCCTGGTGGCAGATCTTCGCTATCCAGTCGCACCGTCTGCAGTTGCAGCGGTTCAAGCTTCAGTTGCAGGTCGATTCGAGTGATGCAGATTGCCGAACGATTGTCGCCCGTGTTGTCAGGGACACCGCTGACCTCGAAGCTCAATGCGTCATCGCTCACGAATTCCAATTGATCCAGCGACCGTTGATACGCGCGCGGCTTGAATTCAAGCGGCTGTCCCGCCAGCGGTCGGGCGTTTTCGAGCTCCGGATTCCGACCTTCTGGCGCCGTGAGCTCGATGCTCATCAACACTTCACCGCGCTTGCGGATGTGCAACCAGCCCGATTCGCCCGACCATGAAACGCCGGGCCGCAGTTCACATAAAAACGTCAGTTCGTAACCGGCTTGTGCACCGGGGGTTTTGGGAGCTTTGACTTCCTGTGTGGCCGAAGCCCCGACACCGACCTCCATGAAATTGACTAACTCGCCATCATAAAACTCGCTCGCCAGGCCAACCCTACCGCTGGTACGCCACTCTTTGAGCCGATCATTGAAGTCACCATTGAGCAGCAGGCTTTCATTTTTTTGCACAACGGGCTCATTCATGATCGCTGGCTCCGTTGCGTTGGCGCGCCAGGTAGGTGTTTTCAGCCTCGGTCACCAGGTCTGTGACCTTTTGGACGTACGTCGGCTCGCCGGCCTTGATGGAGTACCGCACGCGAAGAATGATATTGGTCAAGGATTTGAGCATTGCAGCTTGCGGCTGATTAAGCGGGCGAGGAAAACTCAGCCGCCAATGGGAAACGGCACCCGTGTATTCAAACGGGTTGAGCAATCCTTCGTCGGGTTTCTGGTGGGTCTGGCCATTATCGCCAAGCCCGACCGACAAAACGATCTGCTGACCGCTGCGCAGGTTGAACAGCAGATCGCCAGGTGCGATTGCGGTGGGCTTATGCAAATACTGCACAGACTGTGTGGTCGGTCGGGTCGCGGTCACGCTACTGATCTGCTGCAACGTTGCCCGCACATCCTCGTAGGGACCGGCCAGCACAGGCAGATCGACTTCCACCGAACTGATCTGCCGGCAGAAATGGCCAGGATGATCACGGTCGAACAACAACTGGGTCAGTCTGAACTCCAACACACCTGTTGCCATCAATTGCGCGTGTGCATCTGCCCAGCTGGCTATGCCCTCTTGAGGCTCGATTCTGTCGTCGTACAACTGCTGCAAGGAAATGGTTTTGATCAGTTCCGGCCGCCGCTCGTAGCTTTGCAAGCGCCTGCGCTCCTGGTCCAGCAGGTACATATGCAGTTGTTCACCCGAGCCCAGACCATAACGGTGATCGAGCCAGGCCTGAGGCAAAGGGACGGGGGCATCATAATCCCCGGTTTCGGCAGCCAGTGAAGCCTGAGCACTAAGGCACAGGCTGACGACTGCGTCGTACGCCTGATAGTGCAGAGCCTTGAGCTGGCCAAGCATCCAGCCGAACAGCTCGGCATTGCTCGCGCGTTTTTTAAGGAAGTTGTACATGGTCAACGCTTGGCTGTTGGCCCTGAGCGTCTGTTCAAGGCTGGATCTCGCCGCGTTGATCGCATGGCTTTGCGCTTCGATCTGCGCATCGATTGCGCCCACCTCCGCCAGCGCCTGATCGCGTTGCAGCGCCCACTCACTGCGGCGACGGCGATAACCTTCAGTGGTGGCCTGTCGGTCGGCGTCGATTTGCAGCAATGACGAAGAAACCTCCAGGCCGAAAGCCACCGCATCGAAAGTGTGTTCGGGTTTGAAGCCACCGTTGGAAGTACCATAGATTTTTGGCAACGCCGCGATGACGCCCCCTGCCACCCTGACAACTTTGGCCTGCAGTGCTGATGTCTTCGACTGCTGCAGACTGGCCATGACCTGATACTCGATCGGCGAAACGTTTTCGCTGTAACGCATTGCATAGGCGTCGGCCCGGTCCTGCGCCATTGCCCGACTCTGCTTCAGCGCTGTGACATTCGCCTCCAATTGGGCGATGGATTGTTCCTGTACCGTTTCGGCATAGCGACCCAGCTCGAGCAAATGGTTCTGCTGCGATTCTTCCTGCTCGGCACGGTCGCGTTGCTTGAGCAGACGCAGCACCAGACTGCCGAAATCCCGCAGGCTCTGTACCCCGCGCAACGCGACTTCGAACGTGACCCGCCAGCGATACGCATTGACCACCAGGCGCCCGCCCATCGGTCTGGGCCCGGCCGCGCTACCAGCGGCCAGATCGCGGAGCAATTGCCTGGGATCGGTCATCGGGCTGAACAGCAACACGTCCAGCGGTTTGCCATCGATCGTGAGATTGTTGCGCAGGTTATCAAGGCGTTGCTGCGGCTTTGCGAACAGGTCGAGCAGCGATTGATTGATCGGAATTCTAAAAGGTTCGCAGGCCAACAAACCCAGGATCGGCGGGGTGTCGGAAGCGATCGGGTAATCTGCCAGGTTGAAATCCAGCGTTTTTTCAAGCGCTTCAAGCAGGGGTCGCGATTCGCAATTGTCCAAGAGGTTTTCCACGGTGTCGGTCTGCCAACGAGTCGCTGTGTCGGCGGTGGGCGCCTTGCCCATCAGAAACCCGGCCTGGACATAGCAAAGCTTGGCGGCCACCAGACTGTCACGGGTCAATTGTCGGTAATACCAATCGCCCCACGCCATCAGGTTTTCTACGTAGTCGGTGAACATCAGGATCTGAAAATGTGCGGGTGCGGCATAGCCAATGGCATCCGGATCGAGGGGATTCTGAATTTCCCACCCTGGATTGCCCGGCGCTGTTGCGATATCCAGAGGCCGGCAACGCCAATACGCCGGTTTCGGGTTCGCGATCGGAACCGGCGGATTGGCCGGATCTGCGGTGGCCTGTGGATCGAATACGTAATGCAGCCAGCTCTGCGCTTCCTGAAAGCGTTCTTCGTCGCGCAACCGGGTGGCGATCAAATGCGGCAGGTGAAAAAACAGCTCCCAGAAGTTCAGACCATTGGCACCGTCGAAGGCACCATTGGGTGGTTCAACGAACTCTGCGCCGATCGGCGACGGCTCGCGAATGAACTGGTTGGACCAGTCCAGCACGGCGTCCACGGAAATATTCGAGCATCTCACCAGTTCCGAGCCAAACAAGGAATTGAGCCGAATGAATTTCAACGCCAGTCCAGTTTGATTGAATGAAAGAAACTGTGCCCCGTCGGTACTGTTCTTGTGCAGAGCTGGCGGGACGAAATCCATGAGATCGACAATCGTCAGGTCGAACTCTTTCTGTCCTGTCGGGGAAGTGGGAGAGGCGAATGAAAAAATGACTGGCGTGGGCCAGGTGCCTTTCGTCCGCGAGGAAGTCCACGACTGAGTTACCCAGCCCCCGCCTGCATCCTGTTCTTCGAGGATCGGCGGCGGGTCACTATCAGAAGGCAGACCTGCAATTTGCAGCTCCATTTTCAACCGAGCGCTGTCCAGGCCCGTGGGGCTGCAAAAACCCTGCACCGTCAGCACATCTTTGTCATCCGCGCGCGTTGCCATAACGTGCAGGTCGAGATAGGGCGTCAGGGAACCATGGGTCTGTATGCGAGTGACAACAGTCACCTGACTGTTCAGTGGGTGCTGAACCGTATCGTTGCTGACAAATCGCTCCTCAAGCGCCAGATCCAGCCATGCGCCACCGTCCAGAAGGGGGCGCATCAGAACGTCGTAGACACCATGCACCCGCAGACTGGCGGATGGCGAAGATAGGTTGCCCGTCAGTAAAATCCCCAACTTGCCCTTCGGATTCAGATAATCGACCTGCACCGTCGCAATCAGTCTGGAGCTCGCCAAACCCTCGTCCTTGTGTTCTGAACTGTGCACACACAACGGCGCAGACCACTGCCCGTTCTGCTTCATGAATGCCAGATTGATCACCAGTTTGCTCGGGCTGAGCGACTCCGCTGCGCTCGCGACTACCGCGTCGCGCCATTCGGCCCAGACCACACACAACCGGCCATTCCAGAACACCGGGCGGATATCCAGCACCTGATCGGCGGTCGGGATTTCCACGGCTTGCCATTCACTCCAGACCGCCGGATTGACCGAAACGCTGGTTGCGCCCAGTTCGATCTCGGCCTTGCGCCAGAAATACTGGAACGGCTGCACCCGCTGCCGCCCCAGAAAGTAGTAATCAGCTTTGGCCGGTGTCACGCCGTCCATGAAACAGCTGATCACATCGAGATCGCAGACTTGTTCGAATGCCTGCAAATAATCCTGCAGCGCCGCCTGCACGGTATCTTTGTCCAGACGGGCCTGGTTCAGGTTGTTTTCCAGATTCTTGAACAGACTGGTTTTGCGCAATCGCACCGATGGAACGATGAAGTTTTCCGCATAGCATGAAATCTGGTGGGGCACGGTCCAGTCGGGATAATTGCTGAAAATCTCCCATTCGCGCAGATGACGCTTGTCGAACTCGTGATCCCGGAATCCTGGTTCCAGCTTTCGATACACCGCATGGATGTACTGCTGCACACAACTTATCGCTTCGGCAACTCTGGAACTCTTGACCTGATAAGTATCCAGAGGATCCATGCGCAGCAATTCAAACAAGTCTTCAGGTGTTTTCAGAAAAGGGTATTTATCATTGGCCACTTGACCGATGCAGTACTCAAGAAGTGCCGAGCGACGTTTTTCCAGCAGCCCGCCAATATTACTCAGTGCCATGATCTTGCTCCTTGGAATATGGCCCGGGGAAAAACGTTCGCCAGGCGGTATGCAACGCCCTGCCGCTACTCCCTGGCAAAGGTAATGGCATGGGGGAATATTCTTTCGCTTTCCCCAGACTGAGAGCGAACGCTGAACACGAATGTGCCGCCCGTCTTGCTTGAGACAAAAACCCGGGTAAGCCCCTGCTGATCAGTGAACCCCTGCGCCGGCCGAATAGTGACGGCATCCATCTTCGCGGGCGGAACGCTCTTGCCGAACCACTCCACGAGCGAGTTTTGTCCGCGGTTTCCGTAGTCGTCCTCCAGCACCGCATACAGTTCTACTTCATGACCGTATTTCACTGTTTCCAAAGGCGTAGGTGAAAGTTCTGCAATAGGGAACGACAACGTAGTGAAGTCGGCAGTTATTTCTATGGGAGGGGCGTATTGCGGCTCGAACAAGTCCAACCAAAGCATTGGCGTGTCGCGGCCCATGACCTTGCCGGGGATAAACTCGGCCAAAAGTGTCCCGTCCGTTCCCGTCGCCTTGTATTCAATGGTGCCCAATGTGGCGCGCCAATAAACATTGACGCCACTCAGCGACTTTCCATTGGCGTCTTTGAGGGTCACTTTATAAGTGACTTTTTCGTCTGGCTTGTTAGCCACGACGGTGCTGTCATCCACCACTTCGCACGTGATTGTGACCAGCCCTTTGACGTCGCCTGGAACATGCACGATCGGGGCACGAGTATCGGACTCGCCGAGCAGGGCATGTTCGGCGGCATCGGCATAGGATTTTTTGTCGACGGTTTCGGGCAGATTACCAATGAGAAAAATCGTTAACGCATCCATGCCGCTCTCGGTGGACAGCGCCAGCACGCGCATCAACAAATCGAGCTGGGGAAGGTTTTTCAACACCTTCAGGTCGGGATCGATGCGGCTCACACATTCGCGCACTTCCTGAACGCTCCAGCCAAAAAAATCGGCCAGTTTGATCGCCGCCGCCTGTTGTGCCAGCCATCTCGCATCTCCGGTGACATCCGGCAATGCGTTGACCTGGCGCAGGTAGTCCAACAGCTTCTGTGGCGGTTGGCCGCTCGAGGCTGAGGCGAGGGCAAAAGCGCGAGTGAGCATGGTCAGGTAATAAAGCGTGCGCACCGTCAACGCATGCTTGTCGTCCTGAACCAGCCAGTCCTTGTAGCCGCTATCCAGATAATCCTGCAACAGCGCCGCGCTTAACCCCAGGGTCGACACCACCTCACTGCGCCGGCGAACTTCAGCCAGTAGATCGAATGATGTGTCGGCAACTCGGGGGCGAGTCCGGCCGCCCCCTTCGCTCCCCGCATCCGCTTGCTCCAGCACATGCAGCAGTAACTGATGCACCGTGACGTCTGCCCAGTTCAGGACCGGCAATGCCTGATCCACGCCAACGCCGGCGTATGCCGCCAGCGTCTCCTTGACCAGCGAAGTCTGCGCATCGCGCATCTGTAAAAACGCGCTGACCATGCTGTCGATGATGCTCTGCCGCAACGCTGGCTCGATCTCACCCAAGGCGCTGTCGACCGCCCAGGCGATTTTTTTATGGACGGAGGCCAGATACATCTCAGCGCTTCCCTCCGGAGGCAGGATCAAACCATGCCCGTCGGTTATCGGCCCCAGGCTGTCGGCGGATGTCGCGAGAAATTCGATCCAGTCCGCGGCCCCGGCTGCCGGAACGCCTGCCATGAGAAACGTACTATTGGACAACTGTGCAGTCGGCAGCAAATTGCGAACCTGCTCGAAAAACTGCTCATCCTGTTCGGATGGATCCTGAGCCGCTGGCGCAGCGACCGCATGCTGCAACACCCACAACACCGGCAGATTGTTTTGCGCGCACCACTGCACGCAACTTTGCATAGCCTCGATCAGTTCCAGCGCATCCGGTGAACCCTCCGGTACATCGTGGATGACAGGAGTACCGGCCAAGCCATTGACCCAGTCATCGCCGCCCAGGATCGATAGCATCAGCACGCCTTCAACCGGAGTGATGTTCAACAGCCGGGCCAGCCTCACCAAACGGTAGAAGCTCGAGATGATCGCTGCGTTGCGCTTCAATTTGTCGGTAAAGCCATGAGCCTTGGCCACAGCGTTCGCCAGCACGTAATAAGTCTGCGGATCAATCGCCAGACCACTGCAGAGCTGGCTGATCGTCAGATCCACCACGCCCGGTATCGGCGCCACCGCAAACTCATCGTTGTCGAGCTTGAAAGGCTCGCGATAACCGGTTTGAAAATTGAACACCTGATCGAATTGCGAGAGCGCTTCACCGCGGCCATAAACCGACAGCTCACCCACAAACACAGCAAAGTCCGCGGCGGTGCATTCGTAGCGCTCGCGCAACGTCTGGAACAACCCAAGCGCATGAACCGCGCCACTGGAGATGTCCATCTCGTTGCTGTGACCTTTCGTTGAATTGCCGCGCCCTGTTGCCCGGATGACCGATGTCAACACTGCGTCCAGCTGTTCGAACGGCAATCCTGTCCAGTTGGCCAGACGCACCATCTGATTCATCCGGGTATAGCGGTTGAACCCGATGAGTTCGTCGGGGTTTGCCGTCATTCGAATGCGAGGCTTGGTTGCAGGATCGAAACCCACCGCCGGCGCAGTACCGTCATTGATGTAAACCGAACCCGAGCGCTCGCTTTCAGCCTGCTTGGGCGTTTCATCCGGGTAGGTCACATTGGCCGAGCGCACAGGAGCAAAGTCGCCGATCGACAGAAGCGCCTCGATCTGTCGGCTGTCGAGCTTGGTGCGCTGACCGAAAAACTCCACCTGATTGAGATTCGAATACATCTCGGTATAGGTACCAAAGTTGTGCGCAAAAAAATCTTCGCGAAGGGCGAAATCCGCACGCGGTTCGGTCAGCAACTGGCGCTGATAAGGGCCAAGCCGCGAGGCATGGGCGAAACCCTGTGCAGTATTGGCACCTCGAGCATTGGCTTGCAGAAAATAGGGATAAGCCAGGTCGACCCGGTGCTCGAAGTCGCCCACCGACAAGTCATGAAACTGCGCGATACCATCAATTGTGACCCAATGCTGGTAATAAGGCAGACCATTGGGGTAGCGGGCTGCGATCAGCGCGTCTTCGATGGATTCGATATCCGTTTGCGCCGCGATGAATTTCTCCAGCACCTCAACGATGATGTCCACAGAAGAGATCGATTGATAAACCGCATTGAAGTCGACCTTCAGTGCCAAGAGATCTGTGCGCCGGTTATGCAGCGAGAAATCGTCTTCCTCTCTGATACCCTCCAGACGGTCACGAACCCAGCGCAACAAGTCGATCAGATACGCCACTGGCGACCAGATGGACTCCAGTGCATCTGGCGGGCACAACGCGGAAAAATCGGTACCGATCAGAGCGTGATAATTGGGACCGTCCACGATCGATAACAAACCGCTGGAGCTGCGCTTTGGCGCGGGCCTGGTGCCCTGCAGCGTCTGCTCGATAAATTGGCGCCGCTGAGACGTGGCTATGCTATTGGCGCCGCGCCAATATTGTTGCGCTTGCTCAACGCTGAGCTGATGCTCTCGGACCATGCATTGAACACCCCTTTCAACCAGTGGATAAATTGATCCACCGTTTTGCAGGTATGTCTCGAGGTTCTGCAGTCCGACGTTCTGTGCTCGTTGTTCCTCGCTGAACAACTCATCGAACAGTTGCAGGGCGGGACGGCGCGAATCAACCATGATCAGATTCCTTTAGGCGACAACTGGCCCGCGCAACCTGACGTCCTTCGTCAGGCTGCACATTCAGTGAGTACGATTGAGCGCTTCGAACGCCGTCAAGTCCACTGTCAGTTCTGACAGTTTTGATAGCCGTTCGTCGGAAGCCGGATTTCAGGAGTCGGCGTGGGGCAAGCGCGCAGCTTCGACTTCAAAACGCGCGCTATCGGCCCAATCGGACATCGTTGCGTCATCCGCCGCGTCAGTCAGCGTCTGCCGGAATCGGTACCAGTTGCCCGCCAGAGGCAGTGCCCTTGTCGCCGCCCCGCGCCAGTGCTCATCGACCACGGGTACCTGAGCCAGCCACTGAATATCCGGGTTGTACCAACTCACGATAGCGCCCACGCCCGGACGGCCCTTGCCGCTGAACTGCACTGGATGACTGACCCAGCGTCCGGCTGCAGGCCCGTCGAGCACAGGTCGGAAAGTACTCAGAATGACCGAGTGCAGGGTTTCAAATGATTCGAACCCGTCCAGAGATGCGACTGCCTCCAGCCGGTAAAGCCCTCCGCCAAGCAGACTTGCATCGAGCATCACTGACCAGGTGCGATTTTCCTGCACGACGGCGCTTGCCGGCTCGGAACGCGCGGCACCGACCAAGGTCACCGTGACCGTATCGCCCGGCACGCCAAAACCGCACACCACCACCTGCTGCCCGATGGCATCGCCTTCGATCGGGGTTTCAATGAAGGGTGCCGCTGGCACAATGTCAAAGTGCAGCGGCTCGCTGTCTTTCGACTCCTGCAATTTGCCGCTTTCATCCATGAAACTTTGCCGGGCCCAGATCGTTTTGCTGCCCACCGGCAACGTCACTTCGGCTTGCCAATTGCCCGCCCAATCCACAATGACATCACTGAGCAGAGGTTCAGCAAGCCCTTGCAGACAGACTTCGACAACCCCGCCCCTCATGCCCGTACCCTTGAGCAACGCGGTTCGTGGCAACTTGCCGTGTTGTATCGGCTGGAGAAATTCTGGCGGTAGCAGCACCACCGTCAATTCATGCTCGTCACTGTGTAGCGACGGTCGACCGTCCAGTGTCTGCTGGGCGTCAAAGGTGTAGAGCCTGAATTGCTCGAGGCTCAGGTCAATCGACCAGTCGCCATCCTGGCTCAATATTTTCGGATCGCCCAAGGGACGATCAAACTGCTTGTCGCGCAGTTGCAAAGTGGCGCCCACCATACCCATCGTGCCCTCGACCGTTACAGCACGACCGACTTCCGAGCCGTCCGGCGGCTGGGTAATCACTGGCGTGACCATCGCTCTCCTGACTATGAAGGTCGTGGACGTCGGCTGCGAAGTTTGCTGCGCGGCGACTTGGGTTACCGTGACGGTATGTGTGATATCCCGGGCAAATTCTTTGTCGCGCCTGAACTGCCACGTGTCAGCACTGACGATGCCCTTGTGCACAATGCCGCTTTCGTCGCTGTACTCAATGTTCACGGTTGCACCCGGCCAGCACGTTCCGCTGAACCTGGGCGAAAGTCCGTCATCTTCAGGCTCGTTCAAGCCAGGGGCCTGCGGCGGGATGGTGACTTTGAGGACAAACCAGTTTGGCGACTGGTGCCCGTCGAGATATTGCTTTATGTGTACTTCACGTTCGAAAGAGGGTCCCCAAACGCTCGAGGCCTGGGTGGACCACCGCCCGCCGACGACCTCCACTTCAGGCGCTTCAAGATATGGGCTATTGGGCCTGCGTGGCTGTACCAAGGCTCTGTTGAAACCTTTGCCGCTGAAGGTCGGTTGGTAGTCGTTGGTGAATTGCACATCACTGACATCGGGGAGAATATTTTTTACTTCGAAGGTCAGCGGCAGCGAGTCGATCCAGCCGCTGGCGTTGTCGGCAATTTTTTGAATGACAGAGACGTTGTAGGTACCCAAAGGCCACTGCGCTGCGGTTTCCCAGATGCCTCCCGGCATCACTTCAGCATTTGCAGGCGCGGGAACTTGCACCGCGCCCCCGCTGACGGTGAACTGGATTTCAGATTTGAGATCGCGATCGTAATAACCGTTACCGGCAAAGGTCACCGTGGTGCCGGAGATGGTGACGTTGGGCTGTTTCAGAGTGGGGGGCGAATCCTGAAGGCTTGTGGTGCACTGCGTCCGGATGACACGTCATCCAGATCCTGTTCGACGACCAGGCTGATCGGCCCTGGCGGCACGTTGATCATCCCCTCCCACGCCCCGTCTGCATTGCTAACGACTTCCCAATCACGAACAGGATCATTCGTCAGATCAAAAAATGCTCTCAATCGCGCCCCAGCCAAGCCGTTGCTTCCTGTCAGAAGGAAGTCTTGTTCATAAACTGTTCCCGCAGGTGGCTTGGATATTAACGGCAGCCCCATGACTCTGAAAGTTATGGCATCGGTATAAAAATGATTGATATTGGGTGATTTAAGTTGGGCGACAACCGAGAACGTCCCGCTGCCAGAGACCTTTATTGCCGGAGCCTCCCAAGTCGTATCGGACTTTCCGACAGTAATAACCTCACTCCAGTTTTCATAATGATCCAAATGCCCAACCACTCTGATAACAGTACCCGGCGCAGCCATACCTCTGAAACAAACCAGATCCTTTGCCAACACCAAAGCATTAGCTGCCGGGAAAGTAATTCGAGCGCGGTAGACTGTTACATAAGCCGTCCGCTCGGAAACCTTACCGGCATACATTTGATATGCTTGAAAACTTAGAGAATTCTTGTTTTCTGCCACGGTGACGGGCACTGACCAAGGATCGTAGAAAGCCTCTTCTGCCCCAATCGTACCGCGCCCATCATCCAAGACAACAGTATAACGGTATATTGCTCCCGTGCCCTTGACAGAGAAAGTTGAAGATGTGAAGTTTCGGATTGCACTGATGGTTGGAATGGGCATCCGATAATTGGCAACCTTGTAGGTTTTCAGAACCGGATCACTTGCGTTACCCACATCATAAATATAATCAAACCCCACTGTTACGTTTCTTTGATTGGCGATAATCGTTTCTCGATAGGGTTCATCAAGATCAATCCACTCACCGGTCTGGCGAGCACTGCCCGTCAGTTCTCTTACATCACCTTCACCGCTAACCAAAGAAAGATAGAATTTTACATTCCCTTCATAACGTCGATTCTCTTTTGCTCTGTACGCTGACACGATGCAAGTAAATGTCGAACCATCGTAGGAGTAGGCATAGCTCACTCGAAGCTGCGCCCACCTACCGTCTTCTTCCGCGTGAAGCTCATGGGTTACAAATGTCACATCCGTTCCGATCTCCTCAGCGCAGACTACCTCTTGTTTCGGGGGCAAGCTGTCGGAAGGATCTTTAATACCATCATCTTGTTCCATGGCCGGATCTCAGAAAGGGCAAGGTGGCTGATTGATGCAACAGGTAAGTTCATTGAATACCGGTGCCTCACATCGCTACACCTGTAAAACCTGACAGTCCCGACCAGCGGTAACTATTCCACGCCTTAGTATCCTTGCGTCCTTCAGCCATTAAACGCGACTGCATCAGCTTGCGTCGTTGCCACACATCACTCAGAGTCCACCAGCTTGTACACCTGAATAACGCCGCCCGGCATGGCTGATAAGTCGCGCGGCTTCGACTTCAAAACGCGCACTGTCGGCCCAATCGGACATCGTTGCGTCATCCGCCGCGTCAGTCAGCGTCTGCCGGAATCGGTACCAGTTGCCCGCCAGAGGCAGTGCCCTTGTCGCCGCCCCGCGCCAGTGCTCATCGACCACGGGTACCTGAGCCAGCCACTGAACATCCGGGTTGTACCAACTCGCGATGGCGCCCACGCCCGGACGGCCCTTGCCGCTGAACTGCACTGGATGACTGACCCAGCGTCCGGCTGCAGGCCCGTCGAGCACAGGTCGGAAAGTACCCAGAATGACCGAGCGCAGGGTTTCAAATGATTCGAACCCGTCCAGAGATGCGACTGCCTCGAGCCGGTAAAGCCCCCCGCCGAGCAGACTTGCATCGAGCATCACTGACCAGGTGCGATTTTCCTGCACGACGGCGCTTGCCGGCTCGGAACGCGCGGCACCGACCAGCGTCACCGTAACCGTATCGCCCGGCACGCCAAAACCGCACACCACCACCTGCTGCCCGATGGCATCGCCCTCGATCGGGGTTTCAATGAAGGGTGCCGCTGGCACAATGTCAAAGTGCAGCGGCTCGCTGTCTTTCGACTCTTGTAGTTTGCCGCTTTCATCCATGAAACTTTGCCGGGCCCAGATCGTTTTGCTGCCCACCGGCAACGTCACTTCGGCTTGCCAATTGCCCGCCCAATCCACAATGACATCACTGAGCAGAGGTTCGGCAAGCCCTTGCAGACAGACTTCGACAACCCCGCCCCTCATGCCCGTACCCTTGAGCAACGCGGTTCGTGGCAACTTGCCGTGTTGTATCGGCTGGAGAAATTCTGGCGGTAGCAGCACCACCGTCAATTCATGCTCGTCACTGTGTAGCGACGGTCGACCGTCCAGTGTCTGCTGGGCGTCAAACGTGTAGAGCCTGAATTGCTCGAGGCTCAGGTCAATCGACCAGTCGCCATCCTGGCTCAATATTTTCGGATCGCCCAAGGGACGATCAAACTGCTTGTCGCGCAGTTGCAAAGTGGCGCCCACCATCCCCATCGTGCCCTCGACCGTTACAGCACGACCGACTTCCGAGCCGTCCGGCGGCTGGGTAATCACTGGCGTGACCATCGCTCTCCTGACTATGAAGGTCGTGGACGTCGGCTGCGAAGTTTGCTGCGCGGCGACTTGGGTTACCGTGACGGTATGTGTGATATCCCGGGCAAATTCTTTGTCGCGCCTGAACTGCCACGTGTCAGCACTGACGATGCCCTTGTGCACAATGCCGGTTTCGTCGCTGTACTCAATGTTCACGGTTGCACCCGGCCAGCACGTGCCGCTGAACCTGGGCGAAAGTCCGTCATCTTCAGGCTCGTTCAAGCCAGGGGCCTGCGGCGGGATGGTGACTTTGAGGACAAACCAGTTTGGCGACTGGTGCCCGTCGAGAAATTGCTTTATGTGTACTTCACGTTCGAACGAGGGTCCCCAAACGCTCGAAGCCTGGGTGGACCACCGCCCGCCGACGACCTCCACTTCAGGCGCTTCAAGATATGGGCTATTGGGCCTGCGTGGCTGAACCAAGGCTCTGTTGAAGCCTTTGCCGCTGAAGGTCGGTTGGTAGTCGTTGGTGAATTGCACATCACTGACATCGGGGAGGACATTCTTTACTTCGAAGGTCAGCGGCAGCGAGTCGATCCAGCCGCTGGCGTTGTCTCTGATCTTCTGGACGGCGTTGATTTTATAGGTGCCAAATTTCCAGCCCGTTACGGTGGTGCTCCAAGTGCCGTTGCGCTGTACTTGTGCATTTGGAGGCGCGACCGGCATTGGGTCGGCTGGACTTTCGAGGATAGTGAACTCGATTTCGGTTCTGAGCTTCTCGTCGAAATGTCCGGTGCCGGAAAATGTGATCGTTTCATTGGCTTGCGTATATGTGACCGTCGGCTTGCCCGTGCGTACTCGTATGCCGAAGGGTTGGCTGGTCAGTGATGTCGTTCCCAAATAGGTATGCGTGCCGACAATTGAATGCGGACCAGGTGTCAGCGTGAAAGATGCAGACCATGCGCCTGTGGCGGCATCGGTTGGGGTGCTGATTTGAGCTTGGGTGTTTTCCGAACGCACAGCAACAGCACTGGAGATCCCGGCGACGACAGTGCCTGTGAACGTCGATGTCATGTCCACCGTCTGCGTCAATCCTGGAGACGTTATTCGGGGGGGTCAATGACATAAAAATTTCGTTGGACTGACGGCACAGATGTTGCGCCATCGTATCTTTGACTGGCGACTAGAGAATAATTTTTGCCGAACGCAAACTTATAAGTGCTGGTACCACCCCATGACCCATCAATTTCGATCTTTGCGTAGGCCAATACTTTGATCGATGTGTCTTTGATGTAAACATCCACTCTTGTCAACTCTTGGTGCAGACCGCCTGTACCCGCAAATTGCGGCGTTTGTGTACTTATAACCTGCGGCAACGGACTGAGCGTTACAGGCTTGAGTACGGTCAGTGACGCTTTCCCCGCGTAGCGCCCCTGCGTATTTCCATACTCCTCACGGATAATGAAATCCTGTAAACCCTGAGGGACATTATCAAGGAGCGTGACAGTCCAATTTCCGTAGCCATTGGTAATGGCCGTTGTGCTCAGTACAGTGCCTGAATTGGGACGCACAAGCGTGATTTTGCTGCCTTTACCGGCGAGGCCTGGAACCGTTGTAGTCACAGTACGATTGCTGGCAATGCGAGCAGCCTTTCTGACCAGCAAAGTCCGCGGTGTCCACCTTGACCATTGATCAATGTAATCCCATCTTCCATCAACTCTGACTTGCAGGTCACTCTCGGGAAGGTCTTCGACTCGAATACTGTGCCAGACGCCCCCCAACCATGCACTTTCAGTGATACGTCGGTAGTAATTATCGGCTCCGTGAAAATCCAGATGAACGTTGTGATAACGGCCATCGTTTACCGGTATACGAAACTTGAAGTCCATCGTGGTATCTACTAACAGTGACTCGGAGCCGGCCTCATACTCCAAATCCGCGACCAGGATTCCCGGCTCTTCGGAAATCGGATCATCGGATTTTTGGGAAGGGCGATGGTCCTCAGGAAACGGGCCATCTTCTGGAGGATTGGAGCCTGGGTTCTCATGGTCGGACATGATCGAGCTTCCTTATACCGTCGGTACCTGGGTGCCTCATTGAAGAACCGTAAGCACGAAATGACACCTGTAAAACCTGACAGTCCCGATCAGCGGTAACTATTCCCACGCTGCAACATGCAGACGTCCTTCAGTCATTAACACGCGGCTACATCGGCTTGCGCCGTTGCCTACACATCACTCAGAATCCGCCGGCTTGTGCGCTTTGAAGCTGCCCCGTAACGTGATCCGTGCCGCTGCCAATCAGTGGTCGGGTTTAGTCGCCCGGGTCGTGCATTGCGCATAAGCGTCATCAAGTCGGGTAATCCCTATCCCCGCACTCGATGGTGGCTGTTCGCAGGGCGCCTCAGGGCGCGCCGGTTTGTGCACTCCCGGTCGACTAACCTGCTTACAGCCGCCACCCTTTCGTTTAGTCGCGAAGAGGTGGATGCCCCAACTATGAGTGTGCAGACAATGATCAAACCAACACCCAATCCCCCCGAAACCGAAGACTCGACCTCCCCCTACGCTTCCCCCGATTCCACCAGACTCCACGAGGCCGCTGAAAAAGCCCTCGATCACTACCTGAAAAAACCCGCCGCTGCGCCGTCGTGCAATTCCGTCGATCGCGGCATGCAGATGTTCATGGTCGCGCCCGACATCAACCCCGAAGCGATGGCCATTCAAACCTACGAAACCTTTTCTTCGGTCAGCATTCTGCTGCTCGACCTGGCGGACAGCCTCGAGGACAAGCCGCGACATCTGGCGATGGCGATCTATCAGTTGAGCGAGATGGGCCTATTGCTGGCGGAAAAGGCGCTGGATCAGGAGCGGGCGATCGCGGTGGCGTGACGTAAAAATCAAAAGATCGCAGCCTTCGGCAGCTCCTACATTTGGAATGCGCTCCCCCTGTAGGAGCTGCCGAAGGCTGCGATCTTTTGCTGTTCAGGCAGAAGCGGGCAACGGCTGAAAACTGAAATACTGCTTCAGCGCCAGCACCAGTTGGCCGAACTCCGGGGGAGCGCGGCGCAGGATGAAACCGGCGTCGTAATGCAGCGGCGTGGCGTCTTCATGGCACCACACGCAACAGGCGCTGAAATCGATGACTTGCTGGCTGCCATCGCGGGCGGGGACCTTGAGGCGTAACTGAAAATCCACCCCGATCATCATCGGCAACTGGCTGATCAGCATCAGCCCGTCCGCAGACACATTGCCGAGAAAGCCGACGGGTTTGTCGGTGACGCTGTTGAACACTCTGAGGTAATACGGCAATTGATGCCGTTCGATCCGGCGGTCGGTAAACATGATGTGCTGTTCGCCATGCAGGGCTCCGTCACGGAGCCGCACCTGTGCTTCGGAACGAACCTGTGCGACAGGCCCGCTCTCCCCGCTTCCGGTGTGACGGTCGCGACAATCGCCGTCACCTTGTAACTGCCAGTCGCAGGTGTTGCGCCGTTATCGAGACACGGCTCGAAACGGTTTCCTTGACTATAGCGGAGCTTGTACAGACGGCCAGATTTTGTACGAAAACCGCGTCAGAAGCGCGTCGGCCGAACCACCGCAGCGGCGCTGCGTGTCGGGTAATGGCCCAGGCTCTGCAACGTTTCCAGACGCGCGCGGGCGCGGTAGGCGTATTCACTGTTGGGGTACGAAGCGATGATGAACTGGTAGGTCTGCACCGCGTCGATGTAGAGCTTCTGTCGTTCCAGGCACTGACCGCGCATCATCGACACTTCCGGCCACACGTACGGGCGGGCGCGGCTGGCGCGTTCGACCTTGGACAGTTCGAGCATGACCTGCTCGCAATTGCCGCGTTCATAGGCGCTGTAGGCGTTGTTCAAATGGTGGTTCATCGACCAACGGGTGCAGCCCGTCGCGGCGAGGACGCTGAGGGAAAGGGCGGCAATGGGCAACAATCGCATGGGGGTTCTCCTGTCTTGTGCTCTGTATCGACCCCAGGTCGGAAAACTTCAGACGCGCTGGTCGCAAAGTTGCCGCGTTCAATAAAGAAAACGATAAGTAGTGCATTCGAACAATGACTACACCCTTCGAGCATAGTAGCCTCTGCCTGCGCTTGAACTCAGGAGTCTTTGCATGTCCGTCCGTCGTACCAAAATCGTCGCTACCCTTGGCCCGGCCAGTAACTCGCCGGAAGTTCTCGAACAGCTGATTCTGGCTGGTCTGGACGTCGCCCGTCTGAACTTCTCCCACGGCACCCCCGACGAGCACAAGGCTCGCGCGAAGCTGGTGCGTGACCTCGCTGCCAAGCACGGCCGCTTTGTCGCCCTGCTCGGTGACCTGCAAGGCCCGAAAATCCGTATCGCCAAATTCGCCAACAAGAAGATCGAGCTGAAGATCGGTGACAAGTTCACCTTCTCCACCAGCCATCCGTTGACCGAAGGCAACCAGCAGGTGGTCGGCATCGACTACCCGGATCTGGTCAAGGACTGCGGCGTGGGCGACGAGCTGCTGCTCGACGACGGCCGTGTGGTGATGCGCGTTGAAACCGCCACCGCCACTGAACTGCATTGCGTGGTGACCATCGGCGGCCCGCTGTCCGACCACAAAGGCATCAACCGTCGCGGTGGCGGTCTGACCGCGCCGGCCCTGACTGAAAAAGACAAGGCCGACATCAAGCTCGCCGCCGAAATGGAAGTCGACTACCTCGCCGTATCCTTCCCGCGCGACGCCGCCGACATGGAATACGCCCGTCAACTGCGTGACGAGGCCGGCGGCACTGCCTGGCTGGTGGCGAAGATCGAACGCGCCGAAGCCGTGGCCGACGACGAAACCCTCGACGGCCTGATCAAGGCCTCCGACGCGGTGATGGTTGCCCGTGGCGACCTCGGTGTGGAAATCGGCGATGCCGAACTGGTGGGCATTCAGAAGAAAATCATTCTGCACGCACGTCGCCACAACAAGGCCGTGATCGTCGCGACGCAGATGATGGAGTCGATGATCCAGAACCCGATGCCGACCCGCGCCGAAGTATCCGACGTGGCCAACGCCGTGCTCGACTACACCGACGCCGTGATGCTCTCGGCCGAATCCGCCGCTGGTCTCTACCCGCTGGAAGCCGTGCAGGCGATGGCGCGCATCTGCGTCGGCGCCGAGAAACACCCGACCGGCAAGACCTCCAGCCACCGCATCGGCAAGGAATTCAGCCGCTGCGACGAGAGCATCGCGCTGGCGACCATGTACACCGCCAACCACTTCCCGGGCGTCAAAGCGATCATCGCGTTGACTGAAAGCGGCTTCACCCCGCTGATCATGTCGCGTATCCGCTCCTCGGTGCCGATCTACGCGTTCACCCCGCACCGCGAAGCCCAGGCCCGCGCAGCAATGTTCCGTGGCGTCTACACCATCCCGTTCGACCCGGCCTCGCTGGAACCGCACGAAGTCAGCCAGAAAGCCATCGACGAGCTGACCAAGCGCGGCGTCGTGGAAAAAGGCGACTGGGTCATCCTGACCAAGGGCGACAGCTACCACACCACCGGCGGCACCAATGGCATGAAGATCCTGCATGTCGGTGATCCGCAGGTCTGAGTGACCGGCAGCTGAAACGCAAAAGCCCCGCCATGTGAATGGCGGGGCTTTTTTGCTTATGATTCAACAGATATTTTGTCTGGTAAGGCCCTTTTGCGAGCAGGCTCGCTCCCACACTTGAAATGCAATCTCCTGTGGGAGCGAGCCTGCTCGCGAAGGCGTCTTGACACTCAGCGAAAGAACCCGCTCAACGCCGCCACCGCCTCTGGCGAACGCAGCCGCTGGGTAAACAATGCGCCCTCCTCCTCGATCACTTTGCGCAGCAGCTCGCGATCGGGCGCTCGCATCAGTTGCTTGCTGATGTGCACCGCTTCGGCCGGCAGCTCATCAAAACGCAGCGCCATTTCCCGGGCCTTGCTCAACGCAGCCGCGCCACTGTCCAGCGCGTCTGTGGCAATTCCCCATTGCGCAGCCTGTGCGCCGCTAAAGCCTTCGCCGAGCAATAACAACTCAGCCGCTTTCGCTTGCCCGAGCAAACGCGGCAGGATCAGGCTGGAGCCGAATTCCGGGCACAATCCGAGGTTGACGAACGGCATGCGCAGCCGGGCGTCGCGGCTGACATAGACCAGATCGCAATGCAGCAGCAGGGTCGTGCCGATACCCACCGCAGCACCGGCCACGGCGGCGATCACCGGTTTGCGGCATTCGAGCAGATTGAGCATGAAGTGAAACACCGGGCTGTCGAGGTCGCTCGGCGGTTGTTCGATGAAGTCGGCGATGTCATTGCCGGCGGTGAAGCACTCGGCGCTGCCGCTGATCAGTACGGCATTGATTTCGGGGTCGCTGTCGGCCTGTTTCAGTGCTTCGGCGAGGCGGCTGTACATGGCGCGCGTCAGGGCGTTTTTCTTGTCCGGGCGGTTGAGGCGCAGGGTCAGCAAACCGCGTTCGCGTTCCAGCAGGATGGCTTCGGTCATGGCGTGTCTCGCGTCTGAAAATCAGCGCTCAACCACGGCTCACAAACACGTCGGCCAGCAGTTGATTGCGCGGCAATCCGGCCAGGTACAGACGCTTGGCGAATGCGTCGACACTGGTCGTCGAGCCGCAGACTAAGGCCAGGGTCTGCCGGGAAACAAGGCGCAGTTGCGCCAAAGCGGCGGCCGAGTCGGCCGCTGCCCACAGCTCGACACTGAGGTTTTCGCGCTGCGCGGCCAGTGCGGCAAGGGGTTTGGCCAGATAGTGTTCGCGTTCGTCATGGGCCAGGTGAATGACGCGGATGGCGCCTTGGTGATCCTCACGCAAGGCCTCACGCAGCACCCCGAACAACGGACCCAAACCAGTACCGGCAGCCAGCAGCCAAAGCGGCCGGGCGTGCCAGTCCGGATCGTAATGCAAGGCACCGCCGCGCAGTTCGCCGAGGCGGATCGAGTCGCCGATCTGCAGCTGGCGTGCGGCATCGATGAATTCGCCGGGCTGGCGGCAATCGAGGTGAAACTCGAGGAAGCGGTCTTCTTGCGGCAGGCTCGCCAGCGAGTAAGGGCGGGCGATGTGGCCGATCCACAACACCAGATGCTGGCCGGCGCTGTAGCGCAATGGCCGCTGCGGGGTCAAGCGCAGGCGCAGAACGCTGTCGCTGAGCCAATCCAGCGCTTCGACCACGGCCGGGCGGCCGTCGCTGATCGGGTCGAAGGTGTGTACCTGCAAGTCTTCGACCACCTGACACTGACAAGCCAGGCGCCAACCGTCCTGACGTTGCTCGGCACTCAAGGCATCCGGACGATTGTCGGCGGGCAGGCCCTGGATGCATTGCACCAGACAGGCATGGCAACTGCCGGCGCGGCAGCTGTAGGGCACGGCGACGCCGTTCTGATTGAGACTCTCGAGCAGGTTGCTGCCCGCCTCAACCGTCCACTGCCGATCACCGACGCGCAATTCAGGCATCAATGTTCTCCCACGCGGCGGCACAACGATTGCGCCCGTCACGCTTGGCCCGATACAGCGCCTGATCGGCACGCTGCAACGCCTCATCCAGATCATCGCCAACGGACAGCAGGGTCATGCCCGCCGACAGGCTCAGGTTGCGCACTTGCAGGCCCATCAATTCCACCTCACTGAAGGCGATGCGCAAACGCTCGCAACACGCGGTCAGGCGTTCGGCATCGCAGTCGGGCACCAGCACGACGAATTCCTCGCCACCATAACGCGCCAGCACGTCACCGTCGCGCAGACAGGCTTGCGCCACCCCGGCAAACGCCTGCAATACCTGATCGCCGGCGGCGTGGCCGTGCAGGTCGTTGATGCGCTTGAAGTGGTCCAGATCGATCAGCGCCAGCCCGTGCATCACGTCGCTGTCCAGCGCGTTCAGCTCGCGGGAAGCGATGCGCAGGAAATGCCGGCGATTGAACAGCCCGGTCAGTTCGTCGGTGGCGACCAGATCTTCAAGCTGGCGCATCATCCCGCGCAGGGTGTCCTGATGCGCCTGCAAGGCAAACCGACGCTGGCGCTGACGTTGTCGGGAAACCTGGACAAAACGTGCGTAAAGCACCAGCCACGCCAAGACCATCGCCAGAATGCACACCTGCAACGCTGCGAGCGCAGGCTCGGCCAAGCGGAAGTGGTAGGCGTCCCACAGGGTAATCGCGGAAAAACTGAAGAACACCAACAACGCGCAGCGGATGAATACTCGTCGGGTGAGATGGAACAGGCCGAACAGCAGGATCAGCACGTAAAACACCAGAAACGCGCCGCGCGCTTCGTCGACATGGGCGATCAGCCACGTCTGCCAGCCCAGGCCCATCAGCACTTGCGCTTCGGTCAGGCTGGGGTCGGCGAAGCGCTGGTTGCGCCCGCTCCAGAACATGGCGAAAAGGCTCGCCTGACTGATCACTACCAGCGCGCTGCCGATGGCCACGCCACTGAGCGATTGCTGGTAATGCCCGGTGAAAAACGCCAGCCACAGCAGCAGCAGAGCCAATCCGTAGGTGGCCGCAGCGAGGGCGAAGCGTTTGAGCAAAAGGCGTTGAATGGCGTTATGGGTCAATCGTTGACTCACCGTGCGATAGGAGGCTGACCGAGTGTCCTACTCTACAGACCGGATGCCACTTTAGAGGGCCGGTCGCTAAATGACCACCGATTTTCGGGCTCGAAAATTGACGTCAAATGCATGACCTGATTGAGCTGCATTGATGCCCGCACCAGGTCCCTGTGGTGAGGGGATTCATCTTCGATGGGCTGCGAAGTTGCCGCTTGCAACCTGTCAATCACACTGAGCTCACAGGTTTTACGACTGCTGCGCAGCCGAGCGGGGATAAATCCCATCGTCACAGGGTCATCCGACCAAAAGCCAATGTGCCCCCACCACCGAGGCGCGGTATACTGCCGCGCCTTTTTAGCGTCGCGCCACAAAGGGACAGCTACAAGCCGCAAGCCTGAAGCGGCAAGCTCAAGCTGTCCGCGTAATGCTTTAACTTGCCGCTCGAAGCTAGAAGCTTGTAGCTGCCCCATCGTGTTTTAGAGGAGCGCGACTCATGACCGTGATCAAGCAAGATGACCTGATTCAGAGCGTTGCCGACGCCCTGCAGTTCATTTCCTATTACCACCCCGTGGATTTCATCCAGGCGATGCACGAAGCCTACCTGCGCGAAGAATCGCCAGCGGCCCGTGATTCGATGGCGCAGATCCTGATCAACTCGCGCATGTGTGCCACCGGCCATCGCCCGATCTGCCAGGACACCGGTATCGTCACCGTGTTCGTCCGTGTCGGCATGGACGTGCGCTGGGATGGCGCCACCATGGGCCTGGACGACATGATCAACGAAGGCGTGCGTCGCGCCTACAACCTGCCGGAAAACGTCCTGCGTGCCTCGATCCTCGCCGACCCGGCGGGTGCTCGCAAGAACACCAAGGACAACACTCCAGCGGTGATCCACTACTCCATCGTCCCGGGCAACACCGTGGAAGTGGACGTGGCGGCCAAGGGCGGCGGTTCCGAGAACAAGTCGAAAATGGCCATGCTCAACCCGTCCGACTCGATCGTCGACTGGGTATTGAAGACCGTGCCGACCATGGGCGCCGGCTGGTGTCCGCCGGGCATGCTCGGCATCGGCATCGGCGGCACCGCCGAGAAAGCCGCGGTGATGGCCAAGGAAGTGTTGATGGAATCCATCGACATTCATGAGCTCAAGGCCCGTGGCCCGCAGAACCGCATCGAAGAAATGCGTCTGGAGCTGTTCGAAAAGGTCAACCAGTTGGGCATCGGCGCCCAGGGCCTCGGTGGCCTGACCACCGTGCTCGACGTGAAGATCATGGACTACCCGACCCACGCCGCATCCTTGCCGGTGTGCATGATCCCCAACTGCGCCGCCACCCGTCACGCACACTTTGTGCTCGACGGTTCCGGCCCGGCCTCGCTGGAAGCGCCACCGCTGGACGCCTACCCGGAAATAGTCTGGGAAGCCGGCCCGTCGGCGCGTCGTGTCAACCTCGACACCCTGACCCCGGAAGACGTGCAGAGCTGGAAGCCGGGCGAAACCGTGCTGCTCAACGGCAAGATGCTCACCGGTCGCGACGCCGCGCACAAGCGCATGGTCGAGATGCTGAACAAGGGTGAAACCCTGCCGGTGGATCTGAAAGGTCGTTTCATCTATTACGTCGGCCCGGTTGATCCGGTCGGTGACGAAGTGGTTGGCCCGGCGGGTCCTACCACCGCAACGCGGATGGACAAGTTCACCCGTCAGATCCTCGAGCAGACCGGCCTGTTGGGCATGATCGGCAAGTCCGAGCGCGGCCCGACCGCGATCGACGCGATCAAGGACAACAAGGCCGTGTACCTGATGGCAGTCGGCGGCGCTGCGTACCTGGTTGCGCAAGCGATCAAGAAGTCCAAGGTGCTGGCATTTGCCGAGCTGGGCATGGAAGCGATCTACGAGTTCGAGGTCAAGGACATGCCGGTCACCGTAGCGGTGGACAGCAAAGGTGAGTCGGTACACATCACTGGCCCGGCGATCTGGCAACAGAAGATCAGCGAAAGCCTGGCGGTAGAAGTGCAGTAAGCCTCTGGCGTCATGAAGACGGCCGGCGCATCCGCAAAGATGCCCCGGCCGTTTTTGCTTGTTCAAACCAATCGCGATAACAGAATGTCCCAAGCACAGAAAATGATCTTGCGCACCTGTCAGATCTGACAGGTCCATCTCTGGCCCACTCCTGTTAGCGTCTATCCATACGCCCTATGTAGCGCGAATGGACTCGACCATGGCCGATCAAGACCTCAGCATCACAGCTCCTTCCATCGCCAAAAGCTCATCGATCGCCACCATCGGCAAAAGCTGGAGCGCCGTCGGGCCGACCGCCTCGGCTGGATGCGAATTGCTGATCCCGCTATCGAGCGGTCGTGGCTACGACCCGCAAATACCCTTGGCAATCAACAGCCAGAGCGGTAACGGTCCGTTTGGCCTTGGTTGCCACCTGGGCCTGAGCCAGATCAGTCGCCGCACCAACAAAGGTGTTCCACGTTATACAGAGCACGATGAAATCATCGGGCATGACGGCGAGGTGTGGATGCCGGAGCTCGATGATGCCGGAGACTTGAAGTCACGCACGGAACACAGCTACAGAGACCGCCCCATTCCCGAACACAACGTCGTGTCTTACCGGGCGCGGATCGAAAGCGATTTTTCCCTGCGCGAATGCTGGCATCCGGCTGACGGTGGAGCCCCGTTCTGGTTGGTACATGGTGCCGACGGTACGTTGCATGTCTACGGCAAAACCAGCGCCTCACGCCGTGCCGACCCCGACGACGAATCGCGCATCAGTAGCTGGCTGCTGTGTGAAAGCATGAACGCCCATGGCGAACACATCTGCTACGAGTACAAGCCCGACGATCAGCCTGACGAGCACGATCCGATTCACGACTACCGCGCCCAGCGCTATCTGCGACGGGTGTGTTATGGCAATGCCACGGCGAGCGATCGTCTCTATAGCTGGGACACCGACCGGCCGACGGATTTGCCTTGGCATTTTCAACTGGTGTTCGATTACGGCGAACGCAGCAATTCGCTGACGGAGATTCCGAGCTACGAAGAAGTGAACCGCTGGCGACTGCGACCGGATCCGTTTTCCACCTATGGCCAGGGTTTTGAGCTGAGCACCCGCAGGCTGTGCCAGCAGGTGTTGATGTTTCATCACTTCCCCGAGGGCCTGGCGACAGAGGCGAAACTTGCCCGTCGCCTGCTGCTGGAATATCGACCGATCCAGAACTCTGCGCCGTGGGCCTACAGCCAGATCAGCGCGGCGCACTTTCAGGCCTTCGATGCGCAAGGCAATGTCGAGCATTCACCGCCGCTAGAGTTCGAATACTCGCCCTTCGAGATCAACAAGACACCTGCACGCCTGTTGGAAAACGAAACTCAACCGGGCATCGATGACGGCGGGTTCTACCAATGTGTCGATCTGTATGGCGAGGGCGTGCCGGGTTTTCTCTGCCGCTATGACAACGCCTGGTACTACCGCGAGCCGCTGCGCGCGGCGCCTGGTACCGAACTGATCGGTTACGGCCCATGGGCTCTGCTGGACAAGATCCCGGTGGCAGATCGTAACCGCGCCGTGGCGCAACTGCTGGATCTGACCGGCGATGGGCGCCTGGACCTGATCATCGCCCGGTTGGGTTACTGCGGGTTCCATGCGCTGAATGCGCAGCGACAATTCGAATTGTTCAGCGCGTTCGACACGTTTCCCCGGGAACACCAGGATCTGACTTTGACCATGGGGGATTTCAGCGGGGACGGCCTGATGTCAGCGGCCAGCATCAGCCACGATCGTGTGAGGCTCTATGCCAGCCTGCGCGAAAAAGGCTTCGCCGCTGCACAGGAAATACCCCATGCATACGAAGACGACCGTCTGCCGGTGTTCAGCAACTCGCGGACCGAACTGGTGCTTCTGGGCAACCTGCTCGGCAGCGACATGCCCGAGCTGTGCCGCATCCGCCATGACGAGGTCCGCTGCTGGCCGAATCTTGGTCATGGCAAATTCGGAAAAGGTCGCAAGATCAGCGCCCTGCCCTTCACCCATGAAGAATTCGACGCCTCGCGAGTACGTCTGGCCGATCTCGATGGCTCCGGCGCGCCCGCGCTGATCTATCTGCGATCCGAAGGGTTCGACATTTACCTGAACCGGGGCGGCAACGGCCTGGAGCAGATTCCCGTCAGCGTGCCGTGGCCTGAAGAAGTGCGTTATGACCGTTTGTGCCAGGTCAGTTTCGCCGACCTGCAAGGCCTCGGTTGCGCCAGCCTGATTCTGACGGTGCCGCATATCCAGCCGCGGCATTGGCGCTACGATTTTGTTGCAGCCAAGCCCTACCTGCTGGTCAACAGTAACAACAACATGGGCTGTTCCAGCAGCGTGACTTATCGCAGCTCGGCTCAGGAATGGCTGGATGAAAAGGAGCGGCTGCTGGCACTTGAGCGTGCACCGGTATGTCACCTGCCATTTCCGCTGGCCGTGGTGAAAAAACAGGAGCAGCACGACGAGATCACCGGCAACCGGTTGACCCAGTCGTTCACTTGGCGCGAAGGGTTCTACGACGGCAGGGAGAGGGAATTTCGCGGGTTCGGCTACTTGCAGCAACTTGACTGCGAGGTTGGAACCGATCCTTCAGAGCCTGGCTTCAGCGAGCCGGTGCAAACATGCACCTGGTTTCACAACGGTCAGGAAATCAATCGCTCCCGCGACGATTATTTCAGCGCGGATGTGGACGCCTGCCCGTTGGGCGAAACCCTGTTCAGTCGTTACCACCCCAAAGGTGAAATCGATGAGCCCGTCACCCCGGAGGGCTCCGACAGTCGCTATCGGATTGCGCAGGCACTGGTTGGCTCGGTCGCTCGAACAGAAATTTTTCCCTACCGCGCCGATGCGCAGGCGCCCGGTGCAGCCGCACTGTACTCGGTAGAAGAGAAGCGCTATCTGGTTCGCGAGGTGCGGCCGCAGGGGCCATATGCCGCAGCCGTTCTGCTGCCCCTTCAGGTCGAAGCCATCAGCTATCAGTACGACGGTTTTATCAACGACCCGCTGTGCCGCCACGATGTCACCCTGCGCTGGAACGCTTATGGCGCCGCGACCCACGCACTTACGGTGAGCTATGCGCGCAGGTTGACCGCCCAGAGCCCGCCCCCTTCACCGAAGACCATCTGAATCAATGGTGGTCCGACGCTCACGACGAGGCGCAGCAATACTTTTACATCAGTGAAACCCGTGCACGTCTGATCAATCTGCCAGAGCCACAGCAATGGCGATTGGGCTTGCCGTATCTGGAACGGGGCGATGCGCTGAAATTGGCCAAAGGTACGCTCCCCGGCGAGTTGAACCCGGCACGGGTGTCTTTCGAATCACTGAGAGAGCTGCAGGATACGCAAGAATGGGCCATGGAAAGGGTACTGACTTCCCAATCCATACAGCGTTATGTGGACGTAGAGGGTATTGAACTGGAGGACGGCGTCGCCGGATTCGAAGCCCTGTCGCATTCTCTGGAGCTTGCCTTGCTGGACAAGAACGCGCTGGACGCTTACAGCATTGTGCCCGACCTGAACATTCGCGAAGCCCTCGAGGCAATTGGTTACTCACCCATGCCGCTGCTGTTCGAAGCACCGCCCAGCGAAGAACCAAACCTCTGGTCATCGCGGTTCAATCTGGCTCGGTACGGCGACTTGCAAGCGTTCTATAAAGTGCTCGATTTCAACGAAACGCCAAGCCATGGCGTGACCAAAGCCGAATACGATCAACACTGGCTGACGGTCATGCGCATGGAGTTGCCCGACGGTTGTGCCGTGCAGGTCGCGGAATTCGATTACCACGCCCTGAAACCCAAGCGAATCACCGACGCCAACGACAACACTGAAGAAGTCATCCATGAGCCTTCCGGTCAGCCGCTGGTCATCAGCTTTCACGGTACCGAGAATGGCCAACCTGCCGGATTCGACAAGCTGACCGATGACTGGACCTTGCCGGCCCCCAGTCCGGAACAGGCCATCCAGTATCCGGAGGACACTGTAAAAAACGCAGCCAGCACCCTGCACAAAAACCTGTTCAGCTGGATGGGCCTGATACCCGCCTCCACACTTCAAACCCTGTCAATCAAGCAGGGCGATCTGTTGCCCGGCGGGCAGATCCGCGCCAGCGCACGTCGCCGGCTCGCGCAAAGCCTCAATCTGACGCCTGAAGACCAGCAATTGCTCGAGGCCATTGAACTGGCGTACCGAGAGCCGGTACACACCGTGGTGCTCAGTGCCGACCGCTATCCCTACGACACCGTCAAGGCACAGATCCAGATCGTCAAAACCTGCATCGATGGCTTTGGTCGGGTACTGCAAACCCAGCAGAAGGTCGACCCCGGGCTGGCTTATGTGGTGGGTGAGGATGGTGAATTGCTGATCGAAGAAGGTGAGCAACCGACGCAGACACGCTGGCGCATCAGTGAACGCGTCGAATACAACAACAAAGGTCTGCCGCAGCGCCAATACCGGCCGTTTTTCGCCAACACGCACCGCTACGTCAATGATCAATCGCTGCGCCAACTCGGGCTCTTCGATCAGCTGTTCTATGACGCAACGGCACGTCCGATCAAGCTGATCAACGCCAAGGGCGACTTTTCCCGCGAGACGTATCATCCCTGGTATCACACCAGCGAAGACTTCAACGACACCGCTGAAGAGGTGGTGTCTACGCGAGGGTCAGGCGCATGAGCGCCTCCACACATTGGCGCACACCTTCGCTGACAGCCAGCGACGGACGTGGCCTGCCAGTCCGTCAGGTCGCTTATTTGCGTACCGTGGCGGGCGACACGCCTAGCGCACTCGTGACCCGCCAGCACCACGATGTCGCCGGGCGCCTGGTCGCGCAACAGGATCCGCGCCTGCCGATCGCGAACACAACTACCGTGTTTTCGCTGAACGATATCGCCGTGTTTACCAGCAGCCGGGATAGCGGCTGGCGCCTGCTGCTGCCGGGCAGGGCCGGGGAGCCCGGACACCGTTGGGACGCGCGCGGCCATGTCTGGCAATCGACCTTTGACGGGCAATTGCGCGTGGTGCAGCTCGAAGTTTCGGGAAACGGCGAAAATCAGCTCGATACCTTCACTTACGCTCCGGGCTCTGCCGGAGCAGACTCCAACCTGCGCGGCCGGTTGATCCAGCAGACAGATCCGTCAGGTTCGCTGGATATCACCAGCTATGCCCTCACCGGACAGGCACTGGTGGAAAAGCGCACATTTGATGATCACCAAGCGTTCACCAGCCATCAGGTGTTCAGTCCGCTTGGCGCCGTGCTTGAACAGACCGACGCCGGCGGCCATCGCAGAACCTCGCGCTATGGTCTTGCCGGGCAACTCAGGCAAATGCACTTGCAAGTGAAGGCAAACATCACGCAAGTCCTGGAGGATGCGCACTACAACGCCAATGGCCAGCTCATCGAGCAAGAGGACGGCAACGGTGTGCTCAGCGAATGGACCTACGATCCAGCCGACGGACGCTTGCGCACCCGGATCAGCCATAAGCCCGGCCAACCCGCATTGCAGGATCTGCAATATTTCTACGATCGCGTCGGCAATATCATCCGCATCGAAGACCACGCCTTCGAGCCCACCTGGTTCGCCAATCAACGGGTCGACGGCCACCGTGAATTCAGCTACGACTCCCTGTATCGCCTGATCCGCGCGACCGGTCATGACGACGCCCTGCCCCCGGACATTCCCGGTCTGCCGCGACCGCCCGACGAGCGAAACCGCCTCAATTACACCCAGACGTATAGCTACGACGATGGCGGCAATCTGGCCGAGTTGCGTCATCAGCGCGACGGCAACAGTCGTACCCGCACGATGTGCATCGACCAGAAAAGCAATCGCGGGGTGCGTTGGCAAACAGGTGACGAGCCGCCGGACTTCGACATCTGGTTCGACCCGCACGGCAATCAACGCAAGCTGCGCCACGGTCCGTCATTGCACTGGAACAGCCGTGACGAGCTGGAGCGCGTGGATCTGGTTATCCGTCAGGACAGCGATAACGATGCCGAGTATTACCAGTACAGCGCGGGCCAGCGGGTCCTCAAATGTCATGAATGGTTTACCGACAAGGTCCGCCACTTCCACCAGGTGCGTTACCTGCCAGGGCTGGAAATTCGCAGCAAGGACAACGGCGAAGTGCTGCACATCATCAGCCTCGGTAACGCGCGCTGCCTGCATTGGACGCAACGTTCAGCGCCGATAGACGACCAGATGCGCTACACCCTCGAAGACCACCTAGGCTCTTGCGTGATGGAGCTCAATGAAGACGCCGTAGTCACCAGCGCAGAAGGCTATTACCCGTTCGGCGAAACCGCGTGGATGGCGCCGGAATCGGAAATCGAATACCGCTTTATCCGTTATTCCGGCAAGGAAATGGATGTCAGCGGTTTGTACTACTACGGCGCCCGTTATTACGCGCCGTGGTTGCAGCGCTGGGTCAGTACTGACGCCGAGCAGGCGGACGGCCTGAATTTATATGCATTCGTGGGAAATAACCCGATCCGTTTCATCGATCCGGACGGCAACAAGCGTGCAGAAGGCGTGATCATGCTGTATTCGGCGTTCGCATCCGCCGTGGAAGGGCATTCCGAAGAAGTCCTGGGACAGCTGCACAGCATCATTCATCAGGATGTTGCACTGAGCATGGCAATGAATCTGGCGGGAGAAACCCTCAGAGGCGTTATCGGTTATGAGGGTGGATCCATCGGTGGTACGCAATTTGACACCATGATCCCCGCTCTTGAAGTAAAGCCGAATGTGTTGAAACCCTCAGGCTTGATCGGCGGCAACATCGGTGGAGATGTCGCCGCAGCTATCGGCGAACCACTGGCTGACCATGTCAGGCTTCGCGTCGGTCCTTTGATACCGCAGACCTCGCAGATGTCCGTCAGCGCGATTGATCAAAGTCTGGGAATTCAGGAATCGGTCAGGGAGATCAACTCCTGGAAAGACTTCAGGAGGGAGCTGCTCCATCCGGCACTCAATGCGATCACCAACCCAGTGTTTTTGATGAACAGAGTATTCGGATCGGTAATCGCCATCATTCCCGGCGCACTCAATATGGGAAGTCGGGCGCAGGAAGCACAGGACATCAAGAACCGCCTCGACCCGGTGAAAATCGAAAAGATCGAGAAAATGCTCAGCGAGTGGAAAGCAGCCATCGAAGAACGGTCTGCATGGGCAGAGAATGCCTTTGATGCACTGGGCGTTGACAGTGTTTCGCCCGCCAATGTGCTGCCGAATGCGAATAGCAACACGTCCAGCGAAACGTTGGCGGTCATCACGCGTTCCGGCCTGCAGCAAAGGAACCGGGCTGTACTTGCGAACATCGCGCAAGCGCAGGCCGGCCTCGCGCATTACAAAGAGATGGGGTCGACGGACAACCAGTATTTGGCAAGGCAGCGACATCTGGCATCGAAAAACCTGGCAGTCCACTGGTTGCCAAGTTTAAAAATGGACGATGAAACCATGCACTCGCGCACGCCGTCCTTGTCGGCTACTGACGGTCGAGGCTTAACTGTCCGGCAGATCGATTACCTGCGCAACCTGGCCGGCGCCTCCCCCAAAGCCCTCGTGACTCGCCAGCAATACGATTTGGCCGGCCGTCTGGCATTGCAGCAGGATCCGCGTCTGGCCGTTGCCAACATCAGCACCGTTTACGCGCTGAACGGCGATGCGCTGTACACCACCAGCGTGGACAGCGGCCAGCGTTTGATGCTGCCCGGGTTGGCCGGCGAGCCAGTGCAGCGATGGGACGGCCGCCACCAGCATTGGCTGTCGTCGTTCGACGAGCAACTGCGCGTGGTGAAGCTCGAGATGACCGGCAACGACAAGACACAGCTCGACACCTTCACCTATGCCGACGGTTCTGCCGATACAGGTAACAACCTCCGTGGCCAGTTGATCCAACGGACAGATGCCTCCGGTTCGTTCGAAGTTGCCAGCTACGCTCTCACCGGCCAACCACTGCAAGAGACCCGCCTGTTTCACGACGGCGCGTCTTTCGCCAGCCATCAGGTATTCAGCCCGCTCGGTACCATGCTCGAGCAAACCGACGCCGGCGGGCATTGTCGGCAATCGCGCTACGGAGTCGCAGGACAGCTCAAAACAGTAGATCTGCTGATCGGCGGCACAGAACGACACCACGTATTGCTGGCTGCGCACTACAACGCCAATGGCCAGCTCATCGAGCAAGAGGACGGCAACGGCGTGCTCAGCGAATGGACCTACGAGCCAGCCGACGGACGCTTGCGCACCCGGATCAGCCATAAGCCCGGCCAACCCGCATTGCAGGATCTGCAATATTTCTACGATCGCGTCGGCAATATCATCCGCATCGAAGACCACGTCTTCGAGCCAACCTGGTTCGCCAATCAACGGGTCGACGGCCACCGTGAATTCAGCTACGACTCCCTGTATCGCCTGATCCGCGCGACCGGTCATGACGACGCCCTGCCCCCGGACATTCCCGGCCTGCCGCGACCGCCCGACGAGCGAAACCGCCTCAACTACACCCAGACGTATAGCTACGACGATGGCGGCAATCTGACCGAGTTGCGTCATCAGCGCGACGGCAACAGTTGCACCCGCACGATGCGCATCGACGACAAAAGCAATCGCGGGGTGCGTTGGCAAACAGGTGACGAGCCGCCGGACTTCGACATCTGGTTCGACCCGCACGGCAATCAACGCAAGCTGCGCCACGGTCCGTCATTGCACTGGAACAGCCGTGATGAACTGGAGCGCGTGGATCTGGTTATCCGTCAGGACAGCGATAACGATGCCGAGTATTACCAGTACAGCGCGGGCCAGCGGGTCCTCAAATGTCATGAATGGTTCACCGACAAGGTCCGCCACTTCCACCAGGTGCGTTACCTGCCAGGGCTGGAAATCCGCAGCAAAGACAACGGCGAAGAGCTGCACATCATCAGCCTCGGTAACGCGCGCTGCCTGCATTGGGCGCAACGTTCAGCGCCGATAGACGACCAGATGCGCTACACCCTCGAAGACCACCTAGGCTCTTGCGTGATGGAGCTCAATGAAGACGCTGTGGTCACCAGCGCAGAAGGCTATTACCCGTTCGGCGAAACCGCATGGATGGCGCCGGAATCGGAAATCGAATACCGCTTTATCCGTTATTCCGGCAAGGAAATGGATGTCAGCGGTTTGTACTACTACGGCGCCCGTTATTACGCGCCGTGGTTGCAGCGTTGGGTCAGTGCTGATCCGGCGGGGGATGTGGATGGGTTGAATCTGTATGGTTTTGTCGGTAACAACCCGATCGTCCATGTCGACCAGACCGGTGCCTTCAAAGTGGTGTTTGACCTGATCAGAAAAGCGGTGGGTATCTTTGATCAAGCGCAAACTGCGGCGGAGCAATTGCACAACCTGACTACCGAGTTCGATGGCCTGATTCCTGAAGGCCAGAACATCGAGGAGGTGCGCAAAAGCATGACGTTCGGCAAATTCATCACCTCCCGGGCCGGCATCAAATCGGTCTTTTACGGTATCGGCAAAGGCATCGCCATCGGCAGTGTCATCGGCACCGTGGTACCCGGAATCGGCAACGCCATCGGTTCCGGCGCAGGGGCAATCGCGGGGGCAATAGTGTTTCCGGTATTGCGTTACCACTTTTTCAAGAAGGGTTTGAAAGCAGCGCAGACACTGCACACCCAAGAGCTCAAGGACGGGCTGAAAACGCTGGGCGACGGCGCTGCAAAAGCCGTAGACGGCGCGAGGGCTCTTCTCGATGGAGGTGCTGCGCTTATCGACAGCATCAAGACTTTCACGGATAACCTCAACAGCTACTCCGAGCACATCCAGAAGATGTTCTACGCCCAACTGGACGCACTGGATGCAGAAAAACAGCGTCAGGTCATGAAGCTGTCCAGGAATGGTGTAGACCCGTTCGAAGCCATCGACAAGGTCATGCAAACCGCCCAGGCGACTATCGAAGCGCCAAGCGAGGCGCAAGGCGTGACTGAACGCCTGCAGCAACTGGAGCGCTCGCTCGCTGCCGAACCTCAGGCAAGACCGGTGCCGAAGCCGAGGTTGAATCTTGTGCATCGACGTCAGGTACAGGAGACAGCTGTCTAGCAGACACGGCCGGCGCGAACAGTGCGCCCGGCCACCTCGGCCCATGCTATCGTGCCCGCCCGTCCTGCCGACCTTTCATCCAGCATGCTGCCGACTTCCCGTACCCTGCGTCTGTCGTTGTATTCCCTGCTGATCATCGCCGGCACGGTCATTGCCGCGACGCTCGCGATGCGCCACGCGGAACGTCAGGCGCTGGAAGAAGACGCCGCCCGCGCCAATCAGCAACTGGGGTTGTACGCCAACTCCTTGCACACCCTGATCGACCGCTATCGCGCCCTGCCCGCCGTACTGGCGCTGGATCCGCAATTGCGTTCGGCCCTGGCCGGCCCGGTCGATGCTGCGCAGCAAGCGGCATTGAATGTGAAGCTGGAAAAGATCAACGGCGCCGCGCAATCCTCGACCCTTGAACTGCTCGATCGCACCGGCCTGGCCGTGGCCGCCAGCAACTGGCGCTTGCCCAGCAGTTACGTTGGCCACAATTACGGCTTCCGCCCCTATTTCAGCCAGACCCGCACCCAAGGCACCGGGCGTTTTTACGCGGTAGGCGTGACCAGCGGCATTCCCGGGTATTTCCTTTCCAGCGCCGTACTTGGCGACAACGACGAGTTTCTCGGCGCGATGGTGGTCAAGCTGGAGTTTCCCGAACTGGAGCGCGAATGGAGCCAGGGCAGCGACACGCTGCTGGTCAGCGATGCACGCGGGATCATCTTTATCGCCAATCAGCCGGGCTGGCGTTATCGCGCCTTGCGGCCGTTGAGCGCTGATGATCTGGCCGAGATCAAAACCACCCGCCAGTACGACAAGCAATCGCTGATTCCGCTGACCCATTTGCCGCTGCGGCGCTTCGATGACAACAGCGATCTGCGCCGGGTCGAAGGTCCACAAGGCACGGCGGACTATCTGTGGGAATCACTGCCGCTGGCGACCGAAGGCTGGACCCTGCACCTGCTGCGTCGTCCGCAAGTGGCCTTCGAGGATTTGCGCAACGCCGCGCTGGCCGCCGCTGGCGTGTGGCTGGCGCTGGTGTTCCTGTTGTTGTTCCTCAATCAGCGCTGGCGGCTGGCCAAGGTCCGTCAGCGCAATCGTGAAGAACTCGAGCGCTTGGTCGAGGAGCGCACCCGCGACTTGCGTACCGCGCAGGAAGGTCTGGTGCAGTCGGCCAAACTCGCCGCGCTGGGGCAGATGTCTGCGGCGCTGGCTCACGAAATCAATCAACCGCTGACCGCCCAGCGCATGCAACTGGCAACCCTGCGCCTGCTGCTCGAACATGGCCGCGTCGATGACGCCTACAAGGCGCTGAAACCGGTGGACGACATGCTCACGCGCATGGCCGCCCTCACCGGCCACCTCAAGACCTTCGCCCGCAAAAGCCCGAGCGGCTTGCGCGAACGTCTGGATCTGGCGACGGTGGTCGATCAATCGCTGCAACTGCTCGATGCGCGACTGCGTGACGAACAGGTCAGTCTGGTCCTGCATCTGACCCGACCGGCGTGGGTGCGCGGTGATGCGATTCGTCTGGAACAGGTGTTGATCAATTTGCTGCGCAACGCGCTGGATGCGATGCAGGGTAAAGCCTGCAAGCGTCTGGAAATCCGTCTGGAGGCTGATGAACAATTGTGGCGGCTGAGCGTCAGCGACAACGGCGGCGGCATTGCCGAGGAACATCTCGGCCAGGTGTTCGATCCGTTCTTTACCACCAAACCGGTGGGTGACGGTCTGGGCCTGGGGCTGGCAGTATCCTTCGCCATCGTGCATGAATCCGGCGGACGCCTGAGCGCCGAGAACGGCGACACTGGCGCGGTGTTCAGCCTGACCCTGCCAATCGATCTGGAGGCACACATCTGATGCTCGACTCGGTGATGGTGGTCGACGATGAAAGCAGCATTCGCAACGCCGTTGAACAGTGGCTGAGCCTGTCGGGGTTTCAGGTGCAATTGTTCAGCCGCGCCGAAGAATGCCTCGCCGCGCTCCCGGAACATTTTGCCGGGGTGATCCTCAGCGACGTGCGCATGCCCGGCATGGACGGTTTGCAATTGCTCGCCGAAGTGCAAAAGCGCGACGCCGATCTGCCGGTGATTCTGCTCACCGGCCATGGCGACGTGCCGATGGCGGTCGAAGCCATGCGCGACGGCGCCTACGACTTTCTGGAAAAACCGTTCAGCCCGGAAACCCTGCTCGGCAGCCTGCGCCGGGCGCTGGACAAACGCCGCCTGGTCCTGGAAAACCGCGCCCTGCACGAACTGGCCGACAATCGCGCGAAGCTCGATGCAACATTGCTCGGCGTGTCCCGTGGCTTGCAGACATTGCGTCGGCAAGTGCTGGATCTGGCGACGTTGCCGGTCAACGTGCTGATTCGTGGCGAAACCGGCAGCGGCAAGGAACTGGTCGCGCGTTGCCTGCATGATTTCGGCCCGCGCGCCGGCAAACCTTTCGTGGCGCTGAACTGCGCGGCGATCCCGGAGCAACTGTTCGAGGCCGAGCTGTTCGGCCATGAGAGCGGCGCGTTTACCGGCGCCTCGGGCAAGCGCATCGGCAAGCTGGAATACGCCGATGGCGGCACGCTGTTTCTCGATGAGATCGAAAGCATGCCGCTGGCCCAGCAGGTGAAATTGCTGCGGGTCTTGCAGGAGCAAAAGCTTGAGCGGCTGGGGTCGAACCAGAGCATTCGCGTTGATTTGCGGATTGTCGCGGCGACCAAACCGGACCTGCTCGACGAAGCTCGCGCCGGGCGTTTTCGTGAGGACCTGGCGTATCGCCTGAACGTCGCCGAACTGCGCCTGCCGCCGCTGCGCGATCGCCGCGAAGACATTCCGTTGCTGTTTGAAACCTTCGCCCACAATGCGGCCCAACGTCTGGGCAGAACATTTCCGCCGCTGACAGGCGCGCAGTTGAGCCATCTGCTCAGCCATGACTGGCCGGGCAATGTGCGCGAACTGGCCAACGTCGCGGAACGTCAGGTATTGGGGCTGGATGAACCGGTCGCCGGAATCGATCCGGGGCAATCGCTGGCGGCGCAGCAGGAAGCGTTCGAAGCGCAATGCCTGCGCGCGGCGTTGACCCGGCACAAAGGTGATGTCAAAGCCGTGCTCGAAGAACTGCAACTGCCGCGCCGCACGTTCAATGAAAAGATGCAGCGGCATGGGTTGAGTCGGGAGATGTTTCTGGCGGAGTGAGGCAGAGATTTGTGGTGTAGCTGAAATCCATCCCCCTCACCCCAGCCCTCTCCCCCAGGGGGGCGAGGGGGGAGGGAGCCGATCTCCATGCTTTCCCGAATCTGTATTCGACTCGATGTTGCAGGTCGATGTAACCCACCAGAACACCTCGGTCAGTCCCCTCTCCCTCTGGGAGAGGGCTAGGGTGAGGGGCTTTTGATCTTCACGCGGTAAGCGGAAATCCGCTCACTCAGCCCAATCAGTCGGCACAAATCCGCTCACTCTTCCCCGCCACCCCCTCTAAACCGGCCCCTCACCCCTTGGCACACCTCCTGCTATAGCCCTGGCAGGCTGCGTTCCGACGCGCTCCACAAAAACAATTAAACGAAGGATCCTTCAATGGATAACTCCAACGCCCTGCCCCTTGGGTCGGCTGCCGTGCCGGCCAAACCGAGAACCACCGCGAGCCGGATCAAATCGATCTTCAGCGGCTCTGTCGGCAACATGGTCGAGTGGTACGACTGGTATGTGTATGCCGCCTTCTCCCTGTACTTCGCGAAAACCTTTTTCCCCGCCGGTTCCACCACTGCGCAACTGATGAACACCGCAGCGATCTTCGCCGTGGGCTTCCTGATGCGTCCGATCGGTGGCTGGCTGATGGGCATGTACGCCGACAAGGTCGGGCGCAAGAAAGCGCTGATGGCCTCGGTGTACCTGATGTGCTTCGGCTCGCTGCTGATCGCCCTGAGCCCGAATTATGAAACCATCGGCATCGGCGCGCCGATCCTGCTGGTGTTTGCCCGCCTGCTGCAAGGCCTGTCGGTCGGCGGCGAGTACGGCACCTCGGCGACTTATCTGTCCGAGATGGCGACCAAGGAACGTCGCGGCTTCTTCTCCAGCTTCCAGTACGTGACCCTGATCTCCGGGCAGCTCATCGCCCTTGGCGTATTGATCGTGCTGCAAAACATGCTGACCACCGAACAGCTCTACGCGTGGGGCTGGCGCATCCCATTCGCCATCGGTGCGCTGTGTGCGGTCGTGGCGCTGTACCTGCGTCGCGGCATGGAAGAAACCGAGTCGTTCACCAAAAAAGAGAAATCCAAGGAAAGCGCCATGCGCACCTTGATGCGCCACCCGAAAGAGCTGTTGACCGTGGTCGGCCTGACCATGGGCGGCACCCTGGCGTTCTACACCTACACCACCTACATGCAGAAATACCTGGTGAACACGGTCGGCATGAGCATCTCCGACTCGACCACCATTTCCGCCGCCACGCTGTTCCTGTTCATGTGCCTGCAACCGATCATCGGCGGCCTGTCGGACAAGATCGGTCGTCGCCCGATCCTGATCGCGTTCGGCGTGCTCGGTACGATTTTCACCGTGCCGATCCTGATGACCCTGCACACCATCCAGACCTGGTGGGGCGCGTTCTTCCTGATCATGGCGGCGCTGATCATCGTCAGCGGCTACACCTCGATCAACGCGGTGGTCAAAGCCGAATTGTTTCCGACCGAAATCCGCGCCCTGGGCGTTGGCCTGCCGTACGCGCTGACCGTGTCGATCTTCGGCGGCACTGCCGAATACATCGCGCTGTGGTTCAAGAGCATCGGCATGGAAACCGGTTACTACTGGTACGTCACCGCGTGCATTGCCGTGTCGCTGCTGGTGTACATCACCATGAAAGATACCCAGAAGCACTCGCGGATCGTCACTGACTGATCGCACCGCATCGCTGGCAGGCCACAAAATCTGTGTCCTGCCACGAACCCTACGGGGTCTCGCGTCTGGCTGGAAATATGCGCTGGGTCCTTGCACTATGGCTGCATCCGAATGCAGCTCAGGAATCCGCTCCCCATGCCCGATGACATCCACTTCTACGAACCCGCCAACGGCCACGGCCTGCCTCACGATCCGTTCAACGCCATCGTCGGCCCGCGCCCCATCGGCTGGATTTCCTCGCAGGATGCCGAAGGCCGGCTCAATCTCGCGCCGTACAGTTTCTTCAACGCTTTCAACTACGTGCCGCCGATCATTGGTTTTTCCAGTGTCGGGCGCAAAGACAGTCTGAACAACATCGAGCAGACCGGTGAGTTCGTCTGGAACCTCGCCACCCGCCCGTTGGCCGAGCAGATGAACCAGAGCTGCGCGATGGTCGCGCCTGAGGTCAACGAGTTTGAACTGGCGGGGCTGACGACCGTGGCGTCAAAGGTGATTTCGGTCCCCCGGGTCGCCGAGAGTCCAGTGTCCTTCGAGTGCAAGGTCACGCAGATCATCCAGCTGCAACGCGCCGATGGCGAAACCGTGCCGAGCTGGCTGATCCTCGGCGAGGTGGTCGCGGTGCACATCGCCAAATGGCTGCTGAAAGACGGCATCTACGACACCGCCGCCGCACAACCGATTCTGCGCGGCGGCGGGCCGGCGGATTATTTCCAGCTGGGGCCTGAGGCGCTGTTCAAAATGTGGCGCCCCGGGGCGCAGAAGTAATTACCAGATCAGCTCGGCGTCATCAGTGACGCCCTTGAGCTTGTCCAGTTCGTTGATGGCTGCGTCATCGGCAGCAATGGCGCCAGGAAACACCTGCTCATTGAGCAATTTGTGAAAGCGTGGGGCGCCGCCATCGACCAGGGCTTTGACCGCGATCGCCGCGTAATAACCCTTGTTGCCGCCCAGCTCGACGGGGACGACTGCGGAGACTGCTTCGAAGCGTTCAAACTCTTTACGTGCCATGTCGCGGATCCTGGCTCAATCAAATAAGCCGGACATTAAACCCTCAACCGGCGAGTTTGTGTATCGGCGCCGCGCATTGACCGAGGGCCTGCGCGGCGGAAACGTCCCTGAAGGTGTGGAAGTCGAGGCTGTTGACCACCAGGTCCTGGACCAGCTCGGCGAAGACTTCCATCGACGGACTGTTGAAATACGCCGTCATCATTTGCTGACTGCTCCAGTAGCCGCTGACCAGCCACAGGTCGGCGTCGCACTGCGATTGTTGCAAGGAAAAACTCAGGCAGCCGGGCGCCGCGCGCGAGACCTCGATCAAAGCGCTCAGGCGCACACCGAGTTCCGCCGAGCGCCCGGCCTGGGCACGAACGAAGGCCATATGACTGACAGGCATTTGCTTGGACATGATCAACCCTCCATGAAATCGCGTGGCAGCCGGGGGACGGGCTGCGACTGAAGCAAAGATTAAGGGCCGGGGCGGCTGCCCCGTTAGTCGATTCCTGCCTTCGCGTTGCACAATCCTGCGAGACTGCGCAGACGACCTGTAACAACCTGTAAACCCGCGCAACACGTCTGTCATACGCGTTTTGTGTAGGAGCTGCCGAAGGCTGCGATCTTTGGCTTTTGCCTCGAAGATCAACGGATCGCAGCCTTCGGCAGCTCCTACGGAATCGTATGGCGGGAGGCATGTGCGCACCTGCGGGCAGAATCAGGCAAGCATTTGGCAGAATGTGTCTACCGCCGCCGCTTGCACAAACATATGCTCTGCTGCATTCCCCCTCACTTGCCGAGGATGCCGTGCATGACGTCATTCGATCGTTTTCAAGCCGAACCCAGCGCCGACATGGAAAAACAGCGCGCGGAGCTGGCGGCGATCATCCGCCGCAACACCAGCGACGATGGCAGCTACCAGACCGCCATCGGCTCACTGGTGATGTCGCGTCACACCCAGTCCCATGACTTTGCCCCGGTGCTCGCGCAGCCGGCGCTGTGCATCATGGCGCAGGGGCGCAAAGAGGTCCGCCTGGCCGACGAGTTCTTCAACTACGACCCGCTGAATTATCTGGTGGTGTCGGTTTCGATGCCGCTCAGCGGGCGCGTGGTCAATGTCTCGCCGGAAGAACCGATCCTCGCCGTGCGCCTCGACATTGATCCGACCGAAATCACCGCGCTGATCGCCGACGCCGGCCCGATGGGCGTACCGACGCGGCCGACCGGACGCGGTCTGTACGTGGAAAAAATCGACAGCGCCATGCTCGACGCAGTGCTGCGGCTGGCCCGGCTGCTCGACGCGCCGAAAGACATCGCCATGCTCGCGCCGCTGATTCGCCGGGAGATTCTCTATCGCCTGCTGCGCAGCCCACAGGGCCATCGTCTGTATGAGATTGCGATTGCCAACAGTCAGAGCCATCGCATCAGCCAGGCCATCAAATGGCTCAACGGCAATTTCGAGCAACCGCTGCGCATCGATGATCTGGCGCGGGAAGTAAACCTCAGCGTGTCGACTCTGCATCATCGTTTCAAGGCGATGACTGCGATGAGTCCGTTGCAGTATCAAAAACAGTTGCGCCTGCAAGAGGCGCGTCGGCTGATGTTGACCGAAGGGCTGGAAGCGTCGGCGGCGGGGTATCGGGTGGGCTATGAAAGTCCGTCGCAGTTCAGCCGCGAGTACAGCCGACTGTTTGGTGCGCCGCCGTTGCGGGATCTGGCGCGGTTGCGGCTTTCGGTGTGACTCCATAGAAGCCCCTCACCCTAGCCCTCTCCCAGAGGGAGAGGGAACCGATTGGGGGATATTGGAGAGGTTCAGCGACTTGCGATATCGGTGCTGAATCCGGAATCAGCCAAGCCAGGCCAACCCGGCGTTGGGTTGATGACCTTCAAATCCATAATCGACTCGGTTTTTCAGGTCGACGGAGAACGCAAGACACCTCACCCCAGCCCTCTCCCTCCGGGAGAGGGCTGGGGTGAGGGCAGGCTTCTACACCGCGCGCACGACGTGCTTGATCTCCAAAAACGCCGCCAACCCCCAAGGCCCCAGTTCGCGCCCGACGCTGCTCTGCTTGTAACCGCCCCAAGCCGTCTGCGGGAAGATCACCTGCGGAGCATTGATCCACACCAGCCCCGCTTGCAAGGCATTGGCCACGCGATCTGCTGCGGTGGCATCGCGTGTCACTACGCTCGCGACCAGGCCGAACTGGCTGTCGTTGGCCAAGGCAATTGCTTCAGCCTCGCTGCCGAAACCGCGCACACACACCACCGGGCCGAAAATCTCTTCACGCCATAACGCGCTGTCCAGCGGCACGTCGGTGAACACCGTCGGTTGCAGGAAATAACCGCGCGGCAAATGCGCCGGACGATTGCCGCCACAGAGCAAACGCGCCCCCGCACTCAGGCCGCGATCAATATGCCCAAGCACCCGTTGGTACTGCGCCTGATTGACCAGCGCGCCCATCTCCACGTCCGGATCGAACGGATCGGCCACTCGAATCTCCTCTGCGCGCTTTTGCAGACGCTGAAGAAACTCATCCATCAATTCCTCGGCAACCAGCACCCGACTGGTGGCCGAGCACATCTGCCCGGCGTTGAAGAACGCCCCGCCACAAGCCAGTTCCACCGCCAGATCCAAATCGGCATCCGCCAGCACCAGCAAGGAAGATTTGCCACCCAGCTCCAGGCTCACACCCTTCACGGTTTCAGCAGCGCGTTGCATCACCTGCACACCCACAGCGTTGCTGCCGGTAAAGGAGATCTTGGCGATGCGAGGATCGGCCGACAACGGCGCGCCCACCGCCAGCCCGGTGCCGCAGACCAGATTGAACACGCCGTCGGGCAGCCCGGATGCAGCGATGATCGCGGCCAGTTCCAGCTCCGGCAGCGGCGTCACTTCAGAAGGTTTCAGCACCACGCAGCAACCGGCGGCGAGCGCCGGGGCGAGCTTCCAAGCGGTGGTGACCATGGGGAAATTCCACGGCACGATCAGCCCGACCACGCCGCACGGCTCGCGCCGCAGGCGCGCACTGAAATCATCGCTGGGCAACGGCACGTTGCTGTCCTGACCGGCGTCGAGGCCTTCGGCGAGTTCGGCGTAATAGTCGAAAGTGGCGATCACGTCATCGACATCGATGGCCGCTTCGTACTGCGGTTTACCGTTATTACTCGACTGCAGATTCATCAAGTGATCGCGACCGTTGCGCACGCCGTTGGCAATGTTGCGCAGGATCGCAGCGCGTTCGGCGCCGGTGGTTGTCGACCAGTGTTTGAACGCCTCGGTCGCCGCGCTGATCGCCTGGTCGACGGCCTGTTCGTCGCCGCCATTGACGGTGGTCAGCAGCGCTTCGGTAGCGGGGTTGATCACCCGCAGATGTTCGCGGCCCGACGACCATTGGCCATTGATGTAGAGCCCGTCGAGTGTGGTTGGAAAGCTGATCATTGGGCCACCGCCTGCATCCACTGGTTCTGGTCGATTTCAATCAGCGTCGGGCCTTGCCGGTCCGTCGCTTTACGCAGCGCTGCGCGCAATTCGTCGATGCTGCTGATGGCTTGCGCGGCGCAACCGAGGCCCTTGGCCACGGCGACGAAGTCCGGGGTGTAGATGTCCACGCCAACCGGTTCGATGGCGCGGTTGACCATGTACTTTTTGATCTCCTCGTAACCCTGGTTATTCCACAGCAGCACGATCACCGGCACCCGTGCTTCAACGGCGCTGGCCAGTTCCGGCAGGGTGAATTGCAAGCCGCCGTCACCGATCAGGCACACCACCGGCGGGCGCGCGCCGTTATCGAGTTGTCCACCGAGCCACGCACCGATCGCCGCCGGCAACGCATAGCCGAGGGTGCCGTAACCGGTGGATGCGTTGAACCAGCGACGTGGACGCTCGGGGTTGAAAGTGAGGTTGCCGGTGTACACCGGTTGCGTGGAATCGCCGACGAACACCGCGTCAGGCAGCTCGTGCAACACGGTTTCGAGGAAACGCGTCTGCGCCAGCGTCGGTGCATCCCAGCTCGCCGCCAATTCATTACGCAGGCGCGCGGCGCGAACATGGCCCCAATCATTGCGGCGCTCGGCCAGCGGCTTTTGCGTCAGCGTGCTGAGCAAGGCTTGCGCGGCGTTGCGCGAATCAGCGACCAGTGCGACGTGCGGCGGGTAGTTGCGCACGGTCTGATCGGCATCGATGTCGATGCGCAGCAGCTTGCCGGGAATCTCGAAGCCGCCGGCGAAAGTGACGTCGTAATCGGTCTCGGCCAGCTCCGTGCCGATCGCCAGCACCACGTCGGCTTCAGCGACCAGTGCGCGAGTGGCGACCAGGCTTTGCGTCGAACCGATCAACAACGGATGGCTGGTCGGCAGCATGCCTTTGGCGTTGATGGTCAGCGCCACTGGAGCGTCGAGCAGTTCGGCGAGTCGGGTCAGCTCCGGCGCCGCGTCGATAGCACCGCCGCCAGCAAGAATCAGTGGACGTTGCGCGCTGGCCAGCATTTCGCTCATGCGGCTCACGGCAGCCGGTGCGGCGCCGGCGCGATCGATATTCACCGGCAGGCTGGCGAGCAATTCATCGGCCTCTTCCACCAGCACGTCCAACGGAATTTCGATGTGCACCGGTCGTGGTCGTCCGGCCTGAAACAAGGCAAACGCACGTGCCAGCACCGCCGGCAATTCGGCAGCCGACATCAGCGTGTGCGAGAACGCTGCGACGCCGCCGACCAGTGCGCTCTGGTTCGGCAGCTCATGCAACTTGCCGCGCCCTCCGCCCAACTGACTGCGCGACTGCACGCTGGAGATCACCAGCATCGGAATCGAATCGGCGTAAGCCTGGCCCATGGCCGTGGTGATATTGGTCATGCCCGGGCCGGTGATGATGAAGCACACACCGGGTTTACCGCTGGTACGCGCGTAGCCGTCAGCCATGAACCCGGCGCCCTGTTCGTGGCGAGGCGTGACGTGGTTGATGCTTGAACGCGCGAGGCCTCGGTACAGCTCGACGGTGTGCACACCGGGAATGCCGAACACCTGCTCGACCCCGTAATTTTCCAACAGCCTGACCAGTACTTCGCCGCACGTTGCCATGTTGATTGCCCTTTCATTCACTGAACACTCCCTGTGGGAGCGAGCCTGCTCGCGAATAAGCGGTCCAGCCAACATCCGTGTCGAACCTTGAACCGTCTTCGCGAGCAGGCTCGCTCCCACAGGGTCCGTGGAGTGCCCATTGGAACGGTGCGCAACTGGCAGCAACAATCGATTAAAAGTCATACTAGCCATGTCGCCACGTCATACCTCGGATCGCCATGAAACGCCTGCCACCCCTGCCCGCTCTGCATACGTTCTGGATCACCGCGCAATGCTGCAATTTCACTCGCGCCGCCGAGCAGTTACACATCACTCAGGGCGCGGTGAGCCGGCAGATCGCCGGGCTGGAAGAACAGCTCGGTTATCCGCTGTTCATCCGTCTGGCCCGAGGTCTGGCGCTGACGGCCGAAGGCCGCGAATGGCTGCCACAAGTGGAGAAGGTTTTCGGGCTGATCAGTGAAGCGACCGAGCAGATCGGGCTCAGACACCAGACGTTGCAACTCAAGGCCCCAAGCTGCGTGATGCGTTGGCTGCTGCCGCGTCTGCTGCAATGGCAGAAGGAACGCCCGGACGTGCCGGTGAAACTGACGGCGTCACTGCAACACGGTGTGGATTTCCAGCGCGAGCAATTCGACGCCGCGGTGATCTACGGTCCGCCGCCGGACAATTCGCCAGGCGCACTGCATCTGTTCGACGAGCAACTGACACCGGTCTGCTCGCCGCAACTGCTCAAAGGCTCGCCGGCGCTGAATTCACCAGAGGACCTGCAGGAACACTTGTTATTGCACCCGACCCACGACATTCAGGACTGGTCGGTGTGGCTCGACGCGGCGGGATTGCGACTGGGCAACCTTGGCAGCGGGCAGCATTTCGAAACGCTGGATCAGGCGATGTCGATGGCCTCGCACGGCACGGGGGTGGCGATCGGGGACTGGTCGCTGATTGGTGATGATCTGAACGCTGGACGACTGGTGATGCCGTTTACGTTGAAGGTGAAGACGGGGTTGGCGTATTACGTGGTGGTGCCTGCTGGAGCCGAACCCTCGCCGCAACTTGAGGAACTGATGCTCTGGCTGGTTGAGCAGGCTCATTTGCGCTGAAGCCTCTCCCCTCACCCTAGCCCTCTCCCCAGGGAGAGGGAACTGATTGGGGATACTCAAGAAATTCATCGACCTGACACAGCCACGCCGAATCCATAATCGACACGGTCGTTCAGGTCAATGCGTGACCCAAGACAACTCGGTCGGCTCCCTCTCCCCAGGGAGAGGGAACTGATTGGGGATACTCAAGAAATTCATCGACCTGACACAGCCACGCCGAATCCACAATCGACACGGTCGTTCAGGTCAATGTGTGACGCAAGACAACTCGGTCGGCTCCCTCTCCCCCGGGAGAGGGCTGGGGTGAGGGGAAAAGGCTTGACTCAATACCCGACGGTATAACGCTGCCGCGAATGCTTCGGCGTTTCCACTTCGTCAATCAGCGCAATCGCGTAATCGGCAAATGTGATCCAGCTGCGTCCTTCGGCACTGACCAATAGATGATCCTTGCCGACGCGGAATGTGCCACTGCGCTCACCCTCGACGAACTCCGCCGACGGCGACAGGAAGGTCCAGTCCAGTTCCTGCTCCTGACGCAGCGCATCAAGAAACTCAGCACCTGCGCTCGCCTCGGCTTTGTATTCGGCCGGGAAACCGGCACTGTCGATCACCCGCGTGTCATCCGGCAGCAACAGCGAACCGGCGCCGCCGACCACCAGCAAGCGCTTCACGCCCGCCTGTTTTACCGGTCCGACAATCGCCGAGGCCGGGACGGAGGCGAAATGCGCCGCGCTGATCACTGCGTCGTGACCGGCCACCGCCGCTTGCAACGCTGCCGAATCCAGTACGTCGAGGCTCTTGCTGACGACACCGGCACGGCTGCCGATCTTCGAGGTATCGCGGGCAATGGCGGTGACGCTGTGGCCGCGACGCAGGGCTTCTTCCAGCAATTGGCTACCGGCACGGCCGGTGGCGCCAATGATTGCGATCTTGCTCATGACATTCTCCAGTTGGCTTGAAAAGGCTGCATGTTCAGGTTCGGCTTACCATTGCATCTCGCCCTTGGCGACTTTTGCGCTGAGTTCCAGCGAACTTTCCTCGCCGAGTTGCGGGTAGCGTTTTTTCATCGCCGCGATCAGTGCAGCGGAGTCTTTGGCCTTGGCGGTTTCGGCATCGAAGGCCTTGATGTAATCGGCGGTGAATTTCACGCTGGCCAGCGAGCGGCTGCTGTCACCCAGGTAATGACCGGGCACCACGGTTTGCGGTTTCAGGCTTTCGATGGTGTGCAGGGTGTGCAGCCAATCGGCGTGGGATTGCGCGGTCTGGGTGTCGGCCATCCACACATGAATGTTCTCGGCGACCACTACGCCACCGACCACTGCTTTGAGCGACGGGATCCATACGAAGCTGCGATCCGGTTGCTTGCCGTCGAGGCCGATCACCTGCAATTGCTTGCCTTCGAGGGTCAGGCTGTCGCCCTTGAGCACGTCCGGGACGATGGTTTTCGCCGGCACATCGGCGCCCATTTTCGGCCCCCAGTAGGCCAGTTTGCCGTCGACGGTGTGCTTGATGTGATCGACGGTCGGCTGCGAAGCCAATACTTTGGCTTGCGGGAATGCCTTGGTCAGGGTGTCGAGGCCAAAGTAGTAATCCGGGTCGCCATGGCTGATGTAGATGGTGGTCAATTGCTTGCCGCTGGCGCGGATTTTTTCCACCACTTGCTCGGCCTGGGATTTGCCGAATTGCGCATCGACCAGAATCGCTTCTTTCTCACCGCTGACCAGCACCGAGCTGACCGGGAAAATCGCCTGGGTGCCCGGGTTGTAGACATCAAGGCTCAGCTCGGCAGCGGATGCATGGGCGGCAAAGCCGAAAAATGCTGCGGCGAGCAGAACGCGTTTGAAGGGGGTGAAGCCGATCATGTGTTGCTCCGGATTGCGAATGCCAGTCTGGCGATGCAACAGAGCTTAGTTGCCAGACTCAGTACAAAAAATGCGATGCTTGGACATAGTTTGTTTCTGAAAGCGGGCAAATCATGGATCGGCTTCAAGCAATGCGGGTATTCGTCACGGTCGTGGACCTGGGCAGCCAGTCGGCGGCGGCCGACCACCTCGACCTGTCGCGGCCGGTGGTGTCGCGCTATCTGGCGGAGCTGGAAGACTGGGTCGGTGCGCGACTGATGCACCGCACCACGCGCAAATTGAGCCTGACCGCCGCCGGCAGCGAAATCCTCCCGCGCTGCCGGCAGATGATCGACCTGTCGCACGACATGCAGGCCGCCGTCAGCGAACCCCATGAAGCGCCGCGCGGACTGCTGCGGATCAGCGTCAGCACCTCGTTTGGCCAAGCGCAACTGGCCGATGCGGTCGCGGCGTACGTCAGGCTTTACCCCGGCGTGAGCATCGATCTGCAAATGCTCGACCGCACGGTGAATCTGGTCGATGAACGCATCGATCTGGCGATTCGCACCAGCAATGATCTTGATCCGAATCTGATCGCCCGGCGCCTGACCGTGTGCCGCTCGGTGGTCTGCGCAGCACCGGCGTATCTGCTTGAGCATCCGGCGCCGTTGCGGGTGGAGGAACTGAGCCGACACAACTGCCTGACTCATTCCTATTTCGGCAAGAGCCTGTGGCATTTCGAGGAGGATGGCGAACCGGTTTCGGTGCCGGTGCAGGGCAATATCAGCGCCAACGAGGCCAGCACCCTCCTGCGCGCAACCCTGGCCGGCGCGGGCGTGGCGATGCTGCCGAGCTACCAGGCTGGCGTGCATATTCACAGCGGCGAACTGCTGCGTTTGCTGCCACACGCAGAACCGCGCCAGATGAATATCTACGCGGTGTACGCCTCACGCAAACACATGCCGGCGGCACTGCGCAGCATGCTCGACTTTCTTGTGCAGCGCTTTCCCGAGGCCCCGGCCTGGGATGCCGGCCTGTAAACCCGATCCCTTGTGGGAGCGAGCCTGCTCGCGAAGAGGCCAGTACATTCAACATTGATGTCGCTTGGACCACCGCCTTCGCGAGCAGGCTCGCTCCCACATAGGCATCAATTCGCTGAATGGCCGGCTAAATCCTCAAGCGCACTCGCTGGCAAGTACGCGCCGCTGACCTATGCTCAAAGTAATACCGCAAGGTAGACGTTCAGAGGTCGAACACCATGAACATCAAAACAAAAAGATACGCCGCCATCTTCATCACCTGCGCCGCCACACTGGCGCTGTACGGCACCGCTGCCTGGCGGGTCGAGCAGTTGCGCCAGCTGCCGCGTGAGTATGCGAGCTGCAACTATGAGCGGTGTATTCCGCACAATGCCACGCTGAACGCATTGCGCTGATAGACCTGCGCTGGAATGCAACTGCTGTGGGAGCGAGCCTGCTCGCGAATGCGCTGTGTCAGCCAGCCTAGTTGCTGAATGAAAAACCGTATTCGCGAGCAGGCTCGCTCCCACAGGGCTCATCAGCGCATCAGGATTGTTGCTCGGCCTTCAAGCGGTCGCGGAATGCCTTTGGCGAAATCCCCACCCGGCGACGGAACAGGCGCGTGAAGTTGGTTGGATCGGAAAAACCAAGCAACTCCGACATCTCGTAAATCGTCATGCTGGTGTAGGTCAGCAGGCGCTTGGCTTCCAGCAACTGACGCTCGTGCATGATCTGCAACGCCGGTTGCCCGGCCAGTTCACGGCAGGTGCCGTTGAGATGCGACACGGAGATGCCCAGGCGATGGGCGAGGTCTTCGACCTTGACGTGCTGGCGGTAAGTCTCTTCCACCAACTGAATGAAACCGTTGAGGTATTCGCGCTGGCGTTGCGGCCGTTGGCTGGCCTTGTGGCGGACGATCGCCTGGCGGCTGACCCAGACCATGATCACGCTGACCAGCGAATGCATGAGCATTTCCCGCGCCGGTTGATGGCCGTTGTACTCGGCCTGCAACGCTGAAAACAGGCTGTTGAGATAATCGCCATCCTTGCCGGCCGGGTAATTTTCCGCCCGAGCCAGCGCGTGTACCGAATCGCCCAATTGCGCCTGCAAATGATTGATCAGCGGCGTGGCCAAGGTGACGATGAAGCCTTCAACATCCTCGGAAAAACGAAACCCGTGCACCGATAACGGTGGCAGCACCTGAATCGCTGGCGTCTCGAGTTGCGTGCGCTGGCCTTCGATTTCGAGCTCCGCCTGACCTTTGAAAACGAACAGCAGCTGGCACAGATCCGCGTGGCGGTGAGGTTTGATTTCCCAATGATGTTCGCGACTGCGCGAGGAAATGGTTTCACAGTGCAGCAAGTCCGGGGTCGGCCAGTCCAGGCTTTCACCGTAGAGCTTGAACACCGGAATAGAAGGCAGGGCAGGCTTGTTCATACTTCAATCCAGGCCTCTGGTTTTTGGGCGATAATCGCACCGATTGGCAGAATGTACAGGTATCGGCTCAGTTTTCACCTTCAATTGACAGACCCGCAAGGGAAAAATGCAAGCACTCGATCCATAAAATCATTCACCGGCTGTTGCTGCGTGAAGCTTGCGAGTCATAAAAACAATGAAAACCCTGAAAACCCAAGTCGCCATTATCGGCGCCGGTCCTTCCGGACTGCTCCTCGGCCAGTTGCTGCACAACGCTGGCATCGAAACCCTGATCCTCGAACGCCAGACGCCTGATTACATTCTTGGGCGCATCCGTGCCGGTGTGCTTGAACAAGGCATGGTAGAGCTGCTGCGTCAGGCCGGCGTCGGTCAGCGAATGGATGCCGAAGGTCTGGTTCATGGCGGCTTCGATCTGGCGCTGGACGGGCGTCAGGTGCACATCGATCTGCACGCTCTGACCGGCGGAAAAACAGTAATGGTCTACGGTCAGACCGAGGTCACCCGCGACCTGATGGCCGCTCGTCGGGACGCGGGGGCACCGACAATTTATCAGGCGAGCAATGTCGTTCCCCACGGCATGAAAAGCGACGAAGCTTTCGTCACCTTCGAAAAGGACGGTGAAAGCTGGCGCGTCGATTGCGATTACATCGCCGGTTGCGATGGTTTCCACGGCGTCGCGCGGCAGTCGATTCCGGCCGATTGCCTGAAGATCTTCGAACGGGTCTACCCGTTCGGCTGGCTGGGCATTCTCGCCGACACGCCGCCGGTTCACGACGAACTGGTCTATGCCCGCCACGAGCGTGGCTTCGCTTTGTGCAGCATGCGTTCGGCCACCCGCACCCGCTATTACCTGCAAGTCCCGGCAGATGAAAACGTCGATGACTGGAGCGATCAGCGTTTCTGGGATGAGCTGAAAAAACGCCTGCCGGATGCCCTCGCGGAAAAACTGGTGACCGGCCCTTCGATCGAAAAAAGCATCGCGCCGCTGCGCAGTTTTGTCGTCGAACCGATGCAATACGGCCGGATGTTCCTGGTCGGCGACGCCGCCCACATCGTCCCGCCCACTGGCGCCAAGGGCTTGAACCTGGCGGCCAGCGATGTCAGCACGTTGTTCAATATTCTGCTGAAGGTGTATCGCGAAGGCCGCACTGATCTGCTGGAAAAATACTCGGAAATCTGCCTGCGCCGGGTGTGGAAAGCCGAGCGGTTTTCCTGGTGGATGACTTCGATGCTGCATCGCTTCGACGATCACGATGAGTTCAGCCAGCGCATCAGCGCTTCGGAACTGGACTATTTTGTCAGCTCGCAAGCCGGGCAAAAAACCATTGCAGAAAATTACGTCGGGCTTCCGTACGAGGCTATCGAATAGCTTCCTACCGACTTACACTGCGAGCATCCACCCGCGCGCGATGGCCGCGCGGGTCCATCAATGCCCGCAGGCTCGCCCGTGACCACTCTCAATCAACCTGAAACGCCCAAACCGGCCATTCGCAGCGTGCTGGTCGCCTTGATGATGGCGATCTTCCTCGGTGCGCTGGACCAGACCATCGTCGCCGTGTCGATGCCGGCGATCTCCGCGCAATTCAAGGACGTCAGCCTGCTGGCCTGGGTGATTTCCGGTTACATGGTGGCGATGACCGTGGCGGTGCCGATCTACGGCAAACTCGGCGACCTGTACGGGCGGCGCAAACTGATGTTGTTCGGCATGGGCCTGTTCACCCTCGCCTCGCTGTTCTGCGGCATGGCGCAGAGCATGGAACAACTGGTGCTGGCGCGGATCCTTCAGGGCATCGGCGCCGGCGGCATGATCTCGGTGAGTCAGGCGATCATCGGCGACATCGTCCCGCCACGTGAACGCGGGCGCTATCAGGGTTACTTCAGCAGCATGTACGCCGTGGCCAGCGTCGCCGGCCCGGTGCTCGGCGGCTACATGACCGAATACCTATCGTGGCGCTGGGTGTTTCTGATCAACCTGCCGCTGGGGCTTGGCGCGTGGTGGGTGGCACGGCGCAACCTGCGCGGCTTGCCGATTCCGCAGCGCAAACCGGTGATCGATTACCTCGGCACGGTGCTGATGATCATTGGTCTCACGGCGTTGCTGCTCGGCATCACCGAAGTCGGCCAGGGTCATTCATGGCGCAGCGGCGAAGTGCTCGGCCTGTTCGCCTGCGCCGTGGTGGTGCTGGCGCTGTTCGTCTGGCATGAACGCCGTGCACGTGAGCCATTGCTGCCGATGCACTTGTTCACCAATCGCAGCGCGCTGCTGTGCTGGTGCACGATCTTCTTCACCAGTTTCCAGGCCATCTCGCTGATCGTGCTGATGCCATTGCGTTTCCAAAGCGTCACCGGCGCTGGCGCCGACAGCGCAGCGCTGCACTTGCTGCCATTGGCGATGGGCTTGCCGATCGGTGCCTATTTCGCCGGCCGCCGCACCTCGATTACCGGACGCTACAAACCGCAGATTCTCACCGGGGCGATCCTCATGCCGATCTCGATTCTCGGCATGGCCTTCAGTCCGCCACAAGCAACGCTGCTCAGCGGTCTGTTCATGCTGCTCAGCGGCATCGCCGGCGGCATGCAGTTCCCGACCTCGCTGGTCGGCACGCAAAACTCGGTGGAACAACGCGACATCGGCGTCGCCACCAGCACCACCAACCTGTTCCGCTCACTGGGCGGCGCGGTGGGCGTGGCGTTGATGTCGGCGCTGCTGCTGGCGTTGCTGCACGATTCCAGTTTCGCCCACCTGACGAACAGTTCGCTGATCAGCGAAGGGCATTCGGGCAACGTCCTGCTCGATGGCCTGAACGCCGCACCCGGCGAAGCGCAGAACGCTTTGCGCGCGGAGCTGCTGGTGACCTTCCGCCACTTGCTCTGGGTCAGCACGGCAGTGTCGTTGCTGGGGCTGGCAGCGGCGATTGCCATGCCGAACAACCTGCTGCGCGGACGGGAGCACGGCGCGAAATAATTGCCGCAACAAATACCACTGTGGGAGCGAGCCTGCTCGCGAATGCGCGGTGTCAGCCGACACATAGCTGAATGACACACCGCTTCGCGAGCAGGCTCGCTCCCACAAGGGAACGGTGTTCGCTCAAGGGCTGTAGTAACCCACCGCGACGAGGAAGTGCCCGACCTTTTTCAGGTAGGCATGCTTGTCCTCGATCTTGCCGGTTACCGGGTTTTTCCAGCGGTATTCGTATTCGCCTTCATCCTGCTTGCCGATCAGCGCCAGAATCGGCTCGCCCACTGGCTTGCCTTCCGGGTCCTTGACCTTGCCAAAATCAGTGTTGATCAAGCGCAGATTGGTGCCGTGGGCGACATAACGCTGGTTGTTCAGATCGACCACGAAGACATACAGGTCATCCTGCAGGTATCCGCCCTTGAGCGAGTTGATCGCAACCAGCGTGCCCTTCTCGTCCTTGCCCAGATCCGTCGCGGCTTTGTCCAGCAAGGCCTTGGCCTGCTCAGCCGAGGCCCGTGGCAAGTAGTAACCCACCGCGAGAATCCGCTGCCCGACGCGCTGATAAAACACATGCTTGCGCTCGACCTTGCCGTCGGCCCAGTTCTGCCAGCGGTATTCGGCCTGCTGGATGCCGTTGCCTTCCGGCACTTTCAGCGCATCCTTGAACGCCTTCTGCAGATCCGGCCCGAGCACTTCGCTGACATCACGGCCGATCAGCGCCGATGACGGCCCGCCACTGGCAAGCATGACGCCTTTGGTGTCGAGGACGAAGACGTAGCGATCCTTGTCGACGAACTCACCCTGGCGGCTGAAGGCGGCGAAGGCCTTGTCGCCATTGTCGTGGTAGTAGGCCAAGGCTTTTTCCAGCAGGGCGATGGCCGCCTGACTGTCATCCTTGGCGGCGGTGGCGGCGCTGGCCTGGCCGAAACCGGCCAGCAGAATCAGGCCGAGCCAGGCCACTTTATGCAAAAACCCCATAGCGCATCCCTCGTTCTTTTTGGTGTCTCAAGAGCGTAGACGGCTTGGGCTGATGTACGAGTATTCAGAATGATGCAGGGGATTACAGACCCCTGTGGTGGGGGGACAAAGCCCTCCGGACAACAGATCAGTCGCTACGGGCGGGAATTGATCTGCTGCTGCAGGTTCTGGATCTGCGCCTGCAAGGTGTTGAGGTTGCGGGTCATCTGCGCGCGGAACGCATCGAACTCGGCGGTATTGCCGCCACCCTGCGGCGCTGCCGGGCGATTGTCCTGCTGACTTTTCAGCACGACGATGTCCTGCTCCAGACGATCGATCGCCGCGCTCGGGTTGCCCTGTTTCTTCAGCGCGGCGATATCGGCACCGAGGCTTTTGAACTGGGCGTCGAAAGCTTTCAACTGCGCATCGACCTTGCTGGTATCGGCCGGGGTGCTTTTGATGGTCGCCAGCTCGGCGCTCAAGGCTTTGACCTGAGCCTGCAACTGCGTATTGGCGTTCTGCTGTTCGGTGGTCTGCGCGGTCATTTGCGCCAGCCGCTTGTCCAGCTCACTGGCCTGCCCGGCCACGCCTTGCTGTTGCTTGCTCTGGTCGAGCAGCTTGCCTTCGAGTTGTTTGATCTGGAGCTTCAGCGCTTCGCTGTCACTGTTGACGTTGCTCTGGCTGGCGACGACCTTGCCGGAAATATCCTGCAGGCGCCCCGCCGCTTCCTCGCTGATGCGGGCGAAGCTTTCCTGGGTGGCGACCAGTTGCTGTTCCATCAGCGAGATCTGCTGGAAGCTCCACCAGGCCAGACCGATGAAGGCGAAAAACAACGCACCGACCAGCGCCCACAGCGGCCCGGTGCTGGCGGCCCTGACCTTGACCACTGGCGCGCTGCGCGAATGCACGGAAGTACGGGGGCTGGGCGCGATGTCATCGTCGTCGAACGGGTCAGCGCGCAGGCTTGGCACGTTATCGAAATCGTCGTCGTGGGCATCGTTTCGCATGGACATTGAGGCAACCTTTGGCAAACGCGGTGATGGCTAAATGCTGCGAAGTATAACCGCCGCAGCCGCAGGCATTGACCCTCAACCCGCAAGGCGGTTCATTGCCGCCCAGCCGAATCGTTTCAACGGATGTCCTGGGCTTTCCACCACGCACAGAACTCATCGAGGGCAGCCCAGAGGCTGACTTTCGGATCGTAGTCGAGATAATGCCGGGCGCGGCTGATGTCGAGGGTGAAATTTTTCTTCATGACCTGCATGCCCAGGCGCGACAGGGTCGGCTCCGGGCGTCCCGGCCAGAGCATGCACGCGCCTTCGTTGAGCGCCGCGACGCTGTACGCGAGACCGTAGGAGCGATATTTGCGCACCTGATCGACGTCCATCCGCCGCATCACGTAATTGACCACGTCCCACAGCGGCACCGGCGTACCGTTGCTGATGTTGTAAGCCTTGCCGAGCGCAGAACCTTGCGCCAACAGGCTGCTGAGCATGGCTTCGTTGAGGTTCTGCACGCTGGTGAAATCGACCTTGTTCAAGCCATTGCCGATGATCGCCAGCCGGCCCTTGCGCTGCATCTTCAGCAGGCGCGGAAAGATGCTCATGTCGCCGGCACCGGTGACGAAACGCGGGCGCAGGGCGATGGTTTCCAGACCGAATTCCTGGGCACCGAAGACTTTCTGCTCGGCCAGATACTTGGTCGCGGCGTAGGGATGCTTGAAGCGTTTGGGCACTTGCTCTTCGGTCAGACCGACATGGTCGCGGCCATCGAAATAGATCGACGGCGACGACAGATGCACCAGCCGCCGCACCCGCTGCTTGAGGCAGGCTTCGACGACGTTTTCGGTGACTTCGACGTTGCCCTGATGAAAGTCCTGATAACGCCCCCACACGCCAACCGCACCGGCGCAATGCACCACGGCTTCGACGTCACGGCACAGGTCGCGCACCAGATCGGCGTCGCTCAGATCGCCCGGCACGAACTCCGCGCCCCGGCGCACCAGATGCTCGACGCTCTCGGCCCGGCGACCGTTGACCCGCACTTCAAGGCCCTGCTCCAGGGCGAAACGCGCAAAGCGCCCGCCAATAAAGCCACTGGCGCCGGTAACCAAAATCTTCATCAAAAACTCCAGGGAAGCAGCTGCAAGCTTCGAGCTTTCAGCTGCAAGTTGAAACGGTACGTATTCTTGCCGCTTGCAGCTTGACGCTTGTTGCTGCGTTCAAGCCACTAGCCATTGCTTTGAGGAGCGCAGCAGTTGTTCGGTCAATAGATTCAGCAACTGGCCGCCATTGCGCCAATGATGCCAGTACAGCGGCACGTCGATCGGTTTATCTGGCAGCAATTCGCGCAGCACCCCGCGTTGCAACTGCTCGCGCACCTGCAGTTCCGGCACCAGGCCCCAGCCCAGACCGGCTTCGATCAGGCGGATGAAGCCTTCGGAGGACGGGCATAAATGGTGCTCGAACGCGCCGTCGACGCCCAACAGCGCCAGATAGCGATGCTGAAGGAAATCGTCCGGACCGAACACCAGCGCCGGGGTGCGCGGCAGCTGTTCGGCGCGCACGCCTTCGGGAAAATGCCGAGCGAGGAAGGCTGGACTGGCCAGCGCCCGATAACGCATGGCGCCGAGCAATACGCTGCGGGCTCCCGCCACCGGCCGCTCGCTGGCACACAGGCATGCGGCCACTTCACCGGCACGCATGCGCTTGAGGCCAACGGTCTGGTCTTCGACGATCAGGTCGAGCAACAAATGCTGCTCGGCGCAGAAATCGCCGACGGCCTCGGCCCACCAAGTGGCGAGGCTGTCGGCGTTGAGGGCGATGCGCAGGCGATCGGGCAGGCCTTCTTCGTCCAGCGCCGGCACCACTGATTGCAAGTCGCGCTCGAGCAGACGCACCTGCTGCACATGGTTGAGCAAGCGTCGGCCGATCTCGGTCGGCGATGGCGGTGTTTCGCGCACCAGCACTGGCTGGCCGACCCGCGCTTCAAGCAATTTGATGCGCTGGGAAATCGCCGACTGCGACAGGCCGAGCACCTGTGCGGCGCGATCGAATCCGGCCTGCTCGACCACAGCGGCGAGCGCGGAAAGCAATTTATAGTCGAACATCAGTTTTCCTAATGGGCGATCAGCACTATTGGTTTTTCTTATACAGCGTCACACCGGAGAATAGCCAGCAAGCACTCTCTTTCAAGGATCTCTCCCATGTGGCAAAGCTACGTAAACGGCCTGTTGGTGGCGTTCGGCCTGATCATGGCGATCGGCACGCAGAACGCTTTTGTCTTGGCGCAAAGCCTGCGCCGTGAACACCATTTGCCGGTGGCGGCATTGTGCGTGGTGTGTGACGCAATTCTGGTCGCGGCCGGGGTGTTCGGCCTGGCGACGATCCTCGCGCAGAACCCGACCCTGCTGGCGATCGCCCGTTGGGGCGGTGCGACGTTTCTGATCTGGTACGGCAGCCAGGCACTGCGCCGGGCCTGTTCGAAGCAGAGCCTTGAGCAAGGCGAAAACCAGACCGTGCGTTCGCTGCGTGCAGTGATGCTCAGCGCGCTGGCGGTGACCTTGCTCAACCCCCACGTTTATCTCGATACGGTATTGCTGATCGGCTCGCTGGGCGCGCAGCAATCGGTGCCGGGCGCTTATGTGGTCGGTGCGGCGAGTGCATCGTTGCTGTGGTTTTTCACCCTGGCCCTCGGCGCGGCGTGGCTGGCACCATGGCTGGCACGCCCGAGCACGTGGCGCATTCTCGATCTGGTGGTGGCGTTGATGATGTTCGCCGTCGCCGCGCAGTTGATCATCGCCGGATGAATAATTGCCAAAGGCTCTGGAACCTCTATCCCACACAGTTGTTGCGTGGTTAAGGCGCGACCCCGGTGCTATGATCCGAACCCTGCGCCGCAAAGAGTAAAAACTCGCCGGTGCATTTCCGGCCGCCCGTGATCGGCCTTGCGCTCACCGCAACAGACCTGATTAGGAGAATCATCATGGCTTTCGAATTGCCGCCGCTGCCTTACGCACACGATGCCCTGCAGCCGCACATCTCCAAGGAAACCCTGGAGTTCCACCACGACAAGCACCACAACACCTACGTCGTGAACCTGAACAACCTGGTGCCGGGCACCGAGTTTGAAGGCAAGACCCTGGAAGAAATCGTCAAGACTTCTTCGGGCGGCATCTTCAACAACGCCGCTCAGGTCTGGAACCACACTTTCTACTGGAACTGCCTGGCGCCAAACGCCGGCGGTCAACCAACCGGCGCCCTGGCAGATGCCATCAACGCAGCGTTCGGTTCGTTCGACAAGTTCAAGGAAGAATTCAGCAAAACCTCGATCGGCACCTTCGGTTCCGGCTGGGGCTGGCTGGTGAAAAAGGCTGACGGTTCCCTGGCCCTGGCCAGCACCATCGGCGCCGGCAACCCGCTGACCAGCGGCGACACCCCGCTGCTGACCTGCGACGTCTGGGAACACGCTTACTACATCGACTACCGCAACCTGCGTCCGAAGTACGTTGAAGCGTTCTGGAACCTGGTCAACTGGAAGTTCGTGGCCGAGCAGTTCGAAGGCAAAACCTTCACCGCTTAAGCTGCGCGCCAGATGAAAAACCCGGCTTCTGCCGGGTTTTTTTATGCCCGGCGCATGGCGTTTCTCGCACGGTAAAAGCAGCTTCGCGCCGTTTGCCGCCAGCCCCCAGCGGTCTACCATCACAGACAGGAAAAAATCTTTGGCCCAGTGCTCAAGTTGAAGGCAATTGCAACCGACACAGTTAATTCAGAGCTATTACTCAAATGACGACATTGCGGCCAGGATCACGGCGACTTTTCCCGTGCCCGATTGTCCCTTTGACTGCCAACCCGGGATTGCCAATACTCATGGCAACTTGACGCTACCCGCACGGAACAAGGAATAACCCTTTGAAGCTGGAACTCAAGAACAGCTTGTCGGTGAAGTTGCTCCGGGTCGTGCTCCTGTCGGCATTGATCGTAGGCGTAGTCTTGAGCTGCGCGCAGATTGTCTTCGATGCCTACAAGACCCGTCAGGCGGTTGCCGGCGACGCCGAGCGCATCCTCGACATGTTCCGCGATCCATCGACCCAGGCCGTGTACAGCCTGGACCGGGAAATGGGCATGCAGGTGATCGAAGGGCTGTTCCAGGACGACGCCGTGCGTCAGGCCTCCATCGGCCACCCCAACGAAGCCATGCTCGCGCAGAAATCCCGCGAACTGCAGCATTCCAATAGCCGTTGGCTGACCGACCTGATTCTCGGCCAGGAACGCACCTTCACCACGCAACTGGTCGGCCGCGGCCCCTACAGCGAATACTACGGCGACCTGAGCATCACCCTCGACACCGCCACCTATGGCGAAGGGTTTATCGTCAGCTCAGTGATCATTTTCATTTCCGGCGTGCTGCGCGCACTCGCATTGGGGCTGGTGCTGTATCTGGTCTATCACTGGTTGCTGACCAAACCGCTGTCACGAATCATCGAGCACCTCACCGAAATCAACCCGGATCGTCCCAGCGAGCACAAGATTCCGCAGATCAAGGGCCACGAAAAGAACGAACTGGGCCTGTGGATCAACACTGCCAACCAGTTGCTCGAGTCCATCGAACGCAACACCCACCTGCGCCACGAAGCGGAAAACAGCCTGCTGCGCATGGCCCAGTACGACTTCCTCACCGGCCTGCCGAACCGCCAGCAATTGCAGCAGCAACTGGACAAGATTCTGGTGGATGCCGGCAAGCTGCAGCGCCGCGTCGCGGTGTTGTGCGTCGGCCTGGATGACTTCAAGGGCATCAACGAGCAATTCAGCTACCAGACCGGCGACCAATTGCTGCTGGCCCTGGCCGATCGCTTGCGCGCCCACAGCGGTCGCCTGGGCGCCCTCGCTCGCCTGGGCGGCGATCAGTTCGCGCTGGTGCAGGCCGACATTGAACAGCCTTACGAAGCAGCAGAACTGGCGCAGAGCATTCTCGATGACCTCGAGGCGCCCTTCGCCCTCGACGATCAGGAAATCCGCCTGCGCGCGACCATCGGCATCACCCTGTTCCCCGAGGACGGCGACAGCACCGAGAAGCTGTTGCAGAAAGCCGAGCAGACCATGACCCTGGCCAAGACCCGCTCGCGCAATCGCTATCAGTTCTATATCGCCAGCGTCGACAGCGAGATGCGCCGTCGTCGCGAGCTGGAAAAGGATTTGCGCGATGCGCTGATCCGCGACCAGTTCTACCTCGTCTATCAGCCGCAGATCAGTTATCGCGATCACCGCGTGGTTGGCGTCGAAGCGCTGATTCGCTGGCAACATCCGGAACACGGGCTGGTGCCGCCGGACCTGTTCATTCCGCTGGCCGAACAGAACGGCACGATCATCGCCATCGGCGAGTGGGTGCTCGATCAGGCCTGCAAGCAATTGCGCGAATGGCACGATCAAGGTTTTGTCGATTTGCGCATGGCGGTCAATCTGTCCACCGTGCAACTGCACCACGCCGAGCTGCCACGGGTGGTCAACAACCTGTTGCAGATGTACCGTTTGCCGCCGCGCAGTCTGGAACTGGAAGTCACCGAAACCGGCCTGATGGAAGACATCACCACCGCCGCCCAGCATCTGCTCAGCCTGCGCCGCTCCGGTGCGCTGATCGCGATCGACGACTTCGGCACCGGCTACTCGTCCCTCAGTTATCTGAAAAGCCTGCCGCTGGACAAGATCAAGATCGACAAGAGCTTCGTGCAGGACCTGCTCGATGACGACGATGACGCGACCATCGTTCGCGCGATCATCCAACTGGGCAAGAGCCTTGGCATGCAGGTGATTGCCGAGGGCGTGGAAACCGCCGAGCAGGAAACCTACATCATTTCCGAGGGTTGCCACGAGGGTCAGGGCTACCACTACAGCAAACCGCTGCCGGCGCGGGAGCTGGGTATTTACCTCAAGCAGGCGCAACGCAGCAACGCGGCTATTTTATAAGATCGCAGCCTTCGGCAGCTCCTACATTTGAAATGCGTTCCCCCTGTAGGAGCTGACGAGTGCAACGAGGCTGCGATCTTTTGATTTTCATGCGCAAATAAGAAATATTTCCAAGCACGCCTTTACACATAATGCGAAAGATTTGCATTATGTCGCAGTTTTGCGCGCCCCCGGCGCCAGTCCATTCAACTACCGAAGCAGGATGTTCGCCATGATTCGTATGCCTCTGGCTACCGCCAGTCTGCTGGCCATCGCTATTTCCCTCGCCGGTTGCGGCGAAGGCAAGGACAAAGAAAAAGCCTCCGAAATGACTCCGGCTTCCAGCAGCGCTGCTCCAGCCCCTGCCGCTGCACCGGCTCCTGCTGCCGGTAAAGTTGACGATGCTGCCGCCAAGGCCGTGGTCGCGCACTATGCCGACATGGTCTTCGCCGTTTACAGCGATGCCGAATCCACTGCGAAAACCCTGCAAACTGCGGTCGACGCGTTCCTCGCCAAGCCGAATGCTGACACCCTGAAAGCCGCCAAGGCTGCCTGGGTTGCCGCGCGCGTGCCGTACCTGCAGAGCGAAGTGTTCCGCTTCGGCAACACCATCATTGACGATTGGGAAGGTCAGGTTAACGCCTGGCCGCTGGACGAAGGCCTGATCGACTACGTCGACAAATCCTACGAGCACGCACTGGGTAACCCGGGCGCCAGCGCCAATATCATTGCCAACACCGAAGTGCAGGTCGGCGAAGACGAAGTCGACGTGAAAGAGATCACCCCGGAAAAACTCGCCAGCCTCAACGAGCTGGGCGGTTCCGAAGCCAACGTCGCCACCGGCTACCACGCGATCGAATTCCTGCTCTGGGGCCAGGATCTGAACGGCACCGGCCCTGGCGCTGGCAACCGTCCGGCCTCGGACTACCTGGAAGGCGCCGGCGCCACCGGTGGTCACAACGAGCGTCGTCGCGCCTACCTGAAAGCCGTGACCCAACTGCTGGTCAGCGATCTGGAAGAAATGGTCGCCAACTGGAAGCCGAACGTGGCCGACAACTACCGCGCCACCCTGGAAGCCGAGCCAGGCGAAACCGGCCTGCGCAAAATGCTCTTCGGCATGGGCAGCCTGTCCCTGGGTGAACTGGCGGGCGAGCGCATGAAGGTTTCCCTGGAAGCCAACTCCCCTGAAGACGAGCAGGATTGCTTCAGCGACAACACCCACTACTCGCACTTCTACGACGCCAAAGGCGTGCGTAACGTTTACCTGGGCGAGTACACCCGTGTTGACGGCACCAAGATGACCGGCGCCAGCCTGTCGTCGCTGGTGGCCAAGGCCGATCCGGCTGCCGACACCGCGCTGAAAGCCGATCTGGCCGCGACCGAAGCGAAGATCCAGGTCATGGTCGATCACGCCAACAAGGGTGAGCACTACGACCAGTTGATCGCTGCCGGCAACACCGCTGGCAACCAGGTCGTTCGCGACGCCATCGCCGCGCTGGTCAAGCAGACCGGCTCGATCGAAGCCGCTGCGGGCAAACTGGGCATCAGCGACCTGAACCCGGACAGCGCCGATCACGAATTCTGATCGCAGCGTCCGCGTCAAAAAGAGGCGACCTTCGGGTCGCCTTTTTCATACCCCATGTTCACAGTCCCCTGTAGGAGCTGCCGAAGGCTGCGATCTGTTGATCTTGATTTTTGAAGATCAAAATCAAAAGATCGCAGCCTTCGGCAGCTCCTGCAGGGGGTTTGCATCGCTCTGCAGATTTGCGCTGTATCAAGCAAACGATAATTCCTCTTATTCAAACTCCCCCGCCCTGTTAGACTTTGCGCCTTCATTTTTGCCCGTCCGCAGGATGTCTGATGCCCTCGCTGCCTCTTCGCTTGTCCGCACTGTTGCTGGCCCTGGGCCTGAGTGCCTGCGATGACGCCCCGCGTTTCACCAAGGCCGAGCCGGGGGAAGCGCGTTCGGGCGGTGCGGCGACCGTGCGCAAGAGCGATCAGAACGCCTTCTCCCTGCCATCGGCCAACTTGCCGCCCTCGCGGCGCGTGGACTTCAGTGTCGGCAACAGTTTCTTTCGCAGCCCGTGGGTGATCGCGCCGTCGACCACCACGGCGCGCGACGGTCTCGGCCCGTTGTTCAATACCAACGCCTGCCAGAACTGCCACATCAAGGACGGTCGCGGTCATCCGCCGGCACCTGATGCAAGCAATGCAGTGTCGATGCTGGTGCGCCTGTCGATTCCCGACACGCCGCAATACGCCAAAGTCATCCAACAGCTCGGCGTAGTGCCGGAGCCGGTGTATGGCGGGCAGTTCCAGGACATGGCCGTGCCCGGCGTTGCCCCGGAAGGCAAGGTGCGGGTGGACTACACGCCGGTGCCGGTACGCTTCAAGGACGGCACTGAAGTCGAGCTGCGCAAACCGACCTTGCAGATCACTCAACTCGGTTACGGGTCGATGCACCCGGACACGCGTTTTTCCGCGCGGGTGGCGCCGCCGATGATTGGTCTGGGCCTGCTCGAAGCGATCCCCGAAGAGGCGATCCTCGCCAACGCCGCCGCCCAGGCGAAAGAGAGCAACGGCATCAATGGCCGACCCAACCAGGTCTGGGATGACCAGTTGCAGAAAACCGTCATCGGCCGGTTCGGCTGGAAAGCCGGGCAACCGAATCTCAATCAACAGAATGTTCACGCGTTCTCCGGTGACATGGGCCTGACCACCAGCCTGCGGCCGTTCGACGATTGCACCGAGGCGCAGACTGCCTGCAAACAGGCGCCGAACGGCAATGGCCCGGACGGTGAACCGGAGGTGAGCGACAACATCCTGCGGCTGGTGCTGTTCTACAGCCGCAATCTCGCAGTGCCGGCGCGCCGTGGCGTCAACGATCCACAGGTGCTGGCCGGCAAGAATCTGTTTTTCCAGGCCGGTTGCCAGTCGTGCCACACGCCGAAATACACCACCGCCGCCGATGCCGCCGAACCGGAATTGGCCAATCAGGTGATTCGTCCATACAGCGACTTGCTGCTGCATGACATGGGCGAAGGCCTGGCGGACAACCGCACGGAATTCAAGGCCTCCGGCCGCGACTGGCGCACGCCGCCGTTGTGGGGGATTGGTCTGACGCAAGCGGTCAGCGGGCACACCCAGTTTTTGCATGACGGTCGCGCACGCAACCTGCTCGAAGCGGTGCTCTGGCATGGCGGCGAGGCGACGGCGGCGCAGCAACAGGTTTTGTCTTTCAATGCCGAGCAGCGCGCTGCGTTGCTGGCTTTTCTGAACTCACTTTAAATACTGTAAAAGCATCGGGAGCCCGACATGTTCCGTCCCAAGTTACTGTTCACCAGCCTTGCCGCGCTCGCCCTCGGCGCCTGCTCGCCGCAGGACCCGCAAGCGGTCACTTCGGCGGCGATCGCCAAATCGGTGATCCTGCCGACCTACACTCGCTGGGTCGAAGCCGACCGGCAACTGGCGGTCAGCGCCCTCGCCTACTGCCAGGGCAAAGAGACCCTGGAAACCGCCCGTGCCGACTTCCTTCACGCGCAGAAAGCCTGGGCCGAGTTGCAACCGCTGTTGATCGGGCCGCTGGCCGAGGGCAATCGCTCGTGGCAAGTGCAGTTCTGGCCGGACAAGAAAAACCTGGTTGGCCGTCAGGTCGAGCAACTGGTCGTGGCCCAGCCGCAGATCGATGCCGCAGCGCTGGCCAAATCCAGCGTCGTGGTGCAGGGCCTGTCGGCTTACGAATACATCCTCTTCGACGCCAAGCCTGACGTCGCCAACGACGCGCAAAAAGCCAAATACTGCCCGCTGCTGATCGCCATCGGCGAACGCCAGAAGCAACTGGCGGAAGAAATCCTGCAGGGCTGGAACAACACCGACGGCATGCTCGCGCAGATGAGCAAGTTCCCTAACCAGCGCTACGCCGACTCCCACGAAGCGATCGCCGATCTGCTGCGCGTACAAGTGACGGCACTGGATACCCTGAAGAAAAAACTCGGCACGCCGATGGGCCGGCAAAGCAAAGGCGTGCCGCAGCCATTCCAGGCGGATGCGTGGCGCAGCCAGTCGTCGCTGTCGGCGTTGGAAGCCAGCCTTGCCGCAGCCAAAACCGTCTGGGAAGGCGTCGACAACAAAGGCCTGCGCGGTCTGCTGCCGGCCGAGCAGAAACCGTTGGCGGACAAGATCGACGCTGCTTATGCCGCCTCGCTTAAACTGTTCGACAGCACCCAGCGTTCGCTCGGCGAAATGCTCGAGGACGACGCCGGTCGACAGCAACTCAACGATATCTACGACAGCCTCAACGTCGTCCATCGCCTGCATGAAGGCGAGCTGGCCAAGGCGCTGGGCATCCAACTGGGCTTCAACGCCAACGACGGTGACTGATGAGGGCGAGTGCCATGCTGCGACGTCAGGTTCTGACTTTAGGTAGTGCACTGCTGGGAGCAGTGACGCTGGGCGGCTGGACGCTGTTCAAACGCAAGGATCAGAGCCCGCTGCTGCTCTCGGCGCGCGACGATACTGACGGCAAGCATTACGCCGTCGGCTATCGGCTCGACGGTACGCGAGTGTTCGCCACCCACGTCGGCCAGCGTTGTCACGACATCATCAATCATCCGACGCAGCCGCTGGCGCTGTTCGTCGCGCGGCGTCCGGGAACCGAGAGTTACCTGATCGACCTGCGCGACGGCAAGCTGCTGCAGACCGTGACCTCGCAGCCGGACCGGCACTTCTACGGCCACGCCGTGGTGCACAAGGACGGCGAATACCTGTACGCCACCGAGAATGACACGAGCGATCCCGGCCGTGGCCTGCTCGGCGTGTACAAGTTCGAAGGCGAACGGCTGGTGCACACGGGCGAGATTTCCACTCACGGTCTCGGCCCGCATCAGGTGTCCTGGATGCCCGACGGCGAGACGCTGGTAGTGGCCAACGGTGGGATTCGCACCGAGGCGGAAAGCCGCGTCGACATGAACCTTAACGCCATGGAACCGAGCCTGGTGTTGATGCAGCGCGACGGCACGTTGCTGAGCAAGGAAACCCTCGCCCAGCAGATGAACAGCGTCCGCCACCTGGGCATCGCCAGTGACGGCACCATCGTCGCCGGTCAGCAATTCATGGGGCCGTCCCACGAGCGCTCGGAGCTGTTGGCGATCAAGCGACCGGGACAAGCGTTCGTGGCGTTCCCGGTGGCCGAGCAGCAGTTGCAGGCGATGGGGCACTACACCGCCAGCGTCGCGGTGCACAGCGATCTGCGTCTGGTCGCGTTGACGGCGCCGCGCGGCAATCGCTTCTTTATCTGGGATCTGGACAGCGGCGAACTGCGCCTCGATGCGCCTTTGCCTGATTGCGCCGGCGTTGGTGCGGTAAAGGATGGCTTTGTCGTGACCTCGGGGCAGGGCCGTTGCCGTTACTACGATTGCCGCCAGGAACAACTGCTGGCCAAGCCGCTGGAATTGCCGGCGGGGCTCTGGGACAACCATCTGCACTTGATGGCCTGATACCCCCCATTTTTGAGATGGCCCCCCATCCTGTGGCGAGGGGATTTATCCCCGTTGGGTGGCGCAGCCGCCCTTAAAACTGCAATTTCGGTATGACTGAAGGATTCAGGGGGCCGCTTCGCAGCCCAACGGGGATAAATCCCCTCACCACAGGATTGTGTCCCACTGCACCTGTAAACACTGCCAGTTGGAATCCCCACCTGACTCGGAGTAATGTGCCCGCCTGTCTCATGATTTATCCAAGGAACTGGACATATGCTGCGTCGCCGCATGCTGATCATGTTGGGTGTTGTTTTGCTGATCGTCCTGGTACTGGGCGGATACAAAGCCTTTTCGATCTACACGATGATCCAGGGCTTTTCCAAGCCCAAGCCGCCGATCAGCGTCGCTGTGGCCACTGCCGGCGAACAGCCGTGGCAGATGCGCCTGCCCACCGTCGGCACGCTCAAGGCGCTGCAAGGTGTCGACTTGAGTCTGGAAGTCGCCGGCACCGTCACTGAACTCAAATTCGAATCCGGGCAGAAGGTCAAGGCCGGGCAACCGTTGCTGCAACTCGACAGCGCCGTCGAATCCGCCCTGCTGGAAACTGCCCGCGCCGACCTCGGCCTGGCGCAGCTTGATTTCGGCCGTGGCGCGCAACTGGTCGACAGCCGCGCGATCTCCAAAGGCGAGTACGACCGCCTCTCCGCCGTGCTGCAAAAGAACAAGGCCACGGTCAATCAGCTCAACGCATCGCTGGCGAAAAAGCGCATCCTCGCGCCGTTCAGCGGCACTATCGGCATCCGCCAGGTCGACGTCGGCGACTACCTCGCCAGTGGCACCAAAATCGCCACGTTGCAGGACTTGAGCAGCCTTTACGCCGACTTCTACGTGCCCGAACAAGCGGTGCCGAAACTCGCTATCGGCCAGCCCGTGCAGTTCACTGTCGCCGCTTATCCGGGACAGAACTTTGTTGGCAAGATCAGCGCGATCAACCCGATCGTCGAAAGCACCACGCGTAATATTCTGGTCCGCGCCACCCTCGCCAACCCCGACGGCAAGCTGCTGCCGGGGATGTTCGCCAGCCTTGAAGTGCTGCTGCCGAATCCCCAGAACCACATCGTCGTGCCGGAAAGCGCGATCACCTACACCCTGTACGGCAACTCGGTTTACGTGGTCGGGCAGAAGAAGGCCGAGGACGGCAGCGTCGCCAAGGATGACAACGGCCAACCGCTGCTGATTGCCGAGCGGCGCTTCGTCGAGACCGGCGAACGCCGCGATGGCCTGGTGATGATCAACAAGGGCGTGCAGAGCGGCGAACAAGTGGTGACGGCTGGCCAGATCAAACTGGACAACGGTGCCCCTATCGCCATCAGCGACGACAAGACCCTCGGCGAGCAGAACAGTCCGCCTCGCGCCGACTGATCAAGGAATCCCCATGGCTTTTACCGATCCGTTCATCCGCCGCCCGGTGCTCGCCACCGTGGTCAGCCTGCTGATTGTTCTGCTGGGCTTTCAGGCCTGGAGCAAGCTGCCGCTGCGCCAGTACCCGCAAATGGAAAACGCCCTGATCACGGTGACCACCGCTTATCCCGGGGCCAACGCCGAAACCATTCAGGGCTACATCACCCAGCCGATGCAACAGAGCCTGGCCAGCGCCGAAGGCATCGATTACATGACCTCGGTCAGCCGGCAGAACTTCTCGGTGATTTCGATTTACGCGCGCATCGGTGCCAACACCGACCGCTTGTTCACCGAACTGCTGGCCAAGGCCAACGAGGTGAAGAACAAGCTGCCGCAGGACGCCGAAGACCCGGTGCTGAGCAAGGAATCCGCCGACGCTTCGGCGCTGATGTACATCAGTTTCTTCAGCAAGGACCTGAGCAACCCGCAGATTACTGACTATCTGTCGCGGGTCATCCAGCCAAAACTGGCGACGCTGCCGGGCATGGCCGAAGCGGAGATTCTCGGCAATCAGGTGTTCGCCATGCGCCTGTGGCTCGACCCGGTGAAACTCGCCGGCTTCGGCCTCAGCGCCGCCGACGTGACCGCAGCGGTGCGCCAGTACAACTTCCTCTCCGCCGCCGGCGAAGTGAAAGGCGAGTACACCGTCACCAGCATCAACGCCAACACCGAACTGAAATCCGCCGAGGCCTTTTCGGCGATTCCGCTTAAGGTCGATGGTGACAGCCGCGTGTTACTGCGTGATGTGGCGCGGGTGGAAATGGGCGCGGAAAACTACGATTCGATCAGCTCGTTCGGCGGCACGCCGTCGGTGTATATCGGCATCAAGGCCACCCCCGGCGCCAACCCGCTGGACGTGATCAAGGAAGTGCGCAAGCTGATGCCCGAGCTGGAAGCGCAGCTGCCGCCGAATCTGAAAAGCGAGATCGCCTACGACGCCACGCTGTTCATTCAGGCCTCGATCGACGAGGTGGTGAAGACCTTGTTCGAAGCGGTACTGATCGTCATCGTCGTGGTGTTCCTGTTCCTCGGCGCGTTGCGCTCGGTGGTGATCCCGGTGGTGACCATTCCGCTGTCGATGATCGGCGTGATGTTCTTCATGCAGATGATGGGTTACTCGATGAACCTGCTGACGCTGCTGGCGATGGTGCTGGCCATCGGTCTGGTGGTGGACGACGCGATCGTCGTGGTGGAAAACATCCACCGGCACATCGAGGAAGGCAAGACGCCGTTCGACGCAGCCCTGGAAGGCGCCCGGGAAATTGCGATGCCGGTGGTGTCGATGACCATCACCCTGGCGGCGGTGTATGCGCCGATCGGTTTTCTCACCGGGCTGACCGGAGCGCTGTTCAAGGAGTTCGCCCTGACCCTGGCCGGCGCGGTGGTGATCTCCGGCGTCGTCGCCCTGACGCTGTCGCCGATGATGTGCGCGTTTCTGCTGCGCCACGAAGAGAATCCCGGCGGCCTGGCCCATCGTCTCGACCGAGTCTTTGAAGGCCTCAAGCGCCGTTATCAAAGCATGCTGCATGGCACGCTGAATACTCGGCCGGTGGTGCTGGTGTTTGCGGTGATCGTGCTGTGCCTGATTCCGGTGTTTCTCAAGTTCACCAAGTCGGAACTGGCCCCGGACGAAGACCAGGGCATCATTTTCATGATGGCCAGCGCGCCGCAGCCGACCAACCTCGACTACCTGAGCACCTACACCGACGAATTCATCACCATCTTCAAGGAGTTTCCCGAGTACTACTCCTCGTTCCAGATCAACGGCTACAACGGCGTGCAGGCCGGTATCGGCGGCTTCCTGCTCAAGCCATGGAATGAGCGTAGCCGCACGCAGATGGAAATCCTTCCCGAGGTGCAGAGCAAACTGGAGAGCATTCCCGGCCTGCAGATCTTCGGTTTCAACCTGCCCTCCCTGCCCGGCACCGGTGAAGGCCTGCCCTTCGAATTCGTGGTCAACACCGCCAATGACTATGAACTGCTGCTGCAAGTCGCCGAGCGCATCGAGAAACGCGCCATGGAGTCAGGCAAGTTCGCCTTCGTCGACCTCGATCTGGCGTTCGACAAGCCGGAAGTAGTGGTCGATATCGACCGCGACAAGGCTGCGCAGATGGGCGTGTCGATGCTAGACCTCGGCAGCACGCTGGCGACCTTGCTGGGCGAGGCGGAGATCAACCGCTTCACCATCGACGGGCGCAGCTACAAGGTCATCGCCCAGGTCGAACGGGCCTACCGCGACAACCCGGACTGGCTGAACAATTACTACGTGAAAAACACCCAGGGCGAATTGCTGCCGCTGTCGACGCTGATCAAGGTCAGCGACCGCGCAAGGCCGCGCCAGCTCAATCAGTTCCAGCAGCTCAACGCGGCGAAGATTTCCGGTTTCCCGCTGGTGAGCATGGGCGAAGCCATCGATACCGTGCTGCAGATTGCCCGCGAAGAAGCACCGGCCGGGTTTGCCTTCGATTACGGTGGTGCCTCGCGCCAGTACGTGCAGGAAGGCAGCGCATTGTGGGTCACATTCGCTCTGGCGCTGGCGATCATCTTTCTGGTGCTGGCCGCACAGTTTGAAAGCTTCCGCGATCCGCTGGTGATTCTGGTCACCGTACCGCTGTCGATCTGCGGCGCGCTGATCCCGTTGTTCCTCGGCTGGTCGAGCATGAACATCTACACCCAGGTCGGGCTGGTGACGCTGATCGGCCTGATCAGCAAGCACGGCATCCTGATCGTCGAATTCGCCAACCAGTTGCGTAAGGACAAGGGCCTGAGCGCCCGTGACGCGGTGGAGGAAGCGGCAGCAATTCGCTTGCGCCCGGTGCTGATGACGACGGCGGCAATGGTGTTCGGCATGGTGCCGCTGATTCTGGCCACCGGGGCGGGAGCCGTGAGCCGTTTTGATATCGGCATGGTGATTGCCACAGGGATGTCGATTGGCACGCTGTTTACGCTGTTCGTGCTGCCGTGTGTCTATACCTTCCTGGCGAAACCGGATGCCAGGACGTGACCCTGCAGGAGTTGCCGAACGCTGCGATCTTTGATTGATCGTTCCCACGCTCTGCGTGGGAATGCAGCTCGGGACGCTCCGCGTCCCATTGGAACGCGGAGCGTCCTTTGAGGCGTTCCCACGCAGAGCGTGGGAACGATCAAGCAAGATCAAAAGATCGCAGCCTTCGGCAGCTCCTACACAATCCGTATTCCAAAAAAAGGCCTCGCAATTGCGAGGCCTTTTATTTGGGCTTGAATCGTGTCAACTGGCTGGCCTCATCCCTTGGGACAGTCCGAACATGAACAACAGCAGATCATGATCGGGCTGGGTTGCCACAGAGGCTTTCGCCACCCGTGGAACCGAACAATGAGCGTCGTTCCCGGACGCCCCTATGACCTGCATGCGCGGCTGCTCCCAGGCAGCCACCGCCAGTGAAGCAACTGCCAAGGCCCCGATCAGGAACAAACCTCGTGCAATTTCGAGTTTCATCGCTATAAACCTTTGATAGCGCTGCCAAACGCCGTCTCATAAAAGTAGACGAGTTTCTTCCAGTCGGCATCGCGGAACGACGAATGGCGACGCAGTTGCTTCATGTCATGCTGCGCGGCGCGATAGGGGGTCAGACGCTGGCGGCACTTCTCCAGATCGATCAACGCCACTTCAACCTGCGCTGCTTCGCCCTCGCCGGTGACGCGAACGAAAACGTGCTTGATGTAAATGCAGCTGTGCTGCCAGCGGCCCTTGTGCATGCGCGCCAGGTTCTCGGCGAGGTCCTTGAGGACTTTCTCGTAAACCACGTCGCCACACTGATCGCGACCACCGGCGGCGGCCAGCCAGTGTTCCAGTTCCTGGAAACCATCGAGGGATTTGGTGACGAGCAGTGCGCGCCATTTGTGCTGCGGATCAGGCTGAGCGCCACAAAAGACGATTTGCGGTACGCGCACGCCGAGTTTGCTAACGCCAGTCAGGGCGTCGAGTTCGCGCAATACGGTCGGGCGACCGAAGGGGTGCAACCAACTGCGATAGATGTGCCCGGTCTGGCGCTTGGCGTACAAGAGTTGACCGTCACGGTCGACGATGCGCTGCACCCCGCTTTCGCCACCACGGCGCACATTGGGCTCTTCAACCCATTCGCCGCGCTGGTTCCAGTAATAATCGAAACGATCCTGGGGAGCGACATCCGCTTCAACCGCTGCTTGCACTGCCATCCTCTACCTCTTGCGTAATACGTAAACTCGCCACATCGCATAGAGCGGTATGAAGTCCAGTTGTTCCTGAATGCGGAAACCCGCCTGTTCAAATTCTTTCTCGATCGTCGCCGCCGGAATCAGAAACCGATTCTGGTAATCATGACTTGGCCGATCCCGCTCGGCACGCTTGCGCTTCCAGGCCTTGAAATTGCCGTCGACCCACAACGAAACAATCACGCTGTCGCGGGTCACCCGCTCGAACTCGCGCAGGATCACCCGACGGTGCTCGGCCTCGCCGATGTGGTGCAACAGACGCATGCAAAAGATGCTGTCGACCGAGTTATCCGGCAGAGCGATATCGAATGCCGAGGTGTGCAGCGGTTGTACACGCTTGACCACCTCGGCCGGTTGTCCCTGCATCGCGGTCTTGATCATCGATTCGGAATTGTCCGCGCCGATGATCACCCGGTTGGGCTTCTCCGCGAGCATTGGCCAGAAACGCCCGGCACCGCAGGGCAGATCCAGCACCAGCCCGGGATCTCCCGCCAGCGCCAAGGCCTTGCGACCGACTTGCTCATCGCGCAAGTGCGACAGGCGGCGACCAAGGCTTTGCTGGTGCTTGCGCAGATATCGTTGTGCGTGTTGGTCGTCGTACTTTTCGGAAAAATCGAGCTTGATCGGGCCGGCCATCATCTGGACTCCTGTTCTGATGACGCCACCTTAAACAGCGGCGTGTCAGCGTCAGGTCATCCAATTGTGAAAAATCTGTCAGGTAAATCCGTAAATTATTACAACGTTATACAGGATTCAGACAGGTGTACGGGAGTAGCCTCGAGCCACTATTTGCTGGCATTCACGCCAAGATCTACCTCGAATCGGCAGCCATTGGGGTCCATCGTGCTCAAGCTGACCGTCCAGCCCTGGTTTTCGCAGATACGCTGCACAAGCGACAAACCCAGGCCCAGCCCTTCGCCACGCTTCTCGCTGCCGCGCACAAAGGGCTCGAACATCGCCTCGCGTTTTTCCTCGGGAATGCCCACGCCCGAATCCTCAACGACGAAACCGTTGGCGGTGAGCGTCAGGCGAATGAAACCCTGTTCGGTGTAATGCAGTGCGTTACGCAGAAGGTTACCCATCACCGCGTTCAGCAAGGTCGCGTTGTAGCGAGTATCCGCTGGTGTGCCCGGCTCGAATATCAGTGTCAGCCCCTTGCGCTCGATCGGCTCACGCCACAGGCACAGCAGGCTCTCGGCCACTTGTGTGAGGTTCTGCTGGGGCGCCGCTGCGGCCTCTTCGTTCTGCGTGCGCGCCAGCATCAGGAAGGTCTGTACCAGTTCGCGCATCTCCTCGCTGGCCCGGGCAATGCGCTCGACCTGGGCGCGACCGCGCTGATCGATTCCGGGGTTTTCCAGCAGCAGTTCGCAGGAACTGGCCAGGACCATCAGCGGCGTGCGCAATTCATGGCTGACGTCGCTGGTGAACAGACGTTCGCGGGTCAGTGCCTGACGCAAGCGCCCCAAGGTGGCATCGAACGCCACCGCCAGTTCACCGACTTCATCCGCCGCGTAGTCCGGCGCCAAGGGCGGCGCCAGCCCGAGCAGCTGGTCGCGATGACGGACCTGCCGCGCCAGGCGCACCACCGGCGCCATCACCTTGCGCGCGAGCACCCAGCCAAGAAACACCGCCAGCGCCAGACTGAGCACGAAGCCCACCAGCACCACCGCAAACAGCACGCGCTCGCGCTCTTCGAAATCGCTCTGGTCCTGCAGCAAGACATAACGCCGACCATCCACCACTTCGACCATGGCGTGATAGGACAGCTGCTCGCGAAAGACCTCATGGAAACCGGCATCGAGGTGACGCAGATCCTTGGGCAGGTCAAAATCCCCCGGCCCGCCACTGAAGTAGAACAACTGATCCGGCTCGGGCCGATGGCTCCAGTCGGAGACATTGTCCATCAGCAGCAAACGTTGCAGGTCGCCGCCCAGCCCTGCGGAAATCAGTTTCTCTTCCACCAGGTGCACCGTCGCAACGATGCCCATGGCGAAAGCGCCGGCGACCAGTGCGCTCATCAGCGCAAAGGCGATGATGATCCGCTGGGAAAGACTCTGCTTAAACTCCATCTCGCCCCTCGGCCAAGCGATAACCGACACCGTGCACGGTGTGCAGCAGTGGCTTGGCGAATGGCTTGTCGATCACCTGGCGCAATTGGTGGACATGGCTGCGCAGGCTGTCGCTGTCCGGGCAGTCATCGCCCCACAGCGCTTCTTCAAGAATCTCCCGACGCAGCACGTGCGGGCTCTTCTGCATCAACACCGCGAGCAGCTTGAGGCCGACCGGGTTGAGCTTGAGCAGCTTGCCTTCGCGGGTCACTTCCAGGGTGTCGAGGTCGTAGCTCAGGTCACCGACCTGCAACGCCCGGCGACCGCCGCCCTGAGCACGGCGCATGACCGCTTCGACGCGGGCCGCTAGCTCGGACAGCGCAAACGGTTTGATCAGGTAATCGTCGGCGCCGGACTTGAAGCCTTGCAGCCGGTCGTCGAGTTGATCGCGGGCGGTGAGCATGATCACCGGCGTGTCACGCCGGGCGTCTTCGCGCAGGCGTTTGCACAAGGTGTAGCCGTCGATGCCGGGCAGCATGATGTCGAGCACGATCAGATCGTAATGCTCGGTCGCCGCCAGATGCAGACCGGACAGACCATCCTGGGCGCAATCGACGGTATAGCCCTTGAGGCCCAGGTAGTCGGCCAGATTGGCCAGGATGTCACGGTTGTCTTCGACCAGCAGAATTCGCATGGACATCTCCTCCGAACGGGGTAACGGCCGTCTTGGCCCGCGCAGCTTACGGCCAAGTGTGGCTCAGGGCTAGGGGCGTTTTTCGATAAACCTGCACTGCGCGCGCGACGACGTTTTTTTCACTTTCGGTTAACAAATCGCCGACGCCAGCGCGCGCAGACTCCGCGCGATTACGCTCTCTCCTCCGTTCATCGACCAAGGAACCTGCCATGGTGTCGACCTCTGCCCTTCCCGCTTCAAGACCGCTGAACTGGTGGTTGTGTCTGGGCATTCCCGCAGCGGCGGCGATCATTCTGCTGTTGCTCGAACTGACCGATCTGGACATGGTTCTGGCGCAGATGTTCTACGACCCGGTCGCGGGGGATTTCATCGGGCGGCACAGCTATGTGCTTGAAGACATCCTGCATGACCGGGCAAAACAGTTGGTGATCGGCTTCTCGGTGTTTGCCATTCTGGGTTTCATCGGCGCGTTTTTCATCGAACGGCTGAAACCGTTCAAGCGCGAACTGGGCTGCCTGGTGCTGTCGCTGGGGCTGGCGACTTCGTTTGTTACTCCAGTCAAAGCCGTCACCGCCGTGCAGTGCCCATGGAGCCTGGAGCAATTCGGCGGTCACGAGACCTACAGCAAACTCATGGAACATCGCCCCGCCACGGACAAGCCGGGACGTTGCTGGCCGGGTGGCCATGCGGCGACCGGGTTCACCCTGTTTGCACTGTTCTTCGTGCTGCGCGACCGACGTCCACGACTGGCGCGGCAGGCGTTTGTGTTCGCCTTTGCACTGGGCTCGGTGTTCTCGATCAGCCGCATGATGCAGGGCGCGCACTTCTTCTCGCACAACGTGTGGACGGCGATTTTCTGCTGGCTGATTTGCCTGGGGGCTTATTACTGGGTGCTGTATCGCCCGGCTGGCAAGACTTCGACGGTTGTCAAAGCACTCCCCGTCAGCGCTTGATCGGACGCCATCGCTGGCAAGCCAGCTCCCACAGGGACTGAGGGTGTTCACACACTATGTGCCTGACCTTGGATTCCTGTGGGAGCTGGCTTGCCAGCGATGGCCACACCTCGGTCTGTAGCCCACCCCGGAATCCGGGCAATAAAAAACCCCGCCTGCTTGCACAGGCGGGGTTTTGCGTTACAGGGCCAGGGCTGGCTTACATCATGCCGCCCATGCCACCCATGCCGCCCATGTCTGGCATACCGCCGCCAGCTGCACCTTCTTTCTTCGGTGCGTCGGCAACCGCTGCTTCGGTGGTCAGGATCAGACCGCCGATCGAGGCTGCAGCTTGCAGAGCCGAACGGGTTACCTTGGTTGGATCCAGGATGCCCATTTCGATCATGTCGCCGTATTCGCCGGAAGCAGCGTTGTAACCGAAGTTACCTTTGCCGTTCTTCACTTCGTTGACGACTACGCTTGGCTCGTCACCGGAGTTGGCAGCGATCTGACGCAGCGGCGCTTCAACAGCGCGACGCAGCACAGCAATACCAACGTTCTGGTCAGCGTTGTCGCCGGTCAGCTCGGTCAGTGCTTCCAGAGCACGGATCAGCGCCACGCCGCCGCCAGGTACCACGCCTTCTTCAACGGCTGCGCGGGTTGCGTGCAGGGCGTCTTCAACGCGGGCTTTCTTCTCTTTCATTTCAACTTCGGAACCAGCGCCAACCTTGATCACTGCAACGCCGCCGGACAGCTTGGCCAGACGCTCTTGCAGTTTTTCACGGTCGTAGTCCGAGGAAGTTTCGGCAACCTGGGCGCGGATCTGAGCGATACGGCCTTCGATGTCTGCCTGCACGCCAGCACCGTCAACGATGATGGTGTTTTCCTTGGACAGGGTTACGCGCTTGGCGTTACCCAGGTGCTCCAGGGTGGTGCTTTCCAGGCTCAGACCGATCTCTTCGGAGATAACGGTACCGCCGGTCAGAACAGCGATGTCCTGCAGCATGGCCTTGCGACGGTCGCCGAAGCCCGGTGCCTTGACGGCAGCGACTTTGACGATGCCACGCATGTTGTTCACAACCAGAGTCGCCAGGGCTTCGCCTTCAACGTCTTCGGCCACGATCAGCAGTGGACGGCCGGCTTTGGCAACGGCTTCCAGCACTGGCAGCATTTCGCGGATGTTCGAGATCTTCTTGTCGACCAGCAGGATCAGCGGGCCGTCGAGCTCGGCAACCATGGTGTCCGGCTTGTTGACGAAGTATGGCGACAGGTAGCCACGGTCGAACTGCATGCCTTCTACAACCGACAGTTCGTTTTCCAGGCCCGAGCCTTCTTCGACGGTGATCACGCCTTCTTTACCGACTTTTTCCATGGCTTCGGCAATGATGTCGCCGATGGAGTTGTCGGAGTTGGCCGAGATGGTGCCGACCTGAGCGATGGCTTTGAAGTCAGCGCATGGCTTGGACAGGGCTTTGAGCTCTTTGACAATGGCGATGGTTGCCTTGTCGATGCCGCGCTTAAGGTCCATCGGGTTCATGCCGGCAGCGACGGCTTTCAGGCCTTCGTTGACGATCGACTGAGCCAGAACGGTAGCGGTGGTAGTACCGTCACCAGCGTCATCGTTGGCACGGGAGGCAACGTCTTTGACCAGCTGCGCGCCCATGTTTTCGAAGCGGTCATCCAGTTCGATTTCTTTGGCGACGGAAACGCCGTCCTTGGTGATGGTCGGAGCGCCGAAGCTCTTCTCGATAACCACGTTACGGCCTTTCGGGCCCAGGGTCGCTTTTACCGCGTCAGCCAGAACGTTGACGCCTTTGAGCATCTTGGTGCGGGCGGCATCGCCGAACTTAACTTCTTTAGCAGCCATGATCGATATTCCTTAAATACTTTGTAGTAACGGGAAAATGAACGGGAGTATCAGCCTTCGATAACCGCGAGAATTTCGTTCTCGCTCATTACCAGCAGGTCTTCGCCATCGACTTTCACAGTGTTGCTGCCGGAGTAAGGACCGAACACAACCTTGTCGCCTTCCTTCACGGACAGTGCACGCACTTCACCGTTTTCCAGAGCTTTGCCCGGGCCTACAGCGAGAATCACACCGTGGTTGGCTTTTTCAGCAGCCGAACCTGGCAGGACGATACCGCCAGCGGTTTTCTTTTCTTCTTCGCTGCGACGGATGACGACGCGGTCATGCAGAGGACGAAGCTTCATTGTCGATCTCTCCTAATTGTGGTTTTCATCGGCCGGTGTAGTCCCGGCGGGTTTAACGAATCCGGCCTGCGCCGGTTGCGGTCCGTCGAGCGAACCGCGCAAGTCTGTCCGGTTTGAATACCGGAAACCTTTCGGTGACCGATACATAGGGGCGTACAAGCCGATTACAAGGGCTGGCGGAAAAAAATTTTCATCGCCACACCGTAAAAAAGCGCCATAAACGAGCACGGCACCCGAGGGTGCCGTGTCGATGCTGATATCACTTGTTGTCGCGGTGTTCGAACTCGCCTTCGATCACATTCGGCTCTCGACCGAGCGGCTCGCGCGGGGCCGGGCCGCCACGGGGTTGCAGGTCGTCGGCGAAGGCGCGCTGACGCATGGCCTGATCTTCGGCGCGCTGGCGCATCTTGTTCGCCAGCAGACGACGGGTGACCGGCAACAGCATCACCAGACCGACGACGTCACTGATGAAGCCGGGAATGATCAACAGGCCACCAGCCAGCGCCAGCATCAGGCCTTCGAGCATGGTCTGCGCGGGCAACTCGCCGCGATTCAGGCTTTCCCGGGCACGCAATGCGGTGGCCAGACCGGCGACGCGCAGCACGAACACACCGAACATCGAGCCGAGAATGATCAGCAGCAGGGCCGGGAAGAACCCGATAGAGCCTGCCACTTTGACGAATACGAACAGCTCCAGCACTGGAAACAGCAGAAAGAGCAACAGAAAAGGGCGCATCAAAGTTTCCTCAACGCAAGAAATGCCTTGCAGTAAGCCCTAGATGACGTCGCCCTTGCGTGAATTCAAGCTTAACTTTGCGCTTTTTTCGGCCAGGACTGGGCGTGAGCCAGAGAAACCAAGGCCTCGCGCACTTGTGTCGGCGTATTACATGGCGCCGCGAAGGGCAACCAGTAGACGGCCTGACCGATGCGCAGGTGCATGCCCTCGCTGTCGATGCCGGCCAGTTGCGCCGGCACACTGTTCGGCAGCCCGGCCAGCTCGACGTAATGGGCGATGGCCTTGGCATGATCGCTGTTCATGTGCTCGACCATGCTGATTTCAGCCTTGCCGGCGAACGGGTTGGCCAAGGTCAGATCGTCGATCCAGTGGATCGCACCAAAGCCGCCGATGTAGCGATGGCGCACCGGATCGAGCACCCAGAAGTCGAAGTCGTGGGCCTGGTGATAATTCTGCGAGTCGGGGAAATAGCGGTAGTAGCGTTCGGCGGCAGCCTCAATCGCTGCCGGTTCTGCGAGCTTCTGCGCTTCGGCCAGATAAGTCAGCCGCCCGACCGCCTGCACATCGTCGGCCTCGCGCTCGCCCACCAGCATCGAACACTTCGGATCTTTCTGCAGGTTATGCGTGTGCTGGGCGATGCGGCTGATCAGGATCAGCGGCCGGCCCTGCTCGTCCAGGCAATACGGCACAACCGAGCCAAAGGGAAAACCCGGCATCGATTTGGAGTGGGTCGACAGCACTCCTCGGTATTCCTTGAGAAGCAATTCTCGGGCATTCTTCGCCACTTCAGCGCTCAATTTGTGACTCCTTAATTAGGTTCCGTCTAGAAAACGGACAGGCGCGCAGCGAAAAGTAACCGGCGCGCATCGGGCAAATGTTCGTGTGCTACCAGGCCTGACCGGTGCCGATCGAGCGTTGCCGACAACAAAAACAACTCAGACCTGCCAGCGGGACATGCGAATGCAACTCAACGACAAAGTAATCATTATCACCGGCGGTTGCCAGGGTTTGGGCCGTTCCATGGCCGAGTATTTCGCCGGCAAGGGCGCGAAGCTGGCCCTGGTCGATTTGAATCAGGAAAAACTCGACGCCGCCGTGGCCGCCTGTAAAGCCAAGGGTGTCGAAGCGCGCAGCTACCTGTGCAACGTCGCCAATGAAGAACAGGTCGAGCACATGGTCGCGCAAGTGGCCGCAGACTTCGGCGCCATCCACGGCCTGATCAACAACGCCGGGATTCTGCGCGATGGTCTGTTGTTGAAGGTCAAGGACGGTGAGATGACCAAGATGAGCCTGGCGCAGTGGCAGGCAGTGATCGACGTCAACCTGACCGGCGTGTTCCTCTGCACCCGTGAAGTCGCGGCGAAGATGGTCGAGCTGAAGAACAGCGGCGCGATCATCAATATTTCGTCGATCTCCCGCGCAGGCAACGTCGGGCAGACCAACTATTCCGCAGCCAAGGCCGGCGTCGCAGCGGCGACCGTGACCTGGGCGAAGGAGCTGGCGCGTTACGGCATTCGCGTGGCGGGCATCGCACCGGGCTTCATCGAAACCGAAATGACTTTGGGCATGAAACCGGAAGCGCTGGAGAAGATGACGTCGGGCATTCCGCTCAAGCGCATGGGCAAGCCCGAAGAGATCGCCCATTCGGCGGCGTATATCTTCGAGAACGACTACTACACCGGGCGGATTCTGGAGATGGATGGCGGGTTGCGTATCTAAGTCCCATTACACAAGCCAATGTGGGAGCGAGCCTGCTCGCGAAGGCGTCGTATCAGGCAACTGATGAGTTGGATGACACACCGCTTTCGCGAGCAGGCTCGCTCCCACAGGTTTTTCAGCGCTGCCGATGGATCAATCGTCGCTGATGGTGATATTCGGCATCGCCGGCGTGGCCGCTTCCTGCAAGACAATGCGCGCGCCGACGTGGCGGGCCAGTTCCTGATAGACCATGGCGATCTGGCTGTCCGGCTCGGCGATTACGGTTGGCTTGCCGCCATCGGCCTGTTCGCGGATCAGCATCGACAGCGGCAGCGAGGCCAGCAATTCGACGCCGTACTGGGTGGCCAGTTTCTCGCCACCACCTTCACCGAACAGATGCTCGGCATGCCCGCAGTTCGAGCAGATGTGCACGGCCATGTTTTCCACCACGCCCAGCACCGGAATGTTGACCTTGCGGAACATTTCCACGCCTTTGCGTGCGTCGAGCAGTGCCAGATCCTGCGGCGTGGTGACGATCACCGCACCCGCCACCGGGACTTTCTGCGCCAGGGTCAGCTGAATGTCGCCGGTGCCTAGCGGCATGTCGATGACCAGATAATCCAGATCGCCCCACGCGGTTTGCGTAACCAGTTGCAGCAGCGCCCCGGAAACCATCGGCCCGCGCCAGACCATCGGCGTGTTGTCGTCGGTCAGGAAGGCCATCGACATGACTTCCACGCCGTGGGCCTTGAGCGGCACAAACCACTTCTGATCCTTGACCTCAGGACGGGTGCGCTCGGGAATGCCGAACATGATGCCCTGGCTCGGGCCGTAGATATCGGCGTCGAGGATGCCGACTTTGGCGCCTTCGCGCGCCAGCGCCAGCGCGAGATTGGCAGCGGTGGTGGATTTGCCCACGCCGCCCTTGCCGGAAGCGACGGCGACGACGTTCTTGACGTTGGCCAGCCCGGGAATCTGCGCCTGGGCCTTGTGCGCGGCGATCACGCTGGTGACCTCGACACGGGCGATGACCACGCCGTCGAGGTTTTCGATGGCCAGTTGCAGCAATTGCGCCCAACCGCTCTTGAACAGTCCGGCGGCGTAGCCGATCTCCAGCTGCACATTGACGCGGTCACCGATGATCTCGATGTTTTTCACGCAACCGGCGCTGACCGGGTCCTGGTTGAGGTAAGGGTCGGTGTATTGGCTGAGGACGGCTTCCACCGCTGCGCGAGTGACGGCGCTCATGGGCAACTCCGATAACAAGACTGGAAAAGATGGCGGCTATCGTACGCTGGACACCGATTTGAGGCGAACAGATTACTTGCGCTGAAAAGCCACCGTGGTGAGGGGATTTATCCCCGTTCGGCTGCGCAGCAGTCGTAAAGCCATTGCACTCGGACTATCTGATACATCGAAGTTTGCGGTTTTCGGGCGGCTTCGCCACCCAGCGGGGATAAATCCCCTCGCCACAAGAACACTCAAAGTACCCAGTGGCGCAGGGGTGAAAAATATGCGCCGGCGCTTTATAGTGGCCGACCTCCGTTTCATCAAGTAGCGAAGCCCCATGTCCGAGCCACGCAAGATCCTCGTCACCAGCGCCCTGCCCTACGCCAATGGTTCGATTCACCTTGGCCACATGCTGGAATACATCCAGACCGATATGTGGGTGCGCTTCCAGAAGCATCGCGGCAACCAATGCATTTATGTCTGCGCCGACGACGCCCACGGTTCGGCGATCATGCTGCGCGCGGAAAAGGAAGGCATCACCCCGGAACAACTGATCGCCAACGTGCAGGCTGAACACAGCGCCGACTTTGCCGACTTCCTTGTCGATTTCGACAATTTCCACTCCACTCACGCCGAAGAAAACCGTGAGCTGTCGAGCCAGATCTACCTCAAGCTGCGCGACGCCGGGCACATCGCCCAGCGCTCGATCACCCAGTATTTCGACCCGGAAAAGAAAATGTTCCTGGCCGACCGCTTCATCAAGGGCACCTGCCCGAAATGCGGCACCGAAGACCAGTACGGCGACAACTGCGAAAAATGCGGCGCGACCTACGCACCGACCGACCTGAAGGATCCGAAGTCGGCGATCTCCGGCGCCACCCCGGTGCTCAAGGATTCCCAGCACTTCTTCTTCAAGCTGCCGGATTTCCAGGAAATGCTTCAGGCCTGGACCCGCAGCGGCACCCTGCAGGACGCCGTGGCCAACAAGATCGCCGAATGGCTGGATGCCGGCCTGCAGCAGTGGGACATCTCGCGCGATGCGCCGTACTTCGGCTTCGAGATCCCGGGCGAGCCGGGCAAGTATTTCTACGTCTGGCTGGATGCGCCGATCGGTTACATGGCCAGCTTCAAGAACCTCTGCAACCGTACGCCGGAGCTGGACTTCGACGCGTTCTGGGGCAAGGACTCGACCGCCGAGCTGTATCACTTCATCGGCAAGGACATCGTCAATTTCCACGCGCTGTTCTGGCCAGCCATGCTCGAAGGCGCCGGCTACCGCAAGCCGACCGGCATCAATGTGCACGGCTACCTGACCGTCAACGGCCAGAAAATGTCCAAGTCGCGCGGCACCTTCATCAAGGCCCGCACTTATCTGGATCATCTGTCGCCGGAATACCTGCGCTACTACTACGCGGCCAAGCTTGGCCGTGGCGTCGACGACCTCGACCTGAACCTCGAAGACTTCGTGCAGAAGGTCAACTCCGACCTGGTCGGCAAAGTGGTCAACATCGCCAGCCGTTGCGCCGGGTTTATCCACAAAGGCAACGGCGGCCTGCTGGTCGACAACAATGCCGCGCCGGAGCTGACCGAGGCCTCCCTCGCCGCCGCGCCGAGCATTGCCGACGCCTACGAGGCCCGCGATTTTGCCCGCGCCATGCGTGAAACCATGGCCCTGGCTGACCGCGCCAACGCGTGGATCGCCGACAAGGCCCCGTGGTCGCTGAACAAGCAGGAAGGCAAGCAGGATGAAGTCCAGGCGATCTGCGCCACCGGCATCAACCTGTTCCGCCAGTTGGTGATCTTCCTCAAACCGGTACTGCCGCTGCTGGCCGCTGATGCCGAGGCGTTCCTCAACGTCGCGCCGCTGACCTGGAATGACCACACCACCCTGCTGGCTAATCACCAGCTCAACGAATTCAAACCGTTGATGACCCGCATCGACCCGGTAAAAGTGCAAGCCATGACCGACGCATCGAAAGAAGACCTGACCGCCAGCCAGACCGACACCGGCGAAGCCAAGCCTGCGGGCAACGGCGAACTGGCCAAGGATCCGCTGTCGCCGGAAATCGATTTCGACGCCTTTGCCGCCATCGATTTGCGCGTTGCTTTGATCGTCAAGGCCGAACACGTCGAAGGCGCCGACAAGCTGCTGCGCCTGACCCTCGACATCGGTGACGAACAACGCAACGTGTTCTCCGGGATCAAGAGCGCGTATCCGGACCCGTCCAAGCTCGACGGTCGCCTGACCATGATGATTGCCAACCTCAAGCCACGGAAAATGAAGTTCGGTATTTCCGAAGGCATGGTGATGGCAGCCGGTCCCGGCGGCGAAGAGATCTACCTGCTGAGCCCGGACAGCGGCGCCAAGCCGGGTCAGCGCATCAAGTAAGAGGTTGCCGTAAAACGATCCCACCGACGTGCTCTGCATGCCGGTGGGATTTTTCATATCTGGCCCGATAGTGCCTACCCTTAAGAGACACCCGCCCGTTTCGCTGGCAGAACCATGACCGAACTCGTGTTAACGCTGATCAGTGCTGCGCTGCTCAACAACTTCGTGTTGCACTGGCCGCTGGGCGTCGCTCCGCTGCTGGCGGGCAGCCGACGCCAGGTCCATGCGCTGGGGTTGGCGACGTTGTGCCTGATGGTGGTGGTCGGCGTTATCGGTCAGGCGATCTGGCAGTGGATATTGGTGCCGTTGCAGCTTGAAGCGCTGCGCCTGTTCGTGTTTCTGCCATTGAGTGTGTTGTTGATCGCGCCGCTGCTGAAACTGCTGGCGCGCGGCCTGCCCGATTGGCCGTTCGCTGGATTGTGGCCGCTGCTGCTGGGCAATGCCGGGGTACTCGGGCTGGCCTTGATCAATGCGCAAAACGATCATGGCCTGCTGCACGCGACAGCTTTGAGTCTGGGTGCAGGGCTGGGTTTCTGGCTGGTGCTGAGCGTGTTCTGCGACCTGCGCGAGCGCACGGTCGACAACGATATTCCCCTGCCCTTTCGCGGCCTGCCGATCGATCTGATCAGCGCCGGACTGGTCGCAGTGATTTTTCTCGGATTCAGTGGATTGATCAAAACATGAGTCTGATTCAACGCATCGATGCCCTGCTGCCGCAGACCCAATGCGGCAAGTGCGGCCATCCCGGATGCAAACCGTATGCGCAAGGCATTGTTGACGGCGAGCCGATCAACAAGTGCCCGCCGGGCGGCGAGGAGACTATCGCCGCCCTGGCCGAGCTGTTGAAAATACCGGTCCTGGAACTGGACATCAGCCGTGGCCCGGCACCGCCGCAAATCGCCTTTATCCGCGAGGCCGAATGCATCGGCTGCACCAAGTGCATTCAGGCCTGCCCGGTCGACGCCATCGTCGGCGCGGCAAAACTCATGCACACGGTGCTGATCGACGAGTGCACCGGTTGTGATCTGTGCGTTGCGCCGTGCCCTGTCGACTGCATCGAAATGCATCCTTTGCCTGCGAACACGATACCAGTGGTTGGCGGTCTCGCATTCGATCTCGAAGAACAGCGCGCCCGCGCTGAAAAGCGTGACCATGCGCGCCAGCGTTTCGAGCGCCGCAACCAGCGCTTGTTGCATGAAGAACAGCAAAAGCAGGCTGAACGTGAAGCGCGAGCCGCGCGTGCGGCACAACCGCAAGTATCGACCGCCGACCCGGTGCAGGCTGCGCTGGAGCGGGTGCGTGCACAAAAAGCCGCGAACGCTGATGCGGCGCTGAAGAAGGCCAAGGTCGATGTGGCGATGAGTCGAGCGCAACTGCACAAATCGCTGAAAGCCTTCGGTCACCCGCCGACGTTCGAGCAGCAGTCGCAATTGATCGTCCTGCAGCAACAATTCGAAGCCGCCGAGCAGGCGCTGGCGAATCTGGAAAGCAGCCAAACGGTGATTCCCGCCGTTCCCGCAACTACCAACGACGCCGAACTGAAGCGAGCCAAGATCCAGTTGGCCATGCGCCGCGCCGAGTTGAAAAAGGCTCAGGCAGCGGAGGCTGCGCCGGAGCAGATCGCAGCACTGGAGCAAGCCGTGAGTGACGCCGAGCGCCGGGTGCAAGACCATGCCGCCCCTTGAGCCAGTGGACGATCGCCTGCAACAGGCGATGAACACCGTGCTGCTGGCCGCTGTGCCGGGTCTGCTCGCTTTATTCTGGCTGTATGGCTGGGGCGTGTTGATCAACCTTTCCCTGGCGGTTGTCAGTGCTTTGCTCGTCGAAGCGGGCGTCGCCTGTCTGCGTCGGCAAGCGGTGCAAGCGGCAATGCTTGATGGCAGCGCGCTGGTCAGTGCGATGTTGCTGACCGCCGCGCTGCCGGCTTATTGCCCTTGGTGGCTGACGGTCATTGCGACCGCTTCAGGTCTGTTGTTCGGCAAACATCTGTATGGCGGCGTCGGCAAAAACCCGTTCAACCCGGCGATGCTTGGCTTTGTCCTGAGCATGGTGCTGTTCCCGCAAGCGATGACCCATTGGCCCGCTCATGGCCTGGACTTTCTTGCGGCGCTGCAACAGGTTTTCAGTCCAGCGCAGGCGCCGGACGCGTGGGTGCAAGCCACGGCACTCGACAGTCTGCGCATCAATAAAAGCCTGACCATGCAGGAGCTGTTCGCCAGCAACCCGGCCTTCGGCCGCTTCGGCGGGCGCGGTGTGGAATGGGTGAATCTGGCGTTTCTGCTCGGCGGCCTATGGCTGTTGCAGCGGCGGATCTTTTCCTGGCACGCACCGGTGGGCATGCTCGCCAGTCTATTCGTCATCAGCCTGTTGTGCTGGAACGGCTCTGGGTCGGATTCCCATGGTTCGCCGCTGTTTCACCTGCTCAGCGGCGCGACCATGCTCGGTGCATTTTTTATTGTGACCGAGCCGGTGTCCGGCGCGAAAAGCGCCCTTGCCCGCCTGCTGTTCGGTGTTGGCGTCGGCCTGCTGACTTATCTGATTCGCACGTGGGGTGGTTACCCGGACGGCGTCGCGTTTGCGGTATTGCTGATGAATCTTCTGGTGCCGGCACTCGAACGCTTCGCCCTCAGCCGCCAGTCGAAGGTGAACGCGTGAATCGCTCAGCGAGTGTCGCGACGGTGGTGCTGCTGGCACTCGTTGGCGTGAGTGCGACATACGTGTTGCAGCGCAGCAGTGCACCGCAGATTGCCAGCGAGCAGCGCTTGCTCGACAGCCGAAAATTGCTTGATGTCATGCCTGCCGCGCTCTACGACAATCAGCCGCTGGAGCAACCGCTGACGCTCGCCGAGCCTGCTTTGCGCCATAGCACGCTGTCGGGCGGCTATCGAGCGACCCGCTCCGGTCAGACAGTCGCGGTGCTGTTGCGCAGTCGCAGAGAAGGTTACGCAGGTACTCTGGAACTGCTGATTGCCATTGATGCTAATGGCAAACTTTTAGGCGTGAAAACCCTTGAGCAGCGCGAAACGCCAGGATTGGGTGGTTACATCGGTGAATGGCCGAATGCCTGGCTTCAGGCCTTCATCGGCAAATCCCGTACTGAGCCGACAGACGCCGGCTGGGCGCTGAAAAAGGATCAGGGGCAGTTCGATCAGATCGCTGGCGCGACCATTACCTCCCGTGCCGCCATTGACGCAATTCATGACGCACTGCGTTATTTCGATGAGCATCGGGCGCTGCTGTTGGGGACTGGCCCATGAAGCGCACGGTGAATTTATTGATGCTGGTGCCGCTACTGGGCGCCACACCAACATTCAGCGCTGCACTGGGGATAACCTTGATGCTCAGCGCGGTACTCGGTGTATTTGCCGTCTGCATGTCGCCGCTACGCGAGCGCCTCACGGGCACCCGTGCATTGCTCGCCAGCCTGATAATCGCCGCGACGTTGACCAGTTGCGCGGATATTGTGGCGCAACGCTGGTTTTTGCCATGGCAGCAGACGTCTGAGCTCTACATAGGGCTGATCGCCTTGCACTGCGTCGTGTTTGAATACCACGGTGCCTTCCGCGAGCCCGTCGCTGTCAGCTTCAAACGCTGCGCAATGTTCGGCGCGCTCATGCTGGTAGTCGGCGGGCTCCGCGAGATCATCGGTTATGGCAGCCTTGGCCGAGGCCTTTCGGAGCATTGGCCAGGTCTGGTTTTGTTCCCCGAAGGGCTGCGTCTGATTACGCTGGTTCCCGGCGCTTTGGTTTTACTGGGCCTGCTTCTCGCCGCCCGTCAGGCGTGGACACGCCACAATTCTGTCATCAAGGAAACGCATCGCCCATGAATGCTGCAAAACGTCTTGAGATATTTCGCCGACTGCACGAAGACAATCCCGAGCCGAAAACCGAACTGGCCTACTCTTCGCCGTTCGAGCTGCTGATTGCGGTGATTCTTTCGGCGCAGTCCACCGATGTCGGCGTCAACAAGGCGACCGCCAAACTCTTTCCCGTCGCCAATACACCCGCCGCGATTCATGCGCTGGGTGTCGAGGGGCTGTCCGAGTACATCAAGACCATCGGCCTCTACAACAGCAAGGCGAAAAACGTCATTGAAACCTGCCGTTTGCTGGTTGAGCATCATGGCGGTGAAGTCCCGCAAACCCGGGAAGAACTGGAAGCCCTGCCGGGCGTCGGACGCAAGACCGCCAACGTGGTGCTCAACACCGCTTTCCGCCAATTGACCATGGCGGTCGACACGCACATTTTCCGCGTCAGCAATCGCACCGGCATCGCGCCGGGGAAAAATGTGGTGGAAGTAGAAATGAAGTTGATGAAGTTTGTACCGAAAGAATTCCTGCTCGACTCTCATCACTGGCTGATTTTGCACGGCCGTTATGTTTGCCTGGCGCGTAAACCGCGCTGCGGCAGCTGCCGCATCGAAGATCTATGCGAATACAAACATAAAACTTCTGACGATTGAGCGGTCATCGGTTTTTCGCATCCATCGATTGAAAAAATCTTTTTTACCCGCCGCAGTAATGTCGATATAAGGAGCGCCAAAGGCAGTCTTAGCCGGGAGTTGACTTCATGAGTACCGACACAGAGCAACTGGATGTAGAAGAGGATCTTATTACCACCGACGCCGATGAGGTCGAACCGGTGGTTGAAGTGGCCAAGACCAACCTTAGCAAGCGTCGCACAATCGACAACCTGCTTGAGGAGCGCCGACTGCAAAGGCAATTGGCCGACTACGATTATGATCTGTGATATCTGAAGGCCTCCCTAGACGGAGGCTTTTCATTTTCTGCGACAACCGAGCTTGATCGGCCCATGACGTTCTCAGCTGTCGAATCGTTCAAACCAGGCCGTTGCGCTGCGCCAACTCGATCAGATCAACCAGAGAACGCGCATTGAGTTTCAGCAACAGGCGAGTCTTGTAAGTGCTTACAGTCTTGTTGCTCAAGAACATGCCATCGGCGATTTCCTTGTTGGTCTTGCCGCGCGCCAACTGCTGCAACACCATCATTTCCCGCCCGGACAGACGATCAACCATGTCCGCTTCACTCGCATTGCCCAGACTGGTGCGCACGGTGTGCAGCGCCTGATTGGGAAAATAACTGTAGCCGGACAGTACTGCCTTGATCGCACTGAGCAATTCGGTCAGATCCTGCTGTTTGCACACGTAACCCGCTGCGCCCGATTGCATGCAACGCATTGAAAAATGCCCGGGAGCCTGGGAAGTCAGCACCAGCACTTTCACCGGCATGGCAGTGGAGGTCAGGCGCGCAATAACTTCCAGTCCGTCGAGTTTGGGTATTCCAATATCCAGGATGACAAGATCGGGTATTTGTTCACGAGCAATTTGTAGTGCATCAACGCCATTATCCGTTTCTGCAATGACTTCGTAGCCATGCCGTTCCATCAGCATACGTACCGCAAGTCGAATGACGGGGTGGTCATCCACGATCAGCACTTTATTCATGGGCAAGTCCAGTTTTCGCTGTTCGAATTTTTAGAACACGCACGATATCCCAGTCACTTGCTTCAAGGCATGGCAACTTTTACACGCATTTGCATCCAGAGACATTCCCTACAGGCATTGAGGATAATTCCCACAAATTCGCTGCCCTTGCCCCATTGCAACCGCCTTCCGATCTTTCATACACCGGCGGAGTTTGATCTTCATGCAGTCGAGTCCTACGCCATGGTGGGTCGTTGGAAAACTTCAACAGGCGCAATTACGAACCTTCATACACGATGATTTACCTGTCAAATTGGCCTTGGGCAAGCACTGGGACATACGACGTAACGAACCGACACAACCACCTGTTCGACACAACATCGTTGATTCTATAAAACTTTAGTTAACAGCCGCGCACTTACACAAGCGCCTTTACTATCGCTGAAACAACCAACTTAAACTAGACAAACCATGTAGAAGCAAAACAATGCTAAAGATAAAAAACAAAATCACCAACCCCATGACAGTCATCGCCATATTTGCAATTCTTTCGGAAACCTCGGCGGCGGTATCGTTACCATTTCTCGATAACAAGGACCGGGAAATTTACGTCTGGTTCCTGATCAGTTTCCCCTTTTACTTGTTATTCCTGTTCTTTATCACTCTCAACTTCAATCATCGCTCGCTTTACTCGCCTTCAGACTTCGGCAAAGACAAAAGCTTTTTGAAAACCACTCAAAATAACCAGAGGGACGAATCCTTTCGCGAAGCAGGCGAGCGTTGTGCTTTTGAGCTGACCAGTTGCATCGTGTCGGGCAAAACCGGACCAGGCCGAGTGCCGATTCCCTGCAGAGTTCACAACGCGCCGGACCCACCGCTCGGTCCACGCGACCCAACCCATCCGGTTATGCAGAATATCAAGCTGTCACCCTGGGTAAGTGAACTGAACATCATTGACGCAAGAGAAGTTGATGCAGCGAAGGAATTCGATGCCATCTTCGAAACGCTAAAAGGCGTCGATAAAAAGCACGCGCGGGTTCTCGTATTTCTTTGTAATCATGCGTCGGACGCGCTTGCCCACTCCGCATTGCAGCAGATCAGGCAGGCCAAGAAAGGCTCAGGAGCCACACTGTGCATCGTATATAACCTGTGTTCGCAGACGGTGACATTACTGGGACGAACCAGCTGAACCGGGTCAAGACTGCGCGCAGATACACGAGGGAGCCTGATGAACCAGAAAAAAAGATGAAAAAAAGGCGGCCCTGAACAGGCCGCCTTTTTTATTGCGCGTCGGTCTGAGCCACTCAGAACAACTTGCGGCCCTTGTTGGCAGCAATGCGCATGCGCAGCGCGTTGAGCTTGATGAAGCCCGCCGCATCGGCTTGGTTGTAAGCGCCGCCATCTTCTTCGAAGGTGGCGATGTTGGCGTCGAACAGCGAATCGTCGGACTTGCGGCCGGTGACGATGACGTTGCCCTTGTACAGCTTCAGGCGCACTACGCCGTTCACGTTGACCTGCGAAGCGTCGATCATCTGTTGCAGCATCAGACGCTCAGGGCTCCACCAGTAGCCGGTGTAGATCAGGCTGGCGTACTTGGGCATCAGCTCGTCTTTGAGGTGAGCGACTTCGCGGTCCAGAGTGATCGATTCGATGGCGCGGTGAGCGCGCAGCATGATGGTGCCACCCGGGGTCTCGTAGCAGCCACGGGACTTCATGCCGACGTAACGGTTTTCGACGATGTCGAGACGACCGATGCCGTGCTCGCCGCCGATCTTGTTCAGCGTCGCCAGTACGGTGGCCGGGGTCATTTCGACGCCGTCCAGCGCGACGATGTCGCCGTTGCGGTAAGTCAGTTCCAGGTATTGCGGGGTGTCGGGAGCCTTCTCCGGGGAGACGGTCCAGCGCCACATGTCTTCTTCGTGCTCGGTCCAGGTGTCTTCCAGCACGCCGCCTTCATAGGAGATGTGCAGCAGGTTGGCGTCCATCGAGTACGGAGATTTTTTCTTGCCGTGGCGTTCGATCGGGATCGCGTGCTTCTCGGCGTAGTCCATCAGCTTCTCGCGCGACAGCAGGTCCCACTCGCGCCAAGGGGCGATGACTTTCACGCCTGGCTTGAGCGCGTAGGCGCCCAGTTCGAAGCGCACCTGGTCGTTGCCCTTGCCGGTGGCGCCATGGGAAATGGCGTCGGCGCCGGTTTCGTTGGCGATTTCGATCAGGCGCTTGGCGATCAGCGGACGGGCGATGGAAGTACCCAGCAGGTACTCGCCTTCGTAAACGGTGTTGGCGCGGAACATCGGGAACACGAAATCACGCACGAACTCTTCGCGCAGATCGTCGATGAAGATTTCTTTGACGCCCATGGCCTGAGCCTTGGCGCGGGCCGGCTCGACCTCTTCGCCTTGACCGAGATCGGCGGTGAAAGTCACCACTTCACAGTTATAAGTATCCTGCAGCCACTTGAGGATCACCGAAGTGTCCAGGCCGCCGGAATACGCCAGAACGACCTTGTTTACGTCCGCCATGCCATCACTCCACGGGGTTCTACGGAAAGCCGGGGAGTCTACCGCTCAAACGCGATAATTTACAGAGGCGCGACAGCTTAAGACGACAAAGCGACAGAATCTGTCGAGAGCGCGACGATGACCGGCGAGTCAGGAAGTCGCTGCGGCGGTGGCTGGCGTACTCGCTTGCGGCGCTGGCGCAGGAGCTGTGGTCGGAGCCGCACGCGACAGTTTCACGTTGACCCGACGGTTCTTCGCACGATTGGCCTTGCTGGTGTTCGGCACGATCGGATACTGCTCGCCGTGGAAACGCACGGTGATCTGCGATTCCTGAATGCCGTTGGCCTTGAAGAAATCGACTACCGCCAGCGCGCGGCGGCGCGACAATTCGCGGTTGGTCAGACGATTGCCGCTGTTGTCGGAATGGCCGTCGAGGTCAATGTGGTTCACCGTCGGGTCGGCCTTCATGTATTCGAGCATCACTTGCAGCTTGGCCTTGGCAGCCGGGTCCAGCTCGACGCCCTCGCCGGGAAAGCCGATCTGCGACTGCTTGATCTGGTCGAAATTCTGCGGCAGCAATTTCGCCACGCAGCCTTGATAGTCGTTGAACGCCTTGCTGAACTTGACCGGCAGCAAACGCACTTCCGACACCCGGCCATCGCCAGACGCACGGCGAACTACCGGGCTGCGGCCGTCCAGCAGACCGCTGATCAGCCCACCGGCCTGGGATTGCGAGCTGTTGAACAACACATTGCCGCTGCCCAGCCGTACCGAGCCCAGATTGATGTCGCCGCGCCCCGGCTGCCACGGTGCAGCGGCAGCGAGCAACGTCGCCGAGCCGCCACCAAGCATGGCGTTGTAGGCGTTCAGGCGAAAGATCGCCTGCTCACCGGCCTTGCGCACGAACTCGCCCGAGCCGAAATCAGTGATCGGTTGCGTCAGGCGGCATTCGAACTGGTCGCCGGCGACCGTCCACTCAATGTTCTCCAGACGGGTCTGGTAAGTCAGCGCCATCGCGGGAAGGCTGGCAAACACACTGAGCAGGGCTAAATAACGCTGGCGCACGGGAGGCTCCATTGGCTTGTGAAACACAAACACCGATTCACACAATGTTTACGGCATACCTTCGGGATATCGGACGCTTGTGGCAAAACTTGATAGCGGGTGCCTGCAAGAGTCTTTTCCGGTAGCATTCGCCTCAGTTTGACCCGCCTGGAATCCCCTCATGTCCGACCGCCTGACCCTGCTGCGTCCCGACGACTGGCACATTCATCTTCGCGATGGTGCCGTGTTGACCAATACCGTTGCCGATGTGGCCCGCACCTTCGGGCGCGCGATCATCATGCCGAACCTGGTACCGCCGGTGCGCAACGCCGCTGAAGCCGACGGCTATCGTCAGCGCATTCTCGCTGCCCGCCCGGCCGGCAGTCAGTTCGAGCCGTTGATGGTGCTGTACCTCACCGACCGCACCCAACCGGAAGAAATTCGTCAGGCCAAGGCCAGCGGTTTCGTCTACGCCGCCAAGCTTTACCCGGCCGGCGCGACCACCAATTCCGATTCCGGCGTGACCAGCATCGACAAGATCTTCCCGGCGCTCGAAGCCATGGCCGAAGTCGGCATGCCGCTGTTGATCCACGGTGAAGTCACCCGTGGCGACGTCGATGTGTTCGACCGCGAAAAAATCTTCATCGATGAGCACATGCGCCGCGTGGTCGAGCGCTTCCCGACGCTGAAAGTGGTGTTCGAGCACATCACCACCGGTGACGCCGTGCAATTCGTCAACGAGGCTTCGGCCAACGTCGGCGCGACCATCACCGCGCACCACCTGTTGTACAACCGTAACCACATGCTGGTGGGCGGGATTCGGCCACACTTCTATTGCTTGCCGATCCTCAAGCGCAACACCCATCAGGAAGCCTTGCTCGATGCCGCCACCAGCGGCAGCGCCAAGTTCTTCCTCGGCACCGACTCGGCGCCCCACGCCCTGCACGCCAAGGAAGCCGCCTGCGGTTGCGCCGGTTGCTACACCGCCTACGCCGCCATCGAGATGTATGCCGAAGCGTTTGAACAGCGTAATGCGCTGGACAAGCTCGAAGCCTTCGCCAGCCTCAACGGCCCGCGTTTCTACGGCCTGCCGGCAAACACCGATCGCATCACCCTGGTTCGCGAAGAATGGACCGCCCCAACCAGCCTGCCATTTGGCGAGCTGACCGTTATCCCGCTGCGCGCCGGTGAAAAACTGCGCTGGCGCCTGCTGGAGGAACACGCGTGAGTGAAGAGCATTTCGACGATGAGCTGGACGGTCAAGGTGGTGGCGGCGGTTCCCGTCACCCGATGGCAGCGCGTTTTCGCGGCTACCTGCCGGTTGTCGTCGACGTAGAAACCGGTGGCTTCAACGCAGCCACCGATGCCCTGCTGGAGATTGCCGCGACCACCATCGCCATGGATGAAAAGGGTTTCGTCTACCCGGATCACACCTACTTCTTCCGCGTCGAGCCATTCGAAGGTGCGAACGTTGAAGCGGCAGCGCTGGAGTTCACCGGGATCAAGCTTGATCATCCGCTGCGCATGGCCGTCAGTGAAGAAACCGCGCTGACCGATATTTTCCGTGGCATCCGCAAGGCCCTCAAAGCCAACGGTTGCAAACGGGCGATTCTGGTCGGGCACAACAGCAGCTTCGATCTGGGCTTTCTCAACGCCGCAGTCGCGCGGCTGGACATGAAGCGCAACCCGTTCCACCCGTTCTCCAGTTTCGACACCGCGACCCTGGCGGGTCTGGCGTACGGTCAGACCGTGCTGGCGAAAGCCTGTCAGGCCGCTGGCATCGATTTCGACGGTCGTGAGGCGCACTCGGCGCGCTACGACACCGAAAAGACCGCTGAGCTGTTCTGCGGCATCGTCAATCGCTGGAAACAGATGGGCGGCTGGGAAGACTTCGACGACTGATCCTCGGCGAACAAATCCCGCGCATAAAAAAACCGGCCACATGGGCCGGTTTTTTTCTACCTCGACGTTGCGCCTTACAGGGCAGCAGCGTTTTCGGTCAGGTAAGCCGCAACGCCTTCTGGCGAAGCGTTCATGCCTTTGTCGCCTTTCTTCCAGTTGGCCGGGCAGACTTCGCCGTGCTCTTCGTGGAATTGCAGCGCGTCGACCAGACGGATCAGCTCTTCCATGTTACGGCCCAGCGGCAGGTCGTTGATGATCTGCGAGCGAACCACGCCTTTGTCGTCGATCAGGAACGCGCCGCGGAAAGCCACGCCGCCTTCGGATTCAACGTCGTAAGCCTTGGCGATGTCGTGCTTCATGTCGGCAGCCATGGTGTATTTCACCTGGCCGATGCCGCCATTGTTCACTGGAGTGTTGCGCCAGGCGTTGTGGGTGAAGTGCGAGTCGATCGACACAGCGATCACTTCAACGTTGCGCGCCTTGAAGTCAGCCATGCGGTTGTCCAGAGCGATCAGCTCGGACGGGCAGACGAAGGTGAAGTCCAGCGGGTAGAAGAACACCAGGCCGTATTTGCCTTTGATGGCCGAGGACAGGGTGAAGCTGTCAACGATCTCGCCATTGCCGAGTACGGCCGGGACGGTGAAGTCTGGGGCTTGTTTGCCTACGAGTACGCTCATTGATATCTCCTGGTGTAGAAACTTGAAGTTCAGGGTCCGGGCCAGCCTGTCACCCTCAGGCGACAGCCCTGTGACACGAACCCTCTTCGCAAGGGACGACCATCATACACTGCGTGTTTGGCCTGTCCGTAACGGATTTTCCCTGTTCGGTTATCCACTGCGTATTCATTGGGTCAAGGGAGCGCCTGGCAAATACCGTTCGTCAGTCGCTGGGAAATTGGCTGCGAAGCGTTCCGAAAGCACTTTGACAATCATTCTCGTTAACATTAAGATCCATCGCAATTGAGTCACAACCAGCGACGGTTCTTACTTATGTATGTTTGCCTCTGCACTGGCGTCACCGACGGACAGATCCGCGAAGCGATCTATGAAGGTTGCTGCAGCTACAAAGAAGTTCGCCAGGCCACCGGCGTCGCCAGCCAGTGCGGCAAATGCGCCTGCCTTGCCAAGGAAGTGGTGCGCGAAACCCTGACCAAGCTGCAAACCGCCCAGGCCGCGATCCCTTACCCTGTAGAATTTACTGCTGCGTAAATGCCCCCATTTCAAAGAACCGGACTTCGCGTCCGGTTTTTTTATGCCTGAAAATCAATTGCTTAGCGTCCAGACGCGGAACACAAACATTCTTATTCCGATTAATTTTCATTTATTATTCAATAACTTAGGTTTGACACTTATAACTGCCCAGCTCAAACTCCGCCTTATATACGGTTAATACAGGGCAGGACTCCGATCATGAAAGGCGACATTACAGTCATCCAGCATCTCAACAAGATCCTCGCCAATGAGCTGGTCGCGATCAATCAGTACTTCCTGCATGCGCGCATGTATGAAGATTGGGGTCTGAACAAGCTCGGCAAGCACGAATACCACGAATCCATCGACGAGATGAAGCACGCGGACAAGCTGATCAAGCGCATCCTGTTCCTTGAAGGCCTGCCGAATGTGCAGGACCTGGGCAAGCTGCACATCGGCGAACACACCCGCGAAATGCTCGAATGCGACCTGCGCATCGAAAAGACCGGCCACGCTGACCTGAAAGCCGCCATCGCCCATTGCGAAACCGTTGGCGACTTCGGCAGCCGTGAACTGCTCGAAGACATTCTCGAGTCGGAAGAAGAACACATCGACTGGCTGGAAACCCAGCTCGGCCTGATCGACAAGATCGGTCTGGAAAACTATCTGCAGTCGCAGATGGGCGAAGAGTAGGCGCTGTCGAGTGAAACGAGGCTGCGATCTTTATCGATTTCAGCCTTGATACTCAGTCAACTCGTATAACCAACAAAAAGCCCCGCCCTCTTTCGAGGTGCGGGGCTTTTTGCTGGCCGAAGATCAAAAGATCGCAGCCTCGTTTCACTCGACAGCTCCTACGGGAGACGCGTCGTCGAGCGAAACTCTATGAACGTAGAATCAGGCTTCGGACTTGTTCGCCGCTGCCGCTTCGACAGCCGCCTTGATGGTGCTTTGCAGCGAACCGTCTGCAGCCATCTCGGTCATGATGTCGCTGCCGCCGACCAGCTCACCGCCGACCCACAGTTGCGGGAAAGTCGGCCAGTTGGCGTACTTTGGCAGGTTGGCGCGGATTTCCGGGTTCTGCAGGATGTCCACGTACGCGAACTTTTCACCACAGGCCATCACGGCTTGCGCAGCTTTTGCGGAGAAGCCGCACTGCGGGGCATTCGGCGAGCCTTTCATGTAAAGCAGAATGGTGTTGTTGGCAATCTGCTCTTTAATCGTTTCGATGATATCCATGGAGCACCTCGGCTGAACTTTCCGACTCAGAGGTCGGCACGGTGGCGCATTGTAACGGAATCCCGAGCGCCATGCTCGGTCTCCCCGACAGACCCGCTCAAGCCGCCGCCACTGTCACCGGCACACCGTTCAACGCCGCGTTGCCCGACAGTTCGTCAAGCTGACACTCGTCGGTCAGGTCGTTGGCGCTCGACCCCGGCTGGCCGCTGGCGATCGCCATCTGCACGCCCGGGCGCGCATGGCCCCAGCCGTGCGGCAGGCTGACCACGCCTTTCATCATGTCGAGACTGGCGAGCACTTCCACCTCGATCTGCCCGACCCGCGAACTCACCCGAACCCGTTGCCCGTCGGCCAGGCCACGGCTGGCCAGATCATCCGGGTGCATCAGCAACTGATGCCGCGGCTTGCCCTTCACCAGTCGATGGAAGTTGTGCATCCACGAATTGTTGCTGCGCACATGGCGGCGGCCGATCATCAACAACTCATCGGCAGCCGGCGCCTGCAACGCGGCAAAGCGTGCGAGATCAGCGAGAATTTCCGGCGGTGCGGCCTGGATACGCTGATTCGGCGTTTTCAGACGTGATGCCAGATTCGGCTTCAGCGCACCCAGATCCACGCCATGCGGATGATCGAACAGCGTCGCCAACGACAACTTGTGCTCGGACGCATCGCCGTAGCGGCCCATGCGCAGGCCCATGTCGATCATCTTCGCCGGCGGCATCGTCGGTTTCAGCTCCTTGCCGGTTTTCTCGGCGAAGGCCTTGGCCAAACCGACGAAGATCTCCCAGTCGTGCAGCGCACCCTCGGGCTTGGCGAGGATCGCGCGATTGAAGCGGGTCACGTTACGCACCGCAAACAGGTTGAAAGTGGTGTCGTAGTGATCGTTTTCCAGCGCCGAGGTCGACGGCAGGATCAGATCGGCATAGCGCGTGGTTTCGTTGATGTACAGGTCGATGCTGAGCATGAAGTCGAGGCCGTCCAGCGCCTGTTCCAGTTGCCGGCCGTTGGGTGTCGACAACACCGGGTTGCCGGCCACGGTGATCAGCGCGCGGATCTGCCCCTCGCCCTCCGTGAGCATTTCTTCAGCGAGCGCCGAGACCGGCAACTCGCCGCCGTATTCAGGACGCCCGGAAACCCGGCTCTGCCATTTGTTGAAATGCCCGCCCGAGGTCGACGCCACCAGGTCCACCGCTGGCTCGGTGCACAGGGCACCGCCAACGCGGTCGAGGTTGCCCGTGACCAGGTTGATCAACTGCACCACCCAATGACACAAGGTGCCAAAGGCCTGGGTCGAGACGCCCATGCGTCCATAGCAGACGGCGCTTGGCGCGGCAGCGAAGTCGCGGGCGAGCTGCCGAATCTGCTCGGCAGGCACCGCGCAAAGTGGGCTCATGGCTTCGGCGCTGAACGCCGCCACGGCGTTTCGCACTTCGTCGAGGCCATCGACCGGCAAATGGCTGTCGCGGGTCAGGCCTTCGCTGAACAGCGTATTGAGCATGCCGAACAACAGCGCCGCATCGCCGCCCGGGCGGACGAACACGTGCTGATCAGCCATCGCTGCGGTTTCGCTGCGGCGCGGATCGACTACCACCACTTTGCCGCCGCGCGCCTGAATCGTCTTCAGGCGCTTCTCGACATCCGGCACGGTCATGATGCTGCCGTTGGACGCCAGCGGATTGCCGCCGAGAATCAGCATGAAATCGGTGTGGTCGATGTCCGGGATCGGCAACAGCAGACCGTGGCCGTACATCAGATAGCTGCTGAGGTGATGCGGCAATTGATCGACTGAAGTGGCCGAATAACGATTGCGGGTTTTCAGCAACCCCAGGAAGTAATTGCTGTGGGTCATCAGGCCGTAGTTGTGCACGCTCGGATTGCCCTGATACACCGCAACGGCGTTCTGGCCGTGACGTTCCTGAATCGCCGCGAGTTTCTCGGCCACCAGCGCAAACGCCTCGTCCCATTCGATCGGCAGCCATTCGCTGCCGACGCGGCGCATTGGCTGACGCAGCCGGTCGGGATCGTTCTGAATATCTTGCAGGGCCACGGCTTTCGGGCAGATATGGCCGCGGCTGAAGGTGTCGAGGGCATCGCCCTTGATCGAGGTGATCGCGACATCGCCATCGGTTTCCGTAGTTTCGATGGTCAGCCCGCAAATGGCTTCGCACAGGTGGCACGCACGGTGGTGAAGAGTCTTGGTCATGGCCAGTCTCTGTCTTGTTCGGGGGCAGGCGATCACGCCCGCGGGAACAAAACTATGGCCCGTGCGCGGAGCAGGCGCCAGCGACGTTCGTCTCGTGAATCGATGGTTATCAGGGCAGCCGATAAACCGTCGCGATCAGTTCGAAGGCAACTGCGGCGGTGCGGCCAGCTGGATTTCCTGGATGGTTTCGATCTGCTCGTGGGCGACGTGGACGCCGGTGAGCTCGCCGATCAACCGCCAGTGCTCATCGAGCCCGGCGCTGATGGTGGCCATGCGATCGATCATGTGTCGGCCGGCGGATTTGACCACTTCGTCGTCACTGCGCAGCAACTCGAAAGACATCGAGGTGACTGACGCGGTGAGATGGGTCAGAGAGCGAGCCGTGTGGCCCAGCAGCTCCATTAACAGTTGTTCTTTCGATTCCATGCGGAGGCTTCCTGCGTCGCTCGAAACTTATTTATAACCCAGCACTTTGCTTTAGCAAATGTTTCAGTCTGAACATCCGACCAAGCGAATCGGTGGCGCAGCGTTCGCAAACCGACCAGGATCGCTGCGTTGCCGTCGCGGCGCATTGCCAAGCGCGGCGGCGCCAGTGTACAAAGAGGCTCACCGCTGTACTGAATCCGGCTTCAACATGCGTGATCGAAATGCTCGGTCCGCGCTCCGAATCCCGCTGAAAAAGTACCCTATTGGAAAAACGCGACATTTAGTGTCAATATCGCGCCTTCCCCTATTTCGTCGCCCCGTGCGGCTTACGCCGCAGGTCTCGCCCGTTGTTCCGTTAAACAAGGCTTTGAGCATCTGCGGTCTGTAGCAAAAAGGTAGTCAATGATGAGCGCAAGGCACTTTCTCTCCCTGATGGATTGCACGCCCGAAGAGCTGGTCAGCGTGATCCGTCGAGGCGTTGAGCTCAAGGACCTGCGTAACCGCGGCGTACTGTTCGAGCCTCTGAAAAACCGCGTGCTGGGGATGATTTTCGAAAAATCCTCGACCCGTACCCGGATCTCCTTCGAGGCCGGCATGATCCAGCTCGGCGGCCAGGCAATCTTCCTGTCCCCGCGCGACACCCAACTGGGCCGTGGCGAGCCGATCAGCGATTGCGCCATCGTCATGTCGAGCATGCTCGATGCGGTGATGATCCGCACCTTCGCCCACAGCACCCTCACCGAATTCGCCGCCAACTCGCGCGTGCCGGTGATCAACGGCCTGTCCGATGATCTGCACCCGTGCCAGTTGCTCGCCGACATGCAGACCTTCCTCGAACACCGAGGCTCGATCCAGGGCAAGACCGTGGCCTGGATCGGTGACGGCAACAACATGTGCAACAGCTATATAGAAGCGGCGATCCAGTTCGACTTCCAGCTGCGCGTTGCCTGCCCGGAAGGCTACGAGCCGAACCCGGAATTCGTCGCTCAGGCTGGCGATCGCGTGACGATTGTCCGCGATCCGCAAGACGCCGTGCGTGGCGCGCATCTGGTCAGCACCGATGTCTGGACTTCGATGGGTCAGGAAGAGGAAACTGCCAAGCGCCTCAAGCTGTTCGCGCCGTTTCAGGTCAACCGTGCCTTGCTCGACCTCGCTGCCGAGGACGTGCTGTTCATGCACTGCCTGCCGGCGCACCGTGGCGAAGAAATCAGTCTCGACCTGCTCGATGACCCGCGCTCCGTCGCCTGGGATCAGGCAGAAAACCGTCTCCACGCACAGAAGGCCCTGCTCGAGTTCCTCGTCGAACCGGCATATCACCACGCATGAGCCATGAATTACTGCTGAACCTGCGCAACCTCGCTTGCGGCTACCAAGATCAACGCGTGGTGCAGAACCTCAATCTGCACCTCAACGCCGGCGACATCGGCTGCCTGCTCGGCTCGTCCGGCTGCGGCAAGACCACCACCCTGCGCGCAATCGCCGGTTTCGAACCGGTGCATGAAGGCGAAATCACCCTCGGTGGCGAAACCCTCTCCAGCGCCGGTTTCACCCTGGCACCGGAGAAACGCCGGATCGGCATGGTGTTTCAGGACTACGCGCTGTTCCCGCACCTGAGCGTGGCCGACAACATCGCTTTCGGCATTCGCAAGCACCCGAACAAGGCGCGCGTGGTCGAAGAGCTGCTGGAACTGGTCAACCTGAAAAACCTCGGCAAGCGCTTCCCCCACGAATTGTCCGGCGGCCAGCAACAGCGCGTCGCCCTCGCCCGCGCCCTGGCGCCGGAGCCGCAGTTGCTGCTGCTCGACGAGCCGTTCTCCAACCTCGATGGCGAACTGCGTCGCAAGCTCAGCCATGAGGTGCGCGACATCCTCAAGGCCCGTGGTACCAGTGCGATTCTGGTCACCCACGATCAGGAAGAAGCCTTCGCCGTCAGCGATCACGTTGGCGTGTTCAAGGAAGGTCGGCTGGAACAGTGGGATACGCCCTATAACCTCTATCACGAACCGGCGACGCCGTATGTCGCCAGTTTCATCGGTCAGGGCTATTTCATTCGCGGCCAGCTCGTCACCCCGGAATCGGTGCAGACCGAACTCGGTGAACTGCGTGGCAACCGTGCTTACACCTGGCCGATTGGCGGTGCGGTGGATGTGCTGTTGCGTCCGGATGACATTGTTTACGCGCCGGACAGCCCATTGAAGGCGCAGATTGTCGGCAAGACATTCCTCGGCGCGGCGACCTTGTATCGCCTGCAACTGCCGACCGGCGCGCAGCTGGAATCGATCTTCCCCAGCCACGCCGATCATCTGGTTGGCGCGCAGGTCGGGATTCGCGTAGCGGCGGATCACCTGGTGCTGTTCCAGGCATCCGGCAGCACCGCGGCGCAGATTCCGGCGGTGGAAAACGGCGTACGTCGGTTCAGCACCAGCCTTTGATCCGCACTGGATAAAAATTGTGGGAGCGAGCCTGCTCGCGAATGCGGTGTTTCAGTCGCCGAAGATGTTGACTGAAAGAGCGCTTTCGCGAGCAGGCTCGCTCCCACAGTTGGTATTGCCTCAGCCTAAAAACAGGGTACCGCTGGCCACCAGCGTCGCATTGCCGCCAATCTTCACCCGCTCACCTTCCAGCCGACAAAACAACTCGCCGCCCCGCGCCGAGCGCTGGCACGCGGTCAGATTCGTTTTGCCCAGACGCTTGGACCAGTACGGAATCAGGCTGCAATGCGTCGAACCGGTCACCGGATCTTCATTGATACCGATCGCCGGGGCGAAATAGCGCGAGACGAAATCATGCTGGTTGCCACGCGCGGTGACGATTGCACCCAGCCATGGCAGTTTCGCCAGCGCCGCCATGTCCGGTTTGCAGTCGAGCACGGCCTGCTCCGATTCCAGCACCACGAACAGTTCGTTGGAGCCGAGCACATCAACAGCCTCGACACCCAGCGCCCGCTCGACATCCAGCGTCACGCCGATTTCCGAAGGCACGATGGTCGGGAAATCCAGCCACAGCCGGTCGCCTTCGCGGCTGACACTCAGCGGCCCGGACTTGCAGATGAAGTCGATGCGCTCGGCGCTTTCCTTATAGATTTCGAACAGTACAAACGCGCTGGCCAGGGTCGCATGCCCGCACAGCGGCACTTCGGTGGTCGGGGTGAACCAGCGGATATGCCAGGCCTGCCCTTCGCGCACCAGAAACGCAGTCTCCGCCAGGTTGTGTTCGGCGGCGATTTTCTGCATCAAGTCATCGGCCAGCCAGCTGTCGAGCCGATAGACCATCGCCGGGTTGCCACTGAACGGCCGATCACTGAACGCGTCGACCTGATGAAACGCAAGCTGCATGATTTTCTCCCTGAATTGGTCGACCGAGCATGCAACGGCGGCCCGGATCAGTGCCAGTGACAGAAGCGCAATTTTTTCTTCATACAGCTGGCGCGCATTTTAAGCCCGGCCGATATCGGCGAACTGCGCCTGAGTGTGCTCGCCCAGCACCGCCGGTGCCAATTCCACTTCCAGTCCTCGCCGCCCGGCACTCACATAGATAGTCGCGAACCCCTGAGCGGAATTGTCGATGAAGGTGCGCAGGCGTTTCTTCTGCCCGAGCGGGCTGATGCCGCCCAACAGGTAGCCGGTTGAACGTTGCGCGGCAGCCGGGTCAGCCATTTCGGCTTTCTTCACTCCAGCGGCATGGGCCAGCCCTTTGAGGTCGAGCGTTCCGACGACCGGCACCACAGCCACCAGCAGTTCGCCTTTTTCACTGGCGGCCAGCAAGGTTTTGAACACTTGCGCCGGTGCGAGCCCGAGCTTCTCCGCCGCCTCCAGCCCATAGGACGCGGCCTTCGGATCATGTTCGTAACTGTGCACGCGATGTTCGGCACGAACTTTTTTCAACAAGTCCAACGCTGGGGTCATGGCAGCTCCGGGTTCGGCAATCTTTGAAAAACCTGCGGCAGATTCTAGGTCATCGTTGGGCAAAAGGCTCTATTCCAAGCCGCGAATCCCGTGGCTTCGCGCCGCATTCAAGCTGATCGCCGCGCTGATCATTCACATGGCGAATAGTTTTATTGTGACCGACAGTTCACTTTCGACCTTTGACAGGTTTGTTTCTTGTCTATATTTTTTCGAATCTGAATAATGTAAGAATCATGCTTCGCGCAGTACCCAGCAGTAACCCGGGAACCGAATGGGGATTCCGACCCGGTGAAGATCGCGCCCTGCTCCGTTGGCAAGGCGCCACACAAGAAAAAGAACCGAGGTTTTCAATGACAGCTGCTTTACCGCAACCATCGCTTTCCGGCCAATGCATGGCCGAGTTTCTGGGCACCGCCCTTCTGATCTTCTTCGGCACCGGTTGTGTCGCCGCGCTCAAAGTCGCAGGTGCCAGCTTCGGCCTGTGGGAGATCAGCATCATCTGGGGCGTCGGCGTGAGCATGGCGATCTACCTCACCGCCGGGGTTTCCGGCGCGCACCTGAACCCGGCAGTGAGCATTGCTCTGGCAATCTTCGCTGACTTCGAAAAGCGCAAACTGCCGTTCTACATCCTTTCGCAGATTGCCGGCGCCTTCTGCGGCGCATTGCTGGTCTACACGCTCTACAGCAATCTGTTCTTCGATTACGAACAAACCCACCAGATGATTCGTGGCTCGGCCGCCAGCCTTGAATTGGCGTCGGTGTTCTCCACCTACCCGAACCCGGTGCTGTCGACGGCCCAGGCATTTCTGGTCGAGATGATCATCACCGCGATCCTGATGGGCGTAATCATGGCCCTGACCGATGACAACAACGGCCTGCCACGCGGCCCCATGGCGCCACTGCTGATCGGTCTGCTGATTGCCGTGATCGGCAGTGCGATGGGTCCGTTGACCGGTTTCGCGATGAACCCTGCGCGTGACTTCGGTCCGAAACTGATGACTTTCTTTACCGGTTGGGGTGAAATTTCCTTCACCGGTGGTCGTGATATTCCGTATTTCCTGATTCCGATTTTTGCACCGATTGTCGGTGCCTGCCTCGGCGCTGCCGGGTATCGCGGGCTCATCGCCCGTCACCTGACCGGCGCCACACCTGCTACAAAGGATGCAGAACCGGCCATTGACGGCAAACCAAGAACTTCTTGAAACAGTCGGCGCCGGCTCCTGCCCATCCGAGCCGGCGCCACGGCCCACTCTCGTTTTTTTCGTCCAAGGCAATCGACATGACCGACATTCAGAACAAGAACTACATCATTGCCCTTGATCAGGGTACGACCAGTTCGCGCGCGATCATCTTCGACCGCGACGCGAACGTAGTCTGCACCGCGCAGCGCGAATTCGTTCAGCATTACCCGCAGGCCGGTTGGGTCGAGCACGACCCGATGGAAATCTTCGCCACCCAGAGCGCGGTGATGGTTGAAGCGCTGGCCCAGGCCGGCCTGCACCATGACCAGGTTGCCGCGATCGGTATCACCAACCAGCGTGAAACCACCGTGGTCTGGGACAAGACCACCGGCCGCCCCGTGTATAACGCGATCGTCTGGCAGTGCCGCCGCAGCACCGAGATCTGCCAGCAGCTCAAGCGCGATGGCCACGAAGACTACATCCGCGACACCACCGGCCTGGTCACCGACCCGTACTTCTCCGGCACCAAACTGAAGTGGATCCTCGACAACGTCGAAGGCAGCCGCGAGCGTGCGCGCAACGGCGAGCTGCTGTTCGGCACCGTCGATAGCTGGCTGATCTGGAAATTCACCGGCGGCAAGGTGCACGTCACCGACTACACCAACGCCTCGCGCACCATGCTCTTCAATATCCATTCGCTGGAGTGGGACTCGAAGATGCTGGAGATCCTCGACATCCCCCGCGAGATGCTCCCGGAAGTCAAAGCGTCCTCGGAAATCTACGGTCGCACCAAGAGCGGCATCGCCATCGGCGGTATCGCCGGCGACCAGCAAGCGGCACTGTTCGGGCAGATGTGCGTCGAGCCGGGCCAGGCGAAAAACACCTACGGCACCGGTTGTTTCCTGCTGATGAACACCGGCGACAAAGCGGTGAAATCCCAGCACGGCATGCTCACCACCATCGCCTGCGGCCCGCGCGGCGAAGTTGCCTACGCACTGGAGGGTGCCGTGTTCAACGGCGGTTCGACCGTGCAGTGGCTGCGTGATGAACTGAAAATCGTCAACGACGCCCACGACACCGAATACTTTGCCAACAAGGTCAAGGACAGCAACGGTGTGTATCTGGTGCCGGCGTTTACCGGTCTCGGCGCGCCGTACTGGGACCCGTATGCCCGTGGCGCACTGTTCGGCCTGACGCGCGGCGTCCGCGTGGATCACATCATCCGCGCCGCGCTGGAGTCGATCGCCTACCAGACCCGCGACGTACTCGACGCCATGCAACAGGATTCCGGCGAACGCCTCAAAGCCCTGCGCGTGGACGGCGGTGCGGTGGCGAACAACTTCCTCATGCAGTTCCAGGCCGACATCCTCGGCACCCAGGTCGAACGCCCGCAAATGCGCGAAACCACCGCACTCGGCGCGGCTTATCTGGCCGGCCTGGCCTGCGGTTTCTGGGGCAGCCTGGAAGAACTGCGCGGCAAGGCAGTGATCGAGCGCGAGTTCGAACCGAGCCTTGACGAAACCGAGAAAGAGAAACTCTACAAAGGCTGGAAAAAAGCCGTCAGCCGCACCCGTGACTGGGCGCGTGAGGACGCTGAATAAGCCAGCCTTGAGTTACACATAGGTATCTAACTGGTCGGGAGCGGATTCCTGCGGCATCATGGGCAAATTTTGCACGGCAGCCCAAAGGAAGCCCCATGAATCTGCCTCCCCGTCAGCAGCAAATCCTCGAGCTGGTCCGCGAACGCGGCTATGTGAGCATCGAGGAAATGGCCACGCTGTTCGTTGTCACCCCGCAAACAATCCGCCGCGACATCAACCAGCTCGCGGAAGCCAATCTGCTGCGTCGCTACCACGGTGGCGCCGCTTACGATTCCAGTGTTGAAAACACCGCGTATGCCATGCGTGCCGATCAGATGCGTGATGAAAAGCAACGCATCGGTGAAGCCATTGCCGCGCAGATCCCCGATCACGCCTCGCTGTTCATCAATATCGGTACCACCACCGAATCGATCGCTCGCGCCCTGCTCAATCACAGTCACCTGAAGATCATCACCAACAACCTGCACGTCGCCTCGATGCTCAGCGCCAAGGATGATTTCGATGTGCTGCTGACCGGCGGCAACGTGCGCCGCGACGGTGGTGTGGTCGGTCAGGCGAGTGTGGACTTCATCAATCAGTTCAAGGTCGATTTCGCCTTGGTCGGGATCAGCGGGATCGATGAGGACGGCAGCCTGCTCGACTTCGATTATCAGGAAGTCCGGGTCAGCCAGGCGATCATCGCCAACGCGCGACAGGTGATTCTCGCGGCGGACTCAAGCAAGTTCGGGCGTAACGCGATGATTCGACTGGGGCCGATCAGCCTGATCGATTGCCTTGTCACCGATCAGCAGCCGGTACCGGCGCTGGCGCAATTGCTGAGTCAGCACAAGATTCGTCTGGAAGTCGTCTGATTCCTCTCCCTCGCTGACCGAACCGACGCTTTCGCGAGCAGGCTCGCTCCCACTCTTGGAATGCATTGCAAAATGTGGGAGCGAGCCTGCTCGCGAAAACAATCGATCAAACAACACATCTTCTGCGCCCCTGCGCGCGTTCATGTTCGAAAATTTTCTTTTAATCGCCCTTCGATGAGTTTTTTCAATCGAACGCGACTGGCTGCGCGCGTGTTTATGGGCTACCATTTTCGCAAATGAACATTTATGTTCGATTTCCAATACAAAATCAAAAGAACCGAGGCCAGCCGATGTCCACCTCTACCTTGCGTACGCCCCCTCTCTCCGAGATCTATGACATTGCCGTGATTGGCGGCGGGATCAACGGCGTGGGGATCGCAGCGGATGCCGCCGGTCGCGGTCTTTCGGTGTTCCTTTGCGAAAAAGGCGACTTGGCCAGCCACACCTCGTCGGCCAGCAGCAAGCTGATCCACGGTGGCCTGCGCTATCTGGAACATTACGAATTCCGTCTGGTGCGTGAAGCGCTCGCCGAGCGTGAAGTGTTGCTGGCCAAGGCGCCGCACATCGTCAAACCGATGCGTTTCGTACTGCCACACCGCCCGCACCTGCGTCCGGCGTGGATGATTCGTGCCGGCCTGTTCCTCTACGACAACCTTGGCAAACGTGAAAAGCTGCCAGGTTCGAAAAGCCTGAAGTTCGGCGCCGACAGCGCGCTGAAAAGCGAAATCAAGAAAGGCTTCGAATACTCCGATTGCTGGGTCGATGACGCCCGCCTCGTGGTCCTGAACGCCATGGCCGCCCGGGAAAAAGGCGCGCATGTGCATACCCAGACTCGCTGTGTCAGTGCCCGCCGCACCAAAGGTTTGTGGCATCTGCATCTGGAGCGCGCCGACGGCAGTTTGTTTTCGATCACCGCCAAAGCACTGGTCAACGCCGCCGGCCCATGGGTGGCCAAGTTCATCCGTGACGACCTGAAGATGGAATCGCCGTATGGCATCCGTCTGATCCAGGGCAGCCACATCATCGTGCCGAAACTGTACGAAGGCGAACATGCGCATATTCTGCAAAACGAAGATCAGCGCATCGTTTTCACTATTCCGTACCTGAACCACTTCACTCTGATCGGCACTACCGACCGCGAATACACCGGCGACCCGGCGAAAGTAGCGATCACCGAAGGCGAAACCGATTACGTGCTGAAAGTGGTCAACGCCCACTTCAAGAAGCAGCTCAGCCGCGAAGACATCCTGCACAGCTACTCGGGCGTTCGGCCGCTGTGCAACGACGAATCCGACAACCCGTCTGCGGTCACTCGCGATTACACCCTGGCGCTGTCGGGCAACGCCGAGGAAGCGCCGCTGCTGTCGGTGTTCGGCGGCAAGCTGACCACTTACCGCAAGCTCGCCGAGTCGGCGATGGCGCAGTTGATGCCGTTCTTCACCCAGATGCGCCCGAGCTGGACCGCGACCGCCACCCTGCCCGGCGGCGAAGACATGACCACGCCAGAGGCCCTGAGCGCGCGGATTCGCGACAAGTTCGATTTCGTCCCGACCGAAATCGCCCGGCGCTGGGCCGTCACCTACGGCAGCCGCACCTGGCGCATGCTTGAAGGCGTGGAAAGCCTGGCCGACATGGGTGAGCACATCGGCGGCGGGCTCTACACCCGCGAAGTCGATTACCTGTGCAGCGAAGAGTGGGCCACTACGGCGCACGACATCCTGTGGCGCCGCACCAAGCTAGGCTTGTTCACCACACCGGAGGAACAGCAGACGCTGTCGACGTATCTGGGCAAGGTTGAGCAGAACCGGAAGATCGAGGCGGCTTGATCTTCGCCCCATCGCTTGAACGAAAGCCCCTGAATTGTGAGATTCAGGGGCTTTTTGTTATGTGGACTTTGTTGAACCTGATTGGGGCAGTTGGATCTTTTCCCCCTCACCCCAGCCCTCTCCCCCAGGGGTAGAGGGGAAAGGGAGCCGATCTCTGTGGGTTCCAAAGTCCGAGGTCGACTCGGTATCTCACGTCGCCGTAACTCGACCATCCACCGCAGTCAGTCCCCTCTCCCCTCCGGGAGAGGGTTAGGGTGAGGGGCTTTTGATCGTTCGGTTTTCCGAACGCGACTCCACAGTCGATTCGGTTAACCGGATCATGCCTTCATAAAATTACCGCCATAAAACTTTAATAACGTTATAAAACAACCGCTTAACTGAGTTCGACTGCTCTGGCACGAGTCATGCTCTACACTCTCTCGACGAATGCCTGCTGTGCCAGCACTTCAGGAGCCGTCAGGCATTCGAAGCACAAAAAGGGCCGACAAACTGGCTCCATAAAAAAAACAATGTCGAGGAAAATTTGATGCGCATCGTTCCCCATATCCTGGGCGCAGCCATTGCTGCCGCTCTGATCAGCACGCCAGTTTTCGCCGCCGAACTCACCGGCACCCTGAAGAAGATCAAAGAGTCCGGTGTCATCACCCTGGGCCACCGTGACGCCTCCATTCCGTTCTCCTATATCGCTGATGCGTCCGGCAAGCCGGTCGGCTACTCGCACGATATCCAGCTGAAGATCGTCGAAGCGATCAAGAAAGACCTCGACCTGCCGAACCTGCAAGTCAAATACAACCTCGTCACCTCGCAGACCCGTATCCCGCTGGTGCAGAACGGCACCGTGGACGTCGAGTGCGGTTCGACCACCAACAACGTCGAGCGTCAGCAGCAGGTCGACTTCTCCGTCGGCATCTTCGAAATCGGTACCCGTCTGCTGTCCAAGAAAGACTCCAAGTACAAGGATTTCGACGATCTGAAAGGCAAGAACGTCGTAACCACCGCCGGCACCACCTCCGAGCGCATCCTCAAGGCGATGAACGCCGACAAGCAGATGGGCATGAACGTCATCTCCGCCAAAGACCACGGCGAGTCCTTCCAGATGCTGGAATCGGGCCGTGCCGTTGCCTTCATGATGGATGACGCACTGCTGGCCGGCGAAGCCGCCAAGGCCAAGAAAGCCGCCGATTGGGAAGTGACCGGCACGCCACAGTCGTACGAAATCTACGGCTGCATGATGCGCAAAGGCGACGAGCCGTTCAAAAAGGCTGTGGATGACGCGATCAAGGCCACTTACGCTTCGGGCGAAATCAACAAGATCTACGAGAAGTGGTTCATGCAGCCGATTCCGCCAAAAGGCCTGAACCTGAACTTCCCGATGAGCGACGAGCTCAAGACCCTGATCGCCAATCCGACCGACAAAGCGGCTGACGACAAGAAGTCCTGATTTTCTGACTAACCTTATCCCCTGAGGAGGCGCCTGCCTTTTCAGGGGATGGTCACTCCCTGCTGGCATTTTTCTGGAAACACTCGAACCGGTGGCTGTCGAGCCGATCGCGTGTGCCCGGTCTTTGAAAAAAGACTGGGGAGGGAACGGAGTTCCCCAGGCGGGCACTTGTACATCGATCGAATCGAGGGGAGACCCTAATGAATTACAACTGGGACTGGGGCGTGTTCTTCAAGTCCACCGGCGTGGGCAGCGAGACCTATCTCGACTGGTTCATCTCCGGTCTGGGCTGGACCATCGCCATCGCCGTCGTGGCGTGGATCATCGCCCTGCTGCTCGGCTCGCTGCTGGGCATCATGCGCACCGTGCCGAATCGCATCGTATCGGGCATCGCGACCTGCTACGTCGAGCTGTTCCGTAACGTGCCGCTGCTGGTGCAGCTGTTCATCTGGTACTTCCTGGTGCCCGATCTGCTGCCGCCGGATCTGCAGGAGTGGTACAAGCAGGACCTCAATCCGACCACCTCGGCCTACCTGAGCGTTGTCGTCTGCCTCGGTCTGTTCACCGCTGCCCGTGTCTGCGAGCAAGTGCGCACCGGTATCCAGGCGCTGCCCCGTGGTCAGGAATCCGCCGCCCGCGCGATGGGTTTCAAGCTGCCGCAGATCTACTGGAACGTGCTGCTGCCCCAGGCCTACCGGATCATCATTCCACCGCTCACCTCGGAATTCCTCAACGTGTTCAAGAACTCCTCCGTGGCGTCCCTGATCGGTTTGATGGAATTGCTGGCGCAGACCAAACAGACCGCCGAGTTCTCGGCCAACCTGTTCGAAGCGTTCACCCTGGCGACCCTGATCTATTTCACCCTCAACATGAGCCTGATGCTGCTGATGCGCCTGGTCGAGAAAAAAGTCGCGGTGCCCGGCCTGATCTCCGTGGGGGGTAAATAATGGAATTCGATTTCAGTGGCATCGTCCCGGCCATTCCCGGTTTGTGGAACGGCATGGTGATGACCCTCAAGCTGATGGCCATGGGCGTGATCGGCGGGATGATTCTCGGCACGATCCTCGCGCTGTGCCGTCTGTCACACAACAAGCTGCTGTCGAGCATCGCTGGCGCCTACGTCAACTATTTCCGCTCGATCCCGCTGTTGCTGGTGATCACCTGGTTCTACCTGGCGGTGCCGTTCGTGCTGCGCTGGATCACCGGCGAAGACACGCCGATCGGCGCGTTCACCTCGTGCGTCGTGGCGTTCATGATGTTCGAAGCGGCGTACTTCTGCGAAATCGTCCGGGCCGGTGTGCAGTCGATTTCCAAGGGCCAGATGGGTGCTGCTCAGGCACTGGGCATGAACTACGGGCAGATGATGCGCCTGATCATCCTGCCGCAGGCGTTCCGCAAGATGACCCCGCTGCTGCTGCAGCAGAGCATCATCCTGTTCCAGGACACCTCGCTGGTCTACACCGTGGGCCTGGTGGATTTCCTCAACGCCTCGCGTGCCAGCGGCGACATCATCGGCCGCTCCAATGAGTTCCTGATTTTCGCCGGTCTCGTGTACTTCATCATCAGCTTCGCCGCCTCGCGGTTGGTCAAGCGTCTGCAAAAAAGGTTCGCCGTATGATCTCTATCAAAAACATCAACAAGTGGTATGGGGACTTCCAGGTGCTGACTGATTGCAGCACCGAGGTCAAGAAAGGCGAAGTGATCGTGGTCTGCGGCCCGTCGGGTTCCGGCAAGTCGACGCTGATCAAATGCGTCAACGCCCTGGAGCCGTTCCAGAAAGGTGATGTCGTGGTTGACGGCACGTCGATCGCCGACCCGAAAACCAACCTGCCGAAACTGCGTTCGCGTGTGGGCATGGTGTTCCAGCATTTCGAGCTTTTCCCGCACCTGACCATCACCGAAAACCTGACCATCGCGCAGATCAAGGTGCTCGGCCGCAGCAAGGAAGAGGCGACCAAAAAGGGTCTGCAGTTGCTTGAGCGCGTCGGCCTGTCGGCGCACGCCCACAAGCACCCGGGGCAACTGTCCGGCGGGCAGCAACAGCGTGTGGCGATTGCCCGTGCGCTGGCGATGGACCCGATCGTCATGCTGTTCGACGAACCGACCTCGGCGCTCGATCCGGAAATGGTCAACGAAGTGCTCGACGTGATGGTGCAACTGGCTCACGAAGGCATGACCATGATGTGCGTGACCCACGAAATGGGCTTCGCCCGTAAAGTGGCCGACCGGGTGATCTTCATGGATCAGGGCAAGATCATCGAAGACTGCCCGAAAGAGGAATTCTTCGGCGACATCAGCGCCCGCTCCGAACGCGCGCAGCACTTCCTCGAGAAAATCCTGCAGCACTAAAAGCAACACACCCGCACCCTGTCTGTGGGGTGCGGGCAGCCTGACAATGAGATCCCTTGTGGCGAGGGGATTTATCCCCGTCCGGCTGCGCAGCAGTCGTAAACCCTGTGCATGCGGTCTTTCAGTTAAACCGCAGTGATGGTTTTGGGGCCGCTTCGCGGCCCAACGGGGATAAATCCCCTCGCCACAGGCACAAACAAGTGTTGTGGTTGACCCAAGGCATCTGTGATGAAATGCGACCCCACTCTTTATCGCGCTGCAGAGCCATCACTTGCCGTGAAGCCCCGTCTGATCCGTCATCTGTTCCTGCCGCCGCTGATCATCGCCCTGATGGTCGGACTGGGTTTCATCGGCTTCTGGACCAGTGAACACTTCGGCATCCGCAGCCTCGGCGAGAACGGTCAGCGTCAGTTGGAACTGCACGCCCGCGCGGTCGAAAGCGAGATCAGCAAATACACCTACCTGCCCAGCCTGCTGGAACTCGAAACCAGTGTGCCGCAGTTGCTGGCCGATCCGACCCCGGAGCACCGGCAGACGGTCAACGATTACCTCGAAGGCCTGAACCGCCGCAGCCGCAGCCGCGCCATCTACGTGATGGACACCACCGGCCGGGTCATGGCCACCAGCAACTGGCGCGATGTCGACAGTTATCTGGGTGAAGACTTGTCCTTCCGCGCCTATTTCAAAGACGCCGTGCGCGGCCAGCCCGGGCGCTTCTATGGCATTGGCAGCACCAACGGCGAACCCGGTTACTACCTCGCCCACGGCCTCGAAGAGCACGGCAAGATCATCGGTGTCGCGGTGGTCAAGGTGCGTCTGGAAGCCATGGAAGAGCGCTGGCAACGGGCGCGTCTGGAAGCGTTCGTCAGCGATGAGAACGGCATCATCATTCTGTCCAGCGATCCTGCCAGGCGGCTGAAATCGGTGATCCCGCTCAGCGATGAGATCAAGGAAAAACTCGCCCGCAGCCTGCAGTATTACTGGTTTCCACTCAACGAACTGCAACCGCTGGCCCGCGAGACACTGGCCGAAGGCGTGGAGAAACTGACCTTCCCCGCCAACAGCGAATTGCAGCCCGACGAAGACGACATCAGTTATCTGGCGCAAACCCGACTGCTGAGCGACACGCCGTGGAATTTCACCCTGCTCACGCCATTGCAGGACCTGCGCCGCGAAGCCATCAACCAAGGCATTCTGGTGGCGGTGGCGTTTGCCCTGTTCGCCTTCCTGCTGATTGCCTGGAACGAGCGGCGCAAAGTCCTCGCCACCCGCCTCGCCGCCCGCGAAGCATTGCAGGAAGCCAACAGCCAACTCGAACGTCGGATTACCGAACGCACCGCCGATCTGCGCGCCAGCAACGAACGTCTGAAGAGTCAGATCCGCGAGCGCCGCCAGGCCGAAGAGACGTTGCGCCGCGCTCAGGATGAACTGGTTCAGGCGGGCAAACTCGCGGCCATCGGCCAGATGTCGACCAGCATCGCCCATGAATTGAACCAGCCGCTGGCGGCCATGCGCACGTTGTCGGGCAACACCGTGCGCTTTCTTGAGCGCGGCCAGCTCGACGTCGCCAGCACCAACCTCAAGACCATCAACGACCTGATCGACCGCATGGGTCGGATCACCGCCAGCCTGCGTTCGTTTGCCCGGCGTGGTGACAACAAGGGTCAGGCCAGTCTCGGCAAAGCCGTCGACGCCGCGTTGCAAGTGCTCGGCGCGCGCGTGGAAAACACCGCGCTGCAGATTCACCGGCAGTTTGCCGATGTGCAGTTGCTGATCGATCAGACCCGCCTCGAACAGATCCTCGTCAACCTGATCGGCAACGCCCTCGACGCCATGCACGCGCAACCGCAGCCGCAGCTGTGGCTGGAGGGTGAAGAATTCAACGGCAAGTATCGCTTGCGGGTGCGTGACAACGGCCACGGCATCGACGCCGAAGCGCGCAAGCATCTGTTCGAACCGTTCTTCACCACCAAACCCGGCGAGCAAGGCCTGGGACTGGGCCTGACCCTGTCCGCCAGCCTCGCCGCCGCCACCGGCGGGCACCTGGGTGTCGAACACCCGGCCGGCGGTGGCACCACTTTCGTCCTCAGTTTACCGTTGGTAAGCCCTCTTTCTGCCGAGCCAATATGAACCCCGAACTCAGTGTGCTGATTGTCGAAGACGACCCCCATGTGCTGCTCGGCTGCCAACAGGCGCTGACCCTCGAAGACATTCCGTGCATCGGCGTCGGCAGTGCCGAAGAGGCGCTGGCGCAGGTCGGCGACAACTTTGCCGGCATCGTCATCAGCGATATCCGCCTGCCGGGCATCGATGGCCTGGAATTGCTCACCCGCCTCAAGCAGCGTGATCGCAGCCTGCCGGTGGTGCTGATAACCGGCCACGGCGACATTTCCATGGCCGTCGGCGCGATGCAGAAAGGCGCCTACGATTTCATGGAAAAACCGTTCTCGCCGGAACGCCTGGTCGATGTCGCGCGGCGGGCGCTGGAGCAACGCAGCCTCGCCCGTGAAGTGTCATCGCTACGCCGGCAACTGGCTGAACGCGATTCGCTGGAAGGGCGGATTATCGGCCGCTCACCGGCGATGCAGAACCTGCGCGAGCTGATCGCCAACGTCGCCGACACCTCGGCCAACGTCTTGATCGAAGGCGAGACCGGCACCGGCAAGGAACTGGTCGCTCGTTGCCTGCACGATTTCAGTCGGCGCCACAGCAAACAGTTCGTCGCGCTGAACTGCGGCGGCCTGCCGGAAAACCTTTTTGAAAGCGAAATCTTCGGCCACGAAGCCAACGCCTTCACCGGCGCCGGCAAACGGCGCATCGGCAAGATCGAGCACGCCGACGGCGGCACGCTGTTCCTCGATGAAGTGGAAAGCATGCCGCTGCCGTTGCAGATCAAGTTGCTGCGCGTACTGCAGGAACGCACCCTCGAACGTCTCGGCTCAAACCAGAGCGTGGCGGTGGATTGCCGGGTGATCGCGGCGACCAAATCCGACCTCGATGAGTCGAGCAAGGCCGGGGAATTTCGCAGCGACTTGTACTACCGCCTCAACGTCGTGACCCTGGAATTGCCACCGCTGCGCGAACGCCGCGAAGACATCCTGCAACTGTTCGAGCATTTCACCCAGCAATCGGCGCTGCGCTTCGACCGCGCGCTGCCGGAGCTGGACAACCAGACCCTGTCGAACCTGATGAGCCACGACTGGCCGGGCAACGTGCGCGAACTGCGCAACGTCGCCGAACGCTTCGCCCTCGGCCTGCCGGCCTTCAAGAAATCCGGAGCCAGCGCCGGCCAGGGTCTGGCGTTTGCCGAAGCGGTGGAAGCGTTCGAGCGCAATCTGCTGGTCGACGCCTTGCAACGCAGCGGCGGCAACCTGACCCAGGCCAGCCAGGAACTGGGCATGGCCAAGACCACGCTGTTCGATAAAGTCAAAAAGTACGGGCTGAGCCACTGATGGATCTGATTCTCAAAGCCGCCATCGGCGCCGCAGTCGTGCTGATCCTCGCTGCGCTGTCGAAGACCAGAAACTACTACATCGCCGGTCTGGTGCCGCTGTTCCCGACCTTTGCCCTGATTGCGCACTACATCGTCGGCAAGGGCCGCTCGGTCGACGATCTGAAAACCACGATCGTGTTCGGCATGTGGTCGATCATTCCCTACTTCGTGTATCTGGCGACGCTGTATGTGATGGTCGACCGCATGCGCCTGGAAGCATCGCTGGCCGTGGCGGCGGTGGCGTGGCTGATGGCGGCAACGGTATTGGTGAGCGTGTGGGTCCGGCTGCATGCCTGAACCCACGTGCATCAGCCTCTAGCGACCGTAGACTCTGGCCAGTTGCGCGGACGACAGAGCATCCTCGAACGGCACTGGCACTGACTTCACCGCACCGTAGAGATTGCGGTAGCGCCAGTAGTCGCCGTTCTGCGCCAGTTGATAACCGCGCTCGACCACGCGCTGGCCGTCGAGCACGTAACGCAGGGTTTCCTGCGCGGCCGGCGGTGGCGTCGGTTGCATCAGATCGGCGCTCAACACGCGCATGGATTCGTCAATGCATTCATCCAGCACGGCGGTGACCTTGGCCAGGTCAAGGGCGCCGTCATCAATGCATTGCTTGCCGCAACGACGAATCGGCTGACTGGCCACTTCGATGCGCATGCGGTACAGCGGCGAGCCGGCGATATCCTGTAATTGCACCTGATTGACCAGCACGAAACTGCCGCGATCGGGCGTCAGCATCAGCTTCGGTTCGATCAGCAACCGTGCCGTCACCGCACCTGCCCCCTGCTTGAATCCGGAGACTTGCGACGCCGCCTGAAAACGCTGTTGCAAGCGCTCCTGCAACGGCACGCCGGCGAGCAGGTCGGCCAGCGGCCGCGATTCGTTCAGCGCGGCTTTTTCGGCATCGCGCTGTAACGCACCGGAACCCATTTGCGTGTTGATCAGGCTGGCCACCAGAATGCCCGCCAGCCCGGCGCCCGCGCCGGAGCTCGACACCAGCGTGTAACTGGAATTGGCCGCGTTCACCGCCGCCTTGCTGTCGATCACCGTGCTGGCGCCGACAAACTCCGCCGGCAGTTGCACGTCGACCTTCAGCCCGTGTGCCTGCACATAGCTCATGGCCGCCTGATCCTTGAAACCGGCCTCGGGTGGCGGTTTCTGCGCACAGCCAGGCAACGCCAGCAGCGAGATCGCCGCGAGGGTCAGCGCCAGACGTTTCATTGCGCGAACGGGGCGATCATTTGCTGACGGCTGTTATCCATCGCCTGATAAAACGCGTTGGACAGATTGGTGTAGGACGGCTCGTCCCACTCACCTTGCGCGGCTTGCACAGCGGCGAATGGCTGGTACCACAAGAGTTTGTTGTCCGACAGATCGATCACCATGCCCTGGCCGCCGACCTGGGCCATCGGCACGCTGGTGGGCACGATGCTGTAGTAGCTGCGGGTGGCACCGGTGGCATAAATCGACACCAGCAACAGACGGTCGATGCCGTGGGCAGCTTTCATCGGCGACAGGTCCTTGGTCATGTAGCCCTCGCGGAAATCGACTTCCTTGAAGGTCTTCAGATCGACCTTTTCATCAATGCGCTTGGCCTTGTAGCCCTTGGCCTGCAACTTGGCGACGATGGCGTCGGGCAGGGTTTCCAGATCGCGCACCTGCCAGGTCTCGACGTTGGCGCTGAGCTTGCTGTTGACGCCGGCATTGATGGCGTAATCGAGGATGCCCTGATTGCCGGTCAGCGCCAGCACCGGCGACGGTACGACGGTAATGGCCACACCGATGGTCGGCTCTTTGGCATCCCAGAACTGTTTGTCCAGGGCCACGGGCGGTTGCACATGGGCGCAGCCGGTGAGAGTCAGTACGGCGAGCAGGGCCAGCGCGGCCCATTGACGTGTAGCGCGAAAAATCATGGATCAAGTCCCTATGTCTGAAAACGTTCCTGCGCCTTATCGGCAACAACGCGGCAAACAATAGTGGCACATTGATATTTTTTTGGCGACAGGATGCTGGCGCACTCTTACAGCAGATTGTTCGGCGCCGGCGGATCGACCCGAGCCCAATGCGAAGTGTCCTCGCGATGCGCCTGCAAATACGGCAGCACCGCCGCCAGCAACGGCTCCTTGAACGCCTCCTGAAAGCGATGCGCCAGTCCCGGAATCAGTTTCAACTGACTGCCCTGAATGTGCGCCGCCAGATGCACGCCGTGCATCACCGGCAGCAGCGGATCTGCCGTGCCGTGCACCACCAGGGTCGGTACGCGCAGCTGATTGAGCAATGCCACCCGGCTCGGTTCGGCAAGGATTGCCATGATCTGGCGCTTGACGCCTTCGGGGTTGAACGCGCGGTCGTAGGACGCCGCCGCCTGTTGCAGCAAGGCCTGTCGATCATCCGTCACCGCCGGGCTACCGAGTGCCGCGAGCAGATCGGCCTGTTGCTCCAGCGCTACTTCGCGGTTCGGCGCACCTCGGCGCGAGAGCAACTGCACCAGCGCCGCACTTGGTGCCGGCAGGCCTTCAGCGCCGGAAGTGGTCATGATCAGCGTCAGGCTTTCCACCCGCTGCGGCGCCATCGCCGCCATGCGCTGGGCGATCATCCCGCCCATGCTCGCGCCGAGCACGTGGAATTGCTCAACCTTCAGCGCCGTCATCAAACCCAGCGCATCGTCGGCCATGTCAGTCAGGCTGTACGGTGCCGACACCGGTAAACCGAGCTTGTAACGCAGCACTTCGAAGGTCAGGTTGGCCTCGATCGGCGCCTGCCGCCAGGTCGACAATCCGACGTCGCGGTTGTCATAACGGATCACCCGGAAACCCTGCTGACACAGCGCGACCACGACTTCGTCCGGCCAGTGGATCAACTGCCCACCCAGGCCCATGACCAGCAACAGCGCCGGGTCTGATGCACGGCCGATACTTTGATAGGCAAGACTGACCTGCGCCAGCTCGGCGTGCTCGGTCGGCATGTTGACATCACAGCGCCCGGCTGCAAACGAGCCGGCCCCGAACAAAAGCGCGGCCAACGCGGCCGCGACTGAAAAAACTCTCTTGAACATGAAAAACACCAAAACGCAGCACCCCAGTAGAGCGCGAGTCTGATGAAGTTCGTACGAGCGCGCTGCCACAGTTGCATGACAGTTTGATGAAGAGTGCCGAGCGGTCGTCTGTCGAATGCCCGCCGGATCCTCGCCGACAGATCGACAAAGCGTGCCTCATGAGACAAACTCACCTTCCCCGCATTCGTCACAAGTTTTCTTCATGGAGCCCCGCCGGTGCTTGAAATCCGACATCTGAAAACCCTGCATGCCCTGCGCGAGGCCGACAGCCTGGTGGATGCCGCTGATCGCCTGCATCTGACGCAATCCGCTCTATCGCATCAATTCAAAGAGCTGGAAGAGCGCATGGGCATGCAGTTGTTCGTGCGCAAGACCAAACCGGTGCGCTTCACCAGCGCCGGTTTGCGCCTGCTGCAACTGGCCGACGCCACCCTGCCGCTGTTGCGCGCCGCTGAACGGGACATCGGTCGGCTGGCCGGTGGCACCGCCGGGCGTCTGCACATGGCGATCGAATGCCACAGCTGCTTCCAGTGGCTGATGCCGACCATCGACCAGTTCCGCGATGCCTGGCCGGAAGTCGAGCTGGACCTGGCTTCGGGTTTCGCTTTCGCCCCGCTGCCGGCACTGGCCCGTGGCGATCTGGATCTGGTGGTGACCTCCGATCCGCTGGAAATTGCCGGCATCACTTACGTGCCGCTGTTCACTTACGAAGCCATGCTCGCGGTGGCCAATCAGCATGCGCTGGCGAGCAAGCCGTACATCGTTCCTGAAGATTTGCTGACGGAAACGCTGATCACCTACCCGGTCGAGCGTGATCGCCTGGACATCTTCACCCGCTTCCTCGAACCGGCCGACATCGAACCTGCGCAGGTGCGCACTTCGGAACTGACGGTGATGATGATGCAACTGGTCGCCAGCGGCCGTGGCGTCTGCGGGATGCCGCACTGGGCGCTGCATGAATACAGCTCGCGCGGCTATGTGAAGGGCAAACGGTTGGGTGAGAAAGGCTTGTTCGCGACGCTGTACGCGGCGATTCGCACGGACATGCTCGACGCGCCGTACATGCGCGATTTCCTGCTGACCGCCAAGGACACCTCGTTCTCGACCCTCGATGGGGTCAGTGCCGTACGCTGATTCTCCAGAACAAGAGATCTCCCTGTGGGAGCGAGCCTGCTCGCGAAAGCGGTGGATGATTCAGCGATGATGTCGGCTGGACGGACGCCTTCGCGAGCAGGCTCGCTCCCACAAGGATTGTCGTGGTGGGTCAGAGCTGGCGCCACATGTGGATCTTGTCGAAGTAGTCTTCGCCCACCCGCACGGCGAGTGGCTCGAGGCCGAACTGAATGAAGCCGCAACGCTGATACAACTGAAAAGCCGCGTCATTACCGGCAGTCACGGTGAGCTGCAGCAATTTCAGCGCCGGATGCTTTTGCGCTTCGACCAGTGCCGCCTGCACCAGATCAAAGCCCAGCCCCTTGCGACGAAAATCCGCCGAGACATACATGCCGAACAGCGTGGCCTTGTGTCGTGCCTTCTCGCGCGGTTCAAAGGCCAGGCCGACAATCCCGGCCAACGTCCCGGCATCGAGTGCACCCAATACCACATCGAGCTTGCTGGTCAGGCGCCCTTCCCACCAACTCAATGGCATCACCGCGCGTTCGCGCACGCTGGAGGTGAACGCCTGCGGATGACGGTCATAGGCTTGCAGCATCAGTTCGCGGTAAGCCAGGGCATGGCTGGCGTCCAGCCGTTCGATCCACATGTCAGGCAGTCCGCCGTTGTTCGAGCATCAGCCGTACGGCGAGGCCGCCGAGCACCATGCCCATGAAATAACGCTGCATCGCCAGCCACGTCGGGTTGCGCACAAACCATGAGGCGATGCCTGCAGCGAACAGCGCGATCAACAGATTGACGCTGAAGCTGACGCTGATCTGCGTGAGCCCGAGGACGATGCTTTGGGTGAACACCGAGCCGTGCTCAGGGCTGATGAATTGCGGAAACACCGACAGATAGAACACGGCGATCTTCGGGTTCAGCGCGCTGGTGAGAAAGCCCATGGTGATCAGCTTGCGCGACGAGTCCGGCGGCAATTGCTGCGCTTCGAACGGTGAACGCGCGCCGGGTTTCAGCGCTTGCCAGGCCAGCCACAGCAGGTACAGCGCACCGGCCCATTTCAACACTTCATAAGCCATCGGCACGGCAAGAAACACTGCCGTCAAACCGACCGCCGCAGCGAACATATGCACGAAGAACCCGCCGACCACGCCGAGCAGCGACGTCACCCCCGCGCGGCGTCCCTGACAGATCGAACGCGAGATCAGGTAGATCATGTTCGGCCCCGGCGTCAGCACCATCAGCAGCGCGGCGGCGGCGAAGATCAGCAGGTCTTGCAACGGGATCATGGCAACGTCCTTTGCGGGAATGATCAGGCGAGTGCAGTCAGTGAACGGCGATAAAACGGCAGGATGTGCTCGCGTGTCAATGGCGCCAGCTCGAGCGCCGGATCAGTGGCCGGATCGACCCATATGACTTCCTCGATTTCCGCCGCCGGACACACGTCAGTATCGATGGTCAATTGGAAAATCTCCGCGTGCACGATGAAGCCCGGCTCGTTGGCGGCGGGGGCGGAAAAACTGTTGAGGAAAATCGCCTGCGCCGGGTCGATCTGCAACCCGAGTTCTTCTTCCAGCTCACGGGCCAATGCGTGTACTGGCAACTCGTGGGCTTCGATCTTGCCACCCGGTTGCATGAAGGCCGTGGTGCCGCGCTTGCGCACCAGCAGGGTCTGGCCTTGGGCGTTGAGCAACAGGGCGGCGGCGATATGGATGATGCAGGGCGAAACGGCGGATGTCGGCGTCATGAGTCGAAAAATGCCTTGTGCGAAAAGATCGCAGGATCCCACGCCCGACGCGCCTGCGTCATCAGAAGATCCCTACAAGGAGCATCCGTGATCAGCCTGACTCTGACGACAAGTCCGCCCAAAGGCTCGGAAATTTCCCACTCGCGAATTTGGTAGCGTTATTCATCGCTGCCCGGCAGCCATTCGCTACATCGCCTAAGAGGGAAAACGCTGCATGTCTGACATTTCAACGCTCAAGGAAAAGAACAATCTCAAGACGCTCCATTTCATTCTCCTGACCGTAGTCACCATGGGGCTCTACTCGGTTGTATGGCTGCACAAAACAACAACCGTGGTTGAGGAGGTCACTCAAATCAAGACACTGAGCCAGACCGGTCTGGTCGTTTATCTGGCGCTCTGTGGTATCGGAGGGATCTTTTTCACCGTATCTGATCCGCGGTTCATAGCCACGGGGTATGCGATGACGGTCATTGCCCAGCTCATCGCCATTGCTTGGTGCTTTCGAGTTCGCAGAGCCTTGCGCGCCTACACACTGACCAAACACAACTTCGAACCGCGAATGAACCGCTTGTATTCAGTCCTGTTCACCTTCTATCACATCAATTACTGCATCAACGATATGGCCAGGGCCAAGCACAAACATGACCAGAAACGGCAAACGCCTCAGGAATCGGTCGCGGCATAAACAAAAAGGCAATCGTCGATTTCGCGTGCAAGTTCGCTTCCACCTTTCACTGCAATTCCTTGTGCGAGCGTGCTCGCGAAGGCGTTCGTCAATGCCACAAGTTTGCCCACCAGTATTGCTGCATGGCTGCTTCTCGCGTTCAACAGCCAAGTCAACTGGCATCGTAAGCGAGACGGCTCCGATGTAGGCGAGGAGAGGGAAATCTGCCTGTTCACGGTTCCGTCGTTGGCGCAATATGCCTGCCAGCCACAAACAATCCGAACCAAGGAAACCGTATGAGCCTGTCGCTGCTGAGCCGCTACGCCTTCTTTGCCGTCTGTGTGATGTTCACCCTCGCCAGCCTGCCCTTTCTCGAACATGACTGGCTGTGGCCGATCACCGCCGCCACCGCTGTGCTGAGCCTGCTCGGCGTGTTCGACCTGTTGCAGACGCGCCATGCAGTGCGCCGCAATTATCCGATTCTGGGCAACATCCGTTATCTGGTCGAAGGCATCCGCCCGGAGATTCGCCAGTATCTGCTCGAGTCCGACAGCGATGCCCTGCCCTTCTCCCGCGCGCAGCGTTCGCTGGTGTACTCGCGAGCGAAAAACGAAACTGCCGACAAACCGTTCGGCACGCTGATCGACGTCTACCAGTCCGGCTTCGAATTCATCGGCCACTCGATGCGCCCGGCGCCGTTGAGTGACCCGAACGGTTTCCGCGTCATTGTCGGGGGTCCGCAGTGCACGCAGCCCTACTCGGCGTCGATCTTCAATATTTCGGCGATGAGCTTCGGCTCGCTCAGTGCCAACGCCATCCGCGCCTTGAACCAGGGCGCCAAACTCGGCAACTTCGCCCACGACACAGGCGAAGGCAGCATCAGCCCGTATCACCGCGAACACGGCGGCGATCTGACCTGGGAGCTGGGCAGCGGCTACTTCGGCTGCCGCACCAGCGACGGCCGTTTCGACCCTGAGCGCTTCGCCGTGCAGGCGCAGAATCCGCAAGTGCGCATGATCGAAATCAAGATGAGCCAGGGCGCCAAACCCGGCCATGGCGGGATCTTGCCCAAGCACAAGGTCACCAGGGAGATTGCGGAAACACGCGGCATCCTGATGGGCGAGGACTGCGTCTCGCCGTCGCGCCACAGTGCGTTTTCAACGCCGATCGAGATGATGCAGTTCATCCAGCAACTGCGCGAATTGTCCGGTGGCAAACCGGTGGGCTTCAAATTCTGCCTCGGCCATCCGTGGGAGTTCATGGGCATTGCCAAGGCCATGCTGGAAACCGGCATCCTTCCCGATTTCATCGTCGTCGATGGCAAGGAAGGCGGCACTGGCGCCGCCCCTGTCGAGTTCACCGACCACATCGGCGTGCCGATGCGCGAAGGTCTGCTGTTCGTGCACAACACGCTGGTCGGCCTGAACCTGCGCGACAAGATCAAACTCGGCGCCAGCGGCAAGATCGTCAGCGCCTTCGACATCGCCAGCGTGCTGGCCATCGGCGCTGACTGGGCCAACTCCGCGCGCGGCTTCATGTTCGCCATCGGCTGCATCCAGTCGCAGTCGTGCCACACCAACAAATGCCCGACCGGCGTTGCCACCCAGGACGCCTTGCGCCAACGCGCTCTGGTGGTACCGGACAAAGCCCAGCGCGTCTACAACTTCCATCGCAGCACGCTCAAAGCACTGGCGGAAATGCTCGCTGCAGCAGGCCTTGAGCATCCCTCGCAACTGTCGGCCAAGCATCTGGTACGACGCATGTCGGCGACCGAGATCAAACTGTTCTCGCAGTTGCACGTGTTTTTGAAACCGGGGGAATTGCTCACCGGTGAAGTGAATGGCGAGTTCTATTCGCGGATGTGGCAGATGGCGCGGGCGGACAGTTTTGAGCCGAGCGAGGTCGTCGCTGCGTAACTGCTCAAAGGTGTGCATTTCCATTCGGAATGCCCACCGCTACCGATCATGGTTCAAATGTACGGATCTTGAATAATCGCACATGACCTATTTCTTCCTTATCGATAATTTTTGCTTCGTACCTTTCTAGATTTTTGATTCCCTGAGCAAAACCAGGACCATAGTTCGTCTCCAGAACATAAAATTCTTTCGGGTGACTGGGCAACGACAAATCAGTTTTCAGCTTCTCTAAATTACTAACAAGCAGCGGAGATCCCAGCAACTTGAAATAGACACCAAACTGAATCGCATCAAGCGAATAGATTGGCAACACGTTTGACTTATTCATTACAGAGATGACGATATCTCTCATGTGCGTCTCGCGTGAGTACGGATTTTCAGGATCCCTCAGATAACTGATATCCCTGAATAAAGGCGTAGCAGAAAATGTCATCAATACCACCAGCATTAACACTTTTACTGGCACATCTCTTATATTGCCAACTGCGTACGCAGCCACCAGCAATACGGCGGGCAGAAGAAAAATAAAATTGCGTTGAGTTGTCACCGGGCGTAAGTAAACAGAACAGACATAGGGCACCACAATTCCTACTACCCCCCAGAACACAATCAGCCTGCAAGCAATTGCGCTTTCAGGATTTTGAGCCATCGACGCCAGCCCTGAAATTAAAATTACAGCGAGCAAAGCGGCCAGAAACGTATCTCCGAAATACAACAGGAAAACCTTGAAGAAAAAAACAGTTTCGGGTGGTTGAATCCAGAAATCCCGTGAAAAGCTACTCTCAGCGTACGATAAACCAGGAATTACGGTTAATGCGGCAAAAAATCCGGCGCAAATGAACCTGTATATAACTTGGCTGTGGACCTCGCTGCGCAAGATCATGTGAAGCAACACAAGCACTTGAGCAAAGACCGGCAGATAACCGAAGTAATGAGTATTTATCAGCGCGGCGGAAGTCAGCCAATAGCAAAAAAATCCTGCCCTCTGCCTCGACTTAAGCAGCGCAAGAAGATCACAAAAGACAAAACGGTAAGCAACGACAGAAGCGCATAAGAGCGAGTCTCTTGCGAATACTGAACCAAGAAACTATTGACCGCTGCCAACCACGCAACGATGAGCCCTACTTGTTCATCAAACAATTTGCGCCCGAGGAGGAATACAGAGGGAATCAACAGCACGCCGATTACCGCAGAGAGATACCGCCCTGTGTGTTCGCCAAACCCGACAGCCTGATAATAAGTCCACAGTAAAATCTGATAAAAGGGAGGATGAACGTCACTCAATGTAGTTCGATACACGTCAAAGAATCCATTTTGCGGATCGCTTACCGATACACTGAAGGCCTCATCCAGCCACAGGCCAGTAGCATCGATGTTGCGCAACCTTACATACAGGCCAAATCCAATTGCGCCAATCAGACACAGGTACATTGCCAATTTGTACTTTCGCGACGCAGTGTCCATTGTCATCTCCTCAGTAGTTACTCAGCCATGATCAAAACCGGCTACCGACCTCTTCCATAAAAGTGCAAGCATTCCCACCCCGACCGCCAACCACAACGTTACCAGCCGTAACAAAACCGTCGCCGCGATCGCATCTGCCAACCCGACTCCGCCTGAAACCAGCAGCGCTAGCATCGCTGCTTCGGCACTGCCCAAACCGCCCGGCATGAAACTCAGAGCCCCCGCCAACATGGCCACCGCATAAATAAAGATCGCCAACGTTAGGCCCACGTCCGCGCCCATCGCCTGCAAAATCCAGTAAAACGCCAATGCTTCAAGCCCCCAGGCCAGCAGGCTCAATAGCGTTGCGCCCATGAAGCGACGAGGGGAATGACAGCGGCGCGACTGACGCAATACCTGAACGGCATGCCCCAGCAACCGCGAGAATCTGTCGTGCCGTTGCTCAGTGCGACGATCAATCGCGCTGGCAAGGCTTGGCGAAAACATCATCGATGCACCGCATGCCAGGAGGACGAGACTGGCAACGACCATCGACAACCATTGCGGATGCGCGCTCAAGCCGAACAACGCCAGGCCCGTCATCGCCAGCAGGTCCGCAAGCCGCTCACTGAACAGCGCGGCAAAGCTCTGTGCGTAAGGCACCTCCAAACGTTTGAGCAAAACACCGCGCAACGCCTCCCCGGCCTTGCCGGGAGTAGTCGTCAGGGCGAATCCGGCCAGGTAGATGTTCAAGCTCGCCCGCCAGGGCAACCGGTGGCCCAGGGCAGACAGATAACCCTGCCAACGCAAAAAACGCAGACCGTATCCAAGCAAAACCACGCAGACGATTTGCCCGCACTGCCACCAACCCACTCGACTGACCGCCGCGCTCACCGCCGACCACCCACCCCACAGGGAAACAGCGAGATAAGCGAGGGCGGAGCAGATCACCGAGCCAATCAAAACGCGGTAACGCCACCCGGATAACATCAGCGTCTGATTCACAGGTTCAGCCTCTTGAACAGCGGCTGCGGCATCACCCGAATCAGCCACATGATCACCGCCCAAAAGCCGGGCACATACAGCACCGCCACCTGTCGATTGATCCCTCTGACTATTCGCCGGGCAACCGTATCCGGTTGCGCTACAAGCACGGAGGGCAGCGCCAACCCTCGCGTCATGGGCGTGTCGACTAACCCAGGCTTTATCGTGATCACATGCACACCCGCTTTGAACAAGCGTACCCGCAAGCCTTCGCAGAACGTGGAAACCGCCGCCTTTGCCGCGCCGTACAGGTAATTGGAAGGTCGTCCTCGATCCCCGGCCACCGAGGAAATGACCGCCAGCGTGCCGTGCTGCTGGACAACCATGCGATTTGCCAACAGCGTCAACAGCGCGATCATTGAACTGCCGTTATTGGCGAACTGCTCCATAGCCTGTTCAACGTGTTTTTCGCACGCGTACTGATCTGGCAGCGAGCCATAGGCAATCAGACAGATATCCACCGTCTGCAACGTCGCCAGGCATTTCTCGTACATGACCGGATGTGCGGCGATATCACTGGCGTCCATGACGTACGTGGTCACGGCTCTGGCACCTCGAGCCTGAAGATCGACGCTGGTTTGCTGGAGTTTTTGCGCATCCCTGCCGACCAGGAACAATTCGCTGCGATCAGCCGCCCACAATCGTGCGCAAGCGCAGGCAATCGCCGAGGTGGCGCCCACAATCAGTATTTTTTTCATCGAGTGACTCGCTGCCAGAAACGGGACATCAGGGTCGGATCGCGCATCGCTTCCAACTGCTCCCAGGCGGGATAGGCCTGGCGAAAATCGCTGCCGCTCATGTGAGCGTCCTTGGCTGGATACAAACGACCGCCTGCTTCCCGCACGATGGCGTCGAGACGCGGCAGAAGTTTTTTCGGCAGATCTATGTCGTGTGGAAAGTCCAGCGCCAATGAAGTACCGGGCATAGGAAAGGAAAGCCATCCCGGCGAAGGAATGTCGCCACAACGCTTGAGCACCGCGAGGAAGGAGCCACTGCCGCTACGCGCAATCGACTTGAGTAATTCGGCCAGTGCCACGGCTGCAACCGAGGCCGGCAATACGCACTGAAATTGCTGGAAACCTCTGCGTCCGTAGATGCGATTCCAGTTTTCGATACGGTCCAACGGATAGAAGAACGAGCTGTAACCAACCTTTTGATGTTGTCCGTTCGTTGGCTGCCGTTTCCAGTAGTGATCGTTGAACAGTTTCAAGGTGAGCGAATTGATCAGCGATACCGGAGGGCGGATCGGGACAGACAGAGAACGTGGTGCAGCGACCTCAAGCGGCCCCGCCTCGCAATGATCCCCAGCCGTGAAGCATCCGCGCCCTAGCGCATTGCCCTTGGCCAGGCAATCGATCCAAGCGACGCTGTATTCATGCCGCGCATCCATGTCGGCCGACAGGGCAAAAAAGTCATCCAGACAGTCAAAACGCACCCGTGTGCTGTCGATCAGGCTGGACTGGATTTTGCGCAGACGAATGCGCACCCAGGTAATCACGCCCGTCAGGCCGAGCCCGCCGATGGTGGCGGCAAACCACTGTGGGTTTAGCGTCGCCGAGCACACCATCGGCGATTGCATGGAACGGTGCAGCCCGAAACACACCAGCGAATGGGCAAACGTGCCGCAGCGATGGTGATTTTTCCCGTGGACGTCATTGGCCACCGCCCCACCCAGCGTTACATGCCGCGTACCGGGTGTGACGGGCAAAAACCAGCCACGGGGAATGGCGAGTTGTAAAATCTCGCCCAGTGTCACGCCGGCCTCAGCGCAGATCTCACCCTTTTCCCAGTCGGCTTCGATGAAGCGGTTCAGGGGACGTAATTGCAGCACATGATCGCTTGCGGCCATGCAGCTATCGCCATAGCTGCGCCCATTGCCAAACGGCAAAGTTGTCCCGTGTGATTCGATCAACTGCTGCCACTGCGGTCCGATATCCGCTTGCCAGTGGCAGGGACGACCACTCTGCGGGGCATAGGGATAGTTTCCCCAGGAAGCCAGCGAGGCCATCATGCCGCCACCCAGAAAATCAGACAGAACACTGTTCCCATCACCAGACTCAAGCGATCACGCAGTGCGAAAACCACCGGATCCTCATTCATGCGGCCGCGATGCGTCAGCAGCCAGATACGAGTGATCCAGAACAGCATCAATGGGCAGGCAAACCAGAGCCATCGGGGATATGCATACAACTCGGTAGTTGCGCTGTCATGGATGTAAAGCGCCAGCACCAGGACAGCGAGATAACCGGATGCGGCCCCCAAAGAGGAGAGCATTGCCAGGTCCGCAGGAAAGTAGTCGCGGCCGCCGGTCTTACCGGTGATGCCGCCGTGCAGCGCCAGCAACAGCTCGGCATAGCGCTTGACCAGCGCGAGGCTCAAAAACATGAACATGGAAAAAGCCAGCATCCACCCCGTCAGGTCGAGCCCGAAAGCGGCGCCACCGGCAATGATGCGCAAGGTGTAAAGCAGCGCCAAAGCGATGACATCCAGCGCCATCAACCTCTTGAGCACCAGCGAATACACCAGCGTCAGGCCGTAATAGCAGGCCAGCACGGCAATGAATGGGTGAGGCAGCCACAACCACGCGCCGATGAACGACACTGACAACAGCAGGGGGAAAATCAGCAGACCGGACTGGATGGATAACGAACCATTGGCGAAGGGTCGATTGCGTTTGCTCGGGTGCCTGCGATCATCGTTCAGGTCGAGCAAGTCGTTCAGAAGATAGACGCTGGATGCACACAAGCCGAAAAGCATGAAGGCCAGCAAGCCGCGCCCCAATAGCAGCGGGTTGGCCACTTGATGCGCTGCAAGCAGGGGAACGAAAATCAGCACATTCTTCATCCATTGATGAATGCGCAAGGCTTTGTACAAACTTCTGAAATACGTAACGCGAGAGTGAACCACCTGGACTACGTTATCCAGATGCCGGGCGGCACGTTGGACTCCCGCTAGCGGATTGACGATATAAGCTTGCCTGGCCGACAGCCAGATCGGCAGATCGTCCAGCGAATTGCCGATGTAATCGAAACTTTTCTCCCCATATAACGCCACCAGCGCATCACGTTTGTTCGTTCCCGAAAGGTTCTGCTCGAGGGTTGAACCCAGAACGTCATCAAACACCTGCAGATGTTCGGCGATCCGCACTGCCAATGTGTAATGACTGGCTGTGGCGAGAACAATTTTCCGACCGGCGTTGCGCTGTTCCTCGATCATCCGGAGTACGTCGGGATCATAGGGCAAAGTCGCGAGATCGACGTCCGATGTCATTGCCAGTCGATCTTTCAGATACGCCTTGCCGTGCCAGAGCCAGGGAAAGAGTTTCAGGCAGTGCAATGGTTTGCTGCGGACAAAGGACATCACGCATTCGAACAGCAGATCAGATTTGACGAGGGTACCGTCCAGATCAACTACGAAGGGCATTGAAGCAGCGCAGGACGCTGACATCGGCAGTACGTCAGGCGGAGAGACGTTCATGCCCGTCGCCCTGGAAAAAGGACAAAGCGGAAAACGCAGTACCCTAAAACAATATTCACCAGCGAAAACGAAGCGACCGTCACAAGCCCGGACAAGCGCCAGACGTCCCCGATGACACCCACGCCAAAACTGACGCCGCCCATCAGGCCGATGAACATCAGATAGGGAAATACCGGCGTTTCCCTTTCAAAGATATAAAGCATGTTCAGATAGAAAGAGAGCGCAGCAGCTACGCAGAACGCCGCAAAGTTGCTGGCCGCCTGACTCAGGGCGGCCGCCTGACAGAGCACGAAAAATATTTGCCAATGGATGAGCGCATCGGCCACTCCGATGGCGGTGGTTGCAGAGAATCCTTTCATGGTGAGGGCCAGCCGCTGCCAGAGGACGGACCTCCAAACTAGGCCAGAGCTTGAAGACGGTCTACTGTCAGAAATTACAGGTCGAGGGCTTTATCCGACCAGCGGTCATCTTGTCGTATTCACGTGTCAATAGCTCTTCCCGTGCGATTTTAAGGCGTTGACCGTTAATCGCCTTGCCTATAAAACTCAAAAGCCCCGATCTCTCGATCAGGGCTTCGTTGTTTACGCACTTAAGGTTCAAGAAACCGAACGCACCGAACCTTGCGTCACTTGCGTCGGCTGCAACTTGAACACATAAAACAACACCGTCAGCAGCACAAGAAACGCCGGTCCCACATACAGTGCCACGCGGGTATCCGGGAAGTACGCCATCAGGCCGACCACCAGTACCAGGAACGCCAGCGCGAAGTACGAGCTGACCGGGTACAGCCACATCTTGTACTTGAGCCCGGCACGTTCGCTGGCGCTCAGGCCTTTGCGGAATTTCAGCTGGGCGAGGAGGATCATCACCCAGGTCCAGATCGCACCGAAGGTGGCGATCGAGGTGACCCAGACGAAGACTTTTTCCGGTACCAGATAGTTGAGCATTACGCCCAGCAGCAACACCGCGATCGACAGCAGCAGTGCCCGGCGTGGCACACCGTTGTTCGAGGTCTTGGCGAAGCCCGCCGGGGCCTGACCGTTCTGCGCCAGGCTGTAGAGCATGCGCCCGGTGCTGAAGATGCCGCCGTTGCATGACGACAGCGCCGCAGTAATCACCACGAAATTGATGATGCCGGCGGCGGTCTTGATGCCCAGACGCTCGAAGGTCATCACGAACGGGCTGCCCTGGGTGCCGATTTCATTCCACGGGTAGATCGACAGGATGACGAACAGCGCGCCGACGTAGAACAGCAGGATCCGCCAGAACACCGAGCCGATTGCGTCAGGAATGGTCTTCTGTGGGTTCTTCGCCTCACCGGCAGTCAGGCCGATCATCTCGACGCCGAGATAGGCGAACATGACCATCTGCAGCGACATCAGCACACCGGTCACACCGTTGGGCATGAAACCGCCATGCGCCCACAGGTTGGAAATGCCCAACGCCACGCCATCGTTACCGAAACCGAAGGCGATGATGCCGACGCCGCCAATGACCATGGCGATGATGGTGACGATCTTGATCAGGGCGAACCAGAATTCGAATTCGCCGAAGGCTTTGACTGCGATCAGGTTGATCGAGCCCATGCTGATCAGCGCTGCCAAGGCCCAGATCCAGCGCGGCACATCGGGGAACCAGATGCCCATGTACACGGCCACGGCGGTGATTTCCGCGACGCAGGTCACCAGCCACAGAAACCAGTAGTTCCAGCCGGTGAGAAAGCCGGCCAGCGGACCGAGATAATCCTGCGCGTAGCGGCTGAACGAACCGGCCACCGGGTTATGCACGGCCATTTCACCGAGGGCGCGCATGATCACCAGGATCGCCAGACCGCCAAGGATGTAAGAGAGCATGATCGCCGGCCCGGCCATCTGGATGGCTTTGGCCGAACCGAGAAACAGACCGACGCCGATACAGGCACCGAGCGCCATCAGGCGGATATGCCGTTCGCCGAGTTCACGTTTGAGCGGACCGCCCGAAGCGGTGTCGCCGTGCGGCAGAGGATTGCCAACTGGCATAGGGGTACAACCTCGTCTTGTTATTGGATATGACCACCGGGTTTCGAAGCATCGGCCGATAGGCCTTGGCTGGGCAGGAAACCGCGTCGGCTTCGTGGGCAGACGCGTCTTGCAGGGCAGGCCTGAAAGATCAGCGGGGCGTGCAGTATAAAAAGCTCAGGGCAGGATTTTTCACTCTAAAAGTCACAACATTCAGCGACAACTCTCGGCAATAGTGGGTTCTGCGGAGAGGCATTAACTGCATTACGTAGGAAAAGTCGCCACTGAAAAAGCCGCGAAGTATTGCACAGACATGGTGCAGCGTCATGTTCCAGCCCCGGTGCATTTGATTCACCGCGCGATGTCTCCCCTCGCGCTTGATCACGGATAAATCGCCCGGCGGATTCAGAAATTTCGCTCAACAGTTGCAGCGCCGACCGGGGCGGCCAACCACTAACCTTTGAAAAAGTCAGGAGCATATGCAAGGAAGCTCACATGCCAGTTCGTCCCAATTCCCACCGTTTGCGCCAAGGTCGTTTCTCGGAAAACGGTCGTGCCTACTTCATCACCTCTGTCATCCACGAACGCCAGCCTGTATTTGCAGATTGGCGGACAGGCCGATTACTGGTTGCAGAACTGCGCCGGGCTCATGAGCAAGGAGTCGCGCAGTCCATCGCCTGGGTTGTCATGCCTGACCACTTTCATTGGCTGATGCAATTGCAACGCGGCTCACTTGGTGAAGTCATTGGCGGTGTAAAGGCTCGCTGTACGCATGCGGTTAACAGAAAAACCGGACGTCACGGACCGCTGTGGCAAACCGGCTACCATGACCGAGCGATCCGTGACGGCGAGGACCTGGAGCCCATCGCCCGCTATATCATCAATAATCCCTTGCGAGCCGGGCTGGTCGATAACCTCGGTGATTACCCGCTTTGGGATACCTGCTGGCTCTGAGCGCAACAGCTCTCTGGAATAAGTGCATCTATTGTGGCGAGGGGATTTATCCCCGCTCGGCTGCGTAGCAGGCGCAACTTGCTCACATGCGGTGTGCCTGTAGAAATCGTGCTGGCAGGTTTTGGGGCTGCTTTGCAGCCCAACGGGGATAAATCCCCTCGCCACAGGGAGTCCCCGCATGACTGATAAATCGGCTAGCCAACTGAATCCATGCCCACGCAGACACATCATGAGGATGTGAGCAGCATCCTTGTGGCGAGGGGATTTATCCCCGCTCGGCTGCGTAGCAGGCGCAACTTGCTCACATGCGGTGTGCCTGTAGAAACCGTGGTGGCAGGTTTTGGGGCTGCTTTGCAGCCCAACGGGGATGAATCCCCTCGCCACAGGGAGTCCCCGCATGACTGATAAATCGGCTAGCCGCCTGAATCCCTCACACTGACAACATCCCGGCATGTGAACAGCCTCTTTGTGGCGAGGGGATTTATCCCCGCTCGGCTGCGCAGCAGTCGCAAGTTCCTCACACGCGGTGCGCCTGCGTGAACTGTGGTGGCAGGTTTTGGGGCTGCTTTGCAGCCCAGCGGGGATGAATCCCCTCGCCACAGGGAGTTCCTGCATGGCTGATAAATCGGCTAGCCGCCTGAATTCCTCACACTGACAACATCCCGGCATGGGAACAGCCTCTTTGTGGCGAGGGGATTTATCCCCGCTCGGCTGCGTAGCAGGCGCAATTTGCTCACATGCGGTGGGCCTGTAGAAACCGTGCTGGCAGGTTTTGGGGCTGCTTCGCAGCCCAGCGGGGATAAATCCCCTCGCCACAGGGAGTCCCCGCATGACTGATAAATCGGCTAGCCACAGGGAGTCCATCACTCGCACAGACACATCATGGGGATGTGAACAGCCTTTTTGTGGCGAGGGGATTTATCCCCGCTCGGCTGCGCAGCAGGCGCAACTTGCTCAGACTCGGTGTGCCTGTAGAAACTGTGGTGGCAGGTTTTGGGGCTGCTTTGCAGCCCAGCGGGGATGAATCCCCTCGCCACAGGGAGTTCCTGCATGGCTGATAAATCGGCTAGCCGCCTGAATTCCTCACACTGACAACATCCCGGCATGTGAACAGCCTCTTTGTGGCGAGGGGATTTATCCCCGCTCGGCTGCGCAGCAGGCGCAACTTGCTCAGACTCGGTGTGCCTGTAGAAACTGTGGTGGCAGGTTTTGGGGCTGCTTTGCAGCCCAGCGGGGATGAATCCCCTCGCCACAGGGAGTTCCTGCATGGCTGATAAATCGGCTAGCCGCCTGAATTCCTCACACTGACAACATCCCGGCATGTGAACAGCCTCTTTGTGGCGAGGGGATTTATCCCCGCTCGGCTGCGTAGCAGGCGCAATTTGCTCACATGCGGTGTGCCTGTAGAAACCGTGCTGGCAAGTTTTGGGGCTGCTTTGCAGCCCAGCGGGGATGAATCCCCTCGCCACAGGGAATTTCCGCATGACTGATAAATCGGCTAGCCACCTGAATCCTTTCCTCAACACAGACAACATCCTGGGATGTGAACAGCATCCTTGTGGCGAGGGGATTTATCCCCGCTCGGCTGCGCAGCAGTCGCAACTTGCTCACATGCCGTGTGCCTGTAAAAACCGTGATGGCAGGTTTTGGGGCTGCTTCGCGGCCCAGCGGGGATAAATCCCCTCGCCACAGTGTGTGTTCCAGTTATTCAGACAAGCCGTCTCCTCCGCTCTGCACATTTTCTTCACCGGCTCCAACCACCGTCTAAGCTTCAGACAAGTCCGATCAATCTGCGTGAATGGATCAGTCGACTATGGGCGCTTTGTGGCAAACCGATTCGAGTAAAACCGTGGTTCAGACTGAACGTGTGAATGAAGCGCCTGTCCCTGAAAAACCCCGTCGTCAGCGGCACGGGTGGAAGGCTTTCTGGTTGCTGTTTTTGATCATTGCGGTGGTGGTGGGACTCGCCGCGTCCAAGGAAATGCGCACTTCGCGCTTTCAGGCGCGGGAGCTGAGCCAGTACGCCGCTTCGCTGACCTACAAACTGGAACCCGGTCCCAGCGAAGCGATTCGTTATCCGGGCAACGGCCCTTTCGATCTGCGCCTGGGTTACAGCTCTCTGGACGAATTCCTCCCGCGCCTGCTCAAGCGCAATTACGTGATCACCGAGCAGACGCGCTTCTCCCCCGCCCTGCTCGGTTACACCGACAAAGGCCTGTTCGTGCCGTATTCGGAAAAGATCCAGGCGGGGTTGTCGATCACCGACTGCCGAGGCGCGCCGCTGTATCGATACAACTATCCGCAGCAACTGTATGCCGACTTCGCGGCGATTCCGCCGGTGGTGGTCAGCAGCCTGCTGTTCATCGAAAACCGCTTTCTCCTCGACCCGAAACAGCCGCTGGCCAACCCGGCGGTGGACTGGCCGCGTTTCGGCATGGCCGCGTGGTCGCAAGTGGCGAAGTTGCTGCACCTGCCCGGGCAATCGGCCGGCGGCAGCACCCTGGCAACGCAACTGGAGAAGTATCGCCACTCGCCCGACGGCCTCACCGTGTCGGGCGCGGAGAAGATCCGCCAGATGATTTCCGCCAGCGTGCGCGCCTATCAGGATGGCCCGCAGACTCTCGGTTCGCGGCAGAACATCGTGCGCGACTACCTCAACAGCGTGCCGCTCTCGGCGGTGCCCGGCCACGGTGAAGTGCACGGCATGGCCGAAGGTTTGCGGGTCTGGTACGGCAGCGATTTCAACAAGGCCAACGAGCAACTGAACAGCCCGAAGACCGACCCGCAGACCATGGCCGCCAAAGGCCTGGCCTTGCGTGAAATGCTCTCGCTGATGATCGCCCAGCGCCGCCCTTCGCATTACCTGACCAAGGGGCGCGACGAACTGGCCAGCCTCACCGACAGCCACCTGCGCCTGCTCAAGCAGAACGGCGTGATCGACAGCGCCCTCGCTGACGCTGCGCTGGCGAGCACCGTGTCGTATCGCGACTGGCAGACCCAGCCAACGATGCAGCCGATTGAAACCAACAAGGGCATCAGTGTTGCCCGCAGCCGCTTGGCGAGCATGCTCAATCGCCCGCTGTACGACCTCGATCGCCTCGACCTGTCGGCCACCAGCACCCTGCAGGGCGACCTGCAAACGCAGGCCACGGCTTATCTGAAAAAACTCGCCGATCCGGCCTACGCTGCCGAAATCGGCCTGCTCGGCGAACGCCTGCTGACGCCGACCAGCACCACGCAAGTGCGCTACAGCTTCACCCTGTTCGAACTGACCCCGGACGGCTCGCGGGTGCGCGTGCAGACCGACAGCACTGATCAGCCGTTCGACATCAACGAAGGCAGCAAGCTTGAACTCGGCTCGACGGCGAAAATGCGTGTGCTGACCACGTACCTGCAAATCGTCGCCGAGCTGCACGACAAATACGGCGCGATGGGCGTGGCAGAATTGAAAAAAGTCGAAGTGCCCGATCAGGACCGCCTCAGCCGCTGGGTCATCGACTACCTGATCCAGAACAAGGATCACGACCTGTCGAAGCTGCTCGGCGCCGCGCTGGATCGCAAATACTCGGCCAGCCCCGGCGAGGCGTTTTTTACCGGCGGTGGGCTGCACAGATTCAACAACTTCCGCAAAGAGGACAACGGTCGCCTGCCGACCCTGCGCGATTCGCTGCGCGAGTCGATCAACCTGCCGTTCATTCGGCTGATGCGCGACATCGTCCGCTACACCACCTACTCAGGCCCCAACGGCGAATTGCTCAAGGATGATCGCGATCCGCGCCGTCAGGAATACCTAGCCAGTTTCGCCGACCGCGAAGGCACCTCGTTCCTGCTCAAGTTCTGGAAGAAGTACAAGAACAAGGACACCCAGGCGCGCCTGGAAACCTTCCTCGACAGCATCCGCCCGACGCCGATTCGCATGGCGGCGGTGCATCGCTATCTGCTGCCGGAGGCCAGTCAGGAAGACTTCAACCGTTTCGTGCGCTCGCACCTCAAAGGCGCCAAACTCAACGAAAAACTCACCGACGACCGTCTGATCCGCCTCTACGATTCCTATGGCCCCGGCAGTTACGATTTGCCTGACCAAGGCTTCATCGCCAAGGTGCATCCGCTGGACCTGTGGATGATGGGTTATCTGCTGCATCACCCGGAAGCGACCTTCAGCGAGATCGTCAAGGCCAGCCATTTCGAGCGCCAGGAAGTCTACAGCTGGCTGTTCAAGAGCCGGCACAAGGGTGCGCGAGACAGTCGTATTCGCACCATGCTCGAGATAGAAGCGTTCCTCGACATTCATCAGCGCTGGCAGAAAGTCGGCTACCCGTTCGATCACCTGGTGCCGTCACTGGCCACGGCCATCGGCAGTTCCGGCGACCGTCCCGCCGCGCTCGCCGAGCTGATCGGCACCATTCTCAATGACGGCGTGCGCATGCCGACGCTGCGCATCGACAGCCTGCACTTCGCCGCCGATACGCCGTATGAAACCAGGCTGATCAACGACCCGCACGTGGGCAAACGCGTGATGCCGGTGGAAGTGGCCCGAGCCATGCGCGAGGCGCTGTCGCAAGTGGTCGACGCCGGTACCGCCAAACGGCTGTCCGGCAGTTTCAAACTGCCCGACGGCACACCGCTGGCCATGGGCGGCAAGACCGGCACCGGCGACAACCGCATTGCGGCGATCGGGTCTGGCGGGCGGATCATCAGTTCGAAGTCGATCAACCGCACGGCGACCTTTGTGTTCTACATCGGCGACCACCATTTCGGCACCCTCACCGCGTTCGTCCCGGGGCGCTCGGCGGAGAACTTCAAGTTCACCTCGGCTCTGCCCACGCAGGTACTCAAAGGCATGGCGCCGATTCTCACGCCGTATCTGCAACCGGGCAGCGACTCACAGTGCCAACCGCCACAGGCGCCCGTGGTGGCATCGGCGCTGCACTGACCGAACATGGCCTGCACGTCGCGCCGAAGGCCATCGGCGCAAATGGTGGTATTCGTGCATTGTTCCGATTCGAATTCTTGTCGCATCGCTGAGGCGATCACACGTTTGGCTCCCGATCTTTGAACTTTTGTTTTGCCCTGCCGCCGGTACGCTGATCATTCCTCAAACAATCAAGGATGATTGGCCATGTCTGACTCCCCTCAGCCTGCCGCAGCCGCCGACAAAGGCCGGCATTACGCGTTCATCGAATCGGCTGTCAGCGCGCCGTTCAAAACTGCAACGCTCAGCCGCAGCCTGGCACTCGCCGCCACGCCACTGAAGCGCGAACCCTGGTACAGCGCACCCGGTACGTTTGCCAGCCGACTCGCCGCCGCCAATCTCAAGGCCTGGGACTCGCAGAACAAGGTCGATCATCTGCTGGCCAGGACCGATCTGTACGCCTTCGCGGAGCCGCTGCTCAAAGCAAGGATCAAGCAATGCCATGGCATCGAGCCGGACGTCAGGAAGACCTGGCTGCGCCTGTATATCCCCGCCAGCAGTCCCTGGTATGCAATCGACGTGGTCGACGGTTCGACGACCCGTACGATCTCACTGCTCGATGCCGCTCTGCACAACTTTGCCGCCAACGAGACGGTCGGCGCAGGCTCGGACTACATCAGCCAGCCTGATGCGCGCGGCCACTTCGACGTCTTGCCGCTCAAAAACCAAATGCCCATCAGCCAGTTCCAGACACTGTGTCGCGACCTCGACCTGGGCGGGCAATATGCCAGGCACTTGCAGGGCTACTTGCTGCCCGGCGAAGCGCTGGCCGAGAGCCTTCTGCAATACAAGATCGGCACCAGCCTCAAAGACGCCCTCGCCGTCGCGGCGCACATCGCCTTGCTCAAGGCAGAGATCCAGTACGACACCTTCAGGATGGTGCTCAGCTTCAGCACAGAGGAAAACCCGCGCTTGCGTCTCAACAACCGTTCGATTCGCTGCAATGACCTGTCCATGCTCGGTACCCGCCTGACCGGCATTCTGTTGCTGATGCATGGCCACCCCGACAGTCGTGGCGTTCGACGCCTGATCGTCTACGTGCCGCACGATCCGGATCATCCACTCAAGGAGTACGAGTCGCTGGCTGCGTTTCGTGACGAACTGACCCGCCAGTTGCGCGAGGACCGCCTGAGCGCCTCGACCGGGCATACGTACCGGCAATTCTTCAGCCAGTTCGTCGATCAGCAGCAACGTGGGCATTTTTTTGCCGAACTCGAACAGCGATTGTTCGTCGTCCGCCATCACGAACGCGAGCAGAGCACCGACCAGCGCCCGGTGTGGCGCAAGGACCCGGTGGAAAAGCCCAGGTTGCAGTTCACGCGCTTGCCGTTGCAGGGCGATTACTGGCGGCACGTCTATCAGCAGAAACTCAACAAGGTCATCAATGATGCGCGGCAAATCGCTGTCTCGACCGCCGATGCCGATAGCAACGCACGCTGGGCATGGTGGGACAACTTCAAGCGGATCGTCTCGGACATCTTCAACGTCGCCCTGCTGATTGCCACGCCCTTTGTGCCTGGTCTGGGCGAGGTGATGATGGCCTATACCGCCTATCAACTGACCAGCGATGTAATTGAAGGCATCGTCGATCTGGCCGAAGGCGTCTGGGAGGAAGCTGCCGGACATGTCATCAGTGTGGTGACCGATGTCATTCAACTGGCGGCGTTCGGCGCCGGCGCGCAGATTGGCGAAACGTTGCGGATAAAACTCTCACCGCAGGTCGATGCCATGCAACAGGTCAAATTGCCCGACGGCAAACCAAGCCTGTGGCATCGCGACCTAAGCCCTTATGCACGCGACGAGCTGAGCCTGGCAGCGCAATCGAAGCCCAATCGTCACGGCCTGCATCAACATGCCAGCGCCAGCGTCCTGCCGCTGGAAGGCAAGCTCTATGTGGTGGAAAAAGCCTCCGCCGATGCCACCAGCAAAACCCACCGGATCAAACATCCGAATCGAGAAAATGCCTACCAGCCAAGGATCGAACACAACGGTCACGGCGCCTGGCTGCATGAAGCAGAATCGCCAGGCGACTGGCCCGACGCCCGGCTGATGCCTCGCCTGGGCCACAGCGTCGAGCGCTTTACGCCTGTGCAACTGGAGGACATCCGGCGCAGCAGCGGCACCAGCCACGATGAACTGCGTCGCATGCACAGCGACAACAGCCCGCCACCGCCGCTGCTGGCCGACACGGTCAGGCGCGTCAGTGCATACGAGGATGTCATCGAGGCTGCGCAGAACCTGCGTAACGGCAAGCCGATCGATACCGATGCGGTATGGCTGGAGCCGATGCTGACCAGCCTGCCGGGCTGGCCGCCGCGACGCGCGCTGGAGGTTTTCGCGCGTCAGGACCTGACCGGCTACTCGCATAAATACGGCAACGCGCTGGCGTCCGAAGCCGACACGTTGCGCATCAGCCAGGCTGATCTCAACGCCGGACATTTGCCCGAGCGGGTCGCCGGGTTCCTGCGCGACGATGAGTTCAATCATCTGCTCGGCCCGATGGTCACTGCCGAGCAACGGGTCGAGGTCCTGCGCGGTCAACTGGCCGACGCGCTCAATGAGCAGCGCAGCGCCGTCGCCCGCCATCTGTACCAGGCCGGGCAGCGCAGCGGCGACGCCGACATAGCGGTGATCAGACAGTCGTTTCCGGATCTGCCGTTGCCCTTGGCCGAGACGGTTCTGAGCCAGGCTCGCGTCGCCGAACGGCAACGCATCAGCGATGAACAGCACTTGCCGCTACGCCTGAAGAATCAGGCCCGGGAGCTGGATTTCGAGGCGTCGGCCAGTCGCGCGTACGACGGTTTTTATCGGGACGATCTGATGACCGAACAAACCGAACGCCTGGCGCTCAATACGCTGAAAATCCACACCGACACCTTTGCCGACCTGCGCATCGAAGTGTTCGACGGCAGCCCGCACGGTCCGTTGCGCTGCAGTGTCGGGCCGCAGGACGCCAGCACCGTAAGGCAACTGCTGAGGCGTGGCGAAGGCCGTTATGAAGTGCGCGACGCCAAGGGTCAGGTGCTGCATGACAGTACCGATTTCCACGAAGCCATCCTGCGCGCCGTCCCGCTCGAAACGCTGGCGAGTACCGGTTATCAGCGCGGTCAGGGCCGCGCCTTGAAACTGTGGATCATGGAACAAAGCGCCCCGCCAGCCGAACGCCGTATTGCTCTGGCGCAACCGCCGATCCGAACGGTCGCCCCCCGCGAGACGGAGATTCTTCTACGCGGCTGGCCCTGGGCGGCAAAAACCCCGGAACAGCGGCTCAGACAGTTGTACCCGAAACTCAACGACAGAGAGGTCGCGGGTTTCCTGGCGGCGCTGGAAAAAAAGAGCAACAGCGAACGCGCCATCGGCGACCTTGAGCGCGAACGCGAAGTGCTCGACAACGCCCTCGACAGCTGGCGCAGCAGTTACACCCCCGTCATTGAAGACAACGGGGAACTGATCGCGCTGCCAACGGATTTCGTCCGCGAGGGCGGCTTGTACATCGAGCAGCAATTGAGGAAGTGCTTCAAACGCGAGAACGAAAGGCCCGGCGCACGCAATCCCCATCCGGAACACGGCTATACGCTGGACCTTTCAGCCGAACTGCCGCTACCGAACCTTGAGTCATGGTGGCGCGACTTGCGACGGCGTCCCGGGATGCAGCAATACTTCGAGCGGATTACCGGACTGAACATCACCAACATTGCGCTTTCAACCACACCGGACAGCCTGCTGGCGAGTTTCCCGAATCTGCGGCAATTGAGCGCCCAACGCTGCGGTTTCAAGGAGGTGCCGGCTGCCCTCGGGAAAATGCATCAGTTGCAGACGCTGGATCTGTCGCACAACAGCATTGAACTGACCTATGACTCAAGCACGCGCCTGAGCAATCTCACCCGCTTGCACAGCCTGAATCTCAATGGCAACAACCTGCGTGTGCCGCCGGATATCGGGCGCATGGAGCAACTGGTCGAACTGAACCTGGTCAATACGCGCATTCGCGATTGGCCGGCAGGATGGCTTGAAGTCGATGGACAGATACGGCAGCGCCCGAAGGGGTTCTACCTGGACATGCGAGACAATCCGCTGGACACCCTGCCCCGGGTCGAACCCGGTAGCGATCAGGCGCGCCTGCTGGCTCGCGCACGGATCAGTGTTGCCAAATTCGACGGTGACCAGTTGCGGCGTCTTGGCGAGTATCGCCAGTCGGTAGGGTTGAGCGTCGTGCCCGGTTATTCATCCGCCGCCGCCGATGAGCTTGATTACTGGAAGTTGATGCCCGCCAATGCGGATCCGTCCCACCCTTCGGCAGCCTTCAGCCGATACCGCGAGCAGTCCTGGCATGACCTGATGGCCGAGCCTGATTCCGCCGGCTTTTTCAGCGTGATCCGCAAGCAACGCGAATCCGCCGATTACGGGACTGACGCGGGGCGGCGGAATTTGACCGCACGGGTCTGGGACATGGTCGACGCGGCGGCGCTCGACGAACATCTGCGCAAAAAGCTCTTCGAGCAGAACGTGTCTGCACAGGATTGCGCTGATCTGGGCCAGCAGCTGTTCAATTCACTGGGGCTCAAAGTCCTGGTATCCAAGGCCTACAACGAAACGGCATCGGCCTCGCAGCTGGAAGACAGACTCGTGCGTCTGGCGCGCAGCGCGGCGCGCCTTGATCGGGTCAGCGATGAGGCCGCCATGGAGGTCAGTCGCCAGCAGCAGCAACACCTGATCGATCCGCGCCTGCCGGCCCCGGACGAAATTCAGATTCATCGGGCGTTCGAAGCGGGCCTGGGCGAGCGTCTGGATTTGCCCTGGCAAGCGGGGGGCATGCCTGTGCAGCCTCGGGCCGGGGTCACCGAGGAAAAGCTCAACGCTGCCTACCAGAGAATCATCCAGCGCGAACAAGGGGATGGCCTGGTCAACGGCATGATCGATCTCTATACCGATCCTTTCTGGGAGGATTACCTGCGCAATACCTATCCTGACCGTTATCAGGAAAATCTGCGCCTGTTCGAAGAAAAATTCCGTCAGCTCGACAGCCAGGTGTTCAGCAGCGACCGGGAGTACAGGAAGCTGGCCGACAAAATCAGCTACGAGCGCAACGAGCTATCCCGCGCCTTGAGTCGCGAAGCCCTAGACAGGGCCGGACTCTGAAACCATCACACGGCATTCGGCGAGCGTTTCAGGCTGGCCGAATCTGCCGACGGACCCTGGTCGTGCTTGCGATACCCACCGCGTAAGACATTCAGGCATCAGCGTCATTGCCGTTTGGCGCGCTGGCGCTGAACAACAGCACGACGTTGCCGCTGTAATGACCGGGGCGGTAGCCACCCGGCGGTTTGATGGGTTCGATTTTCAGCAGCACACGTTTACCGACAGCCGCCTCTTCTTCCGAAAGCACTTGTTGCGGAATGATGTGCGAACTCAGCACGACGTCATTGAACGTCACCCGCAGCTCAATCACTTCACCCGTTGTGCCGGTATCAAGGAATGGCTCGGTGGCCAGACGCGCCTCGATGGCGCTGCTGTCATGCCGCATGTCAAAAGATTTTTCCAGATTGCCCAGGCTGTCCGTGGCATGGTGCCAGGCCAGCACCTGCGGACGGTGAATCCAGTCCGGTTGTGCCGGAATGATGTAGAAGGGCCGACTGGGAATGGTCAGCGACACTTCGAAGGTGTGCTCCTCCCGGGCGGCCCACGTCACTGCCGCGGTCAACGCGGCGGCGACCGCCAGCAGGGCGGCGGTGCATTGCTTGATCATGTTGGCTACCTGATGCGTGAATGGAAAACCGGCCTAGCGGCTGGCGACTTTCATGGTTTTCTTGTCGCTGCCTTCGATCAGAAAGAAGCGGTACTCACGGCCCTTTTCCTTGTTGAAGGCAAAGGATTTGCCCGCCAGCACATGGTGTTTGGTGGTCGCCCCGCAATCGCTTTCCTTGCTCAGCGAACAGCTCTTGAACTCATCGACGATCACCACGGTATTGCCGTTGTTGCGCAGTTCGTAGCGACTCTCGGTTTCGTTGATCGCCGTGGCGTAACGCGCGTCCCTGGGGCGGACAAAGAAGATCGTGCCAAACCCGGTCATGACGTTGACGCCGGCCGACAACGACTTTTTGTAATCCTCCCGCTCTTCACCGGTGACGACAAAATCGTCTTCCTTTTCCGGCACCACGGGCACGAAGCGCACGCGGAAATAGCGTTCTCGATCCCGTTCGCCCATGTACAGCAAGCGTGTGCCCTGCATGCCTTGCGCCGGGACGATCAGCCGCGCCGGGCTGGCCATCAGGCCGTTGCGCGAGGCGCCATCGGCGGCGTTCTCGACAGCAATTTCCTTGGGCGTGCCGGCGTCGTCGTAAACGATTTCGAGCACATTGATCTTGACGAATGCGGTGGCGTCGCCGCTGTTGAAAACCCGTTTGAGATAGGTGCTCTTGTCGGCTTCCAGATAGTCGTAAACGGTGCCGACATTGATCTGCGGCCCGGCCTGCGCCGTCAGGCAAAAAACGCTGAGCAGGCCCAGCAAAAGACCACGGTTCATCGTGTTGAACTCCATGAACGTTGAGTGAAAGCGGACCGGGACGCTCATACTTCCGAATCCCAGATAATGGTGACGTTGCCGCGCAAACGGTCGTTCTTGCCCGGCCTGAGCAGGAAATCGATTTCTCTCGAGTCCATGTCGAAATGCAGATAGCCAGGCTTGCGCTCCACATACATTCCAGGCTGAAAAGGCGCTGACCAGCGATTGAAATCCAGGGGGATCCGGTTGACCTGACCGCCGCCGGGGCCAATGATGCCCGGCGGCAGACTCATCCTGACTTGAACCCGAGAGCTATCGCCCTTCGGGCTACCCAGGTTGCAGACATTTCCGCCTTGGGAATTGCACAACAACATGACCTTGAAACGCGAAGAGGCCGAAATGTAGAAGACCTGGTCGGCAAATATCCGCGTGGGTTTGCGTCCGCTGTTGATCCATGGCTCCCAGCCACCTACGGGCTCAAGCGTGACCCGAGTGCCGCCGGGGGGCAGGTCGACCTTGAGGGTGTGTTGCACGTCGAGGACGAAATCCAGGGTCAGCGTGGGGTCGTCCGGCTGCAGCAAGAGGCCGCCCAGAACAAAATCGCGGCCGCCTCCCAAGGTGTAAGTAACCGAGCCGGTATATTGCCCGGTAGACATGCCCAACGGATTGGGAGTCCTTAATTCATAAGCAAAATCCATCTTGTCGAAAGCTATTGACGGGAGACGGTAAGCGACATTTTTGGAGCAGCCAGCTTGCACCGGGGTCTTCCAGAAGAAGCGATAACTGTGCGTACCGTAGGACGCCACACCGCTGTAACGGCAGGGTTCCGGCACATAAACCCAACCGCTGGAGTCCCATAATTTGTCATGCGCTTCAGCCACGTCTGACACGCCGGTGATGCTGGTCGCGGAATCGCCCAGAATGTACGTGGAGCCGATACCGATGATGCGCACTTCGACGGTTTCGGTTTCCTGCGTTTGCATATTGGTAACTGTCAATTGTCGCCAGTCGGCCGGGGCTTTCACCAGCATCGGTTCACCGCGTGAGATGAAGCGTGTGGAGTCGAACCGTACAGGCATCTCGATGCTGAAAATGTTGTGGTCGGCGCATTGCGCCGGGTAGCTTGCGCAGTAGCCGGTGTTGGGGGTTTTGTTCACGAACAGATTCTTGCCTGGCTGCGTCGGGTCAGGCTGAAACGTCGCACGGATTTCCTGATTGAATCCATGGGCGGTGGACATGGCCAACGCCAGCGTCAGCGCGCAGCCTGCCTGGAAGATTTTCATATGCTCAGCCTGCCTTCATTTCGGTGGTAGTGACGTCGGCGAGGGTGTCTGGGGTGCAACGCAGATCGCCGATCATCAACACGTCGTTTTCGCTGCGGTGGTCGGCCTCGTTCAAGCGGAACTGACACAACAACTGGTTGCCCTGGCGCACTTCCAGGGTGGGTGAACCGGCGTTCATTTCCATCGAGAAGAAACCGTCGACTTCGGTCACGCCACGGCTGGCGTGGTTGATCACGTGGTGGCCCTTGAGCGGCCGCCCGCTTGCATCGACCAGGCGACCGAGCACGGTGAGGGTTTTCATCACGCGAACCTTGCGATACTCGATGCCGCCCTTGTTCAGGTGATAGCGGGTTCGCGCCGGTTCGATGGTGGCGGCCGGTACGGTGTTGCCTTCGAAGTCGAAGCTCACCGAGCTGTTCTGATAAGCGGTGATCGGAATGAAATTGCGCCCCGGCTTCAGCGCCGCACCGCCGCCGCTGTAGTCGTCGGCGCGCAGGACGATGTCGTCGATATCCGACTCGACGTCGACGATCATTCCCGCACCGCGCACGTCGCTCTGGCTGGTCAGCAGCATCTTTTCGCCGCCGACCACCAGTGTGCTGTCGAGGTTGAGCCCGCCAGTGAAGTTGCCGTTGTAGGAAGAGCGCTGGACGAAGGCGTCGCCGTTTACCGCGTCGGTGCGGAAATTGGTCAGGCTCGACATGCCCAGGCCGTAAGTGTCGGTAAGCGCCGTCACCGAGACGCTTTGCAGCACGTGATCCTTGAAATCCTTGCGCCAGCCGAGCGAAGCATTGTTGTCGCGTTTGCCGTCGCGGGCCGTGCGTGAACCGATGCTGCCGGTGAGCTGCTGACCGGGAGCGCCCAACGCCAGGTTGATGCTCAGATCGACGCCGCGATTGCGCGCATCGCCACTGCTGAAACTGCCCGGGCGATCAAAGACCGACAGGCGCCAACTGGCATCACTGCCCAGCAATACGGCGCGCTGGGTCCAGCCCAGATCCACGCCCACGCCTTCGACATTGCCTTCGCTGTGCGAGACCCGGGCATTGACCGAACTCTTGCTGCTCAGCCGATGGTTGAGCGCCAGCGACGAATTGCTGGTCTGGCCGACAAACACGTTACGTGGACGAACGCGCGTGCCGTCCGGCAGCGTGTCGTAGGTGTTGGTGGTGTCGAGCCAGCTGCGGTTGTGGCTGATCACCAGACTGCCCGCGCCATAGTTGTAAAGGCTTTGCAGGTCCAGACCGGTGCCGTAATCCTCGGTCTTGTAGACATTGGCATACAGGCTGACGTGGTTGGCCAGGGTCCAGTCGATGGAAGTGCCGTATTGCAGTTTTTCGCGGATCTGCCGCGCCGACGCGCCGACAATCACCCGTGGGTGCAGCAGGTAATTGACCGCCGCACCGGCGGTGGGACTGCCGCTCGATTGCGTGTCCCAGTTGCTCAGCAGTTTGCTTTCTTCACCGGCAAACACGTTGTAGCGCCAGCGTTCGTCAAGATTGCGCCAGTTGCTGGGCTTGTACACCAACTCCTGGGTGGTGGAGGTGATCTGGCCGTCTTCGATCAGGCGCACTTCCACTTCATAAATACCGCCGGGCAGCGGCCGGGTGTCGAGGGTCTGCAAACCGGCCGGCACCGATTGGGTATTGATCAACAGACCGTCGCGCCAGATCTCCACCGAACCCTGCCGGTTGGCTGTCACGTAGATCGGGTAAACGCTGGGCATCGGGCTGTTGATCGCGAGGCTGTCGGAGCTGCCGTACATGAGGCCGACCGCCGTATCGGGGCTGGTGCCAAACGTGCGCGGCTGGCGCGTGAGTCCTTCGGAATTGGGGGTGAAATAGCCCAGGCGCAAGAAGCTGCCTTGCAGTTCGCGCTGGGTGTGCAGCTCGTGCACGGCGTGGTAGAGCTTGTCGTCGGGGCCGCCGAGCCGGGCCAATTGCAGATTCAGCGTCTGGCTCCAGTTGCCCAGGCTTGAACTGGCTTCCAGGCCGAAGCGTCCGCCGAGGTCCTGATCCTGGCCACCGTTGAGGTTGAGCTGGTTGCGCACCATCAGGCCGCTGCTACCGCCGCTCGGTTGCTCGTAATAACGCTTGGCTTGAAGGTCGCGTTCGGCGTTTTCGGTGACGATCGATACCAGCGAACTTTCCAGGTTGTAATGCACCGCGAGAAACTGGTCGGGGCAGGAACCGCTGCACGCACCTAATGGCACGCCGGGTTTGAGGTAGCTTGCCCATTTTTCCCGTTCAGCGGGGCCGAAGCGGTTTTCGCTGGTGTCGGTGAATTCGAGAAGGGTGATGCGATCATCGCGGGACAACACCACCATGGCCTCACCCAACGGCTGTTGGTCGACTTCGACCCGCACCGCCAGAGGCACATCAAAGAAATGCTCCTCGAAATCCGCTGGCAAGCCTTTGGCCTGCGCCAGCAAACTGCGTGGCGTCGTACCGGCGGTGTTGGATGCGACGGCTGCGCTGGCACAAAACAACAGCGCAAGCGCAGCCGCGATGGGTGTCATCGGGAACATGAACTCGTACTCTGATTGACTGACAATGAAAGTCCGTCGGGGCAAACATCACTGCCTGCCCCGTCGGTTGACGCCACTGCTGAAAAGCGAGCGTTTTGGACCTGATCAGTCGATCAGTTGCCGCCAACCGGTGGCACGGCGTCGAAGATCATCGCCACGGAACCGGTGTAGTCACCCGGCTGGAAGTTGCTGCCTTTGGCGGAGATTTTCAGCGGGGCGCGGTAGTTCACATCCGACTCGGATTCACCGACGACCATTTGCGGGGTCAGGGTCAGTTCCTTGTTGTTGAGCATGACCTGCAGGTCGATCGAGGTATTGCCGGCAACCAGTTTCGGCAGGCTTTCCAGACTGGCGTGAACCGAACCGTTGTTATTGCGCACGTCGAAGAAACCGTTGACGTCGGCCATCTTGCCGGTGGTCGGCTGATAGCTCATGTCCTGGTCTTTGTTGACCAGATCCGGATCAGTCGGCACCACATAGAAACCGTTGGTTGGCACATGAGCGATCAGGCTGATGGAGTGCGACGCTTCGCCCGCAGCGAAGGCAGTGGAGGACATTGCCAGAAGAGCCAGTGGAGCAGCGATTGCGATTTTCTTGAACATCGTTCAGTACCTGTTTGCTTTATATAGGGGGTGTCATTGAAAGTTCACAAACCATTTGCTCATCGACCGCCAGAGCAACTTGAACTTTCAATGGCGAGCATCATCGGCTGTTGCCTCTGGAATGTAAGCAGGCAACTTCCGACAAACTCGTAGTTAAACAACCTCACACCCCGCCAGAAAAAAGAACAAAAAACAGATACTTGCAACATTCGCTGTAAGTTGCGCCCTACACACAGTTACAGGCAAAAAACCATACAGCAACTTAGCCGCTTTAACGCGGCAACTTGCGAGGAATTAGAACATATACTCAAGTACAACTAGAGCGATAACTTTAACTTTACGGTCACCGCTTTGATTTATTGATCAAAAAACTTTTTCCGGCTCTTTTTCGCTTTGACCGCTCGTCCGTCAAGCTCAGGACAAGGCCAAAAACGTCTTGCGCAACCCTTAAGATATATCTTAAGTTGTATCTAAATACGACGAGAGAGAAGCGAAATGAGAGACCATCATTCCCCCCATCGCGAGCACGGCGATGGCCGCGACGGCTTCGAAAAACGCCCCGGTCGCGAACGCGGCGGTCGCGGCCCGCGAGTTTTTGCCCCCGGCGACTTGAAATTGCTGTTGCTGGCGCTGATCGCCGAGCAGCCCTGCCACGGCTACGACCTGATCCGCCAGATCGAAGGCATGTTCGATGGCGCTTACAGCCCGAGCCCCGGGGTGATCTACCCGACCCTGACCTTTCTCGAAGAGAGCGATTTGATTGCCGGTGATGCCGAGGCCGGCAAAAAGCGTTACAGCGTCACCGACGCCGGTCGTTTGTCTTTAAGTGAACAAGCGGTGGCGCTCGACGGCGTACGCATGCGCATTGACGTCAGCAAGCGCTCGCTGCGCGGCCATGATCGTCCGCCGGAAATCCACGAAGCGGTGCACAACCTGCGCCATGCCTTGCAGCTGCACCACGGGCGCTGGAGTGCCGAAGAAATCCTGCGCGTGCGCGACCTGCTCAACGACACCGCCAAAGCCATCGTCGACGGCCCTGCCGTTCAACCTGCCACGGAGAAAGCCGAATGACTGCAGTCGATACTCAAACCATTCACCGCGTGATGCACGAAATCAAACGGCGCAAGCTTGAAGTGCTGCGCGTCACCGATCTCACCCCACGCATGCGCCGCATCACCCTCGGCGGGCCGGAACTGGCCGGGTTCATCAGCCTGGGCACGGACGATCACGTCAAACTGCTGTTCCCGCAGAACGCCGAACAAGCGGCGGCGCTGGAGACGATGCAACTGGGCGCCGGCAAGGACAACGGGCCGATGCCCGAGATGCGCGACTACACGCCGCGTCGTTACGACCTGGAAAAAATGGAGCTGGACATCGATTTCGTCCTGCACGGCGACGGCCCTGCCTCGACCTGGGCCGAGCAGGCACAACCTGGGCAGTTCCTGCACATCGGCGGGCCACGCGGGTCGATGATCGTGCCGGACATCTTCGACAGCTATCTGCTGATCGGCGACGAAACCGCCCTCCCCGCCATCGCCCGCCGCCTCGAACACCTCGCGGCGAATCGCAAGGCGCTGGTGGTGATCGAAGTGGAAAACGGCGCTGAGCAGCAAGTGCTGGAAAGCGCAGCGCCGTTCAATGTGATCTGGGTCCTGCGCGAAGGCGGCAAGGACAACCTGCTGGCTACCGTCAAGCAATTGCAGGTGCCCAAGGGCAATCTGTACGCATGGGTGGCGACCGAAACCAAGGTCTCACGGCAGATCCGCCGGGTACTGATCGATGAGCATGGGCTCGATGAACAGTTCATCAAGGCGGTCGGCTACTGGCGCGCCGAGGGCTCTGAGGAAGAGTGATCTCTTCCTGACCCATATCACCCTTGTGGGAGCGAGCCTGCTCGCGAAGGCATCGGCACAGTCGAAAGATTTGCTGGCTGACGCACCGCATTCGCGAGCAGGCTCGCTCCCACACTGGATCTCAACTTCGTGCGGACAATTTGCGGTCGAGGCCGATAATCAGCAACCCCACCAACACAAACCCCACCAATATCCCCCCGGCATTGATCAGCACCTGTGGATAACCCAACACCGCTACATCAATGAACGGGTACGCATAAGCGCCGAGCAGATGCCCGCGCAGCAAGGCATAGATGAAATACACCAGCGGATAGATCAGCCACAGCGGCAGATGCCACAGGCGCAACGTGCCTTTGGGGACGCAGCGCCACCAATAGCCGAGAAACAGCAATGGCATGACGTCGTGGAGCAACTCATCGGCAACAAACTGCCAGCCTTCGGGGTGCCACAAATGCCGTAACAGAATGCTGTAGGCCAGACCGACCACGGCGATACTCACCGCGATTCCACTGCTGACCCACGGTTGCAGAAACCAGCGCCGTGCGGCGGATTCGCGCTCGGTGACCGCGCAGGTCAACACCGTCGCCACCAGTGTGTTGGTCAATATGGTGAAGTAGCTGAAGAAACTCACCAGCCCGCCCAGCAGGCTGGCGCCGATGCTCAATCGTGCGAAGAAAATCAGGTACAGCTGAATCGTCAATCCGGCCCAGCCCAACACGGCCAGGCCGGTGATCAGGCGTCGGCGCCTCGCGCTGTCCATCTCAGAGCGGTCGCTTGGTGCGCATCAGCTTAACGTACAGGCGCTCGACCTTTTCCCGCGCCCACGGGGTTTTACGCAGGAAGGTCAGGCTCGACTTGATGCTCGGATCGCTCTTGAAGCAACGGATGTCGATACGCTCGGCCAGCCCCGACCACTCGTAGTGAGTCACGAGTGCATTGAGGATCTGTTCAAGGGTCACGCCGTGCAGCGGATCGGGGGATTGTTCGTTCATGCCGGGCCTTTGGGCGAAGTGAAAATGCGTAAAGCCGCGCACCTTAGCCGAGGGGCCGGGCGGGTGGAAGGCCTGTCTTCAAATGTAGGCCAACCTAGGAAGATCGCAGGCTGTGGCCCGACTCACAATGCGCCCGTTTGCCGCACTGTTACCGAATCCGAAACGCTGCATGTCTGCAAAAGCGCTTTCTCAATTTGTTACAGATCATTATCCTGCCGCCCTTCCGCTGAAACGCTTCACTGCCTGCGACAATCTGAAGCGCTCGGCCTGCACCTGAAAACATCAAAAAAAGACTTCTTCATGCCTGACTTTTCCTTCTCCCGAGACAGCGCTATCTCTGCCCTGCGCACCCTTGGCGGCTGCACCGCCCTCGGCCTTGCCACTTGCGCCCACGCGGCGCCGGCCTTCGACAGTGAATCACCGTACATGCTTGGTGACTGGAACGGCACGCGCACGGAACTTGCGGAAAAAGGCTACGACTTCAAACTCGATTACACCGGCGAAATGGGCAGCAACCTGCACGGCGGCTATGACCACGACCGCACTGCCCGCTACAGCGACCAGTTCGGCCTCGGCACGCATCTGGATCTGCAGAAGATCCTCGGTTGGAACGACGCTGAATTTCAGCTGACCATCACCAAGCGCAGCGGCAACAACATCAGCAACGACCGCATCAACGACCCGCGCGTTGGCGGATTCACTTCCGCCCAGGAAGTCTGGGGTCGTGGCCAGACCACGCGCCTGACGCAGATGTGGTATCAGCAGAAATTCTTCGATCAGAAACTCGACATCAAGGTCGGCCGTTTCGGCGAAGGCGAAGACTTCAACAGCTTCCCTTGCGACTTCCAGAACCTGGCCTTCTGCGGCTCGCAGGTCGGCAACTGGGTCGGCGGCATCTGGTACAACTGGCCGGTCAGCCAGTGGGCGCTACGGGTCAAATATCACCTGACGCCCGAGCTGTATGCGCAGGTCGGCGCCTACGAGCAGAACCCGTCGAACCTCGATCGCGGCAACGGCTTCAAACTCAGCGGCAGCGGCACGCAAGGCGCGATCCTGCCGGTCGAACTGGTGTGGACGCCGAAGCTCAACGGTCTGCCGGGCGAATACCGCGCCGGTTATTACTACAGCAATGCCAAGGCCTCTGACGTCTATAAAGACCGCAATGACCAACCGGCAGCGCTGAGCGGCGAAGCCTATCGCAGTGCCTCGAGCAAGCACGGCGTATGGCTGGGCATTCAGCAGCAGGTCACCAGCATCGCCAGCGACCACTCGCGCGGCTTGAGCCTGTTCGCCAACGCGACGATGCATGACAAGAAAACCAACGCCATCGACAACTACGTGCAGGCCGGCCTGACCTACAAAGGCCCGTTCGACGCCCGCGCCAAAGATGACATCGGTTTCGCCCTCGCTCGTGTGCACGTCAACCCGGCCTATCGCAAGAACGCCGAGGCGAGCAACCGCGCCAACGCCGTCTACGACTACGACAATCCGGCGTTCCTGCCACCGCAGGACACCGAATACAGCGCCGAGCTGTATTACGGCGTGCACGTGACCAACTGGCTGACCGTGCGCCCCAACCTGCAATACATCCGCCACCCCGGTGGCGTGAACGACGTCGACGACGCCCTGATCGGCGGGATCAAGATCCAGTCGTCGTTCTAAAAAACGCCACAAGGCCCTGTGGGAGCTGGCTTGCCAGCGATAGCAATCTGTCTGGCGCTTTCAGTGTTGGATGTGCAATCGCCATCGCTGGCAAGCCAGCTCCCACAGGGATCCATGAAATTCGTTAGCCGAACAAGTTTTTATCTGAACCATGCCTGCGCCAGATCGTCATCTAAAGTGACTACAGCGCGGGACTACATAAACGTCACGGAGAATCACACTATGAGCACCGAAAGTGCTTCGAGTCGGGGCCGTCTGCTACCGGGCCTGCTCGGCATCCTGCTTCTACTGATGGGCCTGGCCATGCTGGCCGGGGGAGTCAAGCTGAGCATGCTCGGCGGCTCGCTTTACTATCTGCTGGCCGGTATCGGCATCGCGCTGAGCGGCATTCTGCTGCTGATGCGCCGCCGCGCGGCACTGGGCCTGTACGCCATCGTGCTGTTTGCCAGCACTGTCTGGGCATTGTGGGAAGTCGGTCTGGACTGGTGGCAACTGGTGCCGCGTCTGGCGCTGTGGTTTGTCCTCGGTTTCGTGATGCTGCTGCCGTGGTTCCGTCGTCCGCTGCTGCTCAACGGCCCGGCGAAAATCGGCACTGGCGGTCTGACCGTCGCTGTGATCCTGGCCGGCGTTACCGCTCTGGCCAGCCTCTTCACCCACCCGGGCGAAACCTTCGGTGAACTGGGCCGCGACACCGCCGACATGACCAGCACCGCACCGGCCATGCCGGATGGCGACTGGCAAGCGTACGGTCGCACCGAGTTCGGTGACCGCTACTCGCCGCTCAAGCAGATCACCCCGGAAAATGTCGGCAAGCTGCAAGAAGCCTGGCGCATCCAGACCGGCGACCTGCCAACTGCGGATGACCCGGTCGAGCTGACCAACGAAAACACCCCGCTCAAAGCCAACGGCATGGTCTACGCCTGCACCGCGCACAGCAAAGTGCTGGCACTGGACCCGGACACCGGCAAGGAAATCTGGCGCTTCGATCCACAGATCAAGAGCCCGGTCGGCTTCAAGGGCTTCGCCCACATGACCTGCCGTGGCGTGTCGTACTACGACGAAGCCCCCTATGCCAAGTCTGAAAATGCCGGTTCCGCTGTCATCTCTGAAGCCGGCCAGGCCGTTGCTCAGGCCTGCCCGCGTCGCCTGTACCTGCCAACCGCCGATGCCCGCCTGATCGCACTGAACGCCGACACCGGCAAGATCTGCGAAGGCTTCGGCACCAACGGCGTGGTCGACCTGACCCAAGGCATCGGCCCGTTCACCGCCGGCGGCTACTACTCCACCTCGCCAGCAGCGATTACCCGTGATCTGGTGATCATGGGCGGTCACGTCACCGACAACGAGTCGACCAACGAGCCATCGGGCGTGATCCGCGCCTTCGACGTGCGCGATGGGCACCTGGTATGGAACTGGGACAGCGACAAGCCGGACGCCACCGAGCCATTGGCCCCGGGCGAAACCTACAGCCGCAACTCGGCGAACATGTGGTCGCTGGCCAGCGTCGATGAAAAACTCGGCATGGTCTACCTGCCACTGGGCAACCAGACCCCTGACCAATGGGGCGGCAATCGCACCCCCGGCGCCGAGAAATTCAGCGCCGGCCTCGTCGCGTTGGACCTGGCTACCGGTAAAGTGCGCTGGAACTACCAGTTCACCCACCACGACCTGTGGGACATGGACGTGGGTAGCCAGCCAACCCTGCTCGACATGAAAACCGCTGACGGCGTGAAACCTGCGCTGATCGCCCCGACCAAACAGGGCAGCCTGTACGTCCTCGACCGTCGTGACGGCACGCCGATCATTCCGATCAAGGAAATCCCGGTTCCGCAGGGCGCCGTGAAAGGCGACCACACCGCACCGACCCAGGCCCGTTCGGACCTCAACCTGCTGGCCCCGGAACTGACCGAAAAAGCCATGTGGGGCGCCAGCCCGTTCGACCAAATGCTGTGCCGCATCCAGTTCAAGGAACTGCGTTACGAAGGTCAGTACACCCCGCCATCGGAACAGGGCAGCCTGATCTATCCGGGTAACGTCGGCGTGTTCAACTGGGGCGGCGTCTCGGTCGACCCGGTTCGCCAACTGCTGTTCACCAGCCCGAACTACATGGCCTTCGTCTCGAAAATGGTGCCACGCGAGCAAGTCGAAGCCGGCAGCAAGCGCGAGAGCGAAACCTCGGGCGTGCAGCCAAACACTGGTGCGCCATACGCGGTGATCATGCACCCGTTCATGTCGCCACTGGGCGTACCGTGCCAGGCCCCGGCCTGGGGCTACGTCGCCGGTATCGACCTGACCACCGGCAAAGTCGTGTGGAAACGCAAGAACGGCACCAGCCGCGACAGCTCGCCAATCCCGATCGGCTTCACCCTCGGCGTACCGAGCATGGGCGGTTCGATGGTTACCGCCGGCGGCGTCGGCTTCCTCAGCGGCACCCTTGACCAGTACCTGCGTGCTTATGACGTGAATACCGGTAAAGAGCTGTGGAAATCGCGTCTGCCAGCCGGCGGTCAAGCGACTCCGATGACCTACACCGGCAAGGACGGCAAGCAATACGTGCTGCTCGTTGTTGGCGGCCACGGCTCGCTGGGCACCAAGATGGGTGACTACATCATTGCGTACAAACTGCCGGAATAAGCGGTAGCGGCGGTAAAAAAGAAGGCGCCACCCTGTGAGGGGTGGCGCCTTTTTGCATGGAGGCGTGCCCAACATGCTCCATTCGCACCAAGGTGTATGGCATCAATGAAGTCTGTCCACTTCGCCTTGGGCAATTCGGTGCTTTCAAGAAAAAATCAAAAGATCGCAACCTTCGAACGCTTGTCGTCAGCGTGACCCGACAGAATCAAAAGGCTTTTCCTCCATTTGCCATCCGTTGCAATCGATCGATGATCAGTTGCTCGGCATGCTTGCGGGTTTCCAGCAACAAACTCTTATCCGTTTCGCTGTAGATCACCTGGAAACGCAAACCCGGCGTGTCGGAAGAATATTCGCGAATGATGAAATCCCTGTATTTCGTATCGGTATGACTCATGGTTCGATTCCTTGACGTTGGTAAATTCTCGAACACCTCTCTGGCGTTCGAGATTGAACTGCAATCTTCGGACGATTGAGTCAGTTGTCTACTGTCAGAAATTACAGGGGCTCAAGGCCAGTTCGAAATAAGCCGAACGGAACCCATCAAAACTCCATTTAATAGTAAAAGCTAACCAACACTCGCGTTTTTCGCTAGTTATGCACAGACATTGTTAGATTCCACTAGGCATCCGTGCCGACCTGAAGGATCTTGCCACCGGCCCAACGGCCGCCAAGGTTAACAAGGTGAAAAACTTTGCAAACCTGAACACACAAGCAGAAACACACCCGCCCCATTGAAACCACCCCACCCCTGCCCCATCTAACACCCCATACCCCATTGCGCAGGTGCCCCATGACCGACCAGCAAGATCGCCCGGACAACCACGACGATTACGAAAACGACCACATCGAACACACCTCCTCCGGCACCGGCCTGGCGCTGCCCGGGCAAAACCTGCCGGACAAGGTCTACATCATTCCGATCCACAACCGTCCGTTCTTCCCGGCCCAGGTCCTGCCGGTCATCGTCAACGAAGAACCGTGGGCCGAAACCCTCGAACTGGTCAGCAAATCCGAACACCACTCCCTGGCCCTGTTCTTCATGGACACGCCCCAGGAAGACCCGCGCCACTTCGACACCGGCGCCCTCCCCGAATACGGCACGCTGGTCAAGGTGCACCACGCCAGCCGCGAAAACGGCAAACTGCAATTCGTCGCCCAGGGCCTGAGCCGCGTGCGCATCAAGACCTGGCTCAAACACCACCGCCCGCCGTACCTGGTCGAAGTCGAATACCCTCACCAGCCCACCGAGCCGACCGACGAGGTTAAGGCCTATGGCATGGCGCTGATCAATGCGATCAAGGAATTGTTGCCGCTCAACCCGCTGTACAGCGAAGAGCTGAAGAACTACCTCAACCGCTTCAGCCCCAACGACCCGTCGCCGCTGACCGACTTCGCCGCCGCGCTGACCTCCGCCACCGGCCCCGAGCTGCAAGAAGTGCTCGACTGCGTGCCGATGCTCAAGCGCATGGAAAAAGTCCTGCCGATGCTGCGCAAGGAAGTCGAAGTCGCGCGCCTGCAGAAAGAAATTTCCGCCGAAGTCAACCGCAAGATCGGCGAGCATCAGCGTGAGTTCTTCCTCAAGGAGCAACTCAAGGTCATCCAGCAGGAACTCGGCCTGACCAAGGACGACCGCAGCGCCGACCTCGAACAGTTCCAGCAGCGCCTCGAAGGCAAAACCCTGCCGGCCCAGGTGCAGAAACGCCTCGAGGAAGAAACCCACAAACTGTCGATCCTCGAAACCGGCTCGCCGGAATACGCCGTCACGCGCAATTATCTGGACTGGGCAACATCGGTGCCGTGGGGCGTGTACGGCGAGGACAAACTCGACCTCAAGCACGCACGCAAAATCCTCGACAAGCACCATGCGGGTCTGGACGACATCAAGGATCGCATCCTCGAATTCCTCGCCGTCGGTGCGTACAAAGGCGAGATCAGCGGCTCGATCGTGTTGCTGGTCGGCCCACCGGGCGTGGGTAAAACCAGCGTCGGCAAATCCATCGCCGAATCCCTCGGGCGGCCGTTCTACCGCTTCAGCGTCGGCGGCATGCGCGACGAGGCCGAAATCAAGGGCCACCGCCGCACCTACATCGGCGCCCAACCGGGCAAACTGGTGCAGGCGTTGAAAGACGTCGAAGTGATGAACCCGGTGATCATGCTCGACGAGATCGACAAGATGGGCCAGAGCTACCAGGGCGACCCGGCCTCGGCGCTGCTGGAAACTCTCGATCCTGAGCAGAACGTCGAATTTCTCGACCACTACCTCGACCTGCGCATGGACTTGTCGAAAGTCCTGTTCGTCTGCACCGCCAATACCCTGGATTCAATTCCCGGCCCACTGCTGGACCGGATGGAAGTGATTCGCCTGTCGGGCTACATCACCGAAGAAAAAGTCGCCATCGCCAAGCGTCACTTGTGGCCGAAACTGCTGGAAAAGGCTGGCGTATCAAAAGGCAGCCTGAGCATCAGCGACACCGCGCTCAAAGCACTGATCGATGGCTATGCCCGCGAAGCCGGCGTGCGACAGCTGGAAAAGCAGATGGGCAAACTGGTGCGCAAAGCGGTGATGAAGCTGATCGACGATCCGAAAGCGGTGATCAAACTCGGGCCGAAAGACCTCGAAGCCTCGCTGGGCCATCCGGTGTTCCGCAACGAACAAGTGCTGTCTGGCACCGGCGTGATTACCGGTCTGGCCTGGACCAGCATGGGCGGCGCGACCTTGCCGATCGAAGCCACGCGGATTCATACGCTTAACCGGGGCTTCAAGCTCACCGGGCAACTGGGCGATGTGATGAAAGAGTCGGCGGAGATCGCCTACAGCTACGTCAGCTCGCACCTCAAGCAATTTGGTGGTGATGCGAAGTTCTTCGACGAAGCCTTCGTCCACCTGCACGTACCGGAAGGCGCAACACCAAAGGACGGCCCGAGCGCTGGCGTGACCATGGCCAGCGCCCTGCTCTCGCTTGCACGTAATCAGCCGCCGAAAAAAGGCGTGGCGATGACCGGCGAACTGACCCTGACCGGGCATGTATTGCCGATCGGCGGCGTGCGCGAAAAGGTCATCGCAGCGCGCCGGCAGAAGATTTTCGAATTGATTCTGCCGGAGCCGAACCGGGGTAATTTCGACGAGTTGCCGGATTATCTGAAGGAAGGGATAACCGTGCACTTTGCCAAGCGGTTTGCGGACGTGGCGAAGGTGCTCTTCTGACAATCATGTAGTGCCTGATGTACCGCTATCGCTGGCAAGCCAGCTCCCACAATGTTCAATGTGCCCACAAATCTTGTGGTCAACCGAGAAACCTGTGGGAGCTGGCTTGCCAGCGATGGCTTCAGTGCTGCCAACACGGAACTCCCTGACCGTCACACTTTGTCCCATCTTCAGTTATGCTCGCCGTTCGTCGTAACCGCCGGAGCTGCTGACCTCATGTCCCCCACTCGCCTGCTTCTCCCCCTCGCCCTTTCCTTGCTGGCGGCCTGCGCCACGCAACCGAAACACAACGTGACCGTGGAAAAACAAAGCGAATGTCCCGTGCGGCTCAACGTCGGGCAAAACCTGATCATCAGCCTGCCAAGCAACCCGACCACCGGCTACCGCTGGGCGATTCAGGATTCAGCTGGCGGCGTGTTGCGCGCCCTCAGCCCCGAGGTTTACAGCAATCCGGAAGATGCCGGCGTGGTTGGCGCAGCGGGGGTTTCGACCTGGCGCTTCCAGGCCTTCGCAGCAGGCACCGGGCGTTTGCGCCTGACCTCGCAACAACCGTGGGCTCCGGAAGTGCTGCCCGTGGACACCTTTGACTGCGCCATTTCGGTGAACTGACTGCAGCTTCTTCGCGAGCAGGCTCGCTCCGACAGATCACCGCGCCCCCCCTGTGGGAGCGAGCCTGCTCGCGAAAGCCATATCCCAGACGGCGAGAATTACACCCGGTTCGGTGCTTTATCAGACAACCCAAGCATCCCCGCGCCAGTTTGGCTAAAATGCCGGCCTTTTCCACCGACACCGCCGGACGCCGCCGTGAGCAAAGAACCCGATCGCCTATTCGCCCAGCCTTTGGCCCAGGTGCCTGACTTCGCCTTCAATGAAGACGTGGTGCGGGTGTTCCCGGACATGATCAAGCGCTCGGTGCCGGGTTACCCGACCATCGTCGAAAACCTCGGCGTGCTCGCGGCGCAGTTCGCCCAGCCGAACAGCGTGCTCTACGACCTCGGCTCGTCGCTCGGCGCAGTGACTCAAGCCCTGCGCCGCCATGTGCGCACCGACGGTTGCCGGGTTATTGCTGTGGATAACTCGGCGGCGATGGTCGAGCGTTGCCGCGAGTATCTCAATGGTCAGGATTCGATGTTTCAGGAACTGCTGCCGGTCGAGGTAATTGAGGGCGATATCCTCGCGCTGCAATTTGAGCCCGCCTCCGTAGTCGCGCTGAACTTCACCCTGCAATTCATCGCCCCGGATCAGCGCACTGAATTGCTCTCGCGCATCCGTCAGTCACTGTTGCCCGGCGGCGCGCTGATTCTCTCGGAAAAGCTGCGCTTCAACGATGCCGAAGAACACGCCCTGCTCACCGAACTGCACGTAGCGTTCAAACGCGCCAACGGCTACAGCGAACTGGAAATCGCCCAGAAGCGCAGCGCCATCGAAAACGTCATGAAGCCCGACAGCCTCGAAGAACACCGCGAACGCCTGCTGGCCGCCGGGTTCTCGAAAGTCGTGCCGTGGTTCCAGTGTCTTAACTTTGCCTCGTTGATTGCCTTGCCATGATTGATCTGTCCCCCCTCGCCCGGCGTCTGGCCGGTACTCCGCTGGCCGAATGGGCCAACACCCTGCAAGCGCAACTCGACAAGAAAATGGACAAAGGCCACGGCGATCTGGAGCGCTGGCAAAGTGCGCTGGACGCCTTGCCGAAGATCCAGCCAAGCGAAGTCGACCTGCTCAACGGCCTGAAACTCGACACCGATTGCGACGACGACACCCGCGCGCAGATGCGCACCGCGCTGATGGGCCTGTCGCCGTGGCGCAAAGGGCCGTTCGATCTGTTCGGTGTGCATGTCGACACCGAATGGCGCTCGGACTGGAAGTGGTCGCGGGTCTCCCCGCACCTCGACCTGAAGGGCAAACGCATCCTCGATGTCGGTTGCGGCAACGGCTACTACATGTGGCGCATGCTCGGCGCCGGCGCCGACAGCGTGATCGGGGTCGACCCGAACTGGCTGTTCTTCTGCCAGTTCCAGGCGGTGCAGCGTTACTTGTCCGAGCCGAATGCCTGGCACCTGCCGTTCCCGTTTGAAGACCTGCCGCCGAATCTGGAAGGCTTCGACACAGTATTTTCCATGGGCGTGTTCTATCACCGTCGCTCGCCGATCGAGCATTTGCTGGCGCTGAAGGATTGCCTGGTCAAGGGCGGCGAACTGGTGCTGGAAACCCTCGTGGTCGAAGGCGACAAGCATCAGGTGCTGGTGCCGGAAGATCGCTACGCGCAGATGCGCAACGTGTGGTTTTTGCCGTCGGTTCCGGCGCTGGAATTGTGGCTGCGGCGGGCGGGTTTCAGCGATATTCGTTGCGTGGATGTCAGCACGACCACGGTTGAGGAACAGCGCGGGACCGAGTGGATGAAGTATCAGTCGCTGAGCGATTTTCTGGATCCCGAGGACCACAGCAAAACCATTGAAGGGCTGCCGGCGCCGATGCGGGCAGTTATCGTCGCCAGGAAGTAAGCGTATTTTCCCATGACCGCGGTGGGCCTACCCCTCACCCCAGCCCTCTCCCCAGGGAGAGGGAGCTGATTGTTGAGCTTTTCAAAACTTGAGTCCGACTCGGTATTTCAGGTCGGCGGACTTGGTCCATTCAACTCGGTCGGTCCCCTCTCCCTCTGGGAGAGGGTTAGGGTGAGGGGCTTTTAGTGCGTCTGGCGCGGAAAAACTCGGTCAGCACCGCACCACATTCTTCAGCCAACACCCCGCCCTCATACAACACCCGGTGATTCAAAAAGCCCTGGGTAAAAAACTGTCCCTGACTCTGCACAATCCCGGCCTTGGGTTCCAGCGCGCCGTACACCACCCGCGCCACCCGCGAATGCACGATCAGCCCGGCGCACATGCTGCAAGGCTCCAGCGTCACATACAGCGTGCTGCCCGGCAGGCGATAGTTATCCACTGCCTGCGCGGCGGCGCGGATCGCGACCATTTCGGCGTGGGCACTCGGGTCGCTGGTGCTGATCGGGCAATTGAAGCCGCGACCGATGATCACGCCATCCTGCACCAGCACCGCGCCCACCGGCACCTCACCGAGGGCGGCGCCCTGCGCGGCGAGGGTCAAGGCTTCGCGCATGAAGTCGCGGTCGCGGCTGCGGTCGATGATCGCCGCCGGGCGGATCTGGCGCATCACTTCACCTCGATCGCGGCCATCAGGCCGGTTTCCATGTGGTCGATGACATGGCAGTGGAACATCCACACCCCCGGGTTATCCGCCACCAGCGCCACTTGCGCACGCTCGTTCTTGCCCAGCAGATAGGTGTCGGTGAAATACGGCACGACTTTGTGCCGGTTCGACGCGATCACCTTGAAGCTCATGCCGTGCAGGTGGATCGGGTGCTGGTACTGGGTCATGTTCTTCAATTCGAAAATATAGCTCTGGCCCAGTTTCAGGCTGGCAATCGGTCGGTCAGCACAGGTCTTGTCGGTGATGTCCCAGGCCTTGCCGTTGATCTGCCACAGGCTCGGCGGCTTGCCGTTTTCGGTGTTCACCGAGACCGAGCCGACCCATTCGAAATTGAAGTTGAGTTTCTCGGCATTGGCCAGATCCGGCTCGGCCACCGGGTTGGCCGGCAGGGCCTTCGGCCAGTCCGTCGGCGCGTCGGTGTTGGCGACCGAACGTAGCGTGCCAAGGCGCACCGGGCCGTTGCGCAGCGACAACTCTTCACCGGCCGCCGGCGCCTTGATCGCCAGGCAAATGCGCATGCCGGGGCCGAGCCAGTATTCCTTGCCCAACGGGCGCGGCTCGACCGGGTTGCCATCCAGCGCGTAGATCTTCGCGTCGACACCGGGAATGTTGATGCGATAGGTCAGGGTGTTGTCGAGGTTAAGCAGACGTACCCGAGTGACCTGCCCGGCCGGCAGATCAATCACCGGCAGCGGCACACCATTGATCGTCGACAAGCGCCCGGCGGTACCGCCACGGGCCGCTTCGCGGGGGATGCTGAATTCGACGAACTGACCTTGCTCGTCGACATGCCAGTTCTTCAGGCTCAGGGTTTTCTCGTACTTGAAACCGGTCGGCTCGCGTTCCTCGATGATCAGCGGCCCGACCAGCCCGCGTCCGAGTTCTTCGCTGCTGCTGACATGCGGGTGATACCAGTAGCTGCCGGCGTCCGGCACACGGAATTTGTAGTCGAAGTATTCGCCCGGCAGCACCGGCAGTTGCGACACGTAAGGCACGCCGTCCATTTCCAGCGGCAGGCGGATACCGTGCCAGTGAATGGTAGTCGCCACCGGCAAGTGATTGATGAAACGCACCCGCAGCCATTCACCCTGACGCACACGCAACTCGGTGCCCGGCGCCGACGGGCCGAACGCCCAGGCTTCGGTCTTGTGGCCCGGCACCAGCTCGACATCGAGCGGCGCGGCGATCAGTTCATAGTCGTGGCCGGCCTCGGCGTCGGCCATCTTGCCCAGCCAGTAACGCGACGCGCCTCCCGCGCCCACGCCAACGACAACAAGACCGGCCAGGCCACCGAGGATTTGGCGACGGGTAAAGGACATGAACTCAACTACCTCACGTATCAGCGACAGACCCCGAGGGATCCGCAAAAGGCGAATACGATACACCCGCAGTTGAGAAACAGTAAGGGCGACCTGCGGCCGCACGTCTTGTCGGCCTTATACGCGCAGCCCGGTAATCAGGTGCAGCACGCCGCCCTCAAGCGGCATGACGCCCGCCACACCGGCCAGACTCAACGCCTGACGGTCGACACAGGCCGCGTCGTGCAGCGCCACGCGCACCCGAGTCAGCGCCACCGGGTGCTGCGACTTGAGGTTATCCACACCGCCCAGCGCCGCAACAATCTCGGCGCTCAGGCCGGCAATCGGTTCGGCGACGGCTTTCACCTCATCCGGGACTAGATCCGGCGTCAGCGCTTTCCAGAATGCCTGCTGCAATTTGTCGAACATGTTCAATTCTCCATAACCGGCGAGGCATCGACTTTCGCCCCATGAAACTGCTGCAAGGCTGCGCGCACGTCGGCGGCGCTTTCCAGGTTCGAAACCTGTTCGGCGATGATTCGACAGTCGGCCAGATCCACTTCGCGGACCGCCGACTTGATCGCCGGAATCAACGGCACGCTCACCGACAGCTCATCCACACCCAGCCCCAGCAGCAACGGCACCGCAAGGCGTTCAGACGCCATGGCGCCGCAGACGCCGACCCATTTGCCGTGGGCATGCGCAGCCTTCACCGTCATGGCAATCAGGCGCAGTACCGAGGGATGAAAGCTGTCCGCCTGACTGGCCAGACGCGGATGATCGCGGTCCATGGCCAGGGTGTATTGGGTGAGGTCGTTGGTGCCGATGGAGAAAAAATCCACGTGCGGCGCCAGCACATCGGCCATCAGCGCAGCGGCAGGCACTTCGATCATGATTCCCAGCTTTGGCAGGTGCGCCAGGCCCAGCACCCGCGCTTCTTGCTCGAGAATCTGCCGCGCCAGACGCAGTTCGGCCAAATTCGTGACCATCGGCAACATGATGTGCAGACGCGTCAGTTCACAGCAGGCGAGGATCGCGCGAAATTGTTCGCGCAACAGTTGCGGTCGCTCAAGGCACAGACGAATGCCGCGCAAACCAAGGAAGGGATTGGTTTCGCTGTCCATCGGCACGTAGGCCAGCGGCTTGTCGCCACCGACATCGAGGGTGCGCACCACCAGATTGTGTGCCGGCCCGATGGTGCGGGCGATGGCGCTGTAAGTGGCCACCTGTTCGTCATGGCTCGGCGCCTGTTGACGGCCCAGGTAGAGAAATTCCGAACGCAGCAGCCCCACGCCATTCGCGCCCAGCTCCATGGCCTGGGCGGTTTCTTGCTGCGAGGCAACGTTGGCGGTGACTTCGATGTGCTGACCGTCACGGGTGCAGGCCGCCTCGCTGGCCTGCGCCAGCTCCTGCTGATGACGCTGCCGCTGGCGCTCATGCCGCGTGCGCAATTGGTCAATGGACTCGGCGTCCGGATGCAACTGCAATTCGCCTTTGTCGGCATCGAGCAGCACCCGCGTGCCGTTGCCGAGCCCGAGCATTTGCGCCGGCATGCCGCAGATCGCCGGTAAACCGCAGGCTCGCGCGAGGATCGCGACATGGCTGGTGGCGCCACCGCCGACGGTGGCAAACCCGAGCACCTTGCGCGTATCGAGCCCGGCGGTCTGGGACGGGGTCAGCTGATCGGCGATCAGAATGGTGTCGTCCGGCAACTCCAGCGTCTGCTCGTGAACACCGAGGATCAGCTTCAGCACGCGCTGGCCGACATCATCCAGATCCGCCGCGCGCTCAGCCAGTAAGGCATTGCCCAGCGAGCGAAACATCGCCGCCGTTGCGTCGGTGCTGGTCTTCCAGGCAAACGCCGCGCTGTTGCCCGCGTCGATCAGCGCCCTGGCCTGATCCAGCAGGCTCGGGTCGGCGAGCAGTTCCTGATGCGCCTTGAAGATCTCCGCCTGCGCCTGGCCGCTGGCGGTGTCGCGCAGATGTTGCAGGGCCATGTCGGCTTCGATCAGTGCTTGGCTCAACGCCTCCAGTTCAACTGGCGGCTCGGCGCCGAACTCGTTGACCAGAAGCGACGCTTCGACGATCTGCATGATTTGTCCCAACGCCGAACCGGGCGAGGCGCAGACACCGCGCAGGATGTTCGGCATTTCTGCTGCGCCGGCTTCGACCGGTGCGGGCGCTGTCACCGCTTCGCCGCAGCCTTCGCTCAGCAAGCGTGTCAGCGCTGCGACCGCTGCTTCGGCATCTTCGCCTTCGGCGCTGACCTGCACACTGTCGCCATGAGCCGTTTGCAACGCCATGATCGCCACCAGGGATTTGCCGTTGGCTTGCGCGTGCAGCTTGTGCAGATGGATGGTCGCTGAAAATGCTTTGGCCGCTTGGGCGAATACTGCCGCCGGCCGCGCGTGCAGGCCATTGGGATTGGGCAGATGGATCGGCTGCGAGAACACCGCGTCGCCCGGCACCGGTGCTGGATGTTCGCCGACGACTGCGCCGACCACGACGTCCAGCACTGGCTGGCCCACCTCGACCAACCCGGTTGAGCCAACGAGTGAATCGAACGGCTCACCGCTGACCACCAGCATCAAGGTCAACAAACTGCGCGCGTGCAGGGCAATGTAGTCAGCATCGAAGTCGATCAGCGCCTGCCCCGCTTCGACCCGCTGCCCCGCTTCAACGCGGCGGGTGAATCCTTCGCCGGCAAGATTCACCGTGTCCAGGCCGATGTGCATCAACACTTGAACACCCGCATCACTGGTGATGGTGAGCGCGTGCCCGCTGGTCTGCACATCGCTGATCACACCGGCCAACGGTGCGCAGAGCGTTGACGAAGTCGGGTCGATGCACAAACCGTCGCCGATGATCCGCCCGGCAAATACCGGGTCGGGCACCTGGTCCAGCGCCATCAGCACGCCGGATAAAGGAGCCAGCAGCTGCAATTGTTGGGGTGTGGCCATGACATCACCTGAGCTTGTATTGATTGAATGAGCGGTCGCAGCCGCTTTGCTTATTTCCACCAGTATTCAACCTGCAGCCCGACATTGGCCCCGTGCCGTGCGTTGCCGAACGCGCCGGTGTCGGACAGCGCCGAACCTTTGGCCAACAGGTTGGCGGCACGCTTGGCTGCCTGGTTCCAGCTGGCATAGGTGTAATACAGACGCACCTCGGGCCGCGCCCAGAATTCCGGGCCTTTCGGTGACCAGGTCGGTGCAAAGGTGAACTTGCTCAGCTTGCGCGTGCCGTCCGCCGCCTCGACCTGATCGTGCCCCAGTTCGGTCACCAGTTTGAACTGCTCGCTCAGTGCATAGGCCGGGCGCACACCGAGTGACAGCCAGTTCTGGTCGGCGTCGCCCTGACGAATATCTTTCTGATACACCGCCTGGAATTGTCCGCCAAAACGTGGCGTCAGTTGCCAGTCGAAGAACTCGACGATCCGATAACTCTTGTTGCGGTCATCAAGCCTGACGTTACCGGTATAGCCCAATCCGGTGCCCGGCCCTTCGCCGTATTGCAGCGCCAGTTTGTTCTTGCCGCCGAGAAAGTCCTGCTGCACGTGCTGAGTGGTAATCGCCCAGCCACGGTGGGCGTCGCGGCTGTCGGGCTTGTCGATGTAGCTGAGGCCGAACTCCAGTTCTCCGCCGCGGTTGCTGTTGAAACCGCCGACGTTGAAGTCGTGGCGGTTGATGTAATCCTTTTGGTAAAGGTTGTCCTTGCGCGAAAAGGCGTAGCTGTATTTCAGGCCACCGAGCAACACGTCTTCAATGCCTGCACCGGTGGCGCTCTGGTTCCAGTAATAGAAATCGGAAATATGGATGTCGTTACGTTTGTAGTAGCGCCGACCGGCCCACAGCGAGCCGCCGTTGAGCGCGGGCATCGCCGACCATTGCGCGTAAGCCTGCGGCAAACGAATCGAGCCGTTGTCTTCCTTGAACGTCAGGCTGCGGTCGTAACGGTTGTACAGCGATGCCATGCCGTCGACGCTCAGCACCGAGCCGTCGTCGAGGGTGTACAGATCCTGGCGCAGCTCGAGCTCACCGTACTGCTCGCACTCGTTACCGAGGCGATATTTGGTCTGCGCGCCGGGCAACTGGAAACACGACTGGCTGCTGCTGTTGACCGAAGTACCGACACCGCTGCGCAGATAGCCGCCGAACTCCAGCGCCTGTGAGGACGTGGGCATTGCCAGAAAAATCCCCGCGACTGCCAGACTGTAATTTATGGTTGCTCTCATATATGCCACCCGTTGTTTTTATTGTGTGGTTGCAGGAATTCAGCGCGCACAAATCCCCCGCGCAGCGTTCTGCGTGTTTTTTCAAAGGTTGTTATTCAGTTAAAAAATCAGGGGTCGGTCAGGTGCAGCACGAAGGATTCGTAAGGTCGCAACTGCAGCAAACGCTTGCGTTGCGGGCAGTCCGGGTAGTTGCTGATCAGCAGGCGCTGCTCCTGGGCTTCGTCGATCAGCGCCGGTAGCTCGACCTCACAGGCAGTGCCATAGAAGTTGTTCACCACTAACAAGCGTTCTCCCGTCCCCTCGCGCAGGTACGCCCAGACCTGTGGATGCTCCGGCAGTAGTTGGCGATAGACGCCGTCGGAGATCAACGCTTCAGTGCGGCGCAAAGCGATCAGGCGCCGATAGTGATGCAGCACCGATTCCGGGTCGTGCAGTTGATGCGCGACGTTGATCTGTGCGGCATTGGCCGGCACACCGATCCATGGTTCGCTGCGAGTGAAGCCGGCGTTGTGCCCGGCGTGCCAGTGCATCGGCGTGCGCCCGTTATCGCGGGACTTCTGCATGATCGCCGCCATGTTGTCGAGGTCGCTTGCCCCGGCTTCACGCTTGAGGCGAAAGATATTCAGGGTCTCGACGTCACGGTATTGCTCGATGCTCTCGAACCCCGGATTGGTCATGCCCAGTTCTTCGCCCTGATAGACGAAAGGCGTGCCCTGCAGAAAGTGCAGCGCGGTACCAAGCATCTTCGCCGACAGCTCGCGGTATTCGCCGTCATTGCCGAACCGCGAGACCACGCGTGGCTGATCGTGGTTACACCAGAACAGCGCATTCCAGCCGCCACCCGCCTGCATGCCGGTCTGCCAGTCGGAGAGAATCTGCTTGAGCTGGAGGAAATCGAAATCGGCGCGCACCCACTTCTGCAGATTCGGGTAATCGACCTTCAGGTGATGAAAGTTGAAGGTCATCGACAGTTCTTTCGACTGCGGATTGGAGTAACGAATGCAGTGTTCCAGACGTGTCGAAGACATCTCGCCGACGTTGATCAGCTCATGCCCTTCGAAGACTTCGCGGTGCATCTGCTGCAAGTAGGTGTGCACGTTCGGCCCGTCGGTGTAGAAGCGCCGACCATCGCTGTCGTCTTCGGGAAAGTCCGCCGGTTTGGAGATCAGGTTGATCACGTCCAGACGAAAACCACCCACACCCTTGTCGCGCCAGAAGCGCATCATCTTGAACACTTCGTCGCGGACCTTGGGGTTGTCCCAATTGAGATCCGCCTGGGTGTGGTCGAACAGGTGCAGATAATACTGGCCGGTCTGCGCTTCGTACTCCCAGGCCGAGCCGCCGAATTTGGATTCCCAGTTGTTCGGCTGGTCGCGCCAGATATAGAAGTCGCGGTAAGGGTTGTCGAGGCTGCTGCGCGCCTGCTGGAACCACACATGCTCGATCGAGGTGTGGTTGACCACGATGTCGAGCATCAACTTGATCCCGCGTTTGCCCGCTTCGGCGATCAGCAGTTCACAGTCGGCCATGCTGCCGTAGCTCGGATCGACCGCGTAGTAGTCGCTGATGTCGTAGCCGTTGTCGCGCTGCGGCGAGCGCAGGAACGGCGTGATCCACAGGTAATCGACCCCCAGCCATTGCAGGTAATCGAGCTTGGCGACGATGCCGAGCAGATCGCCGGTGGCGTTGCCGGCATGGCTGTGAAAACTCTTCGGGTAGATCTGGTAGATCACCGAACGTTGCCAGTCTTGCATGGCGGATTTCCCTCTTGAATTTTACGATCTCTGTAGGAGCTGCCGGAGGCTGCGATCTTTCGATTTTGAAAGGCAAGATCAAAAGATCGCAGCCTCCGGCAGCTCCTACAGTTCAATTTCAGGCAACCCGGTAACCCGGGCGGACGATCTTCATGCTCAGCACGCAGGTCAGGGCAAACGGCACGAGCATGGCAATCAGCATCCCGATGACGAACATCGGGATGAACTGCGGAATGATCGAGATGAAACCGGGCAGGCCACCGACGCCGATGGCCGAGGCCTGGATCTTGTTCAGCGAGAGGAACATGCAGCCCAGCGCCGAACCGGCCAGCGCGGCGTAAAACGGAAACTTGTAGCGCAGGTTGACACCGAACATCGCCGGCTCGGTGATGCCGAAATACGCAGAAATCGCCGAGGTCGAGGCCATGCTCTTGTCCCGCGCATTGCGCGTCATCCAGAACACCGCCAGGGCCGCACTGCCCTGCGCCAGATTGGACATGACGATCATCGGCCAGATGAAGGTGCCGCCCTGGCTCGAGATCAATTGCAGATCCACGGCGAGGAACATGTGGTGCATGCCGGTGATTACCAGCGGCGCATACAGCAAACCGAAAATCAGACCTCCCACCAACGGCGCCAGATCGAACAGCATCACCAGCCCTTCGGTGATGTAGATGCCGATATGCCGGGTCACCGGGCCAATGATCGCCAGCGCCAGCACACCAGTGACAACGATGGTGGTGATCGGCACCACAAGCAATTGCACGGCGTTGGGCACTCGCGCGCGCAGCCATTTTTCGATGACGCTCATCACGTACGCCGCCAGCAGGATCGGCAGGATCTGCCCCTGGTAGCCGACCTTTTCCACCTGGAACAGGCCGAGGATGTCGAAGTACGGCAGTTGCTGCCCATCCAGCCCGGCCACGGCCTTGCCGTAATTCCAGGCGTTGAGCAGGTCCGGGTGTACCAGCATCAGACCGAGGACAATGCCGAGAATTTCGCTGCCGCCGAAACGCTTGGCCGCCGACCAGCCGACCAGCGCCGGCAGGAACACGAACGAGGTGTTGGCCATCAGGTTGATCAGACTCCACAACCCGTCGAGATTCGGATAGGCATCCAGCAGGGTCTGGCCCTCGATGAACATGCCCTTGGCACCGAGCAGGTTGTTGATGCCCATCAACAGGCCGGCAATGATCAGCGCCGGCAGGATCGGCATGAACACATCGGAAAACACCCGCACCAGCCGCTGCATGGCGTTTATCTTCTCGGCGCTTTTCTGTTTAACGTCGGCGATGGTCGATGCCGCCAGGCCCGTCTGCTGGCGCAGTTCGGCATAAACCTTTTCAACATCACCCGGGCCGATGACCACTTGATACAAGCCGCCGGTGAAGAACGAACCCTTGACCAGATCGACGCCATTGAGCGCGGCCACATTCACCAGCGCGGGGTTCTTCAGCGCCAGGCGCAAACGCGTCACGCAATGCGCCGCCTGCTCGATGTTGTCGCGGCCACCGAGGCTTTCCAGCAGCTCCTTGGCGATGTTCGGGTAGTCATGGCTCATGCTTGTTCTTCCGTCGTGGATTGTTGTTATTGGCAGCACGCCGAGAGGAAAAATACTCGTCTGTACGAGTTAATGCAACAACTCGTCTGTACGAGTTTGCATCCGTGGATGAACGTCAGAAAAACGCGGATTCTTCCTACTCTGACCTAAGATGTTTTCCTTCGTCCGCATGGACAAACCCCTACCCTGCCCTTAAGGTTCGGGGTTTTGAGCACCGTCGGCACAGAGTCCAGCCATGAGCAAATACAACCAGATCTACAGCGATTTGCTTGCCAGCATCACCACGCAACGCCTGGAGCGCGGCGCCCGGCTGCCTTCCGAAACCGAGCTGATGGACACCTATCAGGCCAGCCGTGGCACGGTGCGCAAGGCCATCGACCAGTTGCAGGAGCGCGGTTTCGCTCAGAAGATTCACGGCAAAGGCGCGTTCGTGCTGTCGACCAACCCGATCGAATTCCAGCTCGGCGGCATCGTCAGTTTCCAGGAGACCCACCCGCGACTGGGCAACGACGTCAGCACCGAAGTGGTCGAGATGTGTCAGGTGCCGCTGGAAGGTGCGCTGCTCGAACACATCAATGCCGAACCCGGCAGCCCGATCACCCGGATCAAACGGGTGCGGCGCATCGACGGCAAACGCGTCATCCTCGACATCAACCACTTCGTCAGCGAGGTGATTCCCGACCTGTCTGCAGACATCGCCGAACATTCGATCTACGCCCACATCGAACAGACCCTGCAACTGCAGATCGCCTACGCCCAGCGCACCATCGAAGCCGTGCCGTGCAGCAAGGACGACCACCACCATCTGGACCTCGACGGCCAGAGCCATGTCATCGTGGTCAGCAACCAGACCTTCCTGCAGGACGGCCGCCAGTTCGAGTACACCGAATCGCGGCATACGCTGGACAAGTTCTATTTTTCCGATGTGGCGCGGCGCTGAGGCATATCTTTCGATACGCAACACGCAATAGCCGAGTAACACCCTCCCCTTGAGCGCATGGGCCATCTTCTGCCTTTGTGTCTCAAGGATGAACACCCGAATGACCACTGCCGAACGTCGTCTGCTGCCAAACGCAGCGGACAAAACCGCCCTCAAAGCCATCGCCACTACCATTGTGCAGAACTGCCCAAGCCTGCTGGATGAGGCTCGGCTAGTCGCGATCGAACTGCTGGCCGCCAAGGGCCTATCTGGCCTTGATCCCGACCAGGTTTATTTCCATCGTTTCAAAACGGCGCAAAGCAGCACGCTGACCTTTACCGGTTGGGAGCACTTGCTGGAAAAGCCTTATGAAACGCTCACCCTCACGCAACTGGTCGTCCATCGATTTCGCGCCACCGACCAAGACAACGCAGATTTGCTGGGCCTTTACTGCGGCTTCTACTCGGATGGCCCGGGCGCGGAGAATTTCAATCAGAGCAACGAAGTGCGACTGCTTGGCAGCGATGTGCTGAAGGCATTCTGGGCCGTTGATTTCAGCACGCGTTACAGCGGTCAATTGACCAAATTCTGGCAAACCTCGTCGGACGATTTCCGCGCCCTGGCCAAGTGCAACTTCCTCAGTCAGGCGGTGCAGGCGCTGCAACAGGGGGACGTTGACGGCAATGATTTTCAACGCATCGTCACCTCGCTGATCGGCCCCGTAAGCTGGCCGGTAACCCTGCAAATGCTCCGATCGACGTACCCGGTCGGCGCGCAAGTGCGCACGCTGGATCTGGACGGTCACGTCGCCACCAACGTGCTGCGTCTGGTCGAAGACAGTGGCCGGCAGACCCTTTACCTGCCGGGACAGGCCCAGGCCTTTCGGCTGATGGACACTGCCGCGGATCTGCACTGGTGGATGCTTGAGCAGATGAATTCAGAGCAGAAACGCTCTTTGTTTCTCAAGCACTTCTCGCTGGCTGACAGCAATCACATCACCGAGAACCTCACTGATCTGATGAACCGTTTGGTGAGCACCTGGGGCCACAGCGATCATCGAATGATCAACCGCAGCAACGTTGCGATCAGCGGTGACGCCTTCACGTGGTTAAGCGAGTCGACCCGCACGGGCATGGTTGCCGAGGCGCATCTGGTGCTCACGTCCAACAGTGACCTGCGCAAGAAACTCTGGACCGGCTATCTGAGCGCCGGGCTGAAAGTGTTCGGCCCGATGGCGGCCGTGGGCTGGCCTGCAGCTTTGCCGTTGATTGGGGCGGGCGTCGTTAACACGGGGCTGAACATCGATCAGGCGATCAACGGCATTACGGCGACCGAACGTAGAGCCGGGGTTATCGGTGCGGTGCTCAGCGCGATCGAAACCGTATTCAATATTCCGTTCCTGATTGGCACTGGCGCGCAGTTGGAAGTTGGGCCACAGGTCGAGTATGCCGAGGCTGAAGAGATGCGCGGGCTGATCGAACTTACTTCGGCTGACTCACGGTTATTGCCGCCTCTGGATCCCCCGCCCGTCAGGTCGTCCAACGAAACTGCCAGCGAGTTGGCAAACGAGATCCCCGGCGAAAAGGCATTCGTCGATGTCACTGAGCCATTGATTACGCCTGCTCCGCGGCAAGGTTCGACTTTTGCGCAAGTACCGGCCAGCTATCGATGCAACGAGTTACTTGCGCAACACGCTGTAGAGGCGACGCCGGGGAAATACGAAGGCATCTACCGCCTCGACAAAGAACCCGGTCATGCCATCGAAATGGATGGCGCCGCCTATTACGTGCGCTACTTCGCCGACTCGCAGGACAGTGGCAACTGGGCAATCATCAATCCCGAGCGCCCCAATCAGTTCGCTTATTCGTTGCCGGTCCGCCTGGGAAGCGCCGGCAAGTGGGAGCGCATGCCAGCGCTGCGGCTGCGCGGAGGCGGTCAATGCGTGGGCAAGGCATGTTTGCCGGAGACTGATGTGAGCTCAACCGAGGCAACACCGTCGGTGGACCTGCCACGCGTCGAACCGCTTCCAGGCGTTCCGTGTCCGCTACGCCCGGTTACGAAGCTCAAGGGTATCTCAGAGACGGAAATACCCGGAATGAGAAGATGGGCAATGAACTTGCCCAACGCCTCCGCCGAGACCACAAGCGCCGGGCGCCGCTATCTGCTGGCGACCGACCGCTACGTGGCCCATTTCGGAGAACAACGCACGGCTCTGCTGAACGACGCCGAAGCATTCTATCGGGAGTTGAAATGGATCAACCTGCCCCAGCGCCCGGTCATTCCGCCCGTCAGTCCGCAGATGGAGATCAATGAGTTGATTGATCTCATCTTTGCCAGTACCGATGGACTGGCCGTCGGTGAAACCCTCGATCGCATCGCCAGCACGCGTTTCATGATCGAGAACATGCCCAAGTTCGCGCGGCATATCAAAACGCTCTACGTGCGTGGGTTGCTGAGTGATTTCGCCCAGGATGACCTCAACCATTTCTACCTGTCGGGAGACATGTCAGAGGACCTCAGTACCTATTTGTCCAGCCTGGGTACCGACCCTGAGAACCGGTTCAACATGCTCGAATTGATCCGGGCTGCCCAAGCCAATGGCGTCCGGGTTCATGGACTGGATGCAGCAGAAACCTGCACGCTGAAAGTCCCGCTCACGTCGATCGAAGAGCAGATGATCAAGGCGCGCCTCGCAACGCAGATCATGGAGCGTGACAAGCTCCTCAACAGACCCGGCAAGTGGGTGGCTCTGGTCGATGCCACGAATACCAATACCTTCAGAGATCTGGCAGGCATAAGCGAACTCCGCGGCGGCATCGGTTTGCGCATCGAAGAAGTCTGGCCCGACGAGGTGGCCGACCTCAGGATCGACCCGGGAGTGGAAGTCGCTCGCGGCCCGTTTTACAACGGGGCGACGACAAACAGCGCCTTCGACCCTCTGTTCGCTGACCTGCGATTGCAGGTCAAGGCCCCCGTGCCGCCATGGAATGATGCAACGCTGGAAAAGCTTCTGCCTCGCAATGGCATGTTCGTGATACGGAAAACAGAACCAAGCACATACACACTCGTGCGGCGCAACAGCGCCAGCAACATCGTGCAAACAAGGGTGCATTGCACCGCAGATGGCCGGTTTTATATCTGGGACCAGTCGATGCGTCGCATCACCGGCATGGTCTTCCGCGACATCGCCGCAGTAGCCGAGCGCCTGATCGAGCTCGGCATGACCCTGCAAAGTCGTTTACCCGCCTGATCAGTTATCAGGGCTCTGAAACGAAAAAACCCTTGGCTTCACGCCAAGGGTTTTTCGTTATTCGAACCGCAGCAGGATCATTCCCACTCAATCGTCGCCGGCGGCTTGCTCGACACGTCGTAAGTGACGCGCGAAATGCCTTCGATTTCATTGATGATGCGGCCGCTGACAGTTTCCAGCAGTTCGTAAGGCAGGTGCGCCCAACGTGCGGTCATGAAGTCGATGGTTTCTACGGCACGCAGGGCAACGACCCAGGCGTAACGACGGCCGTCGCCGACCACGCCGACCGATTTGACAGGCTGGAACACTACGAACGCCTGGCTGACCTTGTGATACCAATCGGCCTTGCGCAGTTCTTCGATGAAGATGTGGTCGGCGCGACGCAGCAGGTCGGCGTATTCCTTTTTCACTTCACCGAGGATGCGCACGCCCAGGCCCGGGCCCGGGAACGGGTGACGGTAGACCATGTCGTACGGCAGGCCCAGTTCCAGGCCCAGACGACGCACTTCATCCTTGAACAGTTCGCGCAGTGGCTCGACCAGTTTCAGGTTCATCTCTTCCGGCAGGCCGCCCACGTTGTGGTGCGACTTGATCACGTGGGCCTTGCCGCTTTTCGCGCCAGCCGACTCGATCACGTCCGGGTAGATGGTGCCCTGAGCCAGGTACTTGATGTTGTCCAGCTTGCAGGATTCGGCATCGAACACGTCGATGAAGGTACGGCCGATGATCTTGCGCTTCTTTTCCGGGTCGGCTTCGCCGGCCAGGTTGTTGAGGAACTGCTCCTCAGCGTTGGCGCGGATCACCTTGACGCCCATGTTCTCGGCGAACATGGCCATCACTTGCTCGCCTTCGTGCAGACGCAGCAAGCCGTTGTCGACGAAGACGCAGGTCAGCTGATCGCCGATGGCCTTGTGCAACAGCGCGGCAACCACCGAGGAGTCAACGCCGCCGGACAGACCCAGCAGCACGTTGTCGGTGCCGACCTGGGCGCGGATGTTGGCGATGGCGTCTTCAGCGATCTTCGACGGCGTCCACAGGGCTTCACAGCCGCAGATGTCGAGCACGAAGCGCGACAGGATGCGCCCGCCCTGCTTGGTGTGGGTCACTTCCGGGTGGAACTGCACGCCATAGTAAGCGCGGTCGTCGTTGAACATACCGGCGATCGGGCAGCTCGGGGTGCTGGCGAGGATGTGGAAGTCTTCCGGCATCTTGGTGACTTTGTCACCGTGGCTCATCCACACGTCGAGGCCGAACAGGCCGTCGGCGTCGATGTGGTCTTCGATGCCGTCGAGCAGGCGGCTCTTGCCGACCACGTCAACGCGGGCGTAACCGAACTCACGCAGTTCGGAACCTTCAACCTTGCCGCCCAGTTGCTCGGCCATGGTCTGCATGCCGTAGCAGATGCCGAACACCGGAACGCCGAGGTCGAACACCGCCTGCGGGCAGCGCGGGCTGTTGGCTTCGTGCACGGACTCGGGGCCGCCGGCGAGGATGACGCCTTTAGGGGCGAATTCGCGGATCGCATCTTCGTCCATGTCGAACGGGTGCAGTTCGCAGTACACGCCGATCTCGCGCACGCGGCGGGCAATCAGCTGGGTGTATTGCGAACCGAAGTCGAGGATCAGGATGCGGTGAGCGTGAATGTCGAGGGCCATGACTCATTCTCATGTAGTGAATCAGAAACAACTCGGGGCTGAATGAACAGCCCCGGTGATTTAACGTTTTGCTGGAAGCCTCAACCTACGCGGTAGTTTGGCGCTTCCTTGGTGATCTGCACGTCGTGAACGTGGGACTCGGCCATGCCGGCACCGGTGATCCGCACGAACTCGGGTTTGGTACGCATTTCTTCGATGTTGGCGCTGCCGGTGTAACCCATCGAGGAACGCAGACCGCCCATCAACTGGTGAATGATCGCGCTCAGGGTGCCTTTGTACGGCACACGGCCTTCGATGCCTTCCGGAACCAGTTTCTCGGCGCCTGCCGAGGAGTCCTGGAAGTAACGGTCGGACGAACCTTGAGCCTGGGACATGGCGCCCAGCGAACCCATGCCGCGATAAGCCTTGTACGAACGGCCCTGGAACAGTTCGATCTCGCCCGGGGCCTCTTCGGTACCGGCGAACATCGAGCCCATCATCACGCAGGACGCACCGGCCACGATGGCCTTGGACAGGTCACCGGAGAAACGGATACCGCCGTCGGCGATCAACGGTACGCCAGTGCCTTCAAGGGCAGCGGCGACGTTGGCGATGGCACTGATTTGCGGTACGCCGACACCGGCGACGATACGGGTGGTGCAGATCGAGCCAGGGCCGATACCGACCTTGACTGCGTCGGCGCCGGCTTCGGCCAGGGCCTTGGCGGCAGCGCCGGTGGCGATGTTGCCGCCGATCACCTGCACTTCAGGGAAGTTCTCTTTGACCCAGCGTACGCGGTCGATCACGCCTTTGGAGTGACCGTGTGCGGTGTCGACCACCACCACGTCCACGCCGGCATTGACCAGTGCAGTCACGCGATCACCGGTGTCTTTACCGGTGCCGACCGCAGCGCCAACGCGCAGACGACCTTGATCGTCCTTGCTGGCCAGCGGGTAGGCTTTGGCTTTTTCGATGTCGTTGACGGTCATCATGCCTTTGAGGGCGAATTTGTCGTCGACGATCAGCACGCGCTCGATGCGGTGCTTGTGCAGCAGTTCACGGACGTCGTTCTTGTCGGCGCCTTCCTTGACCGTGACCAGACGCTCTTTAGGCGTCATCACTTCGCGGACAGTGGCTTCCAGACGGTTTTCGAAACGTACGTCGCGGGAGGTGACGATGCCGACCAGGTCGCCATCGTGCAGGACCGGAACGCCGGAGATATTGTGCAGACGGGTCAGTTCGAACAGATCACGCACCGTGGCATCGGCCTCGATGGTGATTGGATCCTTGACCACACCGGCTTCGAACTTCTTGACCTTGCGTACTTCGGCAGCTTGCTGCTCGATGGTCATGTTCTTGTGGATAATGCCGATGCCACCTTCCTGAGCCATGGCGATTGCCAGACGGGCTTCAGTAACGGTGTCCATGGCGGCAGAAACCAGAGGAATATTCAGTTCGATGCCACGGGTAAGACGGGTCTTGAGACTGACTTCGTTGGGAAGTACCTCGGAATAACCGGGCACTAGGAGAATGTCGTCGAATGTCAGAGCTTCTTGGCTGATACGCAGCATCGCGGGGGCTCCCGAGCGGGAAAATGGAAGCGCGCCATTATAGTCAGACACCCCCTGCTGTTCAATGTAAAACTCAGCCTAATTGATAGATGGAAAAGCCCGGCCCTACAGCTCCACCTTGACCCAAGAGACAGGTTGATCGAGCCAATCGGCGAACTCGTCGATAAAGCTCTGCTTGAACCCCGCCTCCAGCCAATTGTTGAAAATGAAGCCGAGGTTGGAAAACGCGCATTCCTGCAAAAACAGAAAGCCGTTGATGTCGTCCTCATGCCCGCATTCGGGGCAGGTGAAATTGTCGGTGCGGCCTGGAAACCAGTCTTCAAGACTCTCGAACAGCGCCTCGCCCACTTCGCGGCGACATTCGGCGCAACCGGCCTCTTCGAGAAAGCCTTTGGCCGGGGTGTAGATGCAGCGTTTGGTGACGATCTCCAGGCCATTGACCGGCTCGCCGAACGGCAGCGCTTGCGGGTGCAGCACCACGGCGCGAGCACCATCAGCGATGGCGTGGGCCATACGGTTGCCAGTGCGGCCGCAGGTAGTCAGCTGTTCTTCGATGATATTCTTGCGCACCAGCCAGCGCACGATCGCCCGCGCCCGGGGCTCGTGCACCGGCAGGGTGGAGATTTTCGGGACGATGATGCTTTGCGAGTTCATGGAGAGTCCTGCGGTATGGCTTCTGACGCCTTCGCGAGCAGGCTCGCTCCCACATTCGAATGCAATCCCCTGTGGGAGCGAGCCTGCTCGCGAAGGCGCTCTAAAGGCCGGCAGCTTAATCCCTGAAGAAATCCGGTCAAGTGCTGAAATAGCGCACGATCAACGCGATGCCGCTGGCCAGCACCAGCCAAGTCACCAGCCGCACAAACGCCTCACGGGACAATCTCATGGTCAGCCGCCGCCCGATCCACAAGCCCAGCGCCATGGCCGGCAACAGACACAGCGCCAGCATCAACAAGGGTAGCTCGGCATACACACCGGCGATGACAAACAGGCTCAAGCGCACCACGGTGCTGCAACTGATCAACGCACTTTGCGTGGCCCGCGCCGCTTCCTTGGGCAGGCGGCTGTTCAGATAAATCGCGTAAAGAAAGCCGCCACTGCCAAACAACGCGCCGAACAACCCACCCACCGTGCCCATCGGCACCGCCCACGCCGCTGACAACTGCGCGGGGCGCGCTTTGACCCACAGGCTGTAAACCGCATAGGCACTGATAAACAGCCCCATCAACAGCAGCAACAGATCGGATTTCAGATTCAGCAGGAAGATCACCCCCAGCGTGCAGCCGATTGCCATGCACGGCAGCAGCCTGAGCAATTCCGGCTTGGCGACGTCGCGCCGCGAGGGCAGCAGATTGCCGAACGCCGCGACGAAATCCAGCAGCACCAGCAGCGGCACGATTTTCGATAGCGGCATGAACAGAATCAGCATCGGCCCCGCGACCAGCGCAGTGCCGAAACCGGCGATGCCGAAGACGATGTAGGCCAAGGCAATGGCCAACCCGATGACCGCCCAACCGCCAGCGCCCCACGACCACGCCCCCAACAGCTCCATCATGCTCATCGTCCGCATCCTTTATAAGACCGCGCTGACTGTAGCCAGTAGCGGGCAGCACGACCAGATATCAAATTGATCCCATGTGGGAGCGAGCCTGCTCGCGAAGGCGGAGTGTCATTCCCGTTGTTGTCCGCTGACACAATGCTTTCGCGAGCAGGCTCGCTCCCACAGGGTTTTGTGCGGCGTCATGGTGATTGGCGGGCAAATGCCTTTAAACTGCGCCCCATGATTAAAGATCCCTTTGCAAGACTTGGCCTGGACCGTGAAGTCCTGACCGTCAGCCAGCTCAACGGCCGTGCGCGGGTGTTGCTTGAAGACGTGTTCAGCAACATCTGGGTCGAAGGCGAAATCTCCAACCTCGCGCGCCCGGCGTCCGGCCACGTCTATTTCACCCTCAAGGACAGCGGCGCGCAGGTGCGTTGCGCGCTGTTCCGGCAGAACGCCGCGCGCGTACGTCAGGCGTTGAAGGATGGTCTGGCGGTCAAGGTGCGCGGCAAGGTTTCGCTGTTCGAAGGCCGTGGCGACTATCAGCTGATCCTCGACACCGTGGAGACGGCCGGTGACGGCGCGCTGCGTCTGGCCTTCGATGCGCTGAAGGAAAAGCTCAGTGCCGAAGGCCTGTTCAGTGCCGAACGCAAAGTGCCGCTGCCCGCGCATCCGCAGCGCATCGGCATCATCAGTTCGCCGACCGGCGCGGTGATTCGCGACATCATCAGCGTATTCCGCCGCCGTGCGCCGCAGGTGCAACTGACCCTGATTCCAACCGCTGTGCAGGGCCGCGAGGCCACCGCGCAAATCGTTCGCGCGCTGAAAATGGCCGATGCCCGTGGCTTTGACGCGCTAATCCTGGCCCGTGGCGGCGGCTCGCTGGAAGACCTCTGGTGCTTCAACGAAGAAGCCGTGGCGCGCGCGGTCGATGCCTGTGTCACACCGATTGTCAGCGCCGTCGGCCATGAAACCGATGTTTCGATCAGCGATTTTGTCGCCGACGTCCGCGCACCGACGCCCTCGGCCGCCGCCGAACTGCTCGCTCCGGATTCCAGCCATCTGATCCGTCAGGTCGAAAGCCTGCACCGGCGTCTGGTGATGCGCATGCGTGACCGCTTGATGCGTGATCGCCTGCGTCTGGAAGGCATGGCCCGACGGTTGCGGCATCCCGGCGAACGTCTGCGCCAGCAGGCTCAGCGTCTGGATGATCTGGACATGCGCATGCGCCGGGCCTTCGAACGCCATCTCAATACCCGCCGCGAACGCCTGATCCGTCTGGAAACCCGCCTCGCCGGGCAACATCCGGGACGCCAACTGGCGATGCTTCGCCAGCGCCTCGACAGCCTCGCCGAACGTTTGCCCCGAGCCATGCGCGATGCTCTGAAACAGCGTCGTCAGCTATTGCACAGTCAGATGCAGACGCTGCACGTGGTCAGCCCGTTGGCGACTCTCGGCCGGGGTTACAGCATTCTGCTCGACGAGCGTGGCCACGCGATCCGCAACGCTGCGCAGACCCACACCGGCCAGCGCCTGAAAGCCAAGCTCGGCGAAGGCGAACTGCAAGTGCGCGTCGAGGACAATCACCTGACGCCCGTCACCCTCTCTTTACTGGACTGATCCATGCCGCGTTTTCTCGCTCCGCTGCTGTTGCTCTGCCTGACCTTCAACGCCCACGCCGACAGTTACATCACTCGGCTGCTGAACAAACCGGTGCCGGGCGGCGTCGCCGTGGTGGATCTGGGCACCGCCGCGCAGGCGCCGAAAGCCACCTATCAAGGCAAACCGGTGCTGGTGGTCAAAGAGCAGAACAATTGGCTGGCGATCGTCGGCGTGCCGCTGACGGTCAAACCTGGCTCGCAGCAGATCAGCAGTGGCGGGCGTAACCTGCCGTTTACCGTGGGCAGCAAGAAATACCCGGAACAGCACATCACCCTGAAGAACAAACAGCAGGTCAATCCGAACGCCGACAACCTTAAGCGCATTGAAAGCGAACTGGCGGAACAGATCGCGGCTTATCGCAGTTTCAGCCCGAACACGCCGAGCAATCTGCTGCTGGACAAACCGGTCAACGGGCCGCTGTCGAGCAAGTTCGGTGTGCGTCGTTTCTTCAACGGCGAAGAGCGCAATCCTCACGCCGGCCTCGATTTCGCAGTGCCAGCGGGCACGCCGATCAAGACCCCGGCGGCGGGCAAGGTGATTCTGATCGGCAATTACTTCTTCAACGGCAACACGGTGTTTGTTGACCACGGCCAAGGCTTTATCAGCATGTTCTGCCACATGTCGAAGATCGACGTGAAAAACGGCCAGCAACTGGCGCGCGGCGCGGTGGTCGGCAAAGTCGGCGCGACCGGCCGGGCAACCGGGCCGCATATGCACTGGAACGTCAGCCTGAATGATGCGCGGGTGGATCCGGCGATTTTCATTGGTGCCTTTCAACCTTGAATATGGGTTGAGGCGACCGGCCTCTTCGCGAGCAGGCTCGCTCCCACACTGGATCTTATTCACAACAAAGATCCCCTGTGGGAGCGAGCCTGCTCGCGAAGGCGGCCTATAAAACACCGCCATACTCAATGAATCTCCTAAAACTCAATTGCGCCCCAATCTAGCCTTACGCAAACATCAACAACTTCCACCGCCTAAAGCGCAATAAATTCCTGCAAAACCCCGCTTTTCGGGTATTCCTCTCAATTTTTTTCGACTGCTTGCCATCCTTTCCCCTCGCGGTTAGGGTTGAAGCCATGAAAACCTCTCACACCCTCATTCAGCTTCGCCAGCACCGCAGCCTGTGCCTCGTCAGCGCACGACTGCCAGGCTGAATCGCTGCGCCTCGTCCCACGCTTTTCCAAGAACATTCGTTCAACCGGCAGGCCGCCTCTTTTCGGCCCAGACAACAAGGAATTTCCCGATGAGCATGCTCAAAGACCCGTCTTCGAAATACCGCGCGTTTCCCGTCATCAACCTGCCGGATCGTACCTGGCCGTCGAAGACCATCGACGCCGCGCCGATCTGGTGCAGCTCCGACCTGCGTGACGGCAACCAGTCGCTGATCGAACCAATGGACGCGGCGAAGAAGCTGCGCTTCTGGAAAACCCTGGTGCAGGTCGGCGTGAAGGAGATCGAAGCGTCGTTCCCGGCCGCGTCGCAAACCGACTTCGACTTCGTGCGCACGCTGATCGAAGAAGGCCACATCCCGGACGACACCACCATTCAGGTACTGACCCAGGGCCGTGAAGACCTGATTGAGCGCACCTTCGAATCCCTGCGCGGGGCGAAGAAAGCCATCGTTCACCTGTACAACGCCACTTCGCCTTCTTTCCGTCGCATCGTCTTCAACCAGGACAAGGACGGTATCAAGGCCATCGCCGTCAACGCTGCCAAGCTGTTCGTCAAATACGCAGCCATGCAGCCGGAAACCGAGTGGACCTTCGAATACTCGCCGGAAACCTTCAGCGCTACCGAGCTGGAATTCGCCAAGGAAGTCTGCGACGCCGTGATCGAGGTGTGGAACCCGACGCCTGAGCACAAGATGATCCTCAACCTGCCGGCCACGGTTGAATGCGCGACGCCGAACGTTTACGCCGACCAGATCGAGTGGTTCGGCCGCAACATCAACCGTCGTGACAGCGTGATCATCAGCCTGCACACCCACAACGACCGGGGCACCGGCGTGGCCGCCACCGAGCTGGGCCTTATGGCCGGCGCCGACCGCGTCGAAGGCTGCCTGTTCGGCAACGGCGAGCGCACCGGCAACGTCGACCTCGTCACCGTCGCGCTGAACATGTACACCCAGGGCGTCGACCCTGAGCTGGACTTCTCCGACATCGACGGCGTGCGCAAGGTCGTCGAAGAGTGCAACCAGATCCAGGTGCACCCGCGTCATCCGTACGTTGGCGACCTGGTTCACACCGCGTTCTCCGGCTCGCACCAGGACGCAATCCGCAAGGGCTTCGCCCAGCAGAAACCGGACACCCTGTGGGAAGTGCCGTACCTGCCGATCGACCCGGCCGACATCGGTCGCAGCTACGAGGCGGTGATCCGCGTCAACAGCCAGTCGGGCAAGGGCGGCATCGCTTACTTGCTGGAGCAGGAATACGGCATCAGCCTGCCACGGCGCATGCAGATCGAGTTCAGCCAGGTCGTGCAGCGTGAGACCGACCGTTTGGGCCTGGAGATGACGGCCAAGCAGATTCACTCGCTGTTGATCAGCGAATACCTGCAGGCCAACACCCCGTACGCGCTGGTCAGCCATCGTCTGCAGGAAGAAAACGGCAACAGCGCCGTCGAAGTGGAAGTGGCCAGCAAAGGTCAGGGCGAAACCAACCTGCACTGGCGCGGCAAGGGCAACGGCGCGCTGGAAGCCCTGGTCGCCGGCCTGCCGATTCCAGTGGAAATCATGGACTACAACGAACACGCGATCGGCGCGGGCACCAATGCCAAAGCAGCGGCCTATATCGAATTGCGGGTGAACGGTGAACGTGCAGTGCACGGCGTGGGTATCGATGAAAACATCACCACGGCGAGTTTCAAGGCATTGTTCAGCGCGCTGAACCGCTCGCTGAGCCAGCCAGAGGCGAAAGCGGCGTAATCCGACTGCTGAAATGCGAAAGGCCCCGGAGTGTGAGCTCCGGGGCCTTTTTTTGCCTACAGGTTTCTGGCTGACTTTTATGGCCCCTTCGCGAGCAGGCTCGCTCCCACATTTGGAATGCATTTCCCTGTGGGAGCGAGCCTGCTCGCGAAGGCGTCCTGACAGGCGCTGGGAGTATCAGGTGAACTCGAAAGTGTCGGCATCCAGGTTCGCCGGAAAGCGCTCGCGATACGCCGCCAACGGCGCCGCTTCCACAATCACCTTGAACACGCCATCCGCCTCCCCCGCCGCCAGCAACGTCTCGCCCTGGAAATCCAGCACCTGACTGTCGCCGGTATAGGCGAAGCCTTTGCCATCGCTGCCCACCCGATTTACCGCTGCCACGTAGCAGAGATTTTCAATCGCTCGTGCCGGCAGCAGGCGGTTCCAGTGCAGACGCCGTGCGCCCGGCCAGTTGGCGGTGTACAGCAGCAGATCGGTGTCCTGCGCGTCGCGGCTCCACACCGGGAAACGCAGGTCGTAGCAGATCAGCGGACGAATCCGCCAACCCTTTAGTTCGAACTGCACCTGCCGCTCGCCCGGGGTGTAATGGTTGTGCTCCCCGGCCATACGAAACAGGTGACGTTTGTCGTAATGCAGCACTTCACCGTCCGGCCGCGCCCACAGCAAGCGGTTGCGATGGCTGCCGTCAGCCGCCTGGATGATCACGCTGCCAGTGATGACCGCATCGAACTTGGCCGCCTGCGCCCGCAGCCATTTGCTGGTCGGGCCGTTTTCGGCTTCGGCGAGGGTTTCCGATTCCATGGAAAAACCGGTGGTGAACATCTCCGGCAGGATAATCAGATCGGCGCCACGGGCCTGCTCCAGCAGCAGCTCAAAATGCTCGAGGTTGGCCTGGCGGTCGTGCCAGGCCAGGCTGGTCTGGATCAGCGCCAGAGTCAGGTCTGGCAATGCACTCAGATCACGCATAGTTTCGCCGCCGCTTCACGCAGCGTCTCCTCGCGTTTGGCAAAGCACAGGCGTATCAGGCGCTGGCCTTGCGGTGGATTCTGGTAGAACACCGACACCGGAATGCTCGCGACACCGTGTTCGCGAGTCATCCACATGGCCATTTCGACATCATTCAGATCAGGACGGATCTGCGAATAATCGACCAATTGGAAATAGGTGCCAGTGACCCGGGTAAAACTGAAGCGCGACGGCGCGAGCAGATCGCAGAACAGATCGCGCTTGGCCTGATAGAAACCCGGCAGCTCTTCAACGTGTTCCGGGTGCTCGGCCATGTAATCGGCCAGCGCGTATTGCAGCGGCGTGACGCCACAGAAACTGACGTACTGATGCACCTTGCGCAGCTCGGCCGTCAGCGCTGGCGGGGCGACGACGTAGCCGGTTTTCCAGCCGGTGACGTGGTACGTCTTGCCGAACGAACTGACCACGAACGCGCGCTGATACAACTCTTCATGGGCCAGCACGCTGACATGCGGCACGCCGTCGAAAACCAAGTGCTCGTAGACTTCGTCGCTGATCAGATAGATGTCGCGATCGCGGATCAACGCCGCCAGTTGATCGAGCTCGGCGCGGCTGATCAATGCGCCGCTGGGGTTGTGCGGGGTGTTGATGACGATCATTTTCGTCCGCGGACTGAGGGCCGCTGCGAGTTGATCGAAATCGATGGAGAAATCGTCCGGATTCAGCTGCACATGCACGCAACGACCACCCGCCAGCTCCGTTGCCGGTGCGTAACTGTCGTAGCATGGATCGAAGACGATGACTTCATCGCCTCTGTGAATCACTGCCTGAATCGCGCAGAAGATTGCCTGAGTCGCACCGGGCGTTACCGTCACTTCATGATCGGCATCGACAGTCACGCCATAGCTGCGCGCGATCTTGGCCGCGATCTGCTGACGCAACGCCGGCAAACCGGTCATCGGCGAATACTGGTTATGGCCACTGGCGATATGCCGCCCGACCGCATCACGCAACGACTGCGGGCCGTCGAAATCCGGGAAACCCTGGGACAGGTTGATCGCGCCGGTCTGCGCCGCGAGCTGAGACATCTGCGTGAAAATAGTGATGCCGACATTCGGCAGCTTGCTGGTGATCATCGGGGGTTCTCTGCTCAACACCCGGCTCTGACGACGGCGCGGGAGAGCCCGAGGATAGCCCATCCGGCGCCCATAAAAAAAGGGCGCCAAACGGCGCCCTTCTCTCATTGAACAAACCCAATCCTGTGGCGAGGGGATTTATCCCCGTTCCGGCTGCGAAGCAGTCGCAAACCCGTTGAATGCGGTTTGACTGATACACCGCGGACACAGGTTTTGGGGCTGCTGCGCAGCCCATCGGGGATAAATCCCCTCGCCACAAAAGCCCCACACAAAATTGTGCAGGGCCTCGGATCACTTCTTGTCGCGGCGCTTTTTGCTGGCTTTCTTGTTGTGCGACATCAAGCGACGCTTCTTGTTGACCTGGCGGTCGGTCAGCGTGTTCTTGTTGCCTTCGTACGGGTTCTCGCCGCCCTTGAACTCGATGCGGATCGGCGTACCGACCAGCTTGAGTACACGACGGTAAGTGTTCTCCAGATAGCGCACGTACGACTTCGGCACTTTCTCGATCTGGTTACCGTGGATCACGATGATCGGCGGGTTCGCACCACCGAGGTGAGCGTAACGCAGCTTGATCCGACGGTTGTTGACCATCGGCGGCGCGTGCTCGCCCACCGCATCTTCGAGAATCTGGGTCAGACGGTTGGTCGGCCAGCGGGTAACAGCGGACTTGAACGAGTTCTGCACCGAAGCGTAGAGGTTGCCCACGCCCGTGCCGTGCAACGCCGAGATGAAGTGAATGTCGGCGTAGTCGACGAAGAACAGACGACGTTGCAGCTCGACTTTCACAAAGTCGCGCTCGCTCGGCGTCATGCCATCCCACTTGTTGATCGCGATGACCAGCGCACGACCGGATTCGATCGCGAAGCCCAGCAGGTTCAGGTCGTGATCGACCACACCCTCGCGGGCGTCCATCACGAAGATCACCACGTTGGCGTCTTTGATCGCCTGCAGGGTTTTGACCACGGAGAACTTTTCGACTTCTTCGTGGATCTTGCCGCGCTTGCGCACACCGGCGGTGTCGATCAGCGTGTACTTCTCTTCATTGCGCTCGAACGGAATGTAGATGCTGTCGCGGGTGGTGCCCGGCTGGTCGTACACGATGACCCGGTCTTCACCAAGCATGCGGTTGACCAGGGTCGACTTGCCGACGTTCGGACGACCGATGATGGCGATCTTGATCCCGTCTTTTTCGCTCGGACCAGGAATGCGCTTGGCTTCCTCGCCTTCGGCAACGACTTCTTCCTCTTCACCTTCAGCCGGCTCGTCATCATCGCGCGGGAATTCGCTCAGGGCGGCTTCCAGCAGTTGCGTGATACCACGGCCGTGGGCGCCGGCGATCGGGATCGCGTGGCCCATGCCCAGCGGGGCGAATTCGGCGCGGGCCATTTCCGGGTCGATGTTGTCGACCTTGTTGGCCACCACGTGGGAACGCTTGTTACGTTTGCGCAAATGCTCGGCGATCATCTGGTCGGCAGCGGTAAAACCGGCCTTGGCATCTACCAGAAACAGCACCACATCGGCTTCTTCGATGGCCAGCAGCGACTGCTCGGCCATTTTTTCGTCCATACCATGTTCGTCACCGGAGATACCGCCGGTGTCGATCAGAATGTAGGAACGCCCTTGCCACTTGGCCTCACCGTACTGGCGATCACGGGTCAGACCGGACAGGTCGCCGACGATGGCGTCACGAGTCCTGGTCAGGCGGTTGAACAAGGTGGACTTGCCGACGTTCGGTCGGCCCACCAGGGCGATTACGGGAACCATGCGGCTCTCCACTTCGTTATTTCAGAAAATACAAAAGCCGCTGCGAGGCAGCGGCTGGTGCTCGGGGCAACACCCGGGGGCGCTGCAAACCCTGCTGATGCAGGGCCGCTTGGGGATGAACCCCAAGCATAGTTGTTACTTGATGGTCAGGGCTTCCAGTTTGCCGCTGTTGCCATACACATAAATCGTGTCGCCCACCACCAGCGGACGGGCACGCAGGCCGTCGCTGTCGATGCGCTCACGGCCGACGAAACGACCGTCGACCTGACTCAGCAGATGCAGATAACCTTCCAGGTCACCCACAGCTACGTAGCTGGAGAACACTTCCGGAGCCGACAGTTGACGGCGAGCCAGCGAGTCGTTGCTCCACAGTGCGGTGGTGGAACGCTCATCGACGCCTTCAACGGTGCCCGAGGACAGGCTCACGTAGACGCTGCCGAAACCTTGAGCGATACCGGCGTAGCTCGACGCATCGCGCTGCCACAGTTGACGACCGCTTTCCAGGTCCAGTGCCGCAACGCGACCCTGATAGCTGGCCACGTACAGCGTGCCGCCCGACAGCAGCAGACCGCCGTCGATGTCGACGACGCGCTCCAGCTCCGAACGACCCTGTGGAATGGCGATGCGTTGTTCCCACACCGGCACGCCGTTGGAGATGTCCAGCGCGACCACTTTACCGGTCGACAGGCCAGCTACCGCCAGGCGGTTGGTGACCAGCGGAGCACTGGTGCCACGCAGGGTCAGGACCGCCGGGGTGCTGTCATACACCCAGCGCTGGTTGCCGGTGGCAGCGTCCAGACCGATCAGACGATCGTCCTGGGTCTGCACGACGACCACGTCGCCATTGTTGGCCGGCGGCGCGAGCACTTCACTGTTGACGCGGGCACGCCACTTCTCTTCACCGTTGCTGGTGTCCAGAGCGACGACTTCGCCACGCAGCGTACCGATCAGTACCAGACCATAACCCACGCCGACGGCGCCGGAGACAGGCAGTTCCAGATCCTGGTCCCACTTCACGTCGCCGTTGCTGCGATCCAGCGCCATCACCACACCAGTCACATCGGCGGCGTAGATGGTGTCACCGTCGATCGCCGGCACCAGCATGTTGTAGGTTTCGCCCTGACCGTCACCGATCGAGCGGCTCCACTGCTTCTGCAGAACGACTTCTTCTTTGAAGTCGGTCAGTTCGGCCGGTGGCAATTCTTTCTTGCTGTTGCTGCTGCAACCCGCGGCCAGAAGGGCCAGAGCCAGCAATGCTGCATGCTTCCAACGGATCACGTCACGCATCCCCTTTGGCCAGGTCGTCGAGCTTGATTTGAAGGCCACCGACCGCCGCTTCATCCGACAGTGCCGCCTTGGCTTTTTGATACGCCTTGTTCGCGTCATCGGTACGGCCCAAGCGCACCAGCAGGTCGCCCTTGAGTTCTTCGCGAGTGGCCAGGAACGCTTTGTCGGCATCGCCGTCGAGCAGTTTCAGGGCGTCTTCGGCCTTGTCCTGCGCGCCCAGCACCTGCGCCAGACGCTGACGGGCGATTTCGCCCAGCGCCGGGTTGGCCGGTTTGTCGACGATGGCTTTGAGTTCGGTTGCCGCGTCGTCCAGCTTGCCGCTGTCGACCGCCACTTTGGCGACGAACAGGCTGCCGTATTGCGCATAGGCAGAACCGCCGTACTCGCTGTTGAGCTTGCCGGCCAGATCCGCAACGCGGGCGGCATCAGGCTTGCCGTCAGGCGTCAGCGTGGTTTCCAGCAATTGCTGATAGAGCACCGAGGCGCCTTGCGACTGGTTGCTCTGGTACTTGTGATAGGCCTGCCAGCCGAACACGATGACCAGCGCCAACAGGCCGCCGGTGACCAGAGGTTTGCCGTTGCGTGTCCACCAGTCCTTCAAATCCGCCAACTGTTCGTCTTCGGTACTCGACACCCCAATACTCCTTAATCGCTAAATCGGCTGTTAAGACAGCTTCAACCCTGCACGACGCAGGTGGCCAGGTGAGCGGCAAGCGCATCCCAGGCAATGCTTTGTTGTTCGCCCTGGCCACGCAGGGGTTTGAAACCTACCACTTGCTGGGCCATTTCGTCGTCACCGAGGATCAATGCGTACAGCGCACCGCTCTTGTCGGCCTTCTTGAACTGGCTTTTGAAGCTGCCGGCGCCGGCATTGACTTGCAGGCGCAGGTTTGGAAGTTCATCGCGAACCCGTTCGGCCAGGGCCAGACCGGCCAGCTCGGCCTCTTCACCGAAGGCGCAGAGGTAGACGTCGACCTGACGGGAAATTTCCTGCGGAATCTGCTCAAGGGTTTCGAGCATCAACACCAGACGCTCGATGCCCATGGCGAAACCGACGCCCGGGGTTGGCTTGCCGCCCATCTGCTCGACCAGACCGTCGTAACGGCCGCCCGCGCACACGGTGCCCTGGGCGCCGAGCTTGTCGGTGACCCATTCGAAAACGGTTTTGCTGTAGTAATCGAGGCCACGCACCAGTTTCGGGTTGAGCACGTAAGGAATGCCGACGGCATCCAGACGCGCCTTCAGGCCTTCGAAGTGAGCGCGGGACTCGTCGTCGAGGTAGTCGGCCATTTTCGGCGCATCAACCAACACCGCTTGAGTGTCGGCATTTTTCGTGTCGAGCACGCGCAGCGGGTTGGTTTTCAGACGACGCTGGCTGTCTTCATCGAGCTTGTCGTGGTGCGCCGAGAGGTACTCGACCAGCGCTTCACGATAGCGACCACGGGATTCGCTGGTGCCAAGGCTGTTGAGTTCGAGCTTGACCGCATCACGAATGCCCAGCTCGCCCCACAGGCGCCAGGTCATGATGATCAGTTCGGCGTCGATGTCCGGACCGTCGAGGTTGAACACTTCCAGACCGATCTGGTGGAACTGGCGATAACGGCCTTTTTGCGGACGCTCGTGGCGGAACATCGGGCCGATGTACCAGAGTTTCTGCACCTGACCACCGCCGGTGATGCCGTGCTCAAGCACGGCACGCACGCACGCAGCAGTACCTTCCGGACGCAGGGTCAGGGAATCACCGTTGCGGTCTTCGAAGGTGTACATCTCTTTTTCGACGATATCGGTGACTTCGCCGATCGAGCGCTTGAACAGCTCGGTGAACTCGACGATCGGCATGCGGATCTGCTTGTAACCGTAGTTATCCAGCAGACGCGCCACAGTGCCTTCGAAATAACGCCACAGCGGGGTCTGTTCGGGCAGGATGTCGTTCATGCCACGAATGGCTTGCAGAGACTTGCTCACAAAATTTCCTTAATTCGTTCGATCAGCCGCGCGCGATAACGGCAGCGTCAGCTTCGACCTTTTCGGCCGCTTTCTGGCGGATCAGCTTTTCCAGCTCGTCCACCAGATTGTCATTCGTCAGCTTCTGCGACGGCTTGCCGTCGATGTAAATCAGGTTTGGCGTGCCGCCGGTCAAGCCGATATGGGCTTCCTTGGCTTCGCCGGGGCCGTTGACCACGCAACCGATGACCGCGACATCCAGCGGCACCAGCAGGTCTTCAAGGCGCCCTTCCAGCTCGTTCATGGTCTTGACCACATCGAAGTTCTGCCGCGAGCAGCTCGGGCAGGCGATGAAGTTGATGCCACGGGAACGCAGATGCAAAGACTTGAGAATGTCGTAACCGACCTTCACTTCCTCGACCGGGTCGGCCGCCAGCGAGATGCGGATAGTATCGCCAATCCCTTCGGCGAGCAGCATACCTAGGCCCACGGCGGATTTCACCGTGCCCGAGCGCAAACCGCCAGCTTCAGTGATGCCGAGGTGCAGCGGCTGGACGATTTCTTTCGCCAGCAGGCGGTAGGCTTCGACGGCCATGAACACATCGGAGGCCTTCACGCTGACCTTGAAGTCCTGGAAATTCAGGCGTTCGAGGTGTTCAACGTGGCGCAGCGCGGATTCAACCAGCGCCGCCGGGGTCGGCTCGCCGTATTTCTTTTGCAGGTCTTTTTCCAGCGAACCGGCGTTGACGCCGATGCGGATCGGAATGCCGCGATCACGCGCCGCATCGACCACGGCACGCACGCGGTCTTCGCGACCGATGTTGCCCGGATTGATGCGCAGACAGTCCACACCCAGTTCGGCCACGCGCAAGGCGATTTTGTAGTCGAAGTGGATGTCAGCCACCAACGGCACTTTGACCAGTTGCTTGATCTTGCCGAACGCCTCGGCGGCGTCCATGTCCGGCACCGAGACGCGAACGATGTCGACGCCGGCGGCTTCCAGACGATTGATCTGCGCCACGGTCGCGGCGACGTCATTGGTGTCGCTGTTGGTCATGCTCTGCACAGCGATCGGCGCGTCGCCGCCCACCGGTACGTTGCCGACCCAGATCTTGCGCGATTCGCGACGTTTGATTGGAGATTCGCCGTGCATGACTTATTGACCCAACTTCAGGCGAGCAGTCTCGCCACTGGTGAACGGAGCGATATCGACCGGTTGGCCGTTGTAGCTGACCTGTGCCGCGCGGGCAACGCCCAGACGTACGGCGAGCGGCGGCTTGCCGGAAACACTCACGCTGTCGCCTTTATGCTTCAGGCCGCTGAAAATCACTTTGCCACGGCCATCGGTCACCTGTGCCCAGCAATCGCCGGTGAACTGCAATTGCACCTGGCCTTCGTCGGCAACCGGCGCAGCTGCTTCAGCGCTTGGCGCTTGAGCAACCGGCGCGGTCGGGACAGGTGTCGCTGGGACACTCGGCGCTGGAGTGGCCGGAGCCGCCACCACTGGTGCAGGCGTCTGTGCCGGAGCGCTTGGCGCAACTGCCGGGGCAGCCGGCTCGGTTGCTGGCGCTGCGGACTCGGCACCGGTGGATTCAGCACTGGTTTCCGACTGCGGCAAGGCCAGCGTTGTCGAACTGTCGGCCTGATTTTCGGCGACAGCCTGATCTTCCGGCTCGTCGATCGGGTGGATCTGCGTGGTGCCGTCCGCGCCTTCGACTTCGACGTGTTCCGGCGCCAGGCTGGTCAGATCGCGGGTGCGCTGCGAGGTCTGATCCTGCCACCAGACGAAACCGCCGCCGATGACCGCGATCAGCAGCAACAGGCTGACGATACGCAAAATGGTGTGGGAAACGCGCACCGGCTCTTCGATACGACCGAGGGCATGAACGTTGCTGCCCTGGGAATCGGTACCGGTGGACTGGTCGAATTGCTGAACCAGAACGGTCTGGTCCATGCCGAGCAATTTGGCATAGGCGCGAATGTAACCGCGAGCGAAGGTATGCCCCGGCAGCTTGTCGAAAGCGCCGGCTTCAAGATTGCTCAGGGACGTCACGGTGAGGTTGAGCTTGAGGGCCACTTCGGCCAGCGACCAGCCATTGCTTTCGCGGGCCTGGCGCAGGGTCTCACCGGGATTTACGCGATTCGCTGCTACAACTTCGGGATGCGCCGCTTTCATCATTGCTCCGACAGGTATTGCTGATATTCCGGCGTACCGGGATAGAGTCGTTTTAATTGCAGACCGTAACTGGCTGCCTTGTCGCGATCTTCAAACACTTTTGCCAGCCGAACGCCGAGCAATAGACTACGTGCATTTTGTTCGGTGAGCTGGCTGAAACGGTCGTAATAGTCACGCGCGGGCACATAATGCCTGTCTTCGAAGGACAACTCAGCCATTTCCAGCAATGCGCGCGGTTGTTGGCGATTCAGGCGCAGGGCTTTTTCCAGCTGTTGCTGGGCCAGATCACGCTGGCCGAGCTTGGCGGCGGTCATGCCGAGATTTTCGAAGACCCGCGAGCGCTCAGGATACAGGGTATCGGCGGCCGCTTGTTCAAAACGCTCGTAGGCTTCCTTGTAGCGCTGTTCTTCGTAGAGAAAACTGCCGTAGTTGTTGAGGATGCGCGCATCGGCGGGACGTGAGGACAGGGCCTTGCGAAAGTGCTCGTCGGCAAGTGCCGGTTCCATTTCAGCTTGGAACACCAGACCGAGGGCCGCATTGGCGTCGGGGTCGGAACTGTCCAGCTCCAGCGCTTTCTTCAATGGCACCTTGGCGCGCTCGGTCATGCCTTGCTGCAGATAGCCCAGCCCCAGCTGCACGTAGGCAGCCCGCGCTTCATCGCGGCCCTTGCTGGTCTTCATCGGATTGTAGTCACCCGACAGGACACAGCCAGCGCACAGGCTGGCCAACAGCAACAGCAGCGCAAAGCGCAGGGACATAGAGATCCTCTCTTAGTTAGTGTTCGCGGCGTTCTGTGCCAGATCGCTGTCGGCGCTCAACTCGCGCACGGCGATGTAACGTTCGCTGCGACGGGTGCGATCCAGCACCTGCCCTACCAATTGACCACATGCGGCGTCGATGTCTTCACCACGGGTGGTGCGCACGGTGACGTTGAAACCGGCCTGATGCAACTGATCCTGGAAGCGGCGGATGGCATTGTTGCTCGGCCGCTCGTACCCGGAGTGCGGGAACGGGTTGAATGGGATCAGGTTGATCTTGCACGGGATGTCTTTAAGCAGCTCGATCATTTCCACTGCGTGCTCAAGCTTGTCGTTGACGTCCTTGAGCAAGGTGTACTCGATGGTCAGCACACGTTTCTCGCCAAGGGCGGACATGTAGCGCTGGCACGACTCGAGCAGCATCTTAAGCGGATATTTCTTGTTGATCGGCACCAATTGGTTACGCAATGCGTCATTCGGTGCATGCAGGGACAACGCCAGGGATACGTCGATGTGCTTGGCCAGCTCATCGATCATCGGCACCACACCCGAGGTGGACAGGGTCACGCGGCGCTTGGAGATCCCGTAGCCGAGGTCATCCATCATCAGATGCATGGCGGCGACGACGTTGTCGAAGTTCAGCAACGGCTCGCCCATGCCCATCATCACCACGTTGGTGATGGCGCGGTCGACGGTGGCCGGGACGCTGCCGAAAGATTTGTTGGCAATCCACACCTGACCGATGACTTCGGCGGCGGTGAGGTTGCTGTTGAAGCCTTGCTTGCCGGTGGAGCAGAAACTGCAATCCAGGGCACAGCCTGCCTGGGACGAAACGCACAAGGTGCCGCGTTTGCCCTGGGGAATGTACACGGTCTCGACGCAGCTGCCGGACGCCACGCGCACCACCCATTTACGGGTGCCGTCGCTGGAGATGTCCTCGCTGACCACTTCCGGACCACGCACTTCAGCAATGGCCTTGAGCTTGTCGCGCAAGGCTTTGCTGACGTTCGTCATGGCGTCGAAATCATCGACGCCAAAGTGGTGAATCCATTTCATTACCTGACCGGCACGGAAACGCTTCTCCCCGATTGAGTCGAAGAATTTTTCCATTTCCGGCTGGGTCAGACCCAGCAGGTTTGTTTTAACAGTCGATGTAGTCATGGATTCACCTTCACTCTGCAAGCAATGCTTAGCGAGTGGTTACTTCAGTAGCTGCGAAGAAGTAAGCGATTTCGCGAGCGGCAGCAGCTTCGGAGTCCGAACCGTGAACGGCGTTGGCGTCGATCGATTCAGCGAAGTCAGCACGGATGGTGCCGGCAGCAGCTTCTTTAGGGTTGGTAGCGCCCATCAGCTCACGGTTGCGAGCGATAGCGTTTTCGCCTTCCAGAACCTGAACGACAACCGGACCGGAAGTCATGAAAGCAACCAGGTCACCGAAGAAACCGCGCTCGCTGTGCTCAGCGTAGAAGCCTTCGGCTTCGGCTTTGGACAGTTGCTTCAGTTTCGAAGCTACAACGCGCAGGCCAGCGTCTTCGAAGCGAGTGGTGATCTTGCCGATCACGTTTTTAGCAACGGCGTCAGGCTTGATGATGGAGAAAGTACGTTGAACAGCCATGGTGTAACTCCAGAAACGGTAATTTGCGAAAAATTAAACCCGCGAATTATACGCGGGTTCTTGGGTATTGCCTAACCTGCGAGACGATCAGTCCAATTCCGCGGCCCAAAGGGTCTGGACCGCTTCCAACACCTTCTCGCCAACGCGACCAGAGGTGTCGTCAAAATCGGGGAGTGACTTGATCATCTGCTGCAGTTTGACGAAACCAACAGAATACGGATCGGTACCCGGGTGGGCCTCGGCCAGCTCTTCTGCAATGCGTTGAACATCATTCCAACCGTAGCTCATGACAGTCTTACCAGTCAGTGCGGCGCTTCGGCCGCATGGTTAAGCGAATATTTCGGAATCTCGACGGTGAGGTCTTCCTCACCGACGATGGCCTGGCAAGCCAGACGCGATTGCGCCTCAAGGCCCCAGGCACGGTCGAGGAAGTCTTCTTCCAGCTCGTCGGCCTCTTCCAGCGAGTCGAAACCCTCGCGGATGATGCAATGGCACGTGGTGCAGGCGCAGACGCCGCCGCACGCGCTTTCCATCTCGATATGGTGTTCGTGGGCCAGTTCGAGAATCGATGTGCCGGGCGCAGCCTCGACCACCATGCCTTCAGGGCAGAACTTCTCGTGGGGCAGAAAAATGACCTGCGGCATCAGATATCCTCGATTTCATTCAGGTTGCGCCCCGACAGAGCGGCTTTCACCGTCAGATCCATGCGGCGGGCAGCAAAAGCATCGGTCACTTGCGACAGACGCTTGGTCTGCTGCTCGATGGCGTAGCCATCGGTACCTTTCATCAGTTCGGCCAGTTCCTGCATTTGCAGTTCGATGACCATGCGCTCTTCGGCGTCGAGCAGACGCTCGCCATCGGCCTCCAGCGCGCCCTGCACCGCTTCGAGCAGGCGCTGGGCATCGACTTGCTGCTCACGCAGAACACGGGCGACCTTGTCGTCATTGGCGTGCTGGAACGAATCCTTGAGCATCTTGGCGATTTCGCCATCGGTCAGACCATAGGAAGGTTTGACCTGAATGCTCGCCTCAACGCCCGAGCCCAATTCACGGGCAGACACGCTGAGCAGACCGTCGGCGTCGACCTGGAAGGTCACGCGAATTTTCGCCGCACCGGCCACCATCGCCGGAATGCCGCGCAATTCGAACCGTGCCAGAGAGCGGCAATCGCTGATCAGCTCGCGCTCGCCCTGCAAGACGTGGATCGCCATGGCCGACTGGCCGTCTTTATACGTGGTGAAATCCTGAGCGCGCGCGACGGGGATGGTGGTGTTGCGCGGAATCACCTTCTCCATCAGACCGCCCATGGTTTCCAGCCCCAGGGACAGCGGAATCACGTCGAGCAGCAGCAGTTCGCCGCCATCGCGCTTGTTGCCAGCCAGGGTGTCGGCCTGGATCGCGGCCCCAATGGCCACCACTTGATCCGGGTCGATTTCCGTCAATGGCTGACGACCGAAGGCTTCGGCAACGGCTTCACGCACGCGCGGCACGCGGGTCGAACCGCCGACCATGACCACGGCGTGGACGTCTTCCAGTTCGATACCGGAATCGCGAACGGCGCGGCGGCAGGCTTTCAGGCTGCGCGCGACCATCGGTTCGATCAGCGCATCGAAGGCTTCGCGGGTCAGCTGTGCTTTCCAGTCGCCGTAAGCCACTTCCACACTGGCCGCATCGGTCAGGGCTTCTTTGGCCGCGCAGGCGGTTTGCAGCAGATTGCGTTGTGCGCCCGGATCGAGATCGGCGGACAGGCCAGCGCTCTCAATGATCCAGCCGGCAATCGCATGATCGAAGTCATCGCCGCCCAGCGCGCTGTCGCCGCCAGTGGCCAGAACTTCAAAGACGCCGCCAGTCAGACGCAGAATCGAAATATCGAAGGTACCGCCGCCAAGGTCATAAATTGCAACCAGGCCTTCAGCATGTTGATCCAGACCATACGCCACAGCAGCAGCGGTCGGCTCATTGAGCAGACGCAACACGTTCAGACCGGCGAGTTTGGCCGCATCTTTGGTGGCCTGACGCTGCGCATCGTCGAAGTAGGCAGGAACGGTGATTACCGCGCCAACCAGTTCGCCACCCAAGGTCGCTTCAGCGCGCTGACGCAGGACCTTGAGGATATCCGCGGAGACTTCAACCGGGCTTTTCGGGCCTTGCACGGTGTCGATGAACGGCATGTGCGATTCGCCGCCGACAAAGCGGTACGGCAGTTGCTCGCCCAATTGCTTGACGTCGGACAGACCACGACCCATCAAGCGCTTGACCGAGAGCACGGTGTTAAGAGGATCGGAGGATGCCGCCAGCTTGGCGGACTCACCGACTTCGACGCGGTCGGCGTGATAACGCACGGCGGACGGCAGGATGACCTGCCCGTTGGCGTCGGCCAGCGGTTCGGAAAGACCACTGCGCAGCGCAGCGACCAGCGAATTGGTAGTACCCAAGTCGATGCCCACAGCCAGACGGCGCTGGTGCGGTTGAGGACTTTGGCCGGGTTCGGCGATCTGCAGTAGAGCCATGGTGATCAGGTCTTGTCTGTCTGTCAGCGTGCAATCAGGGCAGCACTGGGTTAATCGTCGAGGCGCTCTTCCAGCTGGCGCACTTCGTAGGTGAGCTTGTCGAGGAACTGCATGCGCCGCATCAGGCGTTCGGCCTGTTCACGTTGCGCTGCATCATCCCAACAGGCTGCGAAGCTTTCGTTGAGCTGTTCCTGAGCCGCCTTCAAACGACGCTTGAATACCGCGACACCGTCGAGGTCGGCGCTGTCCTGCAGATCTTCGAGCTCTTCGCGCCATTGCATCTGCTGCAGAAGAAACTCGGGATCGTGGACGGTGACTTCCATCGGCACTTCATACCCGCTGATTTTCAGCAGGTAGCGTGCGCGCTGGGCCGGGCTTTTGAGCGTCTGGTAGGCGTCGTTGAGCCGCGCCGATTGCTCGAGTGCCGAGCGCTGCTCGCGCTCGGAAGCGTCGGCAAAGCGGTCAGGATGGACGCCGCGCGCCAACTCACGGTAGCGCGTGGCCAACTGCTCGAGGTCCAGGCGAAAGCTCGGTTGCAGCTCGAATAAAGCGAAATGACAAGGAATACCCACGACCAGCCTCAGATGTTGAAGCTTTCGCCGCAGCCACATTCACCGCGCACGTTGGGGTTGTTGAACTTGAAGCCTTCGTTCAACCCTTCCTTGACGAAGTCGAGCTCGGTGCCGTCCAGGTAGGCCAGGCTTTTCGGGTCGATGATCACTTTTTCGCCGTGACTCTCGAACACCTGATCCTCCGCCACTACCTCGTCGACAAACTCCAGCACGTAGGCAAGGCCGGAACAGCCTGTGGTGCGAACACCCAGACGAATCCCTTCACCTTTGCCGCGCCCATCGAGGGAGCGCCGCACGTGTCGAGCAGCCGCTTCTGTCATGCTGATAGCCATCGTTGACTCCTTACTCGTCGCCGAATCTTGAAATTCAGATCAAGCCTTTCTTCTGCTTGTAATCGCGGACAGCCGCTTTGATAGCGTCTTCTGCGAGCACGGAGCAGTGGATTTTCACTGGCGGCAAAGCCAGTTCTTCGGCCAGCTGAGTGTTCTTGATGGTTTCGGCTTCGTCCAGGGTCTTGCCCTTCATCCACTCGGTGGCGAGGGAGCTGGAGGCGATTGCCGAACCGCAACCGTAGGTCTTGAACTTGGCGTCTTCGATAACGCCCTGATCGTTGACCTTGATCTGCAGACGCATCACGTCGCCGCACGCCGGAGCGCCGACCATGCCGGTGCCGACATCAGGATCTTCCGCGTTCATCTTGCCGACGTTGCGCGGGTTTTCGTAGTGGTCGATGACCTTTTCGCTGTAAGCCATGATTCTCAATCCTCACTCATCAGGGCCGCTCTTGAGACCCTGCAACTGCGCTGCGTTAACGCCGCGTCGCTACAGGATCTGTATCCGGCGGCTTCTATAGTTAGTGTGCCGCCCACTCGATTTTCGAGATATCGACGCCGTCTTTGTACATGTCCCACAGCGGCGACAAAGCGCGCAGCTTGGTAACGGCCTCGCAGACTTTCTGCGCGGCGTAGTCGATTTCTTCTTCGGTGGTGAAACGGCCGAAGGTAAAGCGGATCGAGCTGTGTGCCAGTTCGTCGTTGCGGCCCAGGGCGCGCAGTACGTACGAAGGCTCCAGCGACGCCGAGGTGCAGGCCGAACCGGACGATACCGCCAGATCCTTGAGTGCCATGATCAGCGACTCGCCTTCAACGTAGTTGAAGCTCAGGTTCAGGTTGTGCGGAACGCGGGCGGTCAGGCTGCCGTTGACGTACAGCTCTTCCAGGTGCTCGACCTGCTGGTAGAAGCGATCGCTCAAGGCTTTGATGCGCACGTTTTCGGCAGCCATGTCTTCCTTGGCTACGCGGAACGCTTCGCCCATGCCGACGATCTGGTGGGTCGCCAGAGTGCCCGAACGCATGCCGCGCTCGTGACCGCCGCCGTGCATGGTCGCTTCGATGCGCACACGCGGCTTGCGGCTGACGTACAGCGCGCCGATGCCTTTAGGGCCATAAGTCTTGTGGGCGGAGAACGACATCATGTCGACTTTCAGCTTCTGCAGGTCGATCTCGACCTTGCCGGTGGACTGAGCCGCGTCGACATGGAACAGCACGCCTTTGGCACGCAGCATCTCGCCGATTGCAGCGATGTCGTTGATGGTGCCGATTTCGTTGTTGACGTGCATCACCGACACCAGAATGGTGTCTTCGCGCAGTGCAGCATCGATCATTGCCGGGGTGATCAGACCGTCTTCGGTCGGCTCGAGGTAGGTCACTTCGAAGCCTTCACGCTCCAGCTGGCGCATGGTGTCGAGGACTGCCTTGTGCTCGATCTTGCTGGTGATCAGGTGCTTGCCCTTGGAGGCGTAGAAATGTGCCGCGCCCTTGATCGCCAGGTTGTCGGATTCGGTGGCGCCGGAGGTCCAGACGATTTCACGCGGGTCGGCGTTGACCAGATCGGCCACCTGACGACGAGCGTTTTCGACGGACTCTTCAGCCTTCCAGCCGAACACGTGGGAGCGGGACGCCGGGTTACCGAAGTTTCCGTCGACCAGCAGGCATTCACTCATTTTCTGCGCAACGCGCGGATCAACCGGGGTGGTTGCAGAGTAATCAAGGTAAATCGGCAATTTCATGGACTATCTCCTAAATCAGGGCTGGCGTGCCGCGGGTAGCTCTTCGGCTGTCATTCGACGGCGGACGCTTCAATCTTGTCCAGGCGTGGCGCCTTGCTGCTGCATCGGCGCTGGTCCTGACGCTGGGCCACTTCTTGTACCTCACGGCGAGTGACAAGGTCGGCCAAGCTGATACCGCTCAGAAATTCGTGAATCTGCAGGCTCAAGTCGCACCACAGATGATGGGTCAGGCAGGTATCACCGGAATGGCAATCGCCCTGGCCCTGGCACTTGGTGGCATCGACCGATTCGTTCACCGCATCGATCACCTGGGCGACCTGGATGCCCTGCATGTCGCGGGACAACTGGTAGCCACCACCCGGACCGCGAACGCTGGAAACCAGGTTGCTGCGGCGCAGCTTGGCAAACAGCTGCTCGAGGTAGGACAGGGAGATGCCTTGGCGCTCGGAGATATCGGCCAGAGACACCGGCCCGTGCTGCGCGTGCAACGCCAGGTCAAGCATGGCGGTCACGGCGTATCGGCCTTTTGTAGTCAGTCGCATGGACAGTTACCACGGAGTTCGGAATGGGCGGGAGTATGCAATTCCCGAGCATTTAAGTCAACTATAAGACCTAGTGCTTTAGTCGGGTTTACCCGCAAAAGAGCGCGCGCACTATAGCAAAGACGGGCTGCGGACAGCCAGCGGAACCGCGTGATCGTTCTTCGCGAGCAGGCTCGCTCCCACATTGGAATGCATTGCTCTTGTGGGAGCGAGCCTGCTCGCGAAAAGCAGCGCCGCGGTTCAGCCGGCTTTCGATTCGTCCTTGCCTTTGACGCAAGCGAAGTCTTCTTCACGCAGTTCAGGCAGATCTTTCGCACAGTAATTGCTGCCCAGATCCTTCAGCGCGCCGCACATGCCTTCCAGGCGCCCGTCCACTGCTTGCAGATGATCGAGCAACTGGCCGATGGCGCGAGCCACCGGGTCAGGCATGTCTTCGCTGACACCGTAGGCGTCGAAACCGATCTTTTCCGCCATGGCTTTGCGCTTGGCGTCCTGCTCTTCATCGGTCTTGACGATGATCCGCCCCGGAATCCCCACTACAGTGGCGCCCGGTGGCACTTCTTTGGTGACCACAGCATTGGAACCGACTTTGGCGCCGGCACCCACCGTGAACGGGCCAAGCACCTTGGCGCCAGCGCCGACCACCACGCCATCACCCAGCGTCGGGTGACGCTTGCCTTTGTTCCAACTGGTGCCGCCGAGGGTCACGCCTTGATAGATGGTGACGTCGTCGCCGATCTCGGCGGTTTCACCAATGACGATGCCCATGCCGTGGTCGATGAAGAAACGCCGACCGACCTTGGCGCCCGGGTGAATCTCGATCCCGGTCAGCCAGCGACCAAAGTTCGACACCAGCCGCGCCAGCCATTTCAGCTCGTTGCGCCAGAGCATGCCGGCCAGACGATGAATCCAGATTGCATGCATGCCGGGGTAGCAGGTCAGGACTTCAAAAGCGTTACGCGCCGCCGGGTCTCGATGGAATACGCTCTGGATATCTTCACGCAAACGCTCAAACATCATTCAATCCTTCCGCTTTAGAAGCTCGCCACGGGCCGCTTTCTGGGTTTCCGTGAGGATGCCACGCAAAATATTCATTTCCGCCCGGCTGACCGAGCTGCGTCCGTACAACCGGCGCAGGCGCGCCATCAAGTGCCGTGGCTTTTCCGGATCGAGGAATTCGATGGCGACCAGCGTCTGCTCCAGGTGCTCATAGAATCGCTCCAGCTCATCCATGGTCGCCAGCTCGGCGCTTTTCACCGAGGCCACTTCTTCTTTCTCGACCTTGCTCGGCTGACCCTGTGCGGCCAGCCAGGCCATGCGCACTTCATAACTCAACACCTGAACCGCCGCCCCGAGGTTCAGCGAACTGAACGTCGGGTCGGAAGGGATGTGCACGTGAAAATGACATCGCTGCAGCTCTTCATTGGTCAGGCCGGAATCTTCACGGCCGAACACCAAAGCAATCTCGGCGCCCTGCCCGGCTTCCTCGACCACCTTGTTGCCGCATTCGCGCGGATCGAGCAGCGGCCAGGGAATACGCCGGTCGCGGGCGCTGGTGCCGAGCACCAGATTGCAGCCGACCAGAGCATCTTCCAAGGTGGCGACGACTTGCGCGTTTTCAAGGATGTCACCGGCACCAGAGGCGCGGGCATCGGCCTCGTGGTGCGGGAAGACCCGCGGATCGACCAGCACCAGTCGCGACAGACCCATGTTTTTCATGGCGCGCGCGGCCCCGCCGATGTTGCCGGGGTGGCTGGTGTTGACCAGGACGACACGAATGTTCTGCAGCAAGGGAGGCGCTCTCGGACACGGGAAAGGGGGGCAAATCTTACAGAACAGCCTACCGTTAAGCTATGAAAGCGAACAGCGTCCTTCACCTGAAGAAAAGTTCTGATAGAATGCGCGGCTTTCTTTAACAACCTTAGGTGACACATCCATGCAGCCCATGCTGAATATCGCGCTGCGCGCCGCCCGCAGCGCCAGTGAACTGATCTTCCGCTCCATCGAGCGCCTGGATACCATCAAGGTCGACGAAAAAGACGCCAAGGATTACGTATCCGAGGTCGATCGCGCCGCTGAACAGAAAATCATCGATGCCCTGCGCAAGGCTTACCCGAATCACTCGATTCAGGGTGAAGAAACCGGCCTGCACGCTGGCACCGGCATCGAAGGCGAAGAGTACCTGTGGATCATCGATCCGCTGGACGGCACCACCAACTTCCTCCGTGGCATTCCGCACTTTGCAGTGAGCATTGCCTGCAAATATCGTGGCCGCCTGGAGCACGCAGTGGTTCTGGACCCGGTTCGCCAGGAAGAATTCACCGCCAGCCGTGGTCGCGGCGCTCAACTGAACGGTCGTCGTCTGCGCGTAAGCGGTCGTACCAGCCTCGACGGCGCCCTGCTCGGCACTGGCTTCCCGTTCCGTGACGACCAGATGGACAACCTCGACAACTACCTGGGCATGTTCCGCGCCCTGGTTGGCCAGACTGCCGGCATCCGCCGCGCCGGTTCGGCGAGCCTGGACCTGGCTTACGTAGCTGCCGGTCGTTTCGATGCGTTCTGGGAATCGGGCCTGTCCGAGTGGGACATGGCTGCAGGCGCCCTGCTGATTCAAGAAGCCGGCGGTCTGGTGAGCGACTTCACCGGTGGTCACGACTTCCTTGAGAAAGGCCACATCGTTGCCGGCAACACCAAATGCTTCAAGGCAGTGCTGACGGCGATCCAGCCGCACCTGCCGGCCTCGCTGAAGCGCTAAGCTTTCCGCGAAACCAAAAAGCACCCTCCGGGGTGCTTTTTTTATGTCTGCAATTCCAAACAGCACAATTCCCTGTGGGAGCGAGCCTGCTCGCGAATGGGGCGTGTCAGCAAAGAAAATATCCACTGTTAGACCGTATTCGCGAGCAGGCTCGCTCCCACAGGTGAGAATCGCGCGCTGCCCTGAATCGCGGGTACAAAAAAAGCACCCCGCAGGGTGCTTCTTTTCACAACCGTAAATCCTTACTGAGCCGGCTCATTCTGCGACAGGATCAGCTTGCCTTCCTTGTCGACCGGAATCTGGTTGCCCGGATCGCGATCCATCCGCACCTTGCCTTCCTTGCCATCGAGCGAGTAACGCACGTCGTAGCCGACGACCTTGTCGCTGATGTCATTGACCGTGTTGCAGCGAGTTTGCGTAGTGGTATAGGTGTCGCGGTTCTGCATACCTTCCTGCACCTTGTTACCGGCATAACCGCCGCCAACTGCACCGGCCACGGTGGCAATCTTCTTGCCGGTACCGCCGCCCACCTGATTACCCAACAAACCACCGGCTACGGCACCGATCGCCGTGCCGAGAATCTGGTGTTGATCCTTGACCGGCGCCTGCCGGGTCACGGTTACATCCTTGCATACTTCACGTGGAGTCTTGATCTGTGTCTTGACCGGCTCAACGGCTAATACTTGCGCATACTCAGGGCCGCTTTTAACCAGGCTGTAGGTGGCAACAGCACCCCCGGCTGTGACACCGACAGCACCCAATACCGCACCAACCAGCAACGACTTGTTCACATGAACCTCCTGACCATCACATGCGGGACGCGCCCGCGCTTCTCCCAGCCTTGGAGCACAAAAAAAGGCGCGAGTTCAACTCGCGCCTTTTGTTGGCTGACAGCCGGGAAATCGCTGGCCGTTATGGACGGTCGTCGACTTCCTTGTCGGTGTTGGCCGGAGGAATCAGATCCTCGGTGGTCAGGTTCAGCCAGATCAGCACCACGTTGGCGATGTAGATCGACGAGTAGGTACCCGCCAGTACACCGATGAACAGCGCGATGGAGAAGCCGAACAGGTTGTCGCCGCCGAAGAACAACAGTGCCGCGATGGCCAGCAGCGTGGAGATCGACGTCGCCATGGTGCGCAGCAGGGTCTGGGTGGTCGAGATGTTGATGTTCTCGATCAGCGTCGCCTTGCGCAGCACACGGAAGTTCTCACGTACCCGGTCGAAAACCACGATGGTGTCGTTCAGTGAGTAACCGATGATCGCCAGCACCGCCGCCAGCACCGTCAGATCGAAGGTGATCTGGAAGTACGAGAGGATACCCACGGTCACGATCACGTCGTGGATCAGCGAGACAATGGCGCCGACCGCAAACTTCCACTGAAAGCGGAACGCCAGGTAGATCAGGATGCCGCCGAGCGCCAGCAGCATGCCGAGGCCGCCCTGGTCGCGCAGTTCTTCACCAACCTGCGGGCCGACGAACTCGACTCGCTTGACCGTCGCCGGGTTGTCGCCGCCGACTTTCTGCAATGCGTCTGCGACCTGATGGCCCAGCTGCGGGTCTTCACCCGGCATGCGCACCAGCAAGTCAGTAGTGGCGCCGAAGTTCTGCACCACAGCTTCGTGATAACCGGAAGTCGCCAGTTGCTCGCGCACCTTGGTGACATCGGCCGGACGCTCGTAGGTCAGCTCAATGAGCGTACCGCCGGTGAAGTCCAGACCCCAGTTCATGCCCTTGGTGGCGACGCTGAACAAGGCAATGACGGTAAGCAACACGGTGACGCCGAACGCGAAGTTGCGAACGCCCATGAAGTTGATTGTACGTAACATGGCAGCCCCTTAAATCCACAACTTCTTGAAGTCACGTCCGCCAAAGATCAGGTTGACCATTGCGCGGGTCACCATGATGGCCGTGAACATCGAGGTAAAGATCCCGAGGGACATGGTCACTGCGAAACCCTTCACCGGGCCGGTGCCCATGGCGAAGAGAATGCCGCCGACCAGCAAGGTGGTCAGGTTGGCATCGAGAATCGCAGTAAATGCCCGGCCGAAGCCTTCGTTGATTGCCCGCTGCACAGTCATGCCGGCGGCGATCTCTTCACGAATCCGCGAGAAGATCAGTACGTTGGCGTCGACCGCCATGCCCATGGTCAGGACGATACCGGCGATACCCGGCAGGGTCAGCGTGGCGCCCAACAGCGACATCAATGCCAGCAGCAGCACCATGTTCACCGCCAGCGCGACGGTGGCGATGACGCCGAAGAAGCGGTAGATGGCGATGATGAACAGCGACACGAACAGCATGCCCCACAGGGAAGCATCGATACCTTTGGTGATGTTGTCAGCACCCAGGCTCGGACCGATTGTGCGCTCTTCAGCGAAGTACATCGGTGCAGCCAGACCACCGGCACGCAGCAGCAGCGCCAGCTCGGACGACTCGCCCTGACCGTTCAGGCCAGTGATGCGGAATTGCGCACCCAGCGGCGACTGAATGGTCGCCAGGCTGATGATCTTCTTCTCTTCCTTGAACGTCTGCACCGCAACGTCTTTCTCGACACCATCAACCACTTGCTTGGTGTAAGTGGTGACCGGACGCTGTTCGATGAAGATCACCGCCATGCTGCGACCGACGTTGGAACGGGTCGCGCGGCTCATCAGCTCGCCACCGTGGCCATCCAGACGGATGTTCACTTCAGGCGTGCCGTGCTCGCCGAAACCGGCCTTGGCGTCGGTGACCTGGTCACCGGTGATGATCAGGCCACGCTCGATCTGCGCTGGCGGACGGTTGCCTTCGCGGAATTCGAACGACTCGGAAGTGGCTTTCGAAGCGCCCGGCTCGGCGGCCAGACGGAACTCGAGGTTGGCCGTCTTGCCGAGAATACGCTTGGCTTCGGCAGTGTCCTGCACGCCCGGCAGCTCAACCACGATGCGGTTGGCGCCCTGACGCTGCACGATCGGTTCGGCAACACCCAGCTCGTTGACGCGGTTACGTACCGTGGTCAGGTTCTGCTTGATGGAGTATTCACGGATTTCCGCCAGCTTGGCCGGGGTCATCGCCAGACGCAGCACCGGTTGACCGTTGAGGTCGGCCGGAACAATGTCGAAATCGTTGAAGTTCTTGCGGATCAGCGCACGGGCCTGTTCGCGGGAATCTTCATCGCTGAAGCCCAACTGAATGGCACCGCCCAGTTGCGGCAGGCTGCGATAGCGCAGCTTCTCTTTGCGCAGCAGGCTCTTGACGTCGCCTTCGTAGACTTTCAGGCGCGCATCGAGGGCTTTGTCCATGTCCACTTCGAGCAGGAAGTGCACACCACCGGACAAGTCCAGACCCAGCTTCATCGGATGCGCACCGAGGTTGCGCAGCCATTGCGGGGTGGTCTGTGCCAGGTTCAGCGCGACGACGTAGTCATCACCCAATGCCTTGCGCACAACATCCTTGGCCGGCAGCTGGTCTTCAGCCTTGCTCAGACGGATCAGACCGCCCTTGCCGCCAGCCGTCAGCGTGGCCGCCTTGACGTTGATGCCGGACTCTTTCAGCGCTGTGCTGACGCGAGCCAGATCGGCGTCATTGACTTGCAGAGCCGTGCTGGCGCCGCTGATCTGAATGGCCGGGTCATCAGGATAAAGATTGGGAGCGGAATAAATCAGACCGATCGCCAGCACCGCCAGGATCAGAATGTATTTCCACAGAGGGTATTTGTTCAGCATCACGCCGCCCGTTATGAACGCGGGGCGCCTTGCGCGCCCCGTCGATTGAGTAGAAGTTGTTGCTCTTAGATCGCTTTCAGCGTGCCTTTTGGCAGCGTGGCGGCGATGGCGCCTTTCTGGAACTTCATTTCCACGGTGTCGGAAACTTCCAGAACCACGAAATCATCGGCAACCTTGGTGATCTTGCCGGCGATGCCGCCAGTGGTCACGACTTCGTCGCCCTTCTGCAGGCTGCTCAGCAGGTTCTTCTGCTCTTTGGCGCGCTTGGCTTGTGGACGCCAGATCATCAGGTAGAAGATGACCAGGAAGCCGACCAGGAAAATCCACTCGAAGCCGCCGCCCATTGGGCTTGCAGCAGCCGGTGCAGCTGCGTCAGCCATGGCGTTAGAGATAAAAAAGCTCATTTAGCACTCCAGTTGCAAATGTTGAATCTTGGGGTCAGAAAACTCAGTCCAAAGGCGGGACGGGAAGTCCGCGTTTGGCGTAGAAGGCATCGACAAAGGCGGCCAATGTACCCTGTTGAATAGCTTCGCGCAAACCAGCCATCAGCACCTGATAATGGCGCAAGTTATGGATGGTATTGAGCATGCTGCCGAGCATTTCGCCGCACTTGTCCAGGTGATGCAGATAAGCGCGCGAGAAGTTCTGGCAGGTATAGCAATCGCAGGTCGGATCCAGCGGCGATTCATCATGGCGATGGAACGCGTTACGGATCTTCAGCACACCGGTATCGATGAACAGATGCCCATTGCGGGCATTACGGGTTGGCATCACGCAATCGAACATGTCCACCCCGCGGCGCACACCCTCAACCAGATCTTCCGGTTTGCCAACGCCCATAAGGTAACGAGGTTTGTCAGCGGGCATCTGGCCCGGCAGATAATCCAGCACCTTGATCATTTCGTGCTTCGGTTCGCCCACCGACAGACCGCCGATGGCGAGGCCGTCGAAGCCGATCTTGTCGAGGCCTTCGAGCGAGCGCATGCGCAGGTTTTCATGCATGCCGCCCTGAACGATGCCGAACAGCGCTGCGGTGTTGTCACCGTGGGCATTCTTCGAACGCTGGGCCCAACGCAACGACAGCTCCATCGATACCCGCGCGACGTCTTCGTCAGCCGGATACGGCGTGCATTCGTCGAAGATCATCACAATGTCGGAACCGAGATCGCGCTGCACCTGCATCGATTCTTCCGGGCCCATGAACACTTTGGCGCCGTCGACCGGAGAAGCGAAGGTCACGCCCTCCTCCTTGATCTTGCGCATCGCGCCGAGGCTGAACACCTGGAAGCCGCCGGAGTCGGTGAGGATCGGGCCTTTCCACTGCATGAAATCGTGCAGGTCGCCGTGCTCCTTGATCACTTGAGTGCCGGGACGCAGCCACAGGTGAAAAGTGTTGCCCAGAATGATTTCCGCGCCAGTGGCGACGATGTCGCGCGGCAGCATGCCCTTGACCGTGCCATAGGTGCCGACCGGCATGAACGCCGGGGTCTCTACGGTGCCACGGGGGAAGGTCAGGCGACCACGACGAGCCTTGCCATCGGTGGCCAGCAGCTCAAAGGACATTCGACATTCGCGACTCATTCTGTTTCCTCTGGGCCTGTCTGTTCAGGGGCAGTTGGAGCGGGATTGCGGGTGATGAACATCGCATCCCCGTAACTGAAAAAGCGGTAGCCGTTTTCCACGGCGGCCTTGTAGGCGGCCATGGTTTCGGGATAACCGGCAAACGCCGAAACCAGCATCAACAGCGTGGATTCCGGCAAATGGAAATTGGTCACCAGGGCATCGACCACATGAAACGGCCGGCCCGGATAGATAAAGATGTCGGTGTCGCCACTGAACGGCTTGAGCACACCCTCGCGCGCCGCGCTTTCCAGCGAACGCACGCTGGTGGTGCCGACCGCAATCACCCGACCGCCCCGCGCACGGCACGCAGCGACCGCATCGACCACATCCTGGCCGACTTCCAGCCACTCGCTGTGCATGTGGTGATCTTCGATCTTCTCGACACGCACCGGCTGAAACGTCCCCGCGCCGACGTGCAATGTCACGAATGCAGTCTCGACGCCCTTGGCAGCAATCGCCTGCATCAGCGGCTCATCGAAATGCAGCCCCGCCGTCGGCGCCGCCACCGCACCCAGACGCTGGGCATACACGGTCTGATAACGCTCACGATCCGAGCCTTCATCCGGGCGGTCTATATAAGGAGGCAACGGCATGTGCCCGACGCGATCGAGCAGCGGCAAGACTTCCTCGGCAAAACCCAGCTCGAACAACGCATCATGACGCGCGAGCATCTCGGCTTCGCCACCGCCGTCGATAAGGATCTTCGAACCCGGTTTCGGCGACTTGCTGGAGCGCACATGGGCCAGCACGCGGTGCGCATCAAGCACGCGCTCGATGAGAATTTCCAGCTTGCCGCCGGACGCTTTCTGCCCGAACAGCCGCGCCGGAATCACCCGGGTATTGTTGAACACCATCAAATCGCCCGGGCGCAAATGCTCAAGCAAATCAGTGAATTGACGGTGTGCCAGGGCGCCGCTCGGCCCATCAAGGGTCAGCAGGCGACTACCGCGACGCTCGGCCAACGGATGGCGGGCGATCAGCGAATCAGGAAGCTCGAAAGTAAAGTCAGCAACGCGCATGATGGGGTTCGTCTAGCAGGGCCGGAAAGTCTAGCGGAAATATCAAAAATTGACCATGAAACGTGATTGACCAACGGTAATCACCTCTCTATACTTCGCCGCCATTGAGCCCTGATGGCGGAATTGGTAGACGCGGCGGATTCAAAATCCGTTTTCGAAAGGAGTGGGAGTTCGAGTCTCCCTCGGGGCACCAACACAGAGAAAAAGGTCTTGCGAAAGCAGGGCCTTTTTTTTCGTCTGGTGGAAAGTGGTTGGTGCAATGCCGAGCACTATCACCTTGCAGATTCATCTTATTTAGTCGCCAAATGATTCAGACCGTCGGCATTGTCGGCAAATAAAACGAGCCGAAGTCGAGAAGGCCCAATATGCGGAGAAACAAGCCGCGGCGAGTTATGCGGTAGCTCTCAGTGACGGAGACGACGCAGATGAGCAGCGTGCGGAAAAGGTGCTGCGTCTCGCCTCCGAAGCACTGGCAATGGTGACACGTGGCAAGCGAGGATTGGCAGCGACTGCGCATGCCTTGAAAAACGAAGTCGAGAAGCTCGATGTGGAAATTGCAGAGATCAGAGAAGTTTTGAAAGATCTTCGTCAGCGCCAGCTACGCGTAGCGCGGATCATGTGGGCTGACCGCATGGACAAGGCCGCTCAGGAATTCGCCACCGTTGCGGCACACTTGGAAGCCACCGAGAAAGCCTTGGGATGGACAAGCTCGTTGAGTGAGCTCTATGTGCCTTTGCAAACCCCGCATGGGGCTTCGTGCATCAGCGAGAAGACAATCAGAGATAAAGCCTATGCACTGTCCATGGAGCAGTTGCTAGCCGCATGACTCACCGCATCGCCAATACCTACGGTGTTGCTTTCCACCCTTAACCGGATCACCAAATCGCGGAACACCAAACGTGTTCCGCGTAACTGGCGTTCCGGTTGTTCGCATTTAGTGTTCCGCCTCTGAAAGCCCCGTATTCCGTGGCCTCCGACGTTTCTGGAACACATGGAACACGTGGAACACTGCCTTTTCGCTACCTACGGATTAGCTTTCCCCTCGCCCCTTTTCACGGCGTGAACCTTCAGCGCGAATGGACGCGACGGATAGCTCCGGATCTGCCGATTGCTGTGTGCGACTAGTCCCAGGCAAGGAGCCGTAGCGGCAGATTTTACGGGTCCTCCTGAAGGGGGTCCCCTACACGGGTTATCAGACTCGCGAGATCCCTCTAGCTGAGTTTTTCGCATGAATGTCCGTCTTTCCTATCCATGAGCGTGACGAAGTCGGCTTCCGCAATTGCGGATCCGAGATTGGTACCAGATTTAACATTTGCGTGAAATTCAGTTATTGGTTCCTGTGACACTATGGAGAAACAAACCATTACCAATCGCAAACTTTTAGTTGGGTTCATTCGCTTTATCGAAGATACCAAATAATAAGGACAGTAAATCCACCCAAATAAAATTCAAAAAATATTCTTTTTAACCGACTACACACTCTAGAAAACCAAACCAAAACTGGAAGATTCAGGAAAAAATCGATACAATCGAAAAATTGCATCCGGGGACTGGAAAGTGACTCAGACAGAAATTTCAAAAGAAATAGAAACTATTGAGGATCTAGGAAGGCCAACGTTTGTTGATATCTTCGCCGGCTGTGGTGGGCTAAGCCTTGGTCTCATGCAAGCTGGGTGGGAGGGTGTTTTTGCCTTAGAACACGACCAACACGCGTTCAAGACATTGCACAGCAATCTTATAGCAGAAGAAAAAACCAATAAATTTTCTTGGCCTAAAACACTTCCCAAAACCGCCCATAGTGTATATTCCATTCTCGAAAATAATCTAGAACTTCTTACGGAGTATTCTGGAAAGATTGACATGTTAGTCGGCGGTCCACCTTGCCAGGGCTTCTCAAGTGCGGGGAAACGAAACATCAATGATCCTCGAAATAAGCTCGTAGAGGCATATTTGGAATTTGTGAAAATTTTAAAGCCGAAAATTGTACTTATTGAAAACGTACGCGGTATCACCTCAAATTTTAACGATGCAAATCTATCCGACCAACCTACCAACTATGCAAAAAAAATAATAGAGGCATTATCCGAGAACTATCAAGTATCTACAAAAATGTTAGACACTTCTACATTTGGCGTCCCACAGAGACGACACAGATTTTTCATTATCGCGTTCAGAAACGATTTACTTCTGGACTCTATCGATCCATTTGGAGAAATAGAGCTTGATCGACACAACTTCCTGAATCGCAAGGGCATCTTTTCTGTCCCGGTAACATCAAAAATGGCGATTTCAGATTTAGAAGTTGCAAGAAACGGAACCGCTCCAAGCAAAGACACTGCAGGCTTCATGGAAATCTCATATAACGGACCACTCACTAGCTTCCAAAAGCTGATGAATACTGGAAATATAGCGCCTCTATCTGATACGCGATTAGCACGCCACAAACCAGAAATCGCTGCAAGATTTAAGAAAATTATTGAGCTATGTCATGCAAACGGCAGACTAAATATTTCTTTGTCTGCCGAGATAAAAGCGAGTTTCGGGTTAAAGAAAAGCGCAATCAGAGTCCTGGATCCCAATTCGCCGTCACCAACAATTACCAGCATGCCTGATGACTTGATTCATTACTCAGAGCCTCGAACCCTCACAGTCCGTGAAAATGCGCGGCTACAAAGCTTTCCAGACTGGTTTACGTTCCAAGGAAAATACACTTCGGGTGGCGAATTAAGAAAGAAAGAGGTTCCGCGATTCACACAGGTAGCAAACGCGGTCCCTCCTCTTGTGGCCGAGGCAATCGGGGTAACTCTGAGCAGACTGATACATAGCCCGACTAAGGCCTTTTATTTAGTCTCGTCAACTCATCAAAGCACTCTTGATACTCTAGAAGCTTGACCCTGAGAGCTCGCATATCTTCGCTTGTTAGCTCTTTACCCTTTCTATCAAATATCTTTCTAGAGAACCCCTCGGCTACTACTTGTATATGAGCTAGATCATTTCGCTTTGGCATCACCTCACTTCGATATCCATCCAAACGATGATGAAGCCCTTTATGCATATCTAAATCTATTAAAGATTTTTTGAGCAGCCGCAATCTGTCATCACTAGTATAAACGCCGTGGAGATCAGCCAACTCGTTTAAGTGCGTCATTGCCACTATCGCACCTACAGTCTTCGTAAATGCTTCGCGCTTTTCTTCAACACGTTCGACAACCGCAGCGAGGGATGTTTTTTTGAATTCATCGCCGGAGTTATCAAATAACTCATAAAGTAACTCATTTATAATCTGATCAATCTCACTTGTTGCACCCATCACAATACCGCGCGAATGGTCGATATCTAAAACTTTCCGAACTAAATTTTCGAAGACACCCTCTACAATATCTGGAAGGTCGTTGCGATGGGAAGCGAAGACACCTTGCACACCAAGAGCAATCGCCTTACTCATCAAATCTGCGGGCGCCATGCCAGAATAAAAAACTATATCTTTATAGGGAAATATTTCCCTGACTTCGGCTAGACCTTGATCTCCTTTCTTCCCAGGTCCTAAATCATAATCCATTAGAATCAGATCTATATGGTCGCCATAAATATCTTGTGACAGTAATTTTTTAGCTTCATCAACGGAGGCTGCAAACTCAACGCGCAACCGGAAGCCTTCCTTCCTGATAAGGGCTTTAATTCTATCCCGCTGTGCGTGCACGTTTGCCTGATTATCCTCAACCCACAGCACGTTAAAATCGAGTCTCATTTAGCGATCCTTATCAAAAAAGTGGCTCCGCGGCCTTCTGGTGGTCGAGAGGCTTCAATGGTTCCGTTCATCTCCCCAAGTACGTGCATCACATGGTATAGGCCCAATCCAGACCCATCTGTCTTAGTATAGCCTTTTTCGAAAATTCGACCTAAGTCCTCGATACTGCTTAAAAAACCGCGACCATTATCAGTTACTAATATATGCACTGAGTTACGGCTTGGATGAGAAATTTCAAACGAGACTTTGCTTGCTCTTGCACGACGAGCATTGGAAACAAGATTATCTACAACAACAGATATATCGATAGGCTTAAAGCGTTGCAAAAACCCCTTCCCATCATTTGCGACAGAGATACTGATAGGGCCTGACAAGAAATCTTTAGCAACTCCATTTATATATTGCTCGATATACTCGCCGAGATCAGCTTCTATCTTCTCAGATTCAAGCCTAAAATTCGCCTTTGTAGCAAATTTAGAGATACCCATAACTTTTCTATTCAATAGGGCGATTCTTTCAAGCGCATCAACAACATCTGATACCGGTACCACTTCAGCCCCGGCCACTTTCACGAGAAAGTTTTCTATTTGCTGCTGAATATCAACTGAGTAAATCGTAACTTGATGATGAAGATTAATAATTGTATCTGCTTCCATGCTCGTGATTGACGAGAGAAAGAGATTCCTTTTCTTCTCTTCTACTAATTGCTCAGTGTATGTCGACACTAACCGCTCAGCTTCTAACGCACGACTTTGCGCTGCCTCCTTCGCCCTTCTTTCTTCATCTGCCTGTTTTCTAGCTCGTTCCTCTGACTGCCTCAGCTCCTCGAACTTTTTCTCAGCGACGTCAATACTATTTAAAAGCGAATTATCTTTCGTCTTGTCCGCAATAGCGCGCAAACTTGAAAGCGAGGCTTCAAATTGTGAAGATCTCTCACTGAGAATCCCAATAAGTCGGCGACTGTAATCGAGTAGCTCGACATTTTTATCATCCACCAGTTTTGCTACTGCGTTCGCGACTCGAGCACGACCAGGATCGGTCAGCAAACGAGAAACATCGCTTGTATTTTTATCCTCTTTATCAACAAACGTAACGGGTACTACGTAGCGCTCCAGCCGAATTTGACAGTAATCTCTGAAACATCTTCTAAGCTCGATGACCGCCTCAGTCTCAATTAACCCAGTGTTGCGACTTGAAGCCTCTTGAAAATCGCTATCGACACCCGAGACATCTATCCTACCGATCACATCGCGAGTGCCGAGAAAGCGCGCATAACCTTGCTGCTTTCTGCGATCCATACCGAACCAGTCGTCGCCTTCGTCTCCGATCGGGAAAACCCGAAATCCGTTTCTAAATAAAAACACTGAGCCGAACTGAACGGAGGGCACGCCCATGCGCCTGGCAAACGTCATTTTTGCGGACTGATTGAGGAAAAAGACCTGACAGCGAAATCCCGAACTCTCGAGTAACCTAAACTCATTCGGCTCTCGAATGCGATATATTAATTCGCCACGATCAATTAGTGCACTCTCAATATACTTTCCAGACTTATCTATTTTTACATCTATAAACGTTGTCTTCTCTTGCAAAGTTGAAAATATAAAATTCCCTACCTCACCATTAACAAGATTATTTTGAGACGCCACTTCGCCTTTCTTTCTAAATTGCTCTTCGCAATCCTTATCCGCCTGCATTTCCTCAGGAGCGCTAATTACTATTTTAAAACCGTCTGTAGCGGCACCAAATGGATTAATCAACTTGGCCAAAGCCGATTTCAATCTCAATATCTTTTCACGACTCCACGCTATTCTAGTTTTCTCAATTGAGATAACCGTACCATGCTCTAAGGAGCCAATACCGTCAGGAAGTATAAACCCCCCCTCATTGACTGAATAAGAAACACCTATATTATGAAAGTGCTCTAGGTAGTTTTTATCAAACAAACTCCAGTCAACTACTACAGTGTGCACCCCAGACTTTATTTCTTGTGCAGGACGTGTCTGTAACCTTACAATCGCCCCTAATCTATCAGATGAAAATCTCCCTATGCCTTTACTCCCCGCATAGCTTTTCCGTTCTGCGATATCGTCACGAAAGTCAGCATTACGGCTGGAGCCCTTCTTGGACGAATATGCGACAAACAACCACTTTGTTTTTATATCGGTATATGACATACCCTGACCATTATCAGCAACCACGATCTGGTCAGCAGAAAAACATATGTTAACTACTGTTGCACTCGCATCAAAAGAATTTTTTACAAGCTCAAATATAGCTACCTCATCGTCTGTAATGAGGTCGCTTCCAAGCACACTTTTAAGCCCGCTACTTACATCAAAGTGGAGTTCTTCACTATTAGCAATAACCATCCTAATTATCACCTCGAGCCTTTATGAAAAAGCTATTAAATTATGACAACGGCTAAAATCAAGAAGAGAAAAATTTATGTAATCTAGCAGACAGGGTATCGCTTTCATACTAGCCAACCTACCGTCAGATACACAAAAAAATGACGTCAAATTCTACGCCCGCGGGTGGCTGAACCGTTAACACCAGCCGAGCGTCATCAGACACCGGGACCGTGCATGCCTAACCGTCCGATCGGGCCCCAGGCTCCCGCAAGGAAGAAACGTTTTCACGAAGCTGCGTTGCAGATAAGCTGCCTGCCCCTGAGCACATTAACAAGGACGACCGATGGCAACCAAAGTCAGCAACCCTCTCACCGTAGTGGCGATTTTTTCAACCTTAGCTGAGGGCTTCGCGACTATTTCGTTAATAAACTTGCCTTCAGAAATACAATCAACATTTGTCTATTTCGTCATGATATTTCCAATCCTGATAGTCGGAACATTTTTTGCTCTATTGAACTGGAACCATACAGTTCTTTACGCTCCAAGTGACTTCGCCGATGAGGAGATGTATCTAGAATCGCTTCGATTGAAAGAAGCAGTGAAGCTGGAGGTGATCGGAAGCTTGACGAAAGTGGTGGGCGATGAAGTCGCCCTTTCGGTAGAGCAGGTGCAGCGTATCACTGAAAAAGTCGATGGCGCGGTGGAGCGAGCGACCATGGACTCCAGAAAAGACAAAATCCTCAACCTCCTCGTTGATGGTGAACTGTCTACTCAGGAGGTTTACGAGAGAATGGGTATCAGCAAAGTTTACGCCTACCGGTTACTCGGAGAGTTAAATGCGGAAAGCAAGGTTGTCCAGCGCAAAGAAGGGCGGCATGCCTTCTGGTCGCTCCCCTAAAACATCGAGGCTATCATCGCCCCCCCCCCCCGAGCACACTTCGTCTTGTATCCCCACATGTATCCCTTAAGGGTTAAGTCTTTCACAGCCCTTATGAAACCTAGCCTGAGCGAGTCTCCCTCGGGCACCAACACAGAGAAAAAGGTCTTGCGAAAGCAGGGCCTTTTTTTTCGTCTGGTGGAAAGTGATTGGTGCCTCGCGGGCCTTCCAGTCCAAGATCAAATCAGGTCTCGGAACCGGATGTCTGCCCACCCGACTTCTTCACTCCAAACATCCGCTCAGCAATCTCCCGCCCCCGCTCCAACCCTTCCTCCGTCAACCATATCGATTTGTTCCGGTTCACCGGATTACTGATCAAACCCTGCTCGTGCAAGCGGTTCATGATCTCGAAGTCATAGCCCTTCCACGCATTGCCGGCGTCGGAGCTATAGGCTGCCAGGAGAGCGAGGACGGCGTCGTCGATCAGTTTCATGTCGTATTCCATGATGGTCGCTCCGCTGATGTTCAGTTTTTGTAATCAAAGCGTCGTATCAAAGTGGATGTCAATGCTGCGCGAGCTTGAGAGTTTAGATGGCCGATTGCTGGTTGCCTCGCATGCGATGACCGCCCGTATAATCGCGCCCGCAAAATAGACTTCCGCTGGTACTTCGCACATCGGGCTCAAGCCCTTCACTTCATTGACAGACATCCCCATGGAAACCTCACTGGAAACCGTCGCCCTCTTCTCCCTCAAACTCGCCTACGAAGAAGAGGGCCTGAGCCCGATCCTGCGCGATGACATGGTCATGGGCGATTATCAGAAAGACGTTTTCGAGTTACTGGTGAAACGCGGCGATGTCGAGGCCATTCAGTTCAAGATGAACGAATGCCTGAATCTGGCACTGGATGCTTTGGGTGGGGTGGAGAAGCCGTTGGGGCGGGAGTTGGGCAAGTTGTCGGCGGAGTTGGCTCAGGCGCGGTCGGTGGAGCAGCTGGGGCAGCCGCTGCTCGCACTGAAGGGGTATCTGCGCGACATTCTTTGAGTGCCGCGCTACAGCCATGCCGGTATCTCTCCTGATCAGCGACGTGCTTTAAGCACTCGAATATCTGTTGGGAAGCCGTCAGCGCCCACCAGTTTTTTCCAGCCCATGTATTGAAATTCGCCATTGGGATCAATGTAGTCGCCCTTCTCTGGCTGCCCTCCGCCAACTATCGCAACACGCTTCACTTCGCCACAGCCGCCATCCGACGGTCGCACTGTGTAGATCACATACGGCTTCACGTATTGCGTGGCGCGGAAGTATTGGCCGCAGATTTCGTCGACGGTGATGAGCATGGTTTTCAGACGGGCTTCGCCGTCAGTGTCTTCGTGCAGTTTCAGGAAGGAGATGTCGCCGACGTCGCTGTAGCCGAGGGAACGGGCGCGTTGATAGGCGGGGGAGTTCTGGTGCGCAATTCGGCCCTCCTCCACACCGCGTTGCATTTGCGCGGCGAACTCGGCTTTGCCTTGGGCCAGGGTTGCCTCGGCATGGGCCGCGACGTTTTCGCAGTGGGCATACTCGCTGGAGTCGAGGTGTTGCGGTAGCAGGTTAAGGCGGCGCTCGTTCATGGAGGCGAGGCTGTCTTGCAGGCCGGACGTTAGTGCATAGGCAGCGGAGACGCGGCCGCTCTGGACGTCGGCGATTGTCTCCTGCATCCGCTGGCAATTGGCGAGGTAGTAATCCCAGCTGGCTTGCGGGTGTTCTTTCGCGAAGCAGAAGGCTGGGGTAATGGAGACGGCAAGGGTGAGAGCGCCGAGCAGTTGCAGCAAACGGGTTGTGGAAAACATGGGTAGTCCATTACAGAGAAGGCATGGCGCGACGCTACTATTTTGCTATCGTTCCGTCCACTCTCAACAGGCGAACAAGTTGTCGCCTCTGTCTCGTGGCAAGGAAAGAAATCCGATGGATGCTGTGTTGTGTTTAGTGGTCATGGCGGCAATGTGGTTCTGGGTGGTGCGACAGCGCGGGCACTGGAATCTGTTGTTGGCAAACCTTGCCGGAGCGGGCAGCGCTGTGGTGGCGGGCATTGTCTTCACACTGCTTTATGACGGGCTGTTCGGCACCACCATGGCAGCGCCGGGACTGCATAACAGCCTGGTGGTGTTCATGACCAGCGCGGGCGTTCTGGCGGGTGTGTGGTTGTGGATCGCCAAGCGTCGACAGCCGGCGCATCCGGTTGCACGTCAACTGCTCGCGGGCGCCTGTGGCGTTGCCGCCGGCATGGTCACGTTGATTTTTCTGGCGGCGAATTATTTTCCGCAACCGTAGCCGGACGGCGCGTCTATTTTGCTATCTTGCCGCGCATCGTCGGTGCTCGCTGATCGTCTCGCGCCGCGCTTGGATTGTTGAAAGGTAAGGAAAGGATCAAATGGAGTTTTTGCGTTTTCTGGCGTTCGTCGCTGTCTGGGGTTTCATGTGGCGCTGGGTGGTGAAGAACCGCGGCAGCTGGAATATTTTCTACGGCAACATCGTTGGCGCGGCGGGTGGGTTCATTGTCGGGCTGGTGATGTTGTCGATCACCTTTTCGCTGTTTCCTTCGTCGTTCGATCACGAGGCGCAGGCGCAAAACACGCCAGTCGTCGAGTCGACCTCTGTGTTGCCTGAAGCCGAGGCAGTCACGCCCGTCACCGAGCTGAAAGATGCGCCGGTTTTTGCTGCCATCGAAGCGGACGACAAGCCTTCCCCGCCGGACTCCGCACTGTTGCCGAATAACGTCAGCCGGGCGCCGAAATCAATGGCGGTACAAACGGTGCTGAATCAAAGCGACTACGAGGGTCGCATGGCCCTCGCCGCGCTGAACAAGAAGTTGCGCGGCGACACACAGGCCGACAAGTCGATGATCGCGTATGTCATGTGCAGCCCGTTTGTCACCAGCACCCTGCGTTATCCCGCTTCGGCGCGTTTTGCTGACAGCAAAGCGCTGGTCAGTCATCGCTACAAGGATCAGGTCTACAGCTTCAGCAACAGCGTAACTGCGCGCAACATGAATGGCGACGATGTCACCTACCGTTTCGATTGCTCCGTGCAGGAATTGCCACGGGTTGATGCGACGGCTGGGGAGTGGCGTCTGCTGGCGCTGAAACTGCAAAAAGCCGACTCTTAAGGCTGATTTAAGGGATCAGGGCGCCGGCTGCGCTATCATCGCCGGCCTGTGCGCCTTGAACTTTGCCCTCAATGTTTTCAACACCTGATGACCTGATCTCGCTGCCTCCTGTACTGGCCGGTCCGTTGCTGCGGCGGCTGGAGCCGACGCGCGTGGTGCTGTGGCTGGTGGGCTCGCGTGAACTGTCGCTGACCTTGCGCCTGCAAGGTGTAGGAGATATTCCGCTCGACTCGCAGAAATGCACGGTCATTGCCGTAGGCCGTCATGCGTTCGTGCATCTGATAGACGTTCAGCTTGAAAGCGCCCTGCCCTGCGACACGTTTATCGCTTACGACCTGCTGATCGATGACGCCATCGGTATGGCTGAGTGGGCGCCTCATCTGCTTTACCCTGGTGCCAGCTGCGCGAACCTCGTCGTGCGTTCGCGGATCGACCAATTGCTCCACGGTTCCTGCCGCAAGCCGCATCATCCGGCAACCGATGGTTTGCTCTGCGTCGATCAATTGTTGGCCGACGAAGCCGATGCGCAACTCCGTCCGGCGCTGCTGATGATGAGCGGTGATCAGGTTTATGCCGACGACGTCGCCGGGCCGATGCTGCGGGCGATTCATGCCCTGATCGAGCGTCTCGGTCTGTTCGATGAGCACCTTGACGGTGCCGTGGTCAGCGACAGCGCCAAGCTCTATCAACACCCGGCCAGCTACTACCACCGTGCGGATTTGTTACCGGCGCTAGAGAGCAACGAGACCTTGCGCGAGCGATTTTTCGGTGGCGCGCGTAAGCCGATTTTCACCAGCAGCAGTGCCGACAACCATCTGGTGACGTTCGCCGAAGTCATGGCCATGTACATGCTGGTGTGGTCGCCGACGCCGTGGTCGCTGATCAATCCGAGCGCGCCGACGCTGACGCCGGAACGCCGCAAGCGCTACCACCTCGAGCAGACGCGCATTGATGCCTTCAAGACGGGCCTGGGCAACGTCGCGCGGGCGCTGGCGCATCTGCCGAGCCTGATGATTTTCGATGACCACGACATCACCGATGACTGGAATCTTTCTGCGCAGTGGGAGGAAACCGCCTACGGCCATCCGTTCTCCAAACGCATCATCGGCAACGCGCTGATTGCTTATCTGTTGTGTCAGGGCTGGGGCAACAATCCGGATGCCTTCAAGGACGTGCTGGAACAGACCGCGCAACTGAGTGCCAGCGGTGATGACGGCTATCTGGACATGCCGGTGCAGGACGATCTGATTGATCAGTTGCTGCGTTTTCAGCAGTGGCATTTTGTGTTGCCGAGCAGTCCGGCACTGGTGGTGATAGATACGCGCACCCGGCGCTGGCGCAGCGAGATGGCCCTCAAGCAACCGTCGGGCCTGCTCGACTGGGAAGCCTTGAGCGAACTGCAACAGGAACTGCTCGATCACCCTTCGGCAATCATCGTGTCGCCGGCGCCGATCTTTGGCGTGAAGCTGATTGAAACCGTGCAGAAAGTGTTCAGCTGGTGCGGTTATCCGCTGCTGGTCGACGCGGAAAACTGGATGGCCCATCGCGGCGCGGCGCAGGTGATCCTGAACATTTTCCGACACTCGCGCACACCCGGAAACTACGTGGTGCTGTCCGGCGATGTGCATTATTCCTTCGTCTACGAAGTCCTGATCCGCCACCGCAAGGCCGGCCCACGGATCTGGCAGATCACCAGCAGCGGCATCAAGAACGAATTCCCACCGACCCTGCTGGAATGGTTCGACCGCCTCAACCGCTGGCTCTACTCTCCGCGCTCGCCATTGAACTGGTTCACCAAGCGCCGCCTGATGCGCATCGTCCCGTATACGCCGGAACATGCCGAGGCCGGGGAACGGTTGTGGAATTCGGCGGGGATCGGACAGGTGTTTTTCAATGAACAGGGGCAGCCGAGCGAGATTGTTCAGCACAACTCGAATGGGGCGGAGAAGACGAGGATGCTGGCGCCGGAGTTTGCAAATGCGCCGGACTAAAGCCATGCGCTGATCTGTGGGAGCGAGCCTGCTCGCGAAGGCGCAATTTCAGTCGACACCTACTGTGAATAGTCGACCGCTTTCGCGAGCAGGCTCGCTCCCACAGGGTTTTGCGCAGACCAATCAATGTGCGGCCAGAGCCCGCCCAACCCCTCTGACAATCATCCCCACCTCGCGCTCATCAATCGTCAGCGGCGGGAGCAACCTGATGGTCTTGCCACGAGTCACGTTGATCAACAAGCCGTGATCCCGCGCAGCGATCAGCGTCAGGTCGCGCACCGGTTGTTTCAGTTCGATACCGATCATGAGGCCCTGCCCCCGGATTGCGAGCACGTTCGGGTTGTCTGCCAATTCGGCGCGCAAGCGTTCCAGCAGCCGTGCGCCCTGCACCCGCGCATTCGCCAGCAGGCCTTGTTCTTCGATGATGTCCAGCACCGTGCAGCCGACCCGGCAGGCCAGCGGATTGCCACCGAAGGTGCTGCCGTGGCTGCCCGGGGTGAACAAATCCGCCGCGCGGCCACGGGCCAGGCAGGCGCCGATCGGCACGCCATTGCCCAAGCCTTTGGCCAGGGTCATGACATCGGGCACGATGCCTTCGTGCTGAAAGGCGAACCACTGCCCGGTGCGGCCGATGCCGGTCTGGATTTCATCGAGCATCAGCAGCCACGCGTGGCGATTGCACAGGTCGCGCAGGGCCTTGAGATAACCCGGCGGTGCGACTTGTACGCCGCTTTCGCCCTGAATCGGCTCGACCAGAATCGCCACGATGCGCGCGCCGTGTTTGCGCTGTATTTGCTCCAGCGCGGCGAGATCGCCGAACGGCACTTTGACGAAGTCCCCCGGCAGTTCGTTGAAGCCAAGCCGCACCGCCGGGCCATCGCTGGCGGACAGCGTGCCGAGGGTGCGGCCATGAAACGCGTTGGCCATGACCACCACCAGCGGCTCTTCGATGCCTTTACGCCAGCCGTACAGACGCGCCAGTTTCAGCGCCGTTTCGTTCGCTTCGGCGCCGGAGTTGTTGAAGAACGCGCGCTGCATGCCCGACAACACCGCCAGCCGTTTGGCCAGTTGTTGCTGCCAGTCGATGCTGTACAGGTTTGAGGTGTGCAGCAGCAGCCCCGCTTGCTCGCTGATCGCCGAGACGATACGCGGATGCGAGTGGCCGACGTTGGTCACTGCCACACCAGCAACGGCATCCAGATACTCGCGCCCCGCCTGATCCCACAGGCGCGTGCCCAGGCCCTTGGTGAAACTCAGGGCCAGTGGTTGGTAAGTGTTCATCAGGGCGGCGGTCATGACGTGAAACTCCATTGCAGGTCGGTGTTTTTGCAGTATGGTTAGCCACCTGAGCTGGATAAACCCGGAAAAACTTCAATCATTTAAAAGCCGAGCTTGATAATGGATTTGTTTCAGTCGATGGGCGTGTACGTCAAAGTGGTCGAAACCGGGAGCATGACGGCCGCCGCTGCGAAGTGCGAAATGTCGACGACGATGGTGGGCAATCATCTGCGCGCGCTGGAGCAACGGCTCGGCGTGCAACTGCTGCAACGCACCACGCGCCGCCAGCGCCTGACCGAATTCGGCAGCGTCTATTATCAACGCTGCCTGGAAGTGCTTGGCCTGGTGGCCGACTCCGAACGCCTTGCCGAACAAGCGTCGGACGAGCCGCGCGGTTTGCTGCGTATCACCGCGCCGCTGACCTTCGGCGTCGAACGACTGACCCCGGCCCTGAGCGAATATTCCTTGCTGTATCCGCAAGTGAAACTCGACGTGGTGCTGACCAACAGCCGCCCGGATCTGCTGGAAAACGGCCTCGATGTTGCCTTCCGTTTAGGCAATTTCGACCAGTCCAACCTGATCGCCCGGCCCTTGATCGACTACACCCTGACCGTCTGCGCCTCCCCGCAATACATCGCGCGGCGCGGCATGCCGCACACGCCCCAGGATTTGCAGCAGCACGATTGCCTGTCCTTCGCCTACCCGGCTGGGGATGACTGGCAATCGGTGGAAAAACGCTGGCGTCTGAGCGGCCCGGAAGGCGAAGTCCTCGTCGACGTCAGCGGGCCGATGTTGATCAACAGCTCCGCCGGTTTGCACCAGGCAGCGCGCAACGGCATGGGCATCATGATGCTGCCCGACGCGCTGGTGGAGCAGGATCTGCGCGACGGCAAACTGGTCAGGGTAATGACGGACTACCAACCGCCGAGCAGGCCGATGCATCTGTTGTACGCGCAGGATCGCTATCGACTGCCGAAGCTGAGACGCTTTGTCGAGTTTGCGATGCGTACGTGGGGGAAACCCGCTGACGCCATGCCCGGAAAATAACGCACGCCGGGAAAAATCCCGACCACCAGACCGTTGCTCCGTGACAACGCCGCCCCGCTCCCCTAAATTAGTCGGCCTGAAAAAGACCTCGTGCTTTCTCGCCTCAACTCAAGTTAAAAAGTAGTGAAATTTCAATGTCCGATTTCAACACCGCTGAATCCGTAGTCACCCAGTCGTCCAAAGCGGAATACGAAAACTCCATCAATCTTTCACAACACCTGCCTCAAGCCAAAATCATCAGCGAGATGGTCCTCGACGCGTTCCAGTCGACCCGCGAAAGCGACCAGATCCGCGAATTGCGTGCGGCGATCCGTCAGGCGCATGACAGTTTTGATGACGACAAGGCGTACGAGCTGATGGGCGAACTCAAGCGCCTGAAAGACGCTGAGGCAGCCGATATTGCCGCGCTGGAAGACCTGAGCAGCAAGTTCTCGATCGGACGCATTCTGTCCAGCTTCAAGGACGATCCGGCATTCCAGGAAATCGTCTATGGCCTGGCGCTGAAGGTGCTGAATCAGACCCATCAGGCGATCAGCAATCCGAGCGGCGGCAAGAGCAAAGCTGCGAAGAAGAAAGAAGTGGAAATCTTCACCATCAGCAAGGACGGCGCCAGCGTGACCCTGCCAATGCGCACCCCGCGTTCGCGTCTGAACGTAGATCGTGAGGCACTGGAATTCCTCGGTTTCACTTTCGTGGGTGAAGGCGATGAAGCCGAGCTGGAAAGCGAAACCTTCGTCGATAACGCCGGTACCGAACAGGCGGTGAACCGCAAGAACATCATCACCGCGCTGCAGCAGCAGACGGCGTTTGACGGGTACAGCATCGCGGCGCAGTAATAGCGCAGCCGCTGTACGAAAAAGCCCCGCACTGAGATTCAGGCGGGGCTTTTTGTTGTCCGGCTTGTGATTCGTGAGGAGGCGAAAATCGTCGCCCCTCACCCCAACCCTCTCCCGAGGGAGAGGGAGCCGACTTGTGTGATTTTCAAACCTGAGTTCGGCTCGGTATTTCAGGTCGGCGTATATCTTGAAAGCCCCTCAGTCAGTCCCCTCTCCCTCCGGGAGAGGGAGCCGACTTGTGTGATTTTCAAACCTGAGTTCGGCTCGGTATTTCAGGTCGGCGTATTTCTTGAAAGCACCTCAGTCAGTCCCCTCTCCCCTCCGGGAGAGGGTTAGGGTGAGGGCAAACCGCTACCCCCCCCCTCAAGCCGAAGGATGCAACGCCGCAATCATGTCCACTTCAATCGCCGCATTCTTCGGCAACTGATACACGCCGATGGTCGTGCGCGTATGCCGCCCGGCATCGCCCAGCACATGGCTGAACACATCCGAAGCGCCGTTGGCCACTTCGCTCAGGTCGACGAAGTCGGCGGTCGATTTCACATACACCGTGACCCGCAACAACGCACGAATCTTGTCCAGTGAACCCACCGCATCGACGATCAGCGCCAGGCAACGCATCGCGCTGATGCTTGCGGCGGCTTGCGCATCCTTGAGGTTCAATTCCAGCCCCACGCGACCGGGATAGAGGATCTTGCCATTGACCCGCGGCACCATGCCGCTGATGTAGAGCTCGTCGTGATGACGGATCAGCGGCGCGTAATTGCCACCGGCGGTGTTCTCGCCATAGATGTCGTAGTTGAGTTCTTCGGCCAGGGCGATAAAACGCTCATCGCAGGTCATCCGTTCGGTCATTGCGCCCAGCCTTTTGATCAATGCACGGGTTAGGACAGTCGAGCACCGAAGGATGGCTTGGAGCTACTACTGTCGAGGTTGGATCCAAATCTATGGCGTTTGCCTAAGTTGTGCAACCAGCGTAGATGGAACAAAAGGCCCTAAACCTTTCGGATGCCCCGGACCACAAGCTGGTCTTCAGCGGCGCTCAAACAGTGTTCAAGCGCTCAACCATATCTGGAAATTTTTCAACCAGTCGTATCAATAAGGCTGCTTGAGCATTGGGCTTCGACTTTTCCTGCTCCCAATTTCGAAGGGTGTTTGGACTTGTCCTGATTCGACTGGCAAAAACAGCTTGAGACATATGCAGTTTTTCTCGAAGAGCAACAATTTCCTGTGCGCCCACTTCAGGTACAGGCTTGTCCTCAAGCACTGTATTGCGCAGTGTGATCTTGCCCTCGCGTTGAGCCGCCATCTCATCAACGCCCTGCATTAACTCTGCAAACAGGTCGCGTTTTTTCATGGGGTACCTCGTTTTTTCAACTCTTTATCAATGGCTGTCCTGAGTGCCCTCTCTTGCTCGGCAGTCAGCTTCTCAAGCTCATCTTTGTCGTAAATGGCGAACATCCAGAACTGACCATCATTCATAAGCCAATAGTAGAGAACCCGCAAGCCGCCTCGTCTTCCCTTGCCACGGCGAGAATCAGCCCAGCGCAGCTTACGGAAGCCACCCGTTCGAGGCATTACATCGCCCGCAAGCGGATTGCTCTGAAGGTAGTTCTGCAATGTTCGATATTCGTCGTCCGTCAGATAGCGGCCAACGCTTTTGGTAAATATCGTTGTTTCAAAAAAGATTGTTCGCATAGCCAAACTATAAGCAGCTTGACTATAGACAGCCTATCAACAAATCGCTGCTCGAATAAACAAAAAACCCCGCACATCTCTCAACGTGCGGGGTTTTTCCTGAAGCTTGCAAACCTTACGGCGCGTACGTCAGCAACAGCTCTGTCGGCACCTTGAAGTCCAGGGACATCATGACGCTCAACGCAGTGATGGTGAAGATCGAGAACACGAACAGCTTGCGTGCCCAGACGGTGTCATCGACTGCCTTGTAGCCGGTCCAGGCCATGTACAGCCAGTACATGCCCATGGCGGCGGCGACGGCTAGGTAGCTCATGCCGGCGTAGCCGCTGAAGGTCAGCATCAAGGTCGCCACGAGGAACGCCAGGATGTAGAGCAGGATGTGCTTCTTCGCCACTTGAATGCCGCGTTTCACTGGCAGCACCGGAATCGATGCGGCCAGGTAATCATTGAAACGGAAAATCGCGATGGCGTAGGAATGCGGCATCTGCCACAGGCTGAACATCACCAGCAGGGTAAGTGCGGCCATGTCGAAGCTGTTGGTCACGGCAACGTAACCGATCACTGGCGGCATGGCGCCCGACAGACTGCCCACCAGCGTGCCGTGAACCGACTTGCGCTTGAGGTACAGGCTGTAGAAGCCGACGTAGATGATGAAGCCGATTACTGCGAACAAGGCAGCCAACGGGTTGGCCACCTTGTACAACAAGGCAACGCCGAGAACACCCAGAATGGTCGCGTAAACCAGCGCCAGTTTCAGGGAGATGAGGCCCTGGACCAGCACACGGTTCTTGGTGCGTTCCATCTTCAGGTCGATGTCGCGGTCGATGCAGTTGTTGAACACGCAACCGGAGGCCACGACCAGGGAAGTACCGATCATGGCGGCCAGAAACACCGCCAGATCGACATGCCCTTTCGAGGCCAGGAAGAACCCGCCTGCCACAGAAAGCACGTTACCGAAAATGATCCCCGGTTTGGTGATTTGGATAAAGTGCTTGAGCGACATCGGGTCTACCTCACTTCGCCATCATGTACGTGTGGATGCTGAACATGATCCACAGCGACAGGCCAACCAGCAGCACGATCACGATCGCCGTGAAGACGAACGCGATCACGTTGTTACGCTGTGCAATGGAACGGTCCAGGTGCAGGAAGTAATACAGGTGAACGATCACCTGGATCACTGCGAACAGCAGAACGATTGCCAGCGTCGTCGACTTCGGCAGGGTCGGGTACATCACCAGACCGAACGGAATGACGGTCAGGATTACCGACAGGATGAAGCCGATGGCGTACGACTTGACGCTGCCGTGGCCAGCATCGTGGCTGTCATGGGAGTGTGCGTTAGCCATTACAGAGTCCCCATCAGGTAAACAACGGTGAAGACGCAGATCCAGACCACGTCCAGGAAGTGCCAGAACAGGCTCAGGCAGCTCAGACGGGTCTTGTTGGTCGACGTCAGGCCATGCTTGTTGACCTGATACATCATGATGCCCATCCAGATCAGACCGGCCGAAACGTGCAGACCGTGGGTACCGACCAGGGTGAAGAACGCCGACAGGAAGCCCGAACGGCTAGGACCAAAGCCCTCGGAGATCAGCAGGTGGAACTCGTTGATCTCCATGGCGATAAAGCCGGCGCCGAGCAGGAAGGTCATGAACAACCAGCCCAGGACCGCCTGCTTCTTGCCCTTGTACAACGCCAGCATGGCGAAGCCGTAGGTGATCGAACTGAACAACAGCAGAGCGGTTTCGCCCAGCACGTATGGCAGTTCGAAGATCTCGTGGCCCGACGGGCCACCGGCAACGTTGTTTACCAGTACTGCGTACACCGCGAAGATCGACGCAAACAGAATGCAGTCGGTCATCAGGTAGAGCCAGAAACCGTATACGGTCATCTCGCCCGAGTCGTGGTGATGGTCATCGTGCCCATGGTCACCATGGGCGTGTCCAACATTGGTCACTAAGTTCGACATGGTTTAAGCCTGTTCCAACGAGGTTTCAACACGGGTGGCATTGGCGGGGATTTTCCCTGCCGCGACCAGACGCTTGTGCTGCTCGGCTTCGATACGCTCGATCGTTTCAACCGGAACCATATAGCCCTGGTCGTCACGTGCAGCGTGGATCACGAAGTAAACGACGGTGCCCACCAGGCTCGCGATCGCCAGCCACCAGATGTGCCAGATCATCGCGAAACCGAAGACGGTCAACAGCGCGCCCATCACCACGCCAGTGGCGGTGTTGTTCGGCATGTGGATCGGCTCGTACTTGGCCGGACGCTGGTACGCAGTACCGTTTTCCTTGGCTTCGGTGAACGGGTCGATGCAGTCAGCCTTAGGCAGCACAGCGAAGTTGTAGAACGGTGGTGGCGACGAGGTCGACCATTCCAGGGTGTGTGCATTCCACGGGTCACCGTGATCGCAAACGTTCTCTGGCTTGTTGCGGTCGCGCACACTGACGTACAGCTGGATCAGTTGGCAGGCGATACCCACAGCAATCATCACCGCACCGAACATGGCAACGTACAGGTACGGTACCCACTCAGGGTTGGTGGTGGCGTTCAGACGACGGGTCATGCCCATGAAGCCCAGTGCATAGAGCGGCATGAACGCGACGAAGAAGCCCGAGATCCAGAACCAGAACGCTGCTTTACCCCAGCCTTCGTGCAGCTTGAAGCCGAACGCTTTCGGGAAGTAGAACGCGAAGCCAGCGATGTAACCGAATACCGCACCGCCGATGATCACGTTGTGGAAGTGCGCGATCACGAACAGGCTGTTGTGCAGCACGAAGTCAGCACCCGGGATGGCCAGCAGTACGCCGGTCATGCCGCCGATGGCGAAGGTCACCATGAAGCCCAGTGTCCACATTACCTGGCTGGTGAAGCGCAGACGGCCCTGGTAGATGGTGAACAGCCAGTTGAACAGCTTCACACCCGTCGGGATGGAAATCAGCATCGTCGCCAGACCGAAGAAGGCGTTGACGCTCGCACCCGAACCCATGGTGAAGAAGTGGTGCAGCCAGACCATGAAGCCCAGTACCGAGATCGCGCCCGAGGCGTAGATCATCGAGTGGTGGCCGAACAGTTTCTTGCCGGTGAACGCCGAGATCACTTCCGAGAAGATGCCGAATGCCGGCAGGATCAGGATGTAAACCTCAGGGTGGCCCCAGGCCCAGAACAGGTTGACGTACATCATTGGATTGCCACCAAGTTCATTGGTGAAAATGTGGAAATCCATGTAACGGTCAAGGGTCAGCAGTGCCAGGGTAGCGGTCAGGATCGGGAACGAAGCCACGATCAGAACGTTTGCCCAGGTGCAGGTCCAGGTGAAGATCGGCATGTCCATCAGTTTCATGCCAGGGGTACGCATTTTCAGTACGGTCGCGAGGAAGTTGACCCCGGTTAACGTCGTACCCAATCCGGATAGCTGTAGCGCCCAGATGTAGTAATCCATACCCACGCCAGGACTGTATTGCAGACCCGACAGTGGCGGATACGCAACCCAACCGGTCTTGGCGAACTCGCCGACGCCCAGGGACAGGTTGATCAGCACAACGCCGGACACCAGCAGCCAGAAGCTCAGGGAGTTCAGGAACGGGAACGCAACGTCACGCGCGCCGATCTGCAGCGGCACTGCAAGGTTCATCAGGCCGGTGAAGAATGGCATCGCCATGAAGATGATCATGATCACACCGTGAGCGGTGAAGATCTGGTCATAGTGTTCAGGTGGCAGGTAGCCAGGCGAACCCTCGGTGGCCATGGCCAGCTGGGTACGCATCATGATCGCGTCGGCAAAGCCGCGCAGCAGCATGACCATGGCGACGATGATGTACATCACGCCGATTTTCTTGTGGTCGACCGAAGTCAGCCACTCGGTCCACAGGTACGTCCACTTCTTGAAGTAAGTGATCGCAGCGAACAGCGCCAGACCACCGAGGGCGATCATGGCGATGGTCACCATCACGATCGGCTCGTGGAATGGGACTGCTTCCCAACTTAATTTACCAAACATCGTTTACTCCTCTGCCCCGGCAGCTGAATGCGAACCCGCGTCAATATCCGTGGCCGCCACTTCTTTCTCTTTCTTCTCGTGCTTCAGCGGCTTGCCCGGCTTCATACCTTCGTACTTGTCGACGATGATCTGGAACTGGTTCGGCGTGACCGACGAGTAGAGTTCGACTGGGTTGTTCTGGCTCGGTTTGGCCAGGGCCGCGTATTCAGCCTGATCAAGCTGTTTAGGCGACTTCTTGACTTCACTTACCCAGGCGTCGAAATCTTCCTGAGTGGTGGAGATAGCCTTGAATTTCATACCGGTGAAACCGGCACCGCTGTAGTTGGCGGAGATACCGTCCATTTCAGCGTTGCGGTCAGCGATCAGGTGCAGCTTGGTCTGCATGCCCGCCATCGCGTAGATCTGGCCGCCCAGGCCCGGGATGAAGAACGAGTTCATCACGGCGTCGGAGGTGATCTTGAAGTTGATTGGCGTGTGCGCCGGGAACACGATCTTGTTGACCGTGGCAATGCCTTGTTCCGGGTAGATGAACAGCCACTTCCAGTCCAGCGCGACGACTTCGATGGTCACAGGCTTGACGTCAGACTCGATCGGACGATACGGGTCCAGCTCGTGAGTCGAGATGTAAGTGATGTAGCCCAGGGCGATGATGATCAGCACCGGGATGGTCCATACGGCCACTTCGATCTTGGTCGAGTGCGACCACTTCGGCGTGTAGACGGCGTTCTTGTTCGAAGCGCGGTACTTCCAGGCAAACAGGAAGGTCATGACGATGACCGGCACGACGACCAACAGCATCAGCAGCGTGGCGGTGATGATCAGGTTGCGCTGTTCCAGGCCGACCTGGCCCGTTGGATTGAGCAAGGTCATGTTGCAGCCTCCCAGCAACAACGTGCCGAGCAGCGGCACTAGGCCTAGTAATCTGGGGTACCTGTTTTTACTCATCTCACGACCTCTAAAGCAGCTTGCGCAATGCAGTTGGGTTTTGATCGCCAACACTTCACCCTGCCAAGGGTTGGCATTTTCTTTGGATTGAATAAGGGCCGCCCGTCGCGCGTCTCACGCTCGACAAAACCTTGGGACAGCGTTCAGTTCTTATTCGAATTCGTGGTCAAAGGCCTTGTTACAGACCAATTCCATTTGGTGCGGAAAATTGGAAAGGCACCGACACCAGGGTGTCTCGAAAGCCTCGCGGCTCGCTCGACACCCGACCTCCTGATCAGTTCCTTGATAAAGGCTGAACAGCGTCGGGAATTCAGTGCGGGCGATTGTAGATAGGTAGCGCCCTATACACCATGTCTTATCCCGAAATAATTTTTATCACTCAGAGCAACAATCCATCGCCTTTTTTGCAAAAGTTGCGCAAGTTATCGAAAGCGTTTCTCAATAAAAGCGGCAAAATCTGCCAGCGTAACCGCCTCAAATCAGACAGCTCTGCACTCGATCTACAAACGCTGGAGCGGCGCAAAGCCCGATGTTCCAAGGGCTTCGTCCATCTGCCGGCGCCTGTTAAAACTGCCTGCTCTGGTACGTCCGTGCTCAAGCCCGAAAACACTAAAACTGGCCAATGTTTTTATGTAACAGGCGGCCGATCCGCCGCTTCCCGAGTCCTTGCGACAGCCCCTGTGTGACAACATGTCGCACATTTGCCGCACGCTTCATTGCCGTTCGTCACGGTGTTTTCACAAACGCTCTGAAATGCAAAACGCCCCGATTTTCATCAGCGAAAATCGGGGCGTTTTGTTTATCGGCAGCTGTGCCGAGAAGTTGACTCAGCGCAGCGCTTTTCGATTACGCGAAGTCAGCAGAGGCACCAGAATCACCACCAGCACGAACGCCACCAGCGCCCATTGCGCCAGCGACAGACCGAGGATCGGCGGATACGGCGTCGAGCAGAAACCGTCGACCTGGAAGCCCAGCGGGAAAATTTTCGCCAACGGCAGATCATCGACAATCGGTTGCAGCACATCGACGCCACAACTCACCGCCGGATAGAACTGCGTATAGACGTGATGCCCGGCCACACCGGCCCCGGCAATCGCACAGATCACTACCAGTGTCTCGAACACGGTGATGCTGCGACGGCTACGCATGCCCGCACCGATGAACGCGAACACTGCAATCAGCAACAGTGCATAGCGCTGCAGAATGCACAGTGGGCAAGGTGCTTCGCCGAGCACGACCTGCATGTAAAGTGCGCCACCGATCAACGCCAGGCAGATGATCCCCAGCAACACCAGATAGCGCCGCTCACGCCCCAACCGCATCGTTTCCTCGCTCATTGCCTTTCCTTTGTAAGTCCATGGTCCAGCCGGCCGGCGGCTGAAATTGTCGCAAGTCTACACCGGGGCAATAAACGATAGAGCGGTTAAGGAATGATTAACCAACATGGCTTCGCGGCGCGCAGAAGATTCGCGAGCAGGCTCGCTCCCACAATGGATCTGCGTCGAACGCAAATCCGGTGGGAGCGAGCCTGCTCGCGAACGAGACAAGGCGGTCTCGGATCACTCCAGAGCAGCAGCCGGGCCGAAGAACTCGTAACGGCTCTGCTTCTCCGGCACGCCCAACGCTTTCAGGTGCCGTTTGATCGCGCCCATGAACCCTTTCGGTCCCAAGAAGTAAGCATCGACATCACGCTGCGCCGGCAGCCACTGGCCGAGCAGTTCTTCGCTGAGCAGGCCAACCTTGTCCGCCGCCGGGCTGACGCCATCTTCTTCGGCGTAGCAATAGAAGCGTTTGAGCTGCGGATGACGCGCCGCCAGCCCATCGACCCAGTCGCGGAACGCGTGGACGCTGCCGTTGCGCGCGCAGTGGATAAAGTGCACCGGACGCTCGGTTGCCAGCGCTGCTTCCAGCATCGCCAGAGTCGGAGTGATGCCGACGCCGCCACTGATCAGCACCAGCGGCTTGTCGCTGGCCGCCAGGGTGAATTCGCCCGACGGCGGGAACAGCTGAATGCTTGAGCCGACGTGCAGTTGATCATGCAGATAGTTGGACGCGCGACCGTTCGGTTCACGCTTGACGCTGATGCGGTACTGACCATTGTTGGCCAGTGCCGACAGCGAATAGTTGCGACGGATTTCTTCGCCGTCGAGCATCAGCTTCATGCCGATGTACTGACCCGGTTCGGCCGCAAGAATCGGCCCTTTGTCCGCCGGTTCGAAGTAGAACGAGGTGATTTCCGCGCTCTCTTGCACCTTCGCCGCGACGATGAATTCACGCGCACCGCGCCAGCCGCCGACCGCTTGTTCCTTCTGGTCATAGATCGCGGTTTCCGCGCCGATCAGGATGTCGGCCAGTTGCCCGTACGCAGCGCCCCAGGCACTCATCACCTCAGGCGTGGCGATCTCTTCGCCGAGCACTTCGGAAATGGCGCGCAGCAGGCAGGTGCCGACGATCGGGTAATGCTCCGGCAGGATCTGCAGGGCGACGTGTTTGTTGATGATCTTGGCTACCAAATCGCCCAACTGGTCGAGCTGATCGATGTGCCGGGCGTACATCAGCACGCCGTTGGCCAAGGCACGCGGCTGATCGCCACTGGCCTGATGCGCCTGGTTGAACAGCGGGCGCACCTGCGGGTATTCGGAGAGCATCATGCGGTAGAAATGCGTGATCAACGCCTCGCCGCCGCTTTCCAGCAGAGGCACGGTGGATTTGATGATGGCACGATCCTGGACGCTAAGCATAAGGTGACTCCTGGGCTTTCTGGAAAGATTGCCTTAGGGATATCAGCTTTCATGCCAACTAATTAATCTTTTAAATTCAATAGCTTGAAACCTTAATAGTCATTTCGACACAAATGAACGTATAGTCATCGCGACTACATCTTGTCTATTTGACTACATACCCATGACCGCCAAATCCCTGCTTACCGCCCTGCTGCCTCTGGTCGCTGACCTGTCCCGCGAACTGCCCGAGGGCGAGCGCTATCGGCGCCTGCTCGAAGCCATGCGCGCTTTGCTGCCTTGCGATGCCGCCGCGTTGTTGCGTCTGGATGGCGAATCATTGGTGCCGCTGGCGGTGGATGGCTTGAGTACCGACACCCTCGGCCGGCGCTTCAAGGTCAGCGAGCATCCGCGTTTCGAGATTCTGCTGGCCGGCGCCGGGCCGACGCGTTTTGCCGCCGACAGCGACTTGCCCGATCCTTATGACGGATTGGTCGATGGCCTCGACGATCATCTTGAAGTTCACGACTGCCTCGGCTGTCCTTTATTCGTCGATGAAAAACTCTGGGGCCTGATCACCCTCGACGCGCTGGACCCGGAGCGTTTCGAGCCGATCGAACTCGACGCCCTGCAAGCCTTTGCCAGCCTCGCCTCGGCCACGGTCAATGCGGCCGAACGCATCGAACGTCTGGCCACCCGCGCCGAAGACGAGCATCAGCGCGCCGAGGTCTACCGCCAGGCCAGCGGCCAGCAGCACCGCGAAATGATCGGCCAGAGCAAGGCGCACAAACGTCTGGTGGAAGAAATCAATCTGGTCGGTGGCAGCGATCTGACTGTTCTTATCACCGGCGAAACCGGCGTCGGCAAAGAGTTGGTAGCCCAAGCCATCCACGCCGCCTCCGCGCGCGCCGACAAACCGATCATCAGCCTCAACTGCGCCGCCCTGCCCGACACGCTGGTCGAAAGCGAACTGTTCGGCCACGTGCGCGGCGCCTTCACCGGCGCCACCAGCGACCGGCGTGGCAAGTTCGAACTGGCCAATGGCGGCACGCTGTTTCTCGACGAAGTCGGCGAGTTGTCGCTGACGGTCCAGGCCAAGTTGCTGCGCGTGCTGCAGAGCGGTCAGTTGCAGCGCCTGGGTTCGGACAAGGAGCATCAGGTCGATGTGCGGCTGATTGCGGCAACCAATCGCGATCTGGCCGAAGAAGTGCGCAGCGGTCGCTACCGCGCCGACTTCTACCACCGTTTGAGCGTGTATCCGCTGCGAGTGCCGGCGCTGCGTGATCGTGGGCGTGATGTGTTGTTGCTTAGTGGCTTCTTTCTCGAGCAGAACCGCTCGCGCATGGGCCTCAACAGCCTGCGCTTGAACAGTGATGCTCAGGAAGCGCTGCTGGCCTACACCTGGCCGGGGAATGTCCGGGAGCTGGAACATTTGATCGGGCGCAGTGCGCTGAAGGCGCTGGGTAACTGCAAAGTGCGGCCGAAGATTCTGAGTCTGAGCGCGGCGGATCTGGATTTGCCCCGTGAGGTTGTGGATAACGTGGTTGCGCCTGCCTATGCAGATTTGGCCAATGAGATGCCGATGATCGGTGGTGATTTGCGCAGTGCCACCGATGAGTTTCAGCGGCGCCTGATCAGTGCAGCGCTGGAGCGTCATCAGGATAACTGGGCGAGCGCGGCGCGAGAGTTGGGGGTGGATCGGGCGAATCTGGGGCGCATGGCCAAACGACTAGGCATGAAGAGCTAAAAGCACACCCTCACCCTAGCCCTCTCCCAGAGGGAGAGGGGACTGATGGGGGGATATTGAAGAATTCCACTGACGTGAAAGATTTCTTCCGAATCCATAATCGACTCGGTCGTTCAGGTCGGTGTAAAACGCCAGACACCTCCGTCGGCCCCCTCTACCTCTGGGAGAGGGGACTGATTGGGGGATACTGAAGAACTCCACTGACGTGAAAGATTTCTTCCGAATCCATAATCGACTCGATCGTTCAGGTCGGTGTAAAACGCCAGACACCTCCGTCGGCCCCCTCTACCTCTGGGAGAGGGGACTGATTGGGGGATACTGAAGAACTCCACTGACGTGAAAGATTTCTTCCGAATCCATAATCGACTCGATCGTTCAGGTCGGTGTAAAACGCCAGACACCTCCGTCGGCCCCCTCTACCTCTGGGAGAGGGCTGGGGTGAGGGGCAGTGATAGAGAGAACAGCGATCAACTCAAGCCGACTACCCGACAACTAACCTAAAGCCCACCCCTTTAACGCCGATAACACGGCATCAAAGGTTTCTGGCGATTTCCACTCTCGCCCCACAGAAGGTTCTTATGTCCTCCACCAAAGCCCGCGCAGATTCACTTTCGCTTCTGCTGTTTACCTTGCGCAGCGGCAAGCTGATGGCGATCAACCTGCTGAAAGTCAGTGAAATCATCCCCTGCCCGCCGCTGACCAAGCTGCCGGAGTCGCACCCGCACGTCAAAGGCATCGCCTCCCTGCGCGGTGCCTCTTTGTCGGTGATCGACCTCAGCCGCGCGATCGGCGAACGGCCGCTGGAGGATCCCAACGGTGGCTGCCTGATCGTCACCGATGTCAGCCGTTCCAAGCAGGGTCTGCACGTGCAGGCGGTGAGCAAGATCGTCCACTGCCTGACCACCGACATCAAGCCACCACCTTTCGGCTCCGGCGGCTCGCGCGCCTACATCACCGGCGTGACCTCGGTGGACGGCACGCTGGTGCAGGTGCTGGATATCGAAAAAGTCATCCACAGCATCGCCCCGGCGCAGATCGAAATGGCGCCGACCGACCTGACCATGGAAGACGCTGAAGTGCTCGGCAACGCGCGCATTCTGGTGGTCGATGACAGCCAGGTGGCCCTGCAGCAATCGGTGCACACCCTGCGCAACCTCGGCCTGCAATGCCACACCGCGCGCAGTGCCAAGGAAGCCATCGACTGCCTGCTCGACCTGCAAGGCACCGCGCAGCAGATCAATCTGATCGTCTCTGACATCGAAATGTCGGAAATGGACGGCTATGCCTTTACCCGCACCTTGCGTGAAACCCCGGACTTCGCTCACTTGTACGTCTTGCTGCATACCTCGCTCGACAGCGCGATGAACAGTGAAAAAGCTCGCCTGGCCGGTGCCAACGCGGTGCTGACCAAGTTCTCCTCGCCGGAGCTGACCCAACGTCTGATCGAAGCCGCCAAGCACGTCGCGGCCAACGGGCACTGAGTCTTGGCCGAGACGTTTTGCTTTCTGCTGCGCCGCGACTTGAGTGGACCTCTGCCGGATGCTCAGCGGCCGGACGGGATTGAGCTGTCCGTCTACCGCGAGGAGCTGGCGCCGGCGGTGCATCAGTTGATGTACCTCGGACATCTGGAAGGTGGCGGTCGAGTGCCGTCACTGGACGATTGGCAGCGGCGCTTTGCCAGCGACCCTGAATACGATCCAGCGCTGTGTTTCGTCGCCTGCGATGCCGAGGGTGTGGTGGGCGTGGCGCAGTGCTGGACCAGTGCGTATATCAAGAATCTGGTGGTGCACCCGCGAATGCAGGGCCGGGGGCTTGGACGCGCGTTGTTGCTGCATGCCTTCAGCGTCTTTCAACAGCGGCGCGAGGGGTTTGTCGATTTGCGGGTTCTGGAGGACAACCTGCGGGCGCGGCGGTTGTATGAGAGTGTCGGGATGGTTGTGGTTCGGCGCGAGCCTGTGCCCGACTGATCTACCGCTTTCGCGAGCAGGCTCGCTCCCACAGGTGGATTGCATTTCAAACTGTGGGAGCGAGCCTGCTCGCGAAGGGCAGCACTGGCAACTTCCGCTATCCGACAGACTCCAACCTTGGCCATAACCAAGGATGCCCCAACCATGAAAGCCATCACCCTGGCGCTGCTCAGCCTCATCGCCCTCGCCTCCCAGGCCCATGCCTCCAGCCCCGACGCCTGGGCTGCCTATGACAAGACCGTCCTCGCCAGCTGCACCAAGGCCAGCGGTCTGAAAAACGCCAAACCGGTCGGCACACCGGCGCAATTCGACGACCGCGTCGGTTACACCGCCGTTCTGCTGCAAGGCCAATACCCGCAGAAACACATGAAAGGCCAGCAAGGCAGCGAGCTGTGCCTGTACAACAAACAGTCGAAAACCGCGTACGTCACCGAGTGGGATTCGATTCGCCCGACCGCCAAACCTCAGTGAATGGCGCACAACTTGCTTCGACCCGGCCCTGTGCGGTGGTTTTCCGCCACCGTTTCACACCCTGATTGAAGACAGATCGCTCAATGAATACGACGTTTTCCTGCGTAGGTTGCGGCAAATGCTGCACCGATCACCATGTCCCGCTGACGCTCGCCGAAGCCCGCATGTGGGCGGCGGATGGCGGTCAGGTGATCGTGCTGGCCGAGGCTTTTCTCGGCAATGGCCTGGGGCTGCCAGCGCAACAGCGCGAACATGCCGAGCGCCGTTCGGCGGTGGTTCGCAGTGGCACTACTGATGCTCACGTGGCGATCACCTTTGCCGCCTACAACGTCGGCCCCTGCCGGAATCTTGACGACGAAAAGCGCTGCCGGATCTACGAGCGTCGCCCGCTGGTGTGCCGGATTTACCCGGCGGAAATCAATCCGCACATCCCGCTCAATCCTGCTGCCAAGGATTGCCCACCGGAGTCCTGGGAACAGGGACCGGAGCTGATTGTGGGGGGCGAGTTGGTTGATCGGGAACTGGTTGAGTTGATTCAGCGTTCACGTCAGGCGGATCGGGACGACATCAGACTCAAGGATGCGATCTGCGCAATCCTGGGAATTCGCACCACGGCGCTCAAGGGTGACGGGTTCACCGCGTACTTGCCGAACATGGATGCCTTTGCGGCAGTGATCGACCAAGTGAGCGCGCAACCGCTAGCGGCGCAAACCAGTGAATGGCTGTTTCATTTGTCCGGCGATGACGTGGCCGGACAGGTGCTGGCTGCGGGTGGGCTGGTGGTGACTGAACCGGCGCAGACTTATGCGTTTATTTCATTGCGCGCGGCTTGATCTGACATTTGTGCTGTAGCGTATGTCGCTTTCGCGAGCAGGCTCGCTCCCACAGGTTTGGGTTCTACACAAATCCAATGTGGGAGCGAGCCTGCTCGCGAAGAGGCCAGCACAAGCACCATCACTTTCCGATGTCAGCGCTTACCCATCGACCGACGCGTCCCCGGCGGCGCCATGCCCGGGGTCTTGGTATGGCCATTCTTCGCGCCATTCTTGTACCACGGCTGATTCGAGCCTTTCGCCGAAGCCAGCTCGCCCGGCTTGAACGGGAACTTGAACGCCGGGATCTCGGCCTTGGTTTCGCTGGCGTCAGCCACTTCAGCCGGGACGTCGCTCACAGCGTCGTCAACCGGCGGTTGGGTCGGGGAAGTCATAAAAGCTCCGGGAACATAAAGTCGGCCCGATCAGTGAGCCGCAAAGGCGCGCAGTATACCTGTGCGCTCTGGCTCGGCATCTGAAGATTTGCACGGTGCGCTGAATGGTTTCCCCTCACCGTAACCCTCGCCCTGGGGAGGGGACAGACCGAGGTGTTTACTCGAGGTTCGCCGACATGGGATACCGAGTCGAACTCAGGTTCGAAAAGCCCACAAATCGGCTCCCTCTCCTTGGGGAGAGGGCTGGGGTGAGGGGCGAATCCAACACAAGACCATCGCCGCACACTGCTACTCCCCATCTATACAAACGAAACTGACAATCCTGACAGCCAGCCGTCACCCTGCCGACCGCCTGAGCGGTTTATAACTGGTCAATCTGCCCAAACTCCAGACTTCGGCGCCGCGCATGTCCATCCAGAAAAACAAAATCCTGCTGGCCACTCTCCTGATTCTGCTGGCAGCCGCCGGCCTGTGGTTCGCGCTGAAACCGGCGCCGGCCAAACTGGCTACACCGACCGCCATCCCGGTACGCGTCGTAACGGTCAGCGCCAAAGACGTGCCGCGTTACACCAGCGGCATCGGCTCGGTGCTGTCGCTGCACAGCGTGGTGGTGCGTCCGCAGATCGACGGCATTCTGACGAAAATTCTGGTCAAGGAAGGCCAACGGGTCAAAGCAGGCGACCTGCTCGCGACCATTGACGACCGCTCGATCCGCGCCAGCCTCGACCAGGCCCGGGCGCAGTTGGCCGAGAGCCAGGCGCAGTTGCAGGTCGCGCTGGTCAATCTCAAGCGCTACAAACTGCTCAGCGTCGACGACGGCGTGTCGAAGCAGACCTTCGACCAGCAGCAAGCGCTGGTCAACCAGCTCAAAGCCACGGCACAAGGCAATCAGGCCTCGATCGATGCGGCGCAGGTGCAGCTGTCCTACACGCAGATTCGCTCGCCGGTCACCGGGCGCGTCGGTATTCGTACGGTCGATGAAGGCAACTTCCTGCGCATGACCGACACCCAGGGCCTGTTCACCGTCACGCAGATCGACCCGATCGCCGTCGAGTTCTCCCTGCCGCAGCAGATGCTGCCGACCCTGCAGAGCCTGATCAGCGACCCGCAACGCGCCCCGGTCAAGGCGTACATCGGAGCCGATACTGATGGCGAAACCGGCAATCTGCTCGGCGAAGGTCAGCTGACCCTGATCGACAACCAGATCAACGCCAACACCGGCACCATCCGCGCCAAGGCCGAATTCGCCAATGCCAGCCAGAAGCTCTGGCCGGGTTTGCTGGTGACGGTGAAAATTCAGACCGCTGTGGATAAAGACGCGCTGGTGGTTCCGCCCACCGTCGTACAGCGAGGCCTCGAACAACACTTCGTTTACCGCGTGAAGGACGACAAGGTCGAGGCAGTGCCGGTGCAAATGGTTTATCAGGGCAGCGGTCAGGACATCATCAAAGGCGTCAACGCCGGTGACGTACTGGTGACCGACGGCCAGTCGCGGCTCAAGCCCGGGGCGATCGTGCAAATCATGAGCGAGCCGCCGCAAGTGGTGCAGGCGGAGCCCAAGCCATGAACTCGCACAAGGGCATCTCGACCTGGTGCATCGATCACCCGGTAGCGACGATTTTGCTGACGTTCGCTCTGGTACTGGTCGGCGTAATTGCCTTTCCGCGTTTGCCGATTGCGCCACTGCCGGAAGCGGAATTTCCTACGATCCAGGTCTCTGCACAGTTGCCCGGCGCCAGCCCCGACACCATGGCTTCCTCGGTGGCGACGCCGCTGGAGGTGCAATTCAGCGCCATCCCCGGCATGACCCAGATGACCTCGAGCAGCGCGCTGGGCTCAACCCTGCTGACCTTGCAGTTCACTCTCGACAAAAGCATCGACACCGCCGCCCAGGAAGTGCAGGCGGCGATCAATACCGCCGCCGGCAAGTTGCCCAAAGACATGCCGACGCTGCCCACATGGAAAAAGGTCAACCCGGCCGATAGCCCGGTGCTGATCCTCAGCGTCAGCTCGACGCAAATGCCCGGCACCGAACTCAGCGACCTGGTGGAAACCCTGCTCTCGCGTCAGATCAGCCAGATCGACGGCGTCGGCCAGATCAACATCACCGGTCAGCAACGCCCGGCGATCCGCGTGCAAGCCTCGGCGGACAAACTTGCGGCGATTGGCCTGACCCTCGCCGACATCAGACTGGCGATCCAGCAGACCAGCCTTAACCTGGCCAAAGGTGCGCTGTACGGCGAGTCGAGCATTTCCACGTTGTCGACCAACGACCAGTTGTTCCACCCTGAGGACTACAGCCAGCTCATCGTTTCCTACAAGGATGGCGCCCCGGTTCACCTGCGCGATGTCGCCAAAGTCGTCAACGGTGCGGAAGATGCCTACGTGCAGGCCTGGGCCGGAGATCGACCCGGCGTGAATCTGGTGATTTTCCGCCAGCCCGGCGCCAACATCGTTGAAACCGTCGACCGCATTCAAGCCGCCCTGCCCGGCCTCGAAGCGATGCTGCCGGCCTCGGTGCAGGTGAAAACCCTGATCGACCGCACGCAGACCATTCGCGCCTCGCTGCATGAAGTGGAAATCACTTTGCTGATCGCGATCCTGCTGGTGGTCGCGGTCATGGCGCTGTTCCTGCGGCAGTTATCGGCGACGCTGATTGTCTCGGCGGTGCTCGGTATCTCGCTGATCGCCAGTTTCGCCCTGATGTACGTCCTCGGCTTCAGCCTGAACAACCTGACGCTGGTGGCGATCGTCGTCGCGGTCGGCTTCGTTGTGGACGATGCGATCGTGGTGGTGGAAAACATTCATCGCCATCTCGAGGCCGGTGACGATATGCGCGAGGCGGCGATCAAGGGAGCCGGCGAGATTGGCTTCACCGTCGTTTCGATCAGTTTCTCGCTGGTGGCGGCGTTTATTCCGCTGTTGTTCATGGGCGGTGTGGTCGGAAGATTGTTCAAGGAATTCGCCTTGACTGCGACATCGACCATCATGATTTCCGTGGTGGTGTCGCTGACGCTGGCGCCAACCCTTGCTGCACTGTACATGCGCAAACCGGTGCATCACGCCAGCGCCAAACCGGGTTTCAGCGAGCGCTTGCTCGGCTGGTACGAAAAAGGCCTGCGCCGCGCCCTCGATCATCAGAAATTGATGATTGGTGTGTTCGGCTTATCTTTGGCGCTGGCTGTTGCCGGTTACATCTTTATTCCCAAGGGTTTCTTTCCGGTGCAGGACACCGGATTTGTCCTCGGCACCACCGAAGCCGCTGCGGATATCTCCTACGGCGACATGGTGAAAAAACACTTGGCGATGGCCGAAATCGTTGCAGCCGATCCAGCGGTGCAGGCGTTTTCGCACTCGGTCGGGGTTTCCGGCAGCAACCAGACTATCGCCAACGGGCGCTTCTGGATCGCCCTGAAAAAACGTGGCGATCGCGATGTCAGCGCCAGCCAGTTCATCGATCGCATCCGCCCGCAACTGATGAAAGTCCCCGGCATCGTCCTGTATCTCCGCGCCGGGCAGGACATCAACCTCAGCTCCGGCCCGAGCCGTGCGCAGTATCAATACGTACTCAAGAGCAACGACGGCGCGACCCTCGCCACCTGGACCCAGCGCCTGACCGAGAAACTGCGCAGCAACCCGGCGTTTCGCGACATTTCCAACGATCTGCAACTGGGCGGCAGCATCACCCACATCAGCATCGATCGCAGCGCAGCGGCGCGTTTCGGCTTGACGGCAAGCGATGTCGACGAGGCGCTGTACGATGCGTTCGGCCAACGGCAGATCAATGAATTCCAGACTCAGGTCAATCAGTACAACGTGATTCTGGAACTGGATACCAAACAACGCGGCAAGGCCGAAAGCCTCAACTATTTTTACCTGCGCTCACCACTCAGTGGGGAAATGGTGCCGCTGTCGGCGCTGGCCCGATTCGACGCGCCGACCATCGGCCCGCTGTCGATTGCCCATGACGGTATGTTCCCCGCCGCCAATATGTCATTCAACCTCGCCCCCGGCGTGGCATTGGGCGATGCGGTGATTCAGCTCAATCAAGCCAAGGCCGAGATCGGCATGCCCATCGCGATCAGCGGCAATTTCCAGGGCGCGGCGCAGGCGTTCCAGAGTTCGCTGGCCAGCCAGCCATGGCTGATTCTGGCGGCGCTGGTGGCGGTGTACATCATTCTCGGCGTGCTTTATGAAAGCTTCGTGCATCCGCTGACGATCATTTCGACCCTGCCGGCAGCAGGCCTCGGCGCGGTGATCATGCTGTGGATCTGCGGCCAGGACTTTTCGATCATGGCGTTGATCGGTCTGGTGCTGCTGATCGGCATCGTCAAGAAGAACGGCATCCTGATGATCGACTTTGCGCTCGAGGCGCAGCGCCAGCGTGGCCTGCCGCCGCAGGAGGCGATTTTCGAAGCGTGCATCACCCGGTTCCGGCCGATCATCATGACCACCCTCGCCGCCCTGCTCGGTGCGTTGCCGCTGATGCTCGGCTACGGCACCGGCGCCGAATTGCGCCAGCCGTTGGGCATTGCCGTGGTCGGTGGTTTGCTGGTCAGCCAGATGCTGACGCTGTTCACCACGCCGGTCATATACTTATGGCTCGAGCGGCTGTTTCACCGGCACTCACACCCACCAGCTCCAACGCCCGCAACGGCACTGGCGACCACAGACTGAGGCGGTCATGCGCGTTCTGATTATCGAAGACGAAGAAAAAACCGCGGACTATCTGCACCGTGGCCTGACCGAACAGGGCTACACCGTGGACCTTGCCCGCGACGGTGTCGAAGGCCTGCATCTGGCGCTGGAATGCGACTACGCCGTAATCGTCCTCGACGTCATGCTGCCGGGGCTCGATGGCTTCGGCGTACTGCGCGCATTACGTGCGCGCAAGCAGACCCCGGTGATCATGCTCACCGCCCGCGAGCGCGTCGAAGATCGGATAAAGGGCCTGCGCGACGGCGCCGACGATTACCTCGGCAAACCGTTTTCCTTTCTCGAACTGGTCGCCCGCCTGCAAGCGCTGACTCGCCGTAGTGGCGGCCACGAACCGGTACAAGTGACCATCGCCGACCTGTGGATCGACCTGATCAGCCGCAAGGCCACCCGCGCCGGCACGCGCCTGGATCTGACCGCGAAAGAGTTTTCCCTGCTCAGCGTGCTGGCCCGTCGCCAGGGCGAAATCCTTTCGAAAACCGCCATCGCCGAAATGGTCTGGGACATCAATTTCGACAGTGACGCCAACGTCGTCGAAGTCGCGATCAAACGCCTGCGGGCCAAGCTTGACGGGCCGTTCAACGAAAAACTGCTGCACACCATTCGCGGCATGGGTTATGTGCTGGAGAGCCGTGGTGTCCAGTAACTCGATTGCCTTGCGCCTCAGCGGCATGTTCACGCTGGTGGCGCTGGTGGTGTTTCTGTTGATTGGTGGCGCGCTGTATCAACAGGTGGACAAGGGCTTGGGATTGTTGCCCGAAGCCGAGCTGGATGCGCGGTACAGCGTGCTCGAATCCACCGTTGGCCGTTACGGCACGCCGGAGCATTGGGTGAAGATCAACAACAAGCTCAAACTGCTCGGTGAGGAAGACAAGCGCATCAGCTTCTGGATCAGCAGCGGTGATCCGCGCTACGAGTACGGCAACCTTACGCCGCAGATTCGCGCGGCCACCAACGGCCCGTTGGGCATGCATGATCTGCAACTGCCCGATCAGCCCTACCCGCTGAAAGTGCTGGTCAGTCAGTTCCCGGCCAAGGACCAGCGCCCGCCGCTGCGCTTCATGATCGGCATCGACACCGAGACGCTGCATCAGACCCAGCATCACTTGCTCATCGCCCTGATCAGTCTGGCGATTGTCGGGGTGCTGCTGGCCTCGGCGCTGGGCTATTGGGTGGCGCGCATTGGTCTGAAACCGCTGATCAAGCTGTCGCAGGAAGCCCAGCGTCTGGCCCCACCACTGCGCGCCGGACGCTTGCGCCTGTCGCCGCTGCCGCCGGAACTGGAGCAGTTTGTCGAATCGTTCAACTCAACTCTGGAACGGGTTGAACTGGCCTATTCGCGGCTGGAATCGTTCAACGCCGACGTAGCCCATGAACTGCGTTCGCCGCTGACCAACCTGATCGGCCAGACCCAGGTCGCACTGACTCGCGGGCGCTCCGCCGAACACTATTTCGAAGTGCTGCAATCCAATCTCGAAGAGCTTGAGCGACTGCGCTCGATCATCAACGACATGCTGTTTCTGGCCAGCGCCGATCAGGGCAACAAGGCGACAAAACTGACCTCGACGTCACTGGCTGATGAGGTGGCGACGACACTGGACTATCTGGATTTCATTCTTGAGGACGCGCAGGTTGAAGTGCAGGTCAGCGGCGATGCGCAAGTGCAAATCGAGGTCGCGCACCTGCGCCGGGCGTTGATCAACTTGCTCAGCAACGCGGTGCAGCATACCGATCCGGGCCAGGTGATCGAGGTGCGCATCGAGGTTGAAGAACACCAGGTGAGCATTGGCGTGGCCAATCCCGGGACGCCGATTGCCAGCGAGCATCTGCCGAGATTGTTCGAACGGTTTTATCGGGTCGATGCTTCGCGCAGCAACAGCGGCAATAACCACGGGCTGGGGCTGGCGATCGTCAAGGCGATTGCGCTGATGCATGGCGGGGATGTGTTTGTGCGCAGTGATCGGGGCATGAACACCTTTGGCATTCACCTTCCGGTCTGAATGCTCAGCCAAGCCCTGTGGCGAGGGGATTTATCCCCGCTCGGCTGCGCAGCAGTCGCAAATCCTGTGCACAAGCTCTAAGAATCTTTGAGGCTGGAATTCTTGGGGCCGCTTCGCAGCCCAACGGGGATAAATCCCCTCGCCACAGGCCACCATCACGCACAGACCGGGTTGTTACCCGTGCCGATCTTTGCTTTTGCTGTAACAGTCATTTATGAAAATCGCGCTGTTTCCCAACCCCCGGCAACCTTATCTTTGCCCGCACCAAACAGCACTCGCCAAGCGAGAAGGTTTTCAAGATGTCCAACAGTATGGGTATTGCCAGCGCATTCGTTTTGTCCTCATTGATCCTGTCGCCGATGGCGATGGCTGAAGAATCGCAAGCGTTCGTGGCGCACAACGTCGCGCGCGCACAGGCATTCGATCAGCATCAGGCCGAAGTGATGGCCAAGGCTCAAGACGCGACGCAATCCCCGCAGGCCGCTACTTCCCAGGCTCAAGCGCTCGAGAAAGACAGCTGAGTCGCACCGCGAAAGGTTTCCCTCGACGCGGTTGTTTGGCTCTTCCCGTTCAACCGTCGTCACTCCAGGCCGCTGCCATTCAGCGGCCTTTTTTCGTTGTGGTCTGAAAGCCGTCTGGCGCGTCTGAAAAAACAAGAAACATCAAGCCGCTCATGAACCAGAGCGGCCCGCTGACCCAAGGAGCTCCACCGCACGTGTTTTACCCTGCCTGCCTCACCCCGCTGTTCATTGCAATTGCCGCAACGATTGCCCCCGCTGTCCACGCCGACGAGCTCGCTGAACAAGGTTTCGTCGAAGGCTCAAGCCTCAGCCTCAATGCCCGCAACTACTACATGAATCGCAACCGCTTGCAGAAAGCGGACGACAACATTGAATGGGGGCAAGGTTTTCTCGGGGTTTTCGAATCGGGTTATACCGAAGGCACGGTCGGCTTCGGCGTCGATGCTCATGCCATGCTCGGCTTGAAACTCGATGGCGGAGGCGGTACCGACGGTTCGAGCATCCTGCCGATCAGCGACGGCAACGGCAAAGCGCCGGGCTCGTTTTCAACCGCCGGCGGGACCCTGAAGCTGCGAGCATTCGATACCGAACTGAAGGCCGGTGACCTGTTCCTCACCAACCCGGTGATTGCCGGCGGCGACACACGGATGCTGCCGCAGACCTTTCGTGGCATCAGCCTGAGTAACCGCAGCTTCGACGGCTGGCTGATCGAAGGTGGCCAGGCCAGTTTCACCAAGCCGTATAACCAGAGCGGTCATACCCGAATCGGCACGTCCTACGGCACGCTGGCCGATGGCGATGACAGCCAACACTTGAACTGGGCCGGTGTGGCCTGGAGCGGCGTTGAGGGCCTGACCAGCAGCCTTTACGCGTCTGAGCTCAAGGACATCTGGAACCAGTACTACTACGACCTCGACTACACCTGGCAACTGAACGATCTGGTCAGCCTCAACCCGGGCCTGCACTTCTATCACACGCAAGACGCCGGTGATGCGCTGCTCGGCGATATCGACAACAACACCTACAGCCTGCACTTCACCGTTGGCGTCGGTCATCACAGCGTTACCGCCGCCTTTCAGCGGGTCAACGGTAATACGCCGTTCGACTACATCAGCCAGGGCGACAGCGTTTATCTAGACAACTCGCAGCAGTATTCGGACTTCAACGGTCCGAACGAACGCTCCTGGAAGCTCAAGTACGCTTACGACTTCACTGGCCTCGGCATGCCCGGATTGACCTCGGCGCTGTCCTATTCACGCGGCACGGTGGATCTGACCAAAGCCGACCCGAACAGCGCAGGCTATTCCAGCTGGTACAGCGCCGACGGCCATAACGCCAAGCATTGGGAACGCGACATCGATTTGCAGTACGTCGTGCAAAGCGGCCAGGCCAAGGATCTCGCGGTGCGCCTGCAATGGGCCACCAACCGTGGCGGCAACGGCTACGGCGCGATTGATTCGGATACAGATGAATACCGCGTGATCATCGACTACCCGGTCAACGTCTTCTAAGATCGGCGCTGCGTTTTTCAGATCCTGTGATCTACCCTGTGGGAGCGAGCCTGCTCGCGAAAGCTGATTGTCAGTCAACATCTGTGTTGAATGACACACCGCTTTCGCGAGCAGGCTCGCTCCCACAGGTTCGTCCGGCGTCAGCCCAACTAAGCTTATGAAACCACTTCAACCGGCTCCCCATCATGATCGCCAGCCGCACGCCTTCCATCACAGGCCTTACCGGTCGCCCCGAGCGCCTGCTGATCCTCGGCAGTCTGCTGACCGTGATTGCGATGGTGTGCATCGTCACCTTCCTGCTGATCCGCGAGTACGCCAGTGCGCAGGAAGTCGCCACGCGCCGCGCCACGACCATTGCGCAATTGATCGACGCCGATGTGCTGCGCACCGTCGAGCTGTACGACCTGACGCTGCAAGGCCTGATCGCCGCCGCCCAGCGTGACGACCTGCAGAACGTCTCGCCGCAGATCCGACATCTGGCACTGTTCGATCGCTCTGCCACCGCGCGTTTCAAGGGCGACATCCTCCTGCTCGACAAGCATGGCGAGGTGATCGCCGACTCCTCGCGCATCGAACCGAAACCGGGCAATTTCGCCGATCGCGATTATTTCCTCGCCCACGCCTTCAACCGCGACATCGGCATGTTCATCAGCCGCCCGTTCAAGACCCGTTGCGATTGTGAAGAAGCCGATCAGTGGCGCATCAGCTTCAGCCGGCGCATATCCTCGCAGACCGGTGAATTCCTCGGCGTAGCGGTGGCGTCGCTGAAACTCGACTACTTCGACGACCTGTTCAAAAGCCTCGACATCGGCACCGACAGCACACTGAACATCATCAACAGCGATGGCGTGCTGCTCGCGCAGAAGCCCTATTTGCAAAGCGATTCGGTCGGCAAGAGTTTCGGCAACCGCCCCAACGTCGTGCGGATTCTCAACGATCGCGATGGCAGCGGCAGTTTCACCAGTACCTCGAGCATGGATAAACAACGCCGGCTCTATACCTACTCGCGGGTGGGCAATCTGCCGTTGACGGTGATGGTCGCGCTGTCCAGCGAGGAGGTGTTCGGCACTTGGCGGCGCACGGCGATCCTGATCAGCGGCGCCACCGGCGTGTTGTGCCTGGGGCTGTTGTGGCTGACCTGGCTGCTCGCTCGGGAACTGCGTTTGCGCCATCGCGCCGAACGCGAACTGGCGCAACTGGCTGCCACCGATGATCTGACCGGCGTTGCCAACCGACGCATGCTCGACCAGACCCTGCGCCACGAATGGTTCCGCGCGCAGCGCTCCGGCCAGCCGCTGTCGGTGATGATGATCGATGCCGACCACTTCAAGGCATTCAATGATCGCCATGGCCATCAGGCTGGGGATCAGGTGTTGCGCGAACTGGCCAAGGTAATCACCGCGAACGTGCGGCGCCCGGCGGATCTGGTCGCGCGGTATGGCGGTGAAGAGTTTTCGGTGATTCTCGCCGAGACCGACAGCGCCGGGGCGCAGCAGATCGCCGAGCAGATTCGCCAGGCGGTGGAAAACTTGCCATGGGTTGAAGGCGCTGAGCGGGCGATGACGGTGAGTATCGGCATCGCCACCTGGACATCGGCGAGCGAGATGACACTTGAGCAGCTGCTGTTTGCAGCGGACAAGGCGCTGTATCAGGCCAAGGAAGGCGGGCGCAATCGCGTTGTAGTGTCAGTTTAAAGTCAAAAGATCGCGGCCTTCGGCAGCTCCTACATCTGGAATGCGTTCCCCTGTAGGAGCTGCCGAAGGCTGCGATCTTTTGATCTTTCAAAGGGCATAAAAAAAGGCCATCCGAGGATGGCCTTCAAAAAACTAGAGAGGTTTTTTACTTACACCGCCGCAACCGGGCGCATGTAAGAGATCGGTGCGGTGCTGGCGTCTTCGAACGTCACCACTTCCCAAGCGTCTGTCTGCTCAATCAATTTGCGCAGCAGCTGGTTGTTCAGTGCATGACCGGACTTGAAGCCTTTGAACTCACCAATCAGGCTGTTGCCCAGCAGGTACAGGTCGCCAATCGCGTCGAGGATCTTGTGTTTGACGAATTCGTCTTCATAACGAAGACCGTCTTCGTTCAACACGCCATCAGCGTCGACCACGATCGCGTTTTCCACGCTGCCGCCGAGTGCGAGGTTGTGCTTGCGCAGGTACTCGATGTCACTCATGAAACCAAAGGTACGGGCGCGGCTGACTTCTTTTACGAACGAAGTGCTGGAAAAATCCACGCTTGCACTCTGGGTGCGGTCCCGGAATACCGGGTGATCGAAATCGATCTCGAAGCTCACCTTAAAGCCTTCGAAAGGGACGAAAGTGGCGCGCTTGTCGCCGTCTTCCACTGTCACTTCACGCAGGATGCGGATGAATTTCTTGGCGGCGTCCTGTTCTTCCAGGCCTGCCGATTGAATCAGGAATACGAAGGGTCCAGCGCTGCCATCCATGATCGGGACTTCGGACGCGGAGAGCTCGACGTAGGCGTTATCGATGCCCAGGCCAGCCATGGCCGAGAGCAAGTGCTCTACCGTGTCCACTTTGACGTCGCCATTGATCAGCGTCGTCGACATAGTGGTTTCACCGACGTTTTCCGCGCGGGCAGGAATCTGCACCACAGGGTCGAGGTCAGCGCGACAAAACACAATGCCAGTGTCGACAGGCGCAGGCTTGAGGGTCAGATAGACCTTCTCGCCGGAATGCAGGCCTACACCTGTGGCACGGATAATATTTTTCAGTGTGCGTTGTTTAATCATGGCTTGGGCCGCTTCAGCGCAAATTGCGAACTGGTATCAACAAAGGCTGGCGATGATAGCAGACCATGCCTTTGCTGAACACCAATCACCTTCATAGCCCTGATACATTCCATCAATCGGCCTGACGACGCAGGAATGCCGGAATGTCCAGGTAATCCAGGTCATCCTGCGGATTCATCTTCGCGGCAGCCGCAGCACCGGCCTGAGCCTGGTTGCGCATGACGGTCGGACGGTCCAGATCACGGTAGTTAACCGCTGGCTGCTCCTGACGGGCCGGAGCCGGTTGTTGCACCTGCGCCGAGGCCATGGAGGTGTGAACGGTGTTGTCGATGACCTTTACAGGCTTCTCGATTTTCGCGCCCAGACCGGTGGCAACTACGGTTACGTGCAGCTCGTCGCGCATGTCCGGATCGATGACGGTACCGACCTTGACCATCGCGTGCTCGGAAGCGAAGGCTTCGATGATCGAACCCACGTCGGAGTACTCACCCAGGGACAGGTCAGGACCGGCGGTGATGTTCACCAGAATGCCGCGCGCGCCTTGCAGGTTGACGTCTTCCAGCAGCGGGTTGCGGATCGCCGCTTCGGTAGCTTCACGTGCACGGTTCGGACCGCTGGCGCAGCCAGTGCCCATCATCGCCATGCCCATTTCGCTCATCACGGTGCGTACGTCGGCGAAGTCGACGTTGATCATGCCCGGACGCTTGATGATGTCGGAGATACCGCGAACGGCACCGGCCAGGACATCGTCAGCCTTGGCGAAAGCCGACAACAGGCTTGCGTCTTTGCCGAGGATGGTCAGCAGTTTTTCGTTCGGAATGGTGATCAGCGAGTCGACGCTTTCGGAAAGCATGCGAATGCCTTCGTCGGCGATCTGCATACGCTTGCGGCCTTCGAACGGGAACGGACGCGTCACGACCGCAACGGTCAGGATGCCCATTTCCTTGGCCACTTCGGCGATGATCGGCGCTGCACCGGTACCGGTACCGCCGCCCATGCCGGTGGTGATGAACACCATGTTGGTGCCGGCCAGCACTTCAGCGATGCGCTCGCGGTCTTCCAGAGCGGCTTGACGGCCGACTTCAGGATTGGCGCCGGCACCCAGGCCCTTGGTCACGCCGGTGCCCAGTTGCAGGATGGTCCGCGCGCCGATGTTTTTCAGCGCTTGAGCATCGGTGTTGGCGCAGATGAACTCAACGCCTTCGATGTTGCTCTTGACCATGTGATTGACAGCGTTGCCGCCGCCACCGCCGACACCGATAACTTTGATTACCGGGCTTGCGGGGATGTTGTCTACGAGTTCGAACATTTTCCCTCTCCTTACATTCTCTAGTTTTTTCGCCTACTGCTGTTTGTTGCGGTGTATCTACTGCAGTTGCTTGCCGCTTGAAGCTTGTCGCTCCAAGCTGCTTTTTTAAAAATTGCCCTGAACCCACTTTTTCAGTCGGTCCAGCAGCGGCGCCTGAGGCTCTTCGCTGCTGTAGCTGTCGCGGCTGCCGATGCCGGAGAACGAAACTCCATCGGACTGCTTTTGCAGGCCGTACATCAACAAGCCGACGCCAGTGGAATAAATCGGGTTGCGCACCACGTCATCCAGACCTTTCACGCCATGCGGTACACCGAGGCGCACCGGCATGTGGAAGATTTCTTCGGCCAGTTCAGTGGCGCCTTCCATTTTCGACGTACCGCCGGTGAGCACGATGCCCGCCGGGATCAGGTCTTCGTAGCCGCTGCGACGCAGCTCGGCCTGGATCAGGGTGAACAGTTCGTCGTAACGCGGCTCGACCACTTCGGCCAAGGCCTGACGCGACAGCTCACGCGGTGGACGGTCGCCAACGCTCGGCACCTTGATGGTTTCACCGGCACCGGCCAGTTTGGCCAGGGCGCAGGCGTAACGGATCTTGATCTCTTCGGCGTACTGGGTCGGGGTGCGCAACGCCATGGCGATGTCGTTGGTCACTTGATCACCGGCAATCGGGATCACGGCGGTGTGACGGATCGCGCCTTCGGTGAAGATCGCGATGTCGGTGGTGCCGCCGCCGATGTCGACCAGGCACACGCCCAGTTCTTTCTCGTCGTCGGTCAGCACCGAGTAGGCCGAGGCCAGTTGCTCGAGGATGATGTCGTCGATTTCCAGACCGCAGCGACGCACGCATTTTTCAATGTTCTGTGCAGCGTTGACGGCGCAGGTGACCACGTGAACCTTGGCTTCCAGACGCACGCCGGACATGCCCAGAGGCTCGCGCACGCCTTCCTGGTTATCGATCACGTAATCCTGCGGCAGGGTGTGCAGCACGCGCTGGTCAGCCGGGATCGCCACGGCCTGAGCGGCGTCGAGCACACGCTCAAGGTCGGCCGAGCTGACTTCGCGATCACGGATCGCGACGATGCCGTGGGAGTTCAGGCTGCGGATGTGATTGCCCGCAACGCCGACGAACGCCGAGTGAATGCGGCAGCCGGCCATCAGTTGGGCTTCTTCGATCGCGCGCTGGATCGACTGCACGGTGGATTCGATGTTGACCACCACGCCCTTCTTCAGGCCGCGGGACGGATGCGTGCCGATCCCGACGATTTCCAGCTGGCCGTCGTCCGCGACCTCGCCTACCAGCGCCACCACTTTGGAGGTGCCGATATCCAGACCGACGATCATTTTGCCGCTTTGCACGTTTGCCATGGGTCCTGCCTCTTCTTAATTCTTTGCGACAGCGGGTTGGGCTGTCGTCGGCGCTACGGGTTCCCGCCAGCCAACAGCGAGGCCGTTGGCGTAGCGCAGATCGATGCGCGCAATGTTCGTAATCTGCTCTTTCAGCGTCTTGTCATAGATGGCGATAAAGCGGCGCATCTTTTCCACCAGGTTGCCGCGTCCCAGCAGCAACTCGATGCCGGGGCCGGAACTGCCGGCACCGGTGGTCAGGAACCAGCTGCCGCGTTCACGCAATTCCAGGCGTGCAATCGAAAAACCCAGCGGGCGCAGCATCTGGCTCAGCACCTGATACTGCTGCATCACCTGCTGCTGAGCCCGTTGTGGGCCGAACAGCTGCGGCAGGTGTTCGTAGTTCGCCAGTTCCTTGGGCGTGAACGCCTGGCCCTGGTTGTTGAGCAACGACTCGTCGCCCCAACGCGCCACCGGCAATTGCTCTTCCAGGCGGATCACCACCTGATCCGGCCACACCCGACGCACTTCGGCATGGGCGATCCACGGCATCTGCTCGAGCTCGGTACGCATACCGGCGAGGTCGATGGTGAAGAAGCTCGACGCCACGAACGGCGCGATCCGCTGCTGCACCGCCTGCTGGCTGATGTAGCTCAAGTCGCCCTGCACCGCGATCTTGCTGATCGGCCGGTCCGCGTACGGCAGCAGACGCTGCGCGCCTTCGTAGGTGCCAAACCCCAGCGCCACCAGCAGCACTGGCCAGAACAGGCTTTTCAGAAAGCTGAAATTGGCTTTCGGCAGGCGCGCGGACATCGGCTCTTTCGCCACCATTCGGCTGGCACCCCGCGGCACCGGCTTGCGGCCGGGTGCGGGTGGCTGATGTCTGAGATGAGCGCCTTGCATGGTCTTAACCTCGCGCCTCTGTTGCGCCTGCGTCTTCAACGCTGGCGGCCAGAATGGCCAGAACCAGTTGCTGGAAATCCAGACCGGCAGCCCGCGCCGCCATCGGCACCAGGCTGTGATCGGTCATGCCCGGTGCGGTATTGACTTCGAGGAACCAGAACTGCCCGTCGGCGTCCTGCATCACGTCCGCCCGACCCCAACCGGCGATACCCAGCGCCTCACAGGCCTTGGCCGTGAGTTCCATGAGTTCCTGTTCCTTGGCCGCGTCCAGCCCGCACGGAATGCGGTACTGGGTATCGTTGGCGATGTACTTGGCGTCGTAGTCGTAAAATGTGTGCGGTGTACCCAGGGCGATTGGAGGCAACACCTGGTCACGCAGGGTGGCGATGGTGAACTCCGGACCTTGAATCCATTGCTCAACCAAGACTTGCGAATCGTAGGTACTGGCCGCTTTCCATGCGTCGATCAACTCGGACGCAGAATTCACTTTGGCCATCCCGATACTTGAACCTTCATGCGCCGGTTTGACGATCAAAGGCAGGCCCAGTTCCGTCGCCGCCGAAATACAATCGGCTTCGCTGCACAGCACGGCGTGACGTGGCGTCGGAATGCCAAGGCTGTGCCAGACCTGCTTGGTGCGCAGTTTGTCCATCGCCAGTGCGGAAGCAAGAATGCCGCTGCCGGTGTAAGGGATGCCGGCGCACTCGAGCAGGCCCTGCATGCTGCCGTCTTCACCGCCGCGACCGTGGAGAATGATGAACGCGCGGTCGATCTTTTCGCTGAGCAGACGCTGCAGGAAGTCTTCGCCCACATCGATGCCGAACGCATCGACGCCAGCGCTTTGCAGCGCCTCGAGCACGGCGTTGCCGGATTTCAGCGAAACCTCACGCTCGGCACTCAGGCCGCCGAAGAGCACGGCGACGCGGCCGAAGTCTTTCGGCGCGATGGTGGAGAACAGCTTGGCGTAGGCAGCAGTCATTTCAACTTCCCCTCGACCGGCGCCGCCACGGCGCCGGCGAACAATTCACTTTTCAACAGCTTCGGCGCGAGACCGCCGATATCACCAGCGCCCTGGCACAGCAGAATGTCGCCGGCGCGCAGCAGCGGCTTGACCAGCGGCGCCAGGTCGACGCCACGCTCGATGTAGATCGGGTCGAGCTGACCGCGCTGACGGATGCTGTTGCACAGCTTGCGGCTGTCGGCGCCAGGGATCGGCTCTTCGCCGGCCGGATAGACTTCCATCAGCAGCAGCACGTTGGCGTCGGCCAGTACATTGACGAAGTCGTCGTACAGATCACGGGTACGGCTGTAGCGATGCGGCTGGTAGACCATCACCAGACGACGCTCCGGCCAGCCACCGCGCACGGCTTTGATCACCGCAGCGACCTCGGTCGGGTGGTGACCGTAGTCGTCGACCAGCATCACGTTGCCGCCGTCCACCGGCAGTTCGCCGTAGACCTGGAAGCGTCGGCCAACACCCTGGAAGCCTGACAGGCCCTGAACGATGGCTTCATCGCTGACGCCTTCGTCGGTGGCGATGCAGATGGTCGCCAGCGAGTTGAGCACGTTGTGGTTGCCGGGCATGTTCACCGACACGTCCAGCGGCTCGCGATCCGGGCGCAGGACGGTGAAGAAGGTCTGCATGCCCTGCTGACGGACATTGATCGCGCGCACATCGGCGTCTTCGCTGAAGCCGTAGGTCACGGTCGGACGCTTGACCAGCGGCAGGATTTCGCGCACCACCGGATCGTCCAGGCACATCACCGCCAAACCGTAGAACGGCAGGTTGTGCAGGAATTCGACGAAGGTTTTCTTCAGTTTGTTGAAGTCACCGTCGTAGGTCGCCATGTGGTCGGCGTCGATGTTGGTGACCACGGCCACCAGCGGCTGCAGATGCAGGAAGCTCGCATCGCTTTCGTCGGCTTCGGCGATCAGGTAACGGCTGGTGCCAAGCTGGGCATTGGTGCCCGCTGCGTTCAGACGACCACCAATCACGAATGTCGGGTCCAGACCACCGGCCGCGAACACCGAAGCGATCAGGCTGGTGGTGGTGGTTTTGCCATGGGTACCGGCGACGGCGATGCCGTGGCGATAGCGCATCAGCTCGGCGAGCATTTCTGCACGCGGCACCACTGGAATGCGGCGTTCAAGGGCAGTCGCCACTTCCGGGTTGGACGTGTTCACTGCGCTCGACACCACCAGCACGTCGGCGGTAGCGGCGTTCTCGGCACGGTGACCGATGAAGATCTGCGCGCCAAAGGATTCCAGGCGCTCGGTGACCGGCGAGGCTTTCAGGTCGGAACCGGAGACTTGATAGCCCAGGTTCAACAACACTTCAGCGATACCGCACATGCCCACGCCGCCGATGCCGACGAAGTGGATGCGACGGATGCGGCGCATTTCCGGTTGTGGCATGGCTTTCTGATTCTCAACCATGGGCCACCTCCAGACAGGTATCGACCACGCTACGGGTGGCATCGGGTTTGGCCAGTCGGCGGGCCGCTTGGGCCATTGCTTCGAGTCGTTGCGGTTGCATCAAGACCTCTGTCAGGCGCGCGGCAAGATCCGCGGCACCAGTCGTTCTTTGCGGCATCAGGAAGGCAGCGCCTTCGCGGGCCAAATAATCGGCGTTGCGGGTCTGGTGATCGTCGATCGCGTGGGGCAAAGGCACCAGCATCGAGGGCAGACCGGCGGCCGCCAGCTCACTGATGGTCAACGCGCCAGCGCGGCACACCACCAGGTCAGCCCAGCCATAGGCTTGGGCCATGTCTTTGATGAACGGCTGCACCTGCGCTTCCACACCCACGGCGCGGTAACGCTCGGCAGTCACTTCATCGTGGTTTTTACCGGCCTGATGAAACACTTCCGGGCGCAGGTCGGCAGCGACTTGGGCCAGGGCTTCAGGCAGCAATTTGTTCAACGGTTCTGCGCCCAGGCTGCCGCCAAGGATCAGCAAACGCGCTTTGCGCCCGGCCAGCGCCGGTCGCGATGTCTCGAGGAACAGCTCGCTGCGCACCGGATTACCGGTGGTACGGCGGCTGTCCGACAGAGTAAAGGTGTCGGGGAACGCTTCACACACTCGGGCGGCGAACGGCACCAGCAACCGATTGGCGGTGCCGGCGACAGCGTTCTGCTCGTGAACGATCACCGGCACGCCAGCCAGTTTCGCGGCAAGACCACCAGGGCCGGTCACATAACCGCCGAAGCCAACCACGCACACCGGCTTCAGACGGCGCATGATCGCCCGCGCCTGCCACACCGATTTCAGCAGCATCAGCGGCGCCTTGAGCAGCGACAGCTTGCCCTTGCCACGCAGACCGCTGGCGTTGATCCGGTGCAGTTCAAGCCCTGCCGCCGGGACCAGTTCGTTTTCGATCCCCCGTGGCGTGCCGAGCCAGTGCACGGTGTAGCCGCGCGCCTGAAACTCGCGGGCACAGGCCAGCGCCGGGAACACGTGGCCGCCGGTACCGCCGGCCATGATCAATACGTTAGCGCCCATGAGTCGGCTCCTCGGCGAAGTCGCTCTCCTGGAATTCCATCTCTTCGCTGCCCAGGTGGGTCCGACTTTCCCACTCGATGCGCAGCAACAGACCCAGACAGGCACAGCAGATCACCAGCGAGCTGCCGCCGTAACTGAGGAACGGCAAGGTCAGACCCTTGGTTGGCAGCAGGCCGACGTTCACACCGATGTTGATCAGGAACTGACCAATCCACAGGAACGACAAGCCGTAAGCCACGTACGCGGCGAAGAACTGCTTGGCCTTCTCCGCCCACAGGCCGATGTACATGCCGCGAATACACACGAACACGAACAGCGCGACGGTGCACAACGAACCGACCGCACCGAGCTCTTCGGCGAGTACCGAGAACACGAAGTCGGTATGCGCTTCCGGCAGGTAGAACTGCTTCTGCACGCTGTTGCCCAGGCCGACGCCCAGCCACTCGCCGCGACCGAAAGCGATCAAGGCCTGCGACAACTGATAGCCGGCACCGAACTGGTCGGCCCACGGGTCGGCGAAGTTGGTCAGACGCGCCATTCGATACGGCTGCATCTGGATCAGCAAAACCACCGCGCCAACCGCCAGCACCACCATCAGCGAGAAGCGGAACAGTCCGACCCCGCCAAGAAACAGCATCGCCGCCGCCGCGCCCATCATGACTACGGTGGCACCGAAGTCCGGTTCCATCAGCAACAGACCCGCCATCGGCAGCAGCACGATGAACGGCTTGAAGAAGCCCATCCAGCTCTCGCGCACTTCTTTCTGCCGGCGCACCAGATAACCGGCGAGGTAGATCACCACGAACACCTTGGCGATTTCCGACGGCTGCACGTTGAAGAAGCTGAAACCGATCCAGCGCATCGAACCGTTCACTTCGCGGCCGATGCCGGGGATGATCACCATCACCAACAGGCCGAACGCACCGATCAGCATCATCCAGCCGAGGCGCTGCCAAGTGGCGATCGGGATCATCATGGTGACAATGCACGCACCCAGGCCCAGCACCACATAGATAAGGTGGCGAATCATGTAATACAGCGGACTGCCCGACTGCGCCGCCGCCACTTCGGTGGACGCCGAAGCGATCATGATCAGGCCCAGGCCGAGCAGCGCAAGGCAACCGGCGAGCATCGGGAAGTCGAGGTCGATGCCACGCCCGGTGATCAGCGGCGACGGGTACGGCTTGATGATGTTTCTCAAGTTCATGCCAGTTCCTCCACAGCGCGGACGAACTGGTGACCACGGTCTTCGTAATTCTTGAACATGTCGAAACTGGCGCAGGCCGGAGACAGCAGCACCACGTCACCCGGCTGGGCAGCTGCGCGGCATTGCGCGACGGCGTCGACCAGCGAGGTCGCGCGGATCAGCGGCACGGCATCGCCAATGGCTGCGCCGATCTTGTCGGAGTCGCGGCCCATCAGGACCACAGCGCGGCAGTTGGCCGCCACCGGATCGCGCAGATCGTTGAATTCGGCGCCTTTGCCGTCACCGCCGGCGATCAGAATGACCTTGCCGTCGATGTCCGCACCGAGGCCTTCGATCGCGGCCAGAGCGGCGCCAACGTTGGTGGCTTTGGAGTCGTTGTAATAGGCCACGCCGTCGAGATCGCGCACCCACTGGCAACGATGCTCGAGGCCGGCAAACGTACGCAATGCAGAGAGCATGGCGTCGAACGGCAGACCCACAGCGTGACCCAGTGCCAATGCGGCGAGCGCGTTGGACTGGTTATGCGCACCGCGAATCTTCAGTTCACGCACGGGCATCAGGTTCTGGAATTCGAAGGCGAGGTACTTCTCGCCGTCTTCTTCGCGAATGCCGAACGCTTTGAAATCCGGTTTGCTCAGGCCAAAGGTCCAGCATGGCTGGCCTTCGCCGATCAATGGACGGCTTAGGGCGTCCTGACGGTTGACCACAAACTGCTTCGCGCCCCGGAAGATCCGGTGCTTGGCCAGGTGATAGGCTGGCAGACCGCTGTAGCGATCCATGTGGTCTTCGCTGATGTTCAGTACGGTGGCGACTTCGGCGTTGAGCTGGTCGGTGGTTTCCAGCTGGAAACTCGACAACTCCATGACGTACAACTCGACATCGTCGCTGAGCAGATCCAGCGCCGGCGTGCCTAGGTTGCCGCCAACGGCGACGCGCTTGCCGGCCGCAGCCGCCATCTCACCGACCAGCGTGGTCACGGTGCTTTTCGCGTTGGAGCCGGTGATCGCGACGATCGGCGCCCGCGCGTAACGCGCGAACAACTCGATGTCGCCAGACATTTTCACGCCACGGGCAGCGGCGGCTTGCAGGGCCGGAGTCGCCAGCGCCAGGCCGGGGCTTACGTAGAGCTCGTCGGCACGGCAGAGGAATTCGACGTCCAGCTCGCCACAACGCACTTCCACGTGCGGATAGTCACGCTTGAGCGTGGCCAGTTCCGGTGGATTTTCCCGCGTGTCGGCCACAGCAAACGACGTGCCCCGGTTCGCCAGGAAGCGAACCAGGGACATGCCGCTCTTGCCGAGGCCGACAACGATGCGGAAGTGGTCAGAAGCGATCAGAGACACTCGTTCTACCTCAGCTTCAGGGTGGCAAGGCCGACCAGGACGAGAATCACGGTGATGATCCAGAAACGGACGATCACGCGCGGCTCAGGCCAGCCCTTGAGTTCAAAGTGGTGGTGAATCGGCGCCATGCGGAACACGCGGCGACCGGTCAGCTTAAAGGAGGCAACCTGAATGACCACTGACAGGGTTTCCATCACGAACACGCCGCCCATGATGAACAGGACGATTTCCTGACGGACGATCACCGCGATGGTGCCCAGTGCCGCGCCGAGTGCCAGGGCACCGACGTCGCCCATGAACACCTGCGCTGGATAAGTGTTGAACCAGAGGAAACCGAGGCCGGCACCGATCAGTGCGCCGCAGAACACAATCAGCTCGCCCGCACCCGGTACGTAAGGAATCAGCAAATACTCGGCGAATTTCACGTTACCCGACAGGTAGCAGAAAATCCCCAGACCGCCGCCGACCATCACCGTCGGCATGATCGCCAGGCCGTCGAGGCCGTCAGTCAGGTTGACCGCGTTGCTCGAGCCGACAATGACGAAGTAGGTCAGCACGATGAACCCGGCGCCCAGCGGAATGCTGTAGTCCTTGAGCATCGGCAGGATCAGTGTGGTTTCCACCGGCGTCGCGGCAGTCATATAAAGGAAGATCGCAGCGCCGAGACCGAACACCGACTGCCAGAAATACTTCCAGCGGCTCGGCAGGCCACGGGAGTTCTTCTCGATGACTTTGCGATAATCGTCGACCCAGCCGATGGCGCCGAACAGCAGGGTCACCAACAGCACCACCCAGACGTAGCGGTTGCTCAGGTCAGCCCAGAGCAAGGTGCTAACGCCGATCGACGATAGAATCAGCGCGCCCCCCATGGTCGGGGTGCCGGATTTGGACAGGTGCGATTGCGGGCCGTCGTTGCGCACCGATTGGCCGATCTGACGGTTCTGCAGAGTACGGATCATCCACGGGCCATAGCACAGCGACAAGACCAGCGCGGTCAGCACACCGAGAATCCCGCGCAGGGTCAGGTACTGGAAGACCGCGAAGCCTTTGTAGAACTGTTGCAGATACTCCGCTAGCAGCAGCAGCATTAATGTTTCTCCAGACTGGACCCGCACAGAGCCGCAACGATGTTTTCCATCGCTGCGCTGCGCGAACCCTTGATCAAAATGGTGGTGTTTGTGTCCTGCTCGGCGGCGAGGGCCTGGATCAGCTCGGCCTGGGTGCCGAAGTGCTGCGCCTGCTCACCGAAAGCGTTTACCGCGTGGACCATGTTCGGCCCGACCGCGTAAAGCGCAGAAACCTTGCCTCGGGCGTACTCGCCCACGTCGCGGTGCCCCTGCTCCGCCCAGTCGCCCAACTCGCCGATATCGCCGAGCACCAGGACGGTGCGGCCGGAAAAGCCGGCGAGTATATCAACGGCCGCGCACATCGAGGTGGGGTTTGCGTTGTAGGTGTCATCGATCACGCGCATGCCGTTTTTTGCCAGTTGCGCGACGGTGCGCCCCTTGACCGGTTGCACCGCACCGAGGCCGGTGGCGATGCCGAACAGCGACACGCCCAAGGCGTGAGCAGCAGCGGCGGCAGCCAGGGCATTGGCGACGTTATGAGTACCGAGCAGGTTCAGTTGCACGCGCTCGCTACCTTCAGGCGTGTGCACATTGAACGCCGGGCAACCACGGGCATCGGTGGCCAGATCGCTGGCGTGGAAATTCGCCTCGCTGTTGCTCAGGGCGAAGGTCAGCACCTGACGGCCGGCCGCGCGGGTCTTCCAGATACCAAAAGCCTTGTCATCGAGGTTGAGCACGGCGATGCCATCGGCGGCCAGACCCTCGATGATTTCGCCTTTGGCTTCGACGATTTTTTCCGGACCGCCGAACTCACCGACGTGAGCGGTGCCGGCGTTGTTCAGAATCGCTACGTGCGGCTTGGTCAGGCCGACGGTGTAGGCGATTTCACCGAGACGCGAAGCGCCCAGTTCGATGACAGCCGAGGTGTGTTCCGGCGCCAGTTCGATCAGGGTCAGCGGTACGCCGAGGTCGTTGTTCAGGTTGCCACGGGTCGCCAGCACCGGACCGCGCGTGCGCAGGATGCTCGCGAGCATTTCCTTGACCGTGGTCTTGCCACTGGAACCGGTCACCGCCGCCACTGGCTGGGTGAACGCAGCACGGTTCAACGCGCCGAGTTGGCCCAGCGCCTGACGGGTGTCCTTGACCAGCAATTGCGGCAGCGCGCTGTCGGCGACTTCGCGCTCGACCAGTGCCGCCACGGCGCCTTTGCCGGCAACGTCGTTCAGATAATCATGACCGTCGAAACGCGGGCCGGTCAGGGCGATGAACAACTGGCCGGGCTGGATCGCACGGCTGTCGATGCTGACGCCGTCGAAACTCGCGTCAGCGCCGATCAAACGGGCTTCGAGGGCGTTGGTCAGTTCACTGAGTGTCAGGGCCTTAAGCATGGGCCACCTCCCACGCGGTCAGGGCATGATCGGCCTCGACCAGATCGGAAAAGGCATGGCGCACGCCGTTGATTTCCTGATAGTCCTCGTGACCTTTGCCGGCCAGCACAATGACGTCATCAGCGGTTGCGCCAGCAATCAATTGCGCAATGGCCTGGCCGCGACCGGCGACGAAAGTGACTTTATCCACAGCGGTGAAACCGGCGCGGATGTCGTCGAAAATCACCGCAGGATCTTCGGTGCGCGGGTTGTCGTCGGTGACCAACACCTGGTCAGCCAGACGCTCGACCACTTCGGCCATCAACGGACGTTTGCCGCGATCGCGATCACCGCCGCAGCCGAACAGGCACAGCAATTGGCCTTTTACGTGCGGGCGCAGTGCTGTGAGAACTTTTTCCAGTGCATCCGGGGTGTGGGCGTAATCGACCACCACCAACGGCTGCGTGCCACCACCCAGACGCTGCATGCGACCGGCCGGGCCTTCGAGCTTCGGCAGCACTTTGAGAATTTCGTCGAGGGCGTAATCCAGACCGAGCAAGGCGCCGACTGCGGCCAGCACGTTACTCAGGTTGAAACGACCAAGCAGCGTACTGCGCAGGTGATGCTCGCCCTGCGGCGTGACCAGCGTGGCGCGTACACCATGGTCGTCGAACTGCGCTTCGCGGCAGAACAGGTAGGCACTGCTGTCGAGCAGGCTGTAGGTGATCAAACGCGACTCGCGCTTTTCCGCCGCCAGTTGCAGGCCGAAATCGTCGTCGAGGTTGACCACGCGGCACTTCAGGTCATTCCAGGCGAACAGCCGGGCCTTGGCCTCGGCATACGCCTGCATAGTGCCGTGATAATCCAGATGATCGCGGGACAGGTTGGTCATCACCGCCACGTCGAACGCCAGCGCGGTGACCCGGCCCTGATCCAGACCGTGGGACGAGACTTCCATGGCCACGGCTTTGGCACCGGCCTTTTTCAGGTCACCCAGGGTCGCTTGCACGGCAATCGGGTTCGGCGTGGTGTGCAGGCCGCTTTCCAGCGCGCCGTAGAAACCGGAACCCAGCGTACCGACGATGCCGCAATGCTGGCCGAGCAGATCAAGTGCCTGCGCAACCAGTTGGGTCACGCTGGTCTTGCCGTTGGTGCCAGTGACGCCGATCAGGTTCAGGTGATGACTCGGCTCACCGTAAAAACGCCCGGCAATGTCCGAAAGTTGCGCCGCCAGACCCTTGACCGGAATCAGCGGCACGTCAGTGATCGGCAGCACGGTGGCGCCTTCGACTTCATAAGCCACGGCAGCCGCGCCGCGTTGCAAGGCATCGGCGATGTGCGCACGGCCATCGAAACGGCCGCCGGGCACGGCGAGAAACAGATCGCCGGCGCGCACGTTGCGGCTGTCCAGCGCCAGTTCACGGATCAACAGATCGTGGCCGGCGTGGGGGAATATCTTGTTCAGACTTAATGACATCAGCCGCGCCCTCCATTGGCTTTCAGCGGAACGACCGGGGTGGCATTGGCCTGTTGGGTGGTCGGCAGGTTGTCCGGGGTCACGTTCATCAGGCGCAGGGTGCCGGACATCACACGGCTGAACACCGGCGCCGACACCAGACCACCGAAGTAACCGGCCTTGGTCGGTTCATCAATCACCACAACAATGGCGTAACGCGGATCGCTCATCGGGCCGAAGCCGGCGAACAGCGAGCGGTAGGAATTTTCTGCGTAGCCCTTGGTGCCGACCGAGGTCTTGCGCGCGGTACCCGACTTGCCACCGACGTGATAGGCCGGCACCTGCGCACGGAACACGCCGCGCGGCGCTTCGATTACCTGCTGCAACATGCCCTGCATGGTTTTCGCCACGGCTTCCGGCAGCACTTGGGTGGTCTGCGGCATCTTGTCGGTTTTGATCAGGGTCAGTGGCGCGAGGCGACCATTGTTGGCCAGCGCCGAGAACGCGTGCACCAACTGGATCGCGGTCACGGAAATACCGTAGCCGTAAGACAAGGTTGCAGTTTCAGCCTTGCGCCATTCGCGGTAGTTCGGCAGATTGCCGACACGTTCGCCGGGGAAGCCCAGGCCGGTGTCCTGACCGAGGCCGACTTTCTGCGCGAGACGGAAAATGGTTTCGCCGCCGATATCGAAGGCGACCTTACTCATGCCGACGTTACTGGAATTGATCAGGATGCCGGTCAGATCGAGCACTGGCCCTTCGGTCTTCGACACGTCTTTGATGGTGTATTTGCCGATCTGCAACGAGCCCGGATACACCTCGACGGTGTCGCTCGGTTTCCAGCGGCCGGTTTCGATTGCCGCGCTCATGGAAATGGCTTTCATGGTCGAACCCGGCTCGAACACGTCGATCATGGCGCGGTTGCGCATCATCGCCGGTTGCAGGTTGCGACGGTTGTTCGGGTTGTAGGTCGGCTGGTTGACCATGGCCAGGATCTCGCCGGTCTTCACGTCCATGATCACCAGACTGCCGGCCTTGGCGCCGTTTTCGATGATCGCGTTGCGCAGCTCGCGGTTGGCCAGGTATTGCAGACGCAGGTCAATCGACAACGCCAAGGGCTTGCCGGCCTTGGCGTTCTTGGTGACTTGAACATCCTTGATCAACCGGCCACGGCGATCCTTGATGACTTGTCGTTTGCCCGGCACCCCGGCCAGCCATTCGTCATAGGCCAGCTCGACGCCTTCGCGACCGTGATCGTCGATGTCGGTAAAGCCGACCATGTGCGCGGTGACTTCACCGGCCGGGTAGAAGCGGCGGAATTCTTCGATGCCGTAGACGCCCGGCACTTTCAGATCGAGCACAGCCTGACCCTGCTCGGGGGTCAGCCCGCGCACCAGATAAATGAATTCTTTGTTGGCTTGGGCTTCGAGGCGTTCGCTCAGGGCTTTCGGGTTCTGGCCCAGCGCGGCGGCGAGTGCCGGCCACTTCTCTTTGGCCGACTGCATTTCCTTGGCGTTGGCCCACAGCGTGGTCACTGGGGTACTGACAGCCAGAGGCTCGCCGTTACGGTCGGTGATCAGGCCACGGTGCGCCGGAATCGGAATATGCCGCAGGCTGCGCGCATCGCCCTGCCCTTTGAGGAAGTCACGGTCGACCACTTGCAGGTCGATGATGCGCCAGCAGATCGCCGCGACCATCAGACCGAGCAGCGCCACCATCAGGCGGAAGCGCCATGGGAACAGCGCGCCTTCGAGTTTCATCATGGCGCCACCATCTTCACGTCAGCCGCGCCAGGTATGTGCATCTTCAGTTGTTCGGTGGCCAGCACTTCGATGCGGCTGTGCGCAGTCCAGGTGCTCTGCTCGAGAATCAAGCGGCCCCACTCGGCCTGCGCCTTGTCGCGCACGCTGAGTTCGTTATAAAGGGTGTTGAGCAACTGCCGGTTCCAGTGCGCGCTGTACGACACGGCAATGGCCGAAAACAGCACGCCGATAAACAGCAGCAGCATCAGAAAGCTGCCGCCGGGCAGTGGTTTGGCGAAAAGCTTGCTCACCGCAACTTCTCCGCGACACGCATGACGGCGCTACGGGAACGTGGGTTGGCTTTGAGTTCGGCGTCGGAGGCCGTCTGCGCTTTGCCGTGGATTTTGATTTTCGGTTCGAAGGCGACGTGGCGAACCGGCAGGTTGCGCGGCAAATTGTCGGCCTCGCCTTTCACCAGCTTGCGCATGAACAGTTTGACGATGCGGTCTTCCAGCGAGTGGAAGCTGATCACCACCAGACGGCCGCCAACTTCCAGCGCTTCCAGCGCGGCGTCGAGACCGGCTTCCAGATCGCCGAGTTCGTTATTGACGTGAATGCGCAACCCCTGGAACGCGCGGGTGGCCGGGTTCTTGCCCTTTTCCCACGCCGGGTTGGCGACTTTCAGCACTTCGGCCAGATCGGCGGTGCGCTCGAACGGCTTGATGTCACGACGCTCGGCAACGGCACGGGCCATACGCCCGGAGAAACGTTCTTCGCCGTATTCCTTGAACACCCGGGCGATTTCTTCCACAGGCGCGGTGTTGACGAATTCGGCAGCGCTGATGCCACGGGACGGGTCCATGCGCATGTCCAGCGGCCCGTCATTGAGGAAACTGAAGCCGCGCTCGGCGTCATCGAGCTGCGGCGAAGACACACCGAGGTCGAGCAGAATGCCGCTGACCTTGCCGGTCAGGCCTTGCTCGGCAACCACCGAACCGAGCTCGGCAAAGCTGCGCTGCACAACGACAAAGCGGCCGTCTTCGGCCGCTAGCGTTTGCCCGGTGGCAATCGCTTGAGGATCCTTGTCGAATCCGATGAGTCGACCGTCCGGCCCGAGCTGGCTGAGGATCAACCGACTGTGCCCGCCGCGCCCGAACGTGCCATCCAGATAGCAGCCATCAGGACGTACGGCGAGAGCCTCGACGGCTTCGTCAAGCAGTACGGTGATGTGGTTAAAGCCGCTATCAATAGTCACAGGATCAAATCACGCAGTTCATCAGGCATCGCGCCCGGTTGTTGAATAGCAGCAAGGTCAGCGGCAGATACCGCATTCCATGCATCCTCGTCCCACAATTGGAACTTGTTCAGTTGGCCGACCAGCATCGCGCGCTTATCGAGCTTGGCGTATTCGCGCAAACGCGGCGGAACCAGGAAACGACCACTGCCATCGAGTTCGAGGTCGACGGCATTACCAATCAATAAACGTTGCAGGCGACGGTTCTCTTCGCGAAGCGAAGGGAGTGCGCGCAACTTGGTTTCAATAATTTCCCACTCATCGAGCGGATAGACACACAGGCATGGATCAACGGCATCAATGGTCACGATCAATTGGCCGGAACTGCGCGAATCGAGCTCGTCACGGTACCGGCTCGGCATGGCGAGACGGCCCTTTGCATCGAGACTGATAGCGTTAGCTCCGCGAAACACGTCAGCGTTTCTCCAATTTTTATCGTTTTGAGCTCAAAAAACCCACTTCATGCCACTTTCCGCCACTTGCGCACACTATAGGAATGCGCCCACCACACCGTCAAGGCGCGGATTAAAGGAAAAGCCTTACAGAACGGAGATTTAGCGACGTAAAAGGAGGCTCAACGAGAATCTGACGTGAAGTTTTGGTCAATAACTTGATGCAGCACTGAAAGCTGCGCTCGAAAGTTAAAGTAGTTTGTTAAGAGTAAGATTTTTTCGGTATTACAAAGGCGCTTCGGCTGTTGATTGAAGCAGGGTGGGAAAAGGCTATTACCGCGTGTGCCGCTGCCGGAATTTCAGACCAGGCCGGCTGATATTACACAGCCGCGTCTTCTTTGTTTCAAGCAGGGAAAGAAAAAGGTGGAGAGTCGATCTGTAAGCCGGGTTCTGTCTTGAACAGTCATTCGTCTACGATGGCCATCACTGGACATCTTTAGCAACCTACCCGGTCCCAGCGCGGGCCACGCCTTGGGACCCTATTTGGTCTTGCTCCAAGTGGGGTTTACCTAGCCACGAACTGTTGCCAGACGTGCGGTGCGCTCTTACCGCACCTTTTCACCCTTACCGGCGCTTGCGCGCTTAGGCGGTTATTTTCTGTGGCACTTTCCGTAGGCTCACGCCTCCCAGGCATTACCTGGCACTTCGCCCTATGGAGCCCGGACTTTCCTCCCCCCCCTAATTTTCATAGAGGGCAGCGACTGTCCGATCGACTCTCCGCGGCGAAGGTTAACGGCAGAGCGCCGGAAGAACAAGCGCTAAAACCCTCCAGACCGCCATGGGCGACGGCTTACACGCCTTTCTGTTTATCCAGCGCCACCTGATACAACACGTTTTTGCGCTCGCCGGTGATTTGCGCTGCCAGTGCGGCGGCGCGCTTGAGCGGCATTTCCTCCAGAAGCAGATCGAGGATGCGCATGGCTTCGCTGCTGACCGCGTCCTCCGACTCCGGCGCGGTCCAGCCGGCCACCAGCACTACGCACTCACCGCGCTGCTGATTGCTGTCGGACTCGACGAACGCACGCAGCTCGCTGAGCGGCAGGCCTTTAAGGGTTTCGAAGGTTTTGGTGATTTCCCGCGCCAGCAGAGCCTGACGCTCGCCGCCAAACACTGCTTCCATATCCTGCAGGCATTCGAGAATGCGATGCGGCGCCTCATAGAAAATCAGGGTGCGCGGCTCTTCTTTGACTGCTTCCAGCCGCGCCTTGCGCCCGACCGACTTGGCCGGCAGAAAACCTTCGAAGATAAAACGGTCGGACGGCAAGCCCGCCGCCGACAGCGCTGCGATCAACGCACAGGCACCCGGCACGGGCACTACGTTGATGCCGGCCGCACGGGCCTGACGCACCAGGTGATAACCCGGATCGGAGATAAGCGGCGTGCCGGCATCGGAGATCAGCGCGACGTTGTCGCCCGCCAGCAACCGGGTAATAAAGCGGCTACCCTCATCCCGTTCGTTGTGTTCGTGACATGCGGCCAGCGGCGTGCCGATGCCGAAGTGCTGCATCAGGCGCGCCGAATGCCGCGTGTCTTCCGCTGCAATCAGGGCCACTTCACGAAGGATCTTCAAGGCCCGGGCGCTGATGTCGTCCAGGTTGCCGATGGGCGTCGCCACCACATAAAGCGAGCCAGCAGCGGAATTCAAAGGACCTGGAGCAGTCAAAGCGCACACCTCGTGATCGGTAAAAGCGGCCATTGTAGCGCGTCATGAGGCTTGCGATGCGCTCCGGCCGAGTGCGGTTTTTCGCCCGGTTGTGCGCTGCCGCAACATTTACTCCAGCTAAATTGACCGATTCACGCCAGTAACATCGCGCCCCGGCCAGTGCTTGGGTACAATTCCACGCTAATTTGATCGAGTATCAGGAACACTTACATGATCGCTTGCCTGCGGCTGTTCACTGCCCTCTGCCTCGCTGCCTTGTTGGCCGCGTGTGCCAGCTCCCCTTCCTCCAGCCTTGGCGAACTTCCACGGACTCCGGACGCCAGCATCGAGCAACTGCTCGAACAGGCTGCCCAGGCTAAAACCCCGGAACAAGCCGCCCTGCTGCGCCTGAGCGCGGCGGACCAGGCTTACCGCCAAGGCAATGCCGGCCAGTCCGCGCAAATCCTGCAACAAGTGCCGGTGGAGCAACTCAAGCCAGGCCAGCAGATTTTCGCCAATACGCTGTCCGCCGAACTGGCCATGACGCGCAATCAGCCGAAAGCTGCGCTGACCGCCCTGAGCCATCCGAGCTTCCAGAAGCTCGGGGAAATGCCGGAAGAGCAGCAAGTGCGCACTGGCACTGTTCACGCCCGCGCCCTTGAAGCCGATGGCCAGACGCTGGCCGCTGCCCGTGAGCGTGTGTTCATCGCACCGATGCTGGAAGGCGAAGCGGCGAGCAAGAACCACGAAGCGATCTGGACCCTGATCGCTTCGCTGCCAACCGATCAATTGCAACCGAACAACACCGACGATCTCGGCGGTTGGATGGCACTGGCGCAAGCTGTGAAAACCGCAGGCACGCTGGAACAGCAACAAGCCGCGATCGACAACTGGCGTGGGCAAAATCCAAAGCACCCGGCGGCGATCAACCTGCCGCTGCCGCTGACCAAGCTCAAGGAACTGGCCAGCCAGCCACTGAGCAAAATCGCCCTGCTGCTGCCACAGGACGGCCAGTTGGCGTCGGTCGGCAAAGCGCTGCGTGAAGGCTTCATGGCCGCGCATTATCAGGCGCAACAGGCCGGCCAGAACCCACCTGCCATCGAGTTCTACGACAGCTCGAAGCTGACCTCGATGGACGAGTTCTATCGCAAGGCTCAGGCTGACGGCGTGCAACTGGTAGTCGGCCCACTGGAAAAACCACTGGTCAAGCAACTGAGCACTCGCCCGCAACTGCCGATCACCACCCTGGCGCTGAACTACAGCGAAGGCGAACAAGGTCCGGCGCAGTTGTTCCAGTTCGGTCTGGCTGCTGAAGACGAAGCTCGCGAAGTTTCCCGTCGCGCCCGTGCCGACGGCCTGCATCGCGCCGCGATCATGGTGCCGAAGGGCGAATGGGGCGATCGCGTCCTGCGTGCCTTCAGCCAGGACTGGCAAGCCAATGGCGGCAGCATCGTTGCCACCGAGCGTGTCGATCAGCCGGTGCAACTGGCCCAGCAGATCGCCGACATGTTCCAGCTGCGTCAGAGCGAAGCTCGCGCCAAGAGCCTGCAGAATGTTGCCGGCACCAATGTCGCCGCGCAGCCTTCGCGTCGTCAGGACATCGAATTCATCTTCTTGGCCGCCACGCCGCAACAGGCCCAGCAGATCAAGCCAACCCTGAATTTCCAGTACGCCGGTGACGTCCCGGTCTACGCGACCTCCCACGTCTACAGCGCCAGCGGCGACGTCAATCAGTACAACGACATGAACGGCATTCGCTTCTGCGAAACCCCATGGCTGCTGGAAACCAGCGATCCGCTGCGCCAGCAAGTAGCTGCGCAATGGCCGCAAGCCAATGGCAGCCTCGGTCGCCTGTACGCCATGGGCGCCGACGCCTATCGCCTGGCACCGCGCCTGGGTCAACTCAAGGCCCTGCCGGACAGCCGCATCGAAGGTCAGTCGGGCAGCCTCGGCATGACCCAGACCCAGCGCGTTGTGCGCCAGTTGCCGTGGGCACAGTTCGTCAGCGGTCAGGTGCAGCGTCTGCCGGACACCCCGCGCTGATGCCCGACAGGTCACGCTCGCAAAGCGGCAAGGATGCCGAGCGCCAGGCGCTCGAACATCTGCAACAACAAGGGCTGCGCCTGCTGGCGCAGAACTGGTTATGCAAACGCGGCGAGCTTGATCTGGTCATGCTTGATGGCGATACAGTAGTATTCGTTGAAGTTCGCTACAGAAAAAACACTCAATGGGGTGGCGCGCTCGCCAGTATCGACGAGCGCAAGCAGCAGAAACTGATCTTTGCAGCACAGTATTTTCTTCAGCGCGAGTCGCGTTGGGCCAATTCCCCCTGCCGCTTCGATGTGGTGGCAATCGACAGCCACCCGAATCAGCTGAACTGGTTGCAGAATGCTTTCGACAGTTGATCGCCTGCACCCTGCCCCGTTTTCGTCCGACACATTTTGCTCTTTGCTTTGCCGGCTGCACATTCACGTGCCGAACAGCCGCGCCACTTAAGGTCACACAGATGGACATGCAATCCCGAATTCGCCAGCTTTTTCAGGCCAGTATCGACACCAAGCAACAGGCGATGGACGTACTTGCACCGCACATCGAGCAAGCCAGCCAGATCATGGTCAACGCCCTGCTCAACGAAGGCAAAATGCTCTCGTGCGGCAACGGTGGTTCGGCCGGCGATGCCCAGCATTTTTCTTCGGAGCTGCTCAACCGCTTCGAGCGCGAGCGTCCGAGTCTGCCGGCGATTGCGCTGACCACCGACACTTCGACAATCACCTCGATCGCCAACGATTACAGCTACAACGAAGTGTTCTCCAAGCAGATCCGCGCGCTCGGCCAGCCGGGCGATGTGTTGCTGGCGATTTCGACCAGCGGCAACTCGGCGAACATTATTCAAGCGATCCAGGCCGCACATGATCGCGAAATGATTGTCGTAGCTTTGACCGGACGCGATGGCGGCGGCATGGCGTCGCTGCTGTTGCCCGAGGACGTCGAGATTCGCGTACCGGCCAACGTCACTGCACGTATTCAGGAAGTCCACTTGCTGGCGATCCATTGCCTTTGCGATCTGATCGACAGCCAACTGTTCGGGAGTGAAGAATGACCCCTAATCGCCTTGGCCTTCTGGCCTTGACCCTGTGCCTCGGCATCAGCGGCTGCACCTCGGTGGTGAATGCCAGCCGTGAAGCGCCGATCGAAGACGACCGTGGCACGCGCACATTCGGCAGCAAGATCGACGACTCGCTGATCGAGACCAAAGCAGGCGTGAACATCGCCAAGGCCGACCCGGCCCTGGACAACGACTCGCACATCGTCATCACCAGTTTCAACGGCGTGGTCCTGCTCGCCGGCCAGACGCCACGCGAAGACCTCAAGGCCAAAGCCGAACAGGCCGCCGCCAACGTCCAGCGCGTGAAGAAGGTGCACAACGAACTGCAAGTGCTGCAACCGTCCTCCCTGCTCGCGCGCCAGAACGACGCGTGGCTGACCACCAAGATCAAGACCCAGATGCTCACCGACGCCAGCATCCCCGGCTCGCGTATCAAGGTCGTGACCGAGAATGGCATCGTCTATCTGCTGGGCCTGCTGACCAAACAGGAAGCCACTCAGGCAACCAATCTGGTTCAGGGTGTGTCCGGTGTGCAGAAGATCGTGAAGCTGTTCGAATACATCGACTGACCGTAAAAGGCAGACATAAAAAAGGCGATCCATCCGGATCGCCTTTTTTTATTTCACAACCTTCAAGCTTGGCCGGCCACTCGGACGTGGCGGCTCGCTGCCCGGTGGCGGCGAGTCGTCATCCGGATCGATGTCTTCCTCGTCGTCCATCGGCAACTCGAGGTCAAACACCATGCCCTGGCCGTTCTCCCGGGCGTAGATGCCCAGGATCGCGCTGATCGGCACGTAGAGACTGTGCGGAACACCGCCGAAGCGGCCTTCGAACGTCACCACGTCGTTGTCCATGTGCAGATGACGCACGGCACTGGGCGAGATGTTCAGGACGATCTGGCCGTCACTGGCAAAACCCTGTGGCACCTGCACCGCCGGGTACTCGGAGTTGACCAGCATGTGCGGGGTGCAATCGTTATCCACAATCCACTCGTAGAGCGCGCGGACCAGATAAGGTCGACTGGAGTTCATAGCGGCTCCTTAAGCCTTAGCGCATATCGCGTTCGACACCAGACAGACTCGCCTGGAAAGCCTCACGCGCAAACTGACGCTCCATATAATCAAGCAGCGGCTTGGCCGGCCGCGGCAGTTCAATACCCAGAATCGGCAAACGCCAGAGTATGGGTAATAGGCAGCAATCCACCAGACTTTGTTCCTCACTGAGGAAGAACGGTTTGTCGGCAAACAGCGGCGAAACGCCGGTCAGGCTTTCGCGCAATTCCTTGCGCGCCACGACCCGTGCAGCCTCTTTGCTCTTGGGATCCAGAATCAGATCCACCAGCCCGCACCAGTCACGCTGAATCCTGTGGATCAGCAGACGACTGTTGGCCCGCGCTACCGGATAAACCGGCATCAGCGGCGGGTGCGGGTAACGCTCATCCAGATACTCCATCACCACGGTCGACTCCCACAACGCCAGGTCACGATCGACCAGCGTCGGCAGACTGCCGTAAGGGTTCACCTCAATCAGTTTAGGCGGCTGGCGACCCGCTTCCACGTAAATGATTTCGGCGCTGACACCCTTCTCTGCAAGCACGATGCGCACTCGGTGGGAATAGTGGTCGGCGGGGTCGGAGTAACAGGCCAACCGATTGGTCACGCCCATGGCGATCCTCCTCGCTTGTTGAATTTGTCGGAACCGGAAAAACGCGCGCGCCCAGAGGGCACCTCCCGCAGGGTCTGACTGAGCAGATCCTGCTTTAGCGGAGGCGCCCTTGGGCGCGCGCGATTAACAGCAATGCTTGAAGCGTATCAGTGCACGTCTTTCCAGTATTCACGCTTGAGCAGGTAGGCGAACACAAAGAAGAACGCCAGGTACAGCAAGACATAAGTACCGATGCGCTGATGTTGCAGCTTAACCGGGTTAGCCGAGTAAGCCAGGAAGGTTACCAGATTCTTGACCCTCTCATCGAACTGCTCTTCGTTCAGAGCACCGGACTTCGGCACGATGGTCAACTGATCACACGCTTCATGAGTCAGCGGCGTGCCGGTCAGCGGATCGTATTGCTTCTTGCCTTCCTCCACGATCTGCACCTGCTTGCAGCCGACGACCTGCCGACCTTGCAGGCCGACCAGCACGTTAGGCATGCCGACGTTCGGGAAGACCTTGTTGTTCACGCCCCATGGACGCGCCGGGTCTTCGTAGAACGACTTCAGGTAACCGTACAGCCAGTCGGTGCCGCGTACCCGCGCTACCAGAGTCAGGTCCGGCGGCGCCGCGCCGAACCAGGTCTTGGCGTCGGCCGGCTGCATGCCGATGTTCATGTGGTCGCCAATCTTGGCACCGGTGAATACCAGCTTCTCCAGCATCAACTCGTGCGGAATGCCGAGGTCATCGGCAACGCGCTCGTAACGCTGGAACTTGGCGCTGTGGCACCCCATGCAATAGTTGGCAAAGGTCCGCGCACCATCCTGCAGGGCGGCTTTGTCGGAGACGTCGATATCGACACTTTCCAGTTCCGGACCATGGCCCCCGGCAGCAAAAGCCAGGGAAGGCAGCGCAGTAAAAATCAGAGCAAGAAATAACTTTTTCATCAGCCAGTCACCCTTTCCGGAACCGGTTTGGTCTTCTCGAGCCGGGTGTAGAACGGCATCAGAATGAAGTAGGCGAAATACAGGAAGGTGCAGACCTGCGACAGCAACGTGCGCCCCGGCGTCGGCGCAAGAACGCCGAGGATGCCGAGAATCACGAAAGAAATGCAGAACACCACCAGCCAGATTTTGCTCATCCAGCCCTTGTAGCGCATCGATCTCACCGGACTGCGATCCAGCCATGGCAGCACGAACAGCACCGCAATCGCCGCGCCCATGGCGATAACGCCCATGAGCTTGTCCGGCACCGCACGCAGGATTGCGTAAAACGGAGTGAAGTACCAGACCGGGGCAATATGCTCAGGCGTCTTGAACGGGTTAGCCGGCTCGAAGTTTGGTTTTTCGAGGAAGTAGCCGCCCATTTCCGGGAAGAAGAACACAATGAAGCAGAAGATGAACAGGAACACCACGACACCGACAATGTCCTTCACCGTGTAGTACGGGTGGAAGGCGATGCCGTCCAGCGGGATACCGTTTTCGTCTTTGTGCTTCTTGATATCGACGCCGTCAGGGTTGTTCGAGCCCACTTCGTGCAGCGCCAGGATGTGCAACACCACCAGACCGAGAATCACGATCGGCAGCGCGACAACGTGCAAGGCAAAGAAGCGGTTAAGGGTGATTCCGGAGATCAGGTAGTCACCACGAATCCACTGGGTCAGGTCATCGCCGATCAGCGGAATCGCGCCGAACAGCGAGATGATCACCTGGGCGCCCCAGTACGACATCTGGCCCCACGGCAGCAGGTAACCCATGAACGCTTCGGCCATCAGTGCCAGGTAGATCAGCATGCCGAACACCCAGACCAGCTCGCGCGGTTTCTGGTACGAGCCGTAGAGCAGGCCGCGGAACATGTGCAGATAGACGACGATGAAAAACGCCGAAGCGCCGGTCGAGTGCAGCAGACGCAGGATCGAACCGTACTCGACGTCGCGCATGATGTATTCGACGGAGGCGAAGGCCTCTTCTGCCGACGGCGTGTAGCTCATCGTCAGCCAGACACCGGTAACGATCTGGTTGACCAGCACCAGCAGCGCCAGTGAGCCGAAGAAATAGAAGAAGTTGAAGTTTTTTGGTGCGTAATATTTGCTGAGATGGTCTTCCCACATTTTGGTCGCGGGAAAGCGCGCATCAACCCAATCCATGAACTTGCTCATCACGCTTTCTCCGTATCGACGCCAATGACAATCAGCTCATCGGTCTCATAGGAATGCGGGGGAACTGGCAGGTTCAAAGGCGCAGGTTGCGACTTGTAGACGCGGCCAGCCAGATCGTAGTGGGAACCGTGGCACGGGCAGAAATAGCCGCCTACCCAGTCTTTGCCCAGATCCGCAGGTGCCACTTCGGGACGGAAGGTCGGTGAGCAACCCAGGTGCGTACAGATCCCGATCAGCAGGAGAATCTCCGGCTTGATCGAGCGTACTTCCGGGTCGACATAAGTGGGTTGCGTGGAGTTTTTGGAGGTCGGATCGGAGAGCTGACCCTCGATCTTCTTGAGATTCCCCAGGATTTCCTCGGTACGGCGGACAATGAACACCGGCTGGCCGCGCCATTCAGCAATCATCTGCTGGCCTGGCTCGATTTTGCTGACATTCACTTTCACCGGTGCACCGGCAGCTTTCGCCTTGGCACTGGGAAACCATGACCCCACGAACGGGACCGCAGCCCCCACCGCTCCTGCAGCACCGACCACGGATGTGGCTGCCACCAGGAAGCGACGCCGGCCTGCATTCACGCCGTCATTGCTCATTCAGTCCTCTCCCATCAGCTTTTTTGGCCTGTTAAATCAGGCGTCTACTAAATAAATCAAATGTTACTTATAAAAATTTTGCCCGAATGGTAATGAAAACCCCCAATTCTGACAAGGTTAATTCCCCGGGGCTCAACCCCTCAAGCCTTGGAGTATAGGGGGTCTACGGCTGTGGCAAGTTGTCACAACGCAATTCTTTGATAAATCGCACGCATAAAAAAACGCCCGCTTCCGTGAGGAGGCGGGCGTTCTTTTTTGAACGTGGAAGCGGAATTAACGCTTCGAGTACTGCGGACGCTTACGCGCTTTACGCAGACCAACTTTCTTACGTTCAACTTCACGGGCGTCGCGGGTAACGAAGCCAGCTTTGCGCAGAGCGCTACGCAGGGTTTCGTCGTAGTCCATCAGAGCGCGGGTGATGCCGTGGCGGATTGCGCCAGCCTGACCACTTACACCACCGCCGATCACGGTGACGTAGATGTCGAACTTCTCGACAGTCTCGGTCAGCTCCAGCGGCTGACGAACTACCATGCGGGCAGTTTCGCGGCCGAAGAAGTTATCCAGCGAACGGTTGTTGATGGAGATGTTACCAGTACCCGGACGCAGGAAAACGCGTGCGGTTGCGGTCTTGCGACGGCCAGTGCCGTAATTTTGAGTCGCCGACATAATGAACTATTCCGTTAAATCTTCAGTTCTTGGGGCTGCTGAGCAGTATGAGGGTGTGCAGCGCCCGCATAGACTTTCAGCTTACGGTACATGTCGCGACCCAGTGGGTTTTTAGGCAGCATGCCTTTAACCGCGGTCTCGATCACGCGCTCAGGGGCTTTGGCGATCAGCTTTTCAAAGTTGATCGACTTGATGCCGCCCGGGAAACCGGAGTGGGAGTAGTACATTTTGTCAGTGGTTTTAGCGCCGGTAACACGGATCTGCTCGGCGTTGATGACGACGATGTAGTCGCCGGTGTCAACGTGAGGAGTGTACTCAGGCTTGTGCTTGCCACGCAGACGGCTCGCGATTTCGGTGGCCAGACGACCCAGGGTCTGACCAGCAGCGTCGACGACAAACCAGTCGCGCTTTACTGTTTCCGGTTTAGCAGTAAAAGTTTTCATTCTTTATAGCCTCAGGGGCCGCCTGTAAATAAGACGGCGGATCTTACTGAATAGTGCGTACTTTGACAAGTCAAAGGCAGCCGGATACAGACGCTTTCGGGGGCTCGGGTCGGCGCGTCCGTTCAACGGCAAGATTCTTCGGCGGCGGCGCATCACTTCCACTGCAGAAAGAGGTCGGCAATTATGCAGATTGCGAAAAATTTTTCAACCTGCTTTTATGATTGTTTTGCCCAAGGAGCACCCGATGGACTATCGCCAGCTAGGCCGTACCGATCTGAACGTGAGTGCAATCTGCCTCGGCACCATGACCTGGGGCGAGCAAAACACTGAAGCTGAAGCCTTCGCCCAGATCGAAAGGGCCAAGGAAGCCGGGATCAATTTCCTCGACACTGCCGAAATGTATCCGGTGCCGCCCAAAGCCGAAACCTACGCCACCACCGAGCGCTACATCGGCAATTACTTCAAGAGTCGCGGTGACCGTGCCGACTGGATCCTCGCCAGCAAGATCGCCGGCCCCGGCAACACCATCGACTACATCCGCGACAAGAACCTGCGCCACAACCGCCAGCACATCACCGAGGCGCTGGACGGCAGTCTCAAGCGCCTGCAGACCGATTACATCGATCTGTATCAACTGCACTGGCCGGAACGCAGCACCAACTTTTTCGGACAGCTGGGCTACAAGCACAAGATCGAAGCCAACCTGACGCCGCTGGAAGACACCCTCGAAGCCCTCGACGAACAGGTGAAGGCCGGCAAGATTCGCCACATCGGTCTGTCCAACGAGACGCCGTGGGGCACCATGCGCTTTCTGGCTTTGGCCGAAGCCCGTGGCTGGCCGCGTGCAGTGTCGATCCAGAACCCGTACAACCTGCTCAACCGCAGCTTCGAAGTCGGCTTGGCCGAGATCGCCATCCGCGAACAGTGCGGCCTGCTCGCCTATTCGCCACTGGCGTTCGGCTTCCTCTCCGGCAAGTACGAAGGCGGCGCCCGACCACCGAAAGGACGCCTGAGCCTCTACAGCCGCTTCAGCCGCTATTTCAACCCGCAATCCGAAGCGGCGTGCAGCCGTTACGTTGCATTGGCCCGTGAACACGGTCTGGACCCGGCGCAAATGGCACTGGCCTTCGTGACCCAGCAACCCTTCGTCACCAGCAACATCATTGGCGCAACGACGCTTGAGCAACTGGACAGCAACATTGCCAGTTTTGATCTGAAACTGTCCGATGAAGTGCTGGCCGGGATCGAGGCGATTCACAAGGATCATCCGAATCCCGCGCCGTAACTGACCGCCAAAGGCTTCGCGAGCAGGCTCGCTCCCACAGGTACGGTGATCCCCTGTGGGAGCGAGCCTGCTCGCGAAGAGGCCAGTCGGATTACCTCAACAGCGGAACGCGGAGCGTCCCCGGCGGCATTCCCACGCAGAGCGTGGGAACGATCATCAAAGCGACCGCGCAATAATCTCCTTCATGATTTCATTGGTGCCGGCATAAATCCGCTGCACCCGCGCATCCGCCCACGCCCGGGCCACCGGGTATTCCCACATGAAGCCGTAGCCGCCATGCAGTTGCACGCATTCGTCGAGCACTTTGCATTGCAGGTCGGTGCCCCAATATTTGGCCATCGCCGCCGTCGGCACATCGAGTTTGCCTTGCAGATGCAGCTCCAGGCAGCGGTCGACAAAAACCCGGCCGATCTGGATCTCTGTAGCCATTTCGGCCAGTTTGAAGCGGGTGTTCTGGAAATCGGCAATCGACTTGCCGAACGCCTTGCGATCACGGGTGTAATCCAGCGTCCATTGCAACGCCGCTTCAGCCGAGGCCAGGCCGCCAATCGCCACGGTCAGGCGCTCTTGCGGTAACTCCTGCATCAGATAGGCAAACCCGGCCCCCGCCTGGCCGAGAAGGTTCTCCTTCGGCACGCGCACGTCTTGGAAGAACAGTTCCGAGGTGTCCTGCGCCTTCATGCCGACCTTCTCCAGGCGCTTGCCTTTCTCGAAGCCCGGCGTATTCGCCTCCACCAGGAACAGGCTGGTGCCCTTGGCCCCGGCCTTCGGGTCGGTCTTGGCCACCACGATGACCAGATCAGCCAGAAAGCCGTTGGTGATAAAGGTCTTCGAACCGTTGATCACATATTCGTCACCGTCGAGCACCGCCGTGGTTTTCACCCCTTGCAGGTCGGAACCGGCGCTAGGCTCGGTCATGGCGATCGCCGTGACCATTTCCCCTGAGACCAGTTTCGGCAGGTATTTGTGTTTCAGCGCCTCGCTGCCGTAATGCAGGATGTACGGTGCGACGATGTCCGAGTGCAGCGAAAAGCCGATGCCGGTCAGTCCCAGACGCCCGACTTCTTCAATCACCACGGTGCTGTAGAGGAAATCCGCGCCGAGCCCGCCGTACTCTTCCGGCAGATGCGAACAGAGCATCCCCGCCTCCCCCGCCTTGTTCCACAGCGCGCGATCAATGTGTCCCTGCTTCTCCCACTGCGCGTGATACGGCACGGCCTCTTTTTCGAGGAAAGTTCGCACGCTGTCGCGGAACAATTCGTGCTCGGAGCTGAACAGGGTTCTGGGGATCATGCGGCACCTTTCTTTGTTGTTGGAGGGATACGGCTCTCAGAGACTAAGCCCGACTCCTGCTACGGGACACTGGACACATCCGACAAAAAATAAGACGATCCAGCCGTCTGGTGACCACTTTCCCTTATAAAAACAAAACAAAAGTTGAATTATGTCTAAGCACGTCTCCCCGCCCTTGCGGCGCGTCAGCATCCTGGCCATCGACCGGGTTTTCGCTTACACCCTCATGCAAGCCAAGGATTTTTTCCATGTGGCCAGCCTGCGTTACGGCAAACAACTGGGCCACGGCCTGACACCGGCGTTTGAAACGCGCCTGGTCAGCCCGGATGGCAAACCGGTAAAAAGCTTCAGCGACGTGGTCATGCCGGTCGACGGTGGCCTGGAAAACGCCGATGTGATCATCCTCCCGGCGTTCTGGGACGACTTCGATACCCTGTGCGGCCGTTACCCGCAAATCCTGCCGTGGCTGCGCGAACAGCATGCGCGCGGTGCGGTGTTGTGCGGCGAAGCTACCGGGGTGTTCTGGCTCGCCGAAGCCGGGCTGCTCAACGGCAAGGAAGCGACCACCTACTGGCGCTTCTTCAATGCCTTCGCCGAGCGTTTCCCCAAGGTCTATCTGAATCAGGACAAGCACCTGACCGATGCCGACAATCTCTACTGCGCCGGCGGTACTACCTCGGCATGCGATCTCTATATCTATCTGATCGAACGCTTCTGCGGCGCGAACGTGGCGCAAGCCGTGGCCCGCGACATCCTCTACGAAGTGCAGCGCAGCTATTCGCCGGGACGTATCGGTTTCGGTGGGCAGAAGCTGCATCAGGACGTGATCATCCTGCAGATCCAGCAGTGGCTCGAAGAGCATTTCGCCGACAAGTTCCGCTTCGAAGACGTCGCCCGCGAGCACGGCATGAGCATCCGCAACTTCATGCGCCGCTTCCAGACCGCCACCGGCGACAAGCCGCTGCATTACTTGCAACGCCTGCGCATCGAGACGGCCAAGGGCTTGCTTTCGGGCACGCGCAAGAGCATCAAGACCATCAGTTATGAGGTCGGTTACGACGATGCGAGCTTCTTCGCGCGACTGTTCCGCCAGCACACTGAACTGTCGCCTAACCAGTATCGGCAGCAGTTTCAGCAGGCTGCGTAAACTTCCGCCAGACTGACGTCCCTGTGGGTGTAGTCCTTCCACGGGGACCGGCTTGTAAGTTGTGATTCGTCCGACACAAATGAACGAAAACAGAACAGCGTCTGGCTGTGTTTTACGACTGTTCGGACGTGCCTGCGCCGACCAGACTACTTCCCAAGCACATCGCATCAGGGAAGATCAACAGTGACCATCGGCTCCAGCTACAACTATCCCTCACAGGCTCCTGGCCTTGAAAAACGCAAAAAACGTTCGCCACAGGACAACTGGAAAGCCCGTTTCCCCAATCCGCCGGACCTGTGTTTTGACTACCGCGCGTTACTGGAGCAGCCAGGCGGAATCGCCCGAGCGACTGATTCGAGCCATCGAATCTGCATCATCGGCGCAGGCATCACAGGCCTGACGGCAGCGAGAGAATTGCTGCGCTGCGGCTTCACCCAGATCACGCTGATCGAACAGTCCTCGCGAATCGGCGGCAGGCACCTGACCGTTCCCGGCAGTCCTCAATCCAAGGCCAGCCATACCCCGTTCGAAATGGGTGCGATGCGTATGCCTTTGTTCAATCGCGAAGGAGAATCGCCGAAGGACGGTCGTTCGATGATGGCCTACTACGCGACGATATTCGACCTGGCCCTTTCAGACTTTGCCAATCCCGGCAGCCAATGGGTCAAATCAACCGGCATCTATCTGCGCGAGGGCAGCCTGTCAGAGCAGGCTACGCCGCAAATGCTTATCTGGAAAAACGCCGACGGTCAGACCCGTCCTCCCGGCGAGAAGCTGCAAGCGGTGTATGCAAAATGGAGAGCGTTCGCCGACCGCATGACCCGGCACGTTTGCGACAGTTATGCGAGCGAGGAATGGGAGTCCGTGTGGGCAGCTATTGTCGCCAGGTATCACGCCATTTCCTTCCGTGATCTGGTGAGCATGCCGGTGCTGCAACGCTGGGAAAAAGACGCGCCGGGCGATTTTGGCGGGATGGGAATGTCGCCAGAGGAATCGGCCATTTTTTATGCCATCGGCATCGGTGACGGCAGCTGGGGCGCATTTTATGATGTCTGTGCACTGTACCCGCTGCGCACTGCCATATTCGGGTTCAGCAGTCACTTGCAACTGGTGCTGGGTCGGGTAGATGAAAAAGGCGATCCTCTGCCTGACTCACCGCATATCCGCAGCAATGCGGTTTTCGATTCAACCGGGCTGCAGTTCGAAGGCCCGCGCTACCTCGGTCTCGCGGCGCTGAGTGAAAGCCTTATGTTCATCAAACCTGATGAAACAGCGAAGTCTTTCCACGAACACAGCCTGCAATACCGCGAAGGTTTGCTGACTGATAGCGCCGTCACTCGGCTGAAAAAGCTCGACAGCGGTAAAACCCGTGTCTACTACAACTGGAAGCAAAGTCGCCCCCATCAGGCCCAGGAACATTTCAGCGATTATGACTCCGTGATCATGACGCTGCCTTCGTGGTTGATCGAAACACGAATCAGGCTTGAAAACTTCACGGCACAAATGCTGCCGTTCGAAACGATCAATGCGTACAAGACTGCACATTGGGAAACCAGCTGCAAAGTGTTCGCGCCGCTGAAGAAATCCTTCCTGTCCGGCAATACCGCCATCCCCCAAGCGATCGTCACGGACAGTTTTATCCACGATGTTTATACCTACCGCTATAACGATCACTACAGCTACGACTGCATTCTTCTCAGTTACACCTGCGAAGATGACGCTACCAAACTCTGCTGTTTCAGCGACAAGGAGCTGGTCGCCAAATGTGCCGAAGAACTTGATCGAATCCTGATGAACTGCAGCAATATCGGGCAGCGCATCTCGCCTTTCATTGGCCTGAATCAGGCCGTCGTACAGCGCTGGATCACCGATAAGAACTCACTGGGGTGCGCCAAACTTTACCGCCCCGGCGCCTACTACGACGCTGTAAGCCTGATGAAATACAACCGCGACTATTCCAGTGTTTCCGGGCTGTATCTTTCTGGCGAGTCGTTTTCAGTGGATGCCGGCTGGACCGAGCCCTGCTTTCGCGGTGCCATCGATGCGGTGATTCATATTTGCGAAAAAACCTCGGCGCAGTTCAATGGCGGCTTCCAGATAACCGACTATCCACACTACCAGGCCGGACCATGAAGTTTTCAGTCACGCAATTCAGCGTCCTGAACGTGCATCGTCGATATGTGTTTAATCGTCCTAGGAGGCGTACTACAACTTAACCGGAAAGCGCCGACTTACCTTCCAGTGCTGACTCGACTCTTATGTTCCCCGCCACCCGATGGCGTGAAAACAACAATAAGGGATCATGAAAAATGAGTGAGTCAACAAGCCCTGTTCGTGTTGCGGTTGTGCAATGTGATCCGCAGGTCGGTACGCAAAATCGTGCAGCGAATCTGAGTAATAGCCTGGAGTTGGCACTGCAGGCGGTCAATGGTGGTGCCAACCTCATCGTTTTGCCCGAGCTGACAAACACCGGTTATTTCTTTCGCACTCGACAGGACGCGTTCGATCACGCCGAATCGGTTCCGGATGGGCCGAGCGTGAGCCGATGGGAGGATTTTGCCCGCCAGCATCAGGTGTATCTGGTGGCAGGGCTGACCGAGCGCGAAGGGGCACGGTTGTACAACACAGCCGTGTTGTTGGGACCTGACGGTTTCATCGGCAAATACCGCAAGGCGCACCTGTGGAATCTGGAGAAGCTCTGGTTCTCTGCAGGCGATAGCGGTTTCCCGGTGTTCGAAACGCCGATCGGTCGTATCGGTCTGCTGATCTGCTGGGACATCTGGTTTCCCGAGGTCCCGAGAATCCTCAGCCAGCAGGGCGCGGACATTATCTGCAGCCTGAACAACTGGGTCTGGACACCGCCGCCCTTGTTCGATGACGCCGGCAAGTGCATGGCTTCGTACCTGACCATGACCGCGGCGCACGTCAACAATGTGTTCATTGCGGCGGCCAGCCGAATCGGCGAAGAGCGTGGCGCTCGTTACCTTGGATGCTCTTTGATTGCTGGCACTAACGGCTGGCCGATTGGCCGCGTGGCGTCCGCCGACCAGCAGGAAATCCTCTACGCCGATATCGACCTGACCAGCTCGCGCAGTGCGCCAATCTGGAACGACCTGAACGATTTGCACCGTGATCGGCGCTGTGATGTCTACGATCGAATGCTCGGTTACACCCAGCATCCGTGCCTGCCGCGTTAACCGGAGGCCGGGCTATGGACATTCACGCAAAGCAACGCAAAACAATCGTGGCCAGAACCGCGATGGACAGCACCATTATCGGCCTGATTCTGGGTGCGACGGTTTTGATTGGCTGGCTATCGCTCACCCATCATTCGTTGTGGTCGGCGCGCTGGCCGGACTACAGCCATATGGTTTCGAGTTTTCCCGACGCTGCTGCCTGGCTGCGTTGGGTGCTTGGAGATATCAGCGAGGTGGCGTTTTATAAACACGAGTTTGCCTCGATTGGCCTTCTGGCCGGTGCATATCTGGGCTATTGGGCTAATCGAACGGGAAAAGCCTGGCAAGGCTTCACGATCTGTTACGGCAGCGGGCTCTGGCCGTGGCTGGTGACAAGCTCACTACTGGGTCTGGTGCTGAGCAATTTGCTGTGGGGCTGGACCGTCACCGCGACCAGTTGGCAGCCCACCTTCGCGGCATTCGTGTCGTTGCCTGCCGCAATGGTATTGATGTTCGGTGCAGGCTGGAAGGTCGCGATCAACGGAGCCATCATGGGCGCCCTGTTCGTGACACCTCTGTGTCTGCTGATGGTCAATTACATATGCAACCCACTCGGTCTGCCCGTGGTGATTGGCAATGTTTCGGGCATGGCCATCGCCAGCATCGGCGCCTTCGTGCTTTGTCGCTACGTGCCAAGCCTGGTGAGACCAGCGGAGCCCGAGCCGGCTGCCGAGGAAGTCAGCATGACCGTGTCCGGCAAGGCGCCGGATTATGGCGTGGTATGGAGCATGCGCCGGGTCTTGGCGGATTTCTCCGAGGCACCTTTCTTCGGCAATGAATGGGCGAGCCTGGGACTGATTGTCGGTGCGTTGCTCGCATTTACACTCAACCCGATGAGCCCGGTCTACGGCACTGGTCTGCTGCCGCAATTGCTGGTCGGTCAGGCGCTGACCTCGGCACTGGGCGTGGTGATCTGGCGCAGGCAGTGGATGGAGCGCGGTTGGTATCCGACTTATGTGCCGCTGGTGTCCGTTGTTCCGGCTGCGATCCTTACCTTCGGCGGCGCTTGGCAAGTGATCATCTCCAGTGCGCTGCTCGGCGCCCTGATCGCCCCGCCACTGGCCTGCGCCCTCGCGCAGCGGCTGCCAGGCTTCATGCATGGCTTTATCGGTAACGTGTTGTCGATGGCTCTCAGTACGCTATTGATCCTGCCAATCGTCGGATGGCTGGCCAGCCACTGATCTTTCCCCTGCCCCGGCTGGCATCTGGATAGTCCCCGGTACAGCCGGTCTTTCTTCGCGAGGTATCACATGGAACTGCCAAAACTGGCTATTGCCGCGCTCGGCGGCACTGTCAGCATGCAATCGACGCAAAACGGCCAAGGCGTCGTTCCGGCGGTGTCCGGCGAAGCGTTGCTGAACACTGTGCCGGAGTTGAATATGCTCGCACGAGCAACCGTCGAGACTTTCGGTCTGTTACCCAGCGCTTCGCTGGATTTCGAATACCTCTTGGACGTATTGAACTGGGCCAACGCGCAGATCAGCCGAGGCGTGGCCGCAGTCATCATCATCCAGGGCACAGACACTCTGGAGGAATCCGCCACTTTCTTCGATTACCTGTGGGCGCACGACGAGCCACTGGTGCTGACTGGCGCCATGCGCTCTGCCATGCAAGCAGGGGCTGACGGCCCGGCAAACCTGCTGGATGCCGGTCGCGTTGCGTTGGCGGCATGCAGTCATGGGCGCGGAGCACAGGTGGTTATCAACGGCGAGATTCACCGCGCCAGTAGCGTGCGCAAAGTCGATTCAATGGCCATGCACGCCTTCGCCTCGCCCTTGACCGGCCCTGCTGGCTTGATAGTAGAAGGCGCTCCGCGCTACTTCCATGCGCCGGTTGCGCGCTATGTTTTGCCGATGCCCCAAGACACCCGCCAGAATATTGCTTTGCTGGAGGCTTCGCTCGGTGCAGACAGTCTGCTGCTAGAGAAGGTTGTGGAGCTAGGTTACGCCGGCCTGGTGATCGCTGGCTTCGGTGCCGGCCATGTTTCAGCGGACTGGGCCAACGTCATCGAAGGCATTGCCCGACATATTCCGGTGATCATCGCCACCCGCACCGGTTGTGGCGCGACGGCGCAAGTGACCTATGGCTTCGTCGGCAGTGAAATCGATATGACGCGTAAAGGTGCCGTGATGGCTGGGTTCCTATGCCCGCGCAAAGCAAGAATTCTGCTCTGGCTTCTGGTTGGCTGCCAACAGCAATCAACGTTGGCAACCTGCCTCGCTGAACTGGCCCCATAAAAAAAGGCCTGCAATCGCAGGCCCTTTTTTGTCGCCGAAACTCCGTTTAAGGCTTGTGCGCCCGCGACAGGAATTCGTGGGATTGCATCTCCAGCAGTCGGCTCAGCGTGCGCTGGAACTCGAAGGTCAGGCGTCCGCCGGTGTACAGATCCTTCAACTCGACTTCAGCAGAAATGATCAGTTTGACGTTGCGATCGTAGAACTCGTCGACCATGTTGATGAAGCGCCGGGCGATGTCGTCGGTGGTGACGCTCATCTGCTCGACGCCGCTGAGCAGCACGGCGTGGAAAATCTTGCCCAGTTCGATGTAGTCGTTCTGGCTGCGCGGGCCGTCGCACAGTTCGCGGAAGTCGAACCAGGCCACGTCGTCGCAGGTGCGCAGAGCACGGATTTCGCGGTTCTCGATGATCAGCACATCGTTTTCCACCGCTGCCGTGCACTCCGGCGTCAGTGCCTTGAAGCTCTTGCGCAGGCTTTCGTGGGCGGCTTCGTCGAGCGGATAGTGGAACAGCTCGGCTTGCTCGAGGTGACGCAGACGATAGTCAACACCGCTGTCGACGTTGACGATCTCAGTGTTCTGTTTGATCAGCGCAATGGCGGGGAGGAAGCGCGCGCGTTGCAGGCCATCCTTGTACAGGCCGTCCGGCACTATGTTCGACGTCGCGACCAGGGTCACGCCGTTCTTGAACATCTCTTCCATCAGCGTGCCGAGGATCATCGCGTCGGTGATGTCGGAGACGAAGAATTCATCGAAGCAGATCACCCGCGACTCGGCCGCGAAGCGCTTGGCGATGATGGTCAGCGGGTTTTTCTCGCCGCCCAGGGTCTTCATTTCTTCGTGCACACGCTTCATGAAGCGGTGGAAGTGCGTGCGGGTCTTTTCCTTGAACGGCAACGCTTCGAAGAAGGTGTCGACCAGGTAAGTCTTGCCGCGACCGACGCCGCCCCAGAAATACAGGCCCTTGACCGGCGCCTGATCCTTTTTGCCAAACAGCTTGCCGAACAGACCCGGCTTGTTCTGGTCAGCGGCGATCAAGTCGTCGTACAGACGCTGCAAGTGACGCACGGCAGTTTCCTGCGCGGCGTCATGGAAGAAGTCCGGGCGTTTCAGATCAGCTTGATATCGTTCTAGGGGCGTCATAATTCGTTAGCAAGGCAACAAAAACGGGCCGTCACTGTAGCGACGGCCTAAGGGAATGGCAATCGGCCCTTGGTCGGGTCGTGCCGCCGATCAGTCTTGAGCTGGAGTCAGTGCGACGCGCAACGCCTCGATGGCGGCGTCTCGCGCGGCAGCGTCGGCGAAGGCCGGGCTGTCGCCCACGCACTCACCGGCCAGCCAGACGCTGAAGCTCAGGTCATCAGTACGCACATCCAGCGACTCGCCGGACTGCAACTGTTTGGTCACCTGGCCGGCAGTCTTGCCGTCGGCGAAGTTGCGCGACAACAGCAATTGCTCGCCATCGGCCGCCAGCAGACGGAAACGGAAGCTGCCGTCGTCCTCGCGGAAGCTGACGAAACGTGCGGCTTTCGCGGCTTTCTTTTTGGTGGTCGCGGCGACCTGAACCTGATTGACGAAAGAACGCAGGCCAACGGCTTCGCGCAATTCATTGAGGAACGGCGTGGCCACGGCGCGGGCCTTCTTCGCACCAATCTGCAGAATGTCTTCCAGATCCGCAGGACGCTCGATCAACTGGTGATACTTCTCGCGCGCCTCGCCCAGCTCATTGTCGAGCAACTGGAACAGGCGATTCTTCGCCTCACCCCAGCCCAAACCACCGAGCAGTTCGCTGCGGAACTCGTCAGCCTGCGCCGGAGTGGCGAAGGCCTGGAACAGAGTGAACAGGTGCGAGTTGTCCGGATCTTTCGCTTCGCCCGGGGCCCTGGAGTCGGTGACGATCCGCGAGATCGCGTCCTTCATTTCTTTCGCGCTGCTGAACAGCGGAATGGTGTTGTCGTAGCTCTTCGACATCTTGCGACCGTCGAGGCCTGGCAAGGTCGCCACGCTTTCTTCGATCAGCGCTTCGGGCATGGTGAAGAACTCTTTGCCCTGGCCGAACAGATGGTTGAAACGCTGACCGATATCGCGGGCCATTTCCACGTGCTGAATCTGATCGCGACCGACCGGCACCTTGTGCGCGTTGAACATCAGGATGTCCGCCGCCATCAGCACCGGATAGCTGTAGAGGCCCATGGTGATGCCGGCATCCGGGTCTTCACCCGTCTCAACGTTCTTGTCCACCGAGGCCTTGTAGGCGTGCGCGCGGTTGAGCAGGCCCTTGGCAGCGACGCAAGTCAGCAGCCAGGTCAGCTCGGGGATTTCCGGGATGTCGGACTGGCGGTAGAACGTCACGCGGTCGACATCGAGGCCACCGGCCAGCCAGGTCGCGGCGATTTCCAGACGCGAGCGCTGGATGCGCAGCGGGTCATCGCATTTGATCAGGGCGTGGTAGTCGGCCAGGAAATAGAACGAATCGGCCTGGCTGTCGCGGCTGGCGAGGATTGCCGGGCGAATAGCCCCAGCGTAGTTGCCCAAGTGCGGCGTGCCAGTGGTGGTGATGCCGGTGAGAATGCGGGTACGGTTGGTCATGGGTAATCGCTTGTCAGACTGCAATCAATTCGAGAGACGCGGCAGCAGCAGATCCTTGAGATCGGTCAGCTTGCCGTGAAAAAAGTGTCCGCATTCTGCCACTTTCAGCAGCTCATGGGGGCGCTGGAGTTGTTCCGACCACTGGTAGACCAGTTGCGGATCGATGACTTCATCGGTTTCCGGCTGGATCACGGTCAACCCGCCGTGCTGCGGCAGTTGATCCTGTTCACCCAGACGCATCACCGCCGGGGCAACCATGAACAGGTGCTCAAGCTGCACGCCTTGGGCTTCGAGACGGCCGCCGAGACTTGCTGCAACAAATCCGCCGAAGGAGAAACCGAACAGCGTCAGCGGCATATCCGGGTGTTTTTCCCGCAGCCATGTGGCGGCGGCCTGGGCGTCGTCGACTTCACCGGTGCCCATGTCGTGCGTGCCCTGGCTGGCGCCGACGCCGCGATAGTTGAAACGCAAGGTGATCAGGCCTGCATCGCGCGCGGTGCGCTGCAGGGTCGAGACGACCTTGTTGAGCATGGTGCCGCCCTGCACCGGGTTCGGATGGCAGATCAGCGCGATGCCGCGCGGCTGCTCGTTATCCAGATACAAAGCCTCAATTTGGCCGACAGGGCCGTCAATCACTACAGGGGTTTCACGCATCAGCAAGGGAGGAACTCCGTGACCTCGAATCGGGTCGACTCGTCTAGCAAATTGTCTGTGCCAATCTATTGCGAGTGAATCGCGGTATACAGCGCAGGTTCGAGCCGTTAACGTAAAGCAAAGCCGTTTATAGAGGAAGGACTCGTGGAACACTCGCTCTTAGTTTGGTTGTTACCGACTCTTGCCCTGGTTGTGGGTGTCGCCATTGGATTCCTGATCGCGCGCGTTGCGCCGAACGCCGCACCGAGCCGCACGCAGCGTCAACTGGATGATATCCAGGAGCGTTTCGACAGTTATCAGAACGAAGTGGTCACCCACTTCAACAGCACCGCGATGCTGGTCAAGAAACTGACCCAGAGCTATCAGGAAGTGCAGGACCACCTCGCCGAGGGCGCCAATCGTCTGGCCCTGGACGAGCAGACCCGCCAGCGCCTGATCGCCGCCCTGCACGCCGACGCAGCGCAGGCACCACGCGAACGCCTGACGCCACCGCGCGATCAGGAACCACCGCGTGACTATGCACCGAAGAATCCAAACTCGCCGGGCATGCTCGATGAGCATTATGGTCTGAAGAAGTAATCGGGTTTCGCGCCCAACAAAAAGCCCCCGGACAATGCTGTTGTCCGGGGGCTTTTTTGTATCGGCTGATTTTGCGGTGACAACACTGGCCTTTTCGCGGGCAAGCCCGCTCCCACAGGGGGCAGGTGTGGAACACAGACTTTGTAGCCACCGCCAATACCGGTGGGAGCGGGCTTGCCCGCGAAGAGGCCGGCACTGCCCAGACAAAAAAATGCCCGATCACAGGATCGGGCATTTCTTCATTCAGGCAATCGCTTATGGATACTGCTGCACCGTACCCGGCTGTTGCTGCTGACCACCATACTGCTGACCCGGAATCGCTTTCAGGTTGACTTCAACGCGGCGGTTCTGCGCGCGGCCGTTGACGTCGCCGTTGCTGGCAATCGGGTTATCCGGGCCGGCGCCACGGGCCGACAGGTTGGCACCGCTGACACCTTGCGAGGTCAGGTAGGTCGCCACGCTCTGCGCACGACGTTGTGACAGGTCCATGTTGTGCTGGCGGCTGCCGGTGCTGTCGGTGTAACCGACGATTTCGATCTGGTTCTGGTTGAACTCCTTCAGCGAGTTGGCCAGGTTGTTCAACGGCTGGTAGAAACTCGGGGCAATGTTCGCCGAATCGGTGGCGAAGGTGATGTTGCCCGGCATGATCAGCTTGATCTGATCGCCCTGCCGCTGCACTTCAACGCCAGTGTTGGCCATGCTCGCGCGCAGTTTCTTTTCCTGCTGGTCGGCGTAGTAGCCGTAGCCTGCTGCGGAGGCACCGACGACAGCAGCGCCGATCAAGGCGCCCTTGCCACGGTTGTCGTGACCGATGGCGGCACCGGCGAGTGCGCCGGCCAGTGCACCAAGGCCACCGTATTTGGCGGTTTTGCTCATGCCTTGCGAGCCACCGTCGGCCTGACCCTGATTGTCATACGGATTAGGCGAGGCGCAGCCGGACAGCACGGCCACGGCAGTAGCGACAATAATCAAACGACGCGTGGTGAACATGGAGAGCTCCTGGTTTTCTGCATTCTGTGGTGCAGCGGCCACTGATCAATCAATGGACCTGCGCGGGCGTTGGATCATGACAATGCCTAAAAATTCCGCCCGCTGCCCGTGACAAAAAATTCAGGCACGCACAAACGGGTTCTCGCGCATCTCATCACCCAGACGCGTGTCCGGGCCGTGCCCGGTGACAACCGTTGCGTCCTCGTCCAGCGTATACAGCCGCTGCTTGATTGAACGCACGATGGTCGCCTGATCGCCACCCCACAAATCCGTGCGCCCTACCCCGCGACGAAACAGCGTGTCGCCGGCTATCAACAGCTTAGCCTCGGAAAACCAGAAGCTCATGGAACCGGGTGTATGTCCCGGCGTGTGCAGGGCCACGCCGCAACCGCAGGCGAGTTCTTCGTCATCGCTCAGCCAACGATCCGGCGACGGCACCGGGGTGTAAGGCACGCCAAACATCTGGCATTGCATTTCAAGGTTGTCCCAGAGGAACTGGTCTTCCTTGTGCAGATGCAGGGTCGCACCGGTTTTCTCCTTCATTTGGCCGGAAGCCAGGAAGTGATCGAGATGGGCGTGGGTGTGGATGATGCTCACGACTTTCAGGCCATGCGCATCGAGACGCGCCATGATCAGGTCGGGGTTGCCACCCGGGTCGACGACAATGGCTTTTTTGGTGATCGGATCGCCGATGATGGTGCAATTGCACTGCAGCGGGCCGACGGGGAAGGTTTCGCGGATAAGTGCAGGGCTGGGCGTGGTCATGGAAAAATCCTGGACAGGGTCAACGCCGTTGGCAACGGCCGATGGCGAATTTTACCGTCGCTAAAGCAATAACCCCAACGCCTTCGCCCGCGCCACCGCCTGCGTACGCCGCTCAACCCCGAGCTTGCTGTTGATATGGCTGGCATGGGTTTTCACGGTGTGCAGGGAAATGAACAACTGCTCGCTGATTTCCTGATTGGAACAGCCTTGAGCGATCAGGCGCAGCACCGCCAGTTCACGGCTGCTGAGCTGTTCAGTAGCGGAGCTTTCCACAGCCGGGCGTGGCGCGGCTGTTGGAAAATGCGTGAGCAATTGCTGGCCGACCGCGTTGCAAGTGAGCGCCTGCAATTGCCCGCGCAACCAGTCGGCATGGTTTTTCAGCAGCGCATCAAAGGGTTGGTAGACGCCGCCGGCCGCTGCTTCCAGTGCCTGACTCAACACCTTGCGCGCATCGGGCTCGCGTCCACTGGACAGCAACAGCGCCACCTTCTGCGTCAACGCCATCACACTGAGCAACTGCCGCCCAGTCCGCTGGCCGTTTTCATGCAACACGTTCAACCGCCCTTCGGCGAGCATCGGCTGCCCCTGAATCACATCGAGCAGCGCCTGTTGCAGCTCCACATGCAACGGCAGTTGCGGATGGAATTCCGGTGGTGCCGCAGCGTGTTCGCCGGTGTAGGTCTGGCCCAATCGTGCAAGCCACGCCTCGGCAAGATCAATCCGGCCCTGGGCCAGCCACAGTTCGCATTTGACCAGGGTGATCATCGCCAGATAGTAGATCGGCGGTACGTCCCAGATGTGCATCAGGCGTTCGGCTTCGGCGAGTTCGGCGAAGGCCTTGGCGAATTCGCCACTGGCGCCGTCCAGGCGAGCGATCACGCAGTGCCCGATCAGCACGCTGATATCGCGACAGGCGCGCGCCTCGCCAATGCCGGCCAGCAAACGCACGCGTGCGGCTTGCGGCTGCAAACGCATCGCCAGCAGGAAACCTTCGTACAACGTCAGCCGCGCGCGTACAGCGTACAGGCGTTGCGGCGACAGACCGCGCAAGCGTTCCAGGCCCTGATGCACTTCATCGAGCGCACGCAGAATCTCGCCCCTCGATTGCAAGACTCGAGCTCTGTCGTAGTGAGCCAACGCTTCGAATAATGGATTGCCGACCCGTTGCGCCAGCTCGAGGGATTCACGGTTCAGGCCACGGGCGCGCCACAGATCACCGTCGGCGATCGCCAGATTGGACAAGGTCGACAGGCACATCAGCCGCTGGCCATAACGCTTGGCCGGCAGGCTCTCCAGTGCTTCGCTGCAATAACGCAGGGTCAGTTCGCGATGGCCGCGCCCTCGAGCGATGATTCCGCTCAACGCCAGCCATTGCGCCAGCATGGATTTCTGCGCAGTGGCTGAAGGTGCTGGCAGAAAGCGGCTCAAATGGCTGGCCAGCTCTTCAGCAGCGTCGAGCTGACAGGCCAGCCCCAGCGCCCAGCTGTAGAGCACGATCAGCCGTGGCGTGCTGATCAGCAGGCTGTCGGGCAAGTCCATTTTCCAGCGCAGCAGCATGCCGACGTTCTGCTCGGCGAGCAGCTGTTCTTCGGACAGGTTCTGTACCAGATTCGCCGCGACGTCGAGATGCCCGGCACGCAACGCCTGCTCCACCGCTTCGTCGAGCAGGCCTTGCGCGTTGAACCAGCGGCAGGCGCGCAAATGCAGGGTGGCGTTGGGCACCATCGCTTGGGCGATTGGCCGGCTGCGCAACAAGTCAGAAAACAAATGGTGATAGCGATACCAGTGACCGTGCTCGTCCAGCGGCACCAGAAACACTTGGTGGGCGAGGAGAAAGCGCAGGATCTCGGCGCTGTCGTGGGCTTCGCGGACGGCATCGCACAGCTCGCTGCAAAAACGTTCCTGCGGAGCGGTTTCGTAGAGAAACGATTGCACTTCGGCCGGCAAGCAATCGATGACTTCTTCGAGCAGATAGTCGCGAATCAGCCCTTCGCCGCCGTTCAGTGCCTGCGGCAGCGCGGCATCGTTGCCCGCCTCGGCCACCGCCAGCAGCCAGAAGCGCAGGCCGGCGACCCAGCCTTCGCTGCGCTGGATCAGGCTTTCCAGTGCTTCGCCGCGCAGTGAGCTGCTGTGGCGGTCGAGCAGAGTCAGGGCTTCGTCGTGGGTCAGGCGCAAGTCCTGTTCGTGCAGTTCGAGCAACTGCCGCGACAGGCGCAGACGTGCCAGATGCCAGTCAGGGCGCTGACGGCTGGTGACCATCACCAGCAAGCCATCGGGCAGATGATTGAGGAAAAATTGCAGGCAACGATCCAGCACCGGCCCTTGGGCGAGGTGGTAGTCGTCGAGCACCAGCAGCAGCGGTGCAGCAGGATCGAGGTGCAGCGCCAGCTCATCGAGCAGACCGTCGAGCCACTCTTCGAAAGCAAATGGTTGATGGCGCTGACGCATTTTCAACAGGCCGAGGGCACCAGCGCCCAACGCAGGAAAATAGTCTTGCAGACCTTCGAGTAAGCGCTCGAGAAAACGTCCGGGATCGCTGTCCCGTGGGCTCAAGCCCAGCCAGAGACTTTGCCAGTGCGCCGGCAGGCTCTGACAGAACTCCACCGCCAGCGAGCTCTTGCCGAACCCGGCCGGGGCGCTGACCAGTAGCAACCGACCTCCGAGCCCGGCCTGGAGACGCTGGCAAAGGCGCGGCCGCAAGACATAGCCGTCAGGCAGCGGTGGGCGAAAAAAACGCCCGTCCAGTGCTGCGACGGTGATGCTTGCGGGACCCGGAAGTGGGGACAGATCAGTCATGGCCGGCTCTTGTTCGAAGGCGATTGGCGGCGTTGCAGATGTCCGCAGCCTAGCCTTAAACGAAGAGGTAATGAAGGTCGCTGCTACAAATGGCTACAAAAAGGCTACAGACACAAAAACGCCCCGAACCGGTCGGGGCGTTTTCACGAGGATGCGGCCTCGGGTTTACGCAGGTTTAGCGAACACCATCCTGACGCAGAGCGGCCGGGGTGAAGTCGCTGGTGGTAGCGGTGAAGCCGAAGTCATACGCCTGCTTCTCTTCGTTCTTCATGCCCAGTGCCAGATAGCGGCCGGACTGCAGGTCGTAGAGGGTTTCGAGGGCGTACCACGGCACTTGCTTGTCGTAGTAGTTCTCGGCATGCGCCTCGGCTACACGCCACAGTTGGCCGCGACCGTCGTAGTGGTCGATGACCGCTGCCTGCCAGGTGTCCTCGTCGATGTAGAAGTCACGTTTGGCGTAGATGTGGCGCTGGCCTTCCTTCAGGGTCGCGACCACGTGCCAGACGCGGCGCAGCTCGTAGCGTGCCAGGTCCTGGTTGATGTGACCGGCCTTGATGATGTCCGAGTACTTCAGTTTCGGATCGTCGAGCTTGTAGCTGTCGGAGGCGATGTACATCTCTTTCTTGCCTTCGAGCTTCCAGTCGTAACGATCCGGCGCGCCGTTGTACATGTCGAGGTTGTCCGAGGTACGCAGGCCGTCGGCGGCAGTACCCGGGCCGTCATACGACACTTGCGGTGCACGGCGCACACGACGCTGCCCGGCGTTGTAGACCCACGCCGAACGCGGCTCCTTGACCTGATCGAGCGTCTCGTGCACCAGCAGTACGCCACCGGCCAGACGCGCCGGCGCGGTCACTTTCTGCTTGAAGTAGAACAGGATGTTGCCCGGGTTCGCCGGATCGTAGTCCTTCATCTTGTCGCGGAACACGAACTGATCCTGGAAGTACACCAGGCTGTACGAGCCGTTCGGTTGCGGCGTGGCCTGGGTCACCAGACGGGTCACGCTGCCGCCGCGATAGCGGGTGATGTGGTTCCAGATCACTTCCACACCGGTTTTCGGGATCGGGAATGGTACGGCGGTATCGAAGTTTTCCAGACCGTTGCCGCCGGACACCAGGTTGGTGCTGGTGGCGTTCTTCTTGATCGCGGCGAACACGTCATCCGGCACGGTGGCGCCGCGATGGGACGGATAGACCGGCATCTTGAAGGTTTCCGGGTAGCGCTTGAACATCGCGTACTGGCCCGGCGCAAGCTTGTCCTTGTACTTGTCGACATCCTTGGCGGTGATGGTGAACAGCGGCTGCTCACTGGCGTAAGGGTTGGACAGGAAGCCCTTGCTGTCGACGCTGCCGGCATTTTTCGGCAGCGGTTTCCAGGCCGGGATCGAACCGTCGGCATTACCGGCCATTTCCGCGCCCATCGGCGTCAGGCTCTTGCCCAGTTTATCCGCTTCGGCAGCAGGCACCGCCGCCATGACACTGGTCGCCAGCAGCGACAGGCCCAGAACACCGGCGTGGAACAGACTCTTTGTTATTTTCATAAATTCGTTCGTCCTGAAATGCAGTGCTTAGAAGTTCACGCCGAAGCTGAGCGCCACGAAGTCGCGGTCATCCACGGTGGTGTACTTGCCGTCGAAGAAATTGGTGTAAGCCAGGCTCGCGGTGTAGGTGTTCTGGTATTCGGCGTCGACGCCCAGGCTGACCGCTTTGCGACCTTCCTCGAAGTTGCCGCCAGGGCCTGGCGAATAACCGCTCACGTCGTGGGACCAGGCCACGTTCGGCTTCAGGTTCACACCGGCAAACACGTCGTTGTATTCCCAGATCGCCCGACCACGGTAGCCCCACGACATCGACGTGGTGAAGCCGTCGTTTTCGCAATTGCGGCTGCGGTTGTTCTGCGGCGAACCGGGACCGGCGCCGTTGATCGTGCTGTTGTTGAGGATGTTGGCGCAGGTATCGACTGTGCCAGTAGCCGGCAACTCACCCGGACCGTAGACCGGATCGCGGCCATAACGCTTGTCGGAACGGCTTTCCAGGCCACCGACGTAGGTCGCGCCGACTTCACCAACGAGGGTCAGACGGCTGGCGCCCATGACCTGATCGAAGAAGTGCGTGAAGGTCGTCTGGATCTGGGTGATTTCCTTGCGCTCATAGCCATGCAGGTCCTGACCCGGCACGCCAGTGAGCAACGAAGCGTTGGTCAGCGCGCCGCCCAGTGGACGCACGCCGGCAAACAGGATGTCGGTGGAGTTCAGTTGCACCGGCGCGTTCGGACGATAGCTGATCTCACCGCTCCACGCCGTACCGGTAGGCAGAGTGGTGGAGAAGCTCAGACCGTAGAGGCGAATGTCTTCCGGGTATTCGATGAAGTAGTTCGAGTTGCCCGCGACCAGCAGGGGTGCGAGTGCGGCGAACGGCCCCGGCAGCGCGGCGGCAGTGTTGTAGACCGACTGGGGTGCGCCGGTTGCACTGAAGATCGGCGCACGGCTGTGGTAGTTCATGAAGTAGGCACCGAACTCGGTGTCGAGTGGCTCGAACATGTATTTGAGGGACGCGCCCCACTGACCGCTGTCGCGCGCGTCACGGTCCGGCCCACGGCGCACCAGCACGCCTTCTTGGTCGACGTTCACACCGTTGGCGGCCAACGGCCCCAAAGCGATCGCCGGAATCTGCGAACGCTTGTTCAGTACGCGCAGATTGCTGTCGCAACCGTCAGCAACGATGTCCGGCTGGGAGAAGAAGGTGCCGCAGTTGTCGACGACGGTCTGGTCCCATTCCAGTTGGTAGAACGCTTCGGCCGAGAGGTTATCGGTGAGGCTCTGCGACACATAGAACATGTTGACCGGAATCAGGCCTTCCTTGATCTCGGCGCCCGGACGACGGAACGCGGAGACGTCGATCGGGTTGATCGAGTTGATGCCACCGCCGATGAAGGTACTTTCACCCCAGCTCACTACCTGCTTGCCCAGACGCACGGAGCCCGGCTGATCGGCAATCGCGTAGTTGTGGTAGACGAAGGCGTCGAGGATCTGCCCGCCGGAGGACTTGGCGCCCTCTTTGCGGTTGCTGTCGCTGATGTCCTTGAACTGACGGCTCTCGTCCTTCAGTTCGAAGTCGTACCAGTATTTGCCACGGACGAACACGCCGGTGTCGCCGTATTTCAATTCAAGGTCATGGATGCCCTTGAAGATCTTCGAAAAGGTTTCGCCGCTCTTGAAGTTGGCGTGCCCGTCATCGGAAGTCTGCGACAGGCCACGGCCGCCGTTGTTGACGCCGATAAGGTTCTTGTTCGGGCTCTGAGTAGACCAACTGGCACCGATCGACAGGGACGAGTCGAACTGGCCTTCGATTTCACCGACGTTGAAACTGACGCCGAATGCAGGCCCGGCGAGCGAGGAGGCAAGACTGACCGCCAGAGGCAGTTTCGCCCGGCGCCAGAACTGGTTTACTGAGGTCATCGACGCTACTCCATGTGCATTATTGTTATGGCAGTGAGTACTTTTAAAAACGCTGTGGAGGACCGGGCGCCAGGGTTGCCCGAAATCACTCCAGAGTTGCTCGCCCCGATCAGTGCGTGTGCTCCGTTTCTAAAAAGTCCTTGAGGGGACTATATCCAGCGGGTGGTAGTGCTTGATCCCTCTAAAGTGTGATTTGCAGCCGCCAACCACTCTGGAACAGTCCTTTCGCCAGTCCGACACACGTCGGCAGGGCAAGGATGGCTGATTTTTTCGATTTCACAAGCCAAGCGCTTGCTTGGTGGGTCTGGCGCGCCGGTTTCGGCGCGCCAGCAGACACTCAAAGTGTCGAAAGAAAGGTACTGTTGTTGGCTTGCCACTCGGTGATGTCGAGGCGAATGCGCTTCTTGTCGAGCTTGCCGACGCTGGTCTTGGGAATTTCGGTAACAAGGGCGATCTGACTGGGGATCGCCCATTTGCTCAAGTGTCCCAGCTCGACGAACGGCTTGAGGTGTTCCTTCAGTTCCCGTGCACCGATCACCTGCCCTTCGCGGACCACCAGCAAGGCAAACGGGCGCTCGCCCCACTGCGGATCGGCGATGCCCACCACTGCTACTTCGCGTACCGCCGCATGGCGGCTGATGAGGTCTTCGAGGTCAAGGGAGGAGATCCACTCGCCGCCGGTCTTGATCACGTCCTTGATGCGATCACGAATATCGATCACGCCCATGCTGTCGAGCGTAGCGACGTCGCCGGTGTGCAGCCAGCCGCCGGCCCAGAGCTCGGCGCCCTTCTGCGGTTCATTGAAATAGCCTTCGGTCAGCCACGGCGCGCGCAGCACCAGTTCGCCCTGGGTTTCACCGTCGGCCGGAAGGAAGTTGCCGTCGCCGTCGACAATCGCCGCTTCGACCAACGGCCCCGGTACACCGGCCTTGATCCGGTAAGTGGTGCGCTCGTCTTCGCTGCCGGCCATCAGTTCGTCGTTGAGGTGCGCGCAAGACACCAGCGGCCCGGTTTCCGACATGCCGTACGCGGCTGTCAGCTGAATGCCACGGGCCTTGGCGTTTTCATAGAGGCTGCGATTGAGTGCGCTGCCGCCGATGACGATCTTCCAGCCGCCGAAGTCGGCACTCTGCGCGGCTTTGGCGTTGAGCAGCATCTGCAGGATGGTCGGCACGCAATGGGAAAAGGTGACCTTCTCCTTGCGCCACAGCTCCACCAGATACTCCGGGTCGTAGCGCCCCGGATAAACCTGCTTGAGCCCGAGCATGGTCGCCACGTACGGCAAACCCCAGGCGTGGACGTGGAACATCGGCGTGATCGGCATGTACACATCGTTGGTGCCGAGCAGCCGTACGCTGTCGATCGAACCCATGATCGTCGCCACGCCGATGGTGTGCAGCACCAATTGCCGATGGGTGAAATACACGCCTTTCGGATTGCCCGTGGTGCCGGTGGTGTAGAACGTGGTGGCGACCGAGTTTTCGTCGAAGTCCTGGAAATCGTACTGCGCACTCGCAGCGGCCAGCAGTTGCTCGTATTCGCCGACGAGGTTCGGCAGCTCTGCGGTTTTCTCCGGGAGATCAGTCAGCAGCAGGGTTTTCCCCACCGTGGTCAGCTGCGGCGCTATGGCCTGATACAGCCCGACGAACTCGCTGTTGACCAGCACGAAGCGGTCCTCGGCGTGGTTCATGGTGTAGAGGATCTGTTCTGGCGACAGACGCACATTGATGGTGTGAATCACCGCGCCGATCATCGGAATGGCGAACATGCATTCCAGATAACGGTGGCTGTCCCAGTCCATCACCGCCACGGTGTCACCAGCCTTGACCCCGGCAGCCGTCAGCACATTGGCCAGCCGCGCAACCCGCTCGATCAGGGTCGGATAGCTATAGCGCAACTGGTCGCGGTAGATGATTTCGCGGGTTTTCTCGTAACGGGCGCCGGACATCAGCAGCCGTTTGATCAGCAATGGATACTGGTAGGCCCCATCGGCCGGCGGAATGACCCGAGTCTGCAACATAAGAATCCCTTTTCTGACTGCACGGTGTTGGCGGAGAGATTCGTACTCTAGTGCGCCTGCATGACAGTCAAATCAGCCAAAGGAATGATTTGCAGAGCCGTACAAATGCTAGCTTTGCGCCAGCACCCCAGGTATCGGGAAATTGGATATGGCCCCTGTAGGAGCTGCCGAAGGCTGCGATCTTTTGATTTGCTTATGAAAAGACAAGATCAAAAGATCGCAGCCTCGTTGCACTCGTCAGCTCCTACAAGAGAACAATGCGGCCCGGTCAGTGCATCTCGGTGAACGCGATTTTCACGCCGAGAGCGATCAGCACCGCGCCCATGGTGCGGTCGAACCAATGGCCCATGCGCGCGAAGCCGGCGCGCACGCGGTGTTGGCTGAACAGCATCGCCACCAGACAGAACCAGATCGCCGTCGCCACCGCCAGGTAAACGCCGTAACCGGCCTGCACGGCCAGCGGCGTGTGCGGATTGATCACCACGGTGAACAGCGAGAGGAAAAACAGCGTGGCTTTCGGGTTCAGACCGTTGGTGACGAAGCCCGAGGTAAACGCGCCCCGCGCGGTGCGTACGCCGGTTTCCCGGTGCAAGTCATCGGTGACGGTTTTCGCCGGTTGCGCGCGCAAGGCCTTGAAGCCGATGTAAAGCAGATACGCGGCGGCGGCCCACTTCAGCGCGTTGAACAGCACGATCGATTGCGACACGATCAGACCGATGCCGAGCAACGAATAGCCGACATGCAGGAAAATCGCCGAGCCCACGCCCAGCGCGGTCCAGGTGCCGGCGCGGCGCCCGTGGGTCACGCTCTCGCGCACGACGACTGCAAAGTCCGGTCCGGGGCTGGCCACGGCGAGCAGATGGATCAGGGCAACGGTCAAGAACTCGGTCCAGTACATGGGGGCTCCTCAGGATTCGAATGTTCACACTGGGCTCATTGCCGAATGCTTTCCCTGTGGGAGCGAGCCTGCTCGCGAAAGCGCTGGGTAAGCCAACAGAGATGTTGACTGGGCCAGAGCTTTCGCGAGCAGGCTCGCTCCCACAAGAGTTCAAGGCATCTCGGTGTCGAGTAACCAATTGTTTCATCTGGTAGGCTCGGCAGGGTACGCCCTCCGCTCACAGCACAAAAGGTACAGTTGATGACGAACACGCGCCGCGCGGTATTCCTTGATCACCCTTCGCTGGATCTCGGCGATCTGGACCTCGGTCCGTTGCGCGAATGCTTCAGCGACTTGCAGCTGTTCGCCCAGACGTTGCCGGAACAGGTCAGCGAACGCCTGCACGGCGCCAGTGTGGCGATCACCAACAAAGTCGTGATCGACGCTGCTGCCATAGCCGCCAACCCGCAACTGAAACTGATCCTGATCAGCGCCACCGGCACCAACAACGTCGACCTCACTGCCGCCCGCACCCACGGCATCACCGTGTGCAATTGCCAGGCTTACGGCACGCCGTCGGTGGCGCAACACACGATCATGCTGCTGCTCAACCTCGCCACGCGCCTGGCCGATTACCAGAAAGCTGTGGGTGCAGGCCGCTGGCAACAGGCGAAACAGTTCTGCCTGCTCGACTACCCGATCGTCGAACTGCAAGGCAAAACCCTCGGCCTGCTCGGGCACGGCGAACTTGGTGGCGCCGTGGCGCGGTTGGCCGAAGCGTTCGGCATGCGTGTGTTGCTCGGGCAGATTCCGGGGCGCCCTGCTCGACCGGATCGCTTGCCGCTGGAAGAACTGCTGCCGCAGATCGACGCCCTGACCCTGCACTGCCCGCTCAACGAGCACACCCGGCATTTCATCGGTGCCCGCGAACTGGCCGCGATGAAGCCTGGCGCATTTGTGGTCAATACCGCCCGGGGCGGCCTGATCGATGAGCAGGCGCTGGCCGACGCTTTGCGCAGCGGTGACCTCGGCGGTGCAGCCACCGACGTGTTGAGTGTCGAGCCACCGACCCAGGGCAATCCGCTGCTCGCCGCCGATATCCCGCGCCTGATCGTCACCCCGCACAACGCCTGGGGCAGCCGCGAGGCACGCCAGCGTATCGTCGGGCAACTGAGCGAAAACGCCCAGGCGTTCTTCAGCGGTGAGGCGCTGCGGGTCGTCAGTTGATAAACTGCGGCACTTTTTTCAAGGAGCAGTTATGGATCCGCGCAGTGAAGTACTGCTTCGTCAGGCCGAGTTATTCCAGGGTTCGCTGCTGTTGGCCGGCCTGCCCGCCGATGATTTGCTCGGACGCCTGCCCAATGCATTCGGCTGGTGCTGGCACGCTGGCGATCAAGCCGCACTGGACGCGCGTTTCGAGGGCCGCAGCCAGTTCGGCGTGAACGTGCCCGAGCGTGAGTTCGACAGCGCTGTGGTGTTTCTGCCCAAATCCAAGGACCTGACCGATTACATCCTCAACGCCGTGGCGTCGCGTCTGGCCGGGCGTGAGGTGTTTCTGGTCGGGGAAAAACGCAGCGGCATCGAAGGCGCATCCAAACAGCTCAATCCGTTCGGCAAGCCACGCAAACTCGACAGCGCCCGGCACTGCCAACTCTGGCAAGTCACCGTGGCCAATGCGCCTGAAGCGAAATCCCTGGAAAGTCTTGCGCAGACCTACGAACTGCCCTTGGCCGAAGGGCCGTTGAAAGTCATCAGTTTGCCGGGCGTGTTCAGCCACGGTCGACTGGATCGCGGCAGCGCCCTGCTGCTGGAGCATCTGGACAAACTGCCGAGCGGCCATCTGCTCGACTTCGGTTGCGGCGCCGGCGTGCTCGGGGCTGCGGTGAAACGTCGCTATCCGCACAATCAGGTCACCTTGCTGGATGTCGACGCGTTCGCCGCCGCCAGCAGCCGTCTGACCCTGGCCGCCAACGGTCTGGAGGCGGAAGTGCTGACCGGCGACGGCATCGATGCCGCGCCGATGGGTTTGAGCGCGATTCTGAGCAATCCGCCGTTCCATGTCGGCGTGCACACCGATTATTTCGCTACGGAGAACCTGCTGCGAAAAGCAGCGAAACATCTGAAAAACGGTGGCGAACTGCGCCTTGTGGCGAACAGCTTCCTCAAGTATCAGCCGTTGATCGAGGAGCACCTGGGCGTGTGTGCGATCAAGGCTGAAGGCAACGGTTTCCGGATTTACCGGGCCAAGCGCGGTTGAAAATTTGTTCTTGCCCAATCGGATTTGCCTAGGCAGAATCCGCTCCGTCCTAGGGGAGTAGTCTCCCACGAGCGCCAAGCTCGTCCGGCATACGTCAACATACTTGATCCTCAGATCATGGCGTATGCGACCCAAGCGTCCGCACCAGACGGATCGCAGGGTTTGACAAGACCTATGACACGCACACCTTACCCGGGGCGGGAAGGCTGTACGTGTCATAGCCGTGTCGACCCGCCCCTTAGGAAATCCCTGATGCTGGACTCGCTACTCGTTCCCACCGCTATCGTTGCCTTGGCCGAAATCGGCGACAAGACGCAACTGCTCGCGCTGATTCTCGCCGCTCGCTTTCGCAAACCCTGGCCGATCATTGCCGGGATTGTCGCCGCGACTTTGGCCAACCACGCAGCAGCCGGTGCGGTAGGTGCCTGGGTCGGCAGTTTCTTCTCCGACGCCGTTCTGCACTGGATCCTCGCCGCCAGCTTCGCCGCCACGGCACTGTGGACACTGGTCCCGGACAAAATGGATGACGACGAGGCCAGCACGGCGCGCAAGTTCGGGCCGTTCCTGACCACACTGATCGCATTCTTCCTGGCGGAAATCGGCGACAAGACCCAGATCGCCACGGTGATGCTCGCCGCGCAATATCCGGAACTTTGGCTGGTGATCATCGGCACCACCGTGGGCATGCTGATTGCCAACGTGCCGGTGGTACTGGCGGGTAACTTTGCCGCAGAGAAACTGCCGCTGACCCTGATCCGCCGCCTCGCGGCTTCGGCGTTCATGATTCTGGCGATTGTTGCGGTTTATAAAGCGATGCAGAGCAGTGGCTGGGTTTAACCCCGTCTACTGAACTACCCAAAACCTGTGGTGAGGGGATTTGAAGGATCGTTCCCACGCTCTGCGTGGGAATGCCTCAAGGGACGCTCCGCGTTCCAATGGGACGCAGAGCGTCCCGGGCTGCATTCCCACGCAGAGCGTGGGAACGATCATTGGCTCAGGACTTCGGGGCTTTTTCGTACAACGGCATCACCTTCGGAATCGCTGCCTGCAACGCAGCAATGCGGCTGCTGGATGCCGGGTGAGTGCTCATGAATTCCGGTGGCGCGCCTTCGGAAGCCTTGCTCATCTTGTCCCACAGGGTGATCGCCGCGTTCGGGTTGTAGCCGGCGCGGGCGGCCAGTTCCAGGCCGATCAGGTCAGCCTCGTTTTCGTTGGCGCGGCTGTTGGGCAAGGTCATGCCGTAGTTGGCCACGGTGTCGGCCAGCGCAAGGCTGTCCTGACCCAGACCAAACAAGGCACCGGCGCCTTGCTTGGCCATCTCCATCCCGTATGCCTTGGACATCGCTTCACGACCGTGCTCGCGCAGGGCGTGGGCGATTTCATGGCCCATGACCGCAGCGATCTCATCGTCGGTGAGTTTCAGGCTGTCGATCAGCCCGGTGTAGAAAATGATCTTGCCGCCGGGACCGCAGTTGGCGTTGAGCTCATCGCTCTTGATCAGATTGACTTCCCATTGCCACTGCGCCGCGTCCGGGCGGAAGGTCGGCGCCTGGGCGATCAAGCGGTTGGCGATGGTCTGCACGCGTTTGGCTTCCGGGCTGGTCTTGTCCAGCACACCTTTGCTCGACGCCTCGCCGACAGTCTTCTGATACGACTGCGCGTACATCTGATCGACCTCTTGCGAGGACAGCATGCTGAACATGTACTGCTTGCGCTCCACGCCCACGGCGCCGCCGCTGGTGGTGTTGACCGACTGACAACCGGCCAGCAACAGCGCTGCGCTCAAAGCACTTACCACTAATGTCTTGTTCATTCAAAAGCTCCCTGAAAACCTGAGGCGTATCCTAGGCGGCTAATTGTATTGGCGCCAGATACAACGGACGCATTGCGCGTACATCCACCTAAGGCCGCAAGACTGGCTGGAAATTCCTCAACGCGCATTGAATCCGCCGTGCACCGATCCATCAGCGACATCGCGCGGCGATTCCGACCAGCGTCTCTCATGGCCGCGCCCACCCCGCCGATAAATCCCTCGCAGATTGTCCTCTTGCGTGCGGAGCTCCCATGAAGTTCAAGTCGATCCAGTTTTCCGTCGCCGCTCTGGCCGGCGCCATCGTTCTCAGCGTGGTCGCGGCGCTGGTGCTGTACGCGCTGTTTTCCGGCGCCCGCACTCAAGAAATGGTGCAACAGCGCACCCAGGCGCAGTTCGAGCAAGTCATCGAACAGCGCCTGACTTCGCTGGCGCAGACCCAGGTCAGCCAGATCCAGCGCGAACTCGAAGCGCCGCTGCTGATTGCCGGCGGCCTGGTGCGCGTCAACGCCCTGCTCGGTACAACCGGCGCCGACGGCCAGCCGCGCCTGAGCGTCAGCCGCGAGCAACTGATCAGCCTGATCAAGGAAAACGTCGAAAAGAACCCGAAGATTCTCGGCACCTACATCGGCTGGGAAAAAAACGCACTGGACCACAATGACGCGGCCTACATCGGCAGCGCCGTGGTCGGTATCGATCCAGCCAATGGACGTTTCCTGCCGTGGTGGTTCCGCAATACCGACGGCAGTCTGGGCGTGGACAAACTGGCCGATGTCGACGATCAGAAAACCTTGTCCACCGGGGTGCGCGCCAGCGAGTACTACCTGTGCTCGAAAGAGACGAAGAAACCCTGCGTGATCGACCCGGCACCGTACAAGGTCGGCGACAAGATCGTCATGCTCGCCTCGTTCATTGAACCGATCATGGTCAACGGCGCGTTCCAGGGCATCGTCGGCGCCGACCTCTCGGTGAACTTCATTCAGGACATGCTCCTCGCCGCCAACCATAAGCTTTACAGCGGCGCCGGTGAAATGGCCCTGGTCGGCGGCAATGGGCGGATCGTTGCCTATACCAAGGATTCGAGCAAATTCGGCGAAAAAGTCAGCGACATTCTCGACGCCGAACAGGCCAGCAATCTCGCCAACCTCAAGCGCGACGAGGTCACCTATTCGGTGAATCAGGCCAAGGGCCGCATCGAACTGTACCTGCCGTTCGGCATCGGCCAGACCGACGCACGCTGGACACTGATGCTGCAATTGCCGCTCAACGCGGTCATGGCCGATCTGCAAAACCTCCAGGCTGATCTTGATGCCCAGCGCAAATCCGACACCTTCGGCATGGCCATGGTCGGCCTGATCATCGCCGGCATCGGCCTGCTGGTGATCTGGCTGGTGGGCCACGGCATTGCGCGGCCACTCAAACAAATGGTCGCCATGCTCGATGACATCGCTCAGGGCGAAGGCGATCTGACCCGGCGCTTGAGCAGCGACCGCAGCGATGAACTGGGCTCGATTGCCAAAGGCTTCAACACCTTCCTCGGCAAGTTGCAGGCGATGATCACCCAGGTGGTGACCTCGGTGCAGAGCGTCAGCGATTCCTCGGAACACACCGCCGACATCGCCATCCGCACCAACATCGGCGTGCAGAAACAAATGGCCGAAATCGATCAAGTGGCGACAGCGGTGCAGGAAATGACCGCTACCGCCCAGGACGTGGCGCGCAACGCCACCCAGGCAGCACAAGCGGCAAGCCACGCCGATCAGGCCGCCAGCCAGGGCATGCAGATCGTCCGCGACACCTCGAATTCGATTGGCGTACTGGCGGTGGAAATCGGCAAGGCTGTCGAGGTGGTGCAGACGCTGGCCAAGGACAGCGAAAACATCAACGCCATCCTCACTGCCATTCGCGGCATCGCTGAACAGACCAATCTGCTGGCACTGAACGCGGCGATCGAAGCCGCGCGCGCCGGCGAGCAGGGTCGCGGTTTTGCCGTGGTCGCGGATGAAGTGCGCAATCTGGCGCAGAAAACCCAGAAGGCCACCGAAGAAATCCAGAGCATGATCCAGCAGTTGCAACAGGGCACCCGCGATGTGGTGCGCGTCATGGAAGACAGCCAGAACCGCACCGACGAAAGCGTGCAACACGCGGCGAAAGCGGCCGAAGCGCTGGAAACGATCACCCAGGCCGTGTCGGTGATCAACGACATGAACACGCAGATCGCCAGTGCGGCAGAAGAGCAAAGCGCAGTGGCCGACGACATCAACCGCAATGTGATCAACATAGGTCAGGTGGCGAATGAAGTGGCCGGCGGTGCGGATGAATCGAGTTCGGCGAGCGCCGGGTTGACCAAACTGGCGGAACAGCAGCGGCGGTTGATCAATCAATTCAAGGTCTGAAAGATCAAGAGCCCCTCACCCTAGCCCTCTCCCGGAGGGAGAGGGGACCGACCGCGATGTCTTGAGCTATACATCGACCTGAAAAAAACAGTCGATTATGGATTCACAACAGATCGTTCAGGTCGGTGTACCTCTGAAGTATCCCCATTCGGCTCCCTCTCCCTCCGGGAGAGGGCTGGGGTGAGGGGCTTTTGATCCACGCAAATCAAGCCGGGGTCAAACACTCCGGCCCATTCAACTTCGGATCATTCACCAGATTCGCCAACACCCGCTCACGCAGCGCCGCCGGTTCACTGGCGAGCAAACCCTGCAACACATGAAGCGGCGTTTCGGGATCAAGCCAGGCAGCCTGCCCCGCTTCATCGAGAATCAACGGTCGCCGCTGACTCGCCGCCGATTGAGTGATTACCGCCGTGCTCAGCCAGACCTGTTCCTGCACCGGATACGCTTCCCAGATCGCGGCGAAAAACAACGACGAGCCCTCCCCCGGCGTCAACCAGTACGGCCGCTTGCGCTGAGTGCCGCGCCATTCGTAGAAACCGTTGGCCGGCAGCAGGCAACGCCGCAGACGCAGCGCCTCACGAAACATCGGCTGCTCGGCCACGGTTTCGGCGCGAGCATGGGCCGGGGTCTTCGACAGATCGGTCAGCCACGGCGGTGTCAGGCCCCAGCGCGCACGGGCCAACGTGCGCTGGCCGTCTTCGTCGGCACGCAGCATCAACACCGAATCATTGGGGGAAATGTTCCACTGCGCCTGTTGATCGGCGGGAAAACCTGGCAGGGCCGCAAAGTCGCGGTTCCAGCGAAACAGGGCATAACGTCCACACATGGGGCAACATAACTCTGAATAAAACCAGCGCCAGCCTAACAGACCAGCGTCCCGGGGAAGCTCTCCGGTTCGTCGCCGTGTAGCGGCAGCGCGGCATTGTACAAGTTGATCAGCTCGCGGGCGTATTCGGCCTGATCGTTATCCACCGACAGCCCGAGCAGGCCGAAGATCGGCAGTTCACCCGTACCGCCCACCAGATCACAGCCGATCAGGTGCGCCTCGATTCCTTCGTTGGCGAGCATGCCCTTGAGCATCTCGCCTTCCATCAGGTTCGCCGGTTCGTAGATGCGCTGCATACGCGGCCCTCACTCGTTTTCGCTGAAGACTTCCAGATGCCACTCGTCCTCATGGACTTGCAGGACAAAGGTGATCGGACGACAGCACACCTGGCAATCCTCGATATACGTTTGATCGCCGCCGGACAAATCCAGCGTGGTCTCGACTTCCTCACCGCAATACGGACATTCATACCGTGCATCTTCCAGCATCGCGGTCTCCCAAGTGACTTGTGCGTATAATCGCCGGTCTATTTGCAGGGCTATTTTTGTCTGGCTACTTTTCAGACCGTGCCCTGCGGGTTTTCGATCAAACCCTTTACTTACCCTAGCCGTTTCCAACAAGAGAGCATGATGGGCGAATTCGATGCCATCCGACCTTACGACGACAGCGAAGTACCTGCGGTACTGGCAAGGCTGCTCGGCGACAAGGCGTTTCTAGATATCCTCACCCACTTCCGCTTCCCGCGTTTTGCCGGTGCCTTCGGCTGGATGCTCAAACCTCTTATAGCCCATCGGCTGCGTCGTGAGTTTGCCGACGTGAATTCCGTGGCTACCTTACAGGACAAAGTCGAGTTCTACGTCGACCACACCATCGAGCGCGCCACCGACGGCGTGACCTATACCGGTGTCGAGCAGTTCAAGTCCGGCAGCGCCTACCTGTTCATCGCCAACCACCGGGATATCGTCATGGACCCGGCCTTCGTCAATTACGCCGTGTACCACGCCGGCCTGCCGACGCCGCGCATCGCGATTGGCGACAACCTGCTGCAGAAGCCTTTTGTCAGTGACCTGATGCGCTTGAACAAGAGCTTTATCGTCCACCGCTCGATCACCGGCCGCCGCGAGAAGATGGCTGCTTATCAGTTGCTGTCGGCGTACATCAACCACTCGATCCGCAACGACTGCGCGTCGATCTGGATTGCTCAGGCTGAAGGTCGGGCGAAGGACGGCGACGACCGTACCGAGTCGGCGATCCTCAAGATGTTCCACATGAGCCGCAAGGACGAGCCGTTCGGCGAAGTGATCCGCTCGCTCAACGTGACGCCGGTGTCGATCAGCTATGAGTACGACCCCTGCGACCAGGCCAAGGCCCGCGAACTCTACATCCGCGCCACCACCGGCACCTACGCCAAGGCGCCGGGCGAGGATGACGTGAGCATTGCCAAGGGCATCACCGGCTACAAGGGCCGGGTCCACGTAAACTTTGCCGCGCCGATCACCGAAGTGTTCGAGGACACCAAGCAATTGGCGATCGAGATGGACAAGCAGATTCTCGGCGGCTACCGGTTGTTCCCGGTGCATTACCTGGCGTACGCGCAGTGGGCGGATGCCGATCCGCAACTGAATGTGCCAACGGCGGCCGAGGTGTTCCCGGCTGACGAACTGGCCAAGGCGCAGGATGAATGGCAAAGCCGTCTGGACGCCTGTCCCGCTGAGCATCGTCCGTACCTGGTGCTGCAATATGCGACGCCGGTGCGCAATCAGTATCGGGTCAAGGCTGGATTGCCGCTGTAAAGCAACAGCAAGATCAAAAGATCGCAGCCTTCGGCAGCTCCTTGGGAATGATGTACATCCTGTAGGAGCTGCCGAAGGCTGCGATCTTTTGCTTTTAAAAGCGGGTGCTGATCCAGGAGACGATCAAAGCCAGGCCCAGGCAAGCAAATCCAAAGCGATAGAAAAACCGGTTCATGCGCAACGTCGCCCAATCGAGCATCGGCTCGGCATTGGGCTGCGCCTGGCGCTGTGCCGCCAGACTGGCCTGGGCGCGTTGCTCACGGCGGCGGGTCGCGTGCAGCAGCCAGCTGCCCGGAAAGGCCAGCAGCAAGGCCAGCAGGTTGATCAACTTGGCGGGATGGGCGGTAAACAGCGTCATCAAGTGCAGCGACATCACAGACCTCGAACTTAACCGGTGTGGCAGACGCCAGACCGACGACCGCGGCGCGGATTCTACCCAAACCCTGACGCCCTGCCCCAGCCTTTGCGACAAATAACCTGACAATCGACCGATGGCTGTCCTGTGTCATGGCATCGTCACGTGGATGCTTCACCCTGCGCGCCTCGAAACCCGAATGGAATGCGACATGCTGCACGCGGAAAACCAGGATCGCCTGTACCTCATCACTCCTTACGACGACCAGCAAAGCCTGATCGGCAGCCTTGCCTTCAACGTGCAGGATCGGCACTGGCTGGTGTATTGCGCGCTGGGCGGGCATCAGCATGCGGACCTGCCCGAGACCGATTTGTTGACTGGCGTGAGCGTGCTTGATTTCTATTCCCAGGCTGCCTGAACAAAAGCACCCTCATCCTAGCCCTCTCCCAGAGGGAGAGGGGACTGACTGAGGTGTTTGCGGTAGATACGCCGACATGAGATACCGCGCCGAATTCAGGTTTTGAAGCACACGCGATCGGCTTCCTCTCCTTGGGGAGAGGGGACTGACCGAGGTGTTTGCGGTAGATACGCCGACTTGAGATACCGCGCCGAACTCAGGTTTTGAAGCACACGCGATCGGCTCCCTCTCCCTCGGGAGAGGGCTGGGGTGAGGGGAATCGATTTCCCATACGACACAAATCTCAGATCCACAAAAAAGCCCGGAACCATCACTGGCCCCGGGCTTTTTCATATTCGCCGCACGCTTACTCAGCGAGCACCTGACCCACGGTCGGGTCCTTGAACAGACGCGTCAGTGCGTCACTCAATACATCGCTGACCAGTTTGGTATTGGTCTCCTGATTCGGCGCCATGCCGAAGCGCTGGTCCAGCGACGCACCGTAACGGCCGCTGTAACGGCGGTTGGCGTTCTGCACGTCGGAGCGGAAGGTCGCGCCGATGGTGGCTTCGGTCACGTACATGCCTTCTTTCGGCGACTGGTATTTCAGCTCGGCCAGGGTCACGGTCAGCTGCGGCGCGTTAGGTGCGCTGGTGGTCGGGGTGAAGCCGAGCAGACGTACGGCAGCTTCGGCCTGGGCCTGCAGCTTCGGCAGGATCTGCTCGCGCTGCACGGTGATGGCGCTGGTTTCCGGATACAGACCGCCACGGGTACCGAGAGTCGGCGACGGACGACCGTCGACCACACGCACGATGACCGGCTGGCCGCGACCGACCGCTGGCAATTGCGTGGTCAGCTTTGGCTCCGGATTCAGTTGTTGCGGGCTGTGGGCGCAGCCGGCGAGGGTCAAACCGGCGACAGTGATCAAACCGAACAACAGGCGTTGCAACATGCTCTTCTCTCCAGAATCAGGCACAAACAGGCCGGCAGTATAGCGGTGGGCCACTGCGCGTAACCAGCGTTGCACAGTGAATACTGAAATGTCTGACAAACCCCGCCGAAAGCGGTTCCTGTCACACATTCTTCACCGTCCATACACCGCGACGTCACGGCCCACCGGCAAGCTTCACAGCAGTCCTCCTTCAAGGAACTCTGCCATGCGTTATCTGATCTCGCTGTTCGCCCCACGCCCGCTGCATCGCAGCTTCGCCCTGCTCGACCGCAACGGCCGTTGCCAGGCTTTCAAGCAGTGCAGCCTGCAACCGATGGGCGACGACTGGGTGGAAATCGAAGAAATCCGCCTGACCTGGCTGAACCAGCCGCTGCCCGCCAGCGCCCGGGTCGTACCGCGACAAATGCGCGCACGGGGTCAGGTGCAGTTGAGCATCTGACCGGATGCCTAATAAAAGTCATTAAACACGAGCAACTGCGCGCATTTCTTCGCTACAATCTCCCCCCGATTATAAGGACGTCTCCTGATCGGGCCCCGCAACAGCGTCAATGCGCATGCATCGACATCAAAATCGCCCACAGAGAGCCGCCCACACAGATCGAGTGAAGTTGGCGCGCTTGCCTGTTCTTCCGGCAAAAACCCGCTTTTCGCGAATCTGCAGAGCTGTCATTCGCTCGGCCACCGCGTTGTTTTGCCCTAGCGGGCAGGTGCCAGGCCAAGGCAGCCCTTTTTTGAGGTTCACGTCTTCAAAAGAGCGTGAAAAAAACGGGTTTTCACAACTTCACAAGAGTGTGGCGAGCAAATGAATAGTTTTGCGTCTGAACATGCACCATTAGCGTCTGAAACAGCCCAACGACACAGGACCGGGTATACCTCGAACATCGGAGCCTGAAGCCTGTCCGCTACGGATTTGGTTGCACGAAAACGGATGACTCGACCATAAGTCGAATTGCCAGCCCTGCGCGAAAATGCGTTCATGGAACGCTTGAAACCAGGCCGCACGCATCCGTCGAAGTTGCGAAAAATTGCGAAGATTCGGACATGGCCCACCTGACCACGGATAGCCCGGGCCCACTGACCTGCCCTGGAACGCCTGGCAGCCATGCCGACAATTTGGTGCTGCAGATTTGGGAGACGCGTTAAATGGCGCATAACGAAGCAGTCGACGTAGTTCTGGTAGGGGCCGGCATCATGAGTGCCACCCTGGCCGTACTGCTCAAAGAGCTCGACCCCGCGATCAAGCTGGAAGTCGTCGAGCTGATGGATTCCGGCGCCGCCGAGAGTTCCAATCCGTGGAACAACGCCGGTACCGGTCACGCCGGCCTGTGCGAGCTGAACTACACGCCGCAGGCCGCCGATGGCAGCGTCGACATCAAGAAAGCCGTGCACATCAACACCCAGTTCGAGGTGTCGAAGCAGTTCTGGTCGTACCTGACCAAAAAAGGCACGTTCGGCTCGTGCAAATCCTTCATCAGCCCGGTTCCGCACCTGAGTTTCGTTCAGGGCGAGAGCGGTGTGTCGTTCCTCAAGGAGCGCTTCAATGTCCTGAGCAAGCACCACGCGTTTGCCGACATGGAATACACCGAAGACAAGGGCAAGATGGCCGAGTGGATGCCGCTGATGATGCCGGGCCGCTCGCCGGACGAAGTCCTCGCCGCCACCCGTGTGATGAACGGCACCGACGTCAACTTCGGCGCCCTGACCAATCAGTTGCTCAAGCACCTGAGCAGCGCCCCGGACACTCAGGTCAAATACTGCAAGCGCGTGACCGGCCTCAAGCGTAACGGCGCTGGCTGGACCGTCAGCATCAAGGACGTCAACAACGGCAACACCCGCGAAGTCGACGCCAGGTTCGTCTTCCTCGGTGCCGGTGGCGCGGCCCTGCCGTTGCTGCAGGCTTCGGGCATCGAAGAAAGCAAAGGCTTCGGCGGCTTCCCGATCAGTGGCCAGTGGCTGCGTTGCGATAACCCGGAAGTGGTCAAGCACCACCAGGCCAAGGTCTACAGCCAGGCGGCCGTGGGTTCGCCACCGATGTCGGTGCCGCACCTCGACACTCGCGTCGTCGACGGCAAGAAATCCCTGCTGTTCGGGCCATACGCCGGTTTCACCACCAAGTTCCTCAAGCATGGCTCCTTCATGGACCTGCCGATGTCGGTGCGCGCCGGCAACATCGGGCCGATGCTGGCGGTGGCGAAAAACAACATGGACCTGACCAAGTACCTGGTCAGCGAAGTGATGCAATCGATGGAACAGCGCCTGGAATCGCTGCGCCGTTTCTACCCGCAGGCGAAAGCCGAAGACTGGCGCCTGGAAGTGGCCGGCCAACGGGTGCAGATCATCAAGAAGGATCCGAAAAAGGGCGGCATCCTGCAGTTCGGTACCGAACTGGTCGCGGCGAAAGACGGCTCCCTCGCCGCGCTGCTCGGCGCATCGCCAGGCGCGTCGGTGACCGTTTCGATCATGCTCGAACTGATCGAGAAGTGCTTCCCGGCCAAGGCGTCCGGCGAATGGGCTACCAAACTGGCCGAGATCTTCCCGGCCCGTGAAAAGGTTCTGGAAACCGATGCTGCGCTGTATCGCAAGATCAACACGCAGAACAACATCGCTTTGGAACTGGTTGAAGAAAGCAGCGAGACGCCAAGCTACGCTTGATCTTGCCGCATAAAAAACGCCCCGATCGGGGCGTTTTTTCATGGCCTTGAAAAGCAAAAGATCGCAGCCTTCGGCAGCTCCTACACAGGTTTTGTGTTCAACCTGTAGGAGCTGCCGAAGGCTGCGATCTTTTGATCTTAAGAGCGGGACTTTTCGATCAGCTCGATGTAGTCCGGGGCGTTGCGCTGATCGGCGATCAGGTCAACAAAGGTCTTGCCCTGCTCATCCTTGCCATCAACGTCATAACCCGCCGCAACGAAGAAGCCCAGAAAGCGCTCGAAATCATCGATGCGCAAACCGCGATAGGCCTTGATCAGTTTGTGCAGCGACGGCGAAGTGGCGTCGATCGGCTCAAAATCGAGGAACAGCTTGATCTGCTCATCGCCGATCTCGTCACCAATCACTTGTTTCTTATCTTTACGCATTGCCGACTCCAGCTCGCAGACATGACACGGGGCGGGCAGTTTACCCTTGCCCGGCCGCCCGGCTCAACGCGGACGAATCGCCCCGGTATGAAGATCGGCCCAGATATGGCCATTGGCATAACTGAGGAACTGCACATACACCGTGTCGTTGCGCAGCAGATCCATCACCACGCGGTATTGAGCGAGCGGATAGAACAGCGTCAGGGTTTTGCTTTTATCGTCATATGCCGGTTTCTTCAGGCTTTTGCTTTCGCCGTCGAAACTCACCAGCACCTGGTTGATGTTCGCACCTTTGTTCAGAGACTTGCCCTTGAGGCGGATCAACAAGGACGAGGTGACCGGAATCGGCTGCTGATTGGACTGGCGCTGCGCACCGACCACCACCGAATATTCGCTGACCTGCAGCAGTTGCTGCTGCTCGGGTTCAGCGTCGCGCAGGGTCAGATCGTCCGGCGGCAGGAACTGGCTGTGCATCGGCGCGGCGGACAGCGGCAGGCTGAGAGACAGCAACAGGGCGGCGAGACTGCGGATCAAGAGGCTCATGACAGGCTCCGGAAGGCGGGGCCGAGCACTCTAGCATGGCTGTCGCGCAAGGATCAGCACACACAAAAACAACTGTGGGAGCGAGCCTGCCCGCGAAAGCGTCGTGTCAGTCAACATCAATGTCACTGACACATCGCATTCGCGAGCAGGCTCGCTCCCACAGGGGGCAATGCAGGTTCTTACATGCCTTTAACGGCGTAAATCCCGTTGGCGTTGCGCCAGTAGCCTTTGTAGTCCATGCCATAACCGAAGATGTAGCGGTCGATGCACGGCAGGCCGACGAAATCGGCTTTCAGGTCAGGACGTGCCTTGCGGTCGTGGTCCTTGTCGATCAGCACGGCGGTGTGCACTTTGCGTGCGCCGGCGTGTTTGCAGAAGTCGATGATCGCGCCCAGGGTATGACCTTCATCGAGGATGTCGTCGATGATCAGCACGTCGCGGTCGATGAACGAGACTTCCGGCTTGGCTTTCCAGAACAGGTCGCCGCCGCTGGTTTCGTTGCGATAACGGGTCGCGTGCAGGTAGGACGCTTCCAGCGGGAATTGCAGATGCGTCAGCAGTTTGCCGGAGAAGATCAGGCCGCCGTTCATCACGCAGAACACCACCGGATTGCTGTCAGCCAGTTGTTCGTTGATTTGTGCACCGACGCGAGCGATGGCCGCCTCGACTTCAGACTCGGTGTACAGGCAGTCAGCCTCTCGCATGATTTGACGGATATGCTCGAGATCAGCGGACATGGCGCTCTCCAGGGGTTGGCGGAATTGGAAAAGCGGGCAAAGGTACGCATCCCGCGAGGTCGAATCAAGCTCTTATGGACTAACGTACAGAATGTCCTATAGGACATCACCCTCGGATAGATTAATCTAGGCCGGTTTTTTTGCCCGCCGCCGGAGCCTTTCCCATGCCCATCCTCGAGATCCGCCATCCGCTGATCCGTCATAAACTCGGCCTGATGCGCCGCGCTGACATCAGCACCAAGAATTTCCGCGAGCTCGCTCAGGAAGTCGGCGCCCTGTTGACCTATGAAGCTACAAAAGATCTGCCGCTCGAATCCTACGACATTGCCGGTTGGTGCGGCACCGTGTCGGTGGAGAAAATCGCCGGCAAGAAGATCACCGTCGTGCCGATCCTGCGTGCCGGTATCGGCATGCTCGAAGGCGTGCTCAGCCTGATCCCGGGGGCCAAGGTCTCCGCTGTGGGCGTTGCCCGCAACGAAGAGACCCTGCAAGCGCACACCTATCTGGAAAAACTGGTACCGGAAATCGACGAACGCCTGGCGATGATCATCGACCCGATGCTCGCCACCGGCAGCTCCATGGTTGCCACCATCGACCTGCTGAAAAAGGCCGGTTGCCGCGACATCCGTGCCATGGTCCTGGTGGCCGCGCCGGAAGGCATTGCTGCCGTCGAACAGGCGCACCCGGACGTGACCATCTACACCGCGTCCATCGATGAACGTTTGAACGAGCACGGCTACATCATTCCTGGGCTTGGCGATGCTGGTGACAAGATCTTCGGCACCAAGCAGAAGGACGCGTAACCATGCAGCAAGAGTTCAACGATCCGCTCTGGCGCACGGTGCTGTCCGGCGCGCAGATGCTGTTCGTGGCCTTCGGCGCCTTGGTGCTGATGCCGCTGATCACCGGCCTGGACCCCAACGTGGCACTGTTTACCGCGGGTCTGGGGACGATCCTGTTCCAGATCGTCACCGGGCGTCAGGTGCCGGTGTTCCTCGCGTCGAGCTTCGCCTTCATCACGCCGATCATCCTCGCCAAGGGCCAGTTCGGCCTCGCCGCGACCATGGGCGGGGTGATGGCGGCCGGTTTCGTCTACACCTTCCTCGGCCTGGCTGTGAAGATCAAAGGCACCGGCTTCATTGACCGTCTGCTGCCGCCGGTAGTGATCGGTCCGGTGATCATCTCCATCGGCCTGGCCATGGCGCCGATTGCCGCGAACATGGCGATGGGCAAGGCCGGCGACGGCAGCGAGCTGATCCACTATCAGACGGCGATGATGATTTCCATGCCGGCGCTGCTGACCACGCTGATCGTGGCGGTGTTCGGCAAAGGCATCTTCCGTCTGGTGCCGATCATTTCCGGCGTGCTGGTGGGTTTTGCCATGTCGTTCTATTTCGGCGTGGTCGACACGGCGAAAATTGCTGCAGCGCCATGGTTCGCTCTGCCGCACTTCACCGCGCCCGAGTTCAATTGGCAGGCGATTCTGTTCATTGTTCCGGTAGCGCTGGCCCCGGCGATCGAACACATCGGCGGCGTGATTGCCGTGGGTAGCGTGACCGGTCGCGACTATCTGAAGAAGCCGGGCCTGCATCGCACCCTGCTCGGTGACGGCATCGCCACCACGGCCGCCGGCCTGTTCGGTGGCCCGCCCAACACCACTTACGCCGAAGTGACCGGCGCGGTGATGCTGACCAAAAACTACAACCCGAAAATCATGACCTGGGCGGCGATCTTCGCCATCACCCTGGCGTTCATCGGCAAGTTCGGCGCGCTGCTGCAGAGCATTCCGGTGCCGGTGATGGGGGGGATTCTGTGCTTGCTGTTCGGTTCGATCGCAGCGGTGGGCATGAACACCCTGATCCGTCACAAGATCGACCTGGGCGAAGCGCGCAACCTGGTGATTGTTTCGGTGACGCTGGTGTTCGGTATCGGCGGCGTGCTGGTCGGCACCGGCACCGGTCCTGATGACTTCGGCCTCAAAGGCATCGCGCTGTGCGCGGTGGTGGCGATTGCGCTGAACCTGATCCTGCCGGGCAATGATGGCTGGAAGCAGAAGAAGGCGGATGAGCCGCTGATCTAAGGCTTTCGGATCTTCATCGCCTGACAGATAGCATTCGCGAGCAGGCTCGCTCCCACAGGTCTGGAATGCATTTCAACCTGTGGGAGCGAGCCTGCTCGCGAAGTTTTAAAGGGCCAGCGGCGCTCGTTCGCAGAGGGTCGCCAGCGCCTTGGCCCATTGCGGGTCGTCGTTCAGGCACGGCACCAGCACCAACTCCTCGCCCCCCGCTTCGCGGAACTGTTCCTTGCCGCGATCGCCGATCTCTTCCAGCGTCTCGATGCAATCGGCGACGAACGCCGGGCACATCACCAGAATCTTTTTCACCCCGCTTTTGGCCAGTTCATCCAGCCGCGCTTCCGTGTACGGCTCGATCCATTTCGCCCGGCCCAGGCGCGACTGAAACGACACCGACCATTTGCCGTCCGCCAGCCCCATGCTTTTGGCGAAGGCGGCGGCGGTACGGAAACACTGCGCGCGATAACAGGTTGCCAATACCGCCGGCGAGGCGGTCTGGCAGCAATCGGCGCCTTTGAGACAGTGATTGCCCGTCGGATCGAGTTTGCTCAGATGGCGCTCAGGCAAACCGTGAAAGCTCAGCAGCAGATGATCGTAATCCTGCTGCAGATGCGGACGCGCGCTGGCGGCCAGTGCCTCGATGTATTCCGGCTGATCGTAGAACGGTTGCAGGATCGACAACTGCACGTCGAGTTTCTTCTCGCGCAGCACGCGGCGGGCTTCTTCGATCACCGTGGTCGTGGTGCTGTCGGCGAACTGTGGGTACAGCGGCGCCAAAGTGATCTTCTTATGTCCCGCTTTGACCAGACGCAGCAGACAGGTTTCGATCGACGGCTCGCCATAACGCATCGCCAGATCTACCGGGCCGTGTTTCCACGTGCGGGTCATCTGCTCTTGCAAACGGCGGCTGAGCACCACCAGCGGCGAGCCCTCTTCCCACCAGATCGAGGCATAGGCGTGTGCCGATTGCTCGGGACGCTTGATCAGGATCAGCGACACCAGCAGCCGCCGCAGCGGCCATGGCAGGTCGATCACGTAGGGGTCCATCAGAAATTGATTGAGATAGCTGCGCACATCCGCCACCGAGGTGGAGGCCGGAGAGCCCAGGTTGACCAGAAGCAAAGCGTGATCGGTCATGCAACGTCCTATTTCAGAGGCGGCTGGAGAGATCATCCAGAGCCGCGCGTAAATCCGTAAAGCGGAAGCTGAACCCCGCTTCCACCAGGCGTGCCGGCGTCGCGCGCTGGCCGCCGAGCAATAACAGTGACAGCTCGCCGAGCATGACTTTCAGCGCCAGGGTCGGCATCGGCATGAACGCCGGGCGGTGCAACACACTGCCCAGGGTCTTGGCAAATTCGCGGTTGCGCACAGGTTTCGGCGCGCAGGCATTATAAGGACCGCTGGCCTGATTCCGGTGCAGAAGAAAATCAATCAGGGCGATTTGATCGTCGATGTGAATCCACGGCATCCACTGCCGACCATTGCCCAAAGGCCCGCCCAGCCCGAGCTTGAACGGCAGCAACAGCCGCGACAAAAAGCCGCCCTCAGCCGACAGCACCAGACCGGTTCGCACCAGTACCACGCGGATGCCGAGGTTTTCGGCGCGCAGGGCGGTTTCTTCCCAGGCGATGCACAACTGACTGGCGAAGTCGTCGATGCCCGGCGGTGATTCTTCAGTCAACTCGCGTTCGCCACCGTCGCCGTACCAGCCGATCGCCGAGCCGGAAATAAGCAGCGACGGTTTCTGCGCGCGAGTTTCCAGCCACGCCAGCAGCGTTTCCGTCAGCGTGATGCGGCTGCTCCACAGCAACGCCTTGCGACGATGGGTCCAGGGGCGGTCTGCAATCGGCGCGCCGGCGAGATTGACGATCGCATCCAGCGGCTCTTCGCCGAGGTCCTCCAGACGGGCAATCCCGCGCACTTGCGCGCCGCAGATCTGCGCGACTTTTTCCGCGCGGCGACTCCACACCGTCAGCCGATGGCCCTGCTCCAGCCAGTGCCGGCAGAGCTGACGTCCGATCAAACCAGTACCGCCGGTCAGCAATATGTGCATGACATCTTCCTCGCGTGGCGTTTAACCCGGATCACTAGTCTATTTTTATAGGCAGGGATCTTTTCGATCGGGCAGGCTCTATGGTTTAACAATAGGCCAAGCTGTCAGAACGAGAACGCTAGAAGTTATACCAAAAAACAGAATTGTACAGGTTTCATCGACGGCGTAGTCTGTACAGAAAGGTAAACGAGGCCCCTATGACTGTACCTATCGCAATCATCGGCACCGGCATCGCCGGGCTCTCCGCCGCTCAGGCTCTGACAGAGACCGGGCATACCGTCCAACTGTTCGATAAAAGCCGCGGCAGCGGCGGGCGCATGTCGAGCAAGCGCAGCGACGCCGGCTCGCTGGACTTGGGCGCTCAATACTTCACCGCGCGCGACCGGCGCTTCGTCACCGAAGTGCAGCGCTGGCAGAGCCGGGGCTGGGCCGCCGAGTGGACGCCGCAGCTGTACACCTTCCAGGGCGGCCAACTGAACATGTCGCCCGACGAGCAGACCCGCTGGGTCGGCACGCCGCGCATGAGCGCCATCACCCGTGGCCTGCTCGATGGCCTGGACGTGCAGTTTGCCTGCCGCATCACCGAGGTCTATCGCGGCGAAGAGCACTGGCATCTGCAGGACGCCGACGGCTGCACCCACGGCCCCTTCAGCCATGTGGTGATCGCCACGCCGGCACCGCAAGCCACCGCGCTGCTGGCCGCCGCACCGAAACTTGCCGGCGTCGCTGCCGGGGTGAAAATGGAGCCGACCTGGGCCGTCGCCCTCGCATTTGAAACCCCGCTCGATACGCCGATCGAAGGCTGCTTCGTGCAGGACAGCCCGCTCGACTGGCTGGCGCGCAACCGCAGCAAACCCGGGCGCGACAGCACTCTCGACACGTGGGTGCTGCATGCAACCAGCGCCTGGAGCCGGCAACACATCGACCTCTCCAAGGAAGCAGTAATCGAACATCTGCACGGTGCGTTCGCCGAATTGCTGCACAGCGCCATGCCTGCGCCGACCTTCAGCCTCGCCCACCGCTGGCTCTACGCCCGCCCCGCTACCGGCCACGAGTGGACCACGCTGGCCGACGCCGACCTGGGCTTGTACGCCTGCGGCGACTGGTGCCTGTCGGGCCGCGTTGAAGGCGCTTGGCTGAGCGGTCAGGAGGCTGCACGTCGCTTGCACGAACACCTGCAATGAATCGCATCAATCCGCGCAAATTGCTGCTGTCGAAGTGGACAGCAGCCCACCCGCAAAATCGCGAAAAACATTTTCTGGTCACCGAACTGATCCGCGACGAGGAAGGTACGGTGCTGGAAGTTGAATTGCAGGCGGTGCTGACCCAGCGTAGCGAGCGACTGGATTGGCAGGTGCTGAAAGACAGCGAGCACTGGTTACTGGGCTGGAAATAGATTTCCCTTGTGGGAGCGAGCCTGCTCGCGAAAGCGCTGTATCGGATACGAAATCACTGACTGACCCACCGCTTTCGCGAGCAGGCTCGCTCCCAAATATTCAGCGCTGTAGAAAAATCTTATACAAATCATTTGACTTGTACATCCATCGATCTATGCTGAGGAAAAGTTGTACAGAGATAACTCTCTGTACAGGTATAGATTCGAGGTGCTCATGTCTACTGCTTCCCTGTCCAAGCCGAAGATCGCCATCAGCGCCTGCCTGTTGGGCGAAGAAGTGCGCTACAACGGTGGGCACAAGGAATCGCGGCTGTGCAGCCGCACCCTTACCGAATATTTCGATTTCGTCCCGCTGTGCCCGGAAGTTGCTATCGGCATGGGCATTCCCCGTGAGCCGATTCGGCTGGTCGGCGACCCTGAGCAACCCGAGGCGGTCGGCACCGTTGACCGGACCATCAACGTCACCAGGCCGCTGGCCGAGTACGGCGAGAAAATGGCCGCCGAGCTGCAGGACCTTTCCGGCTACATCTTCATGCAGCAGTCGCCCTCCTGCGGGCTGGAACGGGTCAAGGTCTATCACGACAACGGCGCGCCAGTGAATGGTGGCGGACGCGGCATCTATGCGCAGGCATTCTGTGCACAGCATCCGGATTTGCCGGTGGAAGAAGCCGGGCGCCTCAACGATCCGGTGCTGCGGGAAAACTTCATCACCCGCGTGCTGGCCTACAGCGCCTGGCAGCAAGTGCTCGCCGAGGGCCTGAGCCGCCGCGCCCTTACCGAGTTCCATTCGCGCTACAAGTACCTGCTGATGGCGCACAACCCGCTGCAATACAAAAACCTCGGCAAGATGCTCGGCAACATGGCCGACAGCGATCCCGCCGAACTCGGCCCGCGCTATTTCAGCGAGCTGATGGCCGCGCTGAAGAAATGCGCCACTCGCGGCACCCATTGCAACGTGCTGCTGCACCTCAGCGGTTATTTGAAACAATCGCTGAGCGCCGAAGACAAACAGGAAATGCAGCAGATCATCGGCCAGTACCGCCAGGGCATCGTGCCGCTCGTGGTGCCGTTGACGCTGCTCAAACACCATTTTCGACTCCATCCGGACCCGTACATCGCGCAGCAGGTTTACCTGCAGCCGCACCCGGAAAACCTCAGTCTGCGAAACGCGATCTAATGAACGATAAAACCGATAGCAGCGCCCGGGAAGACCTCGGCGCCGACTTCAAGAAAGCCCTCGACGAGGGCTGGTTGCCGATTCGCGAAGTCGCGCGGCAGACCGGCGTCAACGCCATCACCCTGCGCGCGTGGGAACGTCGCTATGGGTTGGTGGTGCCCCAGCGCACGCCCAAGGGCCATCGACTGTATAGCGCTGAACATGTGCAGCGGATCATGGCCATCCTTACCTGGCTCAACCGTGGCGTTGCGGTCAGTCAGGTCAAGCCTCTCCTCGACGCGCCGCAGGCCTTCACGGAAACTGTGGAAAACGATTGGCAGCGTCTGCATCAGACGTTGCTGTCGGCGGTCACCTCGCTCAATGAGCGCGCGCTGGATGACAGCGTCAATCAGGCCATCGCCTTGTATCCGCCACGGACGTTGTGCGAGCAATTGCTGATGCCGCTGCTGGCCGAGCTCGAACAGCGCTGGCAGGGCCAGTTCGGTGCGCAGATGGAACGGACGTTTTTCTTTTCCTGGTTGCGCAGCAAATTCGGCGCACGCATCTACCATAACAACCGTCAGCTGCATTCGGCGCCGCTGTTGTTGATCAATCATTCCGACCTGCCGCTGGAGCCGCATCTGTGGCTGTGCGCATGGCTGATCAGCAGTGCCGATTGCCCGGTGCAAGTGTTCGACTGGCCACTGCCGGCCGGTGAACTGGCGCTGACCGTCGAGCATCTGCAAGCCCGTGGCGTGCTGCTGTATTCGAGCAAAGCCATGCAACTGGCGCAGTTGCCCAAGCTGTTGGCAAACGTCAATTGCCCGACCTTGATTGCTGGCCCCACGGTGCACATCCACCACACCGAGTTGTCCGCACGCACCGCCCAGACTGCCGATCTGTTCCTGGCTGAAGATCCGCTTGCCGCACACCAGGCGCTGCTCGAGCGCGGATTGATTTGATGATGGGTTTAATCACATGCAACTGATCTGGCTGCGCAGCGACTTGCGCCTACATGACAACACAGCCCTCGCGGCCGCCGCAGCGCGCGGCCCGACCGTGGCGGTGTATCTGTTGAGTCCGCAGCAATGGCTGGAGCACGACGATGCGCCGTGCAAAGTGGATTTCTGGCTGCGCAACCTGCGCGAACTGAGCCAGAGCCTCGGCGCGCTGAACATCCCGTTGTTGATTCGCAGCGCACCGCACTGGGATCAGGCACCGGCGGAGCTGCTCAAACTCTGCCGGCATTTGAAGATCGAGGCGGTGCACGCCAACGAGGAATACGGCGTTCACGAAAGCCGCCGTGATGAAACCGTGGCCGAAACGTTGCGAGCCGAAGGCATCGAATTCCACAGTTACCTGGATCAGTTGCTGTTCAAACCCGGCACAGTGCTGACCAAGACCGGCACCTACTTCCAGGTGTTCAGTCAGTTTCGCAAAGTCTGCTACGAACGCCTGCATCGCTCGATGCCGGCACTGGTCAAGGCACCCGGCAAGCAGGCCGCGCTGGATATCGCCAGCGATGCAATTCCGGAGGCGGTAAAAGGTTTCGCCACACCGAGCGAATCCCTGCGCGCCCTGTGGCCGGCCGGCGAGCAAGAGGCGCGACGCCGCCTCGATACCTTCACCGACGCGCAGATCGACTACTACCGCAGTGAACGCGACTTCCCGGCCAAACCTGGCACCAGCCAATTGTCGGCGTATCTTGCCGCCGGCGTGATCTCGCCACGCCAGTGCCTGCACGCTGCACTGCAAAGCAATCAGGGCGAGTTCGAAAGCGGCAAGGTCGGCGCAGTGACCTGGATCAACGAGCTGCTGTGGCGCGAGTTCTATAAACATATTCTGGTCGGCTACCCACGTGTCTCCCGGCATCGCGCCTTTCGCCCGGAAACCGAAGCGCTGGCCTGGCGCGATGCGCCGGAAGAACTCAAGGCCTGGCAAGAGGCACGCACTGGGCTGCCGATCATCGACGCGGCGATGCGTCAACTGCTGGAAACCGGCTGGATGCACAATCGCCTGCGCATGGTCGTAGCGATGTTCCTGACCAAAAACCTGCTGATCGACTGGCGCGAGGGCGAACGCTTTTTCATGCGCCACCTGATCGACGGCGACCTGGCGGCCAACAACGGTGGCTGGCAGTGGAGCTCATCGACCGGCACCGACTCGGCGCCGTACTTCCGTATCTTCAACCCGTTGAGCCAGTCGGAAAAATTCGATGCCGAAGGCGTGTTCATCAAGCACTGGTTGCCGGAACTGGCCGGGCTCAACAAGAAGGAAGTGCACAATCCGGCGGCAGCCGGAGGACTGTTCGGCGTGGCCGATTATCCGGCCCCGATCGTCAACCTCAGCGCCTCACGCGAGCGTGCGCTGACGGCGTTCAAGAACCTGCCGTCGCGCCAGCCTGTGGGCGGCAGCGATGAGTGAATTCCTGCGCAGCTTCGCCCGCGAGTTTTGCGGGTTGAACAAAGACAACCTGCATCGCCTCGGCGAGCTGTACAGCGACGACATTCATTTCACCGATCCGCTGCACGAAGTTCAGGGCCTGGCACAACTGCGGGATTACTTCAGTGAGCTGTACGCCAACGTCAGCGATCTGCGTTTCGATTTTCACGGCTTTGACCAGATCCGCGAAGGTGAGGGTTACCTGCGCTGGGTCATGAGTTATCGCCATCCGCGCCTGGCCAACGGTCGGGAAATCAGGGTCGGTGGCTGCTCGCACCTGCTCTGGCGCGACAAGGTTTATCGCCATCGGGATTATTTCGATGCCGGGGCGCTGCTGTATGAACACTTGCCAATATTGGGCCGGGTGATTGCCTGGCTGAAAAGGAGAATGGGATGAGTCGTACACCTCCACGGCGGTATTGGTTGACCGGCGCCAGCAGTGGCATCGGTGCAGCCTTGTGTGAGGACATTCTGAAAAGCGGCGCGCACCTGGCGGTCAGCTCGCGCTCGGCCGCGCCGCTCAAGGTCTTGTCCCAGCGTTATCCGGGCCAGGTGCTGGTGGTGCCCGGCGATCTGACCAACAGTCAGACCGTGCGCGAAATCGGTGAGCAGATCACCGAGGCCTGGGGTTCGCTGGACAGCGTGATTCTCAACGCCGGCACCTGTGAATATGTCGACGCGCGCCAGTTCGACTCGTCGATCATCGAGCACGTGGTGCGCACCAATCTGCTCGCCAGCAGCTATTGCATCGAAGCCGCCCTGCCGCTGTTGCGCAAAGGCTCGGCGCCGCATCTGGTCGGCATGGCCAGCTCGGTGACTTACCTGCCGCTGCCACGGGCCGAAGCCTATGGCGCATCGAAGGCCGGGCTGCGTTACCTGTTCGAATCGCTGCGCATCGATCTGGCGGATGAAGGCATTGAAGTCACCATCATCAGCCCGGGTTTTGTCGAAACGCCGCTGACCGAGAGGAACGATTTCCCGATGCCGCTGAGCTGGCCTGCGGATAAAGCGGCGCGGCACATCTTCGCCAAACTCAAGGACCGTCCGCTGGAAATTGCCTTCCCGGGGCTGTTCATGGCCGCGCTGTGGCCGCTATCGAAACTGCCCGCCCGCGCGCAATTGGCGATCGGCAAACGCATGGTGCGCAAGAACCCACCGCAGCGGGACCCGATATGAAAATCGCCGTAATTGGCAGCGGTATCGCCGGGCTCACCTGTGCCTACCTGCTGAACCGCCGCCACGACATCACCGTGTTCGAAGCGAGTGACTGGGTCGGCGGCCATACCCACACCGTACCGGTCAGCGTGGCCGGGCAATCGTTCGCCATCGATACCGGTTTCATCGTGTTCAACGACTGGACCTACCCGAACTTCATTCGCTTGCTCAACCAGCTCGGCGTGGCGTTCAAGCCGACCGAAATGAGCTTTTCGGTAACCGACCCGGACACTGGCGTGGAGTACAACGGCAACAACCTCAACAGCCTGTTCGCCCAGCGCAGCAATCTGTTGTCGCCGGGGTTCTGGGGCATGCTGCGCGACATTCTGCGCTTCAACAAAGAAGCGCAGCGCGACCTGATCGAACTGCGCATCGCCGCCGATACCACCCTCGATGATTACCTCAAGGCCGGCGGCTACGGCGAGCGCTTCATCCTGCACTACATCGTGCCGATGGGCGCGGCGATCTGGTCGATGCCAATGGCGGAAATGCTCAATTTCCCGCTGCAATTCTTCCTGCGTTTTTTCAAGAATCATGGCCTGTTGTCGGTCAGTGATCGGCCGCAGTGGCAGGTCATCGAAGGCGGTTCCAGTGCCTACGTCGCGCCGCTGACCGCTTCGTTCAGCGACAGGATTCGCCTGACCTGCCCGGTCAGCCGCGTCGAGCGCAATCAGCATGGTGTGGTTATCCACAGCCCGGCCGGCCTCGAACATTTCGACAAGGTGGTGTTCGCCTGTCACAGCGATCAGGCCCTGAGGCTGTTGGCCAACCCGAGCGACGCCGAGCGTTCGATTCTCGGTGCCCTGCTCTACGCCGACAACGACGTCGTGCTGCACACCGACACGCGCCTGCTGCCTACGCGCAAACTGGCCTGGGCCAGCTGGAACTATCGCCTCGGCGGCGCCGGCCATACCCGCGCGGCGGTCACCTACAACATGAACATCCTGCAGGGCATCGAGAGCGACACCACGTTCTGCGTCAGCCTCAACCAGACTGCCGGCATCAGCCCCGATAAAGTGCTGGCCCGCTATACCTACGCTCACCCGCAATACACCCTCGCCGCAGCGGCCGCGCAAAACCGCTGGGGCGAACTCGACGGCGAGCAGCACACGCATTATTGCGGCGCCTACTGGGCCAACGGCTTTCATGAAGATGGCGTGGTCAGCGGGCTGCGCGTAGCCGCCGCGTTCGGTGAAACCCTGTGAACAGCGCACTGTATAGCGGCGTGATTGGCCACCGACGTTTTGCGCCGCGCCGCCACGAATTCCGCTACCGCATTGGCCTGCTCTATCTCGACCTGAGCGAACAGGACGCCGTGCTGGCCTTGTCGCCGCTGGCGGGGCGCAGCCGCTTTGCGCCGTTCTCGTTTCGCGAAACCGATTACCTCAAAGCCTTCACCGGCAAGGGCATGCGCCTGATCGACGCGGTGCGCCAGCAGGTCGGTGCAGCCATCGGTCATGAACCACAAGGCGCGGTGTGCCTGCTGACTCAGCCGCGCAGTTGGGGCCTGTCGTTCAATCCGGTGAGTTTCTTCTACTGCCACGAAGCCGACGGACAACTGGCGGCGATCGTTTGTGAAGTCACCAATACGCCATGGCGCGAGCGTTTTCATTACGTGTTGCCGGCGCAGACGCCGACCAGTCTGGTGGATTTCCACCAACATTTTGCTGTAGCCAAGGCGTTTCACGTTTCACCGTTTCTGCCCCGCGACCTCGAATACCGCATGAGCTTCAGCCCGGCCGCGCAAAGCCTGGGTGTGCACATGGCCGATTGGCAGGGCAGCGAGAAACTGTTCGACGCCACACTGAATCTGCGCCGCGAACCGCTCGATCGTCGCAGCCTGCATCGCTATCTGCGGCGCTTCCCGTGGATGACCGCAAAAACCGCCTTGGCGATTTATTGGCAAGCACTGCGACTGCTGCTCAAGCGCGCGCCGATCTTCCCTCACCAGGCTGCCGACGGCAGCTTTAAAACCGCCACTGTGCCTCCGAAGGAGCCGCACCATGAAATCCTCTAGCCTGCCGCTCGGTCGCTTCAGCACCAACGGTTTGACCGGCTCGCTGCTGCGCCGTGGCGTGTTGCGCCAATTGGCCCAGCTCAAACACGGACAATTGATGGTCGTCGAGGATGGCGAACAAATGCTCTTCGGTACGCCGGGCAGTGCTCTGCTCGGGGAAGTCCATGTGCTCGACCCGGCCCTGTGGGGCATGGTCGCCAGCAGCGGCTCGATCGGCGCCGGCGAAGCATTCATCCACGGCTATTGGAGTTCGCCGGACCTGACTGCTGTGGTGCGCGTGTTCGTCAGCAATCTCGATGTACTCGATGCCATGGAAGGTGGCCTGGCGCGTCTGGGCCGGCCCTTCGTGCAAGGCCTGCACTGGCTCAATCGCAACACGCGCAAGGGGTCGCAGAAAAACATCGCCGCGCACTACGACCTCGGCAATGAACTGTTCGAACAGTTTCTCGACCCGACCATGATGTATTCCGCCGCCCAGTTCCTTTCGCCGAGCGACACCCTGGAACAGGCGCAACTGAACAAACTCGAGCGCATCTGCCAGAAACTCGCGCTCAAACCCAGCGACCACCTGCTGGAAATCGGCACCGGTTGGGGCAGCATGGCCCTTTACGCAGCACAGCATTACGGTTGCCGCGTGACCACCACGACGCTGTCGAAAGAGCAGTTCGCGTTCACTGCCAAGCGCATCGAACAACTCGGCTTGCAGGATCGCGTCACCCTGCTGCTCAAGGACTACCGCGACCTCAGCGGCGAGTACGACAAACTGGTGTCGATCGAGATGATCGAGGCGGTCGGCCATCGGTTCCTGCCGACCTACTTCAAGCAATGCGCGCAGTTGCTCAAAAGCAACGGCCTGATGCTGCTCCAGGCGATCACCATTCGCGAACAACGCTACGAACAGGCCAAGCGCAGCGTAGACTTCATCCAGCGCTACATCTTCCCCGGCGGCGCCCTGCCCTCGGTGCACAAGATGCTCGATGTGGTCGGCCGCGAAACCGACATGAACCTGCTGCACATGGAAGATTTCGGCCTGCATTACGCCAAGACACTGCGCCTGTGGCACGAGAACTTTCGCCTCGCCCATGGTCGCCTGAGCGAGCTGGGCTACGACGATTATTTCCTGCGTTTGTGGGAGTTTTACCTGTGCTATTGCGAGGGCGGATTCCTCGAACGCACCATCGGCACCGCGCAATTGCTGCTGGCCAAACCGGCGGCGATGACCGCTCCCCTGCTCGGACGCTTCGATGCGTGAGCGAATCGCCAATGCCGTGCTGTTTCAGCTCGGCTGGCTGGCCTGCGTGCTCGGCGGCAACAGTTTATGGCTGTTGCTGGCACTGGCGGCGCTGGTGATTCATCTGCGCTGGATCAGCAGTTGGGCGGCAGAAGGTCGTTTGATTCTGTGCGTGGTGATTGTCGGCACGGCGGTGGACAGCGTCTTGCGTTACCTCGACGTGTTCCGCTTTGCAGACGCGTCACCGCTGATTCCGTTGTGGCTGATGCTGCTATGGGCACTGCTCGCCACCACGTTGCGCCACTGCCTGGCTTGGAGCGCGCGGCCATGGTGGCTGGCCAGCGGACTTGGCGCGGTGGGCGGGGCATTGTCGTACTACGGTGGCGGACGCCTGGCCGGCGTGCATTTCCCTTACGGCGAAGTGTCGACGCTGATCGTTATCGGGCTGCTCTGGGCAGGGCTGTTCCCGCTGTTGCACTTGATGGCACGGCGTCTGGCGCCGTGAGCGTCCGTCAGCGCTTTCACACCCACCGCGATCACTGCCTTACACTGCCACGATGAAAACCATCCCTCACACACAAATCGCCGAACCGGCGGTCACCTGCTCGACCTGTGCGGCGTGCTGCTGCCAGCTCGAAGTGATGCTGATCACCGACACCGGCGTGCCTGATCGCTTTATCGATACCGATGAATGGGGCGGCGAAGTGATGCTGCGTCTGGACGACGGCTGGTGCGCGGCACTGGATCGCGACAGCATGATGTGCACGATCTATGAACGACGCCCGCTGATTTGCCGCGAGTTTGAAATGGGCGCGCCGGAGTGCATCGAAGAGCGCCGGGGAATTGCTACAGCCTACCGCTGATTTCTTTGACGGCGCAGAAACAACTGTGGGAGCGAGCCTGCTCGCGAAGGCGGTGTGTCAGCCACCATTTGAAGTGACTGACACTCTGCTTTCGCGAGCAGGCTCGCTCCCACGTTGGTTCCGCGTAGGCGGATTACAGCGGCATTGTGTAATGCAGCGCGTAGCTTTCTACACCATCGTTGTCGCTGGACAGGCCGGCGTTGGAGTAGTGCGTGGCGCGGATGCCGACTTCGTGGCCGCCGTTGAAACGCAGGCCGACACCGATGCGGTCTTCAAACTGGAAGGAGCCGCCCAGGTTGTTGCTTTCGTATTCGGTGTTGGAGAAGAACGCCACGCCGATACCCGCTTCCACGTATGGCTTGACCGACTGACCGGCAAACTCGTAAACGAATACAGGCGAGAACGACAGGCTGTTGTTGCTGGAAGTCTTGTCACCTTCCCAGTACGTGTAGGCACCGCTCCAGTAGCCGGTCAGGCGACCCACGTCGCTCTGCAGCCAGCTCTTGTCCCAGTCGAAATTCATGCCTAAGCGATACGTCATTGTCGAATCGCTGGTACCGCCGACGGCGAATTCAACGCCAGCGGCTTGTGCAGTAATGCTTTGCCCCATCAGTGCGGCCGCAATCGCGGCCAAGCAGAATAGTCGCTTCACTTTGAAACTTCCTTTTCCGGAACGATCGTTTGGTTTTTAGTTGCTGCTGTCGCTATAGAAATCCGCGCTTGGTCAGAAGTTCAGCGTTTTTTTAGTTATTTCACATTTTTTTTACAAGTCGAAGTTTTGCACATTCGACGCAGTTTGGCCCAGCAACGGTAGGATTTTTCTGAGAGATTGCGGATCGCCGCTGGTCCAGAACTTCACCGGCTGGCTCGGACGTTGCGCCAGCAGATCACGCTCGGCGAGCAAGCGTTGCAACTGCCGGGCCACGGCATCTCCGGTATCGATCAGGCTGACATCGTCGGCGATCATCGACCTGAGTAGCGGCTTGAGGAAGGGATAATGGGTACAGCCAAGAATGATCGTGTCGCAGTTTTGCGCCAGCAATGGAGCGACGTAACCTTGCAATAAAGTGCGTAATTCGGCGCTGTGCAGATCACCCGTTTCGATCAGTTCGACCAGTCCCGGACAGGGCTGGGTGATGACTTTTATGTCAGCCGCGAAGCGATCGAGCAACGCGGCAAACTTCGCGCTCTGCAACGTGCCGGTCGTGGCCAGGACGCCAACCACGCCGCTTCGTGTGGCCGCTGCGGCCGGTTTGACCGCCGGTTCCATGCCGACAATCGGCCAGTCGGGGAAATCGCGACGCAGATCGGCAACCCCCGCCACGGTCGCGGTATTGCACGCCAGCACCAAAGCTTTGGCCCCCTGCTCGCGAAAAAACCCGGCCATCACGCTGCAACGCTCGCGGATGAATTCCGGGGTTTTCTCGCCGTAAGGAATGTTCCCGCAATCGGCGACATAAAGCAGCGATTCGTTGGGCAGCAAGCGCTGGATTTCGCCGAGGACCGACAAGCCGCCGACCCCGGAATCGAACACGCCGATCGGCGCTTCACGCATGGCGCGCGCCACAGACGCTGCAGCCCGGATCGCGCTTGACGCGAAGCTCACGGAATCGCGAGCCCAAGGCATCGATCAACAACAGTCGCCCCACCAAGGGTTCACCAAAGCCGACCAGCACCTTCAACGCTTCCAGCGCCTGCAAGCTGCCAACCAGACCGACCAATGGCCCGACCACGCCGGCCTCGCTGCAGGTCAGTTCGGCTTCACTGCCGTGACCGTACAGGCAGTGGTAGCAAGGGCTCTCGGCACGCCGAGGATCGAACACCGACAATTGCCCTTCCAGACGAATTGCCGCGCCACTGACCAGCGGCTTGCACGCGGCAACACAAGCGGCGTTAACCGACTCGCGCGTGGAAAAGTTGTCCGAACAATCGAGCACCAGATCCACCGCCGCCACCGCTGCACCGAGAGAATCCTCGTCCAGCGCCTGGCGATGGGCGACCAGTTGAATTTCCGGATTGATCGCGCCCAGGCGCTTGAGCGCCGAGTCGACCTTGGACATGCCGACACTGTCGGTGTCGTGAATGATCTGCCGTTGCAGATTGGTCAGATCGACCGTGTCGAAATCCGCCAGATGCAATTCGCCGACGCCCGCTGCTGCCAGATACAGCGCCACTGGCGCGCCGAGACCGCCGAGGCCGACGATCAGCACGCGGCTGGCCTTGAGCTTCAGCTGCCCGTCGATGTCGATGTGTTGCAGCAGAATCTGCCGGCTGTAGCGCAGCAATTCCTGATCATTCAGCACGGCAGGCGCCCCAGACTGATGCGTTGATGGCCGCCCAGATCGGTGCGGCTGTGGACTTCTTCAAAGCCACGGGTAAGCAGCAGATCACGCACGGCTTCGGCCTGATCATAGCCGTGTTCGAGCATCAGCCAGCCTCCGGTTTCAAGATGATCCGGCGCCTGCGCAACAATCAGGCGCAGATCATCGAGGCCATCTTCACCGGCGACCAGCGCACTGGCCGGTTCGAAGCGTACATCGCCCTCGACCAGATGCGGATCGGCGGCGGCAATGTACGGCGGGTTGCTGATGATCAGTTGAAAGCGCTGGCCTGCAAGTGCGCTGAACCAATGGCTGTTCAGCACCGTAGCGTTGTTCAGGTGCAGACGCTGGCGATTGCGTTCGGCCAGGGCCACGGCTTCAAGCACACGATCCACGGCAGTGACTTTCCACGCCGGCCGTTCGCTGGCCAAGGCCAAAGCAATCGCGCCACTGCCGGTGCCCAGATCAAGAACCTTGGCCGGAGTTGCCGGCAGCAGCTCAAGGGCTGCCTCCACCAGCAATTCGGTGTCAGGACGCGGAATCAGCGTGTGCGGCGCGACTTCCAGATCCAGCTTCCAGAAGCCCTGCTGGCCGAGAATATAAGCCACCGGCTCACCGCTACGCCGCCGTTGCAAATACTCGGCAAAGGTCAGCGCAGCCTCGCTCGGCACGATGCGCTCGGGCCAGGTGTGCAGGAAGCTGCGCGACTTGCCCAGTGCGGCGGCGAGAAGCAATTCAGCGTCCAGACGCGCAGTCGGCGAGTCCGGCAACTCGGCGGCGCGCAACAGGCTGGCGATGATGGTCATTTATTCACCTATCGCTGCGAGTTGGTCAGCCTGATATTCGGCCAGCAAGGGCTCGATCACAGCTTCGACGCCACCGGCGAGAATTTCATCCAGCGAATACAGGGTCAGGTTGACGCGATGGTCGGTGACCCGGCCCTGGGCGTAGTTGTAGGTGCGGATACGCTCGGATCGATCGCCGGAGCCGACCAGCAACTTGCGCTCACTGGCAATCGCGTTGGCTGCCGCTGCGTTTTGCTGATCGTTGAGCTTGGCCGACAGCCACGCCATCGCCCGGGCACGGTTCTTGTGCTGGGAGCGTTCTTCCTGACACTCGACGACGGTGCCAGTCGGAATGTGGGTGATGCGGATCGCCGAATCGGTGGTGTTGACGTGCTGACCACCAGCGCCAGAGGAACGGTAAGTATCGACACGCAGATCCGCCGGGTTGATCTCGATCGCTTCGCGCTCGTCCGGCTCCGGCAACACTGCCACGGTGCACGCCGAGGTGTGGATCCGACCCTGGGATTCGGTGGCGGGTACGCGCTGAACGCGGTGCGCGCCGGACTCGAATTTCAGCTTGCCGTAAACGTTGTCGCCTTCAATGCGCGCGATGACTTCTTTATAGCCACCGTGTTCGCCTTCGTTTTCCGAGAGGATCTCGACGCGCCAGCCACGCCGCTCGGCATAACGCGAGTACATGCGGAACAGGTCGCCGGAGAAGATCGCCGCCTCGTCGCCACCGGTGCCGGCGCGGATTTCGAGGAAGACGTTGCGCCCGTCATTCGGATCTTTAGGCAGCAACATGCGCTGCAGATCGGATTCCAGCGTGACCAGCAACTCCTTGGCTTCGCGAACTTCTTCCACGGCCATTTCGCGCATGTCCGGGTCGTTGTCCTTGAGCAGCGCCTGCGCGCCTTCAAGATCGCTTTGTACGCCGAGCAGCTTTTTATAGGCGGCCACTACCGGCTCGAGTTCGGCGTACTCCTTGGAATAGGCGCGGAATTTGGCCTGATCGGCAATGACTTCACCGTCGCCGAGCAGCGCGGTCAGTTCCTCGAAACGGTCCTGGAGAATGTCCAGCTTGTTGAGCAGTGACGCTTTCATTGCGGTTTTTTATCCGAAAAACTATCCGGTGAGCCCTCAAGGGCAAAGAGTTCCTGGGCCATGGCCAGCGCATCGAGGCGGCCTTCGGCAGACAGCTTTTTCAATTGCACGCTGGGCGCATGCAAGAGTTTGTTGGTCAGGCCACGGGCCAGTTGCCCGAGCACGTCTTCGGCGTTGCCGCCGTTGGCCAGCAGACGCAGGGCTTTTTGCAATTCCTCGTCACGCAAGCGCTCGCTCTGTTGACGATAGGCCTTGAGCACATCGACTGCCGCCAGTTCGCGCAGGCGCACCATGAAATCGTCGGCGCCGACCGAGACCATCTCCTCCGCCGCTTGCGCAGCGCCCTGACGGCTCTTGAGGTTCTCGGCGACCACTTCGTGGAGATCGTCGACGCTGTACAGGTAAACGTCGTCCAACTCGCCGACTTCTGGCTCGATATCTCGTGGTACCGCGATGTCGACCATGAAGATCGGCTTGTGCTTGCGCAGCTTCAGCGCACTTTCCACCGCACCCTTGCCGAGGATCGGCAACTGGCTGGCGGTCGAACTGATGACGATGTCGCTGCGCACCAGCTCCGCCGGGATGTCCGAGAGCAGCACCGCGTGAGCGCCGAACTGCTCGGCCAACTGACTGGCGCGCTCGAGCGTGCGGTTGGCGACGACGATGCGCTTGACCCCCAGCTCATGCAAATGGCGCGCGACCAGCGTAATCGTCTCGCCGGCACCGATCAGCAGCGCCTGGCTGCGTTGCAGATCGCTGAAAATCTGTTTTGCCAGGCTCACCGCAGCAAACGCCACCGACACCGGGTTCTCGCCAATCGCAGTATCGGTACGCACCTGCTTGGCGGCATTGAACGTCGCCTGAAACAACCGCCCCAGCAGCGGACCGATGGTGCCGGCCTCGCGGGCCACGGCGTAGGCCGATTTCATCTGACCGAGAATCTGCGGTTCGCCCAGCACCAGCGAGTCGAGCCCGGAGGCGACGCGCATCATGTGACGAACAGCCGCATCGTCTTCATGCACGTAAGCACTGGCGCGCAGCTCGTCGAGACTCAGATGGTGATAATCGGCCAGCCAGCGCAGCACGACATCGGCCGACAGCTGATCCTGTTCTATATAAAGCTCACTGCGATTGCAGGTGGAGAGGATCGCGGCTTCGCGGCTGTCGGTCAGTCGGCAGAGCTGCTGCAAGGCCTCCACCAGCTGCTCAGGGGTAAAGGCCACGCGCTCGCGGACGTCTACTGAAGCAGTCTTGTGGTTAATACCGAGTGCAAGGAAGGCCATTCAAGGTCGCTGATGGTGACGTGAAGCCGGCAATTGTCCTACTTCGAAAGATTCAGAACAACTACCGCTGACTATTGTCCCAATCGTCAGCCCCTATAATGGCCACAATTGAGTCTCGGTTATGTTTGGCCGAAGGCTTGTGTCATGATGATCCGACCGCAGGTTAGTCGTCCTCTTCCTATATGAATAGATCTTCCGCGTTGCTCCTCGCTTTTGTCTTCCTCAGCGGCTGCCAGGCCATGGCGCCCGTTGCGCCGGATGGCACCCCGCCGGTCGAAGACACCACGCCCGCACCTGAAAAGCCCAAGGTTTACGGCTCGTTCAGCGAGGAAACCGTGTTCAGCCTGCTGAGCGCCGAACTCGCTGGCCAGCGCAATCGTTTCGACATTGCCCTGGACAATTACGTGACCCAGGCCATCAACACCCAGGATCCGGGCGTTTCCGAGCGTGCGTTCCGCATCGCCGAATATCTGGGCGCCGATCAACCGGCCCTCGACACCGCGCTGATCTGGGCGCGCAATGCCCCGGACGATCTCGAAGCGCAACGCGCCGCCGCCGTGCAACTGGCCCGCGCCGGGCGTTACGACGACTCCATGGTCTACATGGAGAAAGTCCTGCAGGGCAAGGGCGACACCCATTTCGATTTCCTCGCGCTGTCGGCCGCCGACACCGATCAGGAAACCCGCAACGGCCTGATGAAAAGCTTCGACCGTTTGCTTGAGCGCCACCCGAACAACAATCAGCTGATTTTCGGCAAGGCTCTGCTGTTGCAGCAGGATGGCGACAATCAAGGTGCGCTGACTCTGCTCGAAGACAACCCACCGGAAGATGGCGAGATCGCACCAATCCTGCTGCGTGCGCGCCTGCTTCAATTGCTCAATCGTGGCGACGAAGCGCTGCCGCTGTTGCAGAAAAGCATCAGGAAATACCCGGAAGACAAACGCCTGCGCCTGACTTACGCGCGCATGCTGGTCGAACAGGACCGCATGGACGACGCCAAGGCCGAATTCTCCACGCTCGTTCAGCAATACCCGGAAGACGATGAACTGCGTTACTCGCTGGCGCTGGTGTGCCTGGAAGCCAAGGCGTGGGATGAGGCCAAGGGTTATCTGGAAGACCTGATCGCTCGCGAAAGCCACGTCGATTCAGCGCATCTGAACCTCGGCCGGATTGCCGAAGAGCGCAATGACCCACAAGGCGCGCTCATCGAATACGCCCAGGTCGGTCCGGGCAATGACTATCTGCCGGCACAGCTGCGTCAGGCCGATATCCTGATGAGCAACGGCAAGACCGCCGAAGCGCAGAGCAAGCTGGCCGCCGAGCGTGACGAGCAGCCCGACTACGCGATCCAGTTGTATCTGATCGAGTCGGAAACCCTGTCGGCCAATAAACAGGACGACAAGGCCTGGAAAGTTCTGCAACAAGCGCTGCAGAAATACCCGGACGATCTCAATCTGCTCTACACCCGCGCCATGCTCGCGGAAAAACGCAATGATCTGGCGCAAATGGAGAAAGACCTGCGCCTGATCATCAAGCGCGACCCGGACAACGCCATGGCGCTGAATGCGCTGGGCTACACCTTGTCCGATCGCACCACCCGCTACGCTGAAGCAAAAACGCTGATCGAGCAGGCGCACCAGATCAATCCGGAAGACCCGGCGGTACTCGACAGCCTCGGCTGGGTGAACTATCGCCTGGGCAATCTGGACGACGCGGAGAAATACCTGCGCCAGGCGCTCGAGCGTTTCCCTGACCACGAAGTCGCCGCGCACCTGGGCGAAGTCCTCTGGGCCAAGGGCAATCAGCGCGAAGCCAAACAAGTGTGGGGCAAGTTCCTCAAGGATCAGCCCGACAGCACCATTCTGCGCAGCACCATCAAGCGCCTGACCGGATCCGAGAATCTTTAAACCATGCTTTTGCGCCACGTTATTGTTTTCAGCTTCATCGCCCTGCTCGCCGGCTGTTCGGGTTTCGGCACTCGCGAATCGGTCGAGGGCCACGGCAGCCCGGCCCAGTGGGCGGCGAATAAACAGCAACTGACCGGCCTCGATGGCTGGCAGATCGACGGCAAGATCGGCATCCGCGCGCCGAAAGATTCCGGCAGCGGCACGCTGTTCTGGCTGCAGCGTCAGGACTACTACGACATTCGCCTGTCCGGCCCGCTGGGTCGTGGTGCGGCACGCCTGACCGGGCGTCCGGGCAAAGTATCACTGGAAGTCGCCAACCAGGGCCGCTACGAATCGCAATCTCCTGAAGCCCTGCTCGAAGAACAGCTGGGCTGGAAACTGCCGGTGTCGAATCTGGCCTGGTGGGTTCGCGGCCTGCCAGCCCCGGAAAGCAAGAGTCGCTTGAATCTGGACGCCGACAGCCGTCTGGCCAGCCTTGAGCAGGACGGCTGGAAAGTCGAATACACCGCCTACACCGAACAGAATGGTTATTGGCTGCCCGAGCGCATCAAGCTGCACGGCACCGACCTTGACGTGACGCTGGTGATCAAAACCTGGCAACCGCGCAAGTTGGGGCAATAAAGCATGACCGCTGCACGCCTGACCCTGCCCTCGCCGGCCAAACTCAACTTGATGCTGCACATTCTCGGTCGCCGTGAAGACGGTTATCACGAATTGCAGACGCTGTTTCAGTTCCTCGATTATGGCGATGAAATCACTTTCGCCGTGCGCGATGACGGCGTGATTCAGCTGCACACCGAGTTCGCCGGCGTGCCCCACGACAGCAACCTGATCGTGCGCGCGGCGAAGATGTTGCAGCAACAGTCCGCCTGCGCGCTCGGTATCGACATCTGGATCGACAAAGTCCTGCCCATGGGCGGCGGCATCGGTGGCGGCAGTTCAAATGCGGCGACAACGTTGCTCGGACTCAACCATTTGTGGCAACTGGGCTGGGATGAAGATCGTCTGGCGCAACTGGGCCTGTCACTCGGTGCCGACGTACCGGTGTTCGTCCGTGGCCATGCGGCATTTGCCGAGGGCGTCGGCGAGAAACTGACCCCGGTCGACCCCGAAGAACCGTGGTATCTGGTGCTCGTGCCGCAAGTCGCTGTTAGTACGGCAGAAATTTTTTCCGATCCTTTGTTGACACGTAACACACCGCCCATTAAAGTGCGCCCCGTTCCCGAGGGAAACAGTCGAAATGACTGCTTGCCGGTGGTCGCAAGGCGTTATCCAGAGGTACGTAACGCATTGGATTTGTTAGGTAAATTTACCGAAGCAAAGCTCACCGGAACTGGAAGTTGTGTGTTTGGGGGCTTCCCAAGCAAAGCTGAAGCTGATAAAGTCTCGGCCCTTCTGACAGAGACCCTTACAGGGTTTGTAGCGAAAGGAAGCAACGTTTCGATGTTGCATCGCAAGCTGCAAAGTCTGCTCTAAAGGAATCAAGTGCCCGGCACTTGAAAGCAACAGATACAGGGGCGTCGCCAAGCGGTAAGGCAGCAGGTTTTGATCCTGCCATGCGTTGGTTCGAATCCAGCCGCCCCTGCCATTTTCTCTACTCATCCAGGTTACCCTCAGCCTCTAGGTACTGCGCGTGTCCAAGATGATGGTCTTTACGGGGAATGCCAACCCCGATCTGGCTCGGCGTGTCGTACGTCAGCTGCATATCCCTCTCGGTGACATCTCTGTCGGCAAGTTTTCCGACGGCGAAATCACAGCCGAGATCAATGAAAACGTTCGCGGTAAAGACGTCTTCATTATTCAGCCGACCTGCGCTCCGACCAACGATAACCTGATGGAACTGGTAGTGATGGCTGATGCCTTCCGCCGCTCCTCAGCTACTCGTATCACTGCTGTTATTCCTTATTTTGGTTATGCCCGTCAGGATCGCCGTCCGCGTTCCGCACGTGTGGCTATCAGCGCGAAAGTCGTTGCTGACATGCTTACCGTAGTCGGCATCGACCGTGTTCTCACGGTTGATCTGCATGCTGACCAGATTCAGGGCTTCTTCGATATTCCGGTAGATAACATCTACGGCTCCCCGGTTCTGGTGGATGACATCGAAGATCAGCGCTTCGAAAACCTGATGATCGTGTCCCCGGATATTGGTGGCGTCGTGCGTGCACGGGCTGTTGCCAAGTCGCTGGGCGTCGATCTCGGGATCATCGACAAACGCCGTGAGAAAGCCAATCACTCTGAAGTGATGCATATCATCGGTGATGTCGAAGGGCGTACCTGTATTCTGGTCGATGACATGGTCGATACCGCCGGCACCCTGTGCCACGCGGCCAAGGCCCTGAAAGAGCATGGCGCAGCCAAGGTCTTTGCCTACTGCACACACCCTGTGCTGTCGGGCCGGGCCATCGAGAATATCGAAAATTCCGTGCTGGACGAGCTGGTGGTCACTAACACCATCCCGCTGTCCGCTGCAGCACAAGCCTGTGCACGTATCCGTCAACTGGATATCGCACCGGTTGTTGCCGAAGCGGTTCGCCGCATCAGCAATGAAGAATCGATCAGCGCGATGTTCCGTTAAGGGCCCTGCCCTTCGCGAAATGTCTCGTTGACGAAAAGCGCCCCGCCCCGGCATTCCTGTCGGGGCGGGGCTTTTTTGCCCATACCGTGTTCGGCGCTGGTCGCAAACGCCACTCGGTCATGGCTATTTTGGAGATACAAAATGAACGATTTTACTCTGAATGCTGAAGTGCGTTCCGACCTGGGGAAAGGTGCGAGCCGCCGCCTGCGTCGTCTCGCAGCTCTGGTTCCAGCTGTTGTTTACGGTGGCGACAAAGCCCCTGAATCCATCAGCATGCTGGCCAAAGAAGTTGCCAAACTGCTCGAAAACGAAGCGGCTTACAGCCACATCATCGAGCTGAACGTTGGTGGCACCAAGCAGAACGTCATCATCAAGGCGCTGCAGCGTCACCCGGCCAAAGGCCACGTGATGCACGCTGACTTCGTACGCGTTGTTGCCGGCCAGAAACTGACCGCCATCGTGCCTGTACACTTTGTTGGCGAAGAAGCTCCAGTGAAGAAAGGCGGCGAAGTTTCGCACGTTGTTGCTGAAATCGAAGTGACCTGCCTGCCAAAAGATCTGCCTGAGTTCATCGAAGTCGATCTGTCGAAAGCAGAAATCGGCACCATCATTCACCTGTCGGACCTCAAAGCTCCTAAAGGTGTTGAGTTCGTTGCTCTGGCACACGGCGATGACAAGGCTGTTGCCAACGTCCACGCTCCACGTGTTGCTGCAGAACCTGCCGAAGAAGGCGAAGCAGAGTAATTCACTCTGTCATGCCGGGGAGTGAGCAAGTAACATCGCGGACTGGAACGTAGCGAGAAAGCGGGCGAGAACGCGGAGTTTACATCCATGGTAAATGAGCATTTTTCGTCCACTTTCGCCGCTTTCCCCGATCGCGGCGATGTTATCCACCACTCCAAGGAAGGGCCCCTATCGTGACTGCCATCAAACTGATCGTTGGCCTGGGAAATCCAGGCGCTGAATACGAACAGACCCGGCATAACGCAGGGGCCCTTTTTGTTGAGCGCATCGCCCACGCACAGAATGTGAATCTTGTGGCCGATCGCAAATATTTCGGCCTGACCGGGCGCTACTCGCATCAGGGTCAGGATGTTCGTCTGCTGATTCCCACCACCTACATGAACCGCAGCGGCCAGGCCGTGGCGGCACTCGCCGGTTTCTTCCGCATCAAGCCTGAAGAAATCCTCGTGGCGCATGACGAACTCGACTTGCCTCCGGGCGTTGCCAAGCTCAAGCAGGGCGGCGGCCATGGCGGTCACAACGGGTTGCGCGACATCATTGCGCAACTGGGCAATCAGAATACGTTCTACCGCCTGCGGCTTGGCATCGGCCACCCGGGCGTTGCCAGTATGGTTTCAAATTTCGTCCTGGGTCGTGCGCCACGCGCCGAACAGGAAAAACTCGATGCCAGCATCGACTTTGCCCTCGGCGTGCTGCCGGATATCCTCGCCGGGGAATGGAACCGCGCGATGAAAAACCTGCACAGCCAGAAGGCCTGACTTTTACCCGAGGGGAAACACCATGGGATTCAATTGCGGCATCGTCGGCCTGCCTAACGTCGGCAAGTCCACCCTGTTCAACGCCCTGACCAAATCCGGTATCGCGGCGGAGAACTTCCCCTTCTGCACCATCGAGCCGAACAGCGGCATCGTGCCGATGCCGGATCCGCGCCTGGAAGCGCTGGCGGCCATCGTCAATCCCAAGCGCATCCTGCCGACCACCATGGAATTCGTCGACATCGCCGGCCTCGTCGCCGGCGCCTCGAAAGGTGAAGGCCTGGGCAACAAGTTCCTGGCCAACATCCGCGAAACCGACGCTATCGCTCACGTGGTGCGCTGCTTCGAAGACGACAACGTGATTCACGTTTCCAACAGTGTCGACCCGAAACGCGACATCGAAATCATCGACCTGGAACTGATCTTCGCCGACCTCGACAGCTGCGAGAAACAACTGCAGAAAGTCGCGCGCAACGCCAAGGGCGGTGACAAGGACGCCGTGGTTCAGAAGGCTCTGCTCGAGCAACTGATCGCGCACTTCACCGAAGCCAAACCGGCACGCAGCCTGATGAAGAACATGAGCGCGGACGAGAAAGCCGTGATCAAGGGCTTCCACCTGCTGACCACCAAGCCGGTCATGTACATCGCCAACGTTGCCGAAGACGGTTTCGAGAACAACCCGCACCTGGACGTGGTCAAGGCCATTGCCGAAGAAGAAGGCGCCATGGTCGTTCCGGTGTGCAACAAGATCGAAGCGGAAATCGCCGAGCTCGACGACGGCGAAGAGAAGGACATGTTCCTCGAAGCGCTGGGCCTGGAAGAGCCTGGCCTGAACCGCGTGATCCGCGCCGGTTACGAAATGCTGCACCTGCAGACCTACTTCACCGCCGGTGTCGAAGAAGTCCGCGCCTGGACCGTCAAGGTCGGTGCTACCGCACCACAGGCCGCTGGCGTGATCCACACCGACTTCGAAAAAGGCTTCATCCGTGCCGAAGTCATCGCCTACAACGACTTCATCCAGTACAAGGGCGAAGCCGGCGCCAAAGAAGCCGGCAAATGGCGTCTGGAAGGCAAGGATTACATCGTCAAGGACGGCGACGTGATGCACTTCCGTTTCAACGTCTAAGCAACAGCCGCACAAGAAAAAGCCGCGTTTGATACGCGGCTTTTTTGTGCCCGAAAGATTGTTAAAAGATCGCAGCCTTCGGCAGCTCCTACAGATGTACATCTATCCCCTGTAGGAGCTGCCGAAGGCTGCGATCTTTTGATCTCAAGCTTTTTTAGTACGCGGGAGAAAGATCGCCAACACACCAAACAACGGCAGGAATGAGCAAAGGAAATACACGTACTCAATCCCGTGCACATCCGCCAGATGCCCGAGCAGCGCCGCGCCAATCCCGCCGAAACCGAACATCAGGCCGAAGAAAATCCCGGCAATCATCCCGACATTACCCGGCACCAGTTCCTGCGCGTACACCACGATCGCCGAGAATGCCGACGCCAGAATGAAGCCGATCACCACGCTGAGAATGCTGGTCCAGAACAGATCGACATGCGGCAGGATCAGGGTGAATGGCGCCACCCCCAGGATGGAAAACCAGATCACTGCCTTGCGCCCGATCTTGTCGCCGATAGGCCCGCCGAAGAACGTCCCAGCCGCCACTGCGCCCAAAAACAGGAACAAGTGCAATTGCGAACTCGCCACTGACAGGTCGAACTTCTCGATCAGGTAGAAGGTGAAGTAGCTGGTGAAACTGGCCATGTAGAAATATTTGGAGAACACCAGCAGCCCCAGGACCACCAAGGCACTGGTCACCCTGCCCTTCGATAAGCCGTGCGTCGCGGCTTGGCCGGCCTTGAGCTTGAACAGGTTCAGGTGGTTGGCGTACCAGCGGCTGATGCGGTACAGCACGAACAGCGCAAACACCGCGAACAGACCGAACCACGCCACATTGCCCTGGCCGAAGGGAATGATGATCGCCGCCGCCAGCAATGGGCCGAACGCGGAGCCGGCATTGCCGCCGACCTGAAAGGTCGATTGCGCCAGACCAAACCGGCCGCCCGAGGCCAGCCGCGCAACACGCGAGGCTTCCGGGTGAAAGGTCGACGAGCCGATACCAATCAGCGCCGCCGCCAGCAGAATCAATGGGAAGCTGCCGACCACCGACATCATCAGAATGCCGATCAAGGTACACACCGTGCCCGCCGGTAACAGCCACGGTTTAGGGTGCCGGTCAGTGTGATATCCGACCCACGGCTGCAACAGCGATGCGGTCAACTGGAAGGTCAAGGTGATCAGGCCGACCTGGGTGAAGGTCAGGCCATAGTTGGCCTTGAGCATCGGGTAGATCGACGGCAGCACCGACTGGATCAGGTCATTGATCAGATGCGCCAGCGCCACCGCGCCGATGATGCGCATCACCAAGGGGCTGCTTTGCGGAGCAGCGGTCGCCGAGGCAGCGGCGGTCTGGACGTTGCTGATAGCCATGGAAAATTCCGGACAGCAGATGGGTGCCCGCAGGCAGGTGCGTCAATGTGCCATTTTTCGGTGCGCTCGCGCTATCCCCTTAGCCAGCTAACTAACCAACATTCCTATCTCGCGTAGGAGCTGCCGAAGGCTGCGATCTTTTGATCTTGCTTTTAAGCATCAAAGTCAAAAGATCGCAGCCTTCGGCAGCTCCTACAGGGGATCGCTGGTGGCGAAGGTGATAGCTCAACGCCATGGTCTGAATCTTGCCTTGCTTCTGCCCTTGAACACGATCGCCTTACAAAGGCGCTCGACAATGGGAAGTTTCGCTACAGAGCCGGCCTACAGAGCGGGCGAGGGTGAACTTTCGAGGCCTTTTAGAGGGCACGGGTCGTGAGCCAACAGCTCGCGATGCACGCCAATGGTGCGTGGTGTCCAGAGGAGTCATGAGGCATGCAGGCTTTCCTTTCACCGGGGATCAAATTGCTGGGGCGGTTTGGCTTCGCAGGTAAATTCCAATTGTTGTTTCTGCTGTTCATTCTGCCGCTGGCCGGCAGCCTGTTGATGATCGGCCATGACTATCGCGAGAAGCTCAATCTGATCTCGGGCGAACGTGCCGGCGTGCGTCAGCTGCTCGCGCTGGATGCGCTGGACAACCTGCTCGCCGCTCAACGCGACCGCGCCGCCCGCTGGCGCGCCACCGAGACCAATCGTCAGCCTACACCGGCCACCCTCGCCGCAATGGCCGCCTTCGACGGCGTGCAACCGGCAGTGCTGCAAGCCACCACAGAGCTGGGCAATGCCCTGAACCAGCAAGGCGCCGACGGCGCAATCCTCGAACGCTTTCAGGCGCTGCAAACCGCACTCAATGGCCTTGATTCGAAAAGCCTCAGCAGTGTCGGCTGGTGGCCGGACGGTTATGACCGCTTCACCAATGCCCTGGGCGCGCTGCAAGCCTTGCGCGAGCAGATCGTCATGGACAATCGCCTGACCCTCGCGCCGTGGCTGGAAACCTACCTGCTGACGCAGATTTCCACGCAGCACGCGCCGGACCTGATCGAGCGTGTCGGCCGTCTCGCCGCAGTCGGCCAGGCTTCGGTCGTCTCCGGTCAGTTCACCCTGCAGAGCCGCCTGCAGTTGCGCGACCTGCGCAGCCGCATTGGTGACGCCCGCGAGCAACTGGTGAAAACCGCCGGCCTGCTGGAGGCGCGTCTGCCAGCCGAGCTGCAAGCTTGGGCCGGCCAGTATCACGACAGCCTGAAACACCTCGACAGCGGCCTGAAAGTCCTCGACGACGGTGTGTTTGGCGGCAGCATCAACCTCAAGCCAGAGGACTTCGAACGCAGCCTCGACGCGCTGCTCACCGACCTCGCTTCCCTGCGCCAGCAATCCCTGGTCGCGCTGGATCAGCGGCTCGATGCGTATTACAGCTCGGCGATCCGCCAGTTCATTGTTGTCGCCGCAATCTTCGGTTGCCTGCTGTTGGCCGCGTTATACCTGTTCGTTTGCCTGCAAGCCTCGATCCGCCGTAGCGCCAGCGGCATCACCTTGCTCGCCGAAGCCTTGCGCGACGGTAACCTGAGCCTGCAAGTGCCGGTGGTGGGGCGCGATGAGCTGGCAGCGATCAGCACCGCGCTCAACGTCGCTGTGGTGCAATTGCGCAGCAGCATGCTCGGCGTCGACCACGAGACCTCGCAGTTGAGCAACGCGGTGCGCAGCCTCAACCAACACTCCAGCGGCGCCCTGAGCGAAGTCGAAGCGCAGCAATTGCAGATCAGCCAGATCGCCGCTGCCGCCACGCAATTGGCCGCCACCTCGCAAGGCGTCGCGCAGAGTTGCGAACAGGCCTCCGGCAGCGCCCAGCAAACCCGGCGCATCGCCGCCGACAGCAGCCGCGACAGCCAACGCACCACGGCGAGCATTCAGCAGCTCAATCAGCGCCTTAACGATACCGCCGCCGCGCTTGGCCGGGTCAGCGAGCAAGGCCAGCAGATTCAACTGGTCGTGGATACCATTCGCGGCGTCGCCGAGCAGACCAACCTGCTCGCGCTCAACGCCGCCATCGAGGCCGCCCGCGCCGGCGAACAGGGTCGCGGCTTTGCCGTGGTCGCCGACGAGGTGCGCAGCCTCTCGCAGCGCACGCAATCGTCCACCGCGCAGATCGCCGGCACCGTCGACAGCCTGCGCGCCACGGTCAACGAAGCGGTAAGCCTGATGGAAGCCGCCTGTGGTCAGGCGCAATCGGATGCCGAAGCAGTCACCGGACTCGGCGAACGCCTGGGAGAAATCGCCAGCGCCGTACAGAGTGTCACCGACACCCTGGCGCAAATCGCCACAGCGGTTGAAGAACAGGCCAGCACTGCCGACGAAGTCAGCGGCAATATCCAGCAGGTCGATCAAGCGGCGGTGCGTTTGCTCGAAGGCGCACGCGCCGTAAACCTAGCGGCGGACACCTTGAGCCAGGGTAGCGAGGCCCTGAGCGCCAATACCGCCAGATTCCAACTGCGCTGACGCCCTCCCCGGCCCCGATTTTCGGGGCTGGAGGATAAGCAGTTGAAAACAGGAAGAAATATTTTCGATTTACGCTTGACGCTTTGCCATTTCAGGGGAATAATGCGCGCCACTTGGCTACATAGCTCAGTTGGTTAGAGCATAGCATTCATAATGCTGGGGTCCGGGGTTCAAGTCCCTGTGTAGCCACCAAGTACTAAAAACGGCTTACCGAAAGGTAGGCCGTTTTTTTATGCCTCGAGAAAAGTCCTTTTCCTCCCGCTCCCTGCATGCAATTCAGATGCCTCCGTAAGAAAAAAGTAGATCTCTGGTACGAAACGGATCTTTCGTAGCATCAGCCACCTGTCGCTCTCTCCCCGAATCGCTCCTATACCGACAAGCTCCCCTGGCTCGACTCAGCGCCATACAGGGAGTTGGCATGCCTCAATACAAATACCTTCTCGACGATGACTGGTTATTAAATCCGTATAGCGGTGGCAGGGCCTGGTTTACTTTGCTTCCACCGAAAGCACCGGAGCCGGTGTACATCGAGAAGGATGAGTGGCCTGCGCCCAAGCCACGCGAAGACAGGGTCTTTGCCAAGTCCTGCACGCCGGACAACTGGTGTCGCACGGACGCTGGCACTGCCGAGGAGCCAGCCAGCAACTTCGGCAAGATCATGGTCGCCGGCGCCATGCTCATGCCCTCCGCCAGTACCGCTGTAGCGACGGCGATAGGTGCCGACCTGGCTTTGGGGCGTCTGGCCGGCGGCGGGATTTTGCAACAGCGCCTGAACTGGGCCATCCGTGGCGCCGGCGGGCCGGCCAGCGTGTTCGTGCTGGGAATGCTGCCGAGCAAAATGGCCGACGGCACGCTTCACACCGACGAAGAACTACGCCGCATGAGCCGCGCCACCACGCGCGTGCGCTTCCAGTTTCGTCGTGATGCCGAAGGTGTTCTGCGGGTTTACGGCATCCATTCCGGCGCCTCTGGCGACGACGCCGTACGCACGGTGAACGTCAAGTGGAACGCCGACAAGACCGCCATGGAGGCCAAGCTCAACGGCATCACCATTCTCTGGACGCCGCAACGCGGGCCGTTGGGATCGATGCCTCCGCTGGTTTATCCCGACCACGGTGAGGCACTCGACCCGATCCTCGTCCACCCGATCCCGGACAACACCGATAGCCAGATTGAGGGACTGCCGGGCGAGGATGTAACGGCCGAGGATTGTATTCTGGTGTTCCCGGCGGACACCGGGCTGAAGTCGTTGTATGTGGTTTATTCAAGGCCGGCGAGGCAGACGCCTGGGATCGTTACGGGGGTGGGAGAGGATGTGGGCGGTATTTGGCTTGACCATGCTCAAGCTCAGGGTGGCGCCCCTATTCCGACCAGCATCGCGGATAAACTCAGAGGGAGCGAATATTCTAGTTTTGATTCGTTTAGGCGGGCTTTTTGGGCCGTTGCCTCAAAAGACAGCGCAGTGGCACAACAGGTCAGCGAAGATAATCTACGACGTATGCGCAACGGAAATGCGCCCCGCGCCCGCTTAGGTGATGCAGCAGGGAAAAGGATCTCTCATGAGATTCATCATGTGGAACCGATATCCGAAGGTGGTGATATCTACAACGTAGATAACCTAAGGGTCTACACACCCAAAAACCATGTCGACGTACACCGTAAATAAGGGCATAGCATGAGCGACCCATTCATCAAAAGCAGCTTTTCCGACTATACCGAGCAGGATTTCATTGATCTCATAGATGAAATAAGAAAGGAGGATATAGCGCCGACAGATCTCCGTGCAGATGCATTGATTATGCACTTCAACAAGATAGTAGGACATCCGAGCGGGATGGATCTGATCTACTACCCCGAGCCCGGAGCAGATACAACATCTGCCGGAATAGCTCGTACAGTCATGGCATGGCGCGAAGCGAATCGACTACCTGGGTTCAAGACATGAATCCTGCCGCCCGTTTCATTTGAACTGTGGAACTTCAACTTGAGAACGTTATGACTAACATATCCGACTACACCGAAGCAGAATTCTTGAAATTTGTGCAATCTGTTCTTGCAGCCAACACAAGCCCAGACGAGATTCTCGATCCGCTGTTGTTTGAATTTGAACGTTTGTGTGAGCACCCAGCGGGCACTGACCTTATCTATTGGCCCGAGGATATGAAACAACAAACAGCCGAGAGCATTACCGAAATCGTGAAAAAGTGGCGCTCTACCCATGGTCTGCCGGGCTTCAAGCAATGAGTTTCTGACTCACTAACCCTGCATCACTCTCAAGAAGATCGCACCACCCGAGCTACCGCTTTCGCGAGCAGGCTCGCTCCCACAAGGGCATCGTTTTCGGCCGATCGATTGGCGCGGCCGCTGAGCGGGAGGGCTGTAATCCCCACGCAGTTTGCACCCCGCCGGCCCGCTCGATAAAGTCCCCGAAGACTTCTACCCCACGGACGGAGAGCCCGCGTGTTTCCAGCCCAGCCCTTGAAGCGCTTTCACCTGCCAGCCCTGACACTGCTTGTCAGCGCTCTGACCCTCACCGCATGCAACGCCCCGCCCTCTTCTTCGTTGCCGCTGGCACCGGAAGCCGCTTCCGGTTACCGCACTGATCTGCAAACCCGTCATGCCAATAAACACATGGCCGCTGCTGCCAATCCACTCGCGGCCGAAGCCGGGCGGGAGATGTTGCGTCAGGGTGGTTCGGCGATTGATGCGGCGATTGCGATGCAGGCGGTGTTGACGCTGGTTGAGCCGCAGTCTTCCGGGATCGGTGGCGGGGCGATGATTGTGTTGTGGGATGGCAAGCAGGTGCGCACCTATGACGGCCGCGAAACGGCGCCGGCCGGGGCCACCGAGAAGCTGTTCCTGAAGGCTGACGGTAAACCGATGGCCTTTACGCAAGCGCAGATCGGCGGGCGCTCGGTCGGTACGCCCGGGGTATTGCGGGCGCTGGAGCTGGCGCATCGACAACACGGTCGCTTGCCATGGGCGAAGCTGTTTGAGCCAGCGATCAAACTGGCCGAGCAAGGCTTTGCGATTTCCCCGCGTCTGCATTCGCTGCTGACTGCCGATCCACTGATACGCCAGTCGCCAGACATGGCTGCGTACTTCCTGAATGACGATGGCAGCGTCAAAGCTGTCGGCACGCGCCTGCAGAACCCGAAGTTGGCGGCCGTGTTCAAACGTATCGCCAGCGAAGGTGCCGATGCGCTGTACAAAGGTCCGATCGCCGAAGAGATCGTCGCCAGGGTTCAACAGCACGCCAACCCCGGCAGCCTGTCGCTGAACGATTTGCAGCGTTATCAGGCCAAGGAGCGCGCGCCGCTGTGTACCGACTACAAGCGTTGGCAGGTCTGCGGCATGCCGCCACCGTCGTCGGGCGGGATCGCCGTGGCGCAGATTCTCGGCACGTTGCAGGCGCTGGAGACTCGCGCCCCACGCCTGTCGCTGACCCCGCTCAAACCAACGAAAACCGATAAGCCGGCCGGCATCGAACCGGTGCCGCAAGCAGTGCACCTGATCGCCGAGGCTGAACGTCTGGCCTATGCCGATCGTGCGCAATACGTGGCCGACACCGACTTCGTCCCGGTACCGGTCAAAGGTCTGCTCGATCCGGCCTACCTGGCCAGCCGCGCCAGCCTGATCGGCGAGCGCAGCATGGGCAGCGCCAAACCGGGCACACCGCCGGGCGTGCAGGTTGCCTATGCACCCGACCGCTCGCCGTTGCGTATCTCGACCTCGCAAGTGGTGGCGGTGGATGACCTTGGTGGCGCCGTGTCGATGACCACCACCATCGAAGCCGCGTTCGGCTCGCACCTGATGGTTCAGGGTTTTCTGCTGAACAACCAGATGACCGACTTCTCGTTCATCCCCGAAGAGAACGGGCAGAAAGTCGCGAACCGCGTCGAACCGGGCAAACGCCCACGTTCGTCGATGGCGCCGACACTGATCTTTGATCGCAACACTGGTGAATTCGTCGCCACGGTCGGCTCGCCCGGCGGTTCGCAAATCATCGAATACGTGGCGAAAACCACCATCGGCCTGCTCGACTGGAACCTCGATGCACAAAGTGCAATCAACCTGCCCAATTTCGGCAGCCGCAACGGCCCCACCGAACTGGAACAGGGACAGTTCAGCCCGGCGCTGATCCAAGCACTCAAGGACAAGGGCCACACGCTCAGCGAAATCGACATGACCAGCGGCACCCAAGCGATCGTGCGGGTGAAGGATGCGCAGGGCAAAGCGACCTTGACGGGGGGTGCCGATCCTCGGCGTGAGGGAGAAGCGTTGGGGGACTGAAACACCGCATTGAAAAAGGCCTGCCGAGCAGCAGGCCTTCTCCCGGTAGTAAATCAGACCGCCAACGTCTTGCCATCCACCCCGTCCCCAATCTTCAGGAAATGCCCCCCCGCCACGTGGTGCAAGGTACGCAATCCATCCTGCCCTTCGAAATGCCAGCGCCCATCGCTGAACACACGCTCATCGGCCTGGGCGGCGATGACTTCGGCGAGGAACAGGTCGTATTGCTCGTGATTGCGCGGCTCTGGCAGCAGGCGGCATTCGAGCCAGGCAACACAACCCTCGAGCAGCGGCGCTTCAACCTGTTCGCCGGCAAAGGTGTGCAGGCCGTACGCCTGAAATTTGTCGTGCCCCTGGTTACGGGTGATTTCCAGGCCGGACGTATTGCCGACGGTTTGCACGATATCGGCCTGATTGACGCAAGGCACGTTCAGCACAAAAGTGCCGGAGGCTTCGAGCAACTGGCGAGTCCAAGTGGATTTGTCGAGGACGACGGCGACTTTCGGCGGTTCGAAATCCAGCGGCATGGCCCAGGCGGCGGCCATGATGTTGCGCTGGCCGTCGTGAGCGGCGCTGACCAGCACGGTCGGCCCGTGGTTGAGCAGGCGGTAGGCTTTGTTCAGAGGCACCGGACGGCGGTGGGAAACGCTCATGGGATCTGCTCCGGAGGAAAAGGAGCCGATTGTAGCGCTGTCACTGGAGAATCACAGAACCTGTGGGAGCGAGCAGATGCGGCGCTGCCCCTCGGTGATCGTTCCCACGCTCCGCGCGGGAATGCATCCTGTGACGCTCTGCGTCACGCCAGCGAAGGAACGCGGAGCGTCCCGGGCGGCATTCCCACGCAGAGCGTGGGAACGATCAGTGCGGTGTCAGTGAGAGAGCTGATTGGCAAACTGCCCCACCGCATCCACCACTTTCTGCGCACCGTCCTGAATCTCGACGATCACCGTGCCCGCCTCCGCCGCCAGCGCCAGGCCCTGTTCGGCCTGAAGCTTGCCGTCGGTCATCAGCGCCACGGCATTGCGGGCCATTTCCTGGTTCTGCCGTACCACGCCGACGATTTCGTCCGTCGCCTGGCTGGTGCGCGAGGCCAGTTGCCGGACCTCGTCCGCGACCACGGCAAAACCACGGCCCTGCTCGCCGGCCCGGGCGGCTTCGATCGCGGCGTTGAGCGCCAGCAGGTTGGTCTGTTCGGCAATGCCGCTGATGGTTTTGACGATCGTGCCGATCACCAGCGACTGCTCGTTGAGCGCCTCGATACCTTCGCCAGCGGCTTGCATGTGCAACGACAAATCACGCATCACGTTGACCGCTTCGGTGACGACCGTGGTGCCCCGTTGCGCGGTGCTGTCGGTTTGTTGCGAGGTGCTGTAAGCGATGCTGGCTGCATCGGCAACCGCCTGTTCGCGGTTGACCTGATCGGTGATCACCGTGGCGAACTTCACCACTTTGTACAGTCTGTCGTTGGCATCGACCACCGGGTTGTAGGACGCTTCCAGCCACACCGTACGACCATGGCTGTCGATACGCTTGAAGCGGCCTGCGACGAATTCGCCACTGTTCAAGCGCCGCCAGAAGTTCTGGTACTCGGCGCTGTTGTATTCTTCCGGGGCGCAAAACGTGCGGTGATGTTTACCCTTGATCTGCGCCAGGCTGTAACCCATGCCGTTGAGGAAGCGATCATTGGCGCTGAGCACATTGCCGTTGAGGTCGAACTCGATCACGGCGGTGGAGCGCACCAGCGCGCCGATCAGGTTCTCATGCTCGCGGGAGGCTTCGATGGTGCGGGTCAGGTCGCTGGCGTAGAAGGAGATGTGTCTGATCCGCCCATCAGACGAGCGCACCGGTTGCACGATCGAACGCAGCCACGCCTCGTCGCCATTGCCGCGCAACAGGCGCACGGCGCCGGCAAAATGCTCGCCACGGCTCATCGAGTTTTTGAAGCGCTGGTGGAATTCGTCGGTTTTGACGTGGGCCGGCACGACGTCTTCGATTGCCCGACCGATCAGGTCCTGGCTCTTGTAGAACATTTCATCGAGAAAATTCTGGTTGACCGAACGAATCCGCCCATCGGGCTCAAGGGTCAGCGCGAGCATTTCGCTTTCCAGGCTTTCCTTCACTTGTACAAGGCTGGAGAGTTCTTCGCGCAGAGCAGCCAGCTCTTGTTTCAAGCGTTTATTGAACATGGGAAAGCACCGATGGCAGGGTAGTTAGCGGATACAACCTTGCCATCGGCCTTGCGCAGCTTTTCTGAAGCCAGCGCCAGACCCGTCAGTCGAAAATAATCCGGCGCTTGCGGATCAGGCAGCGCCGGCCGCCTGACACGGTCCGCTACGTGGCATGCGCGCACCGAAATACGCCGCCGTCACAATCCCCACCGCGCCCATCACTGCACAGAAGATCACGCAGATCCATGGACTCCACGGCATCAGACCAATCAGCAACAGCGGTGTGATACTTGCCCAGGCGGCGTAGGCAATGTTGTAGGTGAAGGAAATGCCCGACACGCGAATCCGCGCCGGGAACAACCCGACCATCACCGAAGGCACCGCACCCACTACCCCACAAGCCAGGCCGGCGACCGCATAGGCCATGCCGATCCAATGCCCGCCCATGATCAGGCAGCCATACAACACGCCAATGCCCAGCGGCAGCAACAGGCTGTACAGCATGACCGTGCGCCAGGCGCCGATGCGGTCGACCAGCAGTCCGGCGATCACGCAGCCGATATTCAGAAAAACGATGCCCAAGGCACTGAGGCCGAAGGTGTGGCTGGCGGTCATGCCGAAGGTTTTCTGCATCATCGTCGGGGTGATAACCACGAACACCACCACCGCCGAGGTCAGCACACAGGTGAGCAACATGGCCGGCAGCATGGCCAGACGATGCTCACGCAGCACCGTGCGCAGCGGCAGCTCGACCCGCGCCTCGCGTTGCGCTTCCATGGCCATGAACACCGGGGTTTCGCTGAGCCAGCGGCGCAGGTAAACGCCCACCACGCCGAACACGCCGCCGAGCAGAAACGGATAGCGCCAGGCGTAATCGAGAATTTCGGCAGGCGTGAAAACCTGCGCGAGGAAGGTCGCAGTGAGTGCGCCGATCAAGTAACCGAATGTCAGGCCGGCCTGCAAGAATCCGAGGGCGTAGCCACGATGGCCGGTCGGCGCATGCTCGGCGACGAACACCCAGGCACTTGGCACTTCGCCGCCCACCGCCGCGCCTTGCAGGATGCGCAGCGCCAGCAACAGCAAGGGCGCGAAATAGCCGATCTGTGCGTAGGTCGGCATGATCCCGATCAGCAGACACGGCAGGGCCATCATCAGGATGCTCAAGCTGAACACCTTTTTGCGGCCCAGACGGTCGGCGAAATGCGCCATCAGAATCCCGCCCAGAGGCCGCGCCAGATAACCGGTGACGAAGATGCCGAAGCTTTGCAGCAGACGCAGCCACTCGGGCATTTCCGGGGGAAAGAACAGCTGGCTGAGGGTCAGCGCAAAGAATACGAAGATGATGAAATCGTAGATTTCCAGCGCCCCGCCGAGCGCCGCAAGGCCGAGGGTCTTGTAGTCGGCACGGCTGAACGGCGCCGGTCGGGCTGGGGAGTTGGCAGTCATGACAAAGAACTCAGGCATCGGCAAAAACCAAGGCGCTCATGGTCTACGCAAATGCGCGGATCGACAACCCGTCAGACCATAGTCTCGGTTTGCGAAAACCTGCTCAACAAAAGGGCGGCGCTTGATTTACTGTTAGCGCCTGTCCAAGGGACCACGCCAACACCGACCAGCCGCCCATGTGGGAGCGAGCCTGCTCGCGAAAGCGTCAGTTCAGACAACCTGATGCTGAATGTGCCGACGTCTTCGCGAGCAGGCTCGCTCCCACAGGGTTCTCTGTGGCTGTCGAGCCGGGCGACTGCTCCCACGGATCAAAATAACCATAAAAAATCCGAGGTACTTCCTGTGGCCGTTGATATCGAAGATAGCCGCTCCGCGCGCTTTGCCCTGCGCTGTTCCAGTTTTGCCGAACGCTGGTTTCCCGATTCCTGGGTATTCGCCGCGTTGGCCGTGATCATCGTTGCGCTGGCCACTCTGGCCATGGGCGCCAAACCCACCGCTGCAGCGATGGCCTTCGGCGACGGCTTCTGGAGCCTGATCCCGTTCACCATGCAGATGGCCTTCGTGGTGATCGGCGGCTACGTCGTCGCCAGCTCTCCGCCCGCAGTCAAACTGATCGACAAACTGGCACGCATCCCGAAAAACGGCCGCTCCGCCGTGGCCTGGGTGGCATTGATTTCGATGGTCGCATCTTTGCTCAACTGGGGTCTGTCGCTGGTATTTGGCGGGCTGCTGGTACGCGCCCTCGCCCGCCGCACCGATCTGAAGATGGATTACCGCGCCGCCGGTGCCGCTGCTTACCTGGGCCTCGGCGCGGTGTGGGCGCTGGGCTTGTCATCGTCGGCCGCACAGTTGCAGGCCAACCCGGGCAGCTTGCCGCCGTCGATCCTGTCGATCACTGGCGTAATCCCGTTCACCGAAACCATTTTTCTCTGGCAATCCGGGGTCATGCTGCTGGCGCTGATCGTGATCTCGATCATCATCGCCTACGCCACCGCGCCCGGGCCGAATTCGGCACGCGACGCCAAGGCCTGCGGCATCGATCCGGCGTTCAACCTGCCGCCGCTGCAACCGCGCACTCGCCCCGGCGAATGGCTGGAACACAGCCCGTTGCTGATCATCGTATTGGTGCTGCTCGCAGCAGGATGGCTGTTTCACGAGTTCTCGACCAAACCAGCGATTACCGCGATTTCCGGCCTGAACACCTATAACTTCCTGTTCATCATGCTCGGCGCGCTGCTGCACTGGCGCCCGCGCAGCTTCCTCGATGCCGTGGCCCGTGCGGTGCCGACCACCACTGGCGTGTTGATCCAGTTTCCGCTGTACGGCTCGATCGCCGCGCTGATGACCACGGTCAAAGGCGCCGATGCGCAAACCCTCGCGCATCACATCTCGACTTTCTTTGTCAGCATCGCTTCCCACGACACCTATGCGCTGCTGATGGGCGTGTATTCGGCGATTCTCGGTTTCTTCATCCCGTCCGGCGGCGGTAAATGGATCATCGAAGCGCCCTACGTGATGCAAGTCGCCAATGACCTGCAATACCACCTCGGCTGGGCGGTGCAGATCTACAACGCCGCCGAAGCCCTGCCGAACCTGATCAATCCGTTCTATATGCTGCCGCTGCTGGGCGTGCTCGGGTTGAAGGCGCGGGATTTGATAGGCTTCTCGTTTGTGCAACTGCTGGTGCACACGCCGCTGGTGCTGCTGTTGTTGTGGGCGCTGGGGACGACATTGGCGTATACGCCGCCGGTGATGCCGTAAGTCGATAAAAACGCACCTGCTCAAGGGCAGGTGCTCTCAAAACTTGGTTTGATCGCTGCTTTAGACGGGTCGCGCCTGATCAAGCACCTGCTGACGAAATTTCACTGGCAGGTCGCCGGGGGTCAGCACCTCGACCGCAACACCCAGCAGGTCTTCAAGCTCAACCTGAAGTCCGCCCAGATCAAAAAGCGTCGTGCCGGGCAGTGGGTCAACCAGCAGATCGAGATCGCTGCCGTCCAGATCCGTCCCCAGCAATGCTGAACCAAATACACGCGGGTTGGCCACGCGAAAGCGCCCGATCACTTCGCGGACGGCGGACCTTTGCATGTCGAGAGCAGTAGAAGGCTTCATGACTCACCCTTGGAAAATTCGATGTCGCTGCAGTCTAGCAGTGCGGACGCGCACCAGGCAGCGTGCTTGTTGGCACAGCCGTAACAATATGTGCGCTGCTTGGGTAATACCGCATTCAGGCAAGAATCCACACTCAACCGCTTTTCTGTCAAACACCACTGATCCACTATGAAGCGCCCCCAAATCGAGGGGAACCCACGCTGAAAAGGATCTGAGCATGTTCAAACTCGCAGGACTTACCCTCGTTGCACTGACGCTAAGCGCCGCCGTCCACGCCGATGTCGACGTAAAACTGGGCAGCACCGAGCGCGTCACCCGCCTCTTCGCCTACCCCAACAATTGCAGCGTGATCTGCTTTCGCAATTGGACGCTGGAGCAGACCGTTGCTCACTACCTGAGCCAGAGCGTCCAGCGCGACGGTTACGCCGATGCCAAGGTGCTGGTGAAAACCGACAACGATCAGCTTTACGCCGAGATCACCGGAGTGCCGGACGGCTATGACAAGCCGCTGTCGGCGTTGCTCGACGCCGGCGACCTGGCTTATGCCGGCGCCAGCAAGCTGAATGCCGATGGCAAATGGGCCTACAGCTGGTATCTGTTCCTGCCGTTGGGCATGGCCTTTGAAAATCGCAAGAGCGTCGAGTTGCTGCACTTCCCGCCTGACTACTCGCTGACCCAGGCGCAGGACTATCTGCGCTCGAACACCACCGATCGCTGGGCGACGTTGCTGACCGATAACGGCATCCCCGCCGGGCAGACGCCGGCTTACCAGACCATCATCGACATCGCGCCGATCGCCGCGCCGTCCAATGCCGGCGGGGATCTGGAGGATGTCTACGACTACTTCAAGGATTACCAGACCACGCTGGTCAAGCAGTTCAGCCAGACCGCCAGCGGCGCGACGCTGCCGATGGTTGCGTTCGGGGCGCCGGTGCGCAACTGGATCAAGGAACAATACGGGCCGACCTTGGGGGTGCTGGGGCTGGCGAGCATCAGTCCGGCCGAAGGAGTGAATGTGCCGGTGCTCGGCTCGAATCATCCGAGCTATATCTGGTACGCCGCCGATCCGAAAAGCTATACCGGCGACGATGCCCAGGCGAAGGCAGACGCGGCGGGCTTGAAAGTCATGGGCCAGGATTTGAGTGCTGCCTGCTGGCAGGCGGCAATGGGCAGCAAACCGGGCAGCGATGCGCAGGCCACGCTGAACAGTTGCACGCAAACATGGCAGGTGACGCAAAAGGTCAAAACCTGCGAGTTGTTCTATACCTCGATCCGCAACCTCAGCGCTGAACAAGCGGCTGCCAAGTGCGCCACGCCACGCATCAAGACACAGCTGCAACAGCTGAAAGCGCCACTGCCTGCGGCCGCCGTGCCCGCACCAACTCTGTAATCGCTACTGGAGTCCCCCGTGTCAGCCAATGCTGACGCGGGCCAGCGGTGATCGCGCCTGTCAGGTTTGACAGTAGACCGCTACCTTCAATTGCGCGACGCTTGGATCCAATCATGCCTCGCCTGGCGGGGCATGGGCACAACCCGGAGGCAACACTCAACAACAAGGATCGTTATGAACAATCAAGCCATGGGCCGGCACCTTCCACGCGATACAGAAGGCATCTATCCGTTCGCCGGACTTCCGGTGCGACTGGGCTTTCCATCCTGCCAGGACTTTCAGATTATCCACGACGAACGTGGCATGGCCACGGCGGTGGTCGCGCGCCGCGAGTTTCTGCGCATTAGCCGAATGTGCCGGGTTTCCGGGCAATTGCTGCCCTATCGCTGTCGACAGACCCGTCAGTTGCAAACCGGCATCCACGTTTACGATCCGCGCTTTTGCGGTGTGCTCGAGCACGCCTGCGATCCGAATGTATTTCTCGACATGAGCGAGTTGTGGCTGTGGGCCTTGAAAGATATCCATAGCGGCGAACATCTGAGCATCGATTACGCATCGACCGAAGACAAACTGCTACGCCAGTTCGCCTGCGATTGCGGCTCGTCGCGCTGCCGTGGGTGGATCACCGGTTACGACGATCCACCCACGCCTGAAGGCCAGCGCTTTTTACAGCGCTGGCGGCATCCAGGCCGTAACTGAACGCCGTGGTTACGGGGCGCCGACCGGACGTAAGCGGTATTGCGGCGGCAACTGTTCGAAACCGCTTATGGTGGTATTGAGACTTTTCCAGCGGCCGTCCTTGATCCCGTAGATGCAGCCGTGGATCGACAGCGGCTGTCCGCGATGCCAAGCGTTCTGGATGATGCTGGTATGCGCGACGTTGGCCACTTGCTGGATCACGTTGAGTTCGCACATGCGATCGACCTGCTCTTCTTCGGTCGCCAGCTTGGCCAGCTCTTCGCGCTTTTCGTAATAAAGATCGCGGATCGACCGCAGCCAGCCATCGATCAGGCCGAACTGGCGATCCTGCATCGACGCGCGCACGCCGCCGCAGCCGTAGTGGCCGGTGACGAGGATGTGTTTGACCTTGAGCACATCCACCGCGTACTGGATCACCGAGAGGCAGTTGAGGTCGGTGTGCAGCACGACGTTGGCGACGTTGCGGTGTACGAACAGATCGCCCGGCAGCATGCCGACGATTTCGTTGGCCGGCACGCGCGCGTCGGAGCAGCCGATCCATAGATATTCCGGGGTCTGCTGGCGCGCCAGTTTGGCGAAGAAGTCCGGGTCTTCCTTGGTGATCGCGTCAGCCCAACGCTCGTTGTTATCAATCAGGTCTTGTAGATCGTGCATGGATAAGGCCTCAAGAAAGATGCGCAGGTTTGATAGACGACCACCCGTCGAAGTCACGCCGCCAGCGCAAAGTGTTTTCGTTGGAATTCTCGCGCGCCCGGTGAGTCCACTCAGTAAGGCCCACAGTATGAGGAATTGCCATGACTGATTCACGACGCCCTTATGATGCGGTGCAACCGGAACCCATCGACGATAACGAAGACCGCATGGGCTCGGTGCACGAGCTGGATTTCGACGACGAAGAGCCCAGCGCGAAAATCGGAGATGAACTGCCCGAGCGTGAACGCGAACAATTGATGTCGGCTGAGCGAGTGCGTGAGGCGGGTATGACCGGGGCTTCGGTGGATGATCATCAGCCGACCGACGATGACCTGAGCCCGGAAACGTTGATTCGCGAGGACGGCGCGCGCGATGCCGATGAACTCGGCGAGGGCAATCCGGCGGATTGGGATTTGAGCGAGGTCAGTGAAAACGACATCGGCGGCGGTGACGGGCTGGATGAAGCGGAACTGGCGGATCTGGATCCGCTGGATGGCAAGCGCTGACCCGCTGACTTGAAATTCGCCCCCTGTAGGAGCTGCCGAAGGCTGCGATCTTTTGATTTTGCTTTGGATCTTACAAAAACAGGATCAAAAGATCGCAGCCTTCGGCAGCTCCTACAGGCCTAATCCACCAAGGTACAGGCCATCACCACCGCATCCTCACGCCCACCCACCGCCGGGTAATAATCGCGACGCCGGCCGATCTCGTTGAAGCCATACCGCTCATACAACTTGAACGCAGCCGTGTTGCTGTCGCGCACTTCGAGAAAACACTCGCGAGCCTCAGCCGCGTACGCTCGCGACATCAGATGCTCGAGCAACGTCAGGCCCAACCCCCGCCCCTGATTTTCCGGTTTGACCGTGATATTGAGCAGGTGCGCCTCATCAAGAATGATCTGCACCACGCCATGGCCCACTTGCTGCTGGCCTTCGAACATCAGCCAGATCTGGTATTTGCCCAGGCCATCGAGAAAAATCCCCCGGGTCCACGGATGGCTGTACGCGGCGTATTCGATCTTCAACACAGCGTCCAGATCTGCCTCGGTCATCGGGCGAAAGGTTACAGCCTCACTCATCGGATTGTTTCCAGCGCGCCATCAGCCGACGCATGGCTTGCCACACAGCGGCCTTGCGCTGTGGCTCTTCCATTAACAGTTCCAGACCGGGAATCGCCCAGGCCAGGCCCAGACCTTCGATCTGCAATTCACTATTGAACGCTTCGGCGTCCGCTTCCCCGGCAAACTTCAGCGCCGGCAGGCCGATCAGCCATAAACAGGCGCAGGGTGCTGCTTCCATCTGCACCGAGAGGAAGCCTTGCACGAAGTCGCGCGCCGCTTCCGGGCCTTGATCCAGCGTGCCGCGATTGAGCCACGGCCAGCGCACCGGTTCGCCGACGATCTGCGGCGCATCCGGCAAACCGGCGGCGCGCAGCATATCCTTGAGCAGCAGGTAGGCCGGATCGCGACTCTGAAACGCTTCGCCTGTGGGTAACTCGACCAGCAGCAGGCAGCGCCCGGCGCGCAGCAGTTGCAGGGCAAAACGCGGCGGCGGCACTGGCGCAGGCTTGACCACCACCGGCGTCTCGTCGACCTCTTCCACAGGTTTGGCGCCGTTGCGTGTACTGGCCAGCGACGGACGCGGCACTTCGATTTTCGGCCGCTCGACCTGACGCGCGGCAGGCTGCGCCGGTGCTTCGGCCTGAGGCGCCGGTGCAATCGGCACTTCGACTTCAGGCTCGGGCATCTCCAGCAGCTCGGGCCGCGATGGTGCGGCGAAAGGCAGTTCGGTGCGCGGCAGCCAGTTGACCACCTGCATGGCGTTCAAATAGGCGCGGCGGCGGGACTCGATAAGCAAAGGTCGGCCACTTGTGGATAACGGAAAGTGCGCTGATTCTACCGCCCTTCGCACAAGATCGCTCGCTGTTGATCGATACCCCGCGCTGCGCTGCGCCGCTGCCCTTTGGGCAAAGAATGCGACAGCCCGTCCCGAGAGTGAATCGCCGCGCCTGTGATGCAGTACAATCGCCGCTTTTAATCGCCAACCAGCCGGCCATTCCGATGATCGAACCCAAGCGCGTCTTGCGCGCCCTCGCTGAACACTGGGCACTTCTGGAGCCACTGTGCGAGCACTTCGACCAAGGCACCCTGAGCCTCAACGAACTGCGCACGCAACTGGCCGCCCAACAACTCGACAGCACGCCACAGGACATCACCAGCCTGCTCGACGTGTGGATTCGCCTCGATATTCTGGTTCCGGTGGCGAAAAGCCCGAACCGTTTCGAGCTCAACGCGCAGATCCACGACTTCCTCGCCTACCTGCGCCGCGAACACCGCCTCGGTCTGTGCCTGGAAATCGAAGCCTACCTGCGTCACCTTGAGCGTCTGGCCGGTTATATACAGGACGCTTTCGACGTCCGTGACGGCAACGATCTGGCGCGCCAGTTGCGTTTGCTCGACATGCGTGTGCGCGACGTACTGAAGAAACTCGACAACGATGAACAGGCCCTGGTGGCCGTGGCCGAACGCGCGAAAACCAGCGACCGGCAGATTCCACTGCGTCAGCGTTACGCCGAAGTCCTGGCGACGTGGGACGAATACGTCGAGCCGATGATAGATCTGGTCAACGCCGACGGTGCCTTCGAGCAAGGCGTGCGCAAGGTCGAAACCGTGCTGCTGAAGATGCTCAGCGAACAGCAGCGCCTCGGCCATCTGGTCGATGACGACATGCTCCTGCGCACCCACGCGCGCATCCTCGAAATGCAGACCAGCGCGCAACTGACCCTGCGCCATGCCCGCGAACTGCTGCTGCCATTGCGTGAAGAAGCGCGTCGGCATAACGCCGTGACCCGTGGCGCCGCACTGGCGCTGGCGGCGATCCGGCGTAAAGGCATCGACGCCGTGCCGCAAGCGGCGATGCCGCTGTTCACCCGCCCACAGAGCACCTTCCTCGGCAGCGCCAGTCAGGTCGAAGCCTACGTGTATGCCCTGGCGCGTTTCGAGCCGAAACCGGCGCGCTTCCCCAAGGCGCACAAAACCCAGAAGGCTGGCGACGCCCCACGTGCACCGCGCACCGTGCGCGAGATGGTCGATCGTTGCGAAGAGTCCCTGCCGATGCCGGACCTGATGACCTGGCTGCTGGAGCAGGAACCGGACGGCGCCACCGACGAATTGCTTTACTGGTTCTCGCGCCTGTCGCGGGAAAAACGCTTCAAGCGCGAGCGTCTGGAACGCCGCGAATACCATACTCACGAGCACCAGGTCAGCCTGCGCTCCTTCGCCCTGCTCTCGGCCAGCGATACCGCCGCCGAGGATTCTGCGAGCATCCCAAATGCATCTTGATCTTTCCGAACTGTCGCAACTGGCGCCGATCTTCCGCGAGTTGTTCAAGGGTTACCACGTCAGCCGCCGTGATCCTGAGCTGTACGCACAACTGTCGAATTTCCAGGACCAGTACCGCACGCTGTTCAAGGCGCTGGGCTTTGAACTGGTCTGCGACACCCGTGGCTTCTACTATTTCGTGCCGGACATGGCCGCCGCAGCGGTGAACAAGACCGCCCAGCGTCTGGCGCTGTTCACCTTCATCCTCGTTGAGCACCTGGCCGATCAGGGCCGCGACCCGATTGCCGTGCTCGACGGCGGCAGTCTCGGCCGCGAAGAATTGCCGTCGCTGCTGGACAAGTACCGCGACCTGTTCATTCAGGCCGAAGTGCAGACCGTCGAAGAACTCGAAGAAAAAATCATGCGCCGCATGACTCAACTTGGTTTTGCCGGCGAAGAAAACGGCGTCTACCGCTTCCTGCCGCCGATGCACCGTTTCCTCGACGTGTGCCTGTCGGTACAGCAGGACCGCGACCTGGCAGCCAGCGTCCACAGCGTTCTGCCGCTGCCGGCGCCGGTGCTGATCGACGAAGAAACCGAAGCGAAATTCCTCGAAACCGACGATCCGCTCGATCTTTCCGAATTTGAAGAAGAAAGCGAAGAAGACGCACTGGCCCGCGCCATTGCCGAAGAACAGGAGTCCGATGCATGAGCCAGGAACGCTACGGCATCCGCCGCTTTGCCCTTTTGAACACCGCCGGTTACAGCCTCGGTCTGTTCCCGCTGGAAGAACCGTTGTCGGTTTACGGCGCGAACAACCTCGGTAAATCAGCGTCGATCAACGCCTTGCAGTTCCCGATTCTGGCGCGCATGTCGGACATGAGTTTCGGCAAGTACAGCCTCGAACAATCGCGGCGCTTCTACTTCGCCTCCGACACCAGTTACATCCTCGTTGAAGTCAACCTGCCCCACGGCCCCCACGTGATCGGCGTGGTCGGTCGCGGCCCGGGCGGCGGTTTCGGGCACCAGTTCTTCGCTTACGCCGGCAAGCTCGATCTGGCCCACTACCAGAAAAACGACACCTGCCTGCGCCAGAAAGAACTGTTCAGCAATCTGGAAAAAGAAGGCCTGAAAGCCTACGAACTCAAGCCGGATGAACTGCGCCGCTTGCTGGTTGGCGGCCATACGTCGATCCCGCTCGACCTGACGCTGATCCCGCTGCGCTCCACCAGCGAGCAGAGCCTGAAGACCTTCCGCGCGCTGTTCATCAACCTGCTGCACATGCGCGAAATCACCGCGGCCAAGCTCAAGCAACTGTTCCTCGATGCTTTCGAGCACAGCCTGCGTTCGGGCAGCGTCGATTACATCGCCGCGTGCGAAGAAGCCTTCCGCGACGTGCGGCGCATGGAGCAGGACTACAACTCGCTGGTCGCCGCCGGCCCATTGGTTGAAGCGCTGGCCAACGGCGTGAAACAGCGCGACGTGCTGCGCGGCAAACTGCATCGCCTGTCGCCGCTGCTCGATTCCTTGCTCGGCACCTGGTCGGACTACGCCACGGCGCGCAAGGAAGAGCTGACCATCCAGGCCGAGCACTACCGTCGCGAGCAGGACGATCTGCAGAACGATCAACGCGGTGGTACTCAGGAACTGATGCGTCTGGAGCGGGAAATTTCCGGCATCCAGCGCTGGCTCGGCGAGTTGTCGGTGCTGAAGAACCGCTTTGCCCTGGTCGATGACCTCAAAGTGCTAGAGCAACAATTGCTCGCCGCCAAGGATGCACACGACGAACTGGCCGGTGCCTTGGCGCAGTCGCGTCAGTTCAGTGCAGAAGATCTCGAAGAGCGTCTGCGCGATCTGGAAAAACGCCTGAAGTCAGTGAAGCAACAACTCGATCACGCCGACAACAACAGCTACGCCCGCCTGCGCGAAGAGTTCTCGCAACAGGACGTCGAGCGTCTGATGCGTCTGTTCAACAGCGCGCTGTTCAGCCTGCCGCTGGGCGAACATGGCATCACCCTCGACGAGAACGGTGAGTGGGTCAAATCCGTGGAGCTGATTCTTGATGGCTTCAAGGGCGAGCGCTTCGAAGTGCCGGGCCTGTCGATCGACATCTCGCACATTGAGCCGCCGGCCTTGCAGGCTCTGGCTGACCGCGCCGCGTTGCGCGATCAGAAAGAGCGTCTGGAAAAAGAGCTCAAGCAACTGAAAACCCAGCAGGCCGTGGCCGCCGACCGCGCCGCGAGCAAGACCCAGACCGAAGCGCTGTACCAGCAGGTGCTGGACGCGCAGAAGGCGCTGGAAGATTTCCGTCGCACCCAGACCCTGAGCGCCGAAGAAAGCGACAAGCTCGAGCAACTGGCGCAGATGGAAGCCGCGCAGGACGAACTCAAGCGCTCCAGCGATGCGTTCACCGAGCGCGTCCAGCAACTGTCGGCCAAGCTGCAACTGGTCGGCCGGCAGATCGCCGATATGGAGGCCAAGCAACGCACCCTCGACGACGCGCTGCGTCGTCGTCAGTTGCTGCCAGCGGATCTGCCGTTCGGCACGCCGTTCATGGATCCGGTCGATGATTCGATGGACAACCTGCTGCCGCTGCTCAACGACTATCAGGACAGCTGGCAGGGTCTGCTGCGTGCCGATGGCCAGATCGAAGCGCTGTACGCGCAGGTCCGCCTCAAAGGCGTGGCCAAGTTCGACAGCGAAGACGACATGGAACGACGTCTGTCGCTGCTGATCAACGCTTACGCGCACCGCACCGATGAAGCCCTGACCCTCGGCAAGGCGCGGCGCGCGGCGGTCACCGACATCGCCCGTACTCTGCGCAACATCCGCAGCGATTACGACAGCCTCGAGCATCAACTGGCGCTGTTCAACCGCGAGATCAACAAGCGGCAGGTTTCCAACCTGCAGAGCTTCCGCATCGTCCTCGCGCCAAATAAGGAAGCACTCAAGCACATCGACCAGATCATCCACAGCGCCGGGCAGTACGAAGAAGGCGAAACCCTGTCGGTGTTCGACCTCAGCCAGAGCGCCGAGCAGGACAACAAGAACGAAGAGGCCAAGGAATATCTGGCGCGGCTGGTGGCAGCGAACCACAACCAGCTCGGCCTCAAGGACTTGTTCGAACTGGCTTTCGAGATCACCAAGGTCAACGGCCAACCGGTGATCCACACCGACATCGACGGCGCGGCCTCCAACGGTACGACCATGACCATCAAGGCGCTGACCAACATGTACTTGTTGCTGCACTTGATGGATCGCGATCTGGCCGGCCGCGTGCGTTTGCCGTACTACCTCGACGAGGCGGCGGACATCGACGAGAAGAACCAGGCGGCGCTGCTGGAAACCAGTCTGCAACTGGGCTTCGTGCCGATTCTCGCAAGTGTGAAGCCGCAGGTCTGCGCCAGTGTCGCAATCGACCTGGAAGGCGGCAGCGGCCCGGCCGGGATCTACATCGATGAAGCGGACTGGAAGTACATCCGCCGCCATGATGTGGTCAAGGCCACGCTGAATGTGCAGGCGGATGAGCCGGAGCTGGATGCGGTTTGATCGGCTTTAGCTGAAGGCAAAAAGGGCCGCGATCTGCTGGGATCGCGGCCCTTTTTTATGGAGTGGATTTTGTGTTGATTTGGCTGGGCCCTTCGCGAGCAGGCTCGCTCCCACAATTGGAATGCGTTCCCCTGTGGGAGCGAGCCTGCTCGCGAAGGCGTCTCAACAGACGCTGCTATTTACCAAGCTGAATCTTCGGCGCCCAGGTCAGCCATTCATCCTCGAACTTGTCGAACAACGGGAACGTCTGCTCGGCCCGCGCCGGGTTGCCCATGCGTTCACCGTCCGGGGTGGCGAAGGCAATGCCACCCTGAATCAGCGTCTCCAGCGATTCGGTGCGCACCGTCACGCCCTTGAACAACCCATAATCGAAGCCCACGCCGCTGGTGTTCCAGAAGCGGCTGCCGCTACGCACCAGTGGCGCGTACTTCGGCTCGATCAGGATGTGCACCAACACACGGTCAGCCGTTTGGCCCAACTCATAACCGGTGACCTTGCCAACCGTGATTTCACGGTAGGTCACTGGTACGCCGGGCTTCAAGGAACCGCGACGTGCGGCGCTCAACACCAGACTCAGACCCGCTTCTTGCTTGGTGACTTCCGGCGCTTCGGCCAAGGCAACGAAGTTCTTCTGCGGGCCGAGATTCTTCGCCGCCGGCTGGACTTCGATGTATTTGCCAGTGACCAGCGTTTCCAGATTCTGCGTCTTGATCAAACCCAGTTCCGGCTTGACCACCCAGAATTGACTGCCGACTCGCGCAATCTTCTCCGGCACTTCGGTGATGCGGGCGGTGAGGATCACCGACTGCATGTCGTCGGTCAGATCGACGCTTTCAATCTTGCCTACGTCCAACCCCTTGAAACGCACTGGCGTACCGCTGCTCAAACCGTCGGCGCGATCGACTTTGATGGTAACGACTGCACCTTTCTTGTTCGCCTCATCGTGATCGGCGAACAGACGGAAGCGCGGGATACGTTTCTTCAACGGCGCATTGGCTTGTGGGGTTTCGAAGGCAATACCACCGGCCATCAGGGTTTGCAAAGATTCACTTTTGACCTGAATGCCGCCGGTCAAGCCACCCGTGAGGGTAATGCCGCTGACATTCCAGAAGCGCGTCGAAGCGTTGACCAGGTTTTCATATTCCTTCTCGATGTGCACGCCGATGACCAGCTGCTTCTTGGTTCTGGAGAACTGGTAGCTCTGCACCGAACCGACCTTGACCTGCTTGTACAGAATCGGACTGCCGACATCGATCGAACCCAGCGAATCGGTAAACAACACCAGATGCAGGCCCGGCGAACGCAGATCCAGCGGTGGTGCTTTCGGTCGCGCCTCGAATTCGCGTTTCGGCGCAGCGCCTTTGTCGCCCGGACGCACGGCGATGTAGTTACCTTTCACCAGCGCTTCCAGGCCGGTAATACCGGCAAGGGATATCGACGGTTTGACCACCCAGAACTGCGTGCCCTCAACCAGATAGTCTTCGGCCAACGGATCGAGGGTCAGCTCGGCTGTTGCACTGTTCAGGTCCGGATCGACTTTGAGCGCTTTCAGGTTGCCGACCTGAATGCCTTTGTACATCACCGGCGTGCGACCGGCTTGCAGGCCCTCGAAATCGCTGAGTTTGACCTTCACGCGAATGCCGGCAGCGGCAGCGTCGAAGTCTTCATAGAGACGGAATGGCAGGCTCGGGTCGGTCGCCGGACTGTCCTTGCGATTCTCCGGCGTCGCGAACGCGATACCACCGGCGACGATGCTGGCCAGGGATTCACTGCGCACTTTCACGCCGGACAGGTTAGCGTCGATGCTGATGCCGCTGGCGTTCCAGAAACGAGTATGTTTGCGCACCAGTTTGGCGTAGGTAGGCTCAATGAACACCTTAAGTTCAACGGTGCTCTGATCCTCGGACAGCACGTAGCTTTTGACCTGACCGACCTTGATCTGTTTGTAGAACACCGGGCTGCCGCGATTCAACGAGCCTAGGCGATCGGCCTTGATGGTCAGGTGCAGACCGGGCTTGGCGTCGGACAGCGGCGGTTCTTCGGCGAGTGCCTTGAACTTGCGCACCGGCTCGCCTTCACCGGGACTGATGGCGACATAGTTACCCGAGACCAATGTTTCCAGACCGGTGATACCGGCCAGGGTCACGCTCGGTTTGACCAGCCAGAACCGCGTGCTGGTCTTCAGGTACTGCTCAACATCCTTGTTCATCTCGATGGTGGCGATCACCCCTTTCGAGTTGCCCTCATCGTCGAGCTTGAGCGTCTTGACCTTGCCGACCGGCATGCCTTTGTAGACCACTTCAGTCTTGTTGGCCTGGATGCCTTCGCCGCTTTCGAAGCGCACCTGAATTTCGATACCGGTCTCGGAATAAGCACGCCAGCCGAGCCAGCCGCCGATGATCAGCGCGATCAGAGGCAGCACCCAAATGGCCGACCAGTTCGAAGCCGGTCGGGTTTTCGCTACAGGCAAATCAGTCATGGTCGTCGTCCGACTCCGTGTTATCCCAAATCAGTCGGGGATCGAAAGTTACTGCGGCGAGCATCGTCAGAATCACCACAGAGGCGAAGGCGACGGCGCCCAGATTGGCTTCGACACTGGCTATCCGGCCGAAGTTGACGACCGCCACGAGAATGGCGATCACAAAAATATCGAGCATCGACCAGCGGCCGATGAACTCGATGAATCGATACATCCAGATGCGCTGACGGGCCGACAATGGCTGCCGGCGCTGCACGGAAAACAGCAACAATGCGATGCCGACCAGTTTGAACGTGGGCACCAGAATGCTGGCGATGAACACCACGGTGGCGATCGGGATCATGCCGTGCTGAACCAGTTCAATCACGCCGGACATGATGGTGCTCGGTTCACCCTGGCCCAGAGAACTGACCGTCATGATCGGCAAGACATTCGCCGGAACATAGATAATGGCTGCCGTGATCAACAGCGCCCAGGTGCGGGTCAAGCTGTTGGGGCGGCGAGCGTGAACCTGCGCGCCGCAGCGGGTACAGCTCTGCTCGTCGACGTCAGCTTCCTGCTTGTTCAGCTCGTGGCATTCGGTGCACACCAGAATGCCCGCATCAATCGCCCGCATGGGCATCCTCTCCTGATAATGCCTGCCAGATCTGATGCGGTGACATCACCACCTCCAGCCAGACTTGCACCAATAACAAGCCAATGAAACATGCCAGCCCGAGGCCGACGGTAATTGCTGCCATATCCGCCAGCTTCACGATCGCGACAAGCACGCCCATGAGGTAGACCTCGAGCATGCCCCAGTCTCTGAGGTGGTGGTAAATACGATAGAGCAACAAGCCATAACTACGGCTGACATTGAAGCGGATCGTCAGTAGGACAAACAGCTGGCACAACAACTTCAGTAACGGTATGGCCATGCTGCAAAGGAAGACGACGATCGACACACCTTGCATGTCGGTGCTGAACAGGCCGACTACGCCACTCCAGACCGTATCCTGCGAGGATTGCCCGAGGATATTGAGTTGCATGATGGGTAAAAAGTTTGCCGGCACGTAAAGTAATAACGCGGCAATCACCAGGGCGAGGCTGCGCTGCACCACGTTATGGCGATGGGCGTACAACTCATAACCACAACGCGGGCAGAGTGCTTTCTCACCATGGGCAAGTGTCGGCTTGCGCATCAGCAGGTCGCACTCGTGGCAGGCTATCAAGTCTTCCAGCGGTAAATCTGACAGCCCGGGGGCGTCAACCGATTCTGACATACAGGCTCTGGCTCCGATAAAGATGGGGCTATTCTAGTGTTCTGCTTCGAAAATAACTGTGCAATTTTGTTCGCCATAGCGCTGAAACTTTCTCGCAGGCAAAACAAAACCCCAACTGCTTTCGCAATTGGGGTTTCGGAATTTAATCTTGACGATGACCTACTCTCACATGGGGAAACCCCACACTACCATCGGCGATGCATCGTTTCACTGCTGAGTTCGGGATGGGATCAGGTGGTTCCAACGCTCTATGGTCGTCAAGAAATTCGGGTACTGACTCGGGACCAGATGGCCTCGCTTCAGCAAATTGGGTATGTGACAGCTGGTGTTTGTGAACTTCGAACTTTCGGTTCGTTTCGTCTTCACACACCGCAATCTGGTGCCTTTTCAGGTCAGCAAATTGCTTGGGTGTTATATGGTCAAGCCTCACGGGCAATTAGTATTGGTTAGCTCAACGCCTCACAGCGCTTACACACCCAACCTATCAACGTCGTAGTCTTCGACGGCCCTTCAGGGAACTCAAGGTTCCAGTGAGATCTCATCTTGAGGCAAGTTTCCCGCTTAGATGCTTTCAGCGGTTATCTTTCCCGAACATAGCTACCCGGCAATGCCACTGGCGTGACAACCGGAACACCAGAGGTTCGTCCACTCCGGTCCTCTCGTACTAGGAGCAGCCCCTCTCAAATCTCAAACGTCCACGGCAGATAGGGACCGAACTGTCTCACGACGTTCTAAACCCAGCTCGCGTACCACTTTAAATGGCGAACAGCCATACCCTTGGGACCGGCTTCAGCCCCAGGATGTGATGAGCCGACATCGAGGTGCCAAACACCGCCGTCGATATGAACTCTTGGGCGGTATCAGCCTGTTATCCCCGGAGTACCTTTTATCCGTTGAGCGATGGCCCTTCCATACAGAACCACCGGATCACTAAGACCTACTTTCGTACCTGCTCGACGTGTCTGTCTCGCAGTCAAGCGCGCTTTTGCCTTTATACTCTACGACCGATTTCCGACCGGTCTGAGCGCACCTTCGTACTCCTCCGTTACTCTTTAGGAGGAGACCGCCCCAGTCAAACTACCCACCATACACTGTCCTCGATCCGGATAACGGAACTGAGTTAGAACCTCAAAGTTGCCAGGGTGGTATTTCAAGGATGGCTCCACGCGAACTGGCGTCCACGCTTCAAAGCCTCCCACCTATCCTACACAAGCAAATTCAAAGTCCAGTGCAAAGCTATAGTAAAGGTTCACGGGGTCTTTCCGTCTAGCCGCGGATACACTGCATCTTCACAGCGATTTCAATTTCACTGAGTCTCGGGTGGAGACAGCGCCGCCATCGTTACGCCATTCGTGCAGGTCGGAACTTACCCGACAAGGAATTTCGCTACCTTAGGACCGTTATAGTTACGGCCGCCGTTTACCGGGGCTTCGATCAAGAGCTTCGCGTTAGCTAACCCCATCAATTAACCTTCCGGCACCGGGCAGGCGTCACACCCTATACGTCCACTTTCGTGTTTGCAGAGTGCTGTGTTTTTAATAAACAGTCGCAGCGGCCTGGTATCTTCGACCGGCATGAGCTTACGGAGCAAGTCCTTCACCCTCACCGGCGCACCTTCTCCCGAAGTTACGGTGCCATTTTGCCTAGTTCCTTCACCCGAGTTCTCTCAAGCGCCTTGGTATTCTCTACCCAACCACCTGTGTCGGTTTGGGGTACGGTTCCTGGTTACCTGAAGCTTAGAAGCTTTTCTTGGAAGCATGGCATCAACCACTTCGTGTTCTAAAAGAACACTCGTCATCAGCTCTCGGCCTTAAGATCCCGGATTTACCTAAGATCTCAGCCTACCACCTTAAACTTGGACAACCAACGCCAAGCTGGCCTAGCCTTCTCCGTCCCTCCATCGCAATAACCAGAAGTACAGGAATATTAACCTGTTTTCCATCGACTACGCTTTTCAGCCTCGCCTTAGGGACCGACTAACCCTGCGTCGATTAACGTTGCGCAGGAAACCTTGGTCTTTCGGCGTGGGTGTTTTTCACACCCATTGTCGTTACTCATGTCAGCATTCGCACTTCTGATACCTCCAGCAAGCTTCTCAACTCACCTTCACAGGCTTACAGAACGCTCCTCTACCGCATCATCCGAAGATGATACCCGTAGCTTCGGTGTATGGTTTGAGCCCCGTTACATCTTCCGCGCAGGCCGACTCGACTAGTGAGCTATTACGCTTTCTTTAAAGGGTGGCTGCTTCTAAGCCAACCTCCTAGCTGTCTAAGCCTTCCCACATCGTTTCCCACTTAACCATAACTTTGGGACCTTAGCTGACGGTCTGGGTTGTTTCCCTTTTCACGACGGACGTTAGCACCCGCCGTGTGTCTCCCATGCTCGGCACTTGTAGGTATTCGGAGTTTGCATCGGTTTGGTAAGTCGGGATGACCCCCTAGCCGAAACAGTGCTCTACCCCCTACAGTGATACATGAGGCGCTACCTAAATAGCTTTCGAGGAGAACCAGCTATCTCCGAGCTTGATTAGCCTTTCACTCCGATCCACAGGTCATCCGCTAACTTTTCAACGGTAGTCGGTTCGGTCCTCCAGTCAGTGTTACCTAACCTTCAACCTGCCCATGGATAGATCGCCCGGTTTCGGGTCTATTCCCAGCGACTAGACGCCCTATTAAGACTCGCTTTCGCTACGCCTCCCCTATTCGGTTAAGCTCGCCACTGAAAATAAGTCGCTGACCCATTATACAAAAGGTACGCAGTCACAGAACAAAGTCTGCTCCCACTGCTTGTACGCATACGGTTTCAGGATCTATTTCACTCCCCTCTCCGGGGTTCTTTTCGCCTTTCCCTCACGGTACTAGTTCACTATCGGTCAGTCAGTAGTATTTAGCCTTGGAGGATGGTCCCCCCATATTCAGACAAAGTTTCTCGTGCTCCGTCCTACTCGATTTCATGACTAAGAGATTTTCGCGTACAGGGCTATCACCCACTATGGCCGCACTTTCCAGAGCGTTCCGCTAATCTCAAAGCCACTTAAGGGCTAGTCCCCGTTCGCTCGCCACTACTAAGGGAATCTCGGTTGATTTCTTTTCCTCAGGGTACTTAGATGTTTCAGTTCCCCTGGTTCGCCTCTTGCACCTATGTATTCAGTACAAGATAACCATCTTATGATGGCTGGGTTCCCCCATTCAGACATCTCCGGATCAAAGTCTGTTTGCCGACTCCCCGAAGCTTTTCGCAGGCTACCACGTCTTTCATCGCCTCTGACTGCCAAGGCATCCACCGTATGCGCTTCTTCACTTGACCATATAACCCCAAGCAATCTGGTTATACTGTGAAGACGACATTCGCCGAAAATTCGAATTTCTCAACTAAGAGAACTCACAAATTTTACCTTAGCCTGATCCGTTACCAGTGAAAGTAACGTTCAGTCTATCTTTCTATCACATACCCAAGTTTTTAAAGAACGATCTAGTCAAAGACTAGAAATCAACATTCATCACCGTACCGGTGGAATGCTCATTTCTAAGCTTTCAAACTTCAGAAGCAGTAGTGGTGGAGCCAAGCGGGATCGAACCGCTGACCTCCTGCGTGCAAGGCAGGCGCTCTCCCAGCTGAGCTATGGCCCCGTATTCCTACAGGCGTTTCCCACACAAAATTGGTGGGTCTGGGCAGATTCGAACTGCCGACCTCACCCTTATCAGGGGTGCGCTCTAACCAACTGAGCTACAGACCCAATTTCGGGCTGCTTCTATCGTCTTCTTCAATGAATCAAGCAATTCGTGTGGGAGCTCATGCAGCAGCTGATATCGTCGATTAAGGAGGTGATCCAGCCGCAGGTTCCCCTACGGCTACCTTGTTACGACTTCACCCCAGTCATGAATCACACCGTGGTAACCGTCCTCCCGAAGGTTAGACTAGCTACTTCTGGTGCAACCCACTCCCATGGTGTGACGGGCGGTGTGTACAAGGCCCGGGAACGTATTCACCGCGACATTCTGATTCGCGATTACTAGCGATTCCGACTTCACGCAGTCGAGTTGCAGACTGCGATCCGGACTACGATCGGTTTTATGGGATTAGCTCCACCTCGCGGCTTGGCAACCCTTTGTACCGACCATTGTAGCACGTGTGTAGCCCAGGCCGTAAGGGCCATGATGACTTGACGTCATCCCCACCTTCCTCCGGTTTGTCACCGGCAGTCTCCTTAGAGTGCCCACCATTACGTGCTGGTAACTAAGGACAAGGGTTGCGCTCGTTACGGGACTTAACCCAACATCTCACGACACGAGCTGACGACAGCCATGCAGCACCTGTCTCAATGTTCCCGAAGGCACCAATCCATCTCTGGAAAGTTCATTGGATGTCAAGGCCTGGTAAGGTTCTTCGCGTTGCTTCGAATTAAACCACATGCTCCACCGCTTGTGCGGGCCCCCGTCAATTCATTTGAGTTTTAACCTTGCGGCCGTACTCCCCAGGCGGTCAACTTAATGCGTTAGCTGCGCCACTAAGAGCTCAAGGCTCCCAACGGCTAGTTGACATCGTTTACGGCGTGGACTACCAGGGTATCTAATCCTGTTTGCTCCCCACGCTTTCGCACCTCAGTGTCAGTATCAGTCCAGGTGGTCGCCTTCGCCACTGGTGTTCCTTCCTATATCTACGCATTTCACCGCTACACAGGAAATTCCACCACCCTCTACCATACTCTAGCTTGCCAGTTTTGGATGCAGTTCCCAGGTTGAGCCCGGGGATTTCACATCCAACTTAACAAACCACCTACGCGCGCTTTACGCCCAGTAATTCCGATTAACGCTTGCACCCTCTGTATTACCGCGGCTGCTGGCACAGAGTTAGCCGGTGCTTATTCTGTCGGTAACGTCAAAATTGCAGAGTATTAATCTACAACCCTTCCTCCCAACTTAAAGTGCTTTACAATCCGAAGACCTTCTTCACACACGCGGCATGGCTGGATCAGGCTTTCGCCCATTGTCCAATATTCCCCACTGCTGCCTCCCGTAGGAGTCTGGACCGTGTCTCAGTTCCAGTGTGACTGATCATCCTCTCAGACCAGTTACGGATCGTCGCCTTGGTGAGCCATTACCTCACCAACTAGCTAATCCGACCTAGGCTCATCTGATAGCGCAAGGCCCGAAGGTCCCCTGCTTTCTCCCGTAGGACGTATGCGGTATTAGCGTTCCTTTCGAAACGTTGTCCCCCACTACCAGGCAGATTCCTAGGCATTACTCACCCGTCCGCCGCTGAATCCAGGAGCAAGCTCCTCTCATCCGCTCGACTTGCATGTGTTAGGCCTGCCGCCAGCGTTCAATCTGAGCCATGATCAAACTCTTCAGTTCAAACATCTTTGGGTTTTTAAGAAACCCTAAACTTGGCTCAGCAATCGTTGGTTACATCTTTGATTTCTCGCGGAGTAACTTGTGATGCTGATAATCTTGTTGACTATCAGTCTGACTGCACAAGCACCCACACGAATTGCTTGATTCAGTTGTTAAAGAGCGGTTGGTTAAGATCTTTCGTCTCAACCGAGGCGCGCATTCTACAGCAGCCTCATTTGCTGTCAAGTGATTATTTTCAGAAGTTTTCGAAGAATTCTTCAACAACTTCAACCACTTGCGCTTCCGATCTCTCGTTAGCGGGAGGCGAATTCTACAGCGTTAATCGCTGCTGTCAACACCTCTTTTTCTCCGCTTTCGACCGAGAAGATCGAACCGTTAAAAGAGCTACACATCGCTGCTCTTTCAACTCCTTCCAGGCTTCGATGATCTGAAGCAAGCCGCTGTCGAAAACCGCGTAACTCTTTGAATCTCAAGGAGTTTTCCGTTTCGACTGCGCCGGAAGTGGGGCGAATTATAGACCTCTGGAATCTGCCGTCAACCGTTAATTTCGCTTTTCTTGCAGATTCTGCTTTTTAGCCATTAAACGCGGGATTCGTCTCATCACCGGCGGCACACGAAGCAGCAAGAGCACAGCGCCTATAAAGGCATAAATCGCCCACTCCTCTAGATCGGCCCGCACGATCCAGAGCATATGCAGCAAACCCAGCCCAAGTATCACGTAAACCAAGCGATGCAGCTTCTTCCAGCGAGCACCCAAACGACGCTGACTATAACGATTCGACGTCACTGCCAGTATCAGCAATCCGAGAAAGCCGAGTGCACCGACAATGATGTAAGGCCGCTTACGTAGCTCAACGCCCAACTGTGACCAGTCAAACCCGAGGATAAACGCCATATAGCTGAACAGATGTAGCGCTACATAAGCAAAACACCAAAGCCCTAACTGCCGGCGCACTGCAATCCACCCCGCCCAGCCGCTCAGCTTTTGCAACGGCGTCATGCTCAACGTAATCAACAGCAACACCAGCGTGCCAAGCCCGAGACGATCAACCAGCACCTTGCCTGGATCAGGCCCGAGCAGATCGGCGAACGCCTGATAGAACCACAGCAATGGCCAGATCGCTGCCGCAATGAACACGCCCACTCGCCAGAACGGATAACGCATCAGTAGTTCTTCCGCAGATCGAGCCCTGTATATAAAGAAGCGACTTCATCCGAGTAGCCGTTGAACATCTCCGTATCGCGCACATTCGGTTTGAACAGGCTGTTCGGCAAGCGCCGCTCGCGGGCTTGGGTCCAGCGCGGATGATCAACCGTCGGATTCACATTCGCGTAGAAGCCATATTCATCGGCAGCAATGCTTTGCCAAGTGGTCTTCGGCTGCTCGCTGACCAGACTGATGCGCACAATGGATTTCACGCTTTTGAAGCCGTACTTCCACGGCACCACCAGACGCAAAGGCGCGCCGTTCTGGTTCGGCAGTTCGCGTCCATACATGCCCACCGCCAGAATTGCCAAAGGATTCATCGCCTCATCCAGACGCAAGCCTTCGACGTACGGCCAGTCGATCAAGGCAAAACCGGAACGCTGGCCGGGCATGCTCTTGGGATCCTGCAGGGTTTCAAAGCGGATGTACTTGGCCTTGGAAGTCGGCTCGACCTGCTTGAGCAAGGCCGAGATGGGAAAGCCGATCCAGGGAATGACCATCGACCACGCCTCGACGCAGCGCAGACGATAAATACGTTCCTCCAGTTGATACGGCTTCATGAAGTCTTCCAGCGCATAACGCCCCGGCTTACCCACCTCCCCGTCAATGACCACGCTCCAGGGTTCGGTTTTCAGGTCGCCAGCGTTCCTCGCGGGATCGCCCTTGCCGGTACCGAATTCATAAAAGTTGTTGTAGTTCGTAGCGTCTTTATAAGGCGTGATCGCCTCGTCCTTGACATTGACCGCCCCCCATTGAGTAGAAGGAAGCTTTTCGGCAAACCAGGCCGGAGCCTTGCCGGATTCGACGTCAGAGTAGCGAGGGGTATCAGCGGCATTGGCCCAGCGCGGCAGGCTGCTCACGGCAATACCGGCAGCAGTGGCGCCGAGCAATTGGCGGCGGGAGAGATAAATGGCTTCAGGCGTGACATCCGACTCATGGCAGTCGGATGCTTTGGGGATCTTGATCAACATGACAACTCCGCAGCTTTGGAGGACAGGTGCACCCATAGACTGCGGAGTATGCGGGAAATTACATCACTCGGCGTTTTTGTGACGACGAAGGCGCAACAGATACTGCACCGGACCGGACGCCGCATAGGCGAGGAACACCAGCAGCAGAATGCGCGGCGGATCACTGAACACGACAGCGAATACCAGCACCACCGCCAGGATCGCCACGAACGGCACGCGACCTTTGAGATCCAGCTCCTTGAAGCTGTTGTACTTGATGTTGCTGACCATCAGCATGCCGGCCGCCGCCACCATCAACGCCACCAGGAACGACATCTTCGAACCCTGAATGCCGTAATCGCTGAACGCCCAGACAATGCCGGCCACCACACCTGCCGCCGCCGGGCTGGCCAGACCGATGAAGTAGCGTTTGTCCGCCGTGCCGACCTGGGTGTTGAAACGCGCCAGACGCAACGCCGCTCCCGCTACATATATGAAGGCGACCATCCAGCCGACCTTGCCCATGTCTCCCAGCGCCCAACCGAAGGCCAGCAATGCCGGCGCGACGCCGAAGGCGACCATGTCCGACAGCGAGTCATACTCGGCGCCGAAAGCACTTTGCGTATTGGTCATGCGCGCTACGCGACCATCGAGACCGTCGAGCACCATCGCGACGAAAATCGCGATTGCAGCGAAGGCGAAGTACTTGCTCGCATTCACCGAGTCGCCGGCGCTCAACGCGGCCTGCGCGCTCATCGAGTTGATGATGGAATAGAAGCCTGCGAACAGGTTGGCGGTGGTGAACAGGTTCGGCAGCAGATAGATACCACGATGCCGGACTTTACGACCTTCGGCGTCGTGCCCTTCTTCGATGTGTTCATCGATGGGCAGCAGGCTTTCGGCGTCGGAAGCCTTGTTCGGCTCTTCGGGACGTTCGCTCATGGACATTACCTTGCAACGGTTTGGAAAAAATTCGACAGAGGCTTGAGGACGACAGTTCGGCCACAAACGATGCAGCTTTATACCAGAAGCACCGGCCCAAACGAAAAAACGCGGCCTAGGCCGCGTTTTTCGTGCAAGGGACGACGACTTAGTTTTTGGCTTTGTCGACGATCTTGTTGGCACCGATCCACGGCATCATGGAGCGCAGTTGCTCGCCGATGATTTCGATACCGTGAGCGGCGTTGTTACGACGCTTGGCGGTCATCGAAGGGTAGCCGGTTGCGCCTTCGCTGATGAACATTTTGGCGTATTCGCCGTCCTGAATACGTTTCAGGGCGTTGCGCATGGCCTGACGGGATTCGGCGTTGATCACTTCCGGGCCAGTCACGTACTCGCCGTACTCGGCGTTGTTGGAGATCGAGTAGTTCATGTTGGCGATACCGCCTTCGTACATGAGGTCAACGATCAACTTCAGTTCGTGCAGGCACTCGAAGTAGGCCATTTCCGGCGCGTAGCCAGCTTCAACCAGAGTTTCGAAACCGGCTTTCACCAGTTCAACGGTACCGCCACACAGAACGGCTTGTTCGCCGAACAGGTCAGTTTCGGTCTCGTCCTTGAAGGTGGTTTCGATGATGCCGGTACGACCGCCACCGACGCCAGCGGCGTAGGACAGTGCAACGTTTTTGGCGTTGCCCGAGGCGTCCTGGTAGATCGCGATCAGGTCAGGGATACCGCCGCCTTTGACGAACTCGGAACGCACGGTGTGGCCCGGGGCTTTCGGCGCGATCATGATCACGTCGAGGTCGGCACGCGGAACAACCTGGTTGTAGTGAATCGCGAAGCCGTGGGAGAAGGCCAGAGTGGCGCCTTTCTTGATGTTCGGCTCGATTTCGTTCTTGTACAGCGAGGACTGGAACTCGTCCGGGGTCAGGATCATGACCAGGTCGGCAGCGGCAACAGCGGAAGCAACGTCGGTCACTTTCAGGCCGTGAGCTTCGGCTTTGGCAACGGTGGCCGAACCTTTACGCAGACCGACGGTAACGTCGACACCGGAGTCTTTCAGGTTGCACGCTTGAGCGTGGCCCTGGGAGCCGTAACCGATGATGGCAACTTTCTTGCCCTGGATGATCGACAGGTCGCAGTCTTTATCGTAGAAAACTTTCATGAATTTCCCCTTATATCCGGCCGTTCAGGCCATGCGCTAATTTGGTTTAGATGCTGAGAACTTTGTCGCCGCGAGCAATGCCGGTCACGCCGCTACGGACGGTTTCCAGAATCGATGCGGTGCCGATGGACTGAATGAAGCTGTCGAGCTTGTCGCTGGTACCGGTCAACTGAACGGTATACACGCTGGCGCTGACATCGACGATCTGCCCACGGTAGATATCGGTAGTGCGTTTGATCTCGGCGCGCTGGGCGCCAGTGGCCTTGACCTTGACCAGCATCAGTTCACGCTCGATGTGAGCGCTTTCCGACAGGTCCACCAGCTTGACCACTTCGATCAGCTTGTTCAGGTTTTTGGTGATCTGCTCGATGACTTCATCGTGGCCCACGGTGGTCAGCGTCAGACGCGACAGGGTCGGGTCTTCGGTCGGCGCCACGGTCAGGCTTTCGATGTTGTAGTTGCGCTGCGAGAACAGGCCGACTACACGAGACAGAGCGCCGGGTTCGTTTTCCAGAAGCAGGGAAATAATGTGCCGCATGATTAAGTACGCTCCGTCTTGCTCAGCCACATATCGCGCATGGAGCCGTCTTTGATCTGCATCGGGTAGACGTGCTCGCTGGTGTCGACCGCAACATCGATGATCACCAGGCGATCCTTCATGGCGAACGCTTCGGCCATCTTCGACTTCAAATCTTTCGATTCGGTGATGCGTACGCCAACGTGGCCGTAGGCTTCAGCCAGCTTGATGAAGTCGGGCAGCGATTCCATGTAGGAGTGCGAGTGACGGCTGCCGTAGCTCATGTCCTGCCACTGGCGAACCATGCCCAGCACACCGTTGTTGAGGATGACGATCTTTACCGGCAAGCCGTATTGCAGGCAGGTCGACAGCTCCTGGATGTTCATCTGGATACTGCCTTCGCCGGTGACGCAGGCAACGTCGTCGTCCGGAAAGCTCAGCTTGATGCCCATCGCTGCTGGCAGACCGAAGCCCATCGTGCCCAGACCACCGGAGTTGATCCAGCGGTTAGGCTTGTTGAACGTGTAGTACTGCGCAGCGAACATCTGGTGCTGACCCACGTCGGAGGTCACAAAGGCGTCGCCCTTGGTCACTTCGCAGAGGGTTTCGATCACGGTCTGCGGTTTGATCTTGCTGCCGTCGCCCTTTTCATAAGGGAACAGGCCGCGATCGCCACGCCATTCATCGACCTGCTTCCACCAACTGGCCACGGAATCCTTGTTCGGGGTCTCGCCGATTTCCTTGAGGATCGCGACCATTTCGGTCAGGACGCTCTCGACCGGACCCACGATTGGCACGTCAGCCTTGATGGTCTTGGAGATCGACGCCGGGTCGATGTCGATGTGGATGATCTTGGCGTTCGGGCAGAATTTCGCCGGGCCGTTGATCACCCGATCGTCGAAGCGTGCGCCGACGGCGAGGATCACATCGGCATGGTGCATCGCCAGGTTCGCGGTGTAGCTGCCGTGCATGCCGAGCATGCCGATGAACTGACGGTCAGTGCCAGGGAAAGCGCCCAGACCCATCAAGGTGTTGGTCACCGGCAGGTTGAGCATTTTCGCCAGCTCGGTCAGTTGCGCGGAGCCATTGCCGAGAATCACGCCGCCGCCGGAGTACAGCACCGGGCGCTTGGCCGCCAACAACATTTCTGCCGCCTTGCGGATCTGCCCGGAGTGACCGCGAACGGCCGGGCTGTAGGAACGCAGCTTGGCTTTCTTCGGGAAAACGTATTCGAATTTCTCGGCCGGATTGGTCATGTCTTTCGGGATGTCGACCACGACCGGGCCCGGACGACCGGACTGCGCCAGGTAGAAGGCCTTCTTCATGACTTCCGGGATTTCCGAAGCGTGCTTGATCATGAAGCTGTGCTTCACGATCGGCCGGGAGATACCGATCATGTCGGTTTCCTGGAACGCGTCGGTGCCGACCATGGTGCTTGGCACCTGACCGGAAATGATCACCATCGGAATCGAGTCCATATAGGCGGTGGCGATACCGGTGATGGCGTTTGTGGCGCCTGGACCGGATGTCACCAATACCACGCCGGCTTTACCGGTGGCACGGGCGTAGCCGTCAGCCATATGGGTCGCCGCTTGTTCGTGACGAACCAGGATGTGGGTCACTTCCGGTTCTTTGAACAGGGCATCGTAAACATGCAGGAGAGCACCACCCGGGTACCCGTAGATATATTTGACGCCTTCGTCACGCAAAAAGCGGACGAGCATCTCACCGCCAGATAAAAGCTCCACGTTGTTCACCTCTAAAACGCCAGAATACCGTCCACAAAAAAGGGGCGGGTCTTAATAGGTTTACTTCTCGGCAGAGCATGAGCGACGGTGGTCGCCGACTACGTCAGCACTGACTGAGCAAGTATTGGGATCGTCCCAAGTGTTGCGGGCCTTTCCCACCCAGCGCGAGGTAACGCGTTGCGGGTGTAACAGGTCGGCGCGGATGTGCGCCTCATGATCTACCGAGTGGGTCTGCTTCTGGCAGTCCCTCTACAGCGGACTTTGGATTCTTCTGTTTCGCCCTCTGCAAGTCAAGTCGTCTGTGGGGTTAATTGTGGGTAAGCACATGAGAACGCAAGAAAAAACCTGAAAAGCGCTACTCTGTTAGCGTCAATTGCGCATTTTTGCCAAGGAATCAGCATGCGAACGCTCCTCCTTACTCTGCTGATCGGTCTCAGCCCATGGTGCTCGGCCGCTCAAATCTACAAATGGGTCGATGCCCAAGGCGTCACGCATTTCGATGCACAACCGCCGCAGGGCCAACCGGCGACGACCCTGCAAACGCCCTCCTCACCCGCGCCGAAAGCCGCGCCGCTGCCGGGCGGCGGCGTACTCGGCGATCAGAAAGCCATTGATGCCAAGGTGAAGAAACAGGTCGCCGAGCAGCAGGCGCAGCTCGAGGCCTTTTGCGAACAGGCACGCACGAACCTGGCGCAACTGCAGAACAATCCGCGTTTGCGTGAGGAGGTCGAGGGGGATGTGCGCAGGCTCGACGATACACAGCGTCAGGAACGCATCGTCGAAGCGAAAAAGCAGATTGCCGAGAATTGCTCGTAATCGCGACGTCGGAACTTGTAGGAGCTGACGAGTGCAACGAGGCTGCGATCTTTTGATCCTGCTCGTCTAAAGTCAAAAGATCGCAGCCTTCGGCAGCTCCTACAAAGCTCCTACACAACCGCGCTCAGCGGGAGGCAGTGATCAGCCGGTCAAACTCTTTGAGCAGCACCTGCAACTGCCGATCCTTGCCGCCAAGGTTGCGCTGGGCGAAGACCATTTCCGCCATTTCCTGAATGCCCGAGGCGTTCGGTAAGGGCAGATCCTGTTCGAGGATCATCTTCATGCGCGGCAGGAAGATCCATTGCAGCCATTGCTCGAAGTCCAGCGTGTCGACCGAGAACGGCTCGACACTGCTCAGGGCTTCGACCGACGGCTGAACCTCATCCCACCAGCCCTGGGTGCGCAGCTCGCGTTCAATCAACAACAGCTGATCGGCGATTTTCGGGAAACGCACGTCCATCACAGGGAAACCTTGGCCTTCTGACGGGCCAGCGCGGCGCCGGCGGAATCGCCTTGTTTCTCACGAGATTGAGCGATGATTTCCCACAGGCTGGCTTGCAGATCCGGACGACCGTTGGCCATGGTCAACGCGCGACGGGCAAATTGCTCGGCTTGCGGCGCATCGCCCTGGGCCATGCGCACCTGCGCCAGACGGTAAAGCACTTGTGGCTCACGGGGGGCGACACGTTGCGCCCGCTCCAGGCTGGAAGAGGCACCGTTGAGGTCGCCGCCGGCCTGCTGCTGTTGCGCGGTGGTCAGCAAGGCGAGTACCGGACCGTCCAGTTGCTCATCCGCCGACAGCCCGCCACCGCTGCTGGCCGAAGGAATGCCACTTGGCGTCGACGGCATGCTGTAGCTGCCGGAGTTGATCGGTGCCGACTCAACCGCCGATGGGTTGTAAGGCCCCGACGTGATACCGCCGGATGCAGGCCCCGGGACGATCGGCGAAGAACTGATCGGTGTTGACACCGCAGCACCGCCGCCCGGCACCATCACCACCACGCCGGTATCGCCTTGCGGAATCGCCTGAGTCTGGCCCTGCGCCGGGCGCTTGACCGTGGTCTGGCGGAAACCGCCATTGGCGCCGATGCGTTCGCTATTGGACACGGCCGTACCCGAATCCACTACCGGAATCGAACCACGCTGTACGGTGGAGCAGCCGCTGAGCAAAGCCACGGCGGTCACCGCTGGAATCAACCACTTGTTCACTTGAAACCCTCTTTGCTTAATTCATCCAGCCCTTGACCCAGTCCATCACCGATTCCGGCGAGGCAGGTGTTTCGCTTGCACACGCGGCGCCGGGTGGCGGCTCGCTGCCGCGAATATACGGCATCTGTACCGCGCCGGGGCAGTTGGCATCCGAACCCTGGCCGGTGCGCGAATCGACCCACGCTTGCACGACGTTGTCCGGCTGCGGCATGTCCAGCGGCAGCGGATCGGCCTTGCGCATGAAACTGGTCCAGACCTGCAGCGCACCGGTGGCCCCGGTGAACGGCGTCTTGCCGTTGTCGTCGCGACCCAGCCAGACCACTGCCAGCAGATCCTGACTGAAACCGGCAAACCAGCTGTCGCGCGAATCGTTACTGGTACCGGTCTTGCCCGCCAGTGTCAGGGTCTTGGGCAGCACGTTATAAACCGAACTGCCGGTACCTTCACGCATCACCCGCTGCATGGCGTTCTGGATCAGGTAAATCGAGGCAGGGTCGAAGCGCTGTTCGATCTGGAACGGATAACGCTTGAGCGGCTCGCCCTCGGCGGTCAGCACGCTGCGAATGCCGCGCATCGGCGTATTGAAACCACCGTTGGCCAGCGTCTGGTACATGGTCGCCACTTCGATCGGCGTCATGCCGCCAGCACCGAGCAGCATCGACGGGAACGCCGGGAATTCACGGGTAACTCCCAGACGACCTACGGTCTTGAGCACGTTCGGCACGCCGACTTCCAGGCCCAGGCGCGAGGTCGACAGGTTGTAGGAATGCGCCAGGCCCTGATAGAGGAACACCGTACCGTGGGAGCGGCGATCGTAGTTCTGCGGCTTCCACACCTGACCGTTGGCGCCTTTGACTGACAGCGGATCGTCCGACAGCCAACTGGTCAGCGTGTACTGGCTCGGTTTCTCAAGCGCGGTCAGATACACCGCCGGTTTGATCAGCGAGCCGATCGGGCGTACCGCATCGAGTGCGCGGTTGAAACCGGCGTAACTGGCCTGACGGCTGCCGATCATCGCCTGGACTTCGCCGGTTTCCGGGTTGGTCACGACCATCGCCGCTTCGACGTCATCCGAGCCCTTGCGCCCGGCCAGACGCTTGAATGTGTCGTTGACCGAGGCTTCGGCTTTCATCTGCAGAATCGGGTCGAAACTGGTGAAGATGCGCAGGCCTTCTTCGGTCAAGTCTTCGTCGCGGTAGTCTTCGCGCAACTGGCGTTTGACCAGGTCGATAAAGCCCGGGAACGAGCTGTCGGCGAGCTTGCCGCGAGTCGTCACACCGAGCGGCATTTTCTTCGCCGCTTCGACTTGTTCGGGGGTTGCCACGCCTTGCTGCGCCAGCACGTCGAGGACCAGATTGCGCCGCTCCAGCGCGCGTTCCGGGTTGCGGCGCGGGTTGTAGTAGGACGGTCCCTTGACCATGCCGACCAGCATCGCAACTTGATGCAGTTTCAGCTCGGACAATGGCTGGCCGAAGAAGAACTGACTGGCCAGACCAAAACCGTGCACCGCACGCTGGCCGTCCTGACCGACGAAGACTTCGTTGAGGTAGGCCTCAAGAATTTCCTTCTTGTCGTAATGCAGTTCCAGCAGCAACGCCATCATCGCTTCGGTGAGCTTGCGGGTCAGGCTGCGTTCGCTTGTCAGGTAAAAGTTCTTCACCAACTGCTGGGTCAGCGTACTGCCGCCCTGGGTCATCTTGCCGCCGGAGGTGTTGATCCACACGGCGCGGGCGATCGATTTCGGCGACACGCCCCAGTGGCTGTAGAAGTCGCGGTCTTCGACGGCGATCAGGGTTTCGAGCAGGTACGGCGGCACCTGATCGAGTTTGATCAGGATGCGGTCTTCGAGATTTTTCGGGTAAATGCCGCCGATCATCAGCGGCTCGAGGCGCACCACCGACAGTTTCGAACCGTTGGTCGAGGACAGTTCGGCGACGTAATCGCCGGAGAAGCGCACACGCACCGGCTGCGGCTTTTCCAGACCTTCATAGAACTGGAAGCCACGGGTGTTCAGGTCAACCGTATTGCCGCTGACGGCTGCGGCGCCGGGGCCGTTGCTCACGGCTTCGCGGCGATAGCCGAGGGCATCGAGTTCGGTGAGGAAATCGTCCTTGCTGAGCTTCTGTCCGACGAACAGCTCGAGCGGGCGCGCGTATACCTTGGCCGGGATGGTCCAGCGCTTGCCGGAGAACTTCTCCTGCACCACGGCATCGAGGTAAACGGCAAAGCCGGCCAGCACTACAAGGCCGACCAGGCTGAGTTTAATGGCCCAGCTCAACCATGGGCTGAGGCCCTTGGCTGGTGGTTTTTTCTTGGTACGGGGGGATCGGGATCGAGTCATGGCGGCGGATTATACGCACTTTATCGATCCTCAACAGGCACGCGCGGAGGTTTGCGTCAGGCGGGCAAGCAGCCATAATGGCCGCCTCGAATTCCCCCGCCTCTGAAGGATCGCCCGTGAGCCAGTCCCTGATCGCTGCCCTGCAAAACCCGGCCCTCTACCCGCATCCCGTCGAAGGGTTTCAGGTCATCGAAACCCACATCTCGTGGGTGATTCTCACCGGGCCCTTTGCCTATAAAGTGAAGAAGCCGGTGAATTTCGGCTTCCTCGACTTCACCAGCCTCGACGCACGTGCGCATTTCTGCGCTGAAGAGCTGCGGCTGAACCAGCGTCTGACCGATGATTTGTATCTGGACGTGTTGCCGGTCACCGGCAGCGTCGAGGCACCGCAACTGGGCGGCGACGGCCCGGCTATCGAATACGTGCTGAAAATGCGCCAGTTCCCGCAGAGCGGCTTGCTCAGCACCCTGCAAGCCAATGGCGAACTGACCACTCAGCACATCGACGCGTTGGCCGAGCAGATCGCCCATTTCCATCTCAACGCCCCGAAAGTCCCGGCCGAACACGACGCCGGTACACCGGACAGCGTGATGGCGCCGGTCGCGCAAAATTTCGAGCAGATCCTGCCGTTCCTCAGCGACAAGAACGACTTGCTGCAACTTGAGGCATTGAAAGCCTGGGCCGAAAGCAGCTTCGAGCGCCTCAAGCCCCTGTTCGCCCAGCGCAAGACACAAGGTTTCACCCGTGAATGCCACGGCGACATTCACCTGGGCAACGCCACGGTCATCGACGGCAATGTGGTGATCTTCGACTGCATCGAGTTCAACGAGCCATTCCGTTTCACTGATGTCTGGGCCGACACCGGCTTCCTCGCCATGGACCTGGAAGACCGTGGCCTGAAATCGTTGGCGCGTCGCCTCATCAGCCAGTATCTGGAACTGACCGGCGACTATGAGGGCCTGGAAGTGCTGAACTTCTATAAAGCCTACCGCGCGCTGGTGCGGGCCAAGGTGGCATTGTTCAGCATGCCGGCGGACGCGACTGCGGTGCAGCGCGCCACCACCCTGCGCCAGTACCGCAACTACGCCAACCTGGCGGAAAGCTACAGCACCATTCCTTCGCGCTTCATGGCCATTACCCACGGTGTTTCCGCCGTCGGCAAGAGCCATGTGGCCATGCGCCTGGTCGAAGCGCTGGGCGCAATTCGCCTGCGTTCCGATGTCGAGCGCAAGCGCCTGTTCGGTGAGCAGACCGTTGCCAACGACGTGCAGGCCGGCATTTACAGCGCCGATGCCAGCACCGCGACCTACGCGCGCCTGCATGAAATCGCCGAGGTGATCCTGCACGCCGGCTTCCCGGTGGTGATCGACGCGACTTACCTCAAGCGTGAACAGCGCGACAACGCGGCGAAGATTGCCGAAGCCACCGGCACGCCGTTCCTGATCCTCGACTGCAACGCCCCGCAAGCCGTGATCGAGAGCTGGCTGGCGATGCGCCAGGCCGATCAGAAGGATCCGTCCGACGCCACCCTGGCAGTGATCGAAGCGCAGCAGGTCAACCGCGAAGCGCTGACCCCGGAGGAGATTCTGCGCAGCAAACGCGTGCAGACCAATGAATCCGGCACGCTGGACACCGTGGTCGCGCAGATCCGTCAGCGCCTGCCGGGCCTGTAAAAAACTATTTCGGCCGTGAAGCCCTCGCTCGCTTCACGGCCGGCAAATAGTGGCACTATACTGGCGTCATAAAACCAACAGGTGATCTGACATGAGCCAGCCTAAACTGCTCGACACTCCGCTTTACGCCCTGCTGCACAAAGATGACGTTGCAGGCTTCAACAAAGAACGTCCACAGGATGATCTGATCGACATGGTCGGCGGCGATTTCCGTGGCCTCGACCTGCGTGAACTGAACGCCGATAACGTGGATTTCCGGGATGCGTATTTCCGCTCCGCCGATTTGCGTGGCATCGATTTCCGCAAGGCTTCGCTCGAAGGCGCCAGCCTGGCCCATGCACAGATTTCCGGTGCGTACTTTCCGCCGGAGCTGAGTGCCGACGAGATCCTGATGTCAATGAATTTCGGTACACGGTTGCGCTATCGCACCCGCTGATATCCGGAAATCTTCCTGACACCACGCCTTGCCCCTGTGGGAGCGAGCCTGCTCGCGAAGGCGTAGTGTCAGTTGATATCGATTGTGTCTGATACGCCCTCTTCGCAAGCAGGCTCGCTCCCCCATTGATAATCGTTTACCTCCCTTCCCTCTGCGTTCGCAGGTCCTTTACCCCCCTTTCTTAGAAGCTTTTGCGTCGAATCCGACCAAACAACCACGCTTTTCCTACTGATGGCTACACTGCTGAGAAGCTCGCCCACGCACCATTCGGCCGTCGCAAGGAGGCTTGATGAATGATGAACTGCAACACCTGAAAAATCTTGGCAAGACATCGGCGCAATGGCTGCATGCCGTGGGCATCCACAGCGCCTCGGACTTGCGTCGCCTCGGTGCAGTGGATGCCTACCGGGCCGTGCGTACTCGAGGCTTTCGCGCTTCAAAGGTGTTGTTGTATGCGATCGAAGGGGCGTTGATGGACGTGCACTGGAACGACATCCCTGCCGAGCGCAAGGACGCCTTGAACAAGCAGCTCGAAGCCATTTCTGCGCGCCATAAAAACTGAACAGGCGCTGACGCCATGTATTTGCTGGGGGAACAGTCGGCGCACGCCGACGTATTGATCAATCGCTTGCAGAGTCTTCCCGGGCAATGGCTACAGGATTTGTCGCCGTGCGCGCCTGTTGTCGAACTGGAGGCCACGGATGATTTGTTAGCGCAGTTGCCGGACGATCAGCTGTTTTTGCTGAGCGAGGGCGTTGTGCATGGCTGCATCGCGGGCCGCCCTCTGTTCTATTGGCAGGAAGGTGATCTGCTCGGTCTGCAACGTGGCGAGCAATGGAGCGACTGTCGCGTATGCAGCGACAGCACTGTGCGCCTGCTGCCCTATGGTCGCGCAGAGGTTTTGCAGCATTTGTATGCCGACCCTGATCGAGCCGAGCAGCTTCTGAGCTATCTGCTCGGGCAAATGGCGCTGCTCGCCCACGCTGTGGCCGAGTTGAAACCCCGTGAGTTCCGCAGCACCAACGGCTTCAAACGGGTCGAGGCCGGCGCCGTGCTGATCCAACAGGGCGATGCAGCGGATCATGTCTTCGTGATCATCGACGGGCACGCCGAGGCGTTCGTCGACGGGCACAAGGTCGGTGACGTGCCGAAGGACGAGATTTTCGGCGCCATGGCGTTGTTTACCGGCGAGCCGCGCAACGCTTCGGTGGTGACGTCCGAGCCGAGCACGGTGATGTTGATTCCTGGTGATCAGTTTTTGAGCATGACCCGCAGCAACCCGAAGATCGCCCATGGCCTGATTGAGGGTATGGCTCGACGCATCGGACAGTTGAATCGCCAGATCACGCAGTTGACGACGCAGCGCACCTAGCGCATAGCCCTTTATTCACAGGGCCTCACCACCACTCGCAAAACTAAATTACAGATTTGCAAAAACAGCGGTTGACGCGGTAATGAGAATCGCTATGATTATCACAACTGGTCGCGAGATCAGTCGATATTCTGAAAAGCCCTTGGTTCGGACTCTCAGATTATCTCCTCATCAGGCTAATCACGGTTATTTGACCCGGTTTTTACCGGGTCTTTTTTTGCCTGCCGGAAAGTCATTTGGCGAATTGCTGACGCATCTGCTCGCAGTAATCCGGCTTCGGTGTGGCCGGCGTGTACCAGACGTAATCGGCCATCGCCGCCGTTACCGCAGCGCCCTGCTCGGCCAGCATCAATACGATCGGTGGCTTGCCAGCGCCGAGATCCATCAGATGCAGCGGCACGCCAACATCCTTGCGCGCATGCCAGGCACCGGCCAGCAGGATCGAAGGCATTGGCGCAGCCAGCATGCGTTCGGCCATGCGTCGATCACGCTGTTGCTGAATTGCCAGCATCGCCGGCATCCGTGATTCGGGCAGCAGGCCGCAGTGGGATTCACTGACTTGTCCAAGCAACGTGTTCTGCACGGACAACGCATTACTGCGAGGACCGTTCAGCGCAGGTGGATTTCGGTAAAACGCACGGATTTCCGTGTCATCGAGATTGGCCGCCAGCAGCGGATATGGCTGTGTCAGAGCGAAGCGCACGATCGGCCCGTAAAGATTCCAGTCCCAGCCCTCCTGCCAGGTCAATGCCGCAGGCAAATCAGCCGCAACGGAATTCGACTGGCGCAGCGCATCGACTTTCGCTTGTTGATCCGGCGTGAGCATTTCCAGCAGGAGACTGCCTTGCGCCCGGTGCTTGCCCAGCGACTGCAACAGCCACAATTGCGCAGCATGATGATCGGCATTGTCGTGCTGCTCACCGATGATCAAACGCTCAGGTTCAGCGAGACGCACCAGCAGTTGCTGCGCGGTGAGCATCTCGCCGCTGCGCAGATCGCGGATATCGCCGCCCACCGGTGGAGCCACCACGTGCTGACACCCCGCGAGCAACACCAGTGCCAACAACCACAATCCACGCATGCGACACCTCGATGATTGATCAGCGGGCGATGATCAGCGGATGCCCACGCTCCGGGTGCGGTTGCACCAAAACCTCCAAGCCGAACACCGCTTTGAGCGTATCCGGACGCAGCACCTGCTGCGGGGTATCCAGCGCAACCGGGCGCCCCTCCTCCAGCAACAGCACGCGATCACAATAGCGCGCCGCAAGATTCAGATCATGCAGGATCACCAGCACCGCCGCGCCGCGATCGGCGAACTCGCGCACCGCCTGCAGGGTGGTGTGCTGATGCAGCGGATCGAGCATCGATGTCGGTTCGTCGAGCAACAAGGTTTGCCCGGCCTGACCCGGCCAGAGTTGCGCCAGCACCCGCGCCAGATGCACGCGCTGACGCTCGCCACCGGACAATGCCAGATAGCTGCGCCCACCCAAGTGACCGGCATCGGCGGCGGCCAGCGCTGCCGCGACGATTTCGTCATCACGTACGCGCCCGGTCTGGTACGGCAAACGGCCCATGCCGACGACCTCTTCGACGGCGAAGGCAAAATCCAGCGTCGACACCTGCGGCAACACCGCCAGTCGTTGTGCCCGCTGTGTTCCGCTCCAATAGCTCAATGCCTGACCATCGAGCGAAACGTTGCCGTCACTGGCGAGCAACTCCCCGCACAAGGCGCCAAGCAACGTGCTTTTCCCGGCGCCGTTCGGTCCCAGCACGCCAAGCACCTCGCCGGGTTCGAGTTGCAGCGTGACCCCACTGAGCACTGCTTTGCGGCCACGGCGGACATGCAGATTGTGCGCAGACAACATCAGGCACGCCCTCGCAGCAGCAGATAAAGGAAGAACGGCGCGCCGATAAACGCGGTGACAATGCCGATCGGCAACTCCGCCGGCGCCAGCGCCAGGCGCGCCACCAGATCGGCGAGCAATAACAGGCTCGCACCCGCCAGCACCGAGGCTGGCAATAGCACTTTGTGATCCGGGCCGGCCAGCAGGCGCACCAGATGCGGCACCACAAGCCCGACAAAACCGATCATGCCCGCAGCGGCCACCGCCGCGCCGACACCCAGCGCGGTGCAGAACACCAGTTCGCGCTTGAGCCGTTCGACATCGATGCCCAGATGACCGGCCTCGGATTCACCGAGCAACAAGGCATTCAATGCCTTGGCCCGACGCGGCAGCCACAGCGCCACGCCGATGGTGATGATCAGCAAGGGCCACAACCGCGCGTAACTGGCGCCGTTGAGGCTGCCCAGGTTCCAGAAGGTCAGGGTGCGCAGCGTGGCGTCATCGGCCAGGTAAGTGAACAGACCGACCGCCGAACTGGCCAGCGCCGTCAGCGCGATACCGGCCAGCAACATGGTCGCCACGTGGGTCTGACCGTTGCGCCTGCCCAGCCGATAGACCAGCGCCGTCACCCCGAGCCCGCCAAGAAACGCGCACACCGACAACAGATACGGCCCGAACCACTCCGGCAGGCCGCCAAAGAACGAGCCGCCGACAATCGCAATCGCCGCGCCAAGTGCCGCGCCACTGGACACCCCGACCAGCCCCGGGTCCGCCAGCGGATTACGAAACAGACCCTGCATCGCCACGCCGGACAGCGCCAGCACGCCACCGACCGCCAAGCCGAGCAAGGTTCGCGGCAGGCGGATCTGGCCGAGAATCAGCTCGGCCTGCTCCAGCCCCTCCGGCGCCAGCGGCACGCCAACCAGACGCAGCGCGGCGCGCAAAGTGTCAAACAGCGGCAGGCTCACCGGCCCCAATGCCAGCGACAGCCAGATCGCCAGCAGACACAACAATGTCAGGCCGATGAACAAGCCACGGGGTTTGACCAGTGTGGTCATTGGCCGCCCTTGGCCGGGTAGAAATTGTCCGTCAGGGTTTGCAAAGCAGCCGGCAACCGTGGCCCGAGACCGCCAACCAGCAGCGTCGGGTCCAGCTCCATCACCCGCCCGCTCTTGGCCGCGCGGCTGGAATTGAGGATGGGGTTTTCCTTGAACAACGCGGCTTTTGCCGCTTCGCCGGTCAACGCTCGGTCAGCGAACACCAGTACTTCGGGATCGAGGCTGGCGAGGGATTCGACAGAAAACGGTTTGTAGCCGGCATGCGTCGCGAGGTTGTGCCCGCCCGCCTGTTGCAGCAGCCAATCGGCGGCAGTGTCCTTGCCGGCGATCAACGGCTTGCCGCCGGCGTGCCCGAGCAGCAGCAACACACCGGGGGCTTTCTGTGTGGTTTGCACTTGGGCAACTCGCACTGTCTGCGCCTGGAGCTGCTGTTGATAATTCTCCAGCAACTGCGCAGCCTTCTCTTGCGCACCGAGCAACTGGCCCAGATGAGTGACATTCTTTTCCAGCGTCGGCAGATCAGGCTGGGCTGAAAACAACTCGACCTGTACCTTGGCTGCTTTGACTTGCGCCAGAACCGGCGGCGGCCCCATTTCTTCGGTACCGATCAGAATGTCCGGACGCAGGCTCAAGATGCCTTCGGCCGACAGGCTGCGCTGATAACCAATACTCGGCAGCGCCTGCAACGATTCGGGATGCTGGCTGGTGGTATCGACCCCCACCAGCTTCGACTCGCCGCCCAGTGCGCTGACCCATTCCGACAGCGCACCGCCGGCGCTGACCCAGCGTTGCGGTAAATCCGCTGCGCTCGCCTGATGGCTGAGAAAAAGGCCGACGCACAGTACGGCAACGCGGGTTTTCAGGCGCATACGCAGCTTCCTTGAACAAGGTTTCCCGGGCATCGGCGCAGCGAGCCAAGTATCCTCGGCAACGGCCAGACTCCTTGTGGGAGAAGGTCGCCATTTGATAATTGTTTGCATTTGAACGTCAAGCTCGGACATATCCCGACACGAGCGGACATTAGAGGATAGCCATGAAGTTTCTCTGCGCCGGCAGCGATCTGGCCGAAGCTGGCAGTCGCGGTTTCGAAATCGAAGGCAAAAAGCTGTTTGCCGTGCGTCGAGGTGGCCAAGTCTTTGTCTATTTCAATCGCTGCCCGCACCGGGGTGTCGGGCTGGAATGGCAGCCCGACCAGTTTCTCGATCCGAGCAACAGCCTGATCCAGTGCGCCACCCATGGCGCACTGTTTCTGATCGAGAACGGCGAATGCGTCGCCGGCCCCTGCGCCGGGCAGTCGCTCACGGCAATTGAATGCCGGGAGGATACACAAGGCGTGTGGATCGACGTTTAACCGTTGAGCCGCACGTCGAGCCGGCGATCGATGACCATCTCTTCATGGTCAAGGCGCACGCCATACGCCAACACCTCGACACCGCACGCGACCGCCTCACGCAGCGCCTCGGCGTAAGCCCAATCGATTTCCTCGGCCGGGCGCACGGCATCGATGCCGGTGAGGTTCACGCAGTACAACTGCACCGCCCGAATGCCGTCGCGCGCCAGATGCGCCAGCTCGCGCAGATGTTTGGCGCCGCGCTGGGTCACCGCATCGGGAAACGCCGCCACCGCCGTGCCGTCAAAGCCGAGGGTGACGCTTTTGACTTCGACATACGCCGGGCCGCTGGGGTATTCGAGGCGGAAGTCGATGCGGCTTTTTTCCTGTCCGTAGGCAACCTCACGCTTCAACGCGGTAAAGCCGTTCAACTCGGTAATCACCCCAGCGTGCAAGGCTTCCTCAACCAAGCCGTTGGCGCGCCCGGTGTTGACGCAAAACAGCCGGCCCTGCGGGGTTTCGCCAATTTCCCAAGTGCCGGGCAACTTGCGTTTAGGGTCGTTGGAGCGGCTGAACCAGACCTGCCCGCCCTCGACCTGGCAATTGAGCATCGAACCGGTATTCGGACAGTGAATGGTCAGCAACTCGCCGCTAACGGTCTCGATATCAGCGAGAAAACGCTTGTAACGTCGAATCAGCCGCGCTTCTTCCAGAGCAGGATAAAAGCGCATCAGCCTTGCCAGCTCTTCAAGCCGCGCGCGATGCGCTCCACCGCTGCCTGCAAACGTGCGAGGTTTTGTGTGTAAGCGAAGCGCACGTGATGACCGGCCTGATAACGACCGAAATCCAGTCCCGGCGTAAAGGCAACGTGCTCGGTTTCGAGGAAATGTCGGCAGAATGCGAATGCATCGCCGCCGAAACGGCTGATATCGGCGTACAGATAAAACGCGCCTTCAGGCTCAACGGCAATGTTGAAACCAAGTTCACGCAGCGCCGGCAGGAGAAAATCGCGACGGCGCGCAAACTCGGCGCGGCGCTCTTCGAGAATCGCAATGGTGGCTGGCTCGAAACAGGCCAGCGCAGCGTATTGCGCCATGCTTGGCGCGCTGATGTAGAGGTTCTGCGCAAGCTTTTCCAATTCGCTGACCGCCGCGTCTGGCGCGACCAGCCAGCCTAGGCGCCAACCGGTCATGCCGAAATACTTGGAGAAACTGTTGAGGACAAAAGCGCCGTCATCGACTTCCAGCACACTGGCAGCATCAGTGCCGTAGGTCAGGCCGTGGTAGATCTCATCCACCACCAAGTGCCCGTGTCGGGCCTTGATCGCTGTGGACAGTCCGCCCAGTTCATCGCGGGTCAGCAGGGTTCCGGTCGGGTTGGCCGGCGAAGCGACGAGGGCGCCGACACTGTCGTGGTCCCAATGCCGCGCCACCAGATCCGGGGTCAGTTGATAACGCACCTCCGGCCCGACCGGCACCAATTGCGCCGCGCCTTCGACCAGCCGCAAGAAATGCCGATTGCACGGGTAGCCCGGGTCGGCGAGCAGCCAGTGTTTACCCGGATCGACCAACAGGGCACTGGCCAGCAACAACGCGCCGGAGCCGCCCGGCGTGATCAGAATCCGCCGTGGGTCGATATTCAGGCCGTAACGCGATTGGTAGAAACCGGCGATCGCCTCGCGCAGTTCGGGAATGCCACGGGCGGCGGTATAACGGGTCTTGCCCGCCGTCAACGCAGCTTGCCCGGCGCGAATGATCGGCTCGGCGGTGGTGAAGTCCGGCTCGCCGATTTCCAGATGGATCACGTCGTGGCCTTCGGCCTGCAATTCATTGGCCCGCGCCAGCAGCGCCATCACATGGAACGGTTCGATCGCACGACTGCGCGCACTGTAGGGGGCCATTGGAATGCCTTCGACGGAAAAAAGAGACGATTCTACCTGTCTGCCGGAACGAGCGAGAACCCGTGAAGGTCACAGCCTCAAGAACGCTGGACTGTAACGATCTGAACGTACGCTCCAGGATTGACTAAAATCAGTGATTGAACAGGTCTCCCTTCCCACAGACACGGCTTGTCAGACATCTGCAAGCGCCACCCGCCGGGGGCTCGACATCCGGGAGTAGCGCAGGCTGATTTGATCTGGTAAGTTCGCCCGCTTGCAGCCGCAGGGCCGGCAGGTGTCGGTGATGGAGCAATCCTGCGCAATGGATTACAAGAGTAGAGGCGGTCCATTTCATGCCCACCCAAGCAAAGCAACAGCAGCAAACGTCGATCAGCGGCTTCGAACCTTACGTTCAGAAGGCGGGTGAAGAGTACATGGGCGCTCCGATGCGCGCGCACTTCACCAAGATCCTGAACAAGTGGAAACTGGACTTGATGCAGGAAGTCGACCGTACGGTTGATCACATGAAAGACGAAGCGGCCAACTTCCCTGACCCGGCCGACCGTGCCAGCCAGGAAGAAGAGTTCTCCCTCGAACTGCGCGCCCGCGACCGCGAGCGCAAGCTGATCAAAAAAATCGACAAGACCCTGCAGTTGATCGAAGACGAAGAGTACGGCTGGTGCGAGTCCTGCGGCATCGAGATTGGCGTCAAGCGCCTCGAAGCCCGTCCGACCGCGGATCTGTGCATCGACTGCAAGACCCTGGCGGAAATCAAGGAAAAGCAGGTCGGCAAGTAATCTCGGCCTGAACGAAAAACGGAGCGTGTGAACGCTCCGTTTTTGTTTCTGTGTTTTGCCCGCGGAACCTGCGTCTGCCTCTGTGGGAGCGAGCCTGCTCGCGAAAGCGTCCTCTCAGATAACTCTTTCATGACTGACACAGCTTTCGCGAGCAGGCTCGCTCCCACAGAGGTAACCTGCTCAAATTCTGAATAGCCTTTATCGCCTCCATGACTGCCAAATCCCCCGCCTACATCGGCCGCTTCGCCCCTACCCCCAGTGGCCACCTGCACTTCGGTTCGCTGGTCGCTGCGTTGGCGTCTTACCTCGACGCCCGCTCCGTCGGTGGGCGCTGGCTGGTGCGCATGGAAGATCTCGATCCGCCGCGCGAAGAGCCCGGTGCGCAAGCGGCGATTCTCAAGGCGCTGGAAAGTTACGGCTTCGAATGGGACGGCGAAATGGTCCGCCAGAGCGATCGTCGCGCGGCTTATGCCGAAGTGCTCGACAGCCTGTTCAACCACGGTCTGGCCTACGCCTGCACCTGCTCGCGCAAACAACTGGAGCCCTATCACGGGATTTATCCGGGGTTTTGCCGCAATGCCGGCCATGATCAGCACGACGCCGCGATCCGCCTGCGCGTGCCTGAGCTGGAATACCACTTCATCGATCGCGTGCAGGGCGAATACCGTCAGCACCTGGGCCGCGACGTCGGCGACTTCGTCATTCGTCGGCGCGATGGTCTCTACGCTTATCAATTGGCGGTGGTGCTCGACGACGCTTGGCAAGGCATTACCGATATTGTGCGCGGCGCCGATCTGCTCGATTCGACGCCGCGTCAGCTGTACCTGCAAGAACTGCTCGGCCTGAAACAGCCGCGCTATCTGCACCTGCCACTGATCACCCAGCCGGACGGCAACAAACTCGGCAAGTCCTACCGTTCGCCGCCGCTCGAAGCCGATCAGGCCACGCCGTTGCTGCTGCGGGCCTTGCGCGCGCTGGGGCAGCATCCCGGCACCGAACTGGCTCACGCTTCGCCGCGCGAACTGCTGGCCTGGGGCAGCGCACATTGGGATGCTGCCAAGATCCCGCGCACACTGACCCTGCCCGAAGCGCAACTGCAATGACGACACTTGCAGTCGCGCGCCCATCCGTTACCATCGCCGCACGTTTTCGGGCACGCGCATAAAAAAGAGAGGCCGGGATGTACATCTATCGCTTGGTCCTGCTTTTGGTCGTCGGGATCTACCTGTTCTCCCCCGCCATCATGGATTGGTGGATCGACGCGACGGGCGCCTGGTATCGCCCTTATCTGCTCTGGCTGATCCTGATTGTCGTGACCTTCATCCTGCAGAGCCAAAAAGATGCCGATGAGCTTTAGCCTGACCCAGATGATCCTGATCAGCGCCGCGTACCTGGCGGCGCTGTTCGGCGTTGCCTGGGTCAGCGAACGGGGCATGATCCCGCGCGCGATCATTCGCCACCCATTGACCTACACCCTGTCGCTGGGGGTTTACGCCAGTGCCTGGGCGTTCTACGGCACGGTGGGCCTGGCCTATCAGTACGGTTACGGCTTTCTGTCCAGCTATCTCGGCGTGTCCGGTGCATTTCTGCTGGCGCCGGTGCTGCTCTATCCGATCCTGAAGATCACCCGCACCTATCAACTGTCGTCGCTGGCCGACCTGTTTGCCTTCCGCTTTCGCAGCACCTGGGCCGGCGCGCTGACCACGATTTTCATGCTGATTGGCGTGTTGCCATTGCTTGCCCTGCAGATTCAGGCAGTGGCCGACTCGATCGGCATCCTCACCGGCGAACGCGTGCAGAGCCGCGTGGCGCTGGCGTTCTGTGCGCTGATCATTCTGTTCACGATTTTCTTCGGTTCCCGGCATATCGCCACGCGCGAGAAACACGAAGGGCTGGTGTTCGCGATTGCCTTTGAGTCGATCATCAAACTGATCGCCCTCGGCGGCGTTGGCCTGTATGCGCTGTATGGTGTGTTCGACGGCCCGCAACAGCTCGAACTGTGGCTGCTGCAAAACCAGACGGCCCTCGCCGCCCTGCACACGCCGTTGCAGGAAGGCCCGTGGCGCACGCTGCTGCTGGTGTTCTTCGCCTCGGCGATCGTGATGCCGCACATGTATCACATGACCTTTACGGAAAACCTCAACCCGCGCTCGCTGGTCAGCGCCAGTTGGGGCCTGCCGCTGTTTCTGCTGCTGATGAGTCTCGCCGTACCGCTGATTCTCTGGGCCGGACTGAAACTCGGCGCCACCACAGACCCGGAATATTTCACCCTCGGCATCGGCATCGCCGCCAACAGCAAACCGTTGGCCTTGCTTGCCTACGTCGGTGGCCTGTCCGCCGCCAGTGGCCTGATCATCGTCACCACCCTGGCCTTGTCGGGCATGGCGCTGAACCATCTGGTGCTGCCGCTCTATCAGCCGCCGGCCGAAGGCAACATCTACCGCTGGCTGAAATGGACGCGTCGGGCGCTGATCGTGGCGATTATCATGGCCGGTTTCGGTTTCTATCTGATGCTCGGCGTCGAGCAGGATCTGGCCAATCTCGGCATCGTCGCGTTCGTTGCGACCCTGCAATTTCTGCCCGGGGTGTTGTCGGTGCTGTACTGGCCGACCGCCAACCGCCGTGGTTTCATCGCCGGTCTGCTGGCGGGGATCACGGTCTGGGTGTTGACCATGCTGCTGCCGCTGGTCGGCAATCTGCAGGGTTTCTATATCCCGCTGCTGAACATGATCTACGTGCTCGACGACACCAGTTGGCACATGGCGGCCATCGCCTCGCTGGCCGCCAACGTCCTGATGTTCACTTTGATCTCGCTGTTCACCAACGCCAGCCCGGAAGAAGCCAGCGCCGCCGAAGCCTGTGCGGTGGATAACGTGCGCCGCCCGCAACGCCGCGAACTGCACGCCGCCTCGCCGCAGGAGTTCGCCACGCAACTGGCCAAGCCGCTGGGTGCCAAGGCTGCGCAGAAAGAAGTCGAGCAAGCGCTGCGCGACTTGTATCTGCCCTTCGATGAACGCCGGCCGTATGCCTTGCGCCGGTTGCGCGACCGCATCGAGGCCAACCTGTCCGGCCTGATGGGTCCGAGCGTTGCGCAGGATATGGTGGAAACCTTCCTGCCCTACAAGGCTGGCGGCGAAAACTACGTCACCGAAGACATTCACTTCATTGAAAGCCGTCTCGAGGATTACCACTCGCGCCTCACCGGCCTGGCCGCCGAGCTCGACGCCCTGCGCCGCTACCACCGCCAGACCTTGCAGGAACTGCCGATGGGCGTCTGCTCGCTGGCCAAGGATCAGGAGATCCTGATGTGGAACAAGGCCATGGAAGAGCTGACCGGCATCGCTGCGCAGCGAGTGGTCGGTTCGCGTCTGAGTACCATCGCCAACCCGTGGAAAGAGCTGCTGCAAGGCTTCATCAACCTGCCCGACGAGCATTTGCACAAACAGCATCTGGCCCTCGATGGTCAGACCCGCTGGCTGAATCTGCACAAAGCGGCAATCGACGAGCCGTTGGCCCCGGGTAACAGTGGCCTGGTGTTACTGGTCGAGGATTTGACCGAAACGCAGATGCTCGAAGATAAACTGGTGCATTCCGAACGGCTGGCCAGCATCGGTCGACTCGCAGCGGGTGTGGCCCACGAAATCGGCAACCCGATCACCGGCATCGCCTGCCTGGCGCAGAACCTGCGCGAAGAGCGCGAAGACGACGGCGAGCTGACGGAAATCAGCGGGCAGATTCTCGAGCAGACCAAACGCGTCTCGCGCATCGTCCAGTCGCTGATGAGCTTCGCCCATGCCGGCAGTCATCAGCACAACGACGAACCGGTGTGTCTGGCCGAAGTCGCGCAGGATGCCATCGGCCTGCTGGCGCTGAACCGGCGCAATTTCGAAGTGCAGTTCTACAACCTGTGCGATCCCGATCATTGGGTCGAAGGCGACCCGCAACGGCTCGCCCAGGTGCTGATCAATCTGCTCTCCAACGCCCGCGACGCCTCGCCGCCGCACAGTGCGGTACGGGTCAAGAGCGAAGCCGGCGAACACACGGTCGATCTGATCGTCGAAGACGAAGGCAGCGGTATTCCGTCGAGCATCATGGACCGATTGTTCGAACCTTTCTTCACCACCAAGGATCCGGGTGAAGGCACCGGTCTGGGCCTTGCACTGGTCTATTCCATCGTTGAAGAGCATTATGGACAAATCACCATCGACAGCCCGGCTGATGTACAAAGCCAACGCGGCACCCGTATCCGGGTGACCTTACCGCGTCATGTCGAAGCGACGTCCGCTGTGAACTGAGACCGTCGAGAGTATCGAATCAATGCCGCACATTTTGATCGTCGAAGACGAAACCATTATCCGCTCCGCCTTGCGCCGCCTGCTGGAACGCAACCAGTACCAGGTCAGCGAAGCCGGATCAGTGCAGGAAGCACAAGAACGCTTCACCATTCCTACGTTCGATCTGATCGTCAGCGACCTGCGCCTGCCGGGCGCTCCGGGCACCGAGCTGATCAAGCTCGGGCAAGGCACACCGGTGCTGATCATGACCAGTTACGCCAGCCTGCGCTCGGCGGTCGACTCGATGAAAATGGGCGCGGTCGATTACATCGCCAAGCCGTTCGACCACGATGAAATGCTCCAGGCGGTTGCGCGGATCCTGCGTGATCGTCAGTCGGCGCCAGCTGCCGGCGAAACCACGGCGAGCAAGCCTGCCGCCGGCAATGGCAAAGCCGCTGTGGATAACAGCAATGGTGAAATTGGCATCATCGGCTCCTGCCCGCCGATGCAGGACCTGTACAGCAAGATCCGCAAAGTCGCGCCAACCGATTCCAATGTATTGATTCAGGGTGAGTCCGGCACCGGTAAAGAACTGGTGGCCCGCGCCCTGCACAATCTGTCGAAACGCGCCAAGGCGCCGATGATTTCGGTGAACTGCGCGGCGATTCCGGAAAGCCTGATCGAGTCCGAACTGTTCGGCCACGAGAAAGGCGCGTTCACCGGCGCCAGCGCCGGTCGCGCCGGTCTGGTCGAAGCGGCGGACGGCGGCACCCTGTTCCTCGATGAGATCGGCGAACTGCCCCTCGAAGCCCAGGCTCGCTTGCTGCGGGTTCTGCAGGAGGGCGAGATCCGCCGCGTAGGTTCGGTGCAGTCGCAGAAAGTCGATGTGCGCCTGATCGCTGCAACGCACCGCGATCTGAAGAGCCTGGCGAAAATCGGCCAGTTCCGTGAAGACCTTTATTACCGTCTGCACGTGATTGCCCTGAAGCTGCCGCCGCTGCGCGAGCGTGGCGCCGACGTCAACGAAATCGCCAATGCCTTCCTCGCTCGCCAGAGCGCGCGGATCAATCGCACCGACCTGAAATTCGCTGCCGACGCTGAACAGGCGATCCGGCACTATTCGTGGCCCGGTAACGTGCGTGAGCTGGAGAACGCTGTCGAGCGCGCGGTGATTCTCAGCGAAAGCCCGGAGATTTCGGCCGACCTGCTGGGCATCGACATCGAGCTGAGCGATCTGGAAGACGACGAGTTCATCGGTCTGCCGCCGCAAACCGGCGGTAACGCCAGCAACAGCAGCCATGAGCCGACCGAGGATCTGTCGCTGGAAGACTATTTCCAGCACTTCGTCCTCGAGCATCAGGACCACATGACCGAGACCGAACTGGCACGCAAACTGGGCGTCAGCCGCAAATGCCTGTGGGAACGCCGCCAGCGTCTGGGCATTCCACGACGCAAGACCGGGGTCGCCAGCGAAAGCTGAGCGTTACCCACCGCGTGCGCGGGTAACGCATGACAATGTGAAAAAACTGTTACCGCAGTCGATTCACGTAACAGAAGCCGGGGTTATCGGTAACGAAACCCCGGCTTTTTTTCGCCCCTGCAAAACGGTTATATCGACCTAACCCCTTGTTTTACTGGGCTTGGCAAAAGTTGGCACGCACCCTGCTATATGTTTGGTACAAGAACAATAACAAGCAATGCACAAGACAATAAAAATAAGACGAATCGACTCACGCACAATAAAAACAAGACGGCGAGAGGCGCAGCTAACTGATTCTTTTGGAGAGGCGTTGTATTTGGGGCTTGCCCCACGACCAGGCCGAGAACAACAAAAACTGTCCTAAGACAGAGCCTGTACTGGTTGGATCGACAGATCACTGCAATTCAGCGACCAAAGCAATCCGTTTGCTCTTGGCTCCCGATTGGGAGGGTCACGAAGGAAACGCTTCGTGGCGAGGGCACTCAACAAAAACAAGAAGCCCGAATCAATAATAAAAAGAGCACGCAACTACTTCTTGGGGAGCTTCGGCTCCCCTTGTAGTTTCTCCCCTCCGTGAAATTCCCCCGTTTTCCTCGCTGGACCCTTGTAGCTTGGGGCTTGCAGCTCATATCTGCCGCGTCCTACACCATCCCCCGACTAAATGCTAGAATCTGCGCCCATCATGCGGTCATTCTTTTGGTATGGCCGAACATTCCTTCAAACAGTGCATCCCATGCTGAAGAAGCTGTTCCAGTCATTCCGAACTCCCGTGCGTCGTACGCAACACATCCGCAGCACCCCTGAAGTGCTCAACAGCGGCCAACATTCGCTGCAGAAAACGCAGTTCAGCCGCTATGCGGTGAATATCGTCGAACGCCTGCAAGGTGCCGGTTACCAGGCTTATCTGGTCGGTGGTTGCGTGCGTGACATGCTGTTGGGCATCACGCCCAAGGATTTCGACGTCGCCACCAGCGCCACCCCCGAGCAGGTCCGTGCCGAATTCCGCAATGCGCGGATCATCGGTCGCCGGTTCAAACTGGTGCACATCCATTTCGGTCGCGAAATCATTGAAGTCGCGACCTTCCGCGCCAATCACCCGGTCAACGAAGACGAGGAAGACAGCAACCAGTCTTCGCGCAACGAGAGCGGGCGGATTCTGCGCGACAACGTCTACGGCACCCTGGAAGAAGACGCGCAACGCCGCGACTTCACCATCAATGCTCTGTATTACGATCCGGTCAGCGAGCGCATTCTCGATTACGCCAATGGCGTGCACGACATTCGCAATCACCTGATCCGTCTGATCGGCGACCCGAAGCAGCGTTACCAGGAAGACCCGGTGCGCATGCTGCGGGCCGTGCGTTTCGCCGCCAAGCTCAACTTCGGCATCGAGAAGCACACCGTGCAGCCGATCCGTGAGCTGGCGCCGATGCTGCGCGAGATTCCGTCGGCGCGGCTGTTCGAAGAAGTGCTCAAGCTGTTCCTCTCCGGGCACGGCGCGATCACCTTTGAAATGCTGGTTGATCTGCAACTGTTCGCCCCGCTGTTCCCGGCCAGTGCCGAAGCGCTGGAATACAATCCGGAATACACCCACACCTTGATCAGCGAAGCGCTGACCAACACCGACCTGCGCATCAAGCAGAACAAACCGGTGACCCCGGCGTTCCTGTTTGCCGCCCTGCTCTGGCCGGCACTGCCGGCCCGCGTGTTGCGTCTGCAGGAACGTGGCATGCCGCCGATTCCGGCGATGCAGGAAGCCGCTCACGAGCTGATTGCCGAACAGTGCCAGCGCATCGCGATTCCGAAGCGCTTCACCATGCCGATCCGCGAAATCTGGGACATGCAGGAACGCCTGCCACGGCGCAGTGGCAAACGCGCCGATCTGTTGCTGGACAACCCGCGCTTCCGTGCCGGTTACGATTTCCTCCTTCTGCGCGAAAGCGCCGGTGAGGAGACCGATGGCCTCGGCGAATGGTGGACCGATTATCAGGACGCCAACGACAGCGAGCGTCGCGACATGATCCGCGACCTCAGCGGCAAGGGTGACGATGCCAGCGGCGCGCCACGCAAACGTCGCCGCAGTGGCGGTTCCAAGCGCAAGCGCGCCGGCGCTTCGAGCGCGACGGGCGAGTAAGCGATGGAACGCATCTACATTGGTCTGGGCAGCAACCTCGCTGACCCGGCCGACCAGTTGCGCAGCGCCATCGCGGCGCTGGGGCAATTGCCGCAGACGAGTCTTGCCGGCGTTTCAGCCTTTTATCAAAGCGATTCACTGTTGCCGGGCCAGCCGCGCTACACCAACGCTGTCGCCGCCCTCGACAGCTCGCTCGCACCGATCGAGTTGCTCGACGCCTTGCAGGCGATCGAAAACGCTCAGGGCCGCGAACGTCTGGAACGCTGGGGACCACGCACGCTGGATCTGGATATTCTGCTGTTCGGCGATCGCCTGATCGATGAGCCACGGCTGAAGGTCCCGCATTACCAGATTCAGGAGCGGGCGTTCGTTCTCTATCCCCTCGCTGAACTGGCACCGCAGGATCTGCGTCTTGCCGACGGCCGCACGCTGACAGACCTGCTGGCCGCCTGCCCGTTCGTCGGCCTCGAACGCATCTCCCAGCCCTGACAAAAATCTTCTGTGAAATGTGGTTATGTGGCGAGGGGATTTATCCCCGCTGGACTGCGAAGCAGGCCCAAATCTGACCAAGCCGTATACAAACATGGGGCCGCTCCGCGACCCAACGGGGATAAATCCCCTCGCCACAGGTCACCTGCCAATCTCCAGTTTTTGTCAGACAAAAATCCCCCCAATCAGGCCCGCCGCGCCGCTGAATCGCATCAGTAACGCCGGTAACACCGCCCGCGTAACAAGGCGGTAACACACGCAATTGACTTCCTGTTGGCTCATCACGACTATAGGCGTCCCGCTGCCGCCAACCCGGCATGAACGGGCGCAATCCAGGCCTTTCAAAGCACGACACAAGACCGTGCGCCTGAGTAGATGAAGAATCACGCGCGTGACTCGCAGCAGTTTCCAGAGCGCCTGAACGAGGATTTTTTACATGCCAGCCATCACCCTGACCACGCTCCAGAGCCTCAAGCAGAAAGGTGAAAAAATCACCATGCTGACCTGCTATGACGCGACCTTCGCCCATGCCTGCAATGAGGCCGGTGTCGAAGTGCTGCTGGTCGGCGACTCCCTGGGCATGGTCCTGCAGGGGCACGACAGCACCCTGCCAGTGACCACGGCGGAAATGGCCTATCACGTCGCCAGCGTCAAGCGTGGCAATGGCGATGCCCTGATCCTCGCCGACCTGCCGTTCATGGCCAACGCCACCCTCGAACAGACCATGAACAACAGCGCCATGCTGATGCAGGCCGGCGCGCACATGGTCAAGGTTGAAGGTCAGCTGTGGCTGGCGGAGTCGATCCGCCTGCTCGCCGAGCGCGGTGTGCCGGTGTGCGCGCACATGGGCCTGACCCCGCAAGCGGTGAACATCCTCGGTGGCTATAAGGTGCAGGGCCGCAATGAGAACCAGGCGCGGCAGATGCGTGCCGATGCGATCGCGCTGGAGCAGGCCGGTGCGGCCATGCTCTTGCTTGAGTGCGTGCCGAGCGAACTGGCGGCAGAAATCAGCCAGGCCGTGGGCATTCCGGTGATCGGTATCGGTGCCGGCAACGCCACCGACGGCCAGGTGCTGGTATTGCACGACATGCTCGGCCTGTCGATCACCGGCCGCGTACCCAAATTCGTCAAGAACTTCATGCAAGGTCAGGACAGCATCCAGGCCGCGCTGAAGGCTTACGTCAGTGAAGTCAAAGCCACCACGTTTCCCGGCATCGAACACGGATTCTCTGCATGAACACCGTCAAAACCGTACGCGAACTGCGTGCCGCCGTCGCTCGCGCGCGCAGTGAAGGCAAGCGCATCGGCTTCGTGCCGACCATGGGCAACCTGCACAGCGGCCACGTCGCATTGATCACCAAGGCTACGCAGCGAGTCGATTTCGTCGTCGCGAGTATTTTCGTCAACCCGCTGCAGTTCGGCGCCGGCGAAGACCTCGACAAATACCCGCGCACCCTCGCCGCCGATCAGGAAAAGCTCCTCGAAGCCGGTTGCGACCTGCTGTTCGCGCCGACGGTTGAAGAGATGTACCCGGACGGCATGGCCGGCCAAACCAGGGTCAGCGTGCCGCAATTGTCCGAAGGCCTGTGTGGTGCCAGCCGTCCGGGGCACTTCGAAGGTGTGGCGACCGTAGTCAGCAAGCTGTTCAACATGGTCCAACCGGACCTGGCGATCTTCGGCCAGAAGGATTACCAGCAACTGGCGGTGATCCGCGCACTGGTGCATGACCTGAACATGCCGATCCAGATCATCGGCGAGCCGACCGTACGTGCGGCGGACGGCCTGGCGCTGTCGTCGCGCAACGGCTTCCTCAATGAAGATCAGCGCGCCGTGGCGCCGGTGGTCTACCGCGTGCTGAGCACTATCGCCGAAGCGATCAAGCAAGGTGAGCGTGATTACCCGGCGCTGATCGCTGCGCAGTTGCAGGTGCTGGAATCAGCGGGGCTGCGTCCGGATTATCTGGAAATCCGTCATGGCCTGACCTTGCGTCCGGCGACGGCGGAGGATCGCGATCTGGTGATTCTCGCGGCGGCGTTCCTCGGCACCACGCGGTTGATCGACAACCTGCACCTGAATCTCGATAGCCCGATTTAAGCAAGCAACGAATTTCCCTGTGGGAGCGAGCCTGCTCGCGAAGGCGGTGTATCAGCGACTTATAAGTTGCCTGACACCACGCCTTCGCGAGCAGGCTCGCTCCCACATGTGTTTCCGGTGCATGCCGGTTGGGCGAAAGTCTTCCGGGCACCTCCGTTTGTTGGCCAGATTCCTCTGCGGATGTTAAAAAAGTACAGGGATCTGGTCAGACAAAGTCAAGACAGAACGCAGCGCGAGGTTTACTGTATTCGCCCTGTGTCCAGATCTCGTGTCGACGCAGTTGATCCCATGCGCTAAAACCCGTGGTTGATCTGTACCGTGTTCAAAAGGCCGTTCAAGTAAAAAGGAAAACCGCAGCGATGGCGTACTACCGCACTCCTCACGACGTTACCGCTCTGCCCGCCTGGCAAGCGTTGAAAGACCACCGCCAAGCCATGCAGGATTTCAGCATGCGCGAAGCCTTCAACGCCGATCCGCAGCGTTTCAATCAGTTCACCCTCAGTAGCTGCGGTCTGTTTCTCGATTATTCGAAGAATTTGATCAACGCCGAGACCCGCAACCTGCTCGTGGGCCTGGCCAATGAAGTCGATCTGAAGGGCGCGATCAAAGCGCTGTTCGACGGCGAAATCGTCAATGCCTCCGAAGGCCGCCCGGCACTGCACACCGCCCTGCGCCGCCCGGTCGGCGACAAATTGTCGGTCAACGGCGTCAACGTGATGCCGGAAGTGCACAAGGTGCTGAACCAGATCACCGATCTGGTTGGCCGAATTCATGATGGCTTGTGGCGCGGTTACACCGAGAAGCCGATCACCGACGTGGTCAACATCGGTATCGGTGGTTCGTTCCTCGGTCCTGAGCTGGTGTCCGAAGCACTGCTGTCCTACGCGCAGAAAGGCGTACGTTGCCACTATCTGGCAAACATCGACGGCAGCGAATTCCATGAGCTGACGCAGAAACTGCGCGCCGAGACCACGCTGTTCATCGTTTCGTCGAAGTCGTTCAACACCCTCGAAACCCTGAAGAACGCGCAGGCCGCACGCGCCTGGTACCTGGCGCAGGGCGGTTCCGAAGCCGAGCTGTATCGCCACTTCATCGCTGTGTCGAGCAACAACGCCGCCGCTGTGGCTTTCGGGATTCGCGAAGAAAACATCTTCCCGATGTGGGACTGGGTCGGCGGGCGTTACTCGCTGTGGTCGGCCATCGGTTTGCCGATCGCACTGGCCATCGGCATGTCCAACTTCAAGGAACTGCTGTCCGGTGCCTACACCATGGACCAGCATTTCCAGACCGCGCCGTTCGAACAGAACATGCCGGTGCTGCTGGCCCTGCTCGGCGTCTGGTACGGCAACTTCTGGGGTGCGCAAAGCCACGCGATCCTGCCGTACGACCACTACCTGCGCAACATCACCAAGCACTTGCAACAGCTGGACATGGAGTCCAACGGCAAGAGCGTGCGTCAGGACGGCACCTCGGTGTCGACCGATACCGGCCCGGTGATCTGGGGCGGCGTCGGCTGCAACGGTCAGCACGCTTATCACCAGTTGCTGCACCAGGGCACCCAACTGATCCCGGCCGACTTCATCGTGCCGATCGTCAGCTTCAACCCGGTTTCCGACCATCACCAGTGGCTGTACGCCAACTGCCTGTCGCAGAGCCAGGCGCTGATGCTCGGCAAGACCCTGCCGGAAGCCGAAGCCGAGCTGCGCGACAAAGGCATGGGCGAAGACGACGTGCGCAAACTGGCGCCGCACAAGGTGATCCCGGGCAATCGTCCGAGCAACACCTTGGTGGTGGAACGCATCAGCCCGCGTCGCCTTGGCGCCCTGGTGGCGATGTATGAGCACAAAGTGTTCGTGCAAAGCGTGGTCTGGGGCATCAACGCCTTCGACCAGTGGGGTGTGGAACTGGGCAAGGAATTGGGCAAAGGCGTCTACAACCGTCTGGTCGGCAGCGACGAGACCGTGGCTGACGATGCCTCGACTCAAGGCCTGATCAACTACTTCCGTGGGCGTCATCGCGGCTGATAAAAGCCTTCGGGCACAACGCTGTTCCCCTGTGGGAGCGAGCCTTCTCGCGAAAGCGGTTCTTCATTCAACACCTTCGTTGACTGACATTCCGCCTTCGCGAGCAGGCTCGCTCCCACAGTTGTTTTGGCACATGACTTGAACCTGTGCAGCGCTCGGCGCATCTTTATTCGTGTCGCACCACAAGAATAAGGAACCGTCATGTTCGATATCAGCACGTTCCCCAAAGCCGATGCCGTGCGCCAGGCCGCTCAGTTGAGCCAGGACGAGTATCGGCGCCTGTACCGCGAATCGATTGAACACCCCAGCGCCTTCTGGGCCGAGCAGGCCACGCGCTTCCTCGATTGGAGCACGCCGTGGCAGACCGTTCAGCGCTATGACCTGAAGACCGGTGAAGCGGCCTGGTTTGCCGGCGGCAAGCTCAACGTCAGCTACAACTGCATCGACCGTCACCTCAAGCAACGCGGCGAACAGACCGCCCTGCTCTGGGAAGGCGACGATCCTGCCGAATCGGCGCAGATCACTTACAACAAACTCCATCACCACGTCTGCCGTCTGGCCAACGTACTGAAAAGCCGTGGCGTGAAGAAAGGCGATCGGGTGTGCATCTACATGCCGATGATCCCCGAAGCCGCCTACGCCATGCTCGCCTGCGCGCGAATCGGCGCGATTCATTCGGTGGTGTTCGGCGGATTTTCCCCGGATTCCCTGCGTGATCGAATTCTCGACGCCGACTGCCGTACCGTGATCACCGCCGATGAGGGCGTACGTGGCGGCCGCTTCGTGCCACTGAAAAACAACGTCGACAAAGCCCTGCAAAGCTGCCCGAACGTCAGCACCGTGGTGGTCGTCGAGCGCACTCAGGGCCAAGTCGATTGGGTCGAAGGCCGTGACCTTTGGTATCACCAGGCTGTGCGCGAGGTCAGCGATGACTGCCCGCCGGAACCGATGGACGCCGAAGATCCGCTGTTCATCCTCTACACCTCCGGCAGCACCGGCAAACCCAAAGGCGTGTTGCACACCACCGGCGGCTATCTGCTGCAAGCAGCAATGACCTTCAAGTATGTGCTGGACTACCGCGACGGCGAAGTGTTCTGGTGCACCGCCGACGTCGGCTGGGTCACCGGCCACAGTTACATCGTCTACGGGCCGCTGGCCAACGGTGCGACCACACTGATGTTCGAAGGCGTGCCGAGCTACCCGAGCAGTTCGCGCTTCTGGCAGGTCATCGACAAGCACAAGGTCAACATTTTCTACACCGCACCCACCGCCCTGCGCGCGCTGATGCGCGAAGGCGCCGGACCATTGAAGGAAACTTCGCGCGCCAGCCTCAGATTGCTCGGCAGCGTCGGTGAGCCGATCAACCCGGAAGCGTGGGAATGGTATTTCAATGCTGTCGGTGAACAGCGCTGCCCGATCGTCGACACCTGGTGGCAGACCGAAACCGGCGGCATCATGCTCAGCCCGCTGGTCAGCGCCCAACGGATCAAACCCGGCTGCGCGACGCAACCGATGTTCGGCGTGCAACCGGTATTGCTTGACGAAGCCGGCAAGGAAATCAAAGGCGCCGGCAGCGGCGTGCTGGCGATCAAATCCAGCTGGCCGGCGCAGATTCGCAGCGTCTACGGCGATCCGCAGCGGATGATCGACACCTACTTCAAACCCTACCCCGGCTATTACTTCACTGGCGACGGCGCCCGCCGCGACGAGGACGGCGATTACTGGATCACCGGACGCATCGACGACGTGATCAACGTTTCCGGCCACCGCATCGGCACCGCCGAAGTGGAAAGCGCCCTGGTGCTGCACGACAGCATCGCCGAAGCCGCCGTGGTCGGTTATCCCCACGACGTCAAAGGCCAGGGCATCTACGCATTCGTCACGCCAATGAACGGCACCGAGGCCAACGAAGAGCTGAAGAAAGACCTGCTGGCGCATGTCAGCAAGGAAATCGGCAGCTTCGCCAAACCGGACCTGATCCAGTGGGCGCCGGCATTGCCCAAGACCCGTTCGGGCAAGATCATGCGGCGGATTTTGCGCAAGATTGCCTGCAATGAGCTCGACAGCCTTGGCGATACTTCGACCCTGGCAGATCCGAGTGTGGTGCAGGACCTCGTCGACAAGCGGCTCAATACTTGAGAGCTGCAAGTTTCTAGCTACAAGCTGCAAGCTAAAGCGGTCCGCGCAGCTTTTCGCTTTTAGCTTGCAGCTAGAAACTTGCCGCTTGTAGCTCCCCGACTGCTAAGCTTCGCGTTTTTTCAGCAAGGCGCCCGCATGTCTTCCTTGAATCAGGCGCTGCGCGCCGCCCTCGATCAACGCCAGGACCTGCTCGCTGCACTGCACAGCCAGGGCACCGATTGCTATCGGCTGTTCCATGGCAGCCAGGAAGGCGCCGGCGGCCTGACCATCGACCGCTACGGCCCGCAACTGCTGGTACAGAGTTTTCACCAGACGCTCGAACGTGACGACCTGCTGCAACTGCACGCCATGGTCAACCAGACCCTGGGCTTCGACAGCCTGCTGGTCTACAACGACCGCTCTCGGGGCAATTCGCGGATCGATCGCGAGGACAGTGTCTATAAAGCCGATGACGCTGCACTGGGGGATCTGGTCGGGCATGAATGGGGCCTGAACTACCGCGTGCGCGGGCGTCATGCCGGGCAGGATCCGCTGCTGTTCCTCGACCTGCGCAACACCCGTGGCTGGGTCAAGGATCATGCGCAAGGCAAAAGCGTGCTCAACCTGTTCGCTTACACCTGTGGCGTTGGTCTCAGTGCTGCGGCAGGCGGTGCGCGCGAGGTGTGCAACCTGGACTTTGCCGAGGGCAATCTGGCGGTCGGTCGGGAGAATGGATTGCTCAACCCGCAACTGCCGCCGATGCAATTCATTCAGTCCGATTACTTCCCGGCGATCCGCCAGCTCGCTGGCCTGCCGATCAGCGTGCGGCGCGGGCAGAAGCTGCCGAGCTATCAGCGCCTCGAACAGCGCCAATACGATCTGGTCCTGCTCGATCCGCCGGCGTGGGCCAAAAGCGCATTCGGCACCGTCGACCTGCTACGCGATTATCAGAGCCTGCTCAAACCCGCGCTGCTGGCCACCGCCGACAACGGCGTACTGATCTGCTGCAACAACCTGGCGAAAGTCAGCATGGACGACTGGCGCGAACAGGTGCTGCGCTGCGCCGAAAAGGCCGGTCGCCCGGTGCGCGAATGGAGCGTGATGACCCCGGGTGCGGACTTCCCCTCGCGGGACCAGCAGCCACCGTTGAAGACACTGATTTTGCAGCTCTAATCCCTCAAGCATGAGCGATTACATTCCCCTGTGGGAGCGAGCCTGCTCGCGAAAGCGCAGTGTCAGTCGACTTGTTTTTCACTGAACCAGCGCATTCGCGAGCAGGCTCGCTCCCACAAGGGAGATCTGTTCCTACAGAAATTTCTGAACAATCCTGTCCCACATCAAGCACTTCGGAACCAGAATCGCGTGCCATACTCCAAGGCACTCCGATTCAGACAGATGAAGCCGCACATGCCCAAAGGATTGATTCGCGCGATTGGCGCACTGCTGACAGCCCTGGCCCTCTACAGCCTGCTGGGGTTTCTGATCCTGCCGGGCATTGCCTTGCGCGTGGCCAACCAGCAACTGGCGAACTACGCGACGGTGCCGGCGCATCTGCAGCGCATCGAACTCAACCCGTTCAGCCTTGAGGTCACCCTGTGGGGTTTGATCATCGGCGAACCGGGCAAGGAGCAGGTCGGCTTCGATCGCCTCTATGCCAACCTGCAAATCGACAGCCTGTGGACCAAAGCGCTGCATCTGTCAGACATCGAACTGGACAAACCCAAAAGCGAAATCCTCTTCGCCAAGGACGGCAAGCTCAACCTGCTCGGCCTGTTCAACGTGCCGCCGAGCGAGCCGACACCCGCTGATCCCGACGCCAAGCCATTCCCGCTGCGTATCGACAACATCAAACTGGCCGGCGGCGTGGTGCATTTCGAGGATATGCGGCCCAGCGAGCCGATCGAATTTCTTTACGACGACCTCAGTTTCGAGCTGAAAAACCTCAGTACCCTGCCCGAGGACAGCGCCGACATGACCCTCGTCGCCATCGGCCCCGCTGGCGGGCGGATCGACTGGACCGGCAATTTCAGCCTGATCCCGTTCACCTCCGAAGGCACCCTGAAAGTCACCGATGGCCAGATGAAATCCTTCTGGCCCTACGTGCGCGACGCCGTGCCGCTAGTGCTGGAAAACGGCGTGGTCAGCCTCAGCACTGAGTACAAACTCAACCTGTCGAAACAAACCGAACTGCTGCTGAACAACGTCGCGGTGAGCATTGCGCCGTTCGCCATCAAGGCTCCGGGCGGACGTCCGCTGGCCAGGCTCGAACGCCTCGACGTCAGCGAAACCTCGCTGGACCTGGCCAAGCAGCAAGTGGTGGTCGGCAAGATCCGCAGCAACAAACTGGAAACCTGGGCGGCGCTGGAAGCTGACGGCCAACTGGACTGGCAGAAGCTGTTCGCCAGCCAGCCGTCGAAACCGGCTGCCAAAGCCGCTGCCGAACCGGCGGATACACCGGCCGCCGCCGACTCGCCGAAACCTGAGCCAAGCGCCCCGAGCAAGCCATGGCAGGTGCTGGTCAAGGATGTGCAACTGCGCAACTACACGGTCCATCTCGCTGACCGCTCGGCGCAACCGGCGGTGGCGCTGGACATCACTCCGCTGAACGTCGACCTGCAGGATTTCGACAGCCTCAACGGCTCGCCTTTCAAGCTCAAACTCGACAGCGGCCTGGGCAAGCAAGGCAAGATCAGCGCCGACGGCACGGTCAATCTGGCCCCGGTCAACGCACAGCTGAACGTGAAAACCCAGGACGTCGACTTGCGTGTCGCACAGTCCTATATCAACCCGTTCATTCGCCTGGAACTGCGCAGCGGCATGCTCGGCAGTGACCTCAAGGTCAACCTGAAAAGCGCCGAACCACTGGCCCTCAGCGTCACCGGCCGCGCGCAGATTGATCAACTGCACACCCTCGATACGCTCAAGACCCGCGATTTTCTCAAATGGCAGCAAGTAGTGGTCGACGGCATCAACTATCAGCACGGCGACAGCCTGTCGATCGACAAGGTCAACCTGTTGCAGCCGTATGTGCGCTTCATGATCAACGACGATCGCACCACCAACGTCGACGACCTGCTGATCCCGCAACCGGCCGACAGCGGAGCACAAAGCACCGCAGCCAAACCGGCCGGCAAGGACAAACCACTGGGCATTCACATCGGCGCGATTGCGATCAACGATGGTTCGGCCAACTTCGCCGACTTCAGCCTGACGCCGAATTTCGCCACCGCCGTGCAGCAGCTCAACGGCCAGATCGGCACCATCGACAGTCGTCAGGCGAAACCGGCCAGCGTCGACATCAAAGGCAAGGTCGACCGTTATGCGCCGGTGACCATCAAGGGTGCGGTCAATCCGTTCGACCCGATGGCCAGCCTCGACATCGCCACCAGTTTCAAGCGCGTCGAACTGACGACCCTGACGCCCTACTCCGGCAAATTCGCCGGCTACCGCATCCGCAAGGGCCGGCTCAACCTAGATCTGCACTACCTGATTACCAAGGGCCAATTGAAAGCCGACAACAAAGTCGTGGTCGAGCAATTGCAACTGGGCGAGAAGGTCGACAGCCCTGATGCGGTGAGTCTGCCGCTGAAACTGGCGATCGCCCTGCTCAAGGACGTCGACGGCAAGATCTCCATCGAATTGCCAGTGACCGGCGACCTGAATAATCCACAGTTCAGCGTGATGCCGATCGTCTGGCAAACCCTGCGCAATTTGATCGTCAAAGCGGCCGCAGCACCGTTCAAAATGATCGGCGGGCTGGTCAGTGGCGGCGGCTCCGAAGACCTCGGCACGGTGTCCTTCGCGCCGGGCTCCAGCGATCTGAGCAAAGACGCCGAAACGGCGCTGGTGAAACTGTCGCAGGCACTCAAGGAACGTCCGGCGCTGCGCCTGGAAATCGAAGGCACTGCCGCGAAGAGCAGCGATGGGCCACTGCTCGCCGAACAACGTCTGGAACGCGAATATCAGTACAACTACTACAAGATGCTCCAGCGCCGTGGCGACAAAGTCCCGGCCCAGGCCTCGCTGTTGCAAGTGCCCGAAAGCGAGAAAGGCGCGTTGCTCGAAGGCATCTACCGCACCCGCTTGAAAACCCAGCCACCGGCTGAATGGAAAGACCTGGGCAAGGAAGAACGCACGGCGAAAATGCGCCAGGGCGTGATCGCATTCTGGAGTGGCAGCGACGTGCTGTTGCGACAGTTGGGCCAGGACCGCGCCAGCACCATCAAGGATTACCTGGTCGACAAGGGCAAGCTCGAGGATGACCGCGTGTATTTCATCGACGCCAACCTCGGCGAGGCCGAAAGCGATGGCCGCGTGGTCACGCAAATGCACCTGGATGCCGAATGACCGTGCGTAACTGGTTGATGGCGCTCGCTCTCACGTGCGCCGCCGGCCATGCGTCGGCTTCGGATACATTGCGCTGCGGCAGCCAATTGATCAGCCTCGGCGACCGCGCCAGCGAAGTGCTGCAAAAATGTGGTGAGCCGGTCAGTCGCGATGTGCTCGGCTACAAGCGCAGTGCCAATCGCCGCGAAGAGTTTCAGGTCGAGGAATGGACCTACGGGCCGAACAACGGCATGTACCAGTACCTGCGCTTCGAAGGTAATCGCTTGCGGCAGATCAACAGCAAACGCGGTAACTGAGAAGAGCAAAAGATCGCAGCCTTCGGCAGCTCCTACATTTGGAATGCATTTCCCTGTAGGAGCTGCCGAAGGCTGCGATCTTTTGATTCTCCGAATAGAACAGGCCCCGACACAAGTGCCGGGGCCTGTAATGGTCACATCCGTGTGACCGTTCGCATGAACTCTAAAGTTGCGGCAGACGTATTGCTCGACCCGTCTGTCGCGTCTTCTCCCGGTTCAGGCGAGAAGTCTTGCCTTACTCGGCTTTCAGGCCGTCAGCAGAAACTGCTTTAACGCCTTTGATCTTTTTGGTGATCGCGACAGCGGAAGCTTTCTGAGCGTCTGTTACTGCTACGTCAGAAGACAGGGAAACTACACCTTTGTTGGTTTCGACTTTGATGTCGGTGCCTGGAATACCTTTTTCGGTAACCAGATCGCTTTTCACTTTGGTGGTGATCCAAGTGTCGGAAGTAGCTTCTTTAGCCTCGGTAACTTCACCAGCAGCCAGAACCATTGGCGACTGGGTAGCCTGAGCGGACTGGGCGAAAGCGCCACCAGCCATGGTCAGGGTCAGAGCGGTAGCAGCGGCAGTGATAGCGAACTTCTTCATACGAGTAACTCCTGTTTTTACTGGAAGTCTGCTGTAACGCTTGTCAGCAGGGTTACCGGATATATTGCGAACGCTGTGCCAACTTTTTTTGCCATATAAATTCTTTTAAAAACAATGAGTTATGAAAAATGCCAATTTTCATTTTCATGCAAAATGCATGACTCGCTCAATCTTCGCATGCAAGTTGCGGTTTTTTGGAAAGTTCATAAGCTGCTGAAATTATTGGAGCTTTTGTAGACAGGTGACCATACGAAAATGCCCCGCAGTGCGGGGCATTCGCTTTGTACTCAGTTAAACGCCAGGGCAACTGGTCGTCGTGTATTCCTTGGAACCGGAGAAGCCGCAAGACCAACCCGCGGTCGCACTACGAGTCAAGGTGATCGTCTGGCCAAGAACCGGAGCCGGAGCATTAAGCAACTTGCAAGTAATCGTCCCGGTACCGTCAGCCACTTTGCCACTCACACCCATTGTGCAGTTTTGAGTGGCACCTACGTTTGCGTTGACGTTAGCCAAAGTTGGATCACCAGATCCCGCGTTGATCACGTCTTCGAAATTGACTTTGAGGGCGGAAACTTCGGCAATACCCGCCGTCACCTTCGACCGCGCCTGATACTTCGAATACTGCGGCAGGGCGATAGTCGCCAGAATGCCGATGATCGCCACAACGATCAGCAGCTCGATCAATGTGAAACCTTGTTGTTTTTTCATAGACACGCTCCATGCATGAGTCGAAATCTCATGATCTGAACAAGGCTCAGCACAGCCCATGCCAACGCCTTTCAGGCCCCGCCTGCTGGGCGCGCGCAATCGCCTGCGCCGTTTCCTACAACCCGCAACCGCACTATCTGACACTTTTTGTCACCTGCACCGGCCGTGTTTGGCGCTGTCACTTGACTAGGCTATAAGTCATGAACGGCAAGCGTGCGGAATCCCCATGAATGACATCGCTCTGAGCGGTCTGGCCAAGCAATTGGTCCAGGCCGAACTGCTCACGGAAACAAGCGCCCGGCAATCCTGGGCGCAGGCCCAGCGCAATCGCGTGTCGCTGGTCAATTACCTGGTGCACAACAAACTGGTCAACAGCCGGCAAATTGCCGAGATCGCCTCGGAACATTTCGGCATGGCCCTGCTCGATCTGCATTGCCTCGACAAAGAGACTCAGCCCAAGGGTCTGGTCAGTGAGAAACTGGTTCGCCAGCACTGCGCCCTGCCCCTCTGGCGGCGCGGCAACAAACTGTTCGTGGGCCTTTCCGACCCAAGCAATCAGCAGGCGATCAGCGACATCCAGTTCAGCACCGGCCTGAGCACCGAAGCGATTCTGGTGGAGGACGACAAGCTCAGCGACGCCATCGACAAGTTCTTCGACAGCCATGCCTCGGGCCTGGAGGAAATGGCCGATGTCGATCTCGACGGCCTCGACGTCGAGTCCATTGATGACAACAAACAGGACGTGATCGGCGGCCTCGATGCCGACGACGCCCCGGTCGTACGTTTTGTGCACAAGATGCTGCTCGATGCGATCAAAAGCGGCTCTTCCGACCTGCATTTCGAACCCTACGAAAAAAACTATCGGGTGCGCATGCGCACCGACGGCATGCTGCGCGAGGTGGCCAAGCCGCCGATCCAGTTGGCCGGGCGCATTGCCGCGCGCTTGAAGGTAATGGCCAGTCTGGATATCTCGGAACGGCGCAAACCTCAGGACGGCCGCATCAAAATGCGCCTGTCGAAAAGCAAATCCATCGATTTTCGCGTCAACACCCTGCCGACTCTGTGGGGCGAAAAAGTGGTGATCCGGATTCTCGACCCGTCCAGTGCACAAATGGGCATCGATGCACTGGGTTACGAAGCCGAACAAAAAGCCTTGTACCTCGCCGCGCTGAAACAGCCGCAAGGGATGATTCTGGTCACCGGCCCCACCGGCTCCGGTAAAACCGTGTCGCTGTACACCGGGCTGAATATCCTCAACACCGTCGACATCAACATTTCCACCGCCGAAGACCCGGTGGAAATCAACATGGAAGGCATCAACCAGGTCAACGTCAATCCCCGCCAAGGGCTGGACTTTGCCCAGGCGCTGCGCTCGTTTCTGCGTCAGGACCCGGACGTGATCATGGTCGGCGAGATCCGCGATCTGGAAACCGCCGAGATCGCGATCAAGGCCGCGCAGACCGGCCACTTGGTACTGTCGACCCTGCACACCAACAGCGCGGCGGAAACCCTCACGCGCCTGCACAACATGGGCATTCCCGGTTTCAACATCGCCACCTCGGTCAGCCTGATCATCGCCCAGCGTCTGGCGCGCAAATTGTGCGCGCACTGCAAGCGGCCGCTGGAAATCCCCCACGAAACCTTGCTCAAGGAAGGCTTCCCTGAGGAACGCATCGGTCATTTCACGATCTACGAGCCGGTCGGTTGCGATCACTGCAACGGCGGTTACAAAGGACGCGTGGGGATTTATGAAGTGGTAAAGAACACACCGGACCTGCAACGGTTGATCATGGCCGAGGGCAATTCGCTGGAAATCGACATCCAGATGCGTCGCGACGGTTTCGCCGATCTGCGCACCTCCGGGCTGCACAAGGCCATGCAAGGCATCACCAGCCTTGAGGAAATCAACCGGGTCACCAAGGATTGAACATGGCGGTCAAGGCAGCAAAAGTCAGCGTTTACGCCTGGGAAGGCACCGACCGCAAAGGCAGTAAAGTCAGCGGCGAGTTGAGCGGACAGAACCCCGCACTGATCAAGGCGCAGCTGCGCAAACAGGGGATCAACCCGGGCAAGGTGCGCAAGAAATCCGCGTCCCTGCTGAGCTTCGGCAAACGCATCAAACCGCAAGACATCGCCCTGTTCACCCGGCAGATGGCAACCATGATGAAGGCCGGTGTACCGCTGTTGCAGTCCTTCGACATCATCGGCGAAGGCTTCGAAAACCCGGCCATGCGCAAACTGGTCGACGAGGTCAAACAGGAGGTCGCGGCCGGTAACAGCTTCGCTACGGCCCTGCGCAAGAAACCGCAATACTTCGACGAGTTGTACTGCAACCTGGTCGACGCCGGCGAACAGTCCGGTGCCCTCGACACCTTGCTTGAACGTGTGGCGACCTATAAGGAAAAAAGCGAAGCGCTCAAGGCCAAGATCAAGAAGGCCATGACTTACCCTACTGCGGTGGTGCTGGTGGCGGCGGTGGTGACCGGCATTCTGCTGGTCAAAGTGGTGCCGCAGTTCCAGTCGGTATTCTCCGGGTTCGGCGCCGAACTGCCGAGCTTCACCCTGATGATCATCAGCCTGTCGGAATTCATGCAGCAGTGGTGGTGGGCGATTCTTTTTGCGCTGGTGGCAGCGTTTTTCGGCACTCGCCACGCGTTGAAGACTTCGCAGGCCCTGCGTGACCGCCGCGATGCCTGGCTGTTGAAGCTGCCACTGGTGGGCACCTTGATGTACAAGTCCGCCGTCGCACGTTTTGCCCGCACCCTGTCGACCACATTCGCAGCCGGTGTGCCGCTGGTGGAAGCGCTGGATTCGGTCGCCGGTGCCACCGGCAATGTGGTGTTCAAGCGCGCGGTGTTGCGGGTGCGGCAGGACGTCTCGACCGGCATGCAGCTCAATTTCTCAATGCGCAGCACCGGTGTGTTTCCCAACATGGCAGTGCAGATGACCGCCATCGGCGAGGAATCGGGCGCGCTGGATGACATGCTCGACAAGGTCGCCGGTTTTTATGAAGCGGAAGTCGATAACATGGTCGACAACCTCACCAGCCTGATGGAGCCGTTCATCATGGTGGTGCTGGGGGTCATCGTCGGTGGACTGGTGGTGGCCATGTACCTGCCGATCTTCCAACTCGGCTCAGCGATCTGACATGCCTATCGAAGAACTGTTTGCTGTGTATCCGCTGGCCTTTGTGGTCAGCGCGCTGCTGCTCGGGCTGGTGGTCGGCAGCTTCCTCAATGTTGTGGTCTGGCGCTTGCCGAAAATGCTCGAGCGCGACTGGCGCCAGCAGGCCCATGATGTGCTCGGCCTGCCTACTGAAACGCCTGTGCCGACCTACAACCTGATGCTGCCGCACTCCGCGTGCCCGCATTGCGGACACCGGATCCGCCCTTGGGAAAACATTCCGCTGCTCAGTTATCTGCTGCTGCGCGGGCGCTGCTCGGCCTGTTCGGCGCCGATCAGTAAACGTTACCCGCTGACCGAACTGGCCTGCGGCCTGCTGTCGGCATTCATCGCCTGGCATCTGGGCTTCGGCTGGCCGGCGGGCTTGCTGATTTTGCTGACGTGGGGCTTGCTGGCGATGAGTCTGATCGACTGCGAACATCAGCTGCTGCCCGATGTGCTGGTGCTGCCGCTGCTGTGGCTGGGGCTGATCGTCAACAGCTTCGGCGTGTTCGTGGCGTTGCCCGATGCATTGTGGGGCGCAGTCGCGGGTTATCTGGCGCTGTGGTCGGTGTTCTGGCTGTTCAAACTGCTCACCGGCAAGGACGGCATCGGTCATGGCGATTTCAAGCTGTTGGCCTTGCTTGGCGCTTGGGGTGGCTGGCAGATTCTGCCGCTGACAATTCTGTTGTCATCCTTGGTGGGAGCGATTTTGGGCGTCGTCATGCTGCGTCTGCGCGCCCAGGCAACCTCGACGCCGATCCCCTTCGGACCCTTTCTGGCAATTGCCGGCTGGATTGCCTTGCTCTGGGGTGGTCAAATAACCGACTTCTATTGGCAGTCTGTCGGTTTGAAATGAATACCCCTGTGGAAAAACCCTGGATCCTCGGCCTGACCGGCGGCATCGGCAGCGGCAAAAGCGCGGCGGCGCAGCACTTCATCGACCTCGGCGTGCACGTGGTGGACGCTGATCATGCGGCGCGCTGGGTAGTCGAGCCGGGGCGTCCAGCGCTGGCGAAAATCGCCGAGCATTTCGGTTCCGGCGTGTTGCAGGCCGACGGCACACTGGACCGTGCCGCCCTGCGCAAACTGATTTTTGAAGACCCTGAACAGCGGCGTTGGCTAGAGGCGCTGTTGCATCCGTTGATCGGCGAAGAAATCGCTGATCATCTGGCGCAGGCAAAATCGCCTTACGCGATTCTGGTTTCACCGCTGCTGATCGAGTCCGGGCAATACGCGATGACTCAGCGCATCCTGGTCATCGATGCGCCGCAACAACTGCAGATCGAACGCACCTTGCAGCGTGACCAGACCAGCGAAGCGCAGGTGCAGGCGATCCTCAAGGCGCAATCGAGCCGTGAAGACCGCGTGAGCCGTGCCGACGACGTGATCGTCAACGACCGCGACCTCGCCTGGCTGCACAGCGAGGTCGAGCGTCTGCATCACTTTTATCTGACTTTATCCGAAGGCCAAGCATGAGCCAGATTCCAACCGTTGAATGCCCGACCTGCGGCGCCCCCGTCGAATTCACCCCGGCGAACAAATTCCGTCCGTTCTGCTCCGACCGCTGCAAACTGATCGACCTCGGCGCCTGGGCCTCGGAAGAGCACAAGATTCCGGTCGCCCCGGATGCCGAAGACGAGCTGTTTTCCGGCGATTTCGATCCGCGTCACTGATCGCTGATCAGGGCCGCATAAAGCCGTAGTCCTGACTGTCGTCGAGGTTCTCCGCGAGAAAGCGCAACTCGTCGGCCAGGTCTTCGGCATTGCGCACTGCCTTGCTCTGCTGCACCACGGCGCTGAGCAGGGCGCGCAAACTCAGGCCCGGGTCAAAGCCCACTTCCTGCGCCAGCTCCAGACTCTGCCGGGTTTCCTGCCGCGCCCATTCATAAACGCCCATGCCACTGCTCCTGAAGGGATTTGCGCGAGCATGAAATCTCTGCGGCATGGCCGGTTTGATGTGGATCAAGACTTCGGATCGTCGTCCTTCCACGGCGCCGAAAGGTAGCGGGTGCGGTTGAAGGTCTCCAGCCATTCCGGGCAGAACACCACCAATGCACTGACGACCATGCCGTTGATAAAAGCCTCGGGGAACAACAGCAACCACAGGTAGCCGACGAAATCTTCCAGCCATTCCGGCATGGCGAAGAGGCCGTCGTACCACAGCAGCGTCAGGCTGAGGATCAGGCACAACAGGCCTGACAACGCAGCGGCGAAGAAACCGGAACAGAAGATGTAAACGAATGGATTGCGTGGCTGCGCACGCTCCACGAGGATTGCCACGCATTCGGTGATCAGCACTGGCAGCAGAATCAGCAACGCGCCATTGACGCCGACCGCAGCCAGGTCCTGACGGCCCAAAAGCACTAGGCCAATCTGCGCAACCAGTCCGCCGACGATCGCCAGCGGCCAATCGAGCAGCAGCGTCACCGCCGTCATGCCGATGAAGTGATACGACACGCCGGTGTCGAAATCCCTGCGCACCAGCCACAGCAGAAACAGCGCTAACACCGTGCCGAACAGCAAGTGCTGCCGGCGACTGTCGCTGAACAGCTCGACCCATGGCGCACGCATGATCGCCCAGAGCAGCGCCGGCAGATAAATCAGCCAGCCGAGTGTCAGGCTTGCCGTTGAAAGCAGTTCGGCACCGATCATGATTCCCTCACCTGCTACTCGACACGCTTTTTTGTAGGAGCTGCCAAAGGCTGCGATCTTTTGATCTTGTTTATAAAAGCAAAAGATCGCAGCCTTCGGCAGCTCCTACAAGGGCGCAATCGCGCGACGTTTATGTCTGAGCCGATGCAAAGCTATCTGCTTGTCGCATTTGGACGCTAAGCTTGGGCTTATGGATGATTCAGATTATTTACGCCTGCTGACCATCGCGGCCGAGCAAGCCAACGCGTTCCTGTCCAATGCCCGCAAATGGGAGCGTGAGCGTTGGGTCTGCCAGCGCCTGCTGCAAGGTCTGAACATCCCCTACCGCGCCGACGAATTCGCCCCGGCCGGTGAGCCGCCGGACGTGTTGTTCCGCGATGCCAATTTCGAAGTTTTTTTCGTCCTCGACGAAGGCCGCCGTCTCAATGATGAATGGCGCGACGAATTGCAGCGTCGGCGCAGTGCGTTCTCCCTGAGCCAACTGGTGCGCCGCGAAGCCAAACCCAAGCGCATCCCGGCCAATGAATTTCTCCTGCGTCTGGCGCCAACCCTGCGCAAGAAGGCGCACAACTACAAGGAACGCGGCATGGATCTGGGTGAACTGGACATCATCGCCTTCGCCAGCCTCAAGCGCGAAGTGCTGGATCTCAACAGTCATTTCCCGCCACCGACCGAATATCTGCGTCAGGGCTGGCGCTCGCTGTCGCTGGTCGGCCCGACATTCGCCAGGGTGCTGTTTGCTCATCCCGACGCGCCGGACTTTCTGCGCAGCAACCTCGGCCGCAGCATTGTGTTCGACGTGGGTATCAGCCTGTGACGCCGCTGCAGCAGTTGATCGCTGAGGTTCCGCAAACCGGTCGTGTGCGCTGGATCGGTGTGCGTCCAGAATCCCGTGGGCCGATGCTTGAGCTGGACGCGGTCGAGGCGCGGCTGGAAGCCGGGCTCACCGGCGACCACGCCCGCCCGGGCGTTCGCAATGCGCGACAGGTGACGCTGATTCAGTGGGAGCACTTGGCGGTGATCAATGCATTGATGGGCCGTCCCGATGACGAGCCGGTCCGGCCTGAAGATCTGCGGCGCAATCTCGTTATAAGCGGAATCAATTTGTTTAGCCTGAAGGGGCGGCGCTTTCGCATCGGGCAAGCGATACTCGAAACCACTGGCTGGTGTCAGCCCTGCGCACGCTTGCAGAACAATCTCGGCCCGGGCACGTTTCAAGCCGTGCGCGGGCATGGCGGGATCACTGCCCGGGTGTTACAAAGCGGCATCATTCGCCTCGACGATAGCGTGTGCGTCGAACCGGTCCCGGACAGCGGCTACGCTGCGTTCAACCCGGGCTGAAAACCGCTGTAGCCTGCGCTCATTCAGTAACGTCTACCTGACGAGGCAAATATGACCAGCCGCCTGAACCCCGAAGACCAAAAGCATGTCGAAGAGTACCTGCAATTGTCCCAACACCGTGTCGAGCGCCGGCCTTTCCGGCCGTGGATGCTCCTGGTGCTGGTGCTGGCAGTGACCATTGGTCTGGGCCTGTTGAGCCGATTTATCAGTTACCTGACGTTATGAGCTGCCTTGCGCTCCCTCGGGTAACCGCACCGATTTCCTTTAAAAACCTTGCGAGTTATCCCTATGTCCCATCGTATTGTCATTGTCGGCGGCGGCGCCGGCGGTCTGGAGTTGGCTACCCGTCTGGGTAAGACTCTGGGCAAGCGCGGCACGGCCAGCGTCATGCTGGTCGACGCGAACCTGACCCACATCTGGAAACCGCTGCTGCACGAAGTGGCCGCCGGTTCCCTGAACTCCTCCGAAGACGAACTCAACTATGTCGCCCAGGCGAAATGGAACCACTTCGAGTTCCAGCTCGGGCGCATGAGCGGGCTTGATCGCGCGCAGAAGAAAATCCAGCTGGCGGCAACCTATGACGAAAACGGCGTCGAGCTGGTACCGGCGCGTGAAGTGGCTTATGACTCGCTGGTGATCAGCGTCGGCAGCACCACCAACGATTTCGGCACCCAGGGCGCGGCGCAGCATTGCCTGTTTCTTGATACGCGCAAACAGGCCGAGCGCTTCCATCAGCAATTGCTCAACCATTATCTGCGCGCCCACGCCGGGCAGACCGATGTGGTCGAGCAGATCAGCGTGGCCATCGTCGGCGCTGGCGCCACCGGCGTCGAATTGGCGGCAGAACTGCACAACGCCGCCCATGAATTGGCCGCGTACGGTCTGGACCGGATCAAACCGGAAAACATGCACATCACGCTGATCGAAGCCGGCCCACGGGTGCTGCCTGCCCTGCCGGAGCGCATCAGCGGGCCGGTGCACAAGACCCTGGAAAAGCTCGGGGTCAATGTGATGACCAATGCAGCAGTCAGCGAAGTGACTGCAGACAGCCTGATCACCGCCGATGGCAACGAGATCAAGGCCAGCCTGAAAGTCTGGGCTGCCGGCATTCGCGCACCGGGTTTCCTCAAGGACATCGACGGTCTGGAGACCAACCGCATCAATCAGCTGCAAGTGCTGCCGACTCTGCAAACCACTCGCGACGAAAACATCTTTGCCTTCGGCGACTGCGCGGCCTGTCCGCAACCGGACACCGATCGCAACGTGCCGCCACGGGCACAAGCGGCGCATCAACAGGCGTCGCTGCTGGCCAAGTCGCTGAAACTGCGCATCGAAGGCAAGACCCTGCCGGAGTACAAGTACACCGACTACGGCTCGCTGATTTCACTGTCGCGTTTTTCTGCTGTGGGTAACTTGATGGGTAACCTGACCGGCAGCGTGATGCTCGAAGGCTGGCTGGCGCGGATGTTCTATGTGTCGCTGTACCGTATGCACCAGATGGCGCTGTACGGGCCGTTCCGCACGGCGATGTTGATGCTGGGCAGCAAGATTGGTCGTGGCACCGAACCGCGTCTGAAACTGCACTAGGGCCAACATCTGTGGGAGCTGGCTTGCCAGCGATGGCGCCGGGTCAGTTGATATTTCTGTCGCCTGACCCACCGCTATCGCGGGCAAGCCCGGCTCCCACAGGTTTTCGTGCTGCTCGAAGATCCGGCGCATTCGCGAGCAGCCTCGCTCCCACCTTTGATCTTTATTCCAAGCCCCGCATCGCGCGGGGCTTTTTATTGGCTGTCGATCAGAGCTGGAAGCGTCGCACCATGCCCTGTAGCGCATTGGCCAGTTGCGACAGCTCATGGCTCGACGCGCTTGTCTGATCAGCACCCGCAGCCGAACGCACCGACAGGTCGCGAATGTTCACCAGATTGCGATCCACTTCCCGCGCCACTTGCGCCTGCTCCTCGGCGGCGCTGGCGATCACGAGGTTGCGCTCGTGAATCTCGTGCACCGACGCCGTGATCGTCACCAACGCCTCACCTGCCCGCTCTGCGAGCACCAGCGTACTCGCCGCACGAGATGCGCTGGCCTGCATTGACTCCAGCGCCTGGCTCGAACCGCTGCGCATGCCTTGCACCATCTGTTCGATTTCCTGCGTCGATTGCTGGGTGCGATACGCCAGCGCGCGCACCTCATCGGCTACCACCGCAAAGCCGCGACCGCTTTCGCCCGCACGTGCTGCCTCGATGGCAGCGTTGAGCGCCAGCAGATTGGTCTGCTCAGCGATTGCGCGAATCACGTCCAGAACCTTGCCGATGTCTTGCGATTGATTGGCCAGCGACTGCACCAGTTCGCCGGTGTTCTGTACATCACTGGCCAGGGCGTTGATCGCACTGGCGGTTTCGCTGACGCGCTCCTGGCCCAATTGCGCTGATTGACTGGACTGGCGCGTGGCATCGGACGTCGACACCGCGTTGCGCGCGACCTCCTCCACCGCAGCGGTCATCTCGTTGACCGCAGTGGCAGCTTGTTCGATTTCGTTGTTCTGCTCTTGCAGGCCTTGGGTGCTGTCGACGGTGACGGCGCTCAGTTCGTCAGCGGCGGTGGCCAGTTGTGTGGCTGAGCCGCTGATACCTTGCAGCGTCTCGCGCAGGTTCTGTTGCATCGTCGCCAAGGCCTTGAGCAAGCGGCTGACTTCGTCGTTGCCATGGGTTTCGATCGGTCGGGTGAGATCGCCCTTGGCGACACTTTCAGCGGCATCCACAGCGCTGCTCAGCGGGCGCACGATACTGCGCGTAAGCAACATCGCCAGCGCCACAGTGGCCAGCGCTGCCAGACCAATGAACAGGCTGACGATGGTCCGCGAGGTTTCATAATGCGCGGCGGACTTCTCGCTTTCGGCGGCGACCTGGCGGGCGAACAGATCGGCGAGATCGTTGAGTTGCTTGCCGGAGCCGTCGACCACGGTCTTCATGTCAACCAGCAACAATTTGGTCAACTCGTCACGCTTGCCTTGCTCGGCGAGGGTGAATGACTGGGCGATGCCGGTGCGATAGGCGGCGAAGGTTTTCTTGAACTGGTCATACAGCTGCTGACCTTCGGCAGTGTCGACCAGTTTGTCGTAGGCGGCGATCTTCTCGCTCAGTTCCTTGTCGCGCGTGTCCATCTGGCCGCGATAGGTGGCGATATTGGCCGGATCCTGATCGAGCGCCATGCGCAGGGAGATGGTACGGATGCGCAACATCAGCTCGCGGATCTCGTCGCCGCCACGAATGCTCGGCAACCAGCGGTTCTCCACCGCCACCTCACTGTCGCGAATGCTCGACATCTGCCCCAGCGCAAACACGCCGAGCAAGGCCACCAACACCGCGATCAGGGCAAATCCCAGGGCAGCCCGGGGAGCAATATTCAACTGACGAAGCAACATGACGAACGCCCTTATTCTTGTAATGGCCAGATCAAGGGGCGAAGCGTTGGCAGTCCCCTCGTGTTAGCGGGCTATCGGCAGGTTGTATGACGACTTGAAGGGATTCAGCTTTCGGCAGGCAAAAAAAATCCCCGTATCTTTCGATACGAGGATTTTCAATATGGTCGGGGTAAGGGGATTCGAACTCCTGACATCCTGCTCCCAAAGCAGGCGCGCTACCGGACTGCGCTATACCCCGGTAAAAAAAAGGCGACCTTTCAAAGATCGCCTTCTTCGATCAGCGCTTTTGGCCTCTGATCTTAAGATTCGATCCCAGCGCAAACTGGTTTCAAAAATGGTGGGTCGTGTGGGATTCGAACCTACGACCAATTGGTTAAAAGCCAACTGCTCTACCAACTGAGCTAACGACCCAAATATGGTCGGGGTAAGGGGATTCGAACTCCTGACATCCTGCTCCCAAAGCAGGCGCGCTACCGGACTGCGCTATACCCCGGTTTGAAATTGGCTCCGTGACCAGGACTCGAACCTGGGACCCAATGATTAACAGTCATTTGCTCTACCGACTGAGCTATCACGGAACTACATATTTCAATTTACAACGGTGAAGCTTTGTTGCATCTCGCCACCCGTTCGCATCGCTGCGTTCGTGTGTCTGAGGCGCGCTATTCTACAACCTAGAACACCTCTGTCAACCCCCTAAATTGCTTTCAAGTTAATGATTTGCAACTTATTTCAGATTCCAACCCGGTGGGTTGAAACGCTGCCGGTGACTGACTGCGGGGCGCACTTTACAAGCCTTTTCCTTTGAGTTCAACAGCCTGGCGAAAAAAAGGCCTCGCAATGCGAGGCCTTCCCGGTTTCATTGCCGCTGAGGCTTAGCCGAAAACGATTTCGTCGTTCTCGACCTTGCCGGTGGCGGTGTCGCCCGGCATGAAATGACCCGACAGGATCAACTGCGCCAGCGGGTTTTCGATCCAGCGCTGGATCGCCCGTTTCAAAGGACGTGCGCCATACACCGGGTCGTAACCGACGGCGATCAGCTTGTCCATCGCCTCCGGGCTCAGCTCCAGCTTCAGCTCGCGCTCCGCCAGGCGGCTGCGCAGGCGGCCCAACTGGATCTCGGTAATGCCGGCGATCTGATCCCGCGCCAGCGGCTCGAAGATCACCACTTCGTCAACGCGGTTGATGAACTCAGGACGGAAGTGCGAGGTCAGCGCGTCCATCACAGCAGCACGCTGCGCCTCACGATCACCGACCAGTTCCTGGATCTGCATCGACCCGAGGTTGGACGTCATCACGATCACCGTGTTGCGGAAGTCCACCGTACGCCCGTGACTGTCGGTCAGACGGCCATCCTCAAGCACTTGCAGGAGGATGTTGAACACATCCGGGTGCGCCTTCTCGACTTCGTCCATGAGGATCACCGAGTACGGCTTGCGACGCACCGCTTCGGTCAGGTAACCGCCCTCTTCATAGCCGACGTAGCCTGGTGGCGCACCGATCAGACGAGCCACGGAATGTTTCTCCATGAACTCGGACATGTCGATCCGCACCATCGCCTCTTCAGTATCGAAAAGGAATTCGGCCAGCGCCTTGCACAGCTCGGTTTTACCGACACCGGTCGGGCCGAGGAACATGAACGAGCCGCTCGGACGATTCGGGTCGGACAGTCCGGCGCGGGAACGCCGCACGGCATTGGCCACAGCCACGACCGCTTCTTCCTGACCGATTACCCGTTTGTGCAACAGGCTCTCCATTTTCATCAGCTTGTCGCGCTCGCCTTCGAGCATTTTCGACACCGGGATGCCGGTCCACTTCGACACGACTTCGGCAATCTCTTCTTCAGTCACCTTGCTGCGCAGCAACTGGTTTTCGCTCTTGCCGTGCTGGTCGACCATCTGCAGGCTGCGTTCCAGATCGGGGATCACCCCGTATTGCAACTCGGCCATGCGATTCAGGTCGCCTTTACGGCGCGCGGCTTCCAGTTCCTGGCGCGACTGTTCGATCTTCTGCTGAATCTGCGCAGAACCCTGCACCTCGGCTTTCTCCGAGTTCCAGATTTCCTCCAGATCGGAATACTCACGCTCGTGACGCTCGATTTCTTCCTGGAGTTTTTCCAGGCGTTTCTTCGCCGCGTCGTCGCTTTCTTTCTTCAGCGCCTGGGATTCCACCTTCAGCTGAATCAGGCGCCGCTCCAGACGATCGAGCACTTCCGGTTTGGAGTCGATCTCCATGCGGATACGGCTGGCTGCCTCATCGATCAAGTCGATGGCCTTGTCCGGCAGCTGTCGATCCGTGATGTAGCGATGGCTGAGCTTGGCCGCAGCGATGATCGCGCCGTCGGTGATCGCCACCTTGTGGTGGACCTCGTAACGCTCCTTGAGGCCACGCAGAATCGCGATGGTGTCTTCTTCGCTCGGCTCGTCCACCAGAACTTTCTGGAAACGCCGCTCGAGCGCCGCGTCCTTCTCTATATATTGGCGGTACTCATTGAGCGTGGTCGCGCCGACGCAGTGCAGCTCGCCGCGAGCCAGCGCAGGCTTGAGCATGTTGCCAGCGTCCATCGAGCCTTCGCCTTTACCGGCGCCGACCATGGTGTGCAGTTCGTCGATGAACAGAATGATCTGCCCTTCCTGCTTCGACAGTTCGTTGAGCAACGATTTCAGGCGCTCTTCGAACTCACCGCGATACTTGGCGCCGGCGATCAACGCGCCCATGTCCAGCGACAGCAGGCGCTTGCCTTTGAGGCCGTCCGGCACTTCGCCGTTGATGATGCGCTGCGCCAGCCCCTCGGCGATCGCGGTTTTACCCACGCCAGGTTCACCGATCAGCACCGGGTTGTTCTTGGTACGGCGTTGCAGAACCTGAATGGTGCGGCGGATCTCGTCGTCACGGCCGATCACCGGATCAAGCTTGCCTTCTTCGGCGCGCTTGGTCAGGTCGACGGTGTACTTGTCCAGCGCCTGCCGCGACTCTTCGTGGTTGGCGTCATTTACCGCTTCGCCACCACGCAGGTTGTTGATCGCGTTTTCCAGGGCTTTCTTGCTCACGCCTTGGCCGAGCAGCAACTTGCCGAGCTTGCTGTTCTCGTCCATCGCGGCGAGCAGCACCAGTTCGCTGGAAATGAACTGGTCGCCCTTCTGCTGAGCCAGACGGTCAGCCTGATTGAGCAGGCGCGCCAGATCCTGCGACATGTTGACGTCGCCGGTCGGGTTCTGGATTTTCGGTAGTTGATCGAGCTCTTTGGTCAGCTCTTTACGCAAGCTGTTGACGTCGAAGCCTACTTGCATCAGCAACGGCTTGATCGAACCGCCCTGCTGTTCAAGCATGGCCTGCATCAAGTGCGCCGGCTCGATGGCCGGATGATCGTGGCCAACCGCCAACGACTGGGCGTCGGACAGGGCCAACTGTAATTTGCTGGTTAAACGGTCAATACGCATGGGTCACCTTCCTTTTGAGCAGGCCGGACCTAAGAAACCATCCTGAATAAAGAAACCTGCCAGATACCACTGTAGATGCGGTCGATTCTGGGAGATTCAAGCGTCGGAGAGTTGATGCAGATCAGAGAGTTTAGCGGGTGAGCCAAACAAGGGAGGCGAAACGACCGGTGCGCGACGCACGGCGATAGGAGAAGAAGCGCGGATCGGTCACGGTGCAGAAACCGCCACCATAAACAGCCGTGACACCCCGTTCAGCCAGACGCAGGCGCGCCAGCAGATAGATATCAGCCATGAACTTGCCGGCATTGTTGCTCGGTACGAACGCTTCTGCTGCTTCAGGCAGTTGATTGATGAAGACTTCCCGTACTTCCGGACCGACTTCAAAGGCTTTGGGGCCAATGGCCGGGCCGAGCCAGACCAGTACCTCGTCAGCAGGAACATCGAGGCTGTCGAGAGTTGCCTCAAGCACACCCGCCGCCAGACCACGCCAACCGGCATGAGCGGCCGCGACACGCGTGCCGGCACGATCGCAGAACAATGCCGGCAAACAGTCTGCCGTCATCGCCGCACAGGCAATACCCGGCGTTGCCGTCCAACTGGCATCTGCAGTCGCAACGATGCCCGGATCAGCATGGGCAACGGTGATCCCGTGCACTTGCTGCAACCAGGCAGGCTGTATGGAGAAGTGATCGGTCAAGCGTCGACGGTTCTCAGCGACGTCCTGCGGACGATCATCGACATGATCGCCCAGATTCAGGCTGTCGAACGGCGCCTCGCTGACACCACCCTCGCGGGTGGTGACACAGGCCCTGACGCTGGCCGGCGCAGGCCAGTCCGGCGTCAGCCAGTTCATCCGACGAAGGCCTCGCGATCCTGCTTGAGCAGGGTCAGCAGCCAGACGAAATCTTCCGGCAGCGGCGATTCCCAGCTCATGCGCTCACCGCTCGTCGGGTGATCGAGTTCAAGGAAGCGCGCGTGCAGCGCCTGACGCGGGAAGTGCTTGAGCGATTCCACCATGGTCGGGTTGGCCGCAGGCGGAATGCGGAAACGCCCGCCGTACGCCGGATCGCCGACCAACGGGAAGTTGATGTGCGCCATGTGCACGCGGATCTGGTGGGTCCGACCGGTTTCCAGTTTCACCCGCACGTGGGTGTGCGAACGGAAACGCTCGAGCACGCGATAATGGCTGACGGCAGGCTTGCCGCCTTCCATCACTGCCATGCGCTGGCGTTGCTGGCCGTGACGACCGATCGGCGCATTGATCTTGCCGCCGGCGGTGACCACGCCGATCACGATGCACTCGTAGATACGGCTGACGCTGCGGCTCTGCAATTGTGCGACCAGCTTGGTCTGCGCCTGAATGGTCTTGGCCACCACCATCAGACCGGTGGTGTCCTTGTCCAGACGATGCACGATACCGGCGCGCGGGACATTGATGATGTCCGGCACATGGTGCAACAAAGCGTTGAGCAGGGTGCCATCGGCGTGACCGGCGGCCGGGTGCACCACCAGGCCCGCAGGCTTGTTGATCACCAGGATGTCGTCGTCTTCATAGACGATGTCGAGCTCGATGTCCTGGGCGATCCACTCGCCCTGGGCTTCCTGCTCGGCAGTCAGCTCAAGGACGGCACCGCCATGCACAATGTCGCGCGGGCGGATCACCGCCCCGTCCACAGTCAGGCGACCTTCTTTGATCCAGGCGGAAAGGCGCGAGCGTGAGTGCTCAGCGAAGAGTTGGGCGGCGACTTGATCGAGGCGTTGGCCGCCCAATTCGGACGGCACCTCTGCGCGAAGTTCAATTTTATCGGACATGCTCGGACTGGGCGTCGGCACAGCCTTTGGTTTCGGCTGCGCGCTTGTGGTTAAATACGGCGTCTTTTGCCCCGAGGCTTTTCAACGGGGCGCTCATCATAACAGGACGGCCCCGCCCAAGACAGCGGCCGTCATAGGGACGCAAGCCGCCATGCAAGTGAAACACCTGCTGCTGATCGCCATCCTCGCATTGACCGCTGCTTGCTCATCGAAGGAAGTCGTAGACGAAAACCTCAGCGAAGCCGAGCTGTATCAGCAGGCTCAGACTGACCTGGACAACAACAGCTACACCAGCGCCACAGCCAAGCTGAAGGCTCTGGAGTCGCGTTATCCGTTCGGTCGCTACGCCGATCAGGCTCAGCTGGAGTTGATCTACGCCAACTACAAGAACGCCGAGCCGGAAGCTGCAAAGTCTGCCGCCGAGCGATTCATTCGTTTGCATCCGCAGCATCCGAACGTGGATTACGCGTACTACCTCAAGGGTCTGACTTCGTTCGACCAGGACGTCGGCCTGCTGGCGCGCTTCCTGCCGCTGGACATGACCAAGCGTGACCCGGGCGCCGCCCGCGACTCGTACAACGAGTTCGCGCAGCTGACCAGCCGCTACCCGAACAGCCGCTACGCGCCGGACGCCAAGCAGCGCATGATCTATCTGCGCAACCTGTTGGCCGCCTACGAAATCCACGTCGCTGACTACTACCTGACCCGTCAGGCTTATGTAGCCGCTGCCAACCGTGGCAAGTACGTCGTGGAGAACTTCCAGGAAACCCCATCGGTCGGCGACGGCCTGGCGGTGATGACCGAAGCCTACCAGCGTCTGCACCTCGACGATCTGGCGGCCACCAGCCTGGAAACCCTGAAGCTCAACTACCCGGACCACCCGAGCCTGGAGGATGGCCAGTTCGTGCCACGCGTAGCCGAAGCTGACAACCGTTCGTTCCTGAGCAAAGCGACTTTGGGCCTGATCGAATCGCGTCCACCGCTGCCGCCGGGCGAAACCCGCGCCAACCAGGACGTGCAGAAGCAGTTCCAGGACGCGAAAGATGCGATCCCGAACGAGCTCAAGCCTAAAGACGAGAACGGCGACGTGATCGAAGAGCCAGAACCGGAATCCAGCGACACCGACCGCTCGTGGTTCAGCTACATGACCTTCGGCGTGTTCGACTGATCACACCGGCTGTACGAAAAAAGGGAGATCTGCGGATCTCCCTTTTTTATTGCCGCGCTTTAATAGGCTGTGCGCTGATCGGGTCCTTGGCTAAACTGCCGGATCATCAGTCGAAAAGCCGCTCATCATGCTTCGTTTATTGTTCTGGATTGCCCTGATCTTCGCCGCCATCTGGCTCTGGCGCAAATTCAAGGCCCCCGCCTCGTCCGCCCGATCGCCGCGCGAACAGGACGCGCCGCCGATGGTGCGTTGCGCCCACTGCGGCGTGCACCTGCCGCGCGACCGCGCGCTGGGCAACCAGCAACTGTGGTATTGCAGCCAGGCTCATCTCGAGCAAGGCCCGGGCGCCAGTGGTCGCTGAGGCCGTCAACGCCGACCAGAAACAGGCGCAGCGTCTGCTGCGCCTTTATCACCTCTACCGTTTAAGTGTCGGCATCACTCTGGTGTTGCTGATCTCCAGCAACATGGACAACCGCCTGCTGACGTCGGCCAACGACGATCTGCTGCGCGGTGGCAGCTGGCTGTACCTGATCATCAATATGCTGCTGGTGGTGTTCCTTGAAAACACCCGGCGCCCGGCGCAGTTGTTCACCCTGGCGCTTGTCGATGTGCTGCTGTTGTGCGGCCTGTTCTACGCGGCCGGCGGCGTGGCCAGTGCGCTGGGCAATTTGCTGGTGGTCTCGGTGGCGATCAGCAACACCCTGCTGCGCCGACGCATCGGCCTGCTGATTGCCGCCATTGCGGCGATCGGCATTGTCGGCCTGAGTTTTCTGCTGGGGCTCAGCCGCCCCTTGAGCGCCAACGCGTACCTGCAAGCCGGCACCCTCGGCGCGCTGTGCTTCGCCGCCTCACTGCTGGTGCAAGGGCTGATTCGTCGCCTCGAAGTCAGCGAGAACCTGGCCGAACAACGCGCCAGCGAAGTGGTCAGCCTAGAGGCGCTGAACGCGTTGATCCTACAACGCATGCGCACGGGGATTCTGGTGCTCGACGAACAACGCCGGGTGCAACTGGCCAATCACAGTGCACAGAGTCTGCTCGGCCATAGTCACCTGCAAGGTCATTTGATCGACGAATATTCGCCAGCACTCGTCGAGCGCCTGCAACTGTGGCGCAACAACCCGACCTTGCGCCCGCAGAGCCTGAAAATCCCCGGCAATGGCCTTGAGCTGCAACCCAGCTTCATCGCTCTCGAGCAGAGTCCGAACCAGCAGACACTGGTGTTTCTCGAAGACCTGGCGCAAATCACCCAACAAGCCCAGCAACTCAAGCTCGCTGCGCTCGGGCGTTTGACCGCCGGCATCTCCCATGAAATTCGCAATCCACTGGGCGCGATCAGTCATGCCGCGCAGCTGTTGGCCGAGTCCGAGGAACTCGATAGCGCAGATCGACGTCTGACGCAGATTATTCAAGACCACTCCCAGCGCATGAACCGAGTCATCGAAAACGTCCTGCAACTGTCCCGCCGCCAGCAAAGCGCGCCGCAACGGCTGGACCTCAAGCCGTGGCTGGAAGACTTCGTCGGCGAAACCCGCGAGCAGGCCACCGAACGCCAGCACATTCATCTGCGAATCAATTCCGGCGATTTCACCACACTGATGGACCCCAACCAGCTGCGGCAGATTCTCGACAATCTGATCCGCAACGCCTGGCGTCACAGTGCCCAACTGCACGAGCAGGCCGACGTCTGGCTGGCACTGTTCGTCGACCCCGACAGCCAATTGGCAGTGCTCGAAGTGCAGGACAACGGCCCCGGCGTGTCGGCCGATGAACAGGCGCATCTGTTTGAGCCGTTCTTCACTACGAGCAGCCAGGGCACCGGTCTTGGCCTTTATCTGTCCCGTGAGCTGTGCGAAAGCAACCAGGCACGCCTAGACTTCAAATCACGCCAAGGCGGCTGCTGCTTTTGCATCACTTTTGCTCACGGACGGAAACAAAGTTGAATACAAGCCCACGGCAAAAAATTCTAATCGTCGACGACGAACCGGATATCCGCGAGCTCCTGGAAATCACCCTGGGACGGATGAAACTCGAGACCTTCAGCGCACGCAATCTGGGCGAGGCTCAGGCGCTGTTGCAGCGCGAGCACTTTGACCTGTGCCTGACCGACATGCGCCTGCCCGACGGCACCGGGCTGGAGCTGGTGCAACACATTCAGCAACGCGATCCACACCTGCCGGTGGCGATGATCACTGCGTACGGAAGCCTGGAAACGGCCATCAATGCATTGAAGGCCGGGGCGTTCGATTTCCTCACCAAACCGGTGGAGCTGCCGCGCCTGCGCGAACTGGTCAGCTCGGCGCTGCGCTTGCCGACAGCGGGCGGCTTGAGCACGGCAATCGAGCGACGCTTGCTGGGCGATTCGCCGCCGATGGCCAATCTGCGCAAGCAGATCGACAAGCTCGCACGCAGTCAGGCGCCGGTGTACATCAGTGGTGAATCCGGCAGCGGCAAAGAACTGGTCGCGCGTCTGATTCACGAACAAGGCCCGCGCGCCAGCCAGCCGTTTGTGCCGGTGAACTGCGGGGCAATTCCGTCGGAACTGATGGAAAGCGAATTTTTCGGCCACCGCAAAGGCAGCTTCACCGGTGCCGTCGAAGACAAGCCGGGGCTATTCCAGGCGGCCCATGGCGGCACTCTGTTTCTCGATGAAGTCGCCGATCTGCCACTGTCGATGCAAGTGAAACTGCTGCGGGCAATTCAGGAAAAAGCCGTGCGCAGCGTCGGCGGCCAGCAGGAAACGGTGGTCGACGTGCGTATCCTTTGCGCCACGCACAAAGACCTTGAAGCCGAAGTTTCGGCCGAACGCTTCCGCCAGGATCTGTATTACCGGCTCAACGTCATCGAACTGCGCGTGCCTTCCCTGCGCGAACGCCGCGACGACATCGAGGCGCTTGCCATGCACGTACTCAAGCGCTTGGCCAAAGACACCGGACAACCCGAAGCGCGCCTGCACCCGCAAGCGCTGGTGGCGCTGAAGAACTATCGCTTTCCCGGCAACGTGCGCGAACTGGAGAATGTTCTCGAACGCGCGCACACCCTGTGTGAAAACCGCACGATCGAAGCGCAGGATCTGCGTTTGAGCGAAGGCAATTGCACGGCGGATGGGGCGATGGCCGATCTGACACAGATCGACAATCTCGAGGATTATCTGGAGAGCGTCGAGAGGAAACTGATTCTGCAGGCGCTGGAGGAAACCCGCTGGAACCGCACGGCAGCGGCGCAGCGGTTGAGTCTGTCGTTCAGGTCGATGCGCTATCGGCTGAAGAAATTGGGACTGGATTGAAGGCCCCTTCGCGAGCAGGCTCGCTCCCACATTTGGAATGAGTATTCCTGTGGGAGCGAGCCTGCTCGCGAAGGCGGTCTACCAGCCTCTGACTAAATCCGGCCCTCAGGCGCATACGGCGCCGGATCAATAATCGGCGCCCGCCCCAGCATCACGTCAGCAAACAACTGACACGACGCCGGCGCCAACACCAGCCCGTTGCGGTAATGCCCGCAGTTCAGCCACAACCCCTCGAACCCCGGCACCCGGCCAATAAACGGAATGCCTTCCGGCGACCCCGGCCGCAGCCCGGCCCAGTGCCCGACCACCTCGGCATTCGCCAACGCTGGTAACAACTCGATGGCCGAGGCCTTGAGGCTTTGCAGCGCGACATCGGTGGGGGTCTTGTCGTAGCCCTCGTGTTCCAGCGTGCTGCCGATCAGAATGTGACCGTCGCGACGCGGAATCGCATAACGCCCCTTGGCCAGCACCATGCTCGGCAGGAAATCAGCCGCGCACTTGTAGAGAATCATCTGGCCTTTGACCGGTTCGACCGACAGCGTCAGGTTCAGCGTCTTGAGCAGATCGCCGCTCCACGCCCCCGCCGTCAGCACAATCTGATCGCCGTTGATCACGCCCGTCGGAGTCTGCACGCCGACCACGCGCTCACCCTCGCGGACGAAGCCACTGACTTCGCATTGCTCATGAATCGTCACATTCGGCAGCCCGAGCAACGCGGCCTTCAGCGATTTGACCAGCCGTGGATTGCGCACATTGGCGACATCGGCCATGTAGATCGCTCGGCTGAAACCGCTGCCGAGCACCGGCACCGCGTCATGTGCCGCCGAGATATCCACAGCCCGCAGCGGCCGATTTTCCCGCGCGGCCCAGGCCATGGCTGCGGCTTCATCGTCCAGATCCAACCAATACAGACCAGTGGTGTGCACTTCAGGATCAACGCCAGTGTCAGCAAACAAGCGCTCGCCGAGCTGTGGATAAAAATCCTGCGACCAATGCGCCAGCGCGGTGACTGCCGGACTGTAGCGCCACGGGTATAACGGCGAGACGATGCCGCCGCCAGCCCAGGACGATTCCTGGCCGACATTCGAGCGATCCAGCAGCACCACGCTGCGCACTTCGGAGGCGAGATTGTAGGCAGTGAGCAGGCCAATCACCCCGCCGCCGACAATCACTACTTGCTGTTGCCTGGTCATGTTTGATCCAACCGTAAAAAAGACAGTGGGCGCAAAAGGCGCCCGAAAAAGAATGCGTCAGCGGCCCCAGCAATCCTTGGCGGTCACACCGGTAGTCGCGTTGTTCATGCTTCGCACGCCGGTGTTGGTCAGAGTGAAATCCCCGCATTTGTCGGTGGCCATGGCCGAGCCGGTTTTACGCACCGCGGTCAGCACAAAGGTCTGGTCGGTCAGCGTCGGGGTGATGGTGTAGAAATCATTGCCCGGGCTCAGCCCGGTGACGCCGGTGTAGACATTGTTGCGGGTGTAGAAGCGTTCGAGGGTCTGCGCCTGCTCCGAGAGCAGCGAGACCACTTCGGCGCGACGGCCCTTCTTCACGTATTCGTTGTAGCTGGGAATGCTGATGGTGAGGATGATCCCGATAATCGCGATGACGATCATGATCTCGATCAGGGTAAAACCTCGGCTGGATCTGCGCATGCCTCAAATTCTCGCTTACTGGATTTGTCGCCACATGATACGACGGCTGCCGCCGCCACCTTTTTCCACAATGACCGTGACCGCGCCGCTGGTGTCAGTCGTGCCCTTGCGCTCGCCGTTAGCCGAGATGAAGTTCAGGGTCGGAATGCCGCCGGTAAAAATCACGCCACTGGATATCGTATCGTTGCTGTCGACCAAACGGTCACCGGTGGTGTCGATCACGGCGTAGTTGAGCATCTTACCGTTGAACGCATCGAGTTCGACCAGTCGGCCCGTACCAAAACTCGAACAAGGGTCGGTGGTATCGACGCTGGCAGTGGTGAAAACAACTCGTCCCAACACAATACTGGCCTGATTGATCACGCGCTCGCCGGTCAGCACGTTGTTGTACACCAGCGGCAGATACCACCCTTTCTCTGCCGGATACGTCGTTTCATTCTGGCTGGTGGTCAGAAACTGCCCGGAACTGCCGGAGAACGAGCCGGTAATCGCCTGCGCTTGCAAACTGCTAACGGTGATTTGGCCGGCCCCACCCTCTGCATCCCAGATTGAATAGAACGCCTGCAGATCCTTGTTGGTCTTGTCGGCAGTCTCGTTGAACTTGCCGGTGCCAAAGAACACCTGCTTGCCGCCCTGCGGATTATCCGCCAGCAGCGGTTGCGCGGTGATCGGCTGCGTTGCCCCGCCCGGGGCGGTGAACAATGGCTTGCCGGCAAACGCCACGCCCCAGCTTTCTGCCCCGGGTGCGCTCAAGTCGAATTTCCACATACGCCCCTTCAGGTCACCAGCGTAGGCAGCCTGCACTACGTTCGAGGAATTGACCCTGAGTTTTACCGAAGACAGACCGTTAGTGGTTTCCGTGCTGTCGATGACGATTTTCCTGATCAGCGAACCATCCAGCGCATCCAGCACATACAACGCTGCAACCCCCGAATTGCTGCCGTAACCATTGGCGATGAATGTCGCCCAGCGACCATTGGCCAAGCGTGCCACTTCCGGCCTGGCATAGGCGTAACCCAGATCATTGAACGCATTCGCCGTGTTGGCCGTGGCCGGCGCACTGACTTCCCACAGTGCCTTGATCACGTTGCCTGCCGAGGCATCGAACAGTTGCAGCCCATAGAAGGTTTTGCCGCCGGCCCCCGTTCCGCCAATGGCCAGGGTTTTCCAGGTGGTACCGGCCTGCGCATCGAACACGCCGACCTGACCATCCACCAGAAATTTGTGGCTGACGCCGTTGACGTAGTTGGTGTCCGCGATCAGTCGCAGGGAAGGCAGCACGCTGGAGGGCATATAGGCATAACGGCGGGTGCCGTTCGCCGAATTGATCACGTTGACGAAACCGTCGTTGGCGTTCACCACCAGACTGGTGTTCATGTTCGCAGCCTTGGTCGTCAGGTAGTTGGTGTAACTGCTGTCACCCGTCAGATCGGATGCGGTCTTGTCCGAAGGCGAGGCGAGCACCAGCGGCGAATTAATGATGTCGCCCAACAGCGCACTGCGAACTTTGAGCCCGGCCCTGTTGGTCCCTTTGCTCCACTCCACCAGATCATTGCCGTTGATTCCGGCGGGCAACCCCTGATTCAGCGTAGTCTGCTGCGCCGGGGAAAAGTTGAGGAGTGCCAGGGCAATGGGCGTGTTGCTCAAGGTGTTCCATGACTGGAAAGTCGGCGCTGTGGCAGAGGGCACGATGGTGGTGTCGGTCGACCATTGCGCCGCCGAGGTATTTACCGTGCCGGTCGAGGTAAAGCCGAACGACCTGATCGTGCCGCGCCAATCCTTGGGATCGTAGGTTGTCTGGTAAAAACTGCTGCCACTGGTCAATGTACTGCTGCTGGCAACACCGGCACCACCGGAGCCGGCCTTGGAAGTGATATCGCTCAATGCCGACGATAACGCCGCATTGAGCCCGGAGCTGTCGGTCGCCTGGTAATACCTGCCCTGCCCGTAACTGGCGGCGTCGGACAACATGTCGTTATCCGCAGCGAAACCCACGGTGTAGGTGTTCATGTTCTGCCGGGGAAAATCCACCGCGTTCCAGCTCTTGCCTGCTGCGTCGGTGCCGGTCGAACGCATGTCGATGTCGAAGGCGAATTTGGCGATGTCATCCAGATACAGAGTGTCACCTTCGCCGTCACCGTTGAGGTTGTCGCCATCGTTATTCACGCCATCCCAGTTCGGTAGCCGACTGCCTCCCAGCGGATCGTTGGTCGGGAAGGTACGGTCATAGGTCGGCAAGCCATCGGTAATCACCACGCCGTAGTTTTTCTGGCAGCGGTATTGAATCGGACTGGTATAGCTCGCCGGTGTGCCGTTGTAGTAAGGCGCCAAGCCACGCATGTAGCGCGTGACTTCGTAGTAGCTCTCGGCCAACGGCGTGTTGGCCACGGCGTTCAAGCCGTTGATCGATGAGATCAGCGCGTTGTAGTTGGTGTCTGCCTGGGCCTGGGTGACGCTGCCCGCGACGGGTGACAAATCGGTGATCGAGCGAGCGATGAAACCGCCGTTGCCCGGGTTGCTGCTGGTGGCCGGATTGAATGTCGACAGGCCCATGCGCAAGGTGCGGTTGCTGCTCACCAGTGCGGTGGAAACGTTGCGCGCCACGTTCATCCGGTAATCGTTGGGAATCGCCCCCGTGGTGAAGTCGCGGGTGCCGTTGCTGTTGGCCAGGCTGACTATGTAGGAAATGTAATCGGCGGAATACCGAGTGTTCTCGTTTCCTACAGGATCGGGCAGTTTCAGGCACAACGGCGCCACGCTGTTGTTGTAGAACGCATAGGCGCCTCCCGAGCACCCGGAAGTCGGCAGGCTCGATAGAAACACCGTGTCGCCGGTAATCTGCGGCGCATTGAGTGCAGAGCACAAGCCGAGGAAGGCATTGCACTGCCGGGCGGGAGTGCGGTTGACGTTCGGGTCGAATCCGGCGGCGTAGATGATGCTGTTCATACTGCCGGAGTCGTCGATCAGCAGCATCACGTTTGGCGCCACCGCAGCCGCGCTCAGCAATGGCGAATCGGAAGGCGTGAAAGCCCAGGCCGGTGCCGCCAGGTAACAACTCAGGAGCATGCCGATCAGCAGCGACACGCCGCGCTCAATACTTCGCATAGACACTCTCCACCACGCTACGCGAATTGCCGGCGATGCCGACCGCAGTGACTCGATACAACGTCGCCGAAGTGTTACTCGGCACGTTCACCGCCGTCAGGGTTGTGCCGACGTTCTGCACGCCATAAAAGCCATTACCGGCGGCGATCCAGGTCACCCCGGAGGTCGAATTGAAGCCGGCCGAGCTGACCACTGACGACTCCGCCGGCGGCAGACATTGGTTCGTGCCGCTGCACACCGCCAACGAGTAACTGTCCAGCTGCACCGCACTTTCGCCGATACGCAATGCCGCTTCGGCCGCCTGAAACGATTGATTGCGCAAGCTGACGCTGCCGGCCATTTTCTCTTGCAGGTTGGCGCTCTGCATCGAGGACAAACCGATCAATGTGAGCAACAGCAGAAACACCAGGCTCACCAACAGGACCATGCCGCGCTGGGCCTGACGTTGTTGCAAGGAAATCCTCATCGCCGCCCCCTCATGGCAAGCGGTTGCGCAATGCCGCAACCACGTTGAAGGTTTGATTGCGCACCCGATTGTTCGGGTCGGTGAGGGTCAGGCTCAGGCGCACGCTGCGGATGCGCGCGGGATCGCCAGGGTTGCTGCTGTAGGTTGAGGCTGCGACGTCGGTTGCCGAGCTGGCCAGGCCGAAGGTGACGTTGAAGGCGCTGACATTGTTCACCAGCACTTGCTGCGCCGGATTGCCGCTGCCAGTGCCCATGAGGATCTGGTTATTGCTGAAGCTGTAGATCAGGCGCCGGATCGGGAACGCGATCTGCCCCATGGTCGGGCTGCGCAATCCGCTGTAGGCGACCGCGCTGTTGCGACAGTCGGAAATCACCGTCCAGGTCGGCGTTCCCCCGCCGCTGCCGACATCGGCGGTGACCATGGTCAGCTTGAGATTGGCGTTATCCCAGCTGATCGGGATGAGTTGCGCAGTGTTGAAATCCCCTGCTGAGCTGGAGTCGACGATGGTGCCGAGGCAGCCGAACATGCCGACCATGCGGATTTCCTGAATCATTTTGCTGAGGACGAAGCGCGCATCTTCCTGCATCGCTGCGGCGCTGTTCTGGCTGACGTAGGTGTTTTTTGCGGCGATGAAAATCTGCACCACACCGAGTACGACGATCAACCCCAAAGCCAGGGCAATCAGCAACTCGATCAGGCCGAAACCACGGCTGGCGTACTTCATGGTGTGGCCACCGGATCGACCGCCGCCCGGCTGGTCAGGACGAAACTGCGCTGGGCACTGGCAGAGTTGGCCGCGCGCGCATCGCTCCAGGTAATGGTGATGGTGTAGACCCGCTGATTGAGGGTGATGCTGCCCGTCGCGGTCGGGCCGCCGAAGTTGGCGATGTTGGTGGTGAAATCGTAGAGATCCTGATCCCGCGCATTACTCAGATTGCCCGAGGTCGGTGGCGTGACGGTGTAGTTGGCGCCGGAATTGGCGCGGATGCGATCCATCATGTCATAGGCGATGAAACTGGCCTGACTGGTCATCCGCGAACTGTCGGTGTACTTCAGCGCATTGAGCTGCACCGCCGCTGCGCCCAACAGCCCGACGGTCAGAATCAGCAACGCGACCAGCACTTCGATCAGCGTCATGCCCTCCTGTGCGTTTTTGCTCCCTGCCCTCATCCGCAATTTCCACCCAGTTGAATGCGTCCGTTCAAACACACGTTCAGCGTCCTGCTTTGCGTGCCCAGCGTGTAACCGATGACCACCGCCGTCGACGGTGCCGCCAGACCGCCGAGGTTGTTGAAATCCAGTGCGGTCACTCCTGAGGGTAGCGTCAGAGTCGCGCCACTGCTCATTGCTGGAACAACCCGCAACACATTGGCCGGATTGCCAGTACTGTCGTAGACCGCCAGCTCACCGGTCCACACACTGCCGCCGGCGGTCGGACGCAGACGCGTGGTCACGCCGCGATTGATTGCCTCGAGGCGAGCGAAATTGATTGCCCGCTGCAAGTCGCCGACTTCGGTATCTGCCTTGCTGCTCTGGATCGTACGGGTAAAGGCCGGCACCGCCAGCGTGATCAGTATCAGGAACACCGCAATGGCGACCAGCAACTCGACCAGCGTGAAACCTTTTGTACGAAGATCCATCGGTGCCCTCCGTTGCCGTCGGCTATACCTGCTTTTACACGCTAGAACATTCGCTCGGCACGCGCCGACTGATTTGCCCTGCGCGGCGCACGGATTGCGCTGCTCATACCATTCCACGGAGGGATTTTTCATGCCGCAACACGGTTTCAGCCTGATTGAACTGCTTATGGGACTGGCGATTGGCGCAATTGTTCTGCTGCTGGTCAGCCCGGCGTTCGCCGCGCTCAAGCAAGCGACTCAGCGCGACCACGCAGCGCAGTCGCTGCTCGAGGGCATCCGCCACGCTCGCACCCTGGCTATGACCCACAATCAAAGTGTGGTGATCCATGGCATTGACGGCGACTGGAGTCAGGGTTGGCGAATCATTCTGGATCTTAGCGGCAAGGGGCCGGAGGACAGCAGCAATCCGCTGCTGGTTGAACGCGCCAGTGAGGCGAAGGTGGCGATTGTCGGCAACTGGTGGGTGAGCCGCTACGTGCGGTTCAGTCATCTGGGACAGCCGCTGATGCCGGGACGGCGATTTCAGGCGGGGACAATACACGTCTGCTCGCCGCGCGAGCCGGTCAGCCAGCGGCAGATCGTGCTGGCGGCGACCGGTCGCGTGCGCCTGGGCAGTCAGGAGACCGAACAGGCGCTGTGCGACAAAGGCAGAAGCGTCAGATCGAACGGACGCGCAGCTCTTTCGGCATCGAGAACGTGATGTTCTCCTCACGGCCAGCCAGCTCGTCGGCACCGGTCGCGCCCCAGGCCTGCAATTGCTGGATCACGCCCCGGACCAGCACTTCCGGTGCGGACGCGCCAGCGGTAATGCCAATGCGCTCGACGCCGTCGAACCAGCTCTGTTGCAGGTCCTCGGCACCGTCGATCAGGTACGCCGGAGTCGCCATGCGCTCAGCCAATTCGCGCAGGCGATTGGAGTTGGAGCTGTTCGGGCTGCCGACCACCAGTACCACGTCGCACTCGTCGGCCAGTTGCTTGACGGCGTCCTGGCGGTTTTGTGTGGCGTAGCAGATGTCGTCCTTGCGCGGACCACCGATGGCCGGGAAGCGCGTGCGCAGGGCATCGATCACACGGCTGGTATCGTCCATCGACAAGGTTGTCTGGGTGACGAAGGCGAGTCTTTCCGGATCGCGCACCTGCAATGCGGCCACGTCCTTTTCGTCTTCGACGAGGTAGATCGCGCCGCCGTTGCTGGCATCGTACTGGCCCATGGTGCCTTCAACTTCCGGGTGACCGGCGTGGCCGATCAGGATGCACTCGCGACCGTCGCGGCTGTATTTGGCGACCTCGATGTGCACCTTGGTCACCAGCGGGCAGGTTGCATCGAAGACTTTCAGGCCACGACCTGCAGCTTCGTTGCGCACGGCTTGGGAAACACCGTGGGCGCTGAAGATGACGATCACGTCATCGGGCACCTGATCGAGCTCTTCGACGAAAATCGCGCCACGGCTGCGCAGGTCTTCGACGACGAACTTGTTGTGCACCACTTCATGACGCACATAGATCGGCGGCCCGAAGACCTCCAGGGCGCGGTTGACGATTTCGATCGCCCGGTCCACACCGGCGCAGAAGCCACGGGGGTTGGCGAGTTTGATTTGCATGCTGTGCCTCGTGTCTTGCGCGCGAAAACAATGGAAAACAGACTGTGGAGACCTGCTTGTTGTGGCGAGGGGAATCATCCCCGCTCGGCTGCGTAGCAGTCGCAGACCTTCAACGGACTTATCTCAGAATCCGTTGACTGGTCTGGGGGCGCTTCGCACCCCAGCGGGGATGAATCCCCTCGCCACAGAAGCTCACTCCTGCATTTTTAGATCGCTTTGACGGAAATGATTTCCACGTCAAAGGTCAGCGTCTTGCCGGCCAGCGGGTGGTTGAAGTCGACGGTCACTTGCGTGTCATCGAATTCCTTCACCACACCTGGCAATTCAGTATTGGCCGCATCGTTGAAGATCACCAGCAGACCCGGTGACAACTCCATGTCGTTGAACTGCGAACGCGGGATGGTCTGCACGTTCTGCGGGTTCGGCTGACCGAAAGCGTTTTCCGGCTCGACGGTCAGGGTGCGCTTGTCGCCGGCCTTGAAGCCGAACAGTGCGGCTTCGAAGCCCGGCAGCAGGTTGCCATCGCCGACCTTGAACGTCGCCGGGGCCTTGTCGAAGGTACTGTCGACGGTGTCACCGTTTTCCAGGCGCAAGGCAAAGTGCAGGGTGACTTCGGTGTTCTGGCCGATGCGTTGCTCAGTCGATAGCGGTTCAGTCATGAGCGGCCTCTTCGGTTTTCTTCGATTTGAACATGTCCAGTGCCAGCATGATCGCGCCTACGGTGATCGCGCTGTCGGCAATGTTGAACGCCGGGAAATACCAGCGGTTCTGCCAGTGCACCAGAATGAAGTCGATCACATGGCCCAAGGCGATGCGGTCATACAGGTTGCCCAGCGCACCACCCAGCACCAGTGCCAGGGCGACGGCCAGCCAGGTGTCGTTGCGCCCCAAACGCTTGAGCCAGACCACCAGCACGGCACTGACGGCAATGGCGATCAGCGCAAACAGCCAGCGCTGCCAGCCGGAGCTGTCGGCGAGGAAGCTGAACGCAGCGCCGGTGTTGTAGGCCAGCGTCCAGCTGAACAGATCGGGAATGATCACGATCTGCTGGAACATTTCGAGCCTGGCTTCGAAGTAGAACTTGCTGGCCTGGTCAATGACCAGGACCAGCAGGCTCAACCACAGCCAGCTCAGCCGTCCGAAACGGCCAATGGCATCAGGCATAGTGACGAACCTCGCCAGCACCGCTGATGTTGTCGACGCAACGACCGCAGATTTCCGGATGCTCCGGGTTCACGCCGACGTCTTCGCGGCAATGCCAGCACCGCGCGCATTTCGGGAACGCCGATTTGACGATCTTCAGTTTCAGACCGCTGACTTCGGTGGCCACTGCATCGGCCGGAGCCTGAACGAATGGCGCGACGCTGGCAGTCGAGGTGATCAGGACAAAGCGCAGCTCGTTGCTCAGCTTGGCCAGATCGGCGCTCAGCGCCTCTTCGGCAAACAGCGTCACTTCGGCCTGCAGGTTGCCACCGACGGCTTTCGCCGCACGCTGGATTTCCATCTCTTTGTTGACCGCGACTTTCACTTCCATGATGCGATCCCAGTAGGCGCGACCCAGCTCGAAGCCTTCCGGCAGCTCGGTCAGGCCTTCGTACCAGGTGTTGAGCATGACCGACTCGTTACGCTCGCCCGGCAGGTATTGCCACAGCTCGTCGGCAGTGAAGGCGAGGATCGGCGCGATCCAGCGCACCAGCGCTTCAGAGATGTGGAACAGCGCGGTCTGGCACGAGCGACGGGCCTTGCTGTCGGCACCGGTGGTGTACTGGCGGTCCTTGATGATGTCGAGGTAGAAACCGCCCAGCTCCTGCACGCAGAAGTTGTGGATCTTCGAGTACACGTTCCAGAAACGGTATTCGCCGTAGTGCTCTTGCAACTCGCGTTGCAGCAACAGCGTACGATCCACCGCCCAGCGATCCAGCGCCAGCATGTCTTCGGCCGGCAGCAGGTCGGTGGCCGGGTTGAAACCGGTCAGGTTGGAAAGCAGGAAGCGCGCGGTGTTACGGATACGACGATAGGCATCGGCGCTGCGGGTCAGGATCTGATCCGACACAGCGATTTCGCCAGAGTAGTCGGTCGACGCGACCCAAAGACGCATGATGTCGGCGCCCAGCGTATCGTTGATCTTCTTCGGCTCAATCACGTTTTTCAGCGACTTGGACATCTTGCGGCCGGACTCGTCCACGGTGAAGCCGTGCGTCAGCAGTTCGCGGTACGGCGCGTGGTTGTCGATGGCGCAACCGGTCAGCAACGAGGAGTGGAACCAGCCACGGTGCTGGTCGGAACCTTCCAGGTAGAGGTCGGCACGCGGGCCGCTCTCGTGGCCCATCGGGTGCGAACCGCGCAGAACGTGCCAGTGCGTGGTGCCGGAGTCGAACCAGACGTCGAGGGTGTCGCTGATCTTGTCGTATTGCGGCGCTTCATCGCCCAGCAGTTCGGCGGCGTCGAGTTTGAACCAGGCTTCGATGCCTTCGACTTCAACGCGTTTGGCGACTTCTTCCATCAGCTCGACGGTACGCGGGTGCAGCTCGCCGCTTTCCTTGTTGAGGAAGAACGGGATCGGCACGCCCCAGTTGCGCTGACGCGAGATGCACCAGTCCGGACGGTTGGCGATCATCGAATGCAGACGCGCCTGGCCCCAGGCCGGAACGAACTTGGTGTCTTCGATGGCTTTGAGCGAGCGCACGCGCAGGGTGTCGCCGCTGGTTGGCTCCTTGTCCATGCCGATGAACCACTGCGCAGTAGCGCGGTAGATCAGCGGGGTCTTGTGGCGCCAGCAGTGCATGTAGCTGTGTTCGATGACGGTGGTGTGCATCAGCGCACCGACTTCAGTCAGTTTTTCGACGATAGCCGGGTTGGCCTTCCAGATGAACTGGCCGCCGAAGAATTCCAGCGACGGCACGTATACGCCGTTGCTCTGCACCGGGTTGAGGATGTCATCGTTGACCATGCCGTATTTCTTGCAGGTCACGAAGTCGTCCACGCCGTAAGCGGGGGCGGAGTGAACCACGCCGGTGCCTGCGCCCAGTTCGACGTAGTCAGCCAGGTACACCGGCGACAGACGATCGTAGAACGGGTGACGGAAGTTGATCAGCTCCAGCTCTTTACCGGTGGTGGTGGCGATGACCGAACCTTCCACGCCATAGCGCGCCAGGCAGGCTTCGACCAGCTCTTCAGCCAGCACCAGCAGCTTGTCGCCGATATCGACCAGGGCGTAGTTGAATTCAGGGTGCACGTTCAGCGCCTGGTTGGCCGGGATGGTCCACGGGGTGGTGGTCCAGATCACGATCGCAGCAGGTTTGCTCAGCGACGCGAGACCGAAGGCCGCAGCCAGTTTGGCTTCGTCGGCGATCGGGAACGCAACGTCGATGGTCGAGGACTTCTTGTTCTCGTACTCGACTTCCGCTTCAGCCAAAGCCGAACCGCAATCGAAACACCAGTTCACCGGCTTGAGGCCCTTGAAGACAAAACCACCCTTGACGATTTCGGCGAGGGCGCGGATTTCACCGGCCTCGTTCTTGAAATCCATGGTCTTGTACGGGTTGGCGAAGTCCCCCAGCACGCCGAGACGGATGAACTCGGACTTCTGCCCTTCGATCTGCTCGGTGGCGTAGGCACGGCACAGCTCGCGGGTCTTATCCGCGCCGAGGTTCTTGCCGTGGGTCACTTCCACCTTGTGCTCGATCGGCAGGCCGTGGCAATCCCAGCCCGGGACATACGGCGCATCGAAACCCGACAGGGTTTTCGAGCGGATGATCATGTCCTTGAGAATCTTGTTCAGTGCGTGACCGATGTGGATCGTGCCGTTGGCGTACGGAGGGCCGTCGTGCAGGACGAACTTCGGACGATCCTTGCCAATCTCGCGCAACTTTCCGTACAGGCCAATACTGTCCCAGCGCTGCAGGATCTGCGGTTCGCGCTGTGGCAGGCCGGCCTTCATTGGGAAGGCGGTGTCCGGAAGGTTTAGCGTGGCTTTATAGTCGGTCATTTAAGGCTCTTCATTAGCGATGGGCGCTAGGTGCGGCTAGTGCACGGGCGGTGGCGACATCCGCATTGATCGCCGTTTTCAATGCCTCCAGAGAGGCGAAGCGCTGCTCTTCACGCAGCTTTTGGTGGAAAACCACCGTCAAACGCCGGTCATACAGATCGCCGGCAAAATCTAACAGATGGACCTCGAGGTGGGCTTTGCCATCTCCTTGCACCGTGGGGCGCACGCCGATATTGGCGACGCCGGGCCAGGTCTTGCCGTCGATATCGACATTCACCAGATAGACCCCGGTGAACGGCACGCGACGACGCTTGAGTTGAATGTTGGCAGTGGGCGTGCCCAGTTGCCGGGCCAGTTTCTGCCCATGCAGCACGCGACCGGCGATGCGGTACGGACGGCCGAGCAAGCGTTCGGCCAAGGCAAAATCGGCCGCAGCCAAGGCGTTGCGCACCTGCGTGCTGCTGACGCGAATGCCGTCCAGCTCGACGGTTTGCGCCGCTTCGACGGTGAAACCGTGAACCTGCCCGGCCTGCATCAGAAAATCGAAATCGCCGAGGCGGTCGCAACCGAAACGGAAATCATCACCGACCTCCAGATGCTGCACGCCAAGGCCATCGACCAGAATGGTATCGACGAACTCACTGGCGCTGAGCTTGCTCAGCCGTTGGTTGAAAGCCAGGCACAAGACCCGGTCGACGCCTTCAGCGGCCAGTAACTGCAGCTTGTCGCGCAACCGCGCCAGACGTGCCGGTGCGGTGTCGGGAGCAAAGAACTCCCGCGGCTGCGGCTCGAAAATCACCACGCAGCTGGGTACGCCCAACTCGAGCGCACGCTCACGCAGCCGGGCCAGGATAGCCTGGTGACCACGGTGAACACCGTCAAAGTTGCCAATAGTGGCGACGCAGCCCCGATGCTGGGGGCGCAAGTTGTGGAGGCCTCGAACCAGCTGCATAACGCGCTTCTTGCTCATAAAGTGGTCGATTATAACCACACCCGACGGCCGACGACAGGCAACACCGTAACGCAAAGTGAACGAGCCGACAAAACCGCCGGCCCATGCCTGCTCATGAAGGCTGAAACCTCAGCTCAAGGCCTTGCGATTGAAGTCTCGCAGGCGGAAACCCAGCAACAGCAACATACCGAAATACGCCACCACGCCAGCAACTACCAGCGCGCCCAGACGCAGGAAGCGCTCGAGCATATGCCCCTCATCCCACGCGGGCATGAAATGCATGCCGGCCAGCAACACCGCCGACATCACGGTCACCGCAACGACCAGCTTGAAGCCGAATTTGCCCCAGCCCGGTTGCGGTTGATACATCTTTTGCTTGCGCAGTTGGTAGAACAGCAGCCCGGCGTTCAGGCAAGCACCGGCACTGATCGCCAAGGCAAGGCCGGCGTGGGCCAGCGGCCCGATCAGTGCCAGGTTGAACAACTGCGTGCAGACCAGCGTGAAAATTGCGATTTTCACCGGGGTGCGAATGTTCTGTTGCGCATAAAAGCCCGGCGCCAGCACTTTGATTACGATAATCCCGAGCAGGCCGACCGAATAGGCAATCAGCGCGCGCTGGGTCATCTCGGCATCAAAGCCACTGAACTGACCGTACTGGAACAACGAAACAGTCAGCGGCTCGGCAAGAATCCCCAGTGCCAGCGCGCACGGCAACACCAGCACAAAGCACAGGCGCAGCCCCCAATCGAGGATCCGCGAGTATTCGTGGCGATCCTTGCTGGCGTAGGTCTTGGCCAGCGTTGGCAGAAGAATCGTGCCGAGCGCCACGCCCAATACGCCCGACGGCAATTCCATCAAACGGTCAGCGTAATACATCCACGACACCGAACCTGCGACCAGAAACGAGGCGAAAATGGTGTTGATGATCAATGAAATCTGACTCACCGACACGCCGAGAATCGCCGGCAGCATCTGCTTCATCACCCGCCACACGCCGCTGTCGCGCAGGTTCAGGCGTGGCAGCACGAGCATGCCGATCTTTTTCAGGTGCGGCAGCTGATACAGCAACTGCGCCAGACCGCCTACCAGCACCGCCCAGCCAAGAGCCATGACCGGTGGATCGAAATACGGCGTGAGGAACAGCGAAAACACGATCATGCTGACGTTGAGCAGAGTCGGTACGAAGGCCGGCACCGAGAAGCGGTTCCAGGTATTCAGAATCGCGCCGGCCAGCGACGACAGCGAGATCAGCAATATATAAGGAAAGGTCACCCGCAACAGATCGGAGGTGAGCTGGAATTTTTCCGGGGTATCGGTAAAACCGGGCGCTGTGGCCCAGATCACCCAGGGCGCAGCGATCATGCCCAGCGCCGTCACTACCGCCAACACCAGCGTCAGCAGGCCCGACACATAGGCAATAAAGGTGCGCGTCGCCTCTTCGCCCTGCTGGCTTTTATATTCGGCAAGGATCGGCACGAACGCCTGGGAGAAAGCCCCTTCGGCAAAGATGCGCCGCAGCAGGTTGGGCAGTTTGAAAGCAATAAAGAAGGCATCCGTGGCCATCCCGGCGCCGAATGTCCGCGCGATCAGCGTGTCACGAACAAAACCCAGAATCCGGGAAAGCATCGTGATAGAGCTGACGGCGGCCAACGATTTGAGCAGATTCATTGAGAGAGTTTGTGCCTGTCGATAAACAGCAGGCGAACAATGCGCCTACTTGTGCGATACTCCGCGCCGCAACAGCACAGAGCCAAAGCTCGCGAGTTTACAGGTCAAGCGCCGGAAATAAATATCCCGCCTCTTTATACCTACCACTTAGCGGAACGATTCAAGTGCCCTTGACAAGACAAGTCTTCATCGGCATGATTCGCGGCCTATTTTGTTTGCTATTTCCTAAAAAGTCTTTCGAGGAGCTCGACGGTGGCCAACTCACCTTCCGCCAAAAAACGTGCAAAACAGGCTGAGAAGCGTCGCAGCCACAACGCCAGCCTGCGTTCCATGGTTCGTACCTACATCAAGAATGTAGTTAAGGCCATCGACGCAAAAGACGCTGAAAAAGCTCAAGCTGCATACGTTCTGGCTGTGCCAGTTATCGACCGTATGGCCGATAAAGGCATCATCCACAAGAACAAGGCTGCTCGTCATAAGAGCCGTCTGAATGGCCACGTCAAAGCGCTGAAAGAAGCCGCTTAATCGACGTAGTCATTAAAAAACCGACCTCAGGGTCGGTTTTTTATTGCCTGTGATTTAACAAGCTACAGGCAAAAAAACTGTGGGAGCGAGCCCGCTTGCGAATGCGATCTGCCAGTTGATATTTCTATCGACCGACATGACCTCTTCGCGAGCAGGCTCGCCCCCACAGTTCGGATTGGTGGCGCTTATTGCTGGACCGGCACCCACGGCAGGATCGGGATGGCCGTGACCGCATTCTGCGGACTACCCTCGATCAAGCGATCGCTGTAGACCAGATACACCAGCGTGTTGCGCTTCTTGTCGAGGAAACGCACCACCTGCATGGTCTTGAACACCAGCGAGGTGCGCTCCTTGAACACCTCGTCGCCGTCCTTCAACTCACCCTTGAACTTGATCGGCCCGACCTGACGACAGGCAATCGAGGCTTCGGCGCGATCCTCCGCCAGACCCAGACCACCCTTCACTCCGCCGGTCTTGGCGCGAGACAGGTAGCAGGTCACGCCCTCGACTTTCGGATCGTCGAAGGCCTCGACCACGATCCGGTCATTCGGCCCGACAAACTTGAACACCGTCGACACCTGACCGATTTCCTCGGCCGAGACCAGCAATGGCATGGCCATCAGCAGGCCCAACAATCCTTTCGCTACACGCATCGAATTTTCCTTAGACCAGAATCAGGTTGTCACGGTGAACCAGTTCCGGCTCCGCCATGTAACCGAGCAAACCGACAATCGCATCCGACGACTGACCGATGATTTTTTGCGCTTCCAGAGCGCTGTAATTGGCCAGACCCCGAGCGATCTCCCGACCGTCCGGCGCCACACAGACGACCATCTCACCGCGACGGAAACTGCCTTGAACCAGTTTCACCCCCACCGGCAGCAGACTTTTGTTGCCCTTGGACAACGCCGACACCGCCCCCTCATCCAGCACCAGAGTGCCACGGGTTTGCAGATGACCGGCCAGCCACTGCTTGCGCGCCGCAAGCATGCCACGCTCCGGCGATAGCAGCGTGCCGATGCGCTCGCCCGCCTTGAGACGATCAAGCACACGCTCAAGCCGCCCGCCAACGATGATGGTGTGCGCACCGGAACGCGCTGCCAGGCGTGCCGCACGCAACTTGGTCTGCATGCCGCCACGCCCCAGCGCACCGCCGGTACCACCTGCAACCGCATCGAGCGTCGGATCATCGGCGCGCGCTTCATAAATCAGCTGCGCATCGGGATTGTTGCGCGGATCGGCGTCGAACATGCCGTCGCGATCAGTGAGGATCACCAGCAGATCGGCCTCGACCAGATTGGCCACCAGCGCCGCCAGCGTGTCGTTGTCGCCGAAACGGATTTCATCGGTGACCACAGTGTCGTTTTCGTTGATCACCGGAATGACTTTCAGCTCGACCAGTGCACGCAAGGTGCTTCGGGCATTGAGGTAGCGCTTGCGGTCGGACAGGTCGTCGTGGGTCAGGAGAATCTGTGCAGTGTGCCGGCCATGCTCGGCGAAGCTCGACTCCCACGCCTGCACCAACCCCATCTGACCGATTGCAGCGGCCGCCTGGAGCTCGTGCATGGCACTGGGTCGTGCGGTCCAGCCCAAGCGACTCATGCCGGCCGCTACCGCCCCGGAGGACACCAGCACCAGCTCGACGCCCGCCTCATGCAGCGCCACCATCTGCTCGACCCAGACACTCATTGCCGCGCGATCCAGCCCTTTGCCGTCAGCTGTCAGCAAAGCGCTGCCGATCTTCACGACCCAACGCTGCGCACCTGTCACCTTGCTCCGCATCATCTTCAACCTTAGCTTGAGGGCAGCGCGACCTGGCACTGCCCGTGACGTTAATCGTGGCGATTGCTGACCAACGATCGATTTCCGGATACTAAAACGCCGCTCGATTGAGCGGCGTTCAAGTTTATCGCAACGGATCAGTCACGCACGTAAATGATTTCCGGACCGTCTTCGTCATCCACATCTTCTTCGTCCCAGTCATCGTCGCCGATGTCATGGACCGACTTCACGCCACTGCGACGCAGGGCACGCTTGTCGTCCAGCGCCTGCAACTGCGCACGGGCTTCGTCTTCGATGCGCTGATCGAGATCGGCCAGCTCTTCCTTGTACGCAGGGTCTGCGGCGAGGCGATCGGCACGGTCTTCCATGTAACGCATGATGTCGTGGCACAGACGCTCGGTACCGATCTTGGCGATGGCCGAGATCACGTACACCGGACCAGTCCATTCCAGGCGATCGACGATTTCCTTGACGCGAGCATCGTGCTCTTCTTCAAGGATCTGATCGCACTTGTTCAGCACCAGCCAGCGATCACGCTCGGCCAGCGACGGGCTGAACTTGATCAGCTCGTTGACGATCACTTCAGCTGCGTCCGGAGCACTGGAATCATCCAGCGGCGCCATGTCGACGAGGTGCAGCAGCAGACGCGTACGCGCCAGGTGCTTGAGGAAGCGAATACCCAGGCCGGCACCATCGGAAGCGCCTTCGATCAAGCCCGGAATGTCGGCAATGACGAAGCTTTTCCAGCGATCGACGCTGACCACACCCAGGTTCGGCACCAGTGTGGTGAACGGGTAGTCGGCGACTTTCGGCTTGGCGGCCGAGACCGAACGGATAAAGGTACTTTTACCGGCGTTCGGCAAGCCCAGCAGACCGACGTCGGCCAGCACTTTCATTTCCAGTTTCAGGTCACGCTGCTCGCCCGGCTTGCCTGGCGTAGTCTGACGCGGCGCACGGTTGGTACTGGATTTGAAACGGGTGTTACCCAGACCGTGCCAGCCGCCCTGCACTACCATCAGTTTCTGACCAGCCTTGGTCAGGTCGCCGATGACTTCCTGGGTGGCGGAGTCGATCACGGTAGTGCCGACCGGCACGCGCAGGATCAGGTCTTCGCCCTTCTTGCCGGTGCAGTCGGTGCTGCCACCGTTGGAGCCACGCTCGGCATCGAAGTGACGGGTGTAACGGTAGTCGACCAGGGTATTGAGGTTTTCGTCGGCCATCATGTAGATGGAACCGCCGTCACCGCCATCACCGCCGTTCGGGCCGCCGTTTTCAATGAATTTTTCCCGGCGGAAACTCATGGCACCGTTGCCACCGTCACCGGCCTTTACGCGAATCGATACTTCATCAACAAACTTCATAACCAACGCCTCTCGCCGTACGGACGAGCCGAAAAACAATCAAGACATAAGACTCTTGCAAAAATGAGCGCAGCGACCCCAAGACACGACCTGCATCGCACGCCGACAGCCCATACAAACAGCTTTGCAAGAGACTCACCCCACAAACGAAAAAGCCCCGTCGCAAGACAGGGCTTCTCCAGCGATCTCGCGATTAAGCCGCGATTACGCTCACGTAACGACGACCGAAGGCGCCCTTTACTTCGAACTTGATCACGCCTTCGATTTTAGCGAAGAGAGTGTGATCCTTGCCCATGCCAACGCCGTAGCCAGCGTGGAATTGGGTGCCGCGCTGACGCACGATGATGTTGCCGGCCTTGATGACCTGGCCGCCATACATCTTCACGCCAAGGCGTTTGGCTTCTGAGTCGCGACCGTTACGGGTACTACCACCAGCTTTTTTGTGTGCCATGAGTTCAATTCTCCTAGTGAGGAATTAGGCTGTAATTAAGCCTGAATACCGGTGATTTTGATCTCGGTGAACCACTGGCGGTGGCCCATACGCTTCATGTGGTGCTTACGGCGACGGAACTTGATGATGCGGACTTTATCGTGACGACCTTGGGAGATCACTTCAGCCTTGACGGTTGCGCCAGCAACAACTGGTGCGCCGATGTTCACGTCGTCGCCGTTGGCGACCAGCAGAACGCGATCAAAAGTCACGGATTCGCCAGTAGCGATTTCCAGTTTTTCGATCTTCAGGTATTCACCTTCAGCGACCTTGTATTGCTTACCGCCGGTAACGATTACTGCGTACATGGTATTTCTCCGATAATCCTGCTCACCCAGCTCTTTATAAGAAGAGGTATTGGCTGGCATGGCTGCATGGGGCTGGAACGGCCCAAGTGCAATTGCGTAAGGCAGGTGCTGCCCAGGAAGTTCAGGGTGCGCGATTGTACGCAAGCAATCTGCCTCGCGCAAGTGGCCGTCCATCGCGCCTTGACAGGTCTGGACGGGGGTCCTAGCATGCCGCGCAACCCTTCTGGAGCGACTCTCGCTGATGCAACCCCAAGCTTTCTACCGCGCGGTGGCGGACGATTTTAGCGCCGTCGACGGCATCATCAAGAAGCAGCTGACGTCTCGAGTGCCGCTGGTATCGAAAATCGGCGATTACATCACGTCGGCCGGCGGCAAACGCCTGCGTCCTTTATTAGTGTTGCTGTGTGGCAAGGCCCTGGGTCGCGAAGGCGACGACATGCGCCTGCTGGCCGCCACCATCGAATTCCTGCACACCGCGACCTTGCTGCATGACGACGTCGTCGACATGTCCGGCATGCGCCGTGGCCGCTCGACCGCCAACGCCATGTGGGGCAATGCCCCGAGCGTGCTGGTCGGCGACTTCCTGTATTCGCGCTCGTTCGAAATGATGGTCGAACTGGGCTCGATGCCGGTGATGAAGATTCTCTCCCAGGCCACGCGCATCATCGCTGAAGGCGAAGTGTTGCAGCTGTCCAAGGTGCGTGACGCCAGCACCAGCGAAGAAACCTACATGGAAGTCATCCGCGGCAAGACCGCGATGCTCTTCGAAGCCTCGACCCACAGCGCCGCCGCCCTGGCTGGCGCGACCGCCGAGCAGAGTGAAGCCCTGCGCACGTTCGGCGATCACCTGGGTGTGGCGTTCCAGCTGGTTGATGACTTGCTCGACTATAAAGGCGACGCGGAAACCCTGGGCAAGAACGTCGGCGACGATCTGGCCGAAGGCAAACCGACCCTGCCGCTGATCTACACCATGCGCGAAGGTACGGCCGAGCAGGCGGCACTGGTGCGTCAGGCGATCCAGAAAGGCGGGATCGAAGACCTGGAAAGCATCCGCATCGCCGTCGAAGCGTCCGGCTCGCTGGAGTACACCGCGCAACTGGCCCGCGATTACGTGGCCCGCGCGATCAAGTGCCTCGAGGCGCTGCCGGCCAGCGAATACCGCGATGCGCTGGTTGAATTGAGCGAGTTCGCGGTAGCCCGCACGCACTGATTCATCCCCTGTGGGAGCGAGCCTGCTCGCGAAAGCAATCTGCCAATCGACTCAATGTTGACTGACACAGCGCTTTCGCGAGCAGGCTCGCTCCCACAGTTGTTTCTGCGCTATGCCCTCCTCCGCGTAAAACCCTATACAATGTGCGCCCTTTAGTCCTCCTGATACCCAAGGAACCTTAGTGAGCACGTTGCCACCCTGCCCGAAATGCAATTCCGAGTATACCTACGAAGACGGCACCCAACTGGTCTGCCCCGAGTGCGCCCACGAGTGGTCTGCCAGCGGCGAAGCCGAAGTGGCGGCCGATGATGCCGTGAAGAAAGATTCGGTCGGCAACGTCCTGCAGGACGGCGACACCATCACCGTGATCAAGGACCTCAAGGTCAAAGGCACGTCGCTGGTGGTCAAGGTCGGCACCAAGGTCAAGAACATCCGCCTGTGCGACGGCGATCATGACATCGACTGCAAGATCGACGGCATCGGCCCGATGAAGCTCAAATCCGAGTTCGTCAGAAAAGTCTGAGCCTTGCGTCAGCCATCCCGCGCCAGTCGTGGGATGGAGCTTTGCCCTCCCCGCTCCAGCTCAATGAATTCGCGCATGGCCATCAGCCAGCCATTTTGACCTGACACAACCTTTACCCGGAAAAATCCACGATCCGCCAATAGGCACTTGCTATTTAATGAATAAGAATTATTCTCATTGAAACCTTTCAAGGAGATGAGACCCATGACTTATTTGATCGACGCCTGGCTGGATCGCCCACACCCGTACCTCAGAATCCTCCATCGAGAAACCGGCGAAGTCTGTGCGGTGCTTGAAGAAGAAGCCTTGCATGAGCTGCAGGATCAAGGTGATCTGGACGTCAGCAGCCTCAACTCCAGCGAGCCGCTGGTGCTCAAGGAGCTGGTGCGCAATCTGTTCCTGTTCTGCTATGCCCGGGCGTTGCGCCCGACCAATGAGCTGCACAACAAGATCGAAATATGAGCAGCATTAAAAAAACCTGTGGGAGCGAGCTTGCTCGCGAAAGCGATAAATCAGTCAACGAATGAGTCGACTGAAAAACCGCCTTCGCGAGCGAGCTCGCTCCCACATTTTTTAGCCCGCCATCTAGGCAGGCTCGGTATTACAGAACGTCCAGCAGCTCGACGTCGAATACCAGAACGCTGTGCGGCGGGATGCTGCCCACGCCTTGTGCGCCGTAAGCCAGTTCGCTCGGCACGTACAGGCGCCATTTGCTGCCGGCATTCATCAGTTGCAGGGCTTCGGTCCAGCCAGCGATCACGCCGCCAACCGGGAATTCTGCAGGCTGGCCGCGCTCGTAGGAGCTGTCGAACACAGTGCCGTCGATCAGGGTGCCGTGGTAATGCGTACGTACCTGGTCTTCACGGGTCGGCTTGGCGCCTTCGCCCTGAGTCAGCACTTCGAATTGCAGGCCGGAGGCCAGAGTGGTGATGCCGTCACGCTTGGCGTTTTCGGCGAGGAAGGCCAGGCCTTCGCCAGCCGCGGCTTCAGCCTTGGCCGCTGCTTCGGCTTGCATGATCTCGCGGATCACCTTGAAGCTGGCGGACATTTCTTCCTGGCCAACACGGCTTGGCTTGCCGGCGAAAGCGTCGGTCAGACCGGCCAGGATCGCGTCCAGGCTGACACCCGGTGGCGGGTTGTCGCGCAGCTGGTCGCCGAGTTGACGGCCGATACCGTAGCTGACGCGGGTTTCGTCGGTGGACAGATTTACTTCGGACATGACACTGCTCCGCTGTGCGGACGGCCACAGGACTTGCCGTGCGTGCACAGCGCGTCCCGGCGCGCCCGGAACCAAAAGGGCGAGCAGACTAGCACAGATACCCCGGACTTGGGGCCGGGGCTACAGGGCCGAACGCCAGGCGAGCGGCACTTTCAGGCTTTCATCGAGGTCACCGACCAGGCCACACATTTCGTCGTGGACCGAGGTGTGCACAAGATTGAAGGGCAGTACCGGAAAGGCATGCAGCAGATCCCGCGCGTGCTCCACTGAGCGCAGCGTCAGCATGTTGCCCTTGAGATCGCTCAACGGATACGCCGCCCCATGCATCCTCGCTTCCAACAGGTAAATGCCACCCTCCATCGAGATCAGGTTCAACTCATCGACCTTCCTGGCAACAGCAAACGCGTTCAACTCTTGCAGGTTCATGGAAGCACCTCACACATGGCGAATCACACCGTTACAGGGATAGGCCGGTGCGCTTGAAAGCACAAGCCACAAACTAAACCGCCCGTCTGTTTCGCAACAGACGGGCGGCTCTTTTGCCTTGATCGGCTGATCAGTGCTTGGTGACCTTGTCCAGGTAACCCATGGCAAACGCGGACACCACAAAAGTCATGTGAATGATCACGTACCACATCAGATGCTCAGGATCGACGTTCTTCGCATCCATGAAGATGCGCAGCAGGTGGATCGAAGAAATCGCCACGATCGACGCCGCGACTTTCATCTTCAGCGACGACGAGTCCATGGTGCCCAGCCAGCTGAGCTTCTCTTTGCCTTCGTCGATGTCCAGTTGCGAGACGAAGTTCTCGTAGCCGGAAATCATCACCATCACCAGCAGACCGCCCACCAGCGCCATGTCGATCAGCGACAGCAGCACCAGAATCAGATCCGATTCAGCCATGGCGAAGACGTTGGGCAGGATATGGATGATTTCCTGGAAGAACTTCAATGCCAGCGCCAGCAGACCGAGGGACAGGCCGATATAGATCGGCGCCAGCAGCCAGCGGGTGGCGTACATTGCATTTTCGATAAAGCGTTCCATTGACTCTCACACAAGGGGCTGGAAATGGCGGCGAGTATAGCAGCCCGCTGTGACAGCCAGAAACCGCCGGAAAATCCGCAACCTGCGTGTGTGTGACAAAGTTTTTCTGCTAGTGTCCAAAGCATTGACAGCCCAATGACAGTGGACAGGACGCGTGGAAATGGATGTGCGATCAGCCTTGACGACTGCCGGAATCTGCCTCGCCTTGCTCATCGGCGGTTGCTCGCCCGGCGATGAAAAACAAGTCGCCAACCTCGACGAAAAGACCGCCACCTTCGAACAGTCACTGGACACGATCAGTGATCCCAAGCTCAAGGACGCCATTACCGAACTCGGCGGTTCGCTGCTGTTGCTCGAACGCGCCCGGCTCAAGCTCGACGACATCGCGCCGCACACCGAATATGGCGCCGACGCCCTCGCCGTGCTCAAGCACTACCCTACCCCGCAGGCGCTGGTCGATACCTTCATCAATGGCCTGTTCGTGCTGCACAAGGACGCCAGCTCGGATTACCTCACCGATCTGCAGCCGGTATTCCCGTTCAACCTGAACATTCCCGGCGGTTTTCTATTCCCGCACGGCATCGAGTGGCACTCGGTGACGTTGAGCAACAAACGCGTGATCACCTGGCAGCCGGAGTGGTCGGAAACCGACCCCGGCATTCAGCTCAGCCCGTCCAGCTCCAACGTGACCAACCCCGATGACCTGACGGTGACCTACCCGTTCATCGATGGCCTCAACGTCGACAAAAAAAGCCTGCCGCAACCGGTCAGCCTGCAAGGCCAGGTCGAGGTCATTGCGCCCCGTCGCTTGTACAGTTTCGACCTGACGCAGAAAGACGTCGGCCAGACCCGCAGCAACGACAACCTCAGCGTCAAACTGCTCAGGCTGGAAAAAAATTACGCCGAGGTCGAAGTCAGCAACAGCCTGCCGCTCGCGGCAGAAGTGACCGAAACCCGGATCAATCCGCTGATCGTCCAGGCCCGCGACGCCAGCGGCCAATATCTGGTGCGCGCCGGCTCGATCAACGAAAGCCCGGAGCAGGTCGCGTTCTACCAGAAGCAACTGACGCAGTTACAGAAGCAGAAGAGCTGGAGCGACACCCTGGAAAAACAGCTCAGCGACGACCAGCAAGCCTTCGAGAAAGACCACCCGCGCCGCTACAACAAAGTCTATTTCCACGGCCCGATCGACACACTGGAAGTCAGTGTGCTCGACTTCTCCTCGGCAACAGTGACGCGCAAATCCCTGGACCTGCCGGTGCGCACCTTCAATCCGCACACCACGGCCAAAGCCGTGCAGGCGCTGGACCTGCCAGTTGTGGTGTATGACGATCTCGCCGCCAACTGGCTCAAAGGCGCGGACCTGACCGAGGAACAATTGAAGGCCGGCGTGCGCATTCATCAATCGGTGGAAGAGCCGAGCGCGGCGCGTATCGAGTTTTCCCACCGCCGCACCTTCAATGACGAATTGCTTGGCGACCAACTCAATCCCGGCGTCAGCCCGGTGACTTTCTTCACGGAAAAGCGCGGCGGCAAACTCGACGAGCCGATCGAACTGCCGCCCGAGGCGTATCAGGTCGATCCGCTGCAAGCGACGATTACATATGATCTGAACCTGTTTCCGGAAACCCCGGCGATTGCCGTGGGTTCGATGCCGTTGTTTCTGGCGACTGTGGTCAAGCAATCCTACGACGCGCAGTCATTGCCCAAAGGCCTGGCGATCAAGGACAACACGCTGGTGGTCGACCTGAAAACCTTCCCGGCCAACGAATGGCGTTTCTTCGTCAAGGACGACAGTGGCCACTACCTCAAGCAGATTCTTTCGGTCAGCCACGACGCCAGCACCGAAGGCCCGGCGCTGCTTGGCGTGCACTACTTTTATGGTCGCCCGACTCGCGTGGAGACCTATCAGCGCACCGACCTCGCCACCGTGCAATACGGCTTTGAGGTCAAGCTCGACAAGGCGCCGGTGGACGAAACGGCGCCTTAACCGTTGAGGCTGCGCCCACGACCGCCGTTGATCTGCCGCAACTGCGCTTGCAGGTGCAGGCTCCAGATCTGCGGATCATCGGCCAGTTCGTAACCATGCAAGGTCAGGCTTTCAACGATGGTGTCGAGAATCGACTCGGCCGCCACCGGGCCATGGAACGGGCCTTGGGCTTTGATCGCGGAAGGTTGTTCGCCGGCCATGCCGGCCGCGAAGAGCAGCGTCCACATGCCGTTGTCGCCGGCCAGCGGCTTGACGGCGCATTCGATCCGGGTCACCAGACCCAGGCATTGACGGGTGAGACAGAGGTTGCGCGACATGGCGGCGACCCTCGGTAAAGCCGGTATTCAGCCCCCATGGGAGGACTGGCTCGATCCAGTGATACTGTCGATATCCTTGACCTGAGAATAGAAGAAAAGTGTCCTGCGCAAGCCAAATGGAACCAGAAGGCGCCGAATGGTCATTGTGTGAATATTGGCGCCAGACTCGTGACACATTCCCCGAAGATCCCCGCAGAAATCAATCTGGAAAAGCATTGTGGGAGCGAGCCTGCTCGCGAAGACGATGGATCAGCCAACTCATTCGTCGATTGATACAGCGCTTTCGCGAGCAGGCTCGCTCCCACAGGGTCTGGCGTGAACTGATCAGGCCGGTTTGGCTTCGGCGAGAGCCTCCTGCGCCAGCTCCTTCTCGGCCTCTTTCAAGTCCTCTTCGCTGATCATCTCGGCGATATCGCGCAGGCGCTCGACCACTCGGGCATTGATGCTGCCTTCGGGGAATTCGCCATCGGCGTTCGGCTCTCCGGCCGGCTCGCCCACCAGCAGGCTCAGCGCCTCATCGGCCTGACGCACCGCATACACGTGGAACTGGCCGGCGCGCACGGCGGCGAGGACTTTCTCATCGAGCATCAGCGTGGCGACGTTGGCCTGGGGAATGATCGCGCCCTGCTCGCCGGTCAGACCGCGTGCTTCGCAGAGGCGGAAGAAGCCTTCGATCTTCTCGTTGACCCCGCCGACCGCCTGCACTTCGCCAAACTGGTTGATCGAACCGGTGATGGCAAAACATTGCTTGAGCGGGGTTTTCGACAGTGCCGAAATCAGCGTGCACGCCTCGCCCAGCGATGCACTGTCGCCGTCGACGTAACCGTACGACTGCTCGAGCGCAATGCTTGCCGAAATCGCCAGCGGGAATTCCTGGGCGTAACGGCTGCCCAGATAACCGGTGAGGATCATCACGCCTTTGGAGTGAATCGGCTGGCCGAGGTTGACCTCACGTTCGATGTCGACGATACCGCTGCCGCCCGGATAGACCGTGGCGGAAATCCGCGCCGGCACGCCGAACGCCGAATCACCGACCTCCAGCACCGTCAGCCCGTTGCACTTGCCGACTGCTGCACCGTCAGTGTCGATGAGGATGATTCCGGCGAGCATGTCGTCGAGAATCCGCGCCGAGACCCGCCCGGTGCGGGTGGCCTTGGCTTTAAGGGCGCGTTCGATATGGCCGGCGTCGGTCATTTCATCGCCGGCCAGATGGCGAATGAAATCCGCCTCGCTGACCAGTTGGAACAGATCGCCAATGCGCGCCGACAAGCGCCCCTGATGCTCGGCCAGCCGTGCGCTGTAGGTCGCCAATCGTGCCACCGCATCGGCGGTCAACGGCGCCATGCCTTCTTCCGAAGTACGCGTCTTCAGGAGCTGGGCGAACTGCTCGAGGCTTTCGTCGACCATCGGGATGTCTTCGTCGAAGTCGACCAGAACGCGAAACATCTCCTGGAAGTCCGGATCGAGATCCTGCAGCGTGTAATACAGCTGCCGCGCACCAATGATGATGACTTTGACCTGCAGCGGGATGTGCTGCGGATTCAGGGTCATGGTGGCGAAGCGGCCCATCTCGCCCAGCGGCGACTCCATTTTCAGTTTGCGCGATTGCAGGGCGCGTTTGAGCGCATCCCACACGAACGGCTCGCTGAGCATTTTTTCCGCTTCAAGAATCAGGAAACCGCCATTGGCGCGGTGCAGCGCACCCGGACGCAACTGCCGGTAAGTGGTGTAGAGCGCACCTTGATCAGTGGTGTACTCGATGCGGCCGAACAGGTTTTCGTAGGTCGGATGTGGCTCGAATACCACCGGTGCACCGCCGCTGGCCGGATGCCCGACCACCAGGCTTGGTGCGTATTGTTCCTCCAGCAACTTGCGCGCGACGGCGTCGGTCTTGCTGTCGTCGACCAGTTGTTCGACCACGGTTTTCAGCAGGTAGACCTGCATCGCTTGCAGGTAACCGCAGACCCCGGCGTTCTCCGCGTACTTCTCCGACAGCGGCGCCAGCAACGGCTGCAAGGCCAGGGTGATGGTTTCTTCATTGAGGTGGCGCAGTTGATTGTTCGACTCGCGCTTCCACTGCGGCAGGCTGGCGAGTTCTTCGTTCAGGCGCTCCTCGAGGCCGGAAATGTCATCGTGAAACCGCTCGCGCTCGGCCTCCGGCAACTGCGCGAATTCGGCTTCGTCCAGGGCCTTGCCGTCGAGCATAGGCGTGAAGGCGATATTGCTGCTGTCGCGGTACAGGGCGACGTCTTTTTCCAGGGCCAGCCGCTCGATGATGTCCAGCGCCTTGTCGTAGCGCTGGTTGAAGGCGCGGTCGATGGCGCTTTTTTTCTGCTGATAGGACGGGTGTTCGAAAACTGCCGGAAAAGTCGCCAGCAAGTTGTCGATCAGGCCGTTGATGTCACCGATGAACGAGGCCGCCGTGCCCGATGGCAGCTCCAGTGCACGTGGTTCGCGCGGTTCATCGAAGTTGTTGACGTAGACCCAGTCCGCCGGGGTCTGCAGGCGCTTGCCTTCGGCTTTCAGGTAGCGTTTGACGAACGAGAAACGGCCGGTGCCGGGCTCGCCCATGACGAATACGTTGTAACCGGGGCGTGGCATCGCCACACCGAACTGCAAGGCTTCGACCGCGCGTTCCTGGCCGAGCACACCGCGAAAGGGCTCCAGATCATTGGTGCTAGTGAAGCTGAACTGTTCAGCGGAAAACGGACGAGTCAGCGCTTCGGGCGCAAGACGCAGGCTGGCAGCAACAGGATCAGGCATCGGGCTTCCTTAACAATCAGGCGGGGCAGGTAGCGGCATTCTGGCGCTGCCCGTGCCCCACTGGCAAGGCGCGCCACATGACAAAGCATAGACAAGCGCGCGGCCGGCCGACGCATCCCGATAAATCAGAGGTTTATTCCAAATATTTTGCAAAAAATCACGGAACCGCTGGAACGTGCCTAAACTCCAAACTGCGCGGCTGGAACTAATACCGGCCCACTGACACTTTCGGTTCTGTCCTCGGGCAGAGCGCGAAGGGCCAGAACCCTGTCCATTGGTATGCACATAAAGAGAACAAAGCTATGAAACGGATTCTTCTCGGTACTCTCTTCACCGCTGTATCCATCAACGCAATGGCGCAAGCCCCGGGCGGCCCGGATTGCGGTTGGGGCAACATGCTGTTCGAAGGTCAGCGTGGCACCCCGGCGCACTTCCTTGCTTCCACCACCAACGGCACTTCCGGTAACGCCACGTTCGGTATGACTTCCGGCACCAACGGTTGCTCGACCAACGCATCGCTGACCTACGGCGGCAAATCCTGGTTCGCCATGAATGGCATGATGAACGAGCTGTCCGAAGACATGGCCAAAGGCAATGGCGAAGCGCTGACCACTTATGCCGTGGTCCTGGGCGTAGCACCGGAAGATCGTGCGCACTTCGCGCAAGTGACCCACGAGCACTTCCAGCAGATCTTCAGCAAAGCTGACGTGACCGCTGAAGACGTGCATACCAACACCCTGGCAGTACTGAAATCGGACCCACGTCTGGCCAAGTACGCAACTCAGGCTTAAGCTCGACCCCGCCCGCTTCCTTCGGGAAGCGGGTTTTGTTTTTTTGGCCCGCCCCTCTTTGGGTCTTTATTACTTTCCTGTTCAAGTTGCCGACTATGCTCAAACGCCTTGCCTGGCTGGCGCTCTGTGTCTGCGCCCCGCTGTCCGCCGCGCCTCACATCGATCCTCAACGTTTGCAGCAACTGGCCAACGACCGCTTCTGGATTTCCCTCGGTCATTACGAAACCGCCAAACTCGGCGGCTGGCGCAGCTATGTCAGCGACAAGAAGTTCTTTCTCGCGCCCGACGGCAACGAGCATCCGGACCGCGAACTGGCCGCCACCGTGCAGGCGCTGTACGCCCCGGCCAGCCTCGGCGAGCAACACGCACAATGCGTCTACCCGGCGCGTACACGCTGGCTGAAAGCGCAGCTCAATCTCGCCGACCTGCCAGCGCCCGAATGCGCCGAATACAAGCAATGGTTCAAGGACGTCTCGCCGCACAGCGCGGTGATGATCTTCCCGGCGGCGTATCTCAACAGCCCTTCGTCGATGTTCGGCCACACCCTGCTGCGCATCGATCAGGCGGATGTGCAGGCCGACAAGACTTCGCTGCTCAGCTACGCGATCAACTTCGGTGCCTACATCGAAGGCTCGGACAACAGCATTCTGTATGCCTGGAAAGGCTTGATGGGCGGCTACCCGGGGCTGTTTGCGCTGGTGCCGTATCAGGAAAAACTCTCGGAATACCGCAGCCTGGAAAACCGCGACCTGTGGGAATACCGCCTCAACCTGACTCAGGAAGAAACCGCACGCATGGTCGAACATGTGTGGGAGCTCAAGCAGATCCAGTTCGACTACTTCTTCTTCGACGAAAACTGCTCGTATCGTTTGCTGGAACTGCTGCAAGTGGCGCGACCGAGCCTGCGCCTGACCGAACAATTCCCGCTGACCGCGATCCCGACCGACACTGTCAAAGCGGTGAAAGAGGCCGGGCTGGTCGAACACATCGAATATCGCCCGTCCCGCGAACGTGAACTGCTCAGCCGCGCCGAACCGTTGAGCGATGAAGAACAGCAATGGGTGCTGAAAGTCAGCGCCGATCAAAAAGTCCTGCAAGAGCCAACGTTCAAAGCCCTGCCGCGCGCACGTCAGGCGTTGATCGTCGACGCCGCCTATCGTCTGGAGCGCTACCGCGCCAACGGTCAGGAGCGCGACCCGCAACGAGCGCAGCGCAGTTTTGAACTGCTGCGGGCGATCAACAAGAACCCGGCGCCGGAGCTGGAAATTCCGCAACCCGGTCTGCCCGAAGATGGCCACGAGTCCCGCACCTGGCAGGCCGGCCTAGGTACGCGAGGCGATCGCGCCTTTGGCGAATATGGCCTGCGCATGGCTTATCACGACCTCAATGACAACGCCGAAAGCTTTCCTCTCGGCGCGCAGATCGAGATCCTGCAACTGAAGCTGCGCCAATACGAAGGCAATGACTGGCAGCTACAGCAACTGGATCTGGCGACCATTCGTTCGCTGACGCCGCGCAACGAGCTGCTGCAACCGCTGTCGTGGCAAGTCACCGGTGGCCTTGAGCGGGTGCCGGGCAAGCATGATGACGAGACGCTGGTCAGCCATGTCAACGGTGGCGGCGGCGGCACGTGGCAGTTGGGCGAAGACGTGCTCGGCTTCGCGCTGGGCACGGTACGCGTGGAACACAACAACGACTTCGCCGAGTTCGTTTCCCCGGCTGGTGGCTTCAATACCGGCGTGCTGTGGAAAAACCCGCTGGGCAATCTGAGCCTGGAGGCCAAGGGCGACTACTTCTTCAACGGCGAAGTGCGCCGCAGCCTGAGCCTGAATCAGCAGTGGGAGCTGTCGCGCAACCTCGGTTTGCGCCTGAGCGCTCAGCGTGAATTCAGCCAGCTCGCCAGCCCGGAAACGGAAGTCATGCTGGAAGTGAAGTGGTATCACTACTGATCCCGAAACCATGCATATCTTCCTGTGGGAGCGAGCCTGCTCGCGAAAGCTGTGGGTCAATCAATAGTAGTGTTGGCTGACACGACGCCTTCGCGAGCAGGCTCGCTCCCACAGGCGCTTTGTGGTGTGCAATGGATTTTTCACAGGCCTTCGACAGCCGCCTCATGAATCGCCTTCTAGACTTCCCGTATCAGCCGAAAACCGGCGCGGGAGAGTGCGATGTGGCGGTACGTGGGATTGTTGGGCGTTGTATTGGCGCTGGGCGGTTGCCAGACCACCCATGAAGACTTGATCGCCAAAGGCTATCCACCGGCCTTCGCCGACGGTTTCGATGACGGTTGCGTCAGCGGCCGGCAAGCGGCGGGCTCGATCAGCGGTGAATTTCGCAAGAATGTGCCGCGCTATCTCAAGGACCAGCAATACGCCGACGGCTGGGTCGACGGCTTCCGCCAATGTCAGGCGATGCTGGAAAACAGGGATCGCGAGCAATATCGCAGCGAACATTGGGATGAACGCGAACGTGCCTGGCAGCAGCAGAAGGACCAGGACGTCGGGCGGGCTTATCGCTCGCAATAGGTCGCTTGCAGACATCCGTTGAAACCAAATGCCGGCAATCATGGCCCAAATCCTTTAACAGGAGGACTTCATGAGTCGCGCATTCGTCAACGAAGACAACGCCGCCGCGCAGGCCGATCAGCCGGTCGAACGTCAGGTCAGCACGCAGCCCAACTACGTCACCCCGCAAGGTCTGGCGCAGTTGCAGGCGAAAGTCGCCGAGTTGCAGAGCCTGCACGCCGAGCAAACGGCCAAGGGCGAGCAGGCCGACAAGCAACGTCTGGCCGATCTGCAACGGGATCTGCGCTATTTCACTCAACGCCTGAGCAGTGCCCAAGTTGCAATCGCTGCGACTTCCATCGACAAGGTACAGATCGGTAGCTGGGTGACTTTTGCCGATGAACACGACACAGAACACCGCGTGCAACTGGTCGGCGAAGATCAGGCCGACGCCAGTCAGGGCCTGATCAACTGGGCCTCACCGCTGGGCCGGGCTTTGCTTGGCGCCCGGCTCAACGATGAAGTGCTATGGCAGCGGCCTGCCGGCGACCAACTGATCGAAGTGATCCGCATCGAACCGGCTTAAACCACGCCTTGCGCCAACATCGCATCGGCGACTTTGACGAAGCCGGCAATGTTCGCGCCTTTGACGTAATTGATCTGACCGTTGTCTTCGCCGTAATGCACGCAGGCGTGGTGGATCGACTGCATGATCGCGTGCAGCTTGCTGTCCACCTCGCCCGCCGTCCACAGCAGGCGCATGGCGTTCTGCGACATTTCCAGACCGCTGACGGCAACACCGCCCGCATTCGACGCCTTGCCCGGTGCGAACAGAATGCCGGCCTCGATAAAGATATCCACAGCCTCCAGCGTGGTCGGCATGTTCGCGCCTTCAGCCACACAGACGCAGCCATTGCGCAGCAGCGTGCGCGCGGCCTCGGCATCAAGTTCGTTCTGTGTCGCGCAGGGCAGCGCGATATCGCACGGCAGCGACCACGGATGTTGGCCGGCGCGGAATTCCAGACCATGAGCGTTCGCCAGTTCGCTGATGCGCCCGCGTTTGATGTTCTTCAGCTCCAGCAGCGCCAGCCACTGTGCTTCGCTCAAGCCTGCCTCGCAGTACAGCGTGCCTTCGGAGTCGGACAGGGAAATCACTTTGCCGCCCAGGTCCATCACTTTGCGCGCCGCGTACTGGGCAACGTTGCCGGAACCGGAAATCGCCACGCGCTTGCCTTCCACGGTCTGCCCGCGGCGCTTGAGCATTTCTTCGGCGAAGTACACGCAGCCGAAACCGGTGGCTTCCGGGCGAATCAGGCTGCCGCCGTAGGTCATGCCCTTGCCGGTGAGGACGCTGGTGAACTGGTTGCTCAGGCGCTTGTACTGGCCAAAGAGGAAACCGATCTCCCGCGCACCGACACCGATATCACCGGCCGGCACGTCAACGTCGGCGCCGATGTGGCGATACAACTCGCTCATGAACGCCTGACAGAAACGCATGACCTCGGCGTCGCTCTTGCCCTTCGGATCAAAGTCGGAACCGCCCTTGCCGCCGCCCATGGGCAGGGAGGTCAGCGAGTTCTTGAAGGTCTGCTCGAAGGCGAGGAATTTCAGCACGCCGAGGTTCACCGACGGATGGAAGCGCAGGCCGCCCTTGTACGGGCCGATGGCGCTGTTCATCTGGATACGGAAGCCGCGATTGACCTGGACCTTGCCCTGATCGTCGACCCACGACACGCGAAACACCACCGCGCGCTCGGGCTCGCAGATGCGCTCGAGAATGCCTGAAGTCAGGTAATGCGGATTGGCTTCAAGAAACGGCCACAGACTGCGCAGGACTTCTTCGACAGCCTGGTGGAATTCGGGTTGATCCGGGTCGCGTTTTTTCAGGCGCGCAAGGAAGGATTCGACGGATTCGATCATGGGCAAAGTCTCGGCAAATTTATTGTCGTTGGAGGAGATTGGGCCGGACTGTAACAAACGAATTGCGCACAGGAACAGAGCAAAATGTCGCAGTTATGAAATTAAATGGTGCACAGGATATAAATCCGAGGGGTTTTTGATCCGTTTTTGCACCTGAGTGGGGAGCACGGATTCAAGACTTGCACCGACAGTTACACCGTCTTCGCGAGCAGGCTCGCTCCCACATTTGGAATGCGTTACCCCTGTGGGAGCGAGCCTGCTCGCGAAAGCCGCAACTCGGTTTATCAGGAAAAACCCAGGGCAAAAAAAACGGAGCCCGAAGGCTCCGCTCTTGTGCAACCAACCCGAATCAGGCCAGTTTCTTGTGACGTACCCGGTGAGGCTGGGCCGCTGCTTCGCCGAGGCGTTTTTTGCGGTCGGCTTCGTACTCGGTGTAGTTGCCTTCGAAGAACACCGCTTGCGAGTCGTCTTCGTACGCCAGGATGTGCGTGGCGACACGGTCAAGGAACCACCGATCGTGAGAGATCACAATGGCGGCGCCCGGGAAGTCCAGCAGGGCTTCTTCCAGCGAACGCAGGGTTTCCACGTCGAGGTCGTTGGACGGTTCGTCGAGCAGCAGGACGTTGCCGCCCTCCTTCAGGGTCAGCGCCAGGTGCAGACGACCGCGCTCACCGCCGGACAGATCCTTGACGAACTTCTGCTGGTCGCCGCCCTTGAAGTTGAAGCGGCCGACGTAAGTGCGCGACGGGATTTCATAGTTGCCGATGCGGATCTGGTCGGAACCGTCGGAAATCTGCTGGAACACGGTCTTGCTGCCGTCGAGGTCTTCGCGGCTCTGGTCGACGCAGGCCAGCTGCACGGTTTCGCCGATTTCGATGCTGCCCGAATCCGGGGTTTCCTTGCCCATGAGCATGCGGAACAGCGTCGACTTACCGGCACCGTTACCACCGATCACGCCGACAATGGCGCCTTTCGGCATGGAGAACGACAGGTTGTCGATCAGCACGCGATCGCCGTAGCCTTTGGTGACGTTCTTGAATTCGATGACCTTGTCACCCAGGCGTGGACCGGCCGGGATGTAGATCTCGTTGGTCTCGCTGCGCTTCTGGAATTCCTGCGATTGCATTTCTTCGAAGCGTTGCAGACGTGCCTTGGATTTCGACTGGCGGGCCTTGGCGCCTTTGCGCACCCACTCCAGTTCTTCTTTCATGGCTTTTTCGTGAGCCGACTGCTGCTTGGATTCCTGGGCCAGACGATCGGACTTGGCTTCGAGCCAGCCCGAATAGTTGCCCTCGTAAGGAATGCCCGCGCCGCGGTCGAGTTCCAGAATCCAGCCGGCGACGTTGTCGAGGAAGTAACGGTCGTGCGTGATCGCGACCACGGTGCCCGGGAAGTCGTGGAGGAAATGCTCCAGCCACGCCACCGAATCGGCATCCAAGTGGTTGGTCGGTTCGTCGAGCAGCAGCATGTCCGGCGCGGACAGCAGCAGACGGCACAGGGCGACACGGCGCTTTTCACCACCGGACAGGTGTTCGACTTTCGCGTCCCAGGCCGGCAGACGCAGTGCATCGGCAGCAACTTCCAGCTGGCGCTCGAGGTTGTGGCCGTCGCTGGCCTGCAGGATCGCTTCGAGCTTGGCCTGTTCAGCAGCAAGCTTGTCGAAGTCGGCATCCGGGTCGGCGTAGGCCGCGTAGACCTCGTCCAGACGCGCTTGCGCATCCTTGATCACGCTGACCGCTTCCTCGACCACCTCACGTACGGTCTTGGCAGGGTCGAGCTGCGGCTCTTGCGGCAGGTAACCGATGTTCAGGTCCGGCATCGGACGGGCTTCGCCTTCGAACTCGGTGTCGACGCCGGCCATGATTTTCAGCAGCGTCGATTTACCCGAACCGTTGAGGCCGAGCACGCCGATCTTGGCGCCGGGGAAGAAGGACAGAGAAATGTTCTTGAGAATTTCCCGCTTCGGCGGAACAACTTTGCCCAGCCGATGCATGGTGAAGACGTATTGAGCCATGGAGAACCTTGGGTCAGTGACAGATGAATGATTGGAGCGCAGGCGATGCCTGGCCAGACTGTGCGCGTCGTTCACTTGATCGCAATCAATGCGTGCGCGCTGGAAAAAGTCTGATTGTAGGGGCTGGAACGCCCCCGGTCTAACCGGCAAAGCTACCTTAATGCCGGAAGGCAGTCCAGCCGAGAGGGGCTGGCACTTCGCCACAACTCAAGGCATGCTAGCCGCCCTTCGGGCGTCCGGCTTATAGTGCACGTCGCGCCAGTCCAGCCAAATCGCAGGATCACAGCTTGACCAATGTCACTCCGCCAGCCTCTGTGAGCAGCACCCCACCGGCGCCCGGCTCGCCCCTGCGCGGGACATTGAAGGGTGCGCTGGCCACCCTCGTGCTGTTATTGCTCGCGTTGCTGTTCTGGCAACTGCTCGATCAATTGCGTGAAACGCAGAAGAATCAGCGCCAGTACACCATCGACTACACCGCCGACCTCGCCGCCCAGGTCAGCCTGAACATGGCGCTGAATGCGCAAATCGCCCTCAATCTGCTACCGATCGTCGAACAACCGCAAACCGCCGACGAACAGCAGATGCTCCTGCGCAAGTTGCAGCGTTCGCTGCCGGATCTGCGCAGCATGGCCCTGCTTTCTCCCTCCGGCCGCATCATCAGCGACAGCGCCACCGACAGTTCCGACGCCGATTACCTGACCGAACTGGTGCGTCGCAGTCGCGCTCAGGCGCATTATTTCAGCAATGCCGATGACGGCTCGGTGGTGCACCTGCTGTTGCATCAGGCCAGCGGCAGCAGTCGCGGTTACTGGGCCTTGCGCCTGACGCCAACCTTCTTCGACTCGCTGACCAAACAGGACGCCACCGCCCTGCGCCCGTTGTGGCTGGTGGAAAACCGCCTCAATCACCAGATCATCAGCCGCGAAGCGGGGCTGCCCTCGGCCAAGGCTGGCGGGCTGACGCCTGACGATGTCGCCAACACCGTGCTGACCGTGCCGCTGAGCAGCAGCGACTGGCAACTGCGCGGGCTGTTCGACCGCCAGCGCGTACTGGAAGAATTGCTGCCGGCGTTCATCGGCAAATGCCTGCTCGGCCTGGCGTTCTCGATGTTGCCGGTGATCGCCCTGTTGAACATGCGTCGGCGCCAGCGCCAGGTGCATGAAGGCCGGCGGCGTTATCAGGATATTTTCGAAGGCACCGGCGTGGCCTTGTGCGTGCTTGACCTGTCCGGCCTCAAGCAGATGTTCGACAAGGCGCAGATCCAGACCAGCGACCAGCTCAAGGCCTGGCTCGACCAACCGCAGCAGCGCCAGCAGTTGCTCGCGGAAATGCGCGTCACCGAGGTCAATCAGGTCGCCCTGCAACTGCTCGATGTGCATTCCTGCGACGATGCCTGGCAACTGCTGATCGATGGCCAGCGCCATCCGCAGTGCGCGATCGGTCAGCAGATCCTCGACGCCGTCCTGCAGCAGCAGAAACAGCTGGAACTGGAAATCAAACTGCCCAACAGCAATGGTCGCGACCAGCACCTGTGGATGGTCCTGCGCCTGCCGAGCGAGCAGCACGACTATAAAGCGGTGATCCTCAGCATCAACGACATCACCAGCCGCAAGCTGATCGAGCTGTCGTTGCTGGAGCGCGAAGGCTTCTGGTCGGACGTGGTGCGCACCGTGCCGGATCATCTGTATGTGCAGGACGTGATCAGCCAGCGGATGATTTTCAGCAACCACCACCTCGGCCAGACCCTGGGGTACAACCGCACTGAACTGCATCAGATGGGCGAATACTTCTGGGAAATCCTTCTGCATCCGGAAGACGCCGACTATTACCATCGCTCGCGGCAGTTGCAGCGTCACGCCGGTTACAGCCAGTTGTTGCAATGCCAATTGCGCTTCCGCCATCGCGACGGCAAGTGGCGGCGCTTCGACATCCGTGAACAGGCGCTGGCGCGGGACAAGCACGATCAGGTCACGCGGATCATCGGCGTGGCCAAGGACATCACCGAACAGATCGAGGCCAGCGAATCGCTGCGTGACAGCGAGCAGCGTTACCGCATGCTCGCCGAAAGCATTAGCGACGTGATTTTCTCCACCGACAGCAAGCTCTCGCTGAACTACGTCAGCCCGTCGGTGCAGGCCGTGCTTGGCTACAACGCCGAATGGATTTTCCAGAACGGCTGGCAATCGATCATCGCCAATCCCGGGCAACTGAACGGCATTCATGTGCTGATGGACCGCGTCAGCAAGGCGCTGGACAAGCCCGAGCAACTGGCATTGCTGCGCAGTCAGGTGCAAACCCAGCTGTTCCTCTTCGATTGCCTGCGTGCCGATGGCCGCAAGATTCCGATCGAACTGCGCCTGGTGCTGGTTTGGGACGAACACGGCGCGTTCGAAGGCGTGCTCGGCGTCGGCCGCGATATCAGCCAGCAGCGCCGCGCGGAAAAAGACCTGCGCATGGCCGCTACGGTATTCGAGCACTCGACTTCGGCGATTCTGATCACCGACCCGGCCGGTTATATCGTTCAGGCCAACGAAGCCTTCAGTCGGGTCAGCGGCTACAGCGTCGGCGAAGTGCTTGACCAGTTGCCGAACATGCTCACCGTCGACGAACAGCAGGATGCGCACCTGCGCTACGTGCTCAAGCAGTTGCACGAGCACAGCACCTGGGAAGGCGAAGTATGGATGAAGCGCCGTAACGGCGAGCACTACCCGGCGTGGGTCGGCATCACTGCCGTGCTCGACGATGAGGGCGATCTGGCCAGTTACGTGTGTTTCTTCAGCGACATCAGCGAGCGCAAGGCCAGCGAGCAGCGCATCCACCGCCTCGCCTATTACGACGCCCTCACCCATTTGCCGAACCGCACGCTGTTCCAGGATCGTCTGCACACCGCGCTGCAAGCGGCCGAACGGCAGAAGTCGTGGGTAGTGCTGATGTTCCTCGACCTCGACCGTTTCAAACCGATCAACGACTCCTTGGGCCACGCCGCCGGCGACCGCATGCTCAAAGACATGGCCACGCGCCTGCTGGCATGCGTCGATGACGACGATACCGTCGCGCGCATGGGTGGCGACGAATTCACCTTGCTGTTGCAGCATCGCTCCAACCGCGAACTGGCGCTGAACCGGGCGATTCACGTAGCCGAGCAGATTCTCGCCAGCCTGGTGCGGCCGTTCGTGCTCGAGGGCCGCGAGTTCTTCGTCACCGCCAGTATCGGCATCGCCCTGAGTCCGCAGGACGGCAACGAACTCAGCCAGTTGATGAAGAACGCCGACACGGCGATGTACCACGCCAAGGAACGCGGCAAGAACAACTTCCAGTTCTATCAGGCCGACATGAACGCCAGTGCGCTGGAGCGTCTGGAACTGGAAAGCGATCTGCGCCATGCGCTGGAGCAGAACGAATTCGTCCTGTATTACCAGCCGCAGTTCAGTGGCGACGGCAAGCGCCTGACCGGCGCCGAAGCGCTGCTGCGCTGGCGCCATCCGCGTCGCGGGCTGGTGCCGCCGGGTGATTTCATTCCGGTGCTGGAAGAGCTCGGCCTGGTGGTGGACGTTGGCGACTGGGTTATCAGCGAGGCCTGTCGACAGCTGAAAACCTGGCACCAGCAACGGGTGCGGGTGCCGAAGGTGTCGGTGAACATTTCCGCACGGCAGTTCTCCGACGGCCAGTTGGGCACCCGAATCGCGACGATCCTGCGCGAAACCGGCCTGCCACCGGCGTGTCTGGAGCTGGAACTGACCGAAAGCATCCTGATGCGCGAAGTCAGCGAGGCGATGCAGATTCTTGCCGGGCTGAAGAACCTCGGCCTGAGCATCGCAGTCGATGACTTCGGCACCGGTTATTCATCGCTCAACTACCTCAAGCAATTCCCGATCGACGTGCTGAAGATCGACCGTACTTTCGTCGACGGCCTGCCGTCCGGCGAACAGGACGCGCAGATCGCCCGGGCGATCATCGCCATGGCCCACAGCCTGAACCTGGCGGTGATCGCCGAGGGCGTGGAAACCCACGAGCAACTGGACTTCCTGCGTGAGCATGGTTGCGATGAGGTGCAGGGCTATCTGTTCGGCCGGCCGATGCCGGCGGGACGGTTTGAAGCGCAGTTCTGTAACGATGCGCTGTTCATGTTCGACTGAACATCTGCGGCGCGCCCTTCGCGAGCAGGCTCGCTCCCACAGGGGAATGCATTGCAGCAGGGGAATGCATCTCAAATGTGGGAGCGAGCCTGCTCGCGAAGGGGCCGGCAAAAGCACCGCACATCTGTCATGAACGCCACTTGTCTGCGACATGACGTCGTTTCATATGTCATCCAAAAGCGGTTGGGTTAGAATGCCCCCCTTTTCTGCCCCCCCGATCCTTGAGGACCGCCATGTTCAGCCGTGATTTGACTATTGCCAAGTACGACGCCGACCTTTTTGCCGCCATGGAGCAAGAAGCTCAGCGTCAGGAAGAACACATTGAGCTGATCGCTTCGGAAAACTACACCAGCCCAGCGGTGATGGAAGCTCAAGGCTCGGTCCTGACCAACAAGTACGCCGAAGGCTATCCGGGCAAGCGTTACTACGGTGGTTGCGAATATGTTGACGTGGTTGAGCAACTGGCCATCGACCGTGCCAAGGAACTGTTCGGCGCCGATTACGCCAACGTTCAGCCGCACGCCGGTTCCCAAGCCAACGCCGCTGTTTACCTGGCTCTGCTGCAAGGTGGCGACACCATTCTGGGCATGAGCCTGGCCCATGGCGGTCACCTGACCCACGGCGCTAGCGTTTCCTCCTCGGGCAAGCTGTACAACGCCGTTCAATACGGTATCGATGCCAACGGTCTGATCGACTACGACGAAGTCGAGCGCCTGACGGTCGAGCACAAGCCGAAAATGATCGTTGCCGGTTTCTCTGCCTACTCGCAGATCCTCGACTTCCCGCGCTTCCGCGAAATCGCTGACAAGGTTGGCGCTTACCTGTTCGTCGACATGGCTCACGTCGCCGGTCTGGTTGCCGCTGGTGTCTACCCGAACCCGGTACCGTTCGCCGACGTCGTGACCACCACCACGCACAAGACCCTGCGCGGTCCACGTGGCGGTCTGATCCTGGCCCGTGCCAACGCCGAGATCGAGAAGAAGCTCAACTCCGCAGTATTCCCGGGCGCCCAGGGTGGCCCGCTGGAGCACGTGATCGCGGCCAAGGCGATCTGCTTCAAGGAAGCGCTGCAGCCTGAGTTCAAGGCTTACCAGCAACAAGTGGTGAAGAACGCCAAGGCCATGGCCGAAGTGTTCATCGCGCGCGGTTTCGACGTGGTATCGGGCGGTACTGAAAACCACCTGTTCCTGCTGTCGCTGATCAAGCAGGACATCTCCGGTAAAGATGCCGACGCCGCTCTGGGCAAAGCGTTCATCACCGTGAACAAGAACTCCGTGCCTAACGATCCACGCTCGCCGTTCGTCACCTCCGGCCTGCGCTTCGGTACTCCGGCTGTGACCACTCGCGGTTTCAAAGAGGCCGAGTGCAAAGAGCTGGCCGGCTGGATCTGCGACATCCTGGCTGACCTGAATAACGAAGCGGTGATCGACGCCGTTCGCGAGAAAGTCAAAGCCATCTGCAAGAAACTGCCGGTGTACGGCGCTTAATCGCGACGTTAAACCAGCAGCATGAAAAACCGGCCAAGTAATTGGCCGGTTTTTTTTCGCCTGCAATTCACCTGTAGGAGCTGCCGAAGGCTGCGATCTTTTTATCTGGATTTTAAAAACAAGATCAAAAGATCGCAGCCTTCAGCAGCTCCTACGCGGCTTTGGCCGCTGGTCAGACCGGTCATGCCAATTTCATGTTTCCCCCTTGTAATCAGGAAAAAACCAAGCCTAGACTGCGCCTGCACTGGACATACCGGTAAGACCACAATAATTAAGTCCTGCATCCGCTGCGCAACGCGTGCGGCAGCCAGGACACCGACCCAGGATTCCTCCCATGCTCAGATGGTGCTCGCGTTCAATCTTCCTTCAAGTGGTTCTCGGACTGATGCTCGGCATCGTCTGCGGGCTGACCCTTCCTGAATACTCCGCTCAGCTCAAACCGCTCGGCGATGGCTTCATCAAACTGATCAAGATGCTGATTGGCCTGATCGTGTTCTGCGTGGTGGTCAGCGGCATCAGCGGCGCGGGCGATCTGAAGAAGGTCGGGCGCATCGGCCTCAAGTCGGTGATCTACTTCGAAGTGCTGACCACCATCGCCTTGGTGATCGGTCTGGTGTTCGCCTTCAGCACCGGCATTGGCAGCGGCGCGAACATTCATCTGGAGCAGCTCTCCAGCGCCGACATGGGCGACCTCGCCGAGCGCAGCCAGCACATGCACACCACCACGCAATTTCTGATGGACCTGATCCCGACCTCGGTGATCGGTGCCTTCGCTGACAACAATATCTTGCAAGTGCTGCTGTTCTCGGTGCTGTTCGGCAGTGCACTGAATCTGGTTGGCGAAGCGGCTTCCGGGATTTCGCGGCTGATCAACGAACTCAGCCACGTGATTTTCCGCATCATGGGCATGATCGTGCGGCTGGCGCCGATCGGCGTATTCGGCGCCATCGCCTTCACCACCAGCAAATACGGTCTCGACTCTCTGCAGCACCTGGGCAGTCTGGTCGGTCTGTTCTACCTGACCTGCGTCGCCTTCGTCGCGCTGATCCTCGGTCTGGTGATGCGGGTCTCCGGCCTGCGCATGTGGCCGCTGCTCAAGTACCTGCGGGAAGAACTGCTGATCGTCATGGGCACCGCCTCTTCCGACGCCGTGCTGCCGCAGATCATGCGCAAGCTCGAACACCTCGGTATCGGCAGCTCGACGGTCGGTCTGGTGATCCCGACCGGGTACTCGTTCAACCTCGACGGCTTCTCGATCTACCTGACCCTGGCCATCGTGTTCATCGCCAATGCCACCGGCACACCGCTGGCGATGACCGATTTGCTGACGATTCTGCTGGTTTCGCTGATCACCTCCAAAGGCGCCCACGGCATTCCCGGTTCGGCGCTGGTGATTCTCGCGGCAACGCTGACGGCGATTCCGGCGATTCCCGTGGTCGGCCTGGTGCTGGTGTTGGCCGTGGACTGGTTCATGGGCATCGGCCGCGCGCTGACCAATCTGATCGGCAACTGCGTCGCCACCGTGGCCATCGCCCGCTGGGAAAAGGACATCGACGTACAGCGAGCGAACAAGGTCCTCAACGGCGAACAGGGCTATAACTTTCAACCGCGAAAAACCGTCGCTCCGGCGGCGGCCAAAGAATTCTGAATGAGTGCCGTGCCTGCCAATGCGCAGGCACGGCGCAGGGAGCCAATACGTGATTACAACTTCAACCGTCGTCAATTCAGTGGTGGAAAAACTCCGCGCCGCGTTGGCCCGAGGCCAGTGGCGCTCCGGCGACATGCTGCCGGGCCAGCGTGAACTGGCCGAACAGCTGGGCATCAGCCGGCCGAGCCTGCGCGAAGCGGTGATCGTGCTGGAAACACTCGGCCTGGTGCGCTCGATGCCGGGCAAAGGCGTGGTCGTCCTCGATGCGCAACTCAGCGACAGCCAGAGCCACGACAGCGCAGTCGCCGGGGCGAGCCTGGAAGATGTGCTGCAACTGCGCTACACCCTCGAGCCGTTCATTGTCGGGCTGGTTGCGCAATCGATCAGCAGCAAGGAAGTCGGCCAATTGCGCCTGACCCTGATGGACATGCGCGAAGCCCTCGAGGCCGGTGACAGTGAAGCCGGGGTCAGCGCCTACATCGCTTTCCACGAAGAACTGTTCACGCTGACTTCGAACCCGATTTTCCAGAGCGTGGTGCAGCAGACCAGCAATGCCCTCAAGCAAAGCGCCGAAGTGTTGCGCAATTCCCCGGAACATCTGGCCGAACGTCTGGAAGAAAACGAAGCGGTGGTCCGCGCGATCCGCAGCAAGAACAGCGCTCAGGCCAGCGCCGAAATGCGTCGGCACATTCTGCGCGAAGGCCAGCGCATGGGCGTTGAGCTGAACATCCCGGACGACAACCTGCCCACCTGATTTGCCAGGAGAACGGCCATGAACAGTTTTGCTTCAGCCTCGCATGCCGATTCGACCGCCCTGCCCGTCTCTCGCCTCGGCACGCCGACGGAGGATCTGTATCCGCGACTGTTCGACGCGATTCTCGAGCAGCGTATCGATGAAGACAGCCGGTTCACCGAGGACAGTCTGCAAGCGATGTTCGGCGCCGGCCGCGCCGATGTACGACGGGTGCTGACGCAGTTGTCCCATGAGCAGATCGTGGTATTGCGCGCCAATCATCGACCACGAGTGGCTGCGCCTGATCGGGAGCTGATCCGGCAGACCTTGCATGCGCGACGGTTGGCTGAGAACACCTTGGTGCGATTGGCGTGTCAGCGTCCGCAGCCAGACGATTTGAATTGCTTGCGCACGTTGATAGAGCGCGAGAAGCGCGCCGTCGAGCAGGATCGGCGCGGGGCGGCGATTCGGTTATCGGGGGAGTTTCATCTGCAGTTGGCGCGGATGGCGGCTAATGTGCCGTTGGCGCATTTTCTGCACAGTCTGGTGCCGCTGACGTCGTTGGCGATTGCGCGGAGTCGGTGCCCGACGCGCAGCTGTTGCGCGTGGCAGGAGCATTTGGCGTTGGTTGAGGTTGTGGAGCGAGGTGATGCTGCTAAGGCAGAGGGGCTGATGAATCGGCATCTGGATCATCTTGAGCAGACACTGCTGGGTTCAGATCTTGAGCATTGTGCTGTCGGTTAGACCGCCTTCGCGAGCAGGCTCGCTCCCACAGTGGATTGCATTCCTTCTGACAGAATGCGTTCTACTGTGGGAGCGAGCCTGCTCGCGAAGAGGCCCGTTGAGCTATTGAAATTATCAGGCTTGTTGCGCTGCAACCCTGGCAAACCCCGCCCGAATCTTCTCTTCCGGCAAGTCATCGGCGATAAACACGATCACACTCTCCCGCGCCTCGCCCTCGGCCCATTCAGTGTCCCAGTCGAAACCATAGAGTTTCAGCACACCCTGAAACACCAGGCGCCGATCTTCGCCAGCAATATTCAGCACGCCTTTGTAGCGCAGCAATTGCCTGCCGTGTTCTTCCAGCAGTTCGTTCATGAATTCGCTGAGCTGATCGATATCCAGCGCCTGATCGGTGCGCAGCACCAGGCTGGAGATGCGATCGATCGACGGCGCCTTGCTCACCGGACGCAAGCTCAAACCGCCGCCCAGGTCAGCATTGAGGTTGAAACCACGCACATCCAGCAGTTCAGCCAGATCGATGTTGCCATGCTCGACCACGCGGATCGGCGCGCGGCGGTTGATTCGCGTAAGGCGCTCGCTCAGCGCGGTGAACGTCGGCTCATCGACCAGATCGGTCTTGCTCACCAGCAAGCGATCGGCGAAACCGATCTGCGCCTGGGCGATGGTCTGGGTCAGGTGCACGTCCGCGTGGGCGGCGTCGACCAGGGTGATGATGCCGTCGAGCAGGTAACGCTCGCGCAGCTCTTCGTCGATGAAAAAGGTCTGCGCCACCGGTGCCGGATCGGCGAGACCAGTGCACTCGATCACCAGACGATCGAAGGCGATCTCGCCGCTGTCCAGGCGCTCGAGCAGCAAGTACAGCGCCTTGGTCAGATCGGTGTGAATGGTGCAGCAGACGCAGCCGTTGGCCAGGGTCATGACCTGCACCGGCTCGTCACCCAGCAACTGAGTGTCGATGCCGGCGTCGCTGAATTCGTTTTCGATCACGGCGATTTTCAGGCCGTGCTCGGCTTTCAATAAATGACGCAGCAAAGTGGTCTTGCCGGCGCCGAGGAAACCGCTGAGGACCGTTACCGGAATGGGAGAAGACAAAACCCGATCTCCTGAAAAGAACACAAAAACAAATGTGGGAGCGAGCCTGCTCGCGAAAGCGGTGTGTCAGTCAAATCCTTCATCAACTGACACTCCGTATTCGCGAGCAGGCTCGCTCCCACAGGGGATTACCTCAACCGAAGGCTGTCAGCTCAACAGCACTTCGGCCCACCCTTGCCACCGTAACGGGCTTCCTGACGCTCGCGAAAGAACATCTCGTAGCTCATCACCGGTTTGTCCGGGTGTTTGGTTTGCATATGCTCGACGTAGGTGTCGTAGTCGGGCATGCCGACCATCAGGCGCGCGGCCTGACCGAGGTATTTACCGAGGCGACTCAGGTCATTGAACATGCTGCAATCCTCTGGTTACGCATCCGGCAGGGCCTGGAATGGCGATTCTTTATCCGTACGCTCTTTCTTGCCCCAGGCGGCGATGCCGACCTTGAGCGCATAGAACAGGATGCTGAACACCACGAACAGGAACAGCGCGGTGAGTGTGGCGTTGGTGTAGGCGTTGAAGATCACGTGCTGCATCTGCTCGACGCTCTTCGCCGGTGCCAGCACCTGACCGTTGGCCAGCGCATCGCTGTACTTCTTGGCCAGGGACAGGAAGCCGATCGCCGGGTTGGCGTCGAACAGCTTGATGAAGCCAGCAGTGGTGGTGCAGATCAACAGCCAGGTGGCCGGCAACAGGGTGACCCAGATGTAGCGCTGGCGCTTCATCTTGATCAGGACCACGGTGCCGAGCATCAGCGCGATACCGGCGAGCATCTGGTTGGAGATGCCGAACAATGGCCACAGGGTGTTGATGCCGCCCAGTGGATCGATCACGCCCTGATACAGCAACCAGCCCCACATCGCCACACAACCGGCGGTGGCGATCAGGTTGGCGGTCCACGATTCGGTGCGCTTCAGCGCCGGTACGAAGGAGCCGAGCAGATCCTGCAGCATGAAACGCCCGGCACGGGTACCGGCGTCCACAGCGGTGAGGATGAACAGCGCTTCGAACAGGATCGCGAAGTGGTACCAGAACGCCATGGTGTTTTCACCCGGCAGGACACTGTGCAGGATCTGCGCGATACCGACCGCCAGGGTCGGCGCACCGCCAGCACGGGCCAGAATGGTGGTTTCACCGATGTCGTGGGCCACGGCTTGCAGCGCTTCCGGCGTGATCGCGAAGCCCCAGCTGGTGACCATTTGCGCCACTGACGCGGCATCACTGCCGACCACGGCGGCCGGGCTGTTCATGGCGAAGTACACGCCTGGCTCGATCACCGAAGCGGCAACCATGGCCATGATCGCCACGAACGATTCCATCAGCATGCCGCCGTAACCGATGTAGCGGGCGTTGGTTTCGTTATCCAAAAGCTTCGGCGTGGTGCCCGACGAGATCAGCGCGTGGAAACCCGATACCGCGCCGCAAGCGATGGTGATGAACAGGAACGGGAACAGACCGCCCTTCCATACCGGCCCGGTGCCGTCGACGAACTGGGTCAGCGCCGGCATTTTCAGCTCGGGCATGGTCACCAGAATACCGATCGCCAGGGCGACGATGGTGCCGATCTTGAGGAAGGTCGACAGATAGTCACGCGGCGCCAGAATCAGCCAGACCGGCAGCGACGCGGCGACAAAACCGTAACCGACCAGCATCCAGGTAATCTGCACACCGGTGAAGGTGAAGGCTTTGGCCCATACCGGATCGGCAGCAATCTGCCCGCCCAGCCAGATCGAGCCGAGCAGCAGCAACACACCGACCACGGAGATCTCGCCGATGCGGCCCGGGCGGATGTAGCGCATGTAGATGCCCATGAACATCGCGATCGGGATGGTCGCCATCACGGTGAAGATGCCCCACGGGCTCTCGGCGAGGGCCTTGACCACGATCAGCGCCAGCACCGCGAGGATGATGATCATGATCAGGAAGCAGCCGAACAGTGCGATGGTCCCGGGAATCCGGCCCATCTCTTCACGCACCATGTCGCCCAGGGAACGGCCGTTGCGTCGGGTCGACATGAACAGGACCATGAAGTCCTGCACCGCGCCCGCCAGCACCACACCGGCAATCAGCCAGAGTGTGCCGGGCAGATACCCCATCTGCGCCGCCAGCACCGGACCGACCAGCGGCCCCGCGCCAGCGATGGCCGCGAAGTGGTGACCGAAAAGAATGTGTTTGTTGGTCGGCACGTAGTCCAGACCATCGTTGTTGAGCACGGCGGGGGTGGCCCGACGCGGATCCAGTTGCATCACGTTGTTGGCGATGAACAGACTGTAGTAACGGTACGCAACCAGATAAATGGCCACGGCAGCGACCACAATCCACAAGGCGTTGATCGCCTCGCCGCGGCGCAATGCCACTACGCCCAGGGCGCACGCTCCTACGATTGCCAGCACGAGCCAGGGTAAGTGGCGCAGCAGGCTATTATTATTTTTCATTTTATTATTCCAGCCAGGGTGGACAAGAAAGACAGCCACCCCGAGTTTAGCGCTTACGGCGCCAAAGGCCATACCCCGACATAGGTCTAGACGCTTGAGCGATTGGCTGGCGCCCGCATTCGCGGTCTATAGTCAGCGAACTTTCATGAGGATTGCGCCATGAGCGAGCACCCCGCCAATCGACGTCGTTTCAAACGTATTGCGTTCGATGCCCGAACCGAGCTGAAACAGGGCGAGTACATCTGGCCGGTCAAACTGATCGACCTGTCGCTCAAGGGCCTGCTGATCGAGCGACCGGAGCCGTGGCTTGGGGATAAAGAGCAAGACTTCCTAGTCGACATTCATTTGAGCGAAGACGTCGATATCGAAATGGACGTGCATCTGGCCCACGAGGAAAACGGCCACTTGGGGTTCATCTGCCGGCATATCAGCCTGGAATCGATCCAGCGCCTGCGCCGGTTGATCGAACTGAATCTGGCGGATGAGGCCGAGCTGGAGCGCGAACTGGGTGCGCTGATCGAAATCTAGCGCCACCCCCAACCCCGAATTGGAATGCCCTGTGGTTAGGGGGATCTATGTGGTGAAGGGACTTATGTGGCGAGGGGATTTATCCCCGTTGGGCTGCGCAGCAGACCCGTTTTTTTCAGGGCCGCTACGCGCCCCAACGGGGATAAATCCCCTCACCACAGAGGTTCGGCGTTCACTCAAACAGTGCGTCAAGTGCTTGTTCAAGGCGGGTCACGGCAATGATCTGCAACCCCGCCGGCGATTCCTTCGGAGCATTACCCTTCGGCACGATGGCGCGTTTGAAACCGTGCTTGGCCGCTTCTTTCAGCCGCTCCTGCCCGCTCGGCACCGGGCGCACTTCGCCAGACAGGCCGACTTCGCCGAACACCAGCAGATCATGCGGTAACGGCCGATTGCGCAAACTCGACATCACCGCCGCCATCAACGCCAGATCCGACGCTGTCTCCAGCACCTTCACGCCACCGACCACGTTGAGGAACACGTCCTGATCGTGGGTCGGAATCCCGCCGTGGCGGTGCAGCACCGCAAGCAACATCGCCAGACGGTTCTGATCCAGCCCCAGCGTCACCCGACGCGGGTTGGCCAGATGGCTGTCATCGACCAGCGCCTGCACTTCCACCAGCATCGGTCGGGTGCCTTCCCACGTCGCCATGACCACACTGCCCGGGACTTCTTCCTGAGCGCGGGTGAGAAAAATCGCCGATGGGTTGGAGACTTCTTTCAGGCCCTTGTCGGTCATGCCGAACACGCCCAATTCGTTGACCGCGCCGAAACGGTTCTTCACCGCACGCAGCAGACGTAGACGACCATCGGATTCACCTTCGAAATACAGCACGGTATCGACCATGTGTTCCAGAACACGCGGACCGGCCAAGGCGCCCTCTTTGGTGACGTGGCCGACGAGGAAGATCGCCGTGCCGCTCTGTTTGGCGTATCGCACCAGCAGCGCCGCACTTTCACGCACCTGCGACACGCCGCCCGGCGCCGATTGCAGCTGTTCGGTGAAGATGGTCTGGATCGAGTCGATCACCATCACCTTGGGTTTTTCCTGGCGGGCAGTGGCAATGATGGTTTCGATGCAGGTTTCGGTCATCACCCGCAGTTGATCCTGCGGCAGGCCGAGACGGCGGGCGCGCATCGCCACCTGCTGCTGGGATTCCTCACCAGTGACGTACAGCGCCGGCATGCTTTTGGCCAGATTGCACAGGGTTTGCAACAGAATGGTCGATTTGCCGATCCCCGGATCACCGCCGATCAGCACCACCGAGCCATCGACCAGACCACCGCCGAGCACGCGGTCGAGCTCACCGGAGGCGGTGGAAAAACGTGGAATCTCTTCGATGCTGACTTCGGCGAGCGTCTTGATCTGCGCCTGCTGGCCAGCCCAACCGGTGCGCCCGGTAGGTGCCGTGGCGCCGCCGCTTTCGATCATGGTTTCAGTCAGAGTGTTCCAGGCACCGCACTCGCCGCACTGCCCGGCCCACTTGGGAAAGGTTGCGCCGCACTCGGTGCAGCCGTACATGCGCTTGGCCTTGGCCATCAGAACCCCCGGAACAAAAGACGCGATGATAACGCAGCCATCGATGATCAGCGCGGCGCAGCGGTACGGATTTCGCCGCTGGCCAGACGCGCGGCGCTGTTGCCCAGCGGATCCTCGGCATTGAGGTCAGCGCCCTTGGCTTTCAACGCATCAAGCAATTCCAGACGCTTGAACAGCCCGGCGTACATCGCCGCTGTCTGCCCGGCGCCGTTACGCTGGTCGGGGCTGCAATCGGTGGCCATCAGGCGCCGGGCGATCTGTAATTCGCCTTTGAAAATCGCACCCATCAGCGCCGTGTTGCCGCGCTGGTCCTGAGCACAGGCATCCGCGCCAGCGGCGAGCAGGCGTTCAACCGCCGGCGCCTGACCGTGATAGGCCGCCAGAATCAGCGCGGTGTACCCCTTGCTATCGCGGGTATCGAGGGAATAGCCGGACTCGATAAAGGTCTCGAGCATCGGCACATCACCCCGGCGGGCGGCGTCGAAGTAGTAATCCTGCAACTGCGCCTTGATCGCTTCGGGGCTCTGCTCGACCGGGGTTGCCCACGCAGTAAGCGACAGGCACCCGGCCAGGCACAAAAGAAAAATACGCATCGGGCTCTCTCCTTGAACGCACGCGAGGCCGCACTGGCCCTCGCGTGCGCCGCATGGCTATCAGTCGGTCAGTTTCGCCGCCAGTGCTTTCACACGGCTGAGGTCGCCCTTGGCCACTTCGGTCACACCGCTGCCGTACTCAGGGTCGGCCTTGTACAGGAACGACAGGATGATGTGCTTGCTCTCGTCATCAGTGGTGGCCAGCGAGCCGCCGAAGCTGTCGATCAGGTCGCGGCGTTCCTGCTTGCTGTACGAGCGATACAGATCACCGGCCTGCTTGAAGTTCTGCTCACGCTGGATCTTCGCCTGCTGCGTGCTGCCCGACAGCGCCGACTGGCTGTAACGCGCCGATGATGTTTCTTCACGCGGTTGCAGGCGGCTTGGCTGGTAGTTGACACCGGACTGGCTGGCGCCGAAATTCATCGCACCATCCTGATTGCCATTGTTCACTGCGGTTTTCGGTGCATTGACCGGCAATTGCAAAGCGTTGGCGCCAAGGCGATACATCTGCGTATCGGCATAGGAGAACACTCGACCCTGCAACAAACGATCTTCCGAAGGTTCGATACCCGGAACTACGTTGGCTGGAGCCATGGCAACTTGTTCGGTTTCCTGGAAGACATTGGCCGGATTACGGTTCAGGACCATTTGTCCAACTTTGCGCTCGGCAATACCCGGCCAGATCTTGGTTGCATCCAACGGATCGAAATCAAACTTGGACAAATCCTGTGGCTTGAGAACTTGCACGTACAAGTCCCACTTCGGAAAGTTGCCCTTGTTGATATTACTGACCAAGTCGTTGGTCATATGACTGTAATCCTGACCTTGAACTTCGCTGACTTGTTTTGGCGTGAGATTCTTGATGCCTTGAAGACTCTTCCAGTGAAACTTCACGTAGTGAACTTCATTCTTGGCATTGATCAGCTTATAGGCATGAACACCATTGCCATCCATTTCCCGATAACTGGCCGGAGTGCCGTAGTTGGAATACAACTCGGTCAGCGTGCGGGTGGCTTCCGGTACATGGGAGAAGAAATCGAACCGGCGCGAATCGTCATCGAGGTTGGTGCGCGGATCGGGCTTGAAGGCGTGCACCATGTCCGGGAATTTGATCGCATCGCGGATGAAGAAGGTCGGGAAATTGTTGCCGACCAGATCCCAATTGCCGTCAGCAGTGTAGAACTTGGTGGCGAAACCCCGCGGGTCGCGCAGGGTTTCCGGGGAATGGTTGCCATGCACCACCGCCGAGAAACGCACGAATACCGGCGTGCTCTGGCCTGCGGCGAACACCTTGGCCTTGCTCAGGTCGCTGAGGTCATCGGTCACGGTGAAGGTGCCGTGAGCGCCGGTGCCGCGTGCGTGTACGACGCGCTCGGGGATGCGTTCACGATCGAAGCGCTGCAGCTTCTGGATCAGTTGCACATCCTGCAGCAGCACCGGGCCGTTGGCGCCGGCAGTTTGCGAGTTCTGATTGTCACCGACTGCCGCGCCGTTATCGCGGGTCAGCGGAGCGGCGTTGACCGAGAAGGTCAGCAGCCCGGCAGTCAGTACGCCGAAGGTGCGGCGGAAGGGAAAAGCCCCCAGTCCAGGAGTGGATGTCATATCAGGTTCCTCTGGTTTTATTGGGCGCATCCAGGTGCGCCACACCAAGGCTAGAGGCCTGTGCCGCAGAACATAAATAGAAAGAACGTAACACCATGATTGATGAAATTGGCTGTGCAATCAGCGCTTTACCGCGTATTTCGCGCGCGATTGCTGGCATTTTGCAAACTAATCGTCAATCGATGTGTCGATAAAAACGGGCATTGTAAGAAGGTGTTTCGCGCAGGAGGCGTTTCGCTGATTTACACTGCCTACACCAAACTCATCTGTAACAAGGAAATAACTATGGGCGTGCTTAGCGAGTTCAAGGCCTTCGCGGTCAAAGGCAATGTGGTCGACATGGCCGTCGGTATCATCATTGGCGCAGCGTTTGGCAAGATTGTTTCGTCGTTTGTCGGCGACGTGATCATGCCGCCGATTGGCCTGTTGATCGGTGGAGTGGACTTCAGTGATCTGGCTGTCACGCTCAAAGCAGCCCAGGGCGATGCGCCCGCAGTGGTGCTGGCTTACGGCAAATTCCTGCAGACGGTGCTGGATTTCGTGATTGTCGCTTTCGCGATTTTCATGGGTGTCAAAGCCATCAACCGCCTCAAGCGTGAAGAAGCCGTAGCACCGACCGCGCCGCCGATCCCGAGCAAGGAAGAGCAACTGCTGGGCGAAATTCGCGACCTGCTCAAGGCGCAGAACGAGCGGCCCTGAGGCATTCGGTAGTCATCAAAACGGCACCCGCGGGTGCCGTTTTCGTTACCAGTAATTTTCCACCGCAACCTGCCCCGGCTTGCGCGTCAGGCTCAGGCGCATGTCGCGCTGTTTCAGCAAGGCGCGGGTGTCGTCGATCATCTGCGGGTTGCCGCACAGCATCACACGCGAATGCTCTGGCGAGAGCTCAACGCCCGCCGCGCGTTCCAGTTCGCCGTTTTCAATCAGCGTAGTAATCCGGCCCTGCAGCGCGCCTGGATGCGCTTCGCGGGTCACAGTGGGGATGAATTGCAGCTTGTGGGCGTATTCGCTCAGATAGTCCCGTTGCGCCAACCCGGCGATCAACTCCTGATAAGCCAGTTCCCGCGCCTCCCGCACGCTGTAGACCAGAATGATCCGCTCGAATTTCTCCCAGACCTCGAAGTCCTGCAGGATCGACAGAAACGGTGCCACCCCGGTGCCGGTGGACAGTAACCACAGGTCTCGGCCATCGACAAAGCGATCCAGCGTCAGGTAGCCGAACGCCTGGCGTTCTACCATCAAGCTGTCGCCGACCTGGAGCCGGCTCAGCTCACTGGTGAATTCGCCGCCCGGCACGACGATGGAAAAGAACTCGAGAAACTCGTCGAACGGCGACGACACCATCGAATAGGCGCGCCAGACCATGCTCCCATCGGCCTTGGTGACGCCCAGCCGGGCGAACTGGCCGGCACGGAAGCGAAAGCCGGGGTCGCGGCTGGTGCGCAGCGTGAACAGGTTCGGCGTCAACGGTTGCACATCGAGCAAGGTCTGGGTGGTGTACTTCTCGGCACTGGCAGTCATGAGGCACTCCTTGAAACGATTGCCTATAGTGTCCCGCAAAACCGCGCTGCCAAACACCTGCCAACGGTAATGATATTGACAGAATCAGCGCTGCACATTCGATGTGATGTCAATTTTAGATCTAGAGTAATAACTTTAAGATGGCAGTTAAAATATAACAGCGCGTATTGCTAAGAACACTTTATAAAAAACATCAAAGTTTCAATCTCGAAAAAATGTAAGGCGTTTCGCAGGAAAGATCCTACACTTCGATTCGTGCCGGATCTTTTGGATCCATTCCGCACCCCGATATCAAGATACAGAGGCAAAGTTCATGGAAACGTGGAAGGAATCACAATTGAAACAACTGACATTTGCCAAAGGCATTGAAGCGGCGTACCCGATACTGCTGAGATTTGCCGAGAACCTGGGCTTTAACTACTGTGCAATAGCAGTGACGTCCCCTCACCGTGATGTCCATCTGAATGCCTTGCAAATCAATAACTATCCGAAAGAATGGAACATCCAGTACAACAAAGAGAACTTCCGCAATATTGATCCGGTAATAGCGCATTGCAATCACTCAATATTACCCATCGTCTGGGAAGAAAGAGTCTTCAACAATGCACCCGAGTTGTGGCAGGCGTTGAAACAGAATGGGCTGCAGCATGGCTGGTCGCAGGCCTTTCATGACGAAACCAGCGGTTTGTGCAGCATCATCAGTCTGGCTCGAACCCACTGCCCGATCAGCCCGCTCGAACTGTATGAGCATTACGGTTATCTGTTTTTTGCCAACCGACACTTCAGTGACCTGTATGCCCGCACCGTTCCCACACCGGCCAAACCCAGCAAACCGAGGCTATCGTCCCGGGAACTGGAGATCATGAAATTGTCCGCCATGGGAAAGACCGCTCACGATATCTCGAGAATCCTCAGCCTGAGCGAACGCACCGTTAACTATCATGTGCAAAACGTCATCGAAAAATTCAACGTCTGCAACAAGATTTCCGCAGTGATTGCCGCCGCTCGTGCCGGGATTATCTGACTGACGAGCGATATCGCACGGTAATCCTGCGAGTATTTACGCGCAAAAAAACGTACCATTCAGGCCTTTCCGAGTGATGACGCAACCTGCTTGCATCGCAGTCCACTCGGTCGGATCCCGTCGCACCATCTGCCGGCAACGGGATATCTGCCGAATATCCTGAGTCCCCGCCCCATGCCCTTGCTCGAAACGCCTTTCGCCCAGCTCGACCTGATCCGCCAGCCTGAACAGCAGAATGAACCGCTGCAAGCCTTCGATGCGGCGGACGAATACCTGCTCAATCATCTCGCCAGCGAACAACCTCAGAGCAGCACCCGCGTGCTGGTGCTCAATGACAGCTTTGGCGCCTTGGCGATCAGCCTGCAGGGCAAGGTCGAGGTGAGCAGCAGCGGCGACTCGTTCCTCGGTTTCGTCGGGCTGGAAAAGAATCTGCTACGCAATGGCCAGGCGTTCGATGCGATTCGTCCGATTCCGGCCAGTGAGCCTTTGGTCGGGCCGTTTGACCGGGTGCTGATCCGCGTTCCCAAGACGCTGGCGCTATTGGAAGAGCAGTTGATCCGCCTGCAAGGGCAACTCGCTCCGGGCGCGCAAGTGATCGCCGCCGCCATGGTCAAGCATCTGCCGCGCGCTGCCGGCGATCTGCTCGAGCGCTACATTGGCCCGGTGCAGGCGTCGCTGGCCGTGAAGAAAGCCCGACTGCTGATCGCCACGCCTGAAAGCAAAGCGCCCGCCACATCGCCCTATCCGACTCGCTATCGCCTCGACGAACCGGCAATCGAACTGCTCAACCACGCCAACGTGTTCTGCCGCGAAGGCCTCGACATCGGCACTCGCGCGTTTCTGCCGCATCTGCCAAAGAACCTTGGCCACGCGCGAGTCGCCGATCTCGGTTGCGGCAACGGTGTTCTGGCAATCGCCAGCGCCTTGCAGAACCCGGATGCGCATTACACGCTGGTCGACGAATCGTTCATGGCGGTGCAATCGGCTGCCGAGAACTGGCGCGCGGCATTGGGCGATCGCGAAGTCATCGTGCGCGCTGGCGATGGTCTGGCCGGGCAGGCGCCGCAGTCGCTGGACGTGGTGCTGTGCAACCCACCGTTCCATCAGCAACAGGTGGTCGGCGATTTCCTCGCCTGGCGCATGTTCCAGCAGGCGCGCGAGGCGCTGGTGGTCGGCGGTGCGCTGTACATTGTCGGCAATCGGCATCTGGGCTATCACAGCAAACTGGCGCGCTTGTTTCGTGGCGTCGAGCAAGTGGCGGCCACGCCGAAATTCGTCATCCTCAAAGCGCGCAAATAAATCTGCGGCATAAAAAAACCCTCCGTGAGGAGGGTTGCGAGTCCATACCCGAAGGCGCCGGGACGGGATATTTCAGTGGGTGGTCAAACCCGCGGCATTCATGAACATGCGCATCAGGCTGGCGGCGATGAACAACACGCCGACACTGCCAACCCAGATCAGGGCCAACCAGCCGAGCCGCTGCCACAGCGGCTTTTTTTCGGCTTCTTCAATGTCGTGCAGGGAATGTTTGCCGGTCATTGCATCGATCTCCGTTAAGCCAAGGCGTCACTGCGGACGCCTTCGCGAGCAGGCTCGCTCCCACAGGGCAAGCCCAGCAATTGGATTAGTGATAACCATCTTCGTGGGTGACCTTGCCGCGGAACACGTAGTAGCTCCAGAAGGTATAACCCAGGATGAACGGAATGATGAACAGCGTGCCGACCAGCATGAAGCCCTGACTTTGCGGCGGCGCGGCGGCGTCCCAGATCGAGATCGACGGCGGCACGATGTTCGGCCACAGGCTGATGCCCAAGCCACTGTAGCCGAGGAAGATCAGCACCAGGGTCAGCAGGAACGGCGTGTAGTTGGCGTTACGTGCCACCGCGCGGATCAGGCCGTACAAAGTGACCAGCACCAGAATCGGCACCGGCATGAACCAGAACAGATTCGGCATGCTGAACCAGCGTGAGGCGATTTCCGGATGCGACAGGGGTGTCCACAGGCTGACGATACCAATTACCGCCAGCAGGACGAACGCCAGCGGCCGCGCCAGATCATGCATTTGTTCCTGCAATTTGCCTTCGGTTTTCATGATCAGCCAGGTGCAGCCGAGCAAGGCATAGGCCACCACCAGCGCCGCGCCGCAGAACAGCGTGAACGGTGTCAGCCAGTCCAGTGAACCTCCAGCGAACTGGCGATTGACCACCGGCAGACCATCGATGAACGCTCCCAGCGCCACGCCCTGAAAGAACGTCGCCGCGATCGAACCACCGATGAATGCCTTGTCCCACAGATGACGTTTTTCATCCTTCGCCTTGAAGCGGAACTCGAAGGCCACGCCGCGAAAGATCAGGCCCATCAGCATGAAGATCAGCGGCAGGTACAGCGCCGACAACACTACCGAATAGGCCAGCGGGAAGGCGCCGAACAACGCCGCCCCGCCCAGCACCAGCCAGGTTTCGTTGCCGTCCCATACAGGGGCGACCGTATTCATCATCACGTCGCGATCGGTCTTGCCGGGCACGAACGGGAAGAGAATGCCGATGCCCAGGTCGAAGCCGTCCATGACCACGTACATCATGATGCCGAAGATGATGATCACGGCCCAGATCAGCGGAAGATCGATACCCATGAGTCAAATCTCCTTGGTCAAGCGAGTGTTGTCTTCGTGCTCGCCCTCGGCCGGATCGTCGGCTGCGGACAACGGACGCGCCGGGGTGCGTTTCTTGCCTGGACCACCGTCCGGCGTTGCGCTGCCTTCGCTGATCTTCGGCCCTTTGCGCACCAGGCGCATCATGTAGCCGAGACCGGCGCCGAACAGCGCGAAATAGACCACGACGAACATGATCAGGGTGATGCTCATCTGCATGAAGCTGTGGTTGGACGAAGCATCGGCAGTGCGCATCAGGCCGTAGACCACCCACGGTTGACGGCCGATTTCCGTGGTGAACCAGCCGGCGAGAATCGCGATCAGGCCGGACGGCCCCATCCACAACGCCAGATGCAGGAACGGCCGCGAGGTATACAGCGAGTCACGCTTGCGCAGCCACAGACTCCACAAACCGGTGAAGATCATCAGGAAACCGAGGCCGACCATGATCCGGAACGACCAGAACACGATGGTCGAATTCGGCCGGTCTTCCGGTGGAAATTCCTTCAGCGCCGGTACTTGTTTATCCAGCGAGTGGGTCAGAATCAGGCTGCCAAGGTATGGAATCTCTACGGCGAACTTGGTGCGTTCCTCTTTCATGTCCGGCCAGCCGAACAGGATCAGCGGCGTCGCTTCGTCGCCATGGTTTTCCCAGTGGCCTTCGATCGCAGCGATTTTCGCTGGCTGATGCTTGAGCGTGTTGAGGCCGTGGAAGTCGCCGATCACCGCTTGAATCGGCGCGACGATCAATGCCATCCACATGGCCATCGACAGCATGGTGCGGATCGCCGGGTTGTCTCTGCCGCGCAGCAGGTGCCAGGCCGCTGACGAGCCGACGAAGAACGCCGTGGCGACGAACGCGGCCGTGGCCATGTGCATCAGCCGGTAAGGGAATGACGGGTTGAAGATGATTGCCAGCCAGTCGGTGGGGATCACCTGACCGTTGACGATTTCAAAGCCTTGCGGGGTCTGCATCCAGCTGTTGGAGGCGAGAATCCAGAAGGTCGAAATCAGCGTGCCAATCGCTACCATCACCGTCGAGAAGAAGTGCAGGCCGCGCCCGACCTTGTTCCAGCCGAACAGCATGACGCCAAGGAAACCGGCCTCAAGGAAGAACGCGGTGAGCACTTCATAGGTCAGCAACGGCCCGGTGACGGCACCGGCGAAGTCGGAAAAACGACTCCAGTTGGTGCCGAACTGATAAGCCATGACCAGCCCGGAAACCACGCCCATGCCGAAGTTGACGGCAAAAATCTTCGACCAGAAATGGTAGAGATCGCGGTAGGTGTCGTTGCGGGTCTTCAGCCACAAGCCTTCGAGCACCGCCAGGTAACTCGCCAGGCCAATGGTGATGGCCGGGAACAGAATGTGGAACGAGATGGTGAACGCGAACTGAATTCGGGCGAGATCCAGAGCCTCTAAACCGAACATATGGCTTCCTCTGTCAGGTAATACGGGTAGCTGGCCCGGAGGCCTGCACCACTGCCCCCACGGATATGGAGTGCGGCGAATTCGGATTCGTTCTTTTTTTGCAACCATCGCAACGCAGGGAGTCTGGCCAAATGGCCGCCAGATCAGTACCGGTCGGGGTCTTGATCTGGATCAAGCAACGTTGAAAGAGTAGTCCCATTTTTACCAATGAACTGCGTGGTGGTTTGCCGCGTGACAAGTTGCCTCACTCCCCTGTGGCGAGGAGATTTATCCCCGTTCGGCTGCGCAGCAGTCGTCGCTTCCAGCTTTTGGGGCCGCTGCGCGACCCAACGGGGATAAATCCCCTCACCACAGGGTTGATTGTCAGCATGAAAGATCGATGTCTGGCTAACTGAATTGTTTCTCCTAGCAACTTCCTGTTACAGACTGGTGATAATCTCGCCGTTCACTCGCCCAAGACCTGCCTTCAGATGCCCATTCAAGAGCCCCTGCTGTTACGTCACCATCGTCCATTCATGGCCTTTTGGCTGGCGCGGATTTTCACCGCCAGCGGTTTCCAGATGCTCACCGTCGCGATCGGCTGGAACCTGTATCAGCTGACTGGCAACGTGCTGGATCTGGGCCTGGTCGGTCTGGTCGAATTCGCCCCGCGCGTGCTGTTCATGCTGCACACCGGGCACGTTGCCGATCGCTATGATCGGCGCAAGGTCGCCGCGCTTTGCCAGTCGTTGCAGGCACTGATTGCCTTGGCGCTGGCTATCGGCAGCGCCACCGATCACGTCACCCGCGAGATGATTTTCATCCTCGCCTTCCTGCTCGGCGCCGCCCGTTCGTTCGAGATGCCGACGACTCAGGCCTTGCTGCCCAGCATCGTCCCCAGTGCACTTTTCCCCCGTGCGGTTGCCGCCGCGCAATCGGCGCAGCAGTCGGCCACTATCGTCGCTCCGGCTCTTGGCGGTTTGCTCTATGCGTTCGGCAGCGTCTGGGTCTACGGCCCGACCGTGCTGCTGTACGTGATCGCCTGCGCGCTGATGCTCAACCTGCCGGCACGCCAGACGCCATTGAATAAAGGCAAAGCCACGCTGGACTCGCTGTTGGCAGGGATTCGCTTCATCCGCAGCCGCCCGGACATCCTCGGCGCGATATCCCTGGACTTGTTCGCCGTGTTGCTCGGCGGCGCCACGGCGTTGCTGCCGGTGTTCGCCAAGGACATTCTGCTGACCGGCCCGTGGGGTCTTGGCCTGTTGCGCTCGGCGCCGGCGGTGGGTGCATTGCTGATGTCGCTGTTTCTGGCGCGATTTGCCGTGGAACGCAATGTCGGCCGGGTGATGTTCACCGCCGTCGGCATCTTCGGCGTCGCTACCATCGCGTTCGGCCTGTCGGCCTCGTTCTGGTTCTCGCTGGCGGTGCTGGTGGTGCTCGGCGCAGCGGACATGATCAGCATGGTCATCCGCGCCTCGTTCGTACAACTGGAAACCCCCGACGAAATGCGCGGCCGGGTCAGCGCGGTGAACGGGCTGTTCATCGGCGCATCGAACCAGTTGGGCGAATTCGAATCCGGCCTCACTGCCCACTGGTTCGGCACCGTGCCGGCCGTGGTCATGGGCGGGATCGGCACGCTGGTGGTGACGGGGACGTGGATCAAACTGTTTCCGACGTTGGCGAATCGGGGTCGGATGCATGTACCGGTGGAAGAGAAGGCCTGAATCCGTCAGGCCATCATCTCCCCCGCCACCCTCGCCCGCAACGCCTTGCCACCAAGCTGCTCGACCAGGGTCAAGGCAAACTCCAGCGCCGGTCCCGAGCCTTGGGCGGTGATGCAGTTGCCGTCGACCACCACCGCTTGATCAACAAACGTACAGCCTGATAGTTGATGGCTGGCGCCGGGCAGGCAGGTCATGCGTCGCTGGCGCAGCACGCCTGATGCTTGCAGCGCGACAGCCGGGGCTTCGCCGATGGCGGCGAACAGTCGGCCGGCACTGGCTTGATCCTTGAGCAATTGCTGCAAGGGCTGATGCGCCGCCAGATGCCGGGAACCGACGGCACCGCCCGGCAGGACAATGAGGTCAAAAGTCTGTGCCAGTACATCGACCAGCATGCCGTCGGCAGTCAGCCGGGTGCCGCGCGCACAGGTCAGCATGCGTCGGCCTTCGATGCTGGCGGCGACCACTTCGATGCCGGCGCGGCGCAGCACGTCGATCAGGGTCACGCTTTGCAAATCGTCGATGCCCTCGGCGAGGGCAATCAGGGCTCTGGAAGTCATGGGCGCTTTCCGCTGGATAGTCAGTCAAGCGTAGTCAGCTTTGTCCCACCCTGTTCGCAGACAGCCGTTACTTGATGTAAAGCTGGGTCGAAAGCGTGTTGCGCGGGGCGTTGATCGAGGTGTTGCTGAAGTTGAAGCTGCCTTCCTGTTTGCCGGCCAGATCGAAGGTATAAAGAGAACCGACGGTTTTGCTACCGGGCGTGCACTCGGTGAGATTGCCATTATCGAAGGCGCACACCGGACCTCTGGTGCCGTTGACCTCGAAGCCATCCAGAGTCACGTGTGGCTGGTTCTGGCCATAGCCGACTTCCAGCACGAAGACTTTGATATTCGGCCCGCTGTGATTGCATTGGGTTTGCGGCTGGTTATCGGCAATATCTTCCAGGCCGCAGGACGGTGACTGCACTTTGATCACCTTCACCTCGGAAAGTGGCGGCGCCGATGCCGCGAACGCCGGAGCTGTCAGCAGCAGTGCTGCAATCCATCCGAAAATCCTGATCCAACCGTTGCGCATGCCTGCCCACTCCAAAAAATCAGCGCGCAGTATGGCGCAGTTGTCGGCTGCGCAAAACTTCGCCGACGATCGACACCAACATCCGCCAAATTCCTCCCGCGGCTGGTATGATGCGCGGCTTTTTCCGACCCACGACAATTTTCCAGGCGCTTGCGACGGTCTGTGCTTTGCTGTTGAGGTCGATACATTCACGGCGCCACGCGCGCCACGGGGAGCAGACATGCTGGAAAGGCTGTTTCAACTCAAGGCACACAACACCAACGTGCGCACCGAAATTCTTGCGGGCGTCACGACTTTCCTGGCCATGGCTTACATTCTGTTCGTCAACCCGAGCATCCTCGGCGAGACCGGCATGGACAAAGGCGCGATCTTCGTCGCCACCTGTCTGGCGGCTGCAATCGGCTCGACCGTGATGGGCCTGATCGCCAACTACCCGATCGCTCTCGCTCCGGGCATGGGCCTGAACGCCTTCTTTACCTACACCGTGGTGCTGCACATGGGCCACACCTGGCAGGTGGCGCTGGGTGCGGTGTTCATTTCCGCCGTGCTGTTTTTCCTGCTGTCGATCTTCCGCATCCGTGAATGGATCATCAACGCCATTCCGCTGCCACTGCGCTCGGCGATTGCCGCCGGTATCGGCCTGTTCCTGGCGCTGATCGCCCTGCACAACGCCGGTATCGTGGTCAGCAACCCGGCGACCATGGTCGGCCTCGGCGATCTGACCAAACCGGCACCGATTCTGGCCACCGTCGGCTTTGCCGTGATCGTCGCCCTCGAAGCGCTGAAAGTGCGCGGCGCGGTGCTGATCGGCATTCTCGCCGTAACTATCGCCTCGATCGTACTGAACGTCACCGAGTTCGGCGGCATCATGTCAATGCCGCCGTCGCTGGCGCCGACCTTCCTGCAACTGGACATCAAAGGCGCACTGGACATCGGTCTGGTCAGCGTGATCTTCGCCTTCCTGTTCGTCGACCTGTTCGACAACTCCGGGACCCTGATCGGCGTCGCCAAGCGCGCCGGCCTGATGGGCAAGGACGGCCACATGCCGAAAATGGGCCGTGCGCTGATCGCCGACAGTACTGCGGCCATGGCCGGCTCGCTGCTGGGTACTTCGACCACGACCAGTTACATCGAATCCGCTGCCGGCGTCAGTGCCGGTGGCCGCACGGGCCTGACCGCCATCGTCGTGGCAATCCTGTTCCTGCTGGCGCTGTTCTTCTCGCCCCTGGCGGCCAGCGTTCCGGCGTTCGCCACTGCGCCAGCGCTGCTGTTCGTCGCCGTGCTGATGACTTCCGGCCTGGCGGAAATAGACTGGGACGACATCACCGTGGCGGCGCCGGTTGTGGTTACCGCGCTGGCCATGCCGTTCACCTATTCGATCGCTAACGGCATCGCCTTCGGCTTCATCGCCTGGACCGCCATCAAGCTACTGTCCGGCCGTGCCCGTGAGCTGAACCCGGCACTGGTGATTCTGTCGATTCTGTTTGTGATCAAGTTGGGTTGGTTCAACGCATGAGTTTCGATTCCCAAGCCTACGCCGAACAACTCGAAGCCAAGGTCACGCGCTTGCGTGATCTGCTGGCACCGTTCGATGCACCCGAGCCGACGGTGTTTGACTCGCCTCTGCAGAACTTCCGCCTGCGCGCCGAATTCCGCCTGTGGCGTGAGGGCGGCGAACGGCATTACGCGATGTTCTCCCAGGACGACAAGCGCACGCCGATCCTCATCGAGGAATTTCCGATTGCCAGCCTGCGCATCAACCAGTTGATGCCGCAGTTGAAGGCCGCGTGGCAAGCCAGTTCGGCGCTGAGCCACAAGCTGTTCCAGGTCGAATTTCTGACCACGCTGGCCGGCGACGCGATGATCACCCTGTGCTATCACCGTCCGCTGGACGAGCACTGGCATGCGGCAGCAACGAAGCTGTCGGCCGATCTCGGCGTGAGCATCATCGGCCGTTCCAAAGGCAAGCGCGAAGTGCTCGGTCAGGACTATGTCGTCGAGAAACTCGAAGTCGGCGGCCGCACCTTCAGCTATCGCCAGCCCGAAGGCGCGTTCACCCAGCCCAACGGCACGGTGAACCAGAAGATGCTCAATTGGGCTTACGAAGCGCTGGGCGATCGCAGCGACGATCTGCTCGAGTTGTACTGCGGCAACGGCAACTTCACCCTGCCGCTGGCTACGCGCGTGCGTAAAGTGCTCGCTACCGAAATCAGCAAGACTTCGGTCAACGCGGCCCTGAGCAACCTCAGCGAAAACGCTGTGGATAACGTCACGCTGGTGCGTTTGTCCGCCGAGGAGCTGACCGAAGCGCTCAACGAAGTGCGCCCGTTCCGTCGCCTGCACGGCATCGATCTGAAGAGCTACGAATTCGGCAGCGTCTTCGTCGACCCACCACGCGCCGGCATGGACCCGGACACCTGCGAACTGACACGACGCTTCGACAACATCCTCTACATTTCCTGCAACCCGGACACCCTGGCGGCCAACATCGCCCAGTTGCATGACACCCACCGCATTACCAAGTGCGCATTGTTCGACCAGTTCCCCTGGACCCATCACATGGAATCCGGTGTGCTGCTGACCCGGCGTTGATTGCGGGTAGTTGGTACGAGAAAGCCGTCGTGATTGACGGCTTTTTTGTGGGTGCTCTAAAAGATCGCAGCCTTCGGCAGCTCCTACATGTGGAACGCGGTTATCTGTAGGAGCTGCCGAAGGCTGCGATCTTTTGATCTGTGCGATCACCGAACATAAAACGCCAAGGTCATTTCTGTTCAATTGACCGATGTAACCATCTAGTACATTTTATCTCCACAGGCCGGAACCTCTCGGCCCATGCCAAAAACAATAAGTGGAGTTGCCCCCATGTCCCCTATCGTTCTGGTGCTTAACGGCCCGAACCTGAACCTGCTCGGCACCCGCGAGCCGGCGACTTATGGTCATGAAACCCTGGCCGATATTTCCGCGCTGTGTGGTCGCGCGGCTGACGAGTTCGGTCTGTCCGTGGAATTTCGCCAGACCAATCATGAAGGCGAGCTGCTCGACTGGATTCACGCCGCGCGTGGTCGTTGCGCCGGGATCGTGATTAATCCGGCGGCGTGGACGCATACGTCCGTGGCGATTCGCGATGCCTTGGTCGCCAGCGAGCTGCCAGTGATTGAAGTGCACCTGTCCAACGTCCACGCCCGTGAGCCGTTTCGTCATCATTCATTTGTTTCCGGCATTGCCACGGCGGTGATGTGCGGGTTCGGCAGCCATGGCTATCGCCTGGCGCTGGAGCATTTCAGCCAGCGGTTGCAGAGGTAAGAACCATGTCGCGTTCCAAGGTGATACTCGCCGGGCTGATCGGCGCCGGGATTCAGGCTTCACGTACGCCGGCACTGCATGAGCACGAAGGTGATGCGCAGGGCCTGCGTTATCTGTACCAGCTCATCGACCTCGATCAATTGCACCTCGACAGCACGGCCCTGCCCGACTTGCTGCAAGCGGCGGAGCGGATGAATTACACCGGGTTGAACATCACTTTCCCGTGCAAACAGGCGGTCATCCCGCTGCTCGACGAGTTGTCGCCGGAAGCCCGTGGCATCGGCGCGGTGAACACGGTGGTGTTGAAGGACGGCAAGCGTGTCGGCCACAACACCGATTGCCTCGGTTTCGCCGAGGGTTTTCGCCGGGGTCTGACAGACGCTGCCCGTGAACGCGTCGTCCAGATGGGCGCCGGTGGGGCTGGCGCGGCAGTGGCCCACGCGCTGCTCAGCGAAGGCGTACGGCAATTGACGATTTTTGATGTTGATCGCGAGCGCGCGGAAAGTCTGGCGAACAATCTGAATCAACATTTTGGCGCCGGTCGCGCGCAGGCCGGAGCGGATTTGCCCGGGGCGCTGGCGCAGGCCGATGGCCTGGTCAACACCACGCCGATGGGCATGGCCAAGCTGCCGGGTTCACCGGTGCCGGCCGGGTTGCTACGCAAGGCAATGTGGGTCGCGGAGATCGTGTATTTCCCGCTGGAAACCGAACTGCTGCGCGACGCCCGCGCCTTGGGTTGCCGCACGCTGGATGGCGGCAACATGGCGGTGTTTCAGGCGGTGAAGGCGTTTGAACTGTTCAGCGGCGTGGTGCCGGATGTGCAGCGCATGCTCGAGCATTTTCAGAGCATGAATGGCTGAACAACAGGGTAACTCTTGTGGGAGCGAGCCTGCTCGCGAAGGCGTCGATTCAGTCAACGAACAGGGCGACTGACACACCGCTTTCGCGAGCGGGCTCGCTCCCACAGGGGGGATCGAGTCAGGCCTTCAGGTAGCGCAACACCGATTCGCAGATCATCTCGCGGTGGCGCTGCTTGATGGTTTCGTCCGGCAGGTCGATCTGGAAGATTTCTCCCAGCGTGTGGCGGTTCGACACGCGATAGAAGCAGAACGAACTGATCAGCAGGTGCACGTCCAGCGCATCGATGCCACGCCGGAACAAACCTTCGTCCGCGCCTCGTTGCAGAATCCCGCCCAAGGTGTCGAGGATCGTGTTGTTCAGCGCCTTGATCGCATCGGAACGCTTTACGTACTCGGCGTTGTGGATATTTTCGATGCTGACGATGCGCACGAAATCGACGTTGTGGTCATGGTGATCGAAAGTGAATTCCACCAGTCGACGGATCGCCAGCTCAGGCGGCAGTTCGTCCAGGTGCAGGCGGTTTTCCGTGCTGCGGATATCGCCGTAAAGCTTCTCCAGCACCTCGACGTACAACTGCTCCTTGCTGCCGAAATAGTAATAGATCATCCGCTTGGAGGTGTGGATACGCTCGGCAATCGCGTCGACGCGGGCACCGGACAAGCCCTGCTGGACGAACTCGACGATCGCCTCCTGCAGAATGTTCTCGCGGGTCTTTTCCGGGTTGTTCTTGCGACTCTTGCGCGGCACTGCGTCGGACTCGACAGCAGCGGCGGAAAGTTCTGAATTCATGGTCATCGCGGGCTCACGGCCATCACTGCACAAGCTGGCGATTATGGGCCGCGCGGGACAGTGAAGGAAGCCGCGCAGCCGGTGTTTAATCCCGCGTTTACGAATTCCCTACAACTTCGCCTGACGCACCGCACCGCTGCGGGATTTGGCCATCGCCGCCAGCCGCACCGCAACGTTGGCCGCGCCGTAGCCGGCATAGCCATTCTTGCGCTGGATGATCTCGAAGAAGAAACGCCCCTCGAACGGCTCGGTGTAGACGTGAAACAACTCGCCGCCCTGGGCGTCACGGTCGTAGAGCACGTTGTAATAGGCCAGCTCGCTGAGAAACTCATCGTCGAAATCGAAACGCGCCGCGAGGTCGTCGTAGTAATTCAGCGGGATGTCCAGCAGCGGCACACCGGCCTCTTTGGCGCGACTGACCTGGGCGAAGATGTCGTCACAATCGAAGGCGATGTGATGCACACCGGAGCCGCGATAACTCGACAGCGCATGAGAAATGGCGGTGTTGCGGTTCTCGGAAATGTTCAGCGGCAGCCGGATCGAGCTGTCGCGGCTGCGCAGTGCGCGGCTCTTCACCAGACCGTACGGATCGGGCAGCACCACTTCATCGTCGGCTTCGAAATCCAGCAGGCTTTTGTAAAACAGCACCCAACTGTCGAGGCTGTCCGCCGGCAGTGCCATGGCCATGTGATCGATACGCTTGAGGCCGCCGCCGGTCTGCGCGTCCGGCAACAGATTGAAATCGGTGCCGTACACGTCGGCGTCCGCATCGACCAGATAAATCAGGCTGCCGTCCGGTGCGCGCACCGCCGCCAGCTCCAGTTCATTCGGCCCGACCAGCCCGCGATAGGGCTGCCCCTTGTAAGCGACCGCGCGTGCCAGCGCACTGGCGCTGTCCTTGACCCGCACCGCCGTGGCGCACAGCGACGGGCCGTGGGCTTCGAAAAAGCTGTGGGCGAACGAATACGGCTCGGAGTTGAGGATCAGGTTGATATCGCCCTGACGCAGCAGGCTGACACTCTTGGAGCGATGCTGCCCGGCCTTGGCAAAACCGAGGCGTTGCAGCCAGTGACTGAGCTTCGCGCCCAGCGCTTCGTCGACGGCAAACTCGAGAAATTCCACACCGTTGTATTCGCTGGCGGACGGCGTTTCGAAAAGAATTTCACGGTTGGCCACCGGCGGCGCTTCCTGCTCGAGACGCTGACGGGTCTTCTCTTCCAGATACAGCAGCGAGCGCAATCCGTCGGCGGCGTTGGCTCGCGGGGGCGCGGCGCGGAAGCCGTCGTTGAAGATTTCCAGCGACAACGGCCCGGTATAGCCACTCTTGATGATCGGTGCGAGGAAACCCGGCAGATCGAATTCGCCCTGCCCCGGGAAACAACGGAAATGCCGACTCCACTCCAGCACATCCATGGCCAGGATCGGTGCGTCGGCCATTTGCACGAAGAAGATCTTGTCGCCGGGAATGTCGGCGATCGCGCTGGGATCGCCCTTCAGCGACAGGGTATGGAAGCTGTCGAGCAGCACGCCGAGGTTGGAGTGATCAGCCTGACGGACGATGTCCCAGACCTGTTGATAAGTATTGACGTGACGGCCCCACGCCAGCGCTTCGTAACCGATGCGCAAGCCACGGGCGCCGGCGCGTTCGGCCAACAGGCGCAAATCATCGACGAGGATTTGTTGATCGCCGACACTGTCCGGCGAGGCGTTGCTGCAGACCAGCACTAGGTCGGTGCCAAGTTCCTGCATCAGATCGAACTTGCGCTCGGCACGCTCAAGGTTGCGCGCCAGGCGCTCGCGGCGGCAGCCTTCGAAGTCACGGAACGGCTGAAACAGGGTGATGGCGATCCCCAGATCGGCGCACATCTGTTTAATTTCCCGGGGACTGCCGTCGTAGTACAGGAGGTCGTTTTCGAAAATCTCCACGCCGTCGAACCCGGCGGCGGCAATGGCTTCGAGTTTTTCCGGCAGGGTGCCGCTCAAGGAAACGGTGGCAATGGAACGCTGCATGTTTCAACTCCCGGACTGCGCCGCTTTATCTTTACTGTAGGAGCTGCCGAAGGCTGCGATCGTTTGATCTTGATTACCAAAACAGCAAAATCAAAAGATCACAACCTTCGGCAGCTCCTACCGGGGAATGGGTTTTTATAGTGAGGGAAATTATTGGCTGCATCCCTGCGCGCAGCAATTTAAAGTGTACTACCCGGTTAGTTTTGCGTGCGATTATCGAACACTAAGGCGATTTGGCGAATTGACGATTTTTTGTTCACTGCCCAACATCGGTTGCACATCGAGTCCGGCCACTAACCACCGGGCAAGGTGTTCGACAGAAAAGAACACCAAATAACAAATCCAAAAACGGGTGGAACACATGATTCCTTCACAGACTTCCCGCATGGCTCCGGCCATGAGCACTGCCACGGGTGGCATAGGCGACAAGATCCGCGGCGCCATGGCTGTCGGCAAGACCCGTTGGGGCATGCTGGCGCTGGTGTTTTTCGCCACCACCCTCAACTACATCGACCGCGCCGCCCTCGGCGTCATGCAGCCGATCCTCGCCAAGGAAATGAGCTGGACGGCGATGGACTACGCCAACATCAACTTCTGGTTTCAGGTCGGCTACGCGATCGGGTTTGTCCTGCAGGGACGCCTGATCGACCGGGTCGGCGTCAAGCGCGTGTTCTTCTGCGCCGTACTGCTCTGGAGCCTGGCCACTGGCGCCCATGGCCTGGCGACCTCGGCAGTCGGCTTCATGGTCTGCCGCTTCATCCTCGGCCTGACGGAAGCGGCCAACTACCCGGCCTGTGTGAAAACCACGCGCCTGTGGTTCCCGGCCGGTGAACGCGCTGTCGCTACCGGCATCTTCAACGCCGGCACCAACGTCGGCGCGATGTTCACGCCGATGCTGCTGCCACTGGTCCTGCATGTGTGGGGCTGGCAAGCGGCGTTCCTGTGCATGGCGGCACTCGGCGGCATCTGGCTGCTGTTCTGGGGCTTGAAGTATTTCAATCCGGAAGATCACCCGACGGTTAAACAGTCGGAACTCGATTACATCCAGCAGCAAGTCGAACCGGAACAGGCCCGCGTGCCGTTCAGCAAGATCCTGCGCATGCGCGGCACCTGGGCCTTCGCCCTCGCTTACTCGCTGACCGCGCCGGTGTTCTGGTTCTATCTGTACTGGCTGCCGCCGTTTCTCAATCAGCAATACAACCTCGGCATCAACGTCACGCAGATGGGTATTCCGCTGATCATCATCTACGTCACGGCTGACTTCGGCAGTGTCGGCGGCGGGATTCTGTCCTCGTTCCTGATCGGTCGCGGGATGAACTCGATCAAGGCGCGGCTGCTGTCGATGTTGCTGTTTGCCTGCTGCATCATCGGCGTGGTCATGGCCGCCGGCTCGGCGAATCTGTGGGTGGCGGTGGCGGCGATCTCGCTGGCGATCGGCGCGCATCAGGCCTGGACTGCGAACATCTGGAGCCTGGTGATGGACTACACGCCCAAGCACATGATGAGCACGGTGTTCGGCTTCGGCGGCATGTGCGCGGCGATCGGCGGGATGTTCATGACCCAGATCGTCGGCCACATCCTCACCGTTACCAACAACAACTACACGGTGCTGTTCACGCTGATTCCGGCGATGTACTTCCTCGCACTGACGTGGATGTACTTCATGGCACCGCGCAAGATTCCGACCATTACCGAATAACCTGCCTGCATACATCCCATTGTGGGAGCGAGCCTGCTCGCGAAGGCGTCAAGTCAGCCACTGAACAGGGTGACTGACACACCGCTTTCGCGAGCAGGCTCGCTCCCACAAGTTGTACCGGGATTCCGCTCTTCAGCGCCGGCTCTGCTGCCACGCTGCCGCCAATCCGCTGCAACAGATCACCGCAATACCGATCACCGTCAACCCGCTCGGTGTGTGATTGAACAGCAGCCAGCCCAACAACCCGGCAAAGACGATCTGGCAATAGCCGAACGGCGCCAGCAAGGCTGGTGCTGCGTGACGGAAGGCCTGAGTCAGGAACAGATGCGCCGTCATCCCGCAACTGCCCAGCGCCAGCATCAGCGCGGCATGAGGCAACGTCGGCACCTGCCAGAAGAACGGCACCAGCGCGCTCATCACCAGGGTATTGCACAGCCCGGCGAAGAAGTTGCTGGTGGTCGGGCTGTCCACTTCGGCGAGCTTGCGCGTCAGCAATTGGTAGAAGCAGAAGAACAGCGCCGAGCAGAACGGCAGCAGGATTGCCGGGGTGAACAGTTCGCCGCCCGGGTGGACGATGATCAGCACGCCGATGAAGCCGCAGATCACCGCGATCCACTGTCCGCGCGTCACTCGTTCCTTGAGCAGCGGCACCGATAACGCCGTCACCAGTACCGGCGCGAGAAAGTTGACCGCCGTGGCTTCCGCCAGCGGGATGTACAGCAGCGCCGTGGTGAAAAACAGGCTGGTGCCGAGCAGGCACAGGGCACGGGCGAGCTGCCATAACGGCTTCTTGGTGCGCAGCACGCGCAAACCGGACTGCGGCAGGAAAATCCCCGCCATCAACAAGGTGTGCACCACATAGCGCGCCCACACCACCATCACGATCGGATAAAAACCGGAGAGGTATTTCGACAAGGCGTCGTGGCTGGAAAACAGGAACGTCGCCACGACAATCAGCAGAATCCCCTTGAAGGGCTGGTTGACACCGGAGAGCGGGGTGCTGACGGTCATTGGCAATCTCTGAAAAAAAATCCGGGCGAGCGTGCGCGCTGGCGGCAATCGTTGTGGCAATCATAGTCGGCTGAGCTTTCAGCAACCGCACAGGTTGCACTCTTCTTCGCCGGGAAACCGCCGCCAGGCAAAACCTTGAGGCAAGATTCCCGCCACTTCGGCGTCCGGCCAGTGTGCAACATCACAGACTGCCGTCGAAACAGCGGGTTCATGAATTCAACGGAAGAAATTCCACTCGGGATTGAATTCACGGCCCGCTCGACCGTCAATACCAGGCCCGCACCATGTGGGCGCGTGTGCATGGACGGACGACCGGACTGGCGCCACACTCACACAGCGGCAACACTCATCACCAGCAGATTCATCACCGGCAATAAAAGAGGATTCCCACATGCTATGGAAAAAAGGCCGACGCAGTGACAACGTCGTCGACGCCCGGGGTGATGATGCCGGCGGTGGCGGCGGCATGCGCTTCGGTGGCGGCAAGGGCCTGAGCCTGACGGCCATCGTGCTGATCGTCGGCATCGGCTGGCTCACCGGCCAGGACCCGCTGCAGATCCTCGGCCAGTTGACCGGCCAGATGGAACAACCGGCGCCCACCTCGCAAACCCGTCAGGCACCGCCGGCCAATGATGAACAGGCTGAATTCGTCCGCTCGATCCTCGGCGACACCGAAGACACCTGGGGTCCGATCTTCCAGCAGGCCGGACGCCAATACAAAGACCCGACACTGGTGCTGTTCAGCAATCGGGTGAACTCCGCGTGCGGCATGGCCACTTCTGCCTCCGGCCCGTTCTACTGCCCGGCCGACCAGAAGGTCTATCTGGACATGGCCTTCTTTCAGGAAATGTCGCAGCGCTTCAAAGCCGCTGGCGATTTCGCTCAGGCTTACGTGATTGCGCACGAAGTCGGCCATCATGTGCAGACGCTGCTGGGCGTCTCGGCGAAGATGCAGGCGGCGCGTCAGCAAGGCCGGCAGATGGAGGGCGACGGCGGCTTGCTGGTTCGCCAGGAATTGCAGGCCGACTGTCTCGCCGGCGTCTGGGCGTATAACGCGCAGAAACGCCTGAACTGGCTGGAACCGGGCGACATCGAGGAAGCCTTGAACGCCGCCAACGCCATCGGCGATGATCGCTTGCAGCAACAGGGTCAGGGCCGTGTGGTGCCGGACTCGTTCACCCACGGTACGTCAGCGCAAAGGGTGCGCTGGTTCAAAACCGGATTCGCGCAAGGCCAGGTAAGCCAGTGCGACACCTTCGCGGCGAAAACCCTGTAAATGCATAAATGGCTTGTGGCGTTACTGTTCATCGCCGGCACCGCGCAAGCGGCCGGCGTCGATGCGATCAGCCCCGGTCGCCTGCAACTCAAGGCCGGGGAAATGGCAGTGGGCATCGGCCCGGCACCGGAAAAGATCGAGCGGGTGCTGATCGTCATTCACGGTCGCCTGCGCAACGCCGAAACCTATCGCAAAAGCGCGGAAAGCGCCGCCGAACTCGCCGGGCAGACCGCGCACACGCTGGTGATCGCTCCGCAGTTTCTCAATGAAAGCGACGTCACCCTGTATTCCTTGCCGCCGACGGTGCTGCGCTGGCAGGGCAACGAGTGGATGGGCGGCGGCTTGTCCACCGGGCCGAATCCGCTGAGTTCCTATGCGGCGCTGGACGAAATCGTCGCGCGGCTCAGCGACCGCAAACAGTTTCCGGACGTGAAGCAGATCGTGATCTTCGGCCACTCCGGCGGTGGTCAGGTGGTGCAGCGTTACGCCCTGCTGGCCAAGGATCAGCCGGCGCTCAAGGCCAACGGTATTCGCTTGCGCTATGTGGTGGCCAATCCCTCTTCTTACGCGTACTTCAACGAGCAGCGGCCAGTGGCGTTCGACCACGCACAATGCCCGGGCTTCAATCGCTGGAAGTACGGCCTGGCGGACATGCCGGTGTATGCCGGCGGGCAAACGCCGTTGCAGGTCGAGAGCGCTTACGTCAAACGCGAGGTGATTTATCTGCTCGGGCAGCAGGACGTCGACCCGGAACACCCGGCGCTGGACAAGAGCTGCGCAGCCGAGGCGCAAGGGGCTTACCGCTTGATGCGCGGGAAGCTGTATTTCGGCTATTTGCTGCGCCGCCATCCTGAGGGGGTCAATCAGCGGCTGGTGGAGGTGCCTGGGGTCGGGCATGACGGGGATGGCATGCTGACGTCGGCGGAGGGGCAGAAGGCGCTGTTTGATCAGTGAGTTTTTTGCTGGATCCACCGGCCCCTTCGCGAGCAGGCTCGCTCCCACATTTGGAATAAATGCCACAGTTGGAACGCATTCCCCTGTGGGAGCGAGCCTGCTCGCGAAGGCGTCCGATCAGACAACAACGATCTCAGGCCTGCAGCATCCGCCGCAACTCAACACAATCCTTTGCATGCCAATCCGTCAACTCCGGCCACGGGTTATCCGGCAGATTCACCAACACCGTCCGCGCCCCCGCTGCTCGACCGCAATCCAGATCAAAGCGGTAATCGCCGACCATCACCATGTCACTGGCCGGCACTTGCCAGGCTTCGGCCAGTTTCAGCAAACCGCCCGGATGCGGCTTTGGCGGTGCTTCGTCGCGACCCAGCACATCCTCGACCGCGAAGCAGTCGGCCAGGCCGATTGCCTCCAGCGTGACATGCGCCAGCTCCCGCGCATTGCGCGTGAGGATGCCGAGGCGATAACCGCGCGCATGCAGGTCGCGCACCAGCTCAACCGCGCCGGTGGCCGGGGTCGAGCCCAGCGCCAGATCGCGTTCATGCTCGAGCAACCAGGCATGCTTGGCCGCCGCTTCATCCGCTGGCAATGCAGCTAGATGGGTGAGGATGTCGTCCTCGGGCGGAATCGCCAGCGCCACACGAATCGCCGCGAAATCATGCACGGCGACAGTCAGCGTGCCGTCCATGTCGAACACCCAATGACGAACCGCGGTCAGGCTCATGCCCAGTCCTTGCGATGGCGGATCAGACCTTCCTGAGTCACCGAAGCGACCAGTTGCCCGGCGCGGTTGAATACGCTGCCACGGGAAAAACCACGGGAGTTGCCGGCCCACGGGCTGTCCATCGCGTAGAGCAACCAGTCATCGGCGCGCAGATCATTGTGGAACCACAGCGCGTGATCAAGGCTGGCGACCTGCATGTCTTTCTGCCAGACCGACTTGCCGTGGGGCAGCATCGAAGTGGTCAGCAGGCCGAAGTCCGAGGCATACGCCAGCAGGTATTTGTGCAGCGCCGGGATGTCGGCCAAGGCGCCGTCGGCGCGGAACCACACATATTTGATCGGATCGGCCGGTTGCGGGTTGTACGGATCCTTTTCGGTGACCGGGCGTACTTCGATCGGTTTCGGACACAGCAGTTTTTCACGCATGTGCTCGGGAATCAGGTGCGCACGCTGCTGAATCAGTTCCAGCTCCGAGGGCAGGTTTTCCGGGCCGACCACCACGGGCATCTGGCCCTGATGCTCGAAGCCTTGTTCGTCGTACTGGAACGAAGCGCTGCACGTGAAGATCGGGTGGCCCTTCTGAATCGCCGTCACGCGGCGGGTGCTGAAGCTGCCGCCATCACGCACGCGATCAACCGAATAGACCACCGGCAACTTGGCATCGCCCGGGCGCAGGAAATAACCGTGCAGCGAGTGCACATGGCGCGCCTCTTCCACCGTCTGACTGGCCGCCGACAGCGACTGGCCGAGCACCTGACCGCCGAACAACTGGCGGAACCCCAGATCCTGACTACGACCACGGAACAGGTTTTCTTCGATCGGTTCCAGGGTCAGCAGATCGACCAGATCTTCCAGCACTTGGCTCATTCAGACTCTCCTCACACAAAGCAATGGCCGCGCAGTCTTGGCTGCGGCGGACGATTCAGGTTCTGGCACGGGCCAAATACGATGGCGGCCATTGTAAACGTCCGTGTCGGCTTATTCATGCAAGGTTTGCAGCCATTGTTCGCGGCTGATGCGATACAGAACATGGCGGCGCAACGGGTGATCGAGCGCAAGCCTGGGGTGATCGAAATCGTCCTGTGGATCGTGATGCATGCCGATCGCCTGCATGACCTTCTCCGACTGCTCATTCTGCCCGGCGGTAAACGAGACGATTTCCTCCAGTTTCAACTGGTCGAAACCCGCGCGCAGTGCCGTCCACGCCGCTTCGCTGGCGTAACCCAGGCCCCAGTGTTCCTTGGCCAGACGCCAGCCGATCTCCACCGCCGGGGTAAACGGCGCATCGAAGCCGACCACGCCCAACCCGGTGAAACCGATGAACTCGCCCGTGTCCTTGCGCTCCAGCGCCCACAGGCCAAAGCCATGCTCGGCAAAATGCCCGCGCACGCGACCGATCAGCGCGGCACTTTCGAGCCGGGTCAACGGCGCTGGAAAGTAGCGCATCACCTGTGGATCGGCGCACATCGCGGCGAATGCCGGCAAATCCTCGTCCTGCCACTGACGCATCAACAAACGCGCGCTTTGCAGCTCCAGTATCGGCTCCATCGTCCCCTCCATTTCCATGCCGTTGAGTCTACATCGCTGGTAGGATCGTTCATTCTTTCCCTGGTTCTGCGCGAAACAAGCCATGCCCTTGCCGTTGATCTATCACGAAGACTACAGCCCCGAGTTTCCCGCGGATCACCGCTTTCCCATGGACAAGTTCCGGCTGCTGCGCGATCACCTGGTCGACAGCGGCCTGACCCGCGACGCCGACCTGCTGCGCCCGCAGATCTGTCCCAACGACATCCTCGCCCTCGCCCATGACCGCAGCTATATCGAACGCTACATGAGCGGCGAGTTGTCCCGCGAAGACCAACGGCGCCTCGGCCTGCCGTGGAACGAAGCGCTGGCGCGACGCACGGTGCGCGCGGTGGGCGGTTCGATTCTCGCCGCAGAGCAAGCGCTGGAACATGGCCTGGCCTGTCATCTGGCCGGCGGCACCCATCACGCTCACTACGATTACCCTGCCGGCTTCTGCATCTTCAATGACCTGGCGATCATCAGCCAGTACCTGTTGCAGAGCGGCCGGGTCAATCGCGTGCTGATCTTCGATTGTGACGTGCATCAGGGCGACGGCACCGCGCGGATTCTGCATGACACGCCGGAGGCGATTACCGTTTCCCTGCACTGCGAGAAGAATTTTCCCGCGCGCAAAGCCGAAAGTGACTGGGATATTCCGCTGCCCAAAGGCATGGGCGATGCCGAATATCTGCAGGTGGTCGATGACACGCTCAATTACCTGCTGCCGCTGTATCAACCGGATCTGGTGCTCTACGACGCCGGCGTCGATGTGCACAAGGACGATGCCCTCGGTTATCTGCAACTGACCGACGAGGGCGTAGCCGAGCGTGATGAACGGGTGATGCGCCACTGCCTGGGCCGCGACATCCCGGTGGTCGGGGTGATCGGCGGCGGCTACAGCAAGGATCGCCACGCCCTCGCCCGCCGCCACGGCATCCTCCATCACAGCGCGCAACGGGTCTGGGATTCACACGGCTGTCATTGAAACGTGCTGCGTTACCCACAATCGCTGTGGAACTGCCTGTGGATAACCTGAGTGAAAGGGACTGCAGGCCAGGCTGGGCATGGCGCCCAGCGCACTGTTTATTTTTTAACCAGCCTCGAAATACACCGCAGCCCCGGTGGGAGCGAGCCTGCTCGCGAAAGCTTTAGCACCCGCAACTTCTAATTGACTGACAGACCGCGTTCGCGAGCAGGCTCGCTCCCACATGGGGTCTCCCACAGGGTTCAGCGCTGTTAGAATGCGCGCCTTGTCCCGCCATACCGCAGCGCACGCCCATGACCCAGAACTCCGCCCCCGCAAACACCCACGTCGCTATCATCGGCGGTGGCCCCGCCGGCCTGATGGCCGCCGAAGTGCTGAGCCAGGCCGGAATCCGCGTCGACGTGTACGACGGCATGCCCTCGGTCGGGCGCAAGTTCCTGCTGGCCGGGGTCGGCGGCATGAACATCACCCACTCCGAAGCCTACCCGGCATTCCTCTCCCGCTACGCTGAACGCGCACCGCAGATCGCCCCGCTGCTACGCGGATTCGATGCCGATGCCTTGTGCCAGTGGATTCACGATCTGGGCATCGAAACCTTCGTCGGCAGCTCCGGCCGCGTGTTCCCCACCGACATGAAAGCCGCCCCGCTGTTGCGCGCCTGGCTCAAGCGCCTGCGCGACGGTGGCGTGGTTATCCACACCCGCCATCGCTGGCTCGGCTGGGACGCAAGCGGTGCACTGCGCATCGCCAGTCCGCAAGGCGAAATCAGCGTAAACCCCGAAGCCACCCTGCTCGCCCTCGGCGGCGGCAGTTGGGCGCGCCTGGGCTCGGATGGCGCGTGGATGTTGCCGCTGGAGCAGCGCGGCGTGGATCTGGCACCGTTGCAGCCAAGCAATTGCGGCTTCGAGGTGCAGGCCTGGAGCGAGCTGATGGTGAGCAAATTCGCCGGCGCGCCGCTGAAAAACATTGCCATCGGTTTGAACGACGACATCCCGCGCTTGGGCGAATGCGTGATCACCGCGACCGGCATTGAAGGCAGCCTGATCTATGCGCTGTCGGCGCCGATTCGTGAGGAAATCAATCGCTATGGCGCAGCGGTTATCCACATCGACCTGCTGCCCGGCCGGCCTGTGGATAAATTGCAGGCGGCGCTGAGCAAACCACGTGGCTCGCGCTCAATGGCCAAGCATCTGCACAGTCAGGTGGGGATTGATGGGGTTAAAGCAGCGTTGTTGCGCGAGCTGACCGATGCCGAAACCTTCGCCGATCCGGCGCTCCTGGCGCAAGCGATCAAAGCGTTGCCGCTGACACTGGTGAAAACCCGTCCGCTGGATGAAGCGATCAGCAGTGCCGGTGGCGTAAGGTTCGAAGCGATGGATGAGCGCTTGATGCTCAAGGCGCTGCCGGGGGTGTTTTGTGCGGGCGAGATGCTCGACTGGGAAGCGCCGACCGGAGGCTATTTGCTGACCGGGTGTTTTGCCAGCGGGCGGGCGGCTGGGTTGGGTATTGTGCAGTGGCTTAAGCACAAACCCCTGTAGGAGCTGACGAGTGAAACGAGGCTGCGATCTTTTGATCTTCAAAAATCAACATCAAAAGATCGCAGCGTTCCGCAGCTCCTACAGGGAAACGCATCCCCAATGTGAGAGCGAGCCTGCTCGCGAAGGCGTTATCGCAGACGCCGCATCAAATCACGGCTTGCGCTTACGCGGCCCAGTATTGAACACCGGCACTTTGCGCACTGGCTTGATCGATGGCTCCGGTGCCGAGGTCTCGCCGCTGTCGACCCACTTGCCCAGATTGCGTTTTCCACCGCCACCGCCCGAGGCTTTCGGCTTCTTCGGTTTCTTCGGCTTCTTGATCACCTGACCGCTGGCATCGGTATCAGGCACGCGGTGCTCAGGTTCGAAATCCGGCTCGTTCTGGCGCTTCAGGTTCTGCCGCGTCAGCATTTCGATGGCCGAGAGCATGTTCACTTCATCGGCACACACCAGCGAAATCGCCTCACCGGTGGCACCCGCGCGGCCAGTGCGGCCGATGCGGTGAATGTAATCCTCGGCGACGATCGGCAGATCGAAGTTGACCACCAGCGGCAGGTCTTCGATGTCCAGACCACGGGCGGCGACGTCGGTCGCGACCAGAATCTGCACTTCGCTGAGCTTGAAACGGTCCAGCGCGCGCTGGCGCGTGGCCTGCGGTTTGTCGCCATGGATGCCGTCAGCATTCACACCGAGGCCCTGAAGTTTTTCCACCAGCGCATCGACGCCATTGCGGGTTTTGGCGAACACCAGCACCTGCTTCCACTTGTTCTTGCGCATCAGGTGCACGAACAGTTCAGCCTTGCGCTTCTTGTCTACGGTGACGATCCACTGCTTGACCGTGTTGGCAGCGACGTTGCGCGGGCTGACTTCGACGCTCAAAGGATCGTTGAGCATCTGCCCGGCAAGCAGGCGGATATCATCGGAGAAGGTCGCGGAAAACAGCAGGGTCTGGCGCTTTTTCGGCAGCATGCGGTAAATGTTCGCCAGTTCTTCGGAGAAGCCCAGGTCGAGCATACGGTCGGCTTCATCCAGCACCAGCGTTTGCAGTTGATCGAGTTTCAGCGCGTTCTGGCGGAACAGGTCGATCAAGCGACCGGGTGTGGCGACCAGCACATCGACGCCGCCGCGCAGCTTCATCATCTGCGGGTTGATGCTGACACCGCCATACACCGCGTAAGTACGCAGCGGCAGGTTTTCCGCGTACTGGCGCACGGCTTCGTGGACCTGCTCGGCCAGCTCGCGGGTCGGCACCAGAATCAGCGCACGCGCCGAATTGGCGGTGACTTTCGGCCCTTCCATGGTCAGCAACTGCAACAGCGGCAAAGCGAAACCGGCAGTTTTACCGGTGCCGGTCTGGGCCGCTGCCATCAGGTCGCGACCGGCCAGCACCGCCGGAATGGCTTGCGCCTGCACCGGCGTCGGGGTCTGGTAGCCGAGCGTCTCGAGGGAGCGCAGCAAGGGTTCGATCAGGCCAAGGGAGGCGAAAGTCATGGGAGTACCGTAGGAAAAAATGACGCGGGGATGCAATGCCGCGCAGTTTACCCTAATTCGTACGCGCTTCCGTCGGAACGGCTTTCGCCTCTTCCACGGGTGGCTGCGCAGGTCGACGCCACTGCGGCAGGCTGATCAGCAGCACGGCGCTGATGATCACCAGCATCGCCAGCGCTTCTTCGATGCCGATGGTCTCGCCGACAAACACTACACCGAGCAACACCGCCACCGCCGGGTTGACGTAGGCGTAACTGGTCGCTGCCGCCGGGCGCACGTGTTTGAGTAGATACATGTAGGAATTGAAGGCGATGATTGAGCCAAAGAAGATCAGATAGGCCAGCGCCAGCCAACCCTCGAGCGACGGCATGGCTTGCAGGTGCTCGCCGCTCAGCGCACTGCCGATCAGCAAGACCACGCCGCCGACGAGCATTTCCACCGCACTGGCCATGGCCCCTGCTGGCAGCGGCAGATGCTTGCTCCATACCGAACCGAACGCCCAGCTCGCCGCCGCGAAGATCAGCAACATCGCGCCGAGCGGGCTCGATTGCAGGTTGGAACCCATGTTGAGCATGGCGATGCCAATAATCCCCAACGCCACACCGGCCCACTCCAGTCGCGTATTGCGCGCGCCCCAGAAGTAGCCAAACAACAAGGTGAACAGTGGCACCGTCGCCACCGCCAGCGCGGCAACGCCGGAAGCCACACCAGTGTGCTCGGCCACGCTGACCGCGCCATTACCAAAACTGAGCAGCAGAATGCCGACCAGCCCCGCCGCTTTCCACTGCGCCCAGGTCGGCGCAGGAGCACCGCGCCAGCGCAGCCAGGCGTACATCAAGCTGCCGGCAATGACGAAGCGCACCCCGGCCAGCAACAGCGGCGGCCAGTATTCGACGCCAATGCGAATCACCAGATAGGTCGATCCCCAAATCACGTACAACGCAAAAAACGCAGCGATCAACGGCAGGGAAAAACGGCGCAAGGCAGGCATGGGCAGCTCGACAGTCAGGCTCGGTGGATGGATTATTCTAGAAAGGCGCACGAGCAAAAATAAGTTACAAAACCTGTTTTTAGCGCCGGTACACATTGGAAAACACGGAGATCGCCGAGTTAAGCCGCGATTTCGAAAGTCTGGCCATTTCAGGAGTTCGCCTTGGACAAATACGACCGCATGCTGCTCGGCGCACTTCTGGAAAACGGCCGCGCGTCTTACGCTGATCTGGCGCGCAAGATTAACCTCTCAGCCCCCGCCGTCGCCGAACGCGTGGCCAAACTAGAAGCGGCCGGAGTGATCACCGGTTATCAAGCAAAAATCGATATGGCGAAAATCGGCCTGCCGATCCAATGCGTGATCGAACTGCGCCTGAACCAGCACGGCAACCAGAAGGCCTACGATGAACTGATCAAAATCCCGCAGATCACCGAATGCCATCGGGTCACCGGCGACCCGTGCGTGATCATGCAAGCGGCGGTGGCCTCGATGCCGAAGCTGGAAGAGTTGATCGATCGGGTGGCGCAGTTCGGGTTCAGCAAGACGTCGATTGTGCTTTCAAGCGCAGTCGAAAAGCGTGTGCCGTTGGGACACATCGAAGGCAACGGTAAATAATCAGGCACACCGAAAAGATTAATGTGGGAGCGAGCCTGCTCGCGAAGGCGGTGCATCAATCAATACAAAGCTGACTGACACACCGCCATAGCGACCAGCCGAATATTCAACCGTAACTGCGGCCCTCCTCGGTCAGCAAATACGGCATATCCCGCATACGGATCCAAGGCTCATTGCGCCAATGCAGGAGCCTCACCGTTTCTCCGGCACACGCGAGTAAACGCAAATGCGGGTCTGCAACCGACTTGGCGTCCTGCCGAAGCAAGGGCACGACCTGATGCGTAAGCCATTGGCGAAGGTGTCGGTTCTCAGGGGAGTAGTGGTAGATCAGCATCGAATAGACGCCGGACTCACTCAGCATCAAAGCCTTGTCAACACCTTCATGCCCAGACAGATGCATCATCTGCCTCTGATCCTCATCCAGCTTGAGCACTTGCCGTGCATTGATTTCCAGCCCCATGAGACGACCGATGTCTCGGGCACAGAACCAAGCCTCCGCATGTTGCAGAGTGGCCCGCAGTTGAATGTGATGACGGATGAATAATTGGGGCTGTATGAGCGGCTCACGAGAGAATGCTGAATCGAAATTTTCTGAGTGCGTGGGGACAACCTTGACCATGACAAATCTCCTTAAAACATCGGAGCTGCCCGCATCACTTGCAGATGATGGGTGGCAGCTGTGCGCGGGTCTGCAAGACCGAGTAGGAGACCTCGGCAGACCAGAAGGTCTCCCGCACACAGCTACCATAAATCGATAGTCGCCAATTGAAGCGACGCGATTATAGGTTTGCCAGTGGTCTCCTAACAAACTATCGGCGGGCTTGCAGTCCCGATCGCTGAATTTGCAGCGACGCACAGAGGTTAACGGCAGGGTTATCTAGGCTCAAGACGGATTCCCCCTAAACTTCAGTAGGATGCTTCGCCGAGCCATACACGTAATTAAACAAACTGATTACGGGAGACTTTTGTTCGATGGACGCCACCCAGCGCAGCAGCTAATGTCCTGAACATGCCGAGAATTGACCGTTCTCAAATAAACCGATGGACATGAAAGGAGTTCAAAAATGACTTGGAAGGGAACCCTACGCTCAATGCAGGCATCAGCGAGAAGAGCAGAGCGCAACTCAAAACGGCGACAAAGGGAATTGGAGGTGCGTCAGAAAGAATTCGAAAAAATGGAGGTCCTTGAGCAGGCCGCCTACGAAGTTGAGGTCTACGAAAATCACATAGATTTGTTGCTGTCTGTGCATAAAGACTGCGGCGAAAGGATCGACTGGAGTGAGTTCGCAAATCAACCTCCACCGATAAAACCAGCCGCACTAAATGCTCATGAAACCAAGCGAGGGCGAAACAGGCCAGCTATAAACCTGGCTTCATTACGCGCACTTTGAAACTTGAGGCCAGACAGCGTAAAAAACTGGAATACGCTATTCAAGCAGCGGTTGCCAAAGACACGCAGCAGTTGGCTCAAGAAATAGCGGAGTGGGAAAACGAGTATCAGGATTGGAAAATAGATCACGAACTCGCGCTAGGAATTCTCGCGGGCAATGGCCAATCGAAAATTGATGCAGTTCTGCGCGTGAACCCGTTCACGGATATTTCCCACTTGGGCACGTCAATTAATTTCTCGGTCGCAGATAACGGCATTCTCGAATGCACACTCTCGGTACACGGGACCAAAGTGATCCCTCAAGACATCAAGTCGCTACTACAGAGTGGAAAACTGTCGGTGAAAAAAATGCCGATCAGTAAATTTAATGAGCTGTTACAGGACTACGTATCCAGCTGCGTTCTGCGTGTGGGTCAAGAACTGCTAAATATTCTTCCCGAACACCTCGTCATCGTTACGGCCGTTGACTTACTCCTCAACTCCGCGACCGGCCACTTAGAGGATCAGCCCATCCTCAGCGTCGCTATTTCTCGCGAGACACTGTCCAAGCTCAACATGCAAAGCATCGATCCATCAGACTCGATGAAGAACTTTGTACACGCTATGAACTTCAAGAAAACGACAGGCTTCATGCCGGTAAGCAAGATCAATAGCCAGCAATTCAACAGTCTGGCTTAAAGCCGAACCCGCAGCCTTCGGCAGCTCCTAGAGGACATTTGATGTTCCAAAGTACACATCGTCTTATCCCATAATGGTTAAGGTGGTGTGTACAACACTCTGCAGTGGGCTAGGGATCAGCGATAACGCTGCAGATGCTCGCCGACTTTTGCGGCAGGGACTTTCTGCAACTTGCACAGCAGGTCGTGATTCAACTCGCGTACCCCGTGCTTGCCCCGTAACTCTTGCGCCAAATGCGCCATCAGATTGGCCGCCATCTCCGCATCGGCCATGGCCCGGTGAGCCTGGCCGGTGTGCGGCAACTGCGCGAACGTGGTGAGCGTACCGAGCTTGTGATTCGGCGCCGCCGGCATCAGGCGCCGCGCCAGCAGCAGTGAACAGGCGAAATTCTGCAGGCGTGTGCGTTTGATCCGCCCCAGTTCGAAATCCCAGAACTTCTGGTCGAACGAGGCGTTGTGCGCCAGCAACGGCGTGCAGCCGACGAATTCGTTGACCTCTTCCATCACCCGCTCGGCCGGCGGCGCGGTGCGCAGCATGGCGTTGCTGATGCCGGTCAGTTGCTCGATGAACGCGGGGACGCGCACGCCGGCGTTCATCAGGCTCTGGTAACGCTCGACGATGCGGCCGTTTTCCAGCATGACCACGGCGATTTCCGTGGCGCGGCAGCTGCTGTTCGGCGACAGGCCGGTGGTTTCAAAGTCGATGACTGCGATGCGTTCCAAACCGGGTTCAACTCCGTACAGATAAGTTCTTGAGCTTAATTCTTTAACAGCAGCGCGCCTTCGATCGGCACGTAGCGGCTGGCGGCGCGGATCAGCGAGTTGGCGGTCAGGCCAGGGACGCCGTAGGCCACCGCTTGCACACCGTGCTTGTTGATGATGCGCTCGAGCAGCATGTCGAAATCGCCGTCACCGGAAGCCAGCACCACTTCGTCGACGTGGTCGGCGGCATCCATGATGTCCAGGGTAATGCCGACATCCCAGTCACCCTTGGCCGAGCCGTCGCTGCGCTGGATGTAGGGCTTGAGCTTCACGGTGAAGCCGAGGTTGCGCAGGATCTGCTGAAACTGCTGCTGCTTGCTGTCGCCACGGTCGATGGCGTAGGCATAGGCCTCGACGATCTGCCCGTTCTTGCTGATGTCCGCCCACAATGCGGCGTAGTTGAAGTGGCAACCATAGGCCTGACGCACGGTGTAGTAGAGGTTCTGCACATCGGCGAACACTGCGATTTTTTTCACCGGAGTTCCTGTGGGCGCGCAAGCGCACGAAGCGGGGTCAGGCGATCAGGCCTGAAAAAGGCGCTCAGTATGCCAGCCAAGAGAAAGATTCAGCGAATAATCACCGGCTGGCGCCGAGGTGTCCCTGACAAACGGTGTTGTGGCGAGGGGATTTAGCGAAACGTCGCACCGCCCCGCTGGGCTGCGCAGCAGTCCTCGCTTTAACCAGGAAAAGCGGGGCTGCTGCGCAGCCAACGGGGATAAATCCCCTCGCCACAGGGTGCATGTCAGCCTTCAGAGGCTATGTCAGACAAAGGAGTCGTCGTCATCGAAGAACGACGAATTGTCGCTGCTGTAATCGGCGTCGCTGAAACCGCCCTGGTCATTGCCCGAGAAGCCGTTGTCCGCCACGCGCTGATCATCGCCCCAGCCGTTGTTGCTCTGATCGGCGACCTGCGCCGGTTCTTCCTTGATGACCTCGACGATTTCTTCCGGTTGCTGATTGTGGTGGAACAGGCTGCTGATGCCCTGCGCCAGCATCACACCGCCGGCCACGCCAGCGGCGGTTTTCAGCGCGCCGCCGAGGAAGCTGTTGCCCGCCGCCGGGGCTGCCTGCTGCGCATAGTTGGGCGGCGCGGCGCCGAAGCTCTGTTGTGGCGCCGGTGCCTGGTAGCTCTGCTGCTGTGCCGGTTCACGCCAGCCGCCGGAGGACGACGGCGCTGCGCTCTGGCTCGGCGCCGGACGTGAATTGCCGCCACCAAAAATGCTCGACAGGAAGCCACCGCTACCGCTCGCTGCCGGTGCGCCACTCTGGGCCTTGGCCGATTGCAGCTCGGCCTGCAGGCGCTGGACTTGCTGGGTCAGTTGCTTGTTCTGCTCATCGAGGCTTTTCAGCGCGGCCTCTTGCACCAGAATCGCCTGGGTCATGAAATAACCTGCCGCCGGTTGGCGCGTCAGGTGTTCCTTGATCCGCGCCTCGGCCTGGGCGTCGCGCGGGGCTGCCTCCGTCTCGGCCTGTTGCAGCCGGGAAAACAGTCCATCGATCAGGGTTTGCTCTTCGCTGTTCATGGCGACCTCGTAGATTGCCGGTAATAACGTGCCCGCACCCACTCTGGGCGCGGTGCTCTCCTGTAATGGAGACAGTGACAAAACGTTTCAATGACCTTTACCGAATGTTTACGTTTGTGTCGCCCCGCGTTGCATCGGTTAAAGTGAGCCACTGTTTTCGACCTGCGATACCGACTGATGAATGCCCTCGAAGTACTGCGCGACTCTTTGTATTTTTTCAAACGCCATCTGGGCAGCATCGTGCAGTTGTGCCTGCCGCTGGTGATTGTCGAAGCTTTCTTGCAGCAGGCGGTCGATCACGCCACCGGGCCGGACACCTTCGCCGGAGTCAGCATCATCGTCGGCCTGCTGGTGTATCCGCTGTACACCGCCGCGCTGATCCTGTTTCTCGATGCGCGCAGCCGTGGCGAGTCGCCGCGCAACCGCGACCTGCTGGCGATGGCCGCAACCCTGTGGCCACGCTTCGCCGTGCTGACCGCGCTCAATACCTTGCTGATTCTGCTGGGCCTGTCGCTGTACTTCCTCCCGGGCCTGATGCTGATGGTCATGCTCGCCTTCGCTGAATACCTGTTGGTGCTGCGCGGGCTCGGGCCGTTGCAGGCGATGAAGGAAAGCCTGCGCCTGACGCGCGGGCACTTCTGGCGCATCCTGCTGTGCATTCTCTGCGTGATGACTCCGTTGTGGTTGCTCAAGGGCGCGACGCTGGCGGTGTACCCCGAACCGCAGAATCCGCTGATTGCCGGGCTGATCGACAGCGCTCACAGCTTTCTGCAACTGTTCACCAGTGTGGTGCTGTTCCGCCTGTTCATGCTGATCAGCGAATTGCCTGACAAACGTAACGGAGCGGTCTGACCGCGCCGTGCTTGGGCTTCGCGGCTGCCGTCAGGTATGCTCGGGGCCACTTCCTGTAACGCTATAAGCCGAGCCATGACCCGTCTGCTGCGCTACACCCTGCTTCTCGTCATCCTTGCCGTCGTCCTGTTCGGCGTACTGCTGTTCAGCCTGACCTGGCGCCCCGATGCCCGCGAAACCCTGCCGGTCCGTTGCAGCACCACGGCGCCGACGCTGGTGCCCGGGCAAGCACTGAAAGTCATGACCTGGAACGTGCAGTTCCTCGCCGGCAAGCGCTACGTATTCTGGAATGACCTGGCTCAGGGCGACGACGAAGCGCCGACCGCCGAAGACATGGCCTTCAGCCTCGACGAAGTGGCGCGGGTGATCCGCGACGAACAACCCGATGTGGTGCTGTTGCAGGAGCTCGACGACGGCGCCAAGGCCAGCGATTACCAGAACCAGCTCAAACTGTTGCAGGAACGTGTCGCCGATCTGTACCCGTGCAGCACCAGCGCCTTCGACTGGAAGGCGGATTTTGTTCCCGAGCCACATATCTACGGCAGCGTCGGCCGCCAGTTGGCCACCTTGAGTCGCTATCGCATCGAACACGCCGAACGCCTGCAACTGCCCGTCGCCCCAAGCAACTTCATCAGCCGCCAGTTCCAGCCCAAAGACGCTTTGCTGGCAGTCAAACTGCCGCTCAGCGATGGCGGACAACTGACCGTGTTCAACACCCATCTGCAGCGCGCCAGCGAGCCGGACGGCCACTTGCAGGCGCAAGTCGCCGCCGTGGCCAAGGTGCTAGACAAATATGAAAGCCAAGGCCTGCCCTGGCTGATCGGTGGCGATTTCAATCTGTTGCCGCTCGGCCAGTACCGACGCCTGCCCGTCGAGCGGCGCGCGCCCTACTCTGCCGACAGCGAACTGCATCTGCTGTGGGACAAGTACCCGATGATCCCGACCAACAACGAAGCCGGCGGCATTGATCGAGCCAAATGGCTGACGCACTACCCCAACGACCCCGGCCTCAACGGCCCGGATCGCACGGTGGATTATCTGTTCTACAGCCCGAAGCTCAAACGAGTGCAAGCCCAGGTGCGACAGGACGATACCTTGCGCATCTCCGACCACTTGCCGGTGATTGCGCGGTTCCTCCTGCCCGCTGCGCCCTGAGCGCTCTGCCCTTAGAAGCCGGGCGGAATGTAACCGGGGACAAACCGGACGCCCAGGCACTTGCCATGCAGGATTCGCCCGTCCTCGATCAGGAACTGTGCAATCTTCTTCTGTTGATCGATCTTCGCCTGCAATTTGCAATCGGAACTGTGCCCAACTTGCTGATAATGCTCGGTGTACACCATGCCGTTGCCGGTATGGGTCATCGAAGTGCCAGCCGCTTCGGTGGTGGTCCAGCTCGCGGACTTGTACCAGGTCAGCACGGCCAAGGGTTCGCCATTTGGGCCGATTTCTTTTTTCATCGAATCAGGCGTGCCGAACAGGTCCAGTGCTTCCTGGAGATCGCGGCCTTCCCAGCGGCTCTGCGCGATAGTGCCACAACCGCTCAAGAGCAATCCTGCCACTAGGGTTGCCAGCCACAAACGTGTGTAAGTCATTGGATGCCCCGGCTTATTTCTTGAGTTCGAGCAGGCTGTCGATGTTGTCCATCATCTGGCTCTTTTGCTGAATCGGCGCGAGCTTGAAGAACATCTGCTGCAGCATCTCGATCATCTGCAGGTATTCCATCTTGCCCACGGCGGCCATGTCGTTTTTCGCGCGACTGCCAGGGGCGCAGGCAAACTTCAGCGCTTGCTGGACCCAGAACTCTTTGGGGGTCTGCCATTGATTGGCAACTTTCAGATGACGCATGGTGTAGGCAAGACGCTCGATGGACTGGCCATTGATAAAACGCACCTTGCCCGTAGAGCATTGGGCTTCGAGGTTGTAGACGTCGATCATCGGTTTGCCCGGCTCTTCATACACCAGGGTCACTGCGACCATGGTTGCGCCTTTGGTTTTCTGCGAAGGCACGACCGAGGTGGCATCGGCGACGTACATGATGTTTTTCTGGGGCACGCCGTTGCCGTAGATAATCCACCAGTCGCCAATCGGGTTGGACTCTTCGGCCATTGTCGGATTAGAGGCGGCCAGCAGCGCAGCCGACAAGAAGATCAACTTCTTGAACTTGAAGAAAGAGCTCATGGGCAGTTCCGTTCCTTGGGCACAAGTTGCCAGGCAACAAGGCTTGTTATTGTTCAGGCGGCGATTTTGCGAGCCTGAACAACCAAGGGCAATTAGCACGGATGGGCTAATGGCACGCAGCCATTGCGGGTCAGGTGCCCCGTGGTTTCGCCCGCGCCGTGGCTTCGGCGACCAAAGGATCGTCCGGCCAATAATGCTTCGGATAACGCCCCTTCAGATCCTTCTTCACCTCGGCATAGGTGCTGCGCCAGAAGTTGGCCAGGTCCTGCGTGACCTGCACCGGTCGCCGCGCTGGCGACAGCAGATGCAGCTTGACCACTTGCCGGCCGCCGGCAATCCGTGGCGTATCGGCCAGACCAAACAGCTCCTGCAAGCGCACCGCGAGAATCGGTGGATGGTCGCTGTAATCCAGGCGAATCGATGAACCCGACGGCACGCTCAAATGATGCGGCGCCAGTTCGTCGAGCTTCTGCGGCAGCGGCCACGGCAGCAGATTGCGCACGATGCTCGACAGGTCGAGGTTGGCGAAATGGCTCAGCCGCGAGACCTTGCCCAGATACGGCATCAGCCAGTCTTCCAGGGTATTGAGCAGCGCTGCATCGCTGACATCCGGCCATTGGCTGTCGTCCTGAGTGCGCAGATCGAGCTGGCGCAACAGCGCCACCCGCGCTTGCCACTGGCGCAGTTCCGGCGTCCATGGCAGCAGCTCCAGACCCTTGCGTCGCACCAGATTGACCAGGGCCTGACTGCGCGTGTTTTCATCGAGACCGGTCAACGGTTCGCGGCTGAGAATCAGCTCGCCGACCTTGCGCTGGCGCTCGGCACGCAGCACGCCTTCGCGTTCATCCCAATCGAGTTGGTCGACGCTGCGCACTTGCTCGGTGAGCACCGAATCGAACAGCGCCGGATCGAAATCCGCCGCCAGATAGATACGTTCTTCGCGCTGGCCCTGACGGCTGCCGAGGTCGGCGATGACAATCCACTCATGCTTCATCAAGCTGTCGGCCTCAGCGAACAGCGCGGCGCGACCGTTGGCCAACCGGTATTCGGCACCCCCGGCACGCCGTTGCTGGGCGACGCGATCCGGGTAGGCCAGCGCCAATAGCGCGCCGAGCCAGCGTGGATGCTCGGCATCGCTGACCGGCTCGCTCGGCTTGCCGCGCAAGTAGCCGCGATATTGCCGAGCCAATTGCCGGGCACGTTGCACCCCGCCCTGCGCCCCACGGCCGGCACGTCCTTCGCCGGAAAGCAGAATCAATCGGCTGTGCAGATCCGCGCCAGCGCCGCGCAGGATATCGCGCTCGCCGAGCAGCGCCGCCACATCGCAGGCCATCGCCGCCAGCCCCAGCGCCTGACCGCGCAACAGCAAATGCGCAATGCGCGGATGCGCCGGCAGTTCAGCCATGGCCTGGCCGTGGGCCGTCAGCGTGTCACCGTGCAAGGCGCCGAGCCGTTGCAGCAGATCCTGCGCTTGCGCATACGCGGCGGCCGGGGGCACATCCAGCCAAACCAGTTCGCCCGGGGTCACGCCCCAGCGCCCCAGCTGCAAAGAGAGGCTGGCCAGATCCGCCGAGAGAATTTCCGCGCTGCCATAGGCCGCCAGTTGTTCGTGCTGATCCTGTGACCACAGGCGATAACACACGCCCGGCTCCAATCGCCCGGCGCGGCCGGCACGCTGGGTGGCGCTGGCCTTGGAGATGCGTTGAGTGTCGAGGCGGGTCATGCCGCTGCCCGGGTCGAAACGCGGCACCCGCGCCAGCCCGGCATCGATGACCACGCGCACGCCGTTGATGGTCAGGCTGGTCTCGGCGATGTTGGTTGCCAGCACCACTTTGCGCTGACCGGGCGGCGCCGGATCGATTGCCGCGCGTTGCGCATTGAGGTCGAGTTCACCGTGCAACGGGCACAGCAAGATGTCTTTGCGCTCGCCAATGGTGTCGGCCAATTGCTGATGCACGCGACGGATCTCCGCTTGCCCCGGCAGGAACACCAACAGGCTGCCGGTCTCGTCGTGCAGCGCTTCGAGCACGGTTTGGGTAACGCGTTGATCGATGTATTCCCCTGGTTGGAACGGCCGGCCCCAGCGCATCGTCACCGGGTACATGCGGCCTTCGCTGCGCAGGATCGGCGCGTCATCGAGCAACCCCGCCAACCGCTCGCCTTCGAGGGTGGCCGACATCAGCAGAATCTTCAGCGGCTGTTCAGCGCGAAACAGCTCGCGACCGTTCAGACTGAGGGCCAGCGCCAGATCGGCGTCGAGGCTGCGTTCATGAAATTCGTCGAAGATCAGTAAGCCCACACCCTCCAGCGCCGGGTCGTCCTGCAAGCGCCGGGTAAGGATGCCTTCGGTGACCACTTCGATACGCGTCTTCGGGCCGACTTTGCTGTCGAGGCGGATGCGATAGCCGACGGTTTCACCGACCTGCTCGCCGAGCTCGCTGGCCAAACGTTCCGCCGCTGCGCGCGCGGCCAGACGCCGTGGTTCGAGCATGACGATGGTCTGCCCGGCCAGCCAGGCTTCGTTGAGCAAGGCCAAGGGCACGCGGGTGGTCTTACCGGCGCCGGGCGGTGCTTCGAGCACGGCTTCGTGGCGTGACGCGAGGGCTTCACGCAGGGCGGGTAAAACATCGTCGATCGGCAAAGAAATCATGCTGGCTCCCAAACAGAGCGGCGAGTATAACGACGAACTGTCTGACGTTCGTCAGGGTCTTAACTTCACAAGACGAAGCTTCGTTATTTGATGACTCAGGAGACATTTCCATGCGCTTACCCTCTCGCCTGATCGGCGGTGTTCTGGTTGCCACTCTGCTCACGCAACTGTCGGCGTGCGGTTCGATTTTCTACCCGGACCGCCGTGGCCAGATCGACGGCAAGATCGACCCGGCGATTGCCGTGCTCGATGCCGTCGGCCTGCTGTTCTACATCATTCCCGGGCTGATCGCGTTTGCCGTCGACTTCGCCACCGGGGCGATCTATTTCGAACCGGGCCACACCGCGCAGATCGATCCGGCCAAGCTCAAGCAAGCCATCGGCCCGGACGGTCAGGTCGACAATCACAAGTTGCAGGCGATTCTCGAGAGCGAACTGGGTAAAGACTTTCCTCTCGACGACCCGCGCCTGATCCAGCACAAGGGCAGCACTCAGCAACTGGCGATGTTCGGCCTGCAACCCGCCGCTTGAATAAGGACGTTCAATGACCTCCAGCCCCGAACACGCCCGCCTGCTGCGGCTGGCGACCCGCGCCTCGGTGGCGGTCGCGTGCACGCTGATCGTCGCCAAAGCGATTGCCTGGTGGCTCAGCGGATCGGTGAGCATGCTCGCCGGCCTCACCGACTCGGCGCTGGATGGCGTCACCTCGATGCTCAATCTGCTGGCGGTGCATTACGCACTGCGTCCGGCGGATGACGATCACCGTTATGGCCACGGCAAAGCCGAATCACTGGCGGGTATGGCGCAGGCGTTGTTCATCGGTGGCAGCGCGGTGCTGATCGCGTTCCAGGCCTACCAACGCTTGCAGACGCCGGAGCCGCTTGGCGCGCCGTGGCTGAGCATCGGTGTGATCGTGTTTTCCCTGCTGCTGACGGCGGCGCTGCTGATGTTGCAGCACCGGGTGATCAAGCAGACCGGCTCCAACGCCGTGCGCGCCGACTCCCTGCATTACCGTTCGGACCTGCTGCTCAACGGCAGCATCCTCATCGCGCTGGTGTTGGCCGGGATGGGTTTTGCGCAACTGGACGCGTGGTTCGGGCTGGGGATCGCCGTGTACATTTTCTGGAGTGCGATCCAGATCGCCCGGGAAAGTTTTTCGGTGTTGATGGACGAGGAGTTGCCGACCGATGTCAGCCAGCACATGCTTGAGCTGGCGTGCAGCGTGCCGGGGGTGCTCGGTGCGCATGACTTGCGCACGCGGATCTCGGGCAACCACTGGTTCGTGCAATTGCACCTGGAATTGCCGGGCGAACTGACCCTGTCAGTCGCCCATGGCATCAGCGATCAAGCGGCGGCGGCGATTCACAAGGAATATCCGAAGGCCGAGGTGCTGGTGCACGCCGACCCACAGGAAGTGGTGCTCGCCGCCCGCACTCAGTAATTGACCTGATAACCGCGGCTGCTCAGGCAGTTGCCCTGCGCCTGGCGATAGGCCTGAACCACTTCGGGCGCCGGTTGGTAGGTCGCGGTGCGCGGGTCGAAACCGCTTTGCTGCACAGCGTACTGCGAGCACTGGTAACCGTCCTGCTGCACCTGCTGCGGTGACTGGCCGTTGGCCGGGTAGGCTTCGACGTCATAGCCTTGAGATTGCGGTTGCGGCGGTTGCTGCAGCGGCGGCTCGACGACCACGTAATCCTGCGTCGCCTCTTGATAGGCGTAATACGAGCCGGCGGCGAGGAACAGCAGCGAGCCGCCGATCCACACTTCACGGGCGTAATCCGGCAAATACTGGATGCGGATCCCGCGCGGCGGCTGCACGACGATGTAGCGCGGGCCTTGCGGGCGATACCAGTAGCCGCCGGAATAGAAGTAATCCTGACCGCGATACGGCACGCGGTAATCACGATCCGGGAAACGATCGATCACATGGCCCGGACGATATTGCGGGCCAGGCCCCCAGCCATTGCCATGACCGTTCGGCCGTCCCGGCCAGCGGTTGTCATCGGGACGTGGCCGCGTCTGCCATTGCTGATTGTGGTAACCGTTCTGCGGGCGCTCGTCGCGGTAGTAACCCTGACGCGGCTCCTGAGTCTGGTGCACGGCGTCGGGTCGCGGCTGGATCGGCAGGTTGTTGCCCGGCTGGCGAGGCGGTTCTGGACGATCATCGACACGGTTGCGGTTCTGCCATTGACCGTCATTGTTGTGCGGCTGGCCGTTGTGCTCGAACTGATGGCTGTTGTCGCCACGGATGATCCCGTCGTTCTGCGGCCCGTTGCCCGGCCCACGATTCTGCGGCTCATCGGCCAGCGCTTGCGCACTGACACCCACACACAGCAAACCAACACCGGCCAGACGCCAGATGCGCGAATTCATGCTTTTCCTCACTGTGGGAGCCTGTCGTTGGCAGGGCTTGTTGCTGAGACTCGAAACAGCCCCATCGGGTTCTGCAACAGGTTATCAGTCGCGCGACTTATTTATTGAGGCGCCAACATGAAATCGCAGGCAAGAAAAAGGGAGACCCGTCGGCCTCCCTTCTGGAGAACTTCGTCCTGGCTCGACGCTTTTGACGTCGGCTCACCTCACGCTGTCTTCTGGGCAGTGTGCAGCTCGGGGGCCGGCACATCCCCGGTGGGGGTGGCGGCCTCGGCGGGCCTGATTGGGCGGGCCGCGTGGACTGTGTTACCGAGCAGTGATTCTGGTGTTAAGAATAAGCCTGAGGCTGCGACACAGGATTGCGAAAATTGCTCAATTAAACACCGCTTGCGCAATTTTTAACCCTGGATAGATAATCTGCCGCAATAGTTACGACCAAGGACAGATTGATGAGCAAACTTGACCGGTATGACCTGAGTATTTTGGCGGAATTGCAGCGCGACGCCCGTATCTCCAACCAGGAACTGGCCGAACGCATCGGTCTGTCGCCCTCGCCTTGCTCGCGCCGGGTCAAGCAGCTGGAAGACGATGGCTATATCTCGCGCCAGGTGGCGCTGCTCGATCGCAAGATGCTCGGCTTGAGCCTGACCGCGTATGTACTGATCGGCATGGACCGGCACACCCCCGAGCGCTTCGAGAATTTCGAGGCGGCAATCCGCACGTTGCCGCAAGTGCTGGAATGCAGTCTGGTGACCGGAGTGGATGCCGACTACCAGTTAAAAGTGGTGGTGCCGGATATGGATCACTATCAGAAATTACTGCTGGGGCACCTGACTCGGATCGAGGGGGTCACCAGCGTGCGGTCGAGTTTTGTGCTGAACCAGGTTTTGAACAGTACTGAATTGCCGCTGACTCATTTGCGTAGCTAAGCAAAAGCCCCTCACCCCAGCCCTCTCCCGGAGGGGAGAGGGAGCCGACCGAGAGATGCTCTAGAAGCACGCCGACCTGAAAGTTCTGTTGTGAATCCATAATCGACTCGATATTTCAGGTCGATGTAAAACGCCAGACACCTCGGTCAGTCCCCTCTCCCGGAGGGAGAGGGAGCCGACCGAGAGATGCTCTAGAAGTACGCCGACCTGAAAGTTCTGTTGTGAATCCATAATCGACTCGATATTTCAAGTCGATGTAAGACGCCAGACACCTCGGTCAGTCCCCTCTCCCGGAGGGAGAGGGAGCCGACCTAGCGATGCTCTAGAAGTACGCCGACCTGAAAGTTCTGTTGTGAATCCATAATCGACTCGATATTTCAGGTCGATGCAAGACGCCAGACACCTCGGTCAATCCCCTCTCCCGGAGGGAGAGGGAGCCGACCTAGAGATGCTCTAGAAGTACGCCGACCTGAAAGTTCTGTTGTGAATCCATAATCGACTCGATATTTCAGGTCGATGTAAGACGCCAGACACCTCGGTCAGTCCCCTCTCCCTCCGGGAGAGGGTTAGGGTGAGGGGAACAATTGCGGATCAGACCCAGATCAATGCCACCCCACCGACCATGGCGTATACTCGCCGCCGCCCTTTCAGCCCTGTCCGCGCCGGAGATCGCCAATGGATCCAGCACTGTTCGAAGAGTGGATGATGACCGGTCTGGTCAGCATCCTGATCATTTTCATGGGTTTCATCGTCTGGGATCTGGCGAAGAAGTCCAAGGCCGGGCGGTTCGGCTCGTTCATTCTGTTTTTCGTGCTGGGCCTGGGCGTGGCCGCGTTCATCATCAAGAGTGTGGTGATCGGCCTGATCGAGTCCGGCGCCTTATAAGCGCGCCGGCACTTCCCGCCACTGGCCCTGATCCAGCCCTTCAAGGGTCCAGTCGCCAATCCTGACCCGCACCAGACGCAACGTCGGCAGCCCGACCGCCGCCGTCATGCGCCGCACCTGACGGTTGCGCCCTTCGCGAATCACCAGTTCCAGCCACGAAGTCGGTATGGTCGCGCGAAAGCGTACCGGCGGATTGCGCGGCCACAACTGCGGCTCAGCCAGTTGCCGCGCTTGGGCGGGCAGAGTCATGCCGTCATTCAGCTCGACGCCATCACGCAGGCGCTGCAACTGCTCAGCCGTCGGCTCGCCTTCCACCTGCACCCAATAGGTCTTCGCCAGTTTGTGTTTCGGATCGGCGATGCGCGCCTGCAACTGGCCGTCGTTGGTCAGCAGCAACAAACCTTCGCTGTCGCGATCCAGACGTCCGGCCGGGTAAATCCCCGGCACATCGATGTAATCCTTGAGTGTCGCCCGCCCTTCACCGTCGCTGAACTGCGTCAGCACATCGAAGGGTTTGTTGAACAGGATCAGTTTCGGCTCGGCCGGTGGTGCCTTGGCAACACGGCGCGGGGCAGAAGACTGAGGCTTCACGCCAGGGCGGCGGGAAGGGGGACGCGGGGGACGGGACATAAGAGACAGAACATTTAGCGATCAGGGCTGACAATGCTAGTGCCCCGACCGCCAAATGACCACGACTAACCGTTAACGGAATGGCGGCTCGTCGAAGCTGCGCAACTTGCGCGAGTGCAGCGAGTTGAGTTCGGTACGCAGCAGATCCACCGCTTCGATGCCGATTTTCAAATGCTGGCTGACCGCGCGTTCATAGAAGGCGTTGGCCGAGCCCGGCAGTTTGATTTCGCTGTGCAGCGGCTTGTCCGAAACGCAGAGCAACGTGCCGTACGGCACCCGCAAGCGATAACCCTGCGCTGCAATCGTGCCGCTTTCCATGTCCACCGCAACCGCGCGGGACAGGTTGATCAGCGGTCGTTCCTGAGCCCAGCGCAGTTCCCAGTTGCGGTCGTCGTAGGTCAGAACCGTGCCGGTGCGCAGGCGCTTCTTCAGATCGTCGCCCTTCTCGCCGGTGACATTCGCCGCTGCCTGTTGAAGCGCAAGCTGCACTTCGGCCAGTGCCGGGATGGGAATATTGGGCGGCACCACACGATCAAGAATGCCGTCGCGGCGCATGTAGGCGTGGGCCAGCACGTAATCGCCGATGGTCTGCGACTGACGCAGGCCACCGCAGTGGCCGATCATCAGCCAGCAATGCGGACGCAGCACCGCCAGGTGATCGGTGATGTTCTTGGCGTTGGACGGGCCGACGCCGATGTTCACCAGTGTGACGCCGTGGCCGTCGCTGGCGATCAGGTGATAGGCCGGCATCTGGTAACGGTGCCAGACCACGCCGGCGGCAATCGCCGAGGCTTCGCCGTGATCCATGCTCTTCTCGATGATCACGTTGCCCGGCAGGACCATGCGCACGAAACGCGGATCGCGGCGCAACTGCTCCAGACCATGAACGATGAACTGATCGACGTAGCGATGGTAGTTGGTCAGCAGAATCCACGGCTGCACATGGCGCCAGTCGCTGCCGGTGTAATGCACCAGACGGCGCAGCGAGAAATCCACGCGCGCCGCATCAAACAGCGCCAGCGGCAGCGGATCGGTGTTTTCCCAGTCGTAGAGGCCGTCGGCAATGCCATCGGTCGCGGCGGACAGATCGGTACTCGGGAACACCCGCGCCAGCACCGCCGCAGTGACGCCGGAACCGGCCAGTTCATCGCCCTGCTCGACTACGTACGGATAAGGAATGTTCTGCTGGCTGACGCCGACTTCGACGGTCACGGTGAAGTCGTGCATCAACGGCGTCAGTTGTTCGAGCAGGTATTTGCGAAACGCCGCCGGGTGGGTGACGGTGACGCTGTAAGTGCCCGGCAACTGCACCTTGGCGTAAGCGCGGGTGGTCTGCGGCACTTCGCCCTGGCAGTGGTAGGTCAGACGCAGTTCGGGATAACGAAACAGGGCACGCTGTTCGGCGTCGGGTTCGACGCGGTCCTTGAGGTAACGCTTGAGGGCAGAATTCAGCGCAGTGGTGGCCCGCTCATGCAGCTCGGCCAGACGATCCACGGCTTGTTCGGCGGTTTGAACGACAATAAACGCTTCGGTCACGATCAGCTTCCTGTGTTCTGACTTGCAGAGCTTCATCTTGCCTGCATCGTGGACGCACGGGAACAGTGGCGTTGTGGCGACACTTAAATCTGCAGACCAATGATGTCCTCTGTGGGAGCGAGCCTGCTCGCGAATGCGGTGGATCATCCAATAAAGATGTCGACTGACACACCGCTTTCGCGAGCAGGCTCGCTCCCACAGGGGGGATATGACGTGGGTCAGAAAAGCTGAGGGGTCGAGCGTGCGACGATGGCTTCGACGTCCAGCCCACGCGGCAACCCGCCGTAGACGCGACCGCCACCGCCACCGCTCAGGCGGCTGGCAATGAAAGCATCACTGACCGCCGAATTCCCCGCCTCCAACAGAAGTTTGGCCTGCAACCCAAGCGCAATGTCTTCAGTCAGTTGCCGCGCTCGATACTGAATTTCACTGGTGTCCTTGAATTCCGCCTGCAACTGCTGGATATGTGCGGCCAGACGCTTGTCGCCATGGCCGTCGCCCAGTTCGCTGAACAGCACATCGAGCACGCCCGGTTCTTTTGACAATGCGCGCAGCACGTCGAGACATTGCACATTCCCCGACCCTTCCCACGTCGAATTCACCGGCGCTTCGCGGTACAGACGCGGCAGGATGCTGTCTTCGACATAACCGGCGCCGCCCATGCATTCGGCGGCTTCGTTGATCATTCCTGGCGCACGTTTGCAGATCCAGTATTTGCCCACCGCCGTCACCAGCCGCGCGAATTGCGCTTCGTGGCGATCATCCAGATGATCGAGCGCCTTGCCCATGCGCAGACTCAGGGCCAGCGCGGCTTCGCTCTCCAGCGCCAGATCGGCCAGCACGTTTTGCATCAGCGGCTGCTCGCTGAGCAATTTGCCGCCGACCTTGCGATGCGCGCAGTGATGGCTGGCCTGGGTCAGCGCCTGGCGCATCAGCGAACTGGAACCGACCATGCAATCGAAACGGGTCATCGCCACCATCTCGATAATGGTCGGCACGCCGCGCCCTTCTTCGCCGATCATCCACGCCAGCGCCCCACGAAACTCCACTTCGCTGGAGGCGTTGGACTGGTTGCCGAGTTTGTTTTTCAGACGCTGAATGTAGAACTGATTGCGCGTGTCTTCCGGGCGATGGCGCGGCAGCAGGAAGCAACTCAAGCCCTTGTCGGTTTGCGCCAATGTCAGGAAGGCGTCGCACATCGGCGCCGAGCAGAACCACTTGTGCCCGACCAGTTCATAAGCCTGACCCGGGCCGCTGGCGCCGACCGGATAAGCCTTGGTGGTGTTGGCGCGAACATCGGTGCCGCCCTGCTTCTCGGTCATCGCCATGCCGATGGTCACGCCGGCCTTGTGCGCCATGCCGACATTGCGCGGATCGTATTCGGTGGCGAGGACTTTCGGCAGCCACTGTTCGGCCAGGTCCGGCTGCAAGCGCAGGGCCGGCACGCTGGCGAAGGTCATGGTCAACGGGCAACCGCTGCCGGCCTCGGCCTGGCTGTGCAGATATGTCATCGACGCGCGGGCGACATGTGCGCCGTCCTGCGGGTGTGCCCAAGGCAGCGAGGTCAGGCCATGTTTGATCGCCGTGCGCATCAGCTCGTGGTAGGCCGGGTGAAATTCGACCAGATCGATGCGATGACCATAGCGATCATGGCTGGCGAATACCGGTTTGTTCTGGTTGGCGAGAAACCCCGCTTCCATCAGCGGCCCGCCCGCCAGTGCGCCGTAGGCATCGATCCGCGACTCGGCCCAACCGGCGCCAAAGCGCCGCGACCACTCCTGCAGCGGCAGATCGATGCGGTACAGGTTGGTGCCGTCCAGCGACGGCGGCTGATTGGTGACTTCGTGGGTTTCGGCGAACTGATGCAGGTTCATGACGGCGCTCCGTGTTCAGCAATGGCACCAGTTAAGCACTGGTGCTTTTTTGAACAAAGTGTCATAGACGCCGTTTTTGCGGCGCTTTTACCCCATCAGCAACTGAGCACGCGGCGCTGCAACGCAGCCTGCAGATCCTCGAATTTGACCGGTTTGTGCAGATAGTCGATAGGCGCGCCCGGGGCGCATTGCTCGCGATCCGCACCCAGCGCCAGCATGAATACCGGCAAGTGCGCACAGCCCGGCAATGCATGGATCTGGCAGCACAGCGATGCGCCTTCGTGGCGGGGCAACTGGCAATCGATCAGCACCGCATCGAAGCTTTCCCGTTGCAGGCAGTCCAGCGCGGCGGCGCCGTTGTCAGCGCTGCGCACGCGGAAACCGAGCTTGAGCAACATGCCACGCATGACCAGTTGATTGACGCTGTTGTCGTCCACCAGCAGCACCGTGCAGTCCTGCGGCGCACGAATGCAATCGCGGGTCGGCTGATCCGCAGGCGCTTCGATCACCGGCAGTTCGAATTCGACATCGAGCTGGAAGCGGCTGCCGCGTCCCGGCTCGGAACGATGGGTGAGTTTGCCGCCGAGCAATTCGACCAGCTGCCGACAGATCGCCAGCCCCACCCCCAGGCCGCCGTATTCGCGAGTCATCGAACCATCGAGCTGGAAGAAACGCTGATACAGGGTCGCCTCGCCCAGATCAGTGAAACCGATACCGGTGTCGATCACCGCAAACGACAGCGCCATGCGCTCATCCGCCGACGGCCGCCCGGTAACGCGCAGTGCCAGCCCGCCGACGCGGGTGAACTTGATCGCATTGTCCAGCAGGCATTCCAGGCACTGCGCCAGTTTCGCGCTGTCGCCGAGCAAGCGATCCGGCAGGGTCGGCAGCACCTCGACCTTGAAGTCCAGCGACTTGCTCGCTGCATTACCTTCGAACTGCACGCGCAACGCCTCGACCACTGCGCGCAGGCTGAAACTGCCCGGCGTCGCCTTGAGTTTGCCGGCCTGCAATTCAGTGAGCGTGAGGATGCCATTGACCATGCGCATCATGTCGCGGGCAGAACCGGCGGCGGTTTGTTGATATTGCTCAAGCTCGGGATCGAGGTCGACGGTCTGCATCAGTTCCAGCGAACCGATCACGCCGTTCATCGGCGTGCGCAGTTCGTGGGTCAACGTCGCGAGGAATTCATCCTTGAGCTTGTTGCTGTGGGCCAGTTGCTGGTTGAGCACTTCGAGTTTCTGCCCGGCGTCGAACAAGGTCTGCGCCTGTTGTTCGCGCATCGCGTTGATGCGGTCGGCCAGCGCCAGCGACAGCAGCGCCACCTCGATGGCCGAACCGATCTGGCTGGCGTACATGGTCAGGAACACGTTGGGCAGCAGGCCCAGCACCATCAGCGTATTGACGATGCCGCCGAGCAGGAACGCCGACCAGGCGATGATGAAGTAACGCGCCACACGCAGGCCGCGCCACCAGGCAAGAATCCCGGCGGCAAAGATCACCACGGTGAAGGTCAGCGCCAGTGTGGTCGCCAGGCGCAGGGCCAGGGCGTAACTGGTCATCAGCGACAGGCCGATCACCAGCGCACTGAAGGCAATCAGGCCGATCAGCAAGCGATCCAGCCAGGGGCTGTGGGTCTTGGTCTGCAGGAAACTGCGGGCGAACTGGCTGCCGAACAGACCGGCGCAACCGATGAAGAACGGTGTCGCGGCGTTGGCCCACCATGGGTTGTCCGGCCAGAAATACTCGACCGCCGCGCCATTGACCGACAATTGATAGAGGCCGAACGAGCCGATATAGAAGATGTAATAGAGGTAACTGGTGTCGCGCACGCTCAAGTAGATGAACAGGTTGTAGACCAGCATCCCCAGCAGCACGCCATAAATGATGCCGAGTACATACAGGCGCACCGGTTGGTCTTCGAGGTATGCGCTGCTCGACCACAACGTCACCGGCGCCTGGATCGAGCCTTCGCTGGCCAGTCGCAGGTACAGCGTCTGCTGTTGATCCGGTTTGAAGGGAAGGTCGAACAGGTAGTTGTTCTGGCGGATCTCGCGACTGGCGAAGGGCAAGGCATCGCCGGTCTGGCGCACCAGCCGGTATTCGCCGTTGGCGCCAGGCAAGTACAGATCGAGGTGATCAAGCGGCGGATACGCCAGTTCCAGCAGCCAGGTGCGCTGGGCGGCCGGGTTGCTCGGGCGGTAATGCAGGTCGATCTTCAGCCAGAACGCCGAACGCGAGTAACCGGCGTTGAGCGTGGCTTTGTCGTGGGCTTTGAACTGGCCGGCGGCGTCTTGCGCGCGGACGTCGGCAATCGTCGCCTGACCGCTCGGGTCTTCGAACACTTGCAGCGATCGGCCCAGTGGCAGGCTTTGGGTGAATTCGTCGAATTCGACAGCGCTCGCCATGAGGGGCAAGCAGAACAGCAACATCAGCAAATAGCGCATTGAAGCCCCAGCGTGGCTCGTCCGGTTGTGTCAGGAAGCCCCCCATTCCCTTTGAGTAGACGTAAAACCGGTATTACCTGTGATTGTTTGGATCCAGCCTAGCATAGCCGTTGATGGCCATTGAGCACCATGGAAATTTTTCCTACAACGGCTCTAGAACGGGCGTTCCAGGGCAAAGCACTGAGATAGAGCTGTTGGGTTGGTCAACTCGCGACGACAGCCTCCTTGATAGATGACCAATTGTGGCGAGGGGATTTATCCCCGTTCGGCTGCGAAGCAGTCGCCAGTCCATCCAGCGAGATGTGTCAGAAAGAACCGGATTGCAGGGTTTGGGGCCGCTTCGCAGCCCAACGGGGATAAATCCCCTCGCCACAAATGTGCTCCAAATAAAGACTGCGGGGTTGTCCGACAATCTGCTCGCAAACACCGTGAGTACTGAACCCCAAAATCAGCTTTGGTGGTAAGCTCGCGCACCATGAATATCTACAGCTCCCGCCCCGTTGTCCTCTGTCTCTCCGGCCACGACCCCAGTGGTGGCGCCGGCTTGCAGGCAGATATCGAAGCCTTGCTCGCGCAGGGTTGCCATGCGGCTCCGGCCGTCACCGCCCTGACCGTGCAAGACACCGTCAACGTCACTGACTTCCGCGTCCTCGACCGTGAATGGGTACTGGCCCAGGCCAACGCCGTGCTCAACGACTCCGAAGTCGCCGCAGTGAAACTGGGCATGCTCGGTTCGCTGGAGATGGTCGACACGGTCGTCGAACTGCTCTCGGCGCACCCGCATCTGCCGGTGGTCTGCGACCCGGTGCTGCGTGCCGGCGGCGGCGGACGCCTGGGCAAGGACGAGGTCGGCTATGCGATGCGCGAGCGTCTGCTGCCGCTGTCGATCATTGCCACGCCCAATCTTCCTGAAGCGCGCATCCTCGCCGAACTGCCTGAAGGCACAGCCGACGAGTGCGCAGAAAAACTCCTGCCATTCGTCAAAAACCTGCTGATCACCGGCGGCCATGGCGACGAAACTGAAATCCACAACCGCGTGTACAGCCGCGACGGCCTGCGCGAAACCTTTATCTGCCAGCGCCTGCCGGGCAGCTATCACGGCTCCGGTTGTACGCTGGCCAGCGCCCTCGCCGGTCGCCTGGCTCAGGGCGAACACCTGGCCAGTGCCGTGCGCAGTGCGCTGGATTACACCTGGCGCACTTTGCGCGATGCCGAACAACTGGGCAAAGGCCAGTTCGTGCCGCGTCGCCTGCCGCTGGATTTCTGCTCGTAACGTCGTGAGGTCTGCCCGATGAAACTACGTGGCCTGTATGCCATTACCGACAGCCAGTTGCTGGCCGGCAAGTTTCTGTCTTACGTGGAGGCGGCGCTCGACGGCGGCGTCACCCTGCTGCAATACCGCGACAAGAGCAGCGACGAGGCCCGCCGTCTGCGCGAGGCCGAAACGCTGCGCAACTTGTGCGAGCGCTATAAAACGCAGCTGATCATCAACGATGACGCCGAACTGGCCGCGCGCCTCAACGTCGGCGTGCACTTGGGCCAGACCGACGGCCCGCTGTCGCCGACCCGCGCCCTGCTCGGCTCGAAAGCCATCATCGGTTCGACTTGTCACGGGCAAATCGCCCTGGCCGAACAAGCCGCTAAAGAAGGTGCGAGTTATGTCGCCTTCGGCCGCTTCTTCAATTCCACCACCAAACCCGGTGCGCCGAGTTGCAGCCTCGACTTGCTCGACGAAGCCAAACGCACGCTGCACTTGCCGATCTGCGCGATCGGCGGCATCACCCTCGATAACGCCGCGCCACTGGTCGAGCACGGTGTCGATCTGCTCGCCGTGATCCACGGTTTGTTCGGCGCCGAGAGCAGCGCCGAAGTGACCCGCCGCGCCCGCGCCTTCAACGAACTTCTGAAAATCTGATTTGAGAGCCCGATCATGTCTCGTTCCGAAACCCTGTTTGCCAATGCTCAGAAACACATCCCCGGCGGCGTCAACTCGCCGGTGCGCGCGTTCAAGAGCGTCGGCGGCACCCCGCTGTTCTTCAAACACGCCGAAGGCGCTTACGTCACCGACGAAGATGACAAGCGTTATGTCGATTACGTGGGTTCGTGGGGGCCAATGATCCTTGGCCACAGCCATCCGGACGTGCTCGACGCGGTGCGCAATCAGCTGCAACACGGCCTGTCCTACGGCGCACCGACGTCGATGGAAACCGAGATGGCCGATCTGGTCTGCTCGCTGGTGCCGTCGATGGAGATGGTGCGCATGGTCAGCTCCGGCACCGAAGCGACCATGAGCGCGATCCGACTGGCCCGTGGTTACACCGGTCGCGACAGCATCATCAAATTCGAAGGCTGCTACCACGGCCACTCCGACAGCCTGCTGGTCAAGGCCGGTTCCGGCGCTCTGACCCAGGGCGTACCGAGCTCGGCCGGCGTGCCTGCAGCGTTCGCCAAACACACCCTGACCCTGCCGTTCAACGACATCGACGCGGTTGAAGCGATGCTCGCCGAAGTGGGCGAGGACGTGGCGTGCATCATCGTCGAGCCGGTCGCCGGCAACATGAACTGCGTGCCGCCGGCGCCAGGCTTCCTCGAAGGTTTGCGTTCGCTGTGCGACAAGCATGGTGTGGTGCTGATTTTCGACGAAGTGATGACCGGTTTCCGCGTCGCCCTCGGCGGTGCCCAGGCGCACTACGGCGTGACGCCGGACCTGACCACGTTCGGCAAGATCATCGGCGGCGGTATGCCGGTGGGCTGCTTCGGTGGCAAGCGCGAGATCATGCAGCGCATCGCCCCGCTCGGTTCGGTGTATCAGGCAGGTACGTTGTCGGGTAATCCGCTGGCGATGGCTGCCGGCCTGACGACCTTGCGTCTGATCAGCCGCCCGGGTTTCCACGCCGAATTGACCGACTACACCGCGCGCATGCTCGACGGTCTGCAACAGCGTGCCGATGCTGCGGGCATCCCGTTCGTGACCACCCAGGCCGGCGGCATGTTCGGTCTGTACTTCAGCGGCGCCGATGACATCGTCACCTTCGACGACGTGATGGCCAGCGACGCAGCAATGTTCGGTCGCTTCTTCCACTTGATGCTGGAAGGTGGCGTGTACCTGGCGCCGAGCGCTTTCGAAGCCGGTTTCACCTCGATCGCCCACGGCGAAGCCGAGTTGCAACTGACGCTGGACGCCGCCGAGCGCGCCTTCGCCGCATTGAAATAATCGCCGTACCGCTGACGTTGGCTATGGCCAGCGTCAGCTTTCGCCTACATCCGCTCGGTTTTTCCGACATGCCTGCGAAAATCCTGCCCGAATCGGGCGATATATTCCCCACGCAGCAGAAAAACGAGTAAAGACTTTGTAAGGTTGGCCCTGCTTATTTCATAATGCGCGCTTATTGGATCCCTCGACGGGTCCGCGTGCCCTTCAGAGGTAAGTCGATTCCCATGAACCGCACCGGCCGCACCCTTGCATTGGGCTGCCTGTTGCTCCTTCAGCCCCTGCTCGCGCATGCACAAGCAGGCGGCAACTCGTTGTTGATCCCGGCGATGGGTCGTTGCACCCTCAATACTCAGCCGCAAGACGTCACGCAGGCACTGGCCGCCTGCCAGAAAGCGGCGGACGAAGGGGACGCGCAAGCGCAATACGAGTTGGGTGAGTTCTACTACGACGGCAAGAACGCGCCGCGCGACCTCAATCAAGCCCTGAGCTATTTCGAAAAGGCCTCGCTGCAAGGCCACGCCCAGGCGCAATACAAGCTCGGCAGCATGTTCTTCCACGGTGAAGGTGTGCAGGCCAACAATATCCAGGCCTACATCGTGCTGAAGATGGCAGCGGTCAACGGTGCCGAAGAGGCGCTGGACACGGCCGACGAAGTCTCGGAAAAGATGTCCCGCGAGGATCTCGAAACCGCCACTCAGGTGCTCGGGCAGATTTTCCGCAAATACCTGATGGAACTGCAGAACGCCGATGGGCGTACGCCGTTTTCACCTCTTCCCTGATTTTTGCGCCGACCATTCTGGCCTCTTCGCGAGCAGGCTCGCTCCCACAGAGGATCTTCTGAACACTGGAGATCTACTGTGGGAGCGAGCCTGCTCGCGAATGGGGGCTACGCGGTCTTGAAGCTTACTTTTCAGGCATCGGCATCGGAAACGGCATGACATTGCCGACCGCGCCCCGGGCCTCGCTGATTTTCGGCGTGCCCAGACGTTCCACTTCATCGATGCGCACGATCGAATGCATCGGTACAAAGCTGCGCACCACGCCTTCGAATTGCGCCTTGAGCTTTTCTTCGCTCGGATCGACGACCATTTGCGTGCGCTCGCCAAAGACGAATTCTTCAACTTCCAGGAAACCCCACAGATCACTTTGATAGATCTGCTTGGCGTACATTTCGAACACCTGGCCCTGGTTGAGGAAAATCACCTTGTAGATTGGAGCTTCGCGTTTGGTCATGGCGGGCGGATAACATCGGGGTAAAAATGAGGGCGCGAACTATAGCATAGCCACCGGACGCACAGCGGTAGGAACCTGACGGCTTGTTCCCTATAATGCGCGGTTCTTTGAATCACGTGACGACCGAATCCATGGCCAAGAAGCTTTACATCGAAACCCACGGTTGCCAGATGAACGAGTACGACAGCTCGCGCATGGTCGATCTGCTGGGCGAACATCAGGCCCTGGAAGTCACCGCTCGCGCGGAAGACGCCGACGTGATTCTGCTCAACACCTGCTCGATCCGCGAACGCGCGCAGGATCGCGTGTATTCGCAGCTCGGCCGCTGGCGCGAACTGAAGCTGGCCAACCCCGACATGGTCATCGCCGTCGGCGGTTGCGTGGCCAGTCAGGAAGGCGCAGCGATTCGCGATCGCGCTCCGTACGTCGACGTGGTGTTCGGCCCGCAGACCCTGCACCGTCTGCCGGAAATGATCGACGCCGCGCGCAGCAGCAAGCTGCCGCAGGTCGACGTCTCGTTTCCGGAAATCGAAAAATTCGACCACCTGCCCGAGCCGCGTATCGACGGCCCGAGCGCTTATGTGTCAGTGATGGAAGGTTGCAGCAAGTACTGCACGTTCTGCGTGGTGCCGTATACCCGTGGTGAAGAAGTCAGCCGGCCGTTCGACGACGTGATCGCGGAAATCATTCACCTTGCCGAACACGGCGTGCGTGAAGTGACCTTGCTCGGGCAGAACGTCAACGGCTATCGCGGCCAGACCCACGACGGTCGCCTGGCCGATCTGGCCGAACTGATCCGCGTGGTCGCCGCTGTCGATGGCATCGACCGCATCCGCTACACCACGTCGCACCCGCTGGAGTTCTCCGACAGCCTGATCCAGGCCCACGCCGAAGTGCCGGAACTGGTCAAGCACCTGCACTTGCCAGTGCAGTCGGGCTCGGACCGGATTCTCGCGGCGATGAAGCGCAACCACACGGCGCTGGAATACAAATCCAAGCTGCGCAAACTGCGCGCTGCGGTGCCAGGAATCTGCATCAGTTCGGACTTCATCGTCGGCTTCCCCGGTGAAACCGAGAAAGACTTCGAGCAGACCATGAAGCTGATTGCCGATGTCGGCTTCGATTTCTCCTACTCGTTCGTCTACAGCCAGCGCCCGGGCACGCCCGCTGCCGATCTGGCCGATGACACACCGGAAGAATTGAAGAAAGAACGTCTGAACGCGCTGCAACATCGTTTGAATCAACAGGGCTTCGAAATCAGCCGACAAATGGTCGGCTCGATCCAGCGCATTCTGGTGACCGATTATTCGAAGAAAGACCCAGGCGAGCTCCAGGGCCGCACCGAGAATAATCGTATCGTCAACTTCCGCTGCGACAATCCCACCCTGATCGGCCAGTTCGCCGATGTGCACATCGACGCCGCGCAACCGCACTCGCTGCGTGGTTCGCTGGTTCAATAACACCATCGCATTGTGGATGGGGCTTCTGTGGTGAGGGGATTTATCCCCGATGGTTGGCGCAGCCGACCCAAAACCTGCAATCCGGGTGATCTGATACACCTCTGATAATGGTTTCAGGACCGCTTCGCGTCCCATCGGGGATAAATCCCCTCACCACAAATGACCCCGCCAGCCACAGAGAATGGGTTCGAAAGCAGCGTCGATATTTAAGAGCTTTCGCACCCAGGCCACTGGCGTTATCCTTGATTTCATCCTAATTGCCCCAGGGCGGCTAAATACGACCTTGAACGCACCCATCGAACCACATCGTTTTCTCCTCGAGCCTTTTGAGGCTCGCCGCTTCGCCAATCTGTGCGGGCAATTCGACGAGCATTTGCGCTTGATCGAACAGCGCCTGGCCATCGAGATCCGCAATCGCGGAAACCAGTTCGAGCTGATTGGCGATCCAAAACTCACCACGTCCGCGGAAAACCTGCTGCGCCGCCTGTACCGGGAAACCAAGGGTACCGAGCTGTCGCCAGACCTGGTGCACCTGTTCATTCAGGAATCAGCAGATATCGACAACCCGGCCCCTGCCGAAGCGACCGTCGCCCTGCGCACCAAGAAAGGCATGATTCGCCCACGCGGCTTGAATCAGCAGCGCTACGTGAAGGAAATCCTCGGCAACGACATCAACTTCGGCATCGGCCCGGCCGGTACCGGCAAGACCTATCTGGCCGTGGCCTGCGCGGTAGATGCGCTGGAGCGCGAGCAGATCCGCCGCATCCTGCTGGTGCGTCCGGCAGTCGAAGCGGGAGAAAAGCTCGGCTTCCTGCCCGGCGATCTGTCGCAGAAGATCGACCCGTACCTGCGCCCGCTCTACGACGCGCTGTACGAAATGCTCGGTTTCGAATACGTCGCCAAGCTGATCGAGAAACAGGTGATCGAAGTCGCGCCGCTGGCCTACATGCGCGGTCGTACGCTGAACAACAGCTTCATCATTCTCGACGAAAGCCAGAACACCACCGTCGAGCAGATGAAGATGTTCCTCACGCGCATCGGCTTCGGCTCCACCGCCGTGATCACGGGCGACATCACCCAGGTCGACCTGCCGCGCGGCACCAAGTCCGGGCTGCACCATGTGATCGAAGTGCTCAAAGACGTGCCGGGCATCAGCTTCACCCACTTCCAGCCCAAGGACGTCGTGCGGCACCCGTTGGTGCAGCGGATTGTCGAGGCCTACGAGCGCTTCGAAACCCGTGCCGAAGCCGCGAAGGAAGCCTCGCGCGATGCTTGAGCTGGATCTGCAAATCGCCACCGAGGCCAGCGCGCCGAGTGAAGCCGAGTTCCGTCAGTGGTGCGAACTGGCCCTGCGCCAGCGCAGCGCCGATTCGGAAATGACCATTCGTCTGGTCGACGAGGAAGAAGGCCGCGAGCTCAATCACACCTGGCGCCACAAGGACTACGCGACCAACGTGTTGTCGTTCCCGGCGGAAGTGCCTGACGAGTTTCTCGATATCCCGCTGCTCGGCGATCTGGTGATCTGCGTGGCCGTGGTCGAACGCGAAGCCGCCGAGCAGGGCAAGGAACTAAAGGCCCACTGGGCACATCTGGTCATTCACGGCTGCTTGCATCTGCTGGGTTACGACCATATAGATGACGACGAAGCCGAAGAAATGGAAGCGCTGGAACGCGAGTTGCTTGCTGAACTGGGCTATCCCGATCCGTACGCGGACGACGAAACCGAACACTCCCCCATCGTTACAACAAAGGATTCAGAGTAATCGCTATGAGCGAAGATCGATCGAGCAACGGGCAGAAGTCATGGCTGGGTAAACTGACCCAGGCTTTTGCCCACGAGCCGAAGAACCGTCAGGAGCTCCTCGAGCTGCTGCGTGATGCACATCAGAACAAACTGCTGGACAGCGAAGCGCTGGCCATCGTCGAAGGCGCCATCCAGGTGGCTGACCTGCAAGTGCGCGACATCATGGTGCCGCGCTCGCAGATGGTCAGCATCAAGGCGACCCAGACACCCCGCGAATTCCTCCCCGCCGTAGTCGACTCGGCCCACTCGCGCTATCCGGTCATCGGCGAAAGCCATGACGACGTGATGGGCGTACTGCTGGCCAAGGATCTGCTGCCGCTGATCCTCAAGGAGAACGGCGACAGCTTCAACATCAAGGACCTGCTGCGCCCGGCCACCTTCGTGCCGGAGTCCAAGCGTCTGAACGTGTTGCTGCGTGAGTTCCGCGCCAACCACAACCACATGGCCATCGTCATCGACGAATACGGCGGTGTGGCCGGTCTGGTGACAATCGAAGACGTGCTCGAGCAGATCGTCGGCGACATCGAGGACGAGCACGACGTCGAAGAAGACAGCTACATCAAGCCGCTGCCCAGCGGTGATTTCCTGATCAAGGCGCTGACGCCGATCGAGAACTTCAATGAGTTCTTCGACAGCGAGTTCTCCGACGACGAGTTCGACACCGTCGGCGGCCTGGTGATGAGCGCGTTCGGGCACTTGCCAAAACGCAACGAAACCACTGAAATCGGCGCTTATCGTTTCCGCATCCTGAACGCCGACAGCCGTCGGATTCATTTGCTGCGACTGACGCCTATCGCTCGTTAATTCTAAGGACTGAAATGCGCTGGACAACCCGCCCCGGCTGGCCCGGTAACCTGCTGGCCGTGGCGGCCGGTGCAATCACCACATTCGCTCTCGCACCGTTCGACATCTGGCCGCTGGCATTGCTGGCGGTTGGTCTGTTCTATGCCGGTTTGCGTGAGCTGAGCCCGCGTCAGGCGCTCGGCCGTGGCTGGTGCTTCGGCTTCGGCCTGTTCGGTGCCGGCACCAGTTGGATCTATTACAGCATTCATCATTTCGGCGGCGCTTCGGTGTTGCTCGCCGGGTTCCTGATGCTGCTGTTCACCGCGGCGATTGCCTGGTTCTTCGCCCTGCCCGCGTGGCTGTGGGCGCGCTGGTTGCGGCGTAACGAAGCACCGCTGGCGGATGCCTTGGCCTTTGCAGCGCTGTGGGTCGGCCAGGAAGCGTTTCGTGGCTGGTTCCTTACCGGTTTCCCGTGGCTGTATTCCGGTTATAGCCAGCTCGACGGCCCGCTGGCCGGGCTCGCGCCGGTGGGCGGCATGTGGCTGGTCTCGTTTGTTCTGGCACTGACCGCAGCGCTGATCTACAACGCGCCGCGCTTGTTGCACGCTCGTCGCAAGGTTTTCATCGCGGCCGGTCTGGTACTTCTGGCGGGGCCTTGGGTGGCGGGCATTGTCCTCAAGGGCCACGCGTGGACCAGCCCGTCCGGCGCACCGCTGACGGTCGCCGCGATTCAGGGCAATGTCGCGCAAAGCATGAAATGGGACCCGGCCGAACTCAACGCGCAACTGGCGCTGTACCGTGATCTGAGTTTCCGCTCCAAACCGGTCGATCTGCTGATCTGGCCGGAAACCGCCGTGCCGGTGTTGAAGGAGTCCGCCGAGGGCTACCTGACGATGATGGGCAACTTCGCCGCCGAGCGTAAGTCGGCGTTGATCACCGGCGTGCCGATCCGCCAGACCGTGCATCACGAACGGCGCTTCTTCAACGGCATCACCGTGGTCGGCGAAGGCGACGGCACTTACCTGAAGCAGAAACTGGTGCCGTTCGGCGAGTACGTGCCGTTGCAGGACGTGTTGCGCGGCTTGATCGCGTTCTTCGACCTGCCTATGTCGGACTTCGCCCGCGGCCCGTCGGATCAAGCGCTCTTGCAAGCCAAGGGTTACCAGATTGCACCGTTCATCTGCTACGAGGTGGTCTATCCGGAATTCGCCGCCGGGCTGTCGGCACGCAGCGACCTGCTGCTGACGATCAGCAACGACACCTGGTTCGGCACGTCGATCGGCCCGCTGCAGCATTTACAGATGGCGCAGATGCGCGCGCTGGAAGCCGGACGCTGGATGATCCGCGCGACCAACAACGGCGTTACTGGCCTGATCAACCCGTTCGGCCAGATCACCGAACAGATTCCGCAGTTCGAACAAGGTGTGCTGTACGGCGAAGTGGTACCGATGCACGACCTGACGCCGTATCTGCAATGGCGCTCGTGGCCGTTGATCGCGTTGTGCCTGCTGCTGTTTGGCTGGGCGCTGATGGCGAGCCGGATGTCGAAGACCCTCTGAGAAATATGACGAGGGGATTTATCCCCGCTGGAGTGCGCAGCAGTCCCCTCTTCTGAAGGTAAGAAAGGGGTCGCTACGCGCCCCATCGGGGATAAATCCCCTCGCCACAATGATCTTCAGCGGTAAAACAACGAATACCCCACCTGCCCCACCGCTTCATTGAGCAATTGCCCGCTCTGCCAGATCGACTTGAATTCCGGCAACCAGCCGCCAAACGGGCGAGCGTTATCCGTACCGAGGAACCCCACCGGTGCCGGCACCACCTCGAAACCCGCCTGCTCAAAGCTCCACACTGCACGCGGCATGTGCCACGCCTGCGTCACCACGACGACCCGCTTGATCCCCTGCGGCAAGAGGATATCTGCCGTCATCTTCGCGTTCTCCCATGTGGTGCGACTCTCGCCTTCCTGCCAGCGCACCGTTACGGCGAAATCATCACGCAACGAATCCGCCATCAATTTCGCTTCGGTCGGCGGCGTGCCGTAGTGCAGGCCGCCGCTGGTCAGAATCGGCAGGCCCGAGGCCTTGGCCAGGCGCGCCGCGTAACGCTGCCGCTCCAGTCCTATGCCGGTCGGCTGGTCTTCGCCCCAGGCGATGTCTCCACGCTCGCGCCCCGAGCCCAGCACCACAATCGCATCGGCACGTTGCGCCAAGGTCGTCCACTCTGACCGCGCCAGCGGCGGCTCACGTTCCAGCGCCTTGGCGCTCCACTGCACGACCACCGGCAGGCTCATCAGCAGCAGGCCACCAAAACCGACGGCAAAACACACGCCAGCCAGGCGTGGCCGCGAACGGCGCAGCCACCAGGCGACCAGCAACAGCAGCAAAAGAATGCCGGGCGGCAATAAAAGTTGTTTGATGAAATAGCGAAAGGGCATCGGGCATCTCCAAAGATGCCCGAAGCCTAAAAGTGTTGATTACGCGTTACAACCATTAGGCGGGATCCTGTTGCAAAAGATCCGTTTCCTGACCTGCCATGCGCTTACTTGGCCTGCACAGAACGCACCTTGCCGGTGTCTCTGCGCGGCGCCTTGTCCTTGAGCCAGATGACCTTGGCCGAATGTGCTGCATCGAGTTGCTTCACTGCTTGAGACAGGCATCCCTGCGTTTCACGTTCACTGCGATCCAGATAGGCCTTGACCAGTTTGAACTCGGCGGGGCTCAAGCCACGCAATTCCAGTTCCAGGGGGCGCTCGTCGCGCAGCCGGTCAGCGGTTTTCACGGCGTCCAGCGCCATGCCCAGACGATCGATCAACCTTTCATACAGCTCGGGTTTCGTTACGTTCTTTTTCCGTTGCTCCACCATCCCTCACCTCATTGAAGATAAGACTCACTCCCCAATTAGAGCTTAGCTTCACTGCACGAACCGGCTACACGCCGCGACCAACGGCCCTCGTCGCCCAAAAGCTCTGGCAAACAGCTGTAATCAGGGTTTCCCTCGGCCAAGCGCGGTCATGTATGCTACGGCGCTTCCTGTCATTCCACTTCCAGCGCACCCGGGCCATCCCGGATGCTGCCGTCGAAGAGGATTAGGCCACCCCTATCCAGTACAAAAGTAGCCATGCACGAACAATATCAGCCACGTGAGATCGAAGCCGCCGCCCAGTCGTTCTGGGATGAGCAAAAGTCCTTTGAAGTCAGTGAACAGCCAGGCAAGGAAACCTACTACTGCCTGTCGATGTTCCCTTACCCCAGCGGCAAGCTGCACATGGGCCACGTGCGCAACTACACCATTGGCGATGTGATCTCGCGCTACCAGCGCATGCAGGGCAAGAATGTTCTGCAGCCAATGGGCTGGGATGCGTTCGGCATGCCGGCGGAAAACGCCGCAATGAAAAACAACGTAGCGCCCGCCAAGTGGACCTACGAGAACATCGCCTACATGAAGTCGCAGCTGCGCAGCCTCGGCCTCGCGGTGGACTGGTCCCGTGAAGTGACCACCTGCAAGCCGGACTACTACCGCTGGGAACAATGGCTGTTCACGCGCCTGTTCGAAAAAGGCGTGATCTATCGCAAGAACGGCACCGTGAACTGGGACCCGGTCGACCAGACCGTTCTGGCCAACGAGCAAGTCATCGACGGCCGTGGCTGGCGCTCCGGCGCGCTGATCGAAAAGCGCGAAATCCCGATGTACTACTTCAAGATCACCGCTTACGCCGACGAGCTGCTGGAAAGTCTCGACGAACTGACTGGCTGGCCTGAACAGGTCAAGACCATGCAGCGCAACTGGATCGGCAAGTCCCGTGGCATGGAAGTGCAGTTCCCGTACAACGTCGATTCGATCGGCGAAGCCGGCACCCTGAAAGTCTTCACCACCCGTCCGGACACCCTGATGGGCGCGACCTACGTCGCCGTCGCTGCCGAGCACCCGCTGGCCACCCTGGCCGCGCAGAACAATCCCGAGCTGCAAGCGTTCATCGCTGAATGCAAGGGCGGCAGCGTTGCCGAAGCAGACGTCGCCACCCAGGAAAAGAAAGGCCTGCCGACCGGCCTGTTCGTCGAGCACCCGCTGACCGGCGAAAAGCTCCCGGTATGGGTCGCCAACTACGTGCTGATGCACTACGGCGACGGCGCGGTCATGGCGGTTCCGGCGCACGACGAGCGCGATTTCGAATTCGCTCACAAATACAACCTGCCGGTGAAATCGGTGGTGCGCACCAGCTCCGGTGACACCAACCCGGCGCCGTGGCAGGACGCCTATGGCGAGCACGGCACGCTGATCAACTCCGGCGAGTTTGACGGCCTCGACTTCGCCGGCGCGTTCGACGCCATGGAAGTGGCCCTGATCAAGAAACAACTGGGCGCCTCGCGCACCCAGTTCCGCCTGCGCGACTGGGGCATCAGCCGCCAGCGCTACTGGGGCTGCCCGATCCCGATCATCCATTGCGCCGCGTGCGGCGACGTGCCGGTGCCGGAAGATCAACTGCCGGTCGTGTTGCCGGAAGACGTGGTGCCGGACGGCGCAGGTTCGCCGCTGGCGCGCATGCCCGAGTTCTACGAATGCAGCTGCCCGAAATGCGGCGCGCCGGCCAAGCGCGAAACCGACACGATGGATACCTTCGTCGAGTCGTCGTGGTACTACGCCCGCTACGCCTCGCCGCACTTTGAAGGTGGCCTGGTGGAGAAATCCGCAGCCGATCACTGGCTGCCGGTGGATCAGTACATCGGTGGTATCGAACACGCCATTCTCCACCTGCTTTACGCGCGCTTCTTCCACAAGCTGATGCGTGACGAAGGTCTGGTCAGCTCCAACGAGCCGTTCAAGAACCTGCTGACCCAAGGCATGGTGATCGCCGAGACTTACTATCGTCGCGAAGCCAATGGCGCCTACACCTGGTTCAACCCGGCGGACGTGGAACTGGAGCGTGACAGCAAAGCCAAGGTGATCAGCGCCAAGCTGAAATCCGACGGCCTGCCGGTGGAAATCGGCGGTACCGAGAAGATGGCCAAGTCGAAGAACAACGGCGTCGACCCGCAGTCGATGATCGACCAGTTCGGCGCCGACACATGCCGTCTGTTCATGATGTTCGCTTCGCCGCCTGACATGAGCGCGGAATGGTCCGATTCCGGCGTTGAAGGTTCGCACCGCTTCCTCAAGCGCGTCTGGCGTCTGGCGCAAGCCCACGTCACCCTGGGTTTGCCGGGCAAACTGGATATCGCCGCGCTGAGCGACGAGCAGAAAACCGTGCGTCGTGCGATTCACCTGGCGATCAAGCAGGCCAGCCATGACGTCGGCCAGAACCACAAATTCAACACCGCCATCGCCCAGGTAATGACGCTGATGAACGTGCTGGAAAAAGCCGCCCAAGGCACCGAACAGGACCGCGCGCTGCTGCACGAAGGTCTGGAAGCGGTGACCCTGCTGCTGGCGCCGATCACCCCGCACATCAGCCATGAACTGTGGAAGCAGTTGGGTCACGCCGATGCGGTGATCGATGCAGGCTGGCCGGCCGTGGACGAAAGTGCCTTGGTGCAGGACAACCTGACCCTGGTCATTCAGGTCAACGGCAAGCTGCGCGGGCAGATCGAAATGCCGGCCAGTGCCACTCGCGAAGAGATCGAAGCCGCCGCGCGCATCAACGAGAACGTGCTGCGTTTCGTCGATGGCCTGACCATTCGCAAAGTGATCGTGGTGCCGGGCAAACTGGTCAACATCGTCGCCAGCTAAATTGGATCGGGTGCCGGGCTCGCCTGGCACCCAGTAAAACCTTTCGGGCCGCAGAGTCGGCTCACCTGGTTTCAAGGGGAGCAACACAATGATCAAACGCAATCTGCTGGTGATGGGCCTCGCCGTTCTGCTGAGCGCCTGCGGTTTCCAGTTGCGTGGTACCGGCACCAACGAACTGTCGATCAAGGAAATCGACCTGAGCGCGCGTAACGCTTATGGCGAAACCGTAAGACAGCTGCGTCAGACGCTGGAGTCCAGCGGCGTCAAGGTTTACAGCGGCGCGCCGTACAAGCTGTATCTGGCTGACGAGCAGGAAAGCCAGCGCATCCTCAGCTATGCCGGTGCCGGGCGCACAGGCGAGTATCAGGTCAACACTGTGCTGAGCTATGACATCCGCGGCGAGAAAGACCTGTCGCTGATCAGCGACAAGCTCGAAGTGCAGAAGGTGTTCATTCACGACGGCAACAACCTCGTCGGCTCCGATCAGGAAGCCAACGACGCCCGTCATGAAATCCGTCGCGAGCTGGTGCAACGCATGATGCTGCGCCTGTCGCAGCTGACCCCGGGCCAGTTGCAGCAACTGCAGCAAACCGCCAACGACCGCGCCAAGGCTGAAGCCGATGCGCTGGAAGCGGCGCAGAAGGCTGAGGCGGAAACTCCGCGTCAGTCGCCGCTCGAAATCCCGCAGCAGTAAGACGGCCGGGGCGCTCAGGCGCCCCGCTCGCCCTTCCTTATGAAGCTCGCTCCCGCGCAACTCGGCAAACACCTGCAAGGCGCACTTGCGCCGGTCTACATCATCAGCGGCGATGATCCGTTGCTGTGTCAGGAAGCCGCCGACGCCATCCGCACCGCTGCTCGCCAGCAAGGTTTCGACGAACGTCAGGTCTTCGCCGCCGACGCCAATTTCGATTGGGGTACGTTGCTGCAGGCCGGCGCAAGCATGTCGCTGTTCGCCGAAAAACGCCTGTTGGAACTGCGCCTGCCGTCCGGTAAGCCTGGCGATAAAGGCGCCGCCGCGCTGATCGAATACTGCTCGCGTCCTGCGGAAGACACGGTTCTGCTGATCAGCTTGCCGAAGCTCGATGGCAGCGCGCAGAAAACCAAGTGGGGCAAGGCACTGGTCGAAGGCCAGCAAACCCAGTTCGTGCAGATCTGGCCGGTGGATGCCAATCAGCTGCCGAGCTGGATTCGTCAGCGCCTGTCCCAGGCAGGTCTGTCGGCCAGTCAGGACGCCGTCGAATTGATTGCCGCGCGTGTCGAAGGCAACCTGCTCGCCGCCGCACAGGAAATCGAAAAGCTCAAGTTGATGGCCGAAGGTGGGCAGATCACCGTCGAAACCGTGCAGGCCGCCGTGGCCGACAGTGCCCGGTTTGACGTGTTCGGCCTGACCGACGCGGTGCTCAACGGCGAACCGGCGCACGCGTTGCGCATGCTTGAAGGCCTGCGCGGTGAAGGCGTCGAGCCGCCGGTGATCCTCTGGGCATTGGCGCGGGAGTTGCGCCTGCTGGCCAACATCTCCCTGCAATACAGCCAGGGCACGCCACTGGACAAATGCTTCAGCCAGTCGAAACCGCCGGTCTGGGACAAGCGCAAGCCGCTGATGAGCAAGGCGCTGCAACGTTACTCGGCGCAACGCTGGGCACAGTTGCTGCTCGAAGCGCAGCGCATCGATGCGCAGATCAAGGGCCAGGCGGCGGGTTCACCGTGGATGAGCCTGAGTCGGTTGGCGCTGTTGATGGCTGGCCAGCGATTGTCTTTGCCTGCCGAATAAGGCAGTCGACCGCGTAGCGTCCATTCGCGAGCAGGCTCGCTCCCACAGCTGACCGCGTACCAATGTGGGAGCGAGCCTGCTCGCGAAAGCGCCAGAATATTCCTACGCATGAGCTACTGGACAGATGCGCCACATCGGCAGATTATTCCCGGCGCAAAACCACCACACCGAGATAACCCTCATGAGCAAAAAGCCAGCAAAGCATGGCCCCAACAAGGCCAAATCCATCGTCGCCCAGCCCTTGTTCCGCAGCCGCCAGGAACGACCTTCCAAGGGCAAAGGCAGCTACCGCCGCGAAGCCTTCCGGTCTGACAACCGGGAGGCTTTTTACTTTCTGGCTGCCTGAAGCGCACTACCCCTCGCTCATGTTAAGGTCTGCACCTGATTCGTTTCCCCTGGAACTGTGCATGCCCACAAGTCTTTCCCGTCGTTGGCCCGTGCGCCAATTGATCGCTGCCTCCAGCTTCATCCTGCTTGTCGCCTGCGCGGAAAAACCCACCGCCGCCGATGCACAACCGCTTCAAGCCGCCCCGGTCACCACGGCCCCAGCGATCATTCCGCCGGTAGTGCCGTCCGCCGACCCGCTCGATATTCAACCGACCCAGACCTTTGCCGAATGGCAGGCGGGTTTCCGCAAGGACGCCCTCGCCGCCGGGATTCGCCCCGAGCTGTTCGATCAGGCATTTGCCAATATCAGCTTCGACGCCAGCGTGATTCGCGCCGATCGCAGTCAGCCGGAGTTTTCCCGCCCGGTGTGGGAATACCTCGACGGTGCGCTGTCGCCACTGCGCGTCCGCAAGGGCCAGGCGCTGATCAATCAGTACGCCGACATTCTGCAAAGCATCGAGCAGCGTTATGGCGTTGATCGCCAGGCGCTGGTGTCGGTGTGGGGCATGGAAAGCAATTTCGGCCAGTTCCAGGGCAGCAAGTCGGTGATCAATTCGCTGGCCACCCTCGCCTACGAGGGGCGTCGTCCGGGCTTTGCTCACGCGCAACTGATCGCCGCCCTGCAGATTCTGCAACAGGGCGATATCACCCCGGAGAAGATGCTCGGTTCCTGGGCCGGCGCGATGGGCCAGACCCAATTCATTCCGACCACCTACAACACCCACGCCGTGGACTTTGACGGTGACGGCCGCCGCGACATCTGGGGCAGCCCGAGCGACGCGTTGGCTTCGACTGCGCATTACCTGCAAAGCTCGGGCTGGCAGCGTGGCCAGCCGTGGGGCTTCGAAGTGCAATTGCCGAGCGGCTTCAACTACACCCTGGCCGATGGCGCGATTCGCAAAAGCGTCGCCGAATGGCGGCAACTGGGTGTGAACCTGCCCAATGGTGCGCAGGTGCCAGCCGGCTCCGAACAACTGTCCGCTGCCCTGCTGCTGCCGGCCGGTTATCGTGGCCCGGCGTTCCTGATCCTCGACAACTTCCGGGCGATTCTCAAATACAACAATTCGTCGTCGTATGCGCTGGCGGTGAGCCTGTTGTCCGAGCGTTTCGAAGGCGCGGGCCTGATCAATGGCAGTTGGCCTAAAGATGATCTGCCGCTGAGCCGCACCGAACGCATCGAACTGCAGACGCTATTGAGCGCGCGTAATTACGACGCTGGCACGGCGGACGGGATTATCGGCGCCAATACGCGCAAAGCGATTCGCAGTGCCCAGCAGGCGCTGGGCTGGCCGGCGGATGGTTATCCGACGCACAAGTTGCTTGAGAGCCTGCGCAACCAATAGAGCAAATCAAAAGATCGCAGCCTTCGGCAGCTCCTACAGGACGATCATCAATCCCATGTAGATACTCTGTTCACGGTCAAGCTTTTTGGGTGTGTTTATCGCTAAAAAGCTTGGCTGTACTGAAGTCTTCGCCTGCCCGCATGCAGGCCCATAGTCCGGTCAGGTATTTGCGCATGACTGCGACAATAGCCTGCATCTTCCTCTTTCCTCGAGCCACCAAGGCTTCGTAAAACGCTTTAACGTTCGGGTCGCAACGTATGGCGGTCAGCGCAGGCATGTACATCGCTGATCGCAAATAGGCATTGCCGCCCTTACTTATCCGGCCGGGTTTATCAATGCTGGTGCCTGATTGCGTGAGTCGGACATCGAGTCCGGCATGGCGGCTGACCTGCGCTGACTTGAGCGTTACCGGTAAGGTCGTCAGTTCAGCCAGCGCCGCAAATACTGAGATCTCACCCATGCCAGGGGCGGCGATCATGTGGGCGAACTGGGCGCTCAACGTTGGGCAGTTGTCGATCAATGCACGACCCGCTAGTCGGAAACGCTCGATTCGTTTGTCAAAGGCGTTGATGGCTTCTTCTTCGTCTTCAATCAGCATCAGAAGAGTTGTTTGAGTGGCTTTTAGTGCATGCAGCTCGTTTTTGGCGCGGGTGCGATGACCCGTCAAACGATTGATGTGGCGACCGATAGCGCGTAGCTCAAGCTGTATTGAAGTGGGCGGCGTCCACAACCTTGGGCTCATGCGTTCGCCGTACTCAGCTAATAACTGGGCATCGATTGCGTCCGTTTTGCTGTTTTTCAGCATCAGTTTTGCAAAGTTGTGAAAACTCTTCGGATTGATAACCGAGACTGGCAAACCCGCCGCAGCGAGCTCCATGGCCAAGTCCAGATAGTAGATTCCTGTGGCTTCCATCACCACAGACATAGGCTTGAGCTCAAGCAATTTGCCGACAGCAGCTTTGCGCCCCGCCGGTGTCTGGTCGATATTGCACTGACCTGCAAAGCGGCCGCCATTGCGCCAGCCCATCGCTGTAGTGCGAGATCCCACATCCAAGCCGACGTGCATGTTCATGCTTTCAACTCCAAGAGAACTGAGTTAAAAATGCTTCCTGGTTCCCCTGACCTCGAACTTCATGCCACTGCAACCTTGTAATGCGAAGTCCGACTCGTCGGCTTCTCGATACTCTTCGTGGTGGGCAATGAGGCGGGGGGACCTCTCTACATACAAGGTCAGGAGCAAGTCCTGCCTTAAGGAGCGATCGGTCTCCCCCAGAAACACATCTTCGTATGTCGCACCAGCGAGCTTAGATCTCATTCATGCTGGTGTGTGGGGAACATACAAGGAGCTGCCGAAGGCTGCGATCTTTTGCCTCCCGAATTATCGGATGACCACATCCTGCTCCAGCAGCAACTCCTGCTTCCCTGCATCCAGGCGCACCAGCGCGCCCAACGGCAGTGTCAGGTTCGGGTCGCAATGGCCACTGCGCCAACCCGACAGCACCGGAATTCGCAACGGCTCAAAGGTTTGCTTGAGCAGGCGATTCAGCGCGTTGACCTCCACTCCGGCGATATCACCGACCAGCACACCGCGCAGTCTGGCCAGCTTGCCGGCCAGACGCATCTGGGTCAGCAACCGATCAATCCGATACAGCGGCTCGTTGATGTCTTCGATAAACAGAATCACCCCTTCGACATCAATCTCGTAGGGCGTGCCGAGGGTTGCAGCAATCATCGCCAGATTGCCGCCAAGCAGCCGCCCGTGAGCGATGCCCGGTTCGACGGTTGATAATGGATAAGCCGCCGGATGGCTCAGCACACTCCCTGACTTCATTTGCCCGCGCAGCATGGCGAAGAATGAGGTGACGGTAGGCGGTTCCTTGTCGCCCAGCAGGTCGGCATTGAGCAGCGGCCCGTGAAAGGTCACAAATCCGGCGTAGCGACTGATGGCCAGGTGCAGCGCGGTGATATCGCTGTAGCCGATAAAGGGTTTGGCGTGCCGGCTGAGCAGGTCGTAATCGATTCGGTCCAGCAGGCGCGGCGTGCCGTAGCCGCCGCGCAGGCAAATGATCGCGTCGACTTCAGGATCAGCGAATGCCGCGTGCAGATCGCGCAGGCGTACGTCGTCACTGCCCGCCAGATAGCCGTCCTTCTCATAGACACCGGGAAACACCTTCAGCCCATAGCCGCGCGCGCGCATCCATTGCAGCGCTTTTTCAGTGTCGAGGGCGCCGGGGCCGGCAGGCGCGATGACGCCGATCGTCCCTTCGGAGGGCAGCGCCGGTACGGCTCGGTGGGCAACGAGGGTGTGGCTCGGTCGAACGGTCATCCTTGGGCTCCAGCGGTAAAGTCATGCACACACAGTAGACAGCTCAAGAGGCAAACAAAAGCCCCTTGTCTCAGGCAAAAAAATGCCCGCCGAGGAACCGTCCTCGGCGGGCATTTTTACATCAGCAGTGAATCAGGAACCCAGCAGCTCGGCCTTGACCAGCTTCGCCTGCTCGTCGGCGTGGTACGAGGAACGTACCAGCGGGCCAGACGCAACGTTCTTGAAGCCCATCTTGTAACCTTCTTCGGCGAACCAGGCGAAGGTGTCCGGGTGCACGAAACGCTGCACCGGCAAGTGGCTGCGCGACGGTTGCAGGTATTGACCGAGGGTCAGCATGTCGATGTCGTGTTCGCGCATGCGCTTCATGACTTCGATGACTTCCTCGTCAGTCTCGCCCAGACCCAGCATCAGGCCCGATTTGGTCGGGATATGCGGCATCATCTGCTTGAAGCGTTGCAGCAGGGTCAGCGACCACTGATAGTCCGAACCCGGACGCGCAGCCTTGTACAGGCGCGGCACGGTTTCCAGGTTGTGGTTGAACACATCCGGCGGCTCGGCGGCGGTGATTTCCAGGGCGATGTCCATGCGGCCACGGTAGTCCGGGACCAGGGTCTCGAGCTGCACGTTCGGCGACAGCTTGCGGATTTCGCGGATGCAGTCGGCGAAGTGCTGGGCACCGCCATCACGCAGGTCGTCGCGGTCCACCGAAGTGATCACCACGTATTTGAGCTTGAGGTCGGCGATGGCGATGGCCAGGCTTTCCGGCTCGTTGACGTCCAGTGGCTTCGGACGACCGTGGCCAACGTCGCAGAACGGGCAACGACGGGTGCAGATGTCGCCCATGATCATGAAGGTTGCGGTGCCGCCGGAGAAGCATTCGCCGAGGTTCGGGCAGGACGCTTCTTCGCAGACACTGTGCAGCTTGTGCTTGCGCAGCAGGCTCTTGATGCGGTCGACTTCCGGCGAAACCGGGATGCGCACGCGGATCCAGTCGGGTTTCTTCGGCAGTTCGGTGGTCGGGATGATCTTGACCGGGATGCGTGCAACCTTCTCGGCGCCGCGCAGCTTGACGCCGGCTTCAACCTTGGGACGCGGGGCCGGGCGCTCGGTCACGTCGAGCGTCGGGATCATGGTTTGCACTGCATCAGTAGTCATATCAGTCGATTCCGCCCGTGAGGGTCGTCTGCTCAGCATAGTCGAGGTGTTTGACGAGCTGCGCGCGCAGCCGGGCACTTACCTCGGCAAATTCAATCGATCCTGCGTGATCGCTCAGCTGGGTCATGGCCAGCCCGGCGTAGCCGCAGGGATTAATCCGTCGAAACGGTTCCAGGTTCATATCCACGTTCAGGGCCAGGCCATGAAAGGAACAACCGTGGCGAATGCGCAAACCCAGAGAAGCGATTTTCGCTCCATCGACGTACACGCCGGGAGCATCTGGCTTGGCGGCGGCGCTAACGCCGTAGCTGGCCAGCAGTTCGATGAGGCAGGCTTCCATGCGGCTGACCAGATCGCGCACGCCGAAACCCAGCTTGCGCACATCCAGTAACAGATAGGCCACCAGTTGCCCGGGGCCATGATAAGTCACTTGGCCGCCACGATCGACCTGCACCACCGGAATATCTCCCGGCAGCAACAGATGCTCGGCCTTGCCGGCCTGGCCCTGGGTGAACACCGGCGGGTGTTCGACGAGCCAGATCTCGTCGGCTGCAGCATTGCCGCGTTCGTTGGTAAAGCGCTGCATGGCATGCCAGACCGGCTCGTAAGCCATCTGGCCCAGCTCGCGAAAGCCCAGCGTGCCGTGCATCACAACACCATGTGCACGATGCCGGAAGCCCGCAGTTCGCTGTTGATGTTGTACAGCTGATCCTGGTCGGTGGCGACGATGTGCAACTGGATGGTGGTGTACTTGCCGTTGCTGCTTTGACGCTCGTCGATGCGCTCATCATTGATGGTCGCGTGTTTCAGGACGATCGCGATGATCTTGTCCTTGTTGCCAACACCCGTATCACTGATCACCTTGATCGGATAATCGGTCTGGGGAAATTCGATCTTTGGCGCCTTTACTTCGGTATCGGTCATGGCGTAACGGCCTCTATAGCGCAAGCCGTGGTAACGCACATGGCCCCGCACCGGATCGGGGCGGGGCCATGCAGGTCAACACAAAATCAGTTGAACAAGCCGTAGAAGAATAGACGGATGCTATCCCACATGCGGCGGAAGATACCACCCTCCTCGACGCCATCCAGAGCGATCAGGTCGGCGCTGTGCACCACCTTGTCTTCCAGTTTGACTTCGACTTTACCGATCACGTCGCCCTTGGCGATTGGCGCAACCAGTTGCGGGTTCATGGTCATGCTGGCAGCGAGCTTCTTCAGCTGGCCTTTTGGCAGAGTCATGGTCAGGTCTTGCGCCAGACCGGCCTTGACCTGGCTGGTGGTGCCTTTCCATACCGGCGCCTGCGCCAGTTCAGTGCCCTTCTGGTAGAAGGTCTGGGTTTCGAAGAAGCGGAAACCATAGGTCAGCAACTTCTGGGTTTCAGCGGCGCGAGCCACTTCGCTGTTGGTGCCGAACACCACGGCGATCAGGCGCTGGCCGTCACGTACAGCAGAGGACACCATGCAGTAGCCGGCTTCATCGGTGTGGCCGGTTTTCAGACCGTCAACGGTCTTGTCGCGCCACAGCAGCAGGTTGCGGTTAGGCTGCTTGATGCCGTTCCAGAAGAACTCTTTCTGCGAGTAGATCGCATAGTGAGCCGGGTCTTCGTGGATGATCGCACGGGCCAGGATCGCCATGTCGTGCGCCGACGAGTAGTGCTCAGGGTTTGGCAGACCGGTCGGGTTCATGAAGTGGGTATTGGTCATGCCCAGTTCGGTGACGGTCTTGTTCATCAGATCGGCGAACGCGTCTTCGCTGCCGGCGATGTGCTCGGCCAGGGCGACGCTGGCGTCGTTACCGGACTGGATGATGATGCCGTGCAGCAGATCGCTGACAGTCACCTGCGAACCGACCTTGATGAACATCCGCGAACCGCCGGTGCGCCAGGCGTTTTCGCTGACGGTCACCGGGTCGTTTTCACCGATCTGGCCGCGACGGATTTCCAGGGTCGCGATATAGGCGGTCATCAGCTTGGTCAGGCTGGCCGGTGGCAGACGCTGGTCGCCGTTGTTTTCGACCAGCACATTGCCGCTGCTGGCGTCCATCAGAACGTAGGCCTTGGCGGCCAGTTGTGGTGGCGACGGCATCATCTCGGCCGCGAAGGCGGCTGGCGAGAGGAGCAGCGGGACTAGCAGACACAGGCGTTTGGCAAAGGTGGTGATGTTCATCCGTCTCTCGAAATCGCTAATGGAAACTTGCCCGAAGGCAAAACTTATTCAGACAGCCTTCTAACGGGCCATCGCGTGTTCAGTTGCTCACTCCAGTCACCCTTGCCGGGCTTTTGTTCTTCGACGAGCCAACAACCTGGTTCACCCCCCGAATACCGCAAGTGAACCGTCAATCAAGGTCTACGTGTTACTCGGTGACCACGCTGGGCGAACCCAGATTGGCCAGCCGCACACTGTTCTGCACCTGGGCGATCTCACCCGGCGAGCCGATCGGCCCCAGGCGTACCCGGTGCAGGGTCTGCTGATTGCGCACGATCGAGCTGATGAACACCGGCGCGCTCACCATCCCGCTGAGCTTCGACCTCAGCAGCTCGGCAGCGTCCGGGTTGGCGAACGCGCCCACCTGCAGATACTGGCCAGACGCTGGTGCAGAAGCGTTTTTTTGCATCGATCTGCACGGGCACCACGGCCGCGGCGTGTTGCTGCGGCGGCGGCGTCCATTGCTCGACGGTACCGGCCGACGCGGTGATGACCGGGGCGCTATTCTGCGCCACTTGCGGCTCATTGAGCATCAGCGGCGCCGGACGGCCCTTGGCCGCCCACCACTGCTGCGGATCGATGCCTTCGACCTTGACCCGTGCGGTGCCGGTTTCGGCATAGCCAAGTTTCTTCGCCGCAGCATAAGACAAGTCAATGATTCGATCGGAGTAGAACGGCCCACGGTCGTTGACGCGCAGGATCACCATTTTGTTGTTGTCCAGGTTGGTCACCCGGACGTAACTTGGCAGCGGCAAGGTCTTGTGCGCGGCACTCATGCCGTACAGGTCATACACTTCGCCGTTGGCGGTGTTCTGGCCATGGAACTTGGTGCCGTACCAGGACGCCGTGCCCGAAGCCACGTAGGTCTTGGATTCCTGCAACGGAAAGTAGGTCTTGCCCAGCACGGTGTACGGATTGGCCTTGTACGGGCCGGTGTGCAGGGTCGGTGTCGCATCCGGGATGCGCGAAACATCGACATCCCACCAAGGCGCGCCGTCTTTGTGCGCGCGGTTGATGTCCAGGCCCGGTTGGGCGCGGACAGCGGTGGACGGGGTTTTCTGCGTCGGCGTGCGGCTGGTCGTGCAACTGGCGACCAGGACTGCCAACGCAGCGAAAGCCACCAGCTTCAGGGGTTTATTGTTAGGCAATGCCTGCATTACTTGACGCCCCGTGCTTGTACCAGCTGTTCAGACAGTTGATGTACGGCCATGGCGTACATCACGCTGCGGTTATAACGCGTGATCGCGTAGAAATTCTGCAGGCCCATCCAGTATTCAGGGCCGTTGTCGCCTTCGAGGCGAAATGCGGTAACCGGCATATCATCGCGCAGCGCATCATGACTTGACCAGCCCAGCGCCCGCAACTCTGCGACCGTTTTCACCGGTTCGATACCAGTAGTCAGGCCTTCATCAACCTGCTCGCCGCGTACATCGGCACGGCTGACCACCGGTTCGCCGGCGACCCAGCCGTGACGCTTGAAGTAGCTGGCGACGCTGCCAATGGCATCGTCCGGGTTGTTCCAGATATTGATGTGGCCGTCACCGTCGAAATCCACCGCGTAGGCGCGAAAGCTGCTCGGCATGAACTGCGGCAGGCCCATGGCCCCGGCGTACGAGCCTTTCAGGGTCAGCGGGTCGACCTGCTCTTCGCGGGCCAGCAGCAGGAACTCACGCAGTTCCTTGCGGAAAAATTCGGCACGGGGAGGATAGTCGAAGCCGAGGGTCGACAATGCGTCGATCACCCGGAAATTACCGGTATTACGTCCGAAAAAGGTCTCGACGCCGATGATCGACACGATCACTTGTGCCGGCACGCCGTATTCCTGCTCGGCACGGGCCAGGGTCGCCTCGTGCTGACGCCAGAAGTCGACACCCCGGGCGATACGTGCGTCGGTGATGAACATCGGACGATATTCGTTCCACTGCTTGACCCGTTCGGCGGGTTTGGAGATGGCGTCGAGAATCGACTGCTTGCGTTGCGCCTCGCGGAACACACCCATCAGTTGTTCACCGGCGAAACCGTAGTCGCGGGTCATTTCGCCGACGAATTCGGCCACCTGCGGCGAGCCTTCATAGTCGCCGGCCAGCGCTTCCTGCACGCTCCCCAGCAGGCCCACCAGGCCAACCAGCGGCGCGCATCGAGTCGCCCAGCCACGCATTACTTGCATTGCACTCTTCACCTTATTCAAACCTGTGCGATCCACTTGCGATGGGTATGGATCGACATCAAAACCCCAAACGCTGACAGCAGCGTCACCAGCGAAGTTCCTCCGTAGCTAATGAACGGCAACGGCACCCCCACGACCGGTAACAGGCCACTGACCATACCGATGTTGACGAAAACGTAAACAAAAAAAGTCATGGTCAACGCGCCGGCGAGCAATTTGCCGAACAGCGTTTGCGCCTGAGCGGTGATCACCAGCCCGCGACCGATCAACAACAGATAGATCAGCAGCAGCGCGCAAATCCCCACCAGACCGAACTCTTCGCCAAGCACAGCAATGATGAAGTCGGTGTGGCTTTCCGGGAGAAAGTCCAGGTGTGACTGGGTGCCGAGCAGCCAGCCTTTGCCAAATACGCCACCGGAGCCGATCGCGGCTTTCGACTGGATGATGTTCCAGCCGGTGCCGAGCGGATCGCTTTCCGGGTCGAGGAAAGTCAGGACACGCTGCTTCTGATAGTCGTGCATGACGAAGAACCACATCGCCACCGACACCGGCACCGCCGCCGCCAATACGCTGAGAATCCAGCGCCAGCGCAGGCCGCCCATGAACAGGACGAAGGCGCCACCGGCAAGAATCAGCAACGAGGTACCGAGATCCGGCTGGCGCACGATCAGAATGAACGGCACGCCAATCAGCATCAGGCTGATGCCGACGTGCTTGAGCTGCGGCGGCAAGGTGCGTTTGGACAGATACCAGGCGATGGTCGCCGGCATCAGGATCTTCATGAACTCCGAGGGCTGGAAGCGGATCACCCCGGGGATGTTGATCCAGCGCGTGGCGCCCATGGCGTTGTGGCCCATGATGTCGACGACGATCAGCAATATCACGCCGATCACGTAACCGAGCGGCACCCAGCGCGCCATGAAACGCGGTTCGAACTGGGCGATGACGATCATCGCCACCAGACCGATGCCGAACGACGTGGCCTGCTTGCCGAGCAGGTCCCAGCTCTTGCCGCTGGCCGAATACAGCACGAACAGGCTGCCGGCGGCGAGGATCAGCAACAGGATCAACAGCGGGCCATCGATATGCAGTCTTTGCAGCAACGTCGCGCGGCGACGCATCACATCCTCGCTGGAGAGCATGCGATCGAAGTTATTCATCACGGGCCGGGGCCTCCGCAGTGATAGGGCTGGCGTACTCGGCTTTCAGGTGGCCGTCCTGGTCGAGCAACCAGGCGTCCATGACCTGGCGCACCACGGGCGCGGCAACGCCGGAACCGGACTCACCGTTCTCGACCATCACCGACACGACGATTTTCGGATCATCGGCCGGGGCGAAGCCGACGAACAGGGCGTGGTCGCGGTGGCGTTCCTGGACCTTGGAGCGGTCGTATTTCTCGCCCTGCTTGATCGCCACCACCTGCGCGGTACCGGACTTGCCGGCGATGCGGTATTGCGCGCCGATCGCCGCTTTGCGCGCGGTACCACGGGCACCGTGCATCACCTGCTGCATGCCATGGTTGACCTTGTTCCAGTCGGACGGGTCGCGCAGGATGATGTTCGGCATCGGGTTTTCATCCACCGGCTTGACCCCGTCGAGGGACTTGGCCAGATGCGGACGGTTCCAGATGCCCTTGTTGGCCACCAGCGCCGTGGCCTGGGCCAGTTGCAGCGGCGTCGACTGCATGTAGCCCTGGCCGATCCCGAGAATCAGGGTTTCGCCGGGGAACCACGCCTGCTTGCGCGTCGCCCGTTTCCATTCGCGGGACGGCATCAGGCCCGGGGACTCTTCGAACATGTCCAGCGAGACCTTCTGGCCGATGCCGAACTTGTTCATATAGGTCGACAGCCGATCGATGCCGAGCTTGTGCGCAAGGTCATAGAAGTAGGTGTCGTTGGAACGCATGATCGCCGTGTCGAGGTCGACGAAGCCGTCACCAGTGCGATTCCAGTTGCGGTACTTGTGGTCGTAGTTGGGCAGCATGTAATAGCCCGGGTCGAACACCCGGCTCGAAGCCGTGACTACGCCAGCGTCGAGACCGGCAATTGCCACCGCCGGTTTGATCGTCGAGCCCGGCGGGTACAGACCGCGCAGCACGCGGTTGAACAACGGCCGGTCGATGGAATCGCGCAACTCGGCGTAGGCCTTGAAGCTGATACCGGTGACGAACAGGTTGGGGTCGAAACTCGGCTGACTGACCATCGCCAGCACTTCGCCGGTTTTCGGATCGAGCGCCACCACCGCGCCACGTCGCCCGCCCAGCGCGGCCTCGGCGGCTTCCTGCAACTTGATATCGAGGCTCAGGACGATGTCCTTGCCGGGAATCGGATCGGTGCGCTTGAGCACCCGCAACACGCGGCCACGGGCGTTGGTCTCGACTTCCTCGTAACCGACCTGACCGTGCAATTCCGGCTCGTAGAAACGCTCGATGCCGGTCTTGCCGATGTGGTGGGTGCCGCTGTAGTTGACCGGATCCAGCGACTTCAGCTCTTTCTCGTTGATCCGCCCCATGTAGCCCACCGAATGCGCAAAATGAGCGCCCTGCGGGTAATGTCGGACCAGTTGCGCGACCACTTCCACCCCGGGCAGGCGGAACTGGTTCACCGCAATGCGGGCGATCTGCTCTTCGGTCAGCTCGAACAGGATCGGCACCGGCTCGAACGGCCGACGGCCCTGACGCATGCGTTTCTCGAAGATCACCCGGTCCTCGGGCGTCAGCTCCAGCACCTCGACGATGACGTCGAGCACCTGTTGCCAGTCGCCGGAGCGCTCGCGGGTCATGCTCAGGCTGAAGCTCGGCCGGTTGTCGGCCACAACTACGCCGTTGCGGTCGAAAATCAGCCCGCGCGTCGGCGGAATAGGCTGCACGTGGACGCGGTTGTTTTCCGACAGGGTCGAGTGGTACTCGTACTGGATCACCTGCAGGTAATACAGACGCGCGATCAGCACACAGATCAGCGCCACAATCACGATCGCACCGAACACGACACGGCTGCGCACCAGACGGGCGTCCTTTTCGTGGTCCTTGATGCGGATCGGCTGAGACATGAGGGCAGGCTTACTTGTGGTAAGGGTGGCCGGACAACACGGTCCAGGCACGGTACAACTGTTCGCCGATCAGGATCCGCACCAGCGGGTGCGGCAAGGTCAGCGGCGACAACGACCAGCGCTGGTCAGCGCGGGCACAGACTTCCGGTGCCAGCCCTTCCGGGCCGCCGACCATGAAGTTGACCGTGCGCGAATCCAGGCGCCAGCGATCGAGTTCGACCGCCAGTTGCTCGGTGCTCCACGGCTTGCCGTGAACCTCCAGCGTGACGATCCGCTCGTTGTGCCCGACCTTGGCCAGCATGGCTTCGCCTTCCTGGCGGATGAAACGGGCCACGTCGGCATTCTTGCCACGGGTATTGAGCGGAATTTCCACCAGTTCCAGCGCCAGCTCGGACGGAAGACGCTTGGCATATTCATGCCAGCCTTCTTCCACCCACTTGGGCATGCGTGAACCGACGGCGATCAGGCGCAGTCGCACAGCAATCCCTTAGAACTGGTCTTTGTTGAGCTTGGTGAAATGCTCGTGGGTGTTTTCCGGGCTGTGGTGCTTGGCATCGGCCGCACGGCTTTGCTCGGCACCGGCCCACAGGCGCTCCAGGTCGTAGAACTGACGCGCCGAGGCAGTCATCATGTGCACGATCACCAGATCGAGGTCGAGCAGGACCCAATCGCTGTCGCCCTTGCCTTCTTCGCCCAGCGGCTTGGCGCCCTGCTTTTTCACTTCCTCGCGGACCTTGTCGAGCATCGCGTTGATCTGGCGATTGGAGGTACCGGTGGCGATGATCATGTAGTCAGTGATGCTCTGCTTGTCGCGCACATCGATGATCTGGATGTCCTGGGCCTTGACGTCTTCCAGCGCGGCGACGGCAATCTTGACCAGTTCGTCGCCCTTGAGCGGCTCGTTGGTGTTGACGGCTTCCGGCAGTGGTGCGCTCTTGAACGTGCCTTTGCGCTTTACTTTCGGTAGATCTTTATCAGTCATATGTAACTCGTTTTGCTCATGTATTCGGCGGCTTGGGGATACGGTGATCCGTATCGGTGAAGCGCGCCTTGTTCAGTTCGACGCACGGTACAGACCGTGCGCATCGATGTAGGCCAGGACCGCGTCGGGCACCAGGAAACGTACCGACTTACCGCTGGCCAGCAGTTGACGGATCTGGGTGGCGGAAACCGCGAGCGGTGTCTGCCAGACGAATGCAATCTGTCCGCTCGGCCCTTTCAGGGCCAGCGGGTCGCTCACCGAACGCGCTGCCAGCAGGTTGCGCAAGGCATCCGGCGGTTCGCTGTCGGCGTCCGGGCGCTGTAGCACCAGGATGTGGCAATGCTGGAGCAACTCTTCCCAGCGGTGCCAAGTGGGCAGGCCGCAAAATGCGTCCCAGCCCAAAAGCAGAAAAACCTGGGTCTCGGCGGGCATCTCTGCGCGCAGCGACTCCAGGGTATCGATGGTCCAGGACGGTTTGTCCCGCTGCAATTCGCGGGCGTCCACCACCAGCGGCGGCAATCCGGCCACCGCGCACTCGACCATCGCCAGCCGGTCCTGCGCCGACACCTGCGGCATACCGCGATGTGGCGGCCGCGCGTTCGGCATCAGGCGCAACTCGTCCAGCGCCAGGGCTTCGACAACTTCCAGCGCGCCACGCAAATGGCCGATATGCACCGGGTCGAACGTACCGCCCAGCACGCCAATGCGTTGCGGGCGCGACTCGCTGCCGGTGTGCGGCGCTGTCAGGTCGAGGTCGGTCAAGTCAGACCGTCGCCTGGCCGCGCAACTGGCCATCGCCGACCACGATGTACTTCTCGCAGGTCAGCCCCTCGAGCCCGACCGGGCCGCGGGCGTGCAGCTTATCAGTAGAAATGCCGATCTCGGCACCCAATCCGTATTCAAATCCATCGGCAAAGCAGGTCGGCGTGTTGATCATCACCGAGGCCGAGTCGACTTCCGCCACGAACCGGCGGGTGTCAGCGAGGTTTTCGCTGACGATCGAGTCGGTGTGATGGGAGCCGTAATGGTTGATGTGTTCGATCGCCTGCTCCAGACCGTCGACCACGCGGATCGACAGAATCGGCGCCAGGTACTCGGTGTGCCAGTCGTCTTCGCAGGCCGCGACCGCTTCGATGATCGCCCGGGTGCGCTCGCAACCACGCAGTTCGACGCCTTTGTCGCGGAACTGCGCGGCCATCGAAGGCAGGAAATCCCTGGCAACAGCCTGATCGACCAGCAGGGTTTCCATCGCGCCGCAGATGCCATAACGGTAGGTCTTGGCGTTGAAGGCGATGCTTTGGGCTTTGGCCAGATCGGCATGTTCACTGACGTAAACGTGGCAGATGCCGTCCAGGTGCTTGATCACCGGTACGCGAGCATCGCGGCTGATGCGTTCGATCAGGCCACGACCGCCACGGGGCACGATGACGTCGACGTATTCCGGCATGCTGATCAGCGCGCCGACGGCGGCACGGTCGGTGGTTTCCACCACTTGCACCACGGCGGCGGGCAGTTCGGCCTCGGCCAGACCGCGCTGAATGCACGCGGCAATCGCGCGATTGGAATGAATTGCCTCGGAGCCACCGCGCAGGATGGTCGCGTTGCCGGACTTCAGGCAGAGGCTGGCGGCATCGATGGTCACGTTCGGGCGGGATTCGTAGATGATCCCGATCACGCCCAGCGGTACGCGCATCTTGCCGACCTGAATACCCGATGGACGGAAGCTCATGTCGCGAATCGCGCCGACCGGATCCGCCAGTGCAGCAACCTGACGCAAGCCGACGATCATGCCGTCGATGCGTGCCGGGGTCAGTTCCAGACGCTCCAGCAGCGCCGGCTCCAGACCGTTGGCGCGACCGGCAGCCAGATCCAGCTCATTGGCGGCGGCCAGCTCGGCGCGCGCAGCGTCCAGAGCATTGGCGGCAGCCTGCAAGGCGCGGTTTTTCTGCGCGGTGCTGGCGCGACCGATGACCCGGGAGGCAGCGCGGGCGGCGCGACCCAATCGGGTCATGTAGTCAAGAACGGACTCAGTCATGGTCTGCTGGGGTCTTGGCAAAGAGGAAAGCGGCAGATTATAGCTGCCGCGTCCCGGGACTAACAGCGGTGACGGGCGGATGGTCGAAATGAGCTGCGTTTGCCCGTCGTTCAGACGTAATTAAGCTCAGCGTTGTTATCATCACGACCTCCTGAGCCTGGATCAACCTTGCCCATCATGACCAACGTGCCCCTTTGCCCCGAGTCCGCGCGCCTGCCCGTGGGCCTGCCGGACAGTTTTTTCGACCGCGACGCCCAGGTGCTGGCGCAGGCGCTGCTCGGCAAAGTCATCCGCCATCGCGTCGGCGATCTGTGGCTGAGTGCGCGAATCATCGAAACCGAAGCCTATTACTGCGCGGAAAAAGGCAGCCACGCCTCGCTCGGCTATACAGAAAAGCGTAAGGCTTTGTTTCTGGATGGCGGCCACATCTATATGTACTACGCACGCGGCGGTGATTCGCTGAACTTCAGTGCGCAGGGGCCGGGCAACGCGGTGCTGATCAAATCCGCCTATCCGTGGGTCGATGAAGTGAGCGGTCCGGCGAGTCTGGCGCAGATGCTGCTGAACAATCCCGATGCCCAGGGCCGACCGCGTCCGACACAGAAGCTCTGCGCCGGACAGACCCTGCTGTGCAAGGCGCTGGGTTTGAAAGTGCCGATGTGGGACGCCAAGCGTTTCGATCATGAACTGTTGCTGGTCGAGGACCCGGGACCGCCACCCGCGCAGATCATTCAAACCACCCGGTTGGGCATTCCGCTGGGCCGTGATGAACACTTGATGTATCGCTTCGTTGACGCTGCGTATGCGCAATGGTGCACGCGGAACCCGCTGCGACGGGGTCAGGTCGAAGGCCGGGATTATATTTTGCTTCCCGTAACCGACGCCGCATCCGTCAATGAATGATGTCCCTCCTGTGGGAGCGAGCCTGCTCGCGAAGGGGTCGTGCCAGCCAACGCTTCTATCGTCTGACACAGCGTATTCGCGAGCAGGCTCGCTCCCACAGGTCAGCAGTCAACCGCGTAACAATTACTTAAAGAATGAATGGAGTTTTTCTGTATGGGCCCATGGCTCGATAGCATCACTGGATGGCTCGGCGCCAATCCGCAGTGGTTGGCCGCAGCGGTGTTCATCGTTGCGTGCGTGGAATGTCTGGCGATCGCCGGGCTGATCGTGCCGGGCACGGTGCTGTTGTTCGGCGTGGCGGTACTGGCCGGCAGTGGCGCGCTGTCATTGAGCGAAACGCTGCTGCTGGGCTTTCTTGGCGGCATCCTCGGCGACTTGATTTCGTACTTCCTGGGGCGGCATTTCCATCAGAACATCCGCCGCCTGCCGGGCCTGCGCCATCACCCGGAATGGATGGCCGGCGCCGAGTCGTACTTCCAGCGCTATGGCATCGCCAGCTTGCTGGTCGGGCGTTTCATCGGCCCGCTACGACCAATGCTGCCAATGGTCGCCGGGATGTGCGACATGCCCTTCCCGCGTTTTTTCGCCGTCAGCCTGTTGGCCGCTGCTGGCTGGAGCCTGGCTTATCTGCTGCCGGGCTGGGCCACCGGCGCGGCGTTCCGTCTGCCATTGCCTGAAGGGTTCTGGCTGGAGGCCGGGATTGTCGCCGCCAGCATCGCGGTAATGGTCGGCCTGAGCGTCAACAGCAGCGTGCGCCGCCATCGTCGCGCGACGATCTGGATCGGCGGCATGAGCCTGCTGATCCTGATCGGTCTGTTCATCGGCTATCCATACCTCACCGCGCTCGACAACGGCGTGATGACCCTGGTGCAGGAGCACCGCCAGCCAGCGCTGGACGAAATCGCCGTGACGCTGACCCTGATCGGCGAATTCCGCAACATGCTGCTGTTCAGCGCCCTGCTCGTCATTCTGCTGGTGCTGTGCAAGCAGTGGCGCCAGGCAATGTTCGCGGGCGCCACCATGTTGGTCACCGCGATGGCCAATACCGGAACCAAGTATTTTTTCGCCCGGGTGCGCCCGGAAGTGCTCAGCGATCCATTGACCACCTACAGCATGCCCAGCGGCCACGCTTCTGGCGCGTTCGCCCTGTTCCTGACGCTGGGCGTGCTGGCCGGGCGCGGTCAGCCGCCGCGCATGCGCCTGACCTGGCTGCTGATTGCCTGCATCCCGGCACTCTCTATCGCCCTGTCGCGGGTGTATCTCGGCGCGCACTGGCCAACCGACATATTGGCCGGGGCGATGCTCGCCAGTTGTGTGTGTGCTGCGATGCTGTGGTTGAGCCAACGTCAGGCGTCCCTTAATGCAATGCCGTTCAAGATCTGGTGGCTGATCCTGCCATCGATGGTTGCTCTGTTCGGCTTCTTCGTACTGCGCCACTTGCCACATACATTGTTGCGTTACGCCTACTAAAACAGACAACTCACAAGCCAGATTTTTTATACGCCGCTCTTTTGGAATATTCCGACAAGAGCGGCGTTGATTACCTACGCTAACTTCCCCTCCTGCGGTTAACTTTCCTGGTTATAAAACCGACGTTTCCGCATTCCCAATCGACGCCAAACTAGCGTTACATAGTCCAGCCGGAACACGGTGGCGAAGTATTTCGCGCAACAGAAAATCCGTGAGTTCAATCCGCCCGGCTGGAGCACTTGCCAACAATCAATATTTATCCGGACCCGGCATTGAAGTTCTGCCGAGGCATTTATCAATTCATTCTTTGTCGAGTTATTCATGAGTCCAAAGATACCCCGCAAGACGCCTGTTACAACGCCGCATCAAACTGATCCGCACGCACCGGCACCACATCGCCCCTTGATCGATGCCAGCGCCGTTGAAATATCGAGAAGGACCGGTGGTCACGACCAGACGCTGCCCACAACAACTTCCGGCAGCCCCCTCGCCGATGCAAACCCGAGACTTACGGCGATCGAAATCTTTCAGTTACCGACACACGGCGCTTATCGTTCGGAACATTCCACTTCAATAAACGATTACTGGTTGTCAGAGGCTTTTCTGCGTGGGATGAAGCCCGCTGACCCCGATGGATTTCGCTGGGTCGTTGGCAGAAAGTTCGTCGACGTCGAATATCAGGGCGCTTTGCAAACCACTCACGTCGGCGTGGATGAAACCGGCGCATGGCGCAGCAAGTTGCTGACCGAGCGCGTGCCCTCCGGACCGCTTTTGTATAAAAACGCAGACAGCCCCACCTGGCGCCTGACTGAACAACCCGCGCCGAAGCGAGCGCGGCTCGCCCCCGCGACAACGCCCATCAATCAAAGCCGTTACAGTCCATCGGGGCGTTCGCCGGATGCTCAGGGTTACTACGAAATGCATCCGCTTTTTGCAGCGCGCACAGACGCCCCCCTGTTCGCCTTCAGGGATTCATTTGGCAATTTCATTCCGGTAGATCCTCCGTCGGGGGGATTCGCGGCGTCGCCGACCCACCTCAAACAGTGGACCGATCATGAGATCTGGCAGCTATATGGCTTGCAGGGCCAGGACATCGCGCGCTTTCGTGTCGAAGCTCAGGCCAGCGGCATGCCGCCACAGTGGGCACATCCCACAACCACCGGAAATCCGCTGACCGATCTGCTGCGCAACTCACTGCGCTGGCTGCATCCGCAGATGAGCCGTGCAGAGCGCGAAGCCTTTCTGCAATCGTTCAATCTGCTGCCCAGGCAATTGACCCGCTTGCAGCAGGAGATGAGCGACCATCTGGCGATTCCAGCCTGGGCACTGGCGCACAAGCGCCTGTTGGATGACGTCACCCACCCGCGACGCTTCGAGCAATTGGCCAAGGATGCGGTCGAGCAGCTCAACCTCAAGCACAATGCCCGCCACGACTGGTACGACGCCGAACAAGGCCTGACCCCCGAAGTCCGCGAGGCGCTGTTGAAACAGCTCGGTTACCTGCGCAACAAACACAATTGCCTGTATCGCACGGACATCCCGGCACTGTTTCGCGGTGACGAGCGCACGCCGTTCGAGCTGGCGAATGACGGCACCATGCTGCCCCGCTACCACCACAAACCCGGCGCCACCACGCACAAGCCGATCAGCGCGACGTTCAGTCTCGAGCAGGGCCAGATGTATGCCAGCGCCCCCGATCCCGCATACCTGCGTTTCAACAGCCAGACCCATAAATATCCGGGACGCGACGCGGGTGACAGCAGCTCAGACAGCGGCGCAAGCGACGCCGATGATTCAAGCAGTTCCTCATCCGACTGGTCTGATCCTGAGAGTCCCGTCGCCTGGGATCACGAGCGGGGTTATCGGTCCTCACGCACGCGGCAGACAGAAATGTTCATGTACGCCCTCGACACGCGCAATCTGGAAGTCGTCCCGCACGAAGAGAACATGGCGTTCAATTCCGCTGCGCGTGAGAACCCGCCGACCTGGTTTCCCTCCGACGATTTCGAGGGGCTGATTTCGGTCACCCGCAGCGGAGTTCCAGCCGAGCGTATCTGGTTGCTGAACACAGACCTGAGCAAAGGCGCCAGGGTCGCAGACATCAAGGAACAGGCCGGCGCGGACGCTGAGCGCATCGAGGCGGCGACCCATGCCGGGCACGCCAACAAATTCCAATACGACCGACTGATCGACAAAGTGGAAGCGGCAGGACTGCCAATCCTCAGGCTGTCAGGCAATAAAAACGAGTTTGCATACGACATCGCCTGGCCCTGAACCGGGCACGCCCATACAACGCCGGAGAGGAGACCGGCATCCTCATGCACACCATTAAAGGATTAATACGTGTCGAAACTCATCGTCCCTGCGACCCATATCGCCCACGTTCGCGCACTTGAAGTTACCCCCATCGACGTCTCGGCGAATCCCCATGCGCCGCCCACCCATATGCGCAATCAGACGCAGGCGCCTGACATTGATCCGTCGCTTCGCAAAACCCTCAAAGCCCTGGACAAGCATCTGGGCCTGCTACGCATCGGTGAGATCATGATCAGTCGGGTCGAATTGCAAGCGCTGGGGGCGACCATTGACGGTCAACCGGTCAGTGCGGCGAACGCCCACATGAAGAGCGTGGATCAGGCATTTCTCGACGGACTCAATTTTCAATCGGCGCAGGTGCAGTCGCGCTTGCAGGCCGTGGATTTCCCCGACAATGACATAGCCGCAATGCTGTTCTACGAAATTGCCTGCAAGCGCTCGATTGATGCCGGCCCACTGTTCATCAGTGACACGCCGCTGGCTTCCGGCAGCGCCATGGATCGTCTCAACAAGCTGGGCAAGGCTGCGCAAAAGCTGGAAATCCACCGTGCGGACGCGTTTGAAAACGCACCGGGCTGGATCAACAAGAGCAAAAGCTATTTGATGAGCGGCGCGGGAGTCGGCATGCAAGCCTTTGGCATCTACAGCAGCTACATGGCGCTGACCGATGCGATCAAGAAAGGCGAGGCACTGGAAATGCTGTACTACGGCGGATCCATCGCTGCAGAACTCGGCTCGCTGATCATCGAGCAGGGCCTGACCAGAACAGGCCAGGCGATGCTGACTCAGGGCAGCAACGTGCTGAGGGGTTTTGCGCTGACCTCAATCGGCAAATACATGAGCCGTGGTGCGGGACTGTTCGCCAGCGCGATTACCTTGCCGTTCGACATCGTTGACGCGATCAAATCCTTCAACGCCGCCGCCGCGACATCGGGCAAACAAGCTCAGGATCATTATTTCAGCGGTGCCCTGAGTGTAGCGGGCGCGGGTATCAGCCTGGTGCTGGGCGTCGCCGCGCTGGCCGGCTTCGGCAGCGTTGCCGGCCCGCTCGGCCTTGCGGCCGCTGCGTTGCTCATCGGCGGATCGATGATTTATCAGGCCGCCAGGGTCGTCGACGATATCGACGACTACATCGAACTGACGACACTCGAGCGTCTGCGCTCGGGATGGTTCGCCTTCACCGGCAAGGAACTGGACACCGAGGTGATGGATCGCTTCAAACTGTCCAGGCTTTACAGTGACTATGGAAAACAGCTCGAACTGTCGGCGCAAGACATGCTGGCCGGTGCTTATAAGGACTCCATCGCACAGGTCGTCAATGGCGCGTTTCGCGCTGAACTGCGCCCTGTCGAACTGTGGCGTTACCAGTGGGACGAAAGCGCCGGGCAGTTGCCGTTCAGACTCGACAGCCAGGCGGTGATCGTTGGCGGCGACGATGCAGTCGACGCGAGCCTCGGATTACCCGACAACCTCAAAGGCATGATCAGCGGCAGCCCAGGCGAAGGCAAAGGCGTGTTCTGGCGTCTGGGTGATGGCAACGACCGCGTGGTTGGCGTCAAGGCGCGGCCCAACCTCTTCACTTACCGCGACGGCCATAAGGCACTGACGGGCGGCGACACAAATGATGCGTTCTACCAGGAAGTCTCTGATCAGGAACTGGATCGATCGAGCAAACCGCCGCACATCAATGTGCTGGATGGCGGTTCGGGCAACGACCTGGTTGCGTTCGAAGGCGTCCGCGCGATTACCGACACGCGTTACATCGGTCACGACGTCAACCTGCAAACCGGCAAGGTCTCACTTCGCGGCCCGGACTCTGCGAACGACACCCTCGAAGTCGCCCATCTGACCTCCATTGAAAACGTTGCGACCTTGCGCAAAGGCACGAGCACTATCACGGGCAATGACCAGCCCAACCAGATTTCCGCCAACGGTTACGACCGCATCAGCGCCGGCGACGGCAACGACACGATCGCAATCTCTGGTACCGAGTGCACGATAGAGGGCGGCGGCGGCGAAGATCGCTATTACATCGCCGACACCAATGCACGTACAACGATCATCGAGTGTGGCGACCATTCGAGCCTGATCGAATTCGGCTGGCCGATGGCGGTCATTCAACGCTGGCAAATCATCGGCACCTCACTGGTGGTCAATTCTTTGCGCGGCAGGGACGGCAGCGACCCCGACCATGTGCTGACCCTTGAAAACGTCTACCAGACAGTCAACGGTCAGCGTCAATTGAACAATGCTCGGTGGGTGTTCCGCACTCTCGATGGCTATGAACTGCGCGCGCAACTGCCCACTCGACCTGGTGAAGCGTTGAGTCAGGACATCGAGGTTGCCGTCACTGTCAGCGGACGGCCGGCACCCGCCCCGGCAATCGTCAACGGTGGCACGGTGGCGCTGGACGGTCAGGACGTGCAGCGCCACTTCGTCGCACGTACCGAGCACAGGGTCGAATTCGTCGCCACAGGCAACGCTACCGGCGCCCGTACGATTTACCTGGATTACCAGGACAGCGAGATCGTCGACGTGGTGGTCAGCTATGGCGTGGAATTGCGCCAGGGTGTTTCGGGCAATACGCACCTGACCTACAACAACATCAGCCTGTCGATTCTGCTGCCATCCAGAGTGCTGGCCTTCAAGGGCGTGATCCAGACGATTGCCGCCGCGACGGGCTACAGTGGCCAAAACAGCCTGAAGGTCACGACACCGCTTCTGGCCCGGGACATCGTGCTGGTCATGCAGGATGACGTTTCATACCGCGTGCAGGTGCCCGCGTTCGATTACCGGGACGACGCTAGAAATCCCGGCATCCGTGTGCTCAGCTCGCGGAGCTGGTTGAAGCGGCGCAACGGAAAATATCCATTCATCCGTCCGCTGGTCAGCGAGAAACCATCACTGGGCGCCCAGAACAGCAAAGTGGTCATCGAATCGCGGCCGCACACCGGGATTTATCTGCTCGAAGGCAAAAGCGCGACTTACGACGTTTATCTCGCCAGCAACAGCATCCTGCGTCTGGCCACACCGGGCGCTGCGGCAAAAACGGCCAATGCATCGAGATGGAATCTGTTCACCCGTACCCTGACAGAAACCGTCACGCGCGCCGACATTCAGCTCCAGGGCAACCGCCTGCGCATTGCCAGCGTCACGGTAGAGTTGCCGGACATCTTGGATGACACTCCGGTGGAGTGCATCGGTGTGGTGACGTCAGCCGGCAACATTTATGAAGTGTCGCTGTTGTTTGAGGTGTTGCAGCTGTATGTGATCGATGCTCGTGGCTACGCCAGTGTCGAGGCATTGCTGGCAGATATCGACAAGCACAAACAACGCCACGAACTGGCCGCACGGGTCTACGTCACCCACATCGGTTACAAACCCGAGACAGCGGGCACGCTGGTTTACAACTCGGTGAGCAATCAATGGCGCCTGCTCAATGATCTGCAAGAGCGCGTCGACCGCGAAGGTCTGTTCATCCCGGTCAACATGAGCTGACCGTGCGCTGCCGGTTTCAACATCGTGTCAGGGTGGGCCTGCGCTGATCTTCGTTTGCGCCTTGAGTCATGCGTTTTGCAAGTGAAACTAGGCGAACAGTTCGCCCTGCAACTCGTCGAGTAATGCCTGGATCGCATCCAGCCGTTGCTGAGGGTCGTCGAGTTGCAGCAGATCGATCTTGTCTTCTTCGGCGAACGGCAACAGGTAGGCAAGCTGATTGGCCAGTGACTGTTGACCGGCGGCTTCAGTGCCCATGTCCAACGCTTCGACCATCGGGTGTTCGGCCAGCGCCTTGAGCAGCGCGACCAGATCGGCGTCCTCGTCCTGCAACGGTTGCTCGGGCTCATCGTCCAGCCATTCGACGTCGGCGACGATCAACTGATCGCGCTGCACTTCGGTGCGCAACACCGTGAAACGCCGCCCGCCCTGGACGCGAATGCCGAGCAGGCCGTTGTCCTGTTGCTGGAAATCGGTGATCCGCGCCTCGCAGCCAACCATTGCGAAACCTTCTGGTGCCACACCGACTTCGTTGCCCTCCAGAATGCACACCACACCGAAACCGACGCCCTGCTTCATGCAGCGGCCGATCATGTCGAGGTAGCGCGCCTCGAAGATCTGCAGGTCGAGGTTGCAGCCGGGGAACAGCACCGTGTTCAGCGGAAAAAGCGGCAGACTCATAGACATTTCCTTACACCACCATCGACACCGCCAACGGCAGGAACACCGCCGTGGCCACACCCATCAGACTCATTGCCAGCGCGGCGAACGCGCCGCACTCATCGTTTTCCTGCATCGCCACCGCCGTGCCGACCGCATGAGCGGTCATGCCCAGCGCCATGCCGCGCGCTTCGGGGCTGTGCACGCCGAGGCGGGTCAGCAGCGCCGGGCCGAAGATCGCGCCGATGACCCCGGTGATCAATACAAACACCGCTGCCAGCGCCGCCACACCGCCGATCTGCTCGGCAACCAGCATGGCGATCGGCGACGTCACCGATTTAGGCGCCATGGTCATCAGGATCATGTGATCGGCACCGAACCACCAGCCCAGCGCCACGCCCATGCCCGTTGCGACCACCCCGCCTATCACCAGAGTAGTAAAAATCGGCCAGAACAATTGCCGGATGCGGCGCAGATTCAGGTAGAGCGGCACCGCCAGCGCCACCGTGGCCGGCCCCAGCAGAATGCTGAGGATTTCGGTGCTCTTGCGATACTCCGCGTAGGTCAGGCCGCAGCCGACCAGCACACCGATCACCAACAACATGGAGACCAGCACCGGTTGCAGAAAGATCCAGCGGGTTTTCTCGAATGCCGCCAGCACCAGTTGATAAGCGCCTAGCGTGATGCCAATGCCGAACAGCGGATGATGAATCACCGAGGTCCACGCGCCTTGCCAGTCGAACAGCATCAGGATTCCTCCGCCGGCGGCGCATGACGTTTGACCAGCCGTTGCATGAGCACGCCGGCAAAGGCCATCGACAGGATCAGCGAGACCACCAGCGCGCCGACGATCGCCCAGAAATCGGCGGCAATCGCCGTGGCATACACCATCACGCCCACCGCTGGCGGCACCAGCAGCAACGGCAGATAACGCAGCAGGCTGCCCGCCGCCTGATTCAGCGGCTCGCCGACTTCACCGCGAATGATCAGGAACACCAGCAACAGCAGCAGCCCGATGATCGGCCCCGGCAATATCGGCAACAGCAAATGATTGAGCGCCGTGCCGAGCAGTTGGAACAGCACCAGCAGGGTCAGGCCACGTAACAACATCTGACATCTCCGTCTTCTATTTCACCCAGCAGGGGCTCGGCATTATAAGCATGCCGGCGCTATGGACCGGCATTCGCCAAAAGCATGGTCGGTTGACCTGAGCAAATCGCCATGATGATCTACAGTGGTTCGCAGGCCGGTCAAATCCGCCCCCTGAAAAACTATAAAACCGATGAACCCAAGGAGAGTCTCAATGCCCTATGTTCCCGTTGCAGAGCTCAAAGATTATGTCGGCAAGGAACTTGGACGTTCCGAATGGCTCACCATCGATCAGGAGCGCATCAACCTGTTCGCCGAAGCCACCGGTGATTTTCAGTTCATTCACGTCGATCCGGTCAAGGCCGCGCAAACCCCGTTTGGGAGCACGATCGCCCATGGTTTCCTGTCGCTGTCGCTGATGCCGAAACTGATGGAAGACATCCTCGTGCTGCCCGAAGGCGTGAAGATGGTCGTCAACTATGGCCTGGACAGCGTGCGTTTCATCCAGCCGGTCAAGGTCAATTCGAAAGTCCGACTGAAGGTCGACATGGTCGAGGTGACCGAGAAAAAACCCGGCCAGTGGCTGCTCAAGGCCACCGCGACACTGGAGATAGAAGGCTCGGACAAACCGGCCTACATCGCCGAGCCGCTGTCACTCTGCTTCGTCTGATCATCCCGGATGCGAAGCAGCGCACGCTGTTTCGCGTCACGTCTGTATATATGCGACGCATAGCTGCGGCATACTCGGTCGCCTAATTGCCCGGATCCCGCTATGCGCTCAATCGCTCGACTTGCACCCCTTGCCCTGACCCTGATGCTCACCGCTTGCGGCGACGGCGAATCGCTGTTGCCGCCGGATGCGCGCCTGCCCGATGGCGGTCGCTATCGCGGTGAACTGGTCGACGGCTTGCTGCAAGGTCAGGGCCGCGTCGACTACCCCAACGGCAGTTGGTACGCCGGAGAGTTCGACAAGGGGCAGTGGCACGGGCAGGGCGAATGGCATGGCAGCAATGGCGAGGTCTATCGCGGCCAGTTCCAGCAAGGTCTGTTTGATGGACAGGGCAGCCTGAGCACCAATGCCAGCAGTTATACCGGTGGTTTCAAGCAGGGCCGGCGCGATGGCGAAGGCACGCTGAAAGAAAACGGCATGACCTATCGCGGCGAGTTCAAGGCTGACCAGTATTCCGGCCTCGGCCGCCTGGAAATGGACGACGGCAGTTCCTACCAGGGCCAGTTCGCCCACGGCAAACCCAACGGCGAAGGCCAGCGCGGCGATGCCAGCGGCAATTCGTTCACAGGCCATTTCGTCAACGGTCAACTGGAAGGCAACGGCACTTACAACAGCGCCGACGGCGATATCTACGTCGGCGGCTTCAAGAACAATCAATTGCACGGCAAAGGCCGCTACGAGAACGCCGACGGCGACGTCTGGCTCGGCCAGTTCAAGGAAGGCGCGCTGACCGGCAAGGGCGAACTGATCGGCGCTGATGGCAGCCATTACATCGGTGTGTTCAATGACTGGCGCTTCACCGGCCAGGGCCGTTTGAACCTCGCCGATGGCAGCTTCTACATCGGCGGCTTCGACAACGACAGCTATTCAGGACGCGGTACTCTGGTGCTGACCGATGGCAGCGTGCTCAGCGGCACCTGGATCAACGGCCAACGCGTACGTGACGCCGACGGCAAGTTGCTGCCCGACACTCTCGAACTCGGTCTGCTCGCCCAGGGTCGTCTGCTCGACGAGGCACTGGCGGCGATCCCCGCTTCGACTCCGGCAGTCGAGTTGTACACCCTGACCCTCGGTGGCGACGGCAAGCAAAGCGTGTTCCTGCGTGAATCCGATTACGTCGCCAACATGCTCAGTACGCGCTTCGGCGCCTACGGCCAGATCCGCCTGGTCAATCATCGCGATCATCTCGGCGACCGGCCGATGGCCACCCGCGAAAACCTGCGCCGCGCCGCGCAAGCCCTTGCCGAACGCAGCGGGCCGGAAGACCTGCTGTTCATTTATCTGACCAGCCACGGCACCGCCGAACATGAACTGGTGCTCGACCAGCCGCGCATGGAACTGGCCGACCTGCCCGCCGATGAACTCGCCGCCGTGCTCGCGCCGCTGAAGCATCGCGACAAGGTCATCGTGATTTCCTCGTGCTATTCCGGTGGATTTATCCCGGCGCTGAAGGACGAACGCACGCTGATCATGACTGCCTCGCGCGCCGATCGGGTGTCGTTCGGTTGCTCGGAAGAAGCCAACTTCACTTATTTCGGCGATGCGCTGTTTGCCCAGGCACTGAACCAGACCGACGACCTTGAGCAGGCATTCAAACTGGCCAAGGCCACCGTCGCCGAACGTGAGCTGGCCGACGGCTTCGAAGCCTCGGAGCCGCAGATCTGGGCGCCGAAAACCGTGCTGTCGCATTGGCAGCTGCTGCGAAAACAGCAGGCGCGCAAAGCGTTGCAAAGCAGCGCATTGAACGACGCGGCGAAAAAAGGCAACTAAGCTGAACAGTATCAAGGGAGAGACACTATGTACTTGACGCCTCAGCACGTATTGCTTGCCGGAGCCACCGGACTGACCGGTGAACATCTGCTCGACCGTTTGCTCAACGAACCAACCATTACCCGTGTCCTCGCCCCTTCGCGCCGGCCGCTGGCCGAGCATCCCCATCTGGAAAACCCGGTCGGCGACCCGCAGGCGTTTCTGCCGCAGCTCAGTGGCCGGGTCGATATCGCCTACTGCTGCCTCGGCACGACGATCAAACAGGCCGGCTCCGAAGAAGCCTTTCGCGCGGTGGATCTGGACATGGTCGTGGCGTTCGCCAAGCGCGCGCGGGAGATGGGCGCACGACACCTGATCGTGATCAGTGCGATTGGCGCCGATCCGAATTCCTCGGTGTTCTACAACCGGGTCAAAGGTGAAATGGAACAGGCCCTGCGCGCGCAGAACTGGCCGCAGCTGACCATTTGCCGACCTTCGCTGTTGCTTGGCGAACGCACCGAACCACGCCTGGTCGAGCAACTGGCCGGGCCGTTATCGAAGCTGATTCCGGGGAAATACCACGGCATCGAAGCGTGCCAGTTGGCGCGAGCGATGTGGCGCCTGGCGCTGGAAGAACAGGATGGGGTGCGGGTGATCGAATCGGATGAACTGCGCAAGTTAGGCAAATAACTCCGGGACTTTCAGAACCAAAAGATCGCAGCCTTCGGCAGCTCCTACAGAAGCCCCCATTCCCCTGTAGGAGCTGCCGAAGGCTGCGATCTTTTGACCTTTACAATCCACCAGTCGCCTGAAAGCCCACGCCAATCACGGTGAGCAATGACAACGGCAACAACAGCGTATCGAGCAACGCGCTGGCCGGCAGGTCCACTCCCGGATAGCTCGGCGCCTCGGCACCGAACCGGTCCATCGCACAACACCCGCCGTTCAACGCATACAAATCCAGCCGCGTCCCGGCATACACCACCGGTGCGCCGGGTTTGGCCGCATCCAGCGTGCGCACGGTAGCGCATCCACCCAATTGCAGCGCCAGCACAAGCACCAGCAGCTTATTCATCGCTGCTCAAGTGATGCTCGCCCCAACGCGGCAGCATGTCCTGCGGGATGCCGAGCAGATTGAGAATCCGCGCCACAACGAAGTCGATCAGATCATCGATGGTCTGCGGCTGGTGATAGAAGCCCGGCGAGGCCGGCAGAATCGTCACGCCCAGATTCGACAGCTTGAGCATGTGCTCCAGATGAATGCTCGAGTACGGCGCCTCGCGCGGCACCAGAATCAACTGGCGGCGCTCTTTCAGCGTAACGTCCGCCGCGCGTTCGATCAGGTTGTTGCAGGCGCCGGTGGCAATCGCCGACAGCGTGCCGGTCGAACACGGCACCACCACCATGGCTGCCGGCGAGCCGGAGCCCGAAGCCACCGGCGACATCCAGTCTTCCTTGCCATACACGCGAATCTGCCCGGCAGCGGCGCCGGTGTATTCGGTCAGAAAGGCCTGCATCATCTGCGGCTTGTTCGGCAGGGACACATCGGTCTCGGTGGCCATTACCAGTTGCGCCGCCTTGGAGATCAGGAAGTGCACTTCGCGATCTTCGCGCACCAGGCAATCGAGCAGGCGCAAGCCGTACTGCGCGCCCGATGCGCCGGTCATCGCCAGGGTGATGCGTTCCGGGCCGCCGGCCTGGGAAAAAGTGTTCATTGCAGTGCCTCGGCGAGCTTGCCGTGCAGGCCGCCGAAGCCGCCGTTGCTCATGATCACCACGTGGGTGCCGGGCTGCGCCTGGCTCTTCACGCGCTCGATGATGCCTTCCAGCGAATCGCTGACGATGGACGGCACGGTGCATAACGCTGCGGTGGCGCCGAGGTCCCAACCGAGGTTGGCCGGGGCATACCAGATCACCTGATCGGCATCGACCACGCTGTCCGGCAGACCGTCACGGTGGGCGCCGAGCTTCATCGAATTGGAGCGCGGCTCGATGATCGCAATCAGTGACGCGTCGCCGATGCGTTTGCGCAGGCCATCAAGCGTGGTGGCGATAGCGGTCGGGTGGTGAGCGAAGTCGTCGTAAATGGTGATGCCGCGCACCTCGGCGACTTTCTCCATGCGTCGTTTGACGTTCTTGAACGCGCTCAAACCGGCGATGCCCATCGATGGCACCACGCCAACGTGACGCGCCGCAGCCAGCGCGGCCAAGGCATTGGCGACGTTGTGTTGACCGGTCAATTCCCACTCGACGGTGCCCTGGGACACGCCTTCGAACATCACTTCGAACGCCGAGCCGTCCTCGCTCAGTAGTTTTACCTGCCACTGACCGCCGGCGCCGGTGGTTTGCACCGGGGTCCAGCAACCCATCTCGATCACGCGCTGCAACGCTGGCTCGGTGGTCGGGTGGATGACCAGCCCTTCGCTCGGAATGGTGCGCACCAAGTGATGAAACTGACGCTCGATTGCTGGTAGATCAGGGAAGATGTCGGCGTGATCGAACTCAAGATTGTTGAGGATCGCAGTGCGCGGACGGTAGTGAACGAATTTCGAACGCTTGTCGAAAAAGGCGCTGTCGTATTCGTCAGCCTCGATCACAAAGAACGGCGTACCGCCCAGGCGCGCCGACACCGAGAAATTCTGCGGCACGCCGCCGATGAGGAAACCCGGGCTCATCCCGGCATGTTCCAGCACCCAGGCAAGCATGCTGCTGGTGGTGGTTTTGCCATGCGTACCGGCCACGGCCAATACCCAGCGACCTTGCAGCACGTGGTCAGCCAGCCACTGCGGGCCGGAGACGTACGGCAGGCCTTTGTTCAGCACATATTCCACCGCCGGGTTGCCACGGGACATGGCATTGCCGATTACCACCAGATCCGGCGCCGGATCGAGCTGCGCCGGGTCATAACCCTGCGTCAGCTGAATGCCCTGGGCCTCGAGCTGCGTGCTCATCGGCGGATAGACGTTGGCGTCGGAGCCGGTGACGTGATGACCCAGCTCTTTGGCCAACACTGCCATCGAGCCCATGAAAGTCCCGCAGATACCCAGAATATGAATGTGCATAGTCGACCTCGTAAAACATGGCCGCAGGTTAGCGTAGGGAGGGGGAAATGGCACTCTTTAGCTGAAGTCTGCGCACGGGTAGGCCGCTACATCTCGGGTTCGTTTTTCGACCGCAGCCCCTCACCCCAGCCCTCTCCCAAGGGAGAGGGAGCCGATCTGCGCTGCGTTCAAATTGTGAGTTCGCCTCAATATTTCAGACTGGCGACTTACGCTCATTCAACGCGGTCGGTCCCCTCTCCCTCTGGGAGAGGGCTAGGGTGAGGGCCTTCTAGCTGACACGCCGTTCAATTCCATGCTTGCGAAGCTTTCTGTACAGCGTATTGCGGCTGACGCCCAACTGTTCAGCGGTACGGGTCATATGCCAGCGCGTCTGCTCAAGCGCATTGAGCAATGCGACACGCTCGGCGTCGTCCAATGGCTGGGCGGCAATATGCACAGGCGCAGCCGCCGGCCGCGCCTGCCGAATCATCACCGGCAAATCCTCAACGCCGACCCGCCCGTCATCACACAACGCCGCCAGCGTACGCAGGACATTGCGCAACTGCCGCACATTGCCCGGCCAATCGAACGCCAGCAACGCCTGCCGCGCCGCTTCGTCGATCAGAATCGTTTCGCCTCCGGCCTCCTCGGCCAGGAGAAAGTCCAGCAACTGCGATTTATCACTGCGCTCACGCAATGCCGGCAACGCCACTTCCAGCCCGTTCAAGCGGTAATACAGGTCTTCACGGAAACTGCCGTCCTCGACTCGTTCGAGCAAGTTGCGGTGCGTCGCACTGATGATGCGCACGTCTACCGCTTGCGGCTCGCCGCCAATCGGCACCACTTGCCGATCTTCCAGCACCCGCAGCAAACGCGTCTGCAACGCCAGTGGCATGTCGCCGATTTCGTCGAGGAACAAGGTGCCGCCATCTGCCTGTTGCAGCTTGCCGCGCATGCCGTCCTTGCGTGCGCCGGTGAAGCTGCCGCCGCGATAGCCGAACAGTTCGCTCTCGATCAGGCTTTCCGGAATGGCCGCGCAATTGAGTGCGACAAAAGCGTTGCCGCAGCGCTGGCTGGCCTGATGCACTGTCTTGGCAAACGCCTCCTTGCCCGAGCCGGTTTCGCCGTTGATCAACAGCGGCACGTCGCGCTCGAACACGCGCAGGGCTTTGCGAAATTCCGCCTGCAACGCTTCGTCGCCGAGGCAAATGCCGGACAGGCGTGGCGCTGGAGCAGTGATTGGCGTTGGAACAATGGCAGAAGGTTTGCGCGATTCACCGCGCAACACGGCAAACAGATGCCGGCCATCACGGGTGCGCAGCGGCCAACTGGCGCTGGCGTTGGCACTCGCGCGACCGAGCAGGTCATCCAGCGAACAATCGAAAAACGCTTCCACCGGTTGCCCGAGCAAACCACCGCGAATATGCCCGAGCAGGTTCAGCGCACTCTGGTTGACTGCGCTGATCCGCCCTTCGCCGTCAAACGCCAGCAGCCCTTCACTGAACAGGCCGACGGACTCGGCCTGCAGATGAAAACGCAGCAACCATTGATTATCGAAACAGCGCAGGAAATAGCAGCTCTCGATCATCTTCGCCGACAGATTGACCAGCGCCATGGTGTGGAACTGACTTTGCCGTGAAACGTCCGGCCGCGCCGAAGACACATCAAGTACCGCCAGCAATTCACCGTGCGGATCGAACACCGGACTCGCCGAGCAGGTCAGCCCGGTGTGGCGGCCGCGAAAATGCTCGTCCTGGTGAATGGTCAGCGCCTGACGCTCGACCAGGCAGGTGCCGATGCCGTTGGTGCCTTCGCAGGCTTCGCTCCAGTCAGCGCCGAGCCAGAGACCGGCGCGCTCGAAAATCTTCCGTTCGGCCGGCGCGGTGACGCAATTGAGGATCACACCGCGCGCGTCAGTCAGCAGCACCGCATGGCCGGCGCCGGAGAGTTGCTGATGCAGGCTGCTCATCTCGGTGCCGGCAATTTGCAGCACTTGTTGCAGACGTTCGCGACTTTCCAGTACTCGGCCATGCTCAAGCACGGTCGGCGCCATGGTCACGGAAGGATCGAGGTGATAGTCCTCAAGGCAACGCAGCCACGAACGGGCGATCGACGGATCGGCGCCGGGGCCGTGCAGGTGCGGTTTGCCCTGGGTGACGGTGAGAACCTGGCGGGCATGGCGACTCAAATGGTTGTCGTGCATTTCTTATTGTTCTCCCCGAGAGGTCGACGCAATCCTGTGTAGGAGCTGCCGCAGGCTGCGATCTTTTGATCTTGATCTTGAAAAACAAAAGCAAAAGATCGCAGCCTTCGGCAGCTCCTACCGGATTGCTGTTGGCTGAGGATCCCTCAGCCACCAACGCATTGCAATGCCGGCAAGACCGCCCGGTCACGGGCTGTGTCGCAAGCGGTACAAATTGTCACGCGCGCTGTACCGAAACCGTCACAGCGGCTCTCCATTCGTCCGAGACAAACCGGCCAAGCCCTTGATTTGCCTGACCTGCACGGCAGTGGCCCGAGCCTTGCTCTACGCTTATAGCAAGCGCACTTGCGCGTTTCTCTAATAAGTACAAAGCCAAGGAGAACATCATCATGCGTTACGCCCATCCCGGTACCGACGGCGCCAAAGTCTCGTTCAAGAGCAAGTACGGTAACTACATCGGCGGCGAATTCGTCGCGCCGGTCAAAGGTCAGTACTTCACCAATACCTCGCCAGTCAATGGCCAGCCAATCGCCGAATTCCCCCGCTCCACCGCCGAAGACATCGACAAGGCGCTGGACGCTGCCCACGCCGCCGCCGATGCGTGGGGCGCTACTTCCGTGCAGGCGCGCTCGCTGATCCTGCTGAAAATCGCCGACCGCATCGAAGAAAACCTCGAACTGCTGGCGATCACCGAAACCTGGGACAACGGTAAAGCCATCCGCGAAACCCTCAACGCCGACATCCCCCTGGCCGCTGACCATTTCCGTTATTTCGCCGGTTGCCTGCGCGCCCAGGAAGGCAGCGCTGCGGAAATCGACGGCAACACTGTGGCCTATCACATCCATGAACCGCTGGGCGTGGTCGGCCAGATCATCCCGTGGAACTTCCCGCTGCTGATGGCCGCGTGGAAACTTGCGCCAGCGCTGGCCGCCGGTAACTGCGTGGTGCTCAAACCTGCCGAGCAAACCCCGCTGGGCATCTGCGTGCTGATGGAACTGATCGGCGACCTGCTGCCGCCGGGCGTGCTCAACGTCGTGCAAGGCTTCGGTAAAGAGGCAGGCGAAGCACTGGCAACCAGCAAGCGCATCGCCAAGATCGCTTTCACCGGCTCGACCCCGGTCGGCTCGCACATCATGAAATGCGCAGCGGAAAACATCATTCCGTCGACCGTGGAACTGGGCGGCAAGTCGCCGAACATATTCTTCGAAGACATCATGCAGGCCGAGCCGAGCTTCATCGAAAAAGCCGCCGAAGGCCTGGTGCTGGCGTTCTTCAACCAGGGCGAAGTGTGCACCTGCCCTTCCCGCGCGCTGGTGCAGGAATCGATCTACGACGAATTCATGCAGGCAGTGATGAAGAAAGTCAGCCAGATCAAACGTGGCGACCCGCTGGACACCGACACCATGGTCGGCGCCCAGGCGTCCGAGCAGCAATTCGACAAGATCCTCTCGTACCTGGAAATCGCCAAGGGCGAAGGCGCGGAACTGCTGACCGGCGGCAAGGTGGAAAAACTCGAGGGCAGCCTGGCCACCGGTTATTACATCCAGCCGACCCTGCTCAAGGGTACCAACAAGATGCGCGTGTTCCAGGAAGAAATCTTCGGCCCGGTGGTGAGCATCACCACTTTCAAGGACGAAGCCGAAGCCCTGGCGATTGCCAACGACACCGAGTTCGGCCTCGGCGCCGGCCTGTGGACCCGCGACATCAACCGCGCCTACCGGATGGGCCGGGCGATCAAGGCCGGTCGCGTGTGGACCAACTGCTACCACCTGTACCCGGCGCATGCCGCGTTCGGCGGTTACAAGAAGTCCGGCGTCGGGCGTGAAACCCACAAAATGATGCTCGACCATTATCAGCAGACCAAGAACCTGCTGGTGAGCTACGACATCAATCCGTTGGGGTTCTTCTGAATCAGACGGGGTGAGGCAGTTGTTCCTGCTTCGCCCTCTGGATTGTCTTCGCGAGCAGGCTCGCTCCCACAGGTGATTTATGGTCGTACGCAATCCCCTGTGGGAGCGAGCCTGCTCGCGAAAGCGTTGTGCCATTCAACCCAATGGCTTGGCTGTAGCCGGGCCAATAAAACAATAAAAATGGTGAACCCTATGCCAAGCGAATCCCCGGCCGGCGCTCCGGCGACCGGCTCCTCCGTCGACTTCGAAAAAGTCGGCACCGATTACTTCCAACAACGCGAACTGAAAAAAGGCGCCGCCGGCTGGGTCCTGCTGGTGGGCCTCGGCGTCGCTTATGTGATTTCCGGCGATTACGCCGGCTGGAACTTCGGCCTCGCCCAGGCTGGCTGGGGCGGGATGTTTCTCGCCACGCTGCTGATGGCGACCATGTACCTGTGCATGTGTTTTTCCCTGGCCGAATTGTCGTCGATGATTCCCACCGCTGGCGGCGGCTACGGTTTCGCCCGCAGTGCGTTCGGGCCGTGGGGCGGTTTTCTCACCGGCACCGCGATCCTCATCGAATACGCCATCGCCCCCGCTGCCATCGCGGTGTTCATCGGTGCGTATTGCGAGTCGCTGTTCGGTATTGGCGGCTGGATGATTTATCTGGCGTTCTACATCATCTTCATCGCCATCCATATTTTCGGGGTCGGCGAAGCGCTCAAGCTGATGTTCATCATTACCGCCGTCGCCGCGCTGGCGCTGGGGGTGTTTCTGGTGGCGATGGTGCCGCACTTCGACGTTGCCAACCTGCTCGACATCCCGGTGACCACTGCGGTCGGTGCCAGCCCGTTTCTGCCGTTCGGCTATGTCGGCGTGTGGGCGGCGATTCCCTATGCGATCTGGTTTTTCCTCGCCGTCGAAGGCGTGCCGCTGGCCGCTGAAGAAACCAAAAACCCCAAGCGCGACCTGCCGCGCGGGCTGATCGGGGCAATGCTGGTGCTGCTGATGTTTGCCCTGCTGATTCTGATCGTCGGTCCCGGCGGCGCTGGTGCGAATTCGCTGCTGACCTCCGGTAATCCACTGGTCGAAGCACTGAGCAAAGCCTACGGTGGCTCGACCTGGATGGGCAGCTTCGTCAACCTTGTCGGTCTGGCTGGGCTGATTGCCAGTTTCTTCTCGATCATCTACGCCTACTCGCGGCAGATCTTCGCGCTGTCGCGGGCCGGTTATCTGCCGCGCAAACTGTCGCAGACCAACAAGAGCAAGGCACCGGTGCTGGCTCTGGTGATTCCCGGCATCATCGGCTTTGGTCTGTCGCTGACCGGCCAGGGCGATTTGCTGATTCTGGTCGCGGTGTTCGGCGCGACCATTTCCTATGTGCTGATGATGGCCGCGCACATCACCCTGCGTATCCGGCGCCCCAAAATGGACCGGCCGTATCGCACGCCGGGCGGCATTTTCACCTCGGGTGTGGCGCTGGTATTGGCGTGCATCGCCGTGGTGGCGGGTTTCCTCGTCGATCCACGGGTGGTGATCGGCGCCGCGATCATCTATGGAGTGTTAATTGCTTACTTTGCTTTCTACAGTCGGCATCACTTGGTAGCGGGCACGCCGGAAGAAGAATTCGCGGCGATTCAAAAAGCTGAACAAGCCTTGCACTGATTGTCGAAAACCACGGCGCAGAGCTGTTCTGCGCCGTCACGGAGAACGCTGAATGGCCAGTTTTGCTCACACGGTCGGCGCGCAGACTTACCGCTTCGACAGCCTCAAAGACGTCATGGCCAAGGCCAGCCCCGCCCGCTCGGGGGATTTTCTCGCCGAGATCGCCGCGCTCAACGACGGCGAACGGGTGGCCGCGCAAATGGCCCTGGCGGACATCCCGCTCACGCACTTCCTGCAGGAAGCGCTGATCCCCTACGAAGTCGACGAAGTCACCCGGCTGATCATCGACACCCACGACAAACAAGCCTTCGCCGTGGTCAGTCACCTCACCGTTGGCGGCTTTCGCGACTGGCTGCTGAGTGACGCGGCGGACGAAACCAGCCTGCGCGCCCTCGCCCCCGGTTTGACCCCGGAAATGGTCGCCGCCGTGTCGAAGATCATGCGTGTACAGGATCTGGTGCTGGTCGCGCAGAAAATCCGCGTGGTCACCCAATTTCGCGGCACCCTCGGTTTACGCGGGCGCCTGTCGACCCGCCTGCAACCCAACCACCCTACCGACGAGCCGTCCGGCATCGCCGCGAGCATTCTCGACGGCCTGCTCTACGGCAACGGCGATGCAATGATCGGGGTCAACCCGGCCACCGACAGCATCGCTTCGATCTGCGCGATGCTGGAAATGCTCGACGCGATCATCCAGCGCTATGACATCCCGACCCAAGCCTGCGTGCTGACCCACGTCACCACCTCGATCGAGGCGATCAACCGTGGCGTGCCGCTGGATCTGGTCTTCCAGTCGATTGCCGGCACTGAAGCGGCCAACGCCAGTTTCGGCATCAACCTCAACGTGTTGCAAGAAGGCTACGACGCCGGGCTCAGTCTCAAGCGCGGCACCCTCGGGCAGAACCTGATGTATTTCGAAACCGGTCAGGGCAGCGCGCTGTCGGCCAACGCCCACCACGGCGTCGATCAACAGACTTGCGAGACACGGGCCTACGCCGTGGCGCGACATTTCAAGCCGTTCCTGGTGAACACCGTCGTAGGATTTATCGGCCCGGAGTACCTCTACAACGGCAAGCAGATCATCCGCGCCGGCCTTGAAGATCACTTCTGCGGCAAGCTGCTCGGCGTGCCGATGGGCTGCGACATCTGCTACACCAACCACGCCGAAGCCGACCAGGACGACATGGATACCCTGCTGACGTTGCTCGGCGTCGCCGGGATCAACTTCATCATGGGCATCCCCGGCTCCGACGACATCATGCTCAATTACCAGACCACTTCGTTTCACGACGCCTTGTACGCCCGCCAGACCCTGGGCCTGAAACCGGCGCCGGAGTTCGAGCAATGGCTGGCCAACATGGGCATCTTCACCCAGGCGGACGGCAAGGTTCGCTTCGGCAACAACCTGCCGCCGGCCTTCCGCCAGGCCTTGGCGCACTTGGGATAAGTCTTATGGAAAAACCACCGGTCGATCCGCAAAACCCCTGGCTGGAACTGCGCCGCCTGACCCCGGCGCGGATTGCCCTGGGCCGAACCGGCACCAGTCTGCCGACGCGGGCGCAGCTGGATTTTCAGTTTGCCCACGCCCAAGCCCGTGATGCCGTGCATCTGGCCTTCGATCACAGCGAAATCAGCGCACAACTGAGCGACCGCGGGCGGGAAACCCTGGCGCTGCAAAGCGCCGCGTCGGACCGACACACCTATCTGCAACGCCCGGATCTGGGGCGCAAGCTCAGCGATGCATCGGCGCAGGTCTTACGCGATTACGCCAGCGAACACCCGGGCGGCGTCGATCTGGTGATGGTCGTCGCGGATGGCCTGTCGGCACTGGCGGTGCATCGCCACACCCTGCCGTTCCTGACGCGCCTGGAAGAACAGATGAGCGGCGACGGCTGGTCCGTGGCACCGGTGGTGCTGGTCGAGCAGGGCCGCGTCGCCATCGGTGACGAAATCGGCCAGCTGCTCGGGGCGAAAATGGTTGTGATGCTGATCGGCGAGCGTCCGGGCCTGAGTTCGCCGGACAGCCTCGGGCTGTATTTCACCTACGCGCCGAAGGTCGGCCTCACCGACGCGTATCGCAACTGCATTTCCAATGTTCGGCTTGAAGGTTTGAGCTACGGCATGGCGGCGCATCGCTTGCTGTATCTGATGCGCGAGGCCTGTCGGCGGCAGCTGTCGGGGGTCAACCTGAAGGATGAAGCTCAGTTGCACACATTGGAGGCGGACGACGCTGTCGACATGAAAGGCAATTTCCTGCTCGATCCACCGCCAGCCTGAACCGTTTCCGCATTGCCTTTCTGCGCTGCTTTCAGGCAGGATCGACGCACGGCCGCCCGGGTTTCCCATCGCCGTCAGAGCAGTTGAAGACAGCCACTTGAAGACGAGACCTATCATGCGGATTATTCAAGCGACCCTCGAACATCTGGATTTGCTGACTCCTTTGTTCGTCAAATATCGCGAGTTCTACGGCTCCCTGCCTTACCCGGATTCCTCCCGCGCGTTCCTCGAAAAGCGCCTGCGCCGCAAAGAGTCGGTGATCTATCTGGCCCTGGCCGACGATGACGACAAGAAACTCATGGGTTTCTGCCAGCTCTATCCGAGCTTCTCTTCGTTGTCGCTCAAACGCGTGTGGATTCTCAACGATATCTACGTTGCCGAAGATGCTCGCCGGCAACTGGTCGCCGACAATCTGATCCGTACCGCGAAGAAAATGGCCAAGGAAACCCAGGCCGTGCGCATGCGCGTCTCGACCAGCGCAAACAACGAAGTGGCGCAGAAAACCTACGAATCGATCGGTTTCAAGGAAGACACCGAGTTCAAGAACTACGTACTGCCGATCAGCGACGAGCTCTGACTCCAACGGCTTCGGTGATGAGGGAGTCCGCTCCCTCGCCACGGCCACCTTTTCCCTGACAATTGCTCACTTCGCGACACTCCCCGCTACAAAACCGACGCGCTTTTCATCGCTCAGACCGTATAATCCCGATCTTTCCGGCTTGTAAGAAAAACTACACCCCGCTGTAGGCTTACACGAAGTCATCCGCACAGGCCTGCCGAGTCGGGCCGTCATACAGGTGCCCCCATGGATTTCAACCCGCTCGACCTTATCCTGCATCTCGATGTGTATCTCGATTTGCTGGTGAACAACTATGGGCCATGGATCTACGCCATCCTGTTTCTGGTGATCTTCTGTGAAACCGGTCTGGTGGTGATGCCGTTCCTGCCGGGTGACTCGCTGCTGTTCATCGCTGGCGCGGTGGCGGCCGGCGGTGGCATGGATCCGGTGCTGCTCGGTGGCCTGCTGATGCTGGCGGCGATCATGGGCGACAGTACCAACTACGTGATCGGACGCACGGCCGGGGAGAAGCTGTTCAGCAACCCGAACTCGAAAATCTTCCGTCGCGATTACCTGCAAAAAACCCACGACTTCTACGACAAGCACGGCGGCAAGACCGTGACCATGGCACGCTTCCTGCCGATCATCCGCACCTTCGCGCCGTTCGTCGCGGGCGTGGCGCGGATGCCGTACCCGCGTTTCTTCGGCTTCAGCGTGCTCGGCACCATCCTCTGGGTCGGCGGTCTGGTCACTCTGGGTTACTTCTTCGGCAACGTGCCGTTCATCAAGAAAAACCTCTCGCTGCTGGTGGTGGCAATCATCCTGCTGTCGCTGGTGCCGATGATCATCGGCGTGGTGCGCAGCCGGTTCGGCGGCACCAAAGTGCAATCGCACTGATTCGATGTGGTCACTGAGCGCCTGGCGACGCCGGCGCCTCCTGGCCAGGCACCCGATTGCCGACGACCTGTGGCAACGGGTGCGCCATCAACTCTCCTTCCTCGATGGCATCAGCGCTGCTGAAGACCAGTGGTTGCGCGAAGCCTGTGTGCTGTTTCTCGACGACAAACACCTGACCGCCCTGCCCGGTGTCGAGCTGCATCAGGAGCAACGCCTGCTGCTCGCCGCCCAGGCGCAGTTGCCGTTGCTGCACCTCGGCGATCTGAACTGGTACCAGGGTTTCCACGAGATCGTGCTGTACCCGGACGACTTCCTCAGCCCGCAACGCCATCGCGATGCCAGCGGCGTCGAGCATGAGTGGGACGGCGAACACAGCGGTGAAGCCTGGCAGCAGGGGCCGGTGATTCTCGCCTGGCCCGGCGTACAGGCCAGCGGTGGCTGGGAAGGCTACAACCTGGTGATCCACGAACTGGCGCACAAGCTCGATATGCTCAACGGCGACGCCAACGGCCTGCCGCCACTGCACGCCGACATGCGCGTCAGCGACTGGGCCGAAGTGATGCAGGCCGCCTACGACGACCTCAACCGCCAGCTCGACCACGATCCCGACGCCGAAACCGCCATCGATCCCTACGCCGCCGAGAACCCGGCGGAGTTCTTCGCCGTCACTAGCGAATACTTCTTCAGCGCCCCGGATCTGCTGCACGAGGCTTATCCACAGGTCTACTTGCAACTGCAGCTTTTCTACCGGCAGGATCCGTTGGGCAGACTGCGGCAACTTCAGGCCACAGACCCGGTCTATCAGGCGCACGACTAAGCTCTGCACGACTTCTGGTACGTGGCGTCGGCGTAGGAATGTGCCTATAATCGCCGCCACTTTTTGGTCAATCCGGCCAAGTGTTTTTGGTCAACTACGGGGGCAACGCCCAATGAGCTACAGCAAGATTCCGGCTGGCAAAGACCTGCCGAACGACATCTACGTCGCGATCGAGATCCCGGCCAACCACGCGCCGATCAAATACGAAATCGACAAAGACAGCGATTGCCTGTTCGTTGACCGTTTCATGGCCACCCCAATGTTCTACCCGGCCAACTACGGTTACATCCCGAACACCCTGGCTGACGACGGTGATCCCCTCGACGTGCTGGTCGTAACCCCTTACCCGGTTGCTCCAGGCTCGGTAATCCGCGCCCGTCCGGTCGGCATCCTGAACATGACCGACGACGGCGGCGGCGATGCCAAAGTCATCGCCGTGCCACATGACAAGCTGTCGCAGCTGTACGTCGACGTGAAGGAATACACCGACCTGCCACCCCTGCTGATCCAGCAGATCGAGCACTTCTTCGCGAACTACAAGGATCTCGAGAAGGGCAAGTGGGTCAAGATCGAAGGCTGGGCCGGTGCAGACGCCGCCCGCGAAGCGATCACCAAGTCGGTTGCCGCCTACAAGGGCTAAGCAATTGCGCCTTGCGTGACGCTTGAAAAAAACCCCGGATTTCCGGGGTTTTTTGTTATTGGCGTCTGCATAATCGACTCGGTTGTTCAGGTCGATGTAACTCGAAATACACCTTGGTCGGCCCCCTCTCCCTCCGGGAGAGGGTTGGGGTGAGGGGCTCTTGAAAAAGCCCGACTAAACAAACCGTTTAAATTCCTACATGCAGTTTTAATCTGTTTAATTTCCCACAAGTACGTCTTACATCCCGTCGCAAAATACAGGCTTTTTTTGAACGCCCGGTTTATTCAAACCGCTCTAGTCCGGCCTTAGACTCCGTGTTTATGAGAAAGAACACTAGCGGTCCACGATTCAAGGCACTCCTGGAAGCAGCGAACATCAGCACGACGGATTTCGCAAGGTTCTGGGGCACGGAAGCCCAAAACGTTCATAACTGGTACACCCGGGGCGTCCCGGCGTATCGCATGGAAGAAGTCTCACGCCTGTTGTCGGTCAATAGTGAATGGCTGAAAACCGGGGAAGGCGTCAAGGAGGTCGCGCGCCTGCACCCACCCGCCAGCAATGGCGACACGTTCGATGCCCAGGCCATCTGCGGCGTCTACACCGTCATCAACCCCAGCGACATCGACCTGGCATTTTTCAAGGAAACCCCGATCGCCAACGGCGACGGTAAAACCCACGTCATCCTCGACCCCGACCAATCCCTGCGCCTGCCCCGCGCCCACCTCGATCAACTCGACATCCAGCACGCCAACGCCATCTGCGCGCACATGATCGGCAACAGCATGGCCGATCGCATCGAAGACGGCTCCATCGTCGCCATCGACCGCGGCCTGACCCAGGTCGTCGACGGCGAAATCTACGCCGTAGAGCACGACGGCATGCTGCGCATCAAATACCTGCACCGCATGCCCGGCAACGGCCTGCGCATGCGCAGCCACAACAGCGCCGAATACCCCGACGAGGTCTTCCGGCCAGCGCAGATCGAAGAGCAGCGGATTCATATTCTTGGCTGGGTGTTCTGGTGGTCGACACTGGGCAAGCGCCGGCCGGTGGTGCCGTTTCTGTGATTGTTTGCCAGAACCTGTGGGAGCGGGCTTGCCCGCGAAAAGGCCCTGACAACCGGTACAAATCCGGAGTTTGTAGCGCTTCAGTCGCTCTAAACCGCACTTGAGACTGGGAATCCAAAGCAAAACTCAGTATCCTGCGCCCCACATTCGCGCATCGACCCGCCCTGCGGCTCGGATGACGCCCGACGAGGCAGACCAACGTCTGACCAAGTCCCACAGCCGGACGCAGATCCGGATGTACGTTTTGAAGGCTGGCGCGGTTTACCAAAAATAAACCAAGCCAGTCCCCGAGAAGCCGGCCACAAGCCGGCTTTTTAATGCCTGCAACAAACCATATCCATTGCTGAAATTGCATTCCAGCTTGTATAGCGCCCAATGCACTGGTTACCGTCCCGCCAAATATCGCAGGAAACACCAAATGCCCAAAACCTCATTCCCCATTGAGGACGCGCTGAAGCGCGCCGCCGAACGAGGCGAGCCGCCTGCCGAAGATAAGTTGGCCAGTGAAGAAGATGACGAACTTGCCGCCATCGTTCACGAGCGCCTCGCCGCTCCTCAGCGAATGCAGGTCAGTCTGGCTGATCTGTAAGCTGTTCGAGCGCCCAGCTACAGTTGCTGAATTTGTCCAACAACCCGTTGGACAAATTCCCCTCACGGATAACTGAACGACTTCACCAGCGTCAATTCCCCCGCCGTCCGCATCGGCACTACAAACGTCTCCATCTTCTCGCTCGGCGTGCCTTCTTCAGTAATCACCGTCACCTGCGCGGTCGTCAGCGTCTGCACCGCTGCATCTCCACCTTCGTCATCCGCGCGATACCCGCCGCCGTAATAATTCACATACACCAGATACTGCCCCTTGATCGGCGCGGGCATGGCGGCGATTTCCGGGCCGTAGCCGGTGGTGACGTCGACGTCGAGGGCGGCGCCGTTGGCGGCGCTGCGGTTGCCGTACCAGATGTGGGCGCCGTCGGGGGTTATCAGATGGAGATCGAGGTCGGTGCCGTCGCTGTCCCAGGCCAGCAACACGCGCAGTTTGGCCGGGGTGGCGCCGCCGCGGGCGTTGAGGAATTGCGTGCGGTGGCGTTGCTGGCCGTCGGCGCTGCGGACTTCGACGCTGTTGCTGCCATTGGGGAAGGAGAACGGGCGATCGAAGCCGCCGGCGGGGTCGATTTTCAGCGGCATGCTGACGCCGTTGACGATCAGGCGCCCGGGTTCATTGTTTTTCGGCACGGCTTTGATCTGGCCGCTGATTCTCGCGGTATTGGCCTGGCCAAGCGGTGTGTTGACCGACGAGGCCGGGTAGTTGACGGTCTGGCGAAAGCTCTCGCCCTCGCCTTGCGGTGCGCCGCTGCGCCAGCCGCCGACCGGGGTGTCGAGTTTGACGCCATCGGCGGCGTGAGCCTGCGGCAGTACGTTGAGGGCACAGAGCAGCAGCAAGACCTGTGGATAACGGAGTGTCATTGTCTATTCCAGCAAAAGGTGACGGGCGAGCCCTTCGATGTAGGTTTCATCCTGGCCGTTGGGGTGTGCTTCGAAGGCCAGGTGCAGATATTCGTGGGTCAGATCGAGGCGATCCTGCAGGCTCAGCACGCCGCGCACGTATATGCGCTGGCGTTCGCGGTCGACGAAGGGCCGGCCGAAGGCGAGTTTGCATACGGCGAAAGTGCTGACTTCGTTGTAGCCGGTTTCGCTTTCGAGCCTCGGACGCCAGCCGCGTCGCTGCTTTTGCAGCCAGTCTTGCGCGGCGGGTAATGCTTCGCAGGAGGCGACCGGGTTGTCCCAGCGGCTGAGGCTGGCGCGTGGATAGGAGTGCAGCAGAATCGCGTCGTAGCGCTGGCCGGCGTTCGCTTGCTCGACGGCTTGCTGCCAGGCGAGTTTGTCCGGGCCGGGCTGGTCGGAGTGATAGGTGACGGTGCTGCCGGCCAGTACCAGATCCGCCGTCCACGCCGCGATGTTGCGTGACTCGGCAGAGGCTGGACGCGGGGCGACGCGCTGGCGATTGCTGCTGTCGTCGATGCTCAGGCAGTCGCCGTTGCGCGTGGCGTTTTGCAGCAGATAAGTGCGGATCGCTACGGCCAGCGCCTTGGCGGCTTCGGCAGGTTCAGGTTTGGCTTCGCGCTCAAGGACACGGGCGACATATTCTTCGCGATCAAGCCTTGCAACGAGTTTGTCGTTGAGCAGAAACAATTCGCCATCGCTGTGGATGTCCAGCGCGTTGCCGTTGGCGAATTCGACGTGGTAGTCGCCGCGCAATGGCCCGGACGTGGCAACACGATCGCCGGCCAGAACTTTCGACACCGGATATTTCGAAAACAGCCCGACTTCCACACAACGCCCTGCGTCCGCTGGCCACGCCGTCGGCAACACGCTGGCCAGCGCCTGAGCGTAATGGCGCAGAACCATTTGACTGGTACCGCGTCCACCCACCCAGATCGGTGCGCCGTCGGCGGTCCAACCGGCGAATCCACCTTGCCGCGATAGTGCATCCTGGTCGCCGAGCCAGCTCCAGGTTTTCACCCGCAGGCGCCCGCCCAACTCGCCGACGACATTGCCGTCCGCCGCGTTCAGCACGACATCGAGCAGCACGCGGCGCGTCTGATCCTGCGCTGGCAGCAATGCCAGAACGCTCAATAACTCGGCAACCGAAACCCTTGTTGCCGGTTGCACGGCTGGCAAATCCAGCAACCACGACGGCGCCTGCCGCGCCTGCCAATACGCTCGCCAATCCTTCGCTGCAATGCCCAACCGCGCGGGGTCGAAATACAGACCGCAGGATTTCACCAGTGCCTGATCCCGCGCGATCTTGCCGCCCGCCGAGCAGCAATAAACTTCTTCTTTGGACTGCCCGCGACATTCATAAGCCGGCTCCCGCGCACCGGTATCCACCAGCCAGGCGTAGACGAACAACTTCCACAGACTGCCCAGCGGCGCATCCAGCGACGCTGGCAACGGTTCCCGCTTGATCAGTTGCGTCTGATTCAACGACAACAACTCGCCCTGATAGGCCACGCGCAACGGCTCGTCCTGCGCTGTCGCCAGCGCAGGCATCATCCACATCAGCAGCCACAACAGCGGCCGGCGCATGTCAGTTGACCGTGACCTGACCGAGGGCAGCTTTCGCCTCCTGGGCCTGATGCTGCGGCGCATACACCTGCTTGAAGCGTACCGGCGGCAGGTTGAACTGGCCCTTCTGCGAGAAGCGCACCAGATGGCGCAGGCGCAATTCGCCACTCAGCGCATCAACCGGCACCGCGTAAGCCAACTGACCCGGTTCGAAGCGCGCCTTCTCCAGCGCGGTCGGTTCGGTGCCGTCCTTGCCCTGCAATTTGATGCCCCACGTCGTGCGCTCGACATCCGCGCCCGGTGGCAGCGGCACTTCAAGCATGCCGTAGCGCAGCGGTTTCGGCGCTTTGCTGGTGAGGATCACCTCGTCCAGGTACAGGCTGTCGCTGGACAACGGTTTAGTACCGACCGGCTCGAGTTTGAAGGTAAACGCCTCGTCGCCCGGCACCAGCCGCGACAGACGCCGAGTGACGCTCACGGCCATCGGATCGACCTGCGGCTGTTGAGTCTGGAAGCTCAGCGCTGCACGCAACGGCCGCTCTTGCGTGCCGGACACGCTCAGTACGTTCGGCAAAGGCGTCGCGCCTTGCCATGTCCAGTACATCTCGCCGCTGGCGCCGTAGTTTTTCTTCCAGCCCTCACCCGGCATCAGCGCGATGGTCGGTGAGGCCTGAGCGATGCTGCGTTGCAGCCAGGTCAGCGCCAGTGCACGTTCCAGCGTCGATTGCTGCGGCAACAGGCGTTGCAACAACGCCGTCGCACGGGCCTGATCAAACGGTTGCAGCGACAGGTTCAGTGCTTCGACGAAGGGCTGCGAGCTGACCGCCAGACGTTGTTGCGCTGCGCCCAGTTGCCGATTGAACGCCTCCGGCAAAGCAACTTTCGCCTGCGTGGCCAACGATGCAGTGAGTACCCGCGCCGTCGCCAGACCAAGTGCCGAATCCGGGTCGTTCATCACCAGACTGTCCTGGCCGTCGTCGAGCAAGGTTTCGGCACCGCCTTCACCGGCCTTGACCAGGTCGTCGATCAAACCGCTGAGCAGCGTGTTCACTGGCAACTGCATCTGTTTAGCGAACGACAGAATCAGCGCCCGCTGCAGCAATGGCGTATTCGGCGCTTGCTTGGCATAAACCTCCAGCACTCGCTGCCAGTGCTCCGGCGGCAGGGTCAGCTCGAGTACGCGGCTGGCATTCCAGTCGGCGTAATAGGCATAGGCGGTGAGAAATGCATCCGGCTCGCCGTCGTAGCCCCACCAGGTGAAACTCGCCGACGGCCCGGCCATTTGCACCAGACGCAGGCGGCTGTTCTGCATGATCAGGCGCAAGCGATCGCGAATCTGCGGGTTCGACGCCAGCGATGGATAAGCGATGCTCAGCGGCAGCAAGCGACTGGCCGTCTGCTCGACGCCGCCGTACGGGTAGCCGAGCAGATCATCGAGGGCGGAACGGAACAGCGCTTGCGGACTGTCATCCAGACGCAGGCGGATATCCGTGGCATCCGCCGGCAAACTCAAGGGTGTGTCGCCGCTGACCACATCGAGACTTTGCGTTTGCGTGACTTGCCAGCCTTCACCGGTGGCACTCAAGCGCACAGCCAGGGCATCGGCGACTTTGCCGTCCTGCACCAACTCCGCCGTCCACTCGCCAGAGGCCAAAGCGAACGCCGGCAGTGGCAGGTAATTGATGCCGCTGTTCAGGGTCACCGGCAGACGTTGTTCGGTACCGGCATAGTGAGTCACCAGTTCCGCCTTGACCGGTTTCTCTGCCTGACTGAAAGCGAACACACCCAGCTGCGGCTGATCGCCCTTGCGGAATTTGCTCGGCCCGCTCCACTTCAGGTAAAGCGGTTTTTCCGAACGGACAAACTGCTTCTTCTGCCCGACCTGACCGTCATCGGCAATCGCTCGAGCGGTGATGCGCCAGCGGGTCAGCGAGTCCGGCATCTTGAAGGTGAAGCGGGTTTTGCCGTCGGCGCCGGTCAACAGCTCCGGCTGCCACGCAGCGGTGTCGACGTCTTCACGGCGCGGACGCTCAAGCACCTTCACGCCGCGTTCGCTGCGATTGGCTTTACCCGGGGCGCCGGGGCTACCCGGCAATGCCACGTCGTAGCTGATGAATGACAGGCTGGCACTGGTGCGCACGTTGTTGCGCCGAGGGTGATAGAAGAACTGGTCGATGCTCGGCGCGACTTCCGGTTGCAGCGCGTAGACCATTTCGTCGACCACGCTGACCGTCAAGTGTGCCGGAACCGCTTTGCCGGCGAACTGCGTGGTCAGGTCGACCGTGACCGTATCGCCCGGCAGGTACACCGCTTTGTCGGTGCTGATCGCCACGTCGATTTGCGGCGCGACCACTTTGATCCCGGCGTTCTGAAAGCTGTACTGACCGCCCTTGGTGTAGAGCACGGAGAAGGTCAGGTTCGGCGCGAAGCTGTCTTTCACCGCAATGCGCGCGCGGTATTGGGTGTCGCTGAGTTTTTCCAGTTTCAGCCAGTCGCCGCCCTTGGCCAGCAGCGCAGTGGCCTCGACCTTGTCGCGCTCCAGCGACAGCAGTGCGTCGCTGACCGGCTCAGGGAAGGTGATCAGCGCCAGCGCTTCTTCGCCCGCCTTGTACTCGGGCTTGTCGAGGACGATTTCCACCGTGCCCGGCACCGCTTTCACACCGTCGCCGGTGACCGAATGGCCGGTGGCGCCGAGGACGCGACCGTGTTGATCTTTCAAGGTCAGGTTGTAAGTGCCCGGGCGTTCGAAGGCCATGCTGAAGCCTTTGTCATTCGCCGCGAGTTTGCCTTCGCCGGTGCTCTGATCTTCCAGGCGCACCCAGGCGTAGCTGCTCGGCGTCACGGCTTTGCTCTGCTCGGTGCCACCCTCATTCGCGTAGCTGAAGGCAACCTTGTCACCGACCGCGCTGAAACGCTGCGGCGCACTCAAGCGGAAACTCGCCGCGCCACGGTCGATGAGGATTTCCTTGGTGGTCTTGACCCGATAAGCCGCGCCGTCGCTGGCGAACACGGTGAGCATGTAGCGGCTCGGTTTATCGGCTGCCGGCAAATCGAGGGTCGCGTTGCCTTTGCTGTCGGTAGTCAGTTCGGTGCTGGTCAGCTCCACCGGAAATTGCCCGAGGTATTGCAGCTCGTTGTCGACCATGGACAGTTGCTGGGCGCGCAGGCTCAGGCTCAATTTGGCGTTGGCCACCGGTTTGCCGTCCGGATAGAGCAGCACCAGATTGCCTTTCACCGGCTCACCGGTGCGGTAATCCTGCTTGGCCAGATTCAGCGAGATTTCGAAGTGCGGCTTGATGTATTCGGCAACGCGGAAAGCACTGCTGTAGGCCTGATTCTTGTAGTTGAAACGGATCTCGTAACCACCGGCCACGGCGTTATCCGGCAACTGGAAACGGCCCTGGGTACCTGCTTTCGAATCAAGCTTCAGATCGAGGGTCTGCAGTTCGGTCCCCGTGGCATCAAGCACGCTGACACTGACATCCGCCGCGCCCGGCAGAACCGAATCCCGGGCATTCTTGAACTCGCGACCGACGATTTTCAGCGACACCCAATCGCCCGGGCGATACAGCGGCCGATCGGTGAAGGCATACAGTTTGGTGTCGTAGATTTCGCTGTCGTAGTAGAAGTTTTCCGAGACGAACACGCCGCCCTCTTCGTCCTCGCCGATGACGAACGAACGCTCCGGGCTGACGTGTTTCAGGCGCAGCAGACCGTCGGCATCGGTAGCACCGCTGCTCATCACGCCGAGGCCATCGGTCCACAGCACATTGACCTTCGGCACCGAACTGCCTTCGTGCTTGCGCGCGGCCCAGACCAGCAGTTCATCACCGGCAATCTTGCTCACCGCGACGGTGTTGGAGACGAACACCATGGTGGTCGCGCGGTACTTGCCGATCAGCGCTTCAACCAGATACAGCCCCGGTTTCAGGTTACCCAACGGGATGTAAACGTTGCCCGGCGCGACGCTGACGAAGTCACTGGACGAGCCGGCCAGATTGACCCCGGTCGGTGGCTGGATCGGCTTGGCCTGCCACAGTGGATAACGGAACTGGCTGACCACCGGCAGACCCGGGATCAGCGCAAATTGCGGCTGCGCGTCGTACGGCGTCGGCGCGGCCATGGCCTCGCCCATTTTCAGTTCCGGCACTTCTTCGGTGACCTGCTTGCGCGATTCGTAAGAGAACGCACGCTGCATCACCCGCCGGGATTTGCGATACCAGTTGTCCCACAGATACGCGAGAGTGTTGGACAAACCTTCGCCCTTGAACTGGCCGTCACTGACGACGCGGTGCAGGTTCTTCTGGCGCTTGAGGAAATCCAGCGGCTTGTCGATGCGATATACGCGAATGTCGGCGCCGCCGTACGGTTCCATGCGAAAGCGCCGGTAGTCACGACCCGGGGCTTCGAGGCGGACCATCGCCGGCTCGTCGCTGGCAAAACTGCTGTCGGCGAGCAGGAAAAAACTCTCACCGGCCACCGGCGTGTAATTGCTCGGCTCCACCGAGTCTTCGGCATTGACGCAGGAAAACGGCAGCAACAACGCCAACAGCAAGGAAATTCGCGAACAGATACGCAACATGCGGGCACCGGTCATTGGGAGAGAAAGTTCAGTCGATAGACGCCGATGAAGTTGGGGTTGGCTGCGTCGGGTATCCATCGGGTGTCCTTCCATGTCATGAGTTGCTGCAGGCTTGCCGAACGCATGCCGTTGTCAGTGGGGGTGGTGGTGCCGGTGTGATAGGCGATGTAGCGGCCCATCCAGATCATCAGGTGCTGGTCGTCGCCCTGATCGAAAAACATCAGGTCACCGGGCCGCGCCTGCGCCACATCGCGGCCGACCAGGTGGCTGTTGAACTGAATCAGTTTGATCGCGTTGACGTACGGCCCGACCTTGCCGCCGCCCTGCTGCCACTGTTGCGCGAGCTTGCGTTGCTCGTTGCTCAGGGTCAGTTCTGGCGGCAGATAGCGATTGGACAGACCATTGCTGCGCAGCCATTTGTCGTCGTGGACTTTCAGCGCTTCGTTGGCGGCAAAGCGCACCAGGCCGGCGCAGTCCTGCTGATACCAGCGCGGGCTTGGGCCTTGGCTCAGTTGCTCTTGAGCAATACGCACAAACCAGGCGCGAAACACTTGTGATTGCGCCGGATCGAGTGCCGGCGCTTCAACCGCACGGGCGCCGGCGCTCAGCAGCAAAGCAAGCAAGCCGAGGCTGCGGATCAGTGCGCTCACAGCGCCTTCCATTCCAGCGGCAGCCATTGCCAGTGGCCGTCAGGCTCGCTGCCTTCGGGCAAGGTCAGGGCATATTTGCCGTAGCCGCCAAGGGTGCGCAGTTTTGGTATCAGGTAGGTTTGTGCGGCGTTGTAGAACACCGGCTCCATGTCCTGCGGCAGGCTGTCGAGGGTTTCGCGCTGCATCAGTTGCGCCATCGCGTCCGGGCCGAAGTAGATCGGCATCAATACGTCTTTTGGCAGCACGTCGGCCATCGGCGGGAAGCGCTTGTCGAGGGTGCCGAGGGCTTTGTCGACGAGTTTGTCGTCGAGGGAAAACAGCAGCGTCGAGCCGTGACGGGCAAGGCTGACTTTCATGAACGCCTTGCCGGAAATCGCCTCTGGGTTTTCAGCGGTCTTCGCCGCGTACGGCCCGAAACTGGAACTGACCTGACGCTGCCAGACGTGGCTCTGGCCTTCCTGCTTGTCGATCACCGGGAATACGCTTTCGGCGACATTGGCTTCGAACGCGCCGACCATCGAGCCGAACAACTTGCCCAGATCATCATCAAGCTTGCTGCTGTCCTTGTCTTTGAGGCTGGCGACCAGCAACGGTGTGTACAACCGCGAATCGGCGTACCAGCACAGGCCGGCCGCGCCGGCGACATGTTCGGTGAGGGTCTGCGCCACCGCTTCTTCGGCGCCGAGTTTGATCAATATCGGCTTCTGCGGTTCGGCCGCCACTGGCAGGGTCACGCAAGCGCTCGCCCCCAGCGGCATCGCTTGCCAGACCGGTTTGAAATCGAAGTCCGGCTGGTTTTCCAGTTCATCCATGGCCAGATAGCTGTGCCAGCCCTTGTCGTCCATGTCGAAACGCAGTCCGGCGAAATTCGGGATGAAGCGCTGATAGCCCATGGCGAGCACGCTGGAATTGACCGACAGACGCTGCTTGGTTTCCGGGCTTTTCGCCGGCAAGCCGAACGCTTCGGGGAAAAGTTTTTCACCGTTGAGCAACGCCGCCAGCGCTTGCGCGGAGACGCGACCCGATTCTTCCGAGACGCCGCTTTCCGGGTCGTAGTACTTGGCTGGATTGGACAGCACCACCAGTTTGTCGCCGCGCGACGCAAACAGCAGCGATTTGCTGGCGTTGTAGCTGAGTTGATACAGCGGCACTTCGTCGCTGCCGACTTTGAGAGTGCCGAAGATGCTGAGCTGGGTGTCATCCAGCGCCACTTTCGCCAATGGCTCGAGCAGCTTGGCCAACCCGCCGCGATCCATCACCAGCAGGAAATCCTTCAAACGACCATCGGCGCCACGCCACAGCGCAACATCGGCCGGTTGATCGAAAAGCTGCTCGATCAGGCTGTCCTGCAACTTCAGGTCATGCTCGTAGATAATCCGGCGCAGGCTGCCGATCAGGCCGAGGCGATCGGCGTGAGTTTCGTAATAGAAGACGAAATCCTCGGTGAGCGTGGCCTTGAGAAACGGCACCGTCAGGAGGTCCTTGGGCAACTGGCTCAGTGAACGGGTTTCGAGCAAGGCATCCGGACGGCCGAGGCCGAGCCTGTCACTGGCCAGTGCCGCTGGCGGCGCTTTGGGCTTGAGCAGCAGCCAGCCGAAACCGCCCGCCACACCGGCCACCAGGCACAGGCCGAGCAAGACCAGCGGCCAGCGCCGCGAAGGTTTGGCCGCCGGTGTCGCGGCAGCTGGAGTCACAGTGTTATCGCTCATGTTCACAACATCCGAGTTCATCCGTGGCGGGATGCTTAATAGTTGAAAGTCTTGACCAGCAACAGATCACCGATCGCCCGCAGGGGCACGATGAAGGTTTCGCGTTTTTCGTCGACGGTGTTTTCGTTGAGCACCAGGGTGATCTGCGAAGTGATCACCTCGTTCTGATTGCTGGTCTCCTCGAAGTTATAGCCACCATCGCCGTAGTTGCCCCAATAGTTGACGTAGACCAGATACGTGCCGTGCAGCGGCGCGGTCATGGTGAACATTTCCGGGCCGGGGCCGTCGACGCCATCCGGGTCGAGGCCGCCGCCATTGCTCAGCGCCGGCCGTGCCCAAAAGGCATGCTGACCGTCGGGGGTGACAATATGCAGATCCAGCTCGGCTTTCGGGTCGTCCCATCCCAAGACAAGACGAATCTGCGCCGGCGTGCGCAGATTATTTGCTTCATAAAATTGCACGCGCTTGAGCGACTGGCCCTCGGCGCTGATCACTTCGACGCTGTTGGAACCGGCGCCAAATGCGTAGGGCCGGGCAAAACGTCCCTGATCATCGGTGTACAGATTCAATGGATTGCCGTTGACGGCGAGGGTGTGCGGCGGACGCATGTGGCCGAGGGCTTTGAGCTGGCCCTGGATCATCGTGCGATTGCGCTGAATGCCGCGATCGATCGGCGGCGTCGGGTAGGCGACCTGCGAATTTTCCGAACGATCGAGCAGGCCGTGATAACGCCAGCCGCCGACCGGCTCGGACAATTGCGCAGCCGGCGCGGCCCACAGCACAGGCGCGCAGGCGAAGCCGATCAGCAGCAAAAGAAATGAACGCATGTGACGCCTCCTGCCATGCCTTGAACGAAACCTTGCACCCGATCCTCGGTACTTCACAGCGGTGAACTGCGTTTCGTCTGAACGCCCCGCAACTGTCGGGGCCGTAGAAGCCGCGAAGATTAGCGATTCGGCAGTTTTTTAACAATCGGATACATGTGTGATTGCTGTAGGAATCTCGCTTTCGAGAGGGCGTGAGCCGAATAGCGAAGTTATTCGGCTCATAAAATGAGCCGAATAAGCCTCAGCCCCGAAACACATTAACTTTGTGACGAGGGGATTTAACCCGCTCGGCTGCGCAGCAGTCGTAAAACCGGCGACTTCGATTTTCCTGAGAGTATCGGTCGTCTGGTTTTAGGGTTGCTACGCAACCCAGCGGGGATAAATCCCCTCGCCACGGGGTCATGTGCGCGGCTTTGGGTGGGGCGTCTCATTTGCCCATACCCCCCCTATCTGCTAGTGTCGCGCCGGTTTAACGTCTACCGGAAATTGCCGCCATGGCCCGCAAAAAAGCTGCACTGGATTTCGAACAATCCCTCGCCGACCTGCAAACACTGGTTGAGCGTCTGGAAAACGGTGAATTGTCGCTGGAAGACTCGCTGACCGCTTTCGAGCAGGGCATCGGGCTGACCCGTGACTGCCAGGCGGCGCTGGCCCAGGCCGAGCAGAAAGTGCAGGTGCTGCTGGAGCGCGATGGCGAGCTCGCCGAGGAACCCTTCGACGCGGATGAGCCAGAATGATCGCGGCGTATTCGGCGAGCAGTCAGGCCCGGGTCAACGCGGCGCTGGAAACGCTGTTCAACGCGCCGCTGCCGGAACTGGCGCGGCTCTACGAAGCGATGCGCTACAGCGTGATGAACGGCGGCAAGCGCGTGCGCCCGTTGCTGGCTTACGCGGCGTGCGAAGCCCTCGGCGCAAAGGCTGAACAGGCCAGCGGCGCGGCCTGTGCGGTCGAGCTGATCCACGCCTACTCGCTGGTGCATGACGATTTGCCGGCGATGGACGATGACGATCTGCGTCGCGGCCAGCCGACGACCCACAAGAAATTCGACGAAGCCTGCGCGATCCTCGCCGGTGACGGCTTGCAGAGCCTGGCCTTCAGCGCCCTGCTCGACCCGCGCCTGAGCGATTGCAGCAGCGAAATCCGTCTGCAGATGGTCACAGCGCTGGCCCATGCAGCCGGTCCGGCGGGCATGGTCGGTGGCCAGGCCATTGATCTCGGTTCGGTCGGTCTCAAGCTCGATCAAACAGCCCTGGAACAGATGCACCGACACAAGACCGGCGCGCTGATTGAGGTCAGCGTCAAGCTTGGTGCCCTGGCCAGCGGCCGCGCCCAGCCTGATCAGCTGCAGGCATTGCAGACTTATGCACAGGCCATCGGCCTGGCCTTTCAGGTGCAGGACGACATCCTCGACGTGGAAAGCGATACCGCGACCCTCGGCAAACGCCAGGGCGCCGACATTGCCCGCGACAAGCCGACCTACCCGGCCCTGCTCGGCCTCGACGCCGCCAAGGCCTATGCTCTGGAACTGCGCGATCAGGCCTTGCAGGCGCTGCGACCGTTTGACGCGGCTGCCGAGCCGTTGCGCGAGCTGGCGCGGTATATCGTCGAGCGGCGCAACTGACGGCGTATCGGCCAAAAAAGACCAACGCGTGGGCAGGGGCCGATGCATCAGGTAAACTGCCGCATCTTTTATACCTATAACGATTCGCCTGATGCCCACGACGTTTCATGAGATTCCCCGCAAGCGCCCGACCACGCCCCTGCTCGACCGCGCGAACACGCCGGACGGCCTGCGCCGGTTAGGCGAAGCCGAGCTGGAAACCCTGGCCGATGAGTTGCGCCTGGAATTGCTCTACACGGTCGGCCAGACCGGTGGGCATTTCGGTGCCGGCCTGGGCGTGATCGAGCTGACCATCGCGCTGCATTACGTCTTCGACACCCCGGACGACCGTCTGCTGTGGGACGTCGGGCATCAGGCGTATCCGCACAAGATCCTCACCGGTCGCCGCGAGCGCATGGCCAGCCTGCGTCAGAAGGACGGCATTGCCGCATTCCCGCGCCGCTCCGAGAGCGAGTACGACACCTTCGGCGTCGGCCACTCCAGCACCTCGATCAGCGCTGCGCTGGGCATGGCCATTGCTGCCCGCCTGCAGGACAGCGATCGCAAGGCCATCGCCGTGATCGGTGACGGCGCGCTGACCGCCGGCATGGCTTTCGAGGCGCTCAACCATGCGCCTGAAGTCAACGCCAACATGCTGGTGATTCTCAACGACAACGATATGTCGATCTCGCGCAACGTCGGCGGGCTGTCGAATTATCTGGCGAAGATCCTTTCCAGCCGCACCTACGCGAGCATGCGCGAGGGCAGCAAGAAAGTCCTTTCGCGCCTGCCCGGCGCCTGGGAAATCGCCCGTCGCACCGAAGAATATGCCAAGGGCATGCTGGTCCCTGGCACCCTGTTCGAAGAGCTGGGCTGGAATTACATCGGCCCGATCGACGGCCACGATCTGCCAACCTTGATCGCCACCCTGCGCAACATGCGCGATCTCAAAGGCCCGCAGTTCCTGCACATCGTCACCAAGAAAGGCAAAGGCTTCGCCCCGGCGGAAGTCGACCCGATCGGCTACCACGCCATCACCAAACTCGAACCACTGGACGCCCCGGCCGCCGCGCCTAAAGCCGCCAGCGGGCCGAAGTATTCGGCTGTGTTTGGCGAGTGGCTGTGTGACATGGCGGCGGCTGACGCGCGTCTGGTCGGAATTACCCCGGCGATGAAGGAAGGCTCGGATCTGGTGGCGTTCAGCGAGCGTTTCCCGGAGCGTTATTTCGACGTGGCGATTGCCGAGCAGCACGCGGTAACGTTCGCCGCTGGCATGGCCTGCGAAGGCGCGAAACCGGTGGTGGCGATCTATTCGACATTCCTGCAACGCGGTTACGACCAGTTGGTACACGACGTCGCGGTGCAGAACCTCGACGTGCTGTTCGCCATCGACCGCGCCGGTCTGGTCGGCGAAGACGGCCCGACCCACGCTGGCAGCTATGACCTGTCCTACCTGCGCTGCATCCCGGGCATGCTCATCATGACCCCGAGCGATGAAAACGAATTGCGCAAAATGCTCACCACCGGCCACCTCTACAACGGCCCGGCGGCAGTGCGTTACCCGCGTGGCAGCGGGCCGAATGCAGTCATCGAAAAAGATCTCGAAGCGATCGAAATCGGCAAGGGCATCGTCCGTCGTCAGGGCAGCAAGGTCGCCATGCTGGTGTTCGGCGTGCAACTGAGCGAAGCCTTGAAAGTCGCCGAGAAGCTCGACGCCACCGTGGTCGACATGCGTTTCGTCAAACCGCTGGATGAAGCGCTGGTGCGCGAGATCGCCGGCAACCACGAGTTGCTGGTGACCATCGAAGAGAACGCAATCATGGGCGGCGCCGGTGGCGCGGTCAGCGAATTCCTCGCCCGCGAGAACATCCTCAAGTCGATGCTGCATCTGGGCTTGCCGGACATTTACGTCGAGCATGCGAAACCGGCGCAGATGCTTGCCGAGTGCGGGCTGGATGAGGCCGGGATCGAAGCGTCGGTTCGCCAGCGCCTGGCATTGCTCAACAGCTGACGCAATCCCTTGTAGGAGCTGCCGAAGGCTGCGATCTTTTGATCTTGCTCTTCGGCAGCTCCGGAACCTTTAAAAAGCAAAATCAAAAGATCGCAGCCTTCGGCAGCTCCTACATGGTTTTGCAAAGACCATAGATTGCCATGAACCTCTCCCGCCTCGCCCTGCCCTTCCTCCTGCTGCCAACCGCAAGCGCCGTCGCCGACACCTTCGAGCGCGATCAGGCGCTGAAGCTGCCGGACACGCTGATCAGCGCCAATCGTCAGGTCGAGGCGCGCAACGACAGCAGCGCCGCCAACACCGTGTTCACCCGCGAAGACATTGATCGCCTGCAACCAAGCGACGTGCCCGATCTGCTGCGTCGCGTGCCCGGCGTGCAAGTGGCGCAGACTGGCGGGCGCGGCAGTCTGCCGGGGATCTACATTCGCGGCACGCAATCGGCGCAGAGCCTGGTGCTGGTCGATGGCCAGCGCATCGGCAATTCGACTTCCGGCGACAGTAATCTGCAACATCTGAACATCGAGCAGATCGAGCGAGTCGAAGTGCTGCGCGGCTCGCGCTCGGTGATTTATGGCAGCGACGCGATTGGCGGGGTGATCCAGATCTTCACCCGACGCGGCACTGGGCAAGGCTTGCAGCCACGCCTGCATCTGGGCTTCGGCAGTCAGCAGACATGGGAGCGCAGCCTCGGCTTGTCCGGCGGCGACGAGAAGACCCGCTTCAACCTCGGCGCCAGCCTCGACGAAACGGCCGGGATCGACCGTACCCACGAGTCGTATCCAAGCGACAGCGACCATGACGCCTACCGCAACAAATCCCTGAGTCTGAGCCTCAGCCACGCGCTGAACGAGGACATCGAAGTCGGCGCCAATCTGCTGGATAACCGTGGCAGGAGCGAATTCGACAATCCGTTCGGCCGCTTCGACATGGACACGTTTGAGTCGGTGCAACAGCAGCCGTACAGCGACTTCAATATCAGTAGCGTGAGCAGTTACGTCGATGCGCGGGTCAACGAAACCTGGAAAACCCGCGTCGAATTCGGCCACAGCGAAAACCGCGAGAAGACTTTCGACAAGCTCAGTGACGAGCGCACGGTGTTCAACACCTATCGCGACTCAGTGAACTGGCAGAACGACCTGACGCTCGACCCGCGCAACAGCCTGATCCTCGGTGGTGACTGGTACGAAGACCGGATCAACAGCAGCACTGCGTTCGACGAGGACAGCCGCTGGAATCGCGCAGCGTTCATCCAGCATCGTTATCAGGCCGACAGCTTCTCCACCGAGATCGGCCTGCGCCACGACGACAACCAACAGTTCGGCCGCCAGAACACTTGGAGCGGCACTTTCACCCTGCCGCTCAATCCGGATAACGACGTGCTGCTGAGCTACAGCGAAGGTTTCCGCGCGCCGACCTTCAACGACCTGTACTACCCGGATTTCAGCAATCCCGACCTGAAACCGGAAACCTCAAAAAGCTACGAACTGCAATGGCGCAGCCAATTGAGCGACAGCGCGCGGCTCGAGGCCTCGATTTACCGCACCGATCTGCAAGACGCGATCATCTTCGGTAGCAACTCACGCCCGCAGAACGTTGCGTCAGCGCGCATCAACGGTTTTGAAGCAGCGCTGAAGCAGGAGCTGTTTGGCTGGCAGAGCAATCTCGGCGTGGCGATCATTGACCCGCGAGATCGCGATACCGGGCATACGCTGGCCCGACGGGCGCGGCGCACGGCCAGTTGGGATCTGGATCGGCAGTTTGATCGCTTGGGTGTGGGCGCCAGTTGGCAATTGGTCAGTGGCAGTTACGATGATTTGAAAAACACCCAGTCGCTGGGAGGCTACGGCACGCTCGGGCTGCGCAGCAGTTGGGCGCTGAACCGTGAGATCAAGCTGGATCTGAAGGTGGATAACTTGCTGGACAAGGGCTACAGCCGGGCGAATTACAGCTATGACGGCGCGCAGTATGGCTATCGCGAGGAAGGTCGGGCGTGGATGTTCGGGGTCACCTGGACTCCTGAACTCTGAACTGACATTTGTGTTGGTTGGCAGGCCTCTTCGCGAGCAGGCTCGCTCCCACAGTTGACGGAGTGCGGCCACACCTTTTGTTTTCACCGCAAGTCCAGTGTGGGAGCGAGCCTGCTCGCGAATACAGGCGATACGATCTACCGATCCGGCGCGATCAATTGGCAAAGCTTGGCAGTCGCGCTGATCATCTGCCCGCTCGGTCGCTCAAGGCCTTTGTCAGTGACCAATAGCAGTCTCCCCTGCCTGACCGCCGCCACCTGCGGCCAGGCCTTCCACGCCCCTAGCTGCGCCTGATCACCTGCGACAATCACTTCGGGATCACGCTGCAATACCGCCTCGATACTCACTTGTGGTGCCGGCAGATTCAGATCGGCGAACACATTGCGCGCGCCGCACACTTCAAGCGCATCGCTGATGATCTGCCCGCCACCGACGGTGTACAGCGGCTTGTCCCAGACCTGATAAAACACCCGCAGCGGCACATCACGGCGATAACGCTGGCGCAGATCATTCAGCTGCTTGCGCAATTCGGCCGCCCGTTTCATCCCACGTTCAGGACGCCCGAGCTGTCCGGCAATGGCCTCAATCTGTATTGCCAGTTGCGCCAGTGTGTGCGGCTCGGCGACGAAGGTCGGAATGTTCAGACGTTTGAGCTGATCACGCTGCCCGGCGCCGACGCTGCCGGGCCAGAGCAACAGCAAATCCGGTTTCAGGCTGAGCAAGCGCTCCATGTCGAGCTGACCGTAGCGCCCCACAGACGCAACATCGGCAATTGCCGGCGGCCGCTCGCCCGCATCCAGCACGCCGACCAACAGGTCGGCAGAGTCCAGTTCAACGACGATTTCGGAAAGCGACGGCGCGAGGCTGACCACCCGCAATGCGGCCGGAACCTGACTGCTCAGGGCGAGCAGCACAACCGCCAGCCACAGGCGAGGCATCAACCGAGTTGACGCGGAATACGGTAGAGGTAGAACAGCACGGCGGTGGACAGCGCCAGCAGCATCAACGGCACGGCTTCGAGGCCGACGAACACCGCCAGCGCGCCAATCCACGCCGGCAAAGACGCCACCAGCAACGCCGTACGCCGACGCGCCGCAAGGGCAATCCAGGCGGCGGGTTCTTCGGCGGTATCGAGGGCTTTTTGCGTGGCGATCAGGGCGTGTTTGTAGCGGGCGAAATACTTCAGGCTGACAAACATCGAGGCGACGCCGGCGATGAACAAGGGCATCGCCAGCACCGGCAGCAGGCCCTGGCCTTCACCGAACAGCGCGTTGAGCACGAACAGCGGCAACAGCGCCAGCGCCAGGTATTGCCACCAGGCCACCGCCAACCGCCGCCGCACCTGGCCGCGGGTCACGCGCGGTCGGCCTCGCCCTGATGCTCGTTGCCCATCATGTGGTCGAGCTTGCTGGCCTTGGTCGCCAGGTAGAGTTTGTTGTGCGGATTGTGCCCGGTGTGCAGCGGCACGCGTTCGGCGACGACGATGCCCATGTCGGTCAGCGCTTTGACCTTGCGCGGGTTGTTGGTCATCAAGCGCAGGGATTTCACGCCCAGGTGTTCGAGCATCGGCAGGCACATGGCGTAGTCGCGCTGATCGGCGGCAAAGCCCAGACGCTCGTTGGCTTCCACGGTGTCAGCGCCGCCGTCCTGCAACTCGTAGGCACGGATCTTGTTCAGCAGCCCGATGCCGCGCCCTTCCTGACGCAGATACAGCAGCACGCCACGGCCTTCGCGGGCGATCGCCTGCAGCGCGGCTTCCAGTTGCGAGCCGCAGTCACAACGCTGGCTGAACAAGGCATCGCCGGTCAGGCATTCGGAATGCAGGCGACCAAGCACCGGGGCGCCATCGGCAATTTCACCGAGGCTCAGCACGACGTGCTCACGCCCGGTGCTCTCATCGAGAAAGCCGTGCATGGTGAATTGCGCAAAAGGCGTTGGCAGCTTGGAAGCGGCGACGAAGACGACAGGCACCGATGTGCTCCTGATCTAGAAGACTGAAAATTCGCAGGCCGGCATTGTAACAGCAGGTTCCTGTAGACGCTTAGGCTGAATTATCGGGCATAAACATCAAAAAGTTTGATGACAGCTGCCGCCAGCACCGCCGCTCCCTGTAGGAGCTGTCGAGTGCAACGAGGCTGCGATCTTTTGATCTGGCTTGATATCAAGATCAAAAGATCGCAGCGTGCCGCAGCTCCTACAGAGATTTGAGTCGGCTTCAGTTCGGGTTGAACGGATACGGCTGCTGCCACTTCTCGAAGACCGGCTTCAACTCTCCGCTCTTGACCAGTTCCGCCATGCGCCGGTCATACAGTGCCATCAACGCGCGAGCCTGTGGGGTATCGGCGAAACCGAGAAACAGCGGCAACTCAGCCAGATGCGAATAGCGATACTGCGCTGGATCCGCGGCATCGCGCACGACCGCTTCAATCTCGGTCAGCGCATCGATGTAGTAATCCGCCCGGCCCTGCTTGAGCATCAGCAGAATGCCGGTACGTCGTTCGATCTGGTTGAAACGCTGGATGTTCGGCAAGTAGTTCTCGTAGCGATAGCCGCGCACCCAGGCCAGACGATATTTGCCCAGGGTCGCCTGGGTCGGCGGCGGGCTGCTGGCCAGGCCCAGCGCGTAGATGTGATCAGAATCGAACTTCGATTGCGGGTACAGCACGTGCTCGGCTTCGTCACGGTAGGAGCCAACCAGTGCGTCGACTTCCTTCAACTGCACCAGCCCGATCGAACGGGTGTACGGCACCGTGCGGATATCCAGCTTGACCCCGGCCGGCTCGAACACTTTGCGCAACACGTCCCAGGCCAGACCGTGACCATCGGCGGCGGTGTAATCCTCCCAGTCTTCGCTGGCCAGGTGGATGACCGCAGGCACAGGCGCGGCGGCCTGCGCGTGGGCGAACGTGCCCAGCAGAGCCAGAAGCAGCAGCGCCAACCCGCGTCGCAGCATTGCGTGGTTCCTCACGTGAGTCGAATCAGGCGAATACCCATACCAGCCCTTGCATCGCCAGCCAGGCGAACACACCGGCCAGCACGTCGTCGAGCATGATGCCGACGCCGCCATGCACATGCTTGTCGATCCAGCGGATCGGCCACGGCTTGAGAATATCGAAGAAGCGGAACACCAGAAAACCCGCGAGCAACCAGTACCAGCCTTCCGGCACCAGCCACAGGGTGATCCACATGCCGACCATTTCGTCCCAGACGATGCCTTCGTGGTCGTGAACGCGCAAATCGTCAGCGACTTTGCCGCACAGCCAGAAGCCGAACAGCATGGTGATGCCAAGCATCAGCCAGTAGCCCCAGTCGGGCAGCATCTGCCACAGCGGAATGAACGGCAGCGCCACCAGCGAGCCCCACGTGCCCGGGGCTTTTGGCAACGTGCCGGAGCCGAAGCCGAACGCGAGGAAATGCCACGGATTGCGCCAGACCGAAGGAGGCACGAATTCGGCAGGAACCTGTTTCGGGTGATCTGTCACGGTGTCTCCTGAAAATGTTGGTAGCCGCGAATCTGCGGAGTGATGTCGTGTCGGTCGCGGTCCAGCAGCACCACGCCCTGGCCCGGCAGCACTCGCCCGATCACATGGATCGGCCAGCCGTCGGCCAGCAGTGCCGGCAACTCGGCGGACGGCAAGGTGAAGGCCAGTACGTAATCATCACCACCGCTCAATGCCGCGCGCTCGGCACTGCGCTGGCCGAGAAACGCGACTAAAGCATCCGACAACGGTACACGCTCGCGTTCAATCTCAAGTCGCACCTTCGACGCCAGCGCGATATGCCCGCAATCGGCGAGCAGGCCGTCGGAGATGTCCAGTGCCGCCGTGGCCTTGCCGCGCAGGGCCTGACCGAGCGCCAGTTGCGGTTGTGGCGACCAGTAATGATCGAGCAGCGGCTGGGCGATATGCGCTTCGGCATCACGTTGAGCCAATACCAGCGGCAAGGCGCCGGCCGCATTGCCCAGTTCGCCGCCGACGCAGAGCAGATCACCGGCCTGCGCACCGCTGCGGGTCAAGGCCTGGCCAGCGGGTACGCGGCCGAACACGGTGACCGTCAGGCTCAACGGCCCGCGCGTGGTATCGCCGCCGACCAGGGCAACGCCGCAGCTTTGCGCCATGCGGTTCAAACCCCGGGCATAGGCTTGCAGCCAATCGGCAGTTACCGTCGGTAAGGTCAGGGCAAGGGTAAAGGCAACGGGCGCGGCGCCCATGGCGGCCAGGTCACTGACCGCGACGGCCAGCGAGCGCTGACCGAGCAGAAACGGATCGCAGGGGTCGGCGAAATGCACACCGGCCACCAGCGTATCGGTGGAAACCGCCAGCTGTTCCCCAGCGGGAACCGCCAGCAAGGCGCAGTCGTCGCCGATCCCCAGAGCAACGCCTTCGCCGCCCTGCGCACAAGGCGCGGCGGCGAAGAAATTGCGGATCAGCTCAAACTCGCCCATGGCCGAGAAAAAGTATTCAAGCGCCGATCAGCGCTTGAACGCCTTCACTTCAGCTTCACGCAGGCGCGGGGCCAGCTTGTCGAGCACACCGTTGACGAACTTGTGGCCGTCGGTCGAACCGAACACCTTGGCCAGTTCGATACCTTCGTTGATCACAACGCGGTACGGCACGTCGACGCGCTTGAGCAGTTCCCAGGTCGACAGGCGCAGAACCGCCAGTTCAACCGGGTCCAGCTCTTCGATCGCCAGATCCAGGCACGGCGTCAGGGCGGTGTCGATTTCGGTCTTGAACTGCGGAACCCCGTGAAGGATTTCACGGAAGTAGGCACCGTCAACATCGGTGAAATCGTTATCAACGCGAAACTGCGCTTCGATCTCGTTCAGCGATTGCCGGGCCATGTGCCACTGGTACAGCGCCTGGGTCGCGAGCTGACGGGCTTCGCGACGCTTGGCGCTCTTCGACGGCTTGCCGGCATCCGCAGGTTTCGGATCGCGCGGGTTGAAACGATCGCTTTCGTCGCTAATCACTTGGCCTCCAACTGTGCCAGCAGGCTGACCATTTCCAGAGCGGACAGGGCAGCTTCGGCACCTTTGTTACCGGCCTTGGTGCCGGAACGTTCGATGGCTTGTTCGATGGAATCAACGGTCAGCACACCGAACGCAACCGGTACGCCGAATTCCATGGAAACCTGGGCCAGGCCTTTGGTGCACTCGCCAGCCACGTATTCGAAGTGCGGAGTACCGCCACGAATGACCGCGCCAAGGGCGATGATCGCTGCGAACTCGCCTTTCTGGGCGACTTTCTGCGCAACCAGCGGGATTTCGAAGGCGCCCGGCGCGCGGATGATGGTGATGTCGCTTTCGCTCACGCCGTGGCGAACCAGGGCATCAACGGCACCGCTGACCAGGCTTTCAACCACGAAGCTGTTGAAGCGGCCCACTACCAGAGCATAGCGGCCTTTGGGGGCGATGAAGGTACCTTCGATGGTCTTCAGGGTCATTCGTCAGTTCTCTTAAAGAGCCGGGACGCGTCTGCTACGCGCCCCTCAGTGATTATTTGCCGCGAATCGGAGTCCGGAAACAGCCGGTCATTATTCGGAGGGCACGTATTCTACAACTTCCAGATCGAAACCGGATATCGCGTTGAACTTCATTGGTGCCGACATCAAGCGCATTTTGCGCACGCCGAGGTCACGCAGGATCTGCGAACCGGCACCGACAATGCTGTAAGTGGTCGGTTTTTTCGGCGCTGCCTGCTCACCGGTTTCACGGATATGCGCCAGCAGCACGTCACCATCAAGCGGGTGACCGAGCAGCAGCACCACACCGCTGCCGGCCTCGGCGACCGCAGCCATGGCGGCGCGCAGGCTCCAGCGGCCCGGTTGCTTGACCATCAGCAGATCGCGCAGCGGATCCATGTTGTGCACGCGAACCAGCGTCGGCTCCTCAGCGCAGACAGTGCCCAGCGTCAGGGCCATGTGCACGTCGCCTTCCACCGAATCACGATAGGTCACCAGGTTGAATTGGCCCAGTTCGCTGTCCAGCGGCTGCTCGGCAATCCGCTGAACGGTACGTTCGTGGATCATCCGGTAGTGAATCAGGTCGGCGATGGTGCCGATCTTGATGTTGTGTTCGGCGGCGAATGCTTCGAGTTCAGCGCGACGGGACATGGTGCCGTCGTCGTTCATCACTTCGCAGATCACTCCGCTCGGCTCGAAACCGGCCATGCGCGCCAGGTCGCAAGCGGCTTCGGTGTGGCCGGCGCGAGCGAGGGTGCCGCCGGCCTGGGCCATCAGCGGGAAAATGTGACCCGGGCTGACGATGTCTTCAGCCTTGGCGTCTTTGGCGGCTGCCGCTTGCACGGTGCGCGCGCGATCGGCGGCGGAGATGCCGGTGGTCACGCCTTCGGCGGCTTCGATCGAAACGGTGAACTTGGTGCCGAAACCGGAACCGTTGCGCGGCGCCATCAGCGGCAGCTTCAACAGTTCGCAGCGCTCGCGGCTCATCGGCATGCAGATCAGGCCACGGGCGTGCTTGGCCATGAAGTTGATGTGTTCGGCCTGGCAGCATTCGGCGGCCATGATCAGGTCGCCTTCGTTCTCGCGGTCTTCGTCATCCATGAGGATGACCATCTTGCCTTGGCGGATGTCTTCAACCAGTTCTTCGATGCTATTGAGCGCCACAAGGCACCCCCTTCTTTTGAATTATTTGAGGTAGCCGTTTTGGGCCAGAAAGCTTTCGGTGATGGTGCTGCCGGCGGTCTTTTCCGCAGCCTTGTCACCCAGCAGCAGACGCTCCAGATAACGCGCCAGCAGGTCGACTTCCAGATTCACCCGGCGGCCCGGCTTGTATGAAGCCATGATGGTTTCGCTGAGGGTGTGCGGAATGATCGTCAGCATGAATTCGGCGCCATCGACTTCGTTCACGGTCAGGCTGGTGCCGTCGACGGTGATCGAGCCTTTATGGGCGATGTACTTGGCCAGCTCTTTCGGCGCGCGGATGCGAAATTCCACGGCGCGGGCATTGTCGCTGCGCGATACCACTTCGCCGACACCATCGACGTGACCGCTGACCAAGTGCCCGCCGAGGCGGGTGGTCGGGGTCAGGGCTTTTTCCAGATTGACCGGGCTGCCGCTTTTCAGGTCATTCATGGCGGTGCAATCAAGGGTTTCGCGGCTGACGTCGGCGGCAAAGCCGTCGCCCGGCAACTCGACGGCGGTCAGGCAAACGCCGTTGACCGCGATGCTGTCGCCGAGTTTGACGTCGCTCAGATCGAGCTTGCCGGTTGCGACGTGCACCCGCACATCACCGCCCTTTGGGGTCAGTGCGCGGATACTGCCGATGGATTCGATGATGCCGGTGAACATGGGGTTCTCCTTGAGAACGAGGCCAGCGCTAACGCAATGGCCGGGAATTATACGCGGGCTGCAGGGACAGGGATCGCAGTGACTCGCCAGTCATCGCCCACCGCGCGGATTTCAGTGATTTTCAGTTCCGGCGCTTCTTTCATCTGCGCCAGCGGCCAGTCGAGCAGCGGACGCGCCGTGGAGCCGAGGAATTTGCCGGCAATGAAGATCACGAATTCGTCGACCAGACCCAATTGCGCAAAGGCACCGGCCAGACGCGGCCCGGCCTCGACCAGCACCTCGTTGGTGCCTCGATTGGCCAGTTCGATAAGCAATTGATGCAGATCGACCTGGCCGTCGGCACCCGGCACGATCAGGCATTCCGGGCCATTGGCATATTGCTCTTCCACCGCGACACAAGTGGCGACCAGTGCCGGCCCGGCCTTGAAGAACGGCGCATCCAGCGGCACTCGCAGGCGGCCATCGATCAACACCCGCAATGGTGGGCGACTCATGGCCAGCGCTGTTTGCTCGCTGTCGAGACCGAGTTCGTCCGCGCGCACGGTCAAGCGTGCGCCATCGGCCAACACCGTGTCAGCGCCGGTCAGCACCACCGCCGCCTCAGCGCGCAAACGCTGCACCGCCGAACGCGCCGCCGGGCCGGTGATCCATTGGCTCTCGCCGCTTTCCATCGCCGTGCGCCCGTCGAGGCTCATGGCCAACTTGACCCGCACGAATGGCAAGCCGAACTCCATGCGTTTCAGAAAACCTTGATTGAGCTTGCGTGCTTCCGCTTCCAGCACCCCACTTTCAGTGGCGATACCGGCCTCGGCCAGGCGCTGCAAACCGCGTCCGGCAACTTGTGGATTGGGATCACGCATCGCCGCCACGACCCGGGCAACGCCAGCGGTCACCAAGGCGTCGGCGCACGGCGGCGTGCGTCCGTGATGGCTGCAAGGTTCGAGGGTCACATACGCCGTCGCGCCCCGGGCCTGCTCGCCGGCGGCGCGCAGGGCATGGACTTCGGCATGGGGTTCGCCGGCGCGCTCATGCCAGCCTTCCCCGACAATCTGGCCGTCACGCACCACCACACAACCGACCCGTGGATTGGGATGGGTGGTGTAGTGGCCCTTGCGCGCCAGTTCCAGCGCGCGCGCCATGAAATGCGCGTCGAGGATCGCCTGCTCGGCGGCGGTGGTCATTCTTTCACCGGTTCGCGGGCGAGGCGGTCGATCTCTTCGCGGAATTCATTGAGGTCCTGGAAGCGCTTGTACACCGAAGCGAAGCGGATGTAGGCGACTTCATCAAGCTTTTGCAGCTCGGCCATGACCAGTTCGCCGACCACGAGGGACTTGACCTCGCGCTCGCCGGTGGCGCGCAGCTTGTGCTTGATGTGGACCAGAGAGGATTCGAGGCGCTCGACGCTGACCGGACGTTTCTCCAGCGCGCGTTGCATGCCGGCGCGGAGTTTTTCTTCGTCGAACGGTTGGCGGCTGCCGTCGGTTTTGATCAGGCGCGGCAACACCAGTTCGGCCGTCTCGAACGTCGTGAATCGTTCGCCGCAGGCCAGGCATTCACGCCGGCGGCGCACCTGTTCGCCCTCGGCGACCAGACGCGAGTCGATGACCTTGGTGTCGTTGGCACCGCAGAAGGGACAGTGCATGGTGGCTGGCAACAAAAAATGGGAGGGCCATGGTAGCGCATCCCCGTGGCAAGACAAGCCATAGGCTTTGCGGTATACAGAACGGCATGATCGTCTGATCCATGGAATTCATTCTGCCGGAGCCTCCAATGCCGTTACGTCCGCTCGTTCTGCTCAGTCTTTTCAGCCTGCTGGTGGCCTGTGGCAGCGACGCACCCAAGCCGCAACCGCCGACCCCAGGCCCCGCGCCGCAGCAGGCGCAGAAAAAAGCCAAAGAGGCTGCCGAACTCGGCCCGCTGCCGGCGCATCAGCGCGAATTGAGCGGCAGCCTGCAAGGGGTGCCGGCCGGCGCCGAAGTCGAACTGGCGCTGCTGGTGATCGATGAAAAGGATCGCCCGCAACAATTGCTCGCCAGTTCCAGCCTGATCGGCAACAACCAGATCCTGCCGTTTCACCTGCGCTTCAACCCCGAGGCGTTTCCGGCCGGCGCACGGGTTGAGCTGCGCGGTCGCGCGAGCCAGTCCGGACAACTGATTCTGCACCTGCCATCGCAGACCATCACTCAACCGACCACTCAGGCGTTGGGCCAGCTGCAATTCGTCAAAGCGCCATGACAGCACCGCTCGACCTGCAACAGGCCTTGGGGGAATTGCTCGGCGACGCCAGACTGAAAGCCTGCGCGTTGCCGGGCACCGATTTGCAGCTGTGGTTGATCGACGGCGACAACATGGCCCGCGAATTCAGCCAGGAAGAAACCCAGCGCATCCTGCATGAACCGCCCTATTGGAGCTTTTGCTGGGCCAGCGGCTTGGCCGTGGCGCGTTATCTGGCACAGTTTCCAGAGTGGGTGCGCGGCAAGCGCGTGCTGGATTTCGGCGCCGGCTCCGGGATTGCCGGTATCGCGGCGGTGAAGGCCGGGGCGCTGGAAGTGGTGGCCTGCGATCTCGATCCGTTGGCGATCGCCGCTTGCCGGGCAAATGCCGAGCTCAATGCTGTGCAGATGAGCTACTCGACGGATTTCTTTGCCGAGGCCGATCGCTTCGATCTGATTCTGGTTGCCGACGTGTTGTATGACCGGGCGAACTTGCCGCTGCTCGACGCGTTTCTCAGTCGCGGACGCGAGGCGCTGGTGGCGGATTCACGGGTGCGGGATTTTCGGCATCCGTTGTATGAACGGATCGAGATGCTGGAGGCGATGACCCTCCCCGATCTGGCCGAGCCCGAAGAATTCAGACATGTCAGCCTCTACCATGCACGGCGCTAGCTAAAAGCTTCGCGAGCAGGCTCGCTCCCACACTGGATCTGTGCCGTTCATAAATCCCCTGTGGGAGCGAGCCTGCTCGCGAAGGCGTCCGCCCATGCAACACACCTCTCGACCCGCCCCGCTTCCGGCCACCCCCCACCAAGCCTTATAGTTGCCCCATCCACGCTTTGACGAGATCCCCCATGAGTGAGCAAACGCCGTACATCTTCGACGCCACGACTGCCGATTTCGACCAGTCGGTGATCGAAGCCTCCTTTAACAAACCGGTGCTGGTGGATTTCTGGGCCGAATGGTGTGCGCCGTGCAAGGCGTTGATGCCGATGTTGCAGGGCATTGCCGAGAGCTATCAGGGCGAGTTACTGCTGGCCAAGGTCAACTGCGACATCGAGCAGGACATCGTCGCCCGCTTCGGCATTCGCAGCCTGCCGACCGTGGTCCTGTTCAAGGATGGTCAGCCGGTCGACGGCTTTGCCGGGGCACAACCGGAATCCGCCGTGCGCGCCCTGCTCGAACCGCATGTGCAGATGCCGCCACCGGCCGCTGCCGACCCGTTCGAACAGGCTCAGGCGATGTTCGACGACGGTCACTTCGCCGAGGCGGAAGCGGCGCTGGTGACCCTGCTCAATGAAGACAATACCAACGCCAGGGCGCTGATCCTTTACGCACGCTGCCTGACCGAACGCGGCGAGCTGGGCGAAGCGCAAACCGTGCTCGACGCGGTCAAGAGCGATGAGCACAAAGCCGCACTCGCTGGGGCCAAGGCGCAGATCCAGTTCCTCGGCCTCGCCCGCGACCTGCCGGACGCCGCCGACCTTAAGAGCCGCCTGGCGCAAAATCCGCAGGATGATGAAGCGGTGTACCAACTGGCGATCCAGCAACTGGCGCGCCAGCAATACGAAGCGGCGCTGGACGCCTTGCTCAAACTGTTCATCCGCAACCGCAGCTACGGCGAAGGCTTGCCGCACAAGACCTTGCTGCAGGTGTTCGAACTGCTGGGCAATGATCATCCGTTGGTGACGGCTTACCGTCGCAAAGTGTTTGCGGCGCTGTATTAAGGCCTTACCCGATCCAGCTATAGAGCGGCGTATCCCCGCCGCTCGCCACTTTCACATCGGAACTGTGGCGCAAGCGCACGAGCAAACGCTTGCCCGCTGCCGCACTGCCGGTGAGCGCTTCCAGTTGATCGAGCAGATCCGGTCCACTGAGTTGCCCGGCCTTACGCAGCAAGTCTTTGGCCACCTGCCACAGCGCATCGTCCTGATTCACCGGCTTCGCCGCCGGAGCGGGCGCAACCGCCTCAGACTGCGCAATCGGCGCCTGCCCGCTCAGCGCCGAACCCAGCCTGGCCCAATCGCTGTCATCCAGCTCCACCGTCAAATCCACCGGCAACTCGCCGACCGTTCCGCGTATCCGCAACATCAAGTTCGCTCCTGCACTTTTCTGACCTGCATGCTCCCATGGGACTTGTGCAACGCCAAGTAAAGGGCGCCAAACACATCTGGTAATTCCCGGTTAATCGGCTAAATTAATCTCTTTTTGCGGGAAGGATTCCCAATGTCTTCAGGATGAAAACTGGCCTCTAAAGGAGGCCCGACCTCTACAGGTGGCGTGATACTTGAAGGAAATGAGAACCTCAATATCGAAGGAAGAATAATCGCTTCCATTGGACAACTCGCCAGTTGTCCGGTCTGTGGGCCTGGCAAAGGCCCCATCGTAGCAGTGGGTGAAAGAACGCTGATTTTACCTGCCGGACCAGCTGCGCTAGAGGGTGACTACGTCGCCTGCGGTTGTCCGCCTATGACCAATAAGCTGCTCACTCAGCAACACAGTGGTTTCGCAGGAATTGGCCGGCCCGCTCCAATTGACTTGGGGCCACCGATTGCTGCCCTGACCTCTTATCGCTACTTGCAGGTCATCATCGAACGCCTTGATGACACGGAAAAGCCAGGTTGGGCTTACAAAATCAAGGACAAGGCGAAGGTTGCCGTTTTACAAGACAGCACTTGCAACCTCACAGGCGAAGGCTGCGAACACCCGGTAAAAAACGCTTCGGATTACGACACCCTGTTGGTAGGGGAAGATTCCGAATGGACTTTCTATGCCTATGAAGAGCCCCTGACACAGGATTTGTCATGAAATCGGAAATCAAACTCATCTTTAAAGACTTTCTGATGCAGCCACCGCCAGGCGTAAAATTTCAGCTGCTTATCGACGGTCAGGTCGTAGATGACAACATCGTTCAAAACGATGACAGGCCTCGCATTTATTCATTGATATCCAAAAACGGCCAGATCGCTATAACGCTCGCGGGCAAGGAACTACCGTCGATCAAAACCCGAGACACCCACGAAGTGACGGTTCAGATTGTGGGGAACTCCGGTACAAAAAAAGGTATGCACACTGCTACGTTGAATCCAGGGAAGTCTCTTTCGATCGTAGCGATATCACCGTGGGTAAAAGTCCCGCTAACGACCAGCGGCGCTGTCTCGAAGGACGCGTTCTACGAAGTCGAATATGGTGTGAAACGTACAAATGAAACCCGAACGGTGAAAGTCGTCATTCAGGACATGCCGCGCAGGATACTGATGGAGGCGCTGTCACACCGGGGATCAACACAGTGGGCAGGGAATAAAAGCAAAAAGTCGCTGCCACACCCTACTCTCAGGCAGAGCGTGGAATTTCCACCAAACACAAATAAATGCAATCTGTTCGTCTACGACGTGCTGACCGCAATTGGGGTCAACGTGGCGTTGATTGAACATGGCAAATCGAAATACCTGCCATATTTCTCCAAGGTTAGTCCTCCGCTTGCGGGTGAATGGGCGAATGGACAACGATTGCTCAATAGCTGGAAAGTCGAGCGCACGCCGTTGCCCGGGGACGTCGGCGCTTACGCAATGAATTATTCCGACGCCAGCGGCCATGTCGGCTTCGTTCTAACGAAGGGCGTATGCATTTCTGCAGGGTGGGAAAAAGTTGAAGTTAACGACGCAGGTTTTCGCCATGCGACCGGCAATGCAAATCCCAGCGACCATGACTTCACTATTTTCCGACGCTACAAACACAGCACGCCACAATGAAACGCCCTTATTCGCTCCTCCTCATAATTCCGTTTTTGCTCATCGTGGCATGGCGCATCTGGTTGCCTGCCGATCTTTCGGCTTGTCCCGCTGACGGGGAAACTGCAGGTCCACTGACCCTTGTTATTCGTGATTACTTTGAGCGCAATAGCCGGACCGACTGGCGAGACATGGATGATCGTTTCGACATACTTTCAACCCCCGAAGGCCAGAGCATAGCGAGTCAACCGAATTCACACACTTGCGAAGCATTGCGGGTACTGCAGAGTCCGGCGTTCAGTCAGAGTGAAAAAATCTTCACCATGGCACTTATGTTCAGACTGCCAATCGACCAGTACATGGCCCTGATGGATCGCAGTCATCAACTCTACACGCAGGGCAAAATGGATAAGGAGGTGCTGACTCTGGTGGTATTTCCGCGCGGAACAGCCATCAACTACTGGTGGCTTCCGGCTTGGCGACAGCGTTTCAGTCGCGATGCCCCGAGCGTGCTCGACGCAAATCTGATCAACGATGTCCTTTCGGGACACTATTGGTTCGACTATCCCGGCGCAGGCTTCTGATTCTGCAAGCATGACATTCAATCCCAGCACCGCCCGCGACCTCATCCCGGGCGGTGCTTAGCCATGTCTTGCGCAATCTCAAGCGCACGGGCACACTCTGCGCACTTTCGTTATAAGATTACATAACAAACTTTTCATTTTTCTCGGAGTCCGTCATGCGTCGTTTGCTGCTCGCTTTGCCGTTTGCCCTGTTGCCGCTGGCCGCTGCTCATGCGGTGGATGAGCACGATCACGATCATGAGCACGGCAGCCTCGGCGCCCATGAGCATGGTGTGGGTCGCCTGAATGCCGCGCTCGATGGTCAGACCCTGGAGCTGGAGCTGGAAAGCCCGGCGATGAATCTGGTGGGTTTTGAACACGCCGCGACGTCGGATGCCGACAAGGCCAAAGTCGCTGCCGCTCGGGCGCAGCTGGAAAAACCATTGGCCCTGTTCAGCCTGCCCGCTGCGGCCGGCTGCAAGGTGGTCAGCCAGGAACTGGAAAGCCCGCTGTTCGGCGACAAGCCGGACGCCGACGATCACGACGAAGATGAAGCGGACAAGGACGGTCACGAGCATCACCACGACCACAGCGAAATCCACGCGCATTACCAATTCAGCTGCGCCACACCGGGCGCGCTGAGCACGCTGAACCTGACGAACGTCTTCAAGACCTTCCCGGCAACGCAGAAGATTCAGGTACAACTGATCAGCGCGACCGGCCAGCAAGGTACCGAAGTGACGGCCAAGTCAGCTGCGCTGAAATTCTAGGATCCACCGAAATCCCCTGTGGGAGCGAGCCTGCTCGCGAAGGCGGCGTGTCAGTTGACAGGTGGGTGTCTGACCCAGCGCTTTCGCGAGCAGGCTCGCTCCCACAGGGTTATGTGTTCACTTCATGAAAATCGGTGCCATGACCCAAGCACTCATCGAACTTTCCGACCTTGGCTTCAACTGGCCCGGTCACCCGCCGCTGCTGGACATCCCGGCGTTTCGTCTGGAAGCCGGCGAAACCCTGTTTCTCAAAGGCCCCAGCGGCAGCGGCAAGACCACCCTGCTCGGCCTGCTTGGCGGGGTGCAGAAGCCCAATCGCGGCAGCATTCGCCTGCTCGGCCAGGAGCTGACCGAGCTTTCTGCCGGCAAGCGCGATACGTTTCGTGTCGATCACACTGGCTACATTTTCCAGCAATTCAACCTGCTGCCGTTTCTCTCGGTGCGCGAGAACGTTGAGTTGCCGTGTCATTTTTCAAAACTGCGTGCGCAACGGGCGAAACAGCGCCACGGCAGCGTCGATCAAGCCGCCGCCACGTTGCTCGCGCACTTGGGTCTGAAAGACGAAAGCATCCTCAGCCGCCGCGCCGACTCGCTGTCGATCGGCCAGCAACAACGGGTCGCCGCCGCACGCGCGTTGATCGGCCAACCGGAGCTGGTGATCGCCGACGAACCGACCTCGGCGCTGGATTACGACGCCCGCGAAAACTTCATTCGCCTGCTGTTTGCCGAGTGCCGCGAGGCCGGATCGAGTCTGTTGTTCGTCAGCCATGACCAGAGCCTGGCGCCGCTGTTCGACCGTCATCTGTCCCTGGCCGAACTCAATCGCGCCGCCACGTCCGCCGAGGTCTGAGATGTATCTGTTTCGTCTGGCCATGGCCAGCCTGGCCAACCGCCGTTTCACCGCATTGCTCACCGCCTTTGCCATTGCTCTTTCGGTGTGCCTGCTGCTCGCCGTCGAGCGCGTGCGCACCGAAGCCAAGGCCAGTTTCGCCAGCACCATCAGCGGTACTGACCTGATCGTCGGCGCTCGTTCGGGGTCGGTAAACCTGCTGCTGTATTCGGTGTTCCGCATCGGCAACGCTACTAACAACATCCGTTGGGACAGCTTTGAACACTTCGCCAACAACCCGAAAGTGAAGTGGGCAATCCCCATGTCCCTGGGCGATTCCCATCGCGGCTATCGCGTGATGGGCACCACCGAAGCCTATTTCGAGCACTACCAGTACGGGCGCCAGCAACACCTGGCGCTGGCCGACGGTCGCGCGTTTGCCACCGATCCTTTCGAAGTGGTGCTCGGTGCCGAAGTCGCCGAAGCGCTGCACTACAAGCTCGGCGACAAACTGGTACTGGCCCACGGCGTGGCGGCGATCAGCCTGGTCAAACACGACGACAAACCCTTCACCGTGGTCGGCATCCTCCAGCGCACCGGCACCCCGGTGGACCGCACGCTGCACATCAGCCTCGGCGGCATGGAGGCGATCCACATCGACTGGCACAACGGCGTGCCGGCGCGCGGCAACGGCAGGATCAGCGCTGATCAGGCGCGCAATATGGACCTGACGCCACAAGCGATCACCGCGTTCATGCTCGGCCTCAACAGCAAGATTTCCACCTTTGCCTTGCAGCGCGAGATCAACGAATACCGTGGCGAACCGATGCTGGCGATCCTGCCGGGCGTGGCCTTGCAGGAATTGTGGAGCCTGATGAGTACGGCCGAGAAAGCCTTGTTCGTGGTCTCGCTGTTCGTTGTGCTGACCGGGTTGATCGGCATGCTCACGGCGATTCTCACCAGCCTCAACGAACGTCGCCGCGAGATGGCGATTCTGCGTTCGGTGGGCGCGCGGCCGTGGCACATCGCAAGCCTGCTGGTGCTGGAAGCCTTTGCGTTGGCGCTGACTGGAGTCATCGCCGGACTGGCATTGCTATACATCGGCATCGCCGCTGCGCAAGGTTACGTGCAGGCCAATTACGGTTTATACCTGCCGCTGGCATGGCCGAGCGAGTATGAATGGACGCTGCTCGGTGGCATTCTGGCGGCCGCGCTGCTGATGGGCAGCGTGCCGGCCTGGCGCGCGTATCGCCAATCATTGGCCGATGGCCTGTCGATCCGTTTATGAGGATGTTCACCATGCCCCGCGCCCTGCTTGCGCTGCTGATGCTGGTCGCCCTGCCCGTGTGGGCGGCGGCGCCGAAAGACCTGACCTGGTCGGAAATGATCCCGCCGGACGCCGCGCCGGAAGTGCCGAACATGACCCCGCTGCACGACCTGTCGAAGATGGGCGACGCACTCTCTGCCGAGTCCGCGCCGGCGGCCAAGCAGGACATGCCCAACGCTCCGGTAGTGAAAAGCCTCGACGGGCAGAACATTCGCCTGCCGGGTTACATCGTGCCGCTGGAAGTCAGCGAAGAGGGGCGCACCACGGACTTCTTGCTGGTGCCATATTTCGGCGCCTGCATCCACGTCCCGCCACCGCCGTCGAACCAGATCGTCCACGTGAAAAGCGAACTGGGCGTGAAGCTTGATGAGCTGTATCAGCCGTACTGGGTCGAAGGACCGTTGCAGGTGAAAGCCTCAAGCAGTGAGCTGGCCGATGCCGGGTATCAGATGGAGGCGGAGAAGATTTATGCGTATGAACTGCCGGAGTAATTCCCGGTAATTTTGTATTGGCTGGTCTATCGTCTTCGCGAGCAGGCTCGCTCCCACAGGTGATCACATTCCAAGGTGGGAGCGAGCCTGCTCGCGAATAGGCCCTCAAAGGTTCCACAAAACCCCGCCCCTTCACTGTTTCATTGAGCTGAGTCAAAACACCGTATCAGACGGCTTCGTACCCTAGGACATCGAATTTTTATGTCCTTTCGGAGCCCCCATGAACAAGTCCTTGCTCAGCGCCTCGCTGTTTGCCCTCGCGCTCGCAGCCCCGCTCGCCCACGCCCACGAAGCCGGTGACATTCTCGTGCGCGCCGGCGCGATCACCGTCAACCCGAAGGCCGACAGCTCCAGCGTCAAGGTCGATCAGGGTCCGCTGAGCGGCACCAATCTGGGCGGCAAGGCGACCATGAGCAGCGACACCCAACTGGGTCTGAACTTCGCCTATATGCTCACCAACAACATCGGTATCGAGCTGCTGGCAGCCACGCCGTTCGAGCATGACGTCAAGCTCAAGGGCACCGCCCTGCCCGCCGCCAACGGCAAGCTCGGCACCCTGAAACACCTGCCGCCGACCCTCAGCGTCGTCTACTACCCGCTTGATTCGAAATCGCCTTTCCAGCCGTATGTCGGCGGTGGCATCAACTACACCTGGATTTACGACGAACACGTCGGCAGCGAAGCCAGCGCCAACGGCTTCAGCAACTTCAAGGCGAAAAACTCCTGGGGTCTGGCCTGGCAAGTCGGCGCCGACTACATGATCACCGACAACATCATGCTCAACGCCCAGGTGCGCTACATCGATATCGATACCCGCGCGACCGTCGAGAACAACGCCGTCGCGCCGGGCACCCGCGCACGAGTAAATGTGGATGTCGATCCGTTCATCTACATGGTCGGTTTGGGCTATAAGTTCTAAGCTGACTTTGACCGAACGTTCACGTGGTGGTGAATGAGGCTTGGTGGCGGGCAGGCACAGACCTGACGACGACCGTACGCAGTCGATCGGGAAATAACATTCCCTCGCCACAGGAATAGCGATATTCCGGCCGTGAAAAAGGCGCCTGTTGCAGGGCGCCTTTTTCATTTGGTGCTGAGTCATGTGGGGCGTTGGAGGCCCGGGCCCCTCACCCCAGCCCTCTCCCGGGGGAGAGGGAGCCGATTTGTGTGTTGTTCAAAACCTGAGTTCGACTGGGTATCGCAAGTCGGCGTACTTCTCACAAACACCTCAGTCAGTTCCCTCTCCCCCTGGGAGAGGGCTAGGGTGAGGGGCTTCTCAGGAGCGCCCGAGCAAGCGCGCCAAGCCCACACTCATCGGCGTCTGCGGCGGCATTTCGAAGCGCTGCAGCAAGCGTCGGTTATCCGCTCGCGAATGGCGGATATCACCCGAACGCGCCGGCCCGTAACTCACGGGCGGCAGTTCACCGACCACTGATTTCAACGCTTCGAGCATCTGCTTCAGGCTCATCGCCTGATTCCAGCCAACATTGACCGCGCCCTCCTGCACTTCAGGCTTTTCCAGCGCCTGCACCAGCAAATCGACCAGATCACCGACATAAAGAAAATCGCGGGTCTGCTCGCCATCGCCAAATACGGTGATCGGCAAACCTTTCGACGCACGTTCGCTGAAGATGCTGATCACCCCGGAATACGGCGAGGACGGATCCTGGCGGGGGCCGAAGATGTTGAAGAAGCGGAAAATCGCCGGTTCCAGGCCATGCTGGCGACGGTAGAAATCGAAGTACTGCTCACCGGCCAGTTTGTCCGAGGCATAGGGTGTCAGCGGCGCTTTCGGGGTGTCTTCATCAATCGACTCGCCCTCGCCATTGTTGCCGTACACCGCCGCGCTGGAGGCATACACCACGCGCTTGACCCCGGCCAGACGCATGGCTTCGCAGACATTCAGGGTGCCGATGAAATTGCTCTGGTGGGTTTTCACCGGATCGTCCACCGAGGCTTGCACCGAGGCCACGGCCGCCAGATGCGCGACGGCGCTGCAACCTTGCATGGCGCGGGCGACCAGGGCGGCATCGGCGACATCGCCCACTACCAGTTCAACCTTGGGATTGTCCAGCGGCAGGTTGCTGCGCTTGCCGGTCGACAGATCGTCAAGCACGCGTACCGCATAGCCCTTGGCGAGCAAGGCATCGGTCAGGTGCGAGCCGATGAAGCCGGCTCCGCCAGTGATTAAAACCGTTGCTTCAGCCATGTCGGTAAAACCTGTCCAGTAGACCCGGGAGCGCGGCACGCCAGGCGCGCGGCTTGATCCCGAAAGTGTGGAGAATTTTCTTGCAGGCCAGCACCGCGTGTTGCGGTTCTTCGGCGGCGTCCGGGCGCGCGGCGTGGGCCTGCGCGGTCGGTGCTTCGATCGCCAGCGGATGCAGGCTGCGTGCTTCGGTGAGAATCGCCTGGCCCAGCGCCAGCGGGGTGGTCGCTTCGTGGCCGGCGTAATGGTAAGTGCCCCACAGCGGCGCGGCGCAGTCGAGTTGCTTGAGCACGGAGATGATCACTCGAGCGGCGTCATCGACCGGAGTCGGATTGCCGCGCCGATCATCGGCCAGCAGCAACTCTTCGGGTTTTTCCGCGCGAGCGAGGAAGCGTCCGAGGGTGCCGTCCGGGCTGTCGTCGAGCAGCCAGCCGAAACGCAGCAGTACATGTTGCGGGCAGGTCGCGCGCACACTTTGCTCGATGCGCCACAAGGCCTGACCGCGCAGGCCCAGCGGCACCGGTTCGTCTTTTTCGCTGTAAGCGGTAGCACGTGAGCCGTCGAACACGCGATAGCTCGACGGCTGCACGAGGACAATGTTGTGGTGCTGGCACAGTTCGGCCAGACGCTCGATGGCGCGTTCCTGACCGGTCATGCGGCTTTCGCTGACGCTCTCGGCCTGGAACCAGTCGAAATAGTAGGCGAGGTTGATCAACGCATCGGGACGGGTGTCGTCGAGCAATTGGGTGAGGCTCGCGGCATCCCAGCCGTTTTCGGGCGGGCGGGGGGCGAGGAAACCGATGTCTTCTTCCGCACCGAGGCGAATCAGCGCCTGCCCAAGGGCATTTCCGCCGCCCAGTAACATAAGGCGCATTCGCATAGAGTCAGCAGGCCCAGTCTGATTGGAACGATGGCTTTAGCGACGGTTCTCGTGGAACCGTCGTCGATAATTGCCGGAATCGTTGCATTTTGCGGGTTTAGTGCGCAACCGTCATCCGTAAAGTGTAGATCCGCGAATTTGCGCCGTCCTGGCCGGCCCCTTCGCGAGCAGGCTCGCTCCCACAGGGGACCGCATTCCAAGGTGGGAGCGAGCCTGCTCGCGAAGGCGTCCGAACGGTACTTGCATCTTCCCGCCCCCGCCCGCATAACTCCAGTCATGAATCTGCCCCTCCCCGCCAACAGCGCGCTGGCAGGCTTTCACCCCGCCGTCAGCGCCTGGTTCAACAAGACTTTTCCGGCGGTCACCGCCGCTCAGGCCCGTGCGTGGCCGTTGATTCGCCAGCGTCGGTCGACGCTGATCGCCGCGCCCACTGGCTCGGGGAAAACCCTGACCGCGTTCCTCGCCGTGCTCGATGAGCTTGTCCATCGCGGTCTGGAACACCCCGACGGTCTGCCCGCCGAAACCCTGGTGGTCTATGTCTCGCCGTTGAAGGCACTGTCCAACGACATCCAGATCAACCTGCAGAATCCGCTCGCCGGCATTACCGCGCAATTGCGCGAGATGGGCCTGCCGGAGCTGACCATCACTACCGCCGTACGCACTGGCGACACGCCGCAAAAAGACCGCGCCGCGATGCGCAAGAGCGCGCCGCATATTCTGGTCACCACCCCGGAATCGCTGTACGTGCTGCTTGGCTCGGAATCCGGGCGCAGGATGCTCGGCACCACGCGCACGGTGATCATTGACGAAATCCACGCCATGGCCGCCGGCAAGCGCGGCAGTCATCTGTCCTTGAGCCTTGAACGGCTGCAAGCGTTGTGCGCCGAACCGCTGACCCGCATCGGCCTGTCCGCCACGCAGAAGCCGGTAGAAGCCGTGGCGCGGTTTCTGGTCGGTCACGATTGCCCCTGCGAAATCGTCGACATTGGCCACGCCCGCCCACGAGACCTGGGTATCGAAGTGCCGCCGGTGCCGTTGTCGGCAGTGATGGCCAACGATGTCTGGGAACTGGTGTACGAGCGCCTCGCCGAACTCGCTCGCGAGCACCGCACCACGCTGATTTTCGTCAACACCCGACGCCTTGCCGAACGCCTTAGCCGGCATCTGAGCGACCGCCTCGGCAAGCAGGCCGTGGCGGCGCACCACGGCAGCCTGGCCAAAGAGTTTCGCCTCGATGCGGAACAGCGCCTCAAACGCGGCGAGCTGCAAGTGCTGATCGCCACTGCATCACTGGAGCTGGGCATCGATATCGGTGAAGTCGACCTGGTCTGCCAGATCAGTTCACCGCGTTCGATTGCTGCGTTTCTGCAACGAGTCGGTCGCTCCGGACACCAGGTCGGCGGCACGCCCAAGGGCCGTTTGTTCGCCACCACCCGCGACGACCTGATCGAGTGCGCCGCCCTGCTCGACTGCGTGCGCCGGGGCGAGCTCGATACGCTGCACATTCCGGAAAAACCGCTGGATGTGCTGGCGCAGCAGATCATTGCCGAGGTCAGTTGCCAGGAATGGTCGGAGGACGCGTTGCTTGCGATGTTCCGCCGAGCCTGGCCCTATCGCGATCTCGACGAAAAACACTATCAGGCCCTGCTGAGCATGCTCGCCGAGGGCTACAACGGTCGCCAGGGCATCCGCAGCGCCTACCTGCACCGCGACGCCGTCAGTCGCACCTTGCGTGGCCGGCGGGGCGCGCAACTGACCGCCGTGACCAGTGGCGGCACCATCCCGGACAACGCCGACTACAGCGTATTGCTAGAACCCCAGGGCTTGAACATCGGCAGCGTCAACGAAGATTTCGCCGTGGAAAGTATCGCCGGCGACGTGTTCCAGCTCGGCAATACCTCGTACCGCATCCTGCGGGTAGAAAGCGGCAAGGTGCGGGTCGAGGATGCGCAGGGCATGCCGCCGACCATTCCGTTCTGGCTCGGCGAAGCGCCGGGGCGCAGTGATGAACTGTCGGCGGCCGTCGCGCGCCTGCAAGCGCAGTTGGACGAATTGCTCAGCGCCAGCCCCGGGATTCTGCAACCGGCGCTCGATTGGCTGACCGCCACACTCGGCCTCAACCTCGCCAGCGCCGAGCAACTGGTCGAATATCTGGCGCGCGCACGGCAAACCCTCGGCGCCCTGCCCTCGCAGGACACGCTGTTGATGGAACGGTTTTTCGACGAGTCCGGCGGCACCCAACTGATCATTCACACGCCGTTCGGCAGCCGCATCAACCGCGCCTGGGGCCTGGCCCTGCGCAAGCGTTTCTGCCGCACCTTCAACTTCGAGTTGCAGGCCGCCGCCAGCGAAGACGCGATCGTGCTGTCGCTGTCCACCAGTCACAGCTTCGAGCTCGACGAAGTCTGGCGTTACCTGCACAGCAACAGCGCCGAACACACCCTTATTCAAGCCGTGCTCGATGCGCCCTTGTTTGGCGTGCGCTGGCGCTGGAATGCCGGGGTGGCGCTGGCGTTGCCGCGCTTCACCGGCGGGCGCAAAGTCGCTCCGCAACTGCAACGGATGAAAAGCGAAGACCTGATCGCCAGTGTGTTTCCCGACCAGATCGCCTGCCTGGAAAACCTCGCCGGCGAGCGTGAAGTCCCCGAACATCCGCTGGTGGAACAGACCCTCGACGATTGCCTGCACGAAGCGATGGACAGCGAAGGCTGGCTGACCCTGCTGCGGCGCATGGAGCGTGGCGAGGTGCGCCTGATCGCCCGGGATTTACCTGCGCCGTCGCCGCTGGCGGCAGAAATTCTCAGCGCCCGACCCTACACGTTTCTCGACGACGCGCCGCTGGAGGAACGCCGCACGCAAGCGGTGATTAATCGACGCTGGAGCGATCCGCAATCGACCGATGATCTCGGCGCGCTCGATGCCGATGCGATCACCGCAGTGCGCGAAGAAGCCTGGCCGTCGCCCAATTCCATGGATGAAATGCACGAAGCGCTGATGAGCCTTGCCTGCATCAGTGACGCCGAAGCGCGCGCCAACGCGGGTTGGCCGGACTGGCTGCAAACGCTGATGGCCAGCGGCCGCGCCTGCCGGTTGCAGATCGACGCCGAGCATCAGTTGTGGCTGGCTCGCGAACGCTTGAGTTGCCTGCAGGCACTTTATCCACAAGCCACGCTGCTGACTGAAGCAGTCGCGCTGCCCGGGTTCGACGAAGCATGGACATTCGATGAGGCGCTGGTCGAAGTGATCCGCGCCCGCCTCGGTGCCTTTGGGCCGATCCCGTTGCCGGCCATCGCCGAGCCGCTGGCCCTGCCCGCCGCGCAAGTGAGTCAGGCCCTCGCCCGACTGGAGCGTGAAGGCTACGTCTTGCGCGGCCAGTTCACGCCGAACAGCGCGATTGAAGAATGGTGCGAACGCCATCTGCTGGCGCGCATCCATCGCTACACGGTCAAGCGCCTGCGCCGGGAAATCGAACCGGTGGCATTGCAGGACTTCATGCGTTTTCTGTTCGACTGGCAGCATCTGACGCCGGCCACCCAAGGTCAGGGCAGTGCGGTGCTGCCGGCGATTGTCGGCCAGTTCGAAGGCTACCCGGCGGCAGCTTCGGCGTGGGACAGCGACATCCTGCCGGCACGCCTCAAGGACTATTCGCCGAGCTGGCTGGATGAACTGTGCCGCAACGGCAAACTGGTGTGGACGCGCATCAGCGCGCGGCAGAAAGTCAGCGGCTCGGCATTGCGCAGTACACCGATTGTGCTGCTGCCGCGCAGTCAGGTGGGTTTGTGGAGTGCGTTGGCTGAGCAGACGCCAGTGAGCGAGTTATCGCCGAAAACACAGAAAGTCTTTGAGGCGCTGAGTCAGCATGGCGCGCTGTTTTTCGATGAGTTGATTCATGAAGCGCGCCTGCTGCGCAGCGAACTGGAAATCGCCTTGCAGGAACTGGTCGCCGCAGGTTTGGTGAACGCCGACAGCTTCGCCGGCCTGCGCGCGCTGATCACGCCGGCAAGCAAGCGCCAGCAGCGCAGTAGCCGACGCGGGCGCGGCGCGTTTATCGGCGGCATGGACGATGCCGGGCGCTGGGCATTGCTGCGCCGGGGTTCGTCAGCCGATGCCGCCGAGACACTCGAACACGTCGCCATGACCCTGCTGCGCCGCTACGGCGTGGTGTTCTGGCGCTTGCTCGAACGCGAAGCGGACTGGCTGCCGAGCTGGCGGGAATTGCTGCGCACCTTTCATCGTCTGGAGGCGCGGGGCGAGATTCGTGGCGGGCGGTTTGTCAGTGGTCTGGCTGGCGAGCAGTTTGCCTTGCCCGAAGCCATTCCCTTGCTGCGCGAAGTACGCCGCCGCCCGCAGGACGGCAGCCTGGTGGCGGTGTGTGGGGTTGATCCATTGAATCTGGCCGGAACGTTATTGCCCGGGGTGAAAGTGCCGGCGCTGGTGAGCAATCGGCTGGTGTATCGCGATGGGGTGCCGGTGGCCGCGGTGATTGCCGGCAAGCAGCAGGTTTGGGTAGAGCTGGATCCGATAGCCATGGGACAACTGCATGCCAAGCTGATCCGGCATTGAGAGTGTTCGCACCGGCGTCTTCGCGAGCAGGCTCGCTCCCACAGTCCAATCCCATTGCCCCTGTGGGAGCGAGCCTGCTCGCGAAAGCGCCGGCCCTGTCTCTACACAAACAGGCGTCAGGTCCGCGACTCCTGCGGTACCTCATCCGCAACCACCGCCCCCTCCTCCTGTCGCTTTGGCAACAGAACCTGCTGTGGATAAGTCTGCGCAAAATGCACATTGGGTGTGTTATCCACAAGCTTCTTCAAGCGCTGGTTGAACGCGCGGCTCACCGCATACTGCCCGCCGGACACCGTGCGAAATTGCGCCGTAAGCACCACGCCGTTGAGATCCATCTTGTCCACGCCAAACACATCCAGCGGCCCTTGCAGGTTGTACTTGAGGAACGGGTCTTCGCGGATCGAATCACCGGCCTCGCGAATCAGCTCAATGGCTTTGTCGACGTCGGTGTCGTAGGTGAACTGCACCGAGAAAAATGCGAAGGCGAACTGGCGTGATTGGTTGGTCACAGCCTTGATCTGGCCGAACGGCACCGAGTGCACAAAACCCTTGCCGTCGCGCAGGCGCAAGGTGCGAATGGTCAGGCCTTCCACCGTGCCAGCGTGGCCGGAATCGAGCACCACCCAGTCGCCGATCGACAGGGTGTCTTCGATGATGATGAACAACCCGGTGATGACGTCCTGCACCAGTTGCTGCGAACCGAAACCGATGGCCAGGCCGACCACCCCCGCACCAGCCAACAGAGGCGCAACGTTAATCCCCAGATTGGCCATGGTAGTAATCGCGCAGATCACCACGAGGATGATTTTGATCGCATTGCGCAACAACGGCAGGATGGTTTTCACCCGCGTGCTCGGCTGGCGTGCCGCGCGTTTGCTCAGCGGCGGTTTCAGTGCCTCCTGAATCGCCGTGTCGAGCACCACCCACAGCAGCCACGTCACCAGGAAGATCAGGCCGATGCTGCTCAAGGCGTTGCTGATCGCTCGACCGACGGTGCTGCTCTGGGCGAAATCGAGCAACGACACGCCCCAGATCCGCCCGAGAATATCGATGAACACAATCGCCATGACGATGCGCAGCAACGCATGCAACAGGCTGAGAAAGCGTTCCTTGTAGGCACTGCTGCGCTGGATCGCTTCGGCTTTGCGCGACTTGAACAGGTGCTGCAACACCGTGCTGAGAAACACCGTGGCGATCAGCAGCACGGTGGTGAACAAGGCACAGCGCAGGGCTTTCTGATTGTCCTCGCCGATGCCGATCAGGCTGACTGCCGAGACCAGCACCATCAGCACGATCGGCCAATACCACAGCCCGGAAAATATCCGCAGCGATTCCTGCAGCGACGGTTGTTTCAAACGCTGGGCCAGCGGGCGATTGCGGATCAGATGTGCCACCGGCCGACGCAGGCGAACCACCAGCAGACCGAAAATCACCGAGGCGATCAGCCCGGTGAACACGGCGATGCTGCTGGTGATATTGCCGCCCAATTGTCGGGCGATCTGCGGGCTGGTCAGGGCATCGCTGAGAGCGGCGAGAAAGCCGATCAGGAACAGCGGTCGCGGGCAGTATTCACGGATGATTCGCGCGGCGGCGCGCTTGTGCCCGACGTTGAACATCACCACCACGCACAACAACATCGACGTGGAGAAAATGCCACTGCTGGTGGCGTAGGCCAGACACAGCGCCAGCGCACGGCCCACCGAAGCTTGCAGAAAATGGCTGACATACAGCGTCAGCGGCAGGCAGATCAGCGCCGGCACGGTGAAAGGCAGCACGTAGCCGAGCAGATCCTGACTGCGCTGGCGGGTGCGCAACCAGCGGCCCTCACGCAGACGCTTTGCCAGCAGACTGCCGAGCACGGTGAGCAGGGCGAAACTGCCCAGCCACACTCCCGACAACGTGAGGAAATCCCCTGCCACGCTCCAGCCCGAGCGATTCGACGGTTGCTTGACCAGCCGATCGACCTCATCCGCCGCGCGGTCAGCACGCAGCCGCCAGGCATCGACCAGGTGTTCGTTGAGATCGAGTTTTTCCTGCACATCGTCGATGCTCGTACTGATCGCCCCGAGCAGACCGCCCTGCACCAACGGTTCCGGTTCGGCGGGTTTCTCTGCCGTGTCGGCGGCAGCCGGAACGCCCGGTAGCGCGACGGCTTGCGATGTGTTGACGCCCAAGCACAGCAGCGCTCCCAGCAGAATGGCGATCCTGAAATTGCGCAAAGCTCCGATCTCCCGTGGCTGACCCTGGTAAGGAACTGATCGGTAATTGCGCGGCAAGTTCAAGAGCCCCCTCACCCCAGCCCTCTCCCCCAGGAGAGGGAGCCGACCGAGTTGCAGACCAAAATCATCAACTGCACGTCTTGAGTCGAACTCAAGTCCTGAAGACCATGAAGATCTGCTCCCTTCACAGTCGTACGCGATTTCAGGAGGCATGAAGATCTGCTCCCTTCCCCCTCGCCCCCTTGGGGGAGAGGGTTGGGGTGAGGGGGTAAGCTCTTGATCTTCGCTTCACCCGCGACCGTCCGTAACGCCACCGAAACTTTCCCGCCCCCGCCGCAGTCATCACAGAACATCGGCAACACGAGGACTTTCTACGGGAGGATGGGATGGCGACGATTCACATCGGTATTTCAGGCTGGCGCTACGCCCCGTGGCGCGGGGATTTCTACCCGAAGGGACTGGCGCAGAAGCGCGAATTGCAGTTCGCCTCCCGCGCGGTCAACAGCATCGAAATCAATGGATCGTTCTACGCCCTGCAACGCCCCGAACGTTACGCCCAGTGGTACGCCGAAACGCCCGATGACTTCGTGTTCAGCGTCAAGGCGCCGCGCTTCATCACCCACGTGCGCCGCTTGCGCGAAATCGAAAAGCCGCTGGCGAATTTCTTTGCCTCGGGCGTGCTGGAGCTGAAGGAAAAACTCGGGCCGATCCTCTGGCAGTTTCCGCCGAATTTCAAATTCGACGCCGAGCGCTTCGATCACTTTCTTGCGCAACTGCCCCACGATACCCAAGCCGCAGCCGCCCTCGCCCGCCAGCACGACTCGCATCTTCCCGGCCACGCCAGCGTCAAAGCCTGGCGCAAGAAACCGCTGCGCCATGCGGTGGAAATCCGTCATGAAAGTTTCATCGATCCGGAATTCGTGCGCCTGCTCAAACGCCACAACACCGCGCTGGTCATTGCCGACACCGCCGGCAAATGGCCGTACCGCGAAGACCTCACCAGCGACTTCGTCTATCTGCGCCTGCACGGCGCCGAAGAGCTCTACGCCAGCGGTTATTCCGAGCAAGCGCTCAAGCGCTGGGCCGAGCGCATCGACGCCTGGCATCACGGTAAACAGCCAGAGGACGCCCACCTGATAGCCCCACGCCTGAAACCCCGTGCGCGCAAATCCCGCGAAGTGTTCTGCTACTTCGACAACGACATCAAAGTCCGCGCGCCCTACGACGCACGCAACTTGTTGCAGCGCTTGGACCTCGACAAAGACCTCGCCACAACTCCCGGGCAAGTCGCCGCAGAAGGAGTTCTGTCATGAGCATTCCCGAACCGGTCGGTTTCACCGACGAAGGCTCCGTGGTTGCGCCCTCGGTGCGCACCTTCACCATACTGACGGTCAACACCCACAAGGGCTTCACCGCGCTGAACCGGCGTTTCATCCTGCCGGAGCTGCGTGAAGCGGTGCGCAGCGTCGCCGCCGACGTGGTTTTTCTGCAGGAAGTGCACGGCACTCACGAGCAGCATCCGAAACGCTACGACAACTGGCCGACGATGCCGCAATACGAATTTCTCGCCGACAGCCTCTGGCCGCAGTTCGCCTACGGGCGCAACGCGGTGTACCCGGCGGGCGATCACGGTAATGCGCTGCTGTCGAAATTCCAGATCATCCGCCACGACAACCTCGACGTGTCGATCAGCGGCCATGAAAACCGCGGCCTGTTGCATTGCGTGCTGCGCCTGCCTGGCGACGGCACCGAAGTGCACGCGATCTGCGTGCATCTGGGCCTGCGCGAGAGCCACCGCAACGCGCAACTGGATCTGCTGATGCAACGTCTCGCCGAATTGCCCGCCGATGCCGCGGTGATCGTCGCTGGCGATTTCAATGACTGGCGCCAGCGCGCCGATGCGCAGCTCAAGCCCTGTGGCCTGCGCGAAGTGTTCGCCGAGCAGTACGGCAAACCGGCGCGCAGTTTTCCCGCGCGGCTGCCAGCGCTACGACTCGACCGCATCTACGTACGCAACCTCAAGGCCAGCCGGCCAAAAGTATTGACCAACCGGCCCTGGTCCCACCTTTCCGACCACGCACCGTTATCGGTGGAGATTGAACTATGAACAGTGCGCCACTGGAAAAATCTGCCGTCGACCCGGTCCCGCTGAATCCGCCGGTGCGCGAGCCCGGCCACGTTGACGTCGAGTATCAATGGCACAGCAATAACCGCGTAGAGCTGCTGGAGAACGGCGAGGAATATTTCCCCCGCGTGTTCGAAGCGATGCGCGCAGCCAAGAGCGAGATCCTGCTGGAGACCTTCATCGTCTTCGAAGACAAGGTCGGCGCCGAGTTGCAGCAGATCCTCATCGAAGCCGCCCAGCGTGGCGTGCGCACCACGGTCAGCCTCGACGGCTTCGGCTGTGGCGAGCTGAGCACTGGCTATCTGTCGGCCTTGAGCGATGCCGGCGTGCACTTGCAGATCTTCGATCCGGCGCCAAAACATTTGGGCATACGCACCAACTGGTTCCGCCGCTTGCACCGCAAGATCGTAGTGGTCGATGGTTTGATCGCGTTCATTGGCGGGATCAATTTTTCCGGCGATCATCTGGCCGATTTCGGCCCCGAAGCCAAGCAGGATTACTCGGTGGAGATCCAGGGCCCGGTGGTCGCCGATATCCATCACTTCGCCCTGCTGCAAAGCGGTCGCCCCGGGCGCGCGCGGTTCTGGTGGCAACGCCGGCGCCAGCGTCTGGAGGAAATGGCCTTCACCGATCACGACGGCCAGGTGCGCCTGGTGTTCCGCGATAACGATCAACACAACACCGATATCGAAGACGTCTATCTGCAGGTGCTGCGCAAGGCCAAGCGCCGGGTGATCATCGCCAACGCCTACTTCTTTCCCGGCTACCGTTTGCTGCGCGAAATCCGCAACGCCGCCCGCCGTGGCGTCGAGGTGCGGCTGATCCTGCAAGGCCAGCCCGACATGCTCGTAGCCAAACTGGCGGCGCGCATGACCTACGATTATCTGCTGCGTGCCGGCGTGCAGATTCACGAATACTGCCAGCGCCCGCTGCACGGCAAGGTCGCGCTGGTCGACGATGACTGGAGCACCGTGGGCTCGAGCAATCTCGACCCGCTGAGCCTGTCGCTGAATCTGGAAGCCAACGTGCTGATCCGCGACCGCGCGTTCAATCAGCACCTGTACGAACGCCTCGAAGATCTCAGCCAGAACCACTGCAAAGCCATGGACGCCAAACTGTTGCCGCGCGGGCGCATCTGGCACATGACCGTGGGCTTTCTGGTGTTTCACTTCCTACGGCACTTCCCGGCCATGGCCGGTTGGCTGCCGGCGCATAAACCGCGTCTGAAGCCTTTCCGAGGTGCGCGTCCATGAGTCATTCCGAAGTCCATTCCGATAGCCATTCGGCACAAGCGGCGCCGTCGAAATGGAGCCGCTGGAAACGTCCGCTGACCATCCTGTTTTTTCTCGCGCTCATCGTCCTGTTGACGATGTTCGCTACGCGCATCGAATGGGCCGAGGTGCTGGAGACCCTCGCCGATTTCAAGGTGCGCACGCTGATCATCGCCGCCAGCCTGACGTTGCTGAGCTTTCTGGTGTACGCCAGTTTCGACCTGATTGGCCGCACCTACATTCGTCAGGACCTGACCTGGAAGCAGATCCTGCCGGTGGGCATCATCAGCTACGCCTTCAACCTCAATCTCAGCGCCTGGGTCGGCGGCATCGCCATGCGTTATCGCTTGTATTCGCGGCTGGGCGTGAGCAAAGGCAACATTGCCAAGATTCTCGGCCTGAGCCTGGCAACCAACTGGTTCGGCTACATGACCATCGCTGGCGTAGTGTTCAGCAGCGGTCTGGTGACGATGCCGCCGGGCTGGAAACTCAGCAGTTCGGCCTTGCAACTGGTCGGGGTGTTATTGCTGCTGGTCAGCGCCGGCTATCTGGCGGCGTGTCAGTTTTCCAAACGCCGCGAGTGGTCGATTCGCGGCGTGGAAATCAACCTGCCGTCGCTGCGCATGGCGGTGCTGCAATTGCTCTTGGGCGCGTTGAACTGGTCGCTGATGGCGGCGGTGATCTTCACTCTGCTGCCAAGCAAACTGGATTATCCGCTGGTGCTTGGGGTGCTGTTGATCAGCGCGATTGCCGGGGTCATTACGCACATTCCGGCGGGGCTGGGTGTGCTGGAGGCGGTGTTCGTGGCGCTGCTGCAGCACGAGGCGTCGCGCGGCAGTCTGGTCGCGGGATTGCTGGCGTATCGGGCGATTTATTTTCTGCTGCCGCTGTTGATCACGGTGGTGATGTATCTGGTGGTGGAGGCCAAGGCAAAGGCACTGCGAATCGAGAAGAAACCCACACATTAGAATCAAGATCAAAAGATCGCAGCCTTCGGCAGCTCCTTGTATGTTCCCCACACACCAGCATGAATGAGATCTAAGCTCGCTGGTGCGACATACGAAGATGTGTTTCTGGGGGAGACCGATCGCTCCTTAAGGCAGGACTTGCTCCTGACCTTGTATGTAGAGAGGTCCCCCCGCCTCATTGCCCACCACGAAGAGTATCGAGAAGCCGACGAGTCGGACTTCGCATTACAAGGTTGCAGTGGCATGAAGTTCGAGGTCAGGGGAACCAGGAAGCATTTTTAACTCAGTTCTCTTGGAGTTGAAAGCATGAACATGCACGTCGGCTTGGATGTGGGATCTCGCACTACAGCGATGGGCTGGCGCAATGGCGGCCGCTTTGCAGGTCAGTGCAATATCGACCAGACACCGGCGGGGCGCAAAGCTGCTGTCGGCAAATTGCTTGAGCTCAAGCCTATGTCTGTGGTGATGGAAGCCACAGGAATCTACTATCTGGACTTGGCCATGGAGCTCGCTGCGGCGGGTTTGCCAGTCTCGGTTATCAATCCGAAGAGTTTTCACAACTTTGCAAAACTGATGCTGAAAAACAGCAAAACGGACGCAATCGATGCCCAGTTATTAGCTGAGTACGGCGAACGCATGAGCCCAAGGTTGTGGACGCCGCCCACTTCAATACAGCTTGAGCTACGCGCTATCGGTCGCCACATCAATCGTTTGACGGGTCATCGCACCCGCGCCAAAAACGAGCTGCATGCACTAAAAGCCACTCAAACAACTCTTCTGATGCTGATTGAAGACGAAGAAGAAGCCATCAACGCCTTTGACAAACGAATCGAGCGTTTCCGACTAGCGGGTCGTGCATTGATCGACAACTGCCCAACGTTGAGCGCCCAGTTCGCCCACATGATCGCCGCCCCTGGCATGGGTGAGATCTCAGTATTTGCGGCGCTGGCTGAACTGACGACCTTACCGGTAACGCTCAAGTCAGCGCAGGTCAGCCGCCATGCCGGACTCGATGTCCGACTCACGCAATCAGGCACCAGCATTGATAAACCCGGCCGGATAAGTAAGGGCGGCAATGCCTATTTGCGATCAGCGATGTACATGCCTGCGCTGACCGCCATACGTTGCGACCCGAACGTTAAAGCGTTTTACGAAGCCTTGGTGGCTCGAGGAAAGAGGAAGATGCAGGCTATTGTCGCAGTCATGCGCAAATACCTGACCGGACTATGGGCCTGCATGCGGGCAGGCGAAGACTTCAGTACAGCCAAGCTTTTTAGCGATAAACACACCCAAAAAGCTTGACCGTGAACAGAGTATCTACATTTGAAATGCGTTCAACCTGTGGGAGCGAGCCTGCTCGCGAAGGGGCCGGTACATGCGACAGATCATCTGGATTGGATAATGCTCAACCGCTCCCCCACCACCATCTCGGTAATCCAGTCCACCAGGATCGAGGTGTAGGCCTGCTGCGAAACTGGATCACTCAATGCGTGATCGGCGCCATCAATAATCCGATGAGTCAATGAGTGAGTCTGCTGACATGCGGCGCGGTAACTCATGATCGTCGCGTGGGGCACGAAGTCGTCGGTTTCCGATTCCACCAACAGCACGTCGCCCGTGAATTGCGAACAGGCATGCAGGGCGCGATTGCTGTCGGCGCGCACCAGCGTGCCGCGATAATCGCGCAGGTCGGCCTTGTCCAGATCGCGTTTGGGCGTGTGCCATTGCTCGTCGCGGTACAGCGCCGGTACGCGCAGCGCCAGCCAGCGCACCGGGCGCAGTGACGTCAGGATCGAGGCCAGATAGCCGCCATAACTGGTGCCGACCACGGCGATCGCCGAAGTGTCGAGGGCCGGGTGCGCCAGCAGGCGATCGTAGGCCGCCAGCAAATCACGCAGATTGTCTTCACGGGTCACCCGGGTCAGCGGAATTCCTGTGCCGCCGGTGTGCCCGCGCAGGTCGAAGGTCAGGCATACGCAACCCAGGCCGGCGATGCCTTTGGCCCGCTCCAGATCACGTTCCTGACTGCCGCCCCAACCGTGAACAAACAACACCCCCGGGACTTTCGATTTGGGACTGAGAAAGGTCCCGCTCATCTGTTCGTCATCAATGTCGATTTGAATGCATTCGCTTCTAGCCGTCATAGGATTGGACCGTCACATATTTGAGAAGAAATGCGCTGTTTTCCGCCGGGCCGCGATAGACCTCGATGGCGTCCGCCGGCAGCGCCTGATCGATGTAGGTTTCCACCGACGACACACGGATGGCGCGCATCTGTGGATCGTTGACGAAGCTCTGCAACGCGGCCACTTCAGCGCTGCTGGCACCGCCCATGCGCCAGGATTGTTCGAGCACGCCGCTGCGCGGGTTGCCGCTGGCGTCGAGGCCTTGGGCGATATCGTAATTGCGCCGCGAGGCGAAGAAGTGCGGGTAGGCTTCGTTGGCGGCGCTGTCGAAGACCTGTGCCTGTTCGATGGCCAGACGCACATCATCAGGCAGATCCAGCGCGAGCAATTGGTCATAGCCCCCTTGCACCACCAGCAGATTCGAACCGCCGTAGACCTCTTCGCCCAGGCCGTCCTCGGTCAAGTATTGATCACCGCAGTAGCTCAACACTTTGCCGCCGATGAACGACTGGCCGACGCTGTGGGTGACGACGTTGCTCAAGTCCTGCTCCAGCACTACGCCGTCGCTGAACAGGCTTTGCGCCTCGGGCCGCGCGAGGATCTCATCGAACGCGTCGAGGCTTTTGATCACTTCCTGACCGCGACCGGCGCAAGCGTGAATCGGCTTCAAGCGAATCGGCCCGGCGTACAACAGATGCTCGGCGGCGGGCCGTGCATCTTCCAGGGCAAATACGCTGAGACCGTCGAGCACAACGTTGCGCACCCGCTCCGAAAACAGCGGCGACCAGCCCTGCGGCGCGTGCGCCAGATGACTGCGCAAACCGTGGCTGATAGCTTTGGTGCAGATGAAATCGTATTCGACGTAACCGCCCCACAAGTCATCGGGGCCTTTGATGCCCAGCGCTTGAGCGTGGGCGGCGCCAACGATGGTTTGTGTCGGCAGCAGATACAGCTCGCGGCCCTGATGTTTGGCCGGATCGTAACTGCCGCCGAATTTGCAGCCGAGAATCTGCGCCAACCAGCGCGCCAGAGCCTTGTTGGTCTCGACTTCATGTTGCGGCGCCTCGGCACGCACCGAATGGGCCACGACGATTTTGTTGCTGGGTGTCGGGGTCATGCGTTCCCCTTGCATCAGTCGATGGGTTCACTCAGGGAAATTGCAGAGATCAGGCCAATGAGCAATCGGCCGCAATCGCCCGGTTAACAGGCGTTTGCCAGATAAGTGCTGGCATCACGCCTGTTTCAAACTGCACGACAGCGCGCAAAACTCCGGCAAATTGCACGATCCGTGGTCCTGTGCAAAAACCTGTGGGAGCTGGCTTGCCAGCGATGGCGGTGGATCAGTCACCTGTTTTGCAACTGATTGATCGCATCGCTGGCAAGCCAGCTCCCACAGGGTTACTCCAGTGCCCAGGCTACCGCGTCAGACCAAACCGCCCACGGTAATCACTCGGCCCCAGCCCGGTGATCTTCTTGAAGATCGAACGAAACGCGCCCGGATCCTGATAGCCGACAGTCCAGGCAATGTGGTCGATCGTGCCATTGGTGAACTCGAGCATTTCCCGCGCCTTGCCGACCCGCAGGTGCTGGCAGTACTCGGTCGGTTTCAAGCCTGTCGCGGCGCGGAATCGGCGCAGGAAAGTACGCTCTTCAAGTCCCGCACGCTCGGCCATTGCCGTCAGCGAAACATCCGTCGCCCCGGTGCTTTGCAGCCAGTGCTGGACCTTGAGAATCGCCGCGTCGCCATGGCTGAGGATCGGTGCGAAATTGCTTCCGCATTCACTGGCGCTGTCGCTGTGTTCCATCACCAGAAAACGCGCGGTCGCGGTGGCGATGCTCGGGCCGAGCAAGCGATCGACCAGGCGCAACCCCAATTCCGACCAGGCCATCAGCCCGGCCGTGGTGATCAGGTCGCCGTCGTCGACAATCGGCGTGTCGGCCTTCAGCTTGATCTTCGGGTAACGCTCGGCGAAAGCCTGGGCCGAGGTCCAGTGGGTGGTGGCGCTGCGACCGTCGAGCAAGCCGCTTTCGGCGAGCATCAACGAGCCCACACAGACACCACCAAGCGTTGCGCCGCGCGCATGCTGATCGCGCAGCCATTGCGCAAGACTCACGGTCATCTGCGCCGCATCGAACCCGCCGAGGGACGGCGGAATCAGCACGGCGAGCAAAGCGCCTTCGGCACCGGGATGACTGTCATAGACCCGCGCCGGCAACTGCTCGCCATCGACCTGCCAGTGACTGACTCGCAGCACGGGCAATTGCACAGCCTGATACTCGGCAGCGATGCGATTGGCCACGGCGAACAGGTCGGTCAGACCGTGCACCGCCGCCAGTTGCGCGCCGGGGTAAATCAGCACGCCCAGTTCAGCGGTGGCGGCTCTTTGTGCAGCCATTGTCAGTTTTCCCCCGTCTATTGTCGGTGCGGCCAATCCTCGAATCCTCGGCCAGCGCCAATACTGAGGCCACACCCAATCACCGTCTCGAGGACAATCCCATGGCCAAGCAAGCGCTCATCGTAGTCGATATCCAGAACGACTACTTCCCCCAAGGCAAGTGGCCGCTGGTCGGCGCCGACGCCGCTGCCGATAATGCCGCACGGCTGATCGCAGCCTTCCGCGAAACGGGCGATCCGGTGGTGCACATTCGGCATGAATTCACCTCCGACGATGCGCCTTTTTTCACTCCCGGCTCCGAAGGCGCGAAACTGCATCCGAAAGTGCTCAACCGCGCCGACGAGCCGGTGGTGCTCAAGCACTTCGTCAACTCGTTCCGTGAGACTGAGCTGAAATCGGTGCTCGACGAACACGGCATCACCGACCTTGTGGTGGTCGGCAGCATGAGCCATATGTGCGTCGATGGCATCACCCGCGCGGCGGCGGACATGGGGTATGCGGTCACGGTGATTCACGATGCCTGCGCCAGCCGTGACCTTGAATTCAACGGCCTGACGGTGCCGGCCGCCCATGTGCACGCAGCATTCATGGCGGCGCTGGGTTTTGCCTACTCCAGCGTGGTATCGACTGAGCAGTTCCTGCACAGCAACGCCTAGCAACAACAGCGCAATCCACAGGCCCGCCGCGTTGCGGGCCTTTTTGCGTCTGTCATGAAAATCTCACGCGTGAGTCATTGATGGCACTTTGCATTGGTTGTAGTGTGGCCCACGCGTGAGACGCTCATAACCGGATTCCAGCCATGACAAGCCGCACTCCGACGCCTGCCGCAGCCAGCCCCAAGGGCGAACGTGGCAAGACGTCCGCGAAAAAACCGTCGAGCTTCTACATGAAGCAGATGCGCGCAGGCCTGGCCGCCGCCGGTTATGTGAAACACGAAACTTGGGTGCTTCCGGAAAACCGAAGCTTGCTCAAGCAAATGGAGCAACAGCTACGCCAACCGATTCTGGCTGGCTCTTTCATGTCGGAGAAATACATGAGCGCAGGCAACAACTGGACCATCGACAGCCTCTTCAATGCCCTCAAGGCGCTGGACGAGGTGGCTTCCCAAGAGATTTCGCTGTCCCTGATCCAGAGCTCCGAGCCGAGCATCAAGCTGGAAATGAACGAATTCGGCGGCCTGCCGATTCACATCGCCCTGGCCGGCCAGCAGATCATCGTCGACACCGTGCTGGTGGACATCGATTCGATCAGCAATGTCCAGGCGTTCAACGATGCCGTGCTGCGCAGCCGCGAGATGTTCCCGCTGTCTTCGATCGGGATCGAATCGATGCCGAACGGGCAGACCGTCTACAACATGTTCGGCGCGCTCAGTGCTGATTCGAGCCTGACCAACGTCGTCACCGAGGTGAAAACCCTGGTCGACAACGTGCAGCGCGCCAGCGAAGCCTTCGAACACTTCTTCAAGTAATCAACAGGGAATATCCAATGACTCAGTCCATCTGGAGCAAGTTGTTCACCGCACTGCGCGGCGGCGCCAATGAAGTCGGCGAAGCCATCGCCGACCAGCAGGCCCTGCGCATCCTCGATCAGGAAATCCGCGACGCGGACACCGCGCTGTCCAATGCCCGCCGCGAACTGGTAACGATCATGGCCAAGCACAAACTGGCCGCCGACCGCGTCAGCGAATACGACGCCAAGATCAAGGACCTCGAAGCCAAGGCTGTGGCCGCGTTGAATGCCGGCCGTGAAGACCTGGCGCTGGAAGTGGCCGAAGCGATTTCGACCCTGACCAACGACCTCGCTGCCGAGAAGAAACTCAGCGATGAATTCGGCGCCTACGCCGACAACATGCGCAAAGACATCAGCAAAGCCGAATCGCGGATCAAGAGCCTGCGCCAGCAAGTGGACATGGCCAAGGCCCGCGATAGCGTGCAGAAAGCCCAGGTCAGCGCCTCGATTGCCAGCGGCGGCGCCAACGGCAAACTGGAAACCGCGGTCGGCACCCTGAACCGCCTGCAAGCCAAGCAGCAGCAACGCGCTGCCGAGCTGAGCGCAGCGGACGAACTGGCCGACGCCTCTACCGGCAACGACCTGGAACGCAAACTGCGCGACGCCGGCATCACGCCGAACGAAGGCAGCGCCAATGCGATCCTTAAGCGCCTGAAGCAGAAGTCCGCGCAGTAATGACTGAACGGTAACTTGTGGGAGCGAGCCTGCTCGCGAAAGCGTCGTGACAGTCAAATAATCGAGTGACTGACACAACCCATTCGCGAGCAGGCTCGCTCCCACATGGTTTTGCGGCGTAATTGCCCCTGCTCGTTCACCGCTTCGCCCGTTACACTACCGCCACTTTTTCACCCGAACACCTCCACCCGCTTCAAGGAACGTACCCATGGGATGGTTTAAAGACTTGCTCGGCACCAGCAATTGGCAGACCGCTGCGCCAACGACCACCGCCGCCAGCGGTCCGCTGGGCATGGCACAAGGCAAAGGCGTGCGCTTCGACACGACCCTGGCGTTGCTGCTGGAAGGCTCGACTTCGGTGCGGGTGCCATTCGATCAAGCGGTGTGGAGCGCCGGCTGGGTCGATCTCGGCCAGTCCAACAAACTGCATCGCTATTACATGAACGACGAGGATTTCTGGGTGCAGATCCACGTCACCGGCGATGATCAGGTCGAGTCGGTCACCCTGTTCAATTACATCAGCTATGTGACGGTCAACAGTGACGCCGAACTGCAGCGTCTGGCCGGCCCCAACAGCCTGATCGGTCTGCCGACCTACCACCACGACGTTGTTGAATACACCCGCGAATGGGGCACCGAACTGCATCAGACTGAACTGGTGCCAATGACCGAACACGTGGTCAATCCGGACGAGTCCTACACCATCAAGCACCACGCCATGCTGTATGCCCGCGACACCGGCCTGACCGATCGCCGCGAACTGCTGCTGTTCTCCGTCGAACAGGACGAAGAAGGCACCGTCAGCCTGAGCACTTCGCTCGGCATCTCGCTGTACACGACTGATTTGAGCGCCATCTAAAAAAGGAAGTTTTTCATGCTGGAAGTCTTGGCCGTTTCTCTGAACAAAACCGCGCTGGTCGGTTTTGTCGTCTACCTGATCGGCGCCGTGTTGCTGTTCATGCTGTTTCAATTCGTCTACACGCGCATCACCGCGCACAAGGAATTCGAGCTGATCCGCGCCGGCAATACTGCCGCCGCCATTGCCCTGTCCGGGGCGATCATCGGTTTCGCGATTCCGGCGAGCAACGTGATCGCCTACTCGGTCAACGTGCTCGACTTCGTCCTCTGGGCGGTCATCGCCGCCGTCGTGCAGCTGTTGGCGTTCGTTGCGACCGGGCTGGTGCTCAAGGGCACGTCCCAGCGCATCGCCAACGGCGAAGTGGCGGCCGGCATCTATGTGGCTGCCGTGGCGATCAGCGTCGGCATGCTCAATGCCGCGTGCATGACCCCGTCCCACTGACCGGCAGGAAGCCTCTCGATGAAACGCAGCAAATACGTGCAATTGTCCCTCGCCGCATCGGTGGCGATGGCGATTTCCGGTGAAGCAGCGGCGCTGGATCAGCCGCGCAACTTCCAGAGCGTTGAACAGTGTGTCGACGCCGAATTGGCCGCCGATCTCTGCTCCAGCGCCTACGTCGCCGCCCTGAACGAACACCGGCGCATCGCCCCGGCCTACAACGACAAGGCCAAGTGCGACGCAGACTTTGCCGCTGGCTGGTGTCAGAAAAATTCCGATGGCCGTTTCGTGCCGAAACTCGGCGGCTTCAAAGTGCCGGGCAATGCCGAGACGCCGCAGGATCTTGATGCCATCGCCAATTCGCAAATGCCGGCGGGAGACACCACGAGCAGCAGCGCCAGCCACGGCGGCTCGCACTATTCCGGTGGCTCAGGTGGTGGCGGCAATGGCTGGCTGACCGGCTGGCTGATCGGCAACGCAATGAGCAACAACGCCGAACGCACCGTTTACCGTGATCGCGAAACGCGCCAGCCGTACAACACCTCAACGCAGTACCGCCGAGCTGACACAACCTCGCGCAGCCAGTCGGATTACGAGAGCAGCAAGAGCAAACCGGTGAACGTTGCGTCGTCGACTTCGCGCGGCGGTTTCGGCAGCCAGTCGAGTGCCCGCAGCGGTTGGGGTGGCTGGGGCAGCAGTTCCGGACGCTCGAGCAGCTGACATGAAAAAGATCCACTGCGCCGAGCGCCCCGACTGGAAACACACCGCCGAAAGCCTCGGTTTCCTGTTCCACACCATCGACGACGAACCGTACTGGGACGAAAGCGCCTACTACCAGTTCAGCCTCGCGCAAATCGAAAACGATCTCGAAGACCCGACCACCGAACTGCACGAGATGTGCATGGACCTGGTGGATCGCGTCGTCAACAGCGAGGAGTTGCTCGATCGCCTGAGTATCCCGGCGGCGTACTACGACATGGTCCGCACCTCCTGGCGCGAGGGTCATCCGCATCTGTACGGTCGCATGGACTTTTCCTACAGCGGCAGCGGTCCGGCGAAACTGCTGGAGCTCAACTACGACACGCCGACCAGCCTCTACGAGGCAGCGGCGTTTCAGTGGGGCTGGCTGGAACAATGCATCGAACGCGGCACCTTGCCCCGGCATGCCGACCAGTTCAACAGCATCGACACCAAGCTGCATCAGGCCTTCGCCGAGTTGCAGTTGAAGCGGCCGTTCTACTTTGCGTCGATGAAGGACTCGGTCGAGGACAAAGGCACCACCGATTACCTGCGGCTGATCGCGGAAAAGGTCGGCATCGAATCACGCCACATCGATATCGAAGACATTGGCCTGACGGCTGAAGGTCGTTTCGTCGATCTGCAGGATCGCTGGATCCCGCACCTGTTCAAGCTGCACGCCTGGGAATTCATCTTCCACGAGCCGTTCGGCGCAGCGATCGCCGAATGCGATACGCAGTTTTTCGAACCGGCGTGGAAGGCGATTCTGTCGAACAAAGGTGCCCTGCCGCTGCTGTGGGAATTGCACAAGGGACATCCGAATCTGCTCGCTGCGCACCTTGATCCGAATCCGCAGAGTGCGGTGCCGAAGGGCTGGGTGCGCAAGCCGTACTTTTCCCGCGAAGGTGCCAACATCGAACTGCAAACAGTGGAAGGTCTGATCGTCAAAGAGGACGGGCCTTACACCGATGCGCCATTCATCCTGCAGGAGTTCGCACCGCTGCCGAAGTTTGGCGACAGCTACACGCTGATTGGCTCGTGGGTGATTGGCGATGAGGCAGCGGGGATTGGTGTGCGTGAAGACAATAGTCTGATCACCAAGGATTCAAGTCGATTTTTGCCGCACCTGATCCTCGACTGAAACAATTCCTCATGTAGGAGCTGACGAGTGCAACGAGGCTGCGATCTTTTGATCTTCAGAAGCAACATCAAAAGATCGCAGCCTCGTTGCACTCGTCAGCTCCTACGGGTGATAGGGGTCGCGCTGAAATTGCCTCACAAAAAAGGCCCGTCGTTTAAGCGACGGGCCTTTTTCATTCAAGACGGTTACAGCGGCAAATCAGAACGGAATATCGTCATCGAAGCTGTCGAAATCCGGAGCCGGTTGCGGTGCGGCCTGCTGCGGTGCTTGCGGAGCCGAACGCTGCTGTGGAGCCGACTGCTGCGGGCGCGGTGCCTGCTGACGTGGCGCCTGCTGCTGGTAGTTGTTGCCGCCGCCTTGCTGGTCGCCCTGTTGTGGACGGCCGCCGAGCAGTTGCATGGTGCCTTGCATGTCGACCACGATTTCAGTGGTGTAACGCTTGATGCCGTCCTTTTCCCACTCGCGGGTCTGCAGCTTGCCTTCGATGTAGACCTGCGAACCCTTGCGCAGGTATTCACCGGCGATCTCGGCAACCTTGCCGAACATCGACACACGGTGCCACTCGGTTTTCTCGACCTTCTGACCGGTCTGCTTGTCGGTCCATTGTTCGCTGGTGGCCAGACTCAGGTTGGTCACGGCATTACCGTTAGGCAGGTAGCGAACTTCGGGATCCTGGCCGCAAGTGCCGACCAATATGACTTTGTTAACCCCACGGGCCATAACGTTCTCCTAAGCGTCGCACGCAGCCCCGGCCGGGTTGTTGACCAGGCGTTCGAGGGTGGTGCGATCCACTAATTCTTTGTCCAGTTTGATGTAAACAGCCGCCTCTTCGGCGACTATCACTGCATCTGTTACCCCTACCAGGGCCTTGAGGCGCTCGACCAGACCCGCTTCGCGGATCGCTTCGGGCGACAACGGCAAGCGCAGGCTCGTCACGTAGGGAGGTTCGCGCATGGTAACAGCAAAGGCCAGCCAAAGTGCAGCCAGCGCGGCGCATCCGAGGAACACAACCGACAGACCGCCATGCTGGAACAACCAGCCGCCGAGTATCCCGCCGAGTGCCGAACCGAGGAACTGGCTGGTGGAGTACACGCCCATGGCCGTGCCCTTGCCGCCTGCCGGTGAAACCTTGCTGATCAGCGACGGCAACGATGCCTCGAGCAGATTGAACGCGGTGAAAAACACCACCGTACCTATCACCAGAGCACGCAGGCTGTCGCCGAACTGCCAGAAGAATAGTTCAGTCAGCATCAATGTCATGACGGCGCCGAGCAAAACTCGTTTCATTTTGCGTTTCTTCTCGCCGTAGATAATGAACGGGATCATGGCGAAGAACGAAATCAGCAGCGCGGTGAGGTAGACCCACCAGTGCTGTTCCTTGGGCAGACCGGCTTTTTCCACCAGTGCCAGCGGCAAGGCCACGAAGCTCGACATCAACATGGCATGTAACACAAAGATGCCCAGATCCAGGCGCAGCAGGTCCGGGTGTTTGAGCGTCGGCATCAGTGCCTGCCGGGCGACGCCGGACTCACGGTGCTGCAACGGCCCGGTGGATTGCGGCACCATGAACATGATGATCAGGATGCCGACCAGCGCCATGGCGCCAGTGGCGAGGAACAGCCCGGACAGCCCGAACGCACTGGTCAGTAACGGCCCGACCACCATGGCCACGGCAAACGACAGGCCGATGGTCATGCCGATCATCGCCATGGCTTTGGTGCGATGCTGCTCGCGGGTCAGGTCGGAAAGCAGCGCCATCACCGCTGCGGAAATCGCCCCGGCGCCCTGCAGGATCCGCCCGGCGATCACACCCCAGATCGAATCGGCCTGGGAAGCCAGAACACTGCCGAGAGCGAACACGATCAGGCCGAGGTAGATCACCGGCCGGCGACCGATGCGGTCGGAAATGATCCCGAACGGAATCTGGAAAATTGCCTGGGTCAGACCGTAAGCGCCAATCGCCAGCCCGATCAGGGCCGGGGTCGCTCCCGCCAGATCCATGCCATAGGTCGCCAGCACCGGCAACACCATGAACATGCCAAGCATACGGAAGGCGAACACCAGGGCCAGACCGCTCGCCGCGCGGGTCTCGCTGCCACTCATGCGTTCGCTGTGGGGATCGTGCATGGAAAAACCTCGTGTGAACCGGCGGCGATTCTACCAGTCCCATCGGAAGACGGGGTATATCGCGACGCTATGACGCGTATAGATGAAACTCTCTTCATGAACGGCAAAACGCCCTTCGTTGGATAGTGTGCATCCATCCAGTATTTGCCCGTATACTCCTACGTTTTCGACGCCCGCCAAGCGAGGCCACTTTGGACAAGATCCTGATACGTGGGGCCCGTACCCACAACCTGAAGAACATCGACCTGACCCTGCCACGGGACAAGCTGATCGTCATCACCGGCCTGTCCGGATCCGGCAAGTCGTCCCTGGCGTTCGACACGCTGTATGCCGAAGGTCAGCGCCGCTATGTCGAATCGCTGTCGGCTTACGCTCGGCAGTTCCTGTCGATGATGGAAAAACCCGACGTCGACACCATCGAAGGCCTGTCGCCGGCGATCTCCATCGAACAGAAGTCGACCTCGCACAACCCGCGTTCCACGGTCGGCACCATCACCGAAATCTACGACTACCTGCGCTTGCTCTATGCCCGCGTGGGTACGCCGCGTTGCCCGGATCACGACATTCCACTGGAGGCGCAGACCGTCAGCCAGATGGTCGATCTGGTGCTGGCGCAGCCGGAAGGCAGCAAACTCATGCTGCTGGCGCCGGTGATCCGCGAACGCAAAGGCGAACACCTGTCGGTCTTCGAAGAATTGCGTGCGCAAGGTTTCGTCCGCGCTCGGGTCAACGGACGCATTTGCGAGCTCGACGAGCTGCCGAAGCTGGATAAACAGAAGAAGCATTCGATCGATGTGATCGTTGACCGCTTCAAGGTCCGCGCCGATCTGCAGCAGCGCCTCGCCGAGTCTTTCGAGACTGCGCTGAAACTCGCCGACGGCATTGCCCTGGTCGCGCCGATGGACGACGAGCCCGGCGAAGAAATGATCTTCTCCGCACGCTTCGCCTGCCCGATCTGCGGCCATGCGATCAGCGAGCTGGAACCCAAGCTGTTTTCCTTCAACAACCCGGCCGGCGCCTGCCCGACCTGTGATGGCCTGGGTGTGAAGCAGTTCTTCGACATCAAGCGTCTGGTCAATGGCGAGCTGACCCTGGCCGAGGGCGCGATCCGTGGCTGGGACCGGCGCAACGTCTATTACTTCCAGATGCTTGGCTCACTCGCCTCGCACTACAAATTCAGTCTGGACAAGCCCTTCAACGACCTGAGCGCCGAGCAGCAGAAGTTCATCCTGCACGGCAGCGGCTCGCAGAACGTCGACTTCAAATACCTGAACGACCGTGGCGACATCGTCAAACGCTCGCACCCTTTCGAGGGCATCGTGCCGAATCTTGAGCGACGCTATCGCGAAACCGAATCGGCGAGCGTGCGCGAAGAGCTGGCCAAGTTCCTCAGCCATCAGGCCTGCCCGGATTGCCGTGGCACGCGTTTGCGCCGCGAAGCCCGGCACGTCTGGGTCGGTGAGAAAACCCTGCCGGCAGTGACCAATCTGCCGATCGGCGATGCCTGTGAATACTTCGGTGCGCTGAAGATGACCGGTCGGCGTGGCGAGATCGCTGACAAGATTCTCAAGGAAATTCGCGAGCGTCTGCAGTTCCTGGTCAACGTCGGACTCGACTATCTGTCGCTGGATCGCAGCGCGGACACGCTCTCCGGTGGCGAGGCGCAACGGATTCGTCTGGCCAGCCAGATTGGCGCCGGCCTGGTCGGCGTTCTGTATATCCTCGATGAACCATCCATTGGCCTGCATCAGCGCGACAACGATCGGCTGCTCGGTACGCTCAAGCATTTGCGCGATATCGGCAACACGGTAATCGTGGTCGAGCATGATGAAGACGCGATTCGTCTGGCTGACTATGTCGTCGATATCGGCCCGGGCGCCGGTGTGCACGGCGGGCAGATCGTTGCCGAGGGCACGCCGGACGAAGTCATGGCACACCCTGACTCGCTGACCGGCAAATACCTGTCCGGCCGGGTGAAGATCGAAGTGCCGGCCAAACGCACGCCGCGCAACAAGAAGCTCAACCTGTCGCTCAAAGGTGCGCGCGGCAACAATCTGCGCAATGTCGATCTGGACATCCCGATCGGCTTGCTGACTTGCGTGACTGGCGTATCCGGTTCGGGCAAATCGACACTGATCAACAACACGCTGTTCCCGCTGAGCGCCACGGCGCTCAATGGTGCGACCACGCTGGAAGCGGCCGCACATGACAGCATCAAAGGTCTGGAACATCTCGACAAAGTCGTCGACATCGACCAGAGCCCGATCGGTCGTACGCCGCGCTCCAACCCGGCGACCTATACCGGGCTGTTCACGCCGATCCGCGAACTGTTTGCCGGCGTGCCCGAGTCGCGCTCCCGGGGTTACGGCCCGGGGCGTTTCTCGTTCAACGTCAAGGGCGGTCGCTGCGAAGCGTGCCAGGGCGACGGCCTGATCAAGGTGGAAATGCACTTTCTGCCGGACATCTACGTGCCCTGCGATGTGTGCAAGAGCAAGCGCTACAACCGCGAAACCCTTGAAATCAAGTACAAGGGCAAGAGCATCCACGAGACCCTCGAAATGACCATCGAGGAAGCTCGGGAGTTCTTCGATGCAGTGCCGGCACTGGCGCGCAAGCTGCAAACGCTGATGGATGTCGGCCTGTCCTACATCAAGCTCGGGCAGTCGGCGACGACCCTGTCCGGCGGTGAAGCACAGCGGGTCAAGTTGTCGCGCGAGCTGTCCAAACGCGATACCGGCAAGACCCTGTACATTCTCGACGAGCCGACCACCGGCCTGCACTTCGCCGATATCCAGCAGTTACTCGATGTTCTGCATCGTCTGCGCGATCACGGCAACACCGTGGTTGTCATCGAGCATAACCTCGATGTGATCAAGACCGCTGACTGGCTGGTGGACCTCGGTCCTGAAGGCGGTTCCAAAGGCGGGCAGATCATTGCCACCGGTACGCCGGAGGAAGTTGCCGAGATGAAGCAATCTCACACCGGCCATTACCTCAAGCCACTGCTGATCCGCGATCGGGCGTAACTGCCAGGCATGAAAAAGCCCCTGTCACCGTTGAAGTGCCAGGGGCTTTTTTGTAACCGTCGTAATCAGGACGCGTGGGATTGCAGGTAGTTCTCGAGACCGATCAGCTTGATCAGGCCCAGCTGCTTTTCCAGCCAGTAGGTGTGATCTTCTTCGGTGTCGTTGAGCTGAACCCGCAGTATTTCGCGGCTGACGTAGTCTTTGTGTTGCTCGCAAAGTTCGATGCCTTTGCACAGCGCAGCGCGGACTTTGTATTCGAGGCGCAAATCAGCTTCGAGCATCGTAGGCACGGTGGTGCCGACATCCAGATCATCCGGACGCATGCGCGGCGTGCCTTCGAGCATCAGAATCCGCCGCATCAACGCATCGGCGTGGCCGGCTTCTTCTTCCATCTCGTGGTTGATGCGCTCGTAGAGCTTGGTGAACCCCCAGTCCTCATACATCCGCGAATGAACGAAATATTGGTCACGCGCGGCCAGTTCGCCGGTCAGCAACGTATTGAGGTAATCGATTACATCTGGGTGGCCTTGCATCGCCCTACATCTCCCTTCCTGAAAGTCTGTAGTTTGAACCAACCTGACCGGAAGGTCACTCGCTTCGCGCAATAAAAGCGAAGATATTCTGAGAAAAGCGGGCCAAATAACGCAAAAACCGCCCAAATGAGGGCGGTTCTGCTTCTCGTTTAGACTACGTTAAGCTGTCAGTTGAGCAGCTCTGCGATTGCTTCTCCATACGCTGGATCGGCTTTGTAGAAATGCTGCAACTGGCGATCGACGACGTCGCTGGAAACACCCGCCATTGCGCCGGCAATGTTGCTGACCAGCAGCGCTTTTTGCTCTTCGCTCATCAAGCGGAACAAGGCACCGGCATGGCTGTAGTAGTCGGTGTCTTCGCGGTGATCATAGCGATCAGCGGCACCACTCAAGGCCAGCGCTGGCTCCACGTAATGCGGCGCTTGCTTCGGCGACTCAACGTAGCTGTTCGGTTCATAGTTCGGCGCCGCGCCGCCATTGCTGCCGAACGCCATAGAGCCGTCACGCTGATAAGTATTCACCGGGCTGCGCGGAGCGTTCACCGGCAATTGCTGGTGGTTGGTGCCCACACGGTAGCGGTGCGCGTCAGCGTAGGCGAATACGCGACCTTGCAGCATGCGGTCTGGCGACAGACCCACGCCTGGCACCATGTTGCTCGGGCCAAACGCAGCCTGCTCGACTTCAGCGAAGTAGTTAAGCGGGTTGCGGTTCAATTCCAGCTCACCAACTTCGATCAACGGAAACTCCTTCTGCGACCAGGTCTTGGTCACGTCGAATGGGTTCTCGTAATGAGCCGCCGCCTGGGCTTCGGTCATGATCTGAATGCACACGCGCCATTTCGGGAATTCACCACGCTTGATCGCTTCGAACAGGTCACGTTGCGCATAGTCCGGGTCGGTACCGGCCAAACGGGCGGCCTCGGCTGGTGCCAGGTTCTTGATGCCTTGCTGAGTCTTGTAGTGCCACTTCACCCAGTGACGCTCGCCCTTGGCGTTGATCAGGCTGTAAGTGTGACTGCCGAAGCCATGCATATGGCGATAGCCGTCAGGGATGCCACGATCAGAAAACAGGATAGTGACCTGGTGCAGCGCCTCAGGCGAATGCGACCAGAAATCCCACATCATCTGCGCGCTTTTCAAGTTGCTTTGCGGCAGACGCTTTTGCGTGTGGATAAAGTCCGGAAACTTCAGCGGATCACGGATGAAGAACACTGGCGTGTTGTTGCCAACGATGTCCCAGTTGCCTTCCTCGGTGTAGAACTTCAAGGCGAAGCCGCGCGGATCGCGCTCAGTGTCGGCCGAACCACGCTCGCCACCTACGGTAGAAAAGCGCAGAAAGGTTGGCGTTTGCTTGCCTACCGATTCAAACAGCTTGGCACTGGTGTATTCCGTGATGTCACGGGTGACGGTGAACGTACCGTAAGCGCCCGAACCTTTAGCGTGGACACGGCGCTCGGGAATGTTTTCACGGTTGAAGTGCGCGAGTTTTTCGATGAGATGGAAATCGTCGAGAAGCAGCGGACCGCGTGGGCCGGCGGAACGGGAATTCTGGTTATCAGCGACTGGCGCGCCACTGGCGGTTGTAAGCGTCTTGGTCTGGCTCATGCGGTCTTCTTCCTCTGTCAGTCTTGAACTGCCGGCTAATGGGCTTGGCGGGAAGTATTGATCATCGACGTTACAGCTACAAATTCATTAACCTGCAAGCATCGATAGATAATTACTAATTATGTTTTCCCGGCACATAGTGGCAGTTCAACCATGTCAGAAACTTGTATGGACGGCGCATTTCTTACAGACACAAAAAACCGGGCACTAGGCCCGGTTTTTCGTTTCAGACTGACGTCTTACTCGGCGGATACAGCTTCGCCAGCAGTAGCACGATCAACCAACTCGACGTACGCCATAGGCGCGTTGTCGCCAGCGCGGAAACCGCACTTGAGGATGCGCAGGTAGCCACCCTCACGGGTAGCGTAACGCTTGCCCAGGTCGTTGAAGAGCTTACCAACGATAGCTTTCGAACGAGTACGGTCGAAAGCCAGACGGCGGTTAGCCAGGCTGTCTGTCTTGGCCAGAGTGATCAGCGGCTCGGCAACGCGGCGCAGTTCTTTGGCTTTTGGCAGAGTAGTTTTGATCAGCTCGTGCTCGAACAGCGACACCGCCATGTTTTGGAACATGGCCTTGCGGTGCGAGCTGGTGCGGCTCAGGTGACGACCACTTTTACGATGACGCATGGTTCATTCCTTACCAAACACTACGTTCGGTGATTACGACGATCAGGCAGTCGCCTTGTCGTCCTTCTTAAGACTTGCAGGCGGCCAGTTGTCGAGGCGCATGCCGAGGGACAGACCGCGGGAGGCCAGAACGTCCTTGATTTCAGTCAAGGATTTCTTGCCCAGGTTCGGAGTCTTCAACAGCTCTACTTCGGTACGCTGAATCAGGTCGCCGATGTAGTAGATGTTTTCCGCCTTAAGGCAGTTAGCCGAACGTACAGTCAGTTCCAGATCGTCAACCGGGCGAAGCAGGATCGGATCGATCTCGTCTTCCTGCTCGACAACCAGCGGCTCACTTTCACCTTTGAGGTCGACGAACGCAGCCAGCTGCTGTTGCAGGATGGTTGCAGCGCGACGGATAGCCTCTTCAGGATCCAGGGTACCGTTGGTTTCCAGATCAATAACCAGCTTGTCCAGGTTGGTACGCTGCTCGACACGGGCGTTTTCCACCACGTAAGCGATACGGCGAACCGGGCTGAACGAAGAGTCGAGCTGCAAGCGACCGATGCTGCGGCTTTCGTCTTCATCGCTCTGACGCGAGTCGGCTGGTTCATAACCACGACCACGAGCTACGGTGAGCTTCATGTTCAGGGCGCCGTTAGACGCCAGGTTAGCGATTACGTGATCGGGATTAACGATCTCGACATCATGATCCAGCTGAATATCGGCAGCGGTAACCACCCCCGAACCCTTCTTCGACAAGGTCAGCGTAACTTCGTCACGACCGTGCAGCTTGATGGCCAGACCTTTAAGGTTCAACAGGATTTCAATTACGTCTTCCTGTACACCTTCGATGGCGCTGTACTCGTGGAGCACACCGTCAATCTCGGCCTCGACTACTGCGCAGCCGGGCATTGAGGACAACAGGATGCGGCGCAGCGCGTTGCCCAGGGTGTGGCCAAAACCACGCTCGAGAGGCTCGAGAGTGATCTTGGCGCGGGTTGGACTGACAACCTGCACATCAATGTGGCGGGGTGTCAGGAACTCATTTACCGAAATCTGCATGGATGCACCTATTTTCTAGCCCTTACTTGGAGTAGAGCTCGACAATCAGGCTTTCGTTGATGTCGGCGGACAGATCACTGCGAGCAGGAACGTTCTTGAAAACGCCCGACTTCTTCTCAGTGTCTACTTCTACCCATTCTACGCGGCCACGTTGGGCACACAGATCGAGAGCTTGGACAATGCGAAGCTGGTTTTTTGCTTTCTCGCGAACTGCAACCACGTCACCAGCACGAACCTGATACGACGGAACGTTTACGGTCTGACCGTTAACGCTGATCGACTTGTGCGATACCAGTTGACGGGATTCGGCACGAGTCGAACCAAAGCCCATACGGTATACAACGTTGTCCAGACGGCATTCGAGCAGTTGCAGCAGGTTTTCACCGGTTGCACCTTTCTTGCCAGCAGCTTCTTTGTAGTAGCCGCTGAACTGACGCTCGAGAACGCCGTAGATACGACGGACCTTCTGCTTCTCACGCAGTTGGGTGCCGTAGTCGGACTGGCGACCGCGGCGCTGGCCGTGGATACCAGGTGCTGCTTCAATGTTGCACTTCGATTCGATCGCGCGCACGCCGCTCTTCAGGAAGAGATCGGTGCCTTCGCGACGAGCGAGTTTGCATTTTGGACCAATGTAACGAGCCATTCTTTACAATCTCCTGGATTACACGCGGCGCTTCTTCGGCGGACGGCACCCGTTGTGCGGGATTGGCGTCACGTCGGTGATGCTGGCGATCTTGTAGCCACAGCCGTTCAAAGCGCGGACTGCGGATTCACGACCTGGACCTGGACCCTTGACGTTGACGTCGAGGTTTTTCAGGCCGTATTCCAGCGCAGCTTGACCAGCACGTTCAGCAGCTACTTGAGCAGCGAACGGGGTGGACTTGCGGGAACCGCGGAAACCCGAACCACCGGAGGTAGCCCAGGAAAGAGCGTTACCTTGACGGTCGGTAATGGTCACGATGGTGTTGTTAAAAGATGCATGGATGTGGGCGATGCCATCAACCACTGTCTTTTTAACTTTTTTACGAGGACGAGCAGCAGGTTTTGCCATGATTAAATTCCTGTCGATTCGCTGGGGCGATTACTTGCGGATCGGCTTACGCGGACCTTTACGGGTACGCGCGTTGGTCTTGGTACGCTGACCGCGTACTGGCAGACCACGACGATGACGCAGACCGCGATAGCAACCGAGGTCCATCAAGCGCTTGATTTTCATGTTGATTTCGCGACGCAGGTCACCTTCAGTGGTGAACTTCGCCACTTCGCCACGCAGCTGTTCAATTTGCTCGTCGCTCAGATCTTTGATCTTTGCTGCTGGGTTTACCCCAGTCACTGCACAGATCTTCTGCGCAGTAGTGCGACCAACACCATAGATGTAGGTCAGCGAGATAACAGTATGCTTGTTATCTGGAATGTTAACGCCTGCAATACGGGCCATTCAGTGGGACTCCAATTGACAGCTACCTACGCCCCGGAAGCCAAGAAATAGGGCGCGAGATAATATCGCTGTAATAACAAATAATCAACCCGGTAGCGCACTAGCTACCGGGCTTGAAGCACAATCACACTCAGCCTTGGCGCTGTTTGTGACGCGGTTCCGCGCTGCAAATTACTCGAACAACACCTTCGCGGCGAATAATCTTGCAGTTACGGCACAGCTTTTTCACCGATGCACGAACTTTCATCACCAACTCCTCGAACCTTATGGGTACTCAGCGCAACATGCCGCTGCCGTAACCCTTCAGGTTGGCTTTCTTCATCAGGGATTCGTACTGGTGCGAAACGAGGTGCGATTGTACTTGGGACATGAAGTCCATCACAACCACGACCACGATCAGCAACGAGGTCCCGCCAAGGTAGAACGGAACGTTTGCTGCAACCACCAGGAATTGGGGCAACAGGCACACGGCCGTCATGTAAAGAGCACCGAACAGGGTCAAGCGGGTCAGAACGCCATCAATATAGCGCGCAGACTGCTCACCTGGACGAATGCCCGGAATAAAGGCACCGGACTTCTTCAGGTTTTCCGCTACGTCTTTCGGATTGAACATCAACGCCGTATAGAAGAAGCAGAAGAAAATAATCCCTGCACTAAACAGCAGAATATTCAACGGCTGACCAGGAGCGATCGACTGCGAGATGTCCTGCAACCAGCCCATACCTTCAGACTGACCGAACCAGGCACCCAACGAAGCCGGGAACAGCAAAATGCTGCTCGCGAAAATAGCCGGAATAACACCGGCCATGTTCACCTTCAGCGGCAAGTGGCTTGTCTGCGCAGCAAAAACCTTGCGGCCCTGCTGACGCTTGGCGTAATGAACAGCGATACGACGCTGACCACGCTCAATGAACACCACGAAACCGATAATCGCTACTGCCAGCAAACCGATGGCAACCAGGGCGAAGATGTTGATATCACCCTGACGCGCAGACTCGAAAGACTGCCCGATTGCTCTCGGAAGACCGGCGACGATACCCGAAAAAATCAACATCGAGATACCGTTGCCAACACCACGCTCAGTAATCTGCTCACCCAGCCACATCATGAACATCGCACCAGCCACAAATGTGGTTACCGCGACGAAATGGAAGCCAAAGTCACCAGTGAACGCGACGCCCTGCCCCGCCAGACCAATGGACATGCCAATAGCCTGGACCAGAGCGAGAGCGACGGTGAGGTAGCGGGTGTACTGGCTAATCTTGCGACGGCCAGCTTCACCTTCCTTCTTCAACTGCTCCAGCTGCGGGCTGACGGCGGTCATCAATTGCATGATGATCGATGCCGAAATGTACGGCATGATCCCCAGTGCAAAGATGCTCATCCGTTCCAGCGCGCCGCCGGAGAACATGTTGAACAAGCTAAGAATGGTCCCCTCATTCTGTCGAAACAGGTCTGCGAGTCGGTCCGGGTTGATACCTGGAACCGGGATGTGTGCGCCTATTCGGTAGACGATAATCGCCAGGAACAGAAAACGCAGACGAGCCCAGAGTTCAGACATACCGCCTTTGCCGAGCGCAGAGAGAGCACCTTGCTTAGCCATTTATTCCTCGAACTTGCCGCCAGCTGCTTCGATAGCCGCACGCGCACCTTTGGTGGCGCCGATTCCCTTGCCGATAGTGACAGCGCGAGTCACTTCACCGGACAGCATGATTTTCACACGCTGTACGTTGACGTTGATCACGTTGGCATCTTTCAGGGACTGCACAGTAACGATGTCGCCTTCCACTTTAGCCAGCTCGGACAAACGCACTTCTGCGCGATCCATGGCTTTCAGGGAAACGAAACCGAACTTAGGCAGACGACGATGCAGCGGCTGTTGACCGCCTTCAAAGCCTGGAGCGATGGTGCCACCGGAGCGGGAGGTCTGACCTTTGTGACCACGGCCACCAGTCTTGCCCAAACCACTACCGATACCACGGCCCGGACGATGCTTTTCGCGACGGGAACCCGGCGCTGGACTCAGATCATTGAGTTTCATCGATTAACCCTCGACACGCAGCATGTAGTAAGCCTTGTTGATCATCCCGCGATTCTCGGGAGTATCCTGGACTTCTACAGTGTGACCGATGCGACGCAGACCCAGACCCTTAACGCACAGTTTGTGGTTAGGGATGCGGCCGGTCATGCTTTTGATCAGCGTAACTTTAACGGTAGCCATGATTACTTGATCTCCTCAACACGCAGGCCACGTTTGGCAGCGATGGACTCAGGAGACTGCATAGCCTTCAGACCCTTGAAAGTGGCGTGAACCACGTTTACCGGGTTAGTCGAGCCGTAGCACTTGGCCAGAACGTTCTGAACGCCAGCAACTTCGAGGACAGCACGCATAGCGCCGCCAGCGATGATACCGGTACCTTCAGAAGCAGGCTGCATGTACACCTTCGAAGCGCCGTGAGCGGACTTCATTGCGTACTGCAGAGTGGTGCCGTTCAGGTCAACTTGAATCATGTTGCGGCGAGCAGCTTCCATTGCCTTCTGGATCGCAGCAGGCACTTCACGCGACTTGCCACGGCCGAAGCCAACACGCCCTTTACCATCACCAACCACGGTCAACGCGGTGAAAGTGAAGATACGGCCGCCTTTAACGGTTTTGGCTACGCGGTTAACTTGAACCAGCTTCTCGATGTAGCCTTCGTCGCGCTTTTGGTCGTTATTTGACATAACTTAGAACTCCAGCCCAGCTTCACGAGCAGCATCAGCCAGCGCTTTAACGCGGCCATGGTACTTGAAGCCAGAGCGGTCGAAAGCCACTTGCGATACGCCAGCGGCCTTAGCACGCGTAGCGACCAGCTGGCCAACCTTTGTGGCCGCGTCGATGTTGCCAGTGGCACCATCACGCAGTTCTTTATCCAAAGTCGAGGCACTTGCCAGGACTTTGTTGCCGTCGGCCGAGATGACCTGGGCGTAGATGTGCTGCGACGAGCGGAACACGCAGAGACGCACGACTTCGAGTTCGTGCATTTTCAGGCGTGCTTTGCGAGCGCGACGCAGTCGAGTAACTTTTTTGTCGGTCATTTGCTATGCCCTACTTCTTCTTGGCTTCTTTACGACGGACGACTTCGTCCGCGTAGCGCACACCTTTGCCTTTGTACGGCTCTGGTGGACGGAAGTCGCGGATCTCGGCGGCCACTTGACCTACCAGCTGCTTGTCGATGCCCTTGATCAGGATATCGGTCTGGCTAGGAGTCTCAGCGGTGATGCCTTCCGGCAGTTCGTAATCCACTGGGTGCGAGAAGCCAAGAGCCAGGTTCAGAACCTGACCTTTTGCTTGCGCTTTGTAACCAACACCGACCAGCTGGAGCTTGCGCTCGAAGCCTTGGCTTACGCCCTGGACCATGTTGTTTACCAACGCACGCGTGGTACCGGCCATTGCGCGAGTTTGTTGATCGCCATTGCGAGCAGCGAAACGCAGCTCACCAGCTTCTTCAACGATCTCAACGGACGAATGGATGTTCAGTTCAAGAGTGCCCTTGGCACCCTTCACCGAAAGCTGTTGGCCTGCGAATTTGACTTCGACACCGGCTGGCAGCTTAACGGGGTTCTTAGCGACGCGAGACATGCTTATCCCCCCTTAGAACACAGTGCAAAGAACTTCGCCGCCGACACCGGCAGCGCGCGCAGCACGATCAGTCATCACACCTTTGTTGGTGGAGACGATAGACACGCCAAGACCGCCACGAACTTTCGGCAGATCTTCAACGGACTTGTACTGACGCAGGCCTGGACGACTAACGCGCTTCACTTCTTCGATAACCGGACGGCCTTCGAAGTACTTCAGCGAGATGGACAGCGACGGCTTGGCGTCGGTGGTGATCTGAAAATCCGCGATGTAACCTTCGTCCTTCAGGACTTTTGCTACAGCAGCCTTCAACGTGGAAGACGGCATGCTTACGACAGACTTTTCAGCCATCTGGGCATTACGGATTCGAGTTAGCATGTCCGCTAACGGGTCCTGCATACTCATGGGCTAGACGCTCCTAATACAAAAAAATTAGCCTTGCGGCTACTACTTGTCGCCGAGAACTTCCGGGCAGAAAAACACGGGCTCAGGCGAGCCGGTCATTCTAGACACACCCCAGAAATGAATCAAGCCCCAAAAGGGGCTTGATTCAGATTCAAGGCCACCGATGGTCAGGTTCTTGCGAACCCGAACATCGAGACTTTGACAACTGTTACCAGCTGGCTTTAACCAGACCTGGTACGTCACCACGCATTGCAGCTTGACGCAGCATGTTACGGCCGAGGCCGAACTTGCGGTACACGCCGTGCGGACGACCAGTCAGGCGGCAACGGTTACGCATGCGCGAAGCGCTTGCGTCACGTGGTTGCTTCTGCAGAGCTACGGTAGCTTCCCAACGCGCTTCTGGACTTGCGTTCAGATCGACGATGATAGCTTTCAGCGCTGCACGCTTGGTGGCGTACTTGGCAACGGTGAGCTGACGCTTCAGCTCACGGTTCTTCATGCTCTTCTTGGCCATTTTCCTACTCCAATCAGTTGCGGAACGGGAATTTGAAAGCACGCAGCAGAGCGCGGCCTTCATCATCGTTCTTGGCAGTGGTGGTCAGGGTAATGTCCAGACCGCGGAGAGCATCGATCTTGTCGTAGTCGATTTCCGGGAAGATGATCTGCTCTTTCACGCCCATGCTGTAGTTGCCGCGACCATCGAAGGACTTGGCATTCAGGCCGCGGAAGTCGCGAACCCGAGGCAGGGAGATCGACAGCAGACGATCCAGGAACTCGTACATACGCTCACGGCGCAGGGTCACTTTGACGCCGATCGGCCATCCTTCGCGGACTTTAAAGCCAGCGATGGATTTACGAGCGTAGGTCACAACGACTTTCTGGCCGGTGATCTTTTCCAGGTCAGCAACAGCGTGCTCGATGACTTTTTTGTCGCCGATCGCTTCGCCCAGACCCATGTTCAGGGTGATTTTGGTAACGCGCGGAACTTCCATCACGTTCGAAAGCTTAAGTTCTTCCTTAAGTTTCGGAGCGATTTCCTTCCGGTAAATCTCTTTTAGTCGTGCCATGGTCTTCTACCTAGCAGTGTTCAAGCATCAACCGCTTTTTGGGTCGACTTGAAGACACGAATTTTCTTACCGTCTTCTACTTTGAAACCAACGCGGTCAGCCTTGTTGGTTTCGCCGTTGAAGATGGCGACGTTGGAAGCGTGCAGTGGCGCTTCTTTCTCGACGATACCGCCCTGTACGCCCGACATCGGGTTAGGCTTGGTATGACGCTTGACCAGGTTCAGACCACCAACAACCAGACGGTTGTCAGCAAGAACCTTCAGCACCTTACCGCGCTTACCTTTGTCTTTGCCGGCGATCACGATGATCTCGTCGTCACGACGAATCTTTTGCATGTCGGATCTCCTTACAGCACTTCTGGGGCGAGCGAGACGATCTTCATGAACTTCTCAGTACGAAGTTCACGGGTCACTGGCCCAAAGATACGGGTGCCGATCGGCTCTTGCTTGTTGTTCAGAAGAACAGCAGCGTTGCCATCAAAGCGGATAATGGAGCCATCAGCACGACGTACGCCGTGACGAGTGCGGACTACAACAGCAGTCATCACTTGGCCTTTTTTCACTTTACCGCGAGGAATTGCTTCCTTCACGGTAACTTTGATGATGTCACCGATACCAGCGTAACGACGATGGGAGCCACCCAGCACCTTGATGCACATAACACGGCGAGCGCCGCTGTTATCGGCCACATCGAGCATGGATTGAGTCTGAATCATATAATTTCTCCGACCCCTAGCCCTTAGACTTCCACAGCGCGTTCGAGAACATCAACCAGCGCCCAAGACTTGGTCTTGGCCATCGGACGAGTTTCACGAATAGTGACTTTGTCGCCGATGTGGCACTGATTGGTTTCGTCGTGCGCGTGCAGCTTAGTCGAACGCTTAACGTATTTACCGTAGATCGGGTGCTTTACGCGACGCTCGATCAGAACGGTGATGGTTTTGTCCATCTTGTCGCTGACAACACGGCCAGTCAGCGTACGGACAGTTTTTTCGGCTTCAGCCATGATCACTTACCTGCCTGCTGGTTGAGCACAGTCTTCACGCGAGCGATGTCACGCTTAACTTGCGAGAGCAGATGAGACTGCCCCAACTGGCCAGTTGCTTTCTGCATGCGCAGATTGAACTGGTCGCGCAGCAAGCCGAGCAGTTGCTCGTTCAGCTGCTGTGCGGATTTTTCACGAAGTTCATTCGCTTTCATCACATCACCGTCCGTTTAACAAAGGAGGTGGCGAGCGGCAGCTTTGCAGCAGCCAGGGCGAAAGCCTCACGCGCCAGCTCTTCAGAAACACCCTCGATTTCATACAGGACTTTGCCTGGCTGAATCTGGGCAACCCAGTACTCCACGTTACCCTTACCTTTACCCATACGAACCTCGAGAGGCTTCTTGGAAATCGGCTTGTCCGGGAATACACGGATCCAGATCTTGCCGCCACGTTTTACGTGACGGGTCAGAGCACGACGCGCTGACTCGATCTGACGAGCGGTGAGACGACCACGAGCAACAGACTTCAGCGCGAACTCGCCGAAGCTGACTTTGCTACCGCGCAGTGCCAGACCACGGTTGTGGCCGGTCATCTGCTTGCGGAACTTCGTACGCTTTGGTTGCAACATTTGGCGTACCCCTTACTTAGCAGCTTTTTTACGAGGCGCTGGTGCTTGTGGTTTCAGTTCTTCTTGGCGACCACCAATAACTTCGCCTTTGAAGATCCAAACCTTTACACCGATCACACCGTAAGTGGTGTGAGCTTCGTAGTTGGCATAGTCGATGTCGGCACGCAGGGTGTGCAGTGGCACACGACCTTCGCGATACCATTCAGTACGTGCGATTTCAGCACCGCCGAGACGACCGCTCACTTGGATTTTGATGCCTTTGGCACCAATGCGCATGGCGTTCTGTACAGCGCGCTTCATAGCGCGACGGAACATTACACGACGCTCCAGCTGCTGAGCTACGCTCTGCGCAACCAGCATACCGTCGAGCTCCGGCTTGCGGATCTCTTCGATATTGATGTGCACAGGCACACCCATTTGCTTGGTCAGGTCCTGACGCAGTTTCTCAACATCTTCACCTTTCTTCCCGATAACGATACCTGGACGAGCGGTGTGGATGGTGATGCGTGCAGTTTGGGCCGGACGATGGATATCGATACGGCTTACGGACGCGCTTTTTAGTTTGTCTTGGAGATACTCACGCACTTTCAGATCTGCGAACAAGTAGTCCGCATAAGTCCGACCGTCTGCGTACCAGACGGAGGTGTGCTCCTTGACGATTCCCAGGCGAATGCCAATGGGATGTACTTTCTGACCCATCTCTTCGACTCCGTTACTTGTCAGCAACCTTGACAGTGATATGGCAAGACCGCTTGACGATGCGATCAGCACGGCCTTTGGCACGTGGCATGATGCGCTTCAGCGAACGCCCTTCGTTGACGAAAACGGTGCTGACCTTGAGGTCATCAACGTCTGCGCCTTCGTTATGCTCGGCGTTGGCTACGGCCGACTCCAGCACTTTCTTCATGATCTCGGCGGCTTTCTTACTGCTGAAAGCCAACAGGTTGAGCGCTTCGCCCACCTTCTTCCCGCGGATCTGGTCGGCGACCAAGCGGGCTTTCTGGGCGGAGATTCGAGCGCCCGACAACTTAGCGGCTACTTCCATTTCCTTACCCCTTAACGCTTGGCTTTCTTGTCAGCCACGTGCCCGCGATAGTTGCGGGTACCGGCGAACTCGCCCAGTTTGTGGCCGACCATGTCTTCGTTAACGAGAACTGGGACGTGCTGACGACCGTTGTGTACTGCGATGGTCAGACCGACCATTTGTGGCAGGATCATCGAACGACGCGACCAGGTTTTAATTGGTTTGCGATCGTTCTTTTCCGCCGCCACTTCGATCTTCTTCAGTAGGTGAAGATCAATAAAAGGACCTTTTTTCAGAGAACGTGGCACTGTCGTATCCCTCTATTTACTTGCGACGACGGACGATCATTTTGTCGGTACGCTTATTACCACGAGTCTTCGCGCCCTTAGTCGGGAAGCCCCATGGCGATACCGGATGACGACCACCAGAGGTACGACCTTCACCACCACCATGTGGGTGGTCAACCGGGTTCATGGCAACACCACGAACGGTTGGGCGAACGCCACGCCAGCGTTTGGCACCAGCTTTACCCAGCGAACGCAGGCTGTGCTCGGAGTTCGAGACTTCACCCAGGGTCGCACGGCATTCAGCCAGGACTTTACGCATTTCACCGGAACGCAGACGCAGGGTCACGTAGACACCTTCACGAGCGATCAACTGAGCCGAAGCACCAGCGGAACGAGCGATCTGTGCACCTTTACCTGGCTTCAATTCGATGCCGTGTACGGTAGAACCGACTGGAATGTTGCGCAGTTGCAGAGCGTTGCCTGGCTTGATTGGAGCCAGAGCGCCTGCGATCAGCTGGTCGCCAGCACTCACGCCTTTAGGGGCGATGATGTAGCGACGCTCGCCGTCTGCGTAGCACAGCAGTGCGATGTGAGCAGTACGGTTTGGATCGTATTCGATACGCTCGACAGTGGCGACGATGCCATCTTTGTCGTTGCGACGGAAATCGACCATACGGTAATGCTGCTTATGACCACCACCGATGTGACGAGTGGTAATACGGCCATTGTTGTTACGACCACCAGACTTCGATTTTTTCTCGAGCAGCGGTGCGTGAGGAGCGCCTTTATGCAGCTCCTGGTTGACCACCTTGACCACAAAACGGCGGCCAGGGGAAGTCGGTTTGCATTTAACGATTGCCATGATGCACCCCTTCCTTACTCAGCACTGCTGCTGAAATCGAGATCTTGGCCTGGCTGAAGGGAGATAACTGCCTTCTTCCAGTCATTACGCTTGCCCAGACCGCGAGCAGTGCGCTTGCTCTTACCCAGAACGTTCAGGGTAGTGACGCGCTCTACTTTCACGCTGAACAGGCTTTCGACGGCCTTCTTGATTTCCAGCTTGGTTGCATCAGTAGCAACCTTGAAAACGAACTGGCCTTTCTTGTCTGCCAGAACCGTAGCCTTCTCGGAAACGTGCGGGCCAAGCAGAACTTTAAATACGCGTTCCTGGTTCATCCCAGCAGCTCCTCGAATTTCTTCACGGCCGACACGGTGATCAACACCTTGTCGTATGCGATCAGACTAACTGGATCGGAACCTTGCACGTCACGTACATCTACGTGCGGCAGGTTGCGAGCAGCCAGGTACAGGTTCTGATCAACAGCGTCCGACACGATCAGAACGTCGGTCAGGCTCATGTTGTTCAGTTTGCCCAGCAGATCTTTGGTTTTCGGAGTTTCAACAGCGAAATCCTGAACCACGACCAGACGATCAGTACGCACCAGCTCAGCAAGGATGGAACGCATTGCTGCGCGATACATCTTCTTGTTCAGCTTCTGGGAGTGATCCTGTGGACGAGCTGCGAAAGTTGTACCGCCGCCACGCCAGATTGGGCTACGGATAGTACCGGCACGAGCACGGCCAGTACCTTTCTGACGCCATGGGCGCTTGCCGCCACCACGAACGTCGGAACGGGTCTTCTGCTGCTTGCTACCTTGACGGCCGCCGGCCATGTAGGCCACGACTGCTTGGTGAACCAGCGTCTCGTTGAATTCGCCGCCAAATGTCAGTTCGGAAACTTCGATCGCTTGAGCGTCATTTACATTTAATTGCATGTCAGCTTCCCCTTAACCGCGAGCCTTGGCTGCTGGACGTACAACCAGGTTGCCGCCAGTAGCGCCAGGAACAGCACCCTTGACCAACAACAGATTGCGTTCAGCGTCCACGCGCACTACTTCCAGGGACTGCACGGTCACGCGCTCAGCGCCCATATGACCGGACATTTTTTTGCCCTTGAATACACGACCAGGAGTCTGGCACTGGCCGATAGAGCCTGGGACGCGGTGGGATACGGAGTTACCGTGGGTGTTATCTTGCCCGCGGAAATTCCAACGCTTGATCGTACCCTGGAAGCCTTTACCCTTGGACTGACCGGTTACATCAACCAGTTGACCAGCGGCGAAGATTTCAGCGTTGATCAGATCGCCAGCCTGGTACTCGCCTTCTTCAAGGCGGAATTCCATGGTGGTGCGACCAGCGGCAACGTTCGCTTTAGCGAAGTGGCCAGCCTGAGCTGCTGTTACACGCGAAGCGCGACGCTCGCCGACAGTGACTTGCACTGCACGATAGCCATCGGTCTCTTCAGTTTTGAACTGGGTGACGCGATTCGGCTCGATCTCAATGACCGTGACCGGAATGGAGACACCTTCTTCGGTGAAAATACGGGTCATACCGCATTTACGACCGACTACACCAATAGTCATGTTGTAAACCTCATGAGTGTACGGGGCTTTCACCCGCTATGGCCGCCCATTTCAGAGCGTTACACGACCAAGACCGAGTCTTAGCCGAGGCTGATCTGCACTTCCACACCGGCCGCAAGATCAAGCTTCATCAGCGCGTCAACGGTTTTATCCGTTGGCTGGACGATGTCCAGAACACGCTTATGAGTGCGGATCTCGTACTGGTCACGCGCGTCTTTGTTGACGTGCGGGGAAACCAGAACGGTGAACCGCTCTTTACGGGTAGGCAGTGGAATTGGACCACGCACTTGAGCACCAGTACGTTTCGCGGTTTCCACGATTTCCTGGGTTGATTGGTCGATCAGGCGATGGTCAAAAGCCTTCAACCTGATACGGATTTGCTGATTTTGCATTGGATTTCAGACTCCGGCTGCTATTCCCACCGGGCGCAATACGCCCGTTAAAAGGAGGCGCAATTCTATAGACGCCCCCGATAGGTGTCAACCCAATAAAAAAGCCCCCGCTGAGCGGGGGCTTTTTCAATCCATCAAGCTGACTTTAAAAGTCTTACTCGATGATTTTGGCTACGACGCCAGCGCCGACGGTACGACCGCCTTCACGGATAGCGAAACGCAGACCATCTTCCATCGCGATGGTTTTGATCAGGGTAACAGTCATCTGAATGTTGTCACCTGGCATTACCATTTCAACGCCTTCTGGCAGCTCGCAGTTACCAGTCACGTCAGTAGTACGGAAGTAGAACTGTGGACGGTAGCCTTTGAAGAACGGAGTGTGACGACCGCCTTCTTCCTTGCTCAGAACGTAAACTTCTGCGGTGAACTTGGTGTGCGGCTTGACCGAACCTGGCTTGACCAGAACCTGGCCACGCTCAACGTCGTCACGCTTGGTACCACGCAGCAGAACGCCGCAGTTCTCGCCGGCACGACCTTCGTCGAGCAGCTTGCGGAACATTTCAACACCGGTGCAAGTAGTAACGGTGGTGTCACGCAGACCAACGATTTCCAGCGGGTCCTGAACGCGAACGATACCGCGCTCGATACGACCAGTCACAACAGTACCGCGACCCGAGATCGAGAATACGTCTTCGATTGGCATCAGGAATGGCTTGTCGATCATACGAACTGGTTCTGGGATGTAGGCATCCAGAGTTTCGACCAGTTTCTTGACGGCAGTGGTGCCCATCTCGTTGTCGTCTTTGCCTTCCAGCGCCATACGAGCCGAACCGATGATGATCGGAGTGTCGTCGCCCGGGAAGTCGTAAGTCGACAGCAGGTCACGAACTTCCATCTCAACCAGTTCCAGCAGCTCAGCGTCGTCTACCAGGTCAGCCTTGTTCAGGAAGACCACGATGTACGGAACGCCAACCTGACGGGACAGCAGGATGTGCTCACGGGTTTGCGGCATCGGACCATCAGCGGCCGAGCAAACCAGGATAGCGCCGTCCATCTGAGCAGCACCGGTGATCATGTTCTTCACGTAGTCAGCGTGACCAGGGCAGTCAACGTGAGCGTAGTGACGGATCTTCGAGTTGTACTCAACGTGCGCGGTGTTGATGGTGATACCGCGAGCTTTTTCTTCTGGTGCGCTGTCGATCTTGTCGAAGTCAACGATTGCAGAACCGAAAACTTCGGAGCAAACGCGAGTCAGAGCAGCAGTCAGAGTGGTTTTACCGTGGTCAACGTGACCGATGGTGCCAACGTTGACGTGCGGTAGGGAACGATCAAATTTTTCTTTAGCCACGACAATTAACTCCTAGCCTAAAGGGGCTGAATCAGCCTTGTTTTTTGGTTACGGATTCGACGATGTGCGACGGAGCCGTATCATATTTTTTGAATTCCATAGAGTAGCTTGCGCGACCCTGGGACATGGAACGAACGTCGGTCGCATAACCGAACATCTCACCCAGTGGAACCTCGGCACGGATAACCTTGCCGGACACTGTGTCTTCCATACCCTGGATCATGCCGCGACGACGGTTAAGGTCGCCCATCACATCACCCATATAGTCTTCAGGCGTAACAACCTCTACCGCCATGATCGGCTCGAGCAACTCACCACCACCCTTCTGGGCCAGTTGCTTGGTCGCCATGGAAGCAGCCACTTTAAACGCCATCTCGTTGGAGTCGACGTCGTGGTAAGAACCATCGAACACGGTAGCCTTCAGGCCGATCAGCGGATAGCCGGCAACAACGCCGTTCTTCATCTGCTCTTCGATACCCTTCTGGATAGCCGGGATGTATTCCTTAGGAACCACACCACCTACAACTTCGTTCACGAATTGCAGACCTTCCTGACCTTCGTCAGCAGGAGCAAAACGGATCCAGCAGTGACCGAACTGGCCGCGACCACCGGACTGACGAACGAACTTGCCTTCGATTTCACAGTTCTTCGTGATGCGCTCACGATACGAAACCTGAGGCTTGCCGATGTTGGCTTCGACGTTGAACTCACGGCGCATCCGGTCAACCAGGATGTCCAGGTGCAGCTCGCCCATGCCGGAGATGATCGTCTGACCAGTCTCTTCATCAGTTTTAACGCGGAAAGACGGGTCTTCCTGAGCAAGTTTGCCCAGAGCGATACCCATTTTTTCCTGGTCATCCTTGGTCTTAGGCTCTACGGCAACCGAAATAACCGGCTCCGGGAAGTCCATGCGAACCAGGATGATTGGCTTGTCAGCGTTGCAGAGGGTTTCACCAGTGGTGACGTCCTTCATGCCGATCAGGGCCGCGATGTCACCAGCGCGTACTTCCTTGATCTCTTCACGGGCGTTTGCGTGCATTTGCACCATACGACCCACGCGCTCTTTCTTGCCTTTGACCGAGTTGATCACGCCGTCGCCGGAGTTCAACACGCCCGAGTAAACGCGGACGAAGGTCAGAGTACCCACGAATGGGTCGGTAGCGATCTTGAACGCCAGAGCCGCGAAAGGCTCGTTGTCGTCTGCATGACGCTCCATCTCTTCTTCCTCGTTATCAGGGTTGGAACCCTTGATAGCAGGAATGTCGGTCGGAGCAGGCAGGTAGTCGATAACGGCGTCGAGAACCAGGGGAACGCCCTTGTTCTTGAACGAAGAACCGCAAACGGCCAGAACGATTTCGCCGGCGATAGTACGCTGACGCAAAGCAGCCTTGATCTCTTCGATCGACAGCTCTTCGCCTTCCAGGTACTTGTTCATCAGCTCTTCGTTGGCTTCGGCGGCAGCTTCAACCATGTTGTTGCGCCACTCTTCCGCCAGCTCTTGCAGCTCGGCAGGAATGTCCTTGCGAACAGGAACCATACCTTTGTCGGAGTCGTTCCAGTAGACAGCTTGCATGTTGATCAGATCGATCTGACCCTGGAAGTTGTCTTCGGAACCGATGGCCAACTGGATCGGCACCGGAGTGTGACCCAGACGCTGCTTGATCTGACCGATCACGCGCAGGAAGTTGGCGCCGGCACGGTCCATCTTGTTTACGTAAACAAGACGTGGAACGCCGTATTTGTTGGCTTGACGCCATACGGTTTCCGACTGCGGCTCAACACCCGAAGTACCGCAGAACACAACGACAGCGCCGTCGAGTACGCGCAGGGAACGCTCAACTTCAATGGTGAAGTCAACGTGGCCCGGGGTATCGATTACGTTGAAACGGTGCTCGTGAGAGTACTGCTTCTCGGAACCTTTCCAGAAGGCGGTAATGGCAGCAGAAGTAATGGTAATACCACGCTCCTGCTCCTGAACCATCCAGTCTGTGGTCGCGGCGCCATCATGCACCTCGCCCATTTTGTGACTTTTGCCGGTGTAAAACAGTACGCGCTCGGTGGTGGTGGTTTTACCAGCATCCACGTGAGCGACGATACCGATGTTACGGTAGCGGCTAATCGGAGTAGTACGAGCCATAAAGCCCTCGCAAAATTAGTGAAGCTAAAATTAGAAGCGGTAGTGCGAGAAAGCTTTGTTAGCTTCGGCCATACGGTGCACGTCTTCACGCTTCTTAACAGCAGCACCTTTACCTTCAGCAGCATCCAGCAGTTCGCCAGCCAAACGCAGAGCCATAGACTTCTCGCCGCGCTTACGGGCGAAGTCTACCAACCAGCGCATTGCCAGAGCGTTACGACGGGAAGGACGAACCTCGACCGGAACCTGGTAAGTAGCACCACCAACGCGGCGCGACTTCACTTCGACCAGCGGAGCGATGGCGTCGAGTGCTTTTTCGAAGAGTTCCAGGGGATCGGTGCCAGCCTTACGGGCCGCAACGGTTTCCAGGGCACCATAAACGATACGCTCGGCAACGGCTTTCTTGCCGCTTTCCATAACGTGGTTCATGAATTTGGCGAGGATCTGGCTTCCGTATTTCGGATCGTCCAGAATCTCACGCTTTGCTGCTACGCGACGTCTTGGCATGATAAGCCCTCAAGCGGTCTTCAGGTTAGCTCGGGACAGATCCAGAGGATGCGTGCCCGACCTTACTCTTATCGACTCAATAAAATAAAAATCTGCAAAACGGCCGATTACTTCGGACGCTTGGTACCGTACTTCGAACGACCCTGGTTACGGCCTTTAACGCCGGAAGTATCCAAGGAGCCGCGAACGGTGTGGTAACGAACACCTGGCAAGTCTTTTACACGACCGCCGCGGATCAGTACCACGCTGTGCTCTTGCAGGTTGTGGCCTTCACCACCGATGTACGAGGAAACCTCGAAACCGTTGGTCAGACGCACACGGCATACTTTACGCAGTGCCGAGTTAGGTTTTTTCGGCGTGGTGGTGTACACACGGGTGCACACGCCACGACGTTGCGGGCAGTTCTGCAGCGCAGGTACGTCGGATTTCTCGACGATACGCTTACGCGGCTGACGTACCAGCTGGTTGATAGTTGCCATCTACTAGCTCCACTGTTGTCTTGCGACGCTATTGTCTTGCAAGAAAAGCAAAATGGCAGGAACGAATTCCCGCCAAATTTAGGGGATCAAGAGTCTAAAGAGGATCTTGATTCCAGTCAAGGCAAGGCCCCGACCTCCCCGCCCATCGAACCTTGACTTAATGTCTCGATTCGACGAACGGAGCGATCAGGGCCTCACTCTCGTTTATCGCAGAACTCAGTTACCGCTCGAGTTCAGCGCTTCGGTCAGTGCAGCTTCCACTTCACTGGCGCTTACGCGCAACGGCTTGTCGGCATCACGGCGACGCTTGCGCTCGCTGTGATAGGCAAGACCGGTACCGGCCGGGATCAGACGACCCACGACTACGTTTTCTTTCAGGCCGCGCAGGTAATCGCGCTTGCCGGTGACTGCCGCTTCGGTCAGTACGCGGGTGGTTTCCTGGAAGGAAGCCGCCGAGATGAACGATTCGGTGGACAACGACGCCTTGGTGATACCCAGCAGAACGCGAGTAAACTTGGAGACAAACTTGTCTTCCGCGCTCAGACGCTCGTTCTCTACCAGAACGTGAGTCAGTTCCATCTGGTCGCCCTTGATGAAGCTGGAATCGCCGGATTCGGAGATCTCAACTTTACGCAGCATCTGACGCAGGATGGTCTCGATGTGCTTGTCGTTGATCTTCACGCCTTGCAGACGATAAACGTCCTGGATCTCGTTGACGATGTACTTGGCCAGCGCGCTTACACCCAGCAGACGCAGGATGTCGTGCGGATCGCTTGGACCGTCGGAGATAACTTCGCCGCGGTTTACCTGTTCGCCTTCGAAGACGTTCAGGTGACGCCACTTCGGAATCAGCTCTTCGTACGGATCGCTACCGTCGTTCGGGGTAATGACCAGACGGCGCTTGCCCTTGGTCTCTTTACCGAACGCGATGGTGCCGCTGACTTCAGCCAGAATCGACGCTTCTTTCGGACGACGCGCTTCAAACAGGTCGGCAACACGCGGCAGACCACCGGTGATGTCACGGGTCTTCGAAGTTTCCTGCGGGATACGAGCGATAACATCACCGATCGCAATCTTCGCACCGTCAGCCACACCGACCAGGGCGTTGGCTGGCAGGAAGTACTGAGCGATAACGTCAGTGCCTGGCAGCAACAGATCCTTGCCGTTGTCGTCGACCATCTTCACTGCTGGACGGATTTCCTTGCCGGCAGCTGGACGATCTTTCGCGTCGAGTACTTCAATGTTGGTCATACCGGTCAATTCGTCAGTCTGACGCTTGATCGTGATGCCTTCTTCCATGCCCACGTAGGTCACGGTACCTTTCATTTCGGTAACGATCGGGTGAGTGTGCGGATCCCACTTGGCCACGATTGCGCCAGCGTCGACCTTGTCACCTTCTTTAACCGAAATCACAGCACCGTACGGCAGCTTGTAACGCTCGCGCTCACGACCGAAATCGTCAGCGATTGCCAGCTCACCGGAACGGGACACAGCAACCAGGTGACCATCCACTCGCTCAACGTGCTTCAGGTTGTGCAGACGGACGGTACCGCCATTCTTCACCTGAACGCTGTCGGCTGCGGAAGTACGGCTTGCCGCACCACCGATGTGGAACGTACGCATGGTCAGCTGGGTACCCGGCTCACCGATGGACTGGGCAGCGATAACGCCGACCGCTTCACCGATGTTCACCTGGTGACCACGAGCCAGATCACGGCCGTAGCACTTGGCGCAAATGCCATAGCGGGTTTCGCAGCTGATCGGCGAACGCACGATCACTTCGTCGATGCTGTTCAGCTCGATGAACTCGACCCACTTCTCGTCAACCAGAGTGCCGGCAGGAACGATAACGTCCTCGGTACCCGGCTTGAATACGTCACGGGCAATGACACGACCCAATACGCGCTCACCCAGCGGCTCTACAACGTCACCGCCTTCAATGTGCGGAGTCATCAGCAGACCGTGTTCGGTGCCGCAATCGATCTCGGTTACAACCAGATCCTGCGCCACGTCTACCAGACGACGAGTCAGGTAACCGGAGTTCGCAGTTTTCAACGCGGTATCCGCCAGACCTTTACGAGCACCGTGAGTCGAGATGAAGTACTGAAGTACGCTCAAACCTTCACGGAAGTTCGCAGTAATCGGCGTTTCAATGATGGAACCGTCCGGCTTGGCCATCAGACCACGCATACCGGCCAGCTGACGAATCTGTGCTGCGGAACCCCGCGCACCCGAGTCGGCCATCATGTACATCGAGTTGAAAGACTCTTGGTCGACTTCGTCGCCGTGACGGTCGATGACTTTCTCTTTCGAGAGGTTGGCCATCATCGCCTTGGAAACTTCGTCGTTCGCTTTCGACCAGAGGTCGATCACTTTGTTGTACTTCTCGCCCTGGGTTACCAGGCCGGAGGCGTACTGACTCTCGATTTCTTTCACTTCGTCGGTGGCTGCACCGATGATGCGGGCTTTTTCATCCGGGATAACGAAGTCGTTAACACCGATCGAAACGCCGGAGATGGTCGAGTAAGCGAAACCGGTGTACATCAACTGGTCAGCGAAGATCACGGTCTCTTTCAGACCAACCACGCGGTAGCACTGGTTGATCAGCTTGGAGATCGCCTTTTTCTTCATCGGCAGGTTGACGACGTCGAACGACAGACCTTTCGGCACAACCTGGAACAGCAGCGCACGGCCGACAGTGGTGTCGACGATACGGGTACCGCTCACGCTGTTGCCGTCACGGTCGTTGACGGTTTCGTTGATACGAACCTTGACCTTGGCGTGCAGTGCGGCTTCGCCGGCACGGAACACACGGTCGACTTCCTGCAGATCCGCGAACACACGACCTTCGCCCTTGGCGTTGATCGCTTCACGAGTCATGTAGTACAGACCCAATACAACGTCCTGCGACGGAACGATGATTGGCTCACCGTTGGCTGGCGACAGAATGTTGTTGGTCGACATCATCAACGCACGCGCTTCGAGCTGGGCTTCCAGTGTCAGCGGTACGTGCACGGCCATTTGGTCGCCGTCGAAGTCGGCGTTGTACGCGGCGCAGACCAGCGGGTGCAGCTGGATAGCCTTACCTTCGATCAGTACCGGTTCAAACGCCTGGATACCCAGACGGTGAAGGGTCGGTGCACGGTTGAGAAGAACCGGGTGTTCGCGAATCACTTCAGCGAGAACGTCCCAAACCTCTGGCAGTTCGCGCTCGACCATTTTCTTGGCCGCTTTGATGGTGGTCGCCAGACCACGCATTTCCAGCTTGCCAAAAATGAACGGCTTGAACAGCTCGAGAGCCATCTTCTTCGGCAGACCGCACTGGTGCAGACGCAGGGTCGGGCCTACGGTAATTACCGAACGACCGGAGTAGTCAACACGCTTACCGAGCAAGTTCTGACGGAAACGACCCTGCTTACCCTTGATCATGTCAGCCAGGGATTTCAGAGGACGCTTGTTGGAACCGGTGATAGCGCGGCCACGACGACCGTTATCGAGCAGTGCATCGACCGCTTCCTGCAACATGCGCTTTTCGTTGCGCACGATGATGTCCGGAGCGGACAGATCCAGCAGGCGCTTCAAACGGTTGTTACGGTTGATCACTCGACGATACAGATCGTTGAGGTCGGAGGTCGCGAAACGACCGCCATCCAGCGGGACCAGTGGACGCAGATCTGGCGGCAGAACCGGCAGAACGGTCAGTACCATCCACTCTGGCAGGTTGCCGGAACCCTGGAAGGCTTCCATCAACTTCAGACGCTTGGACAGCTTCTTGATCTTGGTTTCCGAGTTGGTTTGCGGAATCTCTTCGCGCAGACGGCCAATCTCGTGCTCCAGGTCGATAGCGTGCAGCAGTTCACGGACAGCTTCAGCACCCATGCGGGCATCGAAATCGTCACCGAACTCTTCAAGCGCTTCGAAGTACTGCTCGTCGTTCAGCAGCTGACCTTTTTCAAGGGTGGTCATGCCTGGATCGATAACGACATAGCTCTCGAAGTAGAGAACGCGCTCGATATCACGCAGGGTCATGTCCATCAGCAGGCCGATACGGGACGGCAGCGATTTCAGGAACCAGATGTGGGCAACCGGCGAAGCCAGCTCGATGTGCGCCATGCGCTCACGACGAACCTTGGCCAGTGCAACTTCAACGCCGCACTTCTCGCAGATCACACCACGGTGCTTCAAGCGCTTGTACTTACCGCACAGGCACTCGTAATCCTTTACCGGGCCAAAGATCTTGGCGCAGAACAGGCCGTCACGCTCAGGTTTGAACGTACGGTAGTTGATGGTTTCCGGCTTTTTAACTTCACCGAACGACCACGAACGGATCATCTCCGGCGAGGCCAATCCGATACGGATGGCGTCGAACTCTTCGACTTGACCCTGGTTTTTCAGCAAATTCAGTAGGTCTTTCAAGGCCTTTCCTCCTGGCGGAGCAGAGAGCGGGCAATCCTGCCCCGCTCTCGATTCGCGTCACGTGTTATTCGGTTTCCAGATCGATATCGATGCCGAGGGAACGAATTTCCTTGATCAACACGTTGAAGGACTCGGGCATGCCCGGCTCCATACGGTGATCGCCATCCACGATGTTCTTGTACATCTTGGTACGGCCGTTCACATCGTCCGACTTCACTGTGAGCATTTCTTGCAGAGTGTAAGCAGCACCGTATGCTTCCAGTGCCCAGACCTCCATCTCCCCGAAACGCTGACCACCGAACTGCGCCTTACCACCCAGCGGCTGCTGGGTAACCAGGCTGTAAGAACCGGTAGAACGCGCGTGCATCTTGTCGTCTACCAAGTGGTTCAGCTTCAGCATGTACATGTAGCCAACGGTAACTGGACGCTCGAACTTGTTGCCGGTACGGCCGTCGGTCAGCTGCATCTGGCCGCTTTCCGGCAGGTCTGCCAGTTTCAGCATGGCCTTGATTTCGCTTTCCTTGGCGCCGTCGAACACTGGAGTGGCCATTGGAACGCCGCCACGCAGGTTGTTCGCCAGATCGAGGATTTCCTGATCGGAGAAGCTGTCCAGATCTTCGTTACGACCGCCGATCTGGTTGTAGATCTCGTCCAGGAAAGTGCGCAGTTCAGCGACTTTACGCTGCTCTTCGACCATCCGGTTGATCTTCTCGCCCAGACCTTTGGCCGCGAGGCCCAGGTGGGTTTCGAGAATCTGACCAACGTTCATACGCGAAGGTACGCCCAGCGGGTTGAGGACCACGTCGACCGGGGTGCCATTGGCATCGTGCGGCATGTCTTCAACCGGCATGATCACGGAGACCACACCCTTGTTACCGTGACGACCGGCCATCTTGTCGCCCGGCTGGATGCGGCGACGGATTGCCAGGTAAACCTTGACGATTTTCAGCACGCCTGGAGCCAGGTCATCGCCCTGCTGCAGTTTGCGCTTCTTGTCTTCGAACTTGTCGTCCAGCAGACGGCGACGATCAACGATGTAGGCCTGAGCCTTCTCGAGCTGCTCGTTCAGCGCATCTTCAGCCATGCGCAGTTTGAACCACTGGCCGTGCTCAAGACCGTCGAGTACTTCGTCGGTGATGTCCTGACCTTTCTTCAGGCCGGCGCCGCCTTCGGCCTTGTGGCCTACCAGTGCGGAACGCAGACGTTCGAAAGTCGCGCCTTCAACGATGCGGAACTCTTCGTTCAGATCCTTGCGGATCTCGTCCAGCTGGGACTTCTCGATCGACAGTGCACGAGCATCACGCTCAACGCCGTCGCGGGTGAAGACCTGTACGTCGATGACAGTACCTTTGGTGCCGGTTGGCACGCGCAGGGAGGTGTCTTTAACGTCGCTGGCTTTTTCACCGAAGATTGCACGCAGCAGTTTTTCTTCCGGAGTCAGTTGGGTCTCGCCTTTCGGAGTGACCTTACCCACCAGGATGTCGCCTGCGCCTACTTCAGCACCTACGTAAACGATACCGGCTTCGTCCAGCTTGTTCAGTGCAGCTTCACCCACGTTCGGGATGTCCGCAGTGATTTCCTCTGGGCCAAGCTTGGTGTCACGGGCCACACAGGTCAGTTCCTGAATGTGGATCGTGGTGAAACGGTCTTCCTGAACAACACGCTCGGACAGGCAGATGGAGTCTTCGAAGTTGAAGCCGTTCCATGCCATGAACGCGATGCGCATGTTCTGACCCAGTGCCAACTCACCCATGTCGGTGGACGGGCCGTCGGCCATGATGTCGCTACGCTGAACGCGATCACCTTTACGTACCAGCGGACGCTGGTTGATGCAGGTGTTCTGGTTCGAGCGGGTGTATTTGGTCAGGTTGTAGATGTCGACACCGGCTTCACCGGTTTCAACTTCGTCATCGGCAACACGAACCACGATACGGCTGGCGTCGACGGAGTCGATCACGCCACCACGACGAGCCACGACGCAAACGCCGGAGTCACGGGCTACGTTACGCTCCATGCCGGTACCTACCAGCGGCTTGTCAGCGCGCAGAGTCGGTACAGCCTGACGCTGCATGTTCGAACCCATCAACGCACGGTTGGCGTCGTCGTGCTCGAGGAACGGAATCAGCGACGCTGCAACCGACACAACCTGCTTCGGCGAAACGTCCATCAGGGTGACGTCTTCCGGCGCCTTGACGGTGAATTCGTTCAGGTGACGTACGGCAACCAGTTCGTCGATCAGGACTTTCTGCTCGTTCATGGTCGCCGAAGCCTGCGCGATCACGTGATCGGCTTCTTCAATAGCGGACAGGAACACGATCTCGTCGGTGACCACACCCTCTTTCACCACGCGGTACGGGCTTTCCAGGAAGCCGTACTGGTTGGTGCGAGCGTACGCAGCCAGGGAGTTGATCAGGCCGATGTTCGGACCTTCCGGCGTTTCAATCGGGCAGACACGACCGTAGTGAGTCGGGTGTACGTCACGGACTTCGAAGCCTGCGCGCTCACGAGTCAGACCGCCAGGGCCGAGTGCAGAGACACGACGCTTGTGGGTGATCTCGGACAGCGGGTTGTTCTGGTCCATGAACTGCGACAGCTGGCTGGAACCGAAGAACTCTTTCACCGCCGCAGCCACTGGCTTGGCGTTGATCAGGTCTTGCGGCATCAGGCCTTCGCTTTCAGCCATCGACAGACGCTCTTTGACCGCACGCTCAACACGTACCAGGCCAACGCGGAACTGGTTCTCGGCCATTTCGCCTACGCAGCGAACACGACGGTTACCCAGGTGGTCGATGTCATCGACGATGCCTTTACCGTTACGGATGTCGACCAGAGTCTTCAGTACCGCGACGATGTCTTCCTTGCACAGCACGCCCGAACCTTCGATCTCGGTACGACCGATACGACGGTTGAACTTCATCCGGCCGACCGCAGACAGGTCATAACGCTCAGGGCTGAAGAACAGGTTGTTGAACAGGGTCTCGGCAGCGTCTTTGGTTGGCGGCTCGCCCGGACGCATCATGCGATAGATCTCGACCAGCGCTTCCAATTGGTTGCTGGTGGAGTCGATCTTCAGTGTGTCGGAGACGAACGGACCACAGTCGATGTCGTTGGTGTACAGGGTCTCGATGCGAACGACCTGGGCCTTGGCGATCTTTGCCAGGACTTCAGTGTTCAGCTCGGTGTTGCATTCGGCCAGGATTTCGCCGGTAGCCGGGTGCACGATAGCCTTGGCGGTGGTGCGGCCGAGGACGTAGTCCAGTGGCACGTCCAGCGTCTTGATACCGGCTTTCTCGATCTGGTTGATGTGGCGCGCGGTAATACGGCGGCCTTGCTCAACGATGACCTTGCCCTTCTCGTCCTGGATGTCCAGAACCGCAACTTCACCACGCAGGCGCGATGGCACCAGTTCCAGGCTGAGGGTTTCGCCGCTCAGGTGGAATACGTTGGTGGTGTAGAACGCGTCCAGCACTTCTTCGGTGGTGTAACCGAGTGCGCGCAGCAGTACCGAAGCCGGCAGTTTGCGACGACGGTCGATACGCACGAAGACGCAGTCTTTCGGGTCGAATTCGAAGTCCAGCCACGAACCGCGGTAAGGAATGATGCGAGCCGAGTAAAGCAGTTTGCCGGAGCTGTGCGTCTTGCCGCGGTCGTGGTCGAAGAACACGCCCGGGGAACGGTGCAGCTGGGAAACGATAACACGCTCGGTACCGTTGATTACGAAGGTACCGTTCTCAGTCATCAGGGGGATTTCACCCATGTAGACTTCTTGCTCTTTGATGTCCTTGATCGCTTTGTTCGACGATTCTTTGTCGAAAATGATCAGGCGCACTTTTACCCGCAAAGGTACGGCGAAAGTTACACCGCGCAATACGCATTCTTTGACATCAAATGCCGGTTCGCCCAGGCGATAACCGACGTACTCCAGCGCAGCATTGCCGGAGTAGCTGATGATCGGGAAAACGGATTTGAAGGCCGCATGCAGGCCCACGTCGCGGAACTGATCTTTAGTCGCTCCCGCTTGCAAGAATTCACGATACGAATCCAGCTGGATGGCCAGGAGGTAAGGCACATCCATGACGTCCGGCAACTTGCTAAAGTCCTTGCGGATACGTTTTTTCTCAGTATATGAGTAAGCCATCAGCGTTCCCCAGCTTGGTCACCTGCTTGTTTGGCCCCTCCCGACGGGAGCAGCCAGAAAATCGTGCAAACCCCATGGTTTGCGCCACCGCATCGGGTGGTTACAGCGCCTTTATCAGCACCGACCCAGTCGGCTGCCAATAACGGAAAAAGGCCGGTGGCAAGAGCCACCAGCCATCAGCCTGTCGCTTGACGCTCGGGCTGGAGGAGCAAAGTCGATGCTTACTTCAGCTCGACTTTAGCGCCTGCTTCTTCCAGCTTCTTCTTGGCGTCTTCAGCCGCTTCTTTCGAAACGCCTTCAGCTACAACCTGAGGAGCGCCGTCTACTTTCTCTTTGGCTTCTTTCAGGCCCAGACCGGTCAGTTCACGAACTGCCTTGATCACGTTAACCTTCTTCTCGCCAGCTTCCAGCAGAACAACGTTGAACTCGGTTTGCTCTTCAACAGCAGCAGCAGCTACAGCTGGGCCAGCCGAAGCGGCAGCAGCGGTAACACCGAAGGTTTCTTCCATCGCTTTGATCAGCTCAACGATTTCCACTACGGATTTCTGGCCGATTGCTTCGATGATTTGTTCGTTAGTCAGAGACATGACTCAATTCCTGAATTGGGGGACGGCCTACGCGACCATCGAAATAAACAAAAAACGCGAGAAGTGACGAGCCTTAGGCTGCGGCAGCTTCTTTCTGGTCGCGAATTGCCGCCAGAGTACGAGCCAATTTGCTGGTTGCGCCTTGAATCACGCTCATCAGCTGAGAAATTGCTTCGTCACGGGTCGGCAGAGTTGCCAGTACGTCGATCTGATTAGCTGCGAGGAACTTGCCCTCGAACGCAGCTGCCTTGATCTCGAACTTGTCCTGACCCTTGGCAAACTCTTTGAAGATACGGGCAGCAGCGCCCGGATGTTCGTTCGAGAATGCAATCAGGGTCGGGCCGGTGAACACGTCGTTGAGAACACTGTATTGAGTGTCAGCAACAGCGCGCTTGAGCAGGGTGTTACGTACAACACGTACGTAAACGCCAGCTTCACGAGCCTCTTTACGGAGTCCGGTCATTGCGCCTACTGTTACGCCACGTGCATCAACCACGACAGCGGACAGAGCGACTTTGGCAGCCTCGTTGACTTCAGCGACGATGGCCTTCTTGTCTTCGAGATTAATTGCCACGGGTTTAACTCCTGCTTGTTACCGTTTCATTCGATCGGAACCGAATTTCGTTTTGGTGTCTGATTCGGTAAGGAACCGGGAGCACCATCTGCGTAGGCTTGAGGTTTAAGGCTTGCGCCGCCTACGGTCTTGGATAGCCCCCGCCAGGCAGGGACCCCAATCTTTCAATTGGCGCGGCAATCCGCGCCAACCTTTGTCTTACGCGTCGAGCGAGCTCTGGTCGATAACCAGACCTGGGCCCATAGTGGTGCTCAGGGTAACGCGCTTGACGTAAATACCTTTCGAGGAAGCTGGCTTGATACGCTTCAGATCAGCGATCAGGGCTTCAACGTTTTCCTTCAGCTTGACGGCGTCGAAGCCGATCTTGCCAACGGAAGTGTGGATGATGCCGTTTTTGTCGGTGCGATAACGAACCTGACCAGCCTTGGCGTTCTTGACCGCGTTGGCTACGTCTGGAGTTACGGTGCCGACTTTAGGGTTAGGCATCAGGCCACGTGGACCGAGGATCTGACCCAACTGACCTACAACGCGCATGGCATCCGGGGATGCGATCACTACGTCATAGTTCAGGTCGCCGCCTTTCATTTCGGCAGCCAGGTCGTCCATACCTACACGATCAGCGCCGGCAGCCAGAGCGGCCTCAGCAGCTGGACCCTGGGTGAACACAGCAACGCGAACGGTCTTGCCAGTGCCGTGTGGCAGCACAGTAGCGCTACGAACAACCTGGTCGGATTTACGCGGGTCTACACCCAGGTTTACAGCAACGTCGAACGACTCGCTGAACTTGACAGTCGACAGCTCGGCCAGCAGAGCAGCGGCGTCTACAATGTTGTAGGCCTTGCCTGCTTCGATTTTGCCGGCGATAGCCTTTTGACGCTTGGTCAGCTTAGCCATTACACACCCTCCACGTTAAGGCCCATGCTACGAGCAGAACCGGCGATAGTACGCACGGCTGCATCCATATCAGCTGCAGTCAGATCCGCGTTTTTGGTTTTCGCGATTTCTTCCAGCTGAGCACGGGTAACGGTGCCAACCTTAACGGTGTTCGGACGAGCGGAACCGCTGGTCAGACCGGCCGCCTTCTTCAGCAGAACCGAAGCAGGGGTGGATTTGGTTTCGAAAGTGAAGCTACGATCGCTGTAGACAGTGATGATCACTGGAGTCGGCAGACCTGGCTCAAGACCCTGGGTACGGGCGTTGAAAGCCTTGCAGAATTCCATGATGTTCACGCCGTGCTGACCCAGAGCAGGACCAACCGGTGGACTTGGGTTAGCCTGAGCGGCCTTCACTTGCAGCTTGATGTAAGCGGTAATCTTCTTGGCCATGAGGCACTCCAATTACGGGTTCGAACGCCTCGAAAGGCTCCCCGGTTACTTGCGCGTTTATCCCAGTGACGACAAAACCCCACAGCCTAAGGCTGCGGGGTTGGGATTGCTTGTCCAGTTAGACCTTCTCGACCTGACTGAACTCGAGCTCCACCGGAGTAGAGCGACCGAAAATGAGCACAGCCACTTGGATCCGGCTCTTTTCGTAGTTAACTTCTTCCACAACGCCATTGAAATCAGCGAATGGACCGTCGTTGACACGCACCGTCTCACCTGGCTCGAACAATGTCTTCGGCTTAGGCTTGTCGCTACCATCAGCAACGCGACGCAGAATCGCTTCTGCCTCTTTATCTGTAATTGGCGCAGGCTTGTCAGCGGTACCGCCGATAAAACCCATCACCCGAGGAGTATCCTTGACCAAGTGCCAAGTACCCTCGTTCATATCCATCTGGACCAGCACATAGCCTGGAAAGAACTTCCGTTCGCTTTTGCGCTTCTGGCCGTTACGCATCTCAACCACTTCTTCAGTGGGAACCAGAATCTCGCCGAAGCCATCTTCCATGCCAGCCAGCTTTACGCGCTCGATCAGCGAGCGCATCACATGCTTCTCGTAACCCGAGTAAGCATGCACAACATACCAACGCTTAGCCACGGGACACCCTTAGCCGACAATCAAGGAAACAAGCCAGCCTAGCAGGGAATCAAGACCCCACAACAGCAACGCCATAACCAGAACAACAGCCACGACAATCAGCGTGGTCTGCGTGGTTTCTTGGCGAGTTGGCCACACGACTTTACGAATCTCGGTGCGAGCTTCCTTAACCAGTACAAAGAAAGACTTGCCCTTCGCGGTTTGCAGGCCTACAAAGGCAGCTACGGCAGCAATGGCAAGCAAAGCGAGTACACGGTACAGGATCGGCGAAGCAGCGTAATACTGATTGCCAACAACGCCAACAACCACTAAAGCGACTACTACAAGCCACTTGAGCAGATCGAAGCGAGAGCCTTGAGCTTCAGCTTTAGGAGTCATCTATGAAGATCCTGTGAAAAGAAAGCCAGATACACCGAGTGAATCTGGCAGGTCAGGAGGGAATCGAACCCCCAACCTACGGTTTTGGAGACCGTCGCTCTGCCAATTGAGCTACTGACCTAAAACAAAATCAGGCCGACCATTATGCCGGCCCGAAAAATACATTACAACCGCTTATTCGATGATTTTTGCTACGACGCCAGCGCCGACGGTACGACCGCCTTCACGGATAGCGAAACGCAGACCGTCTTCCATCGCGATGGTTTTGATCAGGGTAACAGTCATCTGAATGTTGTCACCTGGCATTACCATTTCAACGCCTTCTGGCAGCTCGCAGTTACCAGTCACGTCAGTAGTACGGAAGTAGAACTGTGGACGGTAGCCTTTGAAGAACGGAGTGTGACGACCGCCTTCTTCCTTGCTCAGAACGTAAACTTCTGCGGTGAACTTGGTGTGCGGCTTGACCGAACCTGGCTTGACCAGAACCTGGCCACGCTCAACGTCGTCACGCTTGGTACCACGCAGCAGAACGCCGCAGTTCTCGCCAGCACGACCTTCGTCGAGCAGCTTGCGGAACATTTCAACACCGGTGCAAGTAGTAACGGTGGTGTCACGCAGACCAACGATTTCCAGCGGATCCTGAACGCGAACGATACCGCGCTCGATACGACCAGTCACAACAGTACCGCGACCCGAGATCGAGAATACGTCTTCGATTGGCATCAGGAATGGCTTGTCGATCATACGAACTGGTTCTGGGATGTAGGCATCCAGAGTTTCAACCAGCTTCTTGACGGCAGTGGTGCCCATCTCGTTGTCGTCTTTGCCTTCCAGCGCCATACGAGCCGAACCGATGATGATCGGAGTGTCGTCGCCCGGGAAGTCGTAAGTCGACAGCAGGTCACGAACTTCCATCTCAACCAGTTCCAGCAGCTCAGCGTCGTCTACCAGGTCAGCCTTGTTCAGGAAGACCACGATGTACGGAACGCCAACCTGACGGGACAGCAGGATGTGCTCACGGGTTTGCGGCATCGGACCATCAGCGGCCGAGCAAACCAGGATAGCGCCGTCCATCTGAGCAGCACCGGTGATCATGTTCTTCACGTAGTCAGCGTGACCTGGGCAGTCAACGTGAGCGTAGTGACGGATCTTCGAGTTGTACTCAACGTGCGCGGTGTTGATGGTGATACCGCGAGCTTTTTCTTCTGGTGCGCTGTCGATCTTGTCGAAGTCAACGATTGCAGAACCGAAAACCTCGGAGCAAACGCGAGTCAGAGCAGCAGTCAGAGTGGTTTTACCGTGGTCAACGTGACCAATGGTCCCAACGTTGACGTGGGGCAGGGAACGATCAAATTTTTCCTTAGCCATCGATATCACCCTCTACAGAAGAAATTAGACAAACAATATCAACCATTAAAACAAAGGCAGATATTTTCATATCTGCCTTGTTATATGGAGCTCTTGAGCGGATTTGAACCGCTGACCTCACCCTTACCAAGGGTGTGCTCTACCAACTGAGCTACAAGAGCAAAACCCTTTTGCACAACCTGCAAACTTGGAGCGGGTAGCGGGAATCGAACCCGCATCATCAGCTTGGAAGGCTGAGGTTCTACCACTAAACTATACCCGCGGAGCCTGCAGCTCACGCTTAAATCTGGTGGAGGGAGAAGGATTCGAACCTTCGAAGTCGTAGACGTCAGATTTACAGTCTGATCCCTTTGGCCGCTCGGGAACCCCTCCTAATCAGGCCGGCATTCTATATCATGCCAAACCCCTGTCAAGCATTTTCTCATTTAAAAACCTGAGGTTAGCTGCGTTGACACGCTTCACTTCGAATCCCGTTTAAGGTGTTCGCTGTGGAGCGGGCGCCATTCTATGCAAACTATTGAGCAGGTGCAACCCCTTCGCACAGCATTATTTTATGTTTTAACTCATTGAATTCCTTGGAAAGGTTTTGCAACTGCAGATCGCCCAACAAACGCTGGCTGTCCGGCGCAGCTGCCAGCCAGTACCCGCTTCCGGCAGCATCTTTCGGCAGGGATTGCACATTGACTTTCATCGCCACCAGACGCTGTTGCAACCTGGCAATTGAATCTTCGCCAGAAAATCCACCAAGGAACAAGCACTGCTGACGCGGCGCCACCTCGCCTCTTCGACCTTCACCTGCGGTTTCGCTCAGCAGACGGATATCCTGCTGCGAACCACGATACAGATTAAGAGGCGTTACATCTTTGGCTCGCAAGGGCGCTTCCTGCTGATGCCAGACATAGTAAAAAACATTGAGTACAACCAGCAGCAGGAACAACCAACGCATATAAACCTCAAGACAAGGGACAAGCCATCGCCAAGCCGACAAAAACCAGGTCGGGCACAACCCTGGCGTCAGGCGCGACGCCTTTAACCAACTCGGCATCCCCTCCCGTAATAAAGACGGCGAATTGCTCTCCCCAGTACGCTCGAGCCAGCTCTAATTGAGTGAGAACGAAGCCCCTCAGCATCAAAGAACAACCGCGCTCCACCGCTTCAACGGTGGTCCGTCCCGGGACGTGACTGGAAAGGGCGCGCTCTGCTGCTTCATCACCATAACGAATTTTACGGGTATGGGTGCGCAACTGGTTTCGCATCAAAGGCATACCAGGACAAATGAACCCCCCGAGATGCTCACCGTCAGCCGCGACAAAATCGGCAGTGACCGCGGTACCGAAATCGAGAACCAGGCAAGCACTTCCGGCAGCCAGGTGGAAGCCGCCGAGCATCGCCAGCCAGCGATCAAGCCCCAGACGCTCATAGTCTTCATAGCCGTTTCGAACACCGGACATCTCGCGGGCGGGTTTCGCACACACGATAGGAATACCGAACGCGCGCTCAAGCATTTCGGTTAAAGCGCTGGTTTCCTCGTTAGTCCTGACGCTTACCAAACGACACTTGCGCAGCGAGAGCGGCTTTATGATCCGTAGACTCTCAAGCAAAGCCTGATTGGAATCTACAACCCCTTCCGAAACCAGCCCACTCGCCGACGCATCCAGCACGCGCCATTTGATAAAACTATTGCCGCAGTCAAGCTCAAGAATCATCACGCAACCTCAGGCTGAGCTCTCCACCACTAAAGACTTTTTCAACACCATCTACAATCAAGCGCAACCCGCCTTGGCTATCAATCCCGAGCACTATCCCATCGATATGGCTGTTACCCGCGATCAACGACACGGATCGACCCTGCCACAGATGATTTTCCGCCCATTCTGCCTGCAGACTTGCGAACCCGTTGAGCTGGTGTTTATGGGTATAAGCTTTGAGTTGATTACTCAACTCAACCACCAGAGCATTGCGATCGCAGGCTTTGCCTGACTCCAGTTTTATAGAAGTCCATTGCTGGTCGACCTCATCGGCAACCTGCATATTCACGTTGATTCCTATACCCAATACAACATGACATACATCCGCCGGATCGCCGACGAGTTCGAGCAGGATGCCGGCTATTTTCTTGTTACCCACCAAAACATCGTTGGGCCACTTCAAACCGGCATTGGGCACGCCGGCGCTTCGCAAGGTCTGCATCACGGCCAAGCCAACAACAAGGCTCAACCCCTCAAGCTGACGCATGCCGCCATCTATTCGAAGAACCAGGCTGTAATAAAGATTTTCCGCAAATGGGCTCACCCACTTGCGGCCTCGACGACCACGGCCTGCCAATTGTCGCTCCGCGAGCACCAAAAACGGCGCGGGGGCGCCCTCACTGATAGAGCGCAAAGCTTCGGCATTTGTCGAGTCGACGGAGTCGAACACACGCACCGGCCATTCGGGCATCTTCCTGGTTATTTCAAGTGGATCAAGGAGCATCAGAGGCGCCGACAATTGATATCCGCGACCGCGAACTTTATGGATCGACAGGCCGAGTTCAGCTTCAAGCTGTTGTAGCTGCTTCCATACAGCACTTCGGCTAATTCCCAGGGCAACGCCCAAGTCCTGTCCGGAATGGAATCGTCCATCCTTCAGTAGGTTCAACAACGTCAGCATGCAGGTATCGCCTCATAATGAGGCCCGCATAATAGCCATGCCCCGGGCCGTTGCATAGAAATCAAGCGGACACATTTCTCGCAGGCAAAACAAAACCCCAACTGCTTTCGCAATTGGGGTTTCGAATTTAATCTTGACGATGACCTACTCTCACATGGGGAAACCCCACACTACCATCGGCGATGCATCGTTTCACTGCTGAGTTCGGGATGGGATCAGGTGGTTCCAACGCTCTATGGTCGTCAAGAAATTCGGGTACTGACTCGGGACCGGATGGCCTCGCTTCAGCAAATTGGGTATGTGACAGCTAGGTTTTTGTGAATTTCGAACTTTCGGTTCGTTTCGTCTTCACACACCGCAATCTGGTGCCTTTTCAGGTCAGCAAATTGCTTGGGTGTTATATGGTCAAGCCTCACGGGCAATTAGTATTGGTTAGCTCAACGCCTCACAGCGCTTACACACCCAACCTATCAACGTCGTAGTCTTCGACGGCCCTTCAGGGAACTCAAGGTTCCAGTGAGATCTCATCTTGAGGCAAGTTTCCCGCTTAGATGCTTTCAGCGGTTATCTTTCCCGAACATAGCTACCCGGCAATGCCACTGGCGTGACAACCGGAACACCAGAGGTTCGTCCACTCCGGTCCTCTCGTACTAGGAGCAGCCCCTCTCAAATCTCAAACGTCCACGGCAGATAGGGACCGAACTGTCTCACGACGTTCTAAACCCAGCTCGCGTACCACTTTAAATGGCGAACAGCCATACCCTTGGGACCGGCTTCAGCCCCAGGATGTGATGAGCCGACATCGAGGTGCCAAACACCGCCGTCGATATGAACTCTTGGGCGGTATCAGCCTGTTATCCCCGGAGTACCTTTTATCCGTTGAGCGATGGCCCTTCCATACAGAACCACCGGATCACTAAGACCTACTTTCGTACCTGCTCGACGTGTCTGTCTCGCAGTCAAGCGCGCTTTTGCCTTTATACTCTACGACCGATTTCCGACCGGTCTGAGCGCACCTTCGTACTCCTCCGTTACTCTTTAGGAGGAGACCGCCCCAGTCAAACTACCCACCATACACTGTCCTCGATCCGGATAACGGACCTGAGTTAGAACCTCAAAGTTGCCAGGGTGGTATTTCAAGGATGGCTCCACGCGAACTGGCGTCCACGCTTCAAAGCCTCCCACCTATCCTACACAAGCAAATTCAAAGTCCAGTGCAAAGCTATAGTAAAGGTTCACGGGGTCTTTCCGTCTAGCCGCGGATACACTGCATCTTCACAGCGATTTCAATTTCACTGAGTCTCGGGTGGAGACAGCGCCGCCATCGTTACGCCATTCGTGCAGGTCGGAACTTACCCGACAAGGAATTTCGCTACCTTAGGACCGTTATAGTTACGGCCGCCGTTTACCGGGGCTTCGATCAAGAGCTTCGCGTTAGCTAACCCCATCAATTAACCTTCCGGCACCGGGCAGGCGTCACACCCTATACGTCCACTTTCGTGTTTGCAGAGTGCTGTGTTTTTAATAAACAGTCGCAGCGGCCTGGTATCTTCGACCGGCATGAGCTTACGGAGCAAGTCCTTCACCCTCACCGGCGCACCTTCTCCCGAAGTTACGGTGCCATTTTGCCTAGTTCCTTCACCCGAGTTCTCTCAAGCGCCTTGGTATTCTCTACCCAACCACCTGTGTCGGTTTGGGGTACGGTTCCTGGTTACCTGAAGCTTAGAAGCTTTTCTTGGAAGCATGGCATCAACCACTTCGTCACCCAAAGGGTAACTCGTCATCAGCTCTCGGCCTTAAGATCCCGGATTTACCTAAGATCTCAGCCTACCACCTTAAACTTGGACAACCAACGCCAAGCTGGCCTAGCCTTCTCCGTCCCTCCATCGCAATAACCAGAAGTACAGGAATATTAACCTGTTTTCCATCGACTACGCTTTTCAGCCTCGCCTTAGGGACCGACTAACCCTGCGTCGATTAACGTTGCGCAGGAAACCTTGGTCTTTCGGCGTGGGTGTTTTTCACACCCATTGTCGTTACTCATGTCAGCATTCGCACTTCTGATACCTCCAGCAAGCTTCTCAACTCACCTTCACAGGCTTACAGAACGCTCCTCTACCGCATCACCCGAAGGTGATACCCGTAGCTTCGGTGTATGGTTTGAGCCCCGTTACATCTTCCGCGCAGGCCGACTCGACTAGTGAGCTATTACGCTTTCTTTAAAGGGTGGCTGCTTCTAAGCCAACCTCCTAGCTGTCTAAGCCTTCCCACATCGTTTCCCACTTAACCATAACTTTGGGACCTTAGCTGACGGTCTGGGTTGTTTCCCTTTTCACGACGGACGTTAGCACCCGCCGTGTGTCTCCCATGCTCGGCACTTGTAGGTATTCGGAGTTTGCATCGGTTTGGTAAGTCGGGATGACCCCCTAGCCGAAACAGTGCTCTACCCCCTACAGTGATACATGAGGCGCTACCTAAATAGCTTTCGAGGAGAACCAGCTATCTCCGAGCTTGATTAGCCTTTCACTCCGATCCACAGGTCATCCGCTAACTTTTCAACGGTAGTCGGTTCGGTCCTCCAGTCAGTGTTACCTAACCTTCAACCTGCCCATGGATAGATCGCCCGGTTTCGGGTCTATTCCCAGCGACTAGACGCCCTATTAAGACTCGCTTTCGCTACGCCTCCCCTATTCGGTTAAGCTCGCCACTGAAAATAAGTCGCTGACCCATTATACAAAAGGTACGCAGTCACAGAACAAAGTCTGCTCCCACTGCTTGTACGCATACGGTTTCAGGATCTATTTCACTCCCCTCTCCGGGGTTCTTTTCGCCTTTCCCTCACGGTACTAGTTCACTATCGGTCAGTCAGTAGTATTTAGCCTTGGAGGATGGTCCCCCCATATTCAGACAAAGTTTCTCGTGCTCCGTCCTACTCGATTTCATGACTAAGAGATTTTCGCGTACAGGGCTATCACCCACTATGGCCGCACTTTCCAGAGCGTTCCGCTAATCTCAAAGCCACTTAAGGGCTAGTCCCCGTTCGCTCGCCACTACTAAGGGAATCTCGGTTGATTTCTTTTCCTCAGGGTACTTAGATGTTTCAGTTCCCCTGGTTCGCCTCTTGCACCTATGTATTCAGTACAAGATAACCATCTTATGATGGCTGGGTTCCCCCATTCAGACATCTCCGGATCAAAGTCTGTTTGCCGACTCCCCGAAGCTTTTCGCAGGCTACCACGTCTTTCATCGCCTCTGACTGCCAAGGCATCCACCGTATGCGCTTCTTCACTTGACCATATAACCCCAAGCAATCTGGTTATACTGTGAAGACGACATTCGCCGAAAATTCGAATTTCTCAACTAAGAGAACTCACAAATTTTACCTTAGCCTGATCCGTTACCAGTGAAAGTAACGTTCAGTCTATCTTTCTATCACATACCCAAATTTTTAAAGAACGATCTAATCAAAAGACTAGAAATCAATATTCAGCTCGAATATTCATTTCTAAACTCTCAAACTTCGAAGCAGTTTATGGTGGAGCCAAGCGGGATCGAACCGCTGACCTCCTGCGTGCAAGGCAGGCGCTCTCCCAGCTGAGCTATGGCCCCATAACAAAATTGGTGGGTCTGGGCAGATTCGAACTGCCGACCTCACCCTTATCAGGGGTGCGCTCTAACCAACTGAGCTACAGACCCAATTTCGAGCTTGTAACTGTTAGCTCAGAGCTATCAGCTTGGAGCTTAAAGCTGCTTCTATCGTCTTCTTCAATGAATCAAGCAATTCGTGTGGGAGCTCATGCAGCAGCTGATGTCGTCGATTAAGGAGGTGATCCAGCCGCAGGTTCCCCTACGGCTACCTTGTTACGACTTCACCCCAGTCATGAATCACACCGTGGTAACCGTCCTCCCGAAGGTTAGACTAGCTACTTCTGGTGCAACCCACTCCCATGGTGTGACGGGCGGTGTGTACAAGGCCCGGGAACGTATTCACCGCGACATTCTGATTCGCGATTACTAGCGATTCCGACTTCACGCAGTCGAGTTGCAGACTGCGATCCGGACTACGATCGGTTTTATGGGATTAGCTCCACCTCGCGGCTTGGCAACCCTTTGTACCGACCATTGTAGCACGTGTGTAGCCCAGGCCGTAAGGGCCATGATGACTTGACGTCATCCCCACCTTCCTCCGGTTTGTCACCGGCAGTCTCCTTAGAGTGCCCACCATTACGTGCTGGTAACTAAGGACAAGGGTTGCGCTCGTTACGGGACTTAACCCAACATCTCACGACACGAGCTGACGACAGCCATGCAGCACCTGTCTCAATGTTCCCGAAGGCACCAATCCATCTCTGGAAAGTTCATTGGATGTCAAGGCCTGGTAAGGTTCTTCGCGTTGCTTCGAATTAAACCACATGCTCCACCGCTTGTGCGGGCCCCCGTCAATTCATTTGAGTTTTAACCTTGCGGCCGTACTCCCCAGGCGGTCAACTTAATGCGTTAGCTGCGCCACTAAGAGCTCAAGGCTCCCAACGGCTAGTTGACATCGTTTACGGCGTGGACTACCAGGGTATCTAATCCTGTTTGCTCCCCACGCTTTCGCACCTCAGTGTCAGTATCAGTCCAGGTGGTCGCCTTCGCCACTGGTGTTCCTTCCTATATCTACGCATTTCACCGCTACACAGGAAATTCCACCACCCTCTACCATACTCTAGCTTGCCAGTTTTGGATGCAGTTCCCAGGTTGAGCCCGGGGATTTCACATCCAACTTAACAAACCACCTACGCGCGCTTTACGCCCAGTAATTCCGATTAACGCTTGCACCCTCTGTATTACCGCGGCTGCTGGCACAGAGTTAGCCGGTGCTTATTCTGTCGGTAACGTCAAAACAGCAAAGTATTAATTTACTGCCCTTCCTCCCAACTTAAAGTGCTTTACAATCCGAAGACCTTCTTCACACACGCGGCATGGCTGGATCAGGCTTTCGCCCATTGTCCAATATTCCCCACTGCTGCCTCCCGTAGGAGTCTGGACCGTGTCTCAGTTCCAGTGTGACTGATCATCCTCTCAGACCAGTTACGGATCGTCGCCTTGGTGAGCCATTACCTCACCAACTAGCTAATCCGACCTAGGCTCATCTGATAGCGCAAGGCCCGAAGGTCCCCTGCTTTCTCCCGTAGGACGTATGCGGTATTAGCGTTCCTTTCGAAACGTTGTCCCCCACTATCAGGCAGATTCCTAGGCATTACTCACCCGTCCGCCGCTGAATCCAGGAGCAAGCTCCTTTCATCCGCTCGACTTGCATGTGTTAGGCCTGCCGCCAGCGTTCAATCTGAGCCATGATCAAACTCTTCAGTTCAAACATCTTTGGGTTTTTAAGAAACCCTAAACTTGGCTCAGCAATCGTTGGTTACATCTTTGATTTCTCGCGGAGTAACTTGTGATGCTGATAATCTTGTTGACTATCAGTCTGACTGCACAAGCACCCACACGAATTGCTTGATTCAGTTGTTAAAGAGCGGTTGGTTAAGATCTTTCGTCTCAACCGAGGCGCGCATTCTACAGCAGCCTCATTTGCTGTCAAGTGATTATTTTCAGAAGTTTTCGAAGAATTCTTCAACAACTTCAACCACTTGCGCTTCCGATCTCTCGTTAGCGGGAGGCGAATTCTACAGCGTTAATCGCTGCTGTCAACACCTCTTTTTCTCCGCTTTCGACCGAGAAGATCGAACCGTTAAAAGAGCTACACATCACTGCTCTTTCAACTCCTTCCAGGCTTCAATGATCTGAAGCAAGCCGCTGTCGAAAACTGCATAACTCTTTGAATCTCAAGGAGTTTTCCATTTCGACTGCGCCGGAAGTGGGGCGAATTATAGACTTCTAAAATTCGCCGTCAACCCCCAATTCCAACTTTATTCAGATTTCAGCGTAATACGTGCAAAAGCCTTCTTGCCGGCCTGACAAACGTGAGTCGTGCCCAGTACATATATAAAGGAGCGATCAACCACTTCACCATCGACCCGGACTCCGCCCGCCGCCAACAGATCACGCGCCGCCGCCGAGTTCTTCACCAGGCCTGCCTTATTAAGGACGGCAGCGATCGGCATATCCTCAACCGAAGACAGCTCGATCTCAGGCAAGTCATCTGGAAGCTCGCCATCCTTCATACGGTTGCCGGCGCCTCGGTGAGCATTCGCCGCAGCCTCTTCACCATGGAAGCGCGCAACGATCTCTTCAGCCAGCTTGATTTTGATGTCGCGAGGATTCGCTCCAGCTTCGACGTCAGCCCGGAAGGCGTTGATCTCATCCATCGAGCGAAAGCTGAGCAACTCGAAGTAACGCCACATCAGCGCATCCGGGATGGAAACCAGCTTGCTGTACATGACGCCTGGCGCTTCCTGGATACCGACATAGTTGCCCAACGACTTGGACATCTTCTTCACGCCATCCAGACCTTCCAGCAATGGCATGGTCAGAATGCACTGTGCCTCCTGACCATACCCACGCTGCAACTCACGCCCCATCAGCAAATTGAATTTCTGATCGGTACCGCCCAGCTCGACATCCGCGCGCAGCGCGACCGAGTCATAACCCTGAACCAGCGGATAGAGGAATTCGTGAATAGCGATTGGCTGGTTGGTGGTGTAGCGCTTGTCGAAGTCATCGCGCTCAAGCATGCGAGCGACCGTGTATTGCGAAGTCAGGCGAATGAAATCCGCCGGCCCCATCTTGTCCATCCAGGTGGAGTTGAAGGCAACTTCGGTTTTCGCCGGATCAAGGATTTTGAAAACCTGAGTCTTGTAAGTCTCAGCATTTTCCAGAACCTGTTCACGCGTCAGCGGTGGACGCGTTGCGCTTTTGCCACTCGGATCACCGATCATCCCGGTGAAGTCACCTATAAGGAAGATGACCTGGTGCCCCAGCTCCTGGAACTGGCGCAGCTTATTAATAAGCACCGTATGACCCAGATGCAGATCCGGAGCGGTCGGATCGAAACCAGCCTTGATACGCAGGGGTTGGCCGCGCTTGAGCTTCTCGACCAGCTCGGACTCGACCAACAGTTCTTCCGCACCACGTTTAATCAGCGCTAGCTGCTCTTCAACCGACTTCATAACAGACCCGCAAGGCTCAGATTCAAAGGGAACCAACCATACAAGAACGCGCACCAATTACAAGTTTTGCCCGGCGCACGGACACCAATCCACAGACCCGAGGTCTGTAGACTTGCTTCAGCGATGATTTGGTTATATTTTATACAGTTATTTCATCTTCATCATGTCATTCATCTTTTCCAATTCATCTATTTCAAAGTCAAAAATTACCTATGACCACAGAACCGTCTAAAGCGCCCCCGCTTTACCCGAAGACCCACCTGCTCGCCGCAAGTGGAATCGCCGCCCTTCTCAGCCTGGCGCTGCTGGTATTTCCCTCCAGCGATGTTGAAGCCAAAAAGACGACTCTGAGTCTTGAACTGGAAAGTCCTGCTGAACAACTGACACAAGATCAAGACGCTGCTGATGCGGCTCAAGCCACAAACGAGCCCGCAGCTTCGCCGTTCGCACAAATCGAAAACAGCGACGAAAACACCGCACAAACCGCTGAAACCGCGCCAGCACCTGTGGCGCCTGCTGAGAAACCGAAAGAGCCTGGGCACCGTGAAGTCGTGGTTTCCAAAGGCGATACACTGTCTACCCTGTTTGAAAAAGTCGGTCTGCCTGCAGCCTCCGTGCACGAAGTACTGGCAAGCGACAAGCAAGCCAAACAGTTCAGCCAGCTCAAGCGCGGCCAGAAACTCGAGTTCGAACTGAGTCCGGAAGGCCAGTTGACCAGCCTGCACAGCAAGGTCAGCGACGTTGAAACCATCACCCTGACCAAGAATGACAAGGGTTATTCGTTCAACCGAGTGACTGCCAAGCCAACTGTTCGCACTGCCTACGTCCACGGTGTCATCAACAGCTCACTGTCGCAGTCCGCAGCCCGCGCCGGTCTTTCTCACAGCCTGACCATGGACATGGCCAGTGTCTTTGGCTACGACATCGACTTCGCGCAGGACATTCGTCAGGGCGATGAATTCGATGTGATCTACGAGCAGAAAGTCATCAACGGCAAGGCCGTCGGCACCGGCCCGATCCTGTCGGCGCGCTTCACCAACCGCGGCAAGACTTACACCGCCGTTCGCTACACCAACAAACAAGGCAACAGCAGCTATTACACTGCCGATGGCAACAGCATGCGCAAGGCCTTCATCCGCACCCCTGTTGACTTCGCCCGCATCAGCTCGAAGTTTTCCATGGGCCGCAAGCACCCGATCCTCAACAAGATCCGCGCCCACAAAGGTGTCGATTACGCAGCGCCACGGGGTACGCCAATCAAGGCTGCCGGTGACGGCAAAGTGTTGCTGGCCGGTCGTCGTGGTGGCTATGGCAACACTGTGATCATTCAGCACGGCAACACTTACCGTACGCTCTATGGCCATATGCAAGGCTTTGCCAAAGGCGTGAAAACCGGTGGCAGCGTCAAGCAAGGTCAAGTCATTGGCTATATCGGCACCACCGGACTGTCCACCGGCCCGCATTTGCACTATGAGTTCCAGGTCAACGGCGTTCACGTCGATCCGCTGGGCCAGAAGCTGCCAATGGCCGATCCGATCGCCAAGTCCGAACGCGCGCGCTTCCTCGCGCAGAGCCAGCCACTGATGGCGCGCATGGATCAAGAGAAGGCCACCATGCTGGCTTCGAGCAAGCGCTAAGCCATGGCCCTGTATATCGGTGTGATGTCCGGAACCAGTCTCGACGGGCTGGACATCGCCCTGATCGAGCAGACCTCGGCGATCAAACTGATCGCCACCCACTACCTGCCAATGCCTGACTCCCTGCGCGCCGAGCTGCTTGGCTTGTGCGCCAGCGGCCCCGACGAGATCGCCCGCTCGGCGATTGCCCAGCAACACTGGGTCGAACTTGCCGCGTTGGGCATTCACACCCTCCTCGCGCAGCAACAACTCAAGCCCGAAGCAATCCGCGCTATCGGCAGCCACGGTCAGACCATTCGCCATGAGCCGGCGCGCGGGTTTACCGTGCAGATCGGTAATCCAGCCCTGCTGACTGAGTTGACCGGTATTACCGTCGTCAGCGATTTCCGCAGTCGCGATGTCGCAGCGGGTGGCCAAGGTGCGCCTCTGGTGCCAGCCTTTCATGAAGCGTTGTTTGAAGAGCGTAGCGGTAACCAGGCAGTCTTGAATGTCGGTGGATTCAGCAATCTCAGCCTGATTGAGCCGAACAAACCTGTAGCCGGTTTCGACTGCGGGCCGGGAAATGTTCTGATGGACGCCTGGATTAGCCGGCAACGGGGCGAGAACTATGACCGGGACGGCAAATGGGCTGCGACCGGCAAGGTTGAACCAACCCTGCTCAAGGCACTGCTAAGCGACCCGTTCTTCGTGACCAAAGGCCCGAAAAGTACGGGCCGGGAAGTCTTCAATCTGCCATGGCTGGAACAGCATCTTTCGAACCTGCCAACCTTCGCAGCCGAAGACGTTCAGGCCACGCTGCTGGAACTGACTGCGCAGACCATCGTCGAGTCGCTACAAAGCGCTCAATCGGGCACTCAGGAACTGCTGGTCTGTGGCGGCGGCGCGCACAACGCCACGCTGATGAAACGTCTGGCGGACCTGCTGCCAAATACCCAAGTGGCCAGCACCGCAACTCACGGGGTTGATCCAGATTGGGTGGAAGCCATGGCCTTCGCCTGGCTCGCCCATTGCTGCCTGGAAGGCATCGCCGCCAATCGGCCAAGCGTCACCGGCGCTCGCGGCCTGCGCGTCCTCGGCGCCATCTACCCGGCATAACCTTCAGAAACAAAAACGCCGCAGAACCGAAAGGCTCTGCGGCGTTTTGTTGTGTGCTGTAAAGCGCGATCAGATCGAGAACGACGACCCGCAACCACAAGTCGTTGTCGCGTTCGGGTTCTTGATCACGAAGCGCGAACCTTCCAGACCTTCCTGGTAGTCCACCTCCGCACCGGCCAGGTACTGGAAACTCATCGGATCAACCACCAGACTCACGCCTTCGCGCTCGACAATGGTGTCGTCCTCGGCAACATCTTCATCGAAGGTGAAACCGTATTGAAACCCTGAACAACCGCCGCCCGTAACAAATACGCGCAGCTTCAAGCGATCATTCCCCTCTTCATCGACCAGGCTCTTCACCTTGTGCGCAGCACCTTGGGTGAATTGCAAAGCCGTGGGGGTGAAGGATTCGACGCTCATGCTGACTATCTCCCGGCGTTACGCCGCCATAATGCGTGATGACGCGCATTATCCGCTTGTCCTAGAAAATTGGTCAACTATTAGAAAGGCAGCTGCAAGCTTCAAGCGGTGAGCTTCAAGCTTGCGGCGCCTGACCTGTGACGGCCGTTAAGGAAGCATACCGGCGTGGGACAGACCGAAGCGCTCATCCAGTCCGAACAGAATGTTCATGTTCTGCACCGCCTGGCCCGACGCGCCCTTGACCAGGTTGTCAATCACCGAGAGTACCACCACCAGATCGCCATCCTGTGGACGATGCACGGCGATGCGGCACACGTTGGCGCCGCGCACGCTACGGGTTTCCGGATGGCTGCCGGCTGGCATTACATCGACGAACGGTTCGTTGGCGTAGCGCTTTTCGAACAGCGCCTGCAGATCCACCGAGCGATCGACCACAGTCGCATAGAGCGTGGAGTGAATACCGCGAATCATCGGCGTCAGGTGCGGTACGAAGGTCAGGCCGACATCCTTGCCCGCCGCGCGACGCAGGCCCTGGCGAATTTCCGGCAGGTGGCGATGACCTTTTACCGCGTAGGCCTTCATGCTTTCCGACGTCTCGGAGTACAAAGAACCTACAGCCGCGCCACGCCCGGCACCACTGACACCGGATTTGCAGTCGGCGATCAAACGCGATGCGTCAGCCAGACCTGCTTCCAGCAATGGCAGGAAACCCAATTGCGTTGCGGTCGGATAGCAACCTGGTACCGCAATCAGGCGCGCTTTCTTGATCTGCTCGCGATTGACTTCCGGCAACCCGTAAACAGCTTCGTCCAGCAGATCTGGCGCGCCGTGCGGCTGGCCGTACCACTTGGCCCATTCATCAGCGTCTTGCAGACGGAAGTCGGCGGACAGGTCGATGACCTTGGTGCCCGCCGCCAGCAGTTCGCCTGCCAAGGCGTGAGCCACACCGTGCGGCGTGGCGAAAAACACCACATCGCAGGCGCCAAGGGTTTTCACGTCCGGCACGCTGAAGGCCAGCCCGTCATAGTGACCGCGCAGGTTCGGGTACATGTCAGCCACGGCCAGACCGGCCTCGGATCGGGAAGTGATGACGACCACTTCTGCCTGCGGATGCTGTGCCAACAGACGCAGCAGTTCGACACCGGTGTAACCCGTGCCGCCGACGATACCGACCTTGACCATAAACCTGCCCTCAACGAACCCACTGGAAAGCCGTCGATAATAGGGGCCGCGCGCGCCTGCGACAACCGCCAAGGTGACGCGCGGACGCTCAAGCCTCTACTATCTGGCTACCGTGAATGAGGGAATACCCAAAAATGCTCTATCTATGGCTCAAAGCGTTTCACATTGTCAGCGTCGTCTGCTGGTTTGCCGGACTGTTCTACTTGCCGCGCCTGTTCGTTTACCACGCGCAAAGCGCAGACACGATCAGCCAGGAACGCTTCAGCGTCATGGAGCGCAAGCTGTATCGCGGCATCATGGGCCCGGCGATGATCGCCACGCTGATCTTCGGTGGCTGGCTGATCTACCTCAACCCTAGCCTTTTCAGCCAGGGCGGCTGGATCCACGCCAAACTGACCCTGGTCGTATTGCTGATCGGCTACCACCACATGTGCGGCGCGCAGGTCAAACGCTTTGCCCGTGGCGAAAACACCCGCAGCCATGTCTTTTATCGCTGGTTCAATGAAGTGCCGGTTCTGATATTGCTGGCTATCGTAATTCTGGTCGTGGTCAAGCCGTTCTAACTTCAATCAATAAAAATCTTCGGGGTGTTCACAATGTCGCTGCCCGCTTTGCTCGAACAACGTCTGCGTCTGCCCGTGGTGGCGGCACCGATGTTCCTGATCTCCAATCCGGAACTGGTGCTCGCCTGCTGCCGCAATGGTGTGGTCGGCAGCTTTCCGGCGCTGAACCAACGCGAAAGCAGTGGGTTCAAGGCTTGGCTGGAACAGATCGAAGCGGGCGTGGCGACGCTGGATAATCCGGCCCCTTATGCGGTGAACCTGATTGTTCACCACAGCAACCCGCGCCTTCAGGCGGATCTGGACATTTGCGTCGAGCACAAGGTGCCGATCGTTATCACCAGCCTCGGCGCGGTGAAGGAACTGGTCGACGCGGTGCACAGCTATGGCGGTCTGGTGTTTCACGACGTGACCACGCGGCGCCATGCCGAGAAAGCCGCTGAAGCCGGTGTCGACGGGCTCATTGCCGTCGCGGCCGGTGCCGGCGGGCATGCTGGTACCTGGAGCCCGTTTGCGCTGATTGCCGAGATCCGTGAGTTCTTCGACAAGACACTCTTGCTTGCAGGATGTCTGAACCACGGCCATGAGATTCTCGCCGCGCAACTGCTCGGCGCGGATTTGGCCTACTTCGGTACGCGATTTATCGGCACCACAGAAAGTCACGCGCCTGACGCCTACAAAGACATGCTGCTGACAGCCAAGGCTGCCGACATCATTCATACTCCAGCAGTGTCGGGAGTGCCGGCCAGTTTCATGCGCCAGAGCCTGGAGGCGGCCGGTTTCGACATGGCGGCACTGCAAGGTAAGGGCGAGGTGAACTTCGGCGACAAGCTAAAGCCGATCAACGATGAAGCCAAAGCCTGGAAGACCGTGTGGTCGGCGGGCCAGGGTGTTGGCCAGATTGGTGACCTGCCAAGCGTGGATCAGTTGATTGCGCGGCTCGACGCAGAATATCGTCAGGCTCAGGCGCGCGCCGCACAGCTGCCGGAACGCTGGCCGCGCTGAGCAATACCCCCGGCCAGTCGCTGTCAGACTGGCCTTGAACTGACTACTGCAAACCCAATCGCGACAAGGATGCCTCGGCCATGAGCGACACCCGTTACAAGATCGTCTTCGACGGCGCGCTGCAGCCCGGCGTCGACCTCACCACCGCCAAACTGAATCTGGCGGATCTGTTCAAAAGCGATGTGGCCGCCATCGAGCGCCTGTTCAATGGCCGCACCATCGCCCTCAAACGTGATCTGTCCCACAGCGATGCCCAGACGTATCTGCAGGCATTGAACAAAACCGGGATCGATGCGCGGATCGAAGCGGAAACCGCCATCGAGCTGAATCTGGCGGATGTCCACGATAACCCTGCAGCTGTGGCGGAACCGGACTCGCCTTACGCCCCACCGCGCGCCAATGTCGGTGAAGCTCTGCCGCCATTCGCCACGCTCAAGCCATTCAGCGTCGAAGGCCGGATCGGTCGCCTGCGCTTTCTCGCCTGGACCATGGTCCTGAGCCTGGTGACCCTGCCCATCGTCGGTGTGTTTGCCTTGATTGCCTTGGGTCTGGTCAGTGGCGATTCAACCACAGGCCTGATCCTCGGCGGCATTCTGGCGGTCTTCCTGTTCCTCGGCTTCATGATCGTCAGCATTCTGTTCAGCGTTCAGCGCCTGCACGATATCGGCTGGTCGGGCTGGCTGTGGTTGTTGAATCTGGTGCCGTTCGTCGGCAGTTTTTTCCCGCTGGTGATGATGGTCGTACCCGGCAATGCCGGCGCCAACCGCTATGGCCCGCCACCACCGCCGAACAGCACGGCCGTCAAAGTGCTGTGCTCGTTATGGATCGTATTCTTCGCACTGATTTTTGCCGGAGGCCTTCTTGGCGGCTTCTCGGCTGTGCAGGAAGAATATGAAAGCAATCTGGAGAGCAGCTATGACAGCGGCGCGGTGACCACCGACGAAGTTGAGGTCGTCGAACCGCCAGTGATTTCCGCCGACGAGGCAGCCGAACCGGCGCAGGCCCCTGTAGACTCTGCGCAAGAATGAACAGCGCTCCCTGCCGCGACAATCGCGTCGCCGGCGCGGAGCTGTTGCGATGGAGAACTGCATGACCCGTTACGCTCTGATCACCGGTGCTTCCAGCGGCATCGGCCTGGCCATGGCCGAAGCACTGGCCCGGCGCGGCCGCAGCCTGATTCTGGTGGCACGGCAGCGTGATCAGCTGGAAAGTATCGCCATCGAGCTGACCCAGCGCTTCGATGTCGAAGTATTGTTTCGTGCCTGCGATCTCGGCGAACCGTTGCGCCTGTCGGGCTTTTTGCTGGAGCTGGAAGAAGGCGACCGGCAGATCGATCTGCTGGTCAACTGCGCCGGCATCGGCACTTGCGGGCCGTTCCTCGCGCAGGACTGGATGACTGAGCAGGACCTCATCGAGGTCAATATCCTCGCCCTCACCCGCCTCTGCCATGCGGTGGGTAACAGCATGGCGCTGCTGGGTGGCGGGCAGATTCTCAACGTCGCGTCGGTCGCCGCCTACAGTCCTGGCCCGTGGATGAGCACGTACTACGCCAGCAAAGCGTATGTGCTGCATTTTTCCGAAGCCTTGCGCGTGGAGCTCAAACAAAGCGGCGTGAAAGTTTCGGTGCTGTGCCCCGGCCCGACGCGCACACCGTTCTTCCGAACCGCACAGATGAGTAGCGAAAAGATCGAAAGCAGCCACTCGCTGATGAGTCCGGAAGAAGTGGCACTGCATGCCGTACGCGCACTGGATAAAAACCGCGCCATCATCATTCCGGGACGACGCAATCGCTGGCTGGCGTTCCTGCCGCGGCTGGGTTCGCGCTGGCTCAATCGCACCATCGTCGGCATGATCAACAAAGCTTACTGCCCCCGCTAGGAAGACAACTTCGAAGCGGTACACTCGATTCAGCCCAACTCAACGGAGAAACAGCAGTGGATACTCTGTTCACCAAGATCATCAACCGGGAAATCCCGGCGAAGATCATTTACGAGGACGACCAGGTTCTGGCCTTCCACGACATCGCCCCCCAGGCTCCGGTGCACTTTCTGGTAATCCCGAAAAAACCGGTGCGCACGCTCAACGACCTGACCGAAGACGACAAGGCGCTGGCCGGGCACATCCTGTTCACCGCGCAGCGTCTGGCGCTGGAACTGGGTTGCGAAGAGGGCTTCCGCGTGGTGATGAACTGCAATGAACTTGGTGGGCAGACTGTCTATCACATTCATATGCACGTGCTGGGTCAGCGCCAGATGAACTGGCCGCCGGGCTGATTGGCGACAACAACTGTGGGAGCGAGCCTGCTCGCGAAGGCGCCGATACATTCAACACTTCAGTATCCGATAATCCGCTTTCGCGAGCAGGCTCGCTCCCACAAAAAAGCCTGACCGCGCAGGAAGTGACCCAGCGCAAACCCTCGCCGGCCGATTCGGTTAAACTGGCCGCCGAGATTCTTCCCGGAGGTCAGCATGACTACCCAACGTCACTACTCGCCCATAGACCGTCTGCTGCTGCAAGCCGATGCCGCGATGCGCACGCTGTTGCCCTCCAGTGGTCAGCCGTACCGCCCGTCGCCGGCGATTCTGCAACCGGATACGCAGATGAGCGATGAAGACACTCGCCACGTCGCCGGCCTGATGCGTATCAACCACACTGGCGAAGTCTGCGCTCAGGCGCTGTATCAGGGGCAAGCGCTGACCGCCAAGTTGCCGCAGGTACGCGCGGCCATGGAGCACGCGGCTGAAGAAGAGATCGATCATCTGGTCTGGTGTGAGCAGCGCATCCATCAGTTGGGCAGCCACACCAGCGTGCTGAATCCACTGTTTTACGGCATGTCGTTCGGTATCGGCGCGGTCGCCGGACTGATCAGCGACAAGGTTAGCCTTGGTTTCGTTGCGGCGACCGAGCATCAGGTCTGCAAACACTTGAACGAACATCTGGAGCAATTGCCGGCCGAGGACGAGAAGTCCCGGGCGATTCTTGAGCAGATGCGCATCGATGAAGAACACCATGCGGAAAGTGCCCTGGATGCGGGCGGGTTTCGTTTTCCGGCGCCGGTCAAGTTCGGGATGAGCTTGTTGGCCAAGGTGATGACCAAGAGTACTTATCGGATCTGAGATATGTATCGCCCGACATTGCCCTATCGCTGGCAAGCCAGCTCCCACAGGGGGTTTTGTCTGAAGCATGAAAAAGGCGACCAGGAGGTCGCCTTTTTTGTTTCCGGGAATCTTAGGTCGGCATATTGCGCGCGTAGAAGATTTCCAGCATTTCGTGTTTCACACGGTCGGTCACCTGGGCACGTTGCTCGGGCGAGAGGTTGCTGGTGGCGTCGCCGAACAGGTAGTTGTCCAGTTCGAAGTTCTTCAGCAGCATTTTGGTGTGGAACAGGTTTTCCTGGTACACGTTCACGTCGGTCATCTGGTACGCGTCGCGGGTGTCTTCGGAGAGGTAGTTCTGGATCGAGTTGATCTCGTGGTCGATGAAGTGCTTGTTGCCTTCAACGTCACGGGTGAAACCGCGCACACGGTAATCCACGGTCACGATGTCCGAATCGAACTGGTGAATGAGGAAGTTGAGCGCTTTGAGCGGTGAAATGACACCACAGGTCGACACGTCGATATCCACACGGAACGTTGCAATACCGTCGTCCGGATGGATTTCCGGATAGGTGTGCACCGTGATGTGGCTCTTGTCGAGGTGGGCCAGAATAATTTCGGGCAACGGGCCCGGCGATTCTTCGATCTGGCTGTCAGTCGGGGTTACCGGCTCTTCCGAAATCAGAATCGTGACGCTGGCGCCCTGGGGTTCATAGTCCTGACTGGCGATGTTCAGGATGTTGGCACCAATGATCTCGACAACTTCTGTGAGAATCTGCGTCAGGCGTTTCGCGTTGTACTCTTGATTGATGTACTCAACGTAAGCCTGCTGGTCTTGCGGGGTTTCCGCGTAGCAGATGTCATAGATGTTGAAGCTCAAGGTCTTTGTCAGGTTATTGAACCCGTGGAGCTTGAGTTTGCTTTTCACCGTTAAAAACTCTCTATGTATGCGGCGCGGCCGCGTGATCAAGCATGCCCGTCAAGTGCGAACAACGCACCTGCGTAGGACGGTTAACACCTCTTCGCGATGGCGATTTTGGTTATCTGTTCAGGCGGATGACCCGTCGGCTGACCGATCACTGCCCTGAAAAAAGTGGCGCATTATGCAGACGTCAGCGGGGGATCGCCAGAGTCTGCACTGCTTTTATGATAGTTGAATGTCGGTTCAGCCGAGTTCGACGATTTCATAATCGTGGGTGATTGCCACGCCAGCCGCGCCGAGCATGATCGACGCCGAGCAATACTTCTCGGCCGACAGCTCGATGGCGCGCTTGACCTGAGCTTCCTTCAGGCCCCGGCCCTTGACCACGAAGTGCATGTGGATCTTGGTAAACACCTTGGGATCTTCAGTCGCACGCTCGGCATCAAGGAAGGCTTCACAGCTTTCAACGGCCTGGCGCGACTTCTTCAGGATGCTGACCACGTCGAAGTTGCTGCAACCGCCGACACCCAGCAAGAGCATTTCCATCGGGCGAACCCCGAGGTTACGGCCACCGGCATCTGGCGGGCCGTCCATTACCACGACATGACCGCTGCCGGATTCGCCGAGGAACATGGCTTCGCCAGCCCATTGGATGCGTGCCTTCATCGCCCAGACTCCACTGTAAAAAAAGGGTCGCCAGCTTAGCACAGCACTTTGTCCCGACAGGAACGACGTCCTAGGACGGATGCTTTCTGGCTGTAGGTAATTTCTCGAATTTTCGACGAAGTGTCTGGTAAGCTGGCGCCAATTCGCTGGCGCCAATTCGTCAGCCCTGTAGCGACCGCCTTCAGCGCCTCATAAAAACTCAAACATCACCGTGCAGTCTTTTCGGGATACAACCATGGTTGCTATTACCCCCACACCCAAAATCAAGAACATCGACAAGCTGTTGATGCATTGCCAGCGCCGGCGTCATGCGGCCAAGAGCAATATCATCTGCGCCGGGGATCGCTCGGACACGCTGTTTTTCATCATCAAAGGCTCGGTCACCATCCTCATCGAAGACGACGATGGTCGCGAGATGATCATCGCTTACCTGAACGCCGGGGATTTCTTCGGCGAACTGGGTCTGTTCGAGCAGGCAGGTCAGGAGCAGGAACGCAGCGCCTGGGTGCGTGCCAAAGTTGAATGCGAAACCGCCGAAATCAGCTACGCCAAGTTCCGCGAACTGTCGCAGCAGGATCCAGACATTCTTTACGCCCTCAGCGGACAAATCGCACAACGCCTGCGTAACACCACGCGCAAAGTCGGCGACCTGGCGTTTTTCGATGTCACTGGCCGAGTCGCCCGCTGCCTGCTGGAGTTGTGCAAACAACCGGACGCCATGACTCACCCGGACGGCATGCAGATCAAGGTCACCCGCCAGGAGATCGGTCGTATCGTCGGCTGTTCTCGAGAGATGGTCGGCCGCGTGCTCAAGGATCTGGAAGAACGCAACCTGGTCGATGTGAAAGGCAAGACCATGGTGGTCTTCGGCACGCGCTAGACGTAAATCTGCGCCAGCATCAAACGAAACAATTCATCGAGACGCGCCAATGCCTGTGGCGCGTTGAATTTCTCATACAGGGCAATGTGGCTTTGCGCCCTCACCCGCTGCTCCAGGCCGCAGGCTTCATTGAAGCGATTGACCGCAGCAACCATCGCTTCGCGCTCGTCATCCATCAGCATCGCACCATGCACCAGGCCAACCGGACGCTGGCCTCCCTGACTCTGGCGCCAGCGCTGGGCGGTACCGACCATCTTGCGACCGTCGAGATTGACGTTGAAACGGCCGTCGCAGAATGCGCCGTCGATTTCCCCGACCGACGAGGTGCCACCCAACTCATCCAGCAACTGACAGATCGGATCGCACAGGCGGCGGTAGCCGGTTTCGATGCGGTTCAGATCGCCTTCGCTGCGAGGCGGGGCATATACCAAGGCAATGTTGACGGTCGCAGCGGATTGCGGGACGGGCTCACCGCCGGTTTCACGCAACAGCACCGGCCAGCCAGCAGCAGCGGAAACTTCGCAGGCGTGGTCGAAATGCGGGAGACGGTTGAGGCGGCGCGGCATGACCAGCGCGCGATCGGTGGGTTGCCAGAACAGCAGGCCGAATTCGGCGTCGCCGGCGCAGACCGAGGCCAGCAAGTCCTGTTCGGCTTGCAGGCCGGATTCGATGGTCAGCGGGGTTGGCAACGACATGGTGAGCTCCGGCAGATTGAATCTCTTTAGCGGAATTTAGCGCCTCTTCGCGAGCAGGCTCGCTCCCACACTGGAATGCATTTCCCTGTGGGACCGAGCCTGCTCGCGAATGAGGTCGACTCGGTCAGTCGAGGGTCGAACCACTGATCGGCACACCACGCTCCGGAAAGAACAGGCGCTGCAATTCAATGCCTGGATTTTCCGCGCGCATGAACGCTTCGCCGACCAGGAACGAGTACACATCGCTGATTTCCATCAGCTCGACGTCGGCCCGATTGAGGATGCCGCTTTCGGTGATCACCAGGCGATCGCGCGGGATGCGCGGCAGCAGGTCGAGGGTGGTTTCCAGGCTGACGTCGAATGTGTGCAGGTTGCGGTTGTTGACCCCGACCAGCGGCGTGTCGAGGGTTTTCAACGCGCGCTCCAGTTCGTCACCGTCGTGCACTTCCACCAACACGTCGAGACCGACGCCTTTGGCCACGGCGGCCAGCTCGGCCATTTTCACGTCGTCCAGTGCGGAGACGATCAACAGCACGCAATCGGCGCCAAGCGCGCGAGCTTCAACGATCTGGTACGGATCGATCATGAAATCCTTGCGGATCACCGGCAATTTGCAGGCGGCGCGCGCCTGTTGCAGGTAGGCATCGGCGCCCTGGAAGTAGTCGATATCGGTCAGCACCGACAGACAGGTGGCCCCACCCTTTTCGTAGCTCTTGGCAATGTCTGCCGGGACGAAGTCTTCGCGGATCACGCCTTTGCTCGGCGAAGCCTTTTTGATTTCGGCAATCACGGCCGGTTGTTTCTTCTTCGCTTGCGCCAGCAACGCCTGGGCAAAACCACGGGGTGCATCGGCCGCCTTGGCCAGACTTTCCAGCTCGCTCAGGCTGACCCGAGCGCTGCGCTCGGCGACTTCCTCAACCTTGCGCGCCAGAATGTTTTCCAGAACCGTCGGTACACTCATCCTTCATTCTCCACTTTGAATACCGCGGTAAAGGCACCCAGCTCCTCGAGTTTTTCCCGAGCGAGGCCGGTGTGCAGCGCGTCGTGCGCCAGCTCCACACCTTGTTTCAGACTGCTTGCGAGGTCGGCGGCATACAGCGCCGCACCGGCATTGAGCACAATCATCTCGGCAGCTTTCTGGCCGTTTTCGGTTTTGCGCTTGCCGAGGGCATCGCGGATCAGCGCCAGCGACGCTTCCGGGCCTTCAACCGACAGGCCGTGCAGGCTCTGGCTCTTCATGCCGAGGTCTTCCGGTTCGACCCAATACTCAGTGATTTCGTTGTTCTTCAACTCGGCAACAAAAGTCGGCGCGGCGAGGCTGAATTCGTCCAGGCCGTCCTTCGAATGCACGACCAGAACGTGTTTGCTGCCCAGTCTTTGCAAGACTTCGGCCAATGGCCGGCACAGCGCCTGAGTGAATACGCCGACGACCTGATGTTTCACACCGGCCGGATTCGTAAGCGGGCCGAGCATGTTGAACAGCGTGCGCAGACCGAGTTCGCGGCGCGGGCCGGCGGCGTACTTCATCGCTTTGTGGTGAGTCTGGGCGAACATGAAACCGATGCCGACGTTGTCGATGCAGCGCGCGACCTGCACCGGGGTCAGGTTCAGATAAATGCCGGCAGCTTCCAGCAGATCGGCACTGCCGCTCTTGCCGGACACCGCGCGGTTGCCGTGCTTGGCGACGGTGCAACCGGCGGCTGCGACAACAAAGGAAGACGCGGTCGATACGTTGAAGATATTCGCACCGTCACCGCCGGTGCCAACCACATCGACTACGCCGTCGAGGGTTTTCAGCTCGACCTGATCGGCCAGCTCGCGCATCACCGACACGGCGCCGACGATTTCGTCGATGCTCTCGCTTTTCATGCGCATGGCCATCATAAACGCGCCGATCTGCGCTTCGGTGCACTGGCCGGTCATGATCTCGCGCATCACATCGCGCATTTCATCGGTGCTGAGGTCGAGGTGTTCGACGATACGGCTGAGGGCTGTCTTGATATTCATGGGAAGTCCTTAGCGCGTGCCGCCGGTTTGTTTGAGGAAATTGGCAAACAGTTCATGACCCTGCTCGGTGAGGATCGATTCGGGGTGGAACTGCACACCCTCGATGTTCAGGGTCTTGTGACGCAGGCCCATGATCTCGTCGACCGAGCCGTCGTCGTGCTGGGTCCATGCGGTCAGCTCGAGGCAATCGGGCAGGCTGTCATGCTTGACGATCAGCGAGTGGTAACGGGTAACAGTGAGCGGATGATTGAGGCCGGCGAACACGCCCTTGTCCTCGTGGAATACCGGGCTAGTCTTACCGTGCATGACTTGGCGGGCACGCACCACATCACCGCCGAAGGCCTGGCCGATGGACTGGTGGCCGAGGCAGACGCCGAGGATCGGCAGCTTGCCGGCGAAGTGCTTGATCGCATCAATGGAAACGCCCGCCTCGGTGGGCGTGCACGGCCCCGGGGAAACCACGATGCGCTCGGGATTCAGCGCTTCGATTTCGGCGATGGTCAGTTCGTCGTTGCGCACCACTTTGACCTCGGCACCCAGCTCGCCGAGGTATTGCACAACGTTGTAGGTAAAGGAGTCGTAGTTGTCGATCATCAGCAACATGGCGTTTCGAACCTCTTGAATTCTGACTTGATGACAGCCTTCAGATGACTTGCCCGCGGGTGGCTGCGCGATGTCGGACGCGCACAGGGCGCCAGCACAGCGGCATTTCAAACAGACAAGGAAGGCAAAGCGATACAGATCCGGCGGAGCCGGCAGAGAAGATTCAGGCGCGCCAACGCCAGCGGGCGTGTGCCTTGATGACTTGATCCAGAAGTTTGCTGGTGATCAACACGGGGAAGGTCTCGTTCATACGTTCCGGCACAGTAACTTAGCTGGGCGGAGCGTGCAATATGGCGGGGCCTGCGGGTTATAAAACGGCAGAAGGATTCGCGACCGATGGCAAAAGGCCGAACGTTTTTGGTACTGTCGTTTCGTTCACCTACAACAATAAATAAACGGACTTGCTCATGATCAGACAGACGTTGTTTGTACCGCTGGCCAGCTGCTTGCTCGCACTCGCCTGCGCCCAGGCCAATGCAGCGCCCAATCCTTATTCCAGTTTCATCGTCTTCGGTGACAGCCTCAACGATGCCGGCACCTTCGCCGACACGGGCGGCCCGGCGGGCTCCACCGAGCGTTACACCAACCGTACCGGGCCGGTGTATCAGGATGGCAGCGGCGAAGTTTTTTCATTGAATTCCACCCAGCTGCTTGGCGGCCGCCTGGGTTTTTCGGCCGACCAGACAGCCTCTTCCAGCTCCGCAGTGCGCGCGGAAAACGGCCAGCCCGACGGCAACAACTGGGCAGTCGGTGGCTATCGCACCGACCAGATTCTCGATTCGATCACTACACAATCGGCCACCGGTGAACGCACCCGCGCAGGGTACCTGCCGTCGAACGGCTTCCGCGCCGACCCGAATGCGCTGTATTACATTTCCGGTGGCGGCAACGATTTCCTCCAGGGCCGCATCCTCAGCCTGCCCCAGGCCAACGCCGCAGCCGATCGACTGGCCGACAGCGTGCAGACCCTGCAGACCGCTGGCGCCAAATACGTGATGGTCTGGCTGCTGCCCGACGTGGGCCTGACACCTGCTCTGAACGGCACGCCGCTGCAAGCGTTCAGCAGCACCCTCGCCAACCAGTTCAACAGTCAGTTGGTGACGCGCCTGCAAGGCATCGACGCCGAAGTCATTCCGCTGAACATTCCGGTGCTGCTCTCGGAAGTCTTCGCCGACCCGGGGCGCTTTGGTCTGGCTACCGACCAGAACCTCACCGCGACCTGCTTCAGTGGCAACAGCTGCACGGAAAACGCCCGCTACGGGATCAACAGCGCCACGCCGGATCCGACCAAGCTGATCTACAACGATGGCGTACACCCGACCGAATCCGGGCAAAAACTGATCGCCGATTACGCCTATTCGCTCTTGGCTGCGCCGTGGGAATTGAGCCTTCTACCGGAGATGGCCCACGGCACGGTGCGCGCGCATCAGGATGAATTGCGTAACCAATGGCAGGCGGACTGGGAGAACTGGCAAGCGGTCGGCCAATGGCGTGCGATTGTCTCGGCCGGCGGACAGCGTCTGGATGTCGACAGCCAAAGCAGCGGCGCCAGCGCCGATGGCAGCGGTTACAACCTCAACGTCGGCGGCAGCTATCGCCTCAATGAGGCTTGGCGCGTGGGCGTGGCAGCCGGTTTGTACCGGCAGAATCTCGAGGCCGGGCACAACGACTCCGATTACAAACTCAACAGCTACATGGCCACCGCGTTTGCCCAGTTCCAGCAGAACCGCTGGTGGGCCGACGCGGCGCTGACCGGCGGCAAACTCGACTACGACAACCTCAAGCGCAAGTTCGACCTCGGCGCCAGCGAGGGCGCGGAGAAAGGCGATACCGACGGCAGTCTGTGGGCGTTCAGCACGCGCCTGGGCTATGACATTGCGCAACCGGGCAGCCAATGGCATCTGTCGCCGTTTGTCAGCGCCGATTACGCCAGTGTCGACGTCGACGGTTACTCGGAAAAGAGCAACCGCGCCACCGCGCTGACCTTCGATGACCAGAGCCGCGATTCGAAACGCTTGGGCCTGGGGATTCAAGGCAAGTACAACTTCACCGCGCAAACCCAGGTGTATGGCGAATACGCTCATGAGCGTGAGTACGAAGATGACGTGCAGAAGGTCAACATCGCCCTCAATACCCTGCCGGCCAATGACTTCACCCTTGAAGGCTACACACCGGCAAGTCACCTGAACCGCTTGAGCCTGGGTGTCAGTCACAAGCTGACGGCAGATCTGGCGCTGCGTGGGGGTTATACGTTCCGCAAGGATGATGACTTCAAGCAGCAGGGCCTGAATGTCGGGGTTGTGCTGGATTTCTGAGTCGTAGATGCAAAAAAGCGGCGCCTGTCAGGGCGCCGCTTTTTTTATGCCTCAACACAAAACCCAATGTGGGAGCGAGCCTGCTCGCGAAAGCGCTGGGTCAGTCAATATCAACGGTGACTGACACACCCTCTTCGCGAGCAGGCTCGCTCCCACATGGGAAATTGCGTGGATCAGGCGTCCGGGGTTTGCTCGGCCAGGGCCACGGCGCGGAACATCGCGCGGCGTTTGTTCAGGGTTTCTTCCCATTCCAGCGCCGGCACCGAGTCGGCGACGATGCCGCCGCCGGCCTGCACGTGCAATTCACCGTTCTTGATCACCGCCGTGCGAATGGCAATGGCGGTGTCCATGTTGCCGTTCCAGGCGAAGTAACCGACCGCACCGCCATACACGCCACGCTTGACCGGCTCAAGTTCGTCGATGATTTCCATCGCGCGAATTTTCGGCGCACCCGACAACGTACCCGCCGGCAGGATCGCCCGCAGTGCGTCCATTGCGGTCAGGCCCGACTTCAACTGGCCGGTGACGTTGGAGACGATGTGCATCACATTGGAATAACGCTCGATGACCATTTTCTCGGTGAGCTTCACCGAGCCGATTTCCGAGACTCGCCCGGTATCGTTGCGGCCCAGATCGATCAGCATCAAGTGCTCGGCGATCTCCTTGTCATCCGAGAGCAGGTCCTGCTCCAGCGCCACATCGGCTTCTTCGGTGGCGCCGCGTGGGCGCGTGCCGGCGATCGGGCGCACGGTGATCAGGTTGTCTTCGACGCGCACCAGCACTTCCGGCGAACTGCCGACGACGTGGAAATCGCCGAAGTTGAAGAAGTACATGTACGGCGTCGGGTTGAAGCAACGCAGCGCGCGATACAGATCGATCGGCGCAGCCTTGAAGTCGATCGACATGCGCTGCGACGGCACCACCTGCATGCAGTCGCCGGCAAGGATGTATTCCTTGATGGTGTCGACGGCTTTTTCGTAATCGTCCTGAGTGAAACTCGAACGAAACACCGGATCGGCCGATTGCTGTTTGCTGAAATCCAGGCCACGACGCGGGGTGATCGGCTGACGCAGTTGCTCGAGCAGTTCCTGCAAACGCGCCTGACCTTGCTCGAAGGCATCGGCCTGGGCCGGGTCGGCGAGGACGATCGCATGCATCTTGCCGGCCAGGTTGTCGAACACTACAACAGCGTCGGAAACCATCAGCAGAATGTCCGGCACGCCCAGCGGATCCGGGTTCGGGCATTTGCCCAGACGCTTCTCGACATAGCGCACACAGTCGTAACCGAAGTAACCGACCAGTCCACCGTTGAAGCGCGGCAGGCCGGCGATGGTCGGCACGTTGTAGCGCGCTTTGAAGGTTTCAACGAAGGCCAGCGGGTCTTCGACGTCATGGCTTTCGGTCTCGACGCCATCAACGGTGATGCTGACGTGATGGTCATGTACGCGCAGCACGGTGCGGCACGGCAGGCCGATGATCGAGTAACGGCCCCATTTCTCGCCGCCCTGCACCGATTCGAGCAGGTAGGAGTTGGGCTGGTCGGCCAGTTTCAGGTAGATCGACAGCGGCGTGTCGAAGTCGGCCAGGGTTTCGCAGGCCAACGGGATGCGGTTATAGCCATCAGCGGCCAGACGCAGGAATTCTTCGCGATTCATAAGGTGCCTCGTGGTGTGAGGTGCAATCAGTCAGGTATGCAAACGCGCCGGCAGGGCCGGCCAGAATCAGTCAGGCGCGCCAACGCCAGCGGGCCAGGGCCTTGATGACTTTCATCCAGAGTTTGCGGGTGACCACCACGATGGCGTTTCCAGAAGGGGGTTGAACAGCGTCGGGCAACGTTATCCCACCGGCCAGATCCAGGCAACCGGGAATTAGTTTGCGCAAATCGTCGATCACCAGTGCCGGGGACTCCTCGGCAATCGGCCGGCCATGGTTGTAGCCGTAACTCAGCGCCACACACTTGACCCCCGCTGCTTTCGCCGCCTGCACATCACTGCGCGAGTCGCCGACGAACAACGATTGCGAGGCCGGAATGTTGGCCATTTTCATCACGAAAAACAGCGCCGCCGGGTCAGGCTTCTTCTGCGGCAGGGTATCGCCGCCGATGATCCACTTGAAGTAGCGGCCGATTTTCATCTGATCGAGCAGCGGCGCGACGAAGCGCTCCGGCTTGTTGGTGATCAACGCCATGGCCACGCCTTGTTTGTGCAGCCACTTGAGCGTGTCGCGCACACCGGGATAGACCACGGTCAGTTCATGGCTGGCGCCGTACGCCTCCATGAAAATCTCCAGTGCGCGCTCGGCGTCGGCGTCATCCACCGCCGAATGATCGATGCTACCGGCCAAGGCCCGACGCACCAGCACCGGCGCGCCATTGCCGACCCATTCGCGCACCGCTTCGATGCCCGCCGGCGGACGGCCGAGGGAGAGCAGCATGGTGTCCACCGCCGCCGCCAGGTCGGGAACCGAATCGATCAGCGTGCCATCCAGATCGAACATCACCAACCGTGGCAGTTGCCCCGGGAACAACTGCTCAAAACCGCTCATGGGCGCGCCAGTGCCAGTTCGGAACGCATCTTGTCGATGACTTCCTGATAGTTCGGCGCGTTGAAAATGGCCGAGCCGGCGACGAAGGTGTCAGCACCAGCAGCGGCAATTTCGCGGATATTGTTGACGTTGACGCCGCCGTCGATTTCCAGGCGGATGTCGCGCCCCGAGGCGTCGATGATGGCGCGCGCTTCACGCAATTTGTCGAGGGTGCCGGGGATGAACTTTTGCCCGCCGAAGCCCGGGTTGACGCTCATCAGCAGGACCATGTCGACCTTGTCGATCACGTACTTGAGCACGTCCAGCGGAGTCGCCGGATTGAACACCAGACCGGATTTGCAACCACCTTCGCGGATCAGTTGCAGCGAGCGATCGACGTGCAAAGTGGCTTCCGGGTGGAAGGTGATGTAAGTCGCGCCGGCTTCGATGAAGTCGCCGACGATGCGGTCCACCGGGCTGACCATCAGGTGCGCGTCGATCGGCGCGGTGACGCCGTACTTGCGCAGCGCCGCGCAGACCATCGGGCCGATCGTCAGGTTGGGCACGTAGTGGTTGTCCATGACATCGAAGTGGACGAAGTCGGCGCCGGCGGCGAGAACGTTGTCCACTTCTTCGCCGAGGCGGGCGAAGTCGGCGGAGAGGATCGACGGAGCAATTACGAAGGGCTGCATGACGCACCTGTGCTGAGCTAAATCACGATGGCGCGCATTGTATACCTCAAGTTTCCACGCGCGCACCGGGACCGCGATGATTGGGTTGTGCCATGAGCCCTCAGCGACCGCGCCTCAGTAAGCCGCGCGGTAGATCTTCTCGATGTCGCCGGCGCTGAGTTTGCGCGGGTTGTTGCGCATCAAGCGCTCGATGCCGGCGGCCTCCACGGCCATCGCCGGAATTGCTTCCTCAGGTACGCCGAAACTGCGCAGCCCGGCAGGGATTTCCACCGCCGCGCACAGGTCGGTCATGGCCTGCACGGCTTTGTCCGCGGCTTCGCTGGCGCTCAGATGCGCGGTCTTCACGCCCATGGCTTCGGCAATATCCTGCATGCGTTCGACACAGGCCATTTTGTTCCAGGTCATCACATAGGGCAGCAGCAAGGCGTTGCTGACACCGTGGGCAATGTTGAAGCGCCCGCCCAGCGGATACGCCAACGCATGCACCGCACCGACCCCGGCGTTACCGAACGCCATGCCGGCCATGAGGCTGGCGGTGGCCATGTCTTCGCGGGCTTGCAGGTTGGCGCCGTTGGCGTAGGCCTTGGGCAAGGCGCTGGCGATCAACTTGATTGCGCCAATGGCGAGGGAGTCGGTGATCGGCGAGGCATTCACCGACAGGTAGGATTCGATGGCGTGCACCAGTGCATCGACACCACTGGCGGCGGTAACACTGCGCGGACAGGTCAGGGTCATTTGCGGACTGACCAGCGCCACGTCCGGCAACAGATAGTCGCTGACGATGCCTTTCTTCAACTGCGCGACCTTGTCCGAGAGGATCGCCACGTTGGTGACTTCAGAACCAGTGCCGGCGGTGGTCGGGATGGCGATCAGCGGCGGGCCTTTGCGCGGCACCTGATCGACGCCGAACAGATCTTCCAGCGCGCCGTGATATCCGGCGTAGGCGGCGACACTTTTGGCAATATCGATGGCGCTGCCGCCCCCGAAGCCGATCAAACCGTCATGGCCGCCTTCGCGATAGGCGCGCATGCAGTCTTCGACGATGGCGATTTCCGGATCGGGCAGTACACGGTCGAAAATCTCGTATTCGCGCCCGCCGAGTTGCACCAGCGCCAGCTCGACAGTACCGGACTTGACCAGCGCGGCGTCGGTGACGATCAGCGGGTTATCGATGTCCAGACGGGTGAGTTCGGCGGCCAGTTGTTCGATGGCTGCGGCGCCGGTGATCAGTTTATGAGCGATTTTGAACTGGGACAGACTCATGGTGCGCAGCCTCTTATAGATATGGGAGCCGGGCACAAGATTAGCTGGGGATTTGGGGTTGTCTGCTATTCAGGGTGTGAATGGTTGATCGGATAGGAAGATCAAGAGCCCCTCACCCTAACCCTCTCCCGGAGGGAGAGGGGACTGACCGGGTTGTACTCTCGAAATACATCGACCTGAATTACCGAGTCGAACTCCGGCCGCGAAAGCCACGAAGATCTGCTCCCTTCCCCCTCGCCCCCTTGGGGAGAGGGCTGGGGTGAGGGGTGGCTTTTGACCTTGATCTCAGACCTGCGCAGTACGCAGTTTCTCGCTACGCCCGCGCAGCCATTCCAGCGTCAGCAGCAGGATGACGGAGAAGGCAATCAGCAACGTCGCAGCAGCCGCAATCGTCGGACTGAGGTTTTCGCGAATCCCGCTGAACATCTGCCGAGGCAATGTCGCCTGCTCAGGCCCGGCGAGAAACAGCGTCACCACCACTTCATCGAAAGAAGTCGCAAAGGCAAACAGCGCCCCGGAAATCACTCCCGGCGCAATCAGCGGCAAGGTCACCCGGCGGAACGCCGTCAGGGGTGAAGCACCCAGACTCGCCGCCGCACGCACCAGATTGTGATTAAAGCCCTGCAAAGTCGCCGACACGGTGATGATCACAAACGGCACACCCAATACCGCATGCACGACGATCAGCGAGAAGAAGCTGTTACCCAGCCCCAGTGGCGCGAAGAACAGATAGCTGGCCACGCCAATGATCACCACCGGCACCACCATCGGCGAAATCACCAGCGCCATCACCAGCGACTTGCCGGGGAAGTCGCCACGGGTCAGGCCGATCGCCGCCAAGGTGCCGAAGATCATCGCCAGCACCGTCGCCGCCGGGGCGACGATGATGCTGTTCTTCAGTGCACGCATCCATTCCGCCGAGGCGAAGAAGTCGTGGTACCACTGCAGCGAGAAACCCTGCAGCGGATAGACCAGGAAACTCCCCGAGTTGAACGACAGCGGAATGATCACCAGCACCGGCAGGATCAGAAACAACAGAATCAGGCCGCAGAGGATCCGCAGGCTGTAGAACCACACCCGTTCAATGGGCGACATGTAAGGACTCAGCATCGCAAATTCCCCTTAGCTCAGGCGCAGGCGACTGGCGCCGACCAGCCAGCTGTAGATCAGATAAAGCACCACGGTCGCCAGCAACAGCAAGCCGCCGAGCGCGGTGGCCATGCCCCAGTTGATGCTGGTGTTGGTGTAGAAAGCGACGAAGTAGCTGACCATTTGGTCGTTCGGGCTGCCGAGCAGCGCCGGGGTGATGTAGTAGCCGATGGCGAGGATGAACACCAACAGGCAGCCGGCGCCAACGCCGGCGTAGGTCTGCGGGAAGTACACCCGCCAGAAACTGGCGAACGGATGACAGCCGAGGGAAATCGCCGCGCGCATGTAGGTCGGCGAGATGCCTTTCATCACGCTGTAGATCGGCAGAATCATGAACGGCAGCAGAATGTGCACCATCGAGATGTACACGCCGGTGCGGTTGAACACCAGTTCCAGCGGTTTATCGATGATGCCCATGGCCAGCAGCGCACTGTTGATCAGGCCGCCGGATTGCAGCAGCACGATCCACGCGGCGACCCGCACCAGAATCGAGGTCCAGAACGGCAGCAGCACCAGGATCATCAGCAGGTTGCTCTGCCGCGAAGGCAGGTTCGCCAGCAGGTAGGCCAATGGATAGGCGAGCAGCAGGCAGATCGCGGTGATGACCAGGCCCATCCAGAAGGTGCGGGCGAAGATGTCGAGGTAGATAGCCTGATCCGGGGTGGCCGGGGCCAGTTCGCCAAGGTCATCGATACGGTGATCGACCGCCGCCAGCAGGTAATACGGAGTGATGCTGCTGGTGTTGCGTTTCACCGCTTGCCAATAAGCCGGATCGCCCCAGCGTTCGTCGAGCGCTTCCAGCGCTTCTTTGTAGGAGGCCGGTTCGCTGGCGAACGGCAGCGCGCGGGCGGTTTTGGTCAGCAGGCTGCGGTAGCCGGCCAACTCCATGTTCAAGCGCTTGGACAGATCGCCCAGCGTCTGGTTTTTGCGGGCTTCGGCGAGGTCTTCGCTGGCCGCCTTGTACACCGGCTCGGCCGGCAGACCACGGCCGTCCCAACTCGCGATGGCAGTGACAGTGCGCGGCATGCCGCCAACCACTTCCGGGTTGCCGACGCTTTTATAGAGCAGCGCCACGATCGGCACCAGAAACACCAGCAGCAGAAACAGCACCAGCGGCGCAATCAGTGCCTGGGCCTTCCAGCGGTTGACCCGCTCGGCGTGCTTGAGCTTCTGCTTCAAAGTGGGGCTGGCGCCCTCGTTCAGGGGAACGGCGATGGCCATGACGTACTCCGCAAATCTTTGATCGTTACAGAGGTGGCGAACCACCTCTGTTGCGTTGAAACACTGCTACCTGTGGGAGCGAGCCTGGTGGCGAGGGGATTTATCCCCGTTCGGCTGCGCAGCAGTCGTAAAACCTGAGAATGCGGTTTATCTGACCCACCGAGCGGGTATGGCTTTGGGGCTGCTTCGCAACCCGACGGGGATAAATCCCCTCACCACAAAAGCCCCCTTGCCATCTCCATACAGGTAAATAAGTGGTTATTTCGCCGCCCAGGAATTGAAACGCTGTTCCAGTTGCTCGCCGTTGTCAGCCCAGAAGCTGACGTCGATCTGCACCTGGTTGGCGATGTTTTCCGGGGTGGTCGGCATGTCTTTCAGGACATCCTTGGCCAGCAGCGGCACGGCTTGGGTGTTGGCCGGGCCGTAGGCGATGTTTTCCGAGTAGGTCTTTTGCTGCTGCGGCTGCACCGAGAAGGCGATGAATTTCTTCGCCGCTTCCGCGCGTTTGGCATCCAGACCTTTCGGGATGGCCCAGGCGTCGAAGTCGTAGATGCCGCCGTTCCACACCACTTTCAGGTTGGATTCTTTCTGCACCGCCGCAATGCGACCGTTGTACGCCGAGCTCATCACCACGTCACCGGAAGCGAGGTATTGCGGCGGTTGTGCACCGGCTTCCCACCACTGAATGCTTGGCTTGAGCTCATCGAGTTTCTTGAACGCGCGATCCTGGCCACCCTTGCTTGCCAGCTCTTTGTAGACGTCTTTCGGCGCCACACCGTCGGCCATCAAAGCGAATTCGAGGGTGTACTTGGCGCCTTTGCGCAGGCCGCGCTTGCCCGGGAATTTCTTGGTGTCCCAGAAATCCGCCCAACTGGTCGGCGCGGTTTTCAGCTTGTCAGCGTTGTAAGCCAGTACGGTCGACCAGACGAAGAAACCTACGCCGCACGGCTGAATGGCGCCTTTGACGTAGTCTTCGGTCTTGCCGAACAGGGCCGGGTCGAGTTGCTCGAACATATCTTCGTCGCAACCCCGGGACAGCTCTGGCGATTCAACTTCGACCAGATCCCACGACACGCTCTTGGTGTCGACCATGGCTTTGACCTTGGCCATCTCGCCGTTGTATTCGCCAGCGACGATCTTGCCGTTACCCGCCGCTTCCCACGGTGCATAGAAGGCTTTGACTTGCGCCGCCTTGTTCGCCCCGCCAAACGACACCACGGTCAAGTCCGGGCCGGCGGCCATTGCGCCGGTCGCACCCATCAGGCCCAGAGTCAGGGCGGTGAACTTCAGGGATCTCAACATTTATTGTTCTCTCCACGTGCAGGGTTGGTGTTGGTATTGCCGGGGCGCTTAGTGCGCCTCTAAAAGCGGATCGAGCGCACGAACGTGCTCGACCTGCCAGCCAAGCGGTACCACGTCGCCGACGCTGAGCGCAGGATCGAGCTCGGCAATCGGTTGTTTCACGAAGAAGTCGGTCTTGCCGCAGACTTCCAGGCGCACCCGGACGTGGTCGCCCAGATAGATGAATTCCGCCACCCTCCCTGAGAAGCGGTTGACGCATTGATCGCTCGAACCGTTGAGGCTGACGCGCTCCGGACGGATCGACAGGGTCACCGGCTCGCCGGTCTGGCCAACGTTGACTGCCAGTGCCTCGACCTTTTCGCCACGACCCAACTCGACCACGCAGCGCTCGCCGCTCTGGCTGAGCAGGCGACCGTTGAGGCGGTTGTTCTCGCCAATGAAGTTGGCGACAAAGGTGTTTTTCGGCTCTTCGTAGAGCGTGCGCGGCGGCGCAATCTGCTGAATCTCGCCTTGATGGAACACGGCAACGCGGTCGGACATGGTCAGTGCTTCACCCTGATCGTGGGTCACGTAGACCACGGTCACGCCGAGGCGCTGGTGCAGGTGCTTGATCTCCATCTGCATGTGTTCACGCAGTTGTTTGTCGAGGGCGCCCAGCGGTTCGTCCATCAGTACCAGTTGCGGCTCGAACACCAACGCGCGGGCCAGTGCCACACGCTGCTGCTGACCGCCGGACAACTGCGCCGGATAGCGCGAAGCGAAGGCATCGAGCTGAACCATGCTGAGGACTTTCTTCACCCGCTCGCTGACATCGCTTTTGTTCAAGCCGCGCACGGTCAACGGGAAAGCAAGGTTCTCCGCGACAGTCATGTGCGGAAACAGCGCGTAGTTCTGGAACACCATGCCGATATCGCGCTTGTGCGGCGGTACGTTGTTGATCGAACGCCCGGACAGAAGGATTTCACCGGCGGTCGGCGTTTCGAAACCGGCGAGCATCATCAGGCTGGTGGTCTTGCCGGAACCGGACGGCCCGAGCAGGGTAAGAAATTCGCCCTTGCGAATGTCCAGGTTGAGGTCTTTGACGATCAGGTTCTCGCCGTCGTAGCTCTTCTGCACACCACGAAAGCTGACCAGCACATCACTGGTCCCTGCGCTTGTATCGACCTGGCTCATACCCACACCTTTGTTGTTGATGACTGCTTGTTCATCAAGCCTAGTGGCTGGCGGCGGCCACGCAAATCGGGGTGCAGGAGAGAATCGCTTAAGCGCAATGGAAGGTTGGGGGTAGGGAATGCCCTACAAGGATGGCGCGTTTGGGCAAACGCAGCGGCAAGGGGCAAGCTGCAAGCCGCTAGTAAAGGCAAAAGCGTCTGTCGCTAATGGATATGCCAACTCCGAACCTGTGGGAGCGAGCCTGCTCGCGAATGCGGTGGGTCATCAAACTGAATGGCTGACTGTTACGCCGCCTTCGCGAGCAGGCTCGCTCTCACATGAGGGCGGTGACGGTCAAAGGAGTTTGTGCTCCATCGCATATTTCACCAGCTCCGCCAGCGAGGTGATGTTGAGCTTCTGCATCAGCCGCGCCTTGTGCGTGCTGATGGTCTTGCTGCTCAAGGCCAGTTGCTGGGCGATATCGTTGACGTTGGCGCCTTGGGCCAGGCGTTCGAACACCGAGAATTCGCGTTCTGACAACAGCGAATGCAGCGGCCGGGTATCGGTCAGGCCGACTTCGAAGACCATGCGGTCGGCCAGTTCCGGGTCAATGTAACGCCCGCCCGCCGCAACTTTGCGGATCGCCGTGAGCAGCAGCGCCGGATCGCTGTCCTTGGTCGCATACCCGGCCGCGCCGACCTTCAAGGCGCGCGCGGCCATTTGCGCTTCGTCGTGCATCGACAGCACCAGAATCGCCGGCGGATTGTTCAGCGCCCGAATGCGCGGGATCGCTTCCAGGCCGTTGACGCCGGGCATGGAGATGTCCAGCAGCACCACCTCGCACGGCACGCTGCGCAGGGTTTCGAGCAGTTGCTCGCCATTGCTCGCCTCCCCCACTACTTGCAGATCCTTGGCCAGGCCGATCAATTGCTTGATGCCCTCGCGGACGATGGTGTGGTCTTCGGCTACCAGTACACGGATCACGTTTTTCTCCAGATTTCAGGTACACACCAGTCCCTGTGGGAGCGAGCCTGCTCGCGAAGGCGTCAGCACTCACAATACAAAACCTCAGACCTCACTTACCGGCACCCACACTTGAAGACTGGTGCCCTCCCCCGGCTCACTCACCAGCTCCAGCCGCCCGCCCATGATCAGCACCCGCTCACGCATGCCAACCAGACCAAACGACGTCGGCCTACCCTCGGCCGCGACAAATCCTACGCCATCATCGCTGACGGTCAGACACAATTCATCGCCCGCAAGCTCCAGCGTCAACTCCACCGTGTGCGCCTGAGCATGGCGCATCACGTTGGTCAGTGCCTCCTGCAAAATCCGGAACAGCCCCACCGCTTTGGCATCGCTGAGCGCCGGCAGGTTGTCCGGCACCTGCACCAGACACGGAATCTGCGTGCGTGCCTCGAAGCGTCGTGCCTGCCACTCGATCGCCGAGGCAATCCCGGCATCGAGAATCGGCGGACGCAACGCCGTCGCCACATCGCGCACCAGCTGAAACAACTGCGCGATCAGGCGCTTCATGCTGTTGAGCCGCTCGTTCAGACCCGGATCGAGTTGCGCGTAGGCCAGTTCGCACATCGATGTCTCCAGTTTCAGCACGGTGAGCATCTGCCCCAGCTCATCATGAACTTCCCGGGCGATGCGCGCCTTCTCTTCTTCGCGCACGCTTTCCAGGTGCGCCGACAGTTCGCGCAGTTGCTCGCGCGAGGCCGCCAGTTCCAGCTCGATGCGTTTGCTTTCGCTGATGTCCCAGACAATGCCGTCCCACACGTAGGCGCCATCCTCCAGCTGGCGGGTGATCGCCTTGATCTCGGCCCAGCGCTGCTCGCCCCGGCGCGTGACGATGCGGCCCTGCCACGACCAATCGCTGTCAGTGTCCAGCGCCTGATCCTGGGTACGGTGATAACTGGCCCTGTCATCGGGGTGCACCAGACTGCGCAGGCCCATGTCGCGATGGGCGATGGCTGCCGGTGCATAACCGACCAGACTTTCGCTGCCCTCACTGATGTAGGCAAAGTCGATCTGCCCGGTGACCGGTGCCCGCTCCAGCCTGAACACCAGACCCGGAACGTTGGCGGCGATGCCTTGCAGGCGCGCCTCGCTTTCCTGCAAAGCGGCGAGCGCGCGGCGGCGGTCGGTGACGTCGGTGAGGTAGACCACCAGATATTCACTGTCGCGAAAACGCAGAAAGCTCAGGGAAACGTCCGCCGGCAGCACACTGCCATCGGCGCGCAGGCAGCTGGTTTCGAAGCTCAGCGGCCCTTCTTCACTGGCCCGCGCACGCTTCCACAGATTGAGCCAGCGATCCATGTGCAGGCCGGGCTCGAAATCGATCAGCGGCCGCTCGATCAGCCCGCCCGAGGGATAACCAAGCATGTTTTCCGCCGCGCGGTTGGCGTAACGCACATGGCTGTCCCAATTGACCCAGAGGATGCCGACGGTGCTTTGGTCGATGGAAAACTGTGTCAGCCGCAGCGCCTCTTCACTGGCGGCGCGCAACGCGATGTCTTCGCGGGCGCTGAGCAAGCGTTGTTCGAGGCTGCGCTGTTGGCGCCGCTGCCACACCACGATGGCCGCGCAACTGAGCAGCATCACCGCGAACAACAGGCTGAGGTTCTGCCAGAACCCCGGCGATTCGGTCAGCCGTGGGTACTTCGGCTGCAGCCATTGGTTGTGCAGTTGTTCCAGATCCTTGGCCGGTATTGCGCGCAAGGCGCTCTGGACGATGTCGGCCAGTTCCGGCCAATCGCGCCGCGAGGCCACGCGCAGCAACTGCGGCAGGCCGATATCGCCGACCACCACCAGTTCGGCAAACTCCGGCTCCACCGACAGACGCCCCAACTGCGCTTCGTCGACCACTGCGTAGGAGGCTTGCTGACTCAACAGCAGTTGCAAGGCCTGACGTTCCAACGGCACGCCTTGCAAATTCAAGTGCGGATAGTTGCTGCGCAGATAATCGGCGGTGCTGCTCGGCATGCGCACGGCGACGCGGGTCTGGCTGTCGAGCTTTTCCAGATCGACCGCGCCGCTGCTTTTCTGATCGCTGACCACCAGTTGCGGCACGCGCATGTAGGGGTCGGAAAACTGCCAGAGGCGCAGCGCGCTCGGGGTCTGGCTGAGGCCCGGAGCGATGTCGATCTCGCTCTCGCGCAAAGCGTTTTCCAGCGCCCCGAGATCCTGGAAGTTGCGCCAGCTCAGCTCCACGCCCAAGGTTCTGGCGAGCAGCTTCATCAACTCGACATTTGCCCCGGACAATCGCTGCAAGCGCCGATCGTAGGTCGCGTAAGGCGCCTGCAACACCAGGCCGACGCGCAATTCGTTGTGCTGCGCCAGCCATTGTTGCTGCTCTGGCGACAATTGCGCGGCATGGCCCGGCGGCGCAGGCGCCGCCCAGCCCATCAAGGGAAACCACAAACAGCCGATAACCCACAGGCAGCAAAATCGCTTCATTGAAGTCTCATACACTGACAAATTCTGACCAACCCATTAGGCTGCCGGGATACTTTCTGGCCTGGAATAACCGATGCCCTCTGTCTACCGCCTGACACTGCCAGCATTGTGCCTGTCGCTGATCCTGCCTTGTGCGTTTTCCGCCGAAGCCGCCGACCCGGCGCCCGCCGCCACGGATAAACCCGCCGAGGAAAAACCGGCCGAGCGCCAGCCACTGCTTGAGCGTAGTCAGGAAGAGGCCGCCGCACTGCAACGTAAACTGCCGGCGCAAGAGCAGCAACAACTGCAGGCTGGCAGCGAAACTTTCCTCGCCCTGTGGAAACCGGCCAACAGCGCCGAGCCCAAAGGCGCGGTGATCATCGTTCCCGGTGCCGGCGAAACCGCTGACTGGCCGCAGGCAATCGGCCCGTTGCGAGGCAAATTGCCGGACGCCGAGTGGAGCAGCCTTAGTATCACCCTGCCGGATCTGCAAGGCGACGCCCTTGCTCCGCGCGTGATCGAACCGACCGCCGCGCCGAAAGCCCCGGAAACCACAAGCAAAGACGCCACCACCGCACAACCGATCGAACAGGCCGCTGGTGGGGAAGCGGAAGTTGCCGAACAGGTAGTGGCCGAGACCAGCGAAGAACAAACCAAAGCCGACGCCGAGCGCATTTTCGGACGGATCGACGCAGCGATTGCCTATGCCGAACAGCAGAGCGCGCGCAGCATTGTCGTGCTCGGTCACGGCACCGGCGCCTACTGGGCGGCGCGTTTTCTCAGTGAGAGACAAACGCCTCAGGTGGAGAAACTGGTCATGGTTGACGCGCAAGTCCCGACCAAAGCCCTGCCGCCACTCGCCGAACTGACGCCGACGCTGAAGCTGCCGACGGTGGATATTTTCTATATGGACAGAGCGCTGGATCGCAACGCGGCGCTGGAGCGCATGCAGGCGAGCAAGCGCCTGAAGACCTCGGCGTTCAGCCAGGTGGCGCTGAAGGTGTTGCCGGACAAGAAGGCTGAGCAGGAACAGTTGTTTCGGCGGGTGCGGGGCTGGTTGAATCCACAAAATACGGACTGATAAAAGCAAAAGATCGCAGCCTTCGCCAGCTCCTACCGGAAAAATGCATTCCAAAGGTAGGAGCTGCCGAAGGCTGCGATCTTTTGATCTTCAAGGGTCAGCGAAAATCCCGTCGCTCGCGAATCAGCGTATAGGCGCTATGCAGTTCCCGCGTACGCTCGGTCGCGTCACGCACCTGCGCCGGGGTCGCGCCGCTGCCGGCGATTTTGTCCGGGTGATGGCGACTGAGCAATCGCCGGTAAGCGCGCTTGATCTGTGCCGGCTCACTGCTCGCCGACACCCCAAGCAGCTTCATCGCCTCCTGATAGCTCACTGCCGCACTGACGATCGGCCGCTTGCCCGGCTCGTAATCGCTGGCCAGCGCTTGCACCTGCTGCGACGTCCAGCCGAGCCACTTGCCCCACTGCGCCAGCAACTCGCGTTCGCTGACCCCGGCGCGACCATCAGCCCAAACCATTCGCCAACAGGCGCGCAACACACCTTCGGCCGCGTGCGGTTGAGAACTCAGACGACGCAGATAGCCGCGCAGATTGTCGCTGCCGGACTTGCCGCGATTGAACGCGGCAATTGCCCGCCGTGTCGCCGGCTCGCTCATTTCCAGCGCGCGCATTTCATTGCGCGCCTGCTGGATATGCCCGTCAGTGACGCGCCCGTCGCTCTTGGCCAGACGCCCGAGCAACACGAACAGCAGTTCATCGTTGCGCAGCATCGGTCGGCCGCCGAGCTTTTCGCGTAAGTGTCCCCAGCTCTGCAAGTGCAGGCGCCGATCCAGCGCCTGCCCCAACAACGCCCCAAGCATGGCCCCCGGAATGCTGGCAATCGCGTACCCCACTCCGGCTCCAATCAGAGTCCCTGGCCACAGCATCTCAGTGACTCGCTCTTATCAAGGCTTCGGCTTCGGCCAGACGCTCGTGGGTACCGACATCCACCCAATGCCCCTTCAGACGCTCGCCCGTCACTTCATCTTTGTCCATGGCCTTGCGCAGCAGAGGCGCGAGCTTGAAGGCGCCATCGCTGCAACCATCGAACAACTGCGGATGCAGCACGGCGATGCCGCTGTAGGTCAGCGTCTGCGCATCAGGCTCGCCGTCCTGCACTTTGCCGTCGATGAGAGTGAAGTCGCCTTTCGGGTGATGCGCCGGATTGTCCGCCAGCACCAGATGCGCCAGGCCATTGATCGGCTGGTGCAGCACGCTGAAGTCGTAATCGGTCCAGATGTCGCCGTTGACCACCAGAAACGCATCGTCACCTAGTAACGGCAGCGCACGGAAAATCCCGCCACCGGTTTCCAGCGGCTCGCCTTCCGGCGAGTACTGGATGCTCAGGCCGAAACGCGAACCGTCACCCAGATGATCCTCTATCTGCTGACCGAGCCAGGCGTGGTTAATGACGATTTCGTTGAAGCCTGCAGCCGCGAGGGCGTGCAGGTGATACTCGATCAGCGGCACGCCAGCGGCCTGCACCAGCGGTTTCGGCGTGGTCAGGGTCAGCGGGCGCATACGCTCGCCTTTGCCCGCCGCCAGAATCATTGCCTTCATGCCGTCGCTCCAGCACGCAAGCTGCTGAACAGCGCTTGCAGCTCCGCCAGTTCAGGACGGCGGGCGATCACTGCTTCTATATAAGAGAAGAAGCGCGGCACATCGGCCAGATAACGCGGCTTGCCATCGCGATGGCAGATACGCGCGAAGATGCCGATGACTTTCAGGTGACGTTGCACGCCCATCAAGTCGCTGGCGCGCAGGAAGTCTTCGAAATCAGCTTGCACCGGAATGTCCAGTGCCGAGGCTTGCTGCCAATAACTTTCCAGCCAGCCGCGTACACGTTCTTCCGGCCAGCTGAGGAAAGCGTCCTTGAACAGGCAAGTCACGTCGTAGGTCACCGGGCCGTACACCGCGTCCTGGAAGTCCAGCACGCCAGGGTTCGGCTCGCTGAGCATCAGGTTGCGCGGCATGTAGTCGCGGTGCACCAGCACTTTCGGCTGCGCCAGCGCGCTGTCGATCAAGAGCTCGCTGATGTGCTGCCACTGTTGCTGCTGGGCCGCATCGAACTCGACGCCCAGCTCATGCTTGACGTACCACTCGGGGAACAACTCAAGCTCACGACGCAACAAGGCGACGTCGTAACTGGGCAACGGCGCAACCATCGGCAACTGTTGAAAAGCCAACAGCGCTTGCAGGGCATCGTGGAATAACGCGTCGGCATTTTCGCCATCGATGACGTCGAGATAGGTCTTGTTGCCCAGGTCATTGAGCAAAAGAAAACCGCGTTCGAGGTCTTCGGCGTAAATTTTCGGCACATTAATTCCGGATTTCGCCAGCAAAAAAGCGATATCCACGAACGGTTTGCAGTTTTCCTGGGGTGGCGGCGCGTCCATCACGACGAAGCTGCGACCATCGCCCTCCCAGCGGAAGTAGCGGCGGAAACTCGCGTCGCTGCTGGCCGCGGTCAACGTGGCCGGGGGCACGGTGCCCCAGCCCTGCTCGGCAAACAGCTTTGCCAACTGCTCATCGAGCCAAACTTTCAGGTGTTGCAAGCGTACATCTTGGTCAGGCATTGCAAGGGTCTCCGACGGCGCTAGCCGTCAAGCGGGTCATGCTTTATTATCCAGCATCTTTTTCAGACCATCGAGAGGCGTGCGGCCCACACCGCGGGCAGATGGCACGCAGGAAGCCCGGACTAATAAGATGGCATTGAAATCCCCCGCGTTTCGTAAAAAATTTCCATTGTTGGTAACCGGCAGTCTGCTGGCTATGCAACCTCTGGCCAGTCAATTCGTTGTTGCCGCCGAGCAGTATGACTGCTCCGTCTCGGCTACGGGTGGCTGGGACTGTGCGCCCAAGTCGCCCGCCGCGGCATTGCCGCCGCGCCCGGTGCATGACGGCAGTGCCGTCAGCGCCGCCGGCGAGCCTGCGGCCGACAAGGGTTCCGACGCCGACACTGGCGCGAAAACCGCACTGGTCACCGAGTCCAAGGGCCGCGGCCTGAAATCCCGTAGCGAAGACTACAGTCACCTCGACTGGGTTCCGCGCGAGAAGCTCACCGCCGCCCAATTGGCCGAGACCGGTCCTTACTGCTCTGGTTCCTATATCGAACCGATTCGTCCTGGCATGAATGACAAGACGAATAAAAGTGACGCGCCGACCTTCATCGGTGCCAAAGCGTCGCGTTACGAGCAGGACACCCAGGTCGCCAGCCTTGCCGGTGACGTGATCATGCGTCAGGGCAGCATGCAGGTCGAAGCCGACGAGGCCAATCTGTATCAGGCCGAGAGCCGTGGCGAACTGGCCGGCAACGTGCGCATCCGCGACAACGGCGCGCTGATCGTCGGCGACCACGCCGATGTGCAGCTCGACACCGGTGAAGCCAAGGTCGACAACGCCGAATACGTGATGCACAAATCGCGCATCCGCGGTAACGCGCTGTACGCCAAGCGTGCTGAAAACGCGATCATCCGCCTGAAGGACGGCACGTACACCACGTGCGAACCGAACAGCAACGCCTGGCAGCTCAAGGGCAACAACATCACCTTGAACCCGGCCACCGGTTTCGGTACCGCTACCAACGTGACGTTGCGCGTCAAAGACATCCCGATTCTGTACACCCCGTACATCTATTTCCCGATCGACGACCGTCGCCAGTCAGGCTTCCTGCCGCCGACCATTGGTTCGGGCAGCGACACCGGCTTCATGCTGGTCACTCCTTACTACTTCAACCTGGCGCCGAACTATGACGCCACGTTGTACCCGCGCTACATGAGCAAGCGCGGCATGCTGGTGGAGGGCGAGTTCCGCTACCTGACCAAGTCGAGTGAAGGTCAGTTCGGTGCGGCGTATCTCAACGATGAGAACGACGATCGCAAGCTTCAGTCCGACTACAAAGACACTCGCTATATGTACAACTGGCAGCACAAGGGCGGTCTCGACTCCCGCGTGCTGACCCAGGTCGACTACACCAAGATCAGCGACCCGTATTACTTCCAGGATCTGCAGACCGATCAGATTGGTGTGAAGAGCGATGATTTCGTCAATCAGCAGGGTGCGGTCAGCTACCGTGGCGACAACTACACCGCACGCCTGAATGCTCAGCAATATCAGCTGGCTACCGTTTCCAACATCACACCGTATGGTCGTCTGCCGCAGATCACCTTCAATGGTCAGCTGCCGTACCATCCGGAAGGTCTGAATTTCGATTACGAGACCGAGCTGGTTCGTTTCGATCGCGATCTACGTGATGGCGACTTCATCAATGAAGATGGCATTGCCGAGCGTCGTCTGGACACAAACATCAGCGGTCTGGCCCGCGCTAACGGTGATCGCCTGAATCTGAAGCCGGGCGTCAGCCTGCCGATGAACTGGACCTATGGTTTCCTCAAACCATCGTTGAAGTATCAGTACACGCAGTATCAGCTTGATCTGGATAACACCGGCAAATCCCAGATTGATGCGCTGTCGCCGGAAAACCAGAAGCTTTACGGCAAGTTCGACAGCAACCAGAGCCGCGGCGTCCCGATTGCCAGCATCGACAGCGGCCTGTATTTCGATCGCGATACTTCCTACTTCGGCAAGAATTACCGCCAGACTCTGGAACCACGCCTGTTCTACCTCTATGTTCCCGAGACAGATCAGGAAGACATTCCAGTATTCGACACCAGCGAATATACCTTCAATTACTCTTCGCTGTTCCGCGACAACCGCTTCTCCGGCGCCGACCGTGTAGGCGACGAGAACAAACTATCGCTGGGCGTTACCAGTCGCTGGATCGAAGAAAACGGGTTTGAACGTCAGCGCATCAGCGTGGGCCAGGCGTACTACTTCAAGAACCGCGAAGTGCAATTGCCTGGTATCGATGCGAAAACTCGTGAAGACTCCAAATCCAGTGTTTCGCCGTACGCGCTCGAATATGAATACCGCTGGAACCGTGACTGGCGCGCCACTGCCGATTACAACTGGGATCCGGACAGCCGCAGCCCGCGCTCCGGCAGCGCGATGTTCCATTACCAGCCTGCGGACAACCCGAACAAGGTCATCAACGCCGGTTACCGCTATCGCAACGACCAGGTTCGATACGACCAGAATACTGGTCAATGGTCGGTGGGCGGCGGCGACTACGGCACCCCGGGTCAACCTGGCTACGTGAAGGACTACTACAAGATCCAGCAGCATGACTTCTCGGTCATCTGGCCGATCGTTCCGCAGTGGAACGCCATCAGTCGCTGGCAGTACGACTACAACCGCAATCGCACGCTGGAAGCCTTCGGTGGTTTCGAATACGACAACTGCTGCTGGAAACTGCGCCTGATCAACCGTTACTGGGTCGCCTATGACGAAAACAGTCAGAACGCCCCGGAAAACGAAAAAGGCGACCATGGCATCTTCCTCCAAATTGTTCTGAAGGGACTCGGCGGCCTGACTGGCGCCAAGGTAGAGAGCTTCCTCGACAAAGGCATTCAAGGTTATCGTGAACGTGAAGACCAAGCTTTCTGATTGTCTGCGCCCGGTGCTGCTGGGCGCGCTGTTCCTGGGTACGGCGGCCAACGCCGCCGTACAGTCCATCGATAAAGTGGTGGCGATCGTCGATAACGACGTGGTCATGCAGAGCCAACTGGACCAACGCGTTCACGAAGTTCAGCAGACCATCGCCAAGCGCGGTGGCGGTCTGCCGCCTCCGGGTGTGCTCGATCAGCAAGTGCTCGAGCGTCTGATCGTCGAAAACCTGCAACTGCAGATCGGCGAACGCTCGGGCATCCGCATCACTGACGAAGAGTTGAACCAGGCTGTCGGCACCATTGCTCAGCGCAACAACATGAGTGTCGATCAGTTTCGTGCTGCACTGGCTCGTGACGGCCTGAACTATGACGACGCCCGTGATCAGATCAAGCGCGAAATGATCATCAGCCGTGTGCGTCAGCGTCGTGTGGCGGAGCGTATCCAGGTGTCCGAGCAGGAAGTGAAGAACTTCCTCGCCTCCGACCTCGGTAAGATGCAGCTGTCCGAAGAACTGCACTTGGCCAACATCCTGATTCCGACCCCGGAAAGCGCCAACTCTGAAGCCATTCAGAGCGCTTATCGTCAGGCGATGGATGTATACCAGCAGCTCAAGCAAGGCGCCGACTTCGGTCAGATGGCCGTGGCCAAATCCGGTAGCGACAACGCGCTGGAAGGCGGCGAGATGGGCTGGCGTAAAGCCGCACAACTGCCACCTCCGTTCGATCGTGAGCTGAGCAGCATGGCGGTTGGCGACATCACTCAGCCTGCGCGCACGCCGGGCGGCTTCATCATTCTGAAGCTGCTGGGCAAACGTGGCGGCGAAGCGCAGATGCGCGACGAAGTGCATGTCCGCCACATCCTGGTCAAGCCGAGCCCGATCCGCGACGAAGCCAAGACCAAGGCACTGGTGCAATCGTTGTATGACCGCATCACCGCCGGCGAAGACTTTGCCGAGCTGGCGAAAAACTACTCGGAAGATCCGGGTTCCGCCCTCAACGGCGGCGACCTGAACTGGATCGACCCGAACGTGCTGGTACCGGAATTCCGCGAAGTGATGGCTTCGACCCCACAAGGTCAGCTGTCCAAGCCATTCCAGACCCAATACGGCTGGCACGTGCTGGAAGTCCTTGGCCGTCGCGCCACTGACGGCACCGAACAGGCCCGTGAGCAGCAAGCAATGACTGTACTGCGTAACCGCAAATACGATGAAGAGCTGCAAACCTGGCTGCGTCAGATCCGTGACGAAGCATACGTAGAGATCAAACTCCCTGGTGCAGACCAGGCAGCGCAGTGAAACCCACGCGTTTCGCGCTGACACCCGGCGAACCAGCCGGCATCGGTCCCGACCTGTGCCTGCTGCTCGCCTCGCAAGCCCAGCCACATCCCCTGATTGCCATCACCAGCCGCGACCTGCTCCTTGAGCGGGCCGCGCAGTTGGGGCTGGCCGTCAATCTGCTGGATGTCGCGCCGGGTCAGTGGCCAGATGTTCCAGCACCGGCCAACAGCCTGTACGTCTGGGACACGCCGCTCAGCGCACCGGTAATCGCCGGGCAACTGGACAAGGCCAACGCGGCATTCGTCCTCGAAACCCTGACCCGCGCCGGCAACGGCTGCCTGAATGGCGACTTCGCCGGGATGATCACCGCGCCGGTGCACAAAGGTGTGATCAACGAGTCGGGTATAGCGTTCTCTGGACACACAGAATTTCTCGCCGACCTGACGCACACCGCGCAGGTAGTGATGATGCTGGCCACTCGCGGTTTGCGCGTGGCGCTGGTCACCACTCACCTGCCCCTGCGCGAGATTGCCGACGCGATCACCCCGGAGCGGCTGGAGCGGGTCACGCGAATCCTGCACGCCGACCTGCAAGACAAATTCGGCATCGCCCGGCCACGCATCCTGGTCTGCGGTCTCAACCCGCATGCCGGTGAAGGCGGCCACCTGGGCCATGAAGAAATCGACATCATCGAACCGACATTAGAGCGCCTGCGCGGCGAGGGCATGGACCTTCGTGGCCCGCTGCCTGCCGACACTCTGTTTACCCCCAAATATCTGGAGCACTGCGACGCAGTGCTGGCGATGTACCACGACCAGGGCTTGCCCGTGCTCAAGTACAAAGGCTTCGGCGCTGCCGTCAACGTGACGCTGGGCCTGCCGATCATCCGCACCTCGGTCGACCATGGCACCGCCCTGGATCTGGCCGGCAGCGGCAGGATCGACACCGGCAGCCTGCAAGTCGCCCTGGAAACCGCCTACCAGATGGCCGAGACCCGTTTATGAACGAGCAATATCAACACAAGGCGCGCAAACGCTTTGGTCAGAACTTCCTCCACGATGCCGGCGTTATCGACCGCATCCTGCGCTCCATCCATGCCAAGCCTGACGATCGCCTGCTGGAAATCGGCCCCGGTCAGGGTGCGCTGACGCAGGGCCTGCTCGGCTCCGGCGCGCAACTCGACGTAGTGGAACTCGACAAGGATCTGATCCCGATCCTCAATCAGCAGTTTGCCGGCATGAGTAATTTCAACCTGCATCAGGGCGATGCGCTGAAGTTCGACTTCAATACGCTGAACGCCGCACCGAACAGCCTGCGGGTGGTTGGCAACCTGCCGTACAACATCTCCACGCCGCTGATTTTTCATCTGCTGAACAACGCCGGCATCATTCGTGACATGCACTTCATGTTGCAGAAAGAAGTGGTCGAGCGCCTGGCCGCAGGCCCGGGTGGCGGTGACTGGGGTCGTCTGTCGATCATGGTCCAGTACCATTGCCGCGTGGAACATCTGTTCAACGTCGGCCCGGGCGCATTCAACCCGCCGCCGAAAGTCGACTCGGCGATCGTTCGTCTGGTGCCCCACGCGGTACTGCCGCACCCGGCCAAGGATCACAAGTTGCTGGAGCGCGTGGTACGCGAAGCCTTCAATCAGCGCCGCAAAACCTTGCGCAACACCCTCAAGCAATTGCTCAGCAATGCCGAAATCGAAGCCGCCGGCGTCGATGGCAGCCTGCGTCCCGAGCAGCTGGATCTGGCTGCATTCGTGCGCCTGGCCGACCAGCTCGCGATACAGGTCCCGGCAGCTCCCGCTGCCGACTGACCCGCGATGAACGCTATCGGGCAGCACACCACTCTGGTTTACTGCCCGATACTTGCCTAGACTGATTCCCCATCAGCTACGCCCCGCGTTCCGCTTCATTAAGGCCTTCTTGCATGTCCGATTCCCGTTATCAGGTCGATGTCAGCGTCGTCACCCGCTATCTGCCAGACCAATCGCAACCCGAACACGACCGTTTCGCCTTCGCCTACACCATCACCGTACAGAACAACGGCAAGGTTGCGGCCAAGCTTCTGTCCCGGCACTGGGTGATCACCGATGGTGACGGCCATGTCGAACACGTGCGCGGTGAAGGCGTCGTCGGCCAGCAACCGTCGATCAATGTAGGCAAGAGCCATGTCTACACCAGCGGCACAGTGATGACCACCAAGGTCGGCACCATGCAGGGCACTTATCAAATGCTCGCCGACGACGGCAAACATTTCGATGCCGTCATCAAACCGTTTCGCCTCGCCGTGCCCGGAGCCCTGCACTGATGACGACGTATGCCGTCGGTGACCTGCAAGGCTGCCTCGAACCGCTCAAGTGCCTGCTCAAACAAGTTGCCTTCGACCCGGCGCTTGACCGGCTGTGGCTGGTCGGCGATCTGGTCAACCGTGGCCCGCAGTCGTTGGAAACCCTGCGTTTTCTCTTTGGCATGCGTGAGTCGCTGGTCTGCGTGCTCGGCAATCACGACCTGCACCTGCTGGCCGCCGCGAAGAAGATCGAGCGCCTGAAGAAAAGCGACACACTGCGCGAAATCATCGAGGCTCCCGACGGCCCGCAATTGATGGAATGGCTGCGCCAGCAAAAGCTGATGCATTACGACGAAACACGCGATGTTGCGATGGTCCATGCTGGCATCCCGCCGCAATGGTCGCTGCGCCGTGCGTTGAAGTGCGCCGCCGAAGTCGAGACCGCCCTGCGTGACGACAACGTATTCCCCGCCTACCTTGACGGTATGTACGGCAATGAACCGGCGAAATGGGACAACGACCTCAAAGGCATTGATAGGCTGCGGGTGATCACCAATTACTTCACGCGCATGCGCTTTTGCACCGCTGAGGGCAAACTCGACCTCAAAAGCAAGGAAGGCCTCGACAGCGCGCCGCCCGGCTACAAGCCGTGGTTTCAGCACAAGGAGCGCAAGACCAAAGGCCTGCGCATCATCTTCGGTCACTGGGCCGCGCTCGAGGGCAATATCCACGAGCCGGGCATTTCCGCGCTGGACACCGGATGCGTATGGGGCGGCAGCCTGACGCTTATGAACGTCGACAGCGGCGAACGCCTGTCATGCAAATGCGACGAGCACGGCGGACTTGCGCCATCAGTCGCCCCACTCACCCCTAACGATTCGCCCGTCAACGCCTCGCGTTAGACTGCGCCTTCAGTAGAGCAACAGGTACTTTGTCATGACCGAATTCAAACGAATCCCCCCGGAACAGGCGCAGGCCCTGCGTGAACAGGGCGCAGTCGTAGTCGACGTACGCGATCCGGCGACCTTTGCCGCGCTGCACATCAGCGGCTCCAAACATCTCGACAACCATTCCCTGCACGCTTTCATTCAAGGCGCCGACCTCGATGCACCGACCGTCGTGGTCTGCTACCACGGCAATTCCAGCCAGGGCGCAGCCGCCTATCTGGTCAGCCAAGGCTTCTCCGACGTTTACAGCATGGACGGCGGCTTTGAGCTGTGGCGTACGACTTATCCGTCGGAAACCGCGCAAGGCACCGCCGAATAATTTTTTTGCGCAGCGCAGGCCCCGGCTGCCGTGGGCCTGCGCGCGGCAGACGAACGGTCTGCCACAACTAATTACGTATCTCGCCTTTACCTCTCGAATTCCCAACTATCCTTAAGCGCAGGCCATCCAAAACAGGGGAGAGCCGGTACACCGGCGCGCGGGTCATCGGGAGTAGCTTTCGCGGTTTGTCGACCGTGGGAGAATTCTGGGGGGTAAACAGCAGCTGCCACAGCGACTGCTGCCAGCATCGACTGAGTGATCCGGCGTCGGCTCCACGTATCGAGCGAGGTGACGTCATGAGTATCTTTAGCCACTTCCAACAACGCTTCGAATCCACACGCCAGGAAGAACTCTCTCTGCAGGAGTACCTGGAGCTGTGCAAAAACGATCGCAGCGCCTACGTTTCCGCCGCCGAACGTCTGTTGATGGCGATCGGCGAACCGGAACTGCTCGACACTTCGACCAATTCGAGGCTGTCGCGCATCTTCTCCAACAAGGTGATCCGCCGCTATCCGGCCTTTGAAGACTTCCACGGGATGGAAGAATGCATCGACCAGATCGTCTCGTATTTCCGCCACGCCGCCCAAGGCCTGGAAGAGAAGAAACAGATTCTTTATCTACTCGGCCCCGTCGGTGGCGGTAAATCGTCCCTGGCCGAGAAGCTGAAACAGCTGATGGAGAAAGTGCCCTTTTATGCCATCAAGGGCTCGCCGGTCTTCGAGTCGCCTCTGGGTCTGTTCAACGCCACCGAAGATGGCGCGATCCTCGAGGAAGATTTCGGCATTCCACGGCGCTACCTGAACACCATCATGTCGCCATGGGCGACCAAGCGCCTGGCCGAATTCGGCGGCGACATCAGCCAGTTCCGCGTGGTCAAGCTGTACCCGTCGATCCTCAATCAGATTGCCGTGGCCAAGACCGAACCCGGTGACGAGAACAACCAGGACATCTCGGCGCTGGTCGGCAAGGTCGATATCCGCAAACTCGAAGAATTCCCGCAGAACGACGCCGATGCCTACAGCTACTCCGGTGCGTTGTGCCGGGCCAACCAGGGCTTGATGGAATTCGTCGAAATGTTCAAGGCGCCGATCAAGGTGCTGCACCCATTGCTGACTGCTACCCAGGAGGGCAACTACAACAGTACCGAAGGCCTCGGCGCGATTCCGTTTACCGGCATCCTGCTGGCTCACTCCAACGAATCGGAGTGGCACACCTTCCGCAACAACAAGAACAACGAGGCGTTCATCGACCGGATCTACATCGTCAAAGTGCCGTACTGCCTGCGCGTCAGCGACGAAGTGAAGATCTACGACAAACTGCTTTTCAACAGCTCCCTGTCCAAGGCGCACTGCGCACCGGACACCCTGAAAATGCTCGCGCAGTTCACCGTGTTGTCGCGCCTCAAGGAGCCGGAAAACTCCAACATCTATTCGAAGATGCGCGTCTACGACGGCGAAAACCTCAAGGACACCGATCCGAAGGCCAAGTCGATTCAGGAGTACCGCGATTCGGCCGGTGTCGACGAAGGCATGAACGGCCTGTCGACCCGCTTCGCCTTCAAGATCCTCTCCAAGGTGTTCAACTTCGATCCGCATGAAATCGCCGCCAACCCGGTGCACCTGCTCTATGTGCTTGAACAACAGATCGAACAGGAACAGTTCCAGGCCGAAACCCGCGAACGTTACCTGCGCTATCTGAAGGAATACCTGGCGCCGCGCTACATCGAGTTTATCGGCAAGGAAATCCAGACCGCTTATCTGGAGTCCTACAGCGAATACGGCCAGAACATCTTCGATCGCTACGTGCTGTACGCGGATTTCTGGATTCAGGACCAGGAGTATCGCGACCCGGAAACCGGCGAGATCCTCAACCGCGTAGCCCTGAACGAAGAGCTGGAAAAAATCGAGAAGCCGGCCGGCATCAGCAATCCGAAGGATTTCCGCAACGAGATCGTCAACTTCGTCCTGCGCGCTCGGGCTAACAACAACGGCAAGAACCCGACCTGGCTCAGCTACGAAAAACTGCGGGTGGTCATCGAGAAGAAAATGTTCTCCAACACCGAAGACCTGCTGCCCGTCATCAGCTTCAACGCCAAGGCCAGCAAGGAGGATCAGCAGAAACACAACGACTTCGTTACGCGAATGGTTGAACGTGGCTACACCGATAAACAGGTACGCCTGCTGTCCGAATGGTACCTGCGGGTCCGCAAGTCGCAGTGAGGCAGCTGCAAGCTATAAGCCACAAGCTGCAAGAACAAAGCGTGTGAACCCTGACACACGGGCATTCGCTTCCACTTGCAGCTTGCAGCTCAAAACTTGAAGCTCCCCGGAGGGGCCTTATGAGCTATGTGATCGACCGACGCCTCAATGGCAAGAACAAGAGCACGGTAAACCGTCAGCGTTTTCTGCGGCGTTACCGTGACCACATCAAGAAGGCTGTCGAAGAGGCAGTCAGTCGCCGTTCCATCACCGATATGGAGCACGGTGAACAGATCAGCATTCCCGGTCGCGACATCGACGAACCGGTGCTTCATCACGGACGCGGCGGCAAACAGACCGTGGTGCATCCCGGCAACAAAGAGTTCACGGCCGGTGAACATGTCGCCCGTCCACCGGGCGGCGGAGGTGGGCGCGGTCCGGGCAAGGCTGGCAATTCCGGCGAAGGCATGGACGAGTTCGTCTTCCAGATCACGCAGGAAGAGTTCCTCGAGTTCATGTTCGAAGACCTGGAACTGCCGAATCTGGTCAAACGCAACCTGACCGGCACCGACACGTTCAAAACCGTCCGCGCCGGGATCAGCAACGAAGGTAACCCTTCACGCATCAATATCATCCGCACGTTGCGCTCGGCTCATGCGCGTCGTATCGCCCTGTCCGGCAGCAGTCGCGCGAAACTGCGCGAAGCCAAGGAAGAGCTGGCGCGGCTCAAGCGCGAAGAACCGGACAACTTCGGCGATATTCAGGAACTCGAAGCTGAAATCGAGAAACTCAGCGCGCGCATTCACCGCGTGCCGTTCCTCGACACCTTCGACTTGAAATACAACCTGTTGGTCAAGCAACCCAATCCCAGTTCCAAAGCAGTGATGTTCTGCCTGATGGACGTGTCCGGTTCTATGACGCAGGCCACCAAGGACATCGCCAAGCGCTTTTTCATCCTGCTGTACCTGTTTCTCAAGCGTAACTACGACAAGATCGACGTGGTGTTCATCCGTCACCACACCAGCGCCCGGGAAGTGGACGAAGAGGAGTTTTTCTATTCTCGTGAGACCGGCGGCACCATTGTTTCCAGCGCCCTGAAGCTGATGCAGGAAATCATGGCCGAGCGCTATCCGAGCAACGAGTGGAACATCTACGCCGCTCAGGCCTCCGATGGCGACAACTGGAACGACGATTCGCCGATCTGCCGCGACATCCTGATCAACCAGATCATGCCGTTTGTGCAGTACTACACTTATGTGGAGATCACCCCGCGCGAACATCAGGCCCTGTGGTACGAATACGAACGCATCGCCGAAGCCTTCTCTGACACGTTTGCCCAGCAGCAACTGGTCTCGGCCGGAGATATCTATCCGGTCTTCCGTGAACTCTTCCAGCGCAGGTTAGTGACATGACCGCCAAAGAGCAGAAGCGCCAACCGATTTCCACCGGCTCCGAATGGACATTCGAGCTGATCCAGACCTACGACCGCGAAATCGCCCGGATCGCGGCCCGTTATGCTCTGGACACCTATCCCAACCAGATCGAAGTGATCACCGCCGAGCAGATGATGGACGCCTATGCCTCAGTGGGCATGCCGCTGGGCTATCACCACTGGTCCTACGGCAAACACTTCCTCAGCACAGAGAAATCCTACAGTCGCGGACAGATGGGCCTGGCTTACGAGATCGTGATCAACTCCGACCCGTGCATCGCCTATCTGATGGAAGAAAACACCATCTGCATGCAGGCGCTGGTGGTGGCCCATGCCTGCTATGGCCACAACAGCTTCTTCAAGGGCAACTACCTGTTCCGTACCTGGACTGACGCCAGTTCGATCATCGATTACCTGGTGTTCGCCAAGCAGTACATCATGCAGTGCGAAGAGCGCCACGGCATCGATGCCGTGGAAGACCTGCTCGATTCCTGCCATGCCCTGATGAATTACGGTGTCGACCGCTACAAGCGCCCGTATCCGATTTCCGCCGAAGAAGAGCGCCGGCGGCAGAAGGATCGCGAGGAGCACATGCAGAAGCAGATCAATGATCTGTGGCGCACCATTCCCAAAGGCGCGGACAAATACAGCGACAAGGACAACGCCCGCTTCCCGGCCGAACCGCAGGAAAACATCCTCTATTTCATCGAGAAACACGCGCCGCTGCTGGAACCCTGGCAGCGCGAAATCGTGCGCATCGTGCGCAAGATCGCCCAGTATTTCTATCCGCAGCGCCAGACCCAAGTCATGAACGAAGGCTGGGCAACGTTCTGGCATTACACGCTGATGAATGACCTGTATGACGAAGGCCTGGTGACCGACGGTTTCATGATGGAGTTCCTCACCTCGCACACCAGCGTGGTGTTTCAGCCTGGCTTTGACAGTCCGTACTACAGCGGCATCAACCCCTATGCATTGGGTTTCGCCATGTACCGCGACATTCGGCGCATGTGCGAAGAGCCTACCGAAGAGGATCGCCGCTGGTTCCCGGACATCGCCGGTTCCGACTGGCTGTCGACCATCAAGTTCGCCATGAGCAGTTTCAAGGACGAGAGCTTCATCCTGCAGTACCTGTCGCCCAAGGTGATCCGCGATCTGAAGCTGTTCAGCATTCTCGATGACGACCAGAAAGACGACTTGCTGGTGCCGGCCATTCATGATGAGGGCGGCTACCGCATCATCCGTGAAACCCTGGCAGCGCAATACAACCTCGGCAATCGTGAGCCGAACGTGCAGATCTACAGCATCGATCGACGGGGCGATCGCTCGCTGACCCTGCGCCATCAGCAGCACGACCGCAAACCCTTGGGCGACTCCACCGAAGAAGTCCTCAAGCACCTGCACCGGCTCTGGGGCTTCGACATTCATCTGGAAACCCTGCAAGGCGACCAGATCATGAAAACCCATCACGTGCCGCCACGCAGTGAACACAGCGAAGGCGATTACGGCCGGCTCGATCTGGCCGTGATTCATCTTTGATCCGGTTCCGGCCTCCGAAAGTCTGACGCAAGGGTTATCCTGTCGGACTGACGGAGGTTTTTTATGCAGGTTTACAAGGTTGGCGGCGCAGTACGTGATCGCCTGTTGGGGTTGCCGGTCGCTGACATCGACAGGGTCGTGGTGGGCGCCACCACGGAGGAAATGCTCGCCAAGGGATACCGCCCGGTTGGCGCCGACTTTCCGGTGTTTCTGCACCCCAAAACCGGTGAGGAATATGCCCTCGCCCGTACGGAACGCAAGAGTGGCCGGGGTTACGGCGGCTTCACCTTCTACGCAAGTCCCGAAGTGACGCTTGAAGAAGACCTGATTCGCCGCGACCTGACGATCAATGCCATGGCCGAGGACGATCAGCTCAACCTGACCGATCCGTACCATGGTCAGCGCGATCTCGAAGCACGAATCCTGCGCCATGTATCCCCGGCATTCGCCGAAGATCCGCTGCGAGTGCTGCGCGTTGCCCGTTTTGCTGCGCGCTACGCAGGATTGGGCTTTACGGTCGCCGACGAGACCATGGACCTGATGCGTCAGCTCAGTGAGTCCGGCGAACTGCAGGCTCTGACTGCCGAACGCAGTTGGAAGGAAATTTCCCGGGCGTTGCTGGAAGACCATCCACAGGTCTTCATCCAGGTATTGCGCGACTGCGGCGCGCTCAAAGAGCTGATACCGGAAATCGATGCCCTGTTCGGCGTACCCCAGCCGGAAACTCATCACCCGGAAATCGATACCGGCTTGCACACCCTGAGCGTGCTGGAGCAATCAGCCCTGCACAGGCAGCCGCTGACGGTGCGCTGGGCCTGCCTGCTGCACGACTTGGGCAAAGGCCTGACGCCGGAAGACGAATGGCCTCGGCATATCGCCCATGAGCACACCGGGCTGAAGCTGATCAAAGCGGTCAACGAGCGCTTCAAAGTCCCCAAAGACTGTCAGGAACTGGCGCTGCTGGTCGGGCAATACCACACCCATGGGCACCGGGCGCTGGAGCTGAAAGCCTCGACGCTGTTGGAGTTGCTGCAAAGTTTCGATATCTATCGCCGGCCACAGCGCTTCGAGGAATTTATCGCCGCGTGCGAGATGGACGCCCGTGGCCGCAAGGGCCTGGAGCAGCGCAGTTATCCACAGGCCGATTATTTGCGCGGAGCGGCGAAGGCTGCGCGAGCGGTGGCGGTGCAGCCGTTGCTGGAGCAGGGATTCAAGGGGCCGGAACTGGGCGAAGCGCTGAAGCGGGAACGACTGAAGGCGTTGAAAGCCTACAAAGAGGCGGCGACAGCCTGATAAAAAACTTCGCGAGCAGGCTCGCTCCCACATGAGACCTCGATCCAATGTGGGAGCGAGCCTGCTCGCGAAAGCGCATTTGATATCACCGCAAATCCGAAGGCGTGAGCTGCTCCCCCCGCCATTCGAACGCAACCGGCGCCAACACCTGATCAATCTGCGCTTCAGCCCACAACATCGCAAAGCTCTTGCCCACTCCCGGATGCACCCGATCCGGCGCAATCAACGACAGCGGCCACAGCACAAAGGCATTTTTCAGGATTTCAGCACGCGGCAGCATCAATCCATCGAAATTACCCACCAGATCGCCATACAGCAGCACGTCGATATCCAGCGGCAGACCTTTGCGATCCGGGGCATAACGACCGTTGTCCGCCTCGATGAATTTCAAGCGGCGGTCAAGCTCCATCAACGGCAGATCGGTGTAGGCCGAGACCACGAAATTGAAGAACGGCCCGCTCTTGATGCCCACCGGTTGGCTCTCGAACACCGCCGAACAACGGATATCCACCAGGAACGTGGCCAGCGCATCGAGACCGGCGCGCAAATGGGTTTCGCGCTCGATATTGCTACCGAGCCCGAGGTAGACCTGAGTCAGCGACATCCGCGCTCGATCTCCACACCCACACCACCCTTGGCCGCTGGAACGGCGCCCGGTTTGGTCAGTTTCAGTCGCACCCAGGTGATCTTGAATTCGGCCATGAGCACTTCAACCAGACGCTCGGCGAAGGTTTCGACCAGCTGGAACTGCGCCTGCTCGGCGAAGGCCTGAATGCGCGTGGAAACACTGGCGTAATCGAGCGCCAGGGTCAGGTCGTCACCGGCGGCGGCCGGGCGATTGTCCCAGGCGAAGCTCAGATCAAGACGCAGGCACTGACGGATGCCGCGCTCCCAGTCGTAGGCACCGATCACGGTGTCGACTTCCAGGCCCTCGATAAACACTCTGTCCAAGCACTTCTCTCCGCTGCACGACAAGGGCGCGATGCGCCGTTAGAATCAGGGCGTCCTCGCCCGGAATAGTTAGCATGTTTTGGCTACTGGCGATTCTCGCCTACCTGCTCGGCTCGCTGTCCTTTGCCATTTTGCTCAGCCGCCTGACCGGAAATCCGGACCCGCGAATGAGTGGCTCGGGTAATGCCGGCGCCACCAACATGCTGCGCCTGGCCGGTCGCAAACTGGCGATCCTGACCCTGCTCGGTGATCTGTGCAAAGGCCTGCTGCCGGTGCTGATCGCCTCGGGCGCGGGCCTTTCACTGCAGGATCAGGCCTGGATTGGCGTGTGCGCCGTGATCGGTCACCTGTTCCCTTTGTACTTTCGCTTTCGCGGCGGCAAAGGCGTTGCCACTGCCGCCGGCATGCTGCTCGGTCTGTATCCACCCGCCGCGCTGCTGGCGGTGTGCGCCTGGCTGCTGACGTTCTACCTGACTCGCACCAGCTCGCTGGCGGCGCTGATTGCCACGCCACTGACCCTGCCATTGCTGGCCTGGCAGGAGCCGGAAGCCTTGCTGCCAATGAGCGCGCTGACCTTGCTGATTGTCTGGCGCCATCGCGGCAATCTACGCGACCTGTTTGCCGGGCGCGAACGGCATTTCTGACTGCCGTCCATGAGCGTCGCTCATTACAGCGCCGACAACTGCTCCATTGGCCAGCGTGCCTGCACGGTGATGGCCAGACTTTCCTGCTGGCCGGCCTTCAGGCGCTGGCAACCGGCAAATGCGATCATCGCGCCATTGTCGGTGCAGAACTCCGGGCGCGCATAGAACACATCACCCTTCATATCGCCGAGCATCTTTTCCAGCGAAACCCGCAACGCCTTGTTGGCGCTGACGCCGCCGGCAATCACCAGTCGCTTCATGCCTGCATGTTTCAGGGCGCGCTTGCACTTGATGGTCAAAGTCTCCACCACGGCCTGCTGGAACGCCAGCGCGATGTCGCAACGGGCTTGCTCGCCGTCGTCCCCGGCGCTGACGCATTGCTGCCAGGTATTGAGGGCGAAGGTTTTCAAGCCGCTGAAACTGAAGTCCAGACCCGGGCGATCACACATCGGACGCGGAAAGGTGAAACGTCCTGCGACGCCCTTCTCGGCCAGCTTGGCGATTTCCGGCCCGCCGGGGTAATTGAGGCCCATCATCTTCGCGGTTTTGTCGAAAGCTTCGCCGGCCGCATCGTCGAGCGTCTCGCCGAGCAGGCTGTATTGGCCAATGCCGTCGACCTGAACCAACTGGGTATGACCACCGGAAACCAACAAAGCGACGAACGGAAATTCCGGCGGTTTCGGTTCCAGCATCGGCGCCAGCAAGTGGCCTTCCATGTGGTGCACACCGAGAGCCGGAATGCCCCAGGCAAACGCCAGCGCCTGCGCGCAGGAAGCACCGACCAGCAACGCGCCGACCAGGCCAGGACCTGCGGTATAGGCGATTGCATCGATCTCGGTCGGCACGCAGTCGGCCTCGGCCAACACCTGACGGATCAAGGGCAGCATGCGTTTGACGTGGTCACGCGAGGCCAGCTCCGGCACCACACCGCCATAGACACGGTGCAGGTCGATCTGACTGAACAGCGCGTCGGCCAGCAGACCGCGTTCACTGTCATACAATGCGACGCCGGTTTCGTCGCAGGAGGTTTCTAATCCCAGTACTAGCATGGGTTTGCGCCTTGTTTAGGCTGAATTCGAAGGCGCGCATAATAGTCGCCACGTGATGCCCCGACCAGCGGTTTTCGATCAGAGGCTTTGCATTCCGAGCGATGAGGGGTTAACATCCGCAACCCTTAAAAACCGACGTCTTCAAGTGCTCTTTTGCCGCGAGGATGTTGACCCCGGTAATGAATGAAGGTAGCTCTGGATGCCAGCCGTCAAAGTAAAAGAGAACGAACCCTTCGACGTAGCTCTGCGTCGTTTCAAGCGCTCCTGCGAAAAAGCCGGTGTACTGGCTGAAGTTCGTAGCCGCGAATTTTACGAGAAGCCAACTTCTGAGCGTAAGCGCAAGGCAGCAGCCGCTGTTAAGCGTCACGCCAAGAAAGTTCAGCGCGAACAGCGCCGCGCCGTTCGTCTGTACTAATCCACAGACGTTCGTAGCAAGCTTCTTGCCTAAGCCCGGCCCTCAGCCGGGCTAATGGCATTTGCGTAAAACGCTTGATGCTTCACCGTCGACGCCGCCGATGCGACCGAGACAAATCTGCTTCACCGCGTCAGGCCTGGCTCTTTTGCCAGCGGTGCACGTCTTTTCTGACGAGCCTTTCAAGGCTACTGACGAGCACACCCACTGATTCCTCTTACGACGATCAGCCCAAGGCACCTGCATGCGTGCCCGCTTTATTGAGCTATCCGAGGTCGACAATCGGCCGTCAGCGGATTCAGCGCAACACTTTCACATAGTCGAAGACTGATAGGTACTAACGTCAGTGGATTTTCGGCAGATACACTTCCCGACAGCGATTACGCAGACGACACCGGTCGAGCCGCACTTTTTGTGCGTTTCCAGCAATGGCCCGCGTCCGACGGCCTGTCGCAACGGATTTATTGCAGCGCAGACGACGAGAACGCCATGGCCGGGCTGATTCCCCAGAGCTTCATTGACGACCTGCTGAACCGCACCGACATCGTCGACGTGGTCAGCTCGCGCGTGCAATTGAAGAAGGCCGGCAAGAACTACACCGCCTGCTGCCCGTTCCATAAAGAGAAAACCCCGTCATTCAGCGTCAGCCCCGACAAACAGTTCTATTACTGCTTCGGTTGCGGCGCCGGCGGCAACGCCCTCGGCTTTCTCATGGATCACGACAACCTGGACTTCCCCCAGGCCGTCGAAGATCTGGCCAAAGCCGCCGGCATGGAAATCCCCCGCGAAGAAAGCGGTCGCGAGCGCAAGCCGCGCCAGCCGACCGATTCGCCGCTGTACCCGCTGCTGACCGCCGCCGCTGATTTTTACCGGCAGGCACTCAAGAGTCATCCGTCGCGCAAGGCTGCGGTGGATTACCTCAAGGGGCGCGGGCTGACGGGCGAGATCGCTCGGGATTTCGGCCTCGGTTTTGCGCCGCCGGGCTGGGACAACCTGCTCAAGCATCTGAGCAGCGACACGTTGCAACAGAAGGCCATGATCGAAGCTGGCCTGCTGATCGAGAACGCCGAAACCGGCAAACGCTATGACCGCTTCCGCGATCGCGTGATGTTCCCGATTCGCGATACCCGTGGACGGATCATCGCCTTCGGCGGTCGCGTACTGGGCGACGACAAGCCCAAGTACCTGAACTCACCGGAAACCCCGGTATTCCATAAAGGCCAGGAACTCTACGGCCTTTATGAAGCACGCAAGAACAATCGCAACCTCGACGAAATCATCGTCGTCGAGGGTTACATGGACGTCATAGCCCTCGCCCAGCAAGGCTTGCGCAATGCCGTCGCCACGCTGGGTACCGCGACCAGCGAAGAACACCTCAAGCGCTTGTTCCGCGTCGTCCCGAACGTGTTGTTCTGCTTCGACGGCGACCAGGCCGGCCGCAACGCAGCCTGGCGTGCACTGGAAGCGACCCTGCCGTGCCTGCAGGACGGTCGTCGCGCGCGGTTCCTGTTTTTGCCCGAAGGCGAAGACCCGGACACCCTGGTTCGCGCGGAAGGCACCGACGCATTCAAGGCGCGCATCAATCAGCACGCGCAGCCGCTGGCCGATTATTTTTTCCAGCAACTGACCGAAGAATCCGACCCGCGCTCTCTTGAGGGCAAGGCGCACATGGCCACCCTCGCCGCACCATTGATCGACAAGGTGCCGGGCGCAAACCTGCGTATTCTCATGCGTCAGCGCCTGACCGAAATCACTGGCCTGAGCAGCGAAACCGTCAGCCAATTGGTTCAGAGTGCGCCGCAGGAAGCACCGCCCGCCTACGATCCGGGCTTCGATTATGACGCCATGCCGGACTACAGCGACTACCATCAGCCGCAGGCACAGGACATGTATGTGCCGCAGCAGGAATGGACGCCGAAGAAACCCGGCGCCGGCGGCAAGAAGTGGGACAAGAAACCGTGGGACAAGAACGGCAAGCGTGGTGGCGATCGCGAACAGCAGCGCCCGCGTACGCCGATTGGCGTTGAATCGCCAACCCTGACGGCACTGCGAACATTGCTCCATCATCCGCAACTGGCCAAGCGCGTCGAAGACGCCGGGCACATTGCCGATGAAAATCAGACCAACGCCCAGCTGCTTGTGGCCCTGCTCGAAGCCGTACAGAAGAATCCCAAGCTAAACTCATTTCAGCTGATCGCGCGATGGCACGGTACTGAACAGGGTCGCTTGCTCAAGGCGCTGGCAGAAAAGGAATGGCTGATTGACGGAGATAACCTTGAACAACAGTTTTTCGACACCATTACTAGCTTGTCCGCCCGCCAACGCGAGCGAAATCTCGAACAGTTACTCAGGAAAGCGCGGCAAAGCGAACTGAGCGTCGAAGAGAAAAATCAACTGCGCGACCTTTTAAGTCGCAATGTTTCCGCATCAAACCCGACCTCAACTGGCGCGTGAGGTCATAGCTCAGGTATAATCCTCGGCTTGTTTTTTGCCCGCCAAGACCTTCAGTGGATAGGGTGTTATGTCCGGAAAAGCGCAACAGCAGTCTCGTATTATTGAGTTGATCAAACTGGGTCGTGAGCAGAAGTATCTGACTTACGCCGAGGTCAACGACCACCTGCCCGAGGATATTTCAGATCCGGAGCAGGTGGAAGACATCATCCGCATGATTAACGACATGGGGATCCCCGTACACGAGAGTGCTCCGGATGCGGACGCCCTTATGTTGGCCGACGCCGATACCGACGAGGCCGCTGCGGAAGAAGCAGCCGCTGCGTTGGCGGCGGTGGAGACCGATATCGGTCGCACCACTGACCCGGTGCGCATGTACATGCGTGAAATGGGTACGGTCGAGCTTCTGACCCGTGAAGGCGAAATCGAAATCGCCAAGCGGATCGAAGAAGGCATTCGTGAAGTGATGAGCGCGATTGCGCACTTCCCAGGCACGGTTGACCACATTCTCTCCGAGTACACCCGCGTCACCACCGAAGGTGGTCGCCTGTCCGACGTCCTGAGCGGTTATATCGACCCGGACGACGGCATCGCGCCGCCTGCGGCAGAAGTGCCGCCGCCGGTTGACCCGAAAGCCGTCAAGGCCGACGACGATACCGACGACGATGATGCCGAATCTTCCGACGATGAAGAAGAAGCCGAAAGCGGTCCGGATCCGGTCATCGCTGCGCAGCGCTTCGGTGCCGTCGCCGACCAGATGGAAATCACCCGCAAGGCCCTGAAAAAGCACGGTCGTCACAACAAGGCAGCCGTTGCCGAGTTGCTGGCCCTGGCCGAGCTGTTCATGCCGATCAAACTGGTGCCGAAGCAATTCGAAGCCCTGGTCGAGCGTGTACGCAGTGCCCTGGATCGCCTGCGTCAGCAAGAGCGCGCGATCATGCAGCTGTGCGTACGTGATGCACGTATGCCGCGCGCCGATTTCCTGCGTCAGTTCCCGGGCAACGAAGTCGACGAAAGCTGGTCCGACGCCCTGGCCAAAGGCAAGAGCAAGTACGCCGAAGCCATCGGTCGCGTGCAGCCGGACATCATCCGTTGCCAGCAGAAGCTGATTGCGCTGGAAACCGAGACCGGCCTGACCATCGCAGAAATCAAGGACATCAACCGTCGCATGTCGATCGGTGAGGCCAAGGCCCGCCGCGCGAAAAAAGAGATGGTTGAAGCCAACCTGCGTCTGGTGATCTCGATCGCCAAGAAGTACACCAACCGCGGCCTGCAATTCCTCGATCTGATCCAGGAAGGCAACATCGGCCTGATGAAGGCGGTGGACAAGTTCGAATACCGTCGCGGTTACAAGTTCTCGACTTATGCCACCTGGTGGATCCGTCAGGCGATCACTCGCTCGATCGCCGACCAGGCGCGCACCATCCGTATCCCGGTGCACATGATCGAGACGATCAACAAGCTCAACCGTATTTCCCGGCAGATGTTGCAGGAAATGGGTCGCGAACCGACTCCGGAAGAGCTGGGCGAACGCATGGAAATGCCTGAGGACAAGATCCGCAAGGTACTGAAGATCGCCAAAGAGCCGATCTCCATGGAAACCCCGATCGGTGATGACGAAGACTCCCATCTGGGCGACTTCATCGAAGACTCGACCATGCAGTCGCCAATCGATGTCGCCACAGTGGAAAGCCTGAAGGAAGCGACTCGCGAAGTGCTGTCCGGCCTCACTGCCCGTGAAGCCAAGGTACTACGCATGCGTTTCGGTATCGACATGAACACCGACCACACGCTAGAAGAGGTGGGCAAACAGTTTGACGTAACGCGTGAGCGGATCCGTCAGATCGAAGCCAAGGCGCTGCGCAAGCTGCGCCACCCGACGCGAAGCGAGCATCTGCGCTCCTTCCTCGACGAGTGATACCAGAACCCCCGGCCCAGGCCGGGGGTTTTGTTTTATGGCAGATTAAATTCCCCGCTCCGCCCTCCCCGTCGCGTACCCCGTCTACACTCGAAACAATCATCCCAAGCCCTGACGAGAGCGTTATGCCCAGACTGGCGCCCGTGCTTTTTCTGCTGTCATTGATGATCTGCACCGCCACGGCTGACGCGCTGACTCTCACCGATGAAGAACGCAGCTGGCTGGCGGCTCACCCTGACTTGCGCCTGGGTGTCGACGCGTCGTGGCCGCCTTTCGAATTTCGTGACGACCAGAACCGCTATCAGGGTCTCGCCGCTGACTATATCGACGTGATTCGCCAACGTTTGGCGATCAAGCTGACGCCCATCGAACCGGCAAGCTGGACGGTGGTGCTGGAGCAGGTCAAAAAAGGCAAGATCGATTTGCTGCCGGGAATCATGTCCACGCCGGAACGCCAGAATTACCTGTCATTTACCCGGCCGTACCTCGACTTCCCGATCGTCATTCTGGCCCATGTCGGCGGGGCCCAGCCGCGCAAACTCGACGACCTGTACGGTCTGAAAATCGCCGTAGTGGAAAACTACGCTCCTCACGAACTGCTGCGCACTCACCATCCCGATCTGAATCTGGTGGCCATGCCCAATGTCAGTTCGGCGCTGCAAGCCCTGGCGACCGATGAAGTGGACGCGGTGGTTGGCGACCTGGCTTCCAGTGTGTGGAGCCTGCGCCAGCTCAAGCTTGACGGGCTCTACGTCAGTGGCGAGACCCCGTATCGCTATCAACTGGCGATGGCCGTGCCCCGCTACAACAAGATGTTGGTGGGCATTCTCGATAAAGTCCTGGCCGACATGACACCGGCGGAAATCAGCAGCATTCAGGAACATTGGGTCGGTAATGTGCTCGACCACCGCACGTTCTGGTCAGATCTGCTGATGTATGGCCTGCCCGGCCTGTTGTTGTTGATGACGGTGCTGGCCGTGGTGATTCGCATCAACCGCCGCCTGAGCTCGGAAATCAGCCGGCGCATCGACCTCGAACAGGAATTGCGCAGCAGCGAATATCACTACCGCGGTCTGGTGGAGAGCTTGTCGGCGATCGCTTGGGAAGCGCGGATGAGCGACTTCACCTACAGCTATGTTTCGCCCCATGCTGAAGACCTGCTCGGGTATCCACAGTCTCACTGGCTGATTCCGGGTTTCTGGCACAACATCATTCACCCGGCCGACCTGACCCGCACGCAGAACTATTGCAGGGAAGCGCTGCGCCAGGGCCGCGATCACATCGTCGATTATCGCGTGATCACCGCCGACGGCCGCTGCCTGTGGGTGCGCGACATTGTCAGCCTGATCGAGCATGGCCACGAACCGGTGATGCGCGGGTTGATGATCGATATCAGCGAAATCAAACGCACCGAAGAAGCGCTGCGCCTGTCCGAGCAGAAGTTCGCTTCGGTGTTCGAGCAATGCCCGGACATTCTGGTGATTGCACGCCTGTCCGACGGCTGCCTGCTGGAGGTCAACGAGGCCTTCGAAGAGCAGATCGGCCTTAGGGCCGAGGAGGTGATCGGCCAGACCGCCACCAACCTCAATATCTGGGGCATCCCCGGGGTGGGGCCGGGCCTCTTGCAGCGTTTGCAGGCCGGCAGCATCCGTAATCTGGAAATGCCCTTTCGCCGCAACAACGGCCAATTGTTCACCGGGCTGATTTCCGCCGAGCCTTTCGACCTCGACACCACCCCGGCGCTGGTGGTGGTAGTTCGCGACATCAGCCAGCTCAAGGAAACCCAACAGCAACTGCAAACCTCTGAAGAGAAGTTCGCCAAGGCTTTCCATGCGTCGCCGGATGGCCTGTTGCTGTCGCGCCAGAGCGACGGCCTGCTGTTGGAGGTCAACGAAGGTTTTAGTCGTATCACTGGTTTCAACAGCGCCATGTCGGTGGATCGTTCAACGCTGGATCTGGGCATCTGGGTCAACCTCAACGAACGCAAGCAGATGCTCGATCTGCTAAAGCGCGACGGGTTTGTCCGCGACTTCACTTGCCACATCCGTCGCAGCGACGGGCAGATTCGCCTGTGCGAAGTGTCCAGTCGACCGCTGCCGATCGGCGACGAGGATTGCATGCTGACCATCGCCCGCGACATCACCGAACGCCATCTCATGCAGGAAAAACTGCAGCAGGCCGCGACCGTTTTCGAGAGCACCGCCGAGGGCGTGTTGATCACCGATACTCAACAACACATCAGCGCCGTCAATCGCGCTTTCACCGAAATCACCGGTTACAGCGAAAGTGAAGCGCTGGGCCACACGCCACGCTTGCTGGCGTCAGGGCTGCATGACAGCGCTTTCTACGCGGCGATGTGGCACCAATTGACCGACGAAGGCCACTGGCAGGGCGAGATTTCCAACCGGCGCAAGAACGGCGAGCTGTACCCAAGCTGGCTGACCATCAGCGCCGTGCGCAATCGCGACAAGTTCATCACCCACTTCGTCGCGGTGTTCGCCGATATTTCCAGCCTCAAGCATGCCCAGGCCAAGCTCGATTACCAGGCTCACCACGACCCGCTCACCGGCTTGCCAAACCGCACCTTGTTCGAGAGCCGCCTGCAAATGGCCCTGACCAGCCAGCAGGAAAATGGCGGCCAGGGTGCCGTGCTGTTTCTCGATCTCGACCGTTTCAAACACATCAACGACAGCCTCGGCCACCCGGTCGGCGACCTGTTGCTCAAGGGCATTGCCGTGCGCTTGAAAGAACAATTGCGCGATATCGACACGGTCGCGCGGCTGGGCGGCGACGAGTTCATCATTCTGCTACCGGGCCTGCAGCAAGCCAGCGACGCCGACAACATCGCGACGAAACTGCTCAACTGCTTCGGTGCACCGTTCCAGGCCGGCGAACACGAGTTTTTTATCAGCGCGAGCATCGGCACCAGCCTTTATCCCCGCGACGGCTGCGATGTCGCCACACTGGTGAAAAACGCCGACGCGGCGATGTACCGCTCCAAAGCCAAGGGGCGTAACCGCGTCGAAAGCTACACCCGCGACCTCACCGCCCAAGCCAGCGAGCGCGTAGCGTTGGAACACGAACTGCGCCGCGCCATCGAGCGCGATGAGCTGTTTCTCTATTACCAACCGAAAATCAGCCTGGTCGACCACAGTCTGGTCGGTGCAGAGGCGCTGATTCGCTGGCGCCACCCAACCTTCGGCGACGTGCCGCCCGAGCATTTCATTCCGCTGGCCGAAGAGAACGGCATGATCCTGCAGATCGGTGACTGGGTGCTCGAAACCGCTTGCCGGCAAATGTTCGAGTGGAGCCGGATCTACCAACCGCTCGGGCCGCTCTCGGTAAACCTCGCTGGCGCGCAGCTGCGTCAGCCGAACCTGTTGGTGCGCATCGAGCAACTGCTCAAGGACAACCGCCTCAGGCCGGATTTACTGCAACTGGAAATTACCGAGAATTTCATCATGAGTCAGGCCGAAGAGGCGCTGGCAGTGCTGCACCAGCTCAAACACCTCGGCGTGCAACTGGCGATCGATGACTTCGGCACCGGCTACTCCTCGCTCAGCTATCTCAAACGCCTGCCGCTGGACATCCTCAAGATCGACCAGTCCTTCGTCCGCGGACTGCCTGACGACCCCCACGACGCGGCCATTGTGCGCGCCATCATCGCGCTCGGCCGCAGCATGCAATTCACCGTGATTGCCGAAGGCGTGGAAACCCAGGCGCAACAACAATTCCTCGCCGCAGAAGGTTGTGAACAGATCCAGGGCTACATCGTCAGCCTGCCGCTGCCCCCGGACGAATTCGCCGCGACGTTTCTGCATATAACCGTATCGGATTTTTCGGATAGCACAGCCGCGAAACCGTCGCTATAATCCGCGGCCTACTGAGGGCCTATAGCTCAGTTGGTTAGAGCAGAGGACTCATAATCCTTTGGTCCACGGTTCGAGTCCGTGTGGGCCCACCAAATTGAAAAGCCGCGCTTGATGCGCGGCTTTTTTGTGGGCGAGTGGTTGGGTTTCGTCTCGGCGGGCGCAATGTTCGGAAGACCTAACCAGAGCTGTAGGAAAGATCCTAAGCTGCGGTTTTGAGCGGTTAGACAAAAATCCGTGTGAGAGAAAGCAAAAAGCCCCGATGCTTGCGCAACGGGGCTTTCTGTAAATCTGAAATATCGGCCTGTCCTTTTACGGTTTCCCGCTTATCCCGCTCACTGGCTAGGAGTGGCTTGCGCCACCGAAATCAACACCCTTTGCTTACAAAGTTCCGGTCTGTGCTGACGTACCGATCATAGCCCTTGAACCTGACAAGAGCAACCGTCACAGCCGTTATCCCTCTCATCGAGCGATGGGTTCCAAATATGCCCCAATGCGCTTGACCCTGTACCATCGGCAATCTCATCGCCCACGCCATCGGAGCCCACCTTGCCAGACACCCGCCAACCCATCCTCGACGAAATCGACCGTCAGCTAATCGCCGCGCTGCAAATCAACGCCCGCGAAAGCGTGGCCATGCTCGCCCGTCAGCTAGGCATTGCTCGCACGACGGTGACGTCGCGCCTGGCCCGGCTGGAAAAGGCCAGAGTGATCACCGGTTATGGCGTGCGTCTTGGTCAGCGTGTGGTCGATGGTGGCTTGCAGGCGTACGTCGGGATCAAGGTGCAGCCGCGTTCCGGCAAGGACGTGTTGCGGCGTTTGAGTGCGATGGCGCAGGTGCAGCAGTTGTGTGCGGTGAGTGGCGAGTTTGATTATGTGGCGTGGTTACGCACCGATTCGCCGGAGCAGCTCGATCAGCTGCTGGATCAGATTGGCAGCGTCGATGGGGTGGAGAAGACCACGACGTCGATCATTCTGAGTAGCAAGATTGATCGGGGTCAGCCGGTTTAAGATTTTGATCGAGCTTCTCGGGTGAATTTCAGAGCCTCTTCGCGAGCAGGCTCGCTCCCACACTTTGGTCGGTATGCAGCCTGCAATCGTCAATCTGCACAATAATCATGCAAAATGACGACACATTGCGCCTTATTAACGCGCTCCACGCTCCCTAGAATGGCTGACATCTTTTCCTATACTCAGACGCGAATCCTGCGTCGGGTCGTCAACAAGGTCAGCCATGAACAAGAACAACCGCCATCCTGCAGACGGAAAAAAACCAGTCACCATTTTCGGTCCGGACTTTCCGTTCGCGTTTGACGACTGGATCGAGCATCCCGCCGGCCTGGGGAGCATTCCCGAGCAGCACCATGGCGCTGAGGTGGCGATTGTCGGGGCGGGCATTGCCGGTCTGGTGGCTGCGTATGAACTGATGAAACTCGGTTTGAAACCGGTGGTGTACGAGGCGTCGAAACTCGGCGGTCGTCTGCGCTCGCAAGCCTTCAACGGTACCGACGCCATCGTCGCGGAGCTTGGCGGCATGCGCTTTCCAGTGTCCTCCACGGCGTTCTATCACTACGTGGACAAGCTCGGCCTCGAAACCAAGCCTTTCCCCAACCCGCTGACCGGTGCTTCGGGCAGTACCGTGATCGATCTGGAAGGCGAAACCTATTACGCCGAAAGCCTGAAGGATCTTCCTGCTTTGTTCCAGGAAGTCGCTGACGCCTGGGCAGATGCGCTGGAAGCAGGTTCGCAGTTCTCCGATATCCAGCAAGCCATTCGCGATCGCGATGTGCCGCGCCTGAAAGAGCTGTGGAACAAGCTGGTGCCGCTGTGGGACGACCGGACCTTTTATGACTTCGTCGCCACCTCGAAAGCCTTCGCCAAATTGTCGTTCCAGCATCGCGAAGTGTTCGGGCAGGTCGGTTTCGGCACCGGCGGCTGGGATTCGGACTTCCCCAATTCGATGCTGGAAATCTTCCGCGTGGTGATGACCAATTGCGACGATCACCAACATCTGGTGGTCGGTGGCGTCGAGCAGGTGCCACAGGGCATTTGGCGCCATGTGCCGGAGCGCTGCGTGCACTGGCCGGCCGGCACCAGCCTGAAATCCCTGCACCGTGGCGCGCCGCGTTCCGGCGTGAAGAAAATTGCTCACGCACCGGAGGGCCGTTTCGCCGTTACCGACAACAACGGTGACACCCGCGAATACGCCGCCGTCCTGACAACCTGCCAGAGCTGGCTGCTGACCACTCAGATCGAATGCGATGAAACCCTGTTCTCGCAGAAGATGTGGATGGCCCTCGACCGCACGCGCTACATGCAGTCGTCGAAAACCTTCGTGATGGTCGACCGGCCATTCTGGAAGGACAAGGATCCGGAGACCGGCCGCGACGTGATGAGCATGACCCTCACCGATCGCCTGACCCGTGGCACCTATCTGTTCGACAACGGCGACGACAAGCCGGGGGTGATCTGCCTGTCGTACTCGTGGATGAGCGACGCGTTGAAAATGCTCCCGCATCCGGTGGAAAAACGCGTTGAGCTGGCGTTGAACGCACTGAAAAAGATCTACCCGAAAGTCGACATCGCCGCGCGGATCATCGGCGACCCGATCACCGTGTCGTGGGAAGCCGATCCGTATTTCCTCGGTGCCTTCAAAGGCGCCCTGCCCGGCCATTACCGCTACAACCAGCGCATGTACGCGCACTTCATGCAGGACGACATGCCGGCCGAACAGCGCGGGATTTTCATCGCCGGCGACGACGTGTCGTGGACACCAGCGTGGGTCGAGGGCGCGGTGCAGACTTCGCTCAACGCGGTGTGGGGGATCATGAAACATTTCGGCGGATCCACACATAAAGAGAACCCGGGACCGGGTGATGTGTTCAAAGACATCGGCCCTATCGCCCTGCCCGAGTAAGAGGATTCCCCGATGCGCGTAGCCGTTTACCAATGTCCACCGCTGCCACTGGACCCCGCCGCCAACCTGCATCGCCTGCATCAAGTAGCGATGGAGGCCAAAGGCGCCGATCTGCTGGTGCTGCCGGAGATGTTCATGACCGGCTACAACATCGGCGCCGAAGCGGTCAGCACGCTGGCCGAGGTCTATAACGGTGAATGGGCGCAGCAGATCGGCCGGATTGCCAAGGCTGCGGGTCTGGCGATCGTCTACGGCTACCCCGAGCGCACCGCCGACGGGCAGATCTACAACGCCGTGCAACTGATCGACGCCTACGGCGAGCGCCTGTGCAATTACCGCAAGTCGCATCTGTTCGGCGACCTCGATCGGTCGATGTTCAGCCCCGGTGACTCCGACTTGCCGGTGGTTGAGCTGAACGGCTGGAAGCTCGGCTTCCTGATCTGCTATGACCTGGAGTTCCCGGAAAACGCGCGGCGCCTGGCCTTGGCCGGCGCCGAGCTGATCGTGGTGCCGACGGCCAACATGATTCCGTTCGATTTCGTTGCCGATGTCACCGTGCGTGCCCGCGCCTTCGAAAACCAGTGCTACGTGGCTTACGCCAATTACTGCGGACATGAAGGCGATATCCAGTATTGCGGGCAAAGCAGCATTGCCGCGCCGGACGGCAGCCGCATCGCTCTGGCAGGTCTGGACGAGGCGTTGATCGTCGGCGAACTGGACCGACAACTGATGAACGATTCACGCCAGGCCAATCGCTATCTCAGCGATCGCCGCCCGGAGCTTTACGGCGCGCTCAACCGCCGCTAATCCGCTAGCATGGGCACTTCACTGTTCTGGAAGTGCCCATGCCCGCGCCGACTCATCTCCGCCCCCACTCTGAAACCCTGGCCAACGGCCTGCGCGTGACCCTGCGCCACGTGCCCGGTCTCAAGCGCAGCGCTGCCGCGTTGCGCGTGGCGGCCGGCAGCCATGACGTGCCATTGGCATGGCCGGGGCTGGCGCATTTTCTTGAGCACTTGCTGTTTCTCGGCACCGAGCGTTTTCCCACAGACGAAGGGCTGATGGCCTACGTGCAACGTCACGGCGGCCAAGTAAATGCCAGCACCCGTGAGCGCACCACGGATTTTTTCTTCGAGTTGCCTGTGTCGTCCTTCAGCGCGGGGCTCGAGCGTCTGTCAGACATGCTCGCCCGGCCACGGATGAATCGGGACGATCAACTGCGTGAACGGGAAGTGCTGCAGGCGGAATTTGTCGCCTGGTCGCAGGATCCGACAGCACAGCAGCAGTTTGCCCTGTATGAAGGTTTACCCGCGCAGCACCCGTTGCGCGGTTTTCATGCGGGCAATCGGGACAGCTTGCAGGTCGAATCGCCTGGGTTTCAGTCGGCGCTGAAAGATTTCCATCAGCGCTTTTATCGAACCGGGCAAATGAGCCTGAGTCTGGTCGGGCCACAAAGTATCGATGAGCTTCGGGAGCTGGCGCAGCAATTCGCAGCAGTGTTGCCGGTTGGGGATAAAGTTGCCCAGGCCGCACCGCCACCGTTGGCAGTGAAAAGTTATCAACAGGTCGGCGCTCACACGAACCTGTTATTTGCTTTCGACGCGTTGCCCGAGTCATCCGCCGAGGCGATGGCTTTTCTCTGTCATTGGTTGAATAGCGCAAAACCTGGTGGATTGCTCGCATACCTGCATCAACAGAGTCTGGCTGACAGCCTGAAAGCCACGCCGCTTTACCAGTTCGCCGGCCAAGCGCTGCTGCATCTTCAATTCAATGCTGGCGGCGACCGCCTGGATACCATTCGCGAACACCTGCTGGAATGGCTGAGCTTCTTCGCCCGTCAGGACTGGACGCCGTTGCGCGAGGAATACGCCGCCCTGCTTCAGCGCCAGCAGCAAGTCAGCGGCGCGTTGCAACTGGCGCGCCTAGACATTGAGCAGCAAGCATTCGTCCTGTCCGAATCCGGCGCTGCCGCACTTGAGCACATCCTTCGCGAAATCGGCGTTGTGGATAACTTCAGCGATCATTGGCATCTGCCCGCCGCCAATCCTTTTCTGCGAGCCAGCGAGCCACTGGCAAACGCCGGGCTGATTCGCGGCCAGACCAGCGCCCACCGTGGCCTGCGCACCTTCGCCCAGGATCGCTCGCGCAGTCGCCGCGAGCGATCGCCGATGCAGTTCAGCCAGGCGCTGCCGGACAACAGCGATGAGGGCGCGATTTACCTGCGCTGGCAGGTCGAGACGACGGCCAGCGCCGATCTGCGCTCAAGATTGCAGCGCAGTTTGCGCCAGACCCGACAGGATGCGTCCGAAGCCGGAGTGGACTTGTCTTTCAGCGCCGCAGGTAACCAATGCCTGCTGAAAATGACCGGACTACAGGAACCGATGCCCAGCATCCTCGAGCATGCGCTGAAATGTCTGACGATGATCGACGCCGATTCGCCGCGCGACGAGGTGCAGATACCGTCGATGCCGATCCGCCAACTACTCGAAGCGTTGCCAGAGAAATGCCTGCCCACGATTGAAACCAGCGATGACGCCAATCAGCTGTGGACAACTTCGCGCTGGGACGGCCTCGCTCTAGGCCTTAACCAACAAACCCAGTCAGCCTTGGGCCTGGCGCTGAGCCGCATTCCCGGCACACCGGACAATCAGCTACCGGTGACACCGATCGCCCAAGGCAAGTACCACTGGAGCCAGATCAACACGGCCTCCAGCGAACACGCCTTGCTGCTGATCTGCCCGACTGCCAGCAGCGACATCGCTGATGAAGCAGCGTGGCGCCTTCTGGCTCAGTTGTACCAGACGCCTTTCTATCAGCGCCTGCGTGTCGAATTGCAATTGGGGTACGCCGTGTTCAGCGCGCTGCGTCAATTGCACGGCAGGACCGCGATTGTGTTTGGCGTGCAATCGCCGACGACTTCGGCCGCCGAGTTGCTCGAATATATTCAAGAGTTTTTCAACGGCATTCCCGCGCTGATCGAAACGTTCGATGAAGCAAGCCTCGAGCAACAGCGTCAAAGCCTCGCCGATCAGTTCGACGACACCACACTGTCCACCAAGGATGCCGCCGAACTCCTCTGGCAAGGCAAACTTGCCGGCCATTCGTCGGATTACCGGGAGCAGTTGGTCACGGCGATCCGGCAACTCGATCGCCAGGCTTTGCTGGCCGCTGCGCAGCGCCTGATCAATGCCGAGGGCGGCTGGCATTGCCTGGCCAATGAATCGATGCCGGACGCGCCGTGGCAAGTGACAAACTGATCATTACCGAGGCTGCAAGGAGCTTTCTCAAAGATTCACGGGTCACGGCGTTGAAATTTTGAGTAACATAGCCGCCTAACTAATTGGAACATCACCGCGCTGCCGTGGACTATAACTATGGATAGCGCTATCCCAACCCTCAGAAGGAGACATCTCATGGCCTGGACCAAACCTGCTTACACCGACCTGCGTATCGGCTTCGAAGTCACCATGTACTTCGCCAGCCGCTGAGTTCTGCCTACGCAGAATCGCAGTGCAACGCCTCGGCTCGCCGAGGCGTTTTATTTTCCGCGTTGAAATGATGGAGCGTTCATGTTCGTCCAGATTCTGGGTTCGGCCGCCGGTGGCGGTTTTCCGCAGTGGAACTGCAACTGCGTCAACTGCGCAGGTTTTCGCGACGGCAGCCTGAACGCCAAGGCCCGCACCCAATCGTCCATCGCCATTTCCGATGACGGCGTGAACTGGGTGCTGTGCAATGCCTCGCCGGACATCCGCGCGCAACTGCAAAGCTTCGCCCCGATGCAACCGGGCCGGGCCCTGCGCGACACCGGCATCAGCGCGATCATCCTGATGGACAGCCAGATCGACCACACCACCGGCCTGCTGAGTCTGCGCGAAGGCTGCCCGCATCAGGTGTGGTGCACGGACATGGTTCACGAAGACCTGAGCACCGGTTTTCCCCTGTTCAAGATGCTCACCCACTGGAACGGCGGGCTGGACTGGAACCGTATCGAGCTCGACCAGAGCTTCACCGTAGCCGCCTGCCCGAATCTGCGTTTCACCCCGTTGCCGTTGCGCAGCGCCGCGCCGCCGTATTCGCCGCACCGTTTCGATCCGCATCCGGGCGACAACATCGGTTTGATCGTTGAAGACCTCAACACTGGCGGCAAGCTGTTCTACGCGCCAGGGCTGGGCAAGGTCGATGCGCCGTTGCTGGAAATCATGGCGGGCAGCGATTGCCTGCTGGTCGACGGCACGCTGTGGGATGACGATGAAATGCAGCGCCGTGGCGTCGGCACCCGCACCGGTCGCGAGATGGGCCATCTGGCGCAGAACGGCCCCGGCGGTATGCTCGAAGTGCTGGAGCAGTTGCCCGAGCAGCGCAAGGTACTTATCCACATCAACAACACCAACCCGATCCTCGACGAGGATTCGCCGGAGCGTGCCGAACTGGCGCGGCGTGACGTTGAAGTAGCGTTTGATGGCATGAGTATCGTGCTTTAAGCAATCGAGACCGCTGCGCGGTCTATCGCGAGCAGGCTCACTCCTACAATGGAATGCGATCAACTGTGGGAGCGAGCCTGCTCGCGAAGAGGCCAGCACAGACACCAGAGATTTCCAGGGTTGTTCCCGGAGAACAGACATGACCGACACCCCGCTGTCCCCCGCCGAATTCGAAGCGGCCCTGCGCGCCAAGGGCGCCTACTACCACATCTACCACCCTTACCACGTGGCGATGTACGAAGGCCGTGCGACCCGCGAGCAGATTCAGGGCTGGGTCGCCAACCGCTTCTACTATCAGGTGAACATTCCCCTGAAGGACGCAGCGATCCTCGCCAATTGCCCGGATCGGGAAATCCGCCGCGAGTGGATTCAGCGCCTGCTCGACCACGACGGCGCGCCCGGTGAAGACGGCGGCATCGAAGCGTGGCTGCGTCTGGGCCAGGCTGTTGGCCTCGACCCGGACCAACTGCGCTCCCAGGAACTGGTGCTGCCCGGCGTGCGTTTCGCCGTCGATGCCTACGTCAACTTCGCCCGTCGCGCCAGTTGGCAGGAGGCCGCCAGCAGCTCGCTGACCGAACTGTTCGCGCCGCAGATCCACCAGTCGCGTCTGGACAGTTGGCCGCAGCATTACCCATGGATCGACCCGGCCGGTTATGAATATTTCCGCACCCGCCTCGGTCAGGCGCGGCGTGACGTCGAGCATGGGCTGGCGATCACCCTTGAGCATTACAAGACCCGCGAAGGCCAGGAGCGCATGCTGGAAATTCTCCAGTTCAAACTGGACATTCTTTGGAGCATGCTCGATGCCATGAGCATGGCCTACGAACTGAACCGTCCGCCGTATCACAGCGTGACCGAACAACGGGTCTGGCATAAAGGAATCATCTTATGAGCTTCGACCGCAGCAAAGTGCCGAGCTGGCGCCCGGGCTATCGCTTCCAATACGAGCCGGCGCAAAAAGGTCACGTGCTGCTCTACCCTGAAGGCATGATCAAACTCAACGACAGCGCCGCACTGATCGGCGGCTTGATTGACGGTGAGCGCGATGTCGCGGCGATCATTGCCAAACTCGACGAGCAGTTCCCCGGCGTGCCCGAGCTCGGTGACGACATCGAGCAATTCATGGAGGTTGCCCGTGCGCAGCACTGGATCGAACTTGCCTGATTCGTCAGTGCAAGTACCGCCGAAACCTGAAGTCGGCCTGCCCCTTTGGTTGCTCGCCGAGCTGACCTACCGCTGCCCGCTGCAATGCCCGTACTGCTCCAATCCGCTGGATTTCGCCGAGCAGGGCAAAGAGCTGACCACCGAGCAATGGATCAAGGTGTTCCGCGAAGCGCGGGAGATGGGCGCGGCGCAATTGGGCTTTTCCGGCGGCGAACCGCTGGTGCGTCAGGACTTGGCCGAACTGATCCGTGAAGCGCGGCAGTTGGGTTTCTACACCAACCTGATCACCTCCGGCATTGGCCTGACCGAGCAGAAGATCAGCGACTTCAAAAAGGCCGGGCTCGATCACATCCAGATCAGTTTTCAGGCCAGCGACGAGCAAGTGAACAACCTGCTCGCCGGTTCGAAAAAGGCCTTTGCGCAAAAGCTGGAAATGGCTCGCGCAGTCAAGGCCCACGGCTATCCGATGGTGCTGAACTTCGTCACCCATCGGCACAACATCGACAAGATCGACCGCATTATCGAACTGTGCATTGCGCTGGAGGCCGACTTCGTCGAACTCGCCACTTGCCAGTTCTACGGCTGGGCGCAGCTCAACCGTGTTGGCCTGCTGCCGACCAGGGAGCAACTGGTGCGCGCCGAACGCATCACCAACGAATACCGGGCCAGGCTGGAAGCCGAAGGGCATCCGTGCAAGCTGATTTTCGTCACTCCGGACTATTACGAAGAACGCCCGAAAGCCTGCATGAACGGCTGGGGCAGCATCTTCCTGACCGTCACCCCGGACGGCACCGCGCTGCCCTGCCATGGTGCCCGCCAGATGCCGGTGCAGTTTCCCAACGTGCGCGATCACAGCATGCAACACATCTGGTATGACTCGTTCGGCTTCAACCGTTTTCGCGGCTACGACTGGATGCCCGAGCCGTGCCGCTCTTGCGACGAGAAAGAAAAAGACTTCGGCGGCTGCCGCTGCCAGGCGTTCATGCTCACCGGCGACGCCAGTAATGCCGACCCGGTGTGCAGCAAGTCCGAACATCACGGCGTGATCCTCAAGGCCCGCGAAGAAGCCGAGACCGCCACTCAAACCATCGAACAACTGGCCTTTCGCAATGAACGAAACTCACGCCTCATCGCCAAGGGCTGAGCCTTTCAGCGCAGCCCAAGCCGTCGCCGCCGGAACCGACTTCGCCGAACTGCAGCTCGGCGCCCATGGCGTGTTCTGGAATGAATACCGCCCCGAGGATGCCGCATGCCGGATCTGGCATTGGCGCGATGGCGTAGCGAAACGTCTTACGCCGGACGGCTTCAGCGTGCGTAGCCGCGTGTACGAATATGGCGGTGGTGCGTTTTGTCTGACGCCTGACGGGGTGGTTTTCGTCAATGAAGCGGATCAGCAGTTGTATCGGCAAGCGCTGGGTGGCGAGCCGGTCGCGCTGACGTCGACTGACTGCCGCTACGGCGATCTGCAATTCGCCGCTGGCCGGGTATTGGCGGTTGAAGAGCAGCAGGATCGGCATCGCCTGGTGGCAATTGATCTGGCGACCGGTACGCGACAGGTGCTGGCCGAGGGTGCGGATTTTTATGCGTCACCAACGCTCAGCCCCGATGGCCAGCGGCTGGCGTGGATCGAGTGGAGTCGCCCGCATCAGCCGTGGACCTCGACGCGCTTGATGGTCGCGCAAGGCGATTTTTCTGCGCCTCGCTGTGTTGCCGGTGAGCAGATCGAGGAGTCGATCCAGCAGCCGCGATTCGACGCTGATGGGCGGCTCTGTTGCCTGACGGACCGTGGCGGCTACTGGCAGCCGTGGGGCGAAACGTCCGATGGCTTGCACGCGCTACCGAGTGCCGCGGCCGATCACGCTCCCGCGCCGTGGCAGCTAGGCGGCTGCACGTGGCTGCCTGTCGGTGATCAATTTTTAGCCAGCTGGAGCGAGGATGGTTTCGGTCGCCTGGCCCTTGGAAATGAAGATTTCAGCAGTGACTACAGCCGCTTCCGCCACTTGGCGATGGATCAACAATTCATCTATTGCATCGCTGCATCGCCGACCAGCCCGTCGGCAGTGATCGCCATTGATCGTGTGTCGCATGCCGTGAAAATCCTCGCTGGCGGCGTGGCTCCATTGCCTGCCGAACGCATCAGCCGTCCGCAGACCTTGCGTTATCCGAGCGGCTCCGGCGAGGCGCACGGTTTCTTTTACCCGGCCATGAGCGGTGAAGCGAAACCTCCGCTGGTGGTGTTTATCCACGGCGGCCCGACGTCGGCGTGCTATCCGATACTCGACCCGCGCATCCAGTACTGGACGCAGCGCGGCTTTGCTGTCGCCGACCTCAACTATCGCGGCAGCAGTGGCTATGGTCGCGAATATCGCCAAGCGCTGCATCTGCGCTGGGGCGAGGTGGATGTCGAGGATGCCTGCGCGGTGGTCAGCCATCTCGCCGGACAGGGCTTGATCGATGGCGACCGCGCGTTCATTCGCGGTGGCAGTGCGGGTGGCTACACAACGCTTTGTGCGCTGGCGTTCAGACAGGTTTTCCGCGCAGGCGCCAGCCTCTACGGCGTCAGCGATCCGGTCGCGTTGGCTCGCGCTACGCACAAGTTCGAGGGCGATTATTTGGACTGGCTGATCGGCGATCCCGAGCGAGATGCCGAACGCTATGCCGCCCGCACGCCATTGCTGCACGCCGATAACATTCGCGTGCCGGTGATTTTCTTTCAGGGTGAACTGGACGCGGTGGTCGTGCCGCAACAGACCCGCGACATGGTCGCGGCGCTGGAGCACAACGGCGTCCCGGTCCAAGCGCATTACTACCCTGACGAACGCCACGGCTTCCGCCGCGCGGCCAACCAGGCGCATGCGCTGGAGCAGGAGTGGACGTTTTATCGGCGAGTGATGGAGCTAACTGACTGAGCCCTCACTTTGAGACTGCGTCGCTCAATCGCGGGCAAGCCCGCTCCCACAGGTTATTTGGTGTACACAAAAATTGTGATCACTCATAACACTGTGGGAGCGGGCTTGCCCGCGATAGCTATTGATCAGACGCCGCTGGACTCAACGCTTGGCGATGATATACACCGCATGCACGATCCCTGGGATGTAGCCGCACAGCGTCAGCAGAATGTTCAGCCAGAACGCCCCGCCAAACCCGACCTGCAGAAACACGCCCAGTGGCGGCAACAGAATAGCGATGATGATACGAATGAAATCCATGGGGCAGCTCCTGAATGGGGGTTGGCTCACTTGAGCCATACAAGCTAATCGACACGCGCCGTTCGTCAGGGTTCAGTGCAATAGCTCGTCAGGCTCAAGCGAGAATTTTCAACCCATGTTTTTGTACGATGCTCAGTAGTTTGAGCGCCATACCGCTGGGATGTTTGTCACCCGATTCCCACTGCTTCACCGTGGATGCACTTGTGTTGAGATAGCGTGCAAATACCGGTTGGCTGACCTTGTTTCGCTCGCGTAGCGCCTTGATCTCCTCAGCCGGGATCGCTAAGGGAACCGATGCCAGACAGGAGTCATCGAATTCTCGCATCGTTGCCTTGTTTATTGCTCCGACAGCAAGCAACGCCCCGGCTGATTCGTGTATCGATTCAAAAACTTCACTTTTGAATTTCTTACTCATGACATATCTCCACAAACTCCTTCATCGCCAACAAGTCGCTGATCTGCGCTTCGGTCAGTTGCGCATAGACCTTTGCCAATTTACGTAAATCCTTCAATTCTGTTGGCGTGATATTGCTTTGATCCTGCTTGGCGAAAAGCACTTGGTAGATCCAGTGACGTCCACATTTGCCAAAACAATCGAACGGTGACGGTTCGCCTTCAAGCGCTTCTTCCACACGCCTCCGCCAAGATTGTCCGCCTGTCCCTGAAGCATCTGGTGAAACGCCTCTTGCAACTCTTCATCTGTGATCCACGCCTACTGGCCTGGAGGGCGAAGCGTTTGGTCTTGAACAGCCTCAATGGCATAGGTATCCCTTCCAAAAACATACCACCTAGTGGTACAGATCGCAAAACGGCTTTTTCGGTGATACCGATCTGGCCGTAGCCGCATCCCTTGCTGGCATTCTCTAAAAGACCATCCACAGTACGATCCCTCAAGCTCTAAATCACGTCTGTAAAACCCGGCCACAAAAAAAACGCCCCACGCCAAAAGAATCAGGCGTGGGGCGTGCGTTATACCGCGAGACGGTTCGAGTAATCGGTTGGGGCTGCTCAGCTCACACGGCAATGCCCTTGCGACATTGCACTTGGGCGGTGCGCACTCGCGAGAAGGCGCGGCCCAGGCGCAGGAGCATTTCGTCGATGTTGGCTTTGCTGACAGTGAGGGCCGGGGTGAAGCGCAGGCAGTCAGGCTGCGCGGCGTTCAATATCAGGCCTTCGTGAAGTGCGCCATGGACGACGGCGTCGGCGCATTCGTCGGACAGCGTCAACCCGTAAAACAGGCCTTGGCCGCGCAACTCGCCGTGGCCGTAGCGGTGCGCCAGTCGCGCAAGGCCTTCGCGCAAATGCTGGCCGCTGTCGTTAACCTGCTGGAGAAAGCTGCGGTCATGGATGCTGTCGAGCACTACCAGACCGGCCGCCGTCATTAGTGCATTACCGTGATGAGTGCCGCACAATTCGCCAACGCCGAAACAGCAGGCCGTGCCCCGCGCCAGCAAAGCCGCCAATGGCAAGCCGCCGCCAAGGCCTTTGCCGAGCACGACGATATCGGCGCGAATGCCGTAGGACTGTTCGGCGAGCAAGCTGCCGCAGCGGCCGATACCGGTCTGCACTTCGTCGAGAATCAGCAGAATGCCCAGGTCACGACACAGTCGCTCGACCCCTTTGAGGTAGTGCCCGGTCGCGGGAATGACCCCGGCATCGCTCTGGATCGGCTCCAGCATGATCGCCACGGTCTGCGCGTCTACCGCCGCATGCAGCGCCGGCAGGTCGTTGAATGGCACTCGATCAATCGTCGCCAGACTGCGGCCATGACAACCCTGCTCAGCCATGATGATCCGCGAGGCGCCGCCGCGATGCAGCTGCCCCCATTTGCGCGCCAGTTTGATCGCCGCCTCACAAGCCTCGCTGCCACTGTTGAGCAGATACGCCTGTTCGCTGGACGTGCTGGCGCACAGACGCTCGGCGAGGCTGAGCATGCCGCGATTGTGCAGATTGCAGCCTGGATTGATCAGCGCCTGGGCCTGATTGGCGATGGCTTTGACCAGCGCCGTGGGGCTGTGGCCAAGGCTGTTGGCGCCGCCGGCCTGGGAAAAGTCGAGGTAGGCGCGATCGTTGCTGTCCCATAGCCATGAACCCTGGCCGCGAACGAACACTTGTTGCGGCCGATCGACGCTGGGCATCAGGCGTTGGGCATTGAGATGGTCGGTCATAGCGGATGGCCCCGCCTCGAAGCAGAGGTCATCCAGACTCGGCGTCTGACGCCGCAAACTGAACAGATTCATGCGGAAAAACCTCGCTGGAGGTTTTTTGAACTGCCTATGTAATCACGAACGAAGCAAATGGAATTCGTCACGCTTTCTGGCCCTGCAAGCCTTGTGAATGCGGTTAGACTAGGCGCGCAAACGGCTTCAGGCCATTTCGATTTCTCAGCCATTTCGATAAGCGCTACTTATGGATTTCAAACAACTGCGTTATTTCGTCGCGGTCTACGAAGAAGGCCATGTCGGCCGTGCGGCTGAGCGCTTGTCGATCTCGCAACCGGCGCTGTCGCAACAGATCCGTCAGCTGGAGCAGAACCTCGACGTAACCCTGTTCGAACGCAGCAGTAAACGCCTGCTGCCGACCCTCGCTGCGCATACGCTGTACAACCACGCGTTGCCATTGCTCGATGGCTTGCAGCGGGCGTGCGAGGCGTTGGGTAGTTTCAAGGGTCAGGCACTGCGCACACTGGCGATCGGTGTGTTGCAAACGGTGCACACCAGCCTTGTGCCGCAGATGCTCGAGCGTGTGCGCAAGGCGCAGCCGCATCTGGTGGTACAAATCTATGAACTGACCGGGCTGGAAATCGAACGGCGTCTGCTCAATGGTTCCCTGGACATCGGCATCAGCTATCTGCCACCGCGCCAACCCGGTCTGCACGGTGTGTTGCTGTACGAAGATGAACTGACGCTGGTCATCCCGGCGGACCATCCCTTGCGCGAGTTCAAGAAGGTCTCGATGCGCCAGGCTGCTGAGCTGCCCATGTTGCTGCTCGGCGAAGAGTTCCAGATCCGACAGATCTGGCAGGCACAACTGACCAGCCTCGGACGACGCCCGCAGGTGCAGGCCGAGTTGAACACTATGCTGGGGATTCTCGATAGCCTGCCGCACACCAGGCTGGCAACGGTGCTGCCGGGACGTTCGCAAAAGGAATATGACGATGAAGATCTGCTATGGAAACCGCTGAGCGAACCACGGGTGCCGTTGCAAGTTGGCCTGGTGTGCCGTGATGTGCAACGCCAGCAGGCCTCGTTGGCATTGCTGCGGACATTGCTTGAAGAGGTGATCGACCGCGAAACGAAGCCGCCCCTTGATCCGCTCGCCTGAAACTTTTCTTCAGGCAAAAGAAAACCCCGCCGAAGCGGGGCTTTGCAGACTGTTTCCCTGACATCCATTTCACTCCGCCACCCTGGCAGAATCCTACGTGTCCGTGTTGTTTACTTTGCGCTTCCTGCGCGACGTCCATGAAATGTAGATTAGCCGTGGATCCAATATACTGATATGGGAGAACAGCAGCACGTCACGTAAGCAAATGCTTACATGACGTCTACAGGATCAAAACTGCGCCGCATCCAGCAGGAACAGCGACTCGCTACCGGCCTTGACCGACGCGCTCAACGAGTGGATACGCGGCAGCAGACGGGCGAAATAGAAGCGCGCGGTGCCCAGCTTGCTCGCATAGAAATCCTCCTGCGCTTCCTTGCCCAGCGCGGCTTTGGCCATCAACGCCCACATGTAGGCGTAAGCGGTGTAGCCGAACGCTTGCAAATATTCGACCGAGGCCGCGCCGATTTCGTTCGGATTGTTTTTCGCCCGGTCCAGCAGCCAAGCGGTCAGCTCGTCGAGGGTGTCGACGGCATCGTTCAGCGGTTTGGTGAACTCGCCCAGATCAGCACTGGCGGTTGCGGTGAAATGGCGGATCTCGTCAGCGAACAGCTGGTAGAACGCGCCGCCACTGCCAACGATCTTGCGCCCGACCAGATCCAGCGCCTGAATACCGTTGGTGCCTTCGTAGATCTGGGTGATGCGCACATCACGCACCAGTTGCTCCTGGCCCCACTCGCGGATGTAGCCGTGGCCGCCGAAAATCTGCTGGCCGTGGACAGTGGTTTCCAGACCCAGGTCGGTCAGGAAGGCTTTCGCCACCGGCGTCAGCAACGCCACCAGATCTTCCGCGCGCTTGCGGGTGGTCGCGTCTTCACTGAACTTGGCGGTGTCCAGTTGCATCGCTACATACGTGGAGAACGCACGGCCGCCTTCGTTCGAGGCTTTCATGGTCAGCAGCATGCGCCGCACGTCCGGGTGAACAATGATCGGGTCAGCGACTTTGTCCTTGTTCTGCGCACCGGTCGGCGAACGACTCTGCAGACGATCGCGCGCGTATTCAACAGCGTTCTGATAAGAGCGCTCGCCCGTGGCCAGGCCTTGAATACCAACACCCAGGCGCTCGTAGTTCATCATGGTGAACATCGCCGCCAGGCCTTTGTTCGGCTCGCCGACCAAATAACCCACGGCTTCGTCGAAGTTCATCACGCAGGTCGCCGAGGCCTGAATGCCCATCTTGTGCTCGATCGAACCGCAGTTGGCCGGGTTACGCGCACCGAGGCTGCCGTCGGCATTGACCATGAACTTCGGCACCAGGAACAGCGAAATACCTTTTGGACCGGCCGGCGCATCAGGCAGCTTGGCCAGTACCAGATGAATGATGTTCTCGGTGAGGTCGTGCTCGCCGCCGGTGATGAAGATCTTGGTGCCGCTGACCTTGTAGGAACCGTCGGCCTGAGGTTCGGCTTTGGTGCGAATGATCCCCAGATCGGTGCCCGCGTGCGGCTCGGTCAGGCACATGGAACCGGCCCAGATGCCGGCGTACATGTTCGGCAGGTACGCAGCTTTCAGTTCTTCGCTGGCATGGGCATTGATCGACAGGCAGGCGCCGGCGGTCAGCATCGGGTACAGACCGAACGCGAGGCTGGCGGAGTTGACCATTTCTTCGACCTGCGCCGACACGGCTTTGGGCATGCCCATGCCGCCGTAGGCCGGATCACCGCCGACGCCGACCCAGCCGCCTTCGGCATAAGTCTGATAAGCCTGTGGGAAACCGGCCGGGGTGGTGACGGCACCGTCCGCCCAATGGCAACCTTCCTCGTCAGCGGCACGGCTCAGTGGCGCGATGCTTTTGCTGGTGACCTTGCCGGCCTCTTCGAGAATCGCTTCAACGGTTTCGGCGTCGACGGTCTCGGCCAGCGCCGGCAGCTCGGCCCAGAGTTTGGCGACTTCGAACACTTCATTGAGGACGAAGCGCATATCGCGCAGCGGCGCTTTGTAGTCAGCCATGGCAAACCTCGCAAGATCTAAACAGGTGGTTCGTGGAATGATGTTTTCGTTGATCCGGAGTGTACCTCAACAACTTTTGCGACACATAGGGTCAACCGGTGACTGATTTGTTATTTTTGGTCACCGGAAAAAGATCGCCGCGATCTTTCGATCTGCTCTACAAAGCAAACGCCTGCGCCGGCAGATTCATCAAACAATCACTCCCCGCCTCGATCGCCGCCTGATGCGCAGCCGTACGCGGCAGCAAGCGCTTGAAGTAGAACTCGCACGTCGCCAGTTTGCCCTTGAGGAAATCAGCCTCACCCTCGCCCGCCTCCAGCTGTGCCTGAGCAACCAACGCCATGCGCAGCCACAGGTAGCCCAGGATGATGTAGCCGCTGTACATCAGATAATCCACCGACGCAGCACCGACTTCGTCCGGGTTCTTCATGGCCGCCATGCCGACCTTCATGGTCAGGTCGCCCCACTGTTGGTTGAGCCCGTTGAGTTGCGCGACGAAGCGGCCCAGCTGCGCATGTTCGGCGTTCGCTGCGCAGAACTTGTGGACGATTTTGGTAAAGCCGCGCAGCAGCTTGCCCTGACTGCCCAGCACCTTGCGCCCGAGCAGGTCGAGCGCCTGAATGCCATTGGTGCCTTCGTAGATCGGCGCAATCCGGCAATCGCGCACCAGTTGCTCCATGCCCCACTCACGAATGAAGCCGTGGCCGCCGAATACCTGCATGCCGTGATTGGTCACTTCCAGCCCGGTGTCGGTCATGAACGCCTTGCAGATCGGCGTGAGCAACGCCAGCAGGTCTTCGGCCTCCTGACGCGCATCGGCATCGCTGCTCAGGTGCGCAACATCAAGCATCTGCGCGGTGAAATAGGTCAGCGCGCGGTTGCCTTCGTTGAAGGCTTTCATGGTCAGCAACATGCGTCGCACATCGGGGTGAACGATGATCGGGTCGGCAGGTTTTTCCGGCGATTTGGCACCGGTCAGGGCGCGCATCTGCAGGCGGTCATTGGCGTACTTGATCGCGCCCTGAAAACTCGCCTCGCCCAGACACAGCCCCTGCATGCCAGTACCAAGCCGCGCATGGTTCATCATGGTGAACATGCAGTTGAGGCCCTTGTTCGGCTCGCCGATCAAGTAACCCGTGGCGGCATCGAAATTCAGCACGCACGTAGCAGAAGCCTTGATGCCCATCTTGTGCTCGATCGAGCCACAGGAAACGCCGTTGCGCTCACCCGCTTCGCCTGCTGCATCGGGCAGAAACTTGGGCACGATAAACAGTGAAATGCCCTTGGTTCCGGCCGGTGCGTCCGGCAGCTTCGCCAGGACCAGATGGATGATGTTGTCGCTCAGGTCATGCTCACCAGCGGAGATGAAAATCTTGCTGCCGGTGATCGCGTAGCTGCCGTCGGCCCGGGGCACCGCGCGAGTCTTGATGATGCCCAGATCAGTGCCGCAGTGCGCTTCGGTCAGGCACATGGTGCCGGTCCACTGGCCAGCGGTGAGTTTGCTCAGGTAGGTGTCTTTCTGCTCGGCGGTGCCGTGGGCGTGGATCGCCGACATCGCGCCGTGGGTCAGGCCGGGGTACATGCCCCAGGACGTGTTGCTGGAGCCGACCATCTCGCTGATCACCAGCCCCAGCGAACTCGGCAACCCTTGGCCACCGTAAGCCGGATCAGCCGCCAAACCGTGCCAGCCGCCCTCGACATATTGTGCGAAGGCCTGCTTGAAGCCTGTAGGCGTTGTCACCACGCCGTTGTCGAAATGGCAGCCCTCTTCGTCGCCGCTGCGATTGAGCGGTGCCAGAACGTTCTCGCAGAACTTCGCGCCTTCTTCGAGGATCGCGCTGATCATGTCCGGGCTGGCGTCATGCGCGCCGAGACTGGCGTAGCTGGAGTGGAAGTCGAAGACGTGATCGATCAGAAAGCGCATGTCGCGCAGGGGAGCTTTGTACTCGGGCATGGTGGCTTCTCCGTCAGCAGATTTGTTCAACCTACTGCTGGCCACCACGCGCGACAATCACTGTGCAGGCGCTGAATGCGCCGTCATCACTCAACCCGCAGCAGCGTCCATGCGCACCGCGCCACGGCGGTTCTGCCCGAACGCCATGACGCAGTTACGCCCGGCGCCCTTGGCGCTGTACAACGCCTGGTCGGCGGACTTGAGCACTTCTTCAGGGGTGCGCTGCTCGACACGTTCGGCGACGCCGATACTCACCGTCACCGACACCGCCGAAGCCCCAGAACCGCTACGGCGCTGGCGACCTTGCTGATCATCCTGCGGGCGGTTTTCCTGGTTGCGTAACTGAATGCTGTAAGACGCAATCGATTCACGGATCACTTCCAGGTGCGGCATGCACTCCTCAAGGGTCTTGCCTGCGAACACCAAGGCAAATTCCTCACCGCCGTAGCGATACGCCCTACCGCCACCGCTGATTTTCGACAGTTTGCTGGCGACCAGGCGCAGCACCTGGTCACCGACATCGTGGCCATGGGTGTCGTTGAATTTCTTGAAATGATCGACGTCGCTCATCGCCAGCACATAGTTGCGCCCCAGTCGCTGCATACGTTCGTTGAGCGCACGTCGTCCCGGCAGGCCGGTGAGCTCGTCGCGGAAGGCCATTTGGTAAGCCTCATGCGCAACGGCGGCGGCGATCATCAGCATCACCTGGCTGCACATGATGTTCAGGGTGAACGGCAGAATGAAGGTCTTCGGCAGCATCCAGAACACACCGAGCAAGCCAACCAGTTGCGCCGCGTGCAACGGGCGCGGGTTGCGCCAGTATTGCCAGGCCAGAAGCAGGAAGGCCGAGATGAACACCGGATAGGACAACTGGATGAGACTCATCCATGCCCCATGCAGCGCCGGCCAGCGGATCTCCGACAACCACAGCAGCAGCGCCTGTGGGTAACTTTGCTCCAGTCCCAGCGCCACGCTGCCAAATGCCAGCAGCACGGCAAAGCGCGCGACCATGTCCTGAAACAGATGGGTACGTTCCTGCCATGCGGCGAACAGCCCGAACAACAGCGGCAACAACAGGCAGACCAGATGAAACACCACCGCAGCGTCTTCGCGGACCTTGCCGTTGTCGCGGTAGAAATCTGTCTGGGTGTCCAGCAGAAAGTAGGCGATGTACACCGTCAGCATCAGAAACAGTTCGCGCTGACGTCGGTACACCGCGCAATACGCGCCACCGAGGAGCAGAACCAATGTCGGCAGGACGTTGAACAGTGACGTGAAGAATACGCTGAGGTCTTTGACGTACGCAGCCGCCAGCCCCGCAAGCAATAACAGCAGTGATGGCAGGAAATGGCTGAAACGTACAGCGGAAGAACGCGGCAAGGGTAAGCTCCGACCCGTCATAGCAAAGAGATGGCATTGTGCCTGCAAAGTGCGGCCAAGCCCATACAATGTGATCCAGATCACACACGGTCTCTGTAACGGCCGGAAGCTCGACTATCTGAGCGATCCGCAAACAAAAAAACCGCTGCCCCCTAACGGGAGCAGCGGTTTTCGTCAGACTGCGTTAAGGCTTAGTAGCCCAGTGCGAAGTCTTCTTCTTTCATGTCCATCAGGTTGCCAGCACCCGACAGCATAGTGGCCACGTGCGTACGGGTACGCGGCAGGATGCGCTGGAAGTAGAAGCGCGCGGTTTGCAGCTTGGCGGTGTAGAACGCCTCGTCGCTGGTGCCGGCAGCCAGTTTTTCCGCAGCCAGACGTGCCATGTCTGCCCAGAAGTAGGCCAGGCAGGCATAACCGGAGTACATCAGGTAATCCACGGAGGCCGCGCCGACTTCTTCGCGATCTTTCATGGCAGCCATACCGACCTTCATGGTCAGCTCGCCCCATTCCTTGTTCAGTGCAGCCAGCGGCGCGACGAATTCCTGGACGGCTTCGTTGCCTTCGTTGGTCTGGCAGAACTTGTGGACGATCTTGGTGAAGCCTTTCAGAGCCTCGCCTTGAGTCATCAGCACTTTGCGGCCGAGCAGGTCGAGGGCCTGGATGCCGGTGGTGCCTTCGTACAGCATCGAAATGCGGCTGTCGCGAACGTTCTGCTCCATGCCCCACTCGGCGATGAAACCGTGGCCGCCGTAGATCTGCACGCCGTGGTTGGCGGCTTCGAAACCGACTTCGGTCATGAACGCTTTGGCGATCGGGGTCATGAACGCCAGCAGTGCGTCGGCCTTCTTCTTCTCTTCTTCATCGACGCCGTATTTGACGATGTCGACCTGCTTAGCAGTGAAGTAGACCATCGCGCGGTTGCCTTCGGCGAACGCCTTCATGGTCAACAGCATGCGGCGCACGTCCGGGTGGACGATGATCGGGTCAGCGGCTTTGTCCGGCGCTTTCGGGCCAGTCAGCGAGCGCATTTGCAGGCGATCACGAGCGTATTTCAGACCGCCCTGGAAGCCGATTTCGGCGTGAGCCAGACCTTGCAGTGCGGTACCGAGGCGAGCGGTGTTCATAAAGGTGAACATGCAGTTCAGACCTTTGTTCGCCGGGCCGATCAGGTAACCGGTGGCGCCGTCGAAGTTCATCACGCAAGTGGCGTTGCCGTGGATGCCCATCTTGTGTTCCAGCGAACCGCAGCTCACTGCGTTGCGCGCGCCAATGGTGCCATCGGCGTTTGGCAGGAACTTTGGAACGATGAACAGCGAGATGCCTTTCGTGCCAGCCGGAGCATCGGGCAGACGCGCCAATACGATGTGGACGATGTTGTCGGCCATGTCGTGTTCACCGGCCGAGATGAAGATCTTGGTGCCGGAAACTTTGTAGGAACCGTCGGCCTGAGGCTCGGCCTTGGTGCGCAGCATGCCCAGGTCGGTGCCGCAGTGCGGTTCGGTCAGGCACATGGTGCCGGTCCATTCGCCGGAGACCAGTTTGGTCAGATAGGCTTCCTGCTGCTCTGGGGTGCCGTGCTCGGAGATGGTATTCATCGCACCGTGCGACAGACCTGGGTACATGCCCCACGACCAGTTGGCTTCGCCAACCATTTCGCTCACTGCCAAGCCCAGCGACTCAGGCAGACCCTGACCGCCGTGCTCGACGTCGTGCGCCAGGCTTGGCCAGCCGCCTTCGACGAATTGCTTGTACGCCTCTTTGAAGCCAGTCGGGGTTTTCACGCCGGACTCGCTCCAGGTGCAGCCTTCGATGTCGCCCACGCGGTTCAGCGGCGCCAGTACCTGCTCACAAAACTTGGCGCCTTCCTCGAGGATGGCGTCAACCATGTCCGGCGTGGCGTCTGCGCACGCTGGCAGGCTCTGATAGTGCGCTTCGTAGCCGAGCAGTTCGTCACGAACGAAGCGAATATCACGCAAGGGGGCCTTGTAGTCAGGCATAGCGATAAACCTCTGCTGATGTAACCGGGAATGAACGACCGTGTTGAATTGTTGTGACGGTCAAACAGTTGTTTGAAACATACGTTTACGCCGAAATCTTGTCAAGCATCGATCTTTTGCCGTTCGTCATCACGCTCTCCAAATGCCGGAGACGAGAAATCGCCGCGACTTCACGTAAGCCACGGGCGTTGTAAAAAGATTAGTTGAGCAAGAAGGACTTAAACGAAAAACGCCGCGACAGGGCGCGGCGTTTCGGGGTCTACAACAAACTCAATCAGGCGAAAGTATCGATGATCGTCCCGAGCACTTCGTCGGATGCCTTGGCCACCTTCACACCCAACTCTGCCTGGATCTTGCCCTGCGACAGCTCGACGATATTGCTCGCCAGATCCGATTCTTGTGCGCGATCCACACCGCGCAGGCGATTGACCTGCACTTCGGACGACTGGCTGGTCACCGAACGTTCGATAGTGTTGTTGGCGATCTGGCTGGCAGCCTGATCGACGCGGTTCTGCCCGGACTGAATCGAGCTCAGCCCCGCATAAAAAGCTGTGTTACCGGAGATTTCCATAGTCACTCTCATCCTTGCAAAGGATCAATGCTCGCCATTGAAGCAGACGCGCCAGCAAAACACCCGTCAAAAACACTAATGGCACAGTGCCTGTTCATAGCGAGAAACTTAATCGAGCAAATCCAGTTGCAAATGCTCGGCCACCGCTTCGGCGCTCAACGCCTTGAGTTTCGGCACCCGCCCCAGGCACGGCGCGGGGATGCGCTCGGCCAGGGTCGCAAGGTTTTCCTCCAGCCGCGAAGTTTTCGGATCGATGATATTCGCCACCCACCCCGCCAATTGCAGACCATCCCGGGCAATAGCCTCGGCGGTTAGCAACGCATGACTGATACAGCCCAACCTTACGCCCACCACCAGAATCACTGGCAGCTTCAGTGCAATCGCCAGGTCCGAGAGATTGTCCTGATCCGCCAACGGCACCCGCCAGCCGCCCGCGCCTTCGATCAGGGTGAAATCGGCGTTCATCGCCAGAATCCCGCGCATCGGCGCCAGCAGCGATTGCACCGTCAGCGCCACTCCTGCTTCGCGCGCCGCCAGATGCGGAGCGATCGCTGGCTCGAACGCCACCGGGTTGACCTGTTGATAAGTCAGCGGCAACGAACATTCGGCCAGCAGCGCCAGGGCGTCGGAATTGCGCAAGCCCTTGGGCGTGACGTCGCAACCCGATGCCACCGGTTTGCCCGCCGCCGTGCTCAAGCCTGCCGACCGCGCCGCATGGAGCAATCCGGCAGCAACGGTGGTCTTTCCGACATCGGTGTCGGTACCGGTGACGAAATAGGCTGCGCTCATAGAGGTTTCTCCAACACGGCGTATACCACCTGATACGTTGCCGGCAGCCCCGACGCCTGACGGAACCGCTCATACGCGTCGATCAGCCCGAGAATCCGCGCCCGTCCGGTCAAACCGCCCGGCCGGCCGGGATTCAGATTGTGTGCGCCCAGCGCTTTCAACTCATGAGTCAGGCTGCGCACATCCGGGTAATGCAACACGTGCGGCTGATTCTGCAGCGCCAAAATGCGCATGCCACTGCCGGCACATAACTGTTCATAGCGGGCGAAGGCGCGGAAGCGATTGACGTGCACCAGCCCGTCGACCTGCTGCCAACTCTCACGCAACTCGAACAGCGTCCCTGTACAGAGACTAGCAAACGCAAAAATCCCCCCCGGTTTAAGTACGCGCAAGGCTTCGCTGAGCACCGCCTCGAAGTCGGCGCACCACTGCACTGCAAGGCTGGAGAAAATTAGATCAAAGCTCGCGTCCTGCAACGGCAGCCTTTCGGCATCGCCAGCAATGAAATGCTCAGCGCCACCCAGCGGCCGTGCGTGATTGAGCATGCCCTCGGCGATGTCCAGCGCGACACCGCTGCCCTGGGTGAAACGCGAGGCCAGCGCGCGGGTGAAGTAGCCGGTGCCGCAACCGAGATCAAGCCAACGCGACGGCGTGAAACTCGCTGGCAAGCGCCCGAGCAACTGTGTGCCGACGTCACGCTGAAACTCCGCGACACTGTCGTAACTGGCCGCAGCGCGGGAAAAGACGCCGCCACCTGGCGCTTGTCGGGCAAGCCCTCAGGCAGCACAAGGGACAGATCAGTCATCAGCGCACTCATGTAGAAAAGCCTGGATCGCGCCCGCGACTCCATGCGGGTCTTCCAGCAGGAAAGCATGGCTGGCCTGTTCGATCAGACCAATTTCGATATCCGGCAAAAGCGCGAACAATGCGCCGGCCGCTTCCGCCGGAACCAGCGCGTCCTGCCCGCCGAACAGATGAAACTGCGGCCCGCGAAACGCCTGCAACGCCTGGCGTGTGTCCAGCTGCGCGAGTAGCTCCAGACCTGCCATCAGCGCGGCCGGCGCGGTTGCCGGCGCGCCAGCGAGCAGCAAGCGCGACAAGCCACGCGGATCTGGCGAACCTTGCGCACATAAAAGAGAGAAGCGCTTGAGCGTGGTACGCGGGTCGGCCTGACAACCGGCAAGAAACGCATCGAAGGTCTCGCCAGGCATCGCGCTCGGCCACTGCTCATGGGCGACAAACGCAGGGTTGCTCGCCAGCGTCAGCAGCCCGCAGCACGCCTCGCCGCGTCGTGCCGCCAGTTCGCTGGCGAGCATGCCGCCCAGCGACCAGCCACCAAGCCAGACTTCCTGCGGAATGCGCGCATCGAGTTCGTCGAGCCAGTCTTCAAGGTCAGCGGAGTCCAGCTCCGGCAGCGGTTCGATCTCGACTTGCAGATGTTCGTCGAGGCCGCGCAATGCTGCGGCCAGCGGTTCCAGCGGCGACACGCCGAGGCCCCAGCCGGGCAGCAGGATCAGACGATTACGCATGGCTTGGCTCCAACGACAATCGGGCGAAGCAATCTGCCAACCCTTCCAGCAACTGTTGCACCTGTGCCTCGCTGTGGGCGGCGGTCAGAGTGACGCGCAACCGCGCGCTGCCGGCCGGCACGGTCGGTGGGCGAATTGCGGTCACCATCAAGCCGCGCTCGCGGAGCATTTGTGACAGTCGCACCGCGCGTCCGGCATCGCCGATCATGATCGGCTGGATCGGCGTGAAGCTGTCCATCAGCTCCAGCCCGATCTGCTCGGCGCCGTGGCGGAACTGGCGGACCAGTGTCTGCAAATGCTCACGGCGCCAGTGTTCACTGCGCAACAGCTCGAGGCTTTTCAGCGTCGCGCAGGCCAGCGCCGGCGGTTGGCTGGTGGTGTAGATGTACGGGCGGGCGAACTGGATCAGGCTTTCGATCAACTCTTCGCTGCCAGCGACAAAGGCCCCGGCGGTGCCGAAGGCTTTGCCGAGGGTGCCGACCAGCACCGGCACATCGTCCTGACTCAAGCCGAAATGCTCGACAATACCGCCGCCGTTGGCGCCCAGCGGGCCGAAGCCATGCGCATCGTCGACCATGAGCCACGCGCCTTTGGCCTTGGCCGCGCGGGCCAGCGCCGGCAGGTCGGCGATGTCACCGTCCATGCTGAACACACCGTCGGTGACCACCAGCGTGTTGCCGGTGGCTTTCTCCAGGCGTTTGCCCAGGCTTTCGGCGTCGTTGTGCAGATAGCGATTGAAACGCGCGCCGGACAACAGGCCCGCGTCCAGCAACGAAGCGTGATTGAGCCGGTCTTCGAGCACCGTATCGCCCTGCCCGACCAGCGCGGTGACCGCGCCGAGGTTGGCCATGTAGCCGGTGGTGAACAGCAGTGCACGTGGGCGCCCGGTCAGATCGGCGAGTGCTTCTTCCAGTGCGTGATGCGGGCTGCTGTGGCCGATCACCAGATGCGACGCGCCACCGCCGACCCCCCAGCGCTCGGCACCGGCGCGCCAGGCTTCGATCACCTGCGGATGATTGGCCAGGCCCAGATAATCGTTGTTGCAGAAAGCGAGCAGCGGTTGGCCGTCGACCACGACTTGCGGGCCTTGCGGCGAGTCGAGCAGCGGGCGGTGGCGGTAGAGGTTGTCGGCACGGCGGGCAGCAAGGCGTGCGGCGAGATCGAATGACATGCAGGCCTCGATTTTCAAATGACACAGATCCCCTGTGGGAGCGAGCCTGCTCGCGAATGGGCGTCACATCCAACATGGATATTCGCGGCCAAACCGCTTTCGCGAGCAGGCTCGCTCCCACAGGGGTTTTGCATTCCTTCAGCGCAATCCGTGCAGCTTTTAGATGGCAGCGTTATAGAACTGCTCGCTGCTCTTCTGCTCCACCAGCGCCTGCTCGATCGCCGCTTGGTGCACTTCATCCGCGTGCTCTTCGCGAGCCTCCGGCTGGATACCGAGGCGCGCGAACAATTGCATGTCCTTGTCCGCCTGCGGGTTGGCGGTGGTGAGCAATTTGTCGCCGTAGAAAATCGAGTTGGCGCCAGCGAAAAATGCCAGGGCCTGCATCTGCTCGTTCATCGCTTCGCGACCGGCGGACAGGCGCACGTGGGATTGCGGCATGAGGATGCGCGCGACGGCGAGCATGCGGATGAAGTCGAACGGGTCGATGTCTTCGGCGTTTTCCAGCGGCGTGCCGGCGACTTTTACCAGCATGTTGATCGGCACCGATTCCGGGTGCTCCGGCAGGTTGGCCAACTGGATCAGCAGATTGGCGCGATCGTCCAGCGATTCGCCCATGCCGAGAATGCCGCCGGAGCAGATTTTCATTCCCGACTCGCGCACATAGGCCAGCGTCTGCAGGCGCTCGCTGTAAGTGCGGGTGGTGATGATGCTGCCGTAGAACTCCGGCGAGGTGTCGAGGTTGTGGTTGTAGTAATCGAGACCGGCCTTGGCCAGCGCTTCAGTCTGCTCCTGATCGAGACGGCCGAGGGTCATGCAGGTTTCCAGGCCGAGGGCTTTTACTCCTTCAACCATCTTCAACACATACGGCATGTCTTTGGCCGACGGATGTTTCCACGCTGCGCCCATGCAGAACCGCGTCGAACCAATGGCTTTCGCGCGGGCCGCCTCTTCGAGGACCTTCTGCACTTCCATCAGTTTTTCTTTTTCCAGCCCGGTGTTGTAGTGCCCGGACTGCGGGCAGTACTTGCAGTCTTCCGGGCAGGCGCCGGTCTTGATCGACAGCAGTGTCGAGACCTGCACGCGGTTGGCGTTGAAATGTGCGCGGTGCACCGTTTGCGCCTGGAACAGCAAGTCGTTGAATGGCTGTACGAAGAGTGCTTTGACTTCGGCCAGAGACCAATCGTGACGCAGGGTGGCGGTGGTGCTCGCGCTCATGGGCAATTCCTTGGTTATGCTTGGCTGGCGCTGGGGAAAACGGAATACCCACAGGCGCTACACGGATGTTCGGCATATTTAAGGAAGAGCGATGCGCTGTCAACCGCAATACCAAGGGCAGGTTTACATCTGTTTAAAAAACGTACAGACCTGTTTGCTGTGCGATGAGCCCGCAGATGCACAAATGCCAATGTGCGAGGCCTGCGAAACCGAACTGCCCTGGCTCGGCAGCCATTGTCAGAGCTGCGCTTTGCCACTGGCGGCGGATGGCCTGACTTGCGGCGAATGCCTGCTAGAGCCTCCGGCCTTCGAACAGGTCGCCGTGCCCTGGGTTTATGGCTTCCCCGTGGACAGTCTGATTACACGGTTTAAACACAACGCGAAATGGCCGTTTGGTCACCTGCTCGCTGACGTTCTCGGCCAATACCTGCAGCATCGCTTCGCCGAGGACTTACCGCGACCTGATGTGCTGCTGCCGGTGCCGTTGGCGAATAAACGCCTGCGTCGGCGAGGATTCAATCAAGCGGCGATGCTCGCGCGCTGGTTGAGTGTTTCGCTGGATTTGCCCTGTGAAGAACAGCTTCTAAGGCGAGTCATGGACACCGACGCCCAGCAGGATCTCGACGCCAAGGCGCGCAAACGCAACTTGCGCAATGCCTTTGCGCTGGCGCCTGACGCGCAGGTCAGTGGCCGCCATTGCGCGCTGGTTGACGACGTCCTGACTACTGGAGCAACCGCTCAGGCATTGGCGCGGTTGCTGATGAATGCAGGTGCGGCGCGGGTTGATGTGTATTGCCTGGCCCGTACGCCGAAGCCCGGTACCTGAAGCGAATACAGATATCGTGTGGGAGCGAGCCTGCTCGCGAATGGGCATCACATTCAACAAAGCTGTTGTTGGTCAAACCGCTTTCGCGAGCAGGCTCGCTCCCACAGGGGGCTTTGCGTCAGGCTTGACTCATGCGCTTCAAGTGGCCAACGTCCATTTCATCGCCCGAGCCAGAAGCGTTCTGCCATGTCCCTGCCCACCCTGCTGTCCCAGCACATCGTCCGCCGCCCGCAGCGCATTGCCCTGCTGCAACACATCGCCGAGCAAGGCTCGATCACCCGTGCGGCGAAAAGCGCGGGGCTCAGTTACAAGGCGGCGTGGGATGCAATCGATGAGCTGAACAACCTGGCGCAGAAACCCTTGGTCGAGCGCGTGGTGGGCGGCAAGGGTGGCGGTGGCGCCAGATTGTCCAGCGAGGGCGAGCGAGTGCTGCGCCTGTATCAGAAATTGCAGGCGTTGCAGGCGCAGGTGCTGGAAGCGGCCGAAGACGCCAGTGATCTCGACCTGCTCGGGCGCCTGATGCTCAGGACCAGCGCGCGCAATCAGCTGCATGGCACGGTGGCAGCGATTCAGGCGCAGGGGCGCAATGACTTGATCCACCTTGAACTGGCCGAAGGCATTGCTCTGGAGGCGCAGATCACCCATGACAGCACCGTACATCTGGAATTGCAGGTCGGTACCGAAGTGATGGCGCTGATCAAGGCTGGCTGGCTTGAGTTGCTCGGCGCCGATCAGTCGGCAACGCCCGGACACAATGTCCTGCGCGGCACCATCGAAGCGATCCTCGATGCCGAGGACGGTCCCAGCGAGGTGCGCATTTCCCTGCCCAACGGCCAGACACTTTGCGCCTTGGCCGAACCGCTGCACTTGCGCAACCACAGGCTGGAGGTCGGCAATCCGGTGCAGGTGCAATGCGCACCATCTAACGTGCTGATCGGCACCCCGCTCTGATTAGCCCTTGCCACAAAAGCGTCATCGACCCGCATTAAGGTGTTGCCCATAACCAAGCAGGGAGCCTGATGTGAGCCTATTAGAAGAAAACCAATCCACTGATCTGGAAAAAATGGTCGGCCTCAGCCGTCGCGGTTTCATCAGCGCCGGTGCCTTGTGCGGCGCGGCGATGTTCCTCGGCGGCAACCTGCTGAGCCGCAGCGTCATGGCCGCCAGTGTCAGCGCCGGCAACAGCCGCCTGCTCGGTTTCGAGAGCATCCCGGCAGCGACCACCGACGCCATCAGTCTGCCCAAGGGCTACAAGTCTTCGGTGCTGATCAGTTGGGGCCAGCCGCTGCACAAGAACGGCCCAGCCTTCGACCCGAGCGGTAACGGCACCGCTGCCGCACAGGAAGTGCAGTTCGGCGACAACAACGACGGCATGAGCCTGTTCGCCTTCCCGGACGACAAGAACCGCGCGCTGATGGCAATCAACAACGAATACACCAACTATCGCTATCTATATCCGCATGGCGGCATGCCGCAGTCAGCTGAGGATGTGCGCAAGGCATTGGCCTGCGAAGGCGTGTCGGTGATCGAAGTGCAGCGCAAGAACGGCCAGTGGCAATTCGTCCAGGGCTCGCGCTACAACCGCCGCATCCACGGCAACTCGCCGCTGCGCATCAGCGGTCCGGCCCGCGGCCACGACTTGATGAAAACCGCCGCCGACAAGCACGGCAAAAAAGTCCTCGGTACGTTCCAGAACTGCGCCAACGGCAAGACGCCGTGGGGCACCTATCTGACCTGCGAAGAAAACTTCACCGACTGCTTCGGCAGCAGCAACGCCCAGCAGCAATTCGATGCCGCGCAAAAGCGCTATGGCGTTGTCGCCAGCAGCAAGGACATCAACTGGCACCCGCACGACCCGCGCTTCGACATGGCCAAGAACCCCAACGAGCTCAACCGTCACGGCTGGGTGGTCGAGATCGACCCATTCGATCCGCAATCGACTCCGGTCAAACGCACCGCGCTGGGCCGCTTCAAGCATGAAAACGCCGCACTCGCCGAGACCGACGATGGTCGCGCTGTGGTGTACATGGGCGACGACGAGCGTGGCGAGTTCATTTACAAATTCGTCAGCCGCGACCGCATCAACCATCGCAATCAGAAAGCCAACCGCGACATCCTCGATCACGGCACGTTGTATGTAGCCAAATTCGATGCCGGCGACGGCAACCCTGATCACCCGAAAGGCCAGGGCCAGTGGATCGAACTGACCCACGGCAAGAACGGCATCGACGCCAGCAGCGGGTTTGCCGATCAGGCCGAAGTGCTGATCCACGCGCGCCTTGCCGCCAGTGTGGTTGGCGCAACACGCATGGACCGCCCGGAGTGGATCGTCGTCAGCCCCAAGGACGGCCAGGTTTATTGCACCCTGACCAACAACGCCAAGCGCGGTGAAGACGGGCAACCGGTGGGCGGGCCGAACCCGCGCGAGAAGAACGTCTATGGGCAGATTCTGCGCTGGCGCACCGACCGCGACGATCACGCCTCGAAGACATTTGCCTGGGATCTGTTTGTGGTCGCCGGCAACCCGGGCGTGCATGCCGGGACGCCGAAGGGTGGCTCATCGAACATCACCCCGCAGAACATGTTCAACAGCCCCGACGGTCTGGGTTTCGACAAGGCCGGACGCCTGTGGATCCTCACCGACGGCGACTCGAGCAACGCTGGCGACTTCGCCGGCATGGGCAACAACCAGATGCTCTGCGCCGATCCTGCGACCGGTGAGATTCGCCGTTTCATGGTCGGGCCGGTGGGTTGCGAAGTGACCGGGATCAGCTTCTCGCCGGATCAGAAAACCTTGTTTGTCGGCATCCAGCATCCAGGCGAGAACGGCGGTTCGACCTTCCCCGAGCACCTGCCCAACGGCAAGCCAAGGTCTTCGGTGATGGCGATTACGCGCGAAGACGGCGGGATTGTCGGCGCCTGATAAACCCTCATCGCTGGCAAGCCAGCTCCCACAGGTCTTGCGCAAAACCTGTGGGAGCCGGCTTGCCAGCGATGGCATCAGCAATGACACCAACCACCTCCGCCGCCGCCATCTGCGCTACCATGCCGAGCCGGACGCAGCAGCCTGCTGCGCGCAGGAGTCAGCATGGCCCACCCGTTTGAAACCCTCACCCCCGATCTCGTCCTGGATGCCGTTGAAAGCATCGGCTTCCTCAGCGACGCGCGCATTCTGGCGCTCAACAGCTACGAAAACCGTGTTTATCAGGTCGGTATCGAAGACTCCGAGCCGCTGATTGCCAAGTTTTATCGTCCGCAGCGCTGGACCAACGAGGCCATCCTCGAAGAGCACCAGTTCACTTTCGAACTGGCCGACATCGACATTCCGGTGGTAGCGCCGCTGATCCATAACGGTGAAACCCTGCATGAGCACGCCGGTTTCCGCTTCACCCTGTTCCCGCGCCGTGGGGGCCGCGCGCCGGAGCCGGGCAACCTTGATCAGCTGTATCGCCTCGGCCAGTTGCTCGGGCGCATGCATGCGGTGGGCGGTACCAAGCCGTTCAAGCACCGCGAAGCCCTCGCCGTGCAGAACTTCGGCCATGCCTCGCTGAACACTTTGCTCGAAGGCAATTTCATTCCCAAGAGCCTGCTGCCGGCGTACGAGTCGGTTGCCCGCGACCTGCTCAAACGCGTCGAAGATGTCTACGCCGCTACGCCGCACCAGAACATCCGCATGCACGGTGACTGCCACCCCGGCAACATGATGTGCCGCGACGAGATGTTCCATATCGTCGACCTCGACGACTGCCGCATGGGCCCGGCGGTGCAGGACATCTGGATGATGCTTGCCGGCGATCGCCAGGAGTGTCTCGGGCAGCTATCGGAATTGATGGACGGCTACAACGAATTCCATGATTTCGACCCGCGCGAATTGGCGCTGATCGAACCGTTGCGCGCCCTGCGCCTGATGCACTACAGCGCCTGGCTGGCGCGGCGCTGGGACGACCCGGCGTTCCCGCACAGCTTTCCGTGGTTTGGCACCGAGCGGTATTGGGGCGACCAGGTGCTGGCGTTGCGTGAGCAGCTGGCGGCACTGAATGAAGAGCCGCTGAAACTCTTCTGATAAAAGATCAAAAGATCGCAGCCTTCGGCAGCTCCTACCTTGGAATGCATATCCCTGTAGGAGCTGCCGAAGGCTGCGATCTTTTTGCTTTCTGACACGACACATCTATACAACCTCCTTACAATCCTTTCTTTGTCAGCTGCCTGAGCAAGGATTCTGCATGCAAGCCGCCAACCCGCGTCGCGGGTACATTCTGGGCCTGAGCGCCTACATCATCTGGGGCCTGTTCCCGATCTATTTCAAAGCCATCGCTGAAGTCCCGGCCGTCGAGATCATCATCCATCGGGTGCTGTGGTCGGCGTTGTTCGGTGCATTGCTACTGATGGTATGGAAACACCCGGGCTGGCTGCGCGAGCTGCTCGACAATCCAAAACGCCTGGCGATTCTGGCCCTGAGCGGCACGCTGATCGCGGCCAACTGGCTGACTTATGTCTGGTCGGTGAACAACGGCCGCATGCTCGAGGCGAGTCTGGGTTACTACATCAATCCGCTGGTCAACGTGCTGTTGGGCATGGTGATCCTTGGCGAACGGCTGCGGCGCATGCAGTGGGTCGCGGTCGGTCTCGCTGCCATCGGCGTGGCGCAGCAGGTGTGGCAGGTCGGCAGCTTGCCGTGGGTGTCGCTGGCGCTGGCGCTGACCTTCGGTTTCTACGGCCTGATCCGCAAGCAGGCGCCGGTCAAGGCGTTGCCGGGGCTGGTAGTGGAAACCTGGATGCTGGTGCCGATTGCGATCGCATGGTTGCTGTTCAATCAGACTGCCACGAGTGTGCAGCCGGCCTTCTGGACCACCTCTGAAGCCTGGTGGCTCGTGGCTGCCGGCCCGGTGACGCTGGTGCCATTGGTGTGTTTCAACGCCGCCACCCGCCACTTGCCCTACACCACCATCGGCTTCCTGCAATACATCGCGCCGACGCTGGTGTTGCTGCAAGCCGTGCTGCTGTTTGGCGAGCATTTGTCGTCCAGCACGCTGGTCGCGTTCATGTTTATCTGGGCCGGTCTGGCGGTCTACAGCGTTGATGCGTGGATAAGTTTGCGCCGGCGCGCCTGATCAAAAAACGCACAAACCTCCGCAGGCCACGGTTCTCGTGGCCTGCATCGTTCCTTCCCAAGCTTATCCACAGCGTGATCCCCGCCGTTTGTGCGCAAGTCACTGAATGTTGGCGATTTTTTGATCAACCTGCGCAAAGCCACGGCCGGCGTGGCGTGGCGGTCTGTCTCTACAGGTTATCCACAGGCAGGTGCACGTTAAACCTGAATAACCCTGTGAACGTTTAAACCTCTGTGCGTAACACCAGTTCGACCATCAGATCATCGGCCAGGGTTTCCAGGCGCGCCTGCAACACATCCAGCGACAGCGTCAGTGGTACCGCGAGAATCGCCTCGGCGTGAAACAGCGGCTCGCTGCTCATCGGCGCCGGGCGCACCTCAGTTACCAGTCGCTCCAGGTTTACGCCCTGCTCGCTCAACAGCCGAGTGATATCGCGGACGATACCCGGCCGGTCATTGCCGACCAGTTCCATGGCGATCGGTTTCCACGTGCAGGACTGCTCCACTCCGCTTTCGGCAATCAATACCCGAATGCCATGGGCCGACAGCGCTTGCAGGGCATCGACCAGTTCGTCGTAAGCCTCCGCCGGCACGCCCACGCGCAGAATCCCGGCGAACTGCCCGGCCATGCGTGACATGCGGCTTTCCAGCCAATTGCCGCCGTGCTCGGCAATGCATTGGGCGATGCGCTCGACCTGCCCGGGCTTGTCCGGGGCGAAAACGGTGAGTACGAGATGGTCCATGGCGCAGCCCTCTTGTCATGACTTTTGTTATCGAAGGGCAAGTATAGGCAAGCGGATTGATTCAGCCTGACCCAGTGCTGGCAGATGATGACCTGTGGCGAGGGGATTTATCCCCGTCCGGCTGCGCAGCAGTCGTGAGTCCTGCCAATTGGGTCTGCCAGCCGGACCGCAGGGGGCGGCTTCGCCACCCAACGGGGATAAATCCCCTCGCCACAGATTCGCTCATCGCAAAGGTGGAGACGCCAAACTGCGCCATAGCAGCCAAATAGCAATTATGTGTACAACTTTCGATATTTAGCTGGAACAATCCAATGCTTTTTTGAGAACATCCCGTTCCGCGACGTGACCGCAATGCGTCATGAGGTCGCAGAACGACGTAATTAGTCTGATTTTCACAAGCGCAACTCATCATGTAGTATGCCGCAGCGCGCACTACATAACGCTGGATCGATGTCTGCCCAAGGCCCTTCGCAACCCTGAAAGCCCCGTCAGCAAGGCCTCCAAGCCGTTGATTGGTCCTAGCCCAGCCGCCAGCAATGGCATGTACTGGTCCGCAGGTTTGTGGTTTAAATGGCCGGAAGCTTCATTGTTAAATTGACGAGCTGAAAAGCGAAATAGCTGAGCAGAGTGAGGCAAGCAATGACTGAACACGTTCAAGTCGGTGGCCTGCAGGTCGCCAAAGTCCTGTTCGACTTCGTGAACAACGAAGCCATTCCCGGTACCGGCCTCACCGCCGAACAATTCTGGGAAGGTGCCGACAAGGTCATTCATGACCTGGCGCCGAAGAACAAAGCCCTACTCGCCAAACGCGATGACTTCCAGGCGCGCATCGATGCCTGGCATCAGCAGCATGCCGGCCAGGCGCACGATGCCGTGGCCTACAAAGCTTTCCTGCAAGAGATCGGTTATCTGCTGCCAGAAGCGGCTGATTTCCAGGCGACGACGCAAAACGTCGACGATGAAATCGCCCGCACCGCCGGCCCGCAACTGGTCGTGCCGGTGATGAATGCGCGCTTCGCGCTCAACGCCTCGAACGCCCGCTGGGGTTCGCTGTACGACGCCCTCTACGGCACCGACGCGATCAGCGAAGACGGTGGCGCGGAAAAAGGCAAAGGCTACAACAAGGTGCGTGGCGACAAAGTCATCGCCTTCGCCCGCGCCTTCCTCGACGAAGCCGCGCCACTGGCCGCCGGCTCCCACGTCGATTCGACCCGCTACAGGATCGCTGACGGCAAACTGGTCGTGACGCTCAAGGGCGGCAGCAACAGCGGCCTGCGCGATGACGCTCAGTTGATCGGTTTCCAGGGTGACGCCAACGCGCCGATCGCCGTTCTGCTCAAGCACAACGGCCTGCACTTCGAAATCCAGATCGACGCCAGCACCCCGGTCGGCCAGACCGACGCCGCCGGCGTCAAAGACATCCTCATGGAAGCGGCGCTGACCACGATCATGGACTGCGAAGATTCCGTGGCCGCCGTCGATGCCGACGACAAAGTGGTGATCTACCGCAACTGGCTCGGCCTGATGAAGGGCGACCTCGCGGAATCCGTGTCCAAGGGCGGCCAGACCTTCACCCGCACCATGAACCCGGATCGCACCTACACCGCGCCCAACGGCGGTGAAGTGACCCTGCACGGTCGTTCGCTGTTGTTCGTGCGCAACGTCGGCCACCTGATGACCATCGATGCGATCCTCGACAGCCAAGGCAACGAAGTGCCGGAAGGCATTCTCGATGGTCTGGTGACTTGTCTGGCGGCAATGCACAACCTCAACGGCAACACTTCGCGGCGCAACACCCGCACCGGTTCGGTGTACATCGTCAAACCGAAAATGCACGGCCCGGAAGAAGCGGCGTTCACCAACGAGCTGTTCGGGCGTATCGAAGATGTCCTGCGCTTGCCGCGCAACACCCTGAAAGTCGGGATCATGGACGAGGAGCGCCGCACCACGGTCAACCTCAAGGCCTGTATCAAGGCGGCCAGCGAGCGCGTGGTGTTCATCAACACCGGTTTCCTCGACCGTACCGGCGACGAAATCCACACGTCCATGGAGGCCGGCCCAGTGGTGCGCAAGGCTGACATGAAGGCCGAGAAGTGGATCGGCGCCTACGAGAACTGGAACGTCGACATCGGTCTGAGCACCGGCCTGCAAGGTCGTGCGCAAATCGGTAAAGGCATGTGGGCGATGCCGGATCTGATGGCAGCGATGCTTGAGCAGAAAATCGCTCACCCACTCGCCGGCGCCAACACTGCCTGGGTGCCATCGCCGACTGCCGCTGCGCTGCACGCGCTGCACTACCACAAGGTCGATGTGTTTGCGCGTCAGGCCGAACTGGCCAAACGTGCGCGCGCCTCGGTGGACGACATCCTCACCATTCCATTGGCAGTGAACCCAAGCTGGACGCCAGAGCAGATCAAGAACGAACTGGACAACAATGCCCAAGGCATTCTCGGTTACGTGGTGCGCTGGATCGACCAAGGTGTCGGTTGCTCCAAAGTCCCGGATATCAACGACGTTGGCCTGATGGAAGACCGTGCGACGCTGCGTATCTCCAGCCAGCACATCGCCAACTGGCTGCGCCACGGTATCGTCAGCCAAGAGCAAGTGATGGAAAGCCTCAAGCGCATGGCGCCGGTGGTCGACCGTCAGAACGCCAACGACCCGCTGTATCGCCCGCTGGCACCGGACTTCGACAGCAACATCGCCTTCCAGGCGGCGGTCGAACTGGTGATCGAAGGCACCAGGCAACCGAACGGCTACACCGAGCCGGTGCTGCACCGTCGTCGTCGCGAGTTCAAGGCCGCGAATGGTCTGTAATTTGCGCTGACGCTGGAAGTGAAAAAGGCCCTGATCGAGAGATCAGGGCCTTTTTGTTTGTGAGGTGGGTTGGATTGTTGTGGTGGGCTTGAGATCCATCCCCCTCACCCCAGCCCTCTCCCCCAAGGGGTAGAGGGGAAAGGGAGCAGATTGGGGAAGTTTCAATTCCTGAGTTCGACTCATGAAATTCAGGTCGGTGTACCTCCAACATTCACCGCGGTCAGTCCCCTCTCCCTCTGGGAGAGGGTTAGGGTGAGGGGCTTCTAGGGCTCAATGCCCAATTCATGCTTCACCAACTCAAGCAACTTGCCCGTATCAATCGGCTTGAGCAGAAAATCCACCACGCTCAAATGCATCGCTTCGATCGCATCTTTCACGTCGGCATCGCCGGAGACGATGATGATTGGCATCGCTGCCCGTACCGATTCACGCACCTGGCGAATCAGCTCGAGGCCGTCGACATTGCCCATGCGCAGGTCGGTAATCACCAGACCGATCGAAGGCTTTTCATCGAGCATTTTCAGCGCGGTTTCACCGCTGGCTGCGGTCATGCAGCGAATGCCGTCCAGCGCGAGTATCTCCGACAACAGCTCGCGGGCGTCCTTGTCGTCGTCGACGATCAGGACACGCTGCGGCGGCAGATCAGGTTCGAGCATCACTGCGCTGAGCGCTTCCCGCTCGGCGTCGCTCAAAATATCGTGGTCGGACATGGCGCTCTCTAAATGTTCAAACAATCCCTGGCAAGTCGTCAGACATCACCGGACAGCGCTTCAATGTGCACTTCGTCGGAATTTTTTCCAAGTGGCTAGCGCAAGCTTTTCCGAGCTTTTGCGTAGGTTATTTCCGAAAATCGGCCAATGGTGGCAAAACCTAGACTTACGTCCAATGGGCACCCTGCCCGCCGGGGTCGACCATGGTGGCAACGATCCGACAACAACAATTCGAAAAAGACTGCGGTAATGGTTATGAGCAAAGCGGACGCCTTCACCCAGGCAGGGAAAACCGCGGTGTTGCAGAACATTCAGGGCACCCTGCAATTCCTCCAGCGCTTCCCGCCCTTCAATCAGATGGAACACGCCCACCTCGCCTATCTGGTGGAGCAATGTCAGCTGCGTTTTTTTGCCCAGGGCGAGAGCATCATCAAACCGGCTGACGGCCCGGTGGAGCACTTTTATATCGTCAAACAGGGTCGGGTGGTCGGCGAACGCCAGCACATCACCAAGCCCGGCACCGAAACCACCTTCGAAATCACCACCGGCGAATGCTTTCCGCTGGCCGCGCTGCTCGGTGAGCGCGCCACGCGCACCGAACATCTGGCGGGCGAAGACACCTTTTGCCTGCAACTGAACAAACTGGCGTTCATCAAACTGTTCGCCCTTTCCAGCGCCTTCCGCGATTTCGCCTTGCGTGGGGTCAGCAGCCTGCTCGATCAGGTCAACCAGCAAGTCCAGCAAAAAGCCGTGGAAACCCTCGGCACCCAATACTCGCTGAACACTCGTCTCGGTGAACTCGCGATGCGTCATCCGGTGACCTGCAGCGCCGAGACGCCGTTGCGTGAAGCGGTGAAGCTGATGCACGAGCAACAGGTCGGCAGCATCGTCGCGGTGGATGAGCACAAGGCGCCGCTGGGGATTTTCACCCTGCGCGATTTGCGCCATGTGGTCGCCGAAGGTGTCGGCGATTTCAGCGACGCCATCGAACAGCACATGACTCGATCACCGTTTTATCTGTCGCCGGATCACAGCGCCTTCGATGCGGCGATCGCCATGACCGAGCGGCACATTGCTCACGTCTGTCTGGTCAAGGATCAACGCCTGTGCGGCGTGGTGTCCGAGCGTGATCTGTTCTCCCTGCAACGGGTCGATCTGGTGCACCTGGCCCGGACCATCCGCAGCGCGCAACGGATCGAGCAACTGGTGACCTTGCGCGGCGAGATCGGCCAACTGGTCGAACGCATGCTCGCCCACGGCGCGTCGTCGACGCAAATCACCCACATCATCACCCTGCTCAACGATCACACGGTGTGCCGGGTCATCGAACTGACCCTCGCGGAAAAGGGCGACCCGGGTGTGCCGTTCAGTTGGCTGTGTTTCGGCAGCGAGGGCCGGCGTGAGCAGACGCTGCACACCGATCAGGACAACGGCATTCTCTTCGACGCGCGCGATGCCGCGCACGCAGCAGAAATACGCGGCAAGCTGCTGCCGATTGCCCAGCAGATCAACCAGAGCCTGGCGCAGTGCGGTTTCACTCTGTGCAAGGGCAACATCATGGCCGGCAATCCCGAGCTGTGTCTGTCGCGGGCCGAATGGGCACGGCGCTTTGCCGCGTTCATCCGCGAAGCCACGCCGGAGAACCTGCTGGGCTCGAGCATTTATTTCGACCTGCGCGTGGTCTGGGGCGATGAGCAAGGCTGCGAGCAATTGCGCCGGGGCATTCTCGATCAAGTCGCTGACAACCGTCTGTTCCAGCGCATGCTCGCCGAAAATGCCCTGCGCAATCGCCCTCCCGTTGGGCGCTTCCGTGAGTTCGTGCTGGCACGCAAGAACGGCGAGAAGGCCACGCTGGATCTGAAAATTCAGGGTCTGACGCCGTTCGTCGACGGCGCCCGGTTGCTGGCGCTGGCCAACGGCATCGATGCCAACAACACCCTCGAGCGCTTCCGCCAATTGGTCGATAAACAAGTCATCGAGCCGCTCGACGGCGCGGCGTATGAAGAGGCCTATCACTTCATTCAGCAAACGCGCATGCAGCAGCATCAGCTCCAGACCCGGGAGAACCAGCCGTACTCCAACCGCGTCGATCCCGACAGCCTCAATCACCTTGACCGGCGCATCCTGCGTGAATCCCTGCGGCAGGCGCAACGCCTGCAGAGCAGCCTGAGCTTGCGGTATCAGCTATGAGCCTGTTTTCCTGGCTGCGCCCGTCAAGTCCCGTTGTGTCGGCGGATCTACAGCAGCGGCTGGCGAATCTGCCGGCGCTTGCCGAGCTGAGCGAATGCAGCCTGCGTGAGCAGCGCTGGGTGGTGCTGGACCTGGAAACCACCGGCCTGAATATGAGCAAGGATCGGGTCCTGTCGATCGGCGCGGTGGTGATCGAGGACGGCGCGATCGATTTCCGTCAGCAGTTCGAGCGCACGCTGCAATGTCGCGAATTGAAGCTCAGCCCCAGCGTGCTGATTCATGGCTTGGGACCGAATGCGATTGCCGCAGGCAGCGACCCGGCGGAAGCGTTGCTGGAGTTGCTGGAGTTCATCGGCGACAGCCCGGTGCTGGCGTTTCATGCGCCGTTCGATCAGCACATGCTCGGGCGTGCAGTGAAGGAGCACTTGGGGCATAAGCTGCAGCATGTGTTTCTGGATGTGGCGGACATTGCGCCGCTGTTATGTCCGCAGGCGCAGATTCGCGAGGCCGGGCTGGATGAGTGGATCGAGTGGTTCCGGCTCGAAGTGTTCGAGCGGCATAACGCGAGTGCCGATGCACTGGCCACGGCAGAATTGGCATTGATTCTGTTCAGCCGCGCGCGGGCGCAGCAGATCTACAGTCCGTTGCAGTTGCAGCAGCGGTTGAGTCAGTGGAAGCGCAGGCAGCAGGCGCCGTCCTTTTAGAATCATTCAGATCAAAAGCCCCTCACCCCAGCCCTCTCCCGGAGGGGAGAGGGAGCCGATAGTGGTGTCTGAAGCCTTATATCGACCTGAAAGACCGAGTCGATTGAGGAATCGCTGAAAATCGTTCAGGTCGGTGTACCTCCAGAATATCCCCCGATCAGTCCCCTCTCCCCTCCGGGAGAGGGCTAGGGTGAGGGGCTGCCCTTGATTCATCACCTGACCAGTGGCCAATTGCTAACCATTCCCACCTCTGCCAGAATCGCGAACTATTCTCGTTAGTTAACATTTCCCAATCGGTGATGTCCGGTGTCGTCAGTGCCCAACCCCCACAGTGAGCTCGTCGGTGCGATGTATCGCGACCATCGCGGTTGGCTGCTGGCGTGGTTGCGGCGCAATGTGGCGTGTCCGCAGCGTGCCGAGGACCTGAGCCAGGACACCTTCGTGCGCCTGCTCAACCGCGACGAGCTGCTGACGCCGCGCGAACCTCGGGCGTTTCTGGTGGCGATCGCCAAAGGCCTGTTGTTTGACTACTTCCGCCGCGCCGCGCTGGAACAGGCCTACCTCACCGAACTGATGCTGATCCCCGAAGACGAACAGCCGTCGGTGGAAGAACAGCAAATGATCCTCGACGACCTAAAGGCCATCGATCGCCTGCTCGGCAAGTTGTCGACCAAGGCTCGTGCGGCCTTCCTGTATAACCGCCTCGACGGCCTCAGCCACGGCGAAATCGCCGCCAGACTCGGCGTGTCAGTGCCGCGCGTGCGGCAGTATCTGGCCCAAGGTCTGCGCCAGTGCTACATCGCCCTGTACGGTGAGCCGACATGACGGCGGCCAGTTCGCGCCCGGTGCCGGCGCATGTGCTGGACGCGGCAATTGCCTGGCAATTGACCCTCGACTCGAGCACCGCGCTGGAGCGCGAGGAATTCGCCAAGTGGCATGCGGCCCATGAGGAACACGCCCGCGCGTGGCGCCAGTTGGGCATGCTCGATCAGCGTTTCAGCGTCGCCAAAGGCCCGGCCCGAAGTGCGTTGCTGCAATCGCGCGAAGGCATCCGTCGGCGCGTGCGAAAACTCGGCAGCGGGCTGGCCAGTGTCGTGGTGATCCTCGGGCTGGGACTGTTTGTCAGCGAGCGCTATCTGCCGCTGGATTACTGGCTCGCCGATCAACGCACCGCCACCGGTGAACAGCGCAGCGTGCGCCTGTCCGACGGCACCCTGCTCAACCTTAATACCCACAGCGCGGTCGACGTCCATTTCGATGACAAGCGCCGCTTGATCGTGTTGCAGGAAGGCGAAATCCTCGTCGAAACCGGGCATGGCGATGCGCGGCCGTTTATCGTCGAAACCCGCGAAGGCAGCATGCGCGCGCTGGGCACGCGCTTTCTGGTCAAGCGCGAGGACGATGGCACCCGCCTGAGCGTGTTGCAGTCGGCGGTCGCGGCCCATGCCCAGGCCAACCCGCAAGAACAGATTCTGCGCGAAGGCCAGCAGGTGTTGCTGCGCAGTGACGGGCTGGGCTCGATTGCCGCCCTCGCCCCAGGCACCGATGCCTGGACGCGCGGCATGCTGGTGGTGGACAACGCACGGCTGGGCGATCTGGTGCACGAGCTGGGGCGCTATCGTCGTGGCCATCTGGGCGTGGCGCCGGAAGTGGCCGATCTGCGCATTACCGGCAGCTTTCCGTTGCACGACACCGACAAGGCCCTGAGCGCGTTGCTGCCAACCTTGCCGGTGCAGATCGAGCGTCATACGCCGTATTGGGTCACCGTGGCGAAGGCGGAGCCCTCCTTCCCTTGACATGATCGTTCCCACGCTCGGCGTGGGAACGATCAATGTGGGAGCGAGCCTGCTCGCGATGACGGCATCAGCCCCAACAACCTTTCCAGCAAAAAATAATTTCCACCGAGCCCTATCACTTTTCCAATCTCGTCCGGCACACAGGCAATTGAGAAATATTTCCATTCAGGAGCCGCCGTATGTCCCGTTCGCCAGACACCTTGTTGCGCCCCAGTCTGCTGGCTTTTGCCATCGCTTTCGGCACGCCGCTGATCAGCAGCCCGTTGCTCGCCGCTGAGCAAGCGTCCAGCGTGCGCGCCTACAACCTGCCGGCGGCGCCGCTGTCGACCACCCTGAACCAGATCGCCAGCCAGGGCGGCCTCGCCCTGTCGCTCAATCCTGCGCTGGCCGCCGGCAAAACCTCGGCGCCGGTCAACGGCCAGTACGACGCCGCCGGCGCCCTGCGCGCGGCTTTGCGCGGCACCGGTCTGCAACTGGAACAGAGCAGCGCCGGCACTTACACCCTGGTGGCCGTGCCGGAAGGCACGCTGGCCCTGCCGGAAACTTCGGTCATCGGCGTGGAAAACTTCGAAAGCGCCTGGGGCCCGGTCGAAGGCTACACCGCGACTCGCACCGCCGCCGGCACCAAGACCGACACTGCGCTGGTCGAAGCACCGCGTTCGATTTCGGTGGCGACCCGCCAGCAAATGGACGACCGCAGCGTGCACAGCCTCGATGACGCCGTGCGCTACATGCCGGGCATCACCGCCAGCAGCTACGGCAGCGACACCCGTGCCGACTGGCTGCGCGTACGCGGTTTCGAGCCGACCCAGTTCCTCGATGGCCTGCCGCTGCCCAAAGGCGTGTACGCCAACCCGAAACAGGAAACCTGGAACCTCGACCGCCTCGCCCTGCTCCGTGGCCCGGCTTCGTCGGTGTACGGCCAGACCCCGCCGGGCGGTTTGCTCGACATGGTCAGCCGCCGCCCGAGCGCTGAAGCCAGCAGCGAAATCCAGTTGCAATACGGCAGCGACAATCACCGCCAGATCAACTTCGCCAGCACCGGCAAGATCGATGAGGCCGGGCAGTTTCTCTATGGCCTCAGCGGCGTGGTGCGCGACAGCGGCACGCAGGTCGACCACGTCGACAACAAGCGCTACAACATCGCGCCGAGCCTGACCTGGAACATCGGTGACGACACCAAACTCACTCTGCTGAGCCAGTTCACCCGCGATGACACCGGCATCACCAGCCAGTTTCTGCCGATCCAGGGCACGAAGATCAAATCGCCGCTCGGTGATATTTCCCATCACAAGAATCTCGGCGATCCGGATTGGGAATACTACGATCGCACCTACTATGCGCTGGGTTATGCCTTCGAGCATCGGTTGAACGATGTCTGGCAGTTCAAGCAGAACCTGCGCTACACCAAGTCGGACCTGTCGTTCCAGTCGCTGACCCCTGGTTCCTATCCGTTCACCACCGTGGATGCAGAGGGCAACGTCGGCCGCACCAGCACCAGCGTCGACGAAGACATCAGCCAGTTTGCCGTGGACAACAACTTCCAGGCCGACTTCGCCACGGGTGAGGTTCGCCACACCTTGCTGCTGGGTCTGGATCACCAGCGCAGCAACACCAACTACACCTCGATTTTTGGCGATGGTCTGCAAACCAACGTCATCAACCCGATCTACGGCCAGCCGATCGTACGTCCGGCGCGCTCCACCGCGTTTTACGACTACAACCAGAAGACCTACCAGACCGGCCTCTACGTGCAGGACCAAATGGCCCTCGATCAGTGGCGCCTGACCCTCGGCGGCCGTGAAGACTGGGTGCACACCAGCACCCAATTCATCAACCAGAGCGACACCACCAACACCCAGCGTGACAAGAAATTCAGCGGCAACGCGGCGCTCAGTTACGTCTTCGATAACGGCTTCGTGCCGTACCTGTCCTACGCCGAATCGTTCCAGCCGACCACGGGCGCCGATGCCACCTCGACCGGCTCGCTCAAGCCAACCGAAGGCAAGCAGTGGGAACTGGGCATCAAATACCAGCCGCCGGGCAGCAAGACCCTGCTGACCGCCGCCGTGTATGACCTGACCCAGAAGAACGTCGCGGTGAACACCTTCGTCAACAACGTTTCGGTGACCAGCCAGACCGGCGAAGTGAAGGTCAAAGGCTTGGAACTCGAGGCCGTGTCGGATGTGACTGACAACCTCAAAGTCATCGCCGCCTACACCCTGGCCAAGTCCGAAGTGCAGAAAGGCATCGACAAGGGCAATCGTCTGCAACTGATGCCCAACCAACAAGCCTCGCTGTGGACCGACTACACCTGGCACGCCGGCGTGCTCGACGGTTTCGGCATTGGTGCCGGCGTGCGCTACACCGGCAACACCTACGGCGACAAGGCCAACACCTGGCTGGGCAAGGCCGATGCCTATACCGTGTTCGACGCCAGCGTGCATTATGATCTCGGCCGTCTGGACAACAGCCTCAAAGGTGCGTCGCTGGCGGTGAATGCGACCAACCTGTTCGACAAGGACTACATTTCCACCTGCGACAGCTTCTACTGCTACTACGGCGACCAGCGCAGTGTCGTCGCCAGCGCCACTTACAAGTGGTAAGCCAGTGAGCTGAAACAGGCCCTGTTCCCAGGCCGTCCGTACCGGACGGCTTTGGTGTTTTTGAAGGTCATGCAATGAAAAGTAAAACCATCCGCCGCTGGTCGTTCATCCACACCTGGACCAGCCTGATCTGCACGGTGTTTCTGCTGATGCTGGCGCTGACCGGTCTGCCGCTGATTTTCAGCCACGAGATTGATCACGCGTTGGGCAACGCCCCGGAACTGCGCGAGATGCCGGCCGACACGCCGCAACTCGACCTGCAGCAACTGGTCGATGCCGCGCAGAAACATCGCCCGGACGAAGTCATGCAGTACTTCGGTTATGACGACGAAGAGCCGAACGCGGCGTTCGCGATCATGGCCAGGACGGCCGACACCGAGCCGAACTCTTCGCACACCTTCATGCTCGATGCGCGTACTGGCGAAGCGCTGGAAACCCCTTCGGCAAATGGCGGTTTGATGCTGTTCATCCTGCGTCTGCACGTCGACATGTTCGCCGGGCTGCCGGGCAAGCTGCTGCTGGCGTTCATGGGGCTGCTGTTTGTCGTGGCGATCGTCTCCGGCACGGTGCTGTACCTGCCGTTCATGCGCCGCTTGAAATTTGGCACCGTGCGCCAGGACAAGTCGACAAGACTGCGCTGGCTCGATCTGCACAACCTGATCGGCGTCGTCACTTTGACCTGGTGCCTGGTGGTGGGCGTGACCGGGGTGATCAGCGCCTGCGCCGACCTGCTCATCGCCGCCTGGCGCAACGATGCACTGACCACGCTGATCGCGCCGTATCGCGATGCGCCGCCGCTGACTCAACTGGCGCCGGCCACGCGGCTGCTCGACATCGCCGAGGAAGTCGCACCGGGGATGAAACCGGATTTCATCGCCTTCCCCGGCACCCGTTTTTCCAGCGAGCACCATTACTCGGTATTCATGAAGGGCGGCACGCACCTGACCTCGCACCTGCTGACGCCGGTGCTGATCGACGCCACGACCTTGCAGGTCACCGCCGTGGCCGAACGGCCGTGGTACATGGACGCCATGGGCATGTCGCAGCCGCTGCACTTTGGTGACTACGGCGGCATGCCGATGAAGATTCTCTGGGCGACGCTGGATGTGCTGACGATCATCGTGCTGGCCAGTGGTGTGTATTTGTGGGTGGTGCGGCGCAAGGCGGCCAAGCCTGTATTGGAAGCGGCGGAGGCCTCGGCATGAAGCCGCGTCAGTCGAGTTTCTGGAAGGTTTTCAGCACACCGATCGTGATCGCCTTGCTCAGTGCGGCGGGGCTGTTTGCGGCGTTGCTGGGGGATGGAATCTGGGATGCGTTGAGCTGGGTCGGGCTTGGCGTGCCGGCATTTCTGGCGATAAGAGGTTTACTGCCGCGACGCTGAGAATCCCTTGTGGGAGCGAGCCTGCTCGCGAAAGCGCCCAGACATTCAACATCAAAGTCGACTGTCACGACGCCTTCGCGAGCAGGCTCGCTCCCACATGGGTTCTGCGCCGCACGCGAGCAGGCTATGCTGCCCGATCATTGTCCTGATCGAGACCTTGCCCATGTCCGCCCCCAGCATGACCCTGTACCACAACACCCTGTCGCCCTTTGTCCGCAAAGTCATGGTGCTGCTGCACGAAACCGGTCAGCAGGATCGTGTCGCGCTGCAGGACTGCGTGCTCAGCCCGGTCAGCCCGGACCCGGCGCTGATCGCCGACAACCCGTTGAGCAAGATCCCCGCCCTGCGCTTGGCCGACGGCAATGTCATCCATGACAGCCGCGTCATCCTCGAGTACCTCGACCAGCAGCACGTCGGCAATCCGCTGATCCCCCGGGAAGGTGCGGCGCGCTGGCGGCGCCTGACCCTGGCGTCGATGGCTGACGGGATCATGGATGCCTCGGTGATGGTGCGTTATGAAACTGTGCTGCGCCCGGTGGAAAAACACTGGGACGAATGGCTCGACGCCCAGCGCGACAAGATCCGCCGCGCCCTCGCCGTGCTGGAAAACGAAGCAATTGCCGAGCTGACCAGCCATTTCGATGTCGCGGCGATCAGCGTGGCCTGCGCACTGGGCTATCTGGATCTGCGCTTCCCGGACATGGACTGGCGCGCGGCCAATCCGCAACTGGCCAACTGGTATTTTGAAGTGAGTCAGCGACCGTCCATGATGGCGACAATGCCCAAGCCCTGATTCTGCGGCGCCTGATCTGCCCCCATCGCTGGCAAGCCAGCTCCCACATTGAATCGGGACAGACCGCTGACCTGTGTGTCGGCATATATCCTGTGGGAGCTGGCTTGCCAGCGATGGCACCACCTCGGTTCTGGCGGCAGCGCTGCAACAATCAGCGTCAGCAGAACCGCCACTTCCCTGCGCTCAGCCCTCAACCCGCTCATTGCATCGCCTCCACATCAAACTCCAGCGGCCTGGCCGGTTTCAAACCAATCCCGTACCATGAACACCCCGAGCAGACCGAACAGCATCAGCGAGCCCATCAGCAGCGCGTAATCCTCGGCACTTAGCAATCCGTACAGCAGGCCATACAGCGCCGCCAGCCCCGCCGAAAAACTCAAGCCATGCCGCGCGCTGCGCAGGACGTGGCTGACATAGAAGCCGATCAGCAACACGCAGCCACTCGCCGACAACAGATACGCCAGCGCAAAACCGATGTGTTCCGACAGCGACAACAGCAGCAGGTAAAAGAACGCCAGCGCGACACCGACCAAGGCATATTGCACCGGGTGCACCGCGAGGCTCTTGAGCACTTCGAAGAGGAAGAAACCGGCGAATGTCAGGACGATGAACAGCAGCGCGTATTTGATCGCCCGGTCGCTCTTCAGGTACTGATCCACCGGGTCGATGAAGCTGACGCCGAAGCTGCGCCCGTTGAGTGCATCACAGTCGCCAGCGACGCAGCGCTCCATCGCCTCTTGCAGGTTGGTGGAGAAAAACGAGGTCTGCCAGTCGGCGCTGAACCCCTGATCGTTGATCTCGCGCTTGGCCGGCAGGAAGTTTCCGACGAAGCTGGGGTGCGGCCAGTTGGCAGCGAGGCTGACACTGCTGGTCTTGCCCACCGGCACCACACGCAGCGAGCCGGTGCCTTGCAGGCGCAGGTCGAAACCGAAGGTCAGTTGCGTGGCTTTGCTGGCATCCAGCGCCGGCAGGGTCACGTGTACGCCCTCGCCGATCCAGGCCACTTCGCTGCCTGGCACGAAGTCCAGTTGCTGGCCGGCGAGCTCGAGTTTCAGCGCGTTTTCGATGCCGCGAATATCGCTGATACCGACGGCGAGGAACGGCGCGTCGAATTGGTAATCGGCAAAATTTTCCTTGATGCCCAACTGCGCCGGCAGGGAAAAATGCCCGTCGATACGGTTATCGGCGTGAAACAGCCGCGCCTCGTAAATACCGCGTTTGCGCAGCTCGGTCTGCACCTGGCCATCGAGCTCGAAACGCTCCGGCAGAAAGTACAGACGCCCGCGCGCTTCGCTGACTTCTTCGTAGCGCTTGTTGGTTTTCTCGTTGGTTTTCCAGGTGCGCACCACCTTGCGATACGGCACTACCATCACCGGCCCGGTCAGCTGCTGGCTGTAACTGGAACTGCGCGCGATGTCTTCGAGCACACCGTCGCGCAGTTGCTGACGTTCGTCGATGATGCCGTCGATCATCAACAGCGGTATCAGCAACAGCAGGATCAACAAGGCAATCGCGCCGAGCTTGATGGTCAGATTCTTGTTCATGGGACTCTCCCTGTTTGGATGGGAAGAGTCTGGGGATGCGCTGTGGTGGCAGTGTGGGGGGAATATGGAGATTGTGTGGAGAATGCATTCTCCTGTGGGAGCGAGCCTGCTCGCGAAGGCAGCAACTGGGTCTCACGGCAAGCGCAATACCACCTCAACCCCGCCCTCGACATTGCCAATGCGCATCACCCCGCCATGCAACTTGACCACTTCTTCAACGAAGTTCAGCCCCAGCCCGGTGCTTTTGCGTCCGCTGTCCGGGCGCGGCAACGAGTAGAAGCGTTCGGTCAGACGCGGCAAGGCGTAATCGGGAATCGGCGTGGTCTGGTTGAACAGGCGGAACTCGATCTGCTCGCCAACCCGCTCGGCGCTCAAGCGCAACAGGCCCTGCGCCGGGGTGAAATCCAGCGCGTTCTCAAGCAGATTGCCCAACGCCTGGCGTAGCAGAAACGGCTCGCCAATCAACAGCAGATCCTCGCCGATCGCTTGCTCGACGCGCAGTTGTTTGCCCTCGATCCGCGCGGCCTGCGCCTTGAGCAGTTCTGCGACCAACAGCGCCAGCGGTACTGCCACCCGTTCTTCCAGCCCTTGGCGCTGTTCGACCTGCGCCAGGTTGAGCAGGCGCTCGATCAACTGCTGCATCCGCGCGCTTTCGCTGTCGATGTTGCTGACAAAGCGCAAACGCTGGACGGCCGGCATCTCGCTTTGCAGCAACTCCGCCGCACCCCGGATCGCCGCCAGCGGACTTTTCAATTCATGGGTCAGGGTGTGCACATAACGCTCGACGTAGGCCTTGCCTTCGAGCTGCGTGCGCATCTGCTCGACCGCCGTCGCCAGTTGCTCCAGCTCGCCGCCGCGATAATGCGGCACTTCCACGCGCCGGCCTTCGCTGACCGCTTGGGCATAACCGGTCAAACGATGTAGCGCACGGCTCAGCCACCACGACAACAGTGCACCGAACAGCAGACCGAGGCCGATCAGTCCGGCGCCGTAAAACAGCAAGCGCCGCTCGGTGCGATCAACGTAGGGTTGCAACGAACTGTTGGGCTTGGCCACGGTGACCACGCCGATGATCTTGCCGTTGTCGCGGATCGGCGCACCGACGTGCATCACTGAAGAGCTCGGATCGTCAGGATCACTGCGGCTGGAGCGTGCGCCGTACTCGCCGCGCAGGGTCAGGTAGACGTCGTTCCAGCGCGAATAATCCTGGCCGACCGCGACGCCGCTGGAGTCGAGCACGACGATGCCCTTGGCGTCGGTGACGTAGATGCGGTGGTTGACCTGATTTTTCGGCAAGCCCCAGATGGTCGCTTGCGGTTGGCGCTCGCCATAGGCGCGGAGCAATTGCGGCCAGCGGTTCTCGCTGAGGGTGCCGGCCTTGAAATCGTCGCGCAGGATTTCTGCCATCAGGTTGGCGGTGTCCACCAGCGTCTCTTCGGTGGACTGACGCACGCCGGGGCGGATTTCTTCCATGACCGTGTTGAGGACGAAATAACCGGTCAGGCCGACAAACAGCACGTACACCAGAAAGATCCGCAGCCCCAGCGACATCAGCTGTGTCCCGGGCTGTAGCTGTAACCGAGGCCGCGATGGGTCTGGATCGGCTCGGCCTCGGCGCGCACCAGGCGCAACTTGGCGCGCAGGCTTTTGATGTGGCTGTCGATGCTGCGCTCGTAACCGGCATCAGCGGCAACGCCCAGCGCATCAAGCAATTGCTCGCGGCTGAACACTCGCTCAGGTTGTTCGAGCAGGCATTGCAACAAGCGGAATTCATGGCGGGTCAGGCTCAGCGGCTGGCCGCGATAGCTGATCTGCACGCGTTCGGCATCGATGCGAAACAGCGTTGAGCCTGCTTCCAGGGTTGGCCGCGGCGCCATGCGTTTGAGGATAGCTTTGACCCGCGCGGCCACTTCACGCGGGCTGAACGGCTTGACCACGTAATCGTCGGCACCGATCTCCAGGCCCACCACGCGGTCGATCTCGGCGTCGCGGGCGCTGAGAAACAGCACCGGCACTTCCGTGAAGCGCCGCAGTTGCTTGCAAGTCTCGAAGCCGCTGATGTCCGGCAAACCGATATCGAGAATGATCAGGTCGGCCGGCGTCTGCCGCTGATGCTCCAGCGCCGCCGCGCCGAGGTTCAGCCACGTGGTGCTGAACCCCTCGCCCTGCAAGGCAAAAATCAGTGTGTCGGCTATTGCCGCTTCGTCTTCGACAATCAGGATGTGCGGCATGGCGTCCGAGCCCGTGGCAGTTAGTGCGCGAACGGTGCCCCAAGCCCGGGGTTACGTCAATCAGACCACTTAGCAGTCAGGCTTGTCGGCGGTGTAACGCCGCGCCGGGTTGACCGCCGCGCCGAACTCACGCAAAGCCTTGGCGCCGATCAGCAGCGGATAGTTGAAGTGGCTGCGGTCGGTCAGATTGACCTCGACGGTGCGCTTGACGTTGCCCAGGCACAGTTCCAGATCGACCACCGGGCGCTTGGCGACATCGCTGCTGTCGCGCTCTTCATCGTCCTCGTCGGAACGGCTTTTGATCTTGCTGATCCGCGCGACCTTGTGCTCGAAAACCTTGTTGCTGGCGTCCTTGGTGGCGAGGCGGAAACGCACCCAGTCGTCGCCATCACGGGTGAACGTCTCGATGTCCTTGGCCGACAGCGAGGCGGTCAGCGCGCCGGTGTCCATCTTGGCCTTGAGCACTTCGCCACCGATTTCCGGCAGCGCGATGTACTCGTAGCGACCGTACAGCGTCGGCTCGGCGGCCATGACCGGCAGCGCAACGAGGGCAAACAGAGCAAGGAGGGATTTCACGTAAGGGGCTTCCTTGGAAATTGAGGGCGGCGGACTGGAGTTTTAGACACGCGCCGAGTTATTCGTTCGCTTCGGTCCTCTTCGCGAGCAGGCTCGCTCCCACATTTGAAATGCATTCCCCTGTGGGAGCGAGCCTGCTCGCGAAGAGGCCAGTGCATTCAGATCCAATCTTGAGCGAAGCATACCCGGCAAAAAGTGAAACATTCGTCAGCGCCGATTTGGCCTGTCGCGTGAAGCTGCTTATCATGGCTCGCCCCTGCCACTTCATAGAGTTGCTTATGCGCCGCCTGCTCACCGGCTGTTTCGTCACCCTGCTGCTGTTGCTCAACACCCTGATCCTGATCGGGCCGTTGATGGTGTTTGCCCTGCTCAAGCTGGTCGCACCCGGGCGCTGGCGGGATTACGCGTCGGGGGCGGTGATGTGGATCGCCGAGACCTGGGCCGAAATCGACAAGCTGATCTTCCAGCTGTGCATCCCGACGCAGTGGGACATTCGCGGCGGCGACGATCTGCGCCGCGACACGTCCTATCTGGTGGTCAGCAACCATCAATCGTGGGTCGACATTCCGGCACTGATCCAGACCCTCAACCGGCGCACGCCGTTCTTCAAGTTCTTTCTGAAGAAAGAGCTGATCTGGGTGCCGTTCCTGGGCTTGGCGTGGTGGGCGCTGGATTACCCGTTCATGAAGCGCTACACCAAAGCCTTTCTGGCAAAGAACCCCGAGCTGGCAGGCAAGGATCTGGAAATCACCAAAGCGGCGTGCGAGCTGTTCAAGCGCCAGCCGGTGACGGTGGTGAATTATCTGGAAGGCACGCGCTACACCCTGGCGAAAAGCACCCAGCAGGAATCACCGTTCAACCACTTGCTCAAACCCAAGGCCGGCGGCGTGGCGTTCGTGCTGGCGGCGATGGGTGAACAGCTCGACGCGATGCTCGACGTGACGGTGGTGTATCCGCAGGAAAAGATCCCGGGCTTCTGGGACCTGATCAGCGGCAACGTGCCGCGAGTGATCATCGACATCAGGACCCGCGAACTCGACCCGGCGCTGTGGCAGGGCGATTACGAGAAAGATCCGGCGTTTCGCCAGCGCGTCCAGAACTGGGTCAACCAGCTCTGGACCGAGAAGGATCAGCGCATCGTCGAGCTGCGCAACGAGCGCGGCTGACTCAAGTGCCGGTGCCGGTGCCCCAGATGCTGCCCAGGCTGCTCAACAGCGAACCACCGACGCCCTGCTGACCGAGATATTGCAGCAACACCGGGGCAAACTGGCCGATCATGCCGCTGTCCATGCCCAGCGCGCTGAACGCGTTGTTCAGGTCGTTAGTGTCTTTGACATTGCCCAGCGCATTTTCAAGACCTGCGGACTTGCCGGACGAACCGAGCAAAGCCCCGAGCGCCGCCAGATTGCCGCTGCCACCGGACAGTTTGTCGATGCCCGGCACTTCCTTGGCCAGTTGCGAGTAGTCGGTGCTGCTCAACTGATTCTTCGCCAGCCCGAGCATCGCACTGGTACCGCCAACAGCCTGCTCCGGCGTGACGTCCAGCGCACTCAGCGCACTCAACAAACCAGCGGTCTCCGAGGTCGGCGCCGCAGCGGCCGCCTTGTCACCACCCTGCATCCCCGCTACCGCACCGGCCACGTCGTTCAAACTGAACCCGGCAAACACCGGCCCGGCCGCCAGAGTCAGGAGCGATGCCAGGGCAAAACCGCGTGAAATCTTCATTCAGACATCCTCTTGTGGAAAAGCTGCCACCGGACAACGGCGACGAAACTGCCGATTTGACCGGGTATTGGGCGGCATGTTCCTCGCGGCGCATCCCCTTCTCTACGCACTCACCTAAATGAATTGTTCAATCGTTGAATAGCCACTTCACTATTCGACTTCACACTGAAAACCCGACTATTTATTTCGATTGGAACTAACCAACTGTCAGATCTGACAGTTGGCAGTCATAACGATGCAAGTGAATATCTCCACTCCAATTACGTAACGGAGTACGAAAAGATGAAGTTGAAAATTGTCACTGGCGCCCTGCTTGGTCTGACCATGATGAGTACTGCCTATGCTGCAACCTGCCCAACGATATCAGTGACTCATGCGCAAGGCGCCGAAGATGTAACCTTCACTTCTGCCCGACTTAAAGATAAAGACACTGCTAATTCAGTTGTCATCTGCCGATACGAAGGTGAGGCAGACCTTGGCGTCTCGGCTGGCTACAGAAACGACACTCCGGTTCAAGCCACCGGTAGCAATTGGAATGGTGATGAGTGTGCAACCAAGGATGGTGACGCCCGCAAATGCGCCTTTAAATAACTGATCGTGTTCAGAACAAAAAAGGGCAGCCCGATCGGCTGCCCTTCTTACATGGGTAGAACTTACGCCGCACTGAACAACTTATGCGGATCAATCACAAACTTCTTCGGCACGCCCGCATCGAACTCGCCGTAACCTTCTGGCGCCTGATCGAGGCTGATCACTTGCACGCCGACTACTTCAGCGATGTTGATGCGATCCCACATGATCGCCTGCATCAGTTGGCGGTTGTACTTCATCACTGGAGTTTGCCCAGTGTGGAAGCTGTGGGATTTCGCCCAGCCCAAGCCGAAGCGAATGCTCAGGCTGCCCATTTTCGCGGCAGCGTCGACGGCGCCCGGATCTTCGGTGACGTACAGGCCCGGGATACCGATCTTGCCGGCAACGCGCACCACGCCCATCAGTGAGTTGAGCACCGTGGCCGGGGCTTCGGCCTTGACGCCGTCGTGGCCGTGGCCGCGTGCTTCAAAGCCAACGCAGTCCACCGCGCAATCGACTTCCGGCTCGCCCAGCAGCGCGGCGATCTGTTCGTGCAGCGGGGTGTCTTTGGACAGGTCGACGACCTCAAAGCCCTGGGCCTTGGCGTGGGCCAGGCGGATGGTGTTGACGTCGCCGACAATCACCACCGCAGCACCGAGCAAACGTGCGGAAGCGGCAGCGGCCAGGCCGACCGGACCGGCGCCGGCGATGTAAACGCTGCTGCCCGGACCGACGCCGGCAGTAACCGCGCCGTGATAGCCGGTCGGGAGGATGTCGGAGAGGCAGGTCAGGTCGCGGATTTTCTCCATGGCCTTGTCGCGATCCGGCAGTTTCAGCAGGTTGAAGTCGGCGTACGGCACTAGCACGTATTCAGCCTGGCCACCGGTCCAGTCGCCCATGTCGACGTAACCGTATGCGCCGCCGGCACGGGCCGGGTTGACGGTCAGGCAGACGCCGGTGTGTTGCTCTTTGCAGGAACGGCAGCGCCCGCAAGCCACGTTGAACGGAACGGAGACCAGATCGCCGATCTTCAGGTTTTCGACGTCGGAGCCCTTTTCGATCACCTCACCGGTGATCTCGTGCCCCAGCACCAGACCGGTCTGCGCCGTGGTCCGGCCGCGCACCATATGCTGGTCGGAGCCGCAGATGTTGGTGGAAACCACTTTGAGAATGACCCCATGCTCGATCTTGCGACCGCGCGGGTCCTGCATTTTCGGGTAGTCGATTTTCTGTACTTCGACCTTGCCAGCGCCGAGATACACCACACCACGATTGCCAGACATGCTTTCACCTCGCTGTTGTTTTTATGGAACTGCGTTGCCCCGGTTGGGCAGCGCGTTGAGTGCTCGGGTATTGCTTGTTGGTCTTGCGTTGTTTGTTACGGCCCCTTCGCGAGCAGGCTCGATCCCACATTGGAATGCATACCCTGTGGGAGCGAGCCTGCTCGCGAAAGCGATCTAGAGAACGACGGTTCTGTTGGCGTTCAAAAAAACTCGTCTTTCGATGTGATACCCAACCGCCCGCGCCAAGGTCAGGCCTTCGATATCCCGGCCCTTGGCAATCAGGTCTTCGGGGTAATGACTGTGATCCACCGCCTCGACGCCTTGGGCAATGATCGGCCCTTCATCAAGGTCGTTATTGATGTAATGCGCCGTCGCGCCCACCAGTTTCACGCCCTTGTTGTAAGCCTGGTGATAAGGCTTGGCGCCCTTGAAGCCCGGCAACAGCGAGTGATGAATGTTGATCGCCTTGCCGTCGAGCTTGCGGCACAGCTCCGGCGATAGCACCTGCATGTAGCGGGCGAGGATCACCAGTTCGGCGCCGGCTTCTTCGATCACCTGCCAGACCTGACGCTCCTGCGCCGGCTTGTCATTGGGGTCGAGAGGGAAATGGTAGTAGGGAATCTGGTGCCAGTCGGCCAACGGCTTGAGATCCGGATGGTTGGACACCACCGCCGCGACGTCCATCGACAACTGGCCGATGCGCTGGCGATAGAGCAAGTCGTTGAGGCAGTGATCGGCCTTGGAGACCATGATCACCACTTTCGGCCGGTAGTTCGGTGCGGTCAGTTCGAAGAGCATGCCGAACGCCTGCCCGCGCTCGGCCAGCCCGGCGCGGAAGGATTGTTCGTCGAAGCCGTCGGGCTGACGGAATTCCACGCGAATGAAGAAACGCCCGGAGAGGCGGTCATCGAACGAGTGGTGCTCGGTGACGTAACAGCCCTGCTCGAACAGAAAACGCGTGACCGCGTCCACCGTGCCGAGGACGCTGGGGCAGTCGGCGGTCAGAATCCATGTGTCTGGGGCGCGGCTCATGGTGCGGTGACTCCTGTTCGTTGTGCGGGGTGTCAGGTTTTCCCTCACCCTAGCCCTCTCCCAGAGGGAGAGGGGACTGACCGAGGTGTTCTTTCGAGCTACGCCGACCTGAAATAGCGCGTCGAACTCAGGCTCGAAAAACACACAAATCTGCTCCCTTTCCCCCTCTCCCCCTCAGGGGGAGAGGGCTGGGGTGAGGGGGTGGCTTTTGATCTTCAGGCCTGAACGCTCAGCCCGTACTCGGCCGAAGCATCCTGCAACCACAACCACCAGTAATCCGAGAAGCTGCGACGGATCAGCAATTCCCAGGTGTCTTCCGCCGTATGACGGATCATCAACTGCGACTTGGCGAACACCGTGCCCACCGCTTTGCCGACCGGGAAGCTGTTCGGGTGCACGTCGTAGCTGGTCGACTTCATCAGCACCTGACGCACGTTCGGGCCGCTTAATTCGAGAATCTGCTGGCCGCCGCTGACGTTCACGATAGCAATGTGCAGATCGCCCAGCGCTTCGCGCAGTTTCTGCTCGGCGGCGAATTCCTCACCGCTTGGCACAATCAGCAGCCACTCGTCCGGGCCCATCCATTGCAGGCTGGTTTCGCCTTTGACGATTACGCTCAGCGCACCGGGCAATTCAATGCCAAGCGCCTTGTGCACACCGGCAGCGAACGCGGCATCGTGACCATCACCACGAATGGTCAGGTGGCCGAGGAGTTTCTTTTCCCGCACGATCACGCCGGCGTTCTTGCGGCCCTTGCCGACCAGGCTGGCGAGGTCGGCATGGTGCAGCGACGACTCGGCACGGGCGCCGGTGGTCGGGCGTTGCTGGTAAACATTGGCTGTGGTCATAAAGCACCTTCTGAATTCTGTTGGTTCCTGTGGTTGCTGTGCCGCCGCCTTCGCGAGCAGGCTCGCTCCCACAGGGGAACGCGATCGAATGTGGGAGCGAGCCTGCTCGCGAATAGCCGCCCGCCCACCGCTCCCGAGGTTGTCAGATGTTCTGCCGCTCACCCTTCGGATCGAAGAACACCGAAGAAACAATCTCCGCCTCGATCACGCTGCCATCGGCCAGCGGTGCGAACACCCGCTCGCCCATGCGCTTGAGACCGCCCTTGACCACACCCATGGCAAACGAATAACCGAGGGAGTTGTGCGCGTAGCTGGAGGTCACGTGGCCGACCATGGTCATCGGGATCGCCTGTTTGGTGTTGAACACCAGCTGCGCACCTTCCGGCAGCCATTTGGTCGGATCGATCGGCTTGAGGCCCACCAGTTGTTTGCGCTGATCCTTGACGCAATCTTCGCGGTTCATGCCACGCTGGCCGATCCACGAGAACGGTTTGGTGCGACCGACACACCAGCCCATGTTCAGGTCGTCCGGGGTCATCGAGCCGTCGGTGTCCTGGCCGACGATGATGAAGCCCTTCTCGGCCCGCAGCACGTGCATGGTTTCGGTGCCGTACGGCGTCAGGTTGTACTGCTTGCCGGCCTCGACGATTTTCTCCAGCACGCCCATCGCATAATCGGCCTGCACGTTGACTTCGTACGACAGCTCACCAGTGAACGAAATACGGAACACCCGCGCCGGCACATCGCCGACCAGACCTTCTTTCCAGGTCATGAACGGGAACGCTTCGTTGCTCAGATCAATGTCGGTCACGGCGCTGAGCAGCTTGCGGCTGTTCGGCCCGGACAGGGTCATGGTTGCCCAGTGATCGGTAACGGAGGTGAAGTACACCTTCATATCCGGCCATTCGGTCTGGTGGTACAGCTCCAGCCATTGCAGCACGCGAGCCGCGCCGCCGGTGGTGGTGGTCATGACGAAATGGTTGTCGGCCAGGCAAGCCGTCACACCGTCGTCGAAGACCATGCCGTCTTCCTTGCACATCAAACCGTAGCGAGCCTTGCCCACGTCGAGCTTGGTCCAGGCGTTGGTGTACACGCGGTTGAGAAACTCGCGGGCATCCGGGCCTTGAATGTCGATCTTGCCGAGGGTCGAAGCATCGAGCAGGCCAACGCTGTCGCGCACGGCTTTGCATTCGCGCTTGACCGCCGCGTGCAGGTCTTCACCGTTTTTCGGGAAGTACCAGGGACGTTTCCACTGACCGACGTCTTCAAACTCGGCGCCGTTCTTCACATGCCAGGCATGCAGCGCGGTGTAGCGCACCGGTTCGAAGATGTGCCCGCAGTGTCGACCGGCCACGGCGCCGAAGGTCACCGGCGTGTAGTTCGGACGGAACATGGTGGTGCCCATCTGCGGGATGGTCACGTTCAGCGAACGGGCGGCAATGGCCAGACCGTTGACGTTGCCGAGCTTGCCCTGATCGGTGCCGAAGCCCAGCGCGGTGTAGCGTTTGACGTGCTCGACCGACTCGAAACCTTCGCGGGTCGCCAATTCGATACCACCGGCGGTGACGTCGTTCTGGAAGTCGACGAATTGCTTCGGTGCACGCGCCGAGTTCTTCTCGTGCGGCACCTGGAACAGCGCCAGGGTCGGCTCTTCGAGACGGCTCAGGGCTTTCGGCAACACGCCTTCGACGGTCTGGAAACCGGCTTCAGCGGCAGCGCGCACGCCACCTTCGAAACCGTCGGCCAGCGAATCGCCCAGCGCGTAGACGCCATTGATGCCACCGACGCACACGCGCTTCTGCGGTGCTTCGCCCGGTACGAAACCGAGAATGTCTTCGCGCCAGACCGGTTTGCCGCCGAGGTGCGAAGCCAGGTGAACCACCGGGCTGTAACCACCGGAGCTGGCCACCAGATCGCAGTCGAGCCATTCGCCCGGACTGGTTACGGCGTGTGCTTTGACGTCAATCGCGGCGACGCGGGCAGCGGTCACACGCTTGCTGCCACGCACTTCGATGACGGCGCTGCCGGTGAGGATGCGAATGCCTTTGGCGCGCGCTTCTTCGACCAATGCACCGCGCGGATTGCTGCGGGCATCAGCGATGGCGACCACTTGCAGACTGGCATCGAGCCAATCCAGAGCGACGCGATAGGCGTGATCGTTGTTGGTCGACAGCACCAGTTTTTTGCCCGGCGCTACGCCATAACGACGCACGTAGGTCGACACCGCGCCGGCTAGCATGTTGCCCGGCACGTCGTTGTTGCCGTACACCAGCGGACGCTCGTGGGCGCCGGTCGCCAGCACCACGCGCTTGGCGCGGACACGGTGGATGCGCTGCCGCACCTGACCGATCGGCGCGCGGTCGCCGAGGTGATCGGTCAGGCGTTCGTGAATGGTCAGGAAGTTGTGGTCGTGGTAACCGTTGACCGTGGCGCGCGGCAACAGCAGCACGTCCGGGGTGTTCTTCAATTCAGCGATGACACTGGCGACCCATTCCATCGCCGGTTTGCCGTCGAGGCTTTCGCGCGAGTCGAGCAGGCTGCCGCCGAACTCTTCCTGCTCATCGGCCAGAATCACGCGGGCACCGCTGCGCGCAGCGGCCAGGGCTGCGGCGAGACCGGCCGGGCCGGCACCGACGATCAGCACGTCGCAGTGCTGGTTCATGTAGTCGTAGGTGTCCGGATCGTTCTCGGTCGGCGAACGGCCGAGGCCGGCAGCCTTGCGGATGTACTTCTCGTAAGTCATCCAGAACGATTGCGGGTACATGAAGGTTTTGTAGTAGAAACCCGGCGGCATCAGCTTGCCGCCGACCTTGCCGAGAATCCCCATCATGTCGTTGTTGACGCTCGGCCAGCCATTGGTGCTGGTGGCGACCAGGCCCTGATACAACGCCTGTTGCGTGGCGCGCACGTTGGGAATCTGCGTGGCTTCGGTGGCACCGATCTGCAGCACGGCGTTCGGTTCTTCGGAACCGGCCGCGAAGATGCCGCGAGGACGCGAATACTTGAAGCTGCGGCCGATGATATCGACGCCGTTGGCAATCAGTGCAGCAGCCAGCGAGTCGCCTTCATAGCCTTTGTAGGTCTGGCCGTTGAAGGTGAAGCTCAGCACTTTGTTGCGGTCGATCCGTCCACCGTTGGACAGGCGATTGGTCTGGCTCATACCTTCTCTCCCAGCGCCGTCGTGGCTGTTTTCGCAGTGCCAGCCTTGTCGGTGAATTGCGGCTTCTCGCCGATCTTGTAGCTCTCGAGAATCTCGTAGGTCACGGTATCGCGAGTGACGTTGAAGTACTGGCGGCAACCGGCAACGTGGTCCCACAACTCGTGGTGCAGACCGCGCGGGTTATCGCGGAAGAACATGTAATCACCCCACTCTTCATCAGTGCAGGCGCCAGGGTCGAGCGGGCGCGGGATGTGCGCCTGACCGGATGCGTGGAATTCCTCTTCAGAGCGCAGTTCGCCGCAGTGAGGACAGAAGATATGCAACATGGGGATTTCTCCTGTTAGTGGGCAACCGCAGCAGCGCCGTGTTCATCGATCAACGCACCGTTGTGGAAACGGTCGATGGAGAAAGGTGCAGCCAATGGGTGCATTTCACCCTTGGCCAGACTCGCGGCAAACACGTTGCCCGAGCCAGGCGTTGCCTTGAAACCGCCGGTGCCCCAACCGCAGTTGAAGAACATGTTCGGGACCGGAGTTTTCGAAATGATCGGGCAGGCGTCCGGCGTGGTGTCGACGATACCGCCCCACTGGCGGTTCATGCGTACGCGGGACAACACCGGGAACATCTCGACGATGGCCTGGATGGTGTGTTCGATTACCGGGTACGAACCACGCTGGCCGTAGCCGTTGTAGCCGTCGATACCGGCGCCGATCACCAGGTCGCCCTTGTCGGACTGGCTGATGTAACCGTGTACGGCGTTGGACATGATCACGCTGTCGATAATCGGCTTGATCGGCTCGGACACCAGCGCTTGCAGCGGGTGGGATTCGATCGGCAGGCGGAAACCGGCAAGCTTGGCCATGTGCCCGGAGTTACCGGCCGTCACCACGCCGACGCGCTTGGCGCCGATGAAACCCTTGTTGGTTTCGACGCCGATGCACACACCGTTTTCCTTGCGGAAACCGATCACTTCGGTCTGCTGGATCAGGTCCACGCCCAAGGCATCGGCGGCACGCGCGAAGCCCCAGGCCACGGCATCGTGTCGGGCGACGCCGCCGCGACGCTGCACGGTTGCGCCCATGATCGGGTAGCGGGTGTTTTTCGAGCAGTCCAGGTACGGAATCTCGTCCGCAACCTGCTTGGCGTCGAGCAATTCGCCGTCGACGCCGTTGAGGCGGTTGGCGCTGACCCGACGCTCGGAATCACGGATGTCCTGCAGGGTGTGGCACAGGTTATAAACGCCGCGCTGGGAGAACATCACGTTGTAGTTGAGATCCTGCGACAGGCCTTCCCACAATTTCATCGCGTGTTCGTAGAGGTGCGCCGACTCGTCCCACAGGTAGTTGGAGCGCACGATGGTGGTGTTGCGCGCGGTGTTACCGCCGCCCAGCCAGCCCTTCTCGACCACGGCGACATTGGTGATGCCGTGCTCCTTGGCCAGATAGTAGGCCGTCGCCAGGCCGTGCCCGCCGCCGCCGACGATGACCACGTCGTAGACTTTTTCGGCGTTGGCGTGCGCCACATGCGCTGCCAGTTTTCGTGGTGGCTGAGCGAGTGTTTGAACAGGCCGAAGCCGGAATAGCGTTGCATAGTCATTACTCCAAAACCGACTCAGCGATAAACCGGGAAGTCTGCGCACAGGGCCGAGACCTGCTGGGCGACATCGGCCTCGACATCGGCGTCGCCGAGGTTGTCGAGGATGTCGCAGATCCAGCCGGCGAGGGTTTCGCACTGGCTGACCTTGAAGCCGCGCGTGGTCACCGCCGGGGTGCCGATGCGCAGGCCCGAGGTCACGAACGGCGACTGCGGGTCGTTCGGCACGGCGTTCTTGTTCACCGTGATGTGGGCACGGCCCAGCGCGGCGTCGGCGTCCTTGCCGGTCAGGCCCTGACGGATCAGGCTGACCAGGAACAGATGGTTGTCGGTGCCGCCGGACACAACATCGTAGCCGCGCTTGATGAACACGCTGGCCATCGCCTGGGCGTTGTCGATCACTTGTTGCTGATAAGCCTTGAAGCCAGGCTCCAGTGCTTCCTTGAAGCACACCGCTTTACCGGCGATGACGTGCATCAGCGGGCCGCCCTGGGCACCGGGAAAAACGGCGGCGTTGAGCTTCTTCTCGATCTCTTCGTTGGACTTGGCCAGGATCAGCCCGCCACGCGGACCGCGCAGGGTCTTGTGCGTGGTGGTAGTGACCACGTCGGCGTACGGCAGCGGGTTCGGGTACAGGCCGGCAGCAACCAGACCGGCGACGTGGGCCATGTCGACGAACAGCAGCGCACCGACCTTGTCGGCGATCTGACGGAAGCGCGGGAAGTCCAGAGTCTTTGAGTAAGCGGAGAAACCGGCAACGATCATTTTCGGTTTGCACTCGACGGCCAGACGCTCGACTTCGTCGTAGTCGATCAGCCCGGTGTCGGTGTTGATGCCGTACTGCACGGCGTTGTAGAGCTTGCCCGAGGACGACACTTTGGCGCCGTGGGTCAGGTGACCGCCGTGGGCCAGGCTCATGCCGAGGATAGTGTCGCCCGGCTGGATCAGCGCCAGATACACGGCGCTGTTGGCCGAGGAGCCGGAGTGCGGCTGGACGTTGGCGTAGTCGGCGCCGAACAGTTGCTTGGCGCGTTCGATGGCCAGTGCTTCGACCTTGTCCACATGCTCGCAGCCACCGTAGTAGCGCTTGCCCGGATAGCCTTCGGCGTATTTGTTGGTCAGGCCGCTGCCTTGCGCCTGCATGACGCGCTTGCTGGTGTAGTTCTCCGACGCGATCAGCTCGATGTGATCTTCCTGACGTTGCTCCTCGGCATTCATCGCCGCCAGCAGTGCATCGTCGTAACCCTGGATCTGGTCTTGCTTGCTGAACATCGCGTCTCTCCCAGCGGCATCTGTGCGCCATTCGTCTCGGTAAGGCACTGGCAATGATGGCAGTGCCCTTTGATGCGATGGTATGACCGGCACAGACAGCTCAAATGCCTGCGCGCGCCACGCAAAGGTGCGTTTACGACATGGCTGGAAATGCTCTCTTCGAAACGCCGGAGATCCACTGTGGGAGCGAGCCTGCTCGCGAAGAGGCCGGCACATCCGACATAGAAGTTGACTGGCAGACCGCTTTCGCGAGCAGGCTCGCTCCCACAGGGATCAGGCGATGATTTGGCGGATGGCAAGCAGCAGGAAGAAATGCGCGGGATACAGCGCATATGCCCAGCGCCGCATCGGTGGAGGCCGGACATGTCGCCCATGTCGCAACAAGAACATTCCGAGCATCGGCGCAAACACACAGGCCGCCAGCCCAAGCATCGCCACGCTGTTGCCGAAACGCGCCGATTCGAGCAGCACCTGCCATTGGTTCGCCGCCAGACACACCAGCCCCGGCAACAGGCTGAAATACCAAGGTCGGCGCAACACCAGCAGCATCGCCAACGGCAACAATACACCGAAGAAACCGAACATCAGTCGTTCTGAAAAAACCGCCGCAACCACCAGCGCGGCCAGCGCGAGCAACCGTGGCACCGACGCTGAGTCTTGCCAGCCGCGCGCCACCAGCAAGCCCAGCGCCAGCGTCGGCATCACGTTGAACGTGTCAGGGTCGGGGATATAAAAGCGATAAGGGATTTCGCTGATTGCACTGAACAGCAACAGCCAGCCCAGATAGCGCCATTCCATTTTGCGCGAACCGTCTCGTGCCAGATTCGCCGCCATCGCCAGGCAAAACCATGGAAACGCCAATCGCCCGGGCACATACAACCAATCGGCGGAGAAGCCGACATATCGCAGGTGATCGAGCAACATGCTCAGCAACGCCAGCCACTTGAGCAGATCCAGAGCACCGTCGCGTTGGCTCAGGTGCATAATCGGCCCATAAACTGGTAATTTTCCCCACCCGACATCGCATGTGCTCCCCGGAAGATCTTCGGTAAAGTGCGCATCCTCATTGACCACGAGCCTTCACAAGAGTCTCGATTACGGAAGCCGGCCATGACCGACAAGAGCCAACAATTCGCCAGCGACAACTATTCCGGGATCTGCCCTGAAGCCTGGGCTGCCATGGAACAGGCCAACCACGGCCACCAGCGCGCTTACGGCGACGATGAATGGACCGCCCGCGCGGCCGATCATTTCCGCAAACTGTTCGAAACCGACTGCGAAGTGTTCTTCGCCTTCAACGGCACCGCCGCCAACTCGCTGGCCCTGTCGTCGCTGTGCCAGAGTTACCACAGCGTGATCTGCTCGGAAACCGCCCACGTCGAAACCGACGAATGCGGCGCTCCGGAATTCTTCTCCAACGGCTCGAAGCTGCTGATCGCCGGCACTGAAAACGGCAAGATCACCCCGCAATCGATCCGCGAAGTCGCACTCAAGCGTCAGGACATCCACTACCCGAAACCGCGCGTGGTAACCCTGACTCAAGCTACCGAAGTCGGTAGCGTCTACACCCCGGAAGAAGTCCGCGCCATCAGCGCAACCTGCAAAGAGCTGGGCCTGCACCTGCACATGGACGGCGCGCGGTTCTCCAACGCTTGCGCATTCCTCGGCTGCTCGCCCGCCGATCTGACCTGGAAAGCCGGCGTTGATGTGCTGTGCTTCGGCGGCACGAAAAACGGCATGGCGGTGGGTGAAGCGATCCTGTTCTTCAACCACAAACTGGCCGAAGACTTCGACTACCGCTGCAAGCAGGCCGGGCAACTGGCGTCGAAGATGCGCTTTTTGTCGGCACCGTGGGTCGGCATTCTGGAAAACGACGCCTGGCTCAAATACGCCCGCCACGCCAACCACTGCGCGCAACTGCTGGCAGAACTGGTCAGCGACATTCCCGGGGTCGAACTGATGTTCCCGGTGCAGGCCAACGGCGTGTTCCTGCAACTGTCCGAGCCGGCCATCGCTGCGTTGACTGCAAAGAACTGGCGCTTCTACACCTTCATCGGCAAGGGCGGCGCACGCTTCATGTGCTCCTGGGACACCGAAGAAGAACGCGTGCGCGAACTGGCGCGCGATATTCGCGAGGTCATGTCGGCCTGATTCCCCTCCCAAGTTGCATTCCCATGCTCAGCACGGGAATGCAACCCAGAGGCTGCGCGTCGCGGACCTGCATTTTCAGAATCGGCCTACACCAAGGCCTACAGAAAGCACAAAAATCCCGCCATAGACTGCTTGCTCCCGATTCAAGGAGCGCACGCGATGGCAATTCCCGGCTACATGACGATCACGGGCAAGACCCAAGGGCTGATTTCGGCAGGCTGCTCAACGCCTGATTCGGTGGGCAACAGATATCAGGCGGCACACACCGATGAAATCATGGTGCTGTCGTACAGCCACAACCTCGCCAACCTCGACAACTCTCACCGAGCCACCCACGCGCCGGTCATTGTCACCAAAGTCGTCGACAAATCTTCACCGCTGCTGGCCCAGGCACTGGCCAACCGTGAAGAGATCGACTGCAAGATCAACTTCTACCGAACCTCCCCTCAGGGTCAGCAGGAAAAATACTTTTCTGTCTCGATCGACGGTGCGGTGCTAACCGAACTGAACCTGGATATGCCCCACGTCATTCTGCACAACGACGCGGAACCTCAGGAGCAGGTCGCCATTCGTTATCGTGGCATCAGCTGGGTGCATCACCTCGCCGGGACCAGCGGCCATGCCTCGTGGGGCGAAGAAGGTTGAGCGATCGGCGCCATGGTCTCAGCGACGTTCGACACGTTGCCGGCAAGCTGCTCGCACAGGCACAGACAGTCGGCTCACGTCATCTGGCATTCGGCAGTGCGCGCGTGCAGTTCAATCAGGAGGTCGCGCGCTTCGCCAAGGGCATTGTCGATGATGTCGCCAGCGGCCGCCTTTCAGCGGACATGGGCCTTGACGCCTTTGCACAGGAACAGCGTCATCTTCTGAACCAATCCAGAGTTCTGGTACGCGGCACCAAAGGTGCCGTTCCTGAAGCGGTGAAAAAACGCCCGTTATCGATGCTCAGGCAGCCTGCCTCGCGCTCCGATCCAGACAGGTTGCTGCGCGCGATTCATCAGCAGAACCTCAGGGTGGCGCGCGTTAATAACAGCAGCACCGCGCGCAGCCCTCACCCCATCAACGACTTGAAGTTCTTCCCCAGCGAGCACTGGCCGCAAGATCGTCCGGCCCCATCGGAGCCGGGTTTTTACATCGTGCCGAAAAGCATTGTCGCCGAGAAGCTTGAGGCACAACTGCTCCCCTCCGCCAACCCGAATGTCATCGCCAGATTCAGAAGTTTGAATCCGACCCCGGACATGATTAAAGCCGGTTCGATGATCGTGCTGAGCGACCCTGACAATCAGCAATGCACATACGAGGAAGCATTGCTGATGCAGACCGCGCGTTTCGTCAGTGCGACGCTGGAACCGCTGACCGTGGAAGAAGCGGATTTCATGGCGCAGCACTATGGCGTGATCCAGACCGCACTCGCCTATGAATCAAAAGTGATCGGGGTCGTCACGGCCATGGCGGCCAATCATCTGGATGGCATAAAAAATGTCCTCGCGGATCTTGAGAAGCTGCATGTTCATACGCTGGACGCAAATGGCAGCCTGAACTCGAAGCCGTTCAAAAAACAACGTGCGCAGTTGCTGGAAAAACTGGACGTCCATCTCAACCGGTTCACGCGGCAAAGCATTGGTCTCCCGGATCACCCGAGCCTCAAGACCGCTCTCGGCATCGATCATCCTCACCTTGTGCACCGCTGGAGAAAGGCTGGCGGCATCGGCCAGAACCCAGGTTATGCCACACATATTCGGGCTATCAGCCAAGCGTCACAGTACGTCAAATATGGCGGCTGGATCGGCACAGCAGTAGGCGGTGGCGCCTCGGCCTTGAAGATGCAGGATGTGTGCCTGCATGGGAATACCGAGGCGTGTGAAAAGGTGAAATTCACGGAAACCGGAAGCTTTATGGGTGGCATGGTTGGAGGAGCAATCAGCAGTCGCCTCTTGACTGCGCCACTAGCAGCGAAAATTTGTCTGGGAATAGGCGTTCCGACAGGAGGAGTTGGCACCTTGGTCTGCGGTGCAGTAGCGGTGGGCGTCGGATCTCTTGCAGCGGTAATAATAGGTGAAACATTGGGCGAAGATGCTGCTGAGATAATTTACCAAGATTCTCGATAAGTCGCCTGACCAAACATTTCCCAATATAAAACCAGCGAACACTCCAAGCAGAACCAAATAGCGTCTTTCTTTATGAAACCACGAACAAAAATATGCAAAACATGCAGTGCCAAAAATAAAAAGACGCTTTTCAAATGTCATGTTTGTGGCAGCAGGTTTGAAAAACGCCTGCCGCAGCCAAAAAAATGGTTCGCCCTTACACCGAGAAGGCGTGGACTTCTAATATGCGACCTGGCGACCCTATGCTTGTTTATCGTTGCTGCTCGCGCAATTTACAAACAGAGCATTCAGTTACCTTACAGAATTCAGAGAAAAACCCAGTGGTACGAATTCAACGGATTGGAAATAGCAGCCCCCTTGTCAGCAATGTTTATGCTTGCGGTTTTGATGACGACTTTTTCAATCATCATTGGAGACCAAGGCAAACATTTCAATTCAAAGCCATTTGATCGGATCTTAATTTTCAGCTTCATCTCAACTCCACTGCTTTATTTCAGCGCATCGTTTTTTGGACATCCCGTCCGGTAGATCTGGCACGCAGGACTCGGAAATTACGCCGGCGGGACTTTGGGCGAGAAAGGCGGCGAATGGATCGCACAGAAAGTATACGAGGCTGTTAAATGACTCTTGGTACTTCAGAGAAAATATTCTTGTTGATTGGTATCATAGACTTCGTCGGCATATTTACTTTGATAGGAGTGATGTTGTATGTCGCGAAAACAAAGACCGAAACCATATTGAACCATCTAACAAACAGTTCTATTTCGAGCAGACTGATAATGCTTTGGCACGGAGGTCCTTGGGGCAAAATCTACATGATGGGAGAAGTGTTCGACATCATGCGAAACCCTGAATTTTACATTCACACAGGAAAACTTTGCGCGAAAGACTTCGAAAACTTCCCCAAAAAACTGAAAAAGAACCTGATTATTTTATACAAACTGGTTTTCATTTTTTTTGCAATTATGATGTGCCTGGGAATAAGCTCATCCGTAGATCAAATTAACAATATCGTAAAAGATCCAATTGTGATCATGACGCTGGTGAGTTTCACAGGTCTTTTAGTGGTAAATGGAATTTTACTTTATACCGCCAAGAGAAAACTGGAAACGATCCTAAATAGCCTGAAACGCAGTTCAATCACATCGTCTTTGCTCATGTTATGGCAAGCGGGCCTGGGGGGACGTATTTATATGTTGGGTGAGATTTTCGGCATCCTCAAAAGACCCGCACGGTACATTTCCCAAGGCAAAGTCAGCGCAAGAGATGTTAAGAATTTCCCGCCAAAACTCAAACGCGACCTGCTCAAACTGAATAAATACCAGCAGATATTTGGCTTTGCCTTTGTGGGCTTCGGCCTGCTCGCTTTGTTCGGGCTGATTTGAAATAGCACTTTCCCGGTCGATCTCCTCATTTAGGAGATCGACCCAAGTTCATGCCTATTTAAAACTCAATCCGCACATCCCCCTTCGGCACGCTGCAGCACGACAGGATAAACCCTTCCGCCTCGTCATCCTCGGTAATCCCGCCGTTGTGTTCCATCTCCACTTCGCCGCCCAGTTTCATCACCTTGCATGTCCCGCAAATGCCCATGCCGCAGGCTTTCGGGATCATCAGGCCGAGTTTGGCGGCGGCTGCGTGGACGGTTTCGCCCGGGCCGACGCGGATGCTTTTGCCGGAGGCGGTGAATTCGACCTGGTGCAAATCCGCGGCGTCGATTTCCGGCGCATCGGCGGCTTGTTCGGCCTGTTCCACCGCGTCGGCGCGGGCCTCGGGTGGCGTGGCGCCGAAGGATTCTTCGTGGTAACGCGACATGTCGTAGCCGGCCGCTTCCAGCAAGCGTTTGACCGCGGTCATGTACGGCGTCGGGCCGCAGCAGAACACTTCGCGCTCAAGGAAGTCCGGGACCATCAGTTCGAGCATCTTGTGATTCAGATAACCGCGATACCCGGCCCATGGCTCACCGAGGCCGTGCTTTTCGCAGATCAGGTGCAGGCTGAAGTTATCGATCCGCGAAGCCATGTGCTCGAGTTCGCGGTGGTAAATGATGTCTTTCGGCGAGCGCGCGCTGTGCACGAAGGTCATGTCGACGTTGGCATTGGTGTCGTAGAACCAGCGCGCCATCGACATGCACGGGGTGATGCCGACGCCGCCGCTCAGATACAGGACCTTCGGGCTCGGGAAGTCGATCGCGTTGAACAGCCCGACCGGGCCGTGCACCGCCAGCTCCTGACCTTCATGCAAAGTGTCATGCAACCAGTTCGAGACCTTGCCGCCCGGCACGCGTTTGATCGTCACCGAAAAGCTGTACGGCACCGACGGCGAGCTTGAAATGGTGTACGAGCGCATGATCGGCTGGCCTTCGATTTCCAGCTCCAGGGTGACGAACTGCCCCGGCTTGAAGAAGAACAGGATCGGCTGGTCGGCCATAAAGCAGAAGGTGCGCACATCCCAGGTTTCCTGGATGACTTTGACGCAACGGACAATGTGTCGGCCATTGGCCCAGGTCTGGGTGGTGACCGGATTCAGGAAGCTGTTGGACATGCTGTTCTCCACGGCCGACTGTCGGCCTCTTGTCGGCGATTCTGCGTATAGCGCAGACCGTGCGTTTACCTATCCGCGACATTGACATACTTATCGCGACCAGCCCTTGAACACCGGGCCTTGCGCGTCGGGAACAGATTGCGCCATGTCGCGCATGGATAAGGTTCCCCCCAGCGCCGGCCCCACACTCGCCCCAACACAAGACGACTTCTTTACACCTTGCGTAGCAACCGTTTTGCAGCACACCTGATCAGCCACTTTCGCCGGCCACGCAGAGGGCCATGAGGATTACATCGATGGACGTCACCGCAAAAATCAGCCTGGGCGATCCGCTGGAACCCGCACGCAAGGCCACCGCACAGATGCTGCAGGAGCGCGAGCGCACTTTTTCGCTGCCACAGCCGTTCTACAGCGACGAGCGCCTGTTCGATATCGACATGCAGGAGATCTTCCAGAAGGAATGGTTGATCGCCGGCATGACCTGCGAGATCCCGGCCAAGGGTAACTACCTGACCCTGCAGGTCGGCAAGAACCCGATCATCGTCATTCGCGGCGCCGAGGGCGTGGTGCACGCGTTCCACAACGTCTGCCGCCACCGTGGCTCGCGCCTGTGCACCAGTGAAAAAGGCAAAGTCGCCAAACTGGTCTGCCATTACCACCAGTGGACTTACGAACTGGACGGTCGCCTGCTGTTTGCCGGCACCGAGATGGGCGCCGACTTCGACATGAAGCAGTACGGCCTGAAACCGGTGAACGTGAAAACCGCTGGCGGCTACATCTTCATCAGCCTGGCAGATAACCCGCCGGCCATCGATGACTTCCTGTCGACGCTCAACCATTACATGGAACCGTACGACATGGAGAACACCAAGGTGGCGATCACCACCACCTTGATGGAAAAGGCCAACTGGAAACTGGTGCTGGAAAACAACCGCGAGTGCTACCACTGCAACGCATCGCACCCGGAACTGTTGAAAACCCTGCTGGAATGGGACGACGTCACCGATCCGCGCGCCGATCAGGCGTTCAAGGATCACGTCGCCGCTTCCGCCGCTGCCTGGGAAGCGGAAAAGATCCCTTACGCTCACGCCAGTTTCGGCTTGCGCAACCGTATCGTGCGCATGCCGCTGCTCAAGGGCACCGTGTCGATGACCCTCGACGGCAAGCAGGGCTGCGCGAAACTGATGGGCCGCATCAAGAACCCGGACCTGGGCTCGATGCGCATCCTGCATCTGCCGCACTCGTGGAACCACTGCATGGGCGATCACATTATCGTCTTCACCGTGTGGCCGATCAGCGCCCAGGAAACCATGGTCACCACCAAGTGGCTGGTGCACAAGGACGCCGTGGAAGGTGTCGATTACGACGTCGAGCGCATGCGCCAGGTGTGGGATGCGACCAACGATCAGGACCGCCGTCTGGCTGAGGAAAACCAGCGCGGGATCAACTCCACCGCTTACCAGCCGGGGCCTTACTCCAAAACCTATGAATTCGGCGTGGTCAACTTCGTCGACTGGTACAGCGAGAGGATGTTGAACAACCTCGGGGCTGAGCCAGCGCCTTACCTCAAAGGCGTACCGGTTCAGGGCTGATCAAGAGCAAAAGATCGCAGCCTGCGGCAGCTCTTACAGGTGGAATGCATTCCCCTGTGGGAGCGAGCCTGCTCGCGAAGACGCCCTGACCCACGCTACATCTTCCAACTGATCAATTTCCGATCAACCACCCTCGCACCCATACCCACCAAGCCCTCCAGCCTTCCGCAAACAAGTTATCCACATACCCGCCCACAGCAAATGGGGGTAACTGTGGATGACTCAAAAAATATCCTGCTGATTTGCAAAGAAAAACCGTGACTTATGCTGAATCGCGGTTTCTCAAAACAATTGATCGTTTTTTGATCACACTCGTACACAACACGTATTCAGAGGCCTGTAGCGGGTAGCGAACATGTTATCCACAGAAGCGCCAACAGAGATCGGGGACAACTTTCAATCTCCTGTGGAAAAACACCTGTGACTGGGGAAAACCCCTTCGCGTTAACAGCTCTCGGCGCCCGGGGATCACATTTGATCAATAATTGATCAAACCCATGTAAGCCCTGCTCCATATGGGCTACAGCTGATAGCGAACATCTTATCCACAGAAGCGCCAACAGAGATTGGGGGCAACTTCTCAATTTATACCGACCGAAAAGCCCGAGAAATCCGTGAGTTACGCTGATCATTTTTTGATCTTATGGCTGAAAGGCTTGAATGGCGTGGGGTGCGAGCAAGGGCGAACACGTTATCCACAGCTTCGCCAACAGGGATTGTGGGTAAACAGTAAAGATTGACTGTGAATGAATACCAATGTGGGAGCGAGCCTGCTCGCGAAAGCGGACTATCAGCTGATACATGTATCGACTGACCCATAGCTTTCGCGAGCAGGCTCGCTCCCACAGAGGTTATTCCATGCCTGGAAGAGGGTGACTAGCGGACAACGCCTTCTTCAATAAGCAACTTCAGAATCGCTTCAGCCCCAGCCTGCGCGGTAACGCCCTTGAGCACCTGCCCCCCGCCGCCACTGGCCTTGGCCGTCGCGGCCTTCATCCGGTCGGCGCCGCTCTTGGCCTTGATCACCTTCAAGCGCTTGGGCCGTGGCTTGGCCGGTTGCAGCGTGGCCACGGCCAACAATTGGTCCTCAACCACTTCAACGTCATCGGCAGCCAATTCGCCCCGTCGTGCCGGGCCGTACGCGCTCTGCCGAGGCTTCGGGGCGGCGTTATCCACAGTCGCCAGAAACGGCAGTTTCACCTTCAAGCGGCGTCGCTGCCCGCGCGGCAACGCTTGCAGGACCAGCGCCGAACCGTCATTGATTGATTCGACCTGCGCCAGGCCCACCACCAGCGGCCAGCCCAGGCCTTCGGCCAGGAGGAACGGCAACATCCCCGAACCTTCCCCGGTTTCCGCCTGACTGCCGGTCAGCACCACTTGCGCCCCGGCATCGCGCAGGTACGCGGTCAGCGCCGGCAATGCATCGGCGCCAACGGGTTGTTCCAGCACATGCAGTTGTTCCAGGCCCATGCCCAGATAGGCACGCAGGGCCGGTTCGGCAACATCACCGGCGTGCAGCACTTGCAGGTTATCCCCAGCCAATTGCAGGCCCAGTTCCACCGCGCGCGCATCCTGATCGGCGCGCCGTGGCCGACCTGAGGTCGGGTGAGCGCCGATTGAAACCAGACTGATAACGTTCGTGTTCATAGGGTTTCCTTACGCCGCATCGCGCTTGGCTTCGTTGCGGTAAGCCGCGACCGCTTCGATCAACGCTTGCAGAATCTCTGCGCTTTCGCCGATCACCGAGAGGTCGGCACGCTTGATCATGTCGCAACCCGGATCGAGGTTGATTGCCACCACCTTGTCGCAGGCGCCAATGCCTTGCAGGTGCTGGATTGCGCCAGATATACCCACAGCCACATAGACCCGCGCGGAGACCCAGGTGCCGGACGCGCCGACCTGACGATCGCGCGCCATGAAGCCGTCGTCCACCGCCACCCGCGAAGCGCCTTCGGTGGCGCCGAGGGCTGCGGCCGTTTCGTGGAACAACTGCCAGTCCTTGACGCCGTTGCCGCCGGAGAAAATGAACTCCGCTTCGGCCATCGGAATCGCTGCCGGATCCACCGCCACGGCACCAAGATCTTCGATTCGCGACAAGCTGCGCGCGACGCTTGTGGATAACTCCACTGGCAACGCTTCGTGACGAGTTTCGCTGACCGGTTCTGCGCATTCGGCAGCGGCGAGAATCAACCGCGCCACTGGACGCGCCAGGTCTTGCAATCCGGCCCCAGCGCGGCCGATGCACTCCTGATCCTTGACCTGCCAGACCCGCGTGGCCGGACGCTCGCCCAGTGCAGCAGCAAAGCGCCGGCCGAGTTCGCCGCCACCGCTGCGGCTGTCCGGCAGCAACCAGTGACGCGGGTTGAATTGGTTATCCACAGCGCGCAACCCCTGCACCCGTTGTTCCGGTGCATAACCGCTGAATTCCTCGCCTTCGAGCAGCAGCAGGCGATCAACGCCCGCGGTTTCGAAAGCGCTTTCCTTGTGCTCGCCGAACACCACGGCGAGCACCGCACCATCGGTGCCGGCCAGTTGGTGAGCGAGGCCGAGCAGATCGCGGTCGTGGCTGCTCAGGCGACCGCCGACCATATCCGGCACCACGCTGATGTAGAACGCCGGGGCCGGTACCTGATGCAGCGGCAACTGCACTTCAACAGCGGCCGAGCGTTTGACCGCCCCCCCTGCTGCGCGCCGCTGCGGTCAATGCGTTTGATGCCGTTGGGGCCGATAAAACCCATGCCGTGCAGATTCTTGCGGATGACGCCATTGGGACCCATCCAACTGTGCTGCGCCGGTTGCATCGCCGCGTGCAGCGGATGCAGGCGGTTGCGCGCAATCCATTCGGCGCGCGGGTCGCGGCGGATAATGTCGCTCATCAGTGCACCTCCGCAGGTTCACGTTTGGCCGGCGTGGCAGGCTTGCTTGGCGCGGCGTCTTCGAGCAGCGCGTCGGCCACCAGTTCGGCGATGTCCTTGATCAGCGGACGCGGTTCGACCACGCCTTCGAGCATCGCCGTGCACTGTGGACAACCCACCGCCACCAGTTCGGCGCCTGTTTCGCGGATGTCTTCCATGCGCATGTCGGGGATGCGCTGCTTGCCCGGAATGTCAGTGATCGGCGCGCCGCCACCGCCGCCGCAGCAGCGTGAGCGGAAGCCGGAACGTTGCATCTCTTTGACTTCGATGCCGAGGGCACGCAGCACTTCGCGCGGCGCTTCGTACTCGCCGTTGTAGCGGCCGAGGTAGCACGGATCGTGATAGGTCACGCTGTTGCCTTTGTGCTGCCCGAGGTTGAGCGCGCCGGCCTGAATGATCTCGGCCATGTAAGTGCTGTGGTGCTGCACCAGATAGTTGCCGTCGAAGGCGCCGTATTCGTTTTTCAGCACATGGAAACTGTGCGGATCGCAGGTGACGATGCGGTTGAAGCTGTATTTGGCCAATGTCTGGATATTGCGTTTGGCGAGCTGCTGGAACGTTGCTTCGTCGCCGAGACGGCGGGCCACATCGCCGCTGTCGCGCTCCTCAAGACCGAGTACAGCGAAGTCGACTTTCGCTGCCTTCAGCACTTTGACGAAGGCACGCAGGGTGCGCTGGTTGCGCATGTCGAAGGCGCCGTCGCCGACCCAGAAGAGCACGTCGGTGGATTTCTTTTCGCTGAGCAGAGTGAGGTTCAGGTCCGCTGCCCAGTTCATCCGCCCGCCGGGGGCGAAACCGCCGGGGTTGTCGGTGGCGATCAGGTTTTCGAGGACTTCGGCGCCCTTGTTCGGCGTAGCGCCTTTTTCCAGGGTCAGATGCCGGCGCATGTCGACGATCGCATCGACGTGCTCGATCATCATCGGGCATTCCTCGACGCAGGCGCGGCAGGTGGTGCACGACCACAGGGTTTCGGCGTCGACCAGACCGTTGACGATCGGTTGATGCGGATTGCCGCCATGCTCGCCGATCGGTTTGCCCGGATACGGGCTGCCGGCGAACTTCGCGTCAGTGCCGCCGGCGAGGCCGACGACCATGTCCTGAATCAGTTTTTTCGGGTTCAGCGGCTGTCCGGCGGCGAAGGCCGGGCAAGCCGCTTCGCACTTGCCGCACTGCACGCAGGCGTCGAAACCGAGCAACTGGTTCCAAGTGAAATCCTTGGGTTTTTCCACGCCCAGCGGCGCATCGGGATTGTTCAGGTCCAGCGGTTTCAGACCGGTCGAGCGCCCGCCGCCAAAGCGTTCCGGGCGACGGTGCCAGGCCAGGTGCAGCGCACCGGCAAAGGCATGTTTCATCGGCCCGCCCCAGGTCATGCCGAAGAACAGTTCCGACACGCCCCACAGCACGCCAACACCGAGGATGGCTGCGAGCAGCCAGCCGCCGAAGTTTTCCGGCAGGATCCCGGCAACCGGCAGGGTCACCAGGAAAAACGACGCGGAGAAGGCCAGCAGGCTTTTCGGCAGGCGCATCCACGGGCCTTTCGACAGACGTGCAGGCGGATTGAGCCGACGCAGGTACATGAAGATCGCACCGACAAACATCACCGCCGACATCAGCAGCAAGGCGTAGCCAAGGATGCGGTTATGCAGGCCGAAACCGTGCACCAGAATGGCCAGCACGATCGACGCCACCGCACCGCCCGCCGTGGCGACGTGGGTGTTGGCAATGTATTTGTCCCGCGCCACAACGTGGTGCAGGTCGACCATGTAGCGCTTGGGCATGGCCAGCAGACCGCCGAGCAGGTCGACCTTCGCCGCCCGCCCCCGGCGCCACATGTTCATCCGCCGCAACGCGCCGAGGACAGCAAGGCCCAGGGCTGCGAACAACAGGATTGGAAGAAGGGTGTTCAACATAGGTGAAGCTCCCACCAGTGCAACCTGGAGAAACACGATCCGCTTTACTGTGGGAGCGAGCCTGCTCGCGAAAGCGGTGAGTCAGTCGACATCATCGTCAACTGACAGATTGCATTCGCGAGCAGGCTCGCTCCCACAGGGTTTGGTGCAAGCCGTCAGAAATCCTTGCACAACCGCAGTGCGTCATAGATCGCGGCGTGAGTATTACGCTGCGCCACGCAGTCGCCGATGCGGAACAGCAAGTAGCCGTCACCCGCCTCGCTCAGCGAAGGCTGCGGCTGGATCGCGAACAGCGCTTCGACGTCGATCTGGCCCTTGTTGCGCGAGCCGTCCTTGAGGGCGTAGTAGATTTCCTCGTCCGGGCGTACGCCGTTTTCGACGACCACCTGATCGACCACCCGCTCCTCTTTCGCGCCGGTGTATTCGTTCTCCAGCACCGCGATCAGCTTGTCGCCCTCGCGGTAGACCTTCTCCAGCATCATGTCGCCGGTCATGATCACTTCTTTCGGGTACATGCTGCGGTAGTAGGTCGGGAACGATGTGCCGCCGATGGCCACGCCCGGTTTGATGTCGTCGGTGACGATCTCCACCTGGCTGCCCTTGTCGGCGAGGAAGTCGGCCACCGACATGCCGGTGAACTCGCAGATGGTGTCGTAGACCAGCACGTTCTTGCCCGGCGCAACCTTGCCGTCGAGCACGTCCCAGCTGCTGACCACCAGCCCTTCGGCCGCGCCCCAGTGTTCGTTCTGCTCAAGGTACGGATGACCGCCGACCGCCAGCACCACCACGTCCGGACGCAGGTCCATGATGGTGTCGGCATCCGCCGCCGTGCCCAGGCGCAGATCGACTTTCAGCCGCGCCAGTTCCAGCTGGAACCAGCGAGTGATGCCGGCGATCTGGTCACGCTGCGGTGCTTTCGATGCGGTGGTGATCTGCCCGCCGATGAAGTCTTTTTTCTCGAACAGTGTGACGTCGTGGCCCCGCTCGGCAGCCACGCGTGCTGCTTCCATCCCGGCCGGGCCGGCACCAACGATCACCACTTTGCGTTTCGGCCCGGTGGATTTCTCGATGATGTGCGGCACGCCCATGTATTCACGGGAGGTCGCGGCGTTCTGGATGCACAGCACGTCCAGGCCCTGATACTGGCGGTCGATGCAATAGTTGGCGCCGACGCACTGCTTGATCTGGTCGATCTGGCCCATCTTGATCTTGGCGATCAGGTGCGGGTCGGCGATGTGCGCGCGGGTCATGCCGACCATGTCGACGTAACCGCCCTCAAGAATGCGCGTGGCCTGGTTCGGGTCCTTGATGTTCTGCGCGTGCAACACCGGCACCTTGACCACTTCCTTGATCCCGGCGGCCAGATGCAGGAACGGCTCCGGTGGATAACTCATGTTCGGAATCACGTTGGCCAGGGTGTTGTGCGTATCGCAACCCGAGCCGACCACGCCGATGAAATCGAGCATGCCGGTGTCGTCGTAATACTTGGCGATCTGCTTCATGTCCTCGTGGGACAAGCCGTCCGGGTGGAACTCGTCACCGCAGATGCGCATGCCCACGCAGAAGTCGTCACCGACCTCGGCGCGCACGGCTTTGAGCACTTCCAGGCCGAACTTCATCCGCCCTTCGAAGCTGCCGCCCCATTCATCGGTGCGCTTGTTGACGCGCGGGCTCCAGAACTGGTCGATCATGTGCTGGTGCACTGCCGACAGTTCGACGCCATCGAGGCCACCGGCCTTGGCCCGGCGCGCCGCCTGGGCGTAGTTGCCGATCACTCGCCAGATCTCTTCCGGCTCGATGGTTTTGCAAGTGGCGCGGTGCACCGGTTCACGGATGCCCGAGGGCGACATCAAGGTCGGCCAGTTGAAGCCGTCCCAGCGCGAGCGCCGGCCCATGTGGGTAATCTGGATCATGATCTTGGCGCCATGCTTGTGCATGGCGTCGGCCAGATTCTGGAAGTGCGGAATGATCCGGTCGGTGGACAGATTGACCGAACTCCACCATTCCTGTGGGCTGTCGATCGCCACGACGGACGAACCGCCGCAGATGGCCAGGCCGATACCGCCCTTGGCTTTCTCTTCGTAGTATTTGACGTAGCGGTCGGTAGTCATGCCACCGTCAGTCGCGTAGACCTCGGCGTGCGCGGTGCTGAGCACGCGGTTGCGGATGGTCAGTTTGCCGATCTGGATCGGCTGGAACATTGCTTCGAAAGCCATGGCGGGTTCCTCGGCTTACAACGGCTTGACGATAAACAAGCCGTCATCGTGGCCCTCTTCGGAGCCCCCGTAGACTTGTTCGGCCACAGTACGAATCTTGCTGCCACGGGCTTCGAGGATCTGATCCATGGCGCCGGCGAACCAGCCGGTGAACATGTAGTCGACCTTGCGCCCGACCTTGCCGTAGACATAGACAAACGCCGAGTGCTCGAGCTTGACGCTGGCGGTGCCTTTGTCGAGGTCGATGTCCTGGATCTTGAACAGACCCCAGCCGCGCTGCGACAGGCGTTTCATGTAGTGCTCGAACACCGCGACGCCTTCCAGGCCGTGGCATTCGGCTTCCTTTTCACACCAGTGCCAGGCGGATTTGTAGCCGGCCTTGTAGAGGATCTCGGCATAGGCTTCAGCGCCGAGCACTTCCTCGATGCCCATGTGGTTGTTGACGAAAAAGTGGCGCGGCACATACAGCATTGGCAGGGCGTCGGAGGTCCAGACACCGGTCTCGCTGTCGACTTCGATTGGCAATTGCGGGGCGATCTTGGCCATGGAAACTTAACTCCAGAAAAATGATGGTTCAGTGTTGGCCGCGGCCCTCACCCCAGCCCTCTCCCGCAGGAGAGGGGGCAGATCGGCGGCGGTCTTGAGAAAGCGTTATTCGCCCCAGACGTTCTTAAGGACGCTTACCCAGTTCTCACCCATGATCTTGCGCACCACACGCTCGGAATGGCCGCGCTTGAGCAGGGTTTCGGTGAGATTGGGGAATTCGCCGACTGTGCGGATGCCCAGCGGGTTGATGATCTTGCCGAAGCTGGTCAGGCGGCGGGCGTAGCCCTTGTCGTGGGTCAGGTATTCGAAGAAGTCCTGGCCGTGACCCTGAGTGAAATCGGTGCCGATACCGATGGCGTCTTCGCCGACGATGTTCATGGTGTATTCGATCGCTTCGGCGTAATCGTCGATGGTCGAATCGATGCCCTTGGCGAGGAACGGCGCGAACATGGTCACGCCGACGAAACCGCCGTGGTCGGCAATGAACTTCAACTCTGCATCGGATTTGTTGCGCGGGTGCTCTTTGAGACCCGACGGCAGGCAGTGCGAATAGCAGACCGGTTTTTTCGATTCGAGAATGACTTCTTCGGAGGTCTTGGAACCGACGTGGGACAGGTCGCACATGACGCCAACACGGTTCATTTCAGCCACAATTTCGCGACCGAAACCCGACAGGCCGCCGTCACGCTCGTAGCAACCGGTGCCGACCAGATTCTGGGTGTTGTAGCACATCTGTACGATGCCGACGCCGAGCTGCTTGAACACCTCGACGTAGCCGATCTGATCTTCAAAGGCATGGGCATTCTGGAAGCCGAAGAGGATGCCGGTCTTGCCCTGCTCCTTGGCGCGACGGATGTCGGCGGTGGTGCGCACCGGCATCACCAGGTCGCTGTTTTCGCGGATCAGTTTCTGGCTGGCAGCGATGTTGTTCACGGTCGCCTGAAAGCCTTCCCACACCGACACAGTGCAGTTGGCTGCCGTCAGACCGCCCTTGCGCATGTCTTCGAACAGCTCGCGGTTCCATTTGGCAATGATCAGACCGTCGATAACGATGCTGTCGGCGTGTAATTCGGCTGGGCTCATCAGGCGTCCCCTTATTGGCAATTCATGCGCCGAATCGTCTGCCGGCGCTTTGGGGCCAGCATATGCCTCGGTGCCGGGGCGACCGGGTGCAAAAACGACAGGGGAATTGCCGAAAGCGTCAATCCGCGACAAAGGGTCGTCAGCCGTCCTCATCGGCTGGCTGTTCAAGCCCGCGCGCTTGCGCCAGAATCTGCCGCAGCCTGCACCTACCAACGGATTAGAGCGACCCCAATGAAATCAATAATCCTCGCCCTGGCACTGATTGCGACCGGCGCCCACGCCGCCGAAGAATCCGAGAACAACCCGTGCGACGCGGTGGAAAACGACATCCAGACCCTGGAATGCTCCGCCTACAGCCGCAGCACCGCCGAAGACCTGCTCAAGGACAACTACGCCAGCCTCAACGAGCGCATGCAGGCCGCCTACGGCAAGAACCCGACGCAACTGGCCGACATCACCGCCAAACTGAAAACCGCCCAGCAGCAGTGGTTGAAGACGCGGGATGCGGATTGCGCGGTGGAAGCGTTCCCGTCCACGGCGGGGAGCAAGGCCTTCACCATTGCGCAGAATGACTGTGTCGCGCGGATGAGTGATGAACGGTCGGAGTTTTTGGAGTCGATTGGGCAGGAGTGAGTGTTTTGAGCTGTAAGCTGAACCTCTTAAGCCAGTCTAAGGATTCCCATGAACATCTGCGGCATTGAAATCAAAGGCAGCGAAGCGATCATCGCCGTGGCGGCGCTCGATGGTTCGACGTTGAGCCACGTCCCTCTCGCCACGAAGAAGATTGCTCTGGATGACGATGACGAGGCGGCGAACGTGCGGCGGTTCGCGGCGCAGGTGGCATCGTTTGTGCGGGAGAACTCGGTGGACCGGATTGCGATCAAGAAGCGCAGCAAAAAGGGCGAGTTTGCCGGTGGGCCGACGACGTTCAAGATCGAGGGCGTGTTTCAACTGCTCGATGGTTGTGAGGTAACGCTGCTGTCGCCGCAGACGATCAATGCCCAGGCCAAGAAGCACAACTTTGACCTGCCCGGGACGTTGAACAAATATCAGCATGAGGCTTACAAGGCGGCGTGCTCGGCGTTGGTGAAGAAATAAGCCTCTCTCAGGCGCCGGAAATTATGTGGGAGCGAGCCTGCTCGCGAATGCAATGTGTCAGGCAACATCAGTGTTGGATGACAGACCGCTTTCGCGAGCAGGCTCGCTCCCACATTGCTTTCATGCAAGCCCATTCACGCCTGCGCGGTACGCCGGTCTTCCCGGGGGCAGCGGGCGAAACGTGCGCGATAGCTGCGGGTGAAATACGACGGCGATTCAAACCCGCAGGCAATGCTCACTTCGAGCACGCTCATGTCGGTCTGGCGCAGCAACTGCCGGGCCTTTTCCAGCCTTAACCGCAGATAGAAATTGCTCGGCGTATCGTTCAGGTGCAGCCGGAACAACCTCTCCAGTTGCCGCCGGGTCACCTTGATCGACTCCGCCAGTTGCAGCGTGGTCAGCGGTGGTTCGCTGTGCTGTTCCATCTCGCCGATCACCTGCACCAGTTTCTTGTTGCTGATGCCGTAACGCGTGGCGACTTCCATGCGCTGGTGATCCTTGCGCGGGCGTATGCGCCCGAGCACAAACTGCTCGCTGACCTGAATCGCCAGTTGCGGGCCGTGGGCCTGGGCGATCAGGTCGAGCATCAGATCAATCGAGGCCGTACCTCCCGCCGAGGTGATCCGCCGCCGGTCGATCTCGAACAGCTCCTGGGTGACGCTGAGCTGTGGATAAGATTCCTTGAAGGCATCGATCGCCTCCCAGTGCAGGGTCAGGCGATGGCCGTCGAGCAGGCCTGCTTCGGCAAGGACGAAGCTGCCGGTGTCGATCGCACCGAGGGTTACGCCGTCGTTGTCCAGCCTGCGCAACCAGTGTTCCAGCGTCGGCGTGATGAACTTCAGCGGTTCGAAGCCGGCCACCACCAGCAAGGTCGCGCCTTTCTTCAGCGGCTCCAGCGCTGCATCGGCGTTGACCGACATGCCGTTGCTCGCCAATACCGCGCCGCCATCGGCACTGAGCACATGCCAGCGGTACAACTCGCCGCGAAAACGGTTGGCCACGCGCAACGGTTCGATCGCGGAAATAAAGCCGATGGCGGAGAACCCCGGCATCAGCAAAAAGTAGAAATCCTGGGACATGGGCGCACTCGGTTGGCGGGTCGCGTGGCTCGTTGATACGCCGATTATCGGCGGCGTTCAAGCGCGCAGGTCGCTACAGTGCAAATGCCAGTCGCCGCAGTGCGCTTTCACGGGCCTATAGCTGCGTAACTTGGCCTCACCGGCGCGCAGATGCCGGGAACCACAATAATCGAACTGCCGAGGAACCCGACATGAAACGACTGATCAGCAGCTGCGTTCTTGCACTCAGCGGTACCGCTTTCTTCAGCACCGGCGTGATGGCGGCCGAACCGGCCTCCTGCAAGAACGTACGCATGGGCGTGGTCAACTGGACTGACGTGATCGCCACCAGTGCCATGACCCAGGTCCTGCTCGACGGCCTCGGCTACAGCACCAAACAGACCAGCGCCTCCCAGCAGATTATCTTTGCCGGGATTCGCGATCAGCGCCTGGACCTGTTCCTCGGCTACTGGAACCCGCTGATGACGCAAACCATCACGCCGTTCGTCGAGGCCAATCAGGTGAAAGTGCTCGAAGCACCGAGCCTGAAAGATGCCCGCGCCACTCTCGCCGTACCGACCTATCTGGCTGACAAGGGCCTGAAAACCTTCGCCGACATCGCCAAATTCGAGAAGGAATTGGGCGGCAAGATCTACGGCATCGAGCCAGGCTCGGGCGCCAACACGCAGATCAAAGCGATGATCGCCAAGAACCAGTTTGGTCTGGGCAAATTCCAGCTCGTCGAATCGAGCGAGGCCGGCATGCTCGCCGCCGTCGATCGCGCCGTGCGCCGCAAGGAAGCCGTAGTGTTCTTCGGCTGGGCGCCGCACCCGATGAACGTCAACATCCAGATGACCTATCTGACCGGCAGCGAAGACGCCCTCGGCCCGAACGAAGGCATGGCCACGGTGTGGACGGTCACATCACCGAAGTACGCCGAGCAATGCCCGAACATCGGCCGCCTGCTGACCAACCTGACGTTCACCGCCGAATCCGAGAGCCGGATGATGCAGCCGCTGCTCGATCACAAGGATGCCTTCGAGTCGGCGAAGCAGTGGCTCAAGGATCACCCCGAAGACAAACAGCGCTGGCTTGAAGGTGTGACGACTTTCGATGGCAAACCGGCCGCTGAAAATCTGCAACTGACCAGCAAATAACCCCTCACCCTGACCCTCTCCCACAGGGAGAGGGTATTTCAATCAAGCTTCGCAGCCCCGCAACGGGCTGCGGACAGACCCATCACGCCTGAAGGAAACGCACCATGAACCACGACGTCATCATCACCTGCGCACTTACCGGTGCTGGCGACACGACCGCCAAAAGTCCACACGTGCCGATCACCCCGAAACAGATCGCCGCTGCAGCGGTGGAAGCGGCCAAGGCTGGCGCCACCGTGGTGCACTGCCATGTGCGCGATCCGCAGACCGGCAAGTTCAGCCGTGACGTGGCGCTGTACCGCGAAGTGATGGAGCGCATCCGCGAGGCGGACGTCGACATCATCGTCAACCTGACCGCCGGGATGGGCGGCGACCTGGAAATCGGACCTGGCGAGAAGCCGATGGAGTTCGGCCCGAACACCGATCTGGTCGGTCCGCTGACCCGTCTCGCCCACGTTGAACAGTTGCTGCCGGAAATCTGCACCCTCGATTGCGGCACGCTGAACTTCGGCGACGGCGACACCATTTACGTATCCACTCCGGCGCAACTGCGCGCCGGCGCCAAGCGCATCACCGAACTGGGGGTGAAGGCCGAACTGGAGATTTTCGACACCGGGCATCTGTGGTTCGCCAAGCAGATGATCAAGGAAGGCTTGCTCGACAACCCGCTGTTCCAGCTGTGCCTGGGCATCCCGTGGGGCGCACCGGCCGACACCACCACGATGAAAGCCATGGTCGACAACCTGCCCGCCGACGCGGTGTGGGCCGGCTTCGGCATCGGCCGCATGCAGATGCCGATGGCGGCGCAAGCGGTGCTGCTCGGCGGCAACGTGCGGGTCGGCCTGGAAGACAACCTGTGGCTGGACAAAGGTGTGCTGGCGACCAATGGCCAATTGGTTGAACGCGCCACGGAAATCCTCAGCCGCCTCGGCGCCCGCGTGCTCACACCGGCAGAAGGTCGCAAAAAAATGGGCCTGACCCAGCGCGGCTGATCCATCACCCATTTCACCTGTAGGAGCTGCCGAAGGCTGCGATCTTTTGACTTTGATTTTTTAGAAGCAAGATCAAAAGATCGCAGCCTTCGGCAGCTCCTACAGGGCTCTTCGAACTCTTCAGGACATCACCATGCGCTTTATCACCGAAATCAAAACCTTCGCCGCTCTCGGTAGCGGTGTCATCGGCAGTGGCTGGGTCGCCCGCGCGCTCGCCCACGGCCTCGATGTAGTGGCCTGGGATCCGGCGCCCGGCGCTGAGGCGGCATTGCGCCAACGCGTGGCCAATGCCTGGGGCGCGCTGGAGAAAAACGGCCTGGCGCCGGGTGCTTCGCAGGATCGTCTGCGTTTTGTCGCGACCATCGAGGAATGCGTGCGTGACGCCGACTTCATCCAGGAAAGCGCCCCGGAGCGGCTGGAACTGAAGCTCGATCTGCACAGTAAAATCAGCGCCGCGGCCAAGCCCGATGCGCTGATCGGCTCCAGCACTTCAGGCCTGTTGCCCAGCGAGTTCTACGAGAGTTCGACGCACCCTGAACGCTGCGTGGTCGGGCATCCGTTCAACCCGGTTTATCTGTTGCCACTGGTGGAAGTGGTCGGCGGCAAAAATACCGCGCCGGAAGCGGTGCAAGCGGCGATGCAAGTCTACGAATCCCTCGGCATGCGCCCGTTGCATGTGCGCAAGGAAGTGCCCGGATTTATCGCCGATCGTTTGCTCGAAGCGCTGTGGCGCGAGGCGCTGCACCTGGTCAACGACGGTGTCGCGACGACCGGCGAGATCGACGATGCAATCCGTTTTGGCGCTGGTCTGCGCTGGTCGTTCATGGGCACGTTCTTGACCTACACCCTGGCCGGCGGCGATGCCGGCATGCGCCACTTCATGTCGCAATTCGGTCCGGCGTTGCAGTTGCCGTGGACGTATCTGCCAGCACCGGAGCTGACCGACAAGCTGATCGATGATGTGGTCGATGGCACCACTGATCAGCTCGGTCGGCACAGCATTTCGGCGCTGGAGCGCTATCGTGATGATTGTTTGCTGGCGGTGCTTGAAGCGGTGAAGACCACCAAAGAGAAGCACGGAATGAGTTTCAGCGAATAGACCTTGCAAAGCGCTTCCGGCCCCTTCGCGAGCAGGCTCGCTCCCACAGGTAAACGCATTTCAATGTGGGAGCGAGCCTGCTCGCGAAGACGGCCGTCCAGTCATCATCAATGTTGGAACCGAAACCATGCCCCACCTCACCACCTACCAAACCACCATCATCCCCGACTGGGTCGACTACAACGGCCACCTGCGCGACGCCTTCTACCTGCTGATCTTCAGCTACGCCACCGACGCGCTGATGGACCGCCTCGGCATGGACAGCAGCAACCGCGAGGCCAGCGGCCACTCGCTGTTCACCCTCGAACTGCACCTCAATTATCTGCACGAAGTGAAACTCGACACCGAGGTCGAAGTGCGCACACAAATCATCGGCCACGACAGCAAGCGCCTGCACCTCTACCACAGCCTGCACAAAATCGGCGATGAGCAAGCGCTGGCCGGCAATGAACAGATGCTTTTGCACGTCGACCTCGCCGGCCCGCGCTCGGCGCCGTTCAGCCCTGATACGTTGCATCGCCTGCAAGCCATCGTCGCCGATCAGACCGACCTGCCCGCTCCCGCTTACATCGGCCGCGTGATCGCGCTGCCACCCGCTCGGTAAATCCCCCCCATCGCCAAGGAGCCGCCATGAACACCGCCGTCGCTGTTGCCGATTTTCGTACTTATCCGTTGATCAGCGCGCTCGGTGGCGTGCAGGGTCTGGCGGATCGCGTTGTCATCGAATGGGCTGACGGTCGTGTCAGCCCGTTTCACCACGTATGGCTGCGAGACAATTGCCCGTGTGATCAATGTGTCTACAGCGTCACTCGCGAGCAAGTCTTCGAAAGCGTCGATGCCGCCGAGGATTTGCAACCGCTGGCCACGCGCATCGACAGCGATGGCTGCCTGCGCATCGACTGGCAGGACGGTCACCTCAGCCGCTTCGACCCGGGCTGGCTGCGCGCACATGCCTATGACGATGAATCCCGCGCCGAACGCCTGGCCGGCAAACCGCAGCCCCGTTTGTGGCACAGCGATCTGCAGTTGCCGGTGTTCGACTACACCGCGCTGATGAACGACAACGCCGCGCTGCTGCAATGGTTGCTCGCCGTGCGCGACATCGGCCTGACCCAAGTGCGCGGCGTGCCCACCGAGCCGGGCTCGCTGAAGCTCATCGCGCAAAGGATTTCCTTCATTCGCGAAAGCAATTTCGGCGTGCTGTTCAATGTGCAATCCAAAGCCGACGCCGACAGCAACGCCTACACCGCCTTCAACCTGCCATTGCACACGGATTTGCCGACTCGCGAGCTGCAACCGGGGCTGCAATTTCTGCATTGCCTGGTGAATGATGCCGAGGGTGGCGAGAGTATTTTCGTCGATGGTTTTGCGATCGCCGACGCCTTGCGTCTGGAGGATCCGCAGCTGTTTGAGGCCCTGTGTGAAATACCCGTGGAGTTCCGCAACAAGGACCGGCACAGCGACTATCGCTGCCTGGCGCCGGTCATCGCTTTGGATGCGCTGGGCCGGGTGGCGGAGATTCGCATGGCCAACTTTCTGCGCGGGGCGTTCGATACGTCGGTGGCGCAGATGCCGTTGCTGTATCGCGCCTATCGGCGCTTGATTGCGATGACCCGCGAGCCGCGATTCCGGCTGATGCAGCGGCTCAAGCCGGGCGAATTGTGGTGCTTTGACAACCGCCGCACGCTGCATGCGCGCAATGCCTTTGATCCAGCCACCGGGGCGCGGCATTTTCAGGGCTGCTATGTCGACCGGGATGAGTTGTTGTCGCGGATTCTGGTGTTGCAACGTTGAACCGCGTCATCGTTCTTCGCGAGCAGGCTCGCTCCCACTATTAACCGCATTCCCCTGAATGAACGCGGTCTTCTGTGGGAGCGAGCCTGCTCGCGAAAGCGCCAGCGGGAACAACAAATCTCTGGCTGATTCACAGGCAAAAAAACTCCGATCAAGCCGTGACAGGATCGGAGCTGAGGAGGGTACTGTTGAGGAGCTGCCAGGCGAGGGTGACCAAACCTTCGTGAAGCGAGCTGAGGCCAGTGTGCCTAGTCGACAATCCAGTCGGTTAGCCGAAAACGACCTGTTCATAGTCGTCCCGGCCACCGCGAAAAAACGCCCTTGCCGCGTCCGGTCGGGGCCACCAGAATCGAGCCAAGACCTCCGTTGCCACAGAAGGATTTGCGTAATGATGTACGCCGATTTGATTGACCAGGAAGATCTGTTGGGCCAGCTCAAGGCCTTGGGTATTCAGGTGCCGAGCGGTACCACCGCCGAGCAGGCCTGCGAGTGCGCGGTGCGTGGCCTGGATAATGTTCGTGCATTCGAACTGCGCAAGATGGTCAAGGACATGTACACCAGCGGCGCCAGCATTCAGCCGGCGGTGCGTCAGGCGATCGACAAACAGTTGTTGCCGGCCCTTGCGGATTACCAGCAGTCCCACAGCGCCTGAGAAACCCCTTCGCGAGCAGGCTCGCTCCCACCTGATCGTTCCCACGCTCTGCGTGGGAACGATCAGACTCGGTCTACAGCCTTACGCTGGCAAACGTCGACTCATTGCGCGCCTGACTCAGCGCTGACATCGGCCCCGACAGCGGCGACATCACGATGGCCTGCGGCAGCGGCAGCATGGCTACCTGCTGGGTGGTGTTGGAGCCGACGCGCTCGTCACGTGGCGGAATGCCGAAGTACTCGCGATAGCACTTGGAGAAGTGCGGCGTGGAGACGAAACCACACACCGACGCCACTTCGATGATCGACATCGGCGTCTGCTTGAGCAGTTGTCGGGCGCGGATCAGGCGCAGCTTCAGGTAGTAGCGCGACGGCGAGCAGTGCAGGTATTTCTGGAACAACCGCTCAAGCTGTCGACGCGACACCGCGACATACACTGCCAGCTCATCAAGGTCGATCGGCTCTTCCAGATTGGCTTCCATCAACGCGACGATTTCCTGCAGCTTCGGCTGGTTGGTGCCGAGCATGTGCTTGAGCGGCACACGCTGGTGATCCTGTTCGTTGCGAATGCGCTCGTAGACGAACATTTCCGAGATCGCTGCCGACAGTTCACGACCGTGATCGCGGCTGATCAGGTGCAGCATCATGTCCAGCGGCGCGGTACCGCCGGAACTGGTGAAGCGGTTACGGTCGAGGGTGAACAGGCGTGTGCTCATGGCCACGCGCGGGAAAGCTTCCTGCATCGCCGCCAGACATTCCCAGTGCACGCTGCAATCGAAGCCGTCGAGCAGACCGGCGCAGGCCAGCGCCCAACTGCCGGTGCACACCGCGCCAAGGCGCTTGGACTGGCGCGCCTGACTTTGCAGCCACGAGACGTGTTCACGGGTTACGGTACGTTGAATGCCGATGCCGCCGCAGACGATCACCGTGTCCAGGGGCGGGGCTTTGTGCATGGAGGCGTCGGGAGTGATCTGCAGACCGTCACTGGCCCAGACCTGGCCGCCATCGACGGTGAGGGTGCTCCAGCGATACAGCTCGCGACCGGACAACTGGTTGGCCATGCGCAGCGGCTCAACGGCGGACGCCAGGGAAATCAGCGTGAAATTGTCCAGCAGCAGAAAGCCGATGGATTGAGGCGCACGGTTCTGGGGTTGGGCCCCGGAGTTGAACGACGTCATCGCGGTATCTCCTCACACAAAGCGGGTGGCGGCCTCAGGCGGAGGCTCTTGTTATTGCCCGCGTCTCACAGAGAAAGCAGGCTTTGTTATGACAGAGCAATTGCCGTGCCTGAAATTGGACGGCCATTCAATAACTCCTGAAAACGACCTCGCGACGCGTCTATACGAGACCTCGGAACACGCCATTTCGAAGTGCCATCAGATGCCGCGAGAGCCCTGCCGCGCAGCCCGTGAGCAGATCGGTAGCACTTGTGGGAACTGGCCTGCAGAGGATTTGCACAGAGTGTCACCGCAAGCACGGACGACGGACGGTCAGGTAACGACTGACAAGTCACGACTGACAATGACGCTTGTCTGATTGCGACGCGCCAAAAGGTGGCGCGGCTGGATTGGGGTGTTCTTTTGTTGAGCAGTTTTGACTGGTCTGGCGCCTTCGCGAGCAGGCTCGCTCCCACATTGGAATCTGGGGTCCACAAATATTGTGTTCACTGGAGATCTATTGTGGGAGCGAGCCTGCTCGCGAAGCATTCACCCCGGTGTGGCTGGCTCAGCACTCAACAGCACTGACCGCCAAGCCACCGCGCGAAGTTTCCTTATATTTGTCATGCATATCGGCGCCGGTATCACGCATGGTGCGGATCACCCGGTCCAGCGAGATAAAGTGCTGACCGTCGCCACGCAGGGCCATTTGCGCCGCGTTGATCGCTTTCACTGCGGCAATCGCATTGCGCTCGATGCACGGCACTTGCACCAGGCCACCGACCGGGTCGCAGGTCAGGCCCAGATTGTGTTCCAGGCCGATTTCCGCCGCGTTGCACAGTTGCTCAGGGGTGGCGCCGAGAATCTCCGCCAGCCCTGCCGCCGCCATCGCGCAGGCCGAACCGACCTCGCCCTGGCAACCGACCTCGGCCCCAGAGATCGACGCATTCTTCTTGCACAAAATGCCGACTGCCGCCGCGCCGAGGAAATAGTCGACGACGTTGGCGTCGGTGACCGCTTCGCTGAACTTCATGAAATAGTGCAGCACCGCCGGGATGATCCCCGCCGCGCCGTTGGTCGGTGCAGTGACCATGCGCCCGCCGGCAGCATTCTCTTCATTGACGGCAAGGGCGAACAGATTGACCCACTCCATCGCGCTCAGGGTCGAGCCGATGACATTGGGTTTATTCAGCTCTTGCAGGCTGCGGTGCAACTTCGCCGCACGCCGTCGCACGTTGAGGCCGCCGGGCAGAATGCCTTCGTGCTTGAGACCCTGCTCGACGCAATCCTGCATCGCCCGCCACAGTTTCATCAGCCCGGCACGGATCTCTTCTTCGCTGCGCCAGACCTTTTCGTTGGCCATCATCAGTTCGGCGACGCGCAGGTTGTGCGTTTTGCACAACTGCAGCAGCTCGACCGCACTGGAGAAGTCGTAGGGCAATTCGGTGCGATCCAGATCGACCACACCGCTGGCCGCTTGCGCCTCATCAACGACGAAGCCGCCGCCGACTGAATAGTAGGTGTCACGATGCAGCTCACCGAATTCGCCTTCGGCAACCAGGGTCATGGCGTTGGGATGGAATGGCAGGTTTTCGTCGATCAGGCGCATGTCCCGCGCCCAGACAAACGGCACCGACAGGCGACCATCCAATAAAAGCGTATGAGTTTCGCGCAGCGCCTGAATGCGCGGGCCGATCTGCGCCGGGTCGATTGCGTCCGGCCACTCGCCCATCAGGCCCATGATCACCGCGTTGTCGCTGCCGTGACCGATGCCGGTGGCCGACAGCGATCCGAACAACTGCACCTCGATGCGCCGCACCTGCTCCAGTTGATGCTTGCCGCGCAGCGACTCGACAAACAGTGCGGCGGCGCGCATCGGCCCGACGGTGTGGGAACTGGAAGGGCCGATGCCGATTTTGAACAGGTCGAAAACGCTGATAGCCATTGCTGCGAAGCTCCTGAGAATACCGGTCCGGGCGGCAAAAGCGCCCGCTGGCGGAGCTGCTACGCTCAAGCTGCGATCCGCCGAATGCCGGCATCATCGGGCTTTTGTCGGCGCGCACGGCGTCTGACACCGACGCAGTCATGTCCAGCAGCGTCGTCACGTTTTCGCCCCGCAAATACGCCGTTTTTATGCAGTCGAGCAGGTCATCGGGGGCGGAAAAAAGCTGTAAGCGACGTCACCGACACTGGAAGCGACCATCCCTGTACTGGATACGACCCTCCCTGTAGGCGTCAGATTTTCACTGGTACATGATCGGGATGACTCGATTGCAAGGCGCTGCGGTAGAGCTGTCTCAAAAACGCCACCAACCGCAACCCATAAGTGCGGTGGTCCACAGTCGGAACACTGCCAAAAAAAACACCAAGGAGTCCATCCATGAAAGGTTCCCCGTCGTTGTTGTTGGCCGCCCTGCTGAGTCTGCCGTTACTGGCGCAAGCCGCAGAACCGGCACAGTGCAGCCTCGTTAACTTCTCCGATGTCGGCTGGACCGACATCACCGCCACCACCGCTACCACTTCCGTTGTTCTCAACGCCCTCGGCTACAAGACCAAGACCACCATGATCTCCGTGCCCGTGACCTACAAGTCGCTGGCCGACGGCAAGAACATGGACGTGTTTCTCGGTAACTGGATGCCGACCATGGAGAACGACATCAAGCCGTATCGCGATGCCGGCACCGTCGACACCGTGCGCACCAACCTCAAGGGTGCCAAATACACCCTCGCCGTGCCGCAAGCCCTGTACGACAAAGGCCTGCATGACTTCGCCGACATCGCCAAATTCAAGAAAGAACTCGACGGCAAGATCTACGGCATCGAGCCGGGCAACGACGGCAACCGGCTGATCCAGAGCATGATCGACAAGGATGCCTTCGGCCTGAAAACCGCTGGCTTCAAGATCGTCGAATCTTCCGAGGCCGGCATGCTCTCGCAAGTCGACCGGGCGCAGAAGCGCGACACCGCCGTGGTCTTCCTCGGCTGGGCACCGCACCCGATGAACAAGCGCTTCAAGATTCAATACCTGACCGGCGGCGACGACTTCTTCGGCCCCGATTTCGGCGCAGCCACCGTAGCGACCAACACCCGCAAGGGTTACGCCGAAGAATGCAGCAATGTCGGTCAGCTGTTGAAAAACCTGGAGTTCACCGTCGACATGGAAAGTGAACTGATGGGCAACATCCTCGACGACAAGATGAAGCCTGACGCGGCCGCCAAGGCCTGGCTGAAAAAGAATCCACAGGTGCTCGATACCTGGCTCGCTGGCGTGACCACCATTGACGGTAAACCAGGCCTGGAGGCCGTGAAAGCCAAGCTCGCGCCTTGATTTGAGGGGCATCGCTTATGCCGGGCAGGCGTGCCTGCCCGGGCTGTTAATTTCCTTGCATGCGGACGTTCACTACCATGCTGATTGATCAGAAAATACCTTTAGGCCAGTACATCGCGGGCTTCGTCGAATGGTTGACGCAACACGGCGCCAACACCTTCGACGCAATCGCCGTGACACTGGAAACGATGATCCACGGCGTGACGTTTGCGCTGACCTGGTTCAACCCACTGGTGCTGATTGGCCTGATTGCCATCATTGCCCATCTGATTCAACGCAAGTGGGGCCTGACCGCGTTCGTGGTCGCCTCGTTCCTGCTGATCCTCAACCTGGGGTACTGGCAGGAAACCATGGAAACCCTCGCCCAGGTGCTGTTCGCCACCCTGGTCTGCGTGTTGATCGGCGTGCCGCTGGGCATCGTCGCCGCGCACAAACCGATGTTCTACACCATGATGCGGCCGGTGCTCGATCTGATGCAGACCGTGCCGACCTTCGTTTACCTCATTCCTACCCTGACCCTCTTCGGGCTGGGTGTGGTACCGGGCCTGATCTCCACGGTGGTCTTCGCCATCGCGGCGCCGATCCGCCTGACCTACCTGGGCATCCGTGATGTCCCGCAAGAACTGATGGACGCCGGCAAGGCCTTCGGCTGCTCGCGTCGCCAATTGCTCTCAAGGATCGAATTGCCGCACGCCATGCCGAGCATCGCGGCCGGCATCACCCAGTGCATCATGCTGTCGCTGTCGATGGTGGTGATCGCGGCACTGGTCGGCGCCGACGGACTCGGCAAACCGGTGGTCAACGCACTGAACACTGCTGATATTGCGCTGGGCTTCGAAGCAGGCCTGGCAATCGTACTGCTGGCGATCATGCTCGACCGTATCTGCAAACAACCCGACGCCAAAGTAGGGGGTGACGCATGAGCATAATTCGCTTCGAAGACGTCGACGTAATCTTCTCCAAGGACCCGCGCGAGGCACTCAAGCTGCTCGATCAGGGCATGACCCGCAACGAGATCCTGAAGAAGACCGGGCAGATCGTCGGCGTGGAAAAAGCCACGCTGGACATCAACAAAGGCGAGATCTGCGTGCTGATGGGCCTCTCCGGCTCGGGCAAATCGAGCCTGCTGCGCTGCATCAACGGCCTCAACACCGTGAGCCGCGGCAAGCTGTTCGTCGAGCATGAAAACCGCCAGATCGACATCGCCTCCTGCACGCCCGCCGAGCTGAAGATGATGCGCACCAAGCGCATTGCCATGGTGTTCCAGAAGTTCGCCCTGATGCCCTGGCTGACAGTGCGCGAGAACATCAGTTTCGGTCTGGAAATGCAGGGTCGACCGGAGAAGGAACGCAAGAAACTGGTCGATGAGAAACTCGAACTGGTCGGCCTGACCCAATGGCGCAACAAGAAGCCGGACGAACTTTCCGGCGGCATGCAACAGCGCGTCGGCCTCGCCCGCGCGCTGGCCATGGACGCCGACATTCTGCTGATGGACGAACCGTTCTCGGCGCTCGACCCGCTGATCCGCCAGGGTCTGCAGGATGAACTGCTCGAGCTGCAACGCAAGCTGAGCAAGACCATCGTGTTTGTGAGCCACGACCTCGATGAAGCACTCAAATTGGGTAGCCGCATCGCGATCATGAAGGACGGTCGGATCATCCAGTACAGCGTGCCGGAGGAAATCGTCCTCAACCCGGCGGACGACTATGTGCGCACCTTCGTCGCCCACACCAATCCGCTCAACGTGCTCTGCGGCCGCAGCCTGATGCGCACGCTGGACAAGTGCAAACGCATCAACGGCTCGGTGTGCCTCGATCCGGGCGGCGACTCGTGGCTGGACCTGGCCGAAGGCAACACCATCAAAGGCGCGCGGCAGAACGGCTCGGTGCTGAACCTGCAGAACTGGGCACCGGGGCAAGCGGTGGAAGGCCTGGAGCGCAAACCGACGCTGGTGGACTCGAACATCGGCATGCGTGACGCGCTGCAGATCCGTTATCAGACCGGCAACAAGCTGGTGCTGCACGATAACAATCATGTGGTGGGGATTCTGGGCGACAGCGAGTTGTATCACGCGTTGTTGGGCAAGAATCTGGGGTAATGCGCCAGGTGGGATAAAAAAAGGGATCGCGGTGAGCGATCCCTTTTTGTTGGGTCATGAATAGCCCCTCACCCTAGCCCTCTCCCAGAGGGAGAGGGGACCGATCGGGGGATGCTGCAGATCTGCACCGACCTGATCTTGCTTTACCGAATCCATAATCGACTCGATCTTTCAGGTCAATGTACAACGCCAGACACCTCAGTCGGCTCCCTCTCCCTACGGGCGGTCCGACGTTTCGGGAGGGCTGGGGTGAGGGACAGCTTTTGACTTTAGCTATAAACCCGCCCCAACAACTGCCGATGGCTTTCAAACTGATCCAGCACATCCCGCGTAATCTGCTCCGGGGTGAAGCCCATCAAGTCATAGTCCTGACTGCCATTGTGCAGATACACCTCAGCGCGGTAATAACGCTGACGCGCTTCATCTGATTGCGCCGATTCGGTCGGAGTCGCCAGATAACCATCCAGGCTCACTTCGTAGACGAAAGGGTTGCCCTCTTCCATCTCGACCCGCACGCCCATGCAACGCTTGGCCTTGCCCAGCAGCGTCTGCACTTCAATGCCCTGATTGCGCAATTGCGCCGCTGCATCTTCCAGCGCCGGAGTGACGTGCTTGTCCATGAAGCGCTGCACCACCGATTGGCTCGGCTGCAGATCCAGTTGCGTCAGGCGCTCACTGAAACCACGGCGTCCGCGCTCGGCCAGTTGTGCTTGCTCCTGTTCGATCTGCACGTCCTGGCGCATCGCCTTGTGCAGGCCGAACATGAAGCAGATCAGCACCACCGAGAACGGCAGGCCGGCCAACACGACCATGGTCTGCATGGCTTCGAAGTTGCCGGCGAACAGCAGGCCGATGGTCACCAGCGTGATCACCACCGACCAGAAGATCCGCAGCCAGTGCGGCGCGTCTTCATCGACGTTACCGCCCTTGCAGGAAAGATTCGCCATCATCACCGCGCCGGAATCGGCCGGGGTCAGGAACAGCACGAAGCCGACGAAGATCGACACACCAATCACGACTTTCGACGCCGGGTAATGCTCAAGCAATTGATAGATCGCCATCGACGGCTGTTCCAGCGCCGTCTTGCCCAGCTCCACCGCGCCCTGATTCATCACCAGATCCAGTGCCGAGTTACCGAAGATCGACAGCCACGCCAAAGTGAAGCCCAGCGGAATCAGCAGCACGCCAGCGACCAGTTCACGCACGCTGCGGCCACGGGAAATCCGCGCAATGAACATCCCCACGAATGGCGCCCAGGAAATCCACCAGGCCCAATAGAACAGGGTCCACAGGCCCAGCCAGCGGTCGGACTTGGCGCTGTCGCCTTCATAGACGTACAGGTCGAATGTCTTCAGCACCACGCCGTTGAGATAGTCGCCAATGTTCTGCACGAAACCGTTGAGCAGGTGCAAAGTGGGGCCGAACAGCAGGACGAAAATCAGCAGGCCGCTGAACAGCACGATGTTCAGGTTGGACAGACGACGGATGCCGTTTTCCACACCCGACACGGCAGCGATGGTCGCTACTGTGCTCATGACGATGATGACGATCAGCAGGTTGGTGTTGCTGTGCTCCATGCCGAACAGGTTTTCCAGCCCGGACGACACTTGCAGCGAGCCAATCCCCAGGTTGGTCACCAGACCCAGCAGGGTCACGAACATGCCGAAGCCATCCACCGCGTGCCCGGCAGCGCCTTTGACCCAACGCTCGCCGACCAATGGATACAGCGCCGAACGCAGCGCCAGCGGCTGGTTATGCCGATAGGCGAAATACGCCACGGCCAGGCCGACCAGTGCGTAGATCGCCCAGCCGTGCAGGCCCCAGTGCAGGAAGGTCAGTTGCACTGCCTGACGCGCGGCCATGTTGCTGGCCGAGGTGCCTTCCGGCGGATTGAAGTAGTGATCCAGCGGCTCGGACGCGCCGAAATACAACAGCGAAATGCCGATGCCCGACGAGAACAGCATCCCCGCCCAGGCGCCGTAACTGAAATCCGGGGTGTCGTCCTTGCTGCCCAGTTTGAGTTTGCCGTACGAGGAAAACGCCAGACCGACCACGAACACCAGGTAGGCAGCGATCACCACCATGTAGTACCAGCCGAAGCTGCGCGACAACCAGGCCTGGGCCATGCCCAACATTCTGCCGGCCTCTTGCGGGGCGATAATCAGAATGGCGGTCAACAACAGAATCAGCGCGGTCGAGGTGTAGAACACCCAACCGTTGACCGTCACCTTCTCGGGCGGGGTCTTTATTAGCGAGGCAGAACTCATGGCACAAATGCTCCAGGCAGTGCGAGAGAAGAACACAAGGCATCACGGAACCCGACCAATCGGTTAGTTGGCAGCCGACCGGCGGGTGATATAAAGACACTCCGAAAAAAGCCCGAACCTGCCGAAATGGCGTTGCGTATTCGCTTTCGTGGCCAGAGGCGACGGACGTTCATCCGAAACCTGGCCCCGAGCGTCTTGCCCTTTCAACACGTCCATCGAATCGCGAACCGCGCCATGCCCCGCGCAGGTTTCGAGCCGTTTCAGGTGTCGGTTTTTATCGTCATTACGCGTAGGAATTTTCTGTAGGCAGCGACGAATTGTCGCAGATCTTATTCTTTGTTGATTGAACGTTCAATCAAAACAAAATAGACTGGCCCTCAATCCGATCGGCGTCATTCGCCCCTCGGAAGGCCTAAGGAGATGTGCAAGATGCCCAAGGTCGGTATGCAACCCATCCGCCGCCAACAATTGATCGAAGCCACTTTGCAAGCGGTCGATCAGGTCGGAATGGGGGACGCCAGCATTGCGCTGATCGCCCGTTTGGCCGGTGTCTCGAATGGCATCATCAGTCATTACTTTCAGGACAAGAACGGACTGATCGCCGCCACGATGCGGTACCTGATGACCGCCCTCAGCGAGAGCGTCACCGCGCGCCGTCAGGCGCTGGCAGATGACAACCCACGGGCGCATCTGCAGGTGATCATCGAAGGCAACTTCGACGCCAGCCAGGTCAATGGCCCGGCAATGAAAACCTGGCTGGCCTTCTGGGCCACCAGCATGCACCAGCCGTCTTTGCACAGGTTGCAGCGGATCAACGATCACCGTCTGTATTCCAACCTGTGCTGCCAGTTCCGCCGTGTGCTGCCGCTCGAAGATGCGCGCAGCGCCGCCCGGGGTCTGGCAGCGTTGATTGACGGCTTGTGGTTGCGCGGCGCGCTGTCGGGAGACGCTTTCGACACGGCGCAGGCGCAACAGATCGCTTACGAATACATGGATTTCCAATTGGCCAAGAAGGTGAGCTAGAGCACACAGAAAATGCTCGGCCCCTGAACTCCACCGCAGCGTCATCGCGGTGGTCAACGCCAACCACCAATGCACTTGCGAGGACACTATGGCCCGTTTCGAACTGCAAAAACTCTACATCGATGGCGCGTACACCGACGCCGGCAGCGACGCCACCTTCGAAGCCATCAACCCGGCGAACGGTGAAGTCCTCGCACTGGTGCAACGTGCGACCAAAGACGACGTCGAGCGCGCCGTGGTCAGCGCCGAAAAGGGCCAGAAAATCTGGGCCGCGATGACCGCCATGGAGCGTTCGCGCATCCTGCGTCGCGCCGTCGACATCCTGCGCGAGCGCAACGATGAGCTGGCTGCGCTGGAAACCCTGGACACCGGCAAATCCTTCTCCGAAACCAAGTACGTCGACATCGTCACCGGCGCTGACGTGCTGGAATACTACGCAGGCCTGGTGCCCGCCATCGAAGGCGAGCAGATCCCGCTGCGTGACACCTCTTTCGTTTACACCCGTCGCGAGCCGCTTGGCGTGGTCGCCGGTATCGGCGCGTGGAACTACCCGATCCAGATCGCGCTGTGGAAATCCGCTCCAGCCCTGGCGGCCGGTAACGCGATGATCTTCAAGCCAAGCGAAGTCACCTCGCTGACCACCCTGAAACTGGCTGAGATCTACACCGAAGCCGGCGTACCGAACGGCGTGTTCAACGTGCTGACCGGCAGCGGCCGCGAAGTCGGCACCTGGCTGACCGAGCACCCGCGCATCGAGAAAATCTCCTTCACTGGCGGCACCGACACTGGCAAGAAAGTCATGGCCAGCGCTTCGGCTTCGTCGCTCAAAGACGTGACCATGGAACTGGGCGGCAAGTCGCCGCTGATCATCTGCGACGACGCCGACCTCGATCGCGCCGCCGACACGGCGATGATGGCCAACTTCTACAGCTCCGGTCAGGTCTGCACCAACGGCACTCGCGTGTTCGTACCGGCGCATCTGAAAGCCGCGTTCGAGGCCAAGATCGTTGAGCGCGTTGCGCGCATCCGCGTCGGCAACCCGGAAGACGAAAACACCAATTTCGGCCCGCTGGTCAGCTTCGCCCACATGGAAAGCGTGCTGGCCTACATCGAAAAAGGTAAGGAACAAGGTGCCCGCGTCCTGTGCGGCGGTGGTCGTCTGACCGACGGCGAATTCGCCAAGGGCGCGTTCGTTGCGCCCACCGTGTTCACCGACTGCACCGACGACATGACCATCGTTCGTGAAGAGATCTTTGGCCCGGTGATGGCGATCCTCTCCTACGAAACCGAAGAAGAAGTGATCCGCCGCGCCAACGACACCGACTTCGGCCTGGCCGCCGGTATCGTCACCAAAGACCTGAACCGCGCCCACCGCGTGATTCATCAACTGGAAGCCGGTATCTGCTGGATCAACGCCTGGGGCGAGTCCGACGCAAAAATGCCGGTCGGCGGCTACAAGCAGTCGGGTGTGGGCCGTGAGAACGGGATCAGCTCGCTGAACAACTTCACCCGCATCAAATCGGTACAGGTCGAACTGGGCGATTACGTCTCGGTGTTCTAAGACCCGAGATTTGCATTGCTCGCGAAGGCCTCTTCGCGGGCAAGCCCGCTCCCACAGGTTTGGAGTCGTCCACCCAATTTGTGGCAGCCCCCAATCCCTGTGGGAGCTGGCTTGCCAGCGATTCGAGTGCACAGCACTCGCCAAGGTCCGACCTGACCACTATCAAAGAGGGTGCATTCAATGTCCCAAGAATTCGATTACATCATCATCGGTGCCGGCTCGGCCGGTAACACCCTGGCGACCCGTCTGACTGAAGACGAAGGCGTCACCGTTCTGCTGCTCGAAGCCGGGGGGCCGGACTACCGCCTCGACTTCCGTACCCAGATGCCCGCCGCGCTGGCGTTCCCGCTGCAGGGTCGTCGCTACAACTGGGCCTACGAAACCGATCCAGAGCCACACATGGACGGTCGCCGGATGGAATGCGGTCGCGGCAAGGGCCTTGGCGGCTCTTCGCTGATCAACGGCATGTGCTACATCCGTGGCAACGCCATGGACTACGACGGCTGGGCGAAACTGCCGGGCCTGGAAGACTGGTCGTACCTCGATTGTCTGCCGTATTTCCGCAAAGCCGAAACCCGTGACATCGGCCCGAACGATTACCACGGTGGCGACGGCCCGGTCAGCGTGACCACGCCGAAAGCCGGCAACAACCCGCTGTTCCACGCCATGGTTGAAGCTGGCGTGCAGGCCGGTTACCCGCGTACCGAAGACCTCAACGGTTACCAGCAGGAAGGCTTCGGCCCGATGGACCGCACCGTGACGCCGAACGGCCGCCGTGCATCCACCGCCCGTGGCTACCTCGACATCGCCAAAAAACGTTCGACCCTGACCATCGTCACCCACGCCCTGACCGACAAGATTCTCTTTGAAGGCAAGCGTGCGGTCGGCGTGCGTTACCTGATCGGCGACGCTGAAGAACGTGTTGAAGCCAAGGCGCGCAAGGAAGTCCTGCTGTGCTCCGGCGCCATCGCTTCGCCGCAAATTTTGCAGCGCTCCGGTGTCGGCCCGGCGAAACTGCTGGAAAGCCTCGACATCCCGGTGGTCCACGATCTGCCGGGCGTCGGTGAAAACCTGCAGGATCACCTTGAGCTGTACCTGCAATACGCCTGCACCCAACCGGTTTCGCTGTACCCGTCACTGCTCTGGTACAACCAGCCAGCGATCGGTGCCGAGTGGCTGTTCAACGGCACCGGCATCGGCGCCAGCAACCAGTTCGAGGCCGGCGGTTTTATCCGTTCGCGTCCGGAATTCGAATGGCCGAACATCCAGTACCACTTCCTGCCGGTGGCGATTAACTACAACGGCAGCAACGGTGTGAAAGAGCACGGTTTCCAAGCGCACATGGGTTCCATGCGTTCGCCCAGCCGTGGTCGCATCCAGGTCAAATCCAAGGACCCGCGCCAGCACCCGAGCATCCTCTTCAACTACATGGCCACCGAGCAGGACTGGCAGGAATTTCGCGACGGCATCCGCCTGACCCGCGAAATCATGCAGCAACCGGCACTCGATCAATACCGTGGTCGCGAAATCAGCCCGGGCATCGAAGTGCAAACCGATGAGCAGCTCGACAAGTTCATCCGCGAGCACGCCGAAACCGCGTTCCACCCGTCCTGCTCGTGCAAGATGGGCACCGACGAGATGGCCGTGGTCGATGGCGAAGGTCGTGTGCACGGCATGCAGAGCCTGCGCGTGGTCGATGCCTCGATCATGCCGATCATCACCACCGGCAACCTCAACGCGCCGACGATCATGATGGCCGAGAAAATCGCCGATAAGATCCGTGGCCGCAAGCCGCTGCCGCGCAGCACCGCTGCTTATTACGTCGCGAACGGCGCACCGGTCAAAGGCAAGCCGATGCGGGATATCACCCCGGTTACGCAGTAAGTCGTAGTACCGAGGCGCCGCCTTCGCGAGCAGGCTCGCTCCCACACTGGATCTGTGGCATTCACAAATCCCCTGTGGGAGCGAGCCTGCTCGCGAAGAGGCCCTCACAGCAACACACACTTCCCCGCTGCACAGTAAATCCCCCTACACCCCCTCTTCACTTGATCCTACCCCCACGCAGGCCTACTCTAGACCTCGCGCAACCGTTTCACCCCTCCCCGCTGTCGCCATGCCGCTACTCCATTACAAGGAGGTTCCCGAATGTTCGATTTCCACCCCCAGCTCAAGCAGCGCTTTGCTGCCTTGCGCACGGGCGCTGAATTTTTTTCCCTGCGGTATGTGCGCGAGTCCGGGCAGTTTCTGTCGGTGCGCAAGAACGTCGCCGAACCGCCTAGCCTGAGTCGCGATGAAGGGGCGATGCTCACCGTCCGGGTCAATGGCGTCGAAGCCTATGCGGCGACCAATGACCTCTCGCAACAAGGCCTGCAAGCCGCTCTCGAGCGCGCTGAGCAACAGGCCCGCCGGCTCAAGCCGCACGCCTTGCTCGATCTGCGCGAGCAGCCGCTTTCCAGCGATCGCGCTGATTATTTTTCACCCAATCTCGAACAGCCCTTCCCGTCCCTGAGCGAATGCTTCGATCTGCTCGGCGCGGAATCCGCCTCGGTGCCCAAGGATGAGCGCCTGGTCAATTGGCAGGTAAGCATCGGCATCACCCATGTCGAGCAGATCTACCTGAGCAGCGCCGGCGCCGAATTGCGCCAGGCCCAGCGCTTCGTCTATCCGAGCCTCGACGTCACCGCCTACGACGGCAACGACAGCCAGACCCGCAGCCTCGGCCGCGAGAACTTCGGCCAGCAGGGTGGCGCCGACGTCATCAGCCGTTGCGGCCTGGTCGGTGCCGGTCCGCAAGTCGCCGATCAGGCCCTGCAATTGCTGCTCGCGCCGAACACCCCGCAAGGCCGGCGCGACCTGCTGCTGATGCCTGATCAGATGATGCTGCAGATCCACGAGTCCATCGGTCACCCGCTGGAGCTCGACCGCATCCTCGGCGATGAGCGCAATTACGCCGGCACCAGTTTCGTCAAGACCAGCGATTTCGGCAGCCTGCAATACGGCTCGAATTTGCTCAACGTGACTTTCGACCCCGGCATCCCGGAAGAACTCGCCAGCTACGGCCATGACGACGACGGCACCGCGGCGAGCAAACAATTCCTGATTCGCGACGGCCTGTTGCTGCGGCCGCTGGGCGGAGCGCTGTCGCAATATCGCGCCGGCCTCGATGGCGTTGCCAACAGCCGCGCCTGCGGTTGGAACCGGCCGCCGATCGACCGCATGGCCAACCTCAACATCGAGCCGGGCGATCAGACGCTGGAGCAGATGATCGGCGGTATCGAGCACGGCATTCTGATGAGCACCAACCGTTCGTGGTCGATCGACGACGCGCGCAACAAATTCCAGTTCGGCTGCGAATGGGGCCAGTTGATCGAGCATGGTGAACTGAAAGGCGTGGTAAAAAACCCCAACTACCGGGCGATTTCCGCGCACATCTGGAAGAGCCTGCGCGCCGTCGGCGATGCCAGCACCGTCAAGGTGCTGGGCACGCCGAACTGCGGCAAGGGCGAACCGAACCAGGTGATTCGCGTCGGCCATGCTTCGCCGGCCTGCGTATTCAGCAACATTGATGTGTTTGGGGGAGACGCCTGATGAGCATTTCGAAGCGTCAGTCCGACGCCTTCAAGGTCATGGTCAACTGGCTGCGCGACAGCGTGCGCGAGCCGGAACAGTTCACGCTCAGCTACGCCGCCGAAGCCTCGGCGTTCGTGCGCTTCAATCACGCCAAGGTTCGCCAGGCCGGGCAAGTGCAGCAAGCCAACGTCGGCCTGAAACTGATCAACGACGGTCGCCACGCCGACCTGCAGATCACCTTGTCCGGGGATCAGGAAGCCGATCTGCAACGGCTCGCCGAAGGCCTGCAACAATTGCGCGAAACCTTGCCGCTGCTGCCGCAGGACCCGTACTTGCTGCTCAATCACAACAGCTGGCAGAGCACGCACGTACAAGCGCATCCGCTGCCGGACACCGAAGATGTCGTCGGGCAAATCTGCGCCGCCGCTGAAGGTCTCGATCTGGTCGGTTTTTATGCTGCCGGTCCGATCAGCCGTGGCTTTGCCAGCTCCGCTGGCGCGTTCGGCTGGCATGAAGCCAACAGCTTCAATTTCGACTTCAGCCTGTTCCACGAAAACGGCGAAGCGGTGAAGGCCAGCTATGCCGGCCACGATTGGAGCGACGAGGGCTTCGCCCGGCGTTTCGCCCAGGCACGCGAACAGCTGGAGTTTCTCGGCCGACCGTTACGCACCCTGGCACCGGGGCAGTACCGCGCCTATCTGGCACCGGCGGCACTGGAAGAAATCATGGGCATGCTCAGTTGGGGCGGGTTCTCGGCGCAATCGATCGCCAGCAAGAGCAGCCCGTTACAGAAGCTCTACGTCGGCGATCAGGCATTCAGCCCGTTGCTGTCGCTGGATGAAAAAGTCAGCGAGTCCCTGAGCCCGGCGTTTTCCGCCGAGGGTTATCCGCGCAGCGATCTGCGTCTGATCATCGAAGGCAAGGCCGGCGATCAACTGGTCGGCTCGCGCAGCGCCGCCGAATATGGTCTGGCGGCGAACGGTGCGGGCGGCGGCGAGATGCCCAGTGCGTTGAACATGGCCGCCGGTGATCTGTCGCAGCAAGAGATCCTCAAGCAGTTGGGCACCGGGCTGTATATCAGCAACCTGTGGTATCTGAACTACTCGGATCAACCGGCGGCGCGCATGACCGGCATGACACGCTTCGCGACCTTCTGGGTCGAGAACGGCGAAATCCAGGCGCCGGTCAGCACCATGCGCTTTGACGATAGCGCCTACAACCTGCTCGGTTCGCAGTTGGAGGCACTGACCACCGAGCGTGAGCTGCTGCTGTCGGCGAGTACGTACAGCCAGCGCAATACCTCGTCATCGCTGTTGCCGGGGGCGCTGGTCAGCCGGTTGACCCTAACGCTGTAAAACAAAGATCCCCGGCACACAGGGGATCAACTGTTGTAATAGAAACTGTGGCGAGGGGATTTATCCCCGATGGACTGCGCAGCAGTCCCGCTTTTTTGGGGCCGCTGCGCGACCCAGCGGGGATAAATCCCCTCGCCACAGGGTTTCATGTTTGAACAAAAATCTGGATTAACCACCCACAAGAGGTTCCATGCCCAACCGCCCGCCTCTCGACGCCATCACCGCCCGCTGGTTGCCGTGGGTCGTCGCCATTGCGTTCTTCATGCAGTCCCTCGACGGGACCATCCTCAATACCGCGCTGCCGGCCATGGCCAGCGATCTGGCCGAAGACCCGTTGCGCATGCAGGGTGTGATCATCGCCTACATGCTCACCGTGGCCCTGCTGATCCCGGCCTCTGGCTGGATCGCCGACCGCTTCGGCACCAAGAAAATCTTCTTCGGCGCGATTCTGCTGTTCAGCTTCGGCTCGTTGCTCTGCGCGTTATCCAGCAGCCTGAGCATGCTTATCGGCGCACGGGTGATCCAGGGCCTCGGCGGTGCGCTGATGTTGCCGGTCGGGCGGCTGGTGGTGCTGCGTGCGTACCCGCGCTCGGAACTGGTGCGGATCATGGGTTTCATCACCATTCCCGGCCTGCTCGGCCCGCTGATCGGCCCGACCATGGGCGGCTGGATGGTGGAATACGTGACGTGGCACTGGATCTTCCTGATCAATCTGCCGGTCGGGGTGATCGGTTGCTACGCGGTGTGGAAATTCATCCCCGACCTGCGCGGCACGGAGCGCACCCGCTTCGATAGCCTCGGCTTTCTGCTGTTCGGCGCAGCGATGATCCTCATCACCATCGCCATGGAAGGTCTTGGCGAACTGCACCTGCCGCACCTGCGGGTGATGCTGCTGCTGTTCGCCGGCATGGCCTGTCTGGCGGCGTACTGGCTGCGCGCCGGGCATATCGAGAATCCGCTGTTCGCGCCGTCACTGTTCAAGACCCGCACCTTCGCCGTCGGCATTCTCGGTAACCTGTTTGCGCGACTGGGCAGCGGTGCTCTGCCATTTCTGGTGCCACTGCTGCTGCAAGTGGCGTTGGGCTATTCGCCGTCGCAAGCCGGGATGAGCATGTTGCCGCTGGCCGCTGCGGCGATGGTCGCCAAGTGGGTCGCGCGGCCGCTGATCGAACGCCTCGGCTATCGCATCGTGCTCACCGGCAACACCTTGGCGTTGGGGATCATGCTGGCGAGCATGGGCCTGGTCAGCGAGCAGACGCCGTACTGGCTGCTGCTATGCCTGCTGGCGGTGCTGGGGGCAATCAACTCGCTGCAATTCACCGCGATGAATACGGTGACGCTGATCGACCTCGACGATGCCAGCGCCAGTAGCGGCAACAGTTTGCTGTCGGTGGTCGCGCAATTGTCGCTGAGCCTCGGCGTGGCCTGCGCCGGTGCGCTGCTTGGTGGCTTCACTGCGAAGGTCGGCAATGATGGCGTGGAAACCGTACTCGGCGCGTTCCAGCTGACCTTCGTCACGGTCGGCGTGATGGCGATGCTGGCGGCGACGATCTTCTCGCAACTGTCGAAGGAAGACGGGCGCCGGGCGAAACGTCCACAAGAACACATCGAACACTGATTCTGCTGAAGGAGTTCTTTGACTTCTGTGGCGAGGGGATTTATCCCCGCTGGGTTGCGCAGCAGCCCCAAAAAGGTTGGATGCGGTCAGCCTGATGAATCGAGGTGGCAGGTATTGGGGGTGCTGCGCACCCCATCGGGGATAAATCCCCTCGCCACAGATAAATCCCCTCGCCACAGTTAATCCCTGCCTCGGGTTCAATCGCTGTTCGTCCAGAACTGTCGAGGAAACCGGCACGGGGCTGCTACACTGCGCGACATTTTGTTTTGCAGGCCAGTCCCGTGACCACCATCGCCACCGCTTTTAATACTCTGCCGCTGTCCGCCGCCATGCTGGCTAACCTCGAATCACTCGGTTATGCCCAGATGACGCCGATCCAGGCGCAGAGCTTGCCGGTGATCCTCAAGGGGATGGACCTGATCGCCCAGGCCAAGACCGGCAGCGGCAAGACCGCCGCGTTCGGCATCGGCTTGCTCAACCCGATCAACCCGCGCTACTTCGGGTGCCAGGCGCTGGTGATCTGCCCGACCCGTGAGCTGGCCGACCAGGTGGCCAAGGAAGTCCGCCGTCTGGCTCGCGCCGAAGACAACATCAAGGTCCTGACCCTGTGCGGCGGCGTCTCGTTCGGCCCGCAGATCGCTTCGCTGGAGCACGGCGCGCACATCATCGTCGGCACCCCGGGGCGCATTCAGCAGCATTTGCGCAAGGGTTCGCTGGTGCTCGATGGCCTGAACACGCTGATCCTCGACGAAGCCGACCGCATGCTCGACATGGGCTTCTACGACGCCATCGAAGACATCATCATCAAGACCCCGGAGCGCCGGCAGACTCTGCTGTTCTCCGCGACCTACCCGGTGGGCATCAAGCAACTGGCCTCGAAATTCATGCGCGATCCGCAGACCGTCAAGGCTGAAGCCTTCCACGACGACACGCAGATCGAGCAGCGCTTCTACGAGATTTCCCCGGAAGAGCGCATGAGCGCGGTGACCAAGGTCCTGCACCACTTCCGTCCGGCGTCCTGCGTGGCGTTCTGCTTCACCAAGCAGCAAGTTCAGGAAACCGTTGATCACCTGACCGCCAAAGGCATTTCCGCCGTCGGCCTGCACGGCGATCTGGAACAGCGTGATCGCGATCAGGTGCTGGCAATGTTCGCCAACCGCAGCACCTCGGTGCTGGTTGCCACCGACGTTGCGGCCCGTGGTCTGGATATCGATGCGCTGGACATGGTGATCAACGTCGAGCTGGCGCGCGATTCGGAAATCCACATCCACCGCGTCGGCCGTACCGGTCGCGCGGGCGAGAAAGGCATCGCCATCAGCCTGGTCGCGCCGTCCGAAGCGCATCGTGCGCAAGCCATCGAACAACTGCAGAAAGCGCCGCTGAACTGGGATCAGATCGACAACCTCAAGTCCCAGGGCCTGGCGCCGCTGCAACCGCCGATGACCACCCTGTGCATCGGCGCTGGCCGCAAAGACAAAGTGCGCCCGGGCGACATTCTTGGCGCACTGACCGGCGAAGCGGGCATTCCCGGTGCGCAGGTCGGCAAGATCGCCATCTTCGATTTCCAGGCCTACGTCGCTGTCGAGCGCACCGTGGCCATGCAGGCCTTGCAGCGCCTGAACGACGGCAAGATCAAGGGCCGCTCGTTGCGCGTGCGTATTCTGTAAGCGATCTTCCATCCATGGGAGATCCCCTGTGGGAGCGAGCCTGCTCGCGAATGCAATCTGTCAGTCGACATCATTGTTGAATGACACAACGCTTTCGCGAGCAGGCTCGCTCCCACAGTTTGTTTTGTAGCGACCCACCAAGAGGACACCGTTTTGCGCTCTACCGAAGTCGTGATCATTGGCGCTGGCGCGGCCGGCTTGATGTGTGCCCTGACCGCCGCCGGGCGCGGGCGTCAGGTGTTGCTGCTCGACCACGCGAACAAGGCCGGCAAGAAAATCCTCATGTCCGGCGGCGGTCGCTGCAATTTCACCAACATGTACACCGAACCGAGCAACTTCCTCTCGCAGAATCCGCATTTCTGCAAATCGGCGCTGGCGCGTTACACCCAGTGGGATTTCATCGGTCTGGTCGGCAAACACGGCGTGCCGTACCACGAGAAGAAACTCGGCCAGCTGTTCTGCGATAACAAATCCAGCGACATCCTCGGCATGCTGCTTGATGAATGCGATCAGGCCGGCGTCGAGCTGCACCTGGACACTTCGATCCAGACCATCGAAAAAACCGCCAGTGGTTATCTGCTTGACACCACCCTCGGCCAAGTCCAGTGCCAGTCGCTGGTGATCGCTACCGGCGGCCTGTCGATTCCGACCCTGGGCGCTACCGGTTTCGGTTACCAGGTCGCCAAACAGTTCGGCCATGAACTGCTGCCGACCCGCGCCGGCCTGGTGCCATTCACCATTACCGACCAGCTCAAGGAGTTGTGCACAGAGCTGTCCGGCACCTCGGTGGATTGTCTGGTCAGCTGCAATGACCAGAGCTTTCGCGAGAACATCCTGTTCACCCATCGTGGCCTCAGTGGCCCGGCGATCTTGCAGATCAGTTCGTTCTGGGAGCCCGGCGACACGGTGGAAATCAACCTGCTGCCGGATCACGACGCGGCGAGCTGGTTGCAACAGCAAGTCGCCGAGCGTCCGAACAGCGAGTTGAAAACTTTGCTTGGCGAGATCTTCACCAAGAAGATGGCCAATCTGCTGGCGGACAACTGGTTTGTCTCCAAACCGATGAAGCAGTACACCCATGCTGAACTGGCGGAGATTGCCGAGAAGCTCGGCAGCTGGAAAGTCGTGCCGGCGGGGACTGAAGGCTATCGCACGGCTGAGGTGACTCTGGGTGGCGTCGATACCCGCGAGGTGTCGTCCAAGACCATGGAGTCGCTGAAAAGCCCCGGCCTGTACTTCATTGGGGAAGTGCTCGACGTCACTGGGCACTTGGGCGGCTTCAATTTCCAGTGGGCCTGGGCCTCCGGTTACGCCGCCGCGCAGTACGCTTAACTCAAGGCCAAATACAAAACCCTGTGGGAGCGAGCCTGCTCGCGATGCGGTGTACCAGTCGACATCAATGTTGAATGACACTCCGCTTTCGCGAGCAGGCTCGCTCCCACAATGGTTTGTGGTGTAAGTAAAAGGAACACTTTTTGCTGTCAGATGTGCTCGGCGCCATTGCGTCGGCGTCATTACTGGCTCAATTTAGCGGCATCGCCTCGGAAGGCCTTCGCACTTCATGTCCTCGACCTCGTTTCGTCAGTCTTTGCGGCGCCTGTGGGCGCTGGATAAATTCAGCTACAGCGTGCGGGTATTCATCGCCCTGACCGGCAGCATGGCGCTGTGTTGGTATCAGGATGAAATGGGCCTGCTGATCCCGTTGTTTCTCGGCATCATCGCCAGCGCCCTGGCCGAAACCGACGACAGTTGGCAGGGTCGTCTCAACGCCCTCGCGGTGACACTGGTGTGTTTCAGCATCGCCGCGCTGTCGGTGGAATTGCTGTTTCCCTACCCGATCATTTTCGCCGTGGCCCTGGCACTGGCCAGTTTCGGCCTGACCATGCTCGGTGCGCTGGGCGAGCGTTACGGCGCGATCGCTTCGGCGACGCTGATTCTGTCGGTGTACACGATGATCGGCGTTGATCAGCGCGGCGGCGCGGTCACTGATTTCTGGCACGAACCGATGCTGCTGGTCGCCGGCGCGGCGTGGTATGGCTTGCTCTCGGTGCTGTGGCAGGCACTGTTTTCCAATCAACCGGTGCAGCAAAGTCTGGCGCGGCTGTTCCGCGAGCTGGGCCTTTATCTGAAGCTGAAATCTTCGCTGTTCGAGCCGATCCGGCAGATGGACGTCGAAGCCCGCCGCCTCGAACTGGCGCAGCAGAATGGCCGGGTGGTCGCCGCCCTGAACACGGCCAAGGAAATCATCCTGCATCGGGTCGGCAACGGTCGACCCGGCTCGAAAGTCAGCCGTTATCTGAAGCTGTATTTCCTCGCGCAGGACATTCACGAACGCGCCAGCTCTTCGCACTATCCTTACAACGCGCTGGCCGAAGCGTTCTTCCACAGCGACGTGCTGTTTCGCTGCCAGCGCCTGCTGCGCCAGCAGGGCAAGGCCTGCCGGGCCTTGGCCGAATCGATCCAGATGCGCCAGCCGTTCATCTACGACGCCAGTTTCGCCGAAGCCCTGAACGACCTGCATGCCTCCCTCGAACATTTACGCATCCAGAGCAATCCGGCATGGCGCGGCCTGCTGCGCTCGCTGCGCGCCTTGGCGGCCAACCTCGGCACCCTCGACCGCCTGCTTAGCGATGCCAGCAACCCCGATGCTCTGGCGGACGCCACCGACAGCAGCCTGCTCGACCGTTCACCGCGCAATCTCAAGGACGTATGGATTCGCCTGCGTACGCAACTGACGCCGACCTCGCTGCTGTTCCGCCATGCCCTGCGCTTGCCGCTGGCACTGAGCATCGGCTACGGCATGGTGCACCTGATTCACCCGTCGCAAGGCTACTGGATCATCCTCACCACGCTGTTCGTCTGCCAGCCGAACTACGGCGCCACCCGGCGCAAACTCGGCCAGCGGATCATCGGCACGGCCATTGGCCTGACGGTGGCCTGGGCGCTGTTCGATCTGTTCCCCAACCCGGTGGTGCAATCGTGCTTCGCCATCGCTGCCGGTGTGGTGTTCTTTACCAACCGCACCACCCGCTACACCCTGGCAACGGCGGCGATCACGATCATGGTGCTGTTCTGCTTCAATCAGGTCGGCGATGGCTACGGGCTGTTCCTGCCACGGCTGTTCGATACCCTGCTGGGCAGCCTGATCGCAGGTCTGGCGGTGTTCCTATTCCTGCCGGACTGGCAGGGTCGGCGCCTGAACAAAGTGCTGGCCAACACCCTGACCTGCAACAGCATCTACCTGCGCCAGATCATGCAGCAATACGCCGCCGGCAAAAGCGATGACCTCGCTTATCGCCTGGCCCGACGCAACGCCCATAACGCTGACGCGGCGCTGTCGACTACACTGGCGAACATGCTCATGGAGCCGGGGCATTTCCGTAAGGAGGCGGATGTCGGCTTCCGCTTCCTGGTGCTATCGCACACGTTGCTCAGCTATTTGTCAGGGCTCGGCGCGCACCGTGAAACACAGTTGCCAGCGGAGGTGCGGGAGCATCTGATCGAAGGCGCCGGGGTGAAACTGGCGACCAGCATCGACGAAATCGCTCATGGTTTGGCGAGCAAGCAGCCGATTGCGATTCAGAGTGATGACGAGGAAGCGCTGGCCAATGAGCTGGAGCAGATGCCGGATGAAATCGATGAAGGGCAACGGTTGGTGCAGACGCAGCTGGCGCTGATTTGCCGGCAGTTGGGGCCGCTTCGGACGTTGGCGGCGCATTTGATCAAGGACACTGCCGAAATCAGCGGCGCCTGAGACGACGCGTTCGCGAGCAGGCTCGCTCCCACAGGGTATGCATTTCAAATTGTGGGAGCGAGCCTGCTCGCGAAGAGGTCATCAGCCACAAAGAAATTGCCGGATCACCCTTCACATTCCATGCCGCCGCAATAACTTCTCATAAGTCCCGTCAGCCTTCATCGCCTCGATCGCACGATCAAACCCGGCGACGATCTGCTCATGCTGCGGGTTCTTCAGACTGACCAGAATATGCAGGCTGTTCTCACTCAACGGCTTGGGTAAAAACTCCACCGAATTGCGTACCTTGGCCGATTCCCGTGCCAGGTAATACTTGGCCACGTACTCATCCTCCAGGGTCAGCTTGACCCGGTCCGCCGCGAGCATGCGCACGCCCATGGCGAAGTTGTGCACAGGGACTTTCTGCATCGCCGTATCGGCATCGAAAGGTGCGGAATAGGCGTACCCGCGCACCACGGCAATCGGGTAAGTGTGCAGTTGCTCGAGGTTGCTGTAGTCGATGGGTGCGTCTTTGCGCTTGAGGAAGCGGATGCGGTTGATCAGGTACTCACCGGAAAACTGACCGATCTGTGTGCGTTCGTCGTTGTACCAGGCGTTGACCAGTACGTCGTAACGCCCCTCGCCAATCCCCAGCAATGCTCGCGCCCACGGCACTTGTTCGTAACCGCTGGCATAACCGGCGCGAGCCAGTGCGGTGCTGACAATGTCGGTGGCCAGTCCACCGTTGACCAGTGCATCGTCGGTAAACGGCGGCCAATTATCGAACGCCAGCCGCAGCTTCTGCGCCGCAGCATCCTGGCCCAGCACCAGCAGTCCGATCAAAGCAACGGCTTGAAGCAATCGCAGCATGCTTGAACATCCTCAGCGGGCAACCGCCCGACGTGGTTTCACGTCAAAACCAAAGGCCCCTTACCGGCAAAACCCAAGCATTGAACATTAGCTCATGGGAACCAGTGCGCAGTGCTCTTGAGCAGATTACACAAAGTCTCGGCGGCCGCGAGAAAGGAATGGTGGCATTTTGACCTTTATCACAGACTGTTGCGCCATACAGACATATGGCGCAGCTGCGCTTAGTATCGGGCGACATGGTCAAGGAATCGAAAAATGACAATCGAGTGGATCTGCAAACATCATCGCGATTTGGGCAAAGAGCAGTTGTACGCCTCGTTGAAGCTGCGCTCTGATGTATTCGTGGTCGAACAGAAATGCGCCTACCCGGATCTCGACGGCCAGGATCTGGAGGGCGATACCCATCACCTGATGGGTTGGGAGGATGATCAGTTGATGGCTTACCTGCGCCTGCTGGATCCGGAATCCCAGGGCGGCGACGTGGTGATTGGCCGCGTGGTGACCGCGCCCGCCGGCCGTGGCAAAGGGTTGGGCCACGCGATGATGGAACAGGCGCTGAGACAGGCCGAAAAGCACTGGCCGCAGGTGCCGATCTATTTGTCAGCGCAGGCGCATCTGCAGGGGTATTACGGCAAGTACGGGTTTGTCGTGGTGGGTGAGGAATATCTTGAGGATGACATTCCACACATCGGCATGCGTCGTTCTTGAGGGCCTCATCGCTGGCAAGCCAGCTCCCACAGGTTCATCGCTCGTTCACGAAAACCGTGTTCGCTGGAGATCCCTGTGGGAGCTGGCTTGCCAGCGATTGCGTCAGTTCAGGCGCCGCAGGAATCAGGGGTATTCCAGCACCGCTTTTATCTGCCGCAAATTGCGCTCGATCCATCCGCGATCAATCGCTCCCCACTCACGAATCCGATAGCGCCCGGCATGATTGCGTGCGCCCTCTTCCTGTTCGAACTCGCAGATGATGTCCAGATCAGCCAGCGCGGCAATCGTGTCCTGCGCCGTGCGTCGCGGCATGCCAGTGACTTCGGTCAGCGTCGGCACACTCGGCGCCAGGCCGCTATCGATGAGATAAGCCACGTACAAACGGCGATAGAAACTGCTTTTGGTCTTGCTGACGTCCATCCACACCTTCCTGATTGGTCAAGCCTGCATATCCCGCCACGTCAGGTACACACGCAGATCGAACTCGATCTGGTGATACCCCGGCAGCATGTGCTCGCACAGTTTATAGAACGCCTTGTTGTGATCCGATTCCTTGAAGTGCGCCAGCTCGTGCACCACGATCATCTTCAGAAAATCCGGCGCGGCGTCCTTGAACAGCGCGGCGATGCGGATTTCCTTGTTGGCCTTGAGCTTGCCGCCCTGCACCCGTGACACCGTGGTGTGCAGACCGAGCGCGCGGTGGGTCAGGTCGAGGCGGTTGTCGAACAGCACTTTGTCGATCGCCGGCGCATTACGCATGTACTGCTGCTTGAGATCCAGCGCGTAGCTGTACAAGGCCTTGTCGCTCTGCACGTCGTGTCGCCCTGAATAGCGCTGATTCAGGTATTCACCCAGACGCCCTTCGGCAATCAGTTGGCGCACCTGATCCTGCAATTGCGCGGGGTAGGCCTGGAGGTACTTCAACACAGTCATGGACGAGCGACGCGGTTCGAAAAAGGTCCGCCAGTGTAGCGAATTCAACCGGGCAGCGCGCTCCAGTCAAAGGGTTCGACGAAGCTGACCGCGTCTTCGGCGATCAACGGCCGCGCGACGAGGAAGCCCTGCACGTATTCGCAGCCATGGGCTTGCAGCCACTGATATTGCTCGGGGGTTTCCACTCCTTCGGCGATCACCAGCAGACCGTATTGCTTGCACAGGTCGATGACCATGCGCACCAGCGCCGCATCACGAGGCGAGTCCGGCAGGCGCGCGATCAAGTGGCGGTCGAGCTTCAGCGTGTCCAGCTCCAGATCGCGCAGATGCGCCAGCGAACACGGCCCCGAACCAAAATCATCCAGCGCCACGCGCACCCCGAGATGACGCAGCAGCCGCAGTTGCTTGCGGGTTTCGTCCGGGTCTTGCATCAACGCTTCTTCGGTGACTTCGACTTCCAGTTGCCGCGGTTGCAGCGCATGGCGTTCCATGACTTGACGCAATTCAGTGACCAGATTCGGCAGGCCGAACTGGGTATTGCTCAGGCTCACGCCGAGCACCAGATCTTCAGCGAACAAGGTTTCCCAGGCTTTGCGCTGACCGGCGCCACGGTGATAGATCCAGCTGCCGAGGCGACTGATCAAGCGCGCCTCTTCCAGCAACGGCAGAAACAACCCCGGCGGCACATCGCCGACGCTTGGATGCTGCCAGCGCAGCAACGCTTCGAACCCACGGATCTGTCCGCTGCCGATCGCCACCTGCGGCTGATAGACCAGATTGAAATCGCGATTCTCGATGGCCTCACGCACGCTGTCTTCCAGCATCAGACGCGAGCGTGCGCGGCCGTTCATTTCAGGGTCATAGAAACGATATTGCTGACGCCCGGCGCGCTTGGCCTCGTACATAGCGATGTCCGATGCGCGCAGCAAGCCGTCGAGATTGCGCCCGCAGTCAGGATAGGTGGCGATGCCGATACTGGCGCCAAGAACGATATCCAGACCTTCGATCTGCTGACACACCGATACCCGTTCGATGAGTTTTTCGGCAATCTTCGCCGCTTGCTCGGGGAATTCCAGATCCAGCAGCGCGGTGAATTCATCGCCGCCCATGCGCGCGAGAATATCGAACGGCCGCAGGCACGCTTTCAATTGCTCGGAAACCCAGCGCAACACGCGGTCGCCGGCATCGTGACCGAGGGAATCATTGACCCGCTTGAAGCCATCGAGATCGAGGTAGAGCAGCACCCAGCTGCTGTCGCTGCGCTCGCCGCGCAACAGCAGGTTTTCGACGGTCTGGTAGAACCCGCGCCGGTTGAGCAGCCCGGTCAGCGGATCGGTCACCGCCTGGAATTCCAGTTGCTGGTGCAAGTGACGCACCACCGACATGTCCAGCACCGTCACCACCATCGCATGCTGCTCCGAGGACAGCGGCGCACAGGACAATGCCACCGGCACTTGCTGCCCGGGCGCCGTGCGCAGCAACGCATCATGCAGGCGCAGGGTTTCACCGCGCTGGTAACCGGCGTAGAACTCGGAATCGGCCCACAGGGGAATGTGTGGCTTCTGCAGGAAATCGAGAAACTCCTTGCCTTGCAGATCCTTCACCGGCGCATTGAGCAACCGCGAAATCGCCGGGTTGGCGAAGCGGATCACACCGTCCTCGCTCAACACCAGAATGCCTTCGGCGGCGTTGTCCAGCACCGAGGCATTGAAGGCGCGCGCCACTTCCAGGTCATGACTGAGGCGTTGCAGGGCACGGCGATTGCGCTGGTGCTCGAGCAGCGCCTGAACCTTGGGCTTGAGGATTTGCGGATCGAACGGCTTGAACAGGTAATCCACCGCGCCACTGGCATAGCCCTTGATCACGGCATCCTGGGATTGCTCGTTGGCGGTGAGGAAAATGATCGGTGTCAGCCGCGTACGCTGGCTGCCGCGCATCAGCCGCGCGACCTCGAAACCGTCCATGCCGGGCATCTGCACATCGAGCAGGACCAGGTCGATGTCGTGTTCGAGCAAAAGGTTCAGTGCCTCGAAACCCGAGGCGGCGGTCATCACGTGCCAATCCTGACGCTGCAGCAACGCGCGCATGCTGATCAGATTTTCGGGGTAATCATCGACGATCAAAAGGACCGAGCTGCCTTCACCTGGCTGGGGTTGCGCGCATTCCATGCTGCTTCTCTTATCGGGACCGGTTGCCGGCAAAACCATAGACGTACTGAGCCTTCACTCTAGACGCGGATCAGTGAAAGCAGAAGCTGTCATCCCGCCATCATTTAAACAATGCTCAACCTAGCCGACTAACGGTCACCGCTACAGCCCCCGAGAACCGGGCGAGATGGCATTTCGACAGGATGTTGACGTCAAGTAATCGCCGGACGGGCATTAACAAAAATTGCCGCTACGCTTATAAAGACGCCCGAAAACGCGCGGGCTAGAGCTTCTGGCACCGGCGTTCCGGATGAATTGATTGGAAGAACCGTCATGATCGACCTCGCAACCTGGAACCTCAGCGTTCCTGTTGGCAGCCCGCCGTACACCGTCGAAACCTCGAAACTGGTGGATGGCTTCAAGGATCAGTACTTCCATTCCGACACCGGCACCCTGTTCTTCTGGTCCCCGGTGACTGGCTCGAAAACCGAAAACGCCATCTACCCGCGTACCGAACTGCGCGAAACCTACAGCAACGGCACCCTGCGCAACTGGTACTACCCGGACGCCGACAACCTGCTGCGCGCCACCCTCGCGGTGAACAAGGTGCCGAGCTCGGGCAAGATCGTCATCGGCCAGATTCACGCGTACGAAAGCCAGCGGCCGATGGTCAAGCTCGAATATCAGTACAAGGAAAAAACCCAGACCGGCAATCTGGTGATCAAAGTGCGCATGCGCCCGGACGACGCCGAAAGCCGCGTCATCACCCTCGCCACCGGCGTCAAGCTTGATCGCGAATTCAACTACCTCATCCACTTGAGCCCCGGCGGTGCCCTGGGCGTGAGTGCGGCGGGCTATCAGTGGGACTCCCAGATCAGCGCGACCTGGCGCGACAAGCCGCTGTACTTCAAGGCCGGCGTGTATGTGCAGGACAACACCGGCTATACCAGTGAGGGTGGGCAGGTGACGTTTACCAAACTGGATATTGATCACGACAAGTAGCTAGCCGCCAAAATGACAAACAACCCATAACTTGCAGACCACACTCGCTCCAATTGTAGGAGTGGGCCTGCTCGCGATAACGGTGTGTCATTCAATATTCATGTGTCTGAAACTCCGCTATCGCGAGCAGGCTCACTCCTGCAAGGGCTTCAGGGGTGGGCTGCGGACTGCGCCACCTCAAAATGCGGGCCGCTGCCTTGGCGAAATGTCGCGTATACGCGACTTTGAGTAGCAAATGTCACCGTAGCGGTACACCGCTTATCATTTATCAGCCTTTTCCTTTCTACCGCTTGATAAAGGATGACGCTTCAAACCCGAACCGACCGAGTCATTCAACGCAACCATGCGCCCGATGTCCCATTCGCGTTGCATCCTTGCAAACAATTCAACGTCTATCCGTGGTCGGTGAATCAAAAGCGCCTGACTCATTGCCTCGGCTATCCGGTCGACGATCAGTGCTGGCTTATCCACAGCGCAGTGTTTACGACCAAACTCAATCAACTGCTGACGATCCGGATAAGCTTTGGCCTTGTTCATCTTGATGGCGAGAGTACGGTCAACCAGCGATCGCCCGGTCCTGGGGTTGTAGTTCTCGTATACGGTTGTCGTCGTGACATCGTATACCGGCGCCAACTGCACCGTTTCAGAGGCCGCGGGGTGCGTGTAGGTCACCCCGAAGTTTTTCAAATGCGCATCGCCGTTACGCACCATGACCGAAAGACAGACGGATGAAAAAAATCGTTCCAGTTCTCGTATCGGGTCGGCATGCCTGCATACCTGACGGATCACTGCAGCAAGGGTTTCGTAGCTCTGCGAATATTTATAGTTGTCGTGGGGATCCTTGTTTAACCCCAGCAGCACCGCCATGTCTTCAAAGCCAAGGCGATCAGACGCTGTCAGATCAAAACGCTCCATGACAAACAGCTCACCGTTATCGGAAAGCCAGAAAGGCGGCGTGTACAGTCCTGCCAGCCGCGCTGCTTCCAGACACAGAAACTCGTTTTGAGCCAGGTGCTCATACTCTTCCGCTCCTGATTTGACGATAAGGTCGGAGCTGATCACTGTTTTTCGGCTACCAGTCAGTTTGTCCAGATCGGGCACCAGAACCTTGGGCTGAACACCTGAAATCCCCGATTCGAAGTAGGTTTCGACCAAAAAACCGAAAACATGCTGAGAGGTGTCCGCCGACAGGATCTCCTGCAGGCCGACCTGCGCACGAACAGAGCCTGAAGGTTCTACCGGATTCTCATACGTGAGGCGACCGATCTGATTACCGCCAATGACGGACAACAGGCGCATTTCATCCACTTGCATATGCTTGGCCATGCGCCGCTTGATTTGGTCGGCCAGATATCCCTCAGGCACATTCATATCGAAGATGGGCTGCAATACGCTGCTCACCGACGGTGTCGGGTCATAGGGCATGACCAGGGAAACTTCCTTGAGTGGCGACGCTGACTGGTAAGCGAATGAAAACTGCGAACCTTTGGACAACTCGCCGGAATGGCCCTGAGGCGTCATGACATTCAGTCGTTTCACCTTACTCATCATGCTCTACCAATTCGGCGAGTGATTTGAGATCGATTCGGTTATCGACAATCTCCAACGCCATGCCTAACGCGGCAATAACTCTAAACACCGTATAAAAAGCGACGTTTTCGCCTGCTTCTAGATCGATGATGGTTTTGCGGCTGCAATGAGCCCTATGCGCAAGCAGCGCTTGACTGTAGCCCTTGGCTTTGCGCAATTGGCGAATACGCTGGGCAAACGTTGCTGGATTATCGAGAAGCAAAATGTCACCCATATCGGACTTTAAATAGATTATTACCAGTAAAGTCCCCTTTAGGTGACATTTCAAGCAAAAGGATGCCGATGTCTTGTCACAACGCTTCCACCACAAAAAACCCGCCTCTCGGCGGGTTTCTTTTTAATCAGCTCAACGCTCAGGCTCAGTTGACCTTGGCGTTCAACTCACCCTTCAGATAACGCTGGTACATCGCTTCCAGCGAGATCGGTTTGATCTTCGAGGCATTACCGGCAGTACCGAACGCTTCATAACGAGCGATACATACATCGCGCATTGCGGTCACGGTGGCGCCGAAGAATTTACGTGGGTCGAATTCGCTCGGGTTGGTGGCCATCAGGCGACGCATGGCGCCAGTGGAGGCCAGGCGCAGGTCGGTGTCGATGTTGACCTTGCGCACGCCGTGCTTGATGCCTTCGACGATCTCTTCAACCGGGACGCCGTAGGTTTCTTTGATGTCGCCGCCGTACTGGTTGATGATCGCCAGCCACTCTTGTGGCACGGAGGACGAACCGTGCATCACCAGGTGGGTGTTCGGGATGCGCTTGTGGATTTCCTTGATGCGGTCGATCGCCAGCACGTCGCCGGTTGGTGGCTTGGTGAACTTGTAGGCACCGTGGCTGGTGCCGATGGCGATGGCCAGGGCGTCGACCTGGGTGCGCTTGACGAAGTCAGCGGCTTCTTCCGGGTCGGTCAGCATCTGGCTGTGATCCAGAACGCCTTCAGCGCCGATGCCGTCTTCTTCACCGGCCATACCGGTTTCCAGCGAACCCAGGCAACCCAGCTCGCCTTCTACCGAAACGCCGCAGGCGTGGGCCATGGCCACGGTCTGCTGGGTGACGCGGACGTTGTAGTCGTAGTCGGTCGGGGTCTTGCCGTCTTCGCCCAGCGAGCCGTCCATCATTACCGAGCTGAAGCCCAGTTGAATCGAACGCTGGCAGACGTCAGGGCTGGTGCCGTGGTCCTGGTGCATGCACACCGGGATGTGCGGGAATTCTTCGATCGCGGCCAGGATCAAGTGACGCAGGAATGGCGCGCCGGCGTATTTGCGGGCGCCGGCCGAAGCCTGGACGATCACCGGGGAGTCAGTCTTGTCAGCGGCTTCCATGATGGCGCGCATCTGCTCAAGGTTGTTGACGTTGAAGGCTGGAACGCCGTAGCCGAACTCGGCTGCGTGGTCCAGCATCTGGCGCATGCTGATAAGTGCCATTGTGTGTGTCTCTCCCGGTTGAGGGTCGTTGATCGTGCCAGCCTGCCGAAGCGGCGGCGGCTATTCAAGTTAATGCAGATCGGGGGTTGAGGCCCGGTCTGGTGATTCGGTAAAGCAAATTCCAAGAACTACACAGATCCCCTGTGGGAGCGAGCCTGCTCGCGAAAGCAATCTTGCAGTCGCTGATGCAGTGCTTGCCAGGCCGCTTTCGCGAGCAGGCTCGCTCCCACAGTAGAACTGTGGTGTGTCAATTACTGCGCCTTGCAACCACGGCCAATCAGGTCATTGGTGGCGACCCAGTACACCAGGCCTTCGTCACCCTTGACGTGAAACGCCAGCATGCCGTCGCTGTACAGCGTGCCAGAGGCGCCCGGCTCTTCTTTCAGGCGATAGACCTGATCACCGCCGCCGAGGCGAACGTCGACTTCCTTCTGGCCGGCATCGGCGTAACGCCACAACACCTTGGCCTGACTGTCGCAGGTCCAGGTCGTCCAGTTGTCTGCCGGGGCCGACGACTGAAACAGGTTCAACTGCGCGCAACCACCCAACAATGCCAACGCCGCAACGGCGATCAAGCCTTTCATCCGTGTTCCTCGACTGACGACGCATGCCGCCAGCCCTGAGTTAAAGAGTCAGACCCGTCAAGGACAACCATGTTCCTTGACCGGGGTTTGCGTCTCGTATTTGTCCAGGCCGTCCGGGCCCGAGCGCTTGTTCAGCACCGGGTTGGTTTCGGCCTGCCAGTCGGCCTGATAACAGCCCTTCTGCGGCTCGCTCGGTGCTGGCGTCGCGTCAGCCTTCGGGGTGCTCCCGCAGGCCGCCAGCGTACCGGTCAGCAACAACAGCGCTAACGACTTGACCATGTGAACACTCCTTTGCCTGGCCAAACGGGCGGCCTCAGGCCTTGGCCCGGCTTTCCAGGACTTCAACGGCAGGCAGCACCTTGCCCTCGACGAATTCGAGGAACGCGCCACCACCGGTGGAAATGTAGGAGATCTGCTCAGCCACGCCATATTTATCGATCGCCGCCAGGGTGTCGCCACCGCCCGCGATGGAGAATGCCGAGCTTTCGGCGATAGCCTGGGCCAGCACTTTGGTGCCGTTGCCGAACTGATCGAACTCGAACACACCAACCGGGCCGTTCCACAGAATGGTTTTCGACGACTTCAGCAGCTCGGCGAAATTGGCTGCAGTTTGCGGACCGATGTCGAGAATCATGTCGTCAGCCGCCACGTCAGCGATCAGCTTGACGGTCGCTTCAGCGCTTTCGGCAAATTCCTTGGCGACCACAACGTCAACCGGCAACGGTACGCTGACTTTGGCAGCGATTTCACGCGCGGTGTCGAGCAGGTCCGGTTCGTACAGCGACTTGCCGACCGGGTGACCAGCCGCCGCGAGGAAGGTGTTGGCGATGCCGCCGCCGACGATCAGTTGATCGCAGATCTGGCTCAGGCTGTTCAGCACGTCGAGTTTGGTCGACACCTTGGAGCCGGCAACGATGGCTGCCATTGGCTTGGCCGGCGCGCCGAGGGCTTTGCCCAGTGCATCCAGCTCAGCGGCCAGCAACGGGCCGGCGGCAGCGACTTTGGCGAACTTGGCTACACCATGGGTCGAACCCTCGGCGCGGTGAGCAGTACCGAAGGCGTCCATCACGAACACGTCGCAGAGGGCCGCGTATTGCTGCGCCAGGTCGTCGGCGTTCTTCTTCTCGCCCTTGTTGAAGCGTACGTTTTCAAACAGCACGACGTCGCCAGCCTTGACCTCAACGCCACCGAGGTAGTCAGCCACCAGCGGCACTTCACGGCCAAGCGCTTTGCTCAGGTAATCGGCGACAGGTTTCAGGCTGTTTTCGGCGGAGAATTCGCCTTCGGTAGGACGGCCCAGGTGCGAGCAGACCATCACTGCCGCGCCTTTTTCCAGGGCCAGCTTGATGGTCGGCAGCGAAGCCAGGATGCGCGCGTCGCTGGTGACAACACCGTCCTTGACGGGGACGTTGAGGTCTTCGCGGATCAATACGCGCTTACCTTGCAGATCGAGGTCGGACATCTTCAACACGGTCATGGGTCGCACTTCCTACGGTTTTTTTGAAGTTGCTGTTTGCAGATAGTGGTCTGCAACGTCCAGCATTCGGTTGGCAAAACCCCATTCGTTGTCGAACCAGGCCAGGATGTTCACCAGTTTGGGGCCGGAAACTCGGGTCTGGCTGGCATCGACGATGGCCGAATGTGGGTCATGGTTGAAATCACAGCTGGCGTGCGGTAACTCGGTATAGGCCAGAAGGCCTTTGAGCGGGCCGCTGGTGGCGGCTTCGCGCAGGATCCGGTTGACCTCATTGGCGTCAGTCGCCGTGGCGGTCTGCATCGTGATGTCGAGGCAGGACACGTTGACTGTCGGCACGCGCACGGCTTTGGCCTGAATTCGCCCGGCAAGTTCCGGCAGCAGGCGCTCGATACCGCGTGCCAGACCAGTGGACACCGGGATCACCGACTGGAACGCCGAACGCGTGCGGCGCAGGTCTTCGTGGTGATAGGCGTCGATCACTGGCTGATCGTTCATCGCCGAGTGAATCGTGGTGATCGACACGTAATCGAGGCCGATCGCCTGATCAAGCAGGCGCAGCAGCGGCACGCCGCAATTTGTCGTGCAGGAGGCATTGGACACCAGCAGTTCGTCGCCGGTCAGGCAGTCCTGATTGACGCCGTAGACGATGGTGGCGTCGACATCCGCTTCGCTGGCCATCGGCTGCGAAAACAGCACGCGCGGTGCGCCGGCGTCGAGAAAACGCTGGCCATCGGCACGGGTGTGGTAAGCGCCGGAGCACTCAAGCACCAGATCGACGCCCAGCGACGCCCAATCGATGCCTTCGGGGGTGGCACTGCGCAGGACCTTCACGCAGTCGCCATTGATATGCAGACAATCGCCTTCAACCCGCACTTCGCCGGGAAAGCGGCCGTGGGTGGAGTCGAAGCGTGTCAGGTATTCGATGCTGGCCATGTCGGCCAGATCGTTGATCGCGACAATTTCAAACCCGGCTTTCTCGCCTCGCTCAAACAACGCACGCAAGACGCAACGACCAATGCGGCCGTAGCCGTTGAGTGCAACTTTGTAGGGACGCGGTTGAGGCATGGGGTTCTCGATTACCGTGGTGAATCAGGCAGTGCGATGTTGCCTGAACCAACGCTTTCGCGAGCAGGCTCGCTCCCACATTGGAATGCATTTCCCCGTGGGAGCGAGCCTGCTCGCGAAGGCGTCAGCCCGGACAACATAACTGTCAGATTTAGTCTTCCAGCAGCTCTTCAGCCTGACCCAAGATGTTTTCCAGGGTAAAGCCGAACTCTTCGAACAATGCCGAAGCCGGCGCCGACTCACCGTAGGTGGTCATGCCGATCACACGACCTTCCAGACCCACGTACTTGAACCAGAAATCGGCGTGGGCGGCTTCGATGGCGATACGTGCGCTGACCTGCAATGGCAGAACCGACTGCTTGTACTCCGCATCCTGAGCATCGAACGCACTGGTGCAAGGCATCGAGACCACGCGAACCTTGCGGCCCTGCTCGGTCAGTTTGTCGAAGGCTTGCACGGCCAGACCGACTTCCGAACCGGTGGCGATCAGGATCAGCTCAGGCTCGCCTGCGCAGTCCTTGAGCACATAACCACCACGGCTGATGTTGGCAATCTGGCCAGCGTCGCGTTCCTGGTGCTGCAGGTTCTGCCGCGAGAAGATCAGCGCCGACGGGCCGTCCTTGCGCTCCAGCGCGTTTTTCCAGGCCACTGCCGATTCCACGGCATCGGCTGGACGCCAGGTGTCGAGGTTCGGCGTGCTGCGCAGGCTGGTCAATTGCTCGATCGGCTGGTGCGTCGGGCCGTCTTCGCCCAGACCGATAGAGTCGTGGGTGTACACGTGAATCACGCGCTTCTTCATCAAAGCAGACATACGTACGGCGTTGCGTGCGTATTCCATGAACATCAGGAAGGTCGCGCCGTAAGGCACCAGACCGCCGTGCAGGGCGACGCCGTTCATGATCGCGGTCATGCCGAACTCGCGCACGCCGTAGTACATGTAGTTGCCGCTGGCGTCTTCAGCGCTGACGCCTTTGCAGCCTTTCCACAGGGTCAGGTTGGAGCCGGCGAGGTCAGCCGAACCGCCGAGCATTTCCGGCAGCAGCGGGCCGAAAGCGTTGAGGGTGTTCTGGCTGGCTTTGCGGCTGGCGATGGTTTCGCCCTTGGCGGCGACTTCGGCGATGTAAGCCGAGGCTTTTTCCGAGAAGTCGGCCGGCAGTTCGCCGCTCAGACGACGAATCAGCTCGTTGGCTTCAGTCGGGAATGCAGCGGAGTAAGCGGCGAAACGCTGATCCCACTCGGCTTCGACCGCGCGGCCAGCTTCTTTGGCATCCCACTCGGCATAGATGTCGGCCGGGATTTCGAACGGGCCGTAGTTCCAGTTCAGCGCCTGACGGGTCAGGGCGATTTCTGCGTCACCCAATGGGGCGCCGTGGCAATCTTCCTTGCCCTGCTTGTTCGGCGAACCGAAACCGATGGTGGTCTTGCAGCAGATCAGCGTCGGTTGAGCGCTCTTGCGTGCGGTTTCGATGGCGGTCTTGATCTCTTCCGGATCATGGCCGTCGACGTTGCGGATCACCTGCCAGTTGTAGGCTTCGAAACGCTTCGGCGTGTCATCGGTGAACCACCCTTCGACTTCACCGTCGATGGAAATGCCGTTGTCATCGTAGAAGGCAATCAGCTTGCCCAGGCCCAGCGTGCCGGCCAGGGAGGCGACTTCGTGGGAAATGCCTTCCATCATGCAGCCATCACCGAGGAACACGTAGGTGTGGTGATCAACGATGTTGTGGCCGGGACGGTTGAACTGCGCGCCCATGACTTTTTCAGCCAGAGCGAAACCGACGGCGTTGGCCAGACCCTGACCCAGCGGGCCGGTGGTGGTTTCGACGCCCGGGGTGTAACCGAATTCCGGGTGGCCTGGAGTGCGGCTGTGCAGTTGACGGAACTGCTTGAGGTCGTCGATCGACAGGTCGTAGCCGGTCAGGTGCAGCAGCGAGTAGATCAACATCGAGCCGTGGCCGTTGGACAGCACGAAGCGGTCACGGTCGGCGAACGACGGGTTGCTCGGGTTGTGCTTGAGGTAGTCGCGCCACAGCACTTCGGCAATATCTGCCATACCCATAGGGGCACCGGGATGGCCGCTGTTGGCTTTTTGCACGGCATCCATGCTGAGGGCACGAATGGCGTTGGCACGCTCACGACGGCTAGGCATCGCTGATCTCCTGGGTGTGAATAGACTGAAACGGAAAAAAGGAGGGCATTTTCCCTCACCCATGCGCCTCGGGGCAATGACAGATAGTCATCGGCAGGCGTTTTTCCAATCGATAGCACAGGTTTCGCTTGGTGAAACCTTTCCGCTATTCGTTTGTAGAGACTGCCGTCCGCCGAGAAGTGCCATTTATCGAGCAATATCAAAACTTTTTGATATTGACCTTGCGGTGCCTTGCCCCCGTCTCTAGACTGCCAGCCCTATGAACTTACGCGTGCCTTCCATTCGCCATGACGATTGCGACGAGCTGGCGGCCCTGTGCAAGGCCGGCGGCGATCCGCTGCGGCTGAATGTATTGCGCGCGCTGGCCAACGATTCGTTTGGCGTGCTGGAGCTGGCGCAGATTTTCGGCATCGGCCAGTCGGGCATGAGCCACCACCTCAAGGTGCTGGCGCAAGCCGATCTGGTGGCGACACGCCGTGAGGGCAACGCGATTTTCTATCGTCGTGCCCTGCCCCACAGCGAATTGCTCGGCGGCAAGCTGCACGCGGCATTGCTGGAAGAAGTCGACAATCTGGATCTGCCCGATGAAGTGCAAGCACGCATCGAGCAGGTTCATGGTCAGCGTGCCGCCGCCAGCCGGGATTTTTTCGCCCGGGTCGCGGAGAAATTCCGTGCCCAGCAAGATTTGATCGCAGGCCTGCCGCAGTACCGTGACAGCGTGCTGGCCCTGCTCGACAAACTGAACTTCGATGGTGCAGCCACGGCCATTGAAGTCGGCCCCGGCGATGGTGCTTTTCTGCCGGAACTGGCCCGTCGTTTCGGCACCGTAACCGCGCTGGACAACAGCCCGGCGATGCTCGAACTGGCGCGTCAGGTGTGTGAACGTGAACAGCTGGCTAACGTCAGCCTGCAATTGGCCGATGCATTGAACGGCACAAGCCTTCAAGCCGATTGCGTGGTGTTGAACATGGTCCTGCACCATTTCGCCGCTCCGGCCGATGCGCTCAGGCACATGGCCGATCTGCTGCAACCGGGCGGTAGCCTGCTCGTGACAGAGTTATGTAGCCACAACCAGAGTTGGGCCAGGGAGGCCTGCGGTGATCTCTGGTTGGGGTTTGAACAGGACGATCTGGCCCGTTGGGCCACCGCTGCGGGACTCGTTCCCGGGGAAAGCCTCTATGTAGGCTTACGTAATGGTTTCCAGATCCAGGTTCGCCACTTTCAGCGACCGGCTGGCGACACTCACCATCGGTAAATTCAGGAAAACATCGAGATGAGCGAATACTCCCTCTTCACCTCCGAGTCCGTGTCTGAAGGACATCCGGACAAAATCGCCGACCAGATTTCCGATGCGGTGCTGGACGCCATTATTGCCCAGGACAAACACGCTCGCGTGGCTGTGGAAACCCTGGTCAAGACCGGCGTAGCCATCGTTGCCGGTGAAGTGACCACCAGCGCCTGGGTCGACCTGGAGCAGATCGTTCGTGACGTGATTTGCGACATTGGCTACACCAGCTCCGAAGTCGGCTTCGACGGCGCGACCTGCGGCGTGATGAACATCATCGGCAAGCAGTCCCCTGACATCAACCAGGGTGTCGACCGCGCCAAGCCTGAAGATCAGGGCGCCGGCGACCAGGGCCTGATGTTCGGTTACGCCAGCAACGAAACCGACGTTTTGATGCCAGCGCCGATCACCTTCTCGCACCAGCTGGTGCAGCGTCAGGCTGAAGCACGCAAGTCGGGCCTGCTGCCTTGGCTGCGTCCGGATGCCAAGTCGCAAGTGACCTGCCGTTACGAAGGCGGCAAGGTTGTCGGTATCGACGCTGTTGTTCTGTCGACCCAGCACAACCCGGAAGTGTCGTACAAAGACCTGCGCGAAGGCGTGATGGAGCTGATCGTCAAGCACGTACTGCCTGCCGAACTGCTGAGCAAGGACACCCAGTTCCACATCAACCCGACCGGCCAGTTCATCATTGGCGGCCCGGTAGGTGACTGCGGTCTGACCGGCCGCAAGATCATCGTCGACAGCTACGGCGGCATGGCCCGTCACGGCGGCGGCGCGTTCTCCGGCAAGGATCCTTCGAAGGTTGACCGTTCGGCTGCCTACGCTGGCCGTTACGTGGCCAAGAACATCGTTGCGGCCGGCCTGGCCGAGCGTTGCGAGATCCAGGTGTCCTACGCGATCGGTGTGGCCCAGCCTACGTCGATCTCGCTGAACACCTTCGGCACCGGCAAGATCAGCGATGACAAGATCATCAAACTGGTGCGTGAAGTGTTCGACCTGCGTCCATACGCGATCACCACCATGCTCGACCTGCTGCACCCGATGTACCAGGAAACCGCAGCCTACGGCCACTTCGGTCGTGCGCCGCAGACCAAGACCGTTGGCGAAGACAGCTTCACCACGTTCACCTGGGAAAAAACCGACCGCGCCGACGCCCTGCGTTCCGCCGCTGGCCTGTAATACCCTGGCTGCAAGAAAGCCCCGCACGGTTCGCGCCGTGCGGGGCTTTTTCATGCCTGACAGATTTTTGAGATCCCTGTGGGAGCGAGCCTGCTCGCGAAGGCGCCCGCCCATGCAACGACAATTCAGAATCCGGAAACACCTCGAAAAACACCCCCGGTAACGCATTTCGAATCCTCACCTACCCTTCAAATATTACCCCCGAGCAAGGACGCTCAACGATGCTCTTCACACTGCGCCTGTTGCTGGCCTTCCTGCTGGCACTCATCACCCTTGTCAGCCAAGCCAACTGTCCGAACTGGGATCATTCCCAAGCCCAACGCGAAATCACCAGCCTGCAAAACCGGATCGACCAATGGGACGACGCCTATCATCGCGAAGGCCGTTCATTGATCAGCGACGAACTCTATGACCAGTCCCAACTGCGGCTGAAAGAATGGCAAGCCTGTTTCAACCAACCCACATCCCCGCAGCCGTTGCGCACCGCGTCCGGCACGGTCACCCACCCCATCGCCCACACCGGCCTGGACAAGCTGCACAAAGTCGAAGACGTCGCCCACTGGTTGCGTGATCGCCAGAACGTCTGGGTGCAACCCAAGGTCGACGGCGTGGCTGTCACGCTGATCTACCGCCAGGGGGTATTGCAGCAGGCGATCAGTCGCGGTGATGGGGTCAACGGCCAGGACTGGACAGCCTCCGCGCGCAGGATTGCAGCCATTCCGCAACGTTTGAGGCAGCCACGGGATCTGCTGGTACAGGGCGAACTCTATTGGCGCCTGAGCGCGCATGTTCAATCACAGTCCGGCAGCGTCAATGCCCGCGCCACCGTCGCCGGGCTGATGGGACGTAAAACACTCGATGTTGAACAGGCCGCCGGGATCGGCCTGTTTGTCTGGGACTGGCCGCAAGGTCCTGTGCGGCTGCCGGAAAGATTGTCCGAACTTCAGACATTGGGGTTCGCCACAACCGAGCCCTATACCCAGCCCGTCACCCGATTCGAAGACGCGCAAAAATGGCGCGAGCACTGGTATCGCTCGCCACTGCCCTTTGCCAGCGACGGCGTGGTGCTGCGTCAGAGCCAACGGCCACCCGCCGAACGCTGGCAGGCTCGCGCGCCGTATTGGGCGATTGCCTGGAAATACCCGTTCGCCCAGGCATTGGCCGAAGTGCGCAAGGTCAACTTCAAAATCGGCCGCACCGGGCGGATCACGCCGGTGCTGGAACTGCTGCCGGTCAGACTCGATGACCGCGAAATCAAACGGGTCAGCGTCAGCTCGCTCAAGCGCTGGCAAACCCTCGACATCCGCCCCGGCGATCAGGTGGCAATCAGTCTGGCCGGGCTGACCATTCCGCGCCTCGACAGTGTCGTGCTGCGCACCAGCGAACGGGCGGACATCAACATCCCCGATGCTGGCGACTACCACGCCCTGAGCTGCTGGCAACCGACGCCGGGGTGTGAAAGCCAGTTTCTCGCGCGTCTGACCTGGCTCAGTGGCAAGCAGGGCCTGGCCATGCAGTATGTCGGTCGCGGCACCTGGGAGAAACTTTTGGAAACAGGCCGTCTGAAACACCTGCTGGATTGGCTGACCCTCGATGCATCAGAGCTTGCTAACATTGCCGGCCTCGGCGAGCGCAGCAGCGCACGGCTGATAGACAGTTTTCACGGCGCGCGGCAACAGCCGCTCGCTCGATGGTTGAAAGCGCTGGGCATGCCGCCGACCGGACAGGCACAACTGGACGATTCGTGGCAGGCCCTGGCACAACGCGACACTGAACAATGGCAGGCAGAAGCCGGTATCGGCCCGGGACGCGCGGCGCAACTGAGCGCATTCTTTCGTGACCCGCAGGTACTGGCTTTGAGTGACACCCTGAAAGCCGCCGGAATCGACGGCTTCTGAACCTGCAATCCCCGCCCGGCGGGAACCCAACGGCCGGCCAGACGCTCCAACAGCGCAGTGCCCTCCAACCCCGATTGCCTTTGCACATGGAGCTTTTATGAAATTTCTCGCACCGCTCGCCCTGCTTACTCTTTGCGGCGTCATGGCCGCCCCGGTCATGGCCGAAGAAGACGGCCCGGGCCTGACCGGTTGCGCTGCCAAGAAGCAGGGCATCATCAATCAGATCGAACAGGCCAAGTCGCGCGGCAACATGGAGCAGCAGGCAGGCCTGGAAACCGCACTGCGCGAAGTGAACGAACACTGCACCGACGCCGGGCTGAAGAAAGAGCGTGAGAACAAGGTGCTTGAGGCCAAGCATGAGGTGAGCCAGCGTCAGGCGGATCTCGACAAGGCCATGAAGAAGGGCGATCCGGAGAAGATCAACAAACGCAAGGAAAAGCTCGCCGAGTCGCGCAAGGAACTGCAGGAAGCGCTGGACGAGATCGATAAGTAACCCAAGCCCTGTGGTGAGGGGATTTATCCCCGTCCGGCGGCGAAGCCGTCGCAAATTCGACTGGTCGGGTCCGACTGAAAAAACTCGGTTATATGGTTTTTGGGCTGCTTCGCAGCCCATCGGGGATGAATCCCCTCGCCACAAGGTACTCAGCAGCCTCAGGAATCAATGATCGCGAAACTCTTTATGGCAAGCACTGCAGGCATCCTCGACTTTCTGCACTGCCGGTCCGAGATTGCTGGCCTTGTACGGCTGAACCTGACTGGCGACCACCAGTTCACCGGTAGCCGCTTCGAGGGCGCGGGCCAGTTGCTGAAAACGCGCCTGTTTCTGCCAGACATCGTCCTTGGCGCTGGTGTGATCTTCCTCGCGCACCTGCGGAAAATGCTTCCACGGTTCATGGGCCAACGCATCAAGTCTGACCGCGCCCTCGGCAAATTTCGGTCCGTCGAAGGCAATGCGCCCACGCAACATGCCGCCGAGGTCTTCGCTGGTCTTGAGCATCTGCTTGAAGATGGCCTTGCGCTGACCCAGCGGCGAATTCGGGTCGACGCCGCCACAGGCGGACAAGGTCAGACAGGCCAGCAATACAACAGCAATTGGTTTCAGAGTCATGATGGCTTCAGGTCGCGGAAATCGGCGGCCAGTATCCTCGGCTCACCGCCAAACACCAATAGCCCTATTAAAAATACGGGTTGGTCGAGCGCATGGAGCACTCGGCCAACCGGCACAGGAATCACTCCATGAACAGCCGCTTCACGGCCTGGCGTCACCCGCTTATCGTCACCCTCCCGATTCTGGCCATCCTTGCCGGTTGCACTGGCGGTGACAGCGCCAAACCGAAAACCCACGCACTGGCTACGTATTCCAGCGCAACTTGGGAAGCCTTGCCCGCGGTCTCCGATAGCGATCTGGTCGCAGGTTTCGGTTCCTGGCGCAGCGCGTGCACCCGACTCAAAGCCGACGCAGTCTGGGGGCCGACCTGCGCTGCGGCGGCGAATGTGCCGCAAAGCGCCGCCGAGATTCGTGCATTCCTCAAGCAGAATCTCGATGTCTACGGCCTGCGCGCCGAGAACGACAACCCCAACGGTCTGATCACCGGCTACTACGAACCGGTGTACCCCGGCAGCCTGACGCCCACCGCAACAGCAAACGTGCCGGTGTATGGCGTGCCGGAAGACATGATCATCGTCTCGCTCGACAGCATCTACCCGGAATTGAAGGGCAAGCGCCTGCGCGGCCGCCTCGAAGGTCGCGTGCTCAAGCCTTACGACGACGCGGCGACCATTGAATCCAAAGGTGTGAAAGCGCCAGTGGTCGCCTATCTGACTGATCCGATGAATCTGCAATTTCTGCAGATCCAGGGCTCGGGCCGGATCCAGACCGAGGACGGCAAACAGTTGCGCATCGCCTACGCCGATCAGAATGGCCACCCGTATCGACCGATCGGTCGCTGGCTGGTCGAGCAAGGCGAGCTGAAGAAAGAAGACGTGACCATGACCGCGATCAGCAACTGGGCCAAGGCCAACCCCACGCGCATTCCAGAACTGCTGGCCAGCAACCCGAGCTACGTGTTCTTCACCCGCAACCCGGACAGCAACGAAGGCCCACGCGGCTCGCTGAACGTGCCGCTGACCGCCGGCTACAGCGCGGCAGTGGATCGCAAAGTAATTCCGTTGGGCAGTCTGTTATGGCTGTCGACCACCAAACCGGATGGCACCCCACTGGTGCGCCCGGTCGCGGCGCAGGACACCGGCGGCGCGATTGCCGGCGAGGTGCGCGCGGATCTGTTCTGGGGCACGGGTGATGCGGCCGGGCAACTGGCCGGGGACATGAAACAGCAGGGGCAGATCTGGATGCTCTGGCCTAAAGGAAAAGAGTTGCCGCAAGTGCCGCAGGTGGCGGATACACCGAAGCAAAAGTCTTAGGTTCTTCGTGGTCTGATCCATCGCTTTCGCGAGCAGGCTCGCTCCCACATCTGGAATGCATTCCATGTGGGAGCGAGCCTGCTCGCGAAGAGGCCGGCAGCAACAGCCGATAGTCAGATCGACACAAAGAAGAACGAAGCAATCAGCCCCATCCCGATAAACCACACCACCGAACGCAGTGCAGCCCAGTCAGCCAGGTAGCAAATGATGTACAGCAGGCGGCTGGTGATAAACAGCACGGCCAGCACATTGACCGTCACCAGCTCCGCAGTGCCGACCAGATGCGCAACGATCACCGCAGCGGCAAACGCGGGCGTTACTTCAAAGCTGTTCAGTTGCGCGGCGTGGGCGCGACGGGCGACGCCATCGACGCTGTCGAGAAAGTCCCGTGGATCGTAATTGTCCTTGAGGCGGAAACCGCCGGTGGCCTTCGCCACGATCGTGCACACGTACGGCAGGAAAATCGCGATCAACACACACCACAGAGCCACTGTCATAACGTCGTCCTTTTTTCGATTGGAGAAATTGGCGAGCGGTCAGAACTTCATCACCAGCATGCCGATCAGCACCTGCCCACAGGCTAAGAGCAGCGCCCGGCCGAAAGGTTCTTTCAGCTGGATATAACACGGCAATTCCAGTGAGCCGTCGATTAGTCAGATTATTGATTCGCCATGTGTCAGCAGCTGTTTATACTGCAACCCACCACGCCGTACTCAGCTGCACACCAAAAAACTCCAATAAAAGCTGCCTGCTCCGCTTTCTTCGAAAACGGTCGCTGGCACGCGTATGCCTGATCAAAGCGTCAAGACTACCGACAGAGACCTTGCGCATGCCCCTCGCTTTACTTGCACTCGCCGTTGCCGCATTCGGCATCGGCACCACCGAATTCGTCATCATGGGCCTGCTGCCCGACGTTGCCCGCGATCTGGCGGTGAGCATTCCTCATGCCGGGCTGCTGATCACCGGTTACGCCCTGGGCGTGGTGTTCGGCGCACCGATCCTGGCGATCGGCACCGCCAATATGCCGCGCAAAGCGACACTGCTGGGCATGACGCTGATGTTCATCCTCGGCAACGTGCTCTGCGCGCTCGCGCCGAACTACGCGACGCTGATGGCGGCGCGCGTGGTCACGGCGCTGTGTCATGGCGCGTTTTTCGGCATTGGCTCGGTGGTTGCCGCTGGCCTGGTTGCGCCGAACAAACGCGCGCAAGCCATTGCCATGATGTTCACCGGCCTGACCCTGGCCAACGTGCTTGGCGTGCCACTCGGCACAGCGCTGGGCCAATACGCTGGCTGGCGCTCGACCTTCTGGGCGGTGTCGGTGATTGGCATTGTGGCGGCGTTGGCGCAATGGTTGTGGTTGCCCAAACACATCGCGATGGACAAGGCCAATCTCGCCAGCGAATTCAAAGTGCTGGGCAAGGCCAACGTGCTGCTGGCGCTGGGCATGAGCGTGCTGGCCTCGACCAGCCTGTTCAGCGTGTTCACGTATATCGCACCGATCCTGCAAGACATCACTGGCGTCAGTCCCCACGGCGTGACGGTGATGCTGCTGTTGTTCGGCGTCGGCCTGACAGCGGGCAGCATGCTCGGCGGGCGTCTGGCCGATAGCCGCTTGCTGCCGTCACTGGTCGGCGTGGCACTGGCAGTTGTGGTGATTCTGGCGGCGTTCAGCCAGACCAGCCGCTCGGTGATTCCGGCGGCGATCACTCTGGTGCTGTGGGGAATTTTCGCTTTTGCGCTGTGCCCGATTCTGCAGCTGCTGATCATCGATCAGGCGCATGAAGCGCCGAACCTCGGTTCGACGCTGAACCAGAGCGCGTTCAATCTGGGCAACGCAGCAGGTGCCTGGATTGGCGGGCTGGTGGTGGCCAGCGGCGCGGATCTGGCGGATCTGCCGTGGACCGGGGCGCTGGTTGGCGCGCTGACGGTGCTGACGGCGCTGTTGTTCATTTACCTGCAACGTCGGCAGGCGAGTGCGGTCAATGTGTCTGGCTGATCGTGGTGTGTCAGATAGAGCCCTCACCCTAGCCCTCTCCCGAAGGGAGAGGGGACTGATCGGGGGATGCTCGATACCCACGCCGACTTGAACGTGCATTGCTGAATCCATAATCGACCCGATCGTCCAGGTCGATGCACCTCGCCAGACACCTCGGTCAGCTCCCTCTCTCTCGGGAGAGGGCTGGGGTGAGGGGGTTGTTGTTGAGCATGACGCGCCATTCGAATGTGCCCTCAGCCAACCCCGCCCCATCAAACCCCTGCGTCCAACCTCCGGTCGCGCTCCATTCACCCTTCATCCAAAGGACCCCGGATGCTTGAACTTGTCGCCGCTTTCATCTGCCTCACCACCCTCCTGACCTTCGTCAATTTCCGCTTTATCGGCCTGCCGCCGACCATCGGCGTGATGGTTACCGCCCTGCTGTTCTCATTGCTCCTGCAAGGCCTCAGCGTCCTCGGCTTTCCCGGCCTCGAAGATCGCGTGCAGCAACTGATCGGACAGATCGATTTCGGCGATCTGCTGATGAACTGGATGCTCTCGTTCCTGCTGTTCGCCGGCGCCCTGCACGTCAACCTCAATGATTTGCGTAGCTACCGCTGGCCGATCGGCCTGCTGGCGACCTTCGGCGTGTTGATCGCCACCGTGGTGATCGGCAGCCTGGCCTTCTACATTTTTGCCCTGTTCGGCTGGCACGTGAGTTTCCTCTACTGCCTGTTGTTCGGCGCGCTGATCTCACCGACCGACCCGATTGCGGTACTCGGCGTGTTGCGTACCGCCAACGCTTCGAAGCCACTGAAAACCACCATCGTCGGCGAATCACTGTTCAACGACGGCACGGCGGTGGTGGTCTTCACCGTGCTGCTGGGCATCGCGCAACTGGGCGAAACCCCGACCGTCAGCGCCACGGCCATGCTCTTCGTCCATGAGGCCATTGGCGGTGTGTTGTTCGGCGGGCTGATCGGTTATCTGGTCTATCGGATGATCAAAAGCGTCGAGCAGCATCAGATCACCGTGATGCTGACCCTGGCCCTGGTGATCGGTGGCTCGGCGATGTCCACCGAGTTGCACGTCTCGGCGCCGATTGCGATGGTGGTGGCCGGTCTGATCATCGGTAACCTCGGGCGCAATCTGGCAATGAACGACATGACCCGCCGTTATCTGGACGGTTTCTGGGAGCTGCTCGATGACATGCTCAACGCTTTGCTGTTCGCGCTGATCGGCATGGAGTTGTTGCTGCTGCCGTTCAACTGGCTGCACATGGCCGCCGCAGGTCTGCTGGCGGTGGCGATTCTGTTGTCGCGCCTGCTTACCGTGGCGCCGGCGATCCTTTTGCTGCGGCGCTGGCGCTCAGTGCCGGCCGGCACCATCCGCATCCTCACTTGGGGCGGTTTGCGCGGCGGTGTTTCGGTGGCACTGGCGCTGGCGCTGCCGCTGGGCCCGGAGCGCGATCTGCTGCTGAGCATCACCTACATCGTCGTGCTGTCGTCGATCCTGCTGCAGGGCCTGACCATCGGCAAACTGGTCAAGCACGCGACGCGCAACGAGCCCGCGAGCGTGGCTGAGCCAGCCCACCACTGATCATTTCTTGATCGACTGCGGATCGGGCTTAACAGCCTGATCCGCAGATTCCTTCGGCGCACCGCTTTCGCTGCGAATCTGCGCATGGCTGATCAGCGCGAAGATAAAGCTGCCGCCGATGATATTTCCTGCCAGCGTCGGCCCGGCGAACACCGCCCAGAAATCACTCCACGGCAACTCGCCGGCAAACACCAGATAGGACACTTCCGCCGATCCGACGACGATATGGGTGAAGTCGCCCAGCGCCATGAAGTAGGTGATGAGGATGATGATCCACATCTTCGCGCTCTCCATGGAGGGGATCATCCAGACCATGGTGGCGATCATCCAGCCGGAGACGATGCCCTTGGCGAACATCTGACTGGCGCTGTGCTCCATGACCTTGCGGCCGATCTCGAGGAAGGCGACGTCGGTCTTGCTGTCGAAAATCGGCAGTTCCAGCATCACGTAGGCGACCAGAATCGTCCCGCAGAGGTTGCCGACCAGTACCACTGTCCACAGACGGATCAGTCGCAGAAAATTCTTCAGCGTCGGCTTGGTCATCACCGGCAGCACGGCGGTCAAGGTGTTCTCGGTGAACAGCTGCTGGCGGGCAAGGATCACCGCGAGGAAACCGGCGCAGTAGCCGAAACTGGCGATCACCTTGAATTCGTCGCCGTCGGGCAGGCGCGAATTGAGCAGGCCCATGCCCATCAGGGACAGGCCCATGGTCAATCCTGCCGCCAGCGCAGACCACCACAGCGCGGCAATGCTGCGCTCCAGTTCCTGGTCGCCCTGGGTGCGGATGATTTCATGCAGAACGGCCGCGCGCGGCGGCTGGCTCTTCTCGACTTCGTGCTGCTCCTTGGCCGAGAGGTCGGGGGTCTTGTCGCTGGTGGGGGTGGTCATGGCGTGGCAACCGGTGGGGGGGATGTAGCTACGACCGTTGCGCTTCATGGCTGTTCAGTGGGCAGGCGAATCTCCGCTGAATTGGCAACCGCTTTCGCGAGCAGGCTCGCTCCCACAAGGATCACGCTGTACCTGTGGGAGCGAGCCTGCTCGCGAAGAATGCGCCGCCGATCTTATTGAACGGCTTCGTCATCCTTGAACTGGTCTTTCACATATTTGATCTCGGTACGCCCGTGCGGCGCCGGCAGGCCGTCTTCGCCGAGATTGACGAACACCATTTTCTCAACGGTCAGGATGCTCTTGCGGGTGATCTTGTTGCGCACTTCGCAGGTCAGGGTGATCGAGGTGCGGCCGAATTCGGTGGCGGTGATGCCCAGTTCGATGATGTCGCCCTGGCGCGAGGCGCTGACGAAGTTGATTTCCGAGATGTACTTGGTCACCACGCGCTGGTTGCCCAGTTGCACGATGGCGTAGATCGCCGCTTCTTCATCGATCCAGCGCAGCAGGCTGCCGCCGAACAGGGTGCCGTTGGGGTTGAGGTCTTCGGGTTTAACCCATTTGCGGGTGTGGAAATTCATGTTCACTCCTGAGCGCTTGCCGAAAGATGCGCCCATCTTGGCAGACTGATCAGTCAGGCTCCAGGCAGCTGCGACTATGGTCGCCATTGGCGATCTTCATCTGGCCGACAGAAACCCTTTGGAAGATCAGCCCGGGCGGCTATAATCGCCCCCGTTTCAAAAAACGGTAACGTTCATTGGCTACCGTTTTCCCGCCACCTGTCCGAGGGGCGCTGCAGCAGGTTCGACCTGTCAGGCTCGGATGGGGCGTTGACCGGCTCACGCCGGACACTAAACGCACAACGGCGCCCATTCGCATACATTACGAATGGAGGCTCTTCATGAGCGCTGTCAACACGCCTGCCGATTTTACCGATTACAAAGTTGCCGACATGTCCCTGGCTGCCTGGGGCCGTCGCGAAACCATCATCGCCGAATCGGAAATGCCTGCCCTGATGGGTCTGCGCCGCAAATACGCTGCCGAACAGCCGCTCAAGGGCGCGAAAATCCTCGGCTGCATCCACATGACCATTCAGACTGCCGTGCTGATCGAAACCCTGGTTGCCCTGGGTGCCGAAGTGCGCTGGTCGTCCTGCAACATTTTCTCCACTCAGGATCAGGCCGCTGCCGCTATCGCTGCCGCCGGTATCCCGGTGTTCGCCTGGAAAGGCGAGACTGAAGAAGAGTACGAGTGGTGCCTGGAGCAGACCATCCTCAAGGATGGCCAGCCATGGGACGCCAACATGATCCTCGACGACGGCGGCGACCTGACCGAGCTGCTGCACAAGAAATACCCGCGAGTGCTCGATCGCGTTCACGGCGTGACCGAAGAAACCACCACTGGTGTACACCGTCTGCTGGACATGCTGGCCAAGGGCGAGCTGAAGATCCCGGCGATCAACGTCAACGACTCGGTGACCAAGTCCAAGAACGACAACAAGTACGGCTGCCGTCACAGCCTGAACGATGCGATCAAGCGCGGCACCGACCACCTGCTGTCCGGCAAGCAAGCGCTGGTCATCGGTTACGGTGACGTGGGCAAGGGTTCGGCTCAGTCGCTGCGTCAGGAAGGCATGATCGTTAAAGTCTCTGAAGTTGACCCGATCTGCGCCATGCAAGCCTGCATGGACGGCTTCGAACTGGTGTCGCCGTTCATCGACGGTATCAACGACGGTTCCGAAGCGAGCATCGACAAAGCGCTGCTGGGCAAGATCGACCTGATCGTGACCACCACCGGCAACGTCAATGTTTGCGACGCGAACATGCTCAAAGCCCTGAAGAAGCGCGCCGTGGTCTGCAACATTGGTCACTTCGACAACGAAATCGACACCGCTTTCATGCGCAAGAACTGGGCATGGGAAGAAGTGAAGCCACAGGTGCACAAGGTTCACCGCACCGGTGCCGGCAGCTTCGATCCACAGAACGACGACTACCTGATCCTGCTGGCCGAAGGCCGTCTGGTGAACCTGGGCAACGCCACCGGTCACCCGAGCCGCATCATGGATGGTTCGTTCGCCAACCAGGTTCTGGCACAGATCTTCCTGTTCGGCCAGAAGTACGCCGACCTGTCGCCAGCGCAGAAAGCCGAGCGTCTGACCGTTGAAGTGCTGCCGAAGAAACTCGACGAAGAAGTGGCCCTGGAAATGGTTCGCGGCTTCGGCGGCGTGGTCACCCAACTGACCAAGCAACAGGCTGACTACATCGGCGTCACCGTCGAAGGCCCGTTCAAGCCGCACGCCTACCGCTACTAACAGGCGCTGAATGCTCGCTCTCCCTGTGGGAGCGAGCTTGCTCGCGAAGGCGGCTTATCATTCAACATCCGTGTTGTCTGACCCAGCTCTTTCGCGAGCAGGCTCGCTCCCACACGGGATTGCAGCGTCTCGAAGGTACTTGTTTCCAAGGGTATGACCATGTCCCAAGACCGTCGCTACAGCTTCGAGTTTTTCCCGACGAAGACCGATGCCGGGCAAGAAAAGCTGCTTGCCACTGCCCGTCAGTTGGCCACCTACAATCCTGATTTCTTTTCCTGCACCTACGGCGCTGGCGGTTCGACCCGTGATCGCACGCTCAACACCGTGTTGCAGCTGGAAAGCGAAGTCAAAGTACCCGCCGCACCGCACCTGTCGTGCGTCGGTGACAGCAAGGACGACCTGCGCGGCCTGCTGAACGAATACAAGGCTGCCGGCATCAAGCGCATCGTTGCCCTGCGTGGCGACCTGCCGTCCGGCATGGGCATGACCAGCGGTGAGCTGCGTCACGCCAATGAACTGGTGGAATTCATTCGGGAAGAAACCGCCGATCATTTCCATATCGAAGTCGCGGCTTACCCGGAGATGCATCCGCAAGCACGCAACTACGAAGACGATCTCGCCAACTTCGTGCGCAAGGCAAAGGCCGGTGCCGACAGCGCGATCACCCAGTACTTCTTCAACGCCGACAGCTACTTCTACTTCGTCGACCGTTTGCAGGCGCTGGGCGTGGATCTGCCGATCGTGCCGGGGATCATGCCGATCACCAACTACAGCAAACTCGCGCGCTTCTCCGATGCCTGCGGTGCGGAAATCCCGCGCTGGATCCGCAAGCAGCTGGAAGCCTACGGCGATGACACGCGAAGCATTCAAAGCTTTGGCGAACAAGTCGTCAGCGAAATGTGCGAACGCCTGCTGCAGGGCGGCGCACCGGGGCTGCACTTCTACTCGATGAACCAGGCCGAACCTAGCCTGGCCATCTGGAACAACCTCAAGCTGCCGCGCTGAAGGTTTTCCATGCGATAAAAAAGGCCCTCACCGGGCCTTTTCACTGAAAAGCACAAATGGAATATTGTCGTCGATGATCTGCGCGCAAACAAAAACACACCCTCAACTGGTCTATCTGGTTTTCGGTGCCGAGACTTACCATCAGGAAGCTGTTTTCAGCATCGCCAGTGCTCTGGCGTGGTTGCGCGAGACACCGGATGCCCCGATCGATATCCAGGTCTTCAGCGACAACCCGCAACCCTACGAGCATCTCCCCGTACGCATTCGCCCGCTGGACGCCGAAACGCGCCAGAAATGGAGCGAGCCCCACGGTTATCATTTCCGCATCAAACATGTCGCGTTGCGCTCGGTACTTGAAGAGCATGAAACGGCGCTGTTGATCGACACCGATACGTTTTTCCACTGCTCGCCGCTCAAACTGTTCGAGCGGGTGCAGCCCGGCACCCTGCTGTGCAACGACTACTACGCTCGCTATGGCGACAACAAGATGAGCCTGCTCTATCGCACGCTGTCGGCAACACTGCTGGACAAAGGCCTGACTGACGATCACATGCGCCTGCTCAACTCCGGCGTCATCGGCTTGCACCGCCAGGACGCTCACGTGCTCGACCGCTCCATCGCTTTGATCGATGAGCTGTTCCCGTCGGCACAGGGCGCCTACACCCTCGAAGAGTTCTGCCTGTCAGTGGCTGCCTATCGCACGCTGGACGTCAACAAGTGCCCGGATCTGATTCACCATTACTGGAGCCGCAAGCACCTGTTCAGGGCCAAGGTTCAGGCCTGGGTCGCCAAACATGGCGACAACCCGACCGGCGAGGCTGCACTGGACGACACCCGACGTGTATCACCGCAACTGCCTCGACCACCGCGACTGCAGCGGATGTTCTACAAGCTCGTCACGTTGCTGCTGCCGGCACATCTGCGTCAGTTCATTCGCGAAATCCTTTACGGCTGCTATGAACATCCCAACGAGTTCGATCAGGCGTGTGCAGCGGTCTGGTGGGACAAGGCGCTGGAAAACCAGCAGCAACGCATCGGCAAGCCGGTTTGCAGGCACTTGCTCAGGGACTGGTTCAGTCGCGGCCTGGTCAAGCGGATCCTTGGTTCGCGTCACGCGAAGGTCCACCAACACCTGCTGAAAACCGCAAGCAAATAAGGCCATCGCGGCCATTGCGCCCGGGGTCTGCGCGAAACATGCATGCCAGAGCTTCTCATCAGGCGTTTCGCGTACTAACCTCAGGCCATGCCCCTTATTGCCCAACTGCTGAGCGTTATTCTTCTGACTTGCCTGAGCGTCGCCGCTCGGGGGGAGAAGTTGCGTATTGTCACCGAGCCGTGGGCGCCTTACGTCTACGAACAGGGTGGTAAAAACCTCGGTCTTGACTACGAAACCACCGCCATCGTGTTCCAGCGCCTGGGCATTGAAGTGGAATGGCAGTTCCTGCCGTGGAAGCGCTGCCTGTCGATGCTCGAGACCGGTCAAGCCGACGGTGCGCTGGACATCTTTCACAGCGCCGAACGCGACGCCACTCTGCTCTACCCCAGCGAACCGCTGTCCGACGTCGAATTCGTGATGTTCTACGCCAACGAGCGGCCGCATCCATTCAACACCCTCGAACAACTCAAAGGCCTGACCATCGGCACCTCGCCGGGTTATCTGTACAGCCCTGACTTCAGCCAGTCGGACCTGTTTACCCGTGAGCCGGCGCCAACTCATGAAGCCAATTTCGGCAAACTGGTGCGCGGGCGGATTGACCTGCTGATTACCGATCGCCGCGTCGGTCAGCATTTGCTCGATGAGCTGAATATTCGCGATCTGATCACGGAAAACCCGACGGTTATCAGCCGTCAGAGCCAGTTTCTTGCAGTTCGGCGCAATGCCGGCATGGATTTGCTGGTGCAGCGTTTCGGTGCCGAGCTCAAGCGTTTCAAGCGCGAACCGGCCTACGCCGAGCTCAGCGCGCGCTACGGTGCCGCGCCTGTCGATAGCGCATCACTGCGCTCGGCCACGGCCAGCGGCGAAACCGTTGAGCAGCAGGAAAGCAGCGCGCAGTGATTGCTCTGTTATACTCCGGCGTTCCCGCCAGGCTCACGCCCGGACGCCCGGAACCGTAACAGGCCTCTCGACCCGCTACAGCGCAGCTTTCAGCCCGCGCGAGCGCTCCTGACGTGCCTTCGGAACCGCCGCTGGACCGGACGGGATTGCGTCCTCTTAAACGTGATTCGCGCCAGGCAAGACTCCCATTGGGCCAAGCCCTAACTAAAACAGGATTACTCATGTCCTTTGCTTCCCTCGGTCTCTCCGAGGCTTTAGTCCGTGCCATCGAAGATGCGGGCTATACCGAGCCTACTCCGGTGCAACAGCGGGCCATTCCCGCCGTGTTGCAAGGTCGCGACCTGATGGTGGCGGCTCAGACAGGTACCGGTAAAACCGGCGGCTTCGCCCTCCCGATTCTGGAGCGGTTGTTCCCCAACGGTCACCCGGACAAATCCCAGCGTCACGGCCCGCGCCAACCTCGCGTGCTGGTCCTGACCCCGACCCGCGAACTCGCGGCCCAGGTGCACGAGAGCTTCAAGATCTACGCCCGTGACCTGAAATTCGTCAGCGCCTGCATCTTCGGCGGCGTCGGCATGAACCCGCAGGTCCAGGCCATGTCCCGTGGCGTCGACGTTCTCGTCGCCTGCCCGGGTCGCTTGCTCGACCTCGCCGGCCAGGGCAGCGTCGATCTGTCCCACGTGGAAATTCTCGTTCTCGACGAAGCCGACCGCATGCTCGACATGGGTTTTGTCCACGACGTGAAGAAAGTCCTCGCGCGTCTGCCGGCCAAGCGCCAGAACCTGCTGTTCTCGGCGACCTTCTCCAAAGACATCACCGACCTCGCCGGCAAGCTGCTGCACAACCCGGAACGCATCGAAGTGACGCCGCCAAACACCACGGTCGAGCGCATCGAACAACGCGTGTTCCGCCTGCCGGCCAGCCACAAGCGTGCGCTGCTGGCGCACCTGATCACCGCCGGCGCGTGGGAACAGGTACTGGTTTTTACCCGCACCAAGCACGGCGCCAACCGTCTCGCTGAATACCTGGACAAACACGGCCTGCCGGCTGTGGCGATCCACGGTAACAAGAGCCAGAACGCGCGCACCAAAGCCCTGGCCGACTTCAAGGCCGGCGAAGTACGCATTCTGGTTGCCACCGACATCGCTGCCCGTGGCCTGGACATCGATCAGTTGCCGCATGTGGTCAACTTCGAGCTGCCGAACGTCGATGAAGACTATGTGCACCGTATCGGCCGTACCGGCCGCGCCGGTCGTTCGGGCGAGGCGATCTCGCTGGTCGCGCCGGACGAAGAAAAACTGCTGAAAAGCATCGAGCGCATGACCAAGCAGAAGATTGCCGACGGCGATCTGATGGGCTTCGACTCCAGCACCATCGAAGCCGAGAAGCCGGAAGCCCGCGAGCGTCCGGACATCCGCAACCCGCGCAATTCCCGTGGCCCGCGTGGCGACGGCCCGAATGGCGGCGGCGGTGGTGGTGGTCGCAAGGACAAAGGCAAAGACAAGGGCAAGGAAAAACCGGCCGGTGAACGTGGCGAGCGCCCTGCCCGTCAGCAGAAACCGCGCGAAGGCACCCCGAGCCGCGAACAGCGCCCGAGCCAGCCACCGCGTGCAGCAGCTGACCGTGCCCCGGACGAGTTCCTCGACGACGATATCGATAACTTCGGTAACCGCGTCGACTACGTGCCGAAAGCCGCTCCTGCCGGCGGCCGTGGCCGTCGTCCGGGTGCACCGGCGCAAGGCGCTGGCGCACCCCGTGGCGGTCAGCCCCAGGGTCGCCAGAACGGTCCGCGCAACAGCAACGGCTCGAGCACCGGCACACCACCGGCCAAACGCAGCGGCCCGCGCAATGGCGCACCGCGTGATGGTCAGGGTCGTCGCGACGAATCCGCGCCGCGCAACCGCCGCCCGGCCCGTGACGATCAACCTCGCAGCGAACCGGCCGTGCAGAACCCGCGCAGCAACGGTCCGAAGATCATGCACAAGGAATCGAAAGCAGACCGCTTCCCGACGCCTGAGCAGCTCGATCAACTGCCAAGCCGCCCGCGTGGCGAGAAACCAGCACTGCTGACCCGCAATCGCTGAGTTTCATACCGTCATGAAAAATGCCCCGACTCGAAAGAGCCGGGGCATTTTTTTACCTCGATTATCTCTGCCACACCGCAATACCCCTTTGGGAGCGAGCCTGCTCGCGAAGGCGGCGGGTCAGCTGCATCTATGCCGATTGACACACCGCTTTCGCGAGCAGGCTCGCTCCCACAAGGAATAGCGTGTTGTGGCAAAAAAAACGCCCCCGGCCTTTCGACCGGGGGCGTTTTCATGTGGCGGCGAAAGTTATTTCGCTTTCACACCTTCAAACGAAACATACAGCTCGACCGCATCGGACTTCGGACCGAGGTCTTTCTGCTTGCCGAAATCGGAACGCTTGATGGTGGTGGTGCCTTCGAAGCCGGCACGGTAGCCGCCCCATGGATCCTTGCCTTCGCCCAGGAAAGTTGCCTTGACGACAACTGGCTTGGTCACGCCCAGCAGGGTCAGGTCGCCGGTCACGTCAGCGGTGTTGGCACCGGTGGACTTGACGCTGGTGGACACGAAGGTAGCCTTGCCGAACTTGCTGGCGTTGAGGAAGTCAGCGCTGGCGATGTGCTTGTCGCGCTCGGCGTGGTTGGTGAACACGCTGGCAGTGTTGACGTTGAACTCGATCTTGCTGTCTTCAGGCTTGGCAGCGTCGAAGCTGAACTTGCCGTCGATGTCCTTGAAGGTACCGGTGATGTAGCTGTAGCCCAGGTGGCTGATCTTGAAGTCGACGAAGGCGTGCTGGCCTTCCTTGTCTACTACATAGTCAGCAGCCATTACGTTGGCGGACAGCACGGCCGAGCCGATTGCCAGAGCGGCCAGAGTCTTTTTCAACATGCTTTCTTTTCCTTTGAGTCGAGGTTGAATTTCAGGCTTTGCGACCGAGCATTCGAGTGAGGGTCGCATCACGATCGATAAAGTGGTGCTTCAATGCTGCCAACGCATGGAGACCGGAAAAAATTACCAGTGCCCACGCCAGCCACAGATGAATCACCCCAGCGGTATCTGCCTGATCCGGTAGTCCGGAGAGCAGAGCAGGGACTTCAAACAGGCCAAACACCGGGATCCCGACACCGTCTGCGGTGGAAATCAGGTAACCGGCAATCATCACAGCGAACAGCGCCAGATACAGAAACCCGTGGCCGAACTTAGCGCCGATACGGGTCATGCGGCTGTAGCTTTGCAGCGTTGGCGGCGGTGGGCTGATGAAGCGCCACAGCACCCGCAACACCATCACACCAAGCAGCACCAGACCGATGCTCTTGTGCAGATCCGGCGCGTCTTTGCGCCAAGTGCTGTAGTAATCCAGCCCAACCATCCACAGACCCAGTGCAAACAGCCCGAAGACCGCCAGCGCCACGCCCCAGTGCATGAAGATGCTGACCCAACCATAGCGCGAAGAAGAGTTACGTAGCTGCATTGCCCAAATCCTGTGAGAACTGCGAACCAAGACTAGCGAGTTATCTATCGAATTAAAGCGGAAAATTTTGCTTTGAAATATCGATAAATACGATCAAGAGTCTGCGAGCGGGGTGTTAAGGAAGGATTAAAGGCGATTCCTGCGTAGAGCGCTTGTACAAATGAGGGGGGCTGCATTGACCATCGTCATCTCTGCACACGCATACGGCGAAACTCGACCCTGATAACTATGTACCGCTGATGCGCAATTCAAACCTGCTCGAATGATGCTTCTTTTCATTATTCAAACAGGCACGAAAACATGGCTCTGCGATATACGCCCTTTCAAGCAAGTGGTTCTTCTGTACTGCCGCCCAATCAAACGATGTCTGCGGGCCAATTCCTGCAATCCGACAACGGTCGATTTCGTCTGATGCTGCAAAGCGACGGGAACCTCGTGCTCAAGGACGGTGAGGCGATCATCTGGATCGCCGACGCCAATCAACCTTACAGCGCAACTTTGCACCCGAAGAAGATGCGCGAGCCGCTGCAGTTTGTGATCAGCAACAGCGGCTTTCTTTATGACCCCTCCAGGCGACGATTATGGATCGCGGAAAGCACGCACAGCACCGACAAGTCGCTTTGGTACAACACATACATGACTGTGCAGGACGATGGAAACCTGGTGATTTACGACCAGCGCACGGGCAGTCTGCGCTGGGCGCGTTTCGGTTTCATTCCCGGGCGCCTGCGCAAACCCAAGCAAAAGTGGCTGAGGAAACTGCCGAACGGGACAGAATTCTTCAAGTGGGAGTTTTGACTGACCAGCCATTCATGGCCGATCAGTTATGGAGTACTGCCGGCGGTTGCAGGCATTCGGCACTGTAGGGGTCTATGTGGCACTTGTGCGCCAGTTCAGAACCATAGCCGCCGGGGAAAAATTGCCCGTTGCTACATCCGGAAAGTGCAATCAAAACCAGTATCGCGATAAGCGTTTTCATAGCATGCCTCCAATTTTTTCCAGCATAAAATTGGCGCGCTGGCAGCCGCTATCACCTCATTCCGAGCATCTTGTGGGAAGGCTCCGGTACGCCGGTAAGTCCCGTAACCGGATGACGAAGGACTGAAACGCAGGGCAAAAAAAACGCGACCCGAGGGCCGCGTTTTCATGTGAACAAAGCCTTACTGCGCCTTGGTCTCGGTCGTTGCAGCAGGCTTGGCCGCTGGCTTCTTCGCCGGTTCAGCCTTCTTCGCCGCCGGTTTGGCCGCCGGCTTTTTCGTTTCGGTTTTTGCCGCCGGTTTCTTCGCCGCTGGCTTGGCCGCTGCTTTTTTCGCCGGCTCGGCTTTTACCGGGGCCGCTGGCTTCGGTGCTTCCACCGGCGCTGGCGCAGGTGCCGGGGTCGGTGCAGGCGCTGGAGCGGCCGGAGCAGGTGCTGGCTCTGGCGCTTTCACAGGCTCTGGCTTCTTCTCGTCATCCGAACCGCCGAACAGGTTGCTGAAGAAGTTGCCCTTCTTCGCCGCTACCGCACCCGCCGCGCCTGCCGCAGCTGCAGCCGGAACCACTTTGGCCGGTTCGAACGACTTGCCTGCCGCCAGATCTTCAACCTGGCTAGCCGCGCGCTGGCCGGTGCGCAGTGCGCCTTCCAAGGTGCCCGGGTACAAGGTGTCGGTGTGTTCGCCGGCGAACGCTACGCGTTGCAGCGGACGTTCCCACAGGCGCCAGAACTTGCTGATCTGCCCCGGGCCGTAAGCCAGGTAGGCGCCGCCCATCGACGGATCGGTGCTGTAGCGACGGATTTCATAACCGGTGAACGAGCCACGGGCCTGTGGGTAAAACGCGTGCAGACGGATCAGCACCTGATCGACCATCTGCTTGTCGCCGAACGCCTGCATCACACGGGCGTTATCGCCGGACAGGTTGATCACCACGTTGGCGCCGCCCTTCAGTGCCGGTTCGATCCAGAGCATGCCCAGACCGGTATTGCTGTAGATCTCGCCGGACATGCGCGATTTGCTTTCCCACACTGGCGTCTTGAACTTCAGCATGATCTGGTCGCGCCAGCCGTAGTTGGTGCCTTTGATCGCCGCCAGATGCTGGGCATCCAGCGCCGGGGTCAGGGCGATCTTGTTCAGCGCGCGCAGCGGTACCGCCAGCACAACGTAGTCGGCCTGATAGCCGACGCTGCCGACTTTGACGGTCACACCGTCCTTGTCCTGGATGATGGCCGAGACCGGCGAGCTGGTCTTGATGGTCTTGATCTGTTTGACGAAGGCCTGGGCCAGGACCTGGCTGCCGCCGACCAGACGCGAGGCGCGCAGGTCGCGGTCGGAAACGCCGCGATAGACGCGGTTCTGCTGAGCGAAATACAGCAGCGACAGACGCGAAGGTTCGTCGTAGTGGGTGCGGATGTCCTGGTTGATCAACTGACGCGCGGTGGCCGGCAGGTTCTGCTTGTCGAGCCAGCTCGATACGGTGATCTGGTCCAGTGCATGCAGGGTGGCGGTCGCTGCCGGGTTCTGCGGGTCGTCGATCGAGCGCGCCAGATCGTCGAGGGTTTTCTGGTAGCGCTTGAGCGCATCGGCGGTGGCTGGCTGCTTGGTGGCCAGATCAGCGGCGGAGAAATAATCGCCGTCGATCAGATAGCCCGGGGTACGGACGAATTCCGGCGCCGGCGTGGTGCCGAGCTTGAAGGTCGAGACGTACTTGTTCAGCACCGGCTGAGTCTTGTCGTTGCCGATCCACTCGCTGGTGGCCATGCCCGAGCGCCCGCCCAGGCTCGGTTTGGCTTCCAGCAGGGTGACCTGCCAGCCTTTGTTCTGCAGTTCGTAAGCAGCGGTCAGACCCGACAGGCCGCCGCCAATCACGATCGCGGTTTTATCCTTGGCCAGCGCCGTAACGCTGAACAGCCCCAACATCACCAGCGCACAGGCGCGCAGCCAACCGACAGACATTCAGCGAACTCCGGAAAAACATGTGGGAAAAAGCAGTTTTGCGAGTCAGACGACTCAAAGAACCGCGAAGAATACGTTAGCCATCAAAACGCCGCCAGCGACGTCTATCGGCTCAGACAAAGTAGTTCAATCGACACAATGGGTTGTTCCCGCGCGATGCATTGCATAGGCTTGCGCGATTGTTTGCCCGCGCCTGACGCGAGCCGCCTCGAGGAGACTGTAAATGGGCCTGAATAACCAGTGGATGCAACGCGATCTCGCGGTGTTGTGGCATCCCTGCACCCAGATGAAAGACCACGAACAGCTGCCGCTGATCCCGATCAAGCGCGGCGAAGGCGTCTGGCTCGAAGACTTCGAAGGCAAGCGCTACCTCGACGCAGTCAGTTCCTGGTGGGTCAACGTGTTCGGCCACGCCAACCCGCGCATCAACCAGCGCATCAAGGATCAGGTCGATCAACTCGAACACGTGATCCTTGCCGGTTTCAGCCACCAGCCGGTGATCGAGCTGTCCGAGCGCCTGGTGAAGATGACCCCGCAAGGCCTGAACCGGGTGTTCTACGCCGATAACGGCTCGTCCTGCATCGAAGTCGCGCTGAAGATGAGCTTTCACTACTGGCTCAATCGCGGCCAGCCGAACAAGAAGCGCTTCGTCACCCTGACCAACAGCTATCACGGCGAGACCATGGCGGCGATGGCGGTCGGCGATGTGCCGCTGTTCACCGAGACCTACAAAGCGCTGCTGATGGACACCATCAAAGTGCCGAGCCCGGATTGCTACGGCCGGCCCGACGGCATGAGCTGGGAAGAACACTCACGCAATATGTTCGCGGCCATGGAACAGACGCTGGCAGAGAATCATGACAGCGTCGCGGCAGTGATCGTCGAGCCGTTGATTCAGGGCGCGGGCGGCATGCGCATGTATCACCCGGTGTACCTCAAGCTGTTGCGCGAGGCCTGCGACCGTTACGGCGTGCACCTGATCCACGACGAAATCGCCGTCGGCTTCGGCCGCACCGGAACGATGTTCGCCTGCGAACAGGCCGGCATCCGCCCGGACTTCCTCTGCCTGTCGAAAGCCCTCACCGGCGGCTACCTGCCGCTGGCCGCGTGCCTGACCACCGACGAGGTCTACAGCGCCTTCTACGACGACTACCCGACCCTGCGCGCCTTCCTCCATTCGCACAGCTACACCGGCAACCCGCTGGCCTGCGCTGCGGCACTGGCGACCCTGGACATCTTCGAGCAGGACAACGTCATCGCGAACAACCAGGCGCTGGCTCAGCGCATGGCCTCGGCGACTGCGCATCTGGTGGATCACCCGAACGTCTCCGAAGTGCGCCAGACCGGCATGGTCCTGGCCATCGAGATGGTCAAGGATAAAGCCACGAAAGAGGCCTACCCTTGGCAGGAGCGTCGTGGCTTGAAGGTTTTCCAGCATGCACTGGAACGTGGTGCGTTGTTGCGGCCGCTGGGCAGCGTGGTGTATTTCCTGCCGCCGTATGTGATCACCCCGGAGCAGATCGACTTCCTCGCCGAAGTGGCCAGTGAAGGTATTGATATTGCTACGCGTGACAGCGTCAGTGTTGCGGTGCCGAAAGACTTCCATCCGGGATTCCGCGACCCGGGCTAACCGTAATTTCTCGTTCCCACGCTCCGCGTGGGAATGCAGCCGGGACGCTCCGCGTCCCAAAAGCGGACGCAGAGCGTCCGATGAGGCATTCCCACGCAGAGCGTGGGAACGATCTAATCTGAGAGACCCGAAATGAGACTGTCCCGCTTCTTTATCGACGCCCCGCTGAGCACTGGCGAACACGAACTGCCGGAGGCCCAGGCGCATTACATCAGCCGCGTGCTGCGCATGGCCGAAGGCGATGCGGTGCAGTTGTTCGACGGTTCCGGCCATGAGTTTCGCGGATCGCTCGTCGAAGTCGGCAAGAAGCGCGTGGTCGTGCAGATCGACGAGCAGTTCGCCGGGCAAATCGAATCGCCGCTGCAGATCCACCTCGGCCAGGGCCTGTCCCGGGGCGAGCGCATGGACTGGGCGATTCAGAAAGCCACTGAACTGGGCGTGACGCAAATCACCCCGATCTTCAGCGAACGCTGCGAAGTGCGCCTCAAGGACGAACGCGCCGACAAGCGCTTGCTGCACTGGCGCCAGGTGGCGATCAGTGCCTGCGAACAGTGCGGGCGTTCACGGGTGCCGGTGATTCATCCGCCAGTGTTGCTGGCGGACTGGCTCAAGCAGACTGAAGCCGAATTGAAACTGGTGCTGCATCCGGTCGCAGAACCGCTGGTCAGCCATGCCAAACCGGCGACGCTGGCGTTTCTGATCGGACCGGAAGGTGGGTTGACGGATGGCGAAGTCGAGCAGGCCAAAGGCAATGGCTTCCACGCCGCCCGCCTCGGCCCGCGCGTGTTGCGCACCGAGACCGCGCCGGTGGTGGCGTTGGCGGTGGCCCAGCAACTGTGGGGTGATTTCTAAGGCCCCTTCGCGAGCAGGCTCGCTCCCACATTGGATCTAGGGTGTTCACAAAACCAGAGTTCACTGAAGATTTATTGTGGGAGCGAGCCTGCTCGCGAAAGCGGTGTTTCATTCAACGAAGGTGTTGGCTGACCTGACGCCTTCGCGAGCAGGCTCGCTCCCACAGGGATTGCATTTACAGGACGTAAAACAGAATCGCCACAAAGTGCAGCAGACTTCCCGCGATCACAAACAGATGCCAAATGCCATGGGCATGCCGCAGGCGGTGATCCAGGGCAAAGAAGATAATCCCCACCGTATACAAAACCCCGCCCGACGCCAGCCAGGCAAACCCGGCCGTGCCCAGTGCGGCAATCAGCGGTTTGACCGCGACCAGCACGATCCAGCCCATCACCGCGTAAATCACGATCGACAGAATCCGCGCCTCGGAACGCGGTTTGATCTCTTGCAGGATGCCGATCAGCGCCAGCCCCCAGACAATCCCGAACAGCGTCCAGCCCCAAGGCCCGCGTAACGTCACCAGGCAGAACGGCGTGTAGCTGCCGGCGATCAGCAGGTAGATCGAGAAATGATCGACCTTCTTCATGATCGCTTTCTTGCGCCCGCGCACGCTGTGATACACGGTCGAGGCGCTGTAGAGCACCAGCAAAGTGAAGGCGTAGATCGCCACGCTGACAATCTTCCACGGACTGCCGTCGAGGCTGGCAATCACCAGCATCCACACGCCGCCGATAAACGCGGCGATGGCCCCGACCAGATGGGTCCAGGCGTTGAGTTTTTCCCCGTGATACATGTATTGCTCACCTCACATTCGTTACCGCAGCGCGCAAGGCTCGGGCCTTGAGCGTAAAAGCGCAATGTTTCTGTTCAACCTCGCCTGCGCGGCCCGCGGGAATTGGGCACAATCGGCCGATACCAAAAAGAGTCCGCGCCATGCTGATCGACGAAGAATTGACCCTGAAAAAACTCGAGGTGTTCCTCGCCTTCATGCGCACCGGCAACCTCGCCCGCGCTGCCGCCGAACTGCAGACCAGCAACGTCAGCGTGCACCGCGCCATTCACTCTTTGGAAAACGCCCTGCGCTGCCCGCTGTTCAAACACGAAGGACGCAACCTGACGCCGCTGGAAAGCGCTTATGTGCTGGAAGAACGTGCGCAGAAGCTGATCAACGACGTCGTCGACAGCGTGCGCCTGACCCGCGAAGCCGCCGGGTTCTCCGCCGAGCGCTTCAAGCTCGGCTCGCTGTATTCGCTGACGGTGAAGACCGTGCCGCAGCTGATCATGGGCCTGAAAATCCGCCGCAGCGAACTCAACATCGACCTGATCCTCGGCTCGAACATCGACCTGCTCTACAAGCTGAAAAACATGGAAGTCGACGCGATTCTGGTGTCGCTGGACGACAGCATCAACGATCCGGATTGCGAGCAGATTTCGCTGTTTTCCGACGACATCTTCCTCGCCACCCCGGCCGATTCAAAATTCGCTCAGCGCAGTGAAGTCGATCTGGCGGAAGTGCGCGATGAAACCTTCATCACCCTGACCCAGGGCTTCGCCACGCATCAGGACGGTGTGCGGGTATTCAAGCAAGCGGGGTTCGAGCCGAAGGTGGCGATGCAGGTCAATGACATCTTCACCCTGCTGAGCATGGTCAGCTCAGGGGTGGGGTACGCCTTGTTGCCGGGGCGGATTGCGGCGGTGTACGAGAATCGGGTGAAGCTGATTCCGTTGCAGGAGAAGTACCGGTTGCAGCAGCACATTGGCGTGGTGTTTCTGAAGGCCAAGGAGCGTGACCCGAATTTGCTGGCGTTGTTGGCGGAGTGTCGGATGTATGCCAATCGGCAGGCTGGGGTTTAGATCAAGATCAAAATCAAGAGCTACCCCCTCACCCCAGCCCTCTCCCCCAAGGGGTAGAGGGGGAAAGGGAGCAGATCGGGGGCTTTTTCAGAACCTGAGTTCGACTTAGAAATTTCAGGTCGATGTATAACGCCAGAACAACTCGGTCAGTCCCCTCTCCCTCCGGGAGAGGGTTAGGGTGAGGGCAGCTTAAATTGACTAACCCATCAACCCGCGCATCGCCAGAAACAACAGCGAAGGCCCAAGCAGACACCCGAGCGCGGTGTAGAACGCCGCCGTCAGGCAACCGTACGGCACCAGCTTCGGATCGGTGGCCGCCAGACCTCCGGCAACGCCGCTGGAGGTGCCCATCAACCCACCGAAAATCACCGCGCTGCGCGGATTGTTCAGGCCGATCATCGGTGCCACGAACGGTGTCATCACCATCACCAGAATCGCCTTGATCAGCCCCGCCGCAATCGACAGCGCCATCACTTCGGAAGTGGCACCAATCGCCGCGCCGGTCACCGGGCCGACAATGTAAGTCACGGCACCCGCGCCAATGGTGGTCAGGCTCACCGCATCGGTGTAGCCGAACGCCATCGCCACGCCGACCCCGGCGACGAACGAGGTGCCAACGCCGACAAACAGCGCCAGCACACCGACGAATCCGGCGCGTTTGAGCTCATCGACACTCACGCCAAACGCCGTCGCCACAATCGCGAAATCCCGCAGCATCGCACCGCCGAGCAGGCCGATGCCGGACAGCAGGGGAATATCCACCACGCCTTTTTGCCCACCGGTCAGTGCGCCGCCGATATACGACAGCACCAGCCCGAGCAGAATGGCGATCGCCGAACCGTGCAGACGGCCCTTGGTGAAAGTGTTGGACATCCAGTAGGACACCCACATGGTCAGGCCGACAATCAAAAAGCCGCTGATCAAACCGTAGCCGGTGATCACTTTCATCATTGATTCGTACATGGCGATTACCCCGCATTCTTGGCAGGAGCAATCGGCGTCTCTTGCTTGTTGCCCATGCGCGTCAGCACCGGCACCAAGGCAAAAGCGATCACTACGGCGAGGGTGCCGGCAAGAATCGCCATCGGGCCGCCCTTCAGCGCACCGTAGACATTCTGCTGTGCGGCCATGGCGACCACGATGGGAATGTAGATCGCACTCCAGAACTCCACGCCCTGCTCGGTCTTGCCCTTGAGCCAGCCGCTCTTGTAGAGATAGCTGCCCAGGCCGATCAACAGCAGCATCGCAATACCGACACCGCCGACGTTGGCCGGCACGCCGATCAGCTTGCCGAGCAGTTCACCGACCCAGATACCGACCAGCGTGCAAAAGGCGAGAAATGCCACACCGTAAATAATCATTGTTGTAGTCCTCAAAGTGCATCGTCGAATGTTGTTTTTGTTGTTCGAAGCTTGAGTCGCGGCGGTTTTAGAGTTGGCGGCCACCCTCCTCGCGCAACAGCGCTTGCAGGGTGTCTAGGCGGGCACTGTCGAAGGCAGTGACGGTGCCTTGCTCGAACACCCGGCGCGCCAGCCCGGTCAGCACCGCACCGGGCGGCAGTTCGATCTGTAGACGTACGCCGCGCTCGTAGGCGCTTTGCACGGTGCCGCGCCAGTCCACCACGCGGCACATGTTGAAAGCGAGGTCGTCACGCAGCGCTTCGACTTTGCTCACAGGGCGGGCGCGGCTGCCGCTGAGATAGCCGATCCGTGGCGTTTTAAGTTCGACCCTGGCGAAGGCTTCGGCAAGCGCCTGCGCCGGTTTTTCCAGCAATGGGCAATGCGACGGCACGCTCACCGCCAGCCGTTTCGCCACTCCGGCGCCGCGACTGCGTGCCAGTTCGGCCACCGCGTGCATGGCCTTGTCGCTGCCGGCAATCACCACTTGGTTATCGGCGTTGATGTTGGCCAGATACACCGGCGCATCTTCGCTGTGCACTTGCGCCAGCAGGGTTTCGACTGTGGACAACTGCAAGCCGATGATCGCGGTCATGCCGTAGCCCTGTGGATAGGCTTGTTGCATCAGCTCACCGCGCAGACTGGCCAGATGCAGCGCATCGCTGAAACTCAAGGCCCCTGCCACCACCGCCGCCGGGTAGGCGCCGATGGACAGGCCGGCGACGTAATCCGCGCTCAGTTCATCCTGCAATAACTGCCGCGAAGCAGCGACACCGGCGATCAGCAGGCACAACTGAACCGCTCGTGTCGTGCGCAATGCCTCGGCACAATCCAGCAGCAAGACATCCTCGCCGAGCACATCACTGGCCTCGACCAGCGTTTCCCTTGGCAAACGCTGGAGCATGCCCGCTTGCTGCGCGCCCTGGCCGGGAAACACCAGCAGACTGCTCACGCTGCCTGCTCCTGCGGGTTCCACGGATCCGTCACCAGACAGGCCTGATAAGCATTTTTCAGCAGCACTCGGGACGAACCGCTGGCCCATTCCCGCAACGCCACAGCGCCGAACGGCGTCTGCAATTGCATGTCGACTCGGCACACAGTTTGATCAAATAGCGCGACCAGTTCGCGCGCCTGATCACGGCCGATCATCTGCGGCGCACGCAGAATCAGATCGAGATCACTGGCCGCATGCATCGCTGCAAAACCACTGGCCAATTCAAACCCGACACTGCCGCTGACACCCCAGACCCAACGGCAGTCATCGAGCATCGGCCGCAGTTGTTTGAGCGCCTGCATCACCGGCAGATCTCGCTCACACTCAACATGACAAAGGGCTTCGGGACTGACCCGACAGGCAATCGAATCCAGCGCCATAACCGCCGCCAGCCGCTGCTCGCGCAACACACCGCGCACACCGACCGCGACCTGACCTTCCTCGCTCAAGGCCCGGCGCACCACCACCGGTTGCCCGGCCGCCAGCGCCGCGACCGCCCACTGCGGCGCATCCGCCGGCAACTGCGCCGGGGTCATGCCCCAGAGCAGATCGTGGGCCAGGGGCAGGTTCACCACTGCGCCCTCAGCAACTCGCGGACTTTGCTGGAGGCGGCACGATTGCTCGCACCAAGTCGCCCTTTCAAATCTGTGCTGGTCACATCGTTGATCGCTTGCTTGAGGCACTCAGTCACGCGCGTCAGATCTTCCGCCGTCGGTTGTTCGATCTGCTGCACCGAGAGGGTTTCCCAGAGCAGGCCGAGGCTGGCGTAGCTGTCGATGTCGTAGGCCATCGGCGGCACGCTCGAGGCCAGCGCTTCCAGTTCCTCGACACTGCGCAAGGTCACCCGCGCCGCCGAGGCTTTGCCCATCGCGTGGACCATCACGCCGGGATCGCGCAAAGCAATCAGGCGATTGGCCTGATAACCGTGGGCGAGAAACGCACCCGACATGGCCTTGCCCACCAGCAGCGCAATCACCGGATGCCCGGCCAATCGCGCACGAGCATAACTGTCCGCCGCGCCGGCCAGCGCCTGATGAATGCCGAGGGCTTCTTCGCGCCGGCCATACGCCTGGCTCGGCACATCGACGATGGCGATGATCGGGCGCTTCTGTGCGCTGTCGCGGTCGGCGCTGATCGCGTCATCCACAGCCTTGGCCAGCCCCCAGCCTTCGAGCAAACCGACCTCGCCATTGCGGGCGCGGGGGAAACGATTGTCCGGGTCGGCGACCACGGCGATAAAACGCCCGAGCTCAGCGTCGGCCACTTTCAATGACGGCGGCAACCCTTCGACGACACTGGCGCCAGCGCTGAGCGCATTGAACCAGTGCAAACCGCGCAGTGAGTAACTGCTCATGAGCGCTCTCCTTGATACAGATCGCGAACCACCGACGGTTCGATTTGCTGGTCAGTGTTCAGCTTGCCGAGGCGTTGCAGGAACCACTCGGCGCGTTGACTGCGTGACTGTGCCGGCAAGCCTTGCTGGAGCAATTCACCGACCTGCTGACGAATCTGCGCTACATCATCGCCGACATAACGGTCCACCAGTCCGGTGTTGAAACGCTGTTCGCCGCCGGTCAGGCTCCAGATGAAGGGCCGGTCGCGGGAGTCGTATTCCTCGATCCCGGCTTCCTGCTCGATCACCTGCGGGCCGTTCAGGCCGAGACGTGCTTCCTGGGTCACCAGCAAATAACTGCACAGCGCTGCGGCGATCGACATGCCGCCGAAGCAACCGACACTGCCGGCGACCACGCCGACCACCGGTTGGTATTGCTGCAAATCGACAATCGCCGCGTGAATATCGGCAATCGCCGCCAGCCCTAGATTGGCTTCCTGCAAGCGCACGCCACCGGTTTCCAGCAGCAACACGGCGCGGGTGGGGATGGCGTTGCGGTTGTCTTCGGCAGCCAGTTCCAGCGCACCGGCAATCTTCGCCCCGCCGACTTCGCCAAGGCTGCCGCCCTGAAACGCACCTTCAATCGCCGCAATGACCACCGGCAAACCGTCGAGGCTGCCCTTGGCGATCACCACCCCGTCATCGGCTTGCGGCACTACGCCCTGGCGCTCGAGCCACGGCGACATGACCCGTTGAAACGGATCGAGCAGTTCGCGAAAGGTCCCGGCGTCGAGCAAGGCTTGCGCCCGCTGCCGTGCGCCAAGTTCGACGAAACTGTGTTTGTTGAGCAACGCTGCGCTGTCAGTCATGGCCGATCTCCTCGAAACCCTGTTCCAGACGCAAGCGCACCACCCCCGGCGTCGCGCCGAAATCGTGGATATCGATGGCCATCGCCGGAGGCGTGGTGCCGTCGAACATCCGCGCAAACAGGTGCTGCCAGCGCTGCTGCGCGCCGTTGACCGAGGTCTGCACGTTGATCGTCAGCTTGCCGGCCAGACCCGGTTCGATCAGCACTTCCAGATCACCCGAGCCGACACAACCGACCAGCGCACGCCCGCGTGGCGGCTGCCCGGCGGGGAATTCAAACGATAGGTTTTCCATCAAAACGCTCCCTGAGAGATGCCGTCGCGCTCGATACGATCGAGCAACAGCGTGGCGGCGAGCAGGTCGGCGGCGCCACCGGGCGAGGCATTCAATGCGATGAGTTGTTGATCGAGTTCGTGCAGGCGCCGGCGACCGCTGAGGCTGGCGCTGCCGCCGGCATCGAGTACCGCTTGCGCGCCGGCCTGCATGGCGTGCAGGCCCGGTTCGCCGGCGCGGTAAAGCACGCAGGTGTCTGCCAGCTCGGTCATGATCGCCAGCAACGCATCAAGCCGGGCGTTCTGTTCGCCGTGGCCGTTGGCGCGGCTTTTATGCAGTTGCGGCAGGCCGCGTTGCACCACGGACGGGAAGCCCAGTTGCGCTTCTTCCCGAGCGCCACGTGCGCCGTAACGCTGGGCGACCTGTGCGCCGTGGCTGAGCGGTGTCGGTGCGTAGCGATCGTCGAGCAGTGCCAGGCGTGCGGCACACAGGGCGATGGATTTCGGTTGCAGCGCGGCGGCCGTCACCAACAGTCCCAACGCCCAGATCGCGCCGCGATGGGTGTTGACGCCTTGGGTGGTTGTGAGCATGGCTTGCTCGCCTTCACGGCCGATGCGGCCGATCGCTTCGCGCAACGGCAAACCGACTTCACCGATCTCCAGCGCGGCCTCGGCCATTTCCTTGAATGCCGGCCACAATGCCAGCGCCGACGCGTGCATCAGGCCCAGGTGCAGATCGGTGTGTGCGCCATTGCCGCGACGATCGACCAGCGCCGGTTTCGGCGACAGATCGGCTTCGTCGATCAGTGCGTCCACCGCCAGATCGGCCAAGCGGTCAGCCAGAGAAAGCGGTTTCGCTTGCAGGTTAAATGCGTGCATTACCAGCTCCTGAATTTGGCGGGCGGGTTGTACAGGCCGCCGGACCACTCGACCAGATCGGCGACGCCTTTCGCCGCGAGCAATTCGCGCGTGGCGTCAGTGCGGCGGATGCCGAGGTCTTCGGGCAAGGCGATCAGGCCTTCGCGGCGCATGCGTTCGGTGTCTTTCGGGTTGTGTCGCAGGCCGATGGCGGTAACCCCGGCGACCGCTGCGATCATCGCCTGGCGTTCTTCCAGCGAGCGCGCTTTGTACAGGTAGGCGATGCCTTCTTCGGTAAGCAGGTGGGTAACGTCGTCGCCGTAGATCATGATCGGCGCCAGTGGCATGCCGCTTTTCTTCGCCACCTCCACGGCGTCGAGGGTTTCGACGAAGGTCGGTTTGCCGCCCTCCTGGAAGGTCTCGACCATTTGCACCACGAGTTTCTTGCCGCGTTCGAGCATCGGTTGCGGCCCGTCGGCGTGGCGCATGTCCAGCCACGCCGGGGTGCCGTGACGGCGGCCGCGCGGGTCGTGGCCCATGTTTGGCGCACCACCGAAACCGGCGAGACGGCCCCGAGTCACGGTCGAGGAATGGCCGTCGCCATCGACCTGCAATGTCGCGCCGATAAACAGATCCACCGCGTATTGCCCGGCCAGTTGGCAGACCATGCGGTTGGAGCGCAGCGAGCCGTCGCGGCCAGTGAAGAACACATCGGGCCGAGCGGCGATGTAGTTTTCCATGCCCAGTTCGGTACCGAAGCAATGCACGCTCTCGACCCAGCCGCTTTCAATCGCCGGGATCAGCGTCGGGTGCGGATTGAGCGTCCAGTTGCGGCAGATTTTGCCTTTCAGGCCTAGGGATTCGCCGTAGGTCGGCAGGATCAGTTCGATGGCGGCGGTGTTGAAACCAATGCCGTGGTTGAGCGACTGCACGTTGTGTTTTTCGTAGATCCCGCGAATCGCCATCATCGCCATCAGCACGTGCACAGGCTTGATGTGCCGTGGGTCGCGGGTGAACAGCGGTTCGATGTAGAACGGCTTGTCGGCGACCACGACGAAATCGACCCATGAAGCGGGAATGTCTACGCGAGGCAGCTCGCTGACGTCATCGACCAATTGGTTGACCTGAACGATAACGATGCCATCGCTGAACGCCGCCGGTTCGATCAGTGCCGGGGTATCTTCGGTGCTCGGGCCGGTGTAGATGTTGCCGGCGCGGTCGGCCATGAAGCCGGCCGAGAGCACAACGTTGGGGATCAGGTCCACGACGAGGCGGGCGTAGAGTTCGATGTACGTGTGAATGGCGCCGACTTCGAGCAAGCCATCTTCGAGCAACTGGCTGATGCGCAGGCTCTGGGTGCCGGCGAAGGAGAAATCGAGCTTGCGGGCAATGCCACGTTCGAACAGATCAAGATGTTCGGAGCGGCCGACGCTGGGCATGATCATGTGCAGATCGTGGAGCTTGGCCGGGTCGGCCTTGGCCAGCGAGCGCGAAAGGAAATCCGCCTGCTTCTGGTTGTTGCCCTCCAGCACCACGCGGTCGCCGGGGTGCATCAGCGCTTCGAGCGCGGCGACGATCTTGTCGCTAGGCAACACCGCGCCATCGGCGAGCCCGCGCACCTTGTCGAGCCGGCGCTGCTTTTCGTCACGCCGCCGCGTCCAGCGCGAGTCGGGGGAAATTGTTGTTGTCATGCTCACTCCACGGGGTTCGCTGTCGTGGAGCCAAGTTAGGCGTGTGTGGTGAGGGCATCAATCAAGCTGGGCGGTGAATCATTACGCTGAGCGTAACGTTCAAAAGCTACCCTCACCCTAGCCCTCTCCCGGAGGGAGAGGGAACCGATTGGGGGATGCTTGGGAATGACGCTGACCTGAGCCCGTTGTAGTGAATCCATAATCGACTCGGTCATTCAGGTCGATGTAGGACGCGAGACACCTCGGTCGGCTCCCTCTCCCTTTGGGAGAGGGCTGGGGTGAGGGGCTTTTGATCGTTCCCACGCTCTCCGTGGGAATGCCTCCACGGACGCTCCGCGTTCGGCTCTTGATGGGACGCGGAGCGTCCCGGGCTGCATTCCCACGCGGAGCGTGGGAATGATCAGTCAAGCCTTGGATCAGCGGGCCAATCCCGCATCCACCAGTAACTGCTCCAGCCCCAACAAATCCGGCACCTTCGCCACCTGCTCGCCGACCTGCACCGCCGCCTGCTCCAGCGCACACAACGGCACATCGACATAACTCAACTGACTGTCCAGCTTGTACGACCGAGGAATCCCCTGCACCAACAGGGCGATGAATCTCAGCTCGGGCAAGCCGCCCAGCGCATTCAGGATGACGATCCGCGCCCGTTCGCCGATGACGATTTTCTGCCCGCAGGCCGATTCGAAACTGATCAACGGAATCTGCCGCTCGCGCCACGTTACCCGGCCCAGGTACCACGGCGGCGTGTCGAGATCGAAGGCGCTGGCCTGGTAGTCGATCAGCTCGGCGATGGCGACATTGGGCAGGATCAGGTTGCGATCGGCCAGCGGCAGCAACAGCCCGGTGAGCTGGCTGGTGCGCGGGTTGTGCCGGTGCTCATGCATGTTTCTTGCTCCACTGGGCGATGCTCTCCAGCAACACCGATTCCTGATACGGCTTGCCGAGGTAGTCGTTGACGCCGATGGCCATGGCGCGGTCGCGGTGTTTCTGCCCGGTGCGCGAGGTGATCATGATGATTGGCAAGTGGCACAGGCGTTCGTCGGCGCGTACCTGGGTGGCGACTTCGAAGCCGTCCATGCGCGGCATTTCGATGTCGAGCAGCATCAGGTCGGGCGTGTGTTCTTCGAGGAGCAGCATCGCATCGACGCCGTCCTTGGCAGTCAGCACGTTCATGCCGTGGCGCTCGAGCAAACGGCTGGTGACCTTGCGCACCGTCACCGAGTCATCGACGACCATGATCAGCAGCGGCTTGTGCGGTTCGCTGTCGATCTCCGTGCGCGCCGGCTCTTGCGCTAGGCGCGCCTGCATCGCGCGGATCGGTGCGAGCAGATCCAGAATCAACACCACCCGGCCGTCGCCGAGAATCGTCGCCCCCGACACGCCCTGCACCGCCGCGAACTGCGGGCCGAGGCTCTTGACCACGATCTCGCGAGTGCCGGCCATGGCGTCGACCAGCACCGCAACATGGCGGTCGTTGCAATGCACCAGCAGCACCGGCAACGGCAGGTTCTGCCCGAGCAGTTTTGGCCGTGGCGCAGTCTTCAACAGCTCGCCCAGGTAGCACAGCTCATAACGCTGGCCGCCGTATTGATAACTCGGTGGATCCTGCCGGAAGTGCCCTTCCAGATCATTCGGCAACACACGCACGATGCCTTCGATGGTGTTCAGCGGAATCGCGTATTGATCCTCAGCGCACTGCACCATCAGCGCGCGGTTGACCGACACGGTGAACGGCAGGCGAATGCGGAAATGCACGCCCTGCCCCGGCACCGAATCGATACTCATGCTGCCGCCGAGCTGACGCACCTCTTCGTGGACCACGTCCATGCCGACGCCACGCCCGGAAATCTGGGTGATCTTTTCCGCCGTGGAGAAACCCGGCTGAAGGATGAACTGCAACACGTCGCGGTCGCTGATCTCGGCGTCGGGCGCCAGCAAGCCGCGTTTGATCGCCTTGCGCCGCACGGCTTCCAGCGGCACCCCGGCGCCGTCGTCGCGGATGTCGAAAACCATGTCACCGCCTTCGCGGGACAGATCAAGGGTGATCTGCCCTTGCGCCGGTTTGCCTGCCGCCAGCCGCACATCGGCGGGTTCGAGGCCATGGTCGACGGCGTTGCGCAGCATGTGTTCCAGCGGCGCGGCCATGCGTTCCAGCACATTGCGATCCATCTCGCCATCGGCATTGCCGACGACAAAAGCGACATCCTTGCCCAGCTCTTCGGCGACCTGACGAACGATGCGTTTCAGACGCGGCACCATGCGTTCGAACGGCACCATGCGCGTGCGCATCAGGCCTTCCTGCAATTCGGTGTTGATCCGCCCCTGTTGCTGCAACAGGTTCTCCGCATCGTGGTTGCGGCGGTCGAGGGTTTCCTTGAGGTCGAGCAGGTCAGAAGCGGATTCGAACAGCGCCCGCGACAGTTGCTGGAGCTGCGAATGGCGGTCCATTTCCAGCGGATCGAAGTCTTCATAACCGAGGCGTTCGCCATCGACTTGCTGGCGGCTGAGGATGCGCCCTTGGGTTTCGGTGTCGAGGCGGCGCAACTGATCGCGCATGCGCTCGATGGTGGTTTCCATCTCGTTGAGAGCAATCTGCGCATCGTTGACTTGCTGCTCGATTCGCCCACGAAAGATCGAGGTTTCCCCGGCCAGATTGACCAGTTCATCAAGCAGCTCGGACGAGACCTTGACCATGTCCGCGCCAGCATCGGCGGCCGGTGGCGCAGCCTCGGGCTTGGCCACCGGTGCCGCGACCGGCGCCGGTGGCGCTTCAACCTGCACCGGGTGACTGAAATTCTGGATCGCGCTGATCAGCCGATCGGCCGGTGGGCACGGCTGCCCGGCGCGCACACCATCGAGCATTTGCGCCAGTCGGTCATGGCCGCGTTGCACCAGCGCAAACAGTTCGGCAGACGGTTGCAGCGCACCGCTAGAGAGACTTTCGTAGAGAAATTCCAGCTCATGGGCGAGGTCGCCGATCGGGCCGATTTCGACCATCCGCGCGCCACCCTTGAGGGTGTGTAGATCGCGCAGCAGGGTTTCAATCTCCTGACGGTTACCCGGCTCGGCCTGCCAGCGCAACAGCGCGGCGCCGGAGCTTTCGATGATGTCGAAACCTTCTTCGAGGAAGATTTCCAACAGTTCCGGGTCATGCCCGGCGTTGTCGTGTTCGACCGCTGCGGGGGCAGATTCGCTGGCGGCCTGGCCCTGACGCAATTGACGGATCGCGTCGATCAGATCCTGCGCCGGGGTCAGCGCTTGATGCGCTTGCAGTTGCTCCAGCATCAGCGCCAAACGCTCGTGACTTTGCTGGAGCAAACCTTCGAGCACGACGCTGTGGCTGTAACGCCGATCGACCAGCCCTTCGTAGAGGTTTTCCAGCTCCTGGGCAAGGTCGCCGACGGCCTCGACTTCGGCCATGCGCGCGCCGCCCTTCAGCGTGTGCAAGTCGCGCTGCAATGACGACAGCGGCGCGGCGTTGTCCGGGTCCTTGCGCCAGCGCTGCAAGGCTTGCCCGGCGCTGTCGAGAATGTCCACTGCCTCTTCGAGGAAGATTTCGACGATCTCGTCGTCAGGCTCAAGGGCGGCAACCGATTGCTGCAATTGGGCGGTGGCGCTGCCCAGTTCGCGAATGTCCAGGGTGCGACTGCCGTCGCTGCGGATCAGGCCCATCGCCGCCGGGTCGAGGCCTTCGTCGAGCAGTTCCTGCAAGGCACGAATCCGCTCCGGTTGCGCGGTGATTTCCTGGCCGGCAGCGAGCTCGTCGAGCATGTTGATCAGCGCTTCGTGGGCCAGTTGCGCCTCGTGGAAAAACCGCTCACTGACCGCCAGGCTGCTTTCTTCCACCGCGCCATACAGGTCGAGCAAAGCTTCGCAGAGGCCATCGACCGGAAGCAGATCGGCAAGGTGCGCGCCCTCGCCCAGAGTGGTCAGCTCATCGAGCAAGGCGCTGAGTTCCTGGCGCTCGCCGGGGTGTTGCTGCCAGCGCTGCAAGAGGTTTTCGGCGTCGAGGAGGATGTCCATGCCCTGGGCGAGGAAGTTGTTGATCAGCTGCGGATCGCGCTTGAGGCGCAGGCCGCTGTCAGCGCCATCGGAGCTGGCTTGCAGGCGCTCGGCGAGCAGCGCCTCGGTGCGTTTGATCAGCGACTGCGCACCGACAATCGGCGCCAGCGGATCGTGTTTGAGCTGACGCAGGCCGACGCGGAACAAGCCCTCGGCTTCGAGCAGCAATTCAACCTCGTCCAGATCCAGCGGCAACTGATGCGCCTTGAACTCGCGGGCCAGTTGATCCAGCGAAGCCGCCAGTTCGGCCATCGGCAATACGCCGGCCATCGAGGCACTGCCCTTGAGCGTGTGCAGCGCCCGTTGCAGTTCGTCGCTGGCCGGCAACGGCACCTGTTCGGCGGCCTGATCGAGGAAACGGTTGAGGCTGGCGAGGTGGGTTTCGGCTTCTTTGCGGAAGATTTCCAGCAGCAGCGGATCGAGCGCGGCGACGTCGTCGGTGTCTTCGGCAGCCAGCGGCTCATCGCCTTTGGCCAACGCGTGGGCGCGGGCGGCGAGTTGGTCGACATCGCTGCGTTGGCGCTGACGCTGGGTGGCGAATTCGTTGATCAGCTCGGGCAGCAGCAACAGCGTGTCGCCGAGCAACTGGCGCAGCACTGCGCCGGGCTCGACGCTTTGTTCGAGCACGCGGTTGAGCAGATTTTCCACGGCCCAGGCCAGTTCGCCAAGGACCAAGGCACGGACCATGCGCCCGCTGCCCTTCAGGGTATGAAAGGCCCGGCGCAGTTCGGTCAGTGCGGCGCGGTCCTGCGGATTGGCGGTCCAGCGCGGCAGGTATTCGTGGAGGACCGCGAGGACTTCGTCGGTCTCTTCGAGGAATACTTCGCGCAGTTCATCGTCGACCGGTTCTTCATCGGTCGGCGGCGGCATCAGGCTGTCAGGGGTGTTGCGCGCCGGCGGGTTGAGCGCCGACACCGGGCTGGCCAGCACCTCGGCGAGCGACTGCACGACGTCAGGGTCGTCAAGGGTTTGCAGATCCTGCATGAGCTGCGCTTCGCTGGGGCTGAGCACCTCATCGAGCACCGGCACTTGCGCTTCGCCGGGCTGCTCGTTGGCAAAGAAGCCGAGGCTGGCAAGGCTGTTTTGCGCGACATCGAGCAGATGCTCGGCGGGCGCCTGCGGGTCGTCGCTCAGGCGTTCGAGGTAATACTCCAGGCTGCTGATCACATCGGCCAGATGATCGAGTTGTTCCCAGCCCGGTTCGTGGGCATCGAGCATCAAATGCTCGCGAATGAAACCGTTGCAGGCCTCGACCAGACTCGCCGCGCGGGCCAGCGGAATCATCGCCAGCGCTCCGCGCACCTGCGTCAGCAGTTCGGGCAGCGGTTGCAGATGCTGGCGGTCCCAATCGGCGTCGATGTAGTCGACGATCATGTCCTTGGCCTGTTGCAGGCAGATGCGCGCTTCCTTGATCACGATCTGATGGATCTGCGTCAGGTCGGTGGTCGGCAGGCGTGCGTCTTCGGCGCTTTGCGTCTCCACCGTGCCGACCATGCCGGCCAGCGTCGCTTCGACGTAGAGCAAGGCCCCGGCGACGTCCATGAGGATAGCGTCGTTCGGTTCGCGCTGGCCTTGGGCGAGGCTGAGCACCACTGCCAGTTGGTCGATGATGACTTTGCGCGGCTGGCCGAAACCAAGCACCGCGAGGGTGTCGGCAATCTGCCGCAGCGGCGCGAGCAGGCTGTCCAGATCCGAGGCGTGCTGGCGGTCGCTGCGCACGAACAGATCGAGGCGCTCCTTGACCCGCACCAGCTCTTCGCACAGCGCCGCCAGCACCGAGCGCATGGCATCGCGGTCGGGGCCGGCGAGGCGTGCGCGTTCTTCATCGACCATCGCGCTGTCGGGCAACGCGTCGTCCAGGGAGTAGTGATCTTTCATGGTCAGCATCTGCCCGGTGGGATGTTCGGCTTTGGCAATATAGAACAACAGGCTTTTCAGCAGCTCGGCCGGCGCCGGCTGATTGAGCCCGACGATGCCCTGCTCGAGCAGGCGCTTGAGCTCTTGGTCGGTGTCCTTGAACAGGCTGCGCAGCGCCGGACTGTTGGCGATGACGCCCTCGCGCATGCCCTCGACCAATGCCGAGGCGATTTGCCACAAAGGGCTCAACGGCGCGTCGCCGCTCAGCGCTTCGAGACGGCTGAAGACTTTGGCCAGATAGCCAAGGTGCGTCTGGTCGTCCTGTTCGCGCAGCAGACCGACCAGAGCCATTTGCAGCATCTGCCGCAGTTTGCGCAGCACGTTCGGCAGATCGGGCGGTTCCAGCGCGGCGAGTGCCTCGTCGCCGAGCGGCGCCAGCTCGGGCAGTGGCGGGCTGAACAGGCTGGTTTCCGCCAGCAGGCTTTCACCGCGAGCGCTGCGCAGATCGTTGATCAGCGGCAACACCACCAGCGGCAGGTCGCGGCGGGCGCTCTGCACGCGGTCAAGGTAAAGCGGCAGTTGCCCCAGAGCTTGCAGCAGCAGGTGCAGGGCTTCGTCGCGGTGCGGTACACGATCATGTTGCAGGGCTTCGACCAAGTGCTCCATTTCTTCGGCCAGTAACGCTGCGCCGTAGAACTCGACCATTTGCAGACTGCCGTGGACCTGATGAATGTACGCCAGACATTCGTCCAGCCCGGGGAAGGCCTGCGGATCGTCGAGCACGGCCTCGATCGCCTGATGCGCCAGCTTCAGCGTTTCGGCAATTTCGCCCTTGACCCATTCCAGGGCCACGTAGTCGTGCCGATCACCCATAACCACTCCACTCACGCTTTATCTGTCGCCGCCGGCAAGGTGAAACCGGACACCGAACGGCGCAACTGACTGGCCATTTTCGCCAGGTTGCCGATGCTCTCGGCGGTGGCCGTGGACCCCGACGAAGTCTGCGAGGTGATCTGCTGGATCACGTTCATCGTCAGCGAGATCTGCCCGGCCGAGGAGGTCTGCTGCTGCGCCGCGTTGGAAATGCTCTGGATCAGCGCCGCGAGGGTCTTGGATACGCCTTCGATTTCTTCCAGGGCCACACCGGCATCCTGCGCCAGTCGCGCGCCGCGCACCACTTCGGTGGTGGTCTGTTCCATGGAAATCACCGCTTCGTTGGTGTCGGCCTGAATCGCCCGCACCAGGGTTTCGATCTGCCGGGTCGCGGCGGACGAACGTTCGGCCAGCCGTTGCACTTCGTCGGCAACCACGGCAAAACCGCGCCCGGCATCACCGGCCATCGACGCCTGGATCGCCGCGTTGAGGGCGAGAATGTTGGTCTGGTCGGCGATGTCGTCGATCAGGCTGACGATGTCGCCGATTTCCTGAGAGGACTCGCCGAGGCGCTTGATGCGCTTGGCGGTGTCCTGAATCTGTTCGCGGATGTTGTCCATACCGTGGATGGTGTTGTGCACCACCTCGTTGCCCTTGTTGGCGATTTCCACGGAACGCTCGGCCACCGCCGACGATTCGGCAGCGTTGGCCGAGACCTGATCGATGGACTCGGCCATGTCGCTGATCGCCGTCGAAGCTTCGGAAATCTGCTGGGCCTGTTGCTCAGACGCTTGGGCCAGATGCATGGCGGTGGCCTGGGTTTCCTGCACGGCGGCGGCAACCTGGCCGGCGGTGAGGTTGATGGTGGCGACCAGATCGCGCAATTGGTCGACGGAATAGTTGATCGAGTCGGCGATGGTGCCGGTGAAGTCTTCGGTCACCGAAGCGGTCACGGTGAGGTCGCCATCGGCGAGGTCTTCGATTTCGTCGAGCAGGCGCATGATCGCGTTCTGGTTGCGCTCGTTCTTCTCGGCGGTTTCACGCAACTGGCGATTGGTTTCGCGGACCATGACCAGACCGATGAGGATGATCGAGGCGAGCGCCAGCAAGCCCAGCACATAGCCGCCAATGGTGTCGGTGTTGCGCCCGCCGGCCAGATGCTCGAAACCTGTAGCAAGGTGTGAGGCTTCGTCGAGCAGGGTTTGCGACAGGGTGAAGATGTTGCTGGCCGACTCGCGGACCTTGAACAGCTCCGGCGAGGTTTCGAGGATTTCATCCACGGAGCCGGAAACGAACTGGAACAGCTCGGAAATTTCGCTCAAACGCGCACGGGCGTCGCGGTCTTCGACCTGGCTGATTTTCAGCGCCGGGTTGCCTTGCAACATGCCGTTAAGCACCAGGCCGAAACGCGCGGCATCGCGGCCAAAGGCGTCGGCGGCCTGCTGTGAATTTTCGTCACCGGCGAGCACGGTGTTGACTGCGCCAAGAATGCGTTCAGCCAGTAGCGATTGCCGTTGCGCCATTGCCACCTGCGCCGCCGGAGCGCCGCGCTGGAGGAGGATTTCCACGACTTTTTCGTATTCGATCTGCAACTGCGGCACGGTTTCTGCCAACGTCGCGGCGACCTGATGCAGCGACAGCACGGTCTGTTCGCTGCTGAGGATCGCATCGGTGTTTTTCAACAGGCGCTCCCAGTCCATCTGCACCGCGCGCATTTCCGGGCGCACGGCGACGGGTGCCGGCGGCAGGCCGGTGTTCGGGTCACCCTTCTTCAGGTAGCCCCAGCGCTGGGCAAAATCGTTGCGCGCATCACTGAGCAGCTTGAACGCCGCAGCCTTGCCCGCCGCCGCTTCGGTGGCGTTCTTGGCGATGCGTTGCGAGAGCACGCGCAGTTCGCCGGCATGGCCGATGTACTGCTTGTCGTAGTTCGCCTGGGTGTTGAGGTACGCGAAGTTGGCGAACAGCAGCATGATGAACACGATCAGTGCGATAAACAGCACAATGATCTGTGCGCGACTGCGTGATGCTTCTGCCGACTTGCCTGTTTTTGCTTTTGTCATCGGTCCTCGCCTATGAAACCTGCCATGGCCCTTGTGGGAGCGAGCCTTGTGACGAGGGGATTTATCCCCGTTCGGCTGCGAAGCAGTCGCAAAAATATCGCATGCGCTGACGGTGTCAGGCATTGCAGTTTTTGGGGCCGCTGCGCGACCCAACGGGGATAAATCCCCTCGCCACATGGCCCGCGTCCACATGGGTTCTGTTGTTCGTGCTATAGAGCCACACCCATGAACACCGGAGACCTGGCCAGTGCGAACAGGCTGAACACCCGCCAGTTCTGTTCACGGCGGAAATAGCCTTTGACGAATTCGGCCTTGGAGCCCTGGCGCTTGCTGATCGACAGCGGCTCGAAACTGCCCTGTTCGAAATGCTGCAAGCCGATGACTTCGTCGACCATTACCCCGGCGAACACGTCTTCATGTTCCACCACCAATACCCGCCGTTGTTTGCGCAGCGGCGACAGCTCATGGCCGAAGAAGCCGCACAGGTCCATGATCGGCAGCAGCCGCCCGCGCAGATTGGCGACACCCTTGACCCACGGCTTGACCCCGGGCAACTGGGTGAAGCGCGGTTCATGCAGGACTTCGCTGACTTCGCCCATCGGCGCCACATACCAATGTTCGCCGAGGCGAAAGCCGATGCCGCTCCAGCGATCCGGGCGCGCCGCTTGCGACGGCAGGTCCGCTGCCAGCAGGCGGCAGCGCTGGTCGATCTGCCAGAGCAGTTCGAACGCGGTCAGCGATTCGTTCATGATCGCGCGATCAGCCGTTGAGTACGTTGTTCAGGGTCTTGATCAGGGTGTCTTCGTCGACCGGTTTGGTCAGGTAATCCTTGGCGCCCTGGCGGGTGCCCCAGACCTTGTCGGTCTCCTGATCCTTGGTGGTGATGATGATCACCGGGATGTGCGCCGTGTCGGCATCCTTGGTCAACTGCCGGGTCGCCTGAAAACCGTTGAGGCCAGGCATGACGATGTCCATCAGCACCGCGTCGGGTTTTTCCTGACGGGCCAAGGCCACGCCGTCGGCGCCGTTCTCGGCCTTGAGCACTTCATGGCCGTGCTTTTCGAGCATGCCGGTGAGTTTGTACATTTCAGTCGGCGAATCATCGACGATCAGGATACGTGCCATGGTCTTCCCCATTTTTCTGGTCGACTGCCGGCCCGCTGGCCGAGCGTCACTGTGCGTGTCTTACTGCGGCAAAACGGCGGCGAAGCCCGGAACATGGGCCTGGATCGCGTTGAGCAGTTCTTCTTTGCTGAACGGCTTGGTCAGAAATTGATCAGAGCCGACAATCCGCCCCTTGGCCTTGTCGAACAGACCGTCCCTGGACGACAGCATGATCACCGGCGTCGCCTTGAAGGCGCTGTTGTTCTTGATCAGGGCGCAGGTCTGATAACCGTCCAGACGCGGCATCATGATGTCGACAAAGATGATCCCGGGATGGTGGTCGGCAATCTTCGCCAGCGCATCGAAACCGTCGATGGCGGTGATCACTTCGCAACCGACATTCTTCAACAATGTTTCGGCGGTGCGGCGAATCGTTTTCGAGTCGTCGATCACCATGACCTTCAAGGCGCTGGACTGCTGTTCCATAAGAGGGTTCTACCGTCGCCTTTGCGAATCAAATTGTCCGTTTTGCTGTGAATAATGGCCTGAAACCCTTGAAACCCATGGGGCGGCGCGATCTGCCAGCCTTTTTAGCACAGTCTCCAGATGCAATCTATCGACGGGTTTTTCCTTGACCCGAAACCCGCCCGGCGCCACTCTGGCGGCACTTTTTCAATACCGATCCGGTAGCCAAATTTCGAGGAAAACCCAATGAGCGTTCGCGTCGGGATTGTCATGGACCCTATCGCCAGCATCTCCTATAAAAAGGATAGCTCGCTGGCCATGCTGCTGGCCGCGCAGAAGCGTGGCTGGGAACTGTTCTACATGGAACAGAAAGACCTGTATCAGGCCGAAGGCCAGGCGCGGGCGCGGATGAGCCCGCTGAAAGTCTTCGCCAACCCGGACAAATGGTTCGAGCTGGACGCCGAACAGGACAAGCTGCTGAGCGACCTGGACGTGATCCTGATGCGCAAGGATCCGCCGTTCGACATGGAGTTCGTCTACTCCACTTACTTGCTGGAACAGGCCGAAGCCGCCGGCGTGCTGGTGGTGAACAAGCCGCAGAGCCTGCGCGACTGCAATGAAAAGCTGTTCGCCACGCTGTTTCCGCAGTGCACGCCGCCGACCATCGTCAGCCGCCGCCCGGACGTATTGCGTGAGTTCGCCGACCATCACGGTGACGTGATCCTCAAGCCGCTGGACGGCATGGGCGGTTCGTCGATCTTCCGCCACACCGCCGGCCACCCGAACCTCTCGGTGATCCTCGAAACCCTGACCCTGCACGGCAAGCAGCAGATCATGATTCAGGGTTACCTGCCGGCGATCGTCGATGGCGACAAGCGCATCCTGATGATCGATGGCGAGCCGGTGGATTACTGCCTGGCGCGGATTCCGGCGCTGGGCGAAACCCGTGGCAACCTCGCCGCCGGTGGCCGTGGCGAAGCGCGTCCGCTGACCGAGAAGGATCGCTGGATCGCCGCCCAGGTCGGCCCGACCTTGCGCGAGAAAGGCTTGCTGTTTGTCGGCCTCGACGTGATCGGCGAGCACCTGACCGAAATCAACGTCACCAGCCCGACCTGCATCCGTGAAATCGACAATGCGTTCGGCACTGATATCGGCGGGATGCTGATGGATGCGATCGATAAAAAGCTGCAAGCGGCCGGCAAAAAGCCACAAGCTTGATGTACGTCACATGCAGCCTGTCGCTTGAAGCGTGAAGCCCAAGGCGCGAAACCAACATTGCGTTATCATGCGCAGCCTCTGAAAAACGCGATGTTGGTTTTCTTGTCATGACCCTCCCGTCCGATCTGCCCGCTGAACTCGCCCATCGTGGCGTGCGCCCGGCCGATCGCCTCGGTTTTACCCTGTTTCTCGCGGCGCTGATTCACCTGGCGCTGCTGCTCGGCGTCGGCTTCACCATGGTCGAGCCGCAGCAGATCAGCAAAACCCTGGAAATCACCCTGGCCACCTTCAAGGCCGAGAAGAAGCCGGAAAAGGCAGATTTTCTCGCTCAGGAAAACCAGGAAGGCAGCGGCACGCTCGATAAGAAGGCCCTGCCCAAGACCACTGAAGTCGCGCCTTTCCAGGACAATCAGGTCAAAAAGGTCACCCCGCCGCCCGCCGCCAAGCCAGTGGTGCAGGAAGCCGCACCGAAGGCAGCGGTGACCACCGTCGCGCCGAAACCGAAAAAGGCGCCGACCAAGAAAGAAGAAAGCAAAACCGAAGTCAAACCGACCGTCGACGCGCCGGTGTTCGACAGCTCGCAGTTGTCCAGCGACATCGCCAGCCTCGAAGCAGAGCTGGCCAAGGAACAACAGCTGTACGCCAAACGCCCGCGCATCCACCGCTTGAGCGCGGCCTCGACCATGCGCGACAAGGGCGCCTGGTACAAGGACGACTGGCGCAAGAAGGTCGAGCGCATCGGCAACCTCAACTACCCCGAAGAAGCACGGCGCAAGCAGATCTACGGCAATTTGCGCCTGATGGTCTCGATCAACCGCGACGGTTCGCTGTATGAGGTGCTGGTGCTCGAATCCTCCGGCCAGCCGCTGCTCGATCAGGCCGCGCAGCGCATCGTCCGCCTGGCCGCGCCGTTTGCACCGTTTACCGGCGATCTGTCGGACATCGACCGCCTGGAAATCATCCGCACCTGGAAATTTGCCCGGGGCGACAAGCTCTCAAGCAATTAAGAGCAAAATCAAAAGATCGCAGCCTTCGGCAGCTCCTACAGTGGGCCTGCGTACACCCTGTAGGAGCTGCCGAAGGCTGCGATCTTTTAAAGCCTCAGCTTGTCAGTTCGCCCTTGCGACGCCACACTAGCGCTCATGAAAAACGTCAGCCCCAGCTACCTCAAGCATCACTTCCTGATCGCCATGCCACACATGGCCGACCCGAACTTTGCCCACACCTTGACCTACATCGTCGAGCACACGGCCAATGGCGCGATGGGGCTGGTGGTCAACAGGCCGCAAGACTTGAACCTGGCCGACATCCTCGAACAGCTGCGCCCGGACATCGAGCCGCCGGCACGCTGCCAGGATGTGCCGATCTTCATCGGCGGGCCGGTGCAGACCGATCGCGGTTTTGTCCTGCACCCGGCGGGCCAAACGTTCCAGGCCACGGCGCAGCTGGACGGCGACCTGGCCCTGTCGACTTCGCAGGACGTGCTGTTCGCCATCGCTGACGGCGTCGGCCCCGCGCAGAGCCTGATCACCCTCGGTTACGCCGGCTGGGAAGCCGGGCAACTGGAAGCCGAACTGGCCGACAACGCCTGGCTGACCTGCCCTTTCAACGCCGACATACTGTTCAACACCCGCAGCGAATTGCGCCTGGAAGCGGCAGCGCGGCACTTGGGCATCGATCTCAATCTGCTCACCAGCCAGGCAGGTCACGCCTGATGGCCCTGCGCCTGATTCTCGGCTTCGACTACGGCACCAAACAGATCGGCGTCGCGGTCGGCCAGGTCATCACCGGCCAGGCCCGCGAGCTGTGCACTTTGAAAGCGCAGAACGGCGTGCCGAACTGGGATCAGGTCGAAGCGCTAATAAAAGAATGGAAACCCGACGCCGTGGTGGTCGGCCTGCCGCTGAACATGGACGGCACGCCCAGCGACATGTGCGTACGCGCCGAGAAATTCGCCCGCCGCCTCAACGGCCGCTACAACCTGCCCTTCTATACCCACGACGAACGCCTGACCACTTTCGAAGCCAAGGGCGAGCGACTGGTGCGTGGCGGGCAGAAAGGCAGTTACCGCGACAACCCGGTGGACGCCATCGCCGCTGCCCTGCTGCTGCAGGGCTGGCTCGATGAAAACACTGCATTGTTTGAATCCTGACAAGCGCTTCGGCGCTTTTCTTTTGGTTATAAACCGAGCTTCGTCCAGCAGGACGCAGCGCGGAATCACGAAGGAGCAACCATGAGCCTGCCCAATCCCGCCGATCTGATCAGCCAGATGGCGACCCGCCTCAAGGCGCACCTTGCCCAGCGTGACATCAGCGAACCGCGTTACATCGGTATCCGCACCGGCGGCATCTGGGTCGCGCAGGCGCTGCTCAAGGAACTGAACAGCGATGCGCCACTGGGCACGCTGGATGTGTCCTTCTATCGCGATGACTTCAGCCAGAATGGCCTGCACCCGCAAGTGCGCCCGTCCGCCCTGCCCTTCGAGATCGAAGGCCAGCATCTGGTGCTGATCGACGACGTGCTGATGAGCGGTCGGACTATCCGCGCCGCCATGAATGAATTGTTCGATTACGGCCGCCCGGCCAGCGTCACCCTGGTCTGCCTGCTGGACCTGGACGCCGGCGAGCTGCCGATCCGCCCCAACGTGGTCGGCGCCACCCTGACCCTGGCCGGCAACCAGCGGGTCAAGTTGTCCGGCCCCGAGCCGCTGACGCTCGAACTGCAAGACGTCACCCTTTAATCCGCCCTATTGAGAGTCCCCCTCGCGATGACGCCTCTAGATACCAAGCGCCCGCTGCAGCTCAATGATCAGGGCCAGCTGCGCCACTTCCTCTCGCTCGACGGCCTGCGCCGCGAGTTGCTGACGGAAATCCTCGACACTGCCGACTCGTTCCTTGAAGTCGGTGCCCGGGCGGTGAAGAAAGTCCCGTTGCTGCGCGGCAAGACCGTGTGCAACGTGTTCTTCGAAAACTCCACGCGCACCCGCACCACGTTTGAACTGGCGGCCCAACGGTTGTCGGCAGACGTGATCACCCTGAACGTGTCGACATCGTCGGCGAGCAAGGGCGAAACGTTACTCGATACCCTGCGCAACCTTGAGGCGATGGCCGCCGACATGTTCGTCGTTCGCCACGGCGACTCGGGCGCGGCGCACTTCATCGCCGAGCATGTCTGCCCGCAGGTGGCGATCATCAACGGCGGCGACGGCCGGCATGCGCACCCGACCCAAGGCATGCTCGACATGCTCACCATCCGTCGGCACAAGGGCGGTTTCGAAAACCTCTCGGTGGCGATCGTCGGCGACATCCTGCATTCGCGGGTGGCGCGCTCGAACATGCTCGCGCTGAAAACCCTCGGCTGCCCGGATATCCGCGTGATCGCGCCGAAAACCCTGCTGCCGATCGGCATCGAGCAATACGGCGTCAAGGTCTACACCGACATGGCTGAAGGCCTGAAAGACGTCGACGTGGTGATCATGCTGCGCCTGCAGCGTGAACGCATGACCGGTGGCCTGCTGCCCAGCGAAGGCGAGTTCTACCGCCTGTTCGGCCTGACCACCGCGCGTCTGGCCGGGGCCAAACCCGATTGCATCGTCATGCACCCGGGGCCGATCAACCGTGGCGTGGAGATCGAGTCGGCGGTGGCCGACGGCCCGCACTCGGTGATCCTCAATCAAGTGACCTACGGCATCGCGATTCGTATGGCCGTGCTGTCCATGGCCATGAGCGGGCAGACTGCGCAACGTCAATTCGAGCAGGAGAACGCCCAGTGAAGCTCAGCATTCTCGGCGCACGCGTTATCGATCCCAGCAGCGGCCTGGATCAAATCACCGACATCCACGTTGAAGCCTGCAAGATCGTCGCCCTCGGCGCCGCACCGGCCGGTTTCAGCGCAGTAGAAACCATCGATGCCCAAGGTCTGGTCGCCGCACCTGGCCTGGTCGATCTCAATGTCGCCCTGCGCGAGCCGGGTTACAGCCGCAAAGGCTCGATCGTCAGCGAAACCCGCGCCGCCGCTGCCGGTGGCGTGACCAGCCTGTGCTGCCCACCGAAGACCAGACCGGTGCTCGACACCTCAGCCGTCGCCGAACTGATCCTCGACCGCGCCCGCGAAGCCGGCAACACCAAGGTGTTCCCGATCGGCGCGCTGAGCAAAGGTCTCGACGGTGAGCAATTGGCCGAACTGGTGGCCTTGCGCGACGCCGGATGCGTGGCGTTCGGCAACGGTCTGGAGAGCTTTCGCAACAGCCGCACCCTGTGCCGGGCGCTGGAATATGCGGCGACTTTCGACCTGACGGTGATCTTCAACTCGCAGGATCACGATCTGGCCGAGGGCGGTCTGGCCCACGAAGGCGCGGTCGCCAGTTTCCTTGGCCTGCCGGGCATCCCGGAAACCGCCGAAACCGTGGCGCTGGCTCGCGATCTGCTGCTGGTCGAGCAGACCGGCGTGCGTGCGCATTTCAGCCAGCTGACCAGTGCGCGCGGTGTGGCGCTGATTGCCCAGGCCCAGGCCCGTGGCTTGAAGGTAACGGCGGATGTTGCGCTGTATCAGCTGATCCTGACTGACGAAGCGCTGATCGACTTCAACAGCCTCTACCACGTGCAACCGCCGCTGCGCACCCGCGCCGATCGCGATGGCCTGCGTGAGGCAGTGAAGTCCGGGGTGGTCTCGGCCATTTCCAGCCATCACCAGCCCCACGAGCGCGACGCCAAACTGGCCCCGTTCGGCGCCACCGAGCCGGGCATCAGCAGTGTTGAGTTGCTGCTGCCGCTGGCGATGACGCTGGTTGAGGATGGTTTGCTCGACTTGCCGACGCTATTGGCTCGGTTGAGCGCAGGCCCGGCCGAAGCGCTGCGCCTGCCGGCGGGCAAACTGGCGGTAGGCGGCGCGGCGGATATCGTGCTGTTCGATCCGAAGTCTTCGACGGTGGCCGGTGAACACTGGCTGTCGAAGGGCGAGAACTGCCCGTTCATCGGCCACAGTCTGCCGGGCGTGGTGCGCTATACGCTGGTAGATGGGCGGATTACGCACCAGGCTTGATAGCCAGTTGACCCCTTCGCGAGCAGGCTCGCTCCCACAGGTATTGCGGTGATTCCTGTGGGAGCGAGCCTGCTCGCGAAAGCTTACTGGAAGGCGCCGCGATTCTGCGCGTTGCGCACCGACACCTGATCGTTCAGCGTCCAGAAGTCATACAGCACGCCAATAAAGAACAACCCGCCGGTCAGCAGATACAGCAAGCCGCTGATCCATTTGCCCTGATACATCCGGTGCACGCCGAACACACCGAGGAAGGTCAGCAGAATCCACGCGACGTTGTACTCGATCGGCCCGGCGGCAAAGCGCAGGTCCGCTTCGCGATCCATCGCCGGGATCAGAAACAGGTCGATCAGCCAGCCAATCCCCAGCAAACCGAAGGTGAAGAACCAGATCGTCCCGGTCACCGGTTTGCCGTAATAAAAGCGGTGCGCGCCAGTGAATCCGAAAATCCACAGCAGGTAGCCGATGACTTTGCTGTGAGTGTCTTTTTCTTTCACGCGGGGTAGCTGATAGCTGTTCATTAAGACCTCATTGCACTCGATAGATAAATATTCTTCATTTCTTTGTGACTTTTTTACAGGTGGCCGACGTATGGCAAATGTTACCGTTGCTAGCGCGAAACCCTTGTAGAACCTGACTTCTGTCGGACAATTGCGTACTTTTTGAGCGTTTTTGGTTCCGTAGCCAGCCGAATGAATCGATGAACGGCCTCGGAACGGCAAAAAAAGCTGTTATAAAGTTGCGCGCTATCACTTATGAGCCACGCCTAATGCGACCATTTTTCAAGACATGGCTGACTATTTGCCTATTAATGCCACTGGCCGCCCACGCCACCAATCGTGAGCAACGTCTTCCCAACGTCAACGGCTTCACCCCTAAATCCCATGCTTCGGCTCCATCGAGCAAAAGCAGCAAGAGCAAGACCACCACGCTGAGCAGCAAGAGCCGCAGCAAGCTGGTGCCACCGATGGCGAGCAAGGAAAGCAGCAATGTGCTGAGCCGTGCGGTAAACGTCCTCGGTACACCTTATCGTTGGGGCGGCAGCAGCCCAAGTAAAGGCTTCGATTGCAGCGGTCTGGTGAAATACGCGTTCAACGACGCTACTTTCGACCTGCCACGCACCTCCAATGCCATGGCCAGCGGTCACGGCGAGAAAGTCGAGCGCAAGGATCTGAAGCCGGGCGATCTGATTTTCTTCAACATCAAGAGCCGTCGGGTCAACCACGTTGCCATCTACCTGGGCAACGACCGCTTCATCCACGCCCCGCGCCGTGGCAAAGCGGTGAGCATCGACACGCTGAACAAGCCGTACTGGGAAAAGCATTACGTCGTGGCCAAGCGCGTATTGCCGAAAGAACAACAGCAGCTGCGCGTAGTCCAGCGCTGAGCTGTTTGATCTCCTGAATCAGCTTCAGCAGTACCGGCCTTTTCGCGAGCAGGCTCGCTCCCACAGAAGAATGCATTCCAGCTGAAGGAATGCGGTTTGATGTGGGAGCGAGCCTGCTCGCGAAGGGGCCGGCAGCCGCACCAGCGACCCTCAGAAATTATCAGGCGTACGCGCCTTCTCCCGCGCATGCTCGCGGCTGATCAGGCCCTTGGTCACCAGATCCTTCAGGCACATATCGAGTGTCTGCATCCCCAACGACCCACCGGTCTGAATCGCCGAATACATCTGCGCCACCTTGTCCTCGCGGATCAGGTTACGGATCGCCGATGTCCCGAGCATGATTTCATGCGCCGCCACCCGCCCGCCGCCGATCTTCTTGATCAACGTCTGCGACACCACCGCCAGCAACGACTCTGACAGCATCGAACGCACCATCGATTTCTCGTCGCCGGGAAACACGTCGACCACGCGGTCGATGGTCTTCGCCGCTGAGGTCGTGTGCAGCGTGCCGAACACCAGATGCCCGGTCTCGGCGGCGGTCAGCGCCAGGCGAATGGTTTCCAGATCACGCATCTCGCCGACCAGAATCACGTCCGGGTCTTCACGCAGCGCCGAGCGCAGTGCGGTGGCGAAGCTGCGCGTATCGCGATGGACTTCGCGCTGATTGATCAGGCATTTGCGCGATTCATGGACGAACTCGATGGGGTCCTCAATGGTGAGGATGTGGTGATGGCGATGGGTGTTGAGGTAATCGATCATCGCCGCCAGCGTGGTCGATTTGCCGGAGCCGGTCGGCCCGGTGACCAGCACCAGCCCGCGCGGCGCATCGGTGATCTTGCGGAAAACATCGCCCATGGCGAGGTCTTCCATGCTCAGCACTTTCGACGGAATAGTGCGGAACACGGCGCCAGCGCCACGGTTCTGGTTGAATGCATTGACCCGAAAGCGCGCCACCCCGGGTACATCAAAGGAAAAATCCGTTTCCAGATTTTTCTCGAATTCGATGCGCTGGGTGTCGTTCATGATGTCGTAGATCAGCTCGTGCACTTGCTTGTGATCCAGCGCCGGCAGATTGATCCGTCGCACGTCGCCATCGACACGGATCATCGGCGGCAGGCCGGCCGACAGGTGCAGGTCGGAAGCGCCCTGTTTGGCGCTGAAGGCCAGCAGTTCAGTGATATCCATAGCGTCCCTCAATTCCAGTAGAATGCCGCGAACCTACAGACCGCCGGCGCCTCTTGATGTCCACGATAGCAGACAACATCCTTCAGGTTAGTTCGCGCATCCAGGCAGCGGCGAAAGCTGCGCACCGCGACGAAAACAGCATCCATTTGCTCGCCGTGAGCAAGACCAAACCCGCCCAGGCCCTGCGTGAAGCCTATGCCGCCGGCCTGCGCGACTTCGGCGAGAACTACTTGCAGGAAGCTTTGGGCAAACAGCTGGAGCTGGCCGACCTGCCCTTGATCTGGCACTTCATCGGCCCCATTCAATCGAACAAGACTCGCGCGATTGCCGAGCATTTCGACTGGGTGCACTCCGTGGATCGTCTGAAAATTGCCCAACGCCTGTCCGAGCAGCGCCCGGCCGAACTGCCGCCCCTGAACATCTGCATTCAGGTCAATGTCAGCGGCGAGGCGAGCAAATCCGGTTGCACCCCGGCCGATCTGCCGGCGCTGGCCGAGGCCATCAGCGCCCTGCCCCGGCTGAAATTGCGCGGACTGATGGCGATTCCCGAGCCGACCGAAGAGCGCGCTGAACAGGACGCTGCCTTCGCCGCCGTGCAGACATTGCAGGCGAGCCTCGCTCTGCCGCTCGACACATTGTCCATGGGCATGAGCCACGACCTCGAGTCGGCCATTGCCCAAGGCGCCACCTGGGTGCGGATCGGTACCGCGCTGTTTGGCGCCAGAGATTATTCCCAGTCTTGAACGTTTCCAGATAAGGACCACACATGAGCAACACACGTATTGCGTTTATCGGTGCGGGCAACATGGCGGCCAGTCTGATTGGCGGCTTGCGCGCCAAAGGTCTGGAAGCGGCGCAGATCCGCGCCAGCGATCCGGGCGAAGACACCCGTGCCAAGGTCAGCGCCGAACACGGCATCGAAACCTTCGCTGACAACGCCCAGGCCATCGACGGCGTCGATGTCATCGTGCTGGCGGTCAAGCCACAGGCGATGAAAGCCGTGTGCGAGGCGATTCGCCCAAGCCTGAAACCGAATCAACTGGTGGTGTCGATCGCCGCCGGCATTACCTGCGCGAGCATGACCGCGTGGCTCGGCGAACAGCCAATCGTGCGCTGCATGCCGAACACCCCGGCGCTGCTGCGTCAGGGTGTCAGCGGTTTGTACGCGACCAGCGAAGTAACCGCCGAGCAGCGTCAGCAAGCCGAAGAGCTGCTGTCCGCCGTCGGCATCGCCCTGTGGCTGGAAGAAGAACAGCAACTGGACGCAGTCACCGCAGTGTCCGGCTCCGGCCCGGCGTACTTCTTCCTGCTGATCGAAGCGATGACCGCCGCCGGCGTCAAACTTGGCCTGCCAAAAGAGATCGCTGAGCAACTGACCGTGCAGACTGCTCTGGGCGCCGCGCACATGGCGGTGTCCAGCGATGTCGATGCAGCCGAACTGCGCCGCCGCGTGACCTCGCCGAATGGCACCACGGAAGCTGCGATCAAATCATTCCAGGCTGGCGGCTTCGAAGCGCTGGTTGAAACCGCACTCGGCGCCGCCGCGCACCGCTCGGCCGAAATGGCCGAACAACTGGGCAAATAAAGGAGCCTTACATGATCGGATTGAACACCGCAGCGGTTTACGTGCTGCAAACCCTCGGCAGCCTGTACCTGCTGATCGTGCTGCTGCGCTTCGTCCTGCAACTGGTGCGGGCGAACTTCTATAACCCGCTGTGCCAGTTCGTGGTCAAGGCCACCCAGCCGCTGCTCAAGCCTTTGCGCCGGATCATCCCGAGCCTGTTCGGCCTCGACATGTCGTCGCTGGTGCTGGCGATTCTGGTGCAACTGCTGCTGATGGCGCTGACCCTGCTGCTGACCTACGGCACCACTGGCAATCCGCTGCAACTGGTGATCTGGTCGCTGATCGGCGTCACTGCACTGTTCCTGAAGATCTTCTTCTTCGCTCTGATCATCAGCGTGATTCTGTCGTGGGTCGCACCGGGCAGCCACAATCCGGGTGCTGAACTGGTCAACCAGATCTGCGAACCGGCGCTGGCACCGTTCCGCCGCTTCCTGCCGAACCTCGGCGGCCTGGATCTGTCGCCGATCTTCGCTTTCCTTGCGCTGAAATTGATCGACATGCTGGTGATCAACAATCTGGCGGCGATGACGATGATGCCGGAAATCCTGCGCTTGCTGATGTGAGGTGAGAGGGATTGGCGCTCGGCTTGATATGGCGTCGTCTGCGCCCCTCACCCCAGCCCTCTCCCAAGGGAGAGGGAGCCGATTTGTGTTGAGCTCAAGATTGGAGTTCGACTCGCAATTATCAGGTCGGCGCAGTTCGACAGAACACCTTGGTCAGTCCCCTCTCCCTCTGGGAGAGGGTTAGGGTGAGGGCTGCTTGCCGCTAACCCACCCGGTCTTTAGACTTACGCCTCATTTCAACGAGAGCAGGGTCGATGCCAACTGCCTTTCCCGCCGATTCTGTTGGTCTGGTAACGCCGCAAACCGCGCATTTCAGCGAACCGCTGACGCTGGCCTGTGGGCGTTCCCTGGCCGCTTATGATCTGATTTATGAAACCTACGGCACGCTGAACGCCCAGGCGAGCAACGCCGTGCTGATCTGCCACGCCTTATCCGGTCATCATCACGCCGCTGGTTATCACAGCGTCGACGACCGCAAGCCCGGTTGGTGGGACAGCTGCATCGGCCCCGGCAAGCCGATCGACACCAACAAGTTCTTTGTGGTCAGCCTGAACAACCTCGGCGGCTGCAACGGCTCCACCGGCCCGAGCAGTATCAACCCGGAGACCGGCAAGCCGTTCGGCGCCGACTTCCCGGTGCTCACCGTCGAAGACTGGGTGCACAGCCAGGCGCGCCTGGCTGACCTGCTCGGCATCGGCCAGTGGGCGGCGGTGATCGGCGGCAGCCTCGGCGGCATGCAGGCGTTGCAATGGACCATCACCTACCCGGATCGCGTGCGGCACTGCCTGGCCATCGCCTCGGCACCAAAACTGTCGGCGCAGAACATCGCCTTCAACGAAGTCGCGCGCCAGGCGATCCTCACCGATCCGGAATTCCACGGCGGTTCGTTCCAGGAAGCCGGCGTGATCCCCAAGCGCGGGCTGATGCTCGCGCGCATGGTCGGCCACATCACCTATCTGTCCGACGACTCCATGGGTGAGAAATTCGGCCGTGGCCTGAAGAGCGAAAAGCTCAACTACGACTTCCACAGTGTCGAGTTCCAGGTCGAAAGCTACCTGCGTTATCAGGGCGAAGAGTTCTCCGGGCGCTTCGATGCCAACACTTATCTGTTGATGACAAAAGCGCTGGACTACTTCGATCCGGCGGCGAACTTCGACGATGATCTGGCGAAAACCTTCGAAAACGCCACGGCCAAGTTCTGCGTGATGTCGTTCACCACCGACTGGCGCTTCTCCCCGGCGCGCTCGCGGGAACTGGTGGATGCGCTGATGGCCGCGCGCAAGGACGTCAGTTATCTGGAAATTGACGCACCGCAGGGCCACGACGCCTTCCTGATTCCGATCCCGCGTTATTTGCAGGCGTTCGGCAATTACATGAACCGCATTTCGTTGTGAGAAAGCCATGAGAGCTGATCTGGAAATCATCCAGGAATGGATCCCCGCCGGCAGCCGCGTCCTAGACCTGGGTTGCGGTGACGGCGAGCTGCTGACCTGGCTGCGCGACAACAAGAACGTCACCGGTTATGGCCTGGAAAACGACGCCGACAACATCGCCGAGTGCGTGGCCAAGGGCATCAACGTCATCGAGCAGGATCTGGACAAAGGCCTGGGCAATTTTGCCAGCAACAGTTTCGACATCGTCGTCATGACCCAGGCCCTGCAAGCGGTGCATTACCCGGACAAGATCCTCGACGAAATGCTTCGGGTCGGTCGCCAGTGCATCATTACCTTCCCCAACTTCGGCCACTGGCGCTGCCGCTGGTATCTGGCGAGCAAGGGCCGCATGCCGGTCTCGGAATTCCTGCCTTACACCTGGTACAACACGCCGAACATTCACTTCTGCACCTTCGAGGACTTCGAAGAGTTGTGCCGCGAACGTGACGCCAAGGTCATTGATCGGCTTGCCGTGGATCAACAGCACCGCCACGGGTGGGCCAGTAAGCTATGGCCTAATCTGTTAGGTGAAATCGGTATCTACCGCGTCAGCAGTCCGCAGTTGGCGGACGCCCGAGTCGCGGTCTGAGCCAGGGCATTTGAAGGAGCACGAACATGAGCCGTCTAGCGTTGCTGTTATTCACCGCCTGCCTGAGCGCCAGCACCATGGCGGCGGACGTCATCAAAGGTGAGCGCAAGGAAACCTTCGGCGACATCACGGTGCACTACAACACCTTCAACTCGACGTTCCTGCAACCGGACATCGCCAAGGCTGCCGAGCTGATCCGCAGCAAGAACCAGGGCGTGATCAATGTTTCGGTGGTCAAGGACGGCAAACCGGTGATCGCCAGCGTCACCGGCACGATCAAGGACCTGACCAGCAACAGCGTGCCGCTGAAATTCCGCCAGGTCACCGAACAGGGCGCGATCTACTACATCGCCCAGTACCCGGTGCCGCAGCAGGAAACCCGCACCTTTGAAATCAAGGTGCAGAACGGCGACAAGATCAACACTATCAATTTCAACCAAGAACTCTTTCCCGGCGAATGATGAACATCAAGCAGCTCGTACTGGCCAGCCATAACGCCGGCAAACTCAAAGAACTTCAGGCCATGCTCGGCGACTCGGTGCAACTGCGTTCGATTGGCGAATGGAGCAAGGTCGAGCCGGAAGAAACCGGCCTGTCGTTCGTCGAGAACGCGATCCTCAAGGCCCGCAACGCCGCGCGTATTTCCGGACTGCCGGCACTGGCCGATGATTCCGGGCTGGCGGTGGATTTCCTTGGCGGTGCGCCGGGTATCTACTCGGCGCGTTACGCCGACGGCCAGGGCGATGCGGCGAACAACGCCAAACTGCTCGATGCGCTGAAGGACGTACCGCAAGCCGAGCGCGGCGCGCAGTTCGTCTGCGTATTGGCACTGGTGCGCCACGCCGATGATCCGCTGCCGATTCTCTGCGAAGGCCTGTGGCACGGGCGCATCCTCACCGCTGCCAGCGGCGAGCACGGCTTCGGTTATGACCCACTGTTCTGGGTGCCGGAGCGCGACTGCTCCAGCGCCGAACTGAGCCCGGCCGACAAGAACCAGATCAGCCACCGCGCCCGTGCAATGGATCTGCTGCGCCAGCGTCTGGGCTTGAAATGACCACTGATTCTTCCGCGTCGTCGCTGATTATCGGCGGCGCCGCGTCCTCGCCTCGGGCGCCGCTGCCAACCCTGCCGCCCCTGGCGCTGTACATCCACATCCCGTGGTGTGTGCGCAAATGCCCGTATTGCGATTTCAACTCGCACACCGCCAGCCCGATGCTGCCGGAGCAGGAATACGTCGACGCGCTGCTGGCCGATCTCGATCAGGATCTGCATGCGGTGTATGGCCGTGAGCTGACTTCGATTTTCTTCGGTGGCGGGACGCCGAGCCTGTTCAGCGCCGAAGCCCTCGGGCGTTTGCTGAAGGGCGTCGAACAGCGCATCCCGTTCGCCGCCGACATCGAAATCACCCTTGAGGCCAATCCAGGCACCTTCGAGCAAGAGAAGTTTGTCGCCTATCGCAAGCTGGGGATCAACCGGCTATCGATCGGTATCCAGAGCTTTCAGCAGGAGAAGCTTGAGGCCCTTGGCCGCATCCACAACGGTGACGAAGCCGTGCGTGCGGCGGGCATGGCGCGACAGGCAGGGTTCGATAACTTCAACCTGGACTTGATGCACGGTTTGCCCGATCAGTCGCTGGACGATGCCCTGAGCGATCTGCGCCAAGCCATTGCGCTGAAACCGACGCACATTTCCTGGTATCAACTGACGCTGGAGCCCAATACGGTGTTCTGGAATCAGCCGCCAGTGCTGCCGGAAGACGACACGCTGTGGGACATTCAGGAAGCCGGCCAGGCGCTGCTGGCCGAGCACGGTTACGCGCAGTACGAAGTGTCGGCGTATGCCCAGGCCGGTCGCCCTGCGCGGCATAACCTCAATTACTGGAGCTTCGGCGACTTCATCGGCATCGGCGCCGGCGCCCATGGCAAGTTGAGCCACCCGGACGGGCGCATCGTGCGCACATGGAAAACCCGCCTGCCGAAGGATTATCTGAACCCGGCGAAAAGCTTTCAGGCCGGCGAGAAATCCCTGAGCAATGACGAGATGCCGTTCGAGTTCCTGATGAACGCCCTGCGCCTGACTGCCGGGGTCGAATCGCGCCTGTATCCGGAACGCACCGGCCTGTCGCTGGACACCCTCGCCGAAGGCCGGCGCGAGGCCGAACAAAGCGGCCTGTTGCAGGTCGAACCGTCACGCCTGGCGGCGACCGAACGCGGCCAACTGTTCCTCAACGATTTGCTGCAACAATTTCTGAACTGACTTCAGCTCAAAGGGAAAACGCATGGATTTGATACTCGACCTGCTGGCCACCGTCTCCCGCTGGAGCCGCAGCAATCTCTCGGAAATCGCCCTGGCGCTGGTCGGTTGCCTGCTGGTGCTGTTCGGCGCTGACTTCAAAGGCTGGGTCGAGCAACGCCTGGGCAGCATCGCCGGCGCCCTGCGCGTGCCCCTGATGGCCCTGCTCTGCCTGATCGGCAGCGGCGCCGCGCTGATCTACGCCACGCCATGGGTGATCAAAGGCCTGAGCCAGTTCAACAACTACAGCCTGGCGCCGGTGCTGCTGGTGGTACTGGTGCTGATCGGCGTGGTTGCTGATCGCCGCTGATCTTTCGGCACACCCAAAACGAATGTAGGAGTGAGCCTGCTCGCGATAGTGGTCTGACATTCAACCTCTTCGGTGACTGTCAGTCCGCAATCGCGAGCAGGCTCACTCCCACAGTTGATCGCAATGAAAGGGAAGTTCATGAGTAAAAAACTACTGGATGAGACGAGCAAATTTCTTAGCTTCGTGTTGCGTCACGAGCCTCAGGCGATCGGACTGAATCTGAATTCGGAAGGCTGGGCAAATATCGAAGCACTGATCAGCGGCGCGGCGCGTGATGGCAGGCATTTAAGTCGTGAGCTGATTGAAAACGTCGTGACCAGCAGTGACAAGAAGCGTTTTACGATTTCCGCTGATGGCCACTGTATACGCGCTGTTCAAGGCCACTCGACGAAAAGCGTTGATCTGCAATTCGAGCAGAAACAGCCACCGCAAACGCTCTACCACGGAACAGCGACGCGTTTTCTCGACTCGATCCACGAACAAGGCTTGATTCCAGGACAACGCCATCAGGTGCATCTGTCCGACGAGATCGCCACCGCGTCGGCCGTGGGTCAACGCTACGGAACGCCAGTCGTTCTGAAGGTTGCCGCGAAGCAGATGGAAGAACAGGGCTTCAAGTTCTATCAGGCCGAAAATGGCGTCTGGTTGACAGAGCAGGTGCCCGCTCGATTTCTTGCCCCCCTGTAATCTCCTCATACACAAAACAAATGTGGGAGCGAGCCTGCTCGCGAAGGCGTCATGACATCCAACATCATCGTTGATTGTCAGACCGCTTTCGCGGGCAGGCTCGCTCCCACAGTTTTTATTGCGTGATGCTTAAGCGATCTTTTCGAACTTCAGATCCCACACGCCATGGCCAAGACGTTCGCCGCGGCGTTCGAACTTGGTGATCGGGCGTTCGGCCGGGCGTGGGACGCATTTGCCGTCTTCGGCAAGGTTGCGGTAGCCGGGGGCGACGTTCATCACTTCCAGCATGTACTCGGCGTACGGTTCCCAGTCGGTGGCCATGTGCAGAATGCCGCCAACCTTCAACTTGCTGCGCACCAGTTCGGCGAACGAGGCCTGGACGATGCGTCGCTTGTGGTGGCGGCTCTTGTGCCACGGATCCGGGAAAAACAGCATCAGGCGATCGAGGCTGTTGTCGGCGATGCAGCGGTTGAGCACTTCGATCGCGTCGCAATCGTAGACCCGCAGGTTGGTCAGCCCTTGGGTCAGCACGCCATTGAGCAGCGCGCCGACACCCGGACGGTGTACTTCAACACCGATGAAATCCTGCTCTGGAGCAGCAGCGGCCATTTCCAGCAGCGAGTGGCCCATGCCGAAACCGATTTCCAGCGAGCGCGGCGCCGAGCGGCCGAACACCTGGTCGTAATCGACCGGCGCATCGGCCAGCGGCAGCACGTACAGCGGCGCGCCCTGGTCCAGGCCGCGTTGCTGGCCTTCGGTCATGCGCCCGGCGCGCATCACGAAGCTCTTGATGCGGCGGTGTTGGCGCTCGTCGCCTTCGTCCGGCTGGACAGGCGTGTCGTTCGATTCAGTCATCAATGGCTCTTACTTGATCAGACCATCCAGCGGCGAAGAGGCGCTGGCATAGAGTTTTTTCGGCATGCGGCCGGCGAGGTACGCCAGGCGACCGGCGACGATGGCGTGCTGCATGGCTTGCGCCATCATGACCGGTTGCTGGGCGTGGGCGATGGCCGAGTTCATCAGTACGGCGTCGCAACCCAGCTCCATCGCGATGGTCGCGTCGGAAGCGGTACCGACACCGGCATCCACCAGCACCGGGATCTTGGCTTCTTCGAGGATGATCTGCAGGTTGTACGGATTGCAGATGCCCAGACCGGAGCCGATCAGACCGGCCAGCGGCATCACGGCGATGCAGCCGATTTCCGCCAGTTGCCGGGCGATGATCGGGTCATCGCTGGTGTAGACCATCACGTCGAAGCCTTCCTTGACCAGGGTTTCGGCGGCCTTGAGGGTTTCGATCACGTTGGGGAACAGGGTCTTCTGGTCGGCCAGCACTTCCAGCTTCACCAGATTGTGGCCGTCGAGCAGTTCACGCGCCAGGCGGCAGGTGCGCACGGCTTCGATGGCGTCGTAGCAACCGGCAGTGTTCGGCAGGAAGGTGTAGCGATCCGGCGACAACACTTCAAGCAGGTTCGGCTCGCCTTCGATCTGGCCCAGGTTGGTGCGGCGTACGGCGAAGGTGACGATCTCGGCACCCGAGGCTTCGATGGCCTGGCGGGTTTCTTCCATGTCACGGTACTTGCCGGTACCGACCAGCAAACGCGACTGGTAAGTACGACCGGCCAGCACAAAAGGCTTGTCGCTACGAACGATGCTCATGGGGAATCCTCTTTAAGGGTGAGGGTCTTGCAGAATTCTGTGCCCTTGCGGGCCGGGCGATCAGCCGCCACCGATGGCGTGGACCACTTCGACGTTGTCGCCGTCGTTCAACGTAGTGTCGGCATGCTGGCTGCGCGGGACGATGTCCAGATTGAGCTCGACCGCCAGCCGACGTCCGGCCAGATCCAGACGGGTGATCAGGCCCGCAACGGTTTCACCGTCGGGCAGTTCAAAGGACTCACCGTTCAACTGAATGCGCATGCACAACGCCGCCATCATTTTTAGGGGCTGGCATTCTAGCCCGATCATGACCTAAAGGTCAGTACCAAGCGTCAAGCGGTTAGCTGCAAGCGCCAGGCGGCGAGGCCGAGGCAAACCCAACCGATGAGAAACGCGAGGCCACCAAAAGGGGTAATGATGCCGAGCTTGCTGATGCCGGTGGTGGTCAGCAGATACAGGCTGCCGGAGAACAACACAATGCCGACGGTGAAGGACACGCCGGCCCAAGTGACCAGCCGCCCTGGAATCTGCGTGGCCAGCAGCGCAACGCCGAACAGTGCGAGCGTGTGCACCAGTTGGTAGGTGACGCCAGTGTGGAAGATCGTCAGGTATTCCGGCGTCAGACGGTTTTTCAGGCCGTGGGCGGCAAACGCGCCCAGCGCAACACCGGTGAATCCGAAAAAAGCAGCCAGCATCAAAAAGCCACGCAGCATGGGGAACTCCAGTCAGACGCCATCGGCAGGGTCTGTATAATGGCCCGCTCCACGGGTTCGGCCAAGCCATCTCTATGCTGCGTTCAATTTTCCGTCGTCTCACGAAGGCCCTGCTCTGGTTCGCCGGCGGCAGTGTCTTGCTGGTGCTGGTGTTTCGCTTTGTGCCACCGCCGGGCACGGCGTTGATGGTCGAGCGCAAGGTCGAATCCTGGGTCGACGGCGAGCCGATTGACCTGCAGCGCAGCTGGAAACCGTGGAACGAGATCTCCGATGACCTGAAAGTGGCGGTGATTGCCGGCGAAGACCAGAAATTCCCTGAGCACTGGGGTTTCGATCTGCGCGCGATTCAGGCTGCTCTGGCCCACAACGAACTGGGCGGTTCGATTCGCGGTGCCAGCACCTTGAGCCAACAGGTGTCGAAAAACCTCTTTCTGTGGTCGGGCCGCAGTTATCTGCGCAAAGGCCTGGAGGCGTGGTTTACCGCGCTGATCGAGGTGTTCTGGCCCAAGCAGCGAATTCTCGAGGTGTACCTGAACAGCGTCGAGTGGGATGACGGCGTATTTGGCGCTGAAGCGGCGGCCCGCCATCACTTTGGTGTGAGCGCAAAGTCGTTGTCGCGCCAGCAGGCGAGTTATCTGGCTGCCGTACTGCCCAATCCACGGGTGTGGAGCGCGAGTCATCCGACCGGTTATGTATCGCGCCGGGCTGGGTGGATTCGGCAGCAGATGAGTCAGTTGGGCGGAGACAGTTACTTGCTCGGGCTGAACGATTCGCGGCGGGCGCCTTGGGCTGAATAACACCGAAATTCCAATGTGGGAGCGAGCCTGCTCGCGAAAGCGGTGTGTCAGCTTGCATTGATGGCACTGATAAACCGCTTTCGCGAGCGGGCTCGCTCCCACAGGGATTTGTGTTGAAACAGAAATGAAAACGCCCCGATCATCGCTGATCGGGGCGTTTTTTATTGCGGATTCGCCAGTTAAGCGGCGATCGACAACTTGAGCTTGTTCATCGCGCTCTTTTCGAGCTGACGGATTCGCTCGGCCGACACGTTGTACTTCTGCGCCAGGTCGTGCAGCGTGGCTTTCTCTTCCGCCAGCCAGCGCTGGTAGAGGATGTCACGGCTGCGCTCGTCCAGCACTTCCAGTGCTTCGTGCAGGTTGGTGTTGGAGTTGTCGCTCCAGTCGGCATCTTCCAGTTGACGCGCCGGGTCGTACCGGTGGTCTTCCAGGTAGTTGGCTGGAGACTGGAAAGCACTGTCGTCGTCGGCTTCGGCAGCCGGGTCGAAGGCCATGTCGTGACCGGTCAGACGACTTTCCATCTCGCGCACTTCACGTGGTTCGACGCCGAGGCTTTCCGCCACACGGTGGACTTCCTCGTTGTTCAGCCACGCCAGGCGCTTCTTCTGGCTGCGCAGGTTGAAGAACAGCTTGCGCTGGGCCTTGGTGGTCGCGACTTTCACAATGCGCCAGTTGCGCAGGATGAACTCGTGAATTTCCGCCTTGATCCAGTGCACGGCGAACGACACCAGACGCACTCCCATTTCCGGGTTGAAGCGCTTGACGGCCTTCATCAGGCCGACGTTGCCTTCCTGGATCAGGTCAGCCTGAGCCAGACCGTAGCCGGAATAGCTACGGGCAATGTGTACGACAAAACGCAGGTGGGCGAGCACCATCTGCCGAGCCGCCCCCAAATCCTGCTCATAGTAGAGACTCTCGGCCAGTTCACGCTCCTGCTCCGGCGTCAGCAATGGAATGCTGTTGACGGTGTGCACGTAGGCTTCCAGGTTCGCACCCGGAACCAACGCATACGCAGGTTGCAAAGAATTGGTCATACGAAAAAACCTCCCACTCACATACTCGTGCCTCTCGGCACTGCGAAAAATTGACCGGGAACTCAGGTACAAGTTCCCATAAAAACCGCAAGGTCAATCACGCGCAAAAAAGATTCTACTTCGGCGCCAGCTCCCTGAGATGACGTGCGACTGCAATCCATGCACCGATATAACCCAACAGCACCGCGCCAAGCAAGAGCGACAGACCGTCGGCCACTGGCACACCGGCCAGGGCGAAATCACTGCCGTACAAGCCGGCCAGTCCGACCACCGCATCGTTCAGCCAGTTGAGGCCGAACGCCAATACGCCCCAGGACAACAGCCCTGCACCGAAGCCATACAACGCGCCCATATAAAGGAAAGGACGACGCACATAACTGTCAGTGCCGCCGACGAGTTTAATCACTTCTATCTCGGTGCGGCGGTTTTCAATATGAAGACGAATGGTATTGCCTATCACCAAAAGTAATGCAGACACCAAAAGCACCGTCAGACCGAAGACAAAGCGGTCGCCAAGCTTGAGGATGGCGGCCAGACGCTCGACCCAGACTAGATCAAGTTGCGCCTGTTGTACCTTCGGCAGCTCGGAAAGTTTTTGTCTTAATGCTTCGAGTGTCGGCTTGTCGACTTCGTTCGGTGTCACCAGCACCACACCCGGCAAAGGGTTGTCAGGCAGCTCACGCAGGGCTTCGCCCAGGCCGGATTGCTGCTGGAACTCTTCCAGCGCCTGATCGCGGCCGACATATTCGGCATCAGCGACGCCCGGCATGCCTTTGATCTGCTCACGCAGCGCTTCGCCTTGTTCCGGGCTGGCGTCGAGTTGCAGGTACAGGGAAATCTGCGCCGCGCGCTGCCAGGAACCGCCGAGACGTTCGACGTTATTGAGCAACAGCGAAAGCCCCATCGGCAGACTCAACGCCACGGCCATCACCATGCAGGTGAAGAAGCTGCCGATCGGCTGTTTGCCGAGACGGCGCAGGCTGTCGAGCAGGCTGGCGCGATGGCTTTCGATCCAGGCGCGAAACAGCGTGGCGAAGTCCGGGCCGTCGTCATCGTCGTGCTTTTTCTTTTTCTGCGGTTGCGGATCGGCGGCCTTCGGGGCCACGCGCTCGGAAACCTTCGGACTGCGTGTCGCACTCATACCCCGGCCTCCCCGTCGCCGATGAGGCGGCCGCGTTGCAGGGTCAGCATGCGATGACGCATGCGCGCGATCAGTGCCAGGTCGTGACTGGCGATCAGTACGCTGGTGCCCAAACGGTTGATGTCTTCGAACACGCCCATGATTTCGGCGGCCAGACGCGGGTCGAGGTTACCGGTCGGTTCGTCCGCCAGCAGCAAGGCCGGGCGGTGGACGATGGCGCGGGCAATGCCGACGCGCTGTTGCTGACCGGTGGACAGGTCGCCCGGGTACAGATCGGATTTATCCGACAGCGCCACGCGCTCCAGCGCCGAATCGACGCGCTTGGCGATCTCGACCTTGGACAGGCCGAGGATCTGCAGCGGCAAGGCGACGTTGTTGAACACCGTGCGATCGAACAACAACTGGTGATTCTGGAACACCACGCCGATCTGCCGACGCAGAAATGGAATCTGCGCATTGCTGATAGTGCTCAGGTCTTGCCCGGCGAGCAGCAATTTGCCGCTGGTCGGCCGTTCCATTGCCAGCAACAGGCGCAACAGCGTGGATTTACCGGCACCGGAGTGGCCGGTGACAAACAAGAATTCGCCACGACGGACTCGAAAGCTCAGCTCATGCAAGCCGACGTGACCGTTCGGGTAGCGTTTACCGACCTGTTCGAAACGAATCATGAACGCTCCCGCTCGGCAAACAGTGCTTGGACAAAGGGTTCGGCTTCAAAGGTACGCAAATCGTTGATGCCTTCACCGACGCCGATGTAGCGAATCGGCAGGCCGAATTGCTTGGCCAGGGCGAAAATCACCCCGCCCTTGGCAGTGCCATCGAGTTTGGTCAGCGCCAGGCCGGTCAGTTCGACGGTCTGATTGAACTGCTTGGCCTGGTTGATCGCGTTCTGGCCAGTACCGGCGTCGAGCACCAGCAGCACTTCATGCGGCGCGTCGGCGTCGAGCTTGCCGATCACCCGGCGAACCTTTTTCAGTTCTTCCATCAGGTTGTCTTTGGTGTGCAGACGACCGGCGGTGTCAGCGATCAGCACGTCGATGCCACGGGCCTTGGCCGCTTGCACGGCGTCGAAGATCACCGAAGCGGAATCGGCGCCGGTGTGCTGAGCGATCACCGGAATCTTGTTGCGCTCGCCCCAGACCTGCAATTGCTCTACCGCCGCAGCACGGAAGGTGTCACCAGCGGCGAGCATGACTTTCTTGCCTTCCAGTTGCAGCTTCTTCGCCAGTTTGCCGATGGTGGTGGTTTTGCCGGCGCCGTTGACGCCGACCACCAGAATCACGAACGGCTTGTTCTGCGAGGCGATTTTCAGCGGTTGTTCGACCGGTTTGAGCATTGCGGCCAGTTCGGCCTGCAGGGATTTGTACAGGGCGTCGGCGTCTGCCAGTTCCTTGCGTGCAACCTTCTGGGTCAGGCGCTGGATGATCTGCGTCGTAGCCTCGACACCGACGTCGGCGGTGAGCAGACGGGTTTCGAGGTCGTCGAGCAGGTCATCGTCGATGGTCTTGCGCCCGAGGAACAGGCTGGCCATGCCCTCGCCGATGCTGGCGCTGGTCTTCGACAGGCCTTGCTTGAGGCGGGCGAAGAAACCGGCTTTGGTTTCTTCGGTGCGCGGGGTTTCGACTGGCGCTTCTACAGGGACTTCGACCGGCACGACCGGAGCGACCGGAGCGACAACCGGCGCAGCGGCAATCGGTGCAGGCTCCGACGGCGGGACAACCGGGGCGGCGGGTTCAGAAATGACCGGCGCAGGCTCGACAACCGGTTCAGGCACAGGCTGCGCAGGCACCTCGGCAACCGGCGCAGGAATCACTGGCGTCACATGTGGCGCCGCTTCTTCAACCAGCGCGACCGGCTCTTCTGCCACCGGCAAGGTCAGCCACGGCTCGGCGGCGGGCGTCAGCGGCAGTTCGGGAGCGGCGGGCGCTTCCGGCTCGGCTTCAGCCTCCGGTTGCAGCACCGGCTCGGCGATCGGCAGCACAATCGGCGCCGGCTCTTCTTCTATTACAGGAGCTGGCGCGGGGGCCGGTTCAGGAATCGCGGGCGGCTGTTCGACGACGGGTTCCTGCGGTTTTTTCCGCAGCCATCCGAACAGGCTTTTCTTCTCGCCAGCCGCAGCTGGGCTCTTCTTGTCGTCGTTGGAACCAAACATGGAGGACGGCTATCTCACGGTAGCGACGCGCCAACAGGGCGCCCCGGCAAATAAATATTCGATGCAGAACAGACTGTGTTTCACCCAGCTTGTTCACGCGCAACATTTTGTCGAGGCACCGAAAGCACCTCAAGGATCGTTTTTACGATGATCTAAACCGGCAAAAATCGGCGAAAACGCAGGGTCTGGTTGCCAAACCGCTGCCTTGTGCCGCAAACCCATTCAGCCTTATCAGGTTGCAGAACCTCATAGACGTGGCCGCCAGTAAAACGGATCAGTATCCTAGCACCCTCTCGCCCGCCGACGCTAAGACCAAGCGGGCAGCCCAACAGGTTGAAAAACGAATGAATGCTCTAGCCCGCCGCGCTGCTGGCCTGCTGCTCAGCGCAGTCTGCCTGCCCCTTTCGGCCTTGGCGGCCGACCCGCAACCGACCCATGAATTCACCCTCGACAACGGCCTCAAGGTCGTCGTGCGCGAAGACCATCGTGCGCCGGTGGTCGTTTCGCAGATCTGGTACAAGGTCGGCTCCAGCTACGAGACTCCGGGCCAGACTGGTCTGTCCCACGCGCTCGAGCACATGATGTTCAAGGGCAGCGAAAAAGTCGGCCCCGGCGAAGCCTCGCTGATCCTGCGCGACCTTGGCGCCGAAGAGAACGCTTTCACCAGCGACGACTTCACTGCTTATTACCAGGTGCTGGCCCGGGATCGCCTCGGCGTGGCGTTTGAGCTGGAAGCAGACCGCATGGCCAATCTGCGCCTGCCGGCCGACGAGTTCGCCAAGGAAATCGAAGTCATCAAGGAAGAGCGCCGCCTGCGCACCGATGACAAGCCGATGTCCAAGGCCTACGAGCGCTACAAGGCCATGGCCTACCCGGCCAGCGGTTATCACACGCCGACCATCGGCTGGATGGCTGACCTCGACCGTATGAAAGTCGAGGAACTGCGCCACTGGTACCAATCCTGGTACGCGCCGAACAACGCTACGCTGGTGGTGGTCGGTGACGTCACTCCGGACGAAGTGAAAACCCTCGCCCAGCGCTACTTCGGCCCGGTCGCCAAACGCGACGTGCCACCGGCGAAAAAACCGCTGGAACTGGCCGAGCCCGGCGAACGCCAGATCACCCTGCGCGTGCAAACCCAACTGCCGAGCCTGATGCTTGGCTTCAACGTGCCGAGCATTGCTACCGCTGAAGACAAACGCTCGGTCAACGCCCTGCGCCTGATCTCCGCGCTGCTCGATGGCGGCTACAGCGGGCGCATCCCGACGCAGCTGGAACGTGGCGAAGAGCTGGTCTCCGGCGGCTCGTCGGACTATGACGCCTACACCCGTGGTGACAGCCTGTTCACCCTGTCGGCCACGCCAAATACGCAGAAGAAAAAGACCATTGCCCAGGCCGAAGCCGGCTTGTGGAAACTGCTTGAGCAACTGAAAACCACCGCGCCGTCTGCCGAAGAGCTGGAACGCGTCCGCGCTCAAGTCATCGCCGGCCTGGTCTACGAGCGTGACTCGATCACCAGCCAGGCCACCGCGATCGGTCAACTGGAAACGGTCGGTCTGTCGTGGAAGCTGATGGACACCGAACTGGCCGATCTGGAAAGCGTGACCCCGCAAGACATCCAGAACGCCGCGAAAAAGTATTTCACCCGCGAACGTCTCAGCGTCGCCCACGTCCTGCCTTTGGAGACGACTCATGAGTGAGCGCAAAACCCCACGCCTGATGCTGCTTGGCCTGATTGCTGTCGCGGTGATCGGCTCGGCGGCTGTGTATCTGTCGCCCGGCGCTGACAGCCACGCCAGCGAAGCCTTGGATAACGCCAAGTCCAGCCAGAAATTGCAATCGCTGGCCGAACTCGATGGCAAGGCCCCGGCCAGCCGCAAGCTCGATGTGCAGACCTGGAACACTGCTGAAGGCGCGAAAGTGCTGTTCGTCGAAGCGCATGAGCTGCCGATGTTCGACATGCGCCTGATCTTCGCCGCTGGCAGCAGCCAGGACGGCAACGCGCCCGGCCTCGCGGTGCTGACCAACGCCATGCTCAACGAAGGCATCGCCGGCAAAGACGTCGGCGCCATCGCCCAGGGCTTTGAAGGTCTCGGGGCCGACTTCGGCAACGGTGCGTTCAAGGACATGGCGCTGGCCTCGTTGCGCAGCCTGAGCGCACCTGAGCAGCGTGAACCGGCGTTGAAGCTGTTCGCCGATGTGGTCGGCAAACCGACCTTCCCCGCCGATTCCTTCGCGCGCATCAAGAACCAACTGCTCGCCGGTTTCGAATATCAGAAACAGAACCCCGGCAAACTCGCCAGCCTGGAGCTGATGAAGCGTCTGTATGGCGATCACCCGTACGCGCATTCCAGCGATGGCAATGCCCAAAGCGTGCCGAAGATCACCGTCGCGCAATTGCGCGAGTTCCATGCCAAGGCCTACGCCGCCGGCAATGCGGTGATTGCGCTGGTTGGTGATTTGTCGCGAGCCGAAGCCGAGGCGATTGCCAATCAGGTTTCCTCGGCCCTGCCGAAAGGTCCGGCGCTGGCGAAGATCGCTGCGCCGCAGGAGCCGAAGGCCAGTGTCAACCACATCGAGTTTCCTTCGAAACAGACCAACCTGATGCTCGCGCAACTGGGCATCGATCGCGATGATCCGGATTACGCCGCGCTGTCGCTGGGCAACCAGATCCTCGGCGGCGGTGGTTTCGGTACGCGCCTGATGAGCGAAGTGCGCGAGAAGCGCGGCCTGACCTACGGCGTGTATTCGGCGTTCAGCCCGATGCAGGCCCGTGGCCCGTTCATGATCAACCTGCAGACCCGCGCCGAGATGAGCGAAGGCACCCTGAAACTGGTGCAGGACGTGCTCGCCGACTACCTGAAAACCGGGCCGACACAGAAAGAACTCGACGATGCCAAGCGCGAACTGGCCGGCAGCTTCCCGCTGTCCACCGCGAGCAACGCCGACATCGTTGGCCAGCTCGGCGCGATGGGCTTCTATAATCTGCCACTGAGCTATCTCGACGATTTCATGCGGCAGTCGCAGAGCCTGACTGTGGAGCAGGTCCGCGATGCGCTGAACAAACACCTGAGCACGGAGAAAATGGTCATCGTCACCGCTGGCCCGACCGTGCCGCAAAAGCCGTTACCGGCCCCATCTGATAAACCTGCCGAGCAACCGCTCGGGGTTCCGGAGCATTAATGGCCACTCGAGCACCGAAAAAACCCGTGCAAAACGTGCACAACGGCGTCAATCAGCTGCGCATCATTGGCGGCCAGTGGCGCAGCCGCAAGCTGAGCTTCCCCGACGCACCGGGCCTGCGCCCGACCCCGGATCGCGTGCGTGAAACCCTGTTCAACTGGCTCGCGCCCTATGTCGAAGGGGCGAAAGTGCTCGACCCGTTCGCCGGCAGCGGCGCGCTGTTTCTCGAAGCGCTGTCCCGAGGCGCGGCCACGGCCCAGGCGCTGGACGCCAGCAACGTTGCGGTTTCCAGCCTGAAAGAGCACCTCGGCACCCTGCGTTGCAGCAACGGCCAGGTGCAAACTGCCGATGCGCTGCGCTACCTGGAAACCCAGACCGCGACGCCGTTCGATCTGGTGTTCCTCGACCCGCCGTTCAACCAGAACCTGTTGCCAGCGGTTTGTACTTTGCTGGAAGAGCGCCAATGGCTCGCGGCCGATTCATGGATCTACACGGAAAGCGAAACAGCGCCATCGACGCTGGGCCTGCCGGGCAACTGGCGCCTGCACCGCGAACAGAAATCCGGTCGTGTGTATTACGCGTTGTGGCAGCGCAGCGCCTGAACCATCCGCACTGCGCTTTAGCGTGCGGTAGATAGTTACCGCACCCAGTGCCTCGCAGTCAGCCACAGTGGTTGCCGCAATCTGCGTTAACCACTGAGGATTTCGCGTATGGATACGCTCTGCAGCCGGATGCTGCTTTTTCTTGGCCTCGCGCCGTTCATGACGCTGGCCGCCACGCCCCCGCCGACTCATCAATTCACCCTGGAAAACGGTTTGCAGGTACTGGTGCGCGAGGATCACCGTGCGCCGCTGGTCACTTCGCATTTGTGGTTCAAGGTCGGCTCGGCAGACGAGGCGCCGGGGCAAGCCGGGCTATCGCACGTTCTTGAACACATGCTCTACAAAGGCAGCCGCAAGACCTGCGCCGGTGAGGCTTCGCGTCTTTTGGAATCCCTGGGTGCCGAAGAAAATGCCTTCACCGCCGAGGACGTCACCGGCTACTACCAGACCTTGTCGCCGCGCTATCTGGGCGTGGTTTTCGAGCTGATGGCCGACCTGATGACGACTGCTGATTTGCACGTCGACGACCTGAAAACCGAACTGGCAGTCATTCGCGAAGAGCGCCAGCTGCGCATCGACGACGATGTCGACGCCGCTGTGCTGGAACACTTCACCAGCCAGGCGCATGTCGCCAACAGCTATCGCACGCCAGTCATCGGCTGGATGCACGACCTGCAGCACGTGGACGCCGAGGAACTTCGCCATTGGTATCAAAGCCGTTATGCGCCGGGCAACGCCGTACTGGTGATCGTCGGCGATGTCACGCTCGCACACGTGCAGCCGCTGGCCGAGCGCTATTTTGGCGCGCTCGCAAATCGTCCCGTGCCGCGCCTCTTACGGCCCGTGGAGCTGAAAGTGCCGGGCGAACGCAGACTGACCTTGCAGCGCCATGTCCCAGCAGAGCGGTTACTGATGGCTTTCAATCTGCCCGGACTGGCCACGGCCAAAGACCTGCACACCGTGCACGCCCTGCGCCTGATCAACGCGATACTCGGCGGCGCACATGGCGCGCGCCTGCAAAAGAAACTGATTTTCACCGACCGCGTGCTCAATCGTGTCGACACTCACTACGACGAACGGACGCGCGGCGACAGCCTGCTGATGTTGACTGCCGAGCTGGCCGATCCGCCGCTGACCGATCTTGAAGGTGCGCAAGCGCGGGTGTGGGAGCAGATCGAAACGTTGCGCACCACACCACCGTCGCCGGAAGAGCTCGAGCGGGCACGCACGCAACTGATTGCGCAGCAGGTGTATGCCCGCGATTCGATTCAGGAACAGGCGCGTCAGCTGGCCAGGCTCCAGGCCATCGGCTTGCCTTGGCGAATACTCGACGAAGATGCCGCTGCATTGGCGAAAGTGACGCCGCAACAGATCCGCGAAGTGGCCGCCACGTGGCTGACCCCCGAGCGTCTCAGCGTTGCCCACGTGCGCAAGGTGGACGTCCGATGAGCAGGCTCTCAAGGCGCACGGGGTTGGTCCTGATGTGGCTGTCGGCTGCGGCGGCTTGCGCTGATGGTCAGCCTGAACAAGCGCGGACATCGCGCCTGCAATCGCTCAGCGAAGTCCAGGCGCTGGAAATCAAGCCGCGCGCATTGCAGATCAGGGGCTGGAAAACCCTGACCGGCACCAAGGTGCTGTTCGTGCGCACGAGCGATCTGCCGATGTTCGATATTCACGTCAGCTTCGCCGCAGGCAGCGCCCGCGACGGTAGCCTGCCGGGCCTGGCTGCCACGACCTTTTCCATGCTCAATGAAGGTATCCCCGGCAAGGATTTGTCCGCCATCGTCGAAACCTTCGACGGGCTCGGCGCGCAATGGGAAATGGACATCGATCACGACCGCGCCGTGTTCTCCCTGCGCAGCCTCAGCGATCCGGCCAAGCGCCTACCGGCGATGGATCTGTTGACGCGAATATTCAGCGAGCCATCGCTCAGCGCCCAGCGCCTGCCGCCAGTGAAAGACGAACTGCGCGCCGCGCTCATCGCAGAGCAAGGCGATGCCGCGGGTCTGGCCTCGCAGAGCATCAAGGCACTGCTTGCGCCGGACAGCCCCTACAGCCTTCCGGTCTATGGCACGCAATGGGGCCTCAATGCCGTGACCCGGGCCGCCGTGGAGGATTTCCATCGCCGCTATTACGCTGCCCGACATGCGCAAATCACCCTGGTCGGCGACCTCACTCTGGACCAGGCACAAGCGATCAGCCTGCAGATCAGCAATGCCCTGCCCAAGCCTCCTGACGCGCTGGTGTCTTCAGCAATGGCAACGCCCGGAAACGTCCAGTCCAGTCACCTGGAACTGAATCAACTGCAGACCCACATTGCCTTTGCCCAAATCAGCGTGCCGCGACGACATGCCGATCACACCGCCTTGTACGCCGCCAGTCAGATTCTCGCCGGAGGCAGCAACAGTCGGTTGATGAATGAACTGCGGCACAAGCGCGGACAGGTTTATGACGTGTATGGCGCCAGCGTCAATTGGGCTGGTGGCGCCGGGTTGCTGACCGTCACCTTGCAGACCGGTAGCTCCATGAGCGACAGCACCGTCGCTTTGGTGCGCTCGATGCTCAATGATTTTCTTCGGCAAGGGCCGACCGCCCCGGAACTCGAGCACCTCAAGCGCAGGCTGGCCAACAGAAATGTGCTCACCAGCGCCAGCAACCGGCACATTCTGGCCAGACTCGTGGAGATCAACCGCTGCGACTTGCCGCTCGATTTGGATTACACAATGCAACAAGTGCAGAGGCTGACGGTGGACGACATCAAACTCGCTATGAACCGTCACTTGTCTGTTGATCGCTGGGTGTCGGTTACGGTCGGCCCCAGTGTCGAGCAACAGCCACTGCCTGGACCGGAGGTTGCGCCGATCGGTCAGGCTGAAGAGGACATGTGTCGCGCCGACCCGGGCTTTGTGGCAAGTTAGGCGCTTTCGTTGAGAAGCGACAGCCCGCCCTGTGCGCCGGTCGCTTTACGCAAGACCTGTCGAGATTTGCCGTGCAATCACCGTCCCCGCTTCCCGCCTCGCGTTTCGTTCCGGCCTTCGGCCTCGGCAATCCGCATCTGCAAACCCTGTGGGGTCCGCTGTGGCGCAAGACCGTGCACATCGAGCGCGAACGCGAACGCCTGTGGCTCGAGGACGGCGACTTCCTCGACCTCGACTGGCACGGCCCGCACAGCGCCGAGGCGCCGTTGGTACTGGTGCTGCACGGTTTGACCGGCTCATCCAATTCGCCCTATGTGGCGGGCATTCAAAAGGCCTTGGCCGAGCAGGGCTGGGCCAGCGTCGCGCTGAACTGGCGCGGTTGTTCCGGCGAGCCGAATCTGTTGCCGCGCAGCTACCACTCCGGCGCCAGCGAAGACCTTGCCGAAGCCATCCAGCATCTGCGCGCGAAACGACCGTTGGCGCCGTTGTACGCGGTCGGTTATTCGCTGGGCGGTAATGTGCTGCTCAAGCATCTCGGTGAAACCGGCAGCAACAGCGGTGTGCTCGGCGCGGTGGCGGTGTCGGTACCGTTCAGGCTCGACCAATGCGCAGACCGGATTGGCCAGGGATTTTCGCGGGTTTACCAGGCGCATTTCATGCGCGAAATGGTCGCCTACATCAAGAACAAGCAGCGCCAGTTCCAGCATGACGGACGCGAAGACGGCCTGGCGAAACTGGCCGCGCTCGGCTCGCTGGAAAACATGCGTACGTTCTGGGATTTCGACGGCCGGGTCACCGCGCCGCTGCATGGTTTCACCGATGCCGAGGATTACTACCGCCGCGCCTCAAGCCGCTACTACCTCGGCGAGATCCGCACGCCGACGCTGATCATTCAGGCAGCGGATGATCCGTTCGTATTTCCCCACAGCCTGCCGCAAGCCGATGAGTTGTCAGCCTGCACCCAGTTCGAATTGCAGGCGCGTGGCGGTCATGTCGGCTTCGTCGACGGCTCGTTTCGCCGGCCCGGGTATTACCTGGAGCGGCGCATACCACAATGGCTGGCCGCACTCGGTCAATGAACGCCGCATGGCCCTTGCAGGCTCGCTCCCACAGGGATTTGTGTCGGCATGAAAATGCATGGCACAACCTGGTTCAATGTGGGAGCGAGCCTGCTCGCGAAAGCGGTGAGTCAGTTGGCATTTAACTCACAGACACACCGCCATCGCGAGCAGGCTCACTCCTACAGAGAGATCGCTGGGTTTATTCGCCCGTGGCAATGCCGCGCGACGGTTCGTTGATCCACTCGCTCCACGATCCGGCATACAACGCCCCCAGCGGATAACCGGCCAGGCACAGTGCAAACAGGTTATGGCACGCTGTCACCCCGGAGCCGCAGTAGGCGACCAGTTCCGACGGTGAGCGATCACCCAGCTTCGCCGCAAAGCGCTGCTTGAGCTGCTCCGCCGGCAAAAAACGTCCGTCACTGCCGAGGTTGTCGGTGAACGCCGCGCACTGCGCGCCGGGAATATGCCCAGCCACCGGATCGATCGGTTCCACTTCGCCCTTGAAGCGCGGCAAGGCGCGGGCGTCGAGCAGGGTCAGGGTTGGCTGGCCGAGGCGCTGCTGCAATTGCTCGGCGCTGAGCAGCAGGCTCATGTCCGGCTGGCCACTGAAGTTACCCGGCGTCACGCTCGGCGGATCCAGGCTCAGCGGCAGGCCGGCCGCGTGCCAGGCTTTGAGCCCGCCATCGAGAATGAATACGCCGTCGCGCTTGCCCAGCCATGCCAGCAACCACCACGCCCGCGCCGCGTATGCACCCGGGCCGTCATCATACAAAACCACATCGCTGTCGTTGCTGATGCCCCAGGCTTGCAGGCGTTCGATCAGCGCCGCCGGCTCGGGCAACGGATGACGCCCGGTCACACCCTTCTCGACTTTGCCGCTTAGATCCCGTTCCAGATCGGCGAAACTCGCTCCGGCAATGTGCCCTTCGGCGTAGCTGCGCTGGCCGTAATCCGGATCCTCGAGGGCGAAACGACAATCGAGAATCACCAGCCCCGGCTGCTCTTTGCGAGCGTCCAAAACTTGTGGGCTGATCAACTGCGCAATCGACATAACGGGCTCCTGTGGAATTCGGCTGAACGGTTTATTTCACGTCTTCAAGGGCCTGCGCCAGCGGCACATAGAACTCGTCGAACAGTGCGTTGACTTCATCCCGCGCCTGATCGGTAACAAACCCTGCTTCCAGCACCAGCACCTGATACACGCCACGCTTCACGGCCTGTTCACTGAGGTGGTTGGAGTTTTCCCGGGTGGTGCACAGAAAACGCACCCACGAGGTCAGGATGATCCACGCATTGAGGGTCAGGGATTCAATCTGCACACGGTCCATTTTCAGGATGCCGGCGGCGACGAAGCCTTCGTAGATCGCTGCGCCCTGGATCACGCAGCGCTGGGAAAAGCGCCGATAGCGCGCGGCCAGTTCCGCATCGCTGTCGAGCAGATGCTCGAGGTCGCGATGCAGAAAACGGTAGCGCCACATGGCCGAGAGCAGTTCCTTGAGATAGAAACGCTTGTCTTCGACGGTCGCCGGGCGGCCCTGAGGCGGACGCAAAAAGCTGTCCACCAGGGCTTCGTACTCACTGAACAACACGGCGATGATCGCCTGCTTGTTGGGGAAGTGGTAGTACAGGTTGCCCGGAGAAATCTCCATGTGCGCGGCGATGTGGTTGGTGCTGACGCTGCGCTCGCCCTGCTGATTGAACAGCTCCAGGCTGTTCTGAACGATGCGCTCGCTGGTTTTTATTCGTGGGGCCATGGCTTGAGCTTTAATTCAGAGTGCGTAGACGGCGCATCTTACGACCTAACCGGAAATGGATAAAACCTTGCCGTGCACGGAAGTCGTTTGACTTTCTAGAGCTTAGACTCTAAAAAGTGCCCATTACAATAAAATCCGGAGCCCGCGATGACTGCCGACATTGCCTACCTGCAAACCCTGCAACAGCCTCTTGAAACCCTCGATCGGCAGTTCCAGGCACAACGGGCCGCGTACGCCGCCAACCCGATGCCGCCGGCCGCACAACGTCAGCAATGGCTCAAGGCTTTGCGCGATCTGCTCAGCGCTGAGCGTCAGGCATTGATCGAGGCGATCAGCGCCGATTTCAGTCACCGCAGCGCCGACGAAACCCTGCTCGCCGAACTGATGCCGAGCCTGCACGGCATTCACTACGCCAGCCGTCATCTGAAGAACTGGATGAAGCCATCGCGGCGCAAGGTCGGCATGGCCTTCCAGCCTGCTTCGGCAAAGGTGGTTTACCAGCCGCTGGGCGTGGTCGGTGTGATCGTGCCGTGGAACTACCCGCTGTATCTGGCCGTAGGGCCGATGGTCGGCGCCCTGGCGGCGGGCAATCGGGTGATGCTCAAGCTCAGCGAATCGACCCCGGCCACCGGCCTGTTGCTCAAAGAGCTGCTCGCGCGGATCTTTCCCGAAGACCTGGTTTGTGTAGTGCTGGGCGAAGCGGATGTCGGCGTAGCGTTCTCGCGGTTGCCGTTCGATCACTTGCTGTTCACCGGTTCCACCAGCGTCGGCAAACACGTCATGCGCGCTGCGGCGGAAAACCTCACGCCGGTCACCCTGGAACTGGGCGGCAAGTCGCCGGCCATCGTCTCCACAGACGTACCGCTCAAGGACGCCGCCGAACGCATCGCCTTCGGCAAGACCCTCAACGCCGGGCAGACCTGCGTCGCGCCCGACTATGTGCTGGTGCCGGAAGACCGCGTCGGCGCCTTCGTCGAGGCCTACCGTCAGGCTGTGAAAGGCTTCTACCCGACCCTGGCCGACAACGCCGACTACACCGCGATCATCAACGAACGCCAGATGGCCCGACTGAACGGTTACGTCAGCGACGCGACCAGCAAGGGCGCGCTGCTGATCCCACTGTTCGAACAAGGCCAGGGCCGGCGCATGCCGCACAGCGTGCTGCTCAATGTCAGCGATGAGATGACGGTGATGCAGGACGAAATCTTCGGCCCATTGCTGCCAATCGTGCCTTATCGCGATCTGGAGCAGGCATTCGCTTACATCAATCAGCGGCCTCGTCCTCTGGCTCTTTACTACTTTGGCTACGACAAACGCGAACAGCATCGCGTACTGCACGAGACCCATTCCGGCGGCGTATGCCTGAACGACACCTTGTTGCATGTCGCTCAGGACGATATGCCCTTCGGTGGCATCGGCCCCTCGGGCATGGGCCATTACCACGGCCACGAAGGTTTCCTGACCTTCAGCAAGGCCAAGGGCGTGCTGATCAAACAGCGCTTCAACGCGGCCCGGCTTATCTACCCGCCCTACGGCACATCGATTCAGAAACTGATTCAGAAGCTGTTCATTCGCTAAACGTTCGTCGACGCCGGGTAATAAAAACAATGCACCCAAGCCTGACCGAAACACCTGCCCTGTCGCGCCGTAGCCTGCTGAAATTCAGCCTCGGCGCCAGCGCGTTTCTCGCCACCGCCGGCCTTGGCGCCAGCCTCACTGGCTGCTCGTCGAGCGTCAGCGCCAACGGCTTTGTCGTTTTGCGCGACGGCGATCTACTGTTCCTGCGTGCGCTGATCCCGGTGATGCTCGACGGCGCCGTTGCCACCGGGGAAATGCCCGCTGCGCTCGACGGCACGCTGAAGTCGCTGGACTACAGCCTTGATCACGTGTCGCCGGAAATGCTCAAGCTCACTCGGCAACTCTTCGATGTGCTCGGCATGGCCGTGACCCGTGGCCCGCTCACCGGTATCTGGGGCAGTTGGGAAAACGCCAGCCCTGAAGCGATGCGGCATTTCCTCGAACGCTGGGAGAACAGTTCACTGAGCTTGCTGCGCATGGGCCACAGCTCGTTGCAGCAGATGGTGATGATGGCCTGGTACACCCGCGCCGAGTCCTGGGCTCACTGCGGTTATCCCGGGCCGCCTAAGGTCTGAAACCAGGGCGCGGCCTTCGCGAGCAGGCTCGCTCCCACATTTGAAATGCATCCCCCTGTGGGAGCGAGCCTGCTCGCGAAGGGGCCTGCTGCATCACCTCAGCATCCAGAATAATAAAGAGAACCTGACCGATGCCCGTACCCGATCCCTTCCGCGAAGGCCTCGCCCGAGGCTGGAAAACCTACAACGGCGCGCAATTGAGCGACGACCTCACCCTCGAAGCCGACGTCGCCATCATCGGCAGCGGCGCCGGCGGCGGTACCACAGCGGAAATCCTCAGCGCGGCCGGCTACAAAGTCCTGCTGATCGAAGAAGGCCCGCTGAAGACCAGCTCGGATTTCAAACTGCTCGAAGACGAGGCCTATAGCAGCCTCTACCAGGAAGGCATCGGGCGCATGAGCAAGGACGGCGCGATCACGATCCTGCAGGGCCGCGCGGTCGGCGGTACGACGCTGATCAACTGGACCTCGAGCTTCCGCACGCCCGAGCCGACCCTCGAACACTGGGCCAGCGAGCACAACGTCACAGGCCATAGCCCGGCAGAGATGGCGCCGTGGTTCGAAAAAATGGAGCAGCGCCTCGGGGTCGCGCCGTGGATGGTGCCACCCAACGCCAATAACGACGTGATCCGCAAAGGCTGCGAGCAACTCGGCTACAGCTGGCACGTGATCCCGCGCAACGTGCGCGGCTGCTGGAATTTGGGCTATTGCGGCATGGGCTGCCCGAGCAACGCCAAGCAATCGATGATGGTCACGACCATCCCGGCGACGCTGGAAAAGGGCGGCGAGCTGCTGTATCTGGCGCGGGTGGAGAAACTGCTGATCAGTGGCGACAAGGTTACCGGGCTGCATTGCGTGGCGATGGACGAACGCTGCGTCGAGCCGACCGGGCGCAGCATCACCGTCAAGGCGCGGCATTATGTGCTGGCCGGCGGCGGCATCAACAGCCCGGCGCTGTTGCTGCGCTCCGACGCACCGGATCCGCATGAGCGCGTGGGCAAGCGTACTTTTCTGCATCCGGTGAACATGTCCGCCGCGCGTTTCGCCGAGGTGGTCAATCCGTTTTACGGCGCGCCGCAGTCGATCTATTCCGACCATTTTCAGTGGAAGGACGGCACCACCGGGCCGATGGCTTTCAAACTCGAAGTGCCGCCGCTGCACCCGGCGCTGGCGGCCACGCTGCTGGGTGGTTTCGGCCGGGAGAACGCCCGGCACATGGCCGACCTGCCGCACACCCACGCAATGCTGGCGCTGCTGCGCGATGGCTTCCACCCGGACAGCAGCGGTGGCTCGGTGGAGCTGCGCGGCGACGGCTCGCCGGTGCTCGACTATCAGGTTTCGCAGTACGCCTGGGACGGTTTGCGCCGGGCCTTTCACGTCATGGCCGAAATCCAGTTCGCCGGCGGCGCGCAATCGGTCATGCCGATGCACGCCGACGGTCGCTATGTGAAGACACTGGCTGAGGCGCGCTCGCTGATCGACGGATTGAGCCTGGAGCTGTACCGCACGCGGCTGGGCAGTGCCCACGTGATGGGTGGTTGTGCGATGGGGGAAGATCCGAAAAGCGCGGTCGCCGACAGCCTCGGTCGCCATCATCAACTGCGCAATCTGTCGATTCACGACGGCTCGCTGTTCCCCACCAGCATCGGCGCCAACCCGCAGTTGTCGGTGTATGGCCTGACCGCGCAACTGGCGACAGCCTTGGCTGATCGGCTGAAAAATCCATGAAAAAGCAGAATATTCCTATCGTCTATAGTGCTTTCTTACCCAACAGGCGACTTGGCCGACCGGGAAGGCTGCGATACCATCCGACTCCCCAACGGACTCCCGCCAGGACGACGCGATGAACCGAGTGTTGTACCCAGGTACCTTCGACCCTATTACCAAGGGCCATGGCGATCTGGTCGAACGCGCCTCGCGCCTGTTCGATCACGTGATCATTGCGGTCGCCGCCAGCCCGAAAAAGAACCCGCTGTTCCCACTGGAACAACGGGTCGAACTGGCTCGCGAGGTCACCAAACACCTGCCGAACGTGGAAGTGGTCGGTTTCTCGACGCTGCTCGCGCATTTCGCCAAAGAGCAGAACGCCAATGTGTTCCTGCGTGGTCTGCGCGCGGTCTCGGACTTCGAATACGAATTCCAGCTGGCCAACATGAACCGCCAACTGGCACCGGATGTGGAGAGCCTGTTTCTCACACCGTCGGAGCGTTATTCTTTCATTTCCTCGACGCTGGTGCGGGAGATTGCCGCGCTGGGCGGCGATATCAGCAAGTTCGTCCACCCGGCCGTGGCCGACGCGCTGACCCTGCGCTTCAAGAAGTAGGAGCTGCCGCAGGCTGCGATCCTTTCGTTTTTGGATCGCAGCCAAAGAGTGCCCTTGATCGCCCCCGCGTGCACTGCGAGCTTCAATGCGGCACAATTGCGCGCATTGATTTATAGCGCCCGGGCCTGCCGCCCCGGCTGGAGTTAGCATGTCCCTGATCATCACCGACGATTGCATCAACTGCGACGTCTGCGAACCCGAGTGCCCGAACGCCGCCATTTCCCAAGGCGAAGAGATCTACGTGATCGACCCGAACCTGTGCACCCAGTGCGTCGGCCACTACGACGAGCCGCAGTGCCAGCAGGTCTGCCCGGTGGATTGCATTCCACTGGACGAAGCCCATCCGGAAACTGAAGAACAGTTGATGGAGAAGTACCGCAAGATTACCGGCAAGGCCTGATCTCTTCAGTGCCCGTCCGGCCCTCTTCGCGAGCAGGCTCGCTCCCACATTTGCAATGCATTCTCCTGTGGGAGCGAGCCTGCTCGCGAATGGGCCATCAGCCACACCCCTGAAACCCGATCAGCTCACTCGCGCTGTTCGAACCCCTCCCCTGTACACCCCAGACACCGCACAAACGCCGCTTTCGCCGGGTCGACCACCAGCGCCTGACCGGCATCGCCAACACCGCCGCCGAGCGCGGTAAACGGCAACGACACCACAAACGCTCCCGCACCGATCACCGTGGCCACCACCAGCAAAGGTCGGGCAATCAGCAGGTCGCCAAGCATGGCGTAGGCCGGGGGATTCTGGATGGTGTATCGCGGGTCACCGCTGCCGTTTTCCGAGGCGTGAGCAGCCAGACTGGAACACAGCAGCAGCGTGACGAAGAAGACTTGCAGGAGTTTCATGGCACGATCCTTCGGGCTGAACAGTGAGACTTCCCACTATAGACCCAAGGATTTTTTCAGGTCTGGCAGCGCGGGCAAAACACGCTGGCGCGCTGACCGAGCTTCACTTCGCGCAGACCGGTGCCGCAGACCTTGCAGTGCTGCCCTCCCCGGCCGTAGACAAACAGTTCCTGCTGGAAATAGCCGGGCTGACCGTCGCCGCCAATGAAATCGCGCAATGTCGTGCCGCCACGCTCAATGGCGGCGGCAAGGATGCGTTTGATCTCGATCGCCAGTTTCAAGTAACGCCCGCGGGAAATGCTTCCGGCTTCGCGGCGCGGGTCGATGCCGGCGGCGAACAGCGCTTCGGTCGCGTAGATATTGCCCACCCCGACCACCACCGCGTTATCCATGATGAACGGCTTGACCGCCATCGAACGCCCGCGTGACAGCTTGAACAATCTTTCGCCATCGAAAAGATCGGTCAGCGGCTCCGGCCCGAGGCGAATCAGCAATTCGTGATTAAGCGGGTCGTTGCTCCACAGCATCGCGCCGAACCGTCGCGGGTCGGTGTAGCGCAGGGCCAGACCCGATTCCAGTTCGATGTCGACGTGCTCGTGCTTCAACGCCGGCAACCCGGCCTCGACCAGACGCAGATTGCCCGACATGCCCAGATGGCTGATCAGTGTGCCGATCTCGGCGTTGATCAACAGGTATTTGGCGCGCCGCTCGACCAGCACGATGCGCTGCCCGGACAGGCGCACATCGAGGTCTTCGGGGATCGGCCAGCGCAGGCGCCGGTCGCGGACGATGACGCGGCTGACCCGCTGGCCTTCCAGGTGCGGGGCGATCCCGCGACGGGTGGTTTCGACTTCCGGCAGTTCAGGCATGGTGTCCTCGGATCAATGCGCGCCGAGGTCGCGAATCGTTTGTTTGAGTGTTTCGAAGTCGTAGTCCGACAGACCGACGTAATCGAGCACCAGCGGGCCGACCGCGTTCCACTCGAAATCTTCGGTCTGGTTACCCAGCACCCGATACGAGGCGCAGATGTGCTCAGCCATTTTCAGAATCGCCAGCAAATTTTTCAGCTGGCTGTTCTTCGACGATTCGTCGCTGAAAATCGCCAGCGCGTTGTGGTGGTTGGCGATGGCGGCGCTGACATGCTCCGGCAGGCGCCAGGACTTGGCGGTGTAGTAACCGACCACGGCGTGGTTGGTGTTGAACACACGGTTTTCCGTATCGACCACACGGCATTCCGGGCTGGCGCTGGCGTAGGCCTCTTCCAGCACGGTCATGTAATTGGGGAAACGCTGCAGCATCAACGGTACGCCGCAATCGTGGAACAGCCCTAACGCATAGGCTTCATCACCGGCCTGGGTACCGATGCGCTTGGCCAGGGTCAGGCAGGTCATCGCCACGTCCTGCGCGGTGTCCCAGAAACGGTTGAGGGTGACGATGGTGTCGTCGTTCATCTCGCCCTTGATCGACTGCGCGTTGATCAGGTTGATGATCGAGCGGCTGCCCAACAGGTTTACCGCACGCTGGATCGAGGTGATCTTGTTGCTCAGGCCGTAATACGGCGAGTTGACGATTTTCAGCAGCGCGCCGGACAGACCGGGGTCCTGGGAGATCAGCTTGGCGATCACCTCCAGGTCCGGGTCGGGCATGTACTGCTCCATTTGCAGATCCACCATGATCTGCGGTTGCGCCGGCACACTGATGCCTTGCAGCGATTGTTGAATCTGTTCGGTGGTCAGCTCTTGGGACATAAGTACACACTCCGGGGCAGGCGGCGATTCTAACCGCTGAAACCGCAGGGCGACACACCGATGGGCACATCGCCGGAACTTTCATCTGTGCCCAGGCTTCGGAATCTGTAGGGCGCATCGGACCTCAACGGTCCGCTGCGAAGGCAAAATCTCCACAGACTCAGGAGCTTACCGATGGCAACTTCCCTCAATGGCAAACGCGTCGCTATTTTGGTTACCGATGGTTTCGAACAGGTCGAACTGACCGGGCCCAAGGATGCCCTGGAGCAGGCCGGCGTGCAGGTCGATATCCTCTCGGCCGAGGCCGGCACCGTCAAAGGCTGGAACCATGACAAACCGGCCGACGACTTTCCGGTCGCCAACACCTTTCAGGCCGTGAGCATCGATCAATACGATGCCGTGCTGCTGCCGGGCGGTGTGCAGAATTCCGACACTATCCGTATCGATCAGGATGCTCAGCATCTGGTCAAGACTGCCGCTTCGGCGGGCAAGCCGATTGCCGTGATCTGTCATGGCAGCTGGCTGCTGATTTCCGCAGGGCTGGTCAATGGCAAGACCATGACCAGCTACAAAACGGTCAAGGACGATCTGGTCAATGCCGGGGTCAACTGGGTCGATCAGGAGGTGGTCAAGGACGGCAACCTGATCAGCAGCCGCCAGCCGGATGATGTGCCGGCATTCAGTCAGGCCCTGATTGACGCACTGGCTGCATAAGAGCTGAAATCGCTTTCGCGAGCAGGCTCGCTCCCACAGGTGAATGCATTGCAAGTGTGGGAGCGAGCCTGCTCGCGAAGGGGCCATCCGCTTTTCATCGCAGGCCAGACCGGAGCACGCGTCAACACGCTATACTCCCGCTCTTTTTCCGGAGCGACGTCATGTCCCTGCCTAGCCTGCGCCTCAAAGCCAACGCCGACCGTCGCCTGCGCAACGGCCACTTGTGGGTCTACAGCAACGAAATCGACGTGGCCGCCACGCCTCTGCACGGCTTCAAGGCTGGCGATCAGGCGGTGCTCGAAGCCGCTGGCGGCAAGCCGTTGGGCATCGTCGCCATGAGCCCGAACAACCTGATCTGCGCGCGCCTGCTGTCGCGCGACATCAAACTGGCACTCGACAAGTCGTTGCTGGTGCATCGCCTGAATGTCGCACTGTCGTTGCGCGAGCGTCTGTTCGACAAGCCGTTCTATCGTCTGGTCTACGGCGACTCCGACCTGCTGCCGGGTCTGGTGGTCGATCGCTTCGGCGACATTCTTGTGGTGCAGATCGCCTCGGCGACCATGGAAGCGCACAAGGACGACGTGATCGCCGCGTTGACCCAGGTGCTCAAGCCAAGCGGCATTTTGTTCAAGAATGATTCCGCCGCCCGCGACGCCGAAGGCCTCAACCGTTATGTCGAAACCGTGTTCGGTCTGGTGCCGGAGTGGGTCGCGCTGGAAGAGAACGGCGTCAAGTTCGAAGCGCCGGTCATTCAAGGGCAGAAAACCGGCTGGTTTTACGATCACCGCATGAACCGCGCGCGCCTGGCACCTTACGCAAAGGGCAAACGCGTACTTGATCTCTATAGCTACATCGGTGGCTGGGGCGTGCAGGCCGCTGCGTTCGGCGCCAGCGAAGTGTTCTGCGTCGACGCCTCTGCATTCGCCCTCGACGGCGTCGAGCGCAATGCCGCGCTGAACGGCTTCGCTGACAAGATGACCTGCATCGAAGGCGATGTCTTTGAAGCGCTGAAGGAACTGAAAGCCAGCGAAGAGCGTTTCGACGTGATCGTTGCCGATCCGCCGGCCTTCATCAAACGCAAGAAAGACATGAAGAACGGCGAAGGCGCCTACCGTCGTCTGAACGAGCAAGCCATGCGCCTGCTGACCAAGGACGGCATTCTGGTCAGTGCTTCGTGCTCCATGCACCTGCCGGAAGATGATCTGCAGAACATCCTGCTGACCAGCGCCCGTCACCTGGACCGCAATATCCAGATGCTCGAGCGTGGCGGTCAGGGTCCGGATCATCCGGTGCATCCGGCCATCGCTGAAACCCGTTACATCAAAAGCATCACCTGCCGTCTGCTGCCCAACAGCTGATTGCGCTTGAACACCGGGGAGCCACTGAGCTCCCCGTTTTTTTTGCGCGCCCTCCCCCCGTTTTTTCACACTCGACATGAGTGTCCTGCCCTCTTCCTACAACTTCTTTCTCGCTGCCTTGCAGGAAGTTTCGTCATGCCTGTCAATCATGGAAATTAAACCTACGCAGTAAGCCTCCTGCAAAAGATCACTCCGACAAAATTACTGGAATATTCCTACTTAATATCCGCTTGCCAATATTCGATTACAAACTAATATGAAGTTGTCGCAACGAAGCGACTCAACTACCAACGAACAAGGAGTTCACATCATGAAAACCATTTATCTCGAAACAGACAAACTCGCCAACCTGGCCTTTCTGGTTGCAGCCACCGGCCGCTAAGTAAGCCTGGACGCCGGAGAGTGCCGGCACTCTGGCGTCCATCAGACTTTTTCCCGAGTGACCTGAGCCCATGTATATCAATCCTTTTCTTTTTATATTGCCGCGCCCGCCTGGACAAGTTGTCTGGAACTACAAGAACCACACTCAACACGAACTTGATCTTGATTACTCCCATCGCCTCGCCAGACTTATACACAACCCTGAATTATTTGATCCGAACAACATAATAGACACACAACTTCTGGACGCAGGAATTCTGACAACTTCAAAAATAGACAGCCCGAATTGGGGCTGGGATGAATTGTCGAAGATTTATCACATCGGCACACAAAACATACCTTGCGCACATACGCCTCGGAATATCCACGAGTGGTCCAGGCAATATCTGGCGCACTGCAGCGAAGTGCTGGCGAAGCCAGAACCTGCAGACACCCGGGCGCGGCGATCAGTGCAGCCCCTGATTACCCTGCCCGTACCGGGCGCCATTGATGATGACAGCCTGACTCAGGCCCTGATGAGGCGCAAAACCTGTCGTTCCTACACCGGTGCAGCGGTGACACTGGATGAGGTTGGCACGCTGCTGTATTTGACCCTCGGCTATCTTCCCACACGCGACAATGCCCACGACGATCCGGTCGCACCGGGTCTCGAGGCACGCCGAAGCTGCCCGTCCGGCGGCGGATTGAACGCCTGTGAGGGATTTGTCCTGGCGCAAAATGTCAGCGGACTGGAACCCGGCATCTACGCCTATCACCCTGCCGAACACGCCCTGAGTCGGATCAATGCGCTGCCGGATCCGGAGCTGGGTCAATTGCTCGGCGGCCAGCATTTCATCAACAACCTGCCACTGGGCGTGTTCATCACTGCAAGGTTTGATCGTCTCTGGTGGAAGTACGAGCACTCGCGTGCCTATCGCATGGCCTTCATCGAAGCCGGTCATCTCTCGCAAACCTTTCAACTGGTAGCGACGACGCTGGGATTGAACACCTGGTTGACCGGCGCGTTTGCCGACGCACAGATTGAAACCCTGCTCGGCATCGCGGGCAGCGCCGAGCAACCGTTGTTCTTCGTCGGTTGCGGACAAAGCGATGGCCAGGCCATGTGCCAGGAAATGCGTGATCTGCTCAGCGGAGCACAGTCATGATTCCCACGGCTATGGACGAGAGCGAAGCCCCGGTGTCATGGTCGCTCAAATTCACGCTTCCAGGCTGGGAGAACCGTGCATCGGTACGCAGCAGTGTCCATGACTATCGGTTACCAGGCAATGTCGAGCAGCAATTGCAAACCCGCTACTGGTTACCCCCGGCCTTTGTGCCCTATCTGGCGCATCCGGCCATCCAGGCCAAAGGTCGCGAAACCCTGCACCGCCTTACCGCCAATCATCTGGTGTATTTCCTCGACTACACCACCCTGCTCGAACACCGCATCGTCAACCGCGCGGTGGAAGTCATCGTGCACCGCGAACTGCCCATTTATATACCGCTACCGATGAAACATGCGGCACTGCAGCTGTATACCGACGAGGGCTACCACGCGCTGTTTTCCAACCAGATTGCCGAGCAGATCGCTGCGCTCTACGGCATCACCCGGCGACCGGTCATTCCGAAGCGGATCAGCCGCATGAACGCTTTGATCGCGCGCACGCCGGAGAAAAACCGTGCATTGGCCTGGTTCCTGCTGGGATTTGTCTCGGAAACCATCATTGCCCGCGAGTTGCTGGAGGTCTGCCGCGACACGCTGGTGTCCAGTGTGAGTGACATGTTGCGCGATCACCTTGCCGACGAAGCCCGGCACAGCCGCTATTTCGCCGAAGCCTTCCATTACTTCTGGATTGCGATGAACAGTCGTCAACGCCTGTTCGCCAGCAAGACGCTCGTGGAGATCATTTCCATCTTCTTCGAAGCAGATGAAGGCTGGCTGCAACAAAGCCTGCGTTCGGCCGGTATTGCCGAGATCGACGTGATGGAGATTGTCGGCGGCACGGCAACGGTGCAGGCCAACCGCGCCCGTGCACGCGTTGGCTGCAAACCTACTGTGGAGGCCCTGCACAAGGCCGGCTTCTTTGCATTGCCCCATAACCAGACACTCTTCGCCAAAGCAGGATTGATCGATGGATAAACACAGCCGTGTAGCTACCCGCCGGCAACAACGCGGTGCCGTCAGCCTGTTGTTGGCGATGATCCTGCTTGGCGTGTTTCCGCTGGATGTGCTGCTGCCTTCCTTTCCGGCATTGGCAGCTCACTTTGGCCGATCGTCTAACGACATCGCGCTGTCGATCAGTCTGTTTGCCGTGGGCATCGCATTTGCCCAGTTATTGATCGGCCCGCTGTCAGATGTGATCGGGCGCAAAGGTCTGCTGCTTGCCGGCATGAGCGTGTCGCTGCTCGGCGCACTGGGCTGCGTGCTGAGCAATGACTACACGCTGTTCCTGATTTTCCGGGTGATGCAGGCGCTGGGATGCGGTTGCTTCGTGCTGTCCCAGGCACTGGTGCAGGATCTGTTCGAAGGCAACGAGCGTGATCGCCTGCGGATCCTGATGGTCACCGCAACGGGCATCTTCATTTCGGTATCACCATTGGCGGGCACGTTTCTGCAAGCCACGCTCGGCTGGCGCGGCAGCTTCTGGGTCTTCATCGCCCTGGCCGCAGCAGTTCTGATCAAGACCTGGCGATTGCTCGATAACAGCCGTCCTCCTCATGATCCCACCCGCCTTGGCTTCATCCAGTCCTATCAGCGCGTCCTGGGCAATTTCGAATTTGTCGGCTGCTGGCTGATTTCCGCATTCGCTTTCGCTTGCCACTTTTCCTTCATAGTCATTTCCCCGCTGATCTTCATGGAGCAGCTGCAGATGGCACCTTACGATTTCGCCTTGATCCTGCTGATTTACGGCGCCGCCTATGTCTTTGGCGGCGTGCTCGCCAGCGTGCTGAACCGGCATATCAATGCGCAACAGCAGATTTTTACCGGGCTGAGTCTGATCCTGCTCTCGGGACTGGTAATGCTCTATCTGGCCGCCAACCATGATTTGTCAGCTGCGACTGTGCTGATTCCAATGCTCATCTGCACGGTGGGCACGACCATTTCCCGGCCACCGGCTACCTCCCGCGCCATGAGCCTGTTTGCCGAAAATGCCGGCGCATCGGCGTCTGCCGGCAGCACCATCATCTTTATCTGTGGCGGGCTGGTCAGCGCCTTGATCAGCCTCGGCCCGGCCAACCTGCAAGCGACGCTGGGCTACGGTTTCGTCCTGTTGAGCGGCATATCCCTGTTGCTCAACAGCGTGATTGGCCGCCGCGTCAGCAACCTGCGCAGCAACAGGTTGATGCCCGGAGGCGACCATTGACCCTGCCAGTCGTCATCCCGCGCACCGCATCAGCAAGTCAACGATGCTTTGCGCCATTCCCTCGCGGCGTCAGCGGTGTAGAATCGCCTCATTCATCGCCATTCATCCCCGGCGGGTTTATGAGCTCAGGCTGAGACCAGCGGCGATCCCGCAACGTCATCGGCAGCTTCCGGACACACGGCCATTTTTCGGGTGTTTCAGAGGTCAACAGAAGCTCACTCCCCTTTAGTACGTGATTAGCCGCCCGGAGTGCTCCATGCCAGATTACCGCTCGAAAACATCCACCCACGGCCGCAACATGGCCGGCGCCCGCGCACTGTGGCGCGCCACCGGCATGAAAGATGACGACTTCAAGAAGCCGATCATTGCCATCGCCAACTCGTTCACCCAGTTCGTCCCGGGGCATGTGCACCTGAAGGACCTGGGTCAACTGGTCGCCCGCGAGATCGAACGCGCCGGTGGCGTGGCCAAGGAATTCAACACCATCGCCGTCGATGACGGCATCGCCATGGGCCACGACGGCATGCTGTATTCGCTGCCGAGCCGCGAGATCATCGCCGACTCCGTCGAGTACATGGTCAATGCCCACTGCGCCGACGCTATCGTGTGCATTTCCAACTGCGACAAGATCACCCCGGGCATGCTGATGGCCGCGTTGCGCCTGAACATCCCGGTGATCTTCGTTTCCGGTGGCCCGATGGAAGCGGGCAAGACCAAACTCGCCTCCCACGGCCTCGACCTCGTCGACGCCATGGTGATCGCCGCCGACTCCAGCGCTTCTGACGAGAAAGTCGCCGAGTACGAGCGTAGCGCCTGTCCAACCTGCGGTTCGTGCTCCGGCATGTTCACCGCCAACTCGATGAACTGTCTGACCGAAGCACTGGGTCTGGCCTTGCCGGGCAACGGTTCCACTCTGGCCACCCACAGCGACCGCGAACAGCTGTTCCTGCAGGCCGGTCGCACCATCGTCGAGCTGTGCAAGCGTTACTACGGCGAGAACGATGACTCCGTGCTGCCGCGCAACATCGCCAACTTCAAGGCGTTCGAGAACGCGATGATGCTCGACATCGCCATGGGCGGTTCGACCAACACCATCCTGCACTTGCTCGCAGCCGCCCAGGAAGCCGAGATCGATTTCGACCTGCGCGACATCGACCGCCTCTCGCGCAGCGTGCCGCAGCTGTGCAAAGTCGCGCCGAACATCCAGAAGTACCACATGGAAGACGTGCACCGCGCCGGCGGCATTTTCAGCATCCTCGGTTCGCTGGCCCGTGGCGGCCTGCTGCACACCGATCTGCCGACCGTGCACAGCCGCAGCATGGAAGAAGCCATCGCCAAGTGGGACATTACCCAGACCAGCGACGAAGCCGTGCATCACTTCTTCAAGGCAGGTCCTGCGGGCATTCCGACCCAGACCGCGTTCAGCCAGTCGACCCGTTGGGAAACCCTCGACGACGATCGTGAAAACGGCTGCATCCGCAGCTTCGAGCACGCCTATTCGAAAGAAGGCGGCCTCGCCGTGCTGTACGGCAACATCGCGCAGGACGGTTGCGTGGTGAAAACCGCCGGGGTCGATGAGTCGATCCACGTCTTCGAAGGCAACGCGAAAATTTTCGAAAGTCAGGACAGCGCCGTGCGCGGCATCCTCGCTGACGAAGTGAAGGAAGGCGACATCGTCATCATTCGCTACGAAGGCCCGAAAGGCGGCCCGGGCATGCAGGAAATGCTCTACCCGACGTCCTACCTGAAATCCAAAGGTCTGGGCAAAGCCTGTGCGCTGCTCACCGACGGGCGTTTCTCCGGCGGTACTTCCGGCCTGTCGATTGGTCACGCTTCGCCAGAAGCTGCGGCCGGCGGCGCGATTGGTCTGGTGCAGGATGGCGACAAGGTGCTGATCGACATTCCGAACCGCTCGATCAACCTGTTGGTCAGCGACGAAGAACTGGCGGCACGCCGTGCCGAGCAGGACAAGAAAGGCTGGAAACCGGTCGAGGTGCGTCCACGCAAAGTGACCACCGCGCTCAAGGCCTATGCCCTGCTGGCGACCAGTGCCGACAAGGGCGCGGTGCGTAACAAAGCGATGCTCGACGGGCTGTAACCGTCAAATCGTCGATGCAAAAATGCCCCGCCATGTGCGGGGCTGATCGTTCCCACGCTCTGCGTGGGAATGTCTCAAGGGACGCTCCGCGTCCAGTGACGCGGAGCGTCACGGGCTGCATTCCCACGCAGAGCGTGGGAACGATCCAAAACAAGATCAAAAGATCGCAACCTTCGGCAGCTCCTACATGCGATCGTGGCTTACTGAATGTCTTCCGGTTTGACGATCACCCAGTTCTTGTCCGCCGTCACCGGCAAGCCTTCCTTGGCCTGCGCCGCCGCGTGCCTGGCCATCATGCCGTTGATTTGCGTCATGTACTTGTCCTTGCGGTTGATCCACAAGTGAATGCCGCCCTTGGCCACATCGACATCGTGGAACAGCATGTAACCGTCGCTCGTCGGGGTATCGCCGCCGACCAGTACCGGTTTTTTCCATTCATCGATATAGGTCAGGATCGCTGCGTGCTTGCCGGCCATCCACGTTGCCGGGGTCCACAGGTACGGCGTCAGCTCCAGGCCGAGGTTGGCCTTCTCGTCATATTTGCCAGCAGTGATCTGTTTGCGCGCAGTGGTCAGCTCGCCGGTCTTCTGATCCTTGAGCAGCAGTGAAACGCCAATGACGTTCTGCGGTTTGACGTTGTAACCGTACTTGGGATCCGCCGCGACCATACGCACCAGTTCCTCGGAGGCGGCGGTCATCACGTAGACCTCGATGCCGTTCTCCATCAGCTTGTTGTACAGCTCCTGCTGGCCAGTGAAGATCTTCGGCGGATTGACATCGAGCTTCTTCACCACATCGCCTTCGTAATACGTCGCCGGCACCGGTTTGCCCGAAGCCATCAGCTCGTCAACGTAGCCCTTGAGTTCCTTGAGGGTGAAGCCAGAGAATACCTGCGCCACCCACGGGTAGCAGACCATGTCGTCGACTTCGCAGAGCCGGTAGTAATAACTGAACAGGCTTTCCTTGTGCTCGGCGGTGTCCTTGAAGGGCATCAGTTTCAGCGAGGGGTCGAGCTTGTCGCGGGTAATAAGGCCTTTGTTTTCCATGAACGGCAGCAAGGATTCTTCGAGGTCGTAGCGGTAACTGGTGTTGTCCATGTCGAACACCGCGTAATTACCCTTGTTGGCGTTGGCGGCAATCATCGCGTCCAGCGCCTTGGCCTGATCCGCCGGCCAATGCTTGAGGTCCGTGGCCAATGCCTGGCCAGCAAGGCCAGCCGCCAGTGCCATAGCCAACAACGTGCGTGCAATTCTCATAGCGCTACTCCCCGATGCAAAGAGTTCGACGCTAACAAATCATTGTGACAAGCCTCGCCTGTCAGCGACCGCTTACGTCCCCTGCGCGTCAGTTGCATTGCCGACAGCGACACGCGCTTATTCCAAAAACGACGGTTGCCCAGCCATTTTGGTATTAAATCATTGCAAATCAAGCTGTTAGGCTTGCCGGTTCGCAGCAGCCCCGGATGGCTGTTGGCACAGTCTTTACTGGAGTTCTCATGAATCTACCGCTGATTCTCAACCTGCTGGTGTTCCTCGCCCTGCTCTTCGGTCTGGCGCAGACCCGCCACACCACCTGGAGCCTGGCGAAAAAAGTCCTGCTCGCACTGGTCCTCGGCGTGGCGTTCGGCGTCGCGCTGCACACGATTTACGGTGCCGGCAATCCGGTGCTGAAAGCCTCGATCGGCTGGTTCGATCTGGTCGGCAACGGTTACGTGCAGTTGCTGCAAATGATCGTGATCCCGCTGGTGTTCGCTTCGATCCTCAGCGCCGTCGCCCGCCTGCACAACGCCTCGTCGCTGGGCAAGATCAGTTTCCTGACCATCGGCACGCTTCTGTTCACCACCGCCATCGCGGCGTTGATCGGCATCGGCCTGACCAACCTGTTCGGCCTCAGCGCTGAAGGTCTGGTTGCCGGCACCCAGGAAATGGCACGCCTGCAAACCATTCAGAACGACTACGCCGGCAAGGTCGCCGACCTGAATGTGCCGCAATTGCTGCTGTCGTTCATTCCGCAGAACCCGTTCGCCGACCTGGCCCGGGCCAAGCCGACCTCGATCATCAGTGTGGTGATCTTCGCCGCATTCCTCGGGGTTGCCGCGCTGCAACTGCTCAAGGACGACGTCGAGAAAGGTCAGAAAGTGATCAACGCCATCGACACCCTGCAAGCCTGGGTGATGCGTCTGGTGCGTCTGGTGATGAAGCTGACCCCGTACGGTGTGCTGGCGCTGATGACCAAAGTGGTCGCCGGTTCCAACCTGCAGGACATCATCAAGCTCGGCAGTTTCGTCGTGGTCTCGTATATCGGCCTGGGCCTGATGTTCGTCGTGCACGGCGTGCTGGTGTCGGCCGCCGGGATCAACCCGCTGCGCTTCTTCCGCAAGATCTGGCCGGTGCTGACCTTCGCCTTCACCAGCCGCTCCAGCGCGGCGACCATTCCGCTGAGCATCGAAGCGCAGACCCGTCGTCTGGGCATTCCGTCGTCAGTCGCCAGTTTCGCTGCCTCGTTCGGTGCGACCATCGGCCAGAACGGTTGCGCAGGCCTGTACCCGGCGATGTTGGCGGTGATGGTGGCACCAACGGTCGGTATCAACCCGCTGGATCCGTTGTGGATCGCGACGCTGGTAGCGATTGTCACGTTGAGCTCGGCCGGCGTGGCCGGAGTGGGTGGCGGCGCGACGTTCGCCGCACTGATCGTGCTGCCGGCGATGGGCTTGCCGGTGTCACTGGTGGCGTTGCTGATTTCGGTCGAGCCGCTGATCGATATGGGGCGCACCGCGTTGAACGTGAGTGGCTCGATTACCGCAGGGGCGATTACCAGTCAGGTCATGCAGCAGACGGATAAAGCGCTGCTGGATGCCGATGAACACGCAGAGTTGGCCCAGGCTTAAGCTTCTCAGCGACTGAGCGGGCCTCTTCGCGAGCAGGCTCGCTCCCACACTGAAATGCGTTCCCCTGTGGGAGCGAGCCTGCTCGCGAAGCTGTTAGGCTTTCTCCCAAACCTCAAAGCTATATGCAGGTTTATCGCCCTCTGCCGGATTCGGTACATTCGACACCAGCTTCCATTCGCTCAGATCAAACTCCGGAAACCACGCATCCCCTTCCGGGCTCAGCGCCACGCGGGTCAGGTACAGCCGATCGGCCTGCGCCAGTCCCTGCGCATACAACTGCGCGCCACCAATCAGCATCAGTTCATCAACGCCCTGGGCTTTCGCCCATTCCTCGGCGCGCGCCACGGCGGCTTCCAGCGACGGATAGACCTCGGCGCCTTCGAGCTGCAGATCGGTCTGGCGGCTGACCACGATGTTCAAGCGCCCCGGCAACGGCCGGCCGAGCGAATCCCAGGTCTTGCGACCCATGATGATCGGCTTGCCGAGCGTGGTCGCCTTGAAGTATTTGAAGTCCCCCGGCAGGTGCCAGGGCATGCTGTTGTCGACGCCGATCACGCGGTTTTCACCGAGGGCTGCGATCAGGCTGAGGGGCAGTGATTTAGTCATGCCGGCGAGGATACCAGAGCCGCGCTTACCCCGATAAGCGCCACAGCGGTTATGCTCAGCGCTCGATTTAGCGACGGGACGCCGCGTGACTGAACTGACTCCACTGCAAAACCTCTGGCTCACCGAAACCATCCGCCTGCGCGAAGAACACGCGGGGCCGCTGGATGATCTGGAAGCCAATCGTCTGGCCCGCGCCGCTGGCGGCGATCTGCCGGGCCGCATTGCGCGCCGGGCGCTATGGCTGGCCGAGCGCGACGGGCTCACCGCCGCGCTCAAGCACTGGCTGCAAGGCGCGCGTCTGGCGCTGGTGCTGTTGATGATTGTCGCCGTGCTCAGCGGCGCCGGTCTGGCATTCGCCGCACTTGGCCAGACGCCGGTAAATGTGTTCTGGGCGCTGGGCAGTCTGCTCGGGATCAATCTGATTTTGCTACTGAGCTGGGCGCTGGGCTTGATTTTCGCTGGCGAACACGGCGCCACCCTTGGGCGCTTATGGCTGTGGCTCAGCGAAAAATTCGCTCGCGACACCAAAGCCGCGCAACTGGCGCCGGCCCTGCTGTTGCTGCTGCAACGCAAGAAACTCAACCGCTGGGCGCTCGGCGCGTTGGTCAATGGCCTGTGGCTGCTGGCGATGCTCAGCGCGCTGATTCTGTTGCTGACCCTGATGGCCACGCGGCGCTACGGCTTTGTCTGGGAAACCACGATCCTCGGCGCCGACACCTTTATCCATGTCACCCAGGCCCTTGGCTATCTGCCGTCGCTGCTCGGCTTCAATGTGCCGACCGAGGAAATGATCCGCGCCAGCGGCGACGGCGCACTGGATATTGAAAGCGCACGACAAGCCTGGGCGACCTGGCTGGTCGGTGTGCTGGTGGTCTACGGCGTGCTGCCGCGCCTGCTGCTCGCGCTGTTGTGCCTGTGGCGCTGGAACAGCGGCAAAGCCGCGCTGCGCCTGGATCTGAACCTGCCCGGCTACGCGCAACTGCGCGAACGGTTAATGCCAACCAGCGAGCGCCTTGGCGTCAACGACCCGGAGCCGGCGCAACTGCATCGCGTCGAAAGCAACATCGGCGAACTGGCCAGTGAAGGCGCGCTGCTGGTGGCGATCGAGTTGGACGAACAGCGTCCATGGCCACCCGCGCTGCCGAAAAACGTCAGCAACGCGGGCATCCTCGACAGTCGCGAATCGCGGCACAAACTGCTCGAGCAACTCAGTCGCTTCCCGCCAGCGCGGCTGGCCATCGCCTGTGATCCGCGACGTTCGCCGGATCGCGGCAGCCTCGCGCTGATCGCCGAACTCGCGCGCAACGCCGGCGCCACTCGCATCTGGCTGCTGCAAGCGCCACCCGGCGAAGCGCTGGACGGGCAACGTCTGGGTGACTGGCACGCGGCGCTGCAACAGCTGGAACTGCCATTCGCCGATTGCGCGCCGATGAACTGGCTGGAGAGCGGACATGACTGATGCACGCAAGGCCCCGCTGAAACTGGCAGTGGTTGGCCACACCAACGTCGGCAAGACCTCGCTGCTGCGCACGCTGACCCGTGACGTCGGCTTCGGCGAAGTCTCGCACCGGCCGAGCACCACCCGGCATGTCGAAGGCGCGCGGTTGTCGGTGGATGGCGAGCCGTTGCTCGATCTGTACGACACGCCGGGGCTGGAAGATGCGATCGCCCTGCTGGATTTTCTCGAGCGTCTGGAACGCCCCGGCGAACGCCTCGACGGCCCGGCACGGCTGGCACGGTTTCTCGACGGCAGCGAGGCGCGCCAGCGTTTCGAACAGGAAGCCAAGGTACTGCGACAACTGCTGGCCTCCGATGCCGGTCTGTATGTGATCGACGCCCGCGAACCGGTGCTGGCCAAGTACCGCGACGAGCTGGAAGTGCTCGCCAGTTGCGGCAAACCGCTGCTGCCGGTGCTGAATTTCGTCAGCAGCGCCAACCATCGCGAACCCGATTGGCGTGAAGCGCTGGCGCGGTTGGGGCTGCATGCGTTGGTACGTTTCGACAGCGTCGCGCCGCCCGAGGATGGCGAGCGGCGCTTGTACGAGAGCCTCGCCCTTCTATTGGAAAACGCCCGGCCGCAACTGGAGCGGTTGATCGCCGACCAGCAGGCGCAGCGCCTCGCCCGTCAGCAAAGCGCCGCGCGCTTGATTGCCGAATTGCTGATCGACTGCGCTGCGTGCCGACGCAGTGTGGTCAGCGAAGCCGAGCAGGAACAGCAGGCGATCAGCGAACTGCGCAAAGCCGTACGTCAGCGTGAGCAGAAGTGCGTTGAGACGCTGCTCAAGCTCTACGCGTTTCGCCCGCAGGACGCGGCGGCCAGTGACTTGCCGTTGCTCGACGGGCGCTGGGGCGATGATCTGTTCAACCCGGAAACCCTGAAGCAACTCGGCGTGCGCGTCGGCGGCGGCATTGCTGCCGGTGCAGCGGCCGGGGCTGGGGTGGATTTGCTGGTCGGCGGGATTACCCTTGGCGCGGCGGCACTGGCCGGCGCGATTGCCGGTGGCGCACTGCAAACCGCGCGCAGTTATGGCAGTCGCCTGCTCGGCAAGATCAAAGGCCAGCGGGAATTGACAGTGGATGACGCCGTGCTGCGCCTGTTGGCGTTGCGCCAGCGCCAGTTGCTGCTGGCCCTAGATCAGCGCGGGCATGCGGCGATGGACAGCATTCAGGTGGCCACGCCTCTGGACAAGACCTGGCGCGAAGGCAAGTTGCCGGAAGCGCTGAACAAGGCGCGCGCGCATCCGCAGTGGTCGTCGCTCAATCCGCAGGCGAAGTTGAATCAGGCGGAAAGGCAGGTGCAGGTTGAGGCGTTGGTTGATCGGGTGCTTGAGCTTTAGATCGCTACCCCCTCACCCCAGCCCTCTCCCGGAGGGGAGAGGGGGCCGACTGTGTTGCTCTTGGGTCATACACCGACCTGAGATATCCAGTCGAACTCAGGTTTGAAAAGCATGGAGATCAGCTCCCTCTCCCTCCGGGAGAGGGCTGGGGTGAGGGCTGCAATCACTCAGCCGACAACAATTTCTCAGCCTTGCGCTTTAACACACTCAGATCCACCAGCGGCACCGCAACCTCCTTCGCCAACTCATCCCAACACCGCATGCGCAGACTCAGCGCACACAACGGATCAGCCTCGAACGCATCCGCCTCAGCCGCGCTCATTACCCCGCCCTGATATTCCAGCGTCCTGCGACTCGCCTCACTCAACCGTGCGTAATAGCCCGGCTCGCGCAAGGTCAGATAGCGCTTGGCCTGAACGTGATATTCCACCAGTCGCGCCAGCCGTTCGCTGAAACCTGCCTCACGCAGATAATCGGCCCCGAGCCGTTCATGGCTGACCACGCCATAACCGCCCATGTTTTCCGCGCCCTCGGCACACAAATGGCCGATGTCATGAAAGAACGCCGCCAGCACCACTTCATCGTCACAGCCTTCAGCCATGGCCAATTCTGCGGCCTGGGACATGTGCTCGAGCTGCGACACCGGTTCGCCGATGTAATCGCTGGCGCCGAAGCGTTCATACAGGCCGAACACCCGGGCGATCACCTGTTCGTGATTCATGCCTCCTCCAGTAATTGCGCGATGTTGCGTTCGGCCAGCGCCGGGCCGACGCTCATGCCGACGCCGGTGTGCATCAGCGCCACGCTCAGGCCCGGTGCCGGGCGCAGGAAAGAAAACGGACCAGGCCCACGAGCACCATAGACGCCCTGCCAGCGTTCGACCACTTGCACCTGGCAGCCCAGCGTCTGCTCGGCAAGTTCGAGCATCCAGTCGTCGACCTGTTCGGCGTTGAACGGTGACGCATCGCTGCCGTAATGATGCGAATCGCCGATGATCAGTTCGCCATACGGTGTCGGGCTGATCAGCAAGTGAATGCCGTTAGCGTGCAGTTGCGGTTGTTCACGGAGGATCTGCGCCTGCACCGCTGCGGCTTGCGGCAGATCGGCGAAAGCGCCGTAGTGCACGCAACTCAGGCCGGTGAGCACGGCGTGTTGCAGATTGAGATCGACCTGCGGTTTGGCCCGCAGCATTTGCAGACGACAGATCTGCGGATTGAGCGCAGCAATCGGCTCGGCCAGTAGGGTCTGATAGTCGTGGCCGGAGCAGACGATGATCTGCTTGGCGCAGAACTCACCGGCAGTGCTGCGCAGTCGCCCCGGCTCGACGTCGCGCACCAGCGTGGAAAAGTGAAACTCGACGCCCAGGTCGCGGCGCAAATAATCGATCAGCGCCGGAATCGCTTCGCGCGAGTACAGCTGCTGATCATCGACACCGTGCAGCGCGGCACGGTGATGGCTGAACTGGCCGCCATACAGATCACGCAACGCTGCGCCGCGCAGCAGCTCGACGTTGTAGCCATGCTCGACCGCGCGGCCGGCGCAGAAGGCTTCGAGCAGGTGTTCTTCGGCCTCGCTGCGGGCGAACAGGTATGAGCCGTTGCGCTTGACCTGCAGGCCGGCAAGTTGCGCCCAGTCACCCCAGATCTCGCGGCTGGCCTTGGCCAGTTCGAGCATGATGCCGGGCGGCTGACCGGTGACCAGCGCCTGGCCGAAGTTGCGCACCGAAGCGCCAAGGGGCGTGGCGGTGCGTTCGAATACCGCGACTTTCAGGCCGCGTTTGGCAGCGGCATAGGCGTGGGACAGACCGAGGATGCCGGCGCCGATGATGAGCAGGTCTTTGGGTTGTGTCATGAAGCCACCTCAATGATCGTTCCCACGCGGAGCAAAGGAATGCAGCCAGGGACGCTCCGCGTCCTTTGTGACGCAGAGCGTCACGGGATTCATTCCCGCGCAGAGCGTGGGAACGATCGGCACCGGTTACTTGGCGACAACTTTCTCGGACTTGCCGTCATACCGCTTGCGCCATTCAGCCAGGATCTCGTCGCGATTCTTCGAGGCCCAGGCAAAGTCGTTCTTGATCAGACGCTGCTCATAGTCGGCCGGCAATTCGGTCTGCGGCTTGGCGATCCCCGGCTGGGCGAGCACGGCGAAGTTCTCTTTGTACAGATCCATCGCCTCGGCGCTGGCGGAGAAGTCAGCGAGTTTCTTCGCTGCCTCTTCATGCGGCGTGCCTTTGATCACCGCTGTCGCTTCGATCTCCCAGCCCAGGCCTTCCTTCGGCAGGATGATGTCCAGTGGCGCACCCTGGCGTTTCAACTGTACCGCTGGATATTCAAAGGAAATCCCGATCGGAAACTCCCCCGCCGCCGCCAGCTTGCACGGCTTGGAACCGGAGTGAACGTACTGGCCGATGTTCTGGTGCAAGCCGTCCATATACGCCCAGCCCTGCTTCTCGCCGAAGGTTTGCAGCCAGGCGCTGACGTCGAGGAAACCGGTGCCGGACGACGCCGGGTTGGGCATGACGATCTTGCCTTTGTACTCAGGCTTGGTCAGGTCCTGCCAGCTCACGGGCTTGGTCAGACCCTGCTTCTCGGCCTCGACAGTGTTGAAGCAAATGGTCGCGGCCCACACGTCCATGCCGACCCAGGCTGGCGGGTTGGCGGCGTCGCGGTAGTTCGCGCCGATCTTGCCAAGATCCTTCGGTGCATAGCTTTGCAGCATGCCTTGCTGGTCGAGAATCGCCAGGCTCGACGCGGCGAGGCCCCACACCGCGTCAGCCTGCGGACGAGCCTTTTCGGCGAGCAGCTTGGCGGTGATGATCCCGGTCGAATCGCGCACCCATTTGATCTCGACGTCCGGGTTGGCCTTTTCGAAGGCGTCCTTGTAGGACTTCAGTTGCTCGGCTTCGAGGGCGGTGTACACCGTCAACTCGGTTTTTGCCGCGAAGGCATTCAGGCTGAAAGTCGCGAGCACAGCAGCGGCCAGGGCCATAGGCTTGAACATGAGCGTTTTCCTGTAGATGAGTTGATCGGGTTTGCAATCAGTGACCGGGCGCGGTTTGCCGCCAGGCCTGGGAGCGGCGCAACAGGCCGCGCGAAGCCCACGCCAGCAGCAGCGACACGCCGGCCGAGGTGAACAGAATCAGGGTCGACATCGCCGCCGCGCCGCCCACGTTGCCGGCGTCATCCATGTTCAGCACCGCCACCGCCGCGAGGATGGTGTCGGGGCTGTAAAGGAAGATCGCAGCGGAAACCGTGGTCATCGCCGAGACGAACAGGTAGCGCACGATGTCCAGCAGCGCCGGCAGGCAGATCGGCACGGTGACGCGCAGGTAATGCCGGTACAGCGGCGCCTTCAGCGACAGCGCTGCGGCTTCGAACTCGGCGTCGAGCTGGCGCAGCGCGGTGGTCGCGGTCATTTGTGCGGTGGTCAGGTAGTGCGCAATGGTGCAGACGATCAGCAGCGTCATCGTCCCGTACAGCACGTGCAACGGGTTGCCGCTGAGGTTGAAGAAGAAGACATAGCCGAGACCCAGCACCAATCCCGGCACCGCCATCGGCACGAAGCTGAGCATGCGCAAAACCAGGTTCAGCCCGCGCTGAGTGCGGGTTTTCTCCATCAGATAGGCGCCAGTGAAAATCAGCACGCTGCCAATCAGCGCGGTGCCCAGCGCCATTTTCAGACTGTTGCCGTAGGCGAGCCAGCCACCGCCGGCGGTCTCGTTGAACTGATAGTGGTTGAGCGACAGCGACAGGTTGTACGGCCAGAACTTCACCAGCGACGAGAACACCGCCATGCCGAACACCAGCAGCAGCGCGGCGCAAATCAGCAAAACAATGGCCAGATAGCAGCCGTCGCGCAGCTTGGACGGCAGCGGTTTGAACACCTGCGCGCGTCCGCTCATCGAGTCACCATGGCGGCGACGCAACCACGCATCGACACCGAAACTGAACAGCGCCGGCAGCAACAGCACCATGCCGATCAACGCGCCGCGACCGAATTGCTGCTGGCCGACCACGGCTTTGTAGGCTTCCAGCGCCAGCACTTGATAGTCGCCACCGACCACCACCGGCACACCGAAATCGGTGATGGTCAGGGTGAACACCAGACAGAACGCGGCGAACACTGCCTGCCGAGTCGCCGGCCAAGTGATGCTGCGAAACGCCTTGGCCGGGCTGGCGCCCATGCTCGATGCGGCGTCGAACAGCCGCGCATCGGCCAGCGACAATGCCGAGAGCAAAATCATCAGCGCATGGGGAAAGGTGTAGATCACCTCGCCCAGCACAATGCCCCAGAATCCATAGATATTGTCCGAGAGCAGTCCGCGCAGCATGCCCTGATTACCGAACAGATAAACCAGCGCAATCCCCGGCAGCATCGACGGCGCCATCAGTGGCAGCAGGGAGATTCCGCGCCAGATGCCTTTGCCCGGAATCAGCGTGCGTTGCAGCGCGTAGGCAAACAGGTAGGCCAGCGGTACGACAATGGCCGCCACGCTGAGGGACACTTTCAGGCTGTTGCCGAGCAGCCAATGGAAATTGGCACTGGTCACCAACTCTTTCGCCGCGAGCCAGCCGCCGCCCTGCCCGGCGTCGTTGCTGAAGCCGCGCCAGAAGATCGCCAGCAACGGCAGCAGCACCGCGAGGCCGAGCAACACCAGCAGGAGGACTTTGCCGCCGAGCACGAACAGGCGATCGCCGATCTCGGCTTTCGAGGACTGTCGCACCTGCTTGTGCGGTAGCGGCAGCGCGAGGTTGCTGTTCATCAGGCGAACACCTGCAAACTGCGCGGCGGCAAGGCGACCATGATCTGCTGGGCGCCGAGGCGCGGCATGGCTTCTGGCGCGAGCTCGGCGAGCAGCGCATGGCCCGGCAGTTGATCGAGTTCGAAGCTCATCCGGCAGCGGTTGCCAAGGAAAGTGATTTCGCGAACCTTGGCCGGGAACAGGTTCTCTTCGTGCACCAGCGGGTTGACGTTGATCGCCTCCGGGCGGCAGAACAGTCGACCCGAAGCGCCGTGCACGCTGCCCTCGGCCAAGCGCAGATTCATCCCGCCAACCTTGGCGTGACTGTCGCTGCTGCGCTGAAACGGCAGCCAGTTGCCCTGGCCGACAAACTCGGCCACGAACGGCGTGGCCGGGCGGTTGTAGATTTCCTGCGGGGTGGCGTACTGCTCGACGCGGCCGTTATTCATGACCGCGATGCGATCGGCCATCAGCATCGCTTCGTCCTGATTGTGCGTGACCATCAGCGTGGTGATGCCGAGATTGCGTTGCAGCTGACGCAGCTCGGTGCACAGATGCTCGCGCACCCGCGCGTCGAGGGCCGACATCGGTTCGTCGAGCAACAGCAGCGACGGCGCCGGCGCCAATGCGCGAGCGAGCGCTACTCGCTGTTGCTGACCGCCGGACAATTGGCCTGGATACTTTTTCTCACTGCCGCTGAGGCCGACCAGTTCCAGCATCTGACCGACACGCCGGCGCACTTCATCGCGACCGCTGCCGGCGAGGCCGTAGGCAATGTTCGCCTCGACCGTCAGATTGGGAAACAACGCGTAGGACTGGAACAGAATCCCGTAATCCCGCGCTTGCGGGGCAAGATGCGAGACATCGCGATCGCCCAGATACAGCTCGCCGCTGTCCTGCTGCTCCAGCCCGGCAATGCAGCGCAGCAACGTGGTCTTGCCACAGCCCGATGGACCGAGCAGGCACACCAGTTCGCCGGCGGCGACATCGAGGGAAACGTTATCCAGCGCAGTGAACGCACCGAAACGCTTGTGCACGCCGCGCACTTTCATCGGCGCGCCGGGGTTGGTCAGGGCAGTTGCGATGGCAGGATTCATGGACAGGCCTCATCAAACGGATGAGGCCAATCCTAGAGTTGTAATGCGTCCGTCATGTGGCAGCGAGGCAAAAACCGCTGATAGTGGTATTTGGGGATTTTGGTTCACTGCAGATCGTTCCCACGCTCTGCGTGGGAATGCCTCATCGGACGCTCCGCGTTCGGCTTTTGGGACGCAGAGCGTCCCGGGCTGCATTCCCACGCGGAGCGTGGGAACGATCATTACGCAGGAGACATCTCTTGGGCCAACCCAAGAAACGCCGCCGGCAACCGCGCACCCTTGCGCTCTTTGAGGCAATACAGATACTCCGGAATCTGCGGCGCATTCTCGATGGTCAGCACGCGCAACTGCGGATCATGCGGCACTTCCTGGCGGGCGATGATGCTGATGCCGATATTGCGCAGCACCGCTTCGCGGATCGACTCGCGGCTGCCGATTTCCAACAGCGGCCCGAAGCTCACTCCGGCGCTGACCAGCAACTCTTCGGTCAACCGCCGCGTGGTCGAACCCGGCTCGCGCATCAACAACGTATGCCCGGCCAGCGCGTTCAGCGTCACATGCTCCAGCGAGGCCAACGGATGATTGCGATGCACCGCCAGCACCAGCGGATCGGTGCCGAGCACCCGGCGAATCAACCGTGCATCGTCGAGCAACTGCGACGATGCCGCGACATCCACGCGGTAATCCTCCAGCGCTTCCAGGACCTGCTGCGAGTTGCCGATTTCCACCGACACTTCCACCTGCGGCAAACGCTCGCGGAAGGTCTTCACCAGATCGAGGATGTAATACGGCGCCGTCGCGGCAATGCGCAGCGTGCCCTGCACTTGCCCGCTATTGCGCAGAAAGAACTCGATGTCGGCCTCTTGCTGCAATAGGGTCTTGACCATCGGCAGCAAGCGCGCGCCTTCGTCACTGACGCTTAAGCGGCGCCCGCCACGGTAGAACAGTTCCACCGAATACTGACTCTCCAGATTGCGGATTTGCGTGGTCACGGTCGGTTGGCTGAGGCCGAGTTTTTTCGCCGCCAGCGTAATGCTGCCCAGGCGGGCGACCATGTAAAACGCTTTCAGCTCGGCACTCAGCACACTCTTTCCTCATCTATTTGCGCAGCAGGCGCAAACCGTTGAACACCACCAGCAGGCTCACACCCATATCGGCAAACACCGCCATCCACATGGTGGCGAGCCCGGCAAAGGTTACCGCAAGAAAGATCGCCTTGATCACCAGCGCCAGTGCGATGTTCTGTTTCAGGATGCTGGCGGTGTTGCGCGACAGGCTGATGAATGCGGGGATCTTGCGCAGATCGTCGTCCATCAGTGCGACATCGGCGGTTTCGATCGCGGTGTCGGTGCCGGCGGCGGCCATGGCGAAACCGATCTCGGCGCGGGCCAGTGCCGGGGCGTCGTTGATGCCATCGCCGACCATACCGACCCGGTGGCCCTGCTTGTACAAATCTTCAATGGCTTGCAGCTTGTCGGTCGGCAGCAAATCGCCGCGCGCCTCGTCGATGCCGACCTGGGCGGCAATCGCCTCGGCAGTGTGGACGTTGTCGCCGGTCAGCATCAGGGTTTTCACCCCGAGTTCATGCAACTGACGAATCGCTTCGCGGCTGGTTTCCTTGACCGTGTCGGCCACGGCGAACAGCGCCAGCGGGCCTGATTTGTCGAGCAGCAACACCACGGATTTGCCCTGCTTTTCCAGGGCGAACAGCTTCTCTTCCAGCTGCGGTGAGCACAGGCCAAGCTCTTCGACCAGACGATGGTTGCCCAAGTGATAAGTCTGGCCGTTGATGTCGCCTTTGACGCCCCGCCCGCCCAGCGCGGCGAAGTTATCCACAGTCAGCGCGGCGAGGTTTTTATCCACAGCGGCGTTGGCAATCGCCAGCGACACCGGGTGATCGGAGCGCCCGGCCAGCGCGGCGGCGATTGCCGGTGCGCTGGCATCGGCCGTCGGGTCGAGTGACAGGTAATCGGTCTGCACCGGTTTGCCGTGGGTGATCGTGCCGGTCTTGTCCAGCGCCAGATAATCAAGCTTGAAGCCGCCCTCCAGATACACGCCGCCCTTGACCAGAATGCCCTTGCGCGCGGCTGCCGCGAGGCCGCTGACGATGGTCACCGGGGTGGAAATCACCAGTGCGCACGGGCAGGCAACCACCAGCAACACCAGCGCGCGGTAGATCCAGTCGAACCACGCCGCGCCCATGAACAACGGCGGGATGATCGCCACGGCCAAGGCGAAGACGAAGACCGCCGGGGTGTAGATTTTCGAGAATTGGTCAACGAAACGCTGCGTCGGCGCCCGCGCGCCCTGGGCCTGTTCGACGGCGTGAATGATCCGCGCCAGGGTCGAATTGTTCGCCGCAGCGGTCACCGTGTATTCCAGCGAACCGGCCTGATTGATGGTGCCCGCGAAGACTTTGTCACCGACGGTTTTTTCCACCGGCAGGCTTTCGCCGGTGATCGGCGCTTGGTCGATGGTCGAGCTGCCGCTGACCACCGCGCCGTCCAGCGCGATGCGCTCGCCGGGTTTCACCCGCACGCGGGCGCCGAGATCGACGCTTTTTACCTCTTGTTCGCGCCAGTTGCCGTCAGCCTGCAATACCGTGGCCTGCTCCGGGGTCATCTGCATCAAGCCGCTGATCGCATTGCGTGCACGATCCAGCGAGCGCGCCTCAATCAGCTCGGCGACGGTGAACAGGAACATCACCATCGCCGCTTCCGGCCACTGGCCGATGAGGATCGCGCCCGTCACGGCGATGCTCATCAGCGCATTGATGTTGAGATTGCGGTTCTTCAGGGCGATCCAGCCCTTTTTATAAGTGCCGAGGCCGCCGCTGAGGATCGACACCAGCGCAACGACTGCCACCACCCAGTCCGGCGCGGCGCTGGTGAAATGAATGACTTCGGCGCCCAGCGCGGTCAAGCCGGACAGCGCCAATGGCCACCAGTGTTTTTTCACCGCTGCCGGTACTGGCGCGTCGACACCCGCCTCGAGCGGCTCGGCGTGCATGCCGAGGGACTTGATCGCTTCGGTGATCGGCTCGGTGCCCGGCAGATTGTGGGTCACGCCAAGTACGCGGTTGATCAGGTTGAATTCCAGTTGCTGCACCCCGGCCAGTTTGCCGAGTTTGTTCTGGATCAGCGTCTGCTCGGTCGGGCAGTCCATTGCCTCGATGCGGAAGCTGCTCAGGCGCGCGTCGGCGCTGGTCTTTTCGCTCAGTTGCACCCGCGCAGGTGCGGCGGCTTTTGACGAGCAGCAGGAATCGCCGCCATGCGCATGTTTATGCACGGGCTGCAATTTATGACTGTGATCGTGACCGTCGCCGGGCTTGTGGGTGTGCAGGGAATCGCTCATTGGTCGCGTCCATGAAGGTGCCTGTTGCCAAGTAAAGACCCTGTAGCCACTATAGGGTCAAGCACCCTTTTGGAGATGGCGGTCATGAAGATCGGCGAACTGGCGAAACTCACCGACTGTGCGGTTGAAACCATCCGCTACTACGAGCGCGAAAACCTCCTGCCGGAACCGGCGCGCAGCGACGGCAACTATCGCGTCTACACCCAAGCCCACGCCGAGCGCCTGACCTTCATCCGCAACTGCCGCACCCTCGACATGACCCTCGAAGAAATCCGCAGCCTGCTCGCCCTACGCGACAGCCCGCAGGATCAGTGCGAGAGCGTCAATGCGCTGATCGACGAACATATTCAGCATGTGAAGGCGCGGATTGATGGCTTGCTGGCCTTGCAGACACAACTGCTCGACCTGCGCCAACGCTGTGGCGAAGGGCCGGAGGCGGATCAATGCGGGATCTTGCAGCGGCTGGAAGTGAGTGGCGGGGTTGTCGCAACCGAAGTCGAACACTCCCACGTAGGCCGTAGCCACGGCCACTGACGGGCGAAGCTCGTTCCCACGCTCCGCGTGGGAACGATCATTGGTGACTAGACCGCCATCGGCGCGGTCATTGGCGGGTGGTGCTCATAGCCTTCCAGCGAGAAATCGCTCGGCTCAACCAATTCCAGCCATTCCGGCTGATACACACCGGTCTTGGCAAACTCCGGCACGCGGTCGGAGATTTTCAGTTTCGGCATGGCAAACGGCTCGCGCTTGAGCTGTTCGTTGAGCATGTCCAGGTGGTTTTCGTAGACGTGCGCATCGCCGATGAAATAGGTGAACCAGCGCGGCGTGTAGCCGGTCAGGCGACCGATCAGGCTCAGCAGTGCGGCGCCTTCGGTGAGGTTGAACGGCGTGCCCAGTCCCAGATCATTGGAGCGGATGTACAGGGTCAGCGAGATCTCTTTGGTCTCGACATTCGGGTGGAACTGGTACAGCAGATGGCATGGCGGCAGGGCCATTTCATCGAGCTGGGCGACGTTCCAGCCGTGGAACAGGATGCGGCGGCTGCCCGGATCGTTGATGATCGTGTCGACGCACTGGCGCACCTGATCGATCGCCTTGTACAGCACGACGTAGGCCTGGCCGTCTTCTTCGCCCTGGGCGATCTGCTTGTAGCCGTTGCTCAGGGTTTGTTCGATGGCGGCGGTATTGCTCAGCGGGATCTGCTTGTACGCCGGCCACTTGCGCCATTGCACGCCGTAGATTTCACCGAGGTCGTCGTCGCCCTGACGGAACGGGTTGGCCAGCCACTGCGCGTTTTCGTTGGCGTTCTGGTCCCAGACCTTGCAGCCCAGCGCGCGGAATTCAGCGGCGTTGTTCACGCCACGGAGAAACCCGCACATCTCGCCGATGGCCGATTTGAAGGCCATTTTGCGCGTGGTGATCGCCGGGAAGCCTTCCTGCAGATCGAAACGCAGCATCGCCCCCGGGAAACTGATGGTGTTGATACCGGTGCGGTTGGCCTGCTTGGTGCCGTTCTGAATGACGTGCGAGACCAGTTCGAGATATTGCTTCATGAGTTACCTGTGTCCTTGGAGCCCAGGCGTCGCGCGCCGGGGTTCGTAGTTTAAGCCGTCGGCGCGAGCGGCGCTGCCGGGGCGCGACGATAGGCCAGCCAGATCAGCAACAGCCCGCCGACAATCATCGGCACGCAGAGCACCTGGCCCATGGTCAGCCAGTTCCACGCCAAGTAGCCGAGCTGAGCATCCGGGACGCGGACGAACTCGACAATGAAACGGAAGATGCCGTAGAACAGCGCGAACATGCCGGAGACCGCCATGGTCGGGCGCGGTTTGCGCGAGAAGATCCACAGGATCAGGAACAGCGCCACGCCTTCGAGGGCGAACTGATACAGCTGCGACGGGTGGCGCGGCAACTGCGCCGGATCGCTGAACGGCGGGAACACCATTGCCCAAGGCACGTCGGTCGCCTTGCCCCACAACTCGGCGTTGATGAAGTTGCCGATGCGCCCGGCGCCCAGGCCGATCGGCACCATCGGCGCGACGAAGTCCATCAGCTGGAAGAACGACTTGCCATTGCGCTTGCCGAACCACAAGGCCGCGAGCATCACGCCGATGAATCCGCCGTGGAACGACATGCCGCCCTTCCACACTTCGAAAATCAGCGTCGGGTTGGCCAGGTACGCGCTCAGGTCATAGAACAGCACGTAACCCAGACGGCCGCCGACGATCACGCCCATCGATAGCCAGAACACCAGATCGGAGAGTTTCTCCTTGGTCCAGGTCGGGTCGAAGCGGTTGAGCCGGCGCGACGCCAACAGCCACGCGCCGCCGATGCCGATCAGGTACATCAGACCGTACCAGTGGATTTTCAGCGGACCGATGGCCAGGGCCACCGGGTCGATCTGCGGGTAAGGCAGCATTGCGACTCCTTGTTAGAGTTGAAAGCAAAATTCCCGGGTGACGCTGCCACCTCAGGATTAAGCCAGGATTGCCACGCGGTCAGAGCAGAAAGCTCAAACCCACGCAGAACAGCAAAGCGGCGAACAGCCTTTTCAGCAAGCGCGGCGACAACCTGTGCGCCAGACGCGCGCCGAGCCGAGCGAAGACCATGCTGGTCAGGGCGATGCCCAACAATGCCGGCAGATAAACAAAACCGAGACTATGGGCCGGCAACAACGGATCGTGCCACCCCAGAATCATGAAACTTGCTGCACTGGCCAGAGCGATCGGCAGACCACAGGCCGATGAGGTCGCCACGGCCTGCTGCATCGGCACGCTGCGCCAGGTCAGAAACGGCACGGTCAGCGAGCCGCCGCCAATACCGAAAATCGCCGACGCCCAGCCAATCACCGTACCGGCGGCAGTCAGACCGAGTTTGCCCGGTACCGTTCGGCTGGCCTTGGGTTTGACATCCAGCGCCAGTTGCACGGCGATCACCAGAGCGAACACACCGATGATCTTTTGCAGGTTCGGCCCGGAGATGGCTTCTGCGGTCAGCGCACCGAAACCGGCGCCGAGCAGAATGCCCACGGTCATCCAGCGAAAAATCGCCCAGCGCACCGCGCCACGACGGTGATGTTCACGCACGGCGTTGACCGAGGTGAATATGATCGTCGCCAGCGACGTGCCCACCGCCAGGTGCGTAAGAATCGACTGATCGAAGCCCTGCAAAGTGAAGCTGAACACCAGCACCGGGACGATGATGATCCCGCCGCCAACGCCAAACAGCCCGGCGAGCACGCCCGCACAGGCACCGAGCGCCAGGTAGAGCAGAAATTCCATGACCGTCTCCAGCACGCATCGGCAAAACAGGAGCGGCATGTTAACGGATGCGCAGCCTTCTGCTCCACTGGCGATGGATGCACGGACGCCGGATGCGTAGAGTGGGCAAAAAACACACAAGGACCACCTTATGTGCCTGATTGTTTTCGCCTGGCGCCCGGGCCATGCCCAGCCGCTGGTCGTCGCGGCCAACCGCGACGAGTTCTACGCCCGCCCCAGCCTGCCATTGGCACCTTGGCCAGAAGCGCCGCAGGTGCATGCCGGGCGCGACCTTGAAGCCGGCGGCACCTGGCTGGGGATAGGCAGCAACGGACGCTTCGCAGCGCTGACCAATATCCGCGATCCGCAACAGCCGCCCGCGACCAAATCCCGGGGCGAGCTGGTAGCGCGGTTTCTCACGAGTGATCTGTCGATTGATGATTATTTGAGCGATGTGGTGGCTCGTGCCGCCGAATATGCCGGGTTCAATCTGCTGCTGGGCAATGCCCATGAGTTGTGGCATTTCAATGCACGAGCGTCAGAGCCGGTGATGTTGCAGCCTGGAGTTTATGGGTTATCCAACGCGGGGCTGGATACGCCGTGGCCGAAACTGCTCAAGGCCAGGGCGGCGTTGAGCGCGGTGCTGGACGATCCGCAGCCTGAGCGCTTGCTGGCCTTGCTGAGCGATGCGCAGACCGCACCCGAGGCGGAGTTGCCGGATACCGGGGTGGGCATGGCGACGGAGTCGTTGCTGTCGAGCGTGTTTATTGCCAGCCAGAGTTATGGGACGCGGGCGAGTACAGCGTTGGTTGTGCAGGCGGACGGAACGCGGCGGATGGTGGAGCGCAGCTTTGGGCCGTATGGCGGGCATTTGGGCGAGGTGGAGATTGTGGTTTAGCGGTGCCTGAACTGGCGCCTTCGCGAGCAGGCTCGCTCCCACCTGGGTTTCGTGATCGATACGAATCCCTGTGGGAGCGAGCCTGCTCCGGGCGGCGTTCCGACGAAGAGGGCATCAGCCTTTTAGAGAGCCTTGGTCACCACCGGCGAATTCATCTTGGCCAACCCGAGATTCTTCAGCGCCAGTTGCAGCGAGCTGTGGATAACCTGCGGGTTATCGATCTTCATCAGTTCCGCCAGCATCTCCTGCGCCTTGCTCAGGTTCACCTGACGCAACATCCACTTCACCTTCGGCAGGTTGGTGGCGTTCATCGACAGACTGTCGAAACCCATCGCCATCAACAGCACCGCCGCCGCCGGATCACCGGCCATCTCGCCGCAGATGCTCACCGGTTTGCCTTCGGCGTGGGCGTCAGTGACCACGGTTTGCAGGGCTTGCAGCACCGCCGGGTGCAGATAGTCGTAGAGGTCGGCGACGCGCGGGTTGTTGCGGTCTACCGCCAGCAGATACTGGGTCAGGTCGTTGGAGCCGACGGAGAGGAAGTCGACCATCCGCGCCAGTTCCTTGGTCTGGTACACCGCTGCCGGGATCTCGATCATCACGCCGATCGGCGGCATCGGCACGTCGGTGCCTTCGTCGCGCACTTCGCCCCAGGCGCGGTGGATCAGGTGCAGGGCTTCTTCGAGTTCGTGAGTGCCGGAGATCATCGGCAGCAGAATCCGCAGGTTGTTCAGGCCTTCGCTGGCCTTGAGCATTGCGCGGGTCTGCACCAGGAAGATTTCCGGGTGGTCGAGGGTGACGCGGATACCGCGCCAGCCGAGGAACGGGTTGTCTTCCTTGATCGGGAAGTACGACAGCGATTTGTCACCGCCGATGTCGAGGCTGCGCATGGTCACCGGTTGCGGGTGGAACGCGGCGAGCTGTTCGCGGTAGATCGCCAGCTGTTCCTTCTCGCTCGGGAAGCGCTGGTTGATCATGAACGGCACTTCGGTGCGGTACAGGCCGACCCCTTCGGCGCCACGCTTCTGCGCCCGCGCCACATCGGCGAGCAGGCCGGTGTTGACCCACAGCGGCATGCGGTGACCATCGAGGGTCACGCACGGCAGGTCGCGCAGGGTGTCGAGGCCCAGCGCCAGTTGTTTCTCTTCTTCGACGACTTCGGCGAACTGCTTGCGCAGCACTTCGCTCGGGTTGGTGTAGACCTCGCCACGGGTGCCGTCGACGATCATTTCGATGCCGTCGACCTTGGCGTACGGCAGATCGACCAGGCCCATCACTGTCGGAATGCCCATGGCTCGGGCGAGAATCGCGACGTGAGAGTTACCCGAACCGAGTACCGAAACCAGACCGACCAGCGTGCCTTCCGGCACCTCGCCGAGCATCGCCGGCGTCAGCTCTTCGCTGACCAGAATGGTTTTTTCCGGGTAGACCAGATTCTGCTGGCGCTCTTCCTGCAGATAGGCGAGCAAGCGGCGGCCAAGGTCTTTGACGTCCGAAGCACGCTCGCGCAGGTAGGCGTCGTCCATCAGTTCGAAACGGTTGACGTGCTCAGTGACCACCTGACGCAGCGCGCCCTGAGCCCACTGCCCCGTTTTGATCACCGTGGTGATTTCGCTGCCCAGCGAGGCATCGTCGAGCATCATTAGGTAGACGTCGAACAACGCGCGCTCTTCCGGGCGCAGTTGGGTCGCGAGTTTGGCGGACAAGGCGCGCATGTCGGCGCGCACGCCTTCGATGGCAGTCTTGAACAGCGCCAGCTCAGCGTCGATGTCGGTGATGGTCTTGTCCGGCACCACGTCCAGGTCCGCCGGCGGCAGCATCACCACGGCGGTACCGACGGCAGCACCCGGCGAACCCGGTACGCCGACGAACTTGGCTTCCTGAATGCCCTTGCCCTGCCGGCCCAGACCACGGATCGAACCGGTGGCCTCGGCGTGGGCGATTACACCAGCAAGCTGCGCGCTCATGGTCACGAGGAAGGCTTCTTCACCTTCGTCGAACTGGCGGCGTTCTTTCTGCTGGATGACCAACACGCCGACGACGCGGCGGTGGTGGATGATCGGTGCACCGAGGAACGAGGCGTAACGCTCTTCACCGGTTTCGGCGAAGTAGCGATAGCGCGGGTGAACCGAAGCGTTTTCCAGGTTCAGGGGTTCTTCACGCGTGCCGACCAGACCGACCAGACCCTCGTTGGGGGCCATGCTGACCTTGCCGATCGAGCGCTTGTTCAAGCCCTCGGTGGCCATCAGGACGAAGCGATTGGTTTCCGGATCAAGCAGGTAGACCGAGCAGACCTGGCTGCCCATGGCCTCTTTGACGCGCAACACAATAATCCCCAACGCCGCCTTGAGATCCTTGGCGGAGTTAACTTCCTGGACGATCTTGCGCAGCGTATTGAGCATGGCTCGGGGTCGAACTCCGTCGTCAGTCGCGCGCTAAAAGGCGCGGGGCAAGCTCTTTGAGAGCGCGTCGATACACCTCGCGCTTGAATGTCACCACCTGGCCCAACGGATACCAATAGCTGACCCAGCGCCAGCCATCGAACTCCGGTTTACCGGTCAGATCCATCCGCACCCGCTGCTCGTTGGAGATCAGGCGCAGGAGGAACCATTTCTGTTTCTGGCCGATGCACAGCGGTTGGCTGTGGGTACGCACCAGGCGTTGCGGCAAACGATAGCGCAACCAGCCTCGGGTACAGGCCAGTATTTCAACATCTTCACGTTCCAGGCCAACTTCTTCGTTCAGCTCGCGGTACAAGGCGTCTTCCGGCGTCTCCTCGGGGTTGATCCCCCCTTGCGGAAACTGCCAGGCGTCCTGATTGATACGGCGAGCCCATAGCACCTGGCCGGCGTCATTCGTCAGAATGATCCCGACATTGGGGCGGAAACCATCGGGGTCGATCACGGCAACAACCTCGCAAACGCATGTCGCCGCATTGTTCCACAAAGCTTGATCAGGCGGCAACGAAGGTTCCTACCTTATGTGCACTCTTGTGAAAAGACCGTATTCTTGTCGCCTTTTTACTGACTTTTCAGCGGGTAACTGCAATGCGCCTGGCTCTATTCGATTTGGACAACACCCTACTGGGCGGCGACAGCGATCACGCCTGGGGCGATTATCTGTGCGAGCGCGGCTTCCTCGACCCGATCGCCTACAAGGCGCGCAACGACGAGTTCTATCAGGATTACCTGGCCGGCAAGCTGGACAACGCCGCCTACCTGAACTTCTGCCTGGAAATTCTCGGCCGCACGGAAATGGCCGTGCTTGAGCAATGGCACAGCGATTACATGCGCGACTGCATCGAGCCGATCGTGCTGCCCAAGGCACTGGAGCTGCTGAAGAAGCACCGCGATGCCGGCGACAAACTAGTGATCATCACCGCCACCAACCGTTTCGTGACGGCACCGATCGCCGTGCGCCTGGGCGTGGAAACCCTGATTGCCACCGAATGCGAAATGATCGACGGCCGCTACAGCGGGCGCAGCACCGACATCCCGTGCTTCCGCGAAGGCAAGGTCACGCGCCTCAATCGCTGGCTGGAAGAGACCGGCTATTCGCTCGAGGACAGCTATTTCTATAGCGATTCGATGAATGATCTGCCGCTGCTGGAGCAGGTGGCGAATCCGGTGGCGGTGGACCCGGATCCGAATCTGCGGGCCGAGGCCGAGAAGCGTGGCTGGCCGGTGATTTCGTTGCGCGGCTGAGATTGCTATCGCTGGCAAGCCAGCTCCCACAGGGTTGTCAGTGTCCACTTAATCTGTGTTCACTGAATACCCCTGTGGGAGCTGGCTTGCCAGCGATGGGGGTCAACTCGGCCTCAAGCCTTAAACCGGCTTGGCCCCCATCAACGCCGCGATGGCGACAAATCCGACGCCGCTGACAATCGCCAGCGCCAGATTGAATGTGCGGTTGCCCACCCCGCTTGTCCACAGCCGATCCAGCCGGACCAGCAGCCAGACCGCGCTGAGCGTGGCCACGGCGTAGATCACGCTGGACCCCAGAATCCACAATTGGCCCAATGGCCAGCCCACCAGGTGCACCAGCCACCAGCCGGTGAAAGGCATGCTGAGCATGCCGATCAGCATCAGACACCAGATGAACAGCCAGGGACGGCGCATCGTACTGGCCGGGCCTTCGCTGCGATTACGCCAGGTCAGGGCGGCGAGCCCCAGCCCGCTCGCGAGGATGACCACGGTCGCCGCGACGTGAAGGACTTTCAGGGTGGTCAGGGTTTCCATGTCGTTCTCATCCGTAGATCCATGCCCATCAGCGTAGCCGCTCAGCCAAGAAACAGCTGATAGGCCGGGTTGTCGCTTTCATCCCAATATGGATAGCCGATTTCCGCCAGTGCCGCCGGCACCAGATGACGTTCGTCATGGGGCACTTGCAGGCCGGCGACCACGCGGCCGTCCGCTGCGCCGTGGTTGCGGTAGTGGAACATCGAGATATTCCAACGCCCGCCAAGCTTGTTGAGGAAGTTGAACAACGCGCCCGGACGCTCCGGGAATTCGAAGCGCAGCACCACTTCATCGACCACCTGCGCGGCGCGGCCACCTACCATGTGGCGGATGTGCAGCTTGGCCAGCTCGTTGTCGGTCAGGTCGAGCACCGGAAACCCCTGTTCTGTCAGGCTCGCCAGCAAGGCGCTGCGCGGATCGTTGTCCGGGTGAGTCTGCACGCCAACAAAGATGTGCGCTTCGCTGCCGGTGTTGTAGCGGTAATTGAATTCAGTGATCTGGCGCTTGCCGATGGCTTCGCAGAACGCCTTGAAGCTGCCGGCCTTTTCCGGGATGGTCACGGCGATGATCGCCTCGCGACCTTCGCCCAGTTCGGCGCGTTCGGCGACGTGGCGCAGGCGGTCAAAATTGACGTTGGCGCCGGAGTCGATGGCGACGAAAGTCTGGCCGCTGACGCCACGCTGCTCAACATACTTCTTGATCCCGGCCACGCCCAGCGCGCCGGCAGGCTCGGTGATCGAGCGGGTATCGTCGTAGATATCCTTGATTGCCGCGCAGATCTCATCAGTGCTGACGGTGATCACCTCATCAACGTAATCCTTGCAGATTTCGAAGGTGTACTGGCCGATCTGCGCCACCGCCACGCCGTCGGCGAAAATGCCCACGGTCGGCAGAACCACGCGCTCGCCCGCTGCCATCGCGGCTTGCAGGCAGTTGGAGTCGTCCGGTTCGACGCCGATCACTTTGATGTCCGGGCGCAGATACTTCACGTACGCGGCAATACCGGCGATCAGACCACCGCCGCCAACCGGGACGAAGATCGCGTCCAGCGGCTGCGGGTGCTGACGCAGGATTTCCATCGCCACGGTGCCCTGCCCGGCGATGGTGTGCGGATCGTCGTACGGGTGGATGTAGACGTAGCCTTTTTCATCGACCAGTTTCAGCGAATAGGCCAGCGCTTCCGGGAACGAGTCGCCGTGCAGCACCACTTTGCCGCCGCGCGAACGCACGCCTTCGACCTTGATTTCCGGGGTGGTCTTGGGCATGACGATGGTGGCTTTGACGCCCAACACTTTCGCAGCCAGGGCCAGCCCCTGCGCATGATTGCCCGCCGACGCGGTGACCACGCCACGAGCGCGCTCTTCGTCGCTCAGTTGCGTCAGCTTGTTGTAGGCGCCGCGAATCTTGAACGAGAACACCGGCTGCAAGTCTTCGCGCTTGAGCCAGATGTCGTTGCCCAGCCGCTCGGAGAGCTGGCGAGCGTTCTGCAGCGGGGTTTCTACGGCAACGTCATAAACGCGCGAGGTGAGGATCTTCTTGACGTACTGTTCGAGCATCGGAAAGCATCACTGGCGATTGGGCGGGACCAGCGAGTCTAACCCGCCTTTTGCCGAGGCGACCACACTAAACAGGTGGTTTTAAGGTCTGGAAACCCATTCTTGAGTGAGCACCGTTGTGGTGAGGGGATTTATCCCCGCTGGAGTGCGAAGCGCTCCCCTGCTTTTTTTCAGTCACACCGCGTTCCTGGGTTTTACGACGACTGCGTCGCCGAACGGGGATAAATCCCCTCGCCACAGCTTGTTTCCCCCTGTACCACCGCGAGGCCTATAATGCCGGCCTTTCTGCCCAACCCTTGCCCGCTTCCGGAGCCCGCATGACCCAGGATCAACTCAAACAGGCCGTGGCCCAGGCCGCCGTCGACTTCATCCTGCCGAAACTCGACGACAAGAGCATCGTCGGCGTCGGCACCGGCTCCACCGCCAACTGCTTCATCGACGCCCTGGCCCAGCACAAGGGCGCGTTCGATGGCGCGGTCGCCAGCTCCGAAGCCACTGCCGCGCGCCTCAAGGGCCATGGGATTCCGGTATATGAGCTGAATACCGTCAGCGATCTGGAGTTCTACGTCGACGGCGCCGATGAGAGCGATGCGCACCTGAACCTGATCAAGGGCGGCGGCGCGGCCCTGACCCGCGAGAAGATTGTCGCCGCCGTGGCCAAGACCTTCATCTGCATCGCTGACGCCAGCAAACTGGTGCCGGTACTCGGCGAGTTCCCGCTGCCGGTGGAAGTCATCCCGATGGCCCGCAGCCACGTCGCCCGCCAACTGGTCAAACTCGGTGGCGACCCGGTCTACCGCGAAGGCGTGCTGACCGACAACGGCAACATCATCCTCGACGTGTTCAACCTGCAGATCACCAACCCGGTGGAGCTGGAAGCACAGATCAATGCCATCGTCGGCGTGGTCACCAACGGCCTGTTCGCCGCGCGTCCGGCGGATCTGTTGTTGCTGGGCACCAGTGAAGGCGTGAAGACGCTGAAGGCTGAGTAACAGACTGCCCACTTGCCATGGGCTGATAAATAAACCTGTGGGAGCGAGCCTGCTCGCGAAAGCGTCGGGTCAGTCAACATATTCAGAGACTGATCAACCGCCTTCGCGAGCAGGCTCGCTCCCACAGTGTTTTGTGGTGTTGGTCAGTTTTGTGTGGGCTTCTTGAAGACGTAAAACAGATTCGGCTCGCTCACCAAGTACAACGTGCCGTCATCATCCATTGCAATTCCCTCCGCCTGCGGCACGGTTTTCTGCAAACCCTGGCGCCCGCCGCTGATCGACATGGTGCTCAACGGGCGCCCGTCGACATCCAGCTCGATAATCAACCGCGACTCGTCCGACAGTGCCAGCAAGTGCCCGCTGCGCTCGTCGTACTGCAGACTCGACAGATCACGCACGAACATTCCGGCATCGCGCTTGGGGTTGTTGATCACGTGCACCGCGTAGGTCTTGTCCGGTTTGAAATGCGGGAAGCCGTGGACTTCGTAGATCAGCATCGGGTCGCGTTCTTTCGCCACGAATAGCCGCTTGCCCACAGAATCATAAGCAAGCCCTTCGAAACCCTTGTTGCCGGACATGTGCACGCCAAGGGTCATTTGCTCGGCATCCTCGGCATCGAGAAAAGTGGTGTCGGCCTCGAGGTGGATCTTGATCAGGCGTTGCTGACGCTCGTCGGTGATCACGTAGGTGTCGGCACTGATGTACTCGACGGCTTCCGGATCGCCAAACCCCACCAGAGCGATGCGCCGCAGAATCTTGCCTTCCAGGGACAATTCGACCAGTTCGGAATTCTTGTTGGTGACCGTGAACAGACTTTTGCGCACCGGATCGTAGGTCAGCGCCGAGACGTCATCGTCGAGCCCCTCGATCGGCCGCGCCTCGATCGTCACCCGATACTGGTCGAGCCCGATCGCCTCGCTGCTCACCGGTTGCCACAGCGTGTGCAGGTTGAACCAGGCGCGCTCGAACAGACGCAGGTATTGGCCGATCGCGATCAACGCAATCAGGACAATCATCAACAGGACGAGAATCAGCGGTTTGGGGCGGGCAAGTCGACGCATTCAGGCAGGCTCGGATTCATGACAGGCCGATGAAATATCACGCCCGTCTGAATTGAAGCTTAATGGCCACTTGCCTCAGATCACAAGCCAAGCGCCGTAGGAGCTGCCTAAGGCTGCGATTTTTTGACTTTCATAAGCAAGATCAAAAGATCGCAGCCTGCGGCAGCTCCTACAGGGAAGGCATCACCGGTGTTTTTCGAATCGGTAGAACAGGTTCGGCTCGCTGACCATGTACAGCGTGCCGTCCGCATCCATGGTCATGCCTTCGGCGCGGGGAATGGTGTCTTTCAGACCGTTGAAATTCCCAAGCAACGTCATGAAGCTGACTTGCTTGCCATCCTCGTCGAGTTCAAGCAACAGGTGTGAATCCGCCGACAGCACCAGCAGATGGCCAGTGCGCGGATCGACAGCCAGCGCCGACAGGTTGCGTAGATCCAGCTGATCGCTCGCCAGCTTCTGCTTGTCGCCCTGCAGGGTCTGGCCGCCATCGCTTTTCCAGGTGAACAGCGCCGGCGGGCGTTCCTCCCCCAGAATCAATCGCTGATTGCGCGGATCCCACGTGATGGCCTCAAACGCCTTGTTCTGATCTTTCGACGGCCGGAGGTCGTATTTGGGGAAATCGGCGATGTTCAGCTCACGAGTCACGGCGTCGATCTTGACGATCGACAAGGTATGCTCACGCTCATCGACAATGGCCAGCAAACCGTTTTCCATGACCGTCAGGCCTTCCGGATTGCTCCAGCCCACCAGCGGCATCTTGCGCAACACGTCGCCCTCGAGCGTCAGCTCGACCAGGAAGGCATTCTTGCCCATCACCGCAAACAGGGTCTTGGTCTGCGGGTTATAGGCCAGATCCGAAGCTTCGTCCTTTTCCATGCCCGGCAGCGGCTTGGCATCGATCACCACCTGATAATCCGGCAGCCACACGCTCTCCTTCTGCTCGGCCTTGCTCTCGAAGCGCTCCAGCACCCACAGCACGCCGCGATCATCCCAATGCATGGCGAACGCCAGCCCATAGGCTGCGGCGATGACCAGCAACAGCCAGACATACCAGCGCAGGAAAAAACGCGAACGGAGGGAGGGTTTCTGCTGAGTTCGAGATGCCATCGAGGGATGCGTTCCGTTAATTCAGGCCAAGGGTAATAGCACAAAGAGGCCGGCTGAGACGCCAGAATCGCGGGAATTATCCAGAGAGGATGTGAAAAAAACGGGAAATGGCGGGATTGGCGTGTGCGTTTGCCAGCAACACACTTGTGGCGAGGGAATTTACCCCCTCACCACAAAGCTCACCCCCTACAAGGGCTTCTGCGGTTAGCGCACGCTGCTGCTGAAGCTGCTCGCCCCTGGCAGCTCGAGGACGATTTCATCGCCGACATTCAGCGGGCCGACGCCCACTGGCGTGCCGGTGAGGATCACGTCGCCGGCCTGCAGCGAGAAGCAGCCGGCCATGTGCTGGATCATCGGCACGATCGGGTTGAGCATCGCGCTGCTGTTGCCGTCCTGACGCACTTCGCCGTTGATGGTCAGGCGGATGCCGATGTCGGTCAGGTCAGCGAAGGTGCTGCCGACCACGAACGGCGCGATCACCGCCGCGCCGTCGAACGACTTGGCGATTTCCCACGGCAGGCCCTTGGCTTTCAGCTCGGCTTGCTTGTCGCGCAGGGTCAGGTCCAGCGCCGGGGCAAAACCGGAGATTGCGTCGAGGACTTCTTCACGGCTCGGTTTGGTCGACAGCGGCTTGCCGATCAACACGGCGATCTCCGCCTCGTAGTGCACTGAACCGCGCTCGGTCGGAATGCTGAAACCGCCTTCCAGCGGCACCACGCAACTGCCCGGCTTGATGAACAGCAGCGGCTCGGTCGGCACCGGGTTATCCAGTTCCTTGGCGTGTTCGGCGTAATTGCGGCCAATGCACACGACTTTCCCGATCGGGAAGTGAATGCGCGTGCCGTCGACGTACTGGTGCTGATAGCTCATTTACCGACTCCTGCCTTTATTGATTCAACAGAGATTACCGATCAAACCGGGAAAATCTTGCCCGGGTTCATGATGCCGTTCGGGTCGAACACTGCCTTGACCGCTTTCATGTACTCGATCTCGGCCGGCGAGCGGCTGTAGGTCAGGTAATCACGCTTGGTCATACCGACGCCGTGCTCGGCCGAGATCGAGCCGTTGTACTTCTCGACGGTTTCGAACACCCACTTGTTGACGGTGGCGCACTTGGCAAAGAACTCGTCCTTGCTCAGGTTTTCCGGCTTGAGAATGTTCAAGTGCAGGTTGCCGTCGCCGATGTGACCGAACCAGACAATTTCAAAATCCGGGTAGTGCTCGCCAACGATCGCGTCGATTTCGCGCAGGAACGCCGGTACTTTCGAGACGGTAACCGAGATGTCGTTCTTGTACGGCGTCCAGTGGGAGATGGTTTCGGAGATGTACTCGCGCAGCTTCCACAGATTGTGCAGTTGGGTTTCGCTCTGGCTCATCACGCCGTCGAGCACCCAGCCTTGTTCGACACAGTGCTCGAAGGTTTCCAGCGCGCTGTTGGCCACTTCTTCGGTAGTCGCTTCGAATTCCAGCAGGGCGTAGAACGGGCACTCGGTGTCGAATGGCGCCGGCACGTCGCCACGGCCCATGACCTTGGCCAGCGCCTTGTCGGAGAAGAATTCGAACGCGGTCAGGTCGAGTTTGCCCTGGAAGGCATGCAGCACCGGCATGATCGAATCGAAATCGGCGGTGCCGAGGACCATCGCCGTGAGGTTTTTCGGCGCGCGATCAAGGCGCATGGTCGCTTCGACGACGAAACCGAGGGTGCCCTCGGCGCCGATGAACAGCTGACGCAAGTCGTAACCGGTGGCGTTCTTGATCAGGTCCTTGTTCAGCTCCAGCACGTCGCCCTTGCCGGTGACGACTTTCATGCCGGCCACCCAGTTGCGGGTCATGCCGTAGCGAATCACTTTGATTCCGCCGGCATTGGTGCCGATATTGCCGCCAATCTGGCTGGAACCCGCCGAGGCGAAGTCGACCGGATAATACAGGCCGTTTTCCTCGGCAACGTTCTGCAGCTGCTCGGTGACCACGCCCGGCTGGCACACGGCGGTGCGATCGGTGAGGTTGACGTCGAGAATCTGGTTCATGTAATCGAACGAAACCACTACTTCACCATTGGCCGCCACTGCAGCGGCGGACAACCCGGTGCGCCCGCCGGACGGCACCAGCGCAACCTTGTGAGTGTTGGCCCAACGCACCACGGCCTGCACTTGCTCGATGGTCTTGGGAAACACGATGGCGCTCGGTGCCGGGGCGAAGTGCTTGGTCCAATCCTTGCCGTAAGTGTTCAGGGAGTCGGCGTCGGTGAGGACTTTGCCAGGCTCAACCAGGGTCTTCAGTTCATCAATCAGCGCAGGATCGGTCATCGACAGAACTCTCGAACAATTCATGGTCATCCTGAGAACGCTTCACGTCGCAGGAATGAGTGTTTAGCGGGGTGGCTATGCTAGCATACCGACCCCGCAGGACAGTGCCCAAGGCCAGATCCGCGGTGACGGCTTTGTTGCCGTGCGGGTCAGCTCCAGGCTGCTCCCTCCCTGCCATTTTTCTCCGGGATACAGGTTTACGCAGATGAGCAAGACTTCTCTCGATAAGAGCAAGATCAAGTTCCTTCTTCTCGAAGGCGTCCACCAATCGGCTGTCGACGTCCTCAAGGCGGCGGGCTACACCAGCATCGAATACCTGACTGGTTCCTTGCCGGAAGCCCAGCTCAAGGAAAAGATTGCTGACGCTCACTTCATCGGCATTCGCTCGCGCACGCAACTGACCGAAGAGATCTTCGATCACGCGAAGAAACTGGTCGCGGTCGGCTGTTTCTGCATCGGCACCAACCAGGTTGACCTCAGTGCGGCCCGCGAGCGCGGTATCGCCGTGTTCAACGCGCCGTACTCCAACACCCGTTCCGTAGCCGAGCTGGTACTGGCCGAAGCGATCCTGCTGCTGCGCGGCATCCCTGAGAAAAATGCCTCCTGCCACCGTGGCGGCTGGATCAAGTCCGCTGCCAACTCGTTCGAGATCCGTGGCAAGAAACTGGGCATCGTCGGTTACGGCTCGATCGGCACGCAGCTGTCGGTGCTGGCTGAAGGTCTGGGCATGCAAGTGTTCTTCTATGACACCGTGACCAAGCTGCCGCTGGGCAACGCCACACAGGTCAACAACCTGCACGAGCTGCTGGGCATGTCCGACATCGTCACCCTGCACGTACCGGAAACCGCCGCCACTCAGTGGATGATCGGCGAGAAGGAAATCCGCGCCATCAAGAAGGGCGGCATCCTGATCAACGCTGCACGTGGCACCGTGGTCGAGCTCGACGCCTTGGCGGACGCGATCAAGGACAAGCACCTGATCGGCGCGGCCATCGACGTGTTCCCGGTGGAGCCCCGCTCCAACGACGAAGAGTTCGAAAGCCCGCTGCGTGGCCTCGACAACGTGATCCTGACCCCGCACATCGGCGGCTCGACCGCCGAAGCGCAAGCCAACATCGGTCTGGAAGTAGCGGAGAAACTGGTCAAGTACAGCGACAACGGTACCTCGGTGTCGTCGGTCAACTTCCCGGAAGTGGCCCTGCCGGCTCACCCTGGCAAGCACCGCCTGCTGCACATCCACGAGAACATCCCGGGTGTGATGAGCGAGATCAACAAGGTCTTCGCCGAAAACGGCATCAACATCTCCGGTCAGTTCCTGCAGACCAACGAGAAGGTCGGTTACGTGGTGATCGACGTCGACGCCGAATACTCGGAGCTGGCGCAAGAGAAGCTGCAACACGTCAACGGTACTATCCGTAGTCGGGTGCTTTTCTAAAAGCAGCTACAAGCGGCAAGTGAAAGCGCTTTGCCTTTACTTGCCGCTTGCAGCTAGCCACTTGAAGCTGAATAAAAAAGGGAGCCCCGAAAGGCTCCCTTTTTTTATTTCACGTTGACCGTGATTTTTTCCGAAACGATCGATGGGTCGAACGGCATGTGGCCGCTGTCGCCGAGGATCAGTTGCAAGGTGTGCTTGCCCGGGGCCAGTTTGATCGTGGCTTCGGTCTGCGCCTTGCCGAAATGCATGTGGTGGGCGTCAGTCGGAATCGGCGCGCCTTCGGCCGGCAAATCATCGACGTCGATCAGCAGGTGATGGTGGCCGGTGTTCTTGGTGGTGTCACCCGCCGGGGCCAGCGCGATGTTCTTGACGCCGAACTTGACCTTGAATTCCTGCGAGACGGTGGCGCCGTCCTCGGGAGAAACGATGAACACTTCAGCATCCTTCGGCGCCGGTGTCGCCGCACTGGCCAGCACCGAAACACCCATCAGCACACCGGCCAACGCTGCACGAGACATAAAGCTTTTCATTTTCTTCTCCAGTTTTTCCGTAAAATCCGCACGGTCATGACAACTTCATGACCATTCGTTGTCGAAGGCACTCGACAACCATAGCAAAGCGAGCCTGAATCAGAGCGTCGCGATAATGATTTCAAAGGAGTGACCATGCGCTTGCTGCCTGGCCTGATCTGCCTGCTACCCCTTCTGAGCCCGCTGGCTCACGCCGAACTGATTGATGACGTCAACGACCGTGGCGAGCTGCGCATAGCCCTTGAGGCTAATACACCGCCCTTCAATTACAAGGAAGGCGACACCCTCACGGGGTTCGAGGTCGAACTTGGGCAACTTCTGGCCCAAGAGCTGGATGTACGCGCCGACTTCATCGTCACCGACGAGGGCGACCTGCTCCAGGGCGTTGAAAGCGGCAAATACGATGTCGCGCTCAACCACATAGCACTGACACCCGAACTCAAGGATCGTTTCGACTTCAGCGAGCCGTACGGCGAGGTCGACGGGCAGTTGCTGGCGAAGAAGGACGAGACGCCGCGACCGCTGGTGCTGGTGCAGGCGTTGACCGAAGCGAAGCCGAAAGCGGCAGTGCCGGTCGAGCTGGCGATCCCGTTTCAGAAGGGTAATCCGGCATTTCAGGCCAGCCTAAAGAGCGCGCTGGAACGGATCAAGGCGGATGGGCGGTTGGCGGCGCTGTCCGAGAAGTGGTTGAAACCGTAAGAGCCCCTCACCCTAACCCTCTCCCGGAGGGGAGAGGGAACTGATCCGGGGATGCTTTAGAGGTACGCCGACTTGGGATTGCTACACCTAATCCGAAATCGACTGATCATGGCTTTGTCGAATCCCTGGTCGCCAAGGTCTTTCAGGTCGATGGACAGCGCCAGACACCTCGGTCGGCCCCCTCTCCCCCCGGGAGAGGGCTGGGGTGAGGGCAACGATGGCGGATCAGTCCAAAGCCGCCAGAGTCACCGCCGCCTCAACCAGCTCAAGTTCACTGAAAACCCGAACCCCATGACGCTTGAGCAACGCCGCCGTCACCCCTTCGCCACTGACTTTGACCCCACTGAACGTGCCGTCATACGTCAACAGATTCCCGCAAGAGGGGCTGTTGGCCTTGAGCACCGCCACCCGAATGCCGTGCTTTTGCACCAGTTCCAGCGCTTGCCGCGCCCCCTCGAGAAATTGCGCACTGACATCCTCGCCATCGGTAGTGATCACAGCAGCAGTGCCATCCAGCACCTCACCGCCCTGCCCGCCGGGAATCTCCGCCGCCGCCCTCGGCGTCGGCAATCCACCGGCCACCTCCGGACACAACGGCACTACCCGCCCTTCTTCGATCCACTGCTCAAGCAGATCAAACGGCCCGCTCGCGCCACCGTCATAGCGCACGCGATGGCCCAGCAGGCAGCGACTGACCAGGATCTTTTCCATGTTCAGAACGGCTCGTTGCCACGGCGACGGAACCAGCCAGTCAGCGACAGGCGCTCGCGATGGGCCGGCAACACTTCGTGGGGCACTTCGCCGGAGAGAAACACCACCAGGCAGCCGCCGGTAGGCTGCACGTCGTGCACACGTTCCTCGCCCAGGTACATGCGCAACTGGCCACCGTCCTCCGGCAACCAGGCCTCGTTGAGGTAGATGACGGCCGAGACCATGCGCCGGTCATCATCGCGAAAGCGGTCGAGGTGCTTGAGGTAAAACGCGCCGGGCGGGTACAGGGCGAAATGGCATTCGAAATCTTCAAGCCCCAGAAACAAGCCACGATTGAGCGCCTCGCGCAGACTGTCCATCAGGCTCAGGTAGCGGTCAGTGGCGTCGGCCTGACCCGGGTCGATCCACTGGATGTGATCGCCGCGAATACCCTCGCGAATCTCCGAAAACGGCCCGCGTCCGACCGCCGCCGGCGCCAGCTCACCCTCGGCTTCACGTTTACGGCACTCGGCCGCCAGCGCCCGGGTCAGATCGGCGGGCAGGAAGATGTTCTGCTGCGACCAGCCGTGTTCGGCCAGGTCGTCGACAATGCGTAACAGCAGCGGGTGTTCAGAGGATATCGGCATGGCGCGCATAGTATGCCGACGGCAACAAATCCGACAGAGCCACGCAGCGCCTTGCTACGAATTCTCGACAAGTACCGGCACCGCACGGACAATAGTCCGCTGCTGACAGGAGTCCCTATGCGCCGTTTGCTTTTTTCACTGTTGATGTTCTGCGTATTGCCCGCCTGGGCGGACGGCCACGATCAGTTGTACAAGGTCGCCGGCTGGCCAGAACAACGCGCGCATTTCAACGATGCCCTGAGCGCCGCCCAGCAGCGCTATCAGAACAGCCTGCCGCCTGCGGTATTTCAGGCGCTGGTTAACAACAGCAATCAGCGCTTCGCCGCGCAGGCCATGGATCAGCGTGCCGAAGCGCAACTGCGGCAGAAACTCGCCGACCCGAAACCGGCGCTGACCTTCTTCCAGTCACCACTGGGCAAGAAAATCGTCGCCGCCGAATTGCTCGCAACCCGTCGCGATCAACTGGCAAAAAATGCCCAGGGCCTGCCGAAGATGCAGGCCAGCGACAGTCGCTTGCTGATCATCGGCCATCTCGCCCAGGCCCTGCCGGCCCGTGAGGCGGGCGCCGAGGTCAGTCTGGCGATTGCCGGCGTAGCGGCGGACAGCTTGAGTTCGATGATCCCGGGATTGCTCGGCGGCGGACAGGCACAGGGCATGTTGAACGGTCAGCGCCAGCGCCTGATGGATCAGATCGGCGCCGATCTGAACAACACGTTGCTCTACGTCTATCGCGATTTGTCGGATGAAGAGCTGGAAGAGTTTGCGACATTTGCCGAGTCGACCGAGGGCAAGGCTTACTACCAGGCGGCACTGGCGGCGATTCGGGCGGGGTTGGCGGTCGGCCAATAATCTTCGTTGCCTGAAAGATCGCATTCGCGAGCAGGCTCGCTCCCACATTGGATCATCAGTGGACACAAAATGTGTGAGCATCCCGAATTCCCTGTGGGAGCGAGCCTGCTCGCGAAGAGACCCGCACAGCCGCTACAGATTCCTGCCCCTGATCCGCTTGCTCAAGAATTCGAAATACTCCTCACGCATCTCCGCCGTTTCATTGGCCAGGTGATGCCGTGCCTCGGCCAACAGCAGAATCTGCGGCCGGTCGAACTTCCATTTCAACACCTGCAGATTGTGCTGCCAGTCGACAGTCATGTCCGCCTGCCCCTGAATGATCAGCGGCCGTCGCGGACTTTTTTCGCGTGCTCGACGCGGATGATCCAGCGCGACAGCGCGCCCACCCATTTCGTTGGCAGACGTCTTGGCTGTAACGGGTCGGCCTGCAGAAACGGCAGAAAATCCGGATCGTTGGAATTCTCGCTAAAGCGTCGCACCACCCCGCGCACAAACGGCCGCAGCAGGTAATAACTCAACTGAGACCAGCCCCACGCCCTCGGCCGCACCAACGGCGCCAGCAGAATCACCTGCCCCTGCGCCGGGCTGTTCTCGCCATGGTTGAGCAGGTGATCGACGACAATCGCGCCACCGGTGCTTTGCCCGCACAAATGCCAAGGCTGCGGCAGCGCGATCGAGTTCGCTTCAGCGAACAGCGCCTGCAACACGTCCTGGTATTCAGAGAAATCACGAATGCTTGCCCGTGGCCCGCTCGACAGACCATGGCCCGGCAAGTCGCAGGCGATCACGGCGAAATCCTGATCCAGCGCCCACTCGATCACATGCCGGTACAGGCCGATGTGATCGTAGTAACCGTGGAGCAGAAACAACGTCGCCTTGACCTTCTCCGGCCACCAGCAATGGCTGACCAGCTCGTAGCCATCGACTTCGAAACGGCCCATGCCGCGCCAGACATCGCGCTCGACGAAGTCGGTCTTGTAGAAGCGCTGATAAGCCTTCGCCTCATCCGATAACGGCTGCCACTCGGCCAACGGCTTGAGGCTCGCGCGTAAATGATCGGGGTCGAAAGTATCAGGCATGCGGGTATTCCAGAGCGGGAAACGGACTTTATCGGCCTGCGATATTCATCTGTCGGAGCAAGCATGGCAAGCTAGCCAACCTTTTCAGATTCCGAAATCATGCGTTCGCCCTACCGCACCGCACTGTTCGCCAGCCTGCTCGCGCTGATCTGCGCCGGGGTGCTGTGGGCGGCATATGACTGGTTTCAGGGCCGCTATCTGCGCGCGTTCAGCGAACATACGGCGGTATTTTCCGGTGACCCGCTGCGCCTGCCGGACAACCTCGCCGGGCCGGGCAATATCCGCCTCGTGCACTTTTGGGATCCGGCCTGCCCGTGCAACGTCGGCAATCAACAGCACCTGAGCGAGATGGTCGAACAGTTCGGCGCGCGTGGCGTGGAGTTCTTCGCCGTGCAAAAGCCCGGCAGCCACGGCCAGTTGCCCGCCACCCTCGCCAGCCTGAAAACCATCATCGTCCTGCCCGGCGCCGAACAGATCCCCGCCAGCCCTGCCGTGGCGATCTGGGATCGCAGCGGCAAACTCGCCTACTTCGGCCCGTACAGCGAAGGCTTGACCTGCAACTCCAGCAACAGCTTTATCGAACCGATCCTGCATGCCCTGACGGAAGATCGCCCGGTCAATGCTACCCACACCTTGGCGGTGGGTTGTTATTGCCCATGGCCGGCGGACGCGAAGTAAGGCATTCCGGACTTTTCAAGGACAGCGCTGCAGCGCACAGATGCTCTGTGATAAATGTTTGCAGCCCGATGGGCGGCCCTCCCGCCTGCACAAGGAGTCACCATGAAGCGTGCGTTGATCGTCGTTGCCTTGCTCATCGTTGTCCTGCTCGGCGCCGCCGGCGGGTATATCTACAGCAAGCAGCCGACGCGCCAGGGCCAGGTCGAGCTGCGCAACCTGCAAGGCTCGGTGACCGTGCGCTATGACGAGCGCGGTGTGCCGCATATCCGCGCCGAGAACGAAACCGACCTCTATCGCGCCCTCGGTTATGTGCACGCGCAGGATCGTCTGTTCCAGATGGAAGCCATGCGCCGCCTCGCCCGGGGCGAGCTGGCCGAAGTGCTAGGGCCGAAACTGCTCGACACCGACAAACTGTTTCGCAGCCTGCGCATTCGCGAGCGCGCGGCCAGTTACGTCGCCAGCCTCGACAAGCAGTCGCCGGCATGGAAGGGCCTGCAAGCCTATCTGGATGGCATCAACCAATATCAGGACACCCACGCCGCGCCGATCGAGTTCGACGTGCTGGGCATCCCCAAGCGGCCGTTCACTGCCGAAGACAGCATCAGCGTCGCCGGCTACATGGCCTACAGCTTTGCCGCTGCGTTTCGCACCGAGCCGCTGCTGACCTACGTGCGCGATCAGCTCGGCGCCGATTACCTCAATGTCTTCGATCTCGACTGGCAGGCCAAAGGCGTTCTGGCCACCAATCACACCCGGCACGCACCGGCCCTCGCCGCCGGCGACTGGCAGGACCTCACCGCCCTCGCCCGCCTCAGCGAACAGGCGCTGCTCGACAACGGCCTGCCGCAGTTCGAGGGCAGCAACGCCTGGGTGATTGCCGGCAGCCGCAGCCAGAGTGGCAAGCCGTTGCTGGCCGGCGATCCGCATATTCGTTTCTCGGTGCCGTCGGTGTGGTACGAGGCGCAGCTGTCGGCGCCGGGTTTCGAGTTGTACGGCCATCATCAGGCACTGGTGCCGTTCGCGTTTCTGGGGCACAACCTCGATTTCGGCTGGAGCCTGACCATGTTCCAGAACGATGACCTCGATCTGATCGCCGAGAAGGTCAACCCGGACAATCCCAATCAGGTCTGGTATCGCGGCCAGTGGACCGAGATGCTCGTCAGCGAACAACAGATCAATGTAAAGGGTCAGGCGCCGGTGACTCTCACCTTGCGCCAGTCCCCGCACGGGCCAATCGTCAACGATGCTCTTGGCAGCGCCGCCGGCAAGACCCCGATCGCGATGTGGTGGGCCTTCCTCGAAACACCTAACCCGATCCTCGACGGCTTCTACCAGCTCAACCGCGCCGACACCTTGGCCAAGGCCCGCGCGGCAGCGGCCAAGGTGCAGGCGCCGGGCCTGAATCTGGTGTACGCCAACGCCAAAGGCGATATCGCCTGGTGGGCCTCGACCTTGCTGCCCAAACGTCCGGCCGGGGTGAAACCGGACTTCATCCTCGACGGCAGCACGCCCGAGGCGGACAAGGACGGCTATTACCCGTTCAGCGCCAACCCGCAGGAAGAGAACCCGGCGCGCGGCTATATCGTCTCGGCCAACTTCCAGCCCGTGTCGCCGACCGGCATGGAGATTCCCGGTTATTACAACCTTGCCGATCGCGGTCAGCAGCTTGACCGTCAGCTCAGCGACAACCGGGTGAAGTGGAGCAACGAGGCCAACCAGCAACTGCAACTGGGCACCGCGACCGGTTACGGCCCGCGTCTGTTGGCGCCGCTGTTGCCGGTGTTGCGTGAGGTGGTGAGTGATCCGGCGCAGCTGAAACTGGTCGAGCAATTGGCGCAATGGCCCGGCGACTATCCGCTGAATTCCGTCAGCGCGACGCTGTTCAACCAATTCCTCTACGACCTTGCCGATGCGGCGATGCGCGATGAGTTGGGCAACGACTTCTTCGAAACACTGCTGTCGACGCGGGTGATCGACTCCGCGCTGCCACGCCTGGCGGCCAAGGCGGACTCACCGTGGTGGGACAATCGCAGCACGCCGGCCAGAGAAACCCGCGCCGATGTCGTGCGCACGGCGTGGGCGGCAAGCATGGCGCATCTGAAACTGACCCTCGGCGACAACGTGGCGGGTTGGCAGTGGGGTGCGGCACACACCTTGACTCACGGCCATCCGCTGGGGCAGCAGAAGCCGCTGGATCGCCTGTTCAACGTCGGCCCGTTCGCGGCGCCGGGCAGTCATGAAGTGCCGAACAACCTCTCGGCAAAAATCGGCCCGGCGCCATGGCCGGTGACCTATGGACCGTCGACCCGGCGTCTGGTGGATTTCGCCGATCCGGTGCATGGCCTGACGATCAACCCGGTCGGCCAAAGTGGCGTACCGCTGGACAGTCACTATGACGACCAGGCCGAGGCGTATGTGGAGGGGATTTATGTGCAGGCGCATTTCAGCGAGGAAGAGGTGCTGGCGAATACGCGCAGTACGTTGAAGCTGCTGCCTGCGCGGGCTGCGCGATAGATTGATGCAATCTGCACCGGCCCTTTCGCGAGCAAGCTCGCTCCCACAGGAGATTGCATTCCAAATGTGGGAGCGAGCCTGCTCGCGAAAGCGCTGTGTCAGCCGACATCTGAGTCGACTGACACTCCGTCTTCGCGAGCAGGCTCGCTCCCACATTTACAACCGGGTTGGCCGCAGGGTTGAGGCCAACCCGATATTGCTCAAGCTGATTGCGGCGCTGGCGCGCGGCGTGCGTCCGGTTGTTTCCACGAATCGGCAGCGCTTTCTTCGATGGCTTGCTGGATGGCTTTCTTGCGTGCTTCTTCGGCGCGGCGGCTGAAGAACCAGACGAGGAAGGTCACCAGCGACACCGCCAGCAGAATCAGACTGGCCACGGCGTTGATCTCCGGCTTCACGCCCAGGCGCACGGCCGAGAACACCTCCATCGGCAGCGTCGTCGAACCCGGGCCGGAAACGAAGCTCGCCAGCACCAGGTCATCCAGCGACAGCGCGAACGACATCATCCCGCCTGCCGCCAGTGATGGCGCGATCATCGGGATGGTGATCAGGAAGAACACCTTCCACGGCCGCGCGCCCAAGTCCATCGCCGCCTCTTCGATCGACAGGTCCAGCTCACGCAAGCGCGCTGACACCACCACCGCCACATACGCGGCGCAGAACGTGGTGTGGGCGATCCAGATGGTGACGATGCCGCGCTCCTGCGGCCAGCCGATCATTTGGGCCATGGCCACGAACAGCAGCAACAGCGACAGACCGGTGATCACTTCCGGCATCACCAACGGCGCAGTCACCAGGCCACCGAACAGCGTACGGCCCTTGAAGCGCGTGATACGGGTCAGCACGAACGCTGCCAGGGTACCCAGTGCCACCGCCGCCACGGCGGTGTAACAGGCGATTTCCAGCGAGCGCAACACCGAGCCCATCAATTGCGAGTTGTCGAGCAGGCCGACGTACCACTTGATCGACCAGCCGCCCCACACCGTCACCAGTTTCGAGGCGTTGAACGAGTAGATCACCAGGATCAGCATCGGCAGATAGATGAAGATCAGACCCAATACCAGCATCAGGCTGGAGAAACGGAAGCGCTTCATTCTTTACCCTCCATTTCCTTGGCCTGACTGCGGTTGAACAGAATGATCGGCACAATCAGGATCGCCAGCATCACCACCGCCAGGGCGGACGCCACCGGCCAGTCGCGGTTGTTGAAGAATTCTTGCCACAGCACCTTACCGATCATCAGGGTTTCCGGGCCGCCGAGCAGTTCCGGGATCACGAACTCGCCGACCACCGGAATGAACACCAGCATGCAGCCGGCAATGATGCCGTTCTTGGACAGCGGAATGGTGATTTTCCAGAAGCTGTTGAAGGTGCTCGAACCCAGATCCGACGCGGCTTCCAGCAGACTCTGATCGTGCTTCACCAAGTTGGCGTACAGCGGCAGGATCATGAACGGCAGGTACGAATAGACAATCCCGATGTACACCGCCAGGTTGGTGTTGAGGATCTGCAGCGGCTCGTCGATCAGGCCCATGCTCATCAGGAAGCCGTTGAGCAGGCCGTTGTTGCTGAGGATGCCCATCCACGCGTACACGCGGATCAGGATCGCGGTCCAGGTCGGCATCATGATCAGCAGCACCAGTACCGTTTGCAGCTCCTTGCGCGCGCTGGCGATGGCGTAGGCCATCGGGTAACCGATCAGCAGGCAGAGCACGGTGCTGATAAAGGCCATTTTCAGCGAGCCGAGATAGGCGGCGATGTACAGTTCGTCGTCGCCAAGCAACGCGTAGTTGCCCAGGTTCAGCAGCAGTTGCAGCTTCTGCTCGGCGTAGGTGTAGATCTCGGTGTACGGCGGGATCGCCACGTCGGCTTCGGCGAAGCTGATCTTCAGAACGATGAAGAACGGCAGCATGAAGAACAGGAACAGCCAGATGAACGGCACCCCGATGACCAGCTGCCGGCCATTGGGGATGATTCGGTTTATACGGCGTTTGAATTTGCGCATGTTCATGAGCGAAGTACCACGCCGCTATCGTCTTCCCACCACACGTAGACCTGATCGCCCCAGGTCGGACGCGCGCCGCGACGTTCGGCGTTGGCGACGAACGACTGCACCAGTTTGCCGCTCGGCAATTCGACGTAGAACACTGAGTGCCCGCCCAGATAAGCGATGTCGTGGACCTTGCCGCTCGACCAGTTGTACTCGCAGGTCGGCATGTCGGCGGTGACCAGCAGTTTTTCCGGGCGAATCGCGTAGGTGACCGACTTGTCCTGCACCGAGGTACTGATGCCGTGGCCGACGTAGATCTGCCGGTCGAGGTCCTTGCAGGTGATGGTCGCGTGGCCTTCGGCGTCGTCGATCACTTCGCCTTCGAAGATGTTGACGTTGCCGATGAATTCGCAGACCAGACGGCTGGTCGGGGTTTCGTAGATGTCAATCGGGCTACCAATCTGCGCAATCCAGCCCAGGTGCATGATCGCGATGCGCTCGGCCATGGTCATGGCCTCTTCCTGGTCGTGGGTCACCATCACGCAGGTCACGCCGACGCGCTCGATGATTTCCACCAGTTCCAGCTGCATCTGCGAACGCAGCTTTTTGTCCAGTGCGCCCATCGGTTCGTCGAGCAGCAACAGCTTCGGCCGCTTGGCCAGCGAACGGGCCAGGGCCACGCGTTGACGCTGGCCGCCGGACAGTTGATGCGGCTTGCGCTTGGCGTACTGGCTCATCTGCACCAGCTTGAGCATCTCGGCCACGCGGGCGTCGATCTCGGCCTTGGGGATCTTGTCCTGCTGCAAGCCGAAGGCAATGTTCTGCGCCACGGTCATGTGCGGGAACAAAGCGTAGGACTGGAACATCATGTTGATCGGACGGTCGTACGGCGGCATGTCGGTGATGTCGACGCCGTCGAGGAAAATCCGCCCTTCCGTGGGCCGTTCGAAGCCTGCAAGCATCCGTAGCAAGGTGGATTTGCCCGATCCCGAACCGCCGAGCAGAGCAAAAATTTCGCCCTTCTTGATTTCCAGGGACACGTCGTCCACGGCAATCGTCTCGTCGAACTTCTTCGTGACCCGGTCGATTTTGACCAGCACCTGTTTTGGTGTCTGGTCGCCCTCGAGGGCTTTCTTGTAGGCGCCGGAGGCAACTGCCATTTACGAAACTCCCAACAGAAGCAGCAGTTCGCCCCGCAAGACGAACCCTGGATAGTTTGTGCGTTATTTGCCCGACTTGACCTTGGTCCAGCTACGGGTCATCAAACGCTGAATATTGGCTGGCAACTCGGTCGACACGTAGGTCTTGTCGAGGACTGCTTGCGGTGGGTAAACCGCTTCATCGGTGCGAATGGATTGTTCCATCAGCTTGTCCGAACCCGGATTGGGGTTGGCGTAACCGACGTAATCACTGACCTGGGCGATCACCTCAGGTTTCAGCAAATAATTGATGAATGCGTGGGCCTCTTTGACGTTGGACGAATCCTTGGGGATCGCCAGCATGTCGAACCACAGCGCGCCGCCCTCTTTCGGGATCGAGTAGGCGATGTTGACGCCCTTCTTGGCTTCCTCGGCACGGTTCTTCGCCTGGAAGATATCGCCGGAGAAACCGATGGCCACGCAGATGTCGCCGTTGGCCAGATCGCCGATGTACTTCGACGAATGGAAATAGGTCACGTAGGGACGCACCGCGAGCAGCTTGGCGGTGGCCTTTTCGTAGTCCTTGGTGTTGGTGCTGTTGGCGTTCAGGCCCAGGTAATTGAGCATGGTCGGCATCATCTCGTCAGCCGAATCGAGGAACGCGACACCGCAGCTGTGCAGCTTCTTGATGTTTTCCGGCTCGAACAGCACGGCCCAGGAATCGATCTTGTCGATACCGAGCACGGCCTTGACCTTGTCGACGTTGTAGCCGATGCCGTTGGTGCCCCACAGATACGGCACGGCGTAGAGGTTGCCGGGATCGTTCTGCTCCAGGCGCTTGAGCAGCACCGGGTCGAGGTTGGAATAATTCGGCAACTGCGCCTTGTCGAGCTTCTGGAACGCGCCCGCCTTGATCTGCTTGCCAAGGAAGTGGTTCGACGGCACGACCACGTCATAACCGGTCCGCCCGGCGAGCAGCTTGCCTTCCAGGGTTTCGTTGGAGTCGAAAACGTCGTAGACCGGTTTGATCCCGGTCTCTTTCTCGAAGTCGGCCAGGGTCGACTCGCCGATGTAATCGGACCAGTTATAAATATGCACCGTACCGGCAGCCTGGGCTCCGACAGCGATTGTCAGGCCGGCAGCGGCCAGCAGGGCTTTGCGCAAAGAAGAAAATACAGGCAAGTGGAGGTCCTCTAAATTGATTGGGCCCAAGTTGCCCCGCGCTGCATGACAGCCATGGCTGCCCGACAACAAAACCGGCGCGCAACTTACCCTCGAAAAACCGATCCAGCAAAACTTTCTGTCATTTAATTATCCGCTGGCCGCCGTCGCGACGACGACGGCCAGTGGTTGTGGCGACAAACCGGCTTATTTGCCCGATTTGATCTTGGTCCAGCTGCGGGTGATCAGACGCAGCGTGGCGGCGTCCAGATCGCTGATCGCATAGAGTTGCTTCTTCACTTCAGCCGAAGGATAGATGCTCGGGTCGCTGGTGATGTCCTTGTCCACCAGAGGCGTTGCCGCCTTGTTGCCGTTCGGGAAACGCACGGCGTTGGTGATGCCGGCCATCACTTGCGGCTCCAGCAGGTAGTTCATGAACTTGTAGGCGGCTTCGACGTTTTCGGCATCCTTGGGAATGGCGACCATGTCGTAGAAAGTACCGGCGCCTTCTTTCGGAATGGTGTAGGCCAGCTTGACCTTGTCACCGGCTTCCTGAGCGCGGGTCTTGGATTGCTCCAGGTCACCCGAGTAACCGACGGCGACGCAGATGTTGCCGTTGGCCAGGTCCGAGATGTACTTGGAAGAGTGGAAGTAGGCGACCGAAGGACGGATCTTCAGGAACAGGTCTTCGGCAGCTTTCAGATCAGCCTTGTCCTTGCTGTTGGTCGGCTTGCCCAGATAGTGCAATGCCGCCGGAATCATTTCGGTCGGCGCATCGAGGAAGCTCACGCCGCAGCTTTTGAGCTTCTCGATGTTTTCCGGCTTGAACACCACGTCCCACGAATCGATCTTGTCGATACCCAGCGCAGCCTTGACCTTGGCCGGGTTGTAGCCGATGCCGATCGAGCCCCACATGTACGGGAAGGCGTGTTTGTTGCCCTGGTCGCTGGCGTCGCCAACGGCCTTGAGCAGGTCTTCGTCGAGGTTTTTCCAGTTAGGCAGCTTGGACTTGTCCAGCTCCTGGTAAACGCCGGCCTTGATCTGCTTGGCGAGGAAGTTGTTGGAAGGCACCACGATGTCGTAACCGGACTTGCCGGCCAGCAGCTTGGCTTCCAGGGTTTCGTTACTGTCGAAGACGTCGTAGACGACTTTGATCCCGGTGGCTTTTTCGAAGTTGGCCACGGTGTCCGGCGCGATGTAGTCGGACCAGTTGTAGACGTGCAGCACCTTGTCGTCCGCGTGCACCGCACCCGCCATCATGCCCGCCATGGACAGCGCGAGCAGAGTCTTGCCAGCTAGCTTTTTACCTAATGCCTTCATGCGTCATGCTCCAAATTTTTCTTTTTTGAACCACTTTGTTCAGCGGCCGAACCCGGACAACTGGAACCGCGGCTAGTCTGGCAAGATCCGAGGCGGTCTTTCAACAAAAGACCGGCCTTTCTGACAGCTTTGAGCGAGTGCGCCGCAGCTCCCCCGCCCAAAGCCTAGCACCTAGGCCTGCAGCGCATTGAGGGTCAGGTCCAGACACTTGAGTGCCTTTGTAACCAGCTCATCGATTTCGGCTTTGCTGATCACCAGCGGCGGCGCGATGATCATGGTGTCGCCGACTGCGCGCATGATCAGGCCGTTGTCGAAGCAGAACTGCCGGCAGATCATGCCCACGCCCTTGCCTTCGTAACGCTTGCGCGTGGCCTTGTCCTGCACCAGCTCGATCGCCCCCAGCAGACCGACGCCGCGAACTTCACCCACCAACGGGTGATCGTTCAGCTCGCGCAGACGTTTCTGCAAATACGGTGCCGTTTCGTTGTGGGCGTTCTCGATAATTTTTTCGTCGCGCAGGATGCGGATGTTTTCCAGGCCCACCGCGGCTGCCACCGGGTGCCCGGAGTAAGTGAAGCCGTGGTTGAAATCGCCGCCTTCGTTGAGCACGGCCACCACCGAGTCACGCACGATCAACCCGCCCATCGGGATGTAGCCGGAGGTCAGGCCCTTGGCGATGGTCATCATGTCGGGTTTGAGGTCGTAGAAATCGCTACCGAACCACTCACCGGTACGGCCGAAACCGCAGATCACTTCATCGGCAACGAAGAGGATGTCGTACTTGGCGAGGATTTCCTTGATGCGCGGCCAGTAGGTGTCGGGCGGAATGATCACGCCGCCGGCACCCTGAATAGGCTCGGCAATAAAGGCACCGACGTTGTCGACGCCGACTTCGAGAATCTTTTCTTCGAGCTGATTGGCCGCCCAGATGCCGAACTCTTCCGGCGACATGTCACCGCCTTCGGCAAACCAGTACGGCTGCGCGATGTGGACGATGCCCGGAATCGGCAGGTCGCCCTGCTCGTGCATATAAGTCATGCCGCCGAGGCTCGCGCCGGCCACGGTCGAACCGTGATAACCGTTCTTGCGGCTGATGATGACTTTCTTGTTCGGCTGGCCTTTGATCGCCCAGTAGTGACGGACCATGCGCAGCATGGTGTCGTTGCCTTCGGAGCCGGAGCCGGTGAAGAACACGTGGTTCATGCCTTCTGGCGCCACTTCGGCGATCGCCTTGGCCAGTTCCAGCGCCGGCGGGTGGGCAGTCTGGAAGAACAGGTTGTAATACGGCAGCTCGCGCATCTGTTTGGCGGCGGCATCGGCCAGTTCATCGCGACCGTAACCGATCGCCACGCACCAGAGGCCAGCCATGCCGTCGAGGATCTTGTTGCCTTCGCTGTCCCACAGGTAAACGCCCTTGGCGTTGGTGATGATCCGCGGGCCCTTCTCTTTCAGTTGCTTGAAGTCGCTGAACGGGGCCAGGTGGTGATCGCTGCTCAGCGCTTGCCACTCACGGGTTTGCGGGTTGTTGCTGGTCATGCCAATTCTCCTTGTTATCGGTGAAGGCGCGACGGCTGGCCGCCGCGCCCGGCGTATCAGACGGCGAAGAGCAGGTACTCACGCTCCCACGAACTGATCACGCGCTTGAAGTTTTCATGCTCGGCCCGCTTGACCGCGACGTAGCCGGTGATGAAGGTCTTGCCGAGATACTTCTCGATGGTCACGCTGTTTTCCATGCGCTCCAGCGCGTCTTCGATGGTCAGCGGCAGGCGCAGGTTGCGGCGCTCGTAACCACGGCCGACTACTGGCGCGCTCGGGTTCAGGCCCTCAACCATGCCGATGTAACCGCAGAGCAGGCTCGCGGCGATCGCCAGGTACGGGTTGGCGTCGGCGCCCGGCAGACGGTTTTCCACGCGGCGGTTCTGCGGGCCGGCATCCGGTACGCGCAGGCCGACGGTACGGTTCTCTTCGCCCCACTCGACGTTTACCGGTGCCGAAGTGTCCGGGAGGAAGCGGCGGAACGAGTTGACGTTCGGCGCGAACAGCGGCAACAGCTCGGGGATCAGTTTCTGCAAGCCACCGATGTGGTGCAGGAACAGCTGGCTCATGGTCCCGTCTTCGTTGGAGAAGACGTTTTTGCCGGTCTGAATGTCGATGATGCTCTGGTGCAGGTGCATGGCGCTGCCCGGCTCACCGGTCATCGGCTTGGCCATGAACGTCGCCGCTACGTCGTGCTTGAGCGCGGCCTCGCGCATGGTGCGCTTGAACACCAGAATCTGATCGGCCAGCGACAGGGCGTCACCGTGACGGAAGTTGATTTCCATCTGCGCGGTGCCGTCTTCGTGGATCAGCGTGTCGAGGTCCAGCTCCTGTAATTCGCACCAGTCGTAGACGTCTTCGAACAGCGGGTCGAATTCGTTGGCCGCTTCAATGGAGAACGACTGCCGGCCGATTTCCGGACGGCCCGATCGGCCGATCGGCGGCTGCAACGGATAGTCGGGGTCGTCGCTGCGTTTGGTCAGGTAGAACTCCATTTCCGGCGCCACGATTGGCTGCCAGCCCTTGTCGGCATACAGCTTCAAGACTTTCTTGAGGACGTTGCGCGGCGACAGCTCGATCGGGTTGCCTTGCTTGTCGTAGGTGTCGTGGATCACCTGCGCGGTCGGCTCGATGGCCCACGGCACCAGGTACACGGCGTTCTGGTCGGGGCGGCAGATCATGTCGATGTCGGCCGGGTCGAGCAGTTCGTAATAGATGTCGTCTTCGACGTAGTCGCCGGTCACGGTCTGCAGCAGCACACTCTCCGGCAGACGCATGCCTTTCTCGGCGATGAACTTGTTGGTCGGCGAAATCTTGCCCCGGGTGATCCCGGTCAAGTCGCCGATCATGCATTCGACTTCTGTGATCTTGCGGTCTTTCAACCAATCGGTGAGCTGGTCGAGGTTGTTACTCATAAATGCCTCTGGGCTGAGTCTCCTGACGCGATGTCAGGCAATTTTGACGCTTGCGGCGTCGCGTTAAAGGGGGCTTGCTCGCGCAGTGCCGGCTTACGCCTGGCACCGCGCATAGACAATGAAAGAGGAGCTTACCTGCCCTTGACGCTGGCGTTGCATTTCCCGTGCACTTTGCAAACGTGCAGAATCAAAAGCACGGCGCCAAGTGCGGCACGGGCTTTGAGCGGGAAAGAGTTCTATAGTGGAAGGAGACGCCATAAAGCGGATGCTGTGCCCGACGTCCAGAATATCGGACGCTGCCGTTTTGCCGGATTTTGACGAGAGTCTCGTCGACAGGCTGCGCGCCTTGCTGGCTGCGCTACGGACGGATTGATCGCCACTGATGTGATGAGCATGCAGACCGGACTGTTGCGAGCAGTCGGTGATGCCGATTAACGGCAGGCGAGACATGAAGCACCCCGGTATTATTGCTGTTATGGGTTTGACCGGAGCTTAGCCTTGTTCATTTTTTTACACAACACCCCCGTAAAAAATACAACACGGCCTGCTCAAGCCCGCAGCAGAGCAACGTTCAAGGTTGGAAAAAATGCCCCAAAGTGCCCCATAAATGCCCTCCAAGCGCTTTTTCGGGGCAAAAAAGGCCTCGCTTGACTTCGGCAGGCCGTTCGGGTTGACTGAAACCAGAAAAGATCAATGATTGATATTTTTAACAACAAAGGTGTTGCATCATGTCGGTACCCCCGCGTGCCGTTCAGCTTAACGAAGCGAACGCGTTCCTTAAGGAACATCCTGAGGTTCTGTACGTTGACCTTCTGATTGCGGATATGAATGGTGTGGTGCGCGGCAAGCGCATCGAACGCACCAGCCTCCACAAGGTTTACGAGAAAGGCATCAACCTGCCGGCCTCTCTATTTGCTCTGGATATCAATGGCTCCACGGTGGAAAGCACCGGTCTGGGCCTGGACATCGGCGACGCCGATCGCATCTGCTATCCGATCCCCGATACCCTGTGCAACGAGCCATGGCAGAAACGCCCGACCGCGCAGCTGTTGATGACCATGCACGAACTCGAAGGCGATCCGTTCTTCGCCGATCCCCGTGAAGTGCTGCGCCAGGTGGTGACCAAGTTCGACGAGCTCGGCCTGACCATCTGCGCCGCCTTCGAACTCGAGTTCTACCTGATCGACCAGGAAAACGTGAACGGCCGTCCACAGCCGCCACGCTCGCCGATCTCCGGCAAACGCCCGCACTCGACGCAGGTCTACCTGATCGACGACCTCGACGAATACGTCGACTGCCTCCAGGACATTCTGGAAGGTGCCAAAGAGCAAGGCATCCCGGCCGATGCGATCGTCAAGGAAAGTGCCCCGGCGCAGTTCGAAGTGAACCTGCACCACGTCGCCGATCCGATCAAGGCCTGCGACTACGCGGTCCTGCTCAAGCGTCTGATCAAGAACATCGCCTACGACCATGAAATGGACACCACCTTCATGGCCAAGCCGTATCCGGGCCAGGCGGGCAATGGTCTGCACGTACACATTTCGATTCTGGACAAAGCCGGCAAAAACATTTTTGCCAGCGAGGATCCCGAGCAGAACGCCGCGCTGCGTCACGCGATCGGCGGTGTGCTCGAGACCCTGCCGGCGCAGATGGCTTTCCTCTGCCCGAACGTCAACTCCTACCGTCGCTTCGGCGCGCAGTTCTACGTACCGAACTCGCCGTGCTGGGGCCTGGACAACCGCACCGTGGCGATTCGCGTACCAACCGGTTCTGCCGATGCCGTACGTATCGAGCACCGCGTGGCCGGCGCCGACGCCAACCCGTACCTGCTGATGGCTTCGGTACTGGCCGGCGTGCACCACGGCCTGGTCAACAAGATCGAACCGGGCGCGCCTGTCGAAGGCAACAGCTACGAGCAGAACGAACAGAGCCTGCCGAACAACTTGCGCGATGCCCTGCGCGAGCTGGACGACAGCGAGGTGATGGCCAAGTACATCGATCCGAAGTACATCGATATCTTCGTTGCCTGCAAGGAAAGCGAGCTGGAGGAGTTCGAACACTCCATCTCCGACCTTGAGTACAACTGGTATCTGCATACCGTTTAAGCGTTGTAACGTCCAAAGAAACGCCGTTGGCTTCGCGCCCACGGCGTTTTTTTATGGCCGAACACAAAACCTGTGGCGAGGGGATTTATCCCCGTTGGGTTGCGAAGCAGCCCCAAATCCATCCCACTCGGTGTGTCAGGAATACCCGGCTCTCAGGGTTTACGACTGCTGCGCAGCCGAACGGGGCGGTGCGACGTTTCGCTAAATCCCCTCGCCACAGGGTACTGGCAGACAACACCTGAACCGCCTCGTACAATGCCCGCTGCCCCGCAGGAGACTTCCATGACGCGTCCCGCCACCGTCCGCAAACCCCGTGCCCGCAGTCAGGCGCGGATCGATTCGATCCTCGATGCCGCGCGCACCCTGCTGGCGGCCGAGGGCGTGGCCAGTCTGTCGATCTACAGCGTCGCCGAGCGCGCGCAGATTCCGCCCTCCTCCGTGTATCACTTTTTCGCCAGCGTCCCGGCGCTGCTCGAAGCGCTGACCGCCGATGTCCACGCTGCCTTCCGCGCCTGCCTGCAAGCGCCGATCGATCACGATGCCTTGCGTGACTGGCGAGATCTGTCGCGACTGGTCGAACAGCGCATGCTGGAGATCTACGACGAAGACGCAGCCGCGCGGCAATTGATCCTGGCGCAACATGGCCTGACCGAAGTCACCCAGGCCGACCGCCAGCACGATCTGGAACTGGGCGACCTGATGCACAAGCTGTTCGACCAGCATTTCGAGTTGCCAAGGCTGCCGGACGATGTCGATGTGTTTGCCCTGGCGATGGAACTGGGCGACCGGGTCTATGCACGTTCGGTGCAGCAGCACGGGCAGATCACCCCGCGCATGGCCGAGGAAGGGATGCGCGTGTTTGATGCCTATATCGGGTTGTACCTTCCGCCGTATCTACCCAAAAGAAATCTCTAGCGCATGCACCGGCCCTTTCGCGAGCAGGCTCGCTCCCACATTTGAAATGCGTTCCCCTGTGGGAGCGAGCCTGCTCGCGAAAGCCGCGCCGCCGAATCCGCGACAGGCACAAAAAACCCCGCAGGGCTCACACCCTCCGGGGTTGTTTTTTGCTCACCGGCTCACAACTTGGCGATGGACACCTCGGTGGATTTCACAAAGGCGATCACCTCACTGCCGACCACCAGCTCCAACTCTTTCACAGAGCGGGTAGTGATCACCGAAGTGACGATGCCCGAAGCGGTCTGCACGTCGATTTCCGACAGCACGTCGCCGAGGACGATTTCCTTGATCGAGCCTTTGAACTGGTTGCGCACGTTGATGGCTTTGATAGTCATGGCATTGATTCCTGTCGTTGATAAAGGTGTTATTGCGCCCAGCGCAGTTGCGTAGGCAGGGGTGAAACGGGTTCCGGCGCCGGCGGTTCGCCGGGCAGGGACAGAACACGGTTGAGCACTTCGGTTTCCAGCGCGGCGAGGCGATGCGAGCCACGCACCCTGGGGCGCGGCAGTTCGACGTGCAGGTCGAGGCCAACTTCGCCGTCCTCGATGAGGATCACCCGATCGGCAATCGCCACCGCTTCACTGACGTCATGGGTCACCAGTAGCACGGTAAAACCGTGTTGCTGCCACAGCCGTTCGATCAGTTGCTGCATCTCGATGCGGGTCAGTGCATCCAGTGCGCCGAGCGGTTCGTCGAGCAGCAGCAGACGCGGCTGGTGAATCAGCGCCCGGGCCAGCGCGACGCGCTGCTTCTGGCCACCGGACAACGCCGCCGGCCATTCATTGGCGCGATCGGCCAGGCCCACTGCTTCCAGTGCGTCCAGCGCTTGCTGGCGCCAGTTGCCCTTGAGGCCGAGACCGACGTTGTCGATGATCTTTTTCCACGGCAGCAGCCGCGCTTCCTGGAACATCAGCCGCGTATCGTCGCGCGCCTGGCTGAGCGGCGCGGAACCGGCCAGCAGCTCGCCGCCAGTCGGTTGATCGAGGCCGGCGAGCAGGCGCAAAAACGTGCTCTTGCCACAACCGCTGCGCCCGACCACGGCGACAAACTGCCCCGCCGGAATGTGCAGATCGATGTCGCGCAACACCTGGCGCGCGCCGAAGGTTTTCTGCAGATTGCGCACCGCCAGCGGAATCCCGCGCAACAGGCGTGGAGGTTGTTGAGCGGTCATGCCGCACCTCCCTTGGCAACCTGATAGGCCGGGTGCCAGCGCAGCCACACACGTTCAAGACCACGGGCGGCGAGGTCGGCGAGTTTGCCGAGCACCGCGTAAAGCAGGATCGCCAGCACCACCACATCGGTCTGCAGGAACTCGCGGGCGTTCATCGCCAGATAGCCGATACCGGAGCTGGCCGAGATGGTTTCAGCGACGATAAGCGTCAGCCACATGAAGCCCAGGGCGAAGCGCACGCCGACCAGAATCGACGGCAGCGCCCCCGGCAGAATCACCTGCCAGAACAGACTGAAACCGCTCAGACCATAACTGCGCGCCATCTCCACCAGCGCCGGGTCGACGTTACGGATGCCGTGATACGTGTTGAGGTAGATCGGGAACAACGTGCCCAGCGCCACCAGAAAAATCTTCGCCGACTCATCGATGCCGAACCACAGGATCACCAGCGGAATCAGCGCCAGATGCGGCACGTTGCGGATCATCTGCACCGAGCTGTCGAGCAGGCGTTCGCCCCACTTCGACAGGCCGGTGATGAAACCCAGCACCAGACCAATGCTGCCGCCGATGGTGAAACCGAGTGCTGCGCGCCAGCCGCTGATCGCCAGGTGTGTCCAGATCTCGCCGCTGCGCACCAGACTGACGCCGGCTTCGATCACCGCCACCGGTGCCGGCAGAATCCGCGTCGACAACCAACCGGCCGACACCGACAACTGCCACACCGCCAGCAGCAACACCGGCAACGCCCAGGGCGCGAGGCTGTGGATAAATTTGTTCATGGCCGCGCCTCAGCTCTGCGACGCGGCTTTGGGCAGGATGTCGTTGGCGACCATCTCGCCGAACGGGCTGACATAACCGGCGCTCTTCGGCAGTTCCGGGCGTTCAACGTCAAGATGCGGGAACAGCAGCTCGGCTACCCGATACGATTCTTCGAGGTGTGGATAACCGGAGAAGATGAAGGTGTCGATGCCCAGATCCGCATATTCCTTGACCCGCGCTGCCACGGTCGGGCCATCGCCGACCAGTGCGGTACCGGCACCGCCGCGCACCAGACCGACGCCAGCCCAGAGATTCGGGCTGACTTCGAGGTTGTCGCGGCTGCCACCGTGCAGCGCGGCCATGCGTTGCTGGCCGACCGAATCGAAGCGCGCCAGCGAAGCCTGGGCACGTTGGATGGTGTCGTCGTCCAGATGCGAGATCAGCCGGTCCGCTGCCTGCCAGGCTTCGGCATTGGTTTCACGGACGATCACATGCAGACGAATGCCGAAGCGCACGGTGCGGCCGAGCTTGGCGGCTTTGGCGCGCACTTGTGCGATCTTCTCGGCCACCGCGGCCGGCGGCTCGCCCCAGGTCAGAACCATCTCGACCTGCTCGGCCGCCAGATCTTGCGCCGCTTCCGAAGAGCCACCGAAATACAGCGGCGGACGCGGTTGCTGGATCGGCGGATACAGCAGCTTCGCGCCCTTCACGCTTATGTGCTCGCCGTCATAATCGACGGTTTCGCCTTCCAGCACGCGACGCCAGATGCGGGTGAATTCCACTGAGGCCTGATAGCGCTCTTCGTGGTTGAGGAACAGCCCGTCACCGGCCAGTTCTTCCGGGTCACCACCGGTGACCAGATTGAACAGGGCACGCCCGCCGGACAGACGATCCAGCGTCGCAGCCTGGCGCGCCGCGACCGTCGGGGAAATGATCCCGGGGCGCAGGGCGACGAGGAATTTCAGACGCTGGGTCACCGGAATCAGCGAGGCTGCCACCAGCCACGAGTCTTCGCAGGAACGCCCGGTCGGAATCAGCACCCCGCCAAAACCCAGACGGTCCGCCGCTTGCGCGACTTGCTGCAAATAACCGTGATCAACCGCGCGGGCGCCTTCGGCGGTGCCAAGGTAATGGCCGTCGCCGTGGGTCGGCAGGAACCAGAAGATGTTGAGGCTCATGGAGTGGTCTCCTTGTGGATTCGAATTACTGGGCTTGGGAGCTTTGGGCCACAGCGGCCGGCGGGGTCCAGATCACATCCTTGATGCTCAACGGCTTGGGAATCAGCTTGAGCTGGAAGAACGTGTCGGCGATTTTCTGTTGCTCAGCGACCACTTCCGGGGTCAGGAACAGCGCGCCGTAGCCCTGGCGTTTCACCGAGGTCAGGGTGATGTCCGCCGGCAGGCCCAGCAGCGGCGCGACCTGTTGCGTCACGTCTTCGGGATTGGCTTTCGACCATTCACCAACCGCGCGCACCTCTTCGACGAGGGTCTTGATCACCTCGGGATTTTTCTGCGCGTAAGGTTTTGTGGCCAGATAGAACTGATGGTTGTCGACGATGCCTTTGCCGTCGCGCAGGGTGTGCGCTTGCAGTTGTTTCTCGGCAGCGGCCTGATACGGATCCCAGATGACCCAGGCGTCGACACTGCCACGTTCGAACGCAGCGCGGGCATCAGCCGGCGGCAGGAACACGGTCTGAATATCGCTGTACGTGAGGCCGGCGTCTTCCAGCGCGCGCACCAGCAGGTAGTGCACGTTGGAGCCTTTGTTCAGGGCGACTTTCTTGCCCCTGAGATCGGCCACCGATTTGATCGGCGAGTCCTTCGGCACGAGGATCGCTTCGCTGTTCGGTGCTGGCGGTTCATAGGCGACGTAGAGCAGATCCGCGCCAGCGGCCTGTGCGAAAACCGGCGGGGTTTCGCCGGTCACGCCGAAATCGATCGAGCCGACGTTGAGGCCTTCGAGCAGCTGCGGGCCGCCGGGAAACTCGGTCCATTGCACGTCGACGCCTTGCGCGGCGAGGCGTTTTTCCAGCGTGCCCTTGGCTTTGAGCAGCACCAGCGTGCCGTACTTCTGATAACCGATCCGAAGGGTCTCGGCTTGAGCTTGGGTAATGGCGCCGAAGGTGACAGCCGCAGCAAACAGAGCGACCAGACCACGACGCAAAAATACAGTGCGCATAGCGCTCTCCTTTTTGCTGTTGGGTTGTGGCTGCACCTGCTTGCCCGTTGGCGGGCGAGTAAGGCCAGTACTTCAAATTTCGATAAGGCTTAAATGCTCCAGCGAGCACTCAACAAACGTTCGTTCAGCAGGCCTGGCTCCAGCGGTTTCGGCCGGCGCGCCATGGCGCCGATGAACTGGTCCAGGGCCTCGTGTAACCGTTGCTCCAGGGCCGGCGCCAGTTGCGCGGCGGCACTGCCTTCGCCGTAAGCGATCTGGCTGTCCTCGGCGAAAATGCCCTGAAGCATCTCTTGGGCCTTGAGTGCCGACAGCACAGGCTTGAGGGCGTAATCGACCACCAGCATGTGGGCGATGCTGCCGCCCGTGGCCATCGGCAAGACAATCTTGTGGTTCAAGGCACGCTCGGGGAGCAGATCCAGCAGGGTCTTCAGCGCACCGGAAAACGAGGCCTTGTACACCGGCGTGGCGATCAGCAGGCCATCGGCGTTTGCGATCTGTTGCAGCAGGTCGAGGACCTTCGGACTGTCGAAGCGCGCGTGGAGCAGATCCTCGGCCGGGAAGTCCCGCACCTGATAACTCACCACTTCCACCCCTTGCTGTTGCAACCAGCGTTGCGAACGCTCCAGCAGCACCCCGGAACGGGAGCGCAGGCTGGGGCTGCCACCGAGTGAGACGACCAGCATTGCAGATTCCTTTAAGCGTCACAGGCGATTCGCAGGCTGCGATCTCGCTTCAATGGCAGTGACCTTACCAGCTGATTCATATATCCATAAATCATATTTATTCATTTGGTTATGCATTTAAGAGATATGTAGATGAGCAGAATCCAGGCGAAAAAAAGGCCGTCGAAACGGCCGAAATTCCCCTGCGTTGTGATTCTGGATTCTCAAGTGCCTGGACTGACGCCTTCGCGAGCAGGCTCGCTCCCACAGGGGAATGCATTGCAAATGTGGGAGCGAGCCTGCTCGCGAAAGCGGCGGTGACTGCACCACAAATCTTATTTGTTCGGCTGCGGCGTCAGGCGCAGGTACGGCTTCACCGCGCGATAGCCTTTCGGGAAGCGCTGCTTGATCTCGTCTTCGTCCTTGAGCGACGGCACGATCACCACTTCTTCACCGTCCTGCCAGTTGGCCGGTGTGGCGACTTTGTAATTGTCGGTGAGCTGCAGCGAGTCGATCACCCGCAGGATCTCGTGAAAGTTGCGCCCGGTGCTCGCCGGGTAGGTGATGGTCAGGCGGATCTTCTTGTTCGGGTCGATGACGAACAGCGAACGCACGGTCAGCGTGTCATTGGCGTTCGGGTGGATCAGGTCGTAGAGATCGGAGACCTTGCGATCGGCATCGGCCAGGATCGGGAAGTTGACGATAGTGTTCTGGGTTTCGTTGATGTCCTCGATCCACTTGTGGTGCGAGTCCACCGGGTCAACCGACAGCGCGATGGCCTTGACGCCGCGTCGGCTGAATTCATCCTTGAGCTTGGCGGTGAAACCCAGCTCGGTGGTGCACACCGGAGTGAAGTCCGCCGGATGGGAAAACAGCACGCCCCAGCTATCGCCCAGCCATTCGTGAAAACGAATCTTGCCGGCGCTGGAGTCCTGTTCGAAATCGGGGGCGATGTCGCCGAGTCTGAGGCTCATGGTGCTGCTCCTGATGAGGGATGGGAGACAACAACTGTAGCTCGGGATCGATCAGCGTGAAAAAGAATAAATAACTAGATATCTAGATCATTAGTGAATATTAAACATCTGTTCATTGGACACCGACCCGCATCGCGACGAACATCCAACGCAAGGTTCGAGAAGGCCTTGAGTTGCAGCAAAGAGGGAAATCGAGAAGGGCTTACGGGGGTGAGCCTGACTCGAAAACGCAAAAAGCCCCGTCCGGCGCGATGCCGGACGGGGCTTTTTTTTGCTTCAGTTGCTCGAGCGCTATTACAGCAGCGGGATCGAGTAGCTGAGGATCAGGCGGTTTTCGTCCTGGTCGCGTTGACCAGCGATGTCGGTGCGCCACGAAGCGTTTTTCCACATGAAGCCGACGTTCTTCAACGGGCCTTCCGGAACCACGTACGCCACGGTCAGATCGCGTTCCCACTCGGAAGCGCCATTGGAGGTTTGCACACGACTCGCGTAGGTATCGACATTGTCGCCACGCAGGTAAACCATGCCTGCGGTCAGGCCAGGCACGCCAACCTTGGCGAAGTCATAGGAGTAACGTGCTTGCCAGGTGCGCTCGCCGGCACGGTTGAACTTCTGGATCTGCATGTCGGTGATGGTGTAGTTCGACGAACCGTCGCCCTGGTTCAGCCAAGGGAAGTCGCTGCTGCCGTTGCTCACCTGATAGCCGCCACCAAAGGTGTGACCGGCAACGGTGTACAGGAACAGGCCGCTGTACAGATTGTTGTCGACCTTGCCTTTGCCGTTACCCAGCGAACTGTTGCCGTAGGCACCGTTGCTGAAATAGGCAGATTCATCGCCATTACGGCCGTCGTCGGAGCTATTGAAGTAACGGAAGTCGGACTTCAACACACCTGGACCGATCGACCAGTTATGCACCAGACCCAGGAAATGCTGCTTGTAGAAGTTTTCCAGATTGCCGTAGTAGTACTGGGCAGTCAGGTCCTTGGTGATTTTGTAATCACCACCGGCGTAGATGAACTTGTTGCTGTTCGCGGTGCGTGCGTTTGCACCACCGATCGACAGCTGTTCATTGTTGCTGGAGTTACGACCTTTCACGTGCTCGATCTGGCCACCGACCAGAGTCAGGTCCTTGATCTCGCCGGAAGTGATCTGGCCACCCTGCCAGGTTTGCGGCAGCAAACGACCGTCGTTGGTGACGATGACCGGGTTCTTCGGCTGCAGAGTACCCAGCTTCAGTTCGGTCTGGGAGATCTTCGCTTTGGCTGTCAGGCCCAGGCTGGAGAAGTTATCAACTGCCTGACCGTTGGATTCGCTTGGGAAAACAGTGCCGCCGTAAGCAGTGCCTGGGGTGCCGTTGGAGGCAACGTTACCGTTGGTGCCGCCGCCCGAATCCAGACGTACGCCCAACAGGCCGATGGCATCGATACCGAAGCCGACAGTGCCTTGGGTGTAACCGGAAATGAAACGCAGATCGAAGCCTTGGCCCCACTCTTCGTTGCGGCTTGGTTCGGCAGTGCCGTTACGGTTGTCAGTGTTGATGTAGAAGTTGCGCAGACCCAGAGTAGCCTTGCTGTCTTCGATGAAACCGGCGGCGCCTGCCTGCTGCGCCATAACCCCAACGGCCACAGCCAGGGCCAAGGTGGACTTGTTCATGTATCGCTCCTCTCGTTCTAATTCTTGTGTTCCTGGTTCGGGGTCGATTTGCCCTGAATCCTAAGATCCGCGATTAGCGCCAGACCGTGACTGCCAAGTCAATCGTAACCTTGTATGTCTACGACCATCGTCTAATCGCGAGTGATTTGGTCCCTGCAGCGTAAAGACTTCCTGATAATCCCAAAAAGAATTTATTCGTTCTTTTTCATGCCATTCAGGTATATGGCCCATTAATGGCCATCCGCGCCGGGAAACAGCGTATCGGCGCCTAAGCTCATTCCTAAATGGTATTTGTTGACCTTTTTTTAGATCGATTAGCTTTGCCGTGCTCCCAACACGGCAAATCCCATCGAAAAGGCGACGCATCATGGCGAAACGCGCACTATCAAGTCAATTTGTTACAGTTTGTGTGTCGGCACTGTTTTCTTTTTCCACACATGCCGCCGGTCTGACGGTCGGTTACCAGACCGGGATCGATCCGAGCAAAGTGCCGCAGGCCGATGGTGTCTATGAAAAAACCATCGGCGAGAAGATCGACTGGCGTCGTTTCAACAGCGGCCCGGAAGTCGTCACTGCCATTGCTTCTGGCGACGTGCAGATAGGCAACCTTGGCTCAAGTCCCCTGGCAGCAGCTGCTTCACGCAATCTGCCGATCGTGGCGTTCATCGTTTCGGCACAGATCAATGCCGCCGAAGCATTGGTGGTGCGCAACGGCAGCGGCATCGACAAACCGCAGGACCTGATCGGTAAAACCATCGCCACACCGTTCGTGTCCACCTCGCACTACAGTCTGCTTGGGGCGCTGAAGCACTGGGGCCTGAATACCTCGCAAGTCAAAGTGGTCAACCTGCAACCGGCGGAAATCGCCGCCGCGTGGAAGCGTGGCGACATTGATGGTGCGTTTGTCTGGTCGCCGGCGCTGGGCGAGATCCGCAAGACCGGCAAGACCCTGACCGACGCCGCCCAGGTCGGCCAGTGGGGTGCGCCGACCTTCGAGGTGTGGGTCGCGCGCAAGGACTTTGCCGAGAAGCATCCCGAGGTCGTGGCGAAATTCGCCAAGGTCACCCTGGATTCGTTCGCTGATTACGCCGCGCACAAAGACAGCTGGACGGCCGACTCGGTGCCTGTGCAGAAAATCGCCAAATTGACCGGTGCCAACGCAGCAGATGTACCGGAACTGCTGGCCGGTTCGGCGTTCCCGGATGCCAAGGCGCAGCAAAGCACGGCGCTGCTGGACGGCGGCACCGCCGAGGCCATTGCCGAAACGGCGAAATTCTTGAAGGAACAGGGCAAGGTCGAGACGGTGCTGCCTGATTATTCGCCGTACGTCAGCGCCAAATTCATCACTGACTGAATGCAGAACCCTGTGGTGAGGGGATTTATCACCGCTGGGTCGCGTAGCGACCACCTATGTTTTCACTTGGAAACGCAAGGGGACTGCTGCGCAGTCCAGCGGGGATGAATCCCCTCGCCACAGGAGACCTCGCTGTTGTTCAGAGGGTCTTTTCGAAGATCTTCGAATTACGCTGATAGTTGTACAGCGACGCCCGTGCCGCTGGCAGGCGTTCGACGCTGCTTGGCTCGAAACCGCGCTCGCGGAACCAGTGCGCGGTGCGCGTGGTGAGTACGAACAGGGTTTTCAAACCCTGTGCCCGCGCGCGGGTTTCGATGCGTTCGAGCAACTCGTCGCCGCGTCCGCCGTGGCGGTATTCCGGATTCACCGCCAGACACGCCAGTTCACCGGCATCGGAATCGGCAATCTGATACAGCGCCGCACAGGCGATGATCATGCCTTCGCGCTCGACCACGCTGAACTGCTCGATCTCGCGCTCCAGCACTTCCCGCGAGCGGCGCACCAGAATGCCTTGCTCTTCCAGCGGACTGATCAGGTCGAGCAAACCGCCGACGTCTTCAATCGCCGCTTCGCGCACCAGTTCGAACTGCTCCTGCGCCACCAGCGTACCGCCACCGTCACGGGTGAACAGTTCGGTTAGCAATGCGCCGTCTTCGGCGTAACTGACGATATGACTGCGCGCCACACCGCCACGGCAGGCTTCGGCGGCGGCATCGAGCAACTCCGCTTGATAGTTGCTCATGCCGAGGCGCTGCAAATGGGCCGGCACTTGCTGCGGGCGCAGTTCGCGTACCAGCTTGCCGTTCTCGTCGATCAGGCCGAGCTCGGCGCCGAACAACAGCAGCTTGTCCGCGCCCAGATCGATGGCGGCGCGAGTGGCGACGTCTTCGCAGGCAAGGTTGAAGATTTCGCCGGTCGGCGAGTAGCCCAGCGGCGACAGCAATACGATCGAGCGCTCATCGAGCAGGCGATTGATGCCTTTGCGGTCGACCCGACGCACTTCGCCGGTGTGGTGATAGTCGACACCTTCCAGCACACCAATCGGCCGCGCGGTAACGAGGTTGCCGCTGGCCACGCGCAGGCGCGAGCCCTGCATCGGCGACGAGGCCATGTCCATCGACAGCCGCGCTTCGATGGCGATGCGCAACTGGCCGACCGCATCGATCACACACTCAAGCGTCGCGGCATCGGTGATGCGCATGCCGTGGTGGTAATGCGGGGTCAGGCCACGGGCGGCGAGGCGGGTTTCGATCTGCGGGCGCGAGCCGTGCACCAGCACCAGACGCACGCCCAGACTGTGCAGCAAGACCAGGTCGTGGACGATGTTGCCGAAATTCGGATGCTCGACGCCGTCGCCGGGCAGCATGACGACGAAGGTGCAATCGCGGTGGGCATTGATGTAGGGAGACGCGTGGCGAAGCCAATTGACGTATTCGGGCATGAACCTGGGCCTGTAATAAAGAGCAGCCGAAAAAAGGGGCGAAACGAAAAACGCACAGCGGGCTGATGGTTATCGTCGGAACAGGCTTGGCGACACGCGCGCTCTCCTCATGAATACGGGTTGGGGTACAGGCAATTTACCGGGTTGATGCAAGACATTTAACCCTGTGGGAGCGAGCCTGCTCGCGAAAACGGTGGATCAGGTTCATCAATGGCGACTGACGGAACGCTTTCGCGAGCAGGCTCGCTCCCACACAGGGCCGTCATCGTTCGTCTGTCGTCAGGCAGTAATGTTCAATCAACTGCCGAATCAGATGCACGGTAGGCTGCAAACGTGACATTTCAAGGTACTCGCCGGGTTGATGCGCGCAGGCAATGTCGCCGGGGCCGAGGACGATGGTTTCGCAGCCGAGGCGCTGAAGATAAGGCGCTTCGGTGCCGAACGCTACTGCTTCGGCGCGATGGCCGGTGAGCTTTTCGGCGATGCGCACCAGTTCGGCATCCTCGGACTGTTCGAACGGCGGCACTTCCGGGAACAGCGGTTTGTAATCGATTTTCACCTTATGCCGCTCGGCCACCGGGTTGAGCTTGCGCAGGATTTCCGCGCGCAGCAGGCTCGGGTCCATGCCCGGCAGCGGCCGCAGGTCGAATTCCAGCGAGCACTGGCCGCAGATGCGATTGGGATTGTCGCCGCCATGAATGCAGCCGAAGTTCATCGTCGGTTGCGGCACGCTGAACTGCGGGTTGCTGAATTCACGCTGCCACAACAGACGCAGACCGCGCAGTTCGCCGATGGCATCGTGCATCGCTTCAAGGGCGCTGTGGCCCAGGCGCGGATCCGAGGAGTGGCCGCTCTGCCCGAGGATGTCGATGCGCTCCATCATGATGCCTTTGTGCATGCGAATCGGCTTGAGCCCGGTCGGCTCGCCGATCACCGCCGCGCGGCCCAGCGGCTGCCCGGCCTCGGCCAGTGCGCGGGCGCCGGACATCGAGCTTTCTTCGTCGCAGGTGGCGAGGATCAGCAGCGGTTGCTTGAACGGCTGATCGAGCAGCGGCCGCACGGCTTCGATGATCAGCGCGAAGAAGCCCTTCATGTCACAACTGCCCAGCCCGACCCAGCGACCGTCGACTTCGGTGAGCTTCAGCGGGTCGGTCTGCCACAACGCGTCGTCATAAGGTACGGTGTCGCTGTGCCCGGCCAGCACCAGGCCGCCGGGGCCGCTGCCGATACTGGCAAGCAGATTGAATTTGCCGGGGCTGACCTGCTGGATATCGCAGCTGAAACCCAGGTCACCGAGCCAGCACGCCAGCAGATCGATGACGGCGCGGTTGGACTGGTCCAGGTTCGGTTGGGTGCAGCTGACCGATGGCGCGGCAATCAGCGCGGCGAACTGGTCTTGCATGGACGGCAATGGCATCACTGACTCCAGGTCCCGGATTGAGGCCCACTATAGAATCATCCGGCGCGCGGAATAAACCGCCGCAGGGCGTAGGAAGTTTGACTCCTGTACACTGCACGGCCTTGGCAGCCACACATTCCCCCGGCTGCGCTCCCGATTCTGGATGTTCCGGCCATGCAAAAAGAAACTGAAATCAAACTCCGCGTCAGCCGCGAAACCCTCGCTGCCCTGCGCGAGCACCCGCTGCTGAAGAAACGCAACAAAAGTGGCTGGGAACGCCGTGAGTTGATGAACCAGTACTTCGACACCCCCGAGCGCGACCTCGCCCAGGCCAAGGTCGCCCTGCGCCTGCGCAAGGACGGTGACGAAGTGATTCAAACTCTCAAGACCCGTGGCCAGAGCGTCGCCGGTCTGTCCGAGCGTAACGAGTACGACTGGAAACTGCCGAAAGCCAAGCTCGACGTGAAGAAACTCGACGGCGAATGCTGGCCAGAGTCGCTCGCCGAGCTGGACAAGAAAACCCTCAAGCCGATCTTCACCACCGATTTCGTCCGCGAGCGCGCCGAAATCGCCTGGGGCCGTGGCAAGACCAAAGTGGTTATCGAGGCCGCGCTGGATCTCGGCCACGTAGTGGTCGGCAAACAGAAAGAAGAAATCTGCGAACTGGAACTGGAACTGCGCGAAGGCGAGCCTGCCGCGTTGCTGGAACTGGCTGCCGAACTGGCCGAAACCCTGGCGCTGATGCCATGCGATATCAGCAAGGCCGAGCGCGGTTATCGCCTGCACGACGCCAACAGCTACTCGCTGAGCCTGCCAGCGCCGCAGCTGACCACCGAAACCCGTCTCGACGACGCCTTCGCCGCGCTGAGCTGGCATCTGCTCGGCAGCAGCCAGCGTCTGGCCGAACAATATCGCTTCAACGGCCACTGGCGTCTGCTGCAGGACTGGGTCGAGAACCTCGCGGAAATGCGCGCCCTGCTCAGCAGCCTCGGCCAGGCTGCGCCGCGTCAGTCGACCCACGATTTGCGCGTGGCCCTCGATGCCTTGCTGGAAGACTGGCGTCCACTGGTACAGGTCGGCATCGAAGACGAAGACGTGCGCAAGGCCGCGCCGGAGCAGTTCCTCGAAGAACTGGAAGACCCGCGCTGGGGCCAGTTCTCGCTGAACGCTTCACGCTGGCTGCTGGCCCGCACCTGGACCGCCGACCGCAACACTCGCGGTAATCGTCAGGGTGACGCGCAACTGCACAGCTGGCTGCCGCGTCTGCTCGGCGAAGAAGCCACTGCTCTGCAGCTGCAACGCTATCAGCAGCAGCCGGAAGATCTCGCTGAACAACTGCCGCGTATCGAACGCATTCAGGTCTGGTTGCACCATGCGCGCAACGTGCTGGACATCCCGGAAATGGATCGCCTGTACGGTGAGCTGAACAAACTGGCGCAACTGGCCAACGAGCCGACCATCACCGACGAACTGCTCGATGCACGCAAGCATCAGGCGATTGCGGTGTACCAGAATCGCGCCTGGAAAATCCTCCTGCGCAGCTAAACACCTTCCCACCTGATCGTTCCCACGCTCTGCGTGGGAACGCCTCAATGGACGCTCTGCGTCCGCTTTGGGACGCAGAGCGTCCCGGGCTGCATTCCCACGCGGAGCGTGGGAACGATCAAGCGGGGTCTGCTGCGCAGCCCAGCGGGGATAAATCCCCTCGCCACAAAGGCCATCCGCACTAGACCGGCAGGCTGGTGGTGGACTTGATCTCCGACAATGCCACGATCGAATTCACTTCCTGTATCCCCGGCACCAGCGACAGCTTCTCGAAGAAGAACCGCTCGTATGCCTCAATGTCTGCCGCGACTATGCGCAACATGAAGTCCACTGCGCCCATCAGCACATAACACTCCAGCACTTCCGGAAAGCCGCGAATCGCCTCGGTGAATTCGGTGAAGTTCGAACGCCCATGAGCGTTGAGTTTGATCTCGGCAAAAATCTGCGTGTTCAGGCCGATCTTCTTGCGATCCAGCAAGGTCACTTGGCCGCGAATGATGCCCTCCTCCTTCATCCGCTGAATCCGCCGCCAGCACGGCGATTGCGACAAGCCGGCCTGCTCGGCGATCTGCGCGCTCGACAGCGAAGCGTCTTCCTGCAGCAAGGCGAGGATCTTGCGGTCGTAGGCGTCCAGCTCGCTGTGCATAAAAAATCCTCAAAGATCATCTTTCACGAATCAACTCTTTCGATAAATCCGTTCAGACGCCGATCATAGCCAAGAAATACCCCGCACCGAATGTAAAAATTTCTCCAGTGATTTTGGAGACTCGCCATGCCGCACCTTGAAGCCGTGAACAGCGCCCCCACCCGCGCCGATGTCTGGAACGTCAACAACGCCCACTGCCTGGCGCAGTACCGGATCCTCGCCGAGGCCGAGCCGGATCTGCTGGTGCGGGTGCTGAATCTGTTCGCTTTGCAGTTTCTGACGCCGGAGCAGGTCAACGTCCAGCGCCAGGACGATCTGCTGTCGATCGATCTGCTCATGAGCGGCCTGAGCTGGCATCGCGCGCAAGTGATCGCGGAAAAACTGCGCAACCTGATCAGCGTCTGCACAGTGGACCTGCACAACGCCGACGCCGCGTGGCAGGCGCCCGCACAGGCGGCCGGCTGACAAATCCGGCAACGGCTTCGTCGGGTAGTGGCCCAACGGTCAGCAGAGCCACGACTATCCTTTTGCGCATGACGCTTAAAAAGGAAAGCCGCATGTCCGTTCAATTTGTCACTCAGGACCGCTGGCTGGACCTCAACGATGTATTACGGGAACTGGTCGCCCAAGGCTTCATCTGCCAGGACGCGGCGGAACAGGCGCTCAATGCCCGCCGTCGCCATGCTGCTCACGGGCAGATGCATCCGCTGGAATTCATCGCCAGCCAGCAACTCGACGACCTCAGCCGTCCGGGCAAACATCTGGATCTGGAAAGCCTGACCCTGTGGCTGGCGCAACAGGCCGGTCAGCCGTATTTGCGCATTGATCCGCTGAAAATCAATGTCGCGGCGATCACGCCGCTGATGTCCTATGCCTTCGCCCAGCGCCACAAGATTCTCGCCGTCGCCGTGGACCGCGATTCGGTCACCGTGGCCAGCGCTCAGCCCTACGTCAGCGGTTGGGAAGCCGACCTGACCCACGTATTGAAGCTGCCGATCAAACGCGTTGTGGCCAACCCGGTCGACATCCAGCGCTTCAGCGTCGAATTTTTCCGGCTGGCCAAATCGGTCAGCGGCGCCAGCAATGCCGACGCCCAGAGCGGCAACCTCGGCAATTTCGAACAACTGCTCAACCTCGGCGCCAGCGACCAGGAGCCGGACGCCAACGACGCGCACATCGTCAATATCGTCGACTGGCTGTTCCAGTACGCCTTCCAGCAGCGCGCCAGCGATATCCACATCGAACCGCGCCGCGAGCACGGCACCGTGCGCTTTCGCATCGACGGCGTGCTGCACAACGTCTATCAGTTCCCGCCGCAGGTGACCATGGCGATCGTCAGCCGCCTGAAAAGCCTCGGTCGCATGAACGTCGCGGAAAAGCGCAAACCCCAGGATGGCCGGGTCAAGACCAAGACCCCGGACGGCGGCGAAGTGGAATTGCGTCTGTCGACCTTGCCGACGGCGTTCGGCGAAAAAATGGTCATGCGGATTTTCGACCCGGAAGTGCTGCTGAAGAATTTCGACCAGTTGGGTTTCAGCGCCGACGACCTGCGGCGCTGGCAGGACATGACCCGCCAGCCCAACGGCATCATTCTGGTCACCGGGCCGACCGGTTCGGGCAAGACCACCACCCTGTACACCACGCTGAAAAAACTGGCGACGCCGGAGGTCAACCTCTGCACCATCGAGGACCCGATCGAAATGGTCGAGCCGGCCTTCAACCAGATGCAGGTGCAGCACAACATTGAGCTGACTTTCGCCGCCGGGGTGCGCGCACTGATGCGGCAGGACCCGGACATCATCATGATCGGCGAGATCCGCGATCTGGAAACTGCGGAAATGGCGATTCAGGCCGCACTCACCGGCCACTTGGTCTTGTCCACCCTGCACACCAACGATGCACCAAGCGCCATCAGCCGTTTGCTCGAACTCGGTGTGCCGCATTACCTGATCAAAGCCACCGTGCTCGGCGTTATGGCTCAGCGTCTGGTGCGCACGTTATGCCCGCACTGCAAGGCGCCACTGACGCTCGAGGATGAAGACTGGCAAACCCTGACCCGGCCCTGGCAAGCGCCGCTGCCGAGCAATGCGCAGCGAGCGATCGGTTGCCTGGAATGCCGCGACACCGGCTATCGCGGGCGCGCCGGGGTCTACGAAATCATGCAACTGAGCGACAGCCTCAAAGCGTTGATCACCCCGGACACCGACCTCACCGCGATCAGGCGTCAGGCATTCAAGGAAGGCATGCGCAGCCTGCGCCTGTCCGGCGCGCAGAAAGTCGCGGCGGGGCTGACCACGGTGGAAGAAGTGCTGCGGGTGACGCCGCAAAGTGAGTTGAAATAATTCAGCACGGAACTGGATCGGGGGATCGGCTATCCAACGCCGTAGTCAATCCCAGGAGTCACCTCATCATGCGTCTCAAACTTGCTGTCGCCACCTTGGCCCTGCTGTCGCTTCCCGTTGGTTCGGCCATGGCGGACAGCTTTTGGCGTAACGTCATCTCCTCCGGTGCCACCACCGGCTCGACCTACCTGACGTTCAAGGATCACAAGCTGATCGTCGCCGCCCAGGACGACGCCGGCAGCTTCGTCGCCAGCGACGGCGGCATCCGTGGCCCGTACCTGGAAGCAGCCATGCAGAAAGTCCGCGCCGACAACCCGGGCCTGCAGGCTTCGGACATGGAACTGGCGAACGCGATTCTGGCGAAGAACGCCGTGGCTTCCGAGTAAGCCTCGCACCCTCAAAAATGCCGCTCGATCGAGCGGCTTTTTTTTGCGCCAGAATCAAAAGATCGCAGCCTTCGGCAGCTCCTACCTTTGGAATGCATTCCTACTGTAGGAGCTGCCGAAGGCTGCGATCTTTTGATCTTCAGCGGTAATCATCCACCGGCACGCAGGCGCAATACAGATTTCGATCGCCGTAGACGTTATCCACCCGATTCACCGCCGGCCAATATTTGTGCAATCGGGTGTGCGCATTCGGGGTAATGCCCTGTTCGATGCTGTAGGGCCGTTCCCAGATCCCAGTGACATCGGCCAGCGTATGCGGCGCGCGTTTGAGCGGGTTGTCTTCGCCCGGCCAGTTGCCCTTCTGCACTTCATTGATCTCTGCGCGAATGCTCAGCATCGCCGCGATGAAGCGGTCGAGTTCTGCCTTGGATTCGCTCTCGGTCGGCTCGACCATCAACGTACCGGGCACCGGGAAGGACATGGTCGGCGCGTGGAAGCCGTAATCCATCAGCCGCTTGGCAACGTCTTCCTCGCTGATGCCGGTCTGAGCCTTCAGTGGGCGCAAATCAAGAATGCATTCATGCGCCACCCGGCCGTTGCGCCCGGCGTAAAGCACCGGGAATGCCCCGGATAGATGCTGCGCCAGATAATTTGCCGCCAGAATCGCCACCTCGCTGGCGTCCGCCAGTTGCGGGCCCATCATGGCGATGTACATCCAACTGATCGGCAAAATGCTCGCACTGCCCCACGGTGCTGCGCTGACTGCGCCGTTTTGTGCCAGCGGTCCGTCAATCGGCACCACCGGATGGTTGGCGACGAACGGCGCCAGATGCGCACGGACGCCGATCGGCCCCATGCCCGGCCCGCCGCCGCCATGGGGAATGCAGAAGGTCTTGTGCAGGTTCATGTGCGACACGTCGGCGCCAATGTCCGCCGGTCGGGCGAGACCAACCTGGGCATTGAGATTGGCGCCATCCATGTACACCTGGCCGCCGTGCTGGTGGATCACTGCGCAAATTTCGCTGATGCCCTCCTCGTAAACGCCATGGGTCGACGGATAGGTCGCCATCAGGCACGACAACTTGTTCCCGGCCTCTGCGGCTTTCAGCTTCAAGTCTTCCAGATCGACGTTGCCCGCCTCATCGCATTCGACAATCACCACACGCATTCCGGCCATCTGCGCCGAGGCCGGGTTGGTGCCATGGGCCGACGACGGAATCAGGCAGATATCCCGCGCGCCCTCCCCCCGGCTCTCGTGATATTTACGGATCGCCAAAAGCCCGGCGTATTCGCCCTGGGCGCCGGAATTGGGCTGCATGCAGATAGCATCGAAACCGGTAATCGCGCAGAGCCAACCCTCAAGTTCTTCGATCATCAGTGTGTAACCGACAGCCTGCTCCCTCGGCACGAACGGATGCAGATTGGCGAACTGCGGCCAGGTGATCGGGATCATTTCGCTGGTGGCGTTGAGCTTCATCGTGCAGGAACCGAGCGGAATCATCGACTGATTGAGCGCCAGATCCTTGTTTTCCAGTTGTTTGAGGTAACGCAGCATCTCGGTTTCGCTGTGGTGAGCGTTGAACACCGGATGTTGCAGGTACGGCGTGCTGCGCTGGAGTTCGTCGGGAATTCCCGAGGCGATGTCCTGCGCATCAAGCGCATCAACGCTCAGGCCGTGATCGGCGCCGAGCAGCACATCGAACAGCTTCGCCACGGTGTGTTCATCACAGGTCTCGTCCAGACTCAGACCGACGCGGCCGCGACCAAGAATGCGCAGGTTGATCTGCGCCGCCTGAGCGCTTTCGATGATCGCCGTTTGCGCACCGCCGACCTCCAGGGTCAGGGTGTCGAAGAACTGCTCGTTGAGCCGTTTGATACCGTTGCGCTTGAGTCCCGCGGCGAGGAGGCAGGTCAGGCGATGCACGCGCTGGGCGATACGCTTCAAGCCCTCGGGGCCGTGATACACCGCATAACAGCTGGCGATATTGGCCAGCAGCACCTGCGCGGTGCAGATGTTCGAATTGGCTTTCTCGCGGCGGATGTGTTGCTCGCGGGTTTGCAGGGCCATGCGCAGCGCGACGTTGCCGCGAGCATCTTTCGATACACCGATGATCCGCCCCGGAATCGCTCGTTTGTACTCCTCGCGGCTGGCGAAAAACGCCGCGTGCGGGCCGCCATAACCCATCGGCACACCGAAACGCTGGGACGAACCGAACACCACATCGGCACCCAACTCACCCGGCGGCGTCAGCACCAGCAGGCTGAGCAAATCGGTAGCGACGCAGGCCAGGGCCTGTTGTGCGTGCAGGTGGTTGATCAAGGGTTTGAGATCGCGGATTTCGCCGTGGGTGTCGGGGTATTGCAGCAGCGCGCCGAACACCTCGTGCTGCGCCAGGTTATCCACCGCGTCGACGACCAGCTCGAAGCCGAAACCTTCGGCGCGGGTCTGCACCACGGAGAGGGTTTGCGGATGGCAGTTTTCATCCACAAAAAACAGATTGCTCTTCGACTTCGCCACGCGCCTGGCCAACGCCATGGCTTCGGCCGCTGCGGTGGCCTCATCGAGCAGCGAGGCGTTGGCCAGTTCCAGGCCGGTGAGGTCGATGGTCAGCTGCTGAAAATTCAGCAGGGCTTCGAGCCGGCCCTGGGCGATCTCTGGTTGATATGGGGTGTACGCGGTGTACCAGCCGGGATTTTCCAGCACGTTACGCAGAATGACGGTCGGCGTGACGGTGCCGTGATAGCCCATGCCGATCAGGCTGGTGAACAGCTGATTCTGCTCGGCATAACCGCGCAGTTTCGCCAGCGCAGCCTGTTCGTCGAGTGCCGGCGGCAGATCCAGTGCGCGATTGAAGCGAATCCCCGGCGGCACGGTCTGCTCGATCAGCTCGGCACGACTGCCCAGGCCCAGGCTGTCGAGCATCGCCTGCTGCTCGGCGGCATCCGGGCCAAGGTGGCGGCGCAGAAAGGCTTCGGGATCGCGTAACTGGCTCAGGGACGGCGACTGGGACATGACGGGCTCTCCTGGCTGGCGCTTGGCGTCAATCGACACGGTCAAACCAGCATAGCAGGCGAATTTTCAAGATCACGCCGCCCCTGTGGGAGCGAGCCTGCTCGCGAAAGCGGTGTTTCAGAAACCTTGGCATTGACTGATATGGCGCTTTCGCGAGCAGGCTCGCTCCCACAAAGGGATATTCGTCGCCCATAAAAAAGCCCCGACGAATCGGGGCTTTGGGTGTTGCCGGCAACTTACTCGCCGATTGCAGCCTTGTACCCAGCAGCATCCAGCAGCTTGTCCAGCTCGGCCTTGTCGCTTGGCTGGAGCTTGAAGATCCACGCGCCGTACGGGTCATTATTCAGCTCTTCTGGCGAGTCGGTCAGCGCCTCGTTGATCGCGATGACTTCACCGCTGACCGGGGCGTAGATGTCGGAGGCGGCTTTCACCGACTCGACCACGCCGGATTGATCACCGGCGGCGAACACCTTGCCGACTTCGGTCAACTCGACGAACACCACGTCGCCCAGCGCTTCCTGCGCGTGATCGCTGATGCCCACGGTGACGGTGCCGTCGGTTTCCAGACGCGCCCATTCATGACTTTCGGCAAAACGCAGTTCGGCAGGGATATCGCTCATCTTCGGTTCCTCGGAAATTGGTCAGCGGTCATACCCGCCAGAAAAGGTTAGATCAAGGTTTTGCCATGGCGCACGAAGGTCGGTTTGACCACTCGCACCGGATACCACTTGCCACGGATTTCCACTTCGGCGCGGTCGGCAGTCGCCATCGGTACACGCGCCAGGGCAATCGATTTGCTCAGCGTAGGAGAGAAACTACCACTGGTGATCTCCCCTTCGCCAACATCGGCGATGCGAACCACTTGGTGAGCGCGCAAAACCCCGCGCTCTTCCAGCACCAGACCGACCAGTTTGTGCGCCACGCCGGCGGTTTTTTCCGCCTCCAGCGCCGCGCGGCCGATGAACTGCCGCGAGGCCGGCTCCCAGGCGATGCTCCAGGCCATGTTCGAGGCCAGCGGTGAAACGTCCTGATGAATGTCCTGACCGTACAGGTTCATTCCGGCCTCGACACGCAAGGTGTCGCGAGCGCCAAGGCCGATCGGCGAAATACCGGCACCGACCAGGTCGTTGAAGAAACCCGGCGCCTGATTGGCCGGCAGGCAGATTTCCAGGCCATCCTCGCCGGTGTAACCGGTACGCGCGATGAACCAGTCGCCGTCGATGGCGCCTTCGAAAGGTTTGAGTTGCTGGATCAGCGTGGCGCGGGACTGGGTCACCAGTTCGGCAATCTTGTGCCGGGCCTGCGGGCCTTGGATGGCAAGCATCGCCAGCTCGGCGCGCTCGTGCAGTTGCACGTCGTAGGCGCCGAGCTGGGCGTTCATCCAGGCCAGATCCTGATCGCGGGTCGAGGCGTTGAACACCAGCCGGTACGCGTCGTCGAGGCGATAGACGATCATGTCGTCGACGATGCCGCCGCGCTCATTGAGCATGGTGCTGTACAACGCCCGGCCGGGGCGGTGCAGACGTTCGACGTCGTTGGCCAGCAGATGCTGGAGCCAGGCCTTGGCCTGGGCGCCGGTGACATCGATCACGGTCATATGGGAAACATCGAACACCCCGCAATCGCGGCGCACTTCGTGGTGCTCCTCGACCTGCGAGCCGTAATGCAGTGGCATGTCCCAACCGCCAAAATCGACCATCTTCGCGCCGAGCGCGAGGTGCAGGTCATACAGAGGCGTACGCTGTCCCATGGGTTTCTCCTTCCGGGCGTGGCGAGGGTGCGGACCGCCGCTATACGGCTGAAAGCCTTGATGGATAAGGCTTGCAGCCGATTCCAGCGCACGGGTCTGTCAGACGAACCGCACCGAATGCCGCGCATTGTAGCCGCATGATGTAGGACTGACGACTAAGTGTTTCGATGCGCCGAACGTCGAATCAATCCGATCACCGGCAACAGCCCGACCAGCACCAGGGTCAATGCTGGCAACGAGGCGCGCGCCCATTCGCCTTCACTGGTCATTTCAAAGATGCGCACCGCCAGCGTGTCCCAGCCAAACGGGCGCATCAGCAGGGTCGCGGGCATTTCCTTGAGCACATCGACGAACACCAGCAACGCGGCGCTCAACGTGCCGGGCAGCAAGAGCGGCAGATACACTTTGAAAAACAGTCGCGGCCCACTGACACCCAGGCTACGTGCCGCTTCAGGCAAAGATGGCCGTATACGCGCCAGACTGCTTTCCAGCGGCCCGTAAGCGACAGCGATAAAGCGCACCAGATACGCCATCAGCAAAGCTGCGAGGCTGCCGAGCAGCAACGGTCTGCCCGCACCGCCGAGCCATGACGAAAGCGGAATCACCAGCTCACGATCCAGATAACTGAAGGCAAGCATGATCGACACCGCCAGCACCGAACCGGGCAACGCGTAGCCGAGATTGGCCAGGCCGACCCCGGAGCTGATGGCTGGGGTCGGTGCCAGGCGCCGGGCAAACGCCAGCAACAGCGCAACGCTGACGGTGATCAGCGCCGCCATCGCGCCCAGATAGAGCGTGTGCAGAATCAGCCCGGCGTAACGCTCATCCAGATCGAAGCGTCCACGCTGCCAGAACCAGACGATCAGTTGCAGCACCGGGATGACGAAGGCGCAGGCGAACACCAATCCACACCAGCCCGTCGCCGCGAAGGCCTTGATTCCCCGCAGGTGATACAGCGCTTTCACCCGTGGCCGCTCGTTGCTGGCCCGATTCGCCCCGCGTGCCCGGCGCTCGCCGTACAGCACCAGCATCACCACCAGCAGCAACAGACTGGCCAGTTGCGCAGCGCTGGGCAGGCTGAAAAAGCCGTACCAGGTTTTGTAGATGGCCGTGGTGAAGGTATCGAAGTTGAACACCGACACCGCGCCAAAATCGGCCAGGGTTTCCATCAGCGCCAGCGCCACGCCCGCGCCAATCGCCGGACGCGCCATCGGCAGCGCAACCCGCCAGAACGCCTGCCACGGCGACTGGCCCAGCACCCGCGCCGCTTCCATCAAACCTTTGCCCTGAGCCAGAAACGCGGTGCGCGCCAGCAGATAAACGTAGGGATAAAACACCAGCACCAGCACCACGATCACCCCGCCGGTGGACCGTACCCGAGGCAGGCGCAGGCCGCTGCCGAACCATTCGCGCAACAGGGACTGCACGGGGCCGGCGAAATCGAGCAGGCCGACGAAAACGAACGCCAGTACATACGCTGGAATGGCGAAGGGCAGCATCAGCGCCCAGTCGAGCCAGCGCCGACCGGGGAATTCACAGAGGCTGGTCAGCCATGCGAGGCTGACACCCAGCAGAATCACGCCGACACCGACGCCGAGGATCAGCTTCAGGGTATTGCCGAGCAGACGCGGCATCTGGGTTTGCCACAGGTGCGACCAGATCTGCTGATCGATGGTCTGCCACGACAGCAGCAACACGCTCAGCGGCAACAACACCAGAGCGGCGATGGCGAAGACGATGGGGTACCAGCGGCGTTGGGCGGGGTGGGCCACTTTTGGGTCTCTGGAGGGATTGGGGTGTTCTTGGATTGCGTATTTCAGGTTGGGATTGCTGCCCTCACCCTAGCCCTCTCCCGGAGGGAGAGGGAACTGACCGAGGTGCTCATGCAAACTACATCGACCTGAGATATTGAGTCGAACTCAAGTTTCGAAAGCAACACAAGTTGGCTCCCTCTCCCTCCGGGAGAGGGCTGGGGTGAGGGAGCGATCTTGAAAGATCAACAGTTACACGAAACGCCTCAGTTCCACCCCGCCCGATCCATCATCCGGATCGCCTCGGCCTGACGTTTGCCCGCCACTTCTACCGGCAAGGTATCAGCAATGAACTTGCCCCACGCCGCCACTTCTTCCGATGGCGCCACCGCCGGGTTGGCCGGGAATTCCTGATTCACATCAGCAAAAATCTTCTGCGCCTCAGGCGTGGTCATCCATTCGACCAGAGCCTTGGCCGCTTCCGGGTGCGGTGCATGTTTGGTCAGGCCGATGCCTGACAGATTCACATGCACGCCGCGATCAGCCTGATTCGGCCAGAACAGCTTCACCGGCAATTCAGGCTTCTGCTTGTGCAGGCGACCGTAGTAGTAGGTGTTGACGATGCCAACGTCACACTGCCCGGCGTTGATCGCTTCCAGCACTGCAACGTCATCGGAGAACACGTCAGTGGACAGGTTGTTGACCCAGCCCTTGAGGATTTTCTCGGTCTTCTCGGCGCCGTGGACTTCGATCATGGTCGCAGTCAACGACTGGTTGTAGACCTTCTTCGCCGTGCGCAGGCACAGGCGGCCTTCCCAGTTCTTGTCGGCCAGCGCTTCGTAGGTGGTCAGTTCGCCCGGCTTCACCCGCTCGGTGGAATAGGCGATGGTCCGTGCGCGCAGGCTCAGGCCGGTCCAGGCGTGGGTGGACGAGCGATATTGCTGAGGAATATTGGCGTCGATGGTTTTCGAGGTGAATGGCTGGAGGATGCCCATCTGCTCGGCCTGCCACAGGTTGCCGGCATCGACGGTAAGCAGCAGATCGGCGGTGGCGGTTTCGCCTTCGGCCTTGATGCGCTGCATCAGCGGCGCTTCCTTGTCGGTGATGAACTTGATCTTCACCCCGGTCTTGGCGGTGTAGGCATCGAATACCGGTTTGATCAGCTCATCGATGCGCGACGAGTACACCACCACCTCATCGGCGGCCTGGGCAGTGGTGCTGCCGATCAGGGTCAAGGCCAGTGCGGTCAGAAGACGCTTGGGTGCCAACATGGGAGTGGTCTCACGGTCGGGAAAGGTGGGCCAAATGATAAGGACTCACATTTACCACCACAATCGAACACTGGGGGAAGGCGTTACCAGATGTTGCACGGCTCAAAACTGCGGTAAGTGGGCGGACGCTTTCGCGAGCAGGCTCGCTCCCACATTGGAATGCATCTCAACAGTGGGAGCGAGCCTGCTCGCGAAGGGGCCATCAGCCTCAATGAGGCGCTCAGGGCTTTGCCAGAGCGGGAAGATCACCGATCAACCCCAGCGCCTCGCGCACAAACAACGCCTTGGCCTCGGGCATCTGCTCGACCAGTTTCAATCCGGCATTGCGCAACCAGCGCAGCGGCAGGGGGTCGGCCTGGAACAACCGCTCGAAGCCTTCCATCGCTGCCATCAGCGCCAGATTGTGCGGCATGCGCCGACGCTCGTAGCGGCTCAGCACCTTCACGTCCGCCAGTCGCTCACCGCGCTGATGCGCTTGCAGGAGCACTTCCGCCAGCACGGCGGCATCGAGGAATCCAAGGTTCACACCCTGCCCCGCCAAGGGGTGAATGGTGTGCGCCGCATCACCGATCAAGGCCAGGCCCTCAGCGACGTAGCGCTTGGCATGGCGCTGACGCAGCGGCACGCACAGACGCGGATCGGCGCTGATCACTTCACCGAGGCGCCCTTCGAACGCTCGCTCCAGCTCAGCGCAAAACGCAGTCTCCTCGAGCGCCATCAAGCGCTCGGCTTCAGCCGGTGTGGTCGACCAGACGATCGAGCACCAGTCCTGCTGACCATCACGCTCCAGCGGCAAAAACGCCAATGGCCCGTGATCGGTAAAGCGCTGCCAGGCGGTTTTGCGGTGCGGCTGGCTGCAGCGCACGCTGGTGACGATGGCGTGATGCAGATAATCCCACTCGCGAGTCGCCACGCCGGTCAGACGGCGCACAGCAGAATTGGCGCCATCGGCCGCGATCACCAGCGGCGCGCGCAAGGTGCGGCCGTCGGCCAGCGTCAGCAGCCAGTCATCGCCGGAGCGACGCATCTGCTCCAGCCGCGCATTGGCCAACATGCCGAGGTCGCAATCATGCAAACGCTCGAGCAGCGCATCCTGGACCACGCGGTTTTCGACGATGTGGCCGAGCACATCGGCATGCACGCTGCTCGCCGAGAAATGAATCTGCCCGGTGCCGCTGCCGTCCCACACGTGCATGTCGGTGTACGGGCTGCTGCGCCGCTGGGCGATGCCGTCCCAGACACCGAGGCGCTCGAGAATACGCTGGCTCGCCGCCGACAATGCACTGACGCGCGGTTCGAACGCCGCTTCGGCAGCGAAGGGTTTGACACTCAGCGGGCTACCGTCGAGCAACAGCACTTCCAGCCCACTGTCCTGTAACGCCAGCGCCAGGGCGCTGCCGACCATTCCGGCTCCGACAATCAGCACATCTGCGCGCATTTCCATGCTTTAGGCCTGTCTCGCTTGCGGCTTGAGCCGCACGTAAAGGGTTTTACCGACCCGCGCCACAAGGTTGCCAGCGCCGTCATGAATGTCGACCTGCAACTGTGGCAGGTATTTCTCGCCGTTGGCGGTCTGCCGGCGGATCTCGTCGAGCAGGGTCTGGTCGATGTTGAACCGGGCGAACACCGGGCCTTTGCCCGGCGCAATGAAATCGATGTCGGCGGCCTTGTCCCAGACGATGTACTTCGGACCGAGGTTTTCCATGAGCATCAACATGAAGAACGGGTCGACCATCGAATACAGACTGCCGCCAAACTGGGTGCCGACATAGTTGCGGTTGTACCAGCCCAACCCCATGGACACCTGCACATCGCGAAAGTCATCGCTGATGTGGCGCACCCGCACACCCGCGCCGAGATATGGCGGGTAGCAGGTCATTACCCAGCGCATCAATCGTGCCTTGCCGAATGTGTTGCTCAGCCACTCAAGCATCCGGACGGGTTCCCAGGCCCATCGCCTGCCGGGCGAACCAGCGCTTGGCCGGTGGCAGCAGGTCGAGGCCGAGCAGGCCGAGGTTGCGCCCCAGCGACACCAGCGGCTGGGTGCTGCCGAACAGGCGCGTGACCTGATCGGAGAAGCCCACCGTCAGGTCCTGATCGAGGCGCTGCCGTTCGCGATAGGCCTGCAACGTGGCGAAGTCGCCCAGCGGCTTGTCGCTGGCCAGCAGCGCGGCAGCCAAGGCGTCGGCGTCACGCAGCGACAGGTTGAAGCCCTGGCCGGCAATCGGGTGCAGGCTGTGTGCGGCGTTGCCGAGCACGGCCAGATGCGAGCGCACCTGTTCTTCAGCTTCGATCAGCGACAGCGGATACAGATGCCGTGCGCCGACCTGTTTCAAAGTGCCGAGGCGGTAACCGAATACGCCTTGCAGCTCGCTGAGAAAATCACGCTCGCTCAACTCGGTCAGACGCTGCGCGTCCATGCCCAGCCGCGTCCACACCAGGGCGCAGCGATTGTCCGGCAGCGGCAGCAGGGCCATCGGCCCCTCATCGGTAAAGCGCTCGAAGGCCATGCCGTTGTGCGCTTCGCTCGGGGTGATGTTGGCAATCAGCGCGCTCTGGTTGTAAGGGCGCTTGCGCACGTTGATGCCCAACTGTTCGCGCAACCCGGAGCGGCCGCCATCGGCGAGCACTGCGAGATCGCATTCCAGCGTGGTTTCATCGTTGAGGGTCAGGCGATAGCCATCGGCCAACGGCTCCATGCGCGTGACTTCCGCCGGGCAGCGCCACGTGATCACGTCTTTGTCGAGGTGCTGCCACAGGCACTGGCCGAGCCAGGCGTTTTCCACCACGTAACCGAGCGCAGGAACCCCCTCTTCCATCGCGGACAAACGCGCGGTGGAGAAACGGCCACGGTCGGAGACATGAATCTGTTTGATCGGCTCGGCGCGGCGGGAGATTTCCTGCCACACGCCCAAGCGCTGATAAATCTGCCGCGAGCCGAACGACAACGCCGAGGAGCGAGCGTCGTAGCTCGGCTGCCAGTTGTCGCCGGGGGCGAACGGTTCGATCAGGACGATTTTCCAGCCCTGCGCCTTGGCCCCGGCCTGCAACGCCAACGCCAGACTGGCGCCGACCAGACCGCCACCGATGATTGCCAGATTGACTCGACTCATGCTGCGTGTGTCCTTGCTTGTGCCATCAGCGCTTCGATCTCGTCGACGGTTTTCGGCACGCCGCTGGTGAGGATTTCACAACCGGATCGGGTCACGACCACGTCATCCTCGATGCGCACGCCAATGCCACGCCATTTCTTCGCCACGTTCTGATTGTCTGCCGCGATGTAGATGCCAGGCTCCACGGTCAGCGCCATGCCGACCTCCAGCACACGCCATTCGCCGCCGACCTTGTACTCGCCAACGTCATGCACATCCATGCCCAGCCAGTGGCCGGCGCGGTGCATATAAAAAGCCTTGTAGGCTTCGCTGGCGATCAACTCGTCAACCTCGCCCTGCAACAAGCCAAGCTTGACCAGACCTGCGGTGATCACCCGCACCGTGGCTTCGTGCGCCTGGTTCCAGTGCTTGTTGGGGGCAATCTCGGCGAATGCCGCTTCCTGCGAAGCCAGCACCAACTCGTAGATCGCCTTCTGCTCCGGCGAGAACCTGCCATTGACCGGCCAGGTGCGGGTGATGTCGCTGGCGTAGCAGTCGATCTCGCAACCGGCGTCTATCAACACCAGATCGCCGTCCTTGAGCAACGCGTCATTCTGCTGGTAATGCAGGATGCAGCTGTTGCGCCCGGCGGCGACGATCGAACCGTAGGCCGGCATCTTCGCCCCGCCCTTGCGGAATTCGTAATCCAGTTCGGCTTCCAGGCTGTATTCATGCAGTCCCGGACGACTGGCCTGCATCGCGCGGATATGCGCTTGCGCCGAAATCCGCGCGGCTTCGCGCATCACCTTCACTTCTGCCGCCGATTTATACAGGCGCATGTCGTGCAGCAGATGATCCAGGGCAACGAATTCATTCGGCGGCTGCGCACCGAGGTGCGCCTTGGAGCGGATCACGTTGATCCAGTCCATCAGGTGTCGATCGAATTCGGGATTGCTGCCCATCGCCGAATACACCCGGTCGCGGCCTTCGATCAGGCCGGGGAGAATGTCGTCGATGTCAGTAATCGGAAAGGCGTCGTCGGCGCCGTACTCGCGGATCGCGCCTTCCTGCCCGGCGCGCAGGCCATCCCACAATTCGCGTTCGGCGTTGCGTTCACGGCAGAACAGGATGTACTCGCCGTGCTCGCGGCCGGGCATCAGGACGATGACGGCCTGTGGCTCGGGAAAACCGCTGAGGTACTGGAAGTCGCTGTCCTGACGATAGACATGCTCGACGTCGCGGTTGCGGATGGCCACCGCGGCGGCGGGCAGGATCGCGATGCTGTTGGGCTCCATCTGCGCCATCAGGGCCTTGCGGCGACGGCTGTATTCCGCTTTGGGGATATGGGTCATGGGCAGATGGCTTTCCCTGGCACGCGATTAATGCAGCGAAGGTTTGGCCGCTGGCGGCACATCGGACTTCTTGGTTTCCGAGAACAGCAGCAGAGGCGCGACGCGCAGGTATTCCATGACTTCCATGTAGTCGGATTCGCCGTCTTCGGATTCCTCCAGCGCGTCCTGCACCTGGGAAATGGCGGCCAGATCCTGCAGCACTTCGGTGGCTTCGGTGCTGAGCATGCTGCTGTCGCGGCAGTTCAGGCCGAAACCGCTGAGGAAGCCCTGGCACCATTCGCCCAGTGCAGCAGCGCGGTCGGCCAGCGGCGCATCGTCGGTCGGCAGCAGCAGCACGACAGTGACGTCGTCGCCGGTCAGCTCGCCTTTGACCATCTCCTGCAGGCCGATCAGAGCGTTGCGGACGTTGTCCTGGATGTCGCCTTCGAGCAGTTCGGCGGCGTCGATCAGCCAGCCTTCGTGATCGAAGCCGGCCCCGGCGCAACTGCGCCCGAGCAGCACGCCGTGCAGTTCGGCAGGCGAGACGTTGTGGCCGCTGGCAGTCAGCAGGGTGGCAAAGGCTTGGTACGGGGAATTCGCAATGGTCATGGGCAGCTAGGCGCCAGACGGCGCTATGTCTAGAATGAAGGCCTTGTATCCTACATCGACAGCCCCGCCAAGACCATTAAAGGCTGTCCGCCAGTCACCACCCATCAGACGAACACGTGGACCCAATGGAAGACACCGACCTGCAAGCGCTGATGGCCAGACTCGAACTGCTGATTGGCCGAGTCGAGCAACTTAAGAGTCAAAACGCACTCTTACTAGCTCAGGAAAAAACCTGGCGCGAGGAACGCGCTCACCTCATTGAAAAAAACGAAATCGCCCGGCGTAAGGTCGAATCGATGATTTCGCGCCTCAAGGCCCTGGAGCAAGACTCATGAGTTCAAGCAATAGCGTTACCGTGCAGATCCTCGACAAAGAGTATTCGATCATCTGCCCGCCGGAAGAACGCAGCAATCTGGTCAGTGCCGCGCGCTACCTGGACGGCAAGATGCGCGAGATCCGCAGCAGCGGCAAAGTCATCGGTGCCGACCGCATTGCCGTGATGGCCGCGCTGAACATCACCCACGACCTGTTGCACAAAGAAGAGCGCCCGGACATCCAGGCCAGCGGTTCGACCCGCGAACAGGTGCGCGACTTGCTCGATCGTGTCGATCTGGTCCTGGCCGACGATCAGAACACCGCCAAGGGCTGATTCGCCTGGCAGCTTGAGGTATACTCGCGGCACTCCCTGGGGTGCTTGCCAGTTGACGATGTCCCGGAGCCGATTCGCACTACCCTGGAAGTTGCACGTTGGGCTGGTGTGCATGTCCGCTAGACGGAAAGCCTTAAAGTCTACTGCTTCTTCCACCTTGAACTTTCGGGTTCAAGGGCTGAGTTGACAGCGGTTCATCCGGGGAGCCTGATTCGAAATCCGATGTCGGTGTATGCCGACATCGGATTTTTTATGCGTACGTTTTTGCATCCACCTGCCGAAGCCGAACCATGACCGAACCCGCGCTGCTGCCCCGCCCGCAACTCCGCCGCCTGCTGCGCAAGGCCCGTCGCGCACTGACGCCGGGCGAACAACGCCAGGCTGCCAAAGGCCTGTTCCGGCAATTGGCGCAAGACCCGCACTTTCGCCGGGCGAAACATATCTCTCTGTATTTGCCCACCGACGGTGAAATCGATCCGCGCCTGCTGCTGCGCGAAGCCCAGCGTCGCGGCAAGGCAACTTATCTGCCGGTACTCAGCGCGTGGCCACGAACGAAAATGGTCTTCCAGCGCATCCGCCCTGGCGAAAAGCTGATCCCCAATCGTTTCCGCATCCTCGAGCCCCGGGTCAATCTGGCTCGGCAACGCAAGGTCTGGGCGCTGGATCTGGTGCTGTTGCCGCTGGTAGGGTTTGACGATGTCGGCGGGCGCCTGGGCATGGGCGGCGGATTTTATGATCGCAGCCTCGCCTATCTGGCCCGCCGCAAGAACTGGCGCAAGCCGACGCTGCTGGGCCTGGCCCATGAGTGTCAGAAGGTCGAACGTCTGGCGCAGGCGAGCTGGGATGTTCCGTTACAAGGCACGGTCACCGACAAGGCGTGGTATTTCGCAGAGTAGACGCCGCATGGAACAGCGGCGTCGAAGAGACAGGTTCAGCGTTTGAAAGCGGTCGACTGTTGCACCTGTTGCGCCACTTCAATCGGCGCGTCGGTCTTGTTCGCCCACAGGCTCTGCGCGTAACCGGTGGTTACCACGCCCAGGCCAAACAAAATTACCAAAGTCCATAGCAAATCCGGTTTGCGTTTCATCGATTGCCCCCCTCAAGGCACATCATCACGATGACAGCAGCGGTTTCCGTTCGTAGGCCGTGCAGCAGCGTCAAGCTTTAAAGGCCGGCATTTTGCGGCAACGTGAACCTGTGCGCAAACGCTGACGTCAACCGACTGTCGGTTTGTCATAAAATTGCCCGACAACCTGCCCAATGACCGCTTCAGGAGCACACGACATGGCCTACTGGCTGATGAAATCAGAGCCCGACGAACTCTCGATCAAGGGTCTGGAAAAGCTCGGCAAGGCGCGCTGGGACGGGGTTCGCAACTATCAGGCGCGCAATTTCCTGCGGGCGATGGCGGTCGGTGACGAGTTCTTTTTCTACCATTCCAGCTGCCCGGAGCCGGGGATTGCCGGGATTGGCAAAATTATCGAAGCAGCGTATCCCGATCCGACGGCGCTGGAGCCAGACAGTCACTACTTCGATCCGAAAGCTACGCCGGAGAAAAATGCCTGGAGCGCGATCGATGTCGAGCATGTCGAGACGTTTGCGCGGGTGTTGAAGCTCGATTATCTGAAGCAGCAGACGGCGCTGGCAGAAATGCCACTGGTGCAGAAGGGCTCGCGACTTTCAGTGATGCCCGTCACCGCCGAACAATGGGCCGCAGTGCTCGGCCTGCGCTGAGAACTGCCAGGTCACACCGTGGTGGCAGACAAAAGGGTCTAGGCTTGACGCTCATTTGACTGACATCAAGCGCCCCCAGCGCTTGAACCGTCAGAGTGGACGCCACAGCCGCAGGATGCCCCCATGTCGACGCACCGCCGTTCCTCACTGTTATTTGCCGGATCGCTCATAGCCTTGCTGTTGGCCGCTGGCGGCTTCGGTTACTGGAAGTCGATGAGCAGCCGCCTGCCCGAGGGGCTGTCGGCCGGCAACGGACGACTTGAGGCCACCGAAGTGCAAATCGCCAGCAAGACCCCCGGGCGCCTCGCCGAGGTGCTGGTCGATGAAGGCGACAAGGTCACTCAAGGCCAACTGCTGGCCCGCATGGACACCCGCACCCTTGAAGCCCAGCGCAACCAGGCCGAAGCCGAGGTGTTGCGCGCCCGGGAAAACCTCAACGCCGCCCAGGCCAACGTGCAGTTGCGTCAGAGTGAGCTACTGCTGGCCCAACAGGAACTCGGGCGCTCTGAGTCGCTGTTCAAGCACGGTTTCGTCAGCGCTCAGGTCATCGATCAATTGCAGTCGCGCATCGGCACCGGCAACGCTGCCGTGACGGCGGCCCGCGCCCAAGTGTCGGCGGTCGCTGCAGCGATCGGCGCAGCCCAGGCGCAGGTCGCTCAACTGACCAGCGAAATCGACGACAGCAGCCTGCGCGCGCCGATTGATGGGGTGATCCAGTTGCGCATGGCCGAACCCGGGGAAGTGCTGGGTGCCGGTGGCCGCGTCCTGCTGTTGATTGATCCCAACGATCAGTACATGAACCTCTACTTGTCCGCCTCGGTGGCCGGGCGTCTGGCGGTGGGCGATGAGGCCCGGGTACTGCTCGATGCCCTGCCCGACAAGCCCTTGCCAGCGAAAATCAGTTTTGTCGCCGGCAAATCGCAGTTCACCCCCAAGGAAGTCGAAACCCGCGACGAGCGGCAAAAACTGGTGTTCCGCGTCAAACTGCGCTTGACCCAACCCAGCGCCGTACCGCAAGCCAAGCCCGGCATGCCCGGTGCCGGGTATGTGCGCACCGCGCCGATCGCCTGGCCGGCCAATCTGCAATGAGCAGCCTTGCGGTCCAGGCCAATGCTATCGCGCACCGCTACGGCAAACAGCAAGCACTGAGCGATATCACCTTCAGCCTGCCAGCCGGCACCCGTTGCGGTCTGATCGGCCCCGATGGCGCGGGCAAGTCCAGCCTGCTGGGGCTGATCGCCGGCGTGAAGGCCTTGCAGCAAGGGCAACTGGACGTCCTTGGCGGGCCGATCCAGCAGCGCCACCACCGCGACACGCTGTATGCACGCATCGCTTTCATGCCGCAGGGATTGGGCGGCAACCTGTATCCAGAACTGTCGATCCGCGAAAACATTCAGTTCTTCGCCACGCTGTTCGGCCTGTCGAAGGCCGACAGCGAACAACGCATGCGCAATCTGCTGCTTGCCACCGACCTGCTGAAGTTCGCCGAGCGCCCCGCCGGCAAGTTGTCCGGCGGCATGAAACAGAAACTCGGACTGTGCTGCGCGCTGATCCACGAACCGGATCTGTTAATCCTCGATGAGCCAACCACCGGCGTCGACCCGCTCTCACGACGGCGTTTCTGGGAGCTGATCGACGACGTGCGGCGCCAGCGCCCGCAACTGACCCTGCTGGTCGCCACCGCGTACATGGAAGAAGCCGAACAGTTCGAGCATTGCCTGATGCTCGACAACGGCAAATTGATTGCCACCGGTCTGAGCCGTGAACTGGCGGCCGTCACCCCCAGTGGCAAACTTGATGAGGCCTTCACCCATTTCCAGGGTGACAGCCAGCATGACGCCAGGCCGCTGGTGATTCCGCCACGTAGCAGTGGCAGCAGCGACACCGCCATCGAGGCCCACGACCTGACACTGCGTTTCGGCGACTTCACTGCGGTCGATCACGTCAACTTCGCCATCGGTCGCGGCGAAATTTTCGGTTTTCTCGGCTCCAACGGCTGCGGCAAGACCACCACGATGAAAGTCCTGACCGGGCTGATGCCGGCCAGCGAAGGCCGCGCGACACTGCTCGGCAACCCGGTAAATGCCAAGGATCTGGCCACGCGCAAACGGGTCGGCTTCATGTCCCAGAGCTTTTCGCTGTATGGCGAACTCAGTGTGCGACAGAACCTTGATCTGCACGCCCGGCTGTTCGACTTGCCCAAAGCCGAGAGTGCGCCACGCATCGATGCCCTCATTCAACGCTTCAACCTGCTCAGCGTCGCCGATCAGCCGTCCGGCGCCCTGCCTCTGGGGCTGCGTCAACGCCTGTCGCTGGCGGTTGCGGTGTTGCATCGTCCGGAAGTGCTGATCCTTGATGAGCCGACGTCCGGCGTCGACCCGGCAGCCCGTGATGACTTCTGGCGACTGCTGATCGAACTGTCCCGCGAGCAAGGCGTGACGATTTTTCTCTCCACCCACTTCATGAACGAAGCCCAGCGCTGCGACCGCATTTCGCTGATGCACGCCGGCCAAGTGCTGGCGTGCGACACCCCGGCAGCGCTGCAACGTCAGTTCGCTGGAGAAACGCTGGAAGCCGCTTTCGTGACGTGCCTGGAACAGGCTCAGGGCATTGCGCAGTCGCCGCCTGCCAGTGAATCGCCGACCGCGCCAACGACCGCCACGCCGCCGCTCCAGCAGCGCGGTTTCAGCCTCGGTCGCCTGCTGGCGGTGGCCAGCCGCGAAGGCAAGGAGCTGCTGCGTGACAAGGTGCGCATGGCGTTCGCCCTGGCGGGGGCGATTTTCATGATGGTGATTTTCGGCTACGGGATTTCCCTGGACGTGGAAAACCTCGCGTTTGCCGTGTACGACCAGGACCAGACACCGCAGAGCCGAACCTATCTGGAGGCCTTTCGCGGCTCGCGTTACTTCGATGAACGGCCAGCCATCCATGATGCACAGGAATTGCACCGACGCCTGCAACGCTCGGAGATCAAACTTGCGCTGGAAATCCCCCCCGGTTTCGGCCGTGACCTGTACGCCGGTCGCCAGCCCGCGGTGGCGGCATGGCTGGATGGCGGCATGCCGTTTCGCGCCGAGACCAGCCGCAATTATGTCGAAGCGGTGCACTTGGCCAACCTGCAACAGTTGGCCGAACAGAGCAGTCTCGCCATCAACCATCAGGCGGGCGCCAGCCTGGAAACGCGCTTTCGCTACAACCAGGATGTGGTCAGCGTCAACGCTATCGGCCCCGGCGTCATGGCGCTGATACTGGCGTTCATTCCAGCGATGCTCACCGCACTCGGCATCGTGCGCGAGAAAGAACTGGGCTCGATCACCAACTTCTACGCCACGCCCCTGACCCGCCTGGAGTTTCTGCTGGGCAAACAGGCGCCATACCTGCTGGTCAGTCTGGTCAATCTCGCGCTGCTGGTGGCGATGAACCGCTGGCTGTTTGGCGTGCCGTTCAAGGGCAGCCTGCTGACGCTGGCGTTTGGCGGCCTGCTCTACGTGCTGGCGACCACCAGCATGGGTCTGCTGATCTCGGCCTTCACCCGCACACAGATCGCCGCGATCCTCGGCACCATGATCATCACCAGCCTGCCGACCATCCAGTTCTCCGGGCTGATCGTGCCGCGTTCTTCGCTGCAAGGTGCGGCTGCGGTGATGGGCATGCTGTTTCCGGCAGGACATTTTCTCGATATTGCCGTGGGGACGTTCACCAAGGCGCTGGACTTGCGGCAGCTGTGGCCACAATGCCTGGCCCTGTTCGGCTTCTTCGTCGGGTTCACAGGGTTGAGCCTGATCATGCTGAAAAAGCAGGAGGCCTGATGCACAAGTTCGCGCACATCCTGCGCCTGGGACTCAAGGAACTGACCAGCCTGCGCCACGACAGCGTGTTGTTGCTGTTCCTGTTCTACGCCTTCACCGTGGCGATCTACATGCCCGCCGCCGGTTCGGTAATCGGCGTGCACAACGCCAGCGTGGCGATCGTCGACGAAGACCGCAGCGCCCTCTCGCGCCAGTTGGCCCAGGCCCTGCAACCGCCGGAGTTCCAGACGCCGGTGCTGCTGCCTTACCCGCAACTGGATCAGGTGATGGACAGCGGCCAGTACACCTTCGTGATCAACATTCCGGCGGGGTTTCAAACCAACCTGCTCGCGGCGCGGCGACCGGCCATTCAGGTCAACGTCGATGCCACCGCGATGAGCCAGGCGTTCATGGGCGCCGGTTACATCGGCCGGATCTTCCAGCGTGAACTGCAGGCCTACGGCGGTCAGAGCGATGCCGCGAGCAAGACGCCGATTTCGCTGACCACCCGCGCGCTATTCAATACCAACCTGGTGGGTGGCTGGTTTCTGGCGGTGATCCAGATCGTCAACAACATCACCATTCTGGCGATCATCCTCACGGGCACGGCGCTGCTGCGCGAACGCGAGCACGGCACGCTCGACCATTTGCTGGTGCTGCCGCTGACGGCGCTGGAAATCATGCTGGCGAAAATCTGGAGCAACCTGCTGGTGGTGGTGCTGTGCACCTGGCTGTCCGTGGAGGTGGTGGTCAAAGGCGCACTCGGCGTGCCGCTTTCCGGCTCAATGAGCCTGTTTTTGCTGGTGACTGCGGTTTATCTGTTTGCCAGTACCGCGTTGGGCATCTTTCTGGCGACACTCGCGCGCTCGACGCCGCAGTTCGGCTTGCTGGCGATTCCGGTGATCATCCCGATGCTGCTGCTGTCGGGCGGCAGCACGCCCCTGGACAGCATGCCGCACTGGCTGCAGTGGGTCATGCAGGGCTCACCGTCCACGCATTTTGTCAGCCTCAGCGCCGCGATTCTGTTTCGCGACGCCGGGCTGAGCGTGGTCTGGCCGGAGTTGCTGGCGCTGACTGCCATCGGTCTGCTGTTCTTCGCCATCGCCTTGGCACGCTTTCGCAAAAGCCTGGCGTCCTGAAGAGCAGCAGCCAACGTATTTACTGAATGATCAGGTTGTTGAACAACAGATCCTCAACAACAGGCTTGCCGGTCTCGTCATTCATGACCTGCTGGGTCTGCTTCAACGCTTCCTGACGCAGCTTTTCCTTGCCCTCGATGCTGCCCATCGCCTCGGTCGACTGCTGAGTGAACAGCGCCACCAGCTGATTGCGGATCAGCGGCTCGTTGGCCTTGACCAGTTTGGTCGCCTCCTCACCAGTCACACGCAATGCCACATCGGCCTTGTAGACCTTGAGCTTGGCGGTGCCGTCCAGGCCATAGTTGCCGACGAACGGCGGGCTCAGGGTGATGTAATTGACCTTCGGCGCCTCGCCTTCTTTGGCTTCTTCGGCCAGTGCTGCCACAGGCAGAGACAGGGCCAGCAACAACATGATCCACGCTTTCACAATTCGCTCCTTATCCGGTTTGCGGCCTAGCATAACGACCCGCCGCGCAAGCACAAGCTTATGGCTGACTATCAGGGCCGGGCATGCTCGTTGACCCGTTGATTCACACACCTACACTTATCGGCCATCACTCCCAAAGGAATAGCCCTGATGAAAGCCGTGCTGTGCAAAGCCTTCGGCCCTGCCGAATCGCTGGTGCTGGAAGACGTCGCCAGTCCTGTCGCGAAGAAGAATGAAATCCTGCTGGACGTGCACGCTGCCGGAGTCAATTTCCCGGACACGCTGATCATCGAGGGCAAGTACCAGTTCAAACCGCCCTTCCCGTTTTCGCCAGGCGGTGAAGCGGCGGGCGTGGTGCGCGAAGTCGGGGAAAAGGTCAGCCATCTGAAAGTCGGCGACCGGGTCATGGCGCTGACCGGTTGGGGCAGTTTTGCCGAGCAGGTGGCGGTGCCGGGCTACAACGTCCTGCCGATTCCGCCGTCGATGGATTTCAACGTCGCCGCTGCATTCAGCATGACCTACGGCACGTCGATGCACGCGCTCAAGCAACGCGCCAACCTGCAACCGGGCGAAACCCTGCTGGTGCTCGGCGCGTCGGGCGGCGTCGGCCTCGCCGCTGTGGAGATCGGCAAAGCCATGGGCGCCCGCGTGATCGCCGCCGCCAGCAGCGCCGAGAAACTCGCGGTGGCCAAGGCTGCCGGCGCCGATGAGCTGATCAATTACAGCGAAGCCAGCCTCAAGGACGAGATCAAACGCCTCACCGACGGCCAGGGCGCCGACGTGATCTACGACCCGGTCGGCGGCGACCTGTTCGACCAGGCCATCCGCGCCATCGCCTGGAACGGCCGCCTGCTGGTGGTCGGCTTCGCCAGCGGACGCATCCCGGAACTGCCGGTCAACCTCGCCCTGCTCAAGGGCGCGGCGGTACTCGGCGTGTTCTGGGGTTCTTTGCCCAACGCCAGCCACAGGACAATGCAGCCAACTTCCAGCAGCTGTTCGCCTGGTTTGCCGAGGGCAAGCTCAAACCGCTGGTGTCGCAGGTCTATCCACTGAGCAATGCCGCGCAGGCGATCGATGATCTTGGCCAGCGCAAGGCTGTGGGCAAGGTTGTCGTTCAGGTTCGCTAACAATTATGGAGCGATCCGGAACCGCAACCCGGATCGCTTTACCGTTGAGATCCGCCTCGCCAATACGTTAAACCGCAGAAACCCACCCGAGCCACCATTCCCTCAGCGCCGCGTACTTGTCTCAGAGCGACATGTTCATAAAGGAACGCTCATCTGCCCTAATTTCCGCTGTTTTGCCGACGTGAAGCGATGCTATTTTCGGTAACGAAACTGTAACATTCGCATCCGCAGTCAAAACAAGAAAACTGGAGCTCTTGAATGTTTGCTTTCTTTCGTCCTGCCGCACATCAGGCTCCATTGCCTGAAGAAAAAATAGACAGCACCTACCGCCGCCTGCGCTGGCAGATCTTCGCCGGTATCTTTATCGGCTACGCCGGTTACTACCTGCTGCGCAAGAACTTCTCCCTGGCCATGCCGTACCTGATCGATGAAGGCTACAGCCGTGGCGACCTTGGTCTGGCGATGTCGGCGATCGCTATTGCTTACGGCCTGTCGAAGTTCCTCATGGGCCTGGTGTCCGACCGTTCCAACCCGCGCTTCTTCCTGCCGTTCGGTCTGCTGGTCTCGGCCGGGGTGATGTTCATTTTCGGTTTCGCGCCGTGGGCAACGTCCAGCGTGACGATGATGTTCATCCTCCTGTTCATCAACGGCTGGGCGCAGGGCATGGGCTGGCCGCCGAGCGGGCGGACCATGGTGCACTGGTGGTCGCAGAAGGAACGCGGTGGCGTGGTGTCGGTGTGGAACGTGGCGCATAACGTCGGCGGCGGTCTGATCGGCCCGCTGTTCCTGATCGGCATGGGTCTGTTCAATGACTGGCACGCGGCGTTTTACGTCCCGGCAGCAGTCGCACTTGGCGTAGCGGTATTCGCCTTCATCACCATGCGTGACACCCCGCAATCGGTCGGCCTGCCGCCGATCGAGCAGTACAAGAACGACTACCCGGAAGGCTACGACGCCAGCCACGAAGACGAATTCAGCGCCAAGGAAATCTTCGTCAAATACGTGCTGCGCAACAAAATGCTCTGGTACATCGCTCTGGCCAACGTCTTCGTCTACTTGCTGCGCTACGGCGTGCTGGACTGGGCGCCGACGTACCTGAAGGAAGCCAAGGGCTTCACCGTGGATAAGACCTCGTGGGCCTATTTCTTCTACGAGTGGGCAGGCATCCCGGGCACGCTGCTGTGCGGCTGGATGTCAGACAAGATCTTCCGTGGCAACCGTGGTTTGACCGGCATGGTGTTCATGGCCCTGGTGACTGTCGCGACCCTGGTTTACTGGCTCAATCCGGCCGGCAATCCGATGGTCGACATGATCGCCCTGCTGTCGATCGGCTTCCTGATCTACGGCCCGGTGATGCTGATCGGCCTGCAAGCGCTGGAACTGGCGCCGAAGAAAGCCGCCGGTACTGCAGCGGGCTTCACCGGTCTGTTCGGTTATCTGGGGGGTTCGGTCGCGGCCAGTGCGGCGATGGGCTACACCGTTGACCACTTCGGCTGGGATGGCGGTTTCGTGCTGCTGGTCGGCGCTTGCCTGCTGGCGATGGCCTTCCTTGCGCCAACGCTGTGGCACAAGCAAGTCGCCAGTCAGAGCCGTGAAGCGGTCGCCTGATCGCTGTGTGATTTACAGCGCTTGAGCCGCGCCTCCAGATTTCGATCCGGCATGGCGTGGCTGCGCAGGGCGTGCGCGGTCTGCTCGACATAATCGCGAGTGGTGCCGTACCGCCCGCTGGCGCTGGCGAACACCTGGCTGAGCACATGATCCGGCAAGTTGCCGGCATAGCTCGGCAGGTGGCGCTCCAGAACGAATCCCAAAGCCTGCACCTGAGTGCCATCTTCGAGCCGGCAATTGAGCCAGTGCGGGCGATACGAGGGAAACGGCATCTCACGTTTCCACAGGGCATACAGCGCGGTATCGAGATTGTCTTCCGGCAAGCGGTAGGCAAAACCGCTGCATGAACCGCCGCGATCCAGACCGAACACCAGACCGGGCATTTCCGGGGTACCCCGATGCTCGTGGGACCACAGGTACAAGCCGCGATGATAGCCATGCACGCGACCGCGCATGCGCTCAACCGCCGTGCATTCCGGCCGCCAGATCAGCGAACCATAGGCGAACAGCCACACCGGCCCGCCCTTGTGGCGTGCCATGGTCGATTGCATGGAAGCGAGAAGTTGTTCGTGCGTCAGCTGCGGCCCAAGATCGAGCCGCGGAGGGTAAGCCAGGTTCAGGATTGCGTTTTCAATGGCGCTCATGGCGAATAGCGTTCAGCTCCCCGCGGGTGAAGAATTACTTAATAGAACGCACCGTTGTAACAATAAGGCACATATGTTTAAGGCAAATTAAGTGCCACTGATTAATTGCCTGATTCATATATAACCTAGCGATATTTACTGTTTAAGGTAAATACCGATCGGCTATATACCAAGTTATAAGTCTCAGGAGCGCGGCGCATAGGCGAAGACGTCGGCGCGCATCTGATGCGCATCCATCCCCGCCTCGACCAGCGCGTCCAAGGTGCCGTAAACCATCGCTGGCGAACCGCTGGCGTAGACGTGCAGCGGCTTCAGATCGGGGAAATCCTCGCAAACCGCTTCGTGCAACATCCCGCAGCGCCCTTCCCAGCCGCACTGGTCGCTGACCACTTTGTGCAGGAACAGATTGGGCAGCTTCAGCCATTCGTCCCAGTGCTCGATCTGATAAAAGTCTTCGGGACGGCGCACACCCCAGTACAGATGCACCGGATGCCTGAAACCTTCGGCTCGGCAATGTTCGATCAGGCTGTGAATCTGGCCCATGCCGGTGCCGGCGGCGATCAACACCAGAGGACCGTCGGGCAGCTCCGCAAGATGTGTGTCACCGAACGGCAACTCGACACGCACCAGCGGGTTGCGTTGCAACTGCTCGATCAGGCTCAACGCACTGGTTTCGCGCGCCAGCACATGGATTTCCAGATCACGTCCGCCGTGGGGTGCCGAAGCCATGGAGAACGCCGACTTCTCACCGTTCTCACGCTCGATCATCAAATATTGCCCGGCGTGATAGCGCGGCGGCTTGCCCGCCGGTGCACGCAGACGCACGCGCCAGGTATCGCCGCCGACCTCGCGGCACTCAATGACCTGACACGACAGGCTGCGCACCGGCAATTCACCGAGTGCGAGCACGCCATCCCACAACAGCACGCAGTCTTCCAGCGGTGCGGCGATGCAGGTGTAGAACTCGCCATGGTCGTGGACTTTGCCGGCCTGCTCGACGCGGCCCTCCACCAGCAGCGCTGCACACACGTGGCAATTGCCGTTGCGGCAGCTTTGCGGGCAGTCATAGCCCAGGCGCCGCGCACCGTCGAGAATCCGCTCACCGGGCTGTATCTCGAGCACTGCTCCGGAAGGCTGCAGGGTTACACGCATCAATCTATTCCTAACTGATTCCAGATGGCATCGATCCGTTGGGTGACGGCGTCGTCCTTGACGATCACGCGGCCCCACTCGCGAGTGGTTTCGCCCGGCCACTTGTGGGTGGCATCCAGGCCCATTTTCGAGCCCAGGCCGGAAATCGGCGAAGCGAAGTCGAGGTAGTCGATCGGCGTGTTGTCGATCATCACCGTGTCGCGCTTGGGGTCCATGCGCGTGGTGATGGCCCAGATCACGTCGTTCCAGTCGCGGGCGTTGATATCGTCGTCAGTGACGATAACGAACTTGGTGTACATGAACTGTCGCAAAAACGACCAGACACCGAGCATCACGCGCTTGGCATGCCCCGGATACGACTTCTTCATCGTCACCACGGCCATGCGGTACGAGCAGCCTTCCGGCGGCAGGTAGAAGTCGGTGATTTCCGGGAACTGCTTCTGCAGGATCGGCACGAACACTTCGTTCAGCGCCACGCCGAGAATCGCCGGCTCATCCGGCGGGCGGCCGGTGTAAGTGCTGTGATAGATCGGCTTTATCCGGTGGGTGATGCGCTCGACGGTGAACACCGGGAAGCTGTCGACTTCGTTGTAGTAACCGGTGTGGTCGCCATACGGGCCTTCGTCGGCCATTTCGCCCGGATGAATCACGCCTTCAAGGATGATTTCGGCGGTGGCCGGTACTTGCAGATCGTTGCCACGGCACTTGACCAGTTCGGTACGGTTGCCGCGCAAGAGCCCTGCGAAAGCATATTCGGAAAGGCTGTCCGGCACTGGCGTCACGGCACCGAGAATCGTTGCCGGATCGGCGCCAAGGGCTACGGACACCGGGAACGGCTGGCCCGGGTGCTTCTCGCACCACTCGCGGAAGTCGAGAGCGCCGCCACGATGGCTGAGCCAGCGCATGATCACCTTGTTGCGGCCGATCACTTGCTGGCGGTAGATGCCGAGGTTCTGGCGTTCCTTGTTCGGGCCTTTGGTGACCGTAAGGCCCCAAGTTATCAGCGGGCCAACGTCGCCGGGCCAGCAGGTCTGCACCGGCAACATCGCCAGATCGACATCGTCGCCTTCGATGACCACTTCCTGGCACACCGCGTCTTTGACGACTTTCGGCGCCATCGAAATGATCTTGCGGAAGATCGGCAGTTTCGACCACGCGTCCTTCAAGCCCTTCGGCGGCTCCGGCTCCTTGAGGAAGGCCAGCAGCTTGCCGATTTCGCGCAGCTCGCTGACCGACTCGGCGCCCATGCCCATGGCCACGCGCTCGGGGGTGCCGAACAGGTTGCCGAGCACCGGAATGTCGTAACCGGTGGGCTTCTCGAACAACAGTGCCGGGCCTTTGGCCCGCAACGTGCGATCGCACACCTCAGTCATCTCCAGCACCGGCGAGACGGGAATCTGGATGCGTTTCAACTCTCCGCGCTGCTCAAGCTGCTGCACGAAATCCCGAAGATCCTTGAATTTCATTGACGATGGCACCCTCAAAATAGGCGTACATCCTACCTGCTCTGAGGGGCAAACAGCAGCCCGTCATTGCTCGATTGTGGCCCCCGCGCTGCGGCGAAGGCGCAGGCCTCGAACTCGGGAGTGCGCTGCCGACGCCGCAATATCGGCCCATCAACAGATATCCGTGACGGGCGCGAGATTTTTCGGGGCAAAAAAAAACGCCCCCTCTCGGGAGCGTCCTTTGTTGAAACGCCAGCGTATTACTTGCGTTTCATCGACAAGAAGAACTCGTCGTTGGTCTTGGTCGTTTTCAGCTTGTCGACCAGGAACTCGATGGCGGCGACTTCGTCCATCGGGTGCAGCAGCTTGCGCAGAATCCACATGCGCTGCAGTTCGTCGTCGGCGGTCAGCAACTCTTCGCGGCGGGTGCCGGAGCGGTTGATGTTGATGGCCGGGAACACACGCTTCTCGGCGATCTTGCGATCCAGAGGCAGTTCCATGTTGCCGGTACCCTTGAACTCTTCGTAGATCACTTCGTCCATCTTCGAGCCGGTTTCAACCAGCGCGGTGGCGATAATGGTCAGCGAGCCGCCTTCTTCGATGTTACGCGCGGCACCGAAGAAACGCTTCGGCTTCTCCAGGGCGTGGGCATCGACACCACCGGTCAATACCTTGCCGGAGCTCGGGATCACGGTGTTGTAGGCACGGGCCAGACGGGTGATGGAGTCGAGCAGGATCACCACGTCTTTCTTGTGTTCGACCAGACGCTTGGCCTTCTCGATCACCATTTCAGCAACCTGCACGTGACGGGTCGGCGGCTCGTCGAAGGTCGAGGCAACCACTTCGCCGCGCACGGTGCGCTGCATTTCGGTCACTTCTTCCGGACGCTCGTCGATCAACAGCACGATCAGGTGAACTTCAGGATTGTTACGGGCGATGTTCGCTGCGATGTTCTGCAGCATGATCGTTTTACCGGCTTTCGGCGGTGCGACGATCAGACCACGCTGGCCTTTGCCGATCGGTGCACACAGGTCGATCACGCGACCGGTGAGGTCTTCGGTGGAACCGTTGCCGGCTTCCATCTTCATGCGCACCGTCGGGAACAGCGGCGTCAGGTTCTCGAAGAGAATCTTGTTTTTCGCGTTCTCCGGACGATCGAAGTTGATCGTGTCGACCTTGAGCAGGGCGAAGTACCGCTCGCCTTCCTTCGGAGGCCGGATCTTGCCAACGATGGTGTCACCGGTGCGCAAGTTGAAGCGGCGGATCTGGCTCGGCGAGACGTAGATGTCGTCAGGGCCGGCGAGGTAGGAAGCGTCTGCGGAGCGCAGGAAGCCGAAGCCGTCCTGGAGAATCTCCAGCACGCCATCACCGGAGATTTCCTCGCCGCTTTTCGCGTGCTTTTTCAGCAGGGAGAAAATCACGTCCTGCTTGCGCGAACGGGCCATATTTTCTATGCCCATCTGTTCGGCCAATTCGAGCAGTTCGGTAATCGGCTTTTGCTTGAGTTCAGTCAGATTCATATAGGAATGACGTAATCATTTATGGAGGGGGGAAATTAAGCTTTTGGCTTAATGAGGCCGCGCCGCGGAGAAGGCGACAGGATCGCGAACTAATTCGAAAAGGAGTGCGTCGGCGACGGCTAGCAGGGGGCATTGGAGAAACCAGTGCGGGGCCGAATGTACCACCTGAGTTTCGGAGCGTCTAGCCCTGAATATGCAAAAAGCCCCGCGATTTGCGGGGCTTTTTTTCAGCGTTTTACTGCGACGCTCAGATGTTGGCGTCGAGGAAAGCCGCCAGCTGCGACTTCGACAGTGCGCCGACCTTGGTCGCTTCAACGTTGCCGTTCTTGAACAGCATCAGCGTCGGGATACCACGCACGCCATGCTTGGCCGGGGTTTCCTGGTTTTCGTCGATGTTCAGTTTGGCGACGGTCAGCTTGCCTTTGTAAGTCTCGGCAATCTCGTCCAGAACCGGTGCGATCATTTTGCAAGGGCCGCACCATTCAGCCCAGTAGTCGACCAGGACAGCGCCTTCGGCCTTGAGTACGTCGGCTTCGAAACTAGCGTCGCTAACGTGTTTGATCAGATCGCTGCTCATGGAATTCTCCAGGTTGTAAGCAAAAAAACGTGGCCCATCATAGCCGCCCTTCCCTTGTTCAGGAAGCCGCAGATGATTGAGTGTTGCTATGGCCCTTGATGAGTTTGGGTATAGCTCAAGTCACCCCGTGGCGGGAGCGATGAAGGCGATTCCGGTGCGCAGGGCGGCGTTGCGCACGTGTTCCTGCATGGCTTTCTGCGCCGCCGCCGAGGCGCGGCGCGCCAGTGCGCGGAGGATCTTGCGGTGTTCCTGCCAGGTTTCCATGGCGCGCTCGGCGCGGATGAACGGCAGTTTCTGGCTCTCGAGAAAGATCTCGGCGCTGGCGGTGAGGATGCTCAGCATCGCCTGATTGCCGCTGGCGAGAAGGATGCGCCGGTGAAATTCGAAGTCGAGTTTCGCCGCTGCCTCAAAGTCGCCGAGCTTCAATTGCTCGCGCATGGCCGCAACGTTGTCTTCCAGCGCATCCAGATCGAACGTGCTCAACGTCACTGCCGCCAAACCTGCTGCAAACCCTTCGAGCGCATAGCGCAATTGAAAGATATCCAGCGGCGATGCCTGCGCCGCAAACGACCAGCCTGGCGCGTTGTCGCCGCGCGACAATTCGACCGGCGACTGCACGAACACGCCCTTGCCCGGCTGAATGCTGACTACGCCCAGTGCACTGAGCGACGACAGCGCTTCACGCAACGATGCCCGGCTGACGCCCAGTTGCAGCGCCAGATCCCGTTGCGAAGGCAACGCGTCGCCGGCACCGAAGCCCTGTTCGGTGATCAGTTTGCGGATCGCTTGCAGCGCCACTTCGGGTACGGCGCGGGAGATCGAATTCATGATGTGCGGACGCGTCAGGGCCAAGGTGCGGCTAGTTGTAAAGCTATTCGTCGAGTCCGGCAAGTCGTGCCCCAGCGGGGTTCGGCGCGCACTGCCGATGCGCCATCGCAGTGCGAAAACCGAGTTGACTGTTCAGACCAGTAAGACCGAACGAAGTCGCTGGTGCCGCGGCCTGCCGGGGCGAAATCCGCCTGTTGGCACGGCCCATGCTCTGTCCGATCGCAGCAACCACTTCCCGCCGATCCGGAGATTGTCCATGACCCAGCGTTACAGCGCCCTCCTCGCTTCCCTGTTTGCCGGCCTGCTGCTGTGCCAGGCCCCCGCTCACGCCGACGGTCTGGACGACGTGGTCAAACGCGGCACGCTGAAAGTTGCCGTGCCCCAGGACTTCCCGCCGTTCGGCTCGGTCGGCCCGGACATGAAGCCGCGCGGCCTGGATATCGACACAGCGAAACTGCTCGCTGACCAACTCAAGGTCAAACTCGAACTGACCCCGGTCAACAGCACCAACCGCATCCCGTTCCTCACCACCGGCAAAGTCGATCTGGTGATCTCCAGCCTCGGCAAAAACCCCGAGCGTGAGAAAGTCATCGACTTCTCCCGCGCCTATGCGCCGTTCTACCTCGCCGTGTTCGGTCCGCCAGACGCCGCGATCACCAGCCTCGACGACCTCAAGGGCAAGACCATCAGCGTCACCCGCGGCGCCATCGAAGACATCGAGCTGAGCAAAGTCGCCCCCGAAGGCGTGACCATCAAACGTTTCGAAGACAACAACTCGACCATCGCTGCTTATCTGGCAGGCCAGGTCGATCTGATTGCCAGCGGCAACGTGGTGATGGTGGCCATCAGCGAGAAGAACCCCAAGCGCGTGCCGGCGCTGAAGGTGAAGCTCAAGGATTCCCCGGTCTACGTGGGCGTGAACAAGAACGAAGCGGCGTTGCTGGCCAAGGTCAACGACATCCTCAACACCGCCAAGGCTGACGGCGCACTGGAAAAGAACTCGCAGACCTGGCTGAAAGAGCCGCTGCCGGCCGATCTCTGATCGACTGCGCGGGAGACGTTCATGGCTTATCAGTTCGATTTTTTGCCGGTGGTGGAAAACACCGACCTGCTGCTGCGCGGCGCACTGTTCACGCTGGAGCTGACCGCCATCGGCGCGCTGCTCGGGGTCGGCGTGGGCATTGTCGGCGCGCTGGTGCGAGCGTGGCAGATCCGCCCGTTCTCAGCGATCTTCGGCGTCTACGTCGAGTTGATCCGCAACACGCCGTTTCTGGTGCAACTGTTCTTCATCTTCTTCGGCCTGCCGTCGCTCGGCGTGCAGATTTCCGAGTGGCAGGCGGCAGTGCTGGCGATGGTGATCAACCTTGGCGCCTATTCGACCGAGATCATCCGCGCCGGCATCCAGGCGATTCCGCGCGGGCAGCTGGAAGCGGCTGCGGCATTGGCGATGACGCGCTTCGAAGCGTTCCGCCACGTCGTCCTGCTGCCCGCGCTGGGCAAGGTCTGGCCGGCGCTGAGCAGCCAGATCATCATCGTCATGCTCGGTTCGGCGGTGTGTTCGCAGATCGCCACGGAAGAATTGAGCTTCGCCGCCAACTTCATTCAGTCGCGCAACTTCCGCGCCTTTGAAACCTATGCGCTGACCACCCTGATCTATCTGTGCATGGCGCTGCTGATCCGCCAGTTGCTCAACTGGTTCGGGCGTCGGTTCATTGCGAGGAGCAGCCAATGAGCGATTTCACTTTCTGGGACATCCTGCGCAACCTGCTCACCGGCCTGCAATGGACCCTGGCGCTGTCACTGGTGGCGTTCATTGGCGGCGGCCTCGTCGGCCTGCTGATTCTGGTGATGCGCATCTCCAAGAACACGCTGCCAAGCAGCATCGCCCGCACCTGGATCGAGCTGTTTCAGGGCACGCCACTGTTGATGCAACTGTTTCTGGTGTTCTTCGGCGTGGCGCTGGCCGGCATCGAGATTTCGCCGTGGATGGCCGCGGCGATCGCTTTGACCTTGTTCACCAGCGCCTATCTGGCGGAGATCTGGCGCGGTTGCGTCGAGGCCATTCCCCACGGTCAGTGGGAAGCCTCGTCGAGCCTGGCGCTCAATCCGCTTGAGCAGTTGCGCTACGTGATCCTGCCGCAAGCGCTGCGCATCGCCGTGGCGCCGACCGTGGGCTTCTCGGTGCAAGTGGTCAAAGGCACAGCGGTGACCTCGATCATCGGCTTCACCGAACTGACCAAGACCGGCGGCATGCTCGCCAATGCCACGTTCGAACCGTTCATGGTCTACGGCCTCGTCGCCCTCGGCTACTTCCTGCTCTGCTACCCCTTGTCCCTCAGTGCGCGCTACCTGGAAAGGAGACTGCATGCCTCTGCTTAGAATTTCCGCCCTGCATAAATACTACGGCGATCACCACGTACTCAAAGGCATCGATCTCAGCGTCGAGGAAGGCCAGGTCGTGGCGATCATCGGCCGCAGCGGCTCGGGCAAATCGACCCTGTTGCGCACGCTCAACGGCCTGGAATCGATCAACGATGGCGTGATCGAAGTCGACGGCGAATACCTCGACGCCGCCCGCGCTGATCTGCGCAGCCTGCGACAGAAGGTCGGCATGGTCTTCCAGCAGTTCAACCTGTTCCCGCACCTGACCGTCGGCGAAAACGTCATGCTCGCGCCGCAAGTGGTGCAGAAAGTACCCAAGGCCAAGGCAGCCGAACTGGCGCGCGAAATGCTCGAGCGAGTCGGGCTCGGGGAGAAATTCGGTGCCTTCCCGGACCGTTTGTCCGGTGGTCAGCAGCAACGGGTGGCGATCGCCCGGGCTTTGGCGATGTCGCCGAAGGTGCTGCTGTGCGATGAAATCACCTCGGCGCTGGACCCTGAGCTGGTCAATGAAGTACTCAGCGTGGTGCGGCAATTGGCCAAGGAAGGCATGACGCTGATCATGGTCACCCACGAGATGCGCTTTGCCCGAGAGGTGGGCGACAAACTGGTGTTCATGCACCATGGCAAGGTGCATGAGGTGGGCGATCCGAAGGTGTTGTTTGCCAATCCGCAGACGGCCGAGCTGGCGAACTTTATTGGCACGGTGGAAGCGACAGCCTGAAGCAGCCTCATCCTGATCGTTCCCACGCTCCGCGTGGGAATGCAGCCAGGGACGCTCCGCGTCCCAAAAGCGGACGCAGAGCGTCCGGTGAGGCATTCCCACGCGGAGCGTGGGAACGATCAGGTTCGGGGTGCGCGCTCCGGCGGTTTGAGCCATGCGCGTTGGCGCCAGCGTTTGATCGTGGCACGATGTCGGGGTTATCGACCGAGACCCCCTGACCATGCCGCAATCCCAAGCCAAGAATCTGTCCCTGATCGCCGCAATCGACCTGGGCTCCAACAGCTTTCACATGGTCGTGGCCAAGGCCCAGAACGGCGAAATCCGCATCCTCGAGCGCCTCGGCGAGAAGGTGCAACTGGCCGCCGGCATCGACGACGCGCGCCAGCTCAACGAAGAATCGATGCAGCGCGGCCTCGATTGCCTCAAGCGCTTTGCCCAACTGATCAACGGTATGCCGCTCGGCGCCGTGCGCATCGTCGGCACCAACGCCCTGCGTGAAGCGCGCAATCGTGGCGAATTCATCCGCCGCGCCGAAGAAATCCTCGGCCACACGGTAGAAGTCATTTCCGGCCGTGAAGAAGCGCGCCTGATCTATCTCGGCGTTTCGCACACGCTCGCCGATACCCCTGGCAAACGTTTGGTCGCCGACATCGGCGGCGGCAGCACCGAATTCATCATCGGCCAGCGCTTCGAGCCTTTATTGCGCGAAAGCCTGCAAATGGGCTGCGTGAGTTTCACTCAGCGTTATTTCAAGGACGGCAAGATCACCCCGGCGCGCTACGCCCAGGCCTACACGGCGGCGCGCCTGGAGATCATGAGCATCGAGCACGCCCTGCATCGCCTGACCTGGGATGAAGCCATCGGCTCCTCCGGTACGATTCGCGCCATCGGCCTGGCCTTGAAGGCTGGCGGCCACGGCAGCGGCGAGGTCAACGCCGAAGGCCTGGCGTGGCTCAAGCGCAAGCTGTTCAAGCTCGGCGACGCCGACAAGATCGATTTCGAAGGCATCAAGCCTGACCGCCGGGCGATCTTTCCGGCGGGCCTGGCGATTCTCGAAGCAATCTTCGACGCCCTCGAACTGCAACGCATGGACCATTGCGAAGGCGCGCTGCGCGAAGGCGTGCTCTACGACCTGCTCGGCCGCCATCACCATGAAGACGTGCGCGAACGCACCCTGACCTCGCTGATGGAGCGCTATCACGTCGACCTGGAACAGGCAGCGCGGGTCGAGCGCAAGGCCCTGCACGCCTTCGATCAGGTCGCCGTGGACTGGGAACTGGATGACGGCATCTGGCGCGAACTGCTCGGCTGGGCGGCGAAAGTGCACGAAGTCGGCCTCGACATCGCTCACTATCACTACCACAAGCATGGCGCCTACCTGATCGAACACTCCGATCTGGCCGGCTTCTCGCGAGAAGACCAGCAGATGCTCGCGCTATTGGTGCGTGGGCATCGGCGCAATATTCCCAAGGACAAATTCGCCGAATTCGGCGATGACGGCATCAAACTGATTCGCCTGTGCGTGCTGCTGCGGTTTGCGATTCTGTTCCATCACATTCGCGGGACCCAGGCGATGCCACAGGTGGCGCTGCATGCCAATGGCGATCATCTCGACGTGGAATTCCCGGAGAACTGGCTGGATGAAAATCAGCTGACCCAGGCGGATTTCGGCCTGGAAGCGGATTGGCTGACGCGGGTTGGAATTGTCCTCACGGTGCACTGAGTAACTGGCTGGCACAAAAAAGGCGATCCGTTAGGATCGCCTTTTTATTGGGTTTGGCTTGAGAGCGGCGGTGTAGCTCTCCCCTCACCCCAGCCCTCTCCCGAGGGAGAGGGAGCCGATTTGTACTAGCGTTGAGGCCAGAGTTCGATCAGGTATTTCAGGTCAGTGTATGACGCAAGACACCTCGGTCAGTCCCCTCTCCCCTCCGGGAGAGGGTTAGGGTGAGGGGCTTTTGACCTTCGGCACTTAACTGCTGACAGGCAATATCGGGCTGCCCAGCCGCTCCAGCAACGTCGCCTGCGCACTGCGCGGGTTCTGGTTGCCAGTGGGTGTGTTGCGGATGTAGCGGCCGTCCGACTGCAGGCTCCAGCTGTGGGTGTTGTCGGTCAGGTACAGCTCCAGCTCCTTCTTGACCCGAGTCAGCAGTTTCTTGCCTTCCACCGGGAAGCAGGTCTCGACGCGCTTGTCGAGGTTGCGCTCCATCCAGTCGGCGCTGGAGAGGAACATCTGCTCGTCGCCGCCGTTGAGGAAGTAGAACACCCGCGTGTGCTCAAGGAAGCGGCCAATGATCGAGCGCACATGAATGTTGTGCGAGACCCCGGCGATGCCCGGACGCAGGCAGCACATGCCGCGCACCACCAGATCGATGCGCACGCCGGACTGGCTGGCCTTGTACAGCGCGCGGATGATCTTCGGATCGGTCAGCGAGTTGAACTTGGCGATGATGTGCGCCGGTTTGCCTTCGAGGGCAAACTGGGTTTCGCGGGCAATCATGTCGAGCATGCCCTTCTTCAGGGTGAACGGCGCATGCAGCAGCTTTTTCATGCGCAGCGTCTTGCCCATGCCGATCAACTGGCTGAACAGTTTGCCGACGTCTTCACACAAAGCGTCGTCGGAGGTCAGCAGGCTGTAGTCGGTGTAGAGCTTGGCGTTGCCGGCGTGATAGTTACCGGTGCCGAGGTGCGCGTAGCGGACGATTTCGCCAGCCTCACGGCGCAGGATCAGCATCATCTTGGCGTGGGTCTTGAAGCCGACCACGCCGTAGATCACCACTGCGCCCGCCGCTTGCAGACGGCTGGCCAGTTGCAGGTTGGATTCTTCGTCGAAGCGCGCGCGCAGCTCGATCACGGCGGTGACCTCCTTGCCGTTACGCGCGGCGTCGACCAGCGCATCGACGATCTCCGAGTTGGCGCCGGAGCGGTACAGCGTTTGCCGTACGGCCAATACATGCGGGTCTTTCGCGGCCTGACGCAGCAGGTCGACCACCGGCGTGAACGACTCGAACGGGTGCAGCAAGAGGATGTCCTGCTTGCTGACCACACTGAAGATGTTTTCGCTGTTCTGCAGCAGTTTCGGGATCTGCGGGGTGAACGGCGTGTATTGCAGCTCTGGATGGCTGTCCAGACCGGTGATGCTGAACAGGCGAGTCAGGTTGACCGGGCCGTTGACCTGATACAGCTCGGTCTCGCTCAGGTTGAACTGCTTGAGCAGATAGTCCGAGAGGTGTTTCGGGCAGGTGTCGGCAACTTCCAGACGCACCGCGTCACCGTAGCGCCGCGAGAACAACTCGCCACGCAGGGCGCGGGCCAGGTCTTCGACGTCTTCGGAGTCGAGCGCCAGGTCGGCGTTTCGGGTCAGACGGAACTGGTAGCAGCCTTTGACCTTCATGCCCTGGAACAGGTCATCGGCGTGGGCGTGGATCATCGACGACAGGAATACATAGTTGTCGCCAGCGCCGCCGACTTCTTCCGGGACCTTGATGATCCGCGGCAGCAGACGTGGCGCCGGAATGATCGCCAGACCGGAGTCGCGCCCGAAGGCGTCGATGCCTTCGAGCTCGACGATGAAGTTCAGACTCTTGTTCACCAGCAGCGGGAACGGGTGCGTCGGGTCGAGGCCGATCGGGGTGATGATCGGCGCGATCTCGTCGCGGAAATAGCGGCGTACCCAAGTCTTGAGCTTGGTCGTCCAGTTGCGCCGACGGATGAAGCGCACCTGATGCTTTTCCAGCTCCGGCAGGAGGATGTCGTTGAGGATCGCGTACTGGCGGTCAACGTGACCGTGAACCAGTTCGCTGATCCGCGCCAGCGCCTGATGCGGCTGCAAGCCGTCAGCGCCGGCCTGTTCGCGGGCAAAAGTGATCTGCTTTTTCAGCCCGGCGACGCGGATCTCGAAGAATTCGTCGAGGTTGCTGGAGAAGATCAGCAGGAACTTCAGACGCTCCAGCAACGGGTAGGACTCGTCCAGCGCCTGTTCCAGCACGCGGATGTTGAACTGCAATTGCGAAAGCTCGCGGTGGATGTACAGGCTGCTGTCATCCAGGCCGGGAATGGCGATCGCCGGTACCGCCACAGCGGTTTCGGCAACCGGCGCGGGTGGCGCAGGCTCCAGTTCCGGCGGGGTTTCGGTGATTTGCTCGACCACCGGCTGAGCTTCTTTTACGGCAACTTCAGTGAGTCCTTCGGTATTCATGGAATGTTCCTGGGAGGGCTATTTCTGCTCTCGTAACAATTGAGCGGCACGAACGGCAAAGTAAGTCAGGATGCCATCTGCACCGGCACGTTTAAAGGCGGTCAGTGACTCGAGGATCACCGCTTCGCTCAACCAGCCATTCTGGATAGCGGCCATGTGCATGGCGTATTCGCCACTGACCTGATAGACGAAGGTCGGCACCTTGAAGGCATCTTTGACGCGAAAAAGAATGTCCAGGTAGGGCATGCCCGGTTTGACCATGACCATGTCCGCACCTTCGGACAAGTCGGCACCGACTTCGTGCAGCGCTTCGTCACTGTTGGCCGGGTCCATCTGATAAGAGGCCTTGTTGGCCTTGCCGAGGTTCGACGCCGAACCCACGGCATCGCGGAAAGGGCCGTAGTAGGCGCTGGCGTACTTGGCCGAGTAGGCCATGATGCGCACGTTGACGTGGCCGGCAATTTCCAGCGCCTCACGTATCGCCTGGATGCGGCCGTCCATCATGTCCGATGGCGCCACCACCTGCGCGCCGGCTTCGGCGTGGGACAACGCCTGACGCACCAGCGCATCGACGGTGATGTCGTTCTGCACGTAGCCGTCTTCGTCGAGAATGCCGTCCTGACCGTGGGTGGTGAACGGGTCCAGCGCCACGTCAGTGATCACGCCCAGCTCCGGGAACCGCTCACGCAGGGCGCGAGTGGCGCGCTGGGCGATGCCTTCGGGGTTCCAGGCTTCGGCAGCATCGAGGGATTTCAGTTCAGGCGGGGTGACCGGGAACAGCGCCAGCGCCGGAATGCCCAGCTCGATCCATTTCGCCGCTTCTTCAAGCAGCAGATCAATGGTCAGTCGCTCGACGCCCGGCATCGAGGCCACGGCTTCGCGGCGGTTTTCACCGTCGAGCACGAACACCGGCAGGATCAGGTCATCGACCGTCAACACGTTTTCACGCACCAGCCGCCGCGAAAAATCATCACGACGATTGCGGCGCAGACGAGTGGCTGGGAACAGACGATTGGCGGGGGTAAAGCTCACGGCAGACTCCTGAGCCCGGGCAAGCGGGCGAGCGTGACAGTTATAGACGGCCATTATGACTAACAGATGACAGTTATGTGTGCTCTGTGACAGGTAGCCGCAATCCATTGTCGATGTAGGAAATGTTCACGTCGAGACACATTTGGACACTTTCATGAATGTGCCCGAAGGGTTAGGCTGCGCGTTCATTTCGCCAGCACCCAGACAATGCTCCAACAATTTCTGCACGACTTTGGCTACTTTGCCTTGTTTCTCGGCACGTTCTTCGAAGGCGAAACCATTCTGGTGCTCGCAGGCTTCCTTGCGTTCCGTGGATACATGGACATCAACCTGGTGGTGGTCGTGGCGTTCTTCGGCAGTTATGCCGGTGATCAGCTGTGGTACTTCCTGGGGCGCAAGCACGGGCGCAAATTGCTTGCGCGCAAACCGCGCTGGCAGATGATGGGCGACCGTGCGCTGGAGCACATCCGCAAACATCCGGACATCTGGGTCCTGAGCTTCCGCTTCGTTTATGGCCTGCGCACGGTGATGCCGGTGGCGATCGGCCTGTCCGGTTATCCACCGGGACGTTACTTGCTGCTCAACGGCATCGGCGCGGCGATCTGGGCCACCGCCCTGGCTGCGGCGGCTTACCACTTCGGCGCAGTGCTGGAAGGCATGCTCGGCAGCATCAAGAAGTACGAGCTGTGGGTGCTCGGCGCATTGCTGATCCTCGGGCTGGGCCTGTGGCTGCGGCGCCGCTTCAAGAATGCGCAACTGGCAAAGAAAATCTATCAGGACGAGCAGCTCGCCAAGGCCGCCGAGGCCGAGCAGTTGCGTCAGGCCGAAGCGACCCCTCCTGCCGGACCGAAAACGCCAGCCGAATAAGCCATTCGCTGGCGGCTGCCACGCGCATTCCAGGCAAATAATGAACACCCCGCCGCCGTTGCGATCCATTGAGAGAGCGCTCTGTTCCCGCGCGCGTCAGCCATGCCCCTATGGCCACGCGCGACGATTTAAGGGACATTGAGCGCCATGAATCTGGAGAGAAGCCCATGAGCAAAAAAGTTGCAGTGATCCTGTCCGGCAGTGGCGTGTACGACGGCGCCGAAATCCAGGAAAGTGTCATCACCCTGCTGCGCCTCGACCAGCGCGGCGCACAGGTGCAGTGCTTCGCGCCAAACATCGCGCAATTGCATGTGATCAACCACCTGACCGGCGAAGAAATGCCGGAATCGCGCAACGTACTGGTGGAATCGGCGCGGATTGCCCGGGGCAACGTCAAGGATATCCGCGACGCCGATGTCGAGGATTTCGACGCACTGATCGTGCCCGGCGGTTTCGGCGCGGCAAAGAACCTGTCGAACTTCGCGATCGAAGGCGCCGGCTGCACCGTGCAACCTGAAGTGCTGGCCTTGGCCGAAGCATTTGCCGAAGCGGGCAAACCGGTCGGGCTGATCTGCATCTCACCGGCACTGGCGGCGAAAATCTATGGCCCAGGCGTGACCTGCACCATCGGCAACGACGCCGACACCGCTGCGGCCATGAACAAAATGGGCGCCACCCACGAAGAGTGCGCCGTGACGGAAATCGTCGAAGACAAGGCGCGCAAACTGGTCACCACCCCGGCTTACATGCTGGCGCAGACCATCAGTGAAGCGGCTTCGGGGATCAACAAACTGGTCGACCGCGTGCTCGAACTGACCCACGAAAACGACGCTTGAAATCAAAAAATCGCAGCCTTCGGCAGCTCCTACAGGTTTCGTGTCGCGCCGTGATATTGCGGCATACACCGCCCCTGTAGGAGCTGCCGCAGGCTGCGATCTTTTCAGGGCTTGCGGGTGAGCCGGGTGAGAATCCGATCCAGCGCATTGGCAAACGCCTGCTTCTCGCGCTCGCCAAACGGCGCCGGGCCGCCGCTCATCTGGCCCTGCTCCCTGAGATCGGTGAACAGATTCCGCACCGCCAGCCGCTCGCCCATGTTCTGCGCATCGAACTCCTTGCCGCGCGGATCCAGTGCCGCCACGCCCTTCTTGACCAGCCGATCGGCCAGCGGAATATCGCTGCAGATCACCAGCTCGCCCGGCACGGCGTGCTCGACCAGATAATCATCCGCCGCATCCGGCCCGCTCGGCACCACGATCAGTTTGACGATGGCCAGCCCCGGCTTGGTCTGCGGCTGCCCGGCTACCAGCACCACTTCGAACTGGCGCTTGAGGGCGAATTTCACTACAAGATCCTTCGCCGCCCGTGGACAGGCGTCGGCATCGATCCATACACGCATGTTCTTGCCTCCAAAAAATTCGCGAGCAGGCTCGCTCCCACAGGATACATACCGAACCTGTGGGAGCGAGCCTGCTCGCGAATATGAGCGCAGCGAATGCCTTTATGCAGCCGAAACCCGACGCTTCTCCGCCACCCAACTGCGCCCATACAGCACAGCAATCGCCACAATCGCCACCACCTGCGCGGTCAGCGAATAGGCATCGGCATGGATCCCCAGCCAGTCGAATTCAAAGAACGCGACCGGCCGTGTGCCGAAGATCCCGGCTTCCTGCAAGGCCTTGACGCCATGCCCGGCAAACACCACCGACAGCGCGCACAACAGCGCAGCGTTGATGCTAAAGAACAAGGTCAGCGGCAGTTTCGCCGAGCCGCGCAGAATCACCCAGGCCAGGCCGACCAGCAGCACCAGCGCCGTCGCGCCGCCGGCCAGCACGGCGTTGTGCCCGGCTGGACCGGCCTGCAGCCACAGGGTTTCGTAGAACAGGATCACTTCAAACAACTCGCGATAGACCGAGAAGAACGCCAGGATCGCAAAGCCGAAACGTCCACCGCCGCCGACCAGACTGCTTTTGATGTAATCCTGCCAGGCCGCCGCATGACGGCGGTCATGCATCCACACGCCGAGCCACAACACCATGACGCTGGCAAACAGCGCGGTGGCGCCTTCCAGCAACTCACGCTGCGAACCGCTGACGTCGATGACGTACGCCGCCAGTGCCCAGGTACCCAGACCTGCCAGCAGTGCCAGACCCCAGCCAACGTTGACACTGCGTACTGCCGATTGCTGACCGGTATTGCGCAGGAAGGCGAGGATCGCCGCCAGCACCAGAATCGCTTCCAGGCCTTCGCGCAGCAGAATCAGCAGGCCGGAGATGAAGCTCAGCGACCAGCTCAGACCATCGCTGCCCAGCAGGCCGGCGGATTCCTTGAGTTTGGCTTTGGCCGCGTCCAGACGCTGTTCGGCCTGCTCGACCGGCAGACCATCCTGCAATGACTGCCGATACGCCATCAGCGATTTTTCGGTGTCCTTGCGCACGTTGGCATCGACGTTATCCAGCGAGCTTTCGACCAGTTCGAAGCCTTCCAGATACGCCGCCACCGACAGGTCGTAGGCCTGATCGTGTTCACCGGCGCGGTAGGCCGCGAGGCTTTTCTCCAGCGTGGCGGCGGTGTAATCGAGCAACTGCGCCGGACCGCGCTTGACCTGCGGCGGTTGCGCGCGCTGGGCACGGAACGTCGCCGCGACCTCTGCGCCCTCCGCCGCCTGCACTTCGGCCGGGGTCTGCCGGGCCAGGTCAGCGATGTTGTAGACCTTGTCGGACTTGGCGGCCGCCGCATCGGCGCTGAAGCCGGCGATGTAGGTGGCCAGATCCCAGCGCTGGCGATCATCGAGCTGATCGGCGAACGCCGGCATGTCGGTGCCTTCGACGCCCTGGCCGAGGGTGCTGTAGATCGCGTACAGACTCAGGTGATCCATCCGCGCAGCGTCGCGCAGGTTGGCTGGCGCAGGGGTCAGACCGACACCGGCCGGGCCGTCGCCAGCACCAGTGTCGCCGTGGCACACCGAGCAATTTTGCGCATACAGCGGCGCACCGCGTGTCGGGTCCGGAGTGATGATCGGTGCCTGGCTGACTTCATAAGCCACCGCCAGTTTCGCCCCCAGCTGTCGGGCCTGACGGGCGACATCAGCACCGTCCTGCTTCGCAGTGATGGCGGCGTGCAAAGATTCGACGCCCTGTTCCAGCGCGGCTTTTTCCGGTTTGGCTGGCAATGCAGTGATCAAGCCTTGCAGAACCTGGGTGAATTCCAGCTGCTCGCGGTATTCGCCATCGTCGATGACTTTGCCTGCCGCGACCGTCGGCGGGTAATCGGCACTGATGTAATCGAGCAGGTGCAACGCTTGCGGCGCGCCTTCCACGGTATCGGCCAGCAGCGGCAGGCTGCTCAGGGACAATAACGGGAACAGCAGCCAGGCCAGCAATCGGGACGAGGCAGTCATGAACGAATCTCAAATGGAAATGCGAAGTTACATATTGTTCACTTCGAAGACATTTCTCTCAAGCTTTGTCGGCGTTTCGCTTTGATTGGCAGGAAATACCCGGCAGACGGCAGCAGCGTTTGTCGCCGAGTATTGCCGCACTGCCCGCTGCCGATTGACGCTCGATCAAGATCGCAGCCATTTGCCACCATCCACTTTATACTGCCCGCCCCAGAGCATTTGCGCGCAAGGAATCAACCTCAATGCGGAGTCTTCCGTTCGTTTTGCTGCTTTGCGTCGCTGTTCAGTTGAGCGGTTGTGCCGCCTATCGCAACTACGATCTTGAAATGCAGCAGACCACCGAGCAAATGACCCGGGGCAATCTGACCGGGGCTCTGGCACTGGTGGAAATGAACAACCCGTGGGAAGACAAGGATCTGCTGTATTACCTGGAAAAAGGCGCGATCCTCAGCGCTGGCAGTGCCCTGCCCGACAGCCAGGACGCCTGGCGCAATGCCGACCGCATGATCTTCCAGCGCGAGGAAGCCAACCCGTCCGGCGCGATGAAATTACTGGCCCGTTTCGGTGATGAAATGGGCACGATGCTGGTCAACGACAAGCTGCGGCGCTATGAAGGCTACGATTACGAAAAGGTCATGTTGACTACGCAAATGGCCTTGAACCAGCTATCCGTCAATGACTTTGCCGGCGCCCGCGCAGACATCAGGAAAACCCACGAACGCGAAGCATTGATCGCCCGCCAGCGTGAAAAGCAATACGAAGCGGCCGAGGAACAGGCAAAAGCTCAAGGCAAAGTTCTCCATTACAAGGAACTGGAAGGCTACCCGGTCGCCTTGCTTGATGCGCCGCAGGTCGTTGAGCTGAAAAACGGCTATCAGAGTGCGTTCAGCCACTATCTGGCCGGATTCACCTATGAAGCCCTCGGCGAACGCGCCCTCGCGGCGGCCGGTTATCGTCAGGCGATCGAACTGCGGCCGGATATGCCCTTGCTGCAAAAGGCCCTGCGCAATCTCGACAAACCGCCAGCGAAAGCCGATGAAAGCGATGTGTTGCTGATTATCCAGAGTGGCCTGGCCCCGGCTCGCAGCTCCGTGCAGGTGCCGATCCCGGTTCGTCTGAACGAAACGCTGGTCATCATTGCGCCCATTTCATTCCCGGTGATGGTGCCGGACGCGGTCACACCCAACTTCAGCCATATCACCGTAGACGGTCGCAAACAGCCGTTGGTAGTGATCAATAGCGTGACCGATATGTCCATGCGCACACTGCGCGACGACATGCCGCAAATCATCTCGCGGGCGATGTTCCGCGCCAACATGGCCGCCATCGGTCAAGCGCAGGAAAACGAGCGCAACCCGGCGAAAGCCTCGTTGATCGTCACTCAGCATGATCCGTTCGAAGAAGCCGACACCCGCACATGGCGAGCGTTGCCGGACAAGACGCTGGTCGCCCGCCTGCGCTTGAAAAAAGGCCTGCATACCTTCCGTTTTGCGCCTGCGTCCATCGACCACCCTTTTGAAATGCGCGTCGACCAGGACCGCCAGATTCTGCACCTGCGGGTATTCCGGGATCAGGTCTATACCGTCGGATCAGCCTTTGTACCGAATCAAAAACCCGCGTCGGATACACCCGCTTCTGCGGAGAAGTGATGGCACCGCATCTGAAAATGCACCCAAAAAGCTATTACATAGCCATCACCCCACGTTTATAATGCCGCGCCCTCGCCCAGCGAGCCGGCATCAAAAGCTCCTCACGCATGAGGAATTGGCAGGAGGCCAGCGCCACCGTCGATAGGTCACACCAGCCCGACCAGCACACGCGGCTGCAAGTTTTGTTACTCAGGGAAGAAGTACCCATGGCATTCCGCGCTCCCATGCTGCTCGCGCTCAGCGCCGTCACGCTGTTGTCCGGCTGCGCAGCGTTTCGCAACTACGATTCCGAACTGGCCCAGACCAATCAGCAACTGGCATCCGGCAACGTCGACGCCGCGCTGACCCTGCTGGAAAAGAACAACACCGGCACCGACAAAGACCTGCTCTATTACTTCGAGAAAGGCGAACTGCTGCGCGCCAAGGGCGACCTGTCAGGCAGCCAGAACGCGTGGGGCAGCGCCGATCAGGTGGTCGGTCAATGGGAAGACGCGGTCAAGCTCGACTCGGCCAAGTACCTGGCGCAGTTCGGCAGCTTCATCGTCAACGACAAGGTGCGTCGCTACGAAGGCTATGACTACGAAAAAGTCATGCTGACCACGCAGATGGCTCTGAACCTGTTGGCGGTCAACGATTTCGATGGTGCCCGCACGGCGATCAAAAAGACTCACGAACGCGAAGCAGTGATCGCTGACCTGCGCGACAAGGAATACCTCAAGAGCGAAGAACAGGCCGAGAAAGAAGGCATCAAGACCCAGTACAAGGATCTGCAGGGTTATCCGGTGGCCAGCCTCGACGCGCCGGAAGTGGTCGGCCTGAAAAACAGCTACCAGAGTGCGTTCAGCCATTACCTGGCCGGTTTCGTTTACGAAGCCCTGGGCGAGAAGGATCTGGCCGCGCCGGGTTATCGCAAGGCTGCCGAATTGCGCCCGAACACGCCGCTGCTCGAGCAGGCGCTGGTCAACCTCGACAAGCCTTCCAAATCCGATGACAGCGACATTCTCATCGTCGTGCAGAGCGGTCTGGCCCCGGCCCGTGACTCGATTCGCGTACCGCTGCCGCTGCCGATTTCCAACAACGTGGTGATCACCCCGTTGTCGTTCCCGATCATCAAACCGGACACCTCCACCGCGCCTTTTGCGCAGATCGGCGTCGACGGCAAGCAGGTCGACCTGACCGCACTGAACAGCACCACCGCCATGTCCCGCCGCGCTCTGCGTGATGACATGCCGGGGATCATCGTGCGCACCACCGTGCGCGCGATCACCAAAGGCGTGGCGCAGAAGCAGATCAACGAAACCAATCCGCTGGCCGGTCTCGCTGTGGGTATTTCTTCAGCAGTGCTCGAAGGTGCCGATACCCGTACATGGCGCACCCTGCCGGACAACACCCAAGTGGTGCGTCTGCGCCTGAAAAAAGGTGAGCATCAGGTTACCCTGCCGAGCGCCGTCGGCGGCTCGGTGGTCAAGGTCACCGTCGACCAGCGTTACCAAGTGATCAGCCTGCGTGCCGTGGGCAACCAGGTATTCGCTGGCGGCATCGCTGCTCACGTAATGCCGAGCGCTGCCGCGACCAACGTCGCCAGCCTCAAACAACCTTAAGAACGGAGTCTTTGCAATGCGCTTGAAGATCATCGCCGTCGCCGCCCTCGCCTTGCTGGCAGGCTGCGCCACCCCGCCACCACCTGAGCCGGGCAGCGCCGCGAGCAAAGTCGTGGCCATGGGCCCGCAGAAACACATCGTCGTCGGCGCCATGCGCGTGGCTCGTGAAAACGGCTTCATGACCGTCAACGTGCAGTTGAGCAACACCCTTAACAGCAACAAGATTTTCTACTACCGCTTCGCCTGGCTCGGCGCCGAAGGTTTCCCGGTTGCCGAAGAAGAAGTGTGGAAAAGCCAGATGATGTACGGCGCCCAGACCAGCTTCATTCAGGCCATCGCCCCGACCCCGAAAGCCGTGGATTTCCGTCTGGAAATCAAGACGCCTTAAGCCCGCCACCCTATTTCTGATTGAGAGAGCTTTCTCATGTTTGCACGCTTTTCCTGCATCGCCGTCATCGCCCTGCTCGCCTCCGGTTGCGCCAACACCTCGCCGACCCTGGGCAGCAAGAACATCAGCTACGGCGACACCAAAGCGGTTGAAACCGTGACCAACGAATTCGGTTCGACCGACCTGCAAATGATCGCCGAGTCGATGACCCGCTCGCTGGCCCAGTCCGGCATTCTGCAGGGCCGTCCGGTGGTTCAGGTCTACGATGTGAAGAACAAGACCAGCGAGTACATCGACACCCGCGAAATCACCACCAGCATCAAGACCCAACTGATGAAAACCGGTGTTGCGCGCTTCGCCAGCGACAACAATGCAATGCAGAGCCAGGTCGACCAGCTCAAGCTGCAAAACCAGAGCGGCCTGTACAAGAAAAGCACCGTGGCCAAGACCGGCAACATGGTTGCCGCCAAGTACCGCATCGAAGGCTCGATCAGCTCGATCGTCAAGCGCAGCAGCGACTACAAGGACGTCTTCTACAAATTCAGCCTGCAGTTGATCGACGTCGAAAGCGGTCTGGCCGAGTGGATGGACGAAAAAGAGATCCGCAAAACCACGGAGCGTTAATCGATGCGCACATGGATTGGCATGATGGCCCTGGCTTGCGCGTTCAGCGCGCAGGCGGCCCCGAAAGTGGCGGTGACGGATCTGGCGTATCAGGAGCGCGTGGAGCAATACATCCACATCGTTTCGGCGCAGAGTAATCATCGTGAGAGTTACTACAGCGCCAGCGGCTCTTCGAGCTACAACGAGATCGAAGCGACCACCAGCTACATCGAACAGGGCGAGTTGCGCAAATTCACCGGCGACATCAAGGGTGAAATCCTGCGTACCGGCATGTTCCAGCTGGTCCAGGGCACGCCGTATACCGCCTCATCCAAAGGCGACGTGTATGACGTGATCAAGCGCATCAAGGCCGGCAACTTCAAAGGCGCCGACTACGTACTGTTCGGCACCGTGTCCGACATCGATTTCACCCAGGACATCAACGAGCTGGCGCACACCGACAGCTACTCGGCGGTGCTGGGCCTGACGCTGGTGGCGGATTTCAGTCTGATCAACACCAAGACCTACGAGATCACCTCGGCCTTCACGGCGATGGGTGAAGCGCAGGACACCAAACTGGTGAACCACCGCGACATCAAGATCTCGCTGAACCGTCCGCGGGTGGTGCGTGAGGTGTCCAAGGCTTTGGGCGAAGACGTGGCCGGGCAACTGAGCATGCAGCTCGGTAGTGGTGACGGTTATGAGCAGCCGCGTGAAGCGCCGCAGCGCAATAATCTGCCGCGTGATACGGCGCCGGTGATTTTACGCTGAGCCGGATCTGAGGACTTTTGTGGCGAAGGGCTCTGTGGCGAGGGGATTTATCCCCGTTGGGTCGCGAAGCGGCCCTCGCTATTGATTCAAGAAAAGCTCGCTTGCCCCGATGTCTCGGTAGAAATGAAAAAGGCGACCTCATGAGGTCGCCTTTTTTCTGCCCGGACGGTTTACGCCGCCGCTTTGCGCAACGTCGCCATGAACGCCGCCGCGCCAATGAACAATCCGGCAAAGGTGCGGTTCATGCGCTTCTGCTGCTTGGGCGTGCGCAACAGGCGCAGCACCTTCGACGCCAGTCCGGTGTAGCCGGCCATGACAATCAGATCGACGAAAACCATGGTCACGCCGATCACCACATACTGAATCAGCAGCGGTGCATGGGGATTGATGAACTGCGGCAACACCGCGAGCATGAACACCAACGCCTTGGGGTTGCTGATGTTCACCAGAAAGCCGCGAAACACCAAAGCCAGCGGCTTGCCGATCGGCCGCACTGCGGCGTCATCGCTCATGTCCATGGGCAGCGCCCGCCATTGCTTGATCGCCAGGTAAACCAGATAGGCGACACCGAACCATTTGATCGCATGGAATGCTGTGGCCGAAGCGGTGAGCACAGCGCCAACACCCGCGCCGACAATCGCGATCTGCACCGCCAGACCGATCTGCAGGCCCAGTGCGTTCCAGTAGCCGCGCCAGAACCCGTATTGCAGACCGCTGGACATCGACGCGATGGCGCCCGCGCCCGGGGACAGGCTGATCACCCAGCAGGCGGCAAAAAATGCCAGCCATGTTTGAAGCTCCATCGCACACCTCGGCTGATGCTGTAACAAGTCGTCAAAACTAATGCTGTTTGGGGCTAAAAGCAAAAGATCGCAGCCTTCGGCAGCTCCTACAGGGATCGTATTCCAAATGTAGGAGCTGCCGAAGGCTGCGATCTTTTGATCTTGCTGGAAAAGCTACTTCTCAAAGCCACTCGACGGAAACACATCTGTCCCGCGCCAACGCCGCACCGAACGCTGGAAGAACAGGCTGTTCGGCACCTGCACCATGGCGCTGCCGGTGCCCAACTCTTCGGCCTCGACCAGCGTGGTGTAGAGCAGATTGATCGCGATCACCCGGCCTTTGACGCCAGGCTTGTCGGTGGTATCCACCAGCTCGACTACGTCGCCGAGGCGGAACGGCCCGACGGTGAAGATCAGAATGGCGCAGAGCAAATTCGACAGCACACTCCACATGGCGAAGAACGCCACCGCCGCCACCGCGACAAATCCCGACAGCGCCGTCCACAGCACCGTGGCCGAAACGCCGAGGCGCTCGAGCACGAAGATCAGCGCGCTGCCCATGATCAGCCAGCGCAACACGCCACGTAGCGGCATCAGCAACTGCGGTGGGAACGGATAGCGCTCACCGAGCCGAGTGAGGCCTTTGGCAACGAAACGCTGGGTCAGGTAACCGGCCAGCAGAATCAGCAGAATCTGCGCGGTGAACCAGATCGGCTCGACCCACACCGCCGCAAAGGGCAGCTTGAAGGCTTCCATCAGGACAACGCCTCCAGCTCCGCCTGCATGCTTTCCAGGGTTTCCAGCGCTTCCATCCAGGCTTCTTCCAGCTCGGCTTCACGCACCTTCAATTTGGCCTGTTCGGCGAGCAGATCACGCAATTCATTTTTGCGTGCCGGCTCGTAGATATCGCTGTCACCCAGGCTGGCATCGACCTTGGCCAGTTTCTCGTGAAGCTTGCCCAGTTCGGCTTCGAGCTTGTCGGCCTCGCGCTTGTGCGGCGCCAGTTGCTGACGCAACGCTGCCGCTGCTTGGCGTTGCGCTTTCTTGTCGGTCTTGTCCGGGTTGACCGGCGTGTTGCTGACCGGCGCATTGCGCTGACGGTATTCCACCAGCCAGCGTGCGTAGTCTTCGAGATCGCCATCGAACTCTTCGACCTTGCCGTCGGCAACCAGATAGAAGTTGTCGGTGGTGCTCTTGAGCAAGTGCCGATCGTGAGAAACCACCAGCACCGCACCGCTGAATTCCTGCAGGGCCATGGTCAGCGCCAGACGCATTTCCAGGTCGAGGTGGTTGGTCGGTTCGTCGAGCAGCAACAGGTTCGGCCGCTCCCAGGCGATCAGCGCGAGAGCCAGACGGGCCTTCTCGCCACCGGAGAAATTCAGCACCGGCTCATCGATGCGTGCGCCCCGGAAGTCGAAGCCGCCGAGGAAGTCACGCAGGGTCTGCTCGCGCTCACCCGGCGCCAGACGCTGCAAATGCAGCAACGGGCTGGCCTTGGAATCCAGCGAGTCGAGCTGATGCTGAGCGAAGTAGCCGACCACGGTGTTTTCGCCACGGGTCAGGCGCCCGGCCAGCGGTTCGAGCTCGCCGGCGAGGTTCTTGATCAGCGTCGATTTACCCGCACCGTTCGGCCCAAGCAGACCGATCCGCGCACCCGGGGTCAGTTGCAGCTTGACCTTCTCGAGGATGGTCTTGTCGCCGTAGCCCAAGCGTGCATCGGACAGGTCGATCAGCGGACTGGAGATCTTGGTCGACTCGCGGAAAACAAAGTCGAACGGCGAATCGACGTGGGCCGCCGACAATTCTTCCATGCGCTCCAGCGCCTTGATCCGGCTCTGCGCCTGACGGGCCTTGGTCGCTTGCGCCTTGAAGCGGGCGATGTAGCTTTCCATGTGCGCACGCTGCGCCTGCTGCTTCTCGTAGGCCTGTTGCTGCTGGGCCAGACGCTCGGCGCGGGCGCGTTCGAAGGCGGTGTAGCCGCCGCGGTAGAGGGTCAGTTTGCGCTGATCGACATGGGCGACGTGATCGACCACTTCGTCGAGGAAATCCCGGTCGTGGGAAATCAGCAGCAAGGTGCCCGGATAACTCTTCAGCCACTCTTCGAGCCAGATGATCGCGTCGAGATCCAAGTGGTTGGTCGGTTCGTCGAGCAGCAGCAGATCCGACGGGCACATCAGTGCCTGCGCCAGATTCAGACGCATCCGCCAGCCACCGGAGAAATCGCCTACCTGACGATCCATCTGCTCATTGGTGAACCCAAGACCGGCGAGCAGCTTGCGCGCCCGCGCATCGGCGGTGTAACCGTCGGCGCTGTCGAGTTCGGCATGCAGACGCGCCAGTGCGGTGCCGTCATGGGCCTCCTCGGCAGCGGCAAGCTCGCGTTGCACCTCGCGCAGACGCAGGTCGCCATCGAGCACATAATCGACCGCCAGGCGCTCGAGGGTGTCGACCTCCTGACGCATGTGCGCAATGCGCCAGTCGGCCGGCAGCAGGCAGTCGCCCGAATCCGGGTGCAACTCGCCGCGCAGCAGGGCGAACAGGCTGGATTTGCCGGCACCGTTGGCGCCGATGAGGCCGGCTTTGTGGCCGGCGTGCAGGGTCAGCTCGGCGTCTTCTAGCAGACGTTGCGGGCCACGCTGTAAAGTCAGGTTCTGAAGTCGGATCATAATGGCGGCGGAGTCTACCAGCTTCGCTCACAACTGGCGCGAGTAGCACGATGTCCTCTGACCTGTGGAGCTTTGCCCTTGATGTCTACGCCCGCCCGGGTGTGGAAGATGCCTGCCTGCAATTGCAAACGGCGGGCGCCAATGTCTGCCTGCTGCTGTGCGGTTTGTGGCTGGAGCAGCGCGCGGTGGCCTGCGATCAGCCGCGCGTACGCTTGCTCAAGGCCTTGACCGCGCCATGGGATATCGAAGTGGTGCAGCCGCTGCGAACCCTGCGCCTGCAATGGAAAGCGCGGGCCGTCGACGATGCGGTGGTGGCCGGCATGCGCGGGCAGATCAAATCACTGGAGCTTGAAGCTGAGCGCACCTTGCTTTCACGCCTTGAAGGTGTGGCGCAGGAGTGGACGCGCAACGATGCAGGTTCGGTGACCTGGCTTGAAGACCTGGCCGGCAATGCCGCCAGCCTGAACCGCGACGCGCTGCAAGTGCTGCGCGTCGCGGCAACCGGCACTTAGGAAGCGCTGGTCGGGGTGCTGCTGACGTTCGACGAAGCGGCTGGTGCTGGCGCAGTCGAAGGGGTCGAGTGGGCGGCGGACGACGGTGCCGACGCAGCTGGAGCAGCCGGGGTAGCGGCAGTGGCAGGCTTGGCCGCTGGAGCGGTGGCCGGTTTGGTCGCGGCTGGCTTGGCAGCTGCAGGCTTTTTCACCGCTGGTTTTGCGGCTGGCTTGGCGGCCGGTTTTGCAGCAGCGGTCGCAGGCTTGGCAGCAGGCTTGGCGGCCGGTTTCACAGCGGTTTTTGCCGCAGGTTTTGCTGCCGATGTTGCGGCTGGTTTGGCAGCCGGTTTTACCGCCACTTTCGCAGCAGGTTTGGCGGTAGCCGGCTTGGCCGCAGTCTTGGCAGCAGGTTTTGCTGCTGGTTTCGCTGCTGGTTTCGCTGCTGCTTTGGCAGCAGGTTTGGCAGCTGCGGTTTTCGCCGGTGCAGCTTTGCTCGCGGCCGGTTTCGCAGCGGCTTTGGCAGGGGTTGCTTTCACTGCTGGCCTGGCTGCAGCAGGTTTGGCTGCGGTGGTTTTAGCCGCCGGTTTTGCGGCGCTCGCCGCCGGCTTCTTCGCTGCAGTTTTCGCCGCTGGTTTGGCAGCCGCTTTCACTGGCGCCTTGGCCGCTGGTTTGGCGGCGGTTTTCGCAACAGCAGGTTTCGCCGCAGCGGTCTTCGCCGGGGCTTTGCTTGCAGCAGGTTTGGCAGCGACTTTCTTCGCTGGTGCTGCTGCCGGTTTGGCCGAGCGCGACGACAGAACTTTGCCCACTGCTTCCTGAACGCGGCCAACACCCTGGGCCAGTTTCAGGCTTTCCTGGGCATCGCGCTTGAGCTGCAGAATGTAGCTGCGGGTCTCGGACTGACGATCTTTCAAAGCGTCCAGCAGGTCTTCGAGTTCTTTCACGGAAGACTTGGCTTTGTTCTGAGCCTTGGCTTTGCCGGCAGTGGCGGCGTCCTGCAACTTGGTGCGCGATTTGTGCAGTTTTTCCTGCGCCTTGCCACGCTGTTTTTCCAGCTTGGCGAGCAGTTTTTCAGCATCAGCCAAGGCTTGCGAGCAAGCGTTTTCCAAATGCTCGAGCAGGCTGCCCGACAACTGTTGGAGTAGGTGCAACGGAGTATTTACAGGCTTCTTGGTGGCCGACATGGTTTACCTCCTGGCTGACGTGAGTGCGGCTCATACTAGACCTCTGCTGATACCGCCGCTAGGGCATGTTGACAGTATCTGCACCGTTGCGTTGCACCGCAGCCGAAATGTTCTGCGCCGAGGAAAAAGCAGTTCACCGATGCAGACGTTTGCACTGGCATAATCCCCCGCATCTCAGGTCGGAGAGTGCCCATGTCGCGCTACTTTATTTTGTCCCTCTGCGTGTTTTTTTCGACGGCGTATGCCGATGAAAAAACCACGGCGAACGATGCTCATGATCTGGCTTACAGCCTCGGTGCCAGCCTCGGCGAACGACTGCGCCAAGAGGTGCCGCAGTTGCAGATCCAGGCGCTGATCGAAGGTCTGCAACAGGCGTATCAGGGCAAGCCACTGGCGCTGAGTGAAGCGCGTATCGAACAGATTCTGGCCGACCATGAATCGCAAAATGCCGAGCAGGCTTCACGGCAGTCGAGCGATGCTGCGATGGAAAACGAGCAACGCTTTCTCAGCACAGAAAAAGCCAAACCGGGGGTGAAGGAACTGGCCGATGGCATCCTTCTGACTGAACTGGTTCCGGGCACTGGCGCCAAGGCCGGCCCGGACGGCAAAGTGCAGGTGCTGTATGTCGGCAAGCTGCCGGACGGCACCGTGTTCGATCAGAACACCCAGCCGCAATGGTTCAACCTCGACAGCGTGATTGCCGGTTGGCGCACCGCCTTGCAGAACATGCCGGTGGGGGCGAAATGGCGGCTGGTGATTCCATCGGATCAAGCCTATGGCGCCGACGGTGCCGGCGACCTGATTGCGCCGTTCACGCCTCTGGTTTTTGAAGTGGAGTTGCGTGGCGCGACGAGCTGATCAGGCATAAAAAAACGGTGCGCTTGCGGGCGCACCGTTTTTTCATGAAGGACGTGGATCAGGCCTGAACCGGATCTTCTTCCTTGTGTGCCGTGTGCAGCACTTCTATCAGGCAGTCTTCAAGTTCAAAGCGCTCGTGCAGCAAGCCGCCCAATTCCTTGAATTTCTCCGCAACGCATTTGCCTTCATCGCACAGATCATTGAAGGCCAGCAGCTTCTCGGTAATGACGTCGATGCGCGGGTAGATGGTCTCGGCGAGTTCCAGACCGCGCTTGTCGTTGAACGCCTTGGCTTCGCCAGTCAGCTGTTCATAGATTTCGAAGTGCCCCGCCGATACGTAATCGACCAGCACTCCGCAGAACTCCTGCAAAGGCTTGCGGCTCTCGGACAGCGACTCAGGCTGCGCACCGAGCTTGTCGTAGGCGCCGATCAGCTCTTCACGCTCCTGCAACCAGCGGTCGATCAGCAGATGAACCCCACCCCAACGTTCCTGAGCATTCTGACAACTTTCGAGCATGGCGATCTCTCTTCCCTTGTGGGTCATGCTGCTCTACACCCGCGCCCCTGTTCTGATTTGACTGGTGGACGATCGGGCAGAGCGTCATCGAGCAACATAAATCCAATGACACGTGCCGGCCAGATTATGCCCGCACGCCTATGGCTTCAAGGTACGCAGGAGATAAAGTTCATACAAGTGTTTAATCCCTGACCAGCAGGTGGTGCGACGCTTCGTCGCTGACCGGTCGTTGCAGAGCGCTCCAGATCAGACGCAACAACTGATAAACCGCAAGGATCGACACACCGACAAAAAACAGCAGGCTCCATTCGGGGATGCTCAAATCGAACAGTGTCCAGGAAATATCCGCACAATCAGCGCCGCCGTTGAACATCCGTTGCAAGGCGCAGATCCACGGCAGTTCGCTGAACAGTGACTCCACGGTGGGCGAGCATTTGACCAGTTGCAGCATGGAGTCACTCTGAATCAACACCTGCCGCCACGCAGCGGTGGTTCCCCCCAGACTGGCGCCGAGCGCAAACAGCCAGTACCACCATAAGCCAACGCGCCGGGGGCCATGCACCGCCGCCACGCCGCAGCCGATGCACAGCAATGTGAGGAACAACCGCTGCACCAGGCACAGACTGCAAGGCGTCAGTCCGACCGCGTATTCGAGGTAATAGGAAGCTCCCAGAGCAAAGGCCCCCGCAATGAAAGCCATGAAGAACAAGGAGCGTGAGCAGGCCAACGACATGGCTTTTCCGTAACAGTAGAGACAGACGGTTACGGTAGAGGAAAGCGTGTCAGCCTTTCAAGGCAAGGGCCTGGCGACAGTTCACCACAGGTGTAGGGAAAACCCGACAGGCTCGATAGGAAACGGTGAAGCGCTTTGTAGGACTTTGTCTGTAGAGCGCAAAGAAGGGGAATTTTCGGTCATCGAAGTTCACGAGGGAGCAACCTCCCTCGCCATTCATACCTTCGCCGGGACTGGCAGAGGCGCCGCCAGCAGGCGTTCATCAAGCAGCCCCAGACCTTCCTGGAACAACTGATTGCTGCGCTCGGTATCGCCAAGCTGTGCAAGCAGACGGGCCAACTCCGCACAGGTCTCCGGATTGCGCTGCACGCGCAGACTGCTTTCCAGATAGTCACGGGCCTTGCCCCAAAGGCTGGTTTGCAGACACAGGCGTCCAAGGGTCAGCAGCAGGCTCGGATCGGCCGGGTGCTCCTTGAGCCAGCCTTCGGCCGTCTGCAACTGACGCGCAGGATCACTGCCACGAACCAGACCATAAAGCCGCGCCAGATGGCTGTCGTATTTGCGCTTGAGCGCTGCTCGCAGGACCTCTTCGGCCTCGACCTGAGCGCCCAGCTGGCGCAATTGCTCGGCATAGGCCAGTACCAAAGGTGCTTCCTGACGCTGCGCCGAAGTCAGCTGTTCCCACGCCCGCTTGAGCGATTGCAGACCCACCGTACCGTCTTCTTCACGATGCGCTGCCAGCGAGAGGTTCTCACCCCAGGCGCGCCGTTCGAGCTCGGCCAGTTCTGCTGGCGGCAGCACTTTGTCCTTGCGCAACTCAGGCAGCAAACGAATCACCGCCGACCATTCGCCACGCTGCTGATGCAGACGTTGCAATTGACGCAACGTCTGCGCGCTGCGCGGATGCCGTTCATGCATCGCCTGCAAGGTCACCAGCGCACCGTCGGTGTCGCCACGGTCGGTTTGCAGTTGGGCGTGACTGAGGGCAATTGCCAATTCGGCTTGCGGCTGACGCTCCAGCGCGCGTTCGAGCAAACGATCACTTTCTTCGTACTGGCCCTGCTCGTTCGCCGCACGTGCGGCGCCGAGGTAATAAAGCAATGGTTGGCGCTCGGCTTCCGCCGCGCGGGTCAGATGCCGTTGCGCACTGGCCCAGCGACCTTCAGCCAGATCCAGCTGCCCGTGCTCGATCGCCACTTGCACGCGGCGGCTGCGATTGCGTCGCGACCACGGATTGACCACGCCGGTGGAGGTCATCACCAGCTCGACCAGCACCTTGATGCCCCAGAACAGCAGCCACAGCACCGCTATCACCGCCAAGGTCGCCCACAGGCTCGATTCGTAGCGGAAGCTCTTGTACGCCACCAGCACGTAACCGGAATGCTCGGCAATCGCCAGGCCCAGCGCTGCCGTCGCGGCGATGACCAGAAACACGATTACATAGAGGCGCTTCATGGGGTCGCCTCCTGCGCAGCATTGGCGGCCGGTTTGGCAAACGGTTTCACCGATTCCTCGGCATTGACGTTACGCCGCTCCAGATACCCCTGCACCGCACTCAAGGTGCCAGTCAGATCCGGCGTCTTGACGGTGACCGGTTCCTTGCTCAGCTCGGAGACCTGTTCCAGCATGACTTTGCTTTGCGGATTGTCCGGGTTGAAATTGCCCTTGAGCACATCGCGTGCCTCGGCCAGCGCCTGGGTGTACACCGCCGCCTGACCGTTGAGCGCCGCCCACTGCGCCTGCTCCAGCGCCAGACTCAGGGCCAGGCGCACCTGGCTCAGGCTTTGCCCGGCCAGCAGCGGTTTGACGTTTTTGTCAGCGTTGAAATCGATGCGGATATAGCGCGACACCTTGTCCCACCACTGCGCCCAGCGACCGGCGCCATCGCCATCGGCGGTCAGCCCCAGCAGGGACTCGCCGCGATCCTTGTACTCCGGCGCCAGCTCGGTGAGGTCGATGACCTGATCGCGCAGCGCGCCGAGACGCAGGAACAGCCCGGTGCGATCCGGCTGTTCGGTGCTGCGCAAGGCGACCAGGGTTTTCGCCACTTGCTCGCGCGCGGCGAAGGAACCTGGATCGTTCTGTTCACGCAGAATTTCATCGGCGCCCTGCACCAGTGCCTGGGCGCTGCTGATATCCTGCAGCGCTGAAAGGCGCAGGCTGGCCAGACGCAGCAAGTGCTCGGCCTCGGCCAGACGCCAGTCCTTGCGGCTGGCGCCGAGGACGGTTTCCAGACGTTGATTGAGGCGCTGCTGATCGCCCTGCAATTGCGTGACCAGACGCTGGCGCTCGGCGAGCTCGTCAGCACCGGGCAGCTGCGCCAGGCGTTCGGTCAGACGCTGTTCGTTGAGCTTCAGACTCTGCGCCTGATCGTTCAGCGCCTGCACCTGACTCGACTGTTGCTGCGTGTTGTTCTGCAGGTGGCGCACCTGCCAGACACCCCAGCCGCCAATGGCGACACCGGCGGCGCCGAGCAGCAGGGCGACAATTGCCAGTCCATTGCCTCGGCGCGGCTCTTTGGCCGGTGGTGGAGTTTCAACCTGGGCATCGAGCGCAGGCTGGACGTCATCTTTTGGCAAGGCTGTTTCGCTCACGTATCCATCCTTTGCATTAGAAAACGGCACGGGACATTCCCGTAACGCCGTCAGCAAAGCCGCGGCACTCGCGCCGCGGCAATCCACAACTGTTTGAGCCCCGGCGGCACGTGTCAGCTCGGCGACCCTCGGGCTTGGAACAAACAACGGCAACTGCGCGATCTTCGGCCAGGCATCGCCGGCCATCTGCCGCAGGTGCTCGAAACCCTGTCCACTGCTGACCACCAGCCCGTTCAAGCGTTCCGCTTCGATCCGCCGTGGCAGCTCGTTCAGCGGATAGGCTGGCAGTTCACGGCGATACAACTCCAGATACTCGACACTAGCACCAAGCGCGCGCAGGCGCTCGGCGAGCAGCTCACGACCGCCCTCGCCGCGCAGGATCATCACCTGCGCGCCGGGCTGGCTCACCGCCTCGCGCAGACGCGGCAATTGCAGCAAAGCTTCACTGTCATCGCCGTCAACCGGAAAGCTCACATCGAGACCGTGTTCGCGAAGAATGCCTGCGGTCGCCGCGCCGACGCTGAACCACGGCATGCTCAATGGCGGCGCGCCTTCAGACTTGAGCAAGTCCACCGCGATCCGCGCCGCCGGTTTGCTGACCACGATCACTGCGCTGCAAGCGGGCAATCGCGAAATCGCTTGGCGAATAGTGTCAGAGACCGGCAGCGGAACAATGTCCAAAAGCGGCAGACAACTGCTGAAAATCCCGTGCCCGGCCAGCTGTTCGGCCAGCGCCGCGCAGTCGTCTGCCGGGCGCGTCAGCAGCAGGCGCCAGGCTGTCACTCGTGACCCGCCTCGCCGTACACTGCTTTGAGAATGTCGTCGGCACCTTGCTTGAGCAGATCTTCAGCGACTTGCACGCCCAATGTCTCGGCGTCTGCGCGCGGCGCGCGGGCTTCGGCACTGATCAGCCTGCCGCCGCTTGGCTCACCGACCAGACCGCGCAACCACAACTGCTCGCCTTCAAGCACGGCGTAGCAGGCGATCGGCACTTGGCAGCCGCCGTTCAAATGTTTGTTGAGGGCGCGTTCGGCGTTCACCCGCGAAGCGGTATCGGCGTGATGCAAAGGTGCGAGCAAGGCGTGGATTTCGTGGTCGGCGCTGCGGCATTCGATGCCGACCGCGCCTTGGCCACCGGCCGGCAGGCTGTCATCGACACTGATCGCCGAAGTGATGCGATCTTCGAAACCCAGGCGGATCAAGCCCGCCGCAGCGAGGATGATCGCGTCGTACTCGCCGGCGTCGAGCTTGGCCAGACGGGTGTTGACGTTGCCACGCAGGAAACGGATCTGCAGATCCGGGCGACGCGCCAGCAATTGCGTTTGCCGACGCAGGCTCGAGGTGCCGACGATGGCACCGGCAGGCAGCGCTTCAAGACTGGCGTAGGTGTTGGAGACGAAAGCATCGCGCGGGTCTTCACGCTCGCAGATGCAAAACAGACCCAAGCCTTGCGGGAAGTCCATCGGCACGTCTTTCATCGAATGCACGGCGATATCAGCTTCGTTTTCCAGCAGCGCGGTTTCCAGTTCCTTGACGAACAGGCCCTTGCCGCCGATCTTCGACAGTGGCGAGTCGAGCAGCTTGTCACCGCGACTGACCATGGGCACCAGCGTCACCAGCAGGCCCGGGTGGGCCGCCTCGAGACGGGCTTTGACGTATTCGGCCTGCCAGAGGGCCAGCGCACTTTTACGGGTGGCGATGCGGATTTCGCGAGGGGACATGGAACAATCCGTACTGAATAGATACGGCGGATAATAACAGCTCAGTCAATTTCACTTTGACCTGAATCAGAACCGGCGCGGCCTCCCTGGCCTGCCATGCCGGGTAAAAGAACTCGAAAGGCCCGGCGAAGACCGGGTCACAGCCCCTGCATCATCTTGCGCACACCGGCAACATGCCGACGGCTGACAATCAGCGCATCGCCATTGAGGCCTTTGAGGAACAACTGGAAATGTCCCAGTGGGGTGCGTTGCAAGCGCTCGATGCGGTCGCGAGCGACCAGCGCGTTGCGGTGGATACGCACAAAGCGTTCGCCGAATTCGTCTTCAAGGGCTTTGAGGGGTTCGTCGAGCAGCACCTCGCCGGCTTCGTGACGCAGGGTCACGTATTTGTGGTCGGCGATGAAGTAGACCACCTGATCCAGCGGAATCAGCTCGATGCCTTTACGGGTCCGTGCGCTGATGTGGCTGCGTGGGCCGTTGCCACTTTCGGCAGCGGGACGGGTCAGGGCCGAGAGTTGCGCCCGGTTGGGACGTTCAGCCCGCTTCAGGGCTTCATTCAAGTGTTCGGTTCGCACAGGTTTCACCACATAGCCCACGGCGCTGGCCTGCAGGGCTTCCACGGCAAATTCATCGGGACTGGTGCAAAACACCACGGCCGGCGGCGTCTCTCGTTCGCACAGTCGGGCAGCAACCTGCAGGCCATCGAGGCCCGGCATGCGGATATCGAGCAGCACGATATCCGGCTTGTGGCTGTCGATCAGCGCTAACGCCTCCTCGCCATTCGTGGCACTGGGCTCCAGGACTGTGTAACCCTCGAGCTCGCTCACCATACGGCTTAGGCGCTCGCGAGCCAGGGGTTCGTCATCAACGATCAGGACATTCATATTGCGCTGGATTCCTGCGTGAGTCTCGCACAAGGATAGCGTAGACAGGTGTAGTGACCTCCGTCACCGCGATCCACGCTAAGACTAGCCCGAGCGCCAAAAAGTGCCGTACGTCGGCCAGCAATATTTGCCAGCGTCCGGGTCGAACGGCTCAGAGCCCAGTGTTTCCTGCGTTTCTCGCGGTGGGTGACCGTTGTACAACTCACCCGCCCCCTCTTCTTATAGCCAGTGGCCGGACCTTTGCATGATCCGCATTCGCACCGACCCTTATGTCCACTGTAGACGTTCGTCGGAACGATATTGCTCAATCAAAAAATATCCTTTTGTAAATTCCTTGCAGACCGCGCCGGACATGCCTGACACATCCGCGAAAAAACGTATCGACCGGTGTCAGCGACAGGATTGGCAACCCTGTTATTATCCGCGCCAGCGTTTCACGCCATTTCTTCAAGCCGATACGAGCGAATTCATGAGCACTGACAAGACCAATCAGTCCTGGGGCGGCCGCTTCAGTGAACCCGTCGACGCCTTCGTCGCCCGCTTCACCGCCTCCGTCACTTTCGACCAGCGCCTGTATCGCCACGACATCATGGGCTCAATTGCCCACGCCACCATGCTGGCCAAGGTCGGCGTGCTGACCGATGCCGAGCGCGACAGCATCATCGATGGCCTGAAGACCATTCAGGGCGAAATCGAGGCCGGCCAGTTCGACTGGCGCGTCGACCTCGAAGACGTGCACATGAACATCGAAGCACGCCTGACCGACCGCATCGGCGTCACCGGTAAAAAGCTCCACACTGGGCGCAGCCGCAACGACCAGGTCGCCACCGACATCCGTCTGTGGCTGCGCGATGAAATCGACCTGATCCTCGCCGAGATCACCCGCCTGCAAAAAGGCCTGCTGGAGCAAGCCGAGCGTGAGGCCGCAAGCATCATGCCGGGCTTCACCCACTTGCAGACCGCGCAGCCGGTAACTTTCGGGCATCACATGCTGGCCTGGTTCGAAATGCTCAGCCGCGACTACGAGCGTCTGGTCGACTGCCGCAAGCGCACCAACCGCATGCCATTGGGCAGCGCCGCGCTGGCCGGCACCACCTACCCGATCGACCGCGAATACACCGCGCAACTGCTCGGCTTCGACGCCGTCGGCGGCAACTCGCTGGACAACGTTTCCGATCGCGACTTCGCCATCGAATTCTGCTCGGCCGCGAGCATCGCGATGATGCACCTGTCGCGCTTCTCCGAAGAGCTGGTGCTGTGGACCAGCGCGCAGTTCCAGTTCATCGATCTGCCGGATCGTTTCTGCACTGGCAGCTCGATCATGCCGCAGAAGAAAAACCCTGACGTGCCCGAACTGGTACGCGGCAAGACCGGCCGCGTCTTCGGCGCGCTGATGGGCCTGCTGACCCTGATGAAGGGCCAGCCGCTGGCCTACAACAAGGACAATCAGGAAGACAAGGAGCCGCTGTTCGACGCCGCCGACACCCTGCGCGATTCGCTGCGCGCGTTTGCCGACATGATCCCGGCGATCAAGCCGAAACACGCGATCATGCGTGAAGCGGCACTGCGCGGTTTCTCCACTGCGACTGACCTGGCGGATTATCTGGTGCGCCGTGGCCTGCCGTTCCGTGATTGCCATGAAATCGTTGGCCACGCGGTGAAATACGGCGTCGACACCGGCAAGGATCTGGCCGAGATGAGCCTCGAAGAACTGCGTCAGTTCAGCGATCAGATCGAGCAGGACGTGTTTGCCGTGCTGACCCTCGAAGGCTCGGTGAATGCCCGCGATCATATCGGCGGGACTGCGCCGGCGCAGGTCAAGGCTGCGGTGGCGCGCGGTCAGGCCCTAATCGCCAGCCGCTAGAAGCATCGCGGGCAAGCCCGCTCCCACAGGGTTCTTCGTGGAACACAATTTTGCGTTCGACCCATAGCCCTGTGGGAGCTGGCTTGCCAGCGATGACTGACTTCTGAGCGCTACAAAATTCACTTCTTGGCAGCAATCATCGCCAAAAACGCCGGCATGGCCGCGTCTTTATCCGCCGCAATCTTCTGCACATGCGGATTCTGCTCTAACCGCTCCAGCAGCGCTTTCGCCTGCGGCATCTCGGCCAGCAGATCAATCCCGAACAGCTTCTGCCCGACCGCACAGGCCAGCGGCACGCTGTAGAGGAAATACAAATCGGCAATGCTCAGGCTGTCACCCGCCACATACGGGGCGAACTGGCCATGACGGCCCAGCGCGGCGAAGCCCAGCAGCAGCTCGGTCCGGGTTTTCTCTTTGATCGGCTCCGGCAATGTCATACCGAAAAACGCCTCGCCATAGCAGGCACGCCCCGGCAACTCGATGTACAACTCGATCTCCTTGGCAATCGCCAATACCTGCGCGCGCTCGAACGGATCGCTGGGCAGGAGCGGCGTGCCCTTTTGTGATTGTTCGAGGTATTCGAGAATGATCGCGGTTTCGTTGATATAACCGGCGTCGACACCCAGCACCGGGACCTTGCCGCGCGGGCTGATCGCCAGTGACTCCGGGGTTTGCGCCGGGTAGAACGTCACCTCTTCGAAGGGCAGGCCTTTTTCCAGCAGCGCCAGTTTGACCATGTTGTAGTAGTTGCTGACAGCAAATCCGTAGAGCTTGAACATCACAGAGCCTCCAGGCCGTGCGGGGTGGGCAGTGCCTGTTTATAGATCGCCGCGACGTTTCCCGCCAGCAGCATCACGCCGCTGAATGCGGGTAAACTGGCGCCTTTCCCTGAGGAGCCTGCCATGAGCGAGCCGACAGATATCGTCAACGATGACGACGAAGAAGCATTCACCGAAGCGACGCTGATCGAAGCCATCGAAAACCAGATCGAAAGCGACAACCCGCCGGCGGCCAAGGCGACATTGAACAAGCTGACCCTGGTCGGCATGGAACGTGAGGAGATCCTCAACCTCATGGCTCACGTGCTTGCCTATGAGATTGACGCGATGCTCGATGAAGACCGCGCGTTCAACACCGAATGGTATGAAGCAGCCTTGCGCGCATTGCCAGAGCTGCCACCGGAAAAGCTCTAAGATCAAAAGATCGCAGCCTTCGGCAGCTCCTGCACCAATCTCCTGTAGGAGCTGCCGAAGGCTGCGATCTTTTTTATGCGGACTACACTGGAATTCGCCTCAAGACAAAATCCCCTGATCCGAGCACTGGACATGCTGCACCAGCGGGTTCACCTTAGGGGCGCTGTCGTCCAATTCCTAGAAAGTCTGGAGTCCTTATGTCGCTTACCCCTGAGTTGGTTGCCGAACTGGAAGTCCTTGCACTCTTCAACCTGGACAGTTCCCAGGAAGGTCTGAAAATTCATCAGACCGCTGCCCCGAAACACATAGCCGCCGCCAAACGCCTCTTCGAAAAAGAACTCACCGACCAGCCCGATGGCGGTTATCTGACCAGCCTCGGCCGCGATGCCGCGCAAAACGTGCAGACCGTACTGACGATTCTGAGAGAGCAGGAAACCGCCTGACTTTTTCCGACTTTGCCCACGGAAACTCCTGCCACGGGATTTCCGCGGGCCAGCCTGATCACTGCCGATGAAAATCTGACGTCAAAAAACAAATTCAGCTTAAACCTCCTGCTGCGCAGAGGCTAAACTGCGGCCATTCCGAGACCCTCTACGTCCGAGCCTGCAAGCCGGTTTGAGCTGACATGACGCGCACCCACGAAATCCGCCCCGACCTGGACGAAGGCATCGACCGCAAGGTACTCAGCCAACTGCGCGCCCGTTTTCTCAAACTCAATGAAGGCCGCCTCGGCCGCGCCCTCGAAGGTTTGTCGACGCGCCAGCAAAGCGTGCTGACGCTGTTGCCGCTGTTCTTTCACGTCAATCATCCGTTGCTGCCCGGCTATGTCTCGGGCAGTACGCCGGCCGGTCTCTCGAATTATGAGCCGGACGCCAATGCGCTGACCGAGGCGCAGCGCCTGACCCGCTCGTTTTCTTACAAACCGCGCCATGGCAGCAACCCACCGCGACCGATTCACGGTCTGTTCCTGATGGGCAGCCTCGGCACGCTGGCACAGGCCGATCAGAGCGACATGGATGTGTGGGTCTGCCATGCCCCAGATCTGAGCGAAAGCGAACTCGCCGAGCTACGCAAGAAATGCCAGTTGCTGGAAACCTGGGCCGCGAGCCAGGGTGCCGAGGCGCATTTCTTCCTGATCGACCCGGCGCGCTTCGTCAAAGGCGAACGTGATGCTCAGCTCAGTTCGGAAAACTGCGGCAGCACCCAGCACTATCTGCTGCTCGACGAGTTTTATCGCACGGCGATCTGGCTGGCCGGGCGCACGCCGATCTGGTGGCTGGTGCCAGTCTATGAAGAAACAGCCTACGACGCTTACACCCACACCCTGCTGTCCAAACGCTTTATTCGCGCCGATGAAACCCTCGATCTCGGGCCGATGGCGACCATTCCGCCCGGCGAATTCATCGGTGCCGGGTTGTGGCAGTTGTTCAAAGGCATCGAGTCGCCCTACAAGTCGGTGCTCAAACTGCTGCTGACCGAGGTGTACGCCAGCGAACATCCGCAGGTGCAGTGCCTGAGCCTGCGCTTCAAGAAAGCCGTGTTCGCCAATCAGCTCGATCTCGATGAGCTTGACCCGTACATGGTCGTGTACCGGCGTATCGAGGAATACCTGCTCGCCCGCAACGAACCGGAACGCCTTGAGCTGGTGCGCCGCGCGCTGTATCTGAAGGTCAACCGCAAGCTCACCGGCAACAGCCGCAGTCAGGGTTGGCAACGCGCACTGCTCGAACGCCTGGCCGGCGAGTGGCACTGGGATCAGCGGCAACTGGCGCTGCTCGACAGCCGCAGTCAGTGGAAAGTCCGCCAGGTCAGCGCCGAGCGCCGAGCGCTGGTCAACGAACTCAACTACAGCTATCGCTTCCTGACCCAGTTCGCCCGCAGCGAACAGACTGTCAGCCTGATCAACAAGCGCGACCTCAATGTGCTTGGCCGTCGACTCTACGCGGCATTCGAGCGCAAGGCCGACAAGGTCGAGTTCATCAATCCGGGCATCGCCCCGGACCTGGCCGAAGACACCCTGACCCTGGTGCAGTCGCCGAACAAAAAGGAGCCGGGGCAGACCCAGTGGGGTTTGTACAACGGCAGCCTGACGGCGCTGGAGTGGGAACACTTCGCGCCGATCAAGCGCAGTCGCGAGCTGCTTGAACTGCTGACCTGGTGCCACCGCAACGGCGTGATCGACAGCAGCACCCGCCTGGCCCTGCATCCGGGCACCAGCGACTTGAGCGAGTTCGAGCTGTTCAACCTGCTCGGCAGCCTGCAGCAATGCATCGCCCTGCCCTTGTCCACCGTCGCCGAAGAGCCCTTGCTGCGCGCCGCCGTGCCCAGCGAAGTGCTGCTGCTGATCAACGTCGGCGTCGATCCGCTCAAGCATCACCGTGATCTGAACATTTTGATGACCACCGAACGCACCGACTCGCTGAGCTATGCCGGCGTGCGCGAGAACCTGGTGCTGACCCTCGATCAGGTCACGCTCAACAGCTGGAACGAAGTGCTGGTCAATCGTTTCGACGGCCCGCATGCGCTGCTCGACTGCCTGCGCGATTACCTCAACAACCTGCCGCGCGGCCCGGTGCAGCCTTCGCTGAAAGTGCGCTGCTTCTGCCACAACCGCGCGCAATTCATTGCCCGCCGCGTCGAGGAAATCGTCGACACCGCGCAGACCCTGTTGCTCAGTGACTTGAATCATCGCTACCTGATTCAGGTGCAGCAGCACTATCACGTGCTGGAGCTGGTGCCGGGTCAGGTCAACCATGTCGCCCTCGCCACCCTGCCGGCGCTGCTCGATTATCTGGGCGAAGAACAACCGCGCTACAGCCCGCTGCACCTCGACCCGATGGCGCTGGAAGATCACGATCTGGCGCTGATCCTGCCGATGGGTCAGCCGGAGTGCATTCAAGTGTTCTATCGCATCAGTGAACAGCAGGCGGAGCTGTACGTGCTGGATGAATTCAATGCGCTGTGGCAACAGCAGCTGCCGTACCACGACGAGCAGAGTCTGCTGGTGCCGCTGCAACGTTTTCTGCAATCGATCCAGTACCGCCGTGAAGCGCAATTGCCGATGGACGGTGGCCCTGCGGGCAGCCCCGAGACTTTGTATTACCAGCTGTTGCCGTCAGGCCCGGGGCGCTCGCGCAGGGTCGAAACCCGACCAGCACCGCAGACCCCGGTGAACAAACCGTTCTACGACGTGCAGGCAATCATCGGCAAAGCCGCACCCGGCGAAGTGCAGGTCACCTTGTACTGCAATCAGCGGGAATTCAGCGAGCTGGAGCATGGCGACCAGTTGTTCAGCGTGGTCGCCCGGGAGATCGTCGAGCAGCGTCGCGAGACCGAGCGTTATCGCTGCTACATCACCGACCTCGACCTGTCGGGTCTGCTCGGTGACGGGCACAGTTCAAGCAATCTGTATCTGCGCTACAAGGCGGACCTGGAGCGCTCGTTGAATGAAGCGCTCGAACAGGTTTGAAGCAGGAATTTATTCGGGAAAGGCGCCGCCGTTGACCGGTTGCGATTCCACTTCCAGCAAGGTCAGTTTCAGCGACTTGCCGCCCGGCGCCGGCCAATCGATGTGCTGACCGACCTTCAGGCCCAGCAGCGCACTGCCAACCGGAGCGAGAATGGAAATCTTGCCTTCATCGGCGTTGGCGTCCTTGGGATAGACCAGCGTCAGGTGGTAATCCTTGCCACTGCCTTCTTCGCGGCAATGCACGCGGGAATTCATGGTCACGACATCGGCGGGCACTTCATCGTGGCCGACCACGGTATCGGCGCGGTCCAGCTCGGTTTGCAGCGCAATCACGCCCGGCGCAGCCTGGTCTTTGTCGCTCAGGCTGTCGATCAGGCGCTCCAGACGTTGCACGTCCAGACGGGTAAGGGTGATGGAAGGTGCGGTCATGATCCAGGCAGACTCCTTTCTTCTGCACAAAAAAAGCAAAACCCCGCCAAAAAAGACGGGGTTTTCACCGTGCCTCGGTGGTTTGAGGCGTTCGCGGACACTATCACAGCTCAAAAAATATACAAGTCACGCCCTTTTTTGCCTGGGTGAAACCCTTGTGGCGAGGGGATTTATCCCCGTTCGGCTGCGCAGCAGCCGTATAGATTTTGGGGCCGCTACGCGACCCAACGGGGATAAATCCCCTCGCCACAATATCAACAGGCTTGGGACTTTCGTGCGGTAGCCTGCTGGCAAATCACCCGGCGCCGCTGATCATCCGCCGAGCGCCACTCGCGAATGTCCTCGACGTGGCGCGCACAGCCGAGACAGACTTTCTGCTCGTCCAGTCGACACACACCCGTGCAGGGCGAAGGCACCGCCGGGCTGACGTTGCTGTAGAGCGGTTTCGGCGGGCGAACAGGCGCGGCATCCGTCACGAATCACAGACCTTCGAAATCGAATTCGGCGCCAGCCTGCTGCTTTACGAGGCGCTGAAGCATTTCGCCCAATTGCTCTTCGCTCTTGTCGCACATCCAGCGCTCGCTTTCTTCGTCGTAGTCGAAGTGGAAACCACCGGACACGGCCGCCAGCCACAGCTGACGCAACGGCTCCTGGCGGCTGAAGATCAGCTGCGAGCCATTTTCGAACTTGACGGTCAAGACACCTGCCGAGCTCTCCAGGTCGATATCCAGGTCGCTGTCATCAAAGATATCTTCCAGCGTCTGCTGGGTAGCATCGACCAGATCGTGGAAACGGGCTTCGGACAAACTCATTGCGGCAACCTCAAAAATGTCTGATCAGGCTCAAGCGCCGAAAGATACGGACGCTGCCGACCGATTGCAAAGATTAACGACCAAGCACCTGTCGGCCCATCCAGCACCGCCCCCGTGGGAGCGAGCCTGCTCGCGAAAGCGGTGTGTCAGGCAACGAGCCTGTTGAATTTGCCGACGCCTTCGCGAGCAGGCTCGCTCCCACAGGGATGATGCGCATCACAGGAGCCCCGCCGGACGGGAACCCCCTCGCATAGGCAAGCTGCCGGGTGGCCGGTATACTCCGGCGCAATTAACGCATTTTCAAGGATTTCGCCATGAAGCGCCTGATCTCTTCCCTTGCTGCGCTCGTCGCGGTTGCCTGCCTCGTTTCGGCCTGTGGTCAAAAAGGCCCGCTGTACCTGCCGGATGACGATCAGGACCCGGCCGAACAAGCCCAGTCTTCGCAGAAGCAGCCATCCAAGGCTCACAAGCACGACGTTTACTAAGGGATCGCCATGGACGCTTTTAACTACCGTGGCGGGGAGCTGTTCGCGGAAGGTGTGGCGCTGTCCGCCATCGCCGACCGCTTCGGCACGCCCACCTATGTCTACTCGCGCGCGCACATCGAAGCGCAGTATCTGGCCTACGCCGATGCGCTGGCCGGCATGCCGCATCTGGTCTGCTTCGCGGTCAAAGCCAACTCCAACCTCGGTGTACTGAATGTCCTGGCCCGTCTCGGCGCCGGTTTCGATATCGTTTCCCGTGGCGAGCTGGAACGTGTACTGGCCGCTGGTGGCAGCGCCGACAAGATCGTTTTCTCCGGCGTCGGCAAGACCCGTGACGACATGCGCCGCGCCCTCGAAGTCGGCGTGCACTGCTTCAACGTCGAATCCACCGACGAGCTCGAGCGCCTGCAAGTAGTCGCCGCCGAGCTGGGTGTTCGCGCCCCGGTTTCGCTGCGCGTGAACCCGGACGTCGATGCCGGCACCCATCCGTACATTTCCACCGGTCTGAAAGAGAACAAGTTCGGCATCGCCATTGCCGATGCCGAAGACGTGTACGTGCGCGCCGCGCATCTGCCGAACCTGGAAGTGGTGGGCGTTGACTGCCATATCGGTTCGCAACTGACCACGCTGCCACCATTTATTGACGCCTTGGATCGCCTGCTGGATCTGGTCGACCGTCTGGGCGATTGCGGGATTCACCTGCGCCACATCGATCTCGGTGGCGGCCTGGGCGTGCGTTACCGCGATGAGGAGCCGCCGCTGGCTGCCGACTACATCAAAGCCGTGCGCGAACGTCTCGACGGGCGTGATCTGGCGCTGGTGTTCGAGCCAGGCCGCTTCATCGTTGCCAATGGCGGCGTGTTGCTGACACAGGTCGAATACCTCAAGCACACCGAGCACAAGGATTTCGCCATCGTCGATGCGGCGATGAACGACCTCATCCGTCCAGCGCTGTATCAGGCATGGATGGACGTCACCGCGGTGAAACCGCGCGACAGCGCTGCACGCAAGTACGACATCGTCGGCCCGATCTGCGAAACCGGCGACTTCCTCGCCAAGGACCGCGAGCTGGCGCTGGAAGAAGGCGATCTGCTGGCCGTGCATTCGGCTGGCGCCTACGGTTTTGTGATGAGCTCCAACTACAACACTCGCGGCCGTGCCGCTGAAGTGCTGGTGGATGGTGATCAGGTTTTTGAAGTGCGTCGCCGCGAAACCGTGGCCGAGCTGTTTGCCGGCGAAAGCCTGCTGCCGGAGTAACCCATGCTGCTGCGTTTTACCAAAATGCACGGCCTGGGCAACGACTTCATGGTCCTCGACCTGGTCAGCCAGCACGCGCACATTCAGCCCAAACACGCCAAGCAATGGGGCGACCGCCACACCGGTATCGGTTTCGACCAGTTGCTGATCGTCGAAGCGCCGAGCAACCCGGATGTGGATTTCCGCTACCGGATCTTCAATTCCGACGGCTCGGAAGTGGAGCAATGCGGCAACGGTGCGCGCTGCTTCGCCCGCTTCGTGCTCGACAAGCGTCTGACCGCCAAACGGCAGATCCGCGTCGAGACCAAGGGCGGCATCATTGAACTGGACGTGCGTAACGACGGCCAGATCGGCGTGAACATGGGCGCGCCGCGCCTGGTGCCGGCAGACATTCCATTCCAGGCGCCGGCCCAGGCCAGCAGCTATCCGCTGGAAGTCGATGGCACCACGGTCGAACTGGCCGCCGTGTCGATGGGCAATCCCCATGCGGTCATTCGCGTGGACGACATCAACAGCGCACCGGTGCATGAACTGGGGCCGAAGATCGAACACCACCCGCGCTTTCCGGCGCGGGTCAATGTCGGCTTCCTTCAGGTCATCGACCGCCATCGCGCGCAACTGCGTGTTTGGGAACGCGGCGCCGGGGAAACCCAGGCCTGCGGCACCGGCGCCTGTGCGGCGGCGGTGGCGGCCATCAGTCAGGGGTGGATGGATTCGCCGCTGTTGATCGACCTGCCCGGCGGGCGTCTGTCCATCGAGTGGGCCGGCCCGGGCGAACCGGTGTTGATGACCGGTCCGGCAGTGCGTGTATACGAAGGACAAGTGCGTCTTTGAGCGAGCAGAAATCATGACCGACAAGCCACAGGTACCCGCCCGACCAGCCGATGAATCAGCGTCCGAGAGCCTCGAGGCAGCCGCGGTTGCCGCCTACCTGGAGGCTCATCCGGACTTTTTCGTCGAGCACGAAGAGCTGCTGCCGTCGTTGCGCATCCCGCACCGACGCGGCGACACCGTGTCGCTGGTCGAACGGCAGATGACCATCCTGCGCGACCGCAATATCGAGATGCGCCATCGCCTTTCGCATCTGATGGACGTGGCCCGCGACAACGATCGCCTGTTCGAAAAGACCCGCCGCCTGATTCTCGCGCTGATGGATGCATCGACCCTGGAAGACGTGGTCATCAGCGTTGAAGACAGCCTGCGTCAGGATTTCCAGGTGCCTTTCGTCAGCCTGATCCTGCTCGGCGACAACCCGGCACCGGTCGGCCGCTGGGTGACTCACGCCGACGCGCAAACCGCGATCGGTGGCCTGCTCACCGAAGGCAAAAGCGTCAGCGGCAGCCTGCGTGAACATGAGCTGGATTTCCTCTTCGGCGAAGAACAGCGCCAGCAGATCGGCTCGACCGCCGTGGTTGCCATCAGCCATCAGGGCATTCACGGCATTCTGGCCATCGCCAGCCGTGACCCGCAGCACTACAAGAGCTCGGTCGGCACCCTGTTCCTGAGCTACATCGCCGAGGTCATGGGCCGCGTGCTGCCACGGGTCAACAGCTCGCTGCGCTCGGTACGCTGACCATGGAACGACAACTGGACGCTTACTGCGAACATCTGCGCAGTGAGCGACAGGTGTCGCCGCACACCCTGTCGGCTTATCGCCGCGACCTCGATAAAGTCCTTGGCTGGTGCATCAAGCAGAACATCGGCAGCTGGGCCGCGCTGGATATCCAGCGCCTGCGCAGCCTGATCGCCCGGTTGCATGCTCAAGGCCAGTCCTCGCGCAGCCTCGCCCGCCTGCTCTCGGCGGTGCGCGGGCTCTATCACTACTTGAATCGCGAAGGCCTGTGTGACCACGACCCGGCCACCGGCCTGGCCCCACCGAAAGGCGAACGACGCCTGCCGAAAACCCTTGATACCGATCGCGCATTGCAGCTGCTGGAAGGTGCGGTCGAGGACGATTTTCTCGCCCGGCGCGATCAGGCGATTCTGGAGCTGTTCTATTCCTCTGGCCTGCGCCTGTCCGAGCTGACCGGGCTCAATCTCGATCAACTCGACCTCGCCGACGGCATGGTTCAGGTGCTCGGCAAGGGCAGCAAGACCCGGCTGCTGCCAGTCGGCGCCAAGGCCCGCGAAGCCCTCGAACACTGGTTGCCGCTACGCGCAATGACCAACCCGGCAGACGATGCCGTATTTGTCAGCCAGCAGGGCCGACGCCTTGGCCCGCGCGCGATTCAGGTGCGGGTCAAACTGGCTGGCGAGCGCGAACTGGGGCAGAACCTGCACCCGCACATGCTCCGGCACTCCTTCGCCAGCCATTTGCTCGAGTCCTCGCAGGATCTGCGCGCGGTGCAGGAATTGCTCGGCCACTCCGATATCAAAACCACACAGATCTATACCCACCTCGACTTCCAGCATCTGGCGGCGGTCTACGACAGCGCCCATCCCCGGGCCAAACGCATGAAAGGCGATGATTCATGAGCATTCAGTTGATCACCTTCGACCTCGACGACACCCTGTGGGACACCGCTCCGGTGATCGCCAGCGCCGAAACAGTGTTGCGCGAATGGCTGAGCGAACATGCGTCGAGTCTGGGCGCGGTGCCGGTGGAGCATTTATGGTCGATTCGCGAGCGTGTGCTGGCGGGCGAACCGGGGCTCAAGCACCGCATCAGCGCGCTGCGTCGACGCGTGCTGTTCCATGCGCTGGAAGAAGCCGGATATGCCCACCGCGAGGCGTCGGAGCTGGCTGACAAGGCTTTTGAAGTGTTCCTGCATGCGCGGCATCAGATCGAAGTGTTCCCGGAGGTCGAGCCGCTGCTGGAGCTGCTCGCCAATCATTACGCCCTCGGCGTGGTCACCAATGGCAATGCCGACGTGCGCCGGCTGGGGCTGGCGGATTACTTCAAGTTCGCCTTGTGCGCCGAAGACATCGGCATCGCCAAACCGGATGCACGGCTGTTTCATGAAGCGTTACAGCGCGGTGGTGTGGGTGCTGAAGCGGCGGTGCATGTCGGCGATCATCCCGGCGATGACATCGCCGGGGCGCAGCAGGCGGGGTTGCGCGCGGTGTGGTTCAACCCGACAGGCAAGGTCTGGGAGGCGGAGCACTTGCCGGATGCGGAAATTCGCAGCCTGACCGAATTGCCCGTCGTGCTCTCGCGCTGGAATGCCACCTCGAAATAATCCACAAACCCTGTGGGAGCGAGCCTGCTCGCGAATGCGGTGTGTCATTCAACATGTATGTCGGCTGACATGCCCTCTTCGCGAGCAGGCTCGCTCCCACAGAGGACTGCATTTGCTTTCAACGGATTTATTTCAGGCATAAAAAAGCCCGCAGCGACGGCGGGCTTTTTCAGCAAGCGAGCGACGCGCCTCAGATAGGGCGGCTGCCGTACTTGTTGTCCGGCTTCTTGGGCGGATCGGCGACCACGTTGGCCTCAACTTCCTGCACCTTGCCGCCGCGCGCAAGGAATTCTTCCATGGCCTTGGCCAGGGCGTCGCGCTCCTTGTTCTTGGCTTCGATGCTCGGCAACTCGTCGACCGAGACCGCAGCCTTGGCTTTGCCTTTGGCAGCCGGGGCCGGCGTGTCGTCACCGCCATCGTCTTCGGTAACGTCTTCCGCTGCCGCTTCCAGGCCTTCCTCGGCCTCGTCTTCGTCGCCTACTTCGAGGTCGTCGTTTTCCAGATCATCGTCGCTCATGTTCTACCTCATGACTTGCCAAAAGCAGATTAGTTATAGACCAGCTTTGGCGGCTGTCGAAGCCGCCGTTGAAAAATCTTCTGCCGCTGCCCGGCAGCGGCTCATGCCTGTTCACCGTGCAAGGTGGCGAGGACTTTACGGGCACCGCCATGATCACGGTGCTCGCCCAGATAAATCCCTTGCCAGGTACCCAGTGCCAGCCGCCCTGCCGCAACCGGCAGACTGATCTGGCAACCGAGCACGCTGGCCTTGAAGTGCGCCGGGAGATCATCCGGGCCTTCGTCGTTGTGCTCGTAGCCGTCTGTTCCTTGTGGGATCAGACGATTGAAAAATCGTTCGAAGTCGCGACGAACTGCCGGATCGGCGTTCTCGTTGATGGTCAACGATGCCGACGTGTGCTGCAGCCACAAATGCAACAGACCGACCCGACAGGTCTTGAGTTCAGGCAAGCCTGCGAGTAACTCGTCCGTCACCAGATGAAAGCCCCGGGGCCTTGCCCGCAGGGTTATCAGAGTCTGTTGCCACATACAGTTCTCCGCTCGTTCGGGGCGCATTCTAGCGTGCTCTGAAAAAAAACAAAGGCCCTAATATTCCTGCAGCGATGTAAGCGATTGCCCGCAGAAAAAGCCTCGTCGTAAAGACGACCAAAGCCGTAAGAAAAATCCTTTCAGCCGCACCCTGAATGACAAATCCCGGACAAAAAAATGCCCGGCGAACCGGGCAATTTTTTATCGCGCGTACTTACAGGTTGTAGCCGCGTTCGTTGTGTTGTGCCAGATCGAGGCCGACCGACTCTTCTTCCTCGGTTACGCGCAGACCCATGACGGCGTCCAGCACCTTGAGGATGATGAAAGTCACGATCGCGGTGTAGATCACCGTGAAGCCGACGCCTTTGATCTGAATCCAGACCTGCGCGCCGATGTCAGTCACGGTGCCGAAGCCGCCCAGTGCCGGTGCGGCAAACACACCAGTGAGGATCGCGCCGAGGATACCGCCGATACCGTGCACGCCGAAGGCATCCAGGGAATCGTCATAGCCGAGTTTGCGTTTCAGGGTGGTGGCGCAGAAGAAGCACACCACGCCTGCGGCCAGACCGATCACCAGTGCACCCATCGGGCCTACAGTGCCAGCGGCCGGAGTGATCGCGACCAGACCGGCGACCACGCCCGAAGCAATCCCCAGTGCGCTTGGCTTGCCGTGGGTGACCCACTCGGCAAACATCCAGCCCAGTGCCGCAGCGGCGGTGGCGATCTGAGTAACCAGCATGGCCATACCGGCAGTGCCGTTGGCGGCAGCAGCGGAACCAGCGTTGAAGCCGAACCAGCCAACCCACAGCATCGCCGCGCCCATCAGGGTGTAGCCGAGGTTATGCGGAGCCATCGGTGTGGTCGGGAAGCCTTTGCGCTTGCCCAGTACCAGGCACGCGACCAGGCCGGCGATACCGGCGTTGATGTGCACCACGGTGCCGCCAGCAAAGTCGAGCACGCCCCAGTCCCACATCAGGCCGCCGTTACCGGACCAGACCATGTGCGCGATCGGTGCATAAACCAGAGTGAACCAGATGCCCATGAAAATCAGCATCGCGGAGAACTTCATGCGCTCGGCGAACGCACCGACGATCAGCGCCGGGGTGATGATCGCGAAGGTCATCTGGAAGGTGATGAACACCGCTTCAGGGAACAGCGCCGCCGGGCCGGTGATGCTCGAAGGCGTGACACCGGCGAGGAACGCCTTGCCCATGCCACCGAAGAACGAATTGAAGTTGACGACGCCCTGCTCCATGCCGGTGGTGTCGAAGGCAATGCTGTAGCCATAAATGACCCACAGGATGCTGATCAGACCGGTAATGGCGAAGCACTGCATCAGCACGGAAAGAATGTTTTTCGAGCGAACCATACCGCCGTAGAACAGCGCCAGGCCGGGGATGGTCATGAACAGCACGAGCGCTGTCGAGGTGAGCATCCAGGCGGTGTCGCCGGAATTGAGGACTGGCGCTGCCACTTCGTCTGCCGCCATGGCGATGCCGGGCATTACGATGGACAACAGGGCGCCTAGCCCTGCGAATTTACGCAGAGTCATATTGTTTTCTCCTGGGGCGTTGGGTTTGTGGCGGCGCTTAGATCGCGTCGGTATCGGTTTCGCCGGTACGGATGCGGATCGCCTGTTCCAGATTGACCACGAAGATCTTGCCGTCACCGATCTTGCCGGTGTTGGCCGCTTTGGTTATCGCCTCGATAACCCGATCCAGATCCTTGTCGTCGATGGCCACGTCGATTTTCACCTTGGGCAGAAAATCGACCACATATTCCGCGCCGCGATACAGCTCGGTGTGACCCTTCTGCCGGCCGAAGCCTTTGACTTCAGTAACGGTAATGCCCTGCACGCCGATTTCGGACAGCGACTCGCGCACGTCGTCCAACTTGAACGGCTTGATGATGGCAGTGACTAGCTTCATGAAACTCTCTCCCGAATTGGTGGACTTGCCCCAGGAAAACAAACCCGTCTCAAGTCTAAGCGCAGTGCCTGGCTTTGTAACGCATCGTTGACGCCAGCTAACCGCATCAGACGAAACTCCCCGCTTCGTCTGCCGCACTGCATTCGTCACAGCGACTGCATCAGTGCATGGGTCGAGGGTGACTAAGCAGAAACCTTGCCAGCTCGGCAAAAACCCTGCATTTCAATCTCTTGGCCCCTGTTGCACGCGCTCGGGCAGAAAAGCTTTTGCCGATACGCACAACAACGGTGCGCCACCGTCCGTCCCCCTGCGCGAAAAGCGTGCATCCGTGCAACGGGATTGACTATAGACACTGCGTGATACACTGCCGGCCATTGTTTCCAGGACATTTCCCATGCTCGCGCCCAAAGACTTCCTCGACGCCCTGAGCGGCACCGCCTCCCGCCTCTTCAACGGCGACACCCCGCTGCCGAAAGCCGAAATCGAAAGCCAGTTCAAAATGCTGCTGCAAAGTGCCTTCAGCAAACTTGATCTGGTCAGCCGGGAAGAGTTCGATAGTCAGATGGTAGTGCTGGCGCGTACTCGCGCCCGCCTCGAAAGCCTCGAAGCCAAGGTTGCCGAGATGGAAGCGAAGCTGACACCGCCCGCTGAATAATTCGCGTCCCCTGTAGGAGCTGCCGAAGGCTGCGATCTTTTGATCTTCAGCCCTTGAACCATCCCCGCAACGTCCTACAACCTTGATGACCGCCGTCCGATTGCGCCAAAAAACCCAGGTTTCTAAGCTCATCTGATGCTGAATGTTCAGCAGAGGGTTGGGCGACCCGGGCAGGGCCATGGTGGAAAAGGGCTTCGCGGATGCTGCAATCGCTATGAGCCCGCATGCCGGAGCTGGGCTCTGCGCAAATCGTAAGTCGACTGAAGATTCATCCAGAACTCAGGCGTAGTGTTGAGCTGAATGGCGAGGCTGATTGCCAGATCGGCGCAGATCCTGAGCTGGCATTTCACAAGCTCTTCGATCTCGCTTTCGGGCCATTTCGTGGGCATGGCCAGATCCATGACGGTCATGCTCAACGGCTCCATGAATTCCTTATTCAGAACCTCGCCCGGATGAATCGGGCGCATACCACTGCGGTCCATTTTTCGCCTCCAGAGGCTGCGTTGAGTGGCCAAAGTGGAACATCCGACTCCCGGTACAAGACCTTCACACCCCTTTCGCCAGCGTCCTACAAATATTAGGGCATGGCCCTACAAACATCAGCGTCTGCGCCTGATTCCGTGAGCTCTTCGCTGTGATTAGGCTGGTGGCTTTCGCCTGCGCTGGTCGATCCTATTCGTCGAGTTCCAGGCGATACACATTGATCGCCAGACACTCTGGTTCTGGATCCCTCTTGTCTGATTTGCTCAAGCTCAAAGAAAACACGCTAGTTCAGCATCCAGATGGTGGTTACATCTTTGGCACGATCCCCGATATGCCAAAATTCGGCTTGCCAGGCGGGAAGATTTACCTGCGGGTAGGTATTCACCGTCGAGCGAATAGTGGTTTTGGCGTAGTGCACATTTGGGAAGCCCATAGTGCCGATTTGCTCAAGCATGGTTGCCAGACTGCCGATGGGGTAGCAGCGATTGTTGCGAAAATGATCGTCCCGGGAGCACAAATCTATTGTGAGTTCAAAGAACAGCGATGTGGAAACAGGGTCGCGGTACTAAGGACTTCTATGGGAACACTGATTCTTGAACCGCGACACGAGCGCGCCACAGGATTTGGTTACTTCGTGGTGACTTGGTACCCGCAAAAACGCGCACATGGCACGTTAGTGGGGCAGATACCACGAGCACCGTCAAATCAGAAATAAAAAAGCGTCCGATGGACGCCTTTTAAGTATTTTTTGAGGAGTAGTCGCAGCGATTCTTTAGCTCCGGGCTTTACAGCCTTGGGTTCAGAATCCGACAGGCTAGCCCGTCGTCACTACTTCAGAGAAACCAGCTTTCTCTGCTGCCAAAAATGCGGGGGAGCTTTTGCTGGTGCCCAGTCCCGACGAATGCGCAGTTGCAGTCCTCGAATGGGATGATCCTTCAATGCCGGGCGAGAGTCAACGCTCTAATTCAGGCAAGCAGTGACAGCCCATCGGGTCTGGATACGTCTTGTAAACCTCTATTTCAGCACTGAAACCCGGCTCAACTACCCTTCAAAAACCCGCAGGAAGCGGCTCCCCGATTCAGCTCAAGGAACGACCATGTCCCTCTCCATTGTCCACAGTCGCGCCCAGATTGGCGTGGAAGCCCCCGCTGTTACCGTCGAAGTCCATCTGGCCAACGGTCTGCCGTCGCTGACCATGGTCGGCCTGCCTGAAGCGGCGGTGAAGGAGAGCAAGGATCGCGTACGCAGCGCGATCATCAATTCCGGACTGCAATTTCCGGCGCGGCGGATCACCTTGAATCTGGCGCCGGCGGACCTGCCCAAGGATGGCGGGCGGTTTGATCTGGCGATTGCCTTGGGGATTCTGTCGGCGAGTGTGCAGGTGCCCTGCCTGACCCTGGACGAGGTGGAATGTCTGGGTGAGTTGGCGCTGTCGGGTGCCGTGCGGCCGGTGCGTGGTGTGCTGCCGGCGGCACTGGCGGCGCGCAAGGCCGGGCGGGCGCTGGTGGTGCCTCGAGCGAATGCAGAAGAGGCGTGCCTGGCATCCGGGCTCAAGGTGTTTGCGGTCGATCATTTGCTGGAAGCGGTGGCGCATTTCAATGGGCACACGCCGGTCGAGCCTTACGTTTCCGATGGTTTGATGCACGCTGCCAAGCCCTATCCCGACCTCAACGAAGTGCAGGGTCAAACAGCCGCAAAGCGCGCACTGCTGATTGCCGCAGCGGGGGCGCACAACTTGTTGTTCAGCGGGCCTCCGGGAACTGGCAAGACGCTGCTGGCCAGTCGTCTGCCAGGATTACTGCCGCCGCTATCCGAATGCGAGGCGCTGGAAGTGGCAGCGATTCAATCGGTCGCCAGCGGGGTTCCCTTGACTCACTGGCCGCAGCGGCCGTTCAGGCAACCGCACCATTCGGCTTCAGGGCCGGCATTGGTCGGTGGCAGCTCGAAACCGCAACCCGGCGAGATCACCCTCGCCCACCATGGCGTGCTGTTTCTCGATGAGTTGCCTGAGTTTGATCGCAAGGTGTTGGAAGTTTTACGCGAGCCTTTGGAGTCGGGACATATCGTCATCGCGCGGGCCAAGGATCGCGTACGTTTCCCCGCGCGATTTCAATTGGTTGCCGCGATGAATCCGTGCCCCTGTGGATATCTTGGCGAACCCAGCGGCAAATGCTCGTGCACACCGGATATGGTCCAACGCTATCGCAACAAGCTGTCAGGGCCGCTGCTGGATCGTATCGATCTGCACCTGACCGTGGCGCGGGAGGCAACCGCGTTGAATCCGGCAGCCAAGCCCGGCGAAAACAGCGCCAGCGCTGCGGCTTTGGTGGCCGAGGCTCGCGAACGACAGCAGAAGCGTCAGGGCTGTGCCAATGCGTTTCTCGATCTGCCGGGATTGAAGCGGCACTGCAAGTTATCCACAGCCGATGAGACATGGCTGGAATCAGCCTGTGAACGGCTGACGCTTTCGCTGCGCTCGGCCCATCGCCTGCTCAAGGTCGCCCGCACTCTGGCAGACCTCGAGCAAGTCGATGCAATCAAGCGCGAACACTTGGCCGAGGCACTGCAATACCGGCCGGCGACACCTTAATGCTCGGTCAGATCAACCAGCGGCGTCTGGCGCACTTCGGTATCACGCCCGGCCTGAATCTCGGTCACGCGCTTCAAGGCGTTATCCACCGCAGCTTTATCCGCCAACAGGCTGTAGCTGATCTGGAACTGCTTGTGCTGTTTTGGGGCGATGGTCGGCACCAGATTCAACGGCCGCTGATAGCGACGGTTATAGGAAAAACTGGTTCCCGGCTCCAGCCCGGTGACGTAGCCCTGCCCCTGGGTGTCGGTGTTTTTCCACAGCGAGAACACCGGCAACTGCTCGGTGTTGAAGCCAACGGATACGCCGAGACTACCGGCCTTGTTGTGCAACACAGTCAAGGTGTCGCCCTTGGCGTCGGCGTAAGGCACGACGTTGTAGACAGTTTCGTCGTAGTCCTTGGTTGGCGCGCGATAGGTCTGCCAGTCGGGCAGGTCACCCTTGGCCTTGTCGTTGAACGGCGATACCTGCTTCACCGGCGCAGCGAATTTTGCCCCTTGCTCAAGAAACGGCGTGCTGAAATTGCTGTGATACAGCGCCTGATATTCCTTCGCATAGTCGCCGTTGTTGGTCAGAGTGTCGTTAAGGGCGAAGCTTGCGCTGCCCGGTTCGGTGACCAGTTCGGTCGCTACCGAGAAATCGACTTTCTTGAATGCCTGCTCTTTCAGCTCGCCACGCAGCGTGATGGCATACGGCGGCTTCTCGTCGATGTGCAAAGTGACGGTGCTGGCCGGGATGTTGGCGGCGCGACCGTGCAGGGTCAGCAGTTCGCCGTTGTCCATGCCGGGATGGCCAACCCACTCGTAACCGCAACGGGTGACCAGCTCATTGAAGCCTTCCAGCCAGCCCAGACCACCGCGACCGTTGAGTTCGATGAACGCTGGGTTGACCACGTCCTTGACCGGCGAATCCCAGCCCATGCGCACGTCGCCCACCGAAGCCTGCAACACGTTCATGCCACGGGTTGGCACCACCGAGAGTTTCATCGTGCCGTTATCGATGTCGACGATGCTGACGCCCTCCTGACGACCGCCATGCAGAGTACGCAAGGTCACGGAAAACGGTTTGGCGGTTTTTACACCGAGTTGCTCACTGGTGATCGTCCGGTTTTTTGCCGGAGTGTTGGCGTCGAGCAGGACATAGTCCCAAGCCATGGCATGAGAAGCGGCAGAGAATGCGCCGAGGGCGACGAGGAGTTTGAGCGGGGTCATGGCAGCAGCCTTTATTGGAGTTGTGCCATTTTTATAGCGCTGCGGAAACGTTTCAGCAAGTGTAAAGAAGCGGTGGGAGAAAAGCATTCGCGAGCAGGCTCGCTCCCACAGGGACATCGGGCCTTCACAATATTTGTGAATTACGCCGACTACTGTGGGAGCGAGCCTGCTCGCGATAGCTGTTTCAAAGATGCATCAACGGAAGCGGTCAACCTCGGAACGCAGATCCGCCGCCAGCTTCTCCAGCTCTTTCGCGGTGACAGCCAGGTTCGACACCACCTCACGCTGCTCGCTGTTGGCCAAGGCGATGCTCTGCAAATTGCTGCTCAGCAACGTCGCAGTGCTGCTTTGTTCCTGAGTGGCGGTGGTGATCGCAGCAAACTGCTGGCCTGCCGAACGGCTCTGCTCGTCAATCCGCGCCAGCGCCGAGGCGACATTGGCGTTGCGCGACAGGCCTTCCTGCATCAGCACGTTGCCCTGTTCCATAGTGCTGATCGCGTTGCCGGTTTCCTGTTGGATGCTGTGGATCATGCTGGAGATTTCATCGGTCGCCTGACGGGTACGCGAGGCGAGGCTGCGCACTTCGTCCGCGACCACGGCAAAACCGCGACCTTGTTCACCGGCACGCGCGGCTTCGATGGCAGCGTTGAGTGCCAGCAGGTTGGTCTGCTCGGCGATCGAGGTGATCACACCGACAATTCCGCCGATTTCCTGAGAGCGCTGCCCCAGCGTGTTGATCACGCTGGCGGTGCTGTTCAGCGCACCGGCGATCTGCTCCAGCGACGACGACGCTTCTTCCATCGAGCTGCGGCCGATCTGCGTTTGCTGAGCGTTTTCCTGCGCCAGGCGCTGAGTCGCGCCCATGTTGTCGGCGATGTTCAACGACGTCGCGCTGAACTCTTCCACGGCGCCGGCCATGCTGGTGATTTCGCCCGACTGTTGCTCCATGCCTTCGTAAGCACCACCGGACAAACCGGACAGCGCCTGCGCACGGCTATTGACCTCTTCCGAAGCGCGGCGGATGTGCTCGACCATGGTCGACAGCGCCTGGCTCATCTGGTTGAACGCGCGGGACAGCTGCCCGATTTCATCGTGGCTCGATACGTTCAGACGCACGCTCAGATCACCAGCACCCAAGGCCTCAGCCTGACGCACCAGATCGCCCAACGGCGCGAGTTTGCTGCGCAGCAGCCAGACCACGGAACCGACCGCAAGCAACATCGCCAGCAGGCTGCCGATCGCCAGTTGCGTACCGACGCTCCAGGTCACCGCGCGGATCTCGGCTTTCGGCATGCTCGCCACCACCGACCACGGACCACCTTCAAACGGCACGGCGATGCTGTAGAAGTCCTCGCCCTTGTCGCTCCAGAACTCACCCTTGCCCGGGGTTTTCACCAGGTTGTTGATGGTCGGGGCGGCTTGATCCAGGTTTTCGACGCCGGCAATCGGCACCAGCCATTTGTTCTGCTCGTCGAGCAGGGCCAGCGAGCCGGTCTTGCCAATGCGGAAGCGCTTGAGATTGGCGAACTGCGCGTTCTGCGCGTCGGTGTAATCGAAACCTACATACAACACGGCGATGATCTTGCCGCCCGCATCGCGCACCGGTGTGTACTGCGACATGTAGTAGCGCTCGAACAGCAACGAGCGGCCGACATAACTCTGCCCTGCCATCAACTTCGCGTAGGCCGGGTTGGCATGATCGAGCACGGTGCCGATGGCACGGGTGCCGTCCTGCTTGCTGACGTTGGTGCTGACGCGAATGAAGTCTTCGCCGCTGCGCACGAATACCGTGGCCACACCGGCAGTCATCTGCTTGAACTCGTCAACTTCCTTGAAGTTGTTGTTCAGCACTTCGTTGCCCAGATGCAGACCCGGGGTCTGCACGCCGGCCACGGTCACTGGCTGATCGGGGTGCACACTCAGGCCACTGCCGAAGCGTTTTTCGAACAGACCGCTCAGGCGCAGGGTGCTTTCGCGCAGCGTACCGTGGAAGGTACTCAGTTGATCGGCCAGCAGCCGGGCCTCACTGGCCAGATGCTCTTCACGGGTGGCGAGGTTGGCGGAATCCAGCGAACGCAAGGCGAACACCGTACTGCCGCTGATGACTATCGCCAGTATCACAGCAAGGGCAAGGCCCAGCTGCGAGGCGATCCGAGCACGAGGTTGAGACATGAACAGCTCCTGGCCGAGCCACCGAATCCTCCTTGATCGCGGTAATTGCCCGGAAAACATTCTAATAGTGGGGTGTAGCGCGAAACCGGCACGACGGTTCCACAAGCTCGTAGTCGGCGGTAAAACCGAATACTTGAGCGCATTGCGTGGGTATATCGCAGTGATGGCATTGTGCCGGCTCGAACGTTTCAGCTCAAGCGCTCTACCGCCGGCAATTGCATGGCGCGGGCTTCGCTCTGCAGAAAATCGCTGAGGCGGCGCAAACGTTCACCTCCCGGACGCGGTTTCGGCCAGACCAGGTAATAATTCAGGCCACTGGCGACGGCCGTTGGCCACGGCAGGCTCAAGCGCCCCTGCGCAACATCTTCGGCAACCATCAACAGATCACCCATCGAAACGCCGTAGCCGCGCGCCGCCGCGATCATGCCCAGCTCCAGCGTATCGAACACTTGCCCACCCTTGAGCGAGACCTGATCGGACAGGCCCATGCGCTCCAGCCAACTGCGCCAGTCGCGGCGATCGGGGGTCGGGTGCAGCAGTTCGGCGGTCGCCAGACGCGCTACGTCCCAAGGTTGATCATTGAGCAGGTTCGGCGCACCGACCGGGATCAATTCCTCGGGAAACAGCAGGCTCGCTTCCCAGTCCGGCGGGAAATGCCCGTCACTGAGCAACACCGCGCAATCGAACGGTTCATTGTTGAAGTCCACCGAATCGATATCCATCCATGCGCTGGTCAGTTGCACCTCATTGCCCGGCTGCAAATGGCGGAAGCGACTCAACCGCGCCAGTAGCCAACGCATGGTCAGGGTCGATGGCGCTTTCATGCGCAGGATGTCGTCCTCGGCACGCAAGGTATTGCAGGCGCGCTCAAGGGCGGCGAAGCCTTCGCGGATTCCGGGTAGCAGCAGCCGTGCCGATTCGGTCAGTTGCAGGTTGCGCCCGCTGCGATGAAACAGCCGGCAGGCGAAGTGTTCTTCAAGGGTGCGCATGTGCCGACTGACCGCGCTCTGGGTGATCGACAATTCTTCCGCCGCGCGGGTGAACGAGCTGTGTCGCGCTGCCGCTTCGAATGCGCGCAGGGCGTACAACGGCGGAAGGCGTCGGGACATACAAAAAGCTCCAGTAGCGGGGATATAGCCAATCCGGCGGGTACGTTTCAGGATGAGTATTAATCATGCCACCCATCCTTTTTATCCCTTTGTGCAAAGCCTGCCAAGCGCCGAGAATCGACGCTCTTCTGCTTCCTCTGATATTTGGGTGGTGATGACCATGCAGCATCCTGTGCGTACCGAACTCTGGGCCATTCTGCGGCTGGCGGGGCCGCTGATTGCTTCGCAGTTGGCGCACATGCTGATGGTGCTCACCGACACCCTGATGATGGCGCGCCTCAGTCCCGAAGCGCTGGCCGGTGGCGGCCTCGGTGCGGCGAGCTACTCGTTCGTGTCGATTTTCTGCATCGGCGTGATTGCAGCGGTCGGCACACTGGTGGCGATCCGTCAGGGTGCCGGCGACATCATCGGCGCGGCGCGGCTGACGCAGGCCGGGTTGTGGCTGGCGTGGCTGATGGCCCTCGGCGCCGGGCTGCTGATGTGGAACCTCAAACCTGTGTTGCTGCTGTTTGGCCAGACCGAAACCAACGTCAACGCCGCCGGGCAATTCCTCATCGCCCTGCCTTTCGCCCTGCCCGGTTATCTGAGCTTCATGGCTCTGCGCGGCTTTACCAGTGCAATCGGCCGGGCGACGCCAGTGATGGTCATCAGCCTCGCCGGCACGGTGGCCAACTTCCTGCTCAACTACGCGCTGATCACCGGCATGTTCGGCCTGCCGCAGTTGGGTCTGACCGGCATCGGTCTGGTCACGGCGATTGTCGCCAACTGCATGGCACTGGCGCTGGCATGGCATATCCGTCGGCATCCGGCTTATGACGCTTATCCGTTGCGCGCCGGTCTGTCGCGGCCGAACCGGCAATACCTGAAAGAACTCTGGCGCCTGGGCCTGCCGATTGGCGGCACCTATGCGGTGGAAGTCGGGCTGTTTGCCTTTGCCGCGTTGTGCATGGGCACCATGGGCAGTACGCAAATGGGTGCGCATCAGATCGCCCTGCAGATCGTGTCGGTGGCCTTCATGGTCCCGGCCGGGATGTCCTATGCCATCACCATGCGCGTCGGCCAACACTACGGCGCCGGGCAACTGGTCGATGCACGGATGTCCGGGCGTGTCGGTATCGCTTTCGGCGCCGTGGTGATGCTCGGCTTCGCCCTGGTGTTCTGGCTGTGGCCGAACCAGTTGGTCGGCCTGTTCCTGGACCATAATGACCCGGCGTTTGCCGAGGTGATCCGTCTGGCGGTGAGCCTGCTGGCCGTAGCGGCGTGGTTCGAGCTGTTCGACGGCACGCAGACGATTGCCATGGGCTGTATTCGCGGGCTCAAGGATGCCAAAACCACATTTCTGGTCGGGCTGGCTTGCTATTGGCTGATTGGCGCACCGGCGGCGTGGTGGATGGCGTTCCACCTCAACTGGGGGCCGACGGGTGTCTGGTGGGGTCTGGCGTTGGGCCTGGCGTGCGCGGCGGTGAGCCTGACGCTGGCGTTCGAATGGAAGATGCAGCGGATGATTCGGCGCGAGCCGCAAGCTCAAGGTTTCAACATCCCCCAGGCCGAATGAGGTTTTCCTTTGTGGGAGCGAGCCTGCTCGCGAAGACCGAGTGTCAGGCCCAGATCATTCAGCTGACATAACGCCTTCGCGAGCAGGCTCGCTCCCACGGGGATTTGTGCCGGCCGCAACAATCGTGATCAACCGACGATTTCCAAAGCCGGCTGCTGGTTCGATCCCGAGGTCAGATATTCCACCAGCTCATCCAACGGCAACGGCCGGCTGATCAGATAACCCTGCACCTGATCGCAGCCGAACCCGCGCAACAATTCCAGCTGCTCCGGCGTTTCGACGCCCTCGGCGACCACTTCCAGATGCAGGTTGTGCGCAAGGTTGATCATCGCGTGCACCAGTTTGCGGTTCTCTTCGCGCTGTTCCATGCCGCCGACAAAACTCTTGTCGATCTTCAGCAAGGTGATGGGCAGGCTGTTGAGGTGCACGAATGATGAAAACCCGGTGCCGAAATCGTCCAGGGAGAAGCGCACGCCGAGGCGGCCGAGAGCATCCATGGTCTGTTTGACCAGATCGCTGCGCCGCATTACCGCGGTTTCGGTCAGTTCGAATTCCAGCCACTGCGCCTCGACGCCGCGCTCGGCAATCAGACGGCTGAGTGTCGGCAGCAACTGGCTGTCCTGAAACTGGCGGAACGACAGGTTGATCGCCATGTGCAGCGCCGGCAGCCCCTGCTCGCGCAAAGCCTGCATATCGCGCAAGGCGCGAGAAATCACCCAGTAACCCAATGGCACGATCAGACCGCTCTGCTCGGCCAGCGGGACGAACTCGCTCGGTGGCAACAGACCGCGCTCGCCATGACGCCAGCGCACCAGCGCTTCGAGGCCGACAATCTGGCCGTCTTCAAGATTCAGGCGTGGCTGGTAATGCAGTTCCAGCTCATCGCGGCGCAAAGCCCGGCGCAGTTCGCTTTCGAGGTCGGCCATGCTTCGTGCGTTGCGATTGATGCGTTCGTTGAAGATATGAAAGGTGCAGCCCTGTGTGCTCTTGGCCTGCTGCATGGCGATGTGCGCGTGCCACATCAGTGGATCGGCACCGCCATTGGCGCGGGCATGGGCGATGCCAAGGCTGGAGCCGATCAGCAGGCTCTCGCCGTCGACCCAATAAGGTTCGGCCAACGCCTCAGTGATGCGTTCGGCCATCCACTCGGCGCGTTGCGGCGCGCGGCGGGTATCGATCAGCAGAGCGAATTCATCGCTGCCCAGCCGTGCCAGTTGATCGCCGGCCTCCAGCTGACTTTTCAGCCGCGCGACGACTTGCAGGATCAAGCGATCGCCGGCCTGATGCCCGAGGGCGTCGTTGGCATGGCGAAAATTGTCGAGATCAAGATGGCCGAGGGCGAGACCGCGCCCGTCGCCCTCGGCAAGACGCGCAGTAAGCAGGGTCTGAAAGCCCTGGCGATTGGCGATGCCAGTCAGCGGGTCCTGTTCGGCGAGGCGCTGAAGAGTGTTTTCCAGCACGCCGCGCTCGCGCACATGGCGCAGGCAGCGCTGGAGCATGCCGGCGTCGAGAGCGTCGAACACCAGCCAGTCGCTGACACCGACCGGCGCAGTGGCCGGTTCGTGCTCCAGCAGCAGAACGGTCGGCAGGCTGCAACGCCCGGGCGGCGGTTGCAACGCTGGCAGGGTCAGCAGTACCGCGTGGCGGTTGTCCTCGAACAGGCGGCTGACCGAATCCCAGTTCGGCGCACTGATCAGCACCGCCGCGCTCCCCATCGGAGCCAGACACTCACGCAACAACGCTGTCCACGCTGGCTCTTCGGCCAGTAGCAGCAAACGCAAGGGTTCGACAGGCGTAGACAAGCTGACTCCCTAGACTCTGCAATGATGTAGGCGGGGCATTATGCCGGTGTGCTGAACAATGACCAATGCGTTGTCTGATGACAACGGCATCGAAACGTTATTTTGTGTCACGAATGAGAACATTAGCCGCAAAATCCCCGCGCATCCTGCGTGAAAGTAACAAAACCGGCAAATTTGAATCGCGTGTTGCGTCACAAGTCGGACAGAGCAGCACAAATCGCTGAGCCTGTTAAAATGCCGGCCCATTTCGTCAACGACTCCCGAATTTTCGTATGTCCCGACTCAATCCCCGGCAGCAAGAAGCCGTGAACTACGTCGGCGGCCCTCTATTGGTGCTCGCCGGTGCTGGCTCCGGCAAGACCAGCGTGATCACGCGCAAGATCGCGCACCTGATTCAGAACTGCGGCATCCGCGCCCAGTACATCGTCGCCATGACCTTTACCAACAAGGCAGCGCGCGAAATGAAAGAGCGGGTCGGCACCCTGTTGCGTGCCGGCGAAGGACGCGGCCTGACCGTCTGCACCTTCCACAACCTGGGCTTGAACATTATCCGCAAGGAGCATGCGCGGCTGGGCTACAAACCCGGTTTCTCGATCTTCGACGAGACCGACGTCAAAGCCCTGATGACCGACATCATGCAGAAGGAATACGCAGGCGACGACGGCGTCGACGAGATCAAGAACATGATCGGCGCCTGGAAAAACGACCTGATCCTGCCCGCCCAGGCCCTGGAAAACGCGCGCAATCCCAAGGAACAGACCGCCGCGATCGTCTACACCCACTACCAGCGCACGCTCAAGGCGTTCAACGCGGTGGACTTCGATGACCTGATCCTGCTGCCGGTAAAGCTCTTCGAAGAACACGCCGACATTCTCGAAAAGTGGCAGAACAAGGTGCGGTACCTGCTCGTCGACGAATACCAGGACACCAACGCCAGCCAGTATCTGTTGGTGAAGATGCTCATCGGCAAGCGCAACCAGTTCACCGTGGTCGGCGACGACGACCAGTCGATCTATGCCTGGCGTGGCGCGCGCCCGGAAAACCTGATGCTGCTCAAGGACGACTATCCGTCCTTGAAAGTGGTGATGCTGGAGCAGAACTACCGCTCCACCAGCCGCATCCTGCGCTGCGCCAACGTGCTGATCTCGAACAACCCGCACGAATTCGAAAAACAGCTGTGGAGCGAGATGGGCCACGGCGACGAGATCCGCGTGATCCGCTGCCGCAACGAGGACGCCGAAGCCGAGCGCGTGGCGATGGAAATCCTCAGCCTGCATTTGCGCACCGACCGCCCGTACAGCGATTTTGCGATTCTCTATCGCGGTAACTACCAGGCCAAGCTGATCGAATTGAAGCTGCAACACCACCAGGTGCCGTATCGCCTGAGCGGCGGCAACAGCTTCTTCGGTCGTCAGGAAGTGAAGGACCTGATGGCCTACTTCCGCCTGATCGTCAATCCGGATGACGACAACGCCTTCCTGCGCGTGATCAACGTGCCACGCCGCGAGATCGGCTCGACCACCCTGGAAAAGCTCGGTAACTACGCTACCGAACGCAAGATCTCGATGTACGCCGCCACCGACGAAATTGGCCTGGGCGAACATCTCGACAGCCGCTTCACCGATCGCCTGGCGCGCTTCAAGCGCTTCATGGACAAGGTCCGCGAGCAGTGCGCCGGCGAAGATCCGATCTCTGCGCTGCGCAGCATGGTCATGGACATCGACTACGAGAACTGGCTGCGCACCAACAGCTCCAGCGACAAGGCGGCGGACTACCGCATGGGCAACGTCTGGTTCCTGATCGAGGCGTTGAAAAACACCCTCGAGAAAGACGAAGACGGCGAAATGACCGTCGAAGACGCCATCGGCAAACTGGTGCTGCGTGACATGCTCGAGCGCCAGCAGGAAGAAGAGGACGGTGCCGAAGGTGTGCAGATGATGACGCTGCATGCGTCCAAAGGGCTGGAATTTCCCTACGTGTTCATCATGGGCATGGAAGAGGAAATCCTCCCGCATCGTTCCAGCATCGAAGCCGACACCATCGAAGAAGAGCGTCGCCTGGCCTATGTGGGCATCACCCGCGCCCGCCAGACCCTGGCATTCACCTTCGCTGCCAAGCGCAAGCAGTACGGTGAAATCATCGACTGCGCGCCGAGTCGCTTTCTGGATGAGCTGCCGCCGGACGATCTGGCCTGGGAAGGCAACGACGACACCCCGACTGAAGTCAAAGCCGTGCGTGGCAATAGCGCATTGGCCGATATACGCGCGATGTTAAAGCGCTAGAATCGACTACTTTTTAATCTACCTTCGGCGCCCATCGCGCCAACAGAGGAAGCTGTTGTGGAAGCACTGCACAAAAAAATCCGCGAAGAAGGCATCGTGCTTTCCGATCAGGTCCTGAAAGTCGACGCTTTCCTGAACCACCAGATCGACCCGGCCCTGATGAAGCTCATCGGTGACGAATTCGCCGCGCTGTTCAAGGATTCCGGGATCACCAAGATCGTCACCATCGAGGCCTCAGGCATCGCCCCGGCGATCATGACCGGTCTGAACCTCGGCGTGCCGGTGATCTTCGCCCGCAAGCAACAGTCGCTGACCCTGACTGAAAACCTGCTCTCGGCGACCGTCTACTCGTTCACCAAGAAGACCGAAAGCACCGTGGCCATCTCCCCGCGCCACCTGACCAGCAGCGACCGCGTGCTGATCATCGACGACTTCCTGGCCAACGGTAAGGCCTCGCAAGCGCTGATCTCGATCATCAAACAGGCCGGCGCCACCGTTGCCGGTCTGGGCATCGTCATCGAGAAGTCGTTCCAGGGCGGCCGCGCCGAACTGGACTCGCAGGGCTACCGCGTTGAGTCCCTGGCCCGGGTGCAATCGCTGAAGGATGGCGTCGTTACCTTCATCGAGTAACCAGCGGCACCGAGTTACCCCTGTGGGAGCGAGCCTGCTCGCGAATGCATTGTGTCAGTCACCCTGTTGAGTGAATGACACACCGCTTTCGCGAGCAGGCTCGCTCCCACAGTGGGTTCCGGGGTGGTCAGTTATTGCGCGGTGGCTTTCAGACCGGTGAGCAGCAAGCGCTGGAACAGGTCTTCCTTGAGACCTTCCGGATTGGTCAGCTGCATCCGCTCAAGGTGTTCCGGGAACGTTGAGGCCTCCGGCGCATCCAGCGCTGCCTTGCCCAATTCCAGAATCTCCGTCAGCTTGAACTTGCTCTTCAGCCAGTTCAGCGCCCGCAGCAGATCCCGTTCGATCACAGTGAAATCACAGCCCAGCGGATACTCCGGAAACAGGTTCGGATGTCGCGCGGCAATCGCCTGCAAGCGTTGCGGTGTGTTATCGGCAAACCGTGGATCGATACGGAAATCCTTTGGCAGCTTGCCGACTTTCTGCGCCTGTTCGATCAGCCCCGGCTGGAAGCGCGAATCGCTGATATTGAGCAGCGCTTCAATCACCGCCGCGTCGGACTTACCGCGCAGGTCGGCGATGCCGTACTCGGTGACGACGATGTCGCGCAGGTGCCGCGGGATCGTGCAGTGGCCGTAGTCCCAGACGATATTGGAACTGACCTCGCCGCCCGATTCGCGCCAGCTGCGCAGGATCAACATCGATCGCGCGCCCTCCAGCGCATGGCCCTGAGCAACAAAGTTGTACTGGCCGCCAACCCCGCTGAGCACGCGTCCGTCTGCCAATTGATCAGCCACGCCGGCGCCGAGCAGAGTCATGGTGAACACGGTGTTGATGAAGCGCGCATCGATGCGCTGCAAGCGCTTGAGCTCTTCCTGGCCGTACAGCTCGTTGATGTAGCTGATACGGGTCATGTTGAATTCCAGCAGCTTGCTTTGCGGCAACTCGCGCAGCCGTTCATAAAAGCTGCGCGGGCCGAGGAAGAAGCCGCCGTGGACGCAGATACCGTCAGGCTGTGCCGCTTCATCTAGGCTGCCGGCGTTGGCCTGCTCTTGGGTCGGCACATCCGGATAGACCTTGCGCCGGATGATCCCGGCATCCGCCAAAACCAGCAGCCCGTTGACGAACATCTCGCTGCAACCGTAGAGGCCTTTGGCAAATGGCGCGGTGCCGCCCTCGCGCTGAATCAATTGCGCCCATTGGCTGAGGTTGATGTCATCGAGCACCGCCTGATAGCCGGCGTTATCGGCCTGCCGCGCGAGTAGCGCAGCAGTCAACGCATCCCCCATCGAGCCGATACCAATTTGCAATGTACCGCCATCGCGCACCAGCGCACTGGCGTGCAAGCCAATGAAATGATCCTGAAAGCCCACCGGCATATTCGGCGTGGAAAACAGCGTGCTGCTGTCCTTTTCGTCGATCAGCAGATCAAACGTGTCGATATCGACTTCCGCATCGCCGGGCATGTACGGCAGATCCGTATGGACCTGGCCGACCAGCACAATGGTCTCCCCCGCTTCGCGGCGCTTGGCGATCATCGGCAGCAGGTCGAGGGTGATGTCCGGGTTGCAGCTCAGGCTCAGACGATCGGGATGCTCACTGTTGCTGGCCAGCAGTTGCGCCACAAGGTTCAGGCCCGCCGCATTGATGTCGCGGGCAGCATGGCTGTAATTGCTGCTGACGTAATCCTGCTGCGCCGGCGCGCTGTTGAGCAGACTGCCCGGCTGCATGAAGAACTGTTGGATTCGGATGTTGGCGGGCAGGCTGTCATGCTGGAGATCGGCGAGAAAATCAAACTCCGGATAATCACCAAACACGCGTTCGATGAAAGGCTCGATAAAGCGCTTCTGCAACCCATCGCCCAGATTCGGCCGACCGAGGCACAGCGCGGTATAGATCGTCAGCTGCCGCTCGGGCAGGTCCTTGATGCGCCGGTATAGCGCGTTAACGAAGTGATTCGGCTTGCCCAACCCCAGCGGCAGGCCCATGTGGATGTGCGCAGGCAAACGCGCCAGCACGTCGTCCACCGCCTGTTCGATCGAACACAACTGCACCATCTGAAGCCTCCCGCCCGTTCTATTGATAGGGGTAGACCGAGATTGCCTTGAGTTTGCTGCAAAGGACAGTGTTTGGTTTGGAGGGATCAGGGCCTGAATGAATCGGAAACCAGAAACCACAGACACAAAAAAACCGTCCGAAGACGGTTTTTTCAAAGCCGGCGCTGATTACAGACCGGACATCTCTTTGATCGCGCCCTTGAGCTCTTCATCGGAGCAATCGGCGCAGGTGCCTTTTGGCGGCATGGCGTTGATGCCGGTGATGGCCTTGGCGAGGATGCCGTCCAGACCACCCTGATGATCGGCCCGCTCCTTCCAGGCTGCCTTGTCGCCGATCTTCGGCGCGCCGAGCAGGCCCGTGCCGTGACAAGCGTTGCAGTGCTTGGCGATCACGTCTTTAGGGGCCTTTGCTCCCCCGCCACCGCCAGCGGTAGCAGCCACTTCCATACCCTTGCATTCCTGCCCTTGAACACACACCTGGCCGACGGGCTCGAGGCGCTTGGCGATGTCGTCATTTGTCGCAGCTTGAGCGCTGACAGCCCAGAGGGCCAGTACGGTTGCTGGTGCGGCCAGCATTTTCATAATTAGGTTCACGCGTTCACCCTCAATGGTGGCTATTCACGCCTGCGGCCACGGTTCGCAGGCGGGCGCAAGTATAGCGGGTAGGCCGCCGTACTGAAACAACCCCATGGTTAGAGGGGTCTTGTTGCCCATCGGTAAAATGGTTCTGGGGCCTTTGCCGTATTGGCTTGGCGCCTTCTGCTTAGAAATTCGCCGGCGTGGCTGCGCTGATTAGTCGCGCCGGCACGTCGAACGGGTTACGGAAACGATGCGGCTTGGTACTTTCAAAATAGTAGCTGTCGCCGGCTTCGAGGATAAAAGTTTCCAGACCCACCACCAGTTCGAGGCGGCCTTCGACCAGAATTCCAGTTTCCTCGCCCTCGTGGGTGAGCATTTCTTCGCCAGTGTCGGCGCCCGGCGGATAGATTTCGTTGAGGAAGGCGATGGCGCGGCTCGGGTGGGCGCGGCCGACCAGTTTCATGGTCACGGCGCCGTCGGAGATGTCGATCAGCTCATTGGCCTTGTAGACGATCTGGGTCGGCTGGTCCTGCAGGATCTCTTCGGAAAAGAACTCGACCATCGACATGGGAATGCCGCCGAGCACCTTTCTCAGCGAACTGATCGATGGGCTGACGCTGTTCTTTTCGATCATCGAAATGGTGCTGTTGGTGACGCCCGCGCGTTTGGCGAGTTCACGCTGGGAAAGCCCTTTGAGCTTGCGGATCGATTGCAGTCGTTCACCGACGTCCAAGGCGGGAGCCTCCTGATGTTGTAAGAATATTGAGCGTTATCATGGCGACAGCGTTCAGTATTTACAACACTTGGCCCCCGCAGCGGCGTCAACCCTCGGAATAGAGCCTTGGCACACGTTTCAGGTTGCAGAAGATCTGATACGGGATGGTATCGGCCCACTTCGCCACATCGCTGGCGAGGATGTTTTTGCCCCACAGTTCGACGTTGGAACCGAGGCCCGCTTCCGGTATGTCGGTCAGGTCGATGCAGAGCATGTCCATCGACACACGCCCCAGCAGGCGGCTGAGTTTGCCGGCCACCAGCACCGGCGTGCCGGTCGGCGCCTGACGCGGGTAACCGTCGGCGTAACCCATGGCGACCACCCCGATGCGCATCGGCTTGTCGGTGATGAATCTGGCGCCATAACCGATCGGTTCGCCGGCCGGCAATTCACGCACGCTGATGACTTTCGATTCGAGGGTCATCACCGGTTGCAGGCGTTCGGCCACGGCGTTGACTTCTTCGAAGGGGGTCGCGCCGTAGAGCATGATGCCCGGGCGTACCCAGTCGCTTTGGATTTCTGGCCAACCGAGCACGGCTGGCGAGTTGCGTAGGCTGACTTCCGCCGCCAGACCCTGACGCGCCGCTTCGAACACCGCGACCTGCTCGGCGCTGCTTTGCGCATGCAGTTCATCGGCGCGGGCGAAGTGGCTCATCAACACGATTTTCGCGACTTTGCCGCTGGCCAGCAGACGTTGATAGGCCGCCGGATAATCTTTCGGATGCAGGCCGACGCGATGCATGCCGGAATCGAGCTTGAGCCACACCGTGATCGGTTTGCTCAGCACCGCCTGCTCGATCGCTTCGAGCTGCCACAGCGAATGCACCACGCACCAGAAATCATGCTCGACGATCAACGCCAGCTCGTCAGCTTCGAAGAAGCCTTCCAGCAGCAAAACCGGTGCGCGAATCCCGGCGGAACGCAGCTCCAGTGCTTCTTCAATGCAGGCCACCGCAAACCCGTCAGCCTCGGCTTCCAGCGCCTGGGCGCAAAGCACCGCGCCATGGCCGTAGGCGTCCGCCTTGATCACGGCGAGCGCCTTGGCGCCGGTGACTTCGCGGGCAATTCGGTAGTTGTGGCGCAGGGCTTGAAGGTCGATCAGGGCACGGGCAGGACGCATGGCGGCAGACTTCTGGGCGGTCATGGGAAGAAAAACCGGCGCTGACTGACGACGTGAACCGCCAACAGCACCGGGAGAGGGATCTGTAAAACGTTATGGCAGCGCGGCGACGATGGATATCTCCACCAGAATGCTTGGCTTGGCCATCTTCGCTTCGACGGTGGCACGGGCCGGTGCGGCGCCTTTTGGCAGCCACTGGTCCCACACCGCGTTCATCCCGGCGAAGTGCGCTTCAATGTCGTTCAGGTAGATCGTCGCCGACAACAGATGCTGCTTGTCCGTCCCGGCCAGATCGAGCAGGCGCTCGATATTGGCGAGCACCTCGCGGGTCTGCTGTTCAATTCCGGCGTCAAAGTCGTCGCCGACCTGCCCGGCCAGATACACGGTGCCGTTGTGGCTGACGATCTGACTCATGCGCTCATTGGTGAGCTGGCGCTGGATTGACATGTTTTGCGGACTCCTGGGTCTGGTTGCCGTAACGGGAAATATCGAGGCCTTCGGCGCTGATCTGCGGCTTTTTCTTCGCCATCAGGTCGGCGAGCAAACGGCCGGAACCGCAGGCCATGGTCCAGCCGAGCGTGCCGTGACCGGTGTTGAGGAACAGATTCTTGAACGGCGTGGCGCCAACGATCGGCGTACCGTCCGGCGTGGTCGGGCGCAGGCCGGTCCAGAAACTCGCTTCGGCCAGATTGCCGCCCTGAGGATAAAGGTCGTTGACGATCATCTCCAGGGTTTCGCGCCGGCGCGGGTTCAGCGACAGGTCAAAACCGGCGATCTCGGCCATGCCGCCGACGCGGATGCGGTTGTCGAAGCGGGTGATCGCGACCTTGTAGGTCTCGTCGAGAATGGTCGAGGTCGGCGCCATGTCCGGGTTGGTGATCGGCACGGTCAGCGAGTAGCCCTTGAGCGGATACACCGGGGCCTTGATGCCCAGCGGCTTGAGCAACTGCGGCGAGTAGCTGCCCAGCGCCAGTACGTAGCGGTCAGCGGTTTCCAGCTTGCCGTCGATCCACACGCCGTTGATGCGATCACCGGCGTAATCGAGCTTCTGGATGTCCTGGCCGAAACGGAATTCCACGCCGAGCTTGCGCGCCATTTCGGCGAGGCGCGTGGTGAACATCTGGCAGTCGCCGGTCTGGTCATTGGGCAGACGCAGCGCGCCAGCGAGAATGTCAGTCACGCCTGCCAGAGCCGGTTCGACGCGGGCGATGCCGGCGCGGTCGAGGACTTCAAAGGGCACGCCGGATTCTTTCAGCACGGCGATGTCTTTGGCGGCGTTATCCAGTTGCGCCTGAGTACGGAACAACTGCGTGGTGCCGAGGCTGCGGCCTTCGTAGGCGATACCGGTTTCGGCGCGCAATTCATCGAGGCAGTCGCGGCTGTACTCGGACAGACGCACCATGCGCTCCTTGTTCACCGCGTAACGGCTGGCGGTGCAGTTGCGCAGCATTTGCGCCATCCACAGGTATTGGTCGATATCAGCGGTGGCCTTGATCGCCAATGGCGCATGGCGTTGCAGCAACCACTTGATGGCCTTGAGCGGCACGCCCGGCGCAGCCCACGGCGAGGCGTAACCCGGCGAGACTTGGCCGGCGTTGGCGAAACTGGTCTCCATGGCCGCAGCAGGCTGCCGGTCGACCACCACCACTTCAAACCCGGCACGGGCCAGATAGTAAGCACTGGCGGTACCGATGACGCCGCTACCCAAGACCATGACGCGCATTTTCAATCCCTCATCGCGGCTTTTCGCCGAACTGTTTGTTAGAGCAATGATGGGCGCAGTGTAAAAAAGAAATGCCAGTGCTTTTCACTATATAAGCGCCTATATTTGGCGACAATTCTCGGCAAAAACCCTTTTCACGGAGGCGCATCCCCTATGCGTACCAACACTCAGACCAAACGTGAGCTGGACAAGATCGACCGCAACATCCTGCGCATCCTGCAGGCGGACGGGCGGATTTCCTTCACCGAACTCGGGGAAAAGGTCGGTCTCTCGACCACGCCCTGCACCGAGCGCGTGCGGCGCCTGGAGCGCGAGGGGATCATCATGGGCTACAACGCCCGGCTCAATCCCCAGCATTTGAAGGGTAGCCTGCTGGTGTTCGTCGAGATCAGCCTCGACTACAAATCCGGCGACACATTCGAAGAATTCAGACGCGCGGTGCTGAAGCTGCCGCATGTGCTGGAGTGCCATTTGGTGTCAGGGGATTTCGACTATCTGGTGAAAGCGCGGATTTCCGAGATGGCCTCGTACCGCAAACTGCTCGGCGACATTCTGTTGAAGCTGCCGCATGTGCGTGAATCGAAGAGCTATATCGTCATGGAAGAGGTGAAAGAGAGCCTGTGCCTGCCGATTCCGGACTGATTACCGCAATGATCGTTCCCATGCTCTGCGTGGGAATGCAGCCCGGGACGCTCTGCGTCCCAAAGGCCGAACGCGGAGCGTCCGAAGAGGCATTCCCACGCAGAGCGTGGGAACGATCACTTAAACCAACACCTGCCGATTCGCCGCCATGTACTCGAAAATCTGCTTCTCGACCCGTGGATGTATCAACTCCACCGGCCGCCGCTCGTTCGGGCACGGCAGGGTCTTGGTCGTACCAAACAATCGACAGATCAGCGGCCGCTCTTCATACACCGTGCAGCCATTCGGCCCCAGGTGCACACAGTTGAGTTCTTCCAGCGCGGCATCCTGCTCGGCGCGGGATTTGCGCGGCAGCCGGGCCATTTCCTCGGGCGACGTGGTCACCGGGCCGCAGCAGTCGTGGCAGCCCGGCACGCAGTCGAACGTGGGGATCTGCTGACGCAGGGTGCGGATTTTCTGACTGTTGCAGCTCATCGAAACGGTGACCAAAGTGGCGGGCTGATGATTGTGCCGCAAAAGTCCGGATCCAGACACCGCAGGCCGACCGATGTTGCCCACGTTCGGGCGCGCGGCTTATGCTCCGTCAAATTTTCTCGACACTCAGCCGTTGGATGATGCCCATGACCGCCCGCGCCCCGACCACCGCGAGCCAACCCCACGTTGCCTCTTATTACGCCGCCAGCAGCCTGCCGCAGCCTGACCATCCCGTGCTGCAAGGCGAGGTGGTGGCGGATGTCTGCGTGGTCGGCGGTGGCTTTTCCGGGTTGAACACGGCGCTGGAACTGGCCGAACGCGGTTTCAGCGTAGTGTTGCTGGAAGCGCACCGGATCGGCTGGGGCGCCAGCGGTCGCAACGGCGGGCAGTTGATTCGCGGTGTCGGTCACGGCCTTGACCAGTTCGCCAATGTCATCGGTGCCGAGGGCGTGCGCGAGATGAAACTCATGGGCCTGGAAGCGGTGGAGATTGTCCGTCGGCGCGTTGAGCGTTTCGGCATTGCCTGCGACCTGACCTGGGGCTACTGCGACCTCGCCAACAAGCCTTCCGATCTCGACGGTTTTGCCGAAGATGCCGAAGAACTCCGCAGCCTGGGTTATCGCTACGAAACCCGTCTGTTGCAGGCCAGTGAAATGCACACTGTGGTCGGCTCCAAACGCTATGTCGGCGGCTTGATCGACATGGGCTCCGGGCATCTGCACCCGCTGAATCTGGCGCTGGGCGAAGCGGCAGCGGCGCAGCAACTGGGCGTGCAATTGTTCGAGCAATCGGCAGTGACGCGCATCGATTACGGCCCCGAAGTGAAGGTGCACACCGCGCTAGGCTCGGTGCGGGCGAAGACTCTGGTGTTGGGCTGCAATGCCTATCTCCATGACCTCAACCCGCAACTGAGCGGCAAGGTCCTGCCCGCCGGCAGCTACATCATCGCCACCGAGCCGCTGAGCGCAGAGCAGGCGCACAACCTGCTGCCGCAGAACATGGCGGTCTGCGACCAGCGGGTGGCGCTCGATTACTACCGGCTCTCGGCGGATCGACGTTTGTTGTTTGGTGGCGCCTGCCATTATTCAGGGCGCGATCCGAAAGACATCGGCGCCTATATGAAACCGAAGATGCTTGAAGTGTTCCCGCAACTGGCCGGGGTGAAAATCGATTATCAGTGGGGCGGGATGATCGGCATCGGTGCCAACCGCTTGCCGCAGATTGGCCGGCTCGTCGACCAGCCGAATGTGTATTACGCCCAGGCCTATTCCGGGCATGGGGTGAATGCCACGCACTTGGCCGGCAAGCTGCTGGCCGAGGCGATCAGCGGGCAGCATGGCGGCGGCTTTGATCTGTTCGCCCAGGTGCCGCACATCACCTTCCCCGGCGGCAAGCACTTGCGCTCACCGTTGTTGGCGTTGGGGATGTTGTGGCATCGGCTGAAAGAGTTGGTCTGACGAATCAGGATCGTTCCCACGCTCCGCGTGGGAATGCATCCAGTGACGCTCTGCGTCACAGCGGACGCAGAGCGTCCGGGGCGGCGTTCCCGCGCAGAGCGTGGGAACGATCTGTGGTATTCATATCCGCCAGAACGGCTTCAACCCCTCCTCCCTTGCCTGCTCCCGCGTCAACCCGACATCCTTGAGCTGCTCCGGTGTCAGGCCGAGCAACGCCTTGCGCGTGTGCAGACGATGCCAGAACAGCTCCCAGCGACTGAGGCCGGACGGCGCATTACGCAGCAGATTGCGCGCGTTGTCCTTTTGCCCTGCCGCCAGTTCCTGACTGTGTAACGTCAGCCGCACATCGCTCAAGCCGTTCATTTTCGTTGCTCCTGTTTACTTGGGTAGCCAGAGATTCCATGATGCGCGGGCGAGCAAAACCATTACAGACTCAAAGAACCAGTATTAAATCCATACAGATTTGCCGATTCGCCGACTGAATGATTGATTTTTGCCGCATCTGTACTGGTTTTCACCAAGACGCACCGAGGCCACCATGACTCTGTATGTAAACCTCGCCGAATTGCTCGGCACCCGCATCGAACAAGGCTTCTATCGTCCCGGCGACCGCTTGCCGTCGGTGCGTGCCTTGAGCGTCGAACACGGAGTCAGTCTGAGCACGGTGCAGCAGGCCTATCGCGTGCTTGAAGACAGCGGTCTGGCCACGCCAAAACCCAAGTCCGGCTATTTTGTCCCCGTCGGACGCGAGTTGCCGGAGCTGCCCGCAGTAGGCCGCCCCGCGCAACGGCCGGTAGAGATTTCGCAATGGGATCAGGTGCTGGAATTGATCCGCGCCGTACCGCGCAAGGACGTCGTGCAATTGGGACGTGGCATGCCCGATGTTGGCTCACCTACCATGAAGCCGCTGCTGCGCGGGCTGGCGCGAATCAGCCGCCGGCAGGACATGCCTGGTCTGTATTACGACAACATCCACGGCAACCTCGAACTGCGCGAACAGATCGCACGGCTGATGCTCGATTCCGGCTGTCAGTTGAGCGCCAGCGATCTGGTGATCACCACTGGCTGCCACGAAGCGCTGTCCACCAGCATCCATGCGATCTGCGAGCCGGGCGACATCGTCGCGGTGGACTCGCCGAGTTTTCACGGCGCCATGCAAACCCTCAAAGGCCTGGGCATGAAAGCCCTGGAAATCCCCACCGACCCGCTCACCGGGATCAGCCTCGACGCCCTGGAACTGGCGCTGGAACAGTGGCCGATCAAGGCCATTCAGCTCACCCCAAACTGCAACAACCCGCTCGGCTACGTCATGCCTGAGTCGCGCAAACGCGCGCTGTTGACGTTGGCCCAGCGTTTCGACGTGGCGATCATCGAAGACGATGTGTATGGCGAACTGGCCTATACCTACCCGCGCCCGCGTACGATCAAATCCTTCGACGAAGACGGCCGCGTGTTGCTCTGCAGCTCGTTTTCCAAGACCCTGGCGCCGGGGCTGCGCATCGGCTGGGTGGCGCCGGGCCGATATCTGGAGCGAGTGCTGCACATGAAATACATCAGCACCGGCTCCACCGCGCCACAACCGCAGATCGCTATCGCCGAATTCATCAAGGCCGGCCATTTCGAGCCGCACTTGCGGCGTATGCGCATGCAGTACCAACGCAATCGTGACGCGATGATCGACTGGGTGACGCGCTATTTCCCGGCCGGCACCCGCGCCAGTCGCCCGCAGGGCAGCTTCATGCTCTGGGTGGAGCTGCCGGAAGGTTTCGACACGCTGAAACTGAATCGCGCGCTGCACGATCAGGGCGTACAGATTGCCGTTGGCAGCATCTTTTCCGCCTCGGGCAAGTACCGCAATTGTTTGCGGATGAACTACGCTGCCAAACCAACAGCGCAAATCGAAGAAGCGGTGCGCAAGGTCGGTGCTGCGGCAATCAAATTACTCGCTGAGACCGACTGACCTTTTTTGCGCGCCCGGCGTCCAAATTGCCGACCTCAGCCGCCAACCGGAACGACCCTACGTGAGCTTCAGACAGCCCTTACTCGCTTTACTGATACTCGCCTCGTTCCTCAGCGGCTGCGCCAGCCTTGATGTACCGCGCGAACCGAGCCAGGCATTGCCAGCGTCGGACTCCAGCTTCGGCCGTTCGATTCAGGCTCAGGCCGCGCCCTACAAAGGGCAGTCGGGGTTTCGCCTGCTCTCCGACAGCGGCGAGGCGTTTACCGCCCGGGCCGAGCTGATTCGCCATGCCCAGGTCAGCCTCGATTTGCAGTACTACATCGTCCACGACGGCATCAGCACGCGGATGTTGGTGGAGGAAGTGCTCAAGGCTGCCGACCGTGGTGTGCGCGTGCGCATCCTGCTCGACGACACCACCAGCGACGGCCTCGACCAGATCATCGCGACCCTTGCGGCACATCCGCAGATCCAGATTCGTTTGTTCAATCCTTTGCACCTGGGGCGCAGCACCGGCGTAACGCGCGCGGCCGGGCGACTGTTCAATCTGTCCGTGCAGCATCGGCGCATGCACAACAAGTTGTGGCTGGCGGACAACAGCGCGGCCATCGTCGGCGGGCGCAATCTGGGCGATGAATATTTCGACGCCGAACCCAACCTGAATTTCACCGACATCGACATGCTCAGCATCGGCCCGGTGGCCGAACAGCTCGGACACAGTTTCGACCAGTACTGGAACAGCGCGCTGAGCAAGCCGATCGACGAATTCCTTTCCAGCCAGCCGACCGCCGCCGACCTGGAAAACACGCGCACGCGCCTGGAAGAATCACTGGAAGAAACCCGCAAGCAGAACCACGCGCTCTATCAACAGTTGATGAAATTCACCACCGATCCGCGCATGGACATCTGGCGTAAAGAGCTGATCTGGGCCTGGAACCAGGCGCTGTGGGATGCGCCGAGCAAGGTCCTGTCCAAGGGCGAACCGGATCCGCATCTGCTGCTGACCACACAACTGGCGCCGGAACTGACCGGCGTCAGCAAAGAGCTGATCATGATTTCCGCCTACTTCGTGCCGGGTCAGCCGGGGCTGGTTTACCTGACCGGGCGCGCCGATGCCGGGGTCTCCGTAAGTCTGCTGACCAATTCGCTGGAGGCTACCGACGTGCCGGCGGTGCATGGCGGTTACGCGCCCTATCGCAAGGCGTTGCTTGAACACGGAGTGAAACTCTATGAGTTGCGCCGCCAGCCTGGGGATAACTACGGCAGCGGGCCACGCGTGTTCTACAGCAAGTCGTTTCGCGGCTCGGATTCCAGCCTGCACAGCAAGGCGATGATCTTTGATCGACGCAAATCGTTTATCGGCTCGTTCAATTTCGACCCGCGCTCGGTGCTGTGGAACACCGAAGTCGGCGTCCTGGTCGACAGCCCGGAACTGGCCGAGCATGTGCGCGCACTGGCACTGCAAGGCATGGCGCCGACCTTGAGTTATCAGGCGAAACTCGAGGACGGCAAGGTCGTCTGGGTCACCGAAGACAACGGCCAGATGCACACCCTGACCAAGGAGCCGGGGAGCTGGTGGCGGCGCTTCAACTCATGGTTCAGCACCAGCGTCGGCCTGGAGCGGATGCTGTAAAAAGCAAAGATCGCAGCCTTCGGCAGCTCCTACAGTTGGAAATGCGTTTGCCCTGTAAGAGCTGCCGAAGGCTGCGATCTTTTGATCTCAAGCAGTCTGGATTTTGCCGAAGGCGCCCTGGCGCAACAACAGGATAACCAACCCGAAAGCCCCCGCCGCCATCAACAGTGGCAACGCATGCCCGTTGATCCACTGACTCCCCGCCCCCGCCGCCAATGGCCCGACCAGACAACCGACACCCCACAACTGGGCAATATGCGCATTGGCGCGCACCAGCGCATCGTCACGATAACGCTCGCCAATCAGAATCAGCGACAGGGTAAACAAGCCGCCAGCACTGGCGCCGAACAGCACCCAAAGCGGCCAGATCAGCAGCGTGTCGAGCAACATCGGAATGGCCAGACTCGACAGCATCAACACCACAGCGCAACCAGCAAACAGCGTGCGCCGCGACAGGTAATCGGCCAACGCGCCGATCGGTAATTGCAGCAGCGCATCGCCGACCACCACGGTGCTGACCATGGCCAGCGCGATTTCGGCGGTGAACCCTTGTTGCAGACAGTACACCGGCAGCAGCGTCAGAATCATCGCCTCGAACGCGGCGAACAATGACACCGCCCAGGCAATCGCCGGCAGCTCACGGGCGAAGCCCCACAGATCACCAAACGTGACGCTGTTGGCCTCGCTGCTCGGCGCGCCGCTGCGCCCCAGCAGCAGGAAAGGCGAGAGCGTCAGCAGACCGGCCCCGACCCAGAAACCGTAATCATGCTCGGTACCCAGCGCACCCAGCAGCAACGGACCGGACAGTTGGCTCAGCGCATAGCTGCTGCCATACACCGCCACCAGACGCCCGCGCCACTGCTCGACCACCAGCTGATTGATCCAGCTCTCGCCGAGGATGAACACGATGGTCAGGATCACACCGATCAGCAACCGCAGCAGCAACCAGATCGGATAACTCGGCAGCAGCGCCAGCAGGCCGATCGACAATGCCCCGGCCCACAGGCACAGGCGCATCAGGTTCGCCGTGCCGAAAAACGCAGCGAGATGGCTGGAAACCTTCGCCCCCAGCAACACGCCGATCGCCGGCATGGCTGCCATCACACCGATCGCGAACGAGCCGTAGCCCCAGCCCTCCAGACGCAACGACACCAGCGGCATGCTGACCCCCAGGGCCAGGCCGACACTCAAGACAGACGCCAACACGGCGAAATACGTCGCCCACCGCATGTTCCACGCTCCTGTGGATATTTTTATATGCACCACAAAATCACTGTGGGAGCGAGCCCCTGTGGCGAGGGGTTTATCCCCGTTGGGTCGCGCAGCGGCCCCAAAACCTGCAACCACGATGTACCAGGTACACCGCGTGCAATGGTTTAGCGACTGCTTCGCAGCCGAACGGGGATAAATCCCCTCACCACAGAGGCTCGCTCCCACAGGGGATCTCTGTCCGGTTCGGGAGCCTGACTGAATCAGGCTCCCTTTAGCGGTTTACAGCTTGATCCACGTCGCCTTCAGCTCGGTGTACTTGTCAAAGGCGTGCAGCGATTTGTCGCGACCGTTGCCCGACTGCTTGAAGCCACCGAACGGCGCGGTCATGTCGCCGCCATCGTACTGGTTGACCCACACGCTACCGGCGCGCAGGGCCTTGGCAGTCAGATGCGCCTTGGAGATGTCCTGGGTCCACACCGCTGCGGCCAGACCGTATGGCGTGTCGTTGGCGATCTGGATGGCTTCTTCGGCGCTATCGAAAGCGATCACCGACAACACTGGGCCGAAAATCTCTTCCTGAGCAATCTTCATCGCATTGCTCACACCATCGAAAATGGTTGGCTCGACGTAAGTGCCACCGGTCTCCTGGAGGATGCGCTTGCCGCCGGCGACCAGTTTGGCGCCATCGCTATGGCCGGATTCGATGTACGACAGCACGGTGTTCATCTGCTGGGTATCGACCAGCGCACCGACGTTGGTCGCCGGGTCCAGCGGATTGCCCGGCTTCCAGGTTTTCAGCGCCTCGATCACCATCGGCAGGAATTTGTCCTTGATCGAGCGCTCGACCAGCAGACGCGAACCGGCGGTGCAGACTTCGCCCTGGTTGAAGGCGATGGCGCTGGCGGCGGATTCAGCGGCGGCCTGCAGATCCGGCGCATCGGCGAAGACGATGTTCGGGCTCTTGCCGCCGGCTTCCAGCCAGACACGCTTCATGTTCGATTCGCCGGCGTAGACCATCAGTTGCTTGGCGATCTTGGTCGAGCCGGTGAAGACCAGCGTGTCGACATCATTATGCAGACCCAGCGCCTTGCCGACGGTGTGGCCATAGCCCGGCAGCACATTGAGCACGCCTTTCGGAATCCCGGCTTCAATGGCCAGCGCAGCGATACGGATGGCGGTCAGCGGCGACTTTTCCGACGGCTTGAGGATCACCGAGTTGCCGGTCGACAGCGCCGGGCCGAGTTTCCAGCAAGCCATCATCAGCGGGAAGTTCCACGGCACGATAGCGCCGACCACGCCCACCGGCTCGCGAGTCACCAGGCCCAGTTGATCATGTGGGGTCGCGGCGACTTCGTCGTAGATCTTGTCGATCGCCTCGCCGCTCCAGCTCAGCGCCTGCGCCGCACCCGGCACGTCGATGTACAGCGAATCGCTGATCGGCTTGCCCATGTCGAGGGTTTCCAGCAGCGCGAGTTCTTCGGCGTGCTGTTTCAGCAGGCTGGCGAAGCGGATCATGGTGGCTTTGCGTTTGGTCGGCGCCAGGCGCGACCAGACGCCGGAGTTGAAGGTGGCGCGGGCGTTTTCTACAGCACGGTCAGCATCGGCGGCGTCGCAGCTGGCGATCTTGCCGAGCAAGCGGCCATCGACCGGGCTGATGCATTCGAAGGTTTCGCCGGAAACGGCGTCGGTGTATTCGCCATTCAGGAAGGCGCGGCCTTCGATTTTCAGATCGCGGGCGCGTTGTTCCCAGTCGGCACGAGTCAGGGTGGTCATTCGGGTGTCCTCCTCTTATTGAATACGAGCACCGCAAGCGCTGCGGCGCTGTTCAAGAATTCTGCCCGGCCAGCCTGCACTTTCGGCCCGAGGCACCCGCCACCCTAAACCAGCGACCGGGTTTGTTTCAATATATTTGACATAAGCTGGCCATACGGCCTTGCGGTGTTCATTTTAATAAACATAGACTTTGGCTCATTCCAGCCAACGCGCCGTCATTAACGGAGAAAACAACAATGAACATCCAGAACGTCGTCGACATCAGCCTCGCCAGCAGCGAAGCCGAGCGTTATCGCCCGGACCCGGCGAAAGTGCTCAAGGGCGATCCTGAGCAGGCGGTGTTTCATCAATACGACAGCCCTTGTGGGCAAATGGGTGTTGGTGTGTGGGAAGGCGCGGTGGGCCAGTGGACGGTGAATTACACCGAGAATGAGTACTGCGAGATTCTGCAGGGGGTTTCGGTATTGCGTGACAGCGATGGCAATGCCAAGACCTTGCGCGTTGGCGATCGCTTCGTGATCCCGGCGGGTTTTCGCGGCACCTGGGAAGTGCTGGAGGCTTGCCGCAAGGTTTATGTGATCTTTGAACAGAAGGCTTGAGATGTTTGCTGGCTGATCGGCCCTCATCGCTGGCAAGCCAGCTCCCACAGGTTTTGTGCATGACACAGGTTCTGTGAAGACCGGCAATCACTGTGGGAGCTGGCTCGCCAGCGATAAGGCCCAACCGGTCACCGCAGAATCCAAGGCAAAAAAAAGGCCCGTATCTCACGATACGGGCCTTTTTCGTAGTCAGGAAAAATCAATTACTTGATTTTGCCTTCCTTGTACATCACGTGCTTGCGAACAACCGGATCATATTTCTTGATCTCGATTTTGTCCGGGGTAGTACGCTTGTTCTTGTCGGTAGTGTAGAAGTGACCAGTACCGGCGCTCGAGATCAAACGAATCAATTCACGCATGATTAGCTCCCTTAAATCTTGCCATCGCGGCGAAGTTCGGCGAGCACGACAGTGATGCCACGCTTGTCGATGATACGCATGCCTTTGGCAGATACGCGCAGACGCACAAAACGTTTCTCTTCTTCAACCCAGAAGCGGTGATGCTGCAGGTTCGGCAGGAAACGACGACGGGTTTTGTTGTTTGCGTGGGAAATGTTATTCCCAGTCACCGGACCCTTACCGGTAACTTGACATACTCTCGACATGCCTCAGCCCTCTAAAACCACATGCCCAACCCGGCATGGGTTGGCCGCTTAATCTCTCAGTCATTTGGCGCCAGGCGCCGCGTTTCTTTAGAGGTCTTACCGGCTACACCTACAGTGAAGGAACCGGGCCCCTAGAAAAGAGCGCTGCTTTATACCAGAAAGACCGGGGTGCAACAACAATCGGTGTGCAATCAATCGGCAAAAGGGCGATTTTTTCCGCCGCAGACGCCTTGGACAAAGGCTGCGGCCAGTTTTGACCACTCGTCGCAGAAATCCCGTCCTACAGGCGATTCAGACTTTTCATCGGGCGGCCCACGCTAGAAACCGCGCAAGAGTGCGCCTGAAAATGCAAAAAGGGGATAGTCATTTGCAATTCAGAGCTCTAGGGTAGGACTTTTCCAGACTGCACTTGCAGATGGGCCTTCGATCTGTAAAGGAAACCGACCATGCGCCTCGCTGCCCTACCCCTGTTGCTCGCCCCGCTCCTGCTGAGCCCCCTTGCCCAGGCCGCCGCGTTGAGCGTGTGCACCGAGGCCAGCCCTGAAGGGTTCGACGTGGTGCAGTACAACTCACTGACCACCACCAATGCTTCGGCTGACGTATTGATGAACCGCCTGGTGGATTTCGACACCGCCAGCGGCAAGGTCATTCCGAGCCTTGCCGACAGCTGGGAAGTCAGCACCGACGGCCTCACCTATGTGTTCAAACTGCACCCGCAGGTGAAATTTCACACAACCGATTACTTCAAGCCGAGCCGCGAGCTGAGTGCCGAAGACGTAAAATTCAGCTTCGACCGCATGCTCGACCCGGCCAACCCGTGGCACAAAGTCGCGCAGAGCGGCTTCCCCCATGCGCAGTCGATGCAACTGCCAACCCTGATCAAGAAGATCGACGCCCTCGACCCGCTGACCGTGCGTTTCACGCTTGATCATCCGGATTCGACCTTCCTCGCGACCCTGAGCATGGGCTTCGCCTCGATCTATTCCGCCGAATACGCCGACAAACTGATGAAGGCCGGCGCCACCGACAAACTCAACAGCCAGCCGATCGGCACCGGTCCGTTCGTGTTCAATCGCTTTCAGAAAGACGCGGCGATTCGCTACAAGGCCAACCCGGATTATTTCCATGGCAAGCCTGCCGTCGACCCGTTGATCTTCGCCATCACGCCGGACGCCAACGTGCGCCTGCAAAAGCTGCGGCGCAATGAATGCCAGATCGCCCTGTCGCCGAAACCATTGGATGTACAGGCCGCGCTGAAGGAACCGACGCTGAAAGTCGAAAAGACTGACGCGTTCATGACCGCTTTCGTGGGCATTAACAGCCAGCATCCGCCGCTGGACAAGCCGGAAGTGCGCCAGGCGATCAACCTCGCCTTCGACAAGGCCAACTACATCAAAGCCGTGTTCGAAGACACCGCCGAGGCAGCCAATGGGCCATACCCGCCGAACACCTGGAGCTACGCGAAGAACCTGCCGGGCTATCCGCACGACGTGAACAAGGCGAAGGCTTTGCTGGCCAAGGCCGGCTTGAAGGACGGCTTCCAGACCACGATCTGGACGCGGCCATCGGGCAGCCTGCTCAACCCGAACCCAAGCCTCGGCGCGCAGATGCTGCAGTCGGATCTGGCCGAGATCGGCATCCAGGCAGAAATTCGTGTGATCGAATGGGGCGAGCTGATTCGTCGCGCCAAGGCCGGCGAACATGATCTGCTGTTCATGGGCTGGGCCGGTGACAACGGCGACCCGGACAACTTCCTCACTCCGCAGTTTTCCTGCGCAGCAGTGAAGTCCGGGACCAACTTCGCGCGGTACTGCAACGCCGATCTGGACAAGCTGATCAGCGCCGGCAAGACCACCAGCGAGCAAGGCGTGCGCACCAAGCTGTATGAGCAGGCACAAGCGCAGATCCAGCAGCAGGCATTGTGGCTGCCACTGGCGCACCCGACGGCCTACGCTTTGACGCGCAAGGATGTTCAGGGTTATTCCGTCAGCCCGTTTGGCCGGCAGGATTACTCCAAGATCAGCCTCAAATAACCTGCCTGACACGCCGGTGGATGGAAACAATCTGTGGGAGCGAGCCCGCTCGCGAAAGCGGTCTTTCAGCAAACAATGATGCTGACTGATAAAACGCCTTCGCGAGCAGGCTCGCTCCCACAAGGTCCAGAATCGGCGCCGAGAACTACATCCAGCCACACTCCGCCATCGACAGCGGCTCGCCGTCTCCGACGATGAAGTGATCGAGCACTCGCACGTCAATCAGCTCCAGCGCTTTCTGCAGGCGCTTGGTCAGCAGCCGATCGGCCTGACTAGGATCGGTGTTGCCGGACGGGTGGTTGTGACAAAGGATCACCGCTGCGGCGTTATTCGCCAGCGCCCGCTTCACCACCTCCCGTGGGTGCACGCTGGTGTTGTCGATCGAGCCGCGAAACAGCGCCTCGAAATTCAGCACCTGATGCTTTGAATCGAGAAACAGGCAGCCGAACACCTCGTGCGGCTCATGCCGCAGCATCGCCTTGAGATAATCGCGGACGACCTGAGGGTTTTCCAGTGCCGGTTTCTGTCGTGAACGCTCGGCCAGATGGCGCTTGCTCATTTCCTGCGCGGCTTGCAGCTGCGCGAACTTGGCGGGGCCGAGGCCCAGTTGTTTGCTGAATGCGTCCTGATCGGCCTCGAGCAGCAAACGCAGGCCACCGAATTGCGTCAGCAGATGTCTGGCGAGGTCCACAGCGCTTTTTCCGGGCAATCCGGTGCGCAGAAAAATCGCCAACAACTCAGCGTCCGAAAGACTCCCTGCGCCGTGTTCCAACAGCCTTTCCCGCGGCCGTTCCGCCGCCGGCCAATCGCGAATACTCATAGCACCTCCTTGTCTGTGGGCGCCGCTGTTCCGTAGCGGTCGCTGTGATATCGTAGCCCATCTTTTTGGCGGTCGATTCAACCCTGGGGAGGGGTATCGCGCCGCCGTCATCAACGAAATGAAAGGCAGACCTATGCAGCGGCTGTATCGGAAACGCATCGTTCTGGGCGTCGGCGGCGGCATTGCGGCCTACAAGAGCGCCGATCTGGTTCGCCGCCTGATCGACCAGGGTGCCGAAGTGCGCGTGGTCATGACCCATGGCGGCGCCGAATTCATCACCCCGCTGACCATGCAGGCCCTGTCGGGCCACCCGGTTCACCTCGACTTGCTCGACCCTGCCGCCGAAGCCGCCATGGGTCATATCGAGCTGGCGAAATGGGCCGATCTGGTGCTGATCGCTCCGGCCACCGCCGACCTGATCGCCCGTCTGGCCCAAGGCATTGCCAACGATCTGCTGACAACCTTGGTGCTGGCCACCGACGCCGTGGTTGCTGTCGCGCCAGCGATGAATCAGGCGATGTGGCGCGACCCGGCGACCCAGGCCAACCTGCAACTGCTGGAAAGCCGTGGCCTGAAGACTTTCGGCCCGGCCTCGGGCAGCCAGGCCTGCGGCGACGTCGGCATGGGCCGCATGATGGAGGCCACCGATCTGGCCCTGCTCGCCGCTGATTGCTTCCAGCGCCAGGCCCTGACCGGCAAGCATGTGGTGATCACCGCCGGCCCGACTCAGGAAAACATCGATCCGGTGCGCTACATCACCAACCACAGCTCCGGCAAAATGGGTTTTGCCCTCGCCGAAGCAGCCGTGGAAGCCGGCGCCCGTGTCACTTTGATCAGCGGCCCGGTGCACTTGCCGACGCCTGATCGCGTGACGCGGATCGATGTGGTCAGCGCCCGCGACATGCTCGCCGCCTGCGAATCGGCCATGCCTTGCGACGTGTTCATCTCGTCGGCAGCGGTGGCGGACTACCGCCCTGAAGTCGTCGCCCCGCATAAACTCAAGAAAGATCCTACGAGCGGTGACGGCTTCGTCCTGCAAATGGTGCGTAACCCGGACATCCTGGCCACCATTGCGACCCGTCCCGACCGTCCGTTCAGTGTCGGCTTCGCCGCCGAAACCGAACACCTGCTCGACTACGCTGCACGCAAGCTGAAGGACAAGAATCTCGATCTGATCGTCGCCAACGACGTCGCCAACCCGAGCATCGGTTTCAACAGCGAAGAAAACGCCTGCAGCGTCATCGACCGTGAGCTGCACGCCACGGTTTTCGCCCAGACCAGCAAGAGCAAGATCGCTCGCCAACTGGTCACTTTTATCGCCGAACGTCTGAACCAGGTTTAATTTACATGCACGCTTTGCAAGCCAAGATCCTCGACCCACGCATCGGTAGCGAATTCCCGCTGCCGCAATACGCCACACCGGGTTCCGCCGGCCTCGACCTGCGCGCCATGCTGGAACAGGACATCGTGATCAAACCGGGTGAAACCGTGCTGATTCCCACCGGCCTGTCGGTGTACATCGGCGACCCGAATCTCGCCGCGCTGATCCTGCCGCGCTCGGGCATGGGCCATAAACACGGCATCGTGCTGGGCAATCTGGTCGGCCTGATCGACTCCGATTACCAGGGCCCGCTGATGGTCTCCTGCTGGAACCGCGGCCAGAGCGACTTCACCATGACTGTCGGCGAACGCCTGGCGCAATTGGTGCTGGTACCGGTGGTGCAGGCGCATTTCGAAATGGTTGAAGAGTTTGTCGAGACCGAGCGCGGTACCGGTGGCTTTGGCCACACTGGCACCAAATAACTGGATAGAGATTATGGTGGTGAGGGGATTTATCCCCGATAGGCTGCGAAGCGCCCCCAAGATTTTGGGTCTGCTGCGCAGCCCAACGGGGATAAATCCCCTCGCCACAAAAAATGCGCTACATCGGCGGCAGGTATTAACACCGTAAATCAAGGTTTTGCCGGCCGAAAGCCACGCCAGGCGAGGCGTCATGGCCCTTTCATAGCACGAACTCTCTGTGGAAAACGCCGTCATACCCTTCAGTTTGAGCCTGCCGTCGAATCTTTCGCCGGTCTGTCCCGCCCTTTTCGAGATGGAGCATGTCCACAGATGAGCACCCCCGCCAAGATCGCCCCGACGCTGCCTGACAGCATTTTCCGCGCCTACGACATTCGTGGCACCGTGCCGGAATACCTCAACGGTGAAACCGCCTACTGGATCGGTCGCGCCATCGGCTCTCAGAGCCTGGCTCAGGGCGAACCGAACGTGTCGGTCGGTCGTGACGGTCGCCTGTCCGGCCCGGAGCTGGTCGCGGAACTCATTCGCGGCATCGCCGAGAGCGGTTGCCACGTCAGCGATGTCGGCCTGGTGCCAACGCCAGCGCTGTACTACGCCGCCAATGTGCTGGCCGGCAAGTCCGGGGTGATGCTCACCGGTAGCCACAATCCGTCGAACTACAACGGCTTCAAAATCGTCATCGCCGGCGACACCCTCGCCAACGAGCAGATTCAGGTGCTCCACGAGCGCATCAAGAACAATGACCTGAGCAGCGGCCAGGGCAGCGTCACCCAGGTCGAAATCCTCGACCGCTACAACACCGAAATCGTCCAGGACATCAAACTGGCCCGCCGCCTGAAAGTCGTGGTCGACTGCGGCAATGGCGCGGCCGGCGTGATCGCCCCGCAACTGATCGAAGCGCTGAACTGCGAAGTCATCCCGCTGTTCTGCGAAGTCGACGGCAACTTCCCGAACCATCACCCGGATCCGGGCAAACCGGAAAACCTCGTAGACCTGATTGCCAAAGTCAAAGAGACCAACGCCGATATCGGCCTGGCCTTCGACGGTGACGGCGACCGCGTTGGCGTGGTGACCAATACCGGCAGCATCGTCTACCCGGATCGCCTACTGATGCTGTTCGCTCGCGACGTAGTGGCGCGCAACCCGGACGCGGAAATCATCTTCGACGTCAAATGCACCCGTCGCCTGGTGCCATTGATCAAGGAATACGGTGGTCGGCCGCTAATGTGGAAGACCGGTCACTCGTTGATCAAAAAGAAAATGAAACAATCCGGCGCACTGTTGGCCGGCGAAATGAGCGGGCACATCTTCTTCAAGGAGCGCTGGTTCGGTTTCGACGACGGCATTTACAGCGCCGCACGTCTGCTGGAGATCCTCAGCAAGGAAAAATCCACTGCTGAAGAGCTGTTTGCGACCTTTCCGAACGATATTTCCACGCCGGAAATCAATATCCATGTGACCGAAGAGAGCAAATTCAGCATCATTGATGCACTGCACGATGCTCAGTGGGGCGAAGGCGCCGACCTGACCACCATCGACGGCGTGCGTGTCGATTACGCCAAAGGCTGGGGCCTGGTGCGCGCGTCCAACACCACACCGGTGCTGGTGCTGCGCTTCGAGGCCGATGACGAGGCTGAATTGCAGCGCATCAAGGATGTGTTCCACGCCCAACTGAAACGCGTTGCACCTGATCTCCAACTACCGTTCTGATCCACCCGGAGCCCTGAATGACCCTCGAACGCGAAGCCGCCGCCAACACTGCCAAGGTCCTGTCCGAAGCGCTGCCTTACATCCGACGCTATGTCGGCAAGACCCTGGTGATCAAATACGGCGGCAACGCGATGGAAAGCGAGGAGCTGAAAACCGGCTTCGCCCGCGACATCGTGCTGATGAAAGCCGTGGGCATCAACCCGGTGGTCGTGCACGGTGGCGGCCCGCAGATCGGTGATCTGCTCAAGCGCCTGTCGATCGAAAGCCACTTCGTCGACGGCATGCGCGTTACCGACGCGGCGACCATGGACGTGGTGGAAATGGTCCTTGGCGGTCAGGTCAACAAGAGTATCGTCAACCTGATCAACCGCCATGGCGGCAGCGCCATCGGCCTGACCGGTAAGGATGCCGGGCTGATCCGGGCGAAGAAGCTCACCGTCTCCCGCCAGACCCCGGAGATGACCCAGCCGGAAATCATCGACATCGGCCATGTCGGCGAAGTCGTCGGCATCAATACCGAGCTGTTGAATCTGCTGGTCAAAGGCAACTTCATCCCGGTCATCGCGCCGATTGGCGTCGGTGAGAACGGCGAGTCGTACAACATCAACGCCGACCTGGTGGCGGGCAAGGTTGCCGAAGCACTGAAAGCTGAAAAGCTGATGCTGCTGACCAACATTGCCGGCCTGATGGACAAGTCGGGCACCGTGCTGACCGGCCTGAGCACGCAGCAGGTCGACGACCTGATCGCCGATGGCACGATCTACGGCGGCATGCTGCCGAAGATCCGCTGCGCACTGGAAGCGGTTCAGGGTGGCGTAGGTAGTTCGTTGATCATCGACGGTCGTGTGCCGAACGCGATTCTGCTGGAAATCTTCACTGATACTGGCGTGGGTACGCTGATCAGCAATCGCAAGCGTCCTTGATGGCTGATCGCTGAAAGCAAAAGATCGCAGCCTTCGGCAGCTCCTACAGGGATTTCGCACATGCGGGAATCCGCTTTTGTAGGAGCTGACGAAGGCTGCGATCTTTTTTTGTGCGCGCAGGAAACGCCTGACTCGACACAGCGAAACGTCCGACATCCCTCCAGAACAAATCTCCATAGGATCTTCCCCTCATCCAACGGAGATCTTCCCATGCAAAAAAACAGCGTTCCTTACGGCAGTGACATTTCGGCTGGCACTTACGCCTGCGTGGACTGCGGCCGAGAGTATTCAGCCCCTTCGCAGACTTCGATGCCGCCCTGCCCTGACTTCACCGAAGCCTCTCACCCACTCAAGGGCTGGAAAGTGCTCACCGGCCAAGGAGATGCACCCCAGGATCCCTACCCAGCCGCCAGCGACAAATAACCGGAGCGGCGACTCATGCAGATCTCGTTCACGATCGACGCCGATGCTTTCGAGCAGGAACAAAAGGAACCGGTAAAAAAGACCTTGCGCATCGGCGACGCTGAAATCGCCCATGCGCTGGAGCGCATCGCCAAAGCCAGCCTGACCGAATACCTGAAAATGCTGGTTGAGGGCGGCATGCCCAGCCGGGCGGACGAAGCCAAACAGGATCGCCTGCTGTATCTGATTCAGAGTTACTTTGGGCAAACCCTGCCGACCGAATCGCAGATCTCGACGATCTTTCAACTGACCCAGAGCCAAAGCAAAACCCTGCTGAAGAACACCGTTTCGCGTTTTCGCAATCAGCTCGACGACATCCTGCAGCACAGCATGCGCGCCGTAATCCAGTCCGCCGAGCATGCGCAAAACGTGTTTCTGGTGGTGATCAGCTCGGACGTGATCCGCGATGAATTGAACATGCTCATCACCCAGAACGAGCCGACCTTCAAACCCATCACCAAACGCAAGGGCAGCGCCGGGCAATTCGAGATCAGCGAAGATTCCCACGCATTGCTGTGTGCAACGCTGGGTCTGAATGCCGTTCAGTGACATCGTCGCGGTCAGTGGCTTGCTGCTGACCCTGACCACGTTCATGTTCAATCTGGCGTGGCCGGCGCTCAATGAAGCGCTGGCTGAAGATGAATTTCAAAAAGGTTCGCAGGCCCGCAAGCGCAGTCGAGACAAGGTGATGGCAGCTTTCTACTGGCGAGCATTGCCATTGACGTGCGCGTTTGTGGCGCTGTTTTACGTCAACTTGCCGGCTGCGGTTAGCATCATCGACAGCAGCACGCTGGATTTGTGGGATTTCGATGTGGATCGCACGTTGTACGTGATGGTGGTTGTAGCGCTGCTGGTGTTTGCGCTGGTCAATGCGGGACTGGCGCTGAGACTGCTGATCAAATGGCAAAAACTGCGTAGACCACTGTAGGAGCTGCCGAAGGCTCGGGCCGCGATCGGACGATCTTTTGATCTTGATCCTGAAAAACAAGATCAAAAGATCGCAGCCTTCGGCAGCTCCTACAGGTGCGTATCACACGCCAAATTGGGCGCGGTACGCTTCCACGGCTGGGAGGTGTTGCTTGAGCTGCGGATCGTCGGCGAGGAACTCCAACACCTGATTCAGCGAGACGATGCTGATCACCGGAATGCCGAAGTCACGCTCGACTTCCTGGATGGCCGACAATTCGCCGTTGCCACGCTCCTGGCGGTTCAGCGCGATCAGCACACCGGCGGCTTTGGCGCCGTCTTGGGAAGCGATGATCTGCATCACTTCACGAATGGCGGTGCCGGCGGTGATCACGTCGTCGATGATCAAGACTTCGCCAGTCAGCGGCGCGCCAACCAGGCTGCCGCCCTCGCCGTGGGCCTTGGCTTCCTTACGGTTGAAGCACCACGGCAGATCACGATCGTGATGCTCGGCCAGCGCAACGGCGGTCGTGGCCGCCAGCGGAATACCTTTATAAGCCGGGCCAAACAGAACGTCGAAGGGGATGCCGCTCTCGGTGATGGCCGCAGCGTAGAAACGTCCCAGCTGGGCAAGGGCCGAACCCGAATTGAACAGGCCGGCATTGAAGAAGTAGGGACTGGTGCGCCCGGACTTCAGGGTGAACTCACCGAAGCGCAAAACGCCGCGATCGATGGCAAAACGAATGAAATCGCGCTGATACGCTTGCATGAAAAAAACCCCAAATACCACGGATTTAGCTAATTAGCTTGACGCCGTGTATCATACACGCACGCGATTTTTGGGGCCATTTATGCGGATCATCAGTGTGAACGTCAATGGTATTCAGGCGGCAGTCGAGCGCGGTTTGCTCAGTTGGCTGCAAGCCCAGAATGCCGACGTCATCTGCCTGCAGGACACCCGTGCCTCCGCCTTTGAACTGGATGACCCAGCCTTCCAACTGGATGGCTACTTCCTTTATGCCTGCGATGCTGAAGTCCCTGCCCAAGGCGGCGTGGCTTTGTATTCGCGGTTGCAACCGAAGGCTGTCATCAGCGGTCTCGGTTTCGAGACGGCCGACCGCTACGGGCGCTACCTGCAAGCAGATTTCGACAAAGTCAGTATTGCCACCTTGCTGTTTCCTTCGGGGATGAACGGCGATGAGGACTTGAACCAGAAGTTCAAGCTCATGGACGATTTCGGCAAGTACCTGGACAAACAGCGACGCAAACGTCGCGAGTACATTTATTGTGGCTCGCTGTACGTTGCGCAGCAGAAACTCGACATCAAGAACTGGCGCGACAGCCAGCAATCTCCAGGCTTCCTGGCGCCGGAACGCGCCTGGATGGACGAGATTGTCGGCAACATGGGCTATGTCGATGCGCTGCGCGAAGTCAGCCGAGAAGGCGATCAGTACAGCTGGTGGCCGGATAACGAACAGGCCGAGATGCTCAATCTGGGCTGGCGTTTCGATTATCAGATCCTGACCCCGGGCCTGCGTCGCTCGGTGCGCAGTGCACGCCTGCCGCGTCAGCCACGGTTTTCGCAGCACGCGCCGTTGATCGTCGACTACGACTGGACGCTGACCATCTAAGCGTCGTATCGCAGCCAAAGAAAATGCCCGCATCGTGAGATGCGGGCATTTTTTATGCGCCGTGCTTCCTAAACCGCAGCGAAGAATGGCAAGGCCAGGTACAGCTTGATCACGATGACGTTAACGATATCGATGAAGAACGCTCCTACCATCGGCACCACCAGAAACGCGATTTGCGAAGGGCCATAGCGCTGCGTCACCGCTTGCATGTTGGCAATGGCCGTAGGCGTGGCACCCAGCCCAAAGCCGCAGTGTCCCGCAGCGAGTACGGCGGCATCATAGTTGCTGCCCATCACCCGAAACGTTACGAAAATCGCGAACAGCGCCATGACCAGCGCCTGCACGGCCAGAATGATGAAGATCGGCAATGCCAACGCCGCCAGATCCCAAAGCTTCAGCGACATCAGCGCGATCGCCAGAAACAGCGAGAGGCTGACATTGCCGAGCACGGAAACTTCACGCTCGAACACCTGATACAAGCCAAGTGCTGACAGACTGTTGCGCAACACCACACCTACAAACAGCACGCAAACAAACGTCGGCAGTTCGAACGCAGTGCCATGCAGAACGCCATTCAGAAGGTTGCCAGCGAGCAGGCTGACGGCAATCAGCGCCAGCGTCTCGACGAACGAAAACGGCGTGATTGAGCGTTCCTTGTTTGGCTGTTCAAAACCTCTTGGCAGTCGCGGCGCTTGTTGCGGATTGCAACCCGGCACTTGCACGCGCTTGATCAGCAACCGGGCAACGGGCCCACCGATCAGACCACCCAGCACCAGACCGAACGTCGCTGAGGCCAGCGCCAGCTCTGAAGCCGACGCCAGGCCATATTTCTCGCTGAACACCGCGCCCCATGCAGCGCCAGTGCCGTGGCCGCCGGCCAGCGTGATCGAGCCCGTCAGCAAGCCCATCAAAGGGTCGAGCCCGAGCAGGGTTGCCAACCCGATGCCCATGGCGTTCTGCACCACCAGCAAGCCAATGACCGCCAGCAGGAAGATACCGACAATGCGGCCGCCCTTCTTCAGACTGGCAAGGTCAGCACTCAAGCCAATGTTGGCAAAGAAAGCCAACATCAGGGGGGTTTGCAATGATGTATCGAAGCGGACTTCAATGTCGAAAGTGCGCAATATCAACAGGAGCACGGCAACCACAAGGCCGCCTGCTACCGGTTCAGGAATATTGTAACTTCGCAGAAAGCCGACACGCGTAACAAGTCCGCGTCCGAGCAGCAGTACTAAAGAAGCGGCCACGAGCGTGCCGTAGAAATCGAGCTCAATCATGTGGATTATTCTTGGCTAAGTATTCACGAGGCGAGCGTTTACCTGGGCTCGACGGGTGAACCGGCTGATTTTCTCAACACTGATTACTGGGGAATTCAAGTGCCATCGATGGCTTGAACATATCGGAATGTTTCAACCGAAACATTACATCGGGCAACTTTAACAACCAGCTCGCGCCAATAACAAGAACGGGAATAAGCACTGGACCGATCAGTTGTGACCAAAGATGTAATAGAGGAACATCAGCAAATAAATGCCAAACCGCACATCGTTAACAGACTAGTCCTACAACAAAAACCAATTATTAAGTTGCACAAATAAAAATACCCCGATAAGTCGGGGTATTTTCATATTGCGACACAACAGACTTTCACTTGATCAATCGCCAGGTGAACGGATATCTGTATGGGAAACCTTCGTTGGCTTTGACCCCTGCAATGATCGTCAGGACCAGTGCGGCGATCGCCAACAAACCAAACAGGAAGAAACCAATGATCAGCAGCATGAGCAGGAAGCAGATCATTGAGGCTATCGCCACCGTGATCTGAAAATTCAACGCCTCTTTGCCCTGTGCATCGATAAAAGGGTCTTTCTCGCGCTTCATCTGCCATAGGATCAACGGCCCGATCAGATTGCCGAACGGAATCCAGATCCCCAGCAAGGCGGACAGGTGACAGAACATTGCCCACTGGCGAACCTCCTGGCTCGGTTTGGGCAGCAACTCTTGCTCGTCACTCATCATGTCCTCCTTGTGGTCGAAAACCTCAGTCGGCCAGTGCAGCCTTCTGCAGTTCGAAGATCTCGTTCATGCCTTTCTTCGCCAGTTCCAGCATGGCGTTCAAGTCTTCAGGCTGGAACGGCGCGCCTTCAGCAGTGCCCTGCACTTCGATGAAACCGCCGGTGCTGGTCATCACTACGTTCAGGTCGGTTTCAGCAGCGGAATCTTCAAGATAGTCCAGATCCAGCACCGGCTCGCCCTGGTACATGCCCACCGAGACTGCACCGATCATCTGCTTGAGCGGGTCACCGCCTTTCAGGCCGCCGCGCTTCTTGATCACTTTCAGGGCATCGACCAGCGCAACCATGGCGCCGGTGATGGACGCGGTGCGAGTACCGCCATCGGCCTGGATCACGTCGCAATCGACATACAGGGTCACGTCGCCAAGCTTGGACATATCCAGCGCCGCGCGCAGGGAGCGGCCGATCAGACGCTGGATTTCGAGAGTACGACCGCCCTGCTTGCCACGGCTGGCCTCACGCTGGTTACGCTCACCGGTGGCGCGCGGCAGCATGCCGTACTCGGCAGTCAACCAGCCCTGGCCCTGGCCTTTGAGGAAGCGCGGCACGCCATTTTCGACGCTGACGGTGCAGATGACTTTGGTATCACCGAATTCGACCAGTACGGATCCCTCGGCGTGTTTGGTGTAGTTGCGGGTGATGCGGATCGAGCGGAGCTGATCGGCAGCGCGACCACTTGGACGTTTCATAGGGATACCTGTACTGAGGACGGAAAACTGCCGAGCATTATAGAGCGCTGCACCGCGAGTGGGCACTGGTTAAAACCGCCGGCCGACGACCGAAGCCCCTCGAGCGCGCATAACCGACGGGCTGCAGCGCTTTGTCACACCGTGTGTTTGGGCGCATTCGCCGCACTGCGCTACAATCCTGCGCCTTTGCTGCCAGTCGGCTTAAATTCATTGAAATCGCGCCTGCGAAACAGCGTTTCGCGCCGATCTGCATTGCGAGGTCACCGCCATGGTGCACAGCATGACCGCCTTCGCCCGCGTCGAGAAAGCCGGCGTTCAGGGCACCCTGAGCTGGGAACTGCGCTCGGTCAACAGCCGCTATCTGGAACCGCACCTGCGCTTGCCCGAATCGTTTCGCGACCTCGAAGGCGCCGTGCGTGAAGCACTGCGTCAGGGCCTGTCGCGGGGCAAACTGGAATGCACGCTGCGCTTCACCGAAGAAAGCACCGGCAAACCGCTGCAAGTGGACCGCGAACGCGCCGCACAACTGGTGGCCGCTGCGGAAACCGTTGCCGGGCTGATCAAGAATCCTGCTGCGCTGAATCCGCTGGAAGTGCTGGCCTGGCCCGGCGTGCTGGTGGCCGATGCGACCGACCCGCAAGCGCTGAACGCCGAAGCGCTGGCGCTGTTCAATCAGGGCTTGAAGGATCTGAAGGCTGGTCGCGAGCGCGAAGGCGCGGAGCTGGCTCGCTTGATCAACGACCGCCTGACTTCCATCGAAGAAGACGTGGTGACCCTGCGTGAACTGGTGCCGCAGATGCTCGCCACCCAGCGCCAGAAGGTCCTCGACCGCTTTGCCGACATGAAGGCCGAGCTCGACCCGCAGCGCCTGGAACAGGAAATGGTCATCCTTGCGCAAAAAAGCGACGTGGCCGAAGAACTGGATCGCCTGAGCACTCACATCATCGAAGTCCGCCGGGTGCTCAAGTCCGGTGGTGCCGCCGGGCGGCGTCTGGACTTCCTGATGCAGGAGCTCAACCGCGAGGCCAACACACTGGGCTCCAAAGCCTTCGACCCGCGCAGCACCCAGGCCGCCGTCAACCTCAAGGTGTTGATCGAGCAGATGCGCGAACAAGTGCAGAATATTGAGTAAGGCTACCCTGACATGACCCAACACACCGGCACCCTGTACATCATTTCCGCGCCATCGGGCGCGGGCAAGAGCAGTCTGGTCAAGGCGTTGACCGACGCCGACCCGGAGATCCGCGTTTCGGTCTCGCACACCACCCGCGCCATGCGCCCGGGCGAAGTGGATGGCGTGAACTACCATTTCGTGACCCGCGAAGAGTTCGTGAAGATGGGCGAGCACGGCGACTTCCTTGAACGCGCCGAAGTCTTCGGCAACTTCTACGGCACCTCGCAAAGCCGTTTGCAACAGACCCTGGACGAAGGTCACGACCTGATTCTGGAAATCGACTGGCAAGGCGCCGAGCAAGTGCGCAAGCTGATGCCGCAAGCGCGCTCGATCTTCATCCTGCCGCCATCGCTGCAAGCCCTGCACCAGCGCCTGACCAACCGCGGCCAGGACAGCGACGAGATCATCGACGGCCGCATGCGCGAAGCGGTCAGCGAGATGAGCCATTACGTCGATTACGATTACCTGATCATCAACGACGATTTCGCCCACGCGCTGGACGATCTGAAAGCGATTTTCCGCGCCAATCAGCTGCAACAGAAACGCCAGCAAGTGCGTTTCGGCAAATTGCTGGCTGAATTGCTCGGCTAAAACAGCACTTCCCAAAATGCCTGCAAGCGCTTTACATTGGTGCTTGCAGCGCGTTGAAGGGTCTGGTCAAAAAATCAGCGCTTCCCTAATCGCTGGTGATTTTTTAAACTGCTCAGTCCGCTCGCCCAACCGGGCAGCGCGCATATTGCATTCGCTCCGAGGAATACCATGGCCCGCGTAACCGTTGAAGACTGCCTAGAACACGTGGAAAACCGCTTTGAGCTGGTCATGCTCTCTACCAAGCGTGCCCGTCAACTGGCCACCGGCGGCAAAGAGCCATTGGTGCAGTGGGAAAACGACAAGCCGACCGTTGTCGCGCTGCGTGAAATTGCTGAAGGCCTGATGAGCTACGAGTTCATCGCCGAGCAGGAAATCGTCCAGGATGAACCGCTGTTCGCAGCGTTCGAGGACGAGTCGAACGAGGCCGTCTAAGCCTATGCCTGGTCGACGTAGCACGGCGCGGGGTCGCAGCTTTCGGCAGGAATCATCATGCCGAGCATAGACGCCCTCGCCGATCGCTTATCGACCTACCTCGGCAACGACCAGGTCAACCTGGTCCGCCGAGCGTATTTCTACGCCGAACAAGCCCATGACGGTCAACGCCGTCGCAGTGGTGAGGCGTACGTCACGCATCCTCTTGCCGTGGCCAATATACTTGCCGACATGCACATGGACCATCAGAGCCTGATGGCCGCGATGCTGCATGACGTGATCGAAGACACCGGTATCGCCAAGGAAGCGCTGCAAGCGCAGTTTGGTGAAACCGTGGCCGAACTGGTCGACGGGGTCAGCAAACTGACCCAGATGAACTTCGAGACCAAGGCCGAAGCACAGGCTGAAAACTTCCAGAAAATGGCCATGGCCATGGCGCGCGACATCCGGGTGATCCTGGTCAAGCTCGCCGACCGTCTGCACAACATGCGCACGCTGGAAGTGCTGTCCGGCGAAAAACGCCGGCGTATCGCCAAGGAAACCCTCGAGATCTACGCACCCATCGCCAACCGGCTGGGCATGCACGCGATCCGCATCGAATTCGAAGACCTCGGCTTCAAGGCCATGCACCCGATGCGTTCCGCGCGGATCTACCAGGCGGTCAAGCGCGCCCGGGGCAACCGCAAGGAAATCGTCAACAAGATCGAAGAGTCCCTCGGCCATTGCCTCGCCATCGACGGCATCCAGGGCGAAGTCAGCGGTCGGCAGAAACACCTCTACGGCATCTACAAGAAAATGCGCGGCAAGCGTCGGGCCTTCAACGAAATCATGGACGTTTACGCGTTCCGGATCATCGTCGACAAGGTCGATACCTGCTACCGCGTATTGGGTGCTGTGCATAATTTGTACAAACCGTTGCCAGGGCGCTTCAAGGATTACATCGCGATCCCCAAGGCCAACGGCTATCAGTCGCTGCACACCACGTTGTTCGGCATGCACGGTGTACCGATCGAGATCCAGATCCGCACCCGCGAAATGGAAGAAATGGCCAACAACGGCATCGCCGCCCATTGGCTGTACAAATCCAGCGGTGACGAGCAACCGAAAGGCACGCACGCCCGCGCTCGCCAGTGGGTCAAAGGCGTGCTGGAAATGCAACAACGTGCCGGCAACTCGCTGGAATTCATCGAAAGCGTGAAGATCGACCTGTTCCCGGACGAGGTTTACGTGTTCACGCCCAAAGGCCGGATCATGGAGCTGCCAAAAGGCTCCACGGCGGTCGACTTTGCCTACGCAGTGCACACCGATGTCGGCAACAGCTGCATCGCCTGCCGCATCAATCGTCGTCTCGCGCCGCTGTCCGAACCGCTGCAAAGCGGCTCCACGGTCGAGATCGTCAGCGCTCCCGGCGCCCGGCCGAACCCGGCATGGCTCAACTTCGTCGTTACCGGCAAGGCGCGTACGCACATTCGTCATGCGCTGAAGCTACAACGCCGCTCCGAGTCCATCAGTCTTGGCGAACGCCTGCTGAACAAGGTCCTCAACGGTTTCGACAGCTCCCTGGAGAAGATCCCGGCAGAGCGCGTCAAAGCAATGCTTACCGAGTACCGCCTCGAACTGATCGAAGACCTGCTCGAAGACATCGGCTTGGGCAACCGCATGGCCTATGTCGTTGCCCGTCGCCTGCTCGGCGAAGGTGAGCAGCTGCCGAGCCCGGAAGGTCCGCTGGCGATTCGCGGTACCGAAGGCCTGGTGCTCAGCTACGCCAAATGCTGCACGCCGATCCCGGGCGACCCGATTGTCGGGCACCTGTCGGCGGGCAAAGGCATGGTCGTGCACCTGGATAACTGCCGCAACATCAGCGAAATCAGGCACAACCCGGAAAAATGCATCCAGCTCTCGTGGGCCAAGGATGTCACCGGCGAATTCAACGTCGAGTTGCGCGTCGAGCTGGAACACCAGCGCGGCCTGATCGCCCTGCTGGCCAGCAGCGTCAACGCGGCCGACGGCAATATCGAGAAAATCAGCATGGACGAACGCGATGGTCGCATCAGCGTCGTGCAGTTGGTGGTCAGCGTCCACGACCGTGTGCACCTGGCCCGCGTGATCAAGAAACTGCGCGCCTTGACCGGGGTGATCCGCATCACCCGCATGCGCGCATAACCTGCCTATTACAAGGAGTCCTACATGACCAAAACCGTCATCACCAGCGACAAGGCCCCGGCCGCCATCGGTACTTACTCCCAGGCGATCAAGGCAGGCAACACCGTGTACATGTCGGGCCAGATTCCTCTGGACCCAAAAACCATGGAACTGGTTGAGGGCTTCGAAGCCCAGACCGTCCAGGTCTTCGAGAACCTCAAAGCCGTGGCCGAAGCTGCCGGCGGTTCGTTCAAGGACATCGTCAAACTGAACATCTTCCTCACCGACCTGAGCCACTTCGCCAAGGTCAACGAGATCATGGGCAAGTACTTCGACCAGCCATACCCTGCCCGCGCCGCCATTGGCGTGGCCGCCCTGCCGAAGAGTGCGCAGGTTGAAATGGATGCCATTCTGGTCATCGAGTGATGCGCACGGCGCGGCCTTCACGCCGCGCCGACTGCCGCAAGAAAAGGTTTTGAAAGGATTTCACCATGCGCAAAGCGCTAGCTCTCTCGCTGCTCGCCCTGTTTCTCGGCGGCTGCGCCAGCGACCCTGCCGACCGTGACATCAGCGGCACCTGGATCAACCAGGTGGCGATCGATGCCGCCGCCAAGGGCGGTCCCCTGCGTGAAGCGCTGCAGGCTTACGGCCCGAATCTGGAGTGGGACGTCAACACCAAGGCCGGCCAGGCCCGCTATACCAACGGTTTTGAGAACGTCGAAGGACGGCTGCTGGGCGAAGAGTCCGGCGCCTGGAAAGTCGATTTCTACGGCAGCTCCGCCAGCGAACTGAAACGCGATGGCGGGCGCCTGCAGCAAGCTGCCAGCGACAACGAACCCGAACAAGTCTTCGATCGCGCACAGATCCCCGTGCCGGAAGGCGCGCCAATCGGTGCCAGCTTCGAACGCGCGCTCTACTCAGCATACCTGGGCGGCAACTGGACCATCGCCAGCGGCCAGGGTGAAGGCGGCACCGTGCAGTTCCAGGCCGACGGCCAGGTGACCGGCCTGCCGGGCGTTGACCGTTATGCCTTGTGTCTGGCCGGCGATTGCGCGTCCATGAGCAATGGCAACGACAGCATGTGGCTGCAACTCAATGGCCAGGGCAACAACTGGATCTTTGTGCGCAAGGGCAAGGAGCTGGAGATTCTGCAGGCAGTCAATGCTGCGCTGGCAGATGAGCAACCGCAGTTTGCCGCAGGTGAGCGCAAGTGGTTGCTGGAAAAACAGTAACCTGCTTCCGAAACCTCAGAAGATCAAATGTGGGAGCGAGCCTGCTCGCGAACGCGGTGGGTCAGTCGAACTGATAATGACTGACATACCGCATTCGCGAGCAGGCTCGCTCCCACAGTGGTTTTTGTGTTGCTGAAAATTCAGCACTTACCTTCAAGAATCGCTGCATAGCCTTCGCGGTAACTTGGATACTTCGGCACCCACCCCAACGCTTTCGCCCGCGCATTGCTGCAACGCTTGCTGCCGGTGCGCCGCACACTGGCGTCGTCCGCCCATTCAGTCACACCCAGGTACTCGCGCAACCAGCCCACCACTTCGGCCAATGGCGCAGGCGCGTCATCCACACCGATAAAGAGCTCGTCCAGCTTGACGCCCTCGCGGTCTTTTTCCAGCAAGAACGCCAGCAGCCCCGCTGCATCATCGGCATGAATACGATTGCCATACAGCGGTGGCTCCGTAGCCACGCGATAGCCGCGACGCACCTGAGTCAACAGCCACTCGCGGCCCGGGCCGTAAATGCCGGTCAGGCGCAGCACGCTTGCCGGGATGCCGCTATTGAGCGCGACCTGCTCGGCTTCGAGCATCAAGCGACCTGAATATCCGGCCGCGACAGTCTCGGAGGTCTCATCCACCCATGCTCCATCCTGCTGGCCGTACACGCTGCTGCTGGACACGAAGATCAGCCGCTCAGGCACTTGCCCATAGTCACCCAGCCAGCTCAGCACATTCTGCAAACCCTGCACGTAAGCTTTGCGATAGCCCTCTTCGTCGTGATCGGTGGCCGCAGCGCAATACACCAGATAATCGACAGCGCCTACCGGCCAGGTCGCCGGGCACTCTTCGCTGAACAGGTCGCCGGCGACGCCGATGACACCCTCCGGCAGCTTGGAAACGTCGCGGCGCAGGCCATGGACTTGCCAGCCAGCCGCCAGCAATTGCGTGGCCAGACGACTGCCGACATCACCACAACCGGCAATCAAAACAGAAGGCGCGGACATCAGAAAACTCCCATCGGAAAGGCACAGACTAGCTCTGGCACAGGACGAACGGCTAGCAATGAAGGAAAAAAAGTTACTCTATTACTTTTGTTAACAAGAATTACTTGCAATAATGCACGCCACTTTTGTTCTCGGCCTCACGAGGCCTGGAAGAGCAACAACGTTTTTCTATCTCAGGTCCGGCCAGCATGACACGTAATCAAACTCCCGCTTCGCCAACCACTCGACCTCGCGCCTGGAGCGCCGTCGCGGCTCTGTTGCTCAGCCTGATGCTGGCACCGACCGCCGCCTTCGCCGACGCCCAAGCGCCCGCCACCCCAGCCGCCACCGAGCAGAGCGCACCCGCTGCCGCTCCGGCTGCACCAGCCGCCACCGATCCGGTGCAGGCTGTCGACGCCGCCGACGCACCTGAAGCCCTCGAAGCCGACAACACCTTGGGCATGGCCCACGACCTTTCGCCGTGGGGTATGTACCAGAACGCCGACATCATCGTGAAAATCGTGATGATCGGTCTGGCCATCGCTTCGATCATCACCTGGACTATCTGGATCGCCAAAGGCTTCGAGCTGATGGGCGCCAAGCGTCGTCTGCGTGGCGAAATCGCTGCACTGAAAAAAGCCACCACCCTCAAGGAAGCCAGCGCCACGGCTGGCAAGGAAGGCACCCTCGCCAACCTGCTGGTGCATGACGCGCTTGAAGAGATGCGCCTGTCGGTCAACAGCCGCGAGAAAGAAGGCATCAAGGAACGCGTCAGCTTCCGCCTCGAGCGCCTCGTTGCTGCCTGCGGTCGCAACATGAGCAGCGGCACCGGCGTCCTCGCCACCATCGGTTCGACCGCACCGTTCGTAGGTCTGTTCGGTACCGTGTGGGGCATCATGAACTCGTTCATCGGCATCGCCAAAACCCAGACGACCAACCTTGCAGTTGTCGCACCGGGTATCGCTGAAGCGCTGCTGGCCACTGCACTGGGTCTGGTTGCGGCGATTCCTGCTGTGGTGATCTACAACGTCTTCGCCCGTTCCATCGCCGGTTACAAGGCGCAGGTCTCCGATGCCTCGGCAGAAGTCCTGTTGCTGGTCAGCCGCGATCTCGACCACCAGCCTGAGCGCAGCTCGCAGCCGCACATGGTTAAAGTGGGGTAATCGGCCATGGGCCTGCATTTGAAAGAAGGCGCAGACGACGATCTGGCCGAGAACCACGAAATCAACGTCACGCCGTTCATCGACGTGATGCTGGTGCTGTTGATCATATTCATGGTGGCCGCGCCGTTGGCCACTGTGGACATCAAAGTCGACCTGCCGGCCTCGACCGCCAAACCGGCGCCGCGGCCAGAGAAACCGGTGTTCCTCAGTGTGAAAGCGGACCAGCGCCTGTTCCTCGGTGACGACGAAGTGAAAGCCGAAACCCTCGGCGCCACCCTCGACGCCAAGACCCAGGGCAAGAAAGACACCACCATCTTCTTCCAGGCCGACAAAGGCGTGGATTACGGTGACCTGATGAGCGTGATGGACAGCCTGCGCGCCGCCGGTTACCTGAAGGTTGGTCTGGTCGGACTTGAGACGGCAGCCAAGAAATGATCACGACGCGCCATAAGCTGACGCGTTACAGCGGTAGCCTGGCCGTGGTGCTGGGCGTGCATGCGCTGGCCATCGCGCTGGCGCTGAACTGGACTGCCCGCCCGCCCATCGAATTGCCGCCGCAGGCAATGATGGTCGAGTTGGCCCCGTTGCCTGCCCCGCCACCGCCGGCTCCGCCGAAAGTCGTCACACCGCCGCAGCCACCGGCTCCGGTGGAAGAATTGCCGATTCCGAAACTGGCTGAAGCACCGAAAGCGGAAATCGCGGTACCGAAACCCAAGCCGAAGCCCAAGCCAAAACCGCCGAAGCCGGTCGAGAAAAAACTGCCAGAGCCGCCGAAGGAAAAACCTTCCGAGGAGAAACCGGCCGATACGCAACCGACCCAGGCACCGACGGAGAAATCCGCCCAGCCGGCACCGGGCCCATCGCCAGCTCAAGTCGCGGCCAAGGCCAGTTGGCAAGGCGCCCTGCTCGCGCATTTGCAGAAGTACAAGAAGTACCCGCAGAGTGCGCAGTCGAGGGGCAAGGAAGGCTTGAATCGTCTGCGCTTCGTGGTTGATGGCGAAGGTAATGTGCTGTCGTTCGAACTGGTGGGCCGCTCTGGCAACGCTGATCTGGACCGGGCCACCCTGGACATGATCCGCCGCGCGCAACCGCTGCCCAAGCCGCCGGCCGACATGCTCAACAACGGCTCGATCGAAATTGTTGCGCCGTTTGTTTATTCGCTCGAACGCCGCCGCTAAGCAACACCGCAATACCTGTGGGAGCTGGCTTGCCAGCTCCCACAAGGTTCTCCGCCAGCCGAGAGAACCAAGCCAAGAGGCACCGAAAGGTGCCTTTTGCATATCTGCCAGCGGCAAACCGACCTCGACCGGTGTCGCACTCAGCCCGCAGTCTGATAACGTGCGTCTATCGATTGCAGCCGGTATGCTTGGCGCGCATCTTCATGGACGCTTGCTATGACCCTCACAGAATTACGCTACATCGTTACCCTCGCCCAAGAGCAGCACTTCGGCCATGCCGCCGAGCGTTGCCACGTCAGTCAGCCGACGCTGTCGGTGGGCGTGAAAAAACTTGAAGACGAACTCGGTGTGCTGATTTTCGAGCGCAGCAAAAGCGCCGTGCGCCTGACCCCGGTCGGCGAAGGCATCGTCGCCCAGGCGCAGAAAGTCCTGGAACAAGCCCAAGGCATCCGCGAACTGGCCCAAGCCGGCAAGAACCAGCTGACCGCACCGCTGAAAGTCGGCGCCATCTACACCGTCGGCCCGTACCTGTTCCCGCATCTGATTCCACAACTGCACCGGGTCGCCCCGCAGATGCCGTTGTACATCGAAGAAAACTTTACCCACGTGCTGCGCGACAAACTGCGCAACGGCGAGCTCGACGCGATCATCATCGCCCTGCCGTTCAATGAAGCCGACGTGCTGACCCTGCCGCTTTACGACGAGCCGTTCTACGTGCTCATGCCGGCCCAGCATCCGTGGACCAAGAAAGAATCCATCGACGCCGGCCTGCTCAACGACAAGAGCCTGCTGCTGCTCGGTGAAGGTCACTGTTTCCGCGATCAGGTGCTCGAAGCCTGCCCGACCCTGACCAAGGGCAACGACGGCGCCAAGCACACCACGGTAGAATCCAGCTCGCTGGAAACCATTCGCCACATGGTCGCGTCCGGCCTGGGCATCTCGATCCTGCCGCTGTCGGCGGTGGACAGCCATCACTACGCCCCCGGCGTGATCGAAGTGCGCCCACTGACCGCGCCGGTGCCGTTCCGCACCGTGGCGATCGCCTGGCGCGCCAGCTTCCCACGGCCGAAAGCCATCGAGATCCTCGCCGACTCCATTCGCCTGTGCTCGGTGGCCAAGCCAGCGGCGCCGGTCACGGCCGGTTAAGCGAGCGTCATGACGGAGCTGTCGCAAGTGTCGGTGACGGCACTCAAGGGTGTCGGCGAAGCCATGGCCGAGAAACTGGCCAAGGTCGGCCTCGAGAATCTGCAGGACGTGCTCTTCCACTTGCCGCTGCGTTATCAGGATCGCACCCGCGTGGTGCCGATCGGCGCATTGCGACCGGGGCAGGACGCCGTGGTCGAAGGCACCGTCAGCGGTGCCGACGTGGTCATGGGTCGCCGCCGCAGTCTGGTCGTGCGCTTGCAGGACGGCACCGGCGGGCTGAGCCTGCGCTTCTACCATTTCAGCAACGCGCAGAAGGAAGGGCTCAAGCGTGGCACGCGGGTTCGCTGCTACGGCGAAGCCCGGCCCGGCGCCTCAGGCCTGGAAATCTACCACCCCGAATACCGCGCCATCACCGGTGACGAACCGCCGCCAGTGGATGAAACCCTGACCCCGGTCTACCCGCTCACCGAAGGCCTGACCCAGCAGCGCCTGCGCCAGTTGTGCATGCAGACCTTGACGCTGCTCAAGCCGAGCACCCTGCCGGACTGGCTGCCGACCGAACTGGCCCGCGACTACCAACTGGCACCGCTGGCCGACGCGATCCGTTACCTGCACAACCCGCCCGCCGATGCCGATGTCGATGAACTCGCCCTTGGCCATCACTGGGCGCAGCATCGCCTGGCTTTCGAAGAACTGCTCACGCATCAACTTTCACAGCAGCGTCTGCGCGAAAGCATGCGTTCACTGCGCGCGCCGGCGATGCCGAAAGCCACAAAGCTGCCACCGAAATACCTGAAAAACCTCGGCTTCAACCCGACCGGCGCGCAACAGCGCGTCGGCAACGAAATCGCCTACGACCTCAGTCAGCACGAACCGATGTTGCGGCTGATTCAGGGTGACGTTGGCGCGGGGAAGACCGTGGTTGCCGCCCTCGCCGCACTGCAAGCGCTGGAGGCCGGTTACCAGGTTGCATTGATGGCGCCGACCGAGATCCTCGCCGAACAACACTTCATCACCTTCAAGCGCTGGCTCGAACCGCTGGGCATTGAAGTCGCGTGGCTGGCCGGCAAGCTCAAAGGCAAAAACCGCGTCGCCGCGCTGGAGCAGATCGCCAGCGGCACACCAATGGTGGTCGGCACCCACGCGCTGTTCCAGGACGAAGTGCAGTTCAAGAACCTCGCACTGGTGATCATCGACGAACAGCACCGCTTCGGCGTGCAACAGCGTCTGGCGCTGCGGCAGAAAGGCGTTGGCGGGCGCATGTGCCCGCACCAACTGATCATGACCGCCACACCGATTCCACGGACGCTGGCGATGAGCGCCTACGCCGACCTCGACACCTCGATCCTCGACGAATTGCCGCCCGGCCGAACCCCGGTCAACACCGTGCTGGTCACCGACACCCGCCGCGTCGAAGTCATCGAACGGGTGCGCAGCGCTTGCGCCGAAGGTCGTCAGGCCTATTGGGTGTGTACGCTGATTGAAGAATCGGAAGAGCTGACCTGTCAGGCCGCCGAAACCACGTTTGAAGACCTCACCCTCGCCCTCGGCGAACTGAAAGTCGGGCTGATTCACGGGCGCATGAAACCCGTCGAGAAGGCCGCCGTCATGGCCGATTTCAAGGCCGGCAACCTGCAACTGCTGGTCGCCACCACAGTGATTGAAGTCGGCGTCGACGTGCCCAACGCCAGCCTGATGATCATCGAAAACCCCGAGCGTCTCGGCCTCGCGCAACTGCACCAGTTGCGCGGTCGGGTTGGTCGGGGCAGCGCGGCCAGCCATTGTGTGCTGCTCTACCACCCGCCGCTGTCGCAGATCGGTCGCCAGCGCCTGGGCATCATGCGCGAGACCAACGACGGTTTCGTCATCGCCGAAAAGGACCTCGAATTGCGCGGCCCCGGGGAAATGCTCGGCACCCGCCAGACCGGCCTGCTGCAATTCAAGGTCGCCGACCTGATGCGCGACGCCGATTTATTGCCCGCCGTGCGCGATGCTGCCCAGGCTTTGCTGGAGCGCTGGCCGACCCACGTCAGCCCATTGCTTGACCGTTGGCTGCGGCATGGGCAGCAATACGGCCAAGTGTGAGCACCGTCGCAGTTTGTGCAGGATCGTTCCTACAGAGCTGGTTATACTCCTGCCATTGTTTCAAAAACGGATACAGACCATGATCGAAGCTGCTCTCGTCCCCGAATCTCCGCAAGCTCCGTCTGTTATTCGGCTGCTGCTCAACAAGCTGGGCGTTGCCTACGAAGAAGTGCTCGACCACCACGGCCTCAATGCCTCGCGCAAAGTGCAGGCCGTGTTGCTGGACGACGCCGTGGGCGCGTTGATGGTGCTGTTTCCACAGAGCCAGTTGCTGGATCTCAATCGCCTCGCCGAACTCACTGGTCGCCGACTCACAGCCGTGTCCACCGAACGCCTGGAAAAGATGCTCGGCAAACACAATCTGAGCCTGCTCCCAGGCCTGCCGGCGCTGACGAGTTCGCCGTGCCTCTACGAAGAAAGCCTGCTGCGCGAGCCGAAGCTGCTGATCAACTCCGGCGAGCCGGGCCTGCTGCTGGAAATCAGCAGCGAAGACTTCAAATCGATGCTGACCAAGGCCAGCGCCGCCAACTTCGGCGAAGCCCTGAGCAGCATCCGCCCGAACCTCGACCGCCCGGACGATGACCGCGAGGAAATCACCCAGGCCGTGCAGGCGTTCACCGCACGCCGCATTCAGCAGCGTCTGGAAGCGACCATCGAGATTCCGCCGCTGGCCGAAACCGCGCAAAAAATCATCAAGCTGCGCGTTGACCCCAATGCCACCATCGACGACATCACCGGCGTGGTTGAAACCGACCCGGCGCTGGCCGCGCAAGTGGTGAGCTGGGCGGCGTCGCCGTACTACGCCTCGCCGGGCAAGATTCGTTCGGTGGAAGACGCGATCGTCCGCGTGCTGGGCTTCGATCTGGTGATCAACCTCGCGCTGGGCCTGGCCCTCGGCAAGACCCTGAGCCTGCCGAAAGACCACCCGCAACACACCACGCCGTACTGGCAGCAGTCGATCTACACCGCCGCCGTCATCGAAGGCCTGACCCGCGCCATGCCGCGCGCCCAGCGCCCGGAAGCCGGCCTGACGTATCTGGCCGGTCTGCTGCATAACTTCGGTTACCTGCTGCTGGCCCACGTGTTTCCGCCGCACTTCTCGCTGATCTGCCGCCACCTGGAGGTCAACCCGCACCTTTGCCACAGCTACATCGAGCAACACCTGCTCGGTATCAGCCGTGAACAGATCGGCTCGTGGCTGATGCGCTACTGGGACATGCCGGATGAACTGGCCACCGCCCTGCGCTTCCAGCACGACCCAAGCTACGACGGCGCCTACGCCGAATACCCGAACCTCGTCTGCCTGGCCGTACGCCTGCTACGCAGCCGCGGGATTGGCTCCGGGCCGGATGAAGATATTCCGGATGCCCTGCTTGAACGCGTCGGCCTGAGCCGTGACAAAGCCAACGATGTCGTCAGCAAAGTGCTTGAGGCTGAAGTGCTGCTGCGTGAACTGGCTTCGCAGTTCAGCCAGGCCTGAAAAGCTTCGCAGGCAAGCCCGCTCCCACAAGATCGATGCGATCTTCAGGAGCGGGTGCGTTGCGGCCAACTGTTGATTATTGGCGTAATCAACCGCGGTACCGAATCACCCAGCCCTGCGGATTCGGGAAGCTTCCAATGAAATACCCTCCCACTACAATTCGGCCGTCCCCCAGTACCGTCATGTCATGAAGAGCCTCCAGGACCCCGGCCTCGTCGAAGATGCTGAACCCTGTGCCGTTGAATGACAGGTCCAGTGTTCCGTCCGCCAAAAACTTCGCCGTGATCGCACTCGGATCATCGTCGGTGACTCCGATTCCGGTGTCGCCGCTGACGACGATTGAACCGTCAGGTCGCGCTACACAGCGCAACCATCTCAAACCTTGCGGGACAAAGTCGGAGAACAACGGTTTACCGTTATTGAATACGAGATTGTAGGAGCCTTTGGACGTGAGGACCGCAATCACTCCACGCATGCCACCGTCCCTTACGGCAGCCCCTGCAAGAACAATCTTGCTATCCACAATTGAAATGGCGGACAGGTGGATCTCATCCTCACCAGAGATGATCACGACTCCGTTACCGCTCTCGCCAAACTCCCTGTCGATCTTGCCGTTAGCGTCGAATCGAATGACGTAAGCGCCCGAAGATGGCCCGCTATAGCTGCCACCAACCACCACAGCGCCGTCAGGTTGATGCACGACCAGCTGCGCAGAACTGTGTTGGTATGCAATGCCAGCGAGCTCGACAAGCGCGAAACCCGTGCCATTGAACGTGGTGTCGTCGGAGCCATCCGCATTGAGCCGCATGACGATGCCGCTCACACGGCCAGTGTCGTCTTCGACGGAGCCGACCAGCAGGATTTTCTCGTCTTGCCGCAAGACATTGTCGCCATGACCCGCGCTCCCCATCTGCCCATAAGGAATGTAACGCACACCCTGGTCAGCAAAGTTGTGATCCAGCCGTCCATCTTTGTCTTGTTTCACGACAACCAGCCCGGCAGAAACATCAGGCCCATTGTTCTGGTACTCGGCACGAACGAGCCAACCGCCATCCGGGAACGGCGTCAACTCGAGCATCGAGTGCATATACAAACCGTCCTTGAGTGAAATCTCGACGAATCCGGTCTTTTCTTCACCAAAACCGAGGTCTAGTTGGCCGTCCTCCAGAAGCCGGGCGATCAGCGTTTCCAGGCCATCCTTGCGTCGACGAACAGCCACCAGCAACTTGTTGTCCGGCAGAGCCAATACCGCTCTTACGTCAAACTCAGACAATCCTCCAAGCGGAAATCTGACAATGCCGTTTTCGCCAAAAGACGGATCAAAATTCAGCGTGCCACTCGTCAGGTTTGCGCTTAGATAGCGAGTGATCCAACCATCCACCCGGGAAGGGTCAGAAAGGCTGGTGTGGGTCATGGACACCACTATCCGACCGTCCTCCATGATTGCCAGATCATGAGGAAACACTGGCCCCGCTACGTTATCGAAGAGCGTATAGCCAATACCGTTGAAGGCCGTGTCCAGCTTGCCGTCTGCGAGAAAGCGCGCGGTAATTACCGCGGAATCACCGGCTCCAACGACAATGATCGAGCCGTCGAGCTGTGATGTATGCCGCCACGTCAATCCGTCTGGCAGTAACGGGGAAAACAGAGGCTGGCCATTATTGAATACAAGATTGGATGCTCCACTGGCGTTCAGCACAACCACCAACCCGCCATGGACGTTCTTTTGCCAGGCGTCACCCACCGCAACGATCCTGCCATCACTTTCGCGCACCGAAACAGCGTTCAAAGAGCTCTCGCCATCCTCGTCGAAAATCAGCTTCGCCTGGCCGTTGTTGAAATCCTTATCCAGCTTCCCCGCTACGTCCAAACGTGCCAGAAAAACTCCGGAGGCTGTCTCACCACTCTGAAAAACGCCGCAAACCAATACTTTGCCATCGGCTTGAACAGCGATAGCGCCGGCGGTGTTCGAGGTGGCACCGACATCCACCAAGACGTACCCCGCGCCGTCAAATGATGGATCGAGCGAGCCGTTCGCCAAAAGACGCATCACGACGGGCGATGGCCATGGCTCATCGATCAGCAGGAAATGGAGCAGGACGATTTTGCCATCGGCCTGCTGAACTGCAGAGACGGTAGAGGCATTTGTAGCGGGGGACTTTTGGCTTGACTTCGCCCCTGCCGACGACGCAAGCGTGGAGCCCGGGATCTTGTAGAAAGAAAATAAACTCACGCCTTTATCGCCGAACGAATCGTCCAGCTCACCGTCGCCTTTCAAGCGGATCATTGCTTGGCCGGCATCGACGGCCTTCTGTGTGAAGTATTGAACGCGCACCAGCCAGCCGCCGTCCCGCAACGCATCGAGCCCAAACACGGTGCTGATGCTAGCGCCGTTCAAAGATATCTCGACGAAACCCGTCTCATGACTTCCGAAGGACTTGTCGAGCGTACCGTCTTCGTTCAATCGGGCGATGGCCAGCAGCGCGTCACTTCCTTCCAGAGGAAGAGCGACCAGCAACTTCCCGTCGGGAAGGGCCAAAACGGCCGCAGCCTCATGGCTCGCAATGCCCGGTATCGGTAATTTCAATAAACCATTCAGGGCAAAAGAGGGATCGGGGGTACCTGGCGTGGTCAAGTCCTGAGCCTGAGTCATGTTCTTGCTCCATCAAGTGCGTGGCGTCCTTTACGGGACCGGAGCTTGAGTAGAGCATCGCGAAGATGAGCAAAGCACCTGACAGAAATGACAGTTCGACCGTCTTTACAGGCCTGAATAAAGACTTTGCGAGCCAAAGAACGCACGATTCTTCATTGTGCTTCGCTTGAAGCCAACCCAAAAAAATCTCAAGCCTTGGCCTTTGCCTTCCTCGGCTTCAAATACTTCATCAACCCCTGAAACCACATCACCAGCGCCGGGTTGCCCTTGAGCTGGATCGACTTGTCCTGAATCCCCTGCATAAACGCCAACTGCTTGTTCTTCGCCTGCATCGTGGCAAAGCCATAACCCGCGTCTTTAAACGCAATCGCAAACGCCGGCTCCGGCACCACGCCAGACTTGCTGGTGATGCGCTGATCCTTGACCACGAAATGCCGCGCCACTTTCCCGTCCAGCGTCTGCAGCTGAAACACCAGATCCTTGTCACCCAACTGCTGCTGGAACGCAGGATTTGTCCGGCTGGCCTTACCCATCAACAAACCCATCATCCACAGGAGAAAACGAAATTTCATGCGCACAGCCTCAAAAGGAAAATGAACGGCCGGGGCAGTGTAAGGGATTCGGACGATAACGCCAGTATCTGAAGCTGTTGGAAGAGGATGCAGACCATTTCCCGCACGATGACCGCCAAGTCACGATTCCGCAAGCAACGTCCTACACCTGTTGAAACACATCCCTGTAGGAGCTGGCGAAGCCTGCGATCTTTTGATCTTCCGCCCCGCGAATCCATGGGAAGTTTCCTGCAAAGTGCGGGGCTGTCCGTGAACTAGGCGAGCTTGAAGATCACCGATAGGCTTCCTGCGTCATCGGGTATTCGGTGACCGGATGTGCAAGTCCGAATTCGGGAGCAATTTCTTCTTACTCCAAGGGATTTACACCGATGACCAATTCAAATACCAACACCGAGGACACCTCCCCCTACGAATCCTTCGATTCAAGAAAATTACATGAAGCCGCCGAACGCGCCCTCGATCACCACTTCGGCAAATCTGACCTCTCTCAGGCCCCACGCCCTGAAGGCCTGTTCAGCCTGAACCCGGACATCGATGCCGAAGCCCTCCTGGCCAACGCCTCGGAAGACCTGCTATCCATCAGCATAATCGCTGCGGACCTTGCGGACGACATAGATGGCTCACGCCGCTCGGTTGCATTGGCATTGAGTAGGATGGCGGACGGGGTCAGATTGATGGTGGAAGGGACGCTTGATCACATTGAAGTGCGAAGCGTGGCGGCCAAGCCGTAGCGAGATTGGTGAATGAAAAAAAAGGGGACGTTAAGTCCCCTTTTTGAATATTCCCTGCTTCACCACTGGCAACCTGTTTCAGGTTTCGCATCCACGTTGTAATCGTTTTCAAACGAATACTTCTTTGCAGACTTGTAATTCGTATACGTCATCGCATCAACCCGGCCACCCTGAGTGACCATCTGATACTCACCTGTCAGTGCGCCATCAACTACTTCAACCCAAGTTGTCGTGTACTGGTAGGGCCGGCCATACACGAGTTCTTCTTGTTCAGTACTGCGATGAACCAGCCCGATTGCCTTTTTCGACTTGCTGTACTTGACGCCAGCACCGCTCCATTTGGCGACAGAGTCGTAATAGGTTCGGAATTCAAAATTTATGGGTTTGCCTTCGTAGGAGCGAAAGCAAAAAACCCCGGTCGTGACCTCGCTATGAGCCGCCAGAGGAATGAAAACGAGCATCGCGGAAAACAATGCAGACGAAAATTTCAAACCAAACATTCCTTTAGCGGTTCATGGGTAATTGAAAGCGCATCCTCACCACGCAGTAGGCGACGTCTTCACGCAACAGACGGCTAGCCATCTGGCAGTGCCCTTCTGCGTACTTCTTCCAAAGCGGATCATCGAATTGATCCCCTCCCAGCCGCTCGATTGAGGCCGCTAAATTTCTCTCACGATCCTTCCCTGCAATCGCGGATGCCGCTTTGTAAAAACCATCCAGCAGTAAACCCGTCTGTAGAGCGATCAACTCTCCCAGCCGAGCATTGGTCGTCTGCACCAGACACCCAAGCCTCTCGATTGGCGCCTCAGCACCCGGCAACGCAGCTTGGTAAAGCTCTTCGCAAAACGACTCTTTGAAGCGCACCCAGTTCTTTTGCACATCTCTCAGGTGGCTTTGCTCCGCAGGAGCCAGAGTCGACAGCGCTTTTTTGTATTGCTCGTTCAAGACACCATCGACTTTCTTGAAGGTTTGCTGGCCGCAGGTGATCAAGTCCGGGTTGGACAAACTGTCTGGGTTGCACGCTTCTCCAGCAAACAATGCGGATGAAGCAGCAGAGAGCAAGCAACCGAGAAGAATCGAAAATACTTTCACGCTGTTACTCCTTCCTTTGACGGTCATGTCTGTACAGCCAAAACAGCGGCGGCAACAACACCAACAGAGCTAAACCATCCAGCCACACGTGCGACCAGACCTGCTGTTGCGCCGAGAGCCACATGTCCTGCGGCGCCCATAACAGGATGCCGGCGATCAACCAGCCCCAGATGGCCGGAGCTTTCAAGCGATTGCCCAAGTGCACCAGCGCGAACATGTACAGCGAATAACTTTGCAACGTCGCGCCGAACAGCGCGAGCCACCAGACTTGTTGTTCGCGGCCGGCGGTGGGAACCGCATCGGCACCCCAGAACGACAGTTCGAGGACTTGCACGTAGCCATCGAGCAAGCCGGAGTCACCGGCCCAGGTCAGGGTAAGACCGGCGAGGATATGCGTGATCGCAGCGGCATATAGCCAAAGCACCAACGCTGGGCGAAGCGAGGAAGAAGGGGCTGGCATTCCGTGTCCTGAGCGCGTTCCTTGGGGGTGGGGAGTTTAAAGGAAAATCGGGGGAGTCAGATGCTCAAGCGTTAAACGTTTTAGCCTGAGGGATTCAGGCAAAACTTGTGCAAAACCGCCTCAAACAGGCCCTCGAAATTCAAATGCAGTGGCTGGATTTGATGGGCGCCGTGGCTGACGATCCCAATCGCCCCACGTTGAAGAGGCCCAGCTGATCACCTTTGTCAGCCGCCATTTGATAACAGGCTAACGCTCGAGACATATCCTTCGTTCCCCACTCGCCTGCTTCAAAGGTAGAAGCCAGATAATTCATCGCGTCTGTGGAGCCCATGGTAATCGCTCGAATAACCTGCTCTTCTGCCTGCTTGGGATGAAGGCAAGGGCCGTTATAGTCGGTGGAGTTTCCCGAACAAAGAAACGTCGCATAGCCCAGCGCACCCTTTGGTATTTTCGAGGCCGCTTTGAACAAAGCCTCAACCTTAGGGGTTTCCAACTGAGATGCCATTTGCGAAAGACTCAGGCTCGCCGCCGACAGGCTCGCCTGTGCATCGCCCGACTCTGCAGCACACACAAAATTTTCCAGCGACGCTTCAATCAGCTCCGCAGTCAGCCCGTATTGCTCAAGAGACCCCAGCCCACCCAACGCTTCTGCACGCTGATAACAAAAGTTTTCGGCGCGGCTCATTCCCGGGTTATCCGTTGCGACAAGATCCTTCTCGCTGACCGACCAATCCTCAATCCCCTCAAGCACCCAGCACGCCTGACGAGAGAAGTTGAAGATCTTGATATTGCTGTTGCCGGCCCGTTTATCCACCACGTTGACGTGACTGTCATCAACCTCTTCAATCTCGACCCCAGGTGTCTTGCCGGGCGTGATTGCAGCCATCAGCGGATAGGTGAAGGTTGTTCCACTGACACCCGAGGTCGAAGGCTCAAAGGTACGTCGATCCTTCCCAGCTACCGGTTTCAACACCAGCGACTTGACCGTCATTGCAGTCAGACGGCGTTGTGATTCGCTGTTGGCGGAAAACGCGGTCAGGAAAGGCGCGAACTCCTCCGAGGGGCAAGCGTCGCTGGTCGGTGCCGTCGAAGCGCTCTTATCGGATGCAAGCGCAGGGACAATCTTGTCCAGATACGCCGAGCGCTCGCGACTCATTCTGGCGATGCACAAGTTAACCGCGAACACATGCGCCGGCATCCCAGTCTCGATCTCGAATGCCTCCAAAGGGCAGTTAGCATCGCGCAATTTCAACCACGCACGTTGCGACTCTTTAACCTTCGCCGCGTACTCCGCACCCAACGCCGGATCTGCTCGATAGTCAGACTCAAGCCGCGACATCAACTGCTTGTAGCTGACGTTCAACTGCGCATCGGCAGCCTTCTTCGCCGCCTCCGAACAGGGCACCATTTCCAGGCTTGAGGTGACATGGCTGCAGTCATCCTGCGCATAGGCCGCTGAAACCGGCAGTAGCACGGCCAGCAGGGTAAAAACAAAACGTTTCACGGGGTTCTTCCTTGAGTCATTCAGGCTTTGCGTTTGGTGAGTCGGGTGATGCATTGATCTGGTCCGTTCATGCCCCAGTAAGTGCTGAGCAACGTCTTACGTTTTTTGTCGACGCGCAGGTTAACGAAGCCATCGCCGCAGTCCGGCTGCAACTCTTCAAACGTGCCGGATTTGGGGCTGATTTCGTGTCGACACCGTTGACGGGACTCAATGTGGTGGTTTCAGCTAACGCCGGCATCGTCCAAGTCAGACCGATTAGTGATGCCGCTAAAGGGTTGAACTGAATTTACCCGCCCTACTCCCACCTGCGCCCGGAATCCCAGGAGTGCAAACGGGTCGTTGCAACATCAGGGATAGTCGATGGCGACAACGCAGGAAATGAACACGCTGGAGAAAGGGGAGGTGCGGACTTAGCCAGAGGCACATCCGTCACCTTTCCCCTTGGAATAAACCAAATTTACTGATCGACAAGTTCGATCAGAGTGAGCTTCTTGCCATCGAACTCGTAGAAGCGCTGCCGGTTACCCTCCTCGAGATCGTTACCCTCTACATCCACTTCCGGATCGGCCGCTACACCCATAATTTCGAGCAATTTGCTGTCTGGCTTGTAGACGGCCGCGTAGGGTGCGGTACCGTCATTTCCGATGATGTAATAAGCATTAGGAAAGGACGTAACAACCTCCCCCGTTTTCACGTCAAGAATTTCGCCACAGATAGACCCGCCGCCACAGCCGTTTGCGTAAACAACATAATGGCCCGCAAAATTTACGGGTTGCTTGATGGCTTTCTTGCGCCCCTCAGCCCAGCTTTTATTTTCATCACTGGCAACAGCGTCGTGATGTTGGCCCTTAAAAATTTCGTCGACTTTATAGTTTTCGAACCGCGGCACATCGGCCTTGGCAAAACACGAGAAGAGAAAAAGCGCGCCCAGCCAAAACAAGCGGGACGCTGATAACTTACTTGCCATTGTTTTTTGACTCCTCGAGAACACGAACCATGTCAGCCGGCAAAATGTGAGCGGTATTGAGACCGTCGCCCGCATAATACGACTGTCCCTCAAAGCTTGCGACCCTCGCGAGCATCACCGGTTTGCCGTCTTTCATTTCGATGTTTCCGTGCTCATCTTTCTTCGGCACCGGGCTAATGGTCTTGCCCTTTCTTACACCTGCCGAGGCGAATTCCAAGGCCCAGGCATAGGCAGCTTTTTCGACGTCGCCATCGCCTTCCAGATACTGGATGAATGCCTTGCGCTTAACTTTTATCAAGTATTCCTCAAAAATCTTATCCTGAGTCTCTTCGTCAAATTTAAGCGTGGAAGCAAGTTCGAGCTTTTTCACAGCACCATTTATCGTGTCAGGAACCATTTGATAGCGACCCGCCGCAAAAATATCCCGGTCCTTCTGTTTCTGCTGTAGTTCAGCGATGGTCAACGTAGTCAAATCAGTTTTATAAAACGCTTTCAGTCCACCCTTGGTCCTGTTGTAAGCAGTGTAATCATTATTCGACTCAACGCTCGCGAGCAAATTGGCAAACGCACTGTGCGCCCAACCTTTTCCAGGCACGGCAAACTTCATGAAATTATTGACGAACGCAATCGGGTGAAAATGATAGACCTGTTTCGGAAGAGGCATCTGTAACGCACCCGCCAGCTCATCCCAAAAAACAAGCTTGTCAATCCGCTCTTTTTCATGTTCCAGTAACTTTGGCGACTCAGCGAGCAATTGATCAAGACGACTCCACTTGGGCTCGGAAGACTTCGCCTGCCACTCGGTGGGGTGGTAAGCAATCAACTTTGTCCATTTATCCCGGAACTCCACATTCTTCAATGCCGAGTTCAAGTCCGCGGAGGTAACTTCACCATCTTTGTCACCCAAAGCGTCGAGTTTCGCATGGAGCTCCTTGAAAAAAGGCGGCATCGAGTCCGGATCAAGAAAACCATCTGAATTCTCATCGCCCTCTTTGACAACTGCATATCCCAACTTTGCCCAATCATGTTGAGATATCAACTGAGCACCTGCAGACGTAAAGGTAACATCTGCCTTTTTGATCAGGCCCGTCAGCTTTTTATCTTTCTCTGTAACGGTCGGCTCATACCACTCAACCCCTTTTGAGTCTTTGAACACAGAGACCGATCCCATAGGAACTATATGTTTGGACTCAAGGGTCGCAGGCTGTCCCGTGGTCGCCTTACTGGCAAGTACCGTGCCCGCCGGCAGATTCAGGTAACTCATGCCAATTTTCAGGGCAGCTTCATTCTGCAAGAATTTATCGAGGCCGGTATCACTGGTGAATATCTCAATATGAGCGTGATATTTGCTAGAGATTGAACCCTCAACTTTCCCGAGGTTCTCCTGCAAGCCTAAAAACCCTATTGGATGGCCTGCTTTTATCGCTGCTTCGCAAGCAATTACCTTATCGAATTCGGCAGGTGTGACTTCGGCCCACGTGACCATCCGACCGTTACCGATATCTTCGACGCTCGCCCAGAATGTTGACGGAACCGTTCCTGCGCCTCTCAAACCGCCAGACAGGCAGGTGCACTCAGCCATCCGAACCAGAGAACTTCCAACCTTCAGATTAAATACTTTGGTGCCGTCGAATTTAATTTCACTGTTCAAACAAAGGGCCATTTCTCCCAGCGGTTCACCAGCACTTTCACCGTTAGCAACAGCTTTGGGCGCTGCGAACAACGGCAATCCGTTCGGGGCGCTGACACGAGCCTTAACCAGCCCCTTCCAATAGCCTGGCCGGGTTCGTTCCGGCGGTAATATTGCGCTCCAGATCGCGGTGTCTTTTTTATTCTTGACTGCCACACCATCTTTCTTATAAGCAAACCAGGATTCTTCCCCTAATTTCCTGTTAGGCACCTTGCCACTTAACAACTTACCTCGGGCGTAAGTGATACCGTTGCTGGCAAGCTTTTCTTCTAGAACTTCAAAGACAGAGCCCGCAGAAATCAGCCCATACTTCACGCATTCCGGACCTTCCTCAGAATCACTGCGGGCAGTAAAATCTCCCACCGTGAACTTTATCTTCGGCTTACCCAACTCCTCCTCTGTAGGCAAGTAGCCTTTATAGGGCATCAAGTGCATATAAAGACTGAAAAATACCAGCTTATTTTGTTTCCCTTTGTTCGGGCCTTCTTCCGGGTTAGCGGGCGACTTGTAGTCATGCCGAACCAGGCAGAAAGAATTAGAGTATTTAAGCTTGGCCGGTTTATCTCCAGCGTACTCCGACTGTAAATAATCTTCGTTGAGGCGATAGGCTACAACCACACCATCCGCCATGCATCGTACGGGCTCGTCTTTCACACAGTAGGATGCACTGGCATTGCTAATATGAATGCCACCGTGCCAAAAGTTATAGCTACCCAAAAGGTATTGACCTGAGGTCTCATTTTCGATGGCGGTATACAGTTCATTGGCACTGTCGAACTGTTTCCCATCAGCCTTTCTTATGGGGAATTGAAAGTTTAGAACAGGCTCCGGTCCAGCAGGCGTTGGTGCAGGAGCGGGGGCAGGGGCCGGTTGTTCCGCTGCGCCGGTTCTATACTCTTCTTTAGCCCTGAGAAATTTTGTAGGAATGGGCCAGTAGAAGGCCGGATCTTTAGTGCCAAAGTAAGTAAATGACGGCCCTTTCCTCGTCTGCGCGCCGAAGAACTTGCCTGCAGTACCGGTAGGATTAACGTCAACAACAATACCGGTATGAAATAACTTATCTCCACCACCCAGCGGATCTTCATTAATCCAAAGAGCGATATCGCCTTTCTTGACGTCGGGTGGCACCACGGTTGTGTAGTAAGTGGAGTCCACCATTACACGTGTGTCTTGATACGGGATTTTATAGCCAGCCCCCGTTAGTAACAAATTAACCATGTGCGAGCAGTCGATTAACTTATTACCGGCCGCATTTGTTTTTATGCCATCGCCGCCCATCTTGTACACGTAGCCACGGTTTTCGTAATTACCCGTTAAATCTAATGGTTCTGTCATTTCTGCATCCTGCAAATCAATAGCAATGGCTGGATTCTGTGGCGTCAGCGGTTTGCGATTTCAATCTGGTTAAATTACTCAGGGCGGTGGCATTTCCTTTACTGGCGGCCAAGCGATAGCAATCCAGTGCTCTGGAGGCATCCTTGGTTACCAATCTACCGGTCTCGAATGTATCACCCAGTTTATTTTGAGCATCGGAAGAGCCCATCGATGCGGCGCGAATCAATTCCCTTTCTGCTTCTTCAGGATGCTGACAAGGGCCCTCGGGGTCTGTGTCATTGCCATAACAATAGAATGTGGACAATGCAGAAGCTCCGCTTGCCAGAGTAGTAGCGGCGGCCTTGAACAGGGCTTCGACCTTCTCTGTTTCCAATTGCGATGCCATTCCGGAAAGGCTCAGACTGGCAGCACTGAGACTTGCCTGAGGATCGCCGGAAGCTGCTGCACACAGGTAGTTTTCCAATGCTGCTTCAAAGAGTTCTCCCGTCAGGGAGTATTTGTCCAGGCCACCAAGGCGTCCGTAAGTTCGCGCACGCTGATAGCAAAAGTTCTCGGCGGTACTCAGGGTCGGCGTGGTCCCTTCAACAAGGTCTTTATCATTGATCGACCAGTTCTCGACGCCCTCGAGTACCCAGCATGCCTGACGAGAAAAATTGAAAATCTTGATGTTGCTGTTACCCGCTCGCTTGTCCACAACGTTGACGTGACTGTCGTCGATTATTTCGACTTCAACCCCGTCTGTCTTGTCTGTGGCTAAAGGTGCCATCAGCGGAAACGCCAATGTGGAGCTGTTGATCTCCGCCGTTTGCGGCTCAAGAGTCCGCCCCTCTCCTTCGGGTTTCAACACCAGCGACTTCACCGTCATCGCAGTCAAACGCTGCTGGGTTTCAGCATTCGCAGAAAACGCCGGCAGAAACTGGGAAAAGTCCTCGGACGGACATTCATCCGCATAAGCGCTGCCATGAAACAGGCTCAACAGCGACGCGGTGAAAACCGCTATCGCGATGCCATTGCTCTTCTTCAAAACACGATTCATGTCGATCACTCGGAAAACACAAAAAAAGCCTTCGGTTTAACTTTCTCAGTCGGTGCATTCAACAACGCCTGATCCATCAAACTCCCCGCCTTATCCTTATCCGCCGCACCCGGCAGCACCGGCGGTTTAATCCCGATGCCAGTACCCGACCCAGCCGAGCCCCCGGCATTGATCTTGATCACCGGCCCAACCACCGTCACCCCACCGCCATCAAGCTTGATAAAACTCCCACCCCCAAGAATGGTCAGCTCCGTCCCCGCCTCGATAACAATCTTGTCCCCAGCCTTGAGGTGTATCTCTTTCCCCACGCTGGTCAGTTGCGCCGTGCCCAGCTTCACATGCTGGTTCTGCCCAACCGTCAAATGATCATCCAGCTTCGCTTCAACCTTACGGTCAGAGATCGTGGTGCGGTGTTCTTCTGCCTTCAGCTCGGTGTAAGTGTTCTTCACCACCGTGTCGTGGCGTTCATTGCCGACCCGAATCTTCTGGTCGTGCTCAACGTTCTCATCCCAATCGCGCTGCGCATGGATGTAGATCTGCTCCGCACCTTTCTTGTCTTCGATGCGCAGTTCGTTGTACCCACCGCCACCCGGTGAGCTAAGCGTTTTGAACACGCTGCGAGTCTTGTTCGCCGGCAGTGCGTACGGCACCGGGTTTTCCTTGTGGTACAGGCAGCCGGTCACCAGCGGTTGGTCGGGGTCGCCTTCGAGGAAGGTGACGAGGACTTCCATGCCGATGCGCGGGATGCTGATGGCGCCGTAGCGGTCGCCGGCCCAGGAGCTGGAGACGCGTAGCCAGCAGCTGGTTTTGTCGTCGGCCAAGCCTTCGCGGTCCCAGTGGAATTGCACTTTGATGCGGCCGTATTGGTCGCAGTGGATTTCTTCGCCTTTTGGGCCGGTGACCATGGCGGTCTGGCTGCCGAGCACGCGCGGTTTCGGGTGTTCGAGGGCCGGGCGGTAGAACACGTCCCACGGGGTGGCGAGGAATCGGTTGCGGTAGCCCTGGTGGAAGTCATCTTTTTCGTCGGTGGTGTCGCTGGTCACGCCTTCTTCGAGGACTTGCGGTTGTTTGCCTTCGTGGAAGATTTCGGTGAGCAGCCAGAGGTCGTTCCACTCGCTGCGCGGGTGGTCGGACATTTCCATGAAGTGGCCGCTGACCAGTTTGGTCTGGTCGCCGCGACCTTCGGCCTGGCGGTAGTCGGCGCGGTGGCGTTCGAGGGCGCGCTGGCTGAGGAACTTGCCTCGGGCGCGGTCGATGAAGCGGCCGGGGTAGTCGTAGTCTTCGAGATCCGGTTCAGTGCTGTCGCCGTCCGGTTTGTAGGCCGCTTCCATTCGCAGGCGCGGTTTTTCGAAGTCGTAGTCGCGGCGCGTGGTGCGGGTGGTGCGGGTTTCCAGGCGCAGTTTGAAGGCTTTGATCACCGGCTCGTCGGCGACCATACCGCTGCCCTGCACATAAGCAGTTGGCTGCCCAAGGTTCTGGAACACGGTCTGGTCGTCGCCGAACACCAGCAGGTGGGCCTTTTCGCTGTGCTGGAAGTGGTAGTGAATGCCCTCTTCTTCGCACAGGCGCTGGACGAAATGCAGGTCGGTTTCGTCGTACTGCACGCAGTAGTCGCGATCCGGGCACGGCTGGCTGAGCTGGAAGCTGTAGGCGTTGCTCTTGATGCCGTGCTCTTCAAGGATCAGCGCGATGATTTTCGGCGCCGACATCTGCTGGTAGATGCGCTGGTTGGTGCGGTGATGCAGGTATTGCAGTTGCGGCACGATCGAGACTTTGTAGCGGGTCAGGCGCTTGCCGGCATCGCCCTGGGCGACGCGGTAGATCTGCCCGTGGATGCCCGAGCCCTGTGGATCGAATGCCAGAAACGCCTGCTTGTGCAGCAGTTGTTCGAGGTCCAGATCGGGGTTTTCGCTGACCAGTTCGAGGTCGAAGCGATACGCCTGGCTGATGCCTTCGGTGCCGGTGAACGACAGCACTTGCAGGTCGCCGACGTAGTCTTCGACCTTTAGGCTGAAGTGGGTTTCGTTAGCTGAGTTGAACATCGTGTGCTCCCTGTTCGAATGTCATCCGTTACGCCCGAAGTCGCAGACGTTGCAGCCAGGACGAAGTGGCGCCCAAGGCGTCACGCAATTGTTGGGCAGTGATGGTGCGTTCTGCCGGGTTGAAGCTCAGCGCGGTTCGCAGCGCTTGCCAGCCGTGCTGGGGTAGATTCGCTGGGGCGCGCAGCTCGCGCTCCAGGTGCTCGTCGCGGGCCTGGGTCGAGGGCAAGCGGCGGAACGGGTGTTTGCCGCCCGCCAGTTCATAGATCACGCAGGCCACGCCGTACACGTCCGCGCTGGCCGACAATGGTTGGCCCTCAAGCAGTTCGGGGGCGGCGTAGCCCGGGGTCCAGGCGTTGAAACGCTCGCGGCTCAGGTGCGGCAGGCCGGGCAAGGTGCCCTCCTCTGCCTGTCCCAGACCGAAGTCGAAAAGGCGCAGGCCGTCTTCGCTGAGCATGACGTTGCTCGGTTTCAGGTCACCGTGCAGCACGCCGCGACCGTGGGCGTAGACCAGCGTGTCGAGCAGCGGCAGGACGATGTCGCGCAGTTCTTTCCACGGCAAGCCGAGGGGCCGCTCGCAGAGCAATTTGTCCAGGGTCAGGCCACGCATGTATTCCATGGTGATGAAGGCCCGCTGGCAGTCGGTGTCGACTTCAAAGGTGTGTGCACGCACGACGTTGTCGTGGCGCAGGCGTCGGGTCAGGGCGAACTCGCTGTAGAGCAAGGCACTGGCGTCCGGCGATTCGGCAAATTCTTCGCTGAGGATTTTCAGCGCAATGTAAGGGTCGGGATCGCCGAACTGCTCATGCAGCAGATCCCGCGCCCGGTAAACGGCGCCCATGCCACCGGCCCCGAGCAGACGCTCGAGGTGGTAGCGACCGGCGAGTACATCTGGCAGCGCACCGATGCTGGCCTTGGTCGGCGCCAGCAACGGTTCGGCCTTGTTGCCCTTGGCGAAGGCGAAGTAGGTCAGGTTGCTGGCCTCTTCTTCGCTGATCAGCAGGTCATCGATGGGCGATTCGAGTTCACTCATTGGCGGATCACCACGGCAGTCAGGTTGTCCCGCGCAGCGCCACGCAGGGCGCCGTCGAACAAACGTTCCAGCGCCACGTGCGGCGCGCTGAGGCTGAGGGCGTTGCCGAGGGCATCGCTGCTCAGGCCCTGATACAAACCATCGCTGCAGAGCAAAAACACATCGCCCGGATAGACCTCGAGTTCCAGCACATCCAGGGTCAGTGTGTCGGCGGCGCCGACGGCTCGGGTGAGTGCCTGAGCCGCCGGGTGCGCTGCCGCCTGTTCGACGCTCATTTGCTGCTCGTCGATCAGTTGCTGTTGCAGCGAATGGTCCTTGGACAGTTGATACAGCCGCTGCCCGCGCCACATGTAGCAACGACTGTCGCCGGCCCAGATGCAGGCCGCGCGATTGCCTTCAACCAGCAGCGCGACGACGGTGCTGCCCATGATGCTGTCGTGGCGTCCGGCGGTGACCGTCAGCTCTTGCCCCAGTCGCCGGTTCAGCCAGTGCAGGCACTGGCGGATGGCTTTGAGGCGTTCGTCGAAATCCTCATGTTGCGGCAACTCAGCCAGGCTGGCGACGATCAACTGGCTGGCGATGTCGCCACCCTGATGACCGCCCATGCCGTCCGCGACCACCCACAGCCCATGCTGCGGGGAATCGAGGAAGGCATCTTCGTTGCGCGCCCGCACCTTGCCCGGGTCGGTACGCGCCGCGCTGCGCCAGGGACTGGCCACCAGCATCAGAGCTGCACCGGCATACGGAAGGTGCGCAGCACGCCCATGTCGAACGGGTTCGGCGTGCGCTGGCTGGTCAGCAGGTAGTTGGCGCGCAGGCCGCCCACGTCGGCTTTCAGTACCAGCACGTCGCGACCGTTCAGGTACTCGGTCTGCATCAGGTCGAACAGACGGAACAGCGACCATGGGCCGGAGTTCTTCTCGATCCCGATCGGACGCCCGGCCATCTTGTCCATGACCAGGCTGGTGCGACCGTCTTCAGCATCGGTCGGCCACTTGAAGGTCATTGGCAGGATCGGGCCGTGACGGTATTCCATGGTCTTGTCACCGAACTTGAATTCGGAGCGGCTGACCGCCGGATCGAGGGTGTAGGGCTCAAGCTTGAACTGCACGGTCGGCTCGGCCGGGTTGATCGAGAAGAAGCTCTGGCGAATGGTCTGCGCCGCCGCCATCTGATCGAGGTAGACCTTCGATACCGGCAGGCTGTGACCGTCGACGCTGCGCATGCGGTAGTTGCCCGGATCGCCGCTGACGAATGGACGCATGTAGCTGTCGAAGAAGCGGTCGACGGTACCTTGAGCACGGAAGAACTCGCGGAAGTCGCTGATCGCCACATCGCTGGTGCTGCTGGCGCTGAACGGATAACGCTTGCTGATGGTTTTGCCGTACACGCTGTACAGCTCGTTCTGATAACGGCCGTTCAGGTATTGGTAGGCATCGTTAAGCACCAAACGCCACGAGTCTTCGGCCAGCACGTTGAACCACACGCTCAGCGGACGCGGCAAACGACCTGAGGCATTACGCAGGTTGGTCAGCGCATCACGCTGGCCGCTCATGCGCGTCTTGGCCATCTCGAACGCAGCTTGCTCCGGCGTGCTGGAACGGGCCAGACCGGCCAGTTGCAGTTGCAGGTCGTTGAGCGCGCTGAACGCTGGCGTCAGGTCAGCGCCCGGGCCGTTGTTGTCGTCGAGCAGACGATGCAGCGGTTCGAAGCGGCGTTGCAGGGATTTCTTCGCGGTGTCCGGCAGGTTCTTCGCCACGTTCAGCGCCGAAGCCTTGTCGGCGGCAGCGGCGGCGAGTTTGCCGACCTTGCCCAGTTTGCCTTTCTGTCCGGCCAGCGCATCGGCGGCTTCGCCGGCTTCATCGACCGGATCAGCCGCGGCTTCGAAGCGGGTGTTTTCACGCACTTCGGTGAGCAGCGCGAGGACCGGCGAGTTGGCCGAAGTCAGGCCCGCCAGTTGCTCGGCGCCTTCGCCAGCGTCGCTGATCGGTGGCAGTGCGACCTGGCCAACGGCTTCGCTCCAGTAGTTGGCGTAGTCGCGGAAGTACAGCTGCTCAAGCTCGACCATCAGGCGACGCAAATCCATGTCGCTGATGCCCGCGCCTTCGCCCAGCACCCAGTTGTCACGCAGGATGTCGGTGACCAGCGCGGCGCCCTGCACCGAGAAATACTGCTGATAACCCTGCTGGGTGTAGAAACCCGGGATCACGTATTCAGTGCCGATGAACAACGAACCTTGCGGGCCGAGGTGCTGGCTGAAGCGGTAGTCCGGCAGGTTGCGCGCCTGCTCGCGGAGCATGCGGTAAACCACGTTGGCCAACGACTCGCTGCGCAGGACCTGACGCGCCTGCGTGACCAGTTGATCGTTCAGCGGATAAATGAACGGCTGCTTGAGCAAACGCTCGAGGTGCGTGTTCAGACCATTCTGCACCGCAGTGTTACCGGTGTAGCGCTGCGACCAGTCAGTGGCGACCCAGTCCTTGAGCCACGCCGCGTCGCGACGATCCTTCATGTTCAGCATCAGGTACGCGCGCAGGCTGTTGAGCAGGCGATCGCGGTCCTTCATGTTGGCGCGGATCTGCCCTTCGAGCATGGTCGCCACCCGTGGCAGCAACTGCGCTTCAAGCTCACGCTCGTAGGCGGTTTTCACCACCGGGTTGATCTCTTCGCCTTGATACAGGCCGCCACGCTCGTGGTAAGAGACGTCGCCCTTACTCGGGAACACCTGGGTCGCGGCGTAGCTGGTGTCGAGAACTTTCAGCACACCCATGGCGTCATCGCGCGGCGTTACGGCCGAACGTTGCTGGGTCCAGTTCTGTGCCAGCGTGCGCAGGTTTTCCAGACGCTCGTAGTTGGCCGAAAAACCACCGGCCCAGAGCATGCCGAACAGTGCCAGTGCTGCCAGTGCGCCGACGTACAGCGCACGCTGGCCCCAATGAATGCGGCTGCGCTCGCGCTTGTCCAGACCGGCCAGATCGGCCTCGGGGAAAATCACCTGGCTGAGCAAGTGGTGGATGAATCGCGAACGACCGCTGCGCAGAGTCGGCAGCACGCCGGCGTTCATGCCCAGGCTGGCGCCGATGCCGGCGGTGGTCGAATTCATTTCCTGGGTCAGGTGCGGCGCGCTGGTCAGGTAGAAACCGCGCAGTTGCGTGGCGCGCTGATAGCGGTTGCCGGTGAACGCCATGTCGACGAACAGGCACAGGCGCTCGCCGATCTGCCCGAGCTGATGCGGGAAGTCGAGGATGCGGCCACGGCGCTGAGTGTCGCGCTCGGAGTGCATGCGCATGATCACTTGGCTGTTCAGGCGGCGCAGCAGCTCTTCGAACTCGTTGCGCAGGACCGTGACGTCGGTGCCGACCTGATCCTTGCGGAAACTGGTGCCGAGCACCTGATCGCTTTCTTCGCGGGTCAGTTGATCGAAGAACTCGTCGAAGCCGAGCAGCTTGTCAGCCTTGCTCAGGACCAGATACACCGGCACGTCGACGTGCAGTTTCTGATGCACATCCTGCAGACGGCTGCGCACCTGGCGTGCGAGGGTTTCGATGTCCTGCTCGCTGCCGCCGGTCAGGGTTTCCACCGGAATGGTCACCAGCACGCCGTTCAACGGACGACCGCGACGACGCTTGCGCAGCAGCTCCAGCAGTGTTGTCCAGGCGTTGCCGTCGACTTCGGCGTCCGGTTGAGTGGTGTAACGCCCGGCGGTGTCGATCAGTACACCGTGATCAGCGAAATACCAGTCGCAATGACGGGTGCCGAGGGTGTCGCGGGTCAGCTTGCGGTCGATCTTGTTGATCGGAAATTCCAGACCGGAAAAGTCCAGCAGGCTGGTCTTACCCGAGGCCTGCGGACCGATCAGCAGGTACCACGGCAAGTCACTGCGCCAGCGCTCGCTGCGACCGCGATACAGGCTCGACGTCTTCAGGGTTTTCAGCGCGTCCTTGAAACGCGCCTTCAACTCTTTCTGTTCTTCGTCGATCAGCTCTTCGCGGCGGATACGGTCCTGACCGTCCTCGCTTTCTTCCTCGGCTTTCTTGCGGATACCGGCGCGCCAGCTGACGAAGACCATGGTCAGGCCCCAGATCAGGAACAGCACGCTGATGGTCAGCAGGCGCGAGGTCGCGCTTTCCCAGAACTTGTAATCATCGACCGCCAACAACGGGCCGACGAACCACACCAGCAGCGCCACGAACAGCACCAGCAGCAGAGTCCAGACCCAGGTCTGGCGCAGGAAGGCGCCGACTTTCTTGAAAAACTTTTTCATCACACGTCCCTGTTTTACGGCTGCGCCTGCGGTTGCACCGCGGCTGGATCAAGCGGCTGATAAGGATGCAGAACGGTGTCGCGTTGTTCGCTCAGGACCCAGGCGAAGCCCGAATACATCACCACCAGACAGACCAGAGTAAAGAGCACCACCATCCACGCCGGCACGATGCGCACCAGGTTGCGGCGCTGATCGTTGAGACCTTCCCAGTGCGGCGACAACTCGCGCGGCACGTCGCCGCGCAACTGACGGATCTGCCGGTACAAGGCGTCGCGGATGCCTTCAAGCTCAAGCATGCCGCGCGCCTGCACGCGGTACTTGCCCTCGAAACCGAGGGACAGGCACAGGTACATCAGTTCGAGCATCGGCAGGTGCTTGACCGGGTTTTTCGACAGCCGATCGAGCAGCTGGAAAAACTTCTCGCCGCCGAAGGTTTCGTTGTGGAAGCTGCTCAGCAGGCTCATCTGCGACCACTCGCTTTCGTTGCCCCACGGCGTGGTCACGACGGCTTCGTCGACCACGGTGCAGAGCACGTAACGCGCGGCCATTACCTGGCTGCTTTCCGCACCGTTGTGCAGGGCGCGCACTTCGAACAACTTCAGCCCGGCGGTCAGCCGCTCATTCAGTGCGTACAGATCTTCGCGGGTCTCGCTGTGCTTGAGACGCACCACTTCCGAGAGCAGATCGGAAGAAGCGGCGACCAGCGAGTTGAGGCTGATATTGAACGCCTCCGCCGGACGCAGGCGCGCGGCGTAGATCATGCGTTCTTCCAGTTGCTCGAAACGCGGCGGCGCGGCGAAGTCGGTCAGCGGACTCGATGCCGGTCCGTGGCCCTGACGGTCGAGCAGGACGGTTTTGTCGTCCTGGTTGTAATCCGTTTCCTTGATCATGTCGGTCAGTTCCTGATGGCCCAGAATTTCAGTTCAAGCTCGGCGAATTCGCCGGACACGTGGAACGCGAAACCGCCGGAGCGCTCGAGTTGTGCCAGGTCTTCGGAACTGAGTTCGAGGATGAAATAGGTTTTGTTCGAGTGGAACGCGATCTGCCGTGGGGCCACCGGCAACGGTTTGACCTTGATCCCCGGCAAGTGCAGGTTGACCAGTTGGCGGATGCGCTCCACCGGGCCGACCTTGAGGTGCTGCGGCAAGCGCTGACGCAGTTCTTCGGAGTCGCAGTTGGCACTGGCTGCCAGCACGAACGAGGCCGAGCCGAGCAGTTTGTGATCGTGCAACGGCGAGACGATGATGCCGTACTGACGCGCCTGCAGGATCAGTTCGATGGCGTGCTGTTCGAGCACCATCGACAGCACTTGGCGGATCGCTTCCATCAGTTTGCGAAAGCTCGCGCCCTGATCGGCGTGGGAATAGCGGCTGTCCAGACGCGGGCGTTTGCTCTCGCCGGAGAAGGTCGCCAGATCGCCGAGCATGGTCAGCAGCGTGCGGTACAACTCTTCCGGATGCACCTGCTCCAGACCCAGATAGTGACGCAGCAGCAGTTCGGTGCGGTTGATCAGTTGCAGCATCATGAAGTCACCGACTTCCGCACCGCCGACCTTGCCGTTGGAGCGAATCCGCTCGGCAATGGTGTCGCCACGGTGGCTGAGCATGCTGATGACTTCTTTCAGGCACGACAGCAAATAGCTGGAGGCGTGGGCCTGAATGTAGGTCGGCACGAAGTCCGGGTCGAGGCTGATCACGCCGTCGGGCGTGGTATCGAGCACGTCGCAGATTTTCAGCTTCACGTAGGCCTGATCGCTCTGCTGCTCGCCGAGCAACAGTTTGAAATCCGGGCGACCGCAGCTGACCTGACTGGCGGAATCGTCGCCGGCATTGGAGTCGGCGACTTCGGCGTCATACGCGGTGTAGCGCGCGAGCACGTCGGATTGCTCCGGGCGCCGGGCCTCGATGTGGTTGCCGGTGACCAGCGGCAGCGCCAGATAGATCGGCGTGTTGCCGGTGTTCGGCGGCACGTCCAGCGCCAGCGGCTCAGTGTTGCCACCAAGTTCGAACAGGCTGCCGTCCGGCAGAATCCCCGAGGCTTCACTGATCACCAGTTTGCCCATGTTGAGGAACTGCAAGTCGATTTCCAGATTGAGAAAACCCCAGGTGTAGCCACCGAGCAATTGCGTGCGGGTTTTCATCTGGTGATCGTAATAACGATCGTTGTGCTGGAAGTGCTGCGGTCGCAGCAGCATGCCTTCCTGCCAAATGACTTTATGGGTGTTCATGATCAGTCATCCGCCTTGGCGAGCACTTGTTGGGTGTTGCGGATACCGGCCTGATCGAGGGTCAGATCAGCCTCGGTGAGTTCCAGCGGAGTGATCTGCACGGTGTGGCGCCATTGCGTATCCGGCAGGTCGCGATAGGCGGCGAGGATGCCCACGTAACGGCTGCCCTCCTCCACGCTGAGTTTCAGTTCCACGGTTTCACCCGGGCGCAGTTCGAGTTCTTCGCTGGCCACCAGATCCGGGTTGAGGGATTCCTTGGCGCGCTCGTAGAGGCTGAAGAAATCAGCGTTCTCGAAGGTCACCGGGTGCTTGAGTTCGAACAGGCGCACGACGATCGGCGACGGCCGCCCGTTGAGGTCCGGATTGAGCTGATCGCTGCCGGTCAGCTTGAGGTTGATCTTGGTCACTTTCGAGTACGGCGACAGCGACGAGCAACCAGCGAGCAGCACCAGCACGGTGAGCGCAGTCAGCGTCTTGAAAAAGCGGTCGAGCGGCGAGACATGCGCATCATCCTTGGTGGTCGGTGTGGAGGGTGGAGATCAGGCGGATCTGTTCTTCGTAGGCCTGGGCGAAGTCGCGGGCCAGCAGACGCTCGCTCCAGTCATCGTCCTGACGCAGTGCCTGGTGATAGCGGCCGAACGCTCTCCAGCGCCCACCCGATGTTGCAATCAATGGCTTGCTGTCGCGCTCGAAACGCAGGGTCAGCTGCTCTGGCGAGAAGTGCTCCAGCGTGCCGCGTACGGCGGCGCGACTGGCAGTCAGCAGAGCCACTTGGTGCGCCTGCAAATCACGGAATGCGCGGGAGATCGCCTGCTCGGCCGGCAGATGGCCGGGCTTGCTTGGCTGCAACAGAATTTGCAGTGCTTCGCTCGGATCGACGGCGAATTTCAGCGGGTTCTTGTTGGTGCCCTGCACGGTGGTCTGCGCCAGACGCAGTTCATTTTTCAGCTCGGAGCGGGTGCGCAGGCTCTGCTGCAAACCACCGATGCTCTGGCGCAGCAGGCGCGCAGCGTTCAGCGCCAGCGCTTCGCGTTCGTCGTGGCTGAGGCCTTTGACGTCGACGCCCAGCGCCGCGCCGAAGTGCTCCCAGAATCCTTCGCTCTGACGCTCGACGGCTTTCGGTGCAGGCGCCGGCTCAGGTTCGACCGGGGCGGCAATTAGCTCCGGGACCATCAGGCTTTCCATATCGATGCGCGCGTAGTCGGCACGCTGACGGGAATCTTCCGGCTTGGCGGTAGGCGACAGCAGTTCGTCGATTTCCGAGTACACGCGCTCTTGCTGTTCGAGGGCGTTGAGCGGGTCGAGGTCGAGGAACGCGTCGTCCGGAATGATGCTGCCAGCGGCGCGCGGGCGGCCGACTTCGCCGTCGAAGGTCGCCGGATCACGAACCAGCCGCGCACGGATCTCGAAGTCGCCGAGAATGTAGGTGCTGCCGTGCTCGATGCGCACCGGCTCGCCCTTGTGCAGGCGTGCGCCACTGCTGCCGTCCTGGACACCGTTGCTGCTGGTGTCGGTGAGGAAGAACGAGCCCTCGCGGTAGCTGACAATCGCGTGATGATTGGACAGGTGCCGCTTGCGGTCAGGGATGATCCAGTCGCAGTCCTCGCCGCGCCCGATCACGCCGCCGGCCTGCTTGAAGGTCCGCTGGCAAAGCTCGGTGGGCACGAACTGCTTGGTGTTCAGCATTTCGAAAACCAATTCCATGTTTGATGCTCCTTGCGGTCACTTGCCGCGATTGACCGCTTGCGGATCACCCAACGGGCGATAGTCGTTGTCGTTGAATTTGTAATTGCCGCTACAGCCGCCAAGGCCGCATAGAACGACGAGGGTCAGCAGGACAGCGTGCCAGTGACGAACAGACATCAGAGGGTCTCCAGGTGTAGACAAAGCACAAAGCGCCGACCCTTGCGGGCGGCGCTGAAATAAGTTTTTGAGGTGGTCTCGAAGCCTCTAGATCGGGGCCTTGAGCCATAGCCTGGAGGTACGGCGACCTCCCGTGGCGAGGGGACTTGTCCCCGTTGGGGTACGCAGCGCCCCCATAACCTGCCAGCGCGATTTCTCAGTGAAACCGTATGTACCGGACTGCGACTGCTGCGCAGCCGAACGGGGATAAATCCCCCCGCCACAGGGTATGTGTTGGGTTCGAAGAAGTGCTGTAGCTCAACCATCAAAGTCACCCAAATTGATATTCAGGCGCCCGAGGCGGTACAGCAGCGTGCGCCGTGGCAGGCCCAGTTCGCGGGCCGCGAGGGTCTGGTTGCCGTCGTTCTTGCGCAGGCAATCGAGGAGCAAAGTGCGCTCGACTTGCTCCAGGCGTTCGCGCAGATTCAGGCCGCTGTTGTCTTCGGGCATCGGTTCCAGACGCAGGGAAAAATGCTCGGCGAGCAACTCGCCACCCTCGCAGAGCAACACCGCGCGCTCGACCAGTGCCTTGAGTTCGCGAACGTTGCCGGGGAAGGTGTAACCGCACAGATGCTCCAGCGCCGAATCCGACCAGCGCACCGGATCACGCTGCAGAAAGGTGCAGGTCTTCTCGGCGAAATGCCGGGCTAGATCGAGGATGTCGCCTTCGCGCTGACGCAGGGCCGGCAGCTCGATCGGGAATTGTGCGAGGCGGTAGTACAAGTCCTCGCGGAACTTGCCTTCGCTGACCAGTGCCGCCAGATCACGGTGCGTTGCGGCGATGATGCGCACGTCGATCTTGTGCGTGTCGTTAGAACCCAGCGGACGGATCTCGCCTTCCTGCAACACGCGCAGAATCTTCGCTTGCAGCGACAACGGCATGTCGCCGATTTCATCGAGCAGCAACGTGCCGCCATTGGCCGCGTCGAACAGCCCTGCGCGATCTCGATCGGCGCCGGTGAAGGCGCCTTTGCGGTAGCCGAACAGTTCGCTTTCCAGCAGGTTTTCCGGGAACGCCGCGCAGTTCTGCACGATGAACGCCTGGGAGCGACGCGGGCCGCAATCGTGGATCGCCCGCGCCACCACCTCCTTGCCGGTGCCGGTCTCGCCACGCAACAGCACGGTGTACGGGCTGTGAAGGATCTTGCTGATCAGCGAATAGGTCTGGCGCATCGCCGCGCTTTTGCCGATCAGGCCGTAGCCGCTGATGCTCGGCACGCTGCGTGTGGCGGTGGCCGATTCGGCGGCTGGCTGACGCAGGCGTTGCAGCAGATGCAGTTGGCCGAGCACGAACGAGCCGAGCTGGCCGAGGGAGTCGGCGAAACCCTGCAAGTCAGTGCGACGACGACTGGCACACAGCAACAAGCCCTCGACCGACTTGTGCTGATTGACCAGCGGCACGCACAACAGCGACTGCCACGGCGTGCTCGCCGCCGGTAGAAAACTGGTTTCGTGCAGGCTGCCGGTCAGGTCGTCGAGGCACACCACGCGGTTCTGGCACAGGGCGAATTGCAGCAGTTGCTCGCCGTTGTAATCCGCTGGCAGGCTCGCCGCCTGACGCGGTTGCAGCGCACCGTCGAGGCACTCGGCGTTCATCCCCAGGCAAGTGTGGGTGGCATCGAGCAGATACAGCTGCGTCAATTCACAGCCGCTCAGCTCGGCCAGGCCACGGACGAATTCACTCAGCAGCGCAGCACTGTCCGCCGCCCGCGACAGACTGGCGAACTGCGCCAGCAACGCTTCGGCGTAGACCAGTGGCTGCGGCACCTGAGTGAACATCACGCCCACCTCAGACGAACTCGCAGGTCACGCTGGAGTTGCCGTCGAGCGTGGCATGCACACGCTTGAGGCTCTCGCCGGTCGCCATCGCATCAAGCAGACGATCGGCCACCAGCGGCAGCACGTGTTGATCGAGCAGATGATCGATCAGGCGCGCGCCGCTTTCGCTTTGCGTGCAGCGCTCGGACAGGTGATCGACGAGGTTCTGGCACCAGCTGAACTCCAGCTGACGACGGTTCAGGCGCTCGCCGAGACGGCCGAGTTTGATCTCGATCAGCTCGCGCAGCACCGGGCCGCCCACCGGGTAGTACGGCACCACTTTCATCCGCGCCAGCAGCGCCGGTTTGAAGTGTTTGCTGAGTACCGGGCGAATGGTTTCTTCGAGCACTTCGGCGGTCGGCCGCGCGCCGTATTCGCAGAGTTCGCTGATCTTGTCGCTACCGAGGTTGGAGGTCATCAGGATCAACGTGTTGCGGAAGTCGATCTCGCGACCTTCGCCGTCGTTGGCCACGCCTTTGTCGAAGATTTGGTAGAACAGGTTGAGCACGTCCGGATCAGCCTTCTCGACTTCATCGAGCAACACCACCGAATACGGCTTCTGGCGCACGGCTTCGGTGAGCATGCCGCCCTCGCCGTAACCGACGTAGCCCGGTGGCGCACCAATCAGACGCGAGACGGTGTGCTTTTCCTGGAACTCGGACATGTTGATGGTGGTGATGAAGCGGTCGCCGCCGTACAGCAGGTCCGCCAGTGCCAGCGCGGTTTCGGTCTTGCCGACGCCGCTCGGGCCGACCAGCAGGAACACACCGACCGGTGCATCAGGCTTGTTCAGACCGGCAGCGGTCGCGCGCATCGAGCGATCCAGCGCGTGCACGGCTTGTTCCTGACCACGGATGCGCGTGCGCAGATCGGTGGCGAAACTGGCGACCTTGGCGTTGTGCTCGCGGGCCAGTTGCGCCAACGGCACGCCGGTCCAGGCGCTGATCACTTCGGCAACCAGACGCGGGCAGACTTCGAAGCTGACCAGGCGTTCTTTGACTTGCGCGGCAGTCAACGCGGCGTGGGTTTCATGCAGCTGAGCTTCCAGAGCTTCGACGCTCTGGCCTTCTTCGAGTTCGGCGACCACAGTTTCAATCACGGTGCCTTCGGCGTCTTCTTCCACGCTGACGGTCGGCTCAACAGCTGCAGCCTCGCGGGCCTTGGCCAGTTGCTGACGCAGTTCCAGCAGACGCTCGGCGAGCTCTTTCTGCTCAGTCCACAGGGTCTCGAGCGCAACCATCTCGCTTTCGGCTTCGTCCAGCCGCGCTTCCAGTGCTTCCAGCGCTTCGTGGTCGATCAGCAGACCGGCTTCGGCATCGCGGCGCAGGGCCTGACGCTGACGGCCGCCTTCAGCCAGTTCGCCACGCAGGCGCTCCAGACTTTCCGGGGCCGCAGCGAGGCTGATACGCACGCGGGCGCACGCGGTGTCGAGGACGTCTACAGCCTTGTCCGGCAGTTGCCGACCGGCCAGGTAACGCGCGGACAATTCAGCAGCGGACACCACCGCGTCATCGCGCAGGTAGATGCCGTGGCTCTTCTCGTAGACCTGAGCCAGACCACGCAGAATGGTCACCGCTTCGCTGACGGTCGGTTCGTGCAGTTGCACGGGCTGGAAGCGACGCGCCAGCGCCGGGTCTTTCTCGAAGTATTTCTTGTACTCGGCCCAGGTGGTCGCGGCGATGGTGCGCAGTTCGCCACGGGCCAGCGCGGGTTTCAGCAGGTTGGCCGCGTCGGAACCGCCGGCATTGCCGCCCGCGCCGATCAGGGTGTGAGCTTCGTCGATGAACAGAATGATCGGTTTTGGCGAGGCTTTGACCTCATCAATCACGCCTTTCAAACGACGCTCGAATTCGCCTTTGACGCTGGCGCCGGCCTGCAACAGGCCCATGTCCAGCGACAGCAATTCAACGCCTTTGAGTACCTGCGGCACTTCACCGGCAGCGATGCGCGAGGCGAGGCCTTCGACGATGGCGGTCTTACCGACACCGGCCTCACCGACGACGATCGGGTTGTTCTTGCGCCGACGGGCGAGGATGTCGACCATCTGCCGGATCGCGCCATCGCGGCACAGCACCGGGTCGAGTTTGCCGTCGCGGGCCTGTTGGGTCAGGTTGTGGGTGAAGCGCTGCAACAGCGACTCGCCTTGCGCCGCCGGCTTGCCGTTGGCCGCCGGTTGCTCCTGTTGCGACAGGGCAAATTCCTTCAGACGATCGATGTTCAGCTTGGCGAGCAGCGGTTGATAGCGGCTGCCGGCATAACGCATCGGGTTGCGCAGCAACGCCAGGATCAGCGCGGCGTCTTCGACCTGGGTCTGGCCCAGCTCGAGGTTGGCCACCAGCAGCGCGTCTTGCAGCCATTGCACCAGTTCCGGGGCGAACACCGGGTTGCGCGAAGCACTGTGCTCGACCCGCGACTGCAATGCAGCGGTCAGTTCACCGGCGTCGACGTCAGCATCTTGCAACGCGCGCGACAGCAAACCGTTCGGACGCTCGAGCAAGCCCAGCAGCAAGTCTTCGACCAGAATCTTGCTCCCGCCACGGGCGACGCAACGCTCGGCCGAACGTTCCAGATCACGACGGGTTTCGGCGTCCAGCGCCTGGATGAGTTGTTGCAGGTCTACGTTGATCATGGCTCACGTCCTTAATGAATTTTGCTGCCCAGGGTCACCACGCCGTCCGCTTTCTCGCGGCCCAGCCAACTGGTCCAACCGAGGCGACAGGCGTTCTGCTCACCGATGCGCAGTTCGCGGATTTCTTCCTGGCGCAGGACCAGGCGGATGTCGTAATCGAGCGGGTCACGCAAGGTGAACCGCACCAGCGCGCAGAGCGGCTGGTAGCCGAAACCGATCGGCAGGAATTCATGGAATCGCTGCCAGTCGAGTTCGGTGATGTGGATGCGGAATTTGCCGCTGCGGTCGCGCACGTGCTCGCCCAGCACCAGGTCTTCGCCGAGTACGCTGTTGGCGCGGCCCAAACGATTGCGTTGCTCGTCGAGAATTTCCACGCGGCGCTCGATGCACTGCTCGATGACCAGGTCTTCGTGCTTGAAGTAGTAACGCAGCACGGCTTCGATCAACGCCGCCGAGTGCGCCCGCAAGCTGAGCAAACCGAGGTACGGCAGCAGGCGTTTCCAGTTGAGTTCCTTGGCCTTGCGGATCTCGTCGCCGCCCAGGCCGATCAGCGCAAAGAGTTGCGCCGAGAACGGGTCGATCGCGCCGCTCTGGAAGCTCGCGCGGTAGCGGTACTTGCGCCAGATCGGCAGCATCAGTCGTTGCAGGCGATGGTGGAACAGGTCGAGGAAATTGCGCGTCGGGTTGCCGTCCTCGCTGTCGCCCAGGGCTTGTTCGCCATAGAACGCTGGCAGCGGCGAACCGGAGCCGACCAGGCCGATCAGGTTGAAGCGCATGCGCGCGCGCATCTTGCCGTGCTCTTCGAAAAACTCGACGCGATCGACGTCGCTGCGCGGAAAGCCCAGGCTCGGGTTGGCCTGGAACTCGACCTGGTCGTACAGATCGTCTTCGCTCAGATGCGGGTGTGCCTCGCGCAGCCGGTCGATCACCAGCAGCACGGCCTGAAACAGCGAGTACTCGCGTATTACCTTGGTCAGCCCGCTTAAAGCAGGGGCTGCAGGCCCATACGTGGTGTCCATTGGTACACCTCTCCCTGTGTGCTTTTTACCCGCAGTTCATGGAATGAATTGAGACTGGCGTAAAGCGCGAAAAACTCGTTGAGAACCGAAGCGAAGACGAACAGGTCGCCTTCGCCGATATAGCCTTCCGGGTCGATGGTCAGTTCGGTGCGCAAACCGCGCACCGGCAGACCGCGATGCAGGCGGTCGACGTGGTGATGCTTGATGTGCTTGAGGCCGCCGAGCAGGCGCTTGCTGACCTTTTCCGCGTGCTGGTCGTAGTAGCGAGGCAGGTCGTAGGTTTCCAGAATCACCTTCAACGCATTGACGTCCGCCAGCGACAGATAGTTAAGCGACATGTTGCTGATCAGCTTCCACAGGAAGTCACGGTTCAGCGGCGGCGCGAAACTCGGAGTGGCCGGGGTGATGTTGCGGAAACTGAGGAATTCCGGGGTCTGCTCGCTGGCCATGCAGATGTCGCCGAGCTTGAGCTTTTTCGGCAGGTTCTGGTTGGTGCACATCAGCTCGATCGACAGGGTTTCGTGGGCTTCGGTGTGGCGGATGCCGAAGCTCAGGTAAGTGTCGAGGCCGTCATGCAATAAGGACGAACGCTGGCGAATGCTGTAATGCGGACGGCTGTTGGGCACGTCGAAACTCGGGTCGTGCTCGAAGGACTCGAACGGCACGTATTCCTGATAACCGAGACCGCCGGGCTTCCAGCCAGTGACGGTTTCCACCGAGAACACACCGCAGTTTTCCAGGTCGTATTCCGCCGGCAGCAACAGGTACTCGTCCTGCTTGCCATCGAGACGGATCGGCAGCGCGTCGTGCTCGAACAGATTGACGATCGGCGTGCAGAACAGCTTCACGTTATCGAGGGTCGGACGCATGCGCATGATGCCGCTCTTGCGGATGTCGAAGCGCAGTTCGAGACCACGCATCTGCTTGAGCGTGTCTTCCGGCAGCGCCTTGAGAATGTCCAGACCGTTGACGTCGACGAACAGGAACTTGTCCTGGAAGGCGAAATATTCCTGCAGGTAGCGATAGCCACGGAAGGTGTTCAGCGGATACGGAATCAACGCTTCTTCTTCGGCAAAGCCCACTGGTTTGACCCGATCACCGGGAATCTTGAACGCCATCGGTTTGCCGCTGACGCCATCAATCGGCTTGCCGGCGGCGTCGAGCGGGATCAGCTCGATGCCTTCGAGGTTGCGCAGCAGGCTCAGATACAGCATCTGGCTGATGTAACGCTCACCGGCAAAGTGCAGGCGCAGCTTGCTCAGTTCCAGTTCGCCGAGGTGGCCGTCGGCGCTCATTTCCAGACGCAGGCTGAGCAGCGAACCGTCGCCCTTCACCGAGTAATTCAGCGCGGCAAGATCCAGCGGCAAGACTTCGGTCGGATAGCAGGTGCGGAAGCGGCAGCGCACGTCTTCTATCGGCTTGCTCTCGATCGGCGTATCGCGCTCAACCAGCAGCGCCGGGCCGGAACGCTTGAGCGGATCAAACTGCAAAATGCTGAACGCCGGCAGCGGGCGCATGTAGTTCGGCCACAGCAACTGCATCAGCGAATGGCTGAGCTCCGGCAGTTCGTCATCGAGCTTCTGGCGCAGGCGCCCGGTGAGGAATGCAAAGCCTTCGAGCAACCGCTCTACATCCGGATCCCGCCCGGCCTGCCCCAGATACGGCGCCAGCGCCGGACTACGCTCGGCGAAACGGCGACCGAGCTGGCGCAGTGCGGTGAGTTCGCTTTGGTAGTAGTGGTTAAAGGACACGGGGTACCTGCCTGGTAGTGGAACTCATTTAAAAAAACAGCAGAACAGTTCATGCGGGTAAGAAACTCCCCGCGGGCAATGTCGGCCATAACGCCCAACAGTCATGCTTTAACTTCTCGATTTGAAAAAAAAACGCGATCAATTAATTGGCCAGCAAATATCGCCGCAAAAGTCAGGACACCACCCATCGAGGTGTAAGCCATCGCACGGACGGGGTAGTGAGGCAAAAAATAGTACAAAATAATTCCCAGCATTAATGAGACAGACAGGACCTTTAATTTCAGCTTGGGGACAAAAAACGCTATAGCGTTCATCACCACAAAATACTGAACCATTAGATCCGGCGTCATACCGATGCCGATACCTCTCGATGTCAACCCGCCATACATATCGATATATACGTCGACACCGTAGTTATGCAAAGGAATATACAGGGCACATACTATCAGGTGTGGAATACAGGCAACTAAGCGACGAGCTTTCATTTATTCCATGCCCCGTACTGATCCATATCGCCTTGCGAAATTGGATTTATTAACTTCGCATTCGATACAGGCACATAAGGTGCGTCAGTAAGTTCAATTGTGTGCGGGATACCTTTATCGTATACCGTGTCTTTTTTCACAACCAACTTGCAGTTTTCTTTTGCCCACAATATCCCTCGCAATATGATGAAGTTATCGTAAACGTCTTTCGGTCCTCGCTCTGCTCCGGTATAGGCTTTGCCGTCGCCCCAGGTCACACCCGTTTCACCAGCCAGCTTTATTGCGAGTTCTACCTGCTTTGTTTCTCGCAGATATTTTCTATAGGTGTTAACCGCAAACGGCACCTGGCCAATGCCATCAGTCCAATACGGTTTATCCTCCATGAACACCATCAAGAACTCAGCACCGCCCACGGCACGGAATTTCCAGTCACCCGGCATTCCAGAGTGAAAAGTGAATGAAAACCGGTCGACGATTGCGAAGTCGATCAGCTCCTGCCAAGTAACATGTTTATAAGCCGCATGCGATTCTGATCCGGCCTGCGTTGTTTCCGGGTTGATCCAGACAAGCTCTCTATAATATCTGGCCAACGGTTCGAACCACTGACCCTTTTCTGCGTATAGTTTCTCCGCAGTGATAATTCTGAATGGAGAGTCATCCTTACCCGGTTTCAAGGCGAAGAGCGGCACACCACTTTTTCGCGTAATAATCCAGGCCAACGGAAGGTCAACTTTCTTAGGCTTTGTATCCTTGCTCTCAGTTGTTTCGGTAAGAACTTTAAGTGTAGTCACCTCGTCCTGAGTCACAAACGTGTAAGCGACACCATCGATGTTGATTACGGTCTCCATACCTACTAGTCCGCCGAAATATATATAGTTACAGGCTCTGCCGTCTTTCCAGTTGAAAAACCACCTGACATGCCTGTTGACGTTGAGCCTGTTTTCTCAATCCCGCTATCAGAGCGCATGATGTAGTTTAAATTTTCAACCGTTCTTCCATCTGCGGTTTTGAATTCAAAGACACGATTGAATATTCCAGGAATGATGACCGGCTCCGGCGGCACAAACGGCGCCGGCGTATGCGAATTGCCAATAATCACCGTCCCGGATCCGGCCGTGACCTTATTGCCGTGAGATCCAACCGAACCTACGGTCGCAGCCGGTTTGCCGTTGATCAACACGGTTGTCGCAAGATCGCCGACCATCGCACCACCACACGCCGAGACATCGCCTTGGCGGGCGGCCGCGAGGCCGTCGAAGAACACGTCGCCGGAACCGGCGGCGATCGGGTTGGTGCCGTGGCCGGGGAGCGGGCAAGCGGTGGGGTCGGATACGCGTGCTGCGGGTTTGCCAGACATCGGGGATCTCCTTAGGTGACCTTGACTTGACCGCTGCCATCCAGGCGCGCGGAGAAACTGACCTGACGCTTGAAACCCTCGACTTCCAGCAGGCCTTCGATACTGAAGGCCAGGCGAAGTTGATCGTGGTCACGCGGCAGGGAAATGACACGCACATTGCTCAGGCGTGGCTCGTAGGCTTCGATGAAGTTTTCGATAGCCAGGCGGGCCTGACTCAGGGAGTCGTGCAGGCTCAGGCGCATGTCATTGAGATCGGGCAACCCGTAGTCGGCCAGCGTTTGCACGCTGCCGGCCCGGGTGCTGAGCATTTTGGCCAGATGGGCAGCCACTGACGCCATGGCACAAGCCTCAAGGCTGTTGCCCTTGCGTAGTTGTGCGTCGCCGTTGAGGCGTTCGAACAGGCTGCCGTATCCGTCCATGAGTCGCTCTTACTCTTTGTCCAGCTTGCCAACCAGCGACAGGGTGAAATCGGCACCCATGTACTTGAAGTGCGGACGCACGTTCAAGCTCACGCGATACCAGCCCGGCTCGCCTTCAACGTCGCTGACGATCACTTGCGCAGCACGCAGCGGACGACGGCCACGGACTTCGGCGCTCGGGTTTTCCTGGTCGGCCACGTACTGACGGATCCACTTGTTCAGTTCCAGCTCGAGGTCGGTACGCTCTTTCCACGAACCGAGTTGCTCGCGCTGCAGCACTTTCAAGTAGTGAGCCAGACGGTTGACGATCATCATGTACGGCAGTTGGGTGCCGAGCTTGTAGTTCAGCTCTGCCGCCTTGCCTTCTGCGCTGATGCCGAAGAACTTCGGCTTCTGCACTGAGCTTGCGGAGAAGAACGCCGCGTTGTCGGAGCCTTTGCGCATGGTCAGGGAGATGAAGCCTTCCTCGGCCAGTTCGTATTCACGACGGTCGGAAACCAGAACTTCAGTAGGGATCTTGGTTTCGATTTCGCCCATGCTTTCGAAGTGGTGCAACGGCAGGTCTTCAACCGCGCCACCGCTCTGCGGGCCGATGATGTTCGGGCACCAGCGGAATTTGGCGAAGCTGTCGGTCAGCTTGGTGCCGAACGCGTAAGCGGTGTTGCCCCACAGGTAGTGCTCGTGGCTGTTGGCAACGGTTTCCTTGTACACGAACGACTTGACCGGGTTTTCTTCCGGATCGTACGGGTTACGCAGCAGGAAACGCGGCACGGTCAGGCCAACGTAGCGCGAGTCTTCCGAGGTACGGAAGCTCTGCCATTTGGCGAATTGCGGGCCTTCGAAGTGGTCTTTCAGATCTTTCAGATCCGGCAGGCCGGTGAAGCTTTCCAGACCGAAGAATTTCGGGCCGGCAGCAGCGATGAACGGCGCGTGGGACATGCACGAAACGCTGGCCACGTACTGCATCAGCTTGACGTCTGGCGAGCTTGGCGACATGTAGTAGTTGGCAATGATCGCGCCCACCGGCTGACCACCGAACTGGCCGTATTCAGCGGTGTAGATGTGCTTGTACAGGCCCGACTGCATGACTTCCGGCGAATCTTCGAAATCGTCCAGCAGGTCTTCTTTGGAGACGTTGAGGATTTCGATCTTGATGTTTTCGCGGAAGTTGGTGCGGTCGACCAGCAACTGCAGACCACGCCACGACGATTCCAGCGCCTGGAAATCCGGGTGGTGCAGGATCTCGTCCATCTGACGGCTGAGCTTGGCATCGATCTCGGCGATCATGCGGTCAACCATGGCTTTCTTGACCGGCTCACCGTTGTTCTGCGGCTTGAGCAGCTCTTCGATGAACGCCGACACGCCACGCTTGGCGATGTCGTAGGCTTCGTCGTCCGGAGTCAGACGGGTTTCGGCGATGATGCTGTCGAGAATGCTGTATTCGCCGCTGGCGGCGCTCTTCTCTTGTGCTGCGCTAGTGCTCATTGTGTTGGCTTCCTTGGCTACTGGAGTCTCAGGCGTCCGGGGCTGCGGCGTTCAGGCCCAGCTCACCGAGTACGCGACCGCGGGATTCGTCGTCGGCGAGCACGCCTTCGATCGCTTTACGGAACGCAGGTGCGTTACCCAGCGGGCCTTTGAGGGCCACCAGCGCATCGCGCAGTTCCATCAGTTTTTTCAGCTCAGGCACTTGCTCGACCAGGCTGGCCGGGTTGAAGTCCTTCATCGAATTGACGCGCAATTGCACGGCCAGCTCTTCAGCCTCGCCATCTTCCTGCAGACGGTTCGGCACGCTCAGCGTCAGACCCAGCTCTTGCTTGGCCAACACTTCGTCGAAGGTCATCTTGTCGATGCTGATCGGCTTGCGATCTTCGATTTTGCGATCGTCCTTGCGGTGGGTGTAGTCACCGATTGCCAGCAGCTTCAGCGGCAGTTCAATCTCTTCCTGAGCTCCGCCGGTGGCGGGTTTGAAGGTGACGTTGATGCGTTCCTTGGGGGCTACCGAGCCTTCTTTGGCCATGGCTTTTCTCCTTGCGGTTGTGGCCCTGGGGCCTATTCGAGTACCACTTCGAGGTCGAGGTGGCACAGCCTGCGATAAATCTCTTCCTTGCTTTCACGTACGGCGTGGTTCTGCGGCAACAACTCGCAGCAACTGTGCAGCAGGTGCAGCACTTGCAATGCAAGATCGGGCTCCCAGGCGTGCAGGCCTGAGTCCTGTAATGTCTGATCGAGGGTTTCGAGCTGGTTCTTGGCCAGTTCGTATTTCTTGGCCAGGAAACACAGCCGCGCGAGGCTGAACTGCCAGAAGAAGCGTTCGCGGCCACCGTGGGCCGATTGCAGACCCTGCTTGAGAATCTGCACGGCCGGCTTCAAACCTTCCTTGCGCAGAATCGGCTGGACTTCCTCGAGGGCTTTTTCCCAGGCCGGCTGGGTTTCAACGTTCTCGCTTTCGACCTTGCGCGGCGCGCTGGCGCTTTGCAGATGCGGCATGACGTTGGCGGCGATCCACGCGCGGGTGGACGGATCGGCAAACGGCGCGCCGTCATGGAAGCGCAACTCGATGATGCCCGGCAGGCGCTGAATCAAAAGCGCGAAGTGGATTTCCACTTCGCGCATGGCCAGCTCGGCGTTAAGGTTCTGGAGACATTCCCAGACCATCCTCTGGCCATCGAACCAGAACGGCGCCTTCGCCAGGCTCGCCTCCAGTTCCACCAGCAGATCGGCGTATTTGCCCTGATCGAAACGGTCCTGATAGAGCTTGAGCTTTTCCAGCGGCAGACCGCGCAGCACGGTGATCTGCTCGGCGTTGCGCTCGGGCACTGCGTCGATGGTCATCCACAACAGCGTGCGATTGAGGCGCAGGGCACGCAGATCGGTAGCCTTCTGCTTGAGCCACCAGGCACACAACGGCCGGGCGCTGTCCTGCTGGGCGCGCAGGGCTTTGTGCGCATCCCGCTCGTTGTCGATCGGTGCGCCAGGAGTGAGCAGCTGGGTCGCGGCCTGCTTGACCTGCGCCACCGCCGCACCCACCACACCGGGTGCCGGCTGGTTGTCGGCGGCACGCTGGATCATGGTTTTCAGGCGGCGGGAGATCGGCAATAACAGCGGCGCGTCATCGCCCAGATGTTCAGTGCACGCGGCCTCAAGGCCGGCCAGGTGCTCGGAGAGCTGCCGGAACATCGGCAACTGCTCTTTGATCGCAATGTTTTCGGTGATGACCTGCTCGAGACGCGGCACCAGCCAGCCGATCGCGGCGGCACGGGTGCGGGGTTTGAGCGGGTGGACGTCGGCCCAGTTGTTTTCCGACAGATGGTGCAGCAGACCGAGGCCGGCAAGCAGCCCGGGAAAGGATTCGCGCTGGTACAGCGACCACGTCAGCCAGGCGCCGACACGCAGATCCTTGGATTGGGTACGCAGCAGATTTTCGCTGTTTTCGCGGATTTTCAGCCAGTCGATCTGCCCGCTTTCGTGCATCGACGAAGCCTTGGCCAGCTCACTTTCCAGCGCCTCGAATTCGCTCGAAAAACGAACGTCTTCGCCCGCGAAATTCTCTTTGGAAACAGAGACTTTTGCGAGTTCGAGGTAATGGGCGGAAAGTTTGCTTGAGTAGGACATCCATGGCCTTTATTAAGGATTACAGTCATGCGCGCGAATGGAGTTTCAGCAACGCGGGACAGTATCGAAGAGCAGTTCAGCGACTCATCCAATTGAGATGTGCTCTTTCAAGTGGGCGCATCGTAATCACTATGATGGCCACTAGCAAGCATCTGATTAAACAACAAGACGAACTGTTCATTGCGGTCTGTAGGAGATCGCCCTATATATCGCAGGGGTTTCCCTGATGCCGTTTATAAATCAGCGCATTTTCCCGGCTCCCGCCAAACCATTGTCCCAGAGCCTCGGCCGCAGCCGGGCGAGTTTACCTGACGCCCGCACCCTCGAGCGGCGTGCAGCATGCCAAATTCAAAAAAAAATAGAAGTAGGACACTTCCTAAAATGACCGGGTTCCATCGAGAAGTTTGCAGCGACAACGATCAATGCAAAAAGTGCCACTATAATGATGGCATTTCATTATTCTGAAACTTTACTCCCCCGGCAAATACTGGCACTTCGATAGTTATCCGAGCCGCGTCCTACAGACACTTCTCCCATCCCGGCCAAGACTTCCACACCCGGAATACTCTGACAAATGTCAGGGATACTTCTTACATCAATTAGTTTGCCGCGCCGCTAGCTTGCCCTGGCAACTTTTCATGCGCGGCGATCAGGGAGGACGGTATCGCGCTTTGACTCACTTTGCTTAAGGACAAGCCCATGTTCGGCAAAGGCCACTGCGCGCCATTCTCACTGCATATCCCGGCCATTCGTCACGACTTCAAGGTGCTCGCGTTCACTGGCACCGAAGCGATCAGTCAGCTGTACGCATTTCGCATCGAGCTGGTGAGCGAGTACGCGGATTTCGATCTGGAAAGCCTGCTCAGCCAGCCTGCTTTTCTGCAATTCGGGTTAGCGGGCGAAGGCATTCACGGGCGGATCGAAAATGTCATGCTCGGCGAATCGGGAAAGCGCCTGACCCGCTATGAGCTGTCAGTGGTACCGGCGCTGCATTATCTGCAAATGAGCCACGACCAGCGGATTTTCCAGCAGCTGACAGTGCCGCAGATCATCGCGCAAGTGCTCAAAGGGCATGGCATCCAGGCCGATGACTTCACGTTCAATGTCGCCGCCGGTGAGCCTCGTGAGTACTGCACGCAATACGGCGAAAGCGACTTCCTGTTCATCCAGCGCCTGTGCGCCGAAGAGGGTATTGCCTGGCACCACCAGCATTCGCTCGACAGGCACTTGCTGGTGTTCAGCGACAGCCCGGTGTTCGCGCGCAAATTGGGCACCACACCCTTCAGGGTCGATAGCGGCATGGTCGCCGAACACCCGGTGGTCAACCACCTGAGCATGGGCTTCAACACACGTACCAGCACGGTCACCCGCCGCGACTATGACCTCAAGCGCCCAAGCCTGCTGCTGGAAAGCCGCTTCACCGCCGAGTTCACGCCGGCTCTGGAGGACTATCGCTATCCACTGCTGATCAAGTCCGAGAAGCACGGCAAACAGCTGGCGCGTCAGGCATTGGAGCGCCATCGCAGCGACTATCAATGGATTGAAGGCAAAAGCAATCAGCCGATTTTGCGCAGCGGTCACCTGTTCGAGCTGAGCGAACATCCCAGGGCCGACTGCAACGAGTTGTGGTCGCTGGTCAGTCTCAGTCACGAAGGCAAGCAACCGGCAGTGCTCGAAGAGGCTTTCAGCAGCGAGGCGAAACCTGCCGATGGTTTTTCCCAGGGCTACCGCAATACCTTCAGGGCCATTCCCGCAGAAGTGGTTTTCCGCCCGCCTTTGCCCGCGCCAAGACCCTTGCTGGTCTGCCAGACCGCGCGCGTTACCGGGCCTCCCGGAGAAGAGATCTTCTGCGATGAGTACGGCAGGGTTCGTGTCGAGTTTCCCTGGGATCGCGCTGAACGCAACAGCGAAAAAAGCAGCTGCTGGTTACGCGTAGCTTCCAGTTGGGCAGGTGACGGATTCGGTGCGGTGACCATTCCCCGGGTCGACATGGAAGTGGTCGTGACCTTCCAGGAAGGCGACCCGGACCAACCGCTGATTACCGGCTGCGTCGCCAACAAGGTCAATGCCGTCGCTCATCCCTTGCCGGCGAGTAAAACCCGCACGGTATTACGCAGCCAGAGCTCACCGCGCAATGGCGGCTACAACGAACTGTCGATCGAGGATCGCGCCGGGCAGGAGAAAATCTGCCTGCGCGCGCAGCGCGACCTCGAGCAACTGATCCTCAACGACAGCCGCAGCCTGATCACTCGCGACCGCTATGAGCATGTCGGCAATGACAGCACCAGTCTCATCGAGGGCAGGGATTCGCGCACTCATCAAGGGCTGCGCAGCACCGTGATCAACGCCGATGACTTGTTGCAGGTCAGCGGCACCAGCAGCCAGACCCTGGGCGCTCTGGTGATCCAGGCCGGCCAGCAGGCGCATGTCACGGCAAGCAACGTGGTGATCGATGCCGGCATGAGCCTGACGCTGTCAGCGGGCGGACATCACATCGTGATCAATGCCGGCGGGATTTTCAGCAGCGTGCCCATCGTTCAGGGCGGCGCGCCACTGCCGGGGCTCGCACCGCTACAACCGCTACAGGCAGAGGCTGGCCTGGTTCTTCCGAGCAGCGCCACACCGCTGTCGATCGTCAACAGCGCCCGCCAGCAGGCAGCGGATTTTTGCCCGCTGTGCGAAGCCTGCGCGGCGGGTCTGTGCGAGCTGGGAGAAGTCGCATGAGCCCGGTCGAACAATGGTTGCACGCTCAGTCCCGCGCCGGCTGCGGACTGTATCTGATGCTCGACACCGACGGCCAAAGGGCAGAGCACGCTGCGTTGACCCGCGACCTCGGCACCGAGCGGTTTCGTCCGCTCTACAGCGGCACGCCGGCCGAGTCGCTGGTGCCGACCGGCCCGCTGCTGTTGCAGATAGATACGGCGCAGCATCCCGCCCTCCAGACCTTGCTCGCCACGCCCGAGCGCAATTGGGGCTGGCTGGCCAGTGCCCGTCACGTCGAACTTGATCTGCTGGCGGCGCATTGGCGCGAGCGCCTGATAACCGGCGAACGCCCGAATCAGGCGGTGTACCGCGTGCATGACAACCGGGTTCTGGGCCGTGCGCTGGCGCACCTGCAACCCGAGCACCGCGCGGCGTTTCTCGGGCCATTCAACAGCGTTTGCTATTGGCACGCAGAACGATGGAACGCCATCGACAACCCGGACCCCGGCCACCACCCGCTGCCGATGGATCCGCCGTGGCTGCACACGCCGACCCCGGAACTGATCTACGCCAACGTGCTGTTCGACAACACCCGCCGTTACCTGGTCGGCGAACACACCGAAGCCATGGCCACGCTGGCCGAACAGCTCGACGTCGATGAGTGGCTGTGGGGCCTGATTCAACTGACGCACTTGTGGGGCTGGCAACAACCGGAGCAAGTGCATTTCTTGCTGACCCGCAGTTTGCAGTTACCGGGATATCGGCCAGGCAAATCATGGCTGCCCAAACCCGGCGAAGATCCGGCGATGCATTTTGAGCGGGTATATCAGGAAGCGTTGTATTGGCAGGGAGAAGTAGGTCGATGAGGAACTTGAAACGAGGGTTGCTGCTGAGTGGTTGCCTGGGATTGCTGGTGGGTTGTACGACGGTGAAGACCCCGAACACCTTTATGTTTGTTCCGGATTTTCCACCTGGATTCAAGTACGACCTGACGGCCACCTATGTTCCGGCCAAGGGCCAAACATGCACCGTGCCTGGCGGGAGAAACACTCAGCTGGGATACAACAAAACCAATATGAAGTACCAAGGGACTTCCGAGATCCCGCTGTACAGAACCGTAAGCGAATGTCCGCTGGCGCTGAATTACATCGAGATCAAGGTCATCGGTATTTATGGTTCAGGGCGAAGCAACTTCAGCTATGACTACGCCTCGATTGCTGTACGTCCGGAGTTGCTGGAACGACAGATGGGTAGTTTCAGAGATGACGAGACAGCTGAGTTCTTTGGTGAGTGCATGTGGTCTTTTCGCACGGTGGGCCCGAAGCGTTATCTGATCAAACTGCTGACCTGCAAAAAAATGGATGCACAGGGCAATGTCGGGCGGAGCCGTCCTTTCACGGCGTACACGCTGACTCAGCTTTCTGGAAAAACGGTGACTCTGAAAATCCAATTATCTGAGCGGGAAAAGCCCGCTTTTGGTGACACGTGGGTAAAAGTGCCCGGCGGATGGAAGCGCTGCATGGGGAAAGCCTTTGAGGATCAGGATGCGTTCTGTTTCGGCAATTACAAAGACTTCAGCACATTCAGGATGGTAGACGAGCGCATCTGCACTATTTACCCCGATTGCACTGAAAACAAGGATCAGACCCCATGAGCATTGAGCCGACAGATTCCGGCATTGCGGCCTTTATGCAAGGCAACATCCACGCCTGCCCAAGACGCGGACAAGCCACAAGTTTTCAATTGGTGGACGAGTTCGGTGATGGCAAACCCTACGCCGGTTTGACCTACGAAGCCGTCGATTACGAAGATATTGTTTATACCGGCAAACTGGATTCCTCGGGCTCCGGAAAAGTTCTTGATCATTACTGCGGTCCCGTAACCCTGAAGCTCAGTCAGTTTTATCAGGGTAAAGAGGAAGTATATGCGCGACTGAAGGAACGACCGCACTACCCTCTCCCCATCACCGAACTCCAAGTCCGCGCCGAAAAAACCCGCTTCTTCCACAAAACAGGCACTCGCACCCAGGCCAACCCCGCCAAGGACCTGTCCGAAACCGATGCGTACTGCCAGGTCGAAGTCAGTGAACTGGTAAAACACATCGCCCACTTGCCGCCGCTGGCTGCTCGTCGCGACGCTCCGAAGAGGGCGGCGCACAAGCTCATGCGCCCCGCTGCGAAGTCCAGAGACTTCACGGTCGTCGATAAAACTTCTGCGGATGGCGGACTGCACACCATCTTGAGTGCGGCGGAGATGGCCACCGTCGAGTTGGGGTTTTCCCCGCCGCCGCCCAAGGGCGTCGCACTGCTGCCGAACAAACACCATGTGCTGGAAGTACGGCCGATGAGAGCGCTACGGCCAATGCTGTCGACAGGCGACGCGTTCTGCGCGCTCAACCTTTATCAGCTGTCGGTGATGGCGACGCTGAGCTACACCGATTTCGGACAGGAACCCAACACTCAACCGGTGCAGACCGACACGGTAAGCTTTCCGCTACAGCCCAGCAGCGGCAACTGGTTCGGCCACGCGCTGCCGCAGTTCGATGAGTTGTGGAAGGTCGATGACTCACAATCGCAGAAATACTATCCACTGTATGAAGACGTGCCGTATTCGAAACGCCTGGAAGTGGTGCCGTTTGACCCGAATCTTTACCCCGAAGTGAATGACCCCGCGTTAGGGAATCAACAAGAACACCCCGCCAGACTGCATTTTTTCGATGATCGCAAACAGGTCGAAAGCACGGACACTCAGGCTTTCATCTGCCACCACGACGAACTGATCCTGATCAGCGTACGCGGTACCAGTGAGATCTGGCCCGACGGCCGGCGTGACGGCGATGCCTATCAGGTTCCCTTTGCCGAAGGCGAAGGCAAAGTGCACCGCGGTTTCTACGGTGGCGCTTTGGCGGCTTATCCATTTATCGTGACTTATCTGGAAAAATTCTACAGCGGGCAAAAGCTGCTGATCACGGGTCACAGTCTGGGCGGTGCAGTTGCACTGATCCTGTCCGAGATGCTGAGACGCAACCTGGAGTTCTCCCCGCAAATCGTGCTCTACACCTACGGCGCCCCCCGCGCCGGCGACACCACCTTCATCGAAAGCGCCAGATCGCTGGTGCATCACCGCATCGTCAATCAGAACGATCCGGTACCGAGCGTGCCGGCGACCTGGATGAACACCTTTGCCAAGCCTGGGCCGATGTACGCAACCAACGCCGTGGTGCTGGGCTTCAACCCGGTCGCCGGCCTCGGCCTGCTGATCTGGGGAATCATCAATTTCTTTGGCGACGACTATGGGCATCACGGTGCTTTGCGCCATTTCATGCCCGTTGAGTTCGACAAGGACCACCGATCCTCCCTTCTCTGGGAGCCGGGTTGCAGCACGATCGTCGATCACGGCTGCGCCAAGGCCCTGCGCGCTACCAACGGCTTGCCCGAACGCGGATCGTTTCTGCGGCAGTTGTTCGACCGGGGTCACCACTCAATGGTCGGCAGCTACATCCCCGGCTGCTGGGCCAGCTTGCGCCGTTGGCAGGAAGCACTGCAGCTCAAGCGTTCGCTGGTGACCAATCGCGAATACGAATGGATCAGCAGCGCCCTGGAGAATATTCAGCAACAGCTGCGGGCCGTTAAGCGCGATCTGCAAAACAACCACCGTTCTTACGTGCGAGAGCAGGAGCGCGCGCACAAGACGCTGATGCTCAATCAGGAAATAGACAAGATCAGCATGACCATGGCCCGCCTGACAGCGCTGCGCAGTCAACGGGTCACCGAGGTCGACGTTTACGGCAGCTATGCCGACCAGCCCGAATGGGTCGAGGAAGGTCTGCTGCGCTGGAACGCCCATCCTGAAAACCTGGTTCAGGAGCAACTGGCGATGATCCCGCCAGCCGCTGAAGACCACGATGCCGCTATCGCCGCGATGACCGGTGGACATGCAGTTGGCGCGCCGTTTCAGCTGGATATTGATTCGATTGTGTAGCGCCTGAACAACGGGCGGGCAAAACATGGCTGTGCCAGAATCCAACGCTCGAAAATGCGCTCCCTCTACTACAACTGCCAAGGAGCTTCATTTCATGGAACTGAAACCACTGTTTTTCGCCGCACTGATGTGGCTGCCCGCCTCCCAAGCGTCAGCGGACACCCCACAGCTGGAAGGCCATTACTACCTGACCGGCGCAATGGAAATGGGCGCCGAGTTGCTGTTGCGAAACGACGGCACCTTTGATGCCGGTGTGGCGTATGGCAGCGCCGATGGCTTTGCCAAAGGCACCTGGAAAGTCGAGAACCAGACAGTACTGCTGGAAAGCAAAACCAAGCCTGCCTCCAACAGCGATCTGGGCGGACTGTTCCAGGACCTGCAACTGGCGATCGAGCCAAACTGCCTGGCCGTGGATTTCGGCAACGGCAAGGCCTGCTTCCGACGCCAGTAAGCCAACAGACAGCCACAAAAAATGGGCACCCGACCGCAATCGGTGTGCCCATTTTTCATTTGCGGTTCTCCCCGTCATTCAGGGGAGCACGCCGCCATCAAGGATTGACGCTGTCTTTCAACGATTTGCCTGGCTTGAACGCCACGGTGTTGCTGGCCTTGATCTTGACCGGTTCGCCGGTCTGCGGGTTTTTGCCGGTGCGGGCGCCGCGGTGGCGTTGCAGGAAGGTGCCGAAGCCGACCAGCGTCACGCTGTCCTTGCGGTGCAGGGCGCCGGTGATTTCTTCGAGGACGGCGTTGAGGACGCGATTGGCCTGTTCTTTGGTCAGGTCTGCCTTTTCGGCGATTGCAGCGGCGAGTTCTGGTTTACGCATTAGTGAAGCCCCTTTGACGGTTTTTTGTTGTTATGTCCGTGCTGTTCTCGTTGGAACAGCGCCCAAGGCGCCGCAGGCTCTACTCTGCGGCAGACGGGAGTGAGAATGGCACGCCGCCAACGGCGGCGCCAGTCTCCCCAAGACCTTTGTCGGGGCAAAAGAGCGGTGTTTGCGACAGAACGACCGGCATTTACGCCAGCAGCGGCGGCAGCTGTTTGTTCAGGGCCAGTTTTTCCATGACTGCCCCGCCGGTCAGGGCGTATCCGAGTAACTGACCGTCGGCACTGTGGCACAGCGCTTTGATGTCGGCGCCCTGCCCTTCGACGCTCCAAACGCCTTCGCTGCCCCGTGGCGGCGGCGAAACCACCAGCGGGCACACCGGGGTTTTCACGGTGATCGGCATCGGCCCGTAGCTGACTGCGGTCGGGTTTCCGGCGAGGGTTTGCGCCAACGCGCGCGCGCAGCTCATCAGTGGCATCACGTAGAGCAGATTGAGCCCGTCGACTTCGGCGCAGTCGCCCAAGGCGTAGATGTTGGCGTGAGAGGTCTTCAGGTAACGATCGACCATCACGCCGCGATTGACCTGCACGCCGGCAGCCGCTGCCAGATCGATGCGCGGGCGCAGACCGATCGCCGAGACCACCACATCGCACGGGATGATCTGACCGTCGGACAGGTGCGCTTCCAGGCCATCGGCGACTTTCTCCAGGCGGGTCAGCACCGGGCCGAGGTGAAACTTCGCCCCGATACTTTCCAGCCCGGCCTGCACGGCCGCCGCAGCGGCAGGATGCAAAAGCATTGGCATGACTTGTTCGCACGGCGCGACCAGTTGCACTTCGTAGCCGCCGAGAATCAGGTCATTGGCAAATTCACAGCCGATCAGCCCGGCGCCGAGCAACAACACCCGACGCTTGCCCGCGGCTGCGGCACGAAAGCGCGCGTAGTCTTCCAGATCGTTGATCGGAAATACCAGTTCCGCGCCGTCGCCTTCGATCGGCACGCGCACGGTTTCCGCGCCCCAGGCCAGGATCAGATCACGATAAGGCACGGCTTCTTCACCGATCCACAAGCGTTTGTGGCCGGCGTCGATGCCGCTGATGCGCGTGTGGGTGCGCACTTCGGCCTTCAACTGCTCGGCCATGGCGCCGGGTTCGGCCATGCTCAGGCCGTCGGCGTCCTTGTTCTTGCCGAAGCCGGTGGAGAGCATCGGCTTGGAGTAAGAGCGGCCGTCATCGGCGGTGATCAGCAGCAGCGGGGTTTCGCTGTCGAGCTTGCGAAACTCGCGGGCCAGGTTGTAGCCCGCAAGCCCGGTGCCGATGATGACGACTGGTGCGCTCATGCCTTACTCCTCTATTTGCTTAGTTGATTTCAATCATTTCGAAGTCCATTTTGCCGACGCCGCAGTCGGGACACAGCCAGTCTGCCGGTACGTCTTCCCAGCGGGTGCCCGGCGCGATGTCGTCATCCGGCCAACCCTCGGCTTCGTTATAGATCAGGCCACAGACGATACATTGCCACTTCTTCATTCAGGTACTTCCTCAGGGTTCAGGCGTAGTGCCGGCGCGGACGGTCGATGGGTGTTGCGCTGCCATCCTGCTCAGGGCGTTTTGTACTGAGGGTGCCGCGCAGATGCAAGCCTGTTCGGCGCAACGGCGGCCGGCGCCGCTCAATCCTGTCGCCTGCCATGGTAAGCTCGCCGCCTCATTTGCGGCCAATAATGACTCATTGTGCAACATTCAAATGCCTGCCCCGCCCCGCTCTGGCTGACCCAAGACCGCCTGACGCCCCGCCCCGATCCGTTGACCCTGGACTGGTTGTTCGACGAAGGTTCGCTGACCCGCCGTTTGACCCGTTTGTCCGAGGATGGCTTCAGCGTGTCGCCGTTGTTCGAAGGCTGGGACACCCTGCGCGCTGATGAATGCGCGGCACTGGATCTGGCCGAGGGCAGCGAAGGCTGGGTGCGTGAGGTGTATTTGCGTGGTCATGGCGAAGCCTGGGTGTTTGCCCGCAGCGTCGCCTCGCGCGCCGCCCTGCAAGGTGATGGTTTACACATGGATGAACTGGGCAGCCGCTCGCTGGGCGAATTGCTGTTTTGCGATCGCGCATTTCAACGCCGCGCCATTGAAGTCTGCCACTACCCTGAACAATGGTTGCCGCCAGCGGTGCAAGCCCCTGAACTGTGGGGCCGGCGTTCGCGTTTCGACCGTGGCACGCTGAGCGTGCTGGTCGCGGAAATCTTCCTGCCGAGCCTGTGGGACGCCGCCCGCGCCCATCCGGAGAACTGCTGATGTATCAGAGCCTGCTCAAGTCCCTCAACCGTCTGAACCCGCGCGCCTGGGATTTCGTTCAGTTGACGCGCATGGACAAGCCGATCGGCATTTACCTGCTGCTGTGGCCGACGCTGTGGGCGTTGTGGATTGCCGGCAAGGGTTCGCCGTCGCTGGCCAACATCGTCATCTTCGTCCTCGGCGTGGTGCTGACCCGTGCCGGCGGCTGCGTGATCAACGACTGGGCCGATCGCAAGGTTGACGGCCATGTCAAACGCACCGCGCAACGGCCGCTCGCCGCTGGCCGGATCAGCTCGAAGGAAGCGCTGGTGTTCTTTGCCGTGCTGATGGGGATCAGTTTTCTGCTGGTGCTGTGCACCAATGCGCCGACGATCTGGCTGTCGCTCGGCGGTCTGGCGCTGGCGTTCACTTATCCGTTCATGAAGCGCTACACCTACTACCCGCAAGTGGTGCTGGGCGCGGCGTTCTCCTGGGGCATGCCGATGGCCTTTACCGCCGAGACCGGCGAGTTGCCAGCGGCGGCGTGGCTGCTGTGGATTGCCAACCTGCTGTGGACGGTGGGCTACGACACTTATTACGCGATGACCGATCGTGATGACGACCTGAAGATCGGCGTGAAATCCACGGCGATTCTGTTTGGCGAGGCGGATCGGGTGATCATCCTCAGCTTGCAGGCGCTGTCATTGGGCTGCCTGATTCTGGCCGGGTCGAAGTTCGAGCTGGGGATCTGGTTCCACCTCGGCTTGCTGGTAGCTGCGGGATGTTATGCGTGGGAGTTCTGGTACACACGCAGCAAGGACCGCATGCGCTGCTTCCAGGCCTTTTTGCACAACCACTGGGCAGGGTTGGCGATATTTGTCGGGATCGTGCTGGATTACGCACTGCGCTAATGCATGACACCTGTGGGAGCGAGCCTGCTCGCGAAGGCGTCATGTCAGTCACCTCTGCGATAACTGACACTTTTCGCGAGCAGGCTCGCTCCCACAGCGTCTGGGTTGCATCTATTTGGCCTTGGCGACTTTCCACGCGCCGTCCATTTTGCCGTCGCCGGTCATGTCGCCGGCCTTCTTGTCCATCACGAAGGTGTACAACGGCATGCCCTGGTAGGCCCATTGCATCGTGCCGTCGTCACGCTTGATCACCGTCCAGTCGCCCATGGATTTGTCACCCGCCTGCGCCATCAACGGCGGCCAGTTTGCCGCGCACTTGTCGTTGCACGCGGACTTGCCAGCGGAGTCCTTGGCGAAGGTGTACAGGGTCATGCCCTTGTGGTCGGTGTACATGCCGTCCTTCTCCATCGCCGGATCGGCCGCCATGGCCAGCCCCGGTATTGTCAGGGCGGCGGCCATCAGCAGGGCTTTGAAAGAAGCAGTCATCTGAGTCATGGAAACCTTCTTTTGTGGTTGTCAGGATTCGGACTTAGAGCTTAGTCGAGGATGGGTGCAAATGTTGCGGGCCTGAAATACTGTCACACGACTGCAATAATTCCGTTATCTAATGCGGCGCAAGACAGTTAAATGACAAGAGGATTAAGGCATGGTTGGCAGGAGCATTCTGATCGTCGACGACGAAGCGCCCATTCGCGAAATGATCGCCGTGGCGTTGGAAATGGCCGGCTATGACTGCCTCGAGGCAGAGAACTCGCAGCAGGCTCACGCCATCATCGTCGACCGCAAACCGGACCTGATCCTGCTCGACTGGATGCTGCCCGGCACCTCGGGCATCGAACTGGCCCGGCGCCTCAAGCGTGACGAGCTGACCGGGGACATCCCGATCATCATGCTCACCGCCAAGGGCGAAGAGGACAACAAGATCCAGGGCCTGGAAGTCGGCGCCGACGATTACATCACCAAACCTTTTTCTCCGCGTGAACTGGTCGCCCGCCTCAAGGCTGTGCTGCGCCGCGCCGGACCGACCGATGGCGAAGCGCCGATCGAAGTGGGTGGCCTGCTGCTCGACCCGATCAGCCACCGCGTGACCATCGACGGCAAACCCGCCGAGATGGGCCCGACCGAATACCGCCTGCTGCAATTTTTCATGACCCATCAGGAACGCGCCTACACCCGTGGCCAGTTGCTGGATCAGGTCTGGGGCGGCAACGTCTACGTCGAAGAGCGCACCGTCGACGTGCACATCCGGCGCCTGCGCAAGGCCCTCGGCGACGCTTACGAAAATCTGGTACAAACCGTGCGCGGCACCGGCTACCGGTTCTCCACAAAAGCATGAAAGCAGCTGCAAGCTTTCAGCTACAAGCGGCAAGAAACAGCGAGCCGCTCTGACTTGCAGCTTGTAGCTTGAAACTTGAAGCTGCGGCTAAGGACGCCCCTGTGAATCAAAACTGGCATGGCACCCTGATTCGCCACATGCTGTTGCTGGTCACCGCCTGCCTGGTGATCGGCCTGATCACCGGCTATTACGGCTGGAGCCTCGCGGCGGGTCTGGGGCTTTATCTGGCCTGGACGCTCAAGCAATTGCTGCGTCTGCACGAATGGCTGCGCCAGCACCAACCCGACGAAGCGCCGCCCGATGGCTATGGTCTGTGGGGCGAGGTGTTCGACAGCATCTATCACCTGCAACGCCGCGACCAACGGGTGCGCGGGCGTCTGCAAGCGGTGATCGACCGGGTGCAGGAATCCACCGCCGCGCTGAAAGATGCAGTCATCATGCTCGACAGCGACGGCAATCTCGAATGGTGGAACCGCGCCGCTGAAACCCTGCTCGGCCTGAAGACTCCGCAGGACAGCGGCCAACCGGTGACCAACCTGGTGCGCCATCCGCGCTTCAAGGAATACTTCGAGCAGGACAGCTTTGCCGAGCCATTGGAAATCCCTTCGCCGACCAACGATCGCGTGCGCATTCAGCTGTACCTGACCCGCTACGGCAACAATGAACACCTGATGCTGGTCCGCGACGTGACGCGCATTCATCAGCTGGAACAGATGCGCAAGGACTTCATCGCCAACGTCTCCCACGAGCTGCGCACACCGCTCACGGTGATCTGCGGCTATCTGGAAACCCTGCTGGACAATGTCGAAGAAGTGAACCCGCGCTGGAGTCGAGCTCTGCAACAGATGCAGCAACAGGGCGGGCGCATGCAGACGCTGCTCAACGATCTGTTGCTGCTGGCCAAGCTGGAAGCCACCGACTATCCGTCGGACAACCAGCCAGTGCAGATCGACACCTTGCTGCAATCGATCACCAGCGATGCGCAGCAGTTGTCCGGGGCGAAGAACCAGCGCATCAGCCTCGAGGCCAATGCCGGAGTGCTGCTCAAGGGCAGCGAAGCGGAGTTGCGCAGCGCGTTCTCCAATCTGGTGTTCAACGCGGTCAAGTACACCCCCGCCGAGGGCAACATCCGCATTCGCTGGTGGGGCGACGATCAGGGCGCGCACCTGAGCGTGCAGGATTCCGGCATCGGTATCGACAGCAAACACCTGCCGCGCCTGACCGAGCGTTTCTACCGCGTCGATTCCAGCCGCAACTCCAACACGGGCGGCACCGGCCTCGGCCTGGCCATCGTCAAGCACGTGCTGCTGCGCCACCGCGCGCGCATGGAGATCAGCAGCGTGCCCGGCCACGGCAGCACGTTCACCTGCCATTTCGCCCCGGCCCAGGTGGCCAGCGCACGGGCGATCAGCGCCACCGAGTGACGCCGCCCGGCACACGCCACTAGGCAATCGCACGGTCAGCCGCTACATTGGCTGACTTGTGCCTGCCTTTCAGGCGCTGTTTCTCCCTAATTTCGAATCACACGGAACCCGCAAAACTCCATCATGGACCCTTCCCCTGGCTTGTCCCTCGCAACCATTTTTGCCGACTTCGGCATGATTCTTTTTGCTCTGATCCTGGTTTTGCTCAACGGCTTTTTCGTTGCGGCGGAATTCGCCATGGTCAAACTGCGCTCGACCCGGGTCGAGGCCATCGCTGAACAACACGGCTGGCGCGGACACATCCTGCGCACCGTGCACAGTCAGCTCGATGCCTACTTGTCGGCGTGTCAGCTCGGCATCACCCTCGCCTCTCTCGGTCTGGGCTGGGTCGGTGAACCGGCGTTCGCGCATATTCTCGAGCCGCTGCTGAGCGCAGTCGGCGTCGACTCGCCCGAGATCATCAAAGGCGTGTCGTTCTTCACCGCGTTCTTCATCATTTCGTACCTGCACATCGTGGTCGGCGAGCTGGCGCCCAAGTCGTGGGCGATCCGCAAACCCGAGCTTTTGTCGCTGTGGACCGCGGTGCCGCTGTACCTGTTCTACTGGGCGATGTACCCGGCGATCTACCTGCTCAACGCCAGCGCCAACGCGATTTTGCGTATCGCCGGGCAAGGTGAACCCGGCCCGCACCATGAACACCATTACAGCCGCGAAGAACTGAAACTGATCCTGCACTCCAGCCGTGGCCAGGATCCGAGCGATCAGGGCATGCGCGTATTGGCCTCGGCCGTAGAAATGGGCGAGCTGGAAGTGGTCGACTGGGCCAATTCCCGCGAAGACCTGATCACCCTGGAGTTCAACGCGCCGCTGAAGGAAATCCTGGCGATGTTCCGTCGCCACAAGTTCAGCCGTTATCCGGTGTACGACAGCGAGCGCCAGGAGTTCGTCGGCCTGCTGCACATCAAGGATCTGCTGCTGGAACTGGCCGCGCTGGACCACATTCCCGAGTCGTTCAACCTCGCCGAGCTGACCCGCCCGCTGGAGCGCGTCTCGCGGCACATGCCGCTGTCGCAACTGCTGGAGCAGTTCCGCAAGGGCGGCTCGCACTTCGCCGTGGTCGAGGAGGCTGACGGCAACATCATCGGCTACCTGACCATGGAAGACGTGCTGGAAGTGCTGGTCGGCGACATTCAGGACGAACACCGCAAGGCAGAGCGCGGCATTCTCGCCTATCAGCCAGGCAAGCTGCTGGTGCGTGGCGATACGCCGTTGTTCAAGGTCGAACGTCTGCTGGGCATCGATCTTGATCACATCGAAGCGGAAACCCTTGCCGGGCTGGTTTACGAAACCCTGAAACGGGTGCCGGAAGAGGAAGAAGTGCTGGAAGTCGAAGGCCTGCGCATCATCATCAAGAAGATGAAAGGGCCGAAGATTGTCCTGGCCAAGGTGTTGATGCTCGATTGATGGGAGTTTGGGGGGCTCTTGTGGCGAGGGGATTTATCCCCGTTGGACGGCGCAGCCGTCCCAAAACCATTGAATGCAGTCAGTTAGTACAGAGTTGCAATATTTGGGGCCGCTTCGCGGCCCAACGGGGATAAATCCCCTCGCCACAAAAACCCTCAACACCCTATCGCGCCTACTGTTTGCCCAACGCAAAGTTGGGCAAGGCTCCCAGTGGCTGGTTGAACTGATAGGGAATCGACACCAGCCCCTCTCCGGTATTGCGCTGCACCACGAAGTGCAGGTGCGGGCCGCTGCTGTTGCCGGTGTTGCCCGACAGCGCCAGCGGGCTGCCGACCTTGACCCGTTGTCCTTCGCGCACACTCACCGAACCCTGTTTCAGATGCAGGTACACGCCCATCGTGCCGTCGTCGTGCAGCACCCGAACGAAATTGCCGGAGGCATCGGTACCGCGCCCGCTCTGTGAGTTCTCGGTCTTGACTACTACTCCCGCTCGCGCGGCGATGATCGGCGTGCCCACCGGCATGGCGATGTCCATGGCGTAGCGGTTCTTCGACCCGTAGTGGCTGTATTGGCCGTTGGCGCCCTGACTCAGGCGAAACGGCCCGCCACGCCAGGGCAGCGGATAGCGATAGCTCTGTGCGGTGCCTGCGGGGTCGCCCAGCGAATACTGGAACTGCGGCGAATACACCAGCGGCTGGTCACGGCTGATCGCCGTCAGCAGCGCCAGCCGAGTGTTGCTGCGCGGTGGCAGCACACGACGGATCGCCCGCGCGGGCACGCCGCGCACATTACTCGTGCCAATGAAGGCCAGGGCAACCTCGACCGGCGCGTACAAATCGTTGCGCGCAAACACCACGTCGACGCCTTTCTGCTTCTTGATGTCCAGGTACACCTGGCGGTCGAGGCGCTCGACCATACGGTCCTGAAACACGAACACCTTTGCGCCTTTGCTCGGGCGGTCGCTGTACGAGACCACGCCGTTGGCATCGGTGGATTTGTAGATGGTCATGGCCATCGCCAGCTGGGAGGCCAGGCAGAGACCGCAGAAAAACAGCAGGCGCGCGAACATGGGCAAAAGTCTGTCGAAGGAAGGCCTGGGAATCAGCCTAGCAGCTGAGACAGACCAGGCTAGTCGACAGATGTTTCAAATGATCGTCCCCACGCTCTGCGTGGGGATGCAGCCCGGGACGCTCTGCGTCCCCTGCACAGAGGACACGGAGCGTCCGGTTGAGGCATTCCTTTGCTGCGCGTGGGAACGATCAGAGCACGGGAGACAAGTGGTGTTTTGGCTGGCCCCTTCGCGAGCAGGCTCGCTCCCACATTTGGAATGCGTTCCAGGGTGGGAGCGAGCCTGCTCGCGAAGGCGGCCTATCGGGCGACGAAGCTTACGCGCCGGGTACGAAATGCTTCTGCGCCGTGCCCCGGGCGATCAGGCGCGAGATGTAGTCGAGCTTCTGCGCATCCTGGTCGACAAAGCGGAAGGTCAGTTGCAGCCAGTCGCTGTCGGCTTTCTGCTCGTGGGCGACGATGGCGTGCAGGTAACCATTGAGCCGCGCGATCTCGGCGTTGTCGCCCTGCTCCAGATCGAGCACGGCGCTGTCGAGGATCTGCGGCAGGGTTTCGGTGCGCTTCACCACCAGCAGGGCTTCCTTGATGCTCAAGGCCTTGATCACGCATTGCTGAGTACCGCTCGGCAGGCGCAACTGGCCCTGACCCCGACCGCCCACCGGCGCCTTGGATGCACCGGGCGCCTGAACTGGCGGGCTGTTGAGCAAACCGCGCGACGGCGCAGCGGCTGGAGCGGGTGCAGCAGCGGCAGGCCTGGCCGCAGCGCCGCCGACCACGGCAGGCTTGCCGCCGGTCAGTGCGCTCAGGGAATCGTTGCCGAATGCCGAATTCATCTTGGTCGGCGCGCTGTTCATCAAGGTGTCGAGCTTGCCGACCTTGTTCAGTGCCTGCTTGACCTTGGTCAGCAGCTGCTCGTTGGTGAACGGCTTGCTGACGTAACCGGATACGCCGGCCTGAATCGCCTGCACGACGTTTTCCTTGTCACCACGGCTGGTGACCATGACGAACGGCATGGTCTTGAGGTTGTCCTGCTCGCGGCACCAAGTCAGCAGTTCGAGGCCGGACATTTCCGGCATTTCCCAGTCGCACAGCACCAGGTCGAAAGCCTCTTTGGCCAGCATGGCCTGGGCCTTTTTGCCGTTGATGGCGTCCTCGGTGCGGATCCCCGGGAAGTAATTACGCAGGCACTTTTTCACCAGGTCACGAATGAACGAAGCATCGTCCACGACCAACACACTGATCTTGCTCATCCAACACCCCTATTAAAATCCCGGCAAGCATAACGCTGGCTGATGGCACATTGCCAAAACTCTTCAGTCACGCCGGGACTTTTCGTTCGCGGGTGCTGCTTTTAATTCGAATCCGCTTCTGAAAAGCAGAAACAAAAACGCCCGGCCAGAGGGCCGGGCGCTTTTCTCAGGCAATCTTACTTATCGTCAGCTTCGCCCGGAACATTAGCGGTTTCAGCGCTTGTGCCTTCAACTTCTTCTTTCATGCGCTTGAGGCCCATGTGGCGCACGTCGGTGCCGCGCACCAGGTAGATCACCAGTTCGGAGATGTTGCGCGCATGATCGCCGATGCGCTCCAGTGAACGCAGGACCCAGATGATGCTCAGCACCCGCGAGATAGAGCGCGGGTCTTCCATCATGTAAGTGGCCAGCTCACGCAGGGCGGTTTTGTATTCGCGGTCGATGATCTTGTCGTACTGCGCCACCGACAAGGCCAGATCGGCGTCGAAACGCGCGAAGGCGTCCAGCGCATCACGAACCATGTTGCGCACCTGGTCGCCAATGTGACGAACCTCGACGTAACCGCGCGGCGCTTCGCCTTCTTCGCACAGCTGGATGGCACGACGGGCGATCTTGGTGGCTTCGTCGCCGATACGCTCGAGGTCGATCACCGATTTGGAAATGCTGATGATCAAACGCAGGTCAGAGGCTGCCGGCTGACGACGGGCGAGAATGCGCAGGCATTCTTCGTCGATGTTGCGTTCCATCTGGTTGATCTGGTCGTCGATCTCACGGACCTGCTGAGCCAGGCCGGAGTCGGCCTCGATCAGCGCCGTGACCGCGTCGTTGACCTGCTTCTCGACCAGCCCGCCCATGGCAAGGAGGTGGCTGCGCACTTCCTCCAGTTCAGCGTTGAACTGCGCGGAAATGTGATGGGTAAGGCCTTCTTTGGAAATCATTGTTCGCTCCGCGAAAGTTGCAAGCTTCAAGCTGCAAGCTTCAAGCAGTTATGTATAAGTCCTGATATCGCACCAATTCTTTCTTGCCGCTTGAAGCTTGCGGCGTGCAGCTGCTGCAATCAGCCATAGCGACCGGTGATGTAGTCTTCGGTCTGCTTCTTCGCCGGATTGGTGAACAGAGTATCGGTGTCGCCGAATTCCACCAGTTTGCCCATGTACATGAACGCGGTGTAGTCGGACACCCGCGCCGCCTGTTGCATGTTGTGGGTCACGATGACGATGGTGAACTTGGATTTCAGCTCGTAGATCAGCTCTTCGACTTTCAGCGTCGAGATCGGGTCGAGAGCCGAGCACGGTTCGTCGAGCAGCAGCACTTCCGGCTCGACCGCGATGGTGCGCGCGATCACCAGACGCTGTTGCTGACCACCGGACAGGCCGAGGGCCGAGTCGTGCAGACGGTCTTTGACCTCGTCCCACAATGCCGCGCCTTTCAACGCCCATTCAACGGCTTCGTCGAGGATGCGCTTCTTGTTGATGCCCTGGATGCGCAGGCCATAGACCACGTTTTCGTAAATGGTCTTCGGGAACGGGTTGGGCTTCTGGAACACCATGCCGACGCGACGACGCAGTTCGGCAACGTCTTCGCCCTTGCGATAGATGTTGTTGCCGTACAGGTTGATCGCGCCCTCGACACGGCAGCCGTCGACCAGATCGTTCATCCGGTTGAAGGTACGCAGCAGCGTCGACTTACCGCAGCCGGACGGGCCGATGAACGCCGTCACGCGCTGTTTCGGGATGTTCATGCTGACGTCGAACAGTGCCTGTTTGTCGCCGTAGTAGAGGCTCAGGCCCGGCACTTCGATGGCGACGGTTTCCTGCGCCAGGTTGAGGCTCTGCTTGTCGCGGCCCAGGGCAGACATGTTGATGCCGTGGCTGTGTGTTTCGTGCTGCATGGGTCTCACTCCGTTCGTAGCTGCAAGCTTCTGGCTGCAAGCTGCAAGTTTGAGCAAAAGCGGCTTGTAGCTTGCCGCTTGTGGCTAATGGCTTTAGCTATCCAGTGCTTTGTATTTTTCGCGCAGGTGGTTGCGGATATACACCGCCGACAGGTTCAGCGTCGCGATCACCAGCACCAGCAGCAGCGCGGTGGCGTACACCAGCGGGCGGGCTGCTTCGACGTTGGGGCTCTGGAAGCCGACGTCATAGATGTGGAAGCCCAGGTGCATGATCTTCTGGTCCAGGTGCAGGTACGGGTAGTTGCCGTCCACCGGCAGCGACGGCGCCAGTTTCACCACACCCACCAGCATCAGCGGCGCCACTTCACCGGCGGCACGGGCGACGGCGAGGATCATGCCGGTCATCATGGCCGGGCTGGCCATCGGGATAACGATTTTCCACAGCGTTTCCGCTTTGGTCGCGCCGAGGGCCAACGAGCCTTCACGCACGGTACGAGGAATCCGCGCCAGACCTTCTTCGGTCGCCACAATCACCACCGGCACCGCCAGCAGCGCCAGGGTCAGCGAGGCCCAGAGCAGGCCCGGCGTACCAAAGGTCGGCGCTGGCAGTGCTTCAGGGAAGAACAAGCGGTCGACCGAACCACCCAGCACGTAGACGAAGAAGCCCAGACCGAAAACGCCGTAAACGATCGCCGGTACGCCGGCGAGGTTGTTCACCGCGATACGAATGACGCGAGTCAGGGTGTTCTGCTTGGCATATTCGCGCAGGTACACCGCTGCCAGCACGCCGAACGGTGTAACGATCATCGCCATGATCAGGGTCATCATCACGGTGCCGAAGATCGCCGGGAAGATCCCGCCTTCGGTGTTCGCTTCACGCGGGTCGTCGGAGAGGAATTCCCAGATCTTGCTGAAGTAGAAGCCGACCTTGGTCAAGGTACTCATGCCGTTCGGCTGGTAAGCGTGAACCACTTTGCCCAGACCGATTTCGATTTCCTTGCCGTTGGCGTCACGGGCGGTCAAGGCGTCGCGGTTGAACTGAGCATGCAAATCAGACAGACGTGCTTCGATGTCCTTGTAGCGCGCGTCCAGCTCGGCGCGCTCGGACTCCATGTCCGCTTGTGCGGTGGCGTCGAGTTTGCCTTCCAGCTCGAGTTTGCGCCCGTGCAGACGGATTCGCTCGAGGCCGGCATTGATTGCGCCGATGTCGGTTTTTTCCAGCGTCTTCAGTTGAGCAGCAAGATCGTTCACCCGATCGATGCGCGCTTGCAGTTCAGGCCAAGCGGCCTCGCCTTCGGCGATGACCTTGCCATCCTGCTTGACGTTGACCAGATAGCCGTAGAAGTTGCCCCACTCGCGACGCTCGATCGCCATCAATTCTGGCGGAGTGGTCTGCTTGGTCAGCCACTCGCCGACGATCCAGGTGAAGTCGTTGCCGTTCAGGTCACGGTTGCCGACCTTGATCAGCTCGCGGGTCATGAATTCCGGGCCTTCGTCCGGCACCGGCAGACCGGCGCTCTTCAGACGTGCGCGCGGCACTTCTTCTTTCTGCACCACTTCGCCGATCACCAGGTGATTGGCCTGGCCCGGTACGTCGTAATGGGCGTGGATCAGGTCCGCCGGCCAGAAGTGACCGAGACCGCGCACGGCAATCACCGCCAACAGGCCAATGGTCATGATGACCGCGATGGACACCGCGCCACCGCTGATCCAGACGCCCGGGGCGCCGCTCTTGAACCATCCTTTCAGGGAGTTCTGTTTCACAGACTTCTACCTTTGCTTAAAGCGACGAGTATTTCTTGCGCAGACGCTGACGAATCAGTTCTGCCAGGGTGTTCATGACGAAGGTGAACAGCAGCAGCACCAGCGCCGAGAGGAACAGCACGCGGTAGTGGCTGCCGCCGACTTCCGACTCGGGCATTTCCACCGCGACGTTGGCGGCCAGGGTGCGCAGGCCTTCGAACAGGTTCATCTCCATGACCGGGGTGTTGCCGGTGGCCATCAGCACGATCATGGTTTCGCCGACCGCACGGCCCATGCCGATCATCAGCGCCGAGAAGATGCCCGGGCTGGCGGTCAGGATCACCACGCGGGTCATGGTCTGCCATGGCGTCGCACCCAGGGCCAGCGAACCCAGGGTCAGGCCGCGCGGCACACTGAACACGGCGTCTTCGGCGATCGAGTAGATGTTCGGGATCACCGCGAAACCCATGGCCAGACCGACCACCAGAGCGTTGCGCTGGTCGTAAGTGATGCCCAGGTCATGGGAGATCCACATGCGCATGTCGCCGCCGAAGAACCAGTTCTCCATGAACGGGCTCATGTACAGCGAGAGCCAGCCCACAAACAGGATCACCGGAATCAGCAGCGCACTTTCCCAGCCGTCCGGGACTTTCAGGCGGATCGACTCGGGCAGGCGGCTGAAGGTGAAACCGGCGACCAGAATGCCGATCGGCAGCAACATCAGCAGGCTGAAGATGCCCGGCAGATGCCCTTCTACATATGGAGCCAAGAACAGACCGGCGAAGAAACCGAGGATCACCGTCGGCATCGCTTCCATCAGTTCGATCACCGGTTTGACCTTGCGGCGCATGCCCGGGGCCATGAAGTACGCGGTGTAGATCGCAGCGGCGACGGCCAGTGGCGCGGCCAGCAGCATGGCGTAGAACGCGGCCTTCAGAGTGCCGAAGGTCAGCGGCGAGAGGCTCAGTTTCGGTTCGAAATCGGTGTTGGCGGCGGTCGACTGCCAGACGTATTTAGGCTCGTCGTAGTTCTCGTACCAGACCTTGCTCCACAGCGCGCTCCACGATACTTCCGGGTGCGGGTTGTCGAGCAGCAACGGCTGCAGCTTGCCGCCGGCTTCGACGATCACTCGGTTGGCGCGCGGCGACAGACCGAACAGGCCCTGGCCTTCAACCACCTGATCGACCAGCAACGTGCGGTGTGCGGTGCTGTGGAACACGCCGAGCTTGCCGCTGGCATCGAGGGCGAGGAAGCCTTTGCGGCGCTCTTCGGCAGCGATTTCAACGATCGGCGTGGTGCCCATCTGGAAGGTGCGGATCTGCTTCAGACGCTGCTCGCCATCGGTATCGCGAGCCATGAACCACTGGGCCAGACCGCCCTTGGAATCGCCGACGATCAGCGAGATACCGCCGACCAGCTGCGCGGTGGCGGTTACTTGGGCGTCGGCATTTTCCAGCAGTTTGTAGCGCCCGTTGAGGCTCTTGTCGCGCAGGCTGAACACGTCGGCCTGAGCACGACCGTTGACCACGTACAGCCACTGCTGGCGCGGGTCGACGAAGATGTTTTTCACCGGCTCGGTCATCTGCGGCAGATCGATGCGCGTCTGCTCGTTGGTGACTTCGCCGGTCATCATGTTTTCTTCGCTGGTCAGCGATAGCACATTGAGTTGCGAGCCAGTGGAGCCGACCAGCATCAGGGTCGAATCGGTGGCATTGAGGCTGACATGCTCCAGCGCGCCGCCGCTTTCGTTCAGCGCGATCGGTGCTTCGCCATAGGGATATTCGATGGCCGGGCTGATGGTTTTCTTGCCATCGGGATAGCTGACTTTATAGGTATGACGGAACACCAGCGCCTGACCGTTGGACAGACCCACGGCCACCAGCGGATGACCCGGCTGGTCTTCGCCAATAGACGTCACAGTGGCGCCCGCAGGCAGCGGCAGATCGACACGCCTCAATTCAGCGCCACTGTCGAGATCGAAGAACAGCGCCTGGCCCTTGTCGGATACACGCATGGCCACCTGATTCTGCTCTTCGAGCGAGATCATCAGCGGCTTGCCCGCGTCCTGCATCCAGGCCGGGGTGATCGAGTCTTTCGCGGTCAGGTCGGCGCCTTGAAACAGTGGCGCAACGACGTAGGCGAGGAAGAAGAAGATCAGGGTGATGGCCGCCAGCACCGCCAGGCCGCCGACGAGGACGTACCAACGGGTGAAGCGATCCTTGAGCGCGCGGATGCGGCGCTTGCGTTGCAGCTCAGGCGTATTGAAGTCAATGCGCTTGGGAGGGGAAGACGTAGTCATTGGGGAATTGGCCAGATCATTCATGCGCACACCCTAGCGATCCTGTATGACAGAAAGATGACAGTGCAGTGACGCAGCAAATCCGCCAGCCGGAAGTCCGGCAGCGGAGTCGAAAATTTGGTGGTTGCAGGAGCGCTTCTGCTCGCCAAGGCGTCGGGTCAGTCACATCGATGCTGCATGTGACCACCCCTTCGCGAGCAGGCTCGCTCCCACAGGAGTCCGGCTTCAGGCCGGCCTCAGGGTGTTACTTCTTGGCGACAGCGCCGCCTTCTTGCAGACCGAGGTCAGCCAGTGCTTTGGCAGCAACCTTGGCTGGCAGCGGGATGTAACCGTCTTTCACTACCACTTCCTGGCCCTGTTTCGACAGCACCAGCTTCACGAACTCGGCTTCCAGCGGGGCCAGAGGCTTGTTCGGGGCTTTGTTGACGTAAACGTAGAGGAAGCGCGACAGCGGATACTTGCCGTTCAGGGCGTTTTCTTCGGTGTCTTCGATGAACTCGCCGCCTTCTTTCTTGGCCAGGGCTACGGTTTTCACGCTGGCGGTCTTGTAGCCGATGCCCGAGTAGCCGACGCCGTTAAGCGAGCTGCTGATCGACTGCACCACCGACGCCGAACCTGGTTGTTCGTTGACGTTTGGCTTGTAGTCACCTTTGCACAGGGCTTCTTCCTTGAAGTAGCCGTAGGTGCCGGACACCGAGTTACGGCCGAACAGCTGGACCGGCTTGTTGGCCAGGTCACCGGTCACGCCCAAGTCACCCCAGGTCTTGACGTCAGCTTTGGCACCGCACAGGCGCGTCGAGGAGAAAATCGCATCGACCTGAGCCATGGTCAGGTGCTTGATCGGGTTGTCCTTGTGCACGAACACGGCCAGGGCATCCACGGCAACCGGGATCGCCGTCGGCTTGTAGCCGTACTTCTGCTCGAAAGCCTGCAGCTCGTTGTCCTTCATCTTGCGGCTCATCGGGCCCAGGTTGGCGGTGCCTTCGGTGAGTGCAGGTGGCGCGGTGGAAGAACCGGCAGCCTGAATCTGGATGTTGACGTTCGGGTATTCTTTTTTGTAGTTCTCGGCCCACAGGGTCATGAGGTTGGCCAGGGTATCGGAACCGACGCTGGACAGGTTGCCCGACACACCAGTGGTCTTGGTGTAGCTCGGGATAGCAGGGTCAACAGCGGCGAACGCGTTGGCAGTCGCAACGCCAGCAGCGACAAAAGTCATTGCCGCCATCAAACGCTTCAGTTTCATGCCTTACTCCTAGCAGATAGGGTGTGTTAAGTCGGGGCCAAGTATCAGCAGGCCATGTGAACACTCTATGGCTGAAATATGACAATTGGATGAAAGGCCAGCATGTCGCGACATAGCGTTCCCACGCTCTGCGTGGGAACGCCGCCATGGACGCTCTGCGTCCGCATTTGAGACGTGACGCGGAGCGTCACAGGATGCATTCCCACGCAGAGCGTGGGAACGATCAGGCGGGAGAGAAAATCAACGCCCCTTCTTCCAGAGCCACGCACCTACCACAATCCCCATTCCGCACAGCACCGCTACATAGTAAGCCGGCCCCATTGCGCTTTCCTTCAGCAGCAGGCTCACCACCATCGGCGTCAAGCCACCGAAGATCGCGTACGCGACGTTGTACGAGAACGACAGGCCACTGAAGCGAACCACCGGCGGGAACGCTTTGACCATCACGTACGGCACCGCGCCGATGGTGCCGACCAGCAAACCGGTCAATGCGTACAGCGGGAACAACCAGTCCGGGTGGTCGGCGAGGCTGTGGTAGAAGGTCCAGGAGCTGATCAGCAGACCGAGGCAGCCAAAGACAAAGACGCGACCGGCGCCAAAACGATCGGCCAGCGCGCCGGCGCCAATGCAGCCGAGGCTGAGGAAGACGATGGCCAGGCTGTTGGCTTGCAGCGCCGTGGTTGGCGAGAAGTGGTAGACCGTTTGCAGCACGGTCGGGGTCATCAGGATGACTACGACGACGCCGGCCGACAGCAGCCAGGTCAGCAGCATCGAAATCGCGATGGCGCCGCGATGGTCACGCAGCACCGCGCGCAACGGCACTTCTTCGGCCAGTGCCTTGCGCAATTGCAGTTCGGCGAACACCGGTGTCTCGTGCAGCCAGCGACGCAGGTACACCGAGAACAGGCCGAACACGCCGCCGAGCAGGAACGGGATCCGCCAGGCGTAATCCGACACTTCGGCTGGCGTATAAATGCTGTTGATCGCAGTGGCGACCAGCGAGCCGAGGAGGATGCCGGCAGTCAGGCCGCTGGTGAGCGTGCCGCAGGCATAACCGATGTGCTTTTGCGGTACGTGTTCGGAAACGAAGACCCACGCTCCCGGCACCTCACCGCCAATAGCGGCGCCCTGGATCACCCGCATCAGCAGCAACAGAATCGGTGCCCAGATGCCGATCTGCGCGTAGGTCGGCAGCAGCCCCATGATCAGCGTCGGCACGGCCATCATGAAAATGCTCAGGGTGAACATCTTCTTGCGTCCCAGCAGGTCACCGAAGTGCGCCATGACGATGCCGCCCAAAGGACGCGCCAGATAGCCGGCGGCGAAGATGCCGAAGGTCTGCATCAAGCGCAGCCACTCGGGCATGTCGGCCGGGAAGAACAGCTTGCCGACGACGGTGGCGAAGAAAACGAAGATGATGAAATCGTAGAACTCCAGCGCCCCGCCGAGGGCGGACAGCGACAGAGTCTTGTAGTCATTGCGGGTCAACGGTCGTGCGGGTTGCTCGGGCTGCGCGAGGCTCGAAGGCGCTGTGGTCATGGCAAGGGCTTCTCTTATAGTCGAATCTGTCGCCACAACAACGCTGGCGGTGGCTTGGACAGGTTCGGCACCATAGCAAATTGTTCGAAAAAGCACATAGAGGCGCGTAATTGACGGTCGAAATCAGAACCGGGTGGTCGTCGCGGGGTCTATCGACCGATATACTCGCCACCTGCGCAGGATTTGTAAGAGGTTGCTGTGCGAAAACGTTGTTGGCCCGTCCTTTGCTCGGGATTTAGCCTTTTTCGCAGAGTTTCCCTTTAGGCGCCTGATGGAAAACGTGACGAACGCAGTGTGTTCGGTGTTGAATCGTTTTTCTTGAAGACGGCTACCACTCGCAATACCCACGAAGAGTCATGGGTCAGAGGCCCCTCGGCATGATAGAGCTCGAACAAGAAGATCCGATCCCACAGGGCGACCTGGCCCTGCAAATCACCGCACTTCCCCGCGAAACCAACGGCTTTGGCGATATTTTCGGCGGCTGGCTGGTCGCGCAGATGGATCTGGCCGGCACCGCCATGGCCAGCCGGGTGGCCGGTGGCCGCGTTGCCACTGTCGCCATCGACCGCATGGCGTTCCTCGTCCCGGTCGCGGTCGGCGCGCAGTTGTCCTTTTATACCCAGACCCTGGAAATCGGCCGCAGCTCGATCCAGATGATGGTCGAAGTGTGGAGCGATGACCCACTCTCCAGCGAATGGCGCAAGGTCACCGAAGCGGTCTTCGTTTTCGTCGCCATCGACGGCAGCGGTCGCACCCGTTCGGTGCCGCCACGCGCGCGTTAAACCTCGCGGCCGTTTTGCGGTCGATAGTCGTCCCCAGTGTCTGATCGAGAGTTGCCCATGAACACGCCCAACGTTGAAGCCGTGAAACAGGATGAACTGAACTGCTGGCGCATCCGCCACGGCAAGGCCGAAGTGCTGGTGGCCCAGCAAGGCGCGCACATCCTCAGTTATCAGATCGACGGCCAGCCGCCGATCATCTGGCTCAACGACAAGGCCGAGTTCAAGACCGGCAAGAGCATCCGCGCCGGCGTGCCGGTGTGCTGGCCGTGGTTCGGCAAATTCGAACGCAACCCGAGCAGCGTGCAGGCCATGTACACCGGCGAGCAGCCGGCCCCCGCGCACGGTCTGGTGCGGGCGATGGACTGGGAATTGGGCAACATCGAATCAGAGGCTGACGGCATCAAGGTCGAATTCAAGCTGCCCTACCCGGAAGGTGGCCTGCCGGGCTGGCCCCACGAAGTCGATCTGACCCTGACCCTGCATCTGGCGGATCAACTGCATTACAGTCTGACCAGCCATAACCGGGGGACTGACAGCGTCACGCTGAGTCAGGCGCTGCACACCTATTTCGCCGTGAGTGACGTGCGTAATGTGCATGTCGACGGCGTGGCCGGGCTCAACTACATCGAGACCCTGGACGACTGGAACACGGCCGGCCAGAGCGGCGATCTGCATTTCGCTGGCGAGACCGACCGCATCTACCTCAATGCTCCGCCGCAATTGAGCATCGTTGATCCGACCTGGGAACGACGCATTGTGCTGACCTCTACCGGCTCGCGCACTGCGGTGATCTGGAACCCGTGGATCGACCGCGCCGCCGCCCTGCCGGACATGGACAACGATGGCTGGCAGCGCATGCTGTGCATCGAAACGGCGAATGTGATGGATGATCTGGTGACCCTGGCGCCGGGTGCGCGCCATACGATGGGTGTTAGCGTAGCCGCTGCACCGCTCTAAGCTCTAGCGCAATACAAAAGGGCAAAGAGCCCCGTGGCGAGGGGATTTATCCCCGCTGGGTCGCGAAGCGGCCCCCGCTTTTTTTAAATCAAAAGCTGGGGCCTGCTGCGCAGTCCAGCGGGGATAAATCCCCTCGCCACAGATAAATCCCTTCACCACAGATAAATCCCCTCACCACAAAGGCTCACTCCCAAATTTATGTGCGGCGCGCTTTAGAGGTCAGCCTCCTGCACCACCCGCACCTTCTCCGCCTCCAGCGCATACGCCGCATCCGCCAGGTCATTGCTGACCTTTTCGATTTTAAGCGTGCCGGTCACCCACAGCGGTGTGTAGATGTCCTCCAGCTTCAACCCTTTCGGATATCGCACCAGCACCAGTTGATTCGGCGGTGGTGGCGGTACGTGGATGCAGGCGCCCGGATAGGGCACGAGGAAGAACAACGTACTGCGGCCCTTGGCGTCGGATTCCAGCGGCACCGGATAACCACCGATGCGAATGTGTTTGTCGTTCATCGACGCTACGGTTTTCGTCGAATACATCACCGCTGGCAGACCTTTGGCCTGCTTCATCCCGCCCTTCTCGGTGAAGGTGCCGGTGGCTTCGGGGGAGTTGTGGTCGATTTCCGGCATGGCCTCAAGGGCCTTTTGATCCGACTTGGGCATCAGTTCCAGCCAGTCGGTTTCCGGCAGTTCGCCGGCGTGGGCGAGATAGCTGCCCAGCAAGAGGAGAGTCAACAGAAGACGGCGCATGAAGGTGCTCGGCAGGCAAAGGAATGGACGGTGAGTCGCCGCGCATTCTAGCCCTCCCGGCCGCGCTGGCCGAGAGGGCTTTGTCGCTTTCGATCAGTTCTTTTTGATCAGACCGTAGATCACCAGCAACACGACAGCGCCGACCAGTGCGCCGAGGAAACCCGCGCCCTCGCCCGCCTGATAGATGCCCAGAGCCTGGCCGCCGTAGGTGGCCGCCAGCGAACCGCCGATACCGAGCAGGATGGTCATGATCCAGCCCATGCTGTCATCGCCCGGTTTCAGGAACCGAGCCAGCAGGCCGACGATCAAGCCGATAAAGATGGTTCCGATAATTCCCATGGCATTTCCCTCTGATTTGGAAGATATGCGAAAGACTAGCCAGTGTTTCGCATCCTGCCATGAGAGAACGGCGGCCCCTGAATGGTTCCGCCGCGGCCACATGAAACTGTTTTACTCGGCGATCAGCGCTTCGACCTTGATGATCTGCGCTTGCAGGGTGGCCATGTCGGCGCAGCGCAGGTTGGCGTGGCCGACCTTGCGTCCGGCCTTGAAAGCTTTGCCGTAGTGATGCAGATGGCAGTCTTCGATGGCGATGACTTTCTCCACCGGCGGCACTACGCCGATGAAGTTGAGCATCGCGCTCTCGCCGACCTTGGCGGTCGAACCCAGCGGCAGGCCGGCCACGGCGCGCAGGTGGTTTTCGAACTGGCTGCACTCGGCGCCTTCGGTGGTCCAGTGCCCGGAGTTGTGCACGCGCGGGGCGATTTCATTGGCTTTGAGGCCACCGTCGACTTCGAAGAACTCGAAAGCCATCACGCCGACGTAGTCGAGGTGCTTGAGCACGCGACTGGAATAATCTTCCGCCAGCGCCTGCAACGGGTGATCGGTGCTGGCAACCGACAGCTTGAGAATGCCGCTGTCGTGGGTGTTGTGCACCAGCGGATAGAACTTCGTTTCACCATCGCGGGCACGCACCGCGATCAGCGACACTTCGCCGGTGAATGGCACGAAGCCTTCCAGCAGGCAGGCAACGCTGCCCAGTTCGGCGAACGTACCGGCCACGTCTTCCGGTTTGCGCAGGACTTTCTGACCCTTGCCGTCATAACCCAGGGTGCGGGTTTTCAGCACGGCCGGCAGACCGATGGAAGCGACGGCGGCATCCAGGTCGGCTTGCGACTGGATGTCGGCGAAGGCCGGGGTCGGAATGCCGAGGTCTTTGAACATGCTCTTTTCGAACCAGCGGTCACGAGCAATGCGCAGGGCTTCGGCGCTCGGGTAGACCGGCACGAATTGCGAAAGAAACGCCACGGTTTCGGCCGGGACGCTTTCGAATTCGAAGGTCACCAGATCGACTTCATCGGCCAGTTGGCGCAGATGATCCTGATCGCCGTAATCGGCCCGCAGGTGTTCGCCCAGCGCGGCCGCACAGGCGTCCGGCGCAGGGTCGAGAAAAGCGAAGTTCATGCCCAGCGGAGTGCCCGCCAGGGCCAACATGCGACCCAACTGGCCGCCACCGATTACACCGATCTTCATCTCAACAACCTCAGGCAATACGTGGGTCTGGATTGTCCAGGACGCTGTCTGTCTGCTCGGCACGGAAGGTTTTCAGTACCGCGTGGAACTGCGGGTGCTTGGCGCCGAGGATGCTCGCCGAGAGCAGGGCGGCGTTGATTGCGCCAGCCTTGCCGATGGCCAGGGTGGCAACCGGAATGCCAGCTGGCATCTGCACGATCGACAGCAGCGAATCGACGCCCGAGAGCATGGCCGACTGCACCGGCACGCCCAGCACCGGCAGGTGGGTCTTGGCCGCACACATGCCTGGCAAGTGGGCTGCGCCACCGGCACCGGCGATGATCACCTCGATGCCGCGGCTTTCAGCCTCTTCGGCGTACTGGAACAGCAGATCCGGGGTGCGGTGGGCGGAAACCACCTTGACCTCGTACGGGATGCCGAGCTTTTCCAGCATATCGGCGGTGTGGCTAAGGGTGGACCAATCGGACTTGGAGCCCATGATCACGCCAACCAGTGCACTCATCGTCGCGCCTCTTCTCTCTGGAGCGCCCGCAGGCGCGTCATAAAACAACAAGCCACGCAGGTTGCGTGGCTTGATTGTACGAAAAATGGCCGGACGTGCCGGCCGAAGGCCGCGCAGTATACCGCAAAGAAAGCAATAAACAGCCCCCGAAACGACCATCTGTCAAATGAGCGAAACGCCCGGTTTTATTGACCTTGAGGTCAGCGAAAGAACACCGCAAAAATCCCCCTGTGGGAGCGAGCCTGCTCGCGAAAGCGTTGCGTCAGACGATACCTCAGCGCCTGAAACTCCGCATTCGCGAGCAGGCTCGCTCCCACATTCGATCTTCATCAGCTTCAAGCGCTTTGTGCGGCGCCACCTTCTAGTTTTCGCCACAGCAACCGCACGTTGGCCTTGCGCACCAGGGCGCAGCGGTACAGGCGGATCTCCAGCGGCACATGCCATTGCGGGCCGCCGCACACCACCAGTTCACCGCGAGCCAGTTCGGCGCGTACGCTCAGTTGCGGCACCCAGGCAATGCCGAGGCCTTCCAGGGCCATGCTTTTCAGGCTGTCGGCCATCGCGGTTTCGTAGATCGTGGTGAAGCGCAACTGGCGCTGGCGCAGCAAGCCGTTCACCGAACGGCCGAGAAACGCCCCGGCGCTGTAAGCCAGCAACGGCACGCTGGCCTCGCCTTCCAGATCGAACAGCGGTTTGCCATCCAGATCCGCCGCGCACACCGGCAGCATTTCGGTCTGGCCCAAGTGCAGCGACGGGAAAATCTCCGGGTCCATCTGCATCGCCGAATCCGGGTCGTAGAACGCCAGCATCAGATCGCAGCCACCTTCACGCAAAGCGTGCACGGCGTCGCCAACGTTGGTCGCCACCAGCCGTGTGGCGATGTTCAACCCTTCGTTGCGCAACTGGGCGATCCAGCGCGGGAAAAAGCCCAGCGCCAGCGAGTGCGCCGCTGCGACTTGCATGACCTCGCCCTGCCCGCCTTCCAGATGATGCAGGTGGCGCAGGACTTCACCGAGCTGTTCGACCACGGTGCGCGCAGTCACCAGAAACAACTGCCCCGCCGCCGTCAGTTCGACCGGCGTGCGCGAGCGATTGACCAGAGTCAGCCCCAGCGCCGCTTCGAGGCTGCGGATCCGCCGACTGAATGCCGGCTGGGTCACGAAGCGCCGTTCGGCCGCCTGCGAGAAGCTGCGGGTGGCGGCCAGGGCACTGAAGTCCTCGAGCCATTTGCTTTCCAGATTCATCACGTCCTCCCGGACACGCACCAAAACAGGTCACACGTCTGCCGCACAGGCGGCGTCACATGGGCATTATGCCGAATGTGCATAGGGCAGTGCTGAACAGCATTGGCCCAAAAATCCCTACAAGCCTAGCATTCGCAGCGTTCCGGCACAGACCGGGTCCTTATCGAGATGATTTCTATCATGTCCTCCGCTGCATCTTTCCGCACAGAAACCGACCTGCTTGGCGCCCTCGAAGTACCGGCCCATGCGTATTACGGCATCCAGACCCTGCGAGCGGTGAACAACTTCCGCCTCTCGGGCGTTCCGATTTCGCATTACCCGAAACTGGTTGTGGGCCTGGCGATGGTCAAACAGGCCGCCGCTGACGCCAACCGCGAGCTGGGTCACCTGAGCGAAGCCAAGCACGCTGCCATCAGCGAAGCCTGTGCGCGATTGATCCGCGGCGATTACCACGAAGAGTTCGTGGTCGACATGATTCAAGGTGGCGCCGGCACCTCCACCAACATGAACGCCAACGAAGTGATCGCCAACATTGCTCTGGAAGCGATGGGCCACGAGAAAGGCGAGTACCAGTACCTGCACCCGAACGACGACGTGAACATGGCGCAGTCGACCAACGACGCCTACCCGACGGCGATCCGCCTGGGTCTGCTGCTGGGTCACGACGCGCTGCTGGCCAGTCTCGACAGCCTGATTCAGGCCTTCGCGGCCAAGGGCAAAGAGTTCGACCACGTCCTGAAAATGGGCCGTACCCAGCTGCAAGACGCCGTGCCGATGACCCTCGGCCAGGAATTCCGTGCCTTCGCCACCACCATGGGCGAAGACCTCGCGCGTCTGAAGACGCTGGCCCCGGAGCTGCTGACCGAAGTCAACCTGGGCGGCACCGCGATCGGCACCGGCATCAACGCCGACCCGCGTTATCAGGCACTGGCTGTTCAACGTCTGGCTTTGATCAGCGGGCAACCGCTGGTACCGGCCGCCGACCTGATCGAAGCGACCTCCGACATGGGCGCGTTCGTGCTGTTCTCCGGCATGCTCAAGCGCACCGCGGTCAAGCTGTCGAAGATCTGCAACGACCTGCGCCTGCTGTCCAGCGGCCCACGCACCGGCATCAATGAAATCAACCTGCCAGCGCGTCAGCCAGGCAGCTCGATCATGCCCGGCAAGGTCAACCCGGTGATCCCGGAAGCCGTGAACCAGGTCGCGTTCCAGGTCATCGGTAACGATCTGGCGCTGACCATGGCAGCCGAGGGCGGCCAGCTGCAACTGAACGTGATGGAGCCGCTGATCGCTTTCAAGATCCTCGACTCGATCCGCCTGCTGCAACGTGCCATGGACATGCTGCGCGAGCACTGCATCGTCGGCATCACCGCCAACGAAGCGCGCTGCCGTGAACTGGTCGAGCACTCGATCGGTCTGGTCACCGCACTGAACCCGTACATCGGCTACAAAAACGCCACCCGCATCGCCCGTATCGCCCTTGAAAGCGGCCGGGGCGTGCTGGAACTGGTGCGCGAAGAAGGTCTGCTCGACGAAGCCATGCTCGCCGACATCCTGCGCCCGGAAAACATGATTGCCCCGCGTCTGGTTCCGCTCAAAGCCTGAGCCGACGCGAACTTGTAGCACCGCTCACCAGGTCGAGGGACTAGACACCTCTCACCTTTTGAGGGCTTGGGGATTTTGTCCCCGAGCCCTTTTTTTTAACTTCTTTGCGGGCAGGACGTTAGATGCTTTGTGTATTCGATACCGCCAAGATCGCAGCCTTCGGCAGCTCCTACAGGATTGACGTGCACCTGTAGGAGCTGCCGAAGGCTGCGATCTTTTGATTTGCAGCAACCTCGTTTCGTCGCTTGCACCACTACCGTGCAGACGGGCGCGCCACTGATCGGTATAGTGCCGCCCCTCTTCGCGTGAGCGGTCGTCGGTAACGAGGCCATAACCCATGCGAAACCCGAACTAATAACAAAACCCGCGATATGGATCCGGGACGAAACCTTCGCCTCACCCGTCGTGCCGCGCGCAGGCCGGTGTAACACGATGTTTCTCCGATCCAGCATTTGCACCCACAAAAAACAGCGAGGATAAATCCATGCTCGAAGTCATCAACGACTTCCTCTCAGGGAAAGTACTGATCGTGCTCATTGTCGGGCTCGGTAGTTACTTCACGATTCGCTCGCGTTTCGTTCAACTGCGTCATTTCTTCCACATGTTCGCGGTGTTCCGCGACAGCCTCAAAGGCAGCGCCGGGCAACTCAGCTCGTTCCAGGCCTTGATGCTCAGCCTCGCCGGCCGCGTCGGTGCAGGCAACATCGCCGGTGTCGGCATCGCCGTGACTCTCGGTGGTCCGGGTGCGGTGTTCTGGATGTGGGTGACCGCACTGGTCGGCATGTCCAGCAGCTTCTTCGAGTGCACCCTGGCCCAGGTCTACAAGCGCGCGGATGGCGACGGCCTGTACCGTGGCGGTCCGGCCTATTACATCCAGCACGGGCTCAAGCTCAAAGGCATGGCGATAGTCTTCTCCGTTCTGCTGCTGGTCACCTACGGCTTCGCCTTCATCGGCCTGCAGTCCTACACCGTGACCCACTCGCTGCAGAACGCCTTTGACTTCAACCCGCAACACACCGGTATCGTCCTGGCGGTGCTGCTGGCCATCACCTTTATCGGCGGGATCAAGCGCATCGCTTCGGTGTCCGACCTGCTGGTGCCGATCAAGACCTTGGCCTACATAGGCGTGACCCTGTACGTGATCGGCACCCAGATTGAACACGTGCCGGCCATGCTGGAAACCATCTTCAAGAGCGCCTTCGGCCTCGACCCGGCCTTTGCCGGCCTGCTCGGCAGCGCCATTGTCATGGGCGTGAAGCGTGGCGTGTTCGCCAACGAAGCGGGCCTGGGCAGTGCGCCGAACGTTGCCGCCGTGGCCGCCGTCAAGCACCCGGGCGCGCAGGGCGTGGTCCAGGCTTTCAGCGTGTTCCTCGACACCTTCGTGATCTGCACCTGCACCGCGCTGCTGATCCTGCTGTCGGGCTTCTACACCCCGGGTTTCGAAGGTGACGGGATCGTCCTGACCCAGAACTCGCTGGCGGCCGTGGTCGGTGACTGGGGCCGCATGTTCGTCAGCGTCGCGCTGTCGCTGTTCGTCTTCACCTGCATCCTCTACAACTACTATCTGGGCGAGAACAGCTTGCAGTTCCTCAGCCGTAACCGCGCCCTGCTGATGCTGTTCCGCGGCCTGGTGCTGGCGCTGGTGGTATGGGGTTCGATGCAGGACCTGACGACGGTGTTCGCCTTTGCCGACATCACCATGACCTGCCTGGCCTTCGTCAACCTGGTGGCCCTGGCCATGCTGTTCAAGGTCGGCCTGCGGGTGATGCGCGACTACGATGAGCAGCGTCGCGCCGGCGTTAAACAGCCAGTGTTTGATTCGAGCAAATTCGCCGATCTGGATCTGGATCGCAACGCCTGGCCGGTGAACCCGCCAGCAGCGGCGGGCCAGACTGAAACTGCGCCGCAAGGCGTACCTGCAGCGCAACGCTGACAGGTGAATGACGGGCGCATCCCCTGCGCCCGTCAGTTATTGTGATGCAATAACTTGTAGGAGTGAGCCTGCTCGCGATGGCGGACTTTCAGCCAACATCATTGTTGAATGACACACTGCTTTCGCGAGCAGGCTCGCTCCCACAGGGCCCTCATCGTTTCGGAGAATCCTATGAGCTCGTCGACCTATCCCGCCGCTCAACACGTCATGGTGCTCTACACCGGTGGCACCATCGGCATGCAGGCCAGCGCCAACGGTCTGGCCCCGGCGTCCGGTTTCGAAGCGCGGATGCGCGACTACCTGCACAGTCAGCCTGAGCTGGTAGTGCCGCAGTGGCAATTTCGGGAAATGTCGCCGCTGATCGACAGCGCCAACATGACCCCGGCCTACTGGCAGCAACTGCGCGAAGCGGTGGTCAATGCCGTGGACGTGCAAGGCTGCGACAGCGTGCTGATTCTGCACGGCACCGACACCCTGGCCTACAGCGCGGCGGCGATGGGTTTTCAGTTGCTCGGTCTGCATGCCCGCGTGTGTTTCACCGGTTCGATGCTGCCAGCGGGCGTGACCGACAGTGATGCCTGGGAAAACCTCGGCGGCGCGCTGGTCGCCCTCGGCCAGGGCCTGGCGCCAGGCGTGCACCTGTACTTCCACGGCGAACTGCTGGCACCGACCCGCTGCGCGAAAGTGCGCAGCTTCGGCCGCCATCCGTTCAAACGCCTGGAGCGTCAGGGCGGTGGTGTGAAGGCGCCTTCGATTCCAGGCGCGCTGAACTACAACCAGCCGAAGCAACTGGCGAAAGTCGCGGTGTTGCCGCTGTTTCCCGGCATCAGTGCCGAAGTCCTCGACGGCCTGCTCGACAGCGGCATTCAAGGTCTGGTGCTGGAATGCTACGGCAGCGGGACCGGGCCGAGCGATAACCCCGAGTTCCTCGCCAGCCTTGGCCGTGCACGGGATAACGGCGTGGTGGTGGTGGCAGTGACGCAATGCCATGAAGGCGGGGTAGAGCTGGATGTCTACGAGGCTGGCAGCCGCTTGCGTGGGGTGGGCGTGTTGTCCGGTGGCGGCATGACCCGCGAGGCGGCGTTCGGCAAGTTGCATGGCTTGCTGGGGGCCGGGCTGGAAACGGCTGAAGTGCGACGATTGATCGAACTGGATTTGTGTGGTGAGTTGATCTGAGCACGGCGCTGGATTGCCCCTCACCCTAACCCTCTCCCAGAGGGAGAGGGAACTGACCCTGTTGTCTTGCGCTATACACCGACCTGATAAACAGTGTCGATTATGGATTCGGCGGCGGTGTCTCACGTCGGTGTAGTTCTGCAATATCCCCCGTTCGGCCCCCTCTCCCTCTGGGAGAGGGCTGGGGTGAGGGCCTGCGGCATGCAACTTGCTGGGTCCCAGCCACCTCCAGGCTGGAAGATCCCATGCTCCACTCCCACCTCACCACCCTCAACGCGGTCTCGCTGATCCTCAACACGTTCAAGGCCGAAGGCCTGTCGAGCGAGGCGCTGCTGGCTGGCAGCGGTATTGTTGCGGCGGATCTGCAGCGGGCCGATACGCGCATCACCACCCATCAAGAGATGCAGGTCTGCACCAACGCGGTCGCGCTCAAGCGTGACATCGGTCTCGAATTGGGCCGGCGCATGCACGTGTCCTGTTACGGCATGCTCGGTTACGCCCTGCTGACCTGTGCCACCTTCGGTGACGCTTTGCGTCTGGCAATCCGTTATCCGGCGCTGTTGGGCACGTTGTTCGAACTGAGCCTGGAAGACGATGGCGAGCAGGTCTGGTTCGTCGCTGCTGATTACCGTGAAAGCGCGGCGATGGCGGTGTTCAACGCCGAATTCTGTCTGGTGTCACTGAAAGTCATCTGCGACGACTTGCTTGGCCATCCGCTGCCGCTGCGCGCCACGCGCTTCGAACATGCAGCGCCGGACTACCGCGACAGCTACGCCGAACCCTTTAACTCGCCACTGCACTTCTCGGCCAAAGACAACGCCTTCGCCTTCGACCGCCATTGGCTCGATCAGCCGCTGCCGCTGGCCGACGCGATCACTCATCAGGCCATGGCCGAACGTTGCCGCAAGCAGAATCTTGAGTTCACCGGACGTCAGGCCTGGCTGGGGCGGATTCGTCAGTTGCTCAGCGCACAATTGAATGCCGCGCCGGGGCTCGAGGGGCTCGCGCAGCAAATGAAGTGCTCACCGCGCACCCTGCGCCGGCATTTGAAAGACATGGGCAGCAGCTATCAGGAACTGCTCGATGAACTGCGCTTCGAACGGGCCAAGCAGATGCTGTGTGAGGACCAGTTACCAATCTATCGGATCGCCGAGACGCTGGGCTTCAGCGAGACCGCGAGTTTCCGTCATGCATTTGTGCGCTGGAGTGGCGTGGCGCCGAGTCAGTTCAGATCCTGAAGATCAAAAGATCGCAGCCTTCGGCAGCTCCTACAGGGATCGGTGAGCTGCCGAAGACTGCGATCTTTGGCTGTGAGGGGCGAATTGCGGTCAGAGGTTTTGGCCATATCGATCCCCTTTTGGCCGCTCCCGACATTCTCCGATTCAAACTGCGCCGCAACACTGAAAGCCACCGAATCAGCCTTGCGGAGAACAACAAATGCTGACGATCTACTCAGACGATCACCACTTGCACCATGGCCGCTGCGAACTCATCGATGGCCAGCTCAAGCCGTGCTTCGAAATGCCGTCGCGTGCCGACCACGTACTGCAACGCGTGCAGAAGCAAAACCTCGGGGCGGTCGAAGCGCCGAAGGATTTCGGCCTGGAGCCGATCGCGCGCATTCACAGCCGTGACTATCTGGAATTTTTCAAAGGTGCATGGCAACGCTGGACCGAGTTCAACACCGACGGCGACTTGCTGCCCTACACCTGGCCGGCGCGCACGCTGCGTGCGATCAAGCCGACCAGCCTGCATGGCCAGCTCGGTTATTACAGCTTCGACGGCGGCGCGCCGATTACCGCCGGCACTTGGCAAGCGGCCTACAGCGCGGCGCAAGTGGCGCTTACCGCGCAGGCTGAAATCCAGCGTGGCGCACGCGCGGCCTTCGCGCTGTGCCGTCCTCCGGGACATCACGCCGCCAGCGACTTGATGGGCGGTTATTGCTACCTCAACAACGCCGCCATCGCCGCTCAGGCCTTTCTCGATCAGGGCCACAAGAAAGTCGCGATCCTTGACGTCGACTACCACCACGGCAACGGCACTCAGTCGATTTTCTATGAACGCAGCGACGTCCTGTTCACTTCGATCCACGGTCACCCGGAAGCGGAGTTTCCGTTCTTCCTCGGCTATGACGACGAGCGTGGCGAAGGCGCCGGTGAAGGGTTCAATTTCAACTATCCGCTGCCGGCCGGTTCCGGCTGGGATGTCTGGAGTGCAGCGCTGGATCAGGCCTGCGACGAGATTGATCGCTACGGAGCGGACATCGTTGTCGTCTCCCTCGGCGTCGATACGTTCAAGGACGATCCGATCTCGCAGTTCAAACTCGACAGCCCGGATTACCTGGCCATGGGCAAGCGCATCGCCGCCCTCGGCAAGCCGACCCTGTTCGTCATGGAAGGTGGCTACGCGGTGGAAGAAATCGGCATCAACGCAGTGAACGTGCTGGAAGGTTTCGAACAATGAAAAAGCGACTGATCGCCTCGGCGCTGTGCGCAGCCATGCTGAGCGCTGGCGCCCACGCCGAAGAACGCACGCTGCGCGTTTATAACTGGTTCGACTACATCACGCCCAAGGCGCTGGACGACTTCAAGGCACAGAACAGCCAGACCAAACTGATCTACGACATCTTCGACACCAACGAAGCGCTCGAGGCCAAGCTGCTCACCGGCAACTCCGGCTATGACGTGGTAGTGCCGTCCAACGTGTTCCTCGCCAAGCAGATCGAGGCCGGAGTGTTCCAGCCGCTTGATCGCAGCAAGTTGCCGAACTGGAATCATCTCGATCCGAAGCTGATGAAGCTGATCGAAGCCAATGATCCTGGAAACAAATTTGCCGTGCCGTACATGTACGGCACCATTCTGATCGGCTTCAACCCCGCCAAGATCAAAGCAGCCCTGGGCGATAACGCGCCGGTAGACAGTTGGGACCTGATCTTCAAGGAAGAGAACATCAGCAAGCTCAAGCAGTGCGGCGTCGCCCTGCTCGACTCACCGTCGGAGATTCTGCCGCTGGCTCTGCAACACCTGGGCCTGGACCCCAACAGCAAGAAGCCGGCGGATTACGCCAAGGCCGAAGCGCTGCTGATGAAGATTCGTCCTTACGTGACCTACTTCCATTCGTCCAAGTACATGGCCGACATCGCCAACGGCGACATCTGCGTGGCCGTCGGTTATTCCGGCAGCTTCTCGCAAGCGGCCAACCGCGCCAAGGAAGCGAAAAACGGCGTGGTGGTGGAAATGCGCTTGCCCAAAGAAGGCGCGCCGATCTGGTTCGACATGCTCGCCATTCCCAAGGGCGCGAAGAACACCGAGGACGCCTACACCTTCATCAACTATCTGCTGCAACCGGCGGTGATTGCCCCGGTCAGCGATTTTGTCGGCTATCCGAACCCGAACAAGGACGCCACCGGCCTGGTCGATCCAGCCATTCGCAACAACCCGAACCTGTACCCGACCGACGCGGCAATGAGCACGCTCTACACCTTGCAGCCGCTGCCTCGGGATGCCGAACGCGCACGCACGCGAGCGTGGACGAAAATCAAGTCCGGGACCTGAAACCGGCTCGTTTGCTCAAGACCCGCCTCGGCGGGTCTTTTTTTTGCCTGGCAGCTTTATCTACCGCACGGGTCGCTGTTGCGCCTTTTAACTTGCCCTGCTCCGCCGCCCTTGCGGCGTCCCGACAGAGCAGGAAACCACCATGACCGCCATTCCCAAAGCCAGTGCCGTCGATATCGTGACTCAGCTGGTTACTGGCCCCTCACTGCAGGAAGTCGCTTCAAAAACGCTGCGCGATGCCCTCAAGACGCTGTATCCGAATCTCGACATAGACCCGCGTCTGGCGATGGTCGTGCAACCCACCTGGGCCATTGTGGATGGTCGAGTCGTACCCGACGGGTATCAGGCTGGATCGCTGACCAACGCCCTGGTGCGGCTCGGCCTGTCCGGCACCACGGTGACGTACCTTGATGGCGAGCATTATCTGACCCTGCAACCCGGCATGCCCGCACCCGCGCATCTGCCGGTAAAGATCGATGCCATCGGCCTGTTGCTCAACGAACTGGCGCCACTGCTGTTCATCGCCTACAAGGAGCAGCACGTCGAATACTGGGACGAGTTCACCTACCCCGGGCAACCGCGCTGGCAGCAGTTGTCCGAGGCACTGCGCAACCTGTGGAACGTCGATGCCAGCGTCGGCTGGGACGCTGACGAGATCGCCATGGCCCGGGCGATTTTCAAACAGCCCGACCCGCAACAACGCCTGGCCCCCGCCCCGTACTCGGCAAAGGCATATCTGATTGACCTCGATCGCGGTAGCTCCGACAAGTCATCGCACTTGACCCTGGTCGATGCCGCAGTAGTGATCGGCACAATCGCAGACCGCAAGTTGATTCTCACCCACGCGGTCACCCAGGGCTTTCAGCGTTTCGATTCACTGGAGGAGCTCGGCGAGGCTCTGCTGCGGATATATGGCGCAAGCGCCTCGGGCGAAGATCTCAAGTGGCGGCTGGTCGAACCCCAGGGCAATTTCTTCGACCAGCAGGCGTGCACGCTGATTTCCATGGAAGCGGATGCCTTGGGCGAAATCAGTTTTTTTCAGGATTCCCCTGGTAAACGCGTCTATCCGCATACCGGCACGGCCGGCAAACCGGCTCAACCGACACCGCGCCTCGAAGCGCACTTCGAGCGTTTGCAGCCGATGCTTCCGGACTGGCTGAACGACGCACTGCCCATGGATCAGACGCGTTACAGCCGGCACCTGCTGGATCTGACAACGCTGCAGCACGAGAACAACGGCAAATCCTTTCAAAGCGAAATCACCAGCCTGCAGGCGTTCACTCGTGCAGCGCTGATCAAACAGATTCTCAAGGAGCAGCCCGGCGCCAAAGACGTGAACATCGACAACATCGAAATCACCATCACCAGTCTCGTGGTCTGGGGCACGTTTGTATTGCCGGGAAATACTCAGGCTCAGACATGGACGCTGACCGAGCTTGCCCTGCAAAACCTCGCAGGCCTGCCGTTGGGCAACAAGACTGTGCGGTACAAGGATGGCAGCCCGGTACCCGAGTGGATGAGCGCGACTTTTCTGGAAAAACTGGTCAGCACGGTCGACATCGGCAAGACCTACCCGGCGCATCTCAAGGCCATGCTGCTAGACGACCCCGTGCAAGCGCCGCTGTTGCAAGGGCTCTACACCAGTCAGTTGCGCATTGAGCTGCCATTGCTGGCGTTGCAGCACAAGATCCGGGGTAGAGCCGGCCTCGATGAATCGGGTTATCGATACGTGGTCGCCGCATTCGCCACGACTGGCGCGGAACGCTACGTCGATGGCGAGGAAATCGTCATTCGCCCTTTGGCCTTCGTCGCTCATCGCAGCCGCTCCACCGCAGACACTGTCGACAACATGTATGTCATAGGCCCGCGCGATGCCGACAAAGGGCCGTGCGTGCTGTATCGACCGCTGTTTGACAAGACTCTGCTGCAATATCGGGGGCCCGCGAATCTGCTTTTTGCGATCCAGCATTCGCGACATTTGCGTGACTCGGTACTGGCCTGGTTGCCGGACGATGTGCGCTTCAATTACAGCCAGTTCGTCTTCACCGCCAGGCTGCCGTCGGTGTGGACGATCCCGCAACTGATGATCAATCCGACCACTGCGCTGGATATGTCAGGCGCGGTCGCGCTGGGCACTCAGGTGATCGCCAGCGATGTCCTCGCAACCCTGCACGAACGCAACGTCAAGGCGCTTGTCACTCAAGCCGACCGGCAGTCGGTCTCCGATGCCGAAGCACGCTGGGCCTCGCTGAAACAGGGCGGCTGGGTGATGCTCAATGCCGCGCTGCCGTTCCTGGGCCGCAGCGTAGGCACAGCGGCGTGGATCTGGCAGATCATGGATGATCTGCAGGAAATCACCGACGGCGCCAACGAGCAATCGGGGAAGATCGCCTGGACGGCCATCGCCGATATTCTCCTGGCGCTGGGCATGGTGCTCGCCCACCGTGCGGCGGTGGGCGATGCGCCATCGACACCCGTGGCCACGGAGCTCGAAGAGGATGCAGCGACGACCAGACCTGCCGCCAGAATCGTCAAAGCGCTGCGCCAGCCCGATATCACCGGCCCGCAATTAACCCAATTCCATGGCACATCAATCGACAGCATCACGGCGCTGAAGCGATCCCCGACGGCACTCGCCACGCTGTTGGACGGGTTCGAGGTCGGCAAGCCCGAAGCCCTTGGCGCAGCCACCCGGGAAGGCGCGTACCGAGACCTCTACGCCCACGCAGACAAATGGTACGCCCGGGTCGGTGAGCGCTGGTTCGAAGTCGCGCGCAACGTGCATGGCGATGTGCACATCGTCGATACGCGTCAGCCCACCCGACCAGCCGGGCCCAGGCTTGTCTATACCGCCAATGGCCAATGGGTGATAGATCTGCGTTTGCGCCTGCGCGGAGGCGGGCTGGAGGACGGGCGCAAGGTGGCGCAAGGCAAAAAAAACCAGGAGGTGGCCGTATTGTCCGAGCAGATCACCGCGTTCGATTTGACGATGGAGAGCAAAGGCAGCCTTCTCGATACCGAACGCAACAGCCTTCGCGATGCCCCTGCGCAGGCACGCGAACAAGCGCTTGCGCAGTACCTCGCCACGCTCGATTCACAGCACAACGAATATGCCGCGAACATTCAGCTGATCAAGACACTCAACTGCAAGCAATCGATTCCCAACTACCGCACGGTCATGCCGGAGCGGTTGGACATGCAGTTGTTTCTGGGGCAGGAGTGGCTCAGTAATAACGCTTCGGATTACCAGCAACGCGTACTGAGGGTGCAGGCGATACTGGACGACGAACTGCGCGGCGAATCGCAGGCGGTCACCTCTGCGTTCGAACAGTTGAACGATGCCACTCAAACCATTATCGAGAAAATGGAGTCGGCTGAAGCCTGCCTGGATGAACTGACCAGGCTGGGACCTGATGGCCTGGAGATAAAGCAGAAATACAACATCAGCCTGGCGCCCTACCCGCTGGATGATCTGAAGACTCTGCAGATCAGTCTCGGCCAGTACACCTGCATCAAACCCGGCGATTCCACCGCTCATGTCGAGGCACAACAAGCGCTGGCCAGTCTGTTCGAAGATGCTGCGCTGAACGTTCAGAGTTCGCGGGACCTGAGCGCCGATGAAAGCCTCAGTGATCTGCGCATACGCATCGACGCCCTGAGTCAGGTGAGCGAACAGTTCGCTTCCGTGGACAAGCGTTTCGATGACCTGGCGAGTGAATATTCCGAACACATACACACGGAGCGACTCAAGCAGTTGCAGGCGCGCGTGGTCGCATTCAAGGAAAGCGCCGACAATCGACTCGCCGATCTGTTGCGCTACCGGCATCTACTGGTGCCGCAAGCCGGTCCGTCGAGACCCGCAACGTCAGCTTCGAATCGGCAGATCATCAAGACACGCAACAAGGGCACCCTGGTCGGCCAGCGGAAAAAAAGCCTCGACGGCAAGAACACCGATCTGGTCGAAGTCGGTACGGCGCTGACGAGAGTGATCGCGACATTCAAGGAGGAATCGCCAGGTATCTGGGTCGAGCAGAGTGCACGGCCTGCACCGTTGCCTAAAGCCAGGCCCAACCTCAACAAGAGCATCAGCGAAGGGCAGGCATTGATCGACGGGCTGGCGGCGTTTCATCGGCGCATCGAGGCGCGTCTCAAACGCGGCTCGCGCATTCCAGTGGAGGTCGAAGAGGAATACCACAACCACGCCGCCCTGTTGCGCAAAGCCGGTGCGGCGATCGATGAAGCGCTGACGGCGAGTAACCTCACCGCTGCTCTGCATGAACCGTCCGAAGAGCTCAACCACAAGCTCGACGCTGCGGCTACGACACTGGAGCAAAAAGGCACCAGCACGCGAATCCGCCTGGTCAAGCAACAACTGCCAACAGCTGCCGGGGTCGAGTGGCTCAAGGACAAGGGCGAAGTGAGCATCTCGAAAACCCTGACCCGACGGCGTCTGAGGCGCCATCAGAACGATTTTCTCGACGAGTATCAGATTCGTGATGCGCATACCGACAAGGTCCTCTGCTATGCGCATTTCCATTACAGCAGCGTCGACGCGCCCGTTGGTGCATTTGTGCGTGGACATATGAAAACGCTCGCTCAGCACCGCATGGGGGGCGTCGCCGAAATAACGGGTGTGGATAATCAGAGGCTGATTGAAATCCATCGCAGCGAAATTTCCAGTCGCAGCGCCGAAACGCTGTTCTTCAATCTTGCCAAGCCTGCCGCAGACGCGACAGCGCCGCTTTGATCGCAGGCTCTGGTACGGCGGCAAAACCCAGCACCAGGCCGGCGCGCTGATCCATGGGCGTAGTCGAGTCGGGTAACCAGTAGCTGCTCAGGCCGTTGATTTCGACATCGACATCAGCGGCCTGAGCGATCAATTGCTGCTCGCGCTCGATGCTGTCCACGGCGACGGTCAGGTGCAGCCCGGCTGAAACGGCCGGCAACTGACCGACACCGGCGACCGTCGGCCAGCCTTCGAGCAGACAGTTGCGTCGGCTCAGCGCAGCCCGGCGCATGCGGCGGATATGCCGCTGGAAATGCCCGGCAGCCATGAATTCGGCCATCACCGCTTGGGTGCTGACCTCCGAGTGCCGCACATCGACGGCGCGGCGTTGCGCAAACGCGTCGACCAGCGCTGGCGGCAGCACCAGATAACCAAGGCGTAACGCCGGAAAAGCGACCTTGCCGAAGGTGCCGACGTAGAGCACACGCCCCTGACGATCAAGTGCGGCCAACGGCGCCAGGGGTGCGCCGGTGTAGCGGTACTCGCCGTCGTAATCGTCTTCGACGATCCAGCCGCCGACCCGCTCGGCCCAGGCGAGCAATTCCAGACGCCGGGCCAGACTCATCACCACTCCGGTCGGGTACTGATGAGACGGCGTGACATAAGCCACCCGACAATCGCTGAGCCGGGCCATGGCGCTGCAATCGATACCGTCGCTATCTACCGCCACCCCATGCAATTTCGCCCCTGCCACAGCGAAGGCATGCCCGGCGGCGCGATAGCCCGGATTCTCGATCGCCACACCGTCCCCCGGCTCGACCAGTAACTGTGCACAAAGGCTGATGCCCTGCTGTGCGCCACTGGTGATCACAATTTGCTCAGCCGTGCACTGCATGCCGCGCGAGCTGCGCAAATACGCAGCAATCATGCCGCGCAGCCGCGCGTCACCGGCCGGGTCGCCGTAACACAGCTGCTGTAGATCCGGTTTACGCCAGAAAGCCGCGTTCAGCTTGGCCCAGACCTCGAACGGGAACAGATCAAATGCAGGCACACCCACCCGAAAAGCGCGCGGCGGACCGCTCGGTGGTCGAGGTAAATGGTGCTTTTCAATGCGAGAAAAGCCACCACTGTGGATAACTTTGCTGGATGAATTCACAGGTAAATCCAGCCAATTTGTGGATAAGGCTGTGGGTAAGCCTGTTGACAAGCCTGTGGATGAATTTGTGGATAGTTTTTTCTTCGACGTGGCTGTCTGAGCCAATTGCGCCACGTAAGTACCGTCGCCGACGCGCCCTTCGATAAAGCCCTCGGCATACAACTGATCGTAGGCGCGCACCACGCTGTTACGGGAAATGCCCAGCGCCGAGGCCAGGTCACGGCTGGCCGGCAATCGCGTGCCACTGGCCAGACGTCCATCAAGCACCCGCAGGCGCAAAGACTGATAGAGCTGGCGACTCAGGCCTTGACGGCGATCAAGCTCGATACCGGCCGGGTTGAAGGGCATCGACAAGGGTGGCAGATCGGGCATGGCGAATGGACCTATGAAATGGCTCGGCAATGGCTCTTACAACGGACCAATAGCCTGCCTAGGATGCAGGCATTCGCCAAGGAAAATCTGTCCATGTACACGCCACGCGCCTTTGCCATCGAAGACTTGTCCCAACTGCACGAACTGATCCTCGCCACGCGCCTGGCCATTCTGGTCAGCCACGGTGACAGCGGATTGCAAGCCAGCCACGTGCCGGTGCTGCTGCATCGCGAACAAGGTGAATACGGCACGCTCTACGGCCATCTGGCCAAGGCCAATCCGCAATGGAAAGACCTGCGTGACGGCGCCGAGGCGATGTTGATCTTCGCCGGACCAGACGCCTACGTAAGCCCGGGCTTCTATCCGAGCAAGGCCGAGCACGGCAAGGTCGTGCCGACCTGGAACTACATCGCCGTGCACGCCTACGGCCAGGCCGAGACCTTCAGTGATGGCGGCCGGTTGCTCGACATTGTCAGCACCCTCACCGACCGTCACGAGGCAGGCCGTGCCCAGCCATGGTCGGTCGACGATGCGCCAGCCGAATACATCGACGGCATGCTCAAGGCCATCGTCGGGTTTGCCATTCCCATCGACCGCCTCGAAGGCAAACGCAAGCTCAGCCAGAACCGCAGCGCCGAAGATATTGCCGGGGTGCGCGAAAGCCTTGCCGCCAGCCCCGACGCCAACGATCAAACCCTCGCCCGCCTGATGCGCTAAGGAAATCCGCATGACTCAGATCGATATTCGCCCGGTCAGCGCCAACGACCACGCCGCTTGGCTGCCGCTATGGCAGGCGTACCTGCGTTTTTACAACACCGAACTGCCGGACGCCGTCACCCAGAGCACCTGGCAGCGCTTTCTCGATCCGAACGAACCGACCCACGCCGCCCTCGCCTGGGCTGAAGGCAAAGCGCTGGGCATGGTGCATTACATCTATCATCGCTCGAACTGGAGCATTGAAAATTCCTGCTATCTGCAGGATCTGCTGGTGCTGCCCGAGTCCCGTGGCACCGGTGTCGGTCGGCTGTTGATCGAGCATGTCTACGCTACCGCCAAGGCCGATGGTTGCTGCAAAGTCCACTGGCTGACCCATGAAACCAACGCCACGGCGATCCAGCTCTACGAGCGCATTGCCGAACGCCCGGGCTTCATCCAGTTTCGTAAAGCCCTTTAAGGAGACGCGCACATGACTGCTTCACTCGCTGACTGGAAAGGCGTCCCCGCCCCCTCCGCCACGCTGCTCGAAGGCCGTTTCATCCGCCTGGAAAAACTTGACCCGGTACGCCATGCCGAGCAGCTTTACGCCGCTCTCGAAGGTCCGGGTGCTGATCCGAAACTCTGGGATTATCTGCCTTACGGTCCGTTTCCCGAGCGCAGCGCGTTCAACGACTGGCTGAACAATCATGCAGCCAACAGCGACCCGTATTTCTTCAGCATCATCGACCGTGCGACTGGTCAGGTCCAAGGCATCCTCAGCCTGATGTCGATCGTCCCGGCGCAGGGCCGCATCGAAATCGGCCACGTCACTTTCGGTGCGCCAATGCAACGCTCGCCGAAAAGCACCGAGGCGGTGTACCTGCTGGCAAAATATTCGTTCGAGCTGGGTTACCGGCGCCTGGAATGGAAGTGCAACAACGGCAACGCCCGCTCCAAATACGCGGCCGAGCGTCTGGGCTTCAGTTTCGAAGGGGTGTTTCGCCAGCACATGGTGGTCAAGGGGCAGAACCGCGACACCGCGTGGTATTCGATTCTGGATGCGGAATGGCCGGCGATTGGTGCAGGGTTCGAGCGCTGGCTGAGCGATGAAAACCAGACGCCTGCTGGCCAACTCAAAGGTCTGGCCGAATGCCGTAGCTGAACTTCACGGATACCCCTGTGGGAGCGAGCCTGCTCGCGAAGGCGCTGTGTCAGTCACTGCAAATGTGGCCTGACTGACCGCTTTCGCGAGCAGGCTCGCTCCCACAATGGGCGGGGTCTTTCTTAACAACGCAGTTCTTGCGCCAGCACCGCAATGTGCTCTGGCCCGATCCCGCAGCAGCCACCCAGATGGCTGGCGCCGCGCTGTTGCCAGTCCAGCGCCCAGTGCAGATACCCCGGCGGATCAAGATCGTCACGCAACGGGTCGAGCCCGTCATTGGCCGTGGCTTCTTTCGGTTGCGGAGGAAACGCGTTGGCATACGCGCCGATATTGATCCTGACGCCGAGACGCTCAAAGGTTGCGCGCGCCGCGTCGATGGCCGCGCCAATCACTTCAGGCTGACTGCAATTGAACAGCAGGGTTTCGACGCCAAGTTCAGCCGCCAGCGCAGCCGCTTCGGCTACCGGCTCACCGGAGCGCAGGCGTGGCACTTCATCGGTGTCTTCATCCTTGAGCGTGAATGAAAGCCAGAACGGTTTGCCGTCCTTCGGCAGCCCGGCGTGGATAGCGCGGGCCTCGACGATCGAGCTTTGCGTTTCTGCCAGCCACAGGTCCACATGTGGCGCCAGACCGTTAACCAAAGGCGTCAACAGTTCGGTCACGCGATCCGCTTCGAACAGATCCGGACGATACGAACCAAACAGCGGCGGCAACGAACCGGCAACACGCACTGGCTTGCCGGATGCCTGCACCGCCCGCCGCGCCAACTCCCCCGCCAGTGCCGCAAGCGCCTGGCCTTCAGCCGCAAAGCGCGCCTCGCCAATGTGAAATGGCACCACCGCGTAACTGTTGCTGGTGATCACGTCGGCGCCGCTGTTGATGTAAGCGGCATGCACCGCCTCGACCGCCTGCGGCGCTTCGCTCAGCGCCAGTGCCGACCACTCGGGCTGGCGAAATGGCGCCCCGGCGCGTTGCAGTTCACGGCCCATGCCGCCATCGAGAATGACCGTACTTGCTGCGCCCATATGCTTTTCACTCATATGCTTATGAAAATAACTCACTACCAGAGTCGTTCTTATAACTATTTAATACGCACCACTCGGTTAATAACAACCTCTTTTTTCAACAGGAAGCGACTGTGAAATTCCAACCGCTATTGGCCCTGGGCCTGACCATTCTGGCCTCCACCCAAGCCTTCGGCGGCGCGACGCTGGACCGCGTCGAGCAGAAAAAAGAACTGGTCGGCGTGCTCATGGAAAGCTATCCGCCCTTCTCGTTTCTCAATGAGCAGAATCAACTCGACGGTTTCGATGTCGACGTTGCCAAAGCGGTGGCGGACAAGCTTGGCGTCAAACTGCGTCTCGAAACGCCGTCCTGGGACGTGATCGCCGCCGGTCGCTGGAGCGGGCGCTACGACATCTGCATCTGCTCGATGACCCCGAGCAAGGCCCGCGCAGAAGTGTTCGACTTCCCGGTCGAGTACTACGCCTCGCCAGCGGTAATCGTGGTCAATGCCAAGGACGATCGCATCCACAGCGCCAAGGATCTGAGCGGCAAAAAGGTCGGCCTGACCAGCGCCTCCAGCTACGAAAGTTATCTGAACAAAAATCTGGTGATCGAAGGCGCCGAGGATACGCAGTTGCAGTATCCGTTCGAGGATGTGCAGATCGCTCCTTATGACACCGACAACGTCGCCTTCCAGGATCTGGGCCTGGGCGCCGGCGTGCGCCTGGATGCAATCCTTACCAATCTGGTCACCGCACAGCCGCGTCTGAATCAGGACCAGCGCTTCAAATTGGCCGGCGAACCGCTGTACTCGGAACCGAACTCGGTGGCCATCGAAAAGGGTGACCCGCAATGGGACGCCAAGGTACGCGAGGTGTTCGCACAACTGAAACAGGACGGCACCCTGAGCAAGCTGTCGCAGAAATGGATCGGCGCCGATATCAGCCAATGACTTCTTTTCCGACCCCGCCACAGCCACCGCAACCGGTGGCTGAAACACGCCTGCAAAAGCTCTTTGGTTTCCGCACGCGCCTGTACCTGACGTGGGCGGCGCTGTTCTGCCTGTTTGCCGGATTCTTCCTGAGCTTCGACCTGAAGTTCGCGATCATCCTCGACAAACTGCCCAACCTCGTTGGCCTGAAGCTGGCGCCAAACGGCTTCCTGCAAGGCGCAGCGCTGACGCTGTTTCTCTGCGCCTGCTCGATCATCGCCTCGTCGCTACTCGGTTTCATCACCGCGCTGGCGCGCCTGTCGAACAGCGCCGTGGCATTTGGCATCGCCAGTTTCTACACCTCGTTCTTTCGCGGCACGCCATTGCTGATCCAGATCCTGCTGATCTACCTCGGCCTGCCGCAACTGGGCATCGTCCCCGGCGCCATCGTCGCCGGCATCATTGCCCTGTCGCTGAACTATGGCGCCTACCTGAGCGAAATCTTCCGCGCCGGCATCCTCGGCGTCGATCACGGCCAACGCGAAGCATCCCTGGCGCTGGGCCTGCGCGAAAGCGTGATCTTCTGGCGCATCACCCTGCCCCAGGCCATGCGCACGATTATCCCGCCGACCACCAACCAGTTCATCTCGATGCTCAAGGACTCGTCGCTGATCTCGGTGATGGGTGTCTGGGAAGTGATGTTTCTCGCTCAGTCCTACGGGCGCTCAAGCTATCGCTACATCGAAATGCTCACCACGGCGGCGATCATCTACTGGCTGATGTCGATCGGGCTGGAGCTGATTCAGGCACGGATGGAGCGGCATTTCGGCAAGGCGTATGTGCGCCGTAGTTGAGGTGCATTCAAATGGTGTCCCGGCGAATCCGCACTACGCCCATTTTCATGCCGAATGGGCGGAACACCGCGTTCAGCGACTTCAGGGTCTGATTGCCTTCGCCATGTTCGATATGCACCAGCGTGCGCACTGAAATCTTGCACATCTTCGCGAACTGGGTCTGATGCAGACCGGTGACTTCGACCCGTAAACGGCGCACGGCGTCACCGATTTCCAGAGTGCCTTCGGCCAGTGATTGCTGAATGCTTTCGATGAGCGCCGTGCGCTCGAGGACGGTCAGACTCATTGCAGGTCCCACTCTTTCAAACGTTGCTCGAGGTTTTTCAGATGAACGCTCGGGTGATTCATGGTTCTGGCGGGCAAACCGCTGGCCGCAAGAATATCCGGCAGTGCGGCCAGACGGCGGGCATCCGCATGCAGGCCTTCGAACAGCGCCGAGGCATCCAGCCCCGTCAAAGATTCGTGCGGATCTGCGCTATCTGCCAATACGCGGCAGACACCTCGCCAATCGACATCTCCCGCCCGCTCCAACTCTTTTGGCCACTTGGTCGTACGAGTCACGCCTTCGTCATCCATGACCATCGGGGCGAGGTCATAGATCGGCGCGAGTTGGAAAGCATTCTCTTGCCGGATGATCGCCGTGTTACGACCGTGGTTATCGGAGTTTCCGAGGATTTTATTGATCAGGTCGCGACGCAGATAATCGGCGACGAGGCCGGGAATCTGGCTGGCCTGACCCGCTTTGCTCCAGAGCCCGGCGAGCATACGGATCACTTCCAGATGATTCATGGCGCTGCCTGGCGTCGTCACTTCAGCCAGCGAATAAATCGATTCGACGGCGAAACGCGACACCGCCCCATCTTTCACTTGTCGATCAAAACGTCGCATCCACAAACTCGGTTTGGTCGCCTCTTCCAAGGCCAGGCCTTCTGCCGCGACGGTTGCGATGCCCAATGTCTGCAGCGCTTTGTAGTAATGGAATTCGCTGCGCAGGATGTCCTGGTCGGTCTGCCCGCCCCTGTTTCTGGCGAATTTCACGAACCAGTGCTGTCGCACTTCTTCATCGTCCAATACCGCATCGGGATACAGAAGCCCGGCGCTGTTCTCTGCCAGTAAGAGCTTCGGAGCTTCCCCACCTGCCCCCGTCGCGCCACCGATGGCCGCGCCCAGCTCGTAGGCATATTCAAGAAAGCGGTTGTCGCGGCTAATGACCTCCTCGCGCTTGAATCCGATCGGCTTCCTGTCATCGACTGCTTCCGCCGATTCCTTTATTCGCATGTTGCCAATGGGTGCCGGTGTACTGCGACCCAGCAGAAAGAGATCGGCGCTGATCTCGGCGGGTCTTTCCTGACCCAGGCGGGCGAGTAGAAACCGCTTGGCTGCGCCTGCCGGTGCGATGTCGTGGACAAAGGCCGGCGTCTTCGCGCGCCGACCTTCCCAATCCAGCGGATACAGGGCACTCACGGCTTGGGAAAAAGGCGACCCGATCAACTCGATGTTTTCCACCAGATAGTCCGCTTCATAGCCAAAACTGCAGCGGCTTTCGAAGCCTTTTTCCGGATCATCGAAGTCAAGAATCATCGCGTCGTGCCATTGCCCAGCGGTGAAGATCTGGAGTGTCAGGTTGTACATGTTGATTCCGTGTGCATTTTAATGCGTTTCAAGAAAGAGAAATCTTCGACAATTGCAATATAGTGCATTCTGGCAGCCAAAGACGCCCCAAATCTGCAACTAAATGCACATTAGCGCTCGCTACTGACTTACCAAATGCAAAATAATGCAGACAAGCATTTAACTTCACGCTGATAAAAATGCCGTCTTCAAGCGAAAGCTGTAGGAAAAAGAACAAGTGGCGCCGCGCAAAAGAATTGTTTGCGAAATCCAGTGAGGATTTTCCACAGAACGATCCGATGTCGCCTGCGTGGATGTGGGAAGCGGCCGACATCGGTTTTTTTCAGGCAGCAATAGAGTTGGATTTTCTCGATACGGAAATCGAACCTGATGCCCACTCAACACCTATTCGCACCAAAACACCTGGCTCTGGCTATTTCATTGGCAATGGGTGCGTAGCGCTGGCGAACGCCGAGCAATCCACTGAAGCAATCGAGCAGCCCCCAAGCATGGAAACGACGGAGCAGCCCGAAGCCAACCCCAAGCAACAGGCTTTGGAACGGCTCCAGGGTTTTCTCAACTACGCGAGCACAGTGCCGATTACCTTTACGACACCGGAAGCCGTGTTCAAAGGGACTGAAGTCAACGACTTGATCACCCTTGCAGACGGGGCAAGCTTCACTGGCCGGCTGGATGGCGGCAAGGGCGATAACGTGTTGTTCCTGAATGCTGCGGATGGCGGCACGTTGAACGACACGCGCAACTTCAATGGGTTATTCGTCGCCCAAGGCGACTGGACATTGAGCTCCAAAGGCGATTTCCATGAAGGTGTTCTGGTCGACAGCGGTGGAGCGTTGACCAACCTCGGCAGCATCAAGGGTGATGTGTATGTCCAGAATGGCGGCAGTTTCGCCGGTAAAGGCACGGTGGGAAATCTTGAGGTGGGTGGGCTGCTCACCGTCAATGCAGCGCTTGGCGCACCACGAGTGAAGGGTAATTTGCACTTGGCGCCTGACGCCGAATTGGCTTACGAGGTCACTCCCGCTGGTGGTCAGACGATCAAGGTCGATGGCACCGCCCAACTCGAAGGTGCCACCCTGAAGATTGTTTCGGCTCCCGGAGAATATCCGCAGAGCAGCCAATACAAAATCATCGAAGCCCGTGAGGTGAAAGGCGAGTTTGGCCGGATCGAGAACGATCTGGCGTATATGACGGCCACGGCTCAATACAACAAGAAATCGGTTGGGCTGACTTACGCTCGCAATGGTGAACCGCTTGAAAGCCTCGCTCCTACAGAAAATGCAGGCGCACTTGCAGGAAGTATTATCGAGCCAGAGCAGCCGACTTCTCCCGCTGTACCGATCGCGACAACGCCCGCTCCAGCTTCAATGACAGCGGTGATCGCAGCTCCAGCCCCCGCCCTGACCTCAGTTGCGACCTTGATTGAAGACTCCGCATCGGTGGAATCATCGATGCCCGACGAAATCGTAACTGCACAAACCACCGCACAGCCCGCGTCGGAGCCTGCAAAGCCCATTAACACCGCCGTCGCCGCACTGCTGACCAGCGATAAAACCACCGCGCCAATCGCCCTCGATCAACTTGCCGCAGGCAGCAATGCCAACCTCGCCAAAGCCACGCTGAGCAGTATCACGCCGGTCAGTACGAGCATGCTCTCGGCGATGCGCCAACTGGACAACCGTTCCGGCTCTACTGACGGCTCGCGCAGTTCACCGCGTCAGGCCGCAGGCAACGAAGACTCCGGACGGGTGTGGGTTCAGGCGCTGGGCCACGGCGGCAAGGTTGACCGCGACGCTGACGGCATCCTCCAACATGCCACGCAAGGGCTGGTCGTGGGCGCTGACTGGCGACTCGACGAGCACTGGCATGTCGGCCTGCTTGGCGGCAAATCGCAGACCAAACTCGATGCCCGCCAGTACGACGGCGACCTCGACAGCTGGCACCTCGGTGCCTACGCCGTGCGTCAGGATGGCCCGCTGTCTTTGCGCCTAGGTGCGACCTACGCCAGCCATGACGGCAGCAGCACACGGCGGGTCGCGTTCAAGGGTTTCAGCGATCGTCTCAAAGGCAATTACGACGCCAATACTCAGCAAGCATTTGCCGAGGCCGGGTTCAACCTGGGCCGCAACAACGTGACCCTCGAACCCTTCGCCAGCCTCGGCTATCAGCGCTATCAGCGCGACAGCTACAACGAAAAGGGCGGCGACGCGGCGTTGAAAGTCTACGGCCAGACCCGCGACAACTTCAGCAGCACCTTCGGTCTGCGTGTTGCGCTGGTCAATACGCTGGATAACGGCATGCATTTGACCCCGCGATTGAGCGCAGGCTGGAAACATACCTACGGCGACATCGACAGTGACACCCGCCAGCAACTGCGCAAGGGCGGCAAGCGCTTCGAAGTGACCGGCGCGGCACTGGATCGGAACAGTCTGTCGCTGGATGCGGGGCTCGATCTTGGTCTTTCGGCGGCGCACACACTGGGCGTGGGCTTGACGGGTGAGCTGGGTAATGACAGCCGAACGTATGGCGTGGCGGGTCAATGGCGCATGGCGTTCTGATGGATTAAGCACGCCTCCTGTGGGAGCGAGCCTGCTCGCGAAAGCGGTGCATCATACAAAAGATGCTATTGGCTGACCTGGCGCATTCGCGAGCAGGCTCGCTCCCACATGCGGTCCCTGACAATGACCTGACAGGTCGGAAAATCACAGGCAAAAAAAAGGGGAGCACATGCCCCCCCGAGGTTTAAAGCATTGGATCGCGACTGTTATCTCAGCCTTCGATCTCGATGAGGATTTCGCCCGGGTTGACCCGGTCGCCCTTGGCCACATGAATCGCCGTGACCTTGCCGCCGATGGCAGCCTGGACTTCGGTCTCCATCTTCATCGCTTCGGTGATCAGTACCGCCTGGCCTGCCTTGACGGTATCGCCCTCCTTGACCAGCACATCAACGATGTTGCCCGGCATGGTGGTGCTCACGTGGCCTGGTGCCGAGGCCTGTTTGCGTTTGCTGCTGCCACCACCGACAAATTCGTTGAGCGGTTCGAACACCACTTCTTCCGGCATGCCGTCGATGGACAGATAGAAGTGGCGCTTGCCTTCGGCCTTGACGCCGACACCGGTGATGTCGACGCGGTAAGTCTCGCCGTGGACGTCGATGACGAACTCGGTCGGCACGCCTTCGCCGCTCGCCGAGGCAACGGCGCCCGCTTCCGGGATCGGCAAAAGCACTTCCGGCGTAAGAGTGCCGGCGGCGCGTTCTTCAAGGAACTTGCGGCCGATGTCCGGGAACATGGCGAAGGTCAGTACGTCTTCTTCGGATTTGGCCAGTGCGCCGATATCGGCACGCAGCTTGGTCATTTCCGGTTTGAGCAGATCGGCCGGGCGCACGTCGATGACGTCTTCGCTGCCGATCGCCTGGCGCCGCAGCTTTTCATTGACCACGCCCGGTGCCTTGCCGTAGCCGCCCTGCAGATACAGCTTCACTTCGTTGGTGATGGTCTTGTAGCGCTCGCCGGCCAGTACGTTGAAAAACGCCTGGGTGCCGACGATTTGCGAGGTTGGGGTCACCAGCGGCGGGAAGCCGAGGTCTTCACGCACGCGCGGGATTTCTGCGAGCACTTCGCTCATGCGGTTCAGAGCGCCCTGCTCTTTCAACTGGTTGGCGAGGTTGGAAATCATCCCGCCCGGCACCTGGTTGACCTGCACACGGGTATCGACGGCGGTGAATTCGCTTTCGAACTGGTGGTACTTCTTGCGCACGGCATAGAAGTACAGGCCGATTTCCTGGAGCAGCTCCAGATTCAGGCCGGTGTCGTACTCGGTGCCCTTGAGCGCGGCGACCATTGATTCGGTGCCCGGGTGGCTGGTGCCCGAGGCGAAGCTGGAGATTGCGGTATCGATGTGATCGGCGCCGTTTTCGATCGCCTTGAGCTGGCACATGGCGGCCAGGCCGGCGGTGTCGTGGGAGTGGATGAACACCGGCAACGACTGCTCGGCTTTCAGAGCACGCACCAGTTCACCAGTGGCATACGGGGTCAGCAGACCGGCCATGTCCTTGATCGCTACCGAGTCGCAGCCCATGGATTCCATTTGCTTGGCCTGGGTGACGAAAGCGTCGATGGTGTGCACCGGGCTGGTGGTGTAGGCGATGGTGCCTTGCGCATGTTTGCCGGCAGCTTTCACTGCTTCAATGGCAACGCGCAGGTTACGCACATCGTTCATCGCATCGAAGATGCGGAACACGTCGATGCCGTTCACCGCTGCTTTGGCGACGAAAGCTTTGACCACGTCATCGCTGTAGTGGCGATAGCCGAGCAGATTCTGCCCGCGCAGGAGCATTTGCAGGCGGGTGTTGGGCAGCGCCGCACGCAGTTGGCGCAGGCGCTCCCACGGGTCTTCCTTGAGAAAGCGCACGCAGGCGTCGAACGTCGCGCCGCCCCAGCATTCCAGCGACCAGTAGCCGACCTTGTCGAGCTTGTCGCAGATCGGCAGCATGTCTTCGGTGCGCATGCGGGTGGCGAGCAGCGATTGGTGAGCGTCGCGCAGGATGGTGTCTGTTACGAAGATTTTCTTGCTCATTCTTGTATTCCTCACAGGCCTGCGTGGGCGGCGATGGCGGCGGCGATGGCCAGGGCCAGCTCTTCGGGTTTGCGCTTGATCGAGTAGTTGGTCAGTTCCGGGTGGCTTTCAACGAAGCTGGTGTTGAACTGGCCGCTACGGAATTCCGGGTTGCGCAGGATTTCCTGGTAGTACGCGGCGGTGGTCTTCACGCCCTGCAGACGCATGTCGTCGAGGGCGCGCAGGCCACGGTCCATCGCCTCTTCCCAGGTCAGCGCCCAGACCACCAGTTTCAGGCACATCGAGTCGTAGAACGGCGGAATGGTGTAGCCGGTGTAGATCGCCGTGTCGGTGCGCACGCCCGGGCCGCCGGGGGCGTAGTAACGGGTAATTTTGCCGAAGCTCGGCAGGAAGTTGTTCTTCGGATCCTCGGCGTTGATACGGAACTGCAATGCAAAGCCACGGTGCTGAATGTCTTCCTGCTTCACCGATAGCGGCAGGCCGGAAGCGATGCGAATCTGTTCGCGGACGATGTCGATGCCGGTGATTTCTTCGGTGATGGTGTGTTCCACCTGCACCCGCGTGTTCATTTCCATGAAGTACACCTCGCCCTCGGCGAGCAGGAACTCCACGGTGCCGGCGTTCTCGTAGCCCACAGCCTTGGCTGCACGTACCGACAGGTCGCCGATGTAGGCGCGCTGTTCCGGGGTCAGCTGCGGGCTCGGCGCGATCTCGATCAGCTTCTGGTTGCGGCGCTGGATCGAGCAGTCACGCTCGAACAGGTGCACGACATTGCCGAAGCTGTCGCCAAGGATCTGCGCTTCAATGTGCTTGGGATTGACGATGCATTTTTCCAGGAACACTTCCGCCGAACCGAACGCCTTGGTGGCTTCGGAGATGACCCGGGGGAAGTTCTGTTCGAGTTCTTCGCGGCTGTTGCAGCGACGGATACCGCGCCCGCCACCACCGGAGGTGGCCTTGAGCATTACCGGATAACCGATACGGTCGCCTTCGACCAAGGCTTCTTCGATGCCGGAGACGTTGCCTTCGGTACCGGGCGTTACCGGTACGCCGGCCTTGATCATGCTGCGGCGCGCTTCGGTCTTGTCGCCCATGCGCCGGATGACCTCCGCCGACGGGCCGATGAATTTGATGCCGCGCTCGGCGCAGATTTCCGCCAGCTCGGCGTTTTCCGAAAGGAAGCCGTAGCCGGGGTGCAGCGCATCGCAGCCGGTTTCCACCGCCAGGTTCACCAGCTTGCGCGGGTTCAGATAGCCGGCCAGTGGCTCGGCACCCACGCTGTGGGCCTCGTCCGCACGCTTCACATGCAAGGCATGGCGATCGGCGTCGGAGAAAATCGCAACCGAGCGAATGCCCATTTCGGCGCAGGCTCGTACGATGCGTACGGCAATCTCACCACGGTTGGCGATCAGGATCTTTTTTATCACTTGGAGGTTCCCTTGAGCCGGTGGCACCACGACCTGCTAGACCCAGGTCGACGCGTGACCAAATGTTTCAATTCAGTCGCAGGTCCACACTAGCGCTGCTGAGGGATTAACAAAAATGAATAAAAATTGGGTCAGGCATAAGCAAACACTTATAGTTGAAGCAACTGACCGCTGATCGAGCCTGAAAAATATGCGTAAGTCATTGATGCGTATGACATTGCGTCAATTGCAGATCTTCAACGAGGTGTGTGATTTACGCTCGTACAGCCGCGCCGCCGAGGAAATGTCCCTCACACAACCGGCCGTGAGCCTACAGATTCGTCAGCTGGAAGAGCTGATTGGCCAGCCGCTGTTCGACTATGTCGGCAAAAAACTCTACATGACCGAGGCGGCGGAAGCGCTTCAGCGCGCCAGCCGCGACATTTTCGGGCGCCTGGAAAACCTCGACATGCAACTGTCGGACATGCAGGGTTCACTGCAGGGTCAGCTGAAACTGGCGGTGGAATCGAGCGCCAAATATTTCGTGCCGCATCTGTTCGCCGCGTTCAAGCGCCAGCATCCGGAAGTCAATTTGCAGCTGACCGTGGTCAACCGTGGCCAGGTCATCCGCCGCCTCTCGGACAATCGCGATGATCTGGTGATCATGTCGATGGTGCCGCAGGACATGGGCCTGGAATTCCTGCCGTTCCTCAACAATCCGATTGTCGCCGTGGCGCGCCCGGATCACCCGCTGGCACACATGGGCCCGTTGCGCTTGCAGGATCTGGAGCCGTATACGCTGCTGATCCGCGAGCCGGGCTCGGGCACACGTCTGGCCTGCGAAGAATATTTCAAGGAAAAGCGCGTGCACTTCACTCAGACCCAGGAAGTGGCCTCGGCCGAAGCTCAGCGCGAATGCGTGTTGGCGGGTCTGGGCCTGGCGCTGCTGACGCGCCACGCCCTGAACCTGGAGCTGGCGACCGGCGGCCTGATCGAGCTGCCGGTCGAGGAGTTGCCGCTGATGCGCAGCTGGTGTCTGGTGCAAGCCAAAGCCAAACGGCTGTCACCGGTGGCGCACGCCTTCCTGGCGTTCATCCGCAGCGAGCGGGCGCAGATTATTGCGCTGGTTGAGCGTTTCGACGGGAAGCGGCGGGCACTGCCTGCCAGTGCGTGATCTCGGGAAAATCGCCGATCTCAGCCTGAAGCTGGCGAAGTTCGAAGCGATCCTCGATTGCGCGGCGAAATTCCATGCGGCGCTGATCTTCCTGCTGACGACGGGTTTTCGCGGCGCTGTTGCGTTCTTCGTAGGGCTGAGCCATTTCGAGTCTCCCAGGGCGAGTACGGGAGTTTCACGATAGGCGTGGGGGATGACGGTTTGGCTGCGCGGGGATGACAATGTGATGAAATGTGCGCAGGAATGTGATTTTTTGGAGGACGCTTTCGCGAGCAGGCTCGCTCCCACATCTGATCCCGTTATGACCCAGAATTTATGTTCTCAGGAGATCCCCTGTGGGAGCGAGCCTGCTCGCGAACAAGGTCGGAACGACCTTGCTCAGTCATCCAGCGCTTTCACGGCTTTTGGAGACAAACGCAAACTGCGCAGACTGCGCTTGACGCTCTTGAGGTGATTGACCAGGCTCGGCCCGCGCGCCATGGCCACGCCCATCGCCAGCACGTCGATCACCACCAGGTGGGCGATTCGCGAGGTCAGCGGCGTATAGATCTCGGTGTCTTCATGCACATCGATCGCCAGATTGACGGTCGACAGTTCGGCCAACGGCGTCTGGCTCGGACACAGGGTGATCAACGACGCCCCGCTTTCGCGAACGAGGTTAGCGGTGATCAGCAAATCCTTGGAGCGCCCCGACTGGGAAATACAGATCGCCACATCGGTAGGCTTCAGCGTCACAGCCGACATCGCCTGCATGTGCGGATCGGAATACGCCGCTGCGGTCAGCAACAAACGGAAGAACTTGTGCTGTGCATCCGCGGCCACCGCACCGGAAGCACCGAAGCCATAGAACTCGACACGCTGCGCCTGGGACATCAGCGTCACCGCGCGCTGTAACTCCACCGGGTCGAGCTTCTCGCGCACTTCCATCAGGGTGTGCAGCGTGGTGTCGAAAATCTTCAGGCTGTAGTCGGCGACGGAGTCATCTTCGTGGATCGCGAACTGGCCGAAGCTGGCGCCGGCGGCCAGGCTTTGCGCCAGTTTCAGCTTGAGATCCTGAAAGCCGGAACAACCGATGGCGCGGCAGAAGCGCACGATGGTCGGCTCGCTGATGCCGACGCTGTGAGCCAGGTCGGCCATGGAGCTGTGCATCACTGCCGCAGGGTCAAGCAGCACGTGGTCGGCGACCTTGAGCTCCGACTTGCGTAACAGGTGACGTGACTGGGCGATGTGTTGCAGCAGATTCAAGGGGCTGGACTCTTCTTGTGGGCAAGGATGTAGCAAGCTTGTAGTTATACTACATGAATGGGCATTTTGCCTGCTCAATGCGTAACTCGATGTCCCGGCATCAGGCGCGCTGAGGTGCATGTAGCCCTTACTGCGGATTTGCCTGATCACGCAGAAGCCCGGCCAGACGGGCAGCGTCCACCGGCCGGCTGATCAGATAACCTTGCACTTCGTCGCAGCGTTCGGCGCGCAGAAATGCCAGCTGATCCTCACGCTCGACACCCTCGGCGACGACTTTGAGGGCCAGTCCGTGGGCCATGGCGATGATCGCGCGAGTGATCGCCGCGTCCGCACTGCCCTCGCTCAAGCCGCGAATGAACGCCTGATCAATCTTCACGTAATCCACCGGAATGCGCTTGAGGTAACTCAACGACGAATACCCGGTACCGAAATCATCGATCGCCAGTTTCACTCCCAGATCGCGCAGTTGCTGGAACGTGGCAATGATGTGTTCGACGCTGTCGAGCAAATGACTTTCGGTCAGCTCCAGCTCGAGGTAGTGCGGCGCCAGCCCGGTTTCTTCCAGCACTTGCCGGACCAGACTGACCAGTTTGCCCTGGCGCAGCTGATGCACCGACAGGTTCACCGACACGCGGATCGGCGCCAGGCCCTGCCGTTGCCATTCGCACGCCTGCCAGCACGCCTGACGCAAAACGAATTCGCCGATCGGCCCGATCAGACCGGTCTCTTCGGCCAGGCCAATGAAATCCGCCGGCGGCACCTGGCCCATGCTCGGATGATCCCAGCGCACCAGCGCTTCAGCGGCATTCATGCGGCCGGTTTGCAGGCACAGTTTCGGTTGGTAGAACACCGTCAGTTGCTGTTCTTCAATAGCTCTGCGCAGGTGGTTTTCCAGCTGCAAGCGTTCGAGTGTGCTGGCTTGCAGGCTGTCGGTGAAGAACTGGAAATTGTTGCCGCCCAGATGTTTGGCATGCTGCATGGCCATGTTCGACTGGCTGACCAGCGCGGAAATCTCCCGCGCGTTGTCCGGCAGCAGGCTGATGCCCATCGAAGCGCTGACCACCAGTTCATGCCCGTCGACGCTCAGCGGCAAACGCAGCTTGGCCGACAACCGCGTCGCCACCCGCGCCAGGCTCGACAGATTGCCGTAGGCATCGAATAGCACGGCAAACTCGTCTCCGGACAAGCGCGCAATGGTGTCGGCCTCAGGCAAGGCATTGACCAGCCGCCGCGCCATTTTTTGCAGCAGCTGATCGGCGACTTCATGGCCGAGGCTGTCATTGAGCAATTTGAAGCGATCGAGATTGATGTGCAGCAACGCCAGACTGCGGCGCCCGCCCTGCCGCACCCGCTGATGGGCTTCGTGCAGACGTTCGCGGAACAGCGAACGGTTGGCCAGGCCGGTGAGCTCATCGTAATGGGTCAGATAACGCAGGCGTTCTTCCGACGCACGCCGTGCCGAGAGATCGGCGAAGAAGCCGACAATATGGCTGACATTGCCCCGGCTGTCGCGCACCGCATTGAGCTGCAACCACTGCGGGTACAACTCGCCGTTCTTGCGGGTTTCCACCAACTCACCCTGCCAACTGCCGTGCTGCTCCAGTGCATGACGGATCGCCACATAGTGGCGATGGGCATCGCGGCTGCAGGGCAACTCGACGACGTTGCGCCCGAGCATGTCGTCGATCTCGTAACCGGTGACCCGGCTGAACGCCTGGTTGATCGCAATCAGCGCGTAGTTCGGGTCGAGAATCACGATGCCTTCGCTGGCCGCTTCGAACACCGTGGCCGCCAGCCGCTGCTGCTCTTCGAGGCTTTTGCTGGCGCTGATATCGCGGCGAGTACCGACCATGCGGATCACCCGGCCGCTGGCGCTGCGCTCCACGGCACGGCCACGGTCCTCGATCCACACCCAGTGGCCGTCGCCATGGCGCAGGCGATATTCGACCTGATAATCCTCGGTGCGCCCCTTCAAATGCTCGACCAGGGCGAACTTGAGTGACGGCAAGTCTTCGGGGTGCAGTCGTGGCTTGAGGTCGCGCAGCAGCGCCGTGACGTACTCCGGGGCGAGGCCGAACAGTTCCTGAATCTGTGTGTGGTGGACTTCGTCGGTCTGCAGGTTCCAGTCCCACAATCCGAGCTCACTGGCCTTGAGCGCCAGAGCCAGGCGCGCTTCGCTTTTGCTCAGGGCCTGATTGGCGGCATCCAGTTCGCGGCTGCGCTGGGCGACGCGATCTTCGAGATCGACCTGCGCTTCACGCAACTGCGCCTCGGCACAGCGGCGCTGTTCGATCTCTTTGCCAAGCTCCTGATTGAGTTGTTCGCTGCGCGTTTGCGCTTGCTGTAAATGCTCGATCAGATGCTGATTCTGGAAGCGCCGAAGCAATCCACGGTCGATCAGCCGATTGACCTGCCACGCCACCACGCTCAACGAACCGAGCAGGATCAGACCCAGCCAGCCCCAGCCCCGGGCCTGATCGTCGCCGCCCCAGAACAGGTAGCCGATGGCTGGCAGCAGGCACGGCAAGGTAAACGAGAGGAACGCCGGCAGGCTCACCGCGTAGGCGACGCTGGCGGACAGCGTTGCCGCGCCGATCAGGCCGAACACCCAGGCTTGCTGCATGAAGTTGTCAGCGGGTACCAGAGCGATGCCGGCTCCGGCCAGGGTCAGGCCGGTCATGGTCGAACCGAGCAGGAACATGCGGAACCAGATCGGCTGGGCCTGGCGATCGGGAATCGCCGAATCGAACGCGGCCACCTGAATCACCCGCAGCGCGACCAGCGACAGCAGCCACACCAGCCAGACGCTGACCACGAAGTAGCGCTGCGGGCTCCAGAGCAAAGCGGCGCAGACCAGACCATTGATCAACATGAACAGCGTGGGCAACAACGAGCCCTGATACAGCAGACGCGTGCGCTCCACCGCCATTTCGACGGCATAGTGCTTGCGGATCACCCGGGGGTCCACGGAGGGCCCCGACAGTTCGGCGCTGAGGATCATGGGCAACGTTCTTGTTCTTATAGGAGGGCGTGCGCCCGAAACGTGGACGGAGCATACACAAGCCGATCCCGATGCCAAACTGCTGCCGATCACAATTGCGGGGAAATTTTCCGCCGCTTGCGCACCGCTGCAACCCCTCAGGCGAGACGGGCCGAAGCCTGCAGCCAGTGACCGACCGGTCGTCATCGGCAGCACTTTCATCGGCTAATGCAACGCACGGTTTGCCCGGGCCTGCGGCGCACCCTAGAATGCCCCGATGCGCGATGATCTCTCCCTTCTGCTGAACTCCCTCAACGATGCCCAACGCCAGGCCGTAGCAGCCCCCGTTGGCCGTCAGTTGGTCCTGGCCGGCGCCGGTTCCGGTAAAACCCGAGTGCTGGTGCACCGTATCGCCTGGTTGATCCAGGTCGAAAACGCCTCGCCTCACTCCATCCTGTCGGTGACCTTCACCAACAAGGCCGCTGCCGAGATGCGCCATCGCATCGAGCAGTTGCTGGGCATCAACCCGGCCGGCATGTGGGTCGGCACCTTCCACGGCCTCGCGCACCGCTTGCTGCGGGCGCACTGGCAGGAAGCGGGCCTGAGCCAGACCTTCCAGATTCTCGACAGCGATGACCAGCAGCGTCTGGTCAAGCGGGTGATCCGCGAGCTGGGCCTGGACGAGCAACGCTGGCCGGCGCGTCAGGCGCAGTGGTTCATCAACGGCCAGAAAGACGAAGGTCTGCGGCCGCAACACATTCAGGCCAGCGGCGACCTGTTCCTGGCCACCATGCGCGGCATCTACGAAGCCTACGAGGCGGCATGCCTGCGGGCTGGCGTGATCGATTTCTCCGAGCTGCTGCTGCGCGCCCTCGATCTGTGGCGCGATCACCCGGGCCTGCTGGCGCACTACCAAAAGCGCTTCCGGCATATTCTGGTCGACGAATTCCAGGACACCAACGCCGTGCAGTACGCCTGGTTGCGCCTGCTCGGCAAGGGCGGCGACAGCCTGATGGTGGTCGGCGACGACGACCAGTCGATTTACGGCTGGCGCGGGGCGAAGATCGAGAACATCCATCAGTACTCTTCGGACTTCCCGGACTCCGAAACGATTCGTCTGGAACAGAATTACCGCTCCACCGCCGGTATCCTCAAAGCCGCCAACGCGCTGATCGCCAACAACACCGGGCGTCTCGGTAAAGAGCTGTGGACCGACGGCGGCGACGGCGAAGCGATCAACCTGTACGCCGCGTTCAACGAACACGACGAAGCGCGTTACGTGGTGGAAACCATCGAAAGCGCGCTGAAAACCGGTCTGGCCCGTAGCGATATTGCGATTCTGTACCGCTCCAACGCCCAGTCGCGGGTGCTCGAAGAAGCCCTGCTGCGCGAGCGCATCCCGTACCGCATCTATGGCGGTCAGCGCTTCTTCGAACGCGCGGAAATCAAGAACGCCATGGCCTACCTGCGCTTGCTCGAAGGTCGTGGCAACGACGCGGCGCTGGAGCGAGTGATCAACGTACCCGCGCGGGGCATCGGCGAGAAAACTGTCGAAGCGATCCGCGAGCATGCGCGGCACAGCGACGTGTCGATGTGGGAAGCGATGCGCCAGCTGGTGGCCAACAAAGGCCTGACCGGCCGTGCAGCGAGCGCGCTCGGTGCATTTATCGAACTGATCGAGAACCTCGCCGCCAAGTGCGCCGAGATGCCGCTGCACCTGATGACGCAAACCGTCATCGAGCAATCCGGCCTCATCGCCTATCACGAAGCGGAAAAAGGCGAAAAAGGCCAGGCGCGGGTGGAAAACCTTGAGGAACTGGTCAGCGCTGCACGCAACTTCGAAAACACCGAAGAGGACGAAGAACTGACCCCACTGGCGGCCTTCCTCGGCCACGCTTCGCTGGAGGCCGGCGATACACAGGCCGACGAGCACGAAGACAGCGTTCAGTTGATGACCCTGCACAGCGCCAAAGGTCTGGAATTCCCTTACGTGTTCCTTGTTGGCATGGAAGAAGGCCTGTTCCCGCACAAGATGAGCCTGGAAGAACCGGGGCGTCTCGAGGAAGAACGGCGTCTGGCTTACGTCGGTATCACCCGGGCGATGCAGAATCTGGTCATGACCTACGCCGAAACCCGGCGCCTGTACGGCAGCGAAACCTACAACAAGGTGTCGCGTTTCGTCCGCGAGGTGCCGAAAGGCCTGATCCAGGAAGTGCGCCTGTCCAATAGCGTCAGCCGACCGTTCGGCGGCAACCAGTCGATGAGCGGCAGCAGCCTGTTCAACGGCAGCGAGATTCCGGAAACCGGTTTTGTGCTCGGTCAGGCCGTACGTCACTCGATCTTCGGCGAAGGGGTGATCCTCAACTTCGAAGGTTCCGGCGCCCAGGCCCGGGTACAGGTGAACTTCAGTGAAGGCAGCAAGTGGCTGATGCTCGGTTATGCCAAGCTGGAAGCTATCTAACCACCGGTACTGAACCCATGTGGGAGCGAGCCTGCTCGCGAAAGCACTGTGTCATCAAGCAATCATTTGCCTGACACGACACCTTCGCGAGCAGGCTCGCTCCCACAGGTTATGCGGCGCAAGTGCATCAATCCCTCTGAACCTATCGCCTTTTCCTACAGACCAAAGTACATCGGCTGATTGCCTCGCCAAGCTGAACGCAACCTGTCAGGCAAAAGCCCGAAACACTCTCTCGCTAGCCAGTAACACTTCAGCTGTGCAACATGGCGCGCGTGTCTCCACAAAACGGGAATACCCTTTATGAAACGTTTTCTTAGCATCGCCATGGCGTTGTGCATCGGCCTGACGATGAGCCTCGACGCCAACGCCAAGCGCTTTGGTGGTGGCAAAAGCGCCGGCGCTGCGCCGACGCACCAGACCAGCCAGATGGCTCCTTCTTCTCCAGGCGTGGGCGGCGCAGCAGCGACCGCTGGCGCTGCCGGTGCTGCTGGCGCCGCGGCCAAGGCCGGCGGTGCTTCGCGCTGGCTCGGCCCATTGGCGGGCATCGCCGCCGGTGGCCTGCTCGCGTCGATGTTCATGGGCGACGGTTTCCAGGGCATGCAGATCTTCGACATCCTGATCATGGCCCTGATCGCGTTCGTGATCTTCCGCTTCATCGCCGCCCGTCGTCGCAAGCAGCAGGAGCAATTCGCTCCGGCCGGCGCGCCGATGCAGCGTGAAGTGTTCGAGCAGAAGCCTGCCGCCATGGGTTCGATCTTCGGTGGTTCGGCTGCTCCGGCTGCCGCCCGTCCAGTGATCAACGCACCGGCCTGGTTCAACGAAGAGCGTTTCCTTGAAGCTGCGCGTAGCCACTTCCAGTCGCTGCAGCAGCACTGGGACGCCAACGAAATGGACAAGATCGCCGAGTTCGTGACCCCGCAAATGCTTGAGTTCCTCAAGCGTGAGCGTGCGGATCTGGGCGATGGCTTCCAGTCGACCTACATCGACAACCTGCAGGTGCAGCTGGACGGCGTCGACGATCGTGCCGACAAGACCATCGCCACCCTGACCTTCACCGGCGTGTCGAAAACCTCGCGTTTCGACCAGGGCGAAGTGTTCAGCGAAAGCTGGAACATGGAACGTCCGCAGGGCGACAACCAGCCTTGGCTGGTCGCCGGTATCCGCCAGAACGGCTGATCCCTGCTGCGCTTCACTTGCGGTAACAGAACCCCGGCCTCGGCCGGGGTTTTTCATTTCACGGTTGCATCTATGGCGAGCTACTGTATAAACCGGCCCATATAAACCGCGCCATTCAGCAAGAGGATCCCGGACGTGGAAGAAATCATCGAACAACTGCGCGAAGCCAACGAACCCGTACCGGTTCCTTTGGAATTGCCTGACGAAGACCTGCTGGTAGAAATCGAAGAACAACTGTTCATCGACATTCCGTTCGTCTTCAAAGAATTTTTGCTGACCGTCAGCGATGTGGTCTATGGCAGCCTCGAGCCGGTGACCGTCACTGACCCGCAATCGCACACCTATCTGCCGGACGTTGCGGCCAATGCATGGGACGTGGGTGTTGATCGCAGCTTGATCCCGATCTGTCAGGACGGCGATGACTACTACTGTGTCGAAGAAGACGGCACCGTGGTGCTGTGGCAGGCCGAAGAAGAACTGATTGCTGAAGAAACCTGGGAATCGGTGTGGCACTGGGCGCGGGACGTCTGGCTGGAAAGCTGAGCCGCCAAACGCCCCTGTGGGTCAATGCCCCGACGATTCCTTATGGTTGTCGAGGGTTTCCAGCAAGGCCACCTGCATCCGCGTATGCACGCGGATGAACCAGCGCCAGAGCAGCGCCGCTACGGCGGCCGCCACGACTGCGATCAGCACCAGCAGCTTGTTGGTCGGCAGGATACTGGCCGACAAGGCTGCCAACAGCAGGAAAATCACCAGCAGCGAGAGAATCGGGATCACTTCGGCGATCACCCGGCGCACTCGCTGTGTGTGACGCCCGGCCATCTCCGGCTTGACGCCCATTTCCGCCAGCAGCATCGACAGCGCCTTGAGCTTGCGATAAGCCGCAATCAGGAACGGTAGCGAGACCAGCAACGCCCCGCCCCAGATCAGTGCCTTCTGCCAGCTCGGATCGCTGATCCAGTCCTGCAGCCACAACGACATGCGCTCGGCGAAGTATGCGCCGGCAAAGAAGATCGCAATCACCAGCGCCAGATTGACCCCGACCTGCAACAGGATCCGTCGGATCATCGACGCCAGTAGCGCGCCCTCACCTTGCGGCTGGATGCTGCGCAACCATTCGCCATACATGCCGAGTACACGCCCGAGACGCTTGGGCACGACTGCCGAGAGCTTGATCGACAACGGATCCGCCGCGCGGATCAGATACGGTGTCAGCAGTGTGGTGATCACCGACACGGCTACAGCGACCGGGTAGAGGAAGTTGCTGGTCACCTGCAAGGTCATGCCCAGCGCGGCGATGATGAAGGAAAATTCGCCGATCTGTGACAGACCCATGCCGACCCGCAGTGAGGTCCGTCCGTCGTTGCCAGCGATAAACGCACCGAGGCCGCAGGACAACATCTTGCCCAGCACCACGGCCACGGTGATCACCGCGATCGGCCAGGCGTATTCGATGAGAATCAGCGGGTCGAGCATCAAGCCGATGGCGACAAAAAAGATCGCACTGAACAAGTCGCGAACCGGCTCGACCAACTGCTCGATTTTCAACAACTGCTTCGACTCGGCCATGATCGCACCGATCAGGAAAGCCCCGAGAACCATGCTGTATTCGAGCTTGACCACAAGGAGGCAGAAGCCGAAACACAGGCCGAGCACGGTGATCAGCAGCATCTCGTTGCTTTCGAATTTCGCCACATAAGCCAGCAGACGCGGCACCAACAGAATGCCGATGACCAGCGCGACGATCATGAACAGCGACAGCTTGCCGACCGTGGAAAACACTTCCCCCGAGCTCACCGTGCCGCTGACGGCGATGCTCGACAGCAACGCAATGATGCCAATGCCAAGGATGTCCTCGACAATCAGTACACCGAAGATCAACTGCGCAAAGCGCTCGTTCTTCATCTTCAGGTCATTCAGCGCTTTGACGATGATGGTGGTTGAGGAGATCGCCAGAATCGCGCCGAGGAACAACGAATCCATGGTGTTCCAGTCGAACCAGCGCCCGATTTCGTAGCCGATCCAGATCATCAGGATGATTTCGAGAAACGCGGCAATGAACGCCGTGGCGCCGACCTTGAACAGCTTGCGCAGGCTGAACTCCAGGCCAAGGCAGAACATCAGGAAGATCACCCCGAGTTCGGCCAGGGTCTTGATGGTTTCTTCGTCGTGAATCAGGCCGAACGGCGGCGTATGCGGGCCGATGATGAAGCCGGCGACGATGTAGCCGAGCACCACCGGTTGTTTGAAACGATGAAACAGTACGGTTACCACGCCCGCGACCAGCATGATCACTGCCAGATCCTGAATAAAACTGATGGCATGCATGGCGTAGGCTCCTTGATGACGAGGCGCGCGGACAGACGTCAGAACGTTCTGCGCGAGCAGGGTAAAAATCCGCTTTTAATGTAGGAATTGCCCTTGGGCAGGGCTTTTGCAGGTTAACACCGCGACTTCGCTCTGGAAGCCGGTGCAATATATGGAAACAGATCGCTACCGGCGTGACGGCGGCCCGCCGCGCGGCGTCCCGATAACGGTGCTTTTTGAAAAGCCACCAGGTGCCCGCAGAGGCGCTTCCTGCAATCAGCCTTGATCCGTGAGAACGTTATGGAACCCGGAAACGCCCAGCTGTCGATGACGGTACTGATGACCCCCGACATGGCCAACTTCTCTGGCAATGTCCACGGCGGCACCCTGCTCAAATACCTCGACGAAGTGGCCTACGCCTGCGCCAGCCGTTATGCCGGGCGCTACGTGGTGACCCTGTCCGTGGATCAGGTGATTTTCCGCGAGCCGATTCATGTCGGCGAACTGGTGACGTTCCTGGCCTCGGTCAACTACACCGGCAACACGTCGATGGAAGTTGGCATTAAAGTGGTCACCGAAAACATCCGCGAACGCTCGGTGCGCCACACCAACAGCTGCTTCTTCACCATGGTCGCGGTGGATGATCAGCGCAAACCGGCCGCCGTGCCGCCGTTGCAACCGCAGAACAGCGAAGACAAACGCCGCTTCATGCAGGCGCAGCAGCGCCGGCAGATTCGTCAGGAACTGGAGAAGCGTTATCAGGAGATCAAGGGCGACGCCTGAAACGGGTAGCGCTCAATTGATCGCTTTCGCGAGCAGGCTCGCTCCCACATCTGGAATGCATTCTTCCTGTGGGAGCGAGCCTGCTCGCGAATAAAGACGACTCGGTCTCAGAGACTGATCGCTGTAGCCTCGAACTTCACCCGCGGATGCGCAATGCGATCCTGCGCCCGCACAAGTTGCAGCTCATAACTGGCGCACGCCTGGGTTTCCAGCAACACCTCGTGCACTGCCGCTGCGGTGAATTCGAATGCCGCCAACAGCGTGTCGCCCAGCAGTACCCGCGCCAGGAACAGGCCGGATGTCAGATCGCCCACCCCCACCGGCTGACGCGGAAACGCCAGCAAGGGACGGCGCAAATGCCAACTGCCCTCAGCCGTCACCAACAACATTTCGAAGCCCTCCGCCGGTTTGCCCGGATAATCCAGATGCTTGACCAGTACCGCTTTCGGCCCGCGCGCCAGCAGCGCCCGCGCCATCGCCAGGCAATCGAACAGCGACTGCGGCTTGCGCCCGGAAAAACTGTCCAGCTCCAACTGGTTCGGGCACATGATGTCCGCCACGGCCGCCGCTTCATCGAGAAGGAAATCGCTGACCTCGGTGGGCACGCTGCAGCCTTTCTCCGGATGGCCCATCACTGGATCACACAGATACAGCATCTTTGGATTGACCGCTTTGATCCGCGCCACACCGCTGAGAATCGCCCGGCCCTGCGCGGCGCTACCGAGATAGCCGGACAGCACCGCGTCGCAATTGCCCAGCTCGCCAATCGCAGCGATGCCTTCGATCAGCTCGGGAATCTGCTGCGGTGCCAGCACTTCACCGGCCCACTGACCATACTGGGTGTGGTTGGAAAACTGCACGGTGTTGAGCGGCCAGACGTTGACCCCGACCCGCTGCATCGGAAAAACCGCAGCGCTGTTGCCGGCGTGGCCAAACACCACGTGGGACTGGATGGCGAGCAGATGAGGCGTACGTTTCATTCGGGTCATTCCGTAAAACGATTGAAATTCAAGCCGCGCAGTATGCGACGAAACACAGCCTGTACGACAGACCGGCGAGACAGTTAAGCTGACGCCATCTTTTGGAGTTTGATGTCGATGCTGACCCTGGAAAACATCTTCGTGCTGATGCTGTTCGCCGCCGCTGGTGCCTGGCTATGGCACAACCACGGCTTGCGCGAGCGCGCGCTGGAGCGGGTCAAACAGCATTGCACCAATGTCGGCGTCGAGCTGCTGGACGGTAACGTCGCGCTGAAAAAGATCGGGCTGATCAGGGATGCCAACGGTCGCCGACGACTGGCGCGAGTCTACAACTTCGAGTTCACCGTGACTGGTGAAAGCCGCCACAACGGCACCGTCACCCAGTTCGGCGCGCACAGTGCGCAGATTGAACTGGCGCCCTACCCGGCGCCGTTCGACGACACGCCGCCGGTGGTCGAAGTGCACAAGCCTCGCGCAGAAGTCATTGAGCTGAGCCAGTGGCGCCAGGAACATACCAAGTGGAAGCCTTGAGCTGACTCACTGAATCCGGCATTCAGCCAAACCGGCTTGCAGCTGTTCGATGTTCTGCGGTTCAGCGAAGATCAGCTCGATTCTTGAGTCTTTTCGCCATTCGCTGGCTTGCCAACTCAGCTCGGCATGCTCCAGGGCATTGCCCGAAACCCAGCCATCCGTGCTGTGGATAACCAGTTTCGCCCGCTTCCAGTCGAGCGCGCTCAGCCAATAGGCGATGCGTGCTTGATCAAATACCTGCTGCGGATGCCAGCGCCAACCGATGCTCCACCCACCCTCCTGCGCCTGACTCAGGCAAATCGGTTCGGCCGGATCGCTCCAGACCGCTGGCAGCTGTGCCAATCCAGTCGGCAGCGGCAGATGCCCTGCGCCTTCGTTCGCTTTTGCTTTTGCTTTCAGCCCCGGAAGCTCGCTCAGAGGCAGTTGCGCTTGCTGCGTCCAGATCAGCCTGACGGGCGGCAACTGGCTGACGATTTTCTCTCGAACCGCTTCATCGAGATCTTCGGCCTTGTTCAACAACAGCAAACCCGCGCGGGCCAACGCTTGCTGCTGGGCGTCCGGCAGGGTTCTACCCGCGTGCAGTGCCTGAGCGTCCAAAACCAGAACACAGGGCTGAACCGCCAGCACGCCCAGCCACGGCGCCTCGTTAAGTTGCTTGAGCAATTGCGCCGGATGGCCCAGCCCGGATGGCTCGATAAACAGTCGATCCGGCCTGGCCTTGCGCAGCAGGCGGCCAAGGCCGATCTGGAATGGCGCGCCATTGACGCAACACAGGCAGCCCCCGGCCACCTCACCCAGTGCGATACCATCGGCGTCATTCGTCAGCAATGCAGCATCCAGACCGATCTGGCCGAACTCGTTGATCAGCACCGCCCAGCGCTCGTCCGCAGGCCGTTGCGCCAGCAACTGGCGAATCAGGCTGGTCTTGCCGGCGCCCAACGGGCCGGCGATGACGTGGGTCGGAATGTTCTGCAACATGGCGGGTACTTTCTGCGGACAGTTATTGAGGAGATCGAAGATGCGCTGGTCGGGATGGTCGTTGCTGTTGGCGCTGCTGTCGAGTGAAGCGTGGGCTCAGGCCTGCGTGGTGCACACACAAGGCGAACGGCTCGACGTCAAAGTCTGTCAGCAGAACCGGACGATTCCGCAGAAATTGTTCAATGACGGCTTCTGCCAACCGACGCTGGCCGGGCAGAAGGTCGAGGTGCAATACGTCGACCAGTGCCCCAGCGGCGCTTTCGGCGTGTGCAGCAACGCGCAAGTCGCCAATATGCCCTATCGCCAGGATATCCACTATTACGGCGTGGCCACCGATACGGCGTATCTCAAGCCATATTGCGAAGGCCAGAGCCAGGGCGTCTGGCGCAAGCCCTGATGTGTCAGCCGAGCCAGTCGAGGGTCAGCAACAGACGGCGCTCACCGGGTGCCGGTTGCGGCGAACGATGGATCAGGCCGAAGCCTTCATTGCCGTGCCACTTTTCGCCTTTGAGCAGCGCGACGTCGCCGCTGTTGAGCTGACGAATCGACGCTGGATCTTGCGGTTCGGCATCGGACTGGCCAAGTTGCGCGCGGTCCATCGCACCCTCCTCAAGCCATTGGCTGCCGATGCCAGCGTAAGTAGTGATCAGGCGCACCGGCACGTGATCGACGTGGAAACGCGGACACATGGCCTTGTCCAGCACGCGCAAACGCACGCCGATACGCCGCGCGCCCAGCAGGCAGGCGAAGGCACTGATCAGCCATTTGAGGTCGCTGATGAAACCTCCGAAACCGTGCAGATCACGCAGCCCTGCAGCCAGACCGGCGAGATCCGGCTCAGCGTCCTCGTCAGCCAATTCCAGGCAAAGCGACTCGGCCAAGGGCTCGTTGAGCGACAGCACCAATTGCGCAAAATCGGCGATGTGCACGGGCAGCTGGCGTTGCCAGACGGCGAGATTGGTCTGGTCGTCCAGGATTCGCGTCAACGTTTGCGGTGTCACACCCTGGTGCTGCTGACGGGTAAGAAGCGGCTGATCTTTGAGTGCGAGCATCAGGCGGCCTCTTCGTGCCAAGGGCCGAATGGATCAGGCAGCAAGCGCCAGCCTTCTACGCCCGTTGCCATTTCTTCGTCGGTCAGCAGACAGGCATCGAGTTCGGCGGAGAGCTGTAGGAAATCTATGTTCTGACCGATGAAAACCAGCTCCTGGCGGCAATCTCCTACGCTTGGAATCCAGTTTCCCATGATCGCCTGGACACTTTCCTGATCCTGCGGCCATTGATTCTTTGGCACAAAACGCCACCAGCGACCGGCGAATCCATGCCGCATCAAGCCACCAGCCTGCGACCAGCTACCGGCATCGGTGGGTTTGCTGGCGAGCCAGAAGAAGCCTTTGGAGCGCAGCAGCTTGCCGTTCAGCCAAGGCCGATCGATGAAGCTGAAGAAGCGTCGCGGGTGAAATGGCCGGCGCGCGCGGTAGGCCGTCGAGGCGATGCCGTATTCCTGTGTCTCCGGGACGTGCTCACCGCGCAATTCCTGTAGCCATCCGGGCGCTTGTGCGGCCTGATCGAAATCGAAACGACCGGTGTTGAGGATTTTCTCCAGGGGGATTTCGCCCATCACCATTGGAATGATTTCAGCCTGGGCATTGAGGCGCTTGAGGATGGCGGTGAGTTCTTCACGCTCGTGCTGGCTGATCAGGTCGATTTTGCTGATCAGCAGGACGTCGGCGAACTCGATCTGCTCGATCAACAGATCGGTGATGGAGCGCTCGTCTTCTTCACCGAGAATCTCGCCGCGAGAGGCAAGACTTTCGGCCGCCTGGTAATCGAGCAGGAAATTCACACCGTCGACCACGGTGACCATGGTATCGAGGCGAGCAATGTCGGCGAGGCTTTGCCCCTGTTCATCGCGGAAGGTGAAGGTTTCAGCGACCGGAAGCGGTTCGGAAATGCCGGTGGATTCGATCAGCAGGTAATCAAAACGATCCTCGCGGGCGAGTTTGCTGACTTCTTCAAGCAGGTCTTCGCGTAACGTACAGCAAATGCAGCCGTTGCTCATCTCAATGAGCTTTTCTTCCGCACGGTTCAGACTGACATCGCGCTGGACTTCGCTACCATCGATGTTGATCTCGCTCATATCGTTGACGATCACCGCAACGCGCAAGCCGTCTCGGTTACGTAGTACGTAATTCAAAAGTGTACTTTTTCCGGCGCCGAGAAATCCTGAAAGTACGGTGACGGGCAATTTGGCTGACATTGGATAATCCTCATAAATGGCAGCCGATTTGCGCTTTGAGGTGTGCGCTTGGCGCGTTGCGCTTCATTTACTCGGGTCAACGAAGGCAAATGATTGTGATCGGCAGCTCAGGCTGGTTCCGATTTATGTTATAGTATAACAACTTGAGTTTGCCAGTCCGACAGAGGAGATTTCGCAAATTGCTGCACCACCGATCGTGGACACTCGCAATGAACAAGGGGTTGAAATGCCTGCTTTTGAGCTTTGCTATGTCGCTGGCCAGCCAAGCCCAAGCGCACATGCCGGGGCCGGCGCACTGCACACGCAGCGCTAATCTGCTGGCGTGTGTAGACGCCGATGGCAATGCCTATAGCGTCAATACGGTAGGCACCACGCTTTACCTGCGCGGATTCGAGAAGGACGGCCATCGCTATTGGGCGCAGACCAACAGCCGCTTCGGCCAATTAACCTTCTTTACCGGCATCGCCTCCGATGGCGAGGCTTGGGTTGGCTACACCCGTCGTGTCGGCTGGACAACCATCAACCGCTTCTCCAGCTCGGGCGGTAGCAGCGCAAGGTTCACTTGCAGCCGGATGACGGGCTGCTAGTGAAAACCTTTTCATGAAAAAAGCATCGCTGAATGGATTGTTATAATGTAACGTAAATAGAGATCAATACGACGGTCTCAACCATGAATGCTCTTACTCTCCCGGATATCGCCGCCCAATCTGCGCGCCAGGCACTGCCACTCGATTGGGTAGGCATGCGTGGGATTGCCCTACCCGTTGTGCTCGAAAGCCAACGCCTCAGCGCCAGAGTCGACGCTGGCGTGAGTCTCGATGATGGTGAAGCGCGTGGTATTCACATGTCGCGCTTGTATCTGGCACTCGAAACCCTCGAACAGCGAAGCCTTTCTCCCGCTTTGCTGCATCAGGTACTCAAGTGTTTTCTGACAAGCCATCAAGGTCTATCCGCCTGCGCGTATCTGAATATTCACACCGAATTGTTGCTGAAACGACCCGCGTTGGTCAGCCCCTTGGCCGGCTGGAAATCCTATCCGGCGTCCATTTCAGCGAGCCTGAAACAGCAAATGTTCCACGTGGAACTAAAAATTGAACTGCCCTATTCCTCGACGTGCCCATGCTCCGCAGCCTTGGCAAGGCAATTGATCCAGCAGCAATTCGTCGACGATTTCGCCAACAAGGCTCTGCAACACGCAGATGTTTTGGCATGGCTTGGCTCAACCAAAGGGATCGTAGCCACTCCGCACAGCCAGCGCAGCTATGCGCAACTGCACCTGCATCTCGACAACTTCATCGACGAGCTACCGCTGACCGCGATCATCAATGACGCTGAAGCAGCCCTCGGCACCGCCGTGCAGACCGCAGTAAAGCGCCCCGACGAGCAAGCATTCGCTCTCGCCAATGGGCAGAACCTGATGTTCTGTGAAGACGCCGCGCGCCGCCTCAACCTGGCACTGCAACGCACACCCGGCATCAACCAATTCCACATCCGCGTGATCCATGCCGAAAGCCTGCATGCCCATGACGCCGTCGCCGAAAGCAGCTGGCGACGGGAGCAAAAATGATCCGCTGCCAATCCTTGGTATGGGGCGCTCCCGGTCAACCGCTGACGACGCCTCTGAGTCTTGAGTTCGAGAGCGCCAGCCTGACCGCCATCATCGGCGCCAACGGCTGCGGCAAAAGCAGCCTGCTTAAGGTCATTGCCGGATTGCAGAAGCCTCTCGCTGGCAAAGTGGAAATGGCTGTTCCACGCCAAAGCGGAATTTCCTTTCTGCCGCAACAGCAGCACTTGGATCGGCAATTTCCAATAAGCCTGGAAGAACTCATCGCCGCAGGTTTCTGGGGCCGCCGGCTGTCGACGCAACTGCGCACGCAGCGACTGAAAAACGCATTGGAAGACTGGCACTTGAGTGGACTCGAACAGCGTCCGTTGATGGCCCTGTCCGGCGGTGAGCTACAACGCGCCCTGCTCGCACGACTGAGCCTCGCTGACGCCCCGGTGCTGTTGCTCGATGAACCTCACGCCGCACTCGACGAACTCGGCCAGCAATTGCTCTGGCAACACATTCACCACTGGCACGCCGAGGGCCGGACACTGGTCATGGTCTGCCATGACCTGGCGGCGGTGCGAGAACACGTTCCGCATACGCTGCTGATCAAAAACGGCCACTGCGTGTACGGAACCAGCCGAGAACTGATCCAGCCGACACCGCACATGCAGGTCGCCTGATGCTCGCCACCGTCAGCCATTTCTGGCAGCCGTTCAGCGAATTCGTGTTCATGCGCCGGGCCTTGCTCGGCGGCCTGGTGCTGGCGTGCAGCACGGCGCCCTTGGGCGTGTTTCTGATTCTCAGACGGATGAGCCTGATCGGCGACGCTGTCGCCCACGGCATTCTCCCTGGTGCAGCGCTGGGATTCTGGTTTGCCGGTTTGAGCCTTCCCGCACTCACCCTCGGTGGCTTGGGAGCCGGTCTGAGCATGGCCGGACTTGCGGCCTGGATCACCCGGCGAACGGGTTTGCGCGAGGACGCCAGTCTCGCCGCGATCTATCCGATTTCACTCGCCAGCGGCGTGCTGATTCTTGGTATTGCCGGCAAACGCCTCGACCTTCTGCACTTGCTGTTCGGCTCAGCGTTGGCCGTAGACGGGCCGACGCTGACCGGCATGCTTTGGGTCTCGGCCATCAGCCTCATGGCTATGGCCGCGATCTACAAACCCCTGCTGTTGGACACACTCGACCCGCTGTTCTTGCGCACAGTCAGCCGTTTGGGGCCTCTGGCCCATGGTGTGTTTCTGACTCTCGTGGTGCTGAATCTAGTAATTGGTTTTCAGGCGATCGGCGCGCTGATGGTGGTGGGACTGATGATGCTTCCGGCTGCCGCGTCGAGATTCTGGAGTCGTCATCTGCCGATACTGATTACCGTCGCCGCCGTCATGGGCTGCGTGTCGGTGTGGTTCGGCTTGCTGCTGTCGTTCTACTACTCGCTGCCCAGTGGCCCGGCCATCGTGCTGGTCGCGGGGCTCGGCTATCTGCTGTCGGTGGTGTTTGGACCGGTTCACGGTTTGCTGCGCCGCCCGCCTTTGCTCACATCCCAATGAGGTGCTTCCCGATGCGCGCTCTACTTGTGCTGTTCAGCCTGATGCTGTCGATGTCCTTGTCGGCCGCCGAAAAACTGCCGGTGGTCACCAGCTTCAGCATCCTTGCCGACATGGTTCATCAGGTCGGCGGCGAGCACGTGCAGATTACCAACATGGTCGGCGCGGACGCCGATGCGCACACCTACGAGCCGACACCGGACGATGCCAAGGCGCTGCTCAAAGCCAAAGTGATCATCAAGAACGGCCTGGGTTTCGAACCTTGGCTGGATCGCCTGGTGACCAGCACCGACAGCAAGGCGACGGTGATCAGCGCCAGTCGCGGGGTGATTCCACGTTCGCTCGATGAAGACGGCGAGACTGTTGCGGATCCACACGCCTGGCACAATCTGGCGAACGCTGAGTTGTACGTCGCCAACATCACCAAGGCGCTGATCGCCGCCGACCGGGCCAACAAGCCTGACTACGAGCGCAACAGCCAGACCTACCTCAAGCAGATCTATGCCCTGCTCGCCGAAGCCAAAAACAAACTCGGCGCGCTGCCGCCGGGTAATCGCAAGATCGTCACCAGCCACGATGCCTTTGGCTATCTGGGACAGGCCTATGGCATCGACTTTATCGCGTCACAGGGTTTGTCCACCGAACGCGAGCCGTCAGCCGCCGAAGTGGCTGCGCTGATCACGCAGATTCGCCAAGCCAAGGTCAAAGCGGTGTTCATGGAAAACATCAAGGACGCGCGCCTGCTCAAGCAGATCGCGGATGAAAGCGGCGCGCACATTGGCGGCACGCTGTACTCGGATGCGCTGGCGGCGAGTGGACCGGCGAGCACCTTTACCGGGCTGTTCGAATACAACCTCAATACGTTGTACAAGGCGTTGAGTCAGCCATGACTTGAGGCGAACTTCCGATCTATTCGCGAGCACGCTCGCTCCCACAGTTGGAATGGGTTCCAGCTGTGGGAGTCGGAGGTTTTAAGCGCGGGGTTTTACCGTACCGCAATCCTGGCCGAGCCACACTGCCCGGGTTTCCAGGCTGCCCTTCTGATTGATGCCGATGGCGTTGAAGGTGCCATTGGCGACGGTGGTGAATTCGCGGTCACTGAGGAATGTCGCCACGCCGGTACCTTGGGCTTTCGGGCAGCTGAAGCGGAATTTCCACTGGTTGCCGGTGCGCTCGGTGATCTGCTGTTTGCAGCCCGATTGCGGATCGGCCAGCGGGATATCGTTGGTTGCCACCTGCTGCGGCGTCAGGCAGGCACGGATCCCCTTGCCGCCAATATTGATGCCGTTTTTCTCGAGCGCAGCGCGCTGCTGCGGGGTGATCTGGCCTTGAATCTGGCCAAGGATCGATTGCACGTCCATGGCCTGATCATCGACCTTCAGATTGCTCGAAGACATTTCCCACAACCCCGGCTGCAGCATTTGTGCCTGCGCAACCACCGGTAATGCCAAACCCAGGCCCAGCGCCAAACCCAGCAGACGAACGTTCATCGAGTAACTCCTGATCAGTTGTGGCCGTTAGACGCCGGCCGATTGTGTCGGTTCATGCGCCGATTAAATAGAGACATTCGCCGCAGAACATGGTCTGTTAAGCATTGCATCTCGCGGAGCAAGGCTGCCCCATGGATTTTTTCGGACCGCACATTTTCGGTTACCTGATCGCCCTGTTGCACACACTCGGTTCGATCGCTGCGATCCATGCGGTGCTCACCGTGCGCACAGCGCAAGGCTCGATCGCCTGGGCATTGTCGTTGATCTTCATTCCCTACTTCACGCTTATTCCGTATCTGGTCTTTGGTCGCAGTACCTTCGATGGCTACATCAAGGCCCGGCGCCAGGCCAACGAGCAGATGCGCCTGGCCATTTCAGAACTGAACTGGCGTCCATGGGTGGAGGAGGCTCTGGCCGCTCGCGCTTCGAGCGCCTACGCCTCATTGCGCGCGATGCCGAAACTGGGGCGCATGCCGTGCCTGGCGAACAACGAGGTGCAACTGCTGGTGAACGGCACCGCGACCTTCGATGCGATTTTTCAGGCGATCGAACAAGCGAAGGAAGCCGTGCTGATCCAGTTCTTCATCATTCACGACGATCGGCTCGGCCAGCGCTTGCGTGATTTGCTGTTGAAGAAAGCCGCCGAAGGCGTATCAATTCATTTGCTTTACGACCGCATCGGCAGCCATGCCTTGCCCCATCATTACGTGCAGGCGCTGCGTGATGCCGGCGTCGAGGTCAAAGCCTTTGCCACGCGCAGTGGCTGGCTCAACCGCTTTCAGGTCAATTTCCGCAACCACCGCAAAATCGTCGTGGTCGATGGCGTAGTCGGGTTTGTCGGCGGGCATAACGTCGGCGATGAATACATGGGTGAGAAACCACCGCTGGCGCCATGGCGTGACACCCACGTCAAAGTCCGCGGGCCGGTGGTAGCCTGCATGCAGGAATCCTTCGCCGAAGACTGGTTCTGGGCTGCTCGTACTCTGCCGCCGTTGATCCTGCCGGATACGTACCCGGAGGATGGCGTGCTTTGCCAATTGCTCGCCAGCGGCCCGGCGGACGCCTACGAAACCTGCTCGCTGTTTTTCGTCGAAGCCATCCACGCAGCAACGCAACGCGTATGGATCACCAGCCCGTACTTTGTCCCGGACGAAGCGGTATTCGCGGCATTGAGGCTGGCGGTATTGCGTGGTGTCGATGTGCGCCTGCTTTTGCCGTCACGGCCTGATCACCGCATTGTCTACGCCGCCTCAAGCCTGTATGCCTTTGAAGCGGTACGGGCCGGCGTTAGGGTGTTCCGTTATCGACCGGGTTTTCTGCACCAGAAAGTGGTGTTGATCGACAGCGAAATCAGCGCCATCGGCAGCGCCAACCTGGACAATCGCTCGTTCCGCCTGAATTTCGAAGTGATGTTGCTGACCGTCGACAGCGAGTTCGCCGCTGCTGTGGAACACATGCTCAATGACGATTTCGCCCAGGCCGATGAGGTGGCCAAAGAAGAAAGCCGGGAGATCCACCGCCTGCAACAGGTCGGCATGCGGATCGCCCGGCTGATTTCGCCGATTCTCTGAGCGCCCCGCTTCAGGGGTGGTAGATGTCGTCGCGGGTCCAAGGCAGTTCGTGGCTGCCATCCGGATGCGCTTTCACAGCGAGGATCTGATGCAGATTGATCCAACCCCGCGCGAAGGCATAAGCGCAACCGGCCAGATACAGACGCCAGATACGCAGTGCTTGCTCAGGCACCAGTTTCGCCGCAGCTTCGAGGTTGTCCTCCAGTCGCTCGCTCCAGTGATCGAGCGTGCGCGCGTAGTGCAGGCGCAGGCTTTCGACATCGACAATTTCCAGTCCCGCTTCACTGATTTCGGCAGAGATCATCGCCAGATGCGGTAACTCGCCGTTGGGAAACACGTATTTTTCGATGAAGTTGCCTGCGCCGCGTCCAACCGGGCGGCCGTCGGTGTGCTTGGCGGTAATGCCGTGGTTCATTACCAGGCCGCCCTCCTTCACCGCACCAAACAGGGTTTTGCAGTATTCGGCGAGATTGGCGTGTCCGACGTGTTCGAACATGCCGACGCTGACAACCTTGTCGAAGCGGCCGTCCTGGGGCAAATCGCGATAGTCGAGCAATTGCAGTTCGACCTGATCGTCCAGCCCTTCGGCTTTGACTCGCTCCTGCGCCAGGGCCAATTGTTCCTTGCTCAAGGTAATACCGAACACTTTGACGCCAAACTCTCGCGCCGCATACCGCGCCAGACCGCCCCAACCACAACCGACATCCAGCAAATATTCGCCCGGCTGCAAGCGCAGCTTGCGGCACAGATGGCGGAATTTGGCTTGCTGAGCCTGTTCGAGGGTTTCGCTGCCGGTTTCGAAATAGGCACAGGAATACGCCATGTCGCTGTCCAGCCACAGCTGATAAAAGGCATTCGACAGGTCGTAATGATAGGAGATGGCTTTGGCGTCGGTGTCCTTGTCGTGTTGCGCGCGCACCGGCTGACTGTCTTCGTCTTCGTCGAGCAGCGCATTGCTCAACTCATCGCAAACCCGGATGACCTCGCTGATCGAGCCCTCCAGTTCCAGTTTGCCTTCGACGAACGCCGCACCCAGCGCATCCAGGCTTGGGTGGGTGAATTGAGTGACCATCTGCGGGTCCTTGACCACGATGGTTACGCTGGGCGTCGGCCCCAGATTGAACTCGTGGCCGTCCCAGAGTCGCAGGCGAAGCGGTAACTGCAGATTCTGTAAGGCCGGTGGAAGTTGCGCAAGCATGGAAAATCCCCCCTTGTTTCAGACGTCTGATCTGAGGGTAGACCAACCTTGAAAAATAGCAGGCTATCGATTCGATCGGCCTTGTCTATCGTGATCGGCACATCGGCTGAACGCCACAGGCGGCGTGCCTTACGATAGATGACTGCCTGTGCACTCGGCGGTTCGATGAATTTTCTTTCATTTAGCCTGAGGGTCGAGCCGGAGCAATGGCTCCTGAAAGCGCAGCAAACGTCCGGCGTTGCCCAACACCAACAAGGTACTCAGGTTATGCAGCAGCGCCGCGATCATCGCCCCGGCCGCGCCAAGCCAACCGAAAGCCGCGAAGACCACGATCGCCAGGGTCCAGCCCAGACCGATGATCACATTGACCTGCAAAGTACGCCGGCACTGACGACTCAAGCGCACGCAGGTACCGAGGCGGCGCAAATCGCTGCCGATCAACACAATGTCCGCTGAAGCCAGCGCAATATCGGCTCCGCCAGCGCCCATCGCCACGCCGACCACGCCGGCCTTGAGCGCGAGTGAATCGTTGATGCCGTCACCGACCACCATCGGGCGGAAGCCGTGATCGATTTCCTTGAGCACGCGATTGAGTTTGTCCTCCGGGAGCGCTTGCGCCTGGATTTCATTCAGCCCGACTTCCTGCGCCAAGGTTCGCGCGACGCTCTGACGATCCCCCGTCAGCAGGAGTTGGCGTCCCAGCCCCAGTTCGCGCAATTCGCTCAAGGCAAAGCGCGCTTCGGGTTTGATGCTGTCTGCTAGCAGCAGCCAGGCGAGGAATTCACCGTTCAAAGCCAGGCCGGCAATCGGGCCATCGTGTTCAGGAACGAGGGGCGTTGTGATGCCCAGTTGCGCGAACAACTCTGGACGACCGAGCGCAGCTTCGCCCTTCTCTGTCGTCGCCACTACGCCCAAGCCTTGGCGCTCATGGATGTTGGTCAGAGGCCAATAGGCTTCCTGATCGGCCATCCCGGCGAGTGCCCGGCTCACCGGATGACTGCTCGCCGCGCCAAGACTGGCGGCCAGCGCCTGCACTTCTTTGGTGTCCACACTGAGGCTGTCGATCGACTGCAAACGCAACGTGCCGTAAGTCAGCGTGCCGGTCTTGTCGACCACCAGTGAGGTCAGATCGGCGAGTTCTTCGAGGAACGCCGAGCTGCGAATCAGAATCCCGTGGCGCGCGGCGACGGCGACACCGGCAATCGCCGTGGCCGGCGCCGACAGCACCAACGCACACGGACACGCCGCCACCACCACCGCGAGCATCGCCTGTGCATCATGGGTGACGAACCAGGTCACCGCCGCCAGCAACAAGACCAGCACCATGTAGCTGCCGGCATAGCGTTCGAGCAATCGCGTGATCGGCGGTTTCGAGCGCTCGGCGTTTTGCATCAGGGCGATGACTTTGCCCAAGGTGGATTCGTCGCCGATGCGGGTGACTTCGACGCGCAGCAATCCATCGAGGTTGATCGCGCCGCCGAACACCATCATGCCGACGCCCGCTTCCACCGGTACCGATTCACCGGTAATCGACGCCGTATCGAGACTCGCCTGGCCGGACAATACCCGACCGTCGGCCGGCACCCGATCACCGGCCCGCACCTCGACAATATCGCCAGCACTGAGCGTGCGGTTGTCCACTTCGATGATCGAACCGTCCGCTTGCAGCTTGCGCGCATGGCTGCGGGTCAACTGGCCAAGCGCATTAATTGCTTCTTGGGAACCGATGACGCTGCGCTCCTCGAGCACATGGCCGAAGATCATGATGATTGGCAACAACGCCGCGGTGAGCAGATCACCGGTCGCCCAGGCACCGAGCATGGCCAGCGCAATCAATTGATCGGTGATGCCGTGCAGGCTTGGATAACGCAGGCTGTACCAGGCCGATCGCATCACCGGAACCGCTACGAGCAGAGAAGCGAAACCGAGCAGCAGTTGGCTGACACCGATTTGCTCCGGGAGTGTCCAGCGCCAGACCAGCCCCAGACCCAGCAGCCCGAGCGCAAGCATCGCCAGGGTCAATTGGCGCGCGGCGCGACGTTGTTCGGCCGAGGACAACAGACTTGGAGCAGCGGTGGTCGCGGTCATTGAGTGGCTCCTTGAATGATCAACCGGGAATCGTCTTTCGGATTGACGGTGGTGACCGAGCCGGCCTGACCGAGGATCTTCGGTATGCGCTCGCGATACAGACGCAGGAGCATTTGCGGGTCGGTAGATGTGGCCAGACTCGTGACGGTTGCAGTATCGGTCGAGGCTTTTGCAAGACGCTCGCCTGCCTGCGCGTGAGCCACCTGGAGCGTGCGGTCTGCCTGTTCGTTGGCGGACTGGGCAAGTTTCTCGGCATCGGTGCGCGCGTTAGCCACTGCTTTGTCAGCCTGCTGACTGGCCGTCAGAACCGCATTGAAGGCAGTGATCGCTGGCTCCGGCAGACTCGATTGCACATCGACCCGCGACACCTCGATACCGATGCCCTGCCCGCTCGCCTTCAGTTCAGCGAGACGCGCGTTGATGCCTTGCACCAGATCACCGCGCAATCGCTCACGGCGCTCGGCTGCCTGATTGTCGGCGCCGATCAATTCCGGGCGAGCGACCAGAATGGTGTCGAGGTCTCGCGCGGCGGTCAGGGCCACGGCGCTGCGCGTCACCAACCGATCGAGCGCCGGTAGCACATGTTCACCCTGTAACACGAACGCATAGGGATCGGAGACTTGGTAAAACACTCGCACGTCCAGTTGCACTACGCCGGCGTCACCGGTCAATAAATAACCAGACCCGGCAAGTGCATCGCTCAATGGCGTAGCGAAGGACGCCACCCGGTCAGCCTTCAGCGCCTCGTCACTGCGCAACAGATTTTCCACTCGACGCTCGATCACCCGATCAGCCGCCGGCAACAGAATCACCTGCTCAAAGGGTTGCGGCCACGCCCATAACAGCCCGGCATTCTGAACGCGATCAAGCGCGCCAAAGTGCAGTACTACTGCGCGGTTTTGCGGATCAATCTGCCGGACATTCGAGACCGCCCATGCTAATGCGGCCAAAACAGTGATCGCATACAAGGCGATGAAGGTCAGACGGCCGGCCTGAATCCACGGACTGTTCAACGCATGTGTTCCACGTGGAACTTCTTCGCTCATGGTTGCGATCCGGCTTTGTTGTCGAGAGTCGGTGGGCCGTCGACCAACACACGGAACGGCGCAGCATCGGTGCGCAGAATCAGTTTGGTTTCCGGTGTGACAATGGTGCCGAGGGTATCGAGCGAGCGCAGCAGATTGTAAAGCTGCGGCGAGCTGGCGTAGGCGCGCCCATAAATCTGCGCAGCCTCGACTCGCGATTGCGCTTCAATGTCAGCGGCTTTCACCGTTGCATCAGCCTGGACGATTCGCGCATCGCGCTCGGCGGCGGAGCGAATTTGCGCCGCTTCGCGTTTGCCGATCGCTGTACGTTCGGTAGCAATGGTTTCACGCTCGGCGCGCATGCGATCGACGGTTGCACTGAGCGTGACCGAGGGCAAAGTCAGCCGCTCGATACCGACCTGCACCACGCGCACGCCATAAGTGGCGAGCAACTGTTGGTCAATCTGCTGACGCAACTGCGCTTCAAAATCGCCGATGCGTACTTGTTTGGCATCAGTGTTGACCAGATTGGCCAGATCGAAACTGCTGGCCGTGGTCTCCAGTGCCGAGCCGACAAAGGTGCGAATCTGCCGCGCCGCTTCATCCGGCTGATTCTGCACGGCACGCATGAAACGCTGCACATGTTCAGGATCACCCTGCACCTGCCACGCCACGTAGGCCTGAACGATGATGCGCAAACCGTCCTTGGTGCCGACGTCCTGCAAACCACTTGAGGTGGTACGTAGACGCAAGTCCACTGGAATCGCCGCTTCGAACGGCGCAGGCCAGCGCCAGCTCAAACCGGGATCAAGCAATACCCGCGACGGATTTCCGAAACGCGTGATGACCGTGGCTTCGCCGGAGCGCACCTGCACCAGACTCGCGGCGGCAATGGCAAACGCCACCAGCAACGCAGCCCAGGCCACACGCCGCCATGGAATTGGTCCGGCTTCTGGCACCTCGCCGTGATGATGATGGTGATGCCCGCCGTGGCCGTGGTCGTGGCCGCTGTGGTCGTGAACGTCATGAACAGGCGACTGGCTCAATGGGTGGCTCCTGGTTGAGCGGTGGTGCGGGGGGACGACGGATCAGTCGGCAGTGCGAAAGTACGCAGATCGATGGTTGGCGCATTTGCGCTCCCGCCAAGTCGATGGTCGAGCACCAGCAACCTGCCTTTACTCAAGCCCTGACTGAGCTGGCTGAGGTATTGCTCCAGCACGAACGCCTGGCCAGCACTGGCGAAAGCTTTCTGTTCAGCGCTGAACTTCAGGTCGGCGGTTTGCGCAGCGGCGTTGATCTCCCGCGCGTTTGCCATTGCCTGATCCCGCGCCGCGCTCGCCTGCAACTGCGCCTCGTTAGTGGCCTGCGCAGCCGCCCCGCGTTCGCGAGCGATCAACGCCTGCGCGCCGATCTGCGCCGCTTGCACACTGTGATAGGCATTCGCCGCGCCGGCCGGTGGATGAATCGCTTCGACGACTGTGGCAAGGATCTCCACGCCACTGTTCAATCTGTTCAGATCGCTTTGCACCGAGCGACCGATTTCCTCGGCCAGCCCTGCCCTGTCGTCGCCGAGCAGACCGTCGAGGGTGCGCGAGGCAAAATCGTGAACCAGGATGCGGCTGGCGGTGCTGCGAATCAGCGTCGGTACATCGGCGCTGTTATAAGTCGCGGCGAGTGCCGCCTCGTCGTTCAAACCGATGCGATAAACGAAGCGCACGTCCATGTTGACGATTTGCAGGCCCTGTTGCGCGCCGCGGCTGCTGGCGATGACCTGGGATTTGTCATTGACATGGCTGGCGTCCCACAAACGGTTGGCGGTCAGCGGCGCCGGGCCTTCAGCGGAGTCGGACTGCACGGCGATTGGCTTGTCGCCGACACTGGTTGCCAGTTCATGGACCACGCCGTTTTCAACGGAGATCACACGCCCCAATGGCCAAGGCAACCCGCTATGCAAACCCGGGCCGAAAACCTGTACCGGTTTACCGAAGCGCTCGTAGATGCCGCGACCTTGCAGGGGAATTTCATGTACGCCGGTCAGCAGCCAACCGCTAAGGGCGACCACTGCCAACACCGGCAACAACGCCCGGCGCATGTAACTGAAGGCCCAGATCTGGCGCAAATCGATGCCGAAACGGTTGTGCATTTCATGCTGTAACGCCAGCCACGGCTGCGGCGGCCAACGCAGCATATCGGCGATAAAACTGCGCGCCAGCAGGGTCGGTTCGAGTTGTTCGCGGCGCGGGCTGAAAACAGACAGCACCGCGCGCAATAACAGTTCGATGGCAACCAACATCGGCAGGATTGCGCTGAATACCGCAACACGCGCCGGCCAGACTGCGTCTTCGCTGGCAAACAACAGACACAGCGCACCGATCAACAGGGTGATGATCACCGCCCGGGTCAGTTGTGCCAGCGCAGCCGCTTCCGGCCATTGCGCCGGCGGTACCTGCGCCAGTTGCCGCTCCAGCACCAAGAGGGCAAACGCCAGCAACAACGCCAATGCCGCACCGATGCTCGCCGACAGCCCCAAGGCCGCCGCAGGCAACGTGAGATTCCACACCTGCTCAATACCAAGCAGAACCAGCAACGCCCAACCGCCGAGCCACAACGTCGGCGCACCGATTTGTCCAAGCAGATGGCGGCTCTGCTGACTCAAGCGCTCCAGAAGCCTTTCGTACCAGCCCTCGGCTGCGCCGCCCTCTTCCACGACGGTCGATTGCGAAGCGGGCGCATGCATCACCCGCGCGCGCCATTGCGTCACCCACCAGGCCGATTGCAGACCGGCGACGAGCACCAGCAACGCCGCGTTCTGATTGACCAATGACGGTAACCACAGGGACTGCGGCGCAAACAGGCCGACGAAAAACGCCAGCACCCAGCCCGACGCGGCCACTGCACCGAGTCCATACGCCAACCGACGCAATTTGCGTGACTGTACGGCTGCCTGCTGAAAGCGCGGCAGCCCGGTGACTGGCGTGGCGTCCAACTCAAGATCGACTTGCATAACACCCCGAAAATGTAGGCTCAGCGTTCATAGCGTTACGATATAACGGACACTGTGAAATATTCGTACACAATTGCTTCTATTCAAAGATGCCGCAGCTGTCGCTTGCCTGAAGCCTTGACCGAAATGTTCGACGAAGCTCATATTACGTACATAATTTTTATCGCGACTAATCTTGGCTATCCCCATCGAGCAATCTGGAGCAAGCGCATGAGCAACTATGACGTAGTGATTCTGGGCGGCGGCCCCGGCGGTTATAACGCGGCGATCCGCGCCGGCCAGCTCGGGCTCAAGGCCGCTTGCGTTGAAGGACGTGCAACCCTCGGCGGCACCTGCCTGAACGTCGGCTGCATGCCGTCCAAAGCCTTGCTGCACGCGTCGGAGCTGTACGCCGCTGCGGTGGGGACAGAGTTCGCCAATCTCGGCATCGAGGTCAAACCGACGCTGAACCTCGCGCAGATGATGAAGCAGAAGGACGAAAGCGTCGCCGGCCTGACCAAGGGCATTGAGTTTCTGTTTCGCAAGAACAAAGTCGACTGGATCAAGGGTTGGGGCCATATCGACGGCCCGGGCAAAGTGACGGTGACCGACGCCCAAGGCAACAAGAGCGAGCTCAGCGCCAAGGACATCATTATTGCCACTGGTTCCGAGCCCACTCCCCTGCCCGGCGTCGAGATCGACAACCAGCGCATCCTCGATTCCACCGGCGCGCTGTCATTGAGTGAAGTACCCAAACATCTGGTGGTCATTGGTGCCGGGGTGATCGGCCTGGAGCTGGGTTCGGTGTGGCGGCGACTCGGCGCGCAGGTCACCGTGGTCGAATACCTTGATCGGATCTGCCCCGGCGTCGATGGCGAGGCCGGCAAGACCTTGCAGCGCGCACTGAGCAAACAAGGCATTGCCTTCAAACTGAGCTCGAAGGTCACCAGCGCCACCAGCTCCGCCACAGGCGTGCATCTGAGCGTCGAGCCTGCCGCCGGTGGCACGGCTGAGCTGATCGAAGCCGACTATGTGCTGGTGGCCATCGGGCGCCGGCCGTACACCCAGGGCCTGGGGCTGGAGAACGTCGGCCTCAGTACCGACAAACGCGGCATGCTCGCCAACAAGCAACATCGCACCGAAGCCGCCGGGGTCTGGGTGATCGGCGACGTCACGTCCGGCCCGATGCTCGCGCACAAGGCTGAAGACGAGGCCATGGCCTGCGTCGAGCAGATCCACGGCAAGGCTGGCGAGGTCAATTACGCGCTGATCCCCAACGTCATCTACACCCAACCGGAGCTGGCCAGCGTCGGCCAGACCGAAGAACAGCTCAAGGCCGAGGGCCGCGCCTACAAGGTCGGCAAGTTTCCCTTCACCGCCAACAGCCGGGCGAAGATCAATCACGAAACAGAAGGCTTTGCCAAAGTCCTCGCCGACGAGCGCACGGACGAAGTGCTCGGCGTGCATCTGGTCGGGCCGAGCGTGAGCGAGATGATCGGCGAGTTCTGTGTGGCGATGGAGTTCAGCGCCTCGGCCGAGGACATTGCCCTGACCTGCCATCCGCACCCGACGCGTTCGGAAGCGTTGCGGCAGGCAGCGATGAATGTCGAGGGGATGGCGACGCAGATGTAGGTTCCAAACCTTGCCGCCGTCTTCGCGAGCAGGCTCGCTCCCACTTTGGAATGCGTTCCCCCTGTGGGAGCGAGCCTGCTCGCGAATGGCGCCACCCGATCTACAGCGGCAGATGCCCCAACGGCAACGCCCCCGGCGCTTTCACCGTGTGAATGGCAAAGTTGCTGCGAATATCGCTCACACCCGGAAGCTTGAGCAGATGGCCGCTGACAAAGCGGTCATAAGCGCGCAAGTCAGGCACCACTACCTGCAACAAAAAGTCCGATTCGCCGGACACCAGAAACGCCGAGACCACCTCGGGCAGTGCAGTGACGGCGGCATAAAAAGCCTCGGCGCGTTCTTCGTTGTGCCGCTCGACCTTGACCCCGACAAACACCGTCAGCCCCAGCCCGACTTCATCGCGATCCAGATTGGCCTGGTAGCCTCGGATCACCCCCGCCTCTTCCAGCATGCGCACCCGGCGCAGACACGGTGAGGCCGACAGGCCGATTTGTTCCGCCAGCTCGACATTGCTCAGGCGGCCGTTGCGCTGCAGCGCAGCGAGAATCTTGCGGTCATAAGCGTCGAGTTTCATCTTTGGCAGATCCCGATAGTCTGACGGTTGAAAACCAGCAGGTTATGCCAAAGCTGTGAACAATTGAAGCCGACTACGCAAGCACCTGCCCTGCCGTGTCGCTCTAGACTGGCGCGAGAAAATCGACATCGAAAACGGGGTGTGATGTGGCAAGTCTTTGGCTGTTTATTCTGACGCTGGCTGTGGTTCTGCTACTGCCGGGACCGGACATGATCCTGCTATTGCAAACCGGTGCGCGGCAAGGTCGCGGTGCGGCGCTGGCCACCGCACTGGGCCTGGCCATCGCCCGCGCCTGTCACGTTGCCTTGGCGGCACTGGGGCTGGCGGCGCTGTTCAAAACGGCGCCGTGGACCTTTGACGTGGTGCGCATCGCTGGCGCGGCCTATCTGTTGTGGATCGGTATCCAGTGTTTGCGCAGCTCGCTGGTACCGCGTCTGCAAAACCAAGAGCAGGCACCTGTTCCCGGCCAGTGGCGCGATGCGATCCGTCGCGGTTTGCTGACCAACCTACTCAATCCCAAGGCGTTGCTGTTCTGCTCGGTGCTGCTGCCGCAATTCATCGTCAGTCACGGCGCGCCGGTGCTGAGCCAGTTTGCCTTGCTTGGCATGGTGCTGGTCGCCGTAGGTCTGCTGTTCGACAGCGTGGTTGCCCTGACCGGCGCGGCACTGGGCCGTTGGCTGCAACACAGTCCAACCGCCCAGCGCGTTCAGCAATGGTTGTTCGGCAGCCTGTTGATTGGCTTCGCCGTACGCCTGAGCTTCCTTCAGCAGACTTAAGCCTTGCGTACCTTGCGCTGACGACGGGTGATCAGCAGTAACGCGATGGCCGCGACTACGACGATCGCGCCGATCTGCACCGGCCACTTGTACGGCCGCAGCGTCCCACGCACGGCATCGGTCACTTGGGTAACGTAACGCTTGTCGGCATTTTCGAAGTCCGGGTACGGGCATTGATTGCCGAAGTCTTGCGCCCACGGCACATAAGGGCCTTCCTTGACGTAGCGCTGATACAGCGCACTCTGGTCCTCAAGGCTGCTGTTCCAGCCGGCCGCGTTGCACAACACGGCGGCAAACGCCTGACTGGTGTGCGGCAGGTTATCGGCGGCGCGACTGGCCAGTGCCGTGGCGACAAAACGATAGTGATAACGCTGATCCGGTTGCGCGGCGCTGGCCTGCTGGCGCTGCACTTCCGCCGTGGAAATCAGCGGGCCGACATCCAGCTTCGTGCTCTCCAGCGTGTAATTGCCGCCGAAGGTGGCGTAATCAGGGGCCATCTCATAACCGAGGATGTCCATGCCCCACTCCCGGGCTGTCCACGCGGCGTTGTACAACGCACTGGCGCGTTTGCTCGGCCACCACGCCGACTCGGCCTTGAGCCGTTGCTCGCCATAGAGCCGGGCCTTGTGCTGCAGATCGTCACTGGCGAAATAACCGACCGCCTCCTCGTATCGCCCTTCTCGCAGCAAGCGCCGACCGAGCAGATTGCGCAGATTGGCGGCCACCGACAGCGGCACATAGTTATCGCGCTCCTGCTGCGTCAATGGCGGCGGCGCCGGCACGTTCTCATCGACGTACCGCTTGAGCTCATCGACCGTCAGCACCCGCTCGGCAACGGTGGCGGCATCGAACCAGTAAAGGCTGTTGCTGCGATACAGCTGCACGAATGCTTGCAGGTATTCGCCGCGTTGCAGCGCGAGGATCGCGCTTTCGCCTTCCACCCGACATTTGGGCTGCACCGTTTCAAACGCCCAGTCCGGCGTGCGGCGATATCCCCAGTCTTCATTCTGCGGAAAGGCCTGGGCGGCTTTGGCGTAGGCGGCAGCGGCGGCAGTCGTGTCGCCCTCACGCACTGCCAGTTTTGCCCGCAGCCACCAGGCCAGTCCGCCGTCCCCGGCGTTTACCAGAAAGGCCTTGGCAGACGCGTAGTCGCCCTGTTGATAACTCATCGCCGCCAGTCGATCGGCATTGTCGAGGCTGCCACGGGTGCTGTTTTGCAGGAGTGTGACGAGTTTCTTTTCATTCGGCGGCTGCTCACCGAAAGACCAGCCCTGACGGCTGACCAGCGACGCCGTGACCAGTTGCTGCACTGCTGGCTGCTGCAGCAGTTTGGCCAGCTGAGATTCCGGCAATTCGGCCAGTTCGTTCATCAGTTGCTTGAGCGAGGTGTAACCGACGGCCGAACCGTGCAGGTTCTGTGCTTCGTACAGTTCGATGGCGCCGCTCCAGTCGCCCGCGCTGCGCAACACCCGTGCCTCTTCACCGAGGCTGGCAACGCCCAGTTCCAGCGGATCGCTGAAGCCGTCGATGCTCAGTTGCCGTGCCTGGCGGAAGGCATCGCGCGCCTGCTCCAGCGTTTCGATGCGGTCGTGCGCCCCGTTGCTCATGGCGAAGGCAATGCGCCCGAGGGAATACGCCGCCCACGTGCTGCGCAACGGACGCTGGTCTGCCGGCAGGGCCAGCACCTTGTTGAAATACTCACTGGCCAATTGATGATCACCGGTGGCAAAGGCCACCGCGCCGGCGACGTACAAACGTATTTCCGCCGGCAGACTGGCGCCCTGCTCCTCGGCCTGACGCGCATCGCTGAGCCCACGCAGGCGCTTGACCACCGCGTATTGCTCAGCGCTCAGGCCCACCTGCTCAGCCTGTTCGCGGGCCAGCTCTGACGCGTTGTCTTCGGAATAGTCGTTGGGGTTATGGGTCGCTGCGGTGACGTTTTTCAGCCCGGCAATGGTTTTACCCAGGCGACTGATTTCGAAGCTGAAGCTGCCCTCGGGCAAATCGGCCAAGGTCTGCGCGCGGTTGTCGAGCAGGCGCATCGGGAAGTCCGGGCCGCAGGCCAGCGCCGAACCCAGCGGCAGGCTGAGGCTCAGGCAGAGCAGATGGCGGGGCCAGTTACGGGTCAACATGCGAACCTCCTTGATCAATATGTGCACAACGCGCCCAACCGACAGCGCGCTGCCCGCCCGCCGGCAAGCGGCCGTCACGCAGGCGGGTGAAGGTAAGCAGATTGGCACTTTGTTGCAACGAGTAACCGGCGAGCGCATCAGCGCCTGCACAATCCTGCGCCTTGAGCGTAATTTGCGCGGGCCACGGGCTGTCGAGATTGCCGCGGTTATCGAGCAGGATGTCATAGAGTCCACCCTGCTCTTTGAATGACAAGCGCAACTGACTGTTCAGCCCATCGCCCCGCGCCACGGCGCGCAAAGTAGTCAGGCTCCAGGCGCGACGATCGTTGGTCAGCGGCAAGCGAAACCAGATCAACCCGGCCAGATGCTCAGGCGGATCCTCGCGCAAGGTTTTGGCCAATTGGCTTAGTTGCTGCGGATCGGCGAGCAATTCCCGGCGCTGCCCGCCGCGCTCCAGTTGCACTTCGCTTTCCACTACCGGCGCGCCACCATCATCGCTCAACAGCGCAACGCCGTAGGCCGGCAGCGCCAGATAGAACGGTTTGTCGCTGACATGTGCCCAGGCCTTGGCCCACTTCAACGCCTGCCTGGCGTCGAAAAGACCCAGTCGCGGATCGCTCACGGCGTGGACTTGCAGCACGCTGCTGTCGACGCTCTGCAACAGCGCCGGCAAGTGCGCGCTGTCGAGCCAGGCCGGCAGTGCGGTGATGCTCAAAGGCAACGATGGCGGCAAGGTCGCGCGCAGATCTTTGAGCAATTGGGCATACGCATGCAGCCGTGCTGTACCGGCGTCGTGATCGATCTCGACGCCGCTCAACGTGAGGCCCTGCGCCTGCCAATCGGCGATGACTTGCAGAATCTGCGCGGTGACCTGCTGCTGGTCCAGTGATTGCAGCTGACCATCAAGGCGAATCACTGCAATCAACGGCCGGCCATCGGCTCTCAACAAGGCTGGATCAACCCGCGCCCTGCTCCACCGCTCGCCGGGAAAGGCCTGCAATGCCAGTACGCGCAGCGTCGAGAAATCATCGCGACTGTCACGCAATGCCGGTTCATGCGCCGGTGTCCATTGGCGCTGCCAGACGTAGAGTTGCTGGTCGAGGGCCGGCGCGACGTGTTGCTCGCAACCTGCCAGCAAGACGCCAAGGAACAGACACACAATCAACCGCATACCTTGAAAATCCCTGAAACCACAGGGCTGCAAGGTTACACAAAAACCGTGTAGGAGCTGACGAGTGAAACGAGGCTGCGATCTTTTGATCTTGCTTCAAGACTCCAGATCAAAAGATCGCAGCGTGCCGTAGCGCCTACAGGGATGCCGCAGGCTTGCGCGCGATAATCACCTGACTCTTGGCCACCACCGCATCCAGCGCCTGCTTGATCTGCGCGCCGCGCGGGGAATCCAGCACCGCTTGCCAGGTATTGGCCCAGTGCTCGAGCATCGGGTGATCGGGGTTGCTGAGATCGACTTTGGCTTCCCAGAACAACATCATCCACATCGACCAGTAGAAGCCATATTGGCTGTGGCTGATGATCTCCAGCCCGGCCTCGCTGACCATCGTCTTGAACTGGTCTTCGCTGATGATGCGTATGTGGTTGGGTTTCTGGAAATACTCCGGCGCGGCGATGTCCTTTTGCAGGTCCTCGGAGCTGGGATGCGGCACGCTCAGCAGATACAACGCACCCGGTTTGCCAACCCGTACCAGTTCGGCAAGAAACTGCGCAGGATCGTCAACGTGTTCGATAACTTCGGTGCAGACCACGCGCGTCGCCGTTGCCTCGGCAATCGGTAGCGGGTTGCAGTCGGTAACGTGGCATTCGATGTCCCGGGCCGGGGTGTCGCTCAGACGCCGGCGCGTGGCCTCGACCTTGGCCGCATCGATATCGGCAAGAATGATCTTCGCCCCACGCATACCGCAGAAGTGCACATTGCCGCCATCACCGCAGCCGACATCAAGCAACGTATCGTCGGCACTCACAGGGAATCCCGTGTACAGCTCGTGGGTCGCCTGGTTGTACCAGCCGCTGAGTTTCGCGTCGTAAAGGCCGAGCGAGTACGGATCAACCTTGTCGGCAACCGCAGCGACCGGTTCTGCCGCAGTTTGCGCAGGCGTTGTCGCCGAGAGTTTCTTCAAAAAGCTCAGCATGAGGTGGCTCCGGGTGAGGTAACAGCAATTCGGGAGGAACCGAGGCGCTTGACCAGCGCAGCACCGCGATTGCGCATCGGCATTTCGATCAAGCGGTAGTTGAGTTCGCTGAGCACCGCGATCAGGACGAAGGCAATCAGCATCGTAAGGATGGGATGTCCGGCGGGGCTCGGCAGGCCACTGCTCTGCAAGCGAAAGATCAGTTCACGCACCAATAGATACGCCGGAATGTGAATGAGGTAGATACCGTAGGAGCGGCTGCCGATCCATGCCAGCAACCGCTGCAAGCGTCCGGCAGGCATCAGGTAGTCACAGTTGTACGAGGCGATCCAGACCAGCAGCGCACTGAGCACGGCGATCGAACCGATCCGATAATTGGCCAGGGTAAAACGGTCGGTGGCCATGAAGCTCAACAGCGCTCCAATGACCATCAACGCTGAAATGCCAAGCCATGGTCGGCGCAAGAACGAGGGCTGCCAGCGCTGAAAACCCGGCTGCGCACTCCACATCGCCAACAGCACGCCAAGGGCCAGCGCATCGGTGCGTACTACCATCAGCAAAGGCGTGCGCACAGTCAGAATCTGCACCGCCACCAGCGCCAGCAATGCCCAGACCAGGTGTCGGCGAAACAACAGGATCAGCAACGGAAAGAGCAGGTAGAACTGCTCCTCCAGCGCCAGGCTCCAGTAGACGAAACTGCTGCCGTATTCGTATTGGAAAAAGCTGTCGGCGAAGCGGAAATTGGCGTATTGCAGTACCCCGGCCAAGGTCGCCTGAAGATTGGCGGACAGCGTACCGAACGCACCGGACCGGTTGAAAAACACACAGGCCAGCAGGATCACCGCCAGCCATAACCAGGCCGAAGGCAACAGGCGAAAAGCCCGGCGCAGCCAGAAATGGCGCACCTGTTGCCAGCGCTCCTGGCCCGTCGTGCAGCCTTGCAGCACCGGGATCAAGCTGCGGGCGATGACAAAACCGGAGATCGCAAAAAACAGGTCGACGCCCCACCACGTCTGCGCCCATTCGTGGATCCGGGCAAGCGACGGCACCGGGTCAGTGAACAGATTGTCCGGCAAATGGTGGAACAACACCGCGAGCACCGCGACCGCACGCAGGACTTCAACGTCCATGATGCGCTTGGCGTTCATGCTTGGGGAGCTTCCAAAGCAGGCGCACGATGCTCGAACAACTGCGTCAGAAACCCTCGCAAACGCTGTTCAGCCACAGTCTGGCTGCAGAACGCCTGCAAACTTACGACTGCCTGCGCCGACATCTCGGCATAGCGCTGCGGCTGGTTTTTCGCGACGTCGTAACTGGCCCGATAGGCCTCGCACAATGAGCTCCAGTTGGTCACATAACGCAGGGTTCGGAAGGCTTTGCGCGGGTCGTGGGGCCAGGCTGTCAGCTCGTCGGTGGACTCGATGAGAAAGGCATTTTCCGTGCTCAGGTAATCGATCATCGCCGTGGTACGCGGCGCCACCGCCGGCTTGCCGCAGGACATGAATTCCATCAGCGGCAGACACTGACCTTCGCCGTAGGAGGTGTTGACCACGTACCGCGTGGCCTGCACCAGTTGCTCGTAGTCCGGATCGGCGAGGTAACCGTAGATCAGAACGATGCGGCAACGGTAAGACTGGTTTTTGTACAAATGATGGAGGATATCGCTGAGCGCTTCTTCGGCGTCGTGGTGAGTGAGCTTGAGCACCAGCGTCGCGTCTTCGACATCGCGAAAACTAACGCAAAAAGCGCTGAGCATGTCTTCCCAGTTCTTGCGCCCGTCACCGGGATTGAACACCGAGGTATAAACCACGCCGTCAAGCACCAGCGTCTGCTCGGAGGCCGGCGCGGCGAAGTCGATGCCGTCGCCGCTGCGCAGGTGCGCCGGCCCGAATGCATTCAGATTGAGGGTGCGGCTGTCCGCGACCAGCCCTTTGATCGTCAGGCTGTAGGCGGTGGCCAGGGCTTGCTCGGGCATTTTCGCGCCACGGGCAGCAAAGCGGTCCCAGACCGGCGCCGGCACCGCGACGATCGGGTACTCGGCACCCATCGCCTCGTGCACGGCATTGACCGTGTAGCTGGAGTGGGTGATCGCTGCGCCACAGGCATGCAAGACGCTACGCCAGTCATTGCGCGGCTCGCCCGCGAAGGCTTCATTGGGGATCGTGCTGAACTCCCACGCAAACACCGGCAGCGTCGGACAGGCCAGCTGAACGGGAGTGCGATGCGGCGGCGAGAACGACAGAAACACGCAGGGCTCGCCACGGCTCAGACACTCCAGATACAGAGCATCGACTTCCGTCTGCGGATCGGCCACTTCCACGACCCGACCGATGCGTTCGAGCACCGGGCGATACTCCTTGAGCACGAAGTAATAGCTGTACTCCGAACGCCCGAGGTTCTGCGCAATGGTGTGCCGGTTGGTTTCCGAATGAATGATGATCAGCATGAGGCGTTATCCGTCACAGGCGCAGCATCGTTGGGGCCTGCTGTCAGCGCAAAGAACTCCGCGAGCCGTTTGCGCACCGGCGCGAAGGCGCAGTATTGCTGCATGCGCGCGACGGCGGCGGCAGACATCCGCTGATACTCCTGCGGCTGGGCCTTGGCCATTCGATAGCTGTTTTCGTAGGCGTTTTTCAGCGAGCCCCAGTCGGGGCGGTGCCGCAGCGTGCGGTAGATGATCCGCGTGTCCTGCGGCCAGATCGTCAGCTCTTCACTGGACCTGACCACGAACGCCACCGAGTCATCGATGTAATCTTCCATCGCCGTGTGATCGGGGGCGATCACCGGTTTACCGCTGGACATGAACTCCATCAAGGGCAGGCACAGCCCTTCGCAGCGTGACGCGTTGACGTAGAAACTGGCCGCCTGATAGAGCCTGGCGTACTGCGCGTCGTCGAGGTAACCGTGCATCACCACGACCCTACAGGCGAACGGCGTGAGTTGCGCCAGCAGGGTCATCAACTCGCTGTAATAGGACGCCAGATCATTCTGGGTAATCTTGAGCACCAGCGTCGCGTCGGGCGTTTCGCGGAACGCCCAGCAGAATGCGCTGATCAGTCGATGCCAGTTCTTGCGGCCATCCTTGGGATTGAATACCGAGACGTACACCACACCCTCGACTGTGGTTTCGACCACCGATGAGGTGTCCGGCAGATCGAGTGGCGCCGGTTCGATCACGGGCACCGGCGCAGCGCCGCACACCTCAGGCCAACGCTGTTGCAGCCAGCCATGCAACGCGTCCGGCAGCAGATCGCGAATGCCCTCCCAGTACCAGTTGTGCAGAAATTTCACCCGCGGCACCGGTTCCGTCTGTTCGCGTCCCAAGTCCAGTGCCCACAGGCGCAGATAATGTCGAGCAATGACCAGTCGGCGTTTGAACGTCAACGGTGGCGGGCGCGCGGCTTCAATTGCTGCGGCCAGTGCAGCCTGCTCTTCAGGGCTGATTGGCGTTGGGATCAGCGCATCGGCTGACAGGCCGAGGGTGCGCGAATCGAAAATACAGCCCTTGATCGCCAGTGCAGTCCCGGGATTGACCGGCATGGGTTGGTGTTGCTGACGAATCGTTGCGAAGCTGTCCCACAACGGCGTCGGCAAAACCAGCACCGGGAACGCTTCGCCCATGGCGCGGCGGATGGCCGTTGCCGTGTGGCTCGACAGAGTGATGACCCGGCCGTGGCGTGCGAGCATGCGTGTCCAGTCCTGACGCGGATCGTCGTCCCACTGTTCATCGGGGATCGAATCGAACTCCCAGGCCACCACGCAAATCGTCGGGCATTCCAGATCAACCGGGGTCTTCTGCGGTGGGGTGAAGGACAGGAACACAGTGTCTTCACCTGCGGCGAGCAATTGCCGGTAAATCACATCGACGTCGGCGACAGATCCGGCCACGTGCACGCGCCCCAGGCTTTCCAGCACCGGGCGATAGGCTTTGAGGACAAAGTAATAGCTGTATTCCGGACGCCCCAGACTGGCACTGATGGAGCTGTCGTTGACGTCCGAGTAGAGAATGAAATTCATGGCATCCCACGATGAAGCGCCATCCCGGCGACTTCATGCTATGACGGCCGCGCGTCGGATCGGGTCGGCAGGGCCGGCACTCGTCCGTCATCATCGGGCACGTCTCTGTTCTTGTTTTAGTGGTCAGTTTCACCCCGCGTCGCGGCGTCCGGAAAACAATCGGCCAACTCGCGACGAAGGCCATTCTAAACACATCCATCGCGAGTCCGGGAACCGCCGGGCGAGAATAAATCGGACTATGCTGACGAGAACTGACCAGTCACGGTTTGCCCGGTTGAAATTGCCGAGCAATTGGCACAGATTGGCAACCAAACAACTACAACAACGGCTTCGCCTGCTGTTTGCGCGGATATTCCCCGCTGTATTTCAGACTTATCCCAAAAGCATCCGGGAAAGCGGCGCGAGTCATGACCAAGGGGTCGCTGTTTGAAAAAACGTCTGTTCGTCACGGGCCTCAGCGGCTTCGTGGGACAACACATTCAGTCTCGTCTGGCTTCGCCGGGATCGTCGTGGGCGCTGCTGCCTGCCGCATCGGCCTACGACCTTACGAACGCCGACAGCCTCATCGACCTTTGGCCCGAGATGCCGGATGCAGTCATTCATCTGGCCGGACAGACCTTCGTGCCGGAAGCCTTTCGTGACCCGGCCCGCACCCTCGATATCAATCTTTTCGGCACCCTCAACCTGTTGCAGGCGCTCAAGGCTCGCGGCTTTGCCGGCACTTTCCTGTACGTCAGCTCCGGCGACGTTTACGGGCAAGTCGGCGAGCAGCACCTGCCGATCACCGAGCAACAACCGCCGCTGCCGCGCAATCCTTACGCGGTGAGCAAACTTTCAGCGGAGTTCCTCAGCTTGCAATGGGGCCTGAGTGAAGGCTGGCCGGTGCTGGTGGCGCGTCCGTTCAACCACATCGGCACCGGGCAGAAAGACAGCTTCGTCATCGCTAGCGCAGCCCGGCAGATCTGCCGCATCAAACAGAGCCTGCAAGCACCGCAACTGCAAGTCGGCGATATCGACGTGACCCGCGATTTCCTCGATGTCGGCGATGTGATTCGCGCGTACTTCGCATTGCTGGAAAACGGCACACCGGGGCAGGTCTACAACATCTGCTCGGGCCGCGAGCAAAGCATTCGCAGCCTGATCGAGCAATTGGCCGATCTGGCCGAAGTCGACGTTGAACTGGTGCCGGATCCGGCGCGCATGCGTCGCGCCGACCAGCGCCGCGTCTGCGGCAGCCACGCAAAACTGGCCAACGCCACAGGATGGGTGCCAGCCATCACCACACAACAATCCCTGCGGGCGATCCTGTCCGACTGGGAGATGCGAGTACGACAAGAATGACAAAAAGTGCACTGATTACCGGGATCACGGGCCAGGATGGCGCCTATCTGGCCAAACTGCTGCTGGACAAGGGTTACAAGGTTCACGGCCTCGTTGCTCGACGCAGCAGCGATTCACGCTGGCGCCTGCGCGAGATGGGTGTCGAAGCCGACATTGTCTACCTCGACGGCGACATGGCCGATGCCTGCTCGGTGCAGCGTGCGGTAATCAAATCGGCACCGGACGAAGTCTACAACCTCGCCGCACAGAGTTTTGTCGCCGCCTCCTGGGATCAACCGGTGACCACCGGCATCGTCGATGGGCTGGGCGTGACGCACCTGCTCGAAGCGATTCGCCAGTTCAGCCCGCACACGCGCTTCTATCAGGCCTCGACCAGCGAAATGTTCGGCCTGATCCAGGCAGAGCAGCAGGACGAAAACACCCCGTTCTATCCACGCAGCCCTTACGGGGTGGCCAAGCTCTACGGCCACTGGATCACCGTCAACTACCGCGAAAGCTTCAACCTGCACGCCAGCAGCGGCATCCTCTTCAACCATGAATCACCGTTGCGCGGTATTGAGTTCGTCACACGCAAAGTCACCGACGCCGCCGCGCGCATCAAGCAGGGCAAACAGCACGAGTTGGCGCTTGGCAACATTGACGCCAAGCGCGATTGGGGTTTTGCCGGCGATTACGTCGAAGCCATGTGGTTGATGCTGCAACAGGACAAACCCGACGATTTTGTGGTCGCCACGGGCGTCACCACCACCGTGCGCGAGATGTGCCGCATTGCCTTCGATCACGTCGGCCTGAACTACCGCGATTACGTGAAGATCGACCCGGCGTTTTTCCGCCCGGCCGAAGTCGAAGTGCTGCTCGGCAACCCGGCCAAGGCCCAGCGTGTGCTGGGCTGGAAACCGAAAACCGACCTGGATACCTTGATCCGCATGATGATGGATGCGGACATGAAACGCGTCGCCAAGGAGTAGGCCATGCTGATTCCGGTGATTCTGTCCGGCGGTGCCGGCACCCGTTTGTGGCCGGTGTCCCGTGAGGGCCACCCCAAGCCGTTCATGACCCTGCCCGACGGCCAGTCGCTGCTGGGCAAGACCTACCAGCGAGCGGCGGCGTTGCTGGACGGCTGGGGCGACATCGTCACGGTGACCAACCGCGAGTATTACTTCCAGAGCAAGGATCACTATTGCGCGGCGCAGGTGTCGCGCCATCGCGGGCACTTTCTGCTGGAGCCGAGCGGGCGCAATACCGCACCGGCGATCGCAGCGGCAGCGCTGTCATTGCAGGCGCTGCATGGTGACGACGCAATCATGGTGGTGATGCCGGCGGATCATTTGATCGTCAATCAGGACGCCTTGAAGTGTGCGGTCGAGCACGCAGTGAATCTGGCGAAGGACGGTTATCTGGTGACCTTCGGCGTGGTCCCTACCGCGCCGGAAACCGGCTTCGGCTATATCGAAACCGGTGCGCCGCTGGACGCCAGAGGCGCGGCCAAGGTGCAGCGCTTCGTCGAGAAACCCGACCTGCAGACCGCCACGCATTACCTGGAGAGCGGCAACTTCCTGTGGAATTCGGGGATGTTCTGCTTCACCACCGCGACGCTCATTGCCGAACTGCAACTGCACGCACCCGAGTTGCTGGAACAGACCCGCGCCTGCATGGCCGTCAGCGCACCGGTCGAAACGGTCGGCTGCCTGCAACAGGAGTTGTCGTCGACCCTGTTTGCCGAGATCACTGACATCTCCATCGATTACGCATTGATGGAGCGCTCGGAAAAAGTCGTGGTAGTGCCCGCCGGTTTCGATTGGAGCGACATCGGTTCGTGGAACGCGGTCGCCGCGCTGATTCCCGCCGATGCTGATAACAACCGCGCCAGCGGCGAAGCGATCTTCATCGACAGCCACAACAACTTCGTGCAGAGCGAAGGCCGGCTGGTGGCGACCGTCGGTGTGGATAACCTGATCATCGTCGACACCGCCGACGCGGTGCTCGTGGCCCATGCCGACCGCGCTCAGGATGTGCGGCGCGTCGCCAAGCAGCTCAAGGACAAATCCCACGAAGCCTATCGCCTGCACCGCACCGTCAGCCGGCCCTGGGGCACCTACACCGTTCTTGAAGAAGGCCCGCGCTTCAAGATCAAGCGCATCGTGGTCAAACCCGGTGGCAAATTGTCGTTGCAGATGCACCATCACCGCAACGAGCACTGGGTGGTGGTCGAAGGCATGGCCAAGGTCACCAACAACGGTTCCGGCACGACTCTGGTCGCCAAGAACGAATCGACGTTCATTGCCGCCGGCCACAAGCATCGCCTGGAGAACCCCGGGGTGATAGATCTGGTCATCATTGAAGTGCAAAGCGGCGAGTACCTGGGCGAGGACGATATCGTTCGCTTCGAAGATCAATACGGCAGGACGGTCTGAATGCTGCTTTCCCTGTACCGCTCGCTGCACAGCTACCGTGGATTCATCCTCGGCAGCGTGCAGCGCGAGTTTCAAGCGCGTTATCGCAATTCGCTGTTCGGCGCGCTATGGCCGATTTTCAATCCGCTGTCGATGATCATTGTCTACACGGTGATCTTTTCCCAGATCATGCGCGCGCGTTTACCGGGTGTGGACGACAGCATGGCCTACAGCGTCTACCTGTGCGCTGGTCTGCTGGCCTGGGGACTGTTTTCCGAAATAACCCTGCGCAGTCAGAACATGTTTCTGGAAAACGCCAACCTGCTGAAGAAAATCAGCTTCCCGAGGATCTGCCTGCCGGTGATTGTATTGATCAATGCCGGGATCAATTTCGCCATCATCATCAGTCTGTTTCTCGGTTTTCTGCTGATCACCGGGCGCTGGCCGGGAATGGCTTTGCTGGCGCTGATTCCGCTGATTGCTCTGCAAATGATGTTCTGCGCCGGGCTGGGTATGGTCCTTGGCGTGTTGAACGTGTTCTTTCGCGATGTCGGCCAGTTGTTCGGCATCTGCCTGCAGTTCTGGTTCTGGCTGACACCGATCGTCTACCCGATCACGATCCTGCCGGAATGGGTGCAGCGCCTGCTGCAACTCAACCCGCTGACCAAGCTGTTCAGCAGTTATCAGAACCTGTTTCTCTACGGTCAGTGGCCGGTATGGAGTTCGCTGCTGCCGGTTTTCATTACTGGCGTGGTGTTCTGTCTGATCGGTCTGCGGCTGTTTCGCCAGCGCGTCGGCGAAATGGTGGATGAACTCTGATGGGACATATTCGCGTCACCGGCCTGGGCAAGGCCTATAAGCAATACCCAAACCGCTGGGCACGGCTGGCCGAGTGGCTGATTCCGTTTTCGCCGCTTCGGCATCAACAGCACTGGGTACTGCAAGATGTCGAATTCGAGATTGCTCCGGGTGAAGCGGTGGGTATCGTCGGCGCCAACGGAGCAGGCAAAAGCACCTTGCTGAAAATGATCACCGGCACCACTCAACCCACCCAAGGCAAGATTGAATTGCAAGGGCGCGTCGCAGCGCTGCTGGAGCTGGGCATGGGTTTCCACCCAGACTTTACCGGTCGGCAGAACGCAATCATGGCCGGTCAGTTGTTGGGCATGCAGCTTGAAGAAATCCAGGCCCTGATGCCCGATATCGAGCACTTCGCTGAAATTGGCGATGCGATCGACCACCCGGTCCGCACTTATTCCAGTGGCATGCAGATGCGCCTGGCGTTCAGTGTCGCCACCGCCCGGCGCCCGGACATCCTGATCGTCGACGAAGCGCTGTCGGTGGGTGATGCCTATTTCCAGCACAAGAGCTTCGAACGCATCCGCAGCTTTCGCAAATCCGGCACGACGTTATTGATCGTGTCCCATGATCGCTTCGCGATTCAGTCGATTTGCGACTCGGCGATCCTGCTCAAGGATGGGCGCGTGGCCATGCGCGGCAAACCGGAGCCGGTTCTCGATTATTACAATGCGCTGATGGCCGAACGTGAGGGTCAGGTAGTACGCCAGGAAACGCTCGCCGGCGGCGAGGTGCAAACGGTCTCCGGCACCGGCGAGGCGGCGATTCTGAGCGTACGCCTGCTCGATGAAAACCAGCGCAGCATTGAGGCTGTCGAAGTCGGCCAACCGGTAGTGCTCGAAGTGCAGGTCGAAGTGCGCAAGGACATCGAACGGCTGGTGCTGGGCTTCATTCTCAAGGATCGCCTCGGCCAGATGATGTACGGCATCAACACCCACCGGCTGAACAAGGCATTGACCGATCTGCGCGCCGGTGAACGCTTCACCTATCGCTTCGCCTTCATCATGGGCCTGGGCAAAGGCAACTATTCGGTGTCGCTGAGCCTGTCGCGTCTGGACTCACATCTGGATCGCAATTTCGAGTGGCGTGACTACGGGATGGTGTTCCAGGTGATCAACAGCCGTCGGGAAGACTTCGTCGGCTGTACCTGGCTGGACGCCAAAACCACCATCAGCCGCGACACCGAGGCCCTGTCTGTCGAGCGCGCGCCATGACCCGCCTGCTGGTCGAATGCACTCACGTATTCAAACACCCCAAGATCAATTCGGGGATCCAGCGCGTGGTGCGCAATGTCATCAAGCAGTTGCCCGCCAGCGCTGAAGGCGTCGAGTGCATGCCGGTGGTGGTGATCAATAGCCAGCTCTACCGCGTGCTGCAACTGGCGCCACTCGATACACCGTTCTGGAACAGCCTCGAAACCTTCGGTGAACGCCTGGAGCGCCTCGCCCATCATTTCTGGCAGTGGCATCAGCGCCGCGATGCGCTATGCACTTCGAAACTGGCGCGGCGGCTCCTTTACGCCAGCTATCGGTTGACCCAGTTTGCCGTGCTCGGCCTGCCGATTCGGCTCGTCAGACGGATCAATCGCAGGCAGCTGCTTAAACGTTGTTCGCCGCTTCAACACCACCCGGGCGATCAACTGGTGCTGCTGGATTCATCCTGGCACTCGGACTTTTTCGCCCATGTCGAGCAGCTCAAACGCGACGGCGTCGGCATGATCGCGGTGATCTACGACCTGATTCCGCTGACGCATCCGCAGTTTTACGACACGCGTCTGGTCGAAGTTTTCAATGAATGGTTCGACTGGATTACCCGCACGGCCGACGGCTACATGGCAATTTCCGCCACGGTGCGTGATCAGGTGCGTGGTGAATTGCAACGCAGAATCGGTGCCGAGCAGACTGAAAAGCGCTGGTTCGATTACTTTTATCTGGGGTCCGAGCTCGACCTGCATCACAGCGCGGCAACGATCGAACCACGCCTCAAGGATCTGTTCGCTGCATCCGGCCCGGTATTTCTGATGGTCAGCACCATCGAGCCGCGCAAGAACCATGGATACCTGCTCGACGCCTTCGAACGCGCCTGGGCTGCCGGCTTGACGGCACGCTTGTGCATCGCCGGGCGTATCGGCTGGAAATGCGAGGCGCTGCTTGAGCGAATCCGCAATCATCCGGAACTGAATCGGCGCCTGTTCATGTTCAATAATCTGAGCGACACCAGCCTTGAATACGCATACGCGCAGGCCAGTGCGCTGGTCTTCCCCTCGTTCGTCGAAGGCTTCGGCCTGCCGCTGGTAGAAGCCATGCAGCGCGGTTTGCCGGCAATGGGCAGCGACATCGCTGTGTTTCGCGAGATCGGCGGCGACTTCATGGCCTACTTCGATCTGCTGGATCCACAAAGCCTTGCCGATCTGATCGAAACCTATCAACGCAGCGGACAGTTTCCCGCCGCCCGCGACGTCGCTGACTGGCGCTGGATCGGCTGGCGCGAGGCCAGTGAGCAGTTGGCGACACGCAGCCTTGCCCATGTTCAGCAGGCCCTGCGCGTGCAAGCGAGGCCGCATGCGCATTGCTCTTAACGCCCGCATCCTGCAAGCGCCGCGCACCGGCATTGGCCACTACGTCGCCGAACTGGTCAACGCCTTGCGCAGCGAACCCGATGTGGACGTAAGCCTGTTTCACGGATGGGGCTGGAGTTCGGCCCTGCCGGCCGCAGCCATGCCCGGCTACTCGCGCATGACGCCATTGCTGCGGCAAATTCCCGGGGCCTATCAGGCGCGCCGCTGGCTGGAGCAGAAACGTTTTGATCAGGGACGTGCACAAGGGCTCGATCTTTATCACGAGCCGAGCCTGTGGCCCCTGGCCTTCGACGGCCCGACCGTGATCACCCTGCATGATCTGACGCACCTGCATTTTCCAGAAACCCAACCGCCAGCACGGCTGAGGGAGATCGAACGTCGTCTGGCCGCCGGCGTGGAGCAGGCGCGGGTCATTCTGACCGATTCGCAGGCGATCGCTGACGAGGCGCAAACCTATTTCAATCTCCCTGCACAGCAATTCGTTGTGGCGCCGTTGGGTGTGTCCGAACGCTTCCGTCCCCGGCCACTTGAGGAAATCGACAGTGTGCTCAAGGCTCACGCCGTCCAGGCACGGGAATATTTCCTCTGTGTCGGCACCCTGGAGCCGCGCAAGAACCTGAGCCTGGCGTTGCAGGCCCACGCCCTGCTGCCAGACGCCGTGCGCCAGCGCTTTCCCTTGTTGATTGCAGGCATGGCCGGATGGCAGCGCGAGCAGTTCAGCGAGCCACTGCGCCAGGCATTGGCCAGCGGCCACGTGTGCCTGCTCGGCTATCTGCCCGATGAGCAATTGGCGCAACTGCTGGCCGGCGCCCGGGCGCTGATATTTCCGTCGTTGTATGAGGGCTTTGGCTTGCCGGTGCTGGAAGCCATGGCCAGTGGCACACCGGTGGTGACCACCCGTTCTTCGGCGATGCCGGAAGTGGCTGGCGCGGCTGGCAACTATATTGAAGCGGACGATGCCGAGGGTCTGCGTGATGCAATGGGCCGGCTGATCGACGACTCGCTGCATTGGCAGGCCTGCCGCGAAGCGGGATTGCAGCAGGCGGCACTTTTTTCCTGGCAACGTTGTGCACAGGCTACGGCTGGTGCCTACCGCCAGGCCATGGGAGGTTGAATGCGCGTTCTTCATTTCTTCAAGACGTACCTGCCCGATTCGGTCGGCGGCATCGAACAAGTCATCTTTCAGTTGTGCGAAAGCGGCGCTCAGCATGGCATCGATGGGCAAGTGCTGACCCTCAGCACCAATCCGACACCGCCCGTGGTGCAACTGGGTCAGCACGAAGTACATCGGGCGAAGCTGGATATCCAGTTCGCCTCGACCGGGTTTTCCTGGAGTGTGTTCAATCAGTTCCGTGAGCTGGCCGCCGAAGCCGACGTGATCAACTATCACTTCCCCTGGCCGTTCATGGACCTGGTGCATTTCGCCAGCGCCGTGAACAAGCCGAGCGTGGTCACCTATCACTCGGACATCATTCGCCAAAAGCATCTGCTCAAGCTCTATCGGCCACTGATGAATCGCTTCCTCGCCAGCGCCGACCGCATCGTTGCTGCATCGCCGAACTATCTGCACACCAGCGATGTGCTGCAGCAGTTTCAGGACAAGACCCGCGTTATCCCCTACGGCCTGAATAAAGCAGGTTATCCACAGCCCGATACCGAACGCATGAACCGCTGGCGCCAACAGCTTGGGGATAAGTTTTTTCTGTTCGTCGGGGTGATGCGTTATTACAAGGGTCTGCACATCCTGCTCGACGCGCTCAAAGACATCGATTATCCCGTGGTGATTGTCGGTGCCGGTCCGCTGGAGCAGGAACTGCATGCACAGGCCGCCGCGCTGGGCCTGCGCAATATTCATTTCCTCGGCCGTCTGAGTGACGAGGACAAAGTGGCGTTGCTGCAATTGAGCTATGCGATTGTCTTTCCTTCGCACCTGCGCTCCGAGGCTTTCGGGATTTCGTTGCTCGAAGGCGCGATGTACGGTAAACCGATGATCTCCAGCGAAATCGGCACCGGCACCAGTTTCATCAATATCCACAACGAAACCGGACTGGTGGTGCCGCCGAGCAATCCACAGGCCTTTCGGGAAGCCATGCGTACGCTATGGGACAACCCTGAGCGTGCTGCCGAGATGGGGGTCAAAGCGGAAGCGCGCTATCGGCAGCTGTTCACCGCCGATGAGATGGGTCGCAAGTGGACAGAGCTGTATCAGGAACTGCTGGCTGAAAAGGCTCTGTCCTACGCTTGAGTGGAGGTCACGCGGTTTTCTGCAACCCGGCCACCGTGCGCGGCATTGCGACAAAACCCGGCAACGCTTCGATCCGTGCCAGCCAGGCGCGAACGTTGGCGTAGTCGTCCAGCGAGACATTGCCCTCCGGGGCATGCGCAATGTAGCTGTAGGCAGACACGTCAGCGATGGTCGGCTCTTCGCCCGCCAGATACGCTGTTTTGCCCAGTTCTAGCTCCATGACCTTGAGCAGATTGTGCGCACGGCCAATGACTTCCTCGGCATTCAGTTGCGCACCAAACACCGTGATCAGGCGTGCCGCCGCCGGGCCAAAGGCAATCGGTCCCGCCGCTGCCGACAACCAGCGCTGCACATGCGCTGCGCCCACCGGGTCGGCCGGCAGCCAGCGTCCGTTGCCATATTTCTGCGCCAGATAAACCAGAATCGCGTTGGAATCGGCCAGCACCACGCCGTTGTCATCAATCGCCGGCACTTGGCCAAAGCTGTTGATCGCCAGGTACTGCGGCTGCTTGTGCTCACCTTTGGCCAGATCGACGAAGATCAGCTCGGTCGGCAGTTGCAGCAGCGACAGCATCAACTCGACGCGGTGGGCGTGACCGGAACGTGGGAAGTTGTAGAGTTTGATCGCTTGCATGGTCGACTCCGCTGAAAAATGACGTCGCTACGGGAATGAGCGCGCCGATGGAGTCATCATCTATGGGTTGCCGGAACAACAGAATAACCAGCCACTGCAATCGATTATTTCATCTCGTGCAATAACGCCGCAGCACTCAAGGCTGGATGCTCACGCAGCGCCTTCACGGCGAAGTCGACAAAACTGCGGATCCGCGCCGGTGCCTTGCGCCCGCCCTGATACACCACATGGATCGGCAACGGTGGCAATTCAAACTCGGCGAGGACGATTTCCAGCTCCCCCGCCGCGACTTTGTCCGCCACTTGATACGACAGCACTCGCGTCAGGCCCAGGCCTTTGCGCGCGGCAGTGATCGCCGACTGATTGGCCGTGACGGTCAGGCGCGGTTCGGTGCGCACACTGAGTGCTTCACCGCCGTCGAGAAACGGCCAGTTGCGTTGCTGACCGATCGCCGACGTCGCCACCACCGGCAGCCCGGCCAAGGCCTGCGGATGCTCCGGGCGGCCATGTTCAGCCAGAAACCCCGGCGAAGCGCAGATTACCCGCCGCACTTCCCCAACTCGGATCGCATGCTGATTGCTGTCCGGCAGCTCACCGATGCGTACCGCGACATCAATGCCCTCCTCGACCATGTTGACGACCCGGTCCAGCAACAACGCGTTGATCGACACATCCGGATAACGACAAAGGTAATCGGCCATCACTGGCGTCACGAACAGATCGCCAAACAGCACCGGCGCAGTAATCGTCAACTGCCCGCGCGGCAAGGCATGGCTGCCTGCCGCCGAATCCTCGGCCTCCTGCACCTCGGCAAGAATCCGCCGGCAGTCATCGAAATAACGCTGCCCGGCTTCGGTGAGATGCACGGTGCGCGTGGTACGCACCAGCAGCTGCGTACCGATATGCTGCTCCAGCGCCGCTACCGCCCGGGTGACGCTCGCCGCCGACAGACCCAGACGCCGCGACGCCGCCGAAAAGCCTTGCTCCTGGGCGACGACAACGAAGATCTGCATTTCCTGAAAGCGGTCCATGGGGTTCCTCGGCGGCGGATACGACAATCGCAGCCGAGGCTGCGATTGTGGGAGCTGGGTAGCAACAACATAGTTTGACACAAACCCTCGCCTAAATCGGGGTCTGTAGGATGATTCGGGATAAAGACATCAGCAACATAGATTGACCCAGATGGGCTGCGTTTGAAATACAGGGCCCGATTGCTCACAACATAGTTTGACACGAAGAGCTAGAAGTAAGCAGCCATGAAGGGAGAGCCCATAAACTGCTGTCTTCAGCACAAGCTCAGTGCGATATCTAAATCTGTACGCAACCTACGTCCGGCTCCCATGAGCACATAAACCGTGTTTTTCGTCTCAAATAAGCAGTTCTGGGACAAGGAAACCTCCAACGTTGATCTAACCCAATCACCAGGTGCAAAACGGCCTTTACTATCTTGGATAACAGTCAACGCGTAAACCAAGGCCGGGATAAGCCCTCTAGCGGCGATGGCAGTTCGCTGACGTGTTGTAACTTCTAGGTCCAAGATTACCCAATCCGCAACAAGGCAATAGGCACGGGAAGGAAAATGCAGATTTGCGAGTGCCACTGCATCTGAGTCAGTGAGCGGGCACCCGTCTATGGTCTCGCCTGCGGAAAGCAGCAAGGTAAACGCCGCCAAATTCATTAATTCCTCCGGCGGGTCGGTAAACCGTCTCGAACGTTAATCATCACTAAGCATAGCTCCCAGCGAACAGCCTGGTATTGATGGCGACAAAAAGTAGTCAAGTCATCTCACACCTTGTTCCTCTACTCTTCCTTTATCTCCCTGAACGGGATGATTGCTGTTAGCGGAGTGACCGCACAAAGCGGTTTGCGCCAATAGCCCACGCTTTGCCATTGACCGTGCTTGAAACCAACCTCCGGGTAGGTGCCGATTTGAGTTAGCCCGAGCGCGTTATGGATACCTGTGCTTCCAGCGTTGGGTGAGGCAATGCCGGCATAGGCTACATGAAAACCTTGTTTCTCTAGGCCTAGAAGAAGCTGCTTATAAAGCACACCTCCCTTCGGTGCAAAGCCGGGTCGACATATACGGTGACATGCACCGACCAGGGCGTTTCTCGCTCGATGCTGGCTTGCGTGAGCGTATCCATCGACGCTGCCTTCCACCCAGGGCTACCAGATAGGGATACGTTGGCAGTGTCGCGGCTATTCGTGCTTGCATCTTTTTCACAGTCGGTAGTATCAACGCGAACGAGATGACTGAGCCCGAAACCACTGGTCCATAGATTGGCTTGGATGGCAAAGGCATCAGTGGGGTGAAGCACCCCTCACCTTATAATTCATATCTTTTCTTGCTGCCACTTGAGGAACCGCGTTTGAAGGGCTGAACGACTTAAGGCACAGCCTTCAGTTTGGATAATTGTGCTGTCCGCAAATGCGCTGCGACTCCGGAGAGTTGCGTCTTAAAGTCCTCAATCTGAGCGTGGCAATAACTCACTTGCTGATCCGCGGCAATCAGGTCGGTCTGGTGCGCGCCAGCGGGCTCGTAATTACATATCGCCCCAGCCATCTGGAATGATATTTTATGAAAAAATATCATAAGGACTGAAATTTATAAAGCTGTCACCTATTCTAAAAAACCTACTAAACCTGAGCACAATGATTCAGATGGCGCAAGAACCTATAGTGAAGTCTTTTCGCTGATAACCCGCCCCCTCGTCCATAACTGTTATTGCAGATATCATATCCAACCTCACCTCTTGAAGTAAATTCGGGGACTCCAGTTGAAGATACTCTTCCTTGGAAGCGGAGGTTTTTGTAGTTAAAGCTCGTGCTTTTATACGTTGGCCGTCTAACATTTCCACATCGAGCAAATTATGTCGCATACAGACCATTTCAATAAAATCGTAGAGACCGCAGTCCAGTGGCTGATATGTCATATCAATTACCTGTTTTCAAATATTACGAAACCATCATCTTTGGATTCGAGTGCTGAAAGTGAATGACCGACGATAAATATTGATACTGCGAGAAGTGCAACATCCTTTAGCAAAAACTGCCCAAGAGAAACCGTAATAGCGGGAAAACCAAGGCCTTCCTCAATAACTCCAGGAGTAGAAAACATAAAGCTTATCGTGGTTAAAAATATCCCAACAGATAACACACCACCGAGCAATGAAATCTTTGGTGATACGATGCGACCGAGGATAAGGGCTCCAATCAAGACCTCTATATAACCAAGCGCACTAGAAAAATTACCCACGCTGAGCATTTCATATGTCCAACCTACCACCGGGCTGTTGCTAACAAGCGGTACTAAACCTTGCGCTTCGTATTGAGTGAACTTCATACCGCCAAACCAAAAATAGATTACAGCTAAGGCACAATATAAACCATAAATACTAAGCTGCATGATTTTGTCGCCCCAAACGCGCAACTTCTCAATGCCAAATAATGAAGTTTGATTCTTGAGCTGTGGATTCGTCATTTTAGACACTCACGGAGAAATATTTATTTGCTAATAAGATACAATTTTGCACGAGGCAGAATAACGCCGGTATCAGTGCCGCACGGCGACCGTGCGGCACCGACTGATTTTCAGCTAACCGCTGGAAAATCTAGCGGAGTATCATTTATACGGTTAATTAAATTAGTAAATGTGATACTTGAAACAGCAAGCACGACATCCACAATCTGCTGATCTGAATAACCGACTTCTTTGACAGTATTAACGGCTTCGATCGCGAGGGTACCCGATGTACTAACGAGCGTTCTAGCGAACTTCGACAAAGCATCAAATTTGGAATTGCCAGAAGGCGTATTGTGGCGCGCCGCGAGTATTTCGTCGTCCTTAAGACCGGCACCTTTCCCGATAACAGTATGTGCTGCAAGGCAATAATCACATCCTGAAGCCTGGCTGACGGCGAGTTTGATTACCTCGATTTCCTTTACGCTTAGACTTCCCTTATGTAGAGCACTATCGAGTGCGAGCGCGGCTTCCAAAGCGAGAGGGCTGTTAGTGCCTGCGACTAGAAAAGCATTGGGCACTCCACCAAAAGCACGCTTAATAGAGGCGAATACTTCTGCAGAGTGACCGGTCGCGTCATCAACGCCCGTTACATTCAAACGATTCATAAAGTTACCTTTTGTCATGCATGAGTGAACGCTCAGCCGCCTCTTTTTAAAGAGGCTGTTTAATCATGCTGCGGCGTTCATAATTACGCCTGAGATCAGGCGATCTCCAATGTCAGCTTTCAAACCGACATTGGTGGATTCAGAGCGAAGAAAAATTACTATTACGCTTACAAGTTCTTCGAATTATTACCAAGAAAATTAAGCATTCTCTCGGCAATTACATCTCCATGAGTTTCAATTGCAAAGTGACCGGTATCGAGAAATACGATTTCTGCATTCGGAATATCCCGTTTGAACGCCTCAGCACCAGCGGGGAGGAAGAAAGGGTCATTTTTTCCCCAGATCGCTAATAGGGCAGGCTGCCTAGTTCTAAAGTATTCTTGCACCTCAGCATATTGCTTGATGTTTTCGCCATAGTTCATAATCAAGTCGAGTTGGATGTCGACGCCCAGACGCTCCACAGCTGCCTGTGCCAACAGGTAGCTCTCAGGCGCGATAAGCGCAGGATCATTTACTCCCTCGGTGTACTGCCACTTGGTCATTTCCAGCGTATTCAGTTTTCGCAACGCTTCGCGATTTTCAAGGGATGGATCCGCCCAGGCTTTACGCATATCTGCCCACCCTGGGCTAAGCCCTTCTTCGTAGGCATTCCCATTTTGAGTGATGATGGCTGTGATTTTTTCAGGGTTTTTAACAGCAAGACGCCAACCTACAGGTGCACCATAATCAAAAACATAGATGGCATATTTGTTTAAAGCTTTAGCTTCTGTAAACCTTTGTACTACCCCTGCAAGATTATCAAAATTATAAATAAACTTTCTTGTAGGATCGACTGTAGTCAAACCAAACCCCGGTAAATCTGGTGCGACCACATGGTACTTCGTAGCCAATTTCGGAATTAAATCACGAAACATGTGGGAGGATGCACCAAACCCGTGCAGCAATAAAACTGTCGGAGCACTCTTATCACCTGCCTCGCGATAGAAAACTTCTACTCCATCGATATTAATAGTCTGGTGGCGGGTTTGATTTAAAATCGGGGACGCCGAAGCGACACTTGCGATCAAGCCTAATGTAGTAACCAAACCAGCAATCAAAAAAGATTTCATATTTAGCTTCATAAATCCCTCTCTATTTTCTTTTAAGTTTAGTGCCTACCAACGTTTTAACTCCATAATAATCTGCCTTAGCAGTGGCGCTACAACAACTTGCAATTAATCATTCGTCACTGCGAAGGTCACTGCTAGTTCTACAGATGCTCCAAGCGGTAGCTGCGTTACAGAGAATGCCGTCCGGCTATGGCTACCAAGAGACTGGCCAAAAACAGACACAAAAAGCTCTGACGCTCCATCCAGCACATGTGGCTGTGCAAGGAAATCCTGTGCACTGGCAACATACCCTTCCAAACGCAATAACCCGCCAAACCGTTGAAACCCACCTAAGGCCGTTTCAATTTGCGAGATAACATTGAGAGCTGCCGCTCTTGCAGCGGCGTAGCCATCGGCTTCACTTATATGGAAGCCAACCACACCAGGGTGAAAAAGTTTGCCGTCAACTAAAGGAAACTGCCCAGAAACAGCCCCTATGCCATTGCGAATCATCACCGCACTATAGGAACCGACCGGCTTAGGGGGCTCCGGTAACGTAATGCCGAGCAAGCGCAGTCTTTCAGCAATCTCGTCGCCACTTAGCGCGTCGGGCGATAATTCCAATGATATAGGTGTCTTCATGATCGACTCCGAATCAAGGCTTCAGCACTAAATTGCCCGACACACGCCCTTCCCCGAGTAGCTCATGAGCACGAGCTGCTTCAGAAAGCGGAATTACTTGATCCAGTACTGGGCGCACAGCGCCTTTCTTTATCAAATCCAACCCGAAACGCAGGTCGTCCAAATCCCCCATAAGCGTCCCAAGCAGGCGACGCTGGCTGAAGAAAAAGCTACGAATATCAAGATTCAGCTCAGACCCTGCGACGAAGCCCAAGGTAACCACAGTGCCAGTAGGACGCGTGGCTTCAATACTGCGGGCAAGAATTTCACCACCGAGGTTGTCGATCGTTACATCCATACCTTTACCTCCTGTCCACTCGCGAGAGACTGCCACAAAGTCTTCACGCTTGCTGTTGATGACCAGATCGGCACCGAGCTTTCGTGCGACTTCAGCTTTCTCATCGTTACTAACTGTGGTTACGACCCTGGCGCCAAGCGCCTTAGCGATTTGGATGCTCATCGAACCTGTACCCGAACCGCCCGCTTGGACCAAAACGGTGTCTCCCGCTTTCACCGCGCCTACGACTCTCACAGCGCGCACAGCAGTCACTAGGACCATTGGCAACGTCGCAAGCTCCTCTGGGGACAGGCCCGTATCGTCGCGCAGCAACCAATGCGCGGGAACTTCCATGTACTCAGCATAGGCCCCCCAACTCATAATGCCTGCAATGGCATAGCTGGGAGCTGCACTCATGGGGGAAAATGCATAGTCAGCTTTATCTAGCGGGTAACCAGGCATAGGTACTACACGTTCACCCAGTGAGAAGTCGGTCACACCGGCACCCAACTCGACTACTTCCCCAACCGCATCCGACCCAAGAATATGAGGCAAAGCAAGATCACGGGTGATAGCACCTTCACGCAGGTAGAGTTCAAGTCGATTGATGCCTGCAGCTAGTACCCGAATGACCACGTGTCCTGGGCGTGCGCTTGGCGTAGCAACGTCCTCGTAGCGCAGAACGTTTGGGCCACCGAACTCACGAAAAATAGACGCTTTCATAAAAACTCCGTTAAACAGAAAAATAAGAGAGATCACGTCGCCGGCATCGTTCATCTTGAACATTTACCCGCTTGAGTGGCTATTATGTGAGCGAACGAAGCAGCCGAATATTGGGATTTTCTTGCCGGAGCAATAAGCTGTGCTTAACGAAGAAGCTCGACGGATTGCAATTTATTTGAATGCTCTACGGGCATTCGAGGCAGCTGCAAGGCTGCAAACGTTCTCCGCTGCTGCGGAGGAACTCAACGTAACCCCTCCTGCGATCAGCCAATTAATCAAAACGTTAGAAGATTACGTAGGGCGTTCTCTGTTTGAACGATCCCGTAGTGGCGTGACGTTAACCCCTGAAGCCGCTGCGATTTATCCTCAGATCCGCGACGGATTTTCACTGCTGGCGGAGGGATTACAACGTTTGCGGACAGCGCTACCGGTTAATGTCGTCACGCTATCTGTAACGCCTGCTTTTGCTAGCAAATGGCTCTTGACCCGAATTTCTGGTTTCAGCGCTCGCTATCCACAATGGGATATTCGATTGCACACTACTGACCGTCTTGTCGATTTTCGCAGTGAGGGCGTAGACATCGGCGTTCGCTTTGGGATAGGCCGTTACCCCGATTTAACAGCGGAGCGAATGATGGGAGAGTACGTATTCCCGGTTTGCAGCCAAAATTTGCTAGACAAGCTGGGAAAGCCTTCATTAAGTCTTGACGATATTGCTTCTTTGACCTTGATACACGATGCAACCATAAGCTTCGATCCAAATTTCCCAACGTGGACTTCATGGCTGTCATCTCGAGGGTACAATAATATTCATGGACTGCGTGGCATGCATGTGAATGCATCTGCGCTAGCTATCCAGGCAGCTATTGAAGGGCACGGTGTCGCGTTAGCTCGCAGCCGATTAGTAAAAGAGGATTTGGTTTCAGGGCGATTGGTGCGTCCTTTCGATGGATACGAAACGTCTCACTCTTCCTATTTCGTGGTGTATCCCCACCACGCTACCCTGCGACCCCAAGTAAAAGCAGTGCGTGATTGGCTGATGTCGGAAGCAGAAGAGGAACAAATACTGACAACTTACTACTAAACGAGGCGCCTTAAGAATTATTCGATCAGCATAAACTATTTAATTAAGGGTTTTTGTTGAAGGTGATGTTCGAATCCCGTGTAGCGCAAGGATGCCCTTCGTGATATCGATAATGATAGCGGCCTGCCTTTTCCAACTTCTAAAACGGGAGTTGTTAGGCCCTTCATATTTAATAGCGCAACGACTATTAAAAGCCCAAAAACACTGATCCTCCGGAAGCACGAAAAAGCATTAAGCCGTTGCATAGCAACTATTCCTGAATCGTGTAAGACGCTTACGACGTGTTCTCTGATGCGGCGTAAATGCGGCGTAAAAACAGCCTCGGTGAACTCAATTTATAGTAATTTGGTCAGTCCATGATCGCTGCCAAAGCACGTTCTTTTCATTACCCTAGCAGGGCGTCACGACTACCCGCGTGCTCAAGTGCAATCATATAATCGAAGCCACCTACATGATGCTCTCCAACAAACATCTGCGGAACGTTGTGTCGTCCCACTTTTGATAATCCGTTCTCGCAAGCGCTGAGAATCAGCCTCAACATTAATTTCTTTCACCCTAATGCTCTCGCCTGTTAAGAATGCTTTGGCATAATGGCAACGAGAACCAACGCTGGGGAATACACATTGTTACATTTTTCATATTTATCTACTCCCAAACTACTATTAGAGCTCTGGCAAACCGATCGATATTACTCGCCATAATATGTTTAGACAATTTTAAGTCCTAATTTCTGCAACGCCCTACTGACCGCCGCGGCGTGTTCACCGCGGCTGAGGAACAGAATTAGACAGTACCCACTTTCCGCTATTGAGAGCTAATCCTAAACTTTGAGCAACTTAGCGAGATCTTGCTTCAGTAGATAGACAGAAGCCATCAATAAGACGAGATCTTTCAACAAGAAACCCGAAACTATGGTCATCGCTGGGAACCCGCCAGCTTCTGGGTGCCAAGCTCCTGGTGCAAACGGGAAAATCGTGAGTGTACCTATAAATGTTACAATCGAACCAAGAGCGCCAAGTACGCCAATTTTTTTGTTCCAGAACCCGAGGAACAATAACAGCCCGAAAGTCCATTCCGCAGTACCCAGCAAGATGCTCGTGCCGCTAACACCTAATACTGGAATTGTCCAAGAAAGAAGTGGCGCGTTGGTCAGCAAAGGAATTAAGTCTCTTATTTCAACATCGAACCACTTGTCATAGCCAAACCAAAGGAAGATAAGCACCATGGAGGCTCGGAGCAAGTGATAATCTAGGTCGTGCTTCATGATAAAGGAACGGCCAAGCAAATTAATAATGTAGTTCATAATTATTTCCTCTAGACGAATGATGGGCAACTGGCTATTAATAGTCCCTGGGGACTATAAGCAACATTACGGTGATTTTGTATACTGGGTGCTGCGCCTAAAACTTACTGGTCTTTTCAGGTTACTTTCGGAAACTCAATTACGGTGTCATTCACACGATTAAAGTAGTTAGTGAAAATACCAGACGAGACAGCAAGAAGGATCTCAACAATTTGCTTGTTGTTATAGCCGGCGGCTTTTATTGCATCCACATGCTCCGCTGGTAGAGTGCCTCGAGTTTGGTACAAAACTCGGGCAAATGACGCGAGCGCATCTAGCTTTGCGTTGCCCGATGATGCATCGCCATGGCGAGCAGCCAGGATTTGTTCTTTACTAAGACCCGCACCCCGACCGATCACCGTATGCGCGGCAAGGCAATAGTCGCAACCGGTCTGTTGGCTGATAGCGAGCTTGATTACCTCGATGTCTTGTGTAGTCAGCGATCCTTTTGACAAGGTGCTATCGACTGCCAGAGCTGCCTCCAGCGCTGCGGGGCTATTGGCACCGATATCTGCGAAGGTATTGGGTACAGCGCCAAAGGCAGTCTTGATAGCAACGAACAATTCGGCAGCGCGGCCGGTTGCCTGATCGACGGGGTGGGAAGTAAGGCGGGTCATACGATTTCCTTTTGCTAATGTGGACCGGCAGGAGCGCCGGATGTAGCCACTTTAGCGAGGTAATCGATCCAAATGATGATAGGTTTGGGCATCTTCTTGCCCTAGCGTCTCAATCTGGAAAGAAAATGGACCTATTAAGCCGCTTACTGCGCCTCTATCCCGTCGAGGTCGCTCTAGACCATGTGTGCAAGCTCGGGGCTCCCTGGGCGCTCGAGAACCCGCCTACCAATTACGGAGTCGCTCCTTATCATATTGTTACCTCTGGAAGTGTGTGGCTTTACACCTCTGGCTTCGAGCCACTGCATCTGCACTGCGGTGACGTTATCGTTTTCCCTACTGGCGCTGCACATACCTTAAAAGCAGACCCTGATAGTTTGCCGAGCTTAGTACGGGTGGAAACCGGTTCAGCGCTGCCTGTTGCAGTAAATGATGAGGTGGGTGCGCAAAGTGAGATACTGTGCGGGTACTTCCATTTTGAGCCTGGCATTGCTGGCCCATTGTTCAGCTCTCTGCCTAGCTTGATGGTTGTTCGCGAAGCCGGCGGTAAAGACTTGCAGGTTATGCAATCTTTGATCGCCATTCTTGGCTGCGAGCAACGGACCACAGGTCAGGGATCGGAAGTAATCCTGAGCCAGCTTGCCTCAGCCTTGTTCGCAATAATTCTCCGAGCATGGATGTCCCAGGCACAAACTCAACCTAGTATGCTGGCATTACTGTCGGATCCACGCCTCGTTCGCGGCTTATACGCCATGCTGGAGGACCCGGCTCGACAGTGGTCGGTGGAAGAGCTGGCTAATACCTGTCATTTATCGCGCGCAACGTTCGCACGTCATTTCGTGAAAGTAGCAGGAATGACGCCTGGAGATATGCTCGTGCGTATTAGAATGGCGAAGGCTGCGCATTGGTTAAGTCGTGACACGCGCAGCGTGGCCATCATTGCAGAGATCGTTGGTTATCAGTCCGAGGCAGCCTTTAGCCGCGCTTTTAGTCGCTTCCATGGCAAAAGCCCTGGATCATTTAGGCGTGAAAACGGAAGATAAAAGTATCCGGGCCTGCGCTTTTCGCTGAACGCGTATAGACACTGGCTTTCAGCTAGCGCATGCAAGCCGCTTGATAACGCACGATATAAGCCCATCAGCATTAAGCCTGCATTATTTTGTTTTGACGCAAGACGCCCTATCTTCAGGAAAAAGCGATTCTCACTAATCGGCTGCGGCTGCGGCTGGATTAAGATGACATGCCCTCAGCCACCTGAATCAGCATTTCTTCGACTAGATGTGTGCCAATGGTTGTAGTGAGCATCGCCGATGGGCTCTCTCCCACAAAACGGGCTTTGGGTTTTGAAAGCCATCGTTTGGCCTTCCCTTTGTCACCGAAGATCACCTCGGCCATGGCAGTAATGTGTCCAAACCGGAACAGGCGGTCGCTCTCATGCAAAGTTAAGAGTTGATTGGCTGCCAATTTTTTTTTGAGCGTTTTGGGTTGAATGATTCTGTCGCGTTCTTCGTCGCTTAGGGTTCCATCATCATAGAGCACCTTGATCAGGCTGGCCGAGAAGCCAGCTACAATCTTGTCGTGAATGTCCAGATCCGAAGCATTGACCGAGATATGAAGAAGCGCCTCCAGACGCGTGCGGTAACCATGATAGACATCATGACGCAGGACGCCAGCGAACATTGGCCGCACTGATGTTGCGTTGTCCAGGGGCATCAGCACTAATGTGCCATTCGCTACCGTTAGCTCCAGGTCGTCCCCAACACCTAACCCCATTTGGTCAAGCAACTCTGGAGGTAGGTCAATGATGATGTCGCCAGTACCGTCCTCAGTATTCTGGCACTTGACTATCCAACGCTCGCTCATGATTGTCCGGCCCTCATCCGCGATTAGAGAATGACACACATCATTATGCTCGGGCGCAGAGCTGACCAAAGGAACGTGCACTCCTCCAGTAGACATGCACTGCCGCTGCTCGAACGCCGGATAGCGAGTAAAACAGCAAAAAATGGGTCAATGGCTTTGCCGCCTTTCCACCGTCACATGGTTACGAGCTTGATCTGGCAACTACACGAAAAGGATATGACATGAACCCTGTTGAGCTTTATGTTTCCGTCGACGTCGAGACTTCTGGACCTATACCAGGCGAATACAGTCTGCTTTCCATTGGAGCCTGCCTTGTAGATCAACCTGCCACATCCATCTATCTTGAGCTACGGCCTGACAGTCCAAAACACGACCCAGAAGCACTGGCAGTATCGGGGCTGAGTCTGGAGAAGCTGGAGCGCGAAGGACTCACTCCGCAACAGGCGATGCTGACATTTGGTGAATGGCTGAAATCTTCCTGCCAAACGGGGCAGAAGGTCATTTTCGTAGGACTCAATGCACCGTTTGACTGGTCATTCGTCAACTACTACTTCCATAAATACTTGGAAACCAACCCCTTTGGTTTTACCGCTATCGACATGAAGGCCTACTTCATGGGAGCTGTAGGTTGCAGCTGGCAGGAAACAAGATCATCCAAGATGACCGCTGCGCTGAAGCCGCTCAGCGAACCGAACCATAACGCATTGGATGATGCTCGCTTTCAGGCAGAGCTCTTCGCACTAATGCTGGCGGGTAAAGGTAACCGCTGACGTGCCTCCCATGGCACCGACTTGAAGCTTATCTAAGCCAGGTTGCCTCAACATACCTGCCGCCCCTGAACGACCACGCCTTGATGCCTTCTGGTTTTTCGGACTTGCCAACGATAACGGCTATTGGGTGCGGCAGATCCTGCGTGTAACGCGCAGCAAATCTGGAAAAACTTCCTATGTCTGCCGGAGAAATCACCGGAACAGATTGGGGATGCGTATGCCAATAGCCCACCAGACGCAACCCTTGTTGGTTAGCAGCTTGGATCTCCTGGCAGCACCGCTCCGCATCCAACTCTAGCCAAGACCAGCCTGACCGATCGGCGCGATGAGGCAACGTGGCCAAGGCCAGCAGCAACCCTTTCGGATTAACCGGGTTGACGAATAACTGTCCCCCTCGCTCCATGCCAAAGAGGCCTTGCCGATGACTATCCAAGATGTCCGCGACAGCTTGCGACACCAATAGCTCGGAATCCACCTCCGCCCATCTCCAGCGCCAAGCGATATCCGTCATACCATTTCATCCTTATGTTCCGGCCATCCGCGCTCGAGTAGGAGTTGCTGCGCCCCCTCTGGAAGTTTGGGCCCATGGTATTGGCCTCCTAGGCTCGGCACATCTTCAGGCCTGTAGATACTGCTCACCCAAGATGCAGTGGTGATGTTGCCGGTCAATGCACGTAAAGCCGTGTGCGACACCATAGAGGCGATATTGGTCATCCCCAACGATCCGCCTGGAATAAAGCTCTCCCCACAAGCGGGCAGCGGAACTGCACCTCCTCCCGGCCACTCTGTAAACTTATGAAGAAAATCGCCGATGTCCGTGAATAAATGACGGCCATCAAAGGTACCGGCTGGTGCGAATAGCGCGTGGCCTACCTGGGTATACGGTTCGCTCCAGGCTTGTAAAAGTCCCCAAGAAACGCCGCTGGATTTGGCTCGCCATACAGTGACCTCTGACTGCCAGTCCGCTGTCGTAATCACCACAAGATCTGCGTTATCGAACACTTCTGGTTTGCTACTCATAACTACTTCGGCGAAAGTCGAATAAGCGGTGCATTCTGTAGTCGGAAGATCTAACAGAATCTTGTCCCTCAACGCTGAGGCTTTCAGCCTCCCTAGGCTATCCGCTCCCAGAACGTGCCTACCCAGATTGGCTGACACCAGAGTGTCAGGATCGATGAGGGTAAGGTGGCCGACACCGGAGCGTGCCAATTGTATTGCCACCGCACTGCCTAACGAGCCAACGCCAACACAAACGACCCGAGCATTTTCAAGGTGCTTTGCAGTGCCGCTTATATCGCGGGACAGAATGGACGCACGATCAAGCACGTCTAGGGCAGTTGCGCGGACGAGTGCCGGAGGATGTGCATTTGCGATGGCTGGCCGGCGGCGCGCTGTGCGCAAGCCAAACTTTGCCCCCCGCTCTTGCTGTACGCCAAGCGAGCGCACATTGAGGCAATAAGTTGGAGCATCCGTCCCCCCAGGAAGCTCCAGGACAATCCATCGACTCGCCAACGTTCCATGCAGCTCAAACCATGCCAGTAATTGCTCGGCATCGTCTGGTTGAAGGTGTGGCGTGAGCCACAGCAATAAATCTTCTGGATCCGGGGTGCGGATATCCGGATAAGTCTGAAGCTTGACGTAAAAACCGGGAGTTTCGGCCGCGCGAATGACAGCGGAGCGCCCGACAACCCGTCGGTAATGCCCTTTGAGCGCAGCTATGTTCGATGCTAGCCAAACCGTTTCCTGACCGGATGGCACAGCCCGGCGCGGATCGCTGAGAGCAAACAACTGCGAGGCAGCCTGAGGTCGATCCAAAAGTAAAAGGTTCTGGTACGACTGTCCGTGCTGAAAAGACCAGTAGGTAGTGATCTCATTCTGAAATTCGATATCGCGCGTTGTCTGACTTGATCCCATCTTGGACAACGAAACGATCTGGGCCAAGCGAGCAAGACTGTCCTCTACCACGACCTCCGGGGAGCCCATAATGGGGCGTTCCTGAAAGCCATGAAGGCAAAGCCCCGACTTAGTGGCATGCGGCCAAACCAGCCATGGAGAAGGTTCGACGTTCAGCCGCAAGAGCCCACGAGGAAAGTTGGAGGGGAAACCAATACGCAGTCGCCGCTCCTGCCCCGTGTAATCAATGGGCAAGGGGAAGTGAAAGCACGCCGCTTCGTCAGCCCGCATGGGTGCGGGCTGGAGCAATGCATTGGCAGCATCCTGACCTAGGGTGTTTCGCAGTGCGGCGATTCCGCGCTGCAATGGCGTCTTAATAGGATCAGCCAAGGCGTCCAACTGGCTTTACGCTCGACTGAGAGGTTCCGCCACCGCTGGCCCCTCCGAAGAGCGAACCCATCGAAGCAGAGTTTCGAGTAGTGCCATCCGGTCGGCCGGGCATCGTCCAATTCGCAGGGATCTCATTGTTCACTGCCGTAATGAATGCCGGTGCAATACCGAAATTCTTTTTCACTGCCTCGGCAAAGGAATCGTTGGATTCAAAACTTTCCAAACCCAATGACACAGATGCACTGGCGTCCGCATGCCACTTGGTAAATGCTTGGCGATAGCCTTGCCCCTCGCCCGGTCGATTCCACTTCTCTGCAAAGTTTTCGCCGTTATCGGCAGGGTTGCAGACAAAGCAATCGCTACCTCTTTGCGCGATGTGCTGCGGCATTCTGCGAACGATTTCCAAAATTGCATCGAGCGGTGCCAAAGGCTTCGACTGGGACTCCTTCACGACATCCAGGTACGCGTGAGTGGCCAGAGTGGTGATAACTGCAGATATGGGGCGAGTATCAGCGCTCCTTGTTTTGATGGCCCATTCATCGCGATGCCGCTTAAGCAGCTTTATGGTCGCACGCAGGGGATCTTGATCGATGTAGTCCTGATAATGCGGCAAAGGATCTTGTGTCGCGGCATCAAGCATTCGCTGGCTTTTGGCAATCACCAAGCTTTCCAGGGAGATTTCTTGGGCGGATGCGACCTGCAACCAATTCGAGTAAGGAATAGGGCTGCTTGCTTTCCACCCTGTGACCCGATCCGGAACCTCCAGCTTACCCTCGCCGTTTGCTTCGCCATTTCCGTTGATCGCGCGGGCAGGTGTGACATCAATGTGGAAACCTGGATTTTCGTCGGCATAAACGATCCGAATACCACGACGTAGTTGCTTAACTTCTTCCTGAACGCGGGAGCCCTCTCTAAAACGCTGTTCAATCGCCTCTAGAACTTCCTTCGCACCAGCGCCTTGAGCGTGAGGGAGCCAGATAATCGCGTCCGCATCAATGGTGTCCAGATCCGCAGGCGCGCCGGGAATTGGCTTAATGGTGGTTTTCAGCCGCATTGAGCCCTGAACGAAGATATGGGCCTCAGCGAGCAACGGATTGTCAGAAGCCGAGAGGATTTTTTCCAGTTGGGAGTAGCGGTCATTGATTTTTTCGTACTGCGCTTCCGACAGCGAGATTTCCCGCGCGGCGCGAAGCAGAAAATATTCCCAACTGCTGCGCTTGGTTTGTTCGTTGCTCAAAAGCATTTACATAGCCTCCTGGGCCACCGAGCCCAATTGCAGTGTTTGCGTAAACCGATCTTGGTTTTCTTTGTCCCGATCGAAGATCAGGTACGTATGTTGATGCTGCGTTGTGAGCAACGCGCCAAACTCGATGGCCAGTGCCGCAGGAATGGCGGCGAAGACGTGGATAGGATCAGGAGTCAGAGCCTCAAGCTGGCTCAGTCGTATTTGGAGTGCGTCGCGAAAGGCATGAATCACCCGACGGTTCTGTACCATCGCGTAGCTAGGTTCCGGAATCAACAGCTCTGCAATGCGCGCACCTGGAATGGCGTCAGTCACGTCGCGAATTGGAACTTGCGCAGAAATGGAGAGCACTAGCGCCAGTGGGCCATCACCGTCCGGCGGAGGAGTAAACAGAAACTTGGGCGGCTCAGCGGACTGATCGGGCCAGCGCAGAAGATGCTCGCGGTTAAAAGAGAAGATCAAGCGTTTAGAACGGTCGCCGATGCTCTGACCCAACATCATCAAAGCTGGAATATCGGCCAAGCCCACTACAGCTAGTGCAGGCGCATCGCCATAGGTGCCGCCGCGACGCCTGAGTTGCTGCTCCAGCTCATACTGGACGCTGTCTTTGATGTTCTGCCAATAGGTCGCGTCCCTACCTCGCGGTCCGGGCGCAGGGAAAGTGATTTTGATGCCTTGATCGAAGGCCGTTAGTCCTTCAGCAGACATCGCAGTCAACAGATCGCGAACGGGAATGTCGCTGATAGTCTGGAAATGCTGACTCTGGACAATTAGGGGAATGGCTCTGCCACCATCGGGGGTCGTTGCAGCGATTCGGAGGCGTTCTATGTATGCTTGGTGCAAACCACTCAAGTCATTTTCAGGGTAACCATCTGCGTCACGATCAATTTTGTCATGACAGCCTGGGCACAGGAGCATCAGGTTAGCAGTATCGTTCGTGTGCGCCTCAGCATCATGATCCGCGCGTCCCCGAGGCCCCTTGGGACTGGCGGGTAGGATATGCGCCACTTCGCCCCATTTCATTGGCTTGCCGGCACGATAGTCGAACGTTAGATCTGTGCCGCACAGTTCGCAATGACCAGCGCTCTGTGTCCATACGATCCGCTTCGTCTCATCATTCGTGTTAAAGCGCCCACTCGCGGGCTTAGCGTCTTCTGGTTCTGCCATTTCGACCTACCCCCGAGAAACATCCATGATTGAAAACGATGATGGCAAGATAAGATCATATTAAGGTCATTTGCCGCGATTTCAAGAGAGATCTGAGGGTGATTAATGCCGAGGCGTCTTGACCAAGACGCTTTTTTTGACTCATCGAAACGGAGTGATGGCAGCTTTCGATTTCTGGCAAATGCTGATGGGTTATGGTGCTGACCAGAAGCGTATGTATCGAAATTAGCGATTTTATGCAGAAGACATAAACTCGCTAATTTCGATACATATCTCGCTCAAAAACCAAACGACATCAATCTCCTTGCGCCCCCCACAAGAACCAGCTAAAGAACCCGATGCGCGATAATCGGTTCTTAAAGCTATCGCTCCAGCCCCTGAGGACGTTTTCGGGGCGGATAGAGCGCAGATGCCCTCAGAAGCTAATCGCAATCGGCGGTCCCTCCCAGTCTCTCGATACTCCGGTAGACTTGAGCAAGGCCTCTGCATCCACGCCTGTTCTCGCCAAGCTTTCCAGATCCCACTCGAAGAAGCTGGAAAAAACCAAGAAAACTTTGCTTGCTACCGCCGAGGTCAATCTTACAGTCGAATAGTTCACCGGCAGCTTCATTCTTATGATTTCAGAGATGCTCCACACCAATGTCCTTAATCGGAAATACCACACTGACTCTTGGTGACGCTTGATCTGGTGATAAGTAAGAGGGAACCTCTGCTTACGCAGTTCTAGGCCGTGAGGTAACGAGTTTGGGAGCAGCGTCTGCAAATTTCTAATGTTCACCCTTTTAGGATCTTTCGCAACGCTATACAACTCATCCACGCCCGCTTCAATAAGGGCTGCATAACCAGCGTCTCTTGAGTCGATAGTCTTCTCAACCTTAACGGCAACCTTCTTAGGCATGCGAAGTTTTGCGATCAGCCATGCATTATCATTTTCCATTAGCCAATGAGTTGGTTTATAGGCTTTTTTCCAAAGGTACTCCACATCAGCCTCGGAGCGCAGCGCCAAAAGCATCTCGATTTTTTGACGGTACTTAATCATTTTACCGGAATGCGCATCTTCATTTTTAGAAGGTCGTGGCGAACTCGAAGCACTTAGCAGGATAGACTCATTCTTCAACGCTCCCTCGAAATCATCAGCACTGGAAAATAAATGAAGCGCGATAATCAAATGTCGCGCTAGTGGCATATTAAGCTGACCCTTGTCTGACTTCAGCCTAATCCATTGCTCATGCTTTCCATTATTGTAGGCCGGATCAATTTGCGCTAAATACTCATCGCCATAAGCACTTTGAATACTATCAAAAAGTTTCGCAATGCCCGCATTGTTTCCAAATACAAATCCACGTTTCTTACATTGCCGCACATAGCAAGAGCTCAATACCGCGCTACCTATTGGCGGGATCTTTCGTTGCAAGATATCATGCGCGAATAGCGCGACCTTCTTCTCCAGATCCGAGCCCTTATGCGTCGTCTTAGCGTTAAGCGGATTCCACCCGCATGCGCATGGTTCAGTCAGATTTGGAAGCAGCTTCAATTTTCGATAGAAAGGGTGGGAGCACTTGGGGCAAGCATGGATCAGCGAGTCCCCGTGGCGCCAACAGACTGAAACACCGGGTATATGGTGTGATCGATGCCAGTAGGCAGAACCGCAATCGATCAAATCCTCCTGAACGCAGGTAGGGCAAAGCTTAGCTTTCCCATGGATGGACTCTTCGCGGCGAGGAATTCGTACCACCCCATCAAAAGCGTGCGATCCAGAATGGTCCTCCGGTCCTTGCCTCACACCTAGAAAAGGTCTGTACGCAGGAAACGTCGTGTTGTTACTGATAAGTTCTGCAAGATTGCTCTCCAGCTGCCCTGGTAGCCTGTCGGCAAGCTTCTCAATCTGCTGAGGCACGATGCCACCGATGCTAAATGGCTTAGATGCGAATAAATCACGGTAGGTTTCCGCCGCTGTTCTATTCCCTGATAGGTAGTGATAGCGGGTGACGCGAGAGTGCAGCATTTCATCCGGCATCGATACAGGGAAAAATAGTAGTTCAGACATCATTTACCGATTAACAAAGTAGAGTTAAAGAAAAACGCGGATCCAAGATGGAGTATATAGATTGCACATTAAATTTTGTACTGGGGTTAGGCTCTCTGAAATGACCACACGATAGGGTGTCACCCTGCTCCGAATTTTGATGGATTACCCAACCGCAATCGTAGCAGTATTCATTGAATCAAAAACACGTATCGATAATCCAGCTCCCGCAAGTTGAACGCGTGAGGAATATACAATCAAGATTATTCTGATCGCTAGATGAAACATACTTCTCATATCGCGACCTACGTAGCTTAATGCCAGCTATTTTTGAGAAGTAAACGGATTTTTGTGGAATGCCCTGCGGCACAAAGAGTTGAATGCGGGGTGTCGAATGATGATTTATTACCGGCTGGATCACACCGTTAGCCGTATGCTCGCGAGCCTGTAGAGCGAAGAACGCGTCACGGACTTGCCCTCCGAGAGCAGTTTGCGCCTAGCCCACCGTAAACGCCGTTCGTGAAAGCCTTCAACTGATTCACATACCTTGTCAAGCGCTGCTGCACAGAGAGGAAGCTTGCTGAGCTGCTTTTCGAAGCGAGACAGAACATGAAGTTCTCTCCCAATTCTGGTACGTGACACGCGGACCGGCTTACCTTTAAAACCATAGAGTACATCAGCACAGTGCCGTACTTCCCCGGCTAGTCTGTTATCGAGAGAAGCGAACATCTCTGAGCTATTGATTCGGGGTGCGCGATGGATACTGGGGTTTGTAGTTGATCTCGACAGCCACTGCTTGTCATTTCGATATAGCCAAGCGTACCCCTTGCACGCATGTGCTTTTTGCAAACGGTAATCGGCCTCGAAGACCCTGCGTCTTGCACATAGCTGAATTTGAAATCGAGCCTTCCTCCAAGCATCTTGACCGCCAGGTACGCTGCGGATGCGGCGATAGACGCACGCCAATGAGACACCTAAAACGGCAGCAATCTTTTTGGCATCAGCTCCCTCAAGGGCATGTTCCCATACAGCGGTCAACGAACAGTCCAGTCCTTTACTCGACGTCTCCGGTAGATCGCGCCTGGGTAGCCGCATGTGTGTTTTCGGACCAGACGCCACTTCCCGCTCCAGCGGGCGTTGTTCATGCAGCAACCTCGCCATGTCAACGTCCAGTGCACCGGCTAACAGAATGTATTTGAGCGGATGATGAGAGGTGATTGGCTTACGAAGCAGCTTCGTGACCCATGTGGCGGGTATATCCCCACCGACGTTCCCGAGTACAGCAAACTCCCAATCTCGAGGCAGTGCTGCAAAAAAATTGGTCATGTGCTGTGCCAGCAGTTGCAGATATAAACGGTGGTTTCCAGAGGCAAGATTAAGCTGTGTTGCCTTTTGCATAAACGTGTAGCGCATCGTATCTGCCGACAACGCACTGACTTCAGATTCAAGGATCTGAAGCGAGCGCAACGCTATATCGTGGAGCGGCGGCTTGCACACCGACGGGATATCAAGAGGTATCGTGTGTGCTTGGACATGCTCGTCACTCGGCAGTGTGAGTTGTCGAGAGTTGCGGCTGGACCAGCGATGATCAAGGATCCTGAGTGACGTGCCGTGATGCGGACAGACCAGCACGCCCGGAAGCATGTGAACCCTATGCCAGTAAGCGACCCCCCGTTGTACCTGATCTTGGGCAATACACTCTTCGCATAACCGCACTCTAGAGGCGAATTCAATACGGCTCGCGTTGACACCCAGCTTCAGCATCAGGCCTTTGCCATCAGCGGTCATCAACGTACGAGCATGTTCTACCTGGCGCATACTCAAAAATGGCGCGTAGTAGGGTAATAACGTGTGACGCATAAGAATCTCGGCTACTGATAGCTCGGTACCGCTGGGTAGCGCTTCGACAAAATCCCTAAGATGACTTGGGAAGGCGACATTCTGTGAAAATGCCGCCGCCGATTTCAGGCCGGAGAACGCGGCTCGGATACTACGAACACCGCAAAGACTGGCATAGCGAGAAATCAGGCTGTGCAGCGTTTCGTCTGGAAACGCTGTGGGGAAGAAATGGAGTTTAAGGTGCACTTCATCACCCCCTACTTACTCTTTTTGATACATCGGCGAGAACTCAAATAGATCCTCGTTAAGCCAGTCCGCAGCTCGCAACGCATCGAGAGGATTGTTGTGTTCACTTAACGATTTAGCCTCTGAGCTTTCCACTGCAGCAACAACCGGCGATTGGCGCTCTTTCGCGGGAGATGCATCTGTCGGCTTTTCACGGGAAACAACGCTTCGAAGTAAGGAAAGGCGGTCCGCTCGTGCCAACCCGTCGAAAACCATCATTTCGTTCAGTTGCTCCTCAATCGGAAGCAAATCGTCGAACTGCCGCATGCGCTTCGGATCTCGGCTACGCAGAGCCGAAAGGGCTGGCTTGAGAATCTGCATTTTTGAGTTGCTGACCTTCACCAAAGTCTCGGCAGTCAAACACTCGGAGCCACTCTGAACCGCGTATCGCTGACTCAATACCAGCAGCTTGACCAGGAAATCTGTGACACCTTGGGTGTGCTCATACAGTGTGTCTAAAATTTCGTCGGTCAGCTCAGCGGTCTGCTTGCACCATTGATAGCTCCAAAGATTTTCGACCAACAACCGCCACTCCTCATCATCTTTCTCGAAGCGTTTGAATTCGAGCGTACCGGCTCCACAGACTCGGCGGGCCGTACGCATCACTTCTGAGAACAGGCTAATCATCGAGTTCGTGCCACTGAAAACGACCGGAATACCGATGTTGTTAACCAAGTGCAGAAAAAAATTCAGCATGCTCTCCTTACCACCAGTTTTCGCCAGGTGGAGGTTTTGCAGCTCGTCGATCAACAAGGCGCCGATGAAAAATGTACTCGCCACCTGCTCCATCTGTTGCAGCGCATCATTGATGTTTCGGTGCCTGTAGCGCTTGTGGTAGTCCTTGTCCCCTAGAGCATCCCCAACCGCATAAAAAAACTGCTGGCAAAACCCAGCCAGTGATCCATCCCGAGGGCAGTCAAGCTTCAGCCAAGTGATTTGGGTATGAACAAACTGTCTCCCTTCATAGCGCTCATGACGGATTGTCTGTGGATAAAGGCTCAAAATGGCGTGAAGTGCCGTCGACTTCCCAATGCCGCTCAGGCCGACGACGGTAAATGTCTCTGCGGTGGATTTGAACGCATCGTGGTAACGCTGAGCACCGGATAAAGAATGCAAATGCCGGACGGTAGCGGGCGACATCGGGTTACGCCCAACATACCCTCGGCGGATGAGCAGCGAGAAGAGAGCCTCCAGTTCCAAGTGCAACAGAAACGGCTGTACCACTGTTCTCAAACGGTCGATACAGTGAATACGAGTGGCTCCTTCGAGGCTCAGCTCTTTCGGATCCACCGGCTGAGGAAAATTCGAGATCAGCTCTATAGCCGTCGCCTCCGAGAGTATTGGAGGCAAAGCTTCAATTAGCGGATTTCCGGCATACTCACGAATATCCTGTTTGACGTAATTGGCAAACGTCTGTGCACCTTTCATTGCGCCTGTCCTGGCCGAATTCTTTTGAGCAAATCGATAACCTGCGCGGTGCGCTCGCCGGCATATGAGTCACGCGCTGTCGGCGTCGATTCAGATTGTTGAGAAGCTGGCTCAGCCCTGACACCTGCTGGTACAACCGCATTTTCACGCTCACGGAGCCGTTCTTCGGCGCGGTTTTCGCGGATGTTTCCTGTGGCCTCGGCCTTGGTGGGAGGAGCAGGCTCCAGCTCTCTTTCAGAAAGGGCATTGGTGATGATCTGATGGACTTGATCGCTAAGCTGCACACGGCTTTCCAGCTCAGCTCGTCGGTGAGCTGGTGGTTTCTGGCGATAGGCTTCGAGCAGGTCAAAAATTTCGTCCGAGCGGTAGTTCGCGTAACTGGCATCCGATTGTCGAAGATCACAACGGATAAACTGCTTGGCATCACCCTGGATCCAAATGTGCGCAGCAGAGTTCGGATCGAACCAACACTCTATTGACCAAACTCCCCCTTTGCGAGCTTTGGCAAACCAGTTTTTCTCTACGGCCATATCACACACGTAGTGCATTCCGCGAAACATCACTCCACCCTTTTGAACGGTCGCGCGCTCTCGGGGCAGGAGGTGGAGGTAAACCATCTCGTCGGGGCGTTTGTTAGATTCGACCAGATCGTTCTCGCAAGCCCAACTCCATATTCCGCTGGGTGTTGGTTCAACGCCGTCATTCATCATTGCCTGCGTCAGCCGGTCAGGCTGACGATGATGCCGGTTATAGTGGAGCACGCAGTTGATGAGGATCTGTGTGAATTCTTTAAGCGTGAGGGTGGCATCGAGCCGGTAGTCTCGCTCGCCTCGCTCTTTATCACGCGCAGCTACCCCGCCAGGTAGCCATCTAATGCCCGTCAGATCATTCAAAATGCCAAACCGACTCTCTACCATAGGCTTCCAATCCGGCCGATATGGCGGGGCCGTGCCCATCTCAATCCCCAAGCCTGACGAAAGCCCTTCTGCTGCCAGTGAGAGCATCTCGCCCCTGTCGGCATAAATCTGGTGGGGCAAGTGGTGACAATCCCAGTCATCTGCGTTGATTTCAACGCCGTTCTGCGCGCAAAACGCGACCTTTGAAGTAAACGCGTTGAATAGCGCCTGCCTCGCCCCATTCCAACTGGGGCCTTCCAACCCCACATAGAGACCAACGATCATTCCGGAAAAGCTATCCACTACGATATAAACTACGGGGCGGCCTATGAGCATCCGTCTAGAGTAGCTGTTGACCAAATAAATATCGGCAATAGTTGCGTCGATTTCAAACTGGTGACATGGTCCGCGCAGCCAATCGCGAACAGTACCTGAAAGCGGGCGGCAGTCTTTCAGCCACCTCCTCAAACCTTTACGGCCACGCTCAGTTTCTATTTCGTCAAAAAAGATTTGGCCCCAATATCTAAACTGCCTCAAGCTGGGTATTTCTGAACTCGGAAGCAAATGAAGTTCTTCTTCGCTGTTTTTCGAGATATCTCGAACAGAGTAGAATCTTCTCAACATTTCGTCATATGCGCTCGAAATAGATGATTTTTTATCTTTCACGTAAAGCGCATACCCAACACGAATACACTTTTTATCAACATCACTAAGCATCTTGGAGGACGACGTAAGAACGCCTTGAAATTTAGGCTTTCGACCTGGAGGCTTACTCGGATCATATTTTCTATCGGAAACACCTACCGCTGAATAATTATTAAGCAAGGAGTTTCGGATTTGACCATAGATCCAATAACGGTAAAGAAGCCGATAAATCTTCTTCCGCTGAATCCCCAAGTCTGAAGCTCTTTTGCTAACCAACGGGCCGAATTCCCCCCGTGCGAATATTCGCCCTGGGTAGTCAGGATCTAGCAGAGGGGCAATGATGGCCCATTTTTCGTCTCGGCCCAGCTTGGCTGCCTCGTCCAACTGATCCTCAAGCACAAGCATGAACTCGGGTGTGGCGATGGTCACTGGTTTCGTATCACCACCGGATACCGATCGATGCAGCTCTTCAAGACTAATAGCGTATGGCTGCCTGGGAGGATCAGCTAGGTCAATCACAACAGCCACGTCATGCATTTCATCAAGGTAAATGAGCCTAACGATCGTACCAATAACTGACAAATCGGTAACAGGCTCAAAAACGTCATTTACGAACAAATTCATGACATTTTCTCCTTCACCGAAATATCGATAGAGTTCTGGATAACTTCGAAGTCAGGAACTAGCCCAGTAAGATGTAGAGGAGAGCTTACCAAGTCGATTTTCAGTACCTTATTCCAAACCAGATGGAAGAATATTGCTTGGGCGTCGATATAGGAGATGGACAGAAGGGATGCAATTTTTCTCAAACAGGTGGCCAAAGTCCACGGATATTCCCGGCTGTTTGCCAAGCAATCAATAAAATTAGAATGCAGCGATACTTTCATTAAATCACGAGGGAGTTTTGAGTATTTTCTGATTAGCCCAAGGTTTTTAATCAGATCTCGTGTAAAAAACTCGTCTGTGACGATTTTCCAATCGACACCTTGACCCTGCCAAAAGCGCTTTTCAATCTCAAGTTTTTCAAGCGTGCGTTTATTTCCTTTACCTACTAAATCAGAACGATACTTCACAGTTCTAGCTACCGACTTGAAATTTCCATTCTGGTCCTTAACAGTTAGTAGAAAGTCGGTCGTCATCACATAAGGTAGCGTTGTTCTAGGGTACCGGGGGAAGCGTACATCTATAGACGTTGCTATTGCTTGCGCCCGCTCTGAGGGGAGCAATGGGTATTGCTCACGAATATCCACGACGTCTTCTGAAAATTCACACACAAGGAAGTAAGAACGCTCGAGATCTGACAGCAAGTGATGGATCCTGTCGATCTTGACGCCTTGAATCTTGTGCGAACGACCGATCGAAGGAACGTCCTGTACCCGCAGCCAAGGCACGTAGCTCGCCCCGGCGCCTCCGCCAAATCCATTTGCAATGTGCCGATCAATGTCCTGCTGTGATGCAAACTTACGACCTCGCAACCCACGCCTCCTCAGTCGATGTGGACCGCTTCACCTCTTGCCGAGAAAAAGTCGTAGAAGAACATGACCACCGTAGCGACCATATTTAAAGCATTTCTAGACTACACCCGCTGAAAACTGAAGCGATGAATCCAGACCAAAGGAAAGCCTGGAAAGAAGAAACCCCCGTAGATACGGGGGTTTCAGCCTTGTGTCAATCTATGTTTCCGCGTGTCAAACTATATTGATTAGTGTCAATCTATATTGTTCAAAACCAGGAGCGTAGATCAACGGTGGATAACTTATTCCACGGTGACCGATTTCGCCAGGTTGCGCGGCTGATCAACGTCGGTGCCCTTGAGCACGGCCACGTAGTAAGACAGCAGTTGCAGCGGAATCGTATAAAGGATCGGCGAGAGAATGTCGTGGATGTGCGGCATCTGCACCACGTGAGTGCCTTCGCCGTTGGTCATCGCAGCCTTTTCGTCCGCGAACACGATCAACTCGCCGCCGCGAGCGCGGACTTCCTGCAGGTTGGATTTGAGCTTCTCCAGCAGTTCGTTGTTCGGCGCGACGGTCACCACTGGCATGTCGTTATCCACAAGTGCCAGCGGCCCGTGTTTGAGCTCGCCGGCCGGGTAGGCTTCGGCATGGATGTAGGAGATCTCCTTGAGCTTCAAGGCACCTTCCATTGCTACCGGGAATTGCGCGCCGCGGCCGAGGAACAGGGTGTGGTTTTTCTCGGCAAACAGCTCGGCGATTTTTTCCACGGTGCTGTCCATCGCCAGCGCTTCGCCGAGGCGGGTCGGCAGGCGACGCAGTTCTTCGACGAGTGTGGCTTCGACACCGTTGGCCAGAGTGCCGCGCACCTGACCCAGCGACAAAGTCAGCAGCAACAGGCCGACCAGTTGCGTGGTAAAGGCTTTGGTCGAGGCCACACCGATTTCGCGGCCGGCCTGGGTCAAAAGAGTCAGGTCGGATTCACGCACCAGCGAGCTGATGCCGACGTTGCAGATCGCCAGGCTGGCGAGGAAGCCCAGCTCTTTGGCATTGCGCAGGGCCGCGAGGGTGTCAGCGGTTTCGCCGGACTGCGAGATGGTCACGAACAGCGTGTCCGGCTGCACCACCACTTTGCGATAACGGAATTCGCTGGCGACTTCCACCTGGCACGGGATGCCGGCCAGTTCTTCGAGCCAGTAACGCGCGACCATGCCGGCGTGATAGCTGGTGCCGCAGGCGACGATCTGCACGTTGCGTACTTTGGCGAACAGCTCGGCAGCTTGTGGACCGAAGGCCTCAACCAGCACTTGATTGTTGCCCAGGCGACCTTCGAGAGTGCGCTGAACCACGGTCGGTTGCTCGTGGATTTCCTTGAGCATGTAGTGGCGGAACTCGCCCTTGTCGGCGGCTTCGGCACCGTCGGTGTACTGCACGGTCTGGCGCTCGACAGCGTTGCCGTTCACGTCCCAGATCTGCACGCTGTCGCGACGGATTTCAGCGATATCGCCTTCTTCCAGGTACATGAAGCGGTCAGTGACCTGACGCAGAGCGAGTTGGTCGGAAGCGAGGAAGTTCTCGCCCAGACCCAGGCCGATCACCAATGGACTGCCACTGCGCGCGGCGACCAGACGATCCGGTTGCTGTGCATTGATCACTGCCAGACCGTAGGCACCGTGCAGCTCCTTGACGGTCGCTTTGAGCGCGGCAGTCAGGTCCGGTTGTTCCTTGAGCTTGTGGGTCAGCAGGTGGGCGATGACTTCGGTGTCGGTGTCCGAGCTGAACGCATAGCCCAGCGCTTTCAGCTGTTCGCGCAGGGCTTCGTGGTTCTCGATGATGCCGTTGTGCACCACCGCAATGTCACCGGAAAAATGCGGGTGGGCATTGCGCTCGCACGGCGCGCCATGGGTAGCCCAACGGGTGTGGGCGATACCGAGACGGCCGGCCAGCGGCTGTTCGGCCAGCGCAGTTTCCAGTTCGCTGACCTTGCCCGGACGGCGCATGCGTTCCAGGGTCTGGTCATTGGTATAAACCGCCACACCGGCGCTGTCATAGCCGCGGTATTCGAGGCGCTTCAGGCCTTCGAGAAGGATGGCGGTGATATTACGTTCAGCTACAGCGCCGACAATGCCACACATGGTTATTTCTCCTGACTGACAGCCGCACAGATCAAAGTGATCCCGCGGGCCTGAAGCTGATCGCGTGCCTCGACAGACAGGCGATCATCGGTAATGAGGGTATGGATGCTGCTCCAGGGCAGCTCCAGGTTGGGAATCTTGCGACCGATCTTGTCGGCCTCGACCATGACGATCACTTCTCGCGCAACGTCGGCCATCACCCGGCTGAGGCCGAGCAGTTCATTGAAGGTGGTGGTGCCGCGCACCAGATCGATGCCGTCAGCGCCGATGAACAGTTGATCGAAGTCGTAAGAGCGTAGTACCTGCTCGGCGACCTGGCCCTGAAAGGATTCCGAGTGTGGATCCCAAGTGCCGCCGGTCATCAGCAGCACCGGCTCGTGTTCCAGTTCGCTCAAGGCATTGGCGACATGCAGCGAGTTGGTCATCACCACCAGACCCGGTTGCTGGCCCAGTTCGGGAATCATCGCGGCGGTGGTGCTGCCGCTGTCGATGATGATGCGCGCGTGCTCGCGGATGCGTTTGACCGCCGCGCGAGCGATCGCCTGTTTGTATTTGGAAATACTCTGCGCCGTTTCTGCGACCAGCTCTTGCGGCATGGTGATCGCACCGCCGTAACGACGCAGCAATAGACCATGGGTTTCCAGCGCGGCGAGATCCTTGCGAATCGTAACTTCCGAAGTTTCGAAACGCTTGGCCAGCTCGTCGACACTGACTTCGCCCTGCTCATTGAGCAAGGCGAGGATGTTATGGCGACGTTGAGGAGTATTGCGCTTGGACATGGCAGCTTAAGTTTCGATTCGAAAGATAACGCAAGCAATGAAACTCTATCGAAAGGTTGCCGTCAAGACACGAAGAGAAAAATTCAGAAAGATTGAAATGACTGTGGGAGCGAGCCCGATCGCGAAAGGGGGAGTCTTAGCCACTCAAGACGTGACTGAGAGACCGCATTCGCGAGCAGGCTCGCTCCTACAGGGGATTGTGGATAAATCAGGATTTTTTGATTTTTTCCGGCCGCTTCCAGCCGTCAATGTTCTTCTGACGGGCTCGGCCAACCGCCAGCTGAGCGTTATCCACATTTTGCGTGATGGTCGAGCCGGCTGCAGTGGTTGCACCGTTGGAGATATCCACAGGCGCGACCAGCGAGTTGTTGGAACCGATGAACACATCAGCACCCAGCACGGTTTTCCACTTGTTGGCGCCATCGTAGTTGCAGGTGATGGTGCCGGCACCGATATTGGTGCGTGCGCCGATTTCGGCATCGCCCAGATAGGTCAGATGGCCAGCCTTGGCACCTTCGCCCATGTGTGCATTTTTCAGCTCAACGAAGTTACCCACATGGGCGCGCGCTTCGAGCACAGTGCCCGGGCGTAACCGCGCGAAGGGACCAGCGTCACTGCCTTCACCGAGAATGGCGCCTTCTATATGACTGTTGGCCTTGATTACCACGCCTTTGCGCAGGGTGCTGTCCTTGATCACGCAGTTCGGGCCGATCTGTACGTCGTCTTCGATGATGACCTTGCCTTCGAGGATCACGTTGATGTCGATCAGCACATCGCGACCGACGCTGACTTCGCCGCGTACGTCGAAGCGGGCCGGGTCACGCAGGGTCACGCCCTCAGCCATCAGGCGGCGGCCGGCGCGCAACTGGTAATGACGCTCCAGTTCAGAGAGCTGCTTGCGATCGTTGGCGCCCTGCACTTCCATCGGGTCGTGCGGCTGTTCGGTGGCAACCACCAGACCATCGCTGACCGCCATTTCGATCACGTCGGTAAGGTAGTACTCGCCCTGCGCGTTATTGTTCGACAGGCGACTCATCCAGTCCGCCAGGCGATTGGCCGGCACAGCGAGGATGCCGGTGTTGCCTTCGGTGATCGCACGTTGCGCTTCGCTGGCGTCTTTGTGCTCGACGATTGCCGCGACCTTGCCGTCAGCATCACGCACGATGCGGCCGTAACCGGTCGGGTCATCCAGCTCGACAGTGAGCAAACCCATCTGGCCCGGCACGACATGCTTGAGCAGACGTTGCAGGGTTTCGACTTCAATCAGCGGCACATCGCCGTAAAGAATCAGCACAGTGTCGGCATCAATGAACGGCACCGCCTGGGCGGTGGCATGGCCAGTGCCCAGTTGCTTGTCCTGCAACACGAAATTCAGGTCATCAGCTGCCAGACGCTCACGCACCACATCGGCACCGTGCCCGATCACTACGTGGATGCGCTGTGGATCAAGTTGCCGGGCGCTGTGGATAACATGGCCGAGCATGGAGTTGCCGGCAATCGGGTGCAGCACTTTGGGCAGCGCCGAGCGCATGCGAGTGCCTTGACCGGCCGCGAGGATAACGATTTCGAGAGACATGACTGGCTACCAATCCTGGGTGGTCAGCAACTGCGACCGGTTTGTGGGAATTCGGAAAAGAAAAAAGGGTAGCCGAGGCTACCCTTTTTTATCAATCGCACAACAAGCGGATGACGGATTAACCGCCAAACTTCTTGCGGATCTGCTGGACGGTGCGCAGCTGGGCTGCAGCCTCGGCCAGACGAGTGGCAGCGGCGCCGTAATCGAAGTCCGCGCCTTTTTCGTTCAGGGCATTCTCGGCAGCCTTGAGAGCTGCCTGAGCCTGAGCTTCATCCAGGTCGGCGGCACGTTGCACGGTATCGGCAAGTACCTTGACCATGTTCGGCTGAACCTCGAGGAAACCACCGGAGATGTAGAACACCTCGGCTTCCCCGCCTTGCTTGATCAGGCGGATCGGACCCGGCTTGAGATTAGTGATCAGCGGCGCGTGACCCAGAGCGATACCAAGATCACCCAGTGCACCGTGCGCAATCACCATCTCGACCAGGCCGGAAAAGATTTCCCCTTCCGCGCTGACGATATCGCAATGGACTGTCATAGCCATCTGATTGCCTCAACCTAAATTAGCGCCCGTTGCCGGGCGCCGGGATTACAGTTTCTTGGCTTTTTCGATCGCTTCTTCGATGCCGCCAACCATGTAGAACGCTTGTTCTGGCAGGTGGTCGTAGTCACCGTTGAGGATGCCTTTGAAGCCAGCAATGGTGTCTTTCAGGGAAACGTATTTACCCGAAGCACCGGTGAAGACTTCAGCCACGAAGAACGGCTGCGACAAGAAGCGCTGGATCTTACGAGCACGGTTAACCAACTGTTTGTCGGCTTCCGACAGCTCGTCCATACCCAGGATCGCGATGATGTCTTTCAGCTCTTTGTAACGCTGCAGAACATACTGAACGCCGCGAGCGGTGTCGTAGTGGTCCTGACCGATCACGTTCGGGTCCAGCTGGCGCGAAGTCGAATCCAGTGGATCTACCGCCGGGTAGATACCCAGGGAAGCGATGTCACGGGACAGAACGACGGTGGCGTCCAAGTGGGCGAAGGTGGTCGCTGGCGACGGGTCGGTCAAGTCGTCCGCAGGTACGTATACCGCCTGGATCGAGGTGATCGAACCTTCCTTGGTCGAAGTGATACGTTCCTGCAGAACGCCCATCTCTTCAGCCAGGGTCGGCTGGTAACCTACTGCCGAAGGCATACGGCCCAGCAGTGCGGATACTTCAGTACCGGCCAGGGTGTAACGATAGATGTTGTCGACGAACAGCAGAACGTCGTTACCTTCGTCACGGAACTTCTCGGCCATGGTCAGGCCGGTCAGTGCTACGCGCAGACGGTTTCCCGGCGGCTCGTTCATCTGACCGTAAACCAGTGCCACTTTGTCCAGAACGTTGGAGTCCTTCATCTCGTGGTAGAAGTCGTTACCCTCACGAGTACGCTCACCCACACCGGCGAACACGGAATAACCGCTGTGCTCGATGGCGATGTTACGGATCAGTTCCATCATGTTTACGGTTTTGCCTACACCGGCACCACCGAACAGACCGACTTTACCGCCCTTGGCGAACGGGCAGACCAGGTCGATAACCTTGATGCCGGTTTCCAGCAGGTCGTTGCCGCCTGCTTGCTCGGCGAACGAAGGTGCTGCGCGGTGAATGCCCCAGCGCTCTTCGGTGTCGATCGGGCCAGCTTCGTCGATCGGGTTACCGAGGACGTCCATGATCCGGCCCAGGGTCGCTTTACCGACCGGTACGGAGATGGCTGCGCCAGAGTCGGTGACTTCCAGACCGCGCTTCAAGCCCTCGGTGGAACCCATCGCAATGGTACGCACCACGCCGTCGCCCAGCTGCTGCTGAACTTCCAGGGTGGTTGCGGCCGCGCTTTGTACAGTCAGCGCGTTGTAGATGCTCGGTACGCTGTCGCGTGGAAATTCCACGTCGATAACGGCGCCGATGATTTGAACGATACGTCCGCTACTCATAGCTGGATCCTCTGAATATTTGAACCGTTAAACCGCGGCAGCGCCGCCGACGATTTCCGAGATCTCTTGGGTGATCGCAGCCTGACGCGCCTTGTTGTAGATCAGCTGCAAATCGCTGATCAAATCACCGGCGTTGTCGGTAGCGTTCTTCATCGCGATCATCCGCGCAGCCTGTTCAGCCGCGTTGTTCTCGACCACCGCCTGGTAGACCTGCGACTCGACGTAACGGACCATCAAGCCGTCAAGCAGCTCTTTGGCGTCCGGTTCGTAGAGATAGTCCCAGTGGTGCTTGAGATCCTGATCCGGGGTTGCCACCAGTGGAATCAACTGCTCCACGGTAGGCTGTTGTGTCATGGTGTTGATGAACTTGTTGGACACCACGGACAGGCGGTCGATACGGCCGTCCAGGTAGGCATCCAGCATCACCTTGACGCTGCCGATCAGATCATTGATCGACGGCTCTTCACCCAGGTGGCTGATAGCTGCAACGACGTTACCGCCGAAGTTGCGGAAAAAGGCCGCACCCTTGCTACCGACTACACACAGATCAATCTCGACGCCGTTTTCGCGGTTTAACGCCATGTCCTTGACCAGGGCCTTGAACAGGTTGGTGTTCAAGCCGCCGCACAGACCACGGTCACTGCTCACGACGACATAACCGACGCGCTTGATTTCGCGGTCGATCATGAACGGGTGGCGGTATTCCGGGTTGGCGTTGGCCAGATGCCCAATTACCTGGCGGATACGCTCCGCATAAGGACGGCTAGCAGCCATGCGCATTTGTGCCTTGCGCATTTTGCTGACCGCCACTTTTTCCATGGCGCTGGTAATCTTTTGCGTGCTTTTGATGCTCGCAATCTTACTGCGAATCTCTTTTGCGCCTGCCATGTAACACCTATCAGGTTAGCAAGCGGGAGCCTCGCGGCTCCCGCTGCGGCTTACCAGGTTTGGGTGGCCTTGAACTTCTCGATACCGGCTTTCATGCCAGCGTCGATTTCGTCATTGAAGTCACCTTTAACGTTGATCTTGGCCATCAAATCGGCGTGATCGCGGTTGAAGAAAGCAATCAGCGCTTGTTCGAAGCTGCCGACCTTGGCGATTTCAATGTCAGTCAGGAACCCACGCTCAGCGGCATACAGCGACAGCGCCATGTCAGCGATCGACATTGGTGCGTATTGCTTCTGCTTCATCAGCTCGGTAACGCGCTGACCATGCTCAAGTTGCTTGCGGGTCGCTTCGTCCAGGTCAGAAGCGAACTGAGCGAATGCCGCCAGTTCACGGTACTGAGCCAGAGCGGTACGGATACCACCGGAGAGCTTCTTGATGATCTTGGTCTGAGCGGCACCACCCACACGGGATACCGAAACACCGGCGTTCACTGCAGGGCGGATGCCCGAGTTGAACATGGCCGATTCCAGGAAGATCTGACCGTCGGTGATGGAAATCACGTTGGTCGGAACGAACGCGGAAACGTCGCCAGCCTGGGTTTCGATGATCGGCAGTGCGGTCAGGGAACCGGTTTTGCCGGTCACTGCGCCGTTGGTGAACTTCTCTACGTATTCTTCCGAAACGCGGGATGCGCGCTCCAGCAGACGGGAGTGGAGATAGAACACGTCGCCTGGGTAAGCTTCACGGCCTGGTGGACGGCGCAGCAGCAGGGAAATCTGGCGGTAAGCCACTGCCTGCTTGGACAGATCGTCATAAACGATCAGCGCGTCTTCACCGCGGTCGCGGAAGAATTCACCCATGGTGCAACCGGAGTACGGTGCCAGGAATTGCAGCGCAGGAGATTCCGAAGCACTGGCAGCCACGATGATCGTGTTGGCCAGGGCGCCGTTTTCTTCCAGCTTGCGAACCACGTTGGCGATGGTCGATTGCTTCTGACCGATGGCTACGTAGACGCAGAAAATGCCGCTGTCTTTCTGGTTGATGATCGCGTCGATCGCCAGAGCGGTTTTACCGATCTGACGGTCACCGATGATCAGCTCACGCTGGCCACGGCCGACAGGGATCATGGCATCGACAGCCTTGTAGCCAGTCTGTACAGGCTGGTCTACCGACTTACGCCAGATCACGCCTGGAGCAACTTTCTCGACCGCGTCGGTCTCGGTGTTGCCCAGTGGACCTTTGCCGTCAACAGGGTTACCCAGAGCATCGACTACGCGGCCCAGCAATTCCTTACCAACAGGAACTTCGAGGATGCGGCCGGTGCACTTGGCGCTCATGCCTTCAGCCAGCGACTGGTAGGAGCCCAATACCACGGCACCTACGGAGTCCTGCTCCAGGTTGAGGGCCATACCGTAGACGCCGCCCGGAAACTCGATCATCTCGCCGTACATGACGTCGGCCAGACCGTGAATCCGCACGATGCCGTCAGATACGCTGACGACAGTGCCTTCGTTACGGGCTTGGGAGGTCACATCGAGCTTGTCGATGCGGCCCTTGATAATTTCACTTATTTCGGAAGGATTGAGTTGCTGCATTGCTCTGCTGCCCCTTCAAACTCAAGATTTCAATGCTTCGGCAAGTTTCGCGATTTTGCCGCGAATCGAGCCATCGATAACCAGGTCGCCGGCGCGGATCACGACACCACCAATCAAGGCAGCGTCCTCCGCAACTTGCAGGCGCACTTCCCGGTTGAGTCGTGCACTGAGAACCTTGGCGAGTTTGTCTTGCTGTTCTTGGTTCAATGCAAATGCACTGGTCACTTCAACGTCTACCGATTTCTCTTGTTCGGCCTTGTACAGGTCGAACAGAGCGGCGATCTCCGGCAGAAGCAGGAGACGGTCGTTCTCGGCAACGACGTTGATGAAATTGCGTGCCTTTTCATCAAACTTGTCGCCGCACACGTCAATGAACGTGGCGGCCTTTTCTGCGCTCGTCAGTCGCGGGGCCTTGAGCACGCGCTGCAGGGTGTCGTCTTGCGACACCGCTGCTGCCAGGCCGAGCATGGCTGACCAATTGGCCAGTTGCTGGTGGGCCTGAGCGTGCTCGAAGGCCGCCTTAGCGTAAGGTCGGGCCAACGTGGTCAGTTCTGCCATGATCGCCCTCGCTTAGATTTCAGCAGCCAGTTGGTTAACCAGCTCTGCGTGCGCGTTTTGATCGATTGTGGCACCCAGGATCTTCTCGGCGCCGCCAACAGCCAGCAAGCCCACTTGGGCACGCAGCTTGTCTTTGACGCTGTTCAGTTCCTGTTCGATCTCGGCTTGAGCCTGAACCTTCACACGGTCAGCGTCGATACGGGCTTTTTCAACAGCCTCTTCGACGATCTGGTTACCGCGTTTCTTGGCTTGCTCGATGATTTCAGCTGCCTGAGCTTTCGCTTCGCGCAGTTGCTGACCCGCTTTCTCTTGGGCCAACTCCAGGTCGCGAGCTGCACGGCTGGCAGCGTCCAGACCATCAGCGATCTTCTTTTGACGTTCGTGCAGAGCAGCGATGACCGGAGGCCATACATACTTCATGCAGAACAGTACAAAAATCAGGAACGCAACGGACTGGCCAATCAGGGTCGCATTAATGTTCACGCCAACACCTCGCAGTTACGTTGTCCATCACACCAAATTACCCGGAAGATCCGAGTAATCAGCCAGCGATCTGACCAACGAACGGGTTCGCAAAGGTGAAGAACAGAGCGATACCAACACCGATCATGGTTACGGCGTCGAGCAGACCGGCAACGATGAACATTTTTACTTGCAGCATTGGAACCATTTCTGGCTGACGCGCTGCGCCTTCCAGGAACTTGCCGCCCAGCAGGCCGAAACCAATTGCGGTACCCAGTGCGCCCAGGCCGATCAACAGTGCAACAGCGATAGCGGTTAGACCAACTACAGTTTCCATCTTTCCTCCCGACTTTTACGTCGTATGGTTTAGGTTTTTTAGATTAAAGCGGTAAAACAAATCGTTTCAGCTGCCCCGCAAGGAGCTCCCTCCCGTTTGACCGGGAGGAACATCAGACTAGTCGAGACTGGTCTTAATGGTTTTCTTCGTGCGCCATCGACAGGTAGACGATGGTCAGCATCATGAAGATGAACGCCTGCAGGGTGATGATCAGGATGTGGAATACAGCCCACGCCCACTGCAGAACAACGCCCAGGCCGCTGAGCCAGAGCAGGCCGCTGCCGAACATCACAGCGATCAGAATGAACACCAGCTCGCCGGCATACATGTTGCCGAACAGACGCAGAGCCAGAGAGATCGGCTTGGCGATCAGGGTGACGAATTCCAGCAGGAAGTTCACCGGGATCAGCAGGGCCTGAACGAAGATGTTCTTGCTGCCGAACGGGTGCAGGGTCAGTTCGCCGATGAAGCCGCCGATGCCCTTGACCTTGATGCTGTAGAAAATGATCAGTGCGAACACCGAGAACGCCATGCCCAGAGTCGCGTTCGGGTCGGTAGTCGACACGGCGCGGAACGGGATGTGGGCATCGCCGGAGATCAGGATGGCCAGCTGAGGAATCCAGTCGACCGGTACCAGGTCGACGGCGTTCATCAGGAACACCCAGACGAAGATGGTCAGTGCCAGCGGTGCAATCACCGGGCTACGGCCATGGAAGCTGTCTTTCACGCTGCCATCGACGAATTCGACCAATACTTCAACGAAGTTCTGCAAGGCACCCGGCTGACCCGAAGTCGCTTTCTTTGCCGCCATGCGGAAAAGAAGAACGAAGATCAGACCCAGCGCGACCGACCAGCCGAGGGTATCGACGTGGAAAGCCCAGAAGCCCATTTCCTTGGCTTCTGCTGCGGTGTGGGCAAAGCCCCAGCCGCCGTTGGGTAGCTGACCGAAAGTCAGGTTCTGCAAGTGGTGCTGGATATAGCCCGAAGCGGTTGTCTCTGCCATGGTTGCCTCAAACGCCCTAAGGTCTCGAAAGTCTTGTTCTCATCAGCAGGGGAGCGAACCAGCTGACCGACTGCGTCAGCACGAACACGCCGAATACTGCGATCGGCGCCAGTGGCTTCACACCTGCGAACACCAGTGCAAACAGCACTGCCGTCAAAATAAGTTTGCCTGCCTCGCCGGCATAAAAAGACCGGACGATGGACTGGGCTGCTCGGGCGCCGGAAAACCGGAATGCCCTGTGAGCGAAATAAACATTGGGCAGCAAGGCTATCAGGCCTCCGCAAAGTCCCGAGTATCCGGCAACGACTCCATGCCATTGCCAGAGCGCCAAAGCGGCAATGAGCAGAATGACAAATTGAGCCATCAACACCGGAAAAACCGCCAGGCGATGGAAAGGCAAGCGGTTTGGCGTGCGGGTTTCCATCACAGTTGCTCTCCAATGGTCGGCTGCCGAAATTCAATAACTTGGCATAATTTGTGCCGACAAAATGCGCGCAGAGTATAGGGGCGGTTCTGCCCCTATTCAACTGTCAGGTAGTGATTTCCGACTGCGCGCTACATGAGGAAATGTTTCAGCGGATGTGTGCGAGCACACCTTGAAGCTCGTCGAGCGAGTTATAACCAATCACCAATTGGCCTTTGCCCTTCTTGCCATGGCGAATCTGCACCGCAGAGCCTAGGCGCTCGGCCAGGCGCTGCTCGAGGCGAGCGATGTCCGGGTCGGGTTTGGCAGCTTCCACAGGCTCCGGTTTGCCACTCAACCACTGGCGAACCAGTGCCTCGGTTTGGCGCACAGTCAGCCCTCGTGCGACAACATGTCGCGCCCCTTCGACCTGCTGATTGTCCGGCAGACCGAGCAAGGCACGCGCGTGACCCATTTCCAGGTCACCGTGCGACAGCATGGTCTTGATCACTTCGGGCAGTGCAATAAGTCGCAACAGGTTAGCCACAGTCACCCGCGACTTACCCACAGCCTCGGCAACCTGTTGCTGAGTCAGCTGGAATTCCTGCTGCAAGCGCTGCAAGGCGACGGCTTCTTCGATCGGGTTGAGGTCTTCACGCTGGATGTTCTCGATCAGCGCAATCGCAATGGCGGTTTCATCCGGCACATCGCGAACCATCGCCGGGATGGTTTCCTGCCCGGCCTGCTGACTGGCGCGCCAGCGGCGTTCACCGGCAATGATCTCAAACCGGCCGCCACCAATCGGGCGTACCACGATCGGCTGCATCACGCCTTGGGCCTTGATCGACTGCGCCAGCTCTTCCAGGGCCTGCGGGTCCATGTCACGGCGCGGCTGATATTTGCCACGCTGCAGCAGGTCCAGCGGCAGGTGTTGCAGTTCGCGGGTGTCGGCCTGCGCGGCTTGTTCTTCCAGCGCGCTGACCGTCGGACCACTCAGCAGTGCATCGAGTCCACGTCCGAGACCTCGTTTCTTGACGGCCATGGGGATTCCTTAAGTTGGCTGAGCAGCAGCAATGCGTGAATTTTTGCGCTGACGACGAACCATCTCGCCTGCCAGAGCCAGATAGGCCAGGGCACCACGCGATTGCTTGTCGTAAGCCAGCGCCGGCATGCCGTAGCTCGGTGCTTCGGCCAAGCGAATGTTGCGCGGGATCACCGTGTCGTACAGCTGATCGCCGAAGTGCTCCTTGAGCTGCGCCGAAACATCGTTCATCAGGCTCAAGCGCGGGTCGTACATGGTCCGCAGCAGGCCTTCGACTTTCAGGTTCGGGTTGAGCAGCTCGGCGATGCGCTTGATGTTATCCACAAGGTCGCTCAAACCTTCCAGCGCAAAGTATTCGCACTGCATGGGGATAATCACCCCGTCAGCGGCGACCAGTGCGTTGAGTGTGAGCATCGACAGCGACGGTGGGCAGTCGATCAAAATGTAATCGTAGTTGTCACGGATCGGCGCCAGCGCGCTGCGCAGACGGCTTTCCTTCATCTGCATTTCCAGCAGCACCACTTCGGCCGCGGTCAGATCGCGGTTGGCCGGCAGCAATTGATAACCGCCGTGCTCGGAGAAGTGCATGGCCTGACCCAGGTCGCATTCACCGATCAGCAGATCGTAGACCGAGTTTTCCAGACCATGTTTATCCACACCGCTACCCATGGTGGCGTTGCCCTGTGGATCGAGATCGATCAACAGCACCCGGCGCTTGGTCGCGACCAGGGATGCTGCGAGGTTGATGCAGGTGGTGGTTTTGCCCACACCACCCTTCTGGTTCGCTATCGCGAATACCTTAGCCATTCTTGCTTGTGTTCCCAATCATGCCGTGCGGCGCAGTATCAGCAGATGGCGTTGGCCTTGGCAACCGGGGACGGCCAGGGCGTGTTCGCTATCGAGTTTGAAATCTGCCGGCAATGCTACCAGCTCATCGGCCGGATGAACGCCCTTCATTGCCAGCCAGCGTGTATCGGCATCGCCGAGGTGACGCGTCCAGTTGGTAAAGTTTTCCATGCTGCTGAAGGCCCGGGAAATGATCCCGTTGAATGGTTGCGCAGGCTGAAACGCTTCGACGCGACTGTGGATAACTTGCAGGTTATCCAGCTTCAGCTCCAGTTTGACCTGAGTCAGAAAGCGGGTTTTCTTGCCATTGCTGTCCAGACAGGTCACCTGCGAGTCCGGATACAGGATCGCCAGCGGAATACCAGGCATGCCACCACCACTGCCGACATCGAGCCAGCGACCGTTTTCGATAAACGACATCACGCTGAGACTATCGAGCAAGTGCCGCGAAACCATTTCGTCCGGATCGCGCACAGCGGTCAGGTTGTAGGCCTGGTTCCATTTGATCAACAGGGCCAGATAACCCAGCAGCAATGCGTGCTGAGTTTCTGTGAGATTGACACCGAGCTCGCGGGCTCCTGTGGATAACTCTTCGGCGTGTTGCGAAGTGACCTTGGCACTCAAGCGCTTTGCTCCAACTGACGGCCCGCGCCGCGTTTTTTCAAATGAATCATCAACAGCGAAATCGCTGCCGGGGTCACGCCCGGGATCCGCGAAGCCTGGCCCAGCGTTTCGGGACGTGTGGCGCCGAGCTTGCTCTGGATCTCCTTGGACAGACCGGAGATGTTGGTGTAATCGATATCCACAGGCAATTTTGTGTCTTCGCTGGCACGCAGACGAGCGATTTCGTCCTGTTGGCGGTCGATGTAACCGGCGTATTTGGTCTTGATCTCAACCTGCTCGGCGACCTGTGGATCTTCGGCGCCCTGCCCGGTCACTTCGACCAGACCGGCGTAATCGATTTCCGGACGGCTCAACAGGTTGAGCAAGTTGTATTCGTGGGTCAGCGGCGTGCCGAACTTGTCAGCAATAGCATCGCCCTGCGGAGTATTTGGCCGCACCCAAGTGCTTTTCAGGCGCTGCTCTTCAAGCTCGATGCTTTCGCGTTTCTTGCAGAAGGCCGCCCAGCGCGCGTCATCGACCAGACCGAGTTCGCGACCTTTTTCGGTCAGGCGCAGGTCGGCGTTGTCTTCGCGCAGAATCAGGCGGTACTCGGCGCGAGAGGTGAACATGCGGTACGGCTCTTGGGTACCGAGGGTGATCAGGTCGTCGACCAGAACGCCGATGTACGCTTCATCGCGGCGCGGACACCAGGCTTCTTTGCCCTTGGCCCGCAGCGCAGCGTTGGCGCCGGCGAGCAGACCTTGAGCGCCGGCTTCTTCGTAACCGGTGGTGCCGTTGATCTGCCCGGCGAAGAACAGACCGCCGATGACTTTGGTTTCCAGACTGTACTTCAGATCGCGGGGATCGAAGTAGTCGTACTCGATCGCATAACCCGGACGCACGATGTGCGCGTTTTCCATACCGCGGATCGACTGCACGATCTGCAATTGCACGTCGAACGGCAGGCTTGTGGATATCCCGTTCGGATACAGCTCATGGGTGGTCAGACCTTCCGGTTCGATGAACACCTGATGGCTTTCCTTGTCGGCAAAGCGATGAATCTTGTCTTCGATCGACGGGCAATAACGCGGGCCGACACCTTCGATTTCACCGGCAGCGGAATACATCGGCGAACGATCAAGATTCGCCGCGATGATTTCGTGGGTACGCGCGTTGGTATGGGTGATCCAGCAACTGACCTGGCGCGGATGCTGCTCCTTGCTGCCCATGAACGACATCACCGGGATCGGAGTGTCACCCGGTTGCTCGGTCATCACCGAGAAATCCACAGATTTGCCATCAATACGCGGCGGTGTACCGGTTTTCAGGCGCCCGACACGCAATGGCAACTCACGCAGACGGTGGGCCAGAGCAATCGACGGTGGATCACCCGCGCGACCGCCAGAGAAATTCTGCAAACCAATGTGGATAAGTCCACCGAGGAAGGTACCAGTGGTCAACACCACGGAATCGGCGAAGAAGCGCAGACCCATCTGTGTGACAACACCACGGACTCGCTCCTGCTCAACGATCAGGTCGTCAGCAGCCTGTTGAAATATCCACAGGTTCGGCTGGTTTTCCAGGATTTCGCGGACAGCGGCCTTGTAGAGAATCCGGTCGGCTTGCGCACGGGTCGCCCGTACTGCCGGGCCTTTGCGGCTGTTCAACACACGAAACTGGATGCCGCCCTTGTCGGTAGCCATGGCCATCGCGCCGCCGAGGGCATCGATTTCCTTGACCAGATGGCTTTTGCCGATGCCACCGATGGCCGGGTTGCAACTCATGGCGCCGAGGGTTTCCACGTTATGCGTCAGCAACAGGGTTTTTGCCCCCATGCGTGCTGACGCCAGTGCTGCCTCGGTACCGGCATGACCGCCGCCGATGACGATCACTTCAAAACGGGAAGGGAAATCCACCACGCACCTCGTGCCTGCTTAAGTAGGTCATTCAGGAAATATTGAAACCAGGTTTCTGGACCTGGTCGGCAAGTATAGGGACTTCGCCCTTTCTAAAGAACCCTTTGCACAAAATTTAACCAGCTGTGGAGAACTCGAGGTTAAAAAAAATAAAAAAGAGAGAAATTTATAAAACCTTTGTTTTTATGTTTATTCTTACTGAGCACCATTTCTGTGGATAGATCGCTACAGGCCATGTATTACAATGTGTACAGAGATTAAAAACCCTGTGCTCATGTGGCAATGAGGCCCTTGGATAACCGGTGTAAGCCTGTGGATGAAAGGGATGGTTATCCACAGAGCAGGTTATATCCAGTTTTCAACCCCCTTTATCAACTGACCTCAGGAGCAGTTATTCACAGGGCTTAGTCCACAGAAAATCGCCAACATGTCTTTTTCCGGACGCAAAAAAAGCGTCAGCTAGGGATTAGTGACGCTCGGCAAGCCAAGGGCAGGAAATGAAAAGGCTATTGTGAGAGGACGTAACAGAAGCTAATAATAGCCATTATCATTAAAACATCAGTTTCTCCCATGCCCCTACCCGCCCACACCGCTGCGATCGAGCAAATCTACGAGCAACATCATTCGTGGCTGTATGGTTGGCTCAAGGGCAAACTGCACAACGCCTGCGATGCAGCCGATGTGGCGCATGACACGTTTTTGCGAGTTCTGGCGGCGCGCAATGCAGCTCATATTCGTGAGCCGAGGGATTACCTGACGACTATTGCGCGCGGCCTGGTCATCGATTGTTATAGACGCAGGGCGATTGAAAGCGCTTATCTGCAGGCCCTCGCAGCTCGGCCGGAAGCGTCAGTCATTAGCGAAGAAGACAGGGCGCTGATCATTGAAACCCTGATCGCTGTGGATAAAGCATTGACCGGGCTGGGTCCGCGAACACGGCACATCTTCATGCTTTCGCAAGTCGACGGACTGACTTATCAACAGATCGCCGTGCAATTGAGAGTCTCGCTGACCACAGTAAAAAAACACATGATCCGCGCCCTGACTGAGTGCGCCCTGCTCATGGCGCAGCCATGATGGCCGCCGCTGCAAACCGTCAGCTATTGGAAACTGCCGCCAGCTGGTATGTGCAGTTTCAGTCTCAGCCACCGAGCCTTGCCGAACAAAAGGCCTGGCAGTTGTGGATAGACAGCGATCCAGCGCATCTGGCGGCGTGGAACCAGATGGAACAATTGCAGCGCCACCTCGGTACGCTGCCGCAGGATCTGAAACGATGTGCGCTCAATAACACTGGTCAGCACCGCCGGCAGGTGCTCAAGCTGTTGCTGCTCGCAGCGGGAACAGGCTTCGTTGGCTGGAGTGCTCAACGACACACATCCCTCGGCAACGTTTGGGCCGACTATAAAACCGGTGTGGGTCAGCGTCGCACCATCAGCCTGGCCGATGGCAGCCAGATCCAGCTCAACACCGACTCGGCCATCGATGTTTCTTTCGACGCAGCGCAACGCCTGATTCAACTGCGTGCCGGTGAAATCCTCATCCAAACCGGCAAGCTTGGCGATCAGCGGCCGTTTTATGTGCAAACCCGCGACGGGCGGATTCAAGCTTTGGGCACCCGGTTCTCGGTGCATCAGATGTCCAGCTCAACCAGAGTTGGGGTGCTGGAAGATCGAGTCAGCGTTCAACCCGCGCAGTCATCCACTGCTGCGCTCATTCTGAAAGCAGGCGAAGGCGCGGATTTCGATAGTCGGCACATCGGCCTCAGTCATTCCTTCCAGTCATCAGAAGTGGCCTGGATCAACGGCCAGTTGATCGTTTTCGACGCGCGCCTGGGCGATGTAATCGCGGAGTTGGGACGCTATCGCAGTGGTGTATTGCATTGTGATCGCCGCGCCCGGGATCTGCGGGTCTCCGGGACTTTCCGGCTCGATTCGACCGACGCAGTGCTGGCCAACCTTCAGGCCTCGTTGCCAATCAACGTGCGTTATTTCAGCCGTTATTGGATCTCGATCAGCCATAGCGCTTGATCAAAAAATGCCTGGGGAAAAATAATTTCAAGCAGGGTTATCTTTTTTCGCCCTGACCCGGCCCTACAGGTAATCGCGATAAACGCGGCTCTTCGCCACCTTCAGGGCTAATCCACACATGCGTCTTCCCACGTTCCGTCAGCGCTTTTCTCCACATTGCATTGCATGCAGCTTATTGATGGCCAGCGCTGCGTCTTGTCTGGTGATCAGCAACAGCGCCTTCGCGGCGTCGACATCCCAGCGCTTCGCCATTGCCGCCGGCCCGCTGGATAGTGCCTTGAGCCAGTTCGCCGCTGCCGCCAATGTGATTCTGTCGTTCTCGCCGCAGCAGACCAGCCGCTTGCGCAGTGCCGGTTTAAATGGCGATTTCAGCGTCGAACAAGGTTTCGCTCAATTGCTGCAAGGCTCGGGTTTACAGGCAGTGCCACAAGCACCCGGCAGTTACATTCTGCAGAACGTGCCCAGCGGTGACGCCCTGGAACTGGCGCCGACCAACATCAATGCGCAGTTGGGTAATCCAATGAATCTGGATTACACCGCCGACGTCGGCTACAAGGCGCAAAACAGCCGGATCGGTACGAAAACCAATACGCCGCTGTCGGAAACACCGCGTTCCGTGTCAGTGGTGACCGGGCAGCGCATCAAGGATCAGAAATCCCAGACACTCACCGACGTACTCGGCTACGTGCCGGGGATCTTCGCCCCACCTTTTGCCGCCGGTGACAGTCTGGCTGGCGACCTGTTCTATATCCGTGGTTTCAACGCCACCGATTACGGCTACGGTTTGCTGCGCGATGGACTGCGCGTGCAGGGCAATCGCTATGACACCAGCACCGAGCCGTACGGACTTGAGCGGGTCGAGGTGTTCCGTGGCCCGTCTTCGCTGCTGTATGGCGAAAATGCGCCAGGCGGTCTGGTCAATCTGGTCAGCAAACGCCCGACCGCCGCGCCTCAGGGCGAAGTGCAACTGGGCTATGGCTCGAACAATCGCCGGCAAATCGGCGTAGATGTCTCCGGCCCGCTCAATGACAACGGCAACGTTCTCGGACGCGTGGTGATGCAGGGGCGCAAATCCGATACCCAGACCGAGCACGTTCCTGACGACCGGATTTATATCGCCCCTTCGCTGACCCTGAACTTCGACGATTTCAATACGCTGACGCTGCTGGCCAACTACCAGAAAGACCACACCAACATGGAGCTTGGCCTGCCGGCCGCCGGCACGTTGCTGAGTAATCCCAACGGCCAATTATCCAAAGACACAATGCTCGGCGACCCGGACTGGAATACCTTCGAACGGGAAACCTGGAGCAGCGGTTACGAGTTCAGCCACTCGTTCAACGACGACTGGCAGTTCCGCCAGAACTCGCGCTACATGCAGTCGCGCATCACCCGCCACGAAACCTGGCCGGGCAATCTGAACAACGCCGGTTTCGGCACGCGGTTGAACGTGACCGCTTACGATCGCTTCAACAAATCCATGGTGTATTCGCTGGATAACCAGCTCGAAGGCAAGTTCGAGGCGGGCGAGCTGGAAAACACCGTGCTGTTGGGCGTCAGCTACGATCGCACCTCGTTCAACCAGGACTGGAATGCCGGCGTTGTCGGGCCGATCGATGTGTATAACCCGGTTTACCTGCGCGATCCGACCACGCCAATTGCCGTGCAGAACACTTTGCTCGAGCAGCAGATGAAGGGTGTTTATGCACAGATTCAGAGCAAGTACGACCACTGGCTGTTCCTGCTGGGCGGGCGCCAGGACTGGGTCGACAGTGACTTCCGCGACAAGGTGGCGCGAGGCAGCAACATCAGCTCCGAGGACAAGAAGTTCACCTATCAGGGCGGCGTGATGTATCAGTTCGACAACGGCATGACGCCGTATGTCAGCTATTCAACAGCGTTCGTGCCGGTGCAGCAGATTTCCAATGCCGGCGCACCGCTTGATCCGATCACCAGCAGCCAGTACGAAGTGGGTTTGAAGTACGAACCGATGGGCTGGGACACCGCTTTCACCGCTTCGGTGTATGACCTGCGCAAGAAGGACGACACCTATTTCGACGCAACGACGTCAACCTATCGCCAGGTGGGCGAAAGCCGCGCCAAAGGGGTGGAGCTGGAACTCAACAGTAATTTGACGCAGAACCTCAATGTCACGGCGGCTTATACCTACACCGACGCAAAAATTACCAAGGATTCGGCGACGTCGCTGGTCAAGGGCCACCAAATGACCGGCGTGCCGCGTAATCAAGCGTCGGCCTGGGCGAAATATCGCTTCCTCGACGGTGATTTGAAAGGCTTGTATGTGGCCGGTGGCGTGCGTTATTTCGACAGTGCGTTTGCCTACACTTCGCCTTCTCTCTACGGAAAACTGGATGCCGGCGACGTGACATTGGTCGACGCGGCGGTTGGATATCAGATAGATACACACTGGAGTGTCGATCTGAACGCGAAGAACCTGTTCGATAAGGAATACGTTTCGGGATGCAACGATGCAGGTCGCTGTTACTGGGGCGAGGATCGTACTTTGCTCGGTACGGTGTCCTATAACTGGTGAACAAAAAAGGGGCTGTGGATGAATTATCCACAGCCCCCTCTTTATTTGCCAATGCAGAAGCTGGAGAAAATCCGTCCGAGCAAATCATCAGAACTGAACGCCCCGGTAATTTCACCCAGGGAATGTTGAGCCTGGCGCAAATCCTCAGCGAGCAACTCCCCAGCGCCCGCCAGGGTCAGTTGCGCGCGGCCATGTTCCAATGCCGCGCTGGCGTGGCGCAGTGCCTCCAGATGCCGGCGACGTGCGCTGAAGCTGCTCTCCGAGGTCTGCTCGTAACCCATGCACGCCTTTAGATGATCACGCAGCAGGTCGAGGCCTTCAGCGGACTTGGCGCTGAGACTGATGGTCACGTGGCCGTCGTCACTGGTTTCCAGAGCAATCGCTTCACCGGTCAGATCGGCTTTGTTCCGGATCAGGGTGACTTTCGCCGGATCCGGTCGAGACTCAAGGAATTCTGGCCACAAGGCAAAAGGATCCAGTGCCTCTGGTGCTGTCGAATCGACCACCAACAAAACCCGATCCGCTTCACCGATGGCCCTCAAAGCCCGTTCCACGCCGATTTTTTCCACATGATCATCCGTGTCCCGCAGGCCTGCAGTATCGACAACATGTAAGGGCATGCCGTCGATGTGGATATGTTCGCGCAGGATATCCCGCGTGGTGCCGGCAATCTCGGTGACGATGGCGGCTTCGCGACCGGCCAATGCATTCAACAGGCTGGATTTACCAGCATTCGGCCGCCCAGCGATGACGACGGTCATGCCATCACGCAATAACGCGCCCTGCCCTGCTTCGCGCAGCACTGTGGATAACTCATCGCGTACCTTATCGAGCATGCCCAATACATGACCGTCGGCGAGAAAGTCGATTTCCTCTTCCGGGAAGTCGATGGCGGCTTCAACGTAGATACGCAAACCGATCAGTTGCTCGGTCAGGTTATGCACACGCTGGGAAAACGCACCCTGCAATGAGCGCAGCGCATTGCGCGCAGCCTGTGCAGAACTGGCTTCGATCAAATCGGCGATTGCTTCGGCCTGGGCCAGATCGAGTTTGTCATTGAGGAAGGCGCGCTCGCTGAATTCACCTGGACGGGCCAGACGGCAGCCCAGTTCCAGACAACGCTTGAGCAACATGTCCAGAACGATCGGGCCGCCATGGCCCTGCAATTCCAAGACGTCTTCGCCGGTAAACGAGTTCGGACCCGGAAAATACAAAGCCAGACCTTCGTCCAGCACCTGCTGGTCGTCACTGAAAAACGGCCCGTAATGAGCGTAACGTGGTTTCAGTTCTCGGCCGCTGATGGCTATTGCCGCAACGCTGGCCAACGGCCCGGAAATACGGACGATGCCCACACCGCCGCGCCCTTGAGCGGTGGCGACAGCGGCGATGGTTTCACGGGGTGTGCTCATAAAGCGGCATCCAGACAAAAGTGGCAGATAGCAAAACGCCCCACTAGGGGGCGCTTTGAGTGGTGTTATCCACAGTGCAAGTTACGCCTCGGCTTTTTTCGTCGCCGCTTCGATCTTACGCGTGATATACCACTGTTGTGCAATCGACAGGCAGTTGTTCACAACCCAGTACAGTACCAGGCCCGCCGGGAACCACAGGAAGAAGAAGGTGAAGATGATTGGCATCATTTTCATGACCTTCGCCTGCATCGGATCCGGAGGCGTCGGGTTCAGCTGCTGCTGGATGAACATGGTTGCGCCCATGATGATCGGCAGAATGAAGAACGGATCCTTGATCGACAGGTCAGTGATCCACAGCATGAACGGCGCCTGGCGCATTTCCACGCTTTCCAGCAGAACCCAGTACAGCGACAGGAAGACCGGCATCTGCACGAGGATCGGCAAGCAGCCGCCCAGTGGATTGATCTTCTCTTTCTTGTACAGCTCCATCATGGCCTGCGACATTTTCTGCCGGTCATCGCCATGTTGCTCTTTCAGCGCAGCCAGTTTCGGAGCCACGGCACGCATGCGCGCCATCGATTTGTAGCTGGCGGCCGACAGCGGGAAGAAGATCCCTTTGATCAGCATGGTCAGGAAGATGATCGACCAGCCCCAGTTACCGACAATGGCGTGGATATGTTGCAGCAGCCAGAAGATCGGCTGGGCAATGAACCACAGAATGCCGTAGTCGACGGTCAGTTCCAGACCTGGGGACAACTCTTTCAACACAGCCTGGCTTTTCGGACCTGCGTACAGCACAGCGCTGGTTTCAACTTTTGCACCTGGAGCAGCGGTCAGAGTCGGACCGGTGTAACCGATGATGTAGTTGCCTTTGCTGTCTTTACGGGTCTGGACGATATTGTTCTCGCCCTTGGCCGGAATCCACGCGGTCACGAAGTAGTGCTGCAGCCAGGCTACCCAACCACCGGTGACGGTTTCCTTGAGCTGCGCCTTGTCCATGTCCTTCATCGACACTTTCTTGTACGGCTCGGAACTTGTCCACAGGGCGGCGCCCAGGTAAGTCGCGGTGCCAGTAGCCGTGGTCGACGAAGGATCAGCGCTGGCGTCGCGCTTCAACTGGGCAAACATTGCGCCGTTCCAGGGCTGAGCGCTCTGGTTATCCACAATGTAGGAGACAGCGACGTCGTACAGGCCACGTTTCATGGTGAAACGCTTGATGTAGTTGACGCCGTCCTTGCTGAATTTCAGGTCAACGACGAGTTGATCCTGACCGTCAGCCAGTTGGTAAACCTTCTTCTCCGAGGAATAAACCGGACGACCGGCCGGGTTTGCATCCGGGCCGTTGGTACCGATCAGACCGCTTTGCGCCAGATATACACGTTCGCCGCCGTTATCGAACAGCTGGAACGGAACGTCAGGACGATCCTGACGACGTGGATACAAAGGCAGAGTCAGTTGCGCAACGTCGCCACCCTGTGGATCGATCGCCAGATCGAGTACATCGGTCTTGACCTGAATCAGATCCTTGCTGGCGGCGACCGGCGTTTCGGCAGGTGCGCTGGTATCGCTGGCGGCGCGCGGAATATCGTCACTGGCAGCATTTGTGCCAGTGGCGGTGTCCGGCAAACCGGATGTAGTCGTACTGGAAGCAACATTCTGAGTCGGCAGGGCAGCCTGGCCATAATCCTGGTTCCATTTAAGAACCATGACGTAGGACACGATTGCCAGGGCGACGATCAGGATCGTGCGTTTGATATCCATGATTACTCGGCCATCGAAGAAGAACGGGAGGTAGGGACAGGTGGAACCGGGTCATAACCACCGGGATTCCACGGATGACAGCGACCTAAACGACGAAAGGTCAGCCAGCCACCGCGCAGAAGGCCATGATTTTCAATGGCTTCATACGCGTAGCAGGAACAACTGGGGTAGAAGCGACAGTGGCTGGCCATTAAAGGACTAATGGCATAGCGATAAAACTGGATCGGAACGAGGGCCAGTTTACGCATCGGTACTGTCTACCCCTACAGTTTCGGTTTTGACTGCCGGAACGGGCTTGTTGCGTGCCAGACGCTTCCAGAGTTTGCCGAAATGCTGAATCAATTCGGGGTTTTCTACATCACCCAAACCTTTGCGCGCGACGATAACGATGTCCCAGCCGACCAGTGAATCCTGGTGCAGACGGAACGATTCGCGCATCAGACGTTTAAGGCGATTGCGCTCAACGGAGAGCTTTACGCTCTTTTTCCCGATAACCAGCCCGAGACGGGGGTGATCAAGATCGTTGTTGCGTGCAAGGAGCAGGAGATTTTTCCCCGGAACCTTGCCGGTAGGGGAGTCAAAGACTGCCTTGAAATGCCGGGGGGTAAGCAGACGCTTTTCCCGACTGAAGTCCTGACTCACCTCCAGTACCGGATTATCAAACTGCCAGACGCGCACGACCTTTGGCGCGACGACGCGACAGGACTGCGCGGCCGTTCTTGGTAGCCATGCGAGCACGGAAACCGTGGGTACGAGCGCGTTTGATAGTGCTTGGTTGGAAAGTACGTTTCATGTCGTGTTACCTGGTTCGTCCACAACGGGCCGGAATGGCCCCCGTTTTAAGAGACCGGGGATTCTAGAGAAAGCAAGCCCTCAGGTCAATTTCCAACCAGCGTTTCCTTATAAATAGATCAGGGCAGGGTTTGAGCTCGAAAGCCTGTCAGCCAGATATAGAAATAAAGAAGGGAATTATTTAAAGCTTTTCTGTAAAGCTTGTAAAAGCTAGACACGCCATCTTCTGTGGATAACTGCCATGGGGCCTTATTCTTCGGGGTGTACAGAGAATGACAACTACAGTGGAAAACCGTGTTCAGCCTGTGCTGCGCTATCGGAAAAGCTGTGTGTGAAAGGGCTTGTTATCCACAGGCTGGTTATCCACCGGGTTTAACCCCCAGTTGTCCAGTGCCCTCAGAGGCGTTTATCCACAGGGCTTATTCATGTGCCGTTGGTCGCCTTTTAATGCGTTAACGCATTGATAAATGATGGCGATGGACCTACCTGCATGTGGATAAGTGAACCGCTCGCCGCTACAATGGCCGCTTGTTTTTGCCTCACCGGCTTTCAACTTAGGGGATATCCGTGTCAGTGGAACTTTGGCAGCAGTGCGTGGAGCTTTTGCGCGAAGAGCTGCCTGCCCAACAATTCAACACCTGGATCCGTCCACTACAGGTCGAAGCCGAAGGCGACGAGTTGCGCGTCTACGCACCGAATCGTTTCGTGCTGGACTGGGTCAACGAAAAGTACCTGGGCCGCGTTCTTGAACTGCTGGATGAGCACGGCAATGGCTCGACGCCGGCGCTGTCCTTGTTAATAGGCAGCAAGCGCAGCTCGGCACCTCGTGCCGCACCCAATGCGCCGCTGGCGGCCGCGCAGGTTGCTCAGGCGCAGGCCAATAATGTGCCAGCGAGCAATCCGGCACCGACGCCAGCCCCTGCTCCGGCCAAACGTTCCACACAGAAGGCCGCTGAAGTCAGCGAAGAACCTTCCCGCGACAGCTTCGACCCGATGGCCGGCGCCGCTTCGCAGCAGGCCCCGGTTCGCGCGGAGCAGCGCACCGTGCAGGTAGAAGGTGCGCTCAAGCACACCAGTTACCTGAATCGCACGTTCACCTTCGAAAACTTCGTTGAAGGTAAATCCAACCAGCTAGCCCGTGCAGCGGCCTGGCAGGTGGCGGACAATCCCAAGCACGGCTATAACCCGCTGTTCCTTTATGGTGGCGTCGGCCTGGGTAAAACCCACTTGATGCACGCGGTGGGCAACCATCTATTAAAGAAGAATCCGAATGCCAAGGTCGTGTACCTGCATTCCGAGCGCTTCGTGGCCGACATGGTCAAGGCGTTGCAACTGAACGCCATCAACGAATTCAAGCGTTTCTACCGTTCGGTGGATGCCTTGCTGATCGACGATATTCAGTTCTTCGCCCGCAAGGAGCGTTCCCAGGAAGAGTTTTTCCACACCTTCAACGCGCTGCTTGAGGGTGGTCAGCAGGTCATTCTCACCAGTGACCGCTACCCGAAAGAAATCGAAGGCCTTGAAGAACGCCTCAAATCCCGCTTCGGCTGGGGCCTGACCGTTGCGGTCGAGCCGCCTGAGCTGGAAACCCGCGTGGCGATCCTGATGAAGAAGGCCGATCAGGCCAAAGTCGAGTTGCCTCACGATGCCGCATTCTTCATTGCCCAGCGCATTCGCTCCAACGTCCGTGAGCTGGAAGGTGCGCTGAAACGCGTAATCGCCCACTCGCACTTCATGGGCCGCGACATCACCATCGAGCTGATCCGCGAATCCCTGAAAGACTTGCTGGCGTTGCAGGACAAACTTGTTTCTGTGGATAACATTCAGCGCACCGTCGCCGAGTATTACAAGATCAAGATTTCCGACCTGCTGTCCAAGCGCCGTTCGCGCTCGGTGGCTCGTCCGCGTCAGGTGGCCATGGCGTTGTCCAAGGAACTGACCAACCACAGCCTGCCGGAAATCGGCGATGTGTTTGGCGGCCGCGACCACACCACCGTGCTGCACGCCTGCCGCAAGATCAACGAACTTAAGGAATCCGACGCGGACATCCGCGAGGACTACAAGAACCTGCTGCGTACACTGACCACTTGATGAACACCAGCGCAGCTTATTAAGGCAAGGGACTAGACCATGCATTTCACCATTCAACGCGAAGCCCTGTTGAAACCCCTGCAACTGGTCGCAGGCGTCGTCGAGCGCCGACAGACCTTGCCGGTACTGTCCAACGTGCTGTTGGTCGTCGAAGGCCAGCAACTGTCGCTGACCGGTACCGACCTGGAAGTCGAGCTGGTCGGTCGTGTGCAACTCGAAGAGCCGGCCGAAACCGGTTCCATCACCGTGCCGGCGCGCAAGCTGATGGATATCTGCAAAAGCCTGCCCAACGATGCGCTGATCGACATCAAGGTCGACGAGCAGAAGCTGGTGGTAAAGGCCGGCCGTAGCCGCTTCACCCTGTCGACCCTGCCGGCCAACGATTTCCCGACCGTCGAAGAAGGCCCGGGCTCGCTGACCTGCAGCCTGGAGCAAAGCAAACTGCGTCGTCTGATCGAACGCACCAGCTTCGCCATGGCCCAGCAGGACGTGCGTTACTACCTCAACGGCATGCTGCTGGAAGTTTCCGCTGGTGTGATCCGCGCCGTGGCCACCGACGGACACCGTCTGGCGATGTGCTCGATGCAGGCCGATATCGGTCAGCCGGATCGCCATCAGGTGATCGTGCCGCGCAAAGGTATCCTCGAGCTGGCGCGTCTGCTCACCGAGCCGGATGGCAATGTCAGCATCGTCCTCGGCCAGCACCACATCCGCGCCACCACTGGCGAGTTCACTTTCACCTCGAAACTGGTCGACGGTAAATTCCCGGATTACGAGCGCGTCCTGCCGAAAGGTGGTGACAAGCTGGTACTCGGCGATCGTCAGGCGTTGCGTGAAGCGTTCAGCCGTACCGCGATTCTGTCCAACGAGAAGTACCGCGGTATCCGTCTGCAACTGGCCAGCGGTCAGTTGAAGATCCAGGCCAACAACCCGGAGCAGGAAGAAGCGGAAGAAGAAGTGGGCGTTGAATACAACGGCGGCTCGCTGGAGATCGGCTTCAACGTCAGCTATCTGCTCGACGTGCTGGGCGTGATGACCACCGAGCAGGTTCGCCTGATCCTGTCCGACTCCAACAGCAGTGCGCTGGTGCAAGAGTCCGACAATGACGATTCGGCTTACGTTGTCATGCCGATGCGTCTGTAATCAGCTGATCCTGAATGTCGTTAAGTCGTGTTTCGGTCACCGCGGTGCGCAATCTGCACCCGGTGACCTTCTCCCCCTCCCCCCGCATCAACATTCTTTACGGCGCCAACGGCAGCGGCAAAACCAGTGTTCTGGAAGCCATTCATCTGCTGGGGCTTGCCCGTTCGTTTCGCAGCACGCGGCTGTTGCCCGTGATTCAGTACGAACAGCTCGCCTGTACCGTATTCGGTCAGGTTGAGCTGGCTGAAGGCGGACACAGTGCGCTGGGGATTTCCCGCGACCGTCAGGGCGAGTTCCAGATTCGCATCGACGGCCAGAACGCCCGTAGCGCTGCGCAGCTGGCGGAGATCCTGCCGCTGCAGTTGATCAACCCGGACAGCTTCCGTCTGCTGGAAGGCGCACCGAAGATTCGCCGGCAGTTTCTCGACTGGGGCGTGTTCCACGTCGAACCGCGTTTCATGGCCACTTGGCAGCGTTTGCAGAAGGCGCTGCGCCAGAGAAACTCCTGGCTGCGGCATGGTACACTTGACGCCGTTTCGCAAGCGGTTTGGGACAGGGAACTGTGCCAGGCCAGCGCTGAAATCGATGAATACCGCCGCGCTTACATCACAGCCTTGAAACCGGTCTTCGAACAGACCTTGAGCGAACTGGTTGAGCTCGAGGGTTTGACGCTCAGCTATTACCGAGGCTGGGACAAGGACCGCGAATTGAGCGCCGTACTCGCCGCTTCCGTACAACGGGACCAGCAGATGGGGCACACCCAGGCCGGACCGCAACGAGCTGATTTGCGTCTCAGATTGGGCGCACACAATGCCGCGGACATCCTGTCCCGGGGTCAGCAGAAGCTTGTGGTCTGTGCACTACGGATTGCCCAAGGGCACCTGGTCAGCCAGGCCCGTCGCGGACAGTGTATTTATCTGGTGGATGATTTGCCGTCCGAGCTGGACGAGAGCCACCGCCGCGCGCTGTGCCGCTTGCTGGAAGACTTACGCTGCCAGGTGTTTATCACCTGTGTAGATCACGAATTACTGAGGGAAGGCTGGCAGACGGAAACGCCAGTCGCTTTGTTCCACGTGGAACAGGGCCGTATCACCCAGACCCACGACCATCGGGAGTGAAGGCATTGAGCGAAGAAAATACGTACGACTCAACGAGCATTAAAGTGCTGAAAGGCCTGGATGCCGTACGCAAACGTCCCGGTATGTACATTGGTGACACCGACGATGGCAGCGGTCTGCACCACATGGTGTTCGAGGTGGTCGACAACTCGATCGACGAAGCCCTCGCCGGCCATTGCGACGACATCAGCATCATCATTCACCCGGACGAATCCATCACCGTTAAAGACAACGGTCGTGGCATCCCGGTAGACGTGCATAAAGAGGAAGGCGTTTCCGCCGCAGAGGTCATCATGACCGTCCTCCACGCTGGCGGTAAGTTCGACGACAACTCCTACAAAGTATCCGGCGGTCTGCACGGCGTAGGTGTGTCGGTGGTGAACGCGCTGTCCGAAGAACTGGTCCTGACCGTTCGCCGCAGTGGCAAGATCTGGGAACAGACCTACGTCCACGGCGTGCCTCAGGCACCGATGGCCATCGTTGGCGACAGCGAAACCACCGGTACCCAGATCCACTTCAAGGCTTCCAGCGAAACCTTCAAGAACATTCACTTCAGCTGGGACATCCTCGCCAAGCGCATTCGTGAACTGTCCTTCCTCAACTCCGGTGTCGGCATCGTCCTCAAGGACGAGCGCAGCGGCAAGGAAGAGCTGTTCAAGTACGAAGGCGGCCTGCGTGCGTTCGTTGAATACCTGAACACCAACAAGACTGCGGTCAATCAGGTGTTCCACTTCAACATCCAGCGTGAAGACGGCATCGGCGTGGAAATCGCCCTGCAGTGGAACGACAGCTTCAACGAGAACCTGTTGTGCTTCACCAACAACATTCCGCAGCGCGACGGCGGCACCCACCTGGTGGGCTTCCGCTCGGCGCTGACGCGTAACCTGAACAACTACATCGAGCAGGAAGGTCTGGCGAAGAAGCACAAAGTCGCCACCACCGGCGACGATGCCCGTGAAGGCCTGACCGCGATCATCTCGGTGAAAGTGCCGGATCCGAAGTTCAGCTCGCAGACCAAAGACAAGCTGGTGTCTTCCGAGGTGAAGACTGCGGTGGAACAGGAGATGGGCAAATACTTCTCCGACTTCCTCCTGGAAAACCCGAACGAAGCCAAGCTGGTGGTCGGCAAGATGATCGACGCCGCCCGTGCCCGTGAAGCCGCGCGCAAGGCCCGTGAGATGACCCGCCGCAAAGGCGCGCTGGACATCGCCGGTCTGCCGGGCAAGCTCGCCGACTGCCAGGAAAAAGACCCGGCGCTGTCCGAACTGTACCTGGTGGAGGGTGACTCCGCGGGCGGTTCTGCGAAGCAGGGACGTAACCGCAAGACCCAGGCGATCCTGCCGTTGAAGGGCAAGATCCTCAACGTTGAGAAGGCCCGTTTCGACAAGATGATCTCGTCCCAGGAAGTGGGCACGCTGATCACCGCGCTGGGCTGCGGCATCGGTCGCGAAGAGTACAACATCGACAAGCTGCGCTATCACAACATCATCATCATGACCGATGCTGACGTCGACGGTTCGCACATCCGTACCCTGCTGCTGACCTTCTTCTTCCGTCAACTGCCGGAGCTGATCGAGCGTGGCTACATCTACATCGCCCAGCCACCGCTGTACAAAGTCAAAAAAGGCAAGCAAGAGCAATACATCAAAGACGACGACGCCATGGAAGAGTACATGACGCAGTCGGCCCTGGAAGATGCAAGCCTGCACCTGAACGAAGAAGCCCCGGGCATTTCCGGTGAAGCGCTGGAACGTCTGGTGAACGACTTCCGCATGGTCATGAAGACCCTCAAGCGTCTGTCGCGTCTGTACCCTCAGGAGCTGACCGAGCACTTCATCTATCTGCCGGCCGTCAGTCTGGAAACCTTGGGCGACCACGCAGCGATGCAAGAGTGGCTGGCCCAGTACGAAGTTCGCCTGCGCACCAACGAGAAGTCGGGTCTGGTCTACAAGGCCAGCCTGCGTGAAGATCGCGAACGTGGCGTCTGGCTGCCAGAGGTCGAACTGATCTCCCACGGCCTGTCGAACTACGTCACCTTCAACCGCGACTTCTTCGGCAGCAACGACTACAAAACCGTGGTCACTTTGGGCGCCCAATTGAGCACCCTGCTCGACGAAGGCGCGTACATCCAGCGTGGCGAGCGCAAGAAAGCCGTTACCGAGTTCAAGGAAGCCCTCGACTGGCTGATGGCCGAAAGCACCAAGCGCCACACCATCCAGCGCTACAAAGGTCTGGGCGAAATGAACCCGGATCAGCTGTGGGAAACCACCATGGACCCAAGCGTGCGGCGCATGCTGAAAGTCACCATCGAAGACGCCATCGGTGCAGACCAGATCTTCAACACCCTGATGGGTGATGCGGTCGAACCTCGCCGAGACTTTATCGAGAGCAACGCATTGGCGGTTTCCAACCTGGATTTCTGATCCTGATTGCTACCCGCTCATGAAAAACCCCGGCCAATGCCGGGGTTTTTTTTGGCCTCACTCATTTCCAGTGCCGACACTCTCCAACCGATACCCATACCCATAAATTGTCAGCAACTGCCAACCCCGATCCGCTGTCAGCCCGAGCTTGTTGCGCAATCGGTAGATATGCGTATCCAGTGGCCGCGAAGAAGTTGTCTCCTCGTTCGGCCAGAAGCGCTCGTACAGGTAATCCCGCGACAATGGCCGCCCCAGGTTGCTGAACAGGCAACGCGCCAGGCGGTATTCGCGTTCGGTCATGAGAATCGGTTTGCCTTCTCGGGTGACGGTCAGTTCGGCGTCGTCGAAAGTCAGATCGTGAAACGTCTGTACTTCGCCCGCCGCGCTGCGCGGTTGGCTATGCCGACGCAATACCGCAGCCACCCTCGCCTTCAACTCATTCGGGCGAAACGGCTTGCTGACATAATCGTCGGCCCCGGCATTCAAGGCTTGAACGATATCGCTTTCGCCGTCGCGGCTGGTGAGCATGATCGCCGCAGGTGGCGCGTCCATGTGTTCGCGGGTCCAGCGCAGCAGTGCCAGGCCCGTGAGATCAGGAAGTTGCCAATCGAGAATCAACAGGTCGAAGGTTTCCCGGCGCAACTGGCGCAACAAGTCTTCGCCGCGCTCGAAGCTGTGCAGCGACCACGGCTGTTCGCCAGCTTCGGCCATTTGCTCCAGGGTTTGCTCGACCCGGCGCAGTTCGGCAGGTTCGTCGTCCAGAATGGCAACGCGCATCGGCGGTGTTCCTTGTCGCTGGGGCTGGGATGTCGACAATAGCGACTCCCCGGCCGCGATGAAAGAAGCAGCCCGTCGGTGGTCGACGTCCGCTATGATTCTTCGGGTCTACGCCTCCGCCCCGAGACCTATGAAACCCTATCCACTGCCCTGCCCTTTGCCTCATGCGTAACCCTCAACGCCGACGTGAAAGTCGTGAGCCGAGCCAGGTCCAGCGTCTGTTCCGGCGGCTGGTGCGCGAGTGGTTGTGGATAAGTCTAGTGCTGTTGCCGCTGACTGCCTTGTTGTCTTATCGCGCCCAGATCAATCTGCACAATCCGTCGCCAGCGCCCGGCGCTCTGTTGTCCGTGGCGATGGTCGCGGGTGTGCTGGGATTGTTGCTGTGGCGGCCGCGTTGGGCGCTGTGGGTAACCTTGGTCGGTATGGCCTGTGCGCTGATCGCCAGCGCCCTGCTGGCCGAAGTCCGCTACTGGTGGTCGCCAACGCCAGCAGCCCTGGGGATGTTGTTCGGTTACCTGATCTGGAACTGGCGACGCTTGAGTGTTGTGTTGACGTATTTCGGCTGGGAGCTGGCACGTCTGGACAGCGAACCGAAAGTCTTCCCTGAACGTCGGCGGACCCGCTTCACCGGTGCCGACCGTTTGCAGGGCCAGATCATGGCGCTCGAACAAGCCATGAGCCGCACCCGCGACACCCGGCGGTTCATTGCCGATGGCCTGGAATACCTGCCGGTGGCGACGCTGATCAGTGATCCGCTGGGCAAGATCCTGCTGGGCAATCGCAAGGCGCGCGAGTTGTTCGAGGATCCGCTGGTGGGCGATGACGTGCTCGATCAACTGGCACGGCTCGGCTATCCGGAATTATCCACAGCGCCGCGACCGCCGCTGGCCACCCTGCCGCTGCTGGAATTTCGCGATCACAAGGAGCGCAGTCTGCGCCTGGAAAGAGCGGCGCTGCTGCCGGTCGACGGCGATACGCCGATCGGTTGGCTGCTCAGCCTGACGGACTTGAGTGCCGAGCGTGCGGCCGAGGAGCAGCGCGGCGTCCTGCTGCGTTTTCTTTCCCACGACCTGCGCGCCCCCCATTCGGCGATCCTCGCCCTGCTGGATGTGCATCGTCATCAGGCGGGTGCTGATGCGCCGCTGTTCGAGCAGATTGAGCGTCAGGTGCGCCGAGCGCTGGATCTGACTGATGGTTTTGTCTTGTTGGCGCGCGCTGAATCCGAAACCTACCAGTTCCGCCCGACATTGTTCGCCATGCTGGTACTGGACGTGCTCGATCAGGCGTTGCCGATCGCCCAGCAGAAACGCATCGAGCTGCTCAACGAGGTCGATGAGCAATGCCAGGAGCGGCTGATTCTGGCCGATCAGGGACTGCTGACGCGCGCCCTGTTCAACCTGCTGGAAAACGCGATCAAGTACAGCCCCGCAGACAGCACTGTGCAACTGAAGGTCAGCTGTGATGGACAGTGGCTGCGCTGCGAATTGACCGATCAGGGCAAGGGCATTGCCGCCGATGAATTGCCTGACCTGTTCAGCCAGTATCGGCGTTTCTCTTCGGCCCAGGGCATCGACGGCGTGGGCTTGGGTCTATCGATGGTCAAAGCCGTGATTGATCATCATGGAGGTACGATTGAGTGTCGTAGCGTGGTCGATGCGGGAACCACTTTCCTTATCGAGTTGCCGCTGGTTGCTGATTGAAAAAGGGGCACAAAAAAACCGGCTATAACGGCCGGTTTTTTTACATCCGAATAAAACTTATGCACGGATTTCATTCAAATTAAAGATTTGAAAATATATATAGAAATCAACAAGTTAAATTTGAATTGCTCTGCTTTGGAGGGAAAGCGTACACAGGTTATCCACAAAATTCAGACAGCCATTTGGTCACTCGCGGCCGGTGCCTGTGGCGCCGGTGGCAGCGAACCCATTTCACGCTGGGTCTTCTCGTTCCACGCCTGCACACGGTCATTCAGATCAGCGATGGCGCGCGGCCCGCTGCCTTCGGCATACATCGGTTCGCCAATGACCACGGTGATCACTCCGGCCTGTTTGCCCCAGCCGATTTTTGGCCAGAATTTGCCGGCATTGTGTGCAATCGGCAGCACCGGAAGCGCCGCATTCACTGCCAATGCGCTGCCACTGCGGGAGAATTTTCCGACAGTGCCGTAGGGGACTCGTGTGCCTTCGGGGAAGATCAGCACCCAGACGTTGTCCTTGAGCAGCTCGTCGCCTTTGGCCGCGACTTGTTTGAGCGCGGCCTTCGGGTTGTCGCGGTCGATGGCGATCGGGCGCAGCATGGCCATGGCCCAGCCGAAGAACGGCACGTAGAGCAATTCGCGCTTGAGCACTTGGCTCAATGGCGAGAAATAAGCGGAGAGAAAGAAGGTCTCCCAAGTGCTCTGGTGGTTCGATTGAATCACGCAGGGCCGGTCAGGCACGTTTTCCGCACCTTTGATTTCGTAGCGGATGCCAAGGAAAACCTTGGTCAGCCACAGGGCGCAACGGCACCAGTACACATTGATGAAACGATAGCGCGCCTTGAAGGACAGAAACGGCGCGATGAAAAAGCTCAGACTGCACCACAGCAACGCTGTTGTGCCCAGCAGCAGATAAAAAACAAAGATTCTGAAGGCCCGCAGTATCGACATGGCGACGGTTACCGTTACGGGGCAATGCCCCGACTGTTCAAGCGCACTCCCGAGCAATCCCTGGCCAGGAAATTCAGAAGTACTCTAGTTGTGGATAAGTTCTGCGGCAATCGCCGCCAGATCGTCAAAAATCAGGGTGCCAACCGGCAGGGTTTTACCCTGAGTCTTTTCGCCTTTCCCGGTCTTCACCAAAACTGGCTGTGAATCGACGGCTTTGGCGGCCTCCAGGTCACCAAGGCTGTCGCCGACGAACCAGACGTTGGTCAACGGCACCGTGTAATGCTCGGCAATGGTTTTGAGCATTCCCGGTTTCGGTTTGCGGCAATCGCAACCTTCATCCGGGCCATGCGGGCAATACACGATCAAACCGACTTCACCGCCCTGCTCCGCGACCAGCTCGCGCAGGCGCGCGTGCATGGCCTCGAGGGTGGCGAGGTCGTAATAGCCGCGAGCAATGCCCGACTGGTTGGTGGCCACCGCCACCGTCCAGCCGGCCTTGCTCAACTGCGCGATCGCTTCGATCGAGCCGGGCAGCGGGATCCACTCCTCCACCGACTTGATGTAGGCATCGGAGTCGTAATTGATCACGCCGTCACGATCGAGAATCAGCAGTTTCAACAGCAATCCCTCAACCCAGCAGCGAAATGTCGGCAACACCGAGGAACAGGCCACGCAGACGCGCCAGCAGCGCGTAACGGTTAGCCCGCACATTGGCGTCGTCGGCATTGACCATCACCGCGTCGAAGAACGCGTCGACCGGCTCGCGCAGTGCCGCCAGGCGCGCCAGCGATTCGTTGTACTGACGCGCCGCGGCCATTGGCTGCACCGCCTGATCCGCTTGCTGGATCGCCGAGTACAGCGAGAACTCGTTGGCATTGTCGAAATACTTGGCCTCGACCACGGTCGGTACCGAGCCTTCGACTTTGCTCAACAGGTTCGACACGCGCTTGTTCACCGCGGCCAGCGCTGCCGCTTCCGGCAGTTTGCGGAAGGCCTGAACCGCTTGCACACGCTGGTCGAAGTCCAGCGCCGAGCCCGGCTTGAGGGCACGGACCGACAGGTAAGTGGCGACGTCGACGCCTTCGTCTTCATAACGCGCACGCAGACGGTCGAAGATGAATTCCAGCACGGCTTCGTTGAGACCGGCCGCCTTGACCTTGCCGCCGAAGGCATTCACCGCGAAAGCCACGGCGTCGTTCAGATCCAGATCCAGTTGTTTCTCGATCAGGATACGCAGCACGCCCAGTGCCGCACGGCGCAGGGCATAAGGGTCTTTGCTGCCGGTTGGCAGCATGCCGATACCGAAGATGCCGACCAGAGTGTCGAGCTTGTCGGCGATGGCGACAGCTGCACCGGTCAGGGTCGCTGGCAATTCGGCACCGGCACCGCGTGGCATGTATTGCTCGTTCAGCGCCAGCGCGACGTCCTGCGGCTCGCCGTCATTGAGGGCGTAGTAGTAACCGGCGACACCTTGCATCTCCGGGAACTCGCCAACCATTTCGGTGGCCAGGTCGCACTTCGACAGCAGGCCCGCACGGGCAGCCCACGAGGCGTTGCCGCCGATGCGCGCGGCGATGTACGCGGCCAGTTTGGAAACGCGCTCGGCCTTGTCGTAGACGCTGCCGAGTTTTTCCTGGAACACCACGTTCTGCAGGCGCAGGTTGAAGTCTTCGAGTTTCTGCTTCTTGTCCTGCTTGAAGAAGAACTCGGCGTCGGTCAGGCGTGGGCGAACCACTTTCTCGTTACCGGCGATGATCTGCTGCGGGTCTTTGCTTTCGATGTTGGCCACGGTAATGAAACGTGGCAGCAACTTGCCGTCGGCATCCAGCAGGCAGAAATACTTCTGGTTGTCCTGCATGGTGGTGATCAGCGCTTCTTGCGGTACGTCGAGGAAGCGTTCCTCGAACGAGCACACCAGCGGCACCGGCCATTCCACCAGCGCAGTCACTTCGTCGAGCAGTGCCGGCGGCACGATCGCCGTGCCTTCCTGACGGGTGGCCAGCTCTTCGGTGCGCTTGCTGATGATCTCGCGACGCTCGTTGGCATCGGCCAATACGTAAGCGGCACGCAAGTCGGCGAGGTAGCTCGATGGCGAACCGATGCGCACGCTCTCCGGATGATGGAAACGGTGACCACGGGATTCACGGCCAGCCTTCTGCGCGAGGATCGTGCAGTCGATGACCTGGTCACCGAGCAGCATCACCAGCCACTGGGTCGGACGCACGAATTCTTCCTTGCGCGCACCCCAACGCATGCGTTTCGGGATCGGCAGGTCGTTCAGCGAATCTTCGACGATGGTCGGCAGCAGGCTCGCGGTCGGCTTGCCGGCGATGTTCTGGCTATAACGCAGTTTCGGACCGCTCTGGTCGATTTCGCTCAGCTCGACGCCGCACTTCTTGGCAAAGCCCAGGGCGGCCTGAGTCGGATTGCCGTCAGCGTCGAACGCGGCCTGACGTGGCGGGCCATCGAGGTTGATGCTGCGATCCGGCTGCTGAGTGGCCAGCGCAGTGATCAGCACAGCCAGACGACGTGGCGCGGCATAAACGGTTTTGCTTTCGTAGCTCAGGCCAGCGGCTTGCAGGCCCTTGTCGATACCGGCGAGGAACGCATCAGCCAAAGTGTTCAGGGCTTTGGGTGGCAGTTCTTCGGTGCCCAGTTCAACCAGAAAATCTTGCGCACTCATTGTGCAGCCTCCAGCTTGGCCAGTACTTCGTCACGCAGGTCCGGGGTCGCCATCGGGAAGCCCAGCTTGGCGCGGGCCAGCAGGTAGGCTTGCGCAACGGAACGCGCCAGGGTGCGTACGCGCAGAATGTATTGCTGACGCGCAGTCACCGAGATCGCCCGGCGCGCATCCAGCAGGTTGAAGGTGTGCGACGCCTTCAGCACCATTTCGTAGCTCGGCAACGGCAGCGGCTGGTCGAGTTCGATCAGGCGCTTGGCTTCGCTTTCATAGAAGTCGAACAGCTCGAACAGTTTGTCGACGTTGGCGTGTTCGAAGTTGTAGGTGGACTGCTCCACTTCGTTCTGGTGGAACACGTCGCCGTAGGTGACTTTGCCGAACGGGCCGTCAGCCCAGACCAGGTCGTAGACCGAATCGACGCCTTGCAGGTACATCGCCAGGCGCTCGAGACCGTAGGTGATCTCGCCGGTCACCGGGTAGCACTCGATGCCGCCCGCTTGCTGGAAGTAGGTGAACTGGGTGACTTCCATGCCATTGAGCCAGACTTCCCAGCCCAGACCCCAGGCGCCGAGGGTCGGCGATTCCCAGTTGTCTTCGACGAAGCGGATGTCGTGCACCAGCGGGTCGAGGCCGACATGCTTGAGCGAGCCCAGATACAGCTCCTGGAAATTGTCCGGGTTCGGCTTCAGGACTACCTGGAACTGGTAGTAGTGCTGCAGACGGTTCGGGTTTTCGCCGTAACGGCCGTCAGTCGGACGGCGGCTTGGCTGCACGTACGCGGCGTTCCAGGTTTCCGGGCCGATGGCGCGCAGGAAGGTCGCGGTGTGGAAAGTGCCGGCGCCTACTTCCATATCGTAGGGCTGAAGTACCACACAACCTTGCTCGGCCCAGTATTGCTGGAGCGCGAGGATCAAGTCTTGGAAGGTACGCACGGCTGGCGTAGGCTGGCTCACGAAATTCACCTGTTTCTTGGGCTGCGATTTAAAGAGCGGGAGTATACCCGATTCGTTGCTGCGCACGCCCCCTGGAGCCTTATGCCACGCTGCTTTTGGTGTACCGAAGATCCGCTGTACATGGCTTATCACGATCAGGAGTGGGGCACGCCGCTGCGCGATGCGCAGGGTTTGTTCGAGTTGCTTTTGCTCGAAGGGTTCCAGGCCGGGTTGTCGTGGATCACTGTGCTGCGCAAACGCGAGCGTTACCGTCAGGTGCTGTTCGGCTTCGATGTGCAGCGCGTGGCGCAGATGAGTGACGCCGAGATCGACGAACTGATGCTCGACCCGGGCATCATCCGCAATCGCCTGAAACTCAACGCCGCGCGGCGCAATGCCCAGGCGTGGCTGGCGCTGGAGGATCCGGTGGCATTGCTCTGGTCGTTCGTGGGCGACCAACCGATCATCAATCATTTCAAGGATCGCAGCGAGGTCCCGGCGATCACCCCCGAAGCGCTGGCGATGAGCAAAGCGCTGAAAAAAGCCGGCTTCACCTTCGTCGGTCCGACCATTTGCTACGCGCTGATGCAGGCCTCGGGCATGGTCATGGACCACACCCAGGATTGCGACCGCTACGCGCAGCTCGCCAACGCCGGTTAGAATGCCCGCCTCGCGCACAGCACAAAGATCAGGAGTGACCTGTGGAAAAGTTTAAAGGCGCCTTGCTGGTAGGCGCTCTGCGGCTGTTTGCCCTGCTGCCATGGCGGGCCGTGCAGGCCGTGGGTTCGGTGATCGGCTGGATCATGTGGAAAACCCCCAATCGTTCCCGCGACGTGGTGCGGATCAACCTGTCCAAGTGTTTTCCGCAGATGGATGCGGCCGAACGTGAGCGTCTGGTCGGACAGAGTTTGAAGGACATCGGCAAGTCGCTGACCGAAAGCGCCTGCGCGTGGATCTGGCCGGCGCAGCGCTCGATCGATCTGGTTCGCGAAGTCGAAGGCCTCGATGTGTTGAAAGACGCGCTCGCTTCGGGCAAAGGCGTGGTCGGCATCACCAGCCACCTCGGCAACTGGGAAGTGCTCAACCACTTCTATTGCAGCCAGTGCAAACCGATCATTTTCTATCGTCCGCCGAAGCTCAAGGCAGTGGATGAATTGCTGCGCAAACAGCGCGTGCAGCTGGGCAACAAGGTCGCGGCGTCGACCAAGGAAGGCATTCTCAGCGTCATCAAGGAAGTGCGCAAGGGTGGTGCCGTGGGCATTCCCGCCGACCCGGAACCGGCCGAATCCGCCGGGATTTTCGTGCCGTTCTTCGCAACTCAGGCGCTGACCAGCAAATTCGTGCCGAACATGTTGGCCGGCGGCAAAGCGGTCGGTGTGTTCCTGCACGCCCTGCGCCTGCCTGACGGCTCGGGCTACAAAGTCATTCTCGAAGCCGCGCCCGAAGCGATGTACAGCACCGATACCGCAGAGTCCTGCGCGGCGATGAGCAAGGTAGTGGAACGTTATGTTGCGGCGTATCCGAGCCAGTACATGTGGAGCATGAAACGCTTCAAGAAGCGTCCGCCGGGCGAGGCGCGCTGGTACTGAGCAACTTCGATGGGGTGACGGTTGATGCAGACGGGCTCGCCTTGCTCAATCGGTAGCTCAAGGCGCCTGCCGCTCAAGCTTTTTCAGGAATACCGTCATCTCCTTCTCGGCCTGTTTGTCACCCTGGGCGCGGGCCGCTTCCAGGCCTTGTTCCCAGGCCTGACGCGCAGCGGCGTGATCGCCTAGCGCCAGCTGCGCCTTGCCCAGCAGCTTCCACGCTGCCGAGTATTTCGGATCGAAAGCGACACAACGCTGAAAATGCTCGGCAGCCTTGGCGTTTTCACCCAAGTCCAGATAACCCTTGCCCAGACCGAAGCGCAACAGCGCGTTATCCACACCCTTGGCGAGCATTTTTTCCAGGGATTCGAGCATTGGCGGATTCCTTTCTATTGTTCGTCAGAGAACCTGCGAGTCTGTCAAACCGCTTTCGCGAGCAGGCTCGCTCCCACATTTGGAATGCATTCCACTGTGGGAGCGAGCCTGCTCGCGAAGGGGCCATCGCGGGCAACGTTGTCTTCAGGTCAGAAAAAGCTCAACCCCACATGGAACAGCTTCTCCACATCGCGAATATGCTTTTTATCCACAAGGAACAGAATCACATGGTCACCCGCTTCGATCACCGTGTCGTCGTGGGCGATGATCACGTTCTCGTTGCGGATCACCGCGCCGATGGTGGTGCCTGGTGGCAGGCCGATCTTCTCGATCGGTTTGCCGATGACCTTGCTCGATTTCGCATCACCGTGGGCAATCGCCTCGATCGCTTCCGCCGCGCCGCGCCGCAGTGAGTGCACGCTGACGATATCGCCACGGCGCACGTGGGCGAGCAAGGTGCCGATGGTCGCCAGTTGCGGGCTGATGGCGATATCAATGTCGCCGCCCTGGATCAGGTCGACGTAGGCCGGGTTGTTGATGATCGTCATGACCTTCTTCGCCCCCAGCCGTTTCGCCAGCAGCGACGACATGATGTTGGCTTCGTCATCGTTGGTCAGGGCGAGGAAGATATCGGCGTCGGCGATGTTCTCTTCCAGCAGCAGATCGCGGTCCGACGCACTGCCCTGCAACACTACAGTGCTGTCGAGGGTATCGGAGAGGTAGCGGCAGCGCGCCGGGCTCATCTCGATGATCTTCACCTGATAGCGGCTTTCGATGGCCTCGGCCAGGCGCTCGCCGATCTGCCCGCCCCCGGCGATAACGATGCGTTTGTAGGTTTCGTCGAGGCGACGCATTTCGCTCATCACCGCGCGAATGTCCTCACGGGCAGCGATGAAGAACACCTCGTCATCGGCCTCGATCACCGTGTCGCCCTGCGGCAAAATCGGCCGGTCACGGCGGAAGATCGCCGCTACGCGGGTTTCGACATTCGGCATGTGCTCGCGCAACTGGCGCAGTTGCTGGCCGACCAAAGGCCCGCCGTAATAGGCGCGCACCGCCACCAGTTGCGCCGCGCCTTCGGCGAAGTCGATCACCTGCAAGGCGCCGGGATGCTGGATCAGGCGCTTGATGTAGTTGGTCACGACCTGCTCGGGACTGATCAGCACGTCGACCGGAATCGCTTCGTTCTGGAACAGCTGTTCCTCGCGATTGAGGTACGACGCTTCGCGCACGCGAGCGATCTTGGTCGGCGTGTGGAACAGCGTGTGCGCGACCTGGCAGGCAACCATGTTGGTTTCGTCGCTGTTGGTCACCGCTACCAGCATGTCGGCGTCGTCGGCACCGGCCTGACGCAGCACCGACGGCAGCGAGCCCCGGCCCTGCACGGTGCGGATGTCGAGGCGGTCGCCGAGGTCGCGCAGGCGCTCGCCATCGGTGTCGACCACAGTGATGTCGTTGGCCTCGCTGGCCAGATGTTCGGCCAGCGAACCGCCGACCTGTCCCGCACCGAGGATGATGATTTTCATCCAGTCACTCCATGAATCCGTTTAGCCGCGCGCGGCGGCGATCTTGATCAGCTTGGCGTAGTAAAACCCGTCATGCCCGCCCTGCTGGGCCAGCAACTGGCGACCATGGGGCTGCTTGATGCCGGCCGCTGTGGCCAGATCCAGTTCACGGGCACCGGGGGTGCGTTCGAGAAACGCAGCGATGACTTCGGTGTTCTCGGTCGGCAGCGTCGAGCACGTGGCGTAGAGCAGGATGCCGCCGACTTCGAGGGTTTTCCACATGGCGTCGAGCAGTTCGCCTTGTAGTTGCGCGAGGGCGACGATGTCGTCCGGCTGGCGGGTCAGCTTGATGTCCGGATGGCGGCGGATCACCCCGGTGGCCGAGCATGGCGCGTCGAGGAGGATGCGCTGGAACGGTTTGCCGTCCCACCATTTGTCGATATCGCGACCGTCGGCGGCGATCAGTTCAGCGTCGAGGCCGAGGCGCTCGAGGTTTTCCTTCACCCGTACCAGACGCTTGGCTTCCAGATCCACCGCGACCACGCCAGCGAGCGCCGGTTCGGCTTCGAGGATGTGGCAGGTCTTGCCGCCAGGGGCGCAGCAGGCGTCGAGTACGCGCTGGCCTGGCGCCAGATCGAGCAGGTCGGCGGCCATTTGCGCGGCTTCGTCCTGCACGCTGATCCAGCCTTCGGCGAAACCCGGCAGGCTGCGCACGTCGGCAGCGGCTTCGAGGACGATGCCGTCGCGGCTGTAAACGCACGGTGTCGCGGCGATCCCGGTTTCGCCCAGCAACGCAAGATAAGCATCGCGGCTGTGATGACGGCGGTTGACCCGCAGGATCATTGGCGGATGCGCGTTGTTCGCTGCGCAGATCGCTTCCCACTGCTCGGGCCAAAATGCCTTCAGGGATTTTTGCAGCCAGCGCGGGTGGGCCGTGCGCACCACCGGGTCGCGTTCCAGTTCGGCGAAGATCGTCTCGCTTTCGCGCTGGGCATTGCGCAGCACGGCGTTGAGCAGACCTTTGGCCCAAGGCTTTTTCAGCTTGTCTGCGCAGCCGACGGTTTCACCGATGGCGGCGTGCGCCGGCACGCGGGTGTAGAGCAGTTGATACAGACCAACCAGCAGCAGCGCCTCGACATCGGCGTCGGCGGCTTTGAACGGTTTCTGCAGAAGTTTTTCCGCCAATGCCGACAGGCGTGGCTGCCAGCGTGCGGTGCCGAAGGCCAGATCCTGAGTGAAACCGCGATCACGATCCTCGACCTTGTCCAGTTGCGTCGGCAGGGAGCTGTTCAGCGAAGCCTTGCCGCTGAGTACGGCGGCGAGCGCCTTGGCGGCGGCCAGACGCGGGTTCATTGCGCTTCCACCGCAGCGCCGAGCACGCTGCCGACGGCGAATTTCTCGCGGCGGCTGTTGAACAGGTCGCTGAAGTTCAGCGCCTTGCCGCCGGGCAATTGCAGGCGGGTCAGACAGAGCGCTTGTGCACCGCAGGCGACAATCAGGCCGTCCTTGCTGGCGCTGAGGATTTCACCCGGGGCGCCAGAGCCTTCGGCCACGGTCGCGGCCAGCACTTTCAATGCTTCGCCATTGAGCGTGCTGTGGGTGATCGGCCACGGATTGAAGGCGCGCACCAGACGTTCCAGCTCCACTGCCGGACGGCTCCAGTCGATGCGTGCTTCGTCTTTGTTGAGTTTGTGTGCGTAGGTGGCGAGCTCGTCGTTCTGCACCTCACCTTGCAGGGTGCCGGCAGCCAGACCGGCAATCGCCTGCACCACAGCGGGCGGCCCCATCTCGGCGAGGCGATCATGCAGGGTGCCGCCAGTGTCTTGCGCGCTGATCGGCGTGGCGACCTTGAGCAGCATCGGCCCGGTGTCGAGGCCGGCTTCCATGCGCATCACCGTTACACCGCTTTCGGCGTCGCCGTGTTCAACCGCGCGCTGGATCGGCGCCGCACCGCGCCAGCGTGGCAGCAACGACGCGTGGCTGTTGATGCAACCCAGACGCGGAATATCCAGCACCGCTTGCGGGAGGATCAAACCGTAGGCGACCACCACCATCAAGTCCGGCTTCAGCGCGGCCAGCTCCGCCTGGGCCTCGGCATTGCGCAACGTCGGCGGCTGCAACACCTGGATATTATTTTCCAGGGCGAGTTGTTTGACCGGGCTTGGCATGAGTTTTTGCCCACGGCCGGCCGGGCGATCCGGCTGGGTGTAGACCGCGACGATCTCGTATGGGCTGCTCAGCAGGGCCTTGAGGTGTTCGGCGGCGAATTCCGGGGTACCGGCAAAAACAATGCGCAGTGGCTCAGTCATGAAAGGCGTCTCATAAAAGAAAAAGGCTTGCCGCAGCAAGCCTTTGAAGAGGGGCATCAAGCGTTCTGGCGGTGCAGCTTTTCCAGCTTCTTCTTGATCCGGTCGCGTTTGAGTGTGGACAGGTAATCGACGAACAATTTGCCGTTGAGGTGGTCGCATTCGTGCTGGATGCACACCGCGAGCAGGCCTTCGGCGATCAGCTCATATGGCTTGCCGTCGCGGTCCAGCGCCTTGATTTTGACCTTCTGCGGGCGGTCGACGTTTTCGTAGAAGCCCGGTACCGAGAGGCAGCCTTCCTGGTACTGGTCCATCTCGTCGGTCAGCGATTCGAACTCGGGGTTGATGAACACCCGTGGCTCGGTGCGGTCTTCGGACAGGTCCATCACGACGATACGTTTGTGCACGTTGACCTGGGTCGCGGCGAGGCCGATGCCCGGCGCTTCATACATTGTTTCAAACATGTCGTCGACCAACTGACGCACTTCGTCGTCCACTACAGCCACTGGTTTGGCGATAGTGCGCAGACGCGGGTCCGGAAATTCGAGGATGTTTAAAATGGCCATAGGCTTCGATTGCTGCACACGTTGAGTAAAGTCGGGTCGATGGCCTGGCGGGTCCGAAGATGCAGGCTACCGTTGTGAAGCGTAGCTTCTGAAATACAGAAGCGAGCCACGGGGGCTCTGACGATTCACGCGAACGCACATGATAAAGGGATTCACTGCATGAGGAAAACACTACTCGCCCTGCTGCTCCTGGCTTCGGCCGGCGCCGCGCAAGGGCAAGTGCAACTCAAGGATGGTTTTCCACAGCAATACACGGTGGTTTCCGGGGACACGCTCTGGGACATTTCCGGCAAATACCTGCGCGAGCCCTGGCAGTGGCCACAACTGTGGCGGGCCAATCCGCAGATCGAAAACCCCAACCTGATCTATCCCGGCGACACGCTGACCCTCAGCTACGTCAACGGCCAACCGCAACTGACCGTCCATCGTGGCGAGTCGCGCGGCACCATCAAGCTCTCGCCACGGATTCGCACCAGCCCGGTGGCCGAGGCGATTCCAAGCATTCCGCTGAAATCGATCAACAGCTTTCTGCTGAGCAATCGCATCGTCGATAAGGCCGAAGACTTCGACAAGGCGCCGTACATCGTCGCCGGCGATGCCGAACGGGTGCTCAGCGGTACCGGTGACCGCATCTTCGCCCGTGGCCATTTCGATCCGGAGCAACCGGTGTACGGCATCTTCCGCCAAGGCAAGGTATACACCGACCCGCAGACCAAGGAGTTTCTCGGCATCAACGCCGACGATATCGGCGGCGGCGAGGTTGTTGCCACCGAAGGCGACGTCGCCACCCTCGCCCTGCAACGCACCACCCAGGAAGTACGCCTCGGTGACCGCTTGTTCGGCGGTGAAGAACGTTCGATCAATTCGACCTTCATGCCGAGCGCGCCGAAAAGCGACATCAACGGCGTGATCATCGATGTGCCACGCGGCGTCACGCAGATCGGCGTGATGGACGTGGTCACCCTGAACAAGGGCAAACGCGACGGTCTGGCCGAAGGCAATGTTCTGGCGGTGATGAAAACCGGCGAAACGGTGCGTGACCGGATCACTGGCCAGCCGCTGAAAATTCCCGATGAACGCGCCGGCCTGCTAATGGTGTTCCGCACCTACGACAAACTCAGTTACGGCCTGGTGCTCAACGCTTCACGCTCGCTGGCGGTGCTCGACAAGGTGCGAAATCCGTAAGCTTGCTTAACAAGTTACCAACAGAGTTATCCACAGCTTGTTCCGAATGGTTCGGAGCATCGAACGATCAAGGATGATCCATTCATGTTGTCTGTCAGTACAGCCATTTCCCCGGCGGAACTGGAGGCGCGTCTGCGCCTGCACCGCATGCCGGATATCGGTCCCAAGCGTTTTGCCAAATTGCTCGAAGCCTTCGGCTCGGCGTCCAAAGCCCTCAGCGCGCCGGCCAGTGCCTGGCGCTCGCTCGGGTTGCCGGCGGCGTGTGCCGAAGCACGGCGTTGTCCGACGGTGCGCGACGGCGCCAGCCACGCAATGCGCTGGCTAGAGCGCCCCGGTCAACATTTGCTGATGTGGGACCAGGCGGACTATCCAGCGTTGCTGGCGCAGATTCCTGACCCGCCGCCACTGTTATTCGTCGCCGGCGATCCGTCGATTCTGGAAAAACCGCAACTGGCGATGGTCGGCAGCCGCCGCGCTTCGCGCCCGGGCATGGACACGGCGGCGGCGTTTTCTCGCAGTCTGGCCGGGGCCGGTTTTGTCATCACCAGTGGTCTGGCGCTGGGCATCGATGCCGCTGCCCATCAGGCTGCTCTGGACGTTGGCGGGTTGACCGTGGGGGTGCTTGGCACGGGCCTGGAGAATTTTTATCCACAGCGCAATAAACGCCTGGCTGAGGCGATGATTGCGTCGGGCAGCGCGGTGCTCTCGGAGTTTCCGCTGGACGCCGGGCCAACCGCGAGCAACTTCCCCCGGCGCAATCGCATCATCAGCGGGTTATCCCTTGGCGTGCTGGTGGTCGAGGCCAGTGTTGCCAGCGGTTCGTTGATTACCGCGCGGCTGGCGGCAGAGCAAGGGCGCGAGGTTTATGCCATTCCGGGCTCTATCCATCACCCCGGCGCGCGCGGTTGTCATCAGTTGATTCGCGACGGGGCGGTGTTGGTGGAGACTATCGAACATATCCTCGAAGCCCTGCGCGGCTGGCAGCAACCGTTGTTATCCACAGCGCCGCCGCAGGCCGATCACCCGTTGCTGACGCTGCTGCACGCGGCGCCGCACACCAGCGAGGCGTTGGCCGCGAGCTGTGGCTGGGCGTTGCCGAAAGTGCTGGCAACGTTGACCGAGCTGGAGATCGAAGGCCGTGCGGTATGCGAAAACGGTCGCTGGTTGGCGCGGTCGAGCTAGGTTTTACGATGAAGATCGGTAAACTGCGCGAAACCTGTTTGTGGAGAGTTTTTTCATGGTCAACAGTTGGCGTGTGCAACAAGCCGCGCGGGAAGTTCGCGCCGGCGCGGTGATTGCCTATCCAACCGAAGCCGTCTGGGGGCTGGGTTGCGACCCGTGGAACGAAGACGCAGTGGACCGCTTGCTGGCGATCAAGAATCGCTCGGTGAGCAAAGGGCTGATCCTGGTCGCCGACAATATCCGCCAGTTCGATTTCCTCTTCGAGGACTTCCCGCAGGACTGGATCGACCGCATGGCCAGCACCTGGCCGGGGCCGAACACCTGGCTGGTGCCGCATCAGAACCTGTTGCCGGAATGGGTCACAGGCGTGCATGACACCGTGGCGCTGCGAGTCAGCGATCACCCGCAGGTGCGCGACTTGTGCTCGCTGGTCGGGCCGCTGATCTCGACATCAGCCAATCCACAGGGGCGACCGCCCGCGCGCACGCGTTTGCGCATCGAGCAGTATTTCCGTGGGCAGGTCGATCTGGTGCTCGGCGGCAGCCTTGGCGGGCGCAAGAATCCTAGCGTGATCCGCGACCTGGCCACCGGTAACGTCGTTCGTCCTGACTGACGCCCTTCTTTTTATTTTTTTGCGGACTCCTCGGCGCTATCGACGAGGAGTTCTGCGCATGCCTGCAGTTTATTCCTGCACTCGTTTAAAACTTATCCGTTGCCATTGTTCTTGCATGCGTCAGACGGATCTTCGACTCTGCAATATCTGTAAGTTTTCCCACGCGATTATCAGAACGCGTGCAGTGGCGAGATTTTCAAAAGCATCCATTCTTTCAATGTGCTTGATACAACTTCGAAATGTTAATGGCTGCGGAGAAGTAATGGATATTACGGATTTACACCTCAAGGATTATCTGCAGGGCTTTCAGGAGACACTCAAGAATCAACAGGCCGACTATCGAGTGGCCATTCTTGAGGCGGGGTCGGACGCCGGAGAATTCGAGCGTTTCATTGGTCGGCAGTTTCGCCTGCGATTGCAGCATTACATGCTCACCTCCAGAGCCCGGGCGCTGGAAACCCACTTGGCGATCACCTCGCGCAGTACGCACTTCTTGCTCTACCAGCGAGATCAACTCATTGCAGTGCTGCGGGCAACCCCGGCGCCGTTCGAATGGGCCTCACTGGCGCAGCATCACGTGTCTCCCACTGTGGCATTGGCACGGCATGTCGAATTCAGTCGCTTGATCACCCATTCCCAGCAGCACCGGCCGGTGTCGATCAATGGCCTGCTCGCCACCGCCGCCGAATGGGCGATCGATCGCGGATATCATGGGGTCACGGCCTTGTGCAGATCGCCACAGCGGCAACTGTTTCAGCGCTTCGGCCTGACACCGATCGCTTCGCACGCCATGCATATCGAGCAGCGTGCCCGGGGCGATTATTGGCTGTTGTCCGCCGAATGGCGGCAAATTCTGATGGCCCTGGATCAGCCAGTGAACATGAACGTGCATCAGCCGGAGTATCGTGATGTTCATAACCGTCAGTATTGATCCGCCAATAATCGAAGAGTGGGCAGAGAAATGGCTTGTATACGAGCCGAAGAAGTTGCGCAGGAAGTTTTCCGGTCGTAGGCCAGCGGCGAAGAAGCTTCACCGGAAGATGTACTTGATATAGCTGAAAGATACTCGGCGAACTCATGGAAGAGTTCACCGAGTATCAACTTGAAGCGTTATGGCAACAGAATCGTGGAACCGGTAGTGCGCCGTGCCGACAGTTCGGTTTGTGCTTTTGCCGCATCGGCCAATGCATGGCGCTGGCTGATGTCGACCTTCAGCTTGCCGCTGATGATCATCTCGAACAGCTCGTCGGCCATGCGCTGCAGGTTCTCGGCGTTGTTGGCGTAGGTCGCCAGCGTAGGCCGGGTGACGTACAACGAGCCCTTCGCAGCAAGAATGCCAAGGTTGACGCCGTCGACTGCGCCCGAAGCATTGCCGAAACTCACTACAAGGCCACGTGGTGCCACGCTGTCCAGGGACGTGAGCCAGGTGTCCTTGCCGACGCCGTCATACACCACCGGGACTTTCTTGCCGTCAGTCAGCGCCAGCACGCGCTCGGCAACGTTTTCATGGCTGTAGTCGATGGTGGCCCAGGCGCCGTTGGCCTTGGCCAGTTCGGCTTTCTCCTTCGAGCTGACGGTGCCGATCAGCTTCACGCCCAGCGCTTTGGCCCATTGGCAGGCCAGAGAGCCGACGCCACCGGCTGCGGCGTGGAACAGAATGGTTTCGCCGCCCTGCAGTTGGTAGGTCTGGCGCAGCAGGTATTGCACGGTCAGACCCTTGAGCATGACCCCGGCGGCAGTTTCGAAACTGATTTCATCGGGCAGATGCACCAGATTGTCCTGCGGCAGAACATGCAGCTGGCTATAGGCGCCGAGCGGGCCGCTGCCGTATGCCACGCGATCGCCGACCTTGAAACGGGTGACTTCGCTGCCCACCGCATCGACCGTGCCGGCGCCTTCCGAACCCAGGCCGGACGGCAACGCGGGCGGTGCATAGAGGCCGCTGCGGTAATAGGTGTCGATGAAGTTCAGGCCGATCGCCTGGTTGGCCACGCGCACCTGATTCGGCCCGGGCGCAGCGGGTTCGTAGTCAACATGTTCGAGCACTTCGGGACCGCCGTGGGCGCGGAACTGGATACGCTTTGCCATCTGCCTGCTCTCCTTGGGTCGTTGCTAAGCCCTCTATCCAACTCCCCTGCTTGATCTTCGTCAACTGCGGCGCGCCGGTCTGCGATGGTATGCTACGCGCCCATTTGCGCCGCCCGCCTGCCGGGGCGCCGCCCGATTCAAGGTGAAGCTATGACGACCCGCACCGACGCCGTAAAGGCCTATCTGCTCGATCTGCAAGACCGCATCTGCGCTGCACTGGAAACCGAAGACGGCGGCAAATGCTTCGTCGAAGACGCCTGGACCCGGCCGGCGGGCGGTGGCGGGCGCACCCGCGTGCTGGAAAACGGTACGCTGATCGAAAAGGGCGGCGTCAATTTGTCCCACGTATTCGGCAGCGGCCTGCCGCCCTCGGCCAGCGCCCATCGGCCGGAACTGGCCGGGCGTGGTTTCGAGGCGCTCGGCGTGTCGCTGGTGATCCACCCGCACAATCCGCATGTGCCGACCTCCCACGCCAACGTGCGTTTTTTCATTGCTGAAAAAGAAGGCGAAGAACCGGTCTGGTGGTTTGGCGGCGGTTTCGACCTGACCCCGTATTACGGCGTTGAGGAAGATTGCATTCATTGGCACCGTGTCGCCGAGCAAGCCTGTGCGCCGTTCGGTGCGGACGTCTATCCGCGTTACAAGGCCTGGTGCGACACCTATTTCCATATCAAGCATCGTCATGAGCCACGTGGCATTGGCGGTCTGTTCTTCGACGATCTGAACGAGTGGGATTTCGACACCAGTTTCGCCTTCATGCGCGCCATCGGCGATGCCTATATCGAGGCCTACCTGCCGATCGTGCAACGGCGCAAGAACGACGCCTTCACTGCCCAGCAGCGCGAATTCCAGGAATTCCGCCGAGGCCGCTACGTCGAATTCAACCTGGTTTACGACCGTGGCACGCTGTTCGGTCTGCAATCGGGTGGCCGCACTGAATCGATTCTGATGTCGCTGCCACCGCAAGTGCGCTGGGGCTATGACTGGAAGGCCGAGCCGGGCAGCGCAGAAGCGCGCCTGACCGATTACTTCCTGCAGGATCGCGACTGGCTGGCCGAGGCCTGAGGACGGGTGATGGATCGTTACGTCGTTTTCGGTAATCCGATCGGCCACAGCAAGTCGCCGATGATTCACCAGTTGTTCGCCGAACAGACCGGCCAGCGCCTCGACTACAGCACGCTGCTGGCGCCGCTGGATGATTTTGCCGGCTGCGCCAAGGCGTTCTTTCGCGAAGGGCGCGGCGCCAATGTGACGGTGCCGTTCAAGGAAGATGCCTACCGTCTGGCCAACAGCCTGACCGCCCGCGCGCAGCGCGCCGGTGCGGTGAACACCTTGAGCAAACTGGACGATGGCTCACTGCTCGGCGACAACACCGATGGCGCAGGCCTGGTCCGCGATCTGACGGTGAATGCCGGGTTCAGCCTGACCGGTAAGCGCATCCTTTTGCTCGGCGCTGGCGGCGCGGTGCGCGGTGCGCTGGAGCCATTGCTGGCGGAGAAGCCGGCCTCGGTGATCATCGCCAATCGCACCGTGGACAAGGCTGAACTGCTGGCCGAGTTGTTCTGCGACCTCGGGCCGGTGTCGGCCAGTGGTTTCGACTGGCTGCGCGAACCGGTGGACGTGATCATCAACGCCACCTCCGCCAGCCTGACCGGTGACGTGCCGCCGATTGCGCCAAGCCTGATCGAGCCAGGCCAGACGCTGTGCTACGACATGATGTACGGCAAGGAACCGACCGCGTTTTGCCGCTGGGCCACTGAGCACGGCGCGGCGCTGGCGATGGATGGTCTGGGCATGCTCGCCGAACAGGCGGCAGAGGCATTCTGGCTGTGGCGTGGCGTGCGCCCGGATACCGCGCCGGTACTCGCCGAGCTGCGCCGCCAACTGGCCCTTTAAGCTTTGCTCCCACATTGAAATACGATCAATGTGGGAGCGAGCGTGCTCGCGAATCGCATCACCACCGCGATATCAGATCAATCCTCAAACCTGATTGGGCACTTCTCCGCCCCCTCCAGCTTCCTCAACTCCTCCACCACCGGCGGCCGCGCCCGGCGCAGGGTCAGGCTGCGACCCTGGCTCAGCAGGCGTCGCGCTTCCTGGTGCAGCATTTCCACCCCCGAATAATCGATGAAGTTGATCTGCTGCGCCTCGATCACCACCCGTGCGCCATGCAGGCGTTGCAGGCGCACTTGCAGGTAATGGCTGGCGCCGAAGAAGATCGAACCACCCACGCGCAACACATCGTCGTCACCATCGCGCCAATGCTGCACCCGTGGTTGCGAGGTGCGCTTGAGGTAGAAAAACAACGACGCCAGCACCCCGGCGTAAATTGCCGTCTGCAACTCCAGCAGCAGAGTCGCCAGGCAAGTCAGGGCCATCACCACGAACTCGGCGCGGCTGACCCGTAGCAAAGCGCGAATGCCCCGGTGATCGACCAGACCCCAGGCAATCAACAGGATGCTGCCGGCCATGGCCGGGATCGGAATGTGTGCGATCAGCCCGGCGCCGAACACCGCGAACAGCGCCACCCAGATCGCCGAGAACACCCCGGCCAGCGGCGAGCAGGCACCCGCCTCATAACTCAATCCCGAACGGGTAAACGATCCGGCTGAGAGCGACCCGGAAAAGAACGCACCGACGATGTTCGACAAACCTTGTGCGCGGACTTCCTGATTGGCATCGAGCAACTGCTGCGACCGCGCCGAAATCGAGCGGGCAATCGACAGGCTGGTGACCAGCCCGAGCATGCCCACTGCCACCGCGCTTGGCAGCAGGCGCAGGATCACCTCCAGATCCAGCGGCAAGGCGCTCAGCGGCGGCAGGCGTCCGACGAAAGCGCTGACCAGATGCACATGGCCGAACATCGCTGGCCAGATCCACACCAGCAGACTGGCCAGCACCAGCGTGATCAACAGCGTCGGCCAGCGCGGCAGGAGTTTTTTCAGGGCCACGCCGACGATCACTGTAGCGACGCCGAGCATCAGCGAGGGCTTATCCACAGCCCCCAGATGTCGCAGCAGATCCATCAGGCTGGCGAGCGCCGTGGTGTTGGCCGGCAATTCCAGCCCGAGCAGATTGGGCAATTGCCCGATGGCGATCACCACGGCGGCGCCGAGGGTGAAGCCGAGCACCACCGAATGCGAAACGAAATTCACCAGTGCGCCAAAGCGCAGCAAGCCGAGCAACCACTGGAAAATCCCCGCAAGGAACGTCAGCAGCAGGATCAGAGTGATGTAGTCCTCGGACGCCGGCACCGCGAGCGGGCTGACGCTGGCGTACAGGACAATCGAAATCGCCGCCGTCGGGCCGCAGATCAGATGCCATGACGACCCCCACAGGCAGGCGATCAACACCGGGATGATCGCCGCATACAGGCCGTATTCCGGTGGCAGTCCGGCAATCAGCGCGTAGGCAATCGACTGGGGCAAGGCGAGAATCGCACCGCTGAGGCCGACGATCAGGTCCCGCCCGACGCTGGCGCGGGTTTGCCGTGGCAACCAGCTCAGGAAAGGAAAAAGTGAATGGCGGCTGGGGAAGGCCATGGGTCCTCGCGGTTGGGGTTTTGTTCAAGGTTATCAGGGTGTCAGGTGTAAAGGCCCCTCACCCTAGCCCTCTCCCTGAGGGAGAGGGGACTGACCGAGCTGTTTGTTGAAGATTCACCGACCTGCGATTTCGGCGTTGAACGCAAGTTTTGATTCAACAGCGATCGGCTCCCTTTCCCCCCTCGCCCCCTTGGGGGAGAGGGCTGGGGTGAGGGGGAAAAAATCTCCAGCCGAACGCTATTCCAGCAACACTGAGATCAAAGCTTGGCCTTCACCGCCACCAACGCATCCTTGCCATCCACGGTCTTCACCCCGTCCAGCCACTTGTCCAGCACCGCCGGATTGGCCTTGATCCACGCCTTCGCCGCTTCGGCATTGCTGATCTTCTTGTTCACCACCTCGGCCATGATGCTGTTCTCCATGTCCTGGGTAAACGCAAGATTGGTCAGCAACTTGCCCACATTCGGGCAGGCCTCGGCGTAGCCCTTACGGGTCAGGGTGAATACGCTGCCGGTATCGCCGAAGTATTTTTCGCCGCCCTTCAGGTAACGCATTTTCAGCTGCACGTTCATCGGGTGTGGGGTCCAGCCGAGGAAGGTGACGAATTTCTGTTTCTTCACCGCCCGCGACACTTCGGCGAGCATCGCCTGTTCGCTGGACTCGATCAGCTTCCACTGGCCCATGTTGAAGTCGTTCTTCTTGATGATCTCCTGCAGCGAAATGTTCGCCGGCGCGCCTGAGCCGATGCCGTAGATCTTCTTGTCGAACTTGTCGGCGAATTTGTTCAGGTCGGCAAAATCATGCACGCCTGCCTCCCAGACATAGTCGGGGACGGCGAGAGTGAATTCGGTGCCTTCCAGGTTCTTGGCCAATTGCGTCACATCGCCGGTGGCGACGAACTTGTCATAGAAGCCCTGCTGCGCCGGCATCCAGTTGCCGAGGAACACGTCAACCTGGCCATCCTTCAAGCCGCCGAAGGTGATCGGCACCGCAAGGGTGTCGACTTTGGCCTTATAGCCCATGCCGTCCAGCAGAAACCCGGTGATGGCATTGGTTGCGGCGATGTCGCTCCAGCCCGGATCGGCCATCTTCACGGTCTCGCAGCTTTGCTCGGCGAACGCCGAGGCGCTGCTCAATGCGATCAGGCCGACAGTGACAGCTGTGGATAACTTGCGCATGGACTTCCCCTTAACATTTTTGGTTTTGGCAGGGTTGTGGATAACGGGCCTTGCGCTCCAGATCATCAAGGTCGATGTGGTTGCGCATGTACTGCTGACTGGCATCGACCAGCGGCTGGTGATCCCAGCTCTTCAACTTGCCGATGGTTAACGCATCGGCGACGAAACGGCGTCGGCGCTGGCTGGCCAGTACGTCCCGATGGATCGCCGGAATGTCCCACTTGGCCCGCGCTTCGGCGAGAAAGTCTTCGAACAGCGGACGATGTTGCGGCGATTGGCTCAGCTCTTCTTCTTCGCGCGGATCGTTATCCACATCGAAGAGTAGGCACGGGTCGCTTTCGCTGTAGATAAATTTGTAGGCGCCCCGGCGAATCATCATCAGCGGGCTGACAGTGCCTTCGGCCATGTATTCGCCGAACACCTCGTCATGCCCGCCCTGCCCTTGCAGGTGCGGCAGCAAGGAACGGCCGTCCAGTGGCAGGCCCGGCTCAAGCGTGCCACCGGCCAGATCCACGAAGGTCGGCAGCAGGTCGGCGGTGGAAACGGCGGCGCTGACCCGGCCGGCCTCGAATTGTCCCGGGGCGCTGATCAGCAGCGGCACTCGAGCAGCCATCTCGAACCAGTGCATTTTGTACCAGAGGCCTTTCTCGCCGAGCATGTCGCCATGGTCACCGGAGAAGACGATGACGGTGTCATCGATCAGCCCGGTTTCCTCAAGGGTTTGCAGCAGTTTGCCGACATTGGCGTCGATATAGCTGCAAGCGCCGAAGTAGGCGCGACGGGCATCGCGGATCTTATCCACAGGCAGCGGCTTGTCCCACAGGTCGTAAACCTTGAGCAGACGTTGCGAGTGCGGATCGAGTTCGCCCTGGTTCAAAGCTGTAGGCAACGGGATATCAGCATCGTCATACAGATCCCAGAACGCCTTGGGAATCGTGTACGGGTCGTGCGGGTGGGTCATCGACACAGTCAGGCAGAACGGCTGGTCGCCGTCCTCGCGGATGTGATCGAACAGATATTGCTGCGCCTTGAACACCACCTCTTCGTCGAAATCCAGCTGATTGGTGCGCACGCACGGCCCGGCCTGCAGTACCGAAGACATATTGTGATACCAGCTCGGCCGCACGTCCGGCTCGTCCCAGTTCACCGCCCAACCGTAATCGGCCGGATAGATATCGCTGGTCAGGCGTTCTTCATAACCGTGCAACTGGTCCGGCCCGCAGAAGTGCATCTTGCCCGACAGCGCGGTGCGGTAGCCGAGACGCCGCAGGTAATGCGCGTAAGTCGGAATGTCGGCAGGAAAGTCAGCCGCGTTGTCGTAGGCGCCGATCTTGCTCGGCAACTGGCCGCTGACCAGGGTGAAACGCGACGGCGCGCACAGCGGGCTGTTGCAATAAGCAGCATCGAACACCACGCCTTGGGCGGCGAGGCGGGACAGATTCGGCAGTTTGATTGGCGATGGGCCGTAGAACGGCAACATTGGCGCGGCCATTTGATCGGCCATGATGAAAAGAATGTTCTTGCGCTTCATGTGATCGCGGCATTCCATGTTGAATATTTATGCGAGAGTGCTGCGATCGAGCATGGATTCCATGCCTGTTCCGGTAAAGCCCGCGCCGGACAATGACTAGGATAAGTACAGCTTATGTATGACGCCCTCGGTGACCTCTCCCTCGATCTGCTGCGCACCTTTGAAGCGGCGGCCCGCCATCGCAGTTTTACCGCTGCTGCGGTGGAGCTTGGCACCACGCAGCCGGCGATCAGCCAGCAAATGAAACGTCTGGAAGAGCAGCTCGGTACGCGCCTGTTCGACCGGATTTACCGGGGTATCGAGTTGACAGAGGTTGGCGCCCTGCTTTTCGAGCAAGTTGCCCTCGGTTTGCAGAATATCGACGCAGGATTAAGCGCAATCAGCACTCAGCAGCAACATGAAGTGCTGCAAGTGGCCACGGATTTCGCTTTCGCCGCTTATTGGCTGATGCCGCGCCTGCATCGCTTCCATGAGGCCAATCCGCACATTGATGTCAGCCTGGTCACCAGCGAGCGCAACCACAACATGCTGCGCACCGACATCGACGTGGCGATCCTGTTTGGCGATGGTCGATTCAAGCAGGGTGAGAGCCACTGGCTGTTCAGCGAAGAAGTGTTCCCGGTGTGCAGCCCGCTGCTGCTCAAGGAGCGTTCATTGCCGTTGCCCGCGCAGGCCCTGCTGGAATTGCCGCTGCTGCATCTGCGTGGTGAAAACAGCAGCAACTGGTTCGACTGGAGCGGGCTGTTCCGTCAACTTGGCCTGACCACGCCGCCGGCGCCGGGGCAGCTGCGCTTCGACAATTACACGTTATTGATCCAAGCGGCGATCGGCGGGCAAGGCGTGGCAATCGGTTGGCGCCACCTTGTGGATAACTTGCTGGTGCAGGGTTTGCTGTGCCGACCGCTGGCGGAAACCACGCTGTCGCGGCTGGGGTATTACGTGGTGTTACCGCAACGCAAACGTCGAGGTTTGTTGATTCAAGAATTTGTTGATTGGTTGATGGCGGAACAGGCCAGCAGTGCCGAATCGCTTAACGGTCTGGCCCTGCCCTCGATTGCGGTGTGAAGAGCAAAAGATCGTCCGATCTTTTACGAATCAGAAGCCGCCACAAAATTCACATGCTGCCCCACATGCAGGTTCAACCGCAGTTCATCGGCAATCCCCACCGCGACACGGTTCAAGCGTTCCAGCGGTTCGGCCAATCCCGGTTCGAGATTGCCGCCGACCTGACTGAAGTGCTCGATGGTCAATCCGGCCACTCCATGGGGCGCATTGACCAAGGTCCAGCGCAGTGAGCTGCTTTGTATCGCCTCGAGGATTTCTTCGGCAGCGTGACGTTGCAGGCGCTCGTCATTGTCAGGCTCGTCGAGCACACCGAAGTTGCCGACCAGAAACAGGCGCGGCACGCTGGCCAGTTGCAAACCTTCGACCAAGGCGTCGACTGCCAGCACCTGTTCGACCGGCCCCAGCGTCACCGAGCGTTCAACGTGGTCGCTGCTGAACGGCAACCCCGGCGCGTCCAGCAGGCAGATCACCGCCGAGCTGCCGGCGACGCTCTGATTGACCCGCTCGGCATCGAACAGATCGCCGGTCTTGGTGCGCAACCCCGGACGCGGCGCGAGTGCGGTGAGATCGTCGAGAATGGCGATGACTTCGTGTTGGCGACGCAGCAATTCAGCCATCAATGCACCGCCCAGGCTGGCCATGGCACCATAAAGCACCACTTTGACCACTTGGGTCTCGGCATTTTTCATGGCTGTTTTCCTTATAGTTGTCCTATATGACCTGTGACGGTGGAAACAGCCAAGGGTTCGAACCGATTGAGAGGCGACACGATGCAAGGGATCAAGGGCTATCACGCCCATGTCTATTTCGACGCACAAAGCATCGACCAGGCGCGGGCCTTGTGCGAACAGGCCGCGCAGTTGTTTGCGCTGAAAATGGGCCGCGTGCACGAACGCCCGGTGGGGCCGCACCCCGACTGGAGCTGCCAACTGGCTTTCGGTCCCGAGCTGATCGGCGAGGTGCTGCCGTGGCTGGCGCTTAACCGCAAGGGGTTGGTGGTGTTCCTGCATCCGGACACTGGCGATGACCTGCTCGACCACACCGAACACGCGATCTGGATGGGCGCGGTGCGGCCGCTGGATCTGTCGATTTTTTAACCAGGTGCTTGGACTGAACTGATAACGAATATGTCCAGACTGCCAGCCAGCGTTGCCTGTCCGTTCCCTCGCATCGCTTCTCGGCCCGTATTCATTGGCTGTCGCTGCATCCGACCGCCGGTTGACCATTCATTCATCGCTTTCGGTCGCGAAAGGTAGCTGAAAGCTTCCCCGATTAGGATCGCCCCACTCCCGGCAACAGACCGGTTGGCCCAAGCCCTGTGTTTTTTCCACAGGCCCGGCCCAATTAACAACAACAATGGTGATTCTGATGTCTTCTGCAACCCGCCGTTTCTCCCGCTTCCTGCTGGTCACTCCGCCCGTACGCCTCGCGCCTCCCGTTCTGCGCTGATCCCGCCCGATCCGCTCATTCAACTAGCCGCGCTACGCCTGGAGTATTCCCATGCTGACTTTCCTTGGCTTCGCCATGGTCATCACGTTCATGTTCCTGATCATGACCAAGCGCCTGTCCGCGCTGATCGCCCTGATCATCATCCCGATCCTGTTCGCCCTGTTCGGTGGTTTCGCGCCGAAGATCGGCCCGATGATGCTTGAAGGCATCACCAAACTGGCGCCGACCGGCGTGATGTTGATGTTCGCCATTCTGTATTTCGCCCTGATGATCGACTCCGGTCTGTTCGACCCGGCCGTGCGCAAGATCCTCAAACTGGTCAAGGGCGACCCGTTGAAAGTTTCGGTCGGTACCGCCGTTCTGGCGCTCGTCGTTTCCCTCGATGGTGACGGCGCGACCACTTACATGATCTGCGTGGCCGCGATGCTGCCGCTGTACAGCCGCATCGGCATGAGCCCGCGAATCATGGCCGGTCTGATCATCCTCGCCGGTGGCGTGATGAACATGACCCCGTGGGGCGGCCCGACCGCCCGCGCGGCGAGTGCCCTGCATGTCGATCCGTCGGACATTTTCGTACCGATGATCCCGGCCATGGCCGCCGGTGTCTTGGCGATCCTGGTGATTGCCTACTTCTACGGCAAGCGTGAACGTGCCCGCCTCGGCGAGCTGCACCTGGTCGGCGACGAGATCGATCACAGTGAAATCAGCGTCTCGCAATTCCCCGACGCACGCCGTCCGAAGCTGATCTGGTTCAACGCCGCACTGACTTTCGGCCTGATGTGCACGCTGATCGGCGGTCTGTTGCCGCTGCCGGTGCTGTTCATGGTGGCGTTCAGTATTGCGATGATCGTCAACTACCCATGCCTGCAAATGCAGAAGGATCGCGTCGCCGCGCATTCCGGCAGCGTGCTGGCAGTGGTCGGGCTGATCTTTGCGGCCGGTATCTTCACCGGTATCCTGTCGGGCACCGGCATGGTCGATGCGATGTCGAAGAGCCTGTTGGCGGTGATTCCGGAATTCCTCGGCCCGTACCTGGCGGTGATTACGGCGCTGGTGAGCATGCCCTTCACCTTCTTCATGTCCAACGATGCGTTCTATTACGGTGTATTGCCGGTGCTGACCGAAGCGGCCAGCCACTATGGGATCACTGCGGTGGAAATGGCCCGTGCCTCGATCGTCGGCCAGCCCGTCCACTTGCTGAGCCCGTTGGTGCCGTCGACCTATCTGTTGGTGGCGCTGGCCGGCATCGATTTCGGTGATCACCAGCGTTTCACCCTGAAATGGGCGATCCTGGTGTGTATCTGCATTCTGATTGCTGCACTGCTGTTGGGGACTTTCCCGCTGTTCAGCACTCTATAAGCCCAAGACTCACCGTTACGGGTCCCGGCTTCGCGGTTTGAAGCCCGGACCTGTTTCGGTTTAACACTCGCTCAAAGGAATACACATGGATTGGCTGACCAACCCCGAAATCTGGGTTGCCTTTTTTACCCTGACCGCCCTGGAAATCGTCCTCGGTATCGATAACATCATCATGATTTCGATCCTGGTCAGCCGCATGCCGAAACACATGCAGCAGCGCACGCGGATCTTCGGTCTTGGCCTGGCCATGGTCACCCGGATCCTGTTGCTGCTGTCGATTACCTGGGTCATGCGCCTCACTGCCGACCTGTTCGAGGTGTTCGGTCAGGGCATTTCCGGCCGCGACCTGATCCTGTTCTTCGGTGGTCTGTTCCTGCTGTGGAAGAGCTCGCAAGAGATGTATCACGCGCTGGAAGGCGAAGACGAAAGCGACGAAACCCCGGGTGGCAAGGGTGGCAACTTCCTTTACACCATCATCCAGATCGCGATCATCGACATCGTCTTCTCGCTGGATTCGGTGATCACTGCAGTGGGTATGGTTTCCCACGTGCCGGTGATGGTTGCGGCGATCGTTGTGGCCGTGCTGGTGATGATGCTGGCGTCGGGCAAAATCAGCGAATTCATCGACAAGCACCCGTCGCTGAAAATGCTCGCGCTGTCGTTCCTGCTGGTGGTCGGTACCGTGCTGATCGCCGAATCGTTCGACGTGCACGTGCCAAAAGGCTACGTCTACTTCGCCATGGCGTTCTCGCTGGCGGTGGAAGCGATCAACATCAAACTGCGCGGCGCGATGGCCAAGAAGAGACAGCAGCAGGATCCGGTGAAACTGCGCAAGGATGTCCCGGGCCAGTAATCTGCTAGTCCGGCAATACGCAGTACCCCCTGTGGGAGCGAGCCTGCTCGCGAAGACGGAGTGTCAGTCGACTGAAATGTTGGCTGATCCACCCCTTTCGCGAGCAGGCTCGCTCCCACATTTGTTTGTGCAACATTCAGTCACTGCGGACCTTGTGGGAGCTGGCTTGCCAGCGATAGCGGAGTGTCAGGCGACATCAATGTTGGTTGTGCTGACGCCATCGCTGGCAAGCCAGCTCCCACAGGAGACGGCGTTGATTTAAAGGGAGTGTATGAAGCGCTTTTCATGACACTTTTGTTTCAATCCACTCTTTAGCTGTGCAATGCTGGCGCCGAGACCGTTCGCCAACTACAGCTTAAGTATCAAGAACGTAGAAACCGCGCGGTGCCGTTCACTTGCCCCTCTGGGGCGCTGCTACTACAGGGGGTCTGCATGCTCACCCTGCTCAATCTGTTGTCCGCCGTCGCCCTGTTGATCTGGGGCACGCACATCGTCCGAACCGGCATCCTGCGGGTTTATGGCACCAATCTGCGACATGTCATCGGCCAGAACATGTCGAAGAAATGGCTGGCGTTCATCGCCGGTATTCTCGTCACCGCCATGGTGCAGAGCAGCAACGCCACGGCGATGCTGGTCACTTCGTTTGTCGGTCAGGGTCTGATGGCGCTGACCCCGGCGCTGGCGACCATGCTGGGCGCCGATGTCGGTACCGCGTTGATGGCGCGGGTGCTGACCCTCGATCTGTCATGGCTGTCGCCGCTGCTGATTTTCCTCGGGGTGATTTTCTTTCTGTCGCGCAAACAGACGCGGCTCGGGCAAATGGGCCGGGTGTCGATCGGGCTGGGGCTGATCATTCTCGCCCTGCAATTGATCGTCGAGGCCGCTGCGCCGATCACTCACGCGCAAGGGGTGAAAGTGATTTTCGCCTCGCTGACCGGCGACATCCTCCTCGACGCCCTGGTCGGAGCACTGTTTGCGATGATTTCCTACTCCAGCCTCGCCGCCGTGCTGCTCACCGCCACGCTGGCCGGGGCTGCGGTGATCAGTTTGCCGGTGGCGATCGGTCTGGTGATCGGCGCCAACATCGGCAGCGGCATCCTCGCCTTCATGAGCACCAGCATGCAGAACGCCGCCGGCCGCCAGGTTGCGCTGGGCAGTCTGTTGTACAAATTGATCGGTTTGCTGCTGATCATCCCGGTGCTCGACCCGCTGGTGCACTGGATCGACAGCCTTGATTTCAGCCCGCAGGAAATGGTCATCGGCTTCCACCTGCTCTACAACACCGCGCGCTGCCTGATCCTGCTGCCGAGCGTCGGGCCGATGGCGCGGCTTTGTGCGTGGCTGCTGCCCGAGCGGCCGGAGGTCAACGGCGCCGCCAAACCACGCCATCTCGACCCGACCGCGCTGGTCACGCCGAGCCTGGCGCTGGCCAATGCCGCGCGGGAAACCCTGCGCATGGGTGATCTGCTCGACAACATGCTCGACGCCTCCCTCGATGTGTTGCGCGGCAAGCAGACCGCCGTCACCCAGGAGATGCGCCGACTGACCGACGACATCGAAGCGCTGTACAGCGCGATCAAGCTGTATCTGGCGCAGATGCCCCGCGAGGATCTCGGCGAGCACGACAGTCGGCGCTGGGCCGAGATCATCGAACTGGCGATCAACCTGAAACTCGCCGCAGACCTGATCGAGCGCATGCTGCGCAAGATCCAGCAGCAGAAGACTTCGCAGCGTCGTTCGTTTTCCGAAGAAGGCCTGGAAGATCTTGCCGGGCTGCAACAGCAACTGATCGCCAACCTGCGCCTGGGCCTGTCGGTGTTTCTCAGCGGCGACCGCGAAAGCGCGCGGCAGTTGTTACGGGAGAAACGCCGCTTTCGTGCGCAGGAACGGCGTCTGGCCCATGCGCATGTCAGCCGTTTGCAACGCAAGATCGTTCAGAGCCTGGAGACCAGCTCGCTGCATCTGGAGTTGATCGCCGACATGAAACGGCTCAATTCGCTGTTCTGCAGCAGCGCCTATGTGGTGCTGGAAACGGCGGACACCGGCGCGCTGGCCGTGGATGACATGGCCGACATTACGCATTCGCCTTGAACGTCTGGGGCTGGGGCCAGTCAGTTACAGTGGTTCAGCCTTGAGACCGTCATCGCTGGCAAGCCAGCTCCCACAAGGTTTTGTGAGCGCCGCAGATCCTTGTGGGAGCTGGCTTGCCAGCGATGGGGCCCTGACTGACGACACGGATCTCCAAATCAGCCGTATGGAAGCCTGTTATGCGTTGCCTGTTGTTCGCCTGTCTGTTGCTCGGTTCCCTGCCCGCTTTTGCCCTGGATCGGTTTCAGGTCGAAGGCTATGCGCTGCCCAACGGTTTGCAACTGATGCTCAAACCCGGCACCGAACGTGGCCATGTGGCGATCCGGCTGGTGGTCGGCGTTGGCCTGGATGACTTCGATTGCGACGAGAAAGAGCTGCCGCATTTGCTCGAACACCTGCTGTTCAGCGGTATCGACGCCACTGGCGAAGGCGGTCTGGAAGAGCGCATGCAGGCGTTGGGTGGTGACTGGAACGCGTTCACCAGCAATGCCGACACCACGTTCGTCATCGAGGCCCCGGCGAAAAATCAGCGCAAGGTGCTCGACCTGCTGCTCGCGCTGCTGACCCAGACACGCATCGACGACAATGCTATCAACGCCGCCAAGCGGGTGGTCGAGCGTGAGGACGGCGGGCACTACACCAGGCTGCAACGTTTCCTCGACCGTCAGGACCTCGGTCATACCGCGAGCAATCAACTGGCTGTCGAGCTGGGACTGAAATGCCCGCAGCGCGCCGAAGTCGGCCATCTGACCCAAGAGCAACTGGAGAAGGTGCGCAAGGCCTGGTATGCGCCGAACAACATGACCCTGATCGTCGTCGGCGAACTCGACAAACTGCTGCCGGCCTATCTGGAGCGTACCTGGGGTGAGCTGGAGCCGGTCGAGCCGAGCGAGCATCGGCCGCTGCCGGACATCCGCACCAGCGCCGCCCATGAACGCACCCTCACCCGTGGCTTTATCGGCGACAGCGCCAAGCTGCACTGGCTGGTGCCGGAACCGGTGCTCGACGATCAGTACGATCAGACGTTCGACATTCTCAAGGATTACCTCGACTGGGCGTTGTACCGGCAGATTCGTCTCAACCATGGCTTGTCGTACGGACCGTGGGCCGAGCGCGAAGTGTTCGGCGGTGTCGGCTTCATGAGCCTCAACGCTGACCTGGATCGCGATGACGTCGACGAAGCCATCCAGGTGCTTGAAGACCTCAAGGCCGACCTGCTGCAAAACGGTCTCGACCCGAGCACCTTCGCCCGCATCAAGCAAGCCGCCATCGCCCACCAAGCCTGGGCCGTGCAGGGCAACAGCGCACTGGCGGACTATTACTGGAGCGCGCTGGCCGACTATCAGGATGGTCGCTTTGCCAATCCCGCGCGGGAGTTGCAGGGGGTGACGCTGGAAGCGGCGAACAAGGCGATGCGCGAGCTGTTGCTGCAGCCGGGGTATATCCGGATCGAGAAGCCGTTGATCAGTGATGATCAAGTGTTGTGGCTGGCTGCAGGTGGGGTGGGGCTGGTGCTGCTGATGTTGATCGGCTGGCGTGTGTATCGTCGCCAAAAAATTGCTGGAAGCCATTAATCCTGTGGTGAGTGAGCACTTGTGGCGAGGGGATTTATCCCCGATGGGCTGCGCAGCAGCCCCGATAAGGGCAGCTCGGTATATCCAGACAGAATTCGCTCGCAGGATCTACGACGGCTGCGCCGCCGATCGGGGATAAATCCCCTCGCCACAGGGGTCATGCGGCGTTAACCTTTCCGGGATTTTCCCCATATCGTCGTGAACCGCCAAAATGCCAAAACTGACCCTCCTTATCCAGCGCATTCTCGAGCTGATGAAGCGCTACCCCGGGTTGATCGCGGCGGGTGGGTTCATTTCCGGGGTCGGCAGTTTCATCCTCGTCGATCGCCAACAGGGTCTGGCGAGCTGGATCACGGTGATCATGCTGCTCAGCTGGATCTGGCTGATGCTGGAAAACACCCTGACCGGGCTGTTCACACGGATCTTCAAACGCGAAATTCCCCAGCCGCTGCTGCGTTACGCGACGCAGATGATCCATCAGGAAAGCCTGTTTTTCGTTTTGCCATTCTTCTTCATCACCACTACGTGGAACAGCGGCCAGTTTGTCTTCACGGGGCTGCTCAGCGTTGCCGCACTGATCTCCATCGTCGATCCGCTGTACTACAAATGGCTGGCGCCACGGCGCTGGGCGTTTCTCGCGCTGCACACCCTGACCCTGTTCGCCGCACTGCTCACTGCGTTGCCGGTGATCATGCACCTGACCACCGCGCAGAGTTTCAAATGGGCGCTGGGAATTGCCGTGCTGCTGTCGTTCCCGAGCCTGGCGTCAATCTTCCCGATCCGCACAGTGCGCAATGCCCTGGCGATTCTGTTCATTACCTTCGGCATCGGCGGCGTCGGTTGGGCGCTGCGTTCGTGGGTGCCGCCGGCAACGCTGTGGATGACCGACGTAGCGATCAGCACGCAATTGCAGGATCGCACCCCCGGCGCCAGCCTCGACACCGTCAGTGCCGAGCAGATCCGCAGCGGCGGGCTCTACGCCTACACTGCGATCAACGCGCCGCGCGGTCTCGACGAGCGGATTTATCACGTGTGGACCTTCAACGGCAAAGAGGTCGACCGCATCGCCCTCGACATCCATGGCGGGCGCAAGGAAGGCTACCGGGCGTGGACGCACAAACAGAATTTCCCCGGCAACCCGGCGGGCAAGTGGCAGGTGCGGGTGCTGACCGAGGATGGCCAGTTGATCGGCGTGCTGCGTTTCGCAATTACCGACAGCACACCGGCCAAAGAAAAGTAATCCGGTTCGTGCTATTACGTAGGATCTCGTAACGGCCGTACAAGCACGGAGCTTATGACCAGCAGCCCAACCCCCGGCAGTGCCCATCTGGACACCGCGCTCAGCCCTGCCCGTCTGCGGGTCAGCGGCGACTGGACGCTCGCCCACTACACCGCGCTCAAGCATCTGAGCGAAAAGCTCCGCGGCCAGTACGACGCCAACACTTCCATCGATCTGAACGGCCTCGGAGCCCTGGACACCGCCGGCGCCTCGTTGCTGGTCGAGCTGCTCGGTTCCGAGCGCTTGGGCAAAACCGCCGAACACCCCGATTGCACCCTTTCAACTGCCGACCGCGCCTTGCTGCAAACCGTGTATTGCTCGCTGAGCGATTTCTGCGTGCCGATCAAGGAGCCGGAAGTCAGCGTCAGCGTGCAACTGCTGACGCGCATCGGCCGCGCAGTGGATACGGTGTGGAAAGACACGATGCAGCTGCTCGGCTTCGTCGGCCTGATTCTCGAAGTCATCGCCCGTGGTCTGTTGCGGCCCAAGCGCTGGCGCATTACGCCGATGATCGCGCACATCGAGCAGACCGGCCTCGACGCTGCGCCGATCGTGGCCTTGCTGACGTTTCTGGTCGGTGCGGTGGTGGCGTTTCTTGGCGCCACGGTACTGGCCAGTTTCGGCGCGACGATTTTCACCGTGGACCTGGTCGGCTTCTCGTTCCTGCGCGAATTCGGCGTGTTGCTCACGGCGATCCTGATGGCCGGGCGCACCGCCAGTGCATTCACCGCGCAGATCGGCTCGATGAAGGCCAACGAAGAAATCGACGCGATCCGCACCCTTGGCCTCGACCCGATCGAATTGCTGGTGGTGCCGCGTGTGCTGGCGCTGCTGGTGGCGCTGCCGATGCTGACGTTTCTGGCGATGCTCTCGGGGATCGTCGGCGGCGGTGTGGTTTGTGCGGTGTCGCTGGACATCTCGCCGGCGATGTTCCTCTCGCTGCTGCAATCGGACATCGGCATTCAGCATTTTCTGGTCGGGCTGGTGAAGGCGCCGATCTTCGCCTTCCTGATCGCGGCGATCGGTTGCCTGGAAGGCTTCAAGGTCAGCGGCAGCGCCGAATCGGTCGGCGCGCACACCACCTCCAGCGTGGTCCAGTCGATTTTCGTGGTGATCGTGCTTGATGCGGTGGCTGCGCTGTTTTTCATGGAGATGGGCTGGTGAGTCGTCTACCCCGCGCGCCCTCGGAGGCGGTGATCGAAGTCCGTGGCCTGTGCAATCGCTTCGGCCCGCAGAGCGTGCACGAGAACCTTGATCTGGACGTGTACAAGGGCGAGATCCTCGCCGTGGTTGGCGGCTCCGGTACCGGCAAATCGGTGCTGCTGCGCAGCATTGTCGGGCTGAATCGGCCCAGCGAAGGCATGGTCAAAGTCTTCGGCCAGAACCTGCCGAACCTGGCCGAGCATGAACGCTCGCTGATCGAACGCCGCTTCGGTGTGCTGTTCCAGAAAGGCGCGCTGTTCTCGTCGCTGACCGTGACCGAGAACGTCGCCCTGCCCCTGATCGAACACGCCGGCCTCAGCCGTCACGACGCCGAGCATCTGGCGGCGGTGAAACTGGCGCTGGCCGGGCTGCCGTTGTCGGCGGCGGATAAATACCCGGCGTCGCTGTCTGGCGGCATGATCAAGCGCGCGGCGCTGGCGCGGGCTTTGGCGCTGGATCCGGACATTCTGTTTCTCGATGAGCCCACCGCCGGACTCGATCCGATTGGCGCGGCGCAGTTCGATCAATTGATCCTGACCCTGCGCGATGCGTTGGGGCTGAGCGTGTTTCTGGTGACCCACGACCTCGACACGCTGTACACCATCACCGATCGCGTGGCGGTGCTGGCGCAGAAGAAAGTGCTGGTTGCCGGCCCTATCGACGTCGTCTCGGAAACCGCCGACGCGTGGATTCACGAATACTTCCACGGCCCGCGCGGCCGCTCGGCGCTGGACGCCGCCAAACTGCTCAACGAGGTCTGATATGGAAACCCGAGCCCATCATGTGTTGATCGGCCTGTTCACGGTGATCGTCGTGGCCGGCGCCCTGCTCTTCGGCCTGTTTCTGGCAAAGTCCAGCGTCGACACCGAGTTCAAGGATTACGAAGTGGTGTTCAACGAGGCGGTCAGCGGTCTGTCCAAGGGCAGCTCGGTGCAGTACAGCGGCATCAAGGTCGGTGACGTGGTCAGCCTGCGCCTTGATCCGCAGGACCCGCGCCGGGTGCTGGCGCGGATTCGTCTGGCGGGCGACACGCCGGTCAAGGAAGACACCCAGGCCAAGCTGGCACTGACCGGCATTACTGGCACGTCGATCATCCAGCTCAGCGGCGGCACACCCGAGAGCCCGAAATTGCGCGGGCATGACGGCAAGTTGCCAACGCTGGTCGCCTCGCCCTCGCCTATTTCGCGTCTGCTCAACGACAGCAGCGACTTGATGACCGGCATCAGCGCCCTGCTGCAAAACGCCAACCACATGTTCTCCGCGGAAAACGTCGAGCGCGTGAGCAAGACCCTCGCCCATCTGGAACAGACCACCGGCACCATCAATGACCAGCGCGGCGACATCAAGCAAGCCATGCAGCAACTGGCAACGGTCGGCAAACAGGCCGGCAGCATGCTCGAGCAGACCTCACTGCTGATGCGCAACGCCAACGGCCTGCTCAACGATCAGGGCAAACAGGCCCTTGGCAGCGCCGAGCAGGCGATGAAGTCGCTGGAGCAAAGCAGCGTGACCATCAACGGCTTGCTCAGCAAAAACCAGAACTCGCTGGATAACGGCATGCAGGGCCTCAACGGCCTGGCCCCGGCGATTCGCGAACTGCGCGAGACGCTGACCTCGCTGCGCGCGATTTCCCAGCGCCTTGAGGCCAATCCCAGCGGCTACCTGCTGGGCAGCGACAAGAACAAGGAATTCACCCCATGAAACTGACTCGAATCGCCCTGCTCGGCGCTGGCCTGACCCTGATCGGCGCGTGCTCGATCTTGCCCCAGTCGGAACCTTCGGATGTCTACCGCCTGCCCGCCGCGCAAGCGCCCGCCTCGGCCAGCCCGGCGGCGGCGCAGTCGTGGTCGCTGCGCTTGAATAAATTGCAGGCCAGCGAAGCACTGAACCGGCCGAGCATTGCCGTTATCCCGCAGGGCGATGTGATCAGCAGCTACAAAGGCTCGCGCTGGAGTGATCCGGCGCCGGTGCTGCTGCGCAATCGCCTGCTCGATGGATTCCAGCGTGACGGCAGAGTGACGTTGCTGAGCACCGACGACAGCAACTTCCAGGCGGATCTGGAACTGGGCGGTAGTTTGCAGGCGTTTCAGACGGAATATCAGGGCACCCAGGCCGGCGTTGTGGTGCGGGTTGATGCGTTGCTGGTGCGTGGTTACGACCAGCGCATCCTCGCCAGCCGCCGTTTTGAAGAGCGCCAGTCGTTGAATGATGTGCAGGTGCCAGCGGTGGTCGCCGGGTTTGGCCAGGCCAGTGATCGCCTTACGGCCGAGGTTGTGGCCTGGGCCGTGGAGCAAGGCCAGAAACTGGCCCCCCAAAGGCCTTAAGCCCAACACAATCCCTGTGGGAGCGGGCTTGCCCGCGATGGCGGTGTGTCAGCTACCAGATATTTCGGATGTGCTTCCCTCATCGCTGGCAAGCCAGCTCCCACAGGGTTCTTTATCAACCAAAGAACCAGTAGCAGACCCCGATAGCGCCCACCACACCAGCAAACTCGGCCAGCAACGCACACCCCACCGCATGCCGTGCGCGCTGAATCCCCACCGCGCCGAAGTACACCGCCAGCACATAGAACGTGGTTTCGGTACTGCCCTGCACCGTCGCCGCGACCAGCGCCGGGAAGCTGTCGACGCCGGAGGTCTGCATGGTCTCGATGAGCATCGCCCGCGCGGCGCTGCCGGAAAACGGTTTGACCATCGCCGTCGGCAACGCATCGACGAAGCGCGTGTCCCAGCCGGCCCACTCGACCAGATGCCGAATACCGTCCAGGCCGAAATCCAGCGCACCAGAGGCGCGCAACACGCCAACCGCACAGAGCATCGCCACCAGATACGGCAAGAGGTTCTTCGCCACATCGAAGCCCTCTTTCGCGCCTTCGACGAACGCCTCGTACACCTTGACCTTGCGCAGCGCGCCGATCAGCAAGAACAGCATGATCAAGCCGAACAGCGTGAGATTGCCGAGGATCGACGACAATCCCGCCAGTGCTGTCGCAGAAAGCGTACCAAGCAGGGCCATGAAGCCGCCGAGGATCAGCGCGCCGGGCACCAGATAGGCGAGCACCACCGGGTCCCAGATGCGCAGGCGTTGCATGAAGGCAACGGAGAGGAAGCCGACGATGGTCGAGCAACTGGTCGCCAGCAGAATCGGCAGGAACACCAGCGTCGGATCCGGCGCGCCTTGCTGGGCGCGGTACATGAAGATGGTCACGGGCAGCAGGGTCAGCGACGAGGCGTTGAGCACCAGAAACAGGATCTGCGCGTTGCTGGCGATGGTGGCGCTGGGGTTGAGTTCTTGCAGCGCTTTCATGGCTTTGAGGCCGATCGGCGTGGCGGCGTTGTCCAGGCCCAGACCGTTGGCGGCGAAGTTCAGCGTGATCAGGCCAAGGGCAGGGTGGCCGGCCGGGACTTCCGGCATCAGCCGCAGAAACAGCGGACCGAGCACCTTGGCCAGCCACTCGACGATCCCGGCCTTTTCGGCGATGCGCAGAAAGCCCAGCCACAGGGTGAGGGTGCCGAACAGCAGCACCATGACTTCGACCGACAGCTTGGCCATGGCGAAAATGCTTTCCACCATCGCCGCAAAGATCCCGGCGTTGCCGCCGATCAGCCACTGCGCCAGCGCCGACACGGCTGCCACGATGAAGAAGCCAAGCCACAGGCCATTAAGCATCAGTCAAATCCCCCGAAGAATGCGGCGAATGATAGCGGGGTCACCAGAAACGACAAACCCCGGATTGCTCCGGGGTTCGTATGGATCTGCCGCCCCCCGATTTACTGGGTGGCCTCAATCTACTGTAGGAGCTGCCGAAGGCTGCGATCTTTTGATTTTGTTTTTTAAAAGCAAGATCAAAAGATCGCAGCCTGCGGCAGCTCCTACAGGGGGGTGTCAGTTCTTGGAAATCTCGCCAGCCGGCAGTTTTTCCTTGCTGCGCCAGTGCGGCAGGGAATTCCAGTAACGCTCGCCCTTGGCGTCGTCGTACATGCCTTCCCAGCGCGCGATAACCAGCACTGCCAAGGCATTACCGATCACGTTCAGTGCAGTACGTGCCATGTCCATGATGCGATCGACACCAGCGATGAACGCCAGGCCTTCAAGCGGGATGCCGACGCTGCCCAGAGTGGCCAGCAGCACCACGAAAGACACGCCCGGTACACCGGCGATGCCTTTGGAGGTGACCATCAGGGTCAGCACCAGCAGCAGTTGCTGGCTGATCGACAGGTCGATGCCATACAGCTGGGCAATGAAGATCGCCGCGATCGACTGGTACAGGGTCGAGCCGTCGAGGTTGAACGAGTAACCGGTCGGTACCACGAAGCTGCAGATGGCTTTCGGCGCGCCGTAGGCTTCCATCTTCTCGATGACACGTGGCAGCACGGTTTCCGAGGAAGCGGTGGAGTAGGCCAGCACCAGCTCATCCTTGAAGATGCGCATCAGCTTGAGCACCGAGAAGCCGAACAGCTTGGCGATCAGGCCCAGCACGACGAAGGCGAAGAAGGCGATGGTGACGTAAACCAGAATCACCAGTTTCGCCAGCGGCAACAGCGAAGCGAAGCCGAAGTTGGCGACGGTCACCGCGATCAGTGCGAATACGCCAATCGGAGCGTAGTTCATGATCATGTGGGTGACTTTGAACATGCTTTCCGAAACGCCCTGGAACATCTTTACCAGCGGCTCGCGCAGGTCCGACTGCAGGCTCGACAGGCCGAGACCGAACAGTACGGAGAAGAAGATGATCGGCAGCATTTCGCCGCGAGCCATGGCCGCGAAGATGTTCGACGGGATCAGGTTGAGGATGGTCTCGATGAACGCATGTTCATGCTGCACTTCGGCGGCGGTCGCCTGGTACTTGGAGATATCCACCGTGCCCAGAGTGCTCATGTCGATGCCGGTGCCCGGATGGAACACGTTGGCCAGCACCAGGCCGACGACGATGGCGATGGTGGTGACGATCTCGAAATAGATGATGGTCTTCAGGCCGATACGCCCGAGCTTCTTGGCGTCGCCCACGCCAGCGATGCCGACGATCAGCGAGGAAATGACGATCGGGATCACGATCATCTTGATCAGACGGATAAAGATATCGCCTGCCGGTTGCAGGACGTTGCTGATCCACCAGGCCTTCTCGGCGCTGAAGTGATTGAGCAACGCACCCAGTGCAATCCCCAGAACCAGACCGATGAGGATCTGCCAGGCGAGGCTGATTTTTGCCTTCTTCATTATCTTTACCCTTACTTGCGTTTGACTCAGGCACATGCAGGAACTGGAACGCTCATCAGCGGAAAAGTCTGTGCATCTGCCTCCGTATAAGGTGCCCCGAAGCGCGTGTTTACGGCTCTTCGGCAGGCGAAAAAAGGCGCAACTATTCCGATGCAAGGTGGCGCCGTCTAATGCCGTAAACGCCTACCCTATGCCGAATCGGCATGAGCTTTTTCATTTGAAACTGGCGTCCCAAGCGGTTCGATTGTGACATTTCAGCCGGCATAAGTGCCGTGAACCGGCCATTACAGCTTAGGGCGGTCAAATGTTGTACAGCGGGAATTGGCGGAAATTTCCAGAAAAACTCCAAATCGAAAGACTAGGAGTCACACGAATCGAGCGCGATCTTTGTCGATATACGGTCGTCAGGAAACACCGCGAAATGTTTTTCCGCACAGTGTCGACGATTGTAAGAAGGGGATTGGCGCGCTGGATCAATGGTTTAGCTGATTCAAAGCCCAGCGCAGATTCGTCAGACCATCGGGTCGACGAACCTGCGGCGCAGCTTTTACCCTGACCCGGCCCTTGCGCAGGTACTCCCTGTACCCGTAGGTCACTCCGACCCTGCATCAGTCAGAACGTCCCGGCCCCCTGGTCATGCACCGACCCTCATCGGGCGGCGCAATGGAAAGCAGCGGGGCGCTGCTTTCGTGTTCGAAACCTTTGCGCGTCCTGCGTCAGTACCACTTCGGATCTTTCTTCAGGGTTTCCATCAGCAGATCCTGCATGCCCTGATCAGGTTTGCCGAAGAAGCGATACGCCGCGTGGCGCGTCGGCGACTTGTCCTGCGGCAGACCTTCCGGCACATCGACCAGCATGGCGTAGGCGTCATCCTTGTCGAAGCTGAAGGCCACGATCAACCGGTGATTCAGGCACTTGTCCTGACTCTCGCAGAGCGGGCCGACCAGATACTGATCACCATCTTCCGTAACGGCGTGCATCTGTTGCTCGGAAGTGCCGGACAGGTTGATCACCCATTCAGGTACGCGCTCTTCCTTTTTGATCACGCCTTCCCAGGTTTCACGGTACTGCGCGTCGGAAGCGAGCAGTTCGTTGACCCGGGTCTGGCCGTCATTGGCCGCCATGGCCATGGCACTGCCGCCCAGAAGCAGGGCGGCGGCCAATGTCTTGAGACCGATCATCGTTAACCTCGGCCGCGACGGCCAAAGAAGAAGGAAGCGATGAACATCACCAGGAACACGACAAAGAGAATCTTGGCGATACCCGTGGCGGTGCCCGCGATACCACCGAAGCCCAGAACGGCGGCGATGATGGCAATGATCAAGAATGTAATTGCCCAGCTCAACATGGTGATTCTCCTTACTTCTCTATTTAGGGGTGTTTCCGGTTTCCGGCGCTACGCGCCCGAATGTATTCACTGACTTAGAAAACCCAGCGCTCTTCCCGTGGCAATTGATCCAGCGGTTGCGCCTGGTCGACATCGATCATGTGCATCGAAGCGTTTTCAGCCTGGCTGCTGCTCACGGCACTGAAGTGCGTCTGAGTGCTGTGCTGCATCGAAATCAATGGCTCGGGTTTACGGCTGTTTTCCCAGCTCATGTACTGCTGGCAGACGATCAGGGTGATCAGCAACGCCAGTACACCGAACAGACCTTGCTGGATCTGCAGTGGCGAAATACGTACTTGGGCGGCGATTGGGCGAGTCATCCTGTGTTCCTCACGCTTGTTCTGTTGGGGCAGTGCTGTTCTGCCCGGGCTGAGTGAGGTATTGCAGCCTGCATGCCAGTTTTTTGATGTCAGAAATTATCAATAAAAACAATAAGTTACGTACTCTTCGGAAATTTCCTGCGACGCATCCTGCACGATGGCTCTTCTGCGGTCGTGCGCAATGCACGATTATTTCGTGGGAAATTTCGATGATATGGAATTGCTACCGGTACGCAGATGTCAGAAGAGGACGCAGGATCTGCCCTGCAAAACGCCGAATGTTTTAAAACTCAACGAAATCAATGAATTGGCCGTTATGGCAGTAGAGAGCTACCCTCCTATGGCTGGTATCGTTCAGAATCAACCATGCAACTTGCCCGATTTTTCCGGGACTAACCCAAGACTAATCACTATGGAGCGTAGGAAAAATGGAATCTGCCACTGAGCAACAAGGCCGCATTCTGCTGGTGGACGATGAATCCGCCATCCTGCGTACGTTTCGTTATTGCCTCGAAGACGAAGGCTATACGGTAGCCACCGCCAATAGCGCAGCTCAGGCCGATGCTTTGCTGCAACGTCAGGTCTTCGACCTGTGCTTCCTCGATTTGCGTCTGGGCGAGGACAACGGTCTCGACGTCCTCGCGCAGATGCGCATTCAGGCGCCGTGGATGCGCGTAGTGATCGTCACCGCCCACTCGGCGGTCGACACCGCGGTTGATGCCATCCAGGCTGGCGCCGCCGATTATCTGGTCAAGCCGTGCAGCCCTGATCAACTGCGCCTGGCCACCGCCAAGCAGTTGGAAGTGCGCCAGCTCTCCGCACGCCTTGAAGCGCTCGAAGGCGAGATCCGCAAACCGAAAGACGGTCTCGATTCCCACAGCCCGGCGATGAAAGTCGTGCTGGAAACCGCACGGCAGGTCGCAAGCACCGACGCCAACATTCTTATCCTTGGCGAGTCCGGTACGGGTAAAGGTGAACTGGCCCGTGCGATCCACGGCTGGAGCAAGCGCGAGAAGAAATCCTGCGTCACTATCAACTGCCCGTCGCTGACTGCCGAACTGATGGAAAGCGAGCTGTTTGGCCATAGCCGTGGCGCGTTTACCGGTGCCAGCGAAAGCACGCTGGGTCGGGTCAACCAGGCCGACGGCGGCACGCTGTTTCTCGACGAGATCGGCGACTTTCCTCTGACTTTGCAACCCAAGTTGCTGCGCTTCATCCAGGACAAGGAATACGAGCGGGTCGGCGATCCGGTCACTCGCCGCGCCGATGTGCGCATCCTCGCCGCCACCAACCTCAATCTCGAAGACATGGTCCGCGACGGCCGCTTCCGCGAAGATCTGCTCTATCGCCTCAACGTCATCACCCTGCATCTGCCGCCTCTGCGCGAGCGCGCCGAAGACATCCTGACCCTCGCCGATCGGTTCCTTGCACGTTTCGTCAAAGAGTACGCACGCCCAGCGCGCGGCTTCAGCGATGAGGCGCGCGAAGCGCTGCTCGGTTATCGCTGGCCGGGCAACATTCGCGAACTGCGCAACGTGGTCGAGCGGGCCAGCATCATCTGCCCGCAGGAACGCGTGGAAATCAGCCACCTGGGCATGGCCGAACAACCGGCCAACAACGCGCCACGGGTCGGCGCGGCACTGAGCCTGGACGAGCTGGAGAAAGCGCACATCGGCGCGGTGCTGGCCACCGCCGGCACTCTGGATCAAGCGGCGAAAACCCTCGGCATCGACGCCTCGACCCTGTATCGCAAACGCAAGCAGTACAACCTGTGAGCACTGCGCGATGAAACTGGCGATCAAGCTGCGCACGCGCCTGTTCCTGAGCATTTCTGCGTTGATCACCGTGGCCTTGCTCGGGCTCTTGCTCGGGCTGGTCAGCGTGATGCAGATGGCCGGGTCGCAGGAAGCGCTGGTGCGCAGCAACTTTGTCACTCTGGATCTGGGCCTCAAGCTGCGCCAGACCCTCGGTGATCAATTGATCATCATGCTCGCCGAGAAGCCCGACCCCGTCGCGTTCGAAGCGTCCAAGCAGCACTACTTCGAGTTGCTCGACCAAGGCATCGCCCAGCAGCAGGAGGGCGATGGCCAGCCTTACGGTTTCCGCCAGGCCAAGGCCGATTACCTGAACTTCCTCGCCTCATTCGATGTGACTGCCGAAGCGGCAAAGAACGCCAGCACCAGCGCGGATTTCCGCGAGCGCTTCAATATCCTGCGTAATGGGTTGATTGCTGAGCACAAGCACGCGCTGGACAGTATCAATAAGGTGCAGCACGCCGCTCGCGAACGCGCCCTGCTGATAGCCGGGCTGCTTGGCCTGGTCGGGCTGGCAGTGCTGATCATCGGTTTTGTCACGGCGCAGGGCATTGCTCGGCGCTTCGGCGCACCGATCGAAGCGCTGGCCAAGGCTGCCGACAACATCGGCCAGGGCAACTATGACGTGACCCTGCCGATTTCCACGGCCATGGAAGTCAACCTGCTGTCGCGACGCTTCGGCTTGATGGCCGAGGCGTTGCGCGAACACCAGGCGATGAATGTCGACGAACTGTTGGCCGGTCAGCAGCGTTTGCAAGCGGTGCTCGACAGTATCGACGACGGTTTGTTGATGATTGATCGCCAGGGTCAGCTCGAACACCTCAACCCTGTTGCCCAGCGCCAGTTGGGCTGGGAAGACGATCGACTGGGCCAAGGCTTGGGCACCGCACTTGGGCGCCCGGAGCTGGATGCGCAACTGCAATTGGTCCTGCGCGGCGGCACGCTGGAGCGTGCGCCGGAAGATCTGAGTATCGAAGTCGATGGCGAATCGCGCCTGCTGACCTACAGCCTGACGCCGGTCAGTCATACCCAGGGGCATATTCTCGGCGCGGTGATGGTGCTGCACGACGTCACCGAGCAACGCGCGTTCGAGCGCGTGCGCAGTGAGTTTGTCTTGCGCGCTTCCCATGAACTGCGCACGCCGGTCACAGGCATGCACATGGCCTTCGGGCTGTTTCGCGAGCGGGCGAAATTCCCGGCTGAATCGCGCGAAGCGGACCTGCTGGATACGGTCAACGAAGAAATGCAGCGGCTGATGCAATTGATCAACGACTTGCTGAATTTCTCGCGCTACCAGAACGGTCTACAGAAACTCACCTTGGCGCCATGTTCCATTGAGGACCTGCTGGAGCAGGCGCAACTGCGCTTTGCCGACGTGGCTGCGGCCAAAGGTGTTGCGCTGAACGTCGAGATTCAAGGCCCGCTGCCGAGGTTGCAGGCTGATCAGGCGCAACTCGATCGGGTCCTCGACAATTTGATCGACAACGCCCTGCGCCATACCGCCCGCGACGGCCAGATCCGTCTGCAGGCGCGCCGCCATGGCGAGCGGGTCATCATCAGCGTCGAAGACAATGGCGAAGGCATTGCCTACGGCCAGCAGGGGCGGATTTTCGAGCCGTTCGTGCAGGTCGGGCGCAAGAAGGGCGGTGCCGGCCTTGGCCTGGCGCTGTGCAAGGAAATCGTCCAGCTGCACGGCGGGCGCATGGGCGTCTACTCGCGGCCTGGGCAGGGCACCCAGTTCTACATGGCGCTGGCGGTTTAAGCCTCGTCGTCCATACGCCGCCCGGCCAGGCGTCGACCTCGGGTGATCAGTTCGATGAATTGCACGGCGCTCAAGGCGTGGGCGAACAGCCAGCCCTGACCGAACTTGACCCCCTCACTGCTGAGCAGCGCTGCCTGGGATTCCAGCTCGATGCCTTCGGCAATCACTTTCAGATCCAGCGCCTGCGCCATGTGAATGATGTGCGGAGCGACGCCGCTGCTCGCCGCGTCATGGCCCAGCGCATCGATGAACGCCTTGTCGATCTTCAGGCAGTCCACCGGCAAGGTCTGCAGATAGGCAAGGCTGCAATAGCCGGTGCCGAAATCATCGATCAGCACCTGATGGCCGACGTCGCGCAAGGCTTGCAGGTTTTCCCGCGCCACCACCACATCGATCAGGCCGCGCTCGGTGACTTCGAAGGCTATCTGCCGCGCGGCGACCCGGTGCAGGGCAAGCAGCCGCGCCATGACCTGGCCGATGCGCGGCACCATGACGTCGCAGGCCGCGAGGTTCACCGAGATATACAGCTGCGGATTGGCGCGCAGTAACTGGCCCAGTTGTTCGAGCAGACGCTGCAACACGAAGTCGGTCATCTGCCGGATCTGCCCGGTGTTCTCCGCCATGGGAATGAACAGGTCGGGGCTGGTCAGGGTGCCGTCCGGGCGCCGCCAGCGCAGCAGCGCTTCGGCGCCGACGCAGTGGCGGCTGTCGAGGTCGAAGATCGGCTGATATAGCACCTGCAACTCACCCCGGCGGATCGCACCGTGCAGCTCGGCATCCAGTGACTGGCGCTGACGCACCAGCAGCAAGGTCAGAAAGCCGACAACGGCGCCGGCGATCAGGCACACCGGCAACAGCCACCACCACACAGCCGGGACGTGCATGCCCGTGCGCGGCGTGATCAGCACCAATTGATATTCCGGGTTGTCGGTGGGCATGCGATAGATCAGCCGCGTTTGCGTGACTTGCAGCGCATCACGGCTCTTCGGTGGCCAGGGTTCGGTCGGTGGCCAGGTCTGTGCGGTGCCGAGCACCGGAATCGCGCGAGTGCCGTGATCGAGTACCACCAGCAGGCTGCTGCCGGGCGACAGATCGACCATGTCGGTCAAATGTCCGCGCGAGGTAGCGACACGAAAGTTACCGCGACCGAGCATCAGTGCCGCGCGGTTTTCATCGGGTTCGGTGGTGGTATTCAGCCAATAGCTGTAGGTCGGACCCTGAATGTCCGGCGCGCGCACCAACGACAGACCTTCCTGGCGCGGACGGTTGGAGCAGAATCGCGAAGCGTCCATATATGCCGCTTCATAGACGAAGCGGTAGTTGAAGGTGACTTGCTGCAGGGTCGCGATCATTTCTTCGTCGCAGCCACGCAAGGGCTGGGCTTCAAGATCGTCGAGACTTTCGCGCAACTGGCCGAACAATTGTTCGAGGCGAGCGAGGAAACGCTCGCCCTGGGCGTTCATTTCCTGGCTCTCGCGCACTTCCATCTGGCGTATCGCCGCGAACATACCGCCGGCGATCAACAGGCTGGCGCTGAGGACAGCCGCGATCATCGCCAAAAAAGCAGGGCGATAAAACCAGCTACGCAGCGTCTCTCGGGTCGCAGCCATCAAGGATTTTCCGAAGAATTACCATGAGTTATAGCTGCTGATTGCGATTTCGCCCTGACCGTCGGGCGGGCGTCATTATTTTGTCTGATTGAGGATCAGGAGAAGTGCCGCGGTTTGTGCATCCGGCGTGCCGTCGAAGCGAGCAGGGCGGTAATGCATCTGGAACGCTGCGAGGACGTGGCGCGTGGCGACGTCCAGCTCGCCGGTCTGCGGCGTGTCGTAACCCAGGCGCGCAAGTTGCGCCTGGAACCAGCCGATCTCCGGCAGCGGATTGGTGTTGAAAACCGCCTGCTGACGCGCCACCGCTTGCTCGTTCGGCCACAGGCCAAGGCCTTCGGCGGCGAGACGTTTCCACGGAAACAGTGGCCCCGGATCAAGCTTGCGCAGCGGCGCGATGTCGCTGTGACCGATGATGTGCCGCGGGCTGATGCCGTTGCGCTTGCTGATGTCCTTGAGCAGGGTGATCAACGATTCGATCTGCGCTTCGCTGTACGGATACCACAGGCGCCCGGTCGGGGTGTCCTTGTAGCCGGGATTGACGATTTCGATGCCGATGGAGCTGGAGTTCAACCAGGTGCGGCCTTGCCATTGACTCTCGCCGGCGTGCCAGGCCCGTTGGTTTTCGTCCATCAGCTTGTAGATTGTGGCGTTCTTGTCATCGCCGATCAGGTAATGGCTGCTGACGTCGCCATGGGTCAGCAATTGCAGCGAACGCTCCAGCGACGCCGAGGTGTAATGCACCACAACGAACTGGATGCGACTGTCGTAATTGGCCGAAGGGTGGCTGGTGTCGTAACGCGGGCCGCTGGCGCAACCAGCGAGGACGAACAGCGAGGCAACAAGGGCAAAGAATTTCATGGCAGAGGACAATACGCAGAAGACAGTAATGCAACAGTGTAACGTACCGGTTTGGCCAGCGTTCGCCAGCGGGCGGAATTAAACAAAATGGAACAATTGCCTTAGCCGAGCTCCACTCGGTTGCGTCCGGCGTTTTTTGCCCGATACAGCGCCTGATCGGCTCTTTTCAACACTAGATCGCTGTGTTCTCCGACCCTGAACGATGCCAGTCCCATGGAAATCGTAATGGTCACTCGCTCGCCCTTGAAATGAAACGGGCAGGCTTCGATCGCCGCGCGCAGGGTTTCCAGCAGCTTTGCGCCAACCGCTGGCGGCGTCGCCGGCAGCAACAGCACAAACTCTTCACCGCCGAAACGGGCGATGAAATCCGAGCCGCGCAGGCGCTTGCGCAGCACAGTGGCGATGATCTTCAGGACTTTGTCGCCCGCCAGGTGGCCGTAGCTGTCGTTGATCCGCTTGAAGTGATCGAGGTCGAGCATGGCCAGGCTAAGGGTGTTGCCGTGCTGCTGCCATTGCTGGATTTCATGCTCCAGGCGTTCGCTCCACGCCGCGCGGTTAGGCAGGCCGGTCAACGGATCGATCAGGGCTTTCTGCCGCTGTTCCTCAAGGTGTTCGCGGAAACCCAAGGCTTCCTGCTCCATATGCGCGACCCGCTCCGACAGGCTCTTCAATCTGGCGGCGACTTCCTGTTCGCGTGCGTCGCGCTGCTTCTGGTGCTGGTCCATCGTTCCCAGCAGGCCTTCCAGATGATTCTCCAGCACATGCTTGAGGTCATCGAGGTCGGCTGCTTGCTGGACGCTGCTCTGCAAGCCGTCGACCTGCTCGCGAATCTGCGTGTCCATGGCCCGCGCCGCCGAGCTGTTGTCGGCATGCCCTTCGCTGGCCGCTTGCAGGTTGCTCTGAAACGCTTCAAGGCGTTCGTTGAGCTGTTGCAGATAGGCTTCGAATTCGTGCTGACCGCTATCGGTAATCGCCAGCATCAAAGTTGCAAGATCGTCGAGGATCGGCAGCAGTTCGTACCAGTTCAACCCGTGTTTGAGCCGTTCGCGCATGGCTTCGGCTTGCGGCCGGTGACGCTCGGGCAGGGTCAGGTCGTCGAGCAGGCCGATCAGCGTGTCTTCGATATGTCTGGCCACGGAGCTGTAGGACGGCTCCGGGGAATCCGGCAGAGCGAAGAGGATGTCGTGTTCCGACTGCTCCGGGTCGATAGCGGCCAATGCTTGAGCGATTGGCTCGGGCAAGGGCAGGCTGTCGAGGAGCAGCGGCGAGGGATCGCCGGGGTGGATCAATTCATCGGGGTTGAACGCCTCGGTTGCTGGCGCAGCGACGGTCATCTCGGCGTCCGCGGCGGGTTCAACTTGCGCTGGCTCGGCTTCAACGACGACCACAGGCGCAGCGAACGCAATGACTTGCGGCTCATCAGGCGGCGTCTGGGCGGGCGTTTCGATGATGGTCTCGGGCGCTGCGATCGCTGGCTCCGCGTTGGCCACCGGTGCCGATTGCGCAGGCTCCGGTTCAGGCTGCTGAGCTTCGACCAGCTGCGGCACTGGTGTTGCTGGTATGTCGGCCGCCGGTGCAACGGTTTCTTCACTGTCGCGACTACCAAACAAACGCTGCAACAACCCCGGCCGACCCGGCTCGGCAGGCGTTTCCAACTGACTCAAGGCCTTGCCCTGCAAGCCACTGAGTTCGCTCAGCAGCAGTGGCATTTCCCGCGCCTGACCGACGCGGCTGTCCAGTTGTTTGGCGAATTTCTTCAGCGGTTGCGCGACTTCGCGCGGCAGCGGCAAAGCCTGCAACTGGGTGACCAGCGCGGTCAGCGCGGTGCTGACCTGATCAATGCGGGTCTCACGGCGCTGCTCGGAGTCGAGCACGGCTTTTTCCAGGCGCGGCAGCAGGGCGGCGAGGCCGGCGTCCATGTCATCGGTACGCACCACTTCGCGCATTTCTTTCATGCACTGATCGACGACCTTGTCGGTGCCCTCGGCCGCCAGCGTGCTGCGCACCAGACCGCGCCGCAGCAGGTCGAGTCGCGCGGCCCAGCGGCGTTCGAGCTTGTCCTGCTGTTCGATGCTCTTGAGGTACTTCTCTTTCCAGCGCTGGGCGTCGTCGCTCATTCACAGGTTCCGCGAGGGGCAGGGCTCAACGCGGGCAATGCGTCGGCCGTGAGCGAACCCGGCAGACGAATTTCCACCGCGACCGGCAGGTGATCGGAAATGGGCTGGGCCAGTACCTCGACCTTTTCCAGGGTCAGGGTCGGGCTGAGCAGAATATGATCAAGGCAACGCTGTGGGCGCCAGCTGGGGAAGGTCGCTTCCACCTGCGGGGCCAGTAGGCCGAGATCGCGTAATGGCGAGTGTTCGAGCAGGTCGCTGGCATGGGTATTCATGTCGCCCATCAGCACCTGATGCTTGTAACCGCTGATCAAATCACGAATGTAGGCCAGTTGCAGGCTGCGCGTCCGCGCGCCGAGGGCCAGGTGCATCATTACCACCACCAGCGCTTCCGGACCTTCGCCGAAACGCAGCAGGATCGCGCCGCGACCTTTCGGGCCGGGCAGCGGATGATCCTCGATCGCCCACGGCTTCAGGCGACTGAGCACGCCATTGCTGTGCTGGGCCAGTCGACCGAGGTTGCGATTGAGTTGTTGATACCAGTAGGGAAAGGCGCCGAGGTGGGCCAGATGTTCGACCTGATTGACGTAGCCCGAACGCAGGCTGCCGCCATCGGCTTCCTGCAGGGCGACCAGATCGAAGTCGCCGAGCAGGTCACCGATCTTCTGCAGATTGCCGGAACGCCCGGTGTGCGGCAGCAGATGCTGCCAGCTGCGGGTCAGGTAATGCCGATAGCGCTCGGTGCTGATGCCGACCTGAATGTTGAAACTGAGCAAGCGCAGACGCTGGTCTGCGGGCAGGCCCGTAGACGCCAGATGATGCTCGTTGACCTGCGGATCATGCAGGCCAACGATGCGTTCGGACTTCCAGCGGCGCATGGCGAATGCCGCGCTTAGTTGGCAGCAGCCTTGTTAGCCGCTCGCTCTTTGGCGACCAGATCGTCAGCCAGCTTCAATGCTTGCTCGGCACCACCGGCAGAGCCGATGTCGAAGCGGTATTTACCATTGACGATCATGGTTGGCACGCCAGTGATTTCGTACTTCTTCGCCAGCTCACGGGCCTTGACGATCTGGCCTTTGATAGCGAACGAGTCGAAAGTGGCGAGGAACTTGTCCTTGTCCACGCCTTGAGTGGCGAGGAAGTCAGCCATGTCATTCTTGTCGGTGAGCTTCTTGTGTTCTTTCTGGATCGCGTTGAACACGGCGTTGTGCACCTGGTGCTCGACACCCATGGCTTCCAGAGTCAGGAACATCTGGCCGTGAGCGTCCCATGGGCCGCCGAACATGGCGGGAATGCGCACGAAGTTGACGTCGGACGGCAGTTTTTCAACCCATGGATTGATCACTGGCTCAAAAGCGTAGCAATGCGGGCAGCCGTACCAGAACAGCTCGACCACTTCGATCTTGCCAGGCTTTGCAACCGGCACCGGATTGGCCAGTTCGACATAAGGGGCGGCAGGGGCTTCAGCGGCCTGGGCGGTGACGCCGAACAGGCTGGCAGCGACGAGGGCGGCGCTGATGATCAGATTACGCATGCTTTACTCCTGAACAATTTGGGTCGCCTCGCTCGACCTGTTGCGACACAGATCCTGGCGGGCATGAGTGCTGTAGTGTAACGGCAGCGGCCACAAAAAAGGGCGGCCAAAGCCACCCTTTTTATACTTGCTGCGAAGGATTAATCGAGCGTTAACGTGGCCGGCGTTACGCGCCTCGTGCAACCCTCGAATCAGGGTCTCAGTGCAAGCCCTGGATGTAGCTGGAAACCGCAGCGATGTCTTCGTCGCTCAGCTTGCGTGCGATGGTGCGCATGGTCATTGCGTCGCCGTCGTTGGCGCGACCGCCTTCTTCCTTGCGGAAATCGGTCAGTTGCTTGGCGATGTATTGCGCATGCTGGCCACCCAGGTGCGGGAAGCCTGCTGCAGCATTGCCGGCACCGTTCGGCGAATGGCAGCCGGTGCAGGCTGGCAGGCCTTTTTCCAGGTTGCCGCCACGGAACAGCGCTTCACCGCGAGCGACGATCTTCGGATCGGCGGCGCCGACGCTGCCTTTCTGGCTGGCGAAGTACGCAGCGATGTCGGCCAGATCCTGGTCATTCAGGTTGGTCAGCAGCCCGGTCATTTCCAGCACTACGCGCTTGCCCGACTTGATGTCGTGCAATTGCTTGTCGAGGTAGCGTTCACCCTGACCTGCCAGTTTCGGAAAGTTTGGCGCCATGCTGTTGCCGTCCGGGCCATGGCAGGCTCCGCACACGGCAGCTTTGGCCTGGCCTGCTGCGGCATCGCCGGCAGCATGGGCGACACCTGAAATTCCCACGGTCAACAGCAGACTCACGATCAATTTGTTCATCAGCTAATCCAACTACGGCTAAGGGTTAAGTTATGGACCGGGCTTACTCTCGCTCATCCACAGGATGATGGCCTGGTAATCCTCGGCACTGCAGTCCATGCACAAACCACGCGGCGGCATCGCCTTGAAACCCTGGGTCACGTGTTGCACCAGCGTCCCCATACCTTTCGCCAACCTCGGCGTCCAAGCTTCCTGATCGCCTCTTGCGGGCGCCATGGGTAGTTGGCCGGAATGACAGGCACCACAAACACGGTTGTACACGGCTTCCGGATCCTGTGTAGCCTGTGCGCTGTAAAGCGGCATCAAGACTCCGGCAGCCAGCAGCCATTTCGTCATAAAACGACCTTTTCAGGGTTGAGAGCGTTCTGCGTTCTAATGCGCAATCAAAGTCTGTCGCTCTCGTGAACTTCATCCTTCGCTGGGACAAAGCACACACAAAATCTGCGGCATTATATACTGGCGTCACTGAAACGGAAGCGACACCGCGTTCCGCGCCCAATCCCGGCGCCGCCCACATCGGAAATCCCATGCAACTCAAGAATCCCATCCTCGGCCTGTGCCAACAGTCCACGTTCATGCTCAGTGCCGCCAAAGTCGATCAATGCCCAGACGACGAAGGCTTCGAAGTGGCGTTTGCCGGTCGTTCCAACGCCGGCAAATCCAGCGCGCTGAACACCCTGACCCACGCCAGCCTGGCGCGCACCTCGAAAACTCCGGGTCGCACACAGCTGTTGAACTTCTTCAAGCTAGACGATGATCGCCGTCTGGTCGACCTGCCGGGCTACGGTTATGCAAAAGTACCGATCCCGCTCAAGCAACACTGGCAGCGCCACCTTGAGGCTTACCTCGGTGGTCGGGAGAGTTTGAAAGGTCTGATTCTGATGATGGACATCCGCCATCCGATGACCGATTTCGACCTGCTGATGCTCGACTGGGCCGTCGCCGCTGGCATGCCAATGCACATCCTGCTGACCAAAGCCGACAAGCTCACCTACGGCGCAGCCAAGAACACCCTGCTGAAAGTACAGTCGGAAATCCGCAAAGGCTGGGGCGACTCGATCACCATCCAACTGTTCTCCGCACCAAAACGCATGGGCCTGGAAGAGGCCTACACCGTATTGGCCGACTGGATGGAACTGGCAGACAAAAACACCGAGGCGGCAGCCGAGTAAGACAATTTCAAAACTGACTGTGGTGCTGTCAGGCAAGGCGAAAGCACCGCTAAAAAGCGGAGTTTAGGGTACCTAAATGAGCATTTTTAGCGGTGCTTTTAACGCAGCATGACGGCATCACAGCCAGTTTTGGGGCAAAAAAAAGCCCCGGACTTCATTGGGGAGGGAGAAGTTCCGGGGTTCAAGTTCCGAACCGCTAGGGCGGGGTTCAGATATCTGCCAACACTTAACACAACATAGGAGCATCGAAGGGCTTCACCAGCCATTCAGTACCTCTGAGTGTTCGGTCGACAGATTAGTTCAGATTTTTTTCAAAAAGCTTTGGAATAGCCTCAAGCATTTATCGTTCTAAGCCGGTTTACGGGACTTGCCGCGACGTCGCGTCGCGGCACCTTTACAAACTCAGTGCGCCTCATCCCAGTTGTTGCCCACGCCAACTTCCACCAGCAGCGGCACATCCAGTTTCGCCGCTTCGCTCATGTGCGTACGAATTTCGGCACTGACCTGCTCGACCAGATCCTCGCGAACCTCCAGCACCAGTTCGTCGTGCACTTGCAGGATGACCCGGGCATCCAGCCCCGACGTGGCCAGCCAGTTATCCACAGCCACCATCGCTTTCTTGATGATGTCCGCTGCCGTGCCCTGCATCGGCGCGTTGATCGCTGTGCGTTCTGCAGCGGCGCGTTCCTGCGGCTTGTTCGAGTTGATCTCCGGCAAGTACAGGCGACGACCGAAGAAAGTTTCGACGTAACCCTGATCCGCCGCTTGCGCGCGGGTACGCTCCATGTATTCGCGCACGCCTGGATAACGGGCGAAGTAGGTGTCGATGTAAGCCTTGGCGGTCTTGGTGTCGACGCCGATGTCCTTGCCGAGCTTCTGCGCGCCCATGCCGTAGATCAGACCGAAGTTGATCGCCTTGGCGCTGCGGCGCTGGTCGGAGGTCACTTGATCAAGCTCGACCTTGAATACTTCGGCAGCGGTCGCGGTGTGCACGTCGAGGTTGTTGCGGAAGGCGTTCATCAGGCCTTCGTCGCGGGACAGGTGCGCCATGATCCGCAACTCGATTTGCGAGTAGTCCGCCGCCAGCAGTTTGTAACCCTTCGGCGCGACGAACGCCTGACGAATGCGCCGGCCTTCGGCAGTGCGTACCGGGATGTTCTGCAGGTTCGGATCACTGGAGGACAGGCGTCCGGTCGAAGCCACAGCCTGGTGATACGAGGTGTGGATGCGCCCAGTGCGCGGGTTGATCTGTTCGGGCAGGCGATCGGTGTAGGTGCTTTTCAGCTTGCTCATCGAACGGTGCTCCATCAGCACCTTCGGCAAGCGGTGATCGTCTTCGGCGAGTTTCGCCAGCACTTCTTCAGCGGTGGACGGCTGGCCCTTGGCGGTTTTCTTCAGCACCGGCAGGCCGAGCTTTTCATAGAGAATCACGCCCAGCTGCTTCGGCGAGCCGAGGTTGAATTCCTCCCCGGCAATTTCGAAGGCTTCACGCTCCAGCGCGACCATTTTGTTGCCCAGCTCAATGCTCTGAATGCCGAGCAGTTCGGCATCGACGAACGCGCCCTGGCGTTCGATGCGCGCCAGTACCGGTACCAGTGGGATTTCGATGTCGGTCAAGACGCTGGCCAGGCTCGGAATCGCGCTGAGCTTGTCGAACAGGATCTGGTGCAGGCGCAGAGTGATGTCGGCGTCTTCGGCGGCATACGGCCCGGCCTGTTCCAGAGCGATCTGGTCGAAGGTCAGTTGCTTGGCACCTTTGCCGGCGATGTCCTGGAAGCTCACCGTGGTGTGGTCAAGGTACTTCTGCGCGAGGCTGTCCATGTCGTGACGGGTCGCGGTGGAATTGAGTACGTAGGACTCGAGCATGGTGTCGAAGGCGATGCCGCGCACGCTGATGCCTTCACTCTGATCGCCGCCAATGGCGCAGTTGGCCAGAATGTTCATGTCGAACTTGGCGTGCTGGCCAACCTTGAGTTTGCTCGGGTCTTCCAGAATCGGCTTGAGTGCCCGCAGCACGGTGTCGCGATCCAGCTGCTCAGGCACGCCGATGTAGGAGTGGGTCAGCGGGATGTACGCAGCTTCGTTGGCCTGTACGGCGAACGACAGACCGACCAGTTGCGCTCGCTGCGCGTCGATGCCGGTGGTTTCGGTGTCGAAGGCGATCAGTTTGGCGTTGCGCAGTTTTTCCAGCCAGACGTCGAAGCGAGCCTGATCGAGGATGGTTTCGTACGCGGCCTCGGCAGGGGCAACAGGTGCCTCGGCTTGCGGGGCGCTGAACAGATCATGGGCGGGCGCAGGTTCGGCCGCCGCACTCAGTTCCAGACGCTTGGCATCGCGATCCAGATCATTGAGCCAGCTCTTGAATTCCAGCAGGGTGTACAGCTCGTAGAGTTTGGCCGGATCTTCCTGGCCCATCTGCAGATCATCGAGGCCGATATCCAGCGGCACGTCGACCTTGATGGTCGCCAGTTGATAGGACAGGAAAGCCATTTCCCGATGCTCTTCGAGCTTGGCCGGCAAGGTTTTTGCGCCACGGATCGGCAGGGTCGGCACGATGTCGAGGTTGGCGTACAGCTCGGTCAGACCGCCGTTGACGCCGACCAACAGGCCGGACGCCGTCTTCGGGCCGATGCCCGGCACGCCCGGAATGTTGTCGGAGGAATCGCCCATCAGTGCCAGATAATCGATGATCTGCTCCGGTGCGACGCCAAATTTCTCCTTCACGCCTTCCACATCCATCGAGCTACCGGACATGGTGTTGACCAAGGTAATGTGGCCGTCGACCAGTTGCGCCATGTCCTTGTCACCGGTGGAAATGATCACCGGCCGATCTGCTGCCGCACTGCTGCGGGCGAGGGTGCCGATCACGTCGTCGGCCTCGACGCCGTCGACGCACAGCAGCGGGAAGCCGAGGGCGATCACGCTCTGGTGCAGCGGCTCGATCTGCACGCGCATGTCATCGGGCATGCTCGGCCGGTTGGCCTTGTATTCGGCGTACATCTCATCGCGAAATGTTCCACCCTTGGCGTCGAACACCACGGCGAAGGGGCTGTCCGGGTACTGCTTGCGCAGACTCTTGAGCATGTTCAGCACGCCTTTGACCGCACCGGTCGGCAGGCCTTTGGACGTGGTCAGTGGTGGCAGTGCATGAAAGGCGCGGTACAGGTAAGACGAACCGTCCACCAGGACGAGGGGGGCTTGGCTCATGAGCAGGATCAACCTTTTCGGCGGGTCCGGCGCTAGAATAGCGGGACCGTTGACGACAAAGGGACAAGGTTATCATGCGTACGTTAAATCGCTTGCTGCTGGTCGGGTTGATCGCTGTCTCACCACTGGCCGCGATTGCGGCGGATGATGCGCCGGGCGGCGACCCCGAGGTCACCATCCGCACGGAGGGCGACAAGACTATTCAGGAGTACCGTCAGAACGGTTTCCTGTATGCGATCAAGGTCACGCCGAAGGGCGCGCCGCCGTACTTTCTGGTGCGCGCCGACGGAACGGATGCCAACTTCATCCGCTCGGACCAGCCGGATATGCTGATCCCGTCATGGAAGATCTTCGAATGGAAGTAGGTTTTTAATTCACTTGTGGCGCCGCCGTTGCGGCGCCCGTACTGGCAGTCAAGACATGTCTGTGTTCACTCCCCTGGCTCGGCCCGAGCTGGAAACCTTTCTCGCCCCTTACGGGCTCGGCCGCCTGCTCGATTTCCAGGGGATCGCCGCCGGCAGCGAAAACACCAATTTCTTCATCAGTCTGGAGCAGGGCGAGTTTGTCCTGACCCTGGTCGAACGCGGCCCGGTGCAGGAGATGCCGTTCTTCATCGACCTGCTCGACGTGCTGCACGAAGCCGAACTGCCGGTGCCTTACGCCCTGCGCACCACTGACGGCGTGGCACTGCGTGAACTCAAAGGCAAGCCGGCGTTGCTGCAACCGCGTCTGTCGGGCAAGCACATCAAGGTCGCCAACGCCCAGCATTGCGCCCAGGTCGGTGAGTTGCAGGCACATCTGCATCTGGCGACTCAGGGCGAGCGCATGATCAAGCGCAAAACCGATCGCGGCCTGGACTGGATGCTGGAGGAGGGCACTGAATTTCTCTCGCACCTGAGCGATGAGCCGCGTGCCTTGCTGCAAAAGGCGCTGGATGAGATCACCGAGCGCAAAGAGAAGATTCTTGCGCTACCTCGCGCCAATATTCACGCCGATCTGTTCCGCGACAACGCCATGTTCGAAGGCACCCATCTGACCGGGTTGATCGACTTCTACAACGCCTGCTCGGGGCCGATGCTGTACGACGTGGCGATCGCGTTGAATGACTGGTGTTCGGACGAGGAGGGCGTGATCGATGGCCCGCGCGCCCGGGCATTCCTCGGTGCCTACGCGGCGCTGCGCCCGTTCACGGCGGCGGAGGCTGAGCTCTGGCCAACGATGTTGCGTGTGGCTTGTGTGCGGTTCTGGCTGTCACGCCTGATCGCCGCCGAGCAGTTCGCCGGGCAGGACGTGTTGATTCACGATCCGCAGGAATTCGAGCAGCGCCTGGCGCAGCGGCAGCAGGTGCACACACCGTTGCCTTTCGCCCTTTAAGATCAAAAGATCGCAGCCTTCGGCAGCTCCTACAAGGGATTGATGTACACCCTGTAGGAGCTGCCGAAGGCTGCGATCTATTTCTGGGTTACAGAGATTCCAGGCATCCCGCCAAATCATTGCCCAACTTTTCCAGCACCTGCTCATAGCCCTCAGCCGTCGCCGGCGTATAACCACCCAACGCATCCAGCTCGGCGAGTTTCACCGGCAAACCGGCCACCAGGGTTTCCGCCAGGCGCGGACGCAATGGCGGCTCGCTGAACACACAGGTCTTGCCTACTTCCTGCAAACGCTTGCGCATCGCCGCGACATGCTGGGCGCCGGGCTGTACTTCGGCGGCCACCGCGAACACCCCGGCGTGCTTCAGGCCGTAAGCGTCTTCGAAATAATCGAAGGCTTCGTGGAAGACGAAGTACGGCTTGCCTTCGACATTGGCAAGACGCTTCTTCAAGCGCTGATCCAGCGCATCCAGACGTTCATCGAAGGCTTTGGCATTGCTCTGATAGCGCTGGGCATTGGCCGGGTCGGCGGCGCTGAGGTCGGCGGCCATTTTGTCGGCGATCACCCGCGCATTGACCGGTGACAGCCACAAATGTGCATCCAGCGAGCCGGGGCGATGATCGTGATCATGCTCGTCGGCTTCTTCGGCATGGGAATGGTTGTCCGCGCCGAAATGCCGCAGCTTGAGCCCCGGCAGATCCTGCACGGCGACGCTCGGCAGGCTGCGACCGCCGAGTACGCGCGGCAGGAAACCTTCCATGTCCGGGCCGATCCAGTAGAGCAGATCGACTGACTGCACCTTCCGTACGTCGGATGGGCGCAGGGCGTAATTGTGCGGCGAGGCACCCGGCGGCAGCAGCACCTCGGGAATCGCCACGCCGTTCTGCACGGCAGCCGCAATCAGCTGCAACGGTTTGATACTGGTGAGCACTTTGACCTCGGCCTCGGCCGTACCGATCAGCAGAAAACTGGCAACAAAAGCCACAAAAACAGAAAAAAGTCGGGACACGATGATCACTCAAGGAAGCGAGAACGGGTAACATAATAACGTCTCCAGCAAATCTCGTCGCCGCTCATGCCTATTACACCGATTGCCAGCCGTCCCCACGACCACTCCCATTGCGTGCACAGCGCTCTGTCCGAGGCCGATACCTTGTGCGCGCAGAAAGGTTTGCGTCTGACTGCCCTGCGCCGCCGCGTGCTGGAACTGGTCTGGCAAAGCCACAAGCCGCTGGGTGCCTACGACATCCTTGCGGTGCTCAGCGAGCAGGACGGCCGCCGCGCCGCGCCGCCTACGGTGTACCGCGCACTGGATTTCCTGCTCGAAAACGGCCTGGTCCATCGCATCTCGTCGCTCAACGCCTTCGTTGGCTGCGTGCATCCTGAACACGCGCATCAAGGCCAGTTCCTGATCTGCCGCGAGTGCCACGCCGCCATCGAACTTGAGCAAAAAGTGATCAGCGACGCGATCATCAGCAGCGCCAAAGACGTGGGTTTCATCGTCGAAGCGCAGACGGTCGAAGTGGTTGGTCTGTGCGCCGGTTGCCAGGGGGCCTGATGAGCAACGCGCTGATCCGTCTGGAGCAGGTCGCCGTCACGTTTGCCGGGCAGACCGTGCTGGACAACATCGAGCTGAGCGTCGAGCCGGGGCAGATCGTCACCCTGATCGGCCCCAATGGCGCCGGCAAGACCACGTTGGTACGCGCCGTGCTCGGGCTGTTGAAGCCAAACAGCGGCAGCGTCTGGCGCAAACCGAAGCTGCGCGTCGGCTACATGCCGCAGAAGCTGCATGTCGACCCGACCCTGCCGCTGTCAGTGCTGCGCTTCCTGCGCCTGGTGCCTGGCGTCGATCGTTCGCGTGCCTTGGCCGCGTTGAAGGAAGTTGGCGCTGAACACGTGATCGACAGCCCGGTGCAGAGCGTTTCCGGCGGCGAAATGCAGCGCGTGCTGCTGGCTCGGGCACTGCTGCGCGAGCCGGAACTGTTGGTGCTCGATGAGCCGGTGCAGGGCGTCGACGTGGCCGGGCAGGCCGAGCTGTACAGCTTGATCACCCGTCTGCGCGACCGCCACGGTTGCGGCGTGCTGATGGTGTCCCACGATTTGCATCTGGTGATGAGCACTACCGATCAGGTGGTCTGCCTCAATCGTCACGTCTGCTGCTCCGGGCATCCCGAGCAGGTCAGCGGCGATCCGGCATTTGTCGAGTTGTTCGGCAAGAACGCGCCGAGTCTGGCGATCTATCACCACCATCACGACCACGCCCACGACCTGCACGGTTCGGTGGTCAAAGGTCCGCTCGGCGGGCAACCTCATGTTCATGGAGACGGCTGCAAGCATGGCTGATTTTCTTTTGTATGCCCTGCTTGCAGGTCTGGCCCTGGCGCTGGTGGCCGGACCGCTCGGCTCGTTTGTGGTGTGGCGGCGCATGGCCTATTTCGGCGATACCCTTTCCCACGCTGCGTTGCTCGGCGTGGCGCTGGGCTTTCTGCTGGACGTCAGCCCGACGGTGGCGGTGACGGTCGGTTGCCTGCTGCTGGCGGTGCTCTTGGTGACGTTGCAACAGCGTCAGCCACTGGCGTCCGACACACTATTGGGAATTCTTGCGCCGAGCACCCTCTCTCTCGGCCTGGTGGTACTAAGCTTCATGCATGAAGTGCGGATCGACCTGATGGCCTATCTGTTCGGCGACTTGCTGGCAATCAGTCCGAGCGATCTTGCGTGGATTCTCGGTGGCACCGCGGCGGTGCTGGTGTTGCTGGTGACGCTGTGGCGGCCGCTGCTGGCGGTCACCGTGCACGAAGAATTGGCGCGGGTCGAAGGCCTGCCGGTTGCGGGTTTGCGCTTGGCGCTGATGCTGTTGATCGCGGTGGTGATCGCCGTGGCGATGAAAATCGTCGGGGTGTTGCTGATTACATCGCTACTGATCATCCCGGCGGCTGCGGCACAGCGTCACGCCCGTTCGCCGGAGCAGATGGCCTTGGGCGCGAGCCTGCTGGGCATGCTCGCGGTGTGCGGCGGGCTGGCGTTGTCGTGGTTCAAGGACACCCCGGCGGGGCCGTCTATCGTTGTGACGGCAGCCGCGCTGTTTCTGTTGAGTTTTGTTCTGCCCCGTCGTGGGGTGTAGACTTGGCCGCTTTTTGCGCAATTAGAGAGTCGCAGGAATGAAGCCGTTCGCCTCCCGTTATCTGCTCCTTGTCGCATTTTCAGTGCTACTGGGCGCCTGCCAAAGCACGCCGCCGGTGGCTGAACTCCCGGACGCGCGGGCTACGGCCATCGCACAGCTGGAGCAAAGCCTGGCCAGCAGCGAACTGGCCACCGCCGAAGACCAGTTGGCCGCGTTGCAGGCCGCGACCCCCAACGATCAGTCCCTTGAGCAGTACCAGCGGCAGCTGGCCGAGGCGTACCTGCGCCGCAGCCAGATCGTTCTGCAGAAAGGCGATGTCAACGCTGCCGCCACCGCGCTCAGCCGCGCCCGTGCTCTGATGCCCAAGGCGCCAGCGCTGACCGGCGGCGTCAACGGCGCGATCACCGAAGCGCGCAAGGCCGAGCTGGAAAAGGCCGAGGCCGCGCTGCTGGCTGCCGAAGCCAGGCCGAAAGCCAAGGTCATCGACCCGACCGCCGAGAGCACCACTGTTGCGTTGAACATCGGCGATATTCACAAGCTGCAACGGCAACTCGATGCTATCGCCGCCGATGTGGTGAATTACGAATGCGCTGTCAGCATTCAGGCGCCGCGCACCGCGGATTATCCTTGGCTGGCGACGTTGCTGAGCAAGCGAGTAAAGAAGCTCGATCCTGATTTTGATTTGCAGATCGAGAAGCAGATCTTGCGCACGGTTCCGGCGCAGATGGTTTTAAGCCCGCGCAAGCCATAAAAAGCTTCGCGAGCAGGCTCGCTCCCACAGGTGCAACAGCGTACCTGTGGGAGCGAGCCTGCTCGCGAAAGCGTCCTCTCAACCAATAAAGGTCTTAAGCCGGAATAGCCTTGGCCTTAGGCTCCCGCGCCCAGACCCGATGCTTGCCGATCGCGGCGAAGAACGGCTTGGTCAACGCCCCGACATCCGCGCCCTGCAACAACCCCGCATCCGCGTCGAGCTTCAACAGGTCCTGCAACTGCTTGGCCTCGCCGTGCAGCGCGATCGCCTTGAGATGCTTGTAAGCTTCGAGCAGATAATGCAACGCCACGCCGTCACCGCTCAACGCGGTAATCGACGCCGCGCCACCCGGTACGAACACCGCATCGAACGCAATTGAAGGCATGCCTTCCATCGAGGCATCCACCGGCAATGCCTTGCCATCAGCGGTCTTCACTGGCGCCGAGGTCGGGCCAAGCAGTTTCGCGTGGGCACCTTCGGCTTCCAGCGCCTTCTTCATCGCATCGATGGCCGCAGCGTCAACACCGTTGGCAGCAAGGATCGCCACTTTGCGCGTCTTGATGTTGCCTGGCAGCAGGTTGGCCTGGCTCAGCGCTGGCGATTGCTCCAGCGAGGTCTTGCGCACTTCGACCGTGCCTTTGGCTGGTGCCGGCAAACCAAGGTTTTCAGCCACACGTTTGGCCAGGGTCAGGTCGATATTGGCGAGGATCTCGTTCACTTCACGGGCACGGATGAACTCACGTTCGACCTTGCCCAGCTCGAAGCTGTAGGCAGCGATGATGTGCTCTTTTTCGTGGTCGCTCATGCTGTTGAAGAACAAGCGGGCCTGGGAGAAGTGATCGCTGAACGATTCGCTGCGCTGACGGATCTTCGCCGCATCGATGCGCTCCGGGTAGCTCTCGAAACCACCGTCCTGTGCCGCTGGCGGGGTTTCTTTTGGCCAACCGCCGTCGATCGAGTTCGGCTCGTACGAGGCACGCCCCTTGTCGATGGTGGTGCGGTGTTGCGCATCGCGCTGGCCGTTGTGGAACGGCGCCACCGGACGGTTGATCGGCAACTCATGGAAGTTCGGCCCGCCGAGTCGGCTGATCTGCGTGTCGGTATAGGAAAACAGCCGACCTTGCAGCAACGGGTCATTGGAGAAGTCGATACCCGGCACAATGTGGCCAGGGCAGAAGGCGACCTGCTCGGTTTCGGCGAAGAAGTTGTCCGGGTTGCGGTTCAGGGTCATTTTGCCCAGCGGCGTAATCGGGACGATTTCTTCTGGAATGATCTTGGTCGGGTCGAGGATGTCGAAGTCAAAATCGTGTTCGTTCTCTTCTTCGACGATCTGCACGCCCAGTTCCCATTCCGGGTAATCGCCCATCTCGATCGCTTCCCACAGGTCGCGGCGGTGGTAGTCGGTGTCCTTACCGGCGAGCTTCTGCGCCTCGTCCCACACCAGCGAGCAAGTGCCGGCGGTAGGGCGCCAGTGGAATTTGACGAAGCGTGATTTGCCCTCGGCGTTGATCAGGCGGAAGGTGTGCACGCCGAAGCCCTGCATGCTGCGCAGGCTTTTCGGGATCGCCCGGTCGGACATCGCCCAGATGACCATGTGCGCCGATTCCGGCACCAGCGAGACGAAGTCCCAGAACGTGTCGTGAGCCGAGCCGCCGGTCGGGATTTCGTTGTGCGGCTCGGGTTTCACCGCGTGGACGAAGTCCGGGAACTTGATCGCGTCCTGAATGAAGAACACCGGCATGTTGTTGCCGACGAGGTCGAAGTTGCCTTCGTCGGTGAAGAATTTCACCGCAAAGCCGCGCACGTCACGCACGGTATCGCCGGAACCCCGTGGCCCCTGCACCGTAGAAAAACGCACGAACACCGGGGTTTTCTTGCCCGGATCCTGTAGGAAACCGGCCTTGGTCAGTGCTGCATGGTTCTCGTAAGTCTGAAAGAAACCGTGCGCGCCGGTACCGCGCGCATGGACGATACGCTCCGGAATGCGCTCATGGTCAAAGTGCGTGATCTTTTCACGCATGATGAAATCTTCCAGCAGCGACGGCCCGCGCGGCCCGGCTTTGAGGGTGTTCTGGTTGTCGGCGATCTTCACGCCCTGATTGGTGCGTAGCGCCTGACCGGTGGCGTCGGAACGGAATTCTTCCAGGCTGTCGAGCTTGGCGTTGGTGTTGGCGCGATCCGGGGTATCGGTCCCGGCCATTTCGCTTTTATCAGGTGCAGGCTTTTTGATGCTCATCAGACGTAAACTCCTCGTTTGGCCCCGGATGCCTTCCGAAGACCCTTGAGTGATTCCCGGGCACGGCACCCAGGGGTTTCAAGTCGCTTAAGTAGTGACTGATGAGCGTTTCAGCCGTTCCGTTTATCTGACCTTTGATCGCGTTATTGCCAAATTGAAGGTTAATTGCGAAATAAATGCTAAGAACCTCTATACGGACAGGCTAAAATGCGCGCCCGGCTAACCGCTGATCCTTTTCCAACGCGCCCCACAAGGTTCGCTACGTGATCGAGTTTCAAAACGTCCACAAGACTTACCGCGTTGCCGGTAAGGATATTCCCGCGCTGCACCCGACCAGTCTCGCCATCGAGAACGGCCAGGTGTTCGGCCTGATTGGCCATTCCGGTGCGGGCAAAAGTACCCTGCTGCGTCTGATCAATCGCCTGGAAGACTCCAGTGGCGGCAAGATCATCGTCGACGGCGAAGAAGTCACCGCACTGGACGCCAACGGCCTGCGCCGTTTCCGCCAGCAGGTCGGGATGATCTTCCAGCACTTCAATCTGCTCGCCTCCAAGACCGTCGCCGACAACGTGGCCCTGCCGCTGACCCTGGCCGGTGAGCTGTCGAGCAGTGAAATCAACCAACGGGTGGCCGAGCTGCTGGCGCGGGTCGGTTTGTCCGACCACGCGAAAAAGTACCCGGCGCAACTGTCCGGCGGTCAGAAGCAGCGCGTCGGCATCGCCCGTGCGCTGGCGACCAAGCCGAAGATTCTGCTGTGCGACGAGGCCACCAGCGCCCTCGACCCGCAGACCACCGCATCGGTCCTGCAACTGCTGGCAGAAATCAATCGCGAGCTGAAACTGACCATTGTCCTGATCACCCACGAAATGGACGTGATCCGTCGAGTCTGCGATCAGGTCGCGGTGATGGACGCCGGCGTGATCGTCGAGCAGGGTCCGGTGGCCGATGTGTTCCTGCATCCGCAGCACCCGACCACCAAGCGTTTCGTCCAGGAAAGCGAGCAGATTGACGAGAGCGAGCAGCGTGACGATTTCGCCCACGTGCCCGGGCGCATCGTGCGTCTGACCTTCCAGGGTGAAGCGACCTACGCGCCGTTGCTCGGCACCGTCGCCCGGGAAACCGGCGTCGACTACAGCATCCTTGCCGGTCGCATCGACCGCATCAAAGACATTCCGTACGGGCAACTGACCCTCGCTGTCACCGGTGGCGACATGGAAGCGGCGTTTGCCCGCTTCACCGCCGCTGACGTTCACATGGAGGTGTTGCGCTAATGGCCGACCTGATAAGTTTCTTCGCCAATATCGACTGGTACGAAATCTGGCTGGCGACTGGCGACACCATGCTGATGCTCGGCGGTTCGCTGTTGTTCACCGTGCTGCTCGGTCTGCCGCTGGGGGTGCTGCTGTTTCTCTGCAGCCCGCGTCAGTTGCTGGAGAACCGTGGCCTCTACGCCGTGCTGTCGCTGGTGGTGAACATCTTGCGTTCGCTGCCGTTCATTATTCTGCTGATCGTGATGATCCCGTTCACCGTGCTGATCACCGGCACCTCGCTGGGTGTGGCCGGGGCGATCCCGCCGCTGGTGGTGGGCGCCACGCCGTTCTTCGCGCGTCTGGTGGAAACCGCGCTGCGCGAAGTCGATCGCGGCATCATCGAAGCGACCCAGTCGATGGGCGCGACCACGCGGCAGATCATCATGAACGCCCTGCTGCCGGAAGCCCGTCCGGGCATCTTCGCAGCGATTACGGTGACAGCGATTACACTGGTGTCCTACACGGCGATGGCCGGTGTGGTCGGCGCCGGTGGTCTGGGCGACCTGGCGATCCGTTTCGGCTACCAGCGTTTCCAGACCGACGTGATGATCGTCACCGTGGTGCTGCTGTTGATTCTGGTGCAAGTGCTGCAAATGGTTGGCGACCGCCTGGTCGTGCATTTCTCGCGCAAATAAGCGGTTTTTTAATCAAGAGGCGCCGGCCATTCGCTGGCGGGCGCCCTCACAAGGAGTTAGCTGAATGAAAAAACTGATCGCTGCTTTCGCCGCTGTTGCGGCGTTTTCGGCCCACGCCGAGACCCTGACCGTTGCCGCCACTCCGGTGCCGCACGCGGAAATCCTCGAGTTCGTCAAACCGGCCCTGGCCAAGGAAGGCGTGGATCTGAAGGTCAAGGTCTTCACCGACTACATTCAGCCGAACGTACAGGTCGCGGAAAAGCGTCTGGACGCGAACTTCTTCCAGCACCAGCCGTATCTTGATGAATTCAACAAGGCCAAGGGCACTGATCTTGTAGCCGTGACCGGTGTGCATCTGGAGCCACTGGGCGCATATTCGAGCAAGATCAAGGATCTGAAAGACCTGCCCGGCGGTGCCAACGTGGTGATCCCGAACGACGCCACCAACGGCGGCCGTGCGCTGTTGCTGCTGGACAAGGCTGGCGTGATCAAGCTCAAGGATTCGAAGAACATTCTGTCGACCGTCAAAGACATCGCCGAGAATCCGAAAGACCTGAAGATCCGTGAACTGGAAGCCGCGACCATCCCGCGCGTGCTGACTCAGGTCGATCTGGCGCTGATCAACACCAACTACGCGCTGGAAGCCAAGCTTGATCCGTCCAAGGATGCGCTGGTGATCGAAGGCAACGACTCGCCATACGTAAACATCCTCGTGTCCCGCCCGGACAACAAGGACAGCGACGCGATGAAGAAACTGGCGGCTGCGCTGCACAGCCCGCAAGTGAAGCAGTTCATTACCGAGAAGTACAAAGGCGCGGTATTGCCGGCGTTCTGATTTGGATGGCTGCAATGAAAAAGGGGACGCCAATGGCGTCCCCTTTTTTGTGTCTGGTGTCTGGCTTTGGACCTGCTTTGAAGCTGCCCCTCACCCCAGCCCTCTCCCGAGGGAGAGGGGGCCGACCTTCAAGCTTTTCGAGCCTGAGTTCGACTCACAATTGGAGGTCGGCGCAATTCGAATAAACACCTCGGCCAGTCCCCTCTCCCTCTGGGAGAGGGTTAGGGTGAGGGGCTTTTTAGCTTTTGAACTGTCAATTGCGCTCAAGCATCGCCGGCAACTGCGCCACCAGCTTGGCATTGTTCAACGGCGCCCGAATAAACCCACGCTGCGTACCATCCGGCCCGATCACCGCCAGATTGCCGCTATGGTCCACCGTGTAATTCGGCTTACTCGTATCCGCCGGAATAAACGGAATGCTCACCGCATTCGCCACCTTCTGCAGCTCTTCGATAGATGAAGGCGTCAGGCCAATGAACTGCGGATCGAAGTAGCCCAGATACTGCTTCAACTGCTTCGGCGTATCGCGGTTGGGGTCCACGCTGACCAGCACGATCTGCAATTTATCCACAGCCTCTTTCGGCAGTTCACTCTTGATCTGTCGCAGTTGCGCCAGGGTGGTCGGGCAGATGTCCGGGCAGAAGGTGTAGCCGAAGAACAACAGACTCCACTTGCCTTTCAACTCATTGATTGCAACCGGTTTGCCGTCCTGATCGGTCATGGTCACGTCCGGCAGGTTGCGGCTCTGCGGCAGCAGAATGATCCCGGCGTCGATCAGCGCAGTCGGATCGCCCTGGCCTTTGCCGTTCAGCACTTTATTCACGGTAAGCCCGAGGATCAGCGCGATCACGGCGACGAGGATGAAGACGGTTTTCTGGGTTCGGGTCATAGGTTCAACAGTAAGTAGTGGTCTACGAGCAGGGCGATGAACAACAGGAACAAGTAATAAATAGAGTACTTGAAGGTATTGATCGCCGCGTGCGGCCGAGTGCCACGGTACAGCACCACGGCCCATTGCAGAAACCTTGCGCCCAACGCCAGCGCACAGACCAGATACAACATGCCGCTCATGTGAATCACGTACGGCAGCAGACTCACCGCCAGCAGCGCGAAGGTGTAGAGCAGAATGTGTACTTTGGTGTAGTGCTCGCCATGGGTCACCGGCAGCATCGGAATGTCGGCCTTGGCGTATTCCTCCTTGCGATGAATCGCCAGCGCCCAGAAATGCGGCGGGGTCCAGGCGAAGATGATCAGCACCAGCAACAGCGGTTCGGCGCTGACATGACCGGTGGCGGCGGTCCAGCCGAGCAGCGGTGGCGCGGCGCCAGCGAGGCCGCCGATGACGATGTTCTGCGGCGTCGCACGCTTGAGAAAACCGGTGTAGACCACCGCGTAACCGAGCAGCGAGGCGAGGGTCAGCCACGCGGTCAGCTGATTGGTGAAAGTCAGCAGCAGCGCCTGACCGAGCAGCGCCAGCACCAAGGCGAAGGTCAGCGCCGCCGCAGGTGAAACCCGGCCTTCGGCCAAGGGACGTTTGTGCGTGCGCGCCATTACCGCATCGATACGCCGATCGACCACATGATTGACCGCCGCCGCACCGCCGGCACACAAGGCAATGCCCAGATTGCCAAACACCAGCACTGTCCACGGTACGCCCGCGCGGGTGGCGAGGAACATGCCGACCAGCGAGGTGATCAGCATCAGCACCACGACTTTCGGTTTGGTCAGCTCCAGATAATCGCGCCACAGCGCTTGCGCCGCACGCTCGCCGATCAGACTCGCCATGGCGTTTCTCCTTTCAATGCGATGGGCGCAACGGCAGGTTTGTGCGCACTCAAGCGCCAGCGCGCCAGCACCGGTTGGCTCACCCGCAGCAGGCTGGTGCGGGCGTGGTAATTGACCAGTACCAGCGTCAGCAATAACGCCGCACCGCCAGCGTTATGGGCGACGGCCACCGGCAGCGGCAGATGAAACAGCACGTTGCTGATGCCGAGGGTGATCTGCGCCGCAAGGGCGATCAGCAGCAATCCGGCCAATCGGGTCATGCCTACCGCTTTCAACTGCCAGGCCAGACCGAGCAGTACGACCGTCACCAGCAGAGCGCCGATGCGGTGAGTCAGGTGAATCGCCGTGCGTGCATCGCTATCGAGTTGCCCGCCGAGATAATTCGGGCCGATGTGCTGGGTCAGGTGGAAACCGTTGGCGAAGTCCGCCGGCGGCAGCCATTGGCCGTGGCAGGTGGGGAAGTCGATGCAGGCCACCGCTGCGTAGTTGGAACTGACCCAGCCGCCCAAGGCGATCTGGCCGATCACCAGCAGCAGCCCCGCCGTCGCCCAATATTGCAGGCGCTTCGGTACCGTCAGCGCCGGCAGCACGCCGGATAACCTCAGCGTCAACAGAAACAGCAGACTCAACGTGGCAAAGCCGCCGAGCAAGTGCCCGGTGACCACTTGCGGCCAAAGCTTGAGCGTCACCGTCCACATGCCGAACGCCGCTTGGGCGATGACCACCGCCAGCAGAAACAGCGGCAGTTTCACCGGCTGGCCCGGATGGCGCCGGTTGACCCAGGCGCGCCCGGCCAGCACTGAAATCAGCAAACCGAGGGTGCCGGCGAAGTAGCGGTGAATCATCTCGTTCCAGCCCTTGTGCGCCTCCACTGGCGCGTCAGGGAAGTGCAGTTCGGCATGGGCCAGTTGCGCCTCGCTTTTCGGCACGCTGATAAAGCCGTAGCAGCCTGGCCAGTCCGGGCAGCCGAGGCCGGCGTGGGTCAGGCGGGTGTAGGCGCCGAGCAGCACTACAATCAGTGCCAGCAGGGTGGCAAACAGCGCGAGGCGAAATCCAGGTTTGGCCATGACGATGCCCTCATCCGATGTTCGACAGTTTCAGCAGATGCCGCAGGTCGTTAAGCAGATCCTTGCCCTTCACATTCGGCTCGTAACGCAGCACCAGATTGCCGTGCGGGTCGACGATCCACAGCTGCGGCACGGCTTTGTCGCCGGTGGTCCTGGCGAACACGCCGGCATCCAGCGGATAGCGCTGCAGTTGCGGATATTCACGGTCGAGCTTGGCGGCGTAATCGGCGCTCAGTGGTTGCGCGGCGGCGAGGGCGTGGCTGGCGCGGCCGGCTTCGCGGCCGAGGCTGATCTGGATCTGCCGCGCCAGATAAACCAGTTGCTGGCAATCGACGGCGCAATCCTTCGGCGCCGTGACCAGAATCTGCCAGCGCTGCTCGTCGGCCTGCACGCCGAGGTCGGCGCGGGTCTGGCCGTTGCCGATCAGCTCGCCGTGATAGCTGCGTCCTTCCGGCACCCAGAACTGCAATTTGTACATGCCGGTGGCGAGCAGCATCGGCCCGACCACGCCAAGCACGATCAGCAACAACTGAATGCGCCCGCGCCGGCGGCTGGGAACGGGTTTGGCCTCAGACATGCTGGGTGGATTCATGGCGCTTCCCATGGCGTTTCTCCTTTGCGTTGTGCCAGCCCAAATAGAGGTAAAGACCGAGCAGGGCCGTGGCCATGGCGAACCATTGCACGGCGTAGCCGAGGTGTTTTTCCGGCCCCATCGCGACTACCGGCCAATCGGTCTGATAGCTGACCGGGCCGGGTTCGGCGCGTAATTCGTAGGCGAAGCCGTCGCGCTCCAGGGTTTGCCACAATTTGCCCGGCTCGACGGCGGTGATGGTCTGCGGCCAGACACTGCTGACCGGATCGGCGTGCAACTGGAACGTTGCGCCGGGGGCGACATAGACCCAGGCGTCGAGCGTCAGCGCCTCGGCGGGTGTCGTGAATTGCGGCGGCACACGCCGGTCGGGCCAAGGCAACCAGCCGCGATTGACTAGCAGCCAGAGACCGCTGCGGTGATCCTGAAACGGTTGCAGCAATTCAACGCCGACCTTGCCGCCACGCTGGCGGTTGTCGAGCAACAGGGTATGGGCGGGGTCGAACTGGCCGTGCAGGCGCACGCGGCGGTAAGCCGGGTCGGCGTTGCCGAGCAGTTCACTGCTGGCCAGCGGTTCGGCCACGCGACGTTCGGCATAACTGGCCAGCAGCGCGGTTTTCTCCGCGCCCCGGCCCAGTTGCCAGAAGCCCAGCGCAACCATCAGCGGCAGCAACAGCGCCACCACGACAGTGGGAATCACGCCCGGGCTAAAGCGCTTCATGGGCGCGCCATAAAGTCAGTCATCGCGATCGCTATACTCAATTGCATCGCCTGTCCCCCGGAGTCTTGCCATGTTCAAAGCAGCGATCGTCCTGATGCTGATTGCCACGGTCGTCAGCCTGTTCAGCGGCCTGTTTTTCCTGGTCAAGGACGACAGCAGCTCCAATCGCCTGGTCATCGCCTTGAGTGTTCGGGTGGCACTGGCCGTGGTCACCGTCGGCCTGATGGCCTGGGGTTTCTATAGCGGCCAGTTGGTGTCCCATGCGCCCTGGTAGCGCCAGCAGTCAGAGGACGTAAACGAAGAAGAACAAACCGATCCACACCACATCGACGAAGTGCCAGTACCAGCTCGCCGCCTCGAAACCGAACTGGTGCTCGTTGTCGAAGTGGCCTTTCATGATGCGCATCAGCATCACGAACAGGATGATCGTGCCGATGGTCACGTGGGCGCCGTGGAATCCGGTGAGCATGAAGAACGTCGCGCCGTAGATGCCCGAGCCGAGGGTCAACCCCAGCTCTTTATAGGCGTGGATGTATTCCTCGGCCTGGAAACCGAGGAACGCGATGCCCAGCAGTACGGTGATCGCCAGCCACAGTTTCAGTGCACCGCGATGGCCTTTCTTCAGCGCATGGTGGGCGATGGTGATGGTCACGCTGGAGCTGACCAGCAGAATGGTGTTGATCAGCGGCAGGCCCCACGGGCTGATGACTTCTTTTGGCGGCGGGAACAGTTTCGGATCAGGTGTGTGCAGCAGCGGCCAGACAAATTCGAAGTTCGGCCAGAGCATGTGCGCGATGCCTTTCGGCCCCTCACCGCCCAGCGCCGGCCCGGACACATGGCGCACATAGAACAGCGCGCCGAAGAAGGCGACGAAGAACATCACCTCGGAAAAGATGAACCAGCTCATGCCCCAGCGGAACGAGCGGTCCAGCTGCGGGCTGTACAGCCCCGCGCGACTTTCCTTGATCACCGCACCGAACCAGCCGAACAGCATGTACGCCAGCAGCAGGCCGCCGACGAAAAAGATCAGCGGGCCGTGGGAATCCGGGCGTGCGGCCTTGAGATCGTTGAACCAGGTGGCGAGGCCGTACACGGTGACGAACATCCCGAGCGTGGCGATGATCGGCCATTTGCTCTGGGCCGGGACGTAATAATGCTCATGAGTTGCCATTTATTGTTCTCCTTATCGGCCACGCTCAACCGCCAGTGTTAACAGCCACCGGCGGATGTCGGGCGGTGATATCGAACAGCGTGTAGGACAGCGTCAGGTGCTTCACTTCCTTGGGCATGTCGCGGTCAACGATGAAACGCACCGGCATCTCGATCTGTTCACCGGGTTGCAGCACCTGCTGGGTAAAGCAAAAGCATTCGGTCTTGTGGAAAAACGCCGCGGCGTTGCTCGGCGCAATACTCGGCACCGCTTGCGCACTCATCGGTTTGTCGGTGGGATTGCGTGCGATGAAGACCATCTCGTTCACCGCGCCGGGATTGGCGGTCAGCTCGTCGTGTTTCGGGTAAAAGTCCCACGGCATGTCGGCGGTGTTGGTCGAGAGAAACTGCACGCGCACCTGGCGCGACGTGTCGACTACTTGCTCGCCCGCATACTGGCCGCCGGTCTTGCCGTTGATGCCGAAGGCTTTGCACATCACGTCATAGATCGGCACCAGGGCGAAACCGAAGACGAACATCGCCACTACCACCAGCAACAGGCGGGTGACGAGTTTCTTCAGCGAGATCGAGTCAGCCATGGTTCATGCCTCCCTCGTGTTCCCTGGTGGCCGGTGATGCTGTGGTGAGGGGATTTATCCCCGTTGGGCTGCGAAGCGGCCCTGAATCCAGCGCACACGGTCTACCTGATAAATTTCGATTGCAGATTTTGGGGCTGCTGCGCAGCCCAACGGGGATAAATCCCCTCGCCACGGGGGATCTGTGTACATCCACAGAAGATCTGTGAGCATCCACTGGGGATCTGTGCCTCTGCACACATTGCAAAAAACAGGAGGTGTTCATTTCACTTCCGGCGGCGTGGTGAAGGTGTGATACGGCGCCGGCGACGGCACGCTCCACTCCAGCCCTTCGGCGCCGTCCCACGGTTTCGCCGGGGCCGGTGCGCCGCCACGGATGGTCTTGATGACGATGAACAGGAAGAAGATCTGCGTGGCGCCAAACATGAACGCGCCGATCGACGAGACCATGTTGAAGTCGGCGAACTGCAGGTTGTAGTCCGGAATCCGTCGCGGCATCCCCGCAAGGCCGACGAAGTGCATCGGAAAAAAGGTCAGGTTCATGCCCACGAACGACAGCCAGAAATGCAGCTTGCCGAGGGTTTCGTCGTACATGTGCCCGGTCCACTTCGGCAGCCAGTAATAGGCCGAGGCGAAGATGCCGAAGATCGCCCCGGGCACCAGCACGTAGTGGAAGTGCGCGACAACGAAGTAGGTGTCCTGGTACTGGAAGTCCGCCGGGGCGATCGCCAGCATCAGCCCGGAAAAACCACCGATCGAGAACAGGATGACGAACGCCACGGCAAACAGCATCGGCGTCTCGAAGGTCATCGAGCCCTGCCACATGGTGCTGGCCCAGTTGAACACTTTCACACCCGTAGGCACGGCGATCAGCATGGTCGCGTACATGAAGAACAACTCGCCCACCAGCGGGATGCCGACCACGAACATGTGGTGCGCCCAGACGATGAACGACAGGAACGCGATGCTCGCCGTGGCGTAGACCATCGAGGTGTAGCCGAACAGCGGCTTGCGCGCGAAGGTCGGGATGATCTGGCTGACCGCGCCGAACGCCGGCAGGATCATGATGTACACCTCGGGGTGGCCGAAGAACCAGAACACATGCTGGAACAGCACTGGATCACCACCGCCGGCAGCACTGAAGAAACTGGTGCCGAAGTGGATGTCCATGAGCATCATCGTCACGCAGCCAGCGAGCACCGGCATCACTGCGATCAGCAGAAACGCGGTGATCAGCCAGGTCCACACGAACAGCGGCATTTTCATCAGGGTCATGCCGGGTGCGCGCAGGTTGAGGATGGTCGCGACTACGTTGATCGCGCCCATGATCGAACTGATGCCCATCAAGTGGATGGCGAAGATGAAGAACGTCACGCTTTCCGGTGCATAAGTCGTCGACAGCGGCGCGTAGAACGTCCAGCCGAAATTCGGCCCGCCACCGGGGGTGAACAGCGTCGAGACCAGCAGCAGAAACGCTGCCGGCAACAGCCAGAAACTGAAGTTGTTCATCCGTGGCAGGGCCATGTCGGGCGCGCCGACCATCAGCGGAATCATCCAGTTGGCGAGACCGACGAATGCCGGCATCACCGCACCGAACACCATGACCAGACCGTGCATGGTGGTCATCTGGTTGAAGAATTCCGGCTGCACGATCTGCAGGCCGGGCTGGAACAGCTCGGCGCGAATGACCATGGCGAACGAGCCGCCCAGCAGGAACATGCAGAAGGCAAACCACAGGTACAGCGTGCCGATGTCCTTGTGGTTGGTGGTCAGCACCCAGCGCATCAGGCCTTTGGCGGGGCCGTGGGCGTGGTCGGCGTGACCGTGGTCATCGATGACAGCGCTCATGGCCGGTCTCCTTCACGAAAGTGGACGGGGCAGGCCAGGGCGCGCTGCCCCGACCGGTTCACTGAATACGCAATTGACCGGCTCATTTGCTTTCCGCCTGTTTCAGCTCCAGCACTTCTTTTGGCGTGACCATGTCGCCCTTGTTGTTGCCCCAGGCGTTACGTTCGTAAGTCACGACCGCTGCGATATCGACTTCCGACAGCTGTTTGCCGAACGCCGCCATGGCGGTGCCCGGTTTGCCGTGGTAGACGATGCTCAGGTGATCCTTGATCGGCCCGGTGGCGATTTTCGAGCCCTTGAGTGCCGGAAACATCGGCGGCAGGCCCTGGCCTTCGGCCTGGTGACAGGCAACGCAGGTGGTGTGGTAAACCTTGTCGCCGCGCTCCTTGAGCTCGTCGAGGGTCCATTCCTTGCTGGTCAGTTCTTTGAGCTGCGCGGCCTCGGCCTTGCGCTCGGCGAGCCATTTTTCGTAGTCGGCCTGTTCCTTGACCTCGACCACGATCGGCATGAAGCCGTGGTCCTTGCCGCACAATTCGGCGCACTGGCCACGGTAGAGGCCGGGTTTGTCGATGCGCGTCCAGGCTTCGTTGACGAACCCGGGGATCGCGTCGCGCTTGACCGCAAACGCCGGCACCCACCATGAGTGAATGACGTCAGCCGAGGTCACCAGAAAGCGCACCTTGGCGCCGATCGGCAGCACCAGCGGCTTGTCGACTTCGAGCAGGTAGTGCTCGCCCTTGGCTTCTTTATTGTGAATCTGTTCGGCGGGGGTGGCCAGGTTGCTGAAGAACTCAACGTCCTGGCCCAGGTATTTGTAGTGCCACTTCCACTGATAACCGGTGATCTGGATATCGATGTCCGGCTCGCTGGTGTCGTACATCTTGATCAGCGTCGCGGTGGCGGGGACGGCCATGGCCACCAGGATCAGCAGCGGCACGATGGTCCACATGATCTCGACGCCGGTGCTTTCGTGGAATTTGGCCGCGACCTGGCCGGTAGAGCGGCGGTGCACCATCATCGACCAGAACATGGCGCCGAAGACGATGATCCCGATCACCACACAGATCCAGAAAATGGTCATGTGCAGGTCGAATACTGCGTGACTGATTTCAGTCGCTCCAGGCGCCATATTCACAGTCCAGGCCGCGTTGGCCGGGCTGAAAATCGACCACAACAGGAGGCCCATCCAGACATGTGGATGTCGCATCATTGCGGGTTCCCCTTATCGTTCTTGTTATCCCGCCGGCGTATCGCCTGCGGCAAGGGAGCGGCTGCATCAGACTACGAACTTGAATCGCCGGGCCTTGCTGCGGGTGCAGTCGGGCGTCATCAGCTAACTCCATTCATTGGCGAGTATAGACAGCGCCCGGGATTTGCAACCCGGGCACGTAAATGAGCTGAAACACCCGGCGCTTGCGTTCAAGTGCCCGAATGGAGAAGGATGCAGACGAGTGGTGGCGAATGGATATAACGCAGCTGCATCAAGGATGAAATAATTATGACAAATGCGTCTTAGCGTTTTTCGTAAGCCAGCTAAGTTATGTCTTCCCTATTTCATTGCCTTGTTTCCTGGAGTTTTCATGAACACCGCCGCATTGCGCGAGCAGATCCAACAAGCCCAACAGCACGAAAAAGACACCGGCCTGCTGACCCGTCAGCTGGAAAGCAAGCTGCCTCACCTGCACCCGGCGATCCAGTTGCCGGAAGCCGACGCCCAGGGCGTTCTGACACGTTTTGTCGCCGCCTACATCGATGAAGTACCCGATCTGCTGGATGCAGCCAATGAAGTCGCCAGGGAAGCCGGCATCGAATCGCAGATCAAACCGGTGCTGAAAATCGCCGAGCAGTATTTCCTCCAGCCGCCGGCGATCATGGCCGGGCATGTCGGCTTGGACAGCCTGCTCGACGAGGCCTATCTGGCACACCGTTTTGTCGAAGAGGTCAACGACCTGTACATCAAGCATTTCGGCCAGCCACTGATCCCCTTGGACATGACGGTCGCCAACCTGATTGCTCATCAATTGATCGGTGAGGAATTCGCCAACCAACTGGACGAAGCGGTGCATCACGCGATCGACGAGATGCTCAACGAAGAGAGTTTTGCTTTGGAGTCGGTAGAAGCCTACCGCGAAAAACTCAGCAGTCCGGACACTGGCGCGGCGTGGAAACGCTGGCCGTGCATGAGCCGCCGGTTGGGAGTGGGGCTTGAGCTGGATCAGCCTGCTGCGTAACCCTCATACACCATAGATGCAATGTGGGAGCGAGCCTGCTCGCGAATGCGGTCGATCATTCAACATCTCTGTTGGCTGATACACCGCTTTCGCGAGCAGGCTCGCTCCCACAGGGATTGTGCTCAGGCAGGAAGATCTAGCCAGCCGCACCAATCCCGGTATTGGTCCGCACCCGCCCCTCAAGCCTTCGCTTCAACCCACGCGATTCGATCAACAGCTTCGAACCCTTGGCCGCATTCGCCCGGCCCCATTCCTCAAGCAACTCCAGGCACGAATGGTCGATGTAGCTCAGGTTGTTGAGCGGCACATGCACTGTGGTGCCGTGAGGAATGCTGCCCAGCACCTGGGTCAGCGCCGGCACTTTGAGGAACGTCGCTGCACCAACCAGACGCAGTTCCATCTCGCCGTCCTGCGGCAAGTCGATCAGGCTGATCTTCAGGCGCGAAGCCTTGAACGCCAGCTTCAACATGGTCAGACCGAAGCCGATCAGCACACCGGTGAGCAGATCAGTGAAGATGATCGCCAACGCTGTAGCGGCGTAGGTGAACATCGGCATCCGCCCGTACCGGCCCAGACCACGGAAGGCTTTCAGGTCGACCAGCTTGAAGCCGGTATACACCAGCACACCCGCCAGACTCGCCACCGGAATGCTTTGCAGCACGCTCGACAGCAACAGCACGAATGCCAGCAGCCACAGGCCATGGAAAATCGTCGAGTAGCGTGTGGTCGCACCGGCCTGGACGTTGGCCGAACTGCGCACGATCACCCCGGTCATCGGCAGCGCGCCGACCAGACCGCAGAGCATGTTGCCGACACCTTGCGCCGACAGTTCACGGTCGAAGTCCGAACGCACGCCGCTGTGCATGCGGTCCACCGCTGCCGCCGACAACAGGGTTTCGGCACTGGCGATAAACGCCACGGCGAACGCGGCAATCAGCAGTGTCGGGTCGGCCAGATTCATCAGGTCGGCCGGCTTGAGCCAATCGATCGCTTCGGCCAGGTTCGCCGGTACCTCAACGCGCTTGACCTGCAACGCCAGCATCAGGCTCGCCACCGTCGCCAGACCCACACCGAGCAATGCGCCGGGAATGAAGCGCAGCGAATGCGGACGGAATTTTTCCCACAGCCACATCACCGCAATCGTCGACAAGCCGAGCAGACCCGCCTGCCAGCCCAACGATGGCAAGGCCTGCGCCACGGCCGCCGGGAACGCCGTGAGGTTGTCCAGCCCGGAAGGCTGCGGCTTGGCATCGAGCATCACATGGATTTGCGAGAGCACAATCAACACGCCAATGCCCGCGAGCATGCCGTAGACCACCGCTGGCGCCGTGACCCGAAACCAGCAGCCAAGCTTCAGCCGCCCGGCGACCAGTTGCAGAAAACCGGCGAGCAGCAGGATCGGTCCGAGCATCTCGACGCCATGCTGGCGCACCAGCTCGAAAACCAGCACTGCCAGACCCGCCGCCGGACCGCTGACCTGCAACGGCGACCCCGCCAGCCAACCGACCACCAGACCGCCGATAATGCCGGTGATCAGACCTTTTGCCGGCGGCAGCCCTGACGCAATCGCGATGCCCATGCACAGCGGCAGGGCGACCAGAAACACAACCACGGAAGCGAGCAGCTCCCGTGGCAACACAGCTTTCAATTGAGCCGCACGCATGGCGATTCTCCCGAAGTTTTCTTCAGGCGTGGCGAGGCCGGACCGCTGAATCAGCGGCCGGCGTCATACCACACAGATTGTTGGGAAGATTTAGAAGCGCGCTTTGGGCGTCGCCACAGGAATCGGATGGCTGCCGTCGAGAGGCAGGAAACGACCCTGGTCCGCGTCGTAAGCTTTGATTTCGCTGGTTTCGATGTTGTAGACCCAGCCATGGATGAACAGATGACCGTTCGCCATGCGCGAGGCTACCGAAGGATGGGTACGCAAGTGCTGCAGTTGGGCGATGACGTTTTCCTCGGTGAGGATCGGCATGCTGTCTTTTTCGTCGGTGCAGTTGCAGTTGTCGTGCACCATGGTTTTCGCGACTTCAGCGTGGCGCAGCCAGGCTTTGACCGTCGGCATTTTTTCCAGGCTGTCGGGGTTGAGTACCGCGCGCATGGCGCCGCAATCGGAGTGGCCGCAAATGATGATGTGCTGCACGCCCAGCGCCAGTACCGCGTATTCGATCGCGGTGGAGACGCCGCCGTTCATCTGACCGTAGGGCGGCACCACGTTGCCGACGTTACGGGTAACGAACAGATCGCCCGGCGAGCTCTGGGTGATCAGCTCGGGAACGATGCGCGAGTCGGCGCAAGTGATGAACATCGCCTTGGGCGCCTGAGCGGTGGCGAGCTTCTTGAACAATTCTTCCTGCTGCGGAAAAACGTCATGGTGAAAGCGTAAAAAGCCATCAACGATCTGTCGCAGTGCTGCATCGGCGGATTGTGCTTCAGGGCTTTGCGCCGAGGCAGCCAACGACTGTTTATCCTTGTCACTCATGATTCATCCTCTTGTGCGGATTCAGGGAGTCTTCCCCGGTATTCCGGTATGAAGCCAGTGGCTGTTTAAACCATCCGGGTCATCCCGACCCGTCAGTCACTCGATGAACAAGGTAGCCGCCGAAACTTAACTGAAACTGAATCAAACGCTCTAGAACGTGTGTTCCAGGTCACAAAAAACGTGACTGGCGTGTTTCGGCGGAAGGATTCCAACCCGTCAACCCAAAGCCAATTGTCGCTAAATCAACGACATCTGGCGACCCGGCGGACAGAAGGCCGAGCAGTCGAGGTTATAGCCCTCGCGTTTGTTCAGGCCAAGCTTTTTGATGGCCTTGGCAAATCTTTGTGCGAGCAGGTCTGCAAACGGTCCTTCACCGCGCATGCGCGCGCCGAATCGACTGTCGTAGAGTTCACCGCCGCGACTCTGGCGGATCAGGCTCAGCACATGGGCGGCACGTTGCGGATAGTGCGCCTGCAACCACTCCTCGAACAGCGGCGCGACTTCCAGCGGCAGGCGCAGCATCATGTAGGCAGCGCTTTGCGCACCGGCGGCGTGGGCCTCGTTGAGCAGGCTTTCGATTTCACTGTCATTGATCATCGGAATCATCGGCGAACACAGCACGCCGACTGGAATGCCTGCTTCGCGCATCACCCGGATCGCGCGCAAGCGTGCCTTGGGCGCAGCGGCGCGCGGTTCAAGGATGCGTTTAAGTTCGTCGTCCAGGGTGGTCAGGCTGATCATCACCGACACCAGCCGTTGCTGCGCCAACTCGGTCAGCAAATCGAGATCGCGCAGAATCAGCGAACCTTTGGTGACAATGGTCACCGGATGCCGGTAACGCAGCAGCACTTCCAGGGTCTGACGGGTGATTTTGTATTCGCGCTCGATGGGCTGATACGGGTCGGTATTTGAGCCGAGATTGATCGGCGCACATTGATAGCCGGGTTTGCTCAGTTGTTCTTCAAGGATCTGGGCGGCATTGGTCTTGGCAATCAGCCGGGTTTCGAAATCCAGGCCCGGCGACATGTCCCAATAGGCGTGGCTGGGCCGTGCGTAGCAATAGATGCAGCCGTGTTCGCAGCCGCGATAGGGATTGAGCGAACGGTCGAAGGGCAGATCCGGCGAGGTGTTGCGGCTGATGATCGATTTGGCCTTCTCGATGATCACTTCGGTGTTTTGCGTCTCTGGCACTTCCTGATACCAGCCATCGTCCTCGGCCACCGAACGACTGGGCGCAAAGCGGTTGTGCGGGTTGGTCGCGGTGCCGCGACCGCGAGGTGGCAATGGAGTAGACATGAAAACGCCCCGATACTGTATATGCGCACAGTATCGGGGCGATCCTCATCTGGCTAGTGCCGTCGGGCGAGTGATCAGTTGTGGTTGTTCATGTCCGCTATGTTCGCGGAGAGGAACAGCATTCAGGGCTTTCTCTGATCGTAACCGACGTTCCCACAACTGTGTGCACATACACCCTGTCAGATATGACAGTAGACGTGGTTGCAAGCGCCGTCTTAGGTTAAAGCCTCATGACTAATAATGTCTTGCCAACCGGAATGGATTGAATGTGATGCCAATCAGAATTTTGCTTGAAATTGCAGACATGGAACGCGACGGAAGTCCCGAGGTTGTTTTTTATCATTATGGCGATAACGCCACCGAAATGATGGACTACGACTACGCGCTATTTGCCTCTTCATCGCAGGCAAACGATCGCTATGACCTGCTTTCCGAAGAGGTTATCGATAGCGACGGAGATGGCGATATCGATAACCATGACAAGAGACTGTACTTGCAGTTGGCGGATGCGTTTGTGCAGTTCAGAGGTCTGAAATCGACACGATGAACACCGCTGACTCAACATGCGAAGTCATGTCGTGCCAGCGGTCTGTCGACACATTTCGCTCAGTTATGCGAGGTGAGCTGCCCAAGATCGTCACCGGAGGTCTGCTTCATATCCTCCGTACGCAACTCGGCAACATCGGCAGCTTTCACTGGCGCACCCTTGTTGCCCCAGCTGCCACGAATGAAACTCACCACATCCGCGACTTCCTGATCCGACAGGCGCCAGGCGAAACCGGGCATGGTGAAGGTCGATGGCGCGGTGTGCGTTGCCGGCAAAGTCCCGCCCTTGAGCACGATGTGGATCAGCGATGTCGGGTCATCCGTCTGCAGCACCGGATTGCCCGCCAGCGCCGGGAACACCCGGGTGTAGCCCTGGCCATCGGTACGGTGGCAGGCTGCGCAGTTGTCGATGTACACCGACGCGCCGCGTTGGCTGTCGTCGCCGTTCCACAGCGCTTTGGCCACTTTCTCGTCGTACTGATGCGGCTGATCCGCCGGGTCATTGGCCGGCAGTGATTTGAGATAACGGGCAATCGCGGTGAGGTCGGCGTCGCTCATGTACTGCATGCTGTGGGTGACCACATCGCCCATGCCGCCGAACACTGCGCTGCGATCACTGCGCCCGGTCTTGAGGAACTGCACCAGTTGTTCTTCGCTCCAGCTGCCGAGGCCATCCTTGTGATCGCCGCGCAGGCTCTTGGCGATCCAGCCTTCCAGCGGCGCACTGCCGGCGAGGAATTCGCTGCCGTCCGCCGCGCTCAGGGATTTTTCCTGCATGGTCAGCGCGCGCGGGGTATGACAGGCACCGCAGTGGCCGAGGCCTTCGACCAGGTATGCGCCACGATCGATCACCGGATCGGCCGATGTGGCCTGGTAATCCTCGACCTTCGGCGCAAACAGCCAGCGCCAGCCCATCAGCGGCCAGCGCATGCTCAACGGCCAGGGAATGTCGCTGGCCTTGTTCTCCTGCGCCACCGGTTCGACGCCGTGCATGAAGTAGGCGTACAGCGCTTGCATGTCGGCCTGGTTGACCCGCGCGTAGGACGGATACGGCATCGCCGGGTACAACGTGCTGCCGTTTTTGGCCACACCGTGGCGCACGGCCTGATCGAAGTCTTCGAAGCTGTAGTCGCCCAGACCGGTCTTGTCCGGGGTGATGTTGGTCGAGTAGATCGTGCCGATCGGCGTCTCCATCGGCAGACCGCCGGCGAACGGCTTGCCGCCCTTGGCCGTGTGGCAGGCCACGCAGTCGCCGGCGCGGGCAAGGTATTCACCTTGCTTGATCAGATTTTGATCAACATCGGCCGCATAAATTGCAGTGCTGCCGAGCAGGGCGACGGTGGCGATAACGAGGGTTTTCATGGTCATCGCTCCTTAAGCCTGCACCAGCGGGCCGGGGTTTTTCAGGTATTGCTCGCGGATCGCTTTTGCCGACCAGTAGGTCAGCGCCGCCACCAGCCCGGTCGGGTTGTAGCCCAGGCCCTGCGGGAACGCCGAGGCGCCCGGGACGAATACGTTGTGCACGTCCCAGCTCTGCAAATAGCGGTTCAGGGCGCTGGTCTTCGGATCGGTGCCCATGATCGCGCCACCGTTGAGGTGGGTGGTCTGGTACGAGGCGGTGTTGAAGTGATCGCCGACCTGCTTGCCGATCACTGCAATGGCTTTCGGGCCCATGGCTTGGGCGATCTTGCCCATTTTCTCGACCATGAAGCGGTTCATCTTGATGTCGTTTTCCTGCCAGTCGAAGGTCATGCGCAGCAGCGGCAGGCCGTAGGCATCGCGGTACACCGGATCGAGATCGAGGTAGTTGCCACGGTAGGATTGATGCGCGCCGTGGGCGTCCATCGACACCTGGTGGGTGTAGTAATCGGCGGTGGCGCGTTTCCATGCGCTGCCCCAGGCCGGTGTGCCCGGCGGGTTCGAGGTGCCGGCAATCGGTCGACTGCCAGCCTGGTTGACCCACATCGGCGAACCGCCGACGAAGCCGTGCGGGCCGTGGTCGAAGTTGTCGGCGTTGAAATCGTCCACCGCCACGCCGTTGCCGCCAGCGCCGATGAAGTTGTTGGTGTGGGTGTCCTTGTCGAAGAAGGCCTTGATGGTGGCCATGTTCTGGTAGGCGAAGTTACGCCCGACCACGCCTTCGCCGCTGATCGGGTCGTACGGTTTGCCGATCCCGGACAGCAGCATCAGACGCACGTTGTGCAACTGGAATGCGCCGAGGATCACCAAATCCGCCGGCTGCTCGATCTCGCGGCCCTGGCCGTCGATGTAGGTGACGCCGGTGGCTTTGCTTTTCGTGCTGTCGAGGTTGACCCGCAGCACATGGGAGTTGGGCCGCAGCTCGAAATTCGGCAGGGGCTTGAGCGCCGGCAGAATGTTCACGTTCGGCGAGGCTTTGGAATACATGTAGCAGACGTAGCCGCTGCAGAAACCGCAGAAATTGCACGGCCCCATCTGTGCGCCGTAGGGATTGGTGTACGGCCCCGAAGTATTGGCGGAAGGCAGGTTGTAGGGTTTGTAACCGACTTCTGTAGCCGCCTTGCCGAACAGCTGTGCGGACACGGTGTTTTTCTGCGCTTGAAGCGGAAACGGATTGGAGCGATCCGCCGCATAGGGGTTGCCGCCCTTGCCCTGACCGACCAGTTGGCCTTTCACCGTCCAGGCCTGGCCGGAGGTGCCGAAGACTTTTTCCGCGAAGTCGAAAAACGGTTCCAGCTCTTCATAGCTGACGCCGAAATCCTGAATGGTCATGTCTTTGGGGATGAAGCTTTTGCCGTAGCGTTCTTCATAGTGGCTGCGCATGCGCAACTCGATCGGGTCGACACGAAAGTGCACGCCCGACCAGTGCAGACCGGCGCCGCCGACGCCATTCCCCGGCAGGAACGCGCCCAGCTGGCGGTTGGGCAGGGCGATGTCGTTGACGCTGTGGCGAATGGTCACCGTCTCTTTGGAGATGTCCTGAAAGAGTTTCTTGCGCACGCTGTAGGTGAGTTCGTCGATCACCTGCGGATAGTTGCCGTCGGGGTAGGTGTCCTGCATCGGCCCGCGCTCCAGCGCCAGCACGTTCAGACCCGCCTCGGTGAGCTCCTTGGCCATGATCGCGCCAGTCCAGCCAAAACCGACGATGACTGCATCAACCTTCTTCATTACCGTTGCCATGCTTACGCCCTCTCGCCGCGAATCGACACTGCCGGGAAGGGGTATTGCTCGTTGCGTTCCACCCAATCCATGAAATCGGCGCGGGCGCCGGGGAAACCGATCATGGTCCAGCCGACCATGCCTTTATTGCCACCGTGGATCGGGTCACAGAAGAAACCTTCCTTGGTATTTTGCAGCAGCAGGTTGAAGAAGATCTTCGCCGGCACCGCATCGAACTGCGGCTTGCCGGCTTCCAGTTGCTTGAGCAAATCGTCTCGGGTAGCGCTGTCTTGCTCGGCAAATGTTTTACCGCTCAAACCTTTTACCCACTGATCCGTGGCGGCGATGCCGAGGCGATAGATGTCTTTGGGCACCAGTTTGCTCTGCCAGCCCATCTCCGGTGCCGCGTCGGCATTGAACGGGCCTTGCATGTACCACAGGGCACCGGCGGCGTACGGGGTGTTCATCTGCCGGTCGATGTATTCCGGCACGCCGGCTTCGAGGGCACCGGGGCCTTGCGCGTCGTTGGGGATCAACTGGGCGACGGCGGCATTGATGAATGCCCATTCTTCAGCGGTGAAAAAGCTCGGCTGATAGTCACCAGCGACAGAGGCCGGTTTTGCTGCGGCCGGCGCCGGTGTGCTTTCAGGTGCGGCTTGCAGCACGCTGCTGCCCAGGCCGGTACCGGCAAGCGTGACCACCGGAATCAGGGTCAGGGATTTGCGCAAGAACTCACGCCGCGGGTTGTCTCGATCTTGATCAGACATGGGGGGCACCTCATCAGGCATAGAAGTCAGCCGCTTCTGCGAGCAGCTCGAGGAATTTTGCGTTGCGACGATCAGGGTTCGGTCGGGTAAAGGCCGATCCCTCTGCAACATCATGTGACAAATGGTAGCAGGCTAAGCATCAAGAAAAACCGTTTTCCCGGAAAAAAGCCCGGCGAGGCGCCGATTCACGTTTCTTTGACGACCGGCTCACGGCGCGTTGACCGCTCAAAAGCGAAGCTGCAATTCCTCCCATGAAGATTGCCGAAACGGTCAGCCCAGCATGTATCGAGTGCGCTTTTTCCCCGCGTTATGTTTCTCGCTTGTTGCACTGTTGCATGGCATTGCCGCCCGGGCGGCCGACGCCACGCCATCTCGCCCGGCCGAGTGGGCGCAACCGGTAGAGGCGCAGTTCAACCTGTTCCGCATGTCACCGACGCTGTATCGCAGCGCCTTGCCCAGCCGCAGTGCGGTGCCGCTGTTGAACGATCTGCATGTCGTCACCGTAATCAACTTCCTGCCTGACGCTGATAGCGACTGGCTCTCCGCGCCGGGCATCAAGCAGGTGCAACTGCCGTATCGCACCAACCACGTCGACGACAGCGATGTGCTCAAGGCTCTGCGCGCGATTCAGTCCGCCGAAGCCGACGGCCCGGTGCTCATGCACTGCAAGCACGGTTCTGACCGCACCGGTCTGATGGCGGCGATGTACCGGGTGGTGGTGCAGGGCTGGAGCAAAGAGCAGGCGCTCAAGGAAATGACCGAGGGCGGTTTTGGTGACAGTCAGCATTTCCACGACAGCGTGCGCTACGTGATGCAGGCCGATGTTGATCGGTTGCACGAAGCCCTGATCAATGGCGAATGCAGCACCAGTGCATTCGCCATGTGTTCGATGAAGAGCTGGTTCGACTCGGCCCACGTTCAGCGTTGATCAGTTCAATCGGCTGGCGCAGGAAACAGTGCGCTGTCGATGGGTTTTCCGAGAAAGGCTTGCAGTGCGGCGGGCAGTGCCTGTCTGTCCCCCGAGAGCAGGTGTTCGCGCATGTCGCGGCCCGTCTGTTCGTTGAACAGACCTTCACGTTCGAAGCGCTTGAACGCCTCGCTCGCCAGCACACCCGACCATTTGTAGGCGTACAGCGAAGCCTCATAACCGGTAACCAGATAATCGCAGCTGTTGGCGAAGCGGCAGTAGGCCGGGATGGACAGGTGCGCGAACTCACTTTGCACATCCTCGACTACTTGCTGAACAGTGCGACCGTCACCGTGACAGCGGTGCAGTTCGAAGTCGACCAGCGCGTTCAGCAACAGCATTGCCGTTTCCCGGCTGCGCTGGATGCCTGTGGCGGAAAACGCGGTATTGGCCTGCGCTTCGGACAGACGCTCACCGCTCTGGTGATGCGTACCCAGCCAGCGCAGGAATTGCCCGGATAACGCCCATTTTTCGAACAGTTGCCCGACAAACTCGGCAGCGTCGCGGCTCAGATGCGAAATGCCGGACAGGTTGTAATGCGGCGAACGCGTCAGCACGTGATGCAGGCAATGGCCGAATTCGTGCAGCAGAACGCGCAGATCCTGCGGATCCAGCAGGTGCGTTTGCCCGTTTTCCGCTGCCGGGTAATTGCATTGAAGCGAGGCAATCGGCAGTAATGGTCGGCCTTCGGCGGTGATCCGTCGATTGCGCAGTACACCGGTCCAGGCATAGTCGTTGCCCGCGTCGCGGTGGAACGGGTCGATGTAGATGTAACCAACCGGTTGCTGACGCTCGCTGATTTCGAACAGGCGAACATTTTCGGCGAAACGCTCGTGGACGGTATTTTCGCTGATGCTGATACCGAACATATGCTCGCTGAAGCGGCAGAGGCTGTGCAGTGTGGCTTGCAGCGCGAAGAACTCGCGCAGGTCCTGCTCCGTGCCGCCGGACTGCTTCAGGCGTAATTGCTCGGCGAGGAAATCGTGATCCCACGCTTCTAGCTGTTCAACCCCGTGCTCGCGGGCCAAGGCCTGCAATTCATCGGTCTCGCCCGCCAGTGACACGGCATTGCGGGCGATCTGCTGGCGCAGAAAACGGCCAACCTGATCGGTACCGGTAGCCATACGGTTGTGCAGGCGCAGATGGGCAAAGTTGTCAAAACCCAAGAGCCGGGCTTTGGCATGACGTGCGGCCAGCAGCGTCTGCAAAACCGGCCCGTTATCGAAGCGACCGGCCTGTGGCCCCTGATCCGAAGCGCGGGTGCACCAGGCTTTGAAATACTCCTCGCGCAGTCCGCGGTGTTGTGCCCGCCTCATGACCTGTTGGTAAGTGTTCTGATCCAGGGTCAGCCGCCACCCGGGCAGGCCGGCCTTGTGGGCATTGGCGGCCAGATGCGCCCGCATTTCGGCCGGCAGTCCCGCCAATAGCGCGGCATCGTCGATGTCCTTGCTCCATGCCGCGTTGACCGATTTGAGGTTGCTCATGAAGCGCTTTTCCAGCAGATCGATTTCGCCGTTCAATCGCGCCAGATCCTTGCGCTGCGCACTCGACAATTCGCTTCCCGCCAAGTGAAACCGGCGCAGGATTTTCGCCAGCGAGGCTTTGCGTGCATCACTGAAGCTGGCGGCTATGGAGCTCTGTGCCAATCGTTGATAAACCTGGAGCAACTGTCGATTGCCGGCCTTCGCAGTCTTGTAACGCTGCGCGGCGTGCGTACTCAGGGCTTCCTGCATCAACCACTGGGGCTCATCGGCATGACTGATCGAGAGGAATTCGATGATCGCCATGGTTTCATCCAGGCGCGCATCGGCTTCATCGATGGCAATTACCACGTCGTCCCAGTTGGGATGATCGACCTGAGTGGCGATGACGTTTTCGATGATCAGCAGGTTGTCGGCAACGATGCGCTCGACTGCTGGCAGCAGATGTTCGGCGCGTATCGCCGCCCAGGGCGGCAACTGCCAATGTTGCAGGAGTGGGTTGGTGTCAGGCATGGCGTCTTCCGTGAGAGAGGGCTGGATTGGCCAGCCTAATCAGGAAGCGCAGAGGCAAGGTGGTGGATAGATACCGCCACCTGCCGACGATGATCGGCAGGCAGCGGTCGTTGTCATTGTTGCTCGTCGGGCTTTTTCTTCAACTTGGGGTTGGGGAAGAACTGCACCGCCTGAACCTTTTTGTCGGCGGCAGGCTTCAGCGCGCTGGTATTGACCCGCGTGCCCAGCTCTTTGGGCACCGACAGGCCTTGCTCGTTGAGCGTGTCGGAGTAACCGCAGGCCACGCATTCGCGGTGCGGCACGCCGTCTTCGTTCCACATCATCAACTTGTCCGGCTCGCTGCACGCCGGGCAGACCGCCCCGGCGATGAAGCGCTTCTTGGTGATCACAGGGCCGTCGCTCATGCTGCCGCGTCCTCACTCAGGCCGCTGTGGCGAAGCAGCGCGTCGATCGACGGCTCACGGCCCCGGAAGTCGACGAACAGCACCATCGGTGCCTGGGAACCGCCGCGCGCCAGAATCGCTTCGCGGAACGCCCGACCGGTTTCAGCGTTGAGCACGCCGTCTTCCTCGAATTTCGAGAAGGCGTCGGCGGACAGCACTTCAGCCCACTTGTAGCTGTAATAACCCGCCGCGTAACCACCAGCGAAAATGTGCGCAAAGCTGTTGGGGAAGCGGTTGTAAGCCGGTGGACGCATCACCGACACCTCGTCACGCACGCCCTCGAGCACTTGCGCCACGCTGCGGCCATCGCCATGGGTGGCATGCAGTTCGAAGTCGAACAGCGAAAACTCCAGCTGACGCACCATCATCAGCCCGGACTGGAAGTTCTTCGCCGCGAGCATTTTTTCCAGCAGGTCCTGCGGCAGTGGCTCGCCAGTCTCGTAGTGGCCGGAAATCAGCGCCAGGCCTTCCGGCTCCCAGCACCAGTTTTCCATGAACTGGCTCGGCAGCTCGACCGCGTCCCAGGCCACGCCGTTGATGCCGGATACGCCAGCGTGTTCGACGCGGGTCAGCAGGTGATGCAGGCCGTGGCCGAACTCGTGGAACAGGGTGGTCACTTCATCGTGGGTCAGCAGCGCCGGTTTGCCGCTGTCGGCCGGAGTGAAGTTGCACACCAGATTGGCCACCGGGCTTTGCAGCACGCCGTCGATGGTGCGGCGACGGTCGCGGGCGCCGTCCATCCACGCGCCGCCACGCTTGTTGGCGCGGGCATACAAGTCGAAGAAGAAGCGGCCGACGTGCTGACCGTTTTCCTTGATCTCGAACAGGCGGACGTCCGGGTGCCAAGTGTCGAAGCCTTTCTGCTCGGCGATCTCGATGCCGTACAGACGCTGGACGATGGCGAACAGGCCGCTGAGGACTTTGTCGATCGGGAAGTAGGCACGCAGGGTTTCCTGAGCAACGCTGTAACGCTGCTCGCGAAGTTTTTCACCGTAGAAACCGCTGTCCCAGCTTTGCAGATCGGCGCAGCCCTGTTCGGCGGCGTAAGCGCGCAGTTGTTGCAGATCCTGCGCGGCGAACGGCTTGCTGCGCTGGGCCAGATCACGCAGGAAACTCAGCACCTGATCACTGGATTCGGCCATTTTCGTCGCCAGGCTCAGTTCAGCGAAACTGGCGAAGCCCAGCAGTCGGGCCAGTTCCTGGCGCAGGTCGAGGATCTCTTCCATCACCGGGCCGTTGTCGTTCTGCCCGGCATTCGGGCCTTGATCCGAGGCACGGGTGCAGTAGGCGGCGTAGACTTCTTCGCGCAGCGCGCGGTCTTGCGCGTAGGTCATCACCGCGTAATAGCTGGGGAATTCCAGAGTGATCAACCAGCCATCCAGACCTTTGGTTTGGGCGGCGGCAGCCATTTGCGCCTTGGCCGAATCGGTCAGGCCGGCGAGGGCGGCTTCATCGGTAATATGTTTGGTCCACGCCTGAGTGGCGTCGAGCAATTGGTTGGAGAAGCGGCTGCCGAGCTCGGACAGCTTGCTCTGCACTTCGGCGTAACGTTTCTGCTCGGCTTCCGGCAGATCGATACCCGACAGACGGAAATCGCGCAGGGCGTGTTCCAGAATGGTTTTTTGCGCGACGTCGAAACTGGCAGCTTCCGGACTGTTGGCCAGCGCTTCATACGCCTGGAACAGTTCGCGGTTCTGGCCCATTTCGGTGGAGTAGGCGCTCAGAGCCGGCAGGCACGACTCGTAGGCTTCACGCAGTTCGGCGCTGTTGCACACGGCGTTAAGATGGCTGACCGGGCTCCATGCTGCACCGAGGCGATCGTTGAGTTCATCCATCGCCAGCACCAGACCGGCCCAGGTCGGGTTCTTGCCCTGGGTCTTGAGGATCTCGGCGATGGCGGCGCGGTTGTCCGCGAGGATGGTTTCGATGGCGGGCAGGACGTGTTCGGCACGGATCGTGGAGAACGGCGGCAGGTCGTAGGACTGCAAAAGAGGGTTGTTCACGCTCACGGTTGGCACCTTGGCTGGAAGAAACATGCGCCCATCTTAATTACAATCGGCACTCACCGCAGCTATCGGCGACAGAGAGAGAACTAATCGTGTCCCTTCGCAAATACCAGAATCACACACCCCGCTTGAGCAACGGCGCATTCGTCGACGGTTCGGCGGTGGTGATCGGCGACGTCGAAATTGGCGCAGACAGCTCGGTCTGGCCGCTGACGGTGATCCGTGGCGACATGCACCGCATCCGCATCGGTGCGCGCACCAGCGTGCAGGACGGCTGCGTGCTGCACATCACCCACGCCGGCCCGTTCAACCCGGACGGTTTTCCCTTGCTGATCGGCGATGACGTGACCATCGCCCACAAGGTCATGCTGCACGGCTGCACCGTTGGCAGCCGCGTGTTGATCGGCATGGGCAGCATCGTCATGGACGGCGCCGTGGTCGAGGACGACGTGATCATCGGCGCCGGCAGCCTGGTGCCGCCGGGCAAGCGCCTGCAGAGCGGCTTCCTGTATGTCGGCAGCCCGGTCAAGCAAGTGCGCCCGCTGACCGATAAGGAAAATGCCTTCTTTACGTACAGCGCGGCGAACTACGTCAAGCTCAAGGACCTGCATCTGGCCGAAGGCTACGACCAGCTCTGAATTGCCCTACACCAGCTCAGGAACTCTCATGCATTACCAGACCGTACTGTTCGACCTCGATGGCACCCTGACCGACCCGCGTGAGGGCATCACCCGCTCAATTCAATTTGCCTTGGCCAATCTCGGCATCGACGAACCGGACCTGAGCAAACTGGAACACTTCATCGGCCCGCCGCTGCTGCAAGCGTTCATGCAGTTCTACGACTTCGACGAGGCCAGGGCCTGGGAAGCGGTGAATTTCTATCGCGAGCGCTTCAAGGTCACCGGGCTCTACGAGAATCGGGTGTTCGACGGGGTCACGCCGTTGCTGGAAACCTTGAGCGGGCAGGGGCGGCAGTTGTACATCGCCACCTCCAAACCGTGGGTGTTCGCCCGCGAGATCGCCCGGCACTTCGACTTCGCCCGCCACTTCAAGGTGATCTACGGCAGCGAGCTGGACGGCACGCGGACCAACAAGGTTGAGTTGATTGCGCACTTGCTTGAGGAAGAACGCCTGGACCCGGCACAGACCCTGATGATCGGTGATCGCAAGCATGACCTGATCGGCGCGCGCAGCAATGGTCTCGATGCAGCGGCGGTGGGCTATGGATTTGGCAGCTTCGAGGAATTGAACGCCGAATCACCGGCTTATCACTTCGAAACTTTGAATGCGTTGCATCAGGCTTTTTTGCAGCGCTGAGCAGATGGCTATCGCTGGCTTGCCAGCGATGAGGCCCGTTCAGCCGCTGGTGGACTCAGGAACTGCCAAGGCCCTCAAAGCCGCCTTACGCTCATCAACCGGCAATCGCCCCAACCGCTCAACCTCGGCATAGAACCTCAGCCAATCCCCACCCACTTGGTTGAACAGCGCCGCAAACGCCGGCACCCACTGGTCATACAGCCCGAACGGCAACAACCGCGCATTGTTCAGCGGCGCATTGACCCAGGCGTCATAGCGCTTGTCCCCGGCCCACTGACTGTCGCGCGTTGCCTGATACTCCCGGCGCAAGCGCTCGAATTCAGCTGCTTTGTGCTCACGCATTTGCTCAACCGACAGCGGCTGCGCATACAGCGTCTCCAGTCGTGAACGCGTGGCGAGTACCAGTTCGATGAATTGGTCACGCTGCTTGAGCCTCGCATCCGACTCTGCCGGTAGCCCGCGAAAGGCGCGCCATTGCCGCGTACCTTCCTGCTCGACAAACGTGGCAAATGACTCGTTGAATTCGGTGTCGTCCTTCACATAGAACTTCTGGTGCGCCAGCTCATGAAAGATCAGCGTGGCCAGTCGCTCATCGCCCCAGCCCATCATCGAATTGAGGATCGGGTCATTGAACCAGCCGAGCGTCGAGTACGCCTCGACCCCGCCGATCGACACATCCATACCCTGCAAACGTTGAATCGCCGCTTCGCCACGGGCGGCGCTCTGGCTGTAGTAGCCGCGATAGGCCACGCAGCCGGCAATCGGGAAGCAGTGATTCTGCGGTGTCAGGGAGAACTCTTGAGTAGCGAACACATTCCACACCACGTAGGGGCGATGGATATCGGCGTACAGGCGATAGCTCTGGTTATCCGGCAAATGCAGATGCTCGCTGGCAAAGGTACGGGCCTTTTGTGATTGAGCCAGATGCGCGCGCAATTTGGCATCGCGGCTGGGGTCGGCAATGACCTTCTCCACCGGCTCCCGGGCGCGCAGCAATTGCAACTGGCCGCTGGCGAGCTGGCTGTAATAGCTGACGCTGGCGCAACCGTTGAGCAACAAAAACAACACACCCGGAAACAAAATCGGAAAAACGCGATCAAGTAACCCAAGGCTGGAAAACGGCCTGATCAAAATAAGAAATTCCCCGGAAAGTCTGCCCCAAGACTATCCCGCCTCAAGGAGCACCGCTATGCGCATGTTCATGCTGACAGGAGGCCTGCTGACGCTGGCCGGTTGTGCCGGATTCGGAATGCCCGACCCCGACCCCTCGCAAGCCTGGATCGATCTTGACGCTCGCCAACACGACACGGCGCTGCAAGCCGTTCAAGTCGATGCCACCCAGGCCATCGACAAACGCTATTTCGAAGTGCAGCCCGGGAGCCATGAGCTGAAGGTGCGCTATCAATTCCCGGTCGAGGCCACCAACATCGGCCCGACTGCCGAACCGCTGTGGCGCGATTGCCAGTTGAGCGTGAAATTCAAGGACTTCAACGCCGGCCAGCGCTATCAGCTGCAGGCTGGCAGCATCGGCTTCAGGCCTTGGGCCAAGCTGTATGACGAACAGCGCAAGGTTGTCGGTCAGGGCACACCGGCGGGCTGTCAGAGCAGTTGATCGGCGCTATGCTGGAAATCCCGTCTAAGGATATCGATCATGCGCAAGTTGACGACATTGCTGGCCGCCAGTGTGCTCGCCGGTTGTCAGAGCCCGTTGCCGGCGGCCGATCCAGACAAAGCCTGGGTCGACTTCGCCATGCCTACCCCCGGCGGCAAAGTGCTGATGGCCGAGCGCCTGGATAAACAGCGCTTGCGCGACGGACGGTTTTTTCAGGTGACGCCCGGTAGTCATGAGCTCACCGTGCGCTTTGACTTCGAAGTATTCGGGGGTGGTCAGGGCATGGATACCGATCCGCAAGAGCGGCTGTGTTACATGACCGTGCCCTATGAACACTTCGAGGCCGGGCAGCGTTACCGCCTTGAGGCCCGATCGCTGGCCTTCACGCCAAGTGCACGCTTGATCAATCGTCAGGGGCAGATCGTTGCCAACGAGCGGCAGATCAATTGCGTGCCGTGATAGGCAATCAGCTATCGTTTTTCTGATAGATGATTCGCTTGGTGCCGTTCTCGCAAGAACCAACGATCATGGCTGAGTCATGCTGCTTCGCCTCCTCCGCCGTGATGATTTCCAGGGTGTACGTTGGGACCGCTTTCGCCTGAATTTTGACCTCGATTTCCTTTCTAAGCTTTTCGCAGTCCTTGGGGGCTGCGAAAGCGGAAGTGGCCAGTGCACTGCAAAGGATCGCCAAGCCAATACGTTTCATCGATGAAGCTCCTTGAGGCAGCGCGCACGGGTGTGCGCTGAAGCTGCTGTCGATTATTCGACCACAATTCTGCGGAGCGGGTTCTGACTTTGCTCACACCTTGTATTAATTGCCGGCCGCTGAGCAGGTTTCTAGACTGCCTTCGCGAGCAAGCTCGCTCCCCCACTGGATCTGCGCCGTGCACAAATCCCCTGTGGGAGCGAGCCTGCCCGCGAAAGCGTCAGCCCTGCAAACGCCCAATCAGCTGACCAGCGAAGCCTCGAGGGTGATCTTCGCGTTCAGCACTTTGGAAACCGGGCAACCTTCCTTGGCCTTGTTGCTCAGTTCTTCAAACTGCTGCTGAGTTGCGCCTGGAATCTTCGCCTTGAGAATCAGCTTTACCGCAGTGATTGCGAAGCCGCCGTCAACCTGATCGAGGGTGACTTCAGCGTTGGTGTCGATGCTGTCTGCCTTCAGGCCGGCATCGCCGAGAATCATCGAAAACGCCATGGAAAAGCAGCCGGCGTGGGCCGCGCCGATCAGTTCTTCCGGATTGGTACCCTTGCCGCCTTCAAAGCGCGCCTTGAAGCCGTACGGCGCTTCGCGCAGTACGCCGGTTTCGGTGGAGATCGAGCCGAGACCGGTTTTCAGATCGCCTTCCCAATGCGCCGATGCCTTTTTCACGATAGCCATGTCTGCCTCCTCAAATGTGGCGCGGGACGCCGCGCCTTCGCGGTTTTTACTAGCAAGGCTTCTGAGGATAGACGGCGGAACAAAGTTCAGCCTGACTGAATCGTTGACTTTTTTAGTAGGAAATTTCGCCGCTGCTATTGAATCTCGGGTATATGCCCTCATTCCATAAAACACGCTTATGGATTTGGCAGGTTTTCGCTCGCAAGAAAAACCTGCCTCCCCACCCGGAGATGCAGGTTCATGAAAAAACTGTCCGACGTAAAATTTTCCACCCTCGACCTGGTGCCAGTGCGCGAAAACGGCAGCGCAGCGCAATCGCTGCGCAACTCGCTGGATCTGGCACAACATGCCGAAAAATTCGGCTACACGCGCTTCTGGGTCGCCGAACATCACAACATGGACGGCATCGCCAGTTCGGCAACTTCGGTGTTGCTCGGCTATCTGGCCGGAGGCACGTCGACGATCCGCGTCGGTTCTGGCGGGGTAATGCTGCCCAACCATGCGCCGCTGGTGATCGCCGAGCAGTTCGGCACCCTCGAGAGCCTGTATCCGGGGCGAATCGATTTGGGCCTGGGCCGCGCGCCCGGCTCTGACCAGATGACCGCCCGCGCCTTGCGCCGCGAGCGCTCGGGCAGCGCTGACGACTTCCCTGAAGACGTTGCCGAACTGATGCGCTACCTCGGCCCGCGCACTCCGGAACAACGGGTGATCGCCATGCCCGGCACCGGCACCAACGTGCCGGTCTGGCTGCTCGGCTCAAGCCTGTTCAGTGCGCAATTGGCGGGTGAGCGCGGCTTGCCTTACGCCTTCGCCTCGCACTTCGCGCCGCGCTTCATGCACGAGGCGATCCGCATCTACCGCAATCACTTCAAACCGTCGGCGGTGCTCGACAAACCGTACGTAATGCTCGGCGTGCCGCTGGTGGCCGCCGATACCGATGAGCAAGCCGATTATCTGGCGACGTCGGTGTACCAGCGCATTCTTGCGCTGATGCGTGGTCAGAGCCTGGTGCAGCGTCCGCCGGTGAAAACCATGGACGGCCTGTGGCTGCCCCATGAACGTGAAGCGGTGGGCGATTTCCTCGGCCTCGCCATGGTCGGCGGCCCGCAGAAGATCCGCGCCAAACTGGAAGTGTTGATCGAGCAGACCCAGGCGGATGAGCTGATTTTCACCACTGATCTTTACGAACACGCCGATCGCATCCATTCCTACGAATTGTTGGCCCAAGTCATGAAGGGATAACGCGAACCCTTGTAGGAGCTGTCGAGTGCAACGAGGCTGCGATCTTTTGATTATGATTTGAAATCAAGATCAAAAGATCGCAGCGTCCCGCAGCTCCTACCCGGAAAATCATCGTCCACAAAAAAGCCGACGCATCCACGTCGGCTTTTGTATTTCAGGCGCAATCAACCTCGCTTGTAGACGATGTCCTTGCTGCCGCCTTCGCAACTGCCGACGACGTCGCCATCAGCGGCCGCACCCTTGTCGACAACTTCCAGCGAATAACCGGATACGCCTTTGGCGTCGAGCTTCGCGGCGATTTCGCTTTTCAGCTCTTCACAAGGCTTGCCGGCTGCAAACGCACCACCCGCAAGGCTCAACAAACCTACTGCCAACATGAACTTCTTCATCGGTCGCACTCCCTGGTCGGATTGAATGAGGCGGGCATCGGGTCATCCACCCGATGCGCTCACCTTGTAGCGCTTTGCCATTCCCTATGGCACTCGGCCAGCGCGCAAGTTCAGAAGACTAGCTCAAACTCAGCTGGCGGCAATCTTGAAGCCGACTTTCAGCGTTACCTGAAAGTGCGCCACCTGGCCGTTTTCGATGTGGCCACGGGTTTCGGTCACTTCAAACCATTCCAGATTGCGCAGGGTTTTGTTGGCTTCGGCCAGTGCGTTGTTGATGGCGTCTTCGATGCTGGTGGTGGACGAACCGACCAGCTCGACTTTCTTGTACGTGTGATGGTCACTCATGGCGTTCTCCTTGGGTTGGAATGGCGTGTGAAATTGAGCCTAGCAGGCAATTGCACTGTTGATTTCGGCGCCGCTGCGCTGGCGAAGTTCAGAATTTCTGCACTTTCTCGAAGTGGTGAAGTCCCAACCAACACACGCCACTCATCACCAATGCAGGAGAGCCACCATGGCCAACACCTCTTTACGTAAAGCCTCGTTGCAAAGCATGGAAGCCGAGATCGAGAGTCTGCTCAAATCGTTGGAAAGCTTGAAAGACGATGCTTCGGACGAGTCGCGCAAGACCCTCAAGGCGCTGAAAAGCAATGCCGAAAGTGCACTGAAACATTCCCGTCATCTGCTCAGCGACGCGTACGAAGAAGTCAAAGTGAAAACCCGCGAGACCGGCATTGCCACTCGTGACTATGCGCAGGAACACCCATGGACCACGGCTGGCGTGGCTGTCGGTGCAATCGGTCTGCTCGCTGCCTACTTTTTGTTCAAGCGCGGTGAGTGATCAGGCTGGCGCAGCTCGTTTTTGAGCCACTGCGCCAGTTGCCGGGCGCGCCCGTCCGCGGCGCGCTTGGGTAGCCACAACGCCAGTTGCGCCGGGGTTTCGCAGAAGCCCCACGGCGCAACCAGGCGACCCGCCTTCAGGTCTTCAGTTACTAACGGCTCCGGTGCGATTGCCACGCCGAGACCTGCAACAGCCGCCTCCAGCAAATAATACAAATGCTCAAAACCTTGCCCGAGCTTCAACGCCTTGGGATCGAGGTGGTTTTGCTGCGCCCAGCTGGGCCAGGCTTGCGGGCGAGAGGTGGTGTGCAGCAAGGGCTGCTTGAGCAATTCTGCGCCAGGAGCGTCGTGCAGGTTCTGATAACCACTGAATAACGGGCTCATCACCGGGCCGATGCGTTCCGCCGCCAGTTCATAGACCTGCATATCGGCCGGCCACGGTGGCTCGGCGAACAGCAATAGCGCATCGAGTCCCGGGCGCCGAGGGTCGAGATCGCCTTCACCGGCCGACAGGTGCAGTCGCAGATCAGGCAAATCGGCATTCAACCGCCCCAGGCGCGGAATGAACCAGCGCGCCAGCAGACTCCCCGAACAACCAAGCACGAACGGCGCATCGGCAGTGCTTTGGGTCAATTCCGCACAAACAGTGCGCAAGCGATCGAACGCCTCAGCGCTGGCATCGCGCAGACGCACGCCGGCATCTGTGAGTTTCAAGCCGCGCCCATCCTTCACGAACAGACTCACGCCGAGATGTTCTTCAAGCGCTTTCAGCTGGCGGCTGACCGCGCCGTGAGTGACATGCAGCTGCTCGGCAGCCTGACTGACGCTGTTCAGACGGGCGGTGGCCTCGAAGGCGCGCAAGGCATTGAGCGGGGGAAGGTCGTGGCTCATGGTATCTGTGAGTTTTCCTGACAGGTTGCGGCGATCTTATCGGTTTTCAGCCTGGAAAGTCAGGGGTAGAGTGGTCGTCATTGTCTTCTGACCGAATTCACCTGGAGCGACCCATGACCCAGACTTCGAACACCTCTGATCTGCGTAACGGCCCTGACGCCAACGGCCTGTTCGGTGCGTTCGGTGGCCGTTATGTAGCGGAAACCCTGATGCCGTTGATCCTCGACCTGGCCCGCGAATACGAAGCGGCCAAGGAAGATCCGGCATTCAAAGAAGAATTGGCCTACTTCCAGCGTGATTACGTCGGACGTCCGAGCCCGCTGTATTTCGCCGAACGCCTGACCGAGTTCTGCGGCGGCGCCAAGATCTACCTCAAGCGTGAAGAGCTGAATCACACCGGCGCGCACAAGATCAACAACTGCATCGGCCAGATCCTGCTGGCGCGGCGCATGGGCAAGAAGCGCATCATCGCCGAGACCGGCGCCGGCATGCACGGCGTGGCCACGGCCACCGTCGCTGCGCGTTTCGGTCTGGACTGCGTGATCTACATGGGCACCACCGACATCGAACGTCAGCAGGCCAACGTCTTCCGCATGAAGCTGCTGGGCGCTGAAGTCATTCCGGTGGTGGCTGGCACCGGCACCCTGAAGGATGCGATGAACGAAGCCCTGCGTGACTGGGTGACCAACGTCGACAACACTTTCTATCTGATCGGCACTGTGGCCGGCCCACACCCTTATCCAGCAATGGTCCGCGACTTCCAGGCCGTCATCGGCAAGGAAACCCGCGATCAGCTGCAGGCTCAGGAAGGTCGTCTGCCGGACAGTCTGGTGGCATGCATCGGTGGCGGTTCCAACGCCATGGGCCTGTTCCACCCGTTCCTCGATGACAAGAGCGTGGAGATCATCGGCGTCGAAGCCGCCGGTTACGGCATCGAAACCGGCAAGCACGCGGCCAGCCTGAACGGCGGTGTGCCGGGCGTGCTGCACGGTAACCGCACCTTCCTGCTGCAGGACGACGATGGGCAGATCATCGACGCCCACTCGATTTCCGCTGGCCTCGACTATCCGGGCATCGGCCCTGAACACGCCTGGTTGCATGACATCGGCCGCGTCCAGTACACCTCGGTGACCGACGACGAAGCGCTTGAAGCGTTCCACAAATGCTGCCGTCTGGAAGGGATCATCCCTGCCCTGGAAAGCGCTCACGCCCTGGCCGAAGTGTTCAAACGTGCACCGAAGCTGCCGAAGGATCACCTGATGGTGGTCAACCTCTCGGGCCGTGGCGACAAGGACATGCAAACCGTAATGCACCATATGCAACAGTCGCAGCAGGAGAAACACTGATGAGCCGCCTGCAAACCCGCTTTGCCGACCTCAAGCAACAGAACCGCGCCGCGCTGGTGACCTTTGTCACCGCTGGCGATCCTGACTACGACACTTCGCTGGCAATCCTCAAAGGCCTGCCGGCGGCAGGTGCCGACGTGATCGAACTGGGCATGCCGTTCACCGATCCGATGGCCGATGGCCCGGCGATCCAGTTGGCCAATATCCGCGCACTGGGCGCCAAACAGAATCTGGCGAAAACCCTGCAAATGGTTCGCGAATTCCGTGAAGGCAACAGCGACACGCCGCTGGTGTTGATGGGTTACTTCAACCCGATCCACAAATTCGGCGTCGAGCGTTTCATCACAGAAGCCAAGGATGCCGGCGTCGATGGCCTGATCGTGGTCGACATGCCACCAGAGCACAACGAAGAGCTGTGCGACCCGGCGCAGGCTGCTGGCCTGGACTTCATCCGCCTGACCACGCCGACCACCGACGACGCGCGCCTGCCGCGTGTGCTCAACGGTAGTTCCGGTTTTGTCTACTACGTGTCGGTCGCGGGTGTCACCGGCGCCGGTGCAGCGACTCTGGAACACGTGGAAGAGGCGGTTGCGCGTCTGCGTCGGCATACCGACCTGCCGATCAGCATTGGCTTCGGTATCCGTACACCGGAGCAGGCTGCGGCCATCGCGCGTCTGGCTGACGGTGTGGTGGTGGGCTCGGCGTTGATCGATCACATCGCCAGTGCCGATACGCCTGAGCAGGCCATCGATGGCGTGTTGAGTCTGTGTTCGGCGCTGTCCCAAGGCGTGCGCAAGGCTCGCGTCTAAAGCCGCAGGGGAAATCAAAAAGGCTTCAGAACAGGCGTTCTGAAGCCTTTTTTTGTGCTCAGGGCAATTGCAGTCCGCCCGAAGCCTTGTGCAGTTTGCGCAGATGCTCGCCAATCTGTTTCACGTTGGCCTCGCTGGCGGCAATCTCGGCGGCGCGCTTGGGTTCGAGCAGCTTGCGCACTTCAGTATCGAGGTCGCCGGACAGGGCGAGCAGCTTCTTCTGCCGTTGGCTGCTTTCCGCTTCCAGTCGGCCAAACTCGCTCGGCTGCGGTAGTCCGTAACCTTTGGAGTCGAGCAGTTCCGCCGGGCGGCTGAGGAAACCACTGTTGGCGAGGATTTCCTGCAAGGTCGCGTTGGCCTTGTCCATGCCGCCGTTCTCCAGCTCGCGGGCGCCGAGGTAGCGTTGCTTGACCTCGTCCTGGGCCAGCAACAACTGCCGGCGGAAACTGGCTTGCTCCAGCAGCAACAGCGCCGCGCTGGTGCGCAGGTCGGCGCGGTCGAACCATTCGCGGCGTTGCTCAGCGCTGAGTGACAGCCAGTCTTCGACAGTGGTCTGCTTGATCGGCAGCTGCTTCTTCAATACATCGAACATCGCTTGATAGCGATCGCGGAACGAGTCGAAGCGGTAACCCAGACGCAGCGCTTCTTTCGGATCGTCGAGCACACTGGTGTCGGCCAGACCACGGCCCTTGAGCACTTCCAGCAAGCCGTTGGGCATGATGCTGTCGAGGCCGACCAGTTGGCTGTTGTTGCTGCCGCTGCGCAACAGTTTTAAACCTTCTACCGCGCAGTTGTTGGACAGGAAGAAATAGTTGCCGTCGTAGCTCCAGTGCATCTCGGCGGCATGTTCGACCACGCCTTCGATTTCCTCGCGAGACAGGTTCAGCGGCACTGAAGCGAGGCTGCGCAGCTCGGTCTTGGTGTATTCGTCGATCACCTGTGCCAGCGGCAACACGAACAGCCGCGACGGGTATTTGCCGACCAGTCCGTCCCAGCTCGACAGCTGCACATCGCCAACGAAGGCGCGATAGGACAGCACCAGGTGCTGGTCGAGGTCGAGGCGGCAATCCGGGCCACGCGGGCGACCGGGGGCGCAGATCACCAGGCGCAACATGCTGTGGCCCCAGCGGCTGACCCAGTTCTGATTGGCTTCGGCCAGCAGGTAATCGACAGCGTAGACGCGCTCCGGATCGACTTGCCCCAGAGGCTGCTTGGCGAAGTCATTGCCTGCATTGAGAAAGGCAAAGCTCTTGCTGCAGGTGTCCTGCGCTGGCGGCGCCCAGCCGAAATGTTCCTTGTAGTAGCGATACAGCGCCGGGCGGCGGCAGGCGTAGCTCGGGTCGAGGAGGAAGTACTCCATGTTGACCGCGACAAATTCCTTGGGACTGGAAATTTCGTAGAGGTCCGGGCTGCGCGCGATCTGCCGGTTGTGTTGTTCACGCTCGCCGCGGCGGCCGACGTATTGCTGCCACCCGGCGAGGTCAAGCAGGCGCGGGTCATCGCTGATGGTGAAGCGCCGACCGTTCTGCCCGCGACACTCATCGGGAATACCGATCAGCCCGGCGCTGTTGAAGCGTCGGGTGCAGCGCTGGATCAACGTGCGTTCGGCGCTTGGCCATAAACGCGCGCGGTCGTAGATATGCGTGATTTCGTGCAGCACTGTGGCTAGCAGTTCCTGGCGCACAGTGCCGTGGGGGCGATTGGTTTTCTCTTTCGCCGCGCTGCCATCGGTGAGAGCTGCGAGAAGCTTGCGATTCAGATCAAGTTCGGCAACCAGCGTCGCCTGCCCGTAAGCATTGGCCGGCATGTCGTCGGTCCAGCCGACATCGATACGCCGATCCAGCCGCTCGATGAAGCTCGGCGGCAGTTTCGCCATGGCCTCATCAATCAGCGCCTGACTGGCCTGTTGTTGAGCGGGGCTCAGACCCTCGGTCTTGAGCCGCAATTGCAGGCCGGCGTGGGCGCTGTTGCCAAGCAGCAACAACGCCCCGGCCAGCAGCCAGGCGCCAACGGACCTCACAGTGCGAGGATGGCTTCGGCGAGTACCTGGTCACTGGCGTCGCGCGCTTCCGGCACCCGTGTACGCAAGGTGTTGAGAGCGGCTTCGAGGTGCGCGCCACGGATGTCGCCGTTGCTGGCGACGAAACTGGCGGCGTCGTCGTGGGCTTCGCGGATGATTTTCGAATCGCGAATCGACGTGGTGGTATCGGAAGTGAAATCGATGCTGCGCTGGGAGGCACGAACGATGATGTTACTGGTGGCTACCAGGGTGTGCGCCTGGGCCACATCGGCCAACACAAACAGGCCAAGGGCGGCAGCAATCAGCGGGCTACGCATGGAACGACTCCGGAAGGACAAGGATAACTATTGGACGAGAATTGCCTCTGCCAGTTCAAGGTCGCTGGCATGAAGTTTCGGCCGGGTTTTGCGCAGGTAATGCAGCGCGGACTCCAGCCGTGCGCCTCGCCATTCACCGTCACTGGCGACGAAGGCGGCCGCGTCATCATGGGCGGCGCGCAGCAGTTTACGGTCGAACGGCGCAGAAGACACCATGCTGGTGGCGTAACCGCTGACAACCGTGCCTTGGGTCGATGCATTGAAAGCATCGAAGGCGTTGGCAGACATCGCCCAGCAGGCGGTGAATAGAGTGGAAGAGATGAGCAAAGTTGGAAGAAAGCGCATGGGACTCGACAACTGTTAGCGAGCCTGAAGGCTAGCGCAAATGCCCGGGCCAGAGCCAGCGTTGAAACATCGGGACACGGCTGGCGTGTCCCGCAATACCGCAAGCGATCAGAGCGTCAGAATGGCCTGAGCCAATTGGGCATCGGTGGCATTGAGTTGTGGCGCCTGATGGCGGATGTGATCGAGCGCGCTTTCCAGCTTCACCCCACGGATATCGCCTTCGCTGGCCACGAAGCTGGCGGCATCGTCGCGGGCGGCGAGGACGATCTTGTCGTCACGGAACGAGGAGGTCACATCGGAAGTGGCGTCGGAAGTGGCTTTCAGCGCGCCGACGATCGAGTCGGTGGTCACGATGAAACTGGTAGCACTGGCGTTGGCAGCCACGGCCAGCAGGGCGGCGGCACTGAGCAGGCGAAGACGGGTCATGATGTAACTCCTTTGGATAAACCGTAGTGAGAGGTGGCTCGGTATCTGAGGAGTCAGACGCCTGTTGCGCAACGTTCGCCACGTTCTGCATGAATATTAGGCTGCCAAATCCGGTTCGCCCAGTGGTGGCTATTGATACTCCTAAAGGTTCTGCATAACTGTACTGGTGTTATTTGATGATTTCGTAAATTGTACCTGTGCTCGTTCAGTTATGCGTTTTAGAGCATTCAAGGCGATGGAACGACAAAACCCGTCGTGGTTGCCCACGACGGGTTTTGCTTGTGCAATTCGGGTTGCTGGCGGTGGGTCTGACGACCAGAGCCAGCGACGCTACTTAGCGCCAGAACGGCTTGCTCAGCTCTTCGTAGCGTTGTGCTTCGCTGATACCGGCGTCGGCCAGCAGACGCGAATCCAGACGGGCCAGTTGATGGCGGCTGGAGATGCGGCGCTGCCACAACATCAGGTTGGCAATAACGCGCAGAGGCAGGGAAGCCTGGGTGTTTACAGCTTTGTCTTCGAAGAACAGTTCGGAACTGAGTGTACGTTCCATGGTTGACATCCTTCCGCTTGTGGCGGGATCAGGTAGTGGTTTGACTGGTGCCCATGATCCTCTCGTTTGCCTAGTCTCTGTAGATACAGTTCATTTGTATTGTGAGTGAGCAGTTAACTGTTTATGGATGGTGTACGGGTCGAAATTGGGCAAACTGTACCTGTCTGCACTTGAATGGTGCATTTGAGCTCGTATCAGGGGATTGAGTAGGGCTTTGCTGTAGGAAAAGACCGGTACAGCAGTACAGTTTTTTGCGATCCTGCTTCTCGCGGGCATCCACCGATGCAAAACTGTGTTTGCCTCGGTGGTTATCTGTGTGAATCACACCGCCAGCATGCGCCCGGTTTCTTCCAGGTTCATATGCCAGCTCAGGGCTTCGCGCAGAATATGCGGGGTGTGACCGCCGATTGCACAGGCAGCGCTGAAGTAGTCATTCAGTGCCTGGCGGAAGTCCGGATGCACACAGTTGTCGATGATCACTCGCGCACGCTCCCTTGGCGCGAGGCCGCGTAAATCGGCCAGCCCGACCTCGGTCACCAGGATGTCGACGTCATGCTCGGTATGGTCGACGTGGCTGACCATCGGCACCACGCTGGAAATCGCGCCACCCTTGGCGATCGACTTGGTCACGAATACCGCCAGATGCGCATTGCGTGCGAAGTCGCCGGAACCGCCGATGCCGTTCATCATCCGCGTACCGCAGACATGGGTGGAGTTGACGTTGCCATAGATGTCGAACTCCAGCGCGGTGTTGATGCCAATGATACCCAGGCGCCGCACCACTTCCGGGTGATTGGAGATCTCCTGCGGCCGCAGAATCAGTTTGTCCTTGTACTTCTCCAGGTTGCCGAACACGTCGCTGTTGCGGCGCTCGGACAGGGTGATCGAACTGCCCGAGGCGAAGCTCAGCTTGCCGGCATCGATCAGGTCGAAAGTCGAATCCTGGAGCACTTCCGAGTACATGGTCAGGTCTTCGAACGGCGAGTCGATCAAGCCGCACATCACCGCGTTGGCGATGTTGCCGATGCCGGCCTGCAGTGGGCCAAGCTTGTTGGTCATGCGCCCGGCCGCGACTTCCTGCTTGAAGAAGGTGATCAGGTGTTCGGCAATGGCGTTGGTATCAACGTCCGGTACCGATACTGTGGACGGCGAGTCCGACTGCTGAGTGATGACAATCGCAACGATCTTCTCCGGTGGAATCGGGATCGCCGTGCTGCCGATGCGATCGTCGACTTTCACCAGCGGGATTGGCGTCCGCGTCGGGCGGTACGTCGGGATATAGATGTCGTGCAGGCCTTCGAGGTTGGCGTTGTGGGCCAGGTTGATCTCGACGATCACTTGTTTGGCGAAGATCGCGAAGCTGGCCGAGTTGCCCACCGACGTGGTCGGCACGATATGGCCTTGTTCGGTGATGGCGACTGCCTCGATGACGGCGATGTCCGGCAGCTTCAATTGCTGGTTGCGCAGTTGCTCTACGGTTTCCGAGAGATGCTGGTCAATGAACATTACTTCGCCGGCGTTAATCGCCTTGCGCAAAGTGCTGTCGACCTGAAACGGCATGCGCCGCGACAGCACGCCGGCCTCGGTCAGTTGCTTGTCGAGGTCGTTGCCCAGGCTGGCGCCAGTCATCAGGCTGATCTTCAGCGGCGTGACCTTGGCGCGCTCGGCCAGTGCGTGGGGAACGGCCTTGGCTTCGCCGGCGCGGGTGAAACCGCTCATGCCGACGGTCATGCCGTCCTCAATCAGAGCGGCAGCGTCGGCAGCGCTCATCACTTTGTCCAACAACGAAGGCAGGCGAATACGGTCACGGTACATGGATTATTATCTCGGGCAACGAGTAGCAGGATGCGCAGTCTAGTGAATTTGGCCGGCGCCTGTCCCGCTACCAAGGTCGCAAACGAGGCCTCTATTTCGCGGGTTTGCAGTAAAACACCGTTACCGGATCTGCAACAACGCGGCAAATTGTCCAGCGTCTGGCGCAAACAAAAACGCCCCGACAAGTCGGGGCGTTCGTTATTGCAACGGGTGATTACTCGACCGCTTTGACCATGTCTTCGATGACTTTCTTCGCGTCGCCGAAAACCATCATGGTCTTGTCCAGATAGAACAATTCGTTGTCCAGACCGGCATAGCCGCTGGCCATCGAGCGCTTGTTGACGATGATGGTCTTGGCCTTGAACGCTTCGAGAATCGGCATGCCGGCAATCGGTGACTTCGGATCGTTCTTCGCGGCCGGGTTGACCACGTCGTTCGCGCCGAGCACCAGCACCACGTCGGCCTGACCGAACTCGGAGTTGATGTCTTCCATCTCGAACACCTGGTCGTAAGGCACTTCGGCCTCGGCGAGCAGGACGTTCATATGCCCAGGCATCCGACCGGCCACCGGGTGGATCGCGTACTTCACAGTCACGCCGCGATGGGTCAGCTTCTCGGTCAGCTCCTTCAGCGCATGTTGTGCACGCGCTACTGCTAAGCCATAACCCGGGACGATGATCACGGTGTCGGCGTTGGTCAGCAGGAAAGTCGCGTCATCCGCCGAGCCGGATTTCACCGGGCGGGCTTCCTGCGCACCGGCAGGACCTGCATCTGCCGTATTGCCGAAACCGCCGAGCAGTACATTAAAGAAGGAGCGGTTCATCGCCTTGCACATGATGTACGAGAGAATCGCACCGCTCGAACCCACCAGCGAGCCGGCAATGATCAGCATCGAGTTGTTCAGCGAGAAACCGATGCCCGCCGCCGCCCAGCCGGAATAGCTGTTGAGCATCGACACCACCACCGGCATGTCGGCGCCGCCGATCGGGATGATGATCAGCACGCCCATCACGAACGCCAGGGCCAGCATCAGTGCGAACGCCGTAAGGTTGCCGGTGAACATGAAAGTCAGACCGAGAACCAGCGTTGCCAGACCCAGAATCGCATTGAGCTTGTGCTGGCCACTGAACTGTACCGGTGCGCCCTGGAACAGGCGGAACTTGTACTTGCCCGAGAGCTTGCCAAAGGCAATCACCGAACCGGAGAAAGTGATCGCACCGATTGCCGCACCGAGGAACAGCTCCAGACGGTTGCCCGCCGGGATCGCATCGCCCAGCTGTTTAACGATACCCAACGACTGCGGCTCAACCACTGCCGCAATGGCAATGAACACCGCCGCGAGGCCGATCATGCTGTGCATGAACGCTACCAGTTCCGGCATCTTGGTCATTTCAACGCGTTTGGCCATGATCGAACCGGCGGTGCCGCCGACCAGCAGGCCAACGATGACGTAACCGATACCGGCTGTAGCGAGCTCAGCCCCGAGCTTATAGATCAGGCCGACCGTTGTGATGATGGCCAGCGCCATGCCAAGCATGCCGAACAGGTTGCCGCGCCGCGAGGTGGTCGGGTGGGACAGGCCTTTGAGGGCCTGGATAAAGCAGATCGACGCGATCAGGTAGAGCGTCGTCACGAGATTCATGCTCATTACTTCGGCGCCTCTTCTTTTGCTTTCGGGGCTTTCTTTTTGAACATCTCAAGCATGCGGCGAGTGACCAGGAAGCCACCAAACACATTGACTGCCGCCAGTGCCACGGCCAGCGTGCCCATGGTTTTGCCCAGCGGCGTGACGGTCAGCGCAGCAGCGAGCATGGCGCCGACGATCACGATCGCCGAGATCGCGTTGGTGACTGCCATCAACGGCGTGTGCAGCGCAGGCGTAACGTTCCAGACCACGTGGTAACCGACATAAATCGCCAGCACGAAGATGATCAGGTTGTAGATACCGGGGGAGATAAGCTCTTCCATCGTCTGAATCCCTGCTTAGGCGTTTTTGCGGATGACTTGGCCGTCGCGGCACATCAGGCACGCGGCGACGATGTCGTCTTCGAGGTTGACGTCGAACTGGCCTTCCTTGGTGAACACCAGCTTGAGGAAGTCCAGCAGGTTGCGTGCGTACAGCGCCGAAGCATCGGCAGCGACTTCACCGGCGAGGTTGGTCGGACCGACGATCGTCACACCGTTTTCCACAACGACCTGATCGGCGACGGTCAGCGGACAGTTGCCACCCTGAGCGGCCGCGAGGTCGATGACCACCGAGCCCGGCTTCATCTGCGCCACGGTCTCGGCGCTGAGCAGCGTCGGCGCTTTGCGGCCCGGAATCAGCGCGGTGGTGATGACGATATCGGCCTGCTTGGCGCGCTCGTGCACAGCCTGGGCCTGACGCTGCATCCAGCTCGCCGGCATCGGCCGCGCGTAACCGCCGACACCGACGGCGCATTCGCGCTCTTCATCGGTCTCGTAAGGCACGTCGACGAACTTGGCGCCGAGGGATTCGATCTGTTCCTTCACCGCTGGACGCACGTCGGACGCTTCGATCACCGCACCCAGGCGTTTCGCTGTGGCAATCGCCTGCAAACCGGCCACGCCCGCGCCAAGAATCAGCACCCGCGCCGCTTTCACGGTACCCGCAGCAGTCATCAGCATCGGCATGAAGCGTGGGTAATAGTGAGCCGCGAGCAACACCGCTTTGTAGCCGGCGATATTCGCCTGCGACGACAACACATCAAGACTCTGCGCCCGCGAGGTGCGCGGCGCCGCTTCGAGGGCGAATGCGGTAATGCCGCATTCGGCCATCTTCGCGATGGTCTCGTTGTTGAACGGGTTGAGCATGCCCACGAGCACCGTGCCGCGCTTGATCAGCGGCAGTTCGGCATCGCTTGGCGCGACCACTTTGAGAATCAGCTCGGCGCCAAACGCGTCATTGGCGCTGCCAATGCTTGCGCCGGCCGCTTCATAGGCACTGTCGACGACACTGGCTTTGACGCCAGCGCCGCTTTGCACAGTGACCTTATGGCCTTGGCTGATCAGCTTCTTGATGGTTTCCGGGGTTGCAGCAACCCGTGTTTCACCGGTCTGGGTTTCGAGAGGAACACCAATGTGCACGTCAAATCTCCTGCGTGATCTTATTGAGTAAACCCATGCACTACGGATGGTGCGACTGGGGCGGCCGATCAGCACGATCCCGCCGAATCAGGGCGGGGCGCGGCATTTTGCAGGCGAACTTTATGCCCTTCAAGGGATTATGACGGGTGACGGAAAATTAACTACAAGTCATGCCGTGACCGAATGTCGCAGATGGCCAGTTGAACCCCTTGCAGGCCGTGCCCTGCAAGGATTCTGGCTGAATTTGAAAAAAATTCGCATCGGTGGCGTGAATAGGCAGCAATGAGTCGCCGTTAGAGGCTCAAAGCCACGTGTTTGGCAGCTTGTGGGACGTCTGTACGACTTTCGGATACAGTCTGCTCAGAAGCGACAAATAGTTATATCTGTAGGGCTTTGGTTTTTCTGACTACGAGGTTAGGTATTGCGCAAAGCCTTTATTCTTCTAGGCTGTAGCTCTGCGCCTGATTTACCAGCCAGTCACGAAATGCCTTCAGCGATGCCGATTCGACCTTTCGCTCCGGAATCATCAGGTAATAGGCCTTGATGCTGGAAAGCGCTTGAGAGTTGGCAACCACCAGACGTTTCTCTGTCAGCTCGCGCTGAATCAGAAACGGCGGAATCAGCGCAACGCCCATGTCGTGCATGGCTGCCTGGGCAAGCATCGAGAATAGCTCGTAGCGTGGACCTGTCATGTCGCGAGGGATATTCAATTGCTGCGAGTTGAACCATTGGCGCCAGGCGTAAGGTCGGGTGGTCTGCTGCAGCAGCGGTAGCTCGGCGATGGCTTGCGCTGTCAGCTGCGTGTGATCGCCGAGTAGGGCGGGGCTGCACACCGGCATCGGATTCTCGCCCATCAATCTGTGGGATTCGGTACCCGACCAATCGGCATCGCCGAAGTAGATCGCGGCATCGAATTCGGTGTCGGCAAACAGGAACGGCCGGGTGCGGTTGGTCAGGTTGACGGTCACTTCCGGGTGCTTGAGCTGGAAATCCTTGAGCCGTGGCAGCAGCCATTGCGTGCCGAAGGTCGGGACGACTGCGAGCTCGATGACGTTGGTGCCCTGCTGGCCCATTACCGAGAGGGTGTCGCGCTCCACCACATCAAGCTGAGTCGCCACCCGACGACTGTAGGAAAGACCCGCCTCGGTCAGTTTCACTCCACGTCGCGAGCGTCGGAACAGTTCCACGCTGAGGAAATCTTCCAGGCTGGCGATCTGTCGGCAAATGGCGCCTTGGGTGAGCGACAGTTCTTCAGCAGCACGGGTAAAGCTCTCATGGCGGGCGGCAGCTTCGAAACTGATCAGGGCGGCGGTGCTGGGGATCTTCCTGCGCATGTACGTCAACCTCACTAATGCGCCGCATAAAAGGCTATTCGCGACGGTACGGAGTGAGAAATTAGCACAACAGAATGCGAAATCCTCGTTTGCTCCGACGGCGAACCGCGCCTAGGATCAATGCCACGTTAATTCACCCGATTGCGAGGGCACACTCATGGGCGGTAAAGCTAGCTTCAACTGGATCGATCCCCTGCTGCTGGATCAACAGCTCACCGAAGAAGAGCGGATGATCCGCGACACCGCCGCGCAGTTCGCTCAACAGAGTCTCGCCCCGCGTGTGCTCGAAGCTTTCCGTCATGAAAAGACCGACCCGGCAATCTTCCGCGAGATGGGTGAAGTCGGCCTGCTCGGTGCGACCATTCCCGAACAATACGGTGGCAGTGGTCTGAATTACGTCAGTTATGGCCTGATTGCCCGTGAGGTCGAGCGCGTCGACTCCGGCTATCGCTCGATGATGAGCGTGCAGTCCTCGCTAGTGATGGTGCCGATCAACGAATTCGGTACCGAAGCACAGAAACAGAAGTATCTGCCGAAACTGGCTTCCGGCGAATGGATCGGTTGCTTCGGTCTGACCGAGCCGAACCACGGTTCCGATCCGGGCGCGATGATCAGCCGGGCGCGCAAGGTCGATGGCGGCTACAGCCTGACCGGCGCGAAGATGTGGATCACCAACAGCCCGATTGCTGACGTATTCGTGGTCTGGGCCAAGGACGATGCTGGCGACATCCGTGGTTTCGTTCTGGAGAAAGGCTGGAAAGGCCTGAGCGCTCCGGCGATTCACGGCAAGGTCGGCCTGCGCGCTTCCATCACCGGCGAGATCGTCATGGACAACGTCTTCGTGCCGGAAGAAAACATCTTCCCGGACGTCCGTGGTCTGAAAGGTCCGTTCACCTGCCTCAATTCCGCACGCTACGGCATTTCCTGGGGCGCACTGGGCGCGGCCGAGTTCTGCTGGCACACCGCGCGTCAATACACTCTGGATCGTCAGCAATTCGGTCGACCGTTGGCCGCGACTCAACTGGTGCAGAAGAAACTCGCCGACATGCAGACCGAGATCACTCTGGCACTGCAAGGTTGCCTGCGCTTGGGCCGGATGAAGGACGAAGGTACCGCCGCCGTTGAAATCACTTCGATCATGAAGCGCAACTCCTGCGGCAAATCGCTGGATATCGCACGGATGGCGCGCGACATGCTCGGTGGTAACGGCATCTCCGATGAGTTCGGCGTGGCCCGTCACCTGGTCAACCTTGAAGTGGTGAATACCTATGAAGGTACCCATGACGTTCACGCGCTGATCCTCGGGCGTGCGCAAACCGGTCTGCAGGCGTTCTATTAATAGGAGGGCGGACCATGGGCGCGCTGTCGCATCTACGGGTACTGGATTTATCACGAGTGCTGGCCGGGCCTTGGGCCGGACAGATCCTCGCCGACCTGGGTGCCGAGGTGATCAAGGTCGAGCGCCCGGGCAATGGTGATGACACCCGCGCCTGGGGCCCGCCCTTTCTTAAAGACGCTTACGGCGAGAACACATCGGAAGCGGCTTATTACCTCTCGGCAAACCGCAACAAGCAATCGGTGACCATCGACTTCACCCGTTCTGAAGGGCAGAAGCTGGTGCGCGACCTGGCGGCGAAGTCGGACATTCTGATTGAGAATTTCAAAGTAGGTGGTCTGGCGGCCTATGGTCTGGACTATGAGTCGCTGAAGGCGCTCAACCCGAATCTGATCTATTGCTCCATCACCGGCTTCGGCCAGACCGGCCCTTACGCCAAGCGTGCGGGGTATGACTTCATGATCCAGGGCCTCGGCGGCTTGATGAGTCTGACTGGTCGACCTGAAGGAGATGAAGGCGCTGGGCCGGTGAAAGTGGGCGTGGCGCTGACGGATATTCTTACCGGGCTGTATTCGACAGTGGCGATCCTCGCGGCATTGGCTCATCGCGATCACGACGGTGGCGGCCAGCACATCGATATGGCGTTGCTGGATGTGCAGGTCGCGTGCCTGGCCAATCAGGCGATGAACTACCTGACCACCGGCAATGCGCCGAAGCGCCTGGGCAATGCGCATCCGAATATCGTGCCTTATCAGGACTTTCCTACGGCGGATGGCGACTTCATTCTCACCGTGGGTAATGACGGGCAGTTCCGCAAGTTCGCCGAAGTCGCGGGGCAACCGCAGTGGGCGGATGACCCGCGCTTCGCGACCAACAAGCTGCGGGTGGCGAACCGCGCGGTGTTGATCCCGTTGATCCGCCAAGCTACGGTCTTCAAGACCACGGCCGAGTGGGTTGCTCAATTGGAGCAGGCGGGCGTGCCTTGTGGGCCGATCAATGATCTGTCGCAGGTATTTGAAGATCCTCAGGTGAAGGCGCGCGGTCTGGCGATAGAGCTGCCGCATGCATTGGCGGGGATGGTGCCTCAGGTGGCCAGCCCGATTCGGTTGTCGGAGACGCCCGTTGAATATCGTCATGCGCCTCCTTTATTAGGTGAGCACACATTAGAGGTTCTGCAGCGGGTGCTGGGTCTGGGGGCAGGCGCGGTGGCTATGTTGAAGAAGGAAGGCGTCCTTTAAGTCTTCTTCTATATAGAAGAAGCTCTTTTCTCATCTGATTGGATGTTTTTTAACCAATACGCAAGTTATTGAAAGAAAAGCGAAATTAACGGTTGACGGCAGATTCCAGAGGTCTATAATTCGCCCCACTTCCGGCGCAGTCGAAACGGAAAACTCCTTGAGATTCAAAGAGTTACGCAGTTTTCGACAGTGGCTTGCTTCAGATCATCGAAGCCTGGAAGGAGTTGAAAGAGCAGTGATGTGTAGCTCTTTTAACGGTTCGATCTTCTCGGTCGAAAGCGGAGAAAAGAGGTGTTGACAGCAGCGATTAACGCTGTAGAATTCGCCTCCCGCTAACGAGAGATCGGAAGCGCAAGTGGTTGAAGTTGTTGAAGAATTCTTCGAAAACTTCTGAAAATAATCACTTGACAGCAAATGAGGCTGCTGTAGAATGCGCGCCTCGGTTGAGACGAAAGATCTTAACCAACCGCTCTTTAACAACTGAATCAAGCAATTCGTGTGGGTGCTTGTGCAGTCAGACTGATAGTCAACAAGATTATCAGCATCACAAGTTACTCCGCGAGAAATCAAAGATGTAACCAACGATTGCTGAGCCAAGTTTAGGGTTTCTTAAAAACCCAAAGATGTTTGAACTGAAGAGTTTGATCATGGCTCAGATTGAACGCTGGCGGCAGGCCTAACACATGCAAGTCGAGCGGATGAAAGGAGCTTGCTCCTGGATTCAGCGGCGGACGGGTGAGTAATGCCTAGGAATCTGCCTGGTAGTGGGGGACAACGTTTCGAAAGGAACGCTAATACCGCATACGTCCTACGGGAGAAAGCAGGGGACCTTCGGGCCTTGCGCTATCAGATGAGCCTAGGTCGGATTAGCTAGTTGGTGAGGTAATGGCTCACCAAGGCGACGATCCGTAACTGGTCTGAGAGGATGATCAGTCACACTGGAACTGAGACACGGTCCAGACTCCTACGGGAGGCAGCAGTGGGGAATATTGGACAATGGGCGAAAGCCTGATCCAGCCATGCCGCGTGTGTGAAGAAGGTCTTCGGATTGTAAAGCACTTTAAGTTGGGAGGAAGGGTTGTAGATTAATACTCTGCAATTTTGACGTTACCGACAGAATAAGCACCGGCTAACTCTGTGCCAGCAGCCGCGGTAATACAGAGGGTGCAAGCGTTAATCGGAATTACTGGGCGTAAAGCGCGCGTAGGTGGTTTGTTAAGTTGGATGTGAAATCCCCGGGCTCAACCTGGGAACTGCATCCAAAACTGGCAAGCTAGAGTATGGTAGAGGGTGGTGGAATTTCCTGTGTAGCGGTGAAATGCGTAGATATAGGAAGGAACACCAGTGGCGAAGGCGACCACCTGGACTGATACTGACACTGAGGTGCGAAAGCGTGGGGAGCAAACAGGATTAGATACCCTGGTAGTCCACGCCGTAAACGATGTCAACTAGCCGTTGGGAGCCTTGAGCTCTTAGTGGCGCAGCTAACGCATTAAGTTGACCGCCTGGGGAGTACGGCCGCAAGGTTAAAACTCAAATGAATTGACGGGGGCCCGCACAAGCGGTGGAGCATGTGGTTTAATTCGAAGCAACGCGAAGAACCTTACCAGGCCTTGACATCCAATGAACTTTCCAGAGATGGATTGGTGCCTTCGGGAACATTGAGACAGGTGCTGCATGGCTGTCGTCAGCTCGTGTCGTGAGATGTTGGGTTAAGTCCCGTAACGAGCGCAACCCTTGTCCTTAGTTACCAGCACGTAATGGTGGGCACTCTAAGGAGACTGCCGGTGACAAACCGGAGGAAGGTGGGGATGACGTCAAGTCATCATGGCCCTTACGGCCTGGGCTACACACGTGCTACAATGGTCGGTACAAAGGGTTGCCAAGCCGCGAGGTGGAGCTAATCCCATAAAACCGATCGTAGTCCGGATCGCAGTCTGCAACTCGACTGCGTGAAGTCGGAATCGCTAGTAATCGCGAATCAGAATGTCGCGGTGAATACGTTCCCGGGCCTTGTACACACCGCCCGTCACACCATGGGAGTGGGTTGCACCAGAAGTAGCTAGTCTAACCTTCGGGAGGACGGTTACCACGGTGTGATTCATGACTGGGGTGAAGTCGTAACAAGGTAGCCGTAGGGGAACCTGCGGCTGGATCACCTCCTTAATCGACGACATCAGCTGCTGCATGAGCTCCCACACGAATTGCTTGATTCATTGAAGAAGACGATAGAAGCAGCCCGAAATTGGGTCTGTAGCTCAGTTGGTTAGAGCGCACCCCTGATAAGGGTGAGGTCGGCAGTTCGAATCTGCCCAGACCCACCAATTTTGTGTGGGAAACGCCTGTAGAAATACGGGGCCATAGCTCAGCTGGGAGAGCGCCTGCCTTGCACGCAGGAGGTCAGCGGTTCGATCCCGCTTGGCTCCACCACTACTGCTTCTGAAGTTTGAAAGCTTAGAAATGAGCATTCCACCGGTACGGTGATGAATATTGATTTCTAGTCTTTTGATTAGATCGTTCTTTAAAAATTTGGGTATGTGATAGAAAGATAGACTGAACGTTACTTTCACTGGTAACGGATCAGGCTAAGGTAAAATTTGTGAGTTCTCTTAGTTGAGAAATTCGAATTTTCGGCGAATGTCGTCTTCACAGTATAACCAGATTGCTTGGGGTTATATGGTCAAGTGAAGAAGCGCATACGGTGGATGCCTTGGCAGTCAGAGGCGATGAAAGACGTGGTAGCCTGCGAAAAGCTTCGGGGAGTCGGCAAACAGACTTTGATCCGGAGATGTCTGAATGGGGGAACCCAGCCATCATAAGATGGTTATCTTGTACTGAATACATAGGTGCAAGAGGCGAACCAGGGGAACTGAAACATCTAAGTACCCTGAGGAAAAGAAATCAACCGAGATTCCCTTAGTAGTGGCGAGCGAACGGGGACTAGCCCTTAAGTGGCTTTGAGATTAGCGGAACGCTCTGGAAAGTGCGGCCATAGTGGGTGATAGCCCTGTACGCGAAAATCTCTTAGTCATGAAATCGAGTAGGACGGAGCACGAGAAACTTTGTCTGAATATGGGGGGACCATCCTCCAAGGCTAAATACTACTGACTGACCGATAGTGAACTAGTACCGTGAGGGAAAGGCGAAAAGAACCCCGGAGAGGGGAGTGAAATAGATCCTGAAACCGTATGCGTACAAGCAGTGGGAGCAGACTTTGTTCTGTGACTGCGTACCTTTTGTATAATGGGTCAGCGACTTATTTTCAGTGGCGAGCTTAACCGAATAGGGGAGGCGTAGCGAAAGCGAGTCTTAATAGGGCGTCTAGTCGCTGGGAATAGACCCGAAACCGGGCGATCTATCCATGGGCAGGTTGAAGGTTAGGTAACACTGACTGGAGGACCGAACCGACTACCGTTGAAAAGTTAGCGGATGACCTGTGGATCGGAGTGAAAGGCTAATCAAGCTCGGAGATAGCTGGTTCTCCTCGAAAGCTATTTAGGTAGCGCCTCATGTATCACTGTAGGGGGTAGAGCACTGTTTCGGCTAGGGGGTCATCCCGACTTACCAAACCGATGCAAACTCCGAATACCTACAAGTGCCGAGCATGGGAGACACACGGCGGGTGCTAACGTCCGTCGTGAAAAGGGAAACAACCCAGACCGTCAGCTAAGGTCCCAAAGTTATGGTTAAGTGGGAAACGATGTGGGAAGGCTTAGACAGCTAGGAGGTTGGCTTAGAAGCAGCCACCCTTTAAAGAAAGCGTAATAGCTCACTAGTCGAGTCGGCCTGCGCGGAAGATGTAACGGGGCTCAAACCATACACCGAAGCTACGGGTATCACCTTCGGGTGATGCGGTAGAGGAGCGTTCTGTAAGCCTGTGAAGGTGAGTTGAGAAGCTTGCTGGAGGTATCAGAAGTGCGAATGCTGACATGAGTAACGACAATGGGTGTGAAAAACACCCACGCCGAAAGACCAAGGTTTCCTGCGCAACGTTAATCGACGCAGGGTTAGTCGGTCCCTAAGGCGAGGCTGAAAAGCGTAGTCGATGGAAAACAGGTTAATATTCCTGTACTTCTGGTTATTGCGATGGAGGGACGGAGAAGGCTAGGCCAGCTTGGCGTTGGTTGTCCAAGTTTAAGGTGGTAGGCTGAGATCTTAGGTAAATCCGGGATCTTAAGGCCGAGAGCTGATGACGAGTGTTCTTTTAGAACACGAAGTGGTTGATGCCATGCTTCCAAGAAAAGCTTCTAAGCTTCAGGTAACCAGGAACCGTACCCCAAACCGACACAGGTGGTTGGGTAGAGAATACCAAGGCGCTTGAGAGAACTCGGGTGAAGGAACTAGGCAAAATGGCACCGTAACTTCGGGAGAAGGTGCGCCGGTGAGGGTGAAGGACTTGCTCCGTAAGCTCATGCCGGTCGAAGATACCAGGCCGCTGCGACTGTTTATTAAAAACACAGCACTCTGCAAACACGAAAGTGGACGTATAGGGTGTGACGCCTGCCCGGTGCCGGAAGGTTAATTGATGGGGTTAGCTAACGCGAAGCTCTTGATCGAAGCCCCGGTAAACGGCGGCCGTAACTATAACGGTCCTAAGGTAGCGAAATTCCTTGTCGGGTAAGTTCCGACCTGCACGAATGGCGTAACGATGGCGGCGCTGTCTCCACCCGAGACTCAGTGAAATTGAAATCGCTGTGAAGATGCAGTGTATCCGCGGCTAGACGGAAAGACCCCGTGAACCTTTACTATAGCTTTGCACTGGACTTTGAATTTGCTTGTGTAGGATAGGTGGGAGGCTTTGAAGCGTGGACGCCAGTTCGCGTGGAGCCATCCTTGAAATACCACCCTGGCAACTTTGAGGTTCTAACTCAGGTCCGTTATCCGGATCGAGGACAGTGTATGGTGGGTAGTTTGACTGGGGCGGTCTCCTCCTAAAGAGTAACGGAGGAGTACGAAGGTGCGCTCAGACCGGTCGGAAATCGGTCGTAGAGTATAAAGGCAAAAGCGCGCTTGACTGCGAGACAGACACGTCGAGCAGGTACGAAAGTAGGTCTTAGTGATCCGGTGGTTCTGTATGGAAGGGCCATCGCTCAACGGATAAAAGGTACTCCGGGGATAACAGGCTGATACCGCCCAAGAGTTCATATCGACGGCGGTGTTTGGCACCTCGATGTCGGCTCATCACATCCTGGGGCTGAAGCCGGTCCCAAGGGTATGGCTGTTCGCCATTTAAAGTGGTACGCGAGCTGGGTTTAGAACGTCGTGAGACAGTTCGGTCCCTATCTGCCGTGGACGTTTGAGATTTGAGAGGGGCTGCTCCTAGTACGAGAGGACCGGAGTGGACGAACCTCTGGTGTTCCGGTTGTCACGCCAGTGGCATTGCCGGGTAGCTATGTTCGGGAAAGATAACCGCTGAAAGCATCTAAGCGGGAAACTTGCCTCAAGATGAGATCTCACTGGAACCTTGAGTTCCCTGAAGGGCCGTCGAAGACTACGACGTTGATAGGTTGGGTGTGTAAGCGCTGTGAGGCGTTGAGCTAACCAATACTAATTGCCCGTGAGGCTTGACCATATAACACCCAAGCAATTTGCTGACCTGAAAAGGCACCAGATTGCGGTGTGTGAAGACGAAACGAACCGAAAGTTCGAAATTCACAAAAACCTAGCTGTCACATACCCAATTTGCTGAAGCGAGGCCATCCGGTCCCGAGTCAGTACCCGAATTTCTTGACGACCATAGAGCGTTGGAACCACCTGATCCCATCCCGAACTCAGCAGTGAAACGATGCATCGCCGATGGTAGTGTGGGGTTTCCCCATGTGAGAGTAGGTCATCGTCAAGATTAAATTCCGAAACCCCAATTGCGAAAGCAGTTGGGGTTTTGTTTTAGTAGAAGTTCCTGTTTTTGCTGGCTTGTTACCGTGTTGACGGGCCAGATAAAGAATTTCTTGACGACCATAGAACATTGGAACCACCTGATCCCATCCCGAACTCAGAAGTGAAACGATGTATCGCCGATGGTAGTGTGGGGTTTCCCCATGTGAGAGTAGGTCATCGTCAAGATTGAATTCCGAAACCCCTGTCTGCTAACGCAGACAGGGGTTTTGTCATTAAAACGTGTACGAAAGATCATGCCGTTCTGCGAGTCTTGCTGTTGCGTCTTGCCTGCCACTTGCGCCACCAGATATAAACCCCCGTCCCTGACAACCCCGCAATCAACACACCCAGTACCGCGATCATTACCTGCCCTGTTACCCCGATGATCCGTCCCCCATGTATGGGCAACTGGAGTCGATAGAACTGCTCTCCGAGCGTGCCCTGTCCCGCGATCTCCTGTCCCAATAATCGGCCATCGGTACCGTGAAAGAACAACCAGGATTTACCGTGAGCGTCCGTATCGTGCTGTCCAAATCCTGCGCCGTAGAAGTTGTACTCAAAGCTGTAATACAACTCGCCGATCGCGGCCGTCAGTCCTAATCGTTCCCCTTCCTGCAATGCCCTTTCGTACGCCTGTTGATAACTCAACTGTGTCGTCCCCAGTTGATTGGCGGGCATTCGTCCTCTGGCTTCATAAACGCTCGGCTCGATGGGCGAAAACAACGAAACCGCAGGCTTGAACACCTGGCTCGGCAAGTTCATCGCCACGCTGCTGACGGCGATCGGTAACAGCAGCAGCCACAACCACAATCCTCCGGCGCGATGCAGATCGAAGTTCAAGCGGTAGGCATGCCCGCCTTTGACCTTCCACGCAGTCGCCCACTTCTTCCAGAAGGGCTTGCCGCGCGGCAAGGTCAGGAACAATGCGACAAAGCAGTCGATCACCCACGCGATCGCCACCCCACCCATCAACAGCAATCCCCAGTTACCGGGCAATGTCAGGTTGTAATGAAACTCCAGAATGAACGGGATGAAGTTCTCTCGTTGAAAACAGCATTCACCCCAGTAGCGCGCGCCTTTTTGCTCCGCGCTGATCGGGTCCAGATAGAACACCTGATTGCGCTCATCGAACGGCTGGCCCGTCGCCGGATCTTTACGCGGAACGGCCGCCAGCAGCGCCGTATGCCCCGCCTCCTGCGGATACTCCATGTACCAGACTTGCAGTTTCGGATGTGCAGTTTGCACCGCCTCTACCAACGCGCCGGGCGGCAGGCGCTCACCCACTGACGTCGCTTTATAGAATTGCGGATTCAGCCATTCATCCAGTTCATGATTGAACGCCAGCACACTGCCTGTAAGGCCCGCCAGCAATAGAAACACCGCAATGGCCAGGCCGATATATCGATGCAATAAAACCAGAAACGCACGCATACAGAACACCCCCGAAGAAACGACAAAGCCAGCCCCTGATATCAGGGGCTGGCTTTTTTATGCACAGGACACGGCTTTAGAACTGATAGCTGACGGTCGCCGCTACGTTGCGTTCTTCGCCCATGTAGCAGAAGTTCAGACTGGCGCAGGACGCGACATAGGATTCATTGGTCAGGTTGTTCGCATTGAGCCGTACATCCACTCCTTTCAAGCCGACCTTGCCCAAGTCATAACCAATCGAGGCATCGAACAGCGTGTAAGACGGCACCTTCATTGTGTTCTCCGCATCGGCCCAGCTGTAGCCGACATAGCGCACCCCACCACCCAGGCGAAGACCATCAAGTGCGGCGCTGTCGAATTTGTAGTCAGCCCATAGCGAGGCCATGTGGCGCGGCGCTTGAGTCGGCGAGTTGCCCTTGTTCTCGATGACATCGGTCGGCGTGCTCAAGGTGCTGATCATCGATTTGGAATATTCGATGTCGGTGAAGGTGTAACTGCCGAGCACTTTCAAGTTATCGGTCAGTTGCATGTGCGCTTCCAGCTCCAGACCTTGCGAGCGTACGGCACCGACCGCGCGATAGAAGTTTTCCTGCGGCAGTTTGGTCGCGAGGTTTTCCTGGTCGATGCGGAACAGCGAGGCGGTGAACAGGTTATCGGTGCCCGGCGGCTGATACTTCAAACCGACTTCCCACTGTGTGCCATCGGTAGGGGCGAGTGGATTACCGGCGCTGTCGGCATAGGAGTTCGGGTTAAACGACTCGGAGTAGCTGATGTATGGCGCCAGACCGTTATCGAACAGGTATAACGCGCCGGCGCGGCCAGTGAGTTTCGTGCGCCGATCATTGATTTCTGTACCAACCGGACGCCCCGCTTCGGCGATGCGGTTTTCATCGGATGTCTCGACCCAGTCCTGACGCAGGCCCAGCGAGAAGCGCCACTTGTCCATCTCGATCAGGTCTTGCAGGTACACACCGGTCTGTTCGAGGCGACGCAGATAGCTGGTGTCGCCGTACATTTCGATCGCCGAGTTGCCGTATACCGGATTGAACGCATTGATCGGCGCCAGCCCACCACTGGTCCAGTCGACCACGGTTTTGCGCCGTTGATAATCCGCGCCCATCAGGACTGTGTGCTTGGTCGCGCCGGTGAAGAATTCGGCCTGCAGCATGTTGTCGACGATAAACGCATGCAGGCGCTCATCACCGCCGGTGTAATAACGGTTCAGTTCATTGCTGGTCGGAGTGGTCCAGCCATAGGCGTAGACCTGATCCATGTTCACTTTGGAATCGAGATAGCGGAAGTTCTGCCGGGCGGTGAAGACATCGTTGAAGCGATGTTCGAACTGATAGCCAAACGACTGCTGGTCACGGGAGTAGCCATCGATCCCCGGCTCGCCCTCGAAGAAGCGCGGCGAGATGCGCTCGCCATTGCGCTGATGGACTGTGCCGTCCGCCGGAACGCCGCCGTGATAGCCGCCGTCCGGATCGTGCTGCAGATAGGCTTGCAGAGTCAGCGAGGTGTCTTCGCTGAAATCGACGCTCAGCGTCGGCGCAAGGGCGAAGCGTTTTTCCTTGTTATGGTCGAATTGCGTGTCGGACTGATCGCTTAGTCCGGTCAGACGATAGGCAATGCGCTTGTCGTCATCGACCGGACCGCTGAAGTCAAAACCAACCCCACGCTGGCCTTGCGTCCCCACTGTCGCCTGCACCTGATGGTAGGCCTCATACAACGGCTTTTTGCTGGTCAGCGCGACCAGACCGCCGGGCGAGCTACGGCCGTACAGCACGGACGACGGGCCTTTGAGAATGTCCACACGCTCAAGGAAATACGGATCGACCTGCATGGTGCTGTAGGTGCCGCTGTCGCCCATCGACTTGAGGCCGTCGAGGTAGATGTTGTCCACCGAGCCGTCGTTGAAACCGCGCATCGCCACGTAGTCGTAACGGTGCGTAGCGCCATACGGGTTGGTCAGCACGCCCGGGGCGTAGCGCATCGCTTGCGAGACGGTCTGCGAGCCTTGGTCATCCATTTGCTCGCGCGTGACCACCGATACGCTTTGCGAGGTTTCCAGCAATGCGGTACTGGTCTTGGTGGCGATCTGGCTGTGCGTGGCGTTGTAGCCGGCCATGCTGCCCAGCGCGTTGCCGAGGGCAAAACCTTTGATATCAGTGGTCGGCAAGGCCAGAGCTTCGCTTTCAGCGAGTGGGCGCAGAATGTAGCTGCTGCCGTCCTGGCTGACGGCTTCCAACCCTGAGCTGCCGAGCAAATGGCTCAAGGTCTGGTCGGTCGAATATTCACCCTGCACGCCGGGTGATTGCTGACCTTGAGTCTGTTGCGGTGTCATCGCCAGGGTGATACCGGCCTGCCGGGCAAACTGATTCAACGCCTCGCCCAATGGCCCGGCAGCAATGTTGTAGCGGTGGCTGATCTCGGTGCCGGTGTTGGCGGCCAGACTCAGGCTCGGTAACACGCTGACGCCCAGCGCGGTGGTCAGCAGTGCCGCCCGAACCGCATGGCGCAGCAGTGTCGATTCTGCAGTGAAATTCAGAGGGTTCTTACAAGTGGCGCGGACAGTCATTGTGGATTTCCGTAGGCAGTCGCGGGGGCTGAGTTGAAGTGCTTACTGACTAAGCCGGACTGCCTGCGAAAACCCGCCAAAAAATGTTCAGACCGCACGCTCCAGAGTCACCCACCAGCGGGTGCGATAACGCAATTGCACCGGCAGCGTCTGCGGCAGGACCGCCAGCAGCCTGTCGGTGTCCTCCAGACGGAACACCCCAGAGAGGCGCAAGTCTGCGATATCCGCCGCGCAACTCAGAAACCCCGGGCGATAACGGGCGACTTCAGCAAGAAAATCACCCAGGCGCATATTGCGCGTGACGATCAAACCGTCGAGCCAGGCGCCCGCATCCATATCCGGCGTCGGCGCTGCGCGCAAACCGCTTTGGTCGACCAGAAAACTTTGCCCGGCGAGCGCTTCGAGGGAATGACCGCCAGCGCGAACCAACACTCGGCCGCGGGTAACGCTGAGCCGCGTGCACTGATCGTCCTGACGCAAAATGAAACGCCCATCGACCGGCGCATAACTGCCGTGGCGATTCTGTACGCGCAGCGGTCGATCGGATGCCGCGCCTTCGTCAGAGCCGCCGCAGGTAACGATGATCTCGCCACGGGTCAGTTTGATCAGGCGCTGCTGCGCGGTGTAATCCAGGTCCACGGCGCTGGCCGTGTTGAGTTCGATCCGCGTGCCGTCGGGCAACTGGAAACCGCGCCGTTCGCCGGTCGCGGTCGCGTAGTCGGCGCTCCATTGCTGCCAAGGGGCGCTGTCCTTGGCCAGCCACGCGGCGGAGCCCATCAACAGCGCGCCCGACAACAACTTCAAGGCCTGGCGTCGGCCCAGCCCCTGCGCACTGTTTTCCAAGGTATTGAAAGCGACCTGCGCACCCGGCACGGCGCGCAGACTGGAGCTCAATTCGGCTTGCAGCGACTGTACCCGCTGCCAGGCGATTTCATGTTCGTGATGCTCGGCGCGCCACTGCTCGCATTGGCGAGTCAGCCGCGAATTGCCGTGGTTGTTGCGCAGCCGCAGTAGCCAGTGAATCGCTTGCTTGACCACCTGTTGGCGCGGTTCGACGCGGCGAGCGAGTGAGAGGTTATCCACAGGCATCAGCTTTCATACCGCAACACATAGCAGTGATATAGCGCGTCGGCGACGTAGCGTTCCACTGAACGTACCGACACGCCCAACTGCTCGGCGATCTGTTTGTGAGTCAAACCTTCGCACTGCGCCAGGAGAAACGCCTGACGCACTTTCGGCTTCAACCCCTCAAGCATGCGCGCAATGCTTTCCAGCAGTTCCAGCACCAACGCGCGCGATTCGGCGTCAGGTACTTCGCCTTCAGGCAAATGAGCAATGGTTTCCAGATAGGCCCGCTCGATTTCCTCGCGACGCCAATGATCGATCACCAGGCCGCGCGCGATGGTCCGCAGGAAAGCGCGAGGCGCTTTCAGTTCGAGGCGTTCAGTACGTTGCAGCAGGCGCAGGAAAGTGTCCTGAGCCAGATCGGCGGCATCCGCTGCGTTGCCCAGCCGCGCGCGCAACCAGGCATTGAGCCAGCCGTGATGACTACCGTAAAGCGCCTGTACGACCAACTCAGGTGAAGACATGACACGCCAGCCCGAACGTCACAAATGATAATTAGTCGCATTGTCATCAAGGGTTACAGATTTTGCAACCGTCGTCCCTATGGCGGTTGTGAAAAATTCCCTCGCAGCCGCTCTGGCACGCCGTTCGGCGGGAATCCTGTCCTAAAACCGTCCATTTCTCACGCGGCCCTAAGATTTCTCCGCCGTTGGCCGACAGACTGGTGAGAAATGCGTGCACCAAAGTAGAGCGGCCAGAAGAACGCTGCCTGCGCTGTACATGGAATGTTGCAACCGGAACGCATCCCCACTTTTGGCATAAGAAGTCCCATGAAATGAATCTCAAGTTCAGCCATAAAATCCTCCTGGCCGCTTCGGGCGTCGTCGTCCTGGCGTTCGCGCTGTTCACGCTCTACAACGATTACTTGCAGCGAAACACCATTCGCCAGAATCTGCAGTCCTCTGTGCAGCAGGCCGGTGACCTCACCGCCAGCAGCGTGCAGAACTGGATGAGCGGACGGATTCTGGTGCTGGAAAACCTCGCGCAGAACGTTGCCCATCAAGGCAGGAATGCCGACTTGCCGGGCCTTGTCGATCAACCGGCCTTCACTTCGAATTTCCAGTTCACTTATGTCGGGCAGGCCAACGGTGTCTTCACCCAGCGTCCCGATGCGAAGATGCCGGACGGTTACGATCCGCGTCAGCGGCCTTGGTACAAGCAGGCAGTAGCCGCCGACAAAACCATGCTGACGCCGCCGTACATGGCGGCAGTCGGCGGCTTGGTGGTGACCATCGCCATGCCGGTGAAGAAGGACGGCGAACTGCTCGGTGTGGTCGGCGGTGACCTGAGCCTGGAAACCCTGGTGAAGATCATCAACTCGGTGGACTTCGGTGGCCTCGGCCATGCGTTTCTGGTCAGTGCTGACGGTCAGGTGATCGTCAGCCCGGACAAAGATCAGGTAATGAAAAACCTCAAGGACATCTACCCGAACACCAGCGTGCGCATCGAGAAGGGCAACCAGAATGTCGTGCTCAACGGTCAGGAGCGCATTCTCTCGTTCACCCCGGTCAGCGATCTGCCGAATGCGCAGTGGTACATCGGTCTGTCGATCGATCGCGATAAGGCCTACGCCGCACTCAGCCAATTCCGCACTTCGGCGTTGATCGCCATGTTTGTCGCGGTCGCGGCGATTGCTTTGCTGCTGAGCCTGTTGATCAACGTGTTGATGCGTCCGCTGACCACCATGGGCCGCGCGATGAAAGACATTGCCCAGGGCGAGGGCGATCTGACCCGGCGTCTGGTGGTCGAGAGCAAAGACGAGTTCGGTGAACTGGGCAGCGCGTTTAACCAGTTCGTTGAACGGATTCACGCATCGATTTCCGAAGTGTCGTCGGCGACTCGTCACGTTCACGACTTGTCGCAACGGGTGATGGCGTCGTCCAACGCTTCGATCGTCGGTTCCGACGAGCAAAGTGCGCGCACCAACAGCGTCGCGGCGGCGATCAATCAGCTGGGCGCCGCTACTCAGGAGATCGCGCGCAACGCGGCGGATGCTTCGCAGCACGCCAGTGGCGCCAGCGAGCAAGCTGACGACGGTCGTCAGGTGGTCGAGCAAACCATTCAGGCGATGACCGAGCTGTCGCAGAAAATCAGCCTGTCGTGCACACAGATCGAAACCCTGAACGCCAGCACCGACAACATTGGCCACATTCTCGATGTGATCAAAGGCATCTCGCAGCAGACCAACCTGCTGGCGCTCAATGCTGCCATCGAAGCCGCACGTGCCGGTGAAGCCGGGCGCGGTTTTGCCGTGGTCGCCGATGAGGTGCGCAACCTTGCGCATCGCACCCAGGAATCGGCGGAAGAGATCCACAAGATGATCACCTCGCTGCAGGTCGGCTCGCGTGAGGCGGTGAGCACGATGAACGCCAGTCAGGCGTCCAGCGAGCAAAGCGTGGAAGTGGCGAATCAGGCCGGTCTGCGTCTGGTCAGCGTGACTCAGCGTATCGGCGAAATCGACGGTATGAACCAGTCGGTGGCAGCTGCGACTGAAGAGCAGACTGCGGTGGTGGAAACTCTCAACGTCGACGTCAACCAGATCAACCTGTTGAACCAGCAGAGCGTGGCCAACCTCAACGAAACGTTGAAGGATTGTGATGCGTTGTCGCAGCAGGCGAACCGGTTGAAGCAGTTGGTCGACAGCTTCAAGATCTGATTCACAGATCGCAGACCGCGTTATCGTTCTTCGCGAGCAGGCTCGCTCCCACAGGGAAAATGCATTCCAAATGTGGGAGCGAGCCTGCTCGCGAAAGCGGCGGTTCAATCACCGCCAAACCGATGCCTTAAACAAACAACTTCAAGACATTGCCCATCGCATCATCGGCAAACCCCTGCACGAAATCCCTGAATCCCGGCAACGCCTCTTCTCCGCCGGAAGCTGGTTCAGCAATGATCGTCCAGGTCGCTCGCGACTTCCCTTCGCTCAGCGATTCCACCTGCATTGCCGCCCACAGATTCGCCACCCCCAGGGTGTTGTAAATCGTCGTCCAGGTCATGCGCTGTGCCTGTTCATCGCGCGAGTTGAGTTGTTCGACCACGACGTTGCCGTCCTTGAAGATTTTCTTGCGCAGCGAAGACACGCCCTCGCCGGTCATTTCGGTGTGCGACAGCGCCGGAATGAATCGTTCGAAGCCAGCGAAATCGCCAACGATCGCCCAGACTTTTGCCGCGTCCGCCGGCACTTCCACCGACGACACAACGTGGCAGCCTTGCGGGTTTTTGATCAGGGTGTCGGGTTGCAGATTGCTCATGGTGTTGCTCCTTTGGGATGAGTCAGATGAAGTTGATTTCTTTCAGGTAGTCGCAGCCGCGACGCAGCAGCGCCGGGGATTTCTGTGGGTAGTGCGCGCCCATCTGCTGCACGCCGGCCTCGGCGTTGGCGTGGCCGATCAGCGAGATGTCGCCGATGTCTTCTTCGAAACCATTGAGGTAGAAACCGAGCACGCCGAACAGCGCGTTGTCGGCGTTGACCCGGTTCAGTTGCTGCTGCCAGTCGGCGACGCTGACCAGCGCAAACTCGCTGCCGGTTTCGCGGAACGAAGCGACGTAGGCATCCCAGCTCAGCGGCTCGGGGTTGTGCAGATTGAACACCGCGCGATCCGCTGAATACCGGCTGGCATGGAAGGCGATGAAGCGGGCGAGAAAGTCCACCGGCATCAGGTCGAAATTCAGCGCAAAGGCCGGTACCTGACCGAGCTGGATCGAGCCTTTGAGCATCAGCATCAAGCGGTTCTTGTGCGGCTGGCAGACGCCGCTCAGGCTATTGAAGCTGATGTTGCCGGGGCGATACAGATTGACCCGTACACCGCGCTCGCGCGCCCGCTCAAGGATACGTTCGCCGACCCACTTCGACAGGTTGTAGCCGTTGCGAATGTAGATCGGCGGCGTCGCGGCGGCGGGCAGTTCCAGCACCCGACCGGCATCATCCACGGTGCTGGATGCCGACAGGGTCGAGACGAAGTTGAAGACCTTCTTACTGCGCCCCTCGCACAGCTTCAGCAGGGCGAAGATCGGCTCGACGTTGTCCGCCGCCAGGGACTCGTAATCGAGTACGTGGTTGACGTTGGCGGCGTTGTGTACCAGCGCACCGAACTCGCGGTCCAGGCGCTGATAATCCTCATCGCCCAGGCCCAGTTGCGGGCGACTGATATCAGCTGCGTAAACCCGCACACGGCTGAGATCGAGGTGCTCCAGACGGTTTTCGCGCAGTGCCTGAGCGAAGCGTTGCGTCGCCGTTTGCCCGGCGCTATCACGTACCAGACAGGCGACCTCGCTGGCGCCCCAACCGAGCAGCGCTTCGACGATGTGCACGCCGACAAAACTGTTGGCACCGGTGACGATGACCTTGTGCACATCGCCCATGCGGCTGATCGGCAGCGGTTCGATATCCAGCTCGCGCTCGGCGTCGGCCATGGCCTGAGCGCTGAGCACGGCGCTGTCATCGCTGCCGCGCACCAGCGTCGCCAGTTTGCTGATGGTCGGCTGTTCGATGAAGCGATTGATCGAAATGCTCCGGCCGAATTCCTCACGCAAGCGCAGCAACATCCGCGACAGCAGAATCGAATGACCGCCGAGATTGAAGAAGCTTTCGTCAGTGGAAATGTCGCTGGTCGGCAGTTCCAGCAACTCGGCCCAGATCTCCAACAGCAGCGCTTCATCAGCATTGGCCGGCAGGCATTTCGCAGCGTTGTCCTGTACCGTCACCGGCAATGCCAGCAGCGCCTTGCGATCGACTTTGCCGTTGCTGGCGAACGGCATCTGCGCCAGTTCAGTCCATGCCATCGGCTGCATGTAGTCCGGCAGAAATTGCCGGGCATGCGCCTTCAATTCATCGCGGGCAGTCTCGGTCTGTGGCTGGGCGAGGAACGCCAGAATCCGCCGCTGACTGTCGATGACCACGGCGATCTGCCGATACAAGCGGCTCTCGCGCAGGCAGCGCTCGATCTCTTCCGGCTCGACGCGGAAGCCACGGATTTTCACCTGATTGTCGCGCCGCCCGCACAGCTCGATACCATGCTCGCCCCATTGGGCCATGTCGCCGCTGCGGTAGGCGCGCAAGGTCTCGCCGCCGGGCAGCGACAGGGTCAGATAACGCTCGGCGGTCTGTTGCGGATTGTTCAGGTAACCGAGGCAGACACCGGGGCCGACGATGAACAGCTCACCGACGGTTTGATCGGGCACCGGTTGCAGGTCGTCGTCGAGAATCAGCACCCGACTGTTGGCGATTGGCCCTCCCAGCGTGCGGTTGCTGTCGCCCGGTTTGAGCTGGCGCGCGGTGATCAGCACGGTGGCTTCGGTCGGGCCATACAGGTTGTGCAGGGTGCCTTGGCGGGTCAGTTGCTCGATGACGTACGGCTCGCAGACATCACCGCCGGTCATCACCTGCACGCCCTCCAGTTGCTCCAGCGCCAGGATGCTCAACAGCGCCGGCGGCAGGAAGGCGTGGGTCAGTTGTCGTCGGCGAATCAGCGCAATCAGCTGCAAAGGATCGCGGCGCTGGGTGTCGTCGGGCACGACCAGTTCTGCCCCTGCGAGCAGGCTGGGGAAGATGTCGATCAGCGATGAATCGAAGCTCAGCGATGAGAACTGCAACACCCGACTCTCGGCGTGCAACTGCACGTAGTCGGCGTACCACGCGGTGAAGTGGGCGAGATTGGCCTGGCTGAGCAGCACGCCTTTCGGATGCCCGGTGGTACCCGAGGTGTAGAGCGCCATGCACGGCGCATCGAGCACCGGGCGGTGCTGCATCAGCGGCCGGTCGAGAGCGGCGTTCGGCGCTTCGATGCCACTGACATCGAGCCCCGCCATCGATTCGCTGAGCGCCTGCTGTCCATCGTGAAGCAACAGCACCGCACCAGCGTTTTCCAGGATGTATTGCTGACGCGGCAATGGATGGCTGGGCTCCAGCGGCAAGTACACCGCGCCGCTGCCGAGAGTCGCCAGAATCGAGGCGAACAGTGCCGGGCTTTTGCCTTGGCAGACAGCGACCACCCACGGCTGCGGATGTTGCTCGAGCAAGGGCAGCAGGCGCTGTTGAATCGCGCGGCTGTGGGCGTGAAGCTGCTCGTAGCTGATGGTCTTCCCGCCGACATGCAGCGCCGGTCGTTCGGCATGCTCGATCAGGCTTGGCTGCAGACGCTCGATCAGCGGGATTTGCGCCTGCTCCAGCAGCGCCGGGTTTGCCGTGTCGTTGAGACGGTGGACGTACGCTAGCTTGTCGAGAAACAGCAGGTCTTCCAGGCGTTCGAAATCCGGCGCTCTAAGGGCCGGGGCATGGCGCAAATAATCGGCATCGCGGGAAAAGCGGCTGACCAGCAACGCCACCTCATCGACCACATGGGCAAGCGCTCGTTGGCGTAGCGACTGACCGTTGCCGGATGGCTCATCGCCAATCGGCACACGGCTGATCAGCGACGAGCCGAGGAAGCACAGCAAGTCGAGGGTCGGCAGGCCGCCATGGTCTTGCGCGGCGATACCCAGGCGCAGGTGCAGATGCGGGATCGCGCAGAAGTCGCCGGCAGCGATAAAGCCATCGTCGATGATCAGATCCACCGCCGTTTGAGCCACGCCGCTGCGGGTCACAGCATGGCCATGCTGTTCGAGCTCCCGGGCCAGATCGGTCATGGCCTGGCTGGCGCCGGTGAGCAAAATGTCGAGACGTTTCATGTCAGCCTCCTCAAACCAGATAGTCGCGCAGCGCGTGCTGCACGCACGGTGTGTCGAGCAGCGAGCTGTTGTGGAAAAACCTGACGATGTTGCCCACCAGCGGGTGGTGGCGGTTGATCGGGAAGGCCAGTCCGGCGATTTCCTCGCGCAGTGAGCACCGCGTGGTTTCGCTGACCGGCAGCGCATCGATCAGGCGCAAATCGAAGGATTTCTGGATATCGTTGGTCAGGTAATGGCCGATGAACACCGGCAGAATCTGCGCGATGGTTTCGCGGTCCGCGTCGCTGGCGGTGTGCCAATAGATGCGCACCATCCGCGCCCAGAAACTCGAGTGGCGACCCTCGTCGAGCAAGTGGTCGGCCATCAGGCCCTTGATTGATGGCTTGACCGAATCGTCGCGGGCGAACGCGGCGACATCACCGGTCACGGTGTTTTCGGCGATCGCCACGCAGATCAATTCCACCGCGCTGCGCAGGTGTTCCGGCGCCAGCGCAACAGCGGCGGGAATCGCCCGGCTCAATTCGATTTCGTCGGGCAACGGAATCGGTTCGATACCGGTCAGCGCGACCGTCTGCTGCATGAAATCCATGGCCACCAGCGCGTGGTAATCCTCATCGACCACCACGGTCATCGCGTCGTAACGACAGGCGAACGGGAACGCCACGGCGAAGCGATTCTTGGCAATGCTGCGGGCGGTCTTGTCGACGATTTCAGTCTCGAAAATCACTACGTCGTTTATGAATTTGTACAACGTCTGCACCAGGGCGAAATCACGTTGTTGCGGGCATTCACGCAGGAAGGTTTCGCTGAGCACCAGCGGCTGGCGGCTGAGTGGATAGATCAAGCGCTGATCGTCTTCGAGCAACCGCCGTGGACGGGTGCGGATGGTCGCGCGGCTTTCCCAGGCCTCGGCGAAGGATTGATAGTCGGCAGCGTTCATTGGGCCACCTCGGCAACTTTTGCGCCCATGCTCAAGCGCAGCCCGTCCCACAAGGCGATGCGGCTTTCCACGGCAGCGATGGCGCTGGCGTAAACCTCGGCTGCGCGCTGCGGATCGCCGTCCACCAGACGCTCCAGCAACTGTTCGGCAGCGGGGCCGTGATCTTCGGAATCGACTTCGATATGCCGTTGCAGGTAGTAGCGGAAGGTCGGCGCCTGTTCGATGCCGATGCCCCAGTCATCAAGGATGCGCTGGAACATCGTCGGAATAACGCTCTCGCGACCGTGCAGGAACGCGGCGGCAACGCTGTGTCCCGGCGCCTCCAGGGCAATGCGCAAGGTATCGCGAACAAACTGTGCCGCCGCCGGGTCGACGTCGACGCTTTGCAATGCGACGTCATAACTCACGCCTTCGCGCTGCAACGCGACGAAGCGCTCCACCGCCGAGGTGCTCGCGCCGATTTCGCGCATCGCATCCAGGTACAACTCGAAGTGGCTGTAATGGCCGGCATCGAGGCGATCGTCCGATTCCTCGCCCAGCACGATCTCGTTGATCAACCGAGCGGCGTGGGGATCGCGCGGCGGCAACCAGGGTAAACGCGTGCAGGTCAGTTCCTGTTGCAGGCGCTTGGTCAGCGACATGAAGTCCCATACGGCAAATACATGGGTTTCCATGAAACGACGCAATACCGATAACGAAGTAATCTCGGAAAAGATCGGGTGAATACTCAGTTCGGCTTTCTTCAAGGCGAGTTGCTGCTTAGTAGGCATCATGATGTCCTTTATCAGTGATATGAAGTGCACGGTTCTTTTCAGTTGCTGTAAGCGGTCGAGCAAGTTGGATAGCAAATTAATCGGGCAAATATTAATTGCGCTGTGGCGCCGTTGCGGCGCCACGGTTGCTGCATCTGCTGCGTAGGGTATGCCGCGCTGAACGGCGACGTTCAAACCTGGCGAGAGAAAAACTAATACAGGGCAAATGCATTTAACAAGTTTATTTTCAATTATTTTAAGTTGGCTGTTTTTTGGATATGAAAGTTGCCGATAAAACTTTCGGATCAAGTTTTATTTGGGCGTAGTTACTCCTTTCGGCTAATAACGGCCAAAATCGATAACAAGAGTGAATGCCTCACTCGAAGCAACTTTTTAAGCAAGGGAAGTTTATGAATTCAAAGGAGGCGAAAGTTGGCCGGGACCGGCGCCATGACTTCCTGTTTCCCGTGACAAGGCTCCTTCCGTAGGTTCCTGTTGCGGGGACTGTGCCGTCAGGGCGGCGCGTCCCCGTTCTGTAGGGGTGGCGCTGGAAGAGTGCGGGTAAATTGCCGTCACGGCTATTACCGATTGGTCATCGGCGGGCAGCAGAAATGCGTCGGCAGGGCCGGGGCGGGCACCAGCGGGCACGCCGATCCGCTGCCAGAGCCGGCAGCAGAGCGGTCGCGAAGATTTGTAAGGGGATTATTCGACGTACGAGATATCAGCGTGCTGTGTGACGCTTCTGTGCGGCGGGAGTCGCGAGGTAGCGGGTGATCACCTCGACGCCACGGTTGAGGTGCTGCTCCAGCATTTCGAGCGAGCGCGGGATGTCGCGCTCGATCACGGCCTGGAGCATGGCGCGATGGTCATCCTGGGACAGCTTGCCCAGGCCCATGGCTTCCAGATTGAAACGCAGAAAACGTTCTTCTTCATTCAGACCGTCTTCCACCAGACGCAGCAGTCGCTGATTGGGCGCCTTGCTGTACAGGGCCATGTGGAACAGACGGTTGAGGCGGCCGATCTCGTTGTAGTCGTGCTGCGCTTCCAGTTCTTCGATGTAGCCGGCGGCGAGTTGATGCTCGGCCTCAGTCAGCAGCGGAATGGACTGCCGCAATGCCTCGGATTCGAGCAAAATGCGCAACTCGTAGGTTTCAGCGGCATCGCCCTGGATCAGCGGTGCGACTACGGCGCCTTTGTGCGTGGTGACGCTGAGCAGCTCCTGCGCTTCGAGCTGACGCAAGGCTTCGCGCACCGGCATGCGGCTGACCCCGAACAGATCGGCTAGATCCTGCTGGCGCAGCGCAGTGCCACAGGGCAGGCGGCCATCGAGAATGGCCGAGCGCAGGGTTTCTTCAATCACCGACCGGGCCAGATGCGCAGGAATCGGTCCCTCGACTTTAATGCTGTGCAGCGGTTTGGGCTTCTGAGTCACGACAACACACCCTGTAGGTCGCAATATTTGGATCCAAATGACACTAGTGATTGCTCTACAGGTTGTCAAACCTTGTAAAACGTTGCGCGGCAATCTCAAGTCTAGCGGGTCTTCGATGATCTCACGGTGCCATTGTTTTTTGCCGGGCTAAGCTTCACCATCAAACGCTTCCTTTCTGTCCTTCTGGAAACCTGCAGTGGCGGTACGTTTCGCGATCCCTCGGACCTTGCGCTGGCTTGGCTGCGCATTGCTGCTGGCCGGCGTCATGCTGGGCGGTCTGCACGCCGATTGGGATTTTTCCGCGATCAGCCGCAAGGCCACTGCTCTTTATGGGCCACTGGGCGCCGGGCAGCAGCGCATCGATGCCTGGCAGAATCTGCTGGCGACGCAGAAGCAGGCCAGTGAGATGGACAAGCTCAAAGTGGTGAACCTGTTCTTCAACAAGCAGGTGCGTTACGTCGAAGACATCGATCTGTGGCGCGAAGTGGATTATTGGGAAACCCCGATCGAAGCGCTGTGGAAGGGCGCCGGCGACTGCGAAGACTACGCCATCGCCAAGTATTTCAGCCTGCGCCATCTCGGCGTTTCCAGTGACAAGCTGCGCATCACCTACGTCAAGGCGCTGCGGCAGAACCGCGCGCACATGGTGTTGACGTACTATGCGACCCCCGATGCCATGCCGCTGGTGCTCGACAGCCTGATCGATCCGATCCAGCCGGCGGCGCAGCGAACCGACTTGCTGCCGGTCTACTCTTTCAATGCCGAAGGCCTGTATTTGCCCGGCGCCAAGGGCAACAAGAAGGTCGGCGACACCAAACGCCTGTCACGCTGGCAGGATGTGCTGAAAAAAATGCAGGCCGAAGGTTTCCCGGTCGAGACGACTAACTAGGAGCACGCGCTCAGATGTCTTTGTTCAAACAGCTGTTGATCGCTATCTGTCTGTTCCTGGTCGTGGCCTTCACCGGCAGCTTCATGGTCAGCCTGGAGAGCTCGCGCACCCAGTACGTCAACCAGTTGCGCTCCCACGCACAGGACGCGGCGACGGCGCTGGCGTTGTCGCTGACGCCGAATATCGACGACCCGGCGATGGTCGAGCTGTTGGTCAGTTCGATTTTCGACAGCGGTTATTACGCGAGCATCCGCGTGGTCGACGTGAAGACCGACCAGACCATTGTCGAGCGTAGCGGTACCCCGGCGGTGAGCAACGTGCCGGACTGGTTCGTCAAACTGATCGGCCTCGAGCCGGCTGGTGGCGATGCACTGGTCAGTCGTGGCTGGGAGCAGGCGGCGCGGGTCGAAGTCGTCAGCCATCCGATGTTCGCCGTGGCCAAGCTGTGGCAGAGCGCACTGGGCAGCCTTGGCTGGTTGCTGATCTGCGGTGCATTGAGTGCGGTGCTCGGCGCGCTGTTGCTGCGTCGGCAGTTGAAGCCGCTCGATTACATGGTTCAGCAGTCCCATGCGATTGCCCGCCGCGAGTTTCTCAGCCTGCCGGATCTGCCGCGCACGCCTGAATTGCGTCGCGTGGTGCAGGCGATGAATCAGATGGTCGAGAAGCTCAAGACGCTGTTTCAGGAGCAGGCCGAGCGCAGTGAAAAACTGCGTACCGAGTCCTATCAGGACAACCTCACCGGCCTGGCCAACCGCCGCTATTTCGAAATGCAACTGAACAACCGTGTGAGCAACCCGGAGCAGGCCAGTTCCGGTTATTTGCTGCTGTTGCGGGTCAAGGATCTGGCCGGGCTCAACCAGCGTCTCGGCGGCCAGCGTACCGACCAATTGCTCAAGGCTGTCGGTGAGCAACTGACCCGCGAGTGCGCCAGATATCCACAAACCCAGGACTTGGTCACGCGTATTCGCGGCGGTGAATTCGCCGTGCTGGCGCCGGGGCTGGTGCGTGAGGAAGCGCTGCAACTGGCGCAGAATCTCGACAATGCATTGAGCAGCCTGCATGCCACTGGCGCGACCGATGTGCCGGCGGTGGCTTCGATCGGGCTGGCGCCCTTCGCCCACGGTGACTCCCCGCAAGCGGTGCTGACACTGGGCGATCAGGCGCTCGCACAGGCCGAAGGGCAGGGCGAGCAGAATTGGGCGTGCATCGATCAGAGTCTGGTGGCGGAGGTCGGTGACGACCATCACGCTTGGCATCGACTGCTGGATCAGGCTTTAAGTCAGCAGCGTTTCGAGTTGTATTTCCAGCCGGTGGTCGCCGCGCAGGACACGCAACTGGTGCTGCATTACAAGGTCCTGTCGCGCTTGCTCGACGAGCAGGGCCAGACCATTCCCGCCGGGCGCTTTCTGCCGTGGCTGGAGCGCTTCGGCTGGACCGCGCGGCTTGATCGGCTGATGCTCGAACGCGTGCTCGAGCAGATGAAAGGGCACGAGGATTCGCTGGCGCTGAACCTGTCCTCGGCGACGCTGGCCGACCCGCAGGCGCTGAACAAGGTCTTCGAGATTCTGCGCGCGCATTCCAATCTCGGCGCGCGTCTGACTCTGGAAATTGGCGAGGAGCAGTTGCCTGAACAGGCGGTGCTGGAGCAGTTGACCCGACGCCTGCGCGAGCTCGGTTTCTCGCTGAGCCTGCAACGCTTCGGCGGGCGCTTCAGCATGATCGGCAACCTGGCGCGGTTGGGTCTGGCGTATTTGAAGATCGATGGCAGCTACATTCGGGCGATCGATCAGGAGAGCGACAAGCGCCTGTTCATCGAAGCGATCCAGCGCGCGGCGCACAGCATCGATCTGCCGCTGATTGCCGAGCGGGTCGAGACTGAAGGGGAGTTGTCAGTGATTCGCGAGATGGGCTTGTATGGCGTGCAGGGGCAGTTGCTCGGTGAGCCGAAGCCTTGGGGGTGAGCCAATAAGCGCCCTCACCCTAACCCTCTCCCAGAGGGAGAGGGGACTGACCGTGGGATATTTACGAGATACGCCGACGTGCAAGAGCTCCACTGAATCCAGAATCGACTCGATCGCTCAGGTCGATGGATAGCGCAAGACACCTCGATCGGCCCCCTCTCCCTCAGGGATAGGGCTGGGGTGAGGGTAAGCTTTGGATCCTGGGAGGATCAGATCAACCCACCCTCATCCTCATCGATCAACTGGCTCAACCCGCCCAACGCTTCACGTGCCTGGGTGCGGTCCATCAGTTTGGCCTGGGCCGCCGCTGGCAGGTCAGTGACGCGGATCACGCCTTTCTGGGTCAGCACCTGAATCAGGTCGTCGAGTACCCGAATCATTTCAAAGTCGCTCTGCTTGAGCTGTTTGAGGCTGTTTTCCACGGCTTCGTTGGCGTACCACGCCTGAATCTCATGGTTATCGGCGGGCAGCGTTTCCGTGGCCTCGGCGTACGCCGCAGCTTCCACGCGAATCAACTGGCCTTGCGCATCGCGTTGCACGTAAAACATTGAGCATCCCTCACAAATGAACAGCGTCATGCTGTCAGCAGCATAGCCAACTGCGCGCCAGTATGCGGGGCGCCGATGAAATCGTCACCGCTGCATTGCCCGCAAACGCGACGGCCGCCTCACAGGAGGCGGCCGTTGTTGTTTCAGCCTCAGCTGTTGTTGTGATCGACCTTGATGGTCGGATCGCTGCCGGCAATCAGGTTGTGCAGGTTGGCGCTCGCCCAATTGTTGCCTTCCAGTTTGATCGTCACGTCCGGCGTGGCCGCAGCGGCATCGCCCGAGTTGAATTTGCCCGCCGAGCTGACTTGCAGCGACGACGTGCCATCCACTGTGGTGATCTTCAGGAAGTTGTCGATCGTGCTGCCGGTCTCGCCCTGCAACAGGTCGCGCAGGTCGATGCGGTCGCCTTCGCTGGCTTTGAAATCCTTGATCACGTCGTTACCGGTGTCGCCCGATTTCCAGACGAAGGTGTCGCCACCGGAACCGCCGATGAGGATGTCGTTGCCCTGACCGCCGATCAGCGTGTCGTTGCCGGTGCCGCCGAGCAGGATGTCATTGCCTTTGCCGCCGTCGAGCAGGTCGGTGCCGCCCGAGCCGAACAGGATGTCATTGCCTGCGCCACCGAGCAGCGTGTCGTTGCCATCGTGCGCGCCGGATACATCGAACGCCTGATAGTGCTCGGTGATGTACTGGTGCACGTTGCTGGTGGTGACTTTGCTGACGTCGACGCCGGTCTCTTTGGCAACGAACGCCTGCATCGCCTGGTAACCCTCGCCGGCAATGCCGTTGAAGCTGACCAGATCGCCGAACAGGATGTCGTTGCCTTCGCCACCGTTGACGGTGTCGTTACCCGGCATCGTCGCTTCGGTATGGCCGATGATCGAGTTGGCCAGGTCCTTCGGATCGATGTTGGTTTGCGGCGTTTTGTCCGAATCGTACGGCTTGAGGTCGTTGAGGCTGACGTCGTTGTTCAGACCAATGGCTTCGACGCTCGACAACCCGCTCAACAAGGCAAAGCCGCTGGTCGAGTTGCTGGTCGTCGACGAGTTGGTGCTGTTGCCGGTACCCGCGAGGTTCGACAATTCATAAGTACCGTCGCCCTGCGCATGAATCGTGCCCAGGGTCTCGCTGCTCCAGCCCCACCACGAGTTGTAGGTTTGCAGCACAACGCTGCCGGCACTGTTGATGGTCAGGTAGTGCGAGTTGTCGATGTAGGTGCTGAACGTGTCGCCCTGCTTGTAGTTGCTGGTGTTTACCACGCTGTCGAGTTTCACGTTGCCATACAGCGTCGGGTTGGTCTGCTCGCCGGTCTGGTAGTAAGTCGGCTGGCCATCGGTGATGAAGTACGTGAGGTTCTTCGCCCCGGTGTTGGCCACTGCGTCGGCGCTCTGGAACCAGTTGGCCGTGGTCTTGAACACGTCCTCATAGTTGGTACCGCCGCCAGAGCCCATCGAGTTGAGTACGGCTTTGAGCATCGTCAGCGCGTTCGGGTCGTTGAGATTCACCGACACCGATTTGTTGACCTGGGTATCGAAGTCCACCAGGAATATGTTCACCGTGCCCGAGTTGCTGCCGCCCAGGCTTTGCTTGAGGCTGTTGAACACCGAGGTCAGCGAGTCTTTCGCGGCGTTCAGCGACGAAGTGCTCATGCTGCCCGAGCTGTCGACCATAAACGCAATGTTGTAGTTGGTGCCCGGCACCACGGTCAGGCCGCCGATGTCAGCGACGATGATGTCGTTGGCGTCGGTGCCGATGACGTTGTCATCACCCGAGGTGGCGGTGACCGCGTTGTACACCGCAGGCACTACCGTGACCGGAATGGTCGCGGTGCTGCTTGCCGAGCCGCCGACCTGTTCGGTGGACGTCGAGGTCACGGTCAGGTTGAACTGGCCGTTGTAGTAGGTCGGCGGAGTCACGGTCAGAGAGCCGAGGTTCCAGCCGGTGACGTTGGCTTCGCCATTGCTCGCGGTAACGGTGAAGGTATGCCCCGCGCCATCGCTGAGCACCGAACCGACCGGTGCGCCGCTGATCTTCACGCTCAGGGTTTCCGAGCCGTCGGTGTCGGTCAGCGCGGTGCTGATTGCCGACAGTTTCACCGTGGTGCCTTCAGCGCCGGTGTTGAGCTTGTAGCCGTCGTAATAACCTTCGCCGTTGGTGCCGTGCAGATCGGAGACGGTCACGCCCGAGTTGATCAGGTCCTGCACACCGGTGTAGATCGGCACGCCGGCGTTGCTCAGATCGATTGGCGTGCCGCCGTTGACCGACAGGTTGACGTCGTAGCTGCCCGGGCCGCTCTGATTGTGGTGGTAGATGTCGAGCGTGTAGTAACCGCTGGTGGTCGGGGTGAACGAGCCGTTGATCGCACCGCCCGCGCCCCAGGTACCCGACGCCACGTTCTTGCCGCCGATGGTGATCAGCAGGCTGTCATCGGCCACGCCGCTGAAGCTGTAGGTCTTGCCGGCTTCCAGGTAGATCAGGCCCGAGGTCTTCGACGCCGTACCGGCGGCGACACTGCCGTCAGACTGCACGTTGGTGACGTTGCCGCTGGAGTTCGGTTTGCCGGCGGCGTCGATCACGTTTTTCAGGGTGGTCGAGTTCGCGCCGCTGCCGTCAGTGCCCAGCCCCGCGAGACCGGTCCAGACTTCCTTGATCAGGCCGGTGGATTTCACGCTGTTGTCAGCCACGGCTACGGTCGGCGCATCCGCCACTGGCGTGATGTCGATCTTCACCGTGCCGGTGCTGCCCAGCGCCTGGCCATCGGTAGGCTGGAACTTGATCTGTGCGTAGTCCGCCTGATTGTTGCCCAGACCGGTGCCGCCGTAACCGTTGGTGCCCGACTCGTTGGCGTCCGGCAGGAAGCGCAGCTTGCCGGCGTCGATGTCGGCCTTGCTGAAGGTCTGGTTGTTGGCAACATCCTTCCAGGTCGAGCCGTCCAGATACTGCAGTTTGCCCTCGCCCGGCAGCTGCGTGATCTTGATACCAAGGCTGCTCGCCGGGCTGTCGACATCGCTGACGCCAAAGGTCGACCAGCCGAGTACCAGCGGCGTGTCTTCGGTGCCGGTGACATTGCTCGGCGCAGCGACCGGTGCATCGTTGACCGCCACCACGTTGACTGTGGTCGTCGCCGTGTTCGAGTAGTTGCCGCCATCGGTCACCGTCACGGTGATGACGCGCGGCACGGTGCTCGGGTTTTCGCTGCTGTTGGTGAAGCTGATGTTCTTGATGGCCTGCATGTAGTCGGCCAGGGTCGCGTTACCCGAGAGGGTCAGGGTCACCGTGCCGTTGGTGCTGTTGGCATTGATGGTGATGCCGTTGACGCTGTTGCCCAGATTCAGCGCATCGCCGTCCTGACGGTTGGTCAGTACCACAGTGGCGCCGGTCAGCATCGTGCTGTCCGGGTCGGTGATGCTGATGTCGGTGTCAGCGATCGACACGCCGGCGCCCGGGGTGTTCTCGGTGAACGTCACCTTGTAATCGGCACCGGTCGCACCGCTGGAGTTGTTGGCGTCCAGATCGAGCACCGGTGGCGCATCGTTGTCGATGATCGAGGTGCTGACGCTGCCATTGGTGCTGCTGACCGCGAGGTTCTCGAAGTTGCCGCCGGTAGCCGAATCGATCTTGACCACGAAGTTCTCGGTGCCTTCGGTGATCTTGTCATCGAGGGTGGCGACGTTGAACTGCGCGCTGCTGGCGCCCGCCGGGATCTTCACGGTGTACACACCGGTGAAGTCCGAACCGTCGGCAGCAGTGCCGCTGTAGACGATTTTCAGGGTCACTTCGGTCTGCGCCGGGTGATTGAGGCTGACGGTGTAGCTGGCGGTCTGGCCTTCGGTCACCGAGCTGCTGCCAGTGATGCTGACGGTGGTGGTGTCGACGGTGTCGGTGACGCTGGTCATTGCTGGCGTGGTGCTCGATACCAGTTTTTCGAAGTTGCCACCGGTGGCGCTGCTGATGGTCGCCTGCACGGTGCCGGCGTCTTTGTAGACGTCGTCAGCTGGCGCTGGAACGTTCACGGTGCCGGTGGTTTCGCCCGCTTTGATGGTGATCACGGCACCGTTCGACAGGGTCACGGTCACTGGCGAGCCAGCGGCGTTGGTCAGGGTCGCGGTGTAAGTGATCTGGCCACCTTCTGCCACGGAACCGGTCGCGCTGAGCGACAGGTTGGTGGTGTCGACGGTGTCGGTCACGGTGGTGCTGACCGGAGTCTTGTCGGCGACGAGGTTTTCGAAATTGCCGCCGCTGACGTTGGTGATCGAGTTGGTGATCGGAGCGTTGCCGGTCAACGCATCGTTCGGTGCGACGGCAGTTACCGTGCCGGTAGTCTGGCCGACCGCGATGGTGATGTTCTGGCCGTTGGCCAAAGTGACCACCACTGGCGAACCGGTGACGGGTGCGCCGACGGTTGCGGTGTAGACGACGTTGCCGCCTTCGGCCGCTGTGGCGGTTGCGCTCAGTTTTACGGTGGTGGTGTCGATGGTGTCGGTGACGCTGGTCACGGCTGGCGTGGTGCTCGGTACCAGGTTTTCGAAGTTGCCACCGGTAGCTTTGCTGATGGTCGCCTGCACGGAGCCGGCGTCTTTATAGACGTCATCGGAAGGTGCCGGAACGGTCACATTACCGCTGGTTTCGCCAGCCTTGATGGTGATCACAGCGCCATTCGACAGGGTCACGGTTACAGGCGAGCCTGCGGCGTTGGTCAGGGTCGCGGTGTACGTGATCTGGCCACCTTCGGCCACCGAGTTGGTGGCGCTCAAGGACAGATTGGTGGTGTCGACGGTGTCGGTCACGGTGGTGCTGACCGGGGTCTTGTCGGCGACGAGGTTTTCGAAATTGCCGCCGCTGACGTTGGTGATGGCGTTGGTGATCGGCGCATGGCCGGTCAGCGCATCGTTCGGTGCGACGGCAGTTACGGTACCGGTGGTCTGTCCGACCGCGATAGTGATGTTCTGGCCGTTGGCCAGAGTGACCACCACTGGCGAACCTGTGACTGGCGCGCCGACGGTTGCGGTGTAGACGACGTTGCCGCCTTCGGCCGCCGTGGCGGTTGCGCTCAGTTTTACGGTGGTGGTGTCGATGGTGTCGGTGACGCTGGTCACGGCTGGCGTGGTGCTCGGTACCAGGTTTTCGAAGTTGCCACCGGTAGCGCTAGTGATCGTTGCCTGGACGGAACCGGCGTCTTTGTAGACGTCATCGGACGGTGCAGGAACAGTTGCGGTGCCGGTGGTTTCGCCTGCTTTGATAGTGATCACGGCGCCGTTCGACAACGTGACTGTCACAGGTGAGCCAGCGGCGTTGGTCAGCGTAGCCGTGTAAACAATCGAACCACCTTCAGCCACGGAGCCGGTCGCACTCAGCGACAGGTTGGTGGTGTCGGTAACGTCCGTGACAGAAGTCGAAACTGGAGTTTTGTCCGCCACCAGATCTTCGAAGTTGCCACCGGTTACGCCTGTGATCGAGTTGGTGATCGGGGCGTTGCCGGTCAGCGCATCGTTCGCAGCAACAGCGGTTGCAGTGCCAGTAGTCTGGCCGACGCCAATGGTGATGGTCTGGCCGTTGGCCAATGTCACGACGACAGGAGAACCGGTAACTGGCGCACCGACGGTTGCGGTGTAAGTCACGGTGCCGCCTTCAGCCACCGAAGTATCAGCCGTCAGTTTGACGGTCGAAGTATCGATGGTGTCAGTGACCTGAGTGATCGCTGGAGTGGTGCTCGGCACGAGATTTTCGAAGTTACCACCGGTGGCACTGGTGATCGTCGCCTGGACGGAACCGGCGTCTTTGTAGACGTCATCGGACGGTGCAGGAACGGTTGCGGTGCCGGTGGTTTCACCAGCCTTGATGGTGATCACGGCGCCGTTCGACAAGGTCACGGTCACTGGCGAGCCAGCGGCGTTGGTCAAGGTCGCGGTGTAGGTGATCTGGCCACCTTCAGCCACCGAGTTGCTGGCGCTGAGCGACAGATTGGTGGTGTCGTTGACATCCGTAACAGTGGTCGAAACCGGTGTTTTATCCGCCACCAGATCTTCGAAGTTGCCGCCGGTTACGCCAGTGATGGAGTTGGTGATCGGCGCGTTGCCGGTCAGCGCATCGTTCGCAGCAACAGCGGTTGCAGTGCCAGTAGTCTGACCGACGCCAATGGTGATGGTCTGGCCGTTGGCCAATGTCACGACGACAGGAGAACCGGTAACTGGCGCACCGACGGTTGCGGTGTAAGTCACGGTGCCGCCTTCAGCCACCGAAGTATCAGCCGTCAGTTTGACGGTCGAAGTATCGATGGTGTCAGTGACCTGAGTGATCGCTGGAGTGGTGCTCGGCACGAGATTTTCGAAGTTACCACCGGTGGCACTGGTGATCGTCGCCTGGACGGAACCGGCGTCTTTGTAGACGTCATCGGACGGTGCAGGAACGGTTGCGGTGCCGGTGGTTTCGCCAGCCTTGATGGTGATCACGGCGCCATTCGACAGCGTCACGGTTACAGGCGAGCCTGCGGCATTGGTCAGGGTCGCGGTGTAGGTGATCTGGCCACCTTCCGCCACCGAATTGCTGGCGCTCAAGGACAGATTTGTCGTGTCGGCAACGTCGGTGACAGAAGTCGAAACTGGAGTTTTGTCTGCAACCAGATCTTCGAAATTGCCGCCAGTTACGCCTGTGATCGAGTTGGTGATCGGGGCGTTGCCGGTCAGCGCATCGTTCGCAGCAACAGCAGTTGCAGTGCCAGTAGTCTGGCCGACGCCGATGGTGATGGTCTGACCGTTGGCCAGAGTCACGACCACAGGCGAGCCGGTGACTGGCGCGCCGACGGTGGCGGTGTAAGTCACGGTGCCGCCTTCAGCCACCGATGTATCGGCGGTCAATTTGACGGTCGACGTATCGATGGTGTCGGTGACAGTCGTCACGGCTGGAGCAGTGCTCGGTACCAGGTTCTCGAAGTTGCCTCCGGTAGCACTGGTGATCGTCGCCTGCACAGAGCCGGCATCTTTGTAGACGTCATCAGACGGTGCAGGAACTGTTGCGGTGCCGCTGGTTTCACCAGCCTTGATGGTGATCACAGCGCCGTTCGACAAGGTCACGGTCACTGGCGAGCCAGCGGCGTTGGTCAATGTCGCGGTGTAAGTGATCTGGCCACCTTCGGCTACCGAACCGGTCGCACTCAGCGACAGATTGGTAGTGTCGGAAACGTCGGTGACAGTGGTCGAAACCGGTGTTTTATCCGCCACCAGATCTTCGAAATTGCCGCCGCTCACGCCAGTGATCGAGTTGGTGATCGGAGCATTACCGGCCAACGCATCGTTCGCAGCAACAGCAGTTGCAGTGCCAGTGGTCTGGCCGACGCCGATGGTGATGGTCTGACCGTTGGCCAGAGTTACCACAACTGGTGAGCCAGTAACTGGCGCACCAACGGTGGCGGTGTAAGTCACGGTGCCGCCTTCAGCCACCGATGTATCGGCGGTCAATTTGACGGTCGACGTATCGATGGTGTCGGTGACTGTCGTCACGGCCGGAGCAGTGCTCGGTACCAGGTTCTCGAAGTTACCGCCGGTAGCGCTTGTGATCGTCGCCTGCACCGAACCGGCATCTTTGTAGACGTCGTCGGACGGTGCAGGAACTGTTGCGGTGCCGCTGGTTTCACCAGCCTTGATGGTGATCACAGCGCCGTTCGACAAGGTCACGGTCACTGGCGAACCAGCGGCGTTGGTCAAGGTCGCGGTGTAAGTGATCTGGCCACCTTCGGCTACCGAACCGGTCGCACTCAGCGACAGATTGGTAGTGTCGGAAACGTCGGTGACAGTGGTCGAAACCGGTGTTTTATCCGCCACCAGATCTTCGAAATTGCCGCCGCTCACGCCAGTGATCGAGTTGGTGATCGGAGCATTACCGGCCAACGCATCGTTCGCAGCAACAGCAGTTGCAGTGCCAGTAGTCTGGCCGACGCCGATGGTGATGGTCTGACCGTTGGCCAGAGTCACGACCACAGGCGAGCCGGTGACTGGCGCGCCGACGGTGGCGGTGTAAGTCACGGTGCCGCCTTCAGCCACCGATGTATCGGCGGTCAATTTGACGGTCGACGTATCGATGGTGTCGGTGACAGTCGTCACGGCTGGAGCAGTGCTCGGTACCAGGTTCTCGAAGTTGCCTCCGGTAGCACTGGTGATCGTCGCCTGCACAGAGCCGGCATCTTTGTAGACGTCATCAGACGGTGCAGGAACTGTTGCGGTGCCGCTGGTTTCACCAGCCTTGATGGTGATCACAGCGCCGTTCGACAAGGTCACGGTCACTGGCGAGCCAGCGGCGTTGGTCAATGTCGCGGTGTAAGTGATCTGGCCACCTTCGGCTACCGAACCGGTCGCACTCAGCGACAGATTGGTAGTGTCGGAAACGTCGGTGACAGTGGTCGAAACCGGTGTTTTATCCGCCACCAGATCTTCGAAATTGCCGCCGCTCACGCCAGTGATCGAGTTGGTGATCGGAGCATTACCGGCCAACGCATCGTTCGCAGCAACAGCAGTTGCAGTGCCAGTGGTCTGGCCGACGCCGATGGTGATGGTCTGACCGTTGGCCAGAGTTACCACAACTGGTGAGCCAGTAACTGGCGCACCAACGGTGGCGGTGTAAGTCACGGTGCCGCCTTCGGCTACCGAAGTATCGGCGGTCAGTTTGACGGTCGAAGTGTCGATGGTATCGGTGACATTGGTCACCGCTGGAACCGCGCTTGGCACCAGGTTCTCGAAGTTGCCGCCGGTCGCACCCTCGATGGTCACTTCGACTTTGCCGGCGTCTTTGTAGACGTCGTCGGACGGTGCAGGAACAGTTGCGGTGCCGGTGGTTTCGCCAGCCTTGATGGTGATCACGGCGCCGTTCGACAGGGTCACGGTCACCGGTGTGCCGGCCGGGTTGGTCAGGGTTGCGGTGTAGGTGATCTGGCCGCCTTCGGCGACCGAATCGCTGGCGGTCAGGTTCAGGTTGGTGGTGTCGGTGGTGTCGGAAACCACGGTGTCTGCGGACTTGCCGTCGACCACCAGTTTTTCGTAATTGCCACCCGTGGCGCCATCAATGGTCACGCTCAGCGAGCTGCCGCCCGCCAATGGGCTGTTCGGCGCGACGTAGTTGACGCTGCCGGTGGTTTCGCCAACCGCGATGGTGATGGTCTGGCCGTTGGACAGGCTGACGGTGACCGGCGAACCGGTCACTGGCGCGCCCACGGTCGCGGTGTAGACCACGGTTTCGCCTTCAGCGACGTTCGCAGTGGCGCTCAGCGACACGGTGGTGGTGTCGATGGTGTCGTTGACCGTGGTCACCGCCGGCGCTGTGCTGGTGACGAGGTTTTCGAAGTTGCCGCCGGTTGCGCTCTGGATGGTCGCTTCAACGCTGCCGGCGTCTTTGTAGACGTCATCTTTCGGTGCATCGACGGTCACGGTGCCGGTGGATTTGCCGGCCTCGATGAGGATTGTCGCACCGTTCGACAGGGTCACGGTGACCGGTGTGCCGGCGGCGTTGCTCAGGGTTGCGGTGTAGGTAATCTGGCCGCCTTCGTTCACCGCGCCGGTCGCGCTGAGCGACAGGTTGGTGGTGTCGACGGTGTCGGTCACGGTGGTGCTGACCGGGGTCTGGTCGGCGACAAGATTTTCGAAATTACCGCCGCTGACGTTGGTGATCGAGTTGGTCAGCGGCGCGTGGCCGGCGAGGACGTCGTTCGGCGCGGTGGTGCTCACGCTGCCGCTGGTCTTGCCGACTTCGATAGTGATGTTCTGACCATTGGCCAGGGTCACGACCACAGGCGAACCGGTGACCGGCGCGCCGACGGTGGCGGTGTAGGTGACGGTGCCACCTTCGGCCGCGGTTTCGGTGGCGGTCAGCTTGACCGTCGAGGTGTCGACGGTGTCGGTGACATCAGTGACCGCTGGCGTGGTGCTTGGCACCAGGTTTTCGAAGTTGCCGCCGGTGGCGTCCTTGATCGTGACTTCAACTTTGCCAGCGTCTTTATAGACGTCGTCGGCAGGTGCCGGAACGGTGACGGTGCCGGTGGATTTGCCGGCCTCGATGGTGATCACCGCGCCGTTGCTCAGATTCACGGTCACCGGGGTACCGGCCGGGTTGCTCAGGGTCGCGGTGTAGACAATCGAACCGCCCTCGGCCACGGAGCCGGTCGCGGACAGCGACAGGTTGGTGGTGTCGGCGACGTCGGTTACCGAGGTCACCGCCGGGGTTTGGTCGGCGACGAGATTTTCGTAATTGCCACCGCTGGCGCCGTCGATTTTCACACTCAGGGTGTTGCCGCCGGCCTGTGCATCGTTCGGCGCGGTGAAGTTGACGCTGGCGCTGCTGGCGCCGACCGGAATGGTGATGGTCTGGCCGTTGGACAGGGTCACCAGCACTGGCGAACCGGCGACCGGGGCGGTCACGGACGCGGTGTATACAACCACGCCGCCTTCTACCGCGCTGGCGCTGGCGGTCAGCGCAACGGTGCTGTTGTCGATGGTGTCGGTGACATCAGTTACCGCAGGCGTCTTGTCGATCACCAGATTTTCAAAGTTGCCGCCGCTGGTCTTGGTGATGCTCGCATCGACCTTGCCGGCGTCCTTGTACACATCATCGCCAGGCGCGGCGACGGTCGCAGTGCCAGTGCTCGCACCCTTGGCAATGTTGATCACCGCGCCGTTGCTCAGGGTCACGCTCATGGTGGTGCCGGCCGGATTGCTCAGGGTGGCGGTGTAGACGATCGAGCCGCCCTCGGCAACGCTGCCGGTGGCGCTCAGGCTGATGTTGGTGGTGTCGACGGCGTCGGTGACTTTGGTCACCACAGCCGAACGATCGGCCTCGACTCGCTCGAAATTGCCACCGCTGTGGCTGGCGATCGCCGTCCGCACGTTGCTGCCATCGATGTACGGGGTGTTGGCGGGCGCCGGGAAATTCACCGAGCCGCTGGTCGCGCCAGCGGCAATGTTGATCACCGCGCCGTTGGCCAGGGTCACGGTCATCGCAGTGCCGGCCGGATTGCTCAGGGTCGCGGTGTAGGTGATCTGGCCACCTTCGCTGACGGTATCGCTGGCAGTCAGGGTCAGTGCGGTTGTGTCGACGGTGTCGTTGACCGTGGTGCTGACCGGGGTCTTGCTGACGTCGAGTTTCTCGAAGTTGCCGCCGCTGGCATCGGTCATGGTTACGGTGAGCTTGCTGACGTCCTTGTAGACGTCATCGCTCGGTGCGGCAATCGTCACCGAACCGCTGGTCTTGCCGGCTTCGATGGTGATGGTCTGGCCATTGCTCAGGTTGACGGTCACCGGCGTCTGCGCGGCGTTGGTCAGCGTTGCGGTGTAAGTGATCGAAGAGCCTTCGAGCACATAGCTTTCTGCGCTGAGGGTCAGGTGCGTGGTGTTGACCGTGTCGGCAACATTGGTCACCGCAGGCGTAGTATCCGGCACCAGATTTTCGAAGTTGCCACCGGTGGCGTCCTTGATGGTCACTTCGACTTTGCCGGCGTCTTTGTAGACGTCATCGGCAGGTGCCGGAACGGTCACGGTGCCGGTGGTCTTGCCGGCTTCAATGGTGATGACCGAGCCGTTGCTCAGATTCACGGTCACAGGCGCGCCGGCCGGGTTGCTCAGCGTCGCGGTGTAGGTGATCTGCCCGCCTTCGTTGACGTTGCCGGTGGCAGTCAGCGCGACGCTGGTGGTGTCGACGGTGTCGGTCACAGTGGTGCTGACCGGGGTCTTGTCGGCGACCAGATTCTCGTAGTTGCCACCGCTGACGTTGGTGATCGAGTTGGTCAGTGGTGCGTGACCGATCTGCACGTCATTCGATACCGGGGCGGTAACGCTGCCGGTGGTCTGGCCGACGGCGATGGTGATGTTCTGGCCGTTGGCCAGGGTCACGACAACTGGCGAGCCGGTGACGGGCGCGCCGACAGTGGCGGTGTAGGTGACGGTGCCGCCTTCAGCGACCGAAGTGTCGGCGGTCAATTTGACCGTCGAGGTATCGATGGTGTCGGTGACTTGAGTGACCGCTGGCGTGGTACTCGGAACGAGGTTCTCGAAGTCGCCGCCGGTGGCGCTGGTGATGGTGGCCTGCACGGAGCCGGCGTCTTTGTAGACGTCGTCGGACGGAGCCGGGAAGCTCACATTACCGCTGGTTTCGCCTGCCTTGATGGTGATGACGGCGCCGTTCGACAAGGTCACGGTCACTGGCGAGCCAGCAGCATTGGTCAAGGTTGCGGTGTAAGTGATCTGGCCGCCTTCAGCCACGGAAGCGGTCGCGCTCAGCGACAGATTGGTGGTGTCGGCCACGTCGGTGACGGTGGTCGAAACTGGAGTTTTGTCCGCCACCAGATTTTCGTAGTTGCCACCGGTTACGCCAGTGATCGAATTGGTCAGCGGAGCGTTGCCGGTCAAGGCATCGTTCGGTGCAGTGTAGGTGATGGAGCCAGTGGTCTGGCCGACGGCGATGGTGATGTTCTGACCGTTGGCCAACGTCACGACCACAGGCGAACCGGTGACTGGCGCGCCGACGGTGGCGGTGTAAGTCACGGTGCCGCCTTCGGCAACCGAGGTGTCTGCGCTCAGCTTCACCGTCGAGGTATCGACGGTGTCAGTGATTTCGGTCACAGCCGGCGTAGTGTTCGGCACCAGATTTTCGAAGTTGCCGCCGGTGGCGTCCTTGATGCTGACTTCGACCTGGCCGGCGTCTTTGTAGACGTCATCGGCCGGCGCTGGAACGCTAACGGTGCCGGTGGTTTTGCCGGCATCAATGGTGATCACCGAGCCGTTGCTCAGGGTCACGGTTACCGGGGTGCCGGCCGGATTCGTCAGCGTGGCGGTGTAGGTGATCTGGCCACCCTCGGCCACAGAGTCGGTGGCGCTGAGGCTCAGGCCAGTGTCATCCACCGAATCGGTGATGGTGGTGACCGCAGGCGTGTTGCTTGGCACCAGGTTTTCGAAATTGCCACCGGTAGCGCCAGTGATCGTGGTGCTGACGGTGCTGCCATTGTTGTAGACGTCGTTGGCCGCAGTCGGCACGTTGACGGTGCCCACGGTTTCGCCAGCCGCAATGGTGATGGTCGAACCGTTGGACAGGGTGACGGTAACCGGCGTCTGCGCCGGATTAGTCAGTGTCGCGGTGTAGGTGATCTGACCGCCTTCAACGATATTGTTGGTCGCTGTCAGGGTCAGGCCAGTGTCATCCACCGAATCGGTGATGGTGGTGACCGCAGGCGTGTTGCTTGGCACCAGGTTTTCGAAGTTGCCACCGGTAGCGCCAGTGATCGTGGTGCTGACGGTACTGCCATTGTTGTAAACGTCATTGGCCGCAGTCGGCACGTTGACGGTGCCCACGGTTTCGCCGGCCGCGATGGTGATGGTCGAACCGTTCGACAGGGTGACGGTAACCGGCGTCTGCGCCGGATTAGTCAGTGTCGCGGTGTAGGTGATCTGACCGCCTTCAACGATGTTGTTGGTCGCGGTCAGGGTCAGGCCGGTGTTGTCGACCGAATCTGTGATGGTGGTAACGGCTGGTGTGGTGTTCGGCACCAGGTTTTCGAAGTTGCCACCGGTAGCGCCAGTGATCGTGGTGCTGACGGTGCTGCCATTGTTGTAGACGTCATTGGCCGCTGTTGGCACGTTGACGGTGCCGACGGTTTCGCCGGCTGCAATGGTGATGGTCGAACCGTTGGACAGAGTGACGGTTACCGGGGTTTGTGCCGGGTTGGTCAACGTCGCGGTGTAAGTGATCTGGCCGCCTTCGACGATGTCGTTGGTCGCGGTCAGTGTCAGGCCAGTGTCATCTACCGAGTCGGTGATGGTGGTCACGGCTGGTGTGGTGTTCGGCACCAGGTTTTCGAAGTTGCCACCGGTAGCGCCAGTGATCGTGGTGCTGACGGTGCTGCCATTGTTGTAGACGTCATTGGCCGCAGTCGGCACGTTGACGGTGCCGACGGTTTCGCCGGCAGCAATGGTGATGGTCGAACCGTTGGACAGAGTGACGGTTACCGGGGTTTGCGCCGGGTTGGTCAACGTGGCGGTGTAAGTGATCTGACCGCCTTCAACGATATTGTTGGTCGCAGTCAGCGTCAGACCGGTGTTGTCGACCGAATCGGTGATCGTGGTGACCGCAGGCGTGTTGCTTGGCACCAGGTTTTCAAAGTTGCCGCCGGTAGCGCCAGTGATCGTGGTGCTGACGGTGCCGCCATTGTTGTAGACGTCGTTGGCCGCTGTGGGCACGTTGACGGTGCCGACGGTTTCGCCCGCAGCAATTGTGATGGTCGAGCCGTTGGACAGCGTGACGGTTACCGGGGTCTGCGCCGGGTTGGTCAACGTCGCGGTATAAGTGATCTGGCCACCTTCAACGATGTTGTTGGTCGCGGTCAGGGTCAGCCCGGTGTTGTCGACCGAATCAGTGATCGTGGTAACGGCAGGTGTGGTGTTTGGCACCAGATTTTCGAAGTTGCCGCCGGTAGCCCCGGTGATCGTGGTCGTAACGGTGCTGCCATTGTTGTAAACGTCATTGGCTGGGGTCGGCACGTTGACGGTGCCGGTAGTCTGGCCAGCGCCAATGGTAATGGTCGAGCCGTTCGACAGTGTGACGGTTACCGGTGTCTGCGCCGGGTTGGTCAAAGTCGCCGTATAGGTAATCTGACCGCCTTCGGTCACGCTCGAACCAGCCGTCAACGTGACGGTAGTGGTATCGACGGTGTCGGTCACTTGCGTGGTCGCCGGGACAGTCGGCGGGGTCACGGTGATGCCGTTGCCGCCGCTGGTGCCAGTGACGGTCACGTCGATCTGGGTCGGGTCGTTATAGACCGTGTCGTTCGGCGCCAGCGGCACGTTGACGGTGCCGGTGGTGGCGCCGGCGGGAATGACGATGACTGCGCCGTTGGACAGGGTGATAGTCAGGTCGGTCAGCGGCGCCTGGGTCAGGGTCGCGGTGTACACCAGCACGCCGCCGGCTTCGGTGATGGTCGGCGTGGCGCTGAGGCTCAGGGTCGAGTCACGCAGTGCGTTGGTGGTGGTGTCGGTGGTCAGGCCGCCCGTGGTGTCCTGCGCGACTTGCCCGGCAGAATTGATGCCCGCCGTGGGGAAGCCAATGGTCGGATCTACGCGGCCAGCGGTGGCGTCGAGCATGACGAAGCTGTGACCGCCACCGGCAGCACCACCGGTACCTGCGGCGGTCGGGCCGGCCGCGGTGGATTCGAGTGCGGTGGTCGGGTCGACACCGGCGGCGATGGCTTGCTGCAGTTCTTCTACAGAAGGCGCAGCCTGCGCCGTGGCTTCGGCCAGGTCAGTGCTGGAGTCAGGCGAGCTGGCGCTCCACTGGGTGTCACGGCCCAGATCGAGCATGCGGCCATCGGCCAGTTCCAGCGACACCGCGCCGGACAGACCGGTATCGATCTGGTCGCCGACATACAGGCGATCGCCTTCAACGAGTACGCGACGCACGCCCTCTGGGGACACCACGAAAACCTGACCGACAATGCTTTTGACGACGGCAACAACACTGCTCATTGAAGACTCTCCGGGGTGTCACATTCAGTTGACTTCCATGGACCTGACGGGCGTCGGCGCCACTTCAGTCTGGACGTACTTTCTATAAATGGATAACTTATTGACGCTGTATTTCCGTCAATAATCTGGCTATAAATTATCGCGATTAACTTTATGCCAAACTATTGACCTTCTGGGAGCCATCCTAAACAATCGCCCCACTAATGTCACATTGATATTTCCGCGGCGACCTGTCCTTCAGCCTGTCATCCAGTTCCTGTTTTGAACTTTCCGACATACGGTCTTTCGGGTTGCCATCATCCGACGCAGCACCACGTTTCTGCTGTGATTCAAGACAAGAAGTTCCGGGAAAATTCCAACCATGCGTTCGCTTTTGCTCCTTGCCGCTCCCTTCGCTCTCGCCGCCTCTTTTGTACAAGCACAATCCTTACCAGAAGCCATGCAACAGGCGCTGGATGTCCATCCGGAGATTCAGGCGGGGGTCAACAGTCGATTGGCGGCGGATTATCAGTTAAAGGCTGCGAAAGGGGGATACCTGCCCAAGGTCGATCTGCTGGGCGGTTATGGCCGTGAAGGCACTGACAGTGTGACCACGCGAGCGAACGGTGGAAGCAATCACTGGGAGACGTTGAACCGCAGCGAGTCAAGTTTACGTCTCTCGCAAATGGTTTTTGACGGTTTCGCGACGTCCAACGAAGTTGCGCGTCAACAAGCCAACGTCAGCTCCCGTGCTTACTCGCTGCTGGGCACTTCCGAGCGTACTGCACTGACCGTCGCCCAGGTGTATCTGGATGTGCTGACCCGTCGCGAATTCGTGCGTCTGGCCGAGGAGAACCTCAAGAGCCACCAGCGCATCTACGACCAGATCCAGTTGCGCACCCAGCGCGGCGTCGGCAGCGGTGCCGACCTTGATCAGGCCGAAGCCCGTATGGCCCAGGCCCGCAACAATCTGATCACCGAGCAGACCAACCTCGCCGATGCGGAAACCAACTTCCTCAGCGCCGTCGGCCAGATGCCCGACCAGCTCGAGCGCCCGGCGCCGTTCATGGCGATGATGCCGGCCAACCTCAATGAAGCCCGCGCGCAAATGCTGGAAAACAGCCCGATCCTGCGTTCCGCCGAGTCGGACATCGCCGCTGCCGAGAAGCAGTTCGCCACCGCCAAATCGACCTTCTACCCGCGTTTCGACGCCGAACTGGGCCGCTCCGCCGACAACGATCTCGATGGTCAGAACGGCCACAACAACGAATGGCAGGCCATGCTGCGCATGCGTTTTAACTTGTATTCCGGCGGCAGCAACAAGGCCGATCTGGAATCCAAGTCGTACCTGGCCAACCAGGCGCTGGACATCCGCAACAACGCCCTGCGTCAATTGAATGAAGAGCTCGGCCTCGCCTGGAACGCGCTGAACAATGCCAACGCCCAAGTGCCGATCGCTCAGCAGTACGTCGATCGCAGCACCTCGGTGCGTACCGCCTACCAGCGTCAATTCAGCCTCGGCGAACGCACCCTGCTGGATTTGCTCGACAGCGAAAACGAACTGTTTACCGCCTCGCGGCGTCTGGCGGAAATCAAGAACATTCAGTTATTTACTCAGTACCGAATCAAGGCGACCATGGGCCAATTGCTCAAAAGCCAGGGAGTGGTCGCGCCGTTGGCATCCGTTGTGCAGAACGACGTGAAGCCCAAGGTCCAGCTGCCTGGGATGAACTGAGTTATCCCTTCCAACTGTTAAAGAGTGTCGAGCGTGGAATCAGAAGTCAGTCGAGTTCAACTCAGCCATGATCCACGCGCGTTGCATGACGATCCGTTGCTGGATGGTCTGCTCGCCCTGTGCATGCTGCACCAGAAGCCTGCCAGCGCGGCGATGCTGACCACCGGCCTGCCGCTGCCCAAACAACGTTTGAGTGTCGAGTTGCTGCCGCGCGCAGCGGCCCGCGCCGGGCTGCAGGGGCGGGTATTGCAGCGCAAGCTCGAAGAAATTCCGGCGATCGCCATGCCCGCGCTGTTGCTGCTCAAGGATGGCCGCAGCGCCGTTCTGCTCGGCTGGCAGGGCGACAATGAAGCACGAGTGCTGCTCAGCGAAAGCGATGGCGGCGAATCGGTGGTCAGCCGCGAACTGCTGAGCGACGATTACACCGGCAAAGTGTTCTTCGCCCAGCCGCAGCACAAATTCGACGTCAATCACGGCACGCTGATCCCGCGTGCACGCTCCTGGTTTCGCGACACCCTCAAGCGTTCGCGCTGGCTGTATGCCGATGCGATCGCCGCCAGTTTCCTGATCAACATCATCGCCATGGCCGCACCGCTGTTCGTGATGAACGTCTACGACCGCGTAGTGCCGAACCAGGCCGAAGCAACCCTTTGGGTGCTGGCGCTGGGCATCACCGGCGCTTACATCTTCGACTTGATCCTCAAGAGCCTGCGCAGCCTGTGCCTGGATCTGGCCGGGAAGAAAACCGACCTGATCATCTCCGCCACGCTATTCGAGCGCATTGTCGGCATGGCGATGAAATACCGCCCGGCGAGGGTCGGCAGCTTTGCCCAGAACATCCATGAGTTTCAGAGCCTGCGCGACTTTCTCGCGTCGCTGACCCTGACCAGCCTGATCGACCTGCCGTTCACCATCCTGATTTTCATCGTCATCGCCATTCTCGGCGGGCATCTGGTGTGGATTCCGGTGCTGGCTTTCCCGATTGCCCTGCTGATCGGCTACGCCTTGCAGAAGCCGTTGATCGCGACCATGGAACGGACCATGGCGCTGGGCGCCGAGCGCCAGTCGAGCCTGATCGAAACCCTCGCCGGTCTGGACGCGGTCAAGGTCAACAACGCCGAAAGCGAGCGCCAGTATCAGTGGGAGCAGACCATCGGCACCCTCAGCCGCCTAGAGCTGCGAGTGAAAATGCTCTCCGGTCTGGCGATGAACATCACCTTGCTGATCCAGCAACTGGCCGGGGTGATCATGATCGTCTTCGGCGTATACCAGATCATCGCCGGCAACCTGAGCATGGGCGGGCTGATTGCCTGCTACATGCTCAGTGGTCGTGCGCTGAGCCCGCTGGCGTCGCTGTCCGGCCTGCTCACGCGCTATCAACAGGCGCGGGTGACCATGACTTCGGTCGACCAGATGATGGAGCTGCCGCAGGAGCGCAATTTCGAAGAGCGCCCGCTGAGCCGCAAGGTTTTGCAGGGTGCGATCGAATGCCGTCAGCTCAGCTTCACCTACCCGGACCAGCAGAACCCGGCGCTGAAGAACATCAACCTGGTCATCCGTCCCGGCGAGAAGATCGGCATCATCGGCCGCAGCGGTTCGGGCAAGAGTTCGCTGGCGAAACTGCTGGTGGGCCTGTATCAACCGGACGACGGTGCCTTGCTGGTCGACGGCGTGGACATCCGCCAGATCGACGTCAGCGAACTGCGCTACAACATAGGTTACGTGCCGCAGGACATCCAGCTGCTGTCCGGCACCCTGCGTGACAACCTGGTGTCCGGCGCGCGTTACGTCGAAGACGAGCTGGTGCTGCAAGCCGCCGAACTGGCCGGCGTCCACGAATTCGCCCGTCTGCACCCGCAAGGCTACGAGCTGCAAGTCGGCGAGCGCGGGCAGAACCTCTCCGGCGGCCAACGACAGAACGTCGCCCTGGCCCGGGCGCTGTTGCTCAATCCACCGATTCTGCTGATGGATGAGCCAACCAGTGCGATGGACAACACCGGCGAAGAGCGCCTCAAGCAACGCCTCGCAGCAGTGATTGAAAACAAGACCGTGGTGCTGGTCACGCACCGGGCATCACTGTTGTCGCTGGTCGATCGCCTGCTGGTGATCGATCGCGGGCAGATTCTCGCCGACGGCCCGAAAGCCGCCGTGATGGAAGCGTTGAAGAAGGGGCAGATCAGTGTTGCTTAAATCCGGTGTCAAGGAGTCGATCCGTCGCTACTTCAAGGGCTCTGCCTCGCTGCAGGGTCAGCCGCTGCCGGAGGTCAACAAGGCGCTGATCGAAGACGCCCCGCGCGTCGTGCGCCTGACCATCTGGGCGATCATCGGCTTTTTCGTGTTCCTCATGCTCTGGGCCAACTTCGCCGTGATCGACGAGGTGACCAAGGGCGACGGCAAGGCGATTCCGTCGTCGAAGATCCAGAAAATCCAGAACCTGGAGGGCGGTATCGTCTCCGAGCTGTTCGTCAAGGAAGGCCAGATCGTCGAGGCCGGCGCGCCGCTGATTCGTCTCGACGACACACGTTTTGCCTCCAACGTCGGCGAAACCGAGGCCGATCGCCTGTCGATGCTGCTGCGGGTCGAGCGTCTGAGCGCGGAAGTCGATGATCGTCCGCTGAATTTCCCCGAGGACGTGCTCAAAGCCGTGCCGGGCCAGGCGAAAAGCGAAGAGTCGCTGTACATCAGCCGCCGTCAGCAGTTGCACGATGAAATCGGCGGCTTGCAGGAGCAGTTGATCCAGCGTCAGCAAGAGCTGCGTGAGTTCAGCTCCAAGCAGGCGCAGTACCGTCAGCAACTCGGTTTGCAGCGTCAGGAAATCAACATGTCCGAGCCGCTGGTGGCGCAGGGCGCGGTCTCGCCGGTGGAAGTGTTGCGCCTCAAGCGTGCCGAAGTGGAAACCCGTGGCCAGCTCGACGCGACCACGCTGGCCATTCCGCGCGCCGAATCGGCGATCAAGGAAGTGCAGCGCAAGATCGACGAAACCCGCGGCAAATTCCGCAGCGAAGCGCTGACCCAACTCAACGAAGCGCGCACCGATCTGAACAAGGCCCAGGCCACCGGCAAGGCGCTGGAAGACCGCGTCAGCCGTACGCTGGTTACCTCACCCGTGCGGGGCATCGTCAACAAGTTGCTGGTCAACACTATCGGCGGTGTGATCCAGCCGGGCAGCGACATGGTCGAAATCGTGCCGCTGGACGACACCCTGCTGGTCGAAGCCAAGATCCGCCCGCAGGACATCGCGTTCCTGCATCCGGGTCAGGAAGCGATCGTCAAATTCACCGCCTATGACTACACGATTTACGGCGGCCTGAAGGCACAGCTGGAGCAGATCGGTGCGGATACCATCACCGACGAAGACAAGAAAACCACTTATTACGTGATCAAGGTGCGTACCGAGCGCAGCCACTTGGGCACGGATGAAAAGCCTTTGCTGATCATTCCCGGGATGGTCGCTTCGGTGGATATCATCACTGGCAAGAAGTCGGTGTTGAGCTATTTGCTCAAGCCGATCATTCGGGCGCGGGCTGAGGCGTTGCACGAGCGCTAGATCTTCGGCGCTGGTGACGGCCTATTCGCGAGCAGGCTCGCTCCCACAGGAGATTGCATTCCAACTGTGGGAGCGAGCCTGCTCGCGAAGGCGTCCTCCGAAGCGCTACATATCCGTCGGTAAGTGACACAAATGGTCACCCGCCCCCTCATCAATCGCCATATCGTTATTCAATAACGGTATTTAATCTCCAGTTCTTATAGCTATAAAGTCACCCACCTGCGTACCTGCCGACCAATCGGCGCGCCGCACGACCTGAACCGACACGCAATCCAGCGTGAGTGTCTGATCGACGAGCGCGTCCGTGAGCGCGCCGTGCGTGGGAGATGATTGATGTCCGCCGCTACTGCCACCGAAAGCGCCGCAACTGCCGCGCCGCAAATCTTCGAAATTCGCCCCTTCAGCGGTGCCGTCGGCGCCGAGATCGTTGGCCTCGACCTGCGCCGGCCGGTCAATGATCAGGACTTCGCGCGCATTCACCGCGCGCACCTGGATCACCACGTCGTGGTCTTTCGCGATCAGCAGATCACCCCGCAACAGCAAATCGATTTCAGCCGTCGCTTCGGCGTGTTGCAGATCCATGTGCTCAAGCAGTTCCTGCTGGCCAATCACCCGGAAATCCTCATCGTTTCCAACATTATCGAGAACGGCCAGAACATCGGTCTCGGTGACGCCGGCAAGTTCTGGCATTCCGATCTCTCCTATAAAGAGCTGCCAAGTCTCGGCTCGATGCTGCACGCCCAAGAGCTGCCCGCCGAGGGCGGCGACACGCTGTTCGCCGACATGCACAAAGCCTGGGACGACTTGCCCGCTGCCTTGCGCACTGCGGTCGAAGGACGTTCCGCTGCGCATTCCTATACCGCGCGCTACAGCGAAACCAAGTTCGAAGGTAACTGGCGCCCGACCCTGACCCCGGAACAACTGGCTCAGGTCGCCGAAGTGGTGCACCCAGTGGTGCGCACGCATCCGGAAAACGGCCGCAAAGCCTTGTTCGTCAGCGAAGGCTTCACCACGCGCATCGTCGGTCTGCCGGAAGACGAAAGTCGTCAGCTGCTCGGCGAACTCTTCGCTCACAGCGTGCTGCCGCAAAACATCTACCGCCATCAGTGGGAGCCGCATGATCTGGTGTTCTGGGACAACCGCTCGCTGATCCATCTCGCCGCCGGCTGTCCTGCGCACCTGCGCCGCAAGCTGTATCGCACGACCATCCAGGGCGATGCGCCTTTCTGATTTGCAGGAGATCGACCATGAACGCCCCTTTGCCAGGCCACGCGGCCAGCAACCCGATCGCCCACAGCGAAGCGTTGCTGGCCGTCGATCACGTCAGCCTCGAATACCGCACGCCGCAGCGCGTGGTGCGCGCTACCCATCAAGTCAGTTTCGCCGTCGACCCGGCTGATCGGTTCGTCCTGCTCGGCCCGTCCGGTTGCGGTAAATCGACCTTGCTCAAAGCGGTCGCCGGATTCATCCAGCCCTGCGAAGGCGAGATCCGCCTGCAAGGCCAGCGCGTCGATGCGCCGGGGCCGGATCGCATTGTGGTGTTTCAGGAATTCGACCAGTTGCCGCCGTGGAAAACCGTTAAGCAGAACGTGATGTTCCCGCTGCTGGCCTCGCGCACCTTGAGCAAGAAAGGCGCCGAAGAACGCGCGCTGCACTATCTGGAAAAGGTCGGCCTGGCGGCGTTTGCCGACGCCTATCCACACACCTTGTCCGGCGGCATGAAAGCGCGGGTAGCGATCGCCCGGGCGTTGGCCATGCAACCGAAAATTCTTTTGATGGACGAACCCTTCGCTGCACTCGATGCGTTGACCCGCCGCAAGATGCAGGAAGAGTTGCTGCTGCTCTGGGAAGAGGTGCGCTTCACCCTGTTGTTCGTCACCCATTCGATTGAAGAAGCATTGGTGGTGGGCAATCGCATCCTCTTGCTGTCACCGCATCCAGGCCGGGTGCGCGCCGAAGTGCACAGCCATCAATACGATCTGCACAGCCTCGGCGGCGTGGCGTTTCAGGCGTCGGCGCGGCGCATTCATCGTCTGCTGTTCGATGAGGGCCAGGCGCCGGAGACCGAATGTGATCACGACTTCAACGATGTTCGCATCGCCTATTGAGCGGCCAGGAGGACTACCCGATGAGCCATTCATCATCCGTGCGTGAAGAATTCGAAACCGTGCTCGAGCCGCTGACCGCAGTGCCGGTCGAGCGCGAATTGCCGCTCGGCACACGCCTGTGGCAACAGGGCTGGTTGCGCAAAAGCCTGATCCTGATCGTGCTGGCGATCATCTGGGAGGTGGTCGCGCGGATTCAGAACAATGACCTGATGCTGCCGAGTTTTCTGCAAACAGCGCAGGCCCTGTTCGACGGGCTGCTCAGTGGCGAGTTGCTGGCCAAGGTGTGGATCTCCCTGGTGGTGCTGATCAAGGGCTACCTGATCGGCATCGTCCTTGCCTTTGCCCTGACGACATTGGCGGTTTCGACCCAGTTGGGACGTGATCTGCTCAGCACCATGACTTCGATGTTCAACCCGTTGCCGGCGATTGCCCTGCTGCCGCTGGCGCTGCTCTGGTTCGGCTTGGGCCAGAACAGTCTGATTTTCGTGCTGGTGCATTCAGTGTTGTGGGCGTTGGCGCTGAACACCTATGCCGGATTTCTCGGTGTGTCCGAGACGCTGCGCATGGCCGGGCGCAACTATGGCCTCAAGGGTTTGCGCCTTGTGTTGTTCATCCTGATCCCGGCGGCACTCCCGTCGATTCTCGCCGGTTTGAAGATTGGCTGGGCGTTTGCCTGGCGCACCTTGATCGCTGCCGAACTGGTGTTTGGCGCGACCAGCGGCAAGGGCGGGCTGGGCTGGTACATCTTCCAGAATCGCAATGAGCTGTACACCGACAAGGTGTTTGCCGGGTTGGCGGTGGTGATCCTGATTGGCCTGTTGGTGGAGAATCTGGTGTTTGCCACCCTTGAGCGGGTGACCGTCAAGCGCTGGGGTATGCAGCGCTGAGATCTTCGTTGGCTGGGCCGGCCTCTTCGCGAGCAAGCTCGCTCCCACATGAGAACGCATTCCAGGGTGGGAGCGAGCCTGCTCGCGAAGAGGCCAGCGCTGGCATCGTCACTCTTTAGGGATGTTTGCTAGCATTGCGCCCGGATCAATCCAGATCAGCCAAGAGTGCTCAGCATGCAACTCCCGGACATGAACCTTCTGGTCGCCCTCGATGCCTTGCTCGACGAGGGCAGTGTGGTCGGCGCGGCGCGGCGGATGAACCTCAGCCCGGCGGCCATGAGCCGCACGCTGACGCGGATTCGCGAAGCCATCGGCGATCCGATTCTGGTGCGCGCCGGGCGTGGCCTGGTGCCGACCCCCAAAGCCCTCGAACTGCGCGAACAGGTGCGCGACGTGGTCGAGCAGGCGGCGCTGCTGTTCCGCTCCGCCGACAGCGTCGAGCTGGGCACCTTGCGCCGGCGCTTCAGCATTCGCGCCAATGATTTCTTCGTCGGCGTTTACGGCGGCAAGCTGTTCGACACCCTCGACCAACTCGCCCCGCATTGCGAATTGCGCTTCGTCCCGGAAGGCGATGGCGACGATGAAGCGCTGCGCGAAGGGCGCATCGATCTGAGCGTCAGCAACACCCGACCGCTCACGCCGGAGGTTAAGGTACAGAACCTGTTCTCCACGCATTTCGTCGGCTTGGTGCGGGAGAACCATCCTTTGCTCGACGGCGAAATCACTGCCGAGCGCTACGCCGGTTTTTCCCATATCAGCATGTCGCGCCGTGGCATCGCTCGCGGCCCGATCGACACGGCGTTGAATGCGTTGGGGCTGGAGCGTCGAGTGGCGGTGATCGCGCCGAGTTTCCATGCGGCGATGTTTGCCCTGCCGGACTCCGACCTGATCCTGCCGGTGCCTAAAGAAGCCCTGCTCAGCGTGCGGCGGCTGGGCCTGAAACTGCGTTCATTCGACCTGCCGATTCCGCTGCCCATGCTGATGCTGACCCAGGCCTGGCACCCGCGCTTCGACAAGGACCCGGCCCACCGCTGGCTGCGCGAAACCCTCAAGACCTGCTGCGATGAAACGTGGCTGGCGGCACAGCCGTAAATCATCAGACACCATCGAATCCCTGTGGGAGCGAGCCTGCTCGCGAAGGCGTCGAGTCAGTCACCTCAATGGCGACTGGTCCACCGCTTTCGCGAGCAGGCTCGCTCCCACATAGGCATTCACCGTTGTGTCTGATGCACTTATAACCTGTCAATAAGTCAATTTTCGTCAGCATCAAGCCCCACTAAAATGCTCCGGTATTTTCACCCCCGGAGCTTTTCATTCATGACATCCCTGACGGTCTCGGCGCCTCTCGCCGCGACCAGCCCGGCGACGGCGGCTGCGCCACCGGTGTTCGGGGCGCGGATCATCCTTGGTCTGGTCGGCGTGCTGTTGGCCGTGCTGGTCTCGGGCCTCAACGAGATGGTCACCAAAGTCGCACTCGCCGACATTCGCGGCGCGCTGCACATTGGCTACGACGAAGGCACCTGGCTGGTCGCCAGCTACACGGCCACGTCGGTCGCGGCCATGGCCTTCGCGCCTTGGTGCTCGGTGACCTTCTCGCTGCGTCGCTTCACCCTCTGCGCCATCGGTCTGTTTACCGTGCTCGGCGTGCTGTGCCCGTTCGCCCCAAACTACGAAAGTCTGTTGTTGATGCGCATCCTCCAGGGTCTGGCCGGCGGTGCTCTGCCGCCGATGCTGATGACCGTCGCGCTGCGCTTTCTCCCGGCGAACATCAAACTGTACGGACTGGCCGGCTACGCACTGACCGCGACTTTCGGCCCGGGACTCGGCACGCCGCTGGCCGGTCTGTGGACTGAATACGTCGGCTGGCAATGGACTTTCTGGCAGATAATCGTGCCGTGCCTGATTGCCATGGCCGCCGTAGCCTACGGTTTGCCGCAGGATCCGCTGCGCTTGGAGCGTCTCAAGACGTTCAACTGGAAAGGCCTGCTGCTGGGCTTTCCAGCGATCTGCATGTTGGTCATCGGTCTGTTGCAGGGCAATCGGCTGGACTGGTTCGAGTCGAATCTGATCTGTGGATTACTCGGTGCCGGTTCGCTGCTGCTGGTGGCTTTTATGATCAATGAATGGTCGCAGCCGATTCCGTTTTTCAAGCTGCAGATGCTCGGCATCCGCAACCTGCTGTTCGCCCTGATCACCCTCGCCGGGGTGCTGATCGTGCTGCTGGCGGTGGTGTTGATTCCGTCGAGTTATCTGGCCCAGGTGCAGGGTTATCGTCCGGCGCAAACCGCGCCGATCATGCTCATTGCCGCGCTGCCGCAGTTGATCGCGCTGCCATTGGTGGCGGCGCTATGCAACTTGCGCTGGGTCGATTGCCGCTGGGTGCTTGGCATTGGTCTGAGCATGCTCGCGCTGTCCTGCCTCGGCGGTTCACACCTGACTTCGGCGTGGATTCGCGATGATTTCTACGTTCTGCAATGGCTGCAGATTTTCGGCCAGCCGATGGCGGTGTTGCCGCTGCTGATGTTGTCGACCGGCAGTATCACGCCGATGGAAGGCCCGTTCGCGTCGGCGTGGTTCAACACCGTCAAAGGTCTCGCCGCAGTGGTCGCCACCGGCGTGATCGAAGCGCTGACCACCGCGCGCCTGCATTTCCATTCGACCATGTTGGTCGACAGCCTGGGCAATTCGCCGCTGGCCGATCACAGCGATCCGGGCCTCGCTCACCGCGTGCACGAGCAGGCGGTGGTGCTGACTTCGGCCGATCTCTACGTGTGCATGGCCGGCGTCGCCGTGGCGTTGATCCTGCTGATTTTCTGGCTGCCGACGCGGATTTATCCGCCGCGCGCGCCGACCTGATCGCTGTACTGAAACTGAAGGTTTTTTATGACTCAATCCAAGCAAAAACTCGCGGTGGCCGTGGCTGCCGCGCTGGCGGTGGGCGTGCTGGTGTACCTGGCGATGCCCGGGCTGTTCGGCCAACGCACCGAGCAAACCACCAATGACGCCTTCGTCTCCGCCGACTACACGCTGGTGGTGCCGCGCGTGGCCGGGTTCATCAAGCAGGTGCTGGTCGAAGACAACCAGCAGGTCAAGGCCGGGCAATTGTTGGCGCTGATCGATGACCGTGATTTGCGCGCAGCGGCGGAAGCGGCGGACGCGCAAACCCTGGTCGCGCGGGCGCAATTGCAGAACGCCAATGCGACCCTTGAGCGGCAGGCGTCGCTGATCGCTCAGGCGCAGGCCACCGTGGTCTCGGCCAAAGCGCAAATGGCTTTTGCGCAGCAGGAACTGAACCGCTACAACCATCTCGCCGGAGTCGGTGCCGGCACCGTGCAGAACGCGCAGCAGGCGCGCACGCGCATCGATCAGGCCTCGGCACGCCTTGACACTGCGACGGCGAAACTGGCGGCCGAACGCAAACAAGTCGAAATCCTCACTGCCCAGCGCAACGCCGCTGAAGGCAATCTGAAACACGCGCAGGCGGCACTGGAAATCGCCAGTTTCAACCTCTCTTACACGCGCATTACCGCGCCGCAGGACGGCATGATCGGCGAGCGCGCGGTGCGTGTCGGTGCCTACGTCACCCCGGGCAGCAAACTGTTGGCGGTGGTGCCGTTGCAGCAGGCTTATGTGGTCGCCAATTTTCAGGAAACCCAGTTGACCGACGTGCAGCCGGGTCAGGATGTGCAAGTGCGGGTCGACAGCTTGGGCGGCGAAGCCCTGACCGGCCGCGTCGAGAGCATTGCGCCAGCGACCGGCGTGACCTTCGCTGCGGTGAAACCGGATAACGCCACCGGTAACTTCACCAAAGTGGTGCAGCGGATTCCGGTGAAGATCATGCTGGAACCGGGCCAGCCACTGGCCGAGCGCTTGCGGGTGGGAATGTCGGCGGAGGCGAGTATTGATACCGCCAGCTCAAAGGCGTCCGGGCGCGAGGTGACGCAGCGATGATCGGTGTTGAATCGGTTGGCCTCATCGCTGGCAAGCCAGCTCCCACAGGGGTCATTGGCAGGCTGAACCATTTTGCACAACCTGCACAATCCTTGTGGGAGCTGGCTTGCCAGCGATGGGGGCATAGGCAGCAGCTCACCCTGAGTGCCTTGCTTGCAGTCAGCCTCAGCGCTTGTACCGTCGGCCCGGACTTCCAGAAACCCGAAGCCACCCAACCTGCCGACTGGGCCAAACCGGCGCGGTCCGCCCCAAGCCAGGCCGTCAGCGAACCCTTGAACGAACGCTGGTGGGAAACCTTCCAGGACCCGCAGCTGTCCGCGCTCACCCAGCGCGCGCTGAACAGCAACCTCGACCTGCAACTGGCCAGCAGCCGCCTGCAACAAAGCCGCGCCGCGCGCCAGGTGATCACCGCCGAGCGTTATCCGCACAGCACCGCCAGCGGCAGCTACGGGCGCAAACGCAACAGTGGCAAAGGCTTGAACGATCCATCGGGAAATAACGGCGACGAGGCCTTCAACCTGTGGGATGCCGGCTTCTCGGCGTCATGGGAACTGGACTTCTGGGGCCGCGTGCGCCGTGAAACCGAAGCCGCTGATGCCAATCTCGAAGTGGCAGAAAACGACCGTCGTGACGTACTGCTGACCGTGCTCGCCGACACCGCGCAAAACTACATTCAGCTGCGCGGCGTGCAGAACACCCGCGCCGTCACCGAGCAGAACCTCGACGTCGCTCGCCACAGCCTGAAACTCTCGCAGCTGCGGCTGGCCGATGGCGTGGCGACCGACCTGGACGTCGCCGAAGCCGCCGCGCAAGTCGCCGCCATCGAGGCACGGCTGCCGGCGCTCGAGCAGCGTCAGGCGCAACTGATCAACGCGATCAGTCTGTTGATGGGCGAGCCACCGCAAGCTCTCGCTCAAACGTTATCCACAGACGCGGCAGTACCGCAGTCACCACTGCAAGTCGCCATCGGCCTGCCGTCGCAATTGGCCGAACGCCGCCCCGATATCCGCCAGGCCGAAGCGCGTCTGCACGCCGCCACCGCCAACATCGGCGTGGCCAGGGGCGATTTCTATCCGCGCATCACCCTGTCCGGCAACCTCGGTTCCCAGGCCATGCAGCTGAGCGATTTCGGTTCATGGGGCTCGCGTGCCTTTGCCATCGGCCCGCAATTCAGCTTGCCGTTGTTCGACGGCGGTCGCCTTCGCGGCATGCTGCAACTGCGCGAAGCCCAGCAACAAGAAGCGGCCATCGCCTACCAGCAGACTGTGCTGCGTGCCTGGCATGAAATCGACGACCAGCTGACCGCCTACAACGCCAGCCAGCGCCGGCGCGACAGCCTCGCCGAAGCCGTGCGCCAGAACCAGATCGCCCTGCGCACCGCGCAACAGCAATACGTCGAAGGCGTGGTCGATTTCGTCAACGTCCTCACCGTGCAGAGCGCCTTGCTCGCCACGCAGGAGCAATGGGTGGAAAGCTCGACCGGCGTTTCCCTGGCGATGGTCGGTTTGTACAAGGCGTTGGGCGGCGGATGGCAATCGGTCTATCCGTCAGCGCAACTGGCCGCAGGCTCACCTGACGTCGCCAGACCCTGAACCCGCAGCGCCAGCTATGATCAACTCCATTGCAGCAAACGGCGCAACGCCGGACCTGAATTGCAGAGGAGTTGCATCATGGAAAATCCGCAGCACAGCCTACCGGCCCTGTTCAAACAACTCGGCCTCGATGACGATCCGACCGGCATCGACAAATTCATCGCCAGCCATTCGCCGCTCAAACCGGAATTGCATCTGGCTGACGCGTTTTTCTGGACGGAAAGTCAGGCGCAGTTTCTGCGCGAGGAGATTCTGGATGATGCGGATTGGGCGGAGGTGGTGGATCAGTTGAATGTGATGTTGCGTAAGGGGCGGGTGGGGTGATCATCGCGAAGTTGTATCCTCGTTGAACGCCACAGTTGTCCACATGGCATAAATAGACCAAAATCACGTCCTAATTTGAGGTTCTTATTATGCAAAGCGTTCTCGCCGATATGGCTGTCAGTGTCTCTGAACTGAAGAAAAATCCTACTGCCGTGTTGAACGGTGCACATGGGGGGGCCGTCGCTGTCCTCAACCACAATCGCGTCATGGGCTATATGGTGCCGGCCGAAGTTTATGAAGCAATGATGGAGCGGCTTGATGATCTTGAGCTGGCTGACATTGTTCGTTCCCGCCTCCACGAAACGCCCATTTCGGTAAGCCTGGATGACTTATAAGCTTGAGTTTCTGCCGTCTGCGCACAAAGAGTGGAACAAGCTGGGTCATACGTTGCGGGAGCAGTTCAAAAAGAAGCTGGGTGAGAGGCTGAAGCTTCCCAGAATCCCGGCTGACGCCCTCCACAGCATGCCCGACTGCTACAAAATCAAACTCAAAGCCTCGGGATATCGATTGGTTTACCAAGTCATCGACGAACGAGTCGTGGTTTCCGTGCTAGCGGTTGGCAAGCGCGAACGCAGCAGCGTTTACGATGCTGCCAGGAACCGTTGAACGAGCCCCCGCTTCATTCAAGTGGCCGATGTTTGTCGATGAGATTCTTGAGTGACCGGACTGGGCCACCAAAGTGCGGGATCAGTTGATGTATCGTCTGGCATGAGGCGCAGCATGTAAAAAAAATTGCGCGAAAAGGCTCAGATGTAAAAAAAACCTCCTTACTGTAAAAAAAATTTCGTTTTGTCCGTCGCATTAGATTTTTTCTTCGAAAAATTACAAATCCAACTCGTGGTACGCCTCGGCCAAGCGTAGGGAGATTTGTTTCAAAACTTGACTGAAATTCCCCTCCAATGCGATATTGATAGTTAGCAAACTAACAGTGTACGTTATCCCGTGTCCGATTCCCTCGACAGTCTCCAGATGAACATCAGCAGCGCCATGGTGGTGGCCGCCCGGCATTGGCGGAAGATCTGCCAGACCACGCTGGTCAATTACGGAATTTCCGAAGCCTGCGCCGTGCCCTTGTTGATGATCGGGCGTTTGGGCGAGGGCGTGCGTCAGGTGCAAGTCGCCCAGGCTGCGGGGATGGAGAGTCCTTCGCTGGTGCGTTTGCTCGATCAGCTGTGCCACGCCGGTTACGTCTGTCGCACCGAAGATGCCCAGGATCGCCGGGCCAAGTGCCTGAACCTGACCGATACCGGTCGCGAGCTGGTGCAGGCGGTGGAGGCTGAGCTGGTGCGCTTGCGTCATGAGGTGCTGGAAGGCATCGAGCGCAGTGATCTGGAAGCTACGCTTCGGGTACTCAGGGCTTTTGAGGCGGCGAGTTCGCCTGTGGTGGTCAATTCTTGAACGGTTTTTTCACTGGCATGCCGCCGGCCCGTGACTGGTTTTACGGGGTTCGTACCTTTGCAGCGTCGATGATTGCGCTGTACATCGCGTTGCTCATGCAAATGCCGCGTCCGTATTGGGCGATGGCCACGGTGTACATCGTCTCCAGCCCGTTTCTCGGCCCGACCAGCTCCAAAGCGCTGTACCGCGCGGCCGGTACATTTCTCGGCGCAGCGGCGGCGGTGCTGTTCGTGCCGATGTTCGTGCAGAGCCCGTATGTGCTGGTGGTGGTGATTGCCTTGTGGACGGGGATCTTGTTGTTCATGTCCCTGCATCTGCGCACCGCCAACAGTTATGCGCTGATGCTGGCCGGTTACACCTTGCCGCTGATTGCCCTGCCGGTGGTGGATAATCCGCTGGCGGTGTGGGACGTGGCCGAGGCGCGTACCGAAGAGATTTTCCTTGGCATCGCCGTCGCGGCGGTGGTCGGTGCGATGTTCTGGCCGCGACGGCTGGCGCCGGTGTTCAATGATGCCGTGAGCAAGTGGTTCGCCGATGCGACGAGCTACAGCCTGAAGTTTCTCAGCCGCGATGTGCAGCCGGAAGAAGTCACCGCGCTGCGCATGGCCATGGTCGCCAATTTCAACAGCCTCGAGTTGATGATCGGCCAGTTGCCCCACGAAGGCGCGAGGCCACAAACCGTGCGCAACACCAAGGAATTGCGCGGGCGCATGATCCATCTGTTGCCGGTGATCGATGCCCTTGAGGATTCGCTGTACGCCCTCGAACGCCGCACCCCGGAACTGGTGGAAAAATTCCAGCCGTTGCTGACCGCGACCCGGGAATGGCTGGGCCACGCGGACGCCAATCTCGAGCGCTGGCAAGCACTCAGAGATCAACTCGACGCGTTGCAACCGAGCGCCGAAGCGCTGGAGGAGCGCAAACAGTTGCTGTTCTCCAATGCGATTTACCGCCTCGGTGAATTCATCGATCTGTGGCAGGACTGCCGCAGCCTGCAGGATGCGATTCTTTGCGAGCGCCAGGACAGCTGGCGCGCGGTGTACCGGCACTGGCGCCTGGGCCGGTTGACGCCGTTCATCGATCGCGGGCTGATGCTCTACTCGGTGACCTCGACCATTCTGGCGATCATCGTTGCTTCGGTGCTGTGGATCCTGCTCGGCTGGCCTGACGGCGGCAGCGCGGTGATCCTGGCAGCGGTGGCGTGCAGCTTCTTTGCCTCGATGGACGACCCGGCGCCGCAGATTTACCGGTTCTTTTTCTGGACCGGGATGTCGGTGCTGTTCGCCAGTCTTTATCTGTTTCTGATTCTGCCCAACCTGCACGATTTCCCGATGCTGGTGCTGGCGTTTGCCGTGCCGTTCATTTGCATCGGTACGCTGACCGTGCAGCCGCGTTTCTACCTCGGCATGCTGCTGACGCTGGTCAATACCTCGTCGTTCATCAGTATTCAGGGTGCCTACGACGCGGACTTTTTCGCCTTCGCCAACTCCAATCTGGCTGGACCGCTGGGGCTGTTGTTCGCCTTCATCTGGACGCTGGTGGCGCGGCCATTCGGTGCCGAACTGGCGGCCAAGCGTCTGACCCGATTCAGCTGGAAAGACATCGTCAGCATGACCGAGCCGGCCAGCCTCGCCGAGCATCGGCAGTTGGGCGTGCAGCTGCTCGATCGGCTGATGCAGCACCTGCCGCGTCTGGCCCTGACAGGTCAGGACACCGGCATCGCCATGCGCGAAGTGCGTGTCGGTCTGAATATGCTCGATCTGCTTGCCTACACCCCGCGCGTCACCGGCGTGCCAAATGCCCTGCTGCGACAAGTGGTGGGCGAGGTTGGCGAATATTTCCGTGCCTGCCTCAAAGCCGACGAACGCCTGCCGGCGCCAAGCGGTCTGCTGATGACCCTCGATCGCACGCGCCGTGCGCTCAACGGCCAGGGTGACGATGAAACCCGTCTGCACCTGTTGCACGCCTTGAGCGGTCTGCGTCTGGCCTTGCTGCCCGGCGTCGAGTTCGTCTCCAGCGCCGAGCCCGAAGAACCGCTGCCCGATGGAGCGCCCCTATGATCGGTGATCTGGATATCAGCGGCATCTTCCTGCCGACCCTGCTGGTGCTGATGGGCATCACTTACGTGCTGTTTTTGTTGGTGCATGGCGTGCTGCAACGCCTGCACTTTTACCGTCTGGTCTGGCACCGGGCATTGTTCAACGTGGCGCTCTATGCCGTGCTGCTGTACGGCGTGGACTCACTCAGTCGATACCTGATGACATGAAAAAACCGTTTCTGACCATCGGTCGCGTGGTTCTGACCCTGCTGATCGTGACTTTTGCCGTTGTCCTCGTCTGGCGCATGGTGATGTATTACATGTTCGCGCCGTGGACCCGCGACGGCCACATTCGTGCCGACATCATCCAGATCGCTCCGGACGTGTCCGGGCTGATCCAGCAGGTCGAGGTAAAGGACAACCAGTTGATCAAGCGCGGTCAGGTGCTGTTCAGCATCGACCAGGATCGCTTCAAACTGGCTCTGCGCCAGGCCAAGGCCGCCGTTGCCGATCGCGAAGAAACCCTCGCCCAGGCGCAGCGTGAAGCCAAGCGTAACCGTGGCCTCGGCAACCTGGTGCCGGCCGAACAACTGGAAGAAAGCCAGTCGCGCGTCGCCCGTGCGCAGTCGGCATTGGCCGAAGCCTTGGTGGCGGTCGACAGTGCGCAGCTCAACCTCGATCGCTCGGTGATCCGCAGCCCGGTCGATGGTTACGTCAACGACCGCGCGCCGCGTCCGCAGGAATTCGTCACCGCCGGGCGCCCGGTGTTGTCGGTGGTCGACAGCAACTCCTTTCACATCGACGGCTATTTTGAAGAAACCAAACTCGACGGCATCCACGTCGGGCAATCGGTGGATATCCGCGTGATCGGCGACCGCGCCAGGTTGCGCGGGAATGTCGAAAGTATTGTCGCCGGCATCGAAGACCGCGACCGCACCAGCGGCAGCAACCTGCTGCCCAACGTCAACCCGGCGTTCAGTTGGGTGCGCCTGGCGCAGCGGATTCCGGTGCGCATCGCATTCGATGATGTACCGGCCGACTTCCGCATGATTGCCGGGCGTACCGCCACTGTGTCGATCATCGACGATCAGCATGAGGAGCCGCAGCCATGAGCAGGGCCTGGTTGATCGCCGGGTTGGGCATGATGCTCTCGGCCTGTCAGATGGTCGGCCCGGATTATCAGGTGCCCGCCGACGCGGCGGTGCAGCGCAAGGATATTCAGGGTGAGCTGGCAGTCGCCGGCAAACCGGTGGTCTCGGCGCCGGTGCCAGCGGACTGGTGGCGGCTGTATAAAGACCCGCGCCTCGATCAACTGGTACAGCAGGCCATGGCTTCCAACACCGACCTGCGCGTGGCGGCGGCGAACCTGTCGCGGGCACGCGCTCAGGTGGATGAAGCCGAGGCCGCTGGCGGCTGGAGCGGCGGGGTGAAAATGGGTGCGCAACGTTTGCAGGAGTCCGGTCAGGCGTTCCTGCTGCCGGAAAAAGTCCCGGTGGCCAACATCGCCGATATCGGTATCAGCGCTTCGTACCAGTTCGACCTGTGGGGCACCTTGCAGCGCGGTATCGAAGCGGCCAAAGCCAATGCCGATGCGACTCAGGCCGCAGCCGACACTGCGCGTATCACCTTGGTGGCGGACGTGGTTCGCGCCTATACGCAAGTCTGCGCAGCCAATGAAGAGCGGGAAATCGCCGAGCATTCTCTCGACCTGCAATCGCAAAGCACCACGCTGATCCAGCGTCTGCGCGATGCCGGGCGTGGCGACGAGACCCAGGTCACCCGTTCGCAGACCCAATTCAAATCCCTGCGCGCCGACTTGCCGCGTTATGAAGCGGCGCGTCAGGCCGGGCTGTTCCGTCTGTCGATGCTGCTGGCCAAACCGGTCGAGCAGTTGCCGGCAGGTACAGCCAGTTGCGCCGAGTTGCCGAAGATCGCGCAACTGGTGCCGGTCGGTGACGGCGCTGCGCTGCTCAAGCGCCGTCCCGACATTCGTCAGGCTGAACGGCGCCTCGCGGCGGCAACCGCCGGCATCGGCATTGCCACCGGCGAGCTGTACCCGGACATCAGCATCGGCGCGACCATCGGCACCGTCGGCATCATTGATGACCTCGGCGACCCGTCGACCAACCGCTGGGGCTTCGGCCCGTCGTTGAGCTGGAAAGTACCGACCAACGGCGCCCGCGCGCGCATCCGTGAAGCCGAGGCCAACACTCAAGGCGCGCTAGCGCATTTCGACGGCGTGGTGCTCAACGCCATCCGCGAGACCCAGACCGGTCTGGCCCAGTACAGCGCGCTGCTGCAACGCCGCGATGCGCTGGCCGAAGCCGAGCAGTCGGCCAAGCTCGCCGCCGAGCAGACGCACCGCTTCTTCCAGGCCGGCCGCGAGTCGTTCCTCGCCGACCTGCAGGCAACCCGCACCTACACCGATGTCACCGCGCAACTGGCCGCCGCCAACACCCAGGTCGCAATGAGCCAGATCGATTTGTTCCTCGCCCTGGGCGGTGGCTGGGAAAGCGGACGAACGAACACCTCGAGCGCCAGCAAACCCTGAGGCCGTTGCTATGCTTTGAAGTGTTGGAGGGGCGCCCCATGCCAAGCGCTCCTGCAATGCACATTGCTCGTGCTGGCCCAGGGGAAACCAATAATGAAAAACCCTTACGCTCTCGGCTTCTGGTGCGCTCTGGTCGCACTGGTGCTGCTCTCGGCCACGTATTTCTACGGGATCATGCTGGCCCACCAGATCGACACGGCAATGGTTTTCCTCGACAGCGCCGTTGCGTTGATCGCGGTGATGGCGATCGTCGTCGTCGCGTGGACCTCGATTCAGCTGCAACGGGTCAAGAAGCGCCAGCTCGAACGGGGCAGGATGCTCGTCCTGATCTGGGACACCAAAGTCGCCCTGCGCCGGGTCGAAACCGTGTTCGACCGCTACTTCTGGGGTAGCTATTGGCAGCCCGGGCGAACCTTCGCCGAAGTCATGGGCGAGCTCACCGGCACGCCGCTGGAAAAAAGCCTCGAAGCGCTGAAGAAGCAATGCCTGGAACTCGACAAGCAGATCGCCGATGACGGCTGGCACTGGCTGAGCAACGCCCGCGAGCTGTCCGACGTCGCCACGGCCATGGCTCGTGAACGCTATCAACTGGATTTCTGCGATGTGCGGGCGGATACCACCGGCGGAGCGGTGATCGATCGTGACTTCGAAGTGCTGGTGTATACCTGGACCGCGCGGCTGAAGAGCTTTGATCATCAGCTGGATGAAATCGAGGTTCAGTATTCCTGAAATCAAAAGATCGCAGCCTTCGGCAGCTCCTACAGGACAATCGGATTGCAAATGTAGAAGCTGCCGAAGGCTGCGATCTTTTTGCTCTCCCAAGTGTCCATAGACACTCTTTAACCTTTAAACATTGGGCCGTCGCCCGCGCCCGGTGCTAATCTCCATCGCTTAATTGCGCACAGTCGAGCCGCGACCCGATCCCGGGTTCAAGGAAGACGACTTCATCCACAGCCACGGAAACCGATCAGGTCATTCATGAATAAATCAGCAGGCGTGCTTCTCGGAATTGTTGTTGCCATCGGCGCGATCAGCGCAGGCGGGGCCTGGTACACCGGGACCAAGATCGAAGGCGTACTGAACAACGCCGTGACCAACGCCAACAAAGAGCTGCAGACCGCCATGGCCGGCTCCAACGGCACCGCGTCGCTGGAACTGGTATCGCTGGAGCGCCACACCTTCACCAGCACCGCGCACTATCGTCTCAAGGGCGAGGGCGAGATGTTCGGCGATGCCCCGGTCGAGCTGCTGTTCGTCGACCACATCGAACACGGCCCGCTGCCGTTCTCGCGCCTGGTTTCGCTGAAGTGGCTGCCGGTCATGGCCACCAGCAACTACGAGCTGGAAAAGAGCCCGTCCACGGAAAAATGGTTCGCCGCCACCAACGGCGCCGCGCCGCTCAAGGGCGTGACCAACATCGGCTACGACGAATCGACCACCAGCACCCTCAACCTGGTGCCGTTCGAAACCGCGCTGGATGAGCAGTCGAGCCTGAAGTTTTCCGGTCTGAGCATGGACATCGCTGCCAGCGCCCAGGCGCAGAAGGTCAAGGCCGACGGCTACATGGACAACCTGAAACTGGTCACCGTGTCGGAAGACCAGGCGCCGGTGCAGGTCGAGCTCAACGGTTTGACCCTGGCCAGCAACCTCGCCAAGAGCAGCTACGGCTACTACACCGGGGAAAACACCCTGGAAGTGACCAGCAGCAAAACCACCTTCGGTGCCAAGCCGATGGTGCTGGGCGTGAAGAACTTCGAAATGAAGAACCGCACCGAAGAAAGCGGCAGCAACGCCTCGGGGCGTGCCGACTACAAAATCGGCGAAGTGACGCTCAACGACAAGAAAGTCGGTTCGGCGGCCATGGCCATGAGCCTGAAGAACCTCGACATTCCGTCGACCATGTCGCTGATGCAGATCTACCAGACCAAATTGCAGCCATACGAAAAAGCTGCCGCCGAGGCCGCCGCGCAGGGTTTGCCGGCACCGGAGCTGAATCTGACCGAAGCGGAAAACGCCCAGGTCAAAGCCGATCTGCAGAAGTTGCTGGCGGCCGGCCCGCAACTGGCGCTGGAGAACCTGTCGTTCAACACCGCCAACGGTGAAAGCCGCGCCAATCTGGTGATCGACCTGACCAAGCCGCAATCGATGGATCTGCCGCCGGATCAACTCGGCAAGCAACTGATCGCGCTGCTCGACCTGAACATTCAGGTATCCAAGCCGATGCTGGTCGATCTGCTCAGCGTGCAGGCGCAACTCGATGGCCAGACTGACGCCAAAGCCATCGTCGATCAGTCCAAGGAAGCGGCGGACATGTTCGCCGGCATGGCGGTCGGCTCGCAACTGGCTGTCGCCGACGGCACCAACGTGGTGACCAAACTGCATTACGCGGCCAATCAGGTCGAATTCAACGGCCAGAAGATGACCGTCGAGCAGTTCATCGGTTTCCTCATGAGCAAGTTTGCCGGCGTCACCCAAGAGCAATAAACCCAACCGCGCCCCCCAGACGCCCGGCCCCTGTGTGAACAGGCGCCGGGCGTTTTGCTGTACGGATTTTGTACGGATGGACCGATTCTGAACAAATATTGCGTTGTGAAAATTCGCTCTCGCTTGCGTGCAGACTGCCTCACCAAGCTTGGCCGAAGGCTGTTTTTGTCGGCCACCGTTACGAATGGGCAAGGAGGGCATTGCGACCCGGCTGGCCATGTAAGGATGCTGACAAATGCCGCGTATTGATGGCCCTGTATTACATCGTGGTTTACGCCCTTTGTTCCGATTCGCCCTGTGCAGCCAGTTGCTCTGGCCGCTGCTGGCGTTGGCCGACACACCCTACGACGAGATGGTACGCGATTCCCGGGCCGGGCATTACACGCCTGCGTTGACCGTGCTGCGTCAGGTGCCGCCTGGCCAGGCCAGCGAAGGCCAGATCAGCGATCATCTGCAAATCGCCAGTTGGGCCGGGCTCGATGCCGAAGTGGTCAAGGTCTATGAAACCCAAGGCCGTGACCGCGTTCTGCCGGTGCAGGCGCTGACTGCCGTTGCGCGTGCCTATCGCAACCTCAAGCGCTGGGATCAGGCCACCCAGGTGTACAACAAGGCGCTGGCGCTGGAGCCGGACAACGCCGACCTGCAACTGGGTCTCGCGCTGACCCAGGCCGATTCCGGCAAACCCGATCAGGCCGTCACCCGCGCCCAGGCGCTGGTCGCCGCCAAACCCGACGATCCGTCACGCCGTCTCGCCTTGGGCTATGCACTCGGTCGCGCCGGCAAACAGTACGACGCACTCTTCGAATACGATCAGGCCTTCATCCGCGCCGGCAACAAGCCGGAAGTTGCCCGCGAGTACGTGGTCGCCCTGCAAAAGGCCCGCCTGCCAGAACCGGCGCTGCGGCTGGCCAGTCAACGTCCCGGCCTGATTGATCCGGTGACCTTGCGCCGGCTCGAAGGCGATCTCGCCGCCGAACGCGTGCGCCTCGCCGAACTGGCCACCCGCAGCGAAAAGGAACGCTACGTCATCGCCGACCGCGCGCTGGCCGATTACGACAAATTGCTCGCGACCTGGACGCCTGACGCCACTGCTCACGACGACGTGACGCGCTGGCGCATCGACCGCATGGGCGCGCTCAAGGCGCGGGCGCGCACCGCCGACGTCATCAGCGAATATCAAAAGCTGCAAGCCGAAGGCGTGGAGATTCAGACCTATGCCCTGCGCTGGGTGGCAGCGTCTTATCTCGATCAGCGTGAGCCCGAGACTGCCACCGATCTGTATCGCCAGGTGCTTTCGGCGCCGGACGCCGATGTCGGTGATCGTCTTGAAGACAGCACTGCGCTGTATTACTCCTTGCTAGAAAGCGACCGCGCCGATGAAGCGCGCAAGGTCGCTGAAGACGCAGCGAAAGCCCAGCGTCCGCGCGTCGAGCTCAAAGGTCTGCCCATCGGCAACCCCAACGATGAATGGATGGACGCCCAGCAACTCGCCGCCCAGGCCGGCACCTATGGTTCCGACCTGCCTCACGGTGAAGAGCGTTTGCAGACTCTGGTCGATCAGGCGCCGGGCAACCTTGGCTTGCGTCTGGCCCAGGCCGATCTTTACCTCGCCCGCCAGTGGCCGCGCCGCGCGGAAAATCAGCTCAAGGAAACCGAGAGCATGGCGCCCCGCGATGCCGGCCTGGAGGTCGCTCAGGCGCGCACCGCGATGGAGTTGCAGGAATGGCGGCAGAACGATGCGCTGGTCGACGATGTGGTCGCGCGTTATCCGGACAACCGCCAGGTGCAGCGTCTGGCTCGCGAACGGGAAGTCCATGACATGGCCGAACTGCGCGTCGAAGCCTACGGCGGCAAGGCCAACGGTGGCGGCAGCGGCGATGCCGGTGCGGTCAGCGGCAGCCGTGATTTCGGTATCCAGAGCACCCTTTACAGCCCACCGATCAATGAAGACTGGCGAGTGTTCGCCGGCGCCGGTTATGCCACCGGTGATTTCGCCGAAGGCACCGGCCACCATCGCTTCCAGCGTGTCGGCCTGGAACGGCGCACCCGTGACATGACCCTCGAAGCCGAGGTGTCGAATCACGATTACGGCTTCGGTGACAAACAAGGCGCACGCCTGGCGATAGCCCGCGACATCAACGATCACTGGCAGTACGGCGGCAGCCTCGAATACCTCTCGGCGGAAACGCCGCTGCGCGCGCTCAACAGCGACATCAAGGCCAATGGCGGCAGTGCGTTCCTGCGCTGGCGCGCCAACGAAAGCCGCGAGTGGCGCGTGTCGGTCAGCCCGTCGCACTTCAGTGATGGCAACAACCGCGTCGAAGCCTTGGTGACCGGGCGCGAGGGCATCTACACCGCGCCGAACATCCAGGTCGACGCCGGCCTGGAAGTCGGCACCAGCCACAACTCGAAATCCGACGACGTGCCCTACTTCAACCCGAAGTCGGACTTCAGCGTGATGCCGCTGGTCAACGTCAACCACGTGCTCTACCACCGTTACGAGACTTCCTGGAGCCAGCAATTCCAGGCCGGCGCGGGCACTTACAGTCAGCGCGACCACGGCACCGGCGGCATGGCGTTGCTCGGTTACGGCCAACGGTACGCCTGGAACGACGTGTTCGATGTGGGCGGCATGTTCAGTGTGATCAACCGGCCTTATGACGGTGATCGGGAAACTGATCTGCGTCTGCTTGTCGACCTCACTTTCCGCTTCTAGAAGAGTTTGAAGATGCCTTTTATCTCGCGTTTCATCCTTCTGCTGGGAGCGCTGCTGGTCAGCGCCTGCGCCCAGCAAGCCCCGGCCTTCGCGCCGCCCTCCGAGCGGCCGGTCGCGGCCAGTGAACAACCGTGGCCAAAAAACCACGTGCTCGGCATTGCCTACCACGATGTCGAAGACCGTGATCCCGATCAGGCCGTGGTGGCGGTGCGCACCGAGCGCATGATCGAGCAGCTCGCCTGGCTGCGCGAGAACGGCTACAAACCAGTGACCGTCGATCAGATCATGGCCGCACGCAAGGGCGGCCCGGAGCTGCCGGCGAGAGCGGTGCTGCTCAGTTTCGACGACGGTTACGCCAGCTTCTATACCCGCGTGCTGCCAGTGCTGCGCGCCTACAACTGGCACGCGTTGCTGGCGCCGGTCGGCACCTGGATCGACACGCCGCTCAATCAACCGGTGGATTTCGCCGGCACGCCGCGTAACCGTGAGAACTTCCTGACCTGGCAGCAGATCCGCGAAATTTCCAGGTCCGGGTTGGTAGAGATCGCCGCTCACACCGATGCCAACCACAAAGGCATCCTTGGCAACCCGCAGGGCAACCTGCAGCCGGCCGCCGCGACCCGGCGTTATGACCCGGTGACCAAACGCTACGAATCCGAAGCCGATTTCCAGGCGCGCATTCGCACCGACGTGAAAAACATTTCCGAGAAGATCCGCAAGGCCACCGGTTACAAACCACGCGTCTGGGTCTGGCCGTACGGCACCGCCGACGGTACCTCGCTGACCGTGGTCGGTGAGGAGGGCTATGAAATGGCCCTGACCCTGGACGACGGCCTCGACACCCTCGATAACCTGATGAGCGGGCCGCGCTTTCTGGTCGCCTCCGATCCTGATGGCGAGCATTTCGCCAACAGCATCGTCTCGGTGCAGGCCGAAGCGCCGATGCGCGTGGTGCATGTCGACCTCGACAACGTCTACGACCCGGACCCGGCCCAGCAGGACATCAACCTCGGCAAACTGGTGCAACGCATGGCTGACCTGGGCGCCAGCACGGTGTTCCTGCAAGCCTTCGCCGATCCCAAGGGCGATGGTCTGGTGCATTCGCTGTACTTCCCCAACCGTCACTTGCCGATGCGCGCCGACCTGTTCGACCGCGTCGCCTGGCAACTGCGCACCCGTGCCCACGTGAAGGTCTTTGCGTGGATGCCGGTGCTGAGTTTCGAACTGGATTCGAAGCTGCCGCGCGTGACCCGCTGGGACCCGAAAACCGCCACTACCTCGGTCGATCCGAAACAGTACAAACGCCTGTCACCGTTCAATCCCGAAGTGCGCAAGATCATCGGTGAAATCTATGAAGACGTGGCGCGGCTGACCTCGGTCGACGGCATTCTCTACCACGACGATGCGGTGCTCTCGGATTTTGAGGACGCCAGCCCGGATGCCCTGAAGGCCTACGCCGCTCAAGGTCTGCCAGGTTCGATTGCCGCGCTGCGCGACGATCCGGCGGCGATGCAACGCTGGACGCGTTTCAAGAGCCGCTACCTGATCGACTTCACCAACGAACTGACCGCGAAAGTCCGTGCGATTCGCGGCCCGCAAGTGCTGACGGCACGCAACATCTTCGCCGAACCGATGCTCAATCCAGAGAGCGAAGCGTGGTTCGCACAGAACCTCGATGACTTCCTCGCCACCTACGACTGGACGGCGCCGATGGCCATGCCGTTGATGGAAAAACAGACGCTGGCCGAGTCCGGCCCGTGGCTGGAAGAACTGGTCGCCACAGTGAAGAAACGTCCCGGCGCGCTCAACCGCACCGTGTTCGAATTGCAGGCGCGTGACTGGAACCAGAAGGATCAGGCCGATATCGACGCCGTGCATCTGGCGGACTGGATGGGCCGGCTCAAGCGTCAAGGCGCAACCAGCTTCGGTTACTACCCGGACAACTTCCTCGACAACCTGCCAGACCTGAAAACCGTAAGGCCTGCACTCTCCAACAAATGGAATCCATAACATGCTGGATAGACTGTTAGCCCTGCTTGTTCTGGCGATTGTCCTTGGCGTTCCGCTGGGGCTGATCTTCCTCGTGACCGGCCAGTTCCTGATGTCGTTCGTGTTCTTCTACCCGCTGTTCATGTCCGGGTTGTGGATCGCCGGCGGCCTGTATTTCTGGCTGCACTGGGAGCGCCACTGGCCATGGCAGGACGACACGCTGCCGCCACCGCTGGAAGGCGAGCCGCTGATTTCGATTCTGATTCCTTGCTACAACGAGGGCGATAACGCTGCCGATACCATCCACGCGGCGCTGGCCCAGCACTACCCGAACATCGAAGTCATCGCGATCAACGACGGCTCCAAGGACAACACTGCCGCTGTGCTCGATGCGCTGGCCAAGGAAGATCCGCGACTGCGGGTTCTGCATCTGGCGGAAAACCAGGGCAAGGCTGTAGCCCTGCGCATGGGCGCGATCGCTGCGCGCAGCGAGTATCTGGTGTGCATCGACGGCGACGCCTTGCTGGCGCCGAACACCGCGGCGTACCTGGTCGCGCCGATGCTGGATAACGCACGTCTTGGCGCAGTGACCGGCAACCCGCGCATCCGCACGCGTTCGACCTTGATCGGGCGAGTGCAGGTCGGCGAGTTCTCCTCGATCATCGGGCTGATCAAACGTACGCAACGGGTGTTCGGGCGCATCTTTACCGTCTCCGGCGTGATCGTCGCGTTCCGCCGCACCGCGCTGAACCGTGTCGGCTACTGGAGCCCGGACATGATCACCGAAGACATCGACATCAGCTGGAAGCTGCAACTGGATCACTGGAGCATCTTCTACGAACCGCGCGCCCTGTGCTGGATCCTCATGCCGGAAACCCTCGGCGGTCTGTGGAAGCAGCGTCTGCGCTGGGCTCAGGGCGGCGCCGAAGTGCTGTTCAAGAACATTCGCGGCATCTGGCAATACCGCCATCGCTACCTGTGGCCTCTGCTGTTCGAATACTGCCTGTCCACCGGTTGGGCCTTCACTTTCCTGCTGTCGGTGATTTTCTGGGGCATGGGCAAGTTCATGGTCATGCCCGACGCGATCGCCGTGGATCACCTGATGCCACCGGCCTTCACCGGTCTGTTGCTGGCGTTTGTCTGCCTGGTGCAGTTTGCCGTCAGCATCGTCATTGACCGGCGCTATGAGCCGGGTCTGGGCAAGACCATGTTCTGGGTGGTCTGGTATCCGTTGGTGTTCTGGCTCGTCAGTCTGCTGACCACCCTGGTCAGTTTCCCCAAAGTGTTGTTCAGCCAACACAAAAAACGCGCGCGCTGGGTCAGTCCTGATCGGGGCATTCGCCCGCTGGGCGACGACCAGGAGGAAGTCATCAAATGAAAATTATCCGCACTCGCCAGCGGCCCTTTCTGGTGGTGATCGACGTGATCCTCACCGTCCTGGCCTGGGTTGGCCTGCTGTTCCTGCTGGTACGCGGGTTATGGCCGTTGATCGAAACCACCGGCGGCCCGCGCATCGATCATTCGGCGTTCGACGCCTTGGGCACTTTGCAGGTTTATATGTGGGTGGCGCTGGTCAACGCGGTGATCCTGATCGGTTGGGCGCGTTACCAGCAACGCAAAAGCCGCAGCTTCGCCCAGCGCCGTTTGCCGTCGCCGGTAATTGGTGATGAAGGTCTGAGCAAGAGTTTCAAGTTGTGCGATGAGCGTTTCCAGAAACTGCGCACGCCGGGGGTGATGACCATTCACAACGACCAGGACGGCGACATCAGTCATGTCGAAACGCATTTGTGGCCGCTTCAGCAGCAAGCACTACCGGCGCCGCTGGCACCTTTAGAGCATCCACGGGTGATCTTTCTGCATGCCGAAGAAGACAATAATCGTGAGCCGGTGAAACGCCTGACCTGACCTCGTACAGCATCGATGTCAGGCCTGAATCAGCGTCCAGGCCTCTTTCATTCGCAGAGGTTGCTTCATTCGCTCGGCCAGCAGCGCCATTGCGCGTTGCTTGTCGCAGGCCACCGCCGCAACGACGATGCCGTCTTTTGCAAACAGGCCAATGACCGGCGGCTGTTCCGGCTCACCGCTGAACTCGACCTCGTCCCACTCCTGCGCATGACCGAGATAGTCGTAGTTCTTGCCGAAGTGGTACGTCCAGAAAAACGGCACATCCAGATAATGCTCCTCGCCACCCAGCATGTTGCTGGCGGCGATCCGCGCGTGTTGCTGGGCCAGGCGCCAATGCTCGATGCGAGTTGGCTGGCCGCTCAGCGGAAACGTGGCGATATCGCCGATCGCCCATAAACCATCGCTCACGCGCATGCCGCCGTCGACACGCAATGATTGGTCTTCTTCCCTGGGCAATGAGTCGAAAGGCTCAGTGGCCGGGTGAACGCCGACGCCGGCGAGAACCAGATCCGCCGCCAGGCGCAGACCGTTGTCGAGCAGCACGCCCTCGACCATGTCCTCGCCAAGGATCTGCGTGGCCTCGTGTTCGCTGATGAACTTCACCCCGTGCTCTTCGTGCAGGGCGCGAATCGCCTTGCCCACGGCCTCGCCGAATTGCTTGGCAAACGGGACTGAGTGGCGTGCCAGCACGGTGACGTCGAGGCCGAACTCGCGCAGGGCCGACGCGCATTCGAGGGCAATGAAACTGTCGCCGATGATCACCGCGCGCTGGCCCGGTTGAGCGGCGTTGATGATCTGTTCAGCCTGAGTTTTCGAACGCAGGACGAAGACGTTGGTCAACTCGGCACCAGGCAACTGCAATGGATTGGGCGCGCCACCGGTGGCGAGTACAGCGGCGTCGTAGCGCAGGATGCCGCCGTTGTTCAGATGCAGCGTTTTGCCTGGGGCGTCGAGTGAAGTCACTTCGCCTTGCACACGTTCAATCCGTTGCGCTTGATAGAACGCCTCATCGCGCAGCGGCGGGACATCTTTGGGCGACATTTCTCCGGCGAGGACAAATTTGCTCAACACCGTGCGGTCGTATCCGGCACCCGGTTCGCCATCGACCAGCACGATGCGCCCGCCAAAACCTTTCTCCCGCAGGGCCGCCGCGCAAGCCGTACCCGCCGCCCCGGCGCCGACCACCACGAACGTTCTTGGGTCGTCAGCGGGCGGGGTGTGCGGATCGGGCAACGGCTGGTCATCGACCCACACTTCATCGCCGCGCAACTCCAGCGGATAGCGCTTGAGACTGTCCAGCGACGGCGGCTCGCACAGGCCACCGTCCTCGGCGCGGTACGCGGCTTTGTGCCAAGGGCAAATCAACCTTCCGTGACACAACGCACCCTCGGCCAGTGGCGCACCGGCGTGTGGACACAGGCCCTGAAACGCTCGCAACTCGCCGTTGGCACGCAGCAGGACGATCTTGCAGTCGCCGATTTCGACTTGCAGGCCACGGTCTTGCGGGACATCGGCGAAACGGGCGACACGGTGCAGGGACATTTTCGGGTTCCTCGCAGGCATTTCTCTTGTGAGTTGGCGGCGCCGCGCGAGGTTCAGCCATTTGCTACTGCCAAGGCACGAACGGTACGGCTATAGTTTGCGGGCCGACGACGGCCTCACTGCACAAGGTGCTCCCGGAATGACCCGATTGACCTCTCTCAACCCATGGCTGGCGGCCATCGCCGTGACCCTTTGCGTGCAGTTCCCGGCACAGGCCCAGGAGCGCTTCACCCTGAGCATCCCCGGCGTGTCGGATAACCGTCTGTTCACCTCGGCAGCGGCAAGTGACGCACCCGGCTGCGGCGGCAAGAACCAGTCGCCGGCGTTGAGCTGGAACGCCGGCCCTGCCGGTACCCAGAGCTACGCCATCGTCATGCACGACCCGGATGGCCAGAAAGGCTTGGGCGTCGATCACTGGATTCACTACGGCATCAAACCCACCACCCACCAGATCGCGGCCGGCGTCGGTGCCAAATCCGCCCTCGAAGGCGTCGACGGCACCAACAGCAAAGGCAACACCCACTACATGGGTCCGTGCCCGCCAGTGGGCGACAGCGCGCACCACTACATCATCCAGATCTACGCCCTCGACCTCGCCCCGGACGCCCTGCCTGCCGGCCTGACCCGCGCCGAGCTGATGGAAAAAATCAAAGGCCATGTGCTGCGCAACAGCAGCGCGGTGCGGCGTTATCACCGCTGAGGTTCGGCCGCTCACGGGCGGCTGACTGCCCTGATTCCCCAGCCATTTGGCATTGCCCCGCGAAAACGCGCACTATCAAGCCATTGCCAATGCGCTGGAGGACACCGTGGCAGCAAAAATCGACCGCATCGCCCAGCTACTCAACTGCCCGGAAAAGGGCGAACAAATGCGGCGTGCAGTAACCGAGACACGTAAGGAGTTTCTGCTGAATCAGCCGGAAGAAGACCTCGTTGAAGAAGACGAGGTATTTGACGAGGCTGAGGAGGAGGGGGATGACGACGATGAATATGACGAGTTTGACTGGACGACGGAGTGACGGCGTTCCAGCGATCTTGCCATCGCCCACAAAAAAGCCCCGGACCATCACAGTCCGGGGCTTTCTCGTTTGATTCATGGTGCACCAGGCGGGATTCGAACCCACGACCCCTGCCTTCGGAGGGCAGTACTCTATCCAGCTGAGCTACTGGTGCAGCGGGCGACATCATACCTAGGTCGGCTCGGGGCGTCCATGCCGGGTTTGGCGGGTTTTGTCAGTGTGCGTGTCGGCGCAAAATCGCTGCATTCCTTAAAGCGGTAACGTCCTGCAAAACCCTCGCTTGGCGCTTCGTCGGGGTTGATCTAAGGTTTTTCCTGCGGCATGGGTATTGTGTGCGTTGATCTGAAAAGCGGCATTTTTGTTCTTTTTTTCGAACGACCTATTGTCCTTTACCCCCTTTGAACCTACGATCCGTTTGAGATTTCAAACGCTCTTTGGCGGGATGTTGCAGCGCAGGTGCGCCCGGTCGTGCACTGTTGATGCGCCACAATCCGCTCACTGATTTCCCTGACGGCAGCCTTGCGAGGCGCCTTTCTACAATCATAATTTGCTCCGCGCAGGCCGCGGTGCTGTTAAGGAAAGCCGACATGCAGCTTAAAGACACCCAGTTGTTCCGCCAGCAAGCCTTCATCGATGGCGCTTGGGTCGATGCCGACAACGGTCAGACGATCAAGGTCAACAACCCGGCAACCGGCGAAATCCTCGGCACCGTGCCGAAGATGGGCGCCGCTGAAACCCGCCGTGCCATCGAGGCCGCCGACAAGGCGCTGCCGGCCTGGCGTGCACTGACCGCCAAAGAGCGTGCCGGCAAACTGCGTCGCTGGTTCGAGCTGATGATCGAGAACCAGGACGACCTCGCGCGCCTGATGACCCTCGAGCAGGGCAAGCCGCTGGCCGAAGCCAAGGGCGAAATCGTTTACGCCGCATCGTTCATCGAGTGGTTCGCCGAGGAAGCCAAACGCATCTACGGTGACGTGATTCCGGGTCATCAGCCGGACAAGCGCCTGATCGTCATCAAACAACCGATTGGCGTCACCGCCGCGATCACCCCGTGGAACTTCCCGGCGGCAATGATCACTCGCAAGGCCGGCCCGGCTCTGGCCGCCGGTTGCACCATGGTGCTCAAGCCAGCATCGCAAACTCCATTTTCCGCTTTCGCCCTGGCCGAACTGGCTCAGCGCGCGGGCATTCCTGCGGGCGTGTTCAGCGTGGTCTCCGGCAGCGCTGGCGACATCGGCAGCGAGCTGACCAGCAACCCGATCGTGCGCAAACTGTCCTTCACCGGCTCGACCGAAATCGGTCGCCAGTTGATGGCCGAATGCGCCAAGGACATCAAGAAAGTCTCGCTGGAACTGGGCGGCAACGCGCCGTTCATCGTGTTCGACGACGCCGATCTGGATAAGGCCGTCGAAGGCGCGATCATCTCCAAATACCGCAACAATGGCCAGACCTGCGTCTGCGCCAACCGTCTGTACATTCAGGACGCGGTCTACGATGCGTTCGCCGAGAAGCTGAAAGTAGCTGTAGCCAAACTGAAGATCGGCAACGGTCTGGAAGACGGCACCACCACCGGCCCGCTGATCGACGAAAAAGCCGTGGCCAAGGTTCAGGAACACATCGCTGACGCCGTGAGCAAAGGTGCCACCGTATTGGCGGGCGGCAAGGCGATGGAAGGCAACTTCTTCGAGCCGACCATTCTCACCAACGTGCCGAAAAACGCGGCCGTGGCCAAGGAAGAAACCTTCGGTCCGCTGGCGCCGCTGTTCCGCTTCAAAGACGAAGCCGAAGTGATCGCCATGTCCAACGACACCGAATTCGGTCTGGCCTCGTACTTCTACGCACGTGACCTCGGCCGTGTGTTCCGTGTCGCCGAAGCGCTGGAATACGGCATGGTCGGCGTCAACACCGGGCTGATCTCCAACGAAGTCGCGCCGTTCGGCGGCATCAAGGCTTCGGGCCTGGGCCGTGAAGGCTCCAAGTACGGCATCGAAGACTACCTGGAAATCAAATACCTCTGCCTGGGCATCTAAGCCGGGAAAGGGATCGCTGCAAACGCAAAGGGCACGAGAGCGCTGTCCCTTTGCGTGGTTTCAAACAGGAATTTTCTCTGCGGCCAGGAACGCCGTGGCAGTCGATCATCGCATGCTGCCACCGCCGATTTCTCCCGCTTCATCCTTGAACCACGCCGCCCGATGAGCGGCGAATGAGGACTGTAATGAGCAAGACTAACGCTGAACTGATGGCCCGCCGCACCAATGCCGTACCTCGTGGTGTTGGCCAGATTCACCCGATCTTCGCCGAGTCGGCAAAGAACGCCACCGTGACCGACGTTGAAGGTCGTGAGTTCATCGACTTCGCTGGCGGTATCGCTGTACTGAACACCGGCCACGTGCACCCGAAAATCATCGCCGCCGTGACCGAACAGCTGAACAAGCTGACCCACACCTGCTTCCAGGTACTGGCCTACGAGCCGTACGTTGAGCTGTGCGAAAAAATCAACGCCAAGGTGCCGGGTGATTTCGCCAAGAAAACCCTGCTGGTCACCACCGGTTCCGAAGCGGTGGAAAACGCCGTGAAGATCGCCCGTGCCGCCACTGGCCGCGCTGGCGTGATCGCATTCACCGGCGCTTACCACGGTCGCACGATGATGACCCTCGGCCTGACCGGTAAAGTCGTGCCTTACTCGGCCGGCATGGGCCTGATGCCAGGCGGCATCTTCCGCGCGCTGTACCCGAACGAACTGCACGGTGTGAGCATCGACGATTCGATCGCTTCCATCGAACGCATCTTCAAGAACGACGCCGAGCCGAAAGACATCGCTGCGATCATCATCGAGCCAGTGCAGGGCGAAGGTGGTTTCTACGTCGCGCCGAAGGAATTCATGAAGCGTCTGCGCGCTTTGTGCGACCAGCACGGCATCCTGCTGATCGCTGACGAAGTGCAGACCGGCGCTGGCCGTACCGGCACCTTCTTCGCTATGGAACAGATGGGCGTTGCCGCCGACCTCACCACATTCGCCAAGTCCATCGCTGGCGGCTTCCCGCTGGCCGGCGTGTGCGGCAAGGCCGAGTACATGGACGCCATTGCGCCGGGCGGCCTGGGCGGCACCTACGCCGGTAGCCCGATCGCTTGCGCCGCTGCACTGGCAGTGATGGAAGTGTTTGAAGAAGAGCAACTGCTGGACCGTTGCAAGGCTGTCGGTGAGCGTCTGGTCACTGGCCTGAAGGCCATTCAGGCCAAGTACCCGGTGATCGGTGAAGTGCGTGCGCTGGGCGCGATGATCGCGGTCGAGCTGTTCGAAAACGGCGACAGCCACAAGCCGAACCCGACTGCCGTGGCTGCCGTGGTGGCCAAGGCGCGTGACAAGGGCCTGATCCTGCTGTCCTGCGGCACTTACGGTAACGTGCTGCGCGTGCTGGTTCCGCTGACGTCGCCCGATGAGCAACTGGACAAAGGTCTGGCGATCATCGAAGAGTGCTTCTCTGAGCTCTGATCCGTTGGTGTGACTTGCTCGACAAAAACCCGCTTCGGCGGGTTTTTTTCGTCCCTTGAAACACATCGGACCTGTTTGCCCTGTATCGAATCGCCAGCATTGGCTAAGGTTCAGACATTGCAAGGAGAGCGCGCATGACTGCCGTTGATTTACCCGCCGTACCCCGGGTGTTGATTGCCGAGGCCGATCCCTGGTCCCGTGACCTGCTCAAACAAGTGCTACTCAATGTGCGCTGCGATGCGCGTCTGGATTTGTGTGCAGATGGCCAGCAGGCAATGTCCTTGCTCAGCGAGGTGCCCTATGACTTGGCCATCGTCGATTGGGAGCTGCCCGGCATCGATGGATTACATGTGCTGCGCAGCGTCCGGCAGCGCAAACGCAATCCGCCGCTGCCGTTCATTCTGACGAGCAGCCGCAACGACAGCGCCAGTGTGCGCGAAGCGATTCCGCTGGCGCCGACGGCGTACCTGACCAAGCCGTTGAATATGGAATACCTGACCGAGCGCTTGCAGGGGTTGCTGCTCAACGCTGGCGAAGCGGTGGTATGCGAAGTGCCGGCACTGGCGCCGGGCATGACGCTCTCGGTGTTCCTTGAGCGGCGTCGCGAGCAGGCCGATGGCGCGCCGTTGATGACCGACGTGCAAGTGGCGGTCAAGCGTAGCCTCAATCCCGAAGGGCTGGACCTCAAGTTGCTGGAGGAAGAGGTCCGCACCGATCCGCAGATTACCGCCGTGCTGATCGCAGCCGCCAACAGTGCCGCGCAACACTACGGCGCGCCGGTGCAAACCCTGGCCCAGGCGCTGCACCGACTCGGCACCGGGCAGAGCATGAACCTGATTCTCGGCCTGGCGCTAAAACGCAGCGCGCGGCTCAGCGATCCATGCCTGGCGGATTACGCCGAGCGCTATTGGGGACTATCCCTGCACACTGCGGAATACGCCCGTACGCTGGCGCGCCTGCTCGATCTGGATCAGGAGCGCTGCTATTGCGCGGGCATGCTGCATCGGCTCGGCGATCTGGCGCTGCTGCGCTGCTTGCAGGAGTGGCAGCAGGCCGGCGGCGAGCTGGACGAGTTGCAGGAGGTCGGTGAAGCGTTGGCGAAGTTTGCCGCTTCTTATGGCTCGGCATTGCGCACTCGCTGGCGTCTGCCGCTGGAGTTGCGCGAGTTGATTGCTTCGGCCTACCAGCTCGGTGGCGGCGTTTACAGTCGCGAGGCGCTGGTGATGCACATGGCGGCGCAGATGGCGCGGCTGACCGAGCATGAAGGCGTTGAGGAACTGGCGAAGAGCCGGACGGCGCGGTTGCTCAAGATCGGGCTGCCGGAGTTGCTGCGGATGCGCAAATGACAGATCACCACATTCCAATGTGGGAGCGAGCCTGCTCGCGAAGGCGCCAGCGCAGGCAACATTTTTGTTGAAAGTGCGGGCCTCATCGCGGGCAAGCCCGCTCCCACAGGAATTGCGGCAGCCACAAAATACGGATCAGGCCGCAATAATCCGGTTCTTGCCCTGCCGTTTCGCCTCGTACATCGCCGCATCCGCGCGGGCGAACAGGCTGTCCAGGCTCTTGTCTTCGTCGGTGAGGTTGGTAAGGCCCTGGCTCACGGTGATGCTGAATGCTTGCCCGTCGTGGTTGAAGCGCAGTCGCTGGATCTCCTGCTGCAGTCGCTCTGCCACTTGCACGGCCATGTCCGGCGCACAGCCGGGAAACACCGCAGCGAACTCCTCACCACCAATCCGCCCGAACAGATCGCCACGGCGCAATGAGCCGCGCCCGCATTCGGCGATCCGTTGCAGCACGTTGTCGCCCTCGGGGTGGCCGTAGCTGTCGTTGATCACTTTGAAATCGTCGATGTCCAGCAACAGGAAGGCCAGCGGTGTGCCTTGGCGGCGGGCCTCAGCGAACTCGCGGTGGGCACATTCGAAGAAGTGGCGGCGGTTGCTGCTTTGCGTCAGCACATCGGTGGTGGCCAAGCGCTGCAGCTCGGTTTCCATGTTTTTCTTGTCAGTGATGTCTTCGGCGATGCCGACGATGATTACCGGCTGTCCAGGCTCGTCCTGGCGATTGATAAAACATTTGTCGCTGAGCCAGCGCACCTGGCCATCGGCGGCAATGATGCGGTACTCGCGATCTTCCACCGCACCTCGGTGCAGGACTTCGGCGAGGCTCTGCTCGGCGTACTCCAGATCATCGGGATAAATGCTGTCGCGCCACTGGTTGTAATCCGCCAACAACAGCGCGGCGGAACGGCCGAAGATCCGTTCATAGGCCGGACTGACGTACAACACCTGTCGGGTTTCCCAGTTGAAAGCCCAGAGCACGGCGTTGACGCTGACCAGCAGCGAACTGATCAATTGTTCGCGCTCGCTCAGGCGCGCGACTTCGCCCTGCGCATGCATCAACGCCATCAGCGTTTGCGCGGCCTCGGGCCATTGAGTGAAGGACGTGTCTTTCTGGTTGTTGTTGACCATCGGCACAAATCTCAAAGGGCGCGCCGCAATGTCGACAACGGCCACAGGACAGCCCGCCGGGATGGCGAAGTGTCATTGAGATAGGTGATTTTCGGCGAAGTTCCCGGCCATTACCGAGTCCCGCCGGGCGGTGGGGGTTGGAGCTGACGAGTGCAATGAGGCTGCGATCTTTGAGATCGCAGCCTCATTGCAGGTCAGGCAGTCGCAGGACGCAGCGAGTAGGTTTTCAGCTGATCAGCAAAATCCCGCAACGACTGGATGCCACTGGCCTCGGCCTCGTGAATCCATTCCTTGATGGCGGCCAGCATGTCGTGGCCATTGGAACTGGTCTTGACCCAGATCTGCTGCAAAGCCAGGCGCTTCTCGTAGATCACTTTCAACGCATGGCTGTGTTCGAGCATGGTCTGGATGCGCAGGTGATGACGGTCTTCCAGCAGGCTGGTTTCCCGCGACAGCAGGCGTTTGGCCCGGTGGAACTGGTGGCGCACCGAATGATCGACCTTGGCCAGCTCTTGCTTGACCAGCGGGCCGATCACCAATTTGCGGTACTGGGCCATAATCTGGAAGCGGTTGTTGAGGATCGCCATGGCGGTGTCCATGTCCAGGCTGCCCTTGCCTTCGACGCGGTGGGCAATCGGTGCGACCCGCTGCACCTTGGCCAAGCGCAGGAAGCAGAAGACCTTGATCCACGCCCAGCCGAGGTCGAATTCCCACTTCTTCACCGACAGCTTGGCCGAGTTGGGGTAGGTGTGATGGTTGTTGTGCAGCTCTTCGCCGCCGATCAGGATGCCCCACGGCACCAGATTGGTCGCTGCGTCACGGCATTCGAAATTGCGATAGCCGACGGCATGGCCCAGACCGTTGATCACCCCAGCGGCCCACACTGGGATCCACATCATCTGGATTGCCCAGATGGTGATACCGATGGTGCCGAACAGCAGCAGGTCGATCACGCCCATGATCGCCACGCCCAGCAGCGGATAGCGACTGTAGACGTTGCGTTCGATCCAGTCTTCCGGGCAGTTCTTGCCGTAGATGCGCAGGGTTTCCGGGTTCTGCGCTTCGCTGCGGTACAGCTCGGCGCCGGTGCGCAGTACGGTGGACAGACCCTTGATGACCGGGCTGTGCGGGTCATCCTCGGTCTCGCATTTGGCGTGGTGTTTGCGGTGGATGGCAGTCCACTCGCGGGTGTTCTGCGCCGTGGTCAGCCACAGCCAGAAACGGAAAAAGTGCTTCAGACCCGCATTCAGCTCGAGCGAGCGGTGGGCCGAGTAACGGTGCAGATAGACCGTGACGGCGACAATCGTCACATGGGTCATCAGCAGGGTGACCGCGACCAGTGACCAGGCCGACAAGCCAAGAAAACCTTCGTACCACATAGGCTATAGGGCCCTCGATAAAGATAAAAACAGCCGTTGCATTATCACTAAGCACACAGATAAAACCAGTCGCCCTTTCAGATAAGAAGTCGCTGAATGTTTCTTGACCTATAATTCCAACCTTTTTGTAGGGACATGGACGACCGAATGTCTGCGACTTACCGCGATGCCTTGCGTGCAGCGCTGCTCTACCTCGTACTGGCCGCCCTGTGGCTGCAAGTTTCTGATCATTTATTAAGCAGATTCTTCGATGACTCCCGTGAGCTGACCCATTGGCAACTGATCAACGGTTATCTGCTGGCGACGATCAGCGCCGCGCTGATTTTCCTCGCACGGGCGCGGCTGTGCGGGTTTCTCGGCATCGGCGCGCATTTGCGCGAGCGCCACACCGACCGTGAGCGTCTGCGTCAGGCGGCCGCCGTGTTCGACTGCACTCGCGAAGGGGTGCTGGTTACCGACCACCGGGGCCTGATCGTCCACGTCAATCGCGCCTTTATCGAGATCACCGGTTATCGGCGCGACGAGGTCATCGGCCAGCAGCCCAGTCTGTTCAAGTCCGGCCATCATCCGCCGGGCTTCTATCAGGCGATGTTCGCTACCCTCGAGGCTGAAGGTGAGTGGAGCGGCGAGATCTGGAACCGGCGCAAGACTGGCGAGATTTATCCACAGTGGCAAACCATCCGGGTGATTCACGATGATTCCGGCCGGCTCAGCCATTACGTGGCGGTGTTCTCCGACATCAGTGCGATCAAGGATTCCGAGTCCGAGCTCAAACACCTGGCGCATCACGATCCGTTGACCGATCTGCCCAATCGCCTGCTGTTCAGCGACCGCGCCGAACAGGCGTTGGCTTCCGCGCAGACGCACAAGCGTGGCTGCGCGCTGCTGATGCTCGATCTGGATCATTTCAAGATGATCAACGACAGCCTCGGGCATAACGTCGGCGATCGGTTGCTAAAAGCGGTGGCGACGCGTTTGCAGGAACTGTTCGGCCACGGCATTACCTTGGCGCGGCTCGGCGGTGACGAGTTCGCGGTGCTCGCGGAAAGTTGTCCACAGCCGGCCCAGGCTGCCGCGCTGGCGCAACGGACTCTGGACGCCTTGAAGGAGCCGGTGCTGGTAGATGGCAATCAATTGTTCATCAACGCGAGCATCGGCATCAGCCTGTTTCCCAGCGATGCCCTCAGCGCCGAGCAGTTGTTACGCAACGCCGACAGCGCGCTGTTCAAGGCCAAAAGCAGCGGGCGCAATGGCTACGCGCTGTATACCGAAGAGCTGACCGCCCATGCCCAGCAACGGGTCGAAATCGCCTTCGAGCTGCGCCGCGCACTGGAGCAGGAGGAACTGCGCGTCTACTACCAACCGGTGCATGACTTGCAAAGCAGCCGTCTGGTTGGCGTCGAGGCACTGGTGCGCTGGCAGCATCCGCAACGCGGTCTGGTGTCACCGGCAGAATTCATTCCGATTGCCGAGCGCACCGGGCTGATCGCCGAGATCGATGCCTGGGTGATGCAGCAGGCTTGCCGACAGATGTGCCAATGGCAGCAGAGCGGCGTGGTGCTGGCGTTCGTCGCGGTGAATGTCTCCTCGCGGCTGTTTGCCCGGCGCGAGTTGTATCAGCAGGTGGCGCAGGTGCTGCACGACACCGGGCTGGATCCGGTCTATCTGGAACTGGAAGTCACCGAAAGCGCGGTGATGGACGATCCCGAAGTGGCGCTGGAACAGATGCATCGCTTGCGCGAGCTGGGTGTGCGTCTGGCTATTGATGATTTCGGCACGGGTTATTCCTCGCTGTTGCGGCTCAAGCGCCTGCCGGTGCAGAAACTCAAGATCGATCAGGGCTTCGTCGCCGGGTTGCCGTGGGATGAAGATGACGTGGCGATTGTCCGGGTGATCATCGCGTTGGCCCGCAGCATGGGCATGCAGGTCCATGCCGAAGGGATCGAACAGGTTGAGCAGGCGGCATTTCTGTTGGCGCAGGAATGCGATCTGGGGCAGGGCTACTGGTTTGGGCGGCCGGTGTCTGCGGATCGGCTTGATTGGGCGAAAACGCCAATGATTGGCTGAATAAGCCTATATGGCTAACACCGATCCTGTGGCGAGAGGATTTATCCCCGTTGGGTCGCGAAGCGACCCAAAAAAACGGGACTGCTACGCAGTCCAACGGGGATAAATCCCCTCGCCACAAGTTCTCTTGACGATTTCAAATCAGCGCAAACCCCTTGCCCTCTCTCATATTGTTTTCTGGTTATATAAACATTCTTAAATAGTCTTTTTAAGAATATCCATGCCTCTCTTATATTGCTCCCACGCCGAACGCAGTGCCGCCCACTGCCAGGCAAATCCCCTTCAAAGGAGCAGCACCATGAGCGCATCCCTTCGCAGCGTTGACGGTCAGGACGAAAGCACCATCTTGCGTGAAATCCAGAGCGCCCTGCGCGATCTGCGGTTCGGCGCGGTGGAGATCACTGTGCACAACGCGCAAGTCGTACAGATCGAACGCAAAGAGAAATTTCGTTTGCAGCAACCCGGTAAACAACCGGGCTGAAATCAAAAGATCGCAGCCTGCGGCGGCTCCTACAGGGGGCTGTGTGCAGGAGCTGGCGAAGGCGGCGATCTTTCAACGGGACCCGATTCCAGCAATACATAAGAAAAAGCCATCACCAAGAATTCCAGGAGCTTTCACCATGTCGTCGATTCGCCGTTACGCTCTGGCCGCGCTGGTCAGTGCCGTGTTTGCCGGTTCCGCCGTTGCCAAGGATTACGAGCTGCTCAACGTGTCGTATGACCCGACGCGGGAGCTGTATCAGGAATACAACGCCGAATTCATCAAGTTCTGGCAGAAGGACCATGCCGGCGACACGGTGAAAATCCAGCAGTCCCACGGTGGCTCGGGCAAGCAGGGCCGTGCGGTGATCGATGGCCTGCGTGCTGACGTGGTGACCCTGGCCCTGGCCGGTGACATCGATGAAATCGCCAAGCTCGGCAAGAGCCTGCCGGCCGACTGGCAGCAGCGTCTGCCGCAAGCGAGCACGCCGTACACCTCGACCATCGTGTTCCTGGTGCGCAAGGGCAACCCGAAAGGCATCAAGGACTGGGGCGATCTGGTCAAGAACGATGTCTCGGTGATCACACCAAACCCGAAAACCTCGGGCGGTGCGCGCTGGAACTTCCTCGCCGCGTGGGCCTATGGCCTGAAAGCCAACGGTGGTGACGAAGCCAAGGCCAAGGAATACGTACAGACCCTGTTCAAGCACGTGCCGATCCTCGACACCGGCGCCCGTGGTTCGACCATTACCTTCGTCAACAACGGTCAGGGCGATGTGTTGCTGGCTTGGGAAAACGAAGCGTTCCTGGCGCTGAAAGAAGACGGCGGCGCAGACAAGTTCGATATCGTCGTGCCGTCGCTGTCGATCCTCGCCGAACCGCCAGTGGCGGTGGTCGACAAGAATGCCGAGAAGAAGGGCAACGCGCAGATCGCCGAAGCCTACCTCAAGCATCTGTACAGCCCGGCCGGTCAGGAAATCGCCGCGAAAAACTTCTATCGTCCACGTGACAAGGACGTAGCGGCCAAGTACGCCCAGCAGTTCCCGAAACTGGAACTGGTGACCATCGACAAGGACTTCGGCGGGTGGAAATCCGCGCAGCCGAAATTCTTCAACGACGGCGGCGTGTTCGACCAGATTTATCAGGCGCAGTAATCTCGCCTTCAACCGGCCTGATGTCTGGGCACATGACATGTGGGACTGAGCTTTTGTGGTGAGGGGATAAGCCCCCTCACCACAGGGCTCACTCCCACATTGATGCGTTTTCAACCAGGGACTTTTATGTCGCGTCGTATCTCCCCCGTCATACCCGGCTTCGGGCTGACGCTGGGTTACACCTTGGTGTACCTCAGCCTGATTGTGCTTATCCCGCTGGCGGCGATGTTCGTCCACGCCGCCCAACTGACCTGGGATCAGTTCTGGACGATCATCTCCGCACCACGGGTGCTGGCGGCGTTGAAGCTGAGCTTCGGTACCGCGCTGTGTGCGGCGATCATCAACGGTATCATCGGCACGCTGCTGGCCTGGGTGCTGGTGCGCTACACCTTCCCCGGGCGCAAGGTGATCGATGCGATGATCGATCTGCCGTTCGCCCTGCCGACCGCTGTGGCCGGTATCGCGCTGACCGCGCTGTACGCGCCGGCCGGGCTGGTCGGGCAATTTGCCGCTGACCTCGGTTTCAAGATCGCCTACACCCCACTGGGCATCACCCTCGCACTGACCTTCGTCACGCTGCCGTTCGTGGTGCGCACGGTGCAGCCGGTGCTGGCCGATATTCCCCGTGAAGTCGAAGAAGCGGCGGCGTGCCTGGGTGCGAAGCCATGGCAGGTATTTCGCCACATTCTGGTTCCGGCACTGCTGCCCGCCTGGCTGACCGGTTTTGCGCTGGCGTTCGCGCGTGGCGTCGGCGAGTACGGTTCGGTGATTTTCATTGCCGGCAACATGCCGATGAAAACCGAGATCCTGCCGCTGCTGATCATGGTCAAACTCGACCAATACGATTACACCGGCGCTACCGCCATTGGCGTATTGATGCTGGTGGTTTCCTTCATCCTGTTGCTGCTGATCAACTTGCTGCAGCGGCGCATCGAAACCCCATAAGGAGGCGCGAACATGTCCCAATCGTCCATTGCGGCCGCCTCTTCGGCCAACGCAGCGCGCCGTGGCAGCGCCACTTCGCGCAGAGTCCTGATCGGTCTTGGCTGGCTGATCTTTTTCCTGTTTCTGCTGCTGCCGTTGTTCATCGTCGTATCGCAAGGTCTGAAAAACGGTCTCGGCGCGTTCTTCACCGCGATTTTTGAACCGGACGCGCTTTCGGCATTGAAACTCACCGTGTTCGCGGTGCTGATTTCGGTGCCGCTGAACCTGGTGTTCGGTGTCAGTGCGGCATGGTGCGTGAGCAAATACTCGTTTCGTGGCAAGAGCATGCTGGTGACGCTGATCGACCTGCCGTTCTCGGTGTCGCCGGTGATCGCCGGTCTGGTCTACGTGCTGATGTTCGGTGCGCAGGGCCTGTTCGGGCCGTGGCTGCAGGATCACGACATCCAGATCGTCTTCGCCCTGCCGGGCATTGTGCTGGCGACGATTTTCGTCACCGTGCCGTTCGTGGCCCGGGAGCTGATCCCGCTGATGCAGGAACAAGGCACCCAAGAGGAGGAAGCCGCGCGCCTGCTCGGTGCCAATGGCTGGCAGATGTTCTGGCACGTCACCGTGCCGAACATCAAGTGGGGCCTGATTTATGGCGTGGTGCTGTGTACCGCGCGGGCCATGGGCGAGTTCGGTGCGGTGTCGGTGGTTTCCGGGCACATTCGCGGGGTGACCAACACCTTGCCGCTGCACGTCGAGATCCTCTACAACGAATACAACCACGTGGCCGCGTTCGCCGTGGCGAGCCTGTTGCTGATCCTGGCGCTCTTCATCCTGCTGCTCAAGCAGTGGAGCGAAAACCGTATCAACCGCCTGCGCGCCAGCGCCGCGGAGGAATAATTCATGTCGATCGAAGTGCGTAACGTCAGCAAGAATTTCAACGCGTTCAAGGCGCTGGACAACATCAGCCTGGATATCCACAGCGGTGAGCTGGTCGCGCTGCTTGGTCCGTCGGGCTGCGGCAAAACCACCTTGCTGCGGATTATTGCCGGTCTGGAAACCCCGGATCAGGGCAACATCGTTTTTCACGGCGAGGACGTTTCCGGCCACGATGTGCGTGATCGTAACGTCGGTTTCGTCTTCCAGCATTACGCCTTGTTCCGCCACATGACAGTGTTCGACAACGTCGCGTTCGGCCTGCGGATGAAACCGAAAAACCAGCGCCCGAGCGAAAGCCAGATCGCCACCAAGGTTCACGAACTGCTGAACATGGTGCAACTGGACTGGTTGTCGGATCGCTACCCGGAGCAGTTGTCCGGTGGCCAGCGTCAGCGCATCGCGTTGGCCCGTGCCCTGGCGGTGGAACCTAAAGTGCTGCTGCTCGACGAACCGTTCGGCGCCCTCGACGCCAAGGTGCGCAAGGAACTGCGGCGCTGGCTGGCGCGGTTGCACGAAGACATCAACCTGACTTCGGTGTTCGTGACCCACGACCAGGAAGAAGCGATGGAAGTCGCCGACCGCATCGTGGTGATGAACAAGGGTGTGATCGAGCAGATCGGCTCACCGGGCGACGTCTACGAAAACCCGGCCAGCGATTTCGTCTATCACTTCCTCGGCGACTCGAACCGCTTGCTGCTGAGCGACGACAACCACGTGCTGTTCCGCCCGCACGAAGTGTCGTTGTCCAAGCATGAGCTGGAAGATCACCATGCCGCTGAAGTGCGCGATATCCGGCCGTTGGGCGCGACCACGCGGGTGACGTTGAAGGTTGAGGGGCAGACGGATTTGATCGAGGCCGAAGTGGTGAAAGACCACGACAGCCTGATCGGGTTGGCCAAGGGTGAAACCCTGTTCTTCAAGCCGAAGGTCTGGCAGAAAGTCGCCAATATTTAAAGGCAAAAGCTTCGCGAGCAGGCTCGCTCCCACAGGGAAAACTCATTCCAAATGTGGGAGCGAGCCTGCTCGCGAATACGATCTAGACAGCAGCGCGATTCGGATTGACCCGCACCATCCCCGCCCGCAACTCGATCTCTTGTTTCAATTCCTGCCGTATCCCCAGCAGAAACGCCAACTCAGCCACAACGAACAACGGCCCGACAATCAGCCCGCTGATGTCATCGACAAACGCCGGTTTGCGCCCTTCATAGTGATGCCCGACAAACTGGATCACCCAGCCGATCACAAACATCGCCAGGCCGCTGCTCAGCCAGACCATGGTGCTCTGCTGCGCCAGTGCATGCCCGGCCCACACCGACAGCCCCATCAGTACTGTCATCAACACGCCAAGCTTCAATTCCAGGCGCAGGTAAAACCACGCCGAGGCCAGCGCTAACAAAACCGCCGGAGATATCCACAACCCGCCCAGCGCCCACTGCGGCCGTGACAGCAGGACAGCCACCGCCACCACGATCAGCGGAATGCCGATAAAGTGGCTGGCGATGTTGCGCGGGTCGCGGTGGTAGGCGGCGTATTGACTGAGGTGGTCGACGAGGCTTTTCATTGTTGTTCCTCCAGTGGGGTTGAATGCATCATCCCTCGGGATCCGCGTTCGCTCTGTCGGGCAGGCGACACTCCAGGAGTGGTTATGCAAATTCGTGCACGGTTGCTCAGCGGCCAGTGGTTCAGTCATTTGCCTGCATCTTTTCAGGATAGCCTGCTGGCGCTGGCTCGGGAGCGGCGGCTGACGGCGGGACAACGACTGTTCCAGCGTGGCGATGCGCCGTGCGGTCTGTATGCAGTGCTCGATGGCGCAGTGCGCATTGGCGCGGTGAGCGAGCAGGGCAAGGAGGCCTTGCTGAGTCTGATAGAGGCGCCGCACTGGTTCGGCGAAATCTGCCTGTTCGATGGCCAGCCTCGCACTCACGATGCCTATGCAGTCGGGTCGTGCACCTTGCTGAATGTTCCGCAAGCGGCGTTGCTCAAATTGCTCGACGAACAGCCGCAGTACTGGCGGCATCTGGCGCTGCTGATGAGCCACAAATTGCGCCTGGCCTTCATCAATCTCGAACAGCTGAGCCTGCTGCCAGCCCCGGCGCGTCTCGCCCATCGGCTGCTGATGATTGCCGAAGGCTACGGCGAACTCGACGCACCACGCCGGACGCTGCAACTGCCGCAGGAGCAGTTGGCGGCGATGCTGTCGCTGTCGCGGCAGACCACCAATCAGATCCTCAAGGATCTGCAGGGGCAGGGGATTATCGGGCTCGCATACGGCGAAATCGAAATTCTCGATGCGGTGAGATTGCGTGCCTTGGCCACGATCTGAAAACTGAAACCGATCCAATGTCGGAACTGGCACCTGTGGCGAGGGGATTTATCCCCGCTGGGGCGCGAAGCGGCCCTGAAAAAGGCACTGCTGCGCACTCCAGCGGGGATAAATCCCCTCACCACAAAGGCTCACTCCTACGAAGGATCCGCGTTTGGATTACGAACCGCGATAGGTCGAGAAACCGTACGGGCTCAGCAGCAGCGGGATGTGGTAGTGCTGATCGGTCTGCTTGACCTGAAAGATCACCGGAATTTCCGGGAAGAACGTCTCATGCTTGATCTTCTGGTAATACTCGCCGGTCTTGAACACCACGCGGTATTCACCGGCTTCGAATGGCTGTTTGGCCGGGAACAGTTCGGCGATCCGCCCTTGTTCGTTGGTGGTGCCTTGGGCCAGTGGCTGCCAGTTTTCGCCGACGTGTTTTTCCAGGGTAACGTTGATGCCCGGTGACGGCAGGCCATTTTCCAGGTTGAGCACGTGCACGCTCAGCGGATTGCCGGCGGCCAGCGCCAGGCTGGAAACAGCACTCAGGCCGAGGGCGGCGAGAGTCATGCGCAGGGTGGTCATGGTGGATCTCCTTAGTGGGAACGGGTGATGGTCAGGCCGGCTTTGTCGGCGGCGGCGCGGGCGCAGTTTTCGTCTTGCTCACCGCCGCCGGAACCGGCCACGCCCATGGCGCCGACCAGTTCGCTGCCGGCGAACAACGGAATGCCGCCGCCGAGCAAGAGCAATTTATCGAGGGTGTTGAGGTTGGCGGTTTCCGGGTTGCTGCGGGCGCGCTCGGCGAACAGCCGCGTCGGCGTCTTGGTCGACAGCGCGGTGTAAGCCTTGCGTTGGCTGGCGGCGGTGTTGTGCGGGCCAACGCCGTCACCACGCAGAGTCACCAGCAGGTTGCCGCCACGGTCGAGCACCGACACCGTGCCGGTGCAACTGCTCATCGCCTTGTCCGCCAGCCAGCGTGCGGTTTTCAGGTCGAGATCGGCGTGGCGCGGCAGTTCTGGCGTGGCACTTGCTGCGCCGCTGAGGCCGAGGATCAGGCTGGCGACAAGGTATTTGACGGTCATGGGCAGGCTCCGAATGGGGATGTCTGCACCTTAACCGGCGCACTTCGTCAGAACTCCGTCAGGCGGATTACAAGTTTGTAATGGGCAACGGCGCCGAACACGCCTAGCCTGTGTACCTGATCAATTGAGGTGTGCCATGCGTTTGCTGGTCGTAGAAGATGAAGCCAAAACCGCCAATTTCCTCGCCAAGGGCCTGGGCGAGTCGGGTTTCGCCGTGGACGTGGCGCTCAATGGCCTCGACGGCCGCTATTTTATCGAGCAGCAGGAATACGACCTGATCATCCTCGACGTGATGCTGCCTGGCCTCAACGGCTGGCAATTGCTCCAGCTGATCCGCCAGCGCGGCGCCACACCGGTGCTGTTTCTCACCGCCAAGGACGCTATCGAAGACCGCGTGCGTGGTCTTGAGCTGGGCGCCGACGATTACCTGCTCAAACCCTTCGCCTTCGCCGAGTTGCTCGCGCGCGTGCGCACGCTGCTGCGACGCGGGCCGATGCGCGAAGCCGAGTCGTACAGCATCGCCGACCTGGAAATCGACGTGCTGCGCCGCCGGGTCAGTCGCGGCGGCCAGCGCATTGCCCTGACCAACAAGGAATTCGCCCTCTTGCAGCTGCTCGCCAGCCGCCAGGGCGAAGTGCTTTCGCGCACGCTGATCGCATCGCAGGTGTGGAACCTGAATTTCGACAGCGACACCAACATGGTCGAAGTCGCCGTGCGTCGTTTGCGCGCCAAGGTTGACGACCCGTACATGCCGAAACTTATCCACACCGTGCGCGGCGTCGGTTATCAACTGGAAGCGCCGGACGATGTGGAGTAAGTCGATTGCCTGGCGATTGGCGCTGGCCTTCGCCATGGTCTGCGCGCTGGCGCTGAGCGCAATCGGCGTGTTCCTCTACCGCTCGCTGGCCTCGGAATTGGCCTTTCGTGACGACATGGCCTTGCTCGGTCGCCTCGAGCAAGTACGTGCCTTGCTCGCCGACAGCGACAGCCTCGACGCCTTGCAGGCGCGGCCACGGTTGTATCAGAACATGCTCGGTAATCTCGACAGTCTGCTGCTGGTGCGCCGGGCCGACGGCTCCAGCGTGATCGCGATCAACCCGCGTCAGCGTGAACTGCCCGCGCTCAATGCATTACCGCGAGAGCAAATGCCGCAGCGCCGTGACGTGCTCACCTGGCAGGCCAGCGACGGCGCCGAATTGGCCTTGCTGTCCGGCCAGGCCCAAGGCCCCAACGGTGAAACCCTCACGGTGATCGCCGGCAAAGTGCTCAGCGAGCGTGAGCAGATGCTCGGCAGTTATCGCCTGCGTCTGTACCTGTCCGTCGGCCTCGGCGCGGTGCTCGCGTTTGCTCTGGGCCTGTTATTGCTGCGGCGTGGCTTGCAGCCCTTGCATCAGTTGAGTGAAGCGGTGCGCAGCATCGATCTGCGCAGCCTCGATCGACGCCTGCCTACCGAGGGCACGCCGAGCGAACTGCGCGAGCCGGTGCACGCGCTCAACACCATGCTGGCGCGGCTGGACGACAGCGTGCAGCGCCTGTCGCAATTCTCCGCCGACCTCGCGCACGAAATCCGCACCCCTCTGCACACCTTGCTCGCCAGCAACGGCCAGGCCCTGAACCATCCGCGCAGCACGGCCGAATATCAGGAAGTGCTGGCCTCGAACATGGAAGAGTTCGAACGGCTCAAGCGCATGGCCGAGAACCTGATGTTCCTCGCCCGCGCCGAACAGGCCGAACGTGCGCTCAATCTGCACACACTGGACTTGCGCAACGTCGGCGACGAACTCTGCGATTACTTCGAAGCCTTGGCCGATGACCGCGACCTCCAACTGCAAAACCGCATGCACGGCGAATTGCTCGCCGACCAGCAACTGCTGCAACGCGCCCTCGGCAATCTGCTGGCCAATGCCGTACGCCACGCCGACCCCGGCACCCTGATCAGCCTGCAACGCCGCGATGAACCGGGTATGTGCTGGCTGCAAGTGCACAACCACGGCCCGGTCATCGCGCCTGAGCATCTGGGCAAACTGTTCGACCGTTTCTACCGCGTCGATCCTTCACGTGCGGAACCGGGAGATTCGGGTGGGCTGGGTTTGGCGATCGTGCAGTCGATCATGCAGTTGCATGGCGGGCAGGTGCGGGTGAGGAGTGATGTGGGGGGGACGGTGTTTGAGTTGGGGTTTGCGGGGCGGTGTTAAGACGTTAGCGATGGCTGACCATCTACGCTAAGCTCAATTAATTGCATTGCTTATGATGCAGTTAATTTTTTTGGTGGATTTGCATTGTAAACAATGCATCTGGGGCGGTGATGGAAAAAATTGGCGAGTTGATCAGAAGCTTGCGTAAGGCTGAAAAGCTGTCCCAGCAAGCTTTGGCGCAGCAATACGGCATGAGCCGCGCAACAATCTCGGGGATTGAAAACAACACAATCTCGGAAATCGGTCTGCGTAAAGTCGAAGCGATTCTTAACGGATTCGGCTACGAATTGGCCGCAATCCCCCGCGCCTCTCGACGGCCGACACTCGACACGCTGCGCAAGGTGAACTTCCATGGCTGAGGCATTGGACCGCTTGCAGGTCTGCGTCGGCGGCCATGAGGTTGGAAGATTGGGGCGCGGGCACGCAGGTGTCGACAGCGTGTTCAGCTATCGGGACGATGCGATTGATGAAAATGCCGTTTCGCTGACCATGCCGACACGCCTGGAAAGTTATGGTTATGAACGCGGCATTCATCCGATATTCGAGATGAATCTTCCTGAAGGTGCGTTGCGCGATGAGTTGGTCCGGCGTTTCAGCAAAGCCGTGCGCGGCTTCGATGACTTCGCTTTACTAAGTATCGTCGGCCCGCATCAACTCGGGCGTCTTTCGATCGCGAGCGCATCGACAACTGATCGTCCACCTGAAACCTCGCTGGCTGAATTGTTGGTTCATGACGGTGCGCAAGGTTTGTTCGAGGATCTTTTGCAGACTTACGGGCAGTATTCCGGAGTTTCAGGCGTGCAGCCCAAAGTGTTGGTGCGTGACAGTGCCGCTGCAATAGACCGACTGACGCACCGAGGCTCGACTCATCTGGTCAAAGCCTTCCGTGCCGAAGAGTATCCCGAGCTGGCAACCAACGAATATTTCTGCCTGCGCGCTGCGCAACTTTGTGGCCTCGACGTGCCGCATTTCGAACTCAGCGAGCATGGCAAATTTCTCGTCATCGAGCGTTTTGACTTGAGCGACACCGGATACCTCGGTTTCGAAGACTTTTGCGTGCTCAACGGCTGGCCGTCGAAGGCCAAATACGATGGCTCTTACGAAGGAGTCGCACGGCAGATCAAGGCGTTTGTTTCGCCCTCATTACTCAAGCACGCACTGGAAGCTTTCTTCAAGATTGTCGCTTTATCGGCGGCATTGAAAAACGGCGATGCCCACCTGAAAAACTTTGGCGTGCTCTATGAGGATTGTGGCGAGCGCGCATTGGTCAGGCTGGCTCCGGCGTACGACATCATCACCACGTCGGTGTACATCAAGAGCGATAGCATGGCACTGCTGTTGGGCGGTTCGAAGGCGTGGCCCAAGCATAAAATGCTTACCAGGTTTGGTCGTACGGCCTGCAATCTAAGTGAAGCGCGTTGCAACCAGTTACTGCAAATGGTCGCGCAGGGTGTACAGCAAGCGCTGGGCGAAATGGCGGAGTACAGCGCAAATCATCCTGCCTTCGCAGAGGTGGGCGCTGCAATGATCGAACAATGGTCGGCCGGTCTGGCGCGCAGCCTGCGCAACAGTTGAAACTCAGCGCAACTGATCCCGAAACTGCCCCGGCGTCATCCCGGTCCAGCGCTTGAACGCGCGGCTGAAGCTGCTGGTGTCAGCGAATCCCAGCAGATAGCTGACTTCACTCAAGGAGCACTGCGGGTCGCGCAAGTGCAGCAGCGCCAGATTCTCGCGGCTTTCGTTGAGCAGGGTGTCGAAGCGACAGCCCTCATCCGCCAGATGCCGTTGCAGGCTGCGCAGGCTCAGGTGCAAGGCTTGGGCGATGCGTTCGGCGCTCGGTTCGCCTTCGGGCAGTTGTTCTTCAATGGCATCGCGCACCTTGCGCTCCCAGGTCAGCGGTTTGAGCTGGGCGAGGGTGCGTTTGAGTACGGCTTCGTTGTGCTCGGCCAGTTCCGGGTTGGCGTCGTCGAGGTGGCTGTCGAAGTCGCCGAGGGCGAATTCCAGGCGGTCTTCGGTGGCGGAAAAATACACTGGCGCGCGGAAGACTTTGTGCCATTGCTGGGCATCGCTCGGTTCGGGGCGGCGCAAGTACACCGCCAGCGGTGCGTAGTCACGGCCGAGGCGATTGCGGCAGGTGCGCACGTAGATCGCCGTAAATGCGTCGATGGCTTCGAAGGCCGGCGCCGGGTTGCCGGGCGGAATTTTCAGGCGAAATTGATAACGGTCATTGCTACGGCTCAGCTCCAGCTCCAGCGCATCGCTGACCACCGGATGATAACGCACGATGCGTTCGAACACTTCGCGCAAGCTGCCGCTCGCCACCAGCGCATAACCAAGCGCGTGGAACGTGGTCGGGCTGACGAAACGCGACACGCGCAAGCCCAGCGCCGGGTCGCCGCTGGCTTCAACGGCGAGCGCCCACAGGCGCGTGGTACCGGATAGCGGATAGCGCGCATTGGGGTCGTCCATCAGCGTTGGGTCGAGCCCGGCCTGTTGGCACAAGGCAAGGCTGTCCAGCCCGAGCGCGTCGAGTTGTTTGCGCAAGGCGCGGGTCCAGCTGGCGAGGGAGGTCGGTTCCTTCATGCGGATTGGCGCGTCCGGTCAACAGGTTGGCGTTCTTGGCTAGCGCGGATCGAACCCCGGCAAGGCACGATGCATTCATCTTAGACCCGAGGATGGAAGCATGGACGGTACTTCTGCAAGCCCTGAACGACTGAATGCGGCGCAGCGCTCGGCACATATTCGCCAAGTGGTGTTGGCCAAGGGTGCGCAATTGCGTGAGCGCTACCCGATTCTTCAGCATCAGGATGCCCTCGGTGCGGGGATTCTGGCGTTCGCGCTGGCCGGGATGATCGGCTCGGCGGCGCTGTACATCACTGGCCATATGGCTTGGTGGGTGTGCCTGCTGTTCAATGCTTTTTTCGCCTCGCTGACCCATGAGCTGGAACACGACCTGATCCACAGCATGTACTTCCGCAAACAGCGCGTACCGCACAACCTGATGATGGGCCTGGTCTGGCTGGCGCGGCCGAGCACGATCAACCCGTGGATCCGTCGCCACCTGCACCTCAACCATCACAAGGTTTCCGGCACTGAAGCCGACATGGAAGAGCGCGCAATCACCAATGGCGAGCCGTGGGGGTTTGCCCGTCTGCTGATGGTTGGCGATAACGTCATGTCGGCGTTTATCCGCCTGCTCCGCGCCAGGACCTGGGCACACAAGTGGAGCATCGGCAAGCGCGTGCTCAAGGTCTACGCACCGCTGGCGCTGCTGCATTGGGGAGCGTGGTACGTGTTTCTCGGCTTTCACGGGGCCAACGGCATCGCGCATTTGCTCGGCTCGCCCATCGAGTGGTCGGCCACCACGCTGTCGGTGATGCAGGTGATCGATATCGCCGCCGTGGTGATCATCGGCCCCAACGTGCTGCGCACTTTCTGCCTGCACTTCATCAGCTCGAACATGCATTACTACGGCGACGTCGAACCGGGCAATGTGCTGCAGCAATGCCAGGTGCTGAACCCGTGGTGGCTGTGGCCGTTGCAAGCGTTCTGCTTCAACTTCGGCAGCAGTCACGGAATTCATCATTTCGTGGTCAAGGAGCCGTTTTACATTCGTCAGATGACTGTGCCGGTGGCGCACAAGGTGATGCGCGAGATGGGTGTGCGCTTCAATGATTTCGGCACGTTTGGCCGGGCGAACCGGTTTGTGCGCGGAGATGAGGAAGTGGTGTCCGGGGAGGCGGTGGAGGCCTGAAAGATGCCCCTCACCCTAACCCTCTCCCAGGGGAGAGGGGACTGATCCAGCTGTTTATGCTGGATACATCGACCTGAAATTTCGAGCCGACCTCAGGTTGGAAAAGCATGAAGATCTGCTCCCTTTCCCCCTCCCCCTCAGGGAGAGGGCTGGGGGTGAGGGGGGCTTTTGATCTTGGTTCAATCCGGCTGAAACGGCGAAGCACTGAGGATCACCCCGGTCTCTTCTACATACCGCTGCCAATGCCCGATCAGGTCAGTGAGTTTCTGCGGCTGACTCAACGCCAGATCATGAATCTCCCCTGGATCATTCGCCAGATCATAAAGCTGCCAGGTCGCTGGCCCGACCGGCCCGGGGATCCATACCGCTTTCCACGAGCCCTGGCGAATCGCCCGGCGTCCGAACAATTCCCAACCGGTGACCGTATGCTCGTCATGCACCTGCGCGGTCTCGCCGGACAGGAAGCCCAGCCACGACTTGCCGCGCAGTGGCGCCACGGCTTTGCCTTTCCACTGTTTGCCCGGATGCCGCACGCCAGCCAGATCGAGAATGGTCGGGGTGATGTCCATCACCGTGCCGAAACCATGGCTGATCTGCCCTTTCAGCGGCAATTGTGGATAGTGCAGCAGCGCCGGCACGCGGATCCCGCCCTCGGTGGTGAAAGCCTTGAACAAGCGTGACGGCGCGGTTGCCACTTGCGCCCAGTTCGGCCCGTACCAGATGTAGGAATTGGCCCGGCCGATGTTGTCGAGGCTGTTGTCGTAATGCTGGTTGAGGTAGGTCATCAGCTCCGGGCCGAATTTGGGGAACGCTTCCAGCAGCGCGCCTTCGGCACCGTTGTCGGACATGAACAGGATGAAGGTGTTGTCGAGCTGGCCTTGCTGGCGCAGGTAATCGACGACCCGGCCGATGTTCCAGTCCATGCGCTCGACCATCGCCGCGTAGACCTCCATGGCTCGTGCGGAAATCTGCCTTTGTTCATCGCTCATCGCGTCCCACTGCGCGCTGAGCTGAATCAGCGGGTGCGGTTCGACGTCTGCCTCGATCAGACCCAGTGCCTTGAGTTTTTCCAGGCGTTCGAGGCGCAGCACTTGTGGGCCGGCGTCATAGCGGCCACGGTATTTCTCGACGATCTCGGCCGGTGCCTGCAGCGGCCAGTGCGGCGCGGAGAAGGGCAGGTAAGCGAAGAACGGCCGGGTCTGATCGCGTTCCTTGAGGTACTGCAGCAGCTTGTCGCCGAAGGCATCGGAGGAATAGAAATCCTTCGGCAACTCGTCAACAAACTGATCGTCCTCGATGTACAGCGCCGGGGTGGATTTCAGCAGGCCCGGCGTTTGCTCATCGTAGGTCGGCTCGAAACCATAGTGGTTGGCAGCGCCCGGCAACAGTGAAAACGAGCGCTCGAAACCGCGCGCATGGGGCGCCAGTTCAGCCTTCAGACCCAAATGCCATTTGCCGCTCATCAAGGTTTGATAGCCAGCCTCGCGCAGCAGCTCGGGCAGGGCGACGACGCGGTCATTCAGGTAGCCTTCGTAGCCAGGTTTGCCGATCAGTTCCGGGGTCAACGCTTCGGCCATGGTGCCGATGCCGGCGATGTGGTGATCGGTGCCGGTCAGCAGCATCGAGCGCGTCGGCGAGCAGGTCGGTGCGGTGTGGAAATCGGTCAGGCGCAGGCCGTTCTCGGCCAGCGCATCGAGGTTCGGCGTAGCGATTTCGCCGCCGAACGCACCGATGTCGGAAAAGCCTAGGTCGTCGGCCAGAATCACTAGAAAGTTGGGACGTTGCGGCATCGCGAAACTCCTGTTCAGCAGGCAATGAACGTCAGCGGCAGATCGCGGATCTGCACCGGTGCGCTCGGTTGGTAATGGTCATCACTGGTCAGCTCGTGCAGCAGTTCTTCGCGCAGCTGATGAAAGTCGTAACTGCTGCGCTGGCGCGGGTGCGGCAGGGCGATGTCGACCACTTGCTTGATCCGCCCCGGACGCGGCTCCATCACCACCACGCGATCGGCCAGAAAAATCGCTTCCTCGACATCGTGGGTCACCAGAATCGTGGTGATCTTTGCTCGTTCGCGGATTGCCAGCAGTTCGTCCTGCATTTGCTGGCGGGTCAGTGCGTCGAGGGCGCCGAAGGGTTCGTCGAGCAACAGGATTCGCGGGCTGGCGACGAGACCGCGAGCAATCGCCACGCGCTGCGCCATGCCGCCGGAGAGTTGATGCGGATAGGCCGCGGTGAAATCGCTGAGGCCGACCAGCTCGATAAAGTCTTTGATGCGTTGTTGTTTCTGCGCTCCGCTCAGCGGTTCATTGACCAGACCGAGGCCGATGTTGTCGGCGACCGTCAGCCACGGAAACAGACGATGTTCCTGAAAGACGATACCGCGCTCGCCGCCGATGCCGCTGACGGCCTTGCCATCGACACTGATCTGTCCGCGAAACTCGGTGTCGAGGCCGACCAGCAAACGCAGCAAAGTGGATTTGCCGCAGCCGCTGGAGCCGACGATGGCGACGAATTCGCCCTCGGCAATGTCCAGGTTGAATTCGCGAATCGCCTCCAGTTCGAAACCGTTGACGGCGAAGGATTTGCCTACGTGGTTGAAGCTGACAATCGGTGCGTTCATGCGTGTCTCCAGCGGGTCGCGCGAATTTCCAGGCGTTGGCCGCTCAGGTTGAGCAGGGCGCCGGTGAGGCCGACCAGCAGCATGCCGGCCATGATCAGATCCATGCGCAACAGCTGCTGCGCGCCGATCATCTGGCTGCCGATGCCGCCATTGGACGGCATGAAATATTCAGCGCCGATGGTGCCGAGCCAGGCGTAGATCAGGCTCAATCGCAGCCCTGCGAAAATCCCCGGCGCAGCGCCGGGCAGCACCAGTCGACGCAGGCGCTGGCCGAGCCTCAGGCGCAGCACTTGCGCGGCTTCGTTGAGTTGCGGCGAGAGATTGGCGACGCTGCGCTGGGTGGCGACGAACAGCGGGAAGAAGGCGGCGAGAGCGACGAACACCCACTTGGCCAGTTCGCCGAGACCGAACCACGCGGTGAGCAGTGGCACCCAGGCGAAAATCGCAATCTGGCGCAGTGCGGCGAGTGTCGGGCCGAGCAGGCGTTCGCTGAAACGCGACAGGCCGAGGAGCAAGCCCAGGGCGAAGCCGAGGCCGCCACCGATCAGCAAGCCGCCCAGGGTGCGGCTCAGGCTCAGCGCCATGCCGTTGACCAGCGTGCCGTCGAGCAATCCGTCCCATGTCGTGCTCAGCACAGCCGCAGGGCTGATCAGAATATTCGCGTCGACCCACTGCTGATCATTGGCCGTTTGCCAAAGCGCCAACAAGCCTAGCGGCAACAGCCACGGTTGCAGGCGTTGCCAGCCCTGATAGCGCGGGCCGCGAGTGATTTGCGCGGTGGCCGGGTGCGGCCAGTGCACCAGTCTGCGGTCGAGAAGGCCGATGCCGCGATCCATGGCCACACCGATCAGACCGATGACCACGATGCACACGAACACGATGTCGAGCATGAACAGCTGCCGCGCCCAGACCATCAGATAGCCGATGCCTTCACTGGAGGCCAGCAGCTCGACCGCCAGCAACGAGGTCCAGCCGGCGGCGAGTGCCAGGCGCACGCCAGCCATGAACGCCGGCAGCGCAGCGGGAAGCACCAGACGACGAATCAGCAGACGCGGCGGCAGGCGCAACACGGCGGCGGCTTCGCGCAGTTTCGGTTGCGCATCGCGCACGCCAACCAGTGTGTGCAAGGTCACCGGCACCACAATGGCCTTGATCAGCACCACCAGTTTCAGCACTTCGCCGATGCCGAAGAACACCATGAACAGCGGAATCCACGCCAGCGTCGGCACCTGCGCCAATCCAGCGAATGTCGGAAAAACCAGGCGCTCCAGACGTCGACTGAAGCCCAGTGCGGCGCCAAGCACCGCGCCGGTCGAAACGCCTGCCAACAAGCCCCAGAACAACCGTTGCAGGCTGATCCACAAATGACTCCACAACTCGCCTTGGGCCAGTTCCACAGCGCTGCTCCACACCAGCGATGGCGCCGGCAGGATCTGCTCGCTCATCCACTGATTGCGCGCGGCCAGCCACCACAGGACGAACAGGCTGACGGGCAACAGCCAGGGCAACAGGCGTTGATTCAGGCTCGGCCAGGTGCGACGGCTTTTCAGCGGCAGCGCGGCCAGCGGCAGACTGAGCAGGGATTGACGGGCCATGGGTGACCTCCGTTGTCGGGTTGCATGGCGAACCGCTTTTCATGTGGGAGCGAGCCTGCTCGCGAATGGCTGTTTCAGGCAGCACTGATGTCGGCTGGTATGGCCTATTCGCGAGCAGGCTCGCTCCCACACTGGGTTTCGTCATATATGTAACTGATCTAACAAAGTTGCGTTCGATGCTATCGGGAGATAAGCGAATCCATTTAAGGCTTGCCTGCTTACGCGCATCCAATGCATTCGAAGAATATTTTCGATGCTGTTAATGCATATCGCGCTGCAAACCGCACACGCCCTCGCTTAGCTCATATGGATATAAAAATGTGCATTTATAGTATTTAAGTGAAGGTGTGCATCCGGCCTACTTTCGGCTCCTCAGCGATCAAGGAGCCGCACCCCATGAACCTTCCCTTCAAACGAATCATCAGCCTGCTGGCCGCCCCGGCGCTTGCAGGCTTTCTTGCGCTTGGCGCCCAAGCCGAAGAACTCAAGGAAATCCGCATCGCGGTGCCCGACCTCAGCGCCGGCACTCAACACAGCGGCGGCGGCATCGTCGATGTGCTGCGCGATCAGCAGATCTTCGAAAAGGCCTTCGCCGAGCAGGGCATCAAGATCCAGTGGAGTTTCTTCAAGGGCGCAGGGCCGGTGATCAATGAGGCGTTTGCCAATGGGCAGGTCGATCTGGCCTATCTCGGTGATCTGGCCGCGATCATCGGCAAGTCCAACGGTCTGGACACGCGCCTGCTCAGCGCGACGGCGCGTGGGGTCAAGCAATACCTCGGCGTGGTGCCCGGCTCGGGGATCAAGACCTTGCAGGATCTCAAGGGCAAACGCGTGGCGATCTTTCGCGGGACGGCGACGCAGCTGTCGTTCGATGCGGCGCTGGCCAGTCAGGGCCTGAGCGAGAAGGATCTGAAGGTGATCAATCTGGATTTCAACGCGGCGGTTTCGGCACTCGCGGCCAAGCAGATCGATGCCTCGTGGGGCAGCTCCGCGCTGAGTGCCTTGCAAGCCAAAGGCCTGGCGGAATTGCCGCTCAACACCAAGGACCTTGGCGGCGCTGGCAGCGTGCAGGCGGTGCTGCTGGGTAATGGCAAGTTTGTCGACGCCCATCCTGAGGTCATTGCGAAACTGCTCAAGGCGCAGCAGCAAGCGGTCGAGTGGCTGACGCAGGACAGCAACAAGGACGCCTATGTGCAGCTGGTATCAGGGCTGGCCAGTTATCCGCCGGTGATTCTGGCTCAGGATCTGAAGGACCAGAATCTCAGTGAGATTTTCCCGTCGACACTGGATCCGGTGTTCTTGAGCGGCCTGCAGGACAAGGTCGACCTGGCGGCGCAGCAGAAGCTGATTCGCAAGCCGTTCAAGATCAGCGATTGGGTGGCGCCTGAACTCTCAGCCGCCAAGCTTTAGATCTCCAGCGTCTTCGCTGCCCTCTTCGCGAGCAGGCTCGCTCCCACATTGGATGTGTACACAGGTCCTGTGTGGGAGCGAGCCTGCTCGCGAAAGGGTTTCAGACAGCGACGCTGACGTCCTGCCGATCCACCGCAATCAACGTCTCGATCATTGCCCTCGCTGCTGGTGATAGTCGAAACCCGGTGCGGCTGACGATGCCGCAACGGGCGTTCATGCTTTCGAGGTTCTGCGGCAGGTTGCGCCAGTGCAGCAGCACCAGCGAGCCCTTGGCGACATCCTCGGCAAACGCCTCCTCGGTACCGACACCTATCGCATTGGATTGCAGCACCACTTTGACCAGTGCCGGAAAGTGCTCGGTCTCGATGGTCGGCGAGAAATCGATGCGCCCGCTCAGGTTCGCCAGCAGCTTGCGAATGCCCGGCGGGATCAGTGTGGCGGCCAGCGGGTAGTCGAACATGTCGTTGGTCGACAGGCTTTCCTTGGCCAGCAACGGATGCCCCGGTCGGCAGAAAAACACGCCGCGCTTGGGCGTCAGCGGTTGCGTCTGGAAATTCGGGTCGGACTCGAAATGGCGGATGTCGGCGATGAAGAATTCGATCTCTTCGCGGCTCAGCGCACGGCTGAGTTTTTCCCAGTTATCCACTTGAAAACAGGTGCGCACTTTCGGGTGCGCATTGATGAACTGCGCCACCGCATCCGGCACCAGTTTCACTGCCGGCGCCGGGCCGCAGCCGAAGTGCACTTCGCCAGCGTCGAGCTTGGTCATCTGCGTCACTTCGGCGCTGAGCAAAGCTGCGCCCTGCACCAGGCTCAGGGCGTGTTGCAGCACCACCTGGCCTTCGGGCGTAGGGCGCAGATCCTTGTTGCCGCGATCGACCAGCACGCAACCGAATTCCTGCTCCAGCCCCTGAATGCTGCGGCTGAACGCCGGTTGAGTGATGCCCATGGCGTCTGCCGCACGGACAAAACTGCGGTGTTCGTTAAGGGCGATGAAGTAGCGCAACTGGCGAAGATCCATATGCTTTTCCGGCATCCTAAAAATAGCTCGAAGGCATTTGCGACGAGGGTTGCTTGAGGTTTTAAATGCAAGCTCTTATTCCGTCAACGAAGCATGTGATTATCTATTAGATGTAAATGGAATATAGATAGAGCGTTGTTTCGCTGCCGTCAAAACCGCAAGCCGTCGATGAGGGTCTTCCCATGAGCAATGCCGCACTCGCTGTAAAACCCGTTTCTCACGCGCTGGAAATTCACCCGGTGGCCGGTCGTATCGGTGCCGAAATCCGCGGCGTTCACCTGTCCGGTGAGCTGGACGCCGCCACTGTCGAAGCCATCCAGCAAGCCTTGGTCGAATACAAAGTGCTGTTCTTCCGCGAGCAGACGCAACTCGACGATCAGCGTCAGGAAGCCTTTGCCCATCTGCTTGGCGAACCGGTGGCGCACCCGACCGTGCCGGTGCGTGAAGGCACTCGCTACCTTCTGGAGCTGGACGGCGCCGAGGGCCAGCGCGCCAATTCCTGGCACACCGACGTGACCTTCGTTGATGCCTATCCGAAAGCATCGATCCTGCGCTCGGTGGTTGCGCCGGCATTCGGCGGCGATACGCTGTGGGCCAACACCGCGACCGCTTACAGCGGTTTGCCGAGCGAGCTGCGTGAGCTGGCCGACAAACTGACCGCTGTGCACAGCAACGAGTACGACTACGCCGGGGCGAAGCCGGACGTCTCGGCAGAGAAGCTGGAGCGCTATCGCAAAGTCTTCACCTCGACCGTCTACGAAACCGAGCACCCGGTGGTGCGCGTGCACCCGATCAGCGGCGAAAAGAGCCTGCTGCTGGGGCATTTCGTCAAGCGCATCAAAGGTTATTCGCAGGCCGATTCGGCGCACCTGTTCGGCTTGCTGCAGAGCCATGTAATCCGCCAGGAAAACACCGTGCGCTGGCGCTGGCAGGCCGGTGACGTGGCAATCTGGGACAACCGCTCGACGCAGCATTACGCGATTGATGATTACGGCACCCAGGATCGCGTGGTGCGCCGGGTGACGCTCAAGGGCGAGGTGCCGGTGGGGGTGAATGGGCAGCGCAGCCAGACCATCAAAGGTCGTGATTGAAGATCAAGAGCCCCTCACCCCAGCCCTCTCCCAGAGGGAGAGGGAGCCGACCGAGTTATCTAGCGTTATGCATCGACCTGAAAGACCTTATCGATTATGGATTCGGTGAAGCTGGATCAGGTCGGTGCACCTCTGAAATATCCCCCATTCAGTCCCCTCTCCCCTCCGGGAGAGGGTTAGGGTGAGGGGCTCTTCCCGCTACCAAACACCAATCTGAACAACCTTCTCGGTTTCCGGTTCGCCATAACGAAACCGCTGCCCGCGCAAATCGATCTCCGGATGGCTGATCGTCGTCCGCCGCTTCAATCCACGCATCCACTCAAACAGATACCCCGCATGCTCCTCGCGCACCGCCGCGTACGCCGGGTCCTCGCCCAGATCATTCAGTTCCTGCGGATCATTCAACAGATCAAACAGCTGCGGTCGAAAGCCGTCGTACGCCAGGTATTTCCAGCGCTTGCTGCGCACCATGGTCATGCGGCAACGGTCGATCGGCTGGCCGAGACGTTCCCGCGCCGGGGCCTGGAAGGCGTAGTCGTATTCGCTGATTGCATAGCGGCGCCAATCGGGATTTTCCCCGTGCAGCAACGGGATCAATGAACGCCCTTCAAGCCGATGCTCTGCTGCCGGCAATCCCAGTGCTTGAAGAAATGTCGGCAGCGCATCGATGGTTTCTGCCAAGCGCTCATCGACAGTGCCGCGAGTGACATCCGCCGCCCCCCGAGGATCGCGCACGATCAACGGCACACCCACCGCCTGCTCCAGCAAAAACTCCTTCTCGCCGAGCCAATGATCGCCGAGGAAATCGCCGTGATCGCTGGTGAACACGATCAACGTGTCATCCCAGCGCCCGTTGCTCTGTAGAAAATCGAACAGTCTCCCCAACTGATCATCCACTTGCTTGATCAGGCCCATGTAGGTGGGGATTACATTCAATCGTACTGAATCGCGGGAGAAGTTGCGGCTTTCCTCATGTTGGCGAAAGGCAGTGTATACGGGGTGTTTGCTGGCTTCGGAGAGCGTCGCGCGGATCGGTTGCAGAATCGATTTCGTACTGTACAAGGCGTGGTATGGCGCCGGTACGATATAGGGCCAGTGCGGTTTGATGTACGAGAGGTGTAAACACCAGGATTTTTCGCCTTGCTCAGCGATGAAGTCGATGGCGCGATTTGTAGTGTAGACAGTCTCTGAGTGTTGCTCGGGAATTCGTGCTGGCAAATTCGCATGACGCATTTTCCAGCCGCTGAGGATTTCACCGTTCTCGCCTTCGGCGGCATTCGCCCAGTCGTGCCAGGGATTCTTGCCATCGAAGCCCTGCGCGCGCAGGTATTGGGTATAGGGCGCGGATTCGCGCTTGTCGTCGAATGACGGATCGTCGGGGTAGATGCCGTCGTGGCGCAGGTACGGTTCGAAGCCGAGCTCATTGAGCAACTCGGCGTGCGCGCTTTGCGGGTTGATCGCCAGCCGCTGCAAGGCGTCGACATTGGCCGTCGCATGGGTCTTGCCGACCAGCGCGGTGCGGATGCCGTGAGGTCGCAGGTAATCGCCGATCGTCAATTCATCCAGCGGCAACGGCACCGAGTTCCAGGCCACTTGATGACTGCTGACATAGCGCCCGGTGTAGGCCGACATCCGCGACGGGCCGCAGATCGTGCCTTGGGTGTAGGCACGGCTGAAACGAACGCCTTCGGCAGCGAGGCGATCGATGTTCGGTGTGTGCAGATGCGGGTGGCCGTAGCAGGACAGGTAATCGCGGCGCAGTTGATCGCACATGATGTACAGCACGTTGCGCACGGGGTTGGATGGGGTGGGCATGGAGTTCACCGGTCAGTGGGACAGGTGAGGGTTTTCGCTGTCGGTGGGGGTTTTCGGCAAGTGCATTTGGGGAATGGTTTTTATGCAGCGATTGCATCAGCCTCTTCGCGAGCAGGCTCGCTCCCACATTTGAAATGCGTATTCCTGTGGGAGCGAGCCTGCTCGCGAAGGGGCCAGCTCAGACCGCGAAATTCTCCAGCGAACACACCTCCTCATCCTCCGCATCAATCGCCTTGATCTGTTCGATCATCGCCTCGGCCAGTGGCGACAACCGATACCCCGCGCGGCTGACAATCCCATAGCGGGTGTACAGCTCCTCCAGATCATCCGCCAGGCCTTCGATCTTCAAACAGACCAGCTCACCCTTGGCCAGATGCAGCGCATCGGAATACGCGCCGACAATTCCGATCGCCTCCGAACGCAGCACCACGCTCAACAGCGTCGAACCGTTTTCGCATTCCACATTCGGGGTGAAATCAGGGCGGCCGCTGAGGTCGACGATGACCTTGCGCAGGTTCGGCGGGCGAATGCTTACGGCCAGTGGATAACTCAGCAACTGCTCGGCGGTGATGCGTTCGAACGCCGTCAGCGGATGCCCGGCGCGGCAGCAGAAATGCCATTTGCGCGCCCGCAAGCGATGGGTCTGGTAGTCCGGATCCGCCTCGAATTGCCGGGTGTCGGCGACGAAGAATTCGAACTCTTCGCTGAGCAGGCGTTTGCTCAGACTTTGCCAGTCATCGACCTGAAACTGCACCCGTGCTTTCGGGTAGCGACCGATGAACGCGCCGATCGCGCGCGGGATCAATCCGGCCGCCGGCGCCGGCCCGCAACCGAAGCGCAACTCCCCGGCTTCGAGGCCGTTGAACTGGCTGATCTCGTTGGCCATCTGCTGCGCACCACTGACCAGTCGCCGTGCGTGTTCGAGCAGGACCTGGCCCTGTTTGGTCGGCGGCAATTCCTTGCGTCCACGGTCGACCAACTGGCAGCCGACGCTGTGTTCCAGCGCCTGAATGCTGCGACTGAACGCCGACTGCGACAGGTTCACCGCCTGCGCGCCAGCGACGAAGCTGCGTTGTTCAGCGAGCGCGATGAAGTGACGAAGTTGGCGCAAGTCGATATGCATTTTTCACATAAAAAATATCCGGGAAATGCATTGGATATGCATTAGGTCGACTCCTTATAAAGGCAATCTCTTATGCAGTAAATATTTGTAAATCCATAAATAAATAACTTAAAAGAATATGCAGCGCTGAAGATGTCTGTGTGTTTTTTGACCAGGAGCCGCGCCATGAGTCCGTTGAACCTTGCGTCCCCCCCATCAACCCGACGGCTCAAACGCCTGCCTTTGGCCCTGTTGCTGGCAGGCAGCGCCAGCTGGACTCACGCTTATGCCGCAGAAACCGAAACACCGGCGCCGGTTCCGGCAGGCACCGCGGCGGCCAATGGTTCACAGCTGGAAACGGTGACCGTCACCACCCGCCGCCGCGAAGAAAGCTCGCAAGACGTGCCGACGCCGATGAGCGTGGTCAGCGGGCAGAATCTGGAGACGCAACGGGTTTACCGGATTCAGGACTTGCAGCAACTGGTGCCCAGCGTCAACGTCGCTTACATGCATGCGCGGCAGTCCAGCGTGTCGATCCGTGGCCTCGGTAACAACCCGGCCAGTGATGGCCTGGAAGGCAGCGTTGGCCTGTACATCGACAACGTTTATCTGGGCCGTCCGGGTATGGCAGTGTTCGACTTGATGGATATCGAGCAGCTTGAGGTCTTGCGCGGGCCGCAGGGCACGCTGTTCGGCAAGAACACCACCGCCGGGGTCATCAATATCAGCACCCGCGCGCCCAGTTTCACGCCTGAGCGCAGCATCGAAACATCGGTCGGCGAGGACGGTTATTTCCAGACCAAGGGCACGATTTCCGGGCCGCTCAACGATCAACTGGCCGGGCGCTTCTCGGCGTATCGCACGCGCAGTGACGGTGACATCAAGAACGAATATGACGGCCACGACCTCAACGGCGGCTCCCGCGAGGGCTTCCGCGCGCAGCTGTTGTTCAAGCCCAATGAAAATTTCAATCTGCGCTGGATCGGCGATTACAACGAAGAAGATTCCAGTGCCGGCACCCGCGTGCTGTACAACACCGGGCCGACCATCAACGGCGTCAATCTGTATGAATCGCGGGCCAGCGCGGCCGGGGCGACGCTGGTCAACGGCCGGCATCGCAAGGTCAATCTCGACAATGACCAGCACGTCACCGTGCATCAGGGCGGCACTTCAGTGGAAGCCAACTGGACGTTGCCGAGCGACTTCACCCTGACGTCGGTCAGCTCTTATCGTTTCTGGAATTTCACCCCGCGCAACGATGACGGCCTCAATGTGCCGGCCAGTTACAACGCCGGTGTGTCGGTGGAAGACAAACAGTATTCGCAGGAATTTCGCCTGGCCTCGCCCAAGGGCGAGTTCTTCGATTACGTGGTCGGCGCCTACTATTTCGGCTCGGACCTGGACAACAAATCCTTCGCCTATTACGGCCCGCAAGCGGATATCTGGAACGGCACGCCGGCAGGCGCCCTGGCCAACGTCAGCAGCGTCGGCAACGGCCATATCAAGACCGACAGTTTCGCCCTGTTTGCCCAAGGCACCTGGCACCTGAGCGAGCGGCTGGATTTCACCGCCGGGGTGCGTGGCACCTACGAGGAGAAAAACGCCTCGGTCGGCCGCACCGCGCCGGTCGGCGGTGTAGCTGTGGCCGGCGCGGCAGCCAATGCGCGTCGCGGCCGTGCCGGCGTCTACGATTCCGGAGACTTGAATCAGTACAGCTCCAGCCCCTCGGGACTGCTCAACCTGAGCTATCGCATCACCGACGATGTGCTCGGTTACGCCACGCTGTCCCACGGCGAGAAATCCGGCGGGGTCAACCTTGCGGTCGGCTCCGCACCTACCGCTGGCGCCGACTCGTTATTGATCGGCACCGAGCGCGCCAACAACGCCGAACTCGGCTTCAAAAGCACCCTGTGGGATCGCCGCCTGCAACTCAACGCCAACGTGTTCTGGACCCAGGTCAACGCTTACCAGACCAACGCCTACGACGCCGCCAACCGCGTGCAATACCTGACCAACGCAGGCTCGGTGCGCTCGCGCGGCATCGAGTTCGAAAGCACCGTGGTGCCGCTGCGTGGCCTGACCCTGAATTTCAACGGTTCGTACAACGACGTCAGCTACCTCTCGTACAAGGATGCACCGTGCCCGCCGGAAGTCAGCCAGGCCCCAGGCGCACCGGCCTCCTGCGACCTCAGCGGTCATCAAGTGGTCGGCGCATCGAAATGGATCGGCAACGCCAACGGCGAATACAAATGGAATCTGGATAACGGCTTCGAACCCTACGTCACCGGCAGCTACGCGTTCCGCTCCAAAGCGGTGGGCACGGTCGAGGATTCCGACTACGGGCAGATCCCCAGTTACGCGGTGGTCAACTTCTCTACCGGCCTGCGCGGCGATTTCAATCAGGGCCAGTGGGACGTCTCGCTGTGGCTGAAAAACGCCTTCGACAAAACCTATTACACGACCCTGTGGACCGGCGGTAACGGCGGCTATGAAGGCCTGCTCGGCACCCCGCGCACCCTCGGCGTTACCGGTCGCTACGACTTCTGATTTGCCTTCAAGGAGCTGCACCATGTTGCCCATCAAAAGCGCTTTACCCCTGCTGCTATCCGGCGCAGTCCTGAGCAGCGGTGCTTTCGCCGCGCCCAGTGTGTACCCGACTGGAGTCACCCGTTATGACCCAGACAAGGCGTTTAACCAGTACGTGATCTTCAGCGGTGCCGACAAACAGACGCACCTGATCGACATGAACGGCAACGAAGTGAAGACCTGGCCGCAGGCAGGTTTCCCGTCCGCAATCATCGATCCGCAACTGGTCGGCGGTAAACGCGGCCATGTGCTGCTGCAATTGAGTGACAAGGACCCCGGCAAGCTCGGCTCGGCGGGCAATGGCCTGGGCAACCAGAGCGTCGGCGAACTCGACTGGGACGGCAAAGTGGTTTGGCAGTGGGGCGACAAGGCTCCTGGTGGCGCGGCGCAGCAACATCACGATCAGCGGCGCTTGAGCAATGGCAACACCGTGGTGCTGGCGAACAAGGTGCACAAGGTCACAGGCTTCAAGGCGCCCGAAGTAATCGATGATGTGATCTACGAAGTCAGCCCCGACGGTGCAGTGAAATGGCAGTGGCTGGCCTCGGATCATCTGAGCGAATTCGGCTTCACTGCCGAGCAATTGAAACTGGTGCGCGCCAGTGACAATCCGGATTACCTGCACATCAACAACCTCAGTCTGGTCGGGCCGAACAAGTGGTTCGACGCCGGTGACAAGCGCTTCAGTCCGGACAATCTGTTGATCGATTCACGCAACGCCAACTTCATCGCCATCATCGACAAAAGCAGCGGCAGAGTGGTCTGGCGGCTGGGGCCGAATCTGCCGCTGATCAATCCGAAAACCGCGCAGAAACTGGCGCGTCCGGTCGATCAGTTCGTCGGCCAGCATGACGCGCACATCATCCCCGCCGGGCTGCCCGGCGCCGGCAATCTGCTGGTGTTCGATAACCAGGGCTCGGCGGGCTATCCAAACGTCACCCTTGGGTTGATATCCGGCTCGCGGGTGCTGGAAATCGACCCACAGAAAAACCAAATCGTCTGGCAGTACAGCGCGGCCAATACGAAGCAGCCGGGCTGGGCGTTCTATAGCTCGTTCATCAGCAGTGCGCGGCGGTTGCCCAACGGCAACACGTTGATCGACGAAGGCATGAACGGACGGTTTTTCCAGGTAACCGCCAGTGGTGAAAACGTTTGGGAATACGTCAGCCCGTATCTGGGCAAAGCGCCGGGCAGCGATGCAATCAGCAACTGGGTGTATCGAGCGCTGCCGGTGAGCTATGACTGGGTGCCTGCCGGTACACCGCGTTCAGAGACTGCAGTGATCGCGCCCGCTGTCGGCGTGCAGCAAACCAATGCCAGCCGTTGAAGGGCGCGGATGGATGCCGTGGACGAATACTTTTCATGCCGCAAAGGCATGCGATTTACGGCTCATCGCTGCAGCCCTTGTAGCGCGTGGCCTCGGTGAAAAAGGCCGATTTGTATATTCCATGCAGATCTATACATAACTTCAAAGATTACTTTCGGTGATAAGCGTTCAGGCCCAATGATTGCCCCGTCGACTACGCCGTGGGGGCTTCACGAATGGCGAGACGATCGCTTTGGCTAGTAGAACGAAAGAGACCGCAGGGAGTTGAACAATGGGCAATGTCCAGACCGCCGCCAGCGCAGGGGAATTGCTGTGGCGGCACACGCCGAGTGGCGAACTGGTCGATCTTGGCCGGCCGCACCGGGTGCCGTTGGGGCAGTTGCGTTTGCAGCGTGCGCCCAAGGGCATTTTGAGTCGGCGCGAAACCCTTCTGCTCGGTGTGCTCGCGTTGATTGTGCACGGTGCGGTGATTTATTGGGTCAGCCAGAAACCGACGCCGGTGCTGCCGGTGGTACCGCCGGAAATTCCGCCGATGACCATCGAGTTTTCACGCCCGGCTCCGCCCGCGCCGCCGGTTGTTGCGCCGCCGCCGCCGCCGGCGCCGGTGGTCGAACCGCCACCGCCAGTGGAAGACGAATTGGCGGTAAAACCGCCGCCGCCCAAGCCGATTCCCAAACCCAAGCCGGTGGTCAAGGCGCCGCCCAAACCCGCGCCCAAGCCGGTGGAGCAAGCGCCAGCGAAACCGGCAGCCCCGGTCGCCGCGTCAGCGCCTCCTGCGCCACCGGCACCGGCGCCCGTTACCCCGGCTTCAGCCAACGCTGCGTATCTGAAAAATCCGGCACCGGAATATCCGTCACTGGCCCAGCGTCGCGGTTGGGAAGGCACGGTGTTGTTACGCGTGCATGTGTTGGCCAGCGGCAAGCCGGGCGAGATCCAGATTGCCAAAAGCAGCGGCCGCCAGCAGCTTGACGACGCTGCGCTGAATGCTGTGAAGCGCTGGAGTTTCGTCCCGGCCAAGCAGGGTGATGTCGCCCAGGACGGCTGGGTCAGCGTGCCCATCGATTTCAAGATTCATTAAACCGAAACCAAATTCGCGCGAAATGTTTACACGAGGGAACACATCATGACGTTACTGGCATCTCCACTGGAATCCATCGAAAGCGCGGTGATCTGGCTGCTGGTGGTTTTTTCCGTCGCCACCTGGGGCCTGGCATTGCTCAAGGCCGTGCAGTTCGGTCGTCTGAAGGCGCAGGACCGGCGCTTTCACAAACGGTTCTGGGCCGCGTCGAGTCTGGATGCCGCCGCCGAGCTGAGCGAAACCCAGCCCGGCGCCGCAGCGCGAGTTGCGCAGGCCGGTTACGCAGCAATCCAGGTGGGCGAGGCGCCGCAGGCGAGTGATCTGAGCCAGGCGATCAACCATCAGGATCGCCTCGAGCGCGCCTTGCGCCAGCAGATCGTCCGCGAGCGGCGCTCCCTGGAAACCGGTCTGGCAGTGGTCGCGAGTATTGGCAGCACCTCGCCGTTCATTGGTCTGTTTGGCACGGTGTGGGGAATCATGGAGGCCTTGAAAGGCATCAGCGCCGCCGGTTCGGCGAGCCTGGAAACGGTGGCCGGCCCGATCGGTGCGGCACTCGTCGCGACCGGCGTGGGGATCGCCGTCGCGGTGCCGGCGGTGCTGGTTTACAACTATTTTTTGCGAAGGCTGAAACTGACCGCCGCGGATCTGGATGACTTCGCCCACGACTTCTACAGCCTGGCGCAGAAGAGCGCGTTCCGCGTGCTGATCCACCCGACCGCACACAAAGTGGCAACGTCGGGCAACGCGGCAAAAGTGAAGGAGGCGTCCTGATATGGCCTTCTCCACGCAAGACACGGATGAGGTGCTCAGCGAAATCAACGTGACGCCGCTGGTAGACGTGATGCTGGTGCTGCTGGTGGTGTTTATCGTCACCGCGCCGCTGCTGACCAACGCGATCCCGATCAACCTGCCGAAGACCGAAGCGGTGGCACCGGTCGAGCAGAAGGATCCGCTGGTGGTGAGCATCGACGGCGTCGGCAAACTGTTTATCAACAAGGACGAGATTCAGCCCGACTTGCTCGAATTCAACCTCAAGTCGGCCAAAGCCAAGGACCCTGAGGTGCGCGTGCAATTGCAGGCCGATGACGGGGTGAATTACGGCGAAGTGGCGCGTGCCATGGCTTCGATCGAACGGGCGGGGATTACCAAGTTGTCGGTGATCACCGCGCGGTGACAGATTTTCGTTTTTCCGGGGCCGTCTCCTTGGCAGGGTGCGGCCCTTTTTTTGCGTTCAGTTTTTGAAAAGCCCCTCACCCTAGCCCTCTCCCGGAGGGAGAGGGGACTGACCGGGTTGTCTGGCGGCTATACACCGATATGAGAAATCCAGTCGAACTCAAGATTTGAAGAGCCTGAAGATCAGCCCCCTTTCCCCCTCGCTCCCTGGGGGAGAGGGCTGGGGTGAGGGGGAAGAATCTCACGCCCTACACAGATCACATATTCGATACAGGTCTTAATAAATAGCTTCTTATTCCTTAACGAATATAACTCCTCTCCCTATACTCGACCCGGAACAGACACGACGCAGGAGAGCTTCCCCATGCGCAACGAATCAATCCGCTACCTGATTGTGCCGGGCTGGCAAGGATCGCCAGAAGATCATTGGCAAAGCCATTGGCAGAACAGCCTGCCGAACAGCGCACGGGTGGAACAGGCCGATTGGCTGACGCCGCGTCGTGAGGACTGGGTCGCCGCGCTGGCCGAAGCGATTGCCGCCGACAGCACGCCAGTGATCCTCATCGCTCACAGCCTCGGTTGCATCACCGTTGCCCACTGGGCGGCGACTGCGCCGCTGCAATACCTGCGTCAGGTGCGCGGGGCGTTGCTGGTTGCGCCGGCCGATGTCGAGCGTCCTGCCTGTGCGCCGGCACTGCGCAATTTCGCGCCGATCCCGACGGATCTTTTGCCGTTTCCCAGTCAGGTCGTCAGCTCCGACAACGACGCCGCCGTCAGTGCCCCGCGCGCGCTCGAACTGGCACGCAACTGGGGGGCGGAGGCGGGGATTCTTGCCGGTGCCGGGCACATCAACGTCAAGTCCGGGCATCAGCGTTGGGAGCAGGGTTTCGCCTATCTCTATCGCCTGCAAAACCGCCTGGAAGACCACGCCCGCCGTCGCGCCTGATCTAATTTTTCAACGCCCCCGTCGGCTGGCGGTTTTGGGCGGGAGCCTGCCATGAGTTTTGAAACCTTCGGTCAGCCCTTGCTGACCTTTCCCGATGCGGAAAAAAGCCCTCTGAGCATTCGCGCCAAGGCGCTGGTGTTCGTCGATCCACGCTCGAGGCAATTGCGCGAGGAATTGGAGCAGTTGGCTCCCCGTTCGATTTCAGTGTTGATTCGCGGTGAGACTGGCACCGGTAAAGAGCTGCTCGCCCGGCATATCCATCGCGCCAGTGACCGCAGCGGTCTGTTCGTTTCGGTGAACTGCGGCGCGATCAGCCCGACCTACGCCGACGCCGAGCTGTTCGGCTACGCCGCCGGCAGTTACAGCGGTTCGGCCAGCAGCCGCGCCGGCTGGTTCGGTTCGGCCAACGGCGGCACCTTGTACCTGGATGAGATCGGCGACCTGCCGCTGCCTATCCAGGTCAAGTTGCTCGCGGCATTGGAAAACCACGAAGTCACCCGCGTCGGTGCGCATCAGCCGAGCCCGGTGGATGTGCGCCTGGTGGCGGCGACCAGCATCGATCTGGCCCAGGCCGTGGACGCGGGAAAATTCCACGAGCGTCTCTATCACTATCTCAGCGAGGGTCATCTGGAGCTGCCGGCGTTGCGCGCACGCACCGGCGATATCCTCTCGCTCGCCGAGTATTTCCTTGGCATCTACAGCCAGCGTCTTGACCTGCCCGTGCCGCTGATCGGCGAAGCCGCGCAACATGTGCTCGAACAACACAGCTGGCCGGGCAACACCCGCGAGCTGGAAAACGTCATTCATTTCGCTCTGCTGGTCAGCGCCGGCGACGATATTCTGCCGGAACATCTGAATCTGCCGCCGGTGCTGACGCAGATCGAAAGCCAGATCAAACAGATCCTGACCACCGGCTCCCCCGCTGACCAAGCCGCGCTCAAGCAACTTCTGGCGGACGCCAAACTTCTGTAGGAGCTGCGGCACGCTGCGATCTTTTGATCTTCAGCTGTCTCAAAGCCTTGAAAATCAAAAGATCGCAGCCTTCGGCAGCTCCTTCAGTTGAGGTAGAGCTGTATGAACAAAATGGAATATGAAGCTGAATAAACGTTATTGTCCGGGAATAAAAAATCCGGGTATTGTCCGCCTCACGCCAGCGATATCACTTCACTGGCACACGTATTAAATGCCGTCGTCGATGACGACCGTGATTTTCGATAAGGACACTGCATGAAAAAGGTTCTGTTGTTTACCGCATTGGCGGCTGCGCTGACGGCTTCTTTCGCCAACGCCGGCGAGAAACTGGTGGTTGCCGCAACGCCGGTGCCCCACGCTGAAATCCTTGAGCTGATCAAACCGACCCTGGCCAAAGAAGGCGTGGATCTGGAAATCAAGGTCTTCACCGATTACGTGCAACCGAACGTACAGGTTGGTGAAAAGCGTCTGGACGCCAACTATTTCCAGACCCTGCCGTACCTGAACAGCTTCAACCAAGGCAAATACAAGGACGACAAGTCCAAGTACCTGGTGACCGTGCAGGGCGTCCACGTTGAACCGTTCGGTGGCTACTCGAGCAAGTACAAAACCTTGGCCGAACTGCCGGATGGCGCCACCATCGCCATCCCGAACGAAGGCAGCAACAGCGGCCGTGCGCTGATCCTGCTGCAGAAGGCCGGTCTGATCGAACTGAAAGATCCGAAAAACGCTCTGGCAACGCCGAAAGACATCGCCAAGAACCCGCACAACTTCAAGTTCAAGGAACTGGAATCGGCGCTGCTGCCGCGCGTGCTGAAAGAAGTTGATCTGGACATGATCAATACCAACTACGCGCTGGAAGCCAAGCTCAACCCGCAGAAAGATGCGCTGGTGATTGAAGGCGCTGACTCGCCATACGTGAACTTCCTGGTGGCCCGTGAGGACAACAAGAACAGTGACGCGATCCAGAAACTGGCCAAGGCCCTGACCAGCCCGGAAGTCAAAGCGTTCATCGAGAAGAAGTACAGCGGCGCGGTATTGCCGGCGTTCTGATCTGACGCTTGAGTGAATCCGCTTCAGACGTGAAAACGCCGATGGCCAGTGATGGTCATCGGCGTTTTTGTGTGTCTTGAAAAGCCCCTCACCCTAGCCCTCTCCCAGAGGGAGAGGGGACCGATTGGGGGATGCTGTAGAGGCCCGCCGACCTGTTCGTGCGTCGCTGAATCCATAATCGACTCGGTTCGTCAGGTCGATGTACGACGAAAGACACCACGGTCGGCCCCCTCTCCCTTCGGGAGAGGGTTGGGGTGAGGGGCTTTCGACTTACGCTGTAGTCTTCAACGCCCGGCGCAACGCCCTGAGCAATTTCACAATGTCCTGCGGATCCAGCCGCTGCGGCACTTTTACGTCCATGTTGTTCTTCCTTGTGGTGGATGGGCCGGAGAGTCTGGCCAAAAGCTGTGGGTCCTTGGAGGTCTTTCCTGAAAAAAAGATCCGTCCTACAGCGCAAGGAAAAATAGCCGTCTTATTCCTTCCCGGCAAACCCGCAGAATAATGTTTAAGCGAGATGAATGTGGGCAGCCCAGATGGGCTAAGCAAAATGCGGTCACCCAATATGTGCGCAAAGAGCTGAGTGATGACACCCGGCCTGAGAGTGTGATTGGTGAAGGGGGCAAGTGGTTGGGGTGATTGCCCGTTGGATCAGCGGTGAGGCTCGCCCCTCACCCCAGCCCTCTCCCAAGGGAGAGGGAGCCGATGTCTGGGCTTTTCAAAATCAGGTTCGACTTCAGGCTTTCAGGTCGGCGTAACTCTCGCAAACAACTCGGTGAAGTCCCCTCTCCCTCTGGGAGAGGGTTAGGGTGAGGGGCTTTTCGCTGGCACCCTCAATCCGGCCACTGCCACGCCGGCTCATCCAGCACCCGCTGCCCGACGATCCCGGTTTGCCCCAGCGTCTTCTCCAGCACGATGCAATTGCATTCCGGGTCTTCCTGCAACGCCGAGATCAAACGCCGTGCATGGGATACGACCCACACCTGACACTGCTCCGAAGCGCGAATGATCAGCCGCGCCAGCGCCGGCAGCAGGTCCGGGTGCAGGCTGGTTTCCGGTTCGTTGAGCACCATCAGCGATGGCGGTCGTGGGGTCAGCAGGGCGGCGATCAGCAGCAGATAACGCAAAGTGCCGTCCGACAGCTCTGCCGCTGACAGCGGTCGCAACAAGCCTTCCTGATAAAACTCGATAGCGAAACGGCCACCGGCCAACAGTGCAATGTTCAGCCGCGCGCCGGGAAACGCATCGCTGATCGCCGCGCTCAGTGCTTGCGGATCGCCAATCTCGATAATTGTCTGCAAGGCCGCCGCCAGATCACGGCCATCGTGGTGCAGCACGGGTGTGCGCGTGCCCAGTTGCGGCTGACGCACCGGCGCGTCGGCATCGCTGCGAAAGTGATCATAAAAGCGCCAGCGCCGGATGAATTCGCGCATCTGAAACACTTCCGGCGAGCTGCGCAGATTGCCGACCTGATCGAACAGGCTGTCGAAGTTCGGCGTGTGTTGCGCCAGCACATCCCAGGCGCGACCTTCACGGGCGCGGATCATCGGGCCGTTGCGGTCGACCAGCAGGCTCGCCGGGCGAAACACCGGGCCGGCCCAGATGCACTCACGCTTGATTTCCGGGTCGAGGGAAAAGCATGAAGTGCTCGGCTCCGGCAGGCCCAGGCCGATGGCGTAACTGAAATCCTCGCCGGCAAATCCCAGGCGCAACCTTTTCACGCCTTGGCGCACCGTCGGCTCGATCGCCACCTCACCGTTGCGCATGCGCCGGCTGATGGTTTCCGGCCCGGCCCAGAACGTCGATTCCAGCCCGCCCTCACGCGCCAGTGCATTGACCACACCGCCCTGGGCGGTTTCCGCCAGCAGGCGCAAGGCGCGGTAGAGGTTGGACTTGCCGCTGCCGTTAGGCCCGGTAATCAGGTTCAGGCGCCCGAGCGGAATCACCAGTTTGTTGATCGAGCGGTAATTGGCCACCGCCAGAGTGTTGAGCATGAAATCCTTCTCCGGGTCACTGCGATACGCGGGCAGCATACCTTTAATGAGATAAATCTGGTGTTGGCGTCCGCAACCGTGGAACCCTGTTCTAAGCTCTGAAGTCGTATCGTCTCGACAGCAGCATTTAAGGCCAAGGAGTGTGCATGGCGGGTCCCGGATTGAAAGTGCTGATGGCCGTGAGCGCCATGGCGTTGCTCACCGCTTGCGGCGACAAGAAGCCTGCTGAGGAATACTTGCCACGGGTCTTTGTGCAAGAGGTCGAACCGGCCAACTACGCCGCAGCGGTGACCCTTACCGGTGATGTGCAGGCGCGGGTGCAGACCCAGCTGTCATTTCGCGTCGGCGGCAAAATCATCCAGCGCATGGTCGATGTCGGCGACCGCGTCACGGCCAAACAGGTGCTGGCCAAACTCGATCCGAAGGATCTGCAGACCAACGTCGATTCCGCTCAGGCCCAAGTCGTCGCCGAACAGGCCCGCGTTAAGCAAACGGCGGCCGCTTTCGTGCGTCAGCAAAAACTCCTGCCCAAGGGCTACACCAGCCAGAGCGAATACGATTCGGCACAAGCCGCGCTGCGCAGCAGTCAGAGCGCATTGAGCGCGGCGCAGGCGCAACTGGCGAACGCCAAGGACCAGCTCAGCTACACCGCGCTGATCGCCGATGCACCCGGGGTGATCACCGAGCGCCAGGCCGAAGTCGGCCAGGTAGTGCAGGCCACCGCGCCGATTTTCAGCCTCGCCCGCGATGGCGACCGCGACGCGGTATTCAATGTCTACGAATCGCTGCTGGCCGAGCGTCCGTCCGATCGTTCGATCGTGGTCAGCCTGCTCGACAATCCCGAGATCAAGACCACCGGCACCGTGCGTGAGATCACGCCATCGGTGTCGGCGCAATCGGGCACCGTGCAGGTCAAGGTCAGCCTCGACAAACTGCCGCCGGGCATGCAGCTCGGCTCGGTGGTCAGTGCCACCGCCAAGGGCACCGGCAAATCGGCGGTGGAACTGCCCTGGTCGGCGCTGACAAAAAACATCAGCGACCCGGCGGTATGGCTGGTCGATGACAAGGGCGAGGCGCAGTTGCATACGGTCACAGTCGGCCGTTATCTGACCGGCAAAGTGATCATCAGCGAAGGACTCAAGGGCGGCGAGAAAGTCATTGTCGCCGGCGGCCAATTGCTGCACCCCGGCATGAAAGTCGAGATTGCCGAAAACACCTACAAGGATCTGCAACCGGGAGCGCAGCCATGAAGCGCCTCGGCCTGTTGTGCATGGCGTTGCTGCTGGGCGCCTGCTCGGAAAAGGAAACCCCGCCGGAACCGGTACGTCCGGTGCTGTCGGTCACGGTCAAAGCGCTCAACGAAGAAAGCCTCGGACGCTTTGCCGGCAGCATTCAGGCGCGTTACGAGAGCAACACCGGTTTCCGCGTCGGTGGACGCATCGCCAGCCGCAACGTCGATGTCGGCGCCGAGGTGCAGAAGGGCACCTTGCTTGCCACCCTCGATCCGTCCGATCAGCAGAACCAGTTGCGCTCGGCCCAGGGCGATCTGGCGCGGATCCAGGCGCAGCTGATCAACGCGCAGGCCAATGCACGCCGTCAGCAAGCGCTGTTCGATCGCGGCGTCGGTGCGCAGGCGCAACTGGACGTCGCCAACACCGATCTGAAAACCACTCAGGCCTCGCTCGATCAGGCACGCGCGGCGGTCAGCCAGAGCAAGGATCAACTGAGCTACACCGAGCTGCGCTCCGATCACAAAGCCGTGGTCACCGCGTGGAACGCCGAAGCCGGGCAAGTGGTAACTGCCGGCCAACAGGTGGTGACGCTGGCGCAGCCGGACATCAAGGAAGCGGTGATCGATCTGCCCGATACGCTGGTCGATCAGTTGCCCAGCGACGTGGTGTTCTCGGTGGCCGCGCAACTCGACCCGAGCATCAACACCACGGCGATCATCCGCGAGATCGAACCCCAGGCGCAAAGCGCCACGCGCACCCGCCGCGCGCGCCTGACCCTGTCGGATACGCCGGACGGTTTCCGCCTCGGCACCGCGATCAGCGTGACCCTCAGCTCGGCGATCAAGCCGCGCATCGAACTGCCGGTGACGGCGTTGCAGGAAGCCGACGGTAAAACCCGGATCTGGGTCATCGACACGCAGAACAAAACCGTCAACCCGCGCGACGTCAGCGTGGTCAGCCGTGGCGACAACAGCGTGGTGCTGGCCGGTGGCGTGCAAAACGGCGAGCGCGTGGTCAGCGCCGGCGTCAACAGTCTCAAACCCGGACAATCGGTAAAACTTGACGAGGACAGTCAATGAAAGGCTCTTTCAACCTCTCCGAATGGGCCTTGAAGCACCAGTCATTCGTCTGGTACCTGATGTTCGTCGGGCTGCTGATGGGGGTGTTCTCCTACTTCAATCTCGGCCGCGAAGAAGACCCGTCATTCACCATCAAGACCATGGTGATCCAGACCAAATGGCCGGGCGCGACCCAGGAAGAAACCCTCAAGCAGGTCACCGACCGCATCGAGAAAAAACTCGAAGAGCTCGATTCCCTCGACTACGTGAAAAGCTATACCCGCCCCGGCGAATCGACGGTGTACGTGTACCTGCGCGACACCACCAGCGCTGAGGACATTCCGCAAATCTGGTACCAGGTGCGCAAGAAGATCGACGACATTCGCGGCCAGTTTCCCCAGGGCATTCAGGGGCCGGGGTTCAACGATGAGTTCGGTGACGTGTACGGCTCGGTCTACGCCTTCACCGCCGACGGCCTGACCATGCGCCAGTTGCGCGATTACGTGGAACAGGCGCGCGCAGAAATCCGCAACGTGCCGGGGCTGGGCAAGATCGAAATGGTCGGCCAACAGGACGAAACGATTTACCTGAACTTCTCCACGCGCAAACTTGCCGCGTTAGGTATCGACCAGCGCCAGGTGGTGCAGAGCCTGCAATCGCAGAACGCGGTGACTCCGGCCGGGGTGATCGAGGCGGGGCCTGAGCGGATTTCCGTGCGCACCTCGGGCCAGTTCGAGTCGGAGAAAGATCTGGCCGAGGTCAATCTCAAGCTCAACGATCGCTTCTATCGTCTGGCCGACATCGCCGAGATCAGCCGTGGCTACGTCGATCCGGCGACACCGGAATTCCGCTTCGACGGCAAACCGGCGATCGGCCTGGCGATTGCCATGCAGAAGGGCGGCAACGTTCAGGAGTTCGGTAAAGCGCTGCATGAGCGCATCGACCAGCTCACCGCAGATTTGCCGGTCGGCGTTGGCGTGCACACCGTTTCCGATCAGGCGGTGGTGGTGGAAGAGGCCGTCGGCGGTTTCACCAGCGCGCTGTTCGAAGCGGTCATCATCGTGCTGGTGGTGAGTTTCATCAGCCTCGGCGTGCGCGCCGGTCTGGTGGTGGCCTGCTCGATTCCGCTGGTGCTGGCCATGGTCTTCGTGTTCATGGAATACAGCGGCATCACCATGCAGCGGATTTCCCTCGGCGCGCTGATCATCGCCCTCGGTCTGCTGGTGGACGACGCGATGATCACCGTGGAGATGATGGTTACGCGCCTGGAAATGGGCGAGAGCAAGGAGCAGGCGGCGACGTTCGCCTACACCTCGACGGCATTCCCGATGCTCACCGGTACGCTGGTGACCGTCGCCGGTTTCGTGCCCATTGGTCTCAACGCCAGTTCGGCGGGTGAATATACGTTCACGCTGTTTGCGGTGATTGCCGTGGCGATGATCGTCTCGTGGGTGGTGGCGGTGTTCTTCGCACCAGTGATTGGCGTGCACATCCTCAGCGACAAGGTGAAGGCCCACGATGCCGAGCCGGGTCGCGTCGGTCGCGCCTTCAACGGTGGTCTGTTGTGGGCCATGCGCAATCGTTGGTGGGCGATCGGCGTCACCGTGCTGTTGTTCGTGCTGGCGGTGTTCTGCATGCGTTTCGTGCAGAACCAGTTCTTCCCCGCTTCCGACCGCCCGGAAATTCTGGTCGACCTGAACCTGCCGCAAAACGCCTCGATCGACGAAACCCGCAAGGCGGTGGACAAGCTCGAAGCGACGCTCAAGGGCGACCCGGACATCGTGCGCTGGAGCACTTACATCGGTCAGGGGGCGATCCGTTTCTACCTGCCGCTGGACCAACAGTTGCAGAACCCGTACTACGCGCAACTGGTGATCGTCAGCAAGGATTTCGAAGCCCGCGAGGCACTCAGCCAGCGCTTGCGTGAGCGCCTGCACAAAGACTTCGTCGGCATCGGCAGCTACGTGCAGGCTCTGGAAATGGGCCCGCCGGTGGGGCGTCCGATTCAGTATCGAGTCAGCGGCAAAGACGTCGATCAGGTGCGCAAACACGCCATCGATCTGGCCACCGAACTGGACAAGAACCCGCACATCGGCGAGATCATTTACGACTGGAACGAGCCCGGCAAAGTCCTGCGCATCGACATCGCCCAAGACAAGGCGCGGCAACTGGGACTGTCGTCAGAAGATGTGGCCAACCTGATGAACAGCATTGTCAGCGGCTCACCGTTGACCCAGGTCGATGACGATATCTACCTGATCAACGTGGTCGGTCGCGCCGTGGATTCCGAGCGCGGTACCCCGGAAACCCTGCAGAACCTGCAGATCGTCACGCCGAGCGGCACCTCGATTCCGCTGCTGGCGTTCGCCACCGTGCGCTATGAACTGGAACAACCGCTGGTCTGGCGTCGCGACCGCTTGCCGACCATTACCATCAAGGCCTCGGTGCGCGACGAGATTCAGCCGACCGATCTGGTGAAACTGCTCAAGCCGTCGATCGATGCTTTTGCCTCGAAACTGCCGGTCGGCTACAAGGTCGCCACCGGCGGCACGGTCGAGGAAAGCGGCAAGGCCCAAGGGCCGATTGCCAAGGTGTTGCCGCTGATGCTGTTCCTCATGGCGACGTTCCTGATGATTCAGTTGCACAGCGTGCAGAAGATGTTCCTGGTCGCCAGTGTGGCGCCGCTGGGGTTGATAGGCGTGGTCCTGGCGCTGGTGCCGACCGGCACGCCGATGGGCTTCGTGGCGATCCTGGGGATTCTCGCGCTGATCGGCATCATCATCCGCAACTCGGTGATTCTGGTGACGCAGATCGATGAGTTCGAGCAGAAAGGCTATGCGCCGTGGGACGCGGTGGTCGAAGCCACCGAACACCGGCGCCGACCGATCCTGCTGACCGCAGCGGCAGCGAGCATGGGCATGATCCCGATCGCCCGCGAAGTTTTCTGGGGACCGATGGCCTACGCAATGATCGGCGGGATTGTCGTGGCGACGCTGCTGACGCTGCTGTTCCTGCCGGCGCTGTATGTGGCCTGGTACAAGATTCGCGAGCCTGAAAAAGAATCTTCCTGAAGCAAAAGCAAAAGATCGCAGCCTTCGGCAGCGCCTACAGGGAAACGCATTCCAACGTAGGAGCTGCCGAAGGCTGCGATCTTTTGATCTTCAATCAACTCGACGCCACACGCTCGCCAGCCACGGCTGCTGTTCGCGCGGTAAGCCCGCAGGCCGGTAATAATGCTCCAGCTCGACAAACCCCGCCGCCGTCAGCAACCCGCGCCAGGCCTCGAGATCGTGATACGAGCCGTAGCGCGGCCCGTTCCAGCCCTCTTGGTTGTCGCCACGCGGATTGGAACTGAACAGCACTCCACCCGGTTTCAAGGTGCCGTGCAGTTGCCGTAGCACTTGCGGCAACACCTGCAGCGGCACATGAAACAGCACGGCGTTGGCGAAAATGCCGTCGAAGCGCTCGGCCGGCAGATCAAGCTTGAGAAAGTCCTGCTGCCAGACTTCGCAACCGCTGTCTTCGCGGGCCATGCGCGCGAACTCCTGCGAGCCATCGAGGCCGATCGCGACGTGGCCCATGCGCGTGAAGGTTTGCAAATCCCGCCCCGGCCCGCAGCCGAAATCGAGAATCGTGAAAGGTGCTTCACCGTGAATGTGACGCAGCAAGGCCTCGATATTCTGGCTGACATCGTGGTCGCGAGTGCCTTCACGGAAATCCTCGGCCACCGAGTTGTAGTGACCAAGGGTGGTGGCGGTGATCTGTTCGAGGTCGCTGGGCGTTTGCTTCATGATCGATGCTGTATTGGCGGCGTGAGGGCGGACTATAAGCCTTTTCACCGGCAAAAAAACGCCGCCTGCGCTGGGGCCAGTGCAGGCGGCAATGGGTGCCAGGCTTCAGTGCTGCTTCGCTCCCAGACAATCGATCGAGCGGTCCATCATCGCCTTGGCCATTTCCAGCAGATGCCAGACCGAAAACACCATGGCCCGATCCGCGCCCCCGAGCTGGTCACCGCATTGATGGACGGTCACCGAGGCGCAGCGCAGCAGATCGGCAACATACAGTTGGGCGTCCTCCAGCGTCACATCTTCGCTGATGCTGTAAACGCGTTTCTGTCCCGCCAACGTGACCTGATTGCCGGCCAGATGCGAGTCGACGGCGCGGCACAGTGCAGAGCGATCCTTGAGCAAATCCTCGGTGAACCGCTTGCTTGAGGTAAGGCTGAGTGGCGGATCGGCAAGATTTTTTTCCATGGGTAAACTCCTGACTTCAAGTGGGAGCCAACCATTTCGCGACTAAACGAGCAGGACGGCGGCTGCACGCGGATCAGTCGCCGGCCGGACAACTGAATCCAGTCACCGCAAAACAGTGACGACCGGAGATTAGCTACAGGATATTTCGGGTACAAGCGGGCAAAATATTCTAGGAATCGTCCTGCAAACCCCCGTGGTTCGGGCTGGCGAAACGACAAAAGTGGTGTAGGAAGCATCTGATTTTTGCGAAGGGCGTTGCCTAAGATATCGCGATCACAAGGGCCTGATTGATGGCCACCTGCCGCCATCGACCTTAGCGCTTATTCAGTCCTCGCGCCAGCCTGTCTGAATGACCGCATGGGTGCGCAAACCTGAATGCAACTGGTAGTTCTTACAGTATCGGGATGGAGAAAACTGGTTCAGTCTCGGCGTATAGACATCAGGGACTCGCGTAGCCGTGAATACCCGCCATGACACCACCACTCCGACCTTGTCGGTCATTGACCCGCGCGCACTGGTGGTTCGCAGCGTTGCCTATTGCCGACACCCGGATAAAGCCGACATCGAATCGCGCATCACCCGGCAGATTTTTGATGAGGCGGGGCGTCAGGTAGCGTCGTGGGATCCGCGTTTGTACGGCGTTGCGCCCAAGCCGAATCTGGCCACACTCTACGCATTGAGCGGTCAAGACTTACTCGCAGACAGCGTCGACGCCGGTTGGCAGGTGCGGCTGTTGAATGAAGCGGGCTCGATGTGTTCTGGCTGGGATGCCCGGGGCAGTCAGAGTCACCGCCAATACGATGATCTGCTGCGACCGCTAGCCCTCACCGAGCAGGCGCACGACGGGCAGCCTCGCGTGGTCGAGCGCTGGACCTATGCAAAAGCCACCGATGATCACGCACAGCACAACCAGTGCGGTCGACCAATCCGCCACGACGACCCGGCCGGCAATCGGCACTTCGATCACTACGGCCTCGGCGGTGCAGTGGTGGTGGAGTCGCGACGCTTTTTGATCGAGCTCGAGACGCCTGACTGGCCACTCGAACCCGACCGGCGGGATGACTATCTCGAGGAAACAACCTACGTCACCCGGCAGACTTTCACTCCAACCGGCGAGTTGCAGCATCACACCGACGCGGTAGGCAACCTCCGGACCCAGCATTACAACATCGCCGGGCAAGCTTGCGCGACCAGGCTGTTGCAGGCCGGCGAGGGCAGGCAGCCGAAGTGCCTGGTCAGCGCGATTCGCTACAACGCGCAGGGTCAGATCGAAAGCGAAACGGCCGGCAACGGCGTGATCGCCCGCGCCGAATACAGCCGCGATGACGGCCGGTTGCTCAGACTGCTCGCCAGTGTCGGCACGCACCCTCCGTTGCAGGATCTGAATTACGTCTACGATCCGGTGGGCAACATCATCAGCCTGGAAGACAAGACTCAAGTCGTGTCCTGGTTCAACAGTCAGCGCATCGATCCGGTCAGTCGGTATCGCTACGACAGCCTTTATCAACTGGTCGAGGCCAGCGGCTGGGAAGTCAGCCAGCCCAGTCATGGCCCGGCCTTGCCGGAGCTGCTCCCAACGCCGCTGGATCCTAATCAACGGCGCAACTACACGCAGAAATTCGACTACGACGCAGCGGGCAACCTGATCACTCGCCACCACAGCGGTGCGCCGGGTTTTGCGATGTACACCTCCCAGCGCAGCAACCGAAGCTTGATGCAGCGCGACGATGGTTCCTTGCCCGGGGAAGCGGAGATAGCGCAGGGATTTGATGCGGCGGGTAATCAGCTTGAGCTGCAGCGCGGACAGGCCATGACGTGGAACGTGCGCAATGAGCTGAGTCGCGTAGTGCTGGTTCAACGCGAGGCAGAGGTCGACGATTACGAATGCTTTAGTTATGACATTTCCGGACATCGTTCGCGCAAAGTGTTTATCCGACAGACTGCGGTTCGAATTCTGGATAGCGAGGTTCGCTATCTTCCCGGTCTCCAATTGCACCGACGTGCCGGAGGTGAAGAGTATCAAGTGATCGAAACCGGAGTCGGTCGAGCTTCGATAAAACTATTGCACTGGCCTTGCGCCAGAAACCCGGATCAACTGCGTTTCGGCTATGACGATCTCATTGGCTCCTCTACTGTGGAGCTGGATGATGAAGGCTGTGTTCTGACACTGGAGCAGTATTATCCCTTTGGAGGAACAGCCTGCTGGGCTGGCAGAAATGCGCAGGCGGCGACATACAAAACCGTCCGATATTCTGGCAAGGAGCGAGACGCTACGGGACTTTATTACTACGGCTACCGATATTACGCGCCTTGGCTACAGCGATGGATAAGTGCGGATCCGCAAGGGGACGGGTTGAATCTGTACGCAATGGTCGCAAACAATCCGACAAGCGCTGTCGATTCCGACGGTCTGAAGGGCAGCGATGCGCAGGATCGTTGGCGCAGAGCTTATGCGGGAATAGTGGCGTCAAGAGACGGTGTCTGGGTACGCACAGTGGCCCGGGGAATTGTGGCAGTTGATATTGTCGGCGGTAATGAATTGTTCAATCGGATGGGAATGAATTTGACTCGTCTGATCGTAGGCAATAGAAGCCTTGCCTACTTGTCGATTGATTCGACACTGCGAAGCAAAGTAGCGGGCGCCGAGACTGGTTTTCGTCTGAACACGGCGTCGGGAGAAGATATCAAGGCGCAAGCAGCTATCCCGAACGCGGGTGCCGTTGCCTATATCAACGGCGGTTTCTTCAATATGCGGAATCAGGCTAGCAGTAACGTTTCGCCGTTTGCGCCGATTGGCCCAAGCAAGATCGGCGGTAAAAGTCAGATTTACGCCCCGGTGCCTTCAGACTATCGAAAGCATTTCGTGACAGTTCGAATGAGAGATGGATCGAGGATTGAATCCGGGCCTGTGCTTTCGCAAGGTGGGGAAGCGGTCTTCCCGGAAAGCCATTTGGATCTCACCAAATTTCTCTTTGACCCGAAGAACAATCAGCCGGGCAAGCTGGGTCATGCAGGTTCACCTAACATCCGCTCCGGCATCAGTTTGCCCGGCGGAACAGATAACGGGCAGCGTACGCGTTTGGCATGGGGCGGCAGTACCGGGCGCAGCGACACAGCGACTGGCTATACGATGCCCGAATGGTCCAGGGTAATGGCCAGGCTCGAGAGGATGAACGGTGCTGGTGGATGGTCGGTGAATCTTGATGGTGGTCATTCGGCGGGAATCGGCGTGGTTGGAGCACACGACGAATTGCTTTACAGAAGGCCTGAAGAAGGATCATCCGTCCGATCCATCGCCAACTTCATCGCTTATTACGAAAAGCCCCACAAACAGGGATTTTTCAAAAAATGGTTTTCCTGAAACCTGGCGGTTGAGTCATTAAAAGAGGTTGACCTGTTAGTTTTTACAGTAGCGGCTCGACCAGAATAAGCACAGTCTTGGTATCAAAGATGCCAAGGACTCACTCCAAATGGGCACTCGTCATGACACCACCACTCCGACCTTGTCGGTAATTGACCCGCGCGCACTGGTGGTTCGCAGCGTTGCCTATTGCCGACACCCGGATAAAGCCGACATCGAATCGCGCATCACCCGGCAGATTTTTGATGAGGCGGGGCGTCAGGTAGCGTCGTGGGATCCGCGTTTGTACGGCGTTGCGCCCAAACCGAATCTGGCCACACTCTACGCATTGAGCGGTCAAGACTTACTCGCAGACAGCGTCGACGCCGGTTGGCAGGTGCGGCTGTTGAATGAAGCGGGCTCGATGTGTTCTGGCTGGGATGCGCGGGGCAGTCAGAGTCACCGCCAATACGATGATCTGCAGCGACCGCTAGCCCTCACCGAGCAGGCGCACGACGGGCAGCCTCGCGTGGTCGAGCGCTGGACCTATGCAAAAGCCACCGATGATCACGCACAGCACAACCAGTGCGGTCGACCGATCCGCCACGACGACCCGGCCGGCAATCGGCACTTCGATCACTACGGCCTCGGCGGTGCAGTGGTGGTGGAGTCGCGACGCTTTTTGATCGAGCTCGAGACGCCTGACTGGCCACTCGAACCCGACCGGCGGGATGACTATCTCGAGGAAACAACCTACGTCACCCGGCAGACTTTCACTCCAACCGGCGAGTTGCAGCATCACACCGACGCGGTAGGCAACCTCCGGACCCAGCATTACAACATCGCCGGGCAAGCTTGCGCGACCTGGCTGTTGCAGGCCGGCGAGGGCAGGCAGCCGAAGTGCCTGGTCAGCGCGATTCGCTACAACGCGCAGGGTCAGATCGAAAGCGAAACGGCCGGCAACGGCGTCATCGCCCGCGCCGAATACAGCCGCGATGACGGCCGGTTGCTCAGACTGCTCGCCAGTGTCGGCACGCATCCTCCGTTGCAGGATCTGAATTACGTCTACGATCCGGTGGGCAACATCATCAGCCTGGAAGACAAGACTCAAGCCGTGTCCTGGCTCAACAATCAGCGCATCGATCCGGTCAGTCGGTATCGCTACGACAGCCTTTATCAACTGGTCGAGGCCAGCGGCTGGGAAGTCAGCCAGCCCAGTCATGGCCCGGCCTTGCCGGAGCTGCTGCCAACGCCGCTCGATCCCAATCAACGGCGCAACTACACGCAGAAATTCGACTACGACGCAGCGGGCAACCTGATCACTCGCCACCACAGCGGTGCGCCGGGTTTTTCGATGTACACCTCCCATCGCAGCAACCGAAGCCTGGCGCAGCGCGACGATGGTTCCTTGCCCGGGGAAGCGGAGATAGCGCTGGGATTTGATGCGGCGGGTAATCAGTTGGAGTTGCAACGCGGTCAGGCCATGTACTGGAACGTACGCAATGAGTTAAGCCGGGTTGTGTTGGTGCAGCGTGCGGATGAAAGCGATGACTACGAGTGTTATGGCTACGACGAGCCGGGCCATCGGTTGCGTAAAACGACTGTCAGCCAAGCGTCCGGTCAGACGCTGACGGTAGAAGTTCGTTATCTGCCGGGGCTCGAGATTCATCGCGAAGTCGATGGTGTCGAGCGACATGTCGTCAATGTCGACACCGGGCGCAATCGGGTACGACTGCTGCACTGGCCAAGCGGGGTGGAAGGCGACCAACTGCGTTACAGCCTCAGTGATCATCTTGGTTCCAGCACGCTGGAATTGGATGATGGTGCGGGGATTTTGACTCAGGAGCACTATTACCCGTTTGGTGGCACGGCGTGCTGGGCGGGTAAGAATTCATTGGCGGTGAAAAACAAAACGATTCGCTACTCAGGCAAAGAGCGGGATGCGACCGGTCTTTACTATTATGGATATCGTTATTACGCGCCGTGGTTACAACGCTGGACAAGTCCCGATCCTGGCCGAGATATCGATGGAATCAATCTTTACGCAATGCTAGGAAATAGTCCGCTGATTTTCGTTGATGAACAGGGGACGATCAGAGGTTTGAGTAGCGTTTTGAGCGGCGAAAGTGACGCGGAGCATGCGCGCAGGGCCCATTTCAAATTGCATTTGCTCCCCAGCATCATGGCTAGAAAGGACACGGATAAGAGTTCTGCCATTGGCAAAATTAAAAAGCTGGCGCGCATCCAGAGCGATGTGGCTGCGGATGAATTGCTGGAAGCCGCTGTTGATGTCATATCCAGGGCGAAACTGACTTTCAATATCAATCCGGAAAGCATCCCTGATCTAGAAGGTGATGGCCTCATGAATATGTGGCATCAAGGGGTTAAACCAGGTTTTGCAACGGAGATCCGGGATGGTTTCGAAATGGGCATGTTTGACTATGCTCATTCCCCTTCCAGAATAATAAAAGAGTATGGCTCGCTAGATCATCCGAAATTCAATGGGGATTTCAGGCCTGTTTATGGGGCTTTGAAACTCTCTGCCGGTCTGGCCAGCGCGGGTGGCGCTTCAGCCTATGGGGCTGCTGCCTTCCATCTGAAAGATGAGTCACGTAAATATATGACGTTGACCGGAGTCGACAGCTTTGATCTGAAGCCTTCAATCAATAATCTGGCTTCATTTGGAAATCTGTATCCAGTGTTTCACCAAATGCAATCCAAAACGTGGCAAGTATTGACAAGGATTATGTCGGGTGTCGAAACGGGTCTGGCTTCGCCTGATGAGTATGTGGAGTGGCAATCTCATAACAGCGTGAAGTGGAAAGACATGACGAGTCTGATTTTTCAGACAAGAGAAAACATGGAAAACACGCTTGATCAGGGAAATACCCGGGCTTTTCTGAAAAAAAATTCGATTACTCCAGGTTATGTCGGGTGAACACTCACAGTAGCGCCACCAGTTCGCATCCGATGGTGGGCGCTGGCGTTCCAGCCATCGGAAGCAAAGAGTCTGCTTCACCGCTTGTTCAACCCCCGAGCCAACCGATCCCCACCCAACTGAATCACCGCCACCAACGCCACCAGCAAGACAATCACCGTCAACATGATCTGGCTGTCGAAGCGCTGATAGCCGTAGCGGTAAGCTATATCCCCCAGCCCACCAGCACCAATTGCCCCAGCCATGGCTGACGAATTGATCATCGTCACCAGCGTGATGGTGAACCCCCCGACGATCCCCGGCAGCGCCTCGGGCAGCAGCACATGCCAGACGATATGCCAGCGCCGGCAACCCATGGCCTGCGCGGCTTCGATCAGACCATGATCGACCTCGCGCAGACTCACTTCGGCGATCCGCGCGAAGAAGGGCGTTGCGGCGATTGTCAGCGGTACCACAGCGGCCCACACGCCATAGGTGGTGCCGACGATCAGGCGGGTAAACGGAATCAGCGCAACCATCAGAATCAGGAACGGGATCGAGCGGAACAGATTGACGAAGGCGCCCAGCGCACGGTTCAACAGCGGCGCCTCATAGATCCCGCCCTTGTCACTGGTGACCAGAATCACCGCCATGGGAATCCCCGCCAGCAGCGCGATCAACGACGACACGCCAACCATCAGGAAGGTGTCGATAAAACCCTGCAGCAAGCGATCAAACCACATAGCCCAATACCTCCACTCGTTGCGCCCATTGCCCGGCGCGTTCGCGCAATTGCTCAGCGCTGAATGCCGAGCCGCTGACGGCCAGCAACAGCTGCCCCAGCGCGTGTCCCTGAATCCTTTCCACGCCGCCCTGAAGCAGCTTCACTTGGCCACCCAATGCCGCAAATAATGCAGCCAGATCCGGCTCATCAGCGGCACTGCCGGTGAACTGCAAACGCAACACCACCGCTGCATTTGAAGCCGTGGATTGCGCCTGCAATCGGCTTTGCAGTTCTTCCGGCAAGGCGTGTTGCAGCGGCGCGAGCAAAGTCTGGCTGACTGCGTGTTGCGGATTGCCGAACACTTGCCACACCGGCCCTTGCTCGACCACATGGCCATGCTCAAGCACGACGACGCGATCGCAGATCTCGCGGATCACTGCCATTTCGTGAGTGATCAGCACAATGGTCAGGCCCAGGCGTTTGTTGATCTCGCGCAACAGGCCGAGGATCGACTGCGTGGTTTCCGGGTCGAGCGCCGATGTCGCTTCATCGCAGAGCAGAATGTCCGGGTCATGCACCAGCGCACGGGCGATGCCGACACGCTGTTTCTGCCCACCGGAGAGTTGCGCCGGGTACGCCTTGTGCTTGCCTTGCAGGCCGACCAGTTCGAGCAGTTCGCGAACCTTGTTGTCGCGCTGCTCCTTCGGCACGCCGGCGACTTTCAGCGGCAACTCGACGTTCTGCCAGACGGTCTTGGCCGACATCAGATTGAAGTGCTGGAAGATCATGCCGATGCGCCGGCGCAGGGCGACGAGGCGGTCTTCATCGAACTCGCCGATATCCACCTGATCGATCAGCACCCGCCCCGACGTTGGCTGCTCCAGGCGATTGATCGTGCGAATCAGCGACGACTTGCCAGCGCCGCTGCGGCCGATGATGCCAAACACTTCACCGCGCTGAATCGCCAGGTCGATGCCCTGCAAAGCCGCGACCGGACCTTGTCGGCCGTTGTAGGTTTTGCCCACGCCAATAAAGCGTACGTGGGCGCGATTCAGCTCGGGATGCAGCTCGGTTTTTTCAGCATTGTGTGGCTCCGGAAGCTCCAGTCGCCGTTGGATCGCTGCGGTCATGTTCAGCTTTCCCAACCGGCCTGATAGAGCTCGCCGTGGGCCTTGTCCAGTGCCGCGCGAACGGCCGGTGAATGCTGATAGATGTCGACGAACTTGATCAGGCGCGGGTCGGTTTTGCTCTTCGGCTGGATGACGAACTGGATCACGTATTCCTTGTGATCGAGACCGTCGAACAGCAGCGCCGAGCCGGCATCGAAGGTCTTCGCCAGACGGATGTAGGCTGGATAACCCTGGACCAGGTCGGCGTCGTCATAGGCGCGCACCAGTTGCACGGCTTCGACCTGCAGGATCCTGATGTTCTTCGGATTGGCGACGATGTCGTCCTCGGTGGCCTTGTAACCGACGCCCGTTTTCAGGGTGATCAACCCGGCCTTGGCCAGCAGTTGCAAACCACGTCCGCTGTTGATCGGGTCATTGGCGATGGCGACGCTGGCGCCTTCGGGCAGTTCATCGAAGCTTTTGTATTTCTTCGAATACAGGCCGACGTTGTTGATGATCCCGGGTGCGAACGGCACCAGATCGAAACCGGACGCGGCTTTGGCGTTTTCCAGGAACGGGATGTGCTGGAAGTAATTCACATCGATGTCGCCAGCGGCGAGGCTGACGTTGGGCGCGATCCAGTCGGTGAATTCCACCAGCTCGACTTTCAGGCCTTGTTTGGAAGCTTCCTCGACGGCGGCTTCCAGCGGAATGGCGAAAGCGGCGGTGGTGCCGATTTTCAGCGGTGCATCGGCAGCAAACACTGCCGAGCTGAACAGGCCGAAGGCCAGGGCCAGTGCTTTGACTGGGTGGGACAGGGTTTTTTTGGTCATGATGAGTTTTCCAGTCAGTGCATAAGATTTGTGTGTCTGTTGTGGCCTCATCGCTGGCAAGCCAGCTCCCACAGGTTTTGTGTGCGCCGCAGACACTTGTGGGAGCTGGCTTGCCAGCGATGCTTTTAGCGTCGGTACGAAGAGCCGCTATGTTGCTCAGGCAACTGCGCCTCACCGTGAAACAACTTCTCGCGCAAGCTGCCGCTGTCATACGCAGTCTTGTACGAGCCGCGCCGCTGCAACTCGGGAATCACCAGTTCGATGAAATCGACATAGCTTTCCGGGGTGACGATGCGGGTCAGGTTGAAGCCGTCCAGACCGGTTTCGGCGATCCACGATTCGAGTTCATCCGCCACTTGCTCGGGCGAGCCGACCACGGTGATGTAACGACCACCAAGGGCGTGCTGGTCGAGCAATTTGCGCCGGGTCCAGTCGTTGTTCTGCAGGTTTTTCGTCGCCGACTGAATCGCATTGCTCTTCACGTACTGGATCGGTTCGTCGATTTCGTACTGGGCAAAGTCGATACCGGTGGACGCGGAAAAGTGCGCCACGCCGGCCTCGGCGCTGGCGTAGCTCAGGTACTCGGCATGCTTGGCCCACGCCGCTTCTTCGGTGGCGCCGACGATCACATTGAGGCCCATGAATACCTTGATGTCTTGAGGATTGCGCCCGGCTTCGACCGCGCTGGCACGGACCTTGTCGACCTGCACTTTGGTCGATGGTTTGTTCTGGCCGCTGATGAACACGCATTCGGCGTGACGCCCGGCGAAGAGCAAGCCGCGATCGGAGCTGCCGGCTTGGAACAATACCGGCGTGCGCTGCGGTGACGGCTCGCAGAGGTGATAACCCTCGACCTGATAGAACTCGCCCTTGTGCTCGACCTTGTGCACTTTTTCCGGATTGGCGTAGATGCGCTGCTCGCGGTCGTTGAGCACCGCGCCGTTTTCCCAGCTGCCTTCCCAGAGCTTGTACAAGACCTGCAGATATTCTTCGGCCTGGTCGTAGCGGCGGTCATGTTCGACCTGTTCGCGCAGGCCCATGGCTTTGGCGGCGCTGTCCAGGTAACCGGTGACGATGTTCCAGCCGACCCGGCCGCGACTCAGATGATCGAGCGTCGACATGCGTCGGGCGAACAGATACGGCGGCTCGTAAGTGAGATTGGCAGTCAGGCCAAAGCCGAGGTTTCTGGTGACGGCGGCCATCGCTGAAACCAGCAGCAGCGGATCGTTGACCGGCAACTGGATCGACTCTTTCAGCGTGACGTCCACCGAGTTCTGGTAGACGTCGTAGACGCCGACGATGTCAGCGATGAACAAGCCATCGAACAATCCACGCTCAAGCAACTGCGCCAGTTCGGTCCAGTATTCGATCGTGTTGTAGCGGGTCGAAGTGTCGCGCGGATGCGTCCACAGGCCGTGATTGATATGGCCGATGCAGTTCATGTTGAACGCATTGAGCAGAATTTTCTTTTTCGCAGCGCTCATCAGATCGTCCCTCGCAGCGGAGGGTTTTCGTCGTTGAGGTAATAATTGCCAACTGCGTGATATTTCCAGCGCACTGGGTCATGCAGGGTATGCACTCGGGCGTTGCGCCAGTGGCGGTCGAGGCCGTGTTCACTCAGCGTCGCCTGGCTGCCGGCCAGTTCGAACAGGGTGCTGCCGGCGGCGAGGGAAATTTCCGTACTGATCGCCCGCGCTTCGGCAACTGCAATCGATGCGGCGGCGACGGTTTCGGCGTTGGTTTCGGCTTGCGCGGCATCGAGGATTTCGCCGGCACGTTCGAGCAAGGCTTCGGTGGCGTGCAACCGAATGCTCAAGTGGCCGAAGCTCTTCAATGTGAGTGGATCTTCGGTGGCCTTGTCGTTGCCGGAATCGATCCACGGACGGGTCTTGCTGCGCACGAAATGCAAGGCATCTTCGAAAGCGGCGCGGGCAATGCCGGTGTCGATGGCGGCGTGGAGAATCTGCGCCAGCGGGCCGACCGTGGTCGGGCGCTCGAAAGCGCTCTGAAACGGCAGCACATCTTCAGCCGCTACATACACATCTTCGAACACCACCGAGCCACTGCCAGTGGTGCGCTGGCCGAAGCCGCTCCAGTCGTCGATCACCGTCAGGCCCTTGCTCTCGCGCGGGACGAAGGCCAGTTGCTGTACGCCGTTTTCATCGACCACCGACGTCGGAATGCGCTGCGCGTAAATCGCCCCGGTCGAGTAGAACTTGCGACCGTTGATGCGATAACCAGCGCCGTCGCGTTTGAGACGGGTGACACGGTCGTGAGCGGTTTTGGTGCCCAGTTCCGCCAGCGCATTGCCGAAGCGTTGACCGGCGAGGACCTCGGCGTACAGACGTTGTTTCTGTTCATCGCTGCCATTCACGCGCAGCACTTCCAGTGCGTAGAAATGGTTCTGCGGAATTTGCCCGAGTGAACCGTCGGCCTGCGCAATCAGGGCGATGACTTTGGCCAGGGTGACGTTGGATACGCCCGCGCCGCCATATTCTTTTGGCACGCTGATGCCCCACAGGCCGGAGCGGGAAAACACTTCGAGCTCGGCCAATGGCAGGCGGCGTTCGCGGTCGCGGATCGCGCTGTCGCGTTTGAAATCTTCGGCCAGGTCGCTGGCGACGATCAGGGCTTGCTCATCGCTGGTGATGAGCGCGACGTGATGGGAAAGCGTCATAGGGGGTTCTCCAGATGACTGGTCGTCTCAGATCCAGGAATGGCGAGCCGGCAAAGTGCCGTTCAGGCGATAGGCGCCGACTGCGTGATATTTCCAGCGCACCGGGTCGTGCAGGGTGTGCACGCGGGCGTTGCGCCAGTGGCGGTCGAGATTGAATTCGGCGAGGGTCGCGCGGCTGCCGGCCAGTTCGAAGAGCTTTTCGCTGGCCAGCAGCGAGATCTCGGTGGTCAGTACTTTTGCTTCAGCCACGGCGATCGAAGCGCGTGCGGCGGATTCGGCAGTCAGCGGCGCGGCGTGGACTTCATCGAGCACTTGCCCGGCCTTGCGCAGCAGCGCTTCGGCGGCGTGCAGTTCGATTTTCAGTTTGCCGATATCGGCGATCACGTAGAGGTCATCGCTGGCGCGCTCGACCTTGGCGTCGATCCATGGCCGCGCGCGGGTTTTGACGAAGTCGATGGCGTCGTCGATAGCACCGCGTGCGATGCCGGCGTCGATGGCCGCTTGAATCAGCTGCGACACTGCCCCTTGGGTGTTCGGCTTGTCGTTGATCTTCCAGTTGTCGATGACCAGGCTCGACTCGACGCGCACGTTGTTCAGCAGGATCGTGCCGCTGGCGGTGGTGCGCTGGCCGAAACCCGACCAGTCATCGACGATGCGCAAACCTGGCGTGCCGCGACGGACGAAGGCCAGCACTTGCTTGCCGTCATCGTTGAGCGCTTTCACCGCGACCCAGTGGGCGAACAGGGCGCCGGTGGAATAGAACTTCTGGCCGTTGATCACGTAGTCGTCGCCATCTGCACTGATTCGCGCCTTCAGTTCCAAGGTGTTTTTCGTGCCGCGTTCCGGGCCGGCATTGCCGATGCGCCAACCTTCCAGAACACTCTGGAACAGCTGCTTTTTCTGCGCTTGGGTAGCGGTGCCGAGCACCAGATGGATGATGCCGAACTGGTTTTGCGGAATCTGTCCGAGCGCCGGGTCGGCGGCAGAAATGATCGCGAATACTTCAGCCAATGTGACGAAGGAAACCTGCGGGCCACCGTATTCGCGCGGGATGGCAATGCTGCCCAGACCGCTGCGGGTGAACTGTTCGATTTCCGACCATGGCAGCTTGCGCTGACGGTCGCGTTTGGCCGCCTGCACGCGGGCGGCCTGCGCCAGCTCGTGGGCGGCCTTGATGGCTTGAGCGTCGTTGCGCAGTACTTGCGCGGGCAACAACAGTGGGGCGATGTCCAGATCGGACTGCAGATTCGCATCTGCCAGACTGGACATCAGTGCCGCTCCCTGGCTGCACGCAATGCCCTGGCGATCTGCACTGGGGTGATTGTGTTCCGGACCATACCTACCTCACATCTCATGAAAAACGCCGCGAAGTGCGGCGATTGAAAGAATGTCCGGTGGTCCGGTGCATATACCCTAAGCGTGTATAAAAATTAAATGAACTAACTTTTAGGAATATGCATAGAAGGGTGGATGTTCGGCTTGGTTAACGAGGTTCAGGTGAGAGATAACTGACCTCCCACCCCTGAGCAGGTCTCACTTGGTACGTGATTCGGCGGCCTTGAATTCGGGCTTCAGGTGGACTTTCACGTACGGATTCACGCAACCGATTTTCAGTGTGCGCGGCGGCGCCCATCGCGAATTGTTGCCCACCCGGTCGAGGATGCAGTACGTCACGTCCAGTCGCAGGTCTTCGCCCGCTTCGACAATCACCGCCGGTGGCACCCAGACCTGAATCGGCAGCCCGACGTCGGCCGCAGTGAGCGCCGCCAGATCCATGCGCACATCGCCCCAGCGCAATGTGATGGCGTCGTCTTCGGCCATGTTCAGATAAGGCTCGATAGTCAGCGGCACGCCGCGTTTGATCTGGCTGGGGTTGACGCCCTGGCGGCGAATCGCTTCGGGGATGATCACCGGTGCCAGTTGCTGGTTTTCATCTTCGCAGTGCGCAGCGGGCTGGCCACCCGGGCAATCGAGTTTGACCTGTATCCGCGTCGTTGCCGAAAGCGCGGCGCCCTGGCCGACCTGCATCACGCGGTAGTGAATGCGCGCGGTGCCGTTGGTGATGAAACTCTCCGGCACCCGCAGGCTGACCGACTCGCCCACATCGGCCGCGCTGAGGACTTTTGACGCGACATAGCATTTGTCCCAGAACAGTTCGATCAGATCGCCAACGTCCATGTCGCAGTAGGGCGGCACGTCGATGAGCAGGTGAGCTGCCGTTGCCAGGTTGATGCCGGTTTTTTGTGCGCATGCCAGCGTTGGCGCTGCAAGTTCGGGTGTGTGCGAAGTGCGGGTCATCGGTTTCTCTCCTTGAAGTCTTGCAGCGAAATCCGTTTCTGGAAAACAAAAAAGGCGCGAATCAACTGGCAATAAAAGCGACAAGTATTTGCTCGGTATTAGTGCGGGTTGTTTGAACTAATGGGCGCCGGTTGCCGACTAGATAAAAGTCTGCGGAGAGGGGTGTCAATAGAGGGGATTAGTTAATGCGTAAATTACAAGTTAATCAGAAAGCTCCTACGTCATCGAGGCACTAAGCCTAGGCGTAAGCGCGAAATCAGCTACAGATAAACAGCGGTTTCGCGGCGTTTTGTGCGGGTTCGTTCACCGGCAAACGTGTGGAAATATGACGAGTCGAGAACGTGCGTCATCGTTGCGCAATGTATATCTGCGCGCACAAGTAATAAATATTTAGAAGAATGAAATGCCGGGGGAGGGATAACTTCCGTCCGTGGAAGTTGAGGGCTGTGGCAGAGAAAGTTCTCAGGCGTGATTCAGAAACTTGCTGAGAAACTGTTTGGTGCGTTCTTCTTTCGGGTTGGCAAACAGTGCCTTGGCTTCACCTTGTTCAACAATTACGCCCTTGTCGAAAAACACCACGCGATTGGCCACGTCACGGGCAAAACCCATTTCATGGGTGACAATCACCATGGTGCGATTTTCTTCGGCAAGACCGCGGATGGTCGCCAGCACTTCGCCGACCAGTTCCGGGTCGAGGGCGGAGGTCGGTTCGTCGAACAGAATGACTTCCGGCTCCATCGCCAGCGCCCGGGCGATTGCCACGCGCTGTTGCTGGCCACCGGAAAGCCGGCGCGGATACGCGTCCTCCTTGCCGGCAAGCCCCACTTTGGTCAGCAGCTTTTTACCCAGAGCAACTGCCTGGTCGCGCGGCATCTTCTTGACCACGATCGGGCCTTCGATGACGTTTTCCAAAGCGGTGCGATGGGGGAACAGGTTGAAGTTCTGGAACACGAAGCCGACGTGCTGGCGCAGGTTGCGCACCAGACTTTGCTGCTGGTTCAGCGGACGGCTGGTATCGATTTCGATATCGCCGACCTTGATCCGGCCGCTGGTGGGTTCTTCGAGGAAATTCAGGCAGCGCAGGAACGTCGTTTTCCCCGAACCACTGGGACCGATGATCGCGACGACTTCGCCTTCCTTTACCTCAAGGTCGATGCCGTTGAGCACGACCTGTCCCTTGAATTGCTTGGTCAGTTTTTCCACGACAATCATCGCGTCAGGACTCCTGGTCGTGCCGATTGACCCGCTCTTCCAACTTGTTCTGCAAGTGCGAAAGCACCGTGGCCAGAATCCAGTAGATCAGCGCGGCGGCAAGATACATGGTGAAGACTTCAAAAGTCCGGGCGGTAATCAGCTGCGCCTGACGGAACAGCTCCGGCACCTGAATGGTCGCGGCCAGCGCCGTGTCCTTGACCAGCGAAATGAAGCTGTTGCCCAGCGGCGGTAATGCCGTGCGCATCGCTTGCGGCAGGATGGCCCGGCGCAGGGTCTGCGCGCGGGTCATGCCGATACTCGCAGCAGCCTCCCACTGACCGCGTTCGATCGAACCGATCGCGGCCCGAAGGATTTCACAGGCGTAGGCGGCCATGTTCAGCGAGAAACCGATCAGCGCTGCTGGCAGCGGATCAAGCTCCATGCCCAGTTGCGGCAAGCCGTAATAGATCACGAACAACTGCACCAGCAACGGCGTGCCGCGAAAGAACGACACGTAGATGCGGGCCAGCCAGCTGACCGATTTGAAGCGCGACAGGCGCATCAGCGCGAGGCCGAAGCCCAGCAGCAGACCGAAGAACATCCCGCCGAGGCTGAGGACTACCGTGTAGTACGCGCCCTTCAACAGAAAGGGCGCGGAATCCAGCGCGAGTTGGAAAGCCTCTTCCATTATTTAGTGACGTCTGCGTTGAAGTATTTCTTCGACAGTTTCTCAAGAGTGCCGTCAGCACGCAGTTCGTCGAGCGCCTTGTTCACCGCAGCCAGCAGTTCAGGCTCGCCTTTGCGCAGGGCGATACCGGATTCCTGACGCGAGAAGGCCTCACCGGCAGCTACGGTTTTCGGGGCTTTCTTGGCGTATTCGAGGGCAGCCAGACGGTCGATCAGGATGGCATCGGTACGACCGTTGTTGAGGTCGGCGAATTTGGTCGGATCATCATCGTAGGTGCGCACGTCAGCACCCGGCACGTTGGCGCGGACCCACTGCTCGTAGTTGGTACCCAGGCCGACACCGACTTTCTTGCCGGACAGGTCAGCGGCAGTCTTGATGTTCAGCGCCGACTCTTTGCTTTTCAGCACGAGGGCCTGAATGCCAGAGACGGTATACGGTTCGGAGAAGTCGTACTTCTTCTTGCGCTCGTCGGAAATGGTCACTTGGTTGACCACCAGATCCAGACGCTTGGATTCCAGTGCGGCGAGGATGCCGTCCCATTTGGTCGGCTGAATCTTGGCCTTGACGCCGAGCTTTTGCGCCAGCGCTTCGGACAGCTCCACTTCAAAACCCGACAGCTTGCCGTTCTCGTCGACATAGCTGAACGGGGGGTAAGTGCCTTCCAGGCCGACGTTCAGAACGCCCTTGTCCTTGATCTGTTGCAACTGCTCACCGGCCACTGCCTGACCGATCAGGCCGGCGCTGAGCGCAAGACCCAGCGAACCGACCAGCAGAGTGCGACGTAGTGCGGAAAAATTCATGACAAGCCCCTGTGTTTTCTTATGGAAGACGCTTAAGGAATGTAGGCAAATTGGTGATTTGAACGACAGCGCTATCCTGCCTTAAAGCAGCTTAAGCGTCTCGCCTGAAATTCGCCTGCGGCGAGACTATAAGATGTGATCGTTAGACTTGAAAATACTTAATATCAATTTTGATATTCACTTTCTGCATAAGATCATTCCCACGCTCTGCGTGGGGAACAATCACCATCTCTTGATCTGCTCTTACAGAAAATCCTTGTAGGCAAACAACGCTGGCGCGCCCCCGGTGTGCAGGAAGATGATCGGGCCGTCATCGAATCGCTGCCGGCCAATCCCGTCTAACAGGCCGGCCATGGCCTTGCCGGTGTACACCGGGTCAAGCAACAGACCTTCCTGAGCCGCCAACAGTTTCACCGCCGCCAAAGTACCGGCATTCGGCTCGCCGTAACGCGGGCCGAAATATTCGTCCCACAGCTTGACCTTGAAACTGGCCGGCAACTCGATGCCCAGCAGCTCAGCGGTGCATTCGGCCAAACCCTGAACCTTCGGGCGCTGATCTTCTTCACTGCGCGAAACGGTCACGCCGATCACCGGCAGTTGCGGCAGCACCTCACTCAGCGCCAGTCCGAGACCACTGTGAGTACCGGCACTGCCTGAAGCCAGCACCACAGCGGCGAAATCGAGGCCGCTGTCCTTGATCTGCTCGGCCAGTTCCAGCCCGGCGCGCACATAACCCAGAGCACCGAGCGCGTTGGAGCCGCCAATCGGCACCAGATACGGCTTCTTGCCGTTGCTGCGCAGGCGCACGGCGAGGGCGGCCAGTTGTTCGTCGGCATTGTCGAGGTTGTCGACCAGCTCGACTTTGGTGTCGAACAGATTCAGCAGCAAGCGGTTGCCGTTGCCGGTGTAATTTCCATCATCAGTGCCCAGCGGATTTTCCAGCAGCGCCACACAACCGAGGCCGAGTTTCGCGGCCAGCGCGGCGGTCTGGCGCACGTGGTTCGATTGCAACGCACCGGCCGTGATCAGCGTGTCAGCACCTTGCGCGAGCGCGTCGGCGGCCAGGTATTCCAGTTTGCGCAGCTTGTTGCCGCCCATCGCCAGCGGCGTCAGGTCATCGCGCTTGATGTACACCTCGCGACCAAGCCAGGTGGACAGGCGTTCGAGTTTTTCCAGCGGCGTGGGGTGGCTCAGCAGTTCGAGACGGGGGAAGCGTTGCAGCTGTTGTTTGATCATGGGTCCGTACTGGCGCAGAAGAATGAAAGGACTATAGGCACGCGATTTTGCCCGGGCAACCGCCAATCGCTTATAGCCAAATGGACTGAGGCCAGCACTATCGGTTCTTAATTCGTCGGCAAAGGCATGCCGTAAAGTAGGCGCCGTTGACGCGGCCAGACAGTCCGGCCGCCCGTGAGGAGTCTTTACCGTGAGCGAGCGTTCCAGCCATTGGCAATTGCAGACCATCGTCAGCCAGCTGCGCAGCGCGCGGGATCAGTGGCGCGCACAGAATGGTCGCGCTTCAGGGGAGCAGGGTGGGCGCGAGTTGCCGTCGCGTGCGGCGATGGCGGAGATCCTCGAGGCGCTGTGTGGCGCGCTGTTCCCGATGCGTCTGGGGCCGGTCGATCTGCGTGAAGAAAGTGAAGACTTCTACGTCGGCCACACACTTGATGTAGCGCTGAATGCTTTGCTGGCGCAGACACGACTGGAGCTGCGTTACGTTGCCCGCCACAGTGCGCAGGACGACAGTGAAGTAGAGATCCGCGCCATTCAGATTGTGCAGGATTTCGCCTTGGCCTTGCCGGGCCTGCGCACGCTGCTCGACACCGATGTGCTTGCGGCTTATCACGGCGACCCGGCGGCACGCAGCGTTGACGAAGTGCTGCTGTGCTATCCGGGCATTCTTGCGGTGATTCACCATCGACTGGCGCACCATCTGTATCGCGCCGGGCTGCCGTTGCTGGCGCGGATCAGCGCGGAGATCGCGCACTCGGCGACCGGCATCGATATCCACCCGGGCGCGCAGATCGGCCGCAGTTTCTTTATCGATCACGGCACAGGCGTAGTGATTGGCGAAACCGCGATCATTGGCGAGCGGGTGCGCATTTATCAGGCGGTGACTTTGGGTGCCAAGCGCTTTCCGGCGGATGAGGACGGCCAGTTGCAGAAGGGCCACCCGCGCCACCCGATCGTTGAGGATGACGTTGTGATTTATGCCGGGGCGACGATTCTCGGACGGATCACCATCGGCAAGGGCTCGACCATTGGCGGCAACGTCTGGCTGACGCGCAGTGTGCCGGCGGGGGCGAATCTGACGCAGGCAAATCTGCAGCATGATGACGGGACGCAGAAGTAGGCCGTGGAATCCTTTTCCCCTCACCCCAGCCCTCTCCCGGAGGGAGAGGGGGCCGACCGAGGTGTTTTGCGTCATACATCGACCTGAAATACCGGGTCGATTATGGATTCGGCACGGTTTCCTCAGGTTGGCGCACATTCTGAACATCCCCCAATCAGTCCCCTCTCCCTCTGGGAGAGGGTTAGGGTGAGGGGCTTTTGATTCTTGCTTGGCGCAGTGAACGAATCTCACAAAACCCGCGTCATAAACCTCCTCGGGCGCTGTAGGAAACCTACCGCCCAGCCCTGCGATTAGTCCTTACCGCCCCATTCATGTTTAACTTGAACGTTCATTCAAGTTAAACCGGTGGTTCGCTGCCCGCTCACAACAGGAGGCTTGCCTTTGCTGAGTCCGATCATTTCAGCCACGTTTCAACCCTTCGAGGTGCACCTTTCATGAGTGCATCGTCTACCCCCGCCAGCGGTCTGGTGCGCATGAATCCGCCGGTGTTCTACTTCGCCGCGACGGTCATTCTGCTGTTTGGTCTTGTCGTCATCGCCATCCCCGAGCAGGCCGGCGCCTGGTTGCTGGAAGCGCAAAACTGGGCGGCCAACACGGTCGACTGGTACTACATGCTCGCGATGACCCTGTATCTGGTCTTCGTGGTGGTCACCGCCTTATCCGGCTACGGCAAGATAAAACTCGGTGCCGACCACGACGAACCCGAATTCAGTTACCTGTCCTGGGCCGGCATGCTGTTCGCCGCCGGGATCAGCATCACGCTGTTTTTCTTCTGCGTCTCCGAACCGCTGACCCACATGCTCCAGCCACCGCAAGGCGACGCGGGCACGGCGGATGCGGCACGCCAGGCGATGCAGATCCTGTTCCTGCATTGGGGCCTGCATGGCTGGGGCGTGTTTGCCTTCGTCGGCATGGCGCTGGCCTATTTCGCCTATCGGCACAACCTGCCGCTGGCCCTGCGTTCGGCGCTGTATCCGCTGATCGGCAAACGCATCAACGGCCCGATCGGCTATGCGGTGGACGGCTTCGGCATCATCGCCACGGTGTTCGGCCTTGGTGCCGACATGGGCTTCGGCGTGTTGCATCTGAATTCCGGTCTGGATTATCTGTTCGGCATCGCCCACACACAGTGGATTCAGGTCGGCCTGATCACGCTGATGATGGGTGCGGCGATCATTGTGGCCGTCTCCGGCGTCGACAAAGGCGTACGGGTGATGTCGGACATCAACATGCTGCTGGCCTGCGGGCTGCTGCTGTTCGTGTTGTTCGCCGGGCCGACACAGCACCTGCTCAACACCCTGATCCAGAACGTCGGCGATTACCTCGGCGCGCTGCCGATGAAGAGTTTCGACCTCTACGCCTACGACAAACCGAGCGACTGGCTGGGCGGCTGGACCGTGTTCTACTGGGCCTGGTGGATCGCATGGTCGCCGTTCGTGGGCCTGTTCATCGCGCGGATTTCCCGGGGCCGCACCATCCGTGAATTCGTCTTCGGCGTGCTGTTGATTCCGCTCGGTTTCACCTTGGCGTGGATGTCGATCTTCGGCAACAGCGCCCTGGATCAAGTGCTCAATCACGGCATGAGTGCGCTGGGCATGTCGGCCATCGACAATCCGTCGATGAGCATTTATCTGCTGCTGGAAACCTATCCGTGGAGCAAGACTGTCATCGCCGTGACGGTGTTCATCAGCTTCGTGTTCTTCGTGACGTCTGCGGATTCCGGCACCGTGGTGCTCTCGACCCTGTCGGCCAAGGGTGGCAATCCGGATGAAGACGGGCCGAAATGGCTGCGGGTGTTCTGGGGTGCGATGACCGCGCTGATCACCAGCGCACTGCTGTTTTCCGGCAGCATCGATGCGTTGAAGTCGGCGGTGGTGCTGACCTCATTGCCGTTCTCGTTGATTCTGCTGCTGATGATGTGGGGCCTGCACAAGGCGTTCTATCTGGAGTCGCAGAAGCAGATCGCGCAGCTGCATTCGCTGGCGCCGGTCTCCGGTTCGCGGCGTGGCACCGGTGGCTGGCGTCAGCGCCTGAGTCAGGCCGTGCACTTCCCGTCCCGCGACGAGGTGTACCGCTTCATGGAAAGCACGGTGCGTCCGGCGATTGAGGAAGTGACCGCCGTGTTCGTCGAAAAAGGCCTGCACGTGGTTACCCAGCCGGATCCGGCGCATGACAACGTCAGCCTGGAAATCGGTCATGGCGAGCAGCATCCGTTCATCTATCAGGTGCAGATGCGCGGCTACTTCACGCCATCGTTCGCGCGCGGCGGCATGGGTTCCAAGCAACTCAACAATCGCCGCTACTACCGCGCCGAAGTGCACTTGAGCGAGGGCAGTCAGGACTACGATCTGGTCGGCTACACCAAAGAGCAGATCATCAACGACATCCTCGACCAGTACGAACGGCACATGCAGTTCCTGCATCTGGTGCGTTGACCGACGGCTGCGCGCCGGGTCTGCTCAGGACTCGGCGCTCAGCAGCATGAACAGCACCATTGCTGCTGCCGGCATGCCGAATACCGCGCTGCCAAGCGCTATTTCCGTACCCAGCGGCCGCCCGCATGAACTACGCCGACTGCGCCATTGATCAGGGTCATCGCAAGCCATAGCGCTGCGAAGCGGTAGGCCATGGTCTGGCGGCTGAAGCCAATGGGGGTCGCCGATGTAAAGCATCAGTGCGAGCAGGACCAGGCCGGAGAAAGTGATGATGGTGATGTGCATGGCAGTTTTCGCCTGGTGAATGGGTGTTGCCTGATTGGCCGCCTTCGCGAGCAGGCTCGCTCCCACAATGGATCTCGGCTGGACATGAATTTCATGTTCACAGGAGAACTCTGTGGGAGCGAGCCTGCTCGCGAAGGGGCCAACTCGGTGTCACTTTGAGCATGGCCAATCCAGCGAGGCTGAAGCGCAGGAAAAAATGTGAAACGTTTCAGCAATTGGTCGAACCGGAGGTCGGCGTCGCGCCGCTTGGGCGTATGCTGGGCGTGTTGTTCAGAACTGGATATGAAGACCGGACGTTGCGGCAGAACCTGGGGCTGGTTCGACCTGCAAATCGCTTTGCATGATTGATGGGGCTTTTGTGGCGAGGGGATTCATCCCCGTTCGGCTGCGAAGCAGTCGTAAAACCAGCGCATTCGGTACACCAGATTCGCCGAGGTTTCAGGTTTTGGGGCGGCTTCGCCATCCATCGGGGATAAATCCCCTCGCCACAAAGGTGTCCGGTTGCAGATGACTAAAAGACAGACAAGAGAGGATTCGATGACTTACACCGCTGCCGAAAATCGCTACGACTCCATTCCCTACCGCCGCGTCGGCCGCAGCGGTCTGGTGCTGCCGGCCTTGTCGCTGGGCCTGTGGCACAACTTTGGCGACAGCACGCCGATCGAGACCCAGCGTGCCTTGCTGCGCACCGCGTTCGATCTGGGCATCAATCATTTCGATCTGGCCAACAACTACGGCCCGCCATACGGCAGCGCCGAGATCAATTTCGGTCGCCTGCTGCGCGAAGACTTCAAGCAGTATCGCGACGAGCTGATCATCTCGAGCAAGGCCGGTTGGGACATGTGGCCCGGCCCGTATGGTCAGGGCGGCGGTTCGCGCAAATACGTGCTGGCGAGCCTCGACCAGAGCCTGCAACGCCTCGGTCTGGACTATGTGGACATCTTCTATTCGCACCGCTTCGACCCGGACACCCCGCTGGAAGAAACCGCCAGCGCCCTCGCCACCGCTGTGCAGCAGGGCAAGGCGCTGTACATCGGTATCTCGTCCTATTCCGGGGTGAAAACCCGCGAGATGGCCGGGCTGCTGAAAGAGTGGAAAGTGCCGCTGCTGATTCATCAGCCGGCGTACAACCTGCTCAATCGTTGGGTGGAAAAGGATCTGCTCGACACCACCGATGAACTCGGCACGGGCGTCATCGCGTTCACGCCGCTGGCGCAGGGCTTGCTCACCGACAAATACCTCAACGGCGTGCCGGCCGATGCGCGAGTCAATCGCCCGGGCGGCGGCTCGCTGCAGGCTTCGCACTTGTCCGAGGCCAACATTGCTCACGTGCGAGCGTTGAACGAAATCGCCCAGCGTCGCGGCCAGAGTCTGGCGCAGCTGGCACTGGCGTGGACCCTGCGTGATCCACGAGTGACCTCGGCACTGATTGGTGCGAGCCGGCCGGAGCAGATCATCGAGAACGTCGGGGCGCTGAAGAATCTGCATTTCAGTGCTGAAGAGCTGGCGGAGATTGACCGGTTTGCCCAGGAGGGCGGGATCAATCTTTGGGAGAAGCCTTCGACGGCGGAGTGAGCCACCCTCACCCCAGCCCTCTCCCAGAGGGAGAGGGAGCCGACCGAGGTGTCTTGCGTCTTACATCGACCTGAAATACCGAGTCGATTATGGATTCAGCAAAGTACGTTCAGGTCGGCGTACTTCTACAGCATCCCCAATCAGTCCCCTCTCCCTCCGGGAGAGGGTTAGGGTGAGGGGCTTTTGCCTTTGAAAGGGCTCAGCGAAAAAACGGCACATCCCCCAACACCGTCGCCCGCTGCATCACCCGCCGCGCCGGGCGGTAATCATCCACCGCGTAATGCTGCGTCACGCGGTTGTCCCAGAAAGCGATGTCGTCCTTCTGCCAGCGCCAGCGAATGGTGAATTCCGGCCGTGTCGCGTGGGCGAACAGAAACTTCAGAATCGCCTCACTCTCGGTTTCGGACAGCTCGTTGATCTTCGAGGTAAATCCTTCACTGACGAACAGCGAGCGCCGTCCGCTGACCGGATGGGTGCGAATCACCGGGTGCGACAGCGGTGGATTCTTGCGCCGTGCTTCTTCCCACTGCGCCAGCGCCTCAGGCGTGTTGCCGTAGCGCTCCAGCGGAAACGAACGAGTGAAATCGTGGGTGGCCGTCAGACCTTCGAGCAGGGTTTTCATCGGCGCCGACAGCGCTTCATATGCCGCGATGCCGCTGGCCCACAACGTGTCGCCACCGAACTCCGGCAGCAACTTGGCGCTGAGCACCGCGCCCATTGCCGGTGTTGGCAGGAAGGTCACGTCGGTGTGCCAGATCGCGTTATCGCGCACGTCGGTGACGGCGGTGTCAAGGATGAGTACTTCCGGTTGTTCCGGCACGTTCGGGTAGATCGGATGAATGTGCAGGTCGCCGAAATAATGCGCGAAGCGTGCCTGTTGCGCTGGCTCGATCGGCTGGTTGCGGAAGAACAGCACCTGATATTTGAGCAACGCCTGTTCGATGGCGTCGCGGTGTTCCAGGCTCAGCGGCTGGCTAATGTCGACGCCACTGATCTGCGCGCCGAGGGCCGAGCTTAACGGGGTGATGTTGAGGGTGCTCATGGTCTTTCTCTTCAATTCGGTGAAACCACCCTTTGTAGGAGCTGCCGAAGGCTGCGATCTTTTGATCTTGTTTTGGTAAAAATCAAAGTCAAAAGATCGCAGCCTTCGGCAGCTCCTACATGTGTGATTCAAAAATGCTTCAGTGCGCCTGGCCGTGCCACGGCACCAGTCTGCGCTGCAATGCGCGCAGGCCCATTTCCATGGCGAAGGCGATCAGGGCGATGACCAGAATCCCCAGCACCACGACATCGGTGACCAGGAATTGCGCAGCCGACTGCACCATGAAGCCCAGGCCACTGGTGGCCGCGATCAGTTCAGCGGCGACCAGGGTCGACCAGCCAACCCCCAGGCCAATGCGCACGCCGGTGAGAATGTCCGGCAGAGCGCTGGGCAGAATCACATGGCGAATCAACTGCACGCGCGTCGCGCCCAAGGACTGCGCCGCGCGCAGTTTTGCTGGATCAACCGTGCGCACACCCGTCGCGGTGGCAATCGCAATCGGCGCAAAAATCGCCAGATAGATCAGCAGCACTTTCGACAACTCGCCAATGCCGCACCAGATCACGATCAGCGGCAGATAGGCCAACGGCGGAATAGGACGGTAGAACTCGATCAGTGGATCGAGCACGCCACGGGCGATGCGGTTGGCGCCGATGGCAATGCCCACCGGCACGGCGGTCAGAATCGCAAAAGCGAGACCCAGGCCGATGCGGCTCAGGCTCGCGCCCAGGTGCTGCCATAACGTCGAATCCATATATCCCGAGGTCGCCAGCAGCCAGCCTTTTTGCAGCACGGCAGAGGGCGGTGGCAAGAACAGCGGTTCGATCAACTCGGTCGCGGTCACCGCCCACCAGACCGCCAACAGGCCGAACAGGGTCAGCAGGCTGATCCAGCGAGTGCTGAGGCTGCGGCGCAGCGGGATGCTCACCGAAGGTGTTTTCACCGCCGCAGCGGAAACGTCGTAACTGCTCATGCGCGCTCCTGCCGGGGTACGGCGCTGCGTTGCGAGAAGACTTTGCTCAGCACGTGCTCGCGGGTTTCGATAAAACGCGGATCGGACTTGATCGCGCGGGCCGACTCGCCAGCGGCATAACGCTGACCGAAATCCAGCTGCAGGCGCTCGACGATCTGCCCCGGATTCGGTGCCAGCAGAATCAGGTCCGTGGCGAGGAACACCGCTTCTTCAATGTCGTGGGTAATCAGGAAAACCGGTTTGGCAGTGCGCTGCCAGACTTGCAGCAACAGCTCCTGCATCTGCTCGCGAGTGAACGCATCAAGCGCACCGAACGGCTCATCCATCAGCAGCACGCGCGGATCGGCGGCGAGGGCGCGGGCGAGGCCGACGCGTTGTTTCTGGCCACCGGACAATTGCCAGATGCGCCGGTCTTCGAAGCCGGCAAGATCGACCAGCGCGAGCATTTCACGGGCGATTTTTTCCCGCTTGTCCTTGCCGACACCGGCCAGTTCGAGGCCGAAGGCGACGTTGGCCAGTACGTCCTGCCAAGGCAATAAAGCGTCGTCCTGAAACACCACGCCACGTTCGGCACTCGGGCCTTTGACCGGCACGCCGTCAAGGGTGATGCGCCCGGCACTCGGCTCGACGAAGCCGGCAATCAGGTTCAACAGCGAAGTCTTGCCACTGCCGGACGGGCCGAGGGCGACCAGCAATTGCTGCGGCCCCAGGGTCAGAGAAATATCCGCCAGCACCGGCTCCGGGCTGCCCGGGTACTGTGCGCTGATGCGCTCCAGCTGTAGCAAGGCCATCGCTGTACCTCCCGATCAGTTGGTGATGTATTTGGCGCTGACGTACGGCGCGTAGTCCGGCAGGACGGCTTCGACCTTGCCTTGCTCCTTGAGGAACGCGGCGGTGTCGGTGATGGCTTTGGTGGTCGGCGCGCCGAGGTCACTGACCTGATCTGCCGCCAGCGGGTAGACGTTGCCCTGCAACAGCAATGGAATGTCGCTGGCCTTGGCGCCGGAGAGTTTGACCAGTTTGTCGACGTTGCTCTGGTTGGCCAGCCAGGCCTGCGGATCCTTGCGGTAAGCGGCATAGGCGTCGAGGGTGACCTTGGCGAATGCGGTGACGATTTCCGGGTGCTTCTCGGCGAAGTCCTTGCGCACGATCCACGCGTCGAAGGTCGGCGCGCCGAACTTGGCCAGTTCGCCGGAGGTGATCAGCACTTTGCCGTTTTCCTTGGCGACGCCCAGTGCCGGATCCCACACGTAAGTGGCGTCGATGTCGCCGCGTTTCCACGCCGCGATGATGGCTGGCGGCGCGAGGTTGAGCACGGTGACTTTCGACGGGTCGATGTTCCAGTGCTTGAGCGCCGCGAGCAGGCTGTAATGCCCGGTGGAAACGAATGGCACGGCGATTTTCTTGCCGATCAGATCCTGCGGAGTCTTGATGCCGGAACCGTCACGCGCGACCAATGCTTCAGCGGCGCCGATCTGGGTGGCGATGAGGAAGGTTTCCACCGGCACTTTGCGCGTGATCGCAGCGGTCAACGGGCTCGAACCGAGATAGCCGATCTGCACATCGCCGGACGCGATGGCGGCAATGATGTCGGCACCGTTATCGAATTTGCGCCAGCTGATATCGGCCTTGGTGGCTTTCTCGTAGGCGCCGTCGGCCTGAGCGACCTTGGCCGGGTCGACGGTAGTCTGGTAGGCGACGGTGAGATCGGCCGCCTGGGCCAGGAAGCTTGCAGCGGCCAGCGAGGCGGCGGCGAGCAGGCGAAGCGGGAAATTCAGTTTCAATTGAGAGCTCCAGATCAGGCGACCGAATGTCGGCGTGAATGGAGACTAAATGATCTAAGAATCGATAAATAAATAACTTTTTCGAATGAGCATATGAGCGGAAAAATCTAAGGATAGGAGAGGGTGTGGGGATTTCGGATGATTCGTTCGACGTCAGAACTTTGCCCCCTCACCCCAGCCCTCTCCCCAAGGGGGCGAGGGGGAAAGGGAGCTGATCTTCATGCTTTTCAAGGCCTGAGTTCGGCCCGGTATTTCAGGTCGGTGTAGCTCGCAAGAACAACGCGGTCAGTCCCCTCTCCCTTTGGGAGAGGGTTAGGGTGAGGGGCTTTTAATTGCTGATGGCGAGGATGCTCGCCTGATACGCGCCAACAAACACATCGAAATCGCCAACCTCGTTCTGTTCAAGCTCGGTCTGCTGCGCCAGCGATGCGCGCGCCAGTTCTTCAAACTTCGCTTGCTCGTCAGCCGCCAACGGCTCGCTGCGGAAGAACTCGGCGTGGGTCTGGCTCTGGCGCAGGGAGAACTGCGCAAAGCTTTCCTTGTGCTCAGCCATGGCCGCCAGCACCTGCGCCGATGGGGTCAGGGACGGGTCGTTGACCTTGGCCAGTTGCGCATCCAGCGCCTTGCTGTGGGCATCGCCGCCGACGCTCTGGTCGAGCATCGCCGCCAGCGGAGCAATCTGTTCCAGCAGTTCGGCCGCCCATTGCTTCATCTCGACCGGTTGACCGTCACGCTGCAATTGCAGGCCCGGACGGCGACCTTCCTTGACCACGCTGAGGAAGTTCGAGGTGGCGTTGCCGCACGAAGTGTTGGTCAGCAGCGGGCTGTCGTTCAGCGCGCAGTACAGCAGGAAGGCGTCGATGAAGCGCGATTCGGTGAGGTCGATGCCCATCGGCAGGAACGGGTTGATGTCCAGGCAGCGCACTTCGACGTACTGGATGCCGCGCGCCATCAGCGCCTGGATCGGCCGCTCACCGGTGTAGGTCACGCGTTTCGGGCGGATGTTGGAGTAGTACTCGTTTTCGATCTGCAGGATGTTGGTGTTGAGCTGCACCCATTCGCCATCCTTGTGCGTGCCGACTTCCACGTATGGCGCGTAGGGCGTGGCCACGGCTTCGCGCAGGCTGTCGGTGTAGCTCGCCAGGTCGTTGTAGCACGGTGTCAGGCCGGCCTGGGCATTGCTCTGATAACCGAGATCGCTCATGCGCAGGCTGGTGGCGTACGGCAGATACAGCGTGTCCGGATCGAGCTGCTCGAGCTGATGCGAACGCCCGCGCAGGAAGCCGGCGTCCAGCGCCGGCGAGGCACCGAACAGGTACATCAGCAGCCAGCTGTAGCGACGGAAGTTGCGGATCAGGGCGATGTAGGACACCGACTGGAAATCGCGATCGGTGCCGACGAAACCTTCAGCCTCGCGCAGCAATGGCCAGAGCTGTTCCGGCAGGGAAAAGTTGTAGTGAATCCCGGCAATGCATTGCATGGTCTTGCCGTAACGCAGGGCCAGGCCCTTGCGATAAACGTACTTGAGCTGACCGATGTTGGAGGTGCCGTAATAGGCGATCGGAATATCTTCCTCGGCCGGCAACGGGCACGGCATCGATGGACTCCACAGGTACTCGTTGCCGAGTTTGCTGTAGGCAAAACGATGAATCTTGTCCAGGCTCGCCAGCGTGTCGGCAGGATCCGGCAGGGCTGGCGTAATGAATTCCAGCAGCGACTCGGAGTAGTCGGTGGTGATCTGTTCGTTGGTCAGCGCGGAACCCAGGGCTTCGGGGTGCGGCGTTTGCGCCAGGCGACCTTCACTGGTCACGCGCAGGCATTCACGTTCGATACCGTGCAGGCACTGCTTGAGCAGAGAGAGGTTAGCGCGCTCGCCGAGCAGAGCCAGGCGGCGGTTGAGAAGTTCGCTCAATTTGGATTCCTTCACGCGTCAGTCGCCCCAATATGGGGGTGGGCAAGACGGTCTACAAGGGTGAAGTTGAAACTGGCGTTATCGCCTGGTTTTCTAGCCTGTCAGCCGCACACATGAACCCGTAGGAGCTGCCGAAGGCTGCGATCTTTTGATCTTGCTGTTGAAAAACAAAATCAAAAGATCGCAGCCTTCGGCAGCTCCCACAGGATTCGTTGCGCCGAAATTAACTCAAAATGATGAGCAACATCTACAGGACAGCGAAGGTGCCTTGCGCTTTTGCGACCAGTTTGTCGCCCTGCATCACCTCGGCTTCGACCACCAGCGTGCGCCGGCCCGGGTGGATCACCCGCGCCGTGCACAGCACCTCGCCGTCGGAAACGGCGCGGATGTAGTTGATCTTGCATTCGATGGTCGCACTCTCCTGATCGAAGCCATGGCTGCTGGAACAAGCCAGGCCCATGGCGATGTCGACCAGACTGAACAGCGCGCCGCCGTGCAGTTTGCCGCCGCGGTTGCGCAGTTCGGGCTCAAGCGCCAGGGCGACTTGCGCCACCCCGGTTTCGAGACTGTGCAGGCGACAGCCCAACAGCTTGAAAAACGCGCTCTCGACGAGCCCGGCCGGCATTTCCATCAGCGTTTCTTCAACTGCTTGGCGTTGGCGAACAGCGAGGCCATCGCATTGTTCACCGGCGCGGCTGTGGCGGTTTCCTTGCGCGGCGCGTTGCCCGAAGACTGGCGCGGTGCCGAGCCCGGACGCGAGCCACGGGCGCCATCGATTTTCTCGCCGGGAGTGTCGCTCATGCGCATCGACAGACCGACGCGTTTGCGCGGGATATCGACTTCCATGACCTTCACTTTCACCACGTCACCGGCCTTGACCGCTTCGCGCGGGTCCTTGATGAACTTCTCCGACAGCGCCGAGATGTGCACCAGACCATCCTGATGCACGCCGATGTCGACGAATGCACCAAACGCCGTCACGTTGGTCACCACGCCTTCAAGGATCATCCCCAGTTGCAGATCCTTGAGGTCTTCGACGCCTTCCTGGAATTCGGCAGTCTTGAACTCCGGACGTGGGTCGCGACCGGGTTTTTCCAGTTCTTGCAGGATGTCGGTGACGGTCGGCAGACCGAAGGTTTCGTCGGTGAATTTCTTCGGGTCCAGACGCTTGAGGAACGCGGCATCGCCGATCAGCGAGCGAATGTCGCGGTCGGTTTCAGCGGCAATGCGCTGCACCAGTGGATAGGCTTCCGGGTGCACCGCCGACGAATCCAGCGGGTTGTCGCCGTTCATCACGCGCAAGAAACCGGCGGCCTGTTCGAAGGTTTTCTCGCCCAGTCGCGCGACTTTCTTCAGCGCTGCACGGGTCTTGAACGCGCCGTGTTCGTCACGGTGAGCAACGATGTTCTGCGCCAGCGTCGCATTGAGGCCGGAAATCCGTGCCAGCAAGGCCACGGAGGCGGTATTCACATCCACGCCCACGGCGTTTACGCAGTCCTCGACCACGGCGTCCAGACCGCGCGCCAGTTTCAGCTGCGAGACGTCGTGCTGGTACTGGCCGACGCCAATGGATTTCGGATCGATTTTCACCAGCTCGGCCAACGGATCCTGCAGGCGACGGGCGATCGACACGGCGCCACGGATCGACACATCGAGGTCCGGGAATTCCTTGGCCGCCAGTTCCGAGGCCGAGTACACCGAGGCGCCGGCTTCGGACACCATGACCTTGGTCATTTTCATCGCTGGATATTTTTTGATCAGTTCGATCGCCAGCTTGTCGGTCTCACGGCTGGCAGTACCGTTGCCGATGGCGATCAGGTCCACCGAATGCTTGGCGCACAGGGCGGCCAAGATGGCGATGGTCTGATCCCATTTGTTGTGCGGCACGTGCGGGTAAACCGTGGCGTGGTCGAGCAGCTTGCCGGTGGAGTCGACCACGGCCACCTTGCAGCCGGTACGCAGGCCCGGGTCGAGGCCCAGCGTCGCGCGAGGGCCGGCCGGAGCGGCCAACAGCAGGTCGTGCAGATTGTGCGCGAAAACGTTGATCGCTTCGGTTTCGGCACCGTCGCGCAACTCGCCGAGCAGGTCGGTTTCCAGGTGGGTGTAGAGCTTGACCTTCCAGGTCCAGCGCACCACTTCACCGAGCCATTTGTCCGCCGGGCGGTTCTGGTTCTGGATGCCGAACTGCTGGCCGATCATGCCTTCGCACGGGTGCATGGTGCCAGAGCAACTCATCGCCGACTTTCAGCGCGGAGCTGAGAATGCCTTCGTTGCGGCCACGGAAAATCGCCAGGGCACGGTGCGATGGCATGCTTTTCAGAGGCTCGTCGTGTTCGAAGTAATCACGGAACTTGGCGCCTTCCTCTTCCTTGCCGGCGATGACGCGGGCACTGAGGATCGCTTCCTGTTTGAGGAAATTACGCAGCTTTTCCAGCAGGCTGGCGTCTTCGGCGAAGCGCTCCATGAGAATGTATTTGGCGCCTTCCAGCGCAGCCTTGACGTCGGCCACACCTTTTTCGGCATCGACGAAGCGTGCGGCTTCGGTTTCCGGCGACAGGTTCGGGTCGTTGAACAAGCCGTCGGCCAGTTCGCCGAGGCCGGCTTCGAGGGCGATCTGGCCCTTGGTGCGGCGCTTCTGCTTGTACGGCAGGTACAAGTCTTCGAGACGGGTCTTGGTGTCGGCGAGCTTGATGTCGCGCTCAAGGGCAGGGGTGAGTTTGCCTTGCTCCTCGATGCTGGCGAGGATGCTGATGCGCCGTTCGTCGAGTTCTCGCAGGTAGCGCAGGCGCTCTTCCAGATGACGCAACTGGGTGTCATCGAGGCTGCCGGTGACTTCTTTCCGGTAACGGGCGATGAAGGGGACGGTAGAACCTTCATCGAGTAGCGCGACGGCCGCTTCGACCTGTTGTGGGCGTACGCCGAGTTCCTCGGCGATGCGGCTGTTGATGCTGTCCATAAAACCACCTGACATAGTATGAAAGCAGGCTCGCAGGCACGCAGATAATGGCCTGGAGGCTGATTGAGCGGCTGGAAAATTGCCGCTGCCTGGATCAAGAAGCTGCCCATTGACCCGTGAAATCGAACAGTTACTGCACAGGGCCGGAAAAAATACCGGCCACTTACGGTAACGATTCAGACGTTGCCTGGCGCAAAACGCCGCGCATTATAACCAGCGTTCTGTCATTCGGGGGCGTTGCAGGCTGTAGGCATAAACCTCGGTTTTCTGGCAGTGAAGGAAAAATCTGCTAACAATGCACACGGTGCGTATAACGGCAGCTACGCCATAATGCGCGCCGAGCTAAAAGGAGCATCCAATGAGCAGCACAGCACAAACTGCTGAAGGCGAAAAAATTCTTATCGTTGATGACGATCCGGGGCTGAGCAGCCTGCTGGAGCGTTTCTTCGTCAGCAAGGGCTACCGTGCCCGTACCGTTCCGAACACCGAGCAGATGGACCGTCTGCTGGCGCGTGAAGTGTTCAATCTGGTCGTTCTCGACCTGATGCTGCCGGGCGAAGACGGCCTGACCGCGTGCCGCCGCCTGCGCAGCGCGAACAACCAGATTCCGATCATCATGCTCACCGCCAAGGGCGATGAGCTGAGCCGTATCAAGGGCCTTGAACTGGGCGCCGACGATTACCTGGCCAAGCCGTTCAACCCGGACGAGCTGATGGCTCGGGTCAAAGCGGTATTGCGCCGTCAGGCCGCACCGGTGCCGGGCGCACCGGGCAGTGAAGACGAAAACGTCACCTTCGGTGATTACGTGTTGTCGCTGGCGACCCGCGAGCTCAAGCGTGGCGATGAAGTGCACATGCTCACCACCGGTGAGTTCGCGGTACTCAAGGCGCTGGTGATGAACGCGCGTCAGCCGCTGACCCGCGATAAGCTGATGAACCTCGCCCGTGGCCGTGAATGGGATGCGCTGGAGCGTTCCATCGACGTGCAGATCTCGCGTCTGCGCCGCATGATCGAACCCGATCCGTCGAAACCGCGCTACATCCAGACCGTCTGGGGCGTGGGTTACGTGTTCGTACCGGATGGCACCGCCACCAAGTGATCGGTGATTTGTAGGAGCGGGTCTGCAAGGCTCTGGTCGCACGGCCATTGCCACAGACTCGCAATCCGCAATATGCGAGCATTGCTCGCTCCTGCAAGTGTGTAGCGGTTAAAGATGAAAACCCCCGTCTGGTTCCCCCAAAGTTTTTTCTCCCGCACCCTCTGGCTGGTGCTGATCGTCGTGCTGTTTTCCAAGGCGCTGACCCTGGTTTATCTGTTGATGAACGAGGACGTGCTGGTGGATCGCCAATACAGCCATGGTGTCGCTCTGACGCTGCGCGCCTATTGGGCCGCCGACGAAGAGAACCGCGCAAAAATTGCCGATGCCGCGACCCTGATTCGTGTGGTCGGCGCCGGTGTGCCGGAAGGCGAGCAGCACTGGCCGTACAGCGAAATCTACCAACGTCAGATGCAGGCGGAACTGGGTGCCGACACCGAGGTGCGTTTGCGCATGCACTCGCCGCCGGCATTGTGGGTGAGGGCACCGAGCCTGGGCGATGGCTGGCTGAAAGTGCCGTTGTATCCGCACCCGCTGCGCGGCCAGAAGATCTGGAACGTGCTCGGCTGGTTCCTCGCCATCGGCCTGCTTTCTACGGCGTCGGCATGGATTTTCGTCAGCCAGCTCAACCAGCCGTTGAAGCGCCTGGTGTATGCCGCGCGGCAACTCGGCCAGGGCCGCAGCGTACGTCTGCCGATCAGTGATACGCCGAGCGAAATGACCGAGGTTTATCGCGCCTTCAACCAGATGGCCGAGGACGTCGAACAGGCCGGACGTGAGCGGGAGCTGATGCTGGCGGGGGTTTCCCACGACTTGCGCACACCGCTGACGCGCTTGCGCCTGTCGCTGGAACTGATGGGCGATCACACCGACCTCACCGACGACATGGTCCGCGACATCGAGGACATGGACGCGATTCTCGACCAGTTCCTCGCGTTCATTCGCGACGGTCGTGACGAGTCGGTGGAAGAGGTCGACCTCAGCGATCTGGTGCGCGAAGTCGCCGCGCCGTACAACCAGAACGAAGAGAAAGTGCGCCTGCGTCTGGAACCGATCCAGCCGTTCCCGCTGCGTCGTGTGTCGATGAAACGCCTGCTCAACAACCTGATCGGCAATGCGTTGAACCATGCCGGTACCGGCGTTGAAGTAGCGGCGTATGTATCGGGAGATACCAGCGCGCCGTATGTGGTCCTTAGCGTTATGGACCGTGGCGCGGGTATTGATCCGTCCGAGCTTGAAGCGATCTTCAACCCGTTTACCCGAGGTGATCGGGCTCGCGGTGGCAAAGGCACCGGGCTGGGGCTGGCGATCGTGAAAAGGATTGCGGCGATGCATGGCGGCAATGTCGAATTGCGCAACCGGTCCGGGGGGGACTGGAAGCGCGGGTGAGATTGCCGTTGGGATTGATGTTGCCCCGAGATGCGGTGTAACGGCGGAAAAAAGATCGCAGCCTGCGGCAGCTCCTACACGAAATGCATTCCCCTGTAGGAGCTGCCGAAGGCTGCGATCTTTTGCTTTAGCCCTTGCCCTTGGTGCGGGTCATATTCGGCCCGCCATTCTTTTCCAGATGCTCGATGATGATTCCGGCGACATTCTTGCCCGTAGTGGTCTCGATGCCTTCCAGTCCCGGCGACGAATTCACTTCCATCACCAGCGGACCGTGATTGGAGCGCAGGATATCCACACCCGCCACCGCCAGGCCCATGACCTTGGCAGCGCGTAACGCGGTCATGCGTTCTTCCGGGGTGATCTTGATCAGGCTGGCGCTGCCGCCGCGATGCAGGTTGGAGCGAAACTCGCCCGGTTTGGCCTGGCGCTTCATTGCGGCGATCACCTTGTCGCCGACCACGAAGCAGCGGATATCCGCGCCGCCGGCTTCCTTGATGTATTCCTGGACCATGATGTTCTGCTTCAGGCCCATGAACGCCTCGATCACCGATTCTGCCGCCGTGGCTGTTTCGCACAGCACCACGCCGATGCCCTGGGTGCCTTCCAGTACCTTGATCACCAGCGGTGCACCGTTGACCATGGCGATCAGGTCGGGAATATCGTCCGGCGAGTGGGCAAAACCGGTGACCGGCAAACCGATTCCGCGCCGCGACAGCAGTTGCAGCGAACGCAATTTGTCCCGCGAACGGGCAATGGCCACAGACTCGTTGAGCGGGAACACGCCCATCATTTCGAACTGACGCAACACCGCGCAGCCGTAGAACGTCACCGATGCGCCGATCCGCGGGATCACCGCGTCAAAACCTTCCAGCGGTTTGCCGCGGTAATGGATCTGCGGCTTGTGGCTGGCAATGTTCATGTAGGCGCGCAAGGTGTCGATCACCACCATTTCATGCCCGCGCTCGATTCCGGCTTCGACCAGACGGCGGGTGGAATACAGACGCGGATTACGCGACAGCACAGCGATCTTCATGCAACACCTGTGGAGGAGGTAGATACCGGGAACACCGGCTTGTCTTGTACATATTTGATGCCCGGATTGACCACCAACTGGCCATCGATCAGGGCTTTGGAACCGAGCAGCAGGCGATAGCGCATGGACTTGCGGCAGGCCAGAGTGAACTCCACCGGCCAGACCCGATCACCCAGGGCCAGCGTGGTGCTGATCACATAGCGCACCTGCGCATGGCCGTTGGAGCTCTTGATGGTTTTGCGCGTGACCAGCGGCGCTTCGCAGCGCCGGTGACGCAACTGCACCACCGTGCCGAGATGCGCAGTGAAGCGCACCCATTTCTCGCCGTCGCGTTCGAAAGGCTCGATGTCGGTGGCGTGCAGGCTGGAGGTGCTGGCGCCGGTGTCGATTTTTGCGCGCAGGCCCGCAACTCCCAAACCCGGGAGCGCCACCCACTCGCGCAGACCGACAACGGTCAAATGATCAAATGTCTTCAAAGAAAAAAACCAAGGGTTAACGCTTCCAGGCCCCGTCCGGCACCTGGGCCAACGCTTTGAATGCAGGTCTGGCGAACCAGTAGCCCTGCATCAGAAATATCCCACAGTCCGCGAGGAAATCCCGCTCCCCGACGCTCTCGATGCCTTCGGCAATGACTGTAACGTCCAACTCCGCACACATTGTGACAATCCCCCGAACGATCACCTGACGGACACGGTCCTGGTCAACATCGCGGATCAGCGCCATGTCGAGTTTGATCAGATCCGGTTGGAAATCAGCCAACAGATTGAGCCCCGAATAGCCGGCACCAAAATCGTCGATGGCGGTCTTGAAGCCGAATTCGCGGTATTCACGCAGAATATTGGTCAAATGGCGATAATTATCTACGTGCTCGATTTCCAGAGTTTCGAAAATCAGTCGGTCGATCGGAAAGTTGTGTTTGCGTGCGGCCTCCAGTGTGCTGCGAATGCATAGCTCTGGACGGTAGACGGCGTTGGGCAAAAAGTTGATCGACAAGTGTGTCTGCATATTAAGGCTCGCTGCGCCTTCGATGGCGCGGGTCCGGCAGAGCTGGTCGAAACGGTAGCGGTTGTCTTCTGTAACCTGATTTAACACCGACAGTGCACCTTCCCCTGACACGCCTCGGACCAGCGCTTCGTGGGCAAATACCGATTGATCGCGCAGGTCGACAATCGGCTGGTAGGCGAAGGCAAAATCGAAATCCAGCGGTTCGCTTTGCTGGCAGCCCTGGCAACCGCCCCTGGGTGAGGTCAACGAAGTTGGAAATTTAGTCACGCGGTCACTCCAGGCCGGTCGGGCGGCGAAGATCACAGTCAATCTGGAGGGCCGAGTTCTTGCGCCCGACAGAAACGGTAGTACAGTTCCGACTACTGGCTGAGCGAGGAATTCATATGGGACAGAAGCAGGAGGAGGACGACAAGGTCCGTCTCGATAAGTGGTTATGGGCGGCGCGTTTCTACAAGACGCGTGCTCTGGCCAAAGCAGCAATCGAAAGCGGCAAGGTGCATTGTCGTGGCGAGCGCTGCAAGCCGGGCAAGGAGCCGCGCATTGGTGATGAGTTCGAGATTCGCACCGGCTTCGAAGTGCGCACGGTGAGGGTCGAGGCATTGTCGATCGTGCGTCGTGGCGCACCCGAGGCGCAAACCTTGTACGCGGAGACCGAAGCGAGTGTCGCCAAGCGTGAAGCGGCTGCGGCGATGCGCAAGGCGGGCTCGTTGGGCGTGAGCACCGATGGCAAGCCGAGCAAGAAGCAGCGGCGGGATCTGTTCAAGTTTCGCGGTAGCAGCAACGAAGATTGAAACGTTGTGCCGGCCTCTTCGCGAGCAGGCTCGCTCCCACATTCGATCGAGTCGTCTGTGGCAGCGAGCCTGCTCGCGAATCGAGTACGACGCGGTATCAGGCGCTACGCACCACACTCATCCGCGACACCATCGGCAGCTTGCCCAACAGCGCGAAAACCGGCGCGGTCAGCTTCAACCAGAAGTTCGACGCGTGATAGGCAAACGGCGTGTAGTAACCCCAGCCCAACGCCCACACCGCCAGCAGCACACCGCCGATGTAGTCGTCCTGACCCCAATGCGCGCCGGCCACCAGACGCGGCAACATGAACAATACGGCCAGACCCCATACTGTTAGAAATTGTCCGACGGTGCGGCTGAACACGCCCATGAACAATGCCCAGATCAACAGCACTGAGGCATGATCACCGGGGAAACTCTGGCCGGAACGGTCCTTCAGCTCCCAGGTTTTTTCCAGATGCGGAAAGTAATCGCTGATGTGCACGGCGCCCTCAAGCACCATTGACGGGCTGCTGTGCTGCCAGCCCATGTGATCGGCGAATTTGGAAAACAGCGCGCGGATCACCACCATCAGCAGCAGGATCGAGAAAAAACCGAAGAACGCGCGACGCACGTCGATCGCCCTGAAAACCCAATCGCCCTTGATCAGCAGCGTCAGCAGAATCAGTCCGACGACGATGTCGAACGGGCGCAGACTTGCAATTGCCCAGATGTGGAGCCATATCGGGTTGCTGGCCAGCGGCGCATTCAACGAGCGGAACAGCCACTCGTCGAAAATCACACACAGCATCTGACCGGTAGGCCATAACCAGAAAGCCAGTAGCGCCAGCGGCACTACGTTACACAGAACCAGCCGGCCGAGGTTCCACCTTGATTGGAACAAACCCGGATTGTTCATAAAATGCCTCCCATGGCGAAAAAGCGCCGGCACCAAAAAAAGTGCCAGCAAGCGCAAATTTTCACGTTTTGTAACCATTTTGTCATCACATTCAGATACCCAGACCTATGACCGATCTAGCGGATACCGATTTCACTCAACGCTTCATCTTCGATGACAGCGACACTCGCGGCGAACTGGTAGCGCTGGAGCGCAGCTACGCCGAAGTCCTCGCCAAACACCCGTACCCGGAGCCGGTCGCGCAGTTGCTCGGCGAACTGATGGCGGCCGCGTCGTTACTGGTCGGCACGCTCAAGTTCGATGGCTTGCTGATTTTGCAGGCGCGCTCGGAAGGGCCGATTCCGCTGCTGATGATCGAGTGTTCCAGCGAGCGCGAAATCCGTGGCCTGGCGCGTTACGACGCCGAGCAGATCGCGGTTGACGCGACCCTTGCCGACTTGATGCCGAACGGCGTTCTGGCCCTGACCGTCGACCCGACTGTTGGCCAGCGCTATCAGGGCATTGTTGATCTTGACGGCGAGACACTGTCGGACTGTTTCACCAACTATTTCGTCATGTCGCAACAGGTCGGCACCCGCTTCAAGCTCTTCGCCGACGGTCGTCGTGCCCGTGGCATGTTGCTGCAACAGCTCCCCGCCGATCGCTTGAAAGACGAAGAGGACCGCGCCGCCAGCTGGCAGCATCTCACCGCGTTGGCCAGCACTCTGAGCGCCGATGAATTGCTCAGCCTCGACAACGAAACCGTGCTGCATCGCCTGTACCACGAAGAGCAGGTACGTCTGTTTGATGTGCAGCATCTGCGCTTCAGTTGCAGCTGCTCGCGGGAACGCTCCGGCAATGCGCTGGTCAGTCTTGGGCTGGAAGATGCGCTGGCGCTGGCCGCCGAGCAGGGCGGCAAAGTCGAGATCGATTGCCAGTTCTGCAATCAGCAGTACCTGTTTGACGCAGCCGATATTGCTCAATTGTTCGCTGGCGCGGGCGTCGATACGCCGTCAGATACCCGTCACTAAAACGGTTCAGCGCAGGTAAATTCACTGCGTAATGACGGAATATCGCCGTTACGACGGGAGGACCCTACTCTTTTTGGGCTTTTCTGGCATAATCCGGCCCACTTTTTTCGCGGTAGTAGTGCACGACTTTCTACTACAAAACGTTTGGAGCACACTCGGCCACTGGCCGACGGGGAACCTCATGACGCAAGCCAATAACGCCGTGTACACCGATCTGAGTGTTGATGATCTGGTAAAAGAAGCCCTGAATCGCGGTGAAGGCGAGCTTGCCGATACCGGCGCTCTGGTTGTTCGCACCGGTCACCGCACCGGCCGCTCGCCAGTCGACCGTTTCATCGTTGAAGAGCCTTCCACCCAGGCCGCTATTGCCTGGGGCCCGATCAACCGCAAGTTCCCGGCCGACAAGTTCGATGCCCTGTGGGCTCGCGTCGAGGCCTTCAACAACGCGCAAGAGCACTTCGTTTCCCACGTGCATGTAGGCGCGGCGGAAGATCACTACCTGGCCGTGAAAATGACCACACAGACTGCCTGGCAGAACCTGTTCGGTCGTTGCCTGTTCATCAACCCGGCCCAGTACAACCCGGCTGGCCGTGAAGAATGGCAAGTGCTCAACGTTGCCAACTTCGAGTGCGTGCCTGAGCGTGACGGCACCAACTCCGACGGTTGCGTGATCATCAACTTCGCGCAGAAGAAAGTGCTGATCGCTGGCATGCGTTACGCCGGCGAGATGAAGAAAGCCATGTTCTCGGTGCAGAACTTCCTGCTGCCGGCCGCTGACGTGCTGCCAATGCACTGCGCTGCCAACATCGGCGAAGACGGTGACGTGACCCTGTTCTTCGGTCTGTCGGGCACCGGTAAAACCACCCTGTCGGCCGACGAAAGCCGTTACCTGATCGGTGACGACGAACACGGCTGGGGCGAAGGCGTGGTGTTCAACATCGAAGGCGGTTGCTATGCCAAGTGCATCGACCTCTCCGAGAAGAACGAGCCGGTTATCTGGAAAGCCATCAAGCACGGCGCGGTGCTGGAAAACGTCGTCATCGACGACGCCAAGCACGCCGATTATGCCGATGTCAGCCTGACCCAGAACAGCCGCGCCGCCTACCCGCTGGAGCACGTTGCCAAGCGTTCCGAGAAGAACCTGGGTGGCGAGCCAAACGCGGTGATCTTCCTGACCTGCGACCTGACCGGCGTACTGCCGCCAGTGTCGATCCTCAACGAAGAGCAAGCGGCCTACCACTTCCTTTCCGGCTACACCGCACTGGTGGGCTCGACTGAAATGGGTTCGGGCAGCGGCATCAAGTCGACCTTCTCCACCTGCTTCGGCGCACCGTTCTTCCCGCGTCCGGCTGGCGAATACGCAGAACTGCTGATCAAGCGCATCCGCGGCTTCGGCTCCAAGGTCTACCTGGTCAACACCGGCTGGACCGGCGGCGGCTACGGCGTCGGCCAACGCTTCAACATCCCGACCACCCGCGCGGTGATCGCAGCGATCCAGAGCGGCGCTCTGATCGGTGCTGCCACCGAGCACCTGGACACCATCAACCTCGACGTGCCTCTGGCCGTACCAGGCGTCGACACCAACCTGCTCAACCCACGCAACACCTGGGCTGACAAGGCGGCGTACGACGAGGCAGCGAAAGCACTGGCCGGTCTGTTCATCGAGAACTTCAAGAAGTTCGAAGTGAGCGACGCGATCAAGGCGGCTGGGCCGAAGTTGTAAGTAGTAGTTTGCAGTGAATAAAAAACCGCCCTTTGGGGCGGTTTTTTCATGGGCGAAGATTTGGGTAAGCTCATCTCAACGGCGGTTCGTCACTTGCCATGTAGCAGTATTCATTCATTTTTGGCCTGATACGGCCAGAGTAATGCCACTCAACAGTACTGCAACATGATCCTCTAATTAAGGCCATTGCTGCCGTGCATGCATGACACGCAGCACTTCCACCCGGTCTTTTTTGATTGCGTAGACGATGACGTAGTTGGCGGCCGCAACGATTTCACGTGTTCCGAGGACCCTGCCCTTTCGGTACAAGGTTGGGCGCTGTCTTGCTATTTCCCCTTTTGATTCGAACATTTCATCGAGATCCGCAGCAGCGTCTGGGTTGTCCTGACCGATTCGGTCCATTATCCGGTCTCGGTCAGCAAGCGCTTCCGGGCGCCAGACCAACCTCATCAGCGCCCTCGTTGACGCAGGGCATCACGCTTGGCGGCGAATATTCGGCGAGCATCTTCATCGCTGATACTTGGCCTTGGATCATCGATGCTGATCTGCACCTGTCGCTTGAACCATTCCTCATAAGCGGCCGCTTCATGGGCTTGTTTCAACGCTTCAGAGCGATCAGGCCTGGCGTAGGTTTTCAGTTGCAGCGGGTCATAGCCGGAGGCATCCACGTTGAATTGGCTGATGCCCAAGCCCTGCAGATAGGTCACAAGCGTCTCCAGCCTCTTGAACAGGCGCACCTGACCACTGCGTTGTGCTGTCAGCGCGCATTTGCGGCTGCCTTGCCGAATCTCGACCGACCAGCCTCCTGGTTTCGCGACGATAATTGTGCCGCTCACAGAACCGTTTTCGACCAAGCGAACGAGGGCGCTGTGATCGATGATTTCAGTGCTGGCCATAAATGCGAGCCCTTCGCTGAGTAATGGCTCCCATCGTACGCAATCAATAGTAGTTTGCAAATTTTGACTCCTGGTGCTGGACACGGCGTGTGCAGCGATGATGTTTCGTTTGTTACTTGGCCGGGGGCATCTGACTTGCAGCAGGTCCCAGCCGTCCTGTGTCAGCAGGTACAGGGCGTGGGTGATGTGGGTGTCGCTGCCAAAGCAGCGACACCCACGACTATAGGTTCGCACCACCCGCTCGCGATAGCCGACAAGGCATTGCGTGAAGTAGGAACGGGACGAACAATTCGCCAGACGTTGCTACCGATTCTTAAACGCTTTTCAACGCAAATGTTGGTAGCCAGAAATATCCAGCAGGCTTGTGGTCAGTCCTGTTGCCGGCCGGTAGATCGTGCCTTTGACTGCCGAGAACGGCACGCCTTTGCTGCCCAGCGAGACATAGCGCTCGCCTTTGTCCTGTTCGGTGAAATAGGTGTAGGACTGGCTGTGCATCTTCTTGTAGCGGGCTTCGTCGCTGACGATGGTGCCGGTGAAGCGCAGTAGGTCGGCATCGCTCAGGTTGAGCGTTTTGCTCAGTGGCACGCCCCAACGCTTGAGGCAGGTTTCCGCCAGATGGCGAACGATGCGGCCGGGCTCGATCAGCGCATTGAGGTCGCTGCTGTTGGTGGGATCGCCGCCGAGGGCCGTGGCGTTGCCGGCGAGGGTGGCGTGGCGACCGGCCATTGGATAGATCGAGGTTTTGGTGCCGGTAGCGGTTTGCGGGATCACGCAGCTGAAGCCTTTTGAGCGCTCGTCGCGGGCATAGAAGGCGATGTATTCCTTGACGTTGGATTGAAGTTTGACGCGGTTTTCCTGGAAGTTGCCGATGCCCGGGACTGGATCAATCGCAAATATATTCACCGGAATATGTTTGAGTGCAGCGTCCTGGAACATCGCATTGGCGAGCATGTGGCAACTGATACCGCCACGGCTCCAGCCGACCAGATTGACTCGCGCGGGAATAACGCCGTTCTTGCGGAAAGTCTTGATGATCTGTTCCTGCAACTTCTGTTGCGTGATACTCCGATCGCCATAGTTATACTGGCGCCAGAACCAGGAGCCTTCCACTTTCACATCTTCAATAGGAATGCCTGCGGCTTTCAGACGGTTATATTCTAACTCGGTCAGTTGTTTACGCTGCCAGTCGCATTTGCCTTTGATAATGTTCACAGCGTGCTGCACGTTTTCATCCCAGCCTTTGCCGAACAGCGTGCCGGACAGGCCGTATTCAGAGGTCTTGGTGAACAGGTCGTCGGCTTGCATATTGCCGCTGCCAGGGCCATCGACGACGATCCACTCGGCAAATTCGCGTCCGCTGTGGTGTGCAGCGAGCGTAGAAACGATTTCGCCGTCCCAGAAGCTTTTATGTTTGTCATCAAATTTGTTGGAGCCGGTGCCGCAGAAAAATATTGTTAAAGTTGTCATTTCGTTGCTCTTGCTTATGTATAAGAGCAGTCAATTTAGTTTTAGGTGGTGTTAAAAATAAAGGGCGCTGTTGTGTCTGCGTTTGTAATGTGAAGTTTGTTATATATGTAGCTGAGCTTTTCGAAAGTATGTCGAGGCGCTTCGATTGTTAAACGCTTGGTTTTCGCTTCCCATGTATCATTCAGTATCGATTCACCCCCGACCTTTTCTCGACTCGCTGCAATCGCCCGCTAGGCTTTGGGCATGGCAGCAGTCAAAGGAGTGACAGCAAATGCACCACACCCTGGAACAGGTTTTTGGTTATCCACAGTTTCGCCCCGGTCAGGAGGCCGCTGTCAGCGCGGTGCTGGCGGGGCGATCCGCGGCGGCGATCTTTCCCACCGGCTCCGGCAAATCGCTTTGCTACCAACTGCCGGCACTTTTACTGCCACACCTGACATTGGTGGTCTCGCCGTTGCTGGCGTTGATGCAGGATCAACTGGCGTTTCTCAAGTCCCGCGGCATCTCGGCAGGCAGTATCGATTCGGCGCAGAGCCGCGAGGATGCCAACGACGTCATGGCCCGTGCACGTTCGGGCGAGCTGAAAATTCTGATGATCTCCGTCGAGCGCTTGAAGAACGAGCGCTTCCGCAATTTCCTGCAGCAGGTGCCGATCTCGTTGCTGGTGGTCGACGAGGCGCACTGCATTTCCGAATGGGGCCACAACTTCCGGCCGGACTATCTGAAACTCCCCGACTACCAGCGTCAGTTCAACATTCCGCAGGCTTTGCTGCTCACCGCCACGGCGACACCAAAAGTCATCGCCGACATGCAGGCCAAATTCGCCATCGCTCCGGACGATGTAGTGACCACTGGTTTCTATCGGCCCAACCTCAATTTGCTGGTCGAGCCTGTACGCGGTCAGGACAAACGCCGGCGTCTGGTCGAATGGATGACCGAGCGTCCCGGGCAACCGAGCATTGTCTACGTGACGTTGCAGAAGACCGCCGAGCACATCGCCGAGCATCTTCAACGCAACGGAATCCAGGCCGAGGCATACCACGCAGGTTTGCCCCACGATCAGCGTGAAGACATTCAACGCCGCTTCATGGCCGGGCAGTCCAATTGCATTGTCGCCACCATTGCCTTCGGCATGGGCATCGACAAGAGCGACATCCGCAACGTGGTGCATTTCGATCTGCCCAAATCCATCGAAAACTACAGCCAGGAAATCGGCCGCGCCGGGCGTGACGGGCAGCCCTCCGACTGCCTGGTACTGGCCAACCGCGACAGCCTCAATGTGCTGGAAAACTTCGTCTACGGTGATACGCCCGAACGCGACGGGATTCATTATGTGCTCGAAGAGCTCAAAGCCTCAGTGCCGGACGGACAATGGGAGTTTTTGCTTGGGCCATTGGCGGATCAGAGCAACATTCGCTCGTTGCCGTTGAAGACTTTGCTGGTGCAGCTGGAACTGCGAGGCCTGATCGCGCCGCGCTACGCTTATTACGCTGAATACCGCTTCAAATATCTGCTTGAGCCTGAAGCATTGCTCCAGCGCTTCGAAGGCGAGCGCAGGGATTTCGTTGCGGCGATCATCAGGACGTCCACGCGAGCACGCACCTGGGCCACAGTAGATTTCGAGGCGATGTATTCGCAGTATTCCGCCGAGCGCAATCGCGTGGTGACAGCGCTGGATTACTTTCAGGAAAAGGGCTGGGTCGAGCTGGAGAGCAAGCAGATGACCGAGGTCTACAGCCTGCTGCACAGTGATTTCGCCAGCGATGCCCTGAGCGCTGAGCTGCACGAGTATTTCACCCGCCACGAACAGACTGAAGTGGCGCGGATTCACGCCATGCTTGAGGTGTTCGCCACCGAACGCTGCCTGGGTTATCGCCTGGCCGAGTATTTCGGTGACCACAATGCCCCCGAGCGTTGTGGCCATTGTTCGGTATGTCACGGCCAGATCGCGCGGTTGCCGGAGCCGCCGCCATTGCCGCCGCTTGTGGATAAAAACTTCGCGAAGTTGTGTGGTGAATTTATCCACAGGCATGAGCAGCAAACGGGGCGTATTCCATCGGCCGAACGTCTGACGCGGTTCCTGTGCGGAATCAGCGTGCCGTTGTTCACCAAACTCAAGGCGCGGGCGATACCGGGTTTTGCTGCGTTGGAAGAATACCCCTACGCGCAGGTCCGCGAGTGGGCGCAAGAGCACCTTTGACCCCTGTAGGAGCTGCCGAAGGCTGCGATCTTTTGATGTTGATTTTTTCAAGATCAAAAGATCGCAGCCTTCGGCAGCTCCTACTTCAAGTGTCATCAAGGCAGAGCCTCCATCCATCCGCTGAATGTCGATCATCACGCTAATAAACTTCAAAAACCGCCGTTGCCTGACTAAGGTTGGAATCTGTCTTCGGGCCACCCACAAGAGAACAACATGAGCCAGACATCCTTCGAAATCCAGCAAGCTGCGGTGATCGGTGCGGGCACCATGGGCCGTGGCATCGTCATGTGCCTGGCCAATGCCGGCGTGAGCGTGCAGTGGGTGGACAACAATCCACAGATGCTTGAGCAGGCGCTGACGACGGTCGCCGAAACTTATGCACACAACGTGCGTCAGGGCCGCATCGATCAGGCCGAAGCGGATGCGCGAATGGCTCGCGTATCAGCAGCGGCGGATTACGCATCGATTCGCAATGTCGATCTGGTGATCGAAGCGGTGTACGAAAACCTTGAACTGAAGCAGAAGATCTTTCGCGAGCTGGATGGCTTGCTCAAGCCCGAGGCTTTGCTGGCGAGCAACACCTCGGCGCTGGACATCGACGCCATCGCGGCTGCGACCCGGCGCCCGGAACAGGTGCTGGGTCTGCATTTCTTCAGCCCCGCGCACATCATGAAATTGCTGGAAATCGTGCGCGGTGCGCAGACCTCGCCAGCGGCGCTGGAGGCCGCGCTGGCACTCGGCAAGCGCATGGGCAAGGTCAGTGTGGTGTCGGGCAACTGCCACGGTTTTATCGGCAACCGCATGCTGCATCCGTATGTACTGGAAGCGCGCAAGATGCTTCTCGAAGGCGCTTATCCACAGCAGGTGGATACCGCGCTGCAAGGCTTCGGCTTCGCCATGGGGCCGTTTCGCATGTACGACGTGGTTGGCATCGATCTGGAATGGCGTGCTCGAGAGCTAGCTGGCAAGGGGCAGGATGCGCCCGAAGTTCAGGTGGATAACCGCCTGTGCGAGATGGGCCGGTTCGGGCAGAAGTCCGGTAACGGTTATTATCATTATGAGCCGGGCAGTCGCCAGGCCGAGCATGATCCTGAGGTCGATGCATTGGTACTGCGGGTCAGCGAAGAGCTGGGTTTCCAGCGTCGCGACATCGGTCCCGAAGAAATCCTTGAGCGCTGTTTGCTGGCTCTGGTCAACGAAGGCGCGAAGATTTTGCAGGAAGGCATTGCCGGCTCGGCCCATGACATCGATCTGGTGTACTTGAACGGCTATGGTTTTCCAGCGGATAAGGGTGGGCCGATGGCGTGGGCGGATCGGCAGGGGCTAGCGGATATTCATCAGCGCTTGCTGGCGCTGGAGACACGCCAGGGCGATCAGTGGAAGCCGGCGCGGTTGATTGGCGAACTGGCGGCGCAGGGGAAGGGGTTTGCTGATCGCTGACACCAGTCGGCTGTGCTGACGCCTTCGCGAGCAGGCTCGCTCCCACAGGTAAAGTGTTCGTCATCACGATCAAATTCAATTAAGAGAATGCGAGAACCCTGCATGAATCAACGCTGCGACTACCCCCACTTCCAGCCCATCACCACACGCTGGCATGACAACGACGCCTACGGTCACGTCAACAACGTTACCTACTACAGCTTCTTCGACACGGCGGTGAATACCTACCTGATTCAGGTCGGTGGCCTGGATATTCATGACGGCGAAGTGGTGGGATTCGTGGTGAGTTCGGCCTGCGATTACTTTGCCTCGATCGCTTTCCCCGATCTGATCGAGATCGGACTGCGGGTCGGCAAGCTGGGCAAGAGTTCGGTGCAATACGAACTGGCTGTGTTCAAGGTTGGCGGAAGCGAGGCGTGTGCGGCGGGGCGGTTCGTGCATGTGTTTGTCGATCGGGCGAGCAATCAGCCGGTGCCGATTCCTGCCGGTTTGCGCGGGGCGCTGGAGCGGCTGGTGGTCTAGACGCGCAAAAAAATCGCAGCCCAAAAGCTGCGATTTTTTGTTCAAGCCTTCGCCTTAGTGGTGGCGATAGTACTTGTGATGCTTGCGGTGGCCGTAGGCATGGCCGCGACCTGGATGACCACGGTCGCGGTAGTAGCGACGGTCATCATGGCGACGGTCGTAACGACGATCATCGTCGTCACTCTTGTTGCCCATGTAGTTACCCAGTGCGCCACCTGCGCCGCCACCAGCGGCGGAGCCGATCAGGCTGCCGGTGGTGCCGCCGAGACTACGGCCAACCACGTTACCGCCGGCTGCACCCAGTGCACCGCCGATGGCCGCTTCGCCACGGCTGCGCTTGTCTGCGCCGACCGCACTACCACCCGCGCCGCCCAAGGCTGCGCCGATGGTGGAACCTGTATTGCCGCCTAACGATTGACCGACGACCGAGCCAAGAACCCCGCCCAATGCGCCGCCCACACCTGCTTCGGTGGTGCCTCCGGCAGAAGCGAAGCCACTGACCAGGCCAAGGGACAACAAGAGAATCGAGGAGAACTTCATAGAGGATGAGCCTCAAAGGGATGACGGCGCCGATCCTGAGGCTCTGCATTGGGCGTGACAATCAAAATCCGACGAATAACACGACTTGTATACAATAATGCAAGTTACTGTTTTTTCACCGGAACTTAACCGATTTTCGCCGGTCTTTAGCTACTTCGGACAGGCCGTTTTCATGCAGAAACGGCCTTTTTTGTGGGCGGTCGAAAATCTTCGCCACGGCAGATCTGTTGACAGGTCGATCGCCTTCGCGAGCAGGCTCGCTCCCACCTTTGAAATGCATTCCAAGTGTGGGAGCGAGCCTGCTCGCGAAGGGGCCGGATCTGGCTCCGCGGTTAAGCGGATTTAGCCATGATCAACCCAGTCTCACTCGCCGCTTCCAGCCGGATCGCAATGAACTTCGACGTCGGCGTGTGGCTGCCATCCCCCGTACTTTCCAGCGGCACCAGCGGATTGACCTCCGGATAGTACGCCGCCGCCTGCCCCGCAGGAATATCGAACGCCAACAATGTAAAACCTTTCACCCGACGCTCGCGACCGTCGTCCCAGATCGACACGATGTCGGCCTTCTGCCCCGGACGGAAGCCCAGGCGAATGATGTCGGCCTCGTTGGCGAACAGCACGTCACGCTGGCCCTTAACGCCACGGTAGCGGTCGTCGAGACCATAGATCGTCGTGTTGTACTGATCGTGGGAACGCATCGATTGCAGGATCAGATCCGGCACCTGCCCAGTGGCACGGGTGCGTTCGTGAACCAGATCTTTCGGCAACTGGTTGGCGCGGAAATTGGCACGGCCCGATGGCGTGTTCCACTTGCGGGCGCCAGCCGAGTTGCCCAGATAGAAGCCGCCCGGGTTTTTGATCTTGTCGTTGAAGTCTTTGAAACTCGGGATGGTGTCGGCGATCAGTTCGCGAATGCGCGCGTAATCGGCTACCAGCCAGTTCCAGTCCACCGGTTGGCTGCCCAACGTCGCGGCAGCGATGCCGGCGATGATCGACGGCTCCGAGCGCATCTGGTTCGACAGCGGCTGCAACTGGCCGTTGGAAGCGTGGACCATGCTGAACGAGTCTTCCACAGTCACCGCTTGCGGGCCTTCGGTCTGGATGTCGATGTCGGTACGGCCCAGGCACGGCAGGATCAGCGCGTCTTTACCGTGAGCGAGGTGGCTGCGGTTGAGTTTGGTGCTGATCTGCACAGTCAGGTCACAGTTGCTCAGCGCTTCGAAGGTGCGTGAGCTGTCCGGCGTGGCTTGGGCGAAGTTGCCGCCCAAGCCGATGAACACCTTGGCGCGACCTTCGGCCATCGCATGGATTGCCTCGACCACGTTGTGACCGTTATGACGCGGCACCTTGAACTGGAAGCGACGCTCCAGCGAGTCGAGGAACGCCACCGGTGGACGCTCGTTGATGCCCATGGTGCGGTCGCCCTGCACGTTGCTGTGACCACGCACCGGGCACAGACCGGCGCCAGGTTTGCCGATATTGCCGCGCAGCAGCATCAGATTGGCGATTTCCTGAATGGTCGGCACCGAATGACGGTGCTGGGTGATGCCCATGGCCCAGCACATGATCACGTTCTTGCCTTTGGCGTACATGCGCGCTGCTTGCTCGATCTCGACCAGGGTCAGGCCCGATTGCTCGACGATCTGCTCCCACGAGGTATCGTCGACCGTGGCGAGGTACTCCAGCACGTTGGCGCTGTGAGCATTGAGGAAGTCATGGTCGAACACCGCCGGCTCGCCCGCCTTCTGCGCATCGCGTTCCCATTGCAGAAGGAACTTGGCCATGCCGCGCAGCACCGCCATGTCACCGCCGAGTGCCGGGCGGAAGTACGCAGTGTTGGTCGGCTTGTCGCCGTTGGTGAGCATTTCGATCGGGTGCTGTGGATGCTGGAAGCGCTCCAGACCGCGCTCTTTCAGCGGATTGATGCACACCACCTGGGCGCCGCGTTTCACCGCTTCACGCAACGGTTCGAGCATGCGCGGATGGTTGGTGCCAGGGTTCTGGCCCCAGACGAAAATCGCGTCGGCGTGTTCGAAGTCGTCGAAGGTCACTGTGCCTTTGCCGACGCCGACACTCTGCGCCAACGCCACGCCGCTGGCCTCGTGGCACATGTTCGAACAGTCAGGGAAATTGTTGGTGCCGTAAGCCCGCACGAACAGTTGATACAGATACGCCGCTTCGTTGCTGGCGCGCCCCGAGGTGTAGAACTCAGCCTGATCCGGGCTTGGCAGGTTGCGCAGGTGCTTGCCGATCAGAGCGAAGGCATCTTCCCAACTGATCGGCTTGTAGCGATCGGACTCGGCGTCGTAGACCATCGGCTCGGTCAGGCGACCCTGATATTCCAGCCAATAATCGCTTTGTTCCAACAGGGAAGTGACGCTGTGCTTGGCGAAGAATTTCGCGTCGACGCGACGCTTGGTCGCTTCCCAGTTCACCGCTTTGGCGCCGTTCTCGCAGAACTTGACCATGCCGCTCTCCGGCGAATCACCCCAAGCGCAACCCGGGCAGTCGAAGCCGCCGTTCTGGTTGGTCTTGAGCATCATGCGCAGGTTTTTCAGGGCGTTGTCGCTGGTCAGCCACGCCTGGGCCACACTGATCAGGGCGCCCCAGCCGCCGGCGGCACCTTTGTAAGGCTTGTAGCGCGGGACAGGTTTCTGGTCGGCTTGATGATGTTGGCTCACGCTTGATTCTCCATCGCGGGGCTGTACACCCGCGGCGCACTTTTCTGCGGCAGGTGGATGAGATTGAGGTTGTGGCGCCGGGCCCATTGCACGGCCAGGCCGGTAGGCGCCGACAGGCTGACCAGGGTCTGGATGCCGGCACGCAAGACTTTCTGGATCAATTCGAGGCTGCAACGGCTGGTGACGATCGCCAGCCCGCCCTCTGTGGATATCTTCTGGCGGATCAGTCCGCCGATCAGCTTGTCCAGCGCGTTATGCCGACCGATGTCTTCACGACCGAGCAGCAGTTCACCACTGGCGTTCATGAACACCGCCGCGTGCACCGCGCCGCAGTGCTGACCGAGCGGCTGGAACGCGCCGATGCGCTGGCGCAAACCGTCGAGCCATTCGATCGGTGGCAAGGCTGCGCCCGGCAATACCTTGAGATCAGGCAGTGCCTGTTCGACCGCTTCGACGCCGCACAGTCCGCAGCCGCTGGTGCCGGCCAACTGCCGACGCTGCTGTTTGAGGTTCCAGAACGCGCGGTTGGCAATGGTCACTTGCGCGTATTGCGCCGAGCCTGCGCCTGTCAGTTGCAGATCGTAGATATCGCTGGCGTCTTCGATGATGCCGCTGCCGAGGCTGAAGCCGACAATGAAGTCTTCCAGATCGGTCGGGGTCACCAGCATCACCGCCTGGCTGATGCCGTTGTAGGCGATCGCCAACGCGACTTCCTCGGCCAGCGCGGTGCTGGCCGATGCCTCAAAGGGTAGATCGCTGTAGCTGTAGGTCTGGCTGGCGGCTGGCGCGGGCGTTTCAATTGCTGGCGCCGCGCAGGCTGGGCGCTTGGCGTTCATGGCATCACCGACGGTTTGATCTAGGTCAAGACTAGGCGCGGCAAGTTGTCGCGTCTAATCGCTATTACCGATCTACCGATAGATGCCGTCGATCAAGCGTCTTTTGACGATTTCTGATAAAGCGCGAAACAGGCTTCTGCCAGCGCTGAACGCGGCGCCCCACGGCGCATGATCAGGCCCAGCGGGGCGAGGGTGTGGGCATTTTCGATCGGTTGCAGGCGCAGGTGATCGGCGAGGGTTTCCGCGCCGCCGTCGAGGGGCATGATTGCGCAGCAAAAACCGCCGTGGACTGCTTGCAGCAGTTGATGCACGGCGTCGGTTTGCAACAGCGGTTGCGGCGTCAGGCCACGGCTGTGGAAGTTGTGGTCGATGGACTGGCGAAAATGCATGCCGCTGGTGAGCATGCACAGCGGCAGTTCGATCAGCGATTCCCAGCTCAGGGGTTCATCGCCGAAACTGAACGAGCGCTCGTCATAGAGCAGGCCCATGCGCGTCTCGTTGAAGGCCAGCGAATCGAAGCGCTCGCTGTCCAGACGCTCCAGATACGACACGCCAATGTCGATGCGGTTGTTCGCCAAGTGTTCGAGCACCTGCTCGGAGCTCAGCGACGACAGCTCGAAGCGCAGGTCCGGGTGCGCCGCGTGCAGACGTTGCATCAGCGGCAAGGGATCGAAGCTCGACAGCGGCACCACGCCCAGGCGCAGCGTACCGATCAGATTGCCGCGACAGGCCGCCGCTTCCGCCTGCAAGCCGTCATAGGCTGCCAGCACCGTGCGCGCCCACGCCAGCACGCGCTCGCCCGGCGCGGTGAAGCCTTCGAAGCGCTGGCCGCGATTGACCAATGGCAGGTCGAGTTCTTCCTCGAGGCTGCGCAAGCGCATCGACAGGGTCGGCTGGGTGATGTGGCAGCGCGCGGCGGCCTGGCCGAAATGGCGGGTTTCGTCGAGGGCGATGAGGAATTTCAGTTGCTTGATGTCCATCTTCGCTCCGGGCGGTTGGCGGGGTGTGGCGATTCTACCGCCTGCGGCGCGGCAGCGTCATTGGTCGGACTGGAACCGGGTTTGGCCGGGGTGGTCTAGGCTTGGACGACTGGAACCCAAATCAAGGAGTGTGCGCTATGAGTCTGTTGAGCTTTGTGAAAGAGGCCGGTGAGAAGCTGATTGATCTGTTGACCCCAGGCAATGCCAATGCGAGTGAGCAGTTGAAGGAACATATCAGCAAGGTCGGGTTGGGCAATCCCAACGTGCAGGCGACCGTGGATGGCGACAAGGTGACGGTGACCGGTGAAGTGGCGAGCCAGGAAGAGAAGGAAAAGATTCTGCTCGCGGTGGGCAACATTGCGGGCGTAGGCAGTGTCGATGATCAGATCACGGTGACCGGACCGGTCGTCGTGGCTGCCGAGTTTGTCGAGGTCAAGGCAGGTGACACGCTCAGTGCGATCTCCCTGCGCGTCTATGGCAATGCCAACCAGTACCAGAAAATCTTCGATGCCAACAAACCGATGCTCAAGGATGTGAACAAGATCTATCCGGGACAAAAACTGCGCATTCCGAAATAACGCAATCATGTAGGAGCTGCCGAAGGCTGCGATCTTTTGACTTGGACTTTAAAAAAGCAGATCAAAAGATCGCAGCCTGCGGCAGCTCCTACAGGGGTCAAAGCCCTGCAATCAAATCGCGGTAATCCTCGACTGCGGCAAACTCCGCTGTGTCCTTCGGCCCTTTGCGGCTGTCCGGTTCTTTCACCGCCAGCAAGTGCGCCACGCCAAAATCCCGCGCACTGCGCAGGATCGGCAAGGTGTCGTCGATAAACAGGCTGCGCGCCGGATCAAAACCTATGTCCGCCTGCAAGGCATCCCAGAACTGCGGGTTCTCCTTGGGATAACCATAGTCATGCGAACTGATCAGCCGCTCGAAGTACGCTGCCAGTTCAATCCGTTCCAGTTTCAACGACAGCGAATCGCGGTGCGCATTGGTGATCATGATCACCCGTTTGCCGGCGCGTTTGATTGCGCCGAGAAAGGTATCGGCATCGGCGCGCAGGGCGATCAAGTGGGCAGTTTCCTGTTTCAGTTCACGCACCGACAATTTCAGTTCTGCGCTCCAGAAATCCAGGCAGTACCACTGCAACTGGCCAGCGTGGCGCTCGAACAACGGCTGCAATTCCAGCTCGGCCATGGCCCGGCTGATGCCGTGCAGTTCGGCGTAGCGTTGGGGCAGGTGTTCGAGCCAGAAATGGTTGTCGAAGTGCAGATCCAGCAGCGTGCCGTCCATGTCGAGCAGAACGGTATCGATGTCGGACCACGGTAAAGAAGGCATGGCAACGTCTCGAACGGTGAAAAGATATCCGACGCAAACAATCGGGAAAGCCGCGTTATAGTAGCGCGTTCACGCCAAGGAGCTTTGCATGCGCCAGAAACCCACCGTACTCGCCCGCGAGATCGTCGCCACCAGTCGCCTGTTTCGCGTCGAAGAACTCAAGCTGCGATTTTCCAATGGCGTGGAGCGCACTTACGAGCGTCTGGTCGGCAAGGGTGCGGGCTACGGCGCGGTGATGATCGTCGCGATGCTTGATGCCGAACACGCAGTGTTGATCGAGGAATACTGCGGCGGCACCGACGAGTACGAACTGTCTCTGCCCAAAGGCCTGATCGAGCCGGGCGAAGACGTGCTGGCGGCCGCTGAGCGGGAACTCAAGGAAGAGGCCGGTTATGGCGCACGTCAACTGGAACATCTGACCGAGCTGTCGCTGTCGCCCGGTTACATGAGCCAGAAAATCCAGGTGGTGCTGGCCACCGACCTGTATGAAGAGCGGCTGGAAGGTGATGAGCCGGAGCCGATGCGGGTCGACAAGGTCAACCTGCGCGAACTGTCGGCACTGGCGCAGAATCCGCAATTTTCCGAGGGCCGCGCCTTGGCTGCGCTGTATCTGACCCGCGACCTGCTGAGCCAGCGCGGGGTGTTCAGCTATGAGTGAGACGTCGATGAATTTTCCCCATCCGCTGATGGCACCTGTGGTTGCGCTGGCTTTACAGGCTGGCGAGGCGATTCTGCCGTTCTGGCGCGCCGGCGTTGAAGTCACGGCCAAGTCCGATGATTCGCCGGTCACGGCCGCCGACCTGGCCGCCCATCACCTTATCGTTGCCGGGCTGATGGCGCTGGATCCGAGCATTCCGGTGCTGTCCGAAGAGGACGCCGACATCCCGCAAAGTGTTCGCGCCGGTTGGCAGCGCTGGTGGCTGGTGGATCCGCTGGACGGTACCAAGGAGTTCATCAGCGGTAGCGAAGAATTCACTGTCAACATCGCGCTGATCGAAAATGGCCGGGTGGTGTTTGGTGTGGTGACGATGCCGACCAACGGTCGTTTTTATGTCGGCGGCGCCGGACTTGGAGCCTGGCGTGGCGACGAGGGCGGTACGCCGACGGCGATTCAGGTGCGCGATGTGCCTGCGCCGGGCGAGGCGTTTACCGTGGTCGCCAGCCGTCGACATTCCAGTCCCGAGCAAGAGCGTTTGCTGGCCGGGTTGAGCGCCAGTCTTGGTGAGTTGCAACTGGCCAATATCGGCAGTTCCTTGAAGTTCTGTCTGTTGGCCGAAGGTGCTGCTGATTGCTATCCGCGACTGGCGCCGACTTCGCAGTGGGACACGGCGGCAGCGCAGGGCGTGCTGGAAGGGGCGGGGGGCGAGGTGCTGGATTTGAAGGGTGAAGCGTTCAGTTATCCGCCGCGAGAATCGCTGTTGAACGAGTTCTTTCTGGCGCTGCCGGCGAAGGCTGCGTGGCGCGGACGGTTGTTGGAGTTGGCCCGAGGCTAACTGCCTGATCCGCAATTCCCCTCACCCCAGCCCTCTCCCCCAGGAGAGGGAGCCGACCGAGTTGTCTGGCGCTATGCATCGACCTGGAGAATCGAGTCGATTGTGGATTCGGCGAAGCAGTTTCAGGTCGACGTAAATCTGTAGCATCCCCGTATCGGTTCCCTCTCCCTCGGGAGAGGGCTAGGGTGAGGGGCTGTTGATCTTCAACGGTGCAAAACGTACTGCCCGGTAAATCTCACCGCCTCGTCCTCACTTCCCGCATTCAGTATCCGCGTATCCAGCGTCAGCCGCGCCCGTCCATAGCGCCGATACATCGCCACAAAGCGTTTCCACACCGCGGCCTCCGGCGCCGGGCAAATGGCCATGGCGTCTCCCGTCACCGGCAGCGGATAACTGATCTGTCCTTCCTGAATGACGATATGTCCGTCGGCAATCCCTTCTTCTTTCAAACGTAAATGCAACCAGCCCCAACCGGCCAGCACCGCTGCGCAGTACAGGCTGCCGCCAAACATGGTGCTCTTGTGATTGACGTTGGGCGCGAGGGGCAGGTGCAGGCTCAGTTGCTGCTCGCGCCACTCAAGCACCTCGAGGCCCATTTCGGCGGTCAGCGGAATGTCGTGATGCAGCACCGTTTGCAGGTATTCGCTTTCGCTGCTCATTCGTTGTCTTCCCCGTGACTGCTGTCGCCGAAATTCAGACCGTGTTTGCGCAGCTTGTCATGCAGGGTCTTGCGCGGAATACCCAGAGCTTCGGCGAGGCTGCGCACCGAGCTGTGCGAGCGCGCCAGTTCGGCGGCTATCAACGACTTCTCGAAGTTTTCCACTTGCTCACTGAGGCCGCCGCTGACCACTTCTACGGGCGCGCCGCCGCTGCCGTCAGCGCTGTTGTCCAGTGCCAGCTCAAGCCCGAGGGCGAAGCGTTCGGCGGCATTTTGCAGTTCACGTACATTGCCCGGCCAGGTGTGGCGCAGCAGCAGGGCGCGGTGTGCCGGCTGCAGCTCATGGGGCGGCAAGCCATGGCGGGCGCTGGCTTCATCGGCGTAATGCTGGAACAGCACCAATGCGTCTTCGCCCCTTTCGCGCAGCGGCGGGATGCGCAGCGGCGCGACGTTGAGGCGGTAATACAAGTCGGCGCGGAAGCGACCCTGATCCGCCGCCTGGCGCAGGTCTTCCTTGGTCGCGGCGATGACGCGGATGTCCAGCGGTATCAACTGATTGCCACCCAGGCGTTCAACAACGCGCTCCTGCAGCATGCGCAGCAGTTTCACTTGCACGTCCATGCTCATGCTTTCGATCTCGTCGAGAAACAGCGTGCCGCCATTAGCAAATTCAAATTTACCGATGCGACGTTTCTGCGCCCCGGTGAAGGCGCCGGGCTCGTGACCGAACAGTTCGCTTTCCACCACCGATTCCGCCAGGGCGCCGGCGTTGATCGCTACGAACGGGCCGTTGCGGCGGCTCGACAAGTCGTGCAGCGCGCGGGCCACGACTTCTTTGCCGGCACCGGTTTCGCCGAGGATCAGCACGTCAGCCTTGGTCGCCGCCAGCGCACCGATCTGCTCACGCAGGCGCAGCATCGGCGTCGAATGGCCGACCAGCCGCGCGCTCAATTCGTTGCGGTCGCTCAAGGCCAGACGCAGGCTGCGGTTGTCCAGCACCAGCCGCCGTAGCGCGAGGGCGCGACGGACGCTGTCGAGCAGTGCATCGCTGGCAAAGGGCTTTTCCAGAAAATCGTAAGCACCGGCGCGCATCGCTTGCACTGCCAGCGGTACGTCGCCATGGCCGGTGATCAGCAGCACCGGCAACTCGGGATCCTGTGCATGCAACTCGCTCAACAGTTCGAGGCCGTCCATGCCCGGCATACGGATGTCGCTGACCACCACCCCCGGCCAGTCTCGCTCAAGTTGCGCGGCCAGCCCTTTGGCTTCGGACAGCGGCAGAATTTTCAGGCCGGCCAGGTCCAGGGTCTGGCCGAGAGCCTGGCGCAAGTGCGGATCGTCGTCGATCAACACTACCTGGATGCGATTGTCGATGGTCATGCACTTCGATCCTCGGACGGTTGCAGGCTGACTCCGGGCGCGCCGGCGCGCAGGCGCAGGGTAATCAGGGCACCGCCTTGTTTGTGGTTGGCGAACGACAGCTCGCCACCAAAGGCGCGCATCAGCGTTTCACAAATGGCCAGTCCCAGACCCAGACCCTGTGTGCGGGTCTTGGTGGTGTAAAAGGGCTCGCTGGCGCGGCCAAGAGCTTCCATGCAGAACCCGGGGCCATTGTCGCGAATGTACAGATTGACGCCGTCGGCGGTGGCTTCGGCACTCAGCCACAACTTGCGCGGCGGGCCTTTTTCGGTGAGCGCATCGAGGGCGTTGGCCAGCAGATTGCCGAGCACCTGGCGCAGTCGGGTTTCGCCGGCCTCGACCCACAGCGTGGCTGCGGGCAAGTCGCGGATCAGTTCGACTTCCATGCTGCGGCGACGTTTGGCCAGCAATGCCAGCGCATCGTCCAGCGCCGGTTGCAGGGCGACGCTTTCCGGTGCGTGGCGATCGCGGCGGGCGAAGGCACGCAAATGGGCGATGATCGAGGCCATGCGCCCGGTCAGTTCGCTGATCAGCTTGAGGTTGCCGCGCGCGTCTTCGGTGCGCTGATGATCGAGCAGCACTTCGGCGTTTTCCGCATAGCTGCGAATCGCCGCCAGCGGTTGATTGAGTTCGTGGCTGATACTCGCCGACATGGTCCCCAGCGCCGACAGTTTGCCGGCCTGAACCAGATCGTCCTGAGCGCGCACCAGCTCCTGCTGCGCCTGCTCACGCTCGAGCACTTCCTGTTTCAAACGCCGGTTGAGACCTTCCAGATCGCTGGTACGTTCGGCCACCCGGCCTTCCAGTTCGCGGCGGGCCTTGGCTTCGAAGGCGATGCGCTCCAGATAGTGCCGGCGACGCTGCATCATCAAACCCACCAGCAGCATCACCACCAATAGTGTGGCGCCGCCGATCGCGACCACCGTGCGCACGGGACGATCGATCAGCGTGCGCGGGGCGAGGATGCTCACGCTCCAGCCGGTCTCGGCGATGTCGTGGGTCTGCGTCAGCCAGGCGTCGGGGCTCAGGTTCAGCGGCCGGGGTTCACGGGTCGGATAGGGCTGGATCGCAGTGATCGCGGCGCGCTCGGCATCGCTCAACTCGCGAGTGGAGCGGAAACGCCATTCCGGGCGCGACGTCAGGATGACCACGCCGTTATGGTCGGTCACCAGCAGTTGTTCCGGGGTTTTGCCCCACAGGCTTTCCGTGTGGTCGAGGTCAACCTTGATCACCAGCACGCCGATGATTTTCTCGCCGCTGCGCACAGCCGCGGCGAAGAAATAACCGCGCTTGGCCGAGGTGGTGCCGAGGCCGAAGAAGCGTCCGAGGCGCCCGGCCATGGCTTCACTGAAATACGGGCGGAAGGCGAAGTTGCGGCCGACGAAGCTGTCGCGTTTGTCCCAGTTCGACGCCGCCAGTGTCTGGCCGGAGGTGTCCATCAGATACATGACTTCAGCGCCGGTCTGCGCAGCGATGTTTTTCAGCAGGCGATTGGCGTTGCCTTGGGTCACGCCGTCGTCCGGCGCACCGAGCACCGCGCGCAGGGCCGGCAGATCGCCGAGAATCTGCGGCAACACTTCATAGCGATGCAGGGTGCCGAGCAGGTTGGCGACGTAGAGATCGAGGGTCTGGCGATTCTGCCCGGCGAGTTCGCTGCGGTAATAGCGCTCGGCAAGATGTTCCAGCGGCCACAGCAGCGGCGCCAGGCACAGGGCCAACAGCGCGAGGCTGCGCCAGCGGGGTCTGCGGGGAAGCGGTGGTTTCATGTGCCGGATACGCCTGTAGGGACAGGCGCATTATGCCCGGCCTCAGGCGAAGACGTCAGCGTCCTTGAGCAGCGCAGCCGCCTGGTCCTTGGCCGACAGCTTCGGCGCTTCGTCCAGTTGCCAGTCGATGCCCAGCGCCGGGTCGTCCCAGCGAATGCTGCGCTCGGAAGACGGGTCGTAGTAGTTGGTGGTCTTGTAAAGAAATTCGGCGAACTCGCTCAGCACCACGAAGCCGTGAGCGAAACCTTCCGGTACCCACAGCTGGCGATGGTTTTCCGCCGACAGGCGCACCGCCACCGACTTGCCGAAATGCGGCGAACTGCGACGGATGTCCACCGCCACATCAAGCACTTCACCCGCGGTCACGCGAACCAGTTTGCCCTGGGTGTTCTGCAACTGGTAATGCAGGCCACGCAGCACGCCTTTTTGCGAGCGCGAATGGTTGTCCTGCACAAATTGCGTATCCAGACCGGTGGCGTCCTGAAACGCTTTGGCATTGAAACTCTCGTAGAAAAAACCGCGCTCGTCGCCGAACACCTTGGGTTCGATGATCAGAACACCGGGCAGATCGGTGGTGATGACATTCATGAGGATTTCCATAGACAGGTGTGAATGGCCGACATTCTTGCGCAAAGTGCTGCAGGGCGCGAGCGTTCGGTTTGAATTGGGCCGTTCAGTCACGCTGGGGGTTGCGTAACCGCCAAGGCAATGGCGATATAAGCGCCTAATAAAATTTCAGGGGTCGTTTCATGCCGCTCGCCACGTTGATTCATCGCGCCAGTTTGCCCGGTCCGCAGGTTTCAGAGGCGCAGGCGCTGCAATGGCTGGCCGAATATTACGGACTTGGCGGCACTTTGCAGGCACTGGGCAGCCAGCAGGATCTGAATTACCGCGTCGACAGCGCAAATGGGCGCTTAGTGTTGAAAGTCTGTCGTGGCGACTACGCTCTTGTGGAGCTGCAAGCCCAGCACGCAGGCCTCAATTATCTGGCCGAGCACTCGGCGATCAAGGTGCCGCGCGTCATTGCAGCCAATAACGGTGCAGATCTGTTGTCGTTGCAAGCCAATGGCGAAACGGTGCATGTGCGGTTGTTGGAGTACATCGACGGGCAGCCGTTGACCGATTTCGATCATCTTGGCCAGGACGTGGTTGCCGGGTTTGGCCGACTCTGTGGCGAGATGGATCTGGCGTTGGCAGGCTTCGATCACCCCGGCCTTGAACGCACCTTGCAGTGGGACGCGCGTCACGCCAACGCTTTGATCAGTCATCTGTTGCCGGTGATCTCGGACGTGCAGCAGCGTGCGGTGATCAGCGCTGCCGCCGAGCAGGCCGAGCGCCGTTTGCAGCCGCTGCTGGACAAGCTGCCGGTGCAGGCGATTCACATGGATATCACCGATGACAACGTCGTCTGGGCGCGTGATGCCCAGCGGCATTGGCAATTGCAGGGGGTGATCGACTTCGGTGATCTGGTGCGCACCTGGCGCATCACTGATTTGTCCGTGACCTGTGCGGCTTTGCTGCATCACGCCGATGGCGATCCGTTTGTCATCCTGCCGGCGGTCAAGGCGTATCACGCGGTCAATCCGTTGCAGTACGCAGAACTGCAAGCGCTGTGGCCCTTGATCGTGGCGCGGGCGGCGGTGCTGGTGCTCAGTGGCGAGCAACAGGTGAGCATCGATCCCGCCAATACTTATAGCCGCGACAATCTCAGCCACGAGTGGGAAATCTTCCGCGTCGCGACCTCGGTGCCACTGGAGCTGATGGAAGCGGCGATTCTCACCGCCGTGGGACAGACCGTGCCGGAGGCTGAAAACACAGAATTTGCACCATTGTTGCCCGGGCTGGTCGGGCGTGAATTTGCGCTGATCGATCTGGGCGTGTTGAGTCCGCATTTCGAAGCGGGCAATTGGGAGCAGCCGGGCATTGATCAGCGCTTGCTGACAGAAGCAGCAGCGGTCCATGGGCTGGCGGCGACGCGTTATGGCCAGTACCGCTTGTCACGCACCCGCCCGGACAGTGCGACTGAACCGGATACGTTCCCGTTGCATGTTGAATTGCGTGTGCCGACCGGAAGCGAGGTGCAAGCACCGTTCCCCGGCGTTCTGAATCAAGCGGCAAACGGGGCGCTGCAACTCGATGGCCCGCAGTTCAGCGTTCGCCTGTGGGGCGTGACGCCAGTTCTTGGCCATGACGCGGCACTGGATCGAGGCCAGAAGCTCGGTACGGTCACGGGCCCGCTGCTAGTGCAGATGTGCCGGGGAGCAGAACTCGACGCGCCGCTGTTCTGCACGCCGTCCCGTGCATCCGCATGGCAGGCGGTGTGCCCGTCACCGGCGACTTTGCTCGGGCTGGCCTGCGACGCCGAGCCTGAGCTGGACGCGCAAACCCTGCTCGAACGCCGCGATGCCAGTTTCGCCCGCACGCAAAAACACTATTACGTTGACCCGCCACGTATTGAACGCGGCTGGCGCAATCACCTGATCGACATGCACGGCCGATCCTATCTGGACATGCTCAACAACGTCGCGGTTCTCGGCCATGGTCACCCTCGGATGGCGGCGGTCGCGGCGCGGCAGTGGTCGTTGCTCAATACCAATTCGCGCTTCAACTATGCGGCGGTCGCCGAGTTCTCCGAGCGCTTGCTGAAGCTGGCGCCGAAGGGCATGGATCGCGTGTTCCTGGTCAACAGCGGCAGCGAGGCCAATGACCTGGCGATTCGTCTGGCCTGGGCCTACAGCGGCGGGCGCGACATGATCAGCGTGCTCGAGGCGTATCACGGCTGGACGATCGGTGCCGATGCGGTATCGACGTCGATTGCCGACAACCCGAGGGCGCTGGAAAGTCGCCCGGACTGGGTGCATCCGGTGCCGGCGCCGAACACTTATCGGGGCGAATTCCGTGGCGCGGATTCGGCGCCGGATTACGTGCGCAGCGTCGAACATCACCTGCAAAAACTGGCCGAGCAAAAGCGGCAACTGGCCGGTTTCATCTGCGAGCCGGTCTACGGTAATGCCGGGGGTATTTCTTTACCGCCGGGCTATCTGCCGCAGGTGTATGAAAAGGTCCGCGCGCAGGGCGGGGTGTGTATCGCTGACGAAGTGCAGGTCGGTTACGGGCGCATGGGCCATTTCTTCTGGGGCTTCGAAGAGCAGGGCGTGGTGCCGGACATCATCACCATGGCCAAAGGCATGGGTAACGGCCAGCCACTTGGCGCGGTGATCACCCGCCGGGAAATCGCCGAGGCGCTGGAGGCCGAAGGTTATTTCTTCTCGTCGGCGGGCGGCAGTCCGGTCAGTTGCCAGATCGGCATGGCGGTGCTGGATGTGATGGAGGAGGAAAAGCTCTGGGAAAACGCCCAGGTCGTCGGCGGTTACTTCAAGGCGCGCCTGGAAGCGTTAATCGATAAACATCCGCTGGTCGGCGCGGTGCACGGCTCCGGGTTTTATCTGGGGCTGGAGCTGATCCGCAATCGGCAGACGCTGGAACCGGCAACCGCCGAGACAGCGTTGCTGTGTGACCGCCTGCGCGAGTTGGGGATCTTCATGCAGCCGACGGGCGATGACTTGAACATCCTCAAGATCAAGCCACCGATGGTGACGTCGCGCCAGAGCGTGGATTTCTTCGTCGAAATGCTGGATCGGGTGTTGAGCGAAGGCCTGTAAGCAAGGCACATCCCCTGTGGGAGCGAGCCTGCTCGCGAAAGCTGTGTATCAGTCGCCACATGCGGTGACTGACACAGCGCATTCGCGAGCAGGCTCGCTCCCACATTTTTTTCGCTTTTAAGTTCGATTTGTATCGATTTAATTAGCGTTCAAACGAAGAAATTACTGATTTACAGCTTTTAAAGCCGATATTTATCGGTTATAAATTCGCCATTGCTCCGGCATGGCGATCTCTTGTCCGGTGCGCGCGTTTTCTTTTCGGTTGAATTCTTCGACCGTCAAAGCACTAGCCCGGAGATGATTCATGAGCCGTATCGTTACCGTCGCCGCCACGCAGATGGCCTGTTCGTGGGACCTGGAAGCCAACCTCGAAACCGCTGAAAGACTGGTCCGTGAAGCCGCCGGCAAAGGCGCGCAGATCATCCTCATCCAGGAACTGTTCGAGGCACCGTATTTCTGCCAGAAGCCGAATCCGGATTACCTGCAACTGGCAACGACGGTTGAAGAGAACGTGGCCATCAAGCATTTCCAGAAAATCGCCAAAGAGTTGCAAGTAGTACTGCCGATCAGCTTCTACGAACTGGCCGGGCGTGCGCGGTTTAACAGCATCGCGATCATCGATGCTGACGGCAGCAACCTCGGGATTTATCGCAAAAGCCACATCCCCGACGGCCCCGGCTACCACGAGAAGTATTACTTCAACCCGGGCGACACCGGTTTCAAGGTGTGGAACACCCGTTATGCGAAAATCGGCGTCGGCATCTGCTGGGACCAGTGGTTCCCGGAAGCGGCGCGCAGCATGGCCCTGCAAGGCGCGGAAATTCTCTTTTATCCAACCGCGATCGGCAGCGAGCCGCACGACAAGACCATTTCTTCGCGCGATCACTGGCAGCGGGTGCAGCAGGGCCATGCCGGCGCCAATCTGATGCCGTTGATCGCCAGCAACCGCATCGGCAACGAAGAACAGGACGGCTACGACATCACCTTCTATGGCTCTTCGTTCATCGCCAACCAGTTCGGCGAAAAAGTGCAGGAGCTGAATAAAACCGAAGAAGGTATTCTTGTGCACACGTTCAACCTCGACGAGCTGGAACATATTCGCAGCGCGTGGGGTTCATTCCGCGACCGCCGGCCGAATCTGTACGGCGCGTTGAAAACCCTCGACGGTTCCCTGGAGTCCTGATGACCACATTGAAAAGTACCCCGCGCGCCGACGGCTTCTACATGCCGGCCGAGTGGGCGCCACAAACCCAGACCTGGATGATCTGGCCCGAGCGCCCGGACAACTGGCGTCTGGGTGGCAAACCGGCGCAGGCCGCGCACGCCACAGTGGCCAAAGCCATCGCCCGCTTCGAGCCGGTGACCGTTGCCGTCTCCGCCGGCCAATACGAAAACGCCCGCGCGCGCCTCGATGTGCCGAATATCCGCGTGGTGGAAATGTCCAGCGACGATGCCTGGGTTCGTGACAGCGGCCCGACCTTCGTTATCAATAACCATGGCGAAGTGCGCGGTGTGAACTGGGATTTCAACGCCTGGGGCGGTTTCGATGGCGGCCTGTATGCACCGTGGAACCGTGATTCGCAGGTCGGCGGCAAGATCCTCGAGATCGAGCGCAGCCCGCGCTACCGCACCGAAGGTTTCGTGCTCGAAGGCGGCTCGATTCATGTCGACAGCGAAGGCACGCTGATCACCACCGAAGAATGCCTGCTCAACCGCAATCGCAACCCGCACCTGACCCGAGAAGAAATCGAAGCCGTACTCAGCGACAACCTGTCTGTGGACAAGATCATCTGGTTGCCGGATGGCTTGTTCAACGATGAAACCGACGGCCATGTGGATAACTTCTGCTGCTACGTGCGTCCGGGCGAAGTGCTGCTGGCGTGGACCGATGATCCGCAGGATCCGAACTACCCGCGCTGCCAGGCCGCGATGCAAGTGCTGCAAAGCAGCACCGACGCCAAGGGCCGCCCGTTCACGGTGCACAAAATGCCGATTCCGGGGCCGCTGTACGCGACCGAAGAAGAGTGTGCCGGCGTCGATGCGGTGGACGGTTCGCAGGAGCGCAACCCTTCCGTGCGCCTGGCCGGCTCCTACGTGAACTTCCTGATCGTCAACGGTGGCATCATCGCGCCGAGCTTCGACGACCCGATGGATGCCCCGGCCAGGGAAATCCTGCAGAAGCTGTTCCCGCAGCACGAAGTGGTGATGGTGCCGGGCCGTGAACTGTTACTGGGTGGCGGCAATATTCACTGCCTTACCCAACAGCAGCCAGCGCCGCACAAAGAGTGAGTTGAGTCGTAACAGCTTGAGTTGATTAACAAATCAGCCAGGCAATGATTAGCTCGCTCAGCATGAAAGCAAGCCCGCGGCCCGTCAGGACCGCGGGCTTGTTTGTATCCGCCGGTCGACATTCGAGTCGCCTTGGCATAGCTCTTGTATTGCTCCTGATGCACTAGGGAGGGAGGGGAACTTCAACAGTTCTGTCACAAACCTTGGATAACGTAGCCGCTCATGAACGGGGAGAGAGCGCTGAAATGAACGCGGAAGTGAACGTAGTCAGCGAGCGGACTGTGCATCCCATGGCCGTCAACGGCGAATCGCTCCAGCTTGTCGCGCACTGGTTGAAGTCCAATGGAACGCGTCAGATCAGAGAACCTGATCCGCGCCGGATGATGATCGAGCGTTACCCCGCTGGCCTGTTCAGCGAGGCCGAGCTGGAAGCCTTGTGGGATGTGATGGAAGGATAGGAACAACAGGGATTGGTCAAAAAGCGCTGCCGGGATGGCGGCGCTTTTTTTGGCCTGATTTTTATCCACAGGCATTCAAAAGTGGGAGCGAGCCTGCTCGCGAAGGCGTCAGCACTGCCAATGACTTTGTTAACTGATCCAGCGCTTCCAGAGCAGGCTTGCTCCCACAGTTCAGAACTCCCTGTTTAATCCGTTTTTTCTGCAACAGCCCAGCAAAAAAAATACGTTTCTTAGACGTTTTTCGCCTATTTAAAGACGATTCTTGAAATTGACACACAGTTCAGGGCGCGGCTACGATTCGGCCCAACGCCTGTGGCTAACCGCCATGACTCAAAATAAGGAGCAGGCCCGCCAGGACGTTACGTCGGCGGGCTTTTTTGTTTCGGGGTGAATACAAGAGTGCAGAAAGCGCCGTTTCAGCCGTTCGACACAGCGCGTTTCAACCCGTAATAAGGAAAACAAAATGTTGAACAAGCGAATCAGTCTGATCGCACTGGGGATGTTGAGTGCTACACAGGCCATGGCTAACGACCAGGCCGAATCCAAGGGTTTCGTTGAAGACAGCAGCCTTAAAGTGCTGTTGCGCAACGCCTACATCAATCGTGATTACAAAGACGGTAACAAGGACAAGGCCGAATGGGGCCAAGCGGCCATCGGTACGTTCTCGTCGGGCTTCACCCAAGGCACCGTCGGTGTCGGTGTGGACGCTTTCGGTCTGTACGCATTGCGCCTGGACGGCGGCAAGGGCCGTAGCGGCGCTGGCGGCATCGACTTCTTCAAACAGGAAAATGACGGTCGTGCGAACCACGACATCGCCAAGGGCGGTGCTGCGGTCAAGTTTCGTGTATCCAACACCGTGTTGACCTATGGCGACCAGATGCCGGCCCTGCCGGTGCTGAGCTACGACAACGTGCGTCTGCTGCCGGAAAGCTATACCGGTACGTTGATCACTTCCCGTGAAATCCAAGGCCTGGAATTGAACGCCGGTCGCTTCACCGCCGAATCGCGCAAGAGCGATGAAGGCCGTGACAGCGGCGGTCTGAAGTCGATCAACGTGTTGGGCGGCAGCTATCAGTTCACCGAACACTTCAAAGGCGCGCTCTATGCGTCCGACGTTGAAGACGTCTTGAAGAAACAGTACGTGAACGCCAACTATGTGATTCCGTTCAACAAGGATCAGTCGCTGACCCTGGATTTCAACGGTTATCGCACCAAGCTGGACAGCTCGTACGTACGCGAAAACACCGTGCCGGGCGAAAGCATCGTCACCGGTCGCGACAACAAGATCTGGAGCCTGGCAGCCACCTTCGCCACCGGCCCGCACTCGTTCACCGTGGCGCATCAGCGTTCTACTGGCGACAGCAACCTCGGTTACGCCTATGGTGGCTACCAGAAAGATCAGGGCCGTGTTGGCGACGGTGGTAACTCCATCTATCTGGCCAACTCCTACTGGTCCGACTTCAACGCCGAAGACGAGCGCAGCTGGCAGCTGGGTTACGGCCTGGACTTCGGTTCGTTCGGCGTTCCGGGTCTGAGCTACAACTTCGCTTACGTGCGCGGCGACAACATCACCACGTCCACCAGCGAAGGCGGCACCGAGCGCGAAATCTTCAACCAGTTCAAGTACGTCGTGCAGAGTGGCCCGGCCAAAGACCTGAGCGTGAAGCTGCGCAGCTCGATCCTGCGGGTATCGCAGAAATCCAGCGAGTACAACGTCAGCGGTAACGAGCTGCGTGTATTCGTGGACTATCCGATCAACATCTTCTGATGATCGATCCGCTGTAAGAAAAATGAGAAAACCCCGATTCGTTCGGGGTTTTTTTTCGCCGGTTTTTCAGCGAAAACCGCAAATAACCGGTGTTCTTGTCATATAAAAGTCGTTTTTCAAGCGCTGCAGATTCCGTTTCAAGCAGTGCTTCAAATGCCTGAAATTCTTTCTCATGGACGCAAATTCTCCACCCAATAGATTAGGGCGTTCAACGCAGCGGAGAATTTGGTAATGATCGTTTTGAACAGAGAAGTGGGCGAATCGCTACGGCGCGACAAGTTTGTCAACGTCCAGGGTGGTGACTTCAATCTCTACGGTCATTTTGCCGACTTCGTCAGACTGACCAAAAGTTGGGAAAACATGGAGCCTGACAGCTATTACGGTCAGGCCGAAGCCGGCATGCGTTATCGTCGTTACAGCGACTTTGAATACAACCCGAAAACCCGCGAACTCAAGCAACTTGAGCATCGCGCCTACGTGCAATCGAAAGAGAACAACGCTTACGTCGGTGGCGTGGTACGGCACTTTCAGGACTTTTCCGAAGAAGTGATCTCTTCCCCGGTGATGCGCAGCCTGATCGACACCGATTTCGAAGTGTACAAAAGTGTCCTGCCGGAAGAGTTGCACGATGAAATCTGGCAGTGCCAGATCCATCAGATCCGCATCGAGATCAAACCCGGCAAACAGCTGGAAATCACTCCTGAAGGTATTCATTGCGACGGCTATCCGTTCAGCGGTGTGCACTTCTGGGGCCGCAGTAACGTAGAGGGTGCCGAGAGTCGACTGTACGACATCCACGAGCATCAGCTGGCGGCGACCACCTACGAGGAAATTCTCGATACCACCTTCTTCCTCGATCGCGACATGCGCCACTACGTGACCCCGGCGCGCAATACCCACACCCATGCCATGGCATACCGGCAGATTCTGGCGATTTCCTTCTCGCGGCCCGGGACCGCTTTCGACATTGTTCGCTAATCAGATCACCCCAATCGACGGCGTCGAGTGCTCGACGCCAGTGGTACTGCGCCGCGCCACCGCCAAGGATGCGCAACGCATGGAGCGCTTCTTCCGCCAGTTCGACGAAGTGTCGTTCTGCGAATGGCAGGACGCCAAATGCCTGCGCGGCGTGTTGATCCAGAAAACCACCACGGCGTATCTGGCGTTCGATGTGGCTGGCGAGATCGTCGGCGCGGTGCTCGGCGGCATGCTCGGCAGTCGCGGCACGATCAATCATCTGGCCGTGAGCCCGCGCTACCGCAGCCAGGGCGTGGGCCAGCGTCTGGTTGAAGCAGCGTCGTCCGACATGAAACGGGTCGGGGTGCTGCGGATGTTTCTGTTCGTCGACGATGCTAACCTCGCGGGCAAGCGATTCTGGACTGCCCAGGGTTTTTGCGAGCCTCACGGCGAACGAACATTTGAGAGGGATCTATGAATGAAAGGTCCGGCAGCGCGCCGCTGATGGCGACTCATCAGCCGTCGCGCACGTTTGCCGAAGCCAGCCCGGTGGTCGCCGGGTATTTCACCGTGTCGTTTGTCTTCGGGCTGATGGCGGTCAACGCCGGCCTGCCGATGTGGCTGCCAGTAGCGATGTGCTTGTTTGTCTATGCCGGCGCCTCGCAGTTCGCCGCGCTGGCGCTGATCTCCAGCGGCGCATCGCTGACCACCATTGTGCTGACCACTTTCCTGATCAATGCGCGGCACATGCTGATGTCGGTGTACATGGCCAAGGCCCTGCGCGCCCTTGGCTTGAGCCGCATGGAGCGTTGGGCTTACGCCGGTGGCCTGACGGATGAATCCTTCGCCTTTCATAGCGTCAAGCTTGGCACGGGCGCACCGGTCAATGTGCGTTACCTGATCGGCTTCAACCTGTTCTGCCACACCTCGTGGGTGCTCGGCGGTTTGCTCGGTGCGGTCTGCGCGCAGTACGCGGCGCACTTGATCAAATATCAGCTCGACTACGCGCTGACGGCGATGATGCTCTACGTGCTGGTCTCGCTGTGCAACACGCGCAACAAACTGATCGCCGCCGCTGCCGCCGTGGTCTGCATGGGTGCGCTGAGCCTGATCGGCAGTTCGCCCTTCAACGTATTTATCGCCACGTTTGTGGGCTGCGGAGTGGGTGTATGCCTGACCAAACGTTCCTGATTCTGGTGGTGGTGCTGATGATGGCCGTGACCTTCCTGCCACGCGCCTTGCCGCTGCAGATCAACACCGACCACTGGCCGCCCTTCGTGGCGCGGGCGCTGGAATATCTGCCGGTGGCGATCGTCGCTGCGATCAGCCTCACACCCCTGTTGATCAAGGATCGGCAGATCCAGCTCGATCGCCCGGAATTCTATGCCGCGATTCCGACGTTGCTATGTGCGTATTTCAGCAAAAACCTCTTTCTCAGTGTGGCGGTGGGGACGGCTGCGTACATTGCGCTCGGCTCGTTCATGTAGCGGCAGATCAACGACGTCGTTCAGCGCCTGGTGCGACAGCTCCGGATTGTTTACCGCCAGGCGCACTTCGAGGAAATCCTCGAAACCGGGAAAAATCGTCAGACCGTTCTTCTGCGCCGCTTCACGCGAGACCATGCCGACCGCATCCATCTGCGTGATCAACGACAGCGTCAGGGTTTCGCTGCAGGAATAGACCATGCGCTGGCCGTTCTCGTGATTGCCCAGCCCGGCGTCGAGAAACCGCAAGAAGCTGTGGGAATACGGACAATCTTCCGCAGGACGCACCTGAAACTTGTTGCCCAGCAAGGTCAGCGGATCGTTTTCCTGACCGCAATGCGCACCGACCACCTGCACCTGCACCTCTGGCAGCACGATGCTCGGCAGCCCCGGCCGCTGCGGGCCGATCAGCACGGCAAGGTCGAAATCTTCGTTCCTCAGCTTGCTGAGGTTTTCCATCGACTCGGCGTAGCTGAATTCCATCTGGTAATCGGGAAACACCTCAATCAGGCGTCTGATCATGCGTCGGTTGAAATCAGGCGACAGGGTGTTGTTCAACGCCACCTTCAACGTGCGCTGCCCGGGCACCTTCAGCGCCTCGACCTTTTCTTCCATCTGTCGCGTGGCGATCAACACTTTGTCGATGTAAGGCGTGAGCTCCGTACCTTGCGGCGTCAGCGTCAGGCCCTTGTTGGAGCGGCGAAACAAGCGGAAACCGAACTGCTCTTCGACCTTGTTCAACTGTGCGGCCAACGCCTGCACGGTCAGGCACGAATGCTCGGCTGCGGCCGACAACGAGCCGGTCTGCACGATGCGCATGAGGTTGCGTAAGGTTCTGCTATCCATGGGTAATGCCCTCTGAAGTGGGCTGGGTATTGTTGTTTACGAAACGACCGAAACGGCGCCATATGCCGGCTATATTCCTGCACCTGAGCATAGTTGTCGCGGATTTAGTAGCGAATTGATTTCCCCGCCGATGGCTGGAGGCTGACAGAGGATCGGGGTTTTTGGTGAAGTGGGGGTGATGAAGGTCAAAAAAGTGCGTGGTTTTGGTGCGCGGGGAGATTTTTTTCGAAGAGAAACAGCTTACATCTTCCTAGCTTTTTGCCTGCGTCATACGCAGATAGGTCTCAGGTAAAGTAACGATTCAGCTGATAGCGCCCAACAGTCAAAGGAGTTGAAATGGATGTCTGGCATGCGAGCCATGGTGGTAGATAACCACCTATCAACTTCGCATTGACCCACAAAGATCACTCCGAACACAACGCAGAGGTAGCGCTGATGTAGCTACAAAACCACGATGAGGTAATTGAAATGGCTGCACTACTGAAAACTACCGATGTGCGCTGCCGCATTGATGAGGATTTGAAAGCGCGTGCCACTGAAGTCTTGAACGCTTGCGGGCTGAGCATTAGCGACGCCATGCGACTTTTTCTGCGACAGGTTGTTGCTACTCAGGGGCTTCCCTTCGAGGTGCGAGTTCCATCGGAGAAGACGGCCCGCGCAATGATGGAAGCACGAGAAATCCGTCAGCGTTTCGACTCGATAGACGACATGCTAAGGAATGCTGATGGCGAAACAGGAGAAAACGCAAAAACGCGCTGATCGGCCTAAACAGTGTGCACAGACTTCTGAATTCAAGAAGTCTTGGGATCGTTTAGGGAGTCATTCAGAACTGTTTAAATAGCGCAGAAAAACATAAGCCGGCTTAACTCCGGCTTCTGAGCGTTTGAATATTACGATTCGTTCATTTGTGTATCAAAACGCTAAAAAATTACAGTTATGTACTAGTCTTCAGCTAAGACAAAAAATCAGGAGGCGTCTATGCCTACCTCATCCCCAGCTCTCACCCCACGCGAACAACTCGACGCCCCCGAAGCCGGCCGCGTTGCGCTGAAGTTCTTCTTCAACCTCATGGAGCACTGGGGGTGCAACGCCGAGCAACAACGCACCCTGCTCGGAGGAGTCGGCAACACCACGTTCTATAAATACAAACACCTGCCAAACATACGCCTGCCCCATGACACCCTTGAGCGCATCTCTTACCTGATGGGTATTCACAAGGCGTTGAGCATCATCTTCAGCAATAGTCGCGAGCGCGCCTACAAGTGGGTTAGCAGCCCGAACAACGCGGCACCGTTCAATGGCAAAACCGCGCTGGATTACATGCTGGCGGGCCGGGTGGTCGATATCGCCGATGTACGCCGCTACCTCGACGGAGTGCGCGGTTGAAAGCGCCGGCGCCGGTGGATGTGCCATGGCCGCGGGCGTATCGCATCGTCAACAGCAGCTTCCCGCCGATTGCGCTGTTCGAAGACGTCCTCGACCCCGAGGACCTCGAAGTTGCCTACGCCATCGAAGCGCTGACCAATGATCGCCTGATCGAACAGGCCGGCGTCCTTGCCCGCGTACGTCCCGAAGATCGTCTGTCCGGCCCCGGTTCCAGCCCGGTGATGGCCGCGTTCACTCACGTCGGCAAACGCAGCCGTTTCAGTGACGGCACCTTCGGCGTCTATTACGCCGCCAGCAGCCAGGCTGCGGCCATCGCCGAAACCTGTTTTCACCAGGAACGTTTTCTTGCCGCGACCCGGGAAGCCGATCTCGAATTGACCATGCGTACCTATATCAATCAGGTGACCAAGCCGCTGCATGATGTCCGCCATGGCTTTGATCACTTGCATCAGCCTGATCCTGAAGCCTATGGCCCATCACAGCTGTTCGCGCGGCAACTGCGCGACGCCGAGTCGTGGGGCTTGCTCTATAACAGCGTGAGGTTGCCTGGGCATGAATGCGTTGCAGCGTTCCGCCCGCCTGCGGTTTCGATTCCGAAGCAGGGCAAGCATTTGCGCTATGTCTGGAGCGCAAGTGAGGGCAGGATTTCGTTTGTGTTCGAGGTCAGTCAGGTCTGAATTATCGCTTTGACTTTGTCGAGTGTTGTGACAGGAATGACGCTGGATGGAATTCGCGAAGAGGGCGACAAGTTGTAAACGGCAAACTCTTTGCCGACGACTTTGTCGGACATGAGTTTCAGAGATGGAAGTATTCTGGAATGAAAATGCTGATCCAGACCGCACGGCGAGATAGAGCTTCCATCAGTCTCGTAAAAGCGCCCCGCGGACTGGTTCATATCCGCTCCCACCAAAATCACCTTTGAAAAGCCTGCGTGATAGGCAAGTTGGAGTGCGAGATACAAGACTGTGCGGGCATCAAAAAAACCATGGGCCAGGTTTTTGCTGAACCCGATACTGCGGTTTCGACTACCCCAAACAGCTCGATTACGTACCAGATCCTGGTTGTTGCGCAGTAGCCATTCAGTCAAGGTTGGTTTGGGCGCTTTCTTGAGCAAATAGAGATCACCTGTCGGTTCAACAATCAGTTCCTGAGCCTGGTTAGCCCACACAGCTACACGCTGACTAGTGCGCATCGCATAGGCAAACAGTTCAGGTTGTTGTAGCGAAAAACTGGTATCGGTGCATGCGTAGAAGAACGGCTTTATGCCTGTTCCCATGAACATGGATATCGCGCCGTTCACCGTGATCATCGGGATGTCGGCAAACTGTTCAATGGGAAAATCTTTCGCGGAGCTGCCCGAAACGATGATGAATGCAGCGCCGTGAGCGATATTTCGGCAGTCAGCAAAGTCCCTGACGTGGAGGGGAAGTGGGGAGGCATTTGGCGTTCTTGATGTCGAGTTCATCGATGGTCTCTAGGTCCATGTCATGCGTTCAGTCCGTTGTGCTGACGTGATGAAGCGAGATGACTCTTCCACAGCGCCGCGCTTTGTAAGTGAGTGTTGCGCTCGGCGTTAGTTCCCAGTTGGCTGCTGGGCAGCCCATGCGTTGGCCAAGAACGCTCCAGTGGCTGGCGGGTTATCTGGATAGATGCAGGAGGGAAGTCGGATATGTCCCCGCACCAAGGGACCTTGAGGAAGGCCGGCATGTTTTCGGCAGGCCTGAAATGCAAAAAGCCCTCGCATCAAGGAGGGCTTCGAATGGCGGTTTGCATCGATGCCTTTCTGGTGGCGAATCCATTACTTCACCACATCATCGATCAATGCCTTGCTTAGCTCGTGCAGATACTGCGAGGCATAAGCGCGGACTTTGCAGGATTGGGAGCAGGGGCGCAGGCAACCGACGGGTGCAGCGCAGACTCTCTTGCGGGTCGCAAGTCAGCATCCTGAGGCGTTGCGGGATTTGCATCCTGCCCGATCCCCATTTTGGACGTCTTGGCTGACTCAGAAACAACAAAGCCCCTGCATTTCTGCAGGGGCTTTGTTTTGTATGGTGCCGGCACCAGGAGTCGAACCCGGGACCTACTGATTACAAGTCAGTTGCTCTACCAACTGAGCTATACCGGCGTGTGGGCGACGATTATAGCGATTGGGTAGATCCTGTAAACCCCTGAATTCAGACTATTTTTGCATTCCGGAAAAATCAGGCCCAGCGCAAATTTATGCGCTGCTTTTGTACCTCGCGCGTAGTAAGACATTTATACAGGGCGTACGGGTCAGCTTCGGCTTTCATGACCCCACAATTATTCACTCGGCTAGCCCAATATTCGTCGGTTATGTCGTTTTGATTGGCAGCTTATGCACAACTGAGGGGCGCGGATACTGGCTTATGCGAGGTGTTGTGAACCCATTCTCATCTTGTTCGCAAATCCCTGTTTTACAGGTTTTTTATTCATGTGAACAAAAAATGACCAGTGTTGTTAAAGCGACGAAACAGGCGCAGATATTGGATCCACAGCAAATCCATCAACAGAGTTATCCACAGGTTGTAACGTTTTAGGCGCGCTCGGCGAGCAGCAGTAAGTTACGCGGTGTGAGTGAGGCGTCGCAAAAGGTGCCGAGGCGTACGACGTATCCCTGTTCTGCGAGGAAAAGCGCCCGATCCAGATTCAGCCAGAGCTCCAATGGTCGCCGGAACAAACCGCGAAGCAATTCGAGATTGCGAACTTCGGCCAACCGCTGCCAACCGGCTGCTTCGAGTTCGGGCCAATCTGGCTCGCCGATTGTGGATAACTCTTTGAGCACAGCCAGATCGCGACAGTAAGCAGCGAACGGTTTGTCCAGCCAGGCGCTGGGCAGGGAGGGCGTTGGCAGGTATTCATCGACGCCGCGCACTTGCCGTTGCAGCAGGTCGAAAGCCAGGCGACGAGCCATCGATGTGTCACGCTGGCGCCGGACGCGCGCACCGGCGGTGACGGTTTCGTTCATCGGCAGCGCCAGATCTTCCAGCGAGAGCTGTAGAAGCGATGCCGATCCTGCGCAGGACAAGGCCTGGTATTCGTTACGACTGATGCGGTTGTAACAGCACGGTGCGATCGCCATTTGCTGGCAGCCTGCGGCACTGGCCAGTTGCATCAAGCGCACATGAAGATCACCGCAGGCGTGGAGGGCGACGGGGGTGTGGGCGGCGTTCAATACGGCCGGGGCGTCTGCCGCGAGTACATCCTGATCGACATGCAAAGCGTGCAGATGATGACGCTGACTCAAGGCCTGACCGCTGGCGACCAGCACCGGATCGTATTCAACGCAAGTCAATTGTTGCCCAGACCCCATTAGGCGCCGCCCCAAGTGTCCCTTGCCCGAGCACCAGTCCAGCCAATGCGTCGGCTGCGAGGCAAAAGACAAACGACTGGCAAACGCTTCAATCTGCTGCCACTTGCGCCCGGGCACATCGACATTCAAGCGATGCCCGGCAGCCTCAAGCGCATGCCCCGGAAACTCATCGACCGTACTCAACTCTGCCGACAACTTCGCCAATGAAGCGAACGGCTCTGGCGCATCGACAAGATCAGCAGGATGGTTATGCGCGCGTTCTGCGGCTTCCAGCGATCGCTTGCGTAGCCACGCAGACAACTCCGGGTAGGACGCTTCCCATGGAAGTTGTAGGTGAGTGAACGGTCGAGGTTTCCACAGCGCCTGATGCTCAATCAGAAAAGCATCCAGCGCGGTGAAGCGGGCGAGTAAGTCCTCGCCCGTCAGCACGCAGGAAGTGTCAGCGGCCTTGGCAGGCATCGACGCGCAGCCAGCGCTCCAGCAGCTTGAAGCCGCGTACCAGCACGTAAGCCATGACCAGATAGAACACGCCGGCGGCGAAGAAGATCTCCACCGGCAGATAAGTGCGGGCGATGATCGTGCGTGCCATGCCGGTCAGTTCCAGCAGGGTCACGGTGCTGGCCAGGGCGCTGGCCTTGAGCATCAGGATCACTTCGTTGCTGTAGGCCGGCAGGCCGATGCGCGCAGCACGCGGGAGGATGATGTAGAACATCGCTTTCGGTCTGGACATGCCCAAGGCTCGCGCGGCTTCAATTTCACCGGGTGGAATCGCCTGAATGGCACCGCGCAGAATCTCGGCGATGTACGCCGCTGTGTGCAAGGTCATGGTCACCGTGGCACACCAGAATGGATCGCGCAGGTACGGCCACAGCGAGCTTTCACGTACGGCGTCGAACTGCGCCAGGCCGTAATAGACCAGGAACAGCTGCACCAGCAACGGCGTGCCCCGGAAAAAGAAGATGTAGGCGTAAGGCAGCGAGCGCACGTACCACAGCTTCGAAGATCGGGCGATACCCAGCGGAATCGCGAGCAGCAGGCCGGCGATGACCGCGATGGCGACCAGTTCCAGCGTCAGGGTCGCGCCCTGTGCCAGTTTTGGCAGCCACTTGATGATGACTTCCCAGTTCATTGCGCGCTCCTCGCAAAGCCGCGGGCGGCGCGTTTTTCCAGGAAGTGCATGCCGGTCATCGCCAGCACTGTCAGGCCGAGGTACATGATCGCCGCGACCATATAGAAGGTGAACGGTTGTTTTGACACGGTCACACCGATCTGCGCGTGACGCATGATTTCTTCCAGACCAATGACCGATACCAGCGCGGTGTCTTTCATCAGGATCATGAACAGGTTGCCCAGGCCCGGCAGGGCGATGCGCCACATCTGCGGCATGATCAACCGGGTGAAAATCCGCCATTTCGACAGGCCCAGGGCCTGGCCGGCCTCACGGTGGCCCTTGGGAATGGCCAGCAGGGCGCCACGAAACACTTCCGTGGCGTAGGCGCCGAAGCACAAACCCAGTGCGATCACACCAGCGGCAAAGGCGTTGAGTTGCAGGTCGGGGTTGCCGAAGTACTCACCGAGGGCGCGCATCAGGTTGACCGTACCGAAGTAGATCAACAGCACCCAAAGCAGTTCCGGGACGCCGCGCACCAGTGTCGAGTAGGTACCGCCAAGCCATTGCAGCGGCTTGTACGGGGAAGTCTTGGCCAAGGCGCCGAGCAGGCCGAGCACCAGGCCCAGGCACAGGGCGGTGAGGGCCAGTTGGACGGTCATCAGCGCACCAGCGGCGAGCGCCGGGCCGAATCCGTAGAGGTCGATAATCATGGGTTTCTGTTCAAATTGCGGCAGGCAAAGTCGGGAGCCGGCGCCGCTTGATTACGGCGCCGGTCCCACAGGTCAGATCAATAGATGCTGAACGGGAAGTACTTGTCGTTGATTTTCTTGTAGGTACCGTCAGCGACGATTTCCTTCAGTGCGGCGTTCAGCTTGTTGCGCAGTTCGTTGTCACCCTTGCGCACGGCGATACCGATCTTGTCGCTTTCCTCTACCGGGTCGCCCTTGAACTCGTAGTTCTTGCCAGCGTCGGTTTTCAGCCAGTCGTAGTTGGCGTACTTGTCGGCGAGGATCGCGTCGACACGACCGGAGGTCAGATCGAGGTAGGCGTTTTCCTGGGTGTCGTAGAGGCTGACCTTGATATCGTCACCGTAGGTGTCTTCCAGCCAGGTGCCGGCCAGCGTTGCGCGCTGGGTGCCGATGGTTTTGCCCTTGAGCGAGTCCTTGTCGGTCTTGAAGTCGACGTTTTTCGGCGCGATGAACTGCAATTTGTTCGAGTAGTACGGGTCGGTAAAGTCCACCGCGGCTTTGCGCTCTTCGGTGATCGACAGCGAGGAGATCAGGAAATCGAACTTCTTCGCGTTCAGCGCCGGAATGATGCCGTCCCAGTCGGAAGTGACGACGGAACATTCGGCTTTCATCTTCGCGCACAGGGCGTCGCCGATTTCCTTGTCGAAGCCGACCACTTGGCCGCTGGCGTCTTTATTGTTGAACGGCGGGTAGGCCGCTTCGATGCCCATCTTCAGGGTTTCAGCCATGGCACCGGCGCTGAACGCGAGGGTGACGGCGGCGGCCAGGAAGACCTTTTTGAAATTCTGCATGCATGTTGCTCCGTTAGCGGTTGCTGGACATGAATTGTTTGCAGCGCGCCGAAAGCGGGTTGTCGAACACCTGCTGTGGCGATCCTTGCTCTTCTATAAGGCCCTGATGAAGGAACACCACTTCGCTGGAAACCTGGCGGGCGAAGCCCATTTCGTGGGTCACGAGCAGCATGGTGCGGCCTTCTTCGGCCAATGCGCGGATGACACTAAGTACTTCCTGAACCATTTCCGGGTCAAGCGCGGAGGTCGGTTCGTCGAACAGGATCACCTTCGGCTGCATCGCCAGCGTGCGGGCGATCGCTGCGCGTTGTTGCTGACCACCGGACAATTGCGCCGGGTAGGCGTGGCGCTTGTCGGCGATGCCGACCTTGGCGAGCAACGCTTCGGCGGCTTCGATGGCTTCGGCCTTGCTCTGGCCGAGCACGCGGCGCGGGGCCTCGATGACGTTGTCGAGCACGCTCATGTGCGGCCACAGATTAAAGTTTTGAAATACAAAACCAATCTCCGAGCGCAGACGATTGATCTGTTTGCCGTCGGCGGCGACCAGTTCGCCGTTCTTCGCGGCTTTAAGCTTGAGTTCTTCACCGGCCACCAGGATCTGGCCCTGGTGCGGGTTTTCCAACAGGTTGATGCAGCGCAGGAACGTGGACTTGCCGGAACCGGAAGAGCCGAGGATCGAGATCACGTCGCCGTCGCGGGCGGTCAGCGAGATGCCTTTGAGCACCTCCAGCTGTCCGTAGCGTTTGTGCAAGTTGCGGATTTCAAGCGCGGGCGTGGCCTCAGCCATGTGCGTTCCTCATATATGTTGCGCTCCTGCTGTTGGCGGGCCTTCCTGGCGAGGCGGCCAAGCTAGCATAGCGTTTCAATGGCAGCCAACAGCGCTACGAGCGGTAAACGGGTGGCATGTGGCGGGTTGTCGCATCGGCGCAGCAGACTGTCGCCCCGTCAACAACCGAACGGGTGTTTGATCGTGCAAACCCGTGGGTGCCGCGTAAAAAAAGGCGCGATGTTGCCAGCTTTGGCGGGGTGTTGGAAGCGCTATCCGGCCGAACGTTCCTTATTCGCCCTTTTTCTGTGCGCCGCACACTTTATCTGTGTGTTTCTGGTGCGCGAATTCGTCTTGAAAGTGAGTCGCCGGGTAACGTTCTGGCGAATAGCCATTAAACTCAAGGACTTGCACCGGATGCCGGAGCCCCCGGCCCTCAAGGACTTGAAACATTTTGGCGCAAATATTGCGTGCAGAATAAGGAACAGGCCGTTGGATTCTTTTTACGAGAAAGAATTTACAGACGCGCCGGACGCACTCGCTTTCCTTGCAAAGGTAGTCTCTATGAGCAGTACCCCAAGCTCCACTGGCCTCGAACAGGGGCTCAAACCGCGTCATGTGACCATGTTGTCGATCGCCGGTGTGATCGGCGCCGGTCTGTTCGTCGGCTCCGGCCACGCCATCGCTGCCGCCGGCCCGGCCGTGCTGCTGGCCTACGCCGCTGCCGGTACTCTGGTGGTGCTGGTGATGCGCATGCTCGGCGAGATGGCCGTGGCTTCGCCGGACACCGGTTCGTTCTCGACTTACGCTGATCGCGCGATCGGTCACTGGGCCGGATTCACCATCGGCTGGCTGTACTGGTGGTTCTGGGTGTTGGTGATTCCGCTGGAAGCCAACGCCGCCGCGACCATCCTGCATGCGTGGTTCCCGGGTGTCGACATTTGGGCTTTCGCGCTGGTGATCACCATGCTGCTGACCGTGACCAACCTGTTCAGCGTGAAGAATTACGGTGAGTTCGAGTTCTGGTTCGCCCTGATCAAGGTGCTTGCGATCATCGGCTTCATCGGCCTCGGCCTTGCAGCGATTTTCGGCTTCCTGCCGACCAGCCAGGTCAGTGGCGTTTCGCACCTGTTCGACAGCGGCGGCTTTCTGCCCAATGGCATGGGTGCTGTGCTGGGCGCGATCCTGACCACCATGTTCTCGTTCATGGGGACCGAAATCGTCACCATCGCGGCGGCGGAATCGAAAGACCCTGGCAAGCAGATTTCCAAAGCGACCAACTCGGTGATCTGGCGGATCGGCCTGTTCTATCTGGTGTCGATTTTCATCGTGGTTGCGCTGGTGCCGTGGAACGATCCTACCTTGGCCAACCTGGGTTCCTACCAGGCCGTACTTGAGCGCATGGGCATTCCCAACGCCAAGATGATCGTCGACATCGTCGTACTGGTCGCAGTGACCAGTTGCCTGAACTCGGCGCTGTACACCTCCTCGCGCATGCTCTTTTCCCTCGGCAAGCGCGGCGATGCCCCGGCCATGTCGACCCGCACCAACAAGAGCGGTACGCCTTACTGGGCGGTGATGTTGTCGACCGGCGCAGCGTTTCTCTGCACCTTCGCCAACTATGTGGCTCCGGCCGCGGTGTTTGAATTCCTCCTGGCCAGCTCCGGCGCCATCGCCCTGCTGGTGTACCTGGTGATCGCCTTCTCGCAACTGCGCATGCGGAAACAGCGCATGGCGCGCGGCGAGAAAATCGTCTTCAGCATGTGGCTGTTCCCCGGGCTGACCTGGGCGGTGATCATCTTCATCGTCGCCGCGCTGACCATCATGCTGTTCCAGGAAGCCCACCGCGTGGAGATCCTTGCCACGGGCCTGCTGAGCCTGATGGTGGTAGCCGCTGGTCTGCTGGTGTCGCGCCGTCGCAAGCTGGAGAAGCGTGGTGCGGTGGTGTTGAACTGAGTCGTAACGCGTGATGTAAAAACGGCCGCTGTCAGGGATGACTAGCGGCCGTTTTTGTTTCTGAGCTTTCCAGTCAGGTTAAACCCAGTCCTCGATTCGCAAACCGGAAACGCGTTGAAACTCCCGTACGTTGTTCGTCACTACAATGAGTCCAAGTGAGCGTGCGTGGCCAGCGATCATTTGGTCGTATGGCCCGATCGGCGTTCCAGCCTTCGCGAGTTCAGATCGAACCATCCCGGCCTGTGCGGCTGCGTCGTTATCGAAAGGCAAGACATCCAGTCGCGCGACAAATCCTTCAACAATTGCCAGATTTTTCTCCGGGGCCGCCGACTTTTCAGCACCGTAAATAAGCTCCATAAGCGTGATAGCGCTGATGCACAACTGCCCGGAATGTCGATTGAAGGCTTCCCGGACAATTTGTGGTTTGTTCTTGATGGTGAAGATGCAGATATTTGTATCCAGCATGTACTTGATCATCAGAACGACTCGCGCTCCTGTTCAGTGGGTTGCTCACGGTTAGCCATGAAATCAGGGCTGACGCTGTCGCCATCAAACCAGCTATCCCAGCTTTCTCCAGCAGGCGTAATGACGCGTGTTCTGCCAATCGCGATGACTTCCACTCGTTTAACGTCGCCGGGCATCGCAACTGCCTTTGGCAGTCGGACTGCCTGACTTCTGTTGCTCATGAAAATTGTGGTCTGCTCCATATTCGAGCTCCCGGGTCTGTTCCTGTGATTAGCTCAGGATAGATCGTGCTGGGGATATGTCAATGGGATATACATCGTCACCGGACAAAGAGTAGCTAGGCCATCCAAACAAAAACGGCCGCTGTCAGGGATGACTAGCGGCCGTTTTTTGTTTCTGAGAAGGGCTTATTCGCTCTTGTCTTCCTGGGGCTCTACCGACTTGCCATAAGCATCCAGCGCCACGCCGAAATCCGTAATGAACTGCGGCTCGCTCAGCCAGGCCTGGGCCTGTTCGATGGTCATGCCGTCGGCCCACATGCGGTAGTCGATGAGCATGTCGGCGGCCAGGTGGGTGGCGGCCATGCCTTCGTTGTCGGCGTTTTCCATGTCGAGCAGTTCGGGGTGGTCGACGATGATGAAGGCCAGTTCGCGCAGCAGCGTCAGCAGCATTTCGTTGCGGCTGACGGCTTCGGCGTCGCGCATTTTGCTGAACATCGCCAGGGTGTATTCCGGGATCGGCTCGGCGAGGTGGCCGAGCTCTTCGTCCTGATCCAGCGGTTTGCGCCCGACCATACGGATCTGTTTGGCTTTGGCCTTGGCGCGTTTGGCGCGTTTCTGTTGCTTGTTCAGGGATGCCATGTGAGCTCAGTTCTTCTGTTGGGTTTGTGCAGCGATCGCGTCGGATGCCGCTACATAGTCAGCCTGGAAGGCCGGGGATTCGATCCACGCCAGTGCGCCAGCCTCGTCGGTTTCCTGCGACCACTGGCGATACTCGATCAGCGCGGCGAGGATGAAATCCATCGCGCCTTCCTCACCCTCCTGCTCATAGACCAGTTCCAGCAGCGGATCTTCAAGGAACGCGGTGCACATGGCCTGTTGGCTGATCTTCTCGGCGTCGATCATTTTCTTGAACAGCTCGGTCAGGTCCACCGATTCGAAATCGATGCGGTCGTCGTTCGGGTCGAGCTCGACCGGCGCTTCGGCGCGCTTGGTGCGGTTCTGCTTGGCCTTGGCTTTGGCCCGGGTGGCGCGTTTTTGCTGCTTGTTGGCGGAGGCCATGATGTGTTCCGTCGTGCGTTGAGAGGGGCTCAGCTGCGTGGCACTTGTCGGCCGGGTGTATCGGCGGCCAGTGCGCCGGTCTGCAGCCAGGTCAGAGCAATGGGCCATAGTGTGGCTTGGTATGCGCTGCGAAAAAAGCCGAAATGTCCGACTTGTCGTTCGCCGATGTCCTGCGGCGCAATGCGCAGATGGGTTTTTGCCGCGTTGCTGAAGTAGCCGAGCAGGCGTTCGATCGCCGGGATCGTTCCGTAAGGATCATCGCTGAGGCTGATGGCAAGGGTCTGCGCGCGGACGCCATCGAAGGGCAGGGCGCCCGCCTTTTTCATCAGCACACGACAGCTTGGACGATCCTCGTACCGTGCAGTGGGTGTGCTCCAGTCGCAGACTACGCCGGTTGGCGTGTCCTCCAGCCAGCCGATCCGCTTGCCTGGAAAATAGCCGCAGAGCAGCGCCATCAAAGGCATGACCACATGCCACTTGCCGAACATCCGCCAGCGCTGTTCGGAAGCATAATCGCGCCAATAAGCGAACTGCGCACCGACGGTTACCAACCGTCGGATCACCTTGCCCGACTCCGCCAAGCCCGCCGCGCAACCGCCGAAACTATGGGCGACCACATCGATTGGCTGACCGGGAAACTCCCGCTGCGCGCGTTTGAGCATCGCTTCGAAATCCAGCGCGCCCCAGTCGGTCCACGAGGCACGCAGCCCTTTGATCGATTCGCTGCGTGATTCGCCAATGCCCCGGTAGTCGTAGGTCATGACGTCGAAGCCGTGACTGAACAGATAGGCTGCGAACCTTGAGTAATGGCGACAGCGCACGGAGGTGGCGGCGTTGATGACGACCACCGGGCGCTGTGGATCGGGCGAACTGTGGCGCCAGGTGAAGCCGCCGAGTGCGTAGCCGTCGGCTGCGTTCTCTATGAACGATTCGCCAATGGTTACCGGGTCGGTCGAAAGGCATTTGTTCATAAGGGCTCGGCCTTTGCGAAGGTGGATCGAGAATGAGCCTGGAACTGGCGCCGAGCAACATACGGAACGCAGTGCGTTCCGAATTCAATGTGATCGAATTCGTGACGCGCTGCGTCACGATTTACATAAGTCCGAGAGACAGTTCATTTCACATCCGCTCCAGTTCATGCAACGCGCAGCGGCGTAATGCCAACATGACAGCGTTCGAATGCGCCGTCGCGCAACAGGCAATCTGGTTTAACCGATATGCCGAGTCAGCAGGTAAAGCAGTCACGAGCGAAAGGCGCGAGTACAATCCCGCGCCCAGTATTTTGTGACGTAAGGAAGCGCTGTTTTGAAAGGGATTCTGCGAATTGGCTGTGTCATAGGCCTGGCACTGCTGTTGGTTGGCTGCGGAACGTTTATCGGGCGCTTGAATGATGGTCTGTCCGACGCCGAATATTACCGAGGGGTCGATGGCGGCCTACACCTGCTCGGTGTTCGGGGAGGAGGCAGCGATGGCATGCCGGCAGCGATCATCTGTTACATGATGATCGTCTGCCCGGTCATCACTCTTGTATCCCTGCCAGTGGATGCCGCTGTGGATACAGTCTTGTTGCCCGTCGATTACATCAACACTCTGTGAAGGCGGCATGCACTATTGACTTGTGCGCTTGCCCTTCGGCCTCTGCTCACGCACCCGCCCTTTGCGATAAATCCACAGCCCGAACACACCGATGGCCAACATGAACGCGGTCCAGAAGCTCTGCCACATGAACTCGAACCAGTATCGCCGAGGTTGCAGTGCCAAGGTGTAGGTGCTGCGCGGTCCGCGATTGTTGGTGGTGATGGAACCGCTGATCCAGCTTTCGATAAGCATGTAGATCGAAAGACACACGGCTAAGGCAATCAGCACGCCAGCGAGCACCGTCAGCCAGAATGTCCAGTGGCTCGGGCGATACGGCGGGGGATGCGGCAAGCGAATACGGGTTCTTTTCTGATTCATAAGCGAGGCTCGCGCAAGTCGGTCAGGAAACTGCCAGCTCTTGCAGCTGTTCAGTTGGCATCTGCCGCGGGCTCGTCGGGCGTGCGGCAAGGTGGGCGCATTCGGCGATCACCTTGAGAATGCCGATCACCGCCGGGGTCAGCATAGTGCCGAGGCAAATGCGCACGCCTGTGGAAGCCTGGCCATCGGCGAAAAATATGCCGCTGCCAGCCACGTGGCAACCACGCTCCGTGGCCAGTTGCTGCAGCGCCGGCATGTCGGTGTGTGCAGGCATTTCGACCCAGTGGATGAAACCGCCGCGCGGTGGCACATAGACGGTCCCGAGCGGGAAATCCGTGCGCACCAGCGCTTCGACAAAACTCGCCAGCGAAGAGAGTTGCGACCTCAATCTGGCGCAGTGCTCGTCCATGTAGCCACGGCCGATGAATTCATTGAGAACATTTTGCGCCAGGCTGGAAACGGCCAGATTGCGCGAAAACATCTGCGCGAGGATGGCATTGCGGTATTTGCCGGCCAGACACCAGCCGACGCGATAACCCGGCGCGATGGTTTTGGAAAAGGACGAGCAGTAGATCGTCTGGCCGCTGCTGTCGTAGCTCTTGAGGGCGCGCGGTCGATCAGCTTCGGGCACCAGGTCGAAGAAGATGTCGTCTTCGATGATCGGCACATCCGCTTCCCGGGCGATCCTGGAAAGTCGCGCGCGCGCTTCGTCGGGCATGATGAAGCCACGCGGATTCTGCAGCGTCGGGTTGAGAAAAATCACCGCGACCTTTTTTTGCTTCAGGGCTTCTTCCAGATGATCGACATCCAGGCCCGTGCGGCCGTCGGTGCGGATCGGCAGGGCGCGCATGCCCAGGCGTTCGATGGTCTGCAGGATGCCGTAATAGGTCGGGGTTTCGATGGCGACTGTAGCGCCTTTCGACGCGACTGCTTCGAGGGCCAGTTCGAGAGCGATGGTGTCGCCCGACGTCACCAGAATATCGTCCGGCCCGCAGACTACACCGCGGGTCAGCATCAGCCCGGCGATGCGCCGTCGCAGCGCCGGCAGGCCGGGTGGCGCGACCAGACCGCTCAGCGCGTTGTCGGTCCTGGCGGCCAACACTGAGAGGCATTTGTTGAGCAGCACGTTGGGCGTGAGATCGCTGTGCAGGACGGCCGAATTCAGCGATGCGGTGGTGCGCGAGGCCGCCTCGGAGAGCATCGCAACCACCGCATGATTGACGTTGACGGTGACACTGGAAAAGTCGAAAGCGCCGGACGGTTTTGCCCGCCCTGATGCCGAGACGAAGTAGCCGACGCGCGGCACCGTCGAGACGTAGGCGTCGGCCTCGAGATCGGCCAGCGCCCGCTGCACCGTGGTGATGCTGGTCTCGAACATCCGCGCCAGAACGCGGATTGACGGCAGTTTCGCTTCGGCCGCCAGGTCACCGCTGTCGATCTGGCGAATAATCCAGTCCTTGACTATCCGCCAGCGCTTGTCCGGCAAATCAAACCTGTCCATAAGTTCTCTGTGATGATTCGAAACAATTCACAGAAAGTAGAGCAAAACGATCCCCGTTGCAGCAACTATGACGATGTTCAGCGCCACCAGACCGAAGGCGAAGCGGATCAGGCTGTTTTCTTCCTGGCGGTTGGCCCCGGCAAGTCCGGTGATCAATGACAGGATCGACAGCGAGCCAAGTGCGCCATGGCCGGCGGCGCTGTTGACCATTGCCGCCAGCCACGCCCCGTGTTCGCTGCTCAGCGCGGCAATGGACGGCATCACCAGCGTGTTGCCGCCGACGTTGGAGCCGGTGACATAACCGGCAATCCCCGCCAGCAGAGCGATCGTCGGCGCCAGCGAAATACCCGACATGGATTGCAATGCGCTTTGCGCCTCGACGAGGAATCCAGCGTTGACCATCACCTGGGACAGCAGCAGGAACAGGAAGATTGTCGTGACCGGAAACTTCGCCCGGTTGAACAGCGCTGGCCACGGGAAACCCGCGCTCGCGGTTTGCCTGAACGCCATCAGCACGGTCACGATCAGCAGCGCCAGCCCTGGAGACGCCAGCGGCTTCCATGAAACGTGTTCGCCCCTGATGACCCACAGGCCATCCCAGCCCGACAGCACGAACAGTCCGCGCGACGCCACAATCACTCCCAGCAAGGCCAGATAAGGCCATGCCGCGCTCGGCCAGCGCACCAGTTTTTTCCGTTGCGCCCAGGAGATGCCCAGGCCGACGCAAGCCACGGCCAGCCCGGCCAGCACACCGGAAACTTCCGGGCCGACCCACAGGTTGACGCAATACAGCACGGCAACGAACAGGGCGGTCACGACGATCAGCCCCAGCCACGGAGTAATCCTGCGGATGCCGGCCTGCCACAAGGCCAGCGACGCCAGGCAGAGGAACACCGGCGCGCTGATCAGCGCTGAATGGCTACCGAGGGTTTGCGCCGGCAAATGTGCCAGCAAGGCGCCGATCACCGTTGCCAGACCCAGCGTGCCCCACGGCATGATGACCATGCCGGCGAGGGCGATTTTCATCCCCGACTGGCGAGTGAAAAGCCCCATCAGCAGCGGCACCGTGGCGATCAGCGAAACGCCGAAGCCGGTCATCGCTTCCAGCAGCGGCGCCAGACCCAGCACGATGAAAATCACCTGCGCCGGGGGTGTCCAGCCGAGTTCCTTGACCCACGCGCCGATGGCCTGTGGCGCGCCGCCGCGCTCGACCAGAATGACGAAGGCCAGCCCTGGGACGATGACGCACGCGGTGCTGAGAAACAGGATCGTGGTGTCCTGAAAAATCGCCGAGGAGATCGCCGCCGACACCGGCCCGGCAGCGCCCAGTGCCCACAGCACCAGCACCAGCACCACACCGGCCAGCGCGGCCTGTACCGGCGGACGCCGGAGGATCAGGATCAGCGCGATCACCAGCGCGATCGGTGACATTTGCAGCAAGAGAGAGCTCATAGCGGTTTCCTTGGCTTAATCGTGCGTCTGTCCGCTGTACTCGGTCGCCCGCATGGACGCGCGCTGGCAGAACGTCTGATACCACTCGCTCAGGCGTGCTTGCGCCGAGAAGTCCGAGAGTTGACGGAAAGCGATCCAGTCCAGCGCGGTCGCCAAGGCGATGTGGCCAACGGTGATCGGGCCATTGAGGTCGACGTGCTCTTCGATGAAGCGATACGCCTCCTTGAGTTTGTAGGCCTGGCCGTCCGCGTACGCCGGATAGCGCAAAGCCTCGGGGCGCCGCTCGACTTCCCAGCGCAGCTTGATGCCGACGTCGCACATGCCCTGCGCCAATGCCTGCAGGCGCAGCGCCTTGTAGCGCTCGGGGCCGCTGGCCGGGATAAATTTACGGCCATTGCTCAGGTCATCGAGGTATTCGCAAATCACGATGGAATCGAACAGTGCGCTGTCGTCGGGCAGCATCAGCACCGGCACTTTACCCAAGGGGTTGGCCTGGTAAATGGTCGCGTTCGGTGAAGTCGGGCTGGTCTCGTGATGTATCACCTCAAGGCTCGATGCGATGCCAAGTTCGTGAGCCAGCACCAACACCTTGCGGGCGTACGGCGAATGCGTCTGATAATAGAGTTTCATGCGCGAGTTCCTGTCTCAAGGATGGCGGTGGCGACTCGATGGGCGTCCATGAACAGCCGCGAAGGTGCGCCCGCCGAGGTGACGTAGTGGTTGTAATAACAGGAGCCTTCAGCGAGCGGACCCAGCACCCAGATGTCACGCACCGTTTCGCCGCTGTTCGACTTGGGGTTGGACGCCGCGTCGACATCGATGCCGTCGATGCCCGGCACATCGGTGCGTGGACGCACAAGGCCCAGGCGCGCGAGGTCGCGCACAGGTGCGCAGTCGCTGTGGGTGACGCCGCTGCTCTGGACGTAACCGGCGACTCGCTTGAAGTGATCGATCGCGGGGCGTGAGCCGGGCTTGAGAAAGGTCAGCAAACCGGCATCACACAGCGCGAGCAGATCGGCGTGGCGCTCCTTCTGCGGGCCGGCGACCAGACGGTTGATCGCCTTGTGCCAGCGGCCATAGAACTGCCGATGCGAATCTTCGGTGAGCCCATCGAAATCGACCGCCTCACGCAGCCGGTCGCGCAAGTCGCGCCAGACTTCGATGGCGGCTTTGATCGGCGACGCGCCGCGTCCCAGACGTGCTTCATGCAAGTCGGCTTCGAGGGTGTCGTAAATCCATGCGTGATAGTTGTAAGGCGTCACGCTGTCGGGCAGTGCGTGGCAGATCAGCTCCAGCGGATTGATTGCCCCGGCAATCGTTTCGAACTCGCGCAGCAAAGCTTCGCAGGCGACAACCCCTGCTGGGCCGACAACGCTGACGGTTCTGAGCTGCTCAAGCAGCTGTTGTGGCGCTGAAGGTTTATGCAGAACGGCGACCGCAGCGGCACGCATCTCCAGCAGCATCAGCGGCAGAATGTCCCGTTCGAAATCCAGTCGGCGGTTGTGCGCGTTGACCCGCAACGATTCGATACGCTCGCTCGTGAGCAGCACGGCGCTATGGCGGGGGAAGCCGATCAAGCCATTGGGACGCGTGCGAAACGGCAGCCCGTCCCGCGACTGAATGAAGATCACCGGCTCCTGACCCGAAGGCTGGTAAGTGTGACTGCCATCAGCCATGGGTTTGTAGATCCCGCCTCTGCCAGCCGTCAGCGCCGCCAGGGTGTCCATGGCGCCCAGGCCCAACCCTTCGATCAACACCGTTTCGCCGGGCTCGACGGTGGTGAGGCTGCCCGGCAGCGGGTAAACGTTGTCGACCCGGTTCTGCCCCGCCAGGCGCAGGCGTCCGGTGTGGCCAACGGTCAGCACCAGACGATCCACCGCCACCGCAGCGCCTTCTGCGGTTAGCAGAAGGTATTGCTGATTCTCGTTGCGCTCGACCGCCGTGACCTGATGCCGATGCAGATTGACCGTGACCCAAGCGGGTGCGGTCGCGAGGATCCGCGTGAAGGCGTCGGCCAGATAAGCGCCGAGCAGGTGCCGTGGCAGAAAATCCTCCGGCTCGACGTCGCGACCGTCGGCGGCGAGCAGGCCGCTGTCGGGGTCAACCTTGACGCGCTGTGTTCGGCACCACACGAGAAAGTCCGGCCCTGGCCGTTCCCGGGCGTCGGTCAGATCACCGAACGCTGCTGCGTCGGGAAATACCCCGAGCTGACCGGCGACGGTGTTGAGCAGCAGGTAGTCCGGTTGATCGGGCCAGTGCGCGCCGCTGCCGAGCACGTTGGGCTCGAAGATGTCGATGAACACCGGTTGTTGCGGGCGTTCCTCGGCGCGGCTCAACAGGCGCTCGAATACCGACAATCCGCGCGAACCGCAGCCGATCAGGCCGATGTGCACAGGCGCCTTCACCATCTGCGCTCCTCGCCAAAAAATGACGGGATGGCAATTGCCGTACCGGCCGCCACCGCAATGTCGTGGATCATCCGGCCAATCGCGAGATCGAGAATGCCCATGCCGAATGGCGAATAGATCAGCGGTTTGTCCTGGGCGACATGCAGGTCACCGCGAATCAGCTGCGCCACTGTGCCGGTGACAAAGTCGCGATGGCCGTATTGCTGCTCGGCCAGATGCGGTGAGGTATTGGCCTTCAGGCAATGGGTGACGTCGTCGAAGTAGTTGTAACTTTCCTCGATGATTTCGGCGCCGATATCCCGCAGCGAGATGTTCAGAACAATCTGCCCCGGGCGGAACGTGCCTTGGCCTTTTACGTACGGCTCGCCCGCGCTGGTGGCGAACACCACGATGTCGGCAGTCAGCGCTTCTTCGAGCGAAAGCAGGCGTACATCCGGCAGGCCCAGTTGTTCACCAAATTCCGCGAGGGCTTGCGCCGATTCCGCGTTGAGATCGTGAATGCCCACACTGTCGAAGGACCAGTCGTCCGCGACGAAAGTCTCGAGGATATTTCTTGAGATTACCCCGCCACCAATGATCGAAAGTGTCGCCGCGTGGCGGTTCTGGCCATTCAGCCACCAGGCACCCAAGACTGCCGACGCTGCCGTGCGCACGGCACTGATCAGCGCACCTTCGAGCAGCGCGTAGGGGTAACCGGTATCGGGATCGTTGAGAATCAGCACCGCAGATGCGCGCGGAATGCCCGACTTGATGTTATCGGGATAACTGGCAATCCACTTGATCCCGGAGACGGATTGATCGCCCTCGCTGTCGACGATGGCCGCCGGCAGCGCAATGATCCGGTTCGCCGGTTGCGCAGGGAAACGCAGGAAATAACTGTCGGGGTTAACGGTTTCGCCACGCTCGTGGGTCAGGTAGGTCTGCGCCACCATGTCGATGGTTGCATGCCGCAGCCCGTTGAGGATGTCTTTGACGACAGCGCCGGGGATGACGTGGAACGGCTGGATCGGATTCTGTGTGGTCATGAGGATTACGCCGAGAGTGCCAGAGCGATTTCAGGGAAAAGTGGCTGCAGTGCGGTTGCGCCGATCCGCTGGGTGACCCAGTCGTCGGAATAGATGGTTTCGAGATAGCGCTCACCCATGTCGGGGGAGATCGCCACCACGACATCGTCGGGCCGGATATGCGGCGCCCACTGGCGGATGCCGGCGAGCACAGTGCCGGTGGAGCCGCCGAAGAGCAGGCCGTAGCGTTGCGCCAGCCAACGGCAGACCTTGATCGTCTGGTCCTCGGGAATCGACAGGAAGTCGTGAATGCCCGACGACTCGAATATCTCCGGCAGGCGGCTGGTGCCGAGCCCCGGGATATGGCGCGTGCCGCCCGGCAGGCCGAACGTCACCGAGCCGACGGTATCGACGGCAATGACTTTGGTCTGCGGATGATGTTCGGCGAAGTAGTTCTTGCAGCCCATCAGCGTGCCGGTGGTACCCGCGCCGACGAACAGGTAATCCACCTGGGGAAACTTGCGCGCGATGGACCTGGCAGTCGCTTGATAGTGGGCGAGGGGGTTGGTCGGATTCTTGTACTGGTTGAGCCAGATGTAGTCGGCATTGTCAGCGACCAGTTGTTCGATCAGGCGAATCCGCGAATTCAGGTAACCGCCGTTCTCGTCACGCTGATCGACCATGAGCATTTGCGCGCCAAGGGCGTGAATCAGCTTGCGGTTCGGCGCGGAAATATTCGGGTCGATCACGCAAACGAACTGGTAACCCTTGGCAGCGCAGACCATGGCCAGCGCAACGCCGAGATTGCCCGATGAGGATTCGATAAGGCGGGTCTTGTGGTTGATCAGTCCGCGGACCTCAAGATCAGTGATCAGCGCGTGCGCGGTCTTCAGCTTGATGGAGCCGGCGGGATTCAGTCCTTCGATTTTCAGCTGGATCGTTGCGCTGCAAAGATCGCCGATCTGCACATAACTGTCTTCATTGATGAGTTGCTTGATCATACGTCGTCCGTTTCGCTCTTTTGCCGGGCGCACGGGGGCGCCAGCATTCATCCTGGAATGTTTGAAAAGCAATAACTGCAGTTCGCCTGTGGGTTGGGTTCAGATTTTTTTGCTGGACAGGAAGTGACCTTGCGGGCGACGCCGATCGATTCAAAAAATCAGGGTTTTGCGCTCTGAGGGCTACAGGAGTCCAGAGTGTTGCGGGGCGCAAAGTAGAGCCAGTCATTGGCTCGCCAAGGCTTGCGTGAAGTATTGGCGAAACGCCATCTGCGCGGAGAGATACAGATTTCGGGTTTTTTCCAGTACAGCTGGAATCCGGGTGTATCGAAGGGGACGAGGGGAGGGGAATCAAATCGCAGGCATAAAAAAACCCTGAATCTTGCGATTCAGGGTTTTCGGTATTTGGTGCCCAGAGACGGAATCGAACCGCCGACACGGGGATTTTCAATCCCCTGCTCTACCGACTGAGCTATCTGGGCAACGGGGCGCATTAAAAGGGTTTTTCGGATTTACGTCAACGACTTTTTGAAAATTTCTTAAATTAATTCCGTCGCTTACGAAATCTGCGGGTTATTCGGCTGGCGGCACGTAGCCTTCGGCCTTGGCGTATTCCTCGCCGGAGAAGTACTTGTCCATTTCGCCCTGCAGGTATTTGCGATCTTCGGCGTTCATCATGTTCAGGCGCTTTTCGTTGATCAGCAGGGTCTGGTGTTTCTGCCAGTCGGCCCAGGCCTTGGCCGAGACGTGGTCAAAAATATCCTGGCCCTTGGCACCCGGGAAAGGGGCGCGTTCCAGCGCGGGCAGTTCTTCTTTGTACTTGCGGCACATTACGGTGCGGGTCATGGCGATTCTCCTGCATTCAAGACGGCGGCCGCGCGTTCGAGCAAGGTCTTGACCGGGGCAGCAAGGCCCAGGCGCGGCGGGGTGGCGAGGTTATACCAGAGCCAGTCGGCCTCGGCCACGTGATGGCTGGCTTCCTGCACCTGAACCAGCCACGGTTCGATGGACAACTGGAAATGGCTGAAGGTATGCACCAGGCTCGGCAGCGCCTGCTGCTGGCCCATGGTCAGCGAGTGCTGATCGGCCAGATGTTGCAGATCTTCCAGGTCGTCCAGTTCCGGCAGGCTCCACAAACCGCCCCACAGTCCCGTCGACGGGCGGCGATAAAGCAGAATCGCACCTTCGCCGTTGGCCAGCATTGGCATCAGCGTGCGTTTCTGCGGGATCGCCTTGCGCGGCTTGGGAATCGGATAACGGGTTTCCAGGCCAAGCATGTGCGCTTCACAGCCACGCTGGAGCGGGCACAGCAGACAGCTCGGCTTGCTGCGCGTGCAGAGTGTCGCGCCAAGATCCATCATTGCCTGGGTGTAGGCGTTGACCCGATCGTGCGGGGTGAAGCGCTCGGCGTTGGCCCACAGCTGTTTGGCGACTTTCGGTTCGCCGGGGTAGCCCTCTTGCGCAGTGAAGCGCGCCAGTACGCGTTTGACGTTGCCGTCGAGGATCGGCGCGCGCAGGCCCATGCTGATGCTGGCGATCGCCCCGGCGGTGGACAGGCCGATGCCTGGCAGCTCGGTGAGTTTTTCCACGTCACGCGGGAATTCGCCAGCGTACTGGCTGACGACGATCTTCGCGGTCTTCTGCAGATTGCGTGCGCGAGTGTAGTAACCCAGCCCGGTCCACAGGTGCAGCACCTCGTCTTCCGGCGCTGCGGCCAGCGCTTCGACCGTTGGCAGCGCCGCCATGAAACGCTCGAAATAGTTGAGCACGGTGCTCACCTGAGTCTGCTGCAACATGATCTCGGACACCCAGACCCGATATGGATTGATGTCCTGCTGCCACGGCAAATCGTGGCGGCCATGGCGGTCGAACCACTCCAGCACCGCCGTGGAAAATTGCTCCGCTGTCATCGCTTGAACAGTCCCTTCAACGCGTCTTTCAATTCCGGGCTGACTTTGTCGCCCAGTTTTTCGTCGATTTTCTCGCTGAGCTTGTTGCCAGCCATCTTGCTGGCCACCTGACCGAGACGGTCATTGTCGACGCGGCAGGCCTTGGCGCCCAGTTCCAGCGGGCCACGGCAGCGCAGTGGCCACTCGATGCCGACGAATTTCTCGCCGACCTCACATGCCGGGTCGGGCATGGCGCTGGTGTCGCCCTCGACGATGATGCCGACGCGGTAGTCCATGCCGAGCACGCGCAGGTCGATGTCGCCGTCACCGTTGACGGTCATGCCGGGGATGCGCACTTTCAGGTCGGGGTTGCTGGCGACGCCGTTACGTACAGTCAGATTGCCCTTGAGCTCCTCGAATGGTGTGTCCTTGCCCCGTGGCTCGCCGCTGAGGGATTTGCGATTGAGGGTGGCGATGCCTTTGCACAATTGCTGTTCAAGGTTGGCGTTGAGCAGCACGCCGTTGTTGATGACGAAACTGGCGTTGCCGTTCAGCGTATCGATCAGCGCCTGTTGGCTGTTGCCGCTGCCGGTGAGGCTGCTGGTCAGCGTTACCAGACCTTTGACCGGCGGATTCTTGCCTTGGCTTTCGATGATTTTTTCCGCCGGCACGCGGTTGAGCCGGGTCTGCAGGTTCAGCACTGGCGCGCTTGGGCGCACGTCGAGTGTGCCGTTGGCGACGAAGCCGCCGTTGTACAGATCGCCGCTCAGGTTAGTCAGCGTCAGCAAGCCGCCCTGGCCGGTGGCTTTGAGCGCGGCGTTCTGGATCGGCAGCTTGTCGAGGGTCAGTTGGCCGAAAGTAAGGTCGGCATCGACATCGAGTTTGGCCAGGCGCTCGACCGGCAGCAGGCGCTCGGTGCTCCAGGCGGTTTTGCTCGGTTTGTCCGGCAGCGGCGTGGTACCCGCGACGGCGCCGGCCTCGGTGCTGGCGACTTCGGCCTGACGGGTTTGCGTGGCGCTGTTGGCCTGAGCCGATTTCGGTGGCAGGTAGCGGTCGACGTTGAACGTGTCGGCCTTGAGAATCGCGCGCAGCGACTGTTTGGCGAAGTCCTCGACGGCGATGCGGCCACTGAAGCTGCTGTCATCGAGTTTCAGGTTGATGTTGTCGAACGACAGGCTGGTCGGGGTGGCCGCAACGCGGCTGACCAGTTCGACCTTGCTCAGGCTGCCTTCGCCCATCGCCGGCAGTGTCTGGCCGATACTGTCGACGAATTTCGCCAGATCGAACTGGGCGATGGAAATGCCGCCGCTGATCTGTGGCGTCTTGTCGAGGTCGTTGGCTTTCAACTCGCCCAGGGCGCGCAACTGGTTGGCGGAAATTTTGATGCCGGTCCATTCGGCGACGTTCGCTGCTTTATCCAGCAATAACTGCCCTTGAGCGGAGAAGGTCATGGTTTTGCCTTGCAGCGGATCGCCAGCGAGCTCGCCAGTGAGTTTCAGGTCTTCAAACTTGTAGCGTTGCAGGGCGCGCTCGAAGCGCAGCTCGCCGTTGAGCTCGGTGCGCACGCGCAGCACCGGTTGATTGGTGCCGAGGAACGCGGTGGCTTTCACCGGGATATTGGTCGAATCGTGTACCGGGCCGGTGCTCAACTGAATGCTTTCGGCACTGAACTGCTTGCCGGTCAGCTCATCGTTGTATTCAACGCGGGCGTTGTTGACGGTCAGACTGTCGATGTCGAGGCGGATCGGTTGCGCCGGTTTTTCCACGGCGACGGTCGGCTCGCTGGTGGTCGCGCCCGGTGTGGCGGGTGCAGTCGAGCCAGGCGCCACAGGCACCTTGCCGATGTCTTCCCAGTTGCCGTGGCCGTTCTTGTCGCGGTTCAGGCGCAGGTTGAGGCCTTCGACGCGCACGTCGCTCATCTGCACTTCGCGGCGCAACAACGGCAGCACGCGCACGGACAGGCCGAGCATCTGCAAGTCGGCAAACGGTTCGGCAGGCTTGGCCAGGGTGGCGACGCTGGCTTCGTGCAATTCCAGGCCGAGCCACGGGAACAGGCTCCAGCCGATATCGCCATTGAGCGTCAGCTCGATGTGGGCCTTGTCGCGGGCTATCTGGCGGATCTCGTCTTTGTAGTCGTTGGGATCGAAGAGGTGGGTCAGGGCAAAACCTGCCGCCACAATGATCAGCAACAGCCCGAGAAGTACCAGACCCAGGATTTTGCCGAACGCTTTCATGGGCGAGTCCTTGTAGTTAGTCGAATTCGTCATTTGGCCGGGGAGTATAGCGCTGCCGGCACCCGGTTCGGTGTGGCGTCATCTGCCGAGGGTCGGCGGCGGCACCTGCAACTTCGCCACCGGGCCTGCGCTTGAGGATGCCCGGCGGGCGCCAGAGGGCGCAATCCGGCCCCGCTTGCGACGCCATTTTTTGCGCTTGGTTCACCAGTCGTTCAGCCCCGCCAAGGCGACGGGTAACTTTTCGCACGCATAAATGGGACAAGTAGCAAACGGCGTGGTGCCTTTGCAGACGCGGGGTTGGCGGCTTCCCGAGTCGTACGAGAACAGATGACTTGAAAAAAGGTGATATCAGTTTGGTTTTTCTGTCACCTGAGAATGGTAACCTTCGCCAGTTGGTCCGCCCGTCTGCGACTTAACGTCGCGCCTTCAAGGAGCTTCACCTAAAAAAACGGTCATGCCTGCGTGCATAAGGCCGAGGGTGAGCAGTGGCTGGCGAACCATACTAACAATTGGGGGATACACAATGAGCACGAGCATCACGGCGGACGGCCTCAAAGCCGACCAGCCTGCGTTCCTGTCCAAGGAACGCATCATCGCCAAGCCCGGTTTCAACCGTTGGCTGGTTCCACCGGCCGCTTTGGCCATTCACCTGTGCATCGGCATGGCCTACGGCTTCTCGGTGTTCTGGTTGCCGCTGTCCAAGGCGCTGGGCGTTACCGCGCCGGTGGCTTGCGCGCCGGACATGAGCTTCATCGCACAGGTATTTTCGTCGAACTGCGACTGGCCGATCTCCATGCTCGGCTGGATCTACACGCTGTTCTTCATCTTCCTCGGCTGCTCGGCAGCGATCTGGGGTGGCTGGCTGGAACACGCCGGGCCTCGTAAAGCGGGCGTGGTCTCGGCCTTGTGCTGGTGCGGCGGTCTGCTGATTTCCGCGCTGGGTATCTATACCCACCAGATCTGGCTGATGTGGATCGGCTCCGGCGTGATCGGCGGTATCGGTCTGGGCCTGGGCTATATCTCGCCGGTGTCGACCCTGATCAAGTGGTTCCCGGACAAGCGCGGCATGGCAACCGGCATGGCGATCATGGGCTTCGGTGGCGGCGCGATGGTCGGTGCACCGTTGGCGACTGCACTGATGAGCCACTTCGCATCGCCAGAAGGCGTGGGCGTATGGCAGAGCTTCGTGGCCATGGCGGCCATTTACTTCGTGTTCATGATCGGTGGCGCATTGTCCTACCGCGTGCCGCCAACCGGCTGGAAGCCTGAAGGCTGGACCGCTCCGGCGAAGAAAGCTTCCAACGCCATGATCACCAACCGTCACGTCCACGTGAATGTAGCCTGGAAAACTCCGCAATTCCGTCTGGTCTGGCTGGTGCTGTGCCTGAACGTGTCGGCGGGTATCGGTATCCTCGGCATGGCTTCGCCACTGTTGCAGGAAGTGTTCGGCGGCAAACTGCTGGGCGTCGATGTGCCGTTCGGTCAGCTCGACGCTGGCCAACTGGCCTCGATCGCGGCGATCGCAGCGGGCTTCACTGGTCTGCTGAGCCTGTTCAACATCGGTGGCCGCTTCTTCTGGGCCTCGTTCTCCGACTACCTGGGCCGCAAGAACACCTACTTCGTGTTCTTCGCGCTGGGTTTTGCCCTGTACGCGCTGATTCCGAACATGGGCCATCTGGGCAACGTTGCGCTGTTCGTGGCGGCGTTCTGCATCATCCTGTCGATGTACGGCGGTGGTTTTGCCACCGTTCCGGCGTATCTGGCCGACCTGTTCGGTACACAGATGGTCGGTGCGATCCACGGTCGTCTGCTGACTGCCTGGGCCGCTGCCGGTGTGCTCGGTCCGGTGCTGGTGAACTACCTGCGTGAATATCAGTTGAGCATCGGCGTGGAACGCGCTGCCGCTTACGACATCACCCTGTACATCCTCGCCGGCCTGCTGGTGCTGGGCTTCCTGTGCAATCTGATGGTGCGCCCGGTGGCCGACAAGTACTTCATGACCGACGCTGAACTGGCCGCCGAACAGGCGCTGGGCCACGACAAGGGTGCCGATGCCAGCACCGTTCTGGAGTGGAAAGCGGCGCCGGGCACCAAGCCTCTGGCGATCGCTGCCTGGCTGGTGGTGGGTATTCCGTTGGCGTGGGGTGTGTGGGTGACCCTGCAGAAGACGGCGGTACTGTTTCACTAAGGTGTTAGCTGAATAAACGCCGAACCTGTGGGAGCGAGCCTGCTCGCGAAGACGGAGCACCGGTCGACATCAATGTTGGCTGGCCTGCCGCATTCGCGAGCAGGCTCGCTCCCACATTTGTTTCTGGCATGCCTGTAATGGCTTGTATGGACATGTCTACCCGCGACAGCCGGGCGTTCTATCCGTCAGGCATCTCTCCTCTCGTGTTTCTGTTTGCGCCTCGCGTGCCTATAATGGCTGCCTTTTTCGCCCAATGATTTTGCGGAGCTGGTGATGGCCGAACGTAAGGCGTCTGTCGAGCGCGACACTCTGGAAACCCAGATCAAAGCCTCGATCAACCTTGATGGCACCGGAAAGGCCCGATTCGATATCGGTGTACCTTTTCTTGAGCACATGCTGGATCAGATCGCCCGTCACGGGTTGATCGACCTGGATATCGAATGCAAGGGCGATCTGCATATCGACGACCACCATACGGTGGAAGACGTCGGTATCACCCTCGGCCAGGCGTTCGCCAAAGCCATCGGCGACAAGAAAGGCATCCGTCGCTACGGCCATGCCTACGTGCCGCTCGATGAAGCGCTGTCGCGCGTGGTGATCGATTTCTCCGGTCGCCCGGGCCTGCAGATGCACGTGCCGTACACCCGCGCCACCGTCGGTGGTTTTGACGTTGACCTGTTCCAGGAATTCTTCCAGGGCTTCGTCAACCACGCGCTGGTCAGTGTGCACATCGACAACCTGCGCGGCACCAACACTCACCACCAGATCGAAACCGTGTTCAAGGCTTTCGGCCGCGCCCTGCGCATGGCCGTCGAGCTGGACGAACGCATGGCCGGGCAAATGCCGTCGACCAAAGGCGTTTTGTAATGCAGACGGTTGCAGTTATCGACTACGGCATGGGCAATCTGCACTCGGTGGCCAAGGCTCTTGAGCACGTCGGCGCCGGCAAGGTGCTGATTACCAGCGACGCGAACGTGATTCGAGAAGCCGACCGTGTGGTATTCCCGGGCGTTGGCGCGATTCGCGATTGCATGGCGGAGATCCGTCGCCTCGGCTTCGACTCGCTGGTCCGTGAGGTCAGCCAGGATCGGCCGTTCCTCGGCATCTGCGTCGGCATGCAAGCCTTGCTCGATACCAGCGAAGAGAACGCCGGCGTCGACTGCATCGGCCTGTTTCCGGGCGCGGTGAAATTCTTCGGCAAGGATCTGCACGAAGACGGCGAGCACCTCAAAGTCCCGCACATGGGCTGGAACGAGGTAAAGCAGAAGATCAGTCACCCGCTGTGGCACGACATCCCCGACCTGGCGCGTTTCTATTTCGTGCACAGCTACTACATCGCCGCCGCCAATGCGCGTCAGGTTGTAGGCAGCGGCCATTACGGTGTCGATTTCGCCGCAGCGCTGGCCGACGGTTCGCGTTTCGCCGTGCAGTTCCACCCGGAGAAAAGCCATACCCACGGCTTGCAACTGCTGCAGAACTTCGCTGCGTGGGACGGTCGCTGGTAAATGGCTGTCAAGAAATCCAGACCGCCGATCCTGACCCTCACTCCCGAGCAGGAGAGCGAGGCCAATCGCAAGATCCAGCGGTTCATGGAAGACCGTTTCGAACTGGACCTGGGTTCGTTCGAAGCGGCGGAAATTCTTGAGCTGTTTACCCGCGAGATTGCTCCGCACTATTACAACAGGGCGATTTTCGATGTGCAGACCCACCTCAAGGAACGGTTTGAAAGCATCGAAAGCGACCTGTGGGCGCTCGAGAAAAACTGATTCCCGAGCCAAGCTGAACATTCCAATTTTAAGGTTTGCCAGATGCTGATTATTCCCGCTATCGATCTCAAAGACGGTGCCTGCGTACGTCTGCGCCAGGGCCGCATGGAAGATTCCACGGTGTTCTCCGATGACCCGGTGAGCATGGCTGCCAAGTGGGTGGAGGGCGGTTGCCGCCGTCTGCATCTGGTCGACTTGAACGGCGCGTTCGAAGGCCAGCCGGTCAACGGCGAAGTGGTTACCGCAATCGCCAAGCGTTACCCGACCCTGCCGATCCAGATCGGTGGCGGCATTCGTTCGCTGGAAACCATCGAGCACTACGTCAAGGCGGGCGTGAGCTACGTGATCATCGGTACCAAAGCCGTAAAAGATCCGGCGTTCGTTGCTGAAGCCTGCCGTGCGTTTCCGGGCAAGATCATTGTCGGTCTGGATGCGAAAGACGGTTTCGTCGCCACCGACGGCTGGGCTGAGATCAGCACCGTGCAGGTCATTGACCTGGCCAAGCAGTTCGAAGCCGACGGCGTATCCTCGATCGTTTATACCGACATTGCCAAAGACGGCATGATGCAGGGCTGCAACGTACCGTTCACCGCCGCGCTGGCCGCTGCCACCAGGATTCCGGTGATCGCTTCCGGCGGCATCCATAACCTGGGTGACATCAAGTCGCTGCTCGACGCCAAGGCACCGGGCATCATCGGCGCGATTACCGGCCGGGCGATCTATGAGGGCACTCTCGATGTCGCCGAAGCGCAAGCTTTCTGCGATTCGTACCAAGGCTGAGGACTGACCATGGCGCTGGCCAAACGCATCATCCCTTGCCTGGACGTGGACAACGGCCGGGTCGTCAAAGGCGTGAAGTTCGAGAACATCCGCGACGCCGGTGACCCGGTGGAAATTGCTCGTCGCTACGACGAGCAGGGCGCCGACGAGATTACCTTTCTCGACATCACCGCCAGCGTCGATGGCCGTGACACCACGCTGCATACCGTCGAGCGCATGGCCAGCCAGGTATTCATCCCGCTGACCGTCGGCGGTGGCGTGCGTACCGTGCAAGACATCCGCAATCTGCTCAATGCCGGCGCGGACAAGGTGTCGATCAACACCGCCGCCGTGTTCAACCCCGAGTTCGTCGGCGAGGCCGCGCAGCATTTCGGCTCGCAGTGCATCGTCGTTGCCATCGACGCCAAGAAAGTTTCCGGTCCCGGCGAAACCCCGCGCTGGGAAATATTCACCCACGGCGGGCGCAAGCCGACCGGTCTCGACGCAGTCGAGTGGGCGAAGAAAATGGAAGGCCTCGGTGCCGGCGAGATCCTCCTGACCAGCATGGATCAGGACGGCATGAAAAACGGTTTCGACCTCGGCGTGACCCGCGCCATCAGCGACGCGCTGGGCATTCCGGTGATCGCTTCCGGTGGTGTCGGCAATCTGCAGCATCTGGCCGATGGCATTCTCGAAGGTCATGCCAGTGCGGTGCTGGCGGCGAGTATTTTCCACTTCGGCGAATACACCGTGCAGGAAGCCAAGGCCTACATGGCCCATCGCGGCATCGTCATGCGCTAAAGCGTACAGGCCAGTGGACAGCATGGCGCGCCCAAGGCACTCTTGGGCACGCCATGGATTCCGGTAGCCCGACATGATCAAACGCCTGCTTGTTGTTCTCGCCAGCGCCTCGTTGTTGTTCATCAGCAATGCCCGGGCCGAAACCAGTCCCGACACCGATCTGGTGCTGCTCACCGAGAACTTCCCGCCGTACAACATGGCGAAGAACGGCAAGAATTTTGCCCAGGGCGACAACATCAACGGCATTGCCACGGACATCGTTCGCGAGATGTTCCAGCGCGCCGGCCTCACTTACAGCCTGACCCTGCGTTTCCCCTGGGAGCGTGTCTACAAACTCGCCCTGGAGAATCCCGGCTACGGGGCCTTCGTCATGGCGCGCCTGCCCGATCGCGAAAGACTGTTCAAATGGGTCGGCCCAATCGGCCCGGACGACTGGATCCTGCTGGCCAAGGCTGACAGCAAGATCACCCTCGAAACCCTCAATGATGCGCGCAAATACAAGATCGGCGCCTACAAGGGCGATGCGATTGCCGAGACGCTCTCCAAGCAAGGCCTCAAACCGGTAGTAGTGCTGCGCGATCAGGACAACGCAAAAAAACTGCTCAATGGCCAGATCGATCTGTGGGCCACGGGTGATCCTGCCGGCCGTTATCTGGCGCGGCAGGATGGCGTGACCGGCCTGAAGACCGTGCTGCGCTTCAACAGCGCCGAGTTGTACCTGGCGCTGAACAAGGACGTCTCCGATGAGGTGGTCAACAAGCTACAGACCGCGCTGGATCAGTTGCGCAAGGAAGGCGTGGTCGATGAAATCATGGCGCGCTATCTGTAACGGCTGACTCGTCGGGCTCTGGCTGGGAGGCGCTGATTTCGCCCTCGGTCGCAGGCGCAAGCACAGTCTGATCTTCGACCGCCTCTGGCTCCGACGCGACGATGGTTGCAGGCTCGGTGGGTGCGTACTGGCTGATGTGAAGGCTATTGCCATCGGTGTAGATGAAACCATCCGTCACTGCCGTGCCGTCCGCGCGCACCAGTCTGTATTCGCTCTGGGCCAGGTAGGCGGCCACTGAGCGGTTTTTGTCCACCACCGCAACCACTTCGATGGTCGCAGTATTGAGCCATTCATTCGAATGCAGTTCGCATTGGGTGAAATCGTGGCCCAGCCGTGCGGAAAACATCAGCGCGCCGTGCTGTCGGGTTTGCCATTGCGCGCCGAATTCGATGCAAGTGGTTTGAGTGAAAGTACGCAAGCCGCCAGTACGCTGGGCGCGCTGCGCATTCCACCTGAATATCTGGCTGTCGTTGCCACTGTTGCGTGCGTGACCGACGAGGATGTAGCGATCCTTGCGTTCAAGCAGATAGAAGGGCGAGTGACGCCATTGCTCAGCGGCGGTGTAACGCGGATCGTTGACCGTGAACCAGGGGAGGCTGGCGGTGTAAGTCGCATCGTCCGTTGGCTCTACAGGTGTTGGCGTCTCGCCGCAGAGCACCGGTGGCGATGGGCGTGTAGACATCTGCAGGCCGATCTGCAAGCGCAAGCAGTAGACCGGGAAACTGGCCGGTCGGGTGTAGTCACTCAAGCTGAAAAAACTGCCCGATGCCAAGTAGACTTCGCCCGGCAAAGCGGCTGGAGGAACGGCGCTCCAGGTGCTGACGCGCTGTCGGGCCTTGCTGCCCTTGTCGTCCCAGATCAGATCGGTGGTATTCGACGCGATCACCAGGTCTTCGCGAACGCAGCGCACCGCGTTGAGCGAAGGTTTTTCATGATCGTTCGAGCACACCGACCCCAGCGCTACGTAGCCTGCGGGAGCTAGCGGTCGCCAGATCGACAGATCTCGTTTCGAGCCTGATCCGGAGTCCTTCCAGACCAGCTCGTAATCATCGGGACGTCGCAGTGCCCTGCCTTTGGTGGGGTCAGTGCTGGCAATGTCTGCCTCACAAACAACCGCGACCACGCGTTCGCCGTTGATGTTGCCAACGCCTCTGGTGACGAAGTCGCCCAAGGGGAAATAACCGGGCAGCGCGTCGGGAGCCGGAGTCGGGCGCCAGAACGACGCGGGTCTGGCCGACAAACCGTTGGTATCCCAGATGCGCAGAAATTCTGTTGTGAAGTTGATCAGCAGGTTATCGATGCGGATCGGTTCAGTCCGCCCAACGGGCGGGATAATCGGGGCGTTGTTTGTCATGGGCACTCCTGATAGTTGCAAGCGACTCAAAGGAGTCGCGACCTGTTGCAGGTCTCACTATCCGGAAGGGGGAGGGGCGTTCGGTGGTAACTATGTATTGCAACGTGACCGGGTGTTACCGGTAAACGCCATCCTTGCCATGGCCAGCCATGGCGCGGTTGCTGCGCACGCTGATCATCTGCTTGATATCGATCCAGTCGATGCCCTGCGCTTTGAGCTTGGGTAATTCGCGCTCGAGCACCGCCAGGGTCTGCGGATACGGATGGCCGATCATCACCGCTGAACCCTGTTTGTGCGCCAGGGCGATCGCGGTCTGCAACTGAGTGGCAATGGCCGCTTCGGTGCGCTCATCATCAAGAAACACATCACGGGAAACGCTGGCCAGGTCGATCTTCTGCGCCTGCTGCGCAGCGACCGTTTGAGCGCTGGTGCGGCTGTCGACGAAGAACTTGTGCCGACGCTGCAATTCGCCCATCAACCACGCCATCGCCACAGGCTGCGCGGTCATGCGGCTGCCCATGTGATTGTTGATGCCGGCGGTGAACGGGACTTTTTCGAACGCAGCATTCAGGCGTTTCTGCAGTTCTTCGAGGGGCAGTTCGGGGTGCCAGGCGTACGGCCCGGTGGCCGGGTCCATGGGCATGTGCAGGATGACGATCTTGCCGGCGCGATGGGCTTCGCGGGCAAATTCGGTGGCGTGGGGGGTATCGGGCATGATCGCCGCCGTGACCGGGCCGGGCAGGGCGAGCACGCGACGATCCCGGGGCAGGTTCTGCCCCAGGTCATCGATGATCAGTGTCAGGTAGGCCTTGTGCGGCGAGGAACTGGCGGGCTCTGCTTGGGCAAGACCCGCCAGACAGCACAACAGAACGCAGAGGGAACGCAACAACATCCTCAGCGGCCGGACGTGATGCTCAGGCCTTTGAGCAGGCTCAGGGCCTGGGCCAACTGGTAATCGTCATCCTGCGGCATCGCTTTGGCCTTGCCGCCGGAGCCGCTCGGTTTGTCGGCGCCGCCGTTGCCGTTGCCCAAGTGACCTTGCAGATCGGCTTCCTTGAAGTATTCGCTGTCGGCTTCGTTGGTGATCTTCGCGCGGCGCACTTCGATGTCCGGCACGATGCCCTGAGCCTGGATCGAGCGGCCGTTCGGCGTGAAGTACAGCGCGGTGGTGATCTTCAGCGCGCGGTCGTTGTTCAGCGGCAGCACGGTCTGCACCGAGCCCTTGCCGAAACTGGTGGTGCCCATGACCACGGCACGCTTCTGGTCCTGCAGGGCGCCGGCGACGATTTCCGAAGCCGAGGCACTGCCACCGTTGATCAGCACGACCATCGGTACCGCTTCGCTTTCATCCTTGCCGGTGGCGGAGAAGCGCAGCTCGGAATTGGCGATGCGGCCCTTGGTGTAGACGATCAGGCCTTTGGTGATGAAGTGGTCGACCACTTCCACCGCCGATTGCAGCACACCACCCGGGTTGTTGCGCAGGTCGAGGATGATGCCGTTGAGCTTCTTGCCGTTGTCCTTGCGCAGTTTGGCCAGAGCCTTGGAGACTTCTTCGCCGGTCTTGACCTGGAACTGGGTGATGCGGATATAGCCGTAGCCCGATTCCAGCAGCTGCGCCTTGACGCTCTTGACCTGAATTACTGCACGGGCCAGGGTCACGTCGAACGGCGTGCCGCCATCGCGAACCAGGGTCAGGGTGATTTTCTGGCCGATCTTGCCGCGCATCTTGTCGACGGCTTCGGTCATGGTCTGGCCACGGGTTGGCTGGCCGTTGATCTTGACGATGAAGTCACCCGCCTGGATGCCCGCCTTCGACGCTGGCGTGTCATCAATCGGCGAGACAACCTTGATGAAGCCGTCCTCGGCGCCGACTTCGATGCCCAGACCGCCGAATTCACCGCTGGTGCTTTCCTGCAGCTCGGTGAAATCTTCCGGGCCAAGGTAGGCCGAATGCGGATCGAGGTTGCTGAGCATGCCCTTGATCGCGTTTTCCAACAGGGTCTTGTCGTCTACAGGCTCGACATAGGCGGCTTTGATCCGGTCCATGACCTCGGCGAAGGTGCGCAGCTCTTCCAGTGGCAACGGCGCCTTGGCGGTCGCGGCAGTGCCTGTCGGAGCGACGGTCGGGGCCGGTTGCGCGGCGAACGCCAGAGGCGCGCCGATCACCAGGGCGATCGTCAGGGCCAGCGAGGTAAGGCGGGACAAATGCAGCATGTCGAACGAACTCCTGAATTAGGTGGTGCGCTTATCCTTGCGCACGACACCATTGCGCCGGATCACTCGGGTGACCCTGCTGACGAATTGCGAAATACAGCGCTGGCGTGTCCTGACCGCCACTGTTACCGACAGTGGAAATCGACTCGCCCGCCTTGACCACATCACCCGCCGACTTGAGCAGCGTCTGGTTGTGGCCGTAAAGACTCAGAAAACCGTTGCCGTGATCAAGAATCACCAGCAAACCGGCACCGCGCAGCCAATCGGCGAACACCACGCGCCCGCCGTGTACGGCGTGCACCTGGCTGCCGGCGGAGGCGCTGATCATCACGCCATCCCACTTGGTGCGGGCGTCGTCGCCACGGCTTTCACCGAAGCGTGCGAGTAATCGACCATCAACCGGCCACGGAAGTTTTCCCCGGGTTGCAGCAAATGGCCCGCCAAACGTTTCGCCGCTGCTCGATACCAGCGCGCCGGGGCTTGATCTGGCGGATTTTCGTGGGGCGTCGCTGTTTTCAGCCTGCGCCTCACGCAAACGCTTTTTTTCCGCTTCCTGCTGGGCGATCAGCGCTTTCTGCCGCGCCTCTTCTGCCTCACGAGCCTGTCGGGCCAGGGTTTCTTCAATGGTTTTAAGGACTTTAGACAGGTCTGCCTGATCCTGCTCGCGGGCGGCGAGTTTCTGATCGCGGGCCTTGACGTCGTCATTGAGTCTGGCGAGAACCTGCTGGCGCTCCTTGCGGACTTTCTCGAGTGCTTCGCGCTGCGTGTCCAGGTCGCTTTTCTGCACCAGCAACTGCGCTTGCTGCAGACCGATGTCTTTTTCGACATTGGCCAGTTGGCGCAGGGTTTCATTGAAGTTCTTCAACTGCTCCAGGCGTGCCTGGCTCAGGTAGTCGTAATAGGTGAGGGTGCGGGCGAATTTCTCGGGATTCTGCTGGTTGAGCAGCAGCTTGAGGTATTCCTGGCGGCCGTTCTGGTACGCCGCTCGGGCCTGAATGGCGATCAGTCGCTGCTGTTCAGTGCGCGCGCTCTGGAGTTTTTTTCTCTGCATCGAGCCGCTGCAGCTCGGATTCGCTTTTCTGCAGTTCTTTCTGCAGCGCGTCGACCTGCTTCTGCAGCTTGCCCATCTCGGTTTCAGTGCCCTTGAGCTCTTTCTGCACGCCGGACTTTTCTTCCTGCAGCTTGCCCAAGAGTTTTTTCAGCTCGGCGATATCCTGACGCGTGGCCTCCAACTGCTGTTGGGTTTGCGCGCGCTCGTCGGCGAAGGCCGGCTGGAGCAGACAGGTCAGAGCAAGGGCGATCAGGACGCGAAGCATAGGGGCGGGCGGCACCAGGGTAAGGGACGGCCTAGTATGCCCGCCCGAGGCTGCAAAAAAAACGCCCAATTGGGGCTGTGTGATAACTGGCTGGAGATACAGCTGAAAATAATCTTCGAAACCAGCACAAACCACTGTGGGAGCTGGCTTGCCAGCGATGGCGGCTGCACATTCAACATAAATGCTGGCTGTCAGCTTGCTATCGCTGGCAAGCCAGCTCCCACAGGGTTTTTGCGGTGTTTTCCGGATTCGGCTCAGACCAGAATCGAAGTCCCGGTCATCTCCGCCGGTTTTTCCAGACCCAGCAGCATCAGCATGGTCGGCGCTACGTCCGCCAGCACGCCGCCTTCGCGCACTTTCAGGTCGCGTTTGCCGACGTAGATGAACGGCACCGGCTCGGTGGTGTGCGCGGTGTGCGCCTGACCGGTGGATTCATCGGCCATTTGCTCGACGTTGCCGTGGTCGGCGGTGATCAGTGCTTCGCCGCCGACCTTTTCCAGCGCTTCAACGATGCGACCGACGCAGGTGTCCAGGCACTCGACCGCTTTTACCGCCGCATCGAACACACCGCTGTGGCCGACCATATCGCCGTTGGCGTAGTTGACCACGATCACGTCGTAACGCTGGTTTTCGATCGCGTCGACGATACGGTCGGTGACTTCCGGCGCGCTCATTTCCGGCTGCAAGTCATAAGTAGCGACTTTCGGCGACGGGATCAGGATGCGCTCTTCGCCCGGGAACGGTTCTTCACGACCGCCGGAGAAGAAGAAGGTCACGTGAGCGTATTTTTCGGTTTCAGCAATGCGCAGCTGGGTCTTGCCGTTTTTCGCCAGATAATCACCGAGAACGTTTTCCAGGCTGCCGGCGGCGAAGGCCGACGGTGCCGGAATACTTGCGGCGTACTGGGTAAGCATGACGAAACCGGCCAGTTTCGGCTGACGGGCGCGCGCGAATTCCTTGAAATCGTCTTCGACGAACACCCGGGTCAGCTCGCGGGCGCGGTCGGCACGGAAGTTCATGAACACCACTGCGTCGCCGTCTTCAACTTTCACCGGCTCACCGATGGAGGTGGCTTTGACGAATTCGTCGCTTTCGCCACGGGCGTAGGCAGCTTCAAGACCTTCCTGAGCGGTGGCGGCGTTGAATTCGCCATTGCCGTCGACGATCAGGTTATAGGCCTGGGCGACGCGATCCCAACGGTTGTCACGGTCCATGGCGAAATAGCGGCCGATGATGCTGGCGATCCGGCCTTTGCCCAATGCCTGGAAAGTCGCGTCGAGCAGTTCGATCGACGAAGCGGCGCTTTTCGGCGGCGTGTCGCGGCCATCGAGGAAGGCGTGCAGATAGATTTTTTCGGCGCCGCGCTTGAAGGCCAGCTCGGCCATGGCGATCAGGTGATCCTGATGGCTGTGCACGCCGCCATCGGACAGCAGGCCCATGAAGTGCACGGCTTTGCCGGCGGCCACGGCTTTATCCACAGCGGCGCAGATGGTCGGATTGTCGAAGAATTCGCCGTCGCGGATCGCTTTGGTCACACGGGTGAAGTCCTGATACACCACGCGCCCGGCGCCGAGGTTCATGTGGCCGACTTCGGAGTTGCCCATCTGGCCGTCCGGCAGACCGACGTCCATGCCGCTGCCCGAGATCAGGCCGTTCGGCACGGTGGCCCACAGACGATCCAGCACGGGTTTCTTTGCCGCGAACACAGCATTGGATTCGGGGCTGTCGCTGTGACCGAAGCCGTCGAGAATCATCAGGACCAAAGGTTTGGGCGTAGTCGTCATGGAATCCACTCGTGGCTGATAAAGAAGAGGGCGATGGAAAACGGAGTTGGAGTTTAAAGCGAAGTTCCGACCGCGTCACCGCCGGACGGGGTTTGGCCGACCATAGTGGCTGTGTATACTGGCCGACATTTTAACGCCCTGGAACCTCCTTCGATGGTTGCTCACCTGATTGAATTTGCCACTAACCACTACATTCTTGTCGGTATCTTCGTCGTACTTCTGGCTCTGTTGCTGGCGCACACGATGCAGGGCGGCGGCAAAAGCCTGAGCACCGGCGAGCTGACCGCACTGGTCAATAAAGATGCAGGCGTGGTGGTGGACATCCGTCCGGCCAAGGATTACGCCGCTGGCCACATCGTCGGCGCGGTGAACATCCCGCAAGACAAACTGGCCGCCCGCGTCGGGGAGCTGGAAAAACACAAGGCCAAGACCATCATTCTGGTCGACGCCCTCGGTCAGACCGCCGGCACCCACGCCCGCGAGCTGATGAAGTCCGGCTTCACCGCCGCCAAGCTGTCCGGCGGGATTTCCAGCTGGAAAGGCGACAACCTGCCGCTGGTGAAATGACATGAGTGAAGTCATCGTCTATTCCAGCGATTACTGCCCTTACTGCTCGCGCGCCAAGCATCTGCTCGCCAGCAAAGGCGTGGCCTTCGAAGAGATCAAGGTCGATGGCAAGCCGCAGCTGCGTGCCGAAATGACCAAAAAGGCCGGGCGCACGTCCGTGCCGCAGATCTGGATCGGCGCAAAGCACATCGGCGGTTGCGATGATTTATACGCCCTGGAGCGCGCCGGCAAACTCGACGCGCTGCTCAAGGGCTGAACGGCTGCACCCACGTACAGCACTCCCTAAAAGACCCAAGATCGATAAGGATCTGAGATGACTGACCAACAGAACACTGCAGCCAGCGAAGAAGAAACCGCACCGCAATTCTCCTTGCAGCGCATCTACGTACGCGACCTGTCCTTCGAAGCCCCGAAAAGCCCGGCGATCTTCCGCCAGCAGTGGGATCCGGCGGTCGGTCTGGATCTGAACACCCGCCAGAAAGCGCTGGAAGGCGATTTCTACGAAGTGGTGCTGACCCTTTCCGTTACCGTGAAAAACGGCGAAGAAGTGGCCTTCATCGCTGAAGTGCAACAGGCCGGTATCTTCCTGATCAAGAATCTGGACGCGGCTTCGATGAGCCACACCCTCGGTGCATTCTGCCCGAACATCCTGTTCCCGTACGCCCGCGAAACCCTGGACAGCCTGGTCACCCGCGGTTCGTTCCCGGCGCTGATGCTGGCCCCGGTGAACTTCGACGCCCTGTACGCGCAAGAGCTGCAGCGCATGCAGGAAAGCGGCGAGACCCCGACCGTTCAATAAAGGCTCGGATACGCATCGCGGGCAAGCCCGCTCCCACAGGTTTTGCACATTCCTGTGGGAGCGGGCTTGCCCGCGATTGTTTTGGTCAGGCGAAAACTATTTGAAGTCGTTCTGCCGCCACGCTTCGTACACGGCGACCGCCACGGTGTTGGACAGGTTCAGGCTGCGGCAGCCTTCGCGCATCGGCAGGCGCAGACGCTGTTCGGCGGGCAGGGCGTCGAGCACGTCCGCCGGCAGGCCACGACTTTCCGGGCCGAACAGAAACGCGTCGCCGGGCACGAACGCGGCATCATGGAACGGCCGCGAGCCCTTGGTGGTGAAGGCGAACACGCGCGGGTTACCCAGACTTTCCAGACAGCTGGCCAGGTCAGCGTGACGCTGCAACGTGGCATATTCGTGGTAGTCGAGACCGGCACGGCGCAGGCGCTTGTCGTCCATCTCGAAACCCAGTGGTTCGATCAAATGCAGGTGGCAGCCACTGTTGGCGCACAGCCTGATAACGTTGCCGGTGTTCGGCGGAATTTCTGGTTGAAAAAGGATGACGTGAAACATGCACGGCTCCGAAGGTAAAGATGAGCGGCATTCTACGCCGCCTGTGGACAACCGTTCGAAACTATTCCCGCGAGTCATCGGCTCGCTGGCGATTGTCGGCTTGATGATCGGCTTGATGATTGGCCGTCTGACCACGCCCGATCCAAGCGTGCTGGAGCGTGTCGAGGTCACCGATGGCGGCCTGGTGGTGTGGTTCAACAACGAGCCGAAACTGCACGGCGAGATTATCGATGGCACCGTCGCGCTGCTGTTTCAGGCCGAAGGTCGACCGCAGAAGGGCCAGCTCAGGCTCAACGGCAAGGACGTCAACTGGCGCACGCGCAAAAGCGATGGAGGGTTATTGCTGACGGTGCTGGCAGCGCGCCCGTTGCAGGGCGACTGGGTTGGCAGCGAGGTCGATGATCGTTGGCGGCTGGAGATCCGCTTGAGCGAGCCCTAGGGGCAAGTCCTCATCACTGGGCGCGCTCCGACACTGTTTGAGGTCGTTTCCCACTGCGGCCGTCTCCCTTTCCCATCTCCGTCCGATGCTCGTCCACGCTATCGTTTGCCCCTTCAAACGGCAGGATGCCGAAACCCGTTGTCCCCTTGCTCGACAGCATGGGGCGTCTTTTTCAAGGATGAAAACATGCCAGTAAAACCCCCTCGCGGTGGCGGTACCCACGTGGACGTTCCGGGCAGCCTGCATCGGGCTGCGGACGCCGACATTTCGCTCCACGGCCACCCGGGTCGCATAGGCGTCGATGTGAATTTTGCTCAGCACCATTTGCTGCCGCGCGCCGAATCATCCAGTGATGCGACCCTGGGTGCCATACCTCCTGCCGCGGCCGTTGTGGTGCGCGCACTCGCAGAAGGTATTCGCCCTCCCACCACCCAGCCTTCGCTGGACAATTACGTCACCAACGCCCGAGCGATACTTCCACAGGTCAACAGTGAGGGTTTGCGGGTGATCAGTCGGCGAACCTACGCAGACCTGGTCAACGGCGACCTGGTGCCTGTCGCAGTGGATCCTGCGACGGGTCTGTATCGAGCCCGGCGGCCAAGCGAGTTGCTCCCATCCGGCCCGGTGATGCTGCGCGATGTGGACAGCGGACTTTGGTATGCGCGTGAAGTCGTGGAACCAACTACCCGGGAGCAGATCCGCAAGTACCTGCCCGACACGACCGACGAGGACGCGGATGCCTTCATCGCCCGGTTCGATGACAAGGACGTGGCAGAGCTTGAGCTCAAGCATATTCAGCTTGGGCTGGCGCAATTGGACTCGACGCGTTTTGACCTGCCGATCAGTCGAGGTCGCATTTCATCGGACAAGGAGTTACATGAGGCGCGGAATATATGGGCGACGTTTCGCCAGTTGTACCGATGGCAAGGTCAGCCCGAACAGCGCGTCTACCGTGACGGGCGGCATGTGGGCTTCAAGCTGGAAATCGATCTGACGATATGGCCAGTTCAAAAACCGCTTTCCTTGAAATTCAGCTCAGTGGTTTCTCTGACTTTAAGAGGCCGTGGCCGGCTGGACCCGGACGTGTTTTGCGCACAGTTTCCCAATCTTGAAAGTCTGACCATTACCAGTCAGGCAATCGAAGTGGAAGGGCGGTTTCAAGGCTGGAACGTGATCGAACGGGCTTATTCGAAATTCAGGCTGGATTCGCGCTTTGCCGAGCAATTGAAAAGATTCCCGCGTTTGCAAAGGCTGCACCTGCAGGACTGTGAATTGACGTCTGACTTTTCCGTACGAGGCCTTGCCAGGCTAAACGAGCTATGGCTTTGCAACACCTTCGAGGCCCCGGTGAACAGCCTGGACATGCAGATGCGGCATCAGGAGCAAGTCACCTTTTTGCACGTGGCAGCTGATATCAGAGGGATGACTGAACTGCGGGTGCTGGATCTGAGCCGCACCGGAATACACCTGCTGCCTTCCGGACTTGATGCCATCGACGTGGCGTCGACGCTGGAAGTGTTGAGACTGGGGGGCAATCCGCTTTCGACCAGCCCCTCACTCGAACACATGACCGCACTGCAGGAGCTGGATCTTTCCAATACACGATTGCAAAGATTTCCCGAGGGCATTACCGACAGGATTCCCGCAAGAGAACTTAATCTTGCGGACAATCACATCAGGTCGATCCCCGAGTCCGTGGAGCTCAGAGCGGGCTTCAATCTCATCGGCAATCCGATAATGGACCCGGCCTCTTTACGGCGGTTGATACGAGCACGTGTAGAGACAGGCACCGATATCTGGCTTGGGCAGGAAAGCAGCGATGTAACTGCCGATCTCTGGCTACGCAATGTGCCACAGGAACAGATAGCGGAAAAACAAGCGCTGTGGGACAGGCATAACGCCGCAATGCCACTGGCAGTGACCGGCATTCTTCGTCGACTTAGTCGAACGCCCGAGTTTCACGTGGAGCGCCCGCTTCTGCAGCGGCGCGTGTGGTGGTTTCTGGAAATGTATGACAGCGCCGAAGTCAACGAGCGGGCCAGGCTCGACGTCATTCTTTATACGGAAACGAGTCCCGGGAGAATGCTGGACAGGCTGGAGAATGAAATCCGCAGCTATGACGGAGGACGACAGAGTCAGCCGCTGCATCCTTTGCCCAAGCGGCCCAGGTTCGAGTAACTCGCAGGAGTACGCAGTGCCGATGCAAAAGCGGCAAACCTCGACCCGTCTGTAACAGCAATGCCACCCCCCCATCGTCTCTGGGATAAATGCCAGGGACGACTTTCAAGGATGAAAACATGCCAGTAAAACCACCCCGCAGTGGCAGCACCCGCGTGGACACGGATGTTCACCCGGCCATGACCCGACGTCTGGACAAGGATTTCGCACTGGTGCGCACTCCCGATCTCAATGGCACCGCCCCCTGGGTTCGTGGCGATGATCCGAAGCTGCGGGGCAGCTTGCCGGGCGATGTTGTCGGCGCGGACAGGACCTTGCCGACGCCGATGGTCGAGGTTCGCCCTGCGCCGCACACCAATCCAAGTCCTCCCGTCATCGCCAGGTCGCTGGACAGTTACGCAATGCGATCACCGGCCGGACTGCCGGCAGCTGACGGTGACGGCTTCAGGCTGTACAAAAAACGTCAGTATGTGGATGTGTCTGGCGGCGGCATCGTTCTGGTAGGGGTGGATCCGGACAGCGGATTTTATCGCGCTCGACTCCCCAGCGAGTTGCTGCCCACCGGTCCATGGATGTTGCGGGATAGCCGCAGCGGCCTCTGGCATCCGCACAACGACTTCAACGCACGCACCGATCCTCTGACCGCTGCGGGTTTGCAGGGATTTCGCAGCGGGCTGGATCTCAGCGGCGTCGCCCCCGGCAGCGACGGCGTGGTACGTCACGCTGGCAAGCTCTACGTGGTCATTGATCAACAGGCGTATCAGGTTTTGCAGGATCTTGCTGCGTCTCGCCCGGAATACAAGGTCTGGCGTCTGGTTGATCCCAGTCATCCCGGCGCCACCGACAGCGCAAACATTTATCGCGCCAGCCTCGGCGGTGAGACGCTGGCCATTACCCGGAACGAGCGCAATACCTGGGTTTCCATCCTTCCTGGTTTACGCGGGGGCATGCAGCGCAATGAGGCTGCAGGTGCCAATCCGTTCAACTTTCATCGCCCCTGGCTCACTGACTCCGGCCCTTCACGGGGGCAAGCGGTGGTCGCAGACGTGACCACGCGGGCGCAGGTAAAACGCTATTTCGCCGACTCCACCGATCAGCATGCCGATGATTTCATTGCCCGATTTACTGAGGCAGGTGCGGCTGAGGTGGAGCTCAAACGGCTACAGCTTGAGTTTCCTCAACTCAACCGTGAGGTCACTGCGTGGGAGACTGCCTACAGGGGTGACAGCAGTGCCGAGCGCATTCGGCGACTGGCAATAGGTGCCAGCGTGCGTCGATTGTTCAAGTGGCAGGGCGACAGTTCGGAAAAAGTCTACCGGGATGGCCGGCTGATCGGCTTCAGGTTGAAACTGGATTTGGGCGCGCGGGGGAATTTCGCCCTTCCGGTTTTTTCGATTCGACTCGGATCTGTTGTGTCTCTTGGCCTGGAGGGACGCACCTCTAGGAATCTGGGAGATCTGTTGTCGATGTTCCCGCGCATGGACACCTTGCAAACACGCAGAATCGACGGCCAGAAATTGCTTGCCCAACTCGACAAGCTCCCACAGTTGAGAGTCCTGGAAATTCGTGAAAGCAGTCTGTTGCTGTCGTCGACAGGCCTCGACCACTTCGCCACATTGACCGGGCTGGAAGAGTTGAGCCTGATCAACTGTGGTATCTGGCCCGATCTTTCAGTGCGAGGGATGACCGGGTTACGGGTATTGCGCGCACGTTCCTGTGGCTTGCTCCGTCTGCCTTTCGGATTGGATGAGGTGGCCGTGGCGTCACGGTTGCAGGTGCTTGATCTGTACCACAATCCCGAACTGCGACATCCGCCTGATGTGACCCAGATGTCCGAATTGCGAGTATTGGATCTGTCCCATACCCGCATATCCGCGCCGCCACCCGGGCTTGGCATGCAGAGCGGTCCTTCGCGACTCCAGGTCTTGAATTTATCCAGCACCCCACTCGCTGTGGCGCCGTCGCTCAGCGCAATGTCGGCATTGCTGGAGGTTGACCTGAGCCATACCGCGATAAAAACTTTCCCGGACGGCGTGAACTCCGAGGTTCCCCGAGCACGTCTGGATCTGAGTTATACCCGGATCGAATCAATCCCCGAAGCTGTTGAACTCAGGGAAGGTTTCAACCTTACCGGCACGTTGATTTCCGATCCTGTCTACTTTCGGCGGTTGATTGCTGCACGTCGGCAAACAGGTACGGACATCTGGTTGGGACGAGCTTCGAGCCATCTGGTCATAGACCACTGGATGCACAATGTTCCACAGGCGCAACGCGCCGCCCGGATTTCCCTCTGGGACTCGTTAATCGATCAGACGAATGTTGCCATGATGGGCAAAATCAGAGAGCTGGTCCGCACGCCTGAGTTTCAGGTTGAGCGGCCGCTTCTGCAGCGTCGGGTCTGGGCGTTTCTGGAACATTTCCAAAAGGCGAGTCTTGGTGAGCAAGACGCTTTGCGGGACATCGCGATAACGGAGTCCAGTCCCGGAAAAATGCTGGAAAGGCTCGAAGAGGAAATGACGAAGTTCGACTCAACCTGGCAGCACCAGCCCCCGCATCATTTGCCCAAGCGGCCGCGGCTTGCATAGGGGGGTGCAAACCGCAGGCGGCACGATGCCGGCATCATCACCCCTGCACAAAAGCGCAGGCTGATGACGTTCGGCCTGCCCTGCCATTCCCACATTTGCTAGCGTCATTTCCCACCGGAGCCGTCTGTTTTTCCGCTGCGCGTCAACGTTAACGCAGGCTATCGTTGGTCTTCCCAGCTAACCGGCAGGATGCCGACCCCCCCGCCTGAGCATGAATGGCGGGGCGACTTTTCAAGGATGAAAAAACATGTCAGTAAAACCACCTCGCGGGGGCAGCACCCACGTTGATACGGATGTCCACACGTTCCCGAAGCGAAGCTCGGACAAGGATTTCACAGCGGCGGATATGCCCGTCCGCGATGGCACGGTCCCCTGGGCTGGTCTCGATGATCTGATGTCGCTTAGCACCAAACCTGGCGACGACGCAGGCCCGAATACGATCCTATCGGCGCCGGTGGTCGAGGTTCGCCCGGCACCGGAGGTTGCTGCCATCTCTCCTGTGATACACCGGTCGCTGGAGACTTACCGGATAACATCAACCACCGAATTGCCTGACGCTGATGGCGAAGGCTTCAGGTTGTACAAAAATCGCCGTTATGTTGACGTCCCTGGCAGTGGCCTCGTTCTCGTCGCAGTTGATCCGGATACGGGATGGTATCGCGCTCGACATCCCGGCGAGTTGTACCCTTGCGGCCCATGGATGTTGCGCGATAGCGAAAGCGGCATCTGGCATCCGCACAGCGACTTCAGCACCCGCACCAACCCCCTGACCGCCCAAAGCCTGGATGGCTTTCATGCCGGGCTGGATGTCAGTGGCGCACAATCGGGCAGCGACGGCGTGATACGTCACGATGGCAAACTCTATGTGGTCATCCATGAGCAGGCGTATCAGGTGATGCAGGATCTGGATGCCTCCCGCCCGGAATACAGGGTTTGGCGCCTGGTCAAACCCAACGATCCCGTCGCTGCCGACAGCGTGAACATTTACCGCGCCAGCCTGGGCGGTGAAACCCTGGCGATCACCCGCAGCGAGCAGAACACCTGGGTTTGCATCCTCACAGGTTTGCGCGGTGGGATGGATGGCGCTGCTCAAGCACCTGCCAACCCGTTCAACTTTCACCGCCCCTGGCTCACCGGCGCAGGTCCCTCCGGGGGACAGCCGCCGGTTCTGGTTGCGACCACACGGACACTGGTCAGACGCTATTTTGCTGATGCGACGGATCAACATGCCGATGATTTCATTGCGCGTTATGGGGAAGCGGGTGTCGCAGAAGTCGAACTCAAGCGGCTTGAGCTGGAGTTTCCTCGATTGAACCGTGAGATCACTGCCTGGGAGACGGGTTACAAAGGCCAGGACATTGCCGAACGCAGGCGCCGGCTGGCAATAGGGGCCAACGTGCGTCGGTTGTTCAAATGGCAGGGAGAGCATTCGGAAAAAGTCTACCGCGACGGGCGGCTGGTCGGTTTCAAGCTGGAGCTCGACCTGGGAAGTCGGCGCAATCTGGCGCTACCGGGTTGTTCCGTTCCGCTCAGATCCGTCGTATCTCTAGGCCTGGAAGGAAGTCCTTCGAAAAGTCTGGGAAAATTGTTCTCGATGCTTTCCCACATTGAAACCCTCGAAATCCGCAGATTCAATGGCAAGTGTCATGAACTGTTGGCCGAAATCGATAAACTCCCGGCGTTGAAAGTCCTGACGATGCAGGAAGCCAGACTATGGCTCCCGTCGGACGGCCTTGAGCATTTCACGCGATTGACCCGTTTGCGGGAGTTGAGCCTGACGCACTGCAGTATCTGGCCGCTTTTTTCAGTGCGTGGCATGAGCGAGTTGCGGGTCTTGCGCGCACGTTCCTGTGGTTTGAGTCGTCCCCCTGTCGGGCTGGATCAATGGCCCGTGGCGTCACGGTTGGAGGTGCTTGACCTGTACCATAATCCCGATTTGACAGAAGCACCTGATGTGACTCGCATGTCCGGATTGCGAGAGTTGAATCTGGCCAATACGTTCATAACCTCGCCGCCGCCCGGGCTTGGTTTGCAGAACGGTCCGTCGCGGCTGGAGATATTGAATTTGTCGGAAAGTCGGCTGGCTGTGGCGCCCTCACTGCGGGGAATGACGGCGTTGCGGGAAGTCGATCTCCACCGAACTCGTATAAGAGAATTCCCGGATGGTGTGACATCCGATATTCCCAGGACACGTTTGAATCTGGCCTATACCGCGATCAGAGCCATTCCCGAAACCATTGAGCTGAGAAAAGGGTTTGACCTGACTGGCAGTCCGATTGCCGACCCCGCTTCTCTTCGACGATTGATAGCTGCACGTCGGCAGACGGGTACCGATCTGTGGCTTGGGAGAATCGAGGCTGATTTGGCGGACAGTCCATGGCTGCACCATGTCCCCCAAACGCAACGCGCTGAAAAGTCTGCCCTGTGGGATTCATTTGTCCTTCAAGCGAACCCCGCAATGATCAAACAACTCAGAAATCTGGTGCGTACGCCGGAATTTCAGGTTGAGCGTCTGCTTTTGCAGCGCCGGTTCTGGTCGTTTATTGAAAGCTTCCAAAAGGCCAGCGTAGGTGAGCAAGAAAGTTTGCTGAACATTGCGTCTACTGAACCCAGCCCGGGGAAAATGCTGGACAGGCTGGAGGAGGAAGTAAGGAGGTTTGACCCGACATGGCAAAACCAGCCCCCACATCATGTGCCCGAGCGCCCCAGATTCGAATAGGGGCGGGACGCATTGCGGTGTAAAAGCGGGAATCCCTGACCTGCCTGTATCAGGGTTCCCAAAAGCATGGGCTTCGCTTGCGGCGTCAGCCCGGTGTAAAGAGGGAACCCCCGGCCTGCCTGTACCAAGGATCCCAAAACGGTGGGCTCGCTGCTTTGCGCTGCGAGCCCGGTGTAAAGAGGGGAATCCCCGGCCTGCCTGTACCAAGGTCCCCGAAACGGGTGGTGAATCGAATCACCTGAGATAGATATTGCAGGCGGCGTGCCAGGTTTTGATTTGCTGTAACAAAAAATGCTTCGAAAACGCGAAAGCCTCGGAATACGGGGCTTTCGCTTATTTCAAGTCTGGGTTTTTCGGCACTTTCAGATGCGGGGGTGGCGATACGGCTCTGCGCGATCACGGTTCATCGTGCATTGATGCGGTGCACGGTGGCCCTCACGCTGCCCCTCTCCCAAAGGGAGAGGGGCCTGACCGAGTTGCCCGGTCAAGTTACGCCGACCTGAGATACCGAGCCGAACCCAGGCCTCGAAACCACCCGAGATTGCTGCCTTCCCCCGGGAGAGGGCTGGGGTGAGGGGGATCGATCCTGAGTACACGACAATCCTTAAGCGTTAACCCTCTTCCCCCTCATCATCATCCCCACCATCAACCTTCATCCCCAGTTCCTTGATCTTGCGCGTCAGGGTATTACGCCCCCAACCCAGCAACACCGCCGCATCACGCCGACGTCCTGCGGTGTGCTTCAGTGCTGTCTCGATCATGATCCGCTCGAACGCCGGCACTGCGCTGTCGAGCAGGCTCGACTGGCCACGGGCCAAGGCCTGATCTGCCCATTGGCGCAGGGCCTGTTCCCAGTTGGTCACTGGCGCCGAATCCTGTGGCAGGTTGAGCAGTTCCGGTGGCAAGTCGCTGATGTGCACTTCGCGACCGGAGGCCATGACAGTGATCCAGCGACAGGTGTTCTCCAGTTGACGCACGTTGCCTGGCCAAGGCAGGTTTTTCAGGTATTCCTCGGTCTCGCTTTTCAGCAGCTTGGGCTCCACCGCCAGCTCCTGCGCGGCGCGGCTGAGGAAGTGCCGGGCCAGGGTCGGGATGTCTTCGCGACGATCCGACAGGCGCGGGATGTGGATGCGGATCACGTTGAGGCGGTGGAACAAATCCTCACGGAACTTGCCGGCGTGGACGAGGGTTTCCAGATTCTGGTGTGTCGCAGCGATGATGCGCACATCGACCTTGACCGGCACATGGCCGCCGACGCGATAGAACTCGCCATCGGCCAGCACGCGCAACAGACGCGTCTGGGTGTCCGCCGGCATGTCGCCGATTTCATCGAGAAACAGCGTGCCGCCGTCCGCTTGTTCAAAACGACCGCGACGCAAATTCGCCGCGCCGGTGAACGCGCCTTTCTCGTGGCCGAACAGCTCGGATTCCATCAGATCCTTGGGGATCGCCGCCATGTTCAGCGCAATGAACGGCGAGGCCGCGCGTGGGCTGTGGCGGTGCAGGGCGTGGGCCACCAGTTCTTTACCGGTACCGGATTCGCCGTTGATCAGCACGGTGATGTTGGAGTGGCTCAGGCGCCCGATGGCGCGAAACACTTCCTGCATCGCCGGCGCTTCGCCGATGATTTCCGGGGTGCGGGTCAGCGCCGGCACCACTTCCAGACCTTGCTGTTCCTGGGCATGTTGATTGGCGCGTTTGACCAGCGATACCGCTTCATCGACGTCGAACGGCTTGGGCAGGTACTCGAAAGCGCCGCCCTGATAGGAGGCGACAGCGCTGTCCAGATCGGAGTGAGCGGTCATGATGATGACCGGCAGCCGTGGGTGCTGTTCGCGAATCCGCGCCAGCAGATCCAGGCCACTGGCGCCCGGCATGCGGATATCGGAAATGATCACGTCCGGCTGCTGCCGGGCCAGACGACTCATCACGCCATCGGCGCTGTCGAAGCTCTGGGTGGTCATGCCTTCCTGCTGCAAGGCTTTTTCCAGGACCCAACGGATAGAACGGTCGTCATCGACGATCCACACGGTTTCACTACGGCTCATGTCGATGTGGCTCCTTGTTCCAGTGGCAGGAAGATCGAGAAGGTGGTGTGGCCTGGATGGCTCTCACACTCGATCAGGCCCTGGTGCTGACTGATGATGTTCTGGGTAATGGCCAGGCCCAGCCCGGTACCATCCGGGCGGCCGCTGACCATGGGAAAGAAAATGGTTTCCTGCAGTTCCGCCGGAATGCCGGGACCGTTGTCGATGATCTCGATCTTGGTCACCAGACGATGGCGGATGTGGCCGATGGTGAACTGGCGCATGGCGCGGGTGCGCAGGCTGATGCGGCCCAGGCGCAGCTCGTTCTGGCTGCTGATGGCCTGCATCGCATTGCGCACGATGTTCAGCACCGCCTGAATCATTTGCTCGCGGTCGATCAGGACGTCGGGAATGCTCGGGTCGTAATCACGCACCAGGGTGATGCAGCCCTGGCTTTCGGCTTCGACCAGATGGCAGACGCGTTCGAGCACTTCGTGGACGTTGCACATGGCCAGCGACGGCAGTTTGTTCGAGCCGAGCATGCGATCGACCAGATTGCGCAGGCGGTCGGCCTCTTCGATGATCACATTGGTGTAATCGCGCAGGCTTTCCTCCGGCAGTTCGCGGGCGAGCAATTGCGCTGCGCCACGGATGCCGCCCAGGGGGTTCTTGATCTCATGGGCGAGGCCGCGCACCAGCATCTTGCTGGTTTCCTGCTTGGACAGCTGCGCCTCTTCCTTGGTGATCCGCAGCAGGCGATCACGCGGGTGCACTTCAAGCAAAAGCAAAGTCTCGCCGTTGCTGAGGATTGGCGTCACCGCGTAATCCACGGTCAGCGTCTGGCCGGTGAGGGCGGTGAGCATCGCTTCACGCTTGGTGAAAGGGTGCGCCTGCTCCACGGCCTGACGCAGGGAATTGAGCGCCTCGGGGGATTCGGTGAACAGCTCGCTGATGAACTGGCCGTGGCTGCGCTGACCGCTGACGGCCAACAGCATCTCCGCTGCCGGGTTCATATACTCCAGGCGCAGCTCGGCGTCGAGCAGGATGGTCGCCGTGGTCAGGTTGTCGAGCAGCAAACGGTGAATAGCGTCGCTTATGGTCATCTGGACCCCTTTTGGAGCAAGGCGTGCGCGAGAACAAAGCGCTGATGTCGGGAAAATGCAAAAACCAAACCAAGGCTCCGAAAAGAAGCGTTTAACCCCTGAAACAGGCGTTTGACGCGCGTTTGTATGGCACGAAGCCAGCTCAAACGGGAAGTTTCGAACCAAAATGGGTTGGGTTGTGGGCGAGATGCAGTTTAGTGCACCAATAGGGTGCGCATGCCCGGCAGGCGTTAAAAGAAGCGCAGGAAGGGATTTTTCGGTTCGTCAGGTTTGTCCTTGAGCGGACATTCCGGGCGCACGCCGTAATCGTCGGCGACACAGGGTTTGACCTGACGTTTTTGCGCTAGGGAAATGCGCAGCATGTGGAACGGTTGATTGGCGGTGCGTTCCACGGTGCGCCCGGCGGCGTCGAGAATCTCGATCGAAAGGCTGTGGCTGCCGCGATCGATATTGCTCAGCGCAAATACCGGGCTGACGCCGGGCTCGCCAGTGGCCTTGCCATCCAGCAGCAAGCGATAACGATGGCCGCTTTGCAGGCCGGGCTCGCTGGTGACGCTGACGATCAGCTCGCCGGCGCTGTTGCGCAAGGTGGCATCAGGCTCCGGGATCAGAATGCGCAGCATGTCGTAATGAAAGGGCGCTGGTTCGGCAGATGTTTTCGCCGTGCTGACCGGCGCTGCGGTGTTGGCAGGGACCGCCATGCGATTGCTCGTCGCGATCGGCACTCGCTTGGCGTTGGCGCGTGGCTGGTCGGTATAGACGCGGTTGCCCTGCGCGTCGAGATAGGTGAAGACCTCCGCCGAGGTGCACATCGACATCAGTGCCAGGACGAGTACCAGCCCCGCGCGGATCATGGTGTATGCACCCGTTGCACGGTGAAGACGGCTGGCGGGCTCTGCTGAATGACGGTCTGGCCGTCGATCACCTGCACGGCCAGGCGATGCTCGCCGCGATCAATGTTCACCAACTGCAAAACCGGTACGTTGCTCGGCTGACCATAGGGCTCGTCGTCCAGCACCAGTCTCAGTTGATGCGGCGGTTGCAGGCGCGGTTTGATCAGGACATTGACCGTAAAGGTGCCGTTGTTGGCGCGCAGCGCCTCGTCAGTGGGCAGACCGGCGAGTTCGAGGATTTCATAGGCGTTGCGCGCTGGTTGCGGTGCTTCGGGGCGGGGTGATTGCGGCGCGCTCGGTGCTTGCGGCTCGACCCGATTGAGTGGCGGCAGCTCGACCGGTTGCGCCTGCACGCCGTCCGGCGGCTGATTGCTGTACGCCGTGTTGCCGTTGGCGTCGGTGTACTTGTAGATCTGCCCGGCGGCGGGCAGAGCGATCAGCAGCAGAATGTAGAGAAACGTGCGACCCATGAAATCGACCGGGGTTGGAAGCGATGGGTAGCAGCATAGGACAGGTGCGGCGGTTGGCCCAACTGGCGACACATCCAAAGATCATTCAGACACCATGGATCCCCTGTGGGAGCGAGCCTGCTCGCGAAGGCGTCGCATCAGTCACCATCATCTTCAATGACCCACCGCTTTCGCGAGCAGGCTCGCTCCCACAGGGTAAATGAACTGTGCCGGGCAATAAAAAAGGCCTCCCGAAGGAGGCCTCTTGTGTCACGCCGCTTTACGCAGCGCTACCGGATCAGCAGCTGTAGTACAGCTCATATTCCAGTGGGTGCACGAAGGTGCGAACCTTGATTTCTTCTTCCGATTTCAGCGCGATGTAAGCGTCGATGAAGTCGTCGGAGAACACGCCGCCCTTGGTCAGGAACGCGCGGCCCTTGTCCAGCTCTTCCAGGGCTTCTTTCAGGCTGCCGCAAACCTGTGGAATCTCTTTCGCCTCTTCAGGCGGCAGGTCGTACAGGTTCTTGTCGGCGGCATCGCCTGGGTGGATCTTGTTCTGGATACCGTCCAGACCGGCCATCAGCAGTGCTGCGAAGGCCAGGTACGGGTTGGCAGCCGGATCCGGGAAGCGTGCTTCGATACGGCGGGCTTTCGGGCTCGACACGTAAGGAATACGGATCGAAGCGGAACGGTTGCGAGCCGAGTAGGCCAGCATTACCGGAGCTTCGAAGCCTGGCACCAGACGCTTGTAGGAGTTGGTCGCCGGGTTGGTGAAGCCGTTCAGGGCCTTACCGTGCTTGATGATGCCGCCGATGAAGTACAGAGCGGTATCGGACAGGCCGGCATAGCCTTCACCTGCGAAGGTGTTCTTGCCGTCTTTCCAGATCGACATGTGTACGTGCATGCCCGAACCGTTGTCGCCGTACAGTGGCTTCGGCATGAAGGTCGCGGTGCGGCCGTAAGCGTCGGCAACGTTGTGCACAACGTATTTCAGGGTCTGAACTTCGTCGGCCTTCTTCACCAGGGTGTTGAACTTGACGCCGATTTCGTTCTGGCCGGCAGTTGCCACTTCGTGGTGGTGAACTTCAACCGACTGACCCATTTCTTCCAGTGCGTTGCACATGGCGGTACGGATTTCGTGGTCGTGGTCGAATGGTGGAACCGGGAAGTAGCCACCTTTCACGCCTGGACGGTGACCCTTGTTGCCGCCTTCGATGTCCTGGTCGGACATCCACGAACCTTGCTCGGAGTAGATCTTGAACATCGAGCCGGAGATGTCCGACTTGAATTTCACCGAGTCAAAGATGAAGAACTCAGGCTCCGGACCGGCGAATACGGTGTCACCGATACCGGTGGCTTTCAGGTGCTCTTCGGCGCGCTTGGCGATCGCACGTGGGTCGCGATCGTAGCCCTGCATGCTCGAAGGCTCGATGATGTCGCACACCAGAATCAGGGTTGGGTCTTCGGTGAACGGATCGAGCACGGCAGTTTCGTCGACCGGCATCAGGATCATGTCGGAGGCTTCGATGCCTTTCCAGCCGGAGATGGAGGAACCGTCGAACATCTTGCCGACTTCGAAGAAGTCGTCATCCAGCGCATCGCGAGCCGGCATGGTCACGTGGTGCTGAGTGCCTTTGGTGTCCGTGAAGCGCAGATCAATCCACTTGACGTCATGATCTTTGATGAGTTGAACCGACTTCGACATAGTGTCCTCCGGGTGAATTAGGGCGGGTAGTGGATGCCCTTAATAATGGTGATGCCGGCGCGAATACTCTGCCAAGGCAACCTGCCTCACAAGGGAGCAAATTGCATGCCAGTGCCCCAGCATGGGTTTTTTGCCCCAAATTCACGCTTATTAAGGCGTGCGAGGTACTGAATCGACAAATCCCGCCCCTTAATGTTGCGTTTAAATTCAGAAATGACCTGTTTTGGTGCAAGCAAAACCTTCTGCACATTAACTGGTTAAACCTTGAGCAATTTCCGCTATAATCCGCGCCCCCCTTTTTCGGCTGGCCGTTCGCGCGCTGTTTTCATGAAACTTATCGTAAAAGTCTTCCCCGAGATCACCATCAAAAGCCGACCTGTCCGGACGAAATTCATCCGCCAGTTGGCCAAGAACATCCGCACCGTGCTCCGTGACCTGGACCCGGCCGTGGTGGTGAACGGCGTGTGGGACAATCTCGAGCTGGAAACCCGCGTTACCGACCCCAAAGCCTTGAAAGAGATGGGCGAGCGCCTGACCTGCATGCCGGGTATCGCGCATTTTCTGCAGATCGACGAGTACCCGCTGGGCGACTTCGACGACATCACCGAAAAGTGCAAACAGCACTACGGCGATGCACTGGCCGGGAAGATTTTCTCGGTGCGCTGCAAGCGCGCAGGCAAGCATGCCTTCAGCTCGATGGACGTGGAAAAATACGTCGGCAGCAAGCTGCGTCGTGAGTGCGGTGCGGCCGGAATCGACCTTAAAGCACCGCAAATCGAAGTCCGTATCGAAGTTCGCGACAAACGGTTGTTCGTGATTCACAGCCAGCACAACGGCATCGGCGGCTACCCGCTGGGTGCGTTGGAGCAGACGCTGGTATTGATGTCCGGCGGCTTTGATTCGACCGTGGCGGCTTATCAGATCATGCGTCGCGGCCTGATGGCGCACTTCTGCTTCTTCAATCTCGGCGGGCGTGCCCACGAATTGGGCGTGATGGAAGTCGCGCACTTCATCTGGAAGAAGTACGGCAGCTCGCAACGCGTGCTATTTGTCAGTGTGCCGTTCGAGGAAGTGCTGGGCGAAATTCTCGGCAAAGTCGATAACAGTCATATGGGCGTGGTTTTGAAGCGTATGATGTTGCGCGCCTCGTCCGAGATCGCCGAACGCCTGCACATCGATGCACTGGTGACCGGTGAAGCGATCTCCCAGGTGTCGAGCCAGACGCTGCCGAACCTGTCGGTGATCGACTGCGTGACCGACAAACTGGTGCTGCGACCGCTGATCGTCGCGCACAAGCAGGACATCATCGATACCGCCAACGAGATCGGCACCGCCGATTTCGCCCGGCACATGCCGGAATACTGCGGCGTGATTTCGGTCAACCCCAAGACCGCCGCCAAGCGTGGCCGGGTTGAGCACGAAGAGAAAGAATTCGACATGGCGGTACTCGAGCGTGCGCTCGCCAACGCCAAACTGGTGCCGATCGATCGGGTAATCGACGAGTTGGGCCAGGATTTGCAGATTGAAGAAGTCAGCGAAGCGCTGGCCGGTCAGATCGTGATCGACATCCGCCACCCGGATGCCGCCGAGGATGACCCGCTGGAGCTCGCCGGCATAGAGGTACAGACGATGCCGTTCTATGCAGTGAACGCACGTTTCAAGGAACTGGACCCTACTCGCCAGTACCTGCTGTATTGCGACAAAGGCGTGATGAGTCGCCTGCATGCCCACCATTTGCTCAGTGAGGGGCATGCCAATGTGCGCGTTTATCGACCGAGCTAAGTGCCCGGGGCTGTTTGCCTGTGGCCTGCGTCACCGGCCCCCCGACACCGCCGTCAAGCTGTAACGGCCATGCCGGACACTACTGCTAATCGCTGCCATGACTTGTCAGCAAACCGAATCCTCTGATCGAGATACACAAGTGATCGAAAATCTACGCAACATCGCCATCATTGCCCACGTTGACCACGGTAAAACCACCCTGGTAGACAAACTCCTGCGTCAATCCGGCACCCTGGAGCGCAACGAGCTCAACGACGAGCGCGTGATGGACTCCAACGACCAGGAAAAAGAGCGCGGTATTACCATTCTGGCGAAGAACACCGCCATCAACTGGAACGGCTACCACATCAACATCGTGGACACCCCGGGCCACGCCGACTTCGGCGGCGAAGTTGAACGCGTAATGTCGATGGTCGACTCCGTTCTGCTGCTGGTTGACGCTCAAGACGGCCCTATGCCGCAAACCCGTTTCGTGACCAAGAAGGCTTTCGAAGCCGGCCTGCGTCCAATCGTGGTCATCAACAAGGTTGACCGTCCAGGCGCGCGTCCGGACTGGGTTCTGGACCAGATCTTCGACCTGTTCGACAACCTCGGTGCGACCGAAGAACAACTGGACTTCCAGGTTGTTTACGCTTCGGCCCTGAACGGTATTGCCGGTCTGGACCACACCGCCATGGCGGAAGACATGACTCCGCTGTACCAGGCAGTAGTCGACCACGTTCCGCCTCCGGCCGTTGACCGTGACGGTCCGTTCCAGATGCAGATCTCCGCTCTGGACTACAACAGCTTCCTGGGTGTTATCGGTGTTGGCCGTATCGCTCGTGGTCGCGTCAAGCCGAACACCCCGGTTGTCGCTATCAGCGCCGACGGCAAGCGTCGCAACGGTCGTATCCTGAAGCTGATGGGTCACCACGGTCTGCACCGCATCGACGTTGACGAAGCAGCAGCTGGCGACATCGTCTGCATCAGCGGCTTCGACGAGCTGTTCATCTCGGACACTCTGTGCGATATCAACACCGTCGAGGCGATGAAGCCGCTGACCGTTGACGAGCCAACCGTTTCCATGACCTTCCAGGTAAACGACTCGCCATTCTGCGGTAAAGAAGGCAAGTTCGTGACCTCCCGTAACATCAAGGATCGTCTGGACAAAGAGCTGCTGTACAACGTTGCACTGCGCGTTGAAGAAGGCGACTCGGCTGACAAGTTCAAGGTGTCCGGCCGTGGTGAGCTGCACCTCTCGGTACTGATCGAAACCATGCGTCGCGAAGGCTTCGAGCTGGCCCTGGGCCGTCCTGAAGTGATCATCCGTGAAGTCGACGGCGTGAAGCAGGAACCGTTCGAAAACGTCACCATCGACATCCCTGAAGAATCCCAGGGCAAGGTCATGGAAGAGATGGGTCTGCGTAAGGGCGACCTGAGCAACATGGTGCCGGATGGCAAGGGCCGTGTTCGTCTGGAATACAACATCCCTGCTCGCGGTCTGATCGGTTTCCGTAACCAGTTCCTGACCCTGACCAACGGTGCTGGCATCCTGACCTCGATCTTCGACCGTTACGCTCCAGTGAAGTCGGGCCACATGTCCGGCCGTCAGAACGGCGTTCTGGTTTCGGTTGAAACCGGCAAGGCTCTGACCTACTCGTTGGAAACCCTGCAGGCCCGTGGCAAGCTGTTCGTAGAACACGGCCAGGAGATCTACAACGGTCAGATCGTTGGTCAGAACAGCCGCGACAACGACCTGGGTGTGAACCCAACCAAAGGCAAGAAGCTCGACAACATGCGTGCTTCGGGTAAAGACGAAACCATCGCTCTGGTCCCACCTGTTCGCTTCACCCTGGAACAGGCTCTGGAATACATCCAGGAAGACGAGCTGTGCGAAGTTACGCCTAAGTCGATCCGTCTTCGCAAGAAGATCCTCGACGAAAGCGAGCGTACCCGCGCTGCCAAGAAAGCCAAGGCGTAATTCAGCCCTGGAATAAAAAAACGCCCCCGGTCGCGAGACAGGGGGCGTTTTTGTTTGTCTGGCGTTTATGCAGTGTTTGCACTGGCCCTTTCGCGAGCAGGCTCGCTCCCACAGTGGGATTTCGGGTGCACACAAAATCCGTGTTCACTGATCTCTATTGTGGGAGCGAGCCTGCTCGCGAAAGCGGCCGATCAGCCGCCGAAAACTTCCCCAGCGATCAAAATTTGTCGATGGCCCGGAAATTCTGCACCCGCTCGACTTCTTTCGGCTTATAAGCGCAATACCCCGGCCGCGGCCCGATCTTCGGGTGGTTGCGGCAGGTGTCCGGGCGCTTGTCATAAATGGTGCACAGGCGGGTTTTACGATCCAGGTAATAGCAGTCGTTGTTGCTCATGCGCTGCAGGGTGAAGATCCCCGACTTCTGATTGAAGCGCTCGACCAGGCCTTCCTTTTGCAGGCGCTTGGCGATGTTCTTCGGCGGATCGCCCAGTTCGAACTCGTCGACCACGCCGATGCGCACCAGATCCTTGATCTTCACTTCGACCGGCAGCGTGCAGCAGCTGGACATGCACGAGCCGCACATCGGCGCCGAGTATTTGGCCCACGTATCGAGACGATCAATCTCGGCGGCGGCGATCAGGTTGGGCTTCATCATCGGGAGTTACCAGGCGTGTATGCATCAGGGCGCGCGATCATACCGGGAGCGGTGGAATTTTGAACAACCTTTCGCCGGATATTTTCGCAACGACTGCAATTTGCCCGACAGGACGGCACGGCCCCTGCATTCATTGGTTCATCCGCCAAGGTTATGTCGGACTGCTGCACAGTCCGCGCAAATACTGCCGAACCAGAGCCGTTACCGCCGGTCAGACCGTCTAGGCTCAGAAAATTCCCGCTCGCTCGAGGTCCTGTTGATGACTCAAGAACCACTAGTTCGCGAAGCAGAGGTGGCCGCGTTCCGCGACGCCGTCCTGACCAAACTCACCTACGCCGTGGGCAAAGACCCCGATCACGCCTTCGACCATGACTGGTTCGAAGCCATTGCCCTGGCCGCGCGTGATCACATGGTCGAACACTGGATGGACCACACCCGGCAGATCTACCGCAAAGGCCAGAAGCGGGTTTATTACCTCTCGCTGGAATTTCTCATCGGCCGCCTTCTCTACGACAGCCTGAGCAACCTTGGGCTGCTCGACGTCGCCCGTGAAGCGTTGACCGAACTGGGCGTCGATCTGGAGCGCATCCGCCTGCTGGAGCCCGACGCGGCGCTCGGCAACGGCGGCCTCGGTCGGCTCGCGGCGTGTTTCATGGAAAGCATGTCGACCCTCGGCATCGCCGGCCATGGCTATGGCATTCGTTATGAGCATGGCTTGTTCCGTCAGGCGATTGTCGATGGCTGGCAACAGGAACAGACCGAACACTGGCTGGATTTCGGCAACCCGTGGGAATTCGAACGGCCGGAAGTGGCCTACCCGATCGGCTTCGGCGGCAGCGTCGAAACCGTCACCGATGCCTCCGGCAAGACTCGTCAGGTCTGGTCGCCGGCGGAAACCGTGCGCGCAATTGCTTATGACACGCCGGTGGTCGGCTGGCGCGGGGCGAGCGTCAACACCCTGCGTCTGTGGCGTGCCCGCGCCATGGAAGATCTGCACCTTGAGCGCTTCAACGCCGGTGACCACCTGGGCGCCGTGGCGGAAGTGGCCCGCGCCGAGAGTATCTCCCGCGTCCTTTATCCGGCCGACAGCACCGAAGCCGGGCAAGAGCTGCGCCTGCGTCAGGAATACTTCTTCGTCGCCGCTTCGCTGCAGGATCTGCTGCGCCGTCACCGCAACATGCACACCTCGGTGCTGACCCTCGGTGATCACGCGGCGATCCAGCTCAACGACACTCACCCCTCGATTGCAGTGGCCGAGCTGATGCGCCAACTGGTCGACGTCTACGACGTCGCGTGGGACGCAGCATGGCAAGTCACCGTCGACACGCTGTCGTACACCAACCACACGCTGCTGCCGGAAGCACTGGAAACCTGGCCGGTCGGGCTGATGGAACGCATGCTGCCACGGCACATGCAGATCATTTACCTGATCAACGCGCAGCACATCGATTCGCTGCGGGCCAAGGGCATTCACGACTTCGACGTGCTGCGCGCGGTGTCGCTGATCGAAGAAGACAACGGCCGCCGGGTGCGCATGGGCAACCTCGCGTTCCTCGGTTCCCACAGCGTCAACGGCGTGTCCGGTCTGCATACGCAGTTGATGCGCAAAACCGTATTCGCCGAACTGCACAAGCTCTACCCGGAGCGGATCAACAACAAAACCAACGGCATCACGTTCCGCCGCTGGCTGTATCAGGCCAACCCGGAACTGACCTCGATGCTGATCGACGCTCTCGGCCCGGATGTGCTCGACCATCCCGAAGAGCGCCTGCTCGAACTTGAACCGTTCGCCGAGAAAACCGCCTTCCGCAAAGCCTTCGCCGAGCAGCGGTTGCACAGCAAGAAGGCGCTGGCCTATCTGATTCACGAGCGCCTCGGGATCGCGGTCAACCCGGCAGCGATGTTCGACGTGCAGGTCAAACGTATTCACGAGTACAAACGTCAGTTGCTCAACCTGATGCACACCGTGGCGTTGTACCAGGCGATTCGTGCCGAGCCGGAAGTCGACTGGGTGCCACGCGTGAAGATCTTCGCCGGTAAAGCGGCGGCGAGTTACCACCAGGCCAAGCTGATCATCAAACTGACCAACGACATCGCTCGGGTGGTGAACAACGACCCGACCGTGCGCGGCCTGCTGAAAGTGGTGTTCCTGCCCAACTACAACGTCAGCCTGGCCGAAAGCATCATTCCGGCGGCGGATTTGTCCGAGCAGATTTCCACCGCCGGTTTCGAGGCGTCGGGCACCAGTAACATGAAGTTCGGCCTCAACGGCGCGCTGACCATCGGCACCCTCGACGGTGCCAACGTGGAAATGTGCGAGCGCATCGGTGCCGAGCACATGTTCATCTTCGGTCTCAGCGCGCAACAGGTTGAAGCGCGCAAGCAGAACCACGAGTTCAGCGCCGTACCCGACATCGCCGCCTCCCATCGTTTGAACGATGTGCTGCAAGCGATTCGCAGCGGTGTGTTCTCGCCGGACGATACCTCGCGTTATACCGGGCTGATCGATTCGCTGATCGACTATGACCGCTTCCTGGTCTGCGCCGACTTCGACTCCTACTGGGAAGCGCAGAAGCGTGTCGATGCGCACTGGCACGACTCGCAGAACTGGTGGCGTTCGGCGGTGCTCAACACCTCGCGGATGGGCTGGTTCTCTTCCGACCGGACGATTCGCGAGTACGCCACGGATATCTGGAAAGCGCTGGAGTAACTTTCCCCGACAAATCTGCGCAAGGCCCAACGTTTGTTGGGCCGGATCGATATACTGAGCGCCGGTTAAAAGGCATCAATCACCGCCGTACCCTGTGGGAGCGAGCCTGCTCGCGAAGCGATCGTCGACTTAAACAGAAATGTTGGCTGACAATCCGCCTTCGCGAGCAGGCTCGCTCCCACACGGTTTGTGCCTAGACTGAAGCCATCGCCGGACTCGCCCCGCCCCGGGGCTGCTTAGGGATATCGACCATGCAATGGATGTTCATGTTGATCGGGCTGGTGCTCGGTGGACTGCTCGACGAGTCATTCAGCGGCGCGCTGTTGGGTGCGCTGCTGGGGCTGGTCATCGGCCAGGCGCTACGCATTGCGCGCCTCGGCTCGCAGGCGGCGGAGCAACAGCGTCAACTCGAGCAGGTGCGCGAAGCCTTGCAAGGCGTGGCCCAGCGGCTGTTTGTGCTGGAAGGTTCGCCCTCGCATGCGCCCGCGCCGCCACCTGAAGCCGAGCCAGTCGCCGCACCCGTCGACGTGGCTGAGCAGGCTGCCCCGACCCCTGAGCTGATCTGGGAACTGCCCCCCGAACTCGAACCGGTCTCCGCCGTCGCCCGCGAAACCACCCAGCCGCTGCCGGCCGATGCCTGGCGCGCCGAACCGGCTCCCGTTGCACCACCGCAAAAACCCGCCGAACCCCGTGGCCCGAGCCTGATCGAACGCGGCATCAGCGCTGCGCGCAATTGGCTGTTCGGCGGCAACACGGTGCTGCGCGTCGGCGTGGTGCTGCTGTTTTTCGGTCTGGCATTTTTACTGCGTTACGCCACCGAAGGCATGGTGGTGCCGATCGAGTTGCGATACGCCGGCGTCGCGGCAGCGGCGTTGGCTCTGCTTGCGCTGGGCTGGTGGCTGCGCCGACGCAACAGCAACTATGCATTGATGCTGCAAGGCACCGGGATCGCGGTGTTGTACCTGACGGTGTTTGCGGCGATGCGTCTGCATCCGTTGCTTGATCCGTCCGCTGCACTCGGTTTGCTGGTCGCGGTGACGGTGTTCTCGGCCATTCTGGCGATTACCCAGGACGCGCTGGGGTTGGCCGCAGCGGCGGCACTCGGTGGTTTCGCCGCGCCGATTCTGACGTCTACCGGCGAAGGCAATCACGTCGCGCTGTTCAGCTATTTCGCTCTGCTCAACGCGGGCATTCTTGCTATCGCCTGGTTCAAGGCCTGGCGCCTGCTCAACCTGATCGGTTTCGTCGGCACCTTCGGTATCGGTTTCGCCTGGGGGCTGCGTTCCTACACGCCGGAACTGCTGTGGAGCACCGAGCCGTTCCTGATTGTGTTTTTCCTCATGTACCTCGCCATCGGCCTGCTGTTCGCCCGGCGTAAATTGCGCGAAATGGCGGGTGCCCCGGCGGAGGCTGACCGCGAGGCGCTGCTGCAATGGTCGGCCCGCAAGGGTGATTACGTCGACGGCACCATGCTGTTCGGCCCGCCGATCATTGGCTTCGGTCTGCAGTTTGCGCTGGTGCAGCATCTCGAATTCGCGGCGGCGTTCAGTGCTCTGGCGCTGGGCATGATCTATATGACGCTGGCCAAAGTTTTGATGGGCGGGCGCGCGATGCTGCTAGGTGAAACCTGCCTGGCGCTGGGAGTGATTTTTGCCAGCCTGGCGATTCCGCTGGGGCTCGATGCGCGCTGGACTTCTGCGGCGTGGGCCGTGGAAGGCGCAGGGATTTTCTGGCTTGGTTTACGTCAGCATCGACCGTTTGCCCGGGCCTTTGCCTTACTGCTGCAACTGGGTTCGGCACTGGCGTTTCTCAGCCAGTTGCAGCCCGGCGAGAGCAGCCTGCTCGACGGCGCACCGCTGGGCGCGCTGATGCTTGGCGCCGCGCTGCTGTTCAGTTTCCTTCAACTGCGCAAGGCTACGCCCGAGCAGACATCGCCGTGGGAAAGGCAAGGCCTGCCGCTGCTGGCGTGTCTGGGCCTGACGTTCCTTTATCTACTGGCACCGTTGTTCCTGTTCATCCAGGGCACGGCAATCAGTTGGGCCTTGGCCGGGTTGGCGACTTTGTTCGTGGGGCTGCGGATTCAATCACGCACATTCCTGTTCACCGCGTTCGCCGTGCAGTTGCTGGGCGGCGCGTTGTTCCTGCTGCGCCTGCAAACTGCCGGTGAAGATTCGGCGGCGGTGTTCAGCGCTGGCTGGAGCGGTTTGCTCAGTGCGTCCTTGATCGGACTGGCCTTGATTGGCGGCATGCTGCTCGCGGCTCGCGATGAGATGGTGCGCGCTGATGTGCGTCTGCTGCGCGGCTTGTCGGTGGTGTTGCTGGCGGGGTTGGTGCTGATCAATCTGGCGGTACTGTTCGTGCTGCCGTGGCAAACCGCGAGCGCGGTGTGGGCGGCCAGCGGTTTGCTGATCATCTGGCTGAGCCTGTACCTGCAACAGCGTCTGAGTTTCGTTTTCGGCCTGCTGTTGCAGGTGATCGGCGGCGTAGCGTTTCTGCTCGCCGGCCCCGAATGGCTCGGGCCGCTGTCCAGCGAAGGGCTGAAACCGTTGGCCCATGGCGGCTTCTGGACACCGCTGGTGCTGGGGCTGGCCGCGCTGATCGGCGCGTGGCGCTTGCAATTGGGCAACCATGCCACGGCTTTTGATGCCTTGAGTTTGCAGCGCTTGTCGCAAGTGCTGCTGGTCTGGGGCGCCGGTTGGTGGACGCTGGCGTGGGTCGGCGAGATCCTGCGTTTCGCTTCGCCGAACCTGCAAGGCGCATTGTTGCTGCTGGTCGCTGCGATCAGTGTGGCGCTGTGGACGATTTTGTCACTGCGCTTGAAATGGCCGGCGCTGGGGTTGCTCTGCACCTTACTGATTCCGGCGGCGGCGCTGGTCTTGCTCGGCGCGTGGCATGCACGCTATCACCCGGCTGCCGACTTCGGCTGGCTGGCGTGGCCGGCGCTGTTCGCGGTGCACTTCTTCACCCTGCGCCGCCTGGCGTCGATCTTGCCGGCGCGCGCATTGAGCGCGGCCCATGTGTTCGGTTGCTGGCTGTTGATTGGCGTGCTGGCGCTGGAGTTGCGTTACGGCCTGCTGTTGTTGTCCGAGCAGTACAACGCGTGGCGGTGGCTGGGCTGGGCGATTCTGCCGAGCCTCTATCTGTTGCTGATGGCTGCTCCCCGTTCGTGGCCGTGGCCGGTGGCCGCATTTGCCCGCGAGTACCGCTTGTACGCAGCGGCACCGCTGGCGGTGCTGATGCTGGCGTGGTTCTGGCTGGCCAATGGCGTCAGCGATGGCAATGCCGAACCATTGCCTTACGTGCCGCTGCTCAACCCATTGGAGCTGGGTCTGCTGTTTGCGCTGTTCGGCGTTTATGCCTGGTCGCGCAGCGCCGTCGCGCAGCTGTCGATCCGTCAGGATTATGCCGACAAGGCTACGCAACTGATCGCCGGGGTTTCGCTGTTCGCCTTCTGCACCGCGCTGGTCACCCGCGCGGCGCATCACTGGGCCGGCATCCCGTTCGAGCTTGATCAACTGCTCGCGTCGATGCTGGTGCAGGCCGGCCTGTCGATCGTCTGGACGTTGATGGCGCTGGGGCTGATGATCGGCGGCCATCTGCGCCATCGCCGCGAAGTGTGGCTGATCGGCGCGGCGCTGATCGCGCTGGTGGTGGCCAAGCTGATTTTTGTCGAACTGAGCAACCGTGGCGGCCTCGCCCGGATCGTCTCGTTTATCGGCGTTGGCGTGTTGCTGCTGGTGGTCGGCTACTTTGCGCCGCTGCCACCCAAACGCGTCGAGGCTGAACCGGCGGCGGACAAACCCGCGCCGGAAACCGAAGGAGTTGCATCTTGAGTCGCATGCTGAATCTGGGTTGGTTGGCGCTGGGCGTGGTGATGGTCGCTGGTGCTCAGGAAAAACCGGCGGACTTCGCCACGCAAGTGCCGTTGACGGTGAGCGGCAATGGCCCGTGGTATCGCCTCGACTTGCCGCTGAGCGCGCAATTGCAGGCGCGCCAGACCGATCTCAGCGACCTGCGTGTGTTCAACGCCGCCGGCGAAGCGCAGGCCTACGCCTTGGCTCGCGAATCGGCGCAGACCCGCGACGACGGCAAGCTGCACGAGGTCAAATGGTTCCCGCTGTACAACGCCGCCGACGCCAGCGAGCGCGCGCCGAATGTGCGCGTGCAGTCGACCACCAACGGTACCCTGGTCGAAGTGCAACCGTCCTCGCAACTGGAGGCGGGCGAAGAAGTGCTGCGCGGCTGGCTGCTCGATGCCAGTGCGATCAAGGCACCGTTGCAGCAGTTGATCCTCGACTGGACCAGCGAGCGCGACGGTTTCCAGCGTTTCAGCATCGAGGCCAGCGACGATCTGCAGCACTGGCAGTCATGGGGCGAGGGCCAGGTGGCACGGCTGACCTTTTCCGATGAGCGCATCGAACAGCACGAAGTGACCCTGCCGGGGCAGACCGCGCGCTATGTGCGCCTGCTGTGGGAGTCGCTGGGTTCGGCGCCCGTCCTGACGTCGGCGCAATTGAAAAGCAGCGACCCGCGCAACCTGCCGCTGCCTTTGGTCTGGTCGCCCAGCGTGGCCGGCAGCAGCACCAAGTCCGGGGAATACATCTGGCAGTTGCCCATGGGGCTGAATGTCGAGCGGGTGCAGATCGAGCTGAAACAGCCGAACAGTCTGGCGCCGGTCACGTTGGCCGGCCGGCGCGAGAGCAACTTGCCGTGGCAGCCACTGAGCAGCGGTTTGCTGTATCGCCTGAGCCAGAACAATCAGGACGTGGTCCAGAACGAAATCCCGCTGTCCGGGCAGACCGTGCAGCAACTCAAGCTGACCGTGGATGAGCGCGGCGGCGGTCTGGGTGAGCAGGCGCCGGACCTGAAATACGCGGTGCGCGCCACGCAGGTGATCTTCCTCGCCCGGGGCGAAGGGCCGTACAGCCTGGCCTTGGGCAATGCCACGGTGAAAACGGCGAACCTGCCGCTGGCAACGTTGATTCCGGATTTCAAGCCAGAAAAGCTGGCGAGCCTGGGCAAGGCGACGGTGCAGGACGAAGCGAAGGCCACGCAAACTTCGGCGGCGACGACGGCTGCGGTGGCCGGGACCAACTGGAAGAAGTTCGGGCTGTGGGCGGTGTTGCTGCTCAGTGTGGTGTTTCTCGGGGCGATGGCGTTCAGCCTGTTGCGCAAACCGCCAGCCAATACCTGAGCATGGCGGCGCTTTGCGCCATTCGCGAGCAGGCTCGCTCCCACAGTGATCTCGGTCGTTCACATATTTTGTGTACACCACACATCCTGTGGGAGCTGGCTCGCCAGCGATGGCGGCCGGTCAAACAACAAAAATTCATCAGACTGCCGCTATCGCTCAACCACCACCCGCCCCATTTCCAACTACGCTAAACCCGACACCTGAACTCTCCACCAACAATCACGTCTCATACAGGCAAATACACCCAGGCGCAGGTTAGCCGGCGTCTTCGCTCGCTAGGTTTTCAGACTCCCTGTAAACTGCGCGGGTTTTCCGCCCCCCATTCCACCGGAGCCGTCCATGTCCCGCGTTACCTTGAGTCGCTATTTGATTGAGCAGACCCGCAGCAACAACACTCCTGCCGATCTGCGCTTTTTGATCGAAGTGGTAGCGCGTGCCTGCAAGGAGATCAGCCACGCCGTGTCCAAAGGCGCCCTGGGTGGTGTTCTGGGCAGCATGGGCACCGAGAACGTGCAAGGCGAAGTGCAGAAGAAGCTCGACGTGATCTCTAACGAGATCCTGCTCGAAGCCAACGAATGGGGCGGTCACCTGGCCGGCATGGCGTCCGAAGAAATGGACAACGCCTACCAGATCCCGGGCAAATACCCGAAAGGCGCATACCTGCTGGTCTTCGACCCACTGGACGGCTCGTCGAACATCGACATCAACGCCCCGGTCGGCACGATCTTCTCGGTATTGCGTTGCCCGAACGAATACCTGAGCCAGAACGAGCCGCTGAACGAAAAAGCCTTCCTGCAGCCAGGCACCCAGCAAGTGGCCGCCGGTTACGCCATCTACGGCCCGCAGACCATGCTGGTGCTGACCCTGGGCGACGGCGTCAAAGGCTTCACCCTGGACCGCGAAATGGGCAGCTTCGTACTGACTCACGAAGACATCACCATCCCGGAAACCACCCAGGAATTCGCCATCAACATGTCCAACCAGCGCCACTGGGAAGCCCCGGTACAGCGCTATGTCGGCGAGCTGCTGGCCGGTGAAGAAGGTCCGTTGAAGAAGAATTACAACATGCGCTGGGTCGCGGCGATGGTTGCCGACGTACACCGCATCCTGACCCGCGGCGGTCTGTTCATGTACCCGCGCGACAGCCGCGAGCCGTCGAAACCGGGCAAGCTGCGCCTGATGTATGAAGCCAACCCGATGTCGTTCCTTGTCGAACAAGCCGGCGGCGCGTCCACCGACGGTCACCAGCGCATTCTCGACATCCAGCCGGAAGGCCTGCACCAGCGCGTTGCAGTGTTCCTCGGTTCGAAAGAAGAAGTCGCCCGCGCCACGGCCTACCACAAGGAATAAACCATGCACGCGCCCTGGCAGCCGTTGCTCGACTGGTGGTTCGGACACGCCGAATCAGCCAGCGAAGTGGCGGCCGAAAAGGGCAAGTTGTGGTTCGGCAAGCGAAACAGCCAAGACCTCGAAGCGCAGACGCGTTTCGGGGTCTTTGTCGATCAGGCCCTGGCCGGCGAATTGACTGAGTGGACGCAATGTCCCGAAGGCTGGCTGGCGGTAGTGCTGCTGCTCGATCAGCTGCCGCGCATGATTTATCGCGACACTCCCAAAGCCTTTTTCGGTGATCTGCTTGCACAGAAACTTGTCGCGCAAGGCATTGCGGCAGATTTTGATCGGCAGTTGAAGCCGATTCAGCGTGTGTTCATTTATCTGGTGTTCGAACACTGCGAAAACCTCGCGGTGCAGAACGAAGCCGTTTCCAGATTTATTGAATTGGTGGCTGAGCAGCCAGAGTCGGAGCGGGCGGTGTTTGCCGATAACCTGGACTACGCCGAGCGGCATCAGAAGGTGATTGCCCGGTTTGGAAGGTTTCCGCATCGCAATGCGGTGTTGGGGCGGGAGTCTACGTCTGAGGAATTGGAGTTCCTGTCCAGGCCCGGCTCAAGATTCTGAATCTTCAGTGCGGCTTATGCCGCTTTCGCGAGCAGGCTCGCTCCCACAATTGAAATGCATTCCACTGTGGGAGCGAGCCTGCTCGCGAAGAGGCCTGAGGCTGCAGCTTAGATCCTGAAGCTGCCGACCAGATGCTTCAACCGCGCCGCCTGTTGCTCAAGGTCCGAACACGCGCGCAACGTCGCCTGCAAGTTCTCCACGCCTTCCTGATTCAGCGTGTTGATCTCGTTGATATCAACGTTGATCGACTCGACCACGGCGGTCTGTTCTTCGGTCGCGGTGGCTACCGACTGGTTCATCCCATCGATTTCGCCGATGCGCTGGGTCACGCTGCCCAGGCGCTCGCCGGCCTGGTTGGCGATGCCGACGCTGCTTTCGCTCTCGCGCTGGCTCTCGGTCATGATGCTCACCGCCTGGCGTGCGCCGACCTGCAGCTCTTCGATCATCTTCTGCACTTGCTGCGCCGAATCCTGGGTGCGGTGCGCAAGGTTGCGCACCTCGTCGGCGACCACGGCGAAACCGCGTCCGGCCTCACCGGCACGCGCGGCTTCAATGGCGGCGTTGAGTGCGAGCAGGTTGGTCTGCTGGGAAATGCTGGTGATCACTTCGAGAATCTGGCCGATGTTCACCGTGTTGCTGTTCAGCGTTTCGATATTGCCGCAGGAATCGCTGATCTTCGCCGACAGTTGTTGCATGGCGTGGATGGTTTTATCCACCACCTGCTGGCCGTCGACCGCGAGGCTGCGCGCATCGCTGGAATGCTGCGAGGCGAGCGCGGCGTTCTGGGCGATTTCCTGAGCGGCGGCGCCGAGCTGATTGATCGCGGCGGCGACGCTGTTGGTGCGGCTGGCCTGCTGGTCGGAGTTGTACATCGACGAGTTCGAGGCAGCGACCACACGCAGGGCGACTTCGTTGACCTGGCCGGTGGCCGAGGACACTTCGCGGATCGACGTATGAATGCGTTCGACGAAGCGGTTGAACGACGTACCCAATGCGCCGAATTCATCGTTGCCGTGAATCACCAGACGTTTGGTCAGATCGCCTTCGCCTTCAGCGATGTCATGCATCGCACGGCCCATGGTCAGCAGCGGTTGCATCAGCACGCGAATCAGCATGCCGAGCAGGCCGATGATGATCAACACGGCGATGACCATGGCGATCAGTGCCGAGGTGCGGAATTCGCTGAGCATCGAGAACGCGGTGTCTTTGTCGAGCACCAGCGCCACGTACCAGTCAGCCGATGGCACGCCGTTGACGTGGGTGAATGAGATCAACTGGGTCTTGCCGTCGAACTCGACTTCTTTCAGGCCCGGGCTGACTTTGGGCGCACCATTCGGATAAGCCTCGGCCAGTGTTTTGAGCACCAGCTTGCTGTCCGGGTGAATCAGGATTTTCCCTTCGGCGCTGACAATAAATGCATGACCGTGGCCGCCGAAGTTCAGCGAGTTGATGATCGCGCTGACGCTGGTCAGATCGATGTCGGCACCGGCCACGCCGAGCATTTGGCCCTGACGCTGCACCGGGGTGGCGACGGTGATCACCAGTTTGCCCGACGAAGCGGCAATGTACGGTTCGGTGACGATGGTCTGCTGCGCGCTGTTGGCCGCTTTGTACCAGCCGCGCGCGCGTGGATCGTAGTCCGGCGCACGGTTGCCGGCCGGCACCGAGAACATCACGCCGTCAGCGCCACCGAAATAGCTGAGCTGGAAATTGCCGGTGTAGGCGGGCAGGTCGATGATGCGCTTGAGGCTGGCGGGCGCGTTGCCGTCGACGGCGACTTGCTGCGACAGCGATTGCAGCAGTTGAATGCGACTTTCCAGCCAAGTCTGGATGTTGCTGGTGGTCAGGCTGCCCAGTTCCTGCATGGTCGCTTCGGTGCTGCTGCTCAATGCCTGACGCTGGCGATAGTCGTTGAAGAGGATGAAACAGGCGAACGCAACGGCCACCACAAGGGCAGCAGCCAGCAAAATCTTGTGGCTGAATTTCATGTTTCTGGTCATCGAATGAACTACCGCGAAGGGGCTGGTCAGGAAAGGGCGGCAATTTGCCATATTCGGCAGCGTTGCGCTGCTCTTATTTCGACCGAGCCGCGCCAAAGATTAGGCGTTTGCAGGGAAATTCTACGAAATGCTCGACGGCTTCACAAAGTTTTTGATTTACCGACAAAAGCCGGACGGGCGGGCTGATAAATAGGCGTTCGGTCACGGAACCAGATGACACTTTTCTCTTCTAAGCTTCTGGTTGGCACCATGCCATCCCCCCTCGTTCCAGGAGTTTCACCATGTCGCTGCGATCTATCGCCCTGCTGTCGTTTTGCGTGCTGTTGGCCGCATGCAGCAAGGTCAATCAGGAAAACTACTCCAAGCTCTCGGCCGGCATGGCCAAGTCCGAAGTGGAAACCCTTCTCGGCAAGCCCACCGATTGCTCGGGCGCGCTCGGTATGTCCAGCTGCACCTGGGGCGACAAGAACAGCTTTATCAGCGTGCAATACGCCGGTGACAAAGTGCTGATGTTTTCCGGCCAAGGCCTGAAGTAAACCGGGGCTTCGCGCCCACGGAGAAAAAAATGAAGCGGTTATTGCTGATCCTTTTTGCTGGCCTGGTACTGGCTGGCTGCGCCACTTCCGGCGTCGACCCGTTGGCGCCCAAGACCGTCAACAGCGTCAATCTCAAGCGTTATCAGGGCACCTGGTATGAACTGGCACGCTTGCCGATGTACTTCCAGCGCCACTGCGCGCAATCCGAAGCCCATTACACCCTCAAGCCTGACGGTAATGTCGGCGTGCTCAACCGTTGCCTGACTCCGGAGTGGCAGTGGGAAGAAGCCAAGGGCACGGCTTATCCACAATTGCCGGGCAAGACCGACAAGCTCTGGGTCGAATTCGATAACTGGTTCTCGCGCCTGGTGCCGGGTGTGGCGAAGGGCGAGTACTGGGTGTTGTATGTCAGCGACGATTACAAGACCGCCATCGTCGGCGATCCGAGTCGCAAGTACTTGTGGCTGCTGTCACGCACACCGACCGTCAACGGTGTAGTGCGTGAAGAATTGCTGAGCAAGGCGCGTCAACAGGGTTACGACACCACACGCCTGATTTGGCGGGCGTCGGATCGGCAGATGGCCAAGACCTCCAATTAAGCCGCTATACAAATCAAATGTGGGAGCGAGCCTGCTCGCGAAGAGGGTGTATCAGTCGACATGAATATTGACTGATACACCGCGTTCGCGAGCAGGCTCGCTCCCACAGTTTGGTTTTGGGTCAGCCCAAGAGATCGCGCAGGACCTGGGTGAAGGCTCGGGCGCTTTGCTCTTCGCCAGCATGCCGGCCATCGCGCACCACCCATTGACCATTGACCAGCACATCGCGCACCTGGCGATCGCCGCCGGCGAACAACCAGCGATTGAGAATCCCGTCCCCCGCAGCCGTCGCCAGATACGGATCGCTACCGTCCAGGACAATCCAGTCCGCGCGCTTGCCCACTTCCAGCGCACCAATCGGTTGACCCAGCGCCTGCGCGCCGCCGTCCAGCGCCGCGTCATACAGCGTGCGGCCGACCATCGGCTGCTGCGCGCCATACAAGCGATTGCGCCGCTGGTCACGCAGACGCTGGCCATATTCCAGCCAGCGCAATTCTTCCACCACGCTCAGCGACACATGGCTGTCGGAGCCAATGCCCATGCGCCCGCCCTGGGCAAGAAAATCCACCGCCGGGAAAATTCCGTCACCCAGATTCGCTTCAGTGGTCAGGCACAGCCCGGCGATCGCGCGACTGTTGGCCATCAGCGTGACTTCTTGCGGATTGGCGTGGGTTGCGTGGACCAGACACCAGCGCTGATCGACTTCAGTGTTCTCGTACAGCCATTGCAGCGGACGACGACCGCTCCAGCTCAGGCAATCGTCGACTTCCTTTTGCTGTTCGGCGATGTGTATGTGCACCGGGCATTGTTTGTCACTGGCCGCCAACACTTCGCTGATTTGTTGTGGCGTCACCGCCCGCAGCGAGTGGAAACACAGGCCCAGCGATTGCGCCTTTTGCTGCGCCAGTAATGGCTGCAACCGCGCTTGCAGATTCAGATAGTTTTCAGTGCTGTTGATAAAGCGACGCTGGCCATCGTTTGGCGTCTGCCCGCCGAATCCGGAATGACTGTAGAGCACTGGCAGCAGGGTCAGACCGATGCCGCTTTCGCTGGCGGCCTGGCTGATACGCAAAGCCAGTTCGGCAGGATCGGCATACGGCTGGCCGTTGCTGTCGTGGTGCACGTAGTGAAATTCGGCGACCGAGGTGTAACCGGCCTTGAGCATTTCGATGTACAGCTGACGGGCGATGATGCCGAGCTGATCCGGGTTGATTTTTCCGACGAGGCGATACATCAGATCGCGCCAGGTCCAGAAACTGTCGTTGGGGTTGCCGGCCACTTCGGCCAGTCCAGCCATGGCACGCTGGAAGGCGTGGGAGTGCAGATTGGGCATCCCCGGCAGCAACGGCCCGCGCAGCCGCTCGGCTTCGTCTGCGCTGGAATCGGCCTGGATTCGGGTCAGCAGGCCATCGGCGCTGACCTCGAGACGTACATTGTTGGCCCATCCGTTAGGCAGCAGTGCGCGTTCGGCAAAGAAGGCGGACATCGTTCGGCACCCCATCGTGTGTTATTTGTATATACATATACAGACGTTTGCCTGCCCGGTAAACTCCGGCAAGCTAGTCACTTTCATCCAATGAACAGGGATCAACCGTGCCGACTCCGCCTCCAGTTTCTCCGTTGGCCGCGAACATGGGCGACAGTCCGGCGCCTTTGTACGCCCGCGTCAAACAGATGATCACCCAGCAGATCGACAGCGGTAACTGGCCGCCGCACTACCGCGTGCCGTCCGAAAGCGAGCTGGTCAGCCAGCTCGGCTTCAGCCGCATGACCATCAACCGCGCCCTGCGCGAGATGACCGCCGACGGCCTGCTGGTGCGCATGCAAGGCGTGGGCACGTTTGTCGCCGAACCGAAGAGCCAGTCCGCGCTGTTCGAAGTGCACAACATTGCCGACGAAATCGCCTCGCGCGGGCATCGCCACACCTGTCAGGTCATCACCCTCGAAGAAGAGGCCGCCGGTTCCGAGCGCGCGCTGGCGCTGGACATGCGCGAAGGCCAGAAAGTCTTCCACTCACTGATCGTGCATTACGAAAATGACGTCCCGGTGCAAATCGAAGACCGTTTCGTCAACGCCCTGGTCGCGCCGGAATACCTCAAGCAGGACTTCACCCTGCAAACGCCCTATGCCTATCTCAATCAGGTCGCGCCGCTGACCGAGGGCGAGCACGTGGTCGAAGCCATCCTTGCCGAGCCGTCGGAGTGCAAGTTGCTGCAGATCGAAAAGGGTGAACCGTGCCTGCTGATTCGTCGGCGTACGTGGTCGGGGCGTCAACCGGTGACGGCGGCACGTTTGATCCACCCCGGTTCCCGCCATCGTCTGGAAGGGCGCTTTCATAAATGAATTATCAAGTGAAGGTTCTACGCGCCGAAGGCTACCCGCGCATGCCGTGGAAAAACGGCGGCGGCAGCACCGAGGAAATCACCCGTGATGCCGGCGCTGGCCTGGACGGTTTCGGCTGGCGCCTGTCAATTGCCGACATCACCGAATCGGGCGGTTTCTCGACATTCGCCGGTTACCAGCGAGTGATCACCGTGTTGCAGGGCGACGGCATGACCCTGTGCGTCGACGGTGACGCTACCCGTCCACTGTTACCCTTGGACCCGTTTGCTTTCAGCGGCGAAAGTCAGGTGTCCTGCACCTTGCTCGGCGGTGCGATTCGCGACTTCAATCTGATCTACGCGCCGCAACGTTACAGCGCGCGATTGCAGTGGCTGGACGGTGAGCAGCGGTTTTTCAGCTCGGCATCGACGCTGCTGGTGTTCAGTGTCAGTGAGCTGATGGACGTGCGTGTTGGCGACGGCGTTTCACAGCTCGGTCGGCATGATTGCCTGCAGCTGGACGGCAACAGCGGGCTGGTCGAAGTCTCCACCAACGCCGCATGCTGCGTGATCGAACTCCTCCAGAACTGAACACACCCCTGTGGCGAGGTGATTTATCCCCGCTGGGTCGCGAAGCGGCCCCATTCTTGATAAAAAAAAGCGGTCTGCTGCGCAGCCCAGCGGGGATAAATCCCCTCGCCACAAGCCATCCCCACTCTTGTTTCCCTCCACGCACCAACTTGTTACCGAACGCCCCAGCGTGGCGCAAAACCACGCTGTCGTAGCCAATCCCAACCTCCCCAAAATAACTGCGAAGAAAATTTCATTCACGCCAGAACCCTCGATTCAGGCGCTCTCCAGCCCTACCCCTGATTTTTCCTGAACACTCCACCAGCAAGTTGGCCGCTTGATTGCATATGCTTGTATGTACAAGTAAAGACGTATGCGTATGAGTCGGTCGAGACTCTCCGCAGCGTCCACTGATTCGCTTGTCGCGCAGCACAGCGCGCAGGCTGCTGCCCACTGCCAGGGTTGGTTTGAATTGATCGCTGAGGAGTCTTTTTCGTGACTGACAATACCCAGAACAGCAACAAGTTTCGTGACGTGCAGATTCGCGCCGCACGCGGTAACACGCTGACCGCCAAGAGCTGGCTGACCGAAGCGCCGCTGCGCATGTTGATGAACAATCTCGACCCGGAAGTCGCCGAGAACCCGAAAGAACTGGTGGTCTATGGTGGCATCGGCCGCGCTGCGCGGAACTGGGAGTGCTACGACAAGATCGTCGAGAGCCTGACTAATCTGAACGACGACGAAACCCTGCTGGTGCAGTCGGGCAAGCCGGTCGGCGTATTCAAGACCCATAGCAACGCGCCGCGCGTGCTGATCGCCAACTCCAACCTGGTGCCGCACTGGGCGAGCTGGGAACACTTCAACGAGCTCGACGCCAAAGGCCTGGCCATGTACGGCCAGATGACCGCCGGCAGCTGGATCTACATCGGTAGCCAGGGCATCGTTCAGGGCACCTATGAAACCTTCGTCGAAGCCGGGCGCCAGCATTACAACGCTGACCTCAAGGGCCGCTGGGTGCTCACCGCCGGCCTCGGTGGCATGGGCGGCGCACAACCGCTGGCCGCCACCCTGGCCGGTGCCTGCTCGCTGAACATCGAATGCCAGCAGGTCAGCATCGATTTCCGCCTGAAGAGCCGTTACGTCGATGAGCAAGCCAAAGACCTCGACGACGCTCTGGCGCGCATCGACAAATACACCAAAGAAGGCAAAGCGATTTCCATCGCGCTGCTGGGCAACGCGGCGGAAATCCTCCCGGAACTGGTCAAGCGCGGCGTGCGCCCGGACATGGTCACCGACCAGACCAGCGCCCACGATCCGCTCAACGGCTACCTGCCGGCCGGCTGGAGCTGGGACGAATACCGCGCCCGCGCCATGACCGAACCAGCCGCTGTGATCAAAGCCGCGAAGCAGTCGATGGCTGTGCACGTCAAAGCCATGCTGGAGTTCCAGAAGCAGGGCATTCCGACCTTCGACTATGGCAACAACATCCGCCAGATGGCCCAAGAAGAAGGCGTCGAAAACGCTTTCGATTTCCCGGGCTTCGTGCCGGCCTACATCCGTCCGCTGTTCTGCCGTGGCATCGGCCCGTTCCGTTGGGCGGCGCTGTCGGGTGATCCACAGGACATCTACAAAACCGACGCCAAGGTCAAAGAGCTGATCCCGGACGACGCGCATTTGCACAACTGGCTGGACATGGCCCGCGAGCGCATCAGCTTCCAGGGTCTGCCGGCACGTATCTGCTGGGTCGGTCTGGGCCAGCGCGCCAAGCTCGGTCTGGCCTTCAACGAAATGGTTCGTAGCGGTGAGCTGTCGGCCCCCGTGGTGATCGGTCGCGATCACCTCGACTCCGGCTCGGTGGCCAGCCCCAACCGCGAAACCGAATCGATGCAGGACGGTTCCGACGCCGTCTCCGATTGGCCGTTGCTCAACGCGCTGCTGAACACCGCCAGCGGCGCGACCTGGGTGTCTTTGCACCACGGCGGCGGTGTCGGCATGGGCTTCTCGCAACATTCGGGGATGGTGATCGTCTGCGACGGTACCGATGAAGCCGCCGAGCGCATCGCTCGCGTGCTGCACAACGACCCGGCTACCGGCGTCATGCGTCATGCGGATGCCGGTTACCAGATCGCCATCGACTGCGCGAAAGAGCAGGGGCTGAATCTGCCGATGATCACTGGCGGGTAACACGCTCTGGTTTTATGTGGGAGCGAGCCTGCTCGCGAAGGCGTCGTGTCAGTCGCTAATGCTGTGCCTGATACACCGATTCGCGAGCAGGCTCGCTCCCACAGAGGAATTTCAGTGAACCCGAATAGCAATCCACAGAGGTTGAATCATGGCGGTTAACAACGAACGTGCAGGCAGTACTCCGTTGATCGAAAGGCGTTCGATCGACTACATCCCGGAAGCGGAAAGACACGGTCGTCTGTTCAGTCAGTTCACCCTGTGGATGGGCGCCAACCTGCAGATCACTGCGATCGTCACCGGGGCCTTGGCCGTGGTGCTCGGCGGTGATGTGTTCTGGTCGCTGATCGGTCTGTTGATCGGTCAGTTGCTCGGCGGTGGTGTGATGGCGCTGCATGCCGCGCAAGGACCGAAACTGGGCCTGCCGCAGATGATCTCCAGTCGTGTGCAATTCGGCGTTTACGGCGCTGCGATTCCGATCGTGCTGGTGTGCCTGATGTACCTCGGCTTCACCGCCACCGGAACGGTGCTGTCCGGGCAAGCGCTGGGCCAGTTGTTCGGTGTCAGCGACAGTGTAGGCATCCTGATTTTCGCCAGCGTCATCGTGCTGGTCACGGTGCTTGGCTACCGGGTAATCCACTGGATCGGCCGCGTCGCCAGTGTGATTGGCGTGATCGCTTTCGTGTTCCTGTTCTGGCGGCTGATGAGCCAGACCGACGTCGTTGCGCTCCTGCAGATTCGTCATTTCAGCTGGAGCAGTTTCCTCCTGGCGGTGTCGCTGGCGGCGTCCTGGCAGATCGCTTTCGGCCCGTATGTGGCGGACTACTCGCGTTACCTGCCGAGCGCCACTTCATCGGTGAAAACCTTTTTCGCCGCTGGCGCAGGTTCGGTGATCGGCGCGCAGGTGGCGATGATCCTCGGCGTGTTTGCCGCCGCGTCGGCCAACGGTCAATTCGCTGGCCATGAAGTCGCCTACATCGTCGGACTCGGCGGTACCGGCGCCACTGCCGCACTGCTGTATTTCAGCATCGCGTTCGGCAAGGTGACCATCTCCACTTTGAACTCCTACGGCAGCTTCATGTGCATCGCCACCATCATCAGTGGCTTCAAAGGACACCTGACGGTTACCCGCATGCAACGGCTGGTGTTCGTGCTGTTCATCGTCGGCGCGGCAACCCTGATTGCCTTGCTCGGACAGCACTCGTTCCTCGGTGCGTTCAAGTCGTTCATCCTGTTTCTGCTCGCCTTCTTCACCCCGTGGAGCGCGATCAATCTGGTCGACTACTACTGCATCACCCGCGAGCGCTATGACGTGCCGGCGCTGGCCGATCCGAACGGTCGCTACGGCCGCTGGAACCTGCTCGGCATCAGCGTCTATGTGTTCGGCGTGCTGGTGCAGTTGCCATTCATCTCGACCAAGTTCTACACCGGCCCACTGGTGGCCGCCCTCGGTGATGTCGACATTTCCTGGATCATCGGTCTGGTTCTCCCGGCCGCCGTCTATTACTTCTGCGCAAAGAAATGGCACAGCACCGTGCCCGACCGCCTGATTCTGCCGGTCGAGCAGAACAGCACCCAACAAGCAAAAACGAGCGGGGCCGGTCGCGCTGCGGCGCAGGCCTGATCTGGACGTGGACCAGGCTGGATGCCTCTTGAACTGCCGTAAGCCCATTCATGATTAGGAGCGTCACGACAATGAAATCGAACAAGACCCTGCTGACCACATTGCTGTCCATGGGCCTGTTGGCCAGTGCCGGCGCGACGCAAGCCGCCGGCTGGTGCGAATCGGGCAAACCGGTGAAATTTGCCGGGCTGAACTGGGAAAGCGGCATGCTCCTGACCGACGTGCTGCAAGTGGTGCTGGAGAAAGGTTACGGCTGCAAGACCGACAGCCTGCCGGGCAATTCCATCACCATGGAAAACGCCCTGAGCAGTAACGATATTCAAGTGTTCGCCGAAGAGTGGGTCGGCCGTAGCGAGGTTTGGAACAAGGCCGAGAAGGCCGGCAAGGTCGTTGGCGTCGGTGCACCGGTGGTGGGCGCGGTCGAAGGCTGGTACGTGCCGCGTTACGTGATCGAAGGCGACGCCAAGCGCAAGCTCGAGGCGAAAGCCCCGGACCTGAAAAACATCGCTGATCTGGGCAAGTATTCCGCCGTGTTCAAGGACGCTGAAGAGCCGTCCAAGGGCCGCTTCTATAACTGCCCGGCCGGCTGGACCTGCGAGCTCGACAACAGCGAAATGCTCAAGAGCTACGGCCTGGAAAACAGCTACACCAACTTCCGTCCGGGCACCGGACCTGCGCTGGATGCAGCGGTGCTGTCGAGCTACAAGCGTGGCGAGCCGATCCTCTTCTACTACTGGTCGCCAACGCCGCTGATGGGCCAGATCGATGCAGTCAAACTGGAAGAGAAACCCGGCGTCGACAAGACCGTCAGCATCAAGGTCGGCCTGTCGAAAACCTTCCACGACGAAGCCCCGGAACTGGTCGCCGTGCTGGAAAAGGTCAACCTGCCGATCGACCTGCTCAATCAGAACCTCGGGCGCATGGCCAAGGAACGTATCGAGTCGGCAAAACTGGCGAAAATCTTCCTCAAGGAACATCCTGAAGTCTGGCACGCATGGGTGAGCGACGACGCAGCCAAGAAAATCGACGCGGCCTTGTAGGTCAGGTTTCCCCGGCTGCCAGCCACGGCAGCCGGACGCTTGATCGCAACCCCTTGATTGAGAGTCCCTTATGTTTCCCGAAAGCTTTACCTTTTCCATCGCCGACTGGGTCAACGGTTGGGTCGATTCGCTGGTGACCAACTACGGCGACGTGTTCCGGCATATCTCCGACACGCTGTTGTGGGCCATCGTCAGTCTCGAAGGTTTGCTGCGTGCGGCGCCGTGGTGGTTGATGCTGGCAATCGTCGGTGTCATCGCCTGGCACGCCACGCGCAAAGTCGTGACCACCGCCGTGATTGTCGGTCTGTTGTTTCTGGTGGGCGCGGTCGGCCTCTGGGACAAACTCATGCAGACCCTGGCGCTGATGATGGTCGCGACGATCATTTCGGTGCTGATCGGCATCCCGCTGGGGATTCTCTCTGCACGCAGCAATCGCCTGCGTTCGGTGCTGATGCCGCTGCTCGACATCATGCAGACCATGCCGAGTTTCGTTTACCTGATTCCGGTGCTGATGCTGTTCGGCCTGGGCAAGGTGCCGGCGATTTTCGCCACGGTGATCTACGCCGCGCCCCCGCTGATTCGCCTGACCGACCTTGGTATTCGCCAGGTCGACGGCGAAGTCATGGAAGCGATCAATGCCTTCGGCGCCAACCGCTGGCAGCAACTGTTCGGCGTGCAACTGCCGCTGGCCCTGCCGAGCATCATGGCCGGGATCAACCAGACCACGATGATGGCCCTGTCGATGGTGGTGATCGCCTCAATGATCGGCGCCCGCGGCCTCGGTGAAGACGTGCTGGTGGGGATTCAGACCCTCAACGTCGGCCGTGGTCTCGAAGCCGGGCTGGCGATCGTGATTCTCGCGGTGGTCATCGACCGCATTACTCAAGCGTACGGTCGGCCACGCCACGAGGTGAGCAAATGAGCAACGCAAGCGTGAGCAAGATCGAAGTGCGCAACGTCTTCAAGATTTTCGGCAACCGCGCCAAGGATGCGCTGGCCATGGTCGGCCAGGGCAAGAGCAAGGATCAGGTGCTCAACGAAACCGGTTGCGTGGTCGGCGTGAACGACTTGTCGCTGAGCATCGGCACCGGCGAAATCTTTGTGATCATGGGCCTGTCCGGCTCGGGCAAATCCACCCTGGTGCGCCACTTCAATCGCCTGATCGACCCCACCAGCGGGGCGATTCTGGTCGATGGCGAGGACATCCTGCAGTACGACATGGACGCCCTGCGCGAATTTCGTCGACACAAGATCAGCATGGTGTTCCAGAGCTTCGGTCTGCTGCCGCACAAGACCGTGCTCGATAACGTCGCCTACGGCCTGAAAGTACGTGGCGAAAGCAAGCAGGTCTGCGCCGAACGCGCGCTGCACTGGATCAACACCGTCGGTCTAAAAGGCTACGAAAACAAATACCCGCACCAGCTCTCCGGCGGCATGCGTCAGCGCGTCGGCCTCGCCCGTGCATTGGCGGCGGACACCGACATCATCCTCATGGACGAAGCGTTCAGTGCGCTGGATCCGTTGATCCGCGCCGAGATGCAGGACCAGTTGCTGGAACTGCAAAAGACCCTGCACAAAACCATCGTCTTCATCACCCACGACCTCGACGAAGCCGTGCGCATCGGCAATCGCATCGCGATTCTCAAGGATGGCCGGTTGATCCAGGTGGGCACGCCAAGAGAGATCCTGCATTCACCGGCCGATGAGTATGTCGACCGGTTCGTGCAGCGGCGCGCGGCGGTGGTCTGAGACTGAGTGGCCGTTGTGGCGAGGGGATTTATCCCCGTTCGGCTGCGAAGCAGTCGTAAAACCGGCCACTGCGGTCTGTCTGACGGATTTGCGGGCATGGTTTGGGGCGGCTTCGCCACCCAACGGGGATAAATCCCCTCACCACTGGGTTACCGGCATCAACAGAATTGGTATGAGGTTAGAGATGTCCCAGGCTGAAAGAATCGTTATCACAGGCAGCCCTCTGCGTTGGCAGGACGTGGTCGCCGTCGCCCGGCACGGTGCGCTGCTGGAACTGTCCAGCGAAACCTGGGCGCGCATCGATAATGCTCAGGCCATCGTCCAGCGCATCGTCGCCAGTGGCGAGCGCGCCTACGGCGTCAACACCGGTCTGGGCGGTCTGTCCAACGTCTCGCTGCAGGACGAACAGCTCAGCCAACTCTCGCGCAACACCTTGCTCAGCCATGCCTGCGGTGTCGGCCCGGTGCTCAGCGACGAACAGACCCGCGCAATCATCTGCGCCGCGATCCACAACTACAGCCACGGCAAGTCCGGCCTGCATCGGCGTGTGGTCGAAGGGCTGCTGGCGCTGCTCAATCGCGGCATCACCCCGCAGGTGCCGTCGCAGGGTTCGGTGGGTTACCTGACGCACATGGCGCACATCGGCATCGCGCTGCTCGGCGTTGGCAATGTCAGTTATCGCGGGCAGATCATTTCGGCGCAACAGGCGCTGGCCGAAGAGGGCCTGCAACCTGTGCAGCTCGGCGCGAAGGATGGCTTGTGTCTGGTCAACGGCACGCCCTGCATGACCGGCCTCAGTTGCCTGGCGATTGCCGATGCTACGCGGCTGTTGCAATGGGCCGATGTCATTGGTGCGATGAGTTTCGAAGCCCAGCGCGGCCAGATCGATGCCTTCGATGCCGAGATCATTGCGCTCAAGCCGCATCCGGGCATGCAGCAGGTCGGCGAAAATCTGCGTGCATTACTCGATGGCAGCCAAGTGATCGCCGCAAGCAAAGGCATTCGCACTCAGGACGCGCTGAGCATCCGTTCGATCCCGCAGGTCCACGGCGCCGCGCGTGATCAACTCGCGCATGCGATCAAACAGGTCGAAGCCGAACTCAACGGCTGCACCGACAACCCGTTACTGCTCGGCACACCGGACAATTTCCGGGTGATGTCGCAGGCCAACCCGCACGGTCAATCCGTGGCGATGGCTGCGGATCTGCTGGCGATTGCCATGGCCGAAATCGGCTCGATTGCCGAGCGCCGTCTGGACCGTTTGGTCAATCCGCACGTCAGCGGTCTGCCGGCGTTTCTGGTGGCCAATCCCGGGGTCAACTCGGGGATGATGATCGTGCAATACGTCGCCGCCTCGCTGTGTGCGGAAAACCGTCAATTGGCGCAACCGGCGGTACTCGACAACTACATCACCTCGGGCCTGCAGGAAGATCACCTGAGCATGGGCACCAACGCCGCGCTGAAGCTGCATCGCGCGCTGGAAAACTGCACGCAGATCCTCGCGATTGAATACCTGCTGGCGGCGCAGGCGTTTGAATTCCTCAAGGAACAGCGCTTTGGCGTGGGCACTGACCGCGCGTGGAAACTGCTGCGCGAAACGGTCCCCGCCTACGATCAGGATCGCTGGCTGGCGCCGGATATCGCTGCCGCTGCGACCGTGCTGAAAGACCCGAATCTGCCGCACAACGTTCTACCGAATTTGCACTGACAACTACCCATACCAGCGTGCCAAGGCGTGGATCGTTCACAAGACGAGAAACGACGGATAACGGAATGCTCCGGAGCGACTGGTAGTTAATAACAATGCCTGACAGGAGCATTTTAATGACTGCGCTGAATCTGATCCCCGGCCAACTGAGCCTGGCCCAACTGCGTGACGTCTATCAGAACCCGGTCACACTGACCCTCGACAACAGCGCCAGCGCGCAGATCGAGGCCAGCGTCGCCTGCGTCGAACAGATCCTCGCCGAGAACCGCACCGCCTACGGCATCAACACCGGTTTCGGCCTGCTGGCCTCGACGCGCATCGCCAGCGAAGACCTGGAAAACCTGCAGCGTTCGCTGGTGCTCTCGCACGCGGCCGGCGTTGGCCAGCCGATCAGCGATGACCTTGTGCGACTGATCATGGTGCTCAAGGTCAACAGTCTCAGCCGTGGTTTTTCCGGGATCCGTCGGCAGGTGATTGATGCGCTGATCGCGCTGATCAATGCTGAGGTCTATCCGCATATTCCGTTGAAAGGTTCGGTCGGTGCGTCGGGGGATCTGGCGCCGTTGGCGCACATGTCGCTGGTGCTGCTGGGCGAGGGCAAGGCCCGCTACAAGGGCGAATGGCTTGCAGCCACCGAAGCACTGAAAGTCGCAGGCCTGGCGCCGCTGACTTTAGCGGCTAAAGAAGGTCTGGCGCTGCTCAACGGTACTCAGGTTTCCACAGCGTTTGCCCTGCGCGGCCTGTTCGAAGGCGAAGATCTGTTTGCCGGTGCAGTGGCGCTGGGCAGTCTTACCGTAGAAGCCGTGCTCGGTTCGCGCTCGCCGTTCGACGCGCGCATTCACGCCGCACGTGGGCAGAGAGGGCAGATCGATGCCGCTGCGGCCTACCGCGATCTGCTCGGTGAGCGCAGCGAAGTCTCCGCCTCGCATCAGAACTGCGACAAGGTCCAGGACCCGTACTCGCTGCGCTGCCAGCCGCAAGTCATGGGCGCCTGCCTGACCCAGTTCCGCCAGGCCGCTGAAGTGCTGGCGGTCGAAGCCAACGCGGTTTCCGACAACCCGCTGGTATTCGCCGCTGAAGGCGACGTGATTTCCGGCGGCAACTTCCACGCCGAACCGGTAGCCATGGCCGCTGACAACATGGCCCTGGCCATCGCTGAAATCGGCTCGCTGAGCGAACGCCGCATCTCGCTGATGATGGACAAGCACATGTCGCAACTGCCGCCGTTCCTCGTCGCTAACGGTGGTGTGAACTCCGGCTTCATGATCGCGCAAGTAACTGCGGCAGCACTGGCCAGCGAAAACAAGGCATTGTCCCATCCGCATTCGGTGGACAGCCTGCCGACCTCGGCCAACCAGGAAGACCACGTGTCGATGGCCCCGGCCGCCGGCAAGCGCCTGTGGGAAATGGCTGAGAACACTCGCGGCATTCTCGCCGTGGAATGGCTGGCGGCGGCGCAGGGGCTGGATCTGCGTAACGGCCTGAAGACCTCGCCGAAGCTGGAACAGGCACGGGCGATTTTGCGCAAGCAAGTGCCGTTCTATGAGAAGGACCGATTCTTTGCCCCGGACATCAATGCGGCGACTGAATTGCTGGCTTCGCGGTGTCTGACCGAGCTTGTTGCTGGGCAGTTGTTGCCTAGTTTGTAAGCGCTTTACGGGGAGATTTGTATTGTTAGTGAAATCGATCCCCCTCACCCCAGCCCTCTCCCCCAAGGGGGAGAGGGGGAAGGGAGCCGATCTTCATTGTTTTCGCAACGTGAGTTCGGCTGAGAAATTTCAGGTCGGCATATCTCGACGGAACAACACGGTCAGTCCCCTCTCCCTCTGGGAGAGGGCTAGGGTGAGGGGCTTTTGAGGCTGCTCACCATACAAACCCAAACGGAGGCCAACAGTGAAAACCCTCTGGCAACACTGCCACGTCGCAACCATGGCCAACGGCGCCTATTCGATCATTGAGGATGCCGCGATCGTGACGTCCGGCACGCTGATCGAGTGGATCGGCCCGCGCACTCAATTGCCGTCCGGCGAATACCCGGCGGTCAATGATTTGCAGGGTGCGTGGGTCACCCCCGGTCTGATCGACTGCCACACCCACACCGTGTTCGGTGGCAACCGCAGCGGCGAGTTCGAGCAGCGTCTGCAAGGCGTCAGCTACGCCGAGATCGCCGCGCAGGGCGGGGGCATCGCCAGCACGGTGCGCGCCACCCGTGAAGCGAGCGAAGACGAGTTGTTCGCCAGCGCCGTCAAACGCCTGAAAAGCCTGATGCGCGACGGCGTGACCACGGTGGAAATGAAGTCGGGCTACGGTCTCGATCTGGCCAACGAGCGCAAGCTGTTGCGGGTCATCCGGCGTCTGGCCGAAGAGCTGCCGATCAGCGTGCGCAGCACTTGCCTGGCGGCGCACGCGTTGCCACCGGAGTACAAGGATCGCGCCGACGATTACATCGATCTGGTCTGCGAGCAGATGCTTCCGGCCCTCGCCGCCGAACGTTTGGTCGATGCCGTGGATGCGTTCTGCGAATACCTGGCGTTTTCGCCGGAGCAGGTCGAGCGGGTCTTCGTCGCCGCGCAACAACTCGGACTGCCGGTGAAGCTGCACGCCGAGCAATTGTCCTCGCTGCATGGTTCCAGCCTCGCCGCGCGCTACAAAGCCTTGTCCGCCGATCACCTGGAGTTCATGGACGAGGACGACGCGATCGCCATGGCCGCTGCCGACACCGTTGCCGTGCTGCTACCCGGCGCGTTCTATTTCCTGCGCGAAACCCAGTTGCCGCCGATGGAAGCGCTGCGCAAGCACAAGGTGAAGATCGCCATCGCCAGCGACCTCAACCCCGGCACCTCGCCAGCGCTGTCGTTGCGCCTGATGCTGAACATGGCCTGCACCTGTTTTCGCATGACTCCGGAAGAAGCCCTGGCCGGGGCGACCCTTCATGCCGCGCAGGCGTTGGGCATGGCCGATACCCACGGCTCGCTGGAGGTCGGCAAGGTCGCTGATTTCGTGGCGTGGGACATCGAGCGTCCGGCGGATCTGGCCTATTGGCTCGGTGGCGATCTGGACAAGCGCGTCGTGCGTCACGGCGTCGAATCGAATTTCTAGGAGGGCGGTTGTGGACAAGGTTCTGAGTTTCAAACAAGGTCGCGTGCCGCTGCTGATCAGCATGCCCCACGCCGGCGTGCGTCTGACCCCGGCGGTCGAAGCCGGGTTGATCCCCGTCGCGAAGAGTTTGCCGGACACCGACTGGCATATCCCGCAGCTCTACGATTTTGCCGAGGAACTGGGCGCCAGCACCCTGGCTGCCGAGTATTCGCGTTTCGTCATCGACCTCAACCGGCCGTCCGACGACAAGCCGTTGTATGCCGGGGCGACCACCGGGTTGTATCCGGCGACGTTGTTCGACGGCATTCCGTTGTTTCAGGAAGGTCTGGAACCGTCGAAAGAGGAGCGCGCAACATACCTGGAGCAGATCTGGACGCCGTACCACCGCACCTTGCAGGAGGAACTGGCGCGACTGAAAGCCGAATTCGGCTACGCGCTGTTGTTCGATGCGCACTCGATCCGCTCAATCATCCCGCACCTGTTCGACGGCAAGCTGCCGGACTTCAACCTCGGCACGTTCAATGGCGCCAGTTGTGATCCGCAACTGGCCAGTCAACTGGAAGCGATCTGTGCGCAGCACGCGCAGTTCACCCATGTGCTGAACGGTCGGTTCAAGGGCGGGCACATCACCCGCCAGTACGGCGATCCGGCGCAGAACATCCACGCCGTGCAGCTGGAACTGTGCCAGTCCACCTACATGGAAGAGTTCGAACCGTTCCGCTACCGCGCTGACCTGGCCGAGCCGACGCGGGTGGTGCTCAGGGAATTGCTGCAGGGCTATCTGGCCTGGGCAAAATCTCACTACAGCGCCTAACCCCTGTGGGAGCGAGCCTGCTCGCGAAGGCGTCCGTTTGATCGTTCCCACGCTCTGCGTGGGAATGCAGCCCGTGACGCTCCGCGTCACTGGACGCGGAGCGTCCCAAGAGGCGTTCCCACGCAGAGCGTGGGAACGATCAGGCCCCGGAGCATGCTCATTGACGCAAATCGGGTTTATGATGCCCAACGGCAGAATAATACGAGTCCCCCCAGGGATGACCTCGACCCCTTACGGAGCGCGCAATGCAGACTTTGTTTCCGCAGATCAAACCTCACGCCCGGCACGATCTGGCTGTCGATGACACCCATACGCTGTACGTCGATGAAAGCGGCTCGCCGGAAGGATTGCCGGTCGTATTCATCCACGGTGGCCCCGGCGCCGGCTGCGACGCCCAGAGCCGACGCTATTTCGATCCGAATCTGTATCGCATCGTCACCTTCGACCAGCGCGGCTGCGGTCGCTCCACCCCGCACGCCAGCCTGGAAAACAACACCACCTGGGATCTGGTGGAAGACCTTGAGCGCATCCGCAAACACCTGGGCATTGAAAAATGGGTGCTGTTCGGCGGCTCGTGGGGTTCGACCCTGGCGCTGGCCTACGCGCAAACCCACCCGGAGCGGGTCCATGGTCTGATTCTGCGCGGGATTTTCCTCTGCCGTCCGCAGGAAATCGAATGGTTCTATCAGGCCGGCGCCAGCCGTCTATTCCCGGATTACTGGCAGGACTACATCGCGCCGATCCCGCTGGACGAGCGCGACGACCTGCTCAGTGCTTTCCACAAACGCCTGACCGGCAACGACCAGATCGCCCAGATGCATGCAGCGAAGGCGTGGTCGACCTGGGAAGGGCGTACCGCGACCCTGCGGCCGAACCCGCTGGTGGTCGATCGTTTCTCCGAGCCGCAGCGCGCGCTGTCGATTGCGCGGATCGAATGCCACTACTTCACCAACAACGCCTTCCTTGAGCCGAACCAGCTGATCCGCGACATGGGCAAGATCGCTCATCTGCCCGGCGTGATCATTCACGGTCGCTACGACGTGATCTGCCCGCTCGACAATGCCTGGGAATTGCACCAGGCCTGGCCGAACAGCGAATTGCAGGTGATCCGCGACGCCGGCCACGCCGCGTCCGAGCCAGGCATCACCGATGCGCTGGTGCGCGCGGCGAGCAAAATGGCCCAGCGCCTGCTCGACTTGCCACTCGAAGAAGCATGAAGGCGCTGTTACAGCGCGTACGCGGCGCGCGGGTTGAAGTCACTGGGGAGATTGTCGGCGCAATCGATCAGGGTTTGCTCGTGCTGGTCGCGGTAGAACCCGACGATACGCGTACCAGCGCCGACAAACTTCTGCATAAGCTGCTTAACTATCGAGTATTCAGTGACGCCGAGGGCAAGATGAATCTGTCCCTGGCGGATGTGGGTGGCGGGTTGCTGCTGGTCTCTCAGTTCACACTTGCCGCCGACACCAAAAGCGGCCTGCGCCCGAGCTTTTCCACGGCCGCACCGCCGGCACTGGGTGAGGAATTGTTCGACTATTTATTGAGCCAGGCGAAACAGGTGCATGGCACTGTGGCATCAGGTAGATTCGGCGCCGATATGCAGGTGCACCTGGTCAACGATGGCCCGGTTACCTTTTTGTTACAGACCTGACAGTGCCTGAAACACCTTTTTCGGAAATTTCGACTGTTTTTAGGCTGTTTTCGCGATAAATACTTTGTTACCCCTGATGCGTTGTCATCCGGGCTACTAGATAATCGCGCGCTGCGGGGATCGACATTCGTTGATCCGTTTTGACTTAGGTAGAGACTTGTCTGGATCCGATTGGGGAATCATTTTGCCCCGGCGGAGTCGGAACAATGCTCGCCAACCTGGCATAAAGATAGCTGGCCGTTGGTTTATTGATCTGTTTTCGGCGAGGGTTGCTCGTGATTGTTAGTCCCTGTAATGCAGCAAAAATGTCTGCCAAACGCATGCGAAGTGCTCTGGTAGCGGGTTCGGCGCTCCTGTGCCTGCTCAGCGCCGGTCAGCTTTGGGCGTTCAATCTTGACGACGTATCGGCCAAGGCCAAAGAGCTGGCCGGGCAGAAGTTCGAAGCCCCGCGCAGCAACCTGCCGAACGAATTCCGCGAAATGAAGTTCGCGGACTACCAGAAGATCCGCTTCCTCACCGAAAAGGCTGAGTGGGCCGATCAGAAGACGCCGTTCAAGCTCTCCTTCTATCACCAGGGTATGCACTTCGATACACCGGTGAAAATCAACGAAATCACCACCAATACCGTCTCGGAGATCAAATACGATCCGAGCCGCTTCGATTTCGGCGATCTGAAATTCGATCCGAAAGCCACCGAGCAACTGGGTTATGCCGGTTTCCGTGTGCTGTACCCGATCAACAAGGCCGACAAGCAAGACGAGATCATGACCATGCTCGGCGCGAGCTACTTCCGCGTCGTCGGCAAGGGCCACACCTACGGTCTGTCGGCCCGTGGTCTGGCGATCGATACCGCGCTGCCGTCGGGTGAAGAGTTCCCGCGTTTCCGCGAGTTCTGGATTCAGCAGCCCAAGCCGGGCGACAAGCACCTGGTGATCTTTGCTCTGCTCGACTCGCCGCGTGCCACTGGTGCCTACCGTTTGATCCTGCGTCCGGGCAGCGACACCATCGTCGACGTCAAGGCGCAGATGTTCCTGCGTGACAAGGTCGGCAAACTGGGCATCGCGCCGCTGACCAGCATGTTCCTGTTCGGCGCCAACCAGCCGTCGAAAGTCCTCAACTACCGTCGTGAACTGCACGACTCCAGCGGTCTGTCGATCCATGCCGGCAACGGCGAGTGGATCTGGCGCCCACTGAACAACCCGAAACATCTGGCTGTGAGCAACTTCAGCGTCGAGAACCCGCGTGGTTTCGGTCTGCTGCAGCGTGGCCGTGATTTCAGCCACTACGAAGACCTCGACGACCGCTACGACAAGCGCCCAAGTGCCTGGATCGAGCCGAAGGGCGAGTGGGGCAAGGGCACTGTCGATCTGGTAGAGATTCCGACCGCTGACGAAACCAACGACAACATCGTTGCGTTCTGGAGCCCGGAAAAAATGCCGGAGCCAGGCCAGCCGCTGGACTTCGCCTACCGTATGCACTGGACCATGGACGAAGCAGCACTCCATGCGCCGGACAGCGCCTGGGTGGCGCAGACCCTGCGTTCGACCGGTGACGTCAAGCAATCGAACCTGATCCGTCAGCCCGATGGCAGCGTGGCCTATCTGGTCGACTTCGAAGGCCCGTCGCTGGCGGCCCTGACGCCGGATGCCGACGTGCGCAGTCAGGTCAGCGTCGGTGACAACGCCGAACTGGTCGAGAACAGCGTGCGCTACAACCCGGAAACCAAGGGCTGGCGTTTGACCCTGCGGATGAAGATTAAGGATCCGAGCAAGGCAACCGAGATGCGCGCTGCTCTGGTTCAGCCGGTGGTCACCGCGGATCTGGGCAAATCGGTCCCGGCCTCCAACTCGTCGGTCGCCAAGGCTGACAAGGTTGCTGCCAAGCAACAGGAAAAACTCGACAAGGAAGCCAAGGCCGCCGAAGCCAAACAGGCTGAAGCCAAGCCTGCAGCCGACGCCAAGGACAAGGCCAACAAAGACGCCAAGCAGCCAGTCGCTGCCGACGCGGCCCCAGCCACACCGGAATCGGCGCCGACTGAAGAAGTCCTGACCGAGACCTGGAGCTATCAGTTGCCTGCCGATGAGTAATTCACCAGTACAGCCAGAGACTCTGTCCGAGTATCTGGCGCATCTGCCGATGACCGACGAGCAACGCGCGGAACTCGCGGGTTGCCAGTCGTTCAGCGAGCTGCATGAACGCCTGTCGTCCTCGACATTCGACGCCCCTGCTGAAGCCGCCCAGGCTTCGGTGGGCAAGCGTCTGACCCTGAGCACTGCCGAAGAACTGGCTGAAGCGGAAATGCTGGTGCTCGATGCCAGCGGTCGGGTCAGCCTCAAGGCGACCCCGCCGATCCGCCGCACCAAGGTCGTGCCGGAGCCATGGCGCACCAATATCCTGGTGCGTGGCTGGCGCCGTCTGACCGGGCGCACCAACCCGCCGCAGCCACCGAAGGACGCCAATGTCCTGCCGGCCGCGCGCTGGCGCACCGTCGGTTCGATCCGCCGCTACATTCTGTTGCTGCTGATGCTCGGCCAGACCATCGTTGCCGGCTGGTACATGAAAGGCATCATGCCGTACCAGGGCTGGTCGTTCGTCGATCTGGAAGAAGTCCTGCATCAGCCGCTGCTGCAAACCGCCACGCAAGTGCTGCCGTACGCGCTGCAAACCAGCATCCTGATTCTGTTCGGGATTCTGTTCTGCTGGGTCTCGGCCGGTTTCTGGACCGCGCTGATGGGCTTCCTCGAGTTGCTCACCGGCCACGATAAATACCGTATCTCCGGGAAAAGCGCGGGTAACGAGCCGATTCCGAAAGATGCGCGTACTGCGCTGGTGATGCCGATCTGCAACGAAGACGTGCCGCGTGTATTCGCCGGTCTACGTGCGACGTTCGAGTCGGTCGCCGCCACCGGTGATCTGGATCGCTTCGACTTCTTCGTCCTCAGTGACAGTAACGACACCGATATCTGCGTCGCCGAGCAACAGGCCTGGCTGGATGTCTGCCGCGAAGCCAAAGGCTTCGGCAAGATCTTCTATCGCCGTCGTCGCCGTCGTGTGAAGCGCAAGAGCGGCAACCTCGACGACTTCTGCCGTCGTTGGGGCGGTGACTACAAGTACATGGTCGTGCTCGACGCCGACTCGGTGATGAGCGGCGAGTGCCTGACCAGTCTGGTGCGCCTGATGGAAGCCACGCCGGACGCCGGGATCATCCAGACCGCGCCACGTGCGTCGGGCATGGACACCCTGTATGCGCGCATGCAGCAGTTCGCCACCCGCGTGTACGGCCCGCTGTTTACCGCCGGTCTGCACTTCTGGCAGTTGGGTGAATCGCACTACTGGGGTCACAACGCGATCATCCGCATGAAGCCGTTCATCGACCACTGCGCTTTGGCGCCGTTGCCGGGCAAAGGCGCGTTCTCCGGTGCGATCCTGTCCCACGACTTCGTCGAAGCTGCGCTGATGCGCCGTGCCGGCTGGGGCGTGTGGATTGCCTACGACCTGCCGGGCAGTTACGAAGAGTTGCCGCCGAACCTGCTCGACGAGCTCAAGCGTGATCGGCGCTGGTGCCACGGCAACCTGATGAACTTCCGCCTGTTCCTGGTCAAGGGCATGCACCCGGTGCACCGCGCGGTGTTCCTCACCGGCGTGATGTCCTACCTGTCGGCGCCGTTGTGGTTCTTCTTCCTGGTGTTGTCGACCGCGCTGCTGGCGGTGAACACGCTGATGGAGCCGCAGTACTTCCTCGAACCGCGCCAGCTCTATCCGCTGTGGCCGCAATGGCATCCGGACAAGGCCATCGCGCTGTTCTCGACGACCATCGTGCTGCTGTTCCTGCCGAAGCTGTTGAGCATCATCCTGATCTGGGCCAAGGGCGCGAAAGAGTTCGGCGGCAAGTTCAAGGTGACCCTGTCGATGCTGCTGGAGATGCTGTTCTCCATGCTGCTGGCGCCGGTGCGGATGATTTTCCACACCCGCTTCGTCCTCGCCGCGTTCCTCGGCTGGGCCGCGACCTGGAACTCGCCGCAGCGTGACGACGACTCGACGCCGTGGAGCGAAGCGGTCAAGCGCCACGGTCCGCAGACGTTGCTGGGCTTCTTGTGGGCGCTGCTGGTGATCTGGCTGAACCCGAGCTTCCTCTGGTGGCTGGTGCCGATCGTCGGTTCGCTGATGCTGTCGATCCCGGTATCGGTGATCTCCAGCCGTGTCGGCCTGGGCCTGAAGACCCGTGACGAGAGCCTGTTCCTCATCCCTGAGGAATACAATCCGCCACAGGCCTTGCTGGCAACCGATCAGTACACCCACGAGAACCGCTATCACGCCCTCAACGACGGCTTCGTCCGCGCCGTGGTCGATCCACAGCAGAACGCCCTGGCGTGCTCGCTGGCGACCTCGCGTCACGGCCAGGCCGAGCCGATCGAGTGGCTGCGTCAGGAACGTGTGCGTCACGCGATCAAGGTCGGCCCGGCCGGGCTGAACAACCATGATCGTCTGCAACTGCTCAGCGACCCTGTTGCACTGGCACGTTTGCACGAGCAGGTCTGGGCCGAAGGGCTTGCCGAGTGGCTGGATGCTTGGCGCGCTTCGGTGAAAGCCGATCCGCATGCGCCGTTGCTGCCGCTGCGACCGGTGAGCCTGCAGGCTCAGCCGGCCTGATAAAAGAACCCCGCTGATTCAGCGGGGTTTTTTTATGTCCGCTGTTGAGCTGCGAACAAACACCGATCAAACCTAAAACCAGTGCAAAGCATCCGTCGCCGAATTGGCGCGCCCGTTAACTACGACGCGCAAACCGCGCCGCTGCCTTCGCGAGCAGGCTCGCTCCCACCTTGGAATGCGTGTCCCTGTGGGAGCGAGCCTGCTCGCGAATGGCATCACCTCGGTTTCAGGCGAACCGGGGTTGTGCATCAACTCAGACTTTGAAACGGCCTACCAGCATCTGCAGATGCGTGCCCAGTCGCGCCAATTCAACGCTGGATGCGGCAGTCTCCTCGCTCGCCGCCGAGGTCTGATCCGACACATCGCGCACGTTCAGCACGCTGCGGTTGATCTCTTCGGCCACGGCGCTCTGCTGCTCGGCAGCGGCGGCGATCTGCTGGTTCATTGCCTGAATCGCCGAGACGGTGCGGGTGATGCTCTCCAGTGAGCCGCCGGCGCGACGGGTCAGTTCGACGCTGCTGTCGGTGAGGCTGCGGCTGTTGTCCATGATCGTCGCCACTTGCTGAGTGCCGTTTTGCAGGCCGACGATCAGCTCTTCGATCTCTTCGGTGGACTTCTGGGTGCGCTGGGCGAGGCTGCGCACTTCGTCGGCAACCACGGCGAAACCACGTCCGGCTTCCCCGGCACGGGCCGCTTCGATGGCAGCGTTGAGGGCCAACAGGTTGGTTTGTTGGGCGACAGACTTGATCACGTCGAGGACGCTGCCGATCTTGTCGCTTTCACGCTTGAGCTCGCCCATGGCTTCAGTGGAGTGACCCACCTCGATTGCCAGACGCTCGATCTGCGCGATGGCTTCGCCGACGACCTTGTCGCCTTCACGGGCCTGTTGGTCAGCGGCGACAGCGGCCTCTGAGGCTTCTTCAGCATTGCGTGCGACTTCCTGCACGGTGGCGGCCATCTCGTTCATGGCGGTGGCGACCTGATCAGTCTCGACCTTTTGATTGTTGACCCCGGCGCTGGTCTGCTCGGTCACCGCCGAAAGTTCTTCAGCGGCGCTGGCGATCTGCGTGACGCCGTCGCTGATACCGCCGATCAACTCGCGCAGGCCTTGGGTCATGCTTTGCATCGAGCGCTGCAATTGCCCGAGTTCGTCGCGACGCAGGGAAACCAGGTTGTGGGTCAGGTCACCGGCGGCCACGCGCTCGGCCACTTTCAGAGTCTGGGTCAGCGGAATGATGATTTGTCGGGTGATCGCCCAAGCGGCAATCAGACCGAAGGCCAGCGCCAGCGCAGTAGCGATAAGCAGCATGTTCTTGGCGTGGGCGGCATCGGTGTCGCGCACCACGGTTTGCGATTCGGTGAGCTTTTTGCTCGCCGCGATCAGGATGTCGCCCTGAGCCGACATGTTGGCCAGTGCGGCGGCGTTCTTGACCTGTGAATCACGGAACTGAGCGACAGCGGCGCGGTAAGCCTTGAGCGAGTCGGTGGCCTGCTGCAGGTTGGCGATGTGCTGCTCTGGCACGCGGGTCGGCAGGCTTTCGAGGTTCTTCAAGGCGTTGTCGATGGCGGTCAGCGCCGGTTGCTCGGCATCGGCCTTGCCGCTGTAGGTGTAACCGCGCACCTGATAGCGCGCCTGCTGCAACAGTTTGCTCAGCTCGATGACAGCGTTGTACTGCGCAACGCTGTCGCCTTGCAGCAGCGCACTTTCGACTTCGCCGACCTTGGCCACGGCATTATCGGCATTGGCGCCAAGCTTGCTGCGCGCATCTTCACGGTGCACGGTGGCCTGGGTCATTTCGCCGAAAGCGCGTTTGTATTCGGCAACCGCAGCCAGTTGCTGGTCGACCATCGCCACATCGGACGGCTGCTCGATCATGCCGCGTGCCGACTGCAAACCGCTTTCGAGTTTGCTGAGCAATTCATTGACCGCGCCCGGACCCTGTTCACCACGACGCATGTCGTAGTCCATGCGCGCCAGGCGCAGGTCTTTGGTCAGCTCATTGAGGCTGGAAATGAAGCCGAGCTTGTCGCCACGGCTGATGATGCCGCTCATGCCGGTCCAGCCGGTGAACGTGATCAACAGCGTCAGCAACAGCACCAGGCCGAAACCGATGCCCAGCTTGCGTTTGACGCTGACGTTTCCAAGACTCTCGGCTAACCAACGGTACATGCGACCACTCCCTTCGGACCACTTAATTGGACTTATAGGGGTTGTATCGGCTGGGTGGTGGCAATCTGTAACGCCACTTGTCTGCGACTGTAGGGGCTTGTAGGAGCTGACGAGTGCAACGAGGCTGCGATCCTTTGATCTTGCTTTTAAAAACAAGATCAAAATATCGCAGCCTTCGGCAGCTCCTACACAGGATCGGGGTCGCGTCAGAACAGGCGTGCGAGCAGGGCGGTGACGGCGGTTTCGACGCGCAGGATGCGCTCGCCCAATTGCACCGGTTGCAGGCCGGATTTGGCCAGCAGGTCGATTTCGTAGGGAATCCAGCCACCCTCGGGGCCGATGGCCAGGGTCACCGGTTCGTTCAGGGCGCGCGGGCAGGGCGGGAAGTTGCCAGGGTGGCCGACCAGGCCGAGGGTGCCCGCGCTGATCGCCGGCAGCCGATCCTCAACGAAAGGCTTGAAGCGTTTCTCGATGACGATCTCCGGCAACACCGTATCGCGTGCCTGTTCAAGACCGAGGATCAACTGCTCACGAATCGCTTCCGGCTCCAGAAACGGCGTTTGCCAAAAGCTTTTCTCCACGCGATAGCTGTTGACCAGAATCACCTTGGCCACACCCATGGTCGCGACGGTCTGGAACACGCGGCGCAGCATTTTCGGCCGGGGCAGGGCCAGCACCAGGGTCAGCGGCAGCTTGGCCGGCGGTGGCTGATCAAGGCTGACACGCAACTCTGCTTCGCCCGCTTCCAGACGCAGCAGCTCAGCCGAACCCATCAGTCCGTTGATGCGCCCGACGCGCAGGCTGTCACCGACTTCGGAGCGATGCACTTCCTGCATGTGGGTCAGGCGCCGGTCGCGCAGGATCACGCGGTCGGCCGCAATGAAGTCGGCCTCTTCGAGCAGCAGCAGGTTCATGCCTGAGTCGCTGGCGGCTGGTCGTTGTGGTCGTCGGCCGGGGTTTCGTCCGGGCGTTCGCGCTTGCTGACCAGCGCGCCGAAGAGGATGCCGATCTCGAACAGCATCCACATCGGCACAGCCAGCAGGGTCTGCGAGAAGATGTCCGGCGGAGTGAGGATCATGCCGACCACGAAGCAGCCGATGATCACGTACGGGCGGATCTTCTTCAGGTATTTGACGTCGACCACGCCGATCCACACCAGCAGGACCACGGCCACCGGGATTTCGAACGCCACGCCGAAGGCGAAGAACAGCGTCATGACGAAATCGAGGTAGCTGGCGATGTCGGTCATCATTTCCACGCCGGCCGGGGTGGCAGCGGCGAAGAATTTGAAGATCAATGGAAAGACGAAGTAATAGGCGAACGCCATGCCGATGTAGAACAGCAGGATGCTGGAGATCAGCAGCGGTACCGCGACGCGTTTTTCATGCTTGTACAGGCCTGGCGCGATAAAGCCCCAGATCTGATGCAGGATCACCGGAATCGCGAGGAATAGCGAAACCATCATCGTCAGTTTCAGCGGCGTCAGGAATGGCGACGACACGTCGGTGGCGATCATCGTCGCGCCGACCGGCAGGTACTGGCGCAACGGCGTCGAGACGAAGGTGTAGATCTGCTGGGTGAACGCGAACAGCCCGGCAAAGATGATGAAGATCGCCGCCACGCAACGCAGCAGGCGGGTGCGCAACTCGGTGAGGTGCGATACCAGCGGCATGTGCTGGTCGTTTTCCGGAAGATCGCTCATGGGGCTCGCGGCGGCAGTGTAGGGTCTTGAGGCGCTGGTGTAGTCGGCGCGGCGGAGGGCGCTACGGGTTCAACCGATGTGTCTGTGGTAACCGGCGCCGGTCCTGGCGGTGTTACAACAGGTGAAGGAGTCGGAGCGGCAGCGCTGTGAATCGTCTGCTCGCCCACAGGCTCGACCGGCGTCGGCTCCTGCTGGTTCGGATTGAAAATCTTCCGCGCCTCTTGCTCCAGCGACAGAATATGTTCGTTGTGCAGTTGCCGACGGATCTCGTCGGCACCTATTTCACGTTCAACTTCCTGTTTGATCGCGTTGAAGCTGCGCTTCAGGCGGCCGACCCACAGACCGGCGGTGCGCGCCGCGCCCGGCAGACGCTCGGGGCCGAGCACCAGCAGGGCGACGAGGCCGACGAGCAGCAGTTCAGAGAAGCTGATACCAAACATTAGTCAGTGCTCACACGTCTTTGCGGATCGGCTCTTCGACTTTCTGCGCCTGCACGTCGATGGTGTGCGGCGGGTTGGCCTGAGCGGTGGTTTGCGGCTGCACCGGTGGCACTGGCTGGGCCGGCGGGGTCACGCTCGGTTCGGCCGGTTTTTCGTCGTCGTTCATGGCTTTGCGAAAGCCCTTGATCGATTCGCCAACGTCGGTGCCGAGGTTTTTCAGTTTCTTGGTACCGAACACCAGCACCACGACAATCAGAATGACGACCCAGTGTTTCCAGTCAAAAATGCCCATGTGGCGATTCCTCTCTAAAAGTTGTTCAGGCGGACGGACGCGAGGCTTTCTCGACGTGTCCGGACAAGCCGAAGCGACGGTCCAGTTCATCCAGCACGGCCTGCGGATGCTGCCCCAGTTGGGCGAGCATGACCATACTGTGGAACCACAGGTCGGCGGTCTCGTAGATCACATCACTGCAATCGCCGCTGATCGCGGCATCCTTGGCGGCAATAATGGTTTCGACCGACTCTTCGCCGACTTTCTCCAGAATCTTGTTCAGCCCCTTGTGATACAGGCTGGCGACATACGAACTGTCGGCGGCTGCGCCTTTGCGCTCTTCAAGTACCTGAGCGAGGCGGGTCAGGGTGTCACTCATGTGTGTGTCCTGCGGAATAGATAGCGTGCGGGTCTTTCAGTACCGGGTCGACCGTTTTCCAGTCGCCGTTTTCGAAGACCCGGTAAAAGCAGCTTTGACGGCCGGTGTGGCAGGCGATGTCGCCGATCTGTTCAACCATCAGGATGATCACGTCGGCGTCACAGTCCAGACGCATTTCATGCAGGGTCTGCACATGGCCGGACTCTTCGCCCTTGCGCCACAGCTTGCCACGGGAACGTGACCAGTAGATTGCACGATTCTCCGCAGCGGTCAGTTCCAGCGCTTCGCGGTTCATCCAGGCCATCATCAATACGCGCCCGGTCTTGTGATCCTGGGCAATCGCCGGCACCAGGCCGTCAGCATCCCACTTGATCTCGTCCAGCCAGTTTTTCATCGTCAAATCTCGAAAAGCAGCAGCAAGCCATGAGCTTCGAGCTGCAAGTAAACGCACGTTGCGGCGTGCCTGTAGCGTCAAGCTTGAAGCTGGCAGCTTATAACTTGCAGCTCAATCGTGCTATCGGCGAACGACCAGATACAAACCGACCGCGATCATGATTCCGGCGGGCCAGTGCGCCCACTCGGTCAACGGACCACCCGCTGCGAGGATCGCGCCGCCGGCCAGATGCGCGCAGCCGAGCAGGCGCAGGAACCAGTCGTCCTTGCGTTTGTGCCACGGCGGCGGAGGGTCTTTGGCGTGGGGTTGCGACATGCGTTCGAGCAGATCGCGGGCCATGTTCGACAGGTGCGGAATCTGCTCCAGCTGGCTCTGCACGTTGCCCAGCAAGGCTTTCGGGCTGACGCGTTCGCGCATCCAGCGCTCGAGAAACGGCTGCGCGGTGTTCCACAGATCCAGATCCGGATACAACTGACGACCGAGGCCTTCGATGTTCAGCAAGGTCTTCTGCAACAGCACCAGTTGCGGCTGCACTTCCATGTTGAAGCGGCGTGCGGTCTGGAACAGGCGCATCAATACCTGGCCAAATGAAATATCTTTTAACGGTTTTTCGAAGATCGGTTCGCACACGGTACGAATCGCCGCTTCGAATTCGTTGAGTTTGGTTTCCGCCGGCACCCAGCCCGAATCGATGTGCAGTTGCGCCACACGACGGTAGTCACGCTTGAAGAAGGCGAACAGGTTGCGCGCCAGATAGTCCTGGTCTTCCGGGGTCAGGCTGCCGACGATGCCGCAGTCGATCGCGATGTATTGCGGGCTCCACGGATTGACGGTGCTGACGAAAATGTTGCCCGGGTGCATGTCGGCGTGGAAGAAGCTGTCGCGGAACACTTGAGTGAAGAAAATCTCCACGCCACGCTCGGCGAGCATTTTCATGTCGGTGCGCTGGTCAGCGAGGGTCGCCAGATCGGTGACCTGAATGCCGTAAATGCGCTCCATGACCAGCACTTTCGGTCGGCACCAGTCCCAATAGACTTGCGGTACATAAAGCAGCTGCGAGCCCTCGAAGTTGCGGCGCAACTGGCTGGCGTTGGCCGCCTCGCGCAACAGATCGAGTTCGTCGTAAATGGTCTTTTCGTAATCCTGCACCACGTCGACCGGGTGTAGCAGGCGTGCATCAGCGGAGAACTTTTCCGCCGCGCGGGCGAGGATGAACAGCCACGCCAGATCCTGCGCGATGATCGGTTTCAGGCCTGGGCGAATGACCTTGACCACGACTTCTTCGCCGCTTTTGAGCTGCGCCGCATGCACCTGCGCCACCGAGGCCGAGGCCAGCGGGGCGACGTCGAAACGGCTGAATACTTCGCTGATTTTCTTGCCCAGCTGTTCTTCGATCAGCTTGATCGACAGCTGCGAGTCGAACGGCGGCACGCGGTCCTGCAGCAGCATCAGCTCATCGGCGATGTCTTCCGGCAGCAAGTCGCGGCGGGTCGAAAGAATCTGCCCGAACTTGATGAAGATCGGCCCCAGATCCTGCAACGCCAGACGCAAGCGCGCGCCACGGTTGAGCTCCAGCGGCTTGCGCGGCAGCCAGCGCCACGGCAGCAAAAAGCGCACGGCCAGAAGGAACCAGGGCAGCGGCAGATCGAACAGCAGGTCATCGAGGCGGTAGCGGATCACGACGCGCTGGATGCGCAACAGACGGCGGACGGCAAGCAGCTTCATGCGTTATCGCTTGGGTCGAGGGATCGGGAAAGGCGCTCGAAACGCGCCTCGAGTCGTTCCAGATCGAGTTTGATCCGGTCCAGTTCGCTGAATCGCGCTTCGGCTTCACGCTGCCCGACAAGGGTGCGTGATTCTTCGGCGAGGTATTCGGCAAGATTCTGGTTGAGGCTGGCAAATCCTTGTTGATACCAGCGCGCGCGGCTGCGCAGATGGCCGCCGAGCAATTGCGTGGCGACCGGACCGAGCCAGCGCGAGAGTTCGTACTCCCAGTCCAGCTCGAGGTTTTGCAGCACGCCGGCCAGCTCCAGCAACACACCGCTGTCGCCATCGAGCTCGACTTCCGGGGCGTGCAGCACGGCGGTCTTGTCCTTGCTCAGGGCCAGTTTCACCAGGCTCGATGCCGGTGCGCGCAACGTGCAATCGACATCCGCTGCCCACTGCGAGGCGAGCATCAAGCCTTCGTCGCTGGGCAGGATGAACAGTTGCAGCGCCGGGCTGCGGCAGTCGACGGCAATCACCTTGCCGGTCAGATGCGCCAGGCGCGGCAGCGCCGTGCTGTCGAGACGCAGCACCCGGTTGAGGCCGAGTTCGACGCTGGCGAGCAGCCCGGTGAGCAACATCAGGGTTTGATGCCGCGGTGCAGGGCGACGATGCCTGCGGTCATGTTGTGATAGGTCACGCGGTCGAAACCGGCCTCGACCATCATCGACTTCAGGGTTTCCTGATTCGGGTGCATGCGGATCGATTCGGCCAGGTAGCGATAGCTTTCCGAGTCATTGGTGATCAGCTTGCCCATCAGCGGCATGAAGGCGAACGAGTAGGCGTCGTAGGCTTTGGACATCAGCGCGTTGGTCGGCTTGGAGAATTCCAGCACCAGCAGGCGGCCGCCGGGCTTGAGCACGCGCAGCATCGAACGCAGCGCGTCCTCTTTGTGCGTCACGTTGCGCAGGCCGAAGGCGATGGTCACGCAGTCGAAATGGTTGTCCGGGAATGGCAGTTTTTCCGCGTCGGCCTGGACGAATTCGACGTTGCCGGCAACGCCCAGATCGAGCAGACGATCACGGCCGACCTTGAGCATCGACTCGTTGATGTCGGCCAGCACGACCTGGCCGGTCGGGCCGACGAGGTTCGAGAACTTGCGCGTCAGGTCGCCGGTGCCACCAGCGATGTCGAGCACGCGGTTGCCGCTGCGCACGCCGGAAAGCTCGATCGCGAAACGCTTCCACAGACGGTGCATGCCGCCCGACAGAAGGTCGTTCATCAGGTCGTATTTAGCGGCTACGGAATGGAAAACCTCAGCGACTTTTTCCGCTTTCTGGCTTTCCGGAACGTTTTTGAAGCCGAAGTGAGTGGTGGGTTCGGCATCGCTGCCTTTGCGCTGATCAGTCATATCGCTGTCACCAAAAGAGAATGCGCGACATTCTAATCCCCAAGCCATGCTTTGTCTTGGAATGGCTAAAGGTAAGATGGGCAACCTTCGGGACGATTTGCCGCAGATGCGGTCAAGATTCAACGTAAGCCATTCAATCATCAGGAGTCATTCCATGGCCAAAATCAGTGTTGAGCGCGCCCACACCCTAGGCAAGGAAGCCGCCCGCGAAAAGGCCGACAAACTGGCCACAAAGCTCAATGAACAATACGGCCTGGAGCCGCAGTGGTCGGGCGACACCCTGAACCTCAAGCGCTCCGGCGTGAAAGGCGAAGTGCATGTGGCGGACGATTCGATCAGGGTCGACGTCGAACTGGGCCTGATGATGTCGGCCATGAGCGGCATGATCAAAGCCGAGATCGAGAAAGCCCTCGACAAAGCCCTGGCCTGATTTCCAGATTGAAATCCAGTCCCCTGTGGGAGCGAGCCTGCTCGCGAAAGCGGTGTATCAGTTGACTGAAATGTTGGCTGATATGACGCATTCGCGAGCAGGCTCGCTCCCACATTTGTTTTGTGATGCTCCCGCTGGTTAGGGTGCCCTTTCTAATTTTTCTCCCTACTTTGTGCCTGAGCCCGACACTCGTCCGGCAGTTCCTCAAACCTTCTGCGCGTGAGGTGCACCATGGCCAAAGTCATTTTGAAGAAAAAAATCGACGCTCCGACTTCTACCCTGAGCGACGTCAAATCCTATGCCCGCAAGATCTGGCTGGCAGGCCTGGGCGCCTACACCAAGGTCGGCCAAGAGGGCAGCGAGTACTTTCAAGAGCTCGTAGCCGCCGGTCAAACTGTTGAAAAGAAAGGCAAAAAAGCCGTCAGCGAAAAACTCCATGCGGCCAACGCCGAGATCGATGACGCGGCCACTCAGGTCAGCTCGTTCAAGGGTCGCGTTGAAGTTCAGCTCGACAAGGTCGAGAAGGCCTTCGACAACCGTGTGGCCAGCGCCTTGAATCGGATCGGCATTCCGTCTAAACATGACGTTGAGGCACTCTCTGCTAAGCTCGATGAGCTGACGGCATTGCTCGAACGCGTCGCGCGAAAATCTTAAGGAGAACGGGATGGCTGGCAAAAAGAACACCGATAAAGAAAGCAGCTCGTGGGTCGGGAAGGTCGAGTCCTACTCCCGCAAAATCTGGCTGGCTGGTTTAGGCGTGTACTCGAAGATCGACACTGACGGCAGCAAACTCTTCGATGCATTGGTCAAAGACGGCGAGAAAGCCGAGAAGCTCACCAAGACTGCCGTCGGCAAGAAAGTCGAGGACTCGACCTCCTCGGCCAAGTCGCGTATCAGCGGCGTGAAAGATCGCGCACTGGGCAAGTGGGACGAGCTGGAAGGGGCTTTCGACAAGCGCCTGAACAGCGCGATTTCGCGCCTGGGTGTGCCGAGCCGCAATGAGGTCAAGGCGCTCAACGCCAAGGTCGATACGCTGACAAAGCAGATCGAAAAACTCACCGGTCTGAAAGCGCAGCCTGTGGCGGCAAAAACCGCTGCGGCGAAACCTGCCAGTAAAACTGCAGCTGCCAAACCTGCGGCGAAAACCGCAGCCAAGCCACTGACCAAAGCGGCAGCAAAACCGGCTGCGAAAGCTGCGACCAAAACTGCGGCCGCCAAGCCCGCGGCCAAAGCGGCAGCCAAACCGGTTGCCGCCAAGGCCGCTGCCAAACCGGCAACCAAAGCGGCAGCAAAACCTGCGGCTAAAGCTGCAGCGAAACCAGCGGCCAAGCCAGCAGCGAAAACTGCTGCCGCCAAACCCGCTGCGAAGCCTGCGGCCAAGCCGGCTGCGGCGAAAAAGCCAGCAGTGAAAAAACCGGCCGCGCCGAAAGCCGCTGCGCCGAAACCGGCTGAGGCGCCATCGACTGCGCCAACAGCTCTGGCCAACGCGGCAAACTCCGCTGCGGCACCCACGGCAGCAGCTACTCCGACTGCGGCATCGACACCGTCGACGCCATCCAGTCAGTCCTGATTTCAGGGCAAATCAAAAACGCCCGGCCTGTGAAGGTCGGGCGTTTTTGTTTGTGCATTCCAAGCGGCCCCTCACCCCAGCCCTCTCCCCAAGGAGAGGGAGCCGACCGAGGTGTCCTGCGTCATACGTCGGCCTCAACAAATCGAGTCGATTATCGATTCAAAGAAGCTCGCTCAGGTCGGCGTAGCTCGCGAACATCCCCCAATCAGTCCCCTCTCCCTCCGGGAGAGGGTTAGGGTGAGGGGCTTTTCGGGTCAGTCGTGATCCTCAAGGTATTGCAAGGCCATCCGCTCTGTCGCCACCTTCACTGGCGGCAGCAAATGCGGCGCCACCAGCATCATGATCTGATAAACCACCAACCGAACCTCTCCCTCACGATCAAGAATCCGCTGGTAATCCAGCGAGAACAGCAACGTCATGGTCACCTGCTCCACCAGTTGCCCCAATGCCTGGGTATCGCTGACCAGTTGCCCCGAAGCCTTCAATCGCGCCAGCAACGACGCCAGCGTGCGCTTCAGCGCATTGAGCAGATTGCGAATCCCCTTGGCCAGTTTCGGCAAGCGCCCGGCGAGGTTCGACAGGTCCTGGAACAGGAACCGATACTGCGCCAGGCGCTCGACGATCAAATGCAGAAACAGCCAGTAATCCTCCGGTGCAAGCTCCACGTCCGGCGGCGGGTCGAGCAGGGGCGCGAGCTCGTGCTGGAAGCGTTCGAACAGGCCGAGAATCAGCGGTTCCTTACCGTGGAAGTGGTAGTAGAGATTGCCCGGGCTGATCCCCATTTCGTTGGCCACCTCCATGGTGGAAACGTTCGGTTCACCCTTTTCGTTGAACAGTTGCAGCGCACATTCGAGGATCCGGTCGCGGGTTTTCATCCAGTCTTCTTAGAAAATTTCGGTTGAGCGTCAGCGCACATGCACATAGGTGCCAGGTGCTGCTTCCATCGGTGGATAGTTCGGATTGCCGAGGGTGGTGCGAGTCTCATTCAGGGCGCCGGAGCGCTGGGCGACCCATTCCAGCCACTGCGGCCACCAGCTGCCGTCGACGTGTCTGGCATCGTAGTACCAGGCACGCGGGTCGCTGCTCAGTTTGGCGTTCTCGACGTAGGCAGCTTTCGGGTTGCTCGGCGGGTTGAGGATGCTCTGCACATGGCCGCTGTTGGACAGCACGAAACGTCGTTCGCCACCGAGCAGCAGGGTCGAACGATACACCGCGTCCCACGGCGTGATGTGGTCGTTCATGCCGGCGACGCTGAAGCTGTCGACATTGACCTTCTGCAGGTCGATCGGCGTACCGCACACCTCGAGACCGCCCGCGTGGATCAGCGGGTTGTGCTTGAAGAAGTCCAGCAGATCGCCGTGCAGCGCCGCCGGCAGGCGCGTGTTGTCGTTGTTCCAGTAGAGGATGTCGAAGGCTGGCGGCTCCTTGCCCAGCAAGTAGTTGTTGACGAAATAGCTCCAGATCAAATCGTTGGGGCGCATCCAGGCGAAGACCTTGGCCATGTCGCGACCGTCGAGCACGCCTCGCTGGTACGAGCGACGCTTGGCCGCTTCCAGTGTTTGTTCATCGGCAAACAACGTCGCCGGAGTTTCGATCTGGCTGTCGAGCAGACTGACCAGGTACGTCGCGCTGGCGACCCGGCGCAGTTGCCGTTTGGCCTGCAAATGCCCTTGCAGGGCGGCAATGGTCAGGCCGCCGGCGCAGGCGCCCATCAGGTTCACTTCGCGGGCGCCGGTAATCGCCCGGCAGATGTTCATCGCTTCTTCGACCGCTTCGACGTAACTCGACAGGCCCCACTCGCGATGGCGCACATCAGGGTTGCGCCAGCTGATCATGAAGGTCTGCAGGCTGTTTTTCAGGGCGTATTGGACGAAGCTGTTCTGCGGGCTCAGATCGAAGATGTAGTACTTGTTGATTTGCGGCGGCACCACCAGCAAGGGCTTGGCGTACTGCTTTTCGCTCATCGATTTGTACTGGATCAACTCGAACATTTCATTGCGAAACACCACAGCCCCAGTGGTGGTCGCTACGGTTTTGCCGACCTCGAACGCCTGCTTGGTCACTTGCCGTGGCAGGCCGTCGTTGTGCAACAGATCATCGAACAGATGGCTCAGGCCACGCACCAGACTCTGCCCGCCGGAATTGAACAGCTCCTTGACCGCCAGCGGATTGAGCAGCGTGTTGGAGGGCGCCACGGCGTCATTGAGCAGAGTGAAAGCGAAGTGCGCACGGGCACGATCTTCAGGGCTCATGTCGCCTTCATCGATCCAGCTCTTGACCTGTTTCTGCCAGGCCAGATACGCCTGCAGGCTGCGCCGGTAGAACGGGTTGAGGCTCCACGCCGGATCGGCGAAGCGGCTGTCTTGCGGATTGGTCGGGTGCAGGGTTTCGCCGAGCAGCACGCGGCCCAGCTGTCCGCCAAGCTTCAGCGCATGCTTTGCGCTGTGCAACGGATTGCGCAAGCCGTGGGCGGCGACGCTGCGCAGTGTCGACAGCAGATCCCTGCCACGCAGACCGGCGATCGCACTTTGGGCGTTGATAAACACGGCGGGGCTGGGCACCACGCCCGTCGCTGGTTTTTCGCGCATGACTCAACACTCCTTCGTCTTCAGGGCAAAAACACACTCACCGAACCAGAACACCATAGACGCTGTTACCGGTTGCTGCCTGCGCGGCGTCCTGCCGCGCGCTTGATTTGAAAAGTGCTGCATAAAGCAGGCCGCCGCGATCAGCCGCCGAGCGGGGTCGGATGCGGGTGCATGACTGCGCGCAGACGCTCCTCTTCGAGAAACTTCATGATGATCGGCGCCACCGCTTCGGCGCGAGTGATCAGGAACAGATGGCCGTCATCGATGATGTGCAACTGGGCGTTGGGAATGCGCCAGGCGAGCATGCGCATGTTGATCAGCGGAATCAGCGGATCGTCATCGCCGGCCAGCACCAGCGTCGGCTGATGGATCTTGTGCAGCCAGTGGATGCTGGTCCAGCCGAGGCCGGCGAACAGTTGCCAGTAGTAACCGAGCTTGCCCGCCGAGCGCACTTTCGCCGCATGGCTGGCAGCCAGCGTCGGGTCGCGACGGAACGAGCCGCCGTAGATCATCGGCGCGATGCGGATCACATGGGATGGCTGAATGTAGCGGCGCGGGCTGGCCATCATCCATAGCACTTTCGGTTTGCCCGGCACCATCACCGCACCGGCCGCAGTGGCCGCCAGTACCAGTTTCTTGCAGCGCTCGGGATAGTCGTAGGCAAACTGCTGCGCCAGAGCTCCGCCCCACGACACGCCGATCACATTGACCTGACCGTAGTCGAGATAGTCGAGCATCCGCGCCGTCAGTTTGGCCAGGCCGGGAAAGCGATACGGCCGGTTGGGCGTCGAGGAGCCGCCGACCCCGGGCACGTCGAAGGCGATCACTTCCAGATCCGGGTCGAGCGCAGCGACAAACGGGAACACCAGCTCCAGGTTGGCGCCGATGCCGTTGAAAATCAGCAGAGGCGTCAAATGAGGCTTGCCGGGACGCACCGCCGTGCGGAGGGTCTGGCCATCCAGATCGACGGTGCGGAATATGAACGGTTGCGGCATGCGTGAGGCCCTGTAGATTTCAAGTCCACCCGTATTCCTGTAGGAGCGGACCTTGTGGTGAGGGGATTTATCCCCGTTCGGCTGCGAAGCAGTCGTGAATCGAGTAGCCGCGGTGCGTTTGACAAATCACGGTTTCAGGATTCGGGGTCGCTTCGCAACCCAACGGGGATAAATCCCCTCGCCACAAGGCCCTCTCCCACAATGGGTGGTGTCAGTTACCGTTCGTGAACATAAGTGCCCGGCGAAGCCTCGCCTGCCGGGTACGCTTTGTTGCCCAGTTTCGTCGGGGCCTTTTTCAGGTTGCCCGAGCGCTCGGCCAGCCATGCCTGCCAATACAGCCACCAGGAATCGGTGTGCTTGGTCGAGTTTTCCTGCCAGTCATCGGCAGTCGCCGCCATCTCTTCGCTGGTCATGTAACGCGATTTCGGATTGCCCGGCGGGTTGAGGATGCTTTGGATATGGCCGCTGCTCGACAGCACGAATTCTACTTTTCCGCCGAACAGCTGCGCCGACTTGTAGCAGGACTTCCATGGCGTGATGTGATCGTTGGTGCCGGCCAGCGAGAAGATGTCGGCGGTGACCTGCTTGAGGTCGATCGGCGTGCCGCACACTTCCAGTGCATTGGGGCGGATCAGTGGATTGTTTTTGAACATCTCGATCAGGTCGCCGTGGAACGCAGCGGGCAGGCGGGTGGTGTCGTTGTTCCAGAACAGAATGTCGAACACCGGCGGCTCGTTGCCGAGCAGGTAGTTGTTGACCCAATAGTTCCAGATCAGATCGTTGGGGCGCATCCAGGCGAAGACCTTGGCCATGTCTTTGCCTTCGAGCACGCCGGCCTGGTAGGAGTGGCGCTTGGCGGTCTCCAGAGTCTGCTCATCGACGAACAGGGCGACGTCGCTGTCCAGGGTGGTGTCGAGCACGCTGACCAGCAGGGTGAGGGCGTTGACCTTGTTCTCGCCGAGCGCGGCGTAGTGGCCGAGCAGGGCGGTGCAGGTGATGCCGCCGGAGCAGGCGCCGAGCATGTTCACATCTTTGCTGCCGGTGATCGCGGTGACTACGTCGACCGCTTCCTTCAGCGCTTCGATATACGTCGACAGACCCCACTCGCGCTGGGCCTTGGTCGGGTTGCGCCAACTGATGATGAAGGTCGGCACGTTGTTGCGCAGGCAGAAGCGCGCCAGACTCTTGTCCGGGCTCAAGTCGAAGACGTAGAACTTGTTGATCTGCGGCGGCACTACCAGCAGTGGGCGTTCGTGGACCTGCTCGGTGATCGGCCGGTACTGGATCAGCTCCAGCACATCATTGCGGAACACCACAGCACCTTCGGTGACGCCCAGGCTCTTGCCGACCTCGAACGCGCCCATGTTGACCTGGCTCGGCATGCCGCCGTTGTGCACCAGATCCTTGGCCAGATGCGAGAGGCCATCGAGCAGGCTTTTGCCGCCGGTTTCGAAGAAGCGTTTGACCGCCGCCGGGTTGGCCGCCGTGTTGGTCGGCGCCATGGCTTCGGTCATCAGGTTGATGACGAAATGCCCGCGAGCGATGTCCTTGGGGGACAGGCTGCTGTCATCGATCCAGGCATGCAGTTCCTTGCGCCAGGCCAGGTAGGTTTGCAGATAACGTTTGTATAGCGGGTTCTGGCTCCACGCCGGGTCGGCAAAGCGGCGGTCGTCACCGGCCGGTTGCAGCGCGGACTTACCCAGCAGCACGTTCTTCAGCTCGAGGCCGAAATGGGTCACGTGCCTGACGCTGTGAATCGGTTGTCTGATGGCCTGTTTCAGCACCATTCGAGCAGAGGCCAGCAGATCCTTTCCGCGCAGCCCGACGACGGGGTTAAGCCCCAGAGTGTTTTCCGAGGCTTGGTACTTCAGGTCATCGTTATTCTTGTCACTCATCTACGACGCTCCATTGTCCTGAGACGAGTACCCGGTTTCACGCTGTCGCTTCCACAGCCAATGCCGGGTACTACTGCTCGGGTGACCGTTGATTCTGCATAGCTGCTTTACAGTCGTAGAGCACTGCAGGGAACTTGCCAGCTCCATTGGTTACCCGAGTTTAATTTTTTTCGCAAGCGGCCGATCCGGGGCCATATGCGCGGAGCATTCAAACAGATGAAGTTAGAAAATGCCCTCTAAAGAGCGAGAGCCACGGCCTAGAGCATCAGCTTGACGAACGACTCGTTCGGATCGCGGGATTTTCCGGCCGCGCGCAGCTCGGCAAGATAATCGTCCCAGAGTTCGTTCTGGCGTTTGCCGAGTTCGTAGAGGTATTCCCAAGTGAACAGGCCGCTGTCATGACCGTCGTCGAAGGTCAGTTTCAGTGCGTAGTTGCCGGCCGGCTCCAGCTTGCTCAGACCCACGTTGAGCTTGCCGAATTGCAGGATCGGTTTGCCGTGGCCCTGGACCTCGGCGGAGGGGGAGTGCACGCGCAGAAACTCCGCGGGCAGGGTGAATTCCTCGCCGGACGCGTAAGTGAGCGTCAGGGTTTTCGAGGCTTTGTGCAGTTTGATGTCGGTGGGGATTCGATTCATGGGCTGGCGTCCGATGTGTGGGCGACCCTGATTCAAATGTGGGAGCGAGCCTGCTCGCGAAAGCGGCGGTTCAGACGGCATTGATACCGACTGACACGACCTCTTCGCGAGCAGGCTCGCTCCCACAGGGTCCGCTACCGCTGTAAGTATGGCTTACAGGATATAACGGGACAGATCTTCGTTCTGCGCCAATTCGCCGAGGTGGCTGTTGACGTAGTCGGCGTCGATCAGAATCGCCTTGTCATCGTGGGCGCTGGCCAGGTCGCCGGCGCTGAACGACACCTCTTCGAGCAGACGCTCAAGCAGGGTGTGCAGGCGACGGGCACCGATGTTCTCGGTCTTCTCGTTGACCTGCCAGGCGATCTCCGCCAGACGCTTGATGCCCTCGGGCTGGAACTGGATGTTCAGGCCTTCGGTTTTCAGCAGCGCGCAGTATTGCTCGGTGAGCGAGGCGTGCGGTTCGCTGAGGATGCGTTCGAAGTCTTCCGGGCTCAGGGCCTTGAGCTCGACGCGGATCGGCAGACGACCTTGCAGCTCCGGCACCAGATCGCTTGGCTTGCTCAAGTGGAACGCGCCGGAGGCGATGAACAGGATGTGGTCAGTCTTGACCATGCCCAGCTTGGTGTTGACGGTGCAGCCTTCGATCAGCGGCAGCAGGTCGCGCTGTACGCCTTCGCGGGAGACATCGGCGCCGCCGACATTGCCGCGCTTGGCGACCTTGTCGATCTCGTCGATGAAGACGATACCGTGCTGCTCGACCGCTTCCAGCGCCTTGGCCTTCAGTTCTTCTTCGTTGACCAGACGCCCGGCTTCTTCATCGCGCACCAGTTTCAGCGCTTCCTTGACCTTGAGCTTGCGCGACTTCTTCTTGCCCTTGCCCATGTTGGCAAACAGCGATTGCAGCTGGTTGGTCATCTCTTCCATGCCTGGCGGCGTGGCGATCTCGATGCCGGAGACTTCGGCGACTTCGATCTCGATTTCCTTGTCGTCCAACTGGCCTTCGCGCAGACGCTTGCGGAACAGCTGACGCGTGTTGGAATCGGAACTCTGCGCCTCTTCATTGCTGAAGCCCATGCGTGCCGGCGGCAGCAACGCGTCGAGGATGCGGTCCTCGGCAGCGTCTTCGGCGCGGTGGCGTACGCGGGTCATTTCCTGTTCGCGGAGCATCTTGATCGCGGCATCGGCCAGATCACGGATGATCGACTCGACGTCACGGCCGACATAACCGACTTCGGTGAATTTGGTCGCTTCGACCTTGATGAACGGCGCATTGGCCAGTTTCGCCAGACGACGGGCGATCTCGGTTTTACCGACACCGGTCGGGCCGATCATCAGGATGTTCTTCGGGGTCACCTCAACGCGCAGCTCTTCAGGCAGCTGCATGCGGCGCCAGCGGTTGCGCAGGGCAATCGCGACGGCGCGCTTGGCATCGTCCTGGCCGATGATATGGCGGTTGAGTTCGTGGACGATTTCGCGGGGAGTCATGGACATAATAATTGACGGTCCTCAAGCAGAAACAAGCCGTGGCACACGGGCCGCAACAGGCTTACTCAGCGAGATCCTGCTCCTCAATGGTCTGGGTGTGGTTGGTGAATACGCAGATGTCGCCAGCGATGCCGAGAGCGGTTTCGACGATCTCGCGCGCTGACAAGTCGGTCTTTTTCAGCAGGGCGCTGGCGGCGGCTTGCGCGTAGGCGCCGCCGGAACCCATGGCGATCAGGCCATCTTCGGGTTCGACCACGTCACCGTTGCCGGTGATGATCAGCGAGGCGTCCTTGTTGGCGACCGCGAGCATCGCTTCGAGGCGGCTCAGGGAGCGGTCGGTGCGCCATTCTTTGGCGAGTTCGACGGCGGCGCGGATCAGGTGGCCCTGATGTTTTTCGAGCTGGCCTTCGAAACGTTCGAACAGGGTAAAGGCGTCGGCGGTGGCACCGGCAAAACCGGCGATGACCTGGCCGTGGTACAGGCGACGGACCTTTTTGGCGTTGCCTTTCATCACGGTGTTGCCGAGAGAAACCTGGCCGTCGCCGCCCATGACGACTTTGCCGTGGCGGCGGACTGAAACGATGGTGGTCAAGGGAAGAGTCTCCACGCAGCGGGGCGAAAATGCCTTATGCCCATTCATATGGGGGTGCTGGAGGGGATTTCAACCGGCAGGGACGATGGGAGACGAATGGTGTGTGTGATGACTGTGGCGAGGGGATTTATCCCCGTTCGGCTGCGGAGCAGTCGCGAAACCATCATTTGCGGTATGCCTGCTGCACCGCAATGGCTGGTTTCAGGGCTGCTCCGCAGCCAAACGGGTATAAATCCCCTCGCCACAAAGTTTGAAGGTCACCTGCAAGTTGGAGCTGACCTCTGAGAGCCTTAGCGGCTCTGGCGTTGTTGTAACAACAGGTTGCTGAAGCCGGCGCCAGCCAGTTGTTTCTGCGCCGTGGTCAGTTGTTCACGGTTGCTGAACGGACCGACCAGCACGCGATACCAGGTTTCATCCTTGACCGTGCCGGACTCCACCGCGACGGCTTGGCCGAGCAGAATGATCTGCGCACGTACCTTGTCAGCATCGGTTTCCTTGCGGAACGAACCGGCCTGGAGGAAGAACTTGGTCACTGGCGCGGCCTTGCTCACCGGTGGCGCTGGCGGCGGCGTGATCCCCGCCAGAGCTGCCTGTGCCCGTGCGGTGTCGATCTTCGCCGCTTCGGCCGGGGTTACCGGCGTGGTCGGGACGGCCGGCACTTGCGGCGTCGGCAGGGTCTTCTCCGGCACCGCGTCCGGCGGCACGATCACTTCCGATTCCGGCAGCAGGGTGTAGAAGTCGTACTTCGGTTTCACCGGTTGCGTCGGGCTCGGCGGGGTCTTGTTGGCCTCGGCGATCTTCGACGCTTTCTGCTGCTGTTCGACCTTCTCGCGCTTGACCGTGTCGCTGCCCTTGCCCGGTTCCAGTTTCATCAGAAACACGATGAACGCGCCGACGGTCAGGCCGATGGCCATCCACAGCCAGCCCGGAATCGGTTGTTTCGCCGGGGCCTGATAGCGGCTGGCGCCGCGTTTGGGTGCAGGTTTTTTCTTGGCAGCCAACTTACATACGCTCCAGAGTTTCCAGACCCAACAGCTCCAGGCCTTGCTTGAGGGTGCGACCGGTCAGTGCGGCCAGACGCAGACGGCTCTGCATCTGTGCCGGGGTGTCGGCGGCGAGGATCGGGCAGTTCTCGTAAAAGCTGGAGAACAGGCCGGCGACGTCGTACAGGTAAGTGCAGAGAATGTGCGGCGTGCCTTTTTCAGCCACGTTGTTCAGCACTTCGCCGAACTGCGCCAGCTTCGCCGCCAGCTCCTGCTCGTGCGCCGCTTCGAGGACGATCTGGCCGTCGACTTCGCTGAAGTCCTTGCCCAGTTTGCGGAACACACCGGCCACGCGGGTGTAGGCGTACAGCAGATACGGCGCGGTGTTGCCTTCGAAATTGAGCATCAGGTCGAAGTTGAAGCTGTAGTCGCTGGTGCGATGCTTGGACAGGTCGGCGTATTTCACCGCGCCGATGCCGACGACCTTGGCGATGTTGCGCAACTCGTCTTCGGCCAGGGTCGGGTTCTTCTCTTTCACCAAGTTGTAGGCACGTTCCTGGGCTTCGGTCAGCAGGTCGATCAGCTTCACGGTGCCGCCATCACGGGTCTTGAATGGACGGCCATCGGCGCCGTTCATGGTACCGAAACCCATGTGCTCCATTTCCATCGGATGGGTGACGAAACCGGCCTTGCGCGCCACCGCGAAGACCTGCTGGAAGTGCAGGGCCTGGCGCTGGTCGACGAAATACAACGCGCGATCAGCCTTGAGCTTGCCGCTGCGGTAGCGCACGGCCGCCAGGTCAGTGGTGGCGTACAGGTAACCGCCATCGGCCTTGACGATGATCACCGGCAGCGGGTCGCCATCGGCGTTCTTGAACTCGTCGAGGAACACGCACTGGGCGCCGTTGCTCTCGACCAGCATGCCCGCTGCTTTCAGGTCGTTGACCACGTTGATCAGGTCGTCGTTGTAGGCGCTTTCGCCCATCACGTCGGCCATGGTCAGTTTGACGTTGAGCAGTTCGTAGATCTTCTGGCAGTGCGACAGCGAGATGTCCTTGAACTTGGTCCACAGTGCCAGGCATTCGGCATCGCCAGCCTGCAACTTGACCACCAGGCCACGCGCGCGATCGGCGAATTCTTCGGACTCGTCGAAACGCTGCTTGGCCGCACGGTAGAAGTTTTCCAGATCGGACAATTCGTCGCTGGTGATCGGGTTTTCCTGCAGGTACGCCATCAACATGCCGAACTGGGTGCCCCAGTCGCCGACGTGGTTCTGGCGGATCACTTCGTCGCCGAGGAACTCAAGCACGCGGGCCACGCCGTCGCCGATGATGGTCGAGCGCAAGTGGCCGACGTGCATCTCCTTGGCCAGGTTCGGCGCCGACAGGTCGACCACGGTGCGTTGCGCCGGGCCGGCCTTGCGCACGCCGACATGGGCGTCGGCCAGTGCGGCGTCGAGGCGCGAGGCCAGTGCCTGGGTGTTCTGGAAGAAATTGATGAAGCCCGGGCCGGCGATTTCGGCCTTGGTGACGTTCTCGTCAGAGGGCAGGGCGGCGATGATTTTCTCCGCCAGATCCCGTGGCTTCATGCCGGCCGGCTTGGCCAGCATCATGGCGATGTTGCTGGCGAAGTCGCCGTGGGTCTTGTCGCGGGCGTTCTCCACCTGGATCGCCGGCGTCAGGCCTTCAGGCAACACACCTTCGTTGACGAGTTGGGTGAGGGCTTGCTGGATCAGCTGGCGAATGGTGTCTTTCATGGTCTTCTCTTTCGACCGCAAGCGCGGCGGGCGCATCGATGCGCGGGTGGAAAAACTGGGCATTATCCGTTGCGAAGACGGGCTTGCCAACCTTAGCAGGCAGGATGTGGATATGTGGTGACAAAAAGTCCGCTTTCGCGAGCAGGCTCGCTCCCACAAGGTTTTTGCGCAGGACACACAAGGTATGTACGGCGCTGATCCACTGTGGGAGCGAGCCTGCTCGCGAAAGCGATCTTCAGCTCAATACAGATCCACCGGATCAACATCCAGCGACCAGCGCACTGCCCGCCCACTCGGCATCTGCTCCAGCACCAGCATCCAGCTCGCCAGCAACCGGTGCAACGGTGCCCGCGCGGTCGCCTGTAACAACAGCTGGGCGCGATAACGCCCGGCTCGGCGCTCCATCGGCGCCGGCACCGGCCCGAGCAACTCGATGCCGCTCAGATTCAATTCGGCCAGCAAGCGTTCGGCCGCGCTGCACGCTTCATCGAGAAAGCCTTCCGCCTGCCCCGGCTTGTGCGCTTCGGCGCGCAGCAGCGCCAGATGGGCAAACGGCGGCAACCCGGCCGCGCGGCGCTCGCTCAAGGCTTGTTCGGCGAAGGCGAAATAACCCTGCTCGGTCAGTTGCACCAATAAAGGATGGTCGGCCAAATGCGTCTGGATGATCACCCTGCCCGGCTCCTCAGCCCGGCCGGCGCGCCCGGCGACCTGGACGATCAACTGCGCCATGCGCTCGCTGGCGCGGAAGTCGCCGGAAAACAGGCCACCGTCGGCATCCAGAATCGATACCAGCGTCACCCTTGGGAAATGGTGCCCTTTGGCCAACATCTGCGTGCCCACCAGAATGCACGGCTGACCCTTTTGAATCGTCGCAAACAGCTGATTCATCGCGTCCTTGCGCGAGGTGCTGTCGCGATCGACGCGCAGTACCGGGTAATCCGGGAACAGAATCGCCAGGCGTTCTTCGGCGCGTTCGGTGCCGGCGCCGACGGGGCGCAGATCGACCTTGCTGCACTTCGGGCACTGGCGCGGCGTGCGCTCGACGTTGCCGCAGTGGTGGCAGCGCAACTCGCCGTAACGTTGATGCACGGTCATGCGCGCATCGCAGCGCGAGCACTCGGACATCCAGCCGCAATCGTGGCAGAGCAGGGTCGGGGCAAAGCCGCGACGGTTGAGGAACACCAGCACCTGCTGGCCGTTGGCGAGGGTCTGGCCGATGGCTTGCTGCATCGGCCCGGAAATACCGCTGTCGAGCGGACGGCTTTTCACGTCCAGCCGCAGGAAGCGCGGTTGCTTGGCGCCGCCGGCGCGCTCGTTCAGACGCAACAGGCCGTAGCGGCCGGTGTAAGCGTTGTGCAGACTTTCCAGCGACGGCGTGGCGGAGCCGAGCACGATCGGGATGTTTTCCTGCCGCGCGCGCACCAGCGCCAGATCGCGAGCGTGGTAGCGCAGACCTTCCTGCTGTTTATAGGAACCGTCGTGCTCTTCATCGATGATGATCAGCCCGGGATTTTTCATCGGCGTGAACAGCGCCGAACGGGTGCCGATAATAATGTCGGCCTCGCCATCACGGGCGGCGAGCCACGCGTCGAGGCGTTCGCGATCATTCACTGCCGAATGCAGCAGGGCGATACGCGCATTGAAGCGCTGTTCGAAACGCGCCAGGGTTTGCGGGCCGAGGTTGATCTCCGGAATCAGCACCAAGGCTTGCTTGCCGGCTTCGAGGGTTTCGCGGATCAGTTGCAGATAGACTTCGGTCTTGCCGCTGCCGGTGACGCCGGCCAGGAGAAACGCGTGATAACTGTCGAAACCGGCGCGAATCGCTTCATACGCCGCGCGTTGTTCGCTGTTGAGCGGCAGCTCCGGTTGTGCCAGCCAGTGTTCATGGCGGACGCCGGGGGCGTGGCGGCGGATTTCGACTTGCACCAGTCCCTTGGCCAGCAGCAGATCGAGGCTGTCCTTGCTCAGCATCAGTTTGCTCAGCAACTGATGGGCGACGCCGTGGGGGTGCTGGGCCAGCGTGGTCAGCGCCTCGCGCTGGCGTGGCGCACGGGCCACTCGCGGGTCATCGACGCTGGCGCCGGGGGCCACCGACCAGAAGCGTTCCTGGCGGGCTTCGGCCAGCTCGCCCTGACGCAGCAGCACTGGCAAGGCCCAGTTCAAGGTGTCGCCGAGGCTGTGCTGATAATACTGCGCCGTCCACAGGCACAGCTTGAACAGCGCCGGCGGCAGCGGTGAAGTCGAGTCGAGGAGGGCCAGTGCCGGTTTGAGTTTTTCTGCCGGCACCTCGCTGGTGTCGGTGACCTCGACCAGAATCCCGATCATCTCGCGCCGACCGAACGGCACCCGCAAGCGCATGCCCGGCTGCAATTGCTCACGCCGCACCCCGGCCGGCGCCCGGTAATCGAACAGGCGGCGCAGAGGCGAAGGCAGGGCAAGGCGCAAAATGGCGTCGGGCACGCGGGGGGATCTCGATACGCAAAATGATCGGATATGCATGACCTGTGGGAGCGAGCCTGCTCGCTAAGGCGGTGGGTCAGGCAACACATGTGTCGACTGCCATGGCGCCTTCGCGAGCAGACTCGCTCCCACAGGGAAGTGCGTTCAAGGCCGGGAGCCTAGCAGACGGTCGGTCTCGGTGACAGCTTGCGCGATTGAAAAGGTCTGGTAGAATCCGCGGCCTAATTACGTGCGGTATTCAACAATAGTGTTGGGTGGCGGCACGCTAGCCTGAGGAAGACACCATGAAAGCCGATATCCATCCGAACTACCCGGAAATTGCTGTTACCTGCAGCTGCGGTAACAAGTTCGAAACTCGTTCGACCTACGGCAAAGCCCTGGCGATCGACGTTTGCAACGAATGCCACCCGTTCTACACCGGTAAGCAGAAGACTCTGGACACCGGCGGCCGTGTGCAGAAGTTCGCAGACCGTTTCGCTACTTTCGGCGTCGGCAAAAAAGCCTGAGGCTGATCATTTTGGATGGTCGTTTCGACTTCTCCAGACTGATGAAAAAGGCGTCCCTTGCGGGCGCCTTTTTTGTGTCTGCGATTTGGCTGTCCGCCGCCCAGGCGTTCTGCCCGACACCCGCAGGGCTGACCAGCGTCAGCGTCAGCGTGCAGCGGGTGGTCGATGGCGACAACCTGCGCCTGAGCGACGGGCGCAATGTGCGCATGATCGGCCTCAATACGCCGGAGCTGGGCAAGCAGGGCCGCAGCGACGAACCGTTCGCCGTGGCGGCGCGTAAACGCCTGCAAGCGCTGGTGGATGAGAGCGGCGGCCGGGTCGGCTTGCGGCCCGGCAAGCAGGCGAAAGACCATTACGGGCGTACGCTCGCGCATGTTTACAGCGCCAGCGGAGTGAATCTCGAAGCGCAAATGCTTGCCGATGGCCTGGGTTTTCACGTTGCGGTCGCGCCGAATGTCGACCTGGTCCCCTGCCAGCAGGCCGCCGAACGCAGCGCGCGACAGGCCGGGCTTGGTCTCTGGCGGCAATCGCCGGTGCAGAAAGCGCAGGAGATCCAGCGTTCAGGCTTTGCCGTAGTCAGCGGTCGGGTGAGCAAGGTGCAGCGCAATCGCGGCGGAATCTGGATCGAGTTGCAGGACAGGGTTGTATTGCGGGTTGCACCCAATCTGCTCGGACGATTTGACAGTGCTGGTCTGGAAGCACTGAAAGGCAGGCAGATCGAGGCGCGTGGCTGGGTGGTTGACCGAACCCGGCGCGGTGGATTGCAAAAAGGTCAGGCGCGCTGGTTGTTGCCGTTGACCGATCCTTCGATGCTGCACGTACCGCGTTGAAGAAAAATTGTAGACATTTTTACAGCTGATTGTGAACAGTCCAGCCCTTGTGCGCCGTGGCTCTTGGCCCAAAGTCGTAGGGCAGGGCGCTTGACAGCGGTGACTGCCCAGTCTTGTGGGGACTTTGCGAGGCGCGTATCCTCGCTGACCAGTCTGTCCAACAGTAAAAAAGCGGAATGCCAAAATGTCTGATCTGAAAACTGCCGCTCTCGAATACCACGCCAATCCTCGTCCGGGGAAGCTGAGTGTCGAGCTCACCAAGGCCACTGCTACCGCCCGCGACCTGTCGCTGGCCTACAGCCCCGGCGTAGCTGAACCAGTACGCGAGATCGCTCGCGATCCTGAACTGGCCTACAAATACACCGGCAAGGGCAACCTGGTGGCAGTCATTTCCGATGGCACCGCGATTCTCGGCCTGGGCAACCTCGGCCCATTGGCGTCCAAGCCTGTGATGGAAGGCAAAGGCGTGCTGTTCAAGCGCTTCGCCGGCATCGACGTATTCGACATCGAAGTCGACTCGGAAAGCCCGCAAGCCTTCATCGACACCGTCAAGCGCATCTCCATCACCTTCGGTGGCATCAACCTGGAAGACATCAAGGCGCCAGAGTGCTTTGAGATCGAACGCGCTCTGATCGAGCAGTGCGACATTCCGGTGTTCCATGATGACCAGCACGGCACCGCGATCGTGACCGCTGCGGGCATGATCAACGCCCTGGAAATCGCTGGCAAAACCCTGCCGGAAGCGAAAATCGTCTGCCTCGGCGCCGGCGCTGCCGCCATCTCCTGCATGAAATTGCTGGTGAGCATGGGCGCTCGCATCGAAAACATCTTCATGGTTGACCGTACCGGCGTGATCCACTCTGGCCGTGACGACCTGAACCAGTACAAAGCAGTGTTCGCCCACGCTACCGAGAAGCGCACCCTGGCAGACGCACTGGCAGGCGCTGACGTATTCGTCGGTCTTTCCGGTCCGAACCTGCTGAGCGCCGAAGGCCTGCTGTCGATGGCGGCCAACCCGATCGTGTTCGCCTGCTCCAACCCGGATCCGGAAATCTCCCCGGAACTGGCGCACGCCACCCGTAGCGATGTGATCATGGCAACCGGCCGTTCGGACTACCCGAATCAGGTCAACAACGTACTGGGCTTCCCGTTCATCTTCCGTGGTGCCCTGGACGTTCGCGCCAAGCGCATCAACGAAGAAATGAAAGTCGCCGCCGCCAACGCCCTGCGCGAACTGGCCAAACTGCCTGTTCCACAGGACGTGTGCGATGCCTACGGCGGTGCTCCGCTGGAATTCGGTCGTGAGTACATCATTCCGAAACCAATGGACAAGCGCCTGATCACCCTGATCTCCGACGCCGTGGCCAAGGCTGCGATCGAGACCGGCGTGGCCACCCTGCCGTATCCGAAGAACTACCCGCTGAAAAGCGTGGATGACGTGTTCAACGGCTAAGTCGTTGTAGCGTGTCAAACAAAAGCCCCGGCTCGTGAGAGTCGGGGCTTTTTTATGCCTGAAGATCAAGAGCCCCTCACCCTAACCCTCTCCCAGAGGGAGAGGGGACTGATTGGGGGACGCTTGGGAGCTACGCCGACCTGAATGTATGGTTTTGAATCCATAATAGACACCACACTTTCAGTGTCGGTGTTTGACCCCAGACAACTCGGTAAGTCCCCTCTCCCCTCTGGGAGAGGGTTAGGGTGAGGGGCTTTTGATCTTCGGGTAATAAAAAAGCCCCGCACTTCTCACGAAGGCGGGGCCTTTTTGCGGCATCAGGATCAGAACAAATCGATCGGCGCCTGTTCATCCGCCGGCAGCGGGCTGCCTGGCACTGCGCCGTTGCCCAGCTCGTTCACCGATGGCGGCGTGTCTTCGGCCTTGAACAGTTCGAAGTACGCACCCGGTGTGCTCGGTGTTGCTGCACGGCCGCTGACCGGGTCTACCCGCAGGCTGAGCAAGCCTTCTGGCTCAGGCTGTACATGCGGCGGCTTGTCTTTCAGCGCGGCCGACATGTAATTCATCCAGATCGGCAGCGCCACAGTACCGCCGAATTCACGGCGACCGAGGCTTTCCGGTTGGTCGAAACCAGTCCACACCGTGGTTACGTAATCAGCGTTGTAGCCAGAGAACCAGGCATCTTTCGATTCGTTGGTGGTACCAGTCTTGCCCGCGATGTCACTGCGGCCCATGGCCAGTGCGCGCCGGCCGGTGCCGAGTTTGATTACGTCCTGCAGCATGCTGTTGAGGATGTAGGTGGTACGTCCATCGACAATCCGTTCGGCCACGGCCGGCGCTTGCGGCACTGCCGGATTGGCCGACGCTTCACCGGCAACCGGAGCGGCATTGACCGTGAACGACTCGGTAGCCGGCGCAGCGATACCGTCGGTCGCCGCGCCACCCTGTGGCACGGTCGGCGGGTTGGCGACGAACAAAGTGTCACCGTTACGGCTTTCGATCTTGTCGATGATGTACGGGGTGATCTTGTAGCCACCGTTGGCAAAGGTGCTCCAGCCAGTGGCGATTTCCATCGGCGTCAGCGTTGCGGTGCCGAGTGCCAGCGACAGGTTCGGCGGCAGGTCCTGCTTGTTGAAGCCGAAGCGGGTGATGTAGTCGATGGTCTTGCCCACGCCCATGGCCTGCAACAGGCGGATCGACACCAGGTTGCGCGACTTGTACAGCGCTTCACGCAGGCGGATCGGGCCGAGGAAGGTGTTGGTGTCGTTCTTCGGGCGCCAGACCTTGTCCAGGTACTCGTCGACGAACACGATCGGCGCATCGTTGACCAGGCTGGCAGCGGTGTAGCCGTTATCCAGCGCGGCGCTGTAAACGAATGGCTTGAAGCTCGAACCCGGCTGACGCTTGGCCTGCATGGCGCGGTTGTAGTTGCTCTGCTCGAAAGCGAAGCCACCCACCAGCGAACGGATCGCACCGTTTTGCGGATCCAGCGACACCAGTGCGCCCTGAGCCTGTGGTATCTGGCTGAATTTCAGCGAATTGTCCGTCTGGCGCTGCACGCGGATCAAATCACCGACCTGCGCCACATCCGACGGCTGGCGCGGGTTGGCGCCCATGCTGTTGGTGTTGAGGAACGGTCGCGCCCATTTCATCGTGTCCCAGGCTACGTGCTCTTCACCGGTGCGGGTCAACACCTGCAGGCCGGTTTTATCGACCTGGGTGACGATCGCAGGTTCGAGGCTGCTGATGGTGCGCTGCTTGGTCAGCTCGCTGGCCCAGGCTTCGCGGGTCTTGCCCGGCAGGCGCGACTCGGGGCCACGGTAGCCGTGGCGCTGGTCGTAGGTCATCAAGCCTTCGTGCAGCGCGGTGTTGGCCATTTCCTGCAGATTGCTTGGCACCGTGGTGGTGACACGGAAGCCTTCGGTGTAGGCGTCGCTGCCATAACGGCCGACCATTTCGGCACGGGCCATTTCGGCGATGTACGGTGCGTTCACTTCCGGGGTCGGCACGTGGTAGCTGGCGTTCAGCGGCTCGTTGATCGCCGCGGTGTAGTCGGCTTCGCTGATCTTGCCCAGCTTATACATGCGCCCGAGGATCCAGTCGCGGCGTTCTTTGCTGCGCGCCGGGTTGGCCAGCGGGTTGAAACGCGACGGTGCTTTTGGCAGACCGGCGATCATCGCCATCTGCGCCAGGCTGATGTCACGGATCGATTTGCCGTAATACACCTGCGCCGCCGCCTCGATGCCGTAGGCGCGGTTGCCCAGGTAGATCTTGTTGACGTACAGCTCAAGAATCTCGTCCTTGGTCAGCTGTCGCTCGATCTGCAGGGCCAGAAGAATTTCGGTGGTTTTGCGCGAGAAGCTGCGCTCGCTGGTGAGGAAGAAGTTCTTCGCCACCTGCATGGTGATGGTGCTGCCGCCGGACTGAATATGCCCGCTCTTGACCAGTTGCGTCGCCGCGCGCATCAGGCTGCTCGGGTCGACGCCATAGTGGTTGGCAAAATTGTCGTCTTCAGCACTTAGTAACGCATTGATGAAGTTGGGCGGAATGTCGGCGAAACGAATCGGTGTACGGCGCATTTCGCCAAATTCTGCGATCAACTTGTTGTCGCTGCTGTATACGCGCAGAGGAATCTGCAACTGAATGCTTCTCAGCGCCTCCACAGACGGCAAACCCGGACTAAGGTAAAGAAAGGCGCCGCTGAGACCTAAGAGCAGTCCGCAGAAAACGGCGACGATGGACCAACCGAAAAATTTCAGCAGACGAATCAAGGCTTTTGGACATCCAGGGCAAAGAATGAATTTGGCACGGGGCTGCGGTTACACACAGAGCCATCCGCGCTGGCAGTAAAAAGCGGAAAAAATCGCTGGGCATTATAAGCACTTTTCCGTCGGGGGCGTCATTTGCGCTTCTGTCAAGACGGGGGTGAAGGAACGCAATGCGTATTACAGAGTCCGTAACTCACGGAAAGTCATAGGGAATTGGTAGTGCTGGGACTCTTCAATAAAAAGACCAATGCGTTACTGGGGATCGACATCAGCTCCACGTCGGTGAAGCTGCTGGAACTGAGCCGTCAGGGCGAGCGCTACCGGGTCGAGGCCTATGCGGTGGAGCCGTTGCCGGCGAACGCCGTGGTCGAAAAGAACATCGCCGACCTCGAAGGCGTCGGCCAGGCGCTGAGCCGGTTGCTGGTGAAAGCGCGAACCGGGGTCAAGAGCGTGGCGGTGGCGGTGGCCGGTTCTGCGGTGATCACCAAGGTCATCGAGATGGACGCCGGGCTGTCTGACGACGAACTGGAAAACCAGCTCAAGATCGAGGCCGACCAATACATTCCCTATCCGCTGGACGAAGTCGCCATCGATTTTGAAGTCCAGGGCGTCTCGCCGCGCAACCCGGATCGGGTCAACGTGCTGCTTGCCGCCTGTCGCAAGGAAAACGTCGAGGTGCGTGAAGCGGCGCTGGCGCTCGCCGGCCTGACCGCGCGGGTGGTGGACGTCGAGGCCTACGCCCTCGAGCGCTCGTTCGGTCTGCTGGCGACGCATCTGGCGGCCTCCCAGGAGCGCCTGACCGTGGCGGTGGTCGACATCGGTGCGACCATGACCACTCTCAGCGTCCTGCACAACGGCAAGATCATCTATACCCGAGAGCAATTGTTCGGCGGACGCCAGCTCACCGAAGAGATCCAGCGCCGCTACGGCCTCACGGTCGAACAGGCGGGCCTAGCGAAAAAACAGGGCGGGCTGCCTGACGATTACGTCAGCGAGGTCTTGCAGCCATTTCGCGAGGCACTGGTGCAGCAAGTCTCGCGTTCGCTGCAGTTCTTCTTCGCCTCCGGCCAGTACAACGCGGTCGACCATATCCTGCTGGCGGGCGGCACCGCCTCGGTGCCCGGGCTGGACCGTCTGATCGAACAGCGGCTGGACACGCCGACGCAGGTCGCCAACCCCTTCGCCGACATGGCCTTGGGCAGCAAGGTCAATGCCGGAGCGCTGGCCAGTGATGCGCCAGCCTTGATGATTGCCTGCGGGCTCGCGCTCAGGAGTTTCGACTGATGGCGCGGATCAACCTTCTCCCCTGGCGCGAGGAACGCCGCGAAGAACGGCGCAAACGCTTTCTGCTGGTACTTATCGGCGTGCTGGCCGGCTCGATCGGCGCGGTGCTGATTGCCGACCAGATCATCACCGCAGCCATCGAGCGGCAAATGGCGCGCAACGATTACATCGGCAAACAGATTGCCGTGGTCGACGAACGCATCAAGCAAATCAGCGAGCTCAAGGCGCGCCGCCAGCAACTGGTCGAGCGCATGCGCATCATCCAGGACCTGCAGGGCAATCGGCAGATCAGCGGGCGGGTCTTCGACCAACTGGCGCGTACCCTGCCGGACGGCGTGTATTTCACCGATGTGAAAATGGCCGGCAAGACCCTGTCCATCAGTGGCGCGGCGGAGTCGAACAACCGGGTCTCCGAGCTGATGCGCAATCTCGACGCGTCCGACTGGTTCGACGCGCCAAGCCTGAATGAGGTCAAGGCCACCAGCGCCGATCAGGTCGAACAGGCCAACGTCTTCCAGCTGACCGTTCGTCAGACCCAGCCCAAGGTTGTGGAGGACGAGCAATGAACGCCTCCGAATGGCTGCAAAGCCTGCGCAATATCGATTTCAACGACCTCGACACCAGCAACATCGGCTCCTGGCCCCCGGCGGTAAAAACCCTGTGCGGTGCGCTGGTGATGGTGTTGATCCTCGCTCTTGGCTATTACTTCTTTATCAGCGATATGGAAAATCAGCTCGACCTCAAGCGCGAAGAGGAAACCACCCTCAAGGAACAATTCGCCAGCAAGGCGCGGCTGTCGGCGAACCTTGAGCTGTATACCCAGCAAATGAAGGAAATGGAAAACACCTTCGGCGTGCTGCTGCGGCAATTGCCCAGCGACACCGAAGTGCCGGGCCTGCTCGAAGACATCACTCGCACCGGTCTGGGCAGCGGCCTGGAATTCGAAGAGATCAAGCTGCTGCCGGAAGTGACCCAGCCGTTCTACATCGAGCTGCCGATCCAGATCACCGTGACAGGCGCCTATCACGACCTCGCGACCTTCGTCAGCGGCGTCGCCGGGCTGCCACGAATTGTCACTCTGCACGATTTCGAACTGGCGCCAGCCAATCCCGAGGGCGGGACGAAGCTGCGCATGAGCATTCTTGCCAAGACGTACCGCTATAACGACAAGGGGCTGGAGAAATGACCCCGATTCGTTATCTCGTCCTGCCCATGATGCTGGCGTTAAGCGGCTGCGGTGGCGGCGATGACTTCAGCGACCTCGACGCGTACCTCAACGAAGTGCGCCTGCGTCCGGCGGGCAGGATTGAACCAACGCCGACATTCCGGTCTTACCCCACATTCACTTACAGCGCCGCCAACCTGCGCAGCCCGTTTTCGCGGCAGGCGCGGGTCGATCTGGCCGGGCAGAAACACGGTTCGCGCAACGTCAAACCCGACCCCAATCGGGTCAAGCAATACCTTGAAGGGTTCAATATCGAGCAGTTCGAAATGGTCGGCACGATTGCCAATGCCTCGGGCTCGTTTGCGCTGTTGCGCGGCGCAGGCGGGGTGCATCGTCTCAAGGTCGGAGACTACCTGGGCCGCAACGACGGCCGCATCGTCGCCATCAGCCCTACCCAGGTCGATGTCGTCGAGATCGTGCCCGACGGCGCCGGCGCCTGGCTGGAGCGGCCGCGCACCATTCCTTTGAAAGAGCACTCATAGTGGAAGTCGAATAATGAACAGGATTTTCTCCACCCTCGGTTTTTCGCTATGGATAGCGCTGGTGTCACCGATGGTAATGGCGGCCAGTCTGAAAGCGCTGGATGTTGCCGCGCTGCCGGGTGACCGCGTCGAACTGAAGCTGTCGTTCGACGGCCCGCCACCACAGCCCAAGGGCTACACAACCGAGTCACCGGCACGCATTGCACTGGATCTGCCGGGCGTGACCAGCCAGATGGCCAACAAGAATCTTGATCTGGGCAGCGGCAACGCGCGCACGGCCACGGTGGCCGAAGCCAAGGATCGCACGCGGCTGATTGTCAGCCTGACGCAGTTGGCGCCTTACAGCACGCGGGTCGAGGGCAATAATCTGTTTGTGGTGGTCGGTCAGGGCGCCTCCACGACAGCGCCGCGCCCGGCTGCCGTTGCACCGCGTGCCGCCATGGCCGCTGCGGCACCGGCCAGACCAGCCGCGCAACGCAGCAGGGCGATTCGCGGTGTCGATTTCCAGCGCGGCACCGAGGGCGAGGGCAACGTAGTCATCGACCTCTCTGATCCGACCATCGCCCCGGATATCCAGGAGCACGATGGCAAGATCATCCTCAGCTTCGCCCGCACGCAATTGCCGGAAAAGCTGCGCGTGCGCCTCGACGTCAAGGATTTCGCCACGCCGGTGCAGTTCGTCAATGCCGCGGTAACCGGTGATCGCGCAGTGATCAGCGTCGAGCCCAGCGGCACCTTCGACTATTCCACATTCCAGACCGACAACAAGCTCACCGTGAGCGTTCGGCCGATGAGCATCGACGACCTGCAAAAGCGCAACGCCGACCGTCAGGCCTATGTCGGCGACAAGCTCTCGCTGAATTTTCAGGACATCGACGTGCGCTCGGTGCTGCAACTGATCGCGGACTTCACCAATCTCAATCTGGTGGCGAGCGATACGGTGCAGGGCGGTATCACTTTGCGCCTGCAGAACGTGCCGTGGGATCAGGCACTGGATCTGGTGCTGAAAACCAAGGGGCTGGACAAGCGCAAGATCGGCAACGTGCTGCTGGTCGCGCCGGCCGATGAAATTGCCGCTCGCGAGCGTCAGGAACTGGAATCGCAGAAGCAGATCGCCGAGCTGGCGCCCCTGCGTCGCGAGCTGCTGCAAGTCAATTACGCCAAGGCAGCGGACATCGCCAAGCTGTTCCAGTCGGTGACCAGCGCCGAGGCCAAGGTCGACGAGCGCGGTTCGATTACCGTCGATGAGCGAACCAACAACATCATTGCCTACCAGACCCAGGATCGCCTCGACGAACTCCGGCGGATCGTCGCGCAGCTGGATATTCCGGTACGCCAGGTGATGATCGAGGCGCGCATCGTTGAGGCCAACGTCGATTATGACAAGAGCCTGGGCGTGCGCTGGGGCGGTTCGGTGCAGAACAAGGGCAACTGGAACGCCTCCGGGGTCAACGGTTCGTCGAGCACTATCGGTACGCCGGGCAGCACCGGCACCAACTCGCCGTTCGTCGACATGGGCACGGTCAATAACACTTCGGGGATCGGCATTGCTTTCATCACCGACAACGTACTGCTGGATCTCGAACTGACGGCGATGGAAAAGACCGGCAACGGCGAAATCGTCTCGCAGCCGAAGGTGGTCACCTCGGACAAGGAAACCGCGAAGATCCTCAAAGGCACCGAGATTCCCTATCAGGAGGCGAGCTCCAGCGGCGCGACCTCGGTGTCGTTCAAGGAGGCTTCGCTGTCACTGGAAGTCACCCCGCAGATCACCCCGGACAACCGCATCATCATGGAGGTCAAGGTCACCAAGGATGAGCCGGACTACCTGAACAAAGTGCAGGATGTGCCGCCGATCAAGAAAAACGAGGTCAACGCCAAAGTGCTGGTAAATGACGGCGAGACCATCGTAATCGGCGGTGTTTTTTCAAATACTCAGAGCAAGGTCGTAGATAAGGTGCCATTTCTTGGCGATGTGCCGTATCTTGGCCGCCTTTTCCGGCGTGATGTGGTTTCGGAGAAAAAATCCGAGCTGCTGGTATTTCTCACTCCGCGTATCATGAATAACCAGGCGATTGCTGTGAGTCGTTGATTCTGTGCGAAATTTGATACTTGTAGGACCGATGGGTGCTGGCAAAAGCACCATCGGCCGATTGCTGGCCAAAGAGCTGCGCCTGCCGTTCAAGGATTCCGACAAGGAAATTGAGCTGCGCACGGGTGCCAATATCCCATGGATCTTCGACAAGGAAGGCGAGCCCGGCTTTCGTGACCGCGAGCAGGCGATGATCGCCGAGCTCTGCGCGTTCGATGGTGTGGTGCTGGCGACCGGCGGCGGCGCGGTGATGCGTGATGCCAATCGCAAGGCCCTGCATGAAGGCGGGCGCGTAGTGTATCTGCACGCCTCCGTCGAGCAGCAGGTCGGCCGCACCTCCCGCGATCGCAATCGGCCGCTGCTGCGTACCGCCGATCCGGCGAAAACCCTGCGCGACCTGCTCGAGATCCGGGATCCGCTTTATCGGGAAATTGCCGACCTGGTGGTGGAAACCGACGAGCGGCCGCCACGCATGGTGGTGCTCGACATTCTCGACCGTCTCGCGCAGTTGCCACCCCGTTAAAGCATCGCCCGAAATGCGCTATCCTCGGCGTCCTGTCAGCGCCCGCCGAGGGTGTGGCGGATGCCGGGCGAGCGGCGTCATACCGCTACGAGCCGCAGAACACCAATAATTTCAGGGCAGGATGCCTGCTTCCATCTTCACTGTGGGGACACATGCAGACACTCAAGGTCGATCTAGGCGAGCGCAGCTACCCGATTCATATTGGCGAAGGTCTGTTGGATCAGCCGGAACTGCTGGCGCCGCATATCCACGGGCGGCAGGTGGCAATCATCTCCAACGAAACCGTCGCGCCGCTCTATCTCGAACGTCTGACCCGCAGCCTTGCGCAGTTTTCGGTTATCTCGGTGGTGTTGCCTGACGGCGAAGCCTTCAAGAACTGGGAAACCCTGCAACTGATTTTCGACGGTTTGCTGACCGCCCGTCATGACCGCCGCACCACCGTGATCGCCTTGGGCGGCGGGGTGATCGGCGACATGGCCGGTTTCGCTGCCGCCTGTTATCAGCGCGGTGTCGATTTCATCCAGATTCCTACCACGCTGCTGTCGCAGGTCGATTCCTCGGTCGGCGGTAAGACCGGGATCAACCATCCGCTGGGCAAGAACATGGTCGGCGCGTTCTATCAGCCGAACGTGGTGCTGATCGATACCGCATCGCTGAAAACCCTGCCGCAGCGCGAGCTGTCGGCGGGCCTGGCGGAAGTCATCAAGTACGGCCTGATCTGCGACGAACCATTCCTGACCTGGCTCGAAGAAAACGTCGACGCCCTGCGCGCGCTGGATCAAACCGCGCTGACCTATGCGATCGAGCGTTCCTGCGCGGCCAAGGCTGCGGTGGTCGGCGCCGATGAAAAGGAAACCGGCGTACGCGCCACGCTCAACCTCGGCCACACCTTCGGCCACGCCATCGAAACCCACATGGGCTATGGTGTCTGGCTGCATGGCGAGGCGGTGGCGGCGGGCACGGTGATGGCGCTGGAAATGTCCGCGCGCCTGGGCTGGATCAGCGAGCAGGAGCGTGACCGCGGCATTCGTCTGTTCCAGCGGGCCGGTCTGCCGGTCATTCCGCCTGAAGAGATGAGCGAAGCCGATTTTCTCCAACACATGGCAATTGATAAAAAAGTGATCGACGGTCGTCTGCGCCTGGTGCTGCTGCGCCGGATGGGCGAAGCGGTAGTGACCGACGATTATCCGAAAGAGGTTCTACAGGCCACGCTGGGAGCGGATTACCGCGCCCTGGCTCAGCTTAAAGGTTAAAACGATTCCGATGACTAGTTTGCATGCCGACGAGGCGTTTCTCGGCCATTTCCAGTTAAGTCACGACCCGTTCGCGCCACGGGTGCCGGGCTTCAAATTCTTCCCGGCCCAGCGCAAACCGGTGCTGGGTCAACTGCATCATCTGGCGCGTTACAGCCAGTTGCTGCTGGTGGTCACCGGCCCGCAGGGCAGCGGCAAGACCCTGCTGCGGCAAGCGCTCGTTGCCAGTACCAACAAGCAATCGGTGCAGAGCGTGGTGGTTTCCGCCCGTGGCGCCGGTGATGCGGCCGGCGTGCTGCGCCAGGTGGCGCAGGCGCTGGATGTCGCTCAGGCCGAAGTCGGCGCGATTCTCGAGCAGGTGGTGCAACTGGGTCTGACCGGGCAGGAAGTCTATCTGCTCGTGGACGATGCCGAGCAGCTCGACGAGTCCGCGCTGGAAGCATTGATGGCGCTCGGCGCCGGCACGCCGGAAGGTCGTCCGCATGTGTTCCTGTTCGGCGAGTCGTCGCTGATCGCTCAGCTTGAGGCGTTGCAGCTCGAAGAAGAGCGTTTCCACGTCATCGAATTGCAGCCGTACACCGAAGAAGAGACCCGCGAATATCTCGACCAGCGGCTGGAAGGCGCGGGCCGGGGTGTCGAACTTTTCACCGCAGATCAGATCTCTGATATTCACGAAAGCTCCGAGGGCTGGCCGGGCAACATCAACCAGGTCGCTCGCGATGCACTGATCGAAGTCATGATTGCCAGCCGCTCCGCGGTCAAGCGTCCAAGTATGGGGTTCAACATGCCGAAGAAACACGTATTGGCGATTTCCGCCGTCGTTGTGGTCGCGGTTGCCGCCGCCTGGCTGATGCCGGGTCGCAGCAAGGCACCGACCACCGGTGCTCCGGCCAATGAACAGGCGCAACTGCCATTGGGTCAGGGTGCAGCGAACGGCGCCAACCCGTCCGTCGAATTCGCCGGCAACACCCAGCCGATGCCGCTGCCATTGGTCGGCAACTCGCAGCCGGTCATGCGTGGCCCGCTGGCAGAAGCCGCCGGTGGCATCACCGAAGGCGACGACGGCGTGCCCCTGGAAGGCTCCAGCGATACGCCGCCGACCGTAACCACCTCCGCACCGCCTGCGGGCGTTCCGGCCGGTCCCGCGCCGACACCGGCTCCGACCCCTGCCGCCAAACCGGCACCAACACCGGCACCGGCACCGACGCAGATCGCCACGGCCAAGCCTGCTCCGGCCACGCCAGCGCCAGCCGCGAAACCGGCTCCTGCTCCGGCCAAGCCTGCCGACAAGCCGGTCACCGTGGCCAAGGCTGCCGGTGGCAGCTGGTACGCCGGTCAGCCGACCAGCAACTATGTCGTACAGATCCTCGGTACCAGCTCGGAAACCGCTGCGCAGAACTTCGTCAAGGAGCAGGGCGGCGAGTACCGTTATTTCAAGAAAGTCCTCAACGGCAAGCCGCTTTACGTGATCACCTATGGCAACTTTGCCAATCGTGATGCGGCCGTTTCTGCCATCAAGGCCTTGCCAGCGAAGGTTCAGGCTGGTAAACCTTGGCCTCGCACTGTCGCCAGCGTCCAACAGGAACTGGCAACAACTCGCTGAAGATTCGGCGGCCTTACCCAGGCCGCCTCTCCAAGCACCTCAAAATTTCTACGAGTGCGCGCCGCCTCTAGGGACGGTTGGCGCTTGCTGACGACCGCGACGCCGCCCCATTTTTTGCTGGGCAAGGCGCGAGGAACGCAGTTTGGTTTTTCCAAATAAGTTCCGAGCAACGCTGCCCAGCGAAAAATGGGGCGCGTCCCTTCGGGTTGCGCGCCAACGTGTGCGAGGCTGCGTTGCGGGATTTGCCAAGGGAACAACCATTGGCAGCATCCCGCGCCTTGCCTCGCACACGTTGGCGTGCAACGCGGTTCGCCAGCAAGCGCCAACCGTCCCTGCGGTCGCGTGCCTTGTGGTGTCTGCGTCACAGTAGTCTTTGAGTCGTTGCGGTCAAAATTAAAAAAGTTTTGACTAGCACAGCAGATCGCTTTAAACCTTTCACAAATGCGACATGAATTTGCGACAGTTCGTCGTCAAATTTGTGAGCCTCTGTGTCGCTGTGTACAATGACCACCCTTTTGCCCCCGCTAAGCCGGCGTACGTTCGGCGCGGAACGCAAGTGGTTGAATTGAAAAGAAATTTGCCTCGAATAGAGGCAGCCTGGTGAGAAAGTGTCTATGAAAGCAGGTCTGTACCAACCAGATGAATTCAAGGATAACTGCGGTTTCGGCCTGATAGCTCATATGCAGGGCGAGCCCAGTCATACCCTTTTGCAAACGGCCATTGAGGCCCTGACCTGCATGACCCACCGCGGTGGGATTAATGCCGACGGCAAGACCGGTGACGGTTGCGGTCTGCTGATTCAAAAACCCGACGCCTTCCTGCGAGCCATTGCCCAGGAAAGCTTCGGCGTCGAAATGCCCAAGCAATATGCCGTGGGCATGGTGTTCTTCAATCAGGATCCGGCCAAGGCCGAAGCCGCTCGCGAGAACATGAACCGCGAGATCCTCGCCGAAGGCCTGCAACTGATCGGCTGGCGCCAAGTGCCGATCGACACCAGCGTCCTCGGCCGCCTGGCCCTTGAGCGCCTGCCGCAGATCGAGCAGGTCTACATCGGCGGCGAAGGCCTGAGCGATCAGGACATGGCGGTGAAGCTGTTCAGCGCCCGTCGCCGTTCGTCGGTGGCCAACGCCGCTGACACCGACCACTACATCTGCAGCTTTTCGCACAAGACCATCATCTATAAAGGCCTGATGATGCCGGCCGACCTGGCCGCGTTCTATCCGGACCTGAGTGACGAGCGCCTGCAAACCGCGATCTGCGTGTTCCACCAGCGCTTCTCCACCAACACCCTGCCGAAATGGCCGCTGGCGCAGCCATTCCGCTTCCTCGCCCACAACGGCGAAATCAACACCATCACCGGTAACCGCAACTGGGCGCAGGCCCGTCGGACCAAGTTCACCAATGATCTGATGGATCTGGAAGAGCTCGGCCCGCTGGTCAACCGTGTCGGTTCCGACTCCTCGAGCATGGACAACATGCTCGAACTGATGGTCACCGGTGGCATCGACCTGTTCCGTGGCGTGCGGATGATCATTCCGCCAGCGTGGCAGAACGTCGAAACCATGGACCCGGATCTGCGTGCGTTCTACGAGTACAACTCGATGCACATGGAACCGTGGGACGGCCCGGCCGGCGTGGTGATGACCGATGGTCGCTACGCGGTGTGCCTGCTCGACCGTAACGGTCTGCGTCCGGCGCGCTGGGTGACCACCAAGAATGGTTTCATCACCCTCGCCTCGGAAATCGGCGTGTGGAACTACCAGCCTGAAGACGTGCTCGCCAAGGGTCGCGTCGGCCCGGGCCAGATTTTCGCCGTGGATACCGAGACCGGGCAGATCCTCGACACCGATGCGATCGACAACCGTCTGAAATCCCGTCATCCGTACAAGCAATGGCTGCGCAAGAATGCCCTGCGCATTCAGGCGACCATGGAAGACAATGACCACGGTTCGGCTTTCTACGACGTCGACCAGCTCAAGCAGTACATGAAGATGTATCAGGTCACGTTCGAAGAGCGTGATCAGGTGCTGCGTCCGCTTGGCGAGCAAGGTTACGAAGCCGTGGGCTCGATGGGCGACGACACGCCGATGGCCGTGCTGTCCCAGCGTGTGCGCACGCCGTACGACTATTTCCGCCAGCAGTTCGCGCAGGTCACCAACCCGCCGATCGACCCGCTGCGTGAAGCGATCGTGATGTCGCTGGAAATCTGCCTCGGTGCCGAGCGCAACATTTTCCAGGAGTCGCCGGAACACGCCTCGCGCGTGATCCTCAGCTCGCCAGTGATCTCTCCGGCCAAGTGGCGCTCGCTGATGAACCTCGACCGTCCGGGTTTCGAACGGGCGATCATCGACCTCAACTACGACGAAAGCCTTGGCCTCGAAGCGGCGATCCGCAACGTTGCCGATCAGGCTGAAGAAGCCGTGCGCGCCGGGCGTACCCAGATCGTCCTGAGCGACCGTCATATCGCCCCGGGCAAGCTGCCGATCCACGCCTCCCTGGCGACCGGTGCCGTGCACCACCGCCTGACTGAAAAAGGCCTGCGTTGCGATTCCAACATCCTCGTTGAAACCGCGACCGCCCGTGACCCGCATCACTTCGCCGTGCTGATCGGTTTCGGCGCCTCGGCTGTCTATCCGTTCCTGGCCTACGAAGTATTGGGCGACCTGATTCGTACCGGTGAAGTCCTGGGCGACCTCTACGAGGTGTTCAAGAACTACCGCAAGGGCATCACCAAAGGCCTGCTCAAGATCCTGTCGAAGATGGGTATCTCGACCATCGCTTCGTACCGTGGTGCGCAGCTGTTCGAGGCCATTGGTCTGTCCGAAGAAGTCTGCGAACTGAGCTTCCGTGGTGTGCCAAGCCGGATCAAGGGTGCGCGTTTCGTCGACATCGAAGCCGAGCAGAAAGCCCTCGCCGTCGAAGCCTGGAGCCCGCGCAAGCCGATCCAGCAGGGCGGTCTGCTGAAGTTCGTCCACGGTGGCGAATATCACGCGTACAACCCGGACGTGGTCAACACCCTGCAAGCCGCTGTGCAGCAGGGCGACTACGCCAAGTTCAAGGAATACACCTCACTGGTGGACAACCGTCCGGTGTCGATGATTCGCGACCTGTTCAAGGTCAAGACCCTCGACACGCCGCTGGACATCAGTGAAGTCGAGCCGCTGGAATCGGTGCTCAAGCGCTTCGACTCCGCCGGTATCTCGCTCGGCGCGCTGTCGCCGGAAGCTCACGAAGCCCTGGCCGAAGCCATGAACCGCCTCGGCGCGCGTTCCAACTCCGGCGAAGGTGGTGAAGATCCGGCGCGTTACGGCACCATCAAAAGTTCGAAAATCAAGCAGGTCGCGACTGGCCGTTTCGGTGTAACCCCGGAATACCTGGTCAATGCCGAAGTGCTGCAGATCAAGGTCGCCCAAGGCGCCAAGCCGGGCGAGGGCGGGCAACTGCCGGGCGGCAAGGTCAACGGGCTGATCGCCAAACTGCGTTACGCAGTGCCGGGCGTGACCCTGATTTCGCCACCGCCGCACCACGATATCTACTCGATCGAAGACTTGTCGCAACTGATCTTTGACCTCAAGCAGGTCAACCCGCAGGCGCTGGTTTCGGTGAAACTCGTAGCTGAAGCGGGCGTCGGCACCATCGCCGCCGGTGTGGCCAAGGCCTATGCCGACCTGATCACCATTTCCGGTTACGACGGCGGTACCGGTGCTTCGCCGCTGACTTCGATCAAATACGCGGGCGCACCTTGGGAACTCGGCCTCGCTGAAACCCACCAGACCCTGCGCGGCAACGACCTGCGCGGCAAAGTCCGGGTGCAGACCGACGGCGGCCTGAAAACCGGCCTCGACGTGATCAAAGCGGCAATCCTCGGCGCCGAGAGCTTCGGCTTCGGTACCGCGCCGATGATCGCACTGGGCTGCAAATACCTGCGCATCTGCCACCTGAACAACTGCGCCACTGGCGTCGCGACGCAGAACGAGAAGCTGCGCAAGGATCACTACATCGGCACCGTCGACATGGTGGTGAATTTCTTCACCTACGTCGCCGAAGAAACCCGTGAGTGGCTGGCCAAGCTTGGTGTGCGCTCCCTCGAAGAGCTGATCGGTCGCACTGATCTGCTGGAAATCCTCGAAGGCCAGACCGCCAAGCAACATCACCTGGACCTGACCCCGCTGCTGGGCAGCGATCACATCCCGGCGGACAAACCGCAGTTCTGCGGCGTCGAGCGCAACCCGCCGTTCGATAAAGGTCTGCTGGCGGAGAAGATGGTCGAGCTGGCCTCGTCGGCGATCAACGACCTCAGCGGTGCCGAGTTCGAGCTGGATATCTGCAACTGCGACCGTTCGATCGGCGCGCGGATCTCCGGCGAAATCGCGCGCAAGCATGGCAACCAGGGGATGGCGAAAGCGCCGATCACCTTCCGCTTCAAGGGCACGGCAGGTCAGAGCTTCGGTGTGTGGAACGCCGGCGGTCTGAACATGTACCTGGAAGGCGACGCCAACGACTACGTCGGCAAAGGCATGACCGGCGGCAAGCTGGTCATCGTGCCGCCGAAGGGCAGCGTTTATAAAACTCAGGAAAGCGCCATTATCGGCAACACCTGCCTGTACGGTGCCACTGGCGGCAAGTTGTTCGCCGCCGGCACCGCAGGCGAGCGTTTCGCCGTGCGTAACTCCGGTGCCCACAGCGTCGTGGAAGGCACTGGCGATCACTGCTGCGAGTACATGACCGGTGGTTTCGTCTGCGTGCTGGGCAAGACCGGTTACAACTTCGGTTCTGGCATGACCGGTGGTTTCGCCTACGTGCTCGATCAGGACAACACCTTCGTTGACCGGGTCAATCACGAACTGGTGGAAATCCAGCGGATCAGCGGCGAGGCGATGGAAGCCTATCGCAGCCACCTGCAGAACGTGCTGAACGAGTACGTCGCCGAAACCGACAGCGAGTGGGGTCGTGAACTCGCCGAGAACCTCGACGATTACTTGCGGCGTTTCTGGTTGGTCAAGCCCAAGGCTGCCAGCTTGAAAACCCTGCTTTCCAGCACTCGTGCCAACCCGCAGTGATATGCGCCTGAAGAGTTTGATGAGGTTTTAACAATGGCTGAACGTCTGAATAACGACTTCCAGTTCATCGATGTCGGGCGCAAGGATCCGAAGAAGAAACTGTTGCGTCAACGCAAGAAAGAGTTCGTCGAAATCTACGAACCGTTCAAACCCCAGCAGTCGGCCGATCAGGCCCACCGCTGCTTGGGTTGCGGCAACCCGTATTGCGAATGGAAGTGCCCGGTGCACAACTTCATTCCCAACTGGCTCAAATTGGTCGCCGAGGGCAACATCCTCCAGGCCGCCGAGTTGTCGCACCAGACCAATACCCTGCCGGAAGTCTGCGGCCGGGTGTGCCCGCAGGATCGTCTGTGCGAGGGTGCCTGCACCCTCAACGACGGCTTCGGCGCGGTGACCATCGGTTCGGTCGAGAAGTACATCACCGACACCGCGTTCGCCATGGGCTGGCGCCCGGACATGTCCAAGGTCAAGCCGACCGGCAAACGTGTCGCGATCATCGGCGCAGGCCCGGCGGGTCTGGGTTGCGCCGACGTGCTGGTGCGTGGCGGTGTAACCCCGGTGGTGTTCGACAAGAACCCGGAAATCGGTGGCCTGCTGACCTTCGGCATCCCCGAGTTCAAGCTGGAAAAGACCGTGCTGAGCAATCGTCGCGAAGTCTTCACCGGCATGGGCATCGAGTTCCGTCTCAACACCGAAGTCGGTAAAGACGTGACCATGGAACAACTGCTCGCCGAATACGACGCGGTGTTCATGGGCATGGGCACCTACACCTACATGAAGGGCGGTTTTGCCGGGGAGGATCTGCCGGGCGTTTATGACGCGCTGGATTTCCTCATCGCCAACGTCAACCGCAACCTGGGCTTTGAAAAGTCGCCGGAAGATTTCGTCGACATGAAAGGCAAGAAGGTCGTGGTACTCGGCGGCGGCGACACGGCGATGGACTGCAACCGCACCTCGATCCGTCAGGGCGCCAAGTCGGTGACCTGTGCCTATCGTCGTGACGAAGCGAACATGCCCGGCTCGCGCAAAGAGGTGAAGAACGCCAAGGAAGAAGGCGTGAAATTCCTCTACAACCGCCAGCCGATCGCCATCATCGGTGAAGACAAGGTCGAAGGCGTGAAGGTGGTCGAGACCCGTCTCGGCGAACCGGATGCCCGTGGCCGTCGCAGCCCCGAGCCGATCCCGGGTTCCGAAGAGATCATCCCGGCCGATGCCGTGGTCATCGCCTTCGGCTTCCGCCCGAGCCCGGCGCCGTGGTTCGAACAGTTCGAGATCCAGACCGACAGCCAGGGCCGCGTTGTTGCGCCTGAGCAAGGTCAGTACAAGCACCAGACCAGCAACCCGAAAATCTTCGCCGGCGGCGACATGGTGCGCGGTTCCGACCTGGTGGTGACGGCGATCTTCGAGGGGCGCAATGCGGCTGAAGGGATCCTCGATTACCTGGGTGTCTGATCACTTTCCAAAATTGGAATGGGATTAATTGTGGGAGCGAGCCTGCTCGCGAAAGCGGTGGATCAGTCAACAGAGATGTTGAATGTGAAGCCCTCTTCGCGAGCAGGCTCGCTCCCACAGTTGTTTCTCGGTGTTGCTGATAGCGCATTCCAGCGCGACAAATTGACCCGATAGACAAAAGGCTGACCCACATCCGTGCCTTTTGCCTCGCGCTCTGAGAAAATGCCCGCACTTTTTTTCCGGATGCCGACATGACTGCCCTGAAGAACGACCGTTTCCTCCGCGCCCTGCTCAAGCAACCCGTTGACGTCACCCCTGTGTGGATGATGCGCCAGGCCGGTCGCTACCTGCCGGAGTACCGCGCCAGCCGCGCGCATGCCGGCGACTTCATGAGCCTGTGCATGAATCCGCAATTCGCCTGCGAAGTCACCCTGCAACCGCTCGACCGCTACCCGCAACTGGACGCGGCGATCCTGTTTTCCGACATCCTCACCATTCCCGATGCCATGGGCCAGGGCCTGTACTTCGAGACCGGTGAAGGTCCGCGCTTCAAAAAAGTCGTCAGCACGATGGCCGACATCGAAGCGTTGCCGATCCCGGATCCGCACAAAGACCTCGGCTACGTGATGGATGCGGTCAGCACCATCCGTCGCGAACTCAACGGTCGCGTGCCGTTGATCGGTTTCTCCGGCAGTCCGTGGACCCTCGCGACTTACATGGTTGAAGGCGGCTCCTCGAAAGACTTCCGCAAGACCAAGGCGATGCTCTACGACAACCCGCAAGCCATGCACCTGCTGCTCGACAAACTGGCGCAGTCGGTGACTTCGTACCTCAACGGCCAGATCATGGCCGGTGCGCAAGCGGTGCAGATCTTCGATACCTGGGGCGGCAACCTGTCGGCGGCGGCGTATCAGGAATTCTCCCTGGCTTACATGAAGAAAATCGTCAGCGGCCTGATCCGCGAGAACGACGGACGCAAAGTGCCGGTGATTCTGTTCACCAAAAACGGCGGCCTGTGGCTGGAAAGCATCGCCGAAGCCGGCGCCAACGCCCTCGGCCTGGACTGGACCTGCGACATCGGCAACGCCCGTGCCCGTGTCGGCGACAAGGTCGCATTGCAAGGCAACATGGACCCGACGGTGCTCTACGCCAAACCGGAAGCGATCCGCACTGAAGTCGGGCGCATTCTGGCCAGTTATGGCAAGGGCAGCGGCCACGTGTTCAACCTTGGTCATGGCATCACCCCGGAAGTTGATCCGGAACATGCCGGCGCGTTCCTGCGTGCGGTGCATGAGCTGTCAGCGCAGTATCACGAGTGATCAGCGCCCAATAAAAAACGCCCGGCCAATGCCGGGCGTTTTCTTTTGCACGATCTAATGTCGTACCCAAATCAACTGTGGGAGCGAGCCTGCTCGCGAAAGCGGTGTGTCATTCAACACTGATGTTGCCTGACACAGTGCATTCGCGAGCAGGCTCGCTCCCACAGGGTTTTATGTCAGGCTTTGACACCCTGCAACGGCGGCAACTTCGCCAGCTTCAACGCCACCAGAAGGGCAATCAGCAACAACGCACCAATAAACAGGCCGATGCCGTTCCACCCGCCCAGATGCCAGAACACCCCGCCCGCCGTCCCGGCAATGCTCGATCCGGCGTAATAACTGAACAGATACAGCGACGACGCCTGACCCTTGGCCGTCAACGCGCGCCGGCCGATCCAGCTGCTCGCCACCGAGTGCGCGGCGAAGAAGCCGAAGGTGAACACCAGCATGCCGATGATGACCAGCAACAGCGGCGTGAACATCGTCAGCGCGAGCCCGGCGAACATCAGCGCAATCGTCGCCCAGAGCACTCTGCGCCGCCCCAGTTTGTCCGCCAGCGAACCGATCTTCGCCGAGCTGTAGATCCCCGACAGGTAGACCACCGAGAGCAATCCGACAAATACCTGATCGAGGTTGTACGGCGCAGCCAGCAAGCGGTAGCCGATGTAGTTGAACAGCGTGACAAACGCGCCCATCAGCACAAACGCTTCAAGAAACAGCAGCGGCAGACCGGCGTCGCGAAAGTGCATGGTGAAGCCGTCGAGCAGGCTGCGCGGGTGCAGCGAGCGGGCGCGGAAGTTGCGCGACTCCGGGAGGATCTTCCAGAACACCGCCGCTGCGACCAGCGCCAGACCGCCAATCACCAGCATCGCCGTGTGCCAGCTGACGAAGTCGATCAGCACGCCAGTTATCAAGCGTCCGCTCATTCCGCCGATCGCGTTGCCGCCGATGTACAAACCCATCGCCAGGCCGATGTGCTGTGGATGGATTTCTTCGCTCAGATAGGTCATCGCCACTGCTGCCAGGCCGCTCAACGACAGGCCGATCAGCGCGCGCATGATCAATACGCCGTGCCAGCTCGGCATCATCGAACTGGCGATGGTGCATAGCGCGGCAGCGAACAATGCCGCGACCATCACCGGTTTACGGCCGATGCGGTCGGAGATCGGCCCGGTGATCAGCAGGCCGAAGGCCAACATGCCGGTTGCCACCGAGAGGATCAGACTGCTCTGCGCCGCGTTGATCCCGTATTCGTGGGACAGCAGCGGCATCATCGGTTGCACGCAATAGAGCAGCGCGAACGTCGCAAAGCCGCCACAGAAAAGCGCCAGCACCGTGCGCATGAACGCCGGCGTGCCTTTTTCGATGTAGATCTCCTGCAGCTCGGCGAGGGCATCGTCGTCGGCTGCGGGCGGGATTTCGTGGGCAAGGGGCGCGACAGCAGTTTTCACTTCAGACCTCGGAAAGCACAGCCGGGCAGGCAATGAAAAAATCATATAGCTGGCTAATGTTTCTATCCAATATATTGTTCGACCTGTTTGATAGCTTCAGCGACCTAATGGAAATCCTATGGAACTGCGTCATCTGCGTTACTTCATCGCAGTCGCCGAAGAACTGCATTTCGGCCGGGCCGCACAGGTGCTGGGCATCTCCCAGCCACCACTGAGCCAACAGATTCAGGCGCTGGAGCAACAGCTCGGCGCGCGCTTGTTCGAGCGCACCAATCGTCGGGTCGAGTTGAGCGAGGCCGGTCGCCTGTTTCTGCAGGAGGCGCGGCTGGTGCTGGCACAAGTCGACAAGGCAGCGGATGTCGCCCGCCGTGCGCAACTTGGCGAGCTGGGTGAATTGAAGATTGGCTTCACCTCGTCGGCGCCGTTCAATTCGACCATTCCGCAGGCGATTTTTTCCTTTCGTCAGCGCTTTCCGGCGGTGCATCTGAATTTGCGCGAAATGAGCAGCACCATGGTCGCCGATGCTCTGGTGGACGAGTCGATCGAAGTCGGCATCATGCGCCCGCTCGGATTGCCGGATTCACTGAGTGTTGTGGAGTTGATGCGCGAGCCATTGGTGGCGGTGCTCAGTTCCAAGCATCCACTGGCCCAAAGTAGCGATGAAGGCCTGTTTCTCTCGGCGCTGGCGCTGGAACCGTTCGTATTTTTCCCGCGCAGCTATGGCAGCGGGCTCTATGCGCAACTGCTAAACCTGGCCCGTGACGCCGGCTTCAGCCCGCACTTCGCTCAAGAGGCTGGTGAGGCGATGACCATCATCGGCCTGGTCGCAGCGGGCCTCGGTGTGTCAGTGCTGCCAGCGTCCTACCAACGCATGCGCATCGACGGCGTGGTCTACCGCCCGCTGCTCGATCCCGAAGCGATTTCGGCGGTGTGGCTGGTGCAGCGCAAAGACCAGAAATCGCCGATGGCCAAGGCGTTTGTCGAACTGCTTACGCGCAAGGTTGAACCGCTGACGGTGTGAAGGCGGCTGGCGCTTTCGCGAGCAGGCTCGCTCCCACAGGGAAACGCATTCCAAGGTGGGAGCGAGCCTGCTCGCGAAGGCGTCGGCCCAAACATCACAGATTTCAGGGCAACCGCACCAAATCCCCCTTCAAAGCCACCCGGGTAACAAAAACTCCTGCCCGGCACTCGTAGGTATTCAAATCCTTGCGTACACGCTGGTCGTAGTAGCTGACGATATTGACCACCGCATTCGCCCCGACCCGCTTGGCATCAGCCTGCAATTTGATCAGATTCGACTGCAACACCCATTCACACGAAGCCTGATCGCTCTTGTTGAAGCCGTTGGTTTTCAAATCACTGACCACCCCTTGGCGCAGCAACTGCTGAGTGCCCTGCGGCCCGTTGCCGATCAGGTAGAACTTCACACTGCCATCCAGCCGACCGGCGCGAATGGCGTCCGACAGCACGGTTTCGAAAGGCATGTACATGAGGTTGGTGGCATGGCTGGCACTTGGCAGCAGGGCGATAAGCGCAGCGGCCATCAGGGCTTTCACTTGCATGGTCATCTCCTTTGACGGTGAAAGAGACTGCGAGGGCAGGTTACGGTGCTGCGACCTGCATCAGCGAGTGTAGATGCTGTTCAATCAGCGCAAAAAAAGGGCGCCAAACGGCGCCCTTTGTCATTTCTGGCGTTTACTGAACCTTCGCCAAATCACCCTTCAGCGCAACGCCCGCCATGATCGCGCCGGCGTGGCATTCGTAGGTTTGCGCGTCCTTGCGCTCGTTGCGCTTGTAGAAGCTGACGATGTTGGTCACGGCGTTGGCGCCGGCGTTTTTCGCGGCCTGGTGCAGGCTGATGATTGCCGATTGGGCAACCCATTCGCAGGCGACTTCGTCGGACTTGTTGAAGGCGTTGGTTTTCTTGTTGGTCACGGCGTCGGCGCTGACCACGGTGACTTTACCGGCCGGGGTGTTGCCGGCCAGATAGAATTTCACGCTGCCATCGATCTTGCCGGAGCGGGTGGCTTCGGCGACGGCTTTGTCGAATGGCAGGTAGACCGCCGTGTCGCGGGCCTGGCTGACCGCTGGCAGGGCGCAGAGCAGCAGGGTAACGGCGGCGAATTTCTTGAAGTGCATGTAGGTCTCCTTGACCTGGATTGATTCGGTTATGCCCAGCGGCGGAAGATCAACGAAGTGTTGACGCCACCGAAAGCGAAGTTGTTGTTCATCACGTAATCGTGGTGCATCTGACGAAACTCGCCGCGCAGGTAATCGAGCTTGCCGCAGTGCGGGTCGACCTCGTCGAGGTTGAAGGTGTGCACGTAACGGTCGCTGTTGAGCATCTCGATGCTGAACCATGACTCCAGCGCACCGCAGGCACCGAGGGTGTGGCCGAGAAAGCTCTTTTGCGAGCTGATCGGCATGTGTTCGCCGAACAAGCCGCTGGTGGCCAACGTTTCGGCGATGTCGCCCTGTTCGGTCGCGGTGCCGTGGCCGTTCACATAGCCAATGGCGTCCGGACTGAGGCCGGCATCTTCCAAGGCCAGCTCCATGGCGCGGCGCATGGTGACCTGTTCCGGGCGGGTCGTGTGCTGGCCGTCGGCGTTGCTGCCGAAACCGACGATTTCCGCGTGAATGTGCGCGCCACGGGCGAGGGCGTGTTCCAGCTCTTCAAGCACCAGCATGCCGCCACCTTCACCAATCACCAGACCGTCGCGGCCCTTGTCGTACGGGCGTGGGCTGGTCTGGGGTGCATCGTTTTTCAAGCTGGTGGCGTACAGCGCGTCAAACACCATGGCTTCGGTTGGGCACAGTTCTTCGGCACCGCCGGCGAGCATCAACGGCAAGCGGCCGAACTTGATTGCCTCGTAGGCGTAGCCGATGCCCTGGCTGCCGCTGGTGCAGGCGCTGGAGGTCGGGATCAGGCGCCCGGTGAGGCCGAAGAAAATGCTGATATTGGCGGCGGTGGTGTGCGGCATCATCCGCACATAGGAGTTGGCGTTGAGCCCCTCGGCCACCGAGTTGAGCAGCATGTTGCCGAAGGCTTTGATCTCGTCAGTGCTACCGGTAGATGAACCACAAGCGACGCCCATGCGCCCGTCCTTGATCGATTCGTCACCGAGCAGGCCAGCATCGGCCAGAGCCTTTTCTGCTGCGCCGACCGCCAGTCGCGAAACCCGGCCCATGCTGCGCAACTGCTTGCGGGTCCAGTGCGACGGTACGAGGAAATCATCGATAGGTCCGGCCAGACGCGTGTTGAGCTCAGTGAAGCGATCCCACTCGTCCATGCGGCGAATGCCGCTGCGATTGGCCGCGAAATTGCCGGCAATGGTCGGCCAGTCGCTGCCCAGCGAGGTGATGCCGGCCATGCCGGTGACGACGACGCGCTTCATCAGCACAGGCCTCCGTTGACCGCCAGGACCTGACGGGTGATGTACGAGGCTTCCGCCGACATCAGGAAATTCACCGCAGAGGCCACTTCTTCAGGGGCGCCCATGCGTTGCGCGGGGATCATTTTCATCAGTTCCTCCACCGGCACGTTTTCGTCGAGCATGGCCGTGTCGATCAGGCCAGGGGCGACGCAGTTAACGGTGATTTTGCGCTTGCCCAGCTCGATCGCCAACGCCTTTGCCGCACCGATCACGCCGGCCTTCGAGGCGCTGTAATTGACTTGGCCACGGTTGCCGATCAGGCCCGATACCGAAGTGATGCAGACGATGCGCCCGGCGGCGCGACGACGGATCATCGGCATCATCACCGGGTGCAGGACGTTGTAGAAACCGTCGAGGTTGGTGCGCAGGACCACGTCCCAATCGTCATCGCTCAGCGCCGGAAACGCGCCGTCGCGGGTCAGCCCGGCGTTGAGCACCACGCCGTAATAGGCGCCATGGTTTTCAACGTCGGCTTCGAGAATGCTTCTGCAGGATTCGCGGTCGGCGACGTCGAATTGCAGGATGCGTGCGCTGCGGCCCAGCGCTTCGATTTCGGCCTGCACCGCTTGGGCTTCGGTCATGCCGCTGCGGCAATGCAGGACGATGTCGTGCCCGGCTTGCGCCAGACGCAAGGCAATGGCGCGGCCGATGCCACGGCTGGAGCCGGTGACCAGTACGGATTCAGTCATCGTGCGACTCCTTTGTCTGTTGCAGATATTGGTTGGCATGCGGCGGACGGAACACGTTCAGCCGGGCGCTGGCATGTATGCCGTCACCGTGGATGTGACATTCGAATACGCCCATGCCGTTGTCGTCTTCCAGTGAGCGCAGGCCGTGGATGGTCAGCACGCTGCCAGGCGCAAAGGCTTCGACGTTGCACTCGAATTTGCGCGTGCCGAGGAGAAAGCCCAGCTCCGGCGGATTGCCTTTTTGCCGGGCGTGGCAACCGGCGAAAGCGGCGACGCTCTGCGCCATCAGCTCAACGCCGACCCACGCCGGCAGGCTGCCGTCGGGCAGGTTGAACAGGCCGTCGGGCTTGACCGTGAGGCGAGTGAAAATCTGCTCGTCATCGAAGCGCTCGATGGCGTCGATCAGAATCATGTCGCCGGCATGCGGCAGCAGTTCGGCGAGCGGCCAGTGGCTCATGGGGCGTCTCCGATAATCAGGCTGACGTTGTTGCCGCCGAAGGCAAACGAGTTGCTCATCAGGTAGCGCGGTGCAATGGACGTCAGGCGTTCGCTCGCGGTCACCCACTTGAGCGGCGGCAGCGCGGGATCGGCCTGGCCGTCCCAGATATGCGGAGGCAACGCCTGCTCAGGGTTGTCGGCACTCAGGCTCAGCCAGCAGAACGCCGCTTCCAGCGCGCCGGCAGCGCCGAGGGTGTGGCCGGTCAGCGGCTTGGTTGACGAGCAGGCGACGCCTTGGGGAAACAGCGCCGCGACCGCCAGACTTTCCATCGCGTCGTTGTGTTGGGTGGCGGTGCCGTGCAGGTTCAGGTAGTTGATCTGCGTGGCTTGCAGATGCGCGCGGCCAAGGGCTTTTTGCATGGCTTGCAGGGCGCCGCGACCGCTCGGCTCCGGTGCGGAGATATGGTGCGCATCCGAGCTGGCGCCCGCACCCAGCAGGGCGATGCCCGGGTCTTCGCCGCGCTGTTTGCTCATCACGAACAGCACCGCTGCCTCGCCGATATTGATGCCGTTGCGGTTGGTGGAAAACGGATTGCAGCGCTCATCTGAAACGGCTTCCAGCGATGAGAAACCGTTCAGCGTGAGCTTGCACAGACTGTCGACGCCGCCGCACAGTACCGCGTCGCACAGGCCCAGATCGAGCAGGCGCTGAGCGCTCATTAAAGCGCGGGCGCTGGAGGTACAGGCGGTGGAAATCACGTAGGCCGGGCCGCTCAGTTGCAGCCATTCGGCGAGAAAATTCGCCGGGGCGCCAAGTTCCTGCTGGCGATAGTCGTACTCGCGGGGAAATTGCTGTTCGCGGATGTAATGCGCGAGACCACGGCTGGCCTCGTCGATGCCTGAGGTGCTGGTGCCGAGCACCACGCCTATGCGCTCGCGGCCGAAGGTCTGGATCGCACGATCGATGTCGTCTCGAATCTGCAGCGCGGCTTCCAGCAGCAGCTGATTGTTGCGACTGCTGTGCTCGACCAGGTCCGCGGGGATCGGCGCCAATTCACCGTGTACGCCGGCGACAGGCAGTTCACGTTCGGCGACCCAGCCGGACTCGCGGCGCATTCCCGAACAGTCTCCGGCAAACAGATTGCGCGCGACTTCAGACTTGTCGCGTCCCAGGGCGCAGATCACGCCTAGGGCATTCAGGTAAGCGGTCATGGCGTCGATTCACCTAACTGGGAAACGCGATATTGCGGGCCTTGGGGCAGATTCAATTGGAAGCTCAACGGTTGTGAATAGCGGATGTTCCAGCGCGCCGGCAGTGAACGCTGATCGGCCTGTTGTCGGGCGTCGGGATAGTTGCGCAGCAGCTCGGCAGGAGGCGTCAGGGCGAACAGCAATGCGGCGAACAACTCCCGCGCTTCCGGGTTCGGCGGCAGCAGACCGTCGGCCTGCCAGTGCCCGTCGATCAGTTGCTGGCGGGCCTGGGGAATGCCCAGCGGATCCATCATCGACCACCGCGTGCCGGCGCCTTCGCGCTGGATCACCAGCAGCCAGTCCTGACGCTGCCCGGCTTGCTCGCGCTCAATGTGCAGTTGCAGCGGCAGAGGCAGCGTCGGGTTGGCCGCTGGTAGCGGTGGCTGGCTGGCGCAGGCACTAAACAGCAAGGCTGACAAAACGATCGCCAGCCATGCAGCAAACCCTGTGGGAGCGAGCCTGCTCGCGAATGCCATCTGACATTCGCCACTTTGGCTGACTGATACACCGCTTTCGCGAGCAGGCTCGCTCCCACAGGGTTTCAGGTGTTCAGATCGATAGCCGTACATCAGACAGATTCCTGCAATGGCTTGCGCGCGACGACGTTTACCAGCGTCTCTTCGCGCTCACCGAATGGCTTGGGTTTGCTCAACCCCAACCGCTCCAGCAAACCAAAATCCTTCGACCGGCTCCACCACAGATACGGGTAGGACACATTGCGCTCGGCAAACTCGAAGCCCTGCTCGCGGATCATCTGCAGGTAGCCGGCGGCGCTCTTCTGCACATGCATCGGATGGCGGAACAGCCAGCGAATCACCCAGGTATCAATGTAAGCCTCGGTGGATTCGGCGAACAGCAGATAGCCGCCTGGCTTGAGCACGCGATAGAACTCGGCCAAGGCCTTTTCCTGCTCGACCAGATGATGGAAGGTCTGGTGGCAGAACAGCAGGTCGACGCTGGCATCGGCGACGTTGAGCGTGGCGCAATCGCTGCCGATCAACTCGACTGGCATGCCCAGGCGGGTGGCCTCTTCGGCGCTGAGTTGCAAACTGTGCGGGTCGGCGTCGACGCCGATCAGTCGCTGCGGGGCGAAGGTCTGACGCAGGTGGCCGAAGGACTTGCCCTGACCGCAACCGGCGTCGAGCAGCACCGGGTGTTCCGGCAGCGGCTCACTGAATAATCCACGCAAATCGTTGATCGCCACGCGCAGCACATGGCGCTGCCAGGTGTGGCTGCGCAAGAACCAGAGACCGAAGCGGGTTTCCTCGACGTAACTGTCGCTCAAGTAATTCATGAGGCGTCCTGCGCGCAGAGTTGGGAAATCATCTTCAGCCGGCGCCGCGCTTCACTGACGAACGGGTTGCGCTCGTCCCAGGCGTAACCGGCGAGGATCGAGCAGATCATCCGGCGAATTTCCGCTTGGCTGTCCTCATAGAAAATCACGTCCTGGAAGGTGCCGGCGTACCAGCCTTCGACGTAGCAACGGAAGGTATCGACGCCGCGTTTCAACGGTTCGGCAAATTCGCTTTGCCAGTCCACCGTTTCACCCTGCAACTGGCGGTGCAGCACGCCGGCAGCCATGCTCGCCGAACGCATGGCGATGGTCACGCCGGAGGAGAATACCGGGTCAAGGAATTCTGCGGCGTTGCCCAGCAGCGCGAAGCCCGGGCCGTGCAGGGTTTTCACGTTGGCCGCATAGCCGCCGAGGGTGCGCGCCGGGGTGTCCCAGACCGCGTTGTTCAGAACCCCGGCGAGGCTCGGCGTCTCGGCGATGAAGCTGCGCAGGCAGGCATCGAGATCGCTGTCGCGGCCCCGGAAATGTTCCTCAGCCGCGACCACGCCTATCGAGCAGCGGCCATTGCTGAACGGGATGGTCCAGAACCACACATCGCGATGCTCGGGATGGGTGGTGACGAGGATCTTTTCACGGTCGAACGCCGGGTTGTCGATGTGATCTTCGACATGGGTGAACACGGCCTGACGCACCGGGAAATTCGAAGGTGCTTCGAGGTCGAGCAAGCGCGATAGCACGCGGCCGTAGCCGCTGGCGTCCAGGACGAAATTGGCTTCGACGCGATACTCGCTGCCATCTTCGCGGCGCACATCGAGTTGTGGTTTCGCCTGATCGAAATCGACGCTGACAATCGCATCGCCATAACGGATTTCCGCACCTTGCAATGCCGCTTGATCGGCCAGCAACTTGTCGAAATCGGCGCGCTGCACCTGGAACGTGGTCGGCTTGCCGGCGGTGAAAGTGTCGCCAAAATCGAAAGCGCTGTAGCGCTCGCCCCAGGCAAACGCCGCGCCGGTCTTGCGCTGGAACCCGGCGGCGTTGACGGCGTCGAGCATACCGGCTTCTTCGACGAAATCCAGGCAGTGGCTGAGCAGGCTCTCGCCGATGGAGAAGCGTGGGAAGTGCTGGCGCTCGAGCACCAGCACATCGTGGCCCTTGCGTTTGAGCAGGGCTGCGGCGATAGCACCGGACGGGCCGGCACCGATGATCACGACCTGACGGGATTCCATTTCAACGATTGGCACGTGAGCTCCGGGGCAAGGGACTGTTCAGATTCAGGGGCGCGCGATGCAGACCGATAAGGGCCGGCAGCAGCGTCGCGATCAGACCCATCAGCATCAGCGCGAAATACAGCGCGGGGGTGATGAGTTGTTGTTGCAATAGCAGGTTGAGAAAGACGATTTCGCTCAGGCCGCGAATGTTCAGCAGCACGCTTTCGCGCCAGCGGCTGGCGCCAGCGAACGAGGCGCCCGCCCAACCGAGGCCGAGCCAGTTGCCGAGCAGTTTACTGGCAATCGGCAACAGCAGCAGCGCCGCCCATTGCCCGGCGTCGAGGCTGGCGAGGGCGCTGTGCACGTCGATCTGAACGATGCCGAACGTGAGGATCAGCGGGATCGCGATCCATGTCTGCAAACGGCTCATCCAGCGCGCCGGCAACGGCAGCACCAACGGCACTTTCAACAGCGCCATGCACAGCAGGTAGCCGATGCCGAAAATCAGCGCGTTGAGTTTGTAATGCTCGGCCATGACCAGCAACGCGAAGAAGCCGAGGCTGTAGGTCAGCGGGCGACGCGCGCGCAGCAGGTGCAAAAGCAGCGGCACGCCGGCCATGGCCACAGGCAGCAACAGGCTGCTCAGGTGCAGGCTGCCTTGGGCTAGGCCGAACAGCGTCCAGCAAGTCAGATCGATAAGGATCGCGGTCTGCACCAGCCGCCGCGTGGCAGCGGGCGGGTAATCGATATGACGCAGGTACAGGTACAACACCGGGATCGCGGTAATGGCGAAGACCAGTCCGATGGCCAATGCGCTGAGCCACGGCTGCGACGGCAGCAACCAATACGCGACCGCCAGCCCGCAAGCGAACGGCACAGCGAAACTCGGCACAGCGATTTTTACGCTCTGGCGATCCAGACGCAGATCGATGACATCGCTGAGGATGTGCCCGAGCAGCAAGGCGAAGCTCAGGCTGTAGAGATCTTTCAGCCAGTCAGGGGCGATCAGTTGTGCGCCGCTGAGCTGCCAGCCCGGCTCGATCCAGAAATACATCAGCAACGGCAAACCGAAGCTCGTTAGCAGTAACTGGCTGACGATCGGAATCAGGCCGAAGTGACGGCCGACACGAGTCGCCAGGGCAAACAGCGCCAAGGCCAGCAACCAGAAGCCGAAGACCATCATGCCGCTGGCTCCGCAACCGGTTCATGGCGCCCGGCCCACGGCGCGAGCATGAAGCTGAACGCCAGGCCGAGGCTCACCGACAGGCCGAAATTGCTCACCGCCGGGGTGCTGGACACCGCCAGCAGGCCGAACGATAGCCACGTGGTGACGGCGGCGAGCAAGGTGCCGAGCAGGCTCACCGCCGCGCCGCCCACCTGTTCGCGCATGAGGATTGCGTAATCGACGCTGATCGCCGTCACCAGCAACAGGCCGAACAGGCTGAACAGGGTCAGTGGCTGACCGAGCCAGCCAAGGCTGGCCAGACTGCACAGCGCCGCCAGCAGCGGCAGGGCGACGATACGCAGGGCGCCGGTCAGGCCGAACGGCAGCATCAGCACCAGCACGATCAACACGCAGGAGGCCAGTTTCAGTTCGGCGGCGCTGATCTGCGTGGCGGCGAACACCTTGTTCAGATCACCGAGGCGATCGACCAGCACCACTCCCGGCAAATCGAGCGCCTGCACGCGCAACAACGACGGATTGTTCAAGCCCTGCAAACTGGTCATCGCTGCGACGCCGTCTTCAGTCGGTCCAAGCCACAGTGTCCGATACGGCTCACCGAGCGGGCCGGCCAGCGCGGCGTCGATGTCTTCGGCGGGCAGGGTCTGCAACTGCTGCAATTCATTTTGCAACGCAGCCGCCGGCACGCCGAGATCGAGCAGCGGTTGCCAGAACGACGGCAGCTTGTTCAGTGATTCGCGCACTTGCTGTTGCTGGCTCGGCGCACTGACCAGTTGATCAAGGGCCAGATAGCCTTGCAGTTTGTCGAGGTTGACCAGCTGCTGCAGCCGTTCGCTCAGCGCTGCCTGGCGCTCGAGCAATTGCTCCTGATTGGCAGCGCGGATCAGGAAGAACTGGCTGGTCGGTTGATACCCGGTGATGCGCGCGATGGTCTGCGCTTCGTCGGTCAGATGCTGCGGCGCGCCGACCCATTGGCGGATGTCGTTCTTGCTCTGCAACTGCATCAAGCCGCCGATGCAGAAGGCGATCAGCAGGGCCAGCAGCGCGGGCGTGCGCATGCAACCGAGCAGCGCCTCGCGCAGATGAATCAGGCGCTCGGCCAGACGCAGCGGCCATTGCGCCGGGCGCAGTTGGACATTTTTCAGCAGCGCCGGCAGCAGGCAGACCGCCGACAGATAGGCACCGAGCAAGCCGGCGGCGGAGAACACGGCGATCTGCGTCAGCGCCGGGAACGGTGTCCAGGCCAGCGCTAGGTAGCCGATAACGCTGGTGATCAGGCTCAGGGTCAGCCCCGGCAAGGTCAGGCGCAGGGCCGGCCAGCTGCGCCACGGCTTGAGGCTCCAGCTCTTGGACAGATAGTGCAGCGGGTAATCGACGGCGACGCCGATCAGACTCGAACCGAGCACCAGCGTCATCACATGCATGTGGCCGAACAGCGCCACGCAGGCCACCGCGCCGAACAGCATGCCGACCAGCACCGGAACAAATGCCAGCAGCACGCCCCAGCGGCGAAACGCCAACAGCAGCAACAGCAGAATGCCAACCGTCGCACCACCGCCGACCCAGGTCATTTCGCGGGTGGCTTGTTGCTGGCCGTTGGCGGCGTAGAGCAGGCCACTGGCGGCGAGCAACTGCACGTCGCCTTTCGCCGCCTGTTCGCGGCTGTGCTGGAGCAGATCCGCAACTTGCAGCGGCAGGTTCATATCGAAGGCATTGCCGGTGGTGCGCGCACGCAGCATCACCCAGCTCTTGCCGTCGGCATCGGCGACCAGTGCGCCGCTGCCAATGTCCAGTTGCACTGCGCCATGTTTCGGCTGGCTGTTCTGGATGCGCCCGGTCAGGCCCAGCCAGTCGTCCTGGCTCGGCACCAGGGTAAAGCCGCTGAACGGATCGAACAGCGCCTGTACTCGCTGCTGGATGAACGCGTCGGGGTGCTTGCTGAGTAGCTGCCGATCATCCGCCGAGAGCATCGCAAGGCGTCCTTGCAGCAATTGCTTGCGCAGCGCCGGCAAGTCGGCTTGCAGGTTCCATTGCACGGTTTCGAACAGACCGCTGGCCTGCCATTGTTCGCCCAGTTGCTGGGCCATGGTCAGCGCTTGCTGGCGATCGGCGTGGCCGACCAGCACCAGCATTTCGCGATTGAGCGGTTCTTGCATGCGCTGTTCGGCGCGCAACTCCAGCGCGTCTGGACTGGTCCCGGGTACCAGCTCCATGAGATTGGCCGACAGCGGCGCACCGTCGCGCCACTGCCAGGCAGCCAGCACGACAACGGCCAGCAGCAGGCTCAGAAACAGCCAGGGCAGCTTGCGTTCACTCGGCAAAGTCATGTTGCTCCGCTTCGCTCAAGGGTTGCTCGGCCGTGCTGTCCTGCATGCGCAGCAGGGTGCTGTCGCCTTGGGTTTCCAGCAGCTCGATGGTTTGCACAAGGGCGCCGCCATCGATATTGATCTGCTGGAACACTTGCTTGAGCAGCATCGAACGCGGCGTCAGGGTCAGTTGCCACTGCTGCGCCGTGCCGCTCAGGGCCAGTTCGAAATCGCGCTGCAAACCGCTGCTGTCACCTTGCAGCACGGCGAGGAACAAACGGTTCTGCTCGGCACCGGCGCTCTTGTTCGGCAGGAGTTGCCAGCCATTGGTGTCACGGCGGGCGATGCCATTGGCGGTGATGCGGTAATCCTGTTGCAGCGGAGTTTTCAACAGCCACAGCAGGCCATGATTTTTCGCGAGGACGAAGCTGCCCTTGCTGATCAGCGGCTGCGGCAGGGCGCGCAGGTGTTTTTCCTGAGTGAACTGGCCGTGGATAACATCCGGTTTCGCCAGTTGTTCACTGAGTTGTTGCAGGTCGAAGGCATTGGCCCATGACGACACGGCCAGCAGCGCCAACGCGCCAAGGCTTTTGAACAACACATTCATCGCAGCATCCTTTCCACGGCATCGGTGAAGACTTTGGGTGAGGCCAGTTGCATCTCGCGGCTGCTGACTTCCACAGCGACTTGCACAGAGCTTGCGCGGGTCAGGCGCTCGCCGGTCTGCAGGTCGCTGATCAGATAATTGATCTTCAGACGGTTTTCCCACTCGATCAGGCTGGCGCGCACGTTCAGCCGTTGGCCGAACACCGCGCTGCGCACGTAGCGCAATTGCAGATCGATGATCGGCCAGGCGTAACCCGACTCGACCATGTGCGTGTAGTTGTGGCCGATCTTGTCCAGCAACGCGCAGCGCGCGACTTCGAGGTATTTGACGTAATGGCCGTGCCAGACCACGTGCATGGTGTCGACGTCGAAAAACGGCACGAGAATCTCGGTATCGGCGTGAAGCACTCCGGCACTACGCATGCAGCCTCCAGTGTTGCGCGGCGATGCGTTGCAGGCACAGGCGCAGTTCGCCTTCCAGCGCGCGGTCTTCGATGACCGGCGGGAAGTCCTTGCCCAGCTCTTTGTGCATCGCTGCCAGTGCCGGCGGCAGCGGGCGCGCATCGGCGGCTTGAGCGCGCAGCCACACGCCCTGATTGGCGGCGAGCAGCGTGGCGGCGGCGACCTGTTCGGTCAGCTCCAGCACGCGAATCGCATCACGGGCGGCGATGGTGCCCATGCTCACCTTGTCCTGGTTGTGGCACTCGGTGGAGCGCGAGAACACGCTGGCCGGCATGGTGTTTTTCAGTGCTTCGGCGGTCCAGGCGCTGGTGCCGATCTGCACGGCTTTGAAGCCGTGATTGATCATGGCCCGATCGGCTGGCGCGCCGGAGAGGTTGCTTGGCAAGCCGTGGTTGTAGCGCTCGTCGACCAGCAACGCCAATTGCCGATCGAGCAGATCGGCGACGTTGGCCACGAGGTTTTTCAGGCTGTCCATAGCGAACGCAATGTGCCCGCCGTAGAAGTGCCCGCCATGCAGAACGCGCTCGGCTTCGGCATCGATGATCGGGTTGTCGTTGGCGCTGTTCAGCTCGGTTTCGATGAAGCCGCGCAGCCAGTTCAGGCTGTCGGCCAGCACGCCGAGCACATGCGGCGCGCAACGCAGCGAGTAACGATCCTGCAGACGATGCAGTGGCGCGGTCGGCGCGTCGATCGCCAGATCCTTGCGCAGCCACGCGGCGACCTGCATCTGCCCCGGGTGCGGTTTGGCGGCGAACAGGCGTTCGTCGAAGTGCTCCGGATTGCCTTGCAGCGCGACGACGTTGAGCGCAGTGATGCGCGTGGCCAGTTGCAGCAGGTAATCGGCGCGGGCGAAAGCGAGACAGGCGAGGCCGGTCATCACCGCCGTGCCGTTCATCAGCGCCAGCGCCTCTTTCGGGCGCAGCACCAGCGGCGTCCAGCCTAGCTCGCGATGCACGTCGGCAGCCTGACGACGTTCGCCACGGAACAGCACTTCGCGCTCGCCGGACAGGGTTGCGGCGACATAGGACAACGGCGTCAGATCGCCGCTGGCACCCACCGAACCCTCTTCGGGAATCAGCGGCAGGATGTCGTATTCGAGAAACGCGTGCAGACGCTCGAGCAGTTCGACGCGCACCCCGGAAACGCCGTGACACAACGACTGCAAGCGCGCCGCCAGCACCGCGCGGGTCGCCTGCGCGTCGAGCAGTTTGCCCAGGCCGCAACCATGAAAGGTGTAGAGATGACGCGGCAGCGCCTCGACGTGATGCAGCGGCACCGCGACCACGCAGGAATCGCCGTAACCGGTGGTGACGCCGTAGATCACACCTTCCTTGTCCAGCAGCGAATCGAGAAACCGCGCGCCCTTGGCGATGCGCTCGCGATAGTCGGCGTCAGCCTGCAACTGCACGGGCGCCTGACGGTTGGCCAGGGCCAGCACGTCTTCGATGCGCAAAGGGCGTTCGCCGAAGGTTACCGGCTCATGGGTTGGCGTCGTCATCGGTCTTCCAGAAAGGGTAAAAGTTGAACCATTGCTGCGGGGCTTCGAGGCAATAGTGACTCAGGCGCTGCGCGTAGCGGGTGGCCCACTGATGAATGACCTGCTCGCGTTCGCGGCGTGTCCACACCACCGCGTCGGCGAACGGTTCGAGAGTCAGGCGATAGTGGCCGTCGGGTTGCTTGAGGCACATCAGCAGATTGACCGGGCACTTGAGCAGGCCGGCCAGTAACCACGGGCCTTGCGGAAATGGCGCCGGGTGGCCGAGAAAATCCACCGTCACGCTGCGCCCGCCGTGCAGTGGCACGCGGTCACCGGCAATCGCCAGCCACTCGCCGCGTTCCAGCCGTTCATGCAGTTGCAGCATGATCACCGGGTCGAGTTCGCTGACCTGAATCAGGCGCAGATTGGTCGCCCCGGCCTCGCCAAGCAAGCGGTTGAATTGCTCGGCGTGCTTGGTGTGAACCAGCACGTTCATGGTGACTTTTTCGCCGATCTCCGCCAGCGCCCGGCAGACTTCGAGATTGCCCAGATGCGCGCCGACCAGCAGTTGCCCGCGACTGCCGCGCAACTGCTTGCGCAGCAGCGCCGGGTCGATGATTTCGATCTGCTCGATGCTCAGCTTGCCGTTCCACACATCGAGCTTGTCGAGCAGCGAATCGGCGAAGGTCATGAACTGGCCGAACACCCGCCAGTGGCTCGGACGCAGGTCGTCGCGCTGGCTCCACGCGGCCAGCCGCTGCTGGTACTGCCAGGCACTGCGCCGGGCGATCCGGCCGAACAAAAAGAAATACAGGACGATGCCGTACAGCAACGGGCTGAGCAGGCGCCGTCCGAGGACTTTGGCGGCGAACGCGGTGAATTTCATCAGCAGGAAACTTCCGCGCTCTTCGCGGTCGGCCCAGTGCTTCTTGTCGACTTCTTCGCTCATGGTTTCCACCGCCGCCAGAGGATCACCGGCCAACGCAGCAACATGCCGAAGAACAGCCGCGTGTGCATGCTGGAAATCAGCGCGTTGTCGTGGAACAGGCGGAAGTGCGACACGCCGTCCAGCGGGTAATGCACGCTGGTCTGCAGCCAGCGCATCGGCTGATTGCGCCAGGCCAGCCGCACAAGAATGTCCGAGTCGAAATCCATGCGTTTGCCGACTTTGGCCGAGTCGATCACGGCCAGAGTCGGCGCCAGCGGATAAACACGGAAGCCGCACATCGAATCGCGAATCTGCAACGACAGGGTGTTGATCCAGACCATCACGTGCGTCAGGTAGCGAGCGTACAAACGCCCTTTCGGCACGCTCTCGTCGAACAGCGGATAGCCGCAGATCATCGCCTCGGGATGGCCGCGGGATTCGCCGACGAAGCGCGCGACGTCGTGCAAATCGTGCTGGCCGTCGGCATCGACCTGCAAGGCATGGCTGTAACCCAGACGCGAGGCTTCACGCAGACCGGTCATCACCGCGCCGCCCTTGCCCTGATTGGCCGTCAGGCGCACCAGAAAAACCCTGTCGCGCTCGGCCAGGGTGTCGAGCACCCGCGCGCAGGACGGCTCGCTGGCATCGTCCACCAGAATGCACGGCAGACCTTGTGCGAGCAGGGCATCGACCACGGTGGTGATCGCGGTTTCGTGGTTGTATACCGGGATTACGGCGCAGGGGTTATGCATGGGCAGGCCCCAGGAGAATGCGTCCGCTGGAACAGGTCGCCGTGTCGTTGCGATAAGCGAAATACAACTTGCCGCGCTCGGCATCGAAACGCAGATGCAGCTGGATTTCATCACCCGGGCGCACCAGTTGCTGAAACTTCAGCACCTCCATTCCCGCGAACCCGCCATTCAGCTTCAGCAACTGCCGACCCAGATTCAGCGCCCATTCCACCTGCACCACACCGGGCAACACCGGTGCCTTGGGAAAATGCCCGCTGAAGTAGGCCAGATCCGGCGGCACGCTGAGTTGCAGGCTCCACTCGCCGTCGCTTTCGCTTTGCTCCAGCACTTCGGGGGCTTTGGGTCGCGCGGCCAGCAGCAATGCTTCGACGTCGGCTTGCGCCAGTTTGCCCTGGCTGTTCAATGGCATCTGCCGCAGCAGGCGCCAGCGTCGGGGCAGGGCGAGGGCTTCGCAATGTTGGCTCAGATGTTTGCGCAGGGTTTCGGTCAGGTCGCGGCGACCGTGCTCGCGCAGGGCGAACAGGCCCGATTCGCTGAGCACCAGCAGCGCACCGAGCGAGGCGCGGTTTTCCTGGACCACACCGAGGCGCGCTTCGACGACCCAGTCATGGGCTGCCAAGGCCTGCTCGAGCATCGGCAGCGAGATGCGTTTTTCTTCCAGTTTGACGATGCGGTCCAGTCGCCCCAGCAGTTCGAAGCGACCATCGGCGGCAATGCGCGCGGCATCGGCGCTGTGTTCGACATGGCCGGCAGGCAGGTAAGGCGAGGCGATCAGCAGGGCGCCGTCGCTGTCCTGGCTCAGTTCGACGCCAGCAAACGGCCGCCACAACGAATCGCCCTGACGCCAGGCGATGCCGCCAGTTTCCGAGCTGCCGAGGATTTCCGTCGGCCATTGCTGCAAGCGCTGTTGCAGGCTTTGCGCCGCTTCCGACGGCAACGCGCCCCCGGAGGAAAACACCCGGCGCACCGCGCTCAGGGCCGGCCAGTCGAGGTTGTCGCCCATGCGCTTGAGCAGCGCCGGGCTGGCGACCCAGGCGAAGGCCGGGTATTCGCGGCTGGCGCGCTGCAAGTCTTCGGAGAACGCCAGTTGCCGGCGCACGAACGGGCGCCCGGCGCACAATGGCCACAACACGCGAAACAGCAGGCCATAGATGTGTTGCGTGGCGACACTGCCGATGATGCAGGCTTCACCGAGGTCTGCGCCCCACAACTGTTCGAGCGCTTCGACCTCGTTGGCCAATTGGCGCAGGGTCTTGTCGATGCGCTTGGGCTCGCCGCTAGAGCCGGAAGTGCACAGGCTCAGGCGGCATTGATCGAGATCCAGTTGTGCACCGGGCAGTTCGGGCTGAGTGAAGTCGTCCAGCTGTGCATCGCCTGATTGATCGGTCAGCCATAGATCGACTTCCTGCGACCAGCGCTGACGCGTCTGCGCTTGCAGATCCGCCGGCAGCAACACGCTGACGCCGGCACGCCACGCGCCGAGCAGGGCGATGGCGAGGTCGGCGGCATCTTCCAGATGCACGGCCAGCCTTTTCACGCCTTGGCTTTGCAGACCCGCGGCGACGCTCAGGGCCTGCGCTCGCAGTTGCGTGTGATCGAGTGCCGGCGCCTGGCAGATCGCCCGTGCCGGCAGTGCCTTGAGCAACAGCTGCTCAAGTTTTATCCAATTCATGTACGGCCTCTTACCCGTTGTCGTATCAGCCATTCAATGGCAAACATCAGGCCGATCAATCCGTAGGAGATCAGGCCGGTGTACAACATCCACCAATCCAGCGGCGCCCACAGGGTGAGGAGGGCGGCGCACAAACCGTTGCAGAAGAAAAACACGCTCCAGGCCAGCGTGACCTTGCGCGTGTAGCGAATGGCAACCTGCGGCAGCTCCGGCTCACGCAAGCGCGCCAGACGCTCGACCATCGGCGGGCCGAATTTCAAGCTTGCGCCGAACAGCACCAGCATGAATGCGCTGATCAGCACCGGGTACCAGCGCAGCAGCTGCGGGCTGTCGAACACCGCGAGCAGCAGGCAGAAAACCATCGCCACGCACGCCATCCACAGGCTGCCCGGCTTGCGTTCGCCGGTCAGGGCTCGCGCCAGCCACAGGCTGCCCAACAGCAGCGCAAATTGCCACGGGGCGAAATGCTCCATGCCGAAATACACCGCAAAGGGGTACAGCAGACCGGCCAGCAGCAGGCCCAGGCCGATCAGTCGGCTCATGCGGCCGGTTGAACCAGACGGAACACCGCCTCGACCACGTCACCGACGGTGCGCACCGATTTGAACTCTTCGGCGGCGATTTTCTTGCCGGTCTGGCGTTTGATGTGATCGATCAGGTCGACCGCATCGATGCTGTCGATTTCCAGATCCTGATACAGATTGGCTTCCATGCTTACACAAGCGGGATCCAGTTCGAACAGCTCGACCAGGGCATCGCGCAGGGTGTTGAAAATATCGTCACGAGTTTGCATGGTCCGGTCTCAAGCTGCCTGTTTTGCCGTGACGAATGCCGCAAGGCTGGCCACGTTGGTGAAATGGTTGCGGGTGTCCTTGGCATCGGCGTCGATCTTGATGCCGTATTTTTTCTGGATCGCCAGGCCCAGTTCCAGCGCGTCCACGGAGTCCAGGCCGAGGCCTTCGCCGAACAATGTCTGCTCGTCGCCGATGTCCTCGGGGCTGATGTCTTCCAGGCCCAAGGCGTCGATGATCAGCAGTTTGATGTCACGCACCAGGCTAGCGGTGTTCAGTTCGCTCATCTGCGGCGAGCTCCTTAATGAAATAGTCATGCAAATAATCGTTGAGCTTGCGCGAGGCCTGCGGTGCGGGGCCTTGCGCGGCGAAGGTCTGTGGGTCTATATCGGCCCCCACGCGAAAACTGAAGTGCACGCGGCGATGGGGGATGCGATACCACGGCTCGGCTTTGGTCAGGGTGGTCGGGCTGACCTTGATGATCACCGGGGTAACGATTTTCGCACCGCGCAGGGCAATTGCCGCCGCCCCCCGATGAAAGGCCGGCGCCTGCCCCGGCTGGGTGCGGGTGCCTTCGGGGAAAATGATCAGGGTCTGGCCGTCCTGCAATGACTGCGCGGCGGCGTCGAGCATGTCCATGCTGCCGTCGTTGCTGATGTACTCGGTGCGGCGCAGCGGGCCACGGGTGAACGGGTTTTCCCAGAGGGTTTTTTTCACCACGCAATTGGCGTGGCGCACCAGACCGATGAGAAACACCACATCGATCAGCGACGGGTGGTTGGCGATGATCATCTGCCCCGGGCGACCGAGGCGCTCGGCACCCTCAATGTCGTAAGTGAGCACGCCGGTGCGGGCCATGAAACGCACGAAAAACCAGAACAAGCGACTGACCGTACGCCGCGCGCGCAGGCGATGGACCAGCGCGTCACCGGGCAGGCAGCCGAGCAGCGGAAATACCAGCAGGCGCAGACACAGCCCGCCGAGCCCGAACAAGGCGAAGCTCGCAGCAGTGGCCAGCAGGCGCCAGTAGTAGGCGTCGCGGTGTTTGGCGGTCACGGGTTGCGATGCCAGGTCCATACACGATTTTTCCACGCATGTTGGCAGTCAGGTTGCTGGCCGAGCAGGGTTCGCAGCAGGTTGAGCGCGTGCGGCCAGTGCGCCTTTGACCGGGTTTCGGTGCTGCTGTTCAGGGTCAGCCGCCAGTCGGTACCGGGCGTGAGCAACAAGCCCAGCGCATAAGGGAACGGCACATCATCGACCCACTGCGAATACGCCTCGGGCGGCTGCTCTTCGGTGATCACCAGCAGCACCGCCGGTGCGCCTTCATCAAGCAATGCCGCCGCTTCGAGCATGCCATGTTCCAGACCATCGCCAGCCGCCGCGAGGGCGGTCATTTCGCTGGTTTCACCGCGCATGATCGACCACAAACCGATGATCGCGTTATGCACCGACAGGCTGAATTGGGTCGGCGACAAGGGCTGCTCGGTGGCCAGATCGCGGAGGATTTCAAACGTGCGGGGGGTTTCGCCGTGCCGCGAGACGAACACCAGCGGCAGATTGTCCCGCCCGTCGGCCAGCGGCCAGCCAACGCTGAAGGCCATCCGCGCCAGGCGGCTGAGGCGGCGGCGCTGCATGGCCGGCAGAAACGACACATCGGGCGCGGCATCACTGCTCTGCAGCACGACCGGTTGTCGGCTCCAGGCCTGCCAGGCGTCCACGCTGTCGAGCCCCGGGGCCCACGCGCGCCATTGGGCGATGTTGAAGTTGATCACGGACATTCATCCCGCCCCTGCGGGCTTTCGTTGACGCGTTGAGTCGCCAGCGCCGCAGCAGGCTTGGCTTGGCGCAGGGCGCCGGGTGGCGCGCATTATCCCGGTGCGACGGGTGTGTAGCAAATGTTGGTTACATTTTGCCCAACAAAATGTACCGAGCGGTTCGCTGTATGGCTATCACTTGGCCATTATCCAGATTTGACGCGGCGTGTCTGTCAGGTGTCTCCGTAATGGCTGGCGGTTTTTTCCATGCCTGGGCGTCGATTTTTACACCTGACGACGTAGTCCATGTCGGTGAAGGTAGCGAAGCGCGGTCACCGCCAACTACACTCGGTCATTCTTTGATACACGGAGGTTTGGTCATGCGGCGCGTGGTGTTCAATCAGAAAGGTGGCGTGGGCAAATCCAGCATCGCCTGCAATCTGGCGGCGGTCAGCGCCAGCGAGGGTTATCGCACGTTGTTGGTCGACCTCGATGCCCAGGCCAATTCCACTCAGTATCTGACCGGGCTCACCGGTGATGACATTCCGATGGGCATCGCCGATTTCTTCAAACAGACCCTGTCGTCCGGGCCGTTCTCGAAAAAGAATCAGGCGGACATCTATGAAACGCCGTTCGACAACCTGCACATCATTACTGCCACCGCCGAGCTGGCTGACCTGCAGCCCAAGCTCGAGGCGAAACACAAGATCAACAAGCTGCGCAAGTTGCTCGACGAATTGTCCGAGGATTACGACCGGATTTATCTGGATACCCCGCCGGCACTGAATTTCTACGCGGTATCGGCGCTGATTGCCGCAGATCGAGTGTTGATCCCCTTTGACTGCGACAGCTTTTCACGTCAGGCCCTGTATGGGCTGATCGCCGAGATCGAAGAGTTGAAGGATGACCACAACGAAGGATTGGAAGTCGAAGGCATCGTGGTCAATCAGTTTCAGGCGCGGGCCAGCCTGCCGCAGCAGATGCTCGATGAGTTGATCGCCGAAGGCTTGCCGGTATTACCGGTGTACCTGAGCAGTTCGGTGCGCATGCGCGAGTCGCACCAGGCCAGCATGCCGCTGATCCACCTCGACCCACGGCACAAGCTCACGCAGCAATTCGTCGAATTGCACAATTTGCTGGAAGGCCACTGATTTTCCGACTCACACGCAAATCTCCTGTGGGAGCGAGCCTGCTCGCGAAGAGGCCGGCACATTCAACATCGGCGCTGAATGATCGACCGCCTTCGCGAGCAGGCTCGCTCCCACAGGGGGATCTGTGTTGGGTCAGATGCCTTGGCTACGCAGCCACGCCATCAACTGCGGCAATGGCAACGCACCGCTCTGTCGCGCCACTTCCCTGCCGTTTTTAAACAGAATCAGACTCGGAATCGAGCGAATCCCCAACTGCGCCGATAACTGCTGGTTCGCCTCGCTGTCGAGCTTGGCCAGCCGGCACTTGCCCGCCAACTGCGCCGCAGCCTGTTCGAACACCGGCGCGAACGACTTGCACGGCCCGCACCAGTCCGCCCAGACATCCACCAGTAACGGCAGATCGCCCTTGATCTGACTGGCGTAATCGCCTTGCTTGAGTTCGAAAGGCTTGCTCAGCAGTACCGCAGATTTGCAGCGTCCGCACTTGGGTTGATCGGCGAGACGCTCGGCTGGAATGCGGTTGACGCCATTGCAGGAGGGGCAGGGGATGAGGAGTGGGGTGGTCATGATTGGTTCTCTGATAGGCAGTCTATAGAACTGATTTGGAGTCGATCTGCCAATTTATCAATGTCGCCACTGCTCACATTTTTCTCAAAACAGTTCCGGGATCGATGGCTAGTCTGAAGACCAATTCGGCGTTTTACGCTTGTCGTGAGGAGATCGCTTTGTCTTTATAAGCGTGCTACTTTTGTTGCACTAATCCAGGAATCGATGATTCCTATGCATCAAATCGGAGCGACATAATGTCCGTAACTTCCAAGATACGCCGCCAAGGTGGCGCTGCCGTCATTACGATTCCGCCCACGCTTTTAAAGTTGTTGCATCTGGAGGTTGGCGCACAGCTAGAGCTGAATGTGGTCGATGGCGAACTGATTGCTCGTCCAGCCGTAGCCGCTACGCGTAAGCGTTATAGTTTGTCAGAGCTACTCGAAGGCGCAGAAGAATTGCAGAAACTTAACGCCCAGACTAGCGAGACCCTTGAAGGTGATTCTGTCGGCCGGGAGCTGGGTTGATGGTGCGCCGACAGCCCCCTCAGCGGGGTGACGTTTACTGGATTGATCCAAACCCAGTGGCGGGGCGGGAGATGATGAACAGACATCGCTTTGTGGTGATCACGCCCAGAGAGATCAACGCATTGGGCGTGAGCATGACGGTGCCTGTTACTAGCGGTGGGAATTTCAGCCGGTATATGGGTTTGGCGGTCGCCATTACTGGCCACGAAACCAATGGTGTAGCGGTGTGTAATCAGGTTCGCAGTTTTGACATAGAACAACGGGTACGAGACGGCACGGCCAAATTCATCGAGCGACTGGATGACGTGACAATGTCTGACATCGTCGACCGTGTAATCAGTGCAATCGACCCGCTAAGCTGAAGCGCCTACGAAGAACAACTGATCTCCAAATGCTTGCCCCACTCCGGTGGCCGCTCGGCGTAACCCTCCACCCCCGGCTGCTCCTCAAACGGTTTGCTCAGCACCGCATGCAATCGGCGCACCTCGGAATAGTCGCCTTGCTCGGCCGCATCGATGGCTTTTTGCGCAAGGTAATTGCGCAGGATGTACAGCGGATTGACTGCATGCATCCGTGCGCGGCGTTGTGCCTGATCGGCATTGCCGTCGCGGGTAACCCGGGCGACGTAGCGTTCGCCCCAGGCATCGAAACCTTTGATATCGACAAAATCGTCGCGCAGGCGGGCGATGGCCTGTTCGGCTGACTCTTCACCGAGGCGGCGGAAAAACAGCGTGTAGTCGACGCCGCTGTTCTGCATCAGTAGCAGCAGGTTTTCCAGCAGTTGCTGGTCCTGCTCCTCGGCGGTGGTGAAGCCGAAGCGACGGCGCATCAGGTCGAGGTAGTGCGCCTGGAACAGCGGCAGGTACAAGCCGAGGGTTTCACGCAGGGCCTCGACGCTGATGAACGGCGTCAGTGCCTGGGCGAGCGCGCTGAGGTTCCACTGGCCCACCGGCACCTGATTGCTGAACGAGTAGCGACCCTGATCATCGGAGTGATTGCAGATGAAATGCGCGTCGAAGTCATCGAGGAAGGCGAACGGGCCGAAGTCGAAGGTGATGCCGAGGATCGACATGTTGTCGGTGTTCATCACGCCGTGACAGAAGCCGTAGGCCTGCCACTTGGCGATCAGCTCGGCGTTGCGCTCGACGATCTCGCGAAACATCGCCAGATACGGTTCCGGTTGTTCCAGACACTCGGGAAAGTGCATCGCCAGCACATGCTCGCCAAGCTGTTTCTGCTGCTCGGGGCGCTTGGTGTAGTAGAAATATTCGAAGTGGCCGAAGCGGATATGGCTCGGCGCCAGACGCAGCACCATCGCCGCGCGTTCCTGCTTTTCCCGCCAGACCGGCGTGTCGGAGCCGATCACGCAGGCTGCCCGCGAAGATGGAATGTTCAGCGCAAACAGCGCCTCGGAGGCGAGAAACTCGCGAATCGATGAGCGCAGCACCGCGCGGCCATCGCCCATGCGTGAAAACGGCGTCTGCCCGGCGCCTTTGAGGTGCAAGTCCCAATGCTCGCCAGCGTTGTTGTACACCTCACCCAGCAGCAGGCCGCGCCCGTCACCCAGTTGCGGGGTATAACCGCCGAACTGATGCCCGGAATACACCATCGCCCGTGGCTCGGCATCGGCCCACAGCTTGTGGCCGCCAAACAGTTGCGCGAATTCTTCGGTGTCGGCGCTGGCCGCATCGAGATCAAGCAAGGCCAGAGCGGCCGGGCTGGCGACCACCAGACGCGGATTGTCGATCGGTTCGGGCAGCACGTGCGCGGAGAACGCGTCGCCCAGCCGGGCAAAGCGGTTGTCGAAAGTCAGTTCGTCGAGGGCTTTCACGGGCCGGCTCCAGCAGAATGTCCGAGCATTCTGCTGGGACCATGTCGGTTAGTCGAGTTTGCTCGGTGGCGGTTCCGGCAACGGTTTCTGTCCGTCGACGATCGGCACGATGGTTTTGTTCTCGGGCTCCACAGGCACCATCTTGTATTCCTGACCGTGGAGGTTCTTCAGATAAACCTCCATCTGCCGGAACGAGATGTTGATGTGCTGCTTCTTGAACTCGCGATTGATGAAGCGGTTGACCTCATCCAGCACCGGGTTGCGGTCACCGAGATCGCGCACATGCATGCGCAGTTCGTGGTCGAGGGTGCTTTCGCCGAAGTTGAGGAAGTACACGTGTGGCTCAGGTTCTTTGAGCACGCGCGGGTTCTCCCGAGCCGCTTTGAGCAGCAACTCCTTGACCAGATCCAGATCCGAGCCGTAGTCGACGCCGAGTTTCAGCGTTACGCGGGTGATGGTGTCGGTCAGCGACCAGTTGATCAGTTGCCCGGTGATGAACGTTTTGTTCGGGACAATGATGTCCTTGCGGTCGAAGTCGGTGATGGTTGTGGCGCGGATGCGGATCTTGCTCACCGTGCCCGACAGGTTGCCGATGGTGATGGTGTCGCCGATCCGCACCGGGCGTTCGAAGAGGATCATGATGCCGGAGATGAAGTTGGCGAAGATCTCCTGCATACCGAAACCGAGGCCCACCGACAGCGCCGCCACCAGCCACTGCAACTTGTCCCAACTGACGCCGAGGGTCGACAGGGTGGTGACGAAACCGACGCCGGCAATTACGTAGGACAGCAGCGTGGTTGTCGCATAAGCGCTGCCCTGGGCCAGATTGAGTTTGGACAGCACGAACACTTCGAGCAGGCCGGGCAAGTTGCGCGCCAGAGCGAAGGTGATACCGATGATGATCAGCGCGCCGAGCATGTCGCCGATGCTGATCGGCACCATGCTCATGTTGGCGCCGGTGCCGCTGGTGTATTCGTAAAGGGTGATGTTGTCCAGATACGAGAACACCGAAATCAGGTCCGACCAGACCCAGTACAGCGCCGCGATGAAACCGCCCAGCAGGGCCAGACGGATCAGGCGCAGGGACTGTTCGTTGACCTTTTCGATATCCAGCGTCGGCTCTTCGATCACCGCTTCGCCGTCGCCGGCCTCTTTCGCCGCCTGCCGTTTGGCCAGCGCGCGCTGGTAAGCCAGGCGCCGCGCGGCAACGCTCAGGCCACGCACGAAGGTGGCCTCGATCACCAGCCAGAACATCAGCAGGTACAGGGTATTGATCAAGCGGTCGCTGAGTTTCAGTGCGGTGTAGTAGTAGCCGAAGCACACCGCAACAAACAGGGCGATCGGCAGCAGCGTGAACATCACACCGACGGCTTTGCGGAACAGCGAGGCATTCTGGTGCGTCGGGCTGCTGATCAGCAGGCGACTGAGTAGCCATGCCATCAACGCATAGCAGGTCAGCACCACCGGCATGCCGAGCACGTCATCGGCCAGCGCCGCTGGTTGCAACTCGGCGACGGCCACCACCGCCACCAGCGCCATGACCACGAGGCCCAATCGACGCACCCAGCCCTGAAGGAACTCGACCTGCGGCTTCTCCCAGCGGAAGTGCAATTCCGCCACGCCACCCGGCGCGAGAATCCGGTACGCGGTGTAGAACACCAGCCAGGCCTGACCCATCTGCAACAGCGCCGCGCCCATATTGGCGTTCTGCCCGCGCGCGTCGATCTGCAGGGCCAGACCGCACAGCGCCAGACCCAGCGCCACCGGCATCGCCAACAGGATGTTGATCAGAATCGCCTGCGGCGTGTGCCACTGGCTGTCGCGCTTGAAGTGGCCGATGTCCTGGTGAACCTTGTTGAGTCTTCCGTACAGCGCTTTGCGGCGCCACAACAGGGCGCCGATCAGCAGCGCCAATGGCAGAAACAACAATGGCCGCTGGGTCAGGCCGTCAGTCAGTTCGCTCAGGCTCGACGCCCAGGGCAGGGTGTTGACCTGTCGCTCGAGACGCTCGGGCACACCGCGCATCCATTCCACGTCCAGCGGCTTGTTGCTGGGGATCCAGAACATCTGTTCGTCGAGGGTCGCGCGCAGGCTTTGCGCGGTGCTCAGCAGTTGTTTCTGGTTGAGCTGCAGGGTGATCGATTCGTTGAGCATCGCGCTCAACTCGCGGTTCAGCCGCTCGAGCAGATCAGCACGGGTGTTGGCCAGATCGAGCAGGCTTTTGCGCAGTTGCGGGGTGACCTGCTCCGGCGGCTGGGTGGCCAGCAGATTGTCGACATAGGTCGCCGGGTTGCTCAGCAGCTCCCGCTGCTGGCTGACATCGAACTGATACAGGCGAATATCGGCAATCTGGTCGGCGAGGTCGCGGTCGACCTTCAAGTGCGGCAGCGCCTGCTTCTGTTTATAGAGAATTTTCGACAGCAACAGGCTGCCCTTGAGCACGCTGATCTGTTCGTCCAGCGCCGAATCGCTCTGGGTCAGGGTGTCGAGTTGCTGTTTGGTCTGCAGGTTCTGCTGCGTGACTTCGTTGAGACGGTCGGTGCTCTTGAGCAAATAGTCGGAAAGCTTGAGATTGGTCGCGCTCTCGCTCGCCAGCAGGCTGCTGCCGCCGGCCTTCTGCGCTTCGATCGATTGCTGGGTGACGGTTTCCTGCGACTGCGCCAGACGCTTCTGGTTGATCAGGGTTTGCAGTTCCTGGATCTCGCGGTCCAGGCGATCGGATTTCTCCGAGAGCAAGTCATGCTGAGCGTTGCCCAGATCCTGCAACTGGGTGTTGCCAGCCAGTTCCTGGCGGCGCAGCGGAATCAGCGCATTGAGTGCGGCCAGTTCGGCGTTCAACTGGTCGCGCTGTTCGGCGGTGACCGTTTTGCCCGTGTCCTTGCCGGATTTGAGGATGGTGTTGATCTGCTGGATGCGCGTCTGGCTGGCGGAAATCTCCGCCTGCGCACGCTCGGGGCGAGTCTGCGCGGTGATGATCAGACTGTTGGCTTCGGCCAGGGCTTTTTGCAGATCGCTTTGCTGGGTCGAGCGATCGGTGAGGATCTGCTCCAGTTGCTGGATCGACTCTTTCGGAAAACGTTGCGCTACCGGCACCGGTGCGGTGGCCTTGAGGCGGCTCAGTTCGCGGGTATTTTCAATCGTCTGCTTCGGCGCGTTGGCCAGCTGACGCTTGAGATCGATCAGCTTCTGCTCGTAATCACGCTGGTTGTTCAGTTGATTGAGGGTGTTCTGCAGGACGGTCTGCAGGGTCTTCTTGTCGGCGTCCGGCAGTTTGCTGTCAGCCAGCTTGTCGAGGCTGGCCTGCACGGCATCGCTGGACGGTGGTTCGGCAGCATGCAGCGGGCCGACGACAAGACTGAGGCCCAGCAGGGCCGCGGCGAAAAAGGAGCGCAGGGTAGGCATAGAGACCGGTCAAGCAAGTGAGAGTGGAAGCAGTTTAGAGGAAGAGTCCGGGGCCCGGGCGACTTCCTTCGGGGAATCTGACGCCCACTTTGCCGATCTTGTTCCCGTCCATGACCGCAACCGTCCAGTGGGTGTTGTTCCACTCCACCTGGTCACCGACGACGGGTGCACCACCGACTTTCTGGGCGATGAACGCGCCCAGGGTCATGTCCGGATCGATGCCTTCGGCCGGCAAGCCATACAGCGCTGCAACCGCTTTAAGCTGGGCATCTCCTTCGAGTACGAAGTCGCCGAAGAAGCGCAGATCGAGGCCACGTTGCGGCGCCTGGCTGAACAGTTTGCCGAGGGCCGACAAGTTGTGTTCATGGCCAATAACACACAGCAAATCATCGACTTCCAGCACCGTACTACCCGACGGATGGAGCAGTTGCTGACCACGAAACAGCGCCGCGATGCGTGTGCCCTCGGGCATTTTCAGCTCACGCAGGGGCGAACCGATGCACCATTTCTCCGCGCCGAGCTTGTAAACGAACAGTTCCCACTCGCTGGTGACGTGCACTTCCAGTGCCGCCCGGGATATCGGCGCGGGTTCTGGCGGAACGGTCACCTTGAGCAATTTGGCCACCCACGGCAGGCTCGTGCCTTGCACTAGCAGCGACACCAGTACGATGAAGAAGGCCAGGTTGAAATACAGCTGCGCTTGCGGCAGCCCGGCCATCAGCGGGAACACCGCGAGAATGATCGGCACCGCGCCGCGCAGGCCGACCCAGGAAATAAAGGCTTTTTCACGACCATGGAAAGCCTTGAACGGCAGCAGGCCGACCATCACCGACAGCGGCCGCGCGAACAGGATCATCCAGAGCGCCAGACCGAGGGCGGGCAGGGCGATCGGCAGCAGATCGTGGGGCGTGACCAGCAGGCCCAGCACGAGGAACATGCCGATCTGCGCCAGCCAGGCCATGCCGTCGAGCATATGCAGAATGCCGTGGCGGCTGCGCACCGGGCGGTTGCCGATCACCAGACCGCACAGATAGACAGCGAGGAAGCCGCTGCCATGCAAGGCGTTGGTCAGCGCGAACACCACCAGACCGCCAGCAATGATGAGGATCGGATAGAGCCCGGCGGCGAGATTGATGCGATTGACCAGTTGCAGCATCACCCAGCCGCCGCCCAGACCGATCACACCACCGATGCCGAACTCGCGGATCAGGTGGGTCAGCAGACTCCAGTGCAAGCCGGTTTCGCCGCTGGCGAGCATGTCGATCAGGGTCACAGTGAGAAACACCGCCATCGGGTCATTGCTGCCGGATTCGATTTCCAGACTGGCGCTGACCCGTTCGTTGAGGCCTTTACCGCCGAGCAGCGAGAACACCGCAGCGGCGTCGGTCGAACCGACGATGGCGCCGATCAGCAGGCCCTGAATCAGATTGAGGTCGAACAGCCACGCAGCGGCCATGCCGGTCAGCCCGGTGGTGATCAACACCCCGACCGTGGCCAGCGACAGCGCCGGCCATAACGCCACGCGGAAACTCGATACCCGTGTACGCAAGCCGCCGTCGAGCAGGATCACTGCAAGGGCGAGGTTGCCGACCAGATAGGCCGTCGGGTAGTTATCGAAAATGATCCCGCCACCATCGACCCCGGCAGCCATGCCGACCGCGAGGATGATGACCAGAATCGGAATGCCGAGACGTGAAGAAAGAGAACTGACAAGAATGCTTGCGCCTACCAGCAACGCGCCGATCAAGAACAGGCTGTTGATGGTCGTCGCATTCAAAGGCAGTACTCCAGAAGCGTAAAGACGGGGGCACAAACTGACCATGCAGTCTGCGTGCCAGCGATTCTAACCTGTTGAAATGTGATGCTGTCAAAAAGGTTTTCAGGGTGCATCAGGTTTTGCGGCAGGCGGAGGATTGCGGCCCTCACCCTAGCCCTCTCCCGGAGGGGAGAGGGGACTGACCGAGGTGTTTGTGCAGGTTACACCGACTTGCAATATCGAGCCGAACTCAAAATCTGAAAGGCCCTCAATCTGCTCCCTTTCCCCCTCGCCCCCTTTGGGGAGAGGGCTGGGGTGAGGGGGTAGCCTTTGATCTTAGAGGCTGAACCGCCCAACCATGTTGTTCAGATCCAGCGCCAGGCGCGACAGCTCATTGCTCGCCGCGCTGGTCTGATTGGCGCCGGTCGCCGATTGCACCGACAGATCGCGGATGTTGACCAGATTGCGATCGACTTCCCGCGCTACCTGCGCCTGCTCTTCGGCAGCGCTGGCGATGACCAGATTGCGCTCGTTGATTTCGACGATGGCGCTGTTGATCGTGTCCAGCGACATCCCGGCGCCACGGGCAATATTCAAGGTCGATTCGGCGCGCTCGGTGCTGTTGCGCATCGAATCCACGGCGTGTTCGGTGCCGCTCTGGATGCTGCCGATCATCCGCTCGATTTCGCTGGTCGACTGCTGGGTGCGATGGGCCAGTGCGCGCACTTCGTCCGCCACCACGGCGAAACCACGACCGGCCTCACCGGCACGGGCCGCTTCGATCGCTGCGTTCAATGCCAGCAGGTTGGTCTGGTCGGCGAGGCCACGGATCACGTCGAGCACCTTGCCGATGTCGCGGGATTCATTGGCCAGGTCGCCGATCAGCGAAGCGGTGCTCTGCACATCGGCGCTCATGCGTTCGATGGCGCTGACGGTTTCCTGCACCAGATCACGACCGTCGCCCGCCGAAGTGGTGGCGTTTTTCGAGGCTTCCGAAGTGCTGACTGCGTTGCGCGCGACTTCTTCGACGGCGCTGGTCATCTCGTTCACGGCAGTGGCCGCCTGCTCGATTTCGTTGTTCTGCTGGGTCAGGCCGCGAGCACTTTCATCGGTGACGCTGTTCAGCTCTTCTGCGGCAGACGCAAGCTGTGTGGCCGAACCGGAGATGCGCTGCAGGGTATCGCGCAGCTTCGATTGCATCTTCGCCATCGCCGCCAGCAAGCGCCCGGCTTCATCTTCGCCATCGACATGGATCGGCTGGGTCAGGTTGCCTTCGGCGATGGTTTCCGCCGCCTCCAGTGCCTTGGAAATCGGCTTGGTAATGCTCACGGTCAGCAACCAGGCGAACAGCAGGGTCAGGCCGCTGGCGATCACCAGCAAGGTCACCACCAGATTGAACGACATCGAATACTGATCCTTCGCGCCCTGATCAGTCTCGGCGATCTGCTGGGTGTTGATCTCCAGCAAGCGCGCCAGCGCGGTATTCACCGCTTCCGAATTGCTCAGCAAATCGCTGTTGAGCATCTGCCGCAACTCGTCGATCTGATTGTTGCGCGACAGGGTTTTCATGCGCTCTTCGAGCTGACGGTACTGCGCCAGCAATTGCACGTACTGATCGTACGCCGCACGTTCCTGCGGGCCTTCGATCAGTGGCTCGTATGCGCGTTGCGCATCGGCGATCTGGCGATTGCGCAGGTCGAACAGTTCGATGGTTTTCTGCTGCACGTCGGGTTCGCGGTTGATCAGCAAACGATAGGAGAGCACGCGCAGGCGCAGGGTCAGTTGGGTGAATTCGTCCAGAGCCTTGATCGACGGCACGCTGGCGGTGGCGATGTCTTCGCCGGCCGCGCGGATCTTGCTCATCTGGTTCAGCGCAAACACGCCGAGAATCAACATCAGGCCGCCGATCAGGGCGAAGCCGGTGAACGCCCGTGGGGCGATGTTCATATTGCGAAGGGACATGGGCGGATACCGAAAAGGGCCGCATCCATGCGGGCTGAGACTGCTGTATGGGTGACTTATCGGTCATACGACTAAAGTCTTGAGGTGGTGTGCGTATTTGTCGCAGACAGGCTTGAGCGACGAAGTGCAGGAACCAGATCGACCAATCACAGTCTTTTAAACTCGCGAGAAGCTTCGCCACCCAGGAAAATCAAGGCCTTGCGCCAGGTTAACCCTGGCATCCGTGGTGACTTTTCTTTATCGTACGCGCCCTTTGAAAAACGCTTGGAAGATCAAAATGTTGGAAGCATCCCTCAGCCAATTGGAACAGCTCGTCAGCGACCTGGTGCAACAGAACCAGACCTTGCTGCAGACCAACCAGACCCTGTCCACGGAACTGGCCCAGGCCAAGGATGAAAACGAAAGCCTGCAACTGAACCTGATGGAGCAGGAAGAAAAACACGGCGCCACCGCCGCGCGCATCCAGGCGCTGGTTGATCGCGTCAATGCCGGTCCTGTCAGCGCATGAACCACGGCACAGCAGGGGTAAAAGTCATCTCCATTCTTGGCGAGGACTATTCGATCAAGGCACCGGCCGGGGAAGAACAGACCCTGTTGGACGCGGCGATGATGCTCAAGGCCGCGCTGGAAGACACCAAGCGCAAATACCCGACGCTGATCGGTGACCGTTTGCTGGTGCTGGCGGCGATGAATCTGTGCTCGCAGCAGATCGAAATGAAGAAACAGCACCAGGAAGAACTCGACCGTTATCAAGAGCAAGTCAGCGCCACGGTCGACACCATTGCCAAGACGATCAGTCAGGGTTGACTCGCTTTTCGCAGCGCCTCGGTACATTGAGGCGCTGAACATGCTGAGGTCTTGTTGCTATGAGGCTTGGAGTATTGGCTGCCAGTAGACTTTTGTTGTCCATTCTCCATCGGATTGCTTGATGAACTCTGAGTGGGAAACTCTATAGGTAGTATTTTCGATCGTCACTTCATCACCCTTGGAAAGCAGGTAGATATATTCTGCCGACGGAATTGGCTGAACTGTGCTGTACGTCGTGCCTGCGAGGGTGGTGATCGTAATTTTGTAATGGATTACCGGGAAAACCATGACCTCGGTGAAGTGCCTGCGAATAATCATCGATTGAGAAGTCGAGCTCCCGACAAAGTCGCCAATGAGCGCCGATTTAACAAACGTATCGTTGTCAGCCATTGCCTGAACAAAATTCTCTCGTGGACCGGTGTCAGTCATGTTCTTTCTCCTGCGATGGACGGCTTGGATCTGCGACGCGGATGCTTGTCACAGACGTGAAACCGCGAATCTAAGCCACCCGATGCAAGTTGTAACCTGTCAGACTTGACAGTGAATCCCTCGATATAATGGCCAGCTTCTTGCTAGTAAGGATACGGCTGTACCGAAGGTTGTGTTTTATTCTGATGCTCTTTGTATACAATCGGCACGGCTGTTGCAGTGGTTCAGGCTCTTATTCTTCGGGGGTGCTCCATGCAGTGGTGGCGACGCAGTATTCAGTGGCAGTTGATTCTCGGCATGGGCGCGGCCCTGCTGATCAGCATCGTGATTGTGGTTGGCATTTATACCCTGGTGGTCAACCGCCTCGCCCAGAGCTATCTGGTCGAACAGGCGCTGCCGTCGAGCATTGAAGCGACGCGCAACGATATCGAACGCATCCTCGTCCAGCCACTCACCGCCGCCAAGGACATCGCCAGCAACACCATGGTGCGTGACTGGCTGGCATCCGGCGAAGACAGCCGCAAAACCGCGCTTTTCGCGCAATATCTGGAAGGCATCCGCGCTGAACACAAAGCCTTTACCGCGTTGATCATCGGCACCGAATCCAATCATTACATCACCGAAAAAGGCCTCGATCGCACCCTCAGTCGCGCGAAACCGGCCGACGCCTGGTTCTATTCCTTTCTCGACAGCAATCAGCCGCGCACCCTCAATATCGACAACGACGGCGCCACTGGCGAGCTGGCCCTGTTCATCGATCTGAAGGTCGAGCAGGCCGGCAAAGTCGTCGGTGTCGCCGGGTTGGGGCTGAGCATGAAAGAGCTGTCTGAGCTGATCCACAACTTCAGTTTCGGCGAGCGCGGCAAGGTCTATCTCGTGCGTTCCGATGGTTTGATTCAGGTCCATCCTGAAGCGCAGTTCAGCGGCAAACGCACCTTGACCGAGCAGATCGGCGCCAACGCGGCGCAAGCGCTGATGGGGCACAAATCCGCAGTGAACAGCAGCTTCCAGCGCGACGGTGAAGACTTCCTCGCCTTCAGCCTGCCGCTGCGCGATCTCGGCTGGACCCTGGTGGCCGAAGTGCCGCAGTCGCAGATCTACGCCGAAGCACGGAAAGCGATGTGGATGAGCGGCGGCATCGGTCTGGTGGTGGCGCTGGTCTGCCTGGCGTTGGTGGTGTGGCTGGCGCAGGGGCTGGTGCGACCGATTCGACAAGTAACACGGGCGCTGGTGGCCATCGGTAGCGGTGGTGGAGATTTGACCCATCGGTTAGATTCCAGCCGTGCCGATGAGCTGGGTGACCTGGCGCGCGGCTTCAATCGTTTCCTCGACAGCCAGCGCGCGATGATCGGTGAAGTGCTGACCACCAGCGAGCGCCTGCGCACAGCCGTCGGGCAAGTGGCGAAGGTGGTGGACAACACCGCCGAGCGTTCGGGCCGGCAGCAGGAAATGACCGACATGGTAGCCACCGCCGTCCACGAAATGGGCCTGACCGTGCAGGAAATCGCGCAGAACGCTGGCAACGCCGCGCTTGCCTCGCAAACCGCGCGCGATGAGGCGTTACAGGCACGGGAAGTGGTCGGTGGCTCGATCCGTCATATCGAAAGCATGTCCGATGAGATCGGCTTAGCGGCGGGCGCAGTGGGTGAGCTGGCGCAGCAAGTGGCGTCGATCGATTCGGTGCTGGCGGTGATTCGTGGCGTTTCCGAACAGACCAATCTGCTCGCACTCAACGCCGCCATCGAAGCTGCCCGCGCCGGCGATATGGGCCGTGGCTTCGCGGTGGTCGCCGATGAAGTGCGCACCCTCGCGCGCCGAACCCAGGCCTCGACCGACGAAATTCAACTGATGATCGGCAGCCTCAAGCAAGGCGCGGAAAACGCCGTGTCGTCGATGCGCACCGGTCAGGCTGCAACCGGGACCGGGGTTGAATCGAGCCAGCGTACCGGCGCGTCACTGACGGCGATCACCGGTCAGGTCGAGCGCATCAGCGATATGAACCATCAGGTAGCGACGGCAACCGAAGAGCAGTCCGCGGTGACTGAAGAGATCAACCGCAACGTGCAGGGGATTTCCGATCTGGCACGGGCGACGGCGGGGGAGGTTCGTGCGTGTCGTGAGGATTGTCAGATGTTGCAGCGGCTGGCGGATGATCTGGCGCGGCAGATGGGTGGGTTCAAACTGAGTTGAGTATCAGACCTGAAAAGCCCCTCACCCTAGCCCTCTCCCGGAGGGAGAGGGGACTGACCGAGGCGTCTATCGCTATACGTCGACCTGAAAACACCAGTCGATTATGGATCCGGCAAGGCCCTTTCAGGTCGGCGTACTTCTTGAATATCCCCCATTCGGCCCCCTCTCCCTCCGGGAGAGGGCTGGGGTGAGGGTAGCGTTTCAGAACCACGCATCCCGCATCCCCAGACACGTATCATCCCGCGCCTCCAGCAAGTCCAGCTCATGCTGGCAACCCGGCACTTCCCATGTCAGGAAATACCGCGCCGCCTGCAACTTGCCCTTATAGAAGTCGACATCCGCCGCATTCCCTTTGGCCAGGCCTTCCTCGGCGCGGATCGCCTGCTCCAGCCAGCGCCAGCCAATCACTGCGTGGCCGAACACTTTCAGGTACAGCGCTGAGTTCGCCAGGCTGCTGTTGACCTTGCCTTGGGCCAGATCGGTGAGCAGGCCGATGGTCACGGTTTGCAAGCGGGCAACGAGTTTTTCCAGCGGTTCGCGCACTGCATCCAGCGAGTCGTATGCAGTGGAACGTTCGGCCGTGTTGGCGATCAATCGAATCAGCTGCTTGAGACCGGCGCCACCGTTCTGCGCCAGTTTGCGCCCGAGCAAATCCAGAGACTGGATGCCGTGGGTGCCTTCGTGGATCGGATTCAAGCGGTTGTCGCGGTAGTACTGCTCCACCGGGTACTCACGGGTGTAGCCGTGGCCGCCAAGAATCTGGATCGCCAGTTCGTTGGCTTTGAGGCAAAACTCCGAAGGCCAGGATTTGACGATCGGTGTCAGCAAGTCCAGCAGCTCATGAGCCTGTTTGCGTTCGGCTTCGGTTTCCAGCGTGGTGGTGTCATCGAACAACCGCGCGGCATACAGGCCGAGGTCAAACGCACCTTCGACGTAGGATTTCTGCGTCAGCAGCATGCGTCTGACGTCCGCGTGCTGAATGATCGCCACCGGCGCAGTGGTCGGATCCTTGCTGTCCGGCACCCGGCCCTGCGGCCGCTCACGCGCATATTCCAGTGAATACAGGTAACCGGCATAACCGAGCATGACCGCGCCCATGCCGACGCCGATCCGCGCTTCGTTCATCATCTGGAACATGTAGCTCAAGCCATGGTGTGGCTTGCCTACCAGATAGCCGACGCACTCACCGTTATCGCCGAAGTTCAGCGCCGTCGATGTGGTGCCGCGCCAGCCCATCTTGTGGAACAAACCGGCGAGCAGCACGTCGTTGCGCTGGCCGAGGCTGCCGTCGTCGTTGACCAGAAACTTCGGCACGATAAACAGCGAAATACCTTTCACCCCCGGCGGGGCGTCCGGCAGCTTGGCCAGGACCATGTGCACGATGTTTTCCGACAGCGGATGATCGCCGCCGGAAATGAAGATCTTGTTGCCCTTCAGGCGATAGGTGCCGTCGGACGCAGGCTCGGCGCGGGTACGAATGTCCGACAGCGATGAACCGGCATGGGGCTCGGTCAGGGCCATGGTGCCGAAGAAGCGTCCGTCGATCATCGGTTGCAGGAAGCGCTGTTTCTGCTCTTCGCTGCCAAAGCTCTCGATGAGATTGGCCGCGCCCATGGTCAGGAACGGGTACGACGTCGACGCTGCGTTGGCGGACTGAAAGTGCGCGAAGCAGGCTTGCGACAGCAGGGTCGGCAATTGCATTCCGCCGGCGTCGAAACTGCGCGCTGCGTTAAGGAATCCGGCCTCAAGGAAGGCATCCACCGCCGGTTTCACTTCAGGAATCAGGATCGCCTTACCATCCTCGTAGCGCGGCTCGTTCTCGTCGCCCTTGCGGTTGTGCGGGGCGAAATACTTCTCGGCGATATTGCGCGCGGTGCCGATGGCGGCGTCGAAGGTCTCGCGATTGTGCTCGGCAAAGCGCTCGCGCCGGGTCAGGCCCTCGGCATCGAGGACTTCGTACAGCTCGAAAGCCAGATTGCGGGAACTGAGCAGCGTCTCGGACATGGCGGCCTACCTGGAAATTGGGGTTGGGCCGAGTCTAAGTCGGTGGAATAGAGGCTGGATAGGATGATTGATGAGAGTGATGCAGAAGCAAAAGATCGCAGCCTTCGGCAGCTCCTACATTTGGAATGCGTTTCCCTGTAGGAGCTGCCGAAGGCTGCGATCTTTTGATCTTCTGTGGAAGCGAGCCTGCTCGCGAAAGCGGTGGGTCAGGCAACATTGATGTCGACTGAAACGCCGTCTTCGCGAGCAGGCTCGCTCCCACAGAGTATTGCGTACCAGGCGACCATTGCGGTCGCCTGGATTTACAGCGGTTTAACCGATCGTCATCAAGCTGGCGTTACCCCCCGCCGCAGCGGTGTTCACGCTCAATGCACGCTCGATCACCAGGCGCTCCAGGGCAATGTTGGTCTCGCCTTGGGACAGTCCCTGAACGCCAACGATCGCGCCGCCACGCTGGGCGATCTGCTGGCAGACGCCGCGCAACTGGTCGGAGTGGCCGTGATGCAGCACGGCATCGAACACCACTTCGTCCTTGTTCCAGTCGGCAACACGTTTGATCCGCGCCTGGACTTCCTTCGGCAGACGGGCGAACAACGCCTTGGTCAGCTCGGTTTCCGGCCACACCGCCGAACCGCCAACCGCCAGCACCGCCGCCAGTTGCGTCAGCAGATCACCTTCAACTTCCGCCAGGCACAGCACGTGTTCGCGCGGCAGAATGGCGTAGCTGTTTTTCTCGCCGGTCGGGCCAGCCAGCACGCGGGTGATGCCGCTCTGCGATTGTGCTGCGTATTGCACGCACAGGGTGCTCAGATCGGCGAACTTGTTGTTGTCGGCCCAGGCTTTCAGAGCGTTCAACGATTGGCTCATGGCATCGCGCAAGCGCACGTCCGGGGCGACGATGGCGTCACCGCGAGCGAAGGATTGCTCGATGGCGTCGCTAGGACGCGTCGACAGCAAACGGTACAGATACAGCGGGCCGCCGGCTTTCGGGCCAGTACCCGACAGGCCTTCGCCGCCGAATGGCTGCACGCCGACCACGGCACCGACGATGTTGCGGTTGACGTAGACGTTACCGGCGTTGACGTTGTCGATCACCTTGGCGATGGTCTCGTCGATGCGCGTGTGCACGCCCAGCGTCAGGCCGTAACCGGAGGCGTTGATCTGGCCGATCAGTTGATCCAGCTCTTTGCGCTTGTAGCGCACCACGTGCAGTACCGGGCCGAAGATTTCGCGTTGCAGTTCGTCGAAGCTTTCCAGCTCGATCAGGGTCGGCATGACGAAGGTGCCGCGCTTGACCTCTTCGCTGTCGGCAATCGCCACCTGGTAAACATTGCGACCTTTGTCGCGCATGCCCTGGATGTGCTTGTCGATGCCGGCCTTGGCTTCGGCGTCGATCACCGGACCGATGTCCACGGACAGACGCTCGGGGTTGCCGAGACGGCTTTCGGCCATGGCACCTTTGAGCATTTCGATGACGCGATCGGCGGAATCTTCCTGCAGGCACAGCACGCGCAACGCCGAGCAGCGCTGACCGGCGCTGTCGAAGGCCGACGACACTACGTCGATCACGACTTGTTCAGTCAAAGCCGAGGAATCGACGATCATCGCGTTCTGGCCACCGGTTTCGGCGATCAGCGGAATCGGACGGCCCTGGCTGTCGAGACGGCCAGCGATGTTGCGTTGCAGCAAGCGCGCGACTTCCGTGGAACCGGTGAACATCACGCCTTTGACGCGCTCGTCACCGACCAGGCCAGCGCCGACGGTTTCACCGCGACCCGGCAGCAGTTGCAGCACGCCTTCCGGGATGCCGGCTTCGAGCATCAGGCGCACAGCCTGAGCCGCTACCAGCGGAGTCTGCTCGGCCGGTTTGGCCAGTACCGGGTTACCGGCGGCCAATGCCGCAGCGACCTGGCCGCTGAAGATTGCCAGCGGGAAGTTCCACGGGCTGATGCACACCACCGGGCCGAGTGGGCGGTGGGCGTCATTGCTGAAATCGTTGCGCGCCTGCACTGCGTAGTAACGCAGGAAGTCGACGGCTTCGCGGACTTCGGCGATGGCGTTGGCGAAAGTCTTGCCGGCTTCGCGAGCCAACAGGCCCATCAGCGGCTGGATCTCGCCTTCCATCAAGTCAGCGGCACGTTCCAGAATCGCCGCACGTTCGGCCGGCGGGGTGGCCTGCCAGATCGGCGCGGCGTTCAGCGCGCATTGAATGGCGTTGTCGACATCTTCGACCGTAGCTTCTTGAACGTGACCGACCACATCGCGGTGATCGGACGGGTTCAGCACGGCGACCGGCGTTTCGTTACTGGAGGCGCAACCGAGCATCGGCGCGGCTTTCCAGTCGTTGTGTGCAGTGGCGAGCAAAGCGCAGGACAGCGAGGCCAGACGATGTTCGTTGGCCATGTCGATGCCGCTCGAGTTGGCGCGCTCGGCACCGTACAGATCACGCGGCAGCGGAATGCGCGGGTGCGGCAGGCCGAAACCGCCTTCGACGGTGGCCATCTGCTCGATCTGTGCCACCGGATCGGCCACCAGTTCCTGGATCGAAATCGACTGGTCGGCGATACGGTTGACGAACGAGGTGTTGGCGCCGTTTTCCAGCAGACGACGCACGAGGTACGCCAGCAGGGTTTCGTGGGTGCCGACCGGTGCGTACACACGGCACGGACGGTTCAGCTTGCCTTCGGCAACCTTGCCTACAACTTGTTCGTAGAGCGGTTCACCCATGCCGTGCAGGCACTGGAACTCGTACTGGCCCGGGTAATAGTTCTGACCGGCGATGTGGTAGATCGCCGACAGGGTGTGGGCGTTGTGCGTAGCGAATTGCGGGTAGATGACTTCCGGTACCGACAGCAGTTTGCGTGCGCACGCAATGTAGGAAACGTCGGTGTAAACCTTGCGGGTGTAGACCGGATAGCCTTCCAGACCTTCGACCTGGGCGCGCTTGATTTCGCTGTCCCAGTACGCGCCTTTTACCAGACGGATCATCAGGCGATGACGGCTGCGGCGGGCCAGATCGATCACGTAGTCGATCACGTACGGGCAACGCTTCTGGTAAGCCTGGATGACGAAACCGATGCCGTTCCAGCCGGTCAGTTGCGGCTCGAAGCACAGACGTTCGAGCAGATCCAGCGACAGCTCGAGGCGGTCGGCTTCTTCGGCGTCGATGTTCAGGCCGATGTCGTATTGCTTGGCCAGCAGGGTCAGCGACAGCAGGCGCGGGTACAGCTCGTCCATCACCCGCTCGTACTGCGCACGGCTGTAACGCGGGTGCAGTGCCGAGAGCTTGATGGAAATGCCCGGGCCTTCATAAATCCCACGGCCGTGGGATGCTTTGCCGATCGAGTGGATCGCTTGTTCGTACGACGCCAGGTATTTTTGCGCGTCGACTTCGGTGAGTGCCGCTTCACCGAGCATGTCGTAGGAATAACGGAAGCCCTTGGCTTCGAACTTGCTCGCATTGGCCAGCGCTTCGGCGATGGTTTCGCCGGTCACGAACTGCTCGCCCATCAGGCGCATGGCCATGTCGACGCCCTTGCGGATCATCGGCTCGCCGCTCTTGCCGATGATGCGGCTCAGCGACGAGGTCAGGCCGGCTTCGTTATGGGTGGAGACCAGTTTGCCAGTCAGCAGCAGGCCCCAAGTGGCGGCGTTGACGAACAGCGAAGGGCTGTTCCCCAGGTGCGGATGCCAGTTGCCGGTGCTGATCTTGTCGCGGATCAGCGCATCGCGGGTGCCTTTGTCCGGGATGCGCAGCAGCGCTTCGGCCAGGCACATCAGCGCCACGCCTTCCTGGGACGAAAGGGAAAATTCCTGCAGCAGGCCCTGAACAATACCGGCACGACCGCCGGCACTTTTCTGGTTACGCAGTTTTTCGGCGATGGTCGCCGCGAGCTTGTTGGTGGCTTCGGCCATCGGAGCCGGCAGGCGCGCCTGCTCGATCAGCATCGGCACCACTTCCGGCTCAGGGCGGCGGTAAGCAGCGGTGATCGAAGCACGCAGCACCGATTGCGGCAGGATGCTTTCAGCGAATTCGAGGAAGCATTGGTGAGCGTGATCGGTCTGCACTTCGCCTGCGTCATCGGCGTCTTTGGCGGTCAAACCGTTCAACTCGGTCAGGGTTGCACCACCCTCGAGTTTTTCCAGGTAATTGAAAATTGCCTGCTTGATCAGCCAGTGCGGCGTGCGATCAATCGAGGTTGCGGCAGCCTTCAGGCGCTCGCGGGTCGGGTCATCGAGTTTGACCCCAAGGGTGGTGGTAGCCATATTTTTATCCTCATGGTTGCCACAGTTGCGTGGCATCAGCTGGCCGCAAGATTAGCCGTGCGCTGAATGAGGTGCAACCGGGTGCAACCCTTTTTTTGCCGGAATAATACGCAGCTCGTCAGGAAATAATTTCTGGTACGAAAGTGCTGCTCCTGCTTGGTGCTTTTACTTCTAGCAAAGAGGCGTGACTGCCACAAAAGGGAGCAAAAACGGGGTGATCGTCGATTAATCCGCCTGGGTGCAACTAATTCTCGCGAAACTGGTTGCACCTTATTTGCTTTGTTGCATAGCATTCGCCGCCAAGGTGCAACCGGGAATAACCCGGTGTACCGGCTGATGGCTTTCCTGGGGAAACATCAGTCTTAAATGCGCGGGATCCCGGATCGTCTGCCAAACGTCGTCGTTTGCGAGCGGTTCACTACCGCCGCTACATAAAAACAAAGCCAGGGCGTAACTCAATGAGCGTAAGCAATCCAACCCTGATCACGTTCGTGATCTACATCGCAGCAATGGTGCTGATCGGCTTCATGGCCTATCGCTCCACCAATAACCTTTCCGACTATATTCTCGGCGGTCGCAGCCTCGGCAGCGTCGTCACCGCGCTGTCTGCCGGTGCCTCCGACATGAGCGGCTGGTTGCTGATGGGCCTGCCGGGCGCCATCTACATGTCCGGTCTGTCCGAAAGCTGGATCGCCATCGGCCTGATCGTCGGTGCCTACCTGAACTGGCTGTTCGTCGCCGGCCGTCTGCGGGTGCAGACCGAGCACAACGGCGATGCACTGACTCTGCCGGACTACTTCTCCAGCCGTTTCGAAGATAAAAGCGGCTTGCTGCGGATTATCTCGGCGGTGGTGATTCTGGTGTTCTTCACCATCTACTGCGCCTCCGGCATCGTCGCCGGTGCGCGTCTGTTCGAAAGCACCTTTGGCATGTCCTACGAGACGGCGCTGTGGGCCGGTGCTGCGGCGACCATTGCTTACACCTTCGTCGGCGGTTTTCTCGCGGTGAGCTGGACCGACACCGTACAAGCGACCCTGATGATCTTCGCGCTGATCCTTACGCCGATCATCGTCCTGCTGGCCACCGGCGGCGTCGATACCACGTTCCTGGCCATCGAAGCGCAGGATCCGAGCAACTTCGACATGCTCAAAGGCACCACCTTCATCGGCATCATCTCGCTGATGGGTTGGGGTCTGGGCTACTTCGGCCAGCCGCACATCCTCGCGCGTTTCATGGCGGCGGATTCGGTGAAGTCGATCGCCAAGGCGCGTCGCATTTCCATGGCCTGGATGATCCTGTGCCTGGGCGGCACCGTGGCGGTGGGCTTCTTCGGTATCGCTTACTTCTCGGCGCACCCGGAAGTGGCCGGTCCGGTCACCGAGAACCCGGAGCGCGTGTTCATCGAACTGGCGAAAATCCTCTTCAACCCATGGGTTGCCGGTGTGCTGCTGTCGGCCATTCTGGCTGCGGTAATGAGCACCCTGAGCTGCCAGTTGCTGGTGTGCTCGAGCGCCCTGACCGAAGACTTCTACAAGACCTTCCTGCGCAAGTCGGCCTCCCAGCTTGAGCTGGTCTGGGTCGGTCGTGCCATGGTGCTGCTGGTAGCCTTGATTGCTATCGCGATGGCTGCCAACCCGGAAAACCGCGTACTGGGTCTGGTGTCCTACGCCTGGGCCGGTTTCGGTGCTGCGTTCGGTCCGGTGGTGCTGATCTCGGTCGTCTGGAAAGACATGACCCGCAACGGCGCACTGGCCGGCATTCTGGTCGGGGCAATCACCGTGGTGGTCTGGAAACATTTCGAACTGCTGGGTCTGTACGAAATCATTCCGGGCTTCATCTTTGCCAGCCTCGCCATCTACTTTGTCAGCAAGGCGGGTGAACCGACTCGCGGCATGGTTGAGCGCTTCGAGGCAGCGGAAAAAGATTTCCATTTGAACAAGTGATGGACTGAGCTTCGGCTCACATGAAAACGGCTCGTTTCCTACCGGAGGCGGGCCGTTTTTTGTTGCCTGTGATTCTTCAACAACACTGGAGAACCCTGTGGGAGCTGGCTTGCCAGCGATGACGGTGTGTCAGTCAGCGATAAGTTGAATGTGCCGACCTCATCGCTGGCAAGCCAGCTCCCACAGGGACACTGACCGGCTTGAAGGAATGTCTGTAGTCAAAGTGCTAATTTCTAAAGGTCCTTTCAGCAAACCACGTAGGGCAAATCTGAATTTCCCGTCACCTGCTCATCACCCCTTGCCCCTCATGCAGAATCGCCCGCCCTCACACTGCAGAGAGACATCGGATGTTCGCGCCTGCCAATCAACCGCGTTTCACGTTGACCCTCGAAGGCGCCCGGCACGACCTCAAGGTCCTTGAGTTCACGGGCAGGGAAGCCATCAGCCAACCCTTTCGCTTCGAGCTGGAACTGGTCAGCGAGCGGCCGGACCTGGATCTGGAAAGCCTGCTGCATGGTCAGGCGTTTCTGAGTTTCGATGCTCAGGGTTGCGGTATTCATGGTCAGATTTATCAGGTCGGGCAGGGCGATTCCGGGAAACGTCTGACACGCTATCACCTCAGCCTTGTCCCGCGTCTGACGTATCTGGGGCATCGCATCAACCAGCGGATTTTTCAGCATCAGAACGTGCCGCAAATTGTCACGCAGATCCTCAAGGACCATTCGATCCTGCGCGATGCCTTTGAATTTCGCCTGGGCAGCGAATACCCGGAGCGCGAATACTGCGTGCAATACGCCGAAAGCGATCTGGCCTTCATCCAGCGTCTGTGTGCCGAAGTCGGCATTCATTACCACTTTCAACACAGCCCCGAAGGCCATTTGCTGGTATTCGGCGACGACCAGACCGTGTTCCCCAAGCTGCCCGAGCCGACGCTGTATCTGCCGGGCAGCGGCATGTCGGCGGGCGCGCCGGCGATTCAGCGTTTCAATGTGCGCGTGGAAACCCGCACCAGCGTCGTCACCCGGCGCGACTACAACTTCGAAAAACCACGCCTGTCGCTGGAAAGTCGCAGTGACGGCGAGCAGCGTCCAGTGCTGGAGGACTATCACTTTCCCGGTCAATTCAATGATCGCGAAACCGGCAAAGGCCTGACGCGCCGCGCGCTTGAACGTCATGTCGCCGATTACCGTCAAGCCGAAGGCACCAGCGACGAATCCTCGCTGGTCTGCGGCCATTTCCTGCAACTCACCGGGCATCCGCGCAGCGACTGGAATGATCTGTGGTTGCTCACCTGTGTCGAGCATCGCGGCCGTCAGCCGCAGGTGCTTGAGGAATCGGTGACCAGCGATGGCGAATCCTTCCAGGGCTACCGCAATACTTTCGTCGCCACGCCGTGGGACGTGGTCTTTCGTCCGGCGCTGTGCCCGGAAAAACCGCGCATGTCGGGCTACCAACCTGCCGTGGTCACCGGCCCGAAAGACCTTGAGATCCATTGCGATGAATACGGCCGGGTCAAAGTGCAACTGGCCTGGGACCGCGATGGCGAACTCAATGAGCACTCCAGTTGCTGGCTGCGCGTTGCGACCGGTTGGGCTCACGATCACTACGGCAGCGTGTTGATTCCGCGCGTCGGCATGGAAGTTTTGGTCGGCTTCATTGATGGCGATGCCGACAAGCCGCTGGTCATGGGTTGCCTGCCGAATGCGGCGACCCCGGTGCCGCTGGATCTGCCGGCAGACAAGACCCGCAGTATCTTCCGCAGCCAGAGCAGCCCTGGCGGTGGCGGTTATAACGAACTGCGCATCGAAGACAAAAAAGGCGCCGAGGAAATCTACCTGCGTGCCCAGCGCAACTGGACCCAGCATGTGCTCAACGACCAGCAGCTGCAGGTCGATAATCAGCGCAGTGTGGTGGTCACCGGCATCGCCCGCCATGAACTCAAGGCCGACGAACAACGCATTACTCACGGCCAGCGCCAGACCGAAGTCAGGCAGGATGATCATTTGTCCGTGCTCGGTGACCAGCAGGTCCGGGTGAACAATCAAGCCACCAGCGCCTCGGCGCAGATCCATATCAGTGCTGGTCAGCAAGTGGTCATCGACGGCGGCGCGAGCGCGACGATTCAGGCCGGCGGGCAGTGGATCAACATCGGCCCCGGCGGAATTTTCAGCAGCGTGCCGATCGTCGTGGGCGGCGCGCCGATGGCGGCGACCAGCGCTGCGCCGGTGGTGCCGGGATTGCCGGAGAAACTGGCCGCTGCGCCGGCGGCGATTCTCACCGCCGCACAGATCATGAGTCTCAAAGGTGATGCGCCATTCTGCGAGGAGTGTGAGCGTTGTAAGGATGGTGTTTGTGCAGCGTGAGGAATTGACGCCCGAACAATGGCTGGCGCGGCAGCCGCTGCATGCGTCGGAACAACTGTTCGCCATTTTCAGCCGCGCCAGCGACGCCGATGCCTTCAAAGCCTGGCAGGGCACGGCGAATCCGGTCTGGGCCGAAACCATTTATGCCGAGTGGGACGCGGTGATGCCCTACGTGGGAATTGTCGCTGTAGACAGTGAGTTTTTACGTTGGGTGGCGGAAACAGAATCCCGGGATTGGGGATGGTTGGCGGTGTCTTCGGCGGATCTTGACGTGCTGGTCGAACATTTCCGCAGCCTCACTCAGGTGCTGATGCCGGACGGTAAAACCGTGTTTTTCCGCTTTTGGGATGGTCGTTTTTTACTGCCTCTTTTGCACTCTGACGAGGTCATTCCCGCGCAATGGCTGCCAGTCGTTTCACGAGCCTTGATCAATGGCCAAGCCATTGAAATCGGGGGCCGTGCGCTGGTTTCGGGGCGGGTCTTTCCGTGGTGGAGCGTGCCGCAGTCGTTGTTAGCGCAGACTGATGCAAGCGTACGCATCGCCAATGCTTTGCAATGGCTGAGCGAGGAGCAACCGGCCATATTCGAGGCGTTTCCCGAGACGGTCCTGCGTTGCAAGGTCGGGCAGTTTTTCAAATTATCGATGTCGGAAGATTCGTCACGATCGGCGCTTCTGGAGTTTTTGCTGGCAGAGGCAGAGTGAAGTTTCGGGGCAAACGCTTCGGACGTTTCCTTCGAATCGCGGCGGTTTTCATGAACTGGTGCGTGGTGGGTTGCAGGGATAGTCTTTTCGTTGTCACCGCGAGAGTGGTGGCAGGGTGAAGGATTCCCGCATTCATGACGTTACAGTTCGTTGGCTTTTTGCGGCACTTGGTTCAAGTCCGTAAGATCGTTCGCGGCGGCTGTGCGTGGGGCACGCTTCGGCGTGGCCGAGGTCCATGATTGCTCGGTTCCTACTCCCGCGCACAGCTGCCACCCTAACCCGTAGGAAGGTGTGATGGCGGCTCACGTTTATCAATCATGGGACCCGGAAAATGACCAATATGCATACTGATTCACCCTACGAAAAAATCACTCCTCACCCCGACAACCGCTTCATGGCCCTCACCGGCAATTGCAGCGACATGCCCAGCCTGTTCGTCGACACCCACGTGCCCCTCGACATCCTCATGGACGCCGCCAACCATCGCATCCGCGCCGTGGTCCAGGTCCTGGAAAACATGTGCATGCGCGGCTCGATCGAATGCGACTCCGTGATCCTCAGCGACTTCGCCCTGCTGTGCGCCATCCCATTGCGCGATGGCTGTGATGTGCTCGATGTCATCGGCAGACGCTTGCGCAGCATGCCCGCCTGAAGATCAGAAGATCGCAGCCTTCGGCAGAGTGGACGCCTATCCCATGTAGGGGCTGCCGAAGACTGCGATCTTTTGTCGTTGAAGAGCAAGTCACGGCGTTGTTTTAGGCTGCGAAGCCAACCTTATTGAAGCGGTAAACAGAATTTTTTATCAGGGTTACTTTTTTTATATCTTTGTCACATTTCCCAGAAGTCTGCCAGCAGCGCCGTCGCTAATGGTAAAGCTGACCTTGTCACCAACTTTCAGGCGGGGATCGCCCGGAGTGCTTACGCTCAGGTCTCCACTGTTGTCATCGGGTTTCACCGTTATTGAGTATGTTGGGTACGGCCCGCCTGCACCACTGGTATAGGCGCTAATCACGGTGCCATTGCCCGATGTATTTACAGTAATTTTTGCCATTTCCAATCTCCTTCCAGTCGTAGTCTAGAATCAGGGCGATCGATTGATTTTCGCGTCGTTCAGACTATGGATCAGTAGCTACCGATAACGCCACTGTCAGATCTGACAGGTAATTGCATTAAATACTACCGTCTATCCAAATTCGACCTTTGTGCAGCTCCGTAAAATTCCTCATCTCCGATTTCCTGATATGGCCTTCAACTACCCCCCACTTTGCGCCGTGCTCCTGGTGCTGGAGAATATATGCATGCGCCGTTCGATCAAGGTGACTCGATGATCCTCAGCGACTTCGCCAAATTCTGCGCCATCCCCTTGCTCGACGTCATCGGGCGACGTCTGGGCGCCATGCCTGCCTGAACTGTTCAGAAGCAAAATCAAAAGATCGCAGCCTTCGTCAGCTCCTACACGGGATCATCTGTAGTAGCTGCCGAAGGCTGCGATCTTTTGACGTTTAGGGTTCAGCAGTCAGTCTGCGATGTGCCGATCCTGGGTCTTGATAAAACTGTCGAAAGCCTCTGACTTGAGACCTCCAGGCACCCATAAAAAACGAAATGGCTTTTCGAGTGTTTGCTGATCGACGGTGTCTGCTCAGATGCCGCATACACATAGTTTCTGGTTGTTTTATAACGATCGTGCAGCACTTGCAGCGTGTCTTCATTATGCTGGATGGAATGCAGGCCGTTGCCCATGGATGAGTAGGCATTGGCGGATAGTGCAATGTCTTTTCTCTGGGCTGATTGCTCATTGAATGGCGCCGGGATGCAGTTGGCTCAGCCCGTAGTTCTTTAGTGTCTGGCGTGCCTGTTCAATGTGGGTTTCGTCGGCAAGGGCGAGGTATGGACTAAGAAGGCCGAGTAAACAGATGATCAGATATCGCATGAATTTTTGACTTCCTGTCGTTGATGGTTAGCCAGTTTAACGCCATAAAAGCAAAGCCCCTCACCCTAGCCCTCTCCCAGAGGGAGAGGGGACTGACCGAGTTGTCTTGGTGTTGTACGCCGACCTGCGACTTCAGCGGTGAACTTCGTTTGGCCAAGCCTGAGATCACGTCGATCATTCAGGTCGATGTAACTCGCAAGATCGCCACCGTAAGTCCCCTCTCCCTTCGGGAGAGGGTTAGGGTGAGGGAAAGGCGTTTGTCCACTCGGCTGCGAACCCCTGACTTGCCGACCGGTAAAAGGTAAACTTTGCGGCCCTCGCAGGAGCAGCCATGAATTATCGTCACGCCTTCCATGCCGGCAATCACGCCGATGTGTTCAAACACCTGACCTTGACCCGCCTCATCGCTCTGATGTCGCGCAAGGAGCAGCCGTTTGCCTATCTCGACACGCACGCCGGCATCGGTCTGTATGACTTGCAGGGCGATCAGGCCAATCGCACCGGCGAGTACCTGGAAGGCATTGCGCGGTTGTGGGATCAGCCGGACCTGCCGGCGCTGACCGCCGATTACATGAAGGTGCTGCACGAGATGAACCCGGATGGCCAGTTGCGCTATTACCCGGGTTCGCCCGAGCTGGCGCGGCGCCTGACGCGGCCGCAGGATCGGGTGATGCTCAACGAGAAGCATCCCGAAGATGGCGTGTTGCTCAAGGACAATATGGCTGGCGATCGTCGGGTGAAGGTCCATTTGGGCGAGGGCTGGCACGTGGCGCGGGCGATGTTGCCGGTGCAGGAGAAGCGCGCGGTGATGCTGATCGATCCGCCGTTCGAGCAACTGGACGAGATGCAGCGTTGCGCGGCGTCGATGAAAGAAGCCATCGGCCGCATGCGCCAGACCGTGGCAGCGATCTGGTATCCGGTGAAGGATCAGCGTGCACTGCGGCGTTTCTATCAGGACCTGGCAGGCACCGGTGCGCCGAAGTTGCTGCGTGTGGAGCTGCTGGTGCATCCGCTGGACACGCCGAACAGCCTGAACGGTTCCGGGCTGGCGATCGCCAATCCGCCGTGGGGGCTGGAGGAAGAACTGCGTGAGCTGCTGCCGTGGTTGTCGAAGAAGCTGGGGCAGACTCAGGGTGGCTGGCAGATGGATTGGTTGATTGCCGAGAGCTGATCGCCGAGCGATCGTTCCCACGCTCCGCGTGGGAATGCCTCAATGGACGCTCTGCGTCCGCTGTCAGGACGCGGAGCGTCCCGGGCTGCATTCCCACGCAGAGCGTGGGAACGATCAGGCGGGGTTAGTCGCCCGCCAGGCTCGCAGGCATGCAAACGCCGGTGCCGCCAATCCCGCAATAACCCTCAGGGTTCTTCGCCAGATATTGCTGGTGATACGTCTCGGCGAAGTACACGGTCGGTGCCAGTTCGATCTCGGTGCTGATTTCGCCCAGACCCGCCTTCGACAGTTCCGCCTGATACACAGCCTTGCTCTTCAGCGCCGCGTCCAGATGCTCAGGCGAGGTCGCGTAGATCACCGAGCGGTACTGGGTGCCGATGTCGTTGCCCTGACGCATACCCTGAGTCGGGTTGTGCAGTTCCCAGAACATCGCCAGCAGCTCTTCATAGCTGACTTGGGCCTTGTCATACACCACCAATACCACTTCGGCGTGGCCGGTCAGGCCCGAGCAGACTTCTTCGTACGTCGGGTTCGGCGTGAAGCCGCCGGCGTAACCGACCACGGTGCTGACCACACCTTCGCGCTGCCAGAAACGTCGTTCCGCGCCCCAGAAGCAACCCAGACCGAAAATCGCAAAGTCGACGTCCTGAAAGAATGGACCGAGCAGCGGGGTGTCTTCGAAGACAAAGTGTTTTTCCGGCAGGGTCATCGCGGTTTCGCGGCCGGGCAGGGCTTGTTCTTTGGTTGGAAGCACGTTTTTGTTCACCAGAATTTCCGAGCGCAGAACCATGAGCGTTCCTCTCAGTCAGGTTGGAGGTAAAAAGTCAGACCGCCAGTGTGCCGAATGATGCCGGAATTCGCACTATCAAAACTGTGGGAGCGAGCCTGCTCGCGAAAGCGGGGTGTCAGGCGACGAAGATGTCGACGGTTTTATCGCCTTCGCGAGCAGGCTCGCTCCCACAAGGGATCTTCATAGAAGCCGAGGTTAGAGGCAGAGCGGGCCGCGCGGATAGCGCTTGAGAGCCTGGATCAGCTCGCCGCCTGGAATCGGTCGGTCGAACAGATAACCCTGGCCGACGTCGCAACGGTGTCGACGCAGGAAGGCCAGTTGCTCGGCGGTTTCGATGCCTTCAGCCACAACCTTGAGTTTCAGGTTGTGGGCCATGGCGATCACCGCCGAGGTGATTTCCATATCGTCCTGGTTGTCGGGGATTTCGTGGATGAAGCTGCGATCGATCTTGATGATGTCGATCGGGAATTTCTTCAGATAGCTCAGCGACGAGTACCCGGTGCCGAAGTCATCCATGGCCAGGGTCAGGCCCAGGCGCTTGAGCTGGTCGAGTTGCAAATGCGTGTCTTCGGTGGCTTCCAGCAGCAGGCCTTCGGTCAGCTCGAGTTCGAGCAGATTGGCCGGCAGCGCTTCTTCCCTGAGGATGTTGGCGATCGAGGCGACCAGATCCGGATCAGAGAACTGTTTCGGTGACAGATTGATTGCCACCTGCAGATTGCCCAGGCCGGCAGCGGTCAAGGATTTGCTCATGCGGCACGCCTGACGCGCGATCCACTTGCCGATCGGAATGATCAGGCCGGTTTCCTCGGCGACGCTGATGAACTGATCCGGGCGAATCATGCCGCGCTCCGGGTGGTTCCAGCGCAACAGCGCTTCCATCCCCAGCAGACGACCGCTGCGCAGGCACAGTTTCGGCTGGTAGAACACGTCCAGCTCGTTCTGCGTCAGGGCGCGGCGCAGGTTGTTCTCGACGAACAGTTTGTAACTGGCCTCGGCGTTCAGCGCCTCAGTGAACACCTGCAACTGGTGTTTGCCGTTGGCCTTGGCCTTGTGCAGTGCCAGACCGGCGTTGCGCATCAGGGTTTGCGGATCGCGCCCGTGCAGCGGCGCGCAGGCCAGACCGACGGAGCCGGTGACGCTGATAAGCTGGTTGTCGACGAACATCGGCTTGTCGAGGGTCATCAGCAACTGACTGGCGATCTGCTGCCCGGCTTCAAGATCGGTGTCGTCGAGCAACACGGCGAACTCGTTACTGGCAAAACGCGCCAGACTGCCACTCGGGCTGAGGCTGTTGCGCAGGCGCCGGGCGAGACTTATCAACAGTTTGTCGCCGGTCTGGTGGCCGAGGCTGTCGTTGATCCGCTTGAAGTTGTCGATGTCCACCAGCAACAGGCTGATCGGCGTATCGCTGTCGCGGGCGAAGCGCTCATCGAGATTGCGGATGAATGCCGGACGGTTGCCGAGGTTGGTCAGGTTGTCGGTGTAGGCCAGGCGCTCGATGCGTTGCTGGGCCAATTTGGTCTGGGTGATGTCTTCGTAGATGCCGATGTAATGCGTCAGCTCACGGTTATCGCCATAGACCTTGGAGATCGACAGCTGGCCCCAGTACGGTTCGAGGTTCTTGCGTCGGCTCTTGAATTCGCCCTGCCAGCTGTTGCTCTGGGCCAGCGCCGAAGGTGCGTCGAACAGCAGTTCGCTGAGATTTTCCAGCGCCGGCAATTCCGACAAGCGCTGACCGTGGACCTCCTCGGTTGTGTACTGGGTGATCGCGGTGAAGCTCGGGTTGACGTACTCGACCACGCCGTCGCAGTTGACCAGCAAGAAGGCGTTGGCGCTTTGCTCGACCGCGCGCTGAAACAGGTGCAGGGCGCTGGTGGCAGTGCGTCGGTTATGGTTGTTGATCACTTGTGCGAACTGGTCGGCCAGTTCGCCGGCAAAGGCGATTTCGTCGGACTGCCAGGCACGGGTGACGCCGGTCTGTTCCAGGCACAACACGCCGACAACCTGGCCGTCGACGCGAATGCTGGCATCGAGCATGGCGTTGACGTCACGCGGACGCATCGCCTCGGCCATCTCGCGGGTGCGCGGGTCGTGCATGGCGTTGTGGGCATCGATGGCGCGGCTGCTGTGCAGGGCTTCCATGTAGTCAGGGAAGCCGCTGATATCGATCGGCTCCGGCAGGATGTATTCCTGGGTCGCGCGATGGTAAGCGGAGATCGGCAGCAAGCGCTGGCCTTCGAGGTTCCACAGGCTGGCGCAGTCGATCTCGTAGATATCGCAGGCGCAGCGGGTGATCAGTTCAGCGGCTTCCTGCAGCGAGTTGTGCGTGCTGTAGCGCTGGCGTGCGAGCAGCAGAATCAGATCCTGCTGGGCACGCACGCGCTCCAGATGCTGCAGTTGTTCCTGCTGGGCACGCTGGTTCAGCTCAAGGGCGATTTGCAGGCGCGAGTTCTGGGTTTCCAGATCCACCGAAGGCAGCGCCTGGGCTTCGTCGAACACCTCGTCGACCGCCAGCAGGTAGCCGCGCAGCAAGTGCCGGTTGTGCTGTTTGTAGGCTTCGCCCAGCTCGAGGATGTTCAACGCGCCGGCGGCGGTGTGCAGGGTGTAGCGCACCACGTAATGTGCGCTTTTGCTCAGTTGCTGCTGAATCGCATCGTGCAGTTGATAGCGCGCCTCGGGCTCCATCAGGCTGGCGTAAGGCGAGCCGACCAGCGCGCAGAGCTCGACGGCCGGCTGGCCAAACTGGCGTTCGCAGTTGGGATCGAGGAACAGCATTGCCCAACTCGCTTCATTCAAGCGCTCGAAACGCAGCATGCCGAGCCGCGAGGGCACAGGCAACTGCGTCACTACCTCGGCCGCCATACGGCTGGCGGCATCGGGCTGGCTCTTCATGAAGGAAACTCGCTTGGAAATATGCTGAATGCGCCGGGCTCTCGCCCTCTTGTCTGTTGGCTGCGGCAAGGTTGCATCATTGCGGCACCGACTGACAAGAGAGATGAAGGCCAAGTGCTATAAGAATATGTCGGCTGCAGTGAACATTTCTCCAGTGCACAACTGAAATGAGCAGAAGATCGCAGCTTCACGCAGCCCCGACAGGGTAATGCGCCTTGTGTAGGAGCTGCCGAAGGCTGCGATCTTTGGGTGTTTCAACGCAATTTCATACTGATCGACTGCAAGTTCTTGCCATCGCGGTCATGGTAATTGACCAATATCTGATCAGCCTCGACGACCACATGCGCAAAATTGTCCTGACTCACCACGGCACTGGTCAGCTCGTGCCGATAATCCCCTGCCGCCGTGCGCACCAGCGGTTGATCGAGGATAAACGTTGAAGCCTTGGCATACGGCAGCAATTTGCTGTTGTGCAACGGCGAGGACACGATGGTGTGCACTTCGAAATCGGCGTCCTCGCTGTGAGACAGGCGACTTGTCAGAGAGCCATGAACGTCGCCGGAGACGAACACCACGTTCTTGATCCGGTGAGTGCGGATGGTTTCCAGCAGGCGCAGACGCTGTTCGGGAAATGCTTTCCAGGCATCGTCACCGTTGAACTTGCGATCGGGATAGAACATCACGCTGGTCATCACGAACTTCACTCGCGCCGGGCTATGGATCAGCCATCGCAGCAGGGCCTGTTCTTGCTCGATGTCGAGAATGCGCCGGTCATCCTTCGACAAGTTGCGTCGGGTGCGGCTGTCGGTGACGAACCAGGCGATATCGCTGTCGCCAAACTGATACCAGTAATGCTTCAACGTATCCCGGTCTATCTGACCCTTCTCATTACATGCATAAACCGGGCTGTGGCTGGCTTGATAAAGTTCATAAGCGGCCATGGCGTTGCGATATAAGTCCTCGTCCGCTGCGGTGGCATTGGCAGGCCAGTTATCTTCTATTTCATGATCGTCGAGCATCATGTAAGTCGATGTATTGGACATCAGTCGCTGAATATTCGGTTGCGAAAATGCCGTTCGATATTTCTTCAGGATGTCTTTGGCTTCGCGATCCGGAGCAATGACATTCAAATCATCTACATACACTTGATCTCCGGTCATGATCACCGCGCTGACGGGTAGATGACTGTTCTCGACCAGTCGATTGATCGAGCCAAAGATGCGGTCGCCCAGTTGCGGCAAGGAAGCGACGCCGGCGGTAATCCGCAGATAACGGCACGAACCGACGACAAACCCCCGAGGCTGGCTGGCTTTCGCGGTGCGGGTGCGAAAGCGGTGGAGCTGTCGCGGCCATTGCAATGGAAACTCAATGACCGTGTCGATGGTATGCACCGGATTCATCGGACTTAACCAGCCGGCTTGATATTCGTATTCACAATCAGCTTCGAGATCCTGCAATACCAGTACACCCGACATGTCATTGGCCGGGTTCAAAAGTGCAAATACGCTGTTCGACCATTTTTCCGTGCCGGCCTTGCGAGCGCGAACTCCGGCAAATACACGTTTTTTGTCCTGTTGTTCGCCGCGCATGAAAATGCGCACTTCGTTAGTTGTCGCGTGGCCCACGATGGGGCCGATAGTCGGTTTGAACATGATCGATTCCGTTCGAGATTTTAATAAACAAGATTTAAATAAGCGGAGCGCGTTGAAGCAACTTTCCTGAGCAGAGGTTAGTTGGCCAGCGGCGGAAAATATTGGCGTTAAGTGGACCAGACCTGTGGCCGATGTCAGCGCAGGTTGTAGGAAAGAGGCGCGATCCGGTTTATTTCAGGCAAAAAAAAGCCCCGTCAATTGACGGGGTTGAGGTACGAGCGTGTGGCGCTCGAAAGGGTGCAGCAAGCGGCCCTCCGTCGCCGGAGGGCCGTTTGAGTTACAGCAGGATGGTGCGGATGTCGCCCAACAGACTGCCCAGACGCTGAGTGAAGCGTGCCGCTGCAGCGCCGTTGATCACGCGGTGATCGTAGGACAGCGACAGTGGCAGCATCAGCTTCGGCTGGAAGGCTTTGCCGTCCCAGACTGGCTGGATGGTTGCCTTGGAAACACCGAGGATCGCCACTTCCGGCGCGTTGACGATCGGCGTGAAGCCGGTGCCGCCAATATGGCCGAGGCTGGAAATGGTGAAGCAGGCGCCTTGCATCTCGTCCGACGACAGCTTCTTGGTGCGGGCTTTCTCAGCCAGCGAAGCCGCTTCGGCTGCCAATTGCAGCAGGCTCTTCTGGTCGACGTTCTTGATCACCGGCACCAGCAGGCCATCCGGAGTGTCGACGGCGAAGCCGATGTTCACGTATTTCTTGCGGATGATCGCCTTGCCGCTTGGCGCCAGCGAACTGTTGAAGTCCGGCAGCTCCTTGAGCAAGTGCGCGCAGGTCTTGAGCAGCAGCGGCAGGATGGTCAGCTTGACGCCAGCCTTCTCGGCCACGGCTTTCTGCGCAACACGGAAAGCTTCCAGCTCGGTGATGTCCGCCGAGTCGAATTGCGTCACGTGTGGCACGTTCAGCCAGCTGCGGTGCAGGTTGGCGGCGCCGACCTGCATCAGGCGGGTCATCGGCACTTCTTCGATTTCGCCGAAACGGCTGAAATCGACCACCGGAATCGGCGGAATGCCCGCACCACCGGTAGCGCCGCCGGCAGCGGCCGGCGCTTCCTTGGCCTTCTGCATCATCGCCTTGACGTAAACCTGCACGTCTTCCTTGAGGATGCGACCGTGCGGACCGCTGGCGCCAACAGCGCTCAGCTCGACGCCGAACTCACGGGCCAGTTGACGCACGGCAGGGCCGGCGTGAACTTTCGCGCCCGGCTTGGCCGGTGCGGCGGCTGGAGCGGCGGCAGCAGGTGCAGCGGCAGCCGGAGCAGCAGCGGCAGGTGCCGGAGCGCTCGGAGCTGCGGCAGCTGGAGCTGCGGCAGCTGGAGCCGGGGCAGCAGCAGGGGCCGCGCCTTTGACTTTCAGCTTGAGGATCAGATCGCCGGTACCGACTTCGTCATCCAGCTTGATGGAAACGCTTTCCACCACGCCAGCGGCAGGTGATGGGATTTCCATGCTTGCCTTGTCGGATTCCAGGGTGATCAGCGACTGGTCGGCTTCAACGGTATCGCCCGCCTTGACCAACACTTCGATGATCTTGGCTTTGCCAGCCGAGCCGATGTCCGGAACGTGGATGTCCTGAACGCTGTCGGCAACCGGTGCTGCTGGCGCGGCTGCCGGAGCAGGCGCAGCGGCAGCGGCCGGTGCAGCAGCCTGGGCCGGAGCGGCAGCCGCAGGGGCCGCAGCACCCGCCACTTCCAGATCCAGAATCAGGTCGCCAGTGCCGACTTCGTCGTTGAGCTTGACGCTGATGGCCTTGACCACGCCAGCGGCAGGCGACGGGATTTCCATGCTCGCCTTGTCGGATTCCAGAGTGATCAGCGATTGATCAGCTTCGACGCTGTCGCCGACCTTGACCTGAATCTCGATGATCTGTGCCTTGCCCGACGAACCGATGTCCGGCACGTGCACTTGCTGTACCGAAGCGGCAGCAGGAGCAGCGGCAGGCGCGGCAGCAGCAGGTGTCGCAGCCGGTTTCTCTTCGGCTTTGGCAGGAGCAGCGGCAGGAGCAGGGGCCGCTTCGGCAGCGCCCTCGACTTCCAGCTCAAGCAGTTCGTCGCCTTCTTTCAGACGGTCGCCCAGCTTCACTTTCAGGCTCTTGATGACGCCGGCTTTCGGGGCCGGCACTTCCATGCTGGCCTTGTCCGATTCCAGGGTCAGGATGCTCTGGTCGGCTTCGATGCGGTCGCCGACCTTCACAAACAGTTCAATTACTTCACCTTCACCGCTGCCGATGTCAGGTACGCGAATGAGTTCGCTCACAAAATGTCTCCTCAGCAGTCCAGTGGGTTGCGTTTTTCCGGGTCGATGCCGAACTTGGCGATGGCTTCAGCCACAACCTTAGGTTCGATATCACCACGGTCAGCCAATGCTTCCAGGGCTGCCAACACCACGAAATGACGGTCGACTTCGAAGAAATGACGCAGTTTCTTGCGGCTGTCGCTACGGCCGAAACCGTCGGTGCCCAGGACTTTGAATTCCTTGGACGGTACCCACTGACGGATCTGCTCGGCGAACAGCTTCATGTAGTCGGTAGAAGCAATGACCGGACCTTTACGGCCGTTCAGGCACTCTTCGACGTAGCTCAGCTTAGGCTTCTGGCCAGGCTTGAGACGGTTGCTGCGCTCTACGGCGAGGCCGTCGCGACGCAGTTCGTTGAAGCTGGTAACGCTCCAGACGTCAGCGCCGATGTTGAACTCTTCACGCAGGATCTTCGCCGCTTCACGCACTTCACGCAGGATGGTGCCGGAGCCCATCAGCTGAACGTGGTGCGCCGCATCGCGAGTGTCTTCCTCGAGCAGGTACATGCCTTTCTTGATGCCTTCTTCGGCACCGGCCGGCATGGCTGGCTGCTGGTACGACTCGTTCATCACGGTGATGTAGTAGAAGATGTCCTGTTGCTCTTCGGTCATCTTCTTCATGCCGTCCTGAATGATCACCGCCAGCTCGTAGCCGTAGGTCGGATCGTAGGTGCGGCAGTTCGGGATGGTCGCGGCCAGCAGGTGGCTGTGACCGTCTTCGTGCTGCAGACCTTCACCGTTCAGGGTGGTGCGGCCAGCGGTGCCGCCGATCAGGAAGCCACGGGTACGGCTGTCGCCAGCGGCCCAGGCCAGGTCGCCGATACGCTGGAAGCCGAACATCGAGTAGAAGATGTAGAACGGCAGCATCGGCTGGTTGTGGCTGGAGTACGAAGTACCGGCAGCGATGAACGAGCTCATGGCGCCTGCTTCGTTGATGCCTTCTTCAAGGATCTGACCTTTCTGGTCTTCCTTGTAGAACATCACCTGGTCCTTATCGACTGGCTCGTAGAGCTGGCCGACGGAGGAGTAGATACCCAGCTGACGGAACATGCCTTCCATACCGAAGGTACGGGCTTCGTCCGGGATGATCGGGACGATGCGCGGGCCGATTTCCTTGTCCTTGACCAGTTGCGCGAGGATCCGCACGAAAGCCATGGTGGTGGAAATTTCACGGTCGCCCGAGCCATCGAGGATGGCTTTCAGAGTGTCCAGATCCGGAGTCGGTACGCTGAAGCTCTGCGCGCGGCGCTGTGGCACGAAACCGCCCAGTGCGGCACGGCGCTCGGCGAGGTAGCGGGCTTCGGCGCTGTTTGGCTCTGGTTTGAAGAACGGCAGGTTCTCCAGCTCCTCGTCCTTGACCGGGATGTCGAAGCGGTCGCGGAACAGCTTCAGGCTGTCGACGTCGACTTTCTTGGTGTTGTGCGCAGTGTTTTTCGCTTCGCCGGCACCGGTGCCATAACCCTTGATGGTCTTGGCGAGGATGACGGTCGGTTGTTCCTTGTGGTTGACCGCTTCGTGGTACGCCGCGTAGACCTTGTACGGGTCGTGGCCGCCACGGTTGAGTTTCCAGATCTCGTCGTCGGACAGATCGGCAACCATTGCCTTGAGTTCAGGCGTGTTGAAGAAGTGCTCGCGAACGAATGCGCCGTCTTTGGCTTTGTAGTTCTGGTATTCGCCGTCGATGACTTCGTCCATGCGGCGTTGCAGGATGCCGTCGACGTCTTTGGCCAGCAGCGGGTCCCAGAAACGGCCCCAGATGACTTTGGTCACGTTCCACTGCGCACCACGGAACACGCCTTCGAGTTCCTGGATGATCTTGCCGTTGCCGCGAACCGGGCCGTCGAGGCGCTGCAGGTTGCAGTTGATGACGAAGATCAGGTTGTCCAGCTTCTCGCGGCCGGCCAGGGAGATCGCGCCCAGGGATTCCGGCTCGTCGCACTCGCCGTCGCCCAGGAAGCACCAGACTTTCTGTTTGCCCGGCTGGATGAAACCGCGATGCTCCAGGTACTTCATGAAGCGCGCCTGGTAGATCGCCTGGATCGGACCCAGACCCATCGATACGGTCGGGAACTGCCAGAAGTCAGGCATCAGCCAAGGGTGCGGATAGGACGACAGGCCTTGACCATCGACTTCCTGACGGAAGTTGTTCATCTGGTCTTCGGTGATGCGGCCTTCCATGAATGCGCGGGCGTAAACGCCTGGCGAGGTGTGGCCCTGGAAGTAGATCAGGTCGCCGCCGTGTTCGTCGGTCGGGGCCTGGAAGAAATAGTTGAAGCCGATGTCATACAGGGTCGCACTGGAAGCGAAGCTGGAGATGTGACCACCCAGGTCCGAATCTCGCAGGTTCGTGCGCATTACCATGGCCATCGCGTTCCAGCGTACCAGCGAGCGAATGCGGCGTTCCATGAACAGGTCGCCAGGCATGCGTGCTTCGTGGGTAACGGGGATCGTGTTGCGGTAAGGCGTGGTGATCGCGTAAGGGAGCTGCGAGCCGCTGCGGGTCGCGAGTTCGCCCATACGGGTCATCAGATAGTGAGCACGGTCTTCGCCTTCTTTGTCGAGAACCGATTCCAGGGCGTCCAGCCATTCCTGGGTTTCGACGGGATCGAGGTCTTGCATGGCTTGCTCCAGGGCGGAAAGGCTTCCAGAATCGGTTGCCTGAGTTTGCGACTGGCCTTGTGGGCAGACGATTTAAAATTCTTGGATTGCCGACAGGTTGTTCCGGCGGCGTGTAGTTTTACTACAAATCTTCCGGCATTTCAGCCTTTCGAATGTATAGACGAGTAGTAAAACTACAGATGAAAGGCTTGTGGCCTCCGACTGCGTTGTGAGAATAATCGTTAAGGCGGGTCGATTTCCATCCGAATAAGGTGAAAGTTTGATGCTGGATGCCAAAGAAGAAGAAATTTCAGCTATTTCTAACTTTTGTTCGACAGTCCTTCACGTAGCGGGTTTTCATCATTCACTACAAGCGGCCCTTATTACGCCGATCAAGGATAGACCATGACCCTGCCCGTGCTTGCCGAACTGCCCGCCATTCTCCTGCCGTTGGTCAGCCGATCCGAGCAGTCGTTCCGTACGTCCGTCGCCGCCCTTGAAGACGATCACGGCCTGTCGAACTGGACGTCGGAGCGCTGGGCGCAATTCGCCCGCGTCAGCGCCGCCAGCGAATTTGTCATTGAACAGAGCATTCGTGACCCTTTGATGTTGCTGTCGCTGGTGGCGTCCGGCGAACTTGATCGGGCGTTCGCGCCCGGCGAACTGTGCGCACAGATCGCCGCCGCCGTGAACTGCGCGCAGAGCGAAGACGAAGTCGGCCGCGCCTTGCGCCGTCAGCGTGCACGGCATCAGGTGCGGATCATCTGGCGCGACCTGACCCGTCAGGCCGATCTGGTGCAGACCTGCCGTGACCTCTCGGACATGGCCGACGCCACCATCGATCAGGCTTATCAATGGCTGTACAGCCGCCATTGCGAGCAATTCGGCACACCCACCGGCCGGCGCAGCGGTGAGCCGCAGCAGATGGTCATTCTCGGCATGGGCAAGCTCGGCGCGGTCGAGCTGAATCTGTCTTCCGACATCGACCTGATCTTCGCCTACCCCGAAGGCGGCGAAACCGTCGGCGTGAAACGCTCGCTGGATAATCAGGAATTCTTCATCCGCCTCGGCCAGCGTCTGATCAAGGCGCTCGACCCGATGACGGTCGACGGCTTCGTTTTCCGCGTCGACATGCGCCTGCGTCCATACGGATCGTCCGGTGCGCTGGTGCTCAGCTTCAACGCGCTGGAGCAGTATTACCAGGATCAGGGCCGCGACTGGGAACGCTACGCGATGATCAAGGCGCGGGTGGTGGCTGGCGATCAGGTTGCCGGCGCGCAGTTGCTCGATATGCTGCGGCCGTTCGTTTATCGGCGCTATCTGGACTTCTCGGCGATCGAAGCGCTGCGCACCATGAAGCAGCTGATCCAGCAGGAAGTGCGACGCAAGGGCATGGCCGACAACATCAAGCTCGGCTCCGGCGGCATCCGCGAGGTCGAGTTCATCGCTCAGGCCTTTCAATTGATCCACGGTGGCCGCGACCTGAGCCTGCAACAGCGTCCTCTATTAAAGGTGCTGAGCACGCTGGAAGGGCAAGGCTATCTGCCGCCGGCGGTGGTCAGTGAGTTACGCGAGGGTTACGAGTTTCTGCGTTACACCGAACATGCCATTCAAGCGATTGCCGACCGCCAGACGCAGATGCTGCCCGACAGCGCTCAGGATCAGGCGCGGATCGCCTTCATGCTGGGCTTCGCCGATTGGTCGGCGTTCCATGAACAACTGATGTACTGGCGCGGGCGCGTAGCCTGGCATTTCGCCCAGGTGATCGCCGATCCCGACGAAGAAGAGGGCGGCGAAAGCGAAGTGGTGGTCGGTGGTGAGTGGCTGCCACTCTGGGAGGAAGAACAGGACGAAGAGGCCGCGTGCCGACAGTTGCAGGAGGGCGGTTTCGTCGATGCCGGCAAAGCCCTGAAAGCGCTGGCCGGTTTGCGTGGCAGTCCGCAATTGCGCGCGATGCAGCGGCTGGGGCGCGAGCGTCTCGATGCTTTTATTCCTCGACTGCTTGCGCAAGCGGTGGAGCATGAAAATCCCGATCTGGTGCTCGAGCGCGTGCTGCCGCTGGTGGAAGCGGTGGCGCGGCGTTCGGCGTATCTGGTGTTGCTCACGGAAAACCCCGGCGCGCTGCGCCGCCTGCTGACCTTGTGTGCGGCGAGCCCTTGGATTGCCGAGCAGATCACGCGCTTCCCACTGCTGCTCGACGAATTGCTCAACGAGGGTCGGCTGTTCAAGCCGCCGCTGGCGCCGGAACTGGCGGCCGAGTTGCGCGAACGCCTGACGCGAATTCCCGAGGACGACCTCGAGCAGCAAATGGAAGCCCTGCGCCATTTCAAACTGGCGCACCGCTTGCGCGTCGCCGCCTCGGAAATCGCCGGCAGCCTGCCGTTGATGAAAGTCAGCGATTACCTGACCTGGCTGGCCGAAGCGATTCTCGAACAGGTGCTGGCCCTGGCCTGGCGGCAGACCGTGGCCAAGTACGGCACGCCGCTGCGCACCGACGGTACGCTGTGCGATCCCGGCTTCATCATTGTCGGTTATGGCAAAGTCGGCGGTATCGAATTGGGGCATGGTTCCGATCTGGATCTGGTGTTCATCCATGACGGCGATCCGCAGGCGGAAACCGACGGGCCGAAATCCATCGACGGCGCGCAGTTCTTCACGCGCCTGGGGCAGCGGATCATTCATCTGCTCACAGCGCAGACCAATTCCGGCCAGCTGTATGAAGTGGATATGCGCCTGCGACCGTCCGGCGCTTCCGGGCTGTTGGTGAGCTCCCTCGGCGCATTCGCCCGCTATCAGGAAAACGAAGCCTGGACGTGGGAGCATCAGGCCTTGGTGCGCGCGCGGGTGCTGGTGGGCAGTCAGGATGTTGGCCAGGCTTTTGAAAAAGTCCGCGCGCAGGTGTTGGGCAAACCACGGGATCTGGCCAAACTGCAACAGGAAGTCAGCGAGATGCGCGCCAAGATGCGCGACAACCTCGGCACCCGCAGCACCGCAGCCGGCACGGCGGCGAATGCGTTCGACGCGGGCGTGCCGTTCGACCTCAAGCAGGACGCCGGAGGTATCGTCGATATTGAATTTATGGTGCAATACGCGGCCCTGGCGTGGTCGCACAGCCATCCGCCGCTGCTGCGCTGGACCGATAACATCCGCATTCTGGAAGAGCTGGAACACGAAGGGCTGATGCCCGCCGAAGATGCCAGTCTGTTGCGCGAGGCCTACAAGGCCTACCGCTCCGCCGCTCACCGGCAGGCCTTGCAGAAGGACGCCGGGGTAATACCGGGCGACCAGTTTGCCGACGAACGCCGGCAGGTTTTGCGGATATGGAAAGAGATGGGGCTAAGCTGAAAGCGGTTTATGCAGCACCCAATACCCTGTGGGAGCGAGCTTGCTCGCGAATGCGGAGTGTCAGACGACACCGATGTCGGATGTGATGGCCCCTTCGCGAGCAAGCTCGCTCCCACAGTAATCTGCGCTGAAATGCAGATGTTGAAACAGATGCAAAACCCTGTGGGAGCTGGCTTGCCAGCGATAGCGGAGTATCAGACGACAATAATGTTGAATGTGAAGACCCCATCGCGGGCAAGCCCGCTCCCACAGTAGATCTACAGTGTTTGTAGAATTATCGAGGCGGGGAGGCGTAAATGCCTCCCCGGTTCGTTTTTGGAAACCACATGAATATTCTGATCGTTGGGCCCAGTTGGGTCGGTGACATGGTGATGGCGCAGACACTGTTTCAGTGTCTCAAGCAGCGCCACCCGCAATGCGCAATCGACGTGCTGGCGCCCGAATGGAGCCGGCCGATCCTTGAGCGCATGCCCGAAGTGCGCAAGGCCTTGAGCTTCCCGCTCGGCCACGGCGCGCTGGAACTGGCGACACGCCGACGCATCGGCAAGTCCCTGCGCGGTCAGTACGATCAGGCGATCCTGCTGCCCAACTCGCTGAAGTCGGCGCTGGTGCCGTTTTTCGCCGGCATCCCGAAACGCACTGGCTGGCGCGGCGAATTCCGCTATGGCCTGCTCAACGACGTGCGCACTCTCGACAAAGAACGCTACCCGCTGATGATCGAGCGCTTCATGGCCCTGGCCTATGAAGCCAACGCCGAGCTGCCGAAGCCCTACCCGCGCCCGAGTCTGCAAATCGACCCGGTGACCCGCGAGGCGGCACTGGTCAAGTTCGGCCTGAGCCTTGATCGCCCGGTCCTGGCCCTGTGCCCCGGCGCCGAGTTCGGCGAATCCAAGCGCTGGCCGTCCGAGCATTACGCCAAGGTCGCCGAAGCGCGCATCCGCGAAGGCTGGCAGGTGTGGCTGTTCGGCTCGAAAAACGATCACGCGGTCGGTGAAGATATCCGCGCACGTTTGATCCCGGGCCTGCGCGAAGAATCGGTCAACCTCAGCGGCGGCACCTCGCTGGCCGAGGCCATTGACCTGCTGTCCTGCGCCGATTCCGTTGTGTCCAATGACTCCGGCCTGATGCACGTCGCTGCGGCATTGAATCGTCCGCTGGTCGCGGTATACGGCTCGACCTCGCCGGGCTTCACCCCGCCGCTGGCTGAGCAGGTCGAGATCGTGCGCCTGGGCATCGAATGCAGCCCGTGCTTTGATCGCACTTGCCGGTTCGGCCATTACAACTGCCTGCGTCAGTTGATGCCGGAAGCGGTCAACGATGCCTTGCAGAAGTTGCAGGGCTCCGTGGTCGAGGTTCATTAACTTGCGGGTATTGCTGATCAAGACCTCATCGCTGGGCGACGTGATTCACGCGTTGCCGGCGCTGACCGACGCCGCCCGGGCCATTCCCGGAATCAAGTTCGACTGGGTGGTGGAAGAGGGCTTCGCCGAGATTCCGAGCTGGCACCCGGCGGTCGATAAAGTGATTCCGGTGGCGATCCGCCGCTGGCGCAAGAATCTGTGGAAAACCATCACCAGCGGCGAGTGGAAACGCTTCAAGCAAAGCGTGCGCGCCAATAAATACGATCTGGTGATCGACGCTCAAGGCCTGCTGAAAAGTGCCTGGCTGACCCGCTACGTCAAAGCCCCGGTGGCCGGCCTCGATAAAACCTCCGCTCGCGAGCCGATGGCTGCGCGCTTCTACGATCGCAAACTCGCCGTCGCCCGTGGTCAGCACGCCGTCGAACGCGTGCGCCAGTTGTTCGCCATCGCTCTGGGTTACGACCTGCCCAAAGGCCTCGGCGATTACGGCCTCAACGTTGAACGACTGGTCGAGTTGCCGCGCAAGAACGCCTACGTGGTGTTCCTGCATGGCACCACTTGGGACACCAAGCACTGGCCGGAACTCTACTGGCGCGAGCTGACCGAGCGGGTCGGCTACCTCGGCGTTGGCGTCAGGCTGCCATGGGGCAACCCTCAGGAAAAGGCCCGCGCCGAACGCATCGCCGCCGGCTTCAAGCACGCTGAGGTGCTGCCGAAACTCAATCTGGCTGGCGTTGGCAAAGTGCTCGCCGGCGCGCAGGCTTGCGTGGCGGTGGACACCGGGCTCGGCCATCTGGCCGCTGCGCTGGATGTGCCGACCATCTCGTTGTTCGGCCCGACCAACCCGGGCCTGACCGGCGCTTACGGCAAGCTGCAGATTCATCTGGCCAGCGACTTCCCGTGCGCGCCCTGCATGCAGAAAAAATGTACTTATCAACCGACCGAGCAGGATGCCCGTCAGTTTGACCTGAAACGCGAGCAGCCTTTGTGCTTCACGCGTGTGAACCCCGAGCGTGTCGCCAGCCGACTGAGCACGTTGTTAATGGCTGAGGAGCTGCGCTGATGCAATTGGCATTTGTCCTGTACAAATATTTCCCGTTCGGTGGCTTGCAGCGCGACTTCATGCGCATCGCTCTCGAATGCCAGAAGCGCGGCCATCAGATTCGCGTCTACACGCTGATCTGGGAAGGCGACGTGCCGCCGGGTTTCGAAGTGCTGGTGGCGCCGGTCAAAGCGTTCTTCAACCACCGTCGCAACGAAAAGCTCAGCGCGTGGATGGCAGCGGATCTGGCCAAGCGTCCGGTCGATCGCTTGATCGGCTTCAACAAGATGCCGGGCCTGGACGTCTACTACGCCGCCGACGGCTGCTTCGAAGACAAGGCGCAGAACCTGCGCAACTCGCTGTACCGCCGTTGGGGCCGCTATCGCCACTTCGCCGAGTATGAGCGCGCGGTGTTCGCCAAGGACGCGAAGACCGAAGTGCTGATGATTTCCGAAGTGCAGCAGCCGCTGTTCATCAAGTATTACGACACGCCGCTCGAGCGCTTCCACCTGCTGCCGCCGGGCATTGCCCAGGACCGTCGGCGGCCGGCGGATGCCGATGAAATCCGCGCCGGGTTCCGCGCGGAATTCAATCTCAAGGACGACGACCTGCTGCTGGTGCAGATCGGCTCCGGCTTCAAGACCAAGGGTGTCGATCGCAGCCTCAAGGCGCTGGCCGCGCTGCCGGCCGAGTTGAGAAAACGCACCCGGCTGTTTGTAATCGGCCAGGATGACCCCAAATTGTTCCAGATGCAGAGTGCGACGCTGGGCATGGGCGACAATGTGACCTTCCTCAAAGGCCGCAGCGATATCCCGCGTTTCCTGCTCGGTGCCGACCTGTTGATTCACCCGGCCTACAACGAAAACACTGGCACCGTGCTGCTTGAAGCACTGGTGGCCGGTTTGCCGGTGCTGGTCAGTGCGGTCTGCGGTTACGCCCATTACATCGCCGAGGCTGATGCCGGGCGAGTGCTGGACGAGCCGTTCGAGCAGGCGCAGCTGACCCGATACCTGACCGAGATGTTGAGCGACGACGCTGCACGGGCGGCCTGGAGCCGCAACGGTCTGGCCTTCGCCGAGACGGCCGACCTCTACAGCATGCCGCAGCACGCGGCGGATGTGATTCTGGCGGAGCACGCTTAATGAAGTTGATGCTGGCTGAACCGTTCAAAAGCCTTTGGGCCGGACGCGACCCGTTCGCCGAAGTCGAAGGCTTGCAGGGCGAGGTGTACCGCGAGCTGGAAGCGCGCCGGACATTGCGCACGGAAGTCGACGGCAACGGGTTTTTTGTGAAAATCCACCGTGGCATCGGCTGGGGCGAGATCTTCAAGAACCTGCTGACCGCCAAGCTGCCGGTGCTCGGCGCGGGTCAGGAGTGGAAAGCCATTCAGCGTCTGCAGGAAGCCGGCGTGCCGACCATGACTGCCGTCGCCTACGGCGAGAAAGGCAGCAACCCGGCGGATCAGCATTCGTTCATCGTCACCGAAGAACTCGCGCCGACCATCAGCCTCGAAGACTTCAGCATTGACTGGGTCAAGCAGCCGCCGGAGCCAACACTCAAGCGCGCGCTGATTGCCGAAGTCGCGCGGATGACCGGGATGATGCACCGCGCCGGGGTCAATCACCGTGACTGCTACATTTGCCATTTTCTGCTGCACACCGACAAACCGGTCACGCCGCAGGATTTCAAACTCTCGGTGATCGATCTGCACCGAGCCCAGACCCGCGCAAAGATCACTCAGCGCTGGCGCAACAAGGATCTGGCGGCGCTGTACTTCTCGGCGCTGGACATCGGCCTGACCCGTCGCGACAAACTGCGTTTTCTCAAAGGCTATTTCCAGCAACCAGTGCGGCAGATTCTGGCGGAAGAAGCGCCATTGCTGAGCTGGCTGCAAGGCAAGGCCGACAAGCTCTACGAGCGTAAACAGCGTTACGGGGATGCGCTCTGATGGCGGGTTGGACACTTGAGCCGCAGTACGGCGAACTCGCCGAAGATTTCGGCAGCCTCGAAGCCGTATTTGCCTTGCAGGGCGAACGCCTCACCCGCGATCCGCTGTCGGAGGTGGTTCGGGTGCAGCGCGACGGCGTCAATTATTACGTCAAACGCTACGTCGGCGCCGGTAAGGGCCTGCGCCGTTACCTCGGCAAGCCGCGCGTAAAAATGGAATGGCAGAACCTCAAGCGCTTCGCCAAGTGGGGCATCCCCACGGCCGAGGTGGTGGCCTGGGGGCTGGAGCGGCGGGGCGCGGCCTACGATCGGGGTGCGATGATCACCCGTGAGCTGCCCAATACCGAAGACCTTTCGGCACTGGCCGAGCGCAAGGATCCCAGGCTCAAGGATCGCGCCTGGGTCGACGGTGTCAGCCAGCAATTGGCCGGTTACACCCGGACCATGCACGACCATCGGTTTACGCATAACGATTTGAAATGGCGCAACCTGCTGATCGACGATCAGGCGCGCATCTTCCTCATCGACTGCCCCAACGGCGAATTCTGGCGCGGCTTCTGGCTCAAGTACCGGATCACCAAGGACCTCGCCTGTCTCGACAAACTGGCCAAATATCACCTGTCCAACACCCAGCGCCTGCGCTTCTACAAGCAGTATCGCCAGTGTGATCGGCTCGATGTCGCCGACAAGAAACGGATCCGCCATGTGGTGAGATTTTTTGAGGGGCGCGAATGACTGATTTTCTTGCCGAACAGGACCGCGCACTGCTGGAGCGCCACGGTCTCGGCAATTTCGATGCACTGTGGGCCAAACAGCTTGAAGCTGTGGATGAGCCCAACACTGCCGGTGGCGGCTGGAGCAGCGTGTTCCGTCTCGATCTTGAAGGCCAGGGCTATTACCTCAAGCGCCAGAGCAATTATCTGACCCGCACCTTGCAGGCGCCGTTTGGCGAACCGAGCTTTGCCCGCGAATTTCGCAACATCAGCCGTTACCGCAAGCTAGGCATTCCGGCGTTGCAGGCAGCCTTTTTCGGTGAGCGCAAGGTCGCCGGGGAAGTGCGCGCCATTCTGCTCACCCGTGCACTGGACGGCTGGAGCGACCTGGATTCGTTGCTGGCGTGCTGGGCGCAGCTCAGTGCCGCGCAGCATTCGGCCATTCTCAAGGCTTGCGGGCTGTTGGCGCGGCGGCTGCACGGCGCGCGTCAGGTGCATGGCTGTTTCTATCCCAAACATATTTTCCTGCGCGCCACCGGCGACGGCTATGAGGCGCAGCTGATCGATCTGGAGAAAACCCGGCCGTTGCTGTTCGGCATGCGTGATCGGGTCAAGGATCTGGAACCGTTGCAACGGCGAGCGCCGCAATGGAGCGAGGCAGACTTGCGCCAGTTGCTCGCGGCTTATCTCGATCAGCCGACTGACAGCTCGCTGCTCGACAGCTGGCTGAGCCGACTGACAGCGCGGCGCAGCCACAAGGAGACCCGCTGATGCAATTGTCCGAGCTGGCCCGCTCCGGGCGTACCCCCTCACTGCCGCTGACCGTGACCCTGGCGGACGCCGCCGGTGTTGCGGATTTGCAGTTGCTGAGCCTGCTGCGGGTGTTGCCCGGGCAGCGCTATGTTGGCGCCGGCGTCTGGCGCGGTCGGCCGGTATTGGCCAAGTTGCTGGTCGGCAGCAAGGCCGCCCGGCATTTTCAGCGGGAGCTGGACGGTGTGCGCCTGCTCGCTGCGCAAGGTCTGACCACGCCGCTGCTGTTGGCCGATGGACTGAAAGACGGTGAGGGTGGCTGGCTGCTGTTCGAATTCCTCGAGGGCGCCGAGAGCCTCGGTGATGCCTGGGCCGAGGTCGAGTCTCTGCCGGCACTGGCCGATGAGCAGACCGCCGTTCTGGCCGAAGCGCTTGACGCTATCGGTCGGATGCATGGCAAAGGACTCTGGCAGGAGGATCTGCACCTGGACAATCTGCTGCGTCACGGCGGTCAGTTGTACCTGATCGATGGCGCCGGAGTTCGTGCGGAAGCTGCGGGCCAGCCACTGTCCCGACAAAAAGTGCTGGAAAATCTCGGGGTGTTTTTCGCTCAGCTTCCGAAGTCACTCGAGCCGTTCACCGAAGAGTTGCTGGTCTATTACCTGTTGAGCAACAGCGAACATGCTTTGCCGCTGGAGGCGTTGCAGAAACAGATCGACAAGGTGCGCAGTTGGCGGCTCAGGGATTATCTGAACAAGGTCGGCCGTGAATGCACGCTGTTCGCCGTGCAGCGCGGTGCATTTGTCCTGCGCGCCGTTCGCCGTGAAGAAGCAGCGGCCATGCTGCCGGTGCTTGATCAGGCCGACGCCTTGCTTGATCGGGGGCATCTGTACAAGACCGGCGGCGCGGCCAGCGTCGGCAGAGTCGAGGTGGCCGGGCGAGCTCTGGTTATCAAACGCTACAACATCAAGAATTTCGCCCATTGGCTCAAGCGCTTCTGGCGCCCGAGCCGGGCCTGGCATTCGTGGCGTGAAGGCAATCGCCTGGCGTTCCTGGGCATCGCCACGCCGAAACCGCTGGCGGTACTGGAAAAGCGTTTTTTGTGGCTGCGCCGCAGTGCCTATCTGGTCACCGAGTTCCTGCCCGGGCCGGACATCATCGAGCGCTTTGCGCCGTACGTGGAAAATGGCCAGGCACCGGAAGCCGAGTTGCTGGCGCTTGATCAATTGTTTGCCCGATTGATCGCCGAGCGCATCAGTCATGGCGACTTCAAAGGCCACAACCTATTCTGGCAGGCGGATCGCTGGGCGCTGATCGACCTCGACTCCATGTGTCAGCACTCATCGGTCGGCAGTTTTGCCCCAGCTTACGCCCGCGATCGCGCGCGGTTCATGCGCAACTGGCCTGAAAGCAGCGCGTTGTACCAGGTCATTGATCAGCGGTTGCCGAAAGAAGTCTCCAGCGCAGGGTGATTCCTTCTCACGAGCAGACTCGTTCTTGCAATGGACCTGGTCCACTGCGAAACGGAGTCTGTGGGCAGTAGCGGACAAAATACAGCGATCTGTCCTACAACTTCTCCAGAAGCCATGAACTGTGCCCTGCTCGGGCTCGATGCTAATTTGCCTGACGATCTCGGAGGGCGAATCTTGAGCATGAAAAAAATTCTGACGCTGGGCGTAATGTCTGCAGTTCTCTCAGGCTGTGGCAGTGTCTCGACCGTTTTGCAGGGCGACGCCGATGCTGCCCGTGACCTGCGCAAAAAGAAGACCTACTGCCAATCGATTCCGCGCATCTACAGTGGTCTGGCCTTCGATTTTTGCACGCTGAATGCGCCGCCTGATCCTACGGGTATGCTGGCGCCCTTTGTGTTGCTCGATCTTCCGCTGTCCGCCGTGTTCGATACCGTTTCCTTGCCCTATACGATTTACCGGCAAATCGAGGATGGCAATCTCAGTATCTATTGGCGTCCCAATCGCGGGTGACGTTGTGCAGTTTTCTCGTTTTGAAAATCGGGGCGAGGTGCGCGAGGTTCTTGAAGGCGTAGAGCCTCAGCTCTGGCGCTCGGCTTCTGTCTTGAAACTTTGTACGATTTTTTATCTGAGAAGGGTCAGCACCGCGCATCAACACATGTGATTTTTGAACGCCGAGGAAAGCGGGAAGATAACGAGTTGGAGCTAGAGTTTCGCAGAATGTGCGGTGGTGCCAATCGAATGGGCGTGCAACTGCCGTTCGAAATAGTCTTCGCCACAAAGCAGGTCAATTCCACCGGCTTACAGCTGGCTGATCTTGTTGCGAGACCCATTGGTATGAGTGTTTTGAGAGCGGGTCAGGAAAATCGCGCTTTCGAGGTGCTCAAACGCAAGTTTTATTGCAGCGGTGGGCGCATAAACGCTGGAGAAGGTTTCGAAAATTGGGGCTTGAAGATTTTCCCGCCTCCAAAAAGCGAAAAGCCCCGGTGATCTCACCGAGGCATTAGCGCCGACCGGGATCCCCCAGTCCATTTGAGTTGGAGTCTATTGCGACGTCCAAAGCCTGTCAACGTGGCGACTGCCTGTTCCTGCTAGAGGCTTGCGGGCGCTTTTACGCTATAATCCCGCCCTTTAGCTGCCACTCGCCCTGTGCGAGGGCACATCAATTTTCAAGGCGCATCGCGCCTGCATGCAGACTAAAGAGGCTAGACCCCTGTGGCATTGACGATTCTTGGCCTGTCCGGCGCCCTTAGCCATGATCCTTCCGCAGCCTTGTACATCGACGGCAAGCTGGTCGCGGCGGCTGAGGAAGAGCGCTTCGTACGCGATAAACATGCAAAGAACCGCATGCCCTACGAATCGGCGAAATTCTGCCTCGAGCAAGCCGGCATCAAACCGTCGGACGTTGACGTGGTGGCGATTCCTTTCGCTCCGATCAGCCTGTTCGGCAAGGCCCGCTGGCACTACGCCAAGCGCTACTGGTACGCCCCGGATCGTGCTCTCGATGCGATCCTGATGGGCAACCGTCGCTACAAGCGCTATCGCAACAAGATCGTCTGGTGCCTCGAGCAACTGGGCTTCGATCCGAAGAAAATCAAGATCGAGCCGGTCGAGCATCACCTGGCACACGCCTCCAGTGCTTATCACTGCTCCGGTTTCAAGGAAAAAACCGCAATCCTCGGCATCGACGGTAAAGGCGAATACGCCACGACCTTCTTCGGTTACGGCGAAAACGGCAAGATCCACAAGATCAAGGAATTCTTCGACCCGGATTCCCTCGGTGGTCTGTACGGTGCGATCACCGAATTCCTCGGTTTCGAGATGCTCGACGGCGAGTTCAAGGTCATGGGCATGGCGCCATACGGCGATGCCAGCAAGTACGATTTCTCGCGTCTGGCCTCGTTCGAAAATGGCGAGCTGGTGATCAACACCGACTACGCCAACGTGATCGGCCTGCGTCGCTATAAAGAGAAGGGCAAGGGTTTCTACTTCTCGCCGAAGCTGATCGAGTGGCTGGGTCCGAAGCGCGAAGGCGACATCGCCGACGAGCCTTACATCCACTACGCCGCAAGCATGCAAGCACTGTTCGAGAAGCTCGCGTTGCAGATGATCGACCACTATCTGGGCGACGTGCTCAAGGAAACCGGCAAACTGGCTTTCGCTGGTGGCTGTGCGTTGAACGTCAAGCTGAACCAGAAAATCATCGCTCGCGACGACATCAAAGAGCTGTTCGTACAGCCTGCGTCCGGCGATGCCGGCACCGCAGTCGGCGCTGCCGCTTACGTGTCGCACGCCCGTGGCGTACCGGTCGAGAAGATGGAACACGTCTACCTCGGCCCGTCGTACAGCAACGAGGACGTGATTGCCGCGTGTGCCCGGCACGAGAACAAGCCGACCTGGCGCAAGCTCGACAACATGCCGGAGCAGATCGCCCAGATCATGGTCGATGGCAACCCGGTCGCCTGGTTCCAGGGCCGTATGGAATTCGGTCCGCGCGCGTTGGGTGGTCGTTCGATCATCGGTTGCCCGAGCGTGGCCGGTGTCGCCGACCGCATCAACCATCAGATCAAGTTCCGCGAGCGCTGGAGGCCTTTCTGCCCGTCGATGCTCGACACAGTCGCTCCACAGATGATCAAGATCGATCACCCGGCGCCGTTCATGACCTTCACCTTCGAAGTCGCCGAAGAATGGAAAACCCGCGTGCCGGAAGTCGTCCATGAGGACGGTACTTCCCGTGCCCAGGTACTCAAGCGCGAATACAACCCGCGCTACTACGACATGATGAAGGCGCTGGAAAACCTCACCGGTAACGGCGTGTCGCTGAACACTTCGCTCAACCGTCGTGGCGAACCGATGATCTGCTCGCCGACCGACGCGCTGAACATGTTTTTCGGCTCGGATCTGCAGTACCTGATCATGGAAGACATTCTGGTGGTCAAAGAGGGCGCCAACGCTTATGACTCGCTCGGCTGAACGCCATGTGCTGCAGTTCTGTCACGGCTATGACGGGCCGTTCCTGGACTGCGCGCGGCAGTACGCCAGCCTGTTTGCCGGCACCGGCTATCGGGTGACCACGGTGTTTCTGACCGGGGCCGCCGATAGCGAGGTGGCCGCAGCGTGTGCTTCCGATGAAGTGTTGTTCATGGAGTACAGCTCCAAGGCCATTCGTGGCCTGAAACTGGGGGCTATCGGCGATCTGCGCAAGATCGTCGCCTCACGCAATTTCAGTCTTTGCATCGCCCATCGCTTCAAGCCGATCTATATCGCCTTGCTCGGCACATCGCTGCCGGTCATTGGTGTGCACCACGCGTTCGGCGATTACCAGCGTGGGACGCGCAAGTTGTTCGCGCATATTTTCCGCCAGCGCCTGAGCCTTCTCGGCGTGTCGGATGCAGTGCGTGACGACATGCGACGCTGCCTGCCGAAATGGCCGGCAAGCCGAATCCAGACGTTGTACAACCGCATCGATGTGCCTGCACTGCAAGCCCGTCAGGTACCTTCCGAAGAAGCGCGGCAGATCCTCGGGCTGTCGCCGGATGCCTGGATTGTCGGTAACGTCGGCCGCCTGCACCCGGACAAGGATCAGGCCACGTTGCTGCGCGGGTTTGCCCAGGCGCTGCCAGGCCTGCCGGACCACAGTCAGCTGGTCATTCTCGGCAGCGGTCGCCTGGAGCAGGATCTCAAGGCGCTGGCCCGTGAGCTGGGCATTGCCGACCGAGTGCTGTTTCTCGGTCAGGTGCCCGATGCGCGCAATTATTTCCGCGCCTTCGATGTGTTCGCCTTGAGCTCCGATCATGAACCGTTCGGAATGGTCTTGCTGGAGGCCATGGCCGCCGGCTTACCGTTGCTGGCCACCGCGTGCGGCGGGGCGAAGGAAGTGGTGGAGGGTGTGGGCATCCTGTTTCCATTGGGCGATGCCGAGCATCTGGCTCAGGGGCTGCAACATCTGGCCGCGATGGATGAGCCGCAGCGTCGTCAATGTGCGCAGATGATGCTCGAGCGACTGCATGAGCGTTTCTCCGACCGTGCGGTGCGCGAGACCTTCTGGCGCCTGCCGCCAGTTACCGATCTGGCAACGAGGGGCTGATGCTCAACCGATTTCAAGGCTGGCGCGAACGTGGCTGGTCGCCCGTTGACGCCTCGACCTACGCCACTACCTGGCAACGTTATGGCGGCAGTGTCGCGACACATCCGCTGGTCATCGAGCGCCTGGCGGACCTGGCCGGGATCCCGGTGCGTTATCTGGCCTGGCAGCAGCAGGGCGAGGTTAAAGCCGCTATTGCTACCTGGGGGCGCGACCTGGCTCTGTCCAAGGACGTGCTCAAACGCAACGGCAAGAAAGGCCTGTTCGACCTCGGCAATGCCGAGCTGATCCTGCCAGCCGCCGTCGATGCCCAGGCATCGCTGCGACATCGGGCGCGCTATCTGTCGGCACTCAACGAAGGCCGTTTCAGTGGCCTGAAGTTGCAGGCTGAGCAACTGGCCATGGCCCGCACGCCGGAAGAGTTGTCGAAAAAGTTTCGCTATAACCAGCGTCGAGAGCTGCGTCTGCTGGAAGAAGCGGGCGGTGTGGTGCGAGCGGTCAGCGAGTTTTCCAGCGTTGAGCTGGCCGCGATGTACTGCGATCTGTTTCAGCGCCGCTGGGGCTTTCCGGCGACCGGCGCGGCGCGCATGGCCGAGGTCATCGAGTTGCTGCGCGAGTTGCTGATCGGCTCGGTCATTTTCCTCAACGATGCGCCGATTGCGATTCAATTGGTCTACCGCGTTGAGGCGGCAGAATGGATCAGTGTCGAATACGTGAATGGCGGCGTGGATCCCGAAACCCGCGAGTTCAGCCCCGGCAGCGTGCTGAGTTTTCTCAATACGCAAAGCGCCTGGGAACACGCACGGGCACTCGGCAAGCCGCTGCGTTTTTCATTCGGGCGCGCTGACCGTGAATACAAGGACCGCTGGTGCAACCCTGTGCCGGTGTTCACCGTATGAGTCAGACCATGAGCCGCAAACAGCAATTGCTCAGACGCCATCGACGCAACAAGCGCGTGGCCATGTTGGTCGCGCTGGCCGCCATTATCGCGCTGAGCGTGCTGGTCGCCTGGTGGCTGGCGCCGGTGTTGCTGATTGGCGGCTGGATCGCCCATGAGGCGTGGTTTGCCGATCATCTTTTCTACGCGCCCGGCGACGATTACCAATACAGCTTCCCGGCGTATACGCCGCAGCCTAAGGTGCATCTGAACGGCGAGCAGTTGCGTCTGGATGAAGGGGTGATGCTGGCTGACGAAGCCGTGCTGATTCTGGCTGTACAGGTCAAAAGTACTTGGCTGGGACGTTTTCTTGATCCTTTCATCGAGTTGTCGGGTGGCGCCAATCCTGACGTGCAGACCTTTGAACGCGGTGTCGGCGGCCTGCGCTATCTGAACCTGAGCGGTCAGGCGCAAGCGTTGTCCGAAGGAGTATTGCGTCTGCGCGGCCGTTTCTGTCGAGTGTCGGGCGAGCCGGTACTGTGGGCGCTGGAACACGCTGATTATCGTCGCCAGCGGGTCATGGTCATTGCCCCTCACGCGGATGATGCGGAGCTGGCGGCATTCGGGTTGTACAGTCAGGCCGATGAAGCCTGGATCGTCACCTTGACCGCTGGCGAAATCGAGGCCGAACATTATCAGCAGATGGGCATGAGCAAGGTCGACGCAGCGCGGCTGAAGGGACGCTTGCGCGCCTGGGACAGCCTCACCGTGCCGCAATGGGCTGGTGTCCCCCAGGAACGCTGCGTGCAGTTGGGCTATTTCTGCCTGCAACTGGCCGCGATGCGGGACAAGCCGGAGCAACCGGTGGGCTCGCGCGAAGCGGATTTGAGCGATACCCGTCTGTTCCGTCAATTCAACCGGTTTGTTCTGCCAAGTGACGCCGATGGCGCGCCGACCTGGAACAATCTGCTGGCTGATCTGCGCGAAACAATGCTGCGCGCGCGTCCGGACGTTATCGTGCTGCCGCATCCGACGCTGGACCCGCACCCCGACCACGTCTGCGCGCAGCAGGCTGTGCTTGAAGTGTTGAAGGGGCTGGACTGGCAGCCGACGCTGCTCGGTTATGCCAACCATCTGCACGATAACGACCGGTGGCCGATGGGCAATAGTGGCGATGGCGTGGCGCTGCCGCCAGCCTTTGATGCTGGCGTGCCGGTGCAGCCGGTTTGCCTGGCATTGTCTCTGCAACAGCAGCGTGACAAGGCAATGGCCCTGGGCATGATGCATGACCTGCAGCCGCCCGCGCCGTTCAAGCGTCGCTTGCGTCGCAGCTTGCAGCGATTGCTGGCTGGGCGCGCCGGTTCGCCTTATGGCGAAAACGAATTTTTCCGCAAGGCGGTTCGGCGACATGAACTGTTCTGGCGTTTGTAGCGACACAGGCGCCCGCGCAAGACTTTCTTGCGGGCGGGCATGTTCAGGTTTGCTCGGGTTGCTGTTGCGGCAAGGAAGACAATGAAAGTTCTATTTCTGGTGCAGAAAGATCAACGGGCCATTCTCGATCGTTTGTATGAGGGTGTCGCCGCCCATTGTGAGTGCGATCTGCGCTGGTTGAGCGGTGACGAGCAGCGCAATCTGCGGCGATATTTCCGCCGCGAAGTCGATGTTACCCGCTATGACCGCATCGTGTTTTTCCTGCGCTTCAAGCAGGAGATCCGGCAGGTCGGGTTTATCCGCACTATCCCCAATCTGGTGATTCTGGAGCACGATGCCTATCAGAATTACATCCCCTGCAAGTACACCGGCAAGTTCAGTGCGCACTATCGGCGTTTGCCGTGGGCACGGGTGATCAGTTCCGGTTTCGTGGTTGCCGAGCGCCTGCGCTCGGAGGGCTTCGACGCCGTGTTCGTGCCCAAGGGCTACGATCAGACGCAATTGCAGGACCAGGGGCGCGAGCGGGATATCGAACTCGCCTTCGTCGGCAGCACCAACAGTGTGGCCTACAGTGGCCGCAAGGCGCTGCTGGATGAACTGGGCCAGGTCGAGCCGCTGCTGGTGACGCGGACCAAGTCCGGCGGCGAGTACGTTGACACGCTCAACCGTATCCGTTTTTTTGTCAGCGCGGACGTGGGCATGGGCGAGTTCATGATCAAGAACTTCGAAGCCATGGCTTGCGGCTGCGTCCTGCTGGCCTATGATCAAGGCGCCGCCGAAGCTGCGGCGCTGGGTTTGCAGGACATGCACAACGTGGTGTTCTATCAGACGATCGCGCAGTTGCAGGAAAAGCTGGCCACGCTGCGCGAGGATCCGCAACTGGCGCAACGCATCGCTGACAACGGTCGCGAGCTGGCGGTGGAGCAGTTCAGCTTCGCGCGGATCGGTCAGCGCATCGTTGAAGAGCTTGAGCCGTCGTTGCGTGAGCGGGCGCCGCTGAGTCTGCTGGAAAAAATCCGCCTGAAAGTGGGCATTTGACAAGTGTCATATAGCCAGTGATATTGCTGGCGACTTCTGATTAACGAGATATCGGTGCAATTTTCCAAAGAAAGCCAGATTACATTGGTGGTTACCAGCTGCGGTCGACTCGATCTGCTCAAGGCCACTCTCGATAGCTTCGACCGGTACAACACGGCACCCATTCGTGAAGTGTTCATCACCGAAGATGCCGGCGACGAAGGCGTTGCCGGGATTCTGCCTGCCCACTGGAAAGAACATTGCACGGTTTTCGTCAATCGTCCGAAGCTGGGCCAGTTGGCATCGATCGACCTGGCCTACGGACACGTCAGCACCCCCTACATTTTTCATTGCGAAGATGACTGGGAGTTCTATCGTCCGGGGTTCGTCGAAGACTCGATGACCATTCTGCAAGCGCGGCCGGAAATTCTGCAGATCTGGTTGCGCAGCTATAATCACGATCTGCGTGTTCACAGCCCATACATCCACTTGGGCGCGCGCGAGATTGTCGATGGCGTCGCCTGTTATCCGCTGATTTCCGACAAGCCGGAGTGGCAAGGGTTCTCGCTGAACCCGGGGTTGCGCCGACTCGAGGATTATCGGTTGTGTGCGCCTTTCGCCGGACACGGTGGCGAGAAGGCCTTGTCACAGCGCTACTCGCAACTGAACAGGGAGGCCTTGATACTCGAGGCAGACGCGGTCATGCACACCGGTTTTGGTTTGCATGTGCAAACGGATATCGAGCGTGAACGCAAAGCGCGCCGCAATCGCCGCGAGCAGATTAAATTTGCCTTGTTTCTGTTGCTGGGAGTCTGCATTGGCTGGTTCATCAACTGAGTTCGAGTACGCCGCAGCTTGTCCCCGCAAATCCGTGCAACGGCTTTCTGCCCTATGAATATTCTCAATATCATGTGGGCCGGTGGCGCTCCGTTCGCATCAATTCACAAAGTGCACCAGCAAATACTCTCTCAGGCTGCGCCGTCGGCGGTGGTCAAAACCTGGCTCCTCCAGGGGCAGGGAGCCGAGTGCGGCGTGGATGTCGGTGAGGTCCGGGAGTGGCAGTTATCGTCAGCGCGCCTGAAGGGCCGGCATTTCTGGCGTTTTGCCAAACCCGTGATGCGGGCGAGGTTTCGCCAGGCGCTCGTGGACAGTGACGCTCGATTGCTGCTGCTGGACGGCATGGGCGTTGCCCGCACGTTATTGCCGGTCCTCAAGAAGCTGCCGCATATCCGCGCGGTAGTGATTTTCCACGGTTCGGCGCGATTGAATGCCGGCGACCAGGCTCTATTCCAGGCAATCCCTGCGTCCCGGCTGAAACTGGTTGCCGTTTCCAGCACTCTCGCCGATTCACTGGCCCGCGATCTGCAGATGCCTGTCACCCCGTTGCGAAGTGCGTTCGATCCGGAAGCGTTTCGTGCTGACCTGTTCACCCGCGAGCAAGCCCGGACACGGTTGGGGTTGCCGCAAGGCGATACGCCGGTATTGGGCGCGGTAGGGCGGCTGGTCTCCGAGAAGGGGTTCGGTTATTTGCTGGATGCCTTTGCCGCAGCACTCGACAGCCGCCCGGACTTGCGCCTGGTCATTATCGGCGAAGGCTCCAAACGCGCGGCGCTGGAGCAGCGCATCGACGCGCTTGGCTTGCACGACAAGGTCTTGCTGACCGGGCATCTGAACGAAGCAGCGCAGCTTTATCGTGCATTCGACTGGGTTGCGATCCCTTCGCTGGAAGAGGGCCTCGGTCTGGTCATGCAGGAAGCGGTGATGGCCGGCGTACCGGTGTTGTGCAGCGATCTGGAGGTGTTCAGCGAACAACTGGGCAGCGCCGGCTGGTATGCCCCGGTCAATGACACAAAGGCCTGGTCCGAGACCATCGACCGCGCCTTCGGTGCCTCATCTCAAGCGATCAATGCCGAGCAGTACCGGATGCTTGCACCGCAGGAGGCCTGGGCGAACTTCAGCCAGGCTGCCCGCGCATTGTTTTCATGACGACAAGACCGCGCGCTCAAGTGCCTGCATCGGAAAGCTGTCGTTCAGCTTTTCGCGCGCAATATAGCGTGCGAAGTGTTGCAGGTTGCGTTTGATCAAGCGCTTTGGCAACGGTCCGCGGGTGAAGCGCATGTCGGCGACATCGATCAGGCCCATGCGGTTGTCTGGTGTGACGACGATGTTGCCAAGATGCAGGGAGCGGAAATAGATGCCCGAGCGGTGCAGGCTGCGTATCAGCTCGGCCAGATCCGGCAATGCCTGAGTCCAGTTGAAACCTTGTTTTGCGGCGATCTGGCGCAGCGTTTGCCCTGGCAGAGGCTCATACAGCACGGCGGTCATGCCTGGTTTCTCAAGGCGAAAGAACTGGAGGATCTGCAGCGTCGGTACGCCGAGTTTGTGCAGCTCGACGGCGTTGTCGATGAATCGCTTCGAGTAGGGGCGAAACAAGGCGGATGAAAAAAACCTTTTGCGACGAAACAGTTTGAGAATTTTCCCATCCTGCAGCAGGTAGACTTTCGGCCCATAGCTGTCCGCTTCCAGAACTTTGGCGGCGTCGATCATTTGGTCTAGAGCGGCTTGTGAGAGCCGGGAGCATCGCATCGTAGGAAGCCTTGTCGAAAGTGCGGGGTGTAGTAGCGGGCAATGATGCCGAAAAGTTTCGATTTTAACCATGCCGCGTCGCATGGGCGAACCCTTGTCAGGAGCAGATTGATGCAGGAAACACGCTGGGCGCAACTATGGATGGCGATGGGGCTCTTGTGGTTTTTACTGGCTATTGCCGTAGCGCCCACCAACAAGGTCTACCAGCAGGGGCTGGTGGCTCTCGTCTGGTTGCCGGCGCTAGTGCTGGGCTGGGCTGCGCGGCACCGCGTCAGAGAAGTGCTCCATGAACAACGCTGGATCTACCTGCCATTGCTCGGATTGCTGGTCTGGTCGCTGATCAGTCTGGCATGGACAAACGCACCGGAAACGGGGCGCGAGGCCAAGCGTCTGTTGTATATCGTGGTGTTCCTGCTGTTTTTTCCGGTGTTCGCCAGCGGACGCCCCGAGCGATTGATTCGCCTGATGCAGTGGGGCGGGCTGGGATTGGCAGTAACTGCGCTGGTGGCCATCGTCAGGTTTTACGTCATCGAAGGTAACGCCTGGTCTGCCCGGGTGGAAGGGCTGGGTGAGCTGGCGCATCCGATCCTCGGCGGCTATGTCATCGGCCTGGCGGCGGTGTGGCTGGCCCTGTGGGCGCCGCGTGGCGTGATGTGGCAAGGGGTCTGGACACTGGCGTTGGCGGTGCTGGGTATCTTTGTACTGATGAGTCAGAGTCGAGGCGCGGCGCTGGCGTTGTTTCTGACCATCCTGGCCATGCCGATCTGGTGCCGTGACCGCCACAGCCGAATCGTCGCAGCCGTGGCCCTGGTGGTGGCGATTGTGGCGCTGTGGCTGTTCGAACCGTTGGTGCTGGCGCGCGGAGTTTCCTTTCGTCCGCAGATTCTGATGGCCTCTCTGGATATGATTGCCCAACATCCCTGGGGTGGGTTGGGCCTGGGTGGGGACTACCGGGTTTTCTGGTCGGGCATGACTTTCGATCACGCCCACAATCTGTTCACCCATGTTGCGATCGTACTGGGTCTGCCGGGACTGCTGTTGTGGTCTGCCGTCTGGTTCGCCGTTATTTTCCAAGCGTGGAAAGTTCGAGAAACGCTGTATGCCCGGGGGATCATCGGTATCTGGCTGTTCTCGACACTGGCGATGCAATTCGACGCTGCCAGCCTCACCGGCACCCCGCGCGCCGAGTGGTTCATCAGCTGGCTGCCGTTGGGGCTTGCCAGCGTTTTGGTATGGGCGCGGGCCAATGGCAGCGCTTGTGATAAAATTTCGCGTTCTTCTTAACCAGTGAGCTCTACGATGACTGACGCACCGCCCAAAGCGGAACAGGAATCCAGCCTGAAAATCTACTTTCGGCTGTTGGGGTACGTAAAACCCTATATCGGTCTTTTCCTGCTGAGTATCGTGGGCTTCGTGATCTTTGCTTCCACGCAACCAATGCTGGCCGGGATTCTCAAGTATTTTGTCGATGGCCTGAGCAACCCGGAAGCGGTGCTCTTCCCCAACGTTCCCTATCTGCGAGACGTGCAATTGCTGATGGCTGTGCCGTTGCTGATCATCCTGATCGCAGCGTGGCAAGGCCTCGGCTCGTTTCTCGGCAACTATTACCTGGCGAGGGTTTCGTTGGGGCTGGTGCATGACCTGCGTATCGAACTGTTCAACAAGCTGTTGGTACTGCCCAATCGCTATTTCGATACCCATAACTCGGGTCATCTGATCTCGCGCATCACTTTCAACGTGACCATGGTCACCGGCGCCGCCACGGATGCCATCAAAGTGGTGATCCGCGAAGGCCTGACCGTGGTTTTCCTGTTCGCCTATCTGCTGTGGATGAACTGGAAACTGACTCTGGTGATGCTGGCCATTCTGCCGGTGATCGCGTTCATGGTCGGCAACACCAGCAAGAAATTCCGCAAGCAGAGCAAGAAGATTCAAGTGGCCATGGGCGACGTCACCCATGTGGCTTCCGAAACCATTCAAGGCTATCGCGTCGTGCGCAGTTTTGGTGGCGAAGCTTATGAGCAGCAGCGTTTTGCGGCGGCCAGCCAGAGCAACACCGACAAACAGTTGCGCATGACCAAGACCGGCGCGGTGTATACGCCGATGCTGCAGCTGGTGATCTACACCGCCATGGCCGTACTGATGTTCCTCGTACTGTTCCTGCGCGGTGATGCAACGGCCGGTGATCTGGTTGCCTACATCACAGCTGCCGGGTTGCTGCCCAAACCGATCCGGCAATTGTCTGAAGTCAGCTCGACCATCCAGAAAGGCGTGGCCGGCGCCGAAAGCATTTTCGAGCAACTCGATGTTGAACCGGAAATCGACACAGGTACGATCGAGCGTGATCGGGTCAGTGGCCATCTGGCGGTGAACAACCTCAGCTTCACTTACCCGGGCACTGAACGGGAAGTGCTGAAAAACATCAGCTTCACCGCGTCGCCAGGTCAGATGATCGCCCTGGTCGGGCGTTCCGGCAGCGGCAAATCGACGCTGGCCAGTCTCATTCCGCGCTTCTATCACCACGAGACCGGCGAAATCCTGCTCGATGATGTCGAAATCGAGGACTATCGTCTGCGCAATCTGCGCCGCCATGTAGCGCAAGTGACCCAGCACGTGACGCTGTTCAACGACACCATCGCCAACAACATCGCTTACGGCGATCTGGCAGGCGCGCCTCGCGAAGATATCGAGAAAGCCGCCAGGGATGCATTTGCCATGGACTTCATCGCGCAGATGCCTCAAGGCCTGGATACCCAGGTCGGCGAGAACGGTGTGCTGTTGTCTGGCGGACAGCGTCAGCGCCTGGCGATTGCCCGGGCCTTGCTGAAAAACGCCCCGCTGCTGATCCTCGACGAAGCGACTTCGGCCCTTGATACCGAGTCCGAGCGGCACATTCAGGCGGCACTCGACCATGTCATGAAAGGCCGCACCACGCTGGTGATTGCCCACCGTTTGTCGACCATCGAGAAGGCCGATCTGATCCTCGTCATGGATCAGGGCGAGATCGTCGAACGCGGCACTCATGCCCAACTGCTTGCTCATAATGGCTATTACGCGCGTCTGCACGCGATGGGGCTGGATGCCCCGGCTGAAGACATTGCCTGATCTGCAGATGAGGGTGGGCCAGCCTCACCCTCGTGTATTCCCGGCGCGCGCGATCCTGTTAATATCGCGCCCCTGTTCATTTTGTATGTGGGTTGCTCCATGAAATTGTCGATGCCGCGATTCGATCAAGCCCCTGTCTTGGTGGTCGGCGATGTCATGCTCGACCGTTACTGGCATGGCGGAACCTCACGGATTTCTCCTGAAGCGCCGGTGCCGGTGGTCAAGGTCGAGCAGATCGAGGATCGCCCGGGCGGTGCCGCCAACGTGGCGCTGAACATTGCCGCGCTGGGTGCACCGGCATCACTGGTGGGCGTGACCGGCGATGACGAAGCCGCCGACAGCCTGAGCAACAGTCTCAAGGGCGCGGGCGTGCGCGCCTTGTTTCAGCGCATCGCGCACCAGCCGACCATCGTCAAGCTGCGGGTCATGAGCCGGCACCAGCAACTGTTGCGTATCGATTTCGAAGAAGTGTTCGCCACCGATGCTCTGGCACTGGCCGCGCAGGTTGACGGGTTGCTGGAAGGCATCAAGGTGCTGGTGTTGTCGGATTACGGTAAAGGCGCACTGAAAAATCACCAGGCCCTGATCCAGGCCGCCCGTGCCAAAGGTATACCGGTATTGGCTGATCCGAAGGGCAAGGACTTTTCGATCTACCGCGGTGCCAGCCTGATCACACCGAATCTCAGCGAGTTCGAAACCATCGTCGGTGGTTGCGCCGATGAGCACGAACTGGTGAGCAAGGGCGCCGTCCTGATGCAGGAGCTCGACCTCGGCGCGCTGCTGGTGACCCGTGGTGAACACGGCATGACCTTGCTGCGTCCGGATCATCCGGCGTTGCATCTGCCGGCCCGCGCCCGCGAAGTGTTCGACGTGACCGGTGCCGGCGATACGGTGATTTCGACCCTGGCCGCGGCCATTGCCGCAGGCGAAGAACTGCCGCACGCCGTGGCGCTGGCCAATCTGGCAGCAGGCATCGTCGTCGGCAAGTTGGGTACCGCCGCGATCAGCGCCCCGGAACTGCGCCGCGCCATTCAGCGCGAAGAAGGTTCGGAGCGAGGCGTGCTGGGACTTGAGCAGCTGCTGCTGGCGGTTGACGATGCCCGTGCGCACAACGAGCGGATTGTTTTCACCAATGGCTGCTTCGATATCCTGCATGCCGGCCATGTTACCTATCTGGAACAGGCCCGTGCTCAGGGCGACCGCCTGATCGTGGCAGTCAACGATGACGCCTCGGTCAGCCGCCTGAAAGGCCCGGGCCGGCCGATCAACAGCGTGGATCGCCGCATGGCGGTACTCGCCGGTCTCGGCGCGGTGGACTGGGTGATCAGTTTCTCTGAAGGCACACCGGAAAACCTGCTGCGCGAGGTCAAGCCGGACGTGCTGGTCAAGGGCGGCGATTACGGAATCGATCAGGTGGTCGGCGCGGATATCGTCACCGCCTACGGCGGCACCGTGAAAGTCCTGGGGCTGGTGGAAAACAGCTCGACGACAGCGATCGTGGAAAAGATCCGCGGCCAATAAGATCAAAAGATCGCAGCCTGCGGCAGCTCCTACAGGGGAATACATTCCAATGCAGGAGTCGTCGAAGGCTGCGATTTTTTGCTTTCAGGAATTCACTTTCTTGCGCGGTACGATTTTCTTCAGCAGCTGCCTGGCCTTGCCGCGCAGGCGTGCCAGTCCAGTGGCTTTCTCCGCTGGCGTCAGGCCCTGTTGGCGCAACCAGTCTTTCCAGCGAATCCGCTCATCACGCACCAGCCAGCCATCCTGTCGCGCGAAGCTTTCGGCCAGATACAGACCGCGGGTACTCGCCGGATACAGTTGATCCTTTTTCAGGGTGTACAACTCAGGCAGCGGCTGGCCGTCGTGCAATGGCATCAAGTACAGGTCTGGCCGTTTGCGATCGAGCCGCGCCACCAGTTGATCGCCTTCCAGACGCTCGTCGACATGAAACAGGCTCAAGGACTTCGCCTCCTTGGGCACGTCCAGGCGCAAGTCATAGATCAATTGCAGGGACGCCGTCGGCAGATGCACGTACGCCCTTGGTCGCTCCAGCAATTGCAGGTTGGCGCAGCGCACCGGACGCGCCGAACCGGACAACGGCGTCAGGCGAAACGGCAACGCCTCACGGTAATGCAGCGCAGCGGAGTAGGGCGCCGGCAACCAAGTCTCGTTGAAACGCCCGCCGAGCCAGCCTTCCGGGGTTTCCAGCAGACACTCTTCGGCAATCTCCTGAATCGCCGTGTGCAGCGGAATATTCAGCTCATGGGCCGGCACGTAGCCGGAAATCAGCTTCAATACCACGTCGCCGCGATCCTGCCGACGCTGGCGCACCAGCACCCAGTAATCGCGATTCTGCCAATGCAGGGTCAGGCGCACGGACACGCCGAGGTTGGCCAGTTCCAGGGCGAAGCGCTCGCTGTCGGCGACGCTGACCGGCTTACGCCGTTGCAGGGTCTGGGCGAAGTTCAGCGGCATGCCGACGCTCTGATAGCTCAGGCCTTCGGGTGTGGCTTCGACGAACAGCGGCAGTGTCTTGAAGTTGCTCGGGTTCTTGCGGATGAGCGTGCGCGGCATATCGGCTCCTGGCTTAAGGCCGCGGGGCGGCGTCAGTGACTACGCAGGACCTGGGCAACGGTCGCTACGTTATGGGCGAGGTGCAGCGGATTGATCGTGCCGACAATAGCACTGGCAACGCCGGGATGAGTGAACAGCAACTCGAAGCTGGCGCGCACCGGATCGACTCCCGGACTCAGACAGACATGACCGCTGGCCAGGGCTTTTTTCACCAGAATGGCTTTGCCGTGGGCAGCAGCATAGTCAATGACCGCCTTTTCGTTTTGTTCGTTCAGATTGTAGGTGACCATCGCGCAGTCGCCTTGCTCCAGCGCTTTCAGCCCACCTTCGACGGTTTTCCCGGAAAAACCGAAGCCGCGAATCTTGCCCTCGGCCTTCAGCGCCGCGAGGGTGGCGTAGACCTCTTCGTGCTCGAGGATGGCCATGTCGTTGCCGTCCGAGTGCACGAGGACCAGATCGATAAAATCCGTTTCCAGACGTTGCAGGCTGCGCTCGACCGACATTCGCGTGTGCGCGGCGCTGAAATCGTGACGCGACAGGCCATCGGCAAACTCTTCACCGACCTTGCTGACGATCACCCAGTCCTGACGCTGACCGCGCAGCAGCGGGCCGAGGCGTTCTTCGCTGCGACCATAGGCCGGTGCGGTGTCGATCAGGTTGATGCCCAGATCGCGCGCCTGGCGCAGCAGCATGCGCGCCTCGTCATCACCGGGAATCTGAAAGCCGTTGGGGTATTTCACCCCTTGATCGCGGCCGAGTTTGACCGTGCCCAGGCCCAGCGGCGAAACCGTCAGGCCGGTGCTGCCCAGTGGGCGATGCAGTTCGTGCAGAGTGGCAATGCTCATGGCAGCAGTTGCTCCCATGCGGGGACGCCGAGCGGCGGTTTCGGCAGCGGCGGCAGCGGCTCGGTCGCCTGCGGCTGGATGCCGTCGCGTTGCAGCGAGGCGATAACGCGGTCGGCGAAGTCTGGCGCCAGTGCCAGTTTGGTCGGCCAGCCGACGAGCAAGCGACCTTCCTCGGCGAGGAATGCGTTGTCCGGACGGGTCAGGCCGGTTTGCAGCGGCTCCGCGCGGTCGACGCGCAGGGTGGCCCATTGCGTGGTGCTGAGGTCGATCCACGGCAGCAATTGGGCGATTTCCTTTTGCGCGGTGGCGATCTGTTCGGCTGGCTCGCGGGCCACGCCTTCGCTTTCGGCGATGTCGCCGCCCATGTACCAGACCCACTGGCCATCAGCCGCCGGATGCGTGGTCACGGTAATGCGCGGCTTGGTCCCGCCGCCCAGGCAGTGCGCGTACAGCGGTTTCAAACCGGGGCCTTTGGCGAGGATCATGTGCAGGGGGCGGCGCTGCATGGCCGGACGGCTCAGGCCCAGGGCTTCAAGCAGTTCGGCCGTGCCGGCGCCGGCGCTGAGGACGATGCGCTGAGGGCGGATCTCACGGCCATCGACTTTCAGGCCGACCAGCACGCCGGCTTCCAGCAACGGTTCGATGACCTGCCCGGCGAGCAGACCGTCACCGGCCAGCTCGGCCAGGCGCTGGATCAGGCTCGGGACATCCACTACCAATTCGGCGAGGCGATAGACCTTGCCCTTGAAGCGCTTGTCCTGCAGGGCCAGCGGCAGTTCATCGCCCTTGACCTGATCGACCCGGCCACGCACGGCTTTGCTGGCGAAGAAACTGGTCAGGTTGCCGGCCAAAGTGCCTGGCGACCACAGGTAATGGGCTTCGGACAGCAGGCGCACGCTGGACAGATCCAGCTCACCATTACCGGCCAGCGCCTCGCGCCAGCGGCGCGGCATGTCGGCGATGGCTTCCGAGGCCCCGGTCAGCGCGCCGTGCAGCGCGTACTTGGCACCGCCGTGGATGATGCCCTGGGACTTCACGCTCTGCCCGCCACCGAGGCTGGCGCTTTCCACCAGCACGGTCGAGAAACCCTGACCGCGCAGGCGCGCATTCAGCCAGAGGCCGGCGACACCAGCGCCGACAATCAGAACGTCGGTGGAAATAACGGATGGCATGCAACGACCTCAGTGCTCAAGACGAGGGCGCAGTATACAGACTCGGGAAAGGGGCGGATTTGTCGATGATCAACATGCCGAACATATGGGCCAATGTGGGAGCGAGCCTGCTCGCGAAGAGGGAATGCCAGTCGACATATGTGTTGACTGATGTACCGCATTCGCGAGCAGGCTCGCTCCCACAGGGGATTGTGTCTGGCAGTTAATGGCCGGCGGTTTTCGAGAACAATTGAATCACCACCACGCCCAGCACGATCAACGCCATCCCCAGCATCGCCGGTACGTCGAGTTTCTGCCCGTAGATGAACAGCGCCGCGACGCTGACCATGACAATGCCCATCCCCGCCCAGACGGCGTAGGCAACGCCCACCGGTACGGTGCGCACCACCAGCGTCAGCATCCAGAATGCAATCCCGTAGCCGACAATCACCAGAATCAGCGGTAGAGGAGTGCTGAAGCCCCTGACCGCTTTCATCGAAACGGTGGCGATCACTTCGGCGCAGATGGCGATGGCCAGATAGACGTAGGCGTTCATGGTTTGATCCTCAAATAAATCATTGCTTGCTGGAGTGACATTCTAGGGATTGCTCAGATGGGGTAAAGTCATTACCTATCTGTTCAGTAGATAGGTTGAAAAATCGTATGCAATGGAATCTTGAGCACCTGCGGGTATTTGTCGACGTCGCCGAACAGCGATCGTTCTCCGCCGTGGCACGTCGACAACGCAAGGCGCAATCGGCGATCAGCAGTGCTGTCGCGATGCTCGAAGAGGATTTGCGCGTGAGCCTGTTCGAGCGCAGCAGTGGCCGTCAGCCCAGTCTCACCGAGGCGGGCGAGGCATTGCTGGAAGAGGCGCGGGAAGTGTTGCGCCAGTGCGAGCGCCTCAACGGCCGCGCGATGGCCATGCTGCGCGGCCAGGAGGCGCAGTTGCGGGTGGCTCAGGACGAGGCGATGCCCTATCAGGCGCTGGTGGAAAGTTTCGGCGAACTGGCCGAGCAGTTTCCCAGCCTGGAAGTGCAACTGACCAGCGCCGCCCAAGGCGAAGTCGCGCGCAAACTGGTCGAACGTCGCGCCGACCTCGGCCTGCTGTTCTATCACGATGAAATCCCCGAAGCCCTTGAGCGCCGCGTACTGGGTCGAGTGGAAATGGTCACGGTCTGTGGCGTCAATCATCCGCTGGCGCAGCATTCCTATGTGACCTGCCAGCAACTGGCGCAGCACCGGCAATTGCTGATGTCGACGCAGACCAGCGTCTATCCCGGCAACGAGCCGGCCAGCCCACAGGTGTGGCGCGCCGACAGCTTTTACGTAATGTCCGAATGGCTGGTGCGCGATCTCGGCTGGGCCTGGTTGCCGCGCCACGTTGTGCAGTACTCGGCGTATCAAGGCCAGATGATTGAGCTCGACAGCGAATGGACGCCGCCAGCGCTGGTGGTGGAACTGGTCTGGCGCCGCGACGAACCGCTCGGCCCGGCCGCGCGCTGGCTGGCGGAACGTTTTGCCGTGCACTTGCGGGCGATCGGCGACAAAAGCCGATAAACTCCGCCGCCATGAATAGAACTCTCTACACCGCGCTGTTTTACTTGGGGCTGCCATTGGTGGCGATTCGACTATGGCTGCGTGCGCGCAAGGCGCCGGCGTATGCCAAACGCATTGGCGAGCGCTTTACTTATGGCATGCCGACGTTGCAGCCCGGTGGCATCTGGGTGCACGCGGTGTCGGTCGGCGAAAGCATTGCCGCCGCGCCGATGATCCGCGCGCTGCTGGAACGCTACCCGACGCTGCCGATCACCGTGACCTGCATGACCCCGACCGGTTCGGAGCGGATTCAGGCACTGTTCGCCAACGAGGCGCGCATTCAACACTGCTATCTGCCGTATGACTTGCCTTGTGCGGCGGCGCGTTTTCTTGATCGCGTACAGCCCAGGCTTGCAGTGATCATGGAGACCGAGCTGTGGCCTAACCATATTCATCAATGTGCCAAGCGCGGGATTCCGGTGGCGTTGGCCAATGGGCGGTTGTCGCAGCGTTCCGCCAAAGGCTATGGCCGCTTCAGCAAACTCACTGCGCCGATGCTCGCCGAGATGAGTTTGCTGGCCGTGCAGACCGCAGCCGAGGCCCAGCGCTTCCGCGATCTTGGCGCACGTCCGGAAACTGTCGAGGTCACCGGTTCGATCAAGTTCGACCTGACCATCGACCCGCAACTGTTGCAGCGTGCAGCCGAACTGCGCAGCCGGTGGCAGGCGCAGGATCGCCCGGTATGGATCGCTGCGAGCACCCACGAAGGCGAAGACGAAGTGGTGCTCGACGCCCATCGTCGTTTGCTGGGCAGTCATCCCGATGCGTTGCTGATTCTGGTGCCGCGTCATCCCGAGCGTTTCAATTCGGTGTTCGACTTGTGCCAGCGCGAAGGTTTCGCCACGGTACGTCGCTCGACCGGGGCCAATGTCGATGCGCAAACGAGCGTGCTGCTCGGCGACACCATGGGTGAGTTGCTGTTTCTCTATGCCCTGGCCGACAGCGCATTTGTCGGCGGCAGTCTGGTGCCGAACGGCGGGCACAACCTGCTCGAACCCGCCGCGCTGGCGAAACCGGTACTCAGCGGCCCGCACCTGTTCAATTTCCTCGACATCGCCGCGCAACTGCGCGAAGCCGGGGCGTTGGCCGAAGTGGATGATGCCGAAGGGCTCGCAATCGAGGTGCAGCGCTTGTTCGAACTGCCACGTGATGCGCAGCGCATGGCGGAGGCCGGGCTGGCGGTGATGCGCCGTAATCAGGGCGCGTTGCAGCGGCTGCTGGATGGCTTGGCGCGGCTGATCCAATAGTCGCCTGGAATATTACTGTGGTGAGGGGATTTATCCCCGTTGGGTTGCGAAGCAGCCCCAAAACCATTCAGCGCGTTGATTCAGTTAGATCTGGCAAGTCGGATTTACGACTGCTGCGCAGCCGGACGGGGATAAATCCCCTCACCACAGGGATTCATCCCCGCTGGGTTGCGAAGCAGCCCCAAAACCATTCAGCGCGGTGATTCAGTCAAATCTGGCAAGCAGGATTTACGACTGCTGCGCAGCCGGACGGGGATAAATCCCCTCGCCACAGGGATTCATCCCCGCTGGGTTGCGAAGCAGCCCCAAAACCATTCAACGCGGTGATTCAGTCAGATCTGGCAAGCAGGATTTACGACTGCTGCGCAGCCGGACGGGGATAAATCCCCTCACCACATGGGATTCATTCCAGATTGTTTATGGCCGGGGCCTTTGGCTGGATGGTCTGGCGCGGCTGATCCAATAGTCGCCTGGAATATTACTGTGGTGAGGGGATTTATCCCCGTTGGGTTGCGAAGCAGCCCCAAAACCATTCAGCGCGTTGATTCAGTTAGATCTGGCAAGTCGGATTTACGACTGCTGCGCAGCCGGACGGGGATAAATCCCCTCACCACAGGGATTCATCCCCGCTGGGTTGCGAAGCAGCCCCAAAACCATTCAGCGCGGTGATTCAGTCAAATCTGGCAAGCAGGATTTACGACTGCTGCGCAGCCGGACGGGGATAAATCCCCTCGCCACAGGGATTCATCCCCGCTGGGTTGCGAAGCAGCCCCAAAACCATTCAACGCGGTGATTCAGTCAGATCTGGCAAGCAGGATTTACGACTGCTGCGCAGCCGGACGGGGATAAATCCCCTCGCCACAGGGATTCATCCCCGCTGGGTTGCGAAGCGGCCCCGAAACCATTCAACGCGGTGATTCAGTCAAATCTGGCAAGCAGGATTTACGACTGCTGCGCAGCCGGACGGGATAAATCCCCTCACCACATGGGATTCATTCCAGATTGTTTATGGCCGGGCCTTGAGCTGCGCCTCAGCCGCCGATGCCAGATCCGGCGGCAGGAAGTCCTTGTCCGGGTTGTAATCGGCTTTCAGATAGCGCCGCAGATCTTCCAGATCACCCGGGTTCAGCGTCCCCGCCGCCTGCTTCAGGCGCAGGTTGTCGAGGATGTAGTCGTAGCGGGTGTTGTTGTAGTTGCGCACCGAGGTGTACAGCTGGCGCTGCGCATCGAGCACGTCGACGATGTTGCGTGTGCCGACCTGATAACCGATTTCCGTGGCTTCCACCGCGCTCTGGTTGGAGATGATCGACTGGCGGCGCGCCTGCACCTGCTCGACGTCGGTGTTTACCGCGCGGTGCAGATTGCGGGTGTTTTCCACCACTTGCCGGCGCAGCGATTCGCGCTGCTGTTCGCTCTGATCCAGTTGCGCATAGGACTGTCGCACTTGCGAACTGGTCAGGCCGCCGCTGTAGATCGGGATGTTCAGTTGCAGGCCCAGCGTGCTCTGCTCGACGTTGCCGCCGTAGGGCGCGCCGAACGAGTTGGGGTTGGCGAAGCCGAGGGCGTCGTTGTCGCCTTTCTCGTATTTCGCCACGGCGTCGAGGGTCGGCAAGTGGCCGGCCTTGCGCTGCTTGAGTGTCTGCTCGGCGGAGCTGACCGCGTAGTTGCTGGCGAGCAGGTTGAGGTTCTGCCGTGCCGCCGTGTCGACCCAGGATTTCGCATCGTTGGGCGCCGGCGGCAGGATCGGCAGCGTGTGGACGATGCCCTGAATCGAGTTGTACTGACGGTTGGTCAGGGTGATCAACGCCTGGAACGCGTCATCGACCTGACGCTGGGCGACGATGCGGTTGGCTCGCGCGGTGTCGTAACTGGCTTGCGATTGCAGCACGTCGGTCTTGTCCGAAAGGCCGACATCGAAGCGCTCGTTGGACTGATCGAGCTGACGTTTGAACGCCGCTTCTTCAGCCTTGGTCGAGGCCAGATTGTCCTGGCTGCGCAGCACGTTGAAGTAGCTTTCGGCGCTCTGCAGGATCAGGTTCTGCTCGGTGGCCGAGAGCTGCAGCGCGGCCTGTTCGTTGACGTCTTTGGCTGCTTGATACTGGAACCAGCGATCGGCGCGGAACAGCGGCTGCGCGAGTGTCGCCTGGTAGGAATGCGCGCTGCGGTTGGCGATGGCCGAAGGCTGGTCGATCGAGGTGCGCACGTCAGCAACTTCGGCGCCACCGGACAGGTTCGGCAGCAGACCGGCGCGGGCTTGCGGCACCACTTCTTTCTGCGCGCCATACTGGGCGCGGGCCGCGGCGAGGTCGGCGTTATTGTCGACCGCTTCCTGATAGACGCTGACCAGATCGGTTTTGGTCGACAAGGGTGCTTCCGCTGCCCAGGCCATTGTGTTGGACGCACAGGACACGGCAACAGCCAATGAAAGTTTGCGCAGCATGAGGCGATCCCTAGCATGAATATTATGGAAGTAATCCGGGCGTCAAAGGTAAGGCGCAGCCCACACAGCGTCAAGGCTGGGCAGGCCAAGCGAGTGTAGTTGCGCATTGCTCCGGCAACAATCGGCCAGCCTGGGTATTTACGCCATTCATCATGGCGTTCGCTGCGGTGTTGGCGTTCCTTGATGGTTGTGTCTAGACTGGCCGGGTTCTTGTCGGGGTGCCTTGCTATGAGGCTGAGATCGAATAATTTCGGATCCCGTTGAACCTGATCAGGTTAGCGCCTGCGTAGGGAACAAGATTTCTCGTCACCCGGCGAGTCCTCTTGTGCTTCGTCCGGGATATTGTTCGACAATCGAACGCTCATGACGAATGCACAGCACCGGTCCTGGTGCGTCCGTGCCTTTCAGGTTCTGCTCCGACAATCCACTGCTGGATGCTGTCTGGAGAGCCCGTGATGACAACAAAAGAAAAAAACGCGATCAACCTGAGTGACTCGGCCAAGGTCGACGAGCAATCGGTCAAGCCGTTCACCCGTTCGCAAAAAATCTACGTTCAGGGCTCGCGCCCGGACATCCGCGTGCCGATGCGCGAAATCAGCCTCGATGTAACCCCGACCGATTTCGGCGGCGAGATCAATGCGCCGGTCACGGTCTACGACACTTCCGGCCCGTACACCGATCCGAACGTGGTCATCGATGTGCGCAAAGGCCTTGGCGATGTGCGTTCAGCGTGGATCGATGACCGTGGCGATACCGAGCGCCTGCCGGGCCTGAGCTCGAACTTCGGCCAGCAGCGTCTGGCCGATGCCGAACTGACCAAACTGCGCTTCGCTCACGTCAACAACCCGCGCCGCGCCAAGGCCGGGGCCAACGTCAGCCAGATGCACTACGCGCGCAAAGGCATCATCACCGCCGAGATGGAATACGTCGCCATCCGCGAAAACATGAAGCTGCAAGAGGCCCGCGCAGCCGGTTTGCTCAAACAGCAACATGCCGGCCACAGCTTCGGCGCAAGCATTCCGCAAGAAATCACCCCTGAATTCGTCCGCGAAGAAATCGCTCGCGGTCGCGCGATCATTCCCGCCAACATCAACCACGTCGAACTGGAACCGATGATCATCGGCCGTAACTTCCTGGTGAAGATCAACGGCAACATCGGCAACAGTGCCCTGGGTTCTTCGATCGAAGAAGAAGTGGCGAAGCTGACCTGGGGCATTCGCTGGGGCTCGGACACGGTGATGGACCTGTCCACCGGCAAACACATTCACGAAACCCGCGAGTGGATCATCCGCAACTCGCCGGTGCCGATCGGTACCGTGCCGATCTATCAGGCGCTGGAGAAGGTCAACGGCGTCGCTGAAGACCTGACCTGGGAGTTGTTCCGCGACACCCTGATCGAACAGGCCGAGCAGGGCGTCGACTACTTCACCATTCACGCCGGCGTGCTCCTGCGCTACGTACCGCTGACTGCCAAACGCGTCACCGGCATCGTCTCCCGTGGCGGTTCGATCATGGCCAAGTGGTGCCTGGCGCACCACAAAGAGAACTTCCTCTACACCCACTTCGACGAAATCTGCGAAATCATGAAGGCCTACGACGTCAGCTTCTCGCTGGGCGATGGCCTGCGTCCGGGCTCGATTGCCGACGCCAACGACGAAGCGCAATTCGGCGAACTGGAAACCCTCGGCGAGCTGACCAAAATCGCCTGGAAACATGACGTGCAATGCATGATCGAAGGCCCGGGCCACGTGCCTATGCAGTTGATCAAAGAGAACATGGACAAGCAGCTCGAATGCTGCGACGAGGCGCCGTTCTACACCCTCGGCCCGCTGACTACCGACATTGCGCCGGGCTACGACCACATCACTTCCGGTATCGGCGCGGCGATGATCGGCTGGTTCGGTTGCGCGATGCTCTGCTACGTGACGCCGAAGGAGCACTTGGGCCTGCCGAACAAGGATGACGTGAAGACCGGGATCATCACTTACAAGATCGCCGCCCACGCAGCGGACCTGGCCAAGGGACACCCGGGCGCGCAGATTCGTGATAACGCACTGAGCAAGGCGCGTTTCGAATTCCGCTGGGAAGACCAGTTCAACCTCGGCCTGGATCCGGACACCGCGCGCTCCTATCACGACGAAACCCTGCCGAAGGACTCGGCCAAGGTCGCGCACTTCTGCTCAATGTGCGGGCCGAAATTCTGCTCGATGAAGATCACCCAGGAAGTCCGTGAATACGCAGCCAACCAACGCATCGATGCGGTCGACGTGGACGTCGCCAAAGGACTCGCGGAACAGGCCGAGCGGTTCAAGAAGGAAGGCAGTCAGCTGTACAAGAAAGTTTGACCCCGTACTGATCGTTCCCACGCTCCGCGTGGGAATGCAGCCCGTGACGCTCCGCGTCACTGGACGCGGAGCGTCCCGAGAGGCATTCCCACGCAGAGCGTGGGAACGATCACAACAAATGTCCCTTTGAGATAACACCCTTGAGCATTCAACCCGGCACCTATTCCCCCGATCTCGCCGTCCCCGCTGCAAAGCGTGTGTTCGGCGGGCGCGATCTGTTTTCCCTGTGGTTCTCCCTCGGCATCGGCCTGATGGTTTTGCAGACCGGCGCATTGCTCGCGCCGGGTCTGGGTCTGTCCGGTTCTTTGCTGGCCATCTTCCTCGGCACGCTGGTCGGCGTGCTGTTGCTGGCTGCTGTCGGCGTGATCGGCAGCGACACCGGCCTGTCATCGATGGCGGCGCTGAAGCTCAGCCTCGGCAGCAAAGGCGCGAGCCTGCCGGCGCTGCTCAATCTGCTGCAACTGATCGGCTGGGGCTCGTTCGAAATCATCGTCATGCGCGACGCCGCCAGTCTGCTCGGCAGCCGCGTCTTCAGCGAAGGTTCGCTGTGGGCCAATCCGATTCTGTGGACGCTGTTCTTCGGTGCGCTGGCGACCTTGCTCGCGGTGAGCGGGCCGTTGACGTTCGTGCGGCAGATTCTGCGCAAGTGGGGCATCTGGCTGTTGCTCGCCGCGTGCCTGTGGCTGACCTGGAACCTGTTCGCCAAAGCCGACCTCGCGGCGCTGTGGGCGCGCGCCGGTGACGGTTCGATGCCGTTCGCCGTGGGCTTCGACATTGCCATCGCCATGCCGCTGTCGTGGCTGCCGCTGATTGCCGACTACTCGCGTTTCGGCAAGCGTGCGAAGAATGTTTTCGGTGGCACGGCTGTGGGTTTTTTCATCGGTAACTTCTGGCTGATGAGCCTTGGCGTGGCCTACACCCTGGCGTTCGCGCCGAGCGGTGAAGTCAATGCGTTGCTGCTGGCCTTGGCTGGCGCCGGTCTGGGCATTCCGCTGTTGCTGATTTTGCTCGACGAGTCGGAAAACGCTTTTGCCGATATTCATTCGGCGGCGGTATCGAGCGGGATTCTGTTGCGTCTGAAAGTCGAGCATCTGGCCTTGGCCATCGGCGTGATCTGCACGCTGATCGCACTGCTGGCGCCGTTGGCGCAGTACCAGAGTTTCCTGTTGCTGATCGGCTCGGTGTTTGCGCCGTTGTTCGGCGTGGTGCTGGTGGATCACTTCATCCTGCGCAAGCGCAGTGCTCAGGTCGCCTCAGCCGCATTGCGCTGGCCGGCGTTGCTGGCGTGGCTGGGTGGAGTCAGCACCTACCACTTGCTGGCGAATCTGTATCCGGATGTCGGCGCAACCCTGCCGGCGCTGGTGCTGGCAGGGTTGCTACAACTGGTGCTGGGCCGGGCCTTCAGTTACGGCCGGGAAACAGCTCGGGCTTGAGTATGCCGTTCAGGCGCGGGTAAGGAATCTTCAGTTCGACGTGGCCCAGCGCATATGGCGCGATAGTGGTCACGTCGTACTTGAGGATCACGCCGCCGTAGGTCAGCGCCACGTGCGGGGTTTTCACGAACGGCCAGTTCGCGACGAATTCCGCCTCCTGATCGAGTTTGGTACTGATCAGCCAACTGTTGTGCGCCACTTGCGCGGCTTTCCAGAACGCCTCTTCCTGCCCCGGCAGCAACATGTCGGACAGGTTCAGCACCTTGTGCTGCTGGCGCGAATAGTTGATGAAACCGCGACCCGGCGTGCCGTGGGCGCCGCCAGTGTCGAGGTAGCTCGACAGCTCGATGATCACCAGTCCGTCATGCTGCTCGCGTACTTTCGCTTGCAGATAGCTGCTGTTGCGCGGGCCGGCGCTGGCGAGGAACTGCTCGCGGTAGGCGGCCAGGGTTGGCGCTACGGGTGCGTTCTTCTCGGTGCGAGTCATTTGCAGCAGACGTTTTTCGATGATGCCATCCAGCGCCGGCTCATCCGGGAAGCGCAGGGTGTCGATGTTCACCAGCGGGCAATCGGGATTGGAACAACCGGGTTTGAGTTGTTCCGAGGCGTCGCGGGTGGTTTCCAGCGGCGTGCGATAGTTGGGCTGGAACAGGCTGGCACAAGCGCCCAGAGTCAGGGCAATAGCGGCCACAGAGGCAATTTTGAAAAGCGACATGGGCGTCCTTTCGAAAGCAGGGGAAGGCAAAAAGATACCGCTTCGACTCTCAACGGAGCAGTCAGTTCGCCACTAAGCTGATTAGAGTGTGTTTCACCGTCACCGTCCATCCCGCTGACGGTAAAGGGGCTGCATCAAACGGTGCGGGCGCGTTAGGATGGCGCGAAGTCGAGGTTGCCGGTTGTACACAGCAACCTCGTAATGGATGTGCAGTAAAGAGGAAGATTATGACTGACTTTGCCAACGCCATTCCGACCGCCGTGGATATCGTGCGGCGCGAAAAATGCTACGAGGGCTTTTACAAGCTTGACCGTGTGCACCTGCGCCATGAGCTGTTCGCCGGTGGCATGAGCCGCGAAATCAATCGTGAAATCTTCGTGCGCCACGATGCCGTGTGCGTCCTGCCTTACGATCCGCAGCGCGATGAAGTGGTGTTGATCGAGCAGTTTCGTGTCGGCGCCATGGGCAAGGCCGACAACCCATGGCTGGTCGAACTGGTCGCCGGTCTGATCGACAAGGATGAGCAACCGGAAGAAGTTGCTCACCGCGAGGCGCAGGAGGAAGCTGGGCTGGACATCAAGGCGCTGTGGCCGATGACCAAGTATTTCCCCTCGCCGGGTGGCAGCAACGAGTTCGTGCATTTGTATCTGGGACGTTGCAGCACCGACGGTGTCGGCGGTCTGCACGGGCTGGAAGAAGAGGCCGAAGACATTCGCGTAACGGTCTGGGCATTTGAAGATGCCTTGCAGGCCGTGCGTGACGGACGTATTGCCAACGCGGCGAGCATCATCGCCTTGCAGTGGCTGGCGCTCAACCGCGCCGAAGTGAGGGGGCTATGGTCGTAAACAAGCTGCGCGATCGTTATCGGGTTGACCTCGTAGGGCTGCAAGCCGCCTGCGAGGCCAACTACGCGCGCCTGATGCGACTGCTGCCGGACATGCGCAACGAACCCGAGGCGCGGCGTATCGCTGTGACCCAGGGCGAGCAGATGCTTGGCGTGCTCGCTCTCGAGGTGTTGCAGACCTGCCCGTACACCACGACCTTGCAGGTGCGCCAGGAGCACAGTCTGCCGTGGTTGCCGGTGCCGCAACTGGAAGTGCAGGTCTACCACGACGCGCGCATGGCCGAAGTGGTCAGCGCCGAGCATGCACGACGCTTTCGCGGCATCTATCCTTATCCGAACGCCGCCATGCATCAGCCCGATGAAAAGGCCCAGCTCAATGTGTTTCTGGGCGAATGGCTGAGTCATTGCCTGGCGTTGGGGCACGAGTACGAAGTCGTTCGCTAGTTGTGAACTGCGTCCGCTTCGGCGGTTTCCCCTTTTTGTCATCCCCCAGCATAATTGCCGCACCCATCCATTGCGTGCTTAGCCCCGGGAGAGCGCCTTGCCCAGCGTATCGACATTGACCAGCGCCGACCCGGCGCTGCTGGTGCAGTTGTCCGACAGCCACTTGTTCGCCGAGGCGGACGGCACGCTGCTGGGCATGAAGACCCGCGAGAGCCTGCAAAGGGTCATCGACCTGGTGTTGGCGCAACAGGCGCAGATCGACCTGGTGCTGGCCACCGGCGATATTTCCCAGGACGGCACGCTGCAGTCGTATCAGGCATTCCGCCAACTGAGCGCGCAGATCAGTGCACCCGCGCGCTGGATTCCCGGCAATCACGACGAGCCGATGGTCATGGCCGAGGCGGCGGTGCAAAGCACGCTGCTGGAGCCGGTGGTCGATATTGGCAATTGGCGGGTGACGATGCTGGACTCGGCGGTGCCGGGTTCGGTGCCGGGCTATCTGCAGGATGATCAATTGCAACTGCTCGCGCGCGCGCTGAGCGAGGCGCCTGAGCGCCATCATCTGGTGTGCCTGCATCATCATCCGGTGTCGATCGGCTGCGCGTGGATGGAGCCGATCGGCTTGCGCAACCCGGAAGCGTTCTTTGAAGTGCTGGATCGCTTTCCACAGGTTCGCGCGGTGCTGTGGGGGCATGTGCATCAGCAAATCGATCGCGACCGCAATGGCGTGCGCTTGATGGCCTCGCCCTCGACGTGTATCCAGTTCGAGCCGGGGAGTGCGGATTTCAAAGTGGGCGAGCAGGCGCCGGGGTATCGCTGGTTGCGATTGTTGCCGGACGGGAAATTGGAAACGGGCGTCGAAAGAGTCAGCGACTTCGAGTTCACAGTCGATTACGGCTCCAACGGTTACTGAACTGACAATCAAAGACCCTCACCCCAGCCCTCTCCCAGAGGGAGAGGGGGCCGACCGCGGTGTCTTTGGCTGTGCATCGACCTGAAACAGCGATATCGATTATGGATTCGCAGCAAAACGCTCAGGTCGGTGTAGCTCTCGAATATCCCCCAGTCGGTTCCCTCTCCCTCCGGGAGAGGGTTAGGGTGAGGGCAGCTTGTGCTGTCACACCAATTTATTGAACCCACCCCCAATCCCGGTCCTTCTCCCTGTAAACTCCGCTATCTTTCGCCGACAGCCAGGGAGCTCAAATGTCCGGTTCGATCCTCTATATCCACGGTTTCAACAGCGCGCCGGCCTCGAAGAAGGCCTGTCAGCTGGTCGCGGTCATGGAGCAGCTGGGTTTGAGCGGGCAATTGCGCGTGCCGGCGCTGCATCACCATCCGCGTGAAGCCATCGGTCAGCTCGAGCAGGCAATCGCCGAGCTGGGCCGGCCGTTGCTGGTGGGAAGTTCGCTCGGCGGCTACTATGCGACTCACCTGGCCGAGCGCCATGGCCTGAAAGCCCTGCTGGTCAACCCGGCGGTCAGCCCGCACCGGATGTTCGATGGTTATCTGGGCACGCAGCAGAACCTCTACACCGATGAAACCTGGGAACTGACCCACGACCACGTCACGGCGCTGGCCGAACTGGAAGTGCCACCACCGCAGGATCCGCAGCGTTATCAGGTCTGGTTGCAAACCGGCGACGAAACGCTGGATTATCGCCTCGCCCAACAGTATTACCGCGCCTGTGCCTTGCGCATCCAGGCCGGCGGCGACCACAGTTTCCAGGGCTTTGCCGGGCAATTGCCGGCGTTGCTGAGTTTTGCCGGCATGGCTGCCGATATGTATCAGGCAATCGATTTCACCACGCTGTGAAGTCTTGCCCCTCTTTCATGAATGACTGACGACGAGACCTTATGGCCACTCCCAGCGCTAGTTCTTATAACGCCGACGCCATCGAAGTCCTCTCGGGCCTCGACCCGGTGCGCAAACGCCCCGGCATGTACACCGACACCAGTCGGCCGAACCACCTCGCCCAGGAAGTCATCGACAACAGCGTCGACGAAGCCCTGGCCGGCCACGCCAAATCGGTGCAGGTCATCCTGCACGCCGACCATTCGCTGGAAGTCAGCGACGACGGCCGCGGCATGCCGGTCGACATTCACCCGGAAGAGGGCGTGTCCGGCGTCGAACTGATCCTCACCAAGCTGCATGCGGGCGGCAAGTTCTCCAACAAGAACTACCAGTTCTCCGGTGGTCTGCACGGCGTGGGCATTTCCGTGGTCAACGCGCTGTCGACCGAAGTGCGCGTGCGGGTCAAACGTGACGGCAACGAATACCAAATGACCTTCAAGGACGGCTTCAAGGCCTCCGAGCTGGAAATCGTCGGTACCGTCGGCAAGCGCAACACCGGCACCAGCGTGTACTTCGCGCCGGACCCGAAATACTTCGATTCTCCCAAATTCTCCATCAGCCGCCTCAAGCACGTGCTCAAGGCCAAGGCTGTGCTGTGCCCGGGCTTGCTGGTCAGCTTCGAAGACAAAGGCACCGGCGAGAAAGTCGAGTGGCATTACGAAGACGGCCTGCGCTCCTACCTGGTCGATGCGGTCAGCGAATTCGAACGTCTGCCGAACGAGCCGTTCTGCGGCGCTTTCGCCGGTAATAAAGAAGCGGTCGACTGGGCGCTGCTGTGGCTGCCGGAAGGTGGCGACGCGGTGCAGGAAAGCTACGTCAACCTGATCCCGACCGCCCAGGGCGGTACGCACGTCAACGGTCTGCGTCAGGGCCTGCTCGACGCGATGCGCGAGTTCTGCGAGTTCCGCAGCCTGCTGCCGCGCGGCGTGAAACTGGCGCCGGAAGACGTCTGGGAGCGCATCGCTTTTGTCTTGTCGATGAAGATGCAGGAACCGCAATTCTCCGGCCAGACCAAAGAGCGTCTGTCTTCCCGTGAGGCAGCGGCGTTCGTCTCCGGTGTGGTCAAGGATGCGTTCAGCCTGTGGCTCAACGCCAACCCGGAAACCGGTCTGGCCCTGGCCGAATTGGCGATCAACAACGCCGGCCGCCGTCTCAAGGCGAGCAAGAAAGTCGAGCGCAAACGCGTCACCCAAGGTCCGGCGCTGCCGGGCAAACTGGCTGACTGCGCCGGGCAGGACCCGATGCGTTCCGAGCTGTTCCTGGTCGAGGGTGACTCCGCCGGCGGTTCGGCCAAACAGGCGCGGGACAAGGAGTTCCAGGCGATCCTGCCGTTGCGCGGCAAGATCCTCAACACTTGGGAAGTCGACGGCAGCGAAGTGCTCGCCAGCCAGGAAGTGCATAACATCGCCGTGGCGATCGGCGTCGATCCGGGCGCCGCGGACATGAGCCAGCTGCGCTACGGCAAGATCTGCATCCTCGCCGACGCCGACTCCGACGGTCTGCACATTGCGACTTTGCTGTGTGCGCTGTTCGTCCAGCATTTCCGCCCGTTGGTGGATGCCGGTCACGTCTACGTGGCGATGCCGCCGCTGTACCGCATCGACCTCGGCAAAGAGATCTACTACGCCCTCGACGAAGCCGAGCGCGACGGCATTCTCGATCGCCTGGTGGCCGAAAAGAAACGCGGCAAACCCCAGGTCACCCGATTCAAAGGTCTGGGTGAAATGAACCCGCCGCAGTTGCGTGAAACCACCATGGACCCGAACACTCGGCGTCTGGTGCAGTTGACGCTGGGCGAAGACTTCGCCGAAACCTCGGAAATGATGGACATGCTGCTGGCGAAGAAACGCGCCGGTGACCGCAAATCCTGGCTGGAATCCAAAGGCAACCTCGCCGAGGTGCTGGCCTGATGCAGTTTGGCTGGGCCTTGGCGGGTGCGTTGCTGCTGAGTGCGCTGAGCGTGTCGGCCGAGCCGCTGCAAGAGTTGCAGCTGCTTTCCGAACACCCGGTCGAAGGCATCCGCGGCGGTAACCTGTCAGGTCTGGCCATGTGCGGCAACGAGCTGTGGACGGTTTCCGATCGCGATGACGAGCAGATCTATCGGCTCGATACCCACGATCCGGTCTGGCAGGCGCAAACTGTGCACATCGACGTGCCGCCTGTGCCGGAGAGCGGCCTGCCGTGGGGCTTGAGTTCGCGCACCTGGGCGGCGTCGTTCATTCGTGGGGGCGATCTGGATTTCGAAGGCATCAGTTGCGACAGCGTAGGCAATCGCTACATCGTCAGTGAGGCCCATGCGGCGGTGTTGCAGGTGCCGGTCAGTGGCCCGGCTAACTGGCTGAAAATCTCGCCGCTGCTGGTTCGCGAAGCGCGGGCGAGCGGCCTGCTGCTCAAGTTCAATTCGATCTTCGAGGGCCTGGCGATCAACCCGGCCGGTGATCAGATATGGCTGGCCGCCGAACGGCAAAAACGTGGTTTGCTGCTGATCAAACGCCAGCAGACGGTGTGGGATTGTGACGGTCGCTGCGTGCTGCTCAGTGAGGGCGGCAAGGAGATGCAGCCGCCACAGTTTCCCAAGGCGAAAGCGGTTCATCGCGACTTCTCCGACATTTCCTTGTTCAACGGCAAGCTGTTTACCCTTGAACGCAACGCTTTCGAGATCTGCCGTCGCGATGCGCAGACGGCCAAGGTCGAGCAGTGCTGGTCGTATGCCGGCGAACTGTTGCAGGAACAACGTCGGTATTCGCAGAACTACGGACTGGAGGAAGCGCTGATCATTGATGCCGAAGGCGCGTGGATCGGCGTCGACAACAATTTTGGCCCGCGTGCCGACGGCGAAGTCCGCCCGGTGGTCTGGCGCTTCGCCGCGCCGGACGGTGGCTGGAGTGCCAGGCCATGAGCCAGCAACCGCCGGGCAAGCGTGCCGGTCGGGTGCTAATGGTCCTCGCCTGGTGCGCGGCACTGTTTCTCGCGACGAAGTTTTTTGGGCAGTGGGAGCAGCGCCAGCAGAATCCGAACATCGTGGTCACGTCGGAGCAGGGCGAAGGTTTTATCGAAGTGAAACTGGCGAGCAATGCCCAAGGGCATTTTGTCGCCAGCGGCCAGATCAACGGCGAGCCGGTGGAGTTCATGCTCGACACCGGCGCGACCGATGTCGCGATCCCGGCGGATCTGGCCAAGCGTTTGAAGCTGCAAGAAGGTTTCGGCGTGACCCTGAGCACGGCCAATGGCCTGAGCCAGGGCTATCGAACGAAGATTGCCCGCCTGCAACTGGGCGACATCGTGCTGCGGGATGTCCGCGCACTGGTGGCGCCGGGGCTGCATGGCGACCAGGTGCTGCTCGGCATGAGCGCCCTGAACAGACTTGAATTTACCCAGCGCGGTGGCACCATGCTGCTGCGCCAGACAACGAACCGATGAGGCCCGCATGAGCGACTCCCTTGATCTCAGCCTGGATGGTGTAGAACGCCGCTCGCTGGCTGACTTCACCGAAAATGCCTACCTCAACTACTCCATGTACGTGATCATGGACCGCGCCTTGCCGCATATCGGCGACGGCCTGAAGCCGGTACAGCGGCGTATCGTCTACGCCATGAGCGAACTGGGGCTGGACGCTGATTCCAAGCACAAGAAATCGGCGCGTACCGTCGGTGACGTGCTCGGCAAGTTCCACCCCCACGGCGATTCGGCGTGCTACGAAGCGATGGTGCTGATGGCGCAGCCGTTCAGCTATCGCTACACGCTGGTCGACGGCCAGGGCAACTGGGGTGCGCCGGACGATCCGAAGTCCTTCGCCGCCATGCGTTACACCGAAGCGCGGCTGTCGCGCTATTCCGAAGTGCTGCTCAGCGAACTGGGCCAGGGCACCGCGGACTGGGGGCCGAACTTCGACGGCACCCTGCAGGAGCCGCTGGTGTTGCCGGCGCGCCTGCCGAACATTCTGCTCAACGGCACCACCGGTATCGCCGTGGGCATGGCCACCGACGTACCGCCGCACAACCTGCGCGAAGTCGCCACCGCCTGCGTACGCTTGCTGGATGAGCCGAAAGCCACGGTCGAACAGCTCTGCGAACACATCCAGGGTCCGGATTATCCGACCGAAGCGGAAATCATCACGCCGCGTGCCGACCTGCTGAAGATGTACGAAACCGGCAAGGGCTCGGTGCGTATGCGCGCCGTGTACCACGTCGAGGACGGCGACATCATCGTCACCGCGCTGCCGCATCAGGTCTCCGGCGCCAAGGTGCTGGAGCAGATCGCCGCGCTGATGCAGGCCAAACCGTCGAAAGCGCCGCAGATCGCCGATCTGCGTGACGAATCCGACCACGAAAACCCGTGCCGCATCGTGATCATCCCGGTCAACAGCCGCGTCGATCACGAAGCGCTGATGCAGCACCTGTTCGCCAGCACCGAGCTGGAGTCGACCTACCGGGTCAACGTCAACATCATCGGTCTGGACGGCAAGCCGCAGCTGAAAAACCTCCGTGCGCTGCTGGTCGAATGGCTGGAATTCCGCGTGCTGACCGTGCGTCGCCGCCTGCAATTTCGCCTCGACAAGGTCGAGCGTCGCCTGCACCTGTTGGACGGTTTGCTGATCGCCTACCTCAACCTGGATGAAGTAATTCACATCATCCGTACCGAGGAGCATCCGAAAGCCAAGCTCATTGAGCGTTTCGCCCTCAGCGAGATTCAGGCCGACTACATCCTCGACACCCGCTTGCGTCAGTTGGCGCGACTGGAAGAGATGAAGCTGCGCGACGAGCAGGACGAACTGCTCAAGGAACAAGCCAAGCTGCAAGCCCTGCTGGGCAGCGAAGCGAAGCTGAAGAAACTGGTGCGCACCGAGCTGCTCAAAGACGCCGAAACCTACGGCGACGACCGCCGTTCGCCAATCGTCGAGCGCGCCGAAGCCAAGGCGTTGAGCGAGCACGATCTGCTGCCGAACGAGAAAGTCACTGTCGTGCTGTCGGAAAAAGGCTGGGTGCGTTCGGCCAAGGGCCATGACATCGACGCTACCGGTCTGTCGTACAAGGCCGGCGATGGCTTCAAGACCTCGGCGGCGGGGCGCTCCAACCAGTTTGCCGTGTTCATCGATTCCACCGGTCGCAGCTACTCGGTCGCCGCGCATACCTTGCCGTCGGCCCGTGGCCAGGGCGAACCCTTGACCGGCCGTCTGACGCCGCCACCGGGCGCTTCGTTCGAATGCGTGCTGATGCCCGAAGACGATGCGCTGTACGTGATTGCGTCCGATGCCGGTTACGGCTTCGTGGTCAAAGGCGAAGACCTGCAAGCGAAGAACAAGGCCGGCAAGGCCCTGTTGAGCCTGCCGAACAACGCCAAGGTCATCGCGCCGCGCCCTGTGGCCGATCGTGAGCAGAACTGGCTGGCCTCGGTCACGACCGAAGGTCGCCTGCTGATCTTCAAAATCAGCGATCTGCCACAATTAGGTAAGGGCAAAGGCAACAAGATCATCGGTATATCCGGTGAACGCGTGGCCAGTCGCGAAGAATATGTCACGGACATCGCCGTCCTGCCGGAAGGCGCCACCCTGGTATTGCAGGCTGGCAAACGGACCCTGTCGCTGAAAGCCGACGACCTCGAGCACTACAAAGGTGAGCGGGGACGGCGCGGAAACAAACTTCCGCGGGGCTTCCAGAGGGTGGATGCGCTGCTCGTCGAAAACCTCAATTAGGCGAGAACGCCTTCCTAGAGCGTTCGATCTGCGATTAAACGCGTAGATCGACGCTTTGGCGCTGGAGTCGGAACGCATATTCACGGATGATATGGCCTTTCAAGCGCCGGCGTGGCCGAGCGTTCTTCATATTTATTGAGTATTTTCACTGTGGTCAGCCTTGTGGCGGCCACCTGGACGGGATGATGACTGCTCTACGCCCCCTTATTTTGTTGCTCGCCGGCGTTCTTGGCCTGGCGGGTTGCAGCGTTCACCAGCCGGTGTCGCTGTACCAACTGGACAGCGGAAGTCCGGTTCAGCCTGCGCAAAGCGCGGGCATGGCGGTTTTGCTGGGGCCGGTAGTTGTTGCCGATTACCTGCAACGCGAAACCCTGCTGCAACGTCAACCCGACGGCAGCCTGCAAGCGGCGACCGACGGTCGTTGGGCTGGCAGCCTTTCGTCGGATATCGATCAACTGCTGATGCGTCAGGTGGCTGGTCACCTGGACAGTCAGCGTGTGGTGCTGGCGCCTGCTACTGCCGGATTCACGCCGGATGTGCAGGTTCTGCTGACCATCACCCGTCTGGATTCCGGGGCGAAACAACCGGCGATTCTCGATGCGCAATGGCGTTTGATCGATCGTCGCGGCAAGGTGCGCGATAACCGCATCATTCACCTGCAGGAAACGCACGCCGGCAGCACCGCGTCCCAGGTGCAGGCACAAGGGGTTCTGTTGCAGCGTCTGGCCGAGCAGTTGTCGGTGGCGCTCAAGCCACTGGCCAACCAGCCGCCCGTGGCCGAGGCACCGCGTAAAGCCGCGCCGAAACCCGCAGCGCCGGCGGCGGATGCCGAGAAGCAGCCAAAGATTCCGATGGCCTCGCCTATTCGTACCGATATGGAAGTGTTTCGCTTCTGAGGCTGGAACGCGTCAGAACAGAGCCCGCCTTGTGCGGGCTTTGTTATGTCTGGAGGTGAGGTGGAAGATCAAAAGCCCCTCACCCTAGCCCTCTCCCGGAGGGAGAGGGGACCGACTGAGGTGTCGGGCGTCTTACGTCGACCTGAGAGATCTTGGCGATTATGGATTCACAGCCAAACGTGCATGTCGATGTAACTCTCGAATATCCCCCAATCTGTTCCCTCTCCCTCTGGGAGAGGGCTAGGGTGAGGGGCTTTTCAGGGATGCTCTCGAATCCAATAACACCGCGCACAAAAAAGCCCGCAGACAATTAATTGTCTGCGGGCTTTTGCGTATCGGGCCTAAGCCTTACGCCCGGCGCTCATGCATCCGCGCCAGTTGCCGTTCGAGCATCGACGGATATGGCTCCATCAACCGCTCCACACAGCAAGCGCCTTCAGGGCTGGCGATCGGCCGGATCCGCGCACGCTGGCGGATCAAGGTGTCATCGCTGATCTTGCGCTCGACCAGCAGCAGATTGCGGCTGTGTTGCGACAAGGCCAGTGCATCCTGGGCCGAATCGGTCAGCAGCAGATCAATCTGGCTCAGACCGAACAACTCATCGCCCAAGGTCAGGCCCAGCTGCAATTGCAGGGTGATGCCGCTGTCTGCGACCTCAATCTGCAATTGGTGGCCGAGTGCACGCAGCAGTTCGCCGCAGCAGATGGCATTGGTCAGGTAATCGTCGCCGCAGTCTTCGGTGTGGAACAGCAACAGCGTGCTGCCATCGTTGAGGGTTTCGATTTCGCCCTGATACAGCGACGCGGCCTGCTCGAGGCAGTCGCGATAGCGTTCCTGCAATTCTTCCAGACGTGCGCGAGGCAAACGACGCAATTGTTCCTGCGAGCCCAGTTGCACGGCCAGTACGGCGGTGTGCTGTGGCACGTCAGGGCTCGGTTTGCGCGTCAGCGGTTGGGCGCCGTCGTTGAGCGATTCGTCGCGCAGGTCGGCGAAAGCGTCATCGTCATCATCGTCTTCGACGGTGCTGACCAGGTGACGCGGCGCCGGTTTCTTCGCGGCCAGCGGGCGGCTTTCGTCGAAGCTCGGATCGCGCAGGTTACGCACCTCGAATTCAGGCTCGTCTTCTTCCTCGGCGAATTCCGGCTCGGGTTCGGGCTCAGGCTCCGGTTCCGGGGCGTAGCTGGCATGCAGCTGGCGCGCCAGATCGCCGATTTCATCCTGGCGGTCGATGCCCGGGGTGTGCGCGTCGATGCGGCGCAGCCACACGCGCAATTGCAGCAACGGCGTCGACAGGTAGCGGCCCATGCGCAGACTCAGAGCCAATGACAGCGCCAGCAGAATTGCGCTCAGAATGCCCATGCTTTGCAGGCTGATGGTCATCGGCTGCTGGAACTGATCCATGTCCAGGCTGATGCGCAGTTGCCCGGCAGTCACGTCCTGGAAAGTGATCTTGCTCTCGTACATGCCCTCGGCTTCGCCCAGCAGGCTGTGCTTGGGACGCTGACCGGACTCGGCGAGGATGCGGTTGTCCACACTGTAGATTGCCGCGTGGGCGACCAGTTTGTTCTTGGTCAGGTTGTTGAGCAGCACGTTGAGGCTGAGGATGTCGTTGGACACCAGCAGCTCGGTGGCGGAGGTGGCGGTCTGCGTGGTCAGGCTTTCGCCCAGCGCATCGGCCTGCTCGTGCATGGCCTGCTTGAATTGCAGCCCCATCACCCCGGCATAGATCACCAGGGCCAGAGCGACCAGGATCACGTTGTGGCTGGCAATGCGCAATGCAATCGGTACACGGCGATGGCGCAGTGCACGGAAGATCAGCAGGAAGAAGTTATCGGTTTTGACTGGCGTGGGCCGGTTCACTTGAGCTCGGCTCTTTGTCCGTGAAGTTGACGCGCAGTATAGCGACAGGCCCCAGACCGGCAAAGCGCTCGCGGTGCCCGATGGTCACTGAAAGTGGGTAGAATGCGGTTTTTTTCCAGTTGCGGGGGTGCGCGTTGCGCGAAATCGTCCTGATTAACATCACGGGAGTCGACCGTCCCGGTCTGACAGCGGCCATCACCGGTGTTCTGGCACAAGGTGGTGTGAACATTCTCGACATCGGTCAGGCGGTGATCCACGACACCCTGTCGTTCGGCATCCTGGTTGAAATTCCCGATTCCGAACAGGGCAAGTCAGTGCTCAAGGACATCCTGTTCAAGGGCTACGAACTGGATCAGCAAGTGCGTTTCACCCCGGTGTCCGAAGAGGATTACCAGCAGTGGGTGGGCAATCAGGGCAAGAAACGCCATATCGTTACCCTGCTGACGCGCAAAGTCACCGCCGGCCAATTGCAGGCGGTCAGCGCGATCACCGCCAAATATGGCTTGAACATCGACCATATCGACCGTCTGTCGGGGCGCATGCCGCTGGACACGCCGGCCGACAAGGGCAAGGGTTGCATCGAGTTTTCCGTGCGCGGTGAAGCCGCCGATCCGCAGGCCCTGCGCGCCGAATTCCTCAGCGTTGCCCAGGAATTGAACGTCGACATCGCCTTCCAGGAAGACTCGCTGTTTCGCCGCAACCGGCGTCTGGCGGTGTTCGACATGGACTCGACGCTGATCGAAGCGGAAGTCATCGATGAGCTGGCCAAAGCGGCCGGCGTGGGTGACCGGGTTTCGGAAATCACCGAGCGCGCCATGGCCGGTGAACTGGATTTCCGCGCCAGCTTCAAGGAGCGTCTGGCGCTGCTCAAGGGCCTCGACGTCAGCGTGCTCGACTCGATCGGCGCCTCGCTGCGCCTGACCGAAGGCGCCGAAACCCTGTTCGCCGAACTCAAACGCCTCGGCTACAAAACCGCCATCCTGTCCGGCGGCTTCACTTATTTCGCCAAGCAACTGCAGGCCAAGCTTGGCATCGATTACGTGTTTGCCAACGAGCTGGAAGTGGTCGACGGCAAGTGCACCGGCGTGGCGATCGAGCCGATTGTCGATGCGCAGCGCAAGGCAGATCTGCTCAAGGAGCTGGCGCACAAGGAAGGCCTGCGTCTGGAGCAGACCATTGCTGTCGGCGACGGCGCCAACGACTTGCCGATGCTGGCGATTGCCGGGCTGGGCGTGGCGTTCCGCGCCAAACCGTTGGTCAAGCAGTCGGCGAAGCAGGCGATTTCAACGCTGGGGCTGGATGGTGTGTTGTATCTGCTGGGTTTCCGGGATCGCGACGGGCAGCTCTGAGATCTCCATAAGCTGATCTGGCCTCTTCGCGAGCAGGCTCGCTCCCACAGGAAATCTCATTCCAGTGTGGGAGCGAGCCTGCTCGCGAAGGCCGTGCCTCGGTCTAGAGCGAATTCCACAACGAATCAAAATCCTCCTCACCCCCGCCATTCTGCGCAGGATCCAGCGAGCGATAGGCGAACTGGTTGAAGCTGTGCGTACTCGCCACCCGCCGATCCAGCCCGGCGCGGTGTTCTTCGCCCTGGGTGTTGATCAATACCTTGTTGCCTTCCTGAAACGGCAGGCGCGGCGCAAGTACAGTGGCCGGCACATCGATCGCACTGATCTCCGGCAACAGCAAACCGCGCAGATAATGGCTGTGATCGTCCTTGGAACGAACCAGTTGCAGCCCGCACGGCTGCGCGTGTGGCGCGACCAGTTCAATGCCCATCTGCGTGCCGCTACCGCGCACCTGGCGGATCCAGCGAATCACCGCAATGCTCCAGCCTTTGCCCTCGCTGTCCTGAATGCCGAGCATTTCCCCGGCCTGCAATTCCGCCGGCACCTCGCTCGGCCAGGCCAGGCAATAGCCGCCGGGGCTATGGTTGATCACCGGCAAGGCGTAAGTCGGATAGTTCGGCGAGTTGCCGGGGCCTTCATCCTCGCTCAACTGGTCGTACTGGATTTCCTCGTACGGCAACAGCTCATCGTTACTTTGCGGGGCAGCGTCGAACGCCTGACTCCAGCTGTCCTTTTCGCCGTTGGCCACGACGCTGCTGAAATTTGCCGTGCGGGCACCGGGATGTTTGAGCAACTCGCTGAAGGTGCGCTCGCCGCCGAGGTAGAAGTGCAGGGCGCTCATGCCGACGCACACGGTCAATGTGCCCTGGCCGGCGCTGCGCTGAAAACTGCGTTCGGCAGCCTGGCCCCAAGTGGCGTGCAGATGTTGCAGGGTATCGATGCTGAGACCGGCGGAAACAGGCAGGGGGGTTGAAGTCGGCTGCTGCAGCAGGTGCGTTTCGAGCTGCTTGACCAAGGGCTGCGGGTCGAAGCCCAGCAGCCCGCTCTGTTGTTCGCTGCGAAACATCTTGCGGTAGCGTGGACCAACATCCAGTTCCGGGCTGATGGCGAACAAACCGTCGTCGGCGCTGCCGGGATGCAGCTTGAGCAGGGCGCTCCATGGCTCGATCACCTCGGCCAGACGAGCAATCTGGCTCTGGCGTAATTGATTGCAACGGGCACTGCCCAATAGCAGTGCGGCGATGTAGGTCTGTTCGACGCTCAGTTCGCTGGTCAAAAACGCCAGATCATCGCGCAGCCGCCGTTGTTGCAGCTGCAATTGCGCCGCGCTGCGATACAGCTGATGCAATTCGAACCACACGTGTTCCGGCGGTGAACTGTACAGCTGCGTGGCGCGCACCAGTTGCGCCTTGAGGGCATGCGCGGCGCGTTGCAAGGCGGTGCCGACCAACGTCGCGCGATCCTTGCTGTATTTGGGCAGGATGCGCAGAACGATCTGTTTATAGCCGATGGCCAACTGACCTTGCAGCGCCTGACACAGGTTGCTGACTTTGCGCGAACGCTCGTCGAGCATGATCGCCTGATGCAGAAAATGCCGTTCCAGATGCTGGCAGACGAAATACACCTCGGGCCGCAGCAGCTCAAGCAATTGCAGGCGATTGTCGCTGGGGGTGAGCAACAGGTTCAGTTCGCCGAGGCCTTGATACAGCAAGCGGGCGGTTTCGCCGATGTTGGCCTTGGGCAGGCCGGCGATCCAGCGCTTGAGGTCGCGCGGGCTGGCCTCGCAGAACGACAGGCGCGTTTGCGTGGGAGTCGGAGCGCGCAGCTTGGGAGAAAAGTTGGTCTGGCTCATGAGCAAAACCATAGCAGCAAATGCCGCAGTTTGCGGAAGCAGCCTCGGCTGCTTCCACGAACAGGGTCACGCTTTTGGCAGTGCCAGGCCTTGGCCCATCTGCACGGGTGAACCGGCCACCAGCTCTTCGGCCCACTTCACCTGATCCGGGCCAAACAGCACGATCGCCGTCGAACCGAGCTTGAAGCGCCCAAGTTCCGCGCCTTTTTCCAGATGAATCGGTGCGCGTGCGGCTTCGTCGTAGCGGAAGGTTTTCAGCTCGCGCTTCGGTGGCGTGACCAGACCGGCCCACACGGTTTCGATCGAAGCGACAATCATCGCACCGACCAGCACCACGGCCATCGGCCCGCGTTCTGTATCGAAAATGCACGCCACGCGCTCGTTGCGGGCGAACAGCTCCGGGACGTTTTCGGCAGTGGTCTGGTTCACCGAAAAAATGCGGCCCGGGATGTAGACCATTTCGCGCAGGGTGCCGGCCAGCGGCATGTGCACGCGGTGGTAGTCCTTAGGCGACAGGTAAATGGTAGCGAAGTCGCCGCCCATGAACGGCGCTGCGTTGGCCGCATCCCCGCCGAGCAACTCCAGCACGCTGAAGCTGTGGCCCTTGGCCTGGAACACACGACCGTGCTCGATCGGGCCGAGCTGGCTGACCGCACCGTCGGCCGGGCTGAGGATTGCGCCCGGGGTCTCGTCCAGTGGACGCGCGCCGTCTTTCAGGGCACGCGTGAAGAAGGCGTTGAAGTGCTCGTAAGCGGTCAGGTCTTCGACCAGCGCTTGCGACATGTCCACTTGATAACGCTTGGCAAACCATTGGGTGAAGGCATTCTTGAACCAGCGCACGCGGCATTCGGCGATGCAGCCGGCCAGGCGCGACAGCAGGTGATGCGGCAGCAGGTACTGGCTGAGGATAAACAGACGCTCTTTCATTAGTTGTCCTTAAAAACCTTAAATCTCGACTGGCGTGTCAGGGTGGTTGCCCCATTCGCCCCAGGAACCGGCGTAGCCCTTGACCCGCGGATAACCGAGGGCTTTGGCCACCAGATAAGTGAAGCCCGACCGGTGATGGGTCTGGCAGTGGGTAATGATTTCCTTGTCCTTGGTGATCCCGAGGTTTTCGAGGATCTGCGGCATGTCGCTGCGGATACGCAACTGACGCGTCTGGTCCATGCCGGCAGTCCATTCGAAATTGACCGCACCGGGGATGTGGCCACCCTTGGCGGCGAGGACTTTCTCGCCGGAATATTCCAGCGGCCCACGCGCGTCCCAGATCGCCAGATCGGCGGCGCCGAGACGGCTTTGCAGGTATTCGCGGGTGGCGGTCGGTTCGTCGTGCAGGGTCAGCGACACTGGGCCACCGACGGCGGCCGGCACTTGAATCGACATGGGCATGCCGTCCGCCAGCCAGGCCGGAAGACCACCGTCTATATAGTGGTACTTGTCGTGGCCAATGACATCGAGCAGCCAGATGAAACGCCCGGCCCAGCCGCCGCCCTCATCGTCATACACCACGTAGACCGCGTCTTTGCGATGACCGAGCTCACCAAACAACGCTTCCAGATCGGCCTTCGCCGGCATCAGCCCGGGGGCCGGTGGCTGGCCGAGCTGGGTGCGTTTCGGGTCGACAAAACGTGCGCCGGGCAAGTGACCTTCGGCATACCGGGCAGGGCTGGTCAGGTCCACCAGGATCAGTTCCGGGGACTCCAGACGCGGCAGCAGGTCGCTCGGCTCGATGACAAGCGGCAAGCCAGAGAAGTCAGACATGTGAGGTCTCCAGAGCACAAAGGGGAGGATTGTAGCGCAGGCTCATTGGCCACGGCTGCTAAAGCTGTGCAGGGCTTTTTCGATGCACTGCGCGGTTTTGCCGAAGGCTTGCACAGTGATGTCGGCGAAGGGGCCGCCGCCCTGATCGGCAACGACGATCATGATCACCCGACCATTGTTGACCAATGAACGCAGAAACAGATGTTCGCCACGAAACAGCGTGCGCAGGCTCGCCGGTAACAAGGCCGAGAATTGTGCGTTGTTCTCCGGCGTGATCCGCACCTGTGCCTGCTGAGCGAGCAGGCGTTGCAGGACTTTGCTCTGGCTGACGACAAAACTCAGCGCCGCCGCATCCTTCGGCAAACCGGCGGTCTGGTGTACGCGCAGGGTCGAGTGCGTGCGGTCGGCCATCAGAATCATCACCCGGCGCATGCCGCTGGCCACCAGTGCCTCGCGGGCGGCGACGGTCAGGCTCATGGCATTGGTGAAGCGGCTGGGTTCGGCGAGCAGTTCGGCGCATTGCCGACGCCACTGGCCCAAGTCATCCGCATTCGGCGCTGCTGCCGGGAGCATGCCGGCCGGCAAGCGACGAGTGCCCCACGGCCAGATCAGCGAAACCGCCGGGTGCCACAAATCGGGCATCGCATGCTGACGCGCGCTGTTCGCCGCTTGCTGGTGCAACTGTTGCTGCACTTCGTCCATGGAAATCTGCAGATAGAGGCTGGTCAGGTACTGCCAGCGCTTGCTGTGCGGACTGTCCCAGGCCTGTTGCGCCGACAGCGCCAGCCCATTGGCCAGCAGCACGGTATTCGCCGGCTGGTTGAGCCAGCGGCGCAATGTCGGGTCATCGTCGAGGCGATTCTGCTGGCGCAGCGGGTGTTCACTGTCGCGGGCGATGCGCAGCACTTTGACCAGTTCGCGTTGTTCGCTGAGCAGCAATTTGTAGCCTTGCTCGACCCAGATCGGCAGATGCCAGGCCTGGACCAGTGCCTCGGCGATCTTCAACAGGCGCACGCCGAACAATTGCTTTTCGACCACACGTGCCGACTCGCCCTTGTGGATCACCCGCAGTTCCCACTCTTCGAGCAACTGCGGATACGTCAGTGCCAAGGGCCACAGCGGCGACAAAAACAGCAAGCTGCCCCAATGAATGTCCTGCCACAGCCGCGCGAGGCGACTGGCAAAAAAACCGTTGGCCTGTTGTGTCGCGTGTTGGCTGATCAGTTGCAATTGGCGCAAAGCCTTGGGGATTTGCCGGTGCGGTTCGGCGGGCAGGCGCGCGAGCAATTCTTCGGTGCGGGCAAGGCCCAGGCGATTGATTGCCACCTCAAGATTTTCCGCCGGCGCGGCCATGGTGCCGTGGGTGTGACGATTCGCCTCACGGATGACGCTCAAGGCCAGCGCCGGGCTGTCCTGCATCAGATCGGCGATGTCGCGCAGCGAGCTGCGATTGTCGCGGATCGCCCGGCAGACTTTGTCGTGAGCCTCTTGTGGTACGGGCAGGCGGACGCTGTCGAGCAGCTTGACCCAAGCCTGGAGCGTGGTCGGTATTACCGATGGAATGTTCGTTTCATTAGCCATGTCTGGACGAGATCTTCACTGACTGTAGACGCGCCCGGCATGGGCTAAATTGGCTTTTCGCCTGAACTGGCTATAGTCTGGCGCAGTTTTGCCGATAAGTAGAAGAAGAGATTTTTTAACTTCCGAATATGACCTTGAACCCGACTTAAACAAGTACCTTCTACCTATGGCTAAAATTATCGGCATCATCGTCGTATTCGCGAGCGTGCTCGGCGGATACGTGCTCTCCCACGGCAAGATTGCCGCTCTGATCCAGCCTTTCGAGGTGATGATCATCGGCGGTGCGGCCCTCGGCGCATTTCTCCAGGCCAACCCCGGTTACATGACGATGCACGTGCTCAAGAAATCCCTGAGCATGTTCGGTTCGCGCTTCACCCACACCTTCTACCTGGAAGTGCTCGGGCTGATCTACGAAATCCTCAACAAGAGCCGCCGTGAAGGCATGATGGCGATCGAAGGCGACATCGAAGATGCCGCCGCGAGCCCGATCTTCGCCAAGTACCCGGCGGTGCTCAAGGATGAACGCATGACCGCGTTCGTCTGCGATTACCTGCGCATCATGTCCTCCGGCAACATGGCTCCGCACGAACTGGAAGGCCTGTTCGACATGGAACTGTACAGCCTCAAGGAAGACCTCGAGCACCCATCGCACGCAGTCAACGGCATCGCCGACGGCATGCCCGGTTTCGGTATCGTTGCGGCGGTACTCGGTATCGTGGTGACCATGGCCTCGCTGGGCGAGGGCGACCAGGCGTCGATCGGTCTGCACGTGGGTGCGGCACTGGTCGGTACCTTCTTCGGTATTCTCGCGGCATACGGTTTCTTCGGTCCGCTGGCGCATTCCCTGGCCCACGATGCCAAGGAAGAGCTCAACGTCTACGAAGCCATCAAGGCCTCGCTGGTGGCTTCGGCGTCCGGCATGCCGCCGTCGCTGGCGGTCGAGTTCGGGCGCAAGGTTCTGTACCCGGCGCACCGTCCAAGCTTCGCCGAGCTGGAACAAGCGGTTCGCGGTCGCTAAGTCATGGAAAATAATCAGCCGATCATCGTCAAGCGCGTCAAGCGCATTGCCGCCGGGCACCACGGCGGGGCGTGGAAAATCGCCTTCGCCGACTTTGCCACGGCGATGATGGCGTTCTTCCTCGTGCTGTGGCTGCTGTCCACCGCTACGCCGGAACAGAAGATCGCCATCGCCGGTTATTTCAAGGACCCGGTCGGCTTCTCCGAAAGCGGCACGCCGTACATCATCGACTTGGGTGGCACGCCGACCCTGGCGCCGGAAAACACCCTCAACCCGGAAGTGAAGTCGCAACCGCAACCGGACAAGGTTACGGTCGACACCGATCAGGTTGAAGGCATGGCCGAGCAGGTCGAGAAGGAGCGTCTCGAACTGCTCCTGCAAGAACTGCAGAACAAGGTCGACGAGAACCCGCAACTGCAGAAGTTCAAGGATCAGATCCTCTTCGAAATCACGCCGAACGGCTTGCGCATCCAGATCATGGACGCCGAGAACCGGCCGATGTTCGACTCAGGTTCCGCACGCCTGAAACCGTACTTCGAGGACATCCTGCTGGCCATGGCCGACACCATCAAAGCGGTGCCGAACAAGATCAGTATCAGCGGCCACACCGACGCCAAGCCGTACATTGGCACTGGCGATTACGGCAACTGGGAGCTTTCGGCCAACCGCGCCAACGCGGCTCGCCGTGCCCTGGTCGCGGGCAGCTATCCGGATGCGCAGGTGGCGCGGGTGGTCGGTTATGCCTCGTCGGCGTTGTTCGATCGGGAAAACCCGTTCAACCCGGTCAACCGCCGGATCGATATTGTCGTGCTGACCAAGAAAGCCCAGGCCGCCATCGAAGGTGCGCAGGGGCCTGAGGCAGCGAAACCGGCGGATCAGGGGCAGAACGGTGCTGCTCCGGCAGCCCCGGTTGATCCGAATGCGTTGCCGGCGGACAAACAGCCGGTGCCGGCTCACGAGTTGCGCGAGCGGTTGAATCTGTTTGACGATGCGGCGCCGAAACCGGCTGAGCCGGGTGGGGCGGCGCCTGCGCCGAAGCAGTAAGTGAAAAAAAGCCGACAGTGATGTCGGCTTTTTTGTGGCTATCACAGGCCGGCACTGTCTCAGAATCCCCGACGAATCCGGTTCTTCAGCTGTTCATGAAACATCTCTGCATCGCGCTTGTAAGCCCCTTTCACCGAGTCGCTGAACGAATCCAGGGTTATCGAGCGCTTGTTCGACACCTCATCACGATACGCATCGATAAAGAAATCCAGATCGCTGGCCGTGCTCAGCTTCGGCCATTTGTCCAGATAGATCGGCAGTTGCGCAGGTCCGGTCTTGAACGTACAGATCCGCCGATTGCTGATCGTCGCCTCGCCAATTTCGAAAGGCACCCACCACGACAGTGCTGTTGTCTCCGACACCACCGCCAGCAGATGCGTGCACTCGGTGATGTTGCGGGTAATGACCCCGGTGATGTCATCGGTGGTCTGCGATTCCGGATCCAGCACGTCGAGGTAAGTCCTGATCTTCGCCTGGGTCAGACGGGTATTGATGGCAATCGCATGAGCGCGATCCATATGGCGGTAGCTGATAAAGACTGGCATCAGAAATGTCCTTTGAGGGCGAGTTCGCGGTAATAGGCGCCGAGTGCCGTCAGGCGGCAGCCGGTGGAGTTGAGGGCGGCGTAGTACATGTGCTCGGCGTCGACCGGCTCGATCAGGCTGTGGCGGTTGCACTTCTGCAACTGGGCAAAGATCTCGCCATGTTCAGGCACGAACGCCTTTTCGGTGGGCTCATGGCTGGGGTCGAGCGGGTAGACCGATTCGGCTTCGGCGAACCAGTCGGGCAATTTGCGCAGGATCTCCTTGGGGATCAGCGGCGAGACTTCGCGCAGGGAAATGAACTGCGACACATTGGTCTTGAACACCGGACGCTGTTCCCAGGCGCCGAGGGCGTTGTCGACAAAGGAATACAGACTGCCGGGGGTGATTTTGCCGAGGATATTCGCCGCGCCGCCGTGCAACGCTTGCAGGAGCAGGCCGGTGAACACGCCGTGCTGCGCGCCCTCCAGCGCCGGCTCGGTTTTTTTGCAGGCGGTGAGGATCGTCATACCCTCGCTGACCATGCTGCTCTCGCTGCGCAGGGCGCGCACTTCGCCGGCCGAACCGCTTTCGCAGCAGTCGAGGATGATCACTTTGTTTTTGATCCGCGTGGCTTTGTCCGCCCAGTTGAGGATGTCGCTGATGCGGATGCCGTCCTTGGCGTTGCGGTAGTCCTGCGCGATCAACATGCCTTCGTCAGTGTCGGCGTCGAAACCGCCATGGCCGGCGAAATACAGCAGAGCGACGTTGCAGTCACCGGAAAACAACTCGCGGATCTGGTCTTCGAGTTTTTGCCGGCTCAAATAATCCTCGGCGGACGTCAACACGACATTCTTGAAGTTGGGGTCGCCGTTGGCATTGGTTTTCAGCACCGACGCCATGGCCATGGCGTCGTTGCAACAGCCGCTCAGGCCGCCGATATGCGTGTAATCGTTGATGCCGATGAACAGTGCCTTGCGCATGCTCATACCACCGTGTGCAGGCGGATCGCGCCGACGATGCTGTGGGCACTGCACGCGTGGATGTAGCGAGACGAATGGCGGATGAATAAAACACAGGTTGGCATGGCTTTCCTCGAAGGTCGCTGTGAGCGAAGGAGGAAAGGAATGTAGGCCGCTGGCTCAGGCCTACAAGGTCTGCGCGGCAAAACAGAAAGGTCCTGCAAGCAGCCGCGCAAAAGCCTACAGCAGAGGCTTATGTTTAAGTGGGGGAGAGCTGATTCAGATGCGGTCCGACAACCGGCAGCCCGTGGTGCGGGGCTGCCGGCGCGACTGTTTAATAACCGTTTTCGGGCAGGCTGGCGATGATCGAGCGATAGCTGTTCATCCGTTGCTGCTGGATGCGGCCATCTTCGAGCGCCTTGAGCAGCGCGCAACCCGGTTCGCGGTCGTGCTTGCAGTCGCGGAAACGGCAAGTGCCGAGCAGGTCATCGAACTCGATGAAACCGGCTTCGACATCGGCGCGGCTGACGTGGCCCAGACCGAATTCACGGATGCCCGGGGAGTCGATCAGTTCGCCGCCGCCAGGGAAGTGGAACAGGCGCGCGGTGGTGGTGGTGTGCGTGCCCTGACCGGACAATTCCGACAACGGCCCGACGCGGGTTTCGACTTCCGGCAGCAGGCTGTTGACCAGCGACGACTTGCCGACGCCGGACTGGCCTACGAACACGCTGATGCGCCCGTCGAGCTGCTTTTGCAGCTGTTCCATGCCATCGCCGTGGTGAGCCGAGACTTCCAGCACCGGATAACCCAGCGTGCGGTACACCGCCAGCAACGCGTTCAGCGCCGGGGCGTTCTGCTCGTCGATCAGGTCGAATTTGTTCAGCAGCAGAAGCGGGCGGATGCCGGCATGTTCGGCGGCGACCAGATAGCGGTCGATCAGGTTGGCATGAGGCTCGGGCAGCGGCGCGAAAACGATGACGATCATGTCGACGTTGGCGGCAACCGGCTTGAGCTGGCCACGACTGTCGGGGCGGCACAGTTCGGTGCTGCGCGGCAGTTGCGCGACGATCACGCCAATGCCTTGGTTGCCGGCGCGCCAGACCACTTTGTCGCCAGTGACCAGCGCTGGCAGGTTGGCGCGCAAGTGGCAGCGGAACACTTGACCGGCGAGTTCGCCGTCGACGGCTTCGACTTCGACCTGCACGCCGAAGTGGGCGATCACCAGGCCGTGTTGCTCTGGGCCAAGGTCGCCGCCCTCGAGGGCTTCGACCGCCGAGGACTCGCGTTTGGCGGCGCGTGCGGCGCGCTCGCCCTGGATCTTTTCGATGCGCCAGTTTTGACGACGATTGAGTTGGCGTTTGGCCATGGGTGTTCCGTCTGAAGAATGCAGCGATTAGGTAAAACGGCCGCGAGTTTAGCACGCCCGGCCACCGGCCTAGGCTAAACTGCGCAGCATTGCCTAGGAGCCCGAATATGCAAAATCCGCAGAACCTGATCTGGATCGACCTGGAAATGACCGGTCTGGACCCGGACAACGATGTCATCATCGAAATGGCCACTATCGTTACCGACAGTGAGCTGAACACATTGGCTGAAGGTCCGGTGATTGCCATCCACCATAGCGACGAAGTGCTCGCGCGCATGGACGAGTGGAATACCCGCACCCACGGCAACTCCGGTCTGACCCAGCGTGTGCGCGACAGCCGCATCAGCATGGCTGAGGCAGAAGCTGAGACCATCGCCTTTCTGGAAAAGTGGGTGCCGAAGGGCAAGTCGCCGATCTGCGGCAATAGCATCTGCCAGGATCGTCGCTTCCTTTATACCCACATGAAGGCGCTGGAAAGCTACTTCCACTATCGCAACCTCGACGTCTCCACGCTCAAGGAACTGGCCGCGCGCTGGGCTCCGGATGTGCGCGACAGCTTCAAGAAGGGCAGCACGCATCTGGCGCTGGATGACATCCGCGAATCGATCGCCGAGCTGCAGCACTACCGCAAGCATTTCATCAAATTCTGATGCGGCGGCATCAGCCCTGACGCTTTCGCGAGCAGGCTCGCTCCCACATGGAATGCGGCTTATGTGGACGCGAGCCGGCTCGCGAGAGGCGCGCCCTCTTCTGGTGCGGCGCCGAAATGGCTAGACTGCGCGCCTTCCTGCCTGGACTGCCATCATGTTGCTGATGCTCTATCTGATCGCCATCACTGCCGAAGCCATGACCGGCGCGCTGTCTGCCGGACGACGCGGCATGGACTGGTTCGGCGTGGTGCTGATCGCCTGCATCACCGCGCTCGGTGGCGGTTCAGTGCGCGATGTGTTGCTCGGGCACTACCCGCTGACCTGGGTCAAACACCCGGAATATCTGGTGCTGACCTCGGTGGCGGCGATGTTTACGGTGTTTGCCGCACGCTGGATGCGTCACCTGCGCTCGCTGTTTCTGGTGCTCGACGCGGTGGGGCTGGTGGCATTTACCTTGATCGGTTGCATGACAGCGCTGGAAATGGGCCACGGCATGCTGGTGGCCTCGGTCAGCGGCGTCATCACCGGTGTGTTCGGCGGCATCCTGCGCGACATTTTCTGCAATGACATTCCGCTGATATTTCGCCGCGAACTTTATGCCAGTGTTTCATTCGCTGCGGCATGGTGCTACATGTTTTGTCTTTATATAAATGTGCCGGGCGAACAAGCCATCCTGATCACTTTGTTTGGCGGGTTCCTGTTACGTCTGCTGGCCATCCGTTTCCATTGGGAAATGCCGAAGTTCGTCTATAACGACGAACATTGATCATTCTTGCGTTGGTGTATTGGAGGCTGGTTTAAAGGCATATGAGTTGCCGGCGGCTGGTGCACGCATATTTCTTACACTTTTCACTTTGATATTTTCTTGGTGGGTATGTAACTTTTTTTGCTGACATGTTTTCGATGTCACTATCAAGTTATATTCTCACAGAGGAGCTGTATTATGAGTGAAAGCATGGATGCTACAGGTAATCAACAAAACACTTCGCCCGTTCTTGTGGGGTTGTCCAGTCTGAAGGTCAAGTTTGACGCCAGTGATAACACTCAAAGCAGGGCACTTTTTGCTAATGGCCGGATGCAAGTCAAAGTTCAGGTGCTCGTTGCCGGAGTAGACGCCGACGGCAACGCTGTGCATGTACCGGAAGATGTACTGGAAAGCATCCAGCTTATTCATTACGCGACCGGCAAGACCTTGCGCGATGGTTGGGTCGCGAGCGCAGTCCAAGGGCGGTTTACGCGTGAGGCACGGCCTGCACCGGATGCCTTGGACAGGCACGATGATGATCTTGAGAATGACAGCGTTCATCCACAGGTGCGTACGTTCTGGGTTTCCTCGTCGAGCGCCGGAACGACTGAGGTCGGTGCGCGCCTGTCTCTCAACGGGGAGAGGATTTTGAGCAACGGAACCACCCCTGCCAGTGTTCATTACAGCAGCGTGACTCTGGAGGCTGAAAAGCCCGCGACATATGGAGTCTTTCAGTTGTATCAGAACAGGATTGGTAATGAGTCGCCTGGTAATCGTATCTGGAAGTACCATCTGGGGCTGTACCCGGACGGGAAGCAAATCCGCCTGGTCGATTGGATGGTCGAGGGGGCTGAAGAGGGCGAAAACCTCGATTTTGCGGGCGGGAACAGGCTTAACGAAATCAAAACCAATTATATGAAGTGCATTTTCGTCCGTCCCGAAAAAACCAGTGTGACCGTCACCTTGCCTGATAGGGGTGATCCGTTTGTATATGCTTTCACCGGCGATGCGCAAACATGGAATCACAAGCATTACAAAGTAAATACGCAAAGCGACGGAGAACTCACTATTGTGCAGGCGTTATCCGAATACTCGGAAAATACCGGTGCGCAAAAATATGGAAGTGTCCTCTACTTTATCGCTATCGATGAATATGGTACCGGGCATAAGTTGGCGATTCGCGTGAGTTTTTATGAGCGCAATTTGTCTCTTCAGCGAGGCTGAGTTTCATCATCCATTGATGCAATGTCTTGGGATGTAGTAGCTGTATATGCGTTTGGCATCGCGGCTGCAGATAAGCTGCCATGTTCGATGATCAGGCATATGCACGAAAGTGCTTTATCTGATGTCTTGCGCTGGCCCCGCAGCGATGTGTGGCCAGCGTCACCACTCCTCAAGGATGAGCATTCATGACTGGCAAACCGCCGAAAATCAAACCTGTATCTGCCCCAACCAGACCCATCGAGTCCAGCGGGGATGGCCTGCCCCGGGCTCTGAACCCGTCTTCGACAATGCCGCATTCGACTGTTGCACATCATCAGGGACCCTTGCCTTCGCCATCTTCTTCAGATTCGCTTGCAGTGATGCCTGTCATCAGTGTGAGCACGAGGCCGAAATATTTCACGATCGACGAGTTCGCAAGTGTGTCCGCAAGGAATTCGCTGGAGAACTACTGGATACCCACGCAAGAGCGTCTCGACAAGACCGATGCATGGGGCATCGCAATCATGAAGCAGCGTCAGTATGTTGCCGTCGCTGACAATCACATCGTACAAGTGGTCCGAGACCCCGAGAGCGGCCTGTTTCGCGCCACACATGCCAGAGAACTGCATCCTTCCGGTCCGCTGTTGAGGCCTGACAGCGAGGGCCGTTTGTGGCATCCGCTGGATGATCCTGAGTCGGCCAATCCAGTTGCAACTGTCTTTACCGGACAAAATCGCACGACAGAGCTTCCCGGCACGGAGTATTCAATAAAGGATTTCCCTCCACTGATGACCCAACGCATATTTGCCGTGAGCGGCGTCGACGCGATGATGGCGCACAGGTCCGACATTCATCCCGCTTCGCTGGCATTGCTGCAGGACACTGCGAGGCGCTTCGCCCTCGATCAAAAGATCCGCCAGTTCATCACCCAAGTGCAACATTCCGATCCGACCGTGCGTGCGCAAGCCGATTCACAACTGCAGGCTTTGTTAACGCTACAGGCAACTGATCTGAGCGAGCGCGTTATCGAACAGTCCCGCGCTTTGCTCTTTGAGCAGAGCGAGCGGGCGTTCGAACTCGATTGCGATGACAATACGTTGCAGATGCGACGGATTTTTCCTCATCTGCCCAAGACGATTGCTCAGGCGTTGTGGCGAGAGGCCAGTGCCGCCGACCACAGGCATTTGCGCCTGCGGCCGGGAATGCCGCGGCACATGGCAGAAAAAACGCTGGTGGCGCTACGCGAGGTGCGTCTCGCCAGGGCGTGCGAAGGAATCTATCTGGATGCGGTAGCCAGCCTGGACAGTGACCAACTGGCTTTGCAGATGCTCGGGCAGCTTGATCAGTGGCCGCGACAGATTCGTATCGAGATTCGTCTGCAAGCGTCAGAGGGTGAGTCATTGAGTGCTATTGGCGATGCTCGATCGCCAGTGCGGCACATATTGATTCGTCAGCATGAAGGCTACGTTATCCAACGCAGCGGCATCGCGTCCCCTCAGGATCGGATGGATCTGTATGCCGCCGTCTGGCGCCTTTTACTGCCCGGGCAGCGCCAGTTGCTCGGTGTAGCGCAGGGCGGTGGTGCGGCGCTGCGGCAACTGGTACGCGCACAGCCATTGCCGTCGCGCCAACGCGTGAGCGAATTGTTGGGACTGGCACCGGTGCAGGTAACGGCTGTTCCGGCCAGCGCCCAATACGCGCAAGCGGGGCTGCGAGGCGGCGGCGATGTCAACCCGATGTTGACAGGATCCGTTGTGGAACGTGTCCGTAGCCTCTATCCGCAACTTGATGACAAGGAGTTGGCCGCGTTCGTTTCCGAGCGCCTGGGATCTGAGCCGTCCACAGTTTTAGCGCGCCTGGAGACAGACCTCGCAATATTGCGCAATGAATTGGCGATCTGGAGTGCGGAAGGATTATCGACCCAAGCGGACTCTTCGCAGGACGCAATGCAGATCGCAGAACAGCGCCCGGCTCGCGAGCAATTTAGCGCAAAACTGCAAGATATCTGGCGACGCAAGTCGGTTTCCAGGTGGGGTTACGGTGACTATCATTTTTCCCATCATGTCGATTTTACTGGTGAGTTACCAAGATTATCCGCCAGGTTCGACTATGTAACAGAGTTGGTATTGACTGTAGAAACACCAGGCGCACGCATCGGCGCTTTTTTTGACAGTTTTCCCAATGTTCAATATTTGATGGTCACTGGCATAAAAATGGAGGACTTCCCGTCAGGGATATTCCAAATGCGCCAGTTGCGTCAACTGGTACTGGACGATTGTTCGCTTGAATTATCTGAAGCGACGGCTGAAGGTGTGTCCAGGATCGAGACGCTCACTTTGTTGAATCTGGCCAACAACCCTCTGACAGTTGCTCCGCATGTAGGCTTCATGACAGGTTTAACCGAGTTGATGCTATATAACGCCAATCTCTCCAGCCTACCCTCCGGCATAGACAGGCTTGGAGATCTTCGGGTCATGGCGTTACAGGATAATAATATCTCAGACGTAGGGGGCGATTTGTTCGATATTCCGGATACTCAAGATCTATATGTTGGTTTATTGAACAATCCGCTGAGTGACGAGTCGATGCGGCGGATTAATCAATACCTTGAAAATTCCAGTATGGACCGGAAAGTGGAAATCCAAACGGAAGAAGCAGTTTCAGATTTTGATTCCGATAGTGAGTCATCGGAGAGCGGATTTTCGACAGGTCCAGATAGCGACTGAGTGTTGTCGAAAGTAACGGATCGATCACGCTGCCAACATGATTTGGCAAACATAAGCTACTCGCTGACTCCCCTTCCGGTTCGGGTTGATTGAATTCGGAAGGGGTAACAGGCCATCGTGGGCCAGAATCAAAGGGGCGAAGGGCTTAGTGTTGAATCTCGTAACATGCAGATCGCATTTTTTGAAGTTATTAGCATCTGTGTGAATTATTAAAGATAATGTTGAAAGTTTGCTTTTTCACAAAATGTCAAATGTCGCGGCTGTTTATATTTAAATTCGACGTTAATACTTTGCCGAGCCCTTGAAGGGCGAAATATATTAATCGGCTGAGGTGTTATCAGATGTTTGATGAGCAAGTTGGTATTTCCCGTATCGAGGTAAAGCTCGACGCCACAAATCATGGCCAGCACAAAGTGCTTTATGCCAACGGTCGCATGCAGGTGCGTGTATTGGTGCTTCTGCACGGTATCGATAACAATGGCGACGGCGTATCGCTGCATGGACATCCTGGATTGCCGTCATTGCGGCTGATTGCCTACAACGGTGCTCGGCCTCTGGAGGGAGACTGGAGTGTTTCGATTCAGGAAAATCGTTACGCTCACGAAATGTCGGGTGGTGCAACGCGCCTGACAGAACTCCCTCGGGTTAGTGACAACCAGGTAAGCAACGCCGCAGATCCGGTACAGATTTTCCAGTTCTGGGTCTCGGCTTCCCGACCTGGAATTATGGAAGTAGCTGCCGAGATCTCCTTGAATGGCGTGGTATTGCGAAGTAATGGGGTTGGTTTCGACAGCAGTGTCACGCTGGAGGCGATTCCTCCGAAAGAGTACTCGCTGAGCAGCTTTTCATTGAGCAAGTATGATGAGAAACGGCAGAGGGGTCGATACGATTCGATTCAGCATTATCATATTGCCCTGCGCGCTGAAGGCAGGCAGATTCACCTCCTTGACTGGTACAGCAGTGAGGTGAAACTTGATCCTTATGATTCCGAAGAGGCGGTGCAAGTCTATGTGTCCGGTAATATCCCCGGAATACAAGGTAGTCGCAAAGTTTTTTATGGCTATATGGCACCGATATATGGCGTGCAAGCAACATTCCGCAGTCCCCTGAGCTACGTTACCGTCCCTATCAATAAGGTGCCTGGGCAATTAACCCTTATTCAATATCTTTCCGCTGACCCGCAAGCAGCACGGGAAAATGAAAGCGCATTCGAGTTTGCCGTGTTCGATGAGTTCGGTACGGAGCACCGCCTTTGTATCGATGGTGATAAAGAGCGGCTCACTTTTATTCTGGATCAATCCAGGCGGTCAATGAAGCAGCTTAGCTGACTTCGTTGTGTGGTCGGCGCTTTTTGCTGGCCAGTTTTAACTGCTCAACCTAAGTCTGGAAATAAAAGGACGGTTTACCAATGGAAAGTAATTTCTCTCCCTCTGTTCATTCAAACGCTTTCAACTTTGGTGAATTTGTTTCAGGAGGCGTTGATCCCCGCACGGGCATGTACACCTGCGCATTTTCGCTTGGCAAGTTGCACTCGGCGGATCTCAATGGTCCGGAGCTTGCGCTTTCAGTGGGCTTTAATCCGCTCAATCAGGCGGATAGTGGTTTCGGCGTTGGCTGGTCTTTGACACTGACCAATTATGACTTGCGCAGCAAAGTGATGACCTTGTCCAACGGTGAGCGCTACAAGGCTGTCGAGACGCCTACCGGCCTTAAGTTCAAGGAAATGAAACTGCAAACGGCGAAAGTGTCAGTCGCTGGAGCAGGGCGCTATGAAGTTCGATACAAGGATGGCCGGCGTGAACTGCTCAAAGTCCTGGCCGGCACTCAGGTCGCCGTCGCGGAAAAAATAATAGCGGCGAACGGTGTGAGCATTACCCTGAAGCATGAGTTGTTCAACCAGTTTCCCCGATTGGCCGAAGTCCGTGATGCCAAGCGCTGCCTGTTGAAAATCACCCGCGCGGCAGGTCAGGTGACGCTGTCCCGGCATCCCGACACTACTTCCAGTTCCAACTACAAGCTGATCTTGAAGAACTCTCGAGTGACGGCCATCGAGCTGCCGGTTGGTAAGGGTTGGGACCTTGAGTATGAAGTCATCGCTGGAGCCAGCTATGTTCATCGCATCGTCAATCCGCTGCGCGGGGTCGAAATCATTCGCTACAAGCGGCACGGCCACAGCTTCATCAGCGGTGTGGAACGGACACTGCCGTTTGTGATTGCTCACGATGTCTACCCTGGGCGCAGCCAGCCCCGACTGTGCAAGACTTACACGTACTCCGACCATAACTTCCTTGGGCAGGGCCTCCTTCCTGCCAAGGATAGTGACCTGGATCCTCTCTATCTGGCGCCCGGCCACTACGTCTACACCTCGGACGAGCACTTGCTGGTCAGCGGCAAAGTACATACCCGCATCAAACGCACCTACAACAAATTCCATCTGTTGGTGGCTGAGGTTACAACCTGCGGTGACGCCCAGATCGCCACCACCACGGAATATCACTGTTCCGTTACCAAGCCATTCAGTGAGCAGGTGGCTCAGTTCCGCATGCCTAAAGTCCACACGGTGACGTACCTCGATCGGCGTACTCAACAGCAGCGTGTGGAAACCACCGTCACGGAGTTCGATGACGAAGGTAACTTGCTCAAGCAGGTCGAGCCCACAGGGGTGACGACGACCACGGAATTTTATCCGGCCAGTGGTGGAGATAACTGCCCAGAGGATCCGCTGGGCTTTTCCAGATTCCCGAAAAAAAGGACGGTGACTGCTGCCGCATCCGATGGTGCTTCGACAGTCACCTACTACGACTACGCGCTGCATCCGGCGCTGGACGGTGCGGAACTGGCATCCGTGTTACCGGTCGAGGAGCGTTTTTGTGAAGTGTTGGAAGGCGTTGAGGTATTGCGTTCGAAAACCGCACGCAGTTATTTGAATACGCCCGAGGATCCACTCAAGCATGGAGCCACGAAAGAGCAGAGTGTCATCCTGAATGAAAAAAAAACCGCTATCGAATTTTCCTATGAGCTTGAGGGTGACAGTTTGCGAGTCAGGTCCAGCACGCGCGGATTTGACGGCACGCTGCAGACCAGTGAGAAAGTGCTGTCGACGCTGACCGGATTACAGGTCTCTGAAGTCGGTGTCGATGGCGAGCACATCGAGCATGAGTACGACGCAATCGGTCGGGCAGTGGGCAAAACGGTTGCTGGCGGCACCCCATATGCGGCCGTTACCCGGTGGACCTATCTGGCTGCCAGCAAACAGCATCCGGCGACAATGGTGACCACGGATCCTGCTGGCGGCGAGCAAAAAGTGACTTATGACGGGATGGAACGGGTGATCACCGTTCATGAAAAGGACTGCGACCATCCCGACAAGGACGGTCTGATTCAGACACGCACGCTTTATTCTGCGCTGCATGATTCGGTCGGCCACAAGGTGAAAGTGACGCTGACTGATTGGCGTGATGGCAAGCCTTATCCGGTCAGCACCGGCTACGAATTCGATTCCTGGGGCCAGGTCAGCAAGACGCTGCACGATGATGGGCGTATCGAACACAGCGAGGCGGACCCGGTTCTTCGCCGGCAGACCCATTGGTTCCAGGGGATGGGCAAGACGATCACCCTCGTCAATGATTTCGGTAAACCGCTGAGCGTCGAGAGCTTCAATCTGAAGAACAAGAGTCTCGGCAAAACCGTTTACACCTATGACGGTTACGGGCGCACAACCAGTCAGACAGACCCTGTCGGCAATACCAGTCGATATGAGTACGACGTTTTTGACCGGATAACCCGCAGTGTCCTGCCCGACGCCACTGCGGTCGTGACCGACTACGCCGGGCATAGTGATGAAGGTCTGCCGATCAACATCAAGGTCGCTGACAAAGTGTTGGGGCAGCAAACTTATGACGGTCTGGGTCGCTTGATCCGGAGTACCGTTGGCGGACGTAAGTCCGAGGCAGGTTATGAAGCGGGCTTCACCCAGCCGCAGTGGTACAGGAGTGCTGATGGCAAAAAGACCGAATTCACTTATTTGCGGGAACTGGGCGGCCTGCTGACTGAGCGCAAGGCAGGGGATCTGGTCACGACCATGACGTATGACCCCCTCAGTGGCAATCCCTTGACCTGTACCGAAAACGGCAGACAGCGCAATTTCGCCTATCACCCCTCCGGGCGTGTGAAAACCGAAACGACGACCCTCGGCGCTATCACCAAAGCAACCTCCAGTAGCTGGTCCCTGCAGGGGCGACCGATCGCCCATGTCGATGTGCTCGGAGTCGAAAGCACATCCGAATACGATAAGCACGGCCGCCTGCTATCCACCTCTCAAGGCTCGCTTAAAACCGAATTCCACTACGACGCGCAGACGGGGATGCTGGACTGGACGAAAACCGAAGAAACGTCAATCAAGCGTCAAATGCTCACCCGGTTTGCCTATGACGATATCGGGCGTGAAACCCGCCGAACATTCGAGATTCAGGGGCAGCCAGACCAGACCCTGGAATCGACTTACACGCTGGCTGGCAAACTGGCGCAGAAAGTGTCCAGACGTGGCACTCAAGTGTTACGTGATGAACAGTTCACCTACGATGTGCGCGGGCGCTTGATCCAGTACGACTGTGCCGGCACGCAAAAGCCGCGCGATCCGTATGGCAAGGAAATTATCCGCCAGACATTCACCTTCGATGCATTGGATAACATCCTCACCGTGCAGACGAAGTTCCCGCTGGGGGTGAATCTGACCACCTTCAGTTACGACAATCCTGATCCTGCACAGCTCAGCGCCGTCAAACATTCCCACGTCGACTATCCCTCGGCAGTGACGCTGGAATACGACGCCAACGGCAGGATGATCAAGGACGACCAGGCGCGAACGCTGGCCTATGACGCGTTCGGACGTCTCGAGCAGTTGTCCAGCGCAGGGGGATCAGTGATTCGTGGCTACCATTACGACGGTTTCGATGATCTGGTGGAGCTGTCGCAAGCCGAAAAAACAATTGTGCAGCGTTACTACTACGCAGGCCGGGTTGCCAACGAGGTGAGTGGTGAAAGTTCAACCAGTGTTGTGCGTCACGGTGGAGCGCTCGTGGGGCAACAGCAATCGGGGTTGAACCCCGACGCGCAGCTATACGCCACCGATCAGCAGCAAAGTGTGCTGGCAACGCTGGGCAAGGAGCAGCTCACCGATTGCGCCTACAGCCCTTATGGGCATCGTCCCGCCGAAGGTGGATTGTTCAGCGTGGCAGGGTTCAACGGCGAACAGCTGGATCCGGTTACCGGGCTGTATCTGCTGGGCAACGGTTACAGGGCTTATAGTCCGACACTGATGCGCTTTCTCGCCCCCGACAGCATGAGTCCATTTGGCGCGGGCGGATTGAATGCCTACAGTTATTGCCTGGGCGACCCTGTCAATCGTGTCGACCCTACCGGGCATATCTCCTGGCAATCGATCCTGGGCATCGGCCTCAGTGTTCTCGGAATTGTTGCCAGCGTGGTGACGATGGGCGCGGCGACGCCATGGGCAGTGGCGGCATTGGGGCTGGCGGTTGCTTCAGGCCTGGCGGGTATTGCCAGCGAGGTGGTCAATGAACTCGCACCGGGTTCTCAAGCGGGCGAGATATTGGGCTGGATCAGTTTTGGTCTTGGGCTGGCTTCGGTGGGGGCAGGGCTGGCAGCTGGTGCCAAAGCGGGCATCAATGCTGGCAGGAAACTGGCTGGCGCCTTCAAGCAGGGCCTGAGTAGTAAAGGCTCCAAAGCAGCGGGTCAAGAGATGGCCCGAGGCATGATCAAGGGTAAGGGAAACAAGGCGGCGGCCAAGGCGAAGGCGAAGGCCAGCGCGGCCGTTCAGGAAGAGGCCGAGAAACCATGGTCACTCGTCAGGGTCGACCCCAAAAAGAACATCCTTGAGAAAGAGGGCCTTACCGGCTTGCTTGAAAAGGCCGAAACCTTCATGCAGCACATTGAGGCGGGTAACTCCCCGACGTCCTCTGCAGCGCTGATTCATGCCAAATACACGCCCATGCATGGTCCATCCGGCTCAGCATCAAAGCCGATGCATCTCTATCTATCGCAAGGAGACCGAATATATATGACCGAAAACGCCAAGGAGCGGATCGCGGTCATCAACCAGCTGGGTGGTCATTTAAAGGAAAAAAAGTAAGTCGGAGCACGCAACGAAACGATACAAGGCGAAAGCAGGAACACTCAAGGTCCGGCTACGATTTGAACAGTACGCTTGCCGGTTTTGCGAGCGCGCGGTGGGCGTGCTGTTCCAGTGCCCACTCGACATGTTCCCTGACCAACTCTGACGGATAATCACGTCGCGCCTTCAACGCTTCCAGCACAGGAATCGATGAAGGCGCATTCCCCAGCCCCACCGCCAGATTGCGTAACCAGCGCTCGTACCCGGCACGCCGCAACGGTGAACCTTCGGTGCTGTTCAAGAACTTTTCTTCATCCCACATGAACAGTTCAGCCAGCTCGGCATTATCGAGATTGTGCCGTGGCTTGAAATCGCTTTCTCCAGTCGGCCGAGCGAAGCGGTTCCATGGGCAGACGATCTGGCAGTCATCGCAGCCAAACACCCGATTGCCTATCAATGGCCGCAATTCTTCGGGAATCGCGGTTTTCAGCTCAATGGTCAAATAGGAAATGCAGCGCCGGGCGTCCAGCACGTACGGGCCGACAAAGGCATTGGTCGGGCAGATATCCAGGCATGCGGTGCAACGCCCGCAATGTTCAGTGCTGTGCGGTTCGTCCACCGGTAGCGGCAGGTCGACGAACAGTTCGCTCAAGAAAAAATAACTGCCGGCCTTGCGGTTCAACACCAAGGTATTTTTACCGATCCAGCCCAGTCCAGCCTGTTCGGCGATGGCTTTTTCCAGCACCGGTGCGCTGTCGACAAACGCACGAAAGCCGAACGGGCCGATCTCCGCCTGGATCTTGTCGGCCAATTGTTGAACACGTTTACGGATCAATTTGTGGTAATCGCGGCCCAAGGCATAACGCGACACGTAAGCCTTCTCCGGCTCAGCCAGGCGTTTGGCCATTTCGGTATCGCCTGGCAAGTAGTCCATGCGCAGGGAAACCACGCGCAACGTGCCCGGCACCAGCTCTTCCGGGTGCGAACGTTTGCTGCCATGGGCGCCCATGTAGTCCATGTCGCCGTGGTAGCCGGCCTCGAGCCAGCGCTGCAGATGCTGCTCGTGTTCGGCCAGGTCCAGACCGCTGATGCCGACTTGCTGGAAGCCCAGCTCGCGGCCCCAATCCTTGATCGATTGGGCGAGGGCGGGCAGGTCTGTGGTGATGGCGGACATGAGGCGAGAGAAACCGGAGCTGAGGTGCGTATAATTCTGCCAGACATCGGAGCCCGAAGACGCATGCCGCAGACGAAAGATGAATTACCCGACGCGCTGTACCGCGCCGCGCAGGTGCGCGAACTCGACGCGCGGCTGATCGCCGCCGGCACGCCGGGCTTCGAATTGATGCAACGCGCCGCCCGCGCGACGTGGCGCGCACTGGTGCGCAAGTGGCCGGCAGCGAAGGAACTGACGGTGCTCGCCGGGCACGGCAACAACGCTGGCGACGGTTATCTGGTGGCCGGGCTGGCGCTGCGGGCCGGCTGGACCGTGCGCGTTCTCGCCGTCTGCGATCCGCAACGTTTGCAGGGCGATGCCGCACTGGCCCATGCCGAATCGGTGGCTGCTGGTGTTGTGGTGCAAGGCTGGCAGGCGCAACGCGAGCTGCGCGGTGTCGTCCTCGATGCGTTGCTCGGCACTGGCCTGAGCGGCGAAGTGCGTGAGCCCTATGCCTCGGCGATCAAGGCGATCAACGCCTGCGGCTTGCCGGTAGCGGCGGTCGATATTCCTTCCGGGCTGTGTGCCGATACCGGGTGTGAACTGGGTGTCGCGGTATGCGCCGATCTAACGGTGACCTTCATTGGTATGAAGGTCGGGCTGTTGACCGGTGATGCGGCGGATCATATCGGTGAGCTGGTCTTCAGCGACCTGCAAGCCCCCGACGAAATTTTCAGTGACATTCCTGTCTGCGCTCAGCGTCTGAGCGCCGCTAATCTTCCAGCACTTGCGCCGCGCGCGCCGACCTCGCACAAGGGCCGCTTTGGCCATGTGTTGCTGATCGGCGGCGATCACGGTTTCGGCGGAGCGATTCTGCTCAGCACTGAAATGGCCTTGCGCGGCGGCGCAGGCATGGTTTCGCTGGCGACTCGCCCAGAGCATATGCCGGCGGCGCTGACTCGGGTGCCGGAGGCGATGGCGCTCGGCACTTCATCAGCCAATCAACTGATGGGGCTGCTGGAAAAGGTTTCGGTGCTGGTGGTCGGACCGGGTCTCGGTCAGGGCAGTTGGGGCCGTGCGCTGTTGTCGGCGGCCGCCAATGCTGCGTTGCCGCAAGTGTGGGACGCTGACGCGTTGAACCTGCTGGCCAGCGATTTTGTCCAGTTGCCCAAGGATAGCGTGATCACCCCGCATCCGGGTGAAGCGGCGCGCTTGCTTGGCATCAGTACCGCCGAAGCGCAGGCCGATCGCCCGGCCGCTGCTCTGGCGTTGAGCAAAAAGTATTCAGCGGTAGTGGTTCTGAAAGGGACCGGCAGTCTGATCGCCCATCCCGATGGGCGTCTGGCCTTGTGTCATCAGGGTCATCCGGCGATGGCCACGGGCGGGCTCGGCGATGTGCTGGCCGGTCTGACCGGCGCAATGCTGGCCCAGGGCATGGGCGCGTTCGATGCGGCATGCCTGGCCGTCTGGCTGCACGCCAACGCCGGCATGCAACAAGGCAAATTCGGCCGCGGGCTGGCGGCCAGTGATCTGATTCCAGCCATTCGTCAGTTGTTGGAGGAGCAAGCACCGTGTCTGAAGTAACCCTGTACCTGGCCGATGAACAGGCAATGAGCGACTTTGGCGCACGGATCGCCCGCGTCACCCAGGGCCATGGCCTGATTTTTCTTGAAGGCAATCTGGGTATGGGCAAAACCACCCTGTCACGGGGCATCATTCGTGGGCTGGGGCATGTCGGCGCGGTAAAAAGTCCGACCTTCACATTGGTCGAGCCCTACGAGATCGGTGACGTTCGTGCCTTCCACTTCGATCTCTATCGCCTGGTCGATCCCGAGGAGCTGGAGTTTCTCGGCATCCGCGACTACTTCGAAGACGATGCCCTGTGCCTGATCGAATGGCCCGATAAAGGTGCAGGCTTTTTGCCAAAGCCTGACCTGACCATTACCATTAGCCCGCAAGACAGCGGGCGTTCGCTGAAAATTTTAGCCCAGGGCTCGCGTGGCGAGGCCTGGTGTGCCGCTTTGGCATTGGAATCCAATTAAATGATGGGGTTTGGTATGCGCTTTCGCGCGTTGGTGGCTGCCGCTGGACTGATGTTGATGGCAGTAACCGTCAACGCTGTGGCCGATTCAAAGGTCAACAGCGTGCGCCTGTGGCGGGCGCCGGACAACACGCGACTGGTCTTTGACCTCAGCGGCCCGGTGCAGCACAGCGTTTTCACCCTGACAGCCCCTGATCGGCTGGTGATCGACATCAACGGCGCCACCCTCGGCGCGCCGTTGAACGTGCAGACCGCGAACACGCCTATCACCGCGATGCGCTCAGCCCAGCGCACGCCGACCGACCTGCGGGTGGTCATCGACCTGAAAAAAGCCGTCACCCCGAAAAGCTTCTCGCTGGCGCCGAACGCGCAATACGGCAACCGTCTGGTGGTCGATCTGTTCGACAACCCGGCCGATGCCGCGCCGCCGCCAGCCCCGACGCCATCGGTGGCGACCGTGCCGGCGGTGCCGGTGACTCCGACCGAACCGGCGATCAAGCTGCCGCCAGCCCCGGCCGGCAAGCGCGACATTATCGTCGTGATCGATGCCGGCCACGGAGGGGAAGACCCGGGCGCGTCCGGCTCGCGCGGCCAGCGTGAGAAAGACGTGGTGCTGCAGATCGCCCGCGAATTGCAGCGTCAGGTCAACGGCATGAAAGGCTTCCGCGCCGAGCTGACCCGTACCGGCGACTACTTCATTCCATTGCGCGGGCGTACCGAAATCGCCCGCAAGAAGGGCGCCGACCTGTTCGTCTCGATCCACGCCGACGCTGCGCCGTCCGCGGCCGCTTTCGGTGCTTCAGTGTTCGCCCTGTCCGATCGTGGCGCTACCTCCGAGACCGCCCGCTGGCTGGCCGACAGTGAAAACCGATCCGACCTGATCGGTGGTGCCGGCAACGTCAGCCTCGACGACAAGGACCGCATGCTCGCCGGCGTGTTGCTCGACCTGTCGATGACTGCGTCGCTGACTTCCAGCCTCAACGTCGGCCAGAAGGTGCTGACCAATATCGGTCGCGTTACGCCGCTGCACAAACAGCGTGTGGAACAAGCCGGGTTCATGGTGCTGAAGTCGCCGGACATCCCGTCGATCCTGGTCGAAACCGGCTTTATCTCCAACGCCAACGAAGCGAACAAGCTGTCCGCATCGAGCCATCAGCAAGCGCTGGCCCGTTCGATCAGCAGCGGCGTGCGCCAGTTCTTCCAGCAGAATCCGCCGCCGGGCACCTACATCGCCTGGCTGCGTGACTCCGGCAAGATTGCCCAAGGCCCGCGCGACCACCGTGTCGGCCCGGGTGAAACCCTGGCGATGATCGGCGTGCGCTATCAGGTTTCGCCGGCCACCTTGCGCGCCGCCAACAATCTGAAAAGCGATGAGCTGAAAGTCGGTCAGCACCTGACCATTCCAGGCACCGAACTGGCGTCCAAAGAATGAACCAGGTAATGAACACCGCGCGCATCGAGCTGCTCAGCCCACGGCTGGCGAACCAGATTGCCGCCGGTGAGGTGGTTGAGCGCCCGGCTTCGGTGATCAAGGAGTTGCTGGAAAACAGCCTCGACTCCGGCGCCAGGCGTATTGACGTCGATGTCGAGCAGGGCGGCGTCAAGTTGCTGCGCGTGCGCGATGACGGCAGCGGTATTTCCGCCGATGACCTGCCGCTGGCCCTGGCCCGTCATGCCACCAGCAAGATTCGCAACCTCGAAGACCTCGAACAGGTGATGAGCCTGGGTTTCCGTGGCGAGGCGCTGGCGTCGATCAGCTCCGTGGCGCGTCTGACCCTCACCTCGCGCACCCGCGATGCCGATCAGGCCTGGCAGGTCGAGACCGAAGGCCGGGATATGGCGCCGCGCGTGCAGCCGGCGGCGCATCCGGTGGGCACCTCGGTGGAAGTTCGCGACCTGTTCTTCAACACCCCGGCCCGGCGCAAATTTCTCAAGACCGAAAAAACCGAATTCGATCACCTGCAGGAAGTGATCAAGCGTCTGGCGCTGGCGCGCTTCGACGTGGCTTTTCATCTGCGCCACAACGGCAAGACCATCCTCAGCCTGCACGAGGCCCACGATGATGCAGCCCGCGCACGGCGTGTGGCGGCGATCTGCGGTTCGGGTTTCCTTGAGCAGGCGTTGCCGATCGAGATCGAACGCAATGGCTTGCACCTGTGGGGCTGGGTCGGTTTGCCAACCTTCAACCGTAGCCAGGCTGACTTGCAGTATTTCTTTGTGAACGGGCGGGCGGTGCGCGACAAACTGGTGGCCCACGCGGTACGCCAGGCTTATCGCGACGTACTGTTCAACGGTCGGCATCCGACCTTCGCGTTGTTTTTCGAGGTCGATCCCGCAGCAGTAGACGTCAACGTGCACCCGACCAAGCACGAAGTACGCTTCCGTGACGGGCGCATGGTCCACGATTTCCTGTATGGCACGCTGCACCGTGCGCTGGGCGATGTGCGTCCGGAAGATCAATTGGCCGGCTCGGTCACCACGGCGATCGTTCGGCCGAGCGGGATCGAGGCGGGCGAGTTTGGCCCACAGGGCGAGATGCGTCTGGCCGCCAATGCGCTGCTGGAGCAGCCGCAGGCGCAACCGGTGTTCAATACTTCGTCCGGGGCCAGCGCTGGCGGCGCTTATCAGTATCAATACACGCCGCGTCCGCAATCGGCGCTGCCTGCTGCCGAGGCGCAAGCCGCATACAAGGAATTTTTCGCGCCGCTGCCTGAAGCCAATGCCAGCGCACTGCCGACCGGTCAGGAAGATATTCCGCCGCTCGGCTATGCACTGGCGCAGCTAAAAGGCATCTATATCTTGTCCGAAAACGCCCATGGCCTGGTGCTGGTGGACATGCATGCCGCCCACGAGCGGATCATGTACGAGCGCCTGAAAATCGCCATGGCCAGCGAAGGTCTCAGTGGCCAGCCGTTGCTGGTGCCGGAGTCGCTGGCGGTCAGTCAGCGCGAGGCCGATTGTGCTGAAGAACACGCCGCCTGGTTTCAGCGTCTTGGTTTTGAATTGCAGCGGCTGGGGCCGGAAACCCTGGCGATCCGGCAGATTCCCGCTTTGCTCAAGCAGGCCGAAGCCAATCGACTGGTCGGCGACGTGCTCTCTGACCTGATGGAATACGGCACCAGTGACCGTATCCAGGCGCACCTCAACGAACTGCTCGGCACCATGGCCTGCCACGGCGCGATCCGCGCCAACCGGCGTCTGGCCCTGCCGGAAATGAACGGTCTGCTGCGCGATATGGAAAACACCGAGCGCAGTGGTCAATGCAACCATGGCCGACCGACCTGGACCCAATTGGGCCTGGACGATCTGGACAAACTGTTCCTGCGCGGTCGCTGATGAGCCAGCTGCCTCCAGCGATTTTCCTGATGGGCCCGACCGCTGCGGGCAAGACCGATCTGGCCATCGAGCTGACCAAGGTGCTGCCGTGCGAGTTGATCAGTGTCGATTCGGCGCTTGTCTACCGCGGCATGGACATCGGCACGGCCAAGCCTTCGCAAGAACTGCTCGCCGAATACCCACACCGGCTGATCGACATTCTCGACCCCGCTGAAGCGTATTCCGCTGCCGATTTCCGTCGCGACGCGTTGCAGGCCATGGCCGAAATCACTGGGCGAGGAAAGATCCCGCTGCTGGTCGGCGGCACCATGCTCTATTACAAGGCTCTGGTCGAAGGTCTGGCGGACATGCCGGCAGCCGATCCCGAGGTCCGCGCGCAGATCGAGGAAGAAGCTGCACGCCTCGGCTGGCAAGCCCTGCACGAACAGTTGGCGCAGATCGATCCGGTGTCGGCGGCGCGCATCCATCCCAATGATCCGCAACGCTTGAGTCGGGCACTGGAAGTGTATCGAGTCAGCGGGCAGAGCATGACCGCTCTGCGCGAGCAACAATCTGTGCAAAGTACTGAAGCAGCCGCTTCGGGACGGCAACAATTGCCCTATACTGTCGCGAACCTGGCCATTGCTCCGGCGAATCGTCAGGTTCTGCACCAGCGAATTGAACAAAGATTCACAAATATGTTGGAACAGGGATTCATCGACGAGGTCGTAGCCCTGCGTAAAAGAAGTGACCTGCATTCGGGGTTGCCGTCTATACGTGCGGTAGGCTACCGCCAAGTCTGGGATTACCTGGACGGCAAGCTGACATTGGCCCAGATGCAGGAGCGGGGCATCATCGCCACGCGCCAATTGGCCAAACGCCAGTTTACCTGGCTGCGCAGCTGGGACGATTTGCATTGGCTGGACAGTCTTGATTGCGACAATCTGCCACGCGCCTTGAAATACCTCGGGACCATCTCCATATTGAGCTGAGTCCTTGCAATTGCCGTCTATCCTTGGGGGTGTGACGGCCGAAGCCATCTGAATTTACCTGTTTTTATTATTGAATCCTTAAAGGAGTGCGGCACATGTCAAAAGGGCATTCGCTACAAGACCCTTACCTGAACACTTTACGTAAAGAGAAAGTCGGGGTTTCCATCTATCTGGTCAACGGTATCAAGCTGCAAGGGACGATCGAGTCGTTCGACCAGTTCGTGATCCTGCTGAAAAACACCGTAAGCCAGATGGTCTACAAACACGCTATCTCGACCGTCGTGCCGGTTCGTCCAATTCGTCTGCCTAGCGCAACCGAAAACGAACAGGGCGATGCCGATGCAGCGCCGGGTAACGCCTGATAGGAGTCTCCTTTGTTCTTTGAGCGCCACGGTGGTGGTGAACGAGTCATCCTCGTTCACTTGGATGGACAGGACCCTGAGGCGCGCGAAGATCCGCAGGAGTTTCAGGAGTTGGCAAATTCGGCTGGCGCCGAGACCGTCGCGTTTTTTAACGTGCCGCGTCATCGGCCAACCGCCAAATATCTGATCGGCAGCGGCAAGGTCGAGGAACTGCGCGACCTGGTCAAGGCTGAAGAAGCCGATCTGGTGATTTTCAATCACATCCTCACGCCCAGTCAGGAACGCAACCTCGAACGTGTTTTCGAGTGTCGCGTGATCGACCGCACCGGGCTGATTCTCGATATTTTCGCCCAACGCGCACGCACCCATGAGGGCAAGCTGCAGGTCGAACTGGCCCAGCTTGACCACATGAGCACGCGGCTGGTTCGCGGCTGGACTCACCTTGAGCGTCAGGGTGGCGGTATCGGTATGCGCGGTCCGGGTGAAACCCAGCTGGAAACCGACCGCCGTCTGCTGCGGGTTCGCCTGCGTCAGATCAAGGGGCGGCTGGAGAAGGTGCGCAGTCAGCGCGAGCAGTCGCGCCGTGGCCGATCCCGTGCGGACATCCCTACCGTTTCGCTGGTGGGATACACCAACGCCGGCAAATCGACACTCTTCAACAACGTGACGAAGTCCGAGGTGTACGCGGCCGATCAACTGTTCGCCACGCTCGACCCGACCCTGCGCCGGCTGGAGCTTGACGACCTCGGTCCCATCGTCCTCGCCGACACCGTGGGGTTCATTCGTCACCTGCCACACAAGCTGGTCGAGGCATTTCGGTCTACGCTCGAAGAGTCGAGCAATTCCGACCTGCTGTTGCACGTGATCGATGCGGCCGAACCGGATCGCATGTTGCAGATCGAGCAGGTGATGGTGGTGCTGGGCGAGATTGGTGCCCAGGACTTGCCGATCCTCGAGGTCTATAACAAACTCGATTTGCTTGAAGGCGTCGAGCCGCAGATCCAGCGCGATGCCGATGGCAAGCCGCAACGGGTCTGGCTCTCGGCGCGTGATGGCAGCGGTCTGGAATTGCTTGAACAGGCCATCGCCGAGTTGCTCGGCAGTGATCTGTTCGTCGGTACCTTGCGCTTGCCGCAACGATTCGCTCGGCTGCGTGCGCAGTTCTTCGAACTCGGGGCGGTGCAGAAAGAAGAATACGATGATGAAGGTGTCAGCCTGCTGGCCGTTCGTTTGCCCCGGATCGAGTTGAATCGATTGGTAAGCCGCGAAGGATTGCAGCCGATGGAATTCATCGAGCAACACACTTTGCAATAAAAGCCTGACAAAGCGGTTGTGCCGCAACGGCAGGCATTCTGTAGCATTGGTCGGCGCGCCGTGGGTGCGTCTTTGCTTTATCAGATGGAGAGCGCTATGGCTTGGAATGAGCCGGGTGGCAACTCGAATAATCAGGATCCCTGGGGTGGCAAGCGCCGCAATAACGGCGACCGCAAGGGGCCACCGGATCTCGACGAGGCCTTCCGAAAGCTGCAGGAAAGCCTGAACGGGTTGTTCGGTGGTGGTAAGAAACGCGGTGATGACGGCGGCGGGTCGGGGCGCAGCAGTGGCGGCTTCGGCGGTCTGCTCGGCATCGGCCTGGTCGTGCTGGCGGCTGTCTGGCTGTACAGCGCGGTCTACGTGGTGGACGAGCAGGAGCAAGCCGTGGTGCTGCGCTTCGGCAAGTACTACGAGACTGTCGGCCCGGGCCTGAACATCTACTTCCCGCCGATCGACAAGAAGTACATGGAGAACGTGACGCGTGAGCGTGCGTACACCAAGCAAGGCCAGATGCTGACTGAAGACGAGAACATCGTCGAAGTGCCGCTGACCGTGCAGTACAAGATCAGCAACCTGCAGGACTTCGTGCTGAACGTCGATCAGCCGGAGATCAGCCTGCAGCACGCGACTGAAAGTGCACTGCGTCACGTGGTCGGTTCCACCGCCATGGACCAGGTGCTGACCGAAGGTCGTGAATTGATGGCTAGCGAGATCAAGGAGCGTCTGCAACGTTTCCTCGATACCTATCGCACCGGTATCACTGTCACTCAGGTCAACGTACAGAGCGCAGCGGCACCGCGTGAAGTGCAGGAAGCCTTCGATGACGTGATCCGCGCCCGTGAAGACGAGCAGCGTTCGCGCAACCAGGCTGAAACCTACGCCAACGGCGTCGTGCCGGAAGCCCGTGGTCAGGCCCAGCGCATCATCGAAGATGCCAACGGTTATCGCGACGAGACCATCTCGCGCGCCAAGGGTGAGGCCGATCGCTTCACCAAACTGGTCGCCGAGTATCGCAAGGCACCTGAAGTCACCCGCGAGCGTCTGTACCTGGACACCATGCAGGAAGTCTTCAGCAACACCAGCAAGGTGCTCGTGACCGGCAACAAGAACGGCCAGAGCAATCTGCTTTACCTGCCGTTGGACAAAATGATCCAGAATAGCTCGGGCAACGCACCGGTGACCGGTTCGGCCGCCAGCAACAACACGGACGTCACGCCGCATGTCACTGACGTGCCGCAGACGCGTACAAGGGAGACCCGCTGATGAGCAATAAATCGCTGATCGCCCTGATCGTTGGCGTCGTTGTGGTACTGGTGGGCTGGAATTGCTTCTACATCGTCGCTCAGACCGAGCGCGCGGTGCTGCTGCAATTCGGTCGTGTGGTTCAGGCCGATGTCCAGCCGGGTCTGCATGTGAAGGTGCCTTACGTCAACCAGGTGCGCAAATTCGACGCGCGTCTGCTGACGCTGGATGCACCGACGCAGCGCTTCCTGACCCTGGAAAAGAAAGCCGTGATGGTCGATGCCTACGCCAAGTGGCGGGTGAAAGATGCCGAGCGCTTCTACACCGCAACTTCGGGTCTGAAGCAGATCGCCGACGAACGTCTGTCCCGTCGTCTGGAATCCGGCCTGCGTGACCAGTTCGGCAAGCGCACCCTGCACGAAGTGGTGTCGGGTGAGCGTGATGCGCTGATGGCTGACATCACTGCATCGCTGAACAAGATGGCGGAAAAAGAGCTGGGTATCGAAGTGGTCGATGTCCGGGTCAAGGCCATCGATTTGCCGAAAGAAGTGAACCGCAGTGTGTTCGAGCGTATGAGCACCGAGCGTGAGCGTGAAGCTCGCGAGCACCGCGCCAAGGGTAACGAGCTGGCCGAAGGCATCCGTGCCGACGCCGATCGTCAACGCCGCGTGCTGCTGGCCGAAGCCTATCGTGAATCCGAAGAGGTTCGCGGTGACGGTGACGCCCAGGCAGCTGCGATCTACTCCAAGGCCTACGGTCAGGATCAGGAGTTCTACGGTTTCTACCGTAGCCTGCGTGCCTACCGTGAAAGCTTTGCGAACAAATCCGACGTCCTGGTCCTCGACCCAAGCAGCGACTTCTTCCGTTACCTGGAAAAAGCCAAACCTTGATACGACGTTGACCTGAATCAGTCCGCCCGGCGGCTAAAACCTCGGGCGGGGTGATCCTTTCGGAAAACGTGTGTATGATGCGGCAGCCGGGAAATTCCCGGCTTTTTTGCGTCTGCACGTTTGATTGCTGTTTTTGTTGCAGGCATCGGGTTTGAATAGCCCGAGCGTTTTTCGAGGAAAGTGATGGGCGAAGCCGCCAGCCGGCCTTTCGCTGCGTCGTTCATGCGCGTGCGTTTTGAACGACCCGGTCATTTTCTGCTTCACTCAAGGCTCGCCCTCGTGCTGGCCGCCCGGATCAAAGGGGAATGGCGTAATGGCAACGGTAGACCGCTGGCTGCTGCCAGATGGCATCGAAGAAGTACTGCCACCGGAGGCGGCGCGCATTGAAGTCGCGCGTCGTCAGGTGTTGGATCTGTTCCAGAGCTGGGGTTACGAGTTCGTCGTGACTCCCCATATCGAGTACCTGGAATCCCTGCTGACCGGCGCGGGCCAGGACCTGGATCTGCGTACCTTCAAGGTCATCGACCCGCAATCGGGCCGGCAGATGGGTTTCCGTGCCGACATCACACCGCAGGTGGCGCGTATCGATGCGCACACCCTGCGCCGCGAAGGCCCGAGCCGTCTGTGCTACGCAGGCAGTGTCCTGCACGCCCAGCCGCGTGCATTGTCGTCCTCGCGCAGCCCGATCCAGCTGGGCGCCGAGCTGTACGGCGACGCCAGCCCGAGCAGCGACGTCGAAGTCATCAGCCTGATGCTGGCCATGCTGCAACTGGCCGATGTGCCGGACGTGCACATGGACCTCGGGCATGTCGGCATCTACCGTGGTCTGGCGCGTGCCGCTGGTCTTTCCGGTGAAGTCGAGCAGCAGTTGTTCGATGCCCTGCAGCGCAAGGCCATCGATGAAGTGATTACCCTGACCGAAGGTCTCCCGGCCGATCTGTCGGGGATGCTGCGTGCCTTGGTTGATCTGTGCGGCGGCCGTGAAGTATTGAGCGCTGCCCGCGAGCGTCTGGCCAATGCGCCGGCGCCGGTGCTGGCGGCGCTGGAAGACCTGCTGGCGATCGCCGAGCGTCTTTCCGTGCGCTTCCCGCACCTGCCGCTGTATTTCGACCTCGGTGAGTTGCGCGGCTACCACTACCACACCGGTGTGGTGTTCGCGGTGTTCGTGCCGGGCGTTGGCCAGTCCATCGCTCAGGGCGGTCGTTACGATGACATCGGTGCCGACTTCGGTCGCGCCCGTCCGGCGACTGGTTTCTCTACCGATTTGAAAACCCTGGTGACCCTGGGGCGTGCTGAGATCGAGCTACCGTCTGGCGGTATCTGGATGCCTGACAGTACGGATGCGGCACTCTGGCAGCGGGTTTGCCAGTTGCGCAGTGAGGGTCAGCGTGTCGTTCAGGCCTTGCCTGGACAACCTTTGGCCGCCGCCCGTGATGCGGACTGCGACCGGCAATTGATTCAGCAGAACGGGCTTTGGCAAGTATCGCCACTGGCTTCTTGAGTTTTCCTGCCGGCCATCGCCGGCACCAAGTTTGCGCGAATGAGGACAAGTGTTATGGGTAAGAATGTCGTAGTCCTGGGCACCCAGTGGGGTGATGAGGGCAAAGGCAAGATCGTTGATCTGCTGACCGAACATGCTGCCGCCGTAGTGCGCTACCAGGGTGGCCACAACGCGGGTCACACGCTGGTGATCGACGGCGAGAAAACCGTCTTGCACCTGATTCCGTCGGGCGTGCTGCGCGAAGGCGTGCAATGCCTGATCGGCAACGGCGTGGTGGTTGCACCTGACGCCCTGCTGCGCGAGATCACCAAGCTGGAAGAGAAAGGCGTACCGGTGCGCGAGCGCTTGCGTATCAGCCCGTCCTGCCCGCTGATCCTGTCCTTCCACGTCGCGCTGGACCAGGCCCGTGAAAAGGCCCGTGGCGAGTTGAAGATCGGTACTACCGGTCGCGGCATCGGCCCGGCGTACGAAGATAAAGTTGCCCGTCGTGGCCTGCGCGTCGGCGACCTGCTGAACATGCCGCGCTTCGAAGACAAGCTGCGTGAACTGGTGGATTACCACAACTTCATGCTGGTCGGTTACTACAAAGAGCCAGCCATCGAATTCGAAAAGACCCTGGCCGAGTGCAAGGAATACGCTGAGCTGCTCAAGCCGCTGATGCTCGACGTGACCGCCGAGCTGCACGACCTGCGTCGTGCTGGCAAGGACATCATGTTCGAAGGCGCGCAAGGTTCGTTGCTCGACATCGACCACGGCACCTACCCGTACGTGACCAGCTCCAACACCACTGCGGGTGGCGTGGCGACCGGTTCGGGCGTTGGTCCGATGTTCCTCGACTACATCCTGGGCATCACCAAGGCTTACACCACTCGCGTCGGTTCCGGTCCGTTCCCGACCGAGCTGTTTGACGAAGTCGGTGCACACCTGGCCAAGCAGGGTCACGAGTTCGGCGCTACCACCGGCCGTGCCCGTCGCTGCGGCTGGTTTGACGCCGTCATCCTGCGTCGCGCTATCGATGTGAACAGCATCTCGGGCATCTGCCTGACCAAGCTGGACGTACTCGACGGTCTGGAAACCATCAACATCTGCGTCGGCTACAAAGACGCGCAAGGCAATGCTGTTGCCCCGACCGATGCTGACAGCTACGTAGGCCTGCAGCCTGTGTACGAAGAAGTGCCGGGCTGGAGCGAATCGACCGTGGGTGCAAAAACCCTGGAAGAGCTGCCGGCCAATGCTCGTGCCTACATCAAACGCGTTGAAGAGTTGATCGGCGCGCCGATCGACATTATTTCGACGGGCCCGGACCGCAACGAAACCATCGTTCTGCGTCATCCGTTTGCTTGATAAGTCGTTGATGTAAAAAACAAAGGCCCCTTAATCGGGGCCTTTGTCGTTTATGCCTGTTGGACGGCATGACCTTTGCTGTGAATCTGTCTACAAGAGTGCCATCAAATTAATGGCGTCAGAAGTAGAGGGATTTAAAGTGTCAGCCGTTCTCTCACTGTTACAAAGCCGTTTGTTGCGGCCGGTGTTCGTTACCCTTGGTATCGCCCTTTTGGTGCAGGTGTTGGTGGCGGTTGCCCTGACGCGGAGCACGGTCACCGCGCTGGAAGCCGATCTGGCCGTGCGCCTGGGTGCCGACAGCCAGAAGCTCTCCGGTGAGCTGGAGCAGGCCGGGCGTGAAGTCACTTCAAGTCTTGATGCGTTATCGGCCAGCACTCGTCAGCGCCTGACGGTCGGCCTGTCCGCGCGTCTGAAAGAAGAGCAGGCGCAGCTGCGAGCGACGCTGGAAAAGGATCTGAAGGATTCGGCCAACGACATGGCGCAGTTGCTTGCATCCGTAGCGCCGCGTGCCATGTGGGACAGCGACGTGCCGACGCTCTCGGAGTTCGCCCGCCGCGCCCAGCGCAATCCCAACGTGCTGTTCGTGGTGTATGACGACGCCACCGGCCAGCATCTGACCCGTTATCTCAACCGTGAAAACCCGATCAACAAGGCCTTGCTGGAAAAAGGTCAGGGCGAGCGCGCGCTGGATAAAGTGCTGGATGCGGCGAAGAATGATCCTTCGGTCTACTACCTCGAGGCCTCGATCAATCCCAACGGCGTGGAAATCGGCAAAGTGCTGATGGGTGTGTCCACGGCCTCGGTGGAAACCGATCTGGCCGAGCTCGACAAGCGCTTCCTGGCGCTGATTGCCAGCAGCGATCAATTGGTCGGCGACAGCCTCAAAGGCGCGGCGGCGGACAGCGCCAAAGCGATGCAGGCGCGTCTGCAATCGGCGCAGGGCACCGCTGGCGAAATGAAAGCCAACACCGCACAAACCGTTCAAGACGCTGCCGCGACACTGCGCTGGCGTATCGGCCTTGGCCTGGCACTGGTCGGTTGCGGCGTGCTGCTGTTGCTGGCCGTGGTGCTCGGTCATCGCGTGGTCAATCGCCTGAAAATGCTCAATGCGGCGATGGACGATCTGGCGGCGGGCGAGGGCGACCTGACCAAGCGTGTGCAGATCAACAGCAAGGATGAAATCGGCGACATGGCGTCGGCGGTCAATCGCTTCGTCGACAAGCTGCAGCCGATCGTGCGCGAGGCGGGCGATGTCGCGCAGCGCACTGGCGTGGAAATTGGCGCGATGACTTTGCGCAACGCTGGCGCCGATGCGGCTGCCGGAATGCAGCGCGATGAAGTTGCAGAAAGCCTGCGCGCGCTGTCGCAAATGGCAGACGAGGCGCAGTCGGAAAGTCAGGCAATGCAGGCGGCGCTCAAGCAGGTTGTCGATATTCGTCAGGCCACCGATGAGAACACCCGGACTTCGGCGAAGGTTGGCAGCCTGATCGAAGCGCTGGCCGGGCAGGTCGATACCGGGGCGAAGGTTATCGAGCGACTGGCGCAGCAGAGCGAGCAGATTGAGGTGGTGCTGACGGTGATTCACGGCATCGCCGAACAGACCAACCTGCTGGCATTGAACGCTGCGATCGAGGCGGCGCGGGCCGGTGAAACCGGGCGTGGGTTTGCCGTGGTGGCGGATGAAGTTCGTGCGCTGGCGAGCAAGACGCAAAGCTCCACGGGTGATATTCAAGCGCACATCGTCGCTCTGCAACAGGGCGCACGTGAGGCAGTCGAGGCGATTGGCCAGGCCGGACGGCAGGCCAGCGAAGGTTTGCTGGTCTTGCGCGACAGTGCGCGCTTGCAGCAATCGGTGCAGGCTTCGGTCGAGCAGGTGCATGCGGCGATCGGTCTGGCGACGCAAGCAGCAGCACATCAGGCGCAGGGTGCGCAGGCAGTGCGTGGGCGCGTCGAGACGATTCATGCACAGGCCGAGAAAGCGGCGCAGGCAGTGGTGGAAACCACGGCCAGTGGCAAGGTGCTGGATGGTCTGGCGGCGCAATTGAAAGCCAGCCTGGGGCAGTTCCGGGCCTGATGTAATCCGGGCTGGCTTCTTCGCGAGCAGGCTCGCTCCCACAGGGAAACTCAATCCATCGTGGGAGCGAGCCTGCTCGCGAAAACGGTATCAGCGGCTCAGATACATCCGTGTCGTCAGCAAGTACACAGGCAGCCCGGACACTACAATCAACAACGCCGCATAAGGTGCCGCCGCCGCAAACTCGACATTCGCTGTATGCGCCCAGACCTCGGTCGCTAATGTATTGAGTCCGGTAGGGCTGAGCAGCAACGTTGCCGTCAGTTCCTTCATCGCATCGAGAAACACCAGCGCAAACGCCGCGCCCAGTGCCGGGAAAATGATCGGTAATGTCACCCGGCAAAAAGCCGTGAACGACGATGCGCCCAAGGTCCGCGCCGCTTCTTCCAGCTGTGGCGCAGCCTTGTTCAGTGCCGTACGAATCGGCGCCTGCGCCAATGGCAGAAACAGCAGCGCATAGGCGATCAGCAGCAAGCCCGACGTCTGATACAGCACCGGCACGTAATGCAGGGCGAAATACACCAGCGTCAACGCAATCACCAGGCCCGGCAGCGCGTGCAGCAGATAAGGCAGGCGTTCGGCCCAGATTGCCAATTGGCCTTTGTAGCGCACCACCAGCAGCCCGACCGGCACTGCCAGCGCCAGGCACAACGCCGCGCCGCCCAACGACAATGCCAGCGATGACAGCAGCGCCTCAGTGATCGCTGCTACCGGGAATGCCGCCGACGAACCGACCGCCAGCCAGTAGGCCAACATGCCCAGCGGAACGCCGCTGCCGATAATCGCCAGCAACAGGCAATACAACTGACCTGCCGCAGCCCATGGCCCAAGCTTGACTTGCTCAGCCTGTCGCGCTGCACCTTGGCCGGTGCGCACATGCCGGCCCTTGCCGCGCACCCGCAGTTCCAGCCACAACAGCAGCAGGCACAGCGCCAGCAACACCGCCGAAAGCATCGCTGCGTTGGCGTTACTGAATTCCAGTTCGAATTGCTGGTAGATCGCCGTGGTAAAGGTCTGCAAACCGATGATCGACAGCGCGCCGAATTCCACCAGCATGTGCAGGGCAATCAGCAGCGAGCCGGCCAACAGCGATGGCCACAACAGCGGCAGGGTGACGCGGAAAAACACGCCCCAGCGATTCTGTCCCAATGTGCGGGCGGATTCTTCGAGAGAGGGATCGAGATTGCGCAGGGTCGCCGCGACTGGCAGGAAGATCAGCGGATACTTCGACAGGCTCATCACCAGAATCGCTCCGCCGAGGCCTTCGAACTGCGCACTCAGCGACACCCAGGTGAAGCTGCTGACAAACGCCGGCACCGCAAACGGCAGGCACAGGATCACGCCCCACAGGCGTCGACCCGGCAGATTGCTGCGTTCCAGTAGCCATGCCAGCGACAGGCCGATCACGGCGCAGGTGATCGTCACGCCGACCATCAGTGCCAAGGTGTTGCGCAACAGGCCAAACACATACGGGCGCCACAGCAAATGCAGCGCCTCGGCCCAGCCGGCCTGCCAGGCTTTCACCCCGACGTAGGCCAGTGGCAACAGGCTCAGTACCACCAGTAGCAATACCGGCAGCACCAGCCAGATCGACGGCCGCTTGCGCCTTGGCACATAACCCCCGCGCGCGGCGGGGGGCGATAACGATGCTGCCATCAGTTCAGGCCAACTTCGCGTTCCAGTTCCAGCGCTTCTTCAGCGTTGCCCAGATCCGCCGGGGTGACATTCGGCGCTTCCAGTTCGCTGAACGGCTTGAGACCGCGATCCGATTCCATGCCTTTGTGCAGCGGATATTCAGCGGTGGTCTGGGTGATCACGCGCTGACCTTCTTCGCTGGCCATGAAGGCGAGGAATTGCTGGGCTTCTTTTGGATGTTTGCTGGATTTCAGTACGGCAGCGCTGGACACGGTGATCAAGCCGCCAGCGTCGCCGCCGGTGAAGTAATGCAATTTGGAATCGAGCTTGCCCTTCTCGCGTTGCAGGGCGAACCAGTAGTAGTTGTTCACCAGTACGGTAGCGACTTCGCCGTTTTCCACCGCTTTGAGCGCGACCATGTTGTTGCTGTAGGTCTTGCCGAATGCGCGCAGGCCGGTCAGCCATTCTTCGGCGGCGTCACGACCGTGCAGCTTGATGATCGCTACGGCCTGCTCCTGGAAGGCGCCGCTGGTCGGAACGAAGCCGACCTTGCCCTGCCACTGCGGCTCGGAAAATTCCATCACCGATTTCGGCAGGTCTTTTTCATCGATCAGTTTCGGATTGAACGCGACCACGCGTACGCGGGCGGTAACGCCGATCCAGGTGCCATTGGCGGCGACGTATTTTTCCGGCAGAACTGCCAGCGTGGCGTCATCGGCCTTGGCCAGCAGACCCTGTTCGCCGAGGTTATTCAGCGGCGGCGACTCTTCGGTGTAGATCACATCGGCGGGGGAGCGGTCGCCTTCTTCGATGATCTGGCTGGCGAGCTGGTTGCTGCTGCCTTTGCGCACGTTGACGTGGATGCCGGTCTTGGCTTCGAAAGCCTTGGCAATCGCGTCGCCGACTTCCTTGTGCTGGCCGTTGTAGAGAGTCAGGGAAACCGCATCGGCAGCCTGGGTGAGGGGAGTGGCGAGTGCCAGGCCGAGGAGGGTGAAGGTCAGGCCTCGGCGCAGGGTATTTCGAAACGTCATTCGCAGGGTTCCTCACTGTCGCATTGCAAAAACTTGCAACAATGATAAACGATATTGTTTCTCATGTGCGCCTTGTGGGGCGACTGGCAGTCTTGTAGGGATGGCGAAATTCAGGAAGCCAGAAACGCAAAAACCCGCTTTCGCGGGTTTTTGTGAAATCCAAGGCGTGAACCTTGAATTTGAATTGGTGCCCAGAAGAAGACTCGAACTTCCACGACCGTAAGGTCACCAGCACCTGAAGCTGGCGTGTCTACCAATTTCACCATCTGGGCAATCATCGCAAGCGTTGCCGCTGTTGATGTGGCGCACTATACGGAGGCCTTTTTGATCTGTAAACCCCTGATTTGGTTTTAATAAATCAGTGTGAACAAAAGCTTTCCCGCAAATGCAAAAAACCCGCTTTCGCGGGTTTTGTGTGAGTCTTGAAACTGATCTAGTCTCAAACTCGAAATTGGTGCCCAGGAGAAGACTCGAACTTCCACGACCGTAAGGTCACCAGCACCTGAAGCTGGCGTGTCTACCAATTTCACCACCTGGGCATCATCGAAAGCGCTTGTGCGTCGTCGATGGCGCGCACTATACGGAGCGCCTTTTTAACTGTAAACCCCTACTGCAGAAAAAACTGAATTTTTTTACCAGCGGCGTTCAAAACCCTATCAGAGCGTCGATACAGGGCCATGCAAAGCCTTATAGAAGCGGAAATTTCCCGTTTCCCGGCGCCTATGCCAAACTAACCCGCATATAGACAAGGTGAAAACTCTCTAATGGCCGATTGGCAGTCCCTCGATCCCGAGGCCGCTCGTGAAGCGGAAAAATACGAAAACCCTATTCCCAGCCGCGAACTGATCCTGGCGCACCTCGCCGATCGGGGTTCGCCTGCTGCCCGCGAGCAACTGGTCGAAGAGTTTGGTCTGACCACCGAAGACCAGATCGAGGCCCTGCGCCGCCGCTTGCGCGCCATGGAGCGCGACGCTCAACTGATCTACACCCGCCGTGGCACTTACGCGCCGGTGGACAAGCTCGACCTGATCCTCGGCCGCATCAGCGGTCACCGTGACGGTTTCGGCTTCCTGGTGCCGGACGACGGCAGCGACGACCTGTTCATGAACCCGGCGCAAATGCGTCTGGTGTTCGACGGTGACCGCGCGCTGGCCAGGGTTTCCGGGCTCGACCGTCGTGGTCGCCGTGAAGGCGTGATCGTCGAAGTAGTTTCCCGCGCTCACGAAACCATCGTCGGCCGCTACTTCGAAGAAGGCGGCATCGGTTTCGTCGTTGCCGACAATCCGAAGATTCAGCAGGAAGTGCTGGTCACCCCGGGCCGCAACGCCAATGCGCAGATCGGTCAATTCGTCGAGGTGAAAATCACCCACTGGCCAACGCCGCGTTTCCAGCCGCAAGGCGATGTGGTCGAAGTGGTCGGCAACTACATGGCGCCGGGCATGGAAATCGATGTTGCCCTGCGCACCTACGATATCCCGCACGTCTGGCCTGAAGCGGTTGTGAAAGAAGCCGCCAAGCTCAAGCCGGAAGTTGAAGAAAAAGACAAAGAGAAGCGCATCGACCTGCGTCATCTGCCGTTCGTCACCATCGACGGCGAAGATGCCCGCGACTTCGACGATGCGGTCTACTGCGAAGCCAAACCGGGCAAGCTGCGTCTGTTCTCCGGTGGCTGGAAGTTGTACGTGGCGATTGCCGACGTTTCCAGTTACGTGAAGATCGGCTCGGCGCTGGACAACGAAGCTCAGGTTCGCGGCAACTCGGTGTACTTCCCCGAGCGCGTGATTCCGATGCTGCCGGAGCAACTGTCCAACGGCCTGTGCTCGCTGAACCCGCAAGTCGATCGTCTGGCCATGGTTTGCGAGATGACCATCTCCAAGTCCGGCGAAATGACCGACTACTGCTTCTATGAGGCGGTGATCCATTCCCACGCCCGTCTGACCTACAACAAGGTCAGCGCGATGCTGGAAACGCCGAAGGCTACCGAAGCGCGCAAATTGCGTGGCGAGTACACCGACGTCGTCCCGCACCTCAAGCAGCTCTACGCGTTGTACAAGGTATTGCTGGCCGCCCGTCATGTGCGTGGCGCGATCGATTTCGAAACCCAGGAAACCCGGATCATCTTCGGCTCCGAGCGCAAGATCGCGGAAATCCGTCCGACCGTGCGCAACGATGCGCACAAGCTGATCGAGGAGTGCATGCTGGCCGCCAACGTGGCCACTGCCGAATTCCTCAAGAAGCACGAAATCCCTGCGCTGTATCGCGTTCACGCCGGTCCGCCGCCAGAGCGTCTGGAAAAGCTGCGCGCGTTCCTTGGTGAGCTCGGCCTTTCCCTGCACAAGGGCAAGGACGGTCCGTCGCCGAAGGATTATCAGGCTTTGCTCGCGAGCATCAAGGATCGTCCGGATTTCCACCTGATCCAGACTGTGATGCTGCGTTCGTTGAGTCAGGCGGTGTACAGCGCTGAAAACGACGGCCACTTCGGCCTGAATTACGAAGCCTATACCCACTTCACTTCGCCGATCCGTCGTTACCCGGACCTGCTCACGCACCGCGCGATTCGCAGCGTGATCCATTCGAAACAGGACACCCCGCACGTTCGTCGTGCCGGTGCGATGACCATTCCGAAAGCGCGCATCTATCCGTACGACGAAGCGGCGCTGGAGCAGCTTGGCGAGCAGTGCTCGATGAGCGAGCGCCGTGCCGACGAGGCGACCCGCGACGTGGTGAACTGGCTCAAGTGCGAGTTCATGAAGGATCGCGTGGGCGAATCGTTCCCGGGCGTGATCACCGCAGTGACCGGTTTTGGTCTGTTCGTCGAGCTGACCGATATCTACGTCGAAGGCCTGGTGCACGTCACCGCATTGCCGGGCGATTACTACCACTTCGATCCTGTGCATCACCGCTTGGCGGGCGAGCGCACCGGTCGCAGTTTCCGTCTTGGCGACACCGTTGAAGTACGCGTCATGCGCGTCGACCTCGATGAGCGCAAGATCGACTTCGAGATGGCCGAGAAAACCATCAGCGCGCCGATTGGTCGCAAGAAACGTGGCGCCGAAACCGCTGCGCCTGCTGCCAAGGCTGCGGAAGAAAAGGCTCCAGCGAAAACCGCCAGCCGTCGTCCGGCCAAGGAAAAGGTCGCCGAAGCCTATCGCCCGAGCGATGCCGTGGCGAAAAACGCCGAGCTGCGCAAAAGCCGTGAATTGAAGAAGGCCTTGCTGGCCGATGCGAAAAACGGTGGTAAAGCGGCGTCCGGGGGAAAGACCGGACGGTCGGCGCCTGACAGGTCGACCGACGGCAAGCCAGCCAAGCCGAGCAAACACCGTAAGGGCCCGCCAAAAGCGGGTTCCGCTCCAGCCAAAAGTGGCGGGGCGCGTAAACCGAAGGCGAAGTCATGAGTCAGTTGGAAAAAATCTACGGCGTTCACGCGGTAGAAGCGTTGCTGCGTCACCACCCCAAGCGCGTCAAGCAGATCTGGCTGGCGGAAAGCCGCAACGATCCGCGCGTGCAGACGCTGGTCGAGCTGGCCAATGAAAACCGTGTTCAGGTCGGCCAGGCCGAGCGTCGCGAAATGGACGCCTGGGTTGAAGGCGTGCATCAGGGCGTTGTGGCTGAAGTCAGCCCGAGTCAGGTCTGGGGCGAGGCGATGCTCGACGAGTTGCTCGATCGCACCGAAGGCGCGCCGCTGTTGCTGGTGCTCGACGGTGTGACCGATCCGCACAACCTCGGCGCCTGCCTGCGTTCGGCCGATGCGGCCGGTGCGCTGGCGGTGATCGTGCCGAAAGACAAGTCGGCCACGCTGACCCCGGTGGTGCGTAAAGTCGCCTGCGGCGCGGCGGAAGTGATCCCGCTGGTGGCCGTGACCAACCTGGCGCGCACGTTGGAAAAACTTCAGCAGCGCGGTTTGTGGGTAGTCGGCACCGCTGGTGAAGCCGAGGTCAGCATTTATGACCAGGACCTGACCGGCCCGACCATTCTGATCATGGGCGCCGAAGGCAAAGGCATGCGTCGCCTGACCCGCGAGCACTGCGACTATCTGGTGAACCTGCCGATGGCCGGCAGCGTCAGCAGCCTCAACGTCTCGGTCGCCACCGGCGTGTGCCTGTTCGAAGCCCAGCGCCAGCGCGGTGCGAAGGCCAAGGCTGCCGCGAAGAAATAAGCTTCACGCAATCAACTGTGGGAGCGAGCCTGCTCGCGAAGAGGGAGTGTCAGTCGACGTCATTGTTGCCTGGCAGGCCGCATTCGCGAGCAGGCTCGCTCCCACATTCGTTTACGGTGTCTGGAAGATCGGTGGTTGTTCAAATATTCACCAATTGCCTTGCGCGCCCGCAGTCCCTTCTCTACAATTGCGCCCCTTGCTGTGACGGCAGGCACGCATGTGCCCCGCGCCAGCAAGTCCATAAGTGTCATTCACTCCTTGTCTGACCGTTTTTGAGCGGCAGGCTACAACCCGTAAGGAGCATTCATGCGTCATTACGAAATCATCTTTCTGGTCCACCCGGATCAGAGCGAGCAAGTCGGCGGCATGGTTGAGCGTTACACCAAGCTGATCGAAGAAGACGGCGGCAAAATCCACCGTCTGGAAGACTGGGGCCGTCGTCAACTGGCCTACGCAATCAACAATGTTCACAAGGCTCACTACGTGATGCTGAACGTTGAGTGCACTGGCAAGGCCCTGGCCGAGCTGGAAGACAACTTCCGCTACAACGATGCAGTGATCCGTAACCTGGTCATCCGTCGCGACGAAGCCGTTACCGGCCAGTCCGAGATGCTCAAGGCTGAAGAAAACCGCAGTGAGCGCCGTGAGCGTCGCGACCGTCCTGAGCACGAAGGCGCCGAAGGCACCGACAGTGATGACAGCGACAACAGCGATAACGCTGACGAGTAATCCACGGACCTTATTAAGGAGCCTATCAAATGGCACGTTTCTTCCGTCGTCGTAAATTCTGCCGCTTCACCGCTGAAGACGTGAAAGAGATCGACTACAAAGATCTCAACACTCTGAAAGCTTACGTATCCGAGACCGGCAAAATCGTTCCAAGCCGCATCACCGGTACCAAAGCTCGTTATCAGCGTCAGCTGGCCACCGCTATCAAGCGCGCCCGCTTCCTGGCCCTGCTGGCCTACACCGACAGCCACGGCCGCTGAGACCGGGCAGTCGACAAGTAGCAAAGGATTGAATGCATGCGCGCCTTAGCTGAGTTCATCATGCGAGGCCGAATGCAGGCCACTCTCGTGGTGGCCGGATGTGCAACATTGCCGTTGTTGTATTGGTTGGGTGCTGCCGCCGGGAGCCTTGTGCTGCTGCGGCGCGGATTGACGGACGCCCTTGGCGTTCTGTCGCTGGGACTGCTGCCGGCCTTGATCTGGTGGCTGTATGCCGACGACCCACGGGCACTTCTGGTGCTGCTGGGGTCTTCGGGGCTTGCGTTGGTTTTGCGCGCAAGCGAATCCTGGGTCCGCACGCTGCTGGTCAGCGTAGTGATCGGCGTGGTGTTTTCAGTGGTGCTCGGGGTCGCGTTTGCGGCTCAGATCGAGATGCTTGCACAGGCCCTTATAAAGGTCATGCCGGCACTTCTCGGTGAGACCTACAAGCAATTGTCGGTCGATGAGCAAGCGCGTTTCGCGTCCCTGATTGCACCGGTCCTGACCGGACTGATTGCGGCCTTGTTGCAGATCGTCAGCGTGCTGAGCCTGATTGTCGGGCGGCATTGGCAGGCGTTGTTGTACAACCCGGGTGGTTTCGGTCGCGAGTTTCGCGCCATCCGCATCCCGCTGGGGCCGGCGATGTTACTGCTGGCGTTGATGCTTCTGGGCCCGAATCTCGGCGCACAGATGGCCATGTTGACGCCGTTGTGCAGTGTACCGCTGGTGTTCGCCGGGCTGGCCCTGATTCACGGGCTGGTCGGGCAGAAGCGACTGGCCGGTTTCTGGCTGGTGGGGTTGTACGTCACGCTGCTGTTGTTCATGCAGCTGATCTATCCGTTGCTCGTGGTTCTGGCCATTGTCGACAGCCTGATTGATTTTCGCGGTCGTCACGTGTCGAAAGACACCGACAGCGCGAACGGTGAAGGTTAAAAGTTAGAGGATTTTCACATGCAACTGATCCTTCTGGAAAAAATCGCCAACCTGGGCAACCTGGGCGACAAAGTAAACGTTAAGGCCGGTTACGGCCGTAACTACCTGCTGCCTTTCGGCAAGGCTACCGCTGCGACCGCTGCCAACCTGGCTGCGTTCGAAGAGCGTCGCGCCGAGCTGGAAAAAGCCGCCGCAGACCGTAAGGCATCGGCTGAAAGCCGTGCTGCCCAACTGGCCGAGCTGGAAGTGACCATCACTGCCACCGCTGGCGACGAAGGCAAGCTGTTCGGTTCGATCGGTACTCACGACATCGCTGACGCACTGACCGCCTCCGGCGTTGAAGTGCAGAAGAGCGAAGTTCGTCTGCCGAACGGCACCATCCGCAACGTGGGTGAATTCGACGTGGCCGTGCACCTGCACGCCGAAGTTGAAGCCACCGTACGCGTTGTCGTGGTAGCAGCTTAAGCAACACGGATCGGCTGGCGGCTTGTCCGTCAGACGGTTAACATCGGGCACGATCCTGTTTACAGGTCGTGCCCTTTGTCTTTCTGAATTCCCTGCTTTTCACTAATACTCAAGTGGCCATGAACGATATCTCCGCTCCCGAGCAATACGATCTGCAAACCGCTGCCCTGAAGGTGCCGCCGCATTCCATCGAGGCCGAACAGGCCGTACTCGGTGGTCTGATGCTGGACAACAACGCTTGGGAACGCGTGCTCGATCAAGTCTCCGATGGCGATTTCTATCGACATGACCACCGTCTGATCTTCCGAGCGATCGCCAAACTGGCTGATCAGAACTCGCCGATCGACGTCGTGACCCTTGCCGAACAGCTGGACAAGGAAGGTCAGACTTCGCAAGTCGGCGGCCTCGGCTATCTGGGCGAACTGGCGAAAAACACCCCGTCCGTCGCCAACATCAAGGCCTATGCGCAGATCGTCCGCCAGCGTGCGACGTTGCGCCAACTGATCGGCATCAGTACCGAGATTGCCGACAGCGCCTTCAACCCCGAAGGCCGCACCGCCGAAGAGATCCTCGATGAAGCCGAACGGCAGATCTTCCAGATCGCCGAAGCGCGGCCGAAGACCGGCGGCCCGGTCGGCGTCAATGAGTTGCTGACCAAGGCCATCGACCGGATCGATACCCTGTTCAACACCGCCGACGCCATCACCGGTCTGTCTACGGGTTACACCGACCTCGATGAAAAGACCAGCGGCTTGCAGCCGTCCGACCTGATTATCGTCGCCGGCCGTCCGTCGATGGGTAAAACCACCTTCGCGATGAACCTGGTGGAAAACGCCGTGTTGCGCAGCGAAAAGGCTGTCCTGGTTTACTCCCTCGAGATGCCAGGCGAATCGCTGATCATGCGTATGCTGTCTTCGCTCGGCCGAATCGACCAGACCAAGGTGCGTTCCGGCCAGCTCGAAGATGACGACTGGCCGCGCCTGACGTCAGCGGTGAACCTGCTCAACGATCGCAAACTGTTCATCGATGACACCGCCGGTATCAGCCCTTCGGAAATGCGCGCGCGGACCCGGCGTCTGGTGCGTGAGCACGGCGATGTCGGCTTGATCATGATCGACTACCTGCAACTGATGCAGATCCCCGGTTCCAGCGGTGACAACCGCACCAACGAAATTTCCGAGATTTCGCGATCGCTGAAAGCGCTGGCCAAGGAATTCAACTGCCCGGTAGTCGCCCTGTCGCAGCTCAACCGCTCCCTCGAACAACGCCCCAACAAACGCCCGGTCAACTCCGACTTGCGCGAATCCGGAGCGATCGAGCAGGACGCCGACGTGATCATGTTCGTTTATCGCGACGAGGTGTATCACCCGGAAACCGAGCACAAGGGCATTGCCGAAATCATCATCGGCAAACAGCGTAACGGCCCGATCGGGTTTATTCGGCTGGCGTTCATCGGCAAGTACACGCGCTTCGAAAACCTCGCGCCGGGCAGTTACAACTTCGACGACGACGAGTAACAGCAGACCGGATCATCCGGCCTGCTGTCGTGGTCGGTTTCAATCGGCCGAAGCTGCCGTCTCGCTGCTTGCAGTTGTTTCGACTCCGTCACCGGGGCGAATTTCCTCGCGGGTCAGTGCCTGGATCAGCGTCGCTTCGCTGATGGCCAGCTGTGCTGTGACGTCATTGGTTTGCGCCTGATATTCGGTTTCGGTCAGGGCATTTGTCGCGGACTGCGCGTCCAGTGCGGCCTGTTTCTGTTGATAGGGCTGACGTGCGGCGTCGAACCGGGACGAGTATTTGTGCGTGATGAAGTCCTGCCAGAAATCCATCGATACCAGAGCCTGAAACTCATCGGGGGAGTCGTTCAAGGCGATGACCTTTCGGTAGGCCACTTCCAGCATCGGCGATGTGACGCCGGCCATGCCGATAAAGGACAGTGTCTGCGGCTGAAACGGTAACTGCAGCCGATCCTTGAGCCCAAAGCGGTAGGCCATCGTCATCTCGTGCGGGTCGCGCAAGCGCAGCTGATGGATATTGCGCTCCCTCGCTGAAGTTTGCGGATCGTCGACGATTGCCCTGCTCGCAGCGATTTCGGCTGCGGCCAGATCATCGACCTGTCTGAGTCTGAACAGGCTTCTGGACAGGTCCACCAATCGAGCACCATCGCCGTCTTGCCTCGCCTGCATTCGCGCCTTGTGCGTCATGGTCAGTACTTGCATGTCTGTAAACGTGGCAGCGGCAAGGTCAGTGCAGCCAGCCTCGCAGGCGCGATCAAAAACGTCTCTGCGCAGCGCACGTGTCTGCACGCTGTTCTCGCTGATCGCATCGACCACGTCCCAGATCTGTCGGCGGAAATCGGCATGGTGGGCGAGCTTGGAAATGATGTTGAAAAAGCCATCTGAGCCCACCTGTGCTTTGAGCCTGTTCAATTGCTCGGCGCGAATCATCGCCTCGTCTGCCGTCATGCCGACGGTCAACTGCGGATAGACCGAAACAGAGTTCGTTGCCACTGCTTGCGGGTGGGCTGCCGAAACAGAAGTCGTCAGCAGGTTCAATGGATTGTAGAGCGATGCTGCGGAGCGGTTCAGCCATTCACCGTAGCCGGCCAGGCGTTCTCGTGTGTATGCGCTCAGGGGATTACCGCTTATCTGAGTGCCACTGTTGACCTGAATCGAATGCGTCAGGCGATCCGCTGCCGGTGCGACGACAAAGTCGGGCAGACTCGTGATCCGGTTGTCGTTCAGATGGACCTTGCCCAGCAGGGGCTGATCGAACAGTCCGGTTGGCCAGCTTTCGATGCCCGTATTGGACATGTCGACCTCGCGCATGTCAGTGATCGCACTGAAATCCGGGCTCACGCTCAAGTGCGGGTTGTCGTGAATCCACAAGGCCCTCAGAGTGGTTCTCCCGGCCAGTATCTGCGCGGTCTCGGCGGTGAGTTCCAGTTGATTGCCCTGCAGGAACAACCGCGTCATCCCGTGCATCTCGCCGATGGCCGGAGGAAGATCCCTGAGTCGATTGTTCGCCATGTTCAGCCAGCGCAAATGCCGGAAGCGGGTCAGGAAACCTTCCGGGGATTCGGTGAGATTCATGTTGTTGAGTTTGAGTGAGCCGACATGGCTGAAGTCGCTGCTCAGATCCGGCAGGGTTGGCAGTGTCAAACCGCTCAAATCCAGTTCAAGACCTATCGGCGTGCCGTCGAAGGCGTGTTGCTCGGGCGTTTCACGTCGCCAGCAACTGATGATCCGGTCACGTGCCTCGATGCGCTCATTGCGGGTTTGAGTGTTGGCGTGCAATTGATTGACGCGGATATAGCGCAGACGATTGCTGCCTCCGGAAAAAACCCAGTCATCCAACTGGTTTTTCAGCACGGCGAAATCCTGCTCGAGCGCCAACAGCCTGGTCGCGACAGTGCCCTTGTCTTGGCTCCAGATAAAATCCCGGCAGGCCTTGATGCTTTTGCCCGGAAACAGTCTTCGGTAGCGTTGCGCTCGCGAGTTCTCAGTATCGAATACGGCGGGGTGGGCTGGAGTCATCAACTCGGGATGCAGTTCATTGAGTCTTCGCCAGTAGCCATCGAACTTTCTCCAGTAAGGCGAAGGGAAGTCGTTGCCCTCAATCAGCGTGCGGTTGTTGATCCGCGCGACCACGGCCAATTGATCGGCAGGCGGGTTGATATGCGCGTCGGGGACGTTGCGCAGTTTATTGTTGCTGAGGTCGACGCCGGTCAAGGTGGTCTTGTCAGCCAGCCCGAGGGGCCACTCGCTGATTCCGGTGTTCCTCAGCTCCAGTGTCTGCAGTCCGGACATCGCGCTGAAATCGGGCGGTATCTGCAGTGGGTTGTCAGAGAGCTTGACGGTAACCAGCTGATGCAATGCACTCAATGCACCAGCGCTGTGCTCATCGAGTTTTATCTGGTTTTCAGTCAGATTGAGGTGGGCGAGCCGGCTCATCCCGCTGATGGCTGCGGGCAATTTTTTCAGGCCGGAGCGGGTGATCGTCAGAATGTCCAGATCAGGCAACCGCGACAGGAACGTGTCGGCAGTGTCGGACCAGACGACGTTATTGAGGATGAGCATTTTCAACCGACTGAAGTCGGCAGTCAGTGACGGTAGCGGTCCGTTCACTGCTGGCAGCATGAGCGACGTCGATTCCTGGAGCCAGCAGTCCTTGATAGTCCGGGCAATGTATTCTGCCCGAAGCTTTTCCTGGCCGGCGGCGCTGGATGCTGCCGACGTGCTGTCGGCGACGTAAGCCTGCAGCTGTGCGTCGAGCACCTTGAACTCCTCGAAACGCCGGCTGATCGTGGCTTCTGCATCATCCCCCAGACCGATCAGGTATTCCCGGGCAGTTTGCGGGGTTCTCTCTGGATGCATCTGCAGCAGCATGGCGACTTCTGGAATGTCGCCATCAATCCGGAATGCAGCCGTGCGTGCGCTGGTGATCAGTGCCGGGTATTGCGCCGTAACCCGCTGCCAATAGACTTCCAGTCGCCGCCAATAACCGCTGGCGAAGGGATTGCCTTCGATCAGGGTGACGCGGTTGATGTTGGCGATGTCGAGCAACTGATCACTCGCCGGATTGATGATTGCCTGCGGAATTTCGCGCAATCGGTTGTCGCGCAGATCGATTGACTCTATCGCTAGCTGATCTCGCAGCCCCGTTGGCCATTCATCCAGCCCGGTGTTGCGCAGACTCACGGTCTTGAGCTGGAGCATGCCGCTGAAGTCCAGGGTCTTGCCCAGCGGGTTGTCCGACAGATCAAGGTTTTCCAGTTGGCTGAGCGAAGCCAGCTCGCCGGCGGTTTGCTCGCTCAGTTCAATGCGGTTCGCTCGCAGGTCCAGTTCCTTCAGGCCGGGCATCTGCGTGAGATTCGCCGGCGGTGTATCGAGCGCCGAAGCGTTGATTTTCAAGCGTTCAAGGGCTGTGAACCCCTTGAGAAAAGTTTCGCACCCCGCCGACCATGCCACCGCCTGCAAGTGCAGCGTGCGTACATGGCTGAAATCTGCCGAGAGCGCAGCGATGCCGGCGCCGCCAAGATCCAGCTGCAGCGTTGTTCCCGTCTGCCGTTTCCAGCAACGCTTGATCTCTTGCGCGGCGCGCTCCACCGAGGGATGGGCCGCCCCGCCGGCCAGCGTACTGGTCTTCAGCCACGTCGCGAGTTCCAGCTTCAAGGTCTTGTATTCAGTCTCGACGCGGGTCAAGAAGCCTTGTACATCGTCGCTGTGGGGGCTCAGCAGCGTGCGGATCTGCTCGCTGTCCAGAGAGGGATAAAGTTTTCGCAGTCGCGATTGTGGCGTGCGCAGTCGGTTGAACGCGGTGTTGAGCCGTTCCCGCAGCCCCGGTGAAGCCGGTTGGTCGGGACTGCCACGCTGCATTCCGCCGGCTCCGCCGACTAAGATGCCTTGCCAGCCCTGACGGGCATCGAACACCACAGGCTCTGATCTGCCCGGGCGCGTAGCGCTGTAGATGTTGTCGATGTCGGCGGCGACAGGATCTTGCGGGCGAACGATGCGCATCACTTCGGCCAGAGGCGTCGACGCATCGGAATCGTACAGGACCTGATAGCCGTGATTATCGATCACTGCATAGAGCTTGCCGTCATGGCGGTGCAGCCCGTCGCTGTCGGGTGAGCTGGTGCTGAAGTCGAGCGGCGTGCGAAACGCCTGCAGACGCGCCCCCGATAAAGCGAAGGTGCTTGGTTGCGAAAACTCCAGCGCATGCCATCGCCCACTCTCGGGGTCGTGCAGCATCAGCGGTCCGGAGGGGATCGATTCACTGGCCAGCCTGGCGCGCCAGAGGCCGCTCTGCGCATCCTTGCCCACCTGCACGAAGCCACCATCGGTCATTTCCACGTAATGGCGGCCCTTGAATGTTCTCAGGCCTTCAGCGTCGGCATCGGGCAAGCCGATCGTTGCACTGAGCCGGTAATGCTCAGGCGGGTGGCCCACATGAGCGAAGGCGTCATGCATTGAAGCAATCGCCTGCACTGTGACGTTGGGAGCAGGAACGATTGCATCAGGATCGATACCGTCTGTGGGCCTGTTCGCGCGGATTGACGGGCCGCTCAACGTGGTCGGATCCAGGCCGGGGCGCGGGGTCAGGTTGAGGCGTGGCGGGGGCGTATCCATGGATGTGTCCGGTCGAATATGTGAATGACCGGGAAGCGTCACTTTCGACGGCGGTTTGCTTGGCATGTCTTACATTCCTTGTAGTCGTTGCACGGTAGCTTCTTCAGCGGAAGCTGCCGGCCTGTTCGGCGTCATTGCCTGAGGCTGTGTCATCGGGTGAGCGGAGGCGGCGGCCAGGTCGAAGATTTTCTGCGCTGTGCGTCCATCGAGATATTCGCGCCAGACAGGTTGATGCGGCCGCTGCGCCAGTTCTTCCCTGCGCTGCGATTGAATACCCCTGCTGCTTTGTTCAAGGGTTTTCAAATGCGCGCCGCGCACGTTGAAATTCAAGTCCGGGGAATCCTGTCTCGCATAATGGAAATGTGCGTGCCAGAGGGGATCGTGGGTATGTGCATCGGTGACTAGATAGATGTCGAGATATTGCCGGTCCGAACCCTTGCCACGTTTCAATCGGCTCTCGATTTTCCGGGCGTTCACGTGGCCCTTGTCGATCAGGTACAGCAGTCGGTCGACGTTCAGAACATGCTTGTCCTTATAGATTCGCAGGCGGATGGTTTCGCCCTCATTGCGCAGACGTTCACTGGCGTCCTGCAGGCGTCGAATCAGCGCGGCGGTCTCATCATGGGCCGGTTCCGCCCGCTGCAACTGCAATACGGTGTCATCCATTGCCCCGGCGCTGCTTTCGAGCATCTCGACAATGTTGTCCGGATGGTTTCTTTGCCGTTCTTCGTGGAGGGCAGCGCGGACATGCGCGTCGACACGGTCAAGGTGCCGAGTGGCTTCGGCAACCAATGACGGCAAGCTCCTCTGCGGCGTTGTCCGCGGCGAACGCCATTCACCGCGTCCTCGGTCATAGGTCTGTGACGGCTGCCTGGGATTGTGGAGGTTGCGGACCTCAATCACCTCTTCGTTTTGCGCGGTGCGTCGAGACTCGCCGACATTGAGCTTGTAGACGCCGTTTTTCTTTGCCCGAAAGATGAGCTTGGGCGGCGGTTGGAGACCGCTTCTGTCCTGGGCCGGAATGAACTCGAAATCAATGTTCTGCTGGTCGAACGTCAGCACCGGACGGTCAGCCTGATGGAGAAACTGGTTCAAGCGGCCTACCAGCGTCTGCTCGAATATTTCGATTTCCGCAGTGATCTCCCTGCGTGAAGTGGCGTGCTGCTCCCCCGGTGCCAGATCAAGGCGTTCGAACCAGTGGCGGATGGCTGTGCATTCCTGGAACAGGTTATTCAATACGGCAGGGTGGGAAACCTCGGGAACTGCGCCAAGCGCTCCGTAAACAAAGGTCACCTGACCAAAGCGGGTGGCCAGTTCCGATGCCAGAGGGGCGTTGCCGGCCGATTGTGGGGTATCCAGCATCAGACTTTTGGTCAGGACCCAGGAGGCAACAACGTTATGGGTGTCCATTGGTGAAAGAACATCCGCGCTGAACTCGTCTGGAGAGACCCGCCATTTGTTCACCAGATTGTCGGCGATTTGCTGGCGCTCTTTCAGATGACTCAGCATCCTGCCCAGAACGTTGACTGTTCGCGGAAGCCGCTCCGGGTCGAGGTCGATCATCGGACCCTCCAGGGCGTGGCGCGTCAAGCCGCATTCGATCAGTTGCTGATAGGCGAGCATCTGTTTTTTTTGCAGCCTGATTATGTTGTTCAGGTAAGCGTCCTGCTTCATGAAGCGCTTGATCGAGGATTTTTGCTCCTCGTAGTATTTCAGCGCCTTTCCAAGGTGTTTCAGTTCTTTGTGGCAGTGAACCTCGCGATCAAGCAGCGCCATTGTTTCGCGTCGAACGGTTTGCGCATGCTCTCCCTGCGCGTTACTCGCCTCCAGCCAGGCGTTTATCAGCTGTTCACGTTTATCCTGATCCTGCTTGATCCGCTTGTTGATACCCTCGAGTGCGACTGTCACCTCCAGATGCAGCCATAAGTCTGAGGGTCGCGCCGCTGCGCCTCTCGGCATTCCGGCTACACCTGTCAAGGAGGTTCCGCGCCAGCCGGATTGAGCATTGAAAGTAATCGCTTCCGACCTGCCGGGACGTGATGCGACGTAAACGTTTGTCGCATCGGCGGCGATCGGATCTTCAGGGCGAACGATGCGCATCACCGCTCTGTGCGGTGTCGAGGCGTCGAGATCATGCAGAACCTGATAGGCGTAGCTCTCGATCTGCACATAGAGTTTGCCGTTGAAGCGCAACAGGCCATCGCCGTCCGGCTCGACCGTGCTGAAATCCAGATCGGTGCGAAACGCCTCCAGCCGGGTCGTGGACAAGGGGTAGGTGGAGGGCGCCGAGGTGTCGATGGGCTGCCAGAGACGGCTGTCGGTATCGAAGCGCAATAGCGGTCCCGACGCGTGCAATTCGCTGGGCAATTTTGCCCGGTAGAAACCGCTGGCCGAGTCCAGACTCACCTGTACGGTGCCACCCTCCGGTACCTGGACATACTGGCGTCCATTGAGCGTCGACATGCCTTCGGCATCGGCCGCCGGCAGCACAACCAGCGAAGTGATCCAGTAATCCTTCAAAGGGCGGTCGTGCACAAAGGCAACAGATTGCGCTACCGCTGCCGTTCTGACCGCCGCCCGCGCAGGCATGGGGATAATGTGGTTGAGCACGTGATCGATCGCTGTTGCGATCGTTGTCGTCGGGCGCGTGGGAATCCTGAGCCCCGACGCGCCATCGAAGGACAGGGGGAAACCAGGCCGGGCTAGCGAATAATCGGGTCGCGGATTATGGATCGAGACGTTAGTGATGCCTCTGATTGGCGGTTTGGGTGACATTGCCTGTCTTCCTTTACGTTGAATGCCCCGTTACTCCCGGGGGAGTGCTGCGGGCGGGCGGCTTCCTTGCCGTTTTGGTGCGTCGTACGCTCAGCGAAAACTCGTGATGTGTCGCGGGCTGGCTGCGCGAGACCAGCTCGCAGAGAAACCGACCACCGTCGTCGGAATTGGTCAAAATTTGTGCTATATTCCGCGCCCGCGATTTTTCACTTCAACACCGGTCGTCGACATGCAAGCAGCCAAGCCGTTATTTGACTATCCAAAATATTGGGCCGAATGTTTCGGGCCAGCGCCATTCCTGCCGATGAGCAGGGAGGAGATGGATCAGCTCGGCTGGGATTCGTGCGACATCATCATTGTTACCGGTGATGCCTACGTCGATCATCCGTCGTTCGGCATGGCGATCATCGGCCGGCTGCTGGAGTCGCAAGGTTTCCGCGTCGGGATCATCGCGCAGCCGAACTGGCAGTCCAAAGACGACTTCATGAAGCTCGGCGAGCCGAACCTGTTCTTCGGCGTCGCGGCGGGCAACATGGACTCGATGATCAATCGTTACACCGCGGACAAGAAAATCCGTTCCGATGACGCGTACACGCCCGGCGGCATGGCCGGCAAGCGTCCGGATCGCGCCAGTCTGGTCTACAGCCAGCGCTGCAAGGAAGCCTACAAGCATGTGCCGATCGTGCTCGGCGGCATTGAAGCCTCGCTGCGCCGCATCGCCCACTACGACTATTGGCAGGATCGCGTGCGCAACTCGATCCTGATCGACGCCAGCGCCGACATTCTGCTGTACGGCAACGCCGAGCGGGCCATTGTCGAAGTTGCCCAGCGCCTGTCGTGGGGCCACAAGATCGAAGACATCACCGATGTGCGCGGCACCGCGTTCATCCGTCGCGACACGCCGCAGGGCTGGTACGAAGTCGACTCCACGCGCATCGACCGTCCGGGCAAGGTCGACAAGATCATCAACCCGTACGTGAATACCCAGGACACCCAGGCCTGCGCCATCGAGCAGGAAAAAGGCCCGGTCGAAGATCCGCAGGAAGCCAAGGTCGTGCAGATCCTGGCCAGCCCGCGCATGACCCGTGACAAGACCGTGATTCGTCTGCCGTCGATGGAGAAGGTGCGCAACGACCCGGTTCTTTACGCCCACGCCAACCGCGTGTTGCACCTGGAAACCAACCCGGGCAACGCCCGTGCGCTGGTGCAGAAGCATGGCGAGCTCGATGTCTGGTTCAACCCGCCGCCGATTCCGATGACCACCGAAGAAATGGACTACGTGTTCGGCATGCCTTACGCCCGTGTGCCGCACCCGGCGTACGGCAAGGAGAAGATCCCGGCCTACGACATGATCCGTTTCTCGGTGAACATCATGCGTGGCTGCTTTGGTGGCTGCACCTTCTGCTCGATCACCGAGCACGAAGGCCGCATCATCCAGAACCGTTCCGAAGAGTCGATCATTCGCGAAATCGAAGAGATCCGCGACAAGGTGCCGGGTTTCACCGGCGTGATTTCCGACCTCGGCGGCCCGACTGCGAACATGTACCGCATCGCCTGCAAGAGCCCGGAAATCGAATCCGCCTGCCGCAAGCCGTCGTGCGTGTTCCCCGGTATCTGCCCGAACCTGAACACCGACCACTCGTCGCTGATCCAGCTGTATCGCAGCGCCCGCGCCCTGCCGGGTGTGAAGAAGATCCTGATCGCCTCCGGTTTGCGTTACGACCTCGCCGTCGAGTCGCCGGAATACGTCAAGGAGCTGGTGACTCACCATGTCGGCGGTTATCTGAAGATCGCCCCGGAGCACACCGAGGAAGGTCCGCTCAACCAGATGATGAAGCCGGGCATCGGCAGCTATGACAAGTTCAAGCGCATGTTCGAGAAGTACACCAAGGAAGCGGGCAAGGAGCAGTACCTGATCCCGTACTTCATCGCCGCCCACCCGGGCACCACCGACGAAGACATGATGAACCTTGCTCTGTGGCTCAAGGGCAATGGCTTCCGCGCCGATCAGGTGCAGGCGTTCTACCCGTCGCCGATGGCCACCGCCACGGCGATGTACCACTCGGGCAAGAACCCGCTGCGCAAGGTGACGTACAAGAGCGACGGCGTGACCATCGTCAAGAGCGAAGATCAGCGTCGTCTGCACAAGGCGTTCTTGCGTTATCACGACCCGAAAGGCTGGCCGATGCTGCGTGAAGCGCTGATCCGCATGGGCCGCGCCGATCTGATCGGCCCGGGCAAGGATCAACTGATCCCGGCGCATCAGCCTGCCACCGACAGCTACCAGAGCGCCCGTCGCAAGAACTCGACGCCGGCCGGCAGCCACAAGGTCGCCAAAGAGAAGACCACCAAGATTCTCACCCAGCACACCGGTCTGCCGCCGCGTGCCAGTGATGGCGGTAATCCGTGGGACAAGCGTGAACAGGCCAAGGCTGCGGCTTTCGCCCGCAACCAGCAGGCGGCCAAGGAGCGCAAGGATGCGGCCAAAGGCAAAGGGCCGAAGCCGACACGCAAGCCGGTCGTGCCGCGCTAAACACTGCTTGAGCTGAACAGAACGCCAACCTTCGGGTTGGCGTTTTGCTGATCGTTCCCACGCTCCGCGTGGGAATGCCTCTGGCCTCTTCGCGAGCAGGCTCGCTCCCACCGGGGAACGCATTCCAAATGTGGGAGCGAGCCTGCTCGCGAAAGCGTCCGATCAAACACCGCAAGAATCAGCGTCCGCAACATTTGCGTGCAACTGAGTCCAAGCATTTCCTCGCATCGCCCGGTTTTGGTGCTGTACTGCCTTGAGCATTTCGCGAAAGCGCGCAAGCCTGTGCATGGCATAAGTCTTGCGCGCTTTCCCATACGCCCAAGGCTCGCAGGAGGCACGCCGTGTCGATTCATGTCGCATTGCATCACGTCACGCATTATCGCTACGACCGCGCTGTCGAACTCGGCCCGCAGATCGTCCGCCTGCGCCCGGCGCCCCACAGCCGCACGCGAATTCTTTCCTATGCGCTGAAAGTCTCGCCCGAGCAGCATTTCATCAATTGGCAGCAGGACCCCCAGGGCAATTACCTGGCACGTCTGGTGTTCCCCGAAAAAACCGCAGAGCTGCGCATCGAAGTCGATCTGGTCGCGGAAATGGCGGTGTTCAATCCGTTCGACTTCTTCCTCGAACCGTACGCCGAGAGAATTCCGTTCAGCTACGCCGCCGATGAACGCAAGGAGCTGGCGCCGTACCTCGAAACCCTGCCGCTGACGCCAACGTTCAAGGCTTACCTGGACAGCATCGACCGCACGCCACTGCCGGCGGTGGATTTTCTGGTGGCGCTCAATCAGCGCCTCAGTGAAGACATCGGCTACCTGATCCGCATGGAGCCCGGGGTGCAGACTCCGGAGCACACACTGCAACACGCCTCCGGTTCCTGCCGTGATTCGGCATGGTTGCTGGTGCAGCTGTTGCGCAATCTCGGTCTGGCGGCGCGGTTTGTTTCCGGTTACCTGATTCAACTGACCGCCGACGTGAAAAGCCTCGACGGCCCGTCCGGCACTGAAGTCGACTTCACCGACCTGCATGCCTGGTGCGAGGTGTATTTGCCGGGTGCCGGCTGGATTGGCCTTGATGCGACGTCCGGGCTGTTCGCCGGGGAAGGGCATATTCCGTTGGCCTGCAGTCCCGATCCGTCCTCGGCGGCGCCGATCAGTGGTCTGGTCGAACCTTGCGAGACACAGTTCAGCCATGAAATGTCGGTCGAGCGAATCTGGGAAGCGCCACGCGTCACCAAGCCCTACACCGATGAACAGTGGCGGGCGATCCAGGCACTGGGCCGGCAGATCGATGCCGACCTGCTCGAAGGCGATGTGCGCCTGACCATGGGCGGCGAGCCGACCTTCGTCTCCATTGACGACCCGGACGGCGCCGAATGGAACACTGCCGCGCTGGGGCCGGACAAGCGTCGGCTGTCCGCCGAACTGTTTCAACGCATGCGCAAGCAATATGCACCGCAGGGGCTGGTGCATTTCGGTCAGGGCAAGTGGTATCCCGGCGAGCAGCTGCCGCGCTGGTCGCTCAATTGTTACTGGCGCCGCGACGGTCAGCCGATCTGGCACAACGACGCATTGATCGCCGACGAACAGCAGGACTATGGCGCCGACGGCGAACTGGCCGGACGCTTTCTCGCCAGCGTCGCCGAGCGTCTGAAGTTGCCTGCGCGCTTCGTCTTCCCGGCTTACGAGGATCATCTCTATTACCTCTGGCGCGAGGGCGCGTTGCCCGGCAACGTCAGCGCCGAAGATTCGCGTCTGGAAGAGCCATTGGAGCGTGCGCGGTTGCGCAAGGTCTTCAGTCAGGGCCTGAACAAGGTGATCGGCCAGGTGCTGCCGCTGGCGCTCACGGCCAAGGGCGATCAATGGCAGAGCGGGCGTTGGTATCTGCGCGATGAGCACTGTCGCTTGGTGCCCGGGGATTCGCCGCTGGGTTATCGCCTGCCGCTGGCGTCGCAGCCGTGGGTGAAAGCGGCGGAATATCCGTTCATCCATCCCAACGATCCGAATCAGGACTTCGCTGAACTGCCGGATCCTGCGCAGCTTGGTGTTCACGGCGAACCTGCTGCGCTGGATGAGCGCGTGCCGAAAATCGATGAGTCCGCCGACTGGCTGACCCGCACCGCATTCTGCGCTGAAGCCCGCGAAGGGCGGCTGTATCTGTTCATGCCGCCGCTGGAGCGGGTCGAGGATTATCTGGAACTGGTCTCGGCCATTGAGGCCACCGCTGAAGAACTGCATTGCCCGGTGCTGCTGGAAGGCTATGAACCACCAAGTGATCCGCGCCTGAGCAATTTCCGTGTCACTCCGGACCCCGGCGTGATCGAGGTCAACGTGCAGCCATCGGCGACTTGGGATGAGTTGGTCGAGCGCACCGAGTTTCTCTATGAACAGGCACGGCAAACCCGCCTGACCACCGAAAAGTTCATGATCGACGGGCGCCACACCGGCACCGGCGGCGGCAATCATTTCGTACTCGGCGGCGCGACACCGGCGGACTCACCGTTTCTGCGGCGGCCGGATCTGCTGCGCAGCCTGATCAGTTACTGGCACAACCATCCTTCGCTGTCGTACCTGTTTTCCGGCCTCTTCATCGGCCCGACGTCCCAGGCGCCTCGGGTTGATGAGGCGCGCAATGACGCCTTGTACGAACTGGAAATCGCTTTCGCGCAGATGCCGGAACCGGGCGAGGAATGTGCGCCGTGGCTGGTCGATCGACTGTTGCGCAATCTGCTGATTGACGTCACCGGCAATACCCATCGCGCCGAGTTCTGCATCGACAAACTGTATTCACCGGACGGCGCCACCGGGCGTCTTGGCTTGCTGGAACTGCGCGCTTTTGAAATGCCGCCCCATGCGCGCATGAGTCTGGCTCAGCAGTTGTTGCTGCGGGCGCTGGTCGCGCGGTTCTGGCGCGAGCCTTATGCGCCGGCGAAACTCGCGCGCTGGGGCACCGAGCTGCACGACCGCTTTCTGCTGCCGCACTTTATCGAAGAGGATTTCGCCGACGTTATCGTCGAACTCAACAACGCTGGCTACCCGTTGCGCGCCGAGTGGTTCGCGGCGCATCTGGAATTTCGTTTTCCCAAGGTCGGCGACTACGCCGTCAATGGCATCGAGCTGGAGCTGCGTCAGGCGCTTGAACCCTGGCATGTCCTGGGCGAGGAGGGCTCGGCGGGCGGCACGGTGCGCTACGTCGATTCTTCGCTGGAGCGCTTGCAGGTCAAGCTCAACGGCCTGCCGCCACAGCGCTATCTGCTGACCTGTAATGGCGTCGCGGTGCCGTTGCACCCGACCGGACGAGTAGGCGAGTTTGTCGCCGGGGTGCGCTTTCGGGCCTGGCAACCAGCCAACTGTCTGCATCCGACCATAGCCGTGCACGCACCATTGGTATTCGACCTGCTCGATACCTGGATGGGGCGTTCGCTGGGCGGTTGCCAGTATCACGTGGCCCATCCCGGCGGGCGCAATTACGAAACCTTGCCGGTCAATGCCAATGAAGCGGAGAGTCGGCGCATGGCGCGGTTTTTCCGCCTCGGACACACGCCGGGGAAGCTTCCCGTACCCAAAGTAGAAATCAATGACGAGCTACCGATGACCATCGATCTGCGCCGTTTCTAGAGCCTACGCAACACGCGGATTTTTCGTATATCCGCGTGTCATGTGCCTGCGTTAGTCTGACCGTTCCCTGCTGTCTGCCGAGCTTTCCATGCCTGACCTGCTAGACCGCTACCCGCTGACCGCGGGCACCTATCATGAACTGCTCGACGGCAGCGGCGCGGTGCGCTCGCATTGGCAGCGCCTGTTCGATCAGTTGCAGCGCAGCAGTCCGGCGCAACTGGTGCAGCGCCAAGCCTTGCTGGCGCGGCAGATTCAGGAAAACGGCGTCACCTACAACGTCTATGCCGATCCCAAGGGCGCTGACCGGCCGTGGGAGCTGGATCTGCTGCCCCATGTGATCGCGGCAGATGAATGGCAGCAATTGTCCGCCGGCATCGCTCAGCGTGCGCGCTTGCTCAATGCAGTGCTGGCGGATCTGTACGGTCCGCAGCGGTTGATCAGCGAAGGCCTGCTGCCCGCCGAGCTGGTATTCGGACACAACAATTTTCTCTGGCCCTGTCAGGGCATTGCCCCGCCCGAATCAGCCTTTTTGCATTTGTATGCCGTGGATCTGGCGCGCACACCGGATGGTCGCTGGTGGGTCACTGCCGATCGCACCCAGGCGCCGTCCGGGGCCGGCTATGCGCTGGAAAACCGCACCATCGTCTCCCGCGCCTTTCCCGATTTGTACCGGGATCTTAAGGTCCAGCATCTGGCCGGTTTCTTCCGCACCTTGCAGGAAACTTTGGCCCGTCAGGCACCGGAGGGCGATGACGCACCGCTGGTGGTGCTGCTGACACCGGGGCGGTTCAATGAAAGTTATTTCGAACATCTGTATCTGGCGCGCCAGCTCGGCTATCCGCTGGTCGAGGGCGGCGATCTGACGGTGCGCAATGCCACCGTTTACCTGAAAACCCTCAGCGGCCTGCGCCGGGTGCACGCGATCATGCGCCGCCTCGATGATGATTTCTGCGACCCGCTGGAACTGCGTACCGACTCGGCGCTCGGCGTCCCCGGTCTGCTTGAGGCGGTGCGTCAGGGGCGGGTGCTGGTGGCCAATGCGCTAGGCAGCGGCGTGCTCGAATCGCCGGGCCTGCTGGGGTTTCTGCCGAAGATCAATCAGTTCCTGTTCGGCGAAGAACTGATCCTGCCCTCGATCGCCACCTGGTGGTGCGGTGAAGCGCCAGTGTTGGCGCAGGCGTTGGAAAAACTTCCGGAGCTGCTGATCAAACCGGCGTTCCCGTCGCAGAGTTTCGCGCCTGTTTTCGGCCGTGATTTGAGTGAAAGCCAGCGCCTGGAACTGGCGCAGCGTATGCAGGCGCGGCCTTATGCCTACGTCGCGCAAGAACTCGCGCAACTGTCGCAGGCGCCGGTGTGGCAAGCCGAAGACGGTCATCTGCAACCCCGCGCGATCGGCATGCGCATGTATGCGGTGGCCAGCCACGACGGCTACCGCGTGTTGCCGGGCGGTCTGACCCGAGTGGCGGCCGAGGCTGATGCCGAAGTGGTGTCGATGCAGCGCGGCGGGGCGAGCAAGGACACCTGGGTGCTCAGCGACCGTGCGCCGAGTGGCGAGCAGTGGAAGGCGCAGCGCAATGTCGGCGTGCACGATCTGGTGCGGCGCGATCCGTACCTGCCGTCGCGGGTGGTGGAGAATCTGTTCTGGTTCGGCCGCTACTGCGAGCGCTGTGACGACAGCGCGCGGCTGCTGCGCATCATGCTCACGCGTTACGTCGATGGCGATGATCCGCAGGCGCTGCAAGCAGCGGTCGATCTCGGCGAGCGGCTGGCGCTGTTGCCGGATGAGGGCGAACTGCCGGAGCGCCTGCTCGCTGCGTTGCTGGGCGAGGATTGGTCGTTCAGCCTGCGCTCCAACTTGCAACGCCTGCAATGGGCCGCCTCGCAAGTGCGCGGCAAGCTGTCCCGGGAAAACTGGCAGGCGCTGGTCGAATTGCAGCGCGAGGCGCTGGAGCTGGAAGTCGATGAACCGGACTTCGGCGAACTGCTGGATTTTCTCAACCGTCTGGTGATGTCGCTGGCAGCGCTGTCGGGGTTTGCGCTGGATGACATGACCCGCGATGAAGGCTGGCGCTTTCTGATGATTGGCCGGCGCATCGAACGCCTGCAATTTCTCAGCAGCAGCCTCGCCGCATTTCTGCGCGGTGCGGGTGCTTTCGATCAGGCCGGGCTGGAGTGGTTGCTGGAGTTGGGTAACAGCAGCATCACCTATCGCTCACGCTATCTGGCGGTGGCGCAATTGATTCCGGTGCTCGATCTGCTGTTGCTGGATGAGCAGAACCCCCACGCGGTGCTGTTTCAGCTGAAACTGGTCACCCGCACGCTGAAACGCTTGAACGACGACTTCGGCGCACCTCGCGAAACCGCGCTGCCGCAGCTGGTCGAACGCCTCTCGCGGTTTGATCTCGGTTGTCTGGAGAACCCGCTGTTCGGCAAATCCAGCGTACGTGCCGCGCTGGATGGTCTGGCCGATCTGTTGCAGGAAATCGCCGAAGCCAGCGGCCAGGTATCGGATCGTCTGGCCCTGCGCCATTTCGCCCATGTCGATGATGTCAGCCAGCGAACGGTGTCCGTGTGATGAGCGCTCAGTACCAGATCTTTCACGACACCTGTTATCACTACGACAGCCCGGTCTCCCTCGCGCAGCAACTGGCGCACCTGTGGCCGCGCGAATGCAGCTGGCAGCGCTGCACCGAGCAGCAGTTGCTGATCAGCCCCGAACCGACCATGCGCCGGGATGAGCTGGATGTTTTCGGCAATCCGCTGACGCGGTTGGCCTTTGAGCGGCCCCATGACCAATTGCAGGTCAACGCCCGGCTGACGGTCGAGGTACTGGCGCGACCGGCGCTGGATTTTAATCAGTCGCCGGCGTGGGAGCAGACCCGCGATGCGCTGACCTACAGCAGTCAGCCGTTGTCCGCCGACTTGCTCGAAGCCTGTCGCTACCGGTTCCAGTCACCTTATGTGCATTTGAAGCGCAGCTTCGTCGAGTTCTCGCAAAGCTGTTTTCCGCCAGGGCGACCGTTGCTGCTCGGCGTGCAGGCGCTGATGCAGAAGATCTTCAGCGAATTCACCTTCGATGCCGAAGCCACCCAGGTGGCGACGCCGCTGGTGGAAGTGCTGGAGCGTCGACGCGGCGTGTGTCAGGACTTCGCTCATCTGATGCTGGCCTGTGTGCGCTCGCGCGGTCTGGCGGCGCGTTATGTCAGCGGCTACCTGCTGACCCAGCCGCCGCCGGGGCAGCCACGCCTGATCGGCGCCGACGCCTCGCATGCGTGGGTATCGGTGTTCTGTCCGGTATCGGGCTGGGTGGATTTCGATCCGACCAACAATGTGCGGCCGGCGCTGGAACACATCACGTTGGCGTGGGGAAGGGATTTCTCCGATGTGTCGCCGTTGCGCGGAGTGATTCTCGGTGGCGGTAATCACGACCCGGAAGTGCGGGTTACGGTGATGCCTCAGAATTGATGAGTCTTCAAATGTGGGAGCGAGCCTGCTCGCGAAAGCGTCAGGTCAGCCAATAGATTTGTAACAGATATATCGCATTCGCGAGCAGGCTCGCTCCCACAGGGGATTTTGGTGTTTCAGGGAAAGCAGGGCTGTGAGGGCCGGCAGCAGAACTGCCAGCCCCGTCACAAATCCGCAGGGTCTGATTCGATCATCAAACCCGGTGGGGCTCAGGCGTCGGGCGTCTGATCTTTCGGTGCATCGGATGCATCAACATCATCATCGGTCGCCACTTCACCGTCAGGGTTCAGTGCCGCTTCTTCAGCGGTTTGCTTCTTGCGCTGAAGCTTTTCCTCTTTCTTCTGTTCCTTTGCCAGGTCTCGTTGACGTTTGGCGAAGGAGTAATTGGGTTTGGCCATGGGCGATCCTCTGGGGTCGAAGGTGAGGTTGAGCGGCGCGTATTCTGCCCTGTATCGGTGTCCGGGGGTTAACCGGGTTTTTGGTCGACCCACTTGGGCGTGACGGTCGGCTGCCACTGATCGAGGGCGTCGAGCAGGGAATCTGGCGATTCGCTCACTTGCAGCATGTCACGGTGTGGCGCGCGAACGAAGCCTTCGCCGACGATATGATCGAGAAAAGCCGTGAGTTTGCTGTAGAAACCGTTCACTTCCAGCAGCCCCAAAGGCTTGCCGTGGTAGCCGAGCTGGCCCCAGGTCCAGACTTCGAACAGCTCTTCCAGCGTGCCGAGGCCGCCGGGCAGGGCGATGAATGCATCGCTGAGTTCGGCCATCCGCGCCTTGCGCGCATGCATGCCGTCGACCACTTCCAGGCGCGTCAGGCTCTTGTGGCCGATCTCCTTGTCCATCAGGCTTTGCGGAATGATGCCGATCACTTCGCCGCCAGCGGCCAGCGCGGCATCAGCCACAATGCCCATCAAGCCGACCGCGCCGCCGCCGTAGACCAGCGTCAGATTTCGCTCGGCCAATGCCCGGCCAAGGGCCACGGCAGCCTCAGTGTAGGCCGGCACGGTACCGGCATTGGCACCGCAAAACACACAAACGGATTTCAGCGACATGCGTTACTCCTGGGTCGATCAGGCGCACAGGGTAACGGCTGGCACGCTGCGCTCCAAGGGCTAGACTTCGCGTTCGGGTGATTCAAAAGTACCGCTGGCGCCACAAGCGTAGGCGGCGAGCAAGCTGCACAACAGACCGTTAAAGAACATGACTTGCACTCCGTTTCAGTAGGTGGGCCGATCATAGGGTTGGCCGTACAAAATGGCCGTTAGATTGTGTCGATGAGTGTCATAGCCTGAAAGTTGTATACAATTTTTGACTCAAGTCATATGAACTTGCGATGATTTCAGGCAGTCTTTCCACCACTAGTGTTTTTGTTAACCCTGCCTTGGAGATTCACCATGTTTTCCAAAGTTGTTGCGGTATCCCTGCTGGCGCTGGCCAGCAGCCAATTGATGGCTGCCGAGTGCAAAACCACCGTTGATTCCACCGATCAGATGACCTTCAACACCAAGGAAATCGTGATCGACAAGAGCTGCAAGACCTTCACCGTCGAACTGACCCACTCCGGCAGCCTGCCGAAGACCGTCATGGGCCATAACCTGGTGATCAGCAAAGAAGCTGACATGCAGCCAATCGCTACCGACGGCCTGGCAGCCGGTATCGACAAGAACTACCTGAAAGATGGCGACGCCCGCATCATCGCCCACACCAAGATCATCGGCGCCAAGGAAACCGATTCGGTGACCTTTGATGTATCGAAGCTGGATGCCGCTGAAAAATACGGCTTCTTCTGCTCGTTCCCTGGCCATATCTCGATGATGAAAGGCACTATCGTCGTCAAATAAACCAGGCACAAAAAAAGCGTCCCCCCGGGACGCTTTTTTTGTGTAGGAGCTGCCGAAGGCTGCGATCTCTTGATCTTGATCTTCAAAGCAAGATCAAAAGATCGCAGCCTCGTTGCACTCGTCAGCTCCTACAGGCTCCTACAGGCTCGTGCAGGCATTTCCATACCTCAAGGCGCAAACGGCATCACGCGTTTGTGATGGGTCTTGTTGTACGTGTCGACAATGATCTTCGCCGCCTCTTCCCGCACCGCTTCACCGTGCAGGAATGCATCGATCTCGGCATAGGTCACGCCATGCGCTGCTTCGTCCGGCTTGCCTGGCGAAAGATCTTCGAGGTCGGCTGTCGGGACTTTTTCGACCAGCGATTCCGGCGCGCCAAAGCTGCGGGCAATGGCGCGCACCTGATTTTTCACCAAGCCACTGAGCGGGGCGAGGTCGCAGGCGCCATCGCCGAATTTGGTGAAGAAACCCATCACCGCTTCCGCCGCATGGTCGGTGCCAATCACCAGACCGCCCGCCACCCCGGCAATCGTGTACTGCGCCACCATGCGCATCCGCGCCTTGGTATTACCCAGCACGAAGTCCACCGACGCCGCCGGTTTGCCTTCGAACGCTGACACCTGAGCCGCCAGTGCCTTGACCGCCGGGCCGATGTTCACGGTGTGGATTTCGTCAGGGGCGATGCAGTCGAGCGAAGCCTTGGCGTCGTGCTCGTCGAACTGGGTTTCATACGGCAGGCGCACGGCGATGAATTTGTAGCGGTCGTCGCCGGTTTTTTCGCGCAGTTCACGTACCGCGCGCTGGGCCAGGAGGCCGGCGGTCAGTGAGTCGACGCCGCCGCTGATGCCCAGCACCAGGGTCTTGAGCCCGGAATTGACCAGACATTCCTGGATGAACGTCAGGCGCCGGGCGATTTCCGCCTGCAGGGCCTGATCGTCGGCGAACGGTGGTTGCACCTTGAGCTGCTCAGCAATCTCACGCTGTACGGCTTGCATGAATTCACTCCTTGCTAGATAGACTGGATTCGGCAGGAACCTTGAACACATGTCGCAAATAGGCGACGAAATTCGGATCTTTGCAGTGGGTCTTGCCAGGCTCGTCGGAGATCTTCGCCACCGGCTGGCCGTTGCAGGCGGTCATTTTAAGCACGATGCTCATCGGTTCGACACCCGGGATATCACAAGTGAGGTTGGTACCGATGCCGAAGCTCACATTGATGCGACCGTGCAGCGCGCGGAAAATCTCCAGCGATTTGGGCAGGGTCAGACTGTCGGAAAACACCAGGGTCTTGCTCATCGGGTCGATGCCGAGCTTGTGATAGTGCGCGATGCACTTTTCACCCCACGCCACCGGGTCCCCGGAATCGTGGCGCAGGCCATCGAAGAGTTTGGCGAAGAACAGATCGAAATCGCCAAGAAACGCATCGGTGGTGATGCAATCGGTGAGGGCAATGCCGAGCAGGCCACGGTACTCGCGAACCCAGCAATCGAGCGCGGCGATCTGGCTGTCGATCAGGCGCGGGCCGAGTTGCTGATGGGCCATGATCCACTCGTGGGCCATGGTGCCCAGCGGTTTCATGTCCAGCTCGCGGGACAGGTGCACATTGCTGGTACCGACGAAACGACCCGGGAAGTCGTGCTTGAGCACGTTGACCACTTCGGCCTGCACGCCAAAGGAAAAGCGTCGACGCGTGCCGAAATCGGCAACCTGCAATTGCGACAGCTCATCGGCCGAAGCATTGGCGGTCAGCCAGTCGAACTTGCGATACAGCTGTTCGCGTGCCTGCTCCAGCGAAGTCTCCCGGTAGCGATAGCGATTGCGCACTTCGCTGACGATCGCCAGCAGCGGCACTTCGTAGAGGATCACATGCAGCCACGGCCCGCGCAGGCGGATGAACAACTCTCCGTTCTCGATGCCGGTGTGCAGGTAACGCAGGTTGAAGCGGAACAGACCCAGGAAACGCAGGAAGTCCGGTTTCAGGAAAGTGATGCGCTCGAGAAAACTCAACTGATCGGCACTCAGGCTCAGCTCGGCCAGTCGCTCGATCTGGTGGCGGATCTCGGCCAGATACGGACGCAGATCCTCGGCGTTGCGGCAGCGGAACTCCCATTCGACTTCGACGTTGGGGTAGTTGTGCAGCACCGCCTGCATCATCGTCAGCTTGTAGAAGTCGGTGTCGAGCAGGTTCTGCACGATGCGATCGGCAAACACACTCTCGCTCATAAACGGGTCTCCAGTTGCGCCGCGCCTGGCGCGGTCTATATCGATGGCGCTAGTGGCGCATATCGGCGGTGGGGATTGCCAGCATTTTTTCAGAGCGCCGCAGATCCACTGTGGGAGCGAGCCTGCTCGCGAAGGCGGTGTGTCAGTTAAAGATGATGTGGCTGACCCGACGCTTTCGCGAGCAGGCTCGCTCCCACAGGGATCCCGGTTGACCTCACACCGGGCTATCGATTTGTTCAAGCATCCATTTCACAAAATCCCGCACCTTCGGCACTTCCGCCGCGTGCTCCGGGTAGGCCAGGTAATAGGCATCGCTGCTGGGCATCGCATGCTGCCAGGGTATGACCAGTTTGCCTTCGGCCAATTCCTCTTCCACCAGAAACCGCGGCAGCAGCGCCACGCCACAGCCGACCTGGGCGGCGCGGATGCACATGTAAAAGGTTTCGAAACGCGGCCCGTGGTAGCTGTGTTCGGTGTGGTAGCCCTGACTGTCGAACCAGTCGTGCCAGGCCTGCGGTCGCGAGGCATTTTGCAGCAGTACCAGGTCGGTGAGTTGCGTCGGGTCAGTGAATGGCGTGTCCGGCAGGCTGCCCGGGGCGCAGACCGGCACCAGTTGTTCGCCGAACAATTTCAGGCATTCGGTGCCCGGACGCGAAGCCTGGCCGAAATAGAAGGCCAGATCGCTGCGCCCCTGCAACAGATCGTCGGCTTCCTGCTCGTTACACAGATCCAGATGAATCGACGGATGGCGCAGGCGCCAGCCTTTCAGGCGCGGCACCAGCCAACGGGCGCCGAAGGTTGACGGGGTGGAGACGCGCAAGACTTCGGTTTCGCCGCCGTAGGAACGCAGGTAATGCGTCGACATCTCCACTTGGCTGAGGATTTTTCTGACCTCGACCAGATACAAATCCCCGGCCGGCGTCATCTGCAAGCGCCGACGCACGCGGCGGAACAGCAAGTGCTGCAACAGTTCTTCAAGCTGTGCGACCTGTTTGCTCACCGCACTCTGGGTCAGGTTCAGCTCTTCGGCGGCGCGGGTAAAACTCAGGTGCCGGGTCACGGCCTCGAAGCATTGCAGCGCGGTGATCGAGGGCAAGTGGCGTTTGTTCAGCATGGCCAGTCCTTTTTCTTGTCTTTCTCAAGGCAGCATGAATAAACGGAATGATATCTGGCGTAAAGGTCGTTTGTTGCATCGCCGCAGTGAGGCTACAACTAAAGGCCTGCCCGGCCATGCAAAGGATGGCCGCACATATTCTGTTTTTGCTTGAGGAGAGACCGATGGTAGCCGCATTGCTTGATCGTCTTGGAGTCAACCCGGCCCTGTACCAGAACGGCAAGGTGCCGGTGCATTCGCCCATCGATGGCAGTGAAATTGCCTCGGTGAACTGGGAGGGCGCTGCCGAAGTCGAGCAGCACATCAGTCGCGCAGATCATGCATTCGAGCACTGGCGCAAGGTGCCGGCACCGCGTCGCGGTGAGCTGGTGCGTCAGTTCGGCGAAGTGTTGCGCGAGTACAAGGCCGATCTCGGCGAGCTGGTGTCGTGGGAGGCTGGCAAGATCACTCAGGAAGGCCTGGGTGAAGTACAGGAGATGATCGACATCTGCGATTTCGCCGTTGGCCTGTCGCGCCAGTTGTACGGTCTGACCATCGCCTCCGAGCGCCCGGGCCACCATATGCGTGAAACCTGGCATCCGCTCGGCGTGGTCGGCGTCATCAGCGCGTTCAACTTCCCGGTCGCAGTGTGGGCGTGGAACACCACCCTGGCGCTGGTCTGCGGCAACCCGGTGGTGTGGAAGCCATCAGAGAAAACCCCGCTGACCGCGCTGGCCTGTCAGGCGCTGTTTGATCGCGTGGTGAAAAATTTCAGTGATGCCCCACCGAGCCTGTGCCAGGTGGTGATCGGCGGTCGCGATGCCGGCGAAGCGCTGGTCGATGATCCGCGTGTCGCGCTGATCAGCGCCACCGGCAGCACGCGCATGGGCCGCGAAGTGGCGCCGAAAGTCGCCGCGCGTTTTGCCCGCAGCATCCTTGAACTGGGCGGCAACAACGCGATGATCCTCGGCCCGAGCGCCGATCTGGACATGGCAGTGCGCGCGATTCTGTTCAGCGCCGTCGGCACCGCCGGGCAACGCTGCACGACTTTGCGCCGTCTGATCGCCCATGAATCGGTCAAGGAAGAAATCGTCACGCGCCTCAAGGCTGCCTATTCGAAAGTACGCATCGGCCATCCGCTGCAAGGCAATCTGGTCGGCCCGCTGATCGACAGGCACAGCTTCGAAAACATGCAGGATGCGCTGGAACAGGCGCTGAGCGAAGGCGGCCGGGTGTTCGGTGGCAAGCGCCAACTGGAAGAGCAATTCCCCAATGCTTATTACGTGTCGCCGGCCATCGTGGAAATGCCCGAGCAGAGCGATGTGGTCTGCAGCGAAACCTTCGCGCCGATTCTCTACGTGGTCGGCTACAGCGATTTCGAGGAAGCGCTGCGCCTGAACAACGCCGTGCCGCAAGGCTTGTCATCGTGCATCTTCACCACCGACGTGCGTGAGGCCGAGCGGTTCATGTCGGCGGTCGGCAGTGACTGCGGCATCGCCAACGTCAACATCGGCCCGAGCGGCGCGGAAATCGGCGGCGCCTTTGGTGGCGAGAAAGAAACCGGCGGCGGCCGTGAGTCCGGCTCCGATGCCTGGCGCGCGTACATGCGCCGGCAGACCAACACCGTCAACTACTCGCTGGAATTGCCGTTGGCGCAGGGCATTACATTCGACTGACAGGTGGAGATCCTCTGTAGGAGTGAGCACTGTGGCGAGGGGATTTATCCCCGTTCGGCTGCGAAGCAGTCGTCGCTTTTGAAATTTTGGGGCCGCTCCGCGACCCAGCGGGGCGGTGCGACGTTTCGCTAAATCCCCTCGCCACAGGGGGCTCACTCAGGTTTGTGTGTTTGTTGGGTTTCTGTTGGAGTCTGGCAATGCCGTTACGCGAAGAATGTCTGTGGGAAACGCTCACGCCACAACGCCCGGATAACACCGCGCTCAAGGGCGAGGTCAAGGTCGATGTCTGTGTGATCGGCGCCGGGTTCACCGGGTTGTCAGCGGCGCTGCATCTGTTGGAAAAAGGCAAAAGCGTCTGCGTGCTGGAAGCGCATCGCGCAGGGCACGGTGGCTCCGGGCGCAATGTCGGGCTGGTCAACGCCGGCATGTGGATTCCTCCGGACGAGATCGAAGCGGGGTTCGGCGAGGCGGTCGGCAGTCAGCTCAACCGCATGCTCGGTGCGGCGCCGGCGCTGGTGTTCAGCCTTGTGGATAAATACGCTATCGATTGCCAATTGCGCCGCGAAGGCACTTTGCACATGGCGCATAACGCCAAGGGCGAGGCGGATCTGCGCAGTCGCGAGCAGCAATGGAAACGTCGTGGCGCGCCGGTCGAACTGCTCACCGGCAAGGCCTGCGAGCAAGCCACCGGCACGCAGAAAATCGCCGCCGCGTTGCTTGACCGCCGCGCCGGCACGCTCAATCCGATGGCCTATGTCACCGGGCTGGCCAATGCCGTGCGCGGGCTCGGCGGGCAGATGTTCGATCATTCGCCGGTGACTCGCCTCGAGCGCGTCGGGCAGAAGTGGTCGGTGCAAACCGCCCAGGGTTCGGTACTCGCCGAACAAGTGGTCATCGCCTCCAATGCTTACACCGAAGGCGACTGGACCGAACTCAAGCGCAATTTCTTTCCCGGCTATTACTACCAGATCGCCTCGGTGCCACTTACCGAAGACGCTGCGCAAGAAATTCTCCCGGGCGGGCAGGGCTCGTGGGACACCCGTCAGGTATTGAGCAGCATCCGCCGTGACAAGGACGGGCGCCTGTTGCTCGGCAGCCTCGGCAATGGCAATCAGAAACCGACTTGGTTTCTCAAGGCCTGGGCCGATCGGGTGCAGCGGCATTATTTCCCCAATCTGAAGCCGGTCGAGTGGCAATGCACCTGGACCGGGCGCATTGCGTTTACACCTGATCACCTGATGCGTCTGTTCGAGCCGGCGCCGGGACTGGTGGCCGTCACCGGTTATAACGGTCGCGGCGTGACCACCGGCACGGTGGTCGGCAAAGCTTTCGCCGATTACCTGTGCAACGGCGATCCGCAGGCACTGCCGATTCCCTTCGCACCCATGCAGCCCCTGGCCGGTGTGGGCTTGCGCAGTTGCCTGTACGAGGCCGGGTTTTCCCTGTATCACGCGGGCCAGTGCCTGCGCATCGTTATTTGAGTGTTGAAATTTGTTGCCGCAAGCGGCGCTTTTGCATCCAGCGACTAGCCTGTAATGGTGCGGGTTGTAGCAGTCCCGCACCAGCAGTGTGCAGTTCGGTGACGCGGGCTGTTACAGGCTGGTTGCACGTCGTTTGTCGCTGCGGTTGCAATGATGGCGCGTGCGGGTTGCGCCTGAAAAAACAAATGGTTTCACCTTCCGCGGTTTAGACGGTTGCACGCCCAATGAAAATGGGACCGAAACAGTCGAAATAACAACAATGCAGCGACTTTTTGAAGAATAAAAAACCGATGGCACGGGCCTTGCTCTGAGCTTTGAGTGAAGTGAAGTCGCAGTGCCAACTAAAAAAAACCTTGGAGCACCACCTCATGTCCCAGACGTTTTACAAGAAAGGCTTTCTGGCCCTCGCAGTCGCTACTGCGCTGGGTGTTTCTGCGTTTGCTCAAGCTGATATCAAGATCGGTGTAGCGGGTCCTATGACCGGTGCCAACGCGGCATTCGGCGAGCAGTACATGAAGGGTGCACAGGCGGCGGCCGATGCGGTCAACGCGGCGGGTGGCGTCAACGGGGAAAAAATCGTCCTGGTCAAAGGCGACGACGCCTGCGAACCGAAGCAGGCAGTGACGGTCGCCAAGGACCTCACCAACCAGAAAGTCGCCGGCGTGGTCGGTCACTTCTGCTCCTCTTCGACCATTCCAGCGTCGGAAATCTACGACGAAGCCGGGATCATCGCGATCACTCCGGGCTCGACCAACCCGCAAGTGACCGAACGCGGCCTCAGCGCCATGTTCCGTATGTGCGGACGTGACGACCAGCAAGGCATCGTTGCCGGCGACTACATCGTCGACATGCTCAAGGGCAAGAAAGTCGTCGTGCTGCACGACAAGGACACCTACGGCCAAGGCCTGGCTGACGCCACCAAGGCTCAGCTGGAAAAACGCGGCGTCAAGCCTGTGCTGTACGAAGGCCTGACCCGTGGCGAGAAAGACTTCAGCACCATCGTCACCAAGATCCGTGGCGCCGGCGCCGATGTCGTCTATTTCGGCGGCCTGCACCCGGAAGCCGGTCCGCTGGTTCGTCAGCTGCGTGAACAAGGTCTGAAAGACGTCAAGTTCATGTCCGACGACGGCATCGTGACCGACGAACTGGTGACCACCGCTGGCGGCCCGCAATTCACCGATGGCGTGCTGATGACCTTCGGCGCCGACCCGCGCCTGTTGCCTGAAAGCAAGACCGTAGTGGACGCGTTCCGCAAGGCCGGCACCGAGCCTGAAGGCTACACCCTGTACGCTTACGCCTCGGTTCAGACCCTGGCGGCAGCGTTCAATGGCGCGAAGAAAAACGACGGCGAAGCCGCTGCCAAGTGGCTGAAGGCCAACCCGGTGAAAACCGTGATGGGCGAGAAGACCTGGGACGCCAAAGGCGACCTGAAAGTCTCCGACTACGTGGTTTACCAGTGGGACAAGGACGGCAAATACCACCAGCTGGAAAAGCAGAAGTAAGGGCTGAAGCGATCACTCGGCTCACTTGAAACCCTGTGGGAGCGGGCTTGCCCGCGATGGCGTCAGGTCAATCGACACACAAGTTGGCTGATCCACCGCTATCGCTGGCAAGCCAGCTCCCACAGGATTCAGTGGCGATCGGGCTGATCACGCTCCGACATTGCTCCGACGTACATCTGTATTTTTCCTAGAAGAACCGCGCGTCATGGGCGCGCAGGTTCTCACTGCGTGAGATTGCGTTATGGATGGTATTTTCCTGCAGCAACTGGTCAATGGCCTGACCCTCGGGTCGGTCTATGGCCTGATCGCCATCGGCTACACAATGGTCTACGGCATCATCGGCATGATCAACTTCGCCCACGGCGAGGTTTACATGATTTCCGCTTACCTGGCGGCAATCAGTCTGGCTCTGCTGGCTTACTTCGGTATCGAATCCTTCCCGCTGCTTATGCTCGGCACGCTGATCTTCACCATCGTCGTCACGGCGGTATATGGCTGGGTCATCGAGCGTGTTGCCTACAAACCCCTGCGTAACTCGACCCGCCTGGCGCCGCTGATCAGCGCTATCGGTATTTCGCTGATTTTGCAGAACTACGCACAGATCGCTCAGGGCGCCAAACAACAGGGCGTGCCTACGCTGCTGACCGGTGCCTGGCGTGTTGAAGTCGGCACCGGCTTCGTGCAACTGACCTACACCAAAGTCTTCATCCTGATCGCCGCGTTTGTCGGCATGGGGCTGCTGACCTATATCATCAAATACACCAAGCTCGGCCGCATGTGTCGTGCGACCCAGCAAGACCGCAAGATGGCCTCGATCCTGGGGATCAACACCGACCGGGTGATTTCCTACGTGTTCATCATCGGTGCAGCCATGGCGGCACTGGCCGGTGTGCTGATCACCATGAACTACGGCACGTTCGACTTCTATGCCGGCTTCATCATCGGCATCAAGGCGTTCACCGCAGCGGTTCTGGGCGGCATCGGTTCACTGCCCGGCGCGATGCTCGGCGGGATCATCCTCGGCATCTCCGAGTCGCTGTTCTCCGGTCTGGTCAACTCCGACTACAAAGACGTGTTCAGTTTCTCGCTGCTCGTCCTCGTACTGGTCTTCCGGCCGCAGGGCCTGTTGGGCCGTCCTCTTGTGTCGAAGGTGTAAGCGATGTCTGCAACCATTGAAAAATCCATCGATATCAAAAAAAGTCTGGTCGAGGCGATTCTTGCCGGCCTGATTGCGCTGATCGTGTTCGGGCCGATTGTCGGCGTGGTCCTCGACGGCTACAGCTTCAACCTCGAAGCAACCCGCGTGGCGTGGATCATTGCCATCGTCATGGCCGGTCGCTTTGCCCTCAGCCTGTTCCTGCAAACCCCCAAGGGCCTGAAGATCCTCGACGGGTTCGAGAGCAGCGGTTCCGGTGTGCACGTGCTGCCGGCGGATTACAAATCACGGCTGCGCTGGATCATCCCGCTGATTATCGTGCTGGCGATCATCGTGCCGTTTGTCTCCAACTCCTATCTGCTGGGGGTGGTCATCCTTGGTTTGATCTACGTGCTGCTGGGGCTGGGGCTGAACATTGTGGTCGGTCTGGCCGGGCTGCTCGATCTCGGTTACGTGGCGTTCTACGCCATCGGCGCCTACGGTCTGGCATTGGGTTATCAATATCTGGGTCTGGGTTTCTGGACGGTGCTGCCGCTGGCGGCAATCACCGCAGGCCTGGCTGGCTGCATTCTCGGTTTCCCGGTGTTGCGTCTGCACGGTGACTATCTGGCGATCGTGACCCTGGGTTTTGGTGAAATCATTCGTCTGGTGCTGAACAACTGGCTGTCCCTGACCGGCGGCCCGAACGGCATGCCGGCGCCATTGCCGACGTTCTTCGGTCTGGAGTTCGGCAAGCGGGCGAAGGATGGCGGGGTGCCGTTTCATGAGTTCTTCGGCCTGACCTACAACCCGGACGTGAAGTATTACTTCATCTACGCGGTGCTGTTCCTGGTGGTGCTGGCGGTGTTGTACGTCAAGCATCGGCTGGTGAAGATGCCGGTCGGTCGCGCCTGGGAAGCCCTGCGTGAAGATGAAATCGCCTGTCGCTCGATGGGCCTCAACCACGTACTGGTCAAGCTCTCGGCGTTCACCATCGGTGCGTCGACGGCGGGTCTGGCCGGGGTGTTCTTCGCCACCTATCAAGGCTTCGTCAACCCGACCTCGTTCACCTTCTTCGAGTCGGCGCTGATTCTCGCCATCGTCGTGCTCGGCGGCATGGGTTCGACCATCGGCGTGGTCATCGCCGCATTCGTGCTCACCGTCGCCCCGGAACTGCTGCGTGGCTTCGCTGAATACCGCGTGCTGCTGTTCGGCATCCTGATGGTGTTGATGATGATCTGGCGACCACGCGGGCTGATCCGCATCAGCCGCACCGGGGTCAAACCACGCAAAGGTGCCATTCACTACGAGAGGACTGCGCCATGAGTGAAGTCGTACTCTCTGTTGAAAAACTGATGATGCATTTCGGTGGCATCAAGGCTTTGAGCGATGTCAGCCTGAAGGTCAAACGCAATTCGATCTTCGCCCTGATCGGCCCCAACGGTGCTGGCAAGACCACGGTGTTCAACTGCCTGACCGGTTTCTACAAGGCCACGGGCGGCAAGATCGAACTCAATGTGCGCGGCCAGCAGACCAACGTCATCCAGTTGCTGGGCGAGTCGTTCAAAGCGACCGATTTCGTCTCGCCGAAATCCTTCCTCAGCCGCATGTACTACAAAATGTTTGGCGGTACTCACCTGGTGAACCGTGCCGGTCTCGCCCGTACGTTCCAGAACATTCGCCTGTTCAAGGAAATGTCGGTGCTGGAAAACCTGCTGGTGGCGCAGCACATGTGGGTCAACCGCAACATGCTCGCCGGCATCCTCAATACCAAGGGCTATCGCAAGGCCGAGAGCGATGCGCTGGATGTCGCGTTCTACTGGCTCGAAGTGGTCGATCTGGTCGACTGCGCCAACCGTCTCGCCGGTGAACTCTCGTACGGCCAACAACGCCGTCTGGAGATTGCTCGGGCCATGTGCACGCGGCCGCAGATCATCTGCCTCGACGAACCGGCCGCCGGCCTCAACCCTCAGGAAACCGAAGCGCTCAGCGCGATGATCCGGCTGCTGCGCGACGAGCACGATCTGACCGTGGTGCTGATCGAACACGACATGGGCATGGTCATGAGCATTTCCGATCACATCGTGGTTCTCGACCACGGCATCGTCATCGCCGAAGGCGGGCCGGAAGCGATCCGCAACGATCCGAAAGTGATCGCGGCCTACCTGGGCGCCGATGAAGAGGAGCTGGTATGAGCCAACCGATCCTCGAACTGCGCAATCTGGACGTGTTCTACGGCCCGATTCAGGCGCTCAAAGGCGTTTCTCTGCAAATCAACGAAGGCGAGACCGTCAGCCTGATCGGCTCAAACGGCGCCGGCAAGTCGACCTTGCTGATGTCGATCTTCGGCCAGCCCAGAGCGGCGGGCGGGCAGATTCTCTATCAGGGCGTCGACATCACGCAGAAGTCCTCGCACTACATCGCCTCCAACGGTATCGCGCAGTCGCCGGAAGGGCGGCGGGTTTTCCCCGACATGACCGTCGAGGAAAACCTGCTGATGGGCACCATCCCGATTGGCGACAAGTACGCCAAAGAGGACATGCAGCGCATGTTCGAGCTGTTTCCACGGCTTGAAGAGCGACGCAATCAGCGGGCGATGACCATGTCTGGCGGTGAACAGCAGATGCTCGCCATCGCCCGTGCGCTGATGAGCCGGCCGAAGCTGTTGCTGCTCGATGAACCGAGCCTGGGTCTGGCGCCGATCGTGGTGAAGCAGATCTTCGCCACGCTGCGCGAGCTGGCGAAAACCGGGATGACGATTTTCCTCGTCGAGCAGAACGCCAACCATGCGCTGAAGCTGTCGGACCGGGCGTATGTGATGGTCAACGGCGAGATTCGCCTGACCGGCACCGGCAAAGAACTGCTGGTGAATGAGGAGGTGCGTAACGCCTATCTTGGTGGGCACTGATTCTTCTCGCGGTTGCACACAGCCCCGGCGACAAGAGTCCCGGGGCTTTTTTATCCTTCAAACTCACTGTGTAGGAGCTGCTGAAGGCTGCGATCTTTTGATCTTAAAAAAATCAGAAGATCGCAGCCTTCGGCAGCTCCTACATGGAATCAAGGCATGACATCAAGCGGAATTCAGAATTGTGGAAAACAAATTCTCCCAGCTGCCAAAGCGCGACATATAGACGCTGCAAATGGCTGTTTTTCCACAGTTTTGACTTGTCCCCGGTTACTGTGGAGCTGGCTGTGAATAACGTGGGTGTATCTGGCTGCAAGCCTTATGAAACGTGGCTTGCAGGGATGTGTTTGTTTTTTGATCAGGCATTTTTGCTGGAGCGCGCGGCGTCGTTGTCAACCTTTTTCTGGGGAGCAGCGACATGGCAATTCCATGTGCGCAAGCCTGTGGATAAGTCTGTGACTAAACTCTGGAAAGACCTCGCGGAGCGCCGTAATTGCTGGCCTCGCGCAATCATCCGGTGACATCGTCCGTCGTGCAAAATGCCCTGTCCCGCACATCCCCCGCCTCACGGTCAAGCAAAAAACTTTCCATTTCGCCCGCAAAGCCTTGTGTGGCGCGGCTTTGAACGTTTGAACTTGCCCCCGGAAACTGTGGAGCAGATTGTGGATAACATGCGTGCACATGGCTGCAGGCCACGCAGGCTAAGGTCTTGGCGCACTTGGTTGATTTTTGTACAGCTGGCAAGTGTTGCCCGTATTCGCGAGGGCGGGCATGCTGCCTGCTGATTTTCTATTCCAAGGGCTGCCGTGGCGGCCGAAGCAAGGAGAACACGATGTCCGACACCCTGTTTATCACCGGCGCGACGTCCGGTTTTGGTGAAGCCTGTGCCCGGCGTTTTGCCGAGGCTGGCTGGAAGCTGGTACTGACCGGCCGTCGTGAAGAACGCCTCAATGCCCTGTGCGCCGAACTGTCGAAGCAGACCGAAGTGCATGGTCTGGTTCTCGATGTGCGCGATCGCAAAGCGATGGAGGAGGCTATCGCCAACCTGCCGCCGTCGTTCGCCAAACTCCGTGGCCTGATCAACAACGCCGGCCTGGCGCTCGGTGTCGACCCGGCGCCCAAGTGCGATCTGGATGACTGGGACACCATGGTCGACACCAACGTCAAAGGCCTGATGTACGCCACTCGCCTGCTGCTGCCACGGCTGATTGCCCACGGCCGTGGCGCCGGTATCGTCAACCTCGGTTCCATCGCCGGTAACTACCCGTACCCGGGCAGCCACGTGTATGGCGCGAGCAAAGCCTTCGTCAAACAGTTCTCGCTGAACCTGCGTTGCGACCTGCAGGGTACTGGCGTGCGGGTCAGCAACATCGAACCCGGCCTGTGCGAAAGCGAGTTCTCGCTGGTACGTTTTGCCGGTGACCAGGAACGCTACAACGCCACTTACGCCGGCGCCGAGCCGATCCAGCCACAGGACATCGCCGAGACGATTTTCTGGGTGATGAACACCCCGGCGCACATCAACATCAACAGCCTGGAGCTGATGCCGGTGAGCCAGACCTGGGCCGGGTTTGCCATCGAGCGTAACAAGGCTTGATACCGCGCTGAGGCCATTCGCGAGCAGGCTCGCTCCCACAGGGGAATGCATTCCAAAATGTGGGAGCGAGCCTGCTCGCGAATGCAATTGTTCGGTCAGCGAAGATATTCAGCCAGTCCGCTATAACAAGTCGCCAAATGATAAGGCGTGGTCGAAGGCATGTCCTTACGGCTGACCTCTCCATTCTCATCGCGACACTCATGCCAGCCGCCGGCATGCAGAAACCGCTGCTGCAACGCCTGCAACTGGCGCAGCACCACCGCTTCGCTGTCCGCCCGCAAGGTCAGCGCACGCAGGTATTCGGCTTGAGCCCAGATCCGTTGGGTGGAATCTCTGGGCCGACCATTGCTTTCCAGATCAAGCATCGCCCGCACCGCGCCGCAGGACTCCAGCACGCCATACTGCTCGGTAAAGGCAAACGCCCGATCCAGCGCCCGGTGCAGTTTCGAATCGCGCAACAGCGCCGACGATTCGAGCAGGAAATACCATTCGAACTGGTGCCCCGGCTCGTACCAGTTATCCACAGCACCCAGTGGCTTCTCCATCAACACGCCATATTGCGGATCGACGAATTGCTTGTGCATGGCTGTGCATAACTCAAGCAGGGCCTTCTGCGTTTGCGGGTCTTCACGCACGGCGAGGGTCGCCAGAAAAGCTTCGGCCAGATGCATCAGCGGATTTTGCAGTGGCCCGGTTTGCAGGGTGAGCCAGTCATGCTCCAGGCAGGCTTCGTATAAACCGTCGCCGGTGGCGAATCGGCGGCCGATGATTTCCAGCGCGGCGTTCAATGTCGACTCGGCCAGCGAATCCCGAGACTTGTCCCAGTAATGCGCGCAGGCGAACAGGATGAAGGCGTGGGTGTAGAGATCCTTGCGCTGGTCCAGCGGCTTGCCCTGTGCGTCGATGCTGTAGAACCAGCCGCCGTGCTCGGCATCATGGAAATGCCGTTGCAGCGAACGGAACAACGCGGCGGCGCGGACTTCGGCGTTATCCACAATCCCGATCAGGCTGGAGAACAGATACAGCTGCCGTGCGCAGGCCATCGCCCGATAGCGCTGCACTGGCAGCGGTTGATGCGCGGCGTCCAGCGCCTCGTACGGCAACGCCATGTCGGCATTCCAGCCCGGGCCTTGCCACAGCGGCACGATCACGTCGAGGAAGTGCTGCTGCACTTGGCCAAACAGGGCGGTCAATTCGGGCAGGGCGGTGGAGCGGGAAGCGTGGGGCATGGGCGGGCGTCACGGGCTGGGGCGATTGCGCGACATGGTAGCAGAGAGGCAGCCTTTAAAGGTTTGGTGTCTGATCGGCCGTCATCGCTGGCAAGCCAGCTCCCACAAGGAAATTGAGTGTTCACACAATTGTGGACTTACCCAATAACCTGTGGGAGCTGGCTTGCCAGCGATGAGGCCGGCTCAGGCGATAGAGATTAGCCTGCGAGCAACCACACCCCAGTCGCCGCCGAAGCCGCACCCGCCAACCGCACCAGCGGCGCCGCTGCCTGCGGAAGAACTCGCACCACGCCATAACCGAGCGCATGCAAAACCGCTGTCGCCGCGACAAACCCGGCCGCATACGCCCACGGGCTGCTCATTTCCGGCAGCTCCAGCCCATGCGCCACGCCATGGAACAGCGCAAACAGCGCCGTCGCTGCCACCGCCATCACCAGCGGCGGACGCACGGCCAGTGCCACGGCCAGGCCCAGCGCCAATACCGAAGCAGCAATCCCGCTTTCCAGCGCCGGCAACTCCAGCCCTTCAAAACCGAGCAGGCCGCCCAGCAGCATGGTGCCGACAAACGTGCACGGCAGCGCCCAGCGCGCCGCGCCTTGTTGCTGCGCCGCCCACAAACCGACGGCGAGCATTGCCAGCAAGTGGTCGAGCCCGCCGATCGGGTGGCTGATGCCCGCGACGAGGCCGCTGTCGCCATGCCCAGGGTGCGCGAAGGCCAGTGCCGGTGTCAGCAGCAGCGCCACGGCGCCAAGAATGCGTTTGAGTGTCATGGATAAGCTTCCTTGTTGATAAGTGGATCAGACGGCGGTCAGCAGGCCCTGGCGTTCGATGAAGGCGATGATTTCTTCAAGGCCCTGACCGGTTTTCTGGTTGCTGAACACGAACGGCTTGCCGTTGCGCATGCGTTTGGTGTCGCTGTCCATCATTTCCAGCGAGGCGCCCACCAGTGGCGCGAGGTCGATCTTGTTGATCACCAGCAGGTCGGACTTGCAGATCCCCGGGCCGCCCTTGCGCGGCAGCTTGTCGCCGGCGGAGACGTCGATCACGTAGATGGTCAGGTCCGACAGCTCCGGGCTGAAGGTCGCCGAGAGGTTGTCGCCGCCGGACTCCACCAGAATCAGATCCAGCCCGGGAAAGCGCCGGTTCAGTTGGTCGACCGCTTCAAGGTTGATCGAGGCGTCTTCGCGGATCGCCGTGTGCGGGCAGCCGCCGGTTTCCACGCCGATGATCCGCTCCGGCGCGAGGGCTTCGTTGCGCACCAGGAAATCGGCGTCTTCGCGGGTGTAGATATCGTTGGTGACCACGGCGAGGTTGTAGCGCTCGCGCAGGGCCAGGCACAGGGCCAGGGTCAGTGCGGTTTTGCCGGAACCGACCGGGCCGCCGATGCCGACGCGCAGAGGTTGTGTATCCATTTCATTCTCCAAAATAAACAGCCCTAAGAGCGGAAGAGACGGCTGTACTGGCGCTCGTGGGCCATGCACGCCAGAGACAGGCCAAACGCGGCGCTGCCGATGTGTTCGGGGTTGATGTGGGTCGCGTCGTACTGCGCCTGTTGCAGCAGCGGCAGCAGTTCGCTGGTCAGGCGCTGGGCGGCTTGCTGGCCCAGCGGCAGGGTTTTCATCAATACGGCGAGCTGGTTTTCCAGCCAGCTCCACAGCCACGCGGCAAGAGCGTCCTGCGGGGTGATGCCCCAGGCGCGTGCCGCCAGTGCCCAGCACAGGGCGAGATGCGGTTCTGTGGTCTGTTCAAGAAAGTCGCGGGCGGGCGCATCGAGTTCCGGCAAACCGTTCAACAACTGCTGCAGGGAGTAGCCCATCTGCCGGCTCTCCAGATGCAACTCGCGGGTTTCGCGACTGGCGCGGTGGCTCTCGCAGAGTTGTCGTAATTCGGCCCAGTTTTCATCTGCTGCGGCCTGGCAATGCGCCAACAGCAGCGGCGCTTCGAAGCGCGCGAGGTTGAGCAGCAGTTGATCGCTGATCCAGCGGCGGGCGCCGTCCGGGTTGTGGACCCGGCCATTATCCACCGCCATTTCCAGACCCTGGGAATAGCTGTAGCCGCCAATCGGCAATTGCGGACTGGCCAGACGCAGCAGCGCCCAGGCCGGATTCACAGGCGCACGCCGAACTGGTGGAGTTTCGGCGCGTAGTTGAAGTCTTCGTCGCCGTGGCGGGAATGATGATGGCCGCCGCCGTAAGCGCCGTGTTCCGGCTGGAACGGCGCTTCGATAGCCTCGACCTGCGCGCCGAGCTGTTCGAGCATCGCCTTGAGCACGTAATCGTCGAGCAGGCGCAGCCAGCCATCGCCGACTTGCAGGGCGACATGGCGGTTGCCGAGGTGATAGGCCGCGCGGGTCAGTTCGAACGCATTGGCGCAAGTGACATGGAGCAGTTGTTCAGGGCGGGCGCAGACGCGCACGACACGGCCGTCTTCAGCCTGCAGGCATTCGCCGTCATACAGCGGTGGCTGGCCGCGCTCCAAAAACAACCCGACGTCTTCGCCTTCGGCACTGAAACAGCGCAAACGGCTTTTGCTGCGCGCTTCGAAGGTCAGGTGCAGCTCGGCGGCCCAGACGGGTTGAGGGTCGATTCTGCGATGAATCACCAGCATCGGAAAGCTTCCAGCAATGAACGTTGAATGGGCTAGAGCAAGCGCCGCGCCAATCGGGTGATCTGTAGGAAATAGCTGTCGGCGCTTGCCTGATCTTTCAACAGGCGCGGCGATTCTGGAAGGTTTTGGTGCATGAAGGATTTGTCATGCACCAATTCGATGCCGTGACGGATGTTCAATGTGGGAGCGAGCCTGCTTGCGAATGCGCCGTGTCAGACAGATGTATTCAGCTGACCCAGCGCTTTCGCGAGCAGGCTCGCTCCCACAGAGGCTTTGCGCTGTGTCAGATAGAGAAGGGGATTACTCGGTACTGCCCAGCCCTTGCCAGTGCTTGAGGCCGATAAAGATGAAGCGCAGTTGCTGGGTGATCTTCGCCTGCGGCGTCAGATGCTCCGGCAAGGCCTCGGCGGGCGGGTCGATGATGTCGGGGAGGGTGGCGAACACCGATTTGACGATCAGGTCGGCGATCACGCTCAGACCGGCGATGTCCAGATGTTGCAGCTTGGGCATCAGCGCCAGGTCCGCCGCGAGGTCGGCGCTGATGTTCTCCCGCAGGCGTCCGATCGCCTGGCGTACCGGCAGCGAGCCGCCGTATTGTTCGCGGGCGAGAAACAGGAATTGCGAGCGGTTGGCGTTGACCACATCAAGGAAGATGCGCACCGAAGCGTCGATGATGCCGCCCATGACGAATTCATTGTGCCGCACCAGGCGGATGGTCTCGCGGAAGGTCTGGCCGACTTCGCTGACCAGCACCAGCCCCAACTCGTCCATATCGGCGAAGTGCCGGTAGAAACCGGTGGGCACGATGCCGGCGGTCTTGCTCACTTCGCGCAGGCTCAGGCTGCCGAATCCTCGGCCGCTTTCCATCAGGTGGCGGGCAGCGTCCATCAAGGCGTTGCGGGTCTGTTGTTTCTGTTCGGCGCGGGGCAGCATCGCAGGGTGTGTTCTTCGGCAGGACAAGCGCCGCACTCTAGCAAATCGGCTTTGTCGGCGTCGAACGGGGAGTCATGCAGCGAGGGATTCACAGAAGCTGAAAAGTCAAAAGCCCAATCCGCTGATTGGGCTTTTTCGCTGGGCCGTCATAGGCTCAGCTCACGGCGCTGTTGCGTTCGATTACACGATCACCACCACCTTCGGCGAGGGCTTGACCTTGGGGAGTCTTGTCGTAGCCGTCTTCCACCAGACCTTTTTCTTCGAGACGATTGCGGCCGTTTTCAGCCAGGGTCTGGCCCTGTGGGGTTTTGTCATAGCCGTCTTCAGCCAGAGTCTGACCTTGAGGGGTCTTGTCATAGCCGTCTTCAGCCAGAGTCTGGCCTTGTGGGGTTTTGTCGTAGCCGTCTTCAGCGAGCGTCTGGCTGAACACCGAGTGGCTGTCTTTGACTTGCGGAGTGGCCTGATCGGCAGCGGGCAGGGCAAAAGCAGTGCTGGCTAGCATCGACAGGGTAAGGCTGAGCAGTAATTGGCGTTTCATGATAGTGGCTCCTTGGGAGGGCGATAAAGTGGGTACGAGGGCAATGCTACTCTCGATATGTCGATATAAAAGTTCATAAACGCAATGGTAATAATCAACAGAATTGATTGTTCGGCGCGAAGGCTCTAGATCGGGCCTTTGCGGGCGACGGTTTTGCACCGTCGTGGGTATTTTCAACTCACTCGTGCCTCGCAAAAGTGCGGGTCGCGGTAACACTGCTCGACCGATCGGTCAGTTTTGCTGCGCTTTTTATGGCTTAAACTGCCTTTCGATTAAACCTGCGGGCCTTTCGCCAGTCACAGACTGCATAGGGGCCGCTTAGGTCTGCCGTTTCAGCTGTGCGTCGGGTAATCGGCGTGCGGTCGTGATCAGGAGCTTTGTGCATGACGCGCACTGGAAAAATCTTCAGCTGGATCTTCGCCATCCTCGTGCTGCTGCTGGCAGCCTTGATTCTGATCATCGTGTTCTTCGACTGGAACCGGATCAAACCGACCATCAATGCCAAAGTCTCGGAAGAACTGCACCGGGCGTTTGCCATCAATGGCAACCTCGCGGTGATCTGGCAGCGCGAGCCGGAAGAGGGCGGCTGGCGCTCTTGGGTGCCTTGGCCGCACGTGGTCGCCGAGGATCTGAGCCTGGGTAATCCTGACTGGTCGAAGCAGCCGCAGATGGTCACGCTCAAACGCGTTGAACTGCGCATTTCGCCGCTGGCCCTGCTGGCCCAGCGCGTGGTGATTCCGCGCATCGACCTGACCGAGCCGAATGCCGAGCTGCAACGTCTGGCCGATGGCCGCGCCAACTGGACGTTCAAATTCGATCCCAAGGACCCGAACGCCGAGCCTTCGAGCTGGGTGGTCGACATCGGCGCGATCGGTTTCGACAAGGGCCACGTGACCCTCGACGATCAGACCCTGAAAACCAATCTCGATGTGTTGATCGACCCGCTCGGCAAGCCGATTCCATTCAGCGAGATCGTCGGCGACAAAGCGGCGAAAACTGCTCAGGACAAGGGCGGCGCACCGCAGGATTACGCCTTTGCGCTCAAGGTCAAAGGCCAGTACCACGGGCAGAACCTCACCGGGCAGGGCAAGATCGGCGGGTTGCTGGCGTTGCAGGATGCGAGCAAGCCGTTCCCGTTGCAGGCCCAGGCGAAGATCGGCGACACCCGTATCGAACTGGCCGGCACCCTGACTGACCCGCTGAATCTTGGCGCTCTTGATCTGCGCCTCAAGCTCGCTGGAGACAGCCTCGGCAATCTCTACCCGCTGACCGGCGTGACCCTACCGGACACCCCACCGTACTCCACCGACGGCCACCTGATCGCCAGGCTGCATGACGAAGCCGGGGCGAAATTCACTTATGAAAAATTCAACGGCAAGATCGGCGACAGCGACATCCACGGCGACCTGACCTACGTGGCCAGCCAGCCACGGCCGAAACTCAGCGGTGCGCTGCTCTCCAATCAACTGCTGTTTGCCGACCTCGCGCCACTGATCGGCGCCGACTCCAACACCGAGCAAAAGGCCCGTGGCGGCGCGAGCAAGCAACCGGCGGACAAAGTCCTGCCGGTCGAAGAATTCAAAACCGATCGCTGGCGGGCCATGGACGCCGATGTCGAGTTCACCGGCAAACGCATCGTCCACAGCGAGAAGCTGCCGTTCAACGACCTCTATACCCATCTGAAACTCAACGACGGCGAGCTCAGCCTGGAACCGCTGCGCTTTGGTGTCGCCGGCGGCACGCTGGATGCGCTGATTCGCCTCAATGGCCGCACCGAGCCGCTGGAAGGCCGCGCGCGTTTGACCGCACGCAAATTCAAACTCAAAGAGCTGTTCCCGACCTTCGAGCCGATGAAGACCAGTTTCGGTGAGCTCAATGGCGATGCCGACATCAGTGGCCGGGGCAACTCCGTGGCCAAGCTGCTCGGTGGTGCCAACGGTAATCTGAAGATGCTGATCAACGACGGTGCAATCAGCCGTGAGTTGATGGAGCTGGCCGGGCTCAACGTCGGTAACTACGTGGTCGGCAAGATCTTTGGCGACAAGGAAGTGAAGATCAATTGCGCGGCGGCGGACTTCGACATCAAGACCGGCCTGGCCACGACACGGCTGTTTGTCTTCGATACCGAGAACGCAATCATCTACATCGATGGCACGGCGAACATGGCCACCGAACAACTCGATCTGACCGTGACCCCGGAATCCAAGGGCTGGCGTCTGATCTCGCTGCGCTCGCCGCTGTATGTGCGCGGCAAGTTCATCAAACCGGATGCCGGCGTCAAAGCCGTACCGTTGATGCTGCGCGGGGCGGGGATGGTTGCGCTGGGCGTGATTGCCGCACCGGCGGCGGGATTGCTGGCGCTGGTGGCGCCGAGCGGGGGCGAGCCGAATCAGTGCGCGCCGTTGCTCGAGCAGATGAAGCAGGGCAAGGCGCCGGTGACCGTTAAACCCAGCAAGTAATGCGGCGTCTCTGAGGGCGCCTTCGCGAGCAGGCTCGCTCCCACATTCGAACGCGTTTCTTCAATCGAAATACGTTCCAGTGTGGGAGCGAGCCTGCTCGCGAAAGCGGTGTGACGGGATTATAGGTCGTTGAGGATATCCGCCATGTCGTCGGCGTGTTCTTCTTCCTGGGCGAGGATGTCTTCGAAGATGCGGCGGGTGGTCGGGTCTTTGTCACCGATGTACTGGATGATTTCGCGATAGCTGTCGATAGCAATGCGCTCGGCCACCAGATCTTCGTAAACCATTTCCTTGAGCGTGTTGCCGGCCACGTATTGCGCGTGGGACATCTTGCTCAGCAGGTCAGGGTTGAACTCCGGTTCGCCGCCCAGTTGCACGATGCGTTCGGCGAGGCGATCGGCGTGCTCGGCTTCCTGGTTGGCGTGCTCGAGAAATTCGTCGGCGGCGACGTTGGCTTTCAGGCCGTTGGCCATGAAGTAGTGGCGCTTGTAGCGCAAGGTGCACACCAGCTCGGTGGCCAGCGACTCATTGAGCAAACGCAGTATTTCCTCACGGTTGGCGTTGTAGCCCTCGGTGACCGCGCCGTTTTCCACGTGTTGCCGCGCGCGTTCGCGCAGGGTTTGAACATCAGACAAATGCACGTCACTCATTTCATTCTCCTGGAGGCTAATCCGATAGGCGCCACGTTCTGAAGACGCGGTCGCTACCCAGGTTGTGAGTCTTGAGCGAAGCGAAAAGTTTTATGCGATTTACGCCGGACGCGCTGCAGGAACTGCTGAAGACTGCGATGTCGGGAGAGTCAGACCGGTTTCGGTGGAGCGGATCGTGGCGGGCTGAAGTAGGCTAATCGTTCAGTTGTCATCGGCACGCTGGATGCTTGGCGGGCGTCTTGCAGGTCTGGCATCCACTCACCGCGCACAAGGATGTAACCCATGTCGACACGTTATCCACTGGTGCTGGTGCCGGGCATGCTCGGCTTTGTCCGGCTGGTGCTTTATCCGTATTGGTTCGGCATCATCAAGGCCTTGCGCCGTGGTGGTGCGACGGTGGTCGCGGTGCAGGTCTCGCCGCTCAACTCTACTGAAGTGCGCGGCGAGCAGTTGCTGGCGCGGATCGAGGAAATCCTGCGCGAGAGCGGGGCGCAAAAGGTCAATCTGTTTGGCCACAGCCAAGGCGCGTTGACTGCACGGTATGCGGCGGCGAAGCGTCCGGACCTGGTCGCCTCGGTAACATCGGTCGCCGGGCCGAATCATGGCTCCGAACTGGCGGATTATCTGGAAAAGCACTATCCCGCCAACAGCGCCAAGGGGCGCTTGCTCGAAGCGTTGCTGCGCCTGATCGGCTGGATCATGGCACTGCTCGACACGGGTTATCACGGGCCGAAACTGCCGGTGGATATCCACGCTTCCCACCAATCGCTGACCACGGCGGGCGTCGCATTATTCAATCAACGTTATCCACAGGGGCTGCCGCAAACGTGGGGCGGGCAGGGGCCGGAAGAGGTCAATGGTGTGCGCTATTACTCCTGGTCAGGGACGCTGCAACCGGGCAAGACCGATCGTGGCGGCAATCTTTTTGACGGCACCAACCGCAGTTGTCGCTTGTTCGCCAGGACCTTCGTCCGTGAGCCGGGGCAGTGCGATGGCATGGTCGGCCGTTACAGCTCGCATCTGGGCACGGTGATCGGTGATGACTATCCGCTGGATCATTTCGACATCGTCAATCAGTCACTGGGACTGGTGGGCAAGGGCGCAGATCCGGTAAGGCTGTTTGTCGAGCATGCGGCGCGGCTGGAGGCTGCAGGGTTATAGCCAAACAGACCGCGTCATCGTTCTTCGCGAGCAGGCTCGCTCCCACAGGTGTCTGCATTTCAATGTGGGAGCGAGCCTGCTCGCGAAGGGGTCTTATCAGGCAACGCTGACCCGGCGGCCCAACACGGTGGTCCAGCGCTCCGACAAAACCACCCCGCCCAAGGTCAGCAATCCGCCCACCAGGTGATACATCGCCAACTGTTCCTTCAGCACCAGCGCTGCGATCAACGCGGTAATCAGCGGCAGCAGATTGAAGAACAACGTCGTCCGGCTCGGTCCCAGCCGCTGCACCGCTTGCATCCACGCCAGCGGCGCGACCATCGAAGCCAGCAGGCATGCATAGAGCACCAGCGGCACGTTCTGCAGATTCAAACCGGTCTTCGGCGAAACAGCGAACAACGGAAACAACACCACAATCGCCACCAGCACCTGCAAGTACAGCAGCACCAGTGGCGGCAGGCGCAGTTGCCACTTTTTCAGCAGCGTGCTGTAAACCGCGTAGGCCAGCGTCGCGACCAGCATCATCGCATCGCCCAGATTGACCCCGTGTTGCAGCAGCGCACCGAGGCTGCCGGACGACACCACCACCAGCACGCCAGCGAACGACAGCACCGCACCGACCAGCGCACCAGCCGTCAGGCGCTGGCCGAGGCTGATGATCGCCATGGCCAGCGACATCAATGGCATCAACGACAGGATGATGCCCATGTTGGTCGCGGTGGTCAGTGTTGCGGCGAAATAGGCGAGGCTCTGATACACCGCCATGCCGAGCACGCCGAGGATGAAAATCCGCCCCAGGTTCGGCCGAATCTGCGGACAGTGGGCGATGACTTTCTTCAGCATGAATGGCGTGAACAGCACGCCGGCGAGCAGCCAGCGATAGAAACCGATCTCGGCCGGGAAGATCGCGCCGACCGCCAGTTTGTTGATCACGGTGTTGCCGGCCCAGATGAAAATCGCCAGCAGGGGAAACGCGTATTGCATGGGACAAAAACCAGAACGTTGATGAAGCGCGATTATCGCCTGTCTGGATGCAGGCCTATACTGCGAACCGGACAACCTGCCTCTGCATCCGGACAGCATGAACAGCAAACACATCGATCTGCTCGATTTCAGCGAATTGCCGTCAGCGGTGTATTTCCGCTACGCCGATTTCAATGCCCACGAATATGCCGCGCCGCATCGCCATCCGTGGGGCACGCTCGAGTATGCCGCCCATGGCGTGTTGCACATGGATGTCGACGGCAGTCGCTTCATGTCGCCGCCGCAATACGCGGTGTGGGTGCCGCCCGAGGTCGAGCACAGTTTCTACAGCCATCAGCCGGTCAACTATCGCGCGGTGTGTCTTGATCCAAGTGTTTGCACACGGTTGCCGGCGCATGCCTGCACCTTGGCGATCAGTGACATTCTCAAGGCGATTCTCAAGGACTTCGCTGCCCGCGATGTGAAGATTCCGGAGCATGAGGCCGATCAGCGTCTGGCCCAGGTATTGGTCGATCAACTGCAACAGGCGCCGGTGCAGGAATGTTACCTGCCGTATGCGAGCAGCCCGGGCTTGCTGACGATTCTCGACGCCTTGCAGGCCGCGCCGGGCGACAACCAACCGTTGGCGCATTGGGCCGCGCAAGTGCATGTCAGCGAGCGCACGCTGGCGCGGCAGTTCGTTCGTGAGCTGGGCATGAGTTTTGGCGAGTGGCGTCAGCGCTTGCGTTATCTGGCGGCGATCGAGGCGCTTGAGACCTCGCGTTCGGTGCAGGAAATCGCTTTCGACCTCGGCTACAGCAGCGGCTCGGCATTCATCGCCATGTTTGCCCGTCAGGCGGGTTGTACGCCGGAGCAGTATCGGCGCAGCCACCTCGAGGGCAGGAAGGTGTAACAAGCTTTGACTACACTGCGACAGAGGCCGCATCCATCGGTGCGGCAACAAGGAGAAAACTCCATGAAGATGTTGCGTGTGCCGTTGTTGATGATCGGGCTGCTTGTGTGTTCCCAGGGTTTCGCCGCCACGGCGCAACAGAACAAGATGACCACCTGCAATGCCGATGCGACCGCCAAGAGTTTGAAGGGCGATGAGCGCAAGGCGTTCATGAGCACCTGCCTGAAAGCGGCATCAGCGGCCAACGATGGCAAGGAGCTGACCCCGCAGCAGCAGAAGATGACCACCTGCAATGCCGATGCGAAAACCAAGGCACTGACCGGCGATGCGCGCAAGGCGTTCATGAGTGAGTGTCTGAAGAAAAAATAAGGGGGCGCCATGGGTGTCCGATTGACTCGGTCGGCTTGAGATTTTCCCCTCACCCTAACCCTCTCCCGGAGGGGAGAGGGGACCGACCGCATTGATGCCGACAGGAACTGGGGTCTGAAATACCGGGTCGATTGCGGATTCGGCACTGCACGTTCAGGTCGGAAAATTTTTCGAGCAACCCCCAATCGGTCCCCTCTCCCTCTGGGGAGAGGGCTAGGGTGAGGGGGAAATTCGCAAGCCTTGCACGAAAATCCGAAACCCCGCATATCCCTAGTGCTAACCCAGGATCGCTGGCAGACTGCCCATCCTTTCACGCCGTTCGTTTTGAGGCTGTATGCCAACGTTTTCTCAGCGTCATGTTGTGTTCTGGGTCAGTTGCATCATCATTTTTGGCGGTCTGCTGCTGGTGCTGCCGCTGCGCCTGTTGCCCAGCCTGCTGGCCGGGTTGCTGGTGTTCGAGCTGGTCAACATGCTCACCCCGCAACTGCAACGGCTGATCGAAGGGCGGCGTGCCCGCTGGTTGGCGGTGGCGCTGCTCGGCACGCTGGTAGTAAGTGCGCTGGCGCTGATTTTCGCCGGGGCTATCAGTTTCCTCCTGCATGAAGCGGAAAACCCCGGCGCTTCACTCGACAAATTCATGGGCGTAGTCGATCGCGCGCGCGGGCAGTTGCCGCCGTTCATCGATGCCTACCTGCCGGCGAGTGCAGCGGAATTTCGCGTGGCGATCGGCGAGTGGGCGAGCAAGCATCTGGCCGACCTGCAACTGGTCGGCAAGGACGCCGCGCACATGTTCGTCACCCTGCTGATCGGCATGGTGCTCGGCGCGATCATCGCCCTGCAGCGCATCCCCGACGTGACCAAGCGCAAGCCGCTGGCCGCCGCTTTGTTCGACCGTTTGCATCTGCTGGTGCAGGCGTTTCGCAATATCGTCTTCGCGCAGATCAAGATTTCCCTGCTCAACACCGTGTTCACCGGGATCTTCCTCGCGGTGATCCTGCCGATGTTCGGCATCAAGCTGCCGCTGACCAAAACCCTGATCGTGCTGACCTTCCTGCTCGGCCTGCTGCCGGTGATCGGCAACCTGATGTCGAACACGCTGATCACCATCGTCGGTCTGTCGCTGTCGATCTGGGTGGCGATCGCCGCGCTGGGCTATCTGATCGTTATTCACAAGCTCGAATACTTCCTCAACGCGCGCATCGTTGGTGGGCAGATCAGTGCCAAGTCGTGGGAGTTGCTCCTGGCGATGCTGGTGTTCGAAGCCGCGTTCGGTTTGCCGGGGGTGGTGGCAGGGCCGATTTATTACGCGTATCTGAAGAGTGAGCTGAAGCTGGGCGGGATGGTCTAAGGCCAAGCAACTGAATTGAATGCATCTGTGGCGAGGGGATTTATCCCCGTTGGCCTGCGCAGCAGGCCCCTGCTTTCATAAATCGGGGGCCGCTTCGCGACCCAACGGGGATAAATCCCCTCGCCACAAAGGCTCTTCGCCACAGAGATTGTGATCAGGCCATCGAACCGTAACGCTTCATCGCTTCAATCGCCAAACCGCTACCAATGCTGCCAAAGATGTTGCCTTCGACATGCCGAGCGTTCGGCAGCATTGCCGACACGCTGTTGCGCAGGGCCGGGATGCCGCTGGAGCCCCCAGTGAAGAACACCGTATCAACCTGATCGACTGCTACGCCGGCGTCATTCAACAGCTGCGTAACGCTGCCGCGCACGCGCTCGAGCAAGGCTTCGATCGCCGATTCGAACAGCGCGCGGCTCAGCTCTACGCTCAGCCCGGCTTCGATGCGGTCCAGCGGCACGTGGCGGCTGTCGGCGTGGGTCAGCTGGATCTTGGTTTCTTCCACTTCCATCGCCAGCCAGTGCCCGGCGCGCTGTTCGATCAGCTTGAACAGGCGATCGATGCCGCCGGTGTCTTCGATGTCGTAACGCATGCTGCCCAGTGCCAGCGTGGATTTCTGCGAGTACACCGAGTTGATCGTGTGCCAGGTCGCCAGGTTCATGTGGTGGCTGGTTGGCATGTACGCGCCGCTCTTCATGCGGCTGCCGTAGCCGAAAAGCGGCATCAGGCCTTGCAGGCTGAGCTGTTTGTCGAAGTCGGTACCACCGATGTGCACACCGCCGGTGGCGAGGATGTCATCGTGACGGTTGTCGACACCGCGACGCTCGGGCGACAGGCGCACCAGCGAGAAGTCGGAGGTACCACCGCCGATGTCGACGATCAGTACCAGCTCTTCTTTCTCGATGGTCGACTCGTAGTCGAACGCTGCCGCGATCGGCTCGTACTGGAACGACACGTCCTTGAAGCCGATTTTGCGCGCCACTTCGACCAGGGTGTCTTCGGCCTCCTGGTCAGCCAGCGGATCGTCGTCGACGAAGAACACCGGGCGACCCAGCACCACTTGCTCGAATTCCCGACCGGCGGCGGTTTCGGCGCGGCTCTTGAGCTGGCCGATGAACAGCCCGAGCAGATCCTTGAACGGCATCGCCGTGCCGAGGACGCTGGTGTCGTGCTTGATCAGCTTGGAGCCGAGCAGGCTTTTCAACGAGCGCATCAGCCGGCCTTCGTAGCCTTCCAGATACTCGTGCAGGGCCAGGCGACCGTAGACCGGGCGACGTTCCTCGATGTTGAAGAAGACCACCGACGGCAGGGTGATCTTGTCGTCTTCCAGCGCGATCATGGTGTCCATGCCGGGGCGCAGCCAGCCGACGGTGGAGTTGGACGTGCCGAAGTCGATGCCGCAGGCACGGGCTGGAGAGGCGTCTTTCATGTCTTTCGGTTTCCGGTCAAAAAAACGGCCGCGCAGTGTATGTCAGTGCGCGGCAGATTCGAAGGCCGGTCATCCGCTATTTCGCCACCTGACAGTTGAAAACCACCGCATCGCCCCAAACTTGCTGGCATGGGCCGGCAGACACACCGGCGGTCGCAAGAACCGTCGTCCACTGCCGATAAACTTCTGCGGCGCCACCCGGTCACAAACTTGAGATCGGTCAACCCGGCACGTGCCAATCGGCGCATGCTGGTCTCGGCGCGAAATCGATAACGGATGGTGATCCTTCCATGGACTTCAAAGACTATTACAAGATACTCGGCGTGGAGCCGACAGCCGACGACAAGGCCATCAAGGCGGCCTATCGCAAGCTGGCGCGCAAATACCACCCCGACGTCAGCAAGGAAAAAGACGCCGAGGCCAAGTTCAAGGATGCCTCGGAAGCCTATGAAGCGCTGAAAAGCGCCGACAAGCGCGCCGAATACGACGAACTGCGCCGTTATGGCCAGCACGGTCAGCCGTTTCAGGGCCCACCGGGCTGGCAGAGCCGTGGCGGCTTCGGTGGCGGCGGTGGCGACACGGGCGACTTCTCGGACTTCTTCAGTTCGATCTTCGGCAATCGCGGCCCCGGTTTCGGTGGCGCCGAGAGCCGCCAATCACGCGGACGCCGAGGGCAAGACGTGGAAATGGAACTGCCGGTCTTCCTCGAAGAAACCCTGTCGAACGAATCGAAGAAAGTCACCTTTCAGGTGCCGCAATACAACGCGCACGGCCAGCATGTCAGCAACACCAGCAAGAGCCTGAACGTGAAGATTCCGGCCGGCGTGACCGATGGCGAGCGAATTCGCCTGAAGGGCCAGGGCGCACCGGGCATCGGTGGCGGGGCGAATGGCGACCTGTACCTGACCATTCGTTTTGCGCCGCACCCGAAATTCGATGTCGAAGGCGAAAACCTGATCATCACCTTGCCCCTGGCTCCGTGGGAATTGGCATTGGGCACTGAAGTGGCCGTGCCGACCCTGACCGGCAAGATCAACCTCAAGGTCCCGGCCGGCAGCCAGAACGGCCAGCGCATGCGCGCCAAGGGCCATGGCCTGCTGAACAAGGCCGGCGAACGCGGTTATCTGTTCGTGCAGCTCAAGGCCGTGATGCCCAAAGCCTCCGACGATGAGGTCAAGGCGCTGTGGCAGGAACTGGCGAAGAAAGCCGCCTTCAATCCGCGAGAGAACTTCTGAACCCGACGACGGAGTAGCCCATCATGAGCAGCCCCCTGATCGTTCAACTGGACCTGGCAGAATTCTGTGAGGCGGCCGATTTGTCGGACGTCTACGTGATCGAAATCGTCGAGCACGGCATCCTCGAACCTCAGGGCGCACAGCCCCGGGAATGGCGCTTCACCGATTACGAATTGGCCTTGGCCAAGCGTGCGGCGAAGCTGCGCCGTGATCTGGAACTGGAGTGGGAAGGCGTGGCGCTGGCGCTGGATCTGCTGGACGAGGTGAAGCAGTTGCGTGCCGAGAACCGCATGTTGCGCCAGCGTTTGGGGCGGTTGGTGGTCGAATGAATTGTTTGAGGCCGTGAGGTCCTAGCTGGCCTCATCGCGTGCCGGCCCGCTCCCGCCTGATTAATGTTTGCGGGTGTTTCGTCCGGTATGAACCGGCAGGATGGTCTGATAGTTTTCCGGGCACATGTTGGCAATGGATGCCGACGGTCGTAGCGCCAGCCAGACTGGCCAGCGCTGCGCAATCTTTGCAAGGAAGCCTGTCAATGCCAGTCAGACCCAAGCCGCCCAAGCCGGGCGCAGTCGATATCACCACCCCTGGGCGCACATCCCGGGATCCCGCCGCGCACGGGATCGAGTCGTCGCACCTGACCCCCGGTCCGTTCATTCGCAAGACCCCGCCCGATGCCAGTGAGCCCGGCAGCAACACGCAGCAAATGGAAACTGCAGTTGCCCCGCACAGCGTGCACGTCGACCCGACGCCGTCTACATCTGGTCCCGTCCCGAAGCTTAAAACCTCGGCTCTGGAGCGTTACCTGATTGCCTCGACAGCCCCTCTACCGCAAGCGGACGTTGACGGGTTTCGCGTATTCAAAGGACGCCAATACGCGCACCTGCAGGGCGGTGGTACGGTGCTGATCGGCGTCGATGCCGAGACCGGTCTGCATCGGGCCAGATTGTCCAGCGAGCTGCAGCCGTCCGGCCCTGTGCTTGCCTACGATCCGTTGAACAAGCACTGGTACGCGCTTGAAGAATCCGGCGCGTCGCCGGACGCTGCCGCTGTCCCGGGTAAAAGCCGCAGGGTGGCGCGCCAGAGCGATGAAGACTATGAGTCTGCCGTTGAGGAGCTGCCCGACGATGGCGGTGTAACGCAGGAACATTTTTATCTGGCGTCCGAGTCGATGCCCGTCAAACCCTTCACCGCTGAGGAATTGCGTGCAATGCGCAGCGAAACACGGTTTTCGTTCCTCACCAATCGGCCCGGGGTCTACGACCGTGCCAATAACGGCAAATACCCTTTCCGGGACATGGCCGGCCGGCCTGTCAGGATAAAGAAGCTCCAGACCCTGGCGCGTTTCGAAGACGGCAGCCGTTATACCTCCGAGCAGATCAAGCCCTACATCAAGTTTGGCGCCTACGAGCATGTCGCGCGGTTGTATGAAGAAAAGCTGCAATGGCGATTGTTCACCGAGGCCGACATGACGGTGCCCGGAGAGCAGGCCCTGGTCGGCCAGTCAATGGTGGTCGCCAACCGGCGCATCACCCGAGGCGAGGTGGTCGGTGTCTATGCTGGCGCGATCATGCCGGGACGTCTTGTGCCGCTGCCCCAGCAGTCATACACCATGAAGGTCGGCGTCCGTTATCAACCAGGGCCTGGATATTTGATCCCCTACGAATTCGCGCTGGTCGGTGACACGATTATTTCCCGGATCAACACGCGCTTTTGGTATGACGCAACGGGCAAGCCGGTTCGTCAGGCTACGGAGGGTTACAACGTCGAGTTCGTACCGTTCGATGTCGAAGCGCAACAGTGGATAGGCAAGGAACTGGTCACCCGCGACTTCATTCTCAACGCCATCTTCGCTACCGAAGACATTCCGGCGGGAACCGAGTTACGCATCGATTACAACTACAGCGATGCGGACATCGCGAAACTGTTCCCGTGATTGCCTGAGCGATCGCGACTGAATACGGACCGGCGCGTCCGTATTCAGCGCACGCCTTCATCAGAACAGAAAGTAGCGCTGCGCCATCGGCAGCGTTTCCGCCGGTTCGCACCACAGCAACACGCCATCGGCCTTGACCTGATAGGTCTGTGGATCGACATCGATGTTCGGCAGATAGTCGTTGTGGATCAGGTCGGTTTTCTGCACGTCTCGGCAGCCCTTCACCACAGCGATCTGCTTCTTCAATCCCAAGGCTTCCGGCAATCCGGCCTCCTGCGCCGCCTGGCTGATAAAGGTCAGGCTGGTGGCGTGCAGCGAGCCGCCGTAGCTGGCAAACATCGGGCGGTAATGCACCGGTTGCGGTGTTGGAATCGAAGCGTTGGCGTCGCCCATCAGGCTGGCGGCAATCGCACCGCCCTTGAGGATCAGCGTCGGCTTCACACCAAAGAACGCCGGGCGCCAGAGCACCAGATCGGCCCACTTGCCGACTTCGATCGAGCCGACTTCATGGCTGATGCCATGAGTGATTGCCGGGTTGATCGTGTACTTGGCGATGTAACGCTTGGCGCGGAAGTTGTCGTTGCCTGCGCCGTCCTGTGGCAGCGGGCCGCGCTGTTTTTTCATCTTGTCGGCGGTCTGCCAGGTGCGCGTGATGACTTCGCCGACGCGGCCCATGGCCTGACTGTCGGAGCTGATCATCGAGAACGCGCCGAGGTCGTGGAGGATGTCTTCGGCGGCAATGGTTTCGCGGCGGATCCGGCTTTCGGCGAAGGCGACGTCTTCGGCAATGCTCGGGTCGAGGTGATGGCAGACCATCAGCATGTCGAGGTGTTCGTCGATGGTGTTGCGGGTGAACGGCCGGGTCGGGTTGGTCGAGCTTGGCAGCACGTTGGCAAAGCCGCAGGCCTTGATGATGTCTGGCGCGTGGCCGCCACCGGCACCTTCGGTGTGATAGGTGTGGATGGTGCGGCCCTTGAACGCGCCAAGGGTGGTTTCGACGAAGCCGGATTCGTTGAGGGTATCGGTGTGGATCGCCACCTGCACATCGTACTGGTCGGCGACGTTGAGGCAGTTGTCGATGCTCGCCGGAGTGGTGCCCCAGTCCTCGTGCAGCTTGAGGCCGATGGCGCCGGCCTTGACCTGTTCGATCAACGGCTCCGGCAGGCTGGCGTTGCCCTTGCCGGTCAGACCGATGTTCATCGGGAAAGCATCGGCGGCCTGGAGCATGCGCGCCAGATGCCACGGGCCGGAGGTGCAGGTGGTGGCGTTGGTGCCGGTGGCAGGCCCGGTGCCGCCGCCGATCATGGTGGTGACGCCGCTCATCAGCGCTTCTTCGATCTGCTGCGGGCAGATGAAGTGGATATGCGTGTCGATGCCGCCAGCGGTGAGGATCATGCCTTCGCCGGCAATCACTTCGGTGCCGGCGCCAATGGCGATGGTCACGTTGGGCTGCACGTCGGGGTTGCCGGCCTTGCCGATCGCGGCGATGCGCCCGTCCTTGAGGCCGACGTCGGCCTTGACGATGCCCCAGTGGTCGATGATCAGTGCGTTGGTGATCAGCGTGTCGACCACTTCGGCGGCGAGCAATTGGCTCTGGCCCTGGCCGTCGCGGATGACTTTGCCGCCACCGAATTTCACTTCTTCGCCGTAGGTGGTGAAGTCCTTTTCGACTTCGATCCACAGCTCGGTGTCGGCCAGGCGCACCTTGTCGCCGACGGTGGGGCCGAACATGTCGGCGTAGGCTTGTCTGGAGATTTTCATGGGCATGCCTTGAGATTCAATTGGGTCTGAAATCGCTCGCATTACTCGCTTTCGCGAGCAGGCTCGCTCCCACATTTGATCGCGTTCTCATGTGGGAGCGAGCCTGCTCGCGAAGGGGCCAGAGCGGGCACCGTGTTGTTTAGAGATCACCCATGATGCGGCCGGCAAAGCCGAACACCCGGCGATGCCCGGCGTAATCCACCAGTTCGACTTCACGGCTTTGCCCCGGCTCGAAGCGCACCGCCGTGCCCGCCGGAATATTCAGGCGCATGCCGCGACTGGCGGCGCGATCGAAGGTCAGCGCGTCGTTGGTTTCAAAAAAGTGGAAATGCGAGCCGACCTGAATCGGCCGGTCGCCGCTGTTGGCGACTTTCAGGCTGAGGGTGCGACGGCCGACGTTGAGTTCGATGTCGCCGGGCTGGATCTGGTATTGGCCAGGAATCATCGCTGGGCTCCTTGCAGGACTTTGTAATAGAGCGCGGTCGGGCGATAGGTGCCGTTGGGGTCGCAGGCGTAATCAGGGATTTCGCCGGCGCGCACGTAGCCCAGCGCCTTGTAGAAATCTTCCGCCGGCGAGCCGGCCTCGGTGTCGAGATAGAGCATGCCGCGCTTGTGCTTGGGCGCTTCGAGTTCCAGCGCCTGCATCAGTTGCTGGCCGAGGCCACGGCGCCGCGCGTGTTCGCGCACCAGCAGTTTCTGCACTTCGGCGCGGTTCAGACCATTGGCCTTCTGGCACAGGCCCAATTGCACGCTGGCCAGCACCTGCTCGTCCTTGACCACCACCCAAAGCAGCGTGCTGCCCTTGTTGATGTTGTCCTGCACCTCATCGAAATATGCGCGCGCCTGCACCTCATCGAGGTCGGCCATAAAACCGACGCTGGCGCCGTAACCGACGGCGTCGAGCAGCAGATCGATCAGGCCCTGGCGATAGTGGGCAAAGCTTTCAGCGTTGACGCGGCGCAACTGGGCGGCGTTCATCGACATCACTCCTTGTGAGTATCCGGCGGCTGTGCGCCGGGATTGAGGGTCAACTGCATGAAGGTCAGGTCGAGCCAGCGGCCGAACTTGGTGCCGACTTGCGGCATCTGCCCGGTGATGCTGAAACCGGCGCGCTCGTGCAGGCGAATCGACGCGGCGTTGCCACTTTCGATGGCAGCGACCATGACGTGTTTACCGCAGGCGCGGGCGCGTTCGATCAACGCGGTCATCAGTTGCGGGCCGAGGCCGTTGCCGCGTTGATCGCTGCGCACGTACACCGAGTGTTCGACGGTGTGGCGGAAACCGTCGAACGGCCGCCAATCGCCGAACGAGGCGTAACCCAGCACCGCGTTGTGGCTGTCGACGATCACCAGAATCGGGTACGCCTGCAACTGACGCGCGTCGAACCATGCCTGGCGATTGCCGAGGTCGACCGCTTGTTCATTCCAGATCGCCGTGGTGTTGAGCACGGCGTCGTTGTAGATGTCGCGGATCGCCGGCAGGTCGGCCCGGCTTGCATCGCGAATGGCGTAAGTCATGGCGCGGCCTCAGACGATCGGCTGGTGAACGGTGACCAGTTTGGTGCCGTCGGGGAACGTCGCCTCGACCTGGATTTCCGGGATCATTTCCGGGATGCCTTCCATCACTTGTTCGCGGCTGAGCAGGGTGGTGCCGTAGTGCATCAGCTCGGCCACGGTCTGGCCGTCGCGGGCACCCTCCAGCAGCGCGGCGGAGATGTAGGCCATGGCTTCCGGGTAGTTGAGTTTTACGCCACGGGCCAGCCGCCGCTCGGCGACGAGGCCGGCGGTGAAGATCAGCAGCTTGTCTTTTTCGCGTGGGGTCAGGTCCATGGTTCGGGTTCCATCAGGGCAGATTCGGGTGGCTCTCGAGAAGTGTGGGGTGCCAGTTGGAGCAGCCCCTCACCCTAGCCCTCTCCCGAGGGAGAGGGGACTGATCTTGGTTGTTTTCAATGGCCAATTCAGTCAGCAATATTCGTTCAGGCAGATAAATTTATTTCAGACGACTCGGTCAGGCTCCCTCTCCCTCCGGGAGAGGGCGGGGGGTGAGGGTCGGGGTTTCAGGTGCTCCATATTCTTGGCGCGATAGCTTCGCGCCCCAGCAGCGCAGGTCTGAGCAATCGCCACAAATCGATGAGCCAGGCGCGGGCGAGCAACGCCTCACTGGCCAGGCAACGAGCCACCAGCAGTCCCGGCAATTGCGTCAGATCCCCGCGCACCTCATGCCCCAGCGAGCGGCAACGCTCCAGCAACCCGGCGTCTATCTCACCGGTCACCAGCATCGTCGCGAACACCGGTTGCCCATCCAGCCCGATTGGCGAGTCGAGCAAACCATCGTTGCCGACAATGCGCTGCCGTTCGTGCCAGAGCAACCGACCGTCGCGGCGGATGTCCAGATGCGCCTGAAAATGCCCGAGGTCAAAACGCTCGCCGCTGGCCGGCCGACCGAGCGCCACCACGTCCCAGTAGAACAGCCGCGCATCGCCTTCAAGCTCGATCGTTGTGGTCAACTCGGCCTGCGCGGCGCTGTAGACGATAGTTTCCTGCGGCAGCCATTCCAGTGTCGCACCGGCAGCGACTTTCAAGTCGAGCTGTTGATACGCCGGCCCACCCGCGCGATACCACTTGGCGGCGCCGGGGCTGGTGATTTGCGCCCAGGCGTTGTGTTCGACGCGGGCCTTGATGTTCAGTCGATCACCACCGGCAATTCCGCCCGGCGGATGGACGATGATGTGCTGGCAGACTTGCGGGCCTTCGGCGTACAGATGCTTTTGCACGCGCAGCGGGCCGAGATGGCGGCGCATGACCGGACGCGTGCAATCGCCGAAACGCGCGTAGGCCAGTTCCAGCTCGGCGTGCCAGCTCGGGGTAAACAGGGCAGGTGCAACAATCGAATTCATGGTTTGTGATTATCGTTAGGAAGCTACAGATTAGACCGGCGCGTTAGATCGTGACCAGCCCGCGTACACCTTCGGCCTCCATATTTTCACCGCGACCCTGTTGAACGATCTCGCCCCGCGACATCACCAGGTATTGATCGGCCAATTCTGCAGCAAAGTCGTAGAACTGCTCGACCAGCAGAATCGCCATGTCACCGCGCGCCGCGAGCTGCTTGATCACCGCGCCGATTTCCTTGATCACCGACGGTTGAATGCCTTCGGTCGGCTCATCAAGAATCAGCAGGCGCGGGCGGCTGGCCAGCGCCCGGCCGATTGCCAGTTGCTGTTGCTGACCGCCGGACAGATCACCGCCACGGCGCTGCTTCATTTGTAGCAGCACCGGGAACAATTCGTAGATGAAACCTGGAACTTCCTTGGCTTCTGAGCCTGGAAAGCGCGACAGGCCCATCAGCAGATTTTCTTCTACCGTCAGGCGCCCGAAGATCTCACGGCCCTGCGGCACGTAGGCGATACCGGCATGCACACGCTGATGCGGTTTAAACGTGGTGATCGGTTTGCCTTCCCAGTTCACCGCGCCTTCCTTGGCCGGCAGCAGGCCCATCAGACATTTGAGCAGAGTGGTCTTGCCCACGCCGTTACGCCCGAGCAGGCACGTGACTTCGCCGACTTTCACCTCGAAGCTGAGGCCGCGCAGGATGTGGCTACCGCCGTAGTACTGATGCAGCTTGTCGACTTGCAGCATGTTCGAATTCTCCCCCGGTGATCGTTCCCACGCTCTGCGTGGGAACGCATCCCGTGACGCTCCGCGTCACATAACGGCGGACGCAGAGCGTCCATGGCGGCATTCCCACGCAGAGCGTGGGAACGATCTAGGTCTTCAGCGGCCGAGGTAGACCTCGATCACGCGCTCGTTTTCCTGCACTTGCTCAAGCGAGCCCCCGGCCAGCACGCTGCCCTGATGCAGCACCGTGACGTGGTCGGCAATCGAGCCGACGAAACCCATGTCGTGCTCGACCACCATCAACGAATGCTTGCCCGCCAGCGATTTGAACAGCTCGGCGGTGAACTCGGTTTCGGCGTCGGTCATGCCCGCCACCGGTTCGTCGAGCAGGAGCAACTGCGGGTCCTGCATCAGCAGCATGCCGATCTCGAGGAACTGCTTCTGGCCGTGGGACAGTAGGCCGGCCTGGCGATTGACCGAGGTGGTCAGGCGAATCGTCTCAAGCACTTCGCTGATGCGGTCCTTCTGTTCGCCGCTCAGGCGTGCACGCAAACTGGCCCACACCGACTTGTCGGTCTTCTGCGCCAGCTCCAGGTTTTCGAACACGCTCAAGGCTTCGAACACCGTTGGCTTCTGAAACTTGCGGCCGATGCCGGACTGGGCAATCTGCACTTCGCTCATCTGCGTCAGGTCGAGGGTTTCACCGAACCAGGCCTTGCCGTGGCTGGGCCGGGTCTTGCCGGTGATCACGTCCATCAGCGTGGTCTTGCCCGCGCCGTTGGGGCCGATGATGCAGCGCAGTTCGCCGACGCCGATGTACAGGTTGAGATTGTTCAGCGCACGGAAGCCGTCGAAGCTGACGCTGATGTCTTCCAGGGTGAGGATCGTGCCGTGGCGGGTGTCGAGGCCCGGGCCGACGCGCTGGCCGAGGCCGATCGAGTCGCGGCTGGTGCCTTCGTCCTTGTTCGGTTCCACGGGGAAAAACGCCGGCTCCAGCATGAATTCAGCACTCGCTGTGACTCTCATTGTTCACCTCGTTTCTTCAGCAGACCGATCACGCCCTTGGGCAGGTACAACGTCACGACGATGAACAGCGCGCCGAGGAAGAACAGCCAGTATTCCGGGAAGGCCACGGTGAACCAGCTCTTCATGCCGTTGACCACGCCGGCGCCGAGCAGCGGCCCGATCAGCGTGCCGCGCCCGCCAAGGGCGACCCACACCGCCGCTTCGATTGAGTTGGTCGGAGACATTTCGCTGGGGTTGATGATGCCCACTTGTGGCACGTACAGCGCTCCGGCGAGACCGCACAACACCGCACTCAGCACCCAGACGAACAGCTTGAAACCGCGCGGGTCGTAGCCGCAGAACATCAAACGGTTTTCCGCATCACGCAACGCCGTCAGCACCCGACCGAACTTGCTTTGCGCCAGGCGCCAGCCGATGAACAGGCTCGCCACCAGCAGCAACACCGTGGCCAGAAACAGCACCGCGCGGGTGCCCGGTTCGGTGATGCCGAAGCCGAGGATCGTGCGGAAATTGGTGAAGCCGTTATTGCCTCCGAAACCGGTCTCGTTGCGGAAAAACAGGAGCATGCCGGCGAAGGTCAGGGCCTGGGTCATGATCGAGAAATACACGCCTTTGATCCGCGAACGGAAGGCGAAGAAGCCGAACACCAGCGCCAGCAACCCCGGCGCCAGCACCACCAGACACATGGCCCAGAGGAAGCTGCTGGTGCCGGTCCAGTACCACGGCAATTCGCTCCACGACAGGAAAGTCATGAACGCTGGCAAGCCATCGCCGGCCGCCTGACGCATCAGGTACATGCCCATCGCATAACCGCCGAGGGCGAAGAACAGACCGTGGCCCAGCGACAGCAGGCCGGCATAGCCCCAGACCAGATCCAGCGCCAGAGCAACGATGGCGTAGCAGAGGATTTTGCCGACCAGCGTCAGCGTGTAGGCCGAGACGTGCAGGGCATTGTCTGGCGACAACAACGAGAGCAGCGGCAGAACGATCAGCAGCGCGAGGATCACCCCGCCGACCGCGAGCGTGACTTTCGGCCCGGCCTTTTGTGTGGCCGTGACTAACAGAGGCTGGTTCATCAGTCGATCACCCGTCCTTTCAGTGCGAAGAGGCCTTGCGGACGTTTCTGAATGAACAGAATGATCAGCGCGAGGATCAGGATCTTGCCGAGCACCGCACCGATCTGCGGTTCGAGAATCTTGTTGGCGATCCCTAAGCCAAATGCGGCGAGCACGCTACCGGCCAATTGGCCGACGCCGCCGAGCACCACCACCAGGAACGAGTCGATGATGTAGCTCTGGCCAAGGTCGGGACCGACGTTGCCGATCTGGCTCAGCGCCACGCCGCCCAACCCGGCGATGCCCGAGCCGAGGCCGAAGGCGAGCATGTCGACGCGCCCGGTCGGCACGCCGCAGCAGGCGGCCATGTTGCGGTTCTGGGTGACGGCGCGCACGTTGAGGCCGAGGCGGGTTTTGTTCAGCAACAGCCAGGTCAGCACCACCACGAACAATGCGAAAGCGATGATGACGATGCGGTTGTACGGCAGCACCAGATTGGGCAGCACTTGGATGCCGCCGGACAGCCACGCCGGGTTGGCGACTTCAACGTTCTGCGCGCCGAACAACAAACGCACAAGCTGAATCAGCATCAGGCTGATGCCCCAGGTTGCCAGCAGGGTTTCCAGTGGCCGACCGTAAAGGTGGCGGATGACCGTGCGCTCCAGCGCCATGCCGATGGCGGCGGTGACGAAAAACGCCACCGGCAGCGCGATCAGCGGATAGAACTCGATGGCTTGCGGCGCGTAACGCTGGAACATCAACTGCACGACGTAGGTCGAGTAGGCACCGAGCATCAGCATCTCGCCGTGGGCCATGTTGATCACCCCGAGCAGGCCGAAGGTGATCGCCAGGCCGAGGGCCGCGAGCAGCAGAATCGAGCCCAGCGACATGCCGCTGAAGGCCTGGCCGAGCACTTCGCCGATCAGCAGCTTGCGCTTGACCTGAGCGAGGCTGGTTTCAGCGGCGGTACGCACGCCGGCATCGCTTTCCACGCCCGGTTCGAGCAGGCCTTCGAGGCGTGTGCGTGCCAGCGGGTCGCCGGTTTCACCGAGCAGACGTACCGCCGCGAGGCGCACCGCCGGGTCGCTGTCGACCAGTTGCAGATTGGCCAGCGCCAGGCTCAAGGCGGCATGCACGCTTTGATCTTTTTCCCCAGCGAGTTGCCGGTCGAGAAATTTCAGCTGCGCGGGTTTCGCGCTTTTCTGCAATTGCTGCGCGGCGCTCAGACGGATCTTGCTGTCAGCGGCGAGCAATTGATGGCTGGCCATTGCGGTGTCGATCAGACCCCGCAGGCGATTGTTCAGGCGCAGGGTTTTCGCTTGGCCGTCGATCGTCAGTTCGCCTTGTTGCAGGGCGTTGAGCAATTCGATACGCGCCGGATCGGGCTGCGCGGCCCAGGCTTCCAGCAGTTTGGCCTGTTGCATCGGGTTGGCCGCGACGAAGTCTTCGGCGTCGCCGGCGTGGGCCAGGAGTGGCAGCAACAGTGCGATGGCGAGAAGTACGCGGTGTATGGCAGTGGGCATTAGTGGTGTCCTGTTCAACCGCCCCCTCACCCTGACCCTCTCCCGGAGGGGAGAGGGGACTGACCGAGGTGTCTGGACGATGTGCTGCGACCTGCGAACTCGAGTCGAACTCAGGGTCTGAAGAGCATGAAGATCGGCTCCCTTTCCCCCTCTCCCTGAGGGAGAGGGCTGGGGTGAGGGGGAAGTCTCATGCTCGCCTCAAAAACTGAATTCGCCTCAGTTGCTCTTCACCGCATAATCCGGCTTCTTGTCGTTGCCCTGAATGAACGGGCTCCATGGTTGCGCGCGGATCGGGCCTTCGGTCTGCCACACGACGTTGAACTGCCCGTCGCTCTGGATTTCGCCGATCATCACGGGCTTGTGCAGGTGGTGATTGGTCTTGTCCATGGTCAACGTGTAACCGGACGGCGCAGCAAAGGTCTGCCCGGCCAGTGCTTCACGAACCTTGTCGACGTCAGTGGATTTGGCTTTCTCGACCGCCTGCGCCCACATGTGGATGCCGACGTAGGTGGCTTCCATCGGGTCGTTGGTCACGGCTTTATCGGCACCCGGCAGGTTGTGTTTCTTCGCATAGGCTTTCCAGTCCGCGACGAATTTCTTGTTCGCAGGATTCTCCACCGACTCGAAGTAGTTCCACGCCGCGAGGTTGCCCACCAGCGGTTTGGTGTCGATGCCGCGCAGTTCTTCTTCGCCGACCGAGAAAGCCACCACCGGTACGTCGGTGGCTTTCAGGCCCTGGTTGGCCAGCTCTTTATAGAACGGCACGTTGGAGTCGCCGTTGACGGTGGAAATGACGGCAGTCTTGCCGCCGGCGGAGAATTTTTTGATGTTGGCAACGATGGTCTGGTAATCGCTGTGACCGAACGGCGTGTAGACCTCTTCGATGTCCTTGTCGGCCACGCCTTTGGAATGCAGGAACGCGCGCAGGATCTTGTTGGTGGTGCGCGGGTAGACGTAGTCGGTGCCGAGCAGGAAGTAGCGCTTGGCGCTGCCGCCTTCTTCACTCATCAGGTATTCAACGGCGGGGATCGCTTGCTGATTCGGCGCGGCGCCGGTGTAGAAGACGTTCGGCGACATCTCTTCGCCTTCGTACTGCACCGGGTAGAACAGCAGACCGTTGAGTTCTTCGAACACCGGCAATACCGATTTGCGCGATACCGAGGTCCAGCAGCCGAACACCACCGCGACCTTGTCCTGGGTCAGCAGCTGCCGGCCTTTTTCGGCGAACAGCGGCCAGTTGGAAGCGGGGTCGACCACCACCGGCTCGAGCATCTTGCCGTTCACACCGCCCTTGGCGTTGATCTCATCGATGGTCATCAGCGCCATGTCCTTGAGCGACGTTTCGGAGATCGCCATGGTCCCGGACAACGAATGCAGAATCCCGACCTTGATGGTCTCGGCGGCCTGGACAGTCCAGGTCATGCCCATCGCGGCAATGGATGCCGTGAGTGTGAAAGCCTTGATCAAACTGCGACGCTTCATTGTGCGATCTCCATGAACATTCGATTTTTTCTGGTTGGCAGATGCGGACGACTGAAGGTGTGTTTTGCAAAGGCTGTGCCCGGTCGCGTTCAGGCAAGAAAATGTCGTGCCAGAGCGCTTGCGTGCTGAATGCGTGCACCAGGAGGGGACGGTAGTCGGGCGGTGGTGCGTCCAGCTGCGCCAGATTGGGGCGCGGGCTGTCGCGCAGATGCGGATACAGAAACGATAAACATGTACCACAGCAGGTGAAACCCGACGGCCCACACTCACGCGCTCATCCCGATTCTCAGCGCAGGTTTTTATGAGTCATGTCTCAGGCCGATCCGGTCGTACCGCAAGTTCTTCAGCAACGTTCAAGCTGCCGCCACTGAGCCCGGCCTTTCTGACTGAAGAGGACGCCGCCTATTGGGTGCACACGCGGATTCCACTGAACCCGGACAAAGAGTACGGCAGCGTGATCCTGCTGCGACCGGACGGGAAATTCCTCGCCACCTCTCCCATCGCAGGTGAAGCCACGCGCTTCGACTTCGGCACGATTGTGCAGACCGATGCCCTTGGCGGCATGCTCCATCCGCTGGGCTACCGATGTATCGCCAGCGTACACAGCCATCCGCCGATACATGACCAGTTCCGCAATGGCAATCGGCGTCAGGACGAAACCCTGCTCAGGCTGTTCATGAGCTTCTATTCAGGCGGCGATTTCATTGGCGATGTGTCGGCGCGGGATTTTTTCCGCAACGCTTACCTTTCAGGCCCGGATGGCAGCTTGCTCAAATACGTCTCGAGCGGCTCGCCCGAGGAACGCGACTACTTCCTCTGGCAGCAGTCCGGCGGGCCGTCGGGCCATCCGGCTGGGGCCTATGACGTGATGGCGGTGATCAACAGGCTGGCGACCGTGGGTGAACTCAAAGTCATTGTTTCGAATGCCGACTGGGGCTACTCGGTGGGGCGCGTACCTGCGGACTGGAAGGCCGGCGCGTCGTTCTCCACGGGTGTGGTCACCGAACTGCCGCTGATGACCCGGGTATGCGTCAATGCCGAACGCGCCGTGCTTGCCGCCTTGAAATCCAGAGGCGCACAGACGACGGGCCTGATATTGAAAAAATTGATTGGCGAGGAGTATGTCGCCACCCATGCGCGCCCGGCCGGACTGGCTGCATGGGATCCTGAGCGAATATTTCCGGTTGATGCCCAAGGGCAATTGCAGCTGCCGAGGGGTTATTTGCTGGAGGGTTTCTACTTCGCCTCGCGGCCCGACCCTGCGCAGTTTCCACCCGCTCAGCCGTGGCTCTACGAGAACTTCTTCACGCCCCGGGAGATCGCCGTCGCTATCGAAGCGAATGCCCGCAGCAAACATCTGGCGAAAGCAGGGCATGCGTTGTCGCTATACATGCGGGCGCAGGATCATGCGATGTTGAAGTACCGCTTCAGCGGCGATTCGATCGAAGCGGCACTGAGCGTTACGCAGTCGGACGGCACGGTCGGTGACAATGGAGTGCAGGCAAGGCTGTTGGCCGGCACACTGGATACCCGCGCATTTGTCTCGATGCTGGTACTGGCCGGGACCCTGGAGGTCGTGCGCGGCAGTGCGCTGTGGGCGCATCTGGGGCCGGTGGATCTGCAATGGCAACCCTTCGCGAACTTCCCCTGGCCGCGATTGAGCGGCGCTTTTCTGTGCGCCGATGATGCCGTGCGCCATGCCCATGAACTCGCCGGCCTGCGCCGTGACAAACCGTACGCCGGGTATGTTTTTCAGCGCAGCGACAAGCGCTTCGTGGTGACCGAACCGTTGCCGGGAGATATCGACACGCTCAGTCAGGGCAGGCTTTATCCGATGGACAATCATGGGCGTCCGGTCTTTCCCGACGACCATGCGCTGCACGCCCGTTACGTCTCACACACGGCGCTGTCACAACTTTTGCCGGTGGATGCAGAGCTTTTTGGCTGGGCGTATCAGGAAGCGGCTGTGAGCTTGCAGATGTTGAGTGTGGCGGAGGTCAGGCAAGTCCTGCTCGACGAGATTGCCTTGTATGTCAGCGCGGCGCCGGACAGCCTCGTCAGGTATGAGGTCATCGGATCTGCGGGCTCCACGGAATTGGCCCGGCGCCTGGGCACGCGCCAGCATCCGGGCGCCCTGGCGCTGGAACTGGACAGCGGCCGTAAACGCCCGCAGGACTTCATTCGTGAACAGGCAGCGGCCGGACGTTTAACGGTTCTGATCGATAATGAACTGTGGGGCTATCGCGGGCGGGTGCCGCCCGCCTGGTCGCTGCGCACCACGCCCGCGCCTTTGCCCGTGCCGCAGTTGCCGGTGGTGCAACTGCCGCCGCTTCTGTATCCCCAGCCGGACAGAGACAAGCCGATCCTGCCCAAACCCACGCCACTCCCGCAGCCGCAAATACCGTTGCCGCCGCTGACGTTGCCGTTGCCCTGGAAACGCCTGGAAGGTGTGGCATTCGGCGCGATTTTTCCCTCGGCGGATGAGGCTGCACGGGACCGATGCATGGGGGACTTTCGTCCACAGGGCGAAACGCGCGCGTACTTCGGCTTCATTCTCAGGCACAAGAGCCGGCCAGAGTATGTGGCTACCGAGCTGGTGCCCGTCAGTGATCAAGGCAAAAATCTGTTCAGGCTCGATTCGGTTTTCGCCGACCTGCCCTCAGAGCCCTGGCATGCGTTGCCCGAGGGCTTCGAACTGCACGGCAATTTTTATGCGTCGCAACGAGCCGGTGATCCGACGAAAAGCCCGGATGAATGGCTGGCGCATTACTTCATCTCGCCGGACCACCTGACAGCCTCGATGTATTACGGCGGCCGGCGCCCGGTCATGGTGCCGGACGTTCCCGCAGCGCTTTATCTCGCAGTGCGCGATGGTGCGTTGCTCAAATATGTGTGGAGCAAGTCCAGCAAGCTGTTTCATGACGCCTCGTCCCAGCGCACGCTTGAACAGATCAAAAGCGATCTGGCCGCTGGCAACCGTCTACCGACCGACTTTATCCATGAGGTCGCCAGCAGCGGCGAGCTCTCCGTCATGCGCACCGGTCTGTGCTGGGACCGGACGGGGCAGATCAATGTCACCTGGCAACCGTACGCAAATCTCGAACGGCGCAGGCTCGGTCCGGTTTTTCAGACAGCTGACGACGCGGCCGTCCACGCCAGGACACTCGTGCCTCTGGTGACCGACCGAGTGCATGGCGGGCTGATTCTGGAGACGGTCGATAAGCGCTACGTCGCCACAGTGCCCGTTGAAGTCAGCCATGAGGATTTCGATTTCACCGATATCTGCCCTGAGGAAAGTCGCGCCGCCGGATTGTTTCCTGCGGGTTGTCGCATCGTGGCGCGGTACCGCTCGCGCGTCGCCCAGGAGGTGTCGTTGGTCTTGGCGCCTGTGCAAAAGCAGGTGTACCAGAACGTGTTTTCGGTCGAGGTGCTGGAGTCGGCGTTCAACAAACGCGGCATTAAAGAGGAATACCGGGTGGCGGCGGACGGTTCGCTGGTTCGCTATACACCCGCCCCACGGGATGAGTACCTGTTCTGTCCGGATGGCGCGGTGATTGGCTATCGGCCGCAAGCCGAACTGCTTTCGCAGCTGCTTGATCAGGGCGAGCGGCTGTCCGTCGTCGATGCAAAAGCGATAAGACAGCGCCTGCGCGATCGGCAATTGAAACCCGTCGAATGGGTGAACGATCTGGCCAGGGCCGGACGTCTGTGGGTAGTCGCCGCAAGCGCGATCTGGGGGCAACCGCGCCAGATTATCCAGTGGGCACCATACTCCGGGGATCTGTTGCCGGCCGCAGATTATGACAAGGCGTTGAGCAGCCAGGTCGGCAGCCCGCTGTTCATCCAGGCAGACGCTGCCGCGCGTTACGCTCATCAACTGTCGTTGAGCAGGGATGCGCAGACCTTCGGCTACGTTTTGAACGGCCCTGAAGACCTGTTGGTGTCCACTCTGCCAGTTGCGGTGCAGCGTTCGGGGTTGGCGCTGGATCGGGTTTTCGAACAGGGCAAGCTGCCGTCAGGTTTCAGTCTGAGCGCCATTTATTTGCGAGCAGCGCTGCCACCTCTGGGCGCGCGGCCGGACGATATGCGGCACTTTTTTCTGCTGCCCAACGATGTCCAGGCAGCCTGCGCATGGGCCAACACGCCCCAGGGGTACCGGCCGATCTACTTCTCCTGCGCCGATGGCGCGTTGTTGAAATTGCAACTGCATGCATTCGAGCCCGGCACTTTCTACGATGAGTTCGGGCAAGTGCAACTGCGCCCCAATGCCTTTGTGTCGAAGGTGGAAGCGGCGGTCGATGAGCGGGGCATTGCCAGCGGTACGTTCAGATTTGTCGACTATGTCCAACGGATGGCTCATGCCGGTCGACTTGAGGTAATCGAAACCAGTGAATACTGGTCGCGGCATGGTCAGGTGGATGAACACTGGCAGCCACGGCTGACCGAGGTGTCCAGTGAGCAACGCTGGCGCGAGCATCCGGCGCCAGCGCTGGGACCTGTCTTTCATCATCCCGATGATGCCGCCTGCCATGTTCATGGGCGGGTAGCCGGCCAGGCGGTAATAGGCACCGGTTATGAGAGTGCGATTCTGGCGAACCCGTCCAGCCTTCGCTTCGTTCCGCTTGAGCCGATCGTGTATCTGGCCAACGAGGACAATCCGCTGTTGCGCATACTGCGTACCGTCGCGGATCCGGCTGTCAGTTGGCGCGATCCGGCGCCGCGTTATCCCGAGGGTTACTCGGTGATGGCCACCCATCAATTGCATGTCTCGGGCAACACCACGCTGGCGGCGGACGTGGATCAGGTCTATGCCAATTACGCTGCGCCTTCGCTGGTGCATGCGCACACCCATGCACCCACGGAAAAAGGCGTGCATATCCTGCACTACTACTATTCAACACCGCACGATGTGCTGCTCAAGTACACACCCATCTATTCAAGGGCGGAAAGAGATCTGTTGCTGACCCGCTCAGCCACTTTCGAGGGCGGACGCTGGATCAGCCGGCTGAGCCCTGGAGAGTTTCTTTCGCGGCTTATGGCGCTGGGTGAGTTTCGGGTGCTGATCGGCGGTTATTACTGGCGCCAGACCGGCCGCATGAACACTACCTGGCGAAGCCGTCGTCAGCAGACCCCGACACCCGGAACCGTGCGCTTGCGCGACGAGTTGTAAGTGAAATGAATGAACAGGCGTGGGCCGCCGCAACGGCCCGCGCCCGTCACATCAACGCTGCACCTGCGCGGAACGCTCGCCAAGTCGGGGCACGAGAAACCGGTCGAGCAACCAGACCACCACCAGCGACGCCCCCACCAGTGGAAACACCACCGCCAGCACCAGCATGATCGCCACGCCGGTTTTCCACTTCGGCAGGTCATGGCGCAGCGGCGGCACACCGAATTTGCCTTCAGGCCGACGCTTCCACCAGATCACCACGCCGCTGACGGCGCTGAGCAGAATCATCAGGCAGATCAGCAGCACGACAATCTGGTTGAAGGTGCCGAACATCTTGCCTTCGTGCAACATCACGCCGATTTCCGTGGCGCGCGCGACGGTGCCGTAGTGCTCGAAGCGGACATCGGCGAGGACCTTGCCGGTGTACTGATCGACGTGCAGGGTGGCGTCGTTGCGCGGGTCATCAGCGAACACGGCAATGGTGAACACGCCGGTGGCGGTGGTCGGCAGGGTGATGCTGTAGCCGGGTTCAACCTTGCGTTCACTGGCGATGTTCTGCACGTCCTGCAGGCTGATCGCGGGTGCTGCGGGGCCGGCATGGGCATTGCCGTGATTCATGTGTTCGGCGTGGTCGCCGGACATCGGCATCGGCGTATTTTCCATCGCCCATGGCACGGTCTGGCGGGTGGCGCTGTTGAGGCTGCGTGCCTCGATGTCGGAGGTCGGCACGTTGTCCCACATCGCTGCCGGAAACACGTTCCACACCTGCGCGTATTGCTTGCCCCAGAAACCGGTCCAGGTCATGCCACTGAGCAACATCACCAACAGCAATGTCGCGCCCCAGAAACCGGTGACGGCATGCAGGTCGCGCCACAACACCCGACCGCGACTGCTCAGGCGCGGCCACAGAATGCCCGCCGCCTGACCGCGCGGCCACCACAGAAACAGCCCCGACACCACCAGCACTACGCCCCAGCCAGCGGCCATTTCGATCAGGCGATCGCCGACTGTGCCGATCATCAATTCGCCGTGGATCGCGCGGGCGATGGCTTGCAGGTTCTGCTTGGCATCCTGCTCGCCGAGGATGTCACCGTGGTACGGATCGACGAACACGTTGAGTTCATGACCGGCGTTCTTCACCACGAATTGCGCGCTGCGCTCGGCATTCACCGGCGGCAGGTACTGGGTGACCTGGCCTTGTGGGTAAGCGCTTTTCACCCGTTGCAGCAAGTCATCGGCCGGCACCGTGTGGTGCCCGGCCGGCACTTCGAGCAGGCTGCTGTACATCAGCGAATCGAGCTGCGGTTTGAACAGATAAATGATCCCGGTCAGGGCCAGCATCACCATGAACGGCGCGACGAACAGCCCGGCATAGAAATGCCAGCGCCAGGCCAGGTTGTAGAAATTGGGTTGAGGCTTTTGCATCACGTGTGCTCCGCTGGGCTTGGTTCTTTTCGTTGTCTGTTTACCTGCGGGAGTGAGCCTGCTCGCGAAGCGGTTGTTCAGTCGATATCGATGCCGACCGTGGTGCCGTCTTCGCGAGCAGGCTCGCTCCCACATGGGTGGGTGTCAGAAACTCATATCCACTTTGGTCCAGAGCGTGCGCCCCGGTTCATTGAGCGCTTGCGGGTCGTTGGCCGGATAGCCGAACCCGGCATTGCCGGCTAGATTCAGGTGTTCGGCGTAGGCTTTGCCGAACAGGTTGTCGACGCCGCTGCTGACCTTCCAGTGCTGGTTGATGCGGTACGCGCCGTTGAGCGAGAACACGCCGAAGCCGGAGCTCTGGGCGTAATCCTTGCCGACCACGTTGCCCTTGTTCGCGTCGATGCGGTGCTGCGCGGCGACCACTCGCCACAATGCGCCGGCGCTCCACTTGGCCTCGCTGTAGGTCAGGCCGAAGCGCGCATCCAGCGGCGGCATCTGCGGTAATGCCGAGTCGTCACTGCTGTTCTTGCCCCAGGCATAGGCCAGGGTCGCATCGGCTTTCCAGTGGTCGGTCAGGTTGTAGGCAGCTCCGAGTTCGCCACCCATGATCCGCGCGTCGATGTTCTCGGCGCGCGAGGTGCTCATGCCCATCATTCCCGGCGTGTAGTCGAACAGGATGTAATCGCGTACCACACCGATGTAACCCGAGGCCCAGGCTTCGAGGTCGGCGCTCTTGTAGTTCACGCCGAAGTCGAACTGCGTGGTCTTTTCCGGTTTGATCGAGTCGAACGCATTGACCGATCCTGCCGGGCCGGACTTGGGCGAAAACAACTCCCAGTAATCCGGGAAGCGTTGCGCATGGCCGAGGCCTGCATAAAGCGTGGTCGGGCTGTCGGCCAGATCGTGTTCATAGCGCACGAAGCCACTGGGCAGCGTGTCGGCGCGGGTGTCGTCGGCGGTCGGGTTGGGGCGGGACATCATCCCCGACCCTGTGGTTTGCCGATAATCCTTCGCCGAGGCGCGATCGACCCGAGCGCCAGTGATCAAGCGATCACGCTCGGCGGCGTACCAGGTCATTTCGCTGAACACACCGTAATTGTGGAAATCGGCGTCCTTGCTGTAAGGCAGGTCCTTGTAGGTATCGATGCCCATTGAGCTGCGCTGACGGTGCTCGTTGGTCTGTGCGTCGAGGCCGGTGATCAGCTGAACATCAGCCCAGCGCCAGGTTGCTTTGATCCGTGCACCGAGGGTACGACGGTCGACGTTGGACGCCATCGGTCCTGCCATCATGCCGGTGCCGGACGGGGTGCGCAGGGTGTAGTTGTCCATCACATGGTCGGCGTAGTTGTAGTAAACCTGTGCCTCGAGTTTTTCCAGCACCTCGCTGATGTTGGATTTTTCCAAGCGCAGGCCGAGGCTTTCACGCAGGAATTGCGAACCGTCCATGCCGCGCCCGGCATACCGTGCCTCGCCATCGCCCTTGCCGGCGGTAAGTTCGATCAGGGTGTCGGCATCCGGCGTCCAGCCCAGTGCGATATCGCCGTTCCACTTGTCGTAACGCGAGGCGACGATGTCGTTGTTGCCGTCGCGATAGTCATCGGAATGCGCAGTGTTGCCGATCACCCGCACGTAACCCAGAGGACCGCCGGCAGCGGCGTCGACAACCTTGTCGAAACGCCCATGCGAGCCCGCCAGGAGGCTGGCGTTGACGCGAGTGCCGAGTTCGCCGAAGTTCTCCGGCTCACGGTCGAACAGCACCGTACCGGCCGATGCGCCCGGCCCCCACAGGACAGTCTGCGGACCTTTGATCACCGTGAGCTTGTCGTAGGTTTCCGGCGAGATGTACGAAGTCGGCGCGTCCATCCGGCCAGGGCAAGCGCCGAGCATCATGCTGCCGTTGGTGAGGATGTTCAGCCGCGAACCAAACATGCCGCGCAGCACCGGATCGCCGTTGGTGCCGCCATTGCGCACCAGAGCGAAGCCGGGAATGGTCTTCAGGTAATCGCCGCCGTCACTGGCCGGCACCGGTTGGCGCGGATCCTTGGGGTCGGTGACGATCGTCAGTGGTGAGCTTGGAGCGATGGCAGTGATCACCGTCGGGCTCAATTCATTTTCTTGGCCAGCGTGATCGTCGGCCAGCGCCAGCGGAGTCAGCAGTACGCCGCAAAGGACGGCAATAGCGTGCCTGCAACGAATCGGCGATTCATTCAGGGCAAAGTGCGCGCGGGCAGATTCCGCGCAGGGGACAGCAGTAAACCTGGACATGACAATTTCCATCGAACAGTCGTGAACACCACGGCCGGCAGCCTGGTGCTGTCTTCTCAACCGTGTGCAATCAGAGGTGTGTGTTTACGCGGCGATGGGCGGGGCGCGGGTGCGGGCGCCGGGGAAGAAGGGTTGGCGGGCATGGCCCAGACGCGGGGAGGGTGGGGTGAAGGTGTTGGGTGGCGGGATGTTGAAAGCGACGAAATCGCCGCCGCCGGTCAGTGCCGGGCAATTGAACAGCAGGCTGCAATAGCCGCATTTTTCCCACAGCACGTGATGCGAAGATTGCGGCGGGCAATGCTCGGCCGCAGGCTGGGCTGCGTGGCCGCTGTGATCCATGCCGGGCATGTCCATCGACATGTCCATGCTCATTGGCATCGATGTCGAGGCGTGCTGATCCATCGGCATCGACTGAGAAATCAGTGGACCGATGAAGATCATCAACATGGCGAACAGGGCGATCCAGCTGCCACGCGTCAGCGCTTGAGTCTGACGGTGATGCGGGACGGGCCTGGCGCGCAACGGACGCATGGGCGAAGTCAGCCGAAACAGTTACTGAGCGTGCACGTGGCCCTGGGCCGATTCCGGCGGTTTCTTCTGCACGGCTACTTCAACGCTGACGTCACCTGCCTTTTCGAAATGCAGGGTCATCGGGAAACGCTTGCCGTCGCTGAGCAGGCTGCGATCGCTCGGGTTGAGCAGCATCACGTGGTAAGCCATCGGCGCGAAGGTCACGGTGCCGCCGGCGGGGATTTCCACGCTTGGCACTTGCTGCATCTTCATCAGATCGCCCTGCATCACGTGCTCGTGCAACTGCGCTTGTGCAGCGATGGGCGAGTCGACGCTGAGCAGGCGATCGGCGCTTTTGCCGGTGTTGTGGATGATGAAGTAGGCGGCGACGGTCGGCGCATTCGGCGGCAGTTCCTGCGACCACGGATGGGCGATTTCCAGCGCACCCACCTTGTATTCGTGGGCATGGGCAAAGCACGCCGGCAAAAGCAGCGCAGCGAGGACGAAGAGTTTCTTCAACATGGCAGTTCTCCAGAACGATTTGAAACGCGGATTCAGGGCGCGAACCAATCAGACCAGAGGGGAGGCACGGGGATTGAGACTCGGCCATTGCTGGCGCGGCGTCGGGGTTTGCAGGGAGGCGGGCGCAACGCTGCGGTTGCTTTCAAATTGCGCGAAATACAGCTGCGGCGAATGCCCCGGCAGCGCCAGCAATGGCGCCCCGCCTGAGCAACACCAGCAGTGCTGCATGTTCGAATGGTTGTCGTTTTGCGGGGCCTTCTGATCCGTGGCACCGATGTCGATCGCCACCATCTTCATGCCGCTGCCGGTGCAGAAACTGCTCCAGAGTATCTGCTCGGCCGGTGAACTGGCCGCCTGCGCCATCGCCCCGCTCAGCGGCATGGCGAGCATGTTGAACAGCACTGCAAAGCAGGCGATCCAGGCAAATGCTAACCGGCGTCGGTTCATGGGACAGGTCCGTTGGGTGGGCGATCAGGCGCGGCCCATTTAGCCTGATCAGGGCCGATAAGTAAAAAAGCGTCGTGCGGCTTGGTGTCGCATTGAGCTGTTAAAGGAGTGTAGCTACTTGAATTTGCAGTGCCAGACCTGACGCCTTCGCGGGCAAGCCCGCTCCCACAAATTTTGTGAGTGTGCACAGATATCAGCAACATCCACGGTTCCTGTGGGAGCGAGCCTGCTCGCGAAAGCGATTTGTCAGGCACTGATGGGCTACTGGTGCTGACGTCTTCGCGAGCAGGCTCGCTCCCACAAAGCGCCGTGCCGATTCAGTGGGAAAGGGCAGCGAGGACTTCAGCGACTGATTCAAACTCCCGATCAACCCCCGGCAACCCCGGGCGCTTCAACACCAGCACCGGCACGCCACGCTCGCGCGCCACTTCAAGCTTCGGCTCAGTCGCGGTGCTGCCGCTGTTCTTGCTGATCAGCACATCGATCTGCCTGCGCTCGAACAGCGCGCGCTCGTCTTCCAGCAGAAACGGCCCACGGGCGCCGATCACTTCGCAGCGCGCGTTGCCGGGATAGACGTCGAGGGCGCGCAGGGTCCAGAACTGGTGTGCCGGGATTTCGTCGAGGTGTTGCAGCGGTTCGCGGCCGAGCGTGAACAGCGGGCGGTGGAACGGTTCGAGGGCGGCGATGAGTTCGGCCCAGTCACTGACCTCGCGCCAGTCATCGCCTGCTTGCGGTTGCCAGGCGGGCCGGCGCAAGGCCCAGCAGGGGATGCCGGCGAGCTGTGCCGCGCGGGCGGCGTTGGCGCTGATTTGTGCGGCGTACGGATGCGTGGCGTCGAGCAGCAGATCGACGCGTTCATCGGCGATGAACTGCGCCAGACCCTCAGCGCCGCCATAGCCGCCGACCCGAATCTGGCAGCGCAAATCGCTCGGCACCCGGCCAACGCCAGCGAGGCTGTAGATATGTTGCGGGCCGAGCGTACGGGCAATCGCCAGCGCTTCAGTGACACCGCCAAGCAGCAGGATCCGTTTCATGCAAAACCTCCGGCGTGCCCGACAATCCCGCCCTGACGATCAATGGCAAACACCTCGACCTGGACCAGTGCCGGTACCACGCTGCGGGCGAAATTCAATGCGTGGCGACACACCTCATCCCCTAAAGCGATGCCCGCCGCACTGGCTATGGCCAAGGCTTGTTGGCTGGTATTGGCTTCGCGAATGCCCTGTTGCAATGCCGCATCCGCGCCAATCGCCGCCGCCCACTCGGCCAGTTGCGGCAAGTCAATGCTCGAGTGCCGTGAGTGCAGATCCATATGCCCGGCGGCGAGTTTGCTGATCTTGCCGAAGCCGCCGCACAGGCTGAGTTTATCCACAGGCACTTTGCGCAGATGCTTGAGGACCGCACCGACGAAATCACCCATCTCGATCAGGGCAATTTCCGGCAGGTCGTAGACCCGGCGCATGGTGTCTTCGCTGGCGTTGCCGGTGCACGCGGCGATGTGCAGATAACCATTGGTTTTCGCTACGTCGATGCCCTGATGAATCGAGGCGATGTAAGCGGCGCAGGAAAATGGCCGGACGATGCCGCTGGTGCCGAGGATCGACAGGCCGCCAAGAATGCCCAGTCGTGGATTCATGGTTTTCAGCGCCAGTTCTGCGCCGCCCTCGACATTGACCGTGACCTCGAAGCCGCCGCCGTAGCCGGTTTCGACGGCGAGCAAGGCCAGGTGATCGCTGATCATTTTGCGCGGCACCGGATTGATCGCCGGTTCGCCGACGGCCAATACCAGACCGGGTCGGGTCACCGTGCCGACGCCGACACCGGCGTTGAAGTGGATTCCCGGTTCGGCGGACAGTCGCACCTGTGAATAGAGCAGGGCGCCGTGAGTGACGTCAGGGTCATCGCCAGCATCCTTGATCGTACCGGCCTCGGCGCCGCCCTCGCTCAAGCGGCAGAACTCCAGGCGCATCTGCACCTGTCTGCCCTTGGGCAGCGTGATCTGCACCGCGTCGGCGCTGATGCCGGTGAGCAACAGGCGCGCGGCGGCGAGGCTGGTGGCGGTGGCGCAGCTGCCGGTGGTGAGGCCGCTGCGCAGGGGCGCGGGCTGTTCGGCGGTTTCGTCACGCATCGAGGGGTTTGACCAGTTCCAGCAGGGTGATCGGCAAGGCCTGACGCCAGGTGTCGAACTCGCCGAGCGGTTGCGCCTGGGCGACATGGATGCGCGTCAGCTCACCGCCGTATTGTTCGCGCCAGTGCATCAGGGTGACTTCGCTTTGCAGGGTCACGGCGTTGGCCACCAATCGGCCGCCGGGCTTGAGCTGGTCCCAGCAGGTCTCGAATACACCCTCACGGGTGACGCCGCCGCCGATGAAAATCGCTTCCGGACGTTCAAGGCCATTGAGCGCTTGCGGCGCCTTGCCGCGAATCAGTTGCAGGCCGGGTACGCCCAGCGCATCGCGGTTGTGTTCGATCAATTGCTGACGGCCCTCGTCGGCCTCGACCGCGATGGCGCGACAGCTCGGGTGCGCACGCATCCACTCGATGCCGATCGAGCCGCTGCCGGCGCCGACATCCCAGAGCAGTTCGCCGTGCTTCGGCGCCAGGCGAGCGAGGGTGATGGCGCGCACGTCGCGCTTGGTCAGCTGGCCGTCGTGACGGAACGCCGAATCGGGCAGACCGGCGAGGCGTGACAGGCCGGTAACACCGGGTTCGGCCAGACATTCGACAGCGATAACGTTGAGATCGGCAATCGGCGCATTTTCCCAGTCACTGGCGCTGCGATCGATCCGCCGTTCGGCGTCGCCGCCCAAATGCTCCAGAACAGTCATGCGACTTGGGCCGAAACCACGTTCGCAGAGCAATTGCGCAACGGCGGCCGGGCTGCTGCCGTCATTGCTCAGCAACAACAGACGCACGCCGCTGAACAGATGCGCATTGAGCGCCGCCAGCGGACGCGCCACCAGCGACACAATCGTCACCTCCTGCAACGGCCAGCCCAGGCGCGCCGCCGCCAGTGCGCAGGACGAAGGAGCGGGAATGATCGCCATCTCGGCGCTCGGCACCTGACGCGCCAGGCTGGCACCGACGCCGTAGAACATCGGATCACCGCTGGCCAGCACGCAGACCGGCTCGCCACGCGACTCGAGCACCGGCGCGAGGGAAAACGGACTCGGCCACAATTGCCGCTCGCCGCCGATGCACGGCGGCAGCAGATCCAGCTGACGCTGGCCGCCGACGATCCGCGAGGCGCCCATCAGAGCACGCCGGGCGTTCTTGCCCAGGCCTTTGAAGCCGTCTTCACCAATACCCACAACGGTCAGCCAATCGCCCATTTCATACTCCAGATCCTGCGTCCAGCGAAGCGGGCGACATGATAACGCGACAATCGATAACTGGCTGCTGTCCTTTTTTGAGGAGCGCCGACATTGAATGTTTACATTGTCTTTTGTGATTTTTCGAGTTCTTCGCAAGTATTGAATTGGCGTTCCGCTGGAAGTGCTTGTGGCTATCCGGAAGGTACTTTTTTAGTAAATTGAATAATCGAATGGATAATTGAAATGAGCGATGTTTTGAACAGTATCTCAGCACTGCCCGACCAAGGCAGTGCGACGGTGATGGGGAATAATCTGTTGTCCTACTTTTCCGGGTTGACTGCGGAAGACAAACGATTCGTCAAAGACAGTATGCGCTGGGCAGAATACAGAGCCGATTTGCGTCATAACAGAAACAGTGAGCCAGCTGCTTGGTTCGAATATTATTCCGGGGTGCTTTGGTCTGTCGGCTGGAGCCTGGAGCAAGCTCCGGTAATCCATGTTGACAAGAACTTTACCGGCAATGCGCTGGACGTCTGGGCGCGATCCTTGTCGCAACAACTAAGTCGGGAGAAAGTCGCGCTAATGAAGGAAGCGTTCCATATGCTTGAGACACATTCGGACGCCATAGACGTATTTAGAGGCAGCGCTCGGGAATGGAGCGATTTTCGTTTTTCTCCTGCTCAGTACAATTTCAATAGGGAGTTGGAGATTGTCGTCAGTAATGTTCGCTTGCTTGATGCGAAGTGGTCCTCTACCTATTTGTTCTGGACTATTCAGCATACGGGTTCGGAGCTTGATATCCGCTCCAGGCGCTTTTTGATCAGGTCTGCCGCGATAAATGAAAATCGGCTTCAGTTGGCTGCTGCAGTGCTTGATATGCGCACGCGTGAAATTGAGTTGGCTCGGGGCGCTTGATATTAGTTGTACAGCTTTGTTTGATGGTTTGTATGACGGTCTGAAATTAAATGCATGGATTTTCGATTTGATTAACTCCGGTGCTGTGGTTAGTTTGTTTTCCACACCAAGTCGGTGTTTTAATCATGAAAGGAATTCATTTATGACTGAGCTGAATAAAGATGTAATCTCCGCTGTTGAGCGGTTTAGTTTGATTGCACAAACCAATGAGTTTATCGCTGCGCAGCCAGTGCTGCGCTCGCGTTCGGCAAGTGTTGGCAGTAGCTTGCCGATTGATAAAGATGAACTGAATGCTGCAATCATGGGCTCGGGTATTGCAGGCTTTGATGCAAGCATGTCCAAACGCAGCAAGCGAATCGTTAAAAACACCTACATGTATGCCGATCTGGTTGCCTTGCTCAAATATCCGGCGTCCAACCAAAAGGAACAGCGCTATAACGAGTTTATGCGATTGATGAAACTGGCTGGCTGGTTTGCTTTCAGCCAGCCTTATAATCGATATACCGCTACTTCGCAAAAATTGACCATGGATAATGTTGTCCTGTCTGTTCTGCATACCGCTGTTGGTGCAGCAGTAGGACAGGGCCAGGCAGCCCTTAAAGTATTGTCCTCTGTGGCAGATGCGACCATGGATGCACTGAAAAATGAACCACAGGCCCTGACGCTGTTCGAGAACAACTCGAAGAAAGCCGAAGGTGGCAACTTTTGCATGAGTGCGGCTTCGCAGGATGATGAGGGTGGTATCACCCTGGCAATCGCCGCTGTGCAATATCTGGCTTCGGCTCAACCTACCAAAGTACTGTTTGTAGAATGGGCAACATCTGCTGTGGAGATTTATAACGCTGGCGCCACTATGTATATGGATGAGGAAGACTATGCAATGGTTGAACCGTTGATTGTCAAGGCTCTGACTGAGCAGCGTGAGAAAGCGCTCAGCTACGAATTTGGCCAATCGGTCTGAAAGTGATTAATGCCAGAGGCGCAAGCCTCTGGTTTTTTTGTGGGAGATGCAAATGTTCGCGATTTCGAAGGTTTTCGTATGCGCAGGGGCATTAGTGCTGGTGAGTAAAGAGCTGTCGGCATCTGACATTAACGACAGTCTCGATGCGCTGCTTTATTCACAAACGGTCGCCTCGCATAAAGTTCCCGGTGCTGTTGAATACGAGGCATGGAATGACGCCAATAAAACGGCTTTGAAAGTCACCGGTGCTTTGTTTTTCGACGATCCGGTTATCAGCGCGCCGGTCACTACGCCCGATACTTTTACTCTGCTGGAGTTGGCTCAAGAACTCTTGCAAGGTTGGGCGCCGGCAGTTTTGAACCAACAGGTAATTGCCAATCTGACCTCGCAACTGGAGAGCAACGGTGCGGCCCTTGAGTTGCTTCAGCGAAATACTCTGCAAGAGGGCAAGTCGATTCGCTTCATGCTTGGCAGCGTATCCAAGGGATCAACAATTACGATGGTCGTCATTTCGTTTGCCGTCAAAGAGCCTGTTCCGGGCAATGTGCTTGAGCGACGCTTCAATGCCGAGCAGATAGTGGGCAACGTTGCTGTTGATTGCTACAAGGCTCTTATAGATGCCGATGATTACTGTTTCTCGAGAGCCAGGATTATTGCGTTATTGGGTGAGCGGCGCGAAAAGCAGATTATCGCCCTGACCTGAGCGCGGCAGAGGCAACAACTGACGCCTGCCTGCCCCACCGGTCGAGACAGAGGGCAGACTTTTCATACCGGTGGGCAAAGCAGGCATAATACTGCGCCTTCGCCCGCGAAGCGCTTCTGCCACACAACCGGTCAGCCCCTTGAACGAACGCCCGATGTCCACTGCCTTACGCCCCTCGGCCTGCCCGGGGTTGCTGCGTATCGTCCAGGCACTGGACGGCGGTATCTGCCGGATCAAGCTTGATGGCGGTTCGATCAGTGCCGATCAGGCCGATGCGGTGGCCGCTGCCGCCGAAGCGTTTGCGAGCGGTGCGATCGAAGCGACCAATCGCGGCAACCTGCAGATTCGTGGTATCGGTGCGCAATCGGCGGCGCTGATCGAGCGCTTGCTGGCCGCTGGCCTCGGGCCAAAGAACGCTGCCGGCGACGATGTGCGCAATCTGATGCTCAGCCCGGCCGCCGGAGTCGATCGGCAGATGCGTATCGATACACGCCCGCTCGCCGGGCAAATCCTCGACACGCTGCAATGCCATCCACGTTTCCATAAGTTGAGCGCCAAGTTCGCCGTGCAACTCGATGGCGGCGAAGCGCTGGCGATGCTCGAACATCCGCATGATCTGTGGCTGTCGGCGTTCGAACGTGACGGGGAAATCCTCTGGGCATTCGGTCTGGCCGGTTGCCCGACCGATCGCCCGCTCGGCGCTGTGAGCCTGGACAACGCTCACGCGCTGGTGGTCGCCGCGCTCGAGTTGTTCCTCGACCTGGCCCAGCCAGAGCAAACACGGATGCGCCATCTGCTCGACGAGTTGCCCAGGCTCGCGTTCCTTGAGTCGTTGCGCGAGCGCGTATCGCTCAAGGCGATCAGCAATTGGCAGCGCCCGACGTCGGCAGACGCGCTGCACATCGGCGCTCATCAGCAAAACACGCAAGGTCTCTGCTACGTCGGCGCGGTGCCGCCACTGGGCCGACTTGATCCGGCGATGCTGCGGGGCGCGGCACAACTGGCCCGTCAATTTGGCGATGGCAGTCTGCGCTTCACGCCGTGGCAGAGCCTGCTGCTGCCGAACGTGAAAGCCACTGATACCGACAACGTGCTTGAGCAGTTGCGGGCGTTGGGCCTGTTGACGACCGAGGCCGAGCCACTGGCTCGCCTGATCGCCTGCACCGGCGCCGATGGCTGCGGCAAAGGCCTTGCCGACACCAAACAGGATGCCCGGCAACTTGCACCTCTGCTGCCCGCAGGCCTCAGCGTGCACCTGTCGGGTTGCTCGCGCTCCTGCGCCGCCGCCCACTGCGCGCCAGCGACGCTGCTGGCCGTTGCCCCCGGTCATTACGACCTCTATTTTCGCGATGCAGCACAGCCCGGATTCGGCACGCTGCACGCCTGCAACCTTACTATTGAAGCGGCCGCGACTTTGCTCGACGCCCGCTCCCGGAGCCCCCTTGATGCTTGATTACATCCGCGACGGTCAGGAGATCTATCGCAACTCCTTCGCGATCATTCGCCGCGAGGCCAATCTGGCGCGCATTCCCGCCGATCTGGAAAAACTTGCGGTGCGAGTGATCCACGCCTGCGGCATGGTCGAGGCCATCGACGGTCTGCAATTCTCCGAGGGCGCGGGCAAGGCCGGGCGCGATGCTCTGGCGGCCGGTGCGCCGATTCTCTGCGACGCGCGGATGGTCTCCGAAGGCGTGACCCGCACGCGCCTGCCGGCCAATAACCAAGTGATCTGCACTTTGCGCGACGACAGCGTGCCGGAGCTCGCCCGCGAGTTGGGCAACACCCGCTCGGCCGCCGCGCTGGAGCTGTGGCGCCCGCACCTCGAAGGCAGTGTGGTGGTGATCGGCAACGCACCGACCGCGCTGTTCTACTTGCTGGAAATGCTCGACGCCGGCGCGCCAAAACCGGCACTGATCCTTGGCTTCCCGGTTGGCTTCGTCGGCGCTGCCGAATCGAAAGCGGCGCTGGCGGCCGACAGTCGCGGCGTGCCGTTCGTGATCATGCAAGGCCGGCTGGGCGGCAGTGCCATGGCCGCCGCCGCCGTCAATGCCCTCGCCACGGAGATCGAATGATGCAGGCCAAAGGACGTCTGATCGGCCTCGGTGTCGGCCCCGGTGATCCGGAACTGATCACTGTCAAAGCCTTGCGCCTGCTGCGCGAATCGCCGGTGGTCGCGTATTTCGTGGCCAAGGGCAAGAAGGGCAATGCGTTCGGCATCATCGAGGCGCATCTGGTCGAGGCGCAGAACCTGCTGCCGCTGGTCTATCCGGTGACCACCGAGGCGTTGCCGGCGCCGCTGTCGTATGAGCAGGTGATCAGTGATTTCTACGACGAAGCCGCTGTGGCGGTCGCCGAGCATCTGGACGCCGGCCGCGACGTAGCGGTGATCTGCGAAGGCGACCCGTTCTTCTACGGCTCCTACATGTATTTGCATGATCGTCTCGCCAGCCGTTACGAGGCCGAAGTCGTGCCCGGCGTGTGCTCGATGCTCGGCGGCGCTTCGGTGCTCGGCGCGCCGCTGGTGTATCGCAATCAGAGCCTGTCGGTGCTTTCCGGCGTGCTGCCCCACGAAGAACTAAAACGGCGTCTGGCCGATGCCGATGCGGCGGTGATCATGAAACTGGGGCGCAACTTTCCCAAGGTCCGTCAGGTGCTGGAAGAACTCGGCCTCGCCGAGCGTGCGTTGTATGTCGAGCGCGCGACCATGGCCAACCAGAAGATCGTGCCGATGGATCAGGTCGAGCCGATGTCCTCGCCGTACTTCTCGCTGATCATCGTCCCGGGCGAACGGTGGCAAGGTTGATGAGCCAAGCGACTCCCGCCATCGTCATTCTCGGCCAGGGCAGCCTCGCGACGGCGCGGCGCATTCAGCAGGTCTACCCGGCGGCGCAAATCCATGGCCTTGCCGGACGGGTTGAAGGCGCCGACAGCAGCTATCAGGAATTCGGCGCGACCCTGCGCGCGTTGTATCAACAGGACACGCCGATCATTGCCCTGTGCGCGGCGGGGATTGTCATTCGCACCTTGGCGCCGCTGTTGCTGGAGAAAGGCGCCGAACCAGCGGTGCTGGCGGTGGCCGAAGACGGCAGCGCGGTGGTGCCGTTGCTCGGTGGCCTCGGCGGGGTCAACGTCATGGCCCGGGAGATCGCGGCGGCGTTGCAAGTGGCGCCGGCGATCACCACCAGCGGCGAATTGCGCTTTGGTACCTGCCTGCTCAATCCGCCAAGCGGCTATGCACTGGCGGATCTGGAATCGGGCAAACGCTTCGTTTCCGACCTGCTCGCCGGGCACAGCGTGCGCATCGAAGGCGCGGCGCCATGGCTCGATCAGGCGCAGTTGCCGCAGGATCCGCAGGCGCAGCGGTCGATTCATGTGAGCAGTGTGCAGCGGGTGGCCAGCGCCGATGAATTACTGATTTACCCGCGCAGCGTGGCGGTGGCAGTGAGCGCTGACGTGGCAGATCTGCCGAACGCCGTTCGCGCTGCGTTGCAACAGGCCAGCGTCGCCGTGCCGGCACTGGCGTGTCTGGTGGCAGCAGACGCTGAAATGGCCTCATCGAGTTTGCGCGAAGCTGCGCTCGAGTTGGGCGTGCCACTGCGCTTTGTGGCAGCACAAAGCGATCTTCAGACTTTGGCCCGCGTGGCAGTGCCAGCGGCGAAGGTGATCAGCGCAGAACATCTGGCGATCGCGATTGCCGAGCAACCCCTGGACGTCGCGCAGATCGGCCGCCCGCGCGGTCGCCTGGCGGTCATTGGTCTTGGCCCCGGCGCCGCCGAACTGATGGTGCCAGCGGTGAAAACCGAACTGGCCCGCGCCACCGATGTGCTGGGCTACGAAACCTACGTGCGCATGGCTGGCCCGTTCCGCGACGATCAGGTGCAGCACTGCACCGACAATCGTGAAGAAATGCAGCGTGCCCGCCATGCCTTCAGGCTCGCCGCCGCAGGCCGCTCGGTGATCGTGGTTTCCTCGGGCGACCCGGGCGTATTCGCCATGGCCGCTGCGGTGCTCGAAGCCCTGCACGAATCGGACGATCCGGCGTGGCACAGCGTTGATCTGGAAATCCTCCCCGGCGTCTCCGCCTCGCTGGCCACTGCGGCTCAGGCCGGTGCGCCGCTGGGCCACGACTTCTGCGTGATGTCCCTGTCGGATAACCTCAAGCCCTGGGCGATCATCGAGAAACGTCTGGATCTGGCCGCCCAAGCGGATCTGGCCCTGGCGTTCTACAATCCGATTTCCCGGGCGCGCCCGTGGCAACTGGGCCGGGCGCTGGAGATTGTTGCGCAGCACCGCTCGCCTGAAACACCGGTGGTGCTCGGTCGGGACATCGGCCGGCCGGGGCAGACGCTGCGCACCACGACCCTGGGCGCATTGACACCGGAACAGGTGGACATGCGCACCATGGTGCTGATCGGTTCTTCGACCACCTGCACCTTCGCCCGTGCCGGAGGCGGTGAGTGGGTTTACACGCCGCGTTGGTATGGTGAAAAACCGCTGTCCTGAAAAACCCTCCGCTCATTCAATATTCAGCTTTGGGAAAGTTTGAGCGGTTGTAAGTCCGATCGAAGTTTCAATTGTTTTCCACCAGCAATAAACAATGGTCATGCCCCACAGGGCAGGGCCATTTTTTTTGTCCGACGGTCGCGCCGGTCCGCTAATTATTTCGCAGCCGTTACAGCATAGTGCTTCGGTGTTATCAGATATTGCCGGGGACAAGCTTTGTATTCCTTGTTGTTTGTGTGGCGCGTATTCGCCCACTAGGGTGCTGTGTTCATAGCACTTGTCGAGTGTCGTTCAATCAATTTACCGCTCTGCAGCGGCGCAAGAGTGCGCGCGTCAATGGGCCATTAAATAAACAAGGAGTGTGTGATGGCTTTAAAAAACGATTACTCGTTCGGGCGAGCATTCATTTCTGCGCAAGAGTATTCCGTACTTTCAAAAGCATTGCGGGAGCTTTCTGCCACCCCCCAATATCAAGCGCTGAACGACTATTACCAGCAAGCCGGTCAAACGACCGACCCGGTGTCGTTCTTGACCCTGGCGAGCCTGTTTCAAGAGCAACTTGCAGCGTTGTTGAAACGCAATAAAACCCCTGTTCCGGTGGCTGTCGATGACATTGCGCGAGGGCTGCAACGTTATCTGTCACGGCTTTTGACGACCGTGGAAATGTTGTCGGGGCCGACCCGGCCGGTGCCGAAAGTCATCCATTTCGTCTGGGTTGGCGGCAGCGAAGTCGGTGTCAATCAGCGCGATTACATGAATATCTGGCGCCAGGTGATGGCGGCGCAGGGTTACCGCTTCAATCTCTGGTACGACAGCGATGCGTTACTGGCTTTCGAGATGAACCGGATCATTCTCGACAGCGCCAGGGCTGATGCGATGGCATCCGGTGGTGCAGCCCTCAAGCATGCCGGGCAACTGGCGACGATGATTGAAGAGCGTGCACGGGTGTTGAAACAGCAGATGTTCGACTACCTCAGCCAGCCGAGGTGGAAGGGGCGGACCGATGAAGCACGCATCGATCTGATGGTGCGTGCTTATGGCAAGGACCGCGCGAGGCTGCAGGATTTTCGTCAGCGCTGCCTCGACAGCCATCTGGCGATGGTGGGGCCGGATCTGCAATTGCGCGATGTCACTCACGTCTTTGCCGATGACTTGTTGGCGGACGTCTACCGCCGCGAAGTGTCGATGCGCGGCAACTTCGCCGCAGCGAGCGATGTGGTGCGCTTGCAGGCGGAATTTCGTGAAGGCGGGCGTTATACCGACATGGATTATCTGCCGCCACTGCTCGATAAGTTGGGCGGTGTCGATATCAGCGATTACAGCCAGACGCAGAAAATCGCGGTTCTGCAACTTCTGTTGAACAACAATCCGCAGTTGATGCCGGGGCGCGATCCGCAGCATTACCCCGACAGGACCGACAGTCTTCCAGAGCAACATAAACAACTTCTCGAGGATTTTGCTCGCAGTAAACCGGACGTCCTTGAACTGTTCATACCGCCAAAAGCCGTCGAAGCTGCGGAGAACGGCTTTCGCATGGGGCTGCAAATCAATGAAGAAATGAATGCTCATTTCATCGCGCAGCCGGGCAGCGGCATGACGATGTCGATCATGCAAGTCATTCGGCTTAATTACGACGTGCTCGCTGAAGTTGAAAAGCGCATGGCCAACTCGGCATCCGGTTGGGCCGACGGTGAAAACCTGACCACGGTCGCGGCGACAGTCATTGAAGAGATGTTGGTCAGGTCGAACTTCACCAGCTGGAATGAAGCTTATGCCTACCAATTGCTTAAAGCGGTTGTCACCTATTATCGGGACGGTATCCGCAATGACGCGGCGGGTACGGTAACGCTCACCGGCCCGGGCGCGGCACTCGCTGGATTACATGAATATATCGAAGCCAATTGCGATCCGTTTTTCACTCGTCAGGTGCTGGCGCAACAGCGTCTGCGCGAGGGCTACAACGTCAATACCGAAGAGGAAACCATTTCCGGCTGGATCGTCAGGGGCACGGAAAAAGACTGGCTGGAGAAGGAAAACGCCCGGTGGGCCGAGGGAAAGCTCAAGTCTCGTTATGCCGGACGCTTGTCCAACCTGCTCAGCGATCGAAGCCTGACCTTCGAGCGCGGCTGGCCCGTTGTCGAGGGCAAACCGGTGCTGGTGACCGCGGTGCTGCAACGCTTGATGGATGATCTGGGCGAGCCGTTCATTCGAGCGATGCGAGACAAGTTGAGCGGGGAGGTCAATTTCGCTCAAGCCGTGGTCATCGACTTCGACGCCCGTCAGCAAGTGCTGGCGCAAGGACCTGTGGTTGTGCCGACCTCCCATGGTGCGGAATCGGTCAGCCATCTCAACGAACTGTTCAGCCGGATCGCCCACGGTACGCTGCCGCTGGAACAACTGAGCCCCGCGATGCGAGTCGTGCTCGGGGGGATTTTCGGCGCAACGAGCGTGGACGATGTCGGGTTCGCCGATACCTGGCAACAGGTGCGCGACCTGGCCATCGCCACCGACCGCGACGGCACTTTTGCGCGCTACGATGCGATTGAAAAAGCCGTGCGCCAGCGCCGCTCGGCGGCGTTCGAAAACGGACTTGAACGCGAGCTGCCGACGGCCACATCGACGACCCGCGAGCTCAAGGTGCAAGCCATGTCCGAGCCGCTGACGCTGCGCCAGTGGGGCGAACGTATCGGCCAGATCAAGCACAGCGCGCAGCGGGAGTTTCGCACGCAGATCCTGCAGCGCAGCGGACAAGTGCGTGACATCTTTTTCAAGGCCGGCGCGGTGTCGGTCAAGCAGTTGCCGCAGGATCTGTTGCAGCACAACGCGGGCGACCCGGGGCGCCGCTGTTATCCGCTGGCGCTGCTGATGGGCGCCGCAGTGGCAGCCGGCGAGCCGGCGGAACGGGCGTTGGTCGGGCATGTCGCCAGCGCCAGCGCGAGTCCGGACGAACTTGTATCGCGGGCGTTGCGCAGTGCGCTGGACGAACTGCGCGCCTTGCCCACCGGCGAGGTCGGCAGCGCTCGCGGCGTGCAACGCCTGGACGGCATCATGGCTGCGCTGGACGCTAGCGCCGTGCCTGCGGTGCTGCTGCTCGACACCGGCGACCACGCCCTGCTGCTGGCGAAAGTGCGAACCGGTGAGCACGCGGCCTATCGCTTCTACGATCCCAACTTCGCCCTCTACGGATTTGCCGATGGCGCGCAACTGCAGCGTGGCGTAGAGCGTTATCTGAGCGCGGACGATAACGCGCTGGCGAAGCTTTATGGTCTGGGTGAGATGGCCACGGCGCAGTTCACCGTCACTGAGCTGGACACTGCGGCGATCGCCGAACGCAGGCTGTCATCGGATCTGCGCGTGGACAGTTTTTTGCACAACGTTGCGCTGGCCGATCCGCAGGGAGCCTCGATCTGGCACAAGCAAGCGCTGGCCCGTACCCGATCTCTTGGGGAAAACGCTCGGCTGGGCACCAGCCTGGCGCAACTGGATGCGCGCTACTGGGCCAGCGAGTTCGAGCAGGCGACCGAGCGTTTGCGCCGTGAGCACAACCTGGCGCGTGATTACGTGCCGTTGCTCGATACCCACAGCAAAAACGCCGACGGCGGCCACAGCATTACGCTGATGGATCTGCGCAATGCGCAAAATGCCCGGACGGTCAGCACCCGGGATTCGCGCTTTCAGAGAATCAGGCAATACGTCGAACGACTCGTGCAGGGCGGTGCGGCCAGGCCCGGTCAGACGGCTGATCACGACGGTGGCAGCCGACTCAGTTTCGCCTTTGCGATCCAGACGCTGATCAGTGAAATGCGCCAGCGCGAGTACCGCGCTGGCGATACGGCGCCGACACTGACCGTCGCCCTGCAACTTCAGGTGTACGTCAGTTATGCACAGCTGGGCTTTGGTGTGGCCAGCGATGCGGTGCAGGTCATCCAGTTAGTGCGCCATTTAGCAGTGGCCGAGCGGGCGTTGCAGCAGACCTCGTTCTCCGCACGTCTGGCCGGGCAGGCCGCCACGGGTGTCGGAGTGGCATTTTCCGTGGCCAATATCGGCTTCGACATCTACAACCTGACGCAGGCAGAGAATCATGAGCAGCGGGCGCGATTCTCCACGTCCCTGGCGTTCAATACGGCGGCCCTGGGTCTGGATATTGTCGCCCTGGCGGCGGGCGGAACGGTGGGCGCGTTCGCCGCAGCGTTGGCCGTGCCGCTACTGGGCGTCGGTATCGGGGTGACCGCCATTGCCAGCAATCTCGGGCAGATCATGGACAAGGCTGCGGCCATCGGCGAGCACCTCTCGCAGATTCACGACGCTTATCAGCAGTCTTACGAAAGCGTTGGTGCGGTCTTGCAGTTCCCCGCACTGGCAGTGATTACTGAGGTGGATCTGCACAGCAGAAGGGTGGCGTTCGAAGGGCAGAAGTTTTACCCCTGGAAGGGCAGTGCACTGGAATTGCCGCAATACGACGATGATCCTGCCAGGCGGCATGCTGCGATCAACATCCCCAGAGCCTTTCAACGCCCTGCTGTCGGCAGCGTCTGGGGTACTTTGCCCACGATGGTCGTGCTGCCTTGTTCGCCAATCTGTTACTACGGCTATGAATATCAACTCGGCAGCGCCGGAACCGTGCCCTTTTCAACAACCCGCTACCCGCGGTTGCACGACCGCCTGGCACATCAGCTGGAATATGACGCGCTCGGTAACCGGGTGTTTTACCTGTTCAGCACGCCGTTTGCGCCACACATCCTCTACAAGCTGCATCCGGTATTCATGGTCACGACGATCAAGGTGCAGTTGAGCGCAGAGGTCAGCCAACTGGTGGTTCCGGACCTGCCACCAGAGTGGCGCGAGAAGATTGCCTACCGGATCACCGCACCGCAGGGGCAATACCGCATCCGGTTGGTGCCGGGCCTGCTGTCGGTGAATTTCGAGCAAGCCCAAGGCTGGGAACGGGTGACCTGGACGGTGCAAGCGTCCTGGGCACGGGTCGAGCAGGTCAGCTTTCGTGCAAAACCACGGGACAGCATCGACAGCGCACCTGACATGCTGGTCGATGGCCTCGTGTTGAATCGTTTTGACGGCGTCATCGAGCTGGCCGAGGGGCTGTTCCGGATCGACTGGACGGGCCGCAGCCTGCATCTGATCGCCGTTGTCCTCGACTACGAAAACAACGCTGCGACTCAACTGCGTAGCGCCAACATGACCGCCAGCGGCATCCCGGCGCCGGTGCAGCGCTATTTGCGCGCTCAGGTCGCAAGCGGGCAACTGACCGCAGCCTATTTGCCGTTGCGTAACTTCAGAGTGCCGTTCGATTCGCCGGGCCAGCCAGTGGTGACCACCGGCTATTACGACACTGCGCGGGATCGGGTGCTGTTCGCGCGTAACCTGCCGCAGGAGGTGAACGAGGGTGTGGTTCTGGCAGGCGTCAACGCCCGCCATGCGTGGTTCTACCATCCCGATCATCCATCGGTATGGCGGGTCGATGTGCTGACCGGCACTGTCCAGCATCGCTACCGTCTGAAAAATCCGCGTACAGGTTCGACCATCATCGGCTGCCGACAACGAGCCGATGGAGCGCTGCGGATTACGCAGAAGCTGACGGCAGAAGCGTTGCATGGCACCACCACGGTCGAGTACCGGATCAGCGGGCAGCATGTAGAACTGACCGCTTGCCAGATCGCTTTTGCCGCCGAGGACTATCGGTTCGAGCCGCGTGAAGCGCTTCGACAAACCGATGCCCCGGACATGAGCGTCTCGTCAGACATGGCCGCCAGCAGCAGTGATTGGTTCTGTGCTCCGTTCATTGTTGTCGAGGGCTATGCCGGGTCGCAGCTGCGCGACAGGGCTTGGCTGAACAAGACGACGGGCAAGTGCATTCAGGCCAGGCACAACCTGTCCTGGCCCGAAGACTTGTTGATGCTGATGCCGTCCAGCCCTGAAAACAACGCGGTGCTGTTCTATAGCCAGCAGGAGCGGACGATCAGCCGCGGCATCGAACCCCGTGTCGGTCATTGGCAGAATGTGGTGATCGAGCGCGATGTGGTGGAGGTCACTCAGACAAATCAGCGCTTCATCGCCACCAAGGACGACGGCCGTCTGTTCGAGGTCGATATCGTCGACGTGCCGGCAGCGGCAGCGATCGACGACGTGATTGTGTTTCAGTACGGGGTACCTTCCCTTGCGCACAGAAGCGATGAGGCGTGGCTCGATCAGGCCGATAAGCCTTCGATTCTCCGGTTCGCCGGTGTCGGGCAGCGTTGGCTGCAGCGACATCCCGATTGGTTGAGCGCATTGCATTCGCTGCCCACGGTCGCAGCGTTGCTGCCGTTCCCGGTTTTCGGTTTACGTGATGGGGCAGGTCAGGCGTTCCTGGCGGCATGGTGTGTCGATGGCAAAGTCGCTGTGGCCGATATCGGTCAGGGCAAGGAGCTGGCGCTGCTCGGTCTGACCCCGGATCAAAGCGCTGTCTGGTTGCTTGAGGTCAGCGCCGGACAACTTTACCGCCAGCCGCTGATGGCGATCGAAGCACTGCGGGGAGTGTTTGCCGCTGACCATCGTTTGCTGAAACCGGAGGTGCTCGACAGGCCTGAAAAGGTCTGGACGTCATGGACTTTGCTGAGGTGCGGCGCCAGGGTGAAGGGCTGATTGCGCAGACCCTCGACGGGGTGCATCTGCAATTGCTGGATAACCAGCCGGCAATGATCGTAGGCGTGGAAAATCGCTGGTCTCATGTGCCGGGGCAGAGCGATGAACAGTTACGTGCACGCCTGCGAACATTGTTGCACGGGCATGCCCACGCGCCTGTCATACAAGTGGCAAGTGCAACCGGACGCTATCTGTATTACCTGCCGCAACTTGACCGGCTGTTCGATCTGGCCGGGCGCAGTGACGGACAGTGGTCGGCATTCCTCGGTACGCGCGGGTCGAAGCAGCCGATGCTGTTCGACCCGGTCGACCAACTGATTTTCAGCGCCGGCCCGAACGACGGCGTCTGGCTGCCCGACAGTTATGCCCATCGCGACGCCGAGGTCATGGTGCTTGAGGTAGGTGATGACATCACAGAGATCGAAACATTGTTGCCCGATGGCGTCACCAGGCTGCTGCTGACTTACGGTGCGCAGACCTCGGGTTATCGGCTGGCGCAAGCGTCCTTCCAGCGGTTGGACTGCATCGTGGTCGATGGACGACAGGCTTCGGATGCTGAAACGGCAGAACCTTGCCTGCTGGATCTGGATCTGGACGAGTGCGGGCATTGGTGGATGTCACGGGTCGATGAAGGTGTGGTACTGACCGATCCGGACTCCGGGCACAGTCTGATCTTGCGTAATTTCGACGGACAACGCCCACTGCTACTGATGCTGCCCATTGCCGGGCGGCCACACACGTTCACGCTGGCTCAAGGGCTGGAAGCGTTTGCCACTGTGCGCGGCGCAGAAGCAACGGTCAGCCTGACAGCGGTGATCGCAGCGCTGCGCTGAGGTCGCTCCGCATAGCAAAACGCCGCGAACGGTGACCGTACGCGGCGTTTCGTTGTGGCGGTTGCGCGGCAACAATACTCAAGGCACCAGATAACCTTTCACGCCGGTAAAAATGATCTGCGCGGCCAGTGCGCAAACAAACAACCCCATCAAGCGGCTGACAATCTGCAAGCCCTGATCGCCGAGAATCCGCTCGATGCGATTGGACAGATACAGCACCACTCCGACAGTAAAACTGGCGAGCGCAATACTCATGATTGCAGTGAGCTTGTCGTCCCAGTGTGGCTGGCTGACGCCCATTACCAGCAAGGCGCCGATGGTGCCGGGGCCGACCGTCAGCGGGATGGTCAGCGGCACGATGGTCACATCCTGCTGCACGTTATCGGCCTGCACCGCCGGTTTGCCCTGAGCCATGCCCAGCGCGGAAATAAACAACACGCTGCCGGCACCGATGCGGAAGGCGTCCACGGTGATGCCGAAGACATCGAAAATCACCCGCCCGAACAAATAGAGCAGCACACTGGAAATCAGTGTGGCGAGGGCGACCTTCCACGCCAGACGCCGCTGTTCCTTGCGCGAATAGCCACGGGTCAGGCTGATAAAGCACGACAACACGAAGAACGGGCTGTAGAGCACCAGCATCTTCAGATAAACGCTGAACAACACATGGAGCATGATGCAAGCTCACTGGCGATGGAGTCGGGGGGAGTCTATCAGGCACCGCAGATTCTGTCGGTTTACGACGGCTGGGTCGTGGCCCGGTTCTGCTGATCGCGTTGGGCAACCCAGTGTTCGATCAACTCGCGCAACTGGGAGAGCTCGACCGGTTTGGACATGTGCCCGTCCATGCCGGCCTGCCGGGCGCGCTCCTTGTGTTCGGCAAGAATGTGCGCGGTGAGGGCTACAACCGGTGTGCGGATGCGCTGATTGCTGACTTCCCAGGCGCGCAGTTGCTGAGTGGCGGAGAAGCCATCAAGGATCGGCATTTCACAATCCATCAGCACCAGGTCGTAACGCTGGGCCTTCATCGCTTGCAGCGCTTCTTCGCCGTTGCTCGCGGTGTCCGGTTGCAGGTTGAGCTTGCCGAGCATGCCACGGATCACTTTGGTCGAGATGGTGTTGTCTTCGGCGACGAGGATGCGGAAGTCGCTGGGCACTTTGGCCGCTGTGGCCGCCGTAACGACCTGCGGCTGGAACGCGACCTGGCCCTTGTTGCGTTGATTGAGCTCGTCAGCCAGCGTGGTCTTGAGCGTATAGCCGGCCACCGGTTTGGCCAGTATTCGTTTGATCCCCGAATTGCGCGCAATGATCTTGCTCGGCGCGTTGCTGATGCCGGTGAGCATGATCAGCAGAATGTCGTGGTTCAGGCTCGGGTCTTCCTTGATCTTCGCTGCCAGTTGCATGCCGGTCATGCCGGGCATGTTCTGGTCGAGCAGGACCACGTCGAAGTAATCGCGCAGATGCGCCTTGGTGCGCAGCAGCGCCAGCGCTTCCTTGCCCGACGGCACGGCGCTGACATTCAGGCCCCAGGCGCTGCACTGCTGCACCAGCACTTTGCGGCAAGTGTCGTTGTCGTCGACCACCAATACCCGCGCGCCTTGCAGCGGGCTGTCGAGGTCGGAGGTCGGATGTTCGAGGCGATCCGGGTCCAGTGGCAGGGTCAGCCACAAAGTGCTGCCCTGGGTGGCGCCGCTCTTGATGCCGAACTCGCCTTGCATCAGGCGGATCAGTTGGCGCGCAATCACCAGGCCGAGATTGCCGCCCAGGCGATTGGCCGAGAGGAAGTGCTTGCTGTGCAATTCGGCGTGCAACAGCGCTTCGCGCTCTTCCGACTCCATCGGCACGCCGCTGTCCTGCACGGCAATGCGCAGGCGCGGCTTGCTGCTGCGCTCGTCCAGTGCAACGACGATCAGCACTTCGCCTTCTTCGGTTTTCTTCAGGGCGTTTTCCAGCAGGCTCAGCAAGGTCTGGCGCAGGCGCGTCGGATCGCCGCTGATCACCCGTGGCACTTGCGGCTGGATGAAGCTGATCAGCTCGACGTTCTGTTGTTCGGCCTTGGCCCGGTAGATGCTCAGGCAATCATCGATCAAGGCGTTGAGGTCGAACTGCACGTCATCAAGTTCGATCTGCCCGGATTCGAGCTTGGAGATGTCGAGGATCTCGTTGATCAGGGTCAGCAGTTCGTTGCCGGCGCTGTGGATGGTCTGCACGTAATCGCGTTGCTTGACCGACAGCGGCGTGCCCAGCAGCAGCTCGGTCATGCCCAGTACGCCGTTCATCGGTGTGCGGATTTCGTGGCTGATCTTGGCGAGGAATTCGGCTTTGGCGTTGATTTCGGCGTTGCTTGCCGCGAGGTCGCGGCTGATGCTGAAACGACTTTCAGTGATGCTGCGCTGTCGCTCGCCCAAGGCGACGCTCATCAGCAGACCGCTGATGCAGATGAACACCATCAGCGTCATGATCAGGCCTTGCGGCGTGACCAGGGTCAGCCCCAGTAGCGCCGGCAGGATAACCAGGGTGCCGATGTTGAACACGATCATGGCGGCGACGAACAGACGCGCTGGTCGATAACCCTTTTGCCAGTGATAGAAGCCCACCAGCAACATGCTCAGGCCGGCCAGTGCGACCAGTGCGTAGGTGATGATGTTCAGCGGCAAGGTGTTGACGAACAGCAGCAACAGGCTGCACGTGACGATCAACAGAATGTCGCCCCACAGCAGTTTGTTCAGCGGATGCTGGCCCAGTGGTGCAAAGAAGCGCAGGGCGTACATCAATCCGGCTGGAGCCGTCAGCAGCAATGCCAGATAAGCGCCCGGCGTCTGAATGGCTTGCCAGTTCGGCAACCACGGACCGGCGAGATTGAGCAACAGGAACAGACTCAGTCCGAGCAGGCCTTCACAGATCGCCAGCCACAGACTGCTGCGCGAGCGCGAGTAGGCGTAGCGCACCAGGTTGTGCAGCAGGAGCATGGCGAGGCAGCCGAACAGCAGGCCGAAAATCAGCGTCTGCTTCTGATCGGCTGCGCCCTCGATTGCCGCTTGCAGGGTGATGTGCGGGCGCAGCTGATGGCCGGAGACCATGCGTACGTAGACGTCCAGCGGCTTGTCGGCCTGGGGCAGCGGCAGCATGAAATCGCTGCTTGGCAAAGGATGTTCGGCCTGCGGCCGTTCGTTGCCGGTATTGCGTTGCTCGATCAGCCGGTCGCCGTCGAGCACGTAGAGATTGAGTTGGGACAGGTCGGGGGCAAAGATGCGCAGCACTTGTTCGTGCTTGCCCGGCGCCAGTTTGAAGCGCAGCCACAGGGCGCCCTCGGGTTCGGCCGCGGTCAGACGGTCAAGCTCGATGGGGCTGAATTGATTGGTGTAGCGAGCGGAGCGGATGTCGCTCAGTTGCAGGATGCCCTGATCGTCAAGCAATACCGACCAGCCACTGCCTTGCGCGGCCTGGGCCGGAAGCATGCAGAGCAAGGTCATCAGCGTGACGGTGAAGCTTATGGCAATCCTGAGCCAGCGCACGGCGAAATCCCTTCGTAGGTTGATGCCAGAATATAACGATGCGCGACGACCGAACAGCCCGGCGAGGAATGGCATCCCGCGCCGGGCCTGATGGATCGCTTACTCCTGGGTTTCGCCGCGTTCACGGGCAATGGCGCGGTAGCCGATGTCCTTGCGGTAGAAGCAGCCTTCCCAGTCGATGGCAGCGGCCAGTTTGTAGGCCTGCTGCTGAGCTTCACCCACGGTGGCGCCCATGGCAGTGGCACACAGTACACGACCACCGGCAGTAACGACCTGACCGTCTTTCAACGCGGTGCCGGCGTGGAAGACTTTGCCCTCCAGACCTGACGCTGCGTCCAGACCGTTGATCGCTGCGCCTTTGGCGTAGTCGCCCGGGTAGCCGCCAGCAGCCAGAACGATGCCAACGCTCGGACGCGGATCCCACTGTGCTTCAATTTTGTCCAGTGCCTGCGCCAACGCGGCTTCAACCAGCAGCACCAGGCTCGATTGCAGACGCAGCATCACCGGTTGGGTTTCCGGATCGCCGAAGCGGCAGTTGAACTCGATGACTTTCGGGTTACCGGCCTTGTCGATCATCAGACCGGCATAAAGGAAGCCAGTGTAGACGTTGCCTTCCTCGGCCATGCCGCGCACGGTCGGCCAGATCACCTGATCCATCACGCGCTGGTGCACGTCGGCGGTGACCACCGGGGCAGGGGAGTAGGCACCCATGCCACCGGTGTTCGGGCCGCTGTCGCCGTCGCCGACGCGTTTGTGATCCTGGCTGGTGGCCATCGGCAGCACGTTCTTGCCGTCGACCATGACGATGAACGAAGCTTCTTCGCCGTCGAGGAATTCTTCGATCACCACGCGTGAACCGGCGTCGCCAAACGAGTTGCCAGCGAGCATGTCACGCACGGCGTCTTCGGCTTCGGCCAGGGTCATGGCGACGATCACGCCTTTGCCGGCAGCCAGGCCATCGGCCTTGATCACGATCGGCGCGCCTTTCTCACGCAGATAAGCCAGGGCCGGCTCGATCTCGGTGAAATTCTGGTAATCGCCGGTCGGAATCTTGTGGCGGGCGAGGAAATCCTTGGTGAAGGCTTTCGAACCTTCCAGTTGCGCAGCACCGGCAGTCGGACCGAAGCAGTCCAGGCCACGGGAGCGGAACAGATCGACCACGCCAGCCACCAGCGGCACTTCCGGGCCGACGATGGTCAGGGAAACGTTCTTTTCCGCGAAATCGGCCAGTTGCTCCAGCGCCAACACGTCGATGGCGACGTTTTCACATTTGGCTTCAATGGCGGTGCCAGCGTTGCCCGGTGCAACGAAAACCTTCTGCACACGCGGATCCTGAGCCACTTTCCAGGCCAGAGCGTGTTCACGGCCACCGCTGCCAATGATCAAAACATTCATTTCAAAAACCTCGGATGACGCTAATTCTGTGGGGGCTGATCGTTCCCACGCTCCGCGTGGGAATGCCTCTACGGACGCTCCGCGTCCGAGGGACGCGGAGCGTCCCGGGCTGCGTGCCCACGCAGAGCGTGGGTACGATCAAGCAAAATAATCAGTGACGGAAGTGGCGCATGCCGGTGAATACCATTGCGATACCGGCTTCGTCGGCAGCGGCAATCACTTCAGCATCACGCATCGAACCGCCCGGCTGGATCACCGCAGTGATGCCGACCTTGGCCGCATTGTCCAGACCGTCGCGGAACGGGAAAAACGCGTCGGACGCCATGACCGAACCGGCCACCTGCAAACCGGCGTGCTCAGCCTTGATCGCGGCGATGCGTGCCGAGTTGACGCGGCTCATCTGGCCGGCGCCGACACCGATGGTCTGGCGGTTCTTGGCGTAGACGATGGCGTTGGATTTGACGTACTTGGCGACTTTCCAGGCGAAGATCAGGTCGTGGATTTCCTGTTCGGTCGGCGCGCGCTTGGTCACCACTTTCAGGTCATCGGTGCTGATCATGCCGATATCACGGCTCTGCACCAGCAGGCCACCGTTGACGCGCTTGTAATCCCAGGCAGCGGCGCGCTCAGCCGACCACTCGCCGCAGGCCAGCAGGCGTACGTTGGCTTTGGCCGCGACGATGGCGCGGGCTTCTTCGCTGACCGATGGGGCGATGATCACTTCAACGAACTGGCGCTCGACGATCGCTTTGGCGGTCTCGGCATCCAGTTCACGGTTGAAGGCGATGATGCCGCCGAACGCCGACTCGGTGTCGGTGGCGTAGGCCAGTTCGTAAGCCTGACGAATGCCGCCCTCAGCGTCCGGGCTGACCGCCACGCCGCACGGGTTGGCGTGCTTGACGATCACGCAGGCTGGCTTGACGAAACTCTTCACGCATTCCAGCGCAGCGTCGGTGTCGGCGACGTTGTTGTACGACAGTTCTTTGCCTTGCAGCTGGGTCGCGGTGGCGATGCCGACTTCGGCCGGCCTGGCTTCCACGTAGAACGCCGCGCTCTGGTGCGGGTTCTCGCCGTAGCGCATTTCCTGAGCCTTGATGAACTGGCTGTTGAAGGTGCGCGGGAATTCGCTGCGACCTTCAGTGCTCAAAGTTTCAGCGCCCTGGTTCACGGTGCCCATGTAGTTGGCGATCATGCCGTCGTAGGCGGCGGTGTGTTCGAAGGCCTTGAGCATCAGGTCGAAACGCTGAGCGTAGGTCAGGCCGCCGGCCTTGAGATTTTCCAGAACGTTGGCGTAATCGCTGGCATTCACCACGATGGCCACGTCTTTGTGGTTTTTCGCTGCCGAACGGACCATGGTCGGCCCGCCGATGTCGATGTTCTCTATGGCGGTCGGCAGGTCGCAGCCTGGCTTGTTGATGGTCGCTTCGAACGGGTACAGGTTGACCGCCACCAGATCGATCGGCTTGATGCCGTGCTCGTTCATGATCGCGTCGTCAGTACCGCGACGACCGAGGATGCCGCCGTGGATTTTCGGGTGCAGGGTTTTCACCCGACCGTCCATCATCTCGGCGAAACCGGTGTAATCCGCGACTTCCACTGCGGCAACGCCGTTGTCGCGCAGCAGCTTGAACGTTCCGCCGGTGGAGAGGATCTCGACGCCCAGAGCTTCAAGCTCCTTGGCGAATTCGAGGATCCCGGTCTTGTCGGAAACGCTGATCAAGGCGCGGCGGATCGGCAGGCGGGTAGTCTGGTCGGTCATCTCAATTTCCATCAAAAGCAAAGGAAGTCAGCAAAAAAGGCGACCGTTTTTTACGCGGGCGCCTTTCTGGTTTGATTGAATGCTTACAGCAGATCGTACTGCTTGAGTTTCTTGCGCAGCGTGCCGCGGTTAAGTCCCAGCAGCTCACTGGCCTTGGTCTGGTTGCCCTTGACGTAGTTCATCACGCTTTCGAGCAGGGGCGCCTCGACTTCGGACAGCACCAGGTTGTACACATCCGTGACGGACGCGCCCTCAAGGTGGGCGAAATAATTGTGCAGCGCCTTCTCGACACTCCCGCGAAGGGTCTGGCCTTCTTCGCTCGGCGTGTTGAGGTGCTGTTTCAAATTCACGTTGTCGCTCACGGGTGTTGTTCCACTCACTAAAGTCTCGGTCATCATCGTCATGCGGCCACCCCTTCTTCGTCCCCTGTCAGGCTCTTGTAACGCTCGGCGAAGAACTCCCGAACGTCGGCGCATTGTGTTTCCGTACCATCCAAACGATTGAAACGGGCGCGAAACTCCCTGGCGCCCGGCAAGGTTGCGAGATACCAGCCCACATGCTTGCGGGCAATGCGCACGCCCATCACGTCACCATAAAAGGCGTGAAGGGCAGCCAGATGCTCCAGCAGGATGCGTTCCACTTCGCTCAGTTCCGGCGCCGGCAATTTCTCGCCGGTACGCAGGAAATGATCGATCTCGCGAAAAATCCATGGCCGCCCTTGAGCGGCCCGGCCTATCAGCAGGCCATCGGCACCGGTCGCATCAAGCACGTATCGGGCCTTTTCCGGCGAATCGATATCGCCGTTGGCAAACACCGGGATCGACACGGCCTGCTTGATCGCGGCAATCGTGTCGTACTCGGCTTCCCCTGTGTACAGATCGGCGCGGGTGCGGCCATGCACGGCCAGCGCTGTGATCCCGGCCTGTTCGGCGATCTTCGCCACGTTCAGACCGTTCTTGTTTTCGCGATCCCAGCCGGTGCGGATCTTCAGGGTGACCGGTACATCAACCGCGGCCACTACGGCCTGCAGGATCTCGGTCACCAGTGCTTCGTCTTTCAGCAACGCGGAGCCGGCAGCCTTGTTGCATACCTTCTTGGCCGGGCAACCCATGTTGATATCGATAATCTGTGCGCCCAGTTCGACGTTGGCCCGTGCCGCATCGGCCAGCATCTGCGCGTCGCCACCGGCGATCTGCACCGAGCGCGGCTCGGGATCGCCTTCGTGGATCATGCGCATGCGCGACTTGCGGGTGTTCCACAGGCTCATGTCACTGGTGACCATTTCCGAGACTACAAGCCCTGCGCCCAGACGCTTGCACAGCTGACGAAAGGGCTGGTCGGTGACGCCCGCCATCGGGGCGAGAATCAAACCGTTTTGCAATGTATATGGGCCGATGCGTACCGCCGACATAGGACTTCCCTGAAGTGGGGCCGGATCATGAGAGTTCGAAAAAGGGTGGGCATGATACCCGCTCTCGATGACTGGTTAAAGGCTGAATTGAACAAAATCTGAACAGTTATTCTGTTATCGCCAACGGTTTGGTCGGCTGCGATCAGTCAGAAAAATGCCGTCAATCCGGAAACGCTGAAGCGGTTCATTCCGGTGAGTGGAAGTTCAGGCTGTAATTCACCGCTTTCGGCCCCGGATCGAGAATATCCAGGGCGATGTGGATCGGCGTCTGCGGCGGCATTTCCGCCAGGCCTTCGAGATCGCCGCTCAGATACTCGCCGGGTTTGAAGCGACGACTGGCGATCAGGTGACCGTTGAGGTCGGCAAAACGCAGTTCGAGCAACGGGAACGGCTGGGAAAACGTCGCCCGGTTGTAAATGATCGCATCGACCACCAGCGCCCCGCTGAACTCGGGATGGCTGCGCACCACCAGGTTGCTGCTCTTGATTTTGCCGATATCGACTTTCGACGGCACGGTGCAGCCGATCTGCGGGCAGATCTGCTGGAACCACGGTCGGTATTGATCCTGCCGCGCCAGTTCCTCGAAGTGATAGGCGATGTACTGGGCGGCAAGGCCGCCGGCCGCCAACACCACCAGCACCAGCCAGAGCAGGCGCCGGCCCCAGGGCGAGCGGCGCTGCTGCCAGTCCAGTTGTAGCGGGTCGTCGGTCAGATCCTGCAGGACCTCGGCGCGCACGCCGGGCTCGGCCCGTTCGCGTTTTTTGCGCGGCGAAGTGATCAATGGCAGATCGTCGTCATCGTTGTCGTCGCTGGCTGACAGGCGTTCGCGGCGGGCGTTGGGATCGATCGGATCGTGCAGGCGCAGTTGCGGGATCGGCGGCTCGTCATCCAGATCCACCGGCTCCAGCGACAGCGAAGGTTCGGTGCGCTCGGGTTCGAGGGTTTCGATGCCGTCGATATCCGGCTCGATATCCGGCGCTACGCTGCGCTCATCCGCAGGCTCGCTGAACAGGCTGTCGGGCCATGTGCCTTCGTCCGGCTCCGGGCTGTCGCGTCGGGCGCTCAAGGATTCTTCGCGGGTACGGCCGAATTCGGCGGCCGGCTGGATTTCGCGCTGTTCGAGGCGGGCGAGTTCTTCGTCCAGATCGAGGCTGTCCAGATCCAGTTCCGACGCGCTCCATTGCTTCTGGCTGATGGCGCGCGGTGCGGGGATCTGTTCGACGACCGCAGAATCGCTGACAGGCGCGGGCGCTTCAGGCAGCGCTGGTGCGAGCGGCGTCACCGTGTCCTTGCCAGAATGTTGCTCGAGCAGCTGCTTGGCGGCATTGAACACTTGCAGGCAGGAGCCGCAACGAACCACCCCGCGCGCCACGCTCAATTGAGCATGGTTGACGCGGAAACTGGTCTGGCAATGCGGGCATTGGGTGACGAAACTGTCGGTCATGCGGCGATCCGATTCAGGCAAGCGGTCATTTTAGCGCCGACGCCCGGTGATGCGCACCCAGCCGTCGCGATTGGCGATCGGGTCGAGCTCGAAGTCCTGCGCATAAGCTGCCGCTACTTCTTCGCCCTGCTCGGCGAGAATGCCCGACAACGCCAGGCGCCCACCGCTCTTGACCAGGCTGGACAGCTGCGGCGCCAGCGACACCAGCGGGCCGGCGAGAATGTTGGCGACCAGCACGTCGGCCTGAACCTGCGGCAGATCCTCGGGCAGGTACAGCGGGAACAGCTCATCGGCAATGTTGTTGCGCCCAGCGTTGTCGCGCGAGGCTTCCAGTGCCTGTACGTCGATGTCGGTGCCCACAGCTTGTTTGGCGCCGAGCAACAGGGCGGCAATCGCCAGAATCCCCGAGCCACAGCCGAAGTCGAGCACGTGGCAGCCTTTCAGATCCTGACCGTCGAGCCATTCCAGGCACAGTGCGGTGGTCGGGTGGGTGCCGGTGCCGAACGCCAGGCCCGGGTCCAGCAGCAGGTTGACCGCATCAGGCTCGGGCGCGGCGTGCCAGCTCGGCACGATCCACAGACGCTGGCCGAAACGCATCGGCTCGAAACCGTCCATCCAGCTGCGTTCCCAGTCTTGGTCCTCGATCACTTCGCTGTGATGTTCGGGCAACGGGCTGCCGGTCAGCAATTCCAGATGGGCCAGAACCGGCTCCGGTTCGGTACCGCCTTCGAACAGCGCCAGCAAGTGGGTGTGCGACCACAGCGGCGTGGTGTTGAGTTCCGGTTCGAAGATCGGCTGGTCTTCGGCGTCCATGAAAGTCACCGACACGGCGCCGACTTCGAGGAATGCGTCCTCGTAGGTTTCGGCTTGTTCCGGGGTGATGGCGAGACGGACTTGCAGCCAAGGCATGGCGGGCACCTTTGAAAATCTGTGGGGCAGCCCGAAGCTGCAAAAGCGCGCAGTTTACGCCAGGTCGCCGGCAAAGTGGACACACCGCTTGGCTGTTACACATTCGCGGCCGCGATATACATATGTATGGCCTGAGCACTTTTGTCGGCAAATAGAGTGAGCGCTCATCTCTACGCAACAAAAGGCTGGACGACATGGCGGATCAACAAGGGACTGTAGAAGAAAAACCACCGATAGCCGCTGCGTCTACGGGGTCGGTGCAGGAGATCCTCCTGCGCATCACGCGCTGGCAGGTGATGATCGACAAGCGCTTGAACAGCCAGATGACGTTGCTCGAGGCGCTGGAGCATTTCGCTTTGACTGAACTGCGCAGGCATTACCCGGACGGCCATTTCGCCCCGGGCTTTGTGGTTGCGCTGCTTGACGCCATTCTGCAAAAGCTTATCGACGGCCGGCCAGTCATGTTCCTGGCGCTCCAGGACGCGCCATTTCGCTGGCCTGGGGGCGCTGACCCCGGTTTACCGTCCAGCCGTCATGAGCATGTGATCCGGACGGTGGATAGCGTTTCGTTGCACTTCCTCGACCAGTACAAAAAATACCTGCGAGAACATTGGGCGACAAAAGGGCAGGAGGCGCTGTTTGATCGCCTGATCAAGCGCAAGCTGCGGCGCTATATCAAGGACATCGAGTTGCTGTTGCGCCGTGACCAACTGGCGGGCCTGACACTGGATCAATTGCGCAGCAAAATTGACCGGGTTCAGGCTCGCAGCACGCGTCGGTACCGATTGACCGCCCTGGCAACCGGCGCAGAGAAAAAGATTCTCGAGGCGCATTCCTTCGCGCAACTGCCGTCATGGATGAAGGCGCTGAAGGAGCCGGATCGCGCCTTGTTGCGCGATTATCAGGAGCAGACGTCACTGGCGCAGGCAGCTCTCGATGACCTGCTGCAGGGCCACGGCTCGTTGCGCGACTTTGCCCGCCAGCAGGCCATCGAATACATTCAGCTCAAGCTCGACATGGCGGTTGAACCAGACCGAATCGACGTGCGGCTCAGATGGCGCTCGGCGGTCGGTGAGCCGACCCACAATCGCAGCCTCAGTGACCTGCTGGCATGCGGGCCGATCGGTCAGGACTTCGCAGCGGTATTGGAGATCAGCAGTCCTGCGCCGTTGCGCAACCAGTCACTCAAGCCGGCATTCATTGCCGACATGCTGGCGGAACAGGATTATCCGGCGGGCTACCTGCGCGCCCTCGCCGAGCAGTACCAGCGCACCGACGTGCAAAAGGCACTCATCGACTGGTTCACCGTACGGCTCAGGCAGAGCGCATTCGTCGCGCGCTGCGCAGCTCATCTGGCGGATTCCGACCATGAGCGTCTGGAGCAGATGTGGTCTGGGCAAGCGGCAATGAAACCGTTGCAAGTGGCCGCATTGACGCTGCCCAACGGCATGCAATGCGCCGATCTTCTGGTGTTCTACCAGGCAGAGACTGAGCAAGCGGTGAATAACCTGGTGCTGTACGCGCCCAACAAACCGGACGGTCAGGAGTGGGTCCGGTTGCCTTCGATTGCGGCGTTGACCGGCGAAGTATGGAGCTGGACGCAGAGCGAATCCGGTCGCGAGTATCTGTTGCAGCAGCTTTCGCCGACGGCACATCACCCGGCACGTGATTATCTTGTGGCTGCGGCGGCCAGTCCTGCTCTCTGGGGCATGCAGAGTGACCTTCGACGAACGCCCTTGCCGTTCGACGAGTGCGTCGAAGCCGCTGCAAAAATGGCCCTGGCAAACAACCTGCAGCGGGTCGAGCAGGACAACTCGCTGCGCTGGTACACGACGCTCGCGCTCGAGGCCCGCCGGCGCATCAGCAGCCTGAATCAGGAGCTGATTGTTCATCAGCAGGTGTTCAACGAGCTGCTGGGCGGTTTCGAGGTTTTTGTCGATTTCGCCAGGCGCTCGGTTGCCGCAGCGATCACGCCCTATATGCGCAGCAAGAACGTGCTGGAACCGGTCGATCCGGCCACCGTGTTGATCGATTACAACCCCGGTGTCGCCGACCGCAGGAAGCAGCAGGTTGCCACGCTGCTCGACCTGGCCATTCACGGCTACGATGACAACTCCGGCATCGAACATCCGAAAAAAGGCGTGCGATCGTCGGTTGGCCAGGATCTGAGCCAGGTGCGCAGCGCCGATCTGGCGCTGTATCTGCGCCGGGCGTGGCTGGGTGAAAAATACGCCAGCGAGATCCGTGGCAAATATCTCGACCCGCGTGATGCTGCCTACGAACCGCGTCGCTTTGCCTACCGCAACGTGCTGCTGTCAAAGATGGACCGGGATTTACGCGTTGCCAGAAGTCAGGCGCGATTGAGCGACGCGGTGTATTCAGCGCTGGTCCGTCAGGTCTCTCTGTTGAGCGAGGTGCCAGCACCGGGTACGCATTTTCCGGGCGCCAGCATGGTTGAAAGTGACGGCGTGTTCAGGTTCACCGTGCGCCATCACGTCGTGCTCGGGGTGTATGTGCTGACCTCGTTCGACCCCGAGCCATGCTGGTGGCTGTACACGCCTGATGCCCCCGACGGAATTGTGGTGCGTGCGTATCAGTCACTGTTCGGCGACATCGCCGGCGCTTTGCATGACTACTTGATGGCGCGTACGCCGGTTGCTGCGCGCAGCATCGTGTCGCGCGCCCTGTATGCGATTGCGGCAAAAAAACAACGCGTCGATACGCTGCACGAAGCGCAGCGCCTGATTGACGCGCGCAGCGAGTTCAATGCGTACATCGAGCGCGCGGTCACGGATGTGCAGGACATCACCACCAGCCGCGCGCAAATGATCGAACGCCAAGTGGTCAAGGGTCTGATGTTTGCAGCTGCACCGTTTTGTATGGTGTTTCCTCCGTTTGCCTTGCTGCTTGATGTCGTGTTCATTGCCGTCAGCGCTGGTCAGGCGGTCGCGGCGCATCTGGAGGGCGACATCGATGGCGCGCTCGGCCACTGGCTGGAGGCGTCGTGGGGGGCGCTGTTTGCCATGGTCGGCGCAGGCAGTGCGATCAAGTGGCTGGGCGGTGCGGCCAGAAGTCTGAAGCACACGATGAGGCCGGTCTCGTTGTTGTCAGAGCGTCTGAATACCGTGGCTCCGCTACACAGGGACGCGCTGCCGGCGATCCGGGAAGTACGCTTTCATGCCAGGCAGGCTGTCAGCAAGACGCCCGAACATTTGCAAAGGGTGAGCGAAGAAGGCGTCTTTTTCGGCACCTGGCGCAGCCCGTCCAGCGCTGCACAGCCGCAACCGGCCTATTACATTCGCAACAGAGGCAAGTACTTTCTGGTCAGGGAAAATCCGCATTTCGGTGGCCTGAGCCTGGTCGATGCCCGTCGCCCGACCGCCATCTATCAGCAACCGATTCAGCTTGCTCCGGGGGGCAAGTGGACACATGCCAGGGTCGGACTCACAGGAGGCAACGTGCGCAACCTTGGGCGCGTGAACAATTTGAATGATGCTTTTCCTGGAGGTGTCGAGCCCGTGCTGAACCGCGGCGCGCTGCAGGGCGAAGCCGTAGTGGCGGCTTTCCGTCCCGGATCGCAGGATAACTACCTGTTTTCGTTGAATGCGCAGAGTTGCGTCATCGCCTCGCTGTATAACCCGACGACGAGAGTGGGTGCGGTCATTCATTTTGATCACAATATTCGCCCGTTGATCGAGCGAAGTGTCACGCAGGTGCTGGAGCGTCTGGGGGGAACACCGCAGAACATTCGCGCCACGCTGGTGGGTGGCGACTGGCTGTCGGCGGGTGCTGACATCGGCGGTCCGGTCAGGCGAGTGTTGCGCGAACAGGGCCTGCAGCCGACCTGGGATTACTGGTCATACTCGTCCTGCCTGGGCAACAGCTATGGCGTGGTGCTGAATCTGAACAATGGAGTCTCGAGAGTGTTCAAGCATTCCGCTGGTCAGATTGGCAGGTTGTACAACCCGCTTATCGCCAGATCGAGCTATGCCACGGACGGGCTCTCGATACGTGCCCGAAACTTTACGAGGCGGTTCACCCGCAGACCGTTACATGAAAACGCAGCAGGAGCGGTGGTCGATGAGGCTGGCCTGGGGGCATCTGCCACAATGGTCGAGCAGCAGGCCTTCTCCACAGTGATGGTCTGATGGGTTTGTTGCAGGCATAAAAAAACCCGATCCGCAGGGATCGGGTTTTTCATGCCGCTTCAGCCTTACGACTGTTTGGCCAGCTTGTGCTCGAGGTAGTGAATGTTCACACCGCCCTTGCAGAAGCCTTCGTCACGAACCAGATCACGGTGCAGCGGGATGTTGGTCTTGATCCCGTCGACCACGATTTCGTCCAGGGCATTGCGCATGCGTGCCATGGCTTCGTCGCGGGTTGCGCCGTAAGTGATCAGCTTGCCGATCAGCGAGTCGTAGTTCGGTGGCACGGCATAACCGCTGTACAGGTGCGAATCGACGCGAACGCCGTTGCCGCCTGGGGCGTGGAAATGCTTGACCGTGCCCGGGCTCGGCATGAAGGTCTTCGGATCTTCAGCGTTGATCCGGCACTCCAGCGAGTGACCGCGGATGACCACGTCATCCTGAGTGAACGACAGCTTGTTGCCAGCGGCGATGCTGAGCATCTCCTTGACGATGTCGATACCGGTGACCATCTCCGAAACCGGGTGCTCCACCTGAACACGGGTGTTCATTTCGATGAAGTAGAAACGGCCGTTCTCGTAGAGGAACTCGAAAGTACCGGCGCCACGGTAGCCGATGTCGATGCATGCCTTGACGCAGCGAGCCAATACTTCCTGGCGCGCTTTCTCGTCGATGCCCGGTGCCGGCGCTTCTTCGAGAACCTTCTGGTGACGACGCTGCAGCGAGCAGTCGCGGTCGCCCAGGTGGATGGCGTGGCCCTGGCCGTCGGACAGTACCTGCACTTCGACGTGGCGCGGGTTGGTGAGGAATTTTTCCAGATAGACCATCGGGTTGCCGAACGCCGCGCCTGCTTCGGAGCGGGTCAGTTTTGCCGAGGCGATCAGGTCTTCTTCCTTGTGCACCACGCGCATGCCGCGACCACCACCGCCACCGGCGGCCTTGATGATCACCGGGTAGCCGACTTCACGACCGATGCGCAGCGCCGTTTCTTCGTCTTCCGGCAGCGGGCCGTCAGAGCCAGGAACGGTCGGTACGCCGGCTTCGATCATCGCGTGCTTGGCCGATACCTTGTCGCCCATCAGGCGGATGGTGTCGGCTTTCGGGCCGATGAAGGCGAAGCCGGAGTTCTCGACCTGCTCGGCAAAATCGGCGTTTTCCGCGAGGAAACCGTAGCCTGGGTGAATGGCGGTAGCGCCGGTCACTTCAGCGGCAGCGATGATGGCCGGAATGTGCAGGTAAGACTGAGCGGCGGACGCCGGGCCGATGCAGACGGATTCGTCTGCCAGACCCAGGTGCATCAGCTCTTTGTCGGCCTTGGAGTAAACGGCGACGGTCTTGATGCCCATCTCTTTGCAGGCACGCAGAATCCGCAGGGCGATCTCACCGCGGTTAGCGATCAGAACTTTTTCCAACTTCGCAGTCATCAAAGGCTCTCCGCGGTTCAAACGATGGTGAACAGCGGTTGGTCGTACTCAACCGGCTGGCCGTCTTCGACGAGGATGGATTCGATCACACCGCTGGTTTCAGCTTCGATGTGGTTCATCATCTTCATGGCTTCGACGATGCACAGGGTGTCGCCTTTCTTCACGGTCTGGCCGACTTCAACGAAGGCAGGCGAGGTTGGCGAAGATTTACGGTAGAAGGTGCCGACCATCGGCGAACGGGCCACGGTGCCGTTCAGCGCGGGTGCAGCAGCGGCGGCCGGAGCAGCGGCAGCGACTGGCGCGGCAGCAGGGGCAGCGGCCGGAGCCTGCATCGGGGCTGGCGCGTAGTACTGCTGCGCCGGGGTCTTGCTGTGGCGGCTGATGCGTACGGACTCTTCGCCTTCCTTGATCTCGAGCTCGTCGATGCCGGACTCTTCCAGCAATTCGATCAGTTTCTTAACTTTACGGATATCCATGAATCATCAACTCCCAAGGGTCGGTCAGGGGCGTATAGCTTGGTGTTCAAGCTGCTCTAGTGCGGCCTCCAGGGCCAGTCGGTAACCGCTGGCGCCAAGGCCGCAGATCACTCCTACCGCTACATCGGAGAAGTAGGAGTGATGGCGGAAAGGTTCGCGCTTGTGCACGTTGGACAAATGCACTTCGATGAATGGGATGCTCACTCCCAGCAGCGCGTCACGTAATGCGACACTTGTGTGCGTAAAAGCCGCCGGATTGATCAGAATGAAGTCCACGCCTTCACCGCGTGCAGCGTGGATGCGATCGATCAATTCGTACTCGGCGTTGCTTTGCAGGTGCAGCAGATGATGGCCGGCTTCACGGGCGCGCCGCTCCAGATCCTGATTGATCTGCGCCAGGGTCGTTGACCCGTAGGTCCCCGGTTCCCGGGTGCCGAGCAGGTTCAGGTTGGGGCCGTGCAGCACCAGTAGCGTCGCCATCTGCGTTGTCCTTGTTATCAATGAGCAGTCGTCAGAACCCGGCGACTATGCCGCAAAGCCTTTGTGACTGTCCAGTTCCATGCAATAGGCGGCACGATGGGCGATGTTTGCGCGAAATTTGTGACCGAGGATCAGGATCCGGTCATTTGTAGTGACTGGGCTGGCGCCTTCGCGAGCAGGCTCGCTCCCACAGGGGTATGCATTCCAATGTGGGAGCGAGCCTGCTCGCGAAGGTGGTATGTCAGACGCGGAAGGCCTGAACGGCCGTATGCAATTGGCCGCCGAGAACCAACAGGTTCTCGCCCTGTTCGCGGCCCTGGCCGATGCGCAGCAGGTTATCCCCACCCAATTGATGAATGCGCTCGCTGTGATCGCGGATCTCGCTGACCGCGCCACTTTGCTGCGCGGTGACATCGGCGATGCGCACGGCGGTGTCGGCGATGGTCTGGATCGCGCCAACGATTTTGTCCAGTGCACCGTCCGCCGCTTGCGCCTGACTGGCCGTGGCTTCGGCGTGTTCGACCTGCGCGCGCATGCCTTCGACCGATTGTCGCGCGGCGGTCTGCAGACCGGCGATCAGCGTCTGGATTTCTGCCGTGGCCCCGGCGGTGCGTTGTGCCAGCGAGCGCACTTCCTCGGCGACCACGGCAAAACCACGGCCCATCTCCCCGGCGCGGGCCGCCTCGATCGCGGCGTTCAGGGCGAGCAGATTGGTCTGGTCAGCAATCGAACGAATCACTGTCAGCACGCCGCCGATGGTTGCTGATTCTTCTGCCAGATGTTCGATCATCTGCGCATTGCCTTGAACCTCACCGACCAGCGCATGCAGTCCGGTCAGGCTCTGGCCGATTACAGCCTGCCCATGCTCGACGGCGAGACCGGCATGACGACTGGCGTCGGCAGCCTGACGGGCATCGCCGGCCACTTGCTGAATGGTCGCCTCGAGTTCTCCCAGCGAATCGCGAATCAGCGCAGTATCGCCGGCCTGATGTTCGGCGCCGCTGTGCAGGTCATTGCTCAGTTCGGCGAGGGTGCGGCTGCTGCCCGCGACCTGCTCGGCGTTGCCGCGAATGGTGCCGACCAGATCCACCAGATAGGCGCGCAAGCGGTTGAGCGAGGCTTCGATGTCGTGCAGTTCTCGATTGGTCTTGCCCAGTTGGATGTCGCGACTGAAATCGCCCTCGGCCCAGGTCGACAGCGCTGGGGCGAGGTTGGTCAGGGTGCGGGCCAGGCGCCGCTGCAAGGTATCGATGAGGAGGGCGATCAGCAGAATCAGGCCGATCATCACGCCTTGCATCAGCCGCACTTCGCCCTGGATCTGCCCATGTTGCGCGCGTACCACCGGTTCGAGGCCGGCGATGGCGTGTTGCACGCTGGCGATTTTTTCGTGGGTCGCGGCGCTGAGCTCGGCGCGTTTCTGGATCTGCTCGCGGGTGCGCGCCAGTTCCGCCGGATAGCGGCCGAGCAAGCTGTTGAGTTCGCGTTTGAGGCCGACACCGGCATCTTCGGCGGCGGCTTTGTCGGTGTTTTCGATGCCCATCAGCGCGGCGAAATCGTCACTGCTCGATTCGTTGCTGGCGACCACACCGAGCAAGGGCAGGGCATCGATGGCCTCGGCCTGGGCGCGCATGTTGCTCACTTCACGCTCGACATCGGCGGCCAGCTCACTGCGCCCGCTGCTGACCAGTTTGTCCCGCGCCAGCGACAGTTTGCCCAGATGCTGAGATGCGGCGAGCAGTGGCGCGAGGTAGGCGGCGTTGCCATTGGCGTAGGTGTTGAACTGGTCGAGGCTGGCGCTGAGTTCGCGTTCGGCCTGCAACAGCAGCGCCTGCGGATCGCCAGCCAGTTTGCCGGCGGCGAGCAGGTCGGTTTTGCTGAATTCATCGAGGCTCGACAGGCTTGGCCGTACCGTGTCGGCCAGCGCCGGGGGCAAGTCACCCAGTTGCTTTTGCACGCTGTCGATAGCCTGGGCGGCACTGCTCAGGCGCAGCGCGTCACCGCTGGCCAGATAATCCTCGACGTTGCGCGCCACTTCATTCTGAAATTGTTGCGACAGCCCCAGGTAACGCTCCATCAACAGATAGGGGCGTTCGAGGGCTTTTTGCGACCACCACAGCGTGGCGCCAAGGGCCACGCAGACGGCGACCAGCAGCAGAGTGTTGAGATTGGTGAGCAACTTCAGGCGCATGACGGCTACCAACGGCAGGAATGGTAAGCGCCTGAATTTATTGCGGTTCTATTACAAGGTTATGACCGAATCAGTGGATTCCGATGAAAAAGTGGCACTTTGCTTTGACTGGCGCGCGGTCTGCACCCGATTGCGTCCTGCACCCTTGGCGCGATACAGCGCCTCATCGGCCTGGCTGGCCATCATCAGGCTGTCGGAGTCATCGCACATTTCTACTACGCCGGCGCTGAACGTGCACCAGAGGTCCTGCGGCTGCGCCGGGTAATGAATCTCGGCGAAGCGCTGGCGAATCTCGTCGAGGACTTTGTGCGCCGCGTCGATATCGGTGTCGGGCATGACGATGGCGAACTCTTCGCCGCCGTATCGGCCAATGAAATCGGTCTTGCGCAAACGCTGCTTGAGAAACAGCGCGAGGCTCTTGATCACCCGGTCACCCATCGGGTGGCCATGGCTGTCGTTGACCCGCTTGAAGTGATCGATGTCGAGCATGGCAAAACTCAGCGGCTTGTTCTCGCGGCGGGCGCGGAACGAGCAGTCTTCGAGCAATTGCAGAATATGCGTGTGGTTGTACAGGCCGGTGAGGCTGTCGCGGACCATCCGTGCTTTGAGGTTGCGCGCGCGGGCGGCGCGGTTGCGCACAGTGGTGATCAGGTGCCGCGGTTTGATCGGCTTGGTCAGGAAGTCATCGCCGCCCTCGCTCATGGCGTCGAGCTGCTTGTCCAGATCGTCCTCGGCCGACAGGTAAATGATCGGCACGCTGACGTAGCGGTCGTTGTGGCGGATGACCTTGGCCAGCTCGGTGCCGGTGCAGGCCGGCATGTACATGTCGAGGATGATCAGGTCCGGCTGGAAATCCGCCAGCTCGGCCATTGCCTGAATCGGTTCGATCAGGGTGCGGGTGACAATCCCGGCGCTGTTGAGCAGGCGCTCGGTGTGCAGGGCTTGGGCGCGCGAGTCGTCGATGATCAGCACTTTATAAGGCTCGTACTGGGCGACGCAGGTCAGCACTTCGATTTTTTCCAGCAGGCTCGATGCTTCAAGGGTGCCGGTGAGGAATTCCTGGCCACCGGCGCGCACGGCGGCTAGGCGGGTCGGGGTGTCGGTTTCGTGCAGGCTGAAGAACAGCAGCGGCAGCGGTTCTTCGAGGCCGACCTGAGCTTCGGCGGCGAGTTTCAGGCCGATGCCGGGGCCACTGAAATCCACGTCCATGACAATCGCTGCGGGCAAGCGCTCGACCATCGACGAGCGAAACGCCGCGACACTGTCCAGTGCCTGTGCGCTGAGGCCAAAGAATTCGAGCTGCTTGGCCAGGCGTTCGGCGCGGTCGTGATCCTGCAACATTACGTAGATCGGCTTGCGCAGCGGCGGCAGGAACGTCTGGTCGAGCTGATCACCATGGCGCAGGCCGGTACGCGACAGGCGCTGCATCAACCGATTCAGATCAGTGATCAGGCCGCTGCTGAGGCGCCCACGGTTGGCATCCACCGCTTGCAGCGACTGGCTGATGTGGTGCGCCAACTGAGTGTGTTCCGGCTGTTCAAAGCGCTCGGCAAAACGCAGCAGACGCAGATTCGCCTCGCTCAGTTCGGCAAGATCGACGGTGGACCACTCACTGCGTTGCAGGCGCTGCCATATCTCAAGAATCTGACGTGCCTGATGAATTACCCGCTGGGCAAAGTGGTGCTTGAGACGCTCACGGCTGGGGTCTTCTGGCTCGGTCATATCCTGACTACTAGTTAGGGTGCATGCTGAGATCGACTGGTGGCTCTATGCTAGCACCTCTTTTCCCTTAGACGAGTGTCGTACGTCAATAATCTGCTGAACGACACGATTCAGTTTCTGACCGGGTGGTTTTGTTTTTACCTCTGATTTCGACCAAGTGCCCGCATGCTGGGATTTTGCGAGCAATCCGGCCAGCGCTGTCGACATTTCACCGGTCTTGATAGGCGGCGTCTGACAGCGCTTTCTGATTTTTCTTCTACGCGCTTTCACCGGCCAGATTGGCTGGTACGGTTCAGGGATTCCCCTAGCTGCCGCCCTTCCATCATGAGCCAATGTTTCACCGAACTCGCCAGTGATGCCCAGCGCCTCAATCACAACATCAGGCCCATCGACGACTGCGCTTGCGACGAAGAGCTGTTGTACGGCGAGCGGGTGCAGGTGACAGAGGTGCCAGTGCTGACCTGCCAATGCCTCTGGCGGCGCTATCAGCGCGCCGCCGAGGCAATTGTCGCCCCGAACGGCGTGCTGATTGCCGATCCGGTCGCGCGCAACCGGGCGATCAACGCGGCTTATGCCCGGTTGTGGTTGCACGACTCACGTTTTCAATGGGCGGGCCTGGCGGCGTTTGCCTCCAAGCAGGTCGGCTGTGGCTTGCTGCATGCGGCACAGAGTATCGAACGCATCCGCGAGGAATACGAAGCGCGGCAGCGGCTGCGAGACAGCCGACGCGAATCCGGATTGCTCACGCCGGAAAAAATGCCGGGACAGGCCGAAGACCTGCGTGAATATCAACAGGCTCAGGCGCGTAATCCGCTGTCTGTCATGGATGCCCGGGTGCCAGGTGAAGAGCTGTCGGTGGCCGAGCAACAGTTCCGGCATGTCTACAAAATGATGGCGATGGGCAATACCACGCTGTTTCTGGATGTTTATCCGTTGCATCAGTTTTATGCGGTGCGGGGATTGGCGGAGTTGAAGAAATGTCTTCGCGACCGGGAGAAGATTCAAGGGCATGCGAAGTGGCCGGTGCTTTGGCCGGTCGGGCAAGACACCCTCAGGTTCGGGGATGCATACCCCGAGATAGAGGTGGCCTTTGAAGCAATAGAGGCTGGGAAAATCGCCGAAAGCGTGAAGCATTTGGCGTGGCACGAGCAGCAAAATATTCTCCAGCCGACCATTTACGAAAACAGCCACCTGGTTGCGCTTTTGCGCGGCAATCATTTTTCTTATGTCACCAACTTCCCTTCCGGCGTCGCTCAGGCCATCGAGCTGACGCTGACCAGCCAATGCCAGCGTGTCGATGATGGCCGGACCATTGATTTTGATAGCAGCCCGCTGGCGGATTTGTCCGATATCGACCAGCGAATGAAGTTTGTGCTGCGGGCGGCAAGTCGTTTTGATCTGTTGCTCAACGACAGCAACAGAGAATTGTTGGCGCAGTCAATTCGCGAGATTGCGGTGCGGGAGGAGGGCTGATGAGCTTGCGCCTTGGGCAAATCGGCCTACGTCGGTGGGTGTGGATGGTTGTTTGTTCCGCTGCTGCACTGGCCGCCTTGCGGCAATTGATGCAGCCGCTATGGAATGATCCAGTCATTACCTTGAGGATCGGCGAAACCTACGAGTACATGGAGGCACATTCAACCGCTCCGTTCAGTGTGTGGGATCGCGGCAGCAAGACTGTTTCCGGTGGCATTCCGAAGACGGATGCACGTCTGCGCTTCGTTGATCCGCAGTACGGGTTCGAGACGCCGCTGGCTCGGTTTTTCACCGTGACGTTCGTCAATAATCTGACCGTGAGCATCCGCATGTCTCCGCAAATCGAACCTCTGCTGATTGAGGACGCCATGAAGGTTGTTACCGATCTGCAGAGCCAATGGTGCGCAAAAGGCTGGAAACCGATGGGTACGCAGGGCGACCCGACAATTACGGACACCCCCGATTGGCGCGCATACGTCAGACAAGGAGTGCTTTCTGGGCGGTCATTTTGGCAGGCCGGCGACAAATACCAGGCAATGCTGATTCTAGGACGCTTCAGAGATTCCAGACATCTCGATCAGGAGCGCTACCTCATCACTCTCGCCGTGGCGAAACCCTGGATTCCTTTCGACGAAATCGAAGATCGCCGCATCGAATCCCATCACTTCCTCCCACCCCTACCCGAAAAAGGAGCCATCTCATGCCCATCCCAGCCTTCATGACCATCCACGGCAGCCGCCAGGGCCTGATCACCGCCGGCGCTTTCACTGAAGCCTCGGTGGGCAATACCTACCAGAGCGGGCGTGAAGACAAGATCATGGTGCAGGCCCTCAGCCATGGCATGTACATCCCCAAGGACCAGGGCGCCGGGCGGCGGATGCACAGGCCATTGATCATCACCAAAACCCTCGACAAGGCTTCGCCCCTGCTGAATATGGCGCTGTCCAGCGGCGAGTTGCTGAGCGAATGCCGCGTGGAGTTTTATCGCACTTCGGCCAGCGGCGTGCAGGAGCACTTCTACACGGTGGAACTGGAGGATGCGTTGGTCGTCGGCAGCGAACTATTGATGCCGCACTGTCTCGACAGCGGCACGTCGCACCTTACGCAACTGGAGAAAGTCCACTTCAGCTACCGGCGCATCTACTGGCGCCACGAAATCAGCCGGACGATGGGTTCGGACGAGTGGCAAGGCGAGGGACTTCGATGAGGCTGGTCCGTGAGCTGAGCCTGACCGACCACGAGCGCCAGCATGTCTGTTGCGTGGAAGAGGCGCTGGAGCACGTCAGCAGTCTGTTGAGCATGCGCCAACCGCTCGAAGGTCTGGATCAACTGCGGGCCGGTTTGATGATCAATCTGGACAGCGAAGTCCTGGCGCAGATCAAACAGGGTGAATGGTGCCTGATCAAAGCCGAAGCCGACTATGGCTACTGGCAGGGCGCTGAAGCGGTGTTTGAACAGGCCGTACTCGATCTGATGAACAACCCGCCCGAGCAGCCCACCCGCACCGCACGAATCTTTCGTCTGGTCGACAGCGTGACCGGTCAGCCGTTGCCCGCGCAGGCCTACATCGCCACGATCGATGGAATACCCAGTCAGCAACGAACTGACGCCCAAGGCATTGCACATCTGTTTACCGACGACCAAGTGCGGCAGCTTTCGCTGCGCATCTTCAACGTCTGAAATCTGCGTCTATCCTTTCGTTCGCGACGTCCTTCGCTTGTTTTGCGCCAGTGCCGCGATAGCGGGTGCTAGGCCTTGGCACGTTGTTGTATGGTTGTGGTCGAACCGTTGAACCCAAGTGATTGAAAGGATATCGCCATGCTGGACTGGAAAAACCGCGCGGGCAGCGCGCCTGAACGTGCCGCCGAGCCCAAGTCGGCCACCCGCAGCTATATCGGCGGGCTGCTGTTCAGCCGGGCGCTGGCCACAGTAATCGGTCTGTATTTGCTGGTCACCATCGCGCTGGGCTGGTACTGGAGCCAGGAACCGGAGCTGTTTCCGGTGGCGCAGAACGCCCAGGTCGCTGCCGAGAAAGAGGGCAAGCAAATGGTGGTCGGCTACACCACGGTCGAGACCCTGAAGACCGTTGCCGGCACCTTGCTCAACAAGCCGGGCGGTTACATTTCCAATGACCGTTTCCCGCCGGGCCTGTGGATGGACAACACGCCGAGCTGGGAATACGGCGTGCTGGTGCAGGTGCGTGACCTGACCCGCGCCCTGCGCAAGGATTTTGCCCGTTCGCAATCGCAGTCGGCCGAAGACGCCGATCTGGCCAAGGCCGAACCGCGCTTCAACTTCGACAACAAGAGCTGGGTGCTGCCGTCCAGCGAGTCGGAATACCAGGAAGGCATCAACTCCCTGAGCCGCTATCAGTCGCGCTTGTCTGATCCGAACCAGAAAAACGCGCTGTTCTACGCGCGCGCCGACAACCTCAACAACTGGCTGGGCGATGTCGGTACCCGTCTCGGTTCGCTGTCGCAACGCCTGTCGGCCAGTGTCGGCCGGGTCAAGCTCAACACTGCGCTGAAGACCGAAGTTCCGGCAGTCGGCGAAGTGCCGCAGGTTGACGAAGAAGTCGTGGAAACCCCGTGGATGCAGATCGACAACGTGTTCTACGAAGCACGCGGCCAGGCCTGGGCGCTGTCGCATCTGCTGCGCGCCATCGAAGTCGATTTCGCCGACGTGCTGGCGAAGAAGAACGCCACCGTCAGCGTGCGCCAGATCATCCGTGAGCTGGAGGCTTCGCAAGAGCCGGTGTGGAGCCCGATGATTCTCAACGGCAGCGGTTTCGGCGTGTTGGCCAACCACTCGCTGGTCATGGCCAACTATATTTCCCGGGCCAACGCTGCGGTGATCGATTTGCGTCAACTGCTCAATCAGGGCTGATACGTGAGCCAGACTACAAGAGAGGCGGCCCATCGCGCCGCCTCGGACGCTGAACAGATCGCCTGGGTCGACGAACAGGACAACCTGCTCGGCGCTCTGGTGCGCTCCGATTTGCGTGAGCGCGGGCTGATTGGCCGTGGCACTTACATCATGCTGTTCAACTCCGCCGGTGAGCTGTGCGTGCACCGCCGTACGTTGAGCAAGGCGATTTATCCTGGTTACTGGGATGTTGCCGCAGGCGGCATGGTCCAGGCCGACGAAAGTTATGCCGAGTCGGCGGCGCGCGAGCTGGAAGAAGAGCTGGGCGTCAGCGGCGTCGAACTCACCGCTCACGATCACTTCTATTTCGAAGACACCGGCAACCGTCTGTGGTGTTCGGCATTTTCCGCTGTATGGGACGGGCCGCTGAAACTGCAGCCGGAAGAAGTCCTCGAAGCGCGATTCATCCCTGTCGAACAGGTCATGCGCGAAATCAGCGAAAAGCCTTATTGCCCGGACTCTCTGGCCGCGTTAAGGCGCTATCTCAAGGCGCAGCAAAGCAACGTCGCAAAGAACACATGAATTGGCGCCGATTGGCACTTAGCAATCGCGATTTTTGCCGTTACACTGCGCGACCTTTTCAAGCTGCACCGGATAGCTTGAGGTTGGCCTGCAGATTTACCGTAGGAGCTGCCGAAGGCTGCGATCTTTTGATCTTGCCGTTAAAGATCAGGATCAAAAGATCGCAGCCTCGTTGCACTCGTCAGCTCCTACAGATTCAGTCCAGCGTTCAAAGTTTTCCGATGCAGTAGCGCTGCCCCTGCCTGAGTGGGGCTTCGCGGTCGCTGACCTTGCCCAAGGTTGCGATCAGTCTTTGTCCTCCCGAGAGGATTGCCGGTGGCCAAGAAAGCCGCATCCTTCGCCGCCCTGGGCGGCCTGGTATTTTCCACCGACGCAGGTCGTCATTGCCCGGAATGCAGCAAGCCGGTGGACGCCTGTATCTGCAAACAAACCGTGATCCCGGCCGGTGACGGCATTGCCCGCGTGCGTCGCGAAAGCAAGGGCCGTGGCGGCAAGACGGTGACCACCATCACCGGCGTGCCCTTGGCCGAAGACGCGCTCAAGGAGCTGGCGACGACGTTGAAGAAACGTTGTGGCACCGGCGGGGCGTTGAAGGACGGCATCATCGAAATCCAGGGCGATCACGTCGAGCTACTCTTGGCAGAGCTGATCAAGCACGGTTTCAAAGCGAAGAAATCCGGCGGCTAGCAGCCTCTGTGAAACCCTCCGGCGGCTTGATCCGGCTTCGAGTGTTCTCGGATCCGGCGTCGTCGCCATGGTTTTCACAGAGCCTGTTCATGACCGGTTTCTAAACTCCACGCAGTCAGTGCGGTCTACCGCCGCACTGACGAACCGTCATTTTCATTCTTTAGACTGCGCCGGCCTGCACTTCAGGCGACGCACTCTGACTTCTTTATAGGGGACTTCGATGTCCGTACGACGCACACGTAAAGACGATGGCAGCCAATGGACAGTTGCGGACAGCCGCAGCGTTTACGGGATTCGCCATTGGGGGGCCGGGTATTTCGCGATCAATGAAGCCGGTCGCGTCGAAGTACGTCCGAACGGCCCGAGCAGCTCGCCTATCGATCTGTTCGAGCAAGTCGACCAACTGCGCAAGAGCGGTTTGTCCTTGCCGCTGCTGGTGCGGTTCCCCGACATCCTGCAAGACCGTGTCCGTCAGTTGACCGGTGCTTTCGATTCGAACATCGAGCGCCTGGAATACCAGAGCAAATACACTGCGCTGTACCCGATCAAGGTCAACCAGCAGGAAGCGGTGATCGAGAACATCATCGCCACCCAGAACGTTTCCATCGGTCTGGAAGCCGGCTCCAAGCCTGAACTGCTGGCCGTGCTGGCGCTGGCGCCGAAGGGCGGCACCATCGTCTGCAACGGTTACAAGGACCGCGAGTTTATCCGTCTGGCGCTGATGGGCCAGAAGCTCGGCCATAACGTGTTCATCGTCATCGAGAAAGAATCCGAAGTCGGCCTGGTGATCGAAGAAGCCGCCTCGCTGAAGGTCAAGCCGCAGGTGGGTCTGCGCGTGCGCCTGTCGTCGCTGGCCTCGTCGAAATGGGCCGACACCGGTGGCGAAAAATCCAAATTCGGCCTGTCGGCGGCGCAACTGCTGTCGGTGGTCGAGCGCTTCCGTGGCGCCGGTCTGGATCAGGGCATCCGCCTGCTGCACTTCCACATGGGTTCGCAGATTGCCAACCTCGCTGACTATCAGCACGGCTTCAAGGAAGCGATCCGTTATTACGGCGAATTGCGCAACCTCGGTCTGCCGGTCGATCACATCGACGTCGGCGGCGGCCTCGGTGTCGACTACGACGGCACGCATTCGCGCAACGCCAGTTCGATCAACTACGACATGGACGATTACGCCGGTGTGGTGGTCGGCATGCTCAAGGAATTCTGCGACGCGCAGAGCCTGCCGCATCCGCACATCTTCTCCGAGAGTGGCCGTTCGCTGACCGCGCACCACGCAATGCTGGTTGTGCAGGTCACCGACGTCGAGAAACACAACGACGAAATCCCGCTGATCGAAAACAAGGAAAGCCTGCCGGAAACCGTGCAGTGGCTGGTCGATCTGCTCGGCCCGACCGACATCGAAATGGTCACCGAAACTTACTGGCGCGCCACGCACTACATGAGCGACGTCGCCGCGCAGTATGCCGACGGCAAGCTGACCCTGGCGGAAAAAGCCCTCGCCGAGCAGTGCTACTTCGCCGTGTGCCGGCGCCTGCACAACTCGCTGAAAGCGCGTCAGCGTTCGCACCGCCAGGTGCTCGACGAACTCAACGACAAGCTGGCCGACAAGTACATCTGCAACTTCTCGGTGTTCCAGAGCCTGCCGGACACCTGGGCGATCGATCAGGTGTTGCCGATCATCCCGCTGCATCGCCTCGACGAAGAGCCGCTGCGCCGCGCGGTGCTGCAGGATCTGACCTGCGACTCCGACGGCAAGATCAACCAGTACGTCGACGAGCAGAGCATCGAAACCAGCCTGCCGGTGCACGCGTTGAATGAAGGCGAAGATTACCTGCTGGGCGTGTTCCTGGTCGGCGCCTATCAGGAAATCCTCGGCGACATGCACAACCTGTTCGGTGACACCGACTCGGTGAACATCTACCAGAACGCCGATGGCAGCGTGTACCACGCTGGTATCGAGACCCACGACACCATCGAAGACATGCTGCGTTACGTGCACTTGTCGCCGGAAGAACTGATGACCCACTACCGCGACAAGTGCGCCAGTGCCCGCATCAGTGCCAGCGAGCGCACGCAGTTCCTCGATGCCTTGCGTCTGGGCCTGACCCGCTCCTCCTATCTGTCTTCCTGAGACCCGATAGCGTTCCGCCCGGGTTGTCCGATTTTTTTCCGCAAGCTGTGGAAAATTCGGACAACCCGGTGGGACATCTCCTGATTTTTTCACGAAAACCTGTGCGATCACGGTCAGCAAACTCATCTGGTCTGCTTTTCGCGTAGGTCATTTCCTAAGTTGTACTTCGCCTCTCTACTCGGCCATGCCTCTCGGCGAGAATCCCCGGCCGCCCCTCCTGTAGAGATCCGCCCATGTTCGATCCAGTCAACGAGCCGTCGTTTCGTCTCGATGTAGCGGGCCTGTCCGACCCCTTCGAAGTTCTCGCCTTTACCGGAAGGGAAGCGCTCAGCGAACCCTTTGCCTTCGAGATCGATGTGGTGATCGACGATCCGCATCTGGATCTTGCCAGCCTGCTGCATCGTTCTGCGTTCCTGTGCTTCGGCTCGCCCGGCCAGGGTGTGCACGGCCAGTTGCACAGCCTTGTCCAGCACGAGCATGGCCATGGCTTGCGCTTGTGTCGAGTGCGTCTCGGACCGAGGCTCGACTGCCTCGACCTGCGCTTGAGCCAGCGCATTTTCAGCGGCCGCTGCGTGCCGCAGATCATCGAACAGGTTCTGCGCGAGCATGGCATCGTCGGCTTGCAACGACGTTTTGACCTGCATAGCGACTACCCGACCCGCACCTTCTGCACGCAATACCGCGAATCCGATCTGCAACTGCTCCAGCGCCTGTGCGCAGAGGCGCGCATTCACTATTACTTCGAGCATCACCGCGACAGGCACTGCCTGGTGTTCGGCGACGATCCGACACGGATGCCCCATGCAGACGTCGCGCCCTATCAGGGCGAGCATGACCAGCGTGGCGTCGCTCCAGCCGTCCGCCAATGGCAACTGCACGAAGACTCGCAGGCCAGCCAGCGAGGCCCCAGTGCCGAAGGCCACAGCGATCTGCCCGCCTTGCGCAGCGGTCAGTGGTTGCCCCTGGACGACCATCCTTTCATCGAATGCAACCGCCCATGGTTGCTGACCCGCATCGAGCACCGTGCCGATCAGTCTCTCGAACCGCCCTATTGCAATCGCCTGTTCGCGGCCGCGCGGGTACCCGTCTGTGCGCCTGCCGCTGCGCAGTCCAAGCAGCGCATGCACAGCCTGCAGCGAGCCTGGGTGGTCACCGTCGATGAGCCGCAGCCGGATTGCTCGCGGCCGGTGGCGGTGCAATTCGACTGGCTCTATCAGGGCGAAGGGGCTTCGCCGAGTCATTGCTGGCTGCCCCTCGCGCCTGACTTGAACGAGCTGCCCTCGGCGGCACTCGCTGATGGTGTGGAAGTGGTGGTGAGTTTTCTTGAGGGCGACCCCGATCAGCCGGTGGTCAGTGGCGTGCTCCAGCCCTCAGTGTTGCCAGAGGCTGCGGTCGAGGACGATGATCCGGTATCGCTCCCAGAACTGCTGGTGAGCGATGGGTTGCAGCAACTGTTGCAGTCTGGCGAGCCGTTGCTGCTGCTGTGCCTGATGCCGGGCGGTGGCAGCTTCAACCACTGCGCCGAGTCCGTGTGCAGTTGCCGGCTGCTCACCGCGCTCGATCAGAGCAGCGCACGATGAGCGGCGCGGCGCTTGAGCCCATGGCGCAATGGCTGTTGCTCGACACCCCGGACGCGGCACGCGCCCTGCTGACCTTGCGCCAGGGCTTTGCCGATGTGCAGCGGCACCGATTGTTTGACGGCACCGAATTTCAACCGGTCAGCGAGCACGGCCCGGTCCTCGTCGACTTGCGCGAGAGTCCGGCATTGACCGCCTTGTGCCTGCGCGATCCGGACACCTGGCGTGGCCTGTTGCTGAGCTGCGAGATACCGGCGCAGCAGCTGCTCAGCCACTTGCAGCGCATGCTTACCGTCTCGTTCGGTTTGAATCACCGGGCCTTGCTCAGCTATTACAACCGTCAGACCGCCAGCTATTTCTTCGACGCCTGCGACGCCGCGCAACTGAGTCGCTGGCTCGGGCCAATCCGCCAGTTGCGCTGGTTTGGCGGCACCTGGGCCGACCGCGCCATTGGCAGTCAGGGCTGGCAACAGCTGCGCAATCCCGGCCTGCTCGTCGAACCTTTGGGCATCGAAGAAAGCCTGACCCGGCGCCAGCGCGAGCGCTTGCAAACCTGTCTGCTGGAGCAGCACATCTGGCGCTGGTGCCAGTCTCTGAGCGTTGATTACCAGACGATCGCTGTGCATGTGCAACAAGGTCTGGCGCTGGGTTTCAGCGATCGTGCTGTGCTGGATGGCTGGCTGTGGCTGCGCCTGCTCAATCCGCGCGCCGTGCTGGTTGTGCCGCCGGCCGGATTGACGCAGCCGGAACGGCTCGACTTCCTGCGTCGGCAGTGGGGCGCGGGCTGACTGTCCGTCAGTGAGCCTTGCCGCTGAACCAGCCATCGCGGCGTTTCAGCCACAGGGCTTGCGCGCCAAGGGTCACGCTGCGCAAGACCATGAACAGCAGAAAAGATATCCACAGGCCGTGATTGCCCAACGCTTGCAAGAGCCAGGCGAACGGCAGGAGCAACAACACCGTCAGCAGCATGCCGTTGCGCATTTCCCGCGCGCGGGTAGCGCCGATGAACAGGCCGTCGAGCAGGTAACTCCACACCGCAATCAGCGGCAGCACGGCGAGGTAGGGCAGGTAGACGAACGCCGTCTCGCGCACGCTCTGAATATCGGTCTGCATCTCGATGAACAGGTGCCCCGCCAGCAGAAACAGCACGGCAAACCCGAGGCTGGCGATCAGCGACCAGCCGCCGGCCACCACCAGCGATCGACGCAATGCCAGGCGATCCCGCGCGCCAATGGCATGGCCGCACAAGGCTTCGACCGCGTGGGCCAGGCCATCCAGTGCGTGGGCCGTCAGAAGCAGGCCGTTGAGCAGCAGCGCGTTGGCCGCTACGGTCGCATCGCCGAGCCGTGCGCCCTGCACGGTGATCAGGAAGAACACCGATTGCAGGGCGAGGCTGCGGATGAAAATGTCACGGTTGACCGCCAGCAGCGGCCGCCAGCTCTGCCAGACTCTCAGTGCCGACCAGATGATCTGCCCCGGATAGGCGCGCAATGCCGTGCGCGTCAGCCACAGGCCGAGCAGGGCGCCGCTCCATTCGGCGATTACCGAAGCCCGCGCCGAGCCGACCACGCCCCAGTCCAGGCCAATGACAAACCAAAGATTGAGGGCGATGTTGATCAGGTTGGTGCTCAGCAGAATCGCCAGCGGCGCTCGGGCGTTCTGCGTGCCGAGGAACCAGCCGACCAGCGCATACGTCGCCAGCGCGGCGGGCAGGCCATACAAGCGCGTGTGGAAAAACTCCCGGGTCAGTTGCTCCAGCTCCGCCGACGGCTGCATGAAGTGCAGAGCGACGCCGCTGAGCGGCACGCCGAGGCCGCCGAGCACGACGGCCAAGCCCAGTGCCAGCAACAGACCCTGCAAGAGAATCTGCCGCAACGCCGCGCCATCGCTGCGCCCGGCAGCCTGCGCGGCAAAACCGGTGGTGCCCATGCGCAGAAAACCCATCGCCCAGGCGAGAAACGTGTACAGACTGGCGCCGACCGCCACCGCGCCCAATTGATGGGCATGGGGCAAGTGACCAATGACAGTGCTGTCGACCAGCGCCACCAGCGGCACGGAAATATTGGAAAGAATCATCGGCGCGGCGAGTGCCCAGACCTTGCGGTGAGTCGGGCGGTCGCGCCAGTCGGTAATCAGTGAGGACATGCAGGCTCCTTGGGGGAGCGGGGATTGTAGCGGCAGAAACACCCTCACCCCAGCCCTCTCCCAGAGGGAGAGGGGGCCGATCTTCGTCGCTCTCAAGCGTGAGTTCGACCCGATATTGCAGGTCGGTGGAGAATTTCAAAGCAACGCGGTCAGCTCCCCCTCTCTCCGGGAATGGGAGAGGGGGCCGATCTTCGTCGCTCTCAAGCGTGAGTTCGACTCGATATTGCAGGTCGGTGGAGAATTTCAAAGCAACGCGGTCAGCTCCCTCTCTCTCCGGGAATGGGAGAGGGGGCCGATCTTCGTCGCTCTCAAGCGTGAGTTCGACTCGATATTCCAGGTCGGTGGAGAATTTCAAAGCAACGCGGTCAGCTCCCTCTCCCTCTGGGAGAGGGCTGGGGTGAGGGGCTTTTGAAGCGCTAGTGAATAATCCAGCTCAACAACCACAACCCCAGCAACAACCAGATGATCCCGGCAATGATCGACGCGTTCATGAATGCCCGGATCGCCGACCACAGCAGCATCAGGCCTACGATCAGGGCGATGATGCTGATGATCGAGGTGTCCATCCCCAGCGTTTGCGCCAGGCCGTCGACAAAGTTGCCGCCGGCATTGCTGAGCATATTGAACAGGCCGCTGAGGCCATCGACGATAAAGCGGATGACCGAACCGAGTGCCTGGCCTAGCCATTCGAAAAAGCTTTCTACACGCATGTGTGCATCCCTGATGAAAGAGCTGAGCCTTGGGCCACGCCGAGGGCGGCCGAGTTCCCTGCATGATAGAAGGTTTGCCCGGATCATGTGTGGGAGCGAGCCTGCTCGCGAAGGGGGCGTGTCAGGCAAATCCGGTCTGGATGATCCATCGCTTTCGCGAGCAGGCTCGCTCCCACAATAGATCATCTGCGCTGCTTGCCTTCAGCCCGCATCCCCCCGAAGCTATGCGTCTTCAGGAGAGCCCGATGAACCTTGTTGAACTGACCGAACGCCTGCATGCCATTCGCGACCGCAATGACTGGCGGCAATTTCACAGCCCGAAAAACCTCGCCATGGCCGCCAGCGTGGAAATGGCCGAGCTGGTGGAAATCTTCCAGTGGCTGACAGAAGACCAGTCGCGCCAGTTGCCGGCGGACAAGCTCGCCCACGCCGGGCAGGAAGTCGGCGATATCGTCCTGTATCTGTTGCTGCTGTGCAGCGAACTGGGCCTGGACATGAATGAAGTGGTGCGCGCCAAGCTCGCCGACAGCGAACGGCGGTTCAGCTGATGAGCGACCGTCATTTCGATCAGTTGGCCACGCGCTTCGCGGAAAAAATCTACGGCGGCGCCAAAGGCGCGATTCGCCTCGCGGTGTTGCAGGCCGACCTGAGCGAGGCCTTGCCGGATCGGCCGCTGCGGGTGCTGGATATCGGCGGGGGCCTTGGGCACATGTCGCTGTGGCTGGCCGAGCGCGGCCATGACGTCACCTTCACCGAGCCGGCTGAGCCGATGCTCGAGGGTGCGCGCCAGCGTTTTGCCGAAGCCGGACACACCGCGACATTCATACAGGCGCCGTGGCAGGAACTGCCCGGTCAGCTCACCGAGCCCTACGATCTGGTGATCTGCCACGCCGTGCTGGAATGGCTCGCCGAACCCCACGCGATCCTGCCGGTGCTGCATCAGTTGACCAACCCTGGCGGCTGGCTGTCGCTGGCGTTCTACAACCGTGATGCGCTGATTTATCGCAATCTGCTCAAGGGCCATTTCAAGAAAATGCGCAAGAACGTCATGGCCGGCGAGAAGCAGAGCCTAACCCCGCAGCAGCCTCTCGACCCACGGGAATTGGCAACGCAACTCGCCGGTATGTGGCAGGTCGAAAGTCAGAGCGGCGTACGGGTATTTCACGATTACATGCCGGTGGAATTCCAGGCCCGCGCCGAACTGGCGGACTTGCTGGAAATGGAACTCGCGCACCGTCGTCACCCAGGCTTCGCCGGGCTTGGGCGTTACTTGCACTGGATCTGCCGGCCGATCTGAGCGGAGCGCGACATGAAAGCTCGATGCGGGTTATTGCTGATAAGTCTGGGGTTGGCCGCTTGCCAAGGCAGCAACCCCTACGTGGCGCAGTCACGGCCGTTGCCGCCGGCACCGCCGCAAGCCGCCACCACCTTCGACCGCAGCGCCTACCCGGCGCCGCCGCGTGATTACGGGCGCTACCGCAACTGGGCCTGGCGCAACGGGCAGTTGCCGCCGGGCACGGCGTGGGCCGACTCGGCGCAGGTCGCCGAGGCGGTCAGCAACGCCCTCGACCAGCGCGGCTTGCGGCCGATGCGCGACAACCGCCCGGCGGACCTGCTGGTCAGCGCCGATCTGCGTCTGGAAACCCGTTTGCGCCAGGTTCGCGACGACTACGGCTACTACGGCGGATACGGCGGCTATGATCGTTATGGTCGCGGTTACGGCATGTACAACAGCGTGCCGATCGTGCGCACCTATCAAGAGCAGGTCGTGGTGGTGCGGGTCGATCTGTTCGATGCCGGCAATGGTCAGCCAGTGTGGAGCGCCAGCGCCGAGACCGGCACCCAGGGCAATCAGATCGAACGCGCCGATGCGATCCGCGAGGCTGTGGAAAAAGCCATGGCGGCGTATCCTCCCAGCTGACGTCGTGTCAGCAGGTTCATGTCTTCACCCGGAGAAAAATCATGTTCCGCCGTCTCGCTCTACTCGCTGTTGCTGCGCTGCTCAGTGCCTGCGCCGCCAATCAGGTCAATCACGATTTCGACGCCAGCCGCGACTTTGCCGCGTATCGCAGCTGGAGCTGGAAAGACCCGGCCCTGCAATATCGCCCCGATGATCCGCGCATCAAAAGCGACCTGACCGAACAGCGCATCCGCCAGGCGGTGTCCGATCAACTCGATCAGCGCGGTTTGCGTCCGGCTGCCGGCGGCGGCAAGGGTGATCTGAGCGTGCAGACTTACCTGATCGTCGAGGATCGACAGCAGCAGGTGACGACCAATTACGGCGGCGGTTGGGGCGGTCCGTGGAACGGCTACTGGGGCGCGCCGATGTACAACGAAACGCGCAACATTACCTACAAGGTCGCGACCATTCAGATCGACCTGCTCGACGGCAAGGACGGCAAACTGGTCTGGCGTGGCAGCGATGAGCAAATGCTCAGCAACCGCCCGAATCCGGCTGACCGCAGCAATGCCATTCGCGAGACCGTCGCACGGATTCTGGCCAACTATCCACCGCGTTGAACCGCTCTGAACCGTCCCTGTGGGAGCGAGCCTGCTCGCGAAGGCGGTGTGTCATTCAGCATTGAATCCTCTGGCACGACGCTTTCGCGAGCAGGCTCGCTCCCACCGTGGCGGTGGTGACAGGAATGGCGCCACGCCAGCACTCTCGACCGACCGCGTCTACACTCATTTTCACCAACGGAGGTAGCGCTCGGCACTGCGCCGGCAAAGGAGTGCGCCATGTCGCGAGGATCGCAAGGCAACGGCCCGGCCCGGCAACGCGGGGCGATCGGCTTGATGGCAGCCGCCACCCTGAGTCTGGCGCTGGTGATGATGTTGCTGGTGGTCGACAGCGGTCGCTTGTACATGGAACAGCGCAAATTGCAGCGGGTGGTCGATACCGCCGCCCTCGAAGCGGTCAGTCGCGGCGGCAATTGCCTGCCCGGGCTGACCGCCGCCAGTTATGCCGGGCAAAGTGCGCTGCGCAATGGTTACGTGGTCGATGCCGCCAATACGCTCGCGACCACCTGCGGCACGCTGGCCACCGCCGCCAGTGGTGTGCGCAGTTTCACCGTCGATGCCACGCAATCAAGCGCAGTCAAAGTCGCTGCCAGTCGTACGGTCACCAGCAGTTTTGCTGGCGGTGTGCAGGCGTTGTTCAGCGCCACGCCGGTCAGCCTCAATACCACGCTCAATGCTTCGGCAGTTGCCGCGAAACCGCAGCCGACCGTCGCCCAACTGAATATTCGCAGCACCCTCGCCAGCATCGACACGGCGCAGTCGAACATCCTCAATCCGTTGTTTTCCGGGCTGCTCGGCGGCAACGTCAACCTCACGGCGGTGGGCTGGGACGGTTTGCTGCACACCGATATCAACCTGCTCAAATACCTCGATCAACTGGCCATCGACCTCAACGTCGGCGCCGGCAACTACACGCAATTGCTCAACACCCAAGCGACGGTGACGCAACTGATTCAGGCAGCGGCGACGGTGGTGCAGCTCAACGGCGCGACCGCGCACGTGGTCACCGCGCTGGGCCAGTTGCAGGTCGCCGCGATCAACGCGGCGCCGGTCAGACTCGGCGAGATCCTGCAACTGCAGACCGGCACTACGGCGGCGGGGCTGGATGCCAATCTGCAATTGCTGCAACTGGTGCAGGGCGTGGTGCAACTGGCCAACAGCAAGAGCGCGGTGGCGGCGACCTTGCCGGTCAACGTGCTGGGGCTGGCCGGTGTCACGGTGCGGGTGAAGGTGATCGAACCGCCGCAGTTCTCGGCGATTGGCGACCCGGCGCGGGCCAAGGCCGATCCGTTGGGACCGGACCGGATTTATGTGCGCACGGCGCAGGTGCGCACGTTGTTGTCGGCGAATCTGCCGGTGCTCTCGGGGGTGACGGGGCTGACCAATGCGTTGCTGGGCCTGGTCGGTACGCTGACGCCGACGCTCAATGCGCTGTTGAGCCTGAATCTGGTGGACACGCTCAATTCAGTGTTCTGCCTGTTGGGTGCCGGCTGCCAACAGCTCGATCCGAAGCTGCTGCCCTCACCGCAAATCGACATCGCGCTGGATGCCGGCGGGGCGAAAAGCTATGTCACCGATTACCGCTGCCCGACCGGCGATACCGACAGCAAAAGCCTGACTGCCGCCACCACAACCTCTCTGGCAGATCTCAAACTCGGCAAGATCGATCCTGTCGCGGCGTTCTCTTCAGTCGCCGAACCAACGGTGGCGCCGTTGCCGCTGGTCGATCTCGGCATCATCACCTGCCACAAGATTCTCGGCATCGGCAGTTGCGATGCCGCCTCCCACGTGCAATACGGCGCGGGCGGCATCGCCCTCAAACTCGACACCAGCGTCGCGCAGACCACGCAGAATCTGCTGTTTTCCAGCACCACTCCCTTCGCCACCCCGGCCAATCTGAAACTGCCGCCGAGCCTGCTGCCGGCCGCGCCGAGCAGCAACATCGTCGGCAGCCTGGCAAACACGCTGTCCGGCATCAACCTGATCGTCTACAAACCCGTGGGCAGCAATCCGCTGGGCGCCATCGTCACCGGTGTGGCTTCACTGATCAGCGATGTCAGCAACCGCTTGTTGCCGGTGGTCACCGGTTTGATCAGCCCATTGCTTGATCCGCTGTTGAACAATCTGCTCAAGGGTCTGGGCATCAATCTGATGAACACCGAGGTGGGCGCCAACATGACCTGCGGGCAGACCGGCAAGGCCTATCTGGTGATCTGATCGTCGCTGGCGATCGGCAATTCGATGCAGAACCGTGCGCCCTCCGTGGAGTTGCGCACGCTCAACTGGCCGCCCATGTTGGCGATGATGCCGTAGCTCACCGACAGGCCCAGGCCGGTGCCGACGCCAATCGGTTTGGTGGTGAAGAACGGCTCGAAGATCCGCTCCAGCAAACGCGGATCGATACCGCCGCCATTGTCCTCGACCCACAGCCGCACGCTTTCCTCGTCACGCTCGGCGTAGATCGAAATCCACGGTTTGAATGCCGGGTGGTGCTCGCGCTTGCCGAGCAGGGCGTCACGGGCGTTGACCATCAGGTTGATCAGCACCTGCTCCAGCTGATCGACGTAGCCGCGCACCTGCGCCTCGAAAGCAGTCTCGCTGATGCGCAAATCGACACCTTTGCCGCGCATGCCCTCGGCCAGCAGTGACAAGGTGCCTTCGATGGCTTGGGCCGGGTTGAACAATTGTTGTTCGATTTCCGAGCGCCGGCCGAACACGCGCATGTGGTCGACCACCTTAGCCGCGCGTTGAACCTGAGCGTCGATGCGGTTGAGTTTGTCGGTCAGGTAATCGACCTGTACATCACCGTTGCCGAGGCGCTTGAGCACGTTGACGATGGCCATGCGCATCACGTTCAGCGGCTGATTGATTTCGTGGGCGAGGCCGGTGGCCATTTCGCCGAGGGTGGCCATTTTCGCGCTTTGCGTGAGTTGTTGTTGCGAGCGGCGCACCTCGGTGTTGTCGCGGCCCACCGCTTGCACTTCGATCAACTGGCCGCGCTCGTCGAACACGCCGCGATCCGACCACACCCACCAGGCGTGTTCGCGTCCGGGCAATTGCAGGCTGATTTCGGCGGTGCTCACTGGCTGTTCCGGGGTCAGTTGGCTCAGGCGCTGCACAAACGCGCCGCGCTGTTCTTCGGACATCCAGCCACCCAGATCAACCCCGGGCAGTTGTTCCGGGGTGGATTCCAGATAAGTCGCCAACGGTCGGTTGCCAAAGATCAGCGTCAGGTCAGGGCGATAACGGCAGATCATCGCCGGCGAGTCCTCGACCAGAATCCGGTAACGCTCCTCGCTCTGCCGCACCTGCTCGGCGGCAAGCGTTGCGTCGGTGACGTCCAGCCACAAGCCCACCGCCTCGACCGGCAGGCCGAGATCGTTGCGCAGCAGTTTTGCCTCATCGAGCAGCCAGTGATAGTCGCCACGGCTGTCGCGCAGGCGATAACGCGCACGCAACGAACCTTCGCGCAGCAACTGGCGGTTGCGCTGGAAATACAGTTCACGGTCTTCGGGATGCACGCGCTCGGCCAGTGTTGCTGCATCGCAATCTTCCAGCGTCCAGCCCAGCAAGGGTTGCAGGCTGGCGCTGAAAAACGCCGGGATCAGTGCACCTTCTGCATAGCGCTGCACGTAGATCACCGCCGGTGAACTGGCAATCAGATTATCCAGCCGCGCATGGGCGGCGGCGGCACGCAGTTGTTGATTCTGGATGTCGCTGATATCGAGCATGAACCCGACCAGACGCCGATGCTCACCGGTGCCGCTGACCTGACCCTGAATCCGATACCACGTCGCTGCTGCGCCGACCTCCGCGCGGTGCAGACGTACGCTCAGGGTCAGCGCTTCTCCTTGCAGTTGCAGGGCGCGCAAACGGCTGCGCAATTCGTCGCGGTCGGCGGGATGAAACAGCGACAGCCAGTTTTCTACCGGCAGCAGGCGATCGCTGAGATTCAGTGCCGAGGCCAGCGTCGGCGCCAGCGCAATCTGCTCTTCGGCACTGATTTCCCACCAGCCAGTGCCGAGCAGGTTTTGCAGGGAATCAAGACGTTCCATCGATTGCACATGGCGCTGCTCGCGCAAGCGGCTGAGCAGCGGTCCGGCCAGCGCACCGGCCAAGGTCAGCCAGTCGCGATCGGTCAGCCATGGCGCCACGTTGTCGACCGTATAAAACCCACAGAGCAGCCAGGCGACCACGCCCTGGTCATTGCTGTAGGGCACGGCGAAACCGTTGGCGTTGCCGAACGTGGCCTGCAATCGCGAATGTTCATAGCGGCCCTGCGGGCCGGCGAGGCGTTGCGGCGCGCTGCCGTTGAGGCTGTCCAGCGGCGTGCCCAGCGGCTGGCCGTCCTCCCACAATTGCGGGGCGTCGTGGCCACGAAACTGTTGATGAATCTGCCAGCCCTGGGCCTGTTCATCCAGCAAGGCCACGGCGAGGCAGGGGATGTGCCAGCGCTGGGCGATGGCCTGCAATTGTTCACCAAGCACCGTCGGCAGACGCGTCAGACTGCACGTGCGCAGACGATCGCTGACTTGCGCGGCGAGGGCCTGGCAGGCGTCGCGGTCGCGCGCTTGCTGACGTTCGAGCAACAGGTCGGCGATGTCGAGCAGCTGCAATCGCCAGCCATCCTCCAGCGGCTGCACCCAGCCGCGCAGGTGCAGCGGCTGATCATTCAGGCCGGTGAAATCTAGATCGAGCAATTGCCCGTGCCAGTCCCGCGGCTGGCCTTCGACGCTCAGCAGGCTATGCGGCAGCAGATAGGCGCGAAGCGGCAGCGGCTGACCCTGAGGTTTGTGCTGGGCGAGCAAATGCCGCAGCGGGCCGGCGATCTGCAACACATCGCCGTTGCCATCCAGATAAAAATGCAGGCCGATCGGCGGCGCGCCGAGGTGGTCCGGCAAGTCGTGGGCTGCGACGGGGGCGCGCTTGAGCAAGCGCCCGAAAAGCTTATCGCCGGCGGTCAAAATTGCAGGCTCGAGCGGGCGGTGAGATGCGTGGGCAGATTAGGCACCGTGCCGATCCCGGGCAGCACCAGAAACGGCATGATCTGATTGAGCTTGCTCACCGGGTAATTGACGCTGACGGTCAGGGTGCCGGTCCCCGCGTCGTAAGCCGCACTGGTGTCGGTGCCGACCACCAGATTCAAGGCCGAGGGCAGCCATTGCAGTTGTTGGGTCAGCGCAGCATTGGCGGTGTTGACCACCACCGTCGAATAGTTCGGCGTGGTCGGGTCCACCGCAACGCTGCGGCGCACCGCCTCAGCGGTGGCCTGGTTGAACGATTGCATCATCACGAAGGGCAGGCCGTAGCTGACCAGCCCGTAAAACACTGCGAAAAAGATGATGAACACCAAGGCGAATTCGATCGCCACCGCACCTTTTTGCGACCTGCGAAAGCCGTTTTTCATGCGTGCGTCTACCCTGACAGTCACTGCGTAGTATCAGCATAGAATCAATCAAGCAAAACGGACGGCTTTCAGCGGATGCAGATTTCCCTTGTTCTGATCTGGCTGGCGATCTGCGCCGCGCAAGATGCCCGGCAGCGGCGAATTTCCAACGCATTGACGTTAGGCGTGGGCGCGCTGGCGCTGGTCTGGTTGCTGGCGACCGGCAGCACCTGGCTGGGTGCCGACGCGGGGCAGGGCGGCTGGGCCTGCCTGATCGCTTTGCTGCTGACGCTGCCCGGTTATTTCATGGGCCGCATGGGCGCTGGTGATGTGAAATTAATGACAGCCCTGGGTCTTGCGACGAACGGCATATTCGTTCTTGGCGCGTTTATCGGCGCTGGCCTGGCCAGCGTGCTGTGGCTGCTGCTCGCGCCAAAAGTCTGGCCTCATATGGCTCAAGGGCTTAGAGCGCATCTGCGTCATCTGGCCCCGGACAAGTCAAAAAAGCTGCCATTTGCGCCGTTCGTGTGGGTAGGGGTAGTGCTTTCGCTGTACTGGATCACCTGATCGCGGGGTGCCACTAGTCCTATGTACATAGTCGGAAAGTGGGTCTACTTTCAATTCAGGCGAATACGCCACCAAAGTGCAGGAATCGTCAGCGTTGGCCGAGCAAATGGAGTGGTTCGTGAACAAGCCTAATTCGGTAAAAATCCTCGTGGTCGATGATCAGCCGCTGATCGTCGAAGAACTCTGTGAGTTTCTCGAGAGCAGTGGCTACCGTTGCGTGCCGTGCGACTCAAGTCTTGAAGCCATCGAGCTGTTCAGGGCGGACCCGGACATCGGTCTGGTGCTGAGTGATTTGCACATGCCGGACATGGACGGCATCGAGTTGATCCAGGCGTTGCAGCGGCTGGCCGGCAAGCAGCGGGTGTTCGAGGCGATCATGCTCACCGGGCGCGCTGACAAGCAGGATGTGATCAAGGCGTTGCGTGCGGGGATTGCCGATTACTATCAGAAGCCGATTGATCTGGCTGAGTTGCTCGAGGGTGTGCAGCGTCAGGAGCTGGCTTTGCAGGAACGGCAGAAGAATTTGCATCTGGGTCATCTGAATCAGAAGTTGCAGTTTTTGTCCGAGTCGATCGATGACCTTTATCAGGATCTGGACAAGGTGCGGCGCTCGCCCGTGCCGGTGGTGAGTGATGGTGAGCCTGAGTCCGTGGAGATGCCGGCGGTGTTCAGTCAGTTGTCGCCCCGGCAGTTGGATGTGGCGCGGCTGGTGGGCAAGGGGCAGACCAATTATCAGATTGCCTGTGAGTTGGGGATTACCGAGAACACGGTGAAGCTGTATGTGTCGCAGGTGTTGCGGTTGACGCATATGCATAATCGGACGCAGTTGGCTTTGGCCCTTTCGCCCGTTGGATCTGCTGGGCGGCAGCGGGTTACTGCGCATTGACTTGGCGGCCTTTGGGCCGACCATGCTTTGGGTGGTTGGGGTGAATATCCGTTTTTTTTGGTGTCGCTGATTACGGTTCCGCCCTTACGGCGGGTCACTTTTGGCAAACGCCCCAAAAGTAACCAAAAGGTCTTCGCCCTGACGTTCGGCCCGCTCGCTGGGGCTCGGGGTTCCTTCGCTCCGGGATCGATCCTGGCGCAGCGGCTCCGGTTTGCTTCGCTGCACCTACACTCGCTGTGTACGACTGCGTCGTACGGTCGCTGCGCTCCCACACCCGGATCAATCCCTCCACTCAGCCTGCCGACGGGCTCCCAGATCAAGATCAAAAGCTACTCGAGCTTGCGCTCATTGTTTTGAGTGGTGAAAAGCATGCGGTGTCTGGCTTTTGTTTTGCGCTGGATTCGCCCCTCACCCCAGCCCTCTCCCGAGGGAGAGGGAGCCGATTTGTGGGTTGTTCAAAATTTGTGTTCGACTCGGTTTTTCAGGTCGGTGTACTTCGCCCAAACAACTCGGTCGGTCCCCTCTCCCCTCTGGGAGAGGGCTAGGGTGAGGGTGCTTTTGGTTTTGATTGTTTAAATCTGTGTCTGATTTGCCAGAACCTTCCCACAAGGTTTTCAGGTTGTCCGTCGGACGTCGGGTCACTAGTCTCTGGCTGTCGTCGAATCTTCGGCGATCGGGTGTGAGAACCCTGCTACTTATGGTCATCCAGTATCTGTGCACGCATAATCGCCGCCAGCTTGTCCGCTGTCTGCAATGTGTCATGGCGGCTGTGTGCGGGCAGACTTCGGTCTGGCCGGGTGTCCATAACCGGTATTCTCACCCCGCATACAGTTGCCACCTTTTGCCCCGTGAGAATGGCATTGGGTCGCACCGCAGATTTTGGAGAGCCGTTTTAATGGACAAACTGATCCCAGACCCACCCCCATCCCCCACCACCCCGCTCGAAGACGCCATGCGCGCCGACGATCTTGTGAAAAACCGCGAAGCGATAAAACGCGCGCTCGATTTCTATCTCTGCCCCGAACCCGCAAAACCGCACCCGCCCAGCACGCTGTTCATGGTGGTGCCCAATGTCGATACCGAAAGCCTGTTGGCGCATGCCTGTGAGTCGCTGGCGTCAGCGAGTGCGATGGCGAGTAATTTCGCTGGTGAGTTGAGCGGGTTTCAGCGCAGCACGGCGTTGGCGATTCAGCAGATTGTCATGCTGGCCGAGCTAGCCGTGAATCGGGCGCTGGATCGGGTTGATCCGCAGACCTGACCTGCGACGGCGTTATCGTTCTTCGCGAGCAGGCTCGCTCCCACCGAAAGCACGCGGTCGACTGTGGGAGCGAGCCTGCTCGCGAAGGGGCCTTCAAGGGCACCACCAAACTAATTCTTGCTCTCGATCTTCCCGCCCGCATCCGGATCATAAAAATCCGGGATCTCGTACTGGTATTTCTTCAGCCAGCGCCGCATCGCCAGTTCGCGTTCGGTGGCTGTTGCACTCTGAGGTTTGGGGGAGGCGGCTTTGTTGCGGCTTTGCAGGACCAGCCAGCCTTCGGTTTCCTGCTGCTGCGCAGAAGCAGGGCCGGCGTCGATGGCTTGGGCGCTGAGGGGCAGGGTGAGCAGGGTCAGGTAGCACAGGCCTTTGCGGATGGTCATGGCTGTCTCCTATTCGAGCGTCGGCGGTAGCGGGTCGATGAAGGCGGCGACGCGGTCGCCGGGTGTGGCTTTGGCGTTGGCCGGGGCTTTGAGTTTTTCTGCGCGTTGCTGCGCTTCGGTGAATTGTTCCGGGGTCAGTTTCGAGCGGCTGACGATTTCCGCGGCTTGCGGCCAGTCGTTCTGGTAGAGCAGCAGGGTGACCATGTTCAGCGTCGCCAGTTGATTGTTCTGGCTCAGTTCGATGGCGGTGAGGAATTCGAATTTCGCTTCGTTGAGGCGCAGTTGGTTGAGGTAGACCACGCCGAGATCATTGCGGATTTTTTCGTCGGTGGGCGCCAGGCGCGCGGCGCGTTGCAGGTGGGCCTGGGCCTGGCCGTTGTCGCCACGGGCGGCGTAGACCTGACCGAGGCCATGTTCGGCTTGGGCGGTGAGGCAGCCGCCGAGCAGGCTGCGGTAGAGCGGCTCGGCTTCGCTGCGGCCGAGCAGGCGATAAACCTTGGCTTTGCGCAGGCGCACTTCGCTGAGGTTGTCCGGCAGGCTTTGCAGGTTGGCGAGGCTGGCGTGGAGCTTGCCGTCGCTGGCCAGATCATCGGCGAGGTTCAGCGACAGTTCCTGCTCCGACGTGAGTTTGCTGCAGCTGGACGGCGACAGCAGCGAGGTCCACGGCGCCTGGCCATCCGTGGCGCAGCCGCTGAGCAGCAACAGAATTGCCATGACTATCAGTACTTTCATCAAACGCTCTCCATGAGCCAAGGTCAGTTTGCGAACGCGCGGGCAATGGCGGTGAAGCCCGGGCCGGCCAGTACGATCAGCAGGGCCGGAAACAGAAACAGCATCATCACCACCGACATCTTCGCGGACATTTTCGAGATGTATTCCTGCAGCCGGGTCAGGCGTCGGTCATCGAGTAATTGCTTGAGCGCCAGCAGCGATTTCATCGCACCGCCGCCCTGGTGGATCAGTTGCTGGAGGATCACGCAGGTGTCGGTGAATTCGTCCACCGCGAGCATCACTGCGGTCTTGTTCAGCTCCTGCCCCAGCTCCAGACCGGAGTCGACGCGGCTGAGGATCAGGCGCAGTTCGCTGGTCAGTTCCGGCAGCAGTTTCTGTGCTTCGACGCTGAGCACGCGCAACGCTTGTTCCACCGCCATGCCGGATTCGAAGAGGATGCGCAGCAGCGGTATGAACGTGGAAATTTCCACGGCGATGGCTTTCTGTCGGCGGGCGGCGGCGTAGGCGAGCAGGCGTTTGGGCAGTAGATAGCCGCCGCCCGCAGCGAACATCGGTGCCATCCAGCGGTGACTGGCCTGCGGGAAAAACACTTCCTGCAAAAAGATCGCCAGCCCCAGAGCGAGCAGCGGCGTGCCGATCTGGCAGGCGGCGAAGAGCGCGCGTTCGTTGGCGCGGCGCCAGCCGAGGCGGCCGAGCAGGGTCTGGGTTTCGCTGTCGATGCTCACCGAGCCCCGGCCGAAACGGCTGTTGCCCAGCGCGCGCAGCCAGTGGCCGAAACGGTTCTCCCGCACCAATTGGCCATGCAAGCGCTGATGCACCTGTCGCACGCGGCGGCGCTCGGTGAGCAGGTGATTGCCCAGCAATAACAGCGAACCGAGGAGCAACAGCAACGCCGCGAGCCAGACCATCTCAAACGCTCCGCAACATGCGCCACAGCGCCAGACTGCCCAGCACCTGCAACACGGCGGCGCTGAGCAGCATGGTCTGGCCGCTTTCGTCGTGCCACATGCCGAGCATGTAGCCGGGGTTGGTCAGCATGAAGTAACTGACCAGAATCAAAGGCAGCAAACCGAGCACCCAAGCGGTCATGCGCGTTTCCCCGGTCAGCGCGCGCAACTGCCGCGCGCCCTGGTCACGCTCGCGGATCAGTTTGATCAGATTCTCCAGCAGCTCACTGGCATTGCCGCCGTAGCGGTGATTGACCTTCAGGCCGAGGGCGAACATGCGCAGTTCGTCCTGCTCGTAGAGTTCGGCAAAATCGCTGACCGCATCGGGCAGGTTCACCCCCAGTTGCACGTTGCGCTGCACCCGGCCCATGGCCGCTTTCAAAGGGGCTTCACTGGCCTCGATGCCGCCCAGCACCGCATCGCTCAGCGTGCGCCCGGACTTGAGGCTGCGCACGGTGTGGTCGAGCAGTTGCGGCAGTTGTTCGATCATGCGACGGATCCGTTGCCGGTAGCGAATGGCGATGTACAACCGCAACGCCACGGGCGGGACGAGCAACATGATCAGCAGACCGACCCAGCTGGCGAGCAGAAATCCCAGGCCCATTGCCGCTGCCCACAGGCTCAGCCACAGACCGAAACGCTCGCTCGGCCGACCCAGTCCAGCACGTAAAAACATCCGTTCCAGTCCCACCCACCTGGCCTGCTCGACGGCCAGCTGCGGTTGTCCGGCGGCGAGTCGATTGAGGACTTTTTCCTTCGCGGTCTTGCGCAGCCCTTGCAGGAACAGATAGATCGACAGCCCCAGCAGCATCAGGCAAATGGCGATGAGAATGATCGGTCCCAGCATCTTCGTGCTCCTCGCCGTCAGCCCAGGTGAGCGTCGTGGCGCAGCTTGTCGCCGGCCGGGTTGACCGCTTCGCGCACAAAACCGAACCCCGTGCGGCGGTCGAGGCGGAACAGGGTGTTGGTGACGTAGACGTCCTCGCGAATGCCGACCACTTCCACCACTTCACTGACGCAGCGCCGGCCATCGGGCATGCGTGTCAGTTGGATGATCACGTCGAGGGCGGCGCAGATCATCTGGCGCAGGGTGCGTTCGGCAATCGAGCGTCCGGTCAGGCCGACCAGAGTCTCCAGGCGCAGCAACGCGTCCTGGGCGTTGTTGGCGTGCACGGTGCTCATCGAACCGTCGTGACCGGTGTTCATCGCGGTGAGCACGTCGACCACTTCGACGCCTCGGATCTCGCCGAGGATGATCCGGTCAGGACGCATGCGCAGGGCGTTGCGAATCAGGTCGCTGGCCTTGACCTCGCCATGCCCCTCAGCGTTGGGCGGACGGGTTTCCAGACGCACCACATGCGGATGGCCGAGTTGCAGTTCGGCGACGTCTTCGATGGTCACCAGCCGTTCGTGCGGGTTGATCAACTGGCTGAGGATGTTCAGCAGCGTGGTCTTGCCGGTGCCGGTGCCGCCGCTGATCAGGATGTTGCAGCGCTTGCCCACGGCGTTCTGCAGGAATTCGAAAATCGCCAGATCGATGGTCTGCATCGCCATCAGGTCGGTGCTCTTGAGCATGTCCTTGCGGAACTTGCGGATCGACAGGCACGGGCCGTCGAGGGCAATCGGCGGGATGATCGCGTTGACCCGGCTGCCGTCCGGCAGGCGCGCATCGACCATCGGCGAGGACTCATCGAGGCGGCGCCCGAGCGGCGCAAGGATGCGTTGCATGACCCGCTCGACGTGATGCGCATCGATAAAACGCAGATCGCTTTGATGCAATACGCCGTCGCGCTCGATGAACACCCGGTGCGGGCCGTTGACCAGAATTTCCGTCACCGACGGGTCACGCAGCAGGACTTCCAGTGGGCCGAATCCGGTGAGTTCGTCGACGATTTCTTCGCCGAGGCGCTCCATTTCGTAGCGCGAGATCGCCAAGTGCAAACGCGCGATGTATTCGGCGACCTTGTCGGTGACGAACTGCGCCAGTTGCTGGCGCGAACCTTCCAGCAGGTTTTTCCCCGACTCCTCGATGGCGTCGATGATGTAGCGGTGCAGGACCAGTTTCAGGCCTTCGTGGTCGCTGTTGCCGATCGCTCCGTGCGACGTTGCGCCAAAGAGTTTTTCTGCGCTCATGAGTGGCCTCGCAGACGGTCGAACCAGGTGACTTTCGGTTTGCTCAGGCCTTCGGAGCGTTTCGCCAAGCGCTCGCCGAGGGTGCGCAGGCTCTGGGTGAGTTTCTCCCTGGGCGCCAGTTCGAACAGGCTGACGCCCTGGTTTTTCGCGTTCAGGCGCACGTCGGGACTGAACGCCAGCACGGCGATGACTTCCAGATTGAAGGTCTTGCCCAAGGTCTCGGCATCCGGCGCGACGTTGCTCAGGTAGCGATCGATCAGCAAGCGCCCATGCTCGAGTTTCATGCCTTTCTCGCGCCACTGGTTAAGCACGGCGAGGTTGCGTCGGCAGTTGAGTACGTTCTGGTCGGTGTACCACAGCAGTTTGTCGCAATGGCTGACGAAGGTGCGCAATGCCTCACTGTCGGCCTGCCCGGTGAGGTTCACGACAATGTGCTGGAAGTGCTGGCGCAAGGCGCTGAGCAGCATGTACAGCTCGGCGGCGCTGGTGGTTTCCAGCGGCTCGTCAGTGTTGGCGTAGGCAAGAATGCGCAGGCCGTGGTCGGCGCTGGTGAAAGCGCTGTCGATCAGCGTAGCGTCGAGCCGGCGCAGATGGCGCAGGGCGTCGCCGAAGTGAAACGAGCTCTCCAGCCCCAACAGCGCGAGGCTGTCGCCACGGGGCAGGCCAAGGTCGAGCAGCAAGGTTTGCTGGCCGCTCTTCTGCACCACCATGGCCATGTGATTGGCGAGCAAGGCACCGTCGGAACTGCTCTGCACGCCGTACATCACGGTAAGCCCGCCCAGCTGCGTGTTGGGAGTGACGGCGGGCAGGCGTTTGCCCAAGCGCCGCACCAGCCCGGCGACTTCGCTTGAACGTGAGCCATAGGCGACGAAATCCCGTGCACCGGCGCGCATCGCATTGAGTACGAGCTGATTGTCCATGCCGTCGCCGAGGGCGACGATTGCCAGCATCGGCTTGGCTTCCAGCGCACCTTCGATCAGCGCACTTTGCGCCACGACATGCTCGCGATCGAGACCGACGAAGACCAGATTGGCGAACGTCACATCGACCAGTGCGAGCAGTTCGTCGAGGCTGCCGGCACCGGCGCTGACCACCTGGCCCAGTGGCGCGAGTGCGCTTTGCAGCCATTCCAGATCGGTGCTGTTGCGGGTGATGGCGAGGAAGGTCTGGCTGAGATTCTGGTTCATTGCGACAACCCGCTGCGCTTGTCGAAGTTGCCGTTCTCGAGGAAGAACATGCGATAGAAATTCGGGTCGTAATTGCGCAGTTTCTCGCCCGGCAACGACGGCAGTCGCGCGTCCGCCGCCAGTGGCTGGACCAGGTGCGGGGTGACGATCATCAGCAGTTCGCGCTCCTCGCGCTTGATCTGCGAACCCTTGAAGAACGCCCCGAGGACGGGAATGTCACCCAGGCCGGGAAACTTGTTCACTTGCGAGCTGTTGGTGGTGCTGATCAAACCGCTGATGACAAAACTTTCGCCATCACCCAGCGACACGCTGGTGTCGGTCCGGCGGATGGTCAACGCCGGAACGGTGGTGCCGGCGATGTTCACCGCGTTGGCAAAATCCAGTTCGCTGACCTCCGGGGCGACCTTCAGCGCGATGCGGTCGCGGCCGATGATGGTTGGCGTCAGGGTCAGGCGGATGCCGAATTCCTTGTACTCGATCGACACGCTGTCGCTGCCGGAACTGGGCACCGGAATCGGGATTTCCCCGCCGGCCAGGAAGCTCGCACTCTGCCCGTTCAACGCCACCAGACTCGGCCGCGCCAAGGTGTAGGCGAAGCCGCTGGTTTCCAGGGCGTTGATGATCGCCATGGTCTTGCCGCCGACCCAGGAGAAATTGAACAGCGAGTTATCCACCGGCAGGCGCGGCTGCGGCACGCCGTCGATCGGTGGCAGCGTGCCGGGCGAACCGAACAGGAAATTGCCGCGCGTGCCGATCAGCGACGCCGTGGCTTCCTTGAGTTTGGTGCGGCTGACTTCGACGAAGCGGATGTCGGTCTGCACCTGCGATGGCAGCGTCGGATCGTCGGACGGCACGCTGCTGGTCAGCGCCGTGGTCGCCGCGCCCTGGACAAAGACCATGGCTTGCTGCGGCTGCGCCGAGCAGGCGGTCCAGACCATCAGGCTGGTCGCGCCGGGGCCGACGCCCGTGAGCAAAAAGGACGAACCGCCATTGGCATGCACGTCGGCAATTTTCGGGTCGCCCACTGCCAGCCGAGTGATTGCCACCGGTGACTGCATGTCCTGCTGGAAGCCTTCACCGATCTCGATCACCGAGGGCAGGCGCGGCAGCGCCGAGCAATTGCCCACCGCAGCGAGGGCGGTATCCATCGTCAATCCCAACAACAGCAAGGCCCGGAGCGCCGGTTTCAATGTCGGTCTGAGTCGACTCTGCATGCACGTGAATCCTTGCGCAGTCATGGGGTTTGTTGGCTGATCTGGTTGCCGCGAATGATTTCCACCGCAGGCCTGGGCGCCGCGCCGGCACTGGCGGTGGCAGGTGCTCTTTGCGCGCTGCCCAGGGCTAGTTGAGTGAACTGGAAGAGCTGGCTGTTGGCGCGGTCCAGATGCGCGGGCGATTGCGCTTCGCCGGCCCAATATTTGGCCAGCCGTTGTTCTTCGCTGCTGCGCACCGCGAGGCGCAATGTGCCGACTTGAGTGGCAAGCATCAGGCGGCTGAGCAGTTGTTCCGGCACCGCCAGCACCGCAGTCCGCGCGGCGATGCGGCGCTGGTCCTGTTTGAGTTTTTCTTCGGCGCTGAGGCTGGGCGTTGCCGGTTGGCCGTCGTTGGTCAGGCCGTACTGATCGCCGACCCCGAGCACGCGCAAAGCCGGAACGGCGATCTGCGCCGACTGCTGCAGATTGCTCGCGTCCTCGCGCAAATACAGCAGCACATCGACGTAATCGCCTGGCAGCAATTGCCCGGCACCACCGATCACTTCATCGACGGCCACGGTGAGCGCGCGCTCGTCGCGGCGAATCATCCGTGCCAGCGCGCCGCCGGCCTGAAAGCTTTCGTCATTGAGCCAGGTGCCGGCGCTGAGGTGGCGCCAAGGCGTGCGGCCGACTGCTTGTTCGATGCTGGTCAGGCTGCCGGCCGGTGCGCTGCGCAGTTTTTCCACGGTCACATCGGCGGCGGTCAACGGCGTGAACGGCGCTACATCGTGGAGCAGCACCACCACCGGTTGGCGGGTCTGGTCTTCGGCAATCGCGACAGTCTGTTCAATGCTGACCGCTGGGGCGACGGGCGCCTCGGCGACCGGGGCCGGCTGACGACTGAGCACCAGCCCCCAGTAACCGACCAAAACCGCGCCGAGCAACAGCAACGTGGCTAGGCCCATGGTGACGCGACTGTTCATGACGGCTCTCCCTTTCCTGCTGCACAACCGACTGCATTTGCTTGCGAAAGGCGGACTGAATCGGCAGCTATGAACATGCAACTATTTCGCTATTTCCAAGCTAGCTGATCCAAGCAAAAGCGCCATTAGTGACAGGCGAAATAACCGTACCAAAGTATGACTTTGGCCCCTTAACAGCCGGAAACGGCGGAAAAACGATGGGATTAATGCTTTGTGATTAATGCGTTCTTACAGTTGTTGGGCGGGGGTTTGTTGACAATGCTCAGGTGGCACGGTGGAACCTTGCCGCGGTGGTGATGTCGGCGCCAGAGGCGCGAAGGAGTGGACCTATGTTTCGTATGACTTTTGATTATGTGATCGCCAAGGCTCGCGCGTTTGCCCGCAGTGAAGAGGGTGCTTCGGCGATCGAGTATGCGATTGTGGTGGCGATGGTGGCTGTGGTGGTTGTGGCGTTCGTCACTCCGCTTGGAGACAGGGTATTGGCGATCTTCAACAATATTCTGACCTCGCTCGATGGTACGGCTGTGACTCGGCCAACGCCCTGATCTTGTGAACACTGCACCTGGCTGATATCGCACTACACTGGATTTACCTTTCAGTATTCAGGTATTGCCTATGAACGCGTCTTCGTCGCCCCGCCAACAGCTGCTTCTGGTTGATGATGAAGAAGACGCGTTGCTGGAGTTGGCGGAGTTGCTGGAGGGGGAGGGGTTTGTCTGTCATACCGCGACGTCGGTGAAGCTCGCGCTGCATCATCTGACCCGGCATCCGGATATTGCTTTGGTGATTACTGATCTGCGTATGCCGGAGGAGTCGGGCATGTCGCTGATCAGGCGGTTGCGTGAGCATACGTCGCGGGCGCATTTGCCGGTGATTGTGATGTCGGGGCATGCGGATATGGAGGATGTCAGCGATATGTTGCGGTTGCAGGTGCTGGATCTTTTTCGCAAGCCGATTTATCACGTTCGGTTGTTGGAGACTCTCGATAATCTTTTTCCCAAGCCTAAGGTTCAGGGTGGGTGAACTCGGCGGCCTTTGGGCCGACCGTGTTGGTGGGGGTTTGGGTGAGTATCCGTTGCTTCGGGTGCTGCGGCTGGCGGTTTCGCCTGACGGCGACTTACTTTTTTACAAGCGCCTAAAAAAGTAAGCAAAAAACGCTAGCTCCTGCGTTCGGCCCTCGCAGGCTCGGGTTCCTTCGCTCCGGGACTGATCCGGGCGCAGCGGCTCCGGTTTGCTTCGCTGCACCTACACTCGCTGTGTTCGACTTCGTCGAACGGTCGCTGCGCTCCCACGCCCGGATCAATCCCTCCACTCAGCCTTCCGACGTCGCCGGTGGATCAAGATCAAGAGCACTCGAGCTTGCGCTCATTGTTGAGTGGTGCGGCTTCGCCGCGGGCAGCTGCGCTGCTTTGCTTTTGCTTTTGCTTTTGCTTTTGCTTTTGTGGGAGCGAGCCTGCTCGCGAAAGCGCCCTGCCAGCCGACCTGTTTCTCACTGAACACCCACGATCAAAACTGTAGGAGTGAGCCTGCTCGCGATTGCGCCCTGCTAGCCGACCATTTTCTTCCTGATGTACATCAATCCTGTGGGAGCTGGCTTGCCAGCGAAGGCGGCCTGCCAGCCGACCTGTCTCTCACTGATGTACTCGATTCAAACTGTGGGAGCGAGCCTGCTCGCGAAGGCGCCCTGCCAGCCACCAGTCTCTCACTGAACACCCACGATCAAAACTGTAGGAGTGAGCCTGCTCGCGATAGCGCCCTGGCAGCCAACCCATTCCTGCCTGATGTACATGAATCCTGTGGGAGCTGGCTTGCCAGCGATGGCGGCCAGTCAGCCAACAACGCTCTGCCTGTCTCACCACCTTCGCAACCAGCCCCTTGCTCTTGTCACTCCGGCACAAGCCTGTCCAGTACGCGGTTGACCGCCAGTTCGCCCAGCATGATCACCTGCTGTATTCCCAACAGGGAGTTGCGCTGTGGTCCATCGATAAATCCGGCGAGGTCGCTGGCCATGATGCTCGCCGAGGCCAGTGATTCGCAGGCATGGACCAACAGGGTTTCGTTGTCCGCAGCCGGGTCGACGATGAACAGGGTGCTGGGTTTGCGCGGTGCGGCGGGGTCTTTGATGAGGCGGGGGTTGAGGTAGTAATCGATGGCGCGGTCGGCGGCTTCCTTGAGTTTTTGCGCTTCGACGAGCGGGTCGGCGAAAGTCGGATCGGCAAGGGGTGGATCGGGCGTTATCTTCTTCACGGGCTCAGTCTCCTGATGGAGTAGGGCCGCAACCGGTTCGCGACTAAACGAAAGGGAGGCAGCTGCACGCAGGTTAGTCGACCGATGAGCCACGAAATCGGCGCGCCCGAAGGCGCCCTGCGCACAGCCACCATCAAGTGCAGGTATGCAATACCTGGCTGACAGGAACCTGTGCGTCGTGGACAAGCGGGCGACTAAACCCGACCACTGATGAGCAGTGGCAGGCAAACGATAGAACCCGCGCCCCAGGCGCACAAGCCGGCGGATTCTGGCGTAGCCGTAGGCAATGGCGCAAGGATTTGTAGCCTGTTGCGAGGTAGCGTGGCCTGTGTTTAAACGGCTGGTTTAAGCGCTGCGATAAATCGGTTGAATAGCCGAACGCTTTCGCGAGCAGGCTCGTTCACACAGGGACGGCGGTTGTACTCAGCAACCATGAACACCGCCGAATCTGTGGGAGCGAGCCTGCTCGCGAAGGCGGTGCGTCAGTCAAAAAAATCCTGACTGACACACCGCTCGACCATCACAACTGATAACTGAAACTGATGCTGTACCGAGGCTTGCGATTGAACGTATCCAGTGCTTCATCCGACATCGCCTTCGCCACTTCCAGCGCCACGTTGTAATACTTGGCATCACCAAAGCGCAGCCCGACGGCGGTCGATGACAGGTTGTTGGCCTGCACCGGCAGTTGGTTGAACCAGCTGCGCGAGCGGTCGACAACGACGTAGGGTTGCAGGATGCGCACCCAGTTGCCGTCGCGGTTGAAGCTGTAGTTGACCTCGTAGGCCACGCCCCAACCCTTGTCGCCCGAGGCCTGGTCGTCGGGGTAGCCACGGCCGAAGTTCTGTCCGCCGAATACGGCGCGTTCGCTGTCGGGCAAGGTGTCGTCGCTCCAGTACAGCGCCGCCGAGAGCACGCCTTGCCAGTTGTCGAGGAACTTGTCGCTCTGCACGCCGGAGAGTCTGACGCGGAAAAAATCCAGGTCGATGTCGTCGTAGTTGGTGTGTGCGCCGAGGCTGTCGAAGCCCTGGTAGACGCCGGCACTGAGGATGCGCAGTTGGCGGGCGTCGGCCTTGCGCCAGTCGCCTTCGAAAGCCAGGGCGCGGACATCGGTGCGCAGTTCGGTGCTGAAGGGAAAGTTGATGCCGTCGTAGCGCGTCTTGTCATCGACCGCATACAGACGTGAGCCGGCCGTCAGCAGTTCGTTGGCGGAGGCGATCAGGGGCGTGCTGAAGCCGATCGAGTAGCGATCGTTCTCGCGGTGGGTACTCAGGCGTCCGCCACCGCCGACCAGCACTTCGGTGTCCGGGTCGGCGCGGTAACGCGAGGCCGAGACGTTGAGCTGCGTGCCTTCGGTATCGAGGAATTGGCTGTAGTCGAGACGGTAGTAATGCTCTTTGTCGTCACCCGGTGGGAACAGGCCGCTGAGGCTCAACTGTTCGCCCATCGAGGTCTGCGAATTGCTGCTGACACCGAGCAACGCCTGCGGGCCGTTACGGTTGTCTTCTGTGGTGCTCAGGGTGCTGGTGAACGGTTTGCGACTGGCCTGGGCAACCAGGGTGGTCGCGCCATCGGTGGTGCCCGGCGGTGGCACTTGCGCTTGAATCGTCACGCCGGGAATGCGGCTCATCAGCGTGGTGTAGCGCTCGAAGGTCTTGCGCGTCAGCGGGCGTTCGGCCTGGATTTTCGCGGCGAGTTTATCAAGCAGGCCTTTGACCCGACCGATGTCGCCCTGCATCTGGATATCGCGCACGTAGCCCTCGACCAGCACCACGCGGGCCACGCCATCATCGAAGTTCTGTTGCGGCAGGAACGCGTAGGACAACAGATAGCCGTCCTGCTGATAGCGACGGGTGATGTTGCGCGTGGCTTCGATCAGTTCGGCAAGGCTGGCCTGACGGCCGATCAGGGGCTTGTAGATTTCCGCGAGTTCGTTGAGCGGGTAGATCGTGCCGCCTTCGATCTGCACGGTCTTCAGGTTGACCTTGGTTTCCATCAGCAGTGGCTGCGCGGCGGTCGCACCCGGGTCCGGCACTTGCAGCGGCGCCGCGCTCGGGCGATAGGCGTCGGCGGGCAGGTTGGGAACGGGCAGGTTGCGGATGGTTTCGTTGCTGTTGAGAAAGCTGGGCAAGGTGTCGGCGAGGGCAGCGGAACTGAGGCTCAGGCACAGCAGGGATGCCAGTACGCGCATAGGACACTCCATGGTCAGAACACAGCACAGGGCAGATTTTTCCTTAGAAAAAAGGCGGAAGACTCGTGGGAATCTTCCGCCCTCAACCAAGCGTAGGCGCTGTAGGTAAGGCCGTCGAATCGGCCAGGTGCAATTTAGCGTTTGTTGCCGCCCAGCGCGCCGGTCAGGCCGCCGAGTACCCCGCCCAGGCCACCGGTTGCCGTGCCGCCGCCAGTGGCAGTGCCGCTGTTGACCAGACCACCGACCGCTGCCACGGTGCCGCCGACGTTGGTAACCAGACCGCCGACCGCTGTGGTGACCGGGTTGTTGGTTGCGGCGATCGCCCCGCCGAGATTGCCCACCGCAGCGCCGACCTGACTTGTGATACCCGCCACCGGAGTGCCGAGACCGGTAGCGGCGCCGACCTGTTGAGTGACAGTGGTCACCGCGCTGGTGACCGGATTGAGGCCGGCTCCGACTGCGGCGCCGACGCTGGCCAGCGGCGAGGTGGATGCAGTAATCGGTGTGCCCGAACCACCGAGTACGGTGTTGATCGAAGCAATCGTGTTGCCCAGCCCGCCGGCGGTGACGCCGCCGGCACTGACCACGCCGCTGGTGCTGCCGGCATTCAGACCGCTGCCGACGTTGACCACCGCACCACCGACAGTTTGCAGCAGACCGGTGCCGCCCAGCCCGCCACCGATGCCGCCACTGCCCGAGCCAGTGCCATTGGACACCAGACCACCCGCTTTGCCGACCGCCGTGCCGGTGTTGCTCAGGGCGCCGCCGAGGGTGTTGGTCAGGGCATTGCCGCTGCCTGCGTCGGTGACTTTGCCGCCAAGGCTGTTCACCGTGCCGCCCACCTTGGAGATCACCCCTTTGAGCGGATCACCCAGACCGGTGGCATCGCCGAGTTTGTCGGTGGTGCTTTCGACCATGGCGATCACCGGTACCAGGCCGCTGCCGACCTTGTCGGTCAACTGGCTGGTCGGGCCGCTGGTCATTGAGGTGTTGAGGGTGTCGCCAAGCATGGTGACTTTTTCGCCGATGCCATCGACCAGCGGCGCCACGCGGGTGACTACACCGCCAACGACAGGAACGCTGCGGGTCGCTGTGTTGAGTTTGACGCTGAGGTCCGACACGCCGTCGCCAACATCGGAAACCACGCCGCCAACCGAGGCGACGGTGGTGGTCAGGCCATTGGGGTCAGTGGCCAGTTTGCCGATGCCATCAGTGACGCCATCGCCCAAGGTGCTGACCACGTTGCCGGTGGTGTTGGCCAGGCTTTGCACGATGCCGCCAGCGACCGGAACAGTGCTCAGCGAATCGCCGATCTGGCCGACGCCATCGCCGACACCGCTGACGGTTTTGCCGACATCCTGAACAAGTGTTGTGGTCACCAGCGAAGGTGCAGCGGGATTGGTCGGGTTGGTGGGATCGGTCGGGTCTGTCGGATTGGTTGGATTGGTCGGATCGGTGCCGCCGCCGGTTCCGCCAGTACCACCGGTTCCGCCGCCAGTGCCGCCAGTGCCGGCAGTATCGCCGCCGGTCCCGCCGCCCGCGCCACCGCTGCCATCGGTGCCCGCCGTGCCGTCCGCCGTCGAGCTGCCCGAACTGCTGCGATGACCGCCACCGCCGCTGCTGCAGCCGACGAGGCCGACCGAAAGAATCAGTGCCAGCGCGATTGCCGATTTGGACCACATCACTTGAGTTTTCATGATTGAGATTCCTGCACCTGTCACAACGTTACGTTGCCTTCGATGGCTCGCCGATCTGTCGTCGGCGATGCCTCGTCCGTGGCTGTAATCTCAGTCGAGGGCAGGTTTTTCACCATTCTCAAGTTGGTATTAACCCCTTTATATAGAGGGCTCGGCGCTATGCCGAAGGACTAATACCCCGGTAATAAACGGGCAAAAAAAAGCCTTGAAATTCAAGGCTCGGTTTTTTGCAAAGCAGCGGGCAGGGCGCGGAAAAACTTAAGTGATATATACACAATTAACGGGTTTTTCCGCCCCGCCAGATCAGGCGATCGGTTGCCACTGACCGACCATATGTTCCAGGTCGCCGGCACCGATCAGACGCAACTCACCGCTGGAGCCCGCGGCACTGGCCAGCAATATCACTTCACTGGGCAGGCGCACCGGTTTGCGAAAGTGCACGGCGATTTCCAGGTTGGCTTTGGGCAGGTGATCGGAGAGTGCCGCCAGTGTCCGTGCCTTGTTCCACAGTCCATGGGCGATCGCGGTGGGAAACCCGAACAGTTTGGCGCTCGCCGCACTGAGGTGAATCGGGTTGTAGTCGCCGGAGACTTTCGCATACTGGCGACCGATATCAGCAGGTGCAGTCCAGCGCGTCACCTCAAGCAAATCCTGCGACGGCTGCCAGTCGTGAGCCAGCGCCTCGCCCTCGAGCTTTACCCCGCGACAGAGCATGCGGCTCTCGGCTTCCCACAGCGGCCCGAGCTGATCGTCGAGGGTGGTCAACAGATCGAACGTCGCGCCCTTGGCATGTGGTTGCAGGTTGTGCACACGCACGCTGACTTGCCCGCGACTGATCGCGCCCATCGGCCGCAGCACGCGGATGCGGTTGCTCAGGTGAATCAGCCCCAGCAGCGGGAACGGAAAATCCTTGGCCGTGAGCAATTGCATCTGCAAGGCAAAGGCGAGGATGTGTGGATAGGTCGGCGGCAGCAGGCCGTCATCGACGAAACCGCAGACCTTGCGATAAGCCGCCAGCCGCTTGCCGTCGATATCAACCCAGCAGCGCAGGCCGCTGTCGGGCAGTTGCGTACCGGTGATTTTGCGTCGCGTCGCTGCGCGCGAATAAAGCCCCGGCAGACTCGGTTCGCGATCCAGCGTGTGCCATTCGATGCTCATCTTTATGCCCCCAGAACACTTTGCCCACAAACCCGCAGCGCTTGGCCGGTGAACGCGCCCGTGCCCGGTTGCGCCAGCCACGCCACGGCTTCGGCGACGTCCTGCGGCAAGCCACCCTGGCCCAGCGAACTCATGCGCCGCCCGGCCTCGCGCAGGCCGAACGGAATGTGCGCGGTCATCTGGGTTTCGATAAAACCGGGGGCCACGGCGTTGATGCTGATGCCGCGTTCCAGCAGCGTTGGCGCCCATGCCTGGGCCAGACCGATCAGGCCAGCCTTGCTCGCTGCGTAGTTGGTCTGCCCGCGATTGCCGGCGATGCCGCTGATCGAGGCGAGCAGGACCACCCGTGCGTTGTCGCGCAGGGTGCCGCTGTCGAGCAGCGCCTTGGTCAGCACTTGCGGCGCGTTGAGATTGACGGCCAGCACCGCGTCCCAGAATTCCGGGGTCATGTTGGCCAGGGTTTTGTCGCGGGTGATGCCGGCGTTGTGCACGAGGATGTCGAGGCCGTCGGGCAGCTGTTCGATCAATTGCGCGGCGGCGTCATCGGCGCAGATATCGAGGGTGATCGCCCGGCCGCCGAGGCGCGCGGCAAGGGCCTCGAGGTCGGTCTTGGCCGGCGGCACATCGAGGAGGATAACCTCGGCGCCATCGCGGGCGAGGGTTTCGGCAATCGACGCGCCGATGCCGCGCGCAGCACCGGTGACCAGCGCCTTGCGCCCGGCCAGCGGTCGGGTCCAGTCGGTCACTGGCGTGGCGCACGCGGTCAGGCGAATAACCTGGCCGGAAACGAATGCACTTTTCGGCGAGAGGAAAAATCGCAGTGGGCCTTCCAATTGATCCTCGGCACCTTCGCCGACGTAGATCAACTGCAAGGTGCCACCGCCGCGCAGCTCTTTGGCCAGCGAGCGCGAGAAGCCTTCAAGTGCTCGCTGCGCGCTGGAGGCGAACGGATCACCCAAGGTTTCCGGCGCGCGGCCGAGAATCACCAGGTGCGCGCTATGGTCGAGGTTCTTCATCAATGGCTGGAAGAACTCGCGCAACTGCTTGAGCTGGTCGGTGTGTTGCAGATCGCTGGCGTCGAACACCACCGCTTTGAGTTTCGGCCCGTGGCCGGGGATCCACGCGGTGGCCAGCGAGGGCTCGGTGCCGTAGCTGTAGATCGCGTCGGTCAAGCGATTGGCAAACACGCTGATCCGTTCGGCCAGCGGCCCGCCACCGATCAACAGGGCGCCCTCGATCGGCCGCAGACGCCCCGCCTGCCAGCGTTCCAGCCGCACCGGCGACGGCAGGCCCAAGGCCCCGACCAGACGATGGCCGAAGGATGAGTTGGCGAAGTCGATATAGCGGTCAGACATGGAACGCTCTCCAGAAGTTGGGGTTCAAAGTGTGGACTGTCTACGGCAATCAATCGTTCGATCGGCGCAATAAGGCCTACGCTGGTTTAGCAGAGTAGACCACTGACCCTGTGGGAGCGGGCTTGCCCGCGATGGCGGAGTGTCAGCCGCTGAAGGGTTGGGAGTGCCGCCCCCATCGCTGGCAAGCCAGCTCCCACAGGTTTCCATGTGAATCCGCAAATTCCACAGGAGTTATCCATGACCCAGCTGCGCCGCGTCGCGATCATCGGCGGTAACCGCATCCCTTTCGCCCGCTCCAACGGGCCGTACGCCACGGCCAGCAATCAGGCGATGCTCACCGCCGCGCTGGAAGGCCTGATCGAGCGCTACAACCTGCACGGCCAGCGCATCGGCGAGGTAGTGGCGGGCGCTGTGCTTAAATTGTCACGGGATATGAACCTGACCCGCGAATGTGTGCTCGGCTCGCGCTTGTCTCCGACGACACCGGCCTATGACATCCAGCAAGCCTGCGGCACCGGTCTGGAGGCGGCGTTGCTGGTGGCGAACAAGATCGCCCTCGGCCAGATCGACTGCGGCATTGCCGGCGGCGTCGACACCACCTCCGACGCGCCGATCAGCGTCAGCGAAGGCCTGCGCAGGATTCTTCTGCACGCCAACCGCGCCAAGAGTACCGGCGACAAACTGAAAACCCTTTTGCAGTTGCGCCCCCAGCACCTGATCCCCGAATTCCCGCGCAACGGCGAGCCACGCACTGGCCTGTCGATGGGCGAGCACTGCGAACTGATGGCGCAGACCTGGAATATCCCCCGCGAAGAACAGGATCAACTGGCCCTCGAAAGCCACCACAAACTCGCCGCTTCCTACAGCGAAGGCTGGCACAACGATCTGATGACGCCATTCCTCGGCCTGACCCGCGATAACAATCTGCGCCCGGACCTGACCCTGGAAAAACTCGCCGCGCTGAAACCGGCCTTCGAGAAAAGCGCCAAGGGCACGCTGACGGCGGGCAATTCCACGCCGCTCACCGATGGCGCTTCGGTGGTGTTGCTCGGCAGTGAAGAATGGGCCAGAGAGCGCGGTTTGCCGATTCTTGCCTACTTGCGCGACGGTGAAGCGGCGGCGGTGGATTTCGTCAACGGTGCCGAGGGCCTGCTGATGGCGCCGGTGTACGCCGTGCCACGCTTGCTGGCGCGCAATGGGCTGACGTTGCAGGATTTTGATTACTACGAAATTCACGAAGCCTTCGCCGCGCAAGTGCTGTGCACGCTCAAGGCCTGGGAAGATCCCGAATATTGCAAAACCCGCCTGGGGCTCGAGGCACCGCTGGGTTCGATTGATCGCAGTCGGCTCAATGTAAAAGGCAGTTCGCTGGCGGCGGGGCATCCGTTCGCCGCAACGGGCGGGCGCATTGTCGCGAATTTGGCCAAGCTGCTGGATGCGGCGGGCAAGGGGCGAGGGTTGATTTCGATCTGTGCGGCGGGCGGGCAGGGTGTCACCGCGATCATTGAACGCTAAGCAGTATTCCAATGTGGGAGCGAGCCTGCTCGCGAAGGCGCCGTGTCAGTCGCCATCATTCTCTGCTGACAGAGCGCTTTCGCGAGCAGGCTCGCTCCCACAGGTGCTCCGGTGCATGTGCATGTCAGATTCTGTCGCAAATGCCCTTGCCGACCGATACCAATCAATGCCACGGTCTCGGCTATGATTCGCCCGGGTCGCTGCGATTGATCCGGCACAGTGTGTGCATCCTCAAGGTTCACAGGTCGGCAACCCCTCCCCGTCGGGCGAGGATTGCCGTATAACGAGTGACATTCGCGTGTTTGGTAATAAAGGACCCACAATAAAAGCTGATGAAGACTCCAAAACGCATTGAACCCCTGATCGAGGACGGTCTGGTCGACGAAGTGCTGCGTCCACTGATGAGTGGCAAAGAGGCAGCTGTTTATGTAGTGCGCTGCGGCAATCAGTTACGTTGCGCCAAGGTCTACAAGGAGGCGAATAAACGCAGTTTCCGCCAGGCGGCCGAGTATCAGGAAGGCCGCAAGGTTCGTAACAGTCGTCAGGCGCGGGCCATGGCGAAGGGGTCCAAGTTCGGTCGCAAAGAGACCGAAGACGCCTGGCAGAACGCCGAAGTGGCGGCGCTGTTCCGTCTGGCCGGCGCCGGCGTGCGAGTGCCCAAACCCTATGACTTCCTCGACGGCGTGCTGTTGATGGAGCTGGTGGCCGACGAATTCGGCGACGCCGCGCCGCGTCTGAACGATGTGGTGCTGGAGCCTGATCAGGCGCGCGAGTATCACGCCTTCCTGATTTCGCAGATCGTGCTGATGTTGTGTACCGGTCTGGTGCACGGTGACCTCTCCGAGTTCAACGTGCTGCTGACCCCGACCGGTCCGGTGATTATTGACCTGCCCCAGGCAGTCGACGCAGCGGGCAACAACCACGCGTTCAGCATGCTCGAGCGTGACGTTGGCAACATGGCTTCGTACTTCGGTCGCTTCGCGCCGGAATTGAAGAAGACCAAGTACGCCAAGGAAATGTGGGCGTTGTACGAAGCCGGCACCTTGCACCCGAACAGTGTGCTGACCGGTGAGTTCGACGATCCGGAGGACCTGGCGGATGTCGGCGGGGTGCTGCGCGAAATCGAAGCGGCGCGCCTCGACGAGGAACGCAAGCAGGCCATTCGCGCGGCGGACGACGCGCCGAAAGGCAAACCCGAAGAACCGCCTCCACCGCCGTGGATGCAGTGATCGCGTGATGAAAAACCCGGCTTCGGCCGGGTTTTTTGTTTGAGTCAAAAAGTACCCTCACCCCAGCCCTCTCCCGGAGGGGAGAGGGGGCCGACCGAGGTGTCTTTAGCCATACATCGACCTGAAAAAACCGAGTCGATTATGGATTCAAAGAAAAACGTTCAGGTCGGTGTATCTCCCAAATATCCCCCAATCGGTCCCCTCTCCCTTTGGGAGAGGGCTAGGGTGAGGGGGCTTTCGGATCCTGGCTTATTCGCGTCTACTGTCCAGCGCTCCAACCACACTCAAGGACTGAATGTGACCACCCCACGCAACACCCACCTGATCGTAACCGCCCGGCTGATCTCCGATTTCGGCGCCTTCCTCAACATGGTCGCGCTGGCCACCTACGTTTATCTGTTAAGCAACAGCGCCATGAGCGTCGGCGTTTTCCTTGCCAGCCGCGTCGGTGGCGGAATCTTCGCCAGTCTGATTGGCACACGCTTCTACCGACGCTGGCAGGGCCGCGCGCCGCTGATTGCGTTCGATCTGTTGCGTGCGGCGCTGCTGGGGCTGCTGTTGATCACTCCGGCGAGTCAGCAGGCGTGGCTGTTGCCGTTGATTGCCTTCGGCCTCGGCTTGGGCAATTCGATGTTCGCCATCGGCCTCAACAGCCAGTTGCCGCGTTTGATCGAGCCGGCGCAGTTGCTCAAGGCCAACGCCTGGATCACTTCAGCCTCTTCAGCCGCCATGGTCGGCGGCAGTCTGGTGTCGGGGTTGCTGGTGGCTGCTTTTGGTTTCGAAACGGTCTTCGCCCTAAACGCGCTGACCTATGTGCTCGCGGCTCTGCTGATCGTGCCGCTGCGTTTCGAAAAAAACGATGTCATCGAACAGCCGGAGCGCGGTGAATGGTTTGCGCTACGGCAGGGCCTGCGTTCGGCGCCTGTGGTCGCGGCCATGCTCGCGGTGACTATGGCTGATACCTTGGGCAGCGCCGCGCACAACGTCGGCTTCCCGATCATTTCGAAACTGCTCACGCCGGAGGCGGCGAGTACGACCTTGGGCCTGGCGCTTGCGGTATGGGCCAGCGGCAAACTGCTCGGCGCACGCATCGCCAGTCACCTCAAGGGCTCGGAGAACAGCCACCTCGAAAGAAGATTTTTCTGCGGCGTGGCGCTGATGTCCTGCGGTTTCATTCTGATGTTCCAGCAGCACAGCCTCTACGGTCTGCTGGTGTTCGCCTTGCCGGCGGGGCTTGGCGACGGGGTTTCCGAAGTCAGCCTGATGTCACGGCTACAACGGGAACCTGCGGCGTTGCGCCTGCCGATTTTCAGCGTGCTGACCTTGCTGCAGATGAGCGGTTTCGGCATCGGCATGTTGGTCGCTGCGCCGTTCTATGCGTGGTGGACGCCGGGGGCCGTGGTCATGCTGTTCCACGGCATTCCCCTGGGTACGTTGTGCGTGGTGACGCTTTTGCGGATCAGGCGCGGGCGGGTTGCGCGCAGCAGCCCGACGCCAGTTCCTTGAGGATCGGGCAGTCCGGGCGATGGTCGCCGCTGCAATGCTCGACCAGGTCCTGCAGGGTGTCACGCAACTCGCCGAGCTCGCGGATCTTCTGGTTCAGCTCGTCGATGTGCTGGCGCGCCAGTGCTTTCACATCAGCGCTGGCGCGCTGGCGATCCTGCCAGAGGGTCAGCAGCTTGCCGACCTCTTCCAGGGAAAAGCCCAGATCCCGCGAGCGCTTGATGAACGCCAGCGTGTGCAGGTCATCGCTGCCGTATACGCGGTAACCGCTGTCGGTGCGATTGGCCGCTTTGAGCAAACCGATCGACTCGTAGTAACGAATCATTTTTGCACTCAGGCCACTCTGCCGGGCTGCTTGGCCGATGTTCATCGGTGTTCCTCCAGGTCCTTGGGTTTCCAGGTTTTCAACAGTAGCGCATTGCTCACCACGCTGACGCTCGACAACGCCATCGCCGCACCGGCCAGCACCGGATTGAGGAAGCCGAACACCGCCAGCGGAATGCCGATCAGGTTGTAGACAAAAGCCCAAAACAGGTTCTGGCGAATCTTCGCGTAGGTCTTGCGACTGATCTCCAGCGCCGCCGGCACCAGTCGCGGATCGCCGCGCATCAACGTGATGCCGGCCGCGTGCATGGCGACGTCGGTGCCGCCGCCCATGGCGATGCCGATGTCGGCAGCGGCGAGGGCCGGGGCATCGTTGATACCATCGCCGACCATGGCAACCACGCCGGTTTTCTTCAGCTCGGCCACCGTCGCGGCTTTGTCGGCAGGCAGCACTTCGGCGTGAACATTGCGGATGCCCAAGGCCTCGGCCACCACCCGTGCGCTGCCGCGATTGTCGCCGGTCAGCAGGTGGCTCTGGATATCCCGTGCGGCGAGTTGTTGCACCGCTTGTAGAGCGCCGGGTTTCAGCGTGTCACCGAAGGCGAACAGACCAAGCACCTTCGGCTCGGGACTTTGCTCAATCAACCACGACAATGTGCGGCCTTCACTTTCCCAAGCCTCGGCGGATGAGCTCAATTCACCGGCACCCAACCCGCTTTCGTCGAGCATCCGCCGGTTGCCCAGCGCCAGGCGCCGGCCATCCAGCGTGCCAGCGATGCCGCGCCCGGTCAGCGACTGGCTGTCGCTGACGTCGGGCACGTTCAAGCCGCGTTCGGCGGCTGCATCCAGCACGGCTTTGGCCAACGGATGCTCGCTGCCGCGCTGCAAGGCACCGGCCAGTGTCAGCAGATTGTTTTCGTCACCATCGACCGCGCTGAAGTGCGCGATACGCGGCGTACCCGAGGTCAGCGTGCCGGTCTTGTCGAACACCACACTGCTGACTTCATGGGCGCGCTCCAGCGCTTCGGCATCCTTGATCAGAATGCCGTGGCGTGCGGCGACGCCGGTGCCGGCCATGATCGCCGTCGGGGTGGCGAGGCCGAGGGCGCACGGGCAGGCGATCACCAGTACGGCGACGGCATTGATCAGCGCAGTTTCCAGCGGCGCGCCGTACAGCCACCAGCCGATCAGCGTGGCCAGGGCGATCAGCAACACGGTCGGCACGAAGATCTGGCTGACCTTGTCCACCAGTTTCTGGATCGGAGCTTTCGCCGCTTGCGCGTCTTCGACCAGACGAATGATCCGCGCCAGCACGGTTTCCGCGCCGAGCGCCTGGGTGCGCACCAGCAAACGACCTTCGCCATTGATCGCGCCGCCGGTGACCTTGTCGCCCGGCTGTTTCGGCACTGGCAGGCTTTCGCCACTGATCAGCGCTTCGTCGGCGTGGCTCTGGCCTTCAACGACTTCGCCATCCACCGGGAAGCGTTCGCCGGGTTTGACCAGCACCAGATCGTCGAGGCGCAGGGCGCTGATCGCAACGTCCTGCTCACGCCCGTCGATGACTTGAATCGCCCGCTCCGGCCGCAACGCTTCAAGAGCGCGGATGGCGCTGGCGGTCTGGCGTTTGGCGCGGCTCTCGAGATATTTGCCGAGCAATACCAGGGCAATGACCACGGCCGAGGCTTCGAAATACAGATGCGGCATGCGTCCGGCGGCGCTGGTCCATTCATAGACACTCAGGCCATAACCGGCGCTGGTGCCGAGGGCGACGAGCAGGTCCATGTTGCCGGCGCCGGCGCGCACGGCTTTCCACGCCGCCACATAAAAGCGTGCACCGAAGATGAATTGCACGGGGGTGGCGAGGGCGAATTGCGCCCAGGCCGGGAGCATCCAGTGAATGCCGAACGGCTGCAGCAACATCGGCAACACCAGCGGCAGAGCGAGGGCGATCGCACAGATCAATGCCCAGCGCTCGCGGTGCAGGCGTTTTTGCTGGTCATCGGACTGTGGCCGTTCAGCTTGCCAGACGTTGGCCGAGTAACCGGCCTTGCTCACCGCGTCGAGCAGGGTTTGCGTATCGACCTGGCCGAGCAATTCGATGTGCGCACGTTCGTTGGCCAGATTGACGCTGACGCTGCTCACGCTTGGGACTTTGCTCAGGGCGCGTTCGACGCGACCGACGCAGGAGGCGCAGGTCATGCCGTCGATGCTCAATTCGACGGTTTGCCGGGGCACGCTGTAACCGGCGCGCTCCACGGCTTGCATCAGCGCCGGCAGGCTGTCGCCGGGCGCCTGTACCCGCGCCTGTTCGGTGGCGAGGTTGACGCTGACGGCTCTGGCGCCGCTGACCTTGCGCAGGGCTCGCTCGACACGCCCGGCGCAGCTGGCACAGGTCATGCCGGCAATCGGCAGATCGAAAGTGGTGGATTCGGACATCGGTCGCGCTCCCTGTAGTGGATGTCTACAGGATCAACCTTGCCATGCGGGCAAGGTCAAGCACCATTCTTGTGGGAGCGAGCCTGCTTGATCGTTCCCACGCTCCGCGTGGGAATGCCTCCTGTGACGCTCCGCGTCACGCTTCGGGACGCAGAGCGTCCATGGCTGCATTCCCACGCAGAGCGTGGGAACGATCGGCAACGGGTCGGCGCTTGGCTCAGTAACCGAGGCCGGCCGGCTTCAGGTACACGCCTTCGGCATTCATCGCCAGGCGGAACTTCAGCACATCCCCGGCATGCAGCACGACTTCCTGCGAGCCCGGTGCGAGCATCCCGGGATTACAACCCGGCGCCTGGCCCGGCAGCAGTTTCAAGCGCAGCGAAACCTTGCCCGGCGGCAAGTTGAACGACGTGCTCTGCTCCTGGAACAGGCGCGCCGAGAGCTGGTCCTGGATGTACACGCCGATCTCGCACGAGGTCGCCACTTCGAGGCGCTCGCGGGAAATGATCAGTACCGCGTAATCCTCGCCGGCGGCTTGCACCTGCGGGACGGCGGCGAAAAGGCTGAGCAAGCCAAACAGGCCCAAAGCTGACCAGCGCATGGCTGAATCTCCTGAATTTCAGTCATTGATACATGCAGCTTGGCCGAGCGCGGCGCCGATTGCCAGCCCGGCAGTTTTTCGCAGAACTTGACCTTGCCATCGTGGCAAGCTCGAGACTGCCGGCAACCTCACTCAAAGGAGTCTTCCCATGCAAGTGTTCAACGTTCAAGGCATGTCCTGCGGTCATTGCGTCAAAGCCATCACCACTGCGGTGCAGGCGCTGGATCCGGCAGCCAGCGTGCGCGTCGATCTGGCGGCCAGGGAAGTCGGCGTCGAGAGCGCGCTGAGTGCCGATCAGGTCATCGCAGCGATTCGCGAAGAGGGTTATGAGGTGAAGCTCGTCTGAAATTGATCGTTAGCGAGCTATCGGAATGTTCAAGGCGTCCGGGCGCGGCTAGACTGTCGGGCTGCGACTTGCCCACCTGGATGCCTGATGAATTTCCGCACGATTTTGATACTCGGCGCCTTGAGCGCCTTCGGTCCTTTGGCGATCGACTTCTATTTGCCTGCCTTCCCGGCCATGGCGCTGGCGTTCGGCACCGATGAGCAGCATGTCCAGCTGACGCTGGCGGCGTACTTCCTCGGTCTGTCGCTGGGCCAACTGGCTTACGGACCGATTTCCGATCGTTTCGGCCGGCGCATTCCGCTGCTCAGCGGTGTCGCCCTGTTTACTCTGGCGTCATTGGCCTGCGCCTACGCGCCGAGCCTGGAATGGCTGATCGGCGCGCGTTTCGTCCAGGCACTCGGTGGCTGTGCGGGGATGGTGATTTCCCGCGCGGTGGTTGCCGACAAGTGCGACGCGGTGGGCTCGGCGAAGGTGTTTTCCCAATTGATGCTGGTGATGGGCCTGGCGCCGATTCTGGCGCCGATGCTCGGTGGGCTGCTGGTCAATACCACGGGTTGGCAGTCGATCTTTCTGGTGCTCACCGGGTTCAGTGCGGCGGCGGGTCTGGCGGTGGCGTTGGGGCTGCCGGAAAGCATGCCGGCCCACGTGCCGCGCCAGCCGTTGTCCGGTGCGTTGCGCCAGTACGCGCGACTGGTCAAGGATTCGGTCTACCTCGGCCACGCCCTGACCGGCGGCATCGCGATCGCCGGCATGTTCGCCTACATCGCTGGCTCACCGTTTGTGTTCATCAAGCTCTACGGTGTACCCGCCGAGCATTTTGGCTGGCTGTTCGGCACCAACGCGGCGGGGTTCATTCTGGTGGCGCAGGTCAATGCGCGTCTGCTGGCCAAGCGTGGCCCGGCGTTCTTGCTGGTGCGCGCGGTGTGGGTGTATTTCCTCGCCGGGCTGACGCTGTTGGCGGTCAGCGCGATGCGTCCAGAGGCGTTGTGGCCGTTGCTGATTCCGCTGTTCATCTGCATTGCCAGCCTCGGCTGCATCATTCCCAACGCCTCAGCTTGCGCAATGAACGGTCAGGGCGCCCGTGCCGGCAGTGCATCGGCAATGCTCGGTTGCCTGCAATTCAGCATCGCCGCCGGTGCCGCCGCGTTGGTGGGGGTGTTGCACGATGGCAGCGCCGTGCCGATGGCGATGGTCATCAGCCTGTGCGGTTTGCTGGTGGTGAGCGTCGCGCTGCTCACCCGGCGTTTGCAGAATGCCCGGGCGTTGGCGCAAGCCCAGGTCTGAACGCTCGACTTTGGAGCTCAGCCGGCGGCGCGCTGCTGGCTGGGTTCGGGGATTCGGTGGGGCGCGCAGAGTCGCGCTTCGAGGGTGCGAGTGAAGGCCAGAGCCTCGGCTTCACTGCGAAAGGTTACGACGTGCTGGTCCAGGCGCACCTGCCATTGAGACTTTGCCACTTCTTTTATCAGGATCTTCATTGCTGACCTCCCTTGCGTAAAAGATGTATCGCAGAGGCTTCGATTGTAGACCTCGATACCCGCGTAATTGTGACAAGGGTCAAGCAACCGACTGACGGCAAAAAGCCCCGCAACCGCTCTGGCATCACGAGCGGTTGCGAGGCTTTATTTTTTTAGAAACCTTCTAAAACAATTTTCCCCTTGGCCTTGCCGCTTTCCAGCAGCTCATGGGCACGTCGCAGGTTGGCTGCGTTGATCACACCGAAGTGCTCGCCCAAAGTCGTCTTCAAAGTGCCGGCGTCGATCAGTTCGGCGACGCGGTTGAGCAGCTTGTGCTGTTCGATCATGTCCGGCGTTTCGAACAGCGAGCGGGTGTACATGAACTCCCAGTGCAGCGACAGGCTCTTGCGCTTGAGCAGACTGATGTCGAGTGACTTCGGATCGTCGATCAGCGCCAGCTTGCCTTGCGGCGCGAGGGCTTCGACCAGTTGCGCCAGATGCTGATCGGTCTGGGTCAGGCTGGCGACGTGGGTCACGCTGGCGATGCCGGCGCGCTTCAATTCTTCGCTCAGTGGCTGGCTGTGATCGATGACCAGATCGGCACCGAGTTCGCTGACCCAGTCACGGGTCTGTGGGCGCGAAGCGGTGCCGATCACTTTCAGGCCGGTCAACTGCTTGGCCAATTGGGTAAGGATCGAGCCCACTCCGCCCGCCGCGCCAACGATCAGCAGGCTCTGGCCTTCATCGCTGCTGCCCTCGCTGATTTGCAGGCGCTCGAAGAGCAATTCCCACGCAGTGATGGCGGTCAGCGGTAGCGCGGCGGCTTCGGCAAAACCGAGGGACTTGGGCATGTGACCGACGATGCGCTCATCGACCACGTGCAACTCGCTGTTGCCACCGGCCCGGGCGATCGAACCGGCGTAGAACACCTTGTCACCGGCCTTGAACAGGGTGACGTCGCTGCCCACGGCTTTCACCACACCGGCAACGTCCCAGCCCAGCACTTTCGCCGCGCCGTTTTCCGGCGCCATGTTCTGCCGCACTTTGGTGTCGACCGGGTTGACCGAAATGGCTTTGACCTCCACCAAGAGGTCGCGCGGGCCTGCGCCCGGTTCTGGCAGTTCAATGTCCTGCAGGGACTTGGTGTCGCTGATCGGCAGGGACGCGTAATAGGCAATGGCTTTCATAAGTGGCTCCGTACAGTTGATAGAAGAAGGATTCAGGCAATCTTGCCGAGGCGTTTGAGCTGGAAGTGTTCGATGGTGTGGCCGGCGCTGGCCTGAAACTTCTGAAAATGCGCGCTGGCGTTGTGCGCCTCAAGAATCTCGTCACTGGCCCACTGTTCGATGACATAAAAAACCTGCGGATCGGCAAGGTCGCGGTGCAGGTCGTACTGGCCACAACCGGGCTCGGCGCGGCTCGGTTCGACGAGGGCGCGCAGCGCCTGTTCGAGAACGTCCAGCTGACCGGGTTTGGCGGTCAGGGTGGCGATAGCGGTAAAGGGCTGGGACATGCGCGGACTCCAGAATCGGGATGAATTCGATGGAGGCCATCATTGGCTATTTCTCTGCGCGATAAAACCGGCTAAAAGAGCAGTCTCTTTCAATATTTTTTTGATAATCGAGGCTGCGCATGCTGCGTTTTGATGACCTGCAGTTGTTTGTCCGCGCGGCGGATCTGGGCAGCCTGTCGGCGGCGGCACGGGTGATGGACATGTCCGCGGCGGTGGCCAGCGCGGCGTTGAAGCGCATCGAGCAGCAACTCGGTGCGCGGCTGCTGGCGCGTTCGACCCGCAGCCTGCGCCTCACCGCCGAGGGCGAAGGCTTCCTTGAGTATGCCCGCGCCGCCCTGAGCAATCTCGACGAAGGGCGTCGCCTGCTCGCCAGCGGTCAGGATCAGGTCAGCGGGATTTTGCAGCTTTCGGCGCCCTCGGACTTCGGTCGCAATCTGCTGCTGCCGTGGCTCGACGCGTTCCAGCGTGAACACCCGAAACTGACGGTGCGCCTGCTGCTTGGCGACCGCATCGCCGACCTGTTCCGGCAACCGGTGGACATCGCCCTGCGCTACGGCGAGCCGGAAGATTCCAGCCTGATCGCCTTGCCCATCGCCCCACACAATCGCCGGGTGTTGTGCGCATCCCCCGACTATCTGGCCCGGCATGGCGAGCCGCGCCAGCTCGAGCAACTGGCCCAGCACAACTGCCTTTTGTACATGCTCGGCAGCCGCGTCCACGACCACTGGAGTTTTCACGATGGCAAGCGCGAAGTCGGCCTGACCGTCAGCGGCGATCGCTTCAGCGATGACGCCGACGTCGTGCGGCTGTGGGCGCTGGCCGGTGCCGGTATCGCTTACAAGTCCTGGCTCGACGTCGGCGCCGATGTGCTCGCCGGACGCCTCAAAGTGCTGATGCCGGAACTGCTGTGTGAGCGCGCACCGCTGAATCTGTTGTGCGCCCATCGCGCACAATTGAGTAAGCCGGTGAACCTTCTGAGAGAGATGCTCGCCAGCCGATGCGCCGAATTGAGTAGCCAATTTCCCGGTTTCCTCAAAGTTGATCATTAGTCGCAGGCAATTAGAGAAATTTCTGTCAGGAACAATCGCCACCTGCCCAGGCCCAGGCGCAGGACGTCTGGCTTAACCCGCTTATACTAGCGCCCGCCTCATGCCTGCACTGACACCCGGCGCGCAGACCCCGTAACGCGTTGCCGGCTTTTGGTGACGGTTGCTACTTCTGCTGCCAGGTTGTGTGCCGGAGCAGCTGGTGTCGGTGGCATCCCTTGCCACCGATCCCGGGCGATTTTCGCGTGTTGGCCGATGCCCCATAACCGGCCAGGATGTCTCCGAGCGGTAGACGATACGATTCAACAGGGAGTGAACATATGGAACATGCACCGTGCATCAGCCAGATCGCGACATTGCTGGCCGACCCCAAGCGCAGCGCGATGATGTGGGCGTTGATGGATGGCTCGGCGCGGCAAGCCGAAGAGCTGGCGCTGCTGGCCGGGCTCTCGCCGTCGTCGGCCAGTGCGCATCTGGGACGCCTGTCCGCAGGGGGGCTGTTGAACATCGAAATGCGTGGGCGCAAACGCTTCTTTCGCCTGGCGGCACCGGAAATCGGCGCGGCGATCGAAGCACTGGCCAGCGCCACCATTGCCAGCGCGCCACGGCAAATCCCTGATGCGCTGAAACGCACGACTCCCATGGTCAGGCCGCAGGCGGCGCCGTCTTCGCTGTTGCGCGCGCGGTTCTGCGACGATCATCTGGGCGGCACCCTGGCGGCCGACCTGTATCAGCGCCTGCTCGACGCCGGCTGGATCGAACAGCTTGAGCAGCGGGTGGTGGTGACGCACAAGGGCTCCACCCGACTGGCGCAGCGCGGAGTGTTCATCCAGGCCCTGGCCCACCGCAACGTGCAGGTCGCCTGCGCCTGCCCGGACTGGAGCGAGCGCCGTCCGCACATGGGCGGCTCACTGGGCGCGGCGCTGTTGCAGTTGTTCATGCAGTCCGGCTGGCTGACCTTGCCCAACGATTCCCGCGCCTTGCAGTTGACCGCCACCGGCCAGCGCGAAATCCATCGCTTTGCCAAGGAAACCGAGCTGGAAACAGCGTTCTAGAGCGTTGCTCGGCGATGAGCTGAAGGCTGACGTCGTCCACGGCTGTGAACAGGTCGCATCCAGTACGACCTCTGTATGACCATCGCGCACACTCGATCCGGGGATTTTCCGGATGGGGGAGCACAACATGAATACACAACGCTTCAGTGCGGCTGAACGCCTGGAACGGCTGCCGCTCAGCGGCTATCACCGCGTCATTTTCATCATCATCGCCTTGGCGTTTTTCTTCGATTCCATGGATCTGGCGATGATGACTTTCCTGCTCGGCTCGATCAAAGCCGAGTTCGGCCTGAGCAGTGCGCAAGCGGGGTTGCTGGCCAGTTCGAGCTTTTTCGGCATGGTGCTCGGCGCGTCGCTGTCGGGAATGCTCGCCGACCGCTTCGGGCGCAAACCGGTGTTTCAGTGGAGCATCGTGCTGTGGGGCGTGGCCAGTTACCTGTGTTCGACGGCGCAAACGGTGGAGACGCTGACGCTGTTTCGCATCCTGCTCGGAATTGGCATGGGCATGGAGTTTCCCATCGCACAGTCGATGCTCTCGGAGCTGATTCCAGCACAACGGCGCGGGCGCTACATCGCCCTGATGGACGGCTTCTGGCCGCTGGGGTTTGTCGCAGCGGGCGTGCTCTCGTACTTCCTGCTGCCGCTGATTGGCTGGCGCGATATCTTCCTGGTACTGGCGGTGCCGGCGGTGTTCGTTCTGGCGATCCGCTTTTTCATCCCTGAGTCGCCGCGCTGGCTGGAACAGGCCGGGCGCGACGTCGACGCGGACAAGGTGTTGAACGGCATCGAAGCGCGAGTGCGTGCTTCGCTGGGCGGTGCAGACTTGCCGGAGCCGGTTCGTTTGCCACGCACGGTGACGCCACCGGGTAATTTCTTCTCGGCACTCAAGCAGATCTGGTCGCCGCAATATCGCCAGCGTACAACGATGATCTGGAGTCTGTGGTTCTTCGCATTGCTGGGTTTTTACGGGCTGACTTCCTGGCTCAGTGCATTGCTGCAGCAGTCGGGTTTCGCCGTGACGCAGTCGGTGTACTACACGGTGCTGATCTCGCTCGGCGGGATTCCCGGCTTCCTCATGGCGGCGTGGCTGGTCGAGCGTTGGGGGCGCAAACCGGTGTGCATCGTCACCCTGCTGGGCGGCGGGGTGATGGCGTTTCTGTATGGGCAGAGTGCGGTGTTCGGCGGCAACGTGGCGTTGCTGATCGGCACCGGGCTGTTGATGCAGTTTTTCCTGTTCGGCATGTGGGCGGTGCTCTACACCTACACGCCAGAGCTGTACCCGACGTCCGCACGGGCAACCGGCTCGGGATTCGCCTCGGCCATCGGCCGCGTCGGCTCTCTGCTCGGGCCATTGGTGACCGGGCTGGTGTTCCCGATTACCGGGCAGGGCGGGGTGTTCGCGCTCGGCGCGGCGTGCTTCGCGATTGCGGCGGGCGTGGTGTGGCTGTTCGGGATGGAGACGCGGGGCAAGACCCTGGAAGAGCTTACCGAGTGAACATCGATATGAATGTGGGAGCGAGCCTGCTCGCGAAAGCGGTGTGTCATTCAACGTAAATGTTGACTGACTCTCCCTCTTCGCGAGCAGGCTCGCTCCCACATTGGTTTTGCGGTGTTGCTTACGGTTTTACCAACCGCGCATCCAGGCTGTTCTGCGCCAGGCGCTTGGCCTGATCCTGGGTCATGCCCAGATGCTCGTGCAGCGCATGGAAGTTCTCGGTCACGTACCCACCGAAATACGCCGGGTCATCGGAGTTGACCGTGACCTTCACGCCGCGCTCGAGCATGTCGAGGATGTTGTGCTGTGACATGTGATCGAACACGCAGAGCTTGGTGTTCGACAGTGGGCACACGGTCAGCGGGATCTGCTCGTCGATGATCCGCTGCATCAGGCGCTCGTCTTCGATGGCGCGCACGCCATGGTCGATGCGCTGGATTTTCAGCAGGTCGATGGCTTCCCAGATGTATTCCGGCGGGCCTTCTTCACCGGCGTGGGCGACGGTGAGGAAGCCTTCGTCGCGGGCGCGATCGAAGACGCGTTTGAACTTGCTCGGCGGGTGGCCCATCTCGGAACTGTCGAGCCCGACCGCGACAAACGCATCACGGAACGGCAGCGCCTGATCGAGGGTTTTCTGCGCTTCGTCTTCGCTGAGGTGGCGCAGGAAGCTGAGGATCAAACCGCTGCTGATGCCCAGTTGCGTCTCGCCATCCTTGAGCGCGGCGGCGATGCCGTTGAGCACCACTTCGAACGGGATGCCCCGGTCGGTGTGGGTCTGTGGATCGAAGAACGGTTCGGTGTGGATCACGTTCTGTGCTTTGCAGCGCAGCAGGTAGGCCCAGGTCAGGTCATAGAAGTCCTGCGAGGTGCGCAGCACATCGGCGCCCTGGTAATACAGGTCGAGAAATTCCTGCAGATTGTTGAAGGCGTAGGCCTTGCGCAGGGTTTCGACGTCGCTCCACGGCAGGGCGATCTTGTTGCGTTCGGCCAGGGCGAACAGCAGTTCAGGCTCCAGCGAACCTTCCAGATGCAGGTGCAGTTCGGCTTTGGGCAGGGCGTTGAGCCAGTCGTACATAGTCTTTTCTCATCAGGTGCAATGCCGGCATTCTACAGAGGCTGGCCGCAACAATTGGCAAAACCTGACCAGGTGATCGATCAAACCGCCTCTTGCTCGCGACGATAGGCGTAGGTATCGGCGAAACGCGACAGCAGGAATTGCGCGCAGGTGGTGGTCGGATATTTCGCCGGATGCTGCGTGTCCTGGCAACCGGGCAGGCATTCGATGCGCGTGTCCGGGTGCGGTTCGGCGAAGAACGGCATCGAATAGCGATCCACGCCCAGCGGGCTGATCACCCGGTGCGGCGTCGAGCGATAACGGTCGTTGCTCCAGCGCGCCATCATGTCGCCGAGGTTGACCACGAACGTGCCGTCAATCGGTGGCGCGTCGATCCATTCACCTTTGACGTTCTTCACCTGCAAACCGCCGGCGCTGTCCTGATAGAGCAGGGTGATGCAGCCGTAATCGGTATGGGCGCCGGCACCTTGTTGCTCGGCGGAGCTGGCGGTGTGACGCGGTGGGTAATGGATCATGCGCAACACGCTGACCGGTTCGACAAAACGCGTATCGAAGAAGTCGCGCTCGATGCCCAGCGCAACGGTCATCGCTCGAAGCAGGGTTTGCGCCAGCGCCTGCATGTCGAGGTAATGCTGCTCCATCAGCGTTTCCCAGCCGGGTTGCGCCGGGTGCCGATTGGGGCCGCGCAAGGGTTTTTCCGCGAGCACCTCGGGATGTTCGTCCGGCAGATGCAGGCCCATGTCGAAAGTTTCTTTGAGATCGCTGGGTTTGTCCGGGTCCAGTTGCTCTGTGGCAATCGCACCGTAGCCGCGATGATGGCGGGTCTGGGTGATGTCGATCTTGAGTTTTTCTGCGGCGGGCAAGGCGAAGAAGCGCTGGGCGTGACCGAGCAGATCGTCGATGCGTTGCGCCGAGATCGGATGGCCCTTGATATAGAAAAAGCCCCACTCGCGGCAGGCTTGGTCGATCTGCTCGGCCACGGCGGGCCAGGCATTTTCATCGGTGCTGTAGAGCGGGCTGATATCAATGATCGGAAGCTGATCCATACACAATCCTTGAATACGCTGTGTTTCCAATGTGGGAGCGAGCCTGCTCGCGAAGAGGGAGTGTCAGACAACATTTTTGTTTAATGACACACCGCTTTCGCGAGCAGGCTCGCTCCCACAGGGTTTTGTGTGGTGAATCGGGGGACTACTTCGGCATCTCGGCCTTCATGCCCTCAACGTAATAATTCATCGAAGCCAGTTCCGCATTGGTCGCGCTCACGCCCGCCGGGATTTTTTCTACACCGGCCTGATCCTTGATCGGCCCGGTAAACGGCTGCAATGCGCCGCTCTTGATGTCGGCGATCAACTGCTCGGCTTCGGCTTTCACCGGCGCCGGCACCAGGTCGCTGATCGGCAGTTCCACCGTGCCTTCCTTCAACCCGCCCCAGTAATCCTGGGATTTCCAGGTGTGATCGATCACGCTCTGCGTCGCCTGAATGTAGTGCGGCGCCCAGTCGTTGACGATAGAGGTCAGCACCGCTTTCGGGCCGAAGTGGGCCATGTCCGAGGCGTAGCCCACGGCATACACGCCGCGCCGTTCGGCAGCCTGGATCGGCGCCGGGCTGTCGGTGTGCTGGAACACCACATCAACACCCTGATCGATCAGCGCGTTGGCGGCGTCGGCTTCCTTACCCGGATCGAACCAGGAGTTGACCCACACCACTTTGATTTCGGTGCCAGGGTTGTACTTGTTCAGGGCCAACTGGATGGCGTTGATGTCGCGGATCACTTCCGGAATCGGGAACGAGGCGACGTAGCCGATCTTCTTGGTCTTGGTCATCTTCGCCGCGAGGAAACCGCCGACGTAACGGCCCTCGTAAGTGCGTGCCAGGTAAGTGCCGAGGTTCTTGTCCTGCTTGTAGCCTGTGGCGTGTTCGAACGTCACCTTGGGAAATTGCTTGGCGACTTTCACTGTCGGGTTCATGTAGCCGAAAGACGTGGTGAAGATCAGGTCATATTTGTCCTTGGCCATGTTGCGGATCACCCGCTCGGCGTCGGCGCCCTCGGCGACGTTTTCCACGTAGTTGGTGGTGATCTGCGTGCCGAGTTTTTCCGCCAGGGCCTTGCGCCCCTGTTCGTGCTGATACGTCCAGCCGTGGTCACCGATCGGGCCGATGTAGACGAAACCGACCTTCAGCGGATCGGCAGCGCTGGCGCTCAGGCTGATTCCCAGACCGATGGCGGCGTACAGCAGTTTGTGCAGCGGACGTATTGGCATGAACCCGAACTCCATTTTGTTGTGTGTGCTCAGGGCCAATGCAAATTGCTGACCAACAGGACAACAAACTCATTTGAAAACGCGGTGCGGCCTTCGCGAGCAGGCTCGCTCCCACAGGGACGCATTTCAATGTGGGAGCGAGCCTGCTCGCGAAGAGGCCGGCAAGGCCAATAAAAGTGCATGCCTGAATCCAGCTGCCATCGCGTGGTGCGTAAAGATGTAACGAAACGTTAGCGGCGCGCGGCAGTCAGTAGCTTCATCAGCTCTTTTCGGCAAAAGGCCCGTCATGCTCTCGACCCTCAAACAAGAAAGCTTCCTGCTGCTGGCAGTCCTTGCCGCGTGCGTTGCTTATCCACTGGAACACTGGCTGCTGCACAACGGCCAGATCGTCGCGCTGGTCGGCGGTCTGCTGCTGATCGCCTTTATTGTCGCCGCCTCGATGCGCGTCGCTCATCACGCTGAACTGCTGGCGGAAAAAGTCGGTGATCCCTACGGCACGATGATCCTCACGCTCTCGGCGGTGCTGGTCGAAGTGGTGATCCTGGCGATCATGATGAGCAACGAGGCCTCGGCGACGCTGGTGCGCGACACGATCTATTCAGCGGTCATGCTCGACATCAACGGCATCCTCGGCCTCGCCGCTTTGATGGGCGGGATCAAACACGGCGAGCAGTCCTACAACGACGATTCGGCGCGCAGCTACAGCGTGATGATCCTTACCGCGATGGGCGTGTCGATGGTGGTGCCGGAATTCATTCCCGAGGCCAACTGGAAGATGTATTCGGCGTTCACCATTGGCGCAATGATGGTGCTCTACGCGCTGTTCCTGCGCATGCAGGTCGGCCCGCACAGTTACTTTTTCAGCTACAGCTACCCGGACAAACGTCGCAAGAAAGAGCCGGTCGAGCAGGAGCCGAAGCCGGTCAGCCTGGCGCTGTCGATCGGCATTCTGGTGTCGGGGGTGGTGATCATCGGCGCACTGGCCGAGGTGATGTCCAAGACCCTCGATCTGGGCCTGGAAGGCACGGGCGCGCCGCCGGTGATCACGGCGATTCTGGTGGCAGCGATTTCCGCCGCGCCGGAGATTCTGACTGCACTGCGTGCGGCACTGGCCAATCGCATGCAGTCGGTGGTCAACATTGCGATGGGGGCGTCACTGTCGACGGTGATTCTGACCGTACCGGTGATGGAAGCGATGGCGCTGTACACCGGCCAGCCGTTTCAAATGGCGATGACCCCGGTGCAAACGGTGATGATCTTCATCACCCTGATCGTCAGCGCAATCAACCTCAATGACGGCGAGACCAACGCCATTGAGGGCATGACGCACTTTGTGCTGTTTGCGACCTTTATCATGCTGTCGCTACTGGGCCTTTAGGGCTGGCTGATACCCATGTGGGAGCGAGCCTGCTCGCGAAAGCGGTGTGTCATCCAACAAACATGTTGTCTGACACTCCCTCTTCGCGAGCAGGCTCGCTCCCACAGTTTTGAACGGCGGTGACTCAGGTGCCGGCAATCAACTGCCGAGCCGCCTGGCTGTGATCGGCAATCAAACCTTTCAGATCCAACCCTTCGACCTGCCCATCAACCACACGCCACTTGCCCCCGATTATCACCCGATCTGCCCGATCGGCGCCGCACAGCAGCAACGCCGAAATCGGATCATGGCTACCGGAGAAGCGCAGTTCATCGAGCTTGAACAACGCGAGATCCGCCTGTTTGCCCACGGCGATTTCGCCGATGTCAGTGCGACCGAGCAGGCTCGCCGAACCTTTGGTCGCCCAGCCCAGCACGCGCTCCGGGGTGATCTTTTCGGCGCCGTAGCGCAGGCGCTGGATGTACAGCGCCTGACGCGCTTCGAGGATCATGTTCGAGGCATCGTTGGACGCCGAGCCGTCGACGCCTAGACCGAACAGCGCGCCAGCGTCGGTCAGCTCGATGCTCGGGCAGATGCCGGACGCCAGGCGCATGTTCGAGCTTGGGCAGTGGCAGATGCCTGTGCCGGCCTGGCCGAGGCGGGCGATTTCGTCGGGGTTGAAATGGATGCCGTGGGCCAGCCAGGTTCGCGGGCCGAGCCAGCCGACGCTGTCCAGATAATCGACTGTGCGCAGACCGAAACGCTGCAGGCAGAAGTCTTCTTCATCGAGGGTTTCAGCGAGGTGGGTGTGCAGACGCACATCGAGTTTGTTCGCCAGATCAGCGCTGGCCGACATGATTTCCGGGGTCACCGAAAATGGCGAACATGGCGCCAGAGCGATCTGGATCTGCGCGCCGTCGCCACGCTCGTGATACTCGTGAATCAGCCGCTGACTGTCGTCGAGAATCACCTGACCTTCCTGCACCGTTTGTTGCGGAGGCAGACCGCCGTCCTTCTCGCCAAGGCTCATCGAGCCGCGCGTGAGCATGGCGCGCATGCCCAGTTCGCGCACCGTTTCGACCTGCACGTCGATGGCGTTTTCCAGACCGTCCGGGAACAGATAGTGATGGTCGGCTGCCGTGGTGCAACCTGAGAGCAGCAATTCGGCCAGCGCCACCTTGGTGGCGAGGGCGAGTTTTTCCGGGGTCAGCCGCGCCCATACCGGGTACAGGGTTTTCAGCCACGGGAACAGCGGCTGATTGACCACCGGCGCCCAGGCGCGGGTCAGGGTTTGATAGAAGTGATGGTGAGTGTTGATCAGGCCCGGCAGGATCACATGCTCGCGGGCATCGAACACTTCATTGCATGGCGCCGACGGCTGCTGACCGGCAGCGAGGACTTCGACGATCACACCGTCTTGCACGACTAGACCGCCACGGGCATCAAGCTCGTTGGAGGTGAAAATGGCGAGGGGATTTTTTAACCAGGTACGGGTCGCAGGCATTGTGGCCGGCTCCTCTGAAAGTTGGGTTCAGGGTTGCCAGCTCAGTGTTGCCCTGTCTGCTGATCCAGGGTCGCCGCGAAGGACGAGGCGCGCAGTTTCAAACAAATCGCCGCGCCGGGCAAGCGCCACCCGACCATTCACCATCATCCCCCTGTGGGAGCGAGCCTGCTCGCGAAGGCGTCATGCCAGTCGATACAGATTTACCTGACAGCTCGTATTCGCGAGCAGGCTCGCTCCCACATCGGGATTTTCAGTGCTTACCAGGCAATCGTTTCACCCTTGTAATTGACGAAGTGATGCCCGCCCTTGCCGGTGAACGCATTGACCTGGTCAATCAGCCCACGGGTGCTGGTCTCGACGTCGAGATCGGCGCCTTCGCCGCCCATGTCGGTCTTCACCCAGCCCGGGTGCAGCGAAAGTACGGTGAGTTTCTGCTCGCCCAGTTGCGTGACAAAACTGTTGGTCATCGAATTCAGCGCCGCCTTGCTCGCCTTGTACAGCGCCAGCTCCGGCGCATCGGGCATGGTCACGCTGCCGAGTACCGAACTCATGAACGCCAGCACGCCGCTGCCGTCGCGAATCTGCCCGACGAAGCGCTGGGCCAGATTGATCGGCGCCACCGCGTTGGTGAAAAACAGTTGCCCGACCTCGGCCAGGGTCGCGCCGCCCGGCGTCTGCACGTCCGGGCCTTTGACCCCGGCGTTGACGAACAACAGATCGAAGGTTTCGCCCTTGAGCTTCTGGCTCAGAGCGATCACCGCTTGCTGATCGTCCATGTCGAGCTTCTCGATGCGCACGTCACCCAGCGCTTGCAGCGCCTCGGCCTTCTGCGGATTGCGCACCGTCGCGGTCACTTGCCAGCCATCGCCCAGCAGGGTCTTCACCAGACCGAGGCCCAAGCCCCGGGAGGCGCCGATGATCAGTGCGTTTTTTGCCTGAGACATGATGGGTTTCCTTGAAAGTCAGCATTCAGGTTTCAATGGACACGCCTGACCGAGCCACAGTTGCAGCGCTTGGCGAAAACAGGCTTTGATCCCGGAGCATACTCCAGGCGTCTTGAGTTTCTCGAGGGTGTTTGATCAGAAATAGTTGCGGGGCGTGGTTCAAGTGTTGCCTGTGCGGACGCTTTCGCGAGCGGGCTCGCTCCCACATATGCCCGCGTTCACTCAGATCCCCTGTGGGAGCGAGCCTGCTCGCGAAGACGCCCGCTCTGACATCAACTAATGTCCCGATTGCCACGGCTGCCCCAACGAAACCGGCGCATACAACCGAGTGCGCACGGCATCGCGGGACAGCAACACCAGCACCAAAATCGTCGCCACATACGGCAGCATCGCCAGCAGGCTCGAAGGTATCGCCAGTCCCAATCCCTGTGCCACCAAGTGCAGGATGCTGGCGAGGCCAAACAGATACGCCCCGAGCAACAACCGCCACACCCGCCAACTGGCAAACACCACCAGTGCCAGGGCAATCCAGCCGCGCCCAGCGGTCATGTTTTCCGCCCACATCGGCGTGTACGCCAGCGACAGATAGGCCCCGGCCAGCCCGGCCATTGCTCCGCCGAACAACACCGCCAAGGTACGCACGGTCAGCACTGGCAAGCCCATCGCGCTGGCCGCATCCGGGTTTTCACCGACCGCTTGAATGATCAGGCCGACACGACTTTTGATGATCACCCACGCCACCAGCGCAAACAGCGCGAACGATAGATACACCAGCAGATCCTGGGCAAACAGCATCCGCCCGATCAGCGGGATCTCACTCAGATACGGAATCGCCAGAGGCTCGAAACCCGCCAGCGGCTTACCCACCCATGCCGCGCCGACAAACGTCGAAAGTCCGACACCAAAGATCGTCAGCGCCAACCCGGTGGCCACCTGATTAGCGTTGAACACCAGCGCGACCAGGGCAAACAGTGACGACAACAACATCCCGGCCAACATCGCCAACAGCACACCCAGCCACAGGTTGCCGCTGTTCAGCGCGACGATAAAACCGATCACCGCACCGAACAGCATCATGCCTTCCTGGCCGAGGTTGAGGACGCCGCTTTTCTCGCAGAGCAACTCACCCAATGCCACCAGCAACAGCGGCGTGCCGCAGCGGACCATGGCATAGAAAATATTGCTCAACAGATCGATATCCATCACAGCGCTCCGGCGGTTACGGCAGGGGTCGAGGCGCGCCGGCTCCAGCGCAGTTTCAGGCGTGGCCGATAGAGAATCAGCACGTCACAGGCGAGCAGGAAAAACAGCATCATGCCCTGGAACAATTGGGTGATCGCTTGCGGCAGATTGAGCGACATCTGCGCGCTCTCGCCGCCGATGTACAGCAGCGCCATGAGCAGACTGGAGAACAGAATGCCGAGCGGATTCAACCGTCCCAGAAACGCCACGGTGATCGCCGCGTAGCCATAGCCCGGCGACACCTGCGGCACCAGTTGGCCGATTGGCCCGGTCACTTCGCAGACCCCGGCGAGCCCGGCCAGAGCACCGCTGATCAACAGCGCCAGCCAGATCAGGCGCTTCTCGCGAAAGCCGACAAAACCTGCCGCACGTTTGTCCAGCCCGAGCACTTTGATCTGGAAGCCGATGAAGCTTTTCTGCAACAGCACCCACACCGCAACCAGCGCGAGCAGGGCGAAATACACGCCGGCATGCACGCGGCCGTCCTCCAGCAGCAGCGGCAAACGACTGGCGTCGCCGAACATCGCCGACTCCGGGAAATTGAAGCCCGCTGGATCCTTCAACGGCCCGTGCACGCAGAACAGCAGCAGGTTCAGCGCGATGTAATTGAGCATGATGCTGGTAAGGATTTCATTGGCATTGAAGCGCGTGCGCAGCCATGCGGTGAGCCCGGCCCATGCGGCGCCCGCCAGCGTGCCGGTCAGCAGAATCAGCACCAGCGCCCAGCGACTTTGCATGTCGATAACGTTCACTGCCAGAGCACTGCCGGCCAATGCGCCAAGTAGAAGTTGGCCTTCGGCGCCGATGTTCCAGATCCGCGCCTGATAGGCCACCGCCAGGCCGAGTGCGCAGAGCAGAATCGGCAGCGCCTTGACCAGCAATTCGGACACTCCATACAAATCGCTGACGGGCGCGATCAGCAGTGTGTGCAAGGTTTGCAATGGGTCGTGGCCCAGTGCGATGAACAACAGCGAGCCGCAGCCGAGGGTCAGCGCCGCCGCCAATAACGGCGAGCACCACAGCATCAGGCGCGATTGCTGGCCACGGGGTTCGAGGGAAAGCAGCATGTTGAAACTCCGTTAAACCGAAGCGGCGCGAGGTGAGTGATCGAACTGGCCGGCCATCCACGCGCCGACATCGCTCAGTTGTGTAAGGCCGGTGTCTTGCAGTGCCGACAGACGCCCGCCGCATAGCGCGCCGAGGCGATCGCTGATCTGGAACAGCTCATCGAGGTCTTCGGAAATCACCAGAATCGCCGCGCCGGCATCGCGCAGGGCAATCAAGGCGCGATGGATGGTGGCGGCGGCACCGACGTCGACGCCCCAGGTCGGGTGCGCGGCGATCAGCAGTTTCGGTTGCTGAAGAATTTCCCGGCCGAGGATGAATTTCTGCAGGTTGCCGCCGGACAGGCTGCGCGCAGCGGTTTGCGTGTCCGGGGTCTTCACGCCGAAACGCTGGATGATCTGCTGCGCGAGGGTTTCGACTTTGCCGCGTTGGATCAACCCGTGGCTCACCAGTCCTTGCTGGAAAGCACTGAGCAGGGCGTTATCGGCCAGACTCAACTCCGGCACCGCGCCGTGGCCGAGGCGTTCGGCCGGCACGAAGGCCAGACCGAGTTTGCGCCGCGCGTCCGGGCGCAGGTCAGCGACGTTTCGCTCGGCGAAGCGCAGGGTCGCCGCTTGCGCACGAGGCAAGGGCTGCTCGCCGCTGAGCAGGGCGAGCAGCTCATCCTGACCATTGCCCGCGACCCCGGCGATGCCGACGATTTCACCGCTGCGCACTTGCAGGTCGATGTCTGTCAGCGAGCAGCCGAACGGATCCGGGTTGTGCCAGCTCAAACCCTGCACCTGCAGAAACGCCGCGCCACCGCTGACTTTCGGATACTCGCCAATCAATGCCGCCGCTTCGCCGACCATCAGTTGTGCCAGTTGCTGATCCGTACATTGCGCCGGCAGGCAATGCCCGGCTACCCGACCGCCGCGCAGCACCGTGGCGCTGTGGCACAAGGCCCGCACTTCACCGAGCTTGTGGCTGATAAACAGAATGCTGCAGCCCTCGTCGGCAAGGCGCCGCAGGGTGATGAACAATTCGTCCGCCTCTTGCGGCGTCAGCACCGAGGTCGGCTCGTCGAGAATCAACAGGCGGATGTCCTGCATCAGGCAACGGATGATTTCCACCCGCTGCCGCTCGCCGATCGACAGGCTGTGGACAAGTCGCTCCGGCTCCAGCGCCATGCCGTAACGCCGCGATACTTCGCGAATTTTCGGTTCCAGTTGCTTCGGCGTGCCGGCCGCCGCGCCCATCGCCAAGGCAATGTTCTGCGCCACGCTGAGGGTTTCGAACAGGGAGAAATGCTGGAACACCATGCCAATGCCCAACTGCCGCGCCTGTGCCGGGTTGCGCATCTGCACGCGCTGCCCCTGCCAGAGCATTTCACCGCTGTCGCACTGGGTGACCCCGTAAATGATCTTCATCAACGTACTTTTGCCCGCGCCGTTTTCACCGAGCAGGGCATGGATTTCACCCGGCGCGATGCTCAGGTCGATGGCGTCGTTGGCCAGACAACCGGGGTAGCGTTTGCTGATCTGGCGCAGTTGCAGGCGCGGCGGGGAAGGGGCGATGGACATGACAGGCTCGACTGACTTGGAGTTGTGCCTGTGGATAAAGCAATTTCCTGGCCATTGAGTCAGGAACGCTTGCGGAGCCGGTCCGCAAGTGCCGACAGCAGCGCATCAGCGGGCGTTTTGTCTTTCTATCGAGCACCAATTCAGCGCAAAGCCATTGAACAGGCTCCAGTTTTGCTCGTGCTACGTTGGTTAAAAAACGAGCAATCACTTGGGGCCTAGGCAGATCCAGCGACAGCGACGGTCATGAACGGCTTATCCACAGGTTGTTCCACAGTAATTGTGCGCAAGCGCCGAGGTCGGGCATAAGCACTGCGATGCTTTCTTCTAATGGTGATAAACGATGTTAACTATCTGTTTTTACGCTGATTTTTCGTTTCGTCGGATCAATTGAACGAAAAGTGAACAAATCGCGCAAAGCCGCATGACAGAAGGGTTACAGCGGTGTGTGCTCAGGTTATCCACAGTCGGGTGCACAGCCGATGTGGGCAAGTCGGCAGAAAATGGAATGCATGTAATGCCCCAAAAAGATCGCAGCGTTCCGCAGCTCCTACAATTGGAATGCGATCCCCCTGTAGGAGCTGCCGAAGGCTGCGATCTTTTGATCTTGGATTAGCGCTGCAACAAAATCCGCCCCCGGCTCAGATCCGCCAACTGACTTTGCAGCACTTCGATCTGCGCTTCTCCTACCGCCAATTTCAACTCAACCCCATTGGCCGTGAAGTTTTCCTCCACCACCAATCCACCGAGATCCGCCACGCGCAACTTCACCAGCGCCAACTCGGCAAATCCGCAGGCGCAACTCAGCGGCACGCGGCTGATCAGCTCGATTTTTTCCGCCGCTTGCAGGCACTTGTTGGCGCCACCGCCGTAGGCCCGGGCCAGGCCGCCGGTGCCCAGTTGAATGCCGCCGTACCAGCGGATCACCAGCACCGCGACCTGATCGCAGTCCTGCGCTTCGATCGCCGCGAGAATAGGGCGCCCTGCGGTGCCGCCAGGTTCGCCGTCGTCAGTGCTGCGGTATTGCGCGCCGAGTTTCCACGCCCAGCAATTGTGCGTGGCATTCAAATCGCTGTGCTGCTCGAAAAACGCCTGTGCATCGGCAGGGCTGCTGATCGGCGTCGCCAGAGTGATGAAGCGGCTTTTGCGAATCTCTTCGCGGTATTCGCAAAAACCGCTGAGGGTGAAAGGCATAAACGTCTTATAGAGAAGGAGTGAGGCCGCAGCCTTTGAGAATGATGCGGATCAGGTTGTTGCCGGCGTCTTCCATGTCTTGCTTGGTCAACTTGCTGCGCCCGGTGACGCGGCAGATCTGCGTGGCGAAGTCGGCATAATGCTGAGTGCTGCCCCACAGCAGGAAAATCAGGTGCACCGGGTCGACCGGGTCCATTTTGCCCGCATCGATCCACGCCTGAAACACCGCCGCGCGCCCGGTGAACCAGGTGCGGTAATCCTGATTGAAATATTCGCTCAGGCATTCGCCGCCGCTGATCACTTCCATGGCGAAGATTCGCGAAGCCTGTGGCTGGCGCCGCGAGAATTCCATCTTCGCGCGGATGTAGCGGGTCAGCGCTTCGGCCGGATCATCCTCGGCAGTGAGGGTGTTGAAGGTGCTGTCCCACAACTCGATGATGTTGCTCAGCACTGCCACATACAAACCGAGCTTGTTGGTGAAGTAGTAATGCAGGTTGGCCTTGGGCAGCCCGGCATTCTGCGCGATGGTGTTCATGCTGGTGCCTTTGAACCCGTGACGGGCGAACTCGTCTTCGGCGGCTTTGAGAATGGTCTCTTCGTTCTTCTGACGAATGCGGCTGGCGGGTTTGCCGCCGTGGGCTGGGACTTCAAAGGTCATAGGCACTTCCGGGATTGTCTGTGGGTGCAACCAGTTGCGTTGATAGCGCACCCACAGGCATCCGACAAGTCCTAGCGCGGAAAAACAGTTACGCCTGTTCGATCTTGTTCAATGACGCGGGGCTTTTTGTCTCAGCAGTTTTGCCTTCCGGCAACAATAGACACAGGACGATTGCCGTCAGCCCGCCGCTGGTGATCGCCGAGTCGAACAGGTTCTGCACCAGTTTCGGCAACAGGTGCAGCAGGTTCGGTTGCGCGGCGATGCCAAGGCCGACGCCGAACGAAGTGGCGATGATCAACATGCTGCGCCGGTCCAGCGGTGACTGCGCGAGAATGCGTACGCCCGCCGCCGCCACTGCGCCGAACATCACCAGCGTTGCGCCGCCCAGCACCGGTTTCGGAATCTGTTGCAGCACCGCACCGATCATCGGGAACAGGCCGAGGCAGAACAGGATCGCGCCGATGTACAGACCGACGTAGCGGCTGGCAACGCCGGTCAATTGGATCACGCCGTTGTTCTGCGCGAACGTTGTGTTGGGGAAAGCGCTGAAGGTCGCCGCGATCATGCAGCTCACGCCGTCACCGAGCACGCCACCGCGCAAGCGGCTTATATAAGAAGGGCCGCTGATCGGTTGGCGGGCGAGCATGCAGTTGGCGGTGAGGTCGCCGACGGTTTCGATGGTGCTGATCAGGTAAATCAGAGCGACCGGCAGGAAAGCGGTCCAGTCGAAGTTGAATCCGAACTTGAACGGCGTAGGAAAACTCACCAGCGGCAAGTCAGGCAACGGCTGTGGCACTAATTTTCCGCTGAACCACGCAGCGAGACTGCCGAGCACCAGTCCGATGATGATCGCCGACAGTCGTACCCAAGGCGTGTTCGAACGGTTGAGCAGAATGATCGTCAGCAGCACGAACACGCCCAAGGCCAGATTGCCCGGCGCGCCGAAGTCCGGGGCATTGAAGCCGCCACCCAGATCGGTGATGCCGACCTTGATCAGGCTGATGCCGATCAGCGTGATGACAATGCCGGTCACCAGCGGTGTGACCACTCGGCGCAACTGACCGATGAAACGGCTGAGCACGATCTGCACGATTGCGCCGAAAAAGCACACGCCGAAAATCATCGCCAGGATATCTTCCGGGCTGCCGCCGCGCTGCTTGACCAGAAACCCGGCCGACAGCACCGCACCGAGAAACGCGAAGCTGGTACCTTGCAGACAGATCATCCCCGCGCCAATGCCGAACGGTCGCCGCGCCTGGATAAAAGTGCCAACGCCCGAGACCATCAGTGCCATGCTGATCAGGTACGGTAGATGCGCGGTCAGCCCGAGCGCGGAACCGATCACCAGTGGCGGGGTGATGATGCCGACGAAACTCGCGAGCACGTGTTGCAGCGCGGCGAGAATGGCGGCGAGTGGTTTGGGGCGGTCGTTGAGGCCGTAGATCAGTTCACTGGACGAATCGGAATCTGGCTGCATGGCTTTGGCTTCTTGAAGGAGAGTTATCCCTTCTGTGCAAAAACCTGTCCACTTGCTCAGGTTATTCCTGGATTCTGTCGATGAGGCCCTGCCGGGCTGGGCTCTGCGCGCTTATCTATCGCGTCGCGGCCAGACTCTCCAGGAAACTTTCCAGCACCAAATGAGGGCGCCGCCCCTTACGCGTGACCGATGCCAGACTCAAATCGTAATAACGCGTGCCGGCCTTGAGCGCACGCAAACGCCCCTGCTGCACCCAAAGGCTGGCGTAGTGATCCGGCAGATAACCGATGTAGCGCCCGGTCAGAATCAGAAATGCCATGCCCTCGCGGTCCGAAGCACTGGCAGTGCAATTGAGCGCCTGATAGTGCGCCTGAATCTCCGCCGGCAAACGAAAGGTCGGCGCAATCGCGTCCTGACTGTCGAGGCGTTGATCATCGAGTTGCTTGTCGTCGACGTAAAACAGCGGATGACCCACCGCGCAATACAGCAGCGAACGCTCGCTGTATAACGGCTGATATACCAGTCCCGACAAGGCGCTGGCCTGCGGCACCACGCCAACGTGCAGGCGCCCGTCGAGCACACCTTGTTCAACTTCGTTCGGCGCAATCATGCGGATCTGGATCTGCACGTCCGGCCCGCGCTCCTTCAACTGCGCGAGGGCATGGGTGATGCGCATGTGCGGCAGGGTGACGAGGTTGTCGGTGAGGCCGATGATCAGCTCGCCGCGCAGGTGTTGGTGCAGTCCGTTGACCTCAGTGCGAAAACTCTCCAGTGCACTCAACAGCTGTAGTGCCGACTGATACACCTCACGACCTTCCTCGGTCAGGGAAAATCCGGCCCGGCCACGCTGACACAGGCGCAAGCCGAGGCGCTGTTCCAGATCGCTCATCTGCTGGCTGATCGCCGAACGGCCGATGCCGAGCACTGTTTCCGCTGCGGAGAAGCCGCCACATTCCACGACACTGCGAAAAATCCGCAGCAGACGGATATCAAAGTCACTGACCTGAGCCAGTGGATCGGCGCGGCGGCTGCTCATTTTTTGTTCTCTTTGTTTAGCGATGATCTAACTGAAGGTTAGAAGAGTTGGATTTCACCGACTTTATCGCCGTGGCAATTTAGCTGCAACAACGCTTTCCATCTCCCTGACGCTTATGCCCTGCGAGGTTTTGCCCGATGAACATGCCTGAAAACGCGCCGTCGCCACTGGCCAGTCAACTGAAGCTGGACGCGCACTGGATGCCGTACACCGCCAACCGCAACTTTCAACGCGACCCGCGTCTGATCGTCGGCGCTGAAGGCAGCTGGCTGTTCGACGACAAGGGCCGCAAGATCTACGACTCGCTGTCCGGTCTGTGGACCTGCGGCGCCGGGCACACCCGCAAAGAAATTCAGGAAGCCGTTGCGAAACAGCTGGGCACTCTCGATTACTCACCGGGTTTCCAGTACGGCCATCCGTTGTCGTTCCAACTGGCAGAGAAAATCACTGAACTGACCCCGGGCAATCTGAACCACGTGTTCTTCACCGACTCTGGTTCCGAGTGCGCCGATACTGCGGTGAAAATGGTCCGTGCCTACTGGCGCCTGAAAGGCCAGGCGACCAAGACCAAGATGATCGGCCGCGCCCGTGGCTACCACGGCGTGAATATCGCTGGCACCAGCCTCGGCGGCGTCAACGGCAACCGCAAGATGTTCGGTCAGGCGATGATGGATGTCGATCACCTGCCGCACACACTGCTGGCGAGCAATGCGTTTTCCCGCGGCATGCCGGAGCAGGGCGGTGTTGCTTTGGCCGATGAGCTGCTCAAGTTGATCGAACTGCACGACGCTTCCAATATCGCTGCGGTGTTCGTTGAACCGATGGCCGGGTCCGCCGGCGTACTGGTTCCGCCACAGGGTTACCTCAAGCGTCTGCGCGAAATCTGCGATCAGCACAACATCCTGCTGGTGTTCGATGAAGTGATCACCGGTTTCGGCCGCACCGGTTCGATGTTCGGCGCCGAGAGCTTCGGCGTAACCCCGGACCTGATGTGTATCGCCAAGCAAGTCACCAACGGCGCGATCCCGATGGGCGCGGTGATTGCCAGCTCCGAGATCTACCAGACTTTCATGAACCAGCCGACGCCGGAATACGCCGTGGAATTCCCTCACGGCTACACCTATTCGGCACACCCGGTGGCCTGTGCCGCTGGCCTTGCCGCACTCGACCTGCTGCAAAAGGAAAACCTGGTGCAGAGCGTCGCCGAAGTCGCGCCGCATTTCGAAAACGCGCTGCACGGCCTGAAAGGCTCGAAGAACGTCATCGACATCCGCAACTACGGCCTGGCCGGCGCGATCCAGATTGCCGGGCGCGACGGTGATGCCATCGTGCGTCCTTTCGAAGCGGGCATGGCCTTGTGGAAAGCCGGGTTCTACGTACGCTTCGGCGGCGACACCCTGCAGTTCGGCCCAACCTTCAACAGCAAGCCGCAAGACCTTGATCGTCTGTTCGACGCGGTCGGCGAAGTGCTGAACAAGCTCGACTGATTTTTCCTTCTATATAGCTATGCAATTAGCAGGTGTCTGTAGCGGGCGTCTGCGCACAAGAATTCAGGAGTGTTCGATGAGCGTTATCCCGCATTTGATCAATGGCGAACTGGTGACCGAGAACGGTCGCGCGGT
>NZ_CP162768.1:3767500-5972402 GCF_054668425.1 Pseudomonas sp. S2_B10
ATCCCGACTTACCAAACCGATGCAAACTCCGAATACCTACAAGTGCCGAGCATGGGAGACACACGGCGGGTGCTAACGTCCGTCGTGAAAAGGGAAACAACCCAGACCGTCAGCTAAGGTCCCAAAGTTATGGTTAAGTGGGAAACGATGTGGGAAGGCTTAGACAGCTAGGAGGTTGGCTTAGAAGCAGCCACCCTTTAAAGAAAGCGTAATAGCTCACTAGTCGAGTCGGCCTGCGCGGAAGATGTAACGGGGCTCAAACCATACACCGAAGCTACGGGTATCACCTTCGGGTGATGCGGTAGAGGAGCGTTCTGTAAGCCTGTGAAGGTGAGTTGAGAAGCTTGCTGGAGGTATCAGAAGTGCGAATGCTGACATGAGTAACGACAATGGGTGTGAAAAACACCCACGCCGAAAGACCAAGGTTTCCTGCGCAACGTTAATCGACGCAGGGTTAGTCGGTCCCTAAGGCGAGGCTGAAAAGCGTAGTCGATGGAAAACAGGTTAATATTCCTGTACTTCTGGTTATTGCGATGGAGGGACGGAGAAGGCTAGGCCAGCTTGGCGTTGGTTGTCCAAGTTTAAGGTGGTAGGCTGAGATCTTAGGTAAATCCGGGATCTTAAGGCCGAGAGCTGATGACGAGTTACCCTTTGGGTGACGAAGTGGTTGATGCCATGCTTCCAAGAAAAGCTTCTAAGCTTCAGGTAACCAGGAACCGTACCCCAAACCGACACAGGTGGTTGGGTAGAGAATACCAAGGCGCTTGAGAGAACTCGGGTGAAGGAACTAGGCAAAATGGCACCGTAACTTCGGGAGAAGGTGCGCCGGTGAGGGTGAAGGACTTGCTCCGTAAGCTCATGCCGGTCGAAGATACCAGGCCGCTGCGACTGTTTATTAAAAACACAGCACTCTGCAAACACGAAAGTGGACGTATAGGGTGTGACGCCTGCCCGGTGCCGGAAGGTTAATTGATGGGGTTAGCTAACGCGAAGCTCTTGATCGAAGCCCCGGTAAACGGCGGCCGTAACTATAACGGTCCTAAGGTAGCGAAATTCCTTGTCGGGTAAGTTCCGACCTGCACGAATGGCGTAACGATGGCGGCGCTGTCTCCACCCGAGACTCAGTGAAATTGAAATCGCTGTGAAGATGCAGTGTATCCGCGGCTAGACGGAAAGACCCCGTGAACCTTTACTATAGCTTTGCACTGGACTTTGAATTTGCTTGTGTAGGATAGGTGGGAGGCTTTGAAGCGTGGACGCCAGTTCGCGTGGAGCCATCCTTGAAATACCACCCTGGCAACTTTGAGGTTCTAACTCAGGTCCGTTATCCGGATCGAGGACAGTGTATGGTGGGTAGTTTGACTGGGGCGGTCTCCTCCTAAAGAGTAACGGAGGAGTACGAAGGTGCGCTCAGACCGGTCGGAAATCGGTCGTAGAGTATAAAGGCAAAAGCGCGCTTGACTGCGAGACAGACACGTCGAGCAGGTACGAAAGTAGGTCTTAGTGATCCGGTGGTTCTGTATGGAAGGGCCATCGCTCAACGGATAAAAGGTACTCCGGGGATAACAGGCTGATACCGCCCAAGAGTTCATATCGACGGCGGTGTTTGGCACCTCGATGTCGGCTCATCACATCCTGGGGCTGAAGCCGGTCCCAAGGGTATGGCTGTTCGCCATTTAAAGTGGTACGCGAGCTGGGTTTAGAACGTCGTGAGACAGTTCGGTCCCTATCTGCCGTGGACGTTTGAGATTTGAGAGGGGCTGCTCCTAGTACGAGAGGACCGGAGTGGACGAACCTCTGGTGTTCCGGTTGTCACGCCAGTGGCATTGCCGGGTAGCTATGTTCGGGAAAGATAACCGCTGAAAGCATCTAAGCGGGAAACTTGCCTCAAGATGAGATCTCACTGGAACCTTGAGTTCCCTGAAGGGCCGTCGAAGACTACGACGTTGATAGGTTGGGTGTGTAAGCGCTGTGAGGCGTTGAGCTAACCAATACTAATTGCCCGTGAGGCTTGACCATATAACACCCAAGCAATTTGCTGACCTGAAAAGGCACCAGATTGCGGTGTGTGAAGACGAAACGAACCGAAAGTTCGAAATTCACAAACACCTAGCTGTCACATACCCAATTTGCTGAAGCGAGGCCATCTGGTCCCGAGTCAGTACCCGAATTTCTTGACGACCATAGAGCGTTGGAACCACCTGATCCCATCCCGAACTCAGCAGTGAAACGATGCATCGCCGATGGTAGTGTGGGGTTTCCCCATGTGAGAGTAGGTCATCGTCAAGATTAAATTCGAAACCCCAATTGCGAAAGCAGTTGGGGTTTTGTTTTGCCTGCGAGAAAGTTCTTACAAGCTTCGCAGACCTCGTCCGGCTGTCACAGTCGGCCGACAATGCTAAGGTTCTGCCTCGGCTTTAGCGATTTTCCAAGGAATCCATATGTCGGACGCCCAGTCCCTCAACGCTGCATTCATGGTGGTTCAGAGCAACAGTCTCGATGAGCTGCGCAGTCTTGTGGTCAGCATCATGCGGCGCTACCCACTGGCACCCCTGGAAAACGAAATCGCTTTGGTGCAAAGCAACGGCATCGCCCAATGGCTCAAACTGGCATTGGCCGAAGATCCTGAAGACGATGACCTTGGCGGTTGCGGGATCGCTGCGGCGATTGACGTTCAACTACCCGGCAGTTTCATGTGGCAGCTCTATCGCTTGGTATTGGGACGAGAAGAGATTCCGGCGAAATCCCTGCTCGATAAGGCTCCGCTGACCTGGCGCCTGATGCGCCTATTGCCACAGGTAATCGACCGCCCACATTTCGAGCCGCTGCAACGCTTCCTCACCCATGACAGCGATCTGCGCAAGCGCTATCAATTGTCAGAGCGTCTGGCCGATCTGTTCGACCAATATCAGGTCTACCGGGCCGATTGGCTGGAAGATTGGGCGGAAGGCCGCCACCAACTGCGCAATGTGCGAGGTGAAATCAAGCCTCTGCCAGCGACCAGTTGCTGGCAGGCAGAGTTGTGGCGAGCGCTGCTGGATGACGTCGGCGAACAAGGCATGGCGCAGAGCCGTGCCGGCGTCCATCAACGTTTCATGGAACGCATCAACACCCTTGATGAGGCTCCGGCTTCACTGCCGCCGCGCGTTATCGTCTTTGGCATTTCTTCATTGCCCGCACAAGTTCTTGAAGCGCTCGCCGGTCTGGCGCGCTTCAGTCAGGTTCTGCTTTGCGTACACAACCCCTGTCGCCATCACTGGGCCGATATCGTTGCCGACAAGGATCTGCTGCGACATCAATACAAGCGCCAACAACGCAAAAGCGGGATGCCCGTTGTACTTGATGCCGAAACCCTGCATCAGCACGCGCATCCGTTGCTGGCCGCTTGGGGCAAGCAAGGTCGCGACTATATCAACCTGCTCGACAGCTACGACGATCCCAACAGCTACCGCGCAGCCTTTCGTGACGGCCGCATCGACCTGTTCAGCGAAGCCCAGCCGCACAACATGCTTAACCAGCTTCAGGACGACATTCTCGAATTGCGCCCCCTCAACGAGACTCGTGCGCTCTGGCCCGCTGTCGACCTGACGCAGGACCAATCGATCCGGTTTCACATCGCCCACAGTGCCCAGCGTGAAGTCGAAATCCTGCACGATCAACTCCTGGCGCGTTTCAGCGCCGACCCGGCTCTACGCCCACGGGACGTGATCGTGATGGTCCCGGATATCGACAGCTATGCCCCGCATATCCGCGCGGTTTTCGGTCAGCTCGATCGATTTGACCCGCGCTTCATTCCGTTCACTTTGGCGGACCAGGGCCAGCGAGGACGTGATCCATTACTAATCGCCGTCGAGCACCTGCTCAAGCTGCCGGACAGCCGTTTCCCGGTCAGCGAGATTCTCGACCTGCTCGATGTTCCAGCTCTGCGTGCTCGCTTTGGCGTAGAGGAACGTGACCTGCCAACCCTGCACCGCTGGATCGAGGGTGCCGGCGTGCGTTGGGGCATGAGTGCCGAACAACGGGCCGGTCTCGGATTGCCTGAGGAACTGGAGCAGAACAGCTGGCATTTCGGTCTACGCCGAATGCTGCTGGGCTACGCCGTCGGCAGTGCCGATGCATGTGCAGGTATCGAGCCTTACGACGAAATTGGTGGACTTGATGCTGCCCTGATCGGGCCATTGGTTGCGCTGCTGGATGCCTTGGAAATCGCTCATCAGCAACTCACGCAACCGGCTCAACCGAAAGAGTGGGGGCTGCGCTTGCAGGCGCTGATGCAGGTGTTCTTTCAGGCGAGCAACGAGCACGACGACTACCTGCTGACCCAGCTCGAAGAGCTTCGCGAGACCTGGCTGGAAACCTGCGAGGCGGTCGGCCTGACTGACGAACTGCCGCTGACTGTTGTGCGCGAAGCCTGGCTCGCCGGGCTCGATCAGGGCCGATTGTCGCAACGATTCCTCGCCGGTGCGGTGAATTTCTGCACCTTGATGCCGATGCGTGCCATTCCTTTCAAACTGGTTTGTCTGCTGGGCATGAACGACGGCGATTATCCGCGCGCGCAGCCGCCGCTGGACTTCGATCTGATGGGCAGTGATTACCGGCCTGGCGACCGCTCACGACGTGAGGACGACCGCTATCTGTTACTTGAAGCGCTGTTATCCGCACGCACTCAGCTCTATATCAGTTGGGTCGGTCGCAGCATCCGCGACAACAGCGAACGACCCGCCTCGGTGCTCATCGGCCAGTTGCGCGATCACCTCGCCAGCGGCTGGCGTTCAATCGACCCCACCCAGGATCTATTGGAAGCGCTGACCGAAGAACACCCCCTGCAACCTTTCAGTGCCCGCTATTTCCACGAAGGCGAGCAACTGTTCAGCTACGCCAGCGAGTGGCAGGTGTTACATCAAGAGAAAGCGCAGCAAAGCGAAGCACCGTTACTCGCGCCATATGTTCAAGAGGAACCGTTGACGCTGGCATTGCTGCAGGACTTTCTGCGTAATCCGGTTCGGCATTTTTTCACACAACGTCTCAAGGTCTATTTCGAGGCTGCGCAAGCGCCGTTGGCCGATGAAGAACCTTTCGTGCTGGACGCGCTACAGCGCTACACGCTGAGCGACAGTTTGCTGGAAGCCGCACTCAGTCAGCCGGACGATGTCGATCAGGCACTGCACGCCCGGGCGCTGCGCCTGCAAAATAGTGGTCTGCTGCCTATGGCCGGTTTTGGCGAATGCCTACAGCGTGAACTGATCGAACCGCTACCGGATCTTCTGCAGCGTTATCAACAGTTGCTGACGTTATGGCCGACGCCGTTGACCAGTGCGATCCCGGTCAGTCTCGACTTGCAAGGTATGCGGCTGGAGGGCTGGCTTGCAAGCCTGCATCAACGCGCCGATGGCGGACTACTTTCAGTCACGACCATTCCCAACAGCATCGGCTCGATCAAAACGCGCAAGTGGCACCGGCTGACCAAACCGTGGGTCACCCATCTGGTCGCCTGCGCCAGCGAGCATGCGTTGACGACGGCATTGGTCGCCAGTGACGACACACTGTTGCTTGAGCCAATGGAGCGGGACCGAGCGCTGCGATTGCTCGGTGACTTGCTGCTCGCCTGGCAAACCGGCATGCGCCAACCTTTGCCGATTGCGATAAAAACCGCGTTCGCCTGGCTGTCGCAATCCGACCCGGTCAAAGCCGAAGCCGCTGCGCGAAAAGCCTATGAAGGCGACGGTCAGACCAACGAGGGTGAGCGGCGTGAAAGCCCGGCACTGCTCCGGCAATATCCCGACTTCGATGCATTGTTGGCAGACGAAACCTTCACCGGCTGGTGCGACGCGTTGTACCGCCCATTATTCGAAGCGCCGTGGCGTTCCTTGTCCAGCGAAGGTGCGCGCGCATGAGTACCAAAACACCGTTGGCTCTGGCCTTCCCGCTGCGCGGCAGTCAGTTGATCGAAGCAAGCGCAGGCACCGGCAAAACCTTCACGATTTCGGCACTTTATCTGCGGTTGATTCTCGGCCATGGCGGCGAGACAAGCGGTTTTTCACGCGAACTGCTGCCGCCGCAAATCCTCGTAGTGACGTTTACCGACGCTGCTACCAAAGAGCTGCGTGAACGCATTCGGACACGCTTGGCTGAGGCCGCGCGGTTCTTCCGCGACGAAATTGTTGCCCCGGACGGACTGATTGCCGAGCTGCGCGATCAGTTCGATCCGCTGCAATGGCCGGGCTGTGCCAACCGCCTCGATATCGCCGCGCAGTGGATGGACGAAGCCGCCGTCTCGACCATTCACAGCTGGTGTCAGCGCATGCTGCGCGAGCATGCGTTCGACAGCGGCAGCCTGTTCACGCAATCCCTGGAAACCGATCACAGCGATCTGCTTGGCGAAGTGTTGCGCGATTACTGGCGACTGTTCTGCTACCCGATGCAGGGCGATGCGCTGAACTGGGTGCGCAGCAATTGGGGTGGCCCCGCAGCGCTGTTGCCTCGGGTACGCGGCTTGTTTGCCAGCGAGCGTGACACCGATGAAGGCAAGGCGCCTGCGGAGCTGATCGAGGAGTGTTTGCTGGAGCGGCGAGCGGCGTTGGTCGAACTGAAAATGCCTTGGCGTGACTGGGCAGACGAGCTGCTTGCTCTCTGCCATGAAGGCGTCGCCAGCAAAACCGTCGATGGCCGCAAAATGCAGGCGCGTTATTTCGAGCCGTGGTTCGAGAAGCTCAAGACCTGGGCCGAAGACGAGTCGCTTGAGCAACTGGACATTGGCACCGGCTTCACCCGATTGACGCCCGATGGCATGGCCGAGGCCTGGAAAGGCCCGGCGCCCAGTCATCCGGGACTGGACGCCATGTCCGGACTCAAGTCGAGCCTGGATACCTTGCCGACGCCCGATGCTGCTGTTCTGCAACACGCTGCCAAGTGGGTCGGCGCGCGTTTTGAAGAAGAGAAACGCCGTCGCGCAGAAATGGGGTTCGACGACATGTTGCTGCGTCTGGATGCCGCGCTGCAATCGGAGGGCGGCGAGCGTCTGGCAACGCTGATCCGCGAGCAGTTCCCGGTCGCGCTGATCGACGAATTCCAGGACACCGACCCGGTTCAGTACCGCATCTTCGAGAGCATTTACCGCATCGAAGACAATCACCCTGACACCGGCCTGTTCCTGATCGGCGACCCCAAGCAGGCGATCTATGCCTTCCGTGGTGCCGACATCTACACCTATCTGCGCGCACGTCAGGCCACTACCGGCCGTTTGCATACACTAGGCACCAACTTCCGCTCCAGCCACGGCATGGTGACAGCGGTCAATCACGTATTCGAACGCGCCGAGTCCCGAGAGCAAGGACGCGGCGCGTTTTTGTTTCGCGAGAAAACCGGCGAAAACCCGGTACCGTTCCTCCCGGTCGAGTCTCAGGGACGCAAGGAAACGCTGCGGATTGCCGGGCAAGACGTCGCAGCACTGAATGTCTGGCTACTGCCCAGCGATCAGCCGCTGTCCGGCGCGGTCTATCGCCAGCAAATGGCCGCCGCCTGCGCCAGTCAAATCACCGCACTGCTCAATGGCGGGCAAACCGGCAGCGCTGGTTTCTTTCAAGCAGACGACTTCAAAGGTTTACGCCCTTCGGACATAGCGATCCTCGTCCGCGACGGTAAGGAAGCCCAAGCCGTACGCGCCGAACTCGCCGCCAGAGGGGTGCGCAGTGTTTATCTGTCAGACAAGGATTCCGTGTTCGCCGCGCAAGAGGCGCACGATCTGCTGGCCTGGCTGAAGGCTTGCGCCGAACCCGATGTCGAACGCTCGCTCAAGGCTGCGCTGGCTTGCACCACATTGAACCTGCCGCTGACCGAGCTGGAGCGGTTGAACCAGGACGAAATGGTCTGGGAAGCCCGGGTCATGCAGTTCCGTGGCTATCGAGAGCTCTGGCGCAAACAGGGCGTGTTGCCGATGTTGCGCCGCCTGCTTCACGACTTCCACCTGCCGCAAACCCTGATGCAGCGCAGTGACGGCGAACGCGTGCTGACCAACCTTTTGCACCTCTCGGAACTGATGCAGCAAGCCGCCGCTGAACTGGACGGGGAGCAAGCGTTGATCCGCCATCTGGCCGAGTTGCTGGCGCTGTCCGGTCAGGCCGGTGAAGAGCAGATTCTGCGTCTGGAAAGCGACGAGCAACTGGTCAAAGTGGTGACCATCCACAAATCCAAGGGTCTGGAATATCCGCTGGTGTTCCTGCCATTCATTTGCTCGGCGAAACCGGTGGATGGCAGCCGTTTGCCGCTGCATTACCACGACGCTGCGGGCAAGGCGCAGATCAGCCTCAAGCCTACCCCCGAGTTGATAGCCCTGGCTGACGATGAGCGTCTGGCCGAAGATCTGCGTCTTCTGTATGTCGCGTTAACCCGCGCGCAGCATGCCTGCTGGCTGGGCGTCACTGATCTCAAGCGCGGCAATAACAACAGCTCGGTGCTGCACCTGTCAGCGCTGGGTTACTTGCTGGGGGGCGGTGCCGCTTTGGGCGAGTCCAGCGAATTGAACCGCTGGCTGCGGGATCTGCAGCAAGACTGCCCGGCCATCGGCATCGGCGAAATGCCTCAGCCCACTGACGAGCATTACCAGCCGCCGCGCAATGAAGCAGTCCTGCGAGCCACGCTACGGCCCAAGCGCAAAGCCAGTGAAAACTGGTGGATCGCTTCCTATAGCGCTTTGCGCATCAGCGACATATTGAGCGTCGGCAGCGATGAAGCACCGGACAGTCCGCAGGCGCAAAAGCTCTTCGACGACGAGCGCCTCGATCCCGACGCGCCACATGAAATCAGCAGCGGTGGCGCCGATATCCACCGTTTTCCTCGCGGACCGAATCCCGGCACGTTTTTGCATGGCTTGCTCGAATGGGCGGGCGCTGAAGGTTTTTCGGTTACCCGCGAAGCGCTGGAAGATGCAATTGCCCGGCGCTGCAACCTGCGCGGCTGGCAAGGCTGGATCACCACGCTGACTGACTGGCTGCAGCATTTGCTCAAGTCACCGTTGCCGATCGCTGGCGGGCAACCGCCGGTGGTTCTTGAGCAGTTGAAGCAATACCGCGTCGAGATGGAGTTCTGGTTTGCCAGCCACAAAGTCGACGTGCTCAAGCTCGACGAACAGGTGCGCCAGCACACCCACAATGGCGTCGCTCGTGTTGCGGCAGAACCGGTTCAACTCAACGGCATGTTCAAGGGCTTTATCGACCTGACCTTCGAGCACGCTGGCCGCTATTACGTCGCCGATTACAAATCCAATTGGCTCGGCGTGGATGATCAGGCCTACACCGTGCAGGCGATGGAGCAGTCGATCCTCGACAATCGTTACGACCTGCAATACGTGCTGTATCTGCTGGCACTGCATCGCCAGTTGAAGGCGCGGCTGGCGGATTACGATTACGACCGTCACATCGGCGGGGCGCTGTATCTGTTTCTACGCGGTACGCGTGCGGATAGTCGCGGCGTGTACTTCGTGCGTCCGCCACGGGAATTGATCGAACGCCTCGACCGGATGTTCCAGGGCAAACCCGAACCCAAGTCCGAACCCGCCTGGGAACAGGGAGTCCTGCTATGAGCCGCACATTCGCCGATCTGCTGCCGACGCCGCTGGAAGCGGACAGCCTGTCGAAACTCTCGCCGCTGACCCGCGCCGATGATTTGCTGTTGTTGCTGAGCCGTTGGGTCGAGCGCGGCTGGCTGCGCGCGCTGGACCGCGCCTTTGTCGCGTTCCTGCATGAACTCGAGCCCGAGACCGACCCGTTGGTGCTGCTGGCGGCGGCGTTGACCAGTCACCAACTCGGCCATGGTCATGTGTGTCTGGACCTGTTTGAAACCCTCAAGGCGCCGGATTTAGCCCTGTCATTGCCGCCCGAAGGCGATGTGCAGGGCGGTGTGTTGTTGCTGCCCTCGCAATTTCTCGAAACGCTCGATGGAGCTCATTGGTGCAAAGTGCTGGCAAGTAGTCCATTGGTGGCCCTGGCCGCTGACCCGAGTGAAACAGCGCAGACACGTCCGCTGGTGCTGTCCTCGAAACGCCTGTACCTGCGCCGCTACTGGACCTACGAACGCCGCATCGATGCAGCGTTGCGCCAACGCTTGATGCAGCAGGAGCCGACGCTGGATGATCTGCCGCAGCGTCTGAACGAATTGTTCGGCGGCGCGGAATCCGCAGCTGTCATCGATTGGCAAAAACTCGCCTGCGCCATCGCTACGCGCAGCGCCTTCAGCATCATCACTGGCGGCCCGGGCACCGGGAAAACCACCACGGTGGTGCGCTTGCTCGCGTTGCTGCAGGCACCGGCCGTCGAGGCTGGCCATCCGCTGCGCATTCGTCTGGCGGCACCGACCGGCAAGGCCGCTGCGCGTCTGACCGAGTCGATCAGTCAGCAAGTGCAATCACTGCAGGTCGCCGAAGCGGTGCGCGCGGCGATCCCCAGCGATGTGACCACCGTGCACCGTCTGCTCGGCAGTCGACCGGGCACCCGGCATTTCCGTCACCATGCCGGCAACCGCCTGCCGCTGGATGTGCTGGTGGTCGACGAAGCTTCGATGATCGACCTGGAAATGATGGCCAACTTGCTCGACGCCATGCCGGCCCATGCGCGGCTGGTACTGTTGGGCGACAAGGATCAGTTGGCCTCGGTCGAGGCCGGTGCGGTGTTGGGCGATCTGTGCCGTGACGCCGAGGGCGGTTGGTACAGCCCGCAAACGCGACAATGGCTGGAGTCTGTCAGTGGCGAGTCGTTGCAGGGCAGCGGTTTGCATGAAGATCGCGACGGCACCCACCCGCTGGCGCAGCAAGTGGTGATGCTGCGTCACTCGCGCCGCTTCGGCGAGGGCAGCGGTATCGGTCAACTCGCGCGCCGGGTCAATCAGCAATTGGCCGATGAAGCGCGGCAGTTGCTCGCGGTCGGCAGCTACGACGACGTGTATTCGCTACCGCTCAAAGGCGAGCACGATCTCAAGCTCGAACGTCTGCTGCTCGAAGGTCACGGCAACGGCCCGCAAGGTTATCGCCATTACCTGAGCGTACTGCGCGATCAGCGTCCACCGTCGACGCGGCCCCTTGAGCATTCGGCCTGGACCGATTGGGCGCGGGAAGTCTTGCAGGCGTTCGACACATTCCAGTTGCTGTGCGCGGTGCGCAAAGGGCCATGGGGCGTTGAAGGTCTGAACCAGCGCATTACCACTGCGTTGCTCAAGGCGCGTCTGATCGAGAGCGATCAGCAGTGGTATGAAGGTCGGCCGGTGCTGATGACTCGTAACGACTATGGTCTGGGGCTGATGAACGGCGACATCGGCATCGCCCTGAAACTGCCCGAGCGTGAAGGCGCAGAAATCGGCAAAACGGTTCTGCGCGTGGCCTTTCCGCGTAACGATGGTCAGGGCGGCGTGCGCTTCGTGTTGCCGAGTCGACTCAATGATGTCGAAACCGTGTACGCCATGACGGTGCACAAGTCCCAGGGTTCGGAGTTCGCCCACACGGCGCTGATCCTGCCGGATGCGCTGAATCCGGTACTGACCAAGGAGTTGATCTACACCGGGATTACTCGCGCCCGGCACTGGTTCACCTTGATCGAGCCGCGTGCCGGCGTGTTTGAAGAGGCGGTGCAGCGCAAGGTCAAGCGTCTGAGCGGGCTGATGCTGGAACTGGAAGACGGCACCGAGCCTCCGGGATGAAGCGCTGAATGACCGACAACGAGTACTGACCAACCGGTCAGAGGCAGGCGCCTCGCTGGTGTTCTGGCGCTGTGCTATCGTTGCGGCATCATTTCGTTACGCTCCAAGAGAATCCCTCCATGAAGGTGGCCGTCTGGGCGACACAGCGTGTGGTGGCCTGCCAGCACGCATTGCTGATCGTTTTGCTCTGGTTGTTCACGGGCAGCGCCATCGCCCAAGCGCAAACCGGGCCGGCCGAGCAACGGGCCAAAGCGGTCACACAAGTGGTTCTTGGCATCCTCAGTTATGCACGCTGGCCGGTGGAACCAGCGCAATTGCGTCTGTGCATCGTCGGCCCCACCGAATACACCGATGACCTGGTCAAAGGCACCACCCAAGCCACGGGGCGACCGGTGGCTGTGCGGCGCCTGCTGGCAGACAACCCGGCCATCGTCAGCGAATGCGATGCGGTGTACATCGGCAAGCTGACCGCCGACGAACGCAGTCGCCTGTTCGCATCGTTGATCGGGCATCCAGTGCTGAGCATCAGTGAAGCCGACGATCAATGCACCGTCGGCAGTCTGTTCTGCCTGCGCGTCGGCGATGAACAAGTGTCGTTCGAGGTCAATCTCGACTCCGTGGCTCGCAGTGGTGTGCGCATTCACCCCAGCGTGTTGCAGTTGTCCCGTCGCAAAGCGGCGGCGCCATGAAGCTGTTCAGTTGGAAGGCTCGCCCGACCCTGGGCTCGGTCATTGGCCGTGGGCATTTGATTGTCGCGCTGGTGGCGGTAGCGATGGCCAGTGTTTCGCTGACCTTGCTGGGCGTGCTCGCGCTGCGGGTGTATGCCGATCACAACCTGCATTTGATCGCCCGTTCGATCAGCTACACCGTCGAAGCGGCCGTCGTGTTCAATGACAAAGCGGCGGCAACCGAGGCGCTGGCGATCATCGCCGCCACCGAGGAAGTAGCGGATGCCCGAGTGCTCGACGCGCAAGGCCAATTGATTGCGCAATGGCAGCGCGTCGAGACCGGCTTGTTCTCCGAGCTGGAAATGCAGATCACCCGCGCTCTTCTGGAAAAACCGGTCAGCCTGCCGATCGAGCATCAGGACCGTGAAATTGGTCGCGTCCTGCTCATCGGCCACGGCGGCAGCCTGATGCGCTTCCTGCTCAGCGGCCTGGCCGGGATTGTGCTCTGCACCGCGATCAGCGCCTGGGTCGCGCTCTATCTGGCGCGGCGGCAGCTGCGCGCAATCATTGGCCCATTGCACAGCCTCGCCTCCGTCGCCCACGCCGCGCGCAGTGAGCGAGCGCTGGATCGGCGCGTGCCGCCGGCGCAAATCGCTGAACTGGATAATCTGGGCAACGACTTCAATGCCTTGCTCGGCGAACTCGAGTCGTGGCAAACCCATCTGCAAAACGAAAACGAAACTCTCGCTCACCAAGCGACCCACGACAGCCTCACCGGTTTGCCCAACCGTGCGTTTTTTGAAGGCCGCTTGATCCGCGCCTTGCGCAACGGCAAAAAACACGATGAGCGGGTCGCCGTGCTGTTTCTCGACAGCGACCGCTTCAAAGGCATCAACGATAACTTCGGCCACGCCTCGGGCGACGCAGTGCTGGTGGCCATCGCCAATCGCGTGCGAGCGCAATTGCGCGAGGATGATCTGGTCGCGCGGCTGGGTGGCGACGAGTTCGCCGTGCTGCTTGCGCCACTGCACACGGTCGAAGACGCTGAGCACATCGCTGACAAGATTCTCGCCAGCATGGACATGCCGATCACCCTGCCCGGCGACAGCAGTGTGGTGACCTCGCTCAGTATCGGCATCGCCGTTTACCCCGATCATGGCGCCACGCCGGGTGCCTTGCTCAACGCAGCCGACGCGGCAATGTACCAGGCCAAGCGCCTGTCGCGCGGCGCGCAATTCACCGCCGGGTCGGAGCGCCCGGTCGATTCCGTTCACACCAGGAGCTGATGTCCGTGTTCACTCTTCCCGTTCGACTTTTTTCCGCATTGCTGATGATCGCCGCGCTGACCCTGAGCGGTTGCCAGACCGCCCCACAGAAAGGCCTGACACCGGCGCAGGTCGCCGTGCTCAAACAGCAGGGTTTCGAGTTGACCGACGACGGCTGGGAATTCGGCCTGTCGGGCAAAGTGCTTTTTGGCAGCGACGTCGAAAGCCTGAACGCAGCCAGCACGGAAATCGTCGAACGCATCGGCAAGGCGTTGCTCAGCGTGGGAATCGAGCGGGTGCGCGTCGATGGCCACACCGATGCGTCGGGCAAGGAAACCTACAATCAGCAACTGTCGCTGCGCCGGGCCAAGAGCGTTGCCAACGTCCTCGGCACGGTCGGCATGAAGCAGGAAAACATCCAGCTGCAAGGCCTGGGCAGCAGCGAACCCGTGGCTTCCAACGACACCGCAGCGGGGCGCACGGAAAATCGCCGGGTGTCGATCGTGGTCAGCGCCGACTAATCGGCAAAGCGCATCTCCCGCGTTTCACCCATCAACAACGCCTGATTGCGCTCAGTCACCTCACGGATGTAATCCCACAACAAGGTGATCCGCTTCAACTTGCGCAGATCCTCGCGGCAGTACATCCAGAACTGCCGGGTGATGTCGATTTCCTCCGGCAACACCGGCAGCAATCGTGGATCCTGCGCGGCGAGGAAGCACGGCAGGATTGCCAGCGAGCGGCCCTGCTGCGCGGCAACGTATTGCGCGATCACGCTGGTGCTGCGCAAGTTTGCGCTGGCGCCGGGCAGCACGTTGGCCAGGTAGAGCAGCTCCGAGCTGAACGCCAGGTCGTCCACATAACTGATGAATTGATGCTTGCTCAAATCGGCCGGGCGGCGGATCGGTGGGTGTTTGTCCAGATAGTCCTGGGTTGCGTACAGCTGCAAACGGTAGTCGCAGAGTTTGCAGCAGACGTACGGCCCGTGCTCCGGCCGCTCGAGGGCGATGACGATGTCGGCCTCGCGCTTGGACAGGCTGATGAAGTGCGGCAGCGGCAGGATGTCCACCGAGATTGCCGGGTAGGCGTCGACGAAATGGCTCAGTTGCGGGGTGATGAAAAAACTGCCGAAGCCTTCGGTGCAGCCCATGCGCACATGGCCGGACAGGGCCACGCCCGAGCCCGAAACCTGCTCGCAAGCCATGTGCAATGTGCTTTCGATCGACTCGGCATAACCGAGCAAGCGCTGGCCTTCAGTGGTCAGGACGAAGCCGCTGGTGCGGGATTTCTCGAACAGTAATGTGCCGAGCGCCGCTTCCAGCGAACTGATCCGTCGCGACACCGTGGTGTAGTCCACGGCCAGGCGTTTGGCGGCGGTGCTGGCCTTGCGGGTGCGGGCGACTTCAAGGAAAAACTTCAGGTCGTCCCAGTTCAGCGAGCCTAGCGAGGTGATGTTTTTTTGCATGATGGTCGGGCTTATATGTGCGTTCTTATTAGAAGTTTGCACATCTATACTCCAAAAACAGTCCGACAACCAATTCGTGACACACGCCTCATCTCAAGGCGAACCTTTCGCCTTGGCTCCTACGATAAAAACAAGTTCTGGAGACCAGCATGAACGCATCGCTTACGCCCAACGACACCACGCTGCAAAAGGTCAAACTGCTGATCGACGGCGAATGGGTCGAGTCGCAGACCACCGAGTGGCACGACATCGTCAACCCGGCCACCCAGCAAGTGCTGGCCAAGGTTCCGTTCGCCACCGCCGCTGAGGTCGATGCCGCTGTCAGCGCCGCCCAGCGCGCGTTCCAGACCTGGAAACTGACCCCGATCGGCGCGCGGATGCGCATCATGCTCAAGTTGCAAGCGCTGATCCGCGAGCACTCCAAGCGCATCGCAGTGGTCCTCAGCGCCGAGCAGGGCAAGACCATTGCTGATGCCGAAGGCGATATTTTCCGTGGCCTGGAAGTGGTCGAGCACGCGTGCTCGATCGGCACCCTGCAAATGGGTGAATTCGCCGAGAACGTCGCCGGCGGCGTCGACACTTACACCCTGCGCCAGCCGATCGGTGTGTGCGCCGGCATCACGCCGTTCAACTTCCCGGCGATGATTCCGCTGTGGATGTTCCCGATGGCGATCGCCTGCGGCAACACCTTCGTGCTCAAGCCGTCGGAACAGGATCCGCTGTCGACCATGCTGCTGGTGGAACTGGCCATTGAGGCTGGCGTTCCGGCGGGCGTGCTCAACGTCGTGCACGGCGGCAAGGATGTGGTCGATGGTCTGTGCACGCACAAGGACATCAAAGCCGTGTCGTTCGTCGGTCCGACCGCTGTCGGCACCCACGTTTATGACCTGGCCGGCAAACACGGCAAGCGCGTGCAGTCGATGATGGGCGCAAAAAACCACGCCGTGGTACTGCCGGACGCCAATCGCGAGCAAGCGCTGAATGCCTTGGTCGGCGCCGGTTTCGGTGCGGCCGGGCAACGTTGCATGGCCACGTCGGTGGTGGTGCTGGTCGGTGCCGCAAAACAGTGGCTGCCAGACCTGAAAGCACTGGCGCAAAAACTCAAGGTCAACGCCGGCAGCGAGCCAGGCACCGATGTCGGTCCGGTGATTTCGAAAAAGGCCAAGGCGCGGATTCTCGAACTGATCGAAAGCGGCATCAAGGAAGGCGCCAAGCTTGAACTCGATGGTCGTGACATCAGCGTGCCGGGTTATGAACAAGGCAATTTTGTCGGCCCGACCCTGTTCTCCGGTGTGACCACCGACATGCAGATCTACACCCAGGAAATCTTCGGCCCGGTGCTGGTGGTGCTGGAAGTCGACACCCTCGATCAGGCGATTGCGCTGGTCAACGCCAACCCGTTCGGCAACGGCACCGGCCTGTTCACCCAGAGCGGCGCGGCGGCGCGTAAATTCCAGACTGAAATCGACGTCGGTCAGGTCGGCATCAACATTCCGATTCCGGTGCCGGTACCGTTCTTCAGCTTCACCGGTTCGCGCGGTTCGAAACTCGGCGACCTCGGCCCGTACGGCAAGCAAGTGGTGCAGTTCTACACGCAGACCAAAACGGTCACGGCGCGCTGGTTCGATGACGACAGCGTCAACGACGGCGTGAACACCACCATCAACCTGCGCTGAGGATTCGATCATGAAAATCGCATTTATCGGGCTGGGCAACATGGGCGCGCCGATGGCGCGCAACCTGATCAAGGCCGGCCACTCGCTGAATCTGGTCGACCTGAACAAAACCGTGCTGGCGGAACTCGAGCAACTGGGCGGCACCATCCGCGCTTCGGCCCGCGAGGCGGCGGAAGATGCCGAACTGGTGATCACCATGCTCCCGGCCGCGGTGCATGTGCGCAGTGTCTGGCTGGGTGAAGAGGGCGTGCTCGCCGGCATTCGCCAAGGCGTGCCGGCGGTGGATTGCAGCACCATCGATCCGCAGACCGCCCGCGACGTCGCAGCGGCCGCCGCCAAACAAGGCGTGGCCATGGCCGATGCGCCGGTCTCCGGCGGCACTGGCGGTGCGACGGCTGGGACGCTGACCTTTATGGTCGGCGCTACCCCGGAACTGTTCGCCACCCTGCAACCGGTGCTGGCGCAGATGGGCCGCAACATTGTGCATTGCGGTGAAGTCGGCACCGGCCAGATCGCCAAGATCTGCAACAACCTGCTGCTGGCGATTTCGATGGTCGGCGTCAGTGAGGCGATGGCGTTGGGCGATGCGCTGGGGATCGACACCGGCGTGTTGGCCGGGATCATCAACAGCTCCACCGGCCGCTGCTGGAGTTCGGAGATGTACAACCCGTGGCCGGGCATCGTCGAAACGGCGCCGGCCTCGCGCGGTTATACCGGCGGGTTCGGTGCAGAACTGATGCTCAAGGATCTCGGGCTGGCGACGGAAGCGGCGCGGCAGGCGCATCAACCGGTGGTGCTCGGCGCGGTGGCACAGCAGTTGTATCAGGCGATGAGTCAGCGCGGTGACGGTGGGAAAGACTTCTCGGCGATCATCAACAGCTATCGCAAGCCGCAGTAACGCGATCAGCCCTTTGTGGGGAGGGGGTTTATCCCCGTTGGGTTGCGCAGCAGCCCCCTACATTGTGTCAGGCAAACCGAGTGCTCAGGGTTTGCGACTGCTGCGCAGTCGAGCGGGGATAAATCCCCTCGCCACAGGTTTTTAGCAACGCCGGGATATTTGCCGGGAAATCATGTCGGGTGATTTCCCGGCTTTTTTGCATCAGGCGAAGACGAAGTATTTGCGCACGGTCTCGACCACTTCCCACGTGCCTTTCATACCCGGCTCAACCACGAAGATATCGCCCGCGCGCAGATGAATCGGCGCCATGCCGTCCGGGGTGATCACGCAGTAGCCTTCCTGGAAATGGCAGTACTCCCACTTCACATAATCGACGCGCCACTTGCCCGGTGTGCAGATCCAGGTGCCCATGATCTTGCTGCCGTCTTCGCTGGTGTAGGCATTGAGGTTGACGGTGTGCGGGTCGCCTTCGAGTTTTTCCCATTTGCAGGCGTCGAGCACTGGCAGCGGGTGGGTGTCGCGCAGAACGGTGATAGGGGCGGTCGCGGTCATGAGGGACTCCGGGCAAGTGGACTTGAGAATTGAAGTCGCACCCTATAGCGGCCGGTCGCCGCTCAGTTGTCTGGGGTCGACATCGGAGTGCTCAGAAACGCGCGCAGCGGTGAGCGCTTGTAACAATGCGTTGGCATAACCCGGCAGCGCGGCGAAATCTCTCGCGCAGAGCAATAACGTGCGGCGCGCCCACGGTTCATTGAGCGCCACACATTTGAAGCGTTCGACCGTCGCGCGTTCGACAGCGGCCAAGGGCACGATGGCCAGGCCGGCGCCATGGGCGACCATACGCATCGCGCCATCAAAGCCATCGGCGCGAATGCGCACCTGCATCCGCGCGCCGCTGTGCAGCGCCTGTTCTTCCAGATAAATCGCCAATGCGCTGTCGGCGCTGAGTCCGACAAAGTCGTGCTGCAACGCGTCGCTGAAACTGACCTCGGCAACGTCAGACAACGGGTGATCAAGCGGCAGAATCAGCACCAGCGGATCATCACGAAACGCCTGGGTCTGCAGGCCGTTGGTGTCGACCGCGTCGGAGACGATGCCCAAGTCCGCTGCGCCTTCGCGCAAGGCATGAGTGATCCGCGCACTGGGCAGTTCCTGTAGATCAATGTCGAGATTGGGATGGCTGCGCAGGAAATCCGCGAGCACTTCCGGAAGGTGCTCGGTGATCGCCGTGGTGTTGCATAACAGCCGCACCTGACCTTTGACGCCTTGCGCGTAATCGGCCAGATCCTGCTGCATGCGTTCGGCTTGTTGCAAAAGAATGCGCGCGTGGCGGGCGAGGGCTTTACCGGCCGGGGTCGGGGTGACGCCGCGCCGACCACGTTCGAGGAATTCGGCGCCCAGCGAGGCTTCCATCGCGCGGATTCGGGCGCTGGCGGCGGCGAGGGACAAGTGGCTGCGGGCGGCGCCGGCGGTGATGTTGCCGGTGTCGAGGATATGCAGGTAGAGGCGCAGGTCGGTGAGGTCGAAGTGCATGGGGTTTGCCTGTGGTTTCGCGGTGGCTGGGCTGGCCCTTTCGCGAGCAGGCTCGCTCCCACAGGGACTTATGTACAGCGCAGATCCCGTGTGGGAGCGAGCCTGCTCGCGAAGAGGTCAGATGCCTCAAAGCCGATGTCAGCCTCTTGCAAAGGAAGAGGCTGCCTAAGTATATGGCAGATTTTCCCCCAGCCCGGATCAGTGCACATTACCCCAATGCACACACTGACCGACTTCTACCAAACCCTCGGCCTGACCCTTTCTCTACTGGTCATCGCCACCTTCCTCCTCGCCGGCACGGTCAAAGGCGTGATCGGCCTCGGCCTGCCCACTGTCGCGATGGGCCTGCTCGGTCTGGCTATGGCGCCGGCGCAGGCAGCCGCTTTGTTGATCGTCCCCGCGACCCTGACCAACCTCTGGCAACTGGCCTTCGGTGGCCACCTGAAAAGCTTGATCAAACGCCTCTGGCCCATGCTGCTGATGATCTTCCTCGGCACCGGCATCGGCACCCTCTGGCTCGGCATGTCCAGCGGACATTGGGTGGTGCGCGGACTTGGCGCGGCGCTGTTGCTGTATGCATTGAGCGGATTGTTCTTGCCCACGCTACACGTCAAATCCGCGCATGAATCGTGGCTCGGCCCGCTGAGTGGCCTGATCACCGGCGTCATCACCTCCGCCACCGGCGTCTTCGTGATTCCGGCGGTGCCGTACCTGCAAGCGCTGGGGCTGAGCCGCGATGAGCTGGTGCAGGCGCTCGGCCTGTCCTTCACCGTCTCGACCCTGGCGCTGGCCGCTGGGCTGCTCTGGCACGGCGCACTCGGCGGTGGCGAATTGAGCGCCTCGCTGCTGGCGCTGATCCCGGCCATGCTTGGCATGTGGCTCGGTCAGTGGTTGCGTCAGCGCATCAGTGCGGTGCTGTTCAAGCGGGTGTTCTTTATCGGACTGGGCGCGCTCGGCGCCCATTTGCTGATCAGCGGCTAGCCGACGATTCGCTGAGCATGTCGATCGCGCGGATATCGAAATCGCGCTCAAGATAGTCCATGCGCCTGGCGAAAAACGCTTTCATGTGCGGCAACGCCGAGTGCACATCCAGATGCGCCTGGCTGGCCCAGATCTCGTAGAAGATAAACAGCGTCGGATCTTCCTTGTCGCGCAGCATGTGGTACTCGATGCAGCCCGGTTCGGCGCGGCTTGGCTCGACGTAAGCGCGGAACAGCGCTTCGAACTCGGCGGCTTTTTCCGGGTGGGTCTTGGCGTGCAGGATGAAACCCTGGCGTTCACTCATCACAACTTCCTCAAAAGCAGAAAGCGGCGATGCTACGGCAACAATTGCCGATCGATTCGTGCGTTTTGATCAAATGTATTTTGCGTCGATGTGGCTGTTTCAGCGCGAGATCGATGGTTAATCTGCCGCCATTCCAATTCCTGTTTCAATCCAGCCTTGAAGGCTGCGCCGAGGTTTTCCGATGAAGAAAGTGCTGTTGCTCAATGGCGGTAAAAAATTCGCCCATTCCGATGGCCGCTATAACACCACCCTGCACGAAACCGCGCTGAGCGTGCTCGATCGCGGCGGTGTCGACGTCAAGACCACGTTTATCGACGAGGGCTATGACGTTGCCGAAGAAGTGGCGAAATTCCTCTGGGCCGACGTGATCATTTATCAGATGCCGGGCTGGTGGATGGGCGCGCCGTGGACGGTGAAAAAGTACCTCGACGAAGTCTTCACCGAAGGTCACGGCAGCCTCTACGCCAGCGACGGCCGCACCCGTTCCGATGCCTCGCAGAAGTACGGCAGTGGCGGTCTGATTCAGGGCAAGCAATACATGCTGTCGCTGACCTGGAACGCGCCGCAGCAAGCCTTCGATGACCCGACGGATTTCTTCGAAGCCAAAGGCGTGGACGCGGTGTACTTCCCGTTCCACAAGGCCAACGAGTTTCTGGGCATGACCGCGCTGCCGACCTTCCTCTGCGTCGACGTAATGAAGCGTCCGAATATCGAAAACGATGTGGCGCGTTATGAGCAGCATCTGACTGAGGTGTTTGGCCTCAAGGCTTGAGGCTTTCAGGCTAATATCGGGGTCACAGCAAAAGATCGCAGCCTTCGGCAGCTCCTGCAGAGGGCATGGCGATTGGTTGCGATCTTGGCGATTCCAAAGAGGACACCCGTGAAAGCCAGATCCGATGAGTTGCAGATTTTCGTCTGCGTGATCGAGTGCGGTTCGATTTCCGCCGCCGCCGAGCAGGTCGGCCAGACGCCGTCGGCCGTCAGTCGCACGCTGTCGAAGCTCGAAGCCAAGCTCGACACCACGCTGATCAACCGCACCACGCGACGCATGGACCTGACCGAGGAGGGCAAGTATTTCTTCGAACAGGCCAAGTTGATTCTCGACCAGATGGATCAACTCGAAGAACGCCTGTCCTCGCGCCAGCAGACCCCATCCGGGCGCCTGCGCATCAACGCTGCCTCGCCGTTCATGCTCCACGCCATCGTTCCCTACATCGACGAATTCCGGCAGCTGTACCCGGACATCCTGCTCGAACTCAACAGCAATGACCTGATCATTGACCTGCTGGAACAAAGCACCGACGTCGCCATCCGCATCGGCACCCTCGCCGATTCGACGCTGCACGCGCGTTCGCTCGGTTGCAGTCCGTTGATGATTGTTGCCAGCCCCGCCTATTTGAAAAAGCACGGTGCGCCACGACAAGTGGCGGATTTGAGCGAACACACGTTGCTCGGCTTTACCCAGAACGAAGGCCTCAACCAATGGCCGCTGCGCTATGTGCATGGCGACCGCTGGCCGATCACCCCGGCAATCAGCGCTTCCAGCGGCGAGACCGTGCGCCATTTGGCACTGGAAGGGCAGGGCATTGCCTGTCTGTCGCATTTCATGACCATCGACGACATCCGCGCCGGACGCCTGAAAGTCCTGCTCGGTGAATTCAACAGTGGCTATCGCCAGCCGATCAACGCCGTGTACTACCGCAACTCGCAACTGGCGTTGCGCATTCAGTGTTTCCTCGACTTTATCCAGGGCAAACTCGCCGCCTACGCCAGCGCCGAATTCAAGGGCTGATTCGTGATCCCTGCGCAAGAGTGAATTGGCCGAGGGCGGGTTTTTCGCCGGGTTTCATCGGCCGATACTCGCTGCATCACTTATTCACGCAGGGAGTTTCTCCATGAACGTATTCGTTACCGGCGCGGCCGGATTTATCGGTGGGTCCATCGCCACCGGCCTGGTGCAGGCCGGGCACAACGTCACCGGCCTGGTGCGCAGCGCGGAGCAGGCTGATGAGCTGAAAGCATTGGGCATGAACGCGGTAATCGGCACCCTCGATGACAGCCAATTGCTGGCGCAACGGGCGCGTGCTGCCGATGCCGTCATCAACGCTGCTAGCAGCGATCATCGCGGTGCGGTGGAAGCGTTACTCGACGCTTTGCGCGGCTCGAATAAAGTCTTTCTGCACACCAGCGGTTCGAGCATCGTCGGCGATGCCTCCGGCGGCAAATCCAGCGATGTCATTTATTACGAAGACCACCTGCCGCAACCGACTGTCGATAAGGCCGATCGCGTAGCCATCGACAACCTCGTACTCGCGGCGGCGAAGGATGGCGTGAACTCGGCGGTGATCTGCAACACCTTGATTTACGGCCACAGCCTTGGCGTCAAACGCGACAGCGTGCAATTGCCGCGACTGCTCAAGCAGGCGCGCAAGAGCGGCGTGGTGCGCCACGTTGGCAGCGGCCAGAACATCTGGTCCAACGTGCATATCGAAGACGTCGTCGCCTTGTATCTGCTGGCGCTGACCAGGAATGTGCCGGGCACTTTCTACTTCGTTGAAAGCGGTGAAGCGTCGTTCATCGACATGACCACCGCCATGGCCGACGCCCTGAACCTGGGCAAACCGCAAGACTGGCCACTGCAAGACGCCGAAGCCGAATGGGGCTATGAAATGGCCAACTACGGCCTCGGTTCCAACAGCCGCGTACGCGGCAAACACGCCCGGGAACTGCTGGGCTGGACGCCGAAGCGCACGTCGGTGGTTGAATGGATTCGTAACGAAATGGTGTGAGTCCAGCGCGCACCGAGTGAAGCCATTCGCGAGCAGGCTCGCTCCCACAGGTGACCGCGTTCTGCCTGGAAAAATGTAATTCCTGTGGGAGCTGGCTTGCCAGCGATAGCGGTGGATCAGTCGCCACCCATGTTGAACGTGGCGCCGTCATCGCTGGCAAGCCAGCTCCCACAGGGACTTGTGGTGGCCAGGAAGCCATGAAAATCCCACACTCCGATTTTCATTAAACACGACAACACATATCCACCAACGACACCTCTTGTCTCTCCACGAAAATTACTTTCATGCGGTTTGAAATCTCTATCTCGAAATGATTTATGAGTTTCACAACCCATTCGAACGTGACCCTTTCGAGGAGTACCGCATGACGCCTTCCTTCGGCTATTGGCTGCTGGTTTACGCCGCTGTGGCCATCATCGCGCTGATCGTGTTGATCGCCCGTTACCGGCTCAATCCGTTCATTGTCATCACCCTGATTTCCCTGGGCCTGGCGCTGGTGGCCGGGATGCCGCCGTCGGCTGTGGTGGGTGCGTATGAGGCGGGTGTCGGCAAGACGTTGGGGCATATTGCGCTGGTGGTGGCGTTGGGGACGATGCTTGGCAAGATGATGGCCGAGTCCGGCGGCGCCGAGCAGATGGCGCGCACGCTGATCGAGAAATTCGGTGAGAAGAACGCGCACTGGGCGATGGTCTGCATCGCGTTTCTGGTCGGCTTGCCGCTGTTCTTTGAAGTCGGTTTCGTCTTGCTGGTGCCAATCGCCTTCACCGTGGCGCGCCGGGTTGGCGTGTCGATTCTGATGGTCGGTTTGCCGATGGTCGCCGGCCTCTCGGTGGTGCATGCGCTGGTGCCGCCGCACCCGGCGGCGATGCTTGCGGTGCAGGCCTATCAGGCGTCGGTCGGGCAGACCTTGCTGTTCGCCATCGCGATCGGCATTCCGACCGCGATCATCGCCGGCCCGCTGTACGCGAAATTCATCGTGCCGCGCATTCAATTGCCGGCGGACAATCCGCTGGAAAAGCAATTTCTCGAGCGCGAGCCGCGCGACAGATTGCCGGGTTTCGGCATCACCATGGCAACCATTCTGCTGCCGGTGGTGCTGATGTTGATCGGCGGCTGGGCCAATCTGATTTCCACCCCCGGCAGTGCGTTCAACCAGTTCCTGCTGTTCATCGGCAATTCGGTGATCGCGCTGTTGCTGGCGACTTTGCTGAGCTTCTGGACGCTAGGGATTGCCCAAGGTTTCAACCGCGAATCGATCCTCAAATTCACCAACGAATGCCTCGCGCCCACCGCCAGCATCACCTTGCTGGTCGGCGCGGGTGGCGGCTTGAACCGGATTCTGGTGGATGCCGGCGTTACCGATCAGATCGTCGGCCTCGCTCACGAATTTCATCTGTCGCCGCTGATCATGGGCTGGTTGTTCGCTGCGCTGATGCGCGTTGCCACTGGCTCGGCCACCGTGGCGATGACCACCGCATCAGGCGTTGTCGCGCCGGTGGCCATCGGTCTGGGTTATCCACACCCTGAGCTTTTGGTGCTGGCGACCGGCGCGGGCTCGGTTATCTTTTCCCACGTCAACGACGGCGGCTTCTGGTTGATCAAGGAATACTTCAACATGACGGTCGCGCAGACGTTCAAGACCTGGACCGTGCTTGAGACGTTGATTTCGCTGGTCGCTTTCGCGCTGACCGTCGGCCTTTCCTACCTGCTGTAACCGGAGCCCGCCGCCCATGGATATCCTCTACCAGATCCGCGCCCGCCAGGATTCCTTCAGTGCCGGCGAGGGGCGCATTGCGCGGTTGATGCTCGACGATGTCGGCTTTGCCGCCAGCGCCAGCCTCGAAGACCTCGCACAACGCGCCGAGGTCAGCACCGCTACGCTGTCGCGCTTTGCCCGCACGGTCGGCTGCCGCGACCTGCGTGATCTGCGCCTGCAACTGGCCCAGGCCAGCGGCGTTGGCAGCCGTTTTCTGGACCCGGCGGGCACGCCCGAGCAGTCGGCGTTCTACGGGCAGATTGTCGGCGACATCGAAACCACGCTGCGCCAGCATCTGGCCGGTTTCGATGAATCGCGCTTCGCCGACGCAGTGAAATTGCTCAGCCAGGCGCGGATGATTCACGCGTTCGGCATGGGCGGTTGCTCGACCCTGTGCAGCGATGAATTGCAGGTGCGTCTGGTGCGCCTCGGTTACCCGATCGCGGTGTGCCACGACGCGGTGATGATGCGCGTCACCGCCGCCAGTTTGAACGCCGAGCAAGTGCTGATTGCCTGCTCGCTGACCGGCATCACCCCGGAGCTTTTGGAAACCGTGGAGCTGGCGCGCAATTACGGCGCGCGCATTCTCGCCATCACTCGCGGCGATTCACCGTTGGCCGAACTGGCCGACGTCGTCCTGCCGCTGCAAGGCGCGGAAACCTCGTTCATCTACAAACCGACGGCGGCGCGCTACGGCATGCTGTTGGCCATCGACGTGCTCGCCACCGAACTGGCGCTGGCCAGCCCTGAAGACAATCAAGAACGTCTGCGGCGAATCAAACTCGCCCTCGACGAATACCGTGGCGGCGACGATCACCTGCCGCTGGGAGACTGACATGCAGTACGACACCCTGATCCGCAACGCGCTGGTTATCGACGGCAACAACACGCCGGGCTACCGCGCAGACGTGGCAATTCTCAATGGCCGCATCGAGCGCATTGGTGACCTGTCTGACGCCCGCGCCAGCGAAGAAATCGACGCCGCCGGCCGGGTGCTGGCGCCGGGTTTCATCGACGTGCACACCCACGACGACACCGTGGTCATTCGCCAACCCGAGATGCTGCCCAAGCTTAGCCAAGGCGTGACCACGGTGATTGTCGGCAATTGCGGCATCAGTGCTTCGCCGGTCACCTTGAAGGGCAATCCACCCGATCCGATGAACCTGCTCGGCAGCGCAGCGGCGTTCGTCTACCCGCGTTTCAGCGACTACCGCGCCGCCGTCGAAGCGGCCAACCCCACATTGAACGTCGCCGCACTGGTCGGCCACACGGCGCTGCGCAGCAATCACCTCGACGATTTGTTCCGCACCGCAACGCCCGGCGAAATCGCCGCCATGCGCGAGCAGTTGCGCGACAGTCTCGAGGCTGGCGCGTTGGGTTTATCCACAGGTCTGGCCTACGCCAGCGCCTTCAACGCGTCCACCGATGAAGTAATGCAACTGACCGAAGAACTGACGGCGTTCGGCGCGGTGTACACCACCCATCTGCGCAGCGAATTCGCCCCGGTGCTGGAGGCGATGGACGAAGCATTTCAGATCGGCCGACACGCGCAATCGCCAGTGATCATTTCCCATCTCAAATGCGCCGGCGTCGGTAACTGGGGGCGCAGTCCGCAATTGCTCGCAGCGCTGGAAGAGGCAGCGAAAAACCACCCGGTCGGCTGCGATTGCTACCCGTATGCGGCGAGTTCCTCGACCCTGGATTTGAAGCAAGTCACCGACGCGCACCGCATCACCATTACCTGGTCAACACCGCATCCGGAAGTCAGCGGGCGCGACCTGATCGACATTGCTGGCGAATGGAAACTGTCGCTGGAAGAAACCGCGAAACGGCTACAACCGGCGGGCGCGGTGTACTACGGCATGGACGAGGCCGACGTCAGAAGAATCCTCGCCCATCCGCTTTCGATGGTCGGTTCTGACGGACTGCCCGAAGACCCGTTCCCGCATCCGCGCCTGTGGGGCGCTTTCCCACGGGTGCTGGGCCACTTCAGTCGCGACGTCGGCCTGTTTCCGCTGCACACCGCCGTGCACAAAATGACCGGCCTGTCGGCGGCGCGTTTTGGCTTGCAGGAAAGAGGCGAGATTCGTGAAGGACATTGGGCGGATCTGGTGTTGTTTGATCCGCAAACCGTGCGTGACGTGGCCGATTTCAACGATCCGCAGCGGGCGGCGCAGGGGATTGACGGGGTTTGGGTCAACGGCGTGTTGAGTTATCGCGACGGGCAGGCGAATGGCAGCAGGGCAGGGCGGTTTCTGGCTCGCGAAGGTAATTTGCGCGAAGGATTTTATTGATGATGATGGCGCCAAAAGATCGCAGCCTTCGGCAGCTCCTACAGGAGATCGCATTCCAATGTAGGGGCTGCCGAAGGCTGCGATCTTTTGATCTATGTCTCATGGTGGCACTGTGCAATTAAAGAAAGCCATCCACAAGCCGATTTGCTGACATCCTCCCCGTCTACATTGTGGGGCCATTCAGTCAGGGAGCACCCCATGAGCTTCGGCAAAACCACCCCGATCCTGCGGATCTTCGATGAGGCCAAGGCTGTCGAGTTTTACGTCGATTTTCTCGGTTTCAAGATCGACTGGCAGCATCGCTTCGAAGCGAATTTTCCGCTGTATCTGCAGGTGTCGCGGGGCGAGTGTGTGCTGCATCTGTCCGAGCATCACGGCGATGCCTGCCCGGGTTCGGCGCTGCGTATCGAGACCGATGAGCTGGAGGCGTTTCAGCAGCAACTGATGGCCAAGGATTACAAGTTCTCGCATCCGCAGATTCAGGCGATGCCTTGGGGGAGTCAGGACATGACCATTGCCGATCCGTTTGGCAATCGGTTGGTGTTTACCAATGCGATCAGTCTTTGAGCTTGGCGCCCAAGATCAAAAGCCCCTCACCCTAGCCCTCTCCCGGAGGGAGAGGGGACCGACCGAGTTGACCGTGCTTCAAACGTCTACCTGAACGACCGTGTCGAATATGGATTCACAGCGATCATTTCAGGTCGGCGTATTTCGTGAGCATCGCACGGTCGGCCCCCTCTCCCTCTGGGAGAGGGCTGGGGTGAGGGCAATCCCTGACACCCCACCAAAATCAGCCCACACCAAATCCCCCAAAAACCCTCAATCAGTCGGCACCAACCGATCCAGCACCCGATTCACCGCCATCTCCGCCACCATCACAATCTGCGCAATGCCCTGCAACGTCTTGCGCTGCGAGCCGTTCACCAGCCCCGCCTGATCGTTGAGCATCACCGTCGCCGACCCCAACGTTTCGCAGGCGTCGGCCAACAGCGATTCGTTGTCGGCCTCGGGATTGGCCATGTACAGCGTGTTGGATTTGTAGGGCGGGGCCATGAATTCGGCGCTGGATGGGCCGAGGTAATGGTCGAGGGCGCGGTCGGCGGCTTCGTGGAATTTCTTCGAGTCGGCGGATTCGTAGGGGGATGCCGGGTCGGTGGTTGGCGGGTTTGGGGTTACTTTGAACATATCCAGATCCTCATTTTGGCTGGCCACCGCTTTCCTACTAAAGAAAGTGGAGGCAGCTGTGCGCAGGTTAGTAGACCGGGGATCTGGGAAACCGGCGCGCCCGAGAGCGCCCTGCGCACAGCCACCATAAAGCTCAGGCGAGGCCTGACTGTCTGATGAACGATGCACCCCAAATACTCCGGGCTACTAAACCCGATCACTGATAGGCAGTGACGCAATCACAGTAGCGATGAGGTCTGGGGCGCACAAGCCGGCGGATTCTGGCGCAGGCGTAGGCAGCGGCGCAAGGAATTGTGGGTGGTTTCGCTGAATGTCTGGCGGCTTTAAACAGTTGTGCCAAGACGCGTTTAATCGGTGTGGCAAATGACGCCTTCGCGAGCAGGCTCGCTCCCACAAGGGGGCTGCGGTGAACTCGGAAATGCAGGCAACCGAGAACTACTGTGGGAGCGAGCCTGCTCGCGAAGAGGCCATCAGCATCACCGCCGATTCCGCAGCCGAAACTCCCCCGGCGGCATCCCGCGCCAGCTCTTGAACGTGCGATGAAACGAGCGCGGTTCGGTGAAGCCCAGATACTGCGCAATGTCCTGAATGGGCAACGTGCTGTTGAGCAAATAATGCTCGGCCAGTTCCTGACGCAGCTCATCGAGAATCTGCTGATACGACGTCCCGGCCTGCTGCAATTGCCGCTGCAACGTGCGCACCGAGACGCTGAGCTGCTCCGCCACTTGCTCCTTGCGCGGCAAGCCCTCCTTGAGCAAACCGCGCAGGATGTTTTTCACCTGCTGCGCCAGCGACGCATCTTCCAGCGTCGCCAGCAAACCCATCGCGTGTTCTTCCAGGGTTCGCAGCAATTGCGCATCGGCCTGGCGCAGCGGCAACTGCAAATACGCCAGCGGCACCACCAGCGCCGAATACCCCTGATCGAACCGCACCGGGCAGCCGAAAAACGCCTCGTACTCGGCCTGCGTCACCTCATCCGGCCGCGCATGCTCCAGCCATACGCAGGCCGGTGACAGCTGCGTGTCGGCGATCCAGCGCGCGTAGTGCAGCCACGAACCGAGCACGTTTTCTACCAGATGCCGACGAATCCGTGGCCGCTGGTAGCGGCACGTCCAGATCAGATGCACGTGCTCGCCCTGCACCTCGGCGCGGCTGACGCCCATGTCGCCGACGAGTTTTTCGAACGGCATGATCCGGCTCATGGCATCGCCCAACGTCGCGCAATTCATGGTGATGTAACCAAGCACGCTCCACGAATTGGGCAGGACGAAATTCGCCGCATGCAGCCCGAACAACCCATCGCCCGAGTGCTCGCAGAAATAATCCAGCAAGCGCTCGTGAACCTCACCCGGCAGGCGCAAGGTGTTGTCGCTCAACTGCTGCGCCTGCAACCCGGCCGCCGCCAACGCAGGCTCGATGGCCATGCCCAACTGTTCGGCGTGACGCAGGTATTTGAGCAGCGGCGGAACGGAAGTGAAGCCGAGCGATGGCATGGTCGCGGTCCTTTGATCGACGGCGCGTGAGCGAATGAATGCCGCAAGGTAAGTGGATTGCCCGGCGAAAGTAAATGCCCGGACGTTTGGCGCCATTGGCTACATGATCTGGCCGGATGCGACCGTGACAGATCTCCAGCGCTGACTAGTATGCAAGCTTGATCCAACGGCAGAAAAAGGACACACGCATGCGACGCTGGAACGGCTGGGGAGAGGCAGGCACGGTGGTCGAACTGCCGGCCCAGGGCGCGACATTTCTCGACGAACGCTTGGGCGCCGGCCGGGCATTGCCCGATGCGACCCTGGCAGCGGCGTTGGCGCAAGTGCCGACCTCGCGTCTGGTGCCGCATCGCTTGTACAGCGTCGATACTCACGATCGCCTGTTGCACGCGCGCGGCCAGAGCCTGCCGGACTGGCTGGCGTTGCGCGAAGGTGCGCTGGGTACTTATCCCGATGCCGTGGCGTTTCCCGAAACCGCTGAGCAGATCCGCCAATTGCTGGCCCTCGCCCATGATCAGGACCTGTGCCTGATTCCCTATGGCGGCGGCACATCGGTGGCCGGGCACATCAATCCGCCGAACTCCGCGCGGCCGGTGCTGACGGTGTCGCTGGCGCGAATGAATCGCCTGACCGACCTCGACGAACAGAGCCTGCTGGCGACATTCGGCCCCGGCGCCAGCGGGCCGCAAGTCGAAAGCCAATTGCGCGCGCGCGGCTACACGCTGGGGCATTTCCCGCAGTCATGGGAGCTGTCGACGCTGGGTGGTTGGGTGGCCAGTCGTTCCAGTGGTCAGCAGTCGTTGCGCTACGGGCGGATCGAGCAGTTGTTCGCTGGCGGCACCCTGGAAACCTTCGCCGGGCCTTTGCAGATTCCGACGTTCCCGGCGTCGGCGGCAGGTCCCGATCTGCGTGAAATGGTGCTCGGTTGCGAGGGCCGTTTCGGGATCATTTCCGAAGTCAAAGTGCGAGTCAGCGCGTTGCCGGCGGACGAACGTTTTTACGGTGTGTTCCTGCCCGACTGGCCGCAGGCGCTGCAAGCGATCCGGCAACTGGCGCAGGCGCGCGTACCGCTGTCGATGCTGCGCCTGTCCAACGCGGTGGAAACCGAAACGCAACTGGCGCTGGCCGGCCATCCGCAACAGATCGCCTGGCTGGAGAAGTACCTCAAGCTGCGCGGCGCCGGCGACGGCAAATGCCTGCTGACCTTCGGCGTCACCGGCAATCGCCAGCAAAACGCACTGTCACTGAAACACGCGCGCCAGCATCTGAAAGCCTTCGGCGGCGTGTTCACCGGCACCCTGCTGGGCAAGAAGTGGGCGCAGAACCGCTTCCGCTTTCCCTACCTGCGCGAGAACCTGTGGAACGCCGGTTACGTGGTCGACACCCTCGAAACGGCCACCGACTGGAGCAACGTCGACCACTTGCTCAGCCTCATCGAAAACAGCCTGCGCGACGCCCTGGCCGCCGAGGGCGAACGGGTGCATGTCTTCACTCATCTCTCGCACGTTTACGGCGAAGGCTCGAGCATTTACACCACTTACGTGTTTCGCCCGGCAGCGGACTATGCGGCGACGCTGGCGCGCTGGCGGGTGCTCAAACACGCGGCCAGCCAGACCATCGTCGACAACCACGGCACCATCAGTCATCAGCACGGCGTCGGCAAGGATCACGCGCCGTATCTGCTGCGCGAAAAAGGCCCGCTGGCGATGCAGACGTTGCAGGCGCTGAGCGAACATTTCGACCCGGAGGGGCGCCTCAACCCGGGCACGCTGTTGCCAGAGTCGCGGCCATGACGGCGGAATGGAACGCGCAGTGGCGCGAGCAGATGCTGCCGACGCTGGCGGATGAAACCTGGGACCTGATCGTCATCGGCGGCGGCATCAGCGGCGCCGGGATCGTCCGCGAAGCGGCGCGCCGGGGCTGGCGTTGTCTGCTGCTGGAGCAGCGCGATTTTGCCTGGGGCACCTCCAGCCGATCGTCGAAAATGGTCCACGGCGGTTTGCGTTACATCGCCAAGGGCCAGTGGCGCCTGACCCGCGATTCGGTGCGCGAGCGTCAGCGTTTGCTTGATGAAGCGCCGGGGCTGGTCCGGCCGATGAGTTTCATGATGCCGCACTATCGCGGCGGCTTTCCCGGGCCGCGCGTCATGGGCGGCTTGCTCTCGGTGTACGACGCGCTGGCGGGGCGGCGCAACCATGCTTTTCATGACGCCCAGCAACTGCGTTTTCTCGCCCCGGGGGTGAAGGAAAACGGCCTGCTCGGCGGCAGCTGTTTTGTCGATGCCCTGACCGATGATGCGCGGCTGGTGATGCGCGTACTGCGCGAGGCTCGGGCCGATGGCGCGGTGGTGCTCAATGGTGTGCGGGTCACGCAACTGCTGCGTGAAGGCGGGCGCGTGTGCGGGGTTCAGATCGAAGATGGCGAGGTCGGCGCGACGCTGCAATTGCGCTCCGCTGTGTTGGCCGTGGCCACAGGCGCGTGGGCTGAGCGCCTGCGTCCCGTTGAGTCAGCGAAGCAATTGCGCCCGTTGCGCGGCAGTCATCTGTTGCTGCCGGGCTGGCGTCTGCCAGTGGCGCAGGCGTTCACTTTTCTGCATCAGCGCGATCGGCGCCCGGTGTTTGTCTTTCCCTGGGAAGGCGCGACGGTGGTCGGCACCACGGACCTCGATCACCGCGACGATCTCGACCAGAGCGCGCGCATTTCCAGCGAAGAACTCGACTACCTGCTCGCCGCGTGCCAGCAGCAATTTCCCGGCGCCGAAATAGGCGTCGACGATGTGCTGTCGACCTGGTCAGGCGTGCGTCCAGTGGTCGGAAGCGCGGCGGGTGCGCATCAAGACAAACCATCGAACGAAACCCGCGAACATGTGCTGTGGCAGGAGCCCGGTTGCGTGACGTTGGCCGGTGGAAAACTGACCACATTTCGCCCGCAAGCGATCGAAGTGCTCAAGGCTTGTGCGGCGATGCTTGGGCGTTCCTTTATCGATGACGGCGCGCCGGTGTTCGCCGCTGTGCCGCCGCTGACGATTGCGGGACTGAGCGGCAATCAATGGCGACGCCTGGCCGGACGTCACGGTCGAGACCTGCCGAGGCTGGCGCAATTGCTCGGCGAACTCGGTCTGGAAACGGTTGGCGTCACCGATACTTTGTGGGCAGAGCTGGCGTTCGCCTGCGAGGCGGAAATGATTCTGCACCTGGATGATTTGCTGCTGCGTCGCACCCGTTTGGGCCTGTTGCTGCCGCGCGGTGGCGAGGATTTTTTCCCGGCGATCCGCACGCTGTGCCAGCCACGATTGGCCTGGGACGATGAGCGCTGGCAGGCGGAAATCCAGCGCTACCGTTTGCTGTGGCTGCGCGATCACGGCTTGCCGGAGATCACGCCATGAAATACCTACTGGCGATCGACAACGGCACCCAGAGCGTGCGCGCGCTGCTCTTCGATCTGCAGGGCAATCTGCTCGGCAAAGGCAAAGTCGACTTGCAGGCGTACTACTCGACGCAACCCGGTTGGGCCGAGCAGGATCCGGAATATTACTGGGCGAAACTCGGCGAGGCCTGCCAGCAACTCTGGCAGCAGACCGGCATCGACCGTGCGCAGATTGCCGGCGTGTCCCTGACTACCCAGCGCGGCACAGTGATCAACGTGGACGCCAAGGGCAAACCGCTGCGCCCGGCAATTGTCTGGCTCGATCAACGTCAGGCTGAGGTCGAGGGCAGCATCAAAGGGCCGTGGGGCTGGCTGTTCAAACTGGTCGGCGCCCAAGCGACGGTGGATTATTTTCGCGCCCAGGCCGAGGCCAACTGGATCGCCCGGCATCAGCCCGATGTGTGGGCGGCGACTGACAAGTTTTTGCTGCTCTCGGGTTTTCTCACCCATCGCTTGTGCGGGCGCTTCGTCGATTCGGTCGGCTGTTGCGTCGGCTATCTGCCCTTCGACTTCAAACGGCTGGGATGGGCGGCGCCGCGCGACTGGAAATGGCAGGCACTGGCGGTGCGCCCGGAGCAGTTGCCGAGCCTGCACAAACCCGGCGAAACCCTCGGCTACATCAGCGCCGAAGCCGCCCGCCACACGGGCATTCCCGAAGGGCTACCGCTGATCGCGGCGGGCGCGGACAAGGCCTGCGAAGTGATCGGCTCTGGCGTGGTCGATGCGCGCACTGTGTGCCTGTCCTACGGCACCACCGCGACCATCACCAGCACCCGCTCACGCTACCTGGAAATCGTCCCGCTGATCCCGCCGTACCCCTCGGCCGTGCCCGATCAGTACAACTGCGAAGTGATGATCTATCGCGGCTACTGGATGGTCAGCTGGTTCAAGAATCAGTTCGGCCTGCGCGAGATGCAACAGGCGAAAGCGCAGGGCATCGAACCGGAGCAACTGTTCGACGCACTGGTCGACGAAGTGCCGCCGGGCTCGATGGGCCTGATGCTGCAACCCTACTGGTCACCGGGCATCCGCGAACCGGGCGTTGAGGCCAAAGGCGCGATGATCGGCTTCGGCGACGTACACACCCGCGCGCACATCTACCGGGCCATTCTCGAAGGCCTGGCCTACGCGCTGCGCCAGGGCATGGAGAACATCGAGCGACGCTCAAAAGTCTCGATCAAACGGCTGCGCGTCGCCGGCGGCGGCTCACAAAGCGACGCCGCCATGCAACTGACCGCCAACATCTTCGGCCTGCCGGCAGAACGCCCGCATGTGTATGAAGCGTCCGGGTTGGGGGCGGCGATATGCTGCGCGGTGGGGTTGGGATTGCACAAGGATTTCCCATCGGCCATTGCGGCGATGACTCGGGTTGGAGCGGTCTTTAACCCACAACCCGAGGCGCAGGAGATTTACCAGCAACTGTACACAGACGTTTACCTGCGCATGTACCGGCAGCTCAAACCGCTGTATCAAAGCATCCGCAAAATCACCGGGTATCCCGAATAGTCCCCACACCATACACCCCAGTGGGAGCGAGCCTGCTCGCGAAGGCGGAGTGTCAGTCAATGATGATCTGAATGATCCACCGCTTTCGCGAGCAGGTTCGCTCCCACAGGGGTATTGCGGTGTGCCGTTACCGACGATGCCGCTCGGCGGGCCTGACTCCAATCGAACCTGAATATGCTAGCCTGCAATCGATGATTTCATTGATTGCAGGAGGGCGACGTGGCCAGCATCACCATTCGAAACCTTGACGAGAAGCTCAAGGAGCAGTTGCGCATTACCGCTGCACACAACGGACATTCCATGGAAGAAGAGGCTCGGCTGATTCTGGGCCGAGCGCTCACCACGGTTGATCGTGCCGGAGGGCTGGGCAGTCGGATCCACCAGCGTTTCAGCGCCGAGGACGGAGCCGAGCTCGATCTGCCTGCGCGTGCAGAAAAACCGCTCGGGGTGGATTTTTCTGAATGATAGTGCTCGATACCAACGTTCTATCCGAATTCATGCGTATCGAACCCGAGGCTCAAGTGTTGGCTTGGGTGGATGCGCAACCGGCCATGGACCTGGTCATCAGCGCAATCACCGTGGCGGAGATACTGCACGGCATCGCTCGATTACCTTCCGGCAAGCGCAAACAAAAACTCCAGGCCCACGCTTTGGCAATGTTTGAAGAGGATTTTGCCGGGCGGATTTTGCCATTCGATGCCCACGCAGCCGTCGAGTACGCGACGCTGGTAGCCGATGCAGAGGCGAAAGGGCGGGGGATTGCAATGGCCGATGCGCAAATCGCAGCGATCTGCCGAAATCGTGGAGCCGCGATTGCTACACGTAACGTCCGGTACTTCGAGTTTTCCGGGGTTAAAGTGATCAATCCGTGGCAGGTCTGAAAATCTGCTCTGTCATTTAAACAGCTTTCGCGAGCAGGCTCGCTCCCACAAGGTTTTGCGGTGTGATCAAAATCCAGCGAGCCCCACAAATCCAATGTGGGAGCGAGCCTGCTCGCGAAGGCGCAGTGTCAGGCAACTTTGATTTGATTGACCCACCGCCTTCGCGGGCAAGCCCGCTCCCACAAGGGATCTGCGGTGTGCTCAAATCCTGTGACCCACATAAATCCAAATGTGGGAGCGAGCCTGCTCGCGAAGACGGAGTGTCAGGCACTGTTAATTTGGCTGATCCACCGATTTCGCGTTCAAGCCCGCTCCCACAGTTATCGAGATGAACACATCAACAGTGCTCGACCACGAAAACCTGTGGGAGCGGGCTTGCCCGCGATTCGATTTCAGCTTCAGCGCAAAACCAAAATCAAACGCGGAAGTGGCTGACCATCTGCTGCAACTGACCACCCAACCGCGCCAGTTCAACACTCGACGCTGCCGTCTCATCACTCGCCGCTGCGGTCTGCTCGGACACGTCGCGCACGTTGATGATGCTGCGGCTGATCTCTTCGGCCACGGCGCTTTGCTGTTCGGCAGCGGCGGCGATCTGCTGGTTCATCGACTGGATGTTCGACACTGTACGGGTGATGTTTTCCAGCGAGGCGCCGGCCTTGCGCGTCAGGGCGACGCTGCTGTCGGTCAGCGCGCGGCTGTTGTTCATCACTGCCGAAACCTGCTGGGTGCCGTTCTGCAGACCGGCGACCAGACCTTCGATTTCCTCAGTCGACTTCTGCGTACGCTGAGCCAGACCGCGCACCTCATCGGCAACCACGGCAAACCCACGCCCGGCTTCACCGGCACGCGCTGCCTCGATCGCGGCGTTGAGCGCGAGCAGGTTGGTCTGTTCGGCGACAGCCTTGATCACGTCCATGACGCTACCAATCTTGTCGCTTTCCTGTTGCAGCACGCTCATCGCTTCGGTCGAACGCACCACTTCGCTGGCCAGACGCTCGATCTGCGCGATGGCCTCATTCACCACCTTGTCGCCTTCACGGGCCTCGCCGTCCGCAGCAGCGGCAGCTTGCGACGCTTCCTCGGCATTACGCGCAACTTCCTGCACAGTGGCAGTCATTTCGTGCATGGCCGTGGCGACCTGATCGGTCTCGACTTTTTGGCTGTTCACACCGGCGCTGGTCTGTTCGGTTACAGCCGACAACTCTTCAGCGGCGCTGGCAATCTGCGTGACGCCGTCGCGGATGCCGCTGATCAAGTCACGCAGGGTCACGCCCATGCGCGCGATGCCTTGCTGCAACACGCCGAGTTCGTCGCGGCGGGTAACGGTGACATTCTGGGTCAGGTCGCCGCTGGCGATGCGCTCGACCACGGCGAGGGTTTCCTGCAACGGACGGGTGATCTGACGGGTGATGATTACCGCCGCAATCACGCCAACCAGCAGCGCCAGCAACGTACTGATCAACTGGAAGGTGCGCGCCTGGGCACTTTCGGCGTCACGGCGATCAAGCTGGATCTGGTACAGCTGTTCGCTCAGGGCGACGATGGTGGTGCCCTGATCGGTCATTTCCTTACGCGCCTGCACCGCCTCGGTGTTGGCGTTCTTGTACGCCATCAACGCACTGCGATAGCTGGTCAGCGCGGTTTCCAATTGGCGCAGGGCATCCTGCTGAGTCGCGGCAAATTGCGCATTCAGTGGCTTGAGACTGGCGATGGCCGCGTCGATCTGGCCGACGGCTTTCTGCTCGGTTTCGGCATTGCTGGTCGCGGTGTAACCACGCACTTCATAGCGCGCGAGGATGAAGGCTTCCTTCGCTGCAGTAACCGCCTGGAACTGCTCGAAACGCTGATCGCTCAACTCCATCTGCTGCACGCGCTGGCTGATCGATTCGATCAGGTTGTAGGCGTTCTGGGCATTGACGCTCATGGTGTCGCGGGCGCTGTTGCCGGTGCGATAGGCGTTGCGCATTTTGTTCAGCGAGGTCTGGTATTCAGCGATGGTCGCCGCCTGCTGCTTGAGCAGTTTGACGTTCTCCGGACTCTTGAATTTGCTGATCAACGCCTGCTGCTGAGCAGCGAAGCTTTCCAGGGTGGTCTGCACATTCTGCGCGGCGGTTTCGTCGCCATTGGTCAGCATGTATTGCAGGCGCACCACGCGCAGTTTGGTCAGGCCAGCGTTGAGCTGGGTGATGTCGCTCATCCAGTTGCTGCGGTCGATCAGGCCGCCGAGGCTGGTCCAGCCGGTCAGCGCCAGAACGCAGGTCAGGGCCAGCACCAGGCCGAAGCCCAGGCCGAGTTTCATGTTCACGCTGATGTTACCGAACCAGCTATTCATGCAAATCCTCCAGAAACGTTGGGTTTCTTGGTCGTCAGTTAAGCTGGAAGATTGTTGTTCTTTTGAGCCAGCAGGGGTGTTAGCAGGTCTGTATCGGCCGCAAACCCGAGAGCTGAAAGGATTTTTGTCGGACAGATTTCGCGCAACTCAACCCAGGCGCCGCGACCAGCGCTGATCCGGCGCCTCGAACCCCGGATTGACCAGCGCCGTCAGCACATGATCCTGCCAACGCCCGGCGATATTCAGATACGCCTTCGCATACCCCTCGCGCTCAAAACCCAAGCGGTCAAGCAAACGCGCACTGCGCTCATTGCCCGGAATGTAATTGGCCATGATCCGATGCAGATTCTGCACATCGAACATATAACCAATCCCCGCCTCCAGCCCCTCCTGCATCAAACCCTGCCCCTGATGCGCCTCATCGATGTGATAACCCAGATAACACGCCTGAAACGCCCCACGAATAATCCCGCTGAAATTGCACGCACCGATCATCTGCTGACCGTCCGACGACAGCAGCGCGAAATGCATGGCTAACCCGGCTTCGAAAGCACTGGCCTGGATCTCGAGGCGACGGCGGATGTTGGCGGTGGAGAAGTAGTCGGTGGTGCGGATGGGCGACCACGGCGCCAGGTGGCGGAGGTTGCGCTGGTAGAACGCGCTTTCGAGCTCGGCTTGATCGGGAGAGAGGATCGCCAGCGTCAGGCGCGGGCAGGGCAGGGATAACAGCGGCATCGAGCGCTCCTTGGCGAGGGATCTGCAGGGAGAGTCGCGCATATGGGGGGGAGCGGCAAGGTGTGCTGAATGGCAGACAAAAAAAAGCCCGCTAGGAGCGCGGGCGAACCGTAGTTTCTTGAATGAGCGGGGGGATTTTATCGGTTCGCGGGGTGGGGGGCGGTGAAGAAAAATTCATGTCGAAACAGGCGCATCAATTTCTCGCCATGCTTTCTGACGGGCCGCTATCCATAAACCGCTAAAGGCTTCAATGCCTGCAAAATCAAGCGATGAGTTTCAGAACATCTTTGCTCACACATTGGCGCATGGCGAAAATTTGATACTAGACGTCGAGTTGGCGGGAGCGACGAGGGGCTGATGACGATTACTGTTTTCGCACAAAAGCAGGAAACAATAATCATGCTGCCGTCGATTGAAAGAACAGACAGTCACGTTCATTTTTTTACTTCGCGAGACCTGTGCCGAGTGTCCGCTGCGCTGCCCTATGCATTACCTGCGTCGCACTCGCTGACGGCTTATCTGGACAACTTGATGGATGCCGGTATTACTCCGACGCTGATCAATAACGTCCATCTCAGTATTCTGCCGGACTCGGATAACGTATTTGCCTCGTTTGACGAACTCAAGAATCTCCAGGCAGCCGACCTTCAGCGCTTCGGCGGCGTTAGGTTGGTGGGAACGATCAAGGCAGACCCGGCTTACGCCACAAAAGAACGGCTCTCGCATCCACAAGTGATTGGCGCCCGCATCGTGTTGCACGATGCACCGCCGGAGAGCGTTTCTCCTACCCAGTTCAGTAATGAGCAATGGCTGGCGTTTTATCAACGCCTGCAAGCGCACCAGCATCTGCACATTTACGCGAAGGAAGCCGAGACGAATTTGTGCGTGTTGCGCCAGATCCCTCGCGATGTGCGGGTCATCATCGATCACCTTGGCACTTGCCACCCCGAGCGCGGCATCACCGAGCCTGCCTGGATCGCGCTGCTTGCCGAAGCCAGCGTACGCGGCAACGTGTGGTTCAAGGGGCCTGGCTATCGGACCAGCAGCCGTCCCGAAGAAACCGCTCGTTTCGTGACGCAAATCGTCCGCGCCGTCGGCGCAGACAAGATCCTGCTGGAAGCAACCGATGCGCCTCATGTCGGAACGGACAACGAGGGAGTCAAGTATTCCGAGCTGTTCGATCCGAACAAGGCGTTCAACTTTGTAGATGCCGTTGCACGGCATGTTTCCCAAGCAAGCGAAATTCCTGTTGGCCAACTTCTGCGAGGAGCGTCTGGCCAGTTGGCAAGTTGATCTACGCCCACACCTCTCACTTCGAGATCACTCAGAAATGACGAACATTACAACAAGAGAAATCAACTTCAGCGTCAACTACGGCGATGAAACACTCAGCCTCAAAGGCACGGTCTTTCAACCGGAACAACACGACGCGCAATCGCAAAAACTGCCACCGGTAATTTTCAACTCCGGCTTCACCGGCGGAGTCACGATGTATGGCCAACTGTTCGGTCGCGCCCTGGCGGCCCTTGGTTATCGGGTCATGACGTACGACGTGGCAGGCTTCTTTTCCAACAAGCACATCCGTAACACCATCGAGTCCGGCGATAAAGTCATCACCAACGTCATTCTCGAAGACCAGAAAGATGAAGTGTTGGGGGCCGTTGCGTGGGCGCGGGAAAATTTCGGTGAGATGCCGGTAGTCGCATCGTGGGCGATGGGCTCGGTGGCAAGCCTTGGTGCGGTGGCTGAACTCGCCGCGGCCGGCGCCGAACAGATCCGCTTCTGGGTGCCGATGAGCTACACCAACATCCGCAAACTGCAGGCCTTGCGCGCAGATCCGGCGGCGGCCGATGCGGGCATTGCCAAACTGGCCGATGACGCGCCGATCCCGCCGTTCGACACCGGCACCGATGAGACCCGACTCGGTTACTACCCGCTGGATCCTGAAACCCAAGCCTATGTCGACCAGCAACTGGGCGGCTACACCGAAGCGGGCGGCGCGGACCGTTGGCCGGGCTGCACCCACGTGACGGCTAAGTCCTACACGTCCTATATGCAATATGACCCGGAGCAATCCATCGACGGCGCAACAGGCTTCCCGCCGGCGCTGATCATCCATGGCGCTGACAATACTTTGCACATGCCATCGGAGTCCGTGCGTCTGCATCAAAACTATCCGGGCGATGCCGGCCCGCATGCATTGATCATTTCGAAGATGCAACATGGTCAGCAGAATCAGGCCGACCACCCGGTGTTCAAATCGATGATCCAGAGCATCGACCAAGCCATCCGCGCGCGGGCCTGATCCGCTCGCCATCGTCCTGCGAGACCTCGGGTATCGAGGTCTCGCAGCGATTCCCCAGCCTCGCGACGCTTGTTCCTGTCTGGCTGAATGCGTGCCCAGCCCCTAACATGCGGGTCGAAAGCCGTTGGCTCTAACGGCTGGCCCCCATGAAAGGATCTGGCGATGACAGCCCCCATCGATTCAGCGACGTCTGTGAATAACTGTACGACCAAGCGAATCGGGCTGCTCATTCTTCCGCAGTTTTCCATGATGGCGCTGGCGGGTGCCAGCGAGCCGTTGCGTGCGGCGAATCGGCTATCCGGCAAAACGCTTTATGAGTGGACTCTGCTGACTGAATCAGGCGGCCCGGTCAGCTCCAGCAGCGGCATCGAAATCCACACCGTGCCGGTTGATCAAGCGCCGGAACTGGATCGCGTGTTCGTTCTGGCGAGCCTGGACATCGAGCATCAGAAACCACCGAAAATCCTGCGTTTCCTCCAGCGTGCCGCTTCTCGCGGAATCACTGTAGGCGCACTCAGCACCGGCACCTTTATCCTCGCCCGCGCCGGATTATTGGAAGGCAAGCGCTGTACGTTGCACTGGGAATCCTTCGGCCAGTTTTCCGAAGAGTTCCCGACGATCGAAGTCACCCGAGAGCTCTACGTCAACCACGACAACCGCTGGACTTGCGCTGGGGGTACGGCGGCCATCGACCTGATGCTGGCGCAGATCGCGCTCGATTTCGGTAACCAGCTCGCGGCGAGTATCGCCGAGCAATTTCTGCACGCGCGGATACGTGCACCGGAAGAGCATCAGCGAATGTCGATCCAGTGGCGGTTCGGCATCCACGATCGCCGGCTGACCGCCGCCATCGCGTTCATGGAAAACAATCTGGAGAACATCGTTGGCATCGAAGAAATTGCCGACCGCTGCAATCTCTCCCATCGGCAACTCGAACGTCTGTGGCATCAGCACTTTGGCATGACGCCGAAGAAGTTCTATCTGGAGCTGCGATTGAACGAAGCCCGGCGGTTGCTGCGTGAAAGTACCCAGCCCATTGCGTCGATTGCCTACAGCTGCGGGTTCGTTTCGGCATCCCACCTGGGTGCTGCTTACCGTCGTGTCTGGGGCTGTACGCCCGGAGAAGAGCGGCGGAAATTTGATGATGCTCACTCCTGATTCCTTTACTCGGAACATCCTCCATAAATCCTCCGGACCACGCACTCCGCGAAATCCCATAGCTAGCTAATGACTCGGCCCGCCAAGCGAAGAGCTCCGGCGAGCCTGTTCATTTGACGACCGTGCTTACAGCTATTTGCCATCACTGCAAAGTGCTGCGCTTCATGCGAGCTGGTTGCGTCACGTCGATTTTTCGATAGAAATCGTCGAACTCCAAGCTCAGAGTGCTTGCACGGGCGCGGTACTGTTTCGTCCAGACACGGCGTTCACTCCAGATGCGCGACCGATAAAAACAACAATGACGTACAGAAGGCACAACCCTCATGGAAACCTTGAGTTTCATTCTGGAAAACGCTGGGCTGATCGGTCTGCTACTCGGCCAGCACCTGTTCATCGTGGCGATGGCGGTGGGGCTGGCAATTCTGACCGGCGTGCCCGTGGGGATCTTCATTTCCCAGCACCCCAGAACACGCCGTTGGGTCCTGGCCTTCGCCGCGGTTCTGATGACCATTCCCTCCGCCGCGCTGTTCGGGCTGATGATTCCGGCGCTGTCGCTGATCGGCTACGGCATCGGCGTGGTGCCGGCGGTCATTGCGCTGTTTCTCTACTCCCAGTTGCCGATCATCCGCAACACCACCACGGCGATCGCCAACATCGACCCTGCCTTGCGTGAAGCCGCCATCGGCATGGGCATGTCGACCGGGCAACGACTGCGCAAGGTTGAGCTGCCGATTGCGGTGCCGCTGATCATGGCCGGGGTGAGGATGGCCACCGTGATCAACATCGGCATTGCAGCCATCGCTGCTTACATCGGCGCCGGCGGCCTCGGCAGCCTGATCATTCGCGGCATCGCGCAATCGGATACTCGACAGCTTCTGGCCGGTGCGATCGTCATCAGTGTCATCGCCATCGCCGCCGATTATGCGCTGTACGGCTTGCAGCGCCTGCTGACGCCCAACGGCTTGAACAAGAACAAACTGGCCACCGGCCGAATGAAGGAAGCGACGACGTGATCCAGATCGAGAACCTGAACAAGCAATTCGGCGCTATCACGGCGGTAGAAGATGTCTCATTCAATGTCGAAGAGGGACAGATCTGCGTACTGCTCGGGCCGTCGGGCTGTGGCAAAACCACGACGCTGAAAATGATCAACCGACTGATCACGCCGACGTCCGGCACGATCAAAATCAATGGTCGCGACACCTCCGAACTGGACAGCGTCACCCTCAAACGCTCGATCGGCTATGTGATCCAGCAAGTCGGCCTGTTCCCGAATATGACCGTCGAGGAAAACATCTGCGTCGTGCCCAATCTGTTGGGCTGGGACAAGAGCAAAAGCCGTAAACGCGTCGCCGAGTTGCTGGAAGTGGTCGCGCTGGATCCGGCGAAATTTCTCAAGCGCTATCCCTGTGAGCTGTCCGGTGGGCAACAGCAGCGCATCGGCGTAGCGCGGGCGCTGGCTGCGGATCCGCCGGTGATGCTGATGGACGAGCCCTTCGGCGCCATCGACCCGATCAACCGCGAAGTGATCCAGGACGAATTCATGCGCATCCAGCGCCTCGTCAACAAGACCGTGTTGTTCGTCAGTCACGACATTGATGAAGCGGTGAAGATGGCCGACTGCGTCGCCCTGTTCCACAACGGCAAAATCCAGCAATTCGGCAGCTCGGATGATTTGCTCGCCCGACCCAACAGCGACTTCGTGGCGAACTTCATGGGCGGCGATCGGATCATGAAACGCTTGCGCCTGCTGCGCGCGGCGGACGTCGTCAGCAAGATCGCGCCGCGCGAACACATGCAGATCGTCGGCAGCAACAGCGCCATCACCGCGCACTCGCACCTGATCGTCAAACCGGGCGATGACCTGCGCCAGGTGCTCTCGCAACTGCTCGGGCGCGGACAGGACTGGGCGCTGTGCAACGACAGCGACGGACGCTTTGTCGGCTATGTGCATCAGGCTGACATCCTCGCGCGACTGGTTGAAAACATCACTCCGGCGGTGCACTGACCATGGCGGACTTACTCAACCGATTCTGGCAGGGGCTGCAGTTCTACTGGGGTGACATCAGCTACCTGACCGTCCAGCATTTGCAGATCGTCGCCGTCAGCGGCGTGTTGGCCATCGCCATTGCGCTTCCGTTGGGTGTGTGGATGAGCCGCCCGGCGAACCAGCGTTATGCCATGGCCAGCATGCAGGTGCTGAACGTGGGGCAGGCGATCCCCAAACTCGCACTGTTGGCGTTGGCCATGAGCTTGATCGGCGTTGGCAGCGGGGCGGCCATCATCGGCTTGTTTGTCGCGACCTTGCTCCCCGTCGCGGTCAACACTTACGAAGGCTTGCGCGCGGTGCCGCAGCATCTGGTCGAAGCAGCCGAAGCCATGGGCATGACGCCACGAGAAACGCTGTGGAAAGTCGAAATTCCCAATGCACTCAACGTGATATTCGCCGGCATCCGCACCGCACTGGCGATCAACGTCGGCACGGCGCCACTGGCCTTCCTCGTTGGTGGCGGCGGACTGGGCGAGCTGATCTTTACCGGAATCGACTTGAACGACTTCGGCATGATGCTCGCCGGCGCCCTATCGACCGCGCTCCTGGCGATTGCCGTCGATCTGGGCTGCGGTTTGATTCAAACCGTTGCAGTCTCCCGAGGCTTACGCATGGCCGGCCGCCAATGAATCCGAACACCCTTCACCTAAATCAATAACATGAGGTGCACGATGATTAATCGAATGCTGGCCAGTCTGATCTTCAGCTTTAGTCTCGTTGCCGGTGTTGTCGGCAACGCGTCTGCCAACACCACAATTGTCGTCGGCGGCAAGAAATTTACCGAACAGCAACTGGTCGCCGAAATGACCACACAACTGCTGCGCGCCAACGGCTACAAAGTTGATAAACGCGCGGACCTAGGGTCATCTGTACTGCGCGCGGCCCAAGAGAACGGTCAGGTTGATGTGTACTGGGAATACACCGGCACCTCCCTGATTACTTACAACAAAGTCACCGACAAACTCAGCGGAGAGGAAACCTACAAGAAGATCAGCGAACTGGACGCGCAAAAGGGCATCACTTGGCTGAATCCTTCCAAGGCCAATAACACCTACGCACTGGCCATGCGCAAAGTCGACGCCGAAAAGGATGGCGTCGTCTCGATCAGCGATCTGGCAAAAAACATTGAAGCGGGCAAATCGTACAAGTTTGCGTCGAATGCCGAGTTCTTCTCCCGGCCCGATGGCCTGCGTCCTCTTCAGGAGGAGTACGGGTTTGAATTCGAGCGGAAGAATATTGTGCGGATGGATGGTGGGTTGACCTATCAGGCACTTAGGGATGGTCAGGTGGATCTGGCGTTGGTGCTGTCGACTGATGGGCGGATACCGGCTTTTGGGTTTGTGGTGTTGAAGGATGATAAAGGGTTCTTTCCTGGCTATGCGTTGACGCCGGTTGTTCGGACAGAGGTGCTTGAGGCGAATCCGAAGGTTGGGGAGTTGCTGAATGCGCTTTCTTCCAAACTGGATGACGGGACGATTGGGGGCTGAATTCGCGGGTGGATGTGGGGCGGGAGGCTATTGAGGGGGTGTCTAAAGCGTTTCTGCAACAAAGCGGTTTGCTTTAGTGTGCGGCGGTGGCGGGAAGCTATGATCTCGCTATAGGTTGTCCGGGACGGATCTAGCCAAACCGTGAATGTCAAAGTGGATTCCGCCCGGCCAGTGATACCAGCTAGACGAGCTCATGTGCCCACTTATAGCTGCTGTACAAGAAAGGCCGACTGTCCTCCTTTTTGGTCTCCACGACCCTCAGGCGCACCTTCGTGCCTACTGGATAGCCCCGGATTTCTCTAGAACACTCTATCTTCATGTTCTGGGCAAAAGACTCTCCGCTGGCTGGTCGAACACCATTCTTGCGCCGGGCTGGGTCATAGAAAACTTCCGCGATGATTGAGACGTACTCTTCTGGATCGTGCCTCAGCTCCCAAGTCATAGCCGCTCCTTGAACCATAGGGTTGTTGAAGTCTGAGTGAAGATCAGCCAATCCCCGCTGTCAAAACCTCAAATATGATTCGGGTTGGAGCCTGACGTCGTGCGGAGCAAGTCCTTGGGCTTGCGGCTTTGAATTTTCGCGTCTGAAAGGCATGTGACTTGAGCTTCCCTAGGCATTCCATCGCTGTTTGTGTAGTCAAAACTTTCCCGGTCATGGGCTTGGAATACCTTTCAAAATGGGTCTGCATGAGGCGCTGTGGAGCTCAATGGCCCTGAAATCCCCGTATTTACTGGATTCCAGGCCAAAAAATAGACGTCCGTGGACGTCTTTAGAGGCCGGGGTAATTTGAATCGATCACTCAACCTATTGAATTAGAAAATAATTTATCGGTTAAAAAATAATCATGGAATACTTTTTGGAATACCGATTGTAAAACTTTCTAAATCCCTATTTTTGCGGCGATCCAAAGCTTGCTCCCATGATAGCAGCTCAAATCAAGCTTACGGGCGCAGTCACTTGACTCCTACTTGGCGGTGAGCCGGCTTGTAGCTGGGTTTATATTAAAATAACTGTTTGACTTTAAACGTTATTTTTCCGGATTGAGAATTTGACCCACTCTTTAACCTTCGTCGCCTCCAATGAATTTTTCCAGTGGTTGTGGGCTTTTTAGGGGGAGAGATCAGCCGCCTTCTGCCATAGGCTCGATACCGCATTCCCCCCCAGGTACTCCTCGCAAAAAAAGCTGCTCGAAGTGGCCTACATTGTCCGACACGCTCTGATAGGGTATGCGAGGAGGTGAGGGGCTCCTGCTCTCCGTTCGTTGCGAGTTAACGGGTTGAGGAAAGTGGATGACTCGAACCTTGCTCAACGGATCAGCAATCACCTATCTGACGGTAAATGGAGAGCAATACCATGGAATATAATGCAGCGCGTGCTTTGGAGCTCCTGCGTTTAGGTTCGGGACGACTCGATGCTACCTTCCGGGATGGCCAAGAAGAAGCTATACGCCACATCGTTGAGGGTAAGGAACGCTTGTTAGTCGTTCAGAAAACCGGCTGGGGTAAGAGCTTCGTATATTTCATTGCTACGAAGCTGCTAAGGGAGGCTGGCGCTGGACCTGCGTTACTGATCTCGCCATTGCTGGCTTTGATGCGAAATCAGGTTGTAGCGGCAGAGCGAATGGGTGTCCGAGCGGCCACGATTAACTCAGACAACAGGGAAGATTGGGCTGCGATTGAACGCCGGCTTATTGCCGGTGGCATTGATATCCTCCTGATATCGCCCGAACGCCTCGCTAATGATCGTTTCCGTACCCAGGTTTTGGCGCTGATCGCTGCACAAATCTCCCTGCTAGTTATCGATGAGGCGCATTGCATCTCCGATTGGGGGCACGACTTCCGCCCACACTATCGATTGCTGGAGCGGATGGTCAAAATTATGCCTCCCAACCTTCGTTTGCTTGCTACCACCGCTACGGCAAACAATCGGGTTATGGATGACTTAAAGGCGGTGCTTGGTCCCAACATTGAGGTTGTTTGTGGAGATCTCAATCGTGCATCACTTTCGTTGCAAACCATCCGTCTTCCTCGCCAAGAAGAGCGTCTTGCATGGCTTGCTGAAAGGTTGGCCGCATTGGATGGGCACGGCATCATTTACACATTGACCGTGCGAGATGCCCTCCTAGTAGCGGGATGGTTGAAATTTCAAGGCTTTAACGTCGAAGCCTATACGGGGCAGACTGGTGATCGTCGGGAGGAATTTGAGCTGGCCCTGTCTAACAATGAGGTCAAGGCTCTTGTCGCCACACAGGCGTTGGGCATGGGTTATGACAAGCCCGATCTAGCGTTTGTGATCCATTATCAAATGCCAGGTTCCGTGGTCGCTTACTACCAGCAAGTTGGTCGTGCGGGGCGTGCGTTGGATGCTGCCTACGGTGTGCTACTCAGTGGTGAGGAGGAGACTGAAATCACCGATTGGTTTATCCGTAGCGCTTTCCCGACGCAAGAGGAGGTCGGGGAGGTTTTAAGTGCGCTTGAAGATGCACCTGATGGCTTATCTATTCCGGAGCTGCTCAGCAAAGTAAATCTGAGTAAGGGGCGGGTCGAAAAAACTGTGGCGTTGCTTTCACTGGAGGCTCCAGCGCCTATCGCTAAACAAGGTGCTAAGTGGCAACTTACCGCGGCAAACCTTAATCAAAGCTTTTGGGATCGCGCAGAGCGGCTGACCTCGCTGCGACAGGGCGAACACCAACAGATGAGGGACTATGTCGGGTTACCATTCGGCCAACATATGGCGTTTTTGATTGATGCACTGGACGGAGTTCCTGGTACGGTCAAGAAGCCAGCTTTACCTCCATTGCCCAGTGCAGTGAATCTTGGCTTGGTCAAAGATGCGGTCGCCTTCCTGCGGCGTACGAGTCTTCCCATCGAACCTCGCAAAAAGTGGCCTGATGGCGGAATGCCGCTATATGGCGTAAGGGGGCTGATTCCGGCCAATTGTCAAGCCCAGCCCGGTAGGGCTCTTTGTGTATGGGGAGACGCCGGTTGGGGCAACATTGTGCGAGATAATAGATATATTGACGGCTATTTTTCCGATGAGCTTGTTCAGGCATGTGTCGAAATGATTAAAAACTGGGGGCCAAATCCCGCTCCAGAATGGGTTGCTGCGATTCCGTCTTTGAAGCATCCAGATATCGTACCCAATTTTGCAAAAAGGCTAGCCAGTGCGTTAGGTCTACCCTTTTACAATGTCCTCGCGAAGACGGAGGACAGGCCAGAGCAAAAAACCATGGCAAATTCTACTCAGCAGGCCCGCAACATTGATGGGTCGCTTAAAATCGATCAGATAATTCACGCGGGACCGGTGCTCTTAGTTGACGACATCGTCAACTCTCGATGGACTCTAACTGTCGCAGCTTGGCTGTTACGAGAAGCCGGTTGCGATGAGGTTTGGCCTATGGCCCTTTCACTAACTGGCCACGATGAATGATGTCACCTCTTTCACCCAATACGCAGGCGATACTGTTGCTTACGGCACCGCTAATTGTTGGACGTGGCGTGCAATCGCCAGACCTACTATCGCCTGCCGAATACAGGCGTTTAGCTAGTCATTTACATCAGATCCAAAAACAACCTGCCGACCTTCTTACCGCGGAATCCACTGAGATCCTTCGTTTATGTCGGCCAATAGCTGATGAAAGTCGACTACAACGGCTGCTGGGACGGGGCTTCTTGTTGAGCCAGGTCGTCGAGCGATGGCAGACGCGGGCTATCTGGGTCGTTAGTCGAGCTGACCCTGAGTATCCGCGACGTCTTAAAGCTCGCCTTCGTGCTGATGCGCCAGCAGTGCTCTACGGGTGTGGAGATATTTCGCTGCTTGAATCGGGTGGGCTCGCTGTCGTCGGGTCGAGGAAAATCGACGATGCATTGGTCGACTACACCATGTCGATCGGCGGGCTGGCAGCTTGTGCCAACAGAACACTTATATCGGGAGGGGCCAGGGGGGTTGATCTGGCTGCAATGCGTGGTGCATTGCAGTCTGGTGGCAAGGTTATTGGTGTTCTAGCGGAAAACTTAGAGCGAACTGCCATGAGTCGTGAGGAAAGGAATTCCTTGCGTGATGGAAACTTAGTTCTCGTTTCTGCTTATGATCCTAATGCCGGCTTCAACGTTGGTCATGCTATGCAGCGTAATAAACTCATTTATGCGCTGGCCGATGCATCTTTGGTTGTTAATACGGACCATAACAAAGGCGGGACATGGGCTGGTGCTGTGGAGCAGTTGGATAAGCTCCAGTATGTGCCTGTATTTGTTCGATCGACGGGTGAGCCCTCTGCCGGCCTTGATGCTTTGGGTAATCGAGGGGCGATACTTTGGCCGAATCCTCAGGATGCCGAAGCCTTTAACCAAATATTCGCGATCAAAGTTTCTAGCACCGACGTGCCTCAGCAACCAGAACTCTCATTATCGCCCTCTGATGAAATAGAGAGCTTGTCGGTATCTGAGTCAATGACGGAGTCGCAGAAGTCGCTAGAAGCGTCTTATGAACCTTTACTTCCTATAAATACTAGTGTCGGCAGAGATGCTGTTGAACCGACGGTAAAAGTTGTGTCTGAAGTAATGGATTTCTTCCCTGAGGTACAGGTGGATCATGCTGATTTACTTTTTGCGACGGTAAGAGAACTGATTAAAAAACTACTGATAACCCCGACAAAAGATGCTGATATTGCTGCTGCTTTAGACGTAACGAGCGGGCAGGCAAAAGCATGGCTTCAGCGCCTCGTTGAAGAGGGTGTTGTCGAAAAGAAAAAGAAGCCTGTGGGCTACGTCGTTAAGCGATCTGAGTTGTTTAAGTAGCGCTGTAGGTGGTCAATCGTTCCGATAAGGCCGACTGCGCGGCAAAACTCATCGAAAAGAGGCCTACGCCTCTCGGCGTCACCGAGATCTGCTGCGTGGCCCAGGCGTGTCGCAAGTTCTTCGAATTGCACGCCACCAACGACAGCCAGCCCGCCGAATAGGCCTTGCGCTACATCCAGCTGCTTTACGAAATCGAAAGCGAAGACCAAGACTTTGAAACGGATTTATGCCGCCGAATACGGCAAGAAAAAGCTGTACCTGTGTTGGATGCTCTGCATGCTTTTATGATCGTCAAGCACCAAATTGTGCACGACGGTTCGGCGAAAATCAAAGCTACGGATTACGGCCTCAAACGCTGGACGGCGCGATCTCGATCATGGGGCCGTACCCAATGACAATGTTTGGTGCCAGAACAAAATTCAACCGTGGCAGGTCGAAAAAGCTGGCTTTTTGCCGGTTCGCTGCGCAGCAGCAAACGGGCGGCGGCGAACATAAGCTTGATCCAGTCGGCGCGGCTCAACGAGCATGATCCGTATGCTTATTTGAGGGACGTTCTCACGCGTCTGCCGACGCAGCGGGCGGGTGATATTGCGGAGCTGTTGCCGCATAGGTGGCAACCGGTTCAGTTACGCAACATGGGATGCTGGACGCATACGAAGGCTAAAAGGGAAATGTACTACATGGATCTCGTTCTTTTGCCGCAAAGCGGCGGCAGCGATCTAAAAGATATCTATCACCGCGCATTTCGCCAGGCTGAAGAGCTTTATATTCTGAGCGCTTACCTGACTGAGTGGGACGTTGATCTAGAGCTGGGTCGCCGTTGCAAATCATTTGCCTTCATCGTGGGGAAAGATTTCGGGATCACTAGGAAAGCCGCCTGCGAAAAGGTCATTCAATGGCTACCGAGGTACCGGCACACTCAGTTTTTGGTTGCTGAGTTAATTGACGGTTTCCATCCGAAAGCCATCTTTTGGCGTGAATCGGATGGAAGATGCTATGCGTTGGTGGGATCGTCAAACCTCTCAAAAGCAGCGTTTGCCACTAATCATGAGGTGAACGGTTATTCAAAAATCTCCAAGAAAACCTATGACGCAGCGAAGCAGTGGGTATTAAGGCTGAAGGACTCATGCGTCATTCTCAACCAAAGTTGGTTGAACGGATACCGAGAATCGAAACAGTCCATTAAGTCAGCCTCCGCCAAAGAGGATCCGGACATGTCGAGCCGGGTCTTTAACTTGCAGCTACCTTCGCTAAAAGCGGTAGCCCAGCTAGGTAGTGCTTTGGATTTCCGCAGAAGTCAGATACTCACCTTCGAACATCACCAAGCCGAGTTGGTGCACCTGCTCAAATCTGCCGCACGGGCCCGGATTTGGTCTGACAGCAAAAATGAAACGTTTTATCAGGAGTTCCGACAGCTTTGGGACTTCGGTGACGGGAGCCGCTTACAAGCAAATGGATGGGAGCGCCGGGGTAAACAAAGCGACTTTCGTGAGTTTGCTAGGTCGCTCGTTCGGGTCTTGGAGGCCTCCTCACAGGATCGAGACGAGGTGGTAGTGATTGAGATCAATCGCCTTACAGAAAAGAGGGTAGAGACACGCAGGTCTGTATTCACAGAGATGCTTTGTCAGTTCTTTCCTGATCGTTACCACGTAGCAAATGACCCTGTATCCAAATGGCTTCGCTCCACCGGATCGAGCAGCCCTTGGGGAGCAAGCGCCGGTTACAAGTATCTGGAGGAAGCACTCCTTCTTAGAGCGGCATTGGAGAACGCGAAACGGAAAAAAGGTGGTTACCCCGTGGAAAACCTAGCTGTGCTCGATGTGGTGATAGTGCTGAAGATGCAGCGTCGAGGTCAAAGCGAGGAGAACCCATAAGAGGGGTGAATAAAAGCTTAAGTCCAACGAAGACAGCTATGGCGAAATCGAACGCATCGTCTCAGCCGACCAGCTCAAGTGGAAACGCCTTTTCCTCGACACGCTAGATTTGTCCGCGCCGGAGCGCGCGCCGCTGTGCGGTCAGCCCGCACTCGGATCCGCAACTTAGAAGGTGGGGCATTCAACTGGATAATATTCCCACGTCACGGATGCCGGCAAGCGGACATCATGGGTAGGCAATTTATTTCTAAAGCGACGCCGGCGCGCCATGGAATTAGGTTCAGCTCACGGGCCGGTTGAAGCAACGTTCTAGCATTCCATTGGCAACGTTACTAATCAAGAGAGTGTACGGGTGATCGGGCCGCTTGCCCACCCCGGCCCCTATCGGGCAGCACGGAGCCAGTAGTAGCCACCCGACATCATTACAGGTAAATTCATTGCCCCTGCGGATTGGATCCTCTTTCGATCCTGCGCCATCGATCTCGCTAAATGCGAACAACGTCAAGAGAAGGAACGATGAATAGCAACGCGAGCGCAAGCGCAGCGGGCTTCGGCTACCAGTATGAGCGAGCGCTACACAGGATTTTTCATAGCACTCACACAGAGACGCGCTTTGGCATTGAAACAGCTGACGACGTCGAAGAGCAGATACCGCTCTCCAGTGGGACAAAAGTCATTCTGGAACAGGACAAGCTGACCACCGGCGAAAATCATTCACTCCAGGACAGCAGTAAGAACGTCTGGAACACCCTTCGAAACTGGCTCAAAGGATTCGCGGCGGCAAAAAGTGAATTTGCCTCTCTTGAGTTTGTACTGGTGACAAACCGCACAGTGCCCGATGGAACGTTGGTCAGCACTCTTTCCAAGGCTACCACTCCTACATCGGTCGCCGAGGCAATCAAGTCTTTGCGTCAGCATGCCAGTGGAATGTCCGGCTCGGTCGCAGAAATAGCCGCAGAGGTGACCGGCTTCAGTGATGAAGACCTCGCCTTCGTCATCACCCGCTTCCACGTTGCCGACGCAATGGATGACGAGACGCTCAAGGAGGAGATCTACGCCGCTCTTCAGTTTCCAGACGGGCTGGAACATTGCCACGAAACTATTTATCAAAGTCTTTTGGGTCAACTGTTCGCTGACTGCCAAGCCTCGTGGAAACAAGGTATCCCCTTCTGGACAACCTCAAAGCCGTTCTTCACCCGAAAACACATGCTTTTTGAAGCGTTCTTTGAGGAAGCTTGGAGACCGCTGACTCAAGAGCAGACTAACTTTGTACAGTTGATCGAAGAATACGGATCGCTGGGGCTGTCGTTCATAGATCAGCTTGAAAAACTAAATATTCCGCAAAGGCCTATCCAGACGGAGCTGGGCCACTATTGGGCCGCTTACTCCGAGCGTACTCGACTGCTGAAAGCCAACCGGATCCTACCCAGCGACCTGTGTGAGGTTGAGTCCGAATTGAGTGACAGGTGGAAGGCGAATTGCGACGCGCATTGCATTAGGTCAGGCAAAGAACCTGAGGAGTTTGGAGAGGACGACTTCAAGGCGATCTACTTGCAGACATCGACCCCTCCAAGCTTTTCCCTGAGCATCGGTCGCGTCAAATCAAACTTCCGCTATTTGTTCATGGGCACCTACCACCATCAGGCAAATGGAGTCGACACGGATCACCCGATTCATTGGCACACAGCTAAGGAGAGTGATGAATGAGCGCCCCCTATATGGATCGACACCTGATCCACAACAGCTCACTCGCCTGCTTTTTGCTCGCTTACTTCATATCGGAATATGAATCTTCAGGGAACGATCATCCTATCGATCTCCCCAAACTTTTGCTCGTGCTTCCTATCGTTTGGAACCCGGCGAGCAGTGCTGCCCTCTCCAAGCGAAACACTAGCTCAGCCATAGACAACGTCCTTCGTGACACCCCGATTCTGAAGATTGATCTGGAACGTCGTGTTCAGGAATACACGGCCTCAACCTTGCAGGGGTTGAACCTGGCAGTCGCAGCCAAACTGGTAGAGAAGGAGCCTAGTGAAGACGGGGATGTGTTTACCAGTCTCGTCATCCGATGGCCGAAGGGCACCAAAGCGTCGATACCTGCTGAGATGCTCAAAACCACCAAGCAGCTATCCAGCTGGCTAGCCAGCGTCTCTACACCCCAAATCTATAAGCTGTTGTTCGGGATTCCCAATGAAATTCGAGATTAATGCCGTACTGCTGTGGCCACAGAACCAGACGAATCCCATCCGGGAAATCGAATTCGTGCCCGGCAAGATCAACATCATTCATGGCCTGAGCGGCACCGGTAAGTCATCAATTGTCCACATCATCGACTACGCGCTCGGCTCAAGTAAGTGCCAGATCCCGATCGGCTTCATCCGGAACAAGGTTGAATGGTTTGGACTGAAAATCACTATTCGCAACGAAACCTGGATAGTCGCGAGAAGAACGCCAGGGGCAAAACAAACATCCAGCGATTACTACCTCGCCCCATTCATCGGAGTGCTGCCACAAATCTTGCCTTGCAACTTGAACGTGACTGCGTTCAAGGACAAATTTAACGGTCTGGTCAGGATGAGCGACCTGCCACATTCGGATGAAGACAAGCCTTCTCAACTGGACAGTAGGAGCTCGTTCCGGGACATGGCTGCCTTTAACTATCTTCCACAGCACATCGTCGCCAACCCAAACACTTTGTTCTTCAAAACTGACTCCTGGACGCACAAGGAGCGCCTTACGCGAGCGATGCCTTACGCTCTTGGCATCGTGAATGCAGACTACGTCATGACCGAGCGTCGACGTGAGGAAGCAGCCAAGGAAAGGGAGGCCCTCCAGAAGGAGCTTGCAGTTATTGAGCGAACAAAAAACAACTGGCATTACGAAGTGAACAGGATGCTGCACAGCTGCATCGAAATCGGTTTGCTGCCCGCCCAAATGTCCGCATCCATTGAGGGGAAAATTGCTCAACTGCAGTCTGTGGTCGATGCCTATAACGAGAAAAGGCTCGAACATACGCTCCTACAACCCCATCGCCTGCACGTTAACCAAACGTTCGAGACCGCGTTGGCCAAGGAGGTCGCTCAGCAGGAAATCGTGGAAAACCTCGCTACCGACATCAGCGGCTACAGCAGCCTTTCGCAAAGTAGCAAGAAATTTATTGATGCGATCGACACTGAAAAATCCCACGTAATCGGGCTTGAGTGGCTTAAAAAGAACGTTCAGTCCAAGGGTGAGTGTGTGGCGTGCGGCTCGACCACTTCAGTTCTTCCCGCTGTCATTGACAAGCTTGAGGCAAAGGTCAACAAGATCACTCAGATATCGGATGTACTGCAGGAAAACCCGGTAGTCGACAACCGTCTCTCCAGCCTCAAACGCAAACTCTCTGCAGAGGAAAAAACGCTCTCCAAGCTGCGTACTGAAAAAAATGAAATTCTGAACAGGGACGAAAGGCTGAAAAACGCGATTGGTCAGATCTACTTTCTCGCCGGTGATATCTCAGGACTGCTCAAGCGCATCGGCTCAACTTCCGCGGATGCCAATATCCTTGCGCGTCTAAAGGAACTGGATAGGATCATCCGGGGTTTCGATAACACCCTGGGCCTGACAGACCGCACCGAGCAAGAACGCAGGGTCGACTATACAATTGGAGAGTTGATAGGGGACTACGCCGATTCCTTCGGAGGTCTCGAAGCACCCGAGGGATCACAAATCAAGCTCGACAGAAAGGAGTTGACGCTCCGCTTTGACAGCCATGGGAACCGGAAAGATTACCTGTGGGAGGTAGGTAGCGGCGCCAACTGGATGGGCTATCACATTGCAGCCTTCCTCGCGATCCACGAGTACCTGTCGCTTGACGAGAACAAACAGTTGCCGCCCTTCAGCTTCTTGGTGATCGACCAGCCAAGCCAGGTGTATTTCCCAAGCAGCCACAGCGGAGACAACAGCCTTGACGAGGATGTTCAGGAGCTCAAGAGAAAACGACCTACAGATGTGATTGCGACACAGCGCATTTTCAACGTCCTGTCCCAGGGGATCGCGCGTTCAAAGTCCCACCTCCAGATCATTGTTTTGGAACACGCTGGCAAGGAGATCTGGAAAGACATCCCACTCACCCACTCCGTAGAGAACTGGAGCGTCAAAGGTGATGGTTTGATCCCGGCTTCCTGGACTTAATCGTCACAGACTAGCCTCATTTCAGAGACTTTGATCCCTTTAATTTTGACCTGGATCTTCGATTCATTCGACAACAACCAAGTGGAGCGCCAGATCCGGCCATGGGCAGATTAGCGCTCAACCTGATTGTTCGCCGGGGCGTTTCGCAGTGTCAAAAAGGCGGCTACCGTGAGTTTAATCGAGTCGGGACTCATGAACGGGCATGAACCGTATTCCTATCTGAGAGATATGCTGACTCGTTTGCCGATACAAAAAGCGAGTAAAATGGGGCAATGGTTACCGCATCAGTGGCTACCGGCCTGATTTTGTCACGGTGAGTTGGACATGCGCTTACAAAAAAATCACCTGTCGAAGGACAGGTGATTTTCGTGGTCTCAGTAATCGTAAAGAAACTATACGAAAACTTTCATCGCTCCGATCAAGATGCCGATAGTTACGGCGAGCATGGAAGCCATGCGAATGGACAATTTGAGATCAGATTTAGCGATCTCTGCAGTCAACCGATGATCAATTTTGGCTATTTCGGACGTCAGCCGATGATCAGTCTTGGCCAACTCAGTAGTGAGTCGCTGCTCTAAATTGATGAGATCACTTTTCGTTGCGAGTAGTGTGAGCATGTCAGATTCCAATGCTTGGATAACAGCTTCGGCTTTGAGCTCAGGTACGTCGATTGCGCGCAGTGCCTGATACATTGCCAGTTCCATTTTCATTAAGGCCTCCTAAAACAAAAAAAGGCCTTCCCCACGACGGGAAAGGCCCGTCGTGGGTGGGAAAGTCATGCTTCCATCGACATTCAAGTCGACTGTCCGCGCTGCCGGAAGCTATGCGGTCATTTGGTGGATCCTGCGGAGAACCGCAGCGCCGTCTTGAAGATCCTGACGGCTGGGGTGCTGAACGAATCAGCCAGATGCATAGCAAAAATGCCCCTGAGGCCTTTTGCTGTCAATCCGGTAATCGGTTTTCGACTGTTTCCTAATGTTGTATGAGGCTTCTCCCTGTCAGCGCTCACCACCACCTTCAGATTCGGGGTGTTGAGTATTGACGTCGAACGCACTGAACTACCGACCGAGGTAAGTCGCGGTAATTTGTGTTCTCTCATGCCCGAGTTCGCGGCTGATAATTTGTCGAGCGGTACGGTCTTGAGAACGCTGCATTGGGGTCAATTCCTTGGCCGAGATTCCTCCTGCCGCCGGAGCCTTCCATCCTGTCAAAGCTACGTAACGGCTTTGTGCGTAATGATGACGCAGCCCATGCATGTGGCTAAGGCCTGCTGCCTTGCACTGACCATCGTAGGTGTTTCTCTGCCGGATATACGTTTTCTGAGCCGGGATTAATGAGCTGGCTCCCGCTAGCTGATGTGCCGCGTTCAGCACCTCGCGCTGTTGCGAAGTAGTGATCGGAACAAAGCGATCACGCCCACCCTTCGTCCATGAGCCCTTGAGGAGAATGTGATCTCCCTGATCCGCATACTTGGGCTGAAATTTGATCGCTTCTTCACGGCGTAGTCCAAACGCGGACTGAAGTTGGAGACTCATGCGTACATGGGCATCGGTGATCTTGCCAAGGTCTGTTCCCAGTTCCTGAGCTTTGCTGACGTTAGTGACAAAGCACCGTTCGGCCACACCCAGTTGTGTGTTGTCCGCGGGGAGAATGCCAGCCTTGCCGATCTTTTCAGCCCACCATCGAAGGTGCGCAAGCCGATTTTTGATGGTGCCTACTGACAGTCCTTCGCCTTGCCATCGATCCTGCAGTGCCTGTACGTGTTTGCCCTTGAGCGAGGGGGCTTTCATCTGGCGGAAGCCAACCTCACGCAGCTGGCGAGCGATCAGCCCCAATGAGCGGATACGGTCAGCCTGAGTGTTGTGACTGCCATCGCGATTGCGCCGGCAAAGTTGCCGCAGGGTGTAGGTCAAATCGTCCATATCCCATCCACTCACTAGCTTTGTTTTGTGCTGTTGTCCTTTCCTGAAAATCATTGGTAAGTGTTGGTGCCAACTCGCTAGGCGAGATCCCCGAAGGGCAGGGGCATGGTGTTCAGGAAACACCGGTGTCTCGGCTGAGACGTCCGTCTTCCTTCCTGCTGGAAGGTCGGACGGAGGTGGAGCGGGATGAGTTAGTTTTTGATATGGATGAGTACTCCAAGGAAATTGATGGGATTGTTAAGTGGAAGCAGTTGCCATTGCGCAAAGGTCTGCTATTTGGGACAGCGTAGTAGCGGCATATTAGGGAATAGGTCTACAGACAAAGGCGGCTCCGTCCCATGGGTATGGGTCGGTATGCTTCTGGAACCTTGCATACCTGGCTAACTCCATCCAGCTGGATCAGCGCTTGCAGGAGTTTTGCGCTGTTGGGATGACGACTCTCGAACCTGTCGTCATAGGTTTTTGCTGGGCCAGTGTATGGGGGCATCATCATGTATGCCGCACGTTTTAGGATTCAGGATTTGCCCGTGATGTTGAGGCGTCGGCGGGGCCGTCACTGCGGTTTGCAGTGACGGCCCTTCTCATGAGTTGCGCTTTATTGGGCAGGGACAGCAGCTGTGATAGATGCATATTCATCGACTGCCTGTGGTGCTGACGCGGCCTTCGGCCTTGTCGGCTCCCTGCGCAGGTGCGGCATGGTCCCCAAGCCACGCCTGCGCAGGGAGCTGTGGGAAAGGCGGAGTGCGGAGTTGCCTTGGCGATTGACGCCGTGAATCGCATAGGCGTGCAAGTCGACAACATTGATATCCAGGTTGACCGAGAGCTTTCTGCCGAAGGTCTGGGGGGATGATAACTAGCAGTTAAAATGGGGTGGTTAGGGGGGGCTACCGTTTCGCGACGGGCAGAAAACGGCCAAAAGCGGACGTTAGTGAGTTACCACTTTCGACCCATTGCGGACATTCATCCCAAGGCTGTAGGTTCAGAGTTTGGCCAGGAGTCGGGGCGCTCGTTATGACGTTTTCAACGTGAGAGATCAATCCTCCTCGCGGAGTGCTTTGATTCGACCGTGCTTTCCGTTGGCAAGAGCAGAATGCATCCACTGCGAATGGTATTATGGGGTCTACTTGGACATTTGTTTCGTAAGCTTTTGGCGACCCTCCGCCTTCGGCCCCAACTGACAGCAACAGCGGCGGGTCAAATCTATAGACAGCCTTCACCAACAACTAAAGTATCTGGTTAGGTAGCCGAAAACTGCTTAAGCACCACGGATTGGAATCTCTCATGAGCATGTTCGACGACGTCATTGAAGCAATTCTCTCGCCTTTCACAATTATAACTGACGCTTGGGACAAAATCGTAATCAAGATTTCGGGGAAGAGAATCGCCGTGCTTGGAGCGAGGGGTGCCGGAAAAAGCACTTTGCTACATTTTCTGAGCACTGGCACCCTCAATACAGTTAATGCCCAAACAGTTTCGAATGAGAGAGTTGCGTCCAATCGACTTTCTTTGCAAGATTTAAAATTCGAACTCAAAGCAACGCTTGACGTCCCTGGTGGCGCAGATGCTAAAGAGGATTGGCATAGGCTATACAAAACAGCTGACTACGCCCTGTACCTAATCAAAGCCTCTTGTATTGATGTTGGTCGTGTCCAGCGAGACCTAGGGCTTGCAGAAGTGTGGCAGAAAGCGCTGAAGGACAACGGCAAGAAAGCACCGACTCTTATAGTGATAGTCACTCACATGGATAAAATTGATGGCTATCTTACTGCCAGCTCTGCGGTCAAGGGAGACTTTAGAGACGACTTCATAAGAGTGCAGCTTGAGGCCGGGCTTTCTAAGCTAAATGCACGACCAAAAGTAATCCTCGGATCATTTGATGTCGACTCCAGAATGAAGTCGACAGTTCAGCATTTAATCCAGGTTATGGGGACTGTATGAAGGCTCTAGCGTTTTACGCGCAGGCGCTCGACAATAGGTCTGGCGACACTATGCTCAACGAAAATAGCGAGATAATTTCAGTCTCAGAACAGAGACAGAAAACCTTGTCGAAAATATCCCATGTGACCGCAGACGGGAAACTAGCAGCCTCTGGAGATGGATGGAAAATATTCCATCTTAAAAATTATTTCGTAGCGCAGATAATAACATCCGAAAGTGATTCGCTCGGAAGATCGGCACCGATTGTGTGTTTGATTGATAGTCAAAATAGTCCTGATGATGTTGATGTTAATATTCAAATGAAAACGTTTCTATCCCGAGTAAACCGAACCGTCGATGCACCAAAACTAGATGAGCTTCTCCATAATCTGCGAATTTATCAAAAAAAAAGATATCAACGCAATTCTTTGGCAGGAGGCATGAGATGGATCCAGGAAATAATCAGCTGGATAGTTAGATTCATTAATAGTCGCCACTAGTAAGCGAGAGTAAAAATCTGAATGTCATTGTTTCCGGAACTTCACTCCAAGCGCAGAGCGATCTTAGTCCTTAACGAGTCAGATATCGAGCTCTGTCGCTACGACTTGCCACCAGAGGAACGGAGTTTTTTATATAGTGAAGAAGCGTTTGTTTTGCCGACCTCCGCGCTATCTTCAAAAGAAGAATGCCTTGCCCTGACCAACATCCTTGACTCTGATCAGGTGAGGCATGGCAATATACTTATCCAAAGCCCCTACGATAGAGACGTATATGCGGAACTGCCGGAGGCTAAAGAAGTATTTTCAATGGAAAAAATGCGCCACTTTACTAGGCTTTGCCAGATTCTAGGTGCGTCAAAGGTGCAGATCAAGCAAGTGGACATTACAAAAGAAGGGGCAACCTCCACTCTCAATCTAGAAGGCCGAACTACTCTAGCGACAGCCGAAGTATGTTATGAAAGCTCAATTTCAAAAGTTCTAAAAAACGTATTTTCAATTAGCAGTAGCTATTCCGGCGCACAACCTGACATTACAGGAGCCGAGCAGTACCTCCGTAAAAACCTGCTTTGGAATGACTCTGTGCTACGTGGGCTCGTAGAGCAGCGCGGCCATCAAAGCAACCAAATAAAGGAACAAAATATTTGTATCAACCTAACAAGGGAAGCCAATAAAAGCCTGAGCGTGGCCGCAAAGTTAAATTTACCAATAAAAAATATTGGAATTCAAGCAGACTATAGAGAGGTCGCTAGTGCCTCAGAGGAATTAAGCTTAACAATGAGCGTGGTTTTTTAATACCGCACTTACTTTTGGGATCGCTTGATGTCCGCCTTGGCTCGCTAGCGCTTAGCCCTTCCTACATTTCGTAAACAGCCATCCTGCTCAGTTTATACGGTTGTCGGCTAATAGCCGATTGCCCCCCCACCACCAAGGATAGCGTTGGGCCGATATCAGCCGATCACGACTGACTTCGTCCGCTTACGACCCTTCGATAACATTCATAGTATTTTATACCACGTCGGAAGGGCAGGTCGAAACACAGTCAGGATCACCGCCTTTATAGCTGCATAACTAGATCTTGATTGACCAAAAATACTTCGCAATCATTAAGTAAATAACGAGGAAAAAGCTCTAAAACTGGAACTTGCAACTACCGTTTTGGAACGATGGAGGCAATGGTTTTCGCTACCTCTATAAAATGATCTTTATCCATTTGCATTTTTTGTATTTCAACGGTAGTTTGCCCTTTCTCAATAATTTGATTTCTTTCCGTAGCCGCAACAGCCTCAATTACTTTATTCATCATGTTTGAATCTTGACTTCTTAATGCTGCCATCAACGCGATGTGCTTTGACTCTAGATTAGTCAGCTCGTTTTGAAAGTATTTTATTTCCGAGAGCCCTGCCTTATAGAGTCGCAAGAAAAAATATGCAAAAACCTCTACAAAAACGACCAATGAAAGTCGTGGCGTAAAATTAATCAAGTATTCCATTGATCCAAGTGGGAAGTCGTTTTTCATAAATATGAAAGCCGTAAGTAAAAACAGACCAATTAAGGTTGTGACCACCCCTAGTGTTAGATTTGTACTGCCTCTTCGCCCTAGCGTTTCGATTTCACGCTCCAATCTTATTGAGGTTTTTTGGTGCGCCTGAGTGAGCTTTGCCTCGGCCCCATCAATCCCAAGTTCTTTTTCATACACTTTTCGAACGTCGTTTAACATTTCGCTACCTACGCTCGTAGTTAGCTTTTCCTTCATCTGATCGAAAAGCTCATCGATAGCTCCAGGGGAAAAATCTAAACGATTCTCTACTTCTTGAAGTTGCGCCTCAAGCGCAGTGAGTTTTTTGTGGACGCTCTCTAACTCATGACTATTTTCAGTGCTGATGTAATTGCCAAAATTACCCGACCTTATCTCATGGTTATAATTATAGTCATGAAGTGTGTCCTCGTAGTCATTTTTAAAACCTGTTTGCAAATACCAATACAACAAATACCCACCCCCTGCAACCATGCAAGACAGTGCTAATGAAATAAGCGTTGGGTAGGGGGATAAATACACACCATAAAACTGAAACACTTCGTTATTTAAGTATGGGAAATATTGAAGTCCAAATAGCAAAAGCATTCCAAGTGCGATAGGCACTACCGACATTACGATTCGTTGACGCTTGCGGCGCTCTAGATGCACTTTGTATTTAATGAATGGGTCATCAGCAATTTTCATTCCATATCCTTTTTTAGACTTTTTAAAAAAAACGACTCGTCAGAATCTGTTGGCCTGAGCTGAGGATGGCACATTGCCAAAAGAATGCAATTTAAAGTGTTCTCAAGGAAAAAACAATCTATTGGAAGATATATTATTTTTTGGAATCGACTTTCCTATACGTGACCAGGCTAGCGAGGGAGGTGCGAGGCCGGTGGATACACAGGAAAAATTTGAACTCGTGAATAATTGATCCCCGGTTCAAACTATATTCCCTGAGCGAAGCTAAAGTGAGCTCGACCAACTCTTAGACCTAATTAATAATAAGCGATTTTCTATGTAGTGTTGAAGTTTGCGCGTCTATGCGAAATCTGAAAATCATCGGCTGCTCAGCCGATCTGGATTTTGCTTAGAAATTCGATTCTCAGTACAACACTGGGTTCCAATCGCGCTGAAAATCGTTTTTACACAGCCGCGGCCAGTAGCAGCCGTTCACAGCTGAGTGCTTTGGAGGTTTGGAAGCACCGAAGCGAAAGAATCTCTCAGCCGAAGTAATTCGCCTTCCGGCAACAGGATATTTGAGAAAAAATAGCTAAGGTAAAGGTTGGAGACGCAGGCGTCGCGAACCGATAAGTCATCCTGCTCTCCGTTTACGCATCCTTCAGACCGATAAAACCAAAACTTGGTGATGTGATGGCCGAAAAATCCACAGGAGGCAGAAGCCGAAATCGGCGAAAACTTGATCAGGGCTCGCCCCCCGGAGTGGAGGTCTCGTCTTTAACTCCCAAGAAAGACCCCGAACTGGTCTTCGGGTTAGTAGGGCCGATTGGCGTAAACCTTGACCCCGTTATCGCGGTATTGAAAAGCCAACTTAATGGCCTTGAGTACACTCCTCATGTCGTGAGGCTCAGCGAACAGATAGAAAGCTTTTTTGATATTTCTCACAGCTCAAAGCCTGAAGCTGAACGCATAACAGCGCTAATGGACGCGGGAACGAGACTCAGGGTTGAGGGTAACGAGGGCGCCGCAGTAGCGATGCTGGGATTAGCAGCAATCCGCCAACTTCGAGATGACCACAGCGGTGGGAAGCCCTCAAGACACGCGTTTATTTTGAGGTCATTGAAGCATCCTAAAGAAGTTGAAATGCTCCGAGCCGTGTATGGAAAAGGATTTTTTCTTATTTCGGTCTACTCACCTCGCGATGTCCGCGTAACCGCGCTATCTGAAAAAATAAGCAGGTCCCAGTTCGGAGTAGGGACTAACCCACGTGCGATTGCCGAGGCATTAGTTCAAAAGGACGAACAGGAAGAAAGCATCCCTCTGGGTCAAGATGTAAAAGATGCTTTTCCCTTAGCTGACCTTTTTGTCGACGGGAGGAACAAATCAACCATAGATTTTCAGATAGGTCGTTTTCTACAACTCATATTTGGGAATTCCTTCCTCACACCCTCACGCGACGAGCATGGCATATATCACGCTAGATCTGCCGCGCTGCGGTCAGCAGATCTAAACCGACAAGTTGGTGCTGCTATCTTGAAGCCAGAGGGAGATATTATCGCAGTAGGATGCAACGACGTCCCTAAGTCCGGAGGCGATTTGTATTGGCCGGGGGATAAAGATGACGCTCGTGACTTCCAAAAAGGTGTCGACTCAATGGCAGACGAGCGGGTACAGGTTTTGGGAGAAATGCTCGAGCGCCTAAATACAAATGGCTTACTTTCAGCCAAGGCAACAGAACAAGATATTAGCTCACTGGTACAAAATTTGATTTCCGGGACAGACAAAAAAATACTAAAAAACAGTAGGATAATGAATATTCTGGAGTTTGGCAGGAGCGTTCACGCTGAAATGGCTGCGCTGATGTCAGCCGCACGGTTAGGAGTGTCCGTCGCTGGAGCGACGCTGTACTGCACGACATTTCCCTGCCATATGTGTGCTCGGCATATTGTGGCGAGTGGTATCAAGCGTGTCGTTTATATCGAGCCGTATCCGAAGAGCAAAGCCAAGCAGTTACACCAGGACTCGATTAGCATTGATGCGCCGACCGCATCGAGAACCCAGGTGAATTTTGAGCCGTTCCAAGGCATCGCCCCACGTCAGTATCAAGAAATTTTTGAGCCGAGTCGGCCGCGTAAAGATGACGATGGGAGGGCCGTAGACTGGCGGGAAATGGGTCATCAGCCCCGTATCGTTCGGTATATTGACACCTACCTTCAGCTTGAACAACTGATAGTCGGTCGTGAAATTCCAAACCTTCTTGGGAAACTGGATGTTAAACTCTCAGCAGACTAAATACGGAGTGGGGAAAATGAAAAAGTCAAGTGTATTGGCGCAGCAGGTCATCAAAGCTCAACAAGCCATGCAAGAATGGCCAGAGTCAATTAGATCAGGGCTGAGACTAGAAAGTTCCGTCAATTTTATTGTTCGTGATTCTAATGAGAAACAAGAGCCTGCATCAGGCACGAAAATTCGTAACACCCGGTGACCCCATTAATTTTTAAACATCTCTGGCCAATATAACGGTCGCTGTTTTTTTTGATGGCGACCTTTTATTATCTTGTCACGCTTAGATAGTGATTAAATAGGTAGTATTTTAGATGTTGGGGTGAAGTACTTTTGATTTTCTATACATCCAATGCAGCGCCCCCTAAGTAGCCCCGGCATGCTTCCCGATATTGCGCCCCATAGGACATAGTCAGCAACTATTTCTTAGACTAAGTGTGTCCGCTTCTGGCCGATAGCTGCCCCTAGCCACTCATGCACTTAGCCAGCGGGGCACGGCCTAGTCGACACTGCCTGCGCGGTCCAGTGACTGGAAGTGGAGCAATAAAAAACCACCTGTCCTGGAGCAGGTGGTTCTCGGTGTTGCTGGAAGAGAGCCTTTGTCAGCGGATAAACGCAATCCCAGTGAAGAGAGTCGCCACCACGAGTGAGAGCATCACGCCAATATCTATAATGAGACTCTCCCGAAGCCAGGACAGCTCTGCCCGAAATTGTTCGAAGTCGGGACCAGATGTACCTGGAAAGGATGAATGCATATCAGAATCCATCGCTCGGATAACTGCTTCGATTCGCTGCTCAGGCACGTTAATCGCCTTTAGGGCTTTGTACATTGCCAGTCGATTTTTCATTAAGGCCTCCAAAATTATAAAAGGCCTGCCCCAAGACGGGGAGGCCCGTCTTGGGTGAGGGAAAATCATGCTTCCGTCGACATACAGGTCGACTGTCCGCGCTTCCGGAAGCGATGCGTTTTGGGAGGATCCTGCGGGAAACCGCAGTGCCGTCTCGAAGATCCTGGCGGCTAGTGTGAGCTTCTAAATTGCATCCACTGACATTTGCCGTCAATCCGAAAACCGGCTATCGAGTGCTTCCTAATGTTGGGCGCAGAGTTGTCTGCATCCGATACTTTCGTCTTCTGAATTTGGCGTAGCCCGCAAGCCTTTGATCAGTCAGCAGTTGGAGATAGCCATCGTCATGGTTCTCACGCTGATCGATCCTCACCCTAATCATCCATTTTCATTCGTTTGAAGGAAGAGAAGCACAGCTTTCCAGCATCCGTTGATTTGCTCCAGCTGATGCCAGTGTCTCGGTCGGATGTGCAGAGTGTTTTCATGGAGGTGCAGCACCACCCCGTCATTACGCAATTGCTGGATGAGCAGTTTGATGTCGACACGATCTGAGTTGGATGCGGCGACAGCGGCGACAGCGGCGACACTGGCGACAACCTGCGGGATGCCACGGTTGGCATCTGGCGACAGATTGGCGACGGACGTGGCGACACACCGCAGGACAGGGGGCGTCCGATTTTTCGAATGAAAGCGGCGTACTGCGTCATTCAGACGGAACACGGCACACCTCGAAAGTCTTGGCGTCTTGGCATTTCACACAGTTCGCTGTGAGTAACTCAACGAGGAGCGTGGCGGTGTGCTTACAGCTCTTGCGTGCAAAGCGAGGGCCGTTGCGATTGATGTCTCGGATGGTAAAGCGGGTCCAGCCTTTCTGTTTCAGCCAGCGTAGCAAACGATCCGCTTCTTCTCTTAGAGGGTTAACCGGCTCTTGCTCAGTCAAACGCTGGATCTCGGCGAGGTAATAGTCCATTAGCGTTGAAGCGCGCTGAATATGCTCCTCGTTCAAGGCAGTGGCTTCTTCGATTACCGCCAGAACCCCCGCGATGCGCAGAATATTGGCAGCAGCTTTACTCGCGACGGACTGAACGCCGGCCAGCTCACCGAACTCGCCAGACTGGCACTCTATGGTGTCGTGAATATCAATCCAGGCCATGCGGGCGCTATGCGTCAATTCCAATGTCGTGAGCTTGAGCGATCCGTCCTTGTTGGTTGCTAACGGTTTCTTCAGCAGATCAGTGATATGCGTTTGGTAGCGTTGGATCTTGGGGTCTTGCGTCAGATCTACTGCCTGGTACAGGCGCTGACCGATCAAACGTTCGGGCCAACTGATCAGGAATCTGCCGAGCACACCTTGGCCATTGATCATTGGATCTTTGAGGAATTGGTGAGCCAGGCACGGCTGCAGCATCAGATGCATGCTGAGACGACGATCATAGGCTCGCAGGCTTTCCCCGGGCGAGGACCGTGTCCGATCAATCGGACTGCCATCCCATATTTTCGACAGTGTGGTGATTGCTTTGAGCTGGTTCTCTTTACTCATGGTGCTGCCACCGAGGAATTGACCACCTTCGTCATTGAACAAGCCCATGCTTGGTAGCCCATAACGCAAGTTTTTTGTGAGGCCTTCGATGGTAGGGTCGGTGGAAATCAGTCTGGGCTGGACGGGGTCGGAGAGTTCACAGATTTCATGCTTTGCCTGTCGCTGGGCCTTGGCCGCAAGGCGGATGGCAGATTGGTAGGCATTGAGCTTTTCCGTGTACACAGACCACTGCTCTCGCTCCCAGTTATGCGCTGCAGAGAGAGCTTGATGATCCACTGCACTTTTACGGTCGCCTGATGATGCGATCGTTAGCAAATACAGAGACAGCGGATAGGTGCGGCCATCGAGTTGTACGTTAACGTGGCCTTGAGTCACTAGAGCCGCAGTGGCCAGCACCGATTGTGCGGCCATGGCTTTCGGTGCTCCGATGACCTCTGCCATCCGTTCTACCGCGCCCCCCAGGAGTTCACCGAGCGCTTCGACCGGGTAGGTCAATGGTTGGGGTCGATAATCCAAGAGAGGGCTCGGTGGATCGCATTTTTCGCACAATTGCATCGACAACAATCTCCTAGGACGTCAGATTTTTCATCGTTACTGAGGAGAAAGCATGCCGATGCGTCGTAGTCTCAGCGTTCTACAACTACTCGGTATCGTCGTTTACTGCTCCTCTTGAGGCGTTGGTGTACTCCGCGCTCGACTCGCGATCAACCGGGACATCGGGGAGTGCAATTGACGTAGAAGACCTTGGATCTCGGTAGCTCTAGATAGATTTATGACCTTTTGTAAGATCGTCGAGCGAGCCACTTCAAGCGTTGCGGTGAAGCCTTCCCGGTCGCAGCGGCGTTAGCGGAAAAGTAGGTTCGATACTGGTGGTGGCGACGGCCGCCAGTGTGTCGCCTCGCCCGTGGTCAGATCAGACGAGGGTTGTCGCCGCTGTCGCCGCCGTCGCCATCAAGTTGACTCTGATTAACGAATCGAGACGACTTTCTGGCTTCTGTTTTCATGGGTTGCTGCTATTGAAAAGTCACCCGTGGCCGCTTTTTGAATGTGCTCGCTCCACCAGGCCATCATTGGGCGTCGACGCTCAATGTAGTCCGCGCGGTTGTAAGCGCTTCTGACCTCATCTTTGTCGACATGAGCCAGGGCAACCTCAATCAATTCGGCGTCCCAGGCATGCTCGTTCAGGATGGTGCTCGCCATGGAGCGCATTCCGTGGCTTACGAGTCGCCCCTCAAACCCCATCCGCTTCAGCGCCATGTTGGCGGTCTGGCTGTTGCAATGAGTGCGGGGGTTACGGTCGGCGGGAAACACGTACTCCCTGTGTCCGCTGTAGGGCTTGATCGCTTCCAGAAGCGCCAAAGCTTGCTCCGTGAGCGGGATGATGTGTGTGCGGCGTTTCTTCATGCGCTCCGCTGGGATCGTCCAGATCTTCTTATTGAAGTCGATGTCAGCCCATCGAGTGGTTGCAGCCTCTGCTGGCCGAGTGATCGTGTGGAGCTGCCATTCGATGAGGCATCGGGTGGTTCTTTTGATGCTGGCGTTGGCAATTGCCACCATGAGTTCATTGAGCTCATCCGGGGGCAATGCCGCCATGTTTTTCTTCCTTGGTTTTTTGAAGACCGATCGAATTCCGCTCAAGGGGTTGGCATGAATGAGTCCGTAGTTCACCCCGTAAGTCATGATTTCGTTGAGGCGTTGGGTCAGGCGCTTGACCGTTTCCAAGCTGCCTTTGGTTTCAAGTGGCCTAAGCAACTTGATGACCTGAGGCGCGCTGATTTCAGAAATCGGGGTCGCTTGTAGATCCGGGAAGATGTGCAGCGTGAGCGAGCGCCAGATGTCTTCAGCGTAGGCGGTTGTCACGGAGTCTTTCTTCAGTTCAAACCAGGCTGTCGCGACGTTTTGAAAGGTGTGCTCTGTCGCAGCTTTTTTCGCTTGGCGATCTGCATCGCGTTGCTCTTTTGGGTCCAGTCCTTGGGCAACCAGCTCCCTGGCTTCAACCGTGCGTTTTCGCGCATGAGCCAGGCTGAGTTCCGGGAATGTCCCCAGTCCCATGTTGATCCGTTTCTTGGTCACGGGATGGATGTAGTTGAAATTCCAAAGCCTCGAACCGTTGGTTCGGACTCGTAACTGAAGGCCGTCGCCGTCGGTCAATGTGTAGTCTTTGTCCTTGGTCTTGGCGGCTTTGATTTTTAGGTCTGAAAGGCGTGTTGCTCGGGCTCCCATGGGTACTCCAACGCTGTTTGTGTATTCCAAAATTTACCAGTCACGGGCTTGGAATACGCCTTGGAATACATTTCAAAATGGATCTGCCTGAAGCGCTGTGGAGCTCAATAGCCCTGAAACCCCCGTATTTACGGGATTTCAGGCACAAAAAAAAGACGTCCGTGGACGTCTTTAGATGATGAAGTGGTGGAGCCGGGGGGATTTGAACCCCCGTCCGCCAGTACTCCGCTGTCGGTACTACATGCGTAGCCGTGTCTATTAAGTTAACCCTCAGCGACCCGACGGGCAGGGTGCTTTGGGCGAGTTGTGTAAGTTTTAGCCGCTTCGTCCACAACGTACTGCACGGCGATTCTGTTCTATATGACAATCATTTCGGGTTTACAGACATCCCCTGATGATTGCTGGACCCGAAGGTACCAGGAGCATTGTCAGCTGCAATTAAGCAGCGAGAGCAACACCGTATTGGTCGTCATTGGCAACTATAAGTAGTTGCAACAGTGGATTTACGACTTCTGTTACCAAGTCGGCATGCACCTAGAGTTTCGCAACCGGCGTCGAATCCTAAACGGCCCCGAACTCATTGCCCGGTGAATCTGTTCGGGCAACAAGCGTGCACAGTGTACGTCAAAACGCTTGGCAGGCCAACCCGAAGGTTGGCCTGCGGGACATCAGTTACGCGTCGGGTTACGGATCTGCATCTTGCTGATGATGCCGTTGGTAACCTCGATGCATTCCTTGTCGTTGCCGGACGCCTGGGCCGCAGTGGCTTTTTCCTGTGCTTCCTTGATGTTATTCATGGAGCTTTCAGGAAGGGACGGCTGGCTGGTGACGAAATCTTTGATGCTTTGAAGATTCCCGGCGCAGAGGTCTTTGTCCGCCGCGAACACCGGCGAGGCCAGAAGTGCACCAGTGATAAACAATCCAGCAATTGCAGAATGCTTCATGGGTATCTCCTTGAACGATGGGGGCTCGGTGCTGCCGGACGGTTTGGCCGCGATGCCGAGGTCAAGACAAGCGAGGTCAGTATAGGACCTGTCTGGTTGACCGCTTCGCTGCGCAGGAATTCGGTTTTATTTGCAACGAATGTCAAAAGGCCAGATCGGTCGGCCAGGTGCCGATGCAGCCGACCTGTAAAAGGTCGGCGCATGAATCATTTTTTGGTGTCACCGGTAGCGTTTTGAATGTCCAGCAGGGTTTGCTGTGTTTCAGCGAGGCAGTCGTCAATCTTGCCTTGTGCTTTCAGGGCGCGGGCTTTGCTGACACTGGCCGATACGCGCGCATTCAGGTCTGTCGACGTCAGGTATTGGGATTTTGCGCTATCGATTCTCTGCAGATTGGCATCGCATAAATCGCCAGGTTTTTCAGCGGCGAACGAAGTGGACGCCATCATCGAGGCAGTGACAAACAGACCTAACATTACAGAGCGGTTCATGTGTATCTCCTTGAACTGAGGGTTCAGACTTCGCTGACCGTTGAACAGGCCCCGAATCGTCCGGGGCATGTGCAGTGGACTACCGCCTCGCTCAAGGGTTCTGATTTTTTCCTCAGCAGGCTTTCGCCCGTGTCACCCGATCCACCAGGTAAACCAGCCCGTGATAGTCGATTCCACCATGCTGGGTCAGGCCGATTTCGCAGGTGCGGCTGGTGGAAATCCCCTCGCTGCAGTGCTGCACGGCGTCCTTGAGCGTACGCAGCGAATGGCTGTTCAGCTCCGGTGTGGTGAAGCCTTTGTCGCCGGCAAATCCGCAGCAATGTATGCCTTCAGGAATCACCACAGTGGTGCTGCATTTGCGCGCCAGATCGATCAGCGCCTGGCTTTCGCCCAAATGCTGAGTGCTGCAGGTCACGTGGACGGCAATCGGCGCTTCCTGGGGTGTGAAGTCCAAGCGATCCAGCAAATGCGTACGGATGAAGCGCACCGGATCGTACAGATCCAGTCGTGTTTCGCCGATGTCCTGAACCAGTCGCAACGTACATGGGCTGGTGTCGCAATAGATCGGATCGAGGCCGCCGCGACTGGCGTGGAGCAGGGCGCTGATCAGCTCCTGACGTTTGTGCTCGGCCTGTTCGGCGTAGCCTTTGGAGGCGAACGGCTGGCCGCAGCAGAGGTTGTCCTGATTGTCGGGAAAGACTACCTGGTAACCGGCCTTTTCCAGCAAGCCACGGGTTTTGTCGTACAGCGACATCTGCTCTTTGTCACCCGCCGCCGGGCCCATGACCCGCGACACGCAAGCTGCCAGATAAACCACGCGCGGGCGCTCGTCCGCCACGCTCGGGCTGAAGCGAATGGCTTTTTCCGGTTGTGGCATGGCGTTGGTCCACAACGGCACCTGGCCTTTGGACAGGCGCGTCAGCGTTGCCGACAACTTTGCTAGACGCGGTGCACCGAGCATCATTCGCGCGCCGTTGGCGACGTGCAGGGTGAAGCGCGCGCCTTGCAGGGTCTTGGCGAAATTTCCTTCGATCCAGTCAGCGGTTTTCTGGTGCGTGGCGTGTCGGCCACGGAGCTTTTTCACCAGTTCGCCGGTGTTGATGCCTACAGGGCAGCGTTGCGCGCACAGGCCGGTCGCGGCGCAGGTGTCGATGCCTTGGTAGTCGTAGGCTTTTTCCAGTTCGGTGGTGTCGACGCCGGCGCGCTTTTTCGCCTGGATATCGCGCCAGATGACGATGCGCTGGCGCGGGCTCAGGGTCAGGCCTTTCGATGGGCAGACCGGTTCGCAGAAACCGCACTCGATGCACTTGTCCACAATCTCGTCCGCCGCTGGCAGCGGTTTCAGGTGCTTGAGGTGGATCTGCGGATCTTCGCTGAGCACCACGTCCGGATTGAGAATGCCGTTGGGGTCGAGCAGGCGTTTGAGCTGCCACATCAGTTGATAGGCATCGCTGCCCCATTCCAGTTCCACGAACGGCGCCATGTTGCGGCCGGTGCCGTGTTCGGCTTTCAGCGAGCCGCCGAATTCCACTGCAACCAGTTGCGCGACGTCGTCCATGAACGCTTGGTAGCGTGCGATTTCTTCCGGGCTGTTGAAGCCTTGGGTGAAGACGAAGTGCAGATTGCCTTCCAGTGCGTGTCCGAAAAGGATCGCTTCGTCGTAAGCATGTTTGTCGAACAGCTCGATCAGGCGATTGACGCCGACGGCCAGTTGTTCGACCGGGAAGGTCACATCTTCGATGATTACCGTGGTGCCGGTTTTGCGCACGGCGCCGACGGCGGGGAAGGTGTCTTTGCGGATGGCCCAGAGTCGGGCGTTTTCCACCGGGTCTTCGGTGAAGTCGACCTGCTTCTCTACGGGAAAATCGCGCAGGGACGCCATGATTTGCCCCAGTTGTTCCTGCAGCAATGTCGACGAAGCGGCGCGGGATTCGATGAGCAGCGCGCAGGCATTTTCCGACAGCAGCTGTACGAAAGCGGGCATGCCTTTTTTGTCCTGCACCGAGCGCAAACTGCGCCGATCAAGTAACTCCACCGCTGACACCGGTTGGCTTTTCAGCACCGTGACCGCGTTGCAGCAGGTTTCGACATCGGGGAACACGATCAGCGCCGAGGCCTTGTTCGGGTGATCGATGACGGTGTCGTAAGTCACCGCACTGATAAAGCCGAGCGTGCCTTCGGAGCCGACCAGCAGGTGGCTCAGGATATCCACAGGCTCGTCGAAATCCACCAGGGCGTTGAGCGACAGGCCGGTGGTATTTTTCAGACGGTATTTGTGGCGGATTCTTGCGGCCAGTGCGGCGTTGGCGCGGGTCTCGCGGCCTAATGTCGCCAAGCGTTCGAGCAGGTCGCCGTGGCTGGAGCGAAATGCCGCGACGCTGGCTGGATCTTCGGTATCGAGGCGCGTGCCGTCGGCCAGCACCAGCCGAATTCCGGCCAATGTGTGATAGGTATTCTGCGCAGTGCCGCAGCACATGCCGCTGGCGTTGTTGGCGACGATGCCGCCGATCTTGCAGGCATTGATCGACGCCGGATCCGGGCCGATCTTGCGTCCGAACGGCGCCAGCCAGGCGTTGGCCTGCGCGCCGATCACGCCCGGTTGCAGGCGGATCTGCGTGCCTTGGCCGCGAATCTCGCGGGCGTTCCAGTTATCCCCAAGCACGATCAGCACCGAGTCGCTGATCGCCTGCCCGGACAGGCTGGTGCCGGCGGCGCGGAAGGTCACCGGCACGTGGTCGCGCTGGGCCAGTTGCAGCAGCGCCACGACTTCGTCCTCAGACTCGACGCGAATCACCAGTTTCGGGATCAGTCGATAGAAACTGGCGTCGGTGCCGAAGGCCAGAGTCGACAGCGGGTCGTCGAAACGCCGGTCTGCTGGAATCAGTTGCTCGGCATCACGCAGGAAAGCAGCAGGAAGACTCATTGATCCTCCAGAATCAGCACGACCAGATCTTTCGGGCCATGCGCGCCATACGCCAGCACCTGTTCAATATCGGCGGTTTTCGACGGGCCGGAGACCAGCAGCGCGTTGGTCGGCATGCCTTGCGCCCATTCGAATTCCTCTTGCACCTGATAGAAGTTGTCGCGGATTTCGCTGGCCTTGAGCAGGGCGAAATGCACCGGTGGCACCAGGCTCATCAAGCGCGGTTCTTCACGGGTTGGCCAGATGATCAGGCTGCCGGTCGCGGCGATGGCACCGAGGGTGCCGGTAAGGCTGGCCGGGGTGTCGTTGAACAGCTCGGCTTTCCACTCTTCCATTGGCCGGTCGTAGGACTTCAGTTCTGGCAGCTCGGGATTGTTCGCCCAGTGCTGTGCGATGCGTTGCCCGTGCAGCGTATTCGGTGCGATCAGCAGGCTCGGCAATTGGCGGTCGCGCAGCAGTTGCGCCAGTAATGCCGGCCACTCGGCACCCGAGGTCAGGTGGATTTCGGTGTGCACCGCCTCCATCAGTTTGCGCAGTTGCGGGATGCGTTGCTCGGCGCTGTAGGTGTAAGGCTGGGTGACCAGGTCGACATCGAAGTTGTCGGCAATTGGCGTGGTGCCGGTCAGACTTTTCCGCAGCTTGCCGAGGATATTTTGCTTGGCGCTCATCGACGCTCTCCCTGTTTGGCCAGATGCTCGCGGGCCATGTCATGCAGCGAACGCGCGGCCGGTTTTGGTGCGCTGTGGTTTTGCGTCCATGGGCCGACGTTGCTCGGTGTGAGGGCGCGCAGGCGCGTGGCGAAAAAAGCGAACATGCGGTACAGCGTCGGCGAGCTGTTGAGTCTGGCCCAGGCGTTCCAGATAAAACGCTCCTTGCGCGAATATTTGCTGCCCTGGCCGCGCATCACCTGATTCGGTGCGTCCGGGGCTTTGACGTTTTCCTCGCGCAGACGGCGCAGGATCGCCGGGATCGGAATTTTCACCGGGCAGACTTCACCGCAGGCGCCGCACAGTGAGGACGCGCTCGGGTGGTCCGGGACCTTGGCCAGGCCGACCATGTGCGGGGTGATGATTTTGCCAATCGGCCCCGGGTACACCTCGCCATAAGTGTGGCCGCCGACGCGGGTGTAAACCGGGCAATGATTCATGCAGGCGCCGCAGCGGATGCAGTTCAGGGTCTGGCGCAATTCACTGTCGGCGAAGGCCTGGCTGCGACCGTTGTCGAGCAGGACCAGATGCACTTCCTGCGGGCCATCGAGTTCGTGTTCCTTGCGCGGGCCGGAGATCATGTTGACGTAAGTGGTGATCGGAATGCCCAGCGCCGAGCGCGTCAGCAATGACAGCAGCGGCACCACGTCGCGCAGGTTTTCCACGACTTTTTCGATACCGGTAACGGCGATATGCACCGGGGGAACGGTGGTGGTCATGCGCCCGTTGCCTTCGTTTTCCACCAGCAGCAGGGTGCCGGTTTCGGCGACGGCGAAGTTGACGCCGGAGACGCCGATGTCGGCTTCGAAGAATTTCTGCCGCAGGACCCTGCGACCGATCTGAATGAGTTGGTCAACGTCCTTGGTGTATTCCACGCCAAGTTTGTCGTGGAACAAGGACGCGACCTGACCGGCATTCTTGTGGATCGCCGGCATAATGATGTGTGAAGGCTTCTCGTGGTCGAGCTGGACGATGTACTCCCCCATGTCGGACTCCAGACATTCAATGTCCCGAGCCTCGAGGAAATGGTTCATCTCCATCTCTTCGCTGACCATCGATTTGCCCTTGATCACTTGCCGCGCCTCGTGAGCGCGGATGATCGATAAGACGATGCCATTGGCCTCGTCCACCGTTTCCGCCCAGTGCACTGTCACACCGTTGCGGGTCAGGTTGTGTTCCAGTTGCTCGAGCAGGTCGGGCAACTTGGACAGCGCGCGGGCCTTGATCGAATTGCCCAGTGCGCGCAAGTGTTCTCTTTCGTGGGCATCGCTGAAAGCCGCTGCCCGCTTGGTCATCAGTGAATCCATGGCAGTGCGGAAGTTGTTCCGCAGCTGCTGATCACCCAAGGCATTGTGTGCCCGGGTGCGGAAATCTTCTTCTACGGCGACCGTAGGAATAATCGTTGAGGTGCTCATTGTGCACCTCCGGTTCGCTGCCAGAGGAAGCTCGCCAGATGTTGCCCGCGTAACGCTTCCTGCTGTTTCTCCAGCGCGCCGTTGATGTTCATCAAACAGCCGCAGTCGGCACTCAGTACCTTGTGTGCGCCGGACTCTTTCAACGCACGGGTCTTGTCAGCCACCATCGCGCCGGAAATGTCTGGCATACGGACGCTGAATGTCCCACCGAAGCCACAGCATTCGCTTTCGTGGTCGTGATTGACCCGCTCCACATTGCTCAACTGCGCCAACAACTCGCGGCCGTGCAGGTGGGTGTTCATTTCGCGGCGTGCCGAACACGAGGTGTGCAGCGCGACTTTCACCGGTTCGCCGCTGTCCTTGAGCTGCACCTTGCAGACGAACAGCAGAAACTCGGCCAGCTCATAAGTACGAGCCGCAAGGGCCTGCACCTGTTTCAAGGTTTCCGGCTCGTCCTTGAACAAGTCGGCGTAATGCTCGCGCAGCATGCCGGCGCAGGAACCCGAGGGCACTACCACCGGATAATCCCCGGCAAACAGCGCCAGTTGCGAGCGCGCTACCGTCCGCGCCTGCTCGGTGTAACCCGAGGTGTAGGCCGGTTGGCCGCAGCAACTCTGGCCTTGCGGATACTCGACCCGGATCCCTTCACGCTCCAGCAGATGGATCGCGTCCATCCCGGCTTCGGGGTAGAACAGGTCGACCACACACGTGCCGAACAGGTAGACCCGCGACGGTTTCTCGCTGGGGTATTGCCGAGGTTCGGGCAGTGGCGGTGCCACGCGGGTTGCGTTCGGCACAGCGTTGTAAAAAAGCTCGCTCATCAGGCGTGTCTCCGGGTAGGCCCGGTTATCCGTCTGCTGCGGCTGCCGAATATAAAGCGCATTGCTTTCAGCAGCCTTACAGACCCGGTGGTGAATTGCTGACGCCGGATCACGGGCCGGCGTCGGTTATTTCCGTCTTTCTTGTAGGCGTCTTGTAGGTTTAGTGCACCAGCATGCCGGTGAACCAGTAGGCCTGAGCCAAGGTGATCAAACCGACAATCGTTGCAAAGAATAGGCTGTGCTTGAGGGTGAAGCGGAACAGATCCGATTCCTTGCCGACCAGACCGGTCGCGGCGCAGGCCACGGCGATCGATTGCGGCGAGATCATCTTGCCGGTCACGCCGCCGCTGGTATTGGCCGCCACCAGCAAGGTGTCGTTGACGCCGATCTGGTGGGCGGTGGTCGCTTGCAACGAACTGAACAGCGCGTTCGACGACGTATCCGAACCGGTGAGGAATACGCCTAGCCAGCCGAGGAACGGCGAGAAGAACGGGAACGCGGCGCCAGTACCCGCCAGCACCAGGGCCATGGTCGAGGACATGCCGGAGTAGTTGGTGACAAAGGCGAACGCCAGCACCATGCCGATCGACAGGATCGGCCAGCGCAGCTCATAGAAGGTCTCTTTCAAAGTGGTCAGACCAGTTTTGAAATTGATCTTCAGCACCAGCATCGAAATCAGCGCGGAGAAGAAAATCGCCGTGCCGGTGGCGGAAATCGGGTCAAGTTTGAACACCGCTGGAATCGCGGTCGGGTTGGCCACGATTGGCGCAGTCTTGATCACCAGTTGATCAAGGTGCGGAATCGCGAAGTTGAACACCCAGCTGTACATCGAACCGCCGGCGGCGAACATGGCTTTGAATGGCTTCAGCGTCCAGATCGTCACCAGCACGGTGAGGATCAGGAACGGCGACCACGCCTTGAAAATTTCCCCGAGGCTGTAGGGCGACGCGACGGTAGTGCGCTTCTGGCCGAAACCGCCGACGCTGGCGCTGACCACCGAAGCGGATACGGCACCAACGATGTGCTGGCCGGCGGCGCGACGTGGTTGCCAGACCTTGAGGAACAGGGTCAGGGAAATCAGGCTGGCCAGTGCCGAGGTGATGTCCGGCAGTTCCGGGCCGATGAAGTTGGAGGTGAAGTATTGGGTGATGGCGAAACTCAGACCTGCCACCAGCGCGGCCGGCCAGGTTTCGCGCACACCGCGCAGGCCGTCCATCATGAACACCAGCCAGAACGGCACGAACAGCGACAGCAGTGGCAACTGGCGACCGGTCATGGCGCCGATCTTGAAGGCGTCGATGCCAGTGACCTGGCCTGCCACGATGATCGGAATCCCCAGAGCGCCGAACGCCACCGGAGCGGTGTTGGCGATCAGGCACAGGCCGGCGGCGTACAGCGGGTTGAAGCCCAGTCCTACAAGGAGTGCGGCAGTAATCGCGACCGGCGCGCCGAATCCGGCGGCACCTTCCAGAAATGCGCCGAAGCAGAAACCGATCAGCAACACCTGCAAGCGCTGGTCATCGGTGATCGACAGGACCGAGCTGCGGATGACCTCGAACTGACCGCTCTTCACCGTCAGCTTGTAGAGGAACACTGCCGCGACAATGATCCAGGCAATCGGCCACAGACCATAAGCGAAACCATAACCAGCGGCGGCGAAGGCCATGTCCACTGGCATCTGGAAGGCGAAAATCGCCACGGCAATCGAAAGCGCGAGGGTGATGCTGCCGGCCACATGGCCTTTGAGGCGGAATACCGCCAGGGCGAGAAAGAAGAACACGATGGGAATGACGGCCGCGAGAGCGGAGACGCCAAGACTGCCGAGCGGACTGTAGAGCTGTTGCCAGGTTTGCATGGTGGGGTGGCCCCTAATTGTTGTTGGTCAGGCACTGTGAGCAATCTTGGATAATTGGTAAGACCAATTTACAAGCGCTGTTGGCTAGGGTAAAAGCCTTGGTAGCGGTGTGTCAATTTGCCGCTCTGAAACTTTCGTCGAAGATGCGGTGCAGACAGCAACTGATCCGCTTTGGCGAAGTGGCGTCTGGCAGGTGTCGGCGGCGCGCGGATAGGCCAGAATAGACACCCCGGCGAGCGGTCGGGATCGTGGAGAAATGAGTTATGGGCTTTGATCAGATACGTCAGCGCCGTTTGTCTGACGATATTGTCGAGCGCCTCGAGGGGATGATCCTCGAGGGCACGCTGAAGTCGGGCGAACGTCTGCCGGCCGAGCGCACGCTGGCCGAACAATTTGGCGTATCACGCCCGTCGTTGCGCGAGGCAATTCAGAAGCTGGCGGCCAAAGGCTTGCTGGTCAGTCGCCAGGGCGGCGGCAATTATGTGGTGGAAGGCCTGGGTTCGACGTTCAGCGATCCGCTGTTGCAATTGCTTGAAAGCAATCCCGAAGCGCAACGTGATTTGCTCGAATTCCGGCACACCCTGGAGGCATCGTGCGCCTACTACGCCGCATTGCGCGCCACCGATGTCGATCGTGAACGCCTGACTGCTGCCTTCGAAGAGCTGCAGGATTGCTACTCGCGTCACGAAGAAGTCAGCCGGGCGGAAGAGGGCGCGGCGGATGCGAAGTTTCATCTGGCGATTGCCGAGGCCAGCCATAACGCGGTGTTGCTGCATACGATTCGCGGACTGTTCGATCTGCTCAAGCGCAACGTCGTGACCAACATCGGCGGCATGTATAAACAGCGTACGGAAACCCGCGACATGCTGATCTCGCAGCACCGGGAATTGTATCTGGCGATTATCGAAGGGCGTGCCGAGCAGGCGAGGGAAGTGTCCAGCCGACATATTCTGTATGTGCAGGAAGTGCTGGAAGAGGTGCGTCAGGAGGTGCAGCGCATGGCTCGGGCGGAGCGGCGCAAGGGGATGTGATCAGGTGTGTTTGTGTTGATGCTGAAATAGCTTTCGCGAGCAGGCTCGCTCCCACCTTTGAAATGCATTCCAAGGTGGGAGCGAGCCTGCTCGCGAATTGGCGCTAAAGGAGGAAGATCAGTCTTCCTTGCCCTTGTTGCGCACCGCACGCTGCAACTCACGACCGGCATCGCGCTCGCGCTCGGTGTCACGCTTGTCGTATTCCTTCTTGCCCTTGCCCAGAGCGATCTCGCACTTGACCATGTGCTTGCTCCAGTACCAGGACAGGCAGACGCAGGCGTAACCCTTCTGCTGCACGGCGGCGGCGAGCTTGTCCAGCTCGCGGCGGTTGAGCAGCAGTTTGCGCGTGCGCACCGGGTCGGCGATGACATGGGTGCTTGCGGTCATCAGAGGCGTGATGTGGCTGCCGAGCAACCATGCTTCGCCATCCTTGAGCAGCACATAGCTGTCGACCAGCTGCAATTTGCTCGCCCGCAGACTTTTTACTTCCCAGCCGGCCAGGACCAGACCAGCCTCGAACTTGTGCTCGATGAAGTAATCGTGTCGCGCCTTTTTGTTCTGCGCGATGGTCCCTGTTGGGTGTTTCTTCTGTTTAGCCATAGGGGCGGCATTATATGGAGTTGTTCGGCTGTCGGCTACGGTGTTGCTGCGTGCTTGAGCAGGTTGAGTGAATCCCGGACAATGCGGCCTCTTTTTCTAACGCTTGGGCGTGATAAACGATGTCGACAGACAAGGTTTCTGTCCACGGCAGTTGGGCTAGCCGCTGGGTATTCATACTCGCCGCGACCGGTTCGGCCGTGGGACTGGGTAGTATCTGGAAGTTCCCCTACATGGTCGGGGTCTACGGCGGCGGTGCCTTTGTGCTGATGTTCCTGGCGTGCATCGCGCTCATCGGCGTGCCGGTCATGCTCGCGGAAACCCTGATCGGCCGGCGCGCCCGGCAAAGTCCGGCGAACGCCTTGAAGGTGCTGGCACTGGAAGCCGGACACTCGGCCAAATGGTCTTGGGGCGCGTTTGCCGGGATGATCACGGCCCTGCTGATCCTGTCTTTCTACAGTGTGGTCGGCGGCTGGTCGCTGGACTACATCGTCGACATGGGTCGTGGCGATTTCCAGGGCGCGACGGCTGATCAGGTCGGCGCCTATTTCGGCAATGTCATTTCCAATCCATGGCGCCTGACACTTTGGCACACGATTTTCATGCTGCTGTCGGCCTTCGTGATCGCCAAAGGCGTGGTCGCCGGGCTTGAGCGTAGCCTGCGGATCATGATGCCGCTGCTGTTCGTGATGATTCTGGTGCTGCTGGGCTACAGCATGACCACCGGGCATTTCATGGAAGGCGTGCATTTCATGTTCGACTTCCACCCGGAAAAAGTCCTCGACGGTCTGCTGCCGGCGATGGGGCACGCGTTCTTCTCGCTGAGCGTCGGCGTCGGTTCGATCATGATCTACGGCGCCTACATGCCGAAGAACACCTCGCTGTCCGGCACGGTGGTCGGTGTCGCGCTGCTGGATACTTTCGTATCGCTGGTCGCCGGTCTGGCACTGTTTCCGATTGTGTTCGCTGCTGGCCTGAACCCAAGCGAAGGTCCGGGACTGATGTTCGTCAGCCTGCCATTTGCTTTTGGTAATGTATTTTTCGGCCAGTTGATGGGCGTGGTGTTCTTCGTGCTGGTCGCGGTGGCTGCCTGGAGTTCGGCGATTTCGCTGCTTGAGCCAATGGTGGCTTACCTGGTTGAACGCACTAAAATCAGCCGCATCTGGGTCACGTTCTGGCTTGCGTTCACCTGCTGGTTCGTTGGTCTCGGAACGGTGTTTTCTTTCAATATCTGGAAGGAAGCCAAGTTTTTCGTGAACGAAGGCGGGGCGTTCAGCCTCTATCAATGGGGTGCGCAGAGCGGTCTCGACTTCTTCGGCGTGATCGATTTCTTCACCTCGCGGATCATGTTGCCCCTCGGTGGCTTGTGTTTCGTGCTGTTCGCGGGATGGGTGATGGGGCGTGAAGCGGTGCGGGATGAATTGTCCATCCGTAACCCGGTTCTGTTTGCTCTGTCCCTGTTCTTGATGCGCTACGTGGCGCCTATCGGCATTCTTGTAGTCTTTGCCGCTCAGCTCTGGAAGTAACGCTTACATGACGACACATATCCAACGATCCGCGCTCCTGCCGTACCCGGCGCAATTTCTCTACGACCTGGTCAACGATGTCGCGCGGTACCCAGAGTTTCTGCCGTGGTGCTCGGAGGCGGAAGTGCTGGAAAGCTCGCCGGAACACATGCGCGCCAGTGTCGGCGTGGCTAAGGGCGGCCTCAGTCAGCATTTCGTCACGCGCAATACGCTGGTGTCGGGGCAGTCGATCGAGATGAATCTTGAGGAAGGCCCGTTCACTCAGTTGCACGGCATCTGGGTATTCAAGGCGCTGAACGAAAAGGCCTGCAAGATCAGTCTGGATCTGTCGTTCGATTATGCCGGGCCGCTGGTGCGCGCAACTCTGGGGCCGTTGTTCAATCAGGCGGCCAATCAGTTGGTGGATGCTTTCTGCCAGCGCGCCAAGCAGATGCATGGTTGAGCCGGTGATCGAGATAGAAGTCGTGTACGCAGCGGTTGATCGGCAGGTTATGCGTGCGATCAGCGTGGCTGAAGGCGTTAGCATTCGGGCTGCGGTGCACGCATCGGGCATCGCGGCCGAGTTTCCTGAGCTGAATCTGGCGCAATGCCCGCTGGGGATTTTTGGCAAGGTCGTGGCTGACGCGGATTCTCGCCCTGTTCAGGCGGGCGACCGGATCGAAATATATCGACCGCTGCTGGCTGATCCCAAAGAAGTTCGACGTTTGCGTGCGGCCAAGGCTGCCGAGGCCAAAGCACGCAATTCTTGATCAGGCCAAACGGCAGGCAATAAAAAACCCGGAATGTCCGGGTTTTTTATTGCCTCGCCTATTACTGCGGCGAGGTGTCCAGCGGCTCTGGTGTCGGAACCGGTACGGTTTCTACACCATCGACGTCCTTCTGGATCTGATCCAGCAAGGAGCCTGGTTTGGCTGGCTTTTCAGCTTCTGGCTTGTCGGCGTTTTCAGCAGGCGCGGTCACGGTAGTACCGCTGTCCTTGCCGAGAATGGCTTCGTCACGGCTCACGCCGGGCATGAAGTCACCGGACAGGCTGACAAGCTGGTCGTTGGAGTTGAAGATAACGCTGATTCGTTCCTGCTGGCGTTCACCGCCACCCGGTTGCAGGCTGTACAGATAATCCCAGCGATCGGCATGGAACGTGTCGGCAAGCAGAGGGTTGCCCATTATAAACCGTACTTGCGGCCGGGTCATTCCCGGGCGTAACTGGTCTATCATGTCCTGCGTGACGACATTGCCCTGCTGGATGTCGATTTTGTAAACCCCGGGGAATGAACAACCGGCGAGTGCGAGCAGTCCCACAAAGGTGAAACTGGTTAGCAAGAGCTTGGTGTTTTGCATCGGTGGGCGACTTCCACTATCTTGGCTGGGACAACGTAAACGCCGATCATACCCGCATTAAGAGAAGCTGCGAAGCAGCATCGCGAGAAAGCTGACCATGGTTGAAAATAGCGAACTACGCAAAGCCGGCCTCAAAGTGACCCTGCCACGGGTCAAGATCCTGCAAATGCTCGACTCTACCGAGCAGCGCCACATGAGTGCCGAGGACGTCTACAAGGCGTTGATGGAAGCTGGTGAGGACGTTGGTCTGGCCACGGTTTACCGTGTACTGACCCAGTTCGAAGCGGCCGGCCTCGTGGTCCGCCACAACTTCGACGGCGGCCACGCGGTCTTCGAACTGGCTGACGGTGGCCACCACGACCATATGGTCAACGTGGAATCGGGTGAAGTGATCGAATTCTTCGACGAAGAAATCGAAAAACTTCAGAAATCGATCGTCGAGAAGCATGGCTTCGAGATGGTTGATCACAACCTGGTGCTGTACGTACGCAAGAAAAAGTAAGCATGTCGCGCGAATTTCACATTCGCTAAACGAACGAAGGCGACCCAAGGGTCGCCTTCGTGCTTTCTACTATTTATTACGCCTTGGCGGTCACCACCATTTTTTTCGCGTGAGCCAGGGATTCCTTGGTCAGATCGATGCCGCCGAGCATGCGCGCGACTTCTTCGATGCGCTCGTTCTTTGTCAGCTTCGCGACAGCGGTGTGAGTCGCCTTCTCGTCGCGAACCTTGTGCACGAACAGATGTTGATGCCCTTGCGCCGCCACTTGCGGCAAGTGCGTCACGGTCAGGACCTGGCCGCGATCACCGAGACGGCGCAGTAACTGGCCGACAATCTCGGCAGTTGGACCGCCAATACCTACGTCCACTTCGTCGAACACCAGCGTCGGCACGCGGGAGGTCTGGGCGGTAATGACCTGAATCGCCAGACTGATCCGCGACAGCTCACCACCGGAGGCGACTTTTGCCAGTGCCTTGAGCGGTTGGCCGGGGTTGGCGCTGACCAGCAGTTCGACCTGTTCCAGCCCGTTCGGCAGCAACTCATCGCTGCTGTTGGCTTTCAGTTCGATGGTAAAGCGGCCGCCGGGCATGCCCAGGCGCTGGATTTCCTGCTCCACTGCACTGGCGAGGCTACCGGCAGCTTGATGACGAAGGTCGCTCAGCTCGCGCGCTTTCTCCTGATAGTGGCGGGCGTAGGACGCCAGTTCTTCACCCAGGCGTTCGATGGATTCATCGTTGGCGTTGAGGGTTTCGATTTCATCGAGCAGCTTTTGCTGCATCTCGCCGACTTCGGTCGGTTGAATCCGGTGTTTGCGCGCCAGGGTGTAGATCGCGTCGAGGCGCTCTTCCAGGTATTGCAGGCGAGCCGGGTCGGCATCAAAGTTGTCGAGGAAGCGGTTGAGCTCGCCGACCGCTTCTTCTACCTGAATCTGTGCGCTGGTCAGCAGGCTGCTGGCTTCACCCAGCGCCCCCACCGAGCTGTTCACACTGGACAGACGATTGAGGCTGGCGGTCAGTGCATTCAGGACATTCCCTGAATCACTTTCACTGCACTGCTCGACCACTTGCCGGCATATGCCCAGCAAGGTTTCGGCGTTGGTCAGGTTCTTGTGTTCCTGCTCCAGTTGCTCCAGTTCATTTTCGCCGAGGCCGAGGTTCTCCAATTCCTCAAGCTGATAGCTGAGCAACTGATGACGTGCGCGTTGTTCGTCGCCGGAGTTGGACAGCCGCTCCAGTTCCTGGCGGGTCTGACGCCAGCGTTGCGCGGCAAGCTGCACCTGACGCGCCAGATCGGTGGCACCGGCGTACTCGTCAAGCAGGCGGCGATGGGTGTCGGTCTTCAGCAGCGACTGATGTTCGTGCTGGCTGTGGATATCGATCAGCAGCTCGCCGAGGGCTTTGAGGTCGCCGAGCGGGCAGGGCGTGCCGTTGATATAACCGCGCGAACGACCTTCCGATGTGATGACCCGGCGCAGGATGCAAGGCCCGTCGTTTTCCAGATCGCGCTCGGCCAGCCAGGCGCTGGCTTCAGGGATATCAGCGAGATCGAAGGTGGCGAGAATGTCGGCTTTATCAGCGCCCGGGCGAACCACGCCGCTGTCGGCGCGATCGCCCAGAGTCAGGCCCAGGGCGTCGAGCATGATCGATTTGCCGGCGCCGGTTTCCCCTGTGATCACGCTCATCCCGCGATCAAGTTCGAGATCGAGATGTTCGACGATGGCGTAGTTGTGTACGGACAGGTGCACCAGCATAAAGGCAGCTCCCAGGCTTGAGGTCTGGTTATTTATACAGTGTTTTGTTCAGGCCTGACAATGCCCGCCCTTAGCTCGATTTGCTTGATCAGAGAGTTTTCTTAGCGCATTCAAGAATGACTATTCAGCACTTTTTTGTAAGGACAATCGATTGCAGCCCTTGAAGCCTGATTTTGCGGCCCCATATATCGGGGCAGAAGCGCGAGTCAGGCTCGCGGACGAAATTGAAAGGAGAATTCTATGGCTGACGAACAGACAGTAGATACGCAAAACCCAGATGCCAATCAGGCGCCCGAAGGTTCGGGTGACGACCTGGCGACCCGTGTGCAAGTGCTCGAAGAGCAATTGGCCGCCGCGCAGGATCAGTCTCTGCGTGTTGCTGCCGATCTGCAGAACGTTCGCCGCCGTGCCGAGCAGGACGTCGAGAAGGCGCACAAGTTTGCCCTTGAGAAATTTGCCAGCGACCTGCTGCCGATCGTCGACAGCCTGGAGCGCGGCCTCGAGCTGTCGAGCCCGGACGACGAAAGCATCCGCCCGATGCGCGAAGGCATCGAGCTGACCCTGAAAATGTTCCACGACACCCTCAAGCGCTACCAGCTTGAAGCGATCGATCCGCATGGCGAACCGTTCAACGCCGTTCACCATCAGGCGATGGCCATGCAGGAAAGTGCCGACGTCGAGCCGAATAGCGTGTTGAAGGTTTTCCAGAAGGGCTACCAGCTCAATGGTCGCCTGCTGCGCCCGGCGATGGTCGTGGTCAGCAAGGCGCCGGCACCGGTTTCGCCTTCGATTGACGAGCAGGCTTGAAATTAGCCGCAAGGCCCCCATTTAGAAGTCAAGCGTTTAAGTGCTACCGCAGTCAGCCACCACTGCTGCGGCAACAAAATCCAAAGTTTCGGGAGAGTGAACATGGGCAAAATTATCGGTATCGACCTGGGGACTACCAACTCCTGCGTCTCCGTGCTTGAAAACGGCAAAGCCAAAGTTATTGAAAACGCTGAAGGCGCGCGTACCACGCCGTCGATCATCGCTTACGCCAACGATGGCGAAATTCTGGTAGGTCAGTCGGCCAAGCGTCAGGCTGTAACCAACCCGCACAACACCCTGTACGCGGTAAAGCGTCTGATCGGTCGTCGTTTTGACGAAGAAGTTGTGCAGAAAGACATCCAGATGGTCCCTTACAAGATCGTCAAGGCTGACAACAACGACGCCTGGGTAGAAGTGAACGGCCAGAAAATGGCACCGCCACAGATCTCGGCTGAAATTCTGAAGAAGATGAAGAAGACCGCCGAAGACTACCTCGGCGAGGCAGTGACCGAAGCGGTGATCACCGTTCCGGCCTACTTCAACGACAGCCAGCGTCAAGCCACCAAAGACGCCGGCCGCATCGCTGGTCTGGACGTAAAACGCATCATCAACGAACCAACCGCAGCCGCTCTGGCTTACGGTATGGACAAGGCCAAGGGCGATCACACCGTGATCGTTTATGACCTGGGTGGCGGTACTTTCGACGTTTCCGTAATCGAAATCGCTGAAGTTGACGGTGAGCACCAGTTCGAAGTGTTGGCCACCAACGGTGACACCTTCCTCGGCGGTGAAGACTTCGACATTCGTCTGATCGACTACCTCGTTGACGAATTCAAGAAAGAAAGCGGCATGAACCTCAAAGGTGACCCGCTGGCCATGCAGCGCCTGAAAGAAGCCGCTGAGAAAGCCAAGATCGAGCTGTCGTCCGCTCAGTCGACCGACGTCAACCTGCCGTACATCACTGCAGATGCGACCGGTCCTAAGCACCTGAACGTGAAAATCTCCCGTGCCAAGCTCGAAGCACTGGTTGAAGACCTGGTTCAGCGCACCATCGAACCTTGCCGCATTGCCATGAAAGACGCCGGTATCGACGTCAGCGCGATCAACGACGTGATTCTGGTCGGTGGTCAGACTCGTATGCCGCTGGTACAGAAGCTGGTTACCGATTTCTTCGGTAAAGAAGCGCGTAAAGACGTCAACCCGGACGAAGCCGTTGCCATGGGTGCTGCGATTCAGGGCGCTGTTCTGGCCGGTGACGTTAAAGACGTGCTGCTGCTCGACGTCAGCCCGCTGACCCTGGGTATCGAAACCATGGGTGGCGTGATGACCGCGCTGATCGAGAAAAACACCACGATTCCTACCAAGAAATCGCAAGTGTTCTCGACTGCCGACGACAACCAGGGTGCTGTGACCATTCACGTTCTGCAGGGCGAGCGCAAGCAAGCTGCACAGAACAAATCGCTGGGCAAGTTCGACCTGGCCGACATTCCACCAGCTCCACGTGGCGTGCCGCAGATCGAAGTGACCTTCGACATCGACGCCAACGGCATCCTGCACGTCGGCGCGAAAGACAAGGCTACCGGCAAGACCCAGTCGATCGTGATCAAGGCCAACTCCGGTCTGTCCGACGAAGAAATCGAGCGCATGGTGCGTGACGCCGAGGCGAATGCCGAGGAAGACCGCAAGTTCGAAGAGCTGGCCGCTGCCCGTAACCAGGGTGACGCACTGGTGCACTCGACTCGCAAGATGATCGCTGACGCGGGCGACAAGGTCACCGCTGAAGAGAAGACTGCAATCGAAGCTGCAGTGGTTGCGCTGGAAGCCGCCGTCAAAGGCGACGACAAGGCTGCCATCGAAGCCAAGGTTGAAGAGCTGTCGAAAGTCTCCGCTCCGGTTGCTCAGAAGATGTACGCCGAACAGGCTCAGCCAGCTGATGGCGCGGCCCCGCAAGGCGAATCGGCTGAGAAGGCTGACGACGTTGTCGACGCCGAGTTCGAAGAAGTCAAAGACCACAAGTAAGTTGTTGGTCGCCCGGTTGACTGCCTTGCGGCGGTGACTGGTAGGATGTCGCCGCGCGGGAGCTTGCCTCCCGCGTTGGCGTATCTGGAATACGCGAATTTTTACAGCATGCGACACCGTTCGGATGTTGGCGGTATGGCCGGGAATGCTCCTGCTTTTCGCGCCGCAGATACCGCATCAATCAAGACCAGGATCGTTGAATTGACGTGAGTTGGGTCCGGGCCTTAATGGGGGCTCAACGAGTTTGGCGAGGCTCAGGAGGGGTTTGCCGAACGTCCTTAAGAGTGCAAAGAACTTATGGCAAAGCGTGACTATTACGAAGTATTGGGTGTCGAGCGGGGCACGAGCGAAGCGGACCTGAAGAAGGCCTATCGCCGCCTGGCCATGAAGCACCACCCCGACCGTAATCCCGGCGACAAAGCTTCGGAAGAAGCATTCAAAGAGGCCAACGAGGCCTATGAAGTGTTGTCCGACGCCAGCAAGCGCGCAGCATACGATCAGTACGGTCATGCCGGAGTTGATCCGAGCATGGGCGGCGGCGGTGCCGGTTTCGGTGGCCAGAACTTCTCGGACATCTTCGGCGATGTCTTCAGTGATTTCTTCGGTGGCGGTCGCGGCGGTGCCCGTGGCGGCGCTCAGCGTGGCAGCGATCTGCGCTACACCCTGGAGCTGAATCTGGAAGAAGCGGTGCGCGGCACGTCGGTGAATATCCGCGTTCCGACACTGGTCAACTGCAAGCCGTGCGATGGTTCCGGCGCCAAGAAGGGCTCCTCGCCGACGACGTGCCCGACCTGCGGCGGCATCGGCCAGGTGCGCATGCAGCAGGGCTTCTTCTCGGTGCAGCAGACCTGCCCGCGCTGCCATGGCCAGGGCAAGATCATTTCCGACCCGTGCGACTCCTGCCACGGCGACGGTCGTGTCGAAGAGTACAAAACCCTGTCGGTCAAAGTGCCTGCCGGTGTTGATACTGGCGACCGTATTCGTCTGTCCGGCGAAGGCGAGGCGGGTACCCAGGGCGGGCCGACTGGCGACCTGTACGTTGTGATCAATGTGCGCGAACACGACATCTTCCAGCGTGACGGCAAGCATCTGTTCTGCGAAGTGCCGATCAGCTTCGTCGACGCTGCACTGGGCGGCGAGTTGGAGATTCCGACCCTCGACGGTCGCGTCAAACTGAAAATCCCTGAAGGCACGCAGACCGGCAAGCAATTCCGCGTACGCGGCAAAGGCGTTGCGCCAGTGCGTGGCGGCGGTGCCGGCGACCTGATGTGCCGTGTCGCTGTGGAAACGCCGGTCAACCTCAACCGTCGTCAGCGTGAACTGCTGGAAGAATTCCGCAGTTCCCTGGCCGACGACAACAGCCACTCGCCGAAAACCACCGGTTGGTTCGACGGTGTGAAGCGTTTCTTCGGCGATTTGTAAGGAGTCGGCATGCGACGTATTGCAGTGATGGGCGCCGCCGGGCGCATGGGCAAGACCCTGATTGAAGCGGTGCAGCAGACGTCGGGCGCCGGTCTGACGGCGGCGGTCGATCGTCCCGACAGCACGCTGGTCGGCGCGGATGCCGGTGAGCTGGCAGCGCTGGGCCGTATCGGCGTGCCGCTGTCCGGTGATCTGGATCGTGTGGTTGAAGAGTTCGATGTGTTGATCGACTTCACTCACCCGACCGTGACCCTGAAGAATCTCGCGTTCTGCCGCAAGCACGGCAAAGCGATGATCATCGGCACCACCGGTTTCAGTGTTGAAGAGAAGCAATTGCTGGCCGATGCGGGCAAGGACATTCCGATCGTCTTCGCCGCCAACTTCAGCGTCGGCGTCAACCTGTGCCTGAAGTTGCTCGACACCGCTGCGCGCGTGCTGGGAGACGATGTCGATATCGAGATCATGGAAGCCCATCACCGCCACAAGGTCGATGCTCCCTCCGGTACCGCGGTGCGCATGGGTGAAGTGATTGCCGATGCCCTGGGGCGTGATCTGAAGAAGGTCGCGGTCTACGGTCGCGAAGGCCAGACCGGTGCGCGTGAGCGTGAAACCATTGGTTTCGCCACCGTGCGTGCTGGCGATATCGTCGGTGATCACACCGTGCTGTTCGCTGCCGATGGCGAGCGCGTCGAGATTACCCACAAGGCATCGAGCCGCATGACCTTCGCCAAGGGCGCGGTGCGTGCGGCGCTGTGGCTGGATGGTCGCGAGCCGGGCCTGTACGACATGCAAGACGTACTCGACCTGCGTTGAGTCGTTGCTGAACCCGGCGCAAACGTCCCGTTTTGCGCCGGTTTTTACCGCTTGGCGACGACCTGTCGCATTCTCCGGCCTTTAAGGCTCTTTAGCGGTGGACCAAAAACGCCCTTTTCTGTAAGCTACAGCTTTAGTGTGTCCACTAAAAGCGCGCAGAATAATTTCAGTGAAGAAGCGGGGTGACGTGTCCATACGTCACTCCGCTTTTTTACAACCTGCGATTGCCCTTTCATGCGTTATTTACGGGAGGTCTTCTTGACTAAGCCAGCCATACTCGCCCTTGCTGATGGCAGCATTTTTCGCGGCGAAGCCATTGGAGCCGACGGTCAGACCGTTGGTGAGGTGGTGTTCAACACCGCAATGACCGGCTATCAGGAAATCCTTACCGATCCTTCCTACGCCCAGCAGATCGTTACCCTGACTTACCCGCACATCGGCAACACCGGCACCACGCCGGAAGACGCCGAGTCCGACCGCGTCTGGTCCGCTGGCCTGGTCATCCGTGACCTGCCGCTGGTAGCGAGCAACTGGCGCAACACGATGTCCCTGTCTGATTACCTGAAAGCCAACAATGTAGTGGCAATCGCCGGTATCGACACCCGTCGCCTGACCCGCATCCTGCGTGAAAAAGGCGCTCAGAACGGCTGCATCATGGCCGGCGACAACATCTCCGAAGAAGCAGCCATCGCCGCTGCGCAGGGCTTCCCGGGCCTGAAGGGCATGGACCTGGCGAAAGTCGTCAGCACCAAGACCCAATACGAATGGCGCTCGACTGTCTGGGATCTGAAAACCGACAGCCACGCGACCATCGAAGCTTCCGAGCTGCCATATCACGTGGTTGCTTACGACTACGGCGTCAAGGTCAACATCCTGCGCATGCTGGTCGAGCGCGGCTGCCGCGTCACCGTAATGCCTGCGCAGACTCCAGCCGCCGATGTGCTGGCGCTGAAGCCGGACGGCGTGTTCCTGTCCAACGGCCCTGGTGATCCGGAGCCATGCGACTACGCGATCCAGGCGATCAAGGAAGTCCTGGAAACCGAGACGCCGGTATTCGGCATCTGCCTCGGCCACCAACTGCTGGCTCTGGCCTCCGGCGCCAAGACCCTGAAAATGGGCCACGGCCACCACGGTGCCAACCACCCGGTGCAGGATCTGGATACAGGCGTGGTGATGATCACCAGCCAGAACCACGGTTTTGCGGTAGACGAAGCCACCCTGCCAGCCAACGTGCGCGCGATCCACAAATCGCTGTTCGACGGCACCCTGCAAGGCATCGAGCGCACCGACAAGAGCGCGTTCAGCTTCCAGGGTCACCCTGAAGCGAGCCCGGGCCCGAACGATGTCGCGCCACTGTTCGACCGCTTCATCAACGAGATGGCCAAGCGACGCTAAGCGTTCGCCTTGAGACTGTAGAGAGAAGCCCTCGAGGGCGGCCCCGGTTCCGGCGGCCCCTTCGGGACTTCAGAAATCGATCAAGACGGCTTGCCGACTGACCTGCGGATTTGAGTGACAAACCATGCCAAAACGTACAGACATTAAAAGCATCCTGATTCTCGGCGCTGGCCCGATCGTGATCGGCCAGGCCTGCGAATTCGACTACTCCGGCGCCCAGGCCTGCAAGGCCCTGCGCGAAGAGGGTTACCGCGTCATCCTGGTGAACTCCAACCCGGCCACCATCATGACCGACCCGGACATGGCCGACGCCACCTACATCGAACCGATCAAGTGGCAGACCGTGGCCAAGATCATCGAAAAAGAGCGTCCGGACGCCGTGCTGCCAACCATGGGTGGCCAGACCGCTCTGAACTGCGCTCTGGACCTGGAGCGCGAAGGCGTTCTGGAGAAGTTCGGCGTAGAGATGATCGGTGCCAACGCCGATACCATCGACAAGGCTGAAGACCGTTCGCGTTTCGACAAGGCGATGAAATCCATCGGCCTGGCGTGCCCGCGTTCCGGCATCGCCCACAGCATGGAAGAAGCCAACGCGGTCCTCGAAACCCTCGGTTTCCCGTGCATCATCCGTCCGTCCTTCACCATGGGCGGCACCGGTGGCGGTATCGCTTACAACCGTGAAGAGTTCGAAGAAATCTGCGCCCGTGGTCTGGACCTTTCGCCGACCAAAGAGCTGCTGATCGACGAATCGCTGATCGGCTGGAAAGAATATGAGATGGAAGTTGTCCGCGACAAAAAGGACAACTGCATCATCGTCTGCTCGATCGAAAACTTCGACCCGATGGGCGTGCACACCGGTGACTCGATCACCGTAGCTCCAGCCCAGACGCTGACCGACAAGGAATACCAGATCCTGCGTAACGCCTCGCTGGCGGTACTGCGCGAGATCGGCGTCGAGACCGGTGGTTCCAACGTTCAATTCGGTATCTGCCCGAACACTGGTCGTATGGTCGTGATCGAAATGAACCCGCGTGTTTCGCGTTCCTCGGCACTGGCTTCGAAAGCCACCGGTTTCCCGATCGCCAAGGTCGCGGCCAAACTGGCTGTGGGCTACACCCTTGATGAGCTGTCGAACGACATCACCGGCGGCAAGACCCCGGCGTCCTTCGAACCGTCGATCGACTACGTCGTTACCAAGCTGCCACGCTTCGCCTTCGAGAAATTCGCCAAGGCTGACGCGCGCCTGACCACGCAAATGAAGTCGGTCGGTGAAGTCATGGCCATCGGCCGGACCTTCCAGGAATCCCTGCAGAAAGCCCTGCGCGGTCTGGAAGTCGGCGTTTGCGGTCTGGACGAGAAGCTCGATCTGAGCAACCCGGACAGCATGAGCGTGCTCAAGCGCGAACTGACCGTGCCGGGCGCCGAGCGTATCTGGTACGTGGCTGACGCCTTCCGCGCCGGTCTGTCGGTCGAAGACATCTTCGGCATGAACATGATCGACCCGTGGTTCCTGGTGCAGATCGAAGACCTGATCAAGGACGAAGAGAAGGTCAAGACCCTTGGTCTGTCCTCGATCGACCGCGACCTGATGTTCAAGCTCAAGCGCAAAGGCTTCTCCGATCAGCGTCTGGCGAAACTGCTGGGCGTCACCGAGAAAAACCTGCGTACGCATCGTCAGAAGCTGGAAGTGTTCCCGGTCTACAAGCGCGTTGACACCTGCGCCGCCGAGTTCGCTACCGACACCGCTTACCTGTACTCGACCTACGAGGAAGAGTGCGAGGCAGCGCCGTCGGGTCGCGACAAGATCATGATTCTGGGTGGCGGTCCGAACCGTATCGGCCAGGGCATCGAGTTCGACTACTGCTGCGTTCACGCTGCTCTCGCCCTGCGCGAAGACGGCTACGAAACCATCATGGTCAACTGCAACCCGGAAACCGTATCCACCGACTACGACACTTCCGACCGTCTGTACTTCGAGCCGGTAACCCTGGAAGACGTACTGGAAATCTGCCGCGTCGAGAAGCCGAAAGGCGTGATCGTCCAGTACGGCGGCCAGACTCCGCTGAAACTGGCTCGCGCACTGGAAGCTGCTGGCGTGCCGATCATCGGCACCAGCCCTGACGCCATCGACCGCGCCGAAGACCGTGAGCGCTTCCAGCAAATGGTCGAGCGTCTGAACCTGCGTCAGCCGCCAAACGCCACTGTGCGCAGCGAAGACGAAGCCGTTCGTGCTGCGGCGAAGATCGGTTATCCGCTGGTGGTGCGCCCGTCCTACGTGTTGGGCGGCCGTGCGATGGAAATCGTTTACAAGGAAGACGAACTCAAGCGCTATCTGCGTGACGCGGTGCAAGTGTCCAACGACAGCCCGGTGCTGCTCGACCACTTCCTCAACTGCGCCATCGAAATGGACGTGGATGCGGTCTGCGACGGCAAAGATGTAGTGATCGGCGCGATCATGCAGCACATCGAACAGGCGGGCGTTCACTCCGGTGACTCCGCTTGCTCGCTGCCGCCGTACTCGCTGCCGGCACACATCCAGGACGAGATGCGCGAACAGGTCAAGAAAATGGCTCTGGAACTGGGCGTTGTCGGCCTGATGAACGTGCAGTTGGCTTTGCAGGGCGAAGACATCTACGTCATCGAAGTCAACCCGCGCGCCTCGCGTACCGTACCGTTCGTTTCCAAGTGCATCGGTGTTTCCCTGGCCATGATCGCTGCGCGCGTGATGGCCGGTAAGACCCTGAAGGAAATCGGCTTCACCAAGGAAATCATCCCGAACTTCTACAGCGTGAAAGAGGCGGTGTTCCCGTTCGCCAAGTTCCCTGGCGTTGACCCGATCCTCGGCCCAGAGATGAAGTCGACCGGTGAAGTGATGGGCGTCGGCGACACCTTCGGCGAAGCATTCGCCAAGGCGCAGATGGGTGCCAGCGAAGTTCTGCCGACCGGCGGTACCGCGTTCATCAGCGTGCGCGATGACGACAAGCCACTGGTTGCAGGCGTGGCCCGTGATCTGATCAACTTGGGCTTCGAAGTGGTCGCCACTGCCGGCACTGCCAAGCTGATCGAAGCCGCAGGCCTGAAAGTGCGCCGCGTGAACAAGGTGACCGAGGGTCGTCCGCACGTGGTCGACATGATCAAGAATGACGAAGTCACGCTGATCATCAACACCACCGAGGGTCGTCAGTCGATCGCCGATTCGTACTCCATTCGTCGCAACGCCCTGCAGCACAAGATCTACTGCACCACCACTATTGCTGCGGGCGAAGCGATCTGCGAAGCGCTGAAGTTCGGTCCGGAAAAGACCGTGCGCCGCTTGCAGGATCTACACGCAGGATTGAAGGCATGAGCATAACCAAGTACCCAATGACTGTTCAGGGCGCTCGCGCCCTGGAAGAGGAGCATGCTCACCTGACCAAGGTCGTCCGTCCGAAGCTCAGCCAGGACATCGGTACGGCCCGCGAGTTGGGTGACTTGAAGGAAAACGCTGAATACCATGCTGCCCGCGAACAGCAAGGCATGGTCGAAGCGCGTATTCGTGATATCGAGGGCCGGATTCAGAATCAGGTCATCATCGACGTCACGACCATTCCTCACACCGGTAAAGTGATTTTCGGTACCACCGTCGAGATCGCCAACGTCGAGACTGATGAAAGCGTCACTTACCACATCGTGGGTGAGGATGAGGCTGACTTCAAACTCGGCAAGATCTCCGTCGGTTCGCCGCTGGCCCGCGCCTTGATTGGTAAGGAAGAGGGTGACGTTGTCGCCGTCAAAACGCCAAGCGGCGTGATCGAGTACGAGATTGTCGAAGTTCGTCACATCTGAAAGAAGGCGCCCGCTGCATGCGGGCGCCATGCTTTGGCAACTGACCCAGATGCTTTGGGTCGGTGGGCTATGGTTGATTCATGTCGGTTTGCAGCCGGCGCTGGGCCGGATCGGTCTGGCGCCGCTGTTGATCGACGAAGTGGCCAGTGCTTTCGAAGTGCTGGTGGTGGGATTCGCCGCTCTGTGCGTGATCTTTCAGGCTTTGGTGCTGGTACAGGCCGAGGGCCTTGCCAGTCTATGGCGGGATTTTCGCGGGCAGGTGCTGTTGATGGCGTTGTACGCGTGCGCGATGTATGTCGCCGTGCGTGTCGGCTGGCCGGATGCGCAGCGCTGGCAGGTATTCAGTTATCTGGTGCTGGGTTTTTCCGGGCTGGTGCTGGTCATGCAGCCGGTGCCGGGATGGGGTGGCAGGGTGCGCGAAGCACACCCTTGACCCTGCGCATCACTTGAAGCGATGAACGTTCGACAGCTGCTTGTTGACGCTGAAGTTCTTGCGGTAGACCAGAGCCATCTTGCCGATGACCTGAACCAGGTCCGCTTTGCCGACCTTGCACAGCTCGGCGATGTGCGCGAGGCGCGACTCGCGATCAAGGATATTGAGCTTGATCTTGATCAGCTCGTGATCGGCCAAGGCGCGTTCAAGTTCGGCTAAAACACCTTCAGTCAAACCGTTGTCCGCCACCGTCAACACTGGTTTGAGGTGGTGGCCGATGGATTTGTACTGTTTCTTCTGCTCTGGAGTGAGCGGCATAATCTGACCCTTTCGTCTGGATTCTGTAAAATGGCGGCCATTTTACCCGAGGGTTCGTGGATCCGCCCAACTAATCACGACCCTAATCATCGAGGTGCCCAATGGCGCGTTCCAAGACAAGCCTTGGTTGGCTGAAAAGACATGTCAACGATCCTTATGTGAAGCAGGCGCAGAAGGATGGCTACCGCTCGCGTGCAAGTTACAAGCTTCTGGAGATCCAGGAAAAATACAAACTCATCCGTCCGGGCATGAGCGTGGTCGACCTCGGCGCGGCGCCGGGTGGCTGGTCGCAAGTCACCAGTCGGCTGATCGGTGGTCAGGGGCGTCTGATCGCTTCGGACATTCTTGAAATGGACGGCATTCCGGACGTGACCTTCATTCAAGGTGACTTCACTGAGGACTCGGTGCTGGCTCAAATCCTTGAGGCTGTGGGTAATTCGCAGGTGGACCTTGTGATTTCCGATATGGCCCCCAATATGAGTGGTACGCCCGAAGTGGATATGCCCAAGGCCATGTTCCTGTGCGAGCTGGCGCTGGACCTGGCGGAACGGATCCTCAAGCCCGGTGGCAACTTCGTCATCAAGATTTTCCAGGGCGAAGGGTTCGACGTTTATCTGAAGGATGCTCGGAAGAAATTCGACAAGATCCAGATGATCAAGCCAGACTCTTCCCGTGGCAGCTCCCGAGAGCAGTACATGCTGGCCTGGGGTTATCGCGGTGGTGATGCCTGAAACGAGGTTTTTCGGCGGGGCGATAGGTTTTTCATATTTCGCTCTGCAGGCATAAGCGAATATTGTGTAGAAAGTGTTTCACAAAGGGTTACAGACGGCGCCTGCCAGAGTTGTAGGTAATGTAGTAAGTTAGGCCGGTGAATATCATGCGAAGCGCGCGCCAGTAGCGGAGCTTGCTTCAGAGGGTAGTTAATTGAACGATATGGCAAAGAATCTGATCCTGTGGTTGATCATCGCGGCAGTCCTGGTGACGGTGATGAACAACTTCTCCAGCCCTAACGAGCCGCAGACCCTCAACTATTCCGACTTCATCCAGCAGGTCAAGGATGGCAAGGTCGAACGCGTAGCCGTTGACGGCTATGTGATTACCGGCAAGCGCACCGATGGCGACAGCTTCAAGACCATTCGTCCGGCAATTCAGGACAATGGCCTGATCGGCGATCTGGTCGACAATCACGTTGTGGTTGAAGGCAAGCAGCCTGAACAGCAAAGCATCTGGACTCAGCTCCTGGTGGCCAGCTTCCCGATCCTGGTGATCATCGCGGTGTTCATGTTCTTCATGCGCCAGATGCAGGGCGGCGCCGGTGGCAAGGGCGGGCCGATGAGCTTCGGCAAGAGCAAGGCGCGCCTGCTCTCCGAAGATCAGGTCAAAACCACTTTGGCTGACGTTGCCGGTTGCGACGAAGCCAAGGAAGAAGTCGGCGAGCTGGTTGAGTTCCTGCGCGATCCGGGCAAGTTCCAGCGTCTGGGCGGTCGTATTCCGCGCGGCGTATTGATGGTCGGCCCACCAGGTACCGGTAAGACCTTGCTGGCCAAGGCGATTGCCGGCGAAGCCAAAGTGCCGTTCTTTACTATTTCCGGTTCTGACTTCGTTGAAATGTTCGTGGGTGTCGGCGCTAGCCGCGTCCGTGACATGTTCGAGCAGGCCAAGAAACATGCACCTTGCATCATCTTCATCGACGAAATCGATGCGGTAGGTCGCCATCGTGGCGCCGGCATGGGTGGCGGCCACGACGAGCGTGAGCAGACTCTCAACCAGTTGCTGGTAGAGATGGACGGCTTCGAAATGAATGACGGCATCATCGTGATTGCTGCGACCAACCGTCCGGACGTACTCGACCCTGCGCTGCTGCGTCCGGGCCGTTTCGACCGTCAGGTGGTGGTTGGCTTGCCAGACATTCGCGGTCGCGAGCAGATTCTGAAAGTGCACATGCGCAAAGTGCCAATGGGCGACGACGTTGCTCCGGCAGTGATCGCACGTGGTACTCCGGGCTTCTCGGGTGCTGACCTGGCCAACCTGGTCAACGAAGCGTCGCTGTTCGCTGCCCGTAGCGGCAAGCGTATCGTCGAGATGAAAGAGTTCGAACTGGCGAAAGACAAGATCATGATGGGCGCCGAGCGCAAATCCATGGTCATGTCCGAGAAAGAAAAGCAGAACACGGCCTACCACGAAGCTGGCCATGCCATTGTCGGTCGCGTTGTTCCTGAGCATGATCCGGTCTACAAGGTATCGATCATCCCGCGCGGTCGTGCGCTGGGTGTGACCATGTTCCTGCCGGAAGAAGATCGCTACAGCCTGTCCAAACGTGCGCTGATCAGCCAGATCTGCTCGTTGTACGGTGGCCGTATCGCTGAAGAAATGACCCTGGGCTTCGATGGTGTGACTACCGGGGCCTCCAACGACATCATGCGTGCAAGTCAGATTGCCCGGAACATGGTGACGAAATGGGGTCTGTCGGAAAAACTCGGTCCGCTGATGTACGCCGAAGAAGAAGGCGAAGTGTTCCTCGGTCGCGGTGGTGGTGGTCAGGCTGCCAGCTTCTCCGGTGAGACAGCCAAACTGATCGACTCCGAAGTGCGCAGCATCATTGATCAGTGCTACGGCACCGCCAAGCAGATCCTCACGGATAACCGTGACAAGCTGGATGCCATGGCTGATGCGCTGATGAAGTACGAAACCATCGATGCCGAGCAGATTGACGACATCATGGCCGGCCGCACACCTCGCGAACCTCGCGACTGGTCGGGTGGCACCGGTACGCCTCCGCCGCCTGTCGTGCAGGATGAGCGTCCGGAAAAACCGATTGGCGGTCCGGCTGCTGACGTTTAAGGCTTGAAATGACTTCTGTACAGTCCCTGACCCGGTTGCCTTGTGGCAACCGGGTTCTTGATTTGGCCCAGACGCATGTCATGGGCATTCTCAATGTCACTCCTGATTCCTTTTCCGACGGCGGCCGCTATAGCCAGCTCGATGCGGCTTTGCGCCATGCCGAAGCGATGGTGCTGGCTGGCGCGACGTTGATTGATGTCGGCGGCGAATCGACCCGGCCAGGCGCGCGAGCGGTTTCTCCTCTGGAGGAGCTCGAGCGCGTCGCGCCGATTGTCGAGCTGATCAATCGCGAGCTGGATGTGATCATCTCGGTCGATACTTCCACCCCGGCAGTCATGCGCGAAACCGCACGGCTCGGTGCCGGCCTGATCAACGATGTGCGTTCGTTGCGTCGCGATGGTGCGCTGGATGCGGCGGCGGCTACCGGATTGCCGGTCTGCCTCATGCACATGCTCGGCGAACCGGGCGATATGCAGGATAATCCGCAGTATCAGGATGTCACCCGCGAGGTCGGCGAGTTTCTCGCCGAGCGCATGGATCAGTGCGCCCAGGCGGGCATTCCTGCCGAGCGGATCATTCTTGATCCCGGCTTCGGCTTCGCCAAGACCCTGCAGCACAATCTAAGCTTGTTCAAACACATGGAGGCCCTGCATGCGCTGGGGCGGCCATTGCTGGTAGGTGTTTCGCGCAAGAGTATGATTGGCCACGCGTTGAACCGTCCCGTGGGCGAGCGCCTGCACGGCGGACTGGCGCTGGCGGCGCTGGCGTCAGTTAAAGGCGCACGTATATTGCGCGTCCACGATGTGGCGGAAACCGTCGATGTTGTGCGAATGATTGCGGCCGTTGAATCAGCCGAATAAGAATGATGGAGCACTTATGAGCAAGAAATATTTTGGTACCGACGGCATTCGCGGTCGTGTTGGTGAATACCCGATCACGCCTGACTTCATGCTCAAGCTCGGCTGGGCGGCTGGTATGGCTTTCCGCAAGATGGGGGCCTGCAAGGTGCTGGTCGGCAAGGACACGCGGATCTCCGGTTATATGTTCGAATCGGCACTCGAGGCCGGGCTGACCTCGGCGGGCGCCGATGTGATGCTGCTCGGCCCGATGCCGACGCCTGCCATCGCTTATCTGTCGCGTACGTTCCAGGCTGAAGCCGGTATCGTGATAAGTGCCTCGCACAACCCGCATGATGACAACGGCATCAAGTTCTTCTCCGGTAAAGGCACCAAGCTGCCGGATGAGTTGGAGTTGATGATCGAAGAATTGCTCGACACGCCGATGACCGTTGTCGAGTCGAGCAAGATCGGCAAGGTGTCGCGAATCAATGACGCATCGGGTCGCTACATCGAGTTCTGCAAAAGCAGCGTTCCTACTGGCTCCAATTTCGCCGGCCTGAAGATCGTCATCGACTGCGCGCATGGTGCGACTTACAAGGTTGCACCGAGCGTCTTCCGTGAGCTGGGTGCCGAAGTTGTCGTGCTATCTGCCCAGCCGAATGGGTTGAACATCAACGATAACTGCGGTTCCACGCATATGGGCCCATTGCAGGCCGCCGTTCTGGCTGAGCATGCGGACCTGGGTATCGCCTTCGACGGTGATGGTGATCGGGTATTGATGGTCGATCACACCGGCGCCATTGTTGATGGTGACGACCTGCTGTTTATCATTGCCCGCGATCTGCATGAGCGTGGCAAGTTGCAGGGTGGCGTCGTCGGTACGTTGATGAGCAATCTTGGTCTCGAACTGGCCCTTGCGGATCTGTCGATCCCGTTCGTTCGCGCCAATGTCGGTGACCGCTACGTGATTGCCGAACTGCAAGAGCGCAACTGGCTCGTTGGTGGGGAAAACTCCGGGCATGTGGTCTGCTTCAACCACACCACCACGGGCGACGCGATCATCGCGGCTCTGCAGGTGTTGATGGCTCTGAAATCCCGCAACGAAGGCTTGGCACAAACCCGGCAGGCGTTGCGCAAGTGCCCTCAGGTGCTGATCAACGTTCGCTTTGGCGGCGGTGAAAGCCCGCTGGAGCATCCGGCTGTCAAGGAAGCCAGTGCCCGTGTAACTCAGGCGATGGCGGGGCGCGGTCGCGTGCTTCTGCGCAAGTCCGGCACAGAGCCTCTGGTGCGCGTAATGGTCGAAGGCGAGGACGAAAACCAGGTTCGCGGCTATGCCGAAGAGCTGGCAAAACTGGTAACCGAAGTTTCTGCCTGATACGGCTTGCAAGCCATGATTGTGTTGGGTAACATCTGCGCCCACTTTGACCGACGAGGTACAGCATGCGTCGCCCTATGGTAGCTGGTAACTGGAAGATGCACGGTACCCGCGCCAGCGTCGCTGAGCTGATCAACGGCCTTCGTCATCTGGCCTTGCCTAGCGGTGTTGATGTCGCGGTGTTCCCGCCTTGCTTGTATATCAATCAAGTGATTGATGGCTTGAAAGGCAAGTCGATTTCGGTCGGCGCGCAGAATTCTGCGGTGGAAGCCATGCAAGGTGCCTTGACTGGTGAGATTGCTCCCAGCCAACTGGTGGATGCAGGTTGTTCCCTGGTGCTTGTCGGGCACTCCGAACGCCGCCAGATTATGGGCGAGCGAGACGGGATGCTGAATCGCAAGTTCGCAGCGGCACAGGCATGTGGCTTGACTCCGGTGTTGTGTGTAGGGGAAACCCTCGAGCAGCGCGAAGCCGGAAAAACTCTTGAAGTTGTCGGGCGTCAGCTGGGCAGCATCATCGAGGAGCTGGGTGTCGGTGCCTTTGCCAAGGCAGTGATTGCATACGAGCCGGTCTGGGCCATTGGTACCGGGCTGACTGCAACGCCGCAACAGGCTCAGGATGTGCATAAGGCCATTCGCGAGCAGTTGGCGGCAGAGAATTCTGAAGTCGCACGAGGTGTGCGGCTTCTATACGGCGGCAGCGTGAAGGCGGCCAATGCGGTCGAACTGTTCGGCATGCCGGATATCGATGGGGGGCTCATTGGTGGAGCTTCCCTGAATGCAGATGAGTTCGGTGCGATTTGTCGCGCCGCGGGAAACTGAAAAAATGCTGGAAACAGTCGTAGTCGTTTTTCATCTGCTGGGTGCATTGGGCGTAGTTGCTCTGGTTTTGCTGCAGCAGGGTAAGGGTGCGGACGCTGGCGCGTCTTTCGGAGCAGGTGCTTCAAATACTGTGTTCGGAAGCCAAGGTTCCTCTACCTTTCTTAGTAAGTTTACTGCTATACTTGCCGCCGGTTTCTTCATAACCAGCTTGGGGTTAGGTTACTTTGCTAAAGAGAAAGCTCATCAGCTGACTCAAGCAGGTCTTCCAGATCCAGCAGTGTTGGAAGTACCTAAGCAACAACCGGCTTCTGATGATGTCCCGGTGCTTCAAGAGCAAAAGTCGGCTACTCCAGCGACTGACGTGCCTCCAGCTCAAGAGCAGAAGTAAGAAGGGTTTCAAACGTAGTATTGCCGAGGTGGTGGAATTGGTAGACACGCAACCTTGAGGTGGTTGTGCCCATAGGGTGTAGGGGTTCGAGTCCCCTTCTCGGTACCAATTAGTCAGGAGAGCCCGCTGTTGCGGGCTTTCTTGCAGGTGGAAGGTTACATTGACCCTAAAAGGGATCGGTCGTATACTTCCGCCCCAGCTTTGTCGCGGGGTGGAGCAGTCTGGTAGCTCGTCGGGCTCATAACCCGAAGGTCGTCGGTTCAAATCCGGCCCCCGCAACCAGTTTAAGGAGCCCCTTTTAAGGGGCTTTTTGTTAGCTGGATACTTTCAACGCCGCTGTTCGACGGCGTTTCAAGGATGGGCGTTATGCCCATTTTTTTATTTTGCAAAGCATGCACATATCATGCACTAGGGGGTTCAGGTGTCGAGCAAGCTAGAAGAGTTGCAGGCCTTGCTGGCCCCGGTGGTCGTGGCCCTGGGCTATGAATGCTGGGGTATCGAGTTTTCGGCTCAGGGTCGTCACTCGATGTTGCGCGTTTATATCGATAAAGAGGGTGGCGTGCTGGTGGACGATTGCGCCATTGTCAGCCGTCAGATCAGCGGCGTTCTGGATGTTGAAGATCCGATCTCCGTTGAATACACCCTTGAAGTTTCCTCGCCTGGCATGGAGCGCCCGCTGTTCACTCTTGAGCAGTTTGCCAAATTTGCCGGTGAACAAGTGAAGATCAAGCTGCGCTCGCCTTTCGAAGGTCGACGCAACTTTCAGGGCCTTCTGCGCGGTGTAGAAGAGCAGGACGTCGTGGTGCAGGTAGAAGACCACGAGTTCCTGTTGCCGATCGATATGATCGACAAGGCCAACATTATTCCCAGTTTTGACTGAGACGCGGATCCCGCGGATCCAATGGCTTGCGAAAGGCGAGGCGTACGATGAGCAAAGAAGTACTGCTGGTTGTTGAGTCGGTATCCAATGAAAAGGGTGTACCGGCAAGCGTAATTTTTGAAGCGCTGGAGCTGGCTCTGGCCACTGCTACCAAAAAGCGTTTTGAAGACGAAGTGGACCTGCGTGTGGAAATCAACCGCCACACCGGTTCTTACGAAACCTTCCGTCGCTGGACGGTCGTCGAAGAGAATGATCTCGACGATCCGGCCATCGAGACCTGGCCAAGCAAGGTTGCCGAAACGCATCCTGGTGCCAAGGTCGGTGACGTCGTCGAAGAGAAAATCGAATCCATCGAGTTCGGCCGCATCGCTGCACAGACTGCCAAGCAGGTCATCGTGCAGAAAGTTCGCGAAGCCGAGCGCGCTCAAGTGGTCGACGCCTATCGCGAGCGCCTGGGAGAAATCATCTCCGGCACCGTGAAAAAAGTTACCCGCGACAACGTGATCGTCGATCTGGGCAACAACGCTGAAGCGTTGCTGGCCCGCGAAGACATCATTTCTCGCGAAACCTTCCGTGTCGGCGTGCGTCTGCGTGCGCTGCTCAAGGAAATCCGCACCGAGAACCGCGGCCCGCAGCTGATCCTGTCGCGTACCGCGCCGGAAATGCTGATCGAGCTGTTCCGTATCGAAGTGCCGGAAATCGCTGAAGGCCTCATCGAGGTCATGGCAGCCTCCCGTGATCCGGGTTCGCGTGCCAAGATCGCCGTCCGTTCCAAGGACAAACGCATCGACCCACAAGGTGCCTGCATCGGTATGCGCGGTTCGCGCGTTCAGGCGGTATCGGGTGAGTTGGGCGGTGAGCGTGTTGATATCGTGCTGTGGGACGACAACCCGGCCCAGTTCGTGATCAACGCCATGTCCCCGGCCGAGGTTGCGGCAATTATCGTTGACGAAGATGCCCATGCCATGGACATCGCCGTTGGCGCAGACAATCTGGCTCAGGCCATCGGTCGCGGTGGTCAGAACGTGCGTCTGGCGAGCCAGTTGACTGGCTGGACCCTGAACGTGATGACCGAATCGGACATCCAGGCTAAGCAGCAAGCAGAAACCGGCGACATCCTGCGCAACTTCATCGACGAGCTGGAAGTCGACGAAGAACTGGCTCAGGTGCTGGTAGATGAAGGTTTCACCAGCCTGGAAGAGATTGCCTACGTACCGGTGGAGGAGATGCTCAACATCGACGGCTTTGACGAGGACATCGTCAACGAGCTTCGTGCTCGCGCCAAGGATCGCTTGTTGACCAAAGCCATCGCTACTGAGGAAAAGCTGGCAGACGCCCATCCGGCCGAAGACCTGCTCTCGCTTGAGGGTATGGACAAGGATTTGGCGATGGAACTGGCGGTGCGCGGCGTAATTACCCGCGAAGACCTGGCCGAGCAGTCTATTGACGACCTGCTCGACATCGACGGCATTGACGATGATCGTGCCGGCAAGTTGATCATGGCCGCCCGAGCCCACTGGTTCGAGTAATTAGGCGCGGCCTGAGGAGAGAAGTGCATGACGCAAGTCACGGTGAAACAACTGGCCGATGAGGTCAAAACACCGGTAGAGCGCCTGTTGCAGCAGATGCGTGAGGCAGGTCTGCCGCACACCGCCGCCGACGAAAATGTGACTGACAGTGAGAAGCAATCCCTGCTGACTCACTTGAAGAGCAGTCACAAGGCGAAAGTGGAAGAACCACGCAAGATCACGCTGCAGCGTAAAACCACCAGCACCCTGCGTGTGGCTGGTAGCAAGAGCATCAGCGTTGAAGTTCGCAAGAAGAAAGTTTTCGTACAGCGCAGCCCGGAAGAAATCGAAGCCGAGCGCAAGCGTGAACTGGATGAGCGTCGCGCAGTAGAAAATGCTGCCCGTCAGAAGGCTGAAGAAGAAGCCAAGCAGCGCGCCGAAGAAGAAGCGCGTCGCCAGCCTGCTGCTGCGCAAACCGCTGCCAGCGACGCCGTTGCGGCACCGGCTGCTGCCGAACCTGTTCGCGAAAGCGCACCGGTGGCTGCTGCTCCTGCTCCATCGGCTGACGTTCGCAACAAGCAGAACGAACAGCGCCGTCCGGACAAGCCACGTGCCGACGATAACAATCGTCGCAGCGGTGGCGGTGATGGCGAGCGCAAAAACGCTCCGCATCGCGCATCGGTCAAAGAAAAAGCCCCGGCACCACGTGTGGCGCCACGCACTACCGACGAAGAAAGCGATGGCTTCCGTCGTGGTGGTCGCGGCAAGGCCAAGCTGAAGAAGCGCAACGCCCACGGTTTCCAGAGCCCGACCGGCCCTGTCGTGCGTGATGTGCAGATCGGCGAGACCATCACGGTTGGCGATCTGGCCAATCAGATGTCGGTCAAAGCGGCTGAAATCATCAAGTTCATGTTCAAACTGGGTACCCCAGCGACCATCAACCAGGTGCTTGATCAGGAAACTGCTCAACTGGTAGCCGAAGAACTGGGCCACAAAGTGACCCTGGTCAGCGACACCGCTCTGGAAGATTCCCTGGCCGAGTCCCTGAAGTTTGAAGGTGAGTCGTTCTCCCGTGCACCAGTCGTGACCGTAATGGGCCACGTTGACCACGGTAAGACTTCCCTGCTCGACTACATCCGTCGTGCCAAGGTAGCTGCTGGCGAAGCCGGCGGTATCACCCAGCACATCGGTGCATACCACGTTGAGACTGATCGCGGCATGGTCACTTTCCTCGACACCCCGGGTCACGCTGCGTTTACCGCAATGCGTGCCCGTGGTGCCAAGGCGACCGACATCGTGATCCTCGTGGTTGCAGCGGACGACGGCGTGATGCCGCAAACCATCGAAGCGGTTCAGCATGCTCAGGCAGCTGGCGTGCCGCTGGTGGTAGCAGTGAACAAGATCGACAAGCCGGGCGCCGATCTCGATCGCATCCGCAGCGAGCTGTCGGTTCACGGCGTGACTTCCGAAGACTGGGGTGGCGACACACCATTCGTTCCGGTTTCGGCGAAGATGGGTACTGGCGTGGACGAGCTGCTTGAAGCCGTTCTGCTGCAGGCCGAAGTTCTCGAACTGAAAGCTACTCCATCGGCTCCTGGCCGTGGTGTCGTGGTTGAATCGCGTCTCGACAAGGGTCGTGGCCCGGTGGCAACCGTGCTGGTTCAGGACGGTACGCTGCGTCAAGGCGACATGGTTCTGGTCGGTTCGAACTACGGCCGTGTACGTGCCATGCTCGACGAGAACGGCAAGCCGATCAAGGAAGCCGGTCCATCCATCCCTGTCGAGATCCTCGGCCTGGACGGTACCCCGGACGCTGGCGACGAGATGAGCGTGGTTGCCGACGAGAAGAAAGCCCGTGAAGTGGCTCTGTTCCGTCAAGGCAAGTTCCGCGAAGTCAAACTGGCTCGCGCTCACGCCGGCAAGCTGGAAAACATCTTCGAAAACATGGGTCAGGCCGAGAAGAAGACGCTCAACATCGTCCTCAAATCCGACGTCCGTGGTTCGCTGGAAGCGTTGAACGGTGCCTTGAATGGCCTGGGCAACGACGAAGTACAAGTGCGCGTCGTGGGTGGCGGTGTCGGTGGTATCACCGAATCCGACGCCAACCTGGCACTGGCTTCCAACGCTGTACTGTTCGGCTTCAACGTGCGTGCCGATGCCGGCGCTCGCAAGATCGTCGAGCAGGAAGGTCTGGATATGCGTTACTACAACGTGATCTACGACATCATCGAAGACGTCAAGAAAGCCCTGACCGGCATGCTCGGCAGCGATGTTCGCGAGAACATCCTGGGTGTGGCCGAAGTGCGTGACGTGTTCCGTTCGCCGAAGTTTGGCGCGATCGCCGGTTGCATGGTGATCGAAGGTGTTGTGCACCGTAACCGTCCGATCCGTGTACTGCGTGAAGACATCGTTATCTTCGAAGGCGAGCTGGAATCCCTGCGCCGCTTCAAGGATGACGCTTCCGAAGTACGTGCCGGCATGGAATGCGGTATCGGCGTGAAGAGCTACAACGACGTCAAAGTCGGCGACAAGATCGAAGTCTTCGAGAAGGTTCAGGTTGCTCGCAGCCTCTGACTCGCGCACTTCAAGGGCCACGATGGGCCGTAGCATGCAAATGCACGGCACAGCGTCCGGACTCTAAACGCAACGCCCGGTCTGGCTTTTGTCAGGCCGGGCGTTTGCCGCTTTCAGACCTTGCGGGTTTCACCGCTGGGCAGTAACAGGTAACAAATCATGGCAAAAGAATACAGCCGTACCCAACGTATCGGCGATCAGATGCAGCGCGAGCTGGCGCAACTGATCCGTCGCGAAGTCAAAGACCCGCGCGTCGGCCTGGTCACCATCACCGCTGTGGAAGTGTCCCGTGACGTCGGTCACGCGAAGATTTTCATTACCGTGATGGGTCAGGACAACGCTGAAGACATCGCGCAAAGCATCAAGGTGCTCAATGCCGCCGCAGGCTTCCTGCGCATGCAATTGGCCCGCGAAATGAAGCTGCGCAGCGTGCCGCAACTGCACTTCCACTACGACGAATCCGTCGTGCGTGGCGCGCACCTGTCGGCGCTGATCGAGCGCGCCGTCGCTGAAGACAATCAGCACGTTGCCGCTCCTGCACCTGAAGACACCAAGGAGTAATTCGGTGGCTCAGGTCAAACGTATCCGTCGTAACGTCAGCGGCATCATTCTGCTAGACAAGCCGTTGGGGTTCACCTCCAACGCGGCATTGCAGAAGGTACGCTGGCTGCTCAATGCCGAGAAGGCCGGGCACACCGGCAGCCTCGACCCGTTGGCCACCGGCGTGTTGCCGCTGTGCTTCGGCGAGGCGACCAAGTTCTCGCAATACCTGCTCGATTCCGACAAGGGCTACGAGACTCTGGCGCAACTGGGCAAGACCACCACCACGGCCGATGCCGAAGGCGAGGTTTTGCAGGAGCGTCCGGTGACCGTTGGTCGCGCCGATGTCGAAGCGGTTCTGCCGAAATTTCGTGGGCAAATCAGTCAGATACCGCCGATGTACTCGGCACTCAAGCGTGATGGCCAGCCGCTGTACAAACTGGCACGTGCAGGCGAAGTAGTGGAGCGCGAACCGCGTTCTGTTACTATTGCGCGCTTGGAATTGCTGGCCTTCGAAGGCGATACTGCGCGGCTTGCGGTGGACTGCAGCAAGGGCACCTATATTCGGACCCTGGTGGAGGATATCGGTGAGCAACTCGGTTGTGGTGCGTACGTCGCAGAATTGCGTCGGACCCAGGCCGGGCCTTTCACCCTGGCGCAGACTGTTACTCTCGAAGAGCTGGAAGCGGTACATGCCGAAGGCGGCAACGAAGCGATCGATCGCTTCCTGATGCCATCGGACAGCGGCCTGCAGGATTGGCCGTTGCTGCACTTCTCGGAAGCGAGCGCGTTCTACTGGCTCAACGGCCAGCCGGTACGTGCCCCGGATGCACCGAAGTTCGGCATGGTACGAGTACAGGATCACAATGGTCGCTTCATCGGTATCGGTGAAGTGAGCGAAGACGGGCGCATCGCGCCGCGTCGCTTGATTCGGTCAGAATGACCGGAACCGGTCTGCGTTAAGCGGGCCGGCGAGTGTGGCTGTTAACAGGCATGGTCACTACTCATTTATAGATACAGGGATTTGTCCCTGGCCTGTTGAAGCTGTTTCCCTGAAACAGTTTCCTGATAAGGAAGGATTGCCTCATGGCTCTCGACGTTCAAGAAAAAGCTCAAATCGTTGCTGACTACCAGCAAGCTGTTGGTGACACTGGTTCGCCAGAAGTGCAGGTTGCACTGCTGACCGCCAACATCAACAAACTGCAAGGTCACTTCAAGGCCAACGGTAAAGATCACCACTCCCGTCGTGGTCTGATCCGCATGGTTAACCAGCGTCGCAAGCTGCTGGACTACCTGAAAGGCAAGGACGTGAGCCGGTACGCCGCTCTGATCGCTCGCCTGGGTCTGCGTCGCTAATCAGCGATTGCGCTATGAGGTTGGTGGTCTGTCGGGCGTCAGCGGTTTTCCGCTGGCGCCTTGCAGGCTCCCAGCCTCAAGTTTTATCTGCAGCATGGCTTTACCTGTAGCACCCGGACAATTGCCATCGGGCCGATTCCCGAGATTGCCCAAGAATTCGCAAGAAACCGTTTCCCCCAAGAGCCACAAAGAAGGTAGGACACCGTGAACCCGGTAATCAAAAAATTCCAGTTCGGTCAATCGACCGTTACCCTCGAGACAGGCCGTATCGCCCGTCAGGCCTCCGGCGCAGTATTGGTCACCGTTGACGACGACGTCAGCGTGTTGGTGACTGTTGTCGGTGCAAAGCAAGCCGATCCGGGCAAGGGTTTCTTCCCTCTGTCCGTGCACTACCAGGAAAAGACTTACGCCGCCGGTAAGATCCCTGGCGGTTTCTTCAAGCGTGAAGGCCGTCCTTCCGAGAAAGAAACCCTGACTTCCCGACTGATCGACCGTCCGATCCGTCCGCTGTTCCCAGAAGGCTTCATGAACGAAGTGCAGGTTGTCTGCACCGTCGTTTCCACCAGCAAGAAGACCGATCCGGACATCGCTGCGATGATCGGTACCTCGGCTGCCCTGGCCATCTCCGGCATTCCATTCGACGGCCCGATCGGCGCCGCTCGCGTGGCTTTCCACGAAAGCACCGGCTACCTGCTGAACCCGACTTACGAGCAGCAGGCCGCTTCGAGCCTGGACATGGTCGTTGCCGGTACTTCCGACGCCGTGCTGATGGTTGAATCGGAAGCCAAAGAGCTGACCGAAGACCAGATGCTGGGCGCGGTACTGTTCGCTCACGACGAATTCCAGGTTGTGATCAACGCTGTGAAGGAACTGGCTGCCGAAGCCGCCAAGCCAACCTGGAACTGGGCTCCTGCGCCAGAAGCCACCGAACTGCTGGGCGCTATCCGTGCCGAGTTCGGCGAAGCGATCTCCCAGGCTTACACCATCACCATCAAGGCCGACCGTTACGCTCGCCTGGGTGAGCTGAAGGACCAAGTGGTCGCCAAGCTGTCCGGTGAGGAAGGCCAGCCAAGCGCTGCTGAAGTCAAAGCAGCCTTCGGCGAAATCGAATACCGCACCGTTCGCGAAAACATCGTTAACGGCAAGCCACGTATCGACGGTCGCGACACCAAGACTGTACGTCCGCTGAACATCGAAGTCGGCGTCCTGCCAAAGACTCACGGTTCGGCTCTGTTCACCCGTGGCGAGACCCAGGCACTGGTTGTTGCAACACTGGGCACCGCCCGTGATGCGCAACTGCTGGACACCCTGGAAGGCGAAAAGAAAGACCCGTTCATGCTGCACTACAACTTCCCACCGTTCTCGGTAGGCGAGTGTGGTCGCATGGGTGGCGCCGGTCGTCGCGAAATCGGTCACGGCCGTCTGGCCCGTCGTTCGGTTTCGGCCATGCTGCCAGCCGCTGACGTGTTCCCGTACACCATCCGCGTGGTATCGGAAATCACCGAATCCAACGGTTCGAGCTCGATGGCTTCCGTGTGCGGTGCTTCCCTGGCACTGATGGACGCTGGTGTACCGATGAAGGCACCGGTAGCCGGTATCGCCATGGGTCTGGTTAAAGAAGGCGAGAAGTTCGCCGTCCTGACCGACATCCTCGGCGACGAAGATCACCTGGGCGACATGGACTTCAAGGTAGCCGGTACCGCCAAAGGCGTTACTGCGCTGCAGATGGACATCAAGATCAAGGGCATCACCGAAGAGATCATGGAAATCGCTCTGGGCCAGGCCCTTGAAGCGCGCCTGAACATCCTCGGCCAGATGAACCAGATCATTGGCCAGTCGCGTACCGAACTGTCGGCCAACGCTCCGACCATGATCGCGATGAAGATCGACACCGACAAGATCCGTGACGTTATCGGTAAAGGTGGCGCGACCATCCGTGCGATCTGCGAAGAAACCAAGGCTTCGATCGACATCGAAGACGACGGTTCGATCAAGATCTTCGGCGAAACCAAAGATGCCGCAGAAGCTGCTCGTCAGCGCGTTCTGAGCATCACGGCAGAAGCCGAGATCGGCAAGATATACGTCGGCAAGGTTGAGCGCATCGTCGACTTCGGCGCATTCGTCAACATCCTGCCGGGCAAGGACGGTCTGGTGCACATCTCGATGCTGAGCGACGCTCGCGTTGAGAAAGTGACCGACATCCTGAAAGAAGGCCAGGAAGTGGAAGTGCTGGTATTGGACGTGGACAACCGCGGCCGTATCAAGCTGTCCATCAAAGACGTGGCAGCTGCCAAGGCTTCGGGCGTTTAATCACCCCAACGCTTTAGCGCAATGAAGATGCCCCCGCCGTGCAAACGGCGGGGGCATTTTTTTATCTGAAATTAAGAAATTGTGGCGAGGGGATTTATCCCCTCGCCACAAATGTGGTTCTCAAAAGAATACCATCAGACAACCCACAAATTTGCCGCAGCTCGAGACCGGTGCTAGGTTTAGCCCACCGCCCGTGTAGCTCAGCCGGTAGAGCAGCGCACTCGTAACGCGAAGGTCGCAGGTTCGATTCCTGTCTCGGGCACCAACTCCTCAGCGCGCCACATCGATTCATGTTCCGCAGGTCAGCTTTTTGTGCAAGAGATGTAAAGAGCCGTGTAATTCGTCATGCAAACGTCCTATATTCGGTGCCTGCATGAGCATCGCTTAGCAGTTTTCAGATGATCCCGAATGGTTCCGAAGGCCGGCCAGTCCGCGTCAGAGAGATCCTTGATGATCCAGATCCATCCTCCATTCCTAAGATCAGCGAGAACCCCATGACTGAATTGACCCAAGAGCAACGCCACGAACAAGCGCTGGAAAAATACCTTCTGGATGTGCCGGACCTGAAGGATGAGATCAAGGACCTGAGTCCCGATGATCAAAAAGACCAGATCCAGTGGGCCTTCGAAGATGAAGCCGAAGCGCAGGGCTTGCAGCCGTGGGAGCTGACCCTCAAGTACACGAGCACGCCGGAGGAGTTCGAGGCGCAGCGCCTCGTGCTGCACAAGGAAGCGGCGGAAGTATTGGGTGTCGAGTGGGAAGAGTACTGCGAGATGAACAATCTCGTCGTTTAAAAGCAGCTACAAGTTTTAAGCTGCAAGCTACAAGTAAAAGCACAATCGCTCAGCTTGTAGCTTGTAGCTTGTAGCTTGCCGCTGCGTTTAGAGGCTTAGTCGCATCGACAGATCCACCGCTTTGACATCCTTGGTCATCGCGCCGATCGAGATGTAATCCACGCCCGTTTCGGCGATCGGCAGCAGCGTGCTTTCGTTGATGCCGCCGCTGGCTTCCAGTTTCGCCTTGCCGGCGGTCAGGCGTACGGCTTCACGCATGTCGTCCAGGCTCAGTTCGTCGAGCATGATGATGTCGGCGCCGGCTTCCAGCGCTTGCTTCAATTCCTCAAGACTTTCCACTTCGATTTCCACCGGTTTGCCCGGGGCGATCTTGTGTGCGGCGGCCACGGCTTCGGCGATGCCACCACTGGCGGCGATGTGGTTTTCCTTGATCAGGAAGGCATCGTAGAGACCGATCCGGTGGTTGTGGCAGCCGCCGCAGGTCACTGCGTATTTCTGCGCCATCCGCAGGCCCGGCAAGGTTTTGCGCGTGTCGAGCAACTTGACCTGCGTCTCGCCGACGAAGTCCGCCAGGTACTGCGCGCGCGTCGCTACGCCGGACAGCAACTGCAAGAAGTTCAGCGCGCTGCGTTCCCCCGTCAGCAGTGAGCGAGCCGGGCCTTCCAGGTGAAACAGCGGCTGATTGGCTTTGACCCGCTGGCCGTCGACCACTTGCCAATGCACCGCCACGCGCGGATCGAGCTGGCGAAACACCGCATCGACCCACGCGGTGCCGCAGATGACGGCGTCGTCACGGGTGATGATGGTGGCTTTGGCCAGGCGTTCGGCCGGGATCAGTTGCGCGGTGATGTCGCCGCTGCCGACGTCTTCGAGCAACGCACGGCGCACGTTGTTTTCGATTTCGGCGGTCAGATCGGCGAGACGTAGATTCGGCATAACGGACTCCACAAACAAAGTGGTTCGATTATAGGGGCAGGGCGCGAGCCAACCCAAGGCGAGAACGTTCGTGCCTGACGCATCTGGTCGATTTTCCTGCGCTGAGTGCGAGGTGTGGCGTATAGGGGAAACCCTGAGGCCTATAGCATCGCCGGCCTGTTTTGCCAGATAATCCGCCTTGTATTTGACGTCATGGCTTTGACGAACGAGTCCAGTTGGGCAGTGTCAAAGCGACGAACCGAATCACCGTTCCAGGAGGCTTGGATGCGCAACGACGGGAAAGTGGTGCCTTTGCACCGGGCGACTGCCGATCTGGCGGACCACTCGCCGCTTGCCCGCTTGCCGGTGATTCTGCTGCAGGTTCGCGACAAGGCTGCGCAGCAGCTGCGCCACGATTTGCAGGAGCTGTTCGATAACGCCGACGACACGCTGTTCGAAATGGCCGACCGGGCGCGCAACGACGTCGATCAGAACATTTTTTTCGAAGCCATGCGCGACCTGCGCCTCAAACGCAAAAACATCGAGCGCGGCTTTCTGGAACTGTTCTTTGAAGCCTTCGCCGGCCTTACCCAATACGACCCCGCCGCCAACACACTGCCACGCACGCCGGTGGTCGAAGAGTCGGCGCCGCGCACCGATGCCATGGAGCGTACCGTCGCCGTGCAGACCATGGTCAGCCGTGTGCTCAAGCGCGACGGCTTCGCTCTCGATCAACTCACCGCACGCTTCAGCTCGATGCTCGGCAAGCGTCTGGACGATCAGCACAATCCGCTGAGTCCGGCCATGCTGTGCGAATATTTCCTGCAGGCCGGACGTAACCTCGGCGTCGAGATCAAGGTCAAGCTGATCCTGCTCAAGCTGTTCGAACGCTATGTGCTGGCTGACACCGAACAGTTGTATGGCGAGGCCAATCAGTTGTTGCTCGCCACCGGCGTGTTGCCACATCTGAAACCCGCCGTGGCTCGTCGCATGGTCGAGCCTGCGGACAGCGACACATTGATTGAAGATCTCGACGAGCCGCCAGCGGACGAAGGCATCGAGGAAGTGTTCGCAGCGATGCAGCAATTGCTCGCCCAGGTCCGCGGCCGCGTCACACCGACCCTGGAGCCCGGCGCCCCGGCGCATCCGATCAACACCCGCGACCTGCTGCGGTTGTTGTCGCACTTGCAGCAATACGTACCGGCGCTGGAGGCTCAGGAAGATTTCGATCTGCGTCATCAGCTCGAGCAACTGCTGACCCGGGTCAGCGTCAGAAGCGGCAGGTCCCGCGTCGTCGCGACCGCCGACGAAGATGTGATCAACCTGATCGCCATGGTTTTCGACTGCATCCTCGACGATCGCAACGTGCCCGATGCGCTCAAGGCGCTGATCGGCCGATTGCAGATTCCGATGCTCAAGGTTGCGGTGTTGGACAAGAGTTTCTTCAGCCGCAGCACGCACCCGGCGCGGCGCCTGCTCAACGAAATCGCCGAGGCCGCAATGGGCTGGAGCGATTGCGACGGCGCTGAGCGCGACAACCTATACGTGCGCATCGAACAAGTGGTGCAGCGCTTGCTGAGTGATTTTGTGGATGACCCGGCGATCTTCTCCGAACTGCTCGCCGACTTCCTCGCCTTCACTCAGGAAGAGCGCCGCCGCACCGAACTGCTGGAACAACGCTTGCGGGACGCCGAGGAAGGCCGGGCGAAGGCCGAGCTGGCTCAGCGGCGTGTCGCGCAGGCGTTGCAACAGGCGCTACTGGGCAAAGTGCTGCCGGCGACGGTGGTGAGTTTCGTCCAGCAGGCCTGGAGCAAAGTGCTGTTGCTGACCTGCCTCAAGCACGGCGATCAGTCCGCCGAATGGCATGCCGATGTGCAGACCATGGAACAGTTGGTCTGGAGCGTGCAGCGCCATGACGACGGCGAATCCAGCCTGCGCCTGCTGGCACTGGTGCCGGGTTTGCTCAAGTCGCTGCGCGATGGCCTGAGCAGCACCGCGTTCGACCCGTTTGCCACCAGCGAATTTTTCAGCGAACTGGAGGCTCTGCACGTACGCGTGCTGGAACGTTCCGACGATGCCGAGCACAGCGCCATGCCGCTGATCGAAGTCACGCCCGAGGTCTTGCAGCACAGTGCCGACCAGGCAGCAGCGACCCCGGCGCCGCGCCTGGCGCAAGACGATGCCGGTCTGTCTCAGGTCGAGCAGTTGCGTGTGGGCAACTGGGTGGTGTTCGACGCAGACGAGGAACAGACCTTGCGTTGCAAACTCGCCGCGACCATCGAAGAGACCGGCAAATATGTCTTCGTCGACCGCACCGGGACGAAAGTGCTGGAGCACAGCCGCACCGACCTCGCCTTGGCTTTCAGCCGTGGCGCCGCGCGCGCACTGGATGACACCTTGCTGTTCGACCGCGCACTGGAATCGGTGCTGGGCGACCTGCGGCGACTCAATCGCGGCAAGTGATCGCGCGGTGAGGGCGGATCGCGGCATACTGGGCGCCCACATGGTCGGCGTTGAAGGAATCGGTATGCAGTTGGATCCCGCGAGCGGGTGGTGTCATGGCGTGCAGATCTGCCCGTCGCCCAACTTCAATGAGCGCCCGGCGGGCGAAGTGTCCCTGTTGGTCATCCACAACATCAGCCTGCCGCCGGCGCAATTCGCCACGGGCAAGGTGCAGGAATTTTTCCAGAATCGTCTGGATGTCACCGAACACCCGTACTTTGCAGGCATCGCTGACCTGCGCGTCTCGGCGCATTTTCTGATCGAACGTGACGGCAACGTCACCCAGTTTGTCTCCTGTCTGGAACGGGCGTGGCATGCCGGCGTTTCGATGTTCGAAGGCCGTGAAACCTGCAACGATTTTTCCGTGGGCATCGAGCTGGAAGGCACCGATGATCTGCCGTTCACCGACGAGCAATATCGCGCGTTGACTGCGCTGACCCGGCAGTTGCAGAAACGCTTTCCGGCGATCACCGATCAGCGCATCTGCGGCCACAGCGATATCGCGCCGGGGCGCAAGACTGATCCGGGACCGGCATTCGACTGGGCACGCTACCGCGCCGCCCTGGCAAAAGAGGAAGGACAATGAGTTTTCTGGTGTTACTGCTGGCGCTGTGGATCGAGAAGTTTTCGGCCCTGCGCCATCGGCTTCAACGCGACGGCGGATGGATCCGCGAACTGCACAAACTCGAAAACAGCAAACGGCTGGCCAGGCAACCGTGGCTGGTGCTGACGATTCTGGTGCTGTTCCCGGTGGCGTTGCTGGCGCTGTTGCTGCTGGTGCTGGAACCTGTGGCTTACGGTTTGCTGGCGTTGCCGGTGCATTTGCTGGTGGTGATCTACAGCCTCGGGCGTGGCGATCTGCTCGGTGGCCTCGGCCCGTTCCGCGATGCCTGGCGCCGTGAGGATCTGCAAGCGGCGGCGCACGTCGCCAAGCGCGACCTGGATATCTGCGCCGACAGCGGCGAGCAGTTGCTCGAGCGGGTGCAAGGGCATCTGCTGTGGCAGGCCTATCAGAGTTTTTTTGCGGTGATCTTCTGGTATTTCCTCCTCGGCCCCGTGGCGGCATTGGCCTATCGCCTGCTGGCGCTAGCCGAAGAGCACGGCTGCAATCCGGCGCTGGTCGAGCGTGCTGCGCAGTTGCGTCATGCCTTCGATTGGGTGCCGGTGCGCTTGCTGGCGGCGAGTCTTGCGTTGGTCGGCAACTTCGTTGCGGTCAGCCGGGTGATGCTGCATGAGCTGCTCAACTGGAACATCAGCGCTGCGCAGTTGATCAACAAGGTCGGCCTGGCAGCCGGGGAAGTTCCACCGCCAGTGGTCGGCCCGGACGGCATCAACACCCTCGATTGTCTGTGGGAACTGCTGCTGCGTGCGGCGGTGCTGTGGTATGCCGGGTTTGCCTTGTGGACGGTTCTGGTTCACTGATTACAGCAAGATCAAAAGATCGCAGCCTTCGGCAGCTCCTACCTGGCCGAAGGCTGCGATCTTTTTGCTTTTGATTTGGCGATCACTGCATTGCCATTAACCTTAAGTTACAAAACCTCCCGCCGATTTACGCTATACAGAGATAGCGCCCGATAGTGGCTATCTGCTCTCGTCCCGCGCCTGCCAATAAAAACAAGAAAAACCAAGGGAGACTTCCAGTGAAGAGCTTGCTCTATCCCGCCGTCTCGCTGATGAACCGTCTGAGCTTCGGCATGAAGTTCAGCCTGATCAGCGTGCTGTTCCTGGTGCCGATGCTGGTGACCAATTTCTATCTGGTACGCGATTCCTATCGCGAATTTCAGGGCACACGCGTCGAATTGCAGAGCCTCGACCTGCTGGGCAGCAGCCTGAACCTGCGCCGGGATCTGGAGACCCTGAACAATCTGGTGCAGATCGACGTTACCCTCGGCCAGTCCGGCAAGGCCGGCAATGTCGAAGCGCAGATCCAGACGCTGGAGCAGGCTTTGCTCGCGCGGCTCGAAGGGCTGACGGCGATGACCGAAGACCCCGAGCAGATCAAGCAGTTCGAGGCCAAGCGCGATGAAATGATCGCCGCGTTCAAGGCCCAGCAAGCGGAGAGCTCGCTGCAAAGCAAAAGCGCGTTGATTGGCAAGTTGCTGGCCAGTGCGCAGATTTTCAGCCAGATCATCACCAGTCAGGCCGGGTTGAGCCGCGACAACCAGAGCGACATTCGTCAGCTCAGCGAACTGGTCACGCTGATTACCCCCAGCGTCACGCAAACCCTCGGCGAAGGCCGGGCAATTGGTTCGTATTCGTTGGGCCAGGGCTTTCTCAACAGTTCCTCGAGCACGCGTTTCGACGAGTTGCTGGTGCAGATCGAAAAACTCCAGGCCGAGTACGCCCTGAAACTGCAAGACGCCCTCGGTTCCAGCAGTGCTGCGCGCGAATCCCTCAGTGCCCAGGCCGACACCAGCAAAGCTTCGCTCAAGCAGGCCAGCGAACTGTTCGAAGAACAAGTGGTGATGGCCGATACCCTCGATGCGCCGTGGCAGGCATTCTACGATCAGGTCACCGGGCTGATGGAGCACACCTACCAGCTCAATCAGGCCACGCTGAAATTCCTCGACAACCAGTTGCAGCAGCGTCTGGCGCAGAACCGCACGCACATGATTCTGCAAGCCTCTGCGCTGTCGGTGGTGTTTGTGCTGATTTTCTATCTTTATGGCGGTTTCTACGCCTCGACCCGGACCACCCTGAAAAGCCTGGGCGCGATGATGGACAAGGTCGCGGCCGGTGACATGACCGTCAACTTCAAGGCCAGCAGCCGTGATGAACTGGGCGAGTTGGGCGAGGTGTTCAACGGTACGGTGAAGAAGATTCACGACTTGATCGAACGCGTGGGCCACACCGTGGGTGAGGTCGAGCGCCAGGCCGGGCAGGTGGAGAGCGTGTCGGCGCAGAGCAATCAGGCCGTGGCCGGGCAGCGCTCGCAGATCGAACAAGTGGCGACGGCGATGAACCAGATGTCGGCGACCTCAATGGAAGTCGCTCGCAGTGCCGCCGCTGCGGTGAGCAGCGCCCACAGCGTCAACGACGAAACCCTCAGCGGACGCGGGCTGGTGGAATCGCAGCAGGGCAGCATTGCCGCGCTGGCCAGCGAAATCGATCAGTCGGTGCTGGTGATCAATCAACTGGCCAGCGACAGCCAGTCGATCAGCCGTGTGCTTGAGGTGATCAAGAGCATCGCAGAACAGACCAACCTGCTAGCACTCAATGCGGCGATCGAAGCCGCGCGAGCCGGCGAGCAGGGGCGCGGTTTTGCCGTGGTCGCCGACGAAGTACGCACCTTGGCCAAACGCACCCAACAATCGACCGAAGAAATCGAGCAGATGATCGCCAAACTGCATGGCGGCGTCGGCGCGGCGGTGAAGGCCATGGGCGTCAGCCATCAGATGGCCAACGGCACGGTGGGCCAGTCGGAGAAGGTCCAGCAGGCGCTGGAAAACATCCTTGGCGCGGTGGGCATGATCGTCGACCAGAACCAGCAGATCGCCGCCGCCGTCGAACAGCAGACCGCCGTGGCCCACGACATCGACCAGAATATCGTCGAGATCAACCGTGCCGGCGAACGCACGGCGCAAGGCGCGCACCAGACCGAAGATGCCAGCCGCGCGCTGTCGGCGCAGGTGGTTGAGCTCAAACAGCTGATCAGCGCGTTTCGCGTCTGAGCCCCAAACAATCCTTGTAGGAGCTGACGAGTGCAACGAGGCTGCAATCTTTTGACTTTGCCTTTGAAGATCAAAAGATCGCAGCCTCGTTGCACTCGTCAGCTCCTACCCGGGTACGTGTTACCAGCCGAAGACTTCGCAGCAGTTGGCGGTGCTGGCAGCGGCGAGTTGTTCAGCAGTGATATTCATCAGCTCGGCCAGCGCCGCGCAAATCGCCGGCAGATGCGCCGGGCTGTTGCGCTGGCCGGGGAACATGGCGGGGGCCATGTCCGGTGAGTCGGTTTCCAGTACCACCGATTGCAGCGGCAGTTCCGGCAGGACCCGATGCATGCGCAACGCCTGCGGCCAGGTCGGTGCGCCGCCGAGACCCAGTTTGAACCCGAGCTTGATGTATTCCCGCGCTTCTTCGCGGCTGCCGGCGAAGGCGTGGATGATGCCGGCGCGTTTGAGTTTGAAGCGCTTGAGCGTGGCGATCACCGCTGCGTGGCTGCGGCGTACGTGGATCAGCGCCGGCAACCCGAAGTCCGCCGCCAGTTGCAGCTGCGCTTCGAACAACGCCTGTTGCCGTTCGCGATCGAGGTTTTCGATGAAATAATCGAGGCCGATTTCGCCCACCGCGCATAACTGCCGATGCCCGCGCAACCGTGTCAGCCAGTCCCCCAGCGCGTGCAAATCCTCGGAGCGATGCTGATCGAGGAACACCGGATGCAGACCGAACGCCGCATACAGGTCGGCATCGCTCTGCACCAGGTCCCACACCCGTTGCCAGTTGCCCTGATGCACGCCCAGCACGACGATGCGCCGCACGCCGAGAGCGCGGCTTTCGGCCAGCAACTCTGCGCGATCGGCGTCGAAGTCGGGGAAGTCGAGGTGGGTGTGGCTGTCGATCAGCTCCACGCTTCAGTCCCGATGAATACGCTGCTTGAAAGTTCGCGCAATGGCTTGCACGCCCGGTTGGTAGTCGTCCTGCTCCACGGCGGCCAGGGCCAGTTCCAGGGCCTTGTCGGCGATCAATTGGTGTTGCTGGGACATGGCGTTGACCGGCAACGGCAGGAAATCCAGCAACTGCGTGTCGCCGAACGTGCCCAAGCGCAGCGGCCGCGATTTCAGCGGGAAATCATGCAGCGCATCGAACACGCCTTGCAGCAGTACGTAGGAAGTGGTCACCAGTGCGTCAGGCAAATGCCCCAGACGCTGCAGGAGTTCTTCCATCAATTGCTTGCCGCACTCGCGGCTGAACGACTCGGCGTGCTCGATCAGCACCTCACCTTTGAAGTCTTTGAGCGCTGCGCGGAAACCGGCGGCACGCTCCTGGCTGATGCTCAGCTCCGGGCGTGCGCCTAGCAGGACGATCTGCTTTGGCTGCGGATCGAGCAGGCTCTGGGTCAGATGCAGGCTGGCCTCGCGGTCGTCGCTGATCACCGAGCAGAAATGCTCCGGTTCCATGACCCGGTCGATGGCGATGATCGGCAGACCCTTGGCCTGCAACTGGCGATAGCTGTCATCACCGGCCGGCAGGCAACTGGCGACGATCAGCGCATCGCATCGGCGCGCGCGGAACAGTTGCAGCAACTGGCGCTCGCTGTCCGGCGCATCGTCGGAGCTGGCGATCAGCAATTGATAACCGCGAGCCCGCGCGCCTTGTTCGAGCAACTTGGCGATCCGCGCGTAACTGGGGTTTTCCAGATCCGGCAGGATAAAGCCCAAGGTGCGCGTGTGCCGACTGCGCAGGCCGGCCGCTTGCGGATTGGGCGTGAAGCCGTGCAGATCGACCACCGCGCGCACGCGCTCGACGGTCGCGTTGCTGATGCGTTGCTGTTCGGCCTTGCCGTTGATGACGTAGCTGGCGGTGGTGACGGAGACGCCGGCCAACCGCGCGATATCACTGAGTTTCAACCCGGTATTTCCTTGTTTTTTCGAGCATGCCGCGACATTTTCGCCAATCCTACCCGATAAGGGCAGTCGACTTATTGCCTGGGCAGATCCGACCAGTTGGACTTCAAGGATGAGACATTATCGAGTAACGTGCCGATCAATCTAGATTAAACGTTTCAGCAAGCGTATTTTCTACGTTTTAGACGCCTTTGGCCGGTTCTGCCGTGAAACCGCCAAAACTGCCGCTGAAAAGCGCGGCAGAGCGCCTAAGCTGTGAACCATTCAAAACAATACCTGGCGTTGAACTGCGCCAAAAAGGAGATCGCATGCTCGAGCTCACTATAGAGCAGATATCCATGGGCCAGTCGGCCGTGGATAAACCCGCTGCCCTGCAATTGCTGGCCAGTCATCTGGTCGCCGATGGTCTGGTTGCCGACGGCTACCTCGCCGGCCTGCAGGCCCGGGAAGCCCAGGGCTCGACCTTTCTCGGTCAAGGCATCGCCATTCCCCACGGTACGCCGGAAACCCGCGATCAGGTATTCGCCACCGGCGTGCGCCTGATGCAGTTTCCCGACGGCGTCGACTGGGGCGATGACCAGATCGTTTATCTGGCGATTGGCATCGCGGCGAAATCCGATGAACACCTGCGCCTGCTGCAACTGCTGACCCGCGCCCTCGGCGAGACCGATCTGGGCCAGGCCCTGCGTCGCGCCAGCTCGCCCGAAGCGCTGCTGAAGCTGCTGCAAGGCGCGCCGCAGGAACTGGCGCTGGACGCGCAGATGATCGGCCTCGGCGTGTCGGCCGACGATTTCGAAGAACTGGTCTGGCGCGGCGCACGTCTGCTGCGTCAGGCCGAATGTGTGAGCAATGGCTTTGCCGGCGTGTTGCAGCAAGTCGAAGCGCTGCCATTGGGTGATGGCCTGTGGTGGTTGCACAGCGAGCAGACCGTGAAGCGTCCGGGGCTGGCGTTCGTCACCCCGGACAAACCGATGCGCTACCTCGGCCAGCCGCTTAGCGGTCTCTTCTGCCTGGCGAGTCTGGGCGAAGCGCATCAGGCGCTGCTCGAGCGTTTGTGCGCGTTGCTGATCGAAGGTCGCGGCCACGAACTGGGCCGCGCCACCAGCAGCCGCAAAGTCCTCGAAGTGCTGGGCGGTGAACTGCCTGCCGATTGGCCGAGCGCGCGTATTGCCCTGGCCAACGCCCACGGTCTGCATGCGCGCCCGGCGAAGATCCTTGCGCAACTGGCGAAGAGTTTTGACGGCGAAATCCGCGTGCGCATCGTCGACAGCCAGGACAGCGCCGTATCGGTGAAGAGCCTGAGCAAACTGCTCAGCCTCGGCGCCCGGCGCGGTCAGGTGCTGGAGCTGATCGCCGAGCCGAGCATCGCCAGCGATGCCTTGCCGGCCTTGCTCGCGGCGATTGAAGAAGGCCTCGGTGAGGAAGTCGAGCCGCTGCCGGCCGTGAGTCAGCAGCGCGAAGTGATCGCCGACATCGCCGAAGTGCTGATCGCGCCGGCCTCCGGCAGCCTGTTGCAGGCGATTCCTGCCGCACCGGGCATCGCCATCGGCCCTGCGCACATTCAGGTGCTGCAAGCCATCGATTACCCGTTGCGCGGCGAATCTGCCGCGATCGAGCGCGAGCGCCTCAAGCAAGCGCTTAGCGACGTGCGCCGCGACATTCAAGGCTTGATCGAACGCAGCAAGGCCAAGGCGATTCGCGAGATTTTCATTACTCACCAGGAAATGCTCGACGACCCGGATCTGACCGATGAAGTCGACACCCGCCTCAAGCAAGGCGAAAGCGCCGAAGCGGCGTGGATGGCGGTGATCGAAGCGGCGGCCAAACAGCAGGAATCGCTGCAGGACGCTTTGCTCGCCGAGCGTGCCGCCGATCTGCGCGACATCGGTCGCCGGGTGCTGGCGCAATTGTGTGGCGTGCAGACCGCGAACGAACCTGAGCAACCGTACATTCTGGTGATGGACGAAGTCGGCCCGTCCGATGTCGCGCGTCTGGATCCTGCGCGGGTTGCGGGGATTCTCACCGCGCGCGGCGGCGCTACCGCGCACAGCGCCATCGTCGCTCGTGCCCTCGGTATTCCAGCACTGGTCGGCGCGGGTGCGGCGGTGCTGTTGCTCGAGCCGGGCACGCCGCTGTTGCTCGACGGTCAGCGTGGCCGTCTGCATGTCGACGCCGATGCCGCGACCCTCAAGCGTGCCGCCGAAGAACGAGACACCCGCGAGCAACGCCTGAAGATCGCCGCCGAACAACGCCATCAACCGGCGCACACCACCGACGGCCACGCCGTCGAAGTGTTCGCCAACATCGGCGAAAGCGCAGGAGTGACCAGCGCGGTGGAGCAGGGCGCTGAAGGCATTGGCTTGCTGCGCACCGAACTGATTTTCATGGCCCACCCGCAGGCACCGGATGAGGCAACCCAGGAAGCCGAATACCGTCGCGTCCTCGATGGTCTGGCCGGACGGCCGCTGGTGGTGCGCACGCTCGACGTCGGCGGCGACAAACCGCTGCCGTATTGGCCGATCGCCAAGGAAGAAAACCCGTTCCTCGGCGTGCGCGGCATTCGCCTGACCCTGCAGCGGCCGCAGATCATGGAAGCGCAACTGCGCGCCTTGCTGCGTTCGGCCGACAACCGTCCGCTGCGGATCATGTTCCCGATGGTCGGCAGCGTCGAAGAGTGGCGCCAGGCCCGCGACATGACCGAACGCTTGCGTTTGGAAATTCCAGTCGCCGACCTGCAACTGGGGATCATGATCGAGGTGCCGTCCGCCGCATTGCTTGCGCCAGTGCTGGCCAAGGAAGTGGATTTCTTCAGCGTCGGCACCAACGACCTGACCCAATACACCCTGGCCATCGACCGTGGTCATCCGACGCTGTCTGCACAAGCGGACGGCTTGCACCCGGCGGTCCTGCAACTGATCGACATCACCGTGCGTGCCGCCCATGCCCATGGCAAATGGGTGGGTGTCTGCGGCGAGCTGGCGGCGGATCCGCTGGCGGTGCCGGTGCTGGTTGGCCTCGGTGTCGACGAGCTCAGCGTGTCCGGGCGCAGCATTGCCGAAGTCAAGGCGCGCATCCGTGAACTCAGCCTGCCCCAGGCGCAAACCCTCGCTCAACAGGCCCTGGCCGTGGGCAGCGCGAATGAAGTGCGCGCATTAGTGGAGGCCCTGTAATGGCCAAGATTCTCACCCTGACCCTCAACCCGGCACTCGACCTCACCGTCGAGCTGTCACGGCTCGATGCCGGTCAGGTCAATCGCAGCGAGGAGATGCACACCCACGCTGCGGGCAAAGGCGTCAACGTCGCCCAGGTGCTGGCGGACCTCGGCCATCAGGTCACCGTCAGCGGCTTTCTCGGCGAAGACAATCTGCAAGCGTTCGAAACCCTGTTCGCCAAGCGTGGTTTTATCGACGCGTTCATCCGCGTGCCGGGCGAGACGCGCAGCAACATCAAGATCGCCGAACAGGACGGGCGCATTACCGACATCAACGGTCCGGGGCCAATGGTCGATGCAATGGCGCAGCAAGCTTTGCTTGATCGCTTGCTGCAGATCGCACCGGGGCACGATGCGGTGGTGGTCGCCGGCAGTCTGCCGCGTGGCGTCACTGCGCAATGGTTGCGCGAGCTGATTGAACGGCTGAACGCGCTCGGCTTGAAAGTCGCCCTTGATTCCAGTGGTGAGGCTTTGCGCGCCGCGTTGCAGGCCAGCCCCTGGCTGATCAAACCGAACACCGAAGAATTGGCCCACGCCCTCGGCTGCGAAGTGGTGTCGCCGATCGCCGAAGCACAAGCCGCCGCACGTTTGCATGCGCAAGGCATCGAGCACGTGGTGATCTCTCACGGCGCTGACGGGGTCAACTGGTTCAGTGTCGGCTCGGCCCTGCATGCCTCGCCGCCGAAAGTCAGCGTGGCCAGCACGGTCGGTGCCGGCGATTCATTGCTGGCTGGCATGCTCCACGGTCTGCTCAGTGCTGATACGCCGCAGCAAACCCTGCGCACCGCCACCGCGATTGCGGCAATGGCGGTGACCCAGATCGGTTTTGGCATCAACGACGCTGCGCAACTGGCGCAGCTCGAACAGGGCGTGCGCGTGCGCCCCCTGACAGAACAATAAGAGGGTTTGTGATGAAGTTAGCCATTGTTACGGCTTGCCCGAACGGCATGGTCACCAGTGTGCTGTGCGCGCGCCTGCTCGATGCAGCGGCGCAGCGCCAGGGCTGGAGCACCAGCGTTGAAGTGGTCGATCCGGCACACCCGGAACGCGAATTGTCGGCGGCGACCATCGAAGCCGCCGAGTGGGTCTTGCTGGTCACCACTGGCGCGGTGGACATGAGTCGCTTCGTCGGCAAGCGCGTGTTCCAGATCGCTCCGGCGCAGGCGCTGCAGGATGTCGAAGCGGTACTGCGTCGCGGTGCTGAAGAAGCCGAAGTCTACGTGGCCAGCGCAGTCGAACCGGCGATTGACGCGCCACGTGCGCCGCGCATCGTCGCCATCACGGCCTGCCCGACCGGCGTCGCCCACACCTTCATGGCCGCCGAAGCGTTGCAGCAGACCGCCAAGCGTCTGGGCTATGAATTGCAGGTCGAAACCCAAGGCTCGGTCGGCGCGAAAACCCCGCTCAGCGCAACGGCCATCGCCGAGGCTGACGTGGTACTGCTGGCGGCGGATATCGACGTCGCTACCGAGCGTTTCGCTGGCAAGAAAATCTATCGCTGCGGCACGGGCGTTGCGCTGAAGCAGTCTGAAGCGACTTTGAAAAAAGCCTTGGCCGAAGGCGCTGTCGAAAGTGCGGCAAGCGACGGCAAGGCCCCGGCCAAGTCCGAGAAAACCGGCGTCTACAAGCACCTGCTCACGGGTGTGTCGTACATGCTGCCAATGGTGGTGGCGGGTGGTTTGCTGATCGCATTGTCGTTCGTGTTCGGCATCACCGCGTACAAGGAAGAAGGCACGCTGGCGGCGGCGCTGATGCAGATCGGCGGCGACACCGCGTTCAAGCTGATGGTGCCGTTACTCGCCGGTTACATCGCCTACTCGATCGCCGATCGCCCGGGCCTTGCGCCGGGGATGATCGGCGGTTTGCTCGCAGGCACTCTGGGCGCCGGATTCATCGGCGGGATCATTGCCGGTTTCATTGCCGGTTACGCCGCCAAAGCCATCGCCCGCTATGTGAAATTGCCGCAGAGCCTGGAAGCGCTGAAGCCGATTCTGATCATCCCGTTGCTGGCCAGTCTGGTGACCGGCCTGGTGATGATTTACGTGGTCGGCAAACCGGTCGCCGGCATGCTCGCCGCGCTCACCCAGTTCCTCGACAGCATGGGCACCACCAACGCAATTCTGCTCGGCGTGCTGCTCGGCGGCATGATGTGCGTCGACCTCGGCGGGCCGATCAACAAGGCCGCCTATGCGTTTTCGGTGGGGCTGCTGGCCTCGCAGAGTTACGCACCGATGGCCGCGACCATGGCCGCCGGCATGGTGCCGCCGATTGGCCTGGGTATCGCCACGTTCATTGCCCGGCGCAAGTTCGCCCAGACTGAACGGGAGGCCGGCAAAGCGGCTTTCGTGTTGGGCCTGTGCTTTATCTCGGAAGGGGCGATTCCGTTTGCTGCGAAAGATCCGCTGCGGGTGATCCCGGCGAGCATCGCTGGCGGCGCGCTGACCGGTGCCTTGTCGATGTACTTCGGCTGCAAACTGATGGCGCCGCACGGTGGCTTGTTCGTGCTGGCGATCCCCAATGCGATCAACCATGCTCTGCTGTATCTGCTGGCGATCGTTGCGGGGAGCCTGGTCACGGCGGTGGTGTATGCGCTGCTCAAACGGCCTGAGGCTGTCGAGCTACCGCTGGAGCCCGCCAAGGCCTGACCGACAACACCAAATCCCTGTGGGAGCGAGCAGGCTCGCTCCCACAGGAGTCTGCATTGTCATAGCGGATTCATACACCCGTGCTTAAGTTTTCCCTTTTGCAGGGAGAACACCATGAGCGATTTCAATCTCGGTCGGCGTCGCGTCATGCAAGCGGTCGGCGCCGGGCTGTTGCTGCCGGGGCTGGCGCCGGCGGTGATTGCCTCGGTCAAGGATCGTCCGCAGCTCACCGACGGCGTGCAGTCCGGCGACCTGCTCGGCGACCGCGCGATGATCTGGAGTCGCAGCGATCGGCCGGCGCGCATGGTGGTCGAGTGGGACACCGGCAGCCTGTTCGGCAACCCGCGCAAATTCGTCTCGCCACTGGCCGATGCGCGCAGCGATTTCACCGCCCGCGTCGAACTCACCGGCCTGCCGGCCAACCAGGCAATTTTCTATCGCGTGCACTTCGAAGACGCCCAGAGCGGCGTCGCCAGCGAACCGTGGTTCGGCCATCTGCGCAGCGTGCCAACGACAAAACGCGACATCCGTTTTGTCTGGAGCGGTGACACCGTAGGCCAAGGCTTCGGGATCAACCCGGACATCGGCGGCATGCGCATCTACGAAGCCATGCGCCTGCGTCTGCCGGACTTCTTTATCCACAGCGGCGACACCATCTACGCCGACGGCCCGGTGCCCGCGCAACTGACCACAGAAAGCGGGCGCATCTGGCGCAATGTCACCACTGAAGCCAAAAGCAAAGTCGCGCAGACCCTCGACGATTATCGCGGCAACTATCGCTACAACCTGATGGACGAAAACATCCGCCGCTTCAACGCCGAGGTGCCGCAGATCTGGCAGTGGGACGACCACGAAGTGGTCAACAACTGGTCGCCGGGCAAGCAGCTGGATGAACGCTATCAGGAGAAAGATATCCACAAGCTGGTCGGCCGCGCGCGGCAGGCGTGGCTGGAATATGCGCCGATGCGTTTGCAAGCGGCGGACGGCGGCGGGGCGGATTTATCGCAAGCTCAGCTACGGGCCGATGCTCGACGTATTCGTGCTGGATATGCGCAGCTATCGCGAGGCCAACGATGCCAACCTGGGCGCGGCAAAACCGTTTCTCGGCCGCGAGCAGCTGGACTGGCTCAAGCGTGAGTTGCAGGCATCGACGGCGCAGTGGAAAGTCATCGCCGCCGACATGCCCATCGGCCTTGGCGTGCCGGACGGCGAGGTCAGTGCGGGCGTTGCGCGTTGGGAAGCCGTGGCCAACGGCGACCCCGGCCCGGCGCAGGGGCGAGAGCTGGAAATCGCCGAGCTGCTCGGATTTTTACGTGCGCAGCAGGTGCGCAATTTCGTGTTTCTGACGGCGGACGTGCACTACTGCGCGGCGCATCACTATCATCCGGACCGCGCGGCGTTTCAGGATTTCGAACCGTTCTGGGAATTTGTCGCCGGACCGTTGAACGCCGGCAGTTTCGGGCCGAACCCACTGGACAAGACGTTTGGCCCAGAGGTGGTGTTCGAGAAAGCACCGCCCGCACAGAACACCTCGCCGTTTGCCGGGTTTCAGTTTTTTGGCGAGGTGAATATCGAAGGGCAGAGCGGGGAGATGAGCGTGGTGTTGCGGGATCTGGATGGTGTAGCAGTGTTTGAGCAGAAGTTGCAGCCTGTTTAATCACGCTGGATCAAAAGCCCCTCACCCCAGCCCTCTCCCGGAGGGAGAGGGAGCCGACCGAGGTGTCTCGCGTTAAGCATCGACCTGGAAGATCGAGGTGATTATGGCTTTGGATTCAGTGAGGAACGCTCAGGTCGGCGTCGATCTCGAGCATCCCCCAATCAGTCCCCTCTCCCTCTGGGAGAGGGCTAGGGTGAGGGCATTTTCCGCTCTGCCGCAATTCTGATGATCTGCTCCAACACATCATCCATCTGCTGAAGCACCTCAAGATTGCTGAATCGCACGACGTCGATGCCTTGTTGAGACAGGAAGTTCGACCGGCGCCGATCGTGAACCACCCCGGCCGTCTCATAATGCTGGCCACCATCCAGCTCAATCGACAATCTCAACTCTACACAATAAAAATCCAGCACAAACGGCGGACATGGAAACTGTCGGCGAAATTTCAGGTTGGCTATCTGCCGGGAACGCAGGCGCTGCCAGAGCAGGTGTTCGCAATCTGTCTGGTCGGTGCGCAAGTGGCGGGCGAATTGGGCGAGGGTAGGGCGGCTTGGCATGGCTTCACGGTCCTTGTGAAGTTGAGTGGAGATTTAACAGTAGCCCATTTCCCTCATCGGAACGCCGCCCGCCCAGCGCTCTCCCAGAGGGAGAGGGAGCCGACCGAGGTAATTATGGCTATGGATTCAGTGAAGAACGCTCAGGTCGGCGTCGATCTCGAGCATCCCCCAGTCGGTCCCCTCTCCCATTGGGAGAGGGCTAGGGTGAGGGGGTTTTCGCAGGCGTTAGTAAACATCCCGGCGGTAGCGGCCCTGTTCGATCAGGCGTTCGACTTCGGCGCTGCCGAGGATATCGTTGAGCGCCTGGTCTACGCCTGAGGCCATCCCTTGAAGGCTGCCGCAGATATAAATGACGGCACCACCAGCCAACCACTTCTTCAGTTCATCCGCCGACTCACGCAAGCGATCCTGCACATAAACCTTCTCAGCCTGATCCCGCGAAAACGCCAGATCCAGCCGCGCCAGATCGCCATTGACCAGCCATTCCTCCAGCTCGGCGCGGCACAGGAAGTCGTGCTCGAGGTTGCGCTCGCCGAACAGCAGCCACTGCCGTTGCTGACCATCGGCAATGCGTGCCTTGAGCAAACTGCGCAGGCCGGCGAGGCCTGTGCCGTTGCCCAGCAGGATCATCGGCACGGGTTCGTTCGGCAGGTGGAAACCACTGTTGCGCCGCACGCGCAGGCTGATGCTGCCGCCCACAGGCGCATGCTCGGTGAGCCAGCCGGAGCCTATGCCGAGGCTGCCGTCGCTGTGCTGTTCCTGACGCACGATCAGCTCCAGCACGCCGTCAGCGGCAATCGAGGCGATGGAGTATTCGCGCATGGCCAGCGGCACCATCGCGTCGACCAGCGACTGCGCATGCAGGCCGACCAGATGCGCGCGGTGTTCGGGCAGTTGCCGTGAGGCGAGGGCCACTTCCAGTGGTTCGTCGATGCCGTTGACCTTCACCGGTGTTTCGCCACGGATGCCGAGGCCGTCGAGGAAATGCTCGATGGCCCACGGGCAATTGCGTGGCAACACTTCGACCAGGTCACCAGCCAGCCAGCTGCGGGTGTCCGGGGCTTTGAGGCCGAGCAGATAGACCGGCGCGCCGCTGCTGTCGGGGTTCATCAGTTCGCGCCGCACCAGCGTCCAGTTGTCGTAGCTGGGTGCTTGCCAGGTTTCGCTAGGCGCCTGTCCGGTGAGCTGGCCGAGTTGCGTTTGCCAATGACGCAGCGCGTAGGGATCGGCGCTATCGACCTCCACCGGGGCGAACAGCGTCTTGCCGCCGTGCTCGCCGAGCCATTGATGCAAGCGTTTGGCGAAGCCACAGAAGTGCGCGTACTGCCGATCGCCGAGGCCGAGCACGGCGTAGTTGAGGCCGTCGAGTGTCGAGGCCTTGGCCAGCACTTTGCGTTCGAAACCGCGCGCGCTGTCCGGCGCTTCGCCGTCGCCGAAGGTGCTGACCACGAACAAGGCGTTGTTCGAATCCCGCAGATCCTGTTCGCTGAGATTGGCCAGCGGCTGCACGTTGACCGGCAACCCGGCGGCCTGCAATTGTCCGGCGGTCTGCCACGCCAATTGTTCGGCGAAACCGCTCTGGCTGGCGAAACCGATCAGCCATGCCGAAGCATCGGCGGAGGGTTGTGCGAGGCCCTGGCGGGCATCCTTGATCTGCTTTTTCTTGCGCCGACGGTCCAGATACAGCAGCCAGCCAGTGATGAAAAACAGCGGCATGCACACCGCCGCGATCGTCACGATGATGCGCCCGACAAGGCCGAAATAGCTGCCGACGTGCAGCGCATAAATGCTGGTCAGCAGTTGGGCCTTGAAGCTTTTGTCGGCATAGCGGTCGACGCGTTTGACCACGCCGGTGGCCGGGTCGAGGGTGATCTGGTTCAGCGCGCGGTCATGGGGCGAGCTGTCGAGCAGGTAGAACACCGTCGCCGGCTGGCCGGCCACCGCCGGCATGCGAATGTTGTACGCGGCCAGACCCGGGCCGGCAGCGCTGTAGATGCTGCTCCACATCGCTGCGTAGTCGGCGGTCGGTGCCGGACCTTCCGGCGCCGGGCCGCGACCGCCGCGTACGCGTTCGTTTTGCGGCGCGTCGGAAAGCAGTCGGGTCAGGCCCTTGTTGTACCACTCGTACGACCATGACAACCCGGTCAACGCCAGCAGCAGATACACCAGCAAACACCAAGTGCCGGCCACCGAGTGCAGATCCCAATTGAACGCGCGGCCCTTCTTTTTCCAGTCCAGGGTTAACCACACGCGCCAGCTGTTCCACTGGCGTGGCCAGCGCAGATAAAGGCCGGAGAGGCAGAAGAACAGCAGCATCAAGGTGCAGGCGCCGGTGATGTTGCGCCCGGTATCGCCCATGGCGAGGAAACGGTGCAGTTGCAGCATCAGGCCGAAGAAGTCCTGGCCGGTGGCATCGCCCTTGAACTCGGCGGTGTACGGGTCGAAGTAGCGCATTTCGCCACGTCGTTCGCCCTTGGGCGGGGTGAAGAACACCCGTGCGGCGTGACCGCTGTCGGTCTCGACCCAGAGCATCGCGACTTTCTTGCCGGACGCAGCTTCGATGCGCTCCACCAGTTCCACTGGCGGCAGCACTCCAGCGACTTGTTTTTCCACCTGCAGAACGGACGGATTGAGCGCGCGCAGGATCTCGTCCTGAAACGAATAGGCCGCGCCGGTGATGCCCATCAGGGCCAGCACCAGCCCTGCGGTGATGCCAAAAAACCAGTGCAACTGGAACAGGGTTTTCTTCAACACGTCACTCGCCGTCCGTTCGGAAATTGTCATCACGGCGCGCATTATGCCGTGGGTTATCAAGAAGCGTTTTGCGTAACACACAAAAGCCCCGTTCAACTGAATGAACGGGGCCGAGCCTCGCGGCACATTCCCTGTGGGAGCGAGCCTGCTCGCGAAAGCGGTGTGTCAGTCAGCATCGATGTTGCTGAAAGATTGCCTTCGCGAGCAGGCTCGCTCCTACAGGTTCCAAATCGTCAGAAGTGGAAATTGGTGCTCAACAGCGCCGTACGTCCCGCCGCCTGATTGGCGAAGTGGGTCGAGAAGGCTTTGTCGTAATAGGTTTCGTCGGTCAGGTTCTGCACGTTGAGTTGCAGGTCGACGTTCTTGGTCAGCTTGTAGGCCGCCATCGCGTCGTAACGCACGTACGAATCGACCATCGTCGTGTTGGCGACACTGCCGTAGACGTCGTCGACGTAGAACGCGCCACCACCGATCGTCAGCTTTGGCGTGACCTGGTACGTGGTCCACAGGCTGGCGCTGTTTTTCGGTGTGTTCGGCAGATCGTTGCCGTCGTTGGCACGACCCAGCGGGCCGCCATCAACCTGTTCGCTGTCCATGAAGGCGTAACCGGCGAACACCTGCCACTTGTCGGTGATCTTGCCGCTGGCCGACAGTTCGAAGCCTTGCACGCGGGTCTTGCCGGCGTTCTCGTAGGAGCTGGTATCGACTTGCACGCGAGCGTTTTCCTTCTCGGTGCGGAAGATGTCGGCGGTCAGCGACAGGCGATCATTGAGCAGATCCCACTTGGTGCCGATCTCGTAGTTCTTGGTGGTTTCCGGCTCCATGTCGCTGCTCAGCAGGTTGCCGCTGCGATCCGGTGTGCCGCCCAGCGGGTTGCCTTCCTGACCTTCGCCCAAGGTGTTGCCCGGCGGTGTCGCCGAGGTCGCATAAGAGGCATAGATGCTGCCGTTTTCCGCCGGCTTGTAGACCACGCCGAACTGGCCGGTGACGAATTCGCTGGTGTCATCACCCTTGGAGGTGGTGGTCCCTGCGGCGTTGTAGGTCTTGTAGTCGGTGTCGAAGTGGTCATAGCGCAGGCCCATGTTCACCAGCCACTGCTCGGACAACTCCAGCGTGTCGAACACGTACAGCGCGTAGGTGTCGGCCTGGGTGTCGGTGCCGGCGTAGTTGCGCGAGATTGCGCCGTTCCACGGATCATTCGGATTCGGGTTCGACAGCGAGGTGCAGTTGTAACCGCTGGCGGCGCCGATCAGGCCCGGGTTGCAGTTGGTGGTGACGACGCTGGTGCGCGGCGTAGTGTCGGTGTTGACGTTGTACGAGGATTTCTCGCTCTGCTCACGGGTGTATTCGACGCCGGTGGAGAAGCTGTTCTTGAAACCGGCCACGTAGAAGGTGCCGAACAGGTCGGTCTGGTTGGTGGTGGTTTCGGTGTTGCTCACCCGCGTGTTGGCCCGACGCCAGACGCTGCCATTGTTGACGTTGCCCTTGCTGTCGTCCGGCTGGGTGAGGATGTAATCCTGCATGCTGCTGCCGTGGCGCAGGGTGTTCTTGATGGTCAGCGCGTCGTTGAGGTCGTGCTCGATGGCGAAGGTCGCGGTGTCGGTGCGGCCCTTGCGGAAGTCACGATCCAGACCATAGAAGTTGTCGTGATCGCCACCGGCGTACGGCTTGTCCGGATTGGACTTGGTGCGTGCGGCCGAACCACCGGTTGGGATGGTGTACGGGATGCCCGAGTCCGGGGTGTCGTTGCTTTCCAGATGGTAGTAGTCGAGGTTTACACGGGTATCGGTGCCCAGGCCGAAGGCCAGCGACGGCGCGATGCCCCAACGGTCGTAATCGACCTTGTCGCGACCGGCGACGTTGCTCTCGTGGCTCATCAGGTTGAGGCGGCCGGCAGCGCTGTCGCTGAACTGATAGTTGCCGTCGAGGGTGTAGCGCTGGGTCTGGTCGGAGCCGTAGGTGAAGCCGCCGTCGAAGGAGTTGCCCAGGTGCGCTTTCTTGCTCACCAGGTTGATGCTGCCGCCGGCGGCGCCGCGACCGCCAATCGCCGAGTTCGGGCCTTTGCTGACTTCGATGTTTTCCACGGCGAAGATTTCGCGGCTCTGCGAACCGGTGTCGCGCACGCCGTCCAGGTAAGTGTCACCCTGAGCATCGAAGCCGCGAATGAACGGGCGATCGCCCTGTGGGTTGCCGCCTTCACCAGCACCGAAGGTAATGCCCGGCACGGTACGCAGGGCGTCCTGCATATTCAGCGCGCCGGTGTCCTTGAGCACTTGTTGCGGGATGACGGTGACCGATCGCGGCGTGTCGACCAGCGGCGCGGTGTACTTGGGCGAGGAGGCTTTTTCGACCTGATAGGAGGTCGAGTCCTGGGCTTCACCGGTGATGGCGGTGGCGTCCAGGGCAATGGCGTTGCCGGAAGTTTTGCTCTCGGTTTTTTCCGCCGCGAAGACCATCTGCCCAGCCGAGCCGGCGGTGATTGCGACACCGATTGCCGAGGCGAGCAGACGTGGTGAACTGACCGGTAATTGTGCGTGTTGACGTGCCATTTTTATTTCCCTCCCCAAGGATTTGAGGCGGCGGAATATAGGGTAAACAGGTATTCGTATCAATTGCGAAACATTGTTATTCGCATTGAATTTACATTCTTTACAATTTGCCCTTACGGTTTCTGCTTGTTCATCCGTCTCGGGGGTTTTACACAGTCAATAAGAATCAATACCATTGCCGCCTTCTTGCCATCAGGTGACATCGCCATGCTGCTGCACATTCCCGGGCTGTTCGCAAAAGACGAAGTGCAGCGCATCCGCCAGGCGCTGGAGCAGGCGGATTGGGCCGACGGCAAGATCACCGCCGGCTTCCAGTCGGCCAAGGCCAAGCACAATCTGCAACTGCCCGAAGGCCACCCGCTGGCCAAGGAAATCGGCGCGGCGATGCTCGAGCGGCTGTGGAAGAATCCGCTGTTCATGTCTGCCGCACTGCCGCACAAGGTCTTCCCGCCGCTGGTCAATTGCTACACGGCCGGCGGCAGTTTTGATTTCCACATCGACAACGCCGTGCGCCAGCCCAAGGGCAGCATCGAGCGAGTGCGCACCGATCTGTCGGCGACGTTGTTTTTCAGCGAGCCGGAAGATTACGACGGCGGTGAGCTGGAGATTCAGGACACCTACGGCACCCAGCGAGTGAAGCTGCCGGCCGGCGACATGGTGTTGTATCCGGGCACCAGTTTGCACAAGGTCAATGCGGTCACACGTGGTGCGCGTTATGCCTCGTTTTTCTGGACGCAGAGCCTGGTGCGCGAAGACAGCCAGCGCGCGCTGCTGTTCGAAATGGACGGGGCGATTCAGCAGCTTACGCAGGACATGCCTGATCACCCTTCGCTGATCCGCCTCACTGGCACTTATCACAACCTGCTGCGGCGCTGGGTCGAGGTATGAGTTTCCAGTTGCGCCGCGAGGAAGTTCTCGACGCCGCCGGGTTGACGGCAATGCTTGAAGAAAGCCCGGCCCGCGCTGCGCAGGCGATCTTGCTGGCGGCAGGCGAGGGCGAGGTTGAAGCGCAGGCGCTGCTTGGGCAGATCCTGCTGGACGGTCAGGGCATCGCGCAGGATCAACCGCTTGCATTGCGCTGGTTCGGCATCGCCGCCGGTCGCGGGCATCTGATGGCGCGCAACATGCTCGGGCGTTGTCATGAGCATAGTTGGGGTTGTGCGGCGGATGCCTCGGTCGCGGCGCAGCATTATCGAATCGCTGCCGAGGCGGGGCTGGACTGGGCGATGTACAACCTGGCCAATCTACTGGCCACCGGGCGCGGGGTGACGGTTGATCATCAGCAGGCGCTGGCGTTGTACCGGCGCGCGGCTGAGTTGGGTCACGCGAAATCGATGAATCTGCTGGGGCGCTATCTGGAGGAAGGGCAGGTGTGTCCGGCGGATCCGCTGGCAGCGCGCGAGTGGTATCGGCGTTCGGCTGAGGGAGGGGATTTTCGTGGGCAGTTCAGTTATGCGGCGGTGTTGGCGGCTGAGGGGCGGGTTGATGAAGCGGTTGTTTGGCTTGAGAAAGCCTTGGCCGGGGGCAATCTTAATTTTCTGCGGGTGGCGAGTGAAACGCTGTTAAGTGCTACAGATCCAAAAATCCAGGGGATGGCTGCTCGGTTCTCGCTTCGCTATGCAGAATTGCAGCGCGTCTGAATTCGCAAGCCCTCACCCTAACCCTCTCCCAGAGGGAGAGGGGACTGATTGGGGGATGTTTAAGAGGTACGCCGACCTGAAAGTGCTTTGCCGAATCCATAATCGACTCGATCCTTCTGGTCGGTGCATGATGCGCTACACCTCGGTCGGCTCCCTCTCCCTTGGGAGAGGGCTGGGGTGAGGGGCCTCGGTTTCAAGTACCCCGCAAAACTTCAAGTCGAACGCACAGACACAAAAAAGCCCATGACACGTCATGGGCTTTTCACTTGCAGCTAGCAGCTAGAAACTTGCCGCTGCCTCTTAAACGTAAAACGACTTCAGCGGCGGGAAGCCATTGAACTCGACCGCGCTGTAACTGGTGGTATACGCACCGGTCGACAACCAGTACAGACGATCACCAATCGCCAGGTTCAGCGGCAGGCCATACTTGTAGTTCTCGTACATGATGTCGGCGCTGTCGCAGGTCGGGCCGGCGATGACGACTTCTTCCATCTCGCCTTTCTTCTCGGTCCAGATCGGGAACTTGATCGCTTCGTCCATGGTTTCGATCAGGCCGGAGAACTTGCCCACATCCGTGTAAACCCAACGCTCGACAGCAGTGCGCGACTTGCGCGCAACCAACACCACTTCGCTGACCAGAATACCGGCGTTGGCAATCAGCGAACGGCCCGGCTCGAGGATGATTTCCGGCAGGTCGTCACCGAAATCTTCCTTGAGGAAGCGAATAATCTCTTCGGCGTAGGTTTCCAGGCTGTTGGTGCGGGTGATGTAGTTGGCCGGGAAGCCGCCGCCCATGTTGATCAGCTTGAGGTGGATGCCGTCTTCTTCTTTCAGACGTTCGAAGATCACTTTGACCTTGGCGATCGCCGCGTCCCAGACGCTGATGTCGCGCTGTTGCGAACCGACGTGGAAGGAGATGCCGTACGGCACCAGACCGAGGTCGCGGGCGAGGATCAGCAAGTCCATGGCCATGTCGGTCTGGCAGCCGAACTTGCGCGACAGCGGCCAGTCAGCAGTGGTCGAGCCTTCAGTGAGGATGCGCACATAGACTTTCGAACCCGGTGCAGCCTTGGCGATGTTGCGCAGGTCGGCTTCGGAGTCGGTGGAGAACAGACGCACGCCCTTCTCATAGAAGTAGCGGATGTCCTTGGATTTCTTGATGGTGTTGCCGTAGCTGATACGGTCCGGGCTGACGCCGCGATCCATGACTTTGTCCAGCTCGTAGATCGAGGCGATATCGAAGCTCGAACCCTTGTCTTTGAGCAGGTCGATGATCTCGACGGCCGGGTTGGCCTTGACCGCGTAGTAGACCTTGGCGAATTCGAAACCGGCGCGCAGGTCATCGTAGGCCTGGGCGATCATCGCGGTGTCGATCACCACGAACGGGGTTTCCTGTTTGTCGGCGAACGCCTTCATTTTGTCGAATGTAGCGCGCGCGAAATAGTCTTCGACCTGGATCGACATGCTGGGTGCTCCTATGGGCAAACTCGTAAAAACAATGGGTGCATGAACGCCCTCCGTATCCCCACTTTGGTTCGCCTACTTCCCAAGGCATGTCGCCGAAAGCAAAAAGGCCCAGAGATGTGCAGCTATCCCTTGGCCTTGCTGTCTCGTCGTCAGTACTTGAGCCGGATGGATCGTTTCCAGCATGGACGTTCGGCGCGAACTTTAGGGCGTGAGGGGCGCGAGATCAACTAAAAATGTCGCGTTTTTGCACGCTTCTGACGTGCGTCGCGTTCATCACTCCTTCTACCCGACCGAGATGACGGGCAGATGTTCCCGGCAAATTTTCGAGTGTTAAAAATACCTGCACGTTCGTGGCTTTTGTCGGCTAGATCGTTGGTAAGTGTGATGGCGGCAACATCGGCGACGTTGGCAGCGAGAGAGTCTTTTGAAGGGGGATTTGGACCTTGAAGAAGCTGAATTGACGACACTCTAGCAGGAGAGGCTGTTGAGATTCTTTGTCACCCAGTGAAGATCAACAAAATTGCGTAGATCCTGTGGGAGCGAGCCTGCTCGCGAAGGCATTTTCACAGCCGCCATCAGCGTCGACTGATATTGCGCTTTCGCGAGCAGGCTCGCTCCCACAGGGATCGGGTTTCAACCGCGTAGATGGTTTACGCGACCACGGTCTCAGCCGGCGAGACGATACTGGTCTTCATCCCCCGTGAGCGTCCCGAACTCAGGTATGCCGCAATCGACTCCTGCGTCACTTCACCGAGGAATACCCGTTCGGCATCCATCACCGGCAGCCAGGCGCGGTTGAACTCGTACATGCGCGACAACAGGATGCGCAGGTGCTCGTCGTACGCTGCGGTGGCGTTGAACTCGCGCAGGAATTGCGCGCAGGTGCCGGTCTGGCGATGCAGGTCGCGACGGCGCACGTAACCCAGCGCCTTGTTCTCGGCGCAGGTAACCACCACGTAGCGACGGTCGTGCTCGTCCATCAATTCCAGCGCATCGGCCACCGGGGTTTCCGGGCTGACCGACGGCGCGTTGTCCGCCGCGTCTTCGGCTTTCACCAACAGCAGGCGTTTGAGCGTGCTGTCCTGACCGACGAAATTGCTGACGAAATCATCCGCCGGATGCGCCAGCAGGGTGTCGGGATGATCAATCTGCAGCAGCTTGCCGGCGCGGAAAATGGCGATCTTGTCGCCCAGTTTGATGGCTTCGTCGATGTCGTGGCTGACCATGATCACGGTCTTGTTCAGCGCGCGCTGCATCTCGAAGAATTCGTTCTGGATCATCTCGCGGTTGATCGGGTCGACCGCGCCAAACGGCTCGTCCATCAACAGCAGCGGCGCATCAGCGGCCAAGGCGCGGATCACGCCGATACGCTGTTGCTGACCACCGGACAGTTCACGCGGGTAGCGATGCAGATACTGCTTGGGCTCGAGCTTGATCATGCTCATCAGTTCGCGGGCGCGGTCGTGGCATTTCTGTTTGTCCCAGCCGAGCAGTTTTGGCACCACGACGATGTTTTCTTCGATGGTCATGTTCGGGAACAGACCGATCTGCTGGATCACGTAGCCGATGTTGCGGCGCAGGGTCACCTCGTCGAGATCGGTGGTGTCTTCACCGTTGATGAGGATCTTGCCCGAAGTCGGTTTGATCAGGCGGTTGATCATTTTCAGCGTGGTGCTTTTGCCGCAACCCGATGGCCCGAGGAACACGCAGATCTCGCCTTCATTGACGGTCAGGCTTACCGAATCCACGGCTTTGACATCTTTGCCGTTGCTTTGGAAAGTTTTGCTGAGGTTTTGAAGTTCGATCATTTCAGGAGTCCTTTTGGAGTCAACGAGCGTTGCAGCCATTGGAGAAACAGGTCGGCGAAGATCGCCAGAAGACTGACCAGCAGCGCGCCGACGATAAGCATCGACATGTCACTGCGGCTGATGGAGGCGAGGATCAACACACCGAGGCCGCCGGCGCCGATGGTCGCGGCGATGGTCATCACGCCGATGTTCATCACCACGGCGGTGCGCACGCCAGCGAGGATCACTGGCACCGCAATCGGCAGTTCGACCATGCGCAGGCGCTGGCCGAAGGTCATGCCGATGCCGCGCGCAGCTTCGCGGATGCCCGGTTCAACGCCGGTCAGGGCGAGGTAGGTGTTGCGCATGATCGGCAGCAGCGAATAAAGGAACACGGCGGTGATCGCCGGCAGCGGCCCCAGGCCCTGGCCGAACTTGGAATAGAACGGCAGCAGCAGACCGAACAGGGCGATCGACGGCACGGTCAGCAGCACCGTGGCGCTGGCCTGCAGCGGGCCGGCGAGGGTGGGGAAGCGTGTCATCAGGATGCCCAGCGGCACGCCGATGACGATCGCCAGGGTCACGGCGATGCCGACCAGAGTGATGTGCTGCCAGGTCAGGTGCATTACCTGCTGCCAGTCGAGATGGGAAAAGGCGTTCAGAAATTCCATGACTTCTCCTCTCTTAATTCAGTGGATGCTGGCGCAGGAAATCGGCGGCAACGGACGAAGGGCTCTCGTGGTCGACGTCGACCCGCGCGTTGAGTTGGCGCATGGTTTCGTCGTCGAACAGTTCGGCCAGCGGCTTGAGTTGTTCGGCCAGTTTCGGGTTGGCATCCAGCGTGGCCTGACGCACCACGGGAGCGGCGGTGTAGTCGGGGAAGTAATGCTTGTCGTCTTCCAGCAATTTCAGGCCGAAGGCATTGAGCCGGCCATCGGTGGTGTAGACCAGACCGGCAAACACCTGACCGTTACGCAGCGCTGTGTAGACCAGGCCGGCGTCCATCTGGCGGATGTTCTTGCGGGTCAGGTTCATGTCGTAGAGCTTGACCATGCCGTCGAGACCGTCGGAGCGGTTGGCGAACTCGGTGTCCAGCGCCACCAAGTGGTTGGTCTTGGCCTCGGCGCGCAGCACTTCGTTGAGCTGGCTGATGTTGCCGATCTGCGGATATTGCTCGGCGATTTTTTTCGGCAGAGCGAGGGCGTAGGTGTTGCTGAATTTCGACGGCGTCAGCCAGATCAGGCCTTTCTTCGCGTCGAGCTCTCTGACCCGGGCGTAGGACTGCGCGCTGTCGAGTTTTTCAGTGACGTGGTTATAGGCCACCAGCGACACGCCGGTGTATTCCCAGAGCAGGTCCAATTGGCCACTTTCGTGGGCGCTGCGCGCGAGGTTGCTGCCCAGACCGCCGGTGATTTGCGCGTCGTAGCCTTTGCTGCGCAGGTATTGCGCGGTGATTTCGGCGAGCAGGGTCTGCTCGGTGAAGACCCGGGCGCCGAGGCGGATGACCGGTTTTTCAGCGGCTTGCGCGATTCCTGCGAACAGCAGGACGCAGCCTAAGATCAAGCTAAGTCGTTTCATAAATATTCCTTCGCAAAGCCTTAAGACGGGCGCAGACCGCGTTCCAGCCATAGGCGGCTGGCGAGGGTGACCACGCCATCGAGCAACAGCGCCAACAGCGCGGTGCACGCGGCGCCGAGCAGCAGTTGTGGCTGATTGTTCAGGGCGATGCCAGGGAAGATCAGGCTGCCGAGGCTGTTGGCGCCGATCAGGAACGCCAGCGGCGCAGTGCCGACGTTGATCGCCAGTGCGACACGCACGCCACCGACGATGATCGGCACGGCGTTGGGCAATTCGACTTTCCACAGCACTTGGCGCGGCGTCATGCCGATGCCGACAGCGGCTTCTTTCAGCGAGCCCTGAACATTTTTCAGGCCTTCATAGGTGTTGCGCACGATCGGCAACAGCGAGGCGAGGAACAGCGCGAAGATCGCCGGGCCACTGCCGATGCCGAGGATGCCCAGCGCAATCGCGAGCACGGCAAGCGGTGGCACGGTATTGCCGATATTGAAGATTTGCATGAAGCGTTCGGCGCGGCCGACCATGCTCGGGCGGCTGAGGAAGATACCGGCGGGAATGCCCACGACAAGGGCGGCCAGCATGGAAGCGAGGACGAGAATCAGATGAGCTTGCAGGTAAAACAACAAATCGTCGCGGTAGTGTTCGATCGTGTTGATGCCGATCCAGTGGACCAGCAGGGCCAGGAGCGCGATCACCACCGCACCTCCCATCAGCCCTTTGCCATAGCGGATAGCCACAGGCGGACTCCTTTTTTGTAGTCGGCGAGCGCAGTCCCGTGTGGCATGCCAAGCCTTGGCTGCCGGGAGCGTCGTTCGCGAAAAGTAGCCGTTTTTCAGAGCCGGCAAAGCGGTCTGAAAGCGAGCCATGAGCGCAGCCTCGTCAGGCTAACTTGCTGATTTTTCAGCCCCTGACGAAAGTTCGTAACAGGGGATGGACGTCTCCGTGCCTTAAAAGGTTCCCACGTTAGACACTATTTGGCCACCCTGTTGGAGCTGCCGAAGGCTGCGATCTTTTGACTTTGCTGCTGAAAACAAGATCAAAAGATCGCAGCCTTCGGCAGCTCCTACGGGGTTTTGCGCGGCCGAGGGACGGTGGTTCGGCGATCACTTTTTAAGCTATACTCGCCGCCCTTTTTTGAATCACCGCCAGGCGATTTCCCATGACCCAACAGGCCGCCGAAGTCGCGAAACGCCGCACTTTCGCCATTATTTCCCACCCCGATGCCGGTAAAACCACGATCACCGAAAAGCTCCTGTTGATGGGCAAGGCGATTGCAGTGGCCGGTACGGTGAAATCCCGTAAATCCGATCGCCATGCGACATCCGACTGGATGGAGATGGAGAAGCAGCGGGGTATTTCCATTACCACGTCGGTCATGCAGTTCCCCTATCGCGAGCACATGATCAACCTGCTCGACACCCCGGGCCACGAAGACTTCTCCGAAGACACCTACCGCACCCTGACAGCGGTGGACTCGGCCTTGATGGTGCTCGACGGCGGTAAGGGTGTAGAGCCACGGACCATTGCGCTGATGGACGTCTGCCGTCTGCGTGACACGCCGATCGTCAGCTTCATCAACAAACTCGACCGTGACATTCGCGACCCGATCGAACTGCTCGACGAGATCGAAGCCGTTCTGAAAATCAAGGCTGCGCCGATCACCTGGCCGATCGGTTGCTACCGCGATTTCAAGGGCGTGTATCACCTGGCCGACGACTACATCATCGTCTACACCGCCGGTCACGGTCACGAGCGCACCGAAACCAAGATCATCGAGAAGCTCGACTCCGACGAGGCGCGCGCGCACCTGGGCGATGAGTACGAGCGCTTCATCGAACAGCTGGAACTGGTGCAGGGCGCCTGTCACGAATTCAACCAGCAGGAATTCCTCGACGGCCAACTGACCCCGGTGTTCTTCGGTACCGCATTGGGCAACTTCGGTGTCGACCACGTGCTCGATGCTGTCGTCGATTGGGCGCCGCGTCCGCTGGCCCGTGTGGCCAATGAGCGTACCGTCGAGCCGGTGGAAGAGAAGTTCTCGGGCTTCATCTTCAAGATCCAGGCGAACATGGACCCGAAACACCGCGACCGCATCGCCTTCATGCGTATCTGCTCCGGCAAGTACGAGAAAGGCATGAAGATGCGCCACGTGCGCACCGGCAAGGACGTGCGCATCGGCGACGCCCTGACGTTCTTCTCCTCCGAGCGTGAACAGCTCGAAGAAGCCTACGCTGGCGACATCATCGGTCTGCACAACCACGGAACGATCCAGATCGGCGACACCTTCAGCGAAGGCGAAGTCCTCGGTTTCACCGGTATTCCGCACTTCGCCCCGGAACTGTTCCGTCGCGTGCGTCTGCGTGATCCGCTGAAATCCAAGCAGTTGCGTCAGGGGCTGCAGCAGTTGGCGGAGGAGGGCGCGACGCAGGTGTTCTTCCCCGAGCGCAGCAACGACATCATTCTTGGCGCCGTCGGTGTGCTGCAGTTCGATGTGGTCGCCAGCCGCTTGAAAGAGGAATACAAGGTCGAGTGCTCGTATGAGCCGATCACTGTGTATTCGGCGCGCTGGATCGAGTGCGACGACAAGAAGAAGCTTGAGGAGTTTTCCAACAAGGCGGTGGAGAACCTTGCGCTGGATGGCGGTGGTCACCTGACTTACCTGGCGCCGACGCGGGTGAATCTGGCGTTGATGGAAGAGCGCTGGCCGGATGTGAAATTCCGCGCGACGCGGGAGCATCATTAAGGTTTGAGGTGTTTTTCTGAAAGCCCCTGAGGTGTAGGCCTTGGGGGCTTTTTTATGGGCTGCCGGTTTTGGTCTTGGCTTTTGGGCCGAGCATGGTCTGTCTTCATAACGTGCGCTGGGTTGGAGAACAATACGTCGCTTGAAATCCATTTTGAAGACACGACATGCGCACATGTCGTCGTCAGCGACATGAGATCATGACGTGTCGTCAAAATCTCAAAAAAGCGACACGTAGAGCGCACATGTTTACACTGACGCCATAAGGGGGCGCATACAGGTGTCCTTACCTTAATGTTTATCCCAAGGATCAGGCCCTTCATCCATGACCATACACGCACTTCCTTGGACGGCGGACAAGCCGTATAACCAGCTTCCGACCTTACCACCCAAAGCAGAGCTGGAGACTCGAGCAGTGCTCAAGCGCTGCATCGAGGCCCGCACAGCGCTTGCGGAGTTGAAGCAGGCAGCCGAGCTCATTCCGAACCAAACGGTGTTAATCAACACCATCCCATTGCTGGAAGCGAAGGACAGCTCCGAAATCGAAAGCATAGTCACCACCACGGATTTGCTCTTTCAGCACGCCCATGATGGCGAAAATCACGCCGACCCCGCTACTAAAGAAGCTCTGCGCTATCGCAAAGCTCTCCATCATGGCTTCCAGTCTTTGGCCGAACGCCCACTTTCCACTGGTACGGCAGTCGAGATTTGTCGCACTCTCAAAGGTGTGGATATGGACATACGCCGTGTGCCCGGTACTCAGTTAGCCAACGACCGTACAGGTGAGATCATCTACACACCTCCCGAAGGTGAGGATCACCTGCGTGATCTGCTCGCTAATTGGGAACGCTTTCTGCACAACGAGACGGATCTGGATCCACTGGTGCGTATGGCCGTTGGGCATTACCAGTTCGAGGCGATTCACCCGTTTACCGATGGCAACGGCCGTACCGGACGAGTGCTCAATACTCTGTACCTCATTCAAGAAGGTTTGCTGAACCTGCCGATCCTTTACCTCAGCCGTTACATCATCGCGCACCGCGCCGAGTACTATCGATTGCTGCTCGATGTCACTCGCGAGCAAGCATGGGAACCCTGGCTGCTTTACATGCTCAGCGCTGTGGAGGAAACCGCCCGCTGGACCAGCGCCAAAATCGCCGCCATCCGCAGCCTGTCCGAGCACACCACCCAGTTTGTTCGAGAGCAACTACCAAAAACATATTCCCGCGAGCTGGTGGACGTCATTTTCGAGCAACCCTACTGCCGCATCAGCAACGTCGTTGATAAACAGATTGCCCAGCGTCAAGCCGCCTCCCGCTACCTCAAAGAGCTGGTCGCCATTGGCGTTCTGCAAGAAGTGCAGGTCGGTAAGGAAAAGCTGTTCATCCATCCCAGGCTGATGCAATTACTGATTCGCGACAGCAACGACTTCAGGGCCTATGCCTTATAACATCGTTGCGTCTCCAGGCAGTTGCGTCAGGGTCTGCAGCAGTTGGCGGAAGACGGCGCGACGCAGGGGTTCTTCCCGGAGCGCAGCAACGACATCATGCTCAGCGTCGCGCCTGTGCTGCAGTTCAATGTGGTCGCCAGCCGTTTGAAAGAGGAATACAAGGTCGAGTGCTCATATGAGCCGATCACTTTATTCCGCGCGACGCGTGAGCATCATTGAAAGCCCCTGAGGTGTAGGCCTTGGGGGCTTTTTTATGGGCTGCCGGTTTTGGTCTTGGCGGCCTTTGGGCCGACCAGGCTGTTGGGGTTTTGGGTGAATATCCGTTGCTGCGGGGGCTGCGGCTGGCGGTTTCGCCCTTACGGCGAGTCACCTTTTCCAAACGCCGAAAAGGTAACCGAAAAGGCTTGCTCCTGCGTTCGGCCCTCGCAGGCTCGGGTTCCTTCGCTCCGGGACTGATCCGGGCGCAGCGGCTACGGTTTGCTTCGCTGCACCTCCTTCCGCTGTGTTCGACTTCGTCGAACGGTCGCTGCGCTCCCTCGCCCGGATCAATCCCTCCACTCAGCCTTCCGACGTCGCCCGTGGATCAAAAGCAAGATCAAAGGCACTCGAGCTTGCGCTCATTGTTTTGAGTGGGGCGGCTTTGCCGCGTGCAGCTGCGCTGCTTTGCTTTTTTGTGGGAGCGAGCGTGCTTGCGAAAGCGGCCTGACAGCCGGCCTGTTTCTTGAGGTCGTCCCCAATCCAATTGTGGGAGCGAGCCTGCTCGCGAAAGCGGCCTGACAGCCGGCCTGTTTCTGAGGAGGTACGCGGTCAAATTGTAGGAGTGAGCCTGCTCGCGATGGCGGCCTGACAGCCGGCCTGTTTCTTGAGGTCGTCCCCACTCCAATTGTGGGAGTGAGCCTGCTCGCGAAGGCGATCTGCGAGCCGACGATTTTCTGTTTGATGCAATCAATCCAGCTCGGCTGTTGGAGAGTGCGAGCTTGAAAAGCAAGGTCAAAAGTTCTCAGCCTGCGGCATGTCCTACAGCAGGTTGTAGGGCGAATCCTTTTTTTCCTGGTTTTGGTGTGCAGGTGTGCGACAACCGCCGTGTTGATCGTTAGTGTTTCAATCCCTGCAAGTCGTTCGAAGAGGTCAATGGAGTGACAAGTCGGCTGAATCCCCTGTTGCTTCTTAAAGGCTATTTCACCCCCATGGCCTGGGTCCTCGCGGCTCTATTGTTCATCAACCGCCTCAGCGCCATGGTCAAACTCTTCATGGCGTTGTACTTGCGTCAGGAACTGGGGCTGGCGATTGAAACCGTCGGCTGGTTGCTGTCGGCCTATGGCGGGGGGTTGTTGGTCGGTTCGATGCTCGGTGGCTGGCTCAGTGATCACGTGCGCACGGCGCGGCTGACGGCGGCGCTGTTTTTCGTTTCGGTGTGGGTGTTGATGCTGTTGGGGCTGGTGACGCAGGTGCCTTGGCTCGCCGGTTTGCTATTGCTTAGCGGTGTCATCGATGGGGCGATTCGGACGTTGCATCAGCGGTTGATCATGGAGTATTGCCAAGTCGCGCAACGCTCGCGTGCGCAGGCCCTTAGTCGGGTCGCGCGTAATCTGGGCATGGCCGCTGCCGGGGTGGCGGGTGGGGTGTTGGCGCAGGCGGATTTTCGTTGGGTGTTTTTTGCCAGTGCAGCGATGACGATGCTGGCGTTGCTGTGGTTCGTGCGCACAACGTGGCGGCGGCCGGTGCTGGTGGTTGGAGACGAATCCACCGATGGCTCGAGCGTGCCGCTTCGCGACAAGCCGTTCCTCTGGCTGCTGGCGGCGACGGCCGTGCTCGGCATTGCGTTCGACACGGTCTACAGCACGCTGGGCAATTATCTGCGTGATTACTACCACCTTAGCACAGAGGCGATCGGCTGGCAGTTCGGGCTCAATGCGCTGTTGGTGATCGCTTTACAAATCCCGCTATCGCACGCGGTCGAGCGTTGGGGCTCGCGTTGGCAGATGCTCGTTGGCAGTGTCCTGTTGGCCTGTGGGCTGGGCATGTTGCCGTTCGGTTCCGGCTTGGCTTTTGTCTGTCTGTCGACGCTGATCTGGACGCTAGGCGAGGCGCTGTTCATGCCTCCACTGAATGTGCTGGCGATGCACTTTGCGCAGAGCGGCAAGAGCGGTCAGTACTTCGGGCTGTTCTTCATGAGCTGGAGTGCCAGCGCGCTGTTGTCGCCGGTGCTCAGCGGTCAGCTGTATGGCCAGTTTGGCGGGCACAGTGTCTGGTTGATGAGCGCGCTGCTGGTGCTGATTTCCATTCCACTGACCTGGCAGGCCACGCGCGGCGCTTAGCTGATTCGGTTATCGGGGTTATTCGAAAGCAATCTGGCGGTCGATGGCATTTCTGCCTGCGCGGTCGCGTCCTAGGTGGTGAGCCGGTCGGATCGCAACTAGATTTCACACGGAGCCAGTCCGGCAAGCATGTCTTAGCGCAACAGGATGGAGTCGGCCATGAAAAGCAGATTGCTACGGGTTTTGATGTTGTTGAAAGTGATGGTGATGCTATCCCTCGGCACCGCAACGGCGTGGGCCGAGTGCGAGGATCACGAATCTCAGGCGTTCAATGGGCAGGTCGGGCATAGCGGGCTGATGCTGGCCAAATCCGAGTCGGAGCCGGGGGATATGAATCAGGGTGGCAGCGCCGAAGATGATGACTCGACGACCGACGAGCCGGACACCGATGATCCGGGTGACGAAGGCGATAGCCAGACATAGATCGCCGGCCAAAGAAAAACCCCTTCTGCCTCGACTGATGCGCAATGGAGGTGGAAGGGGTTTTGTTATCGCGTGAACTCTTGAATCAACACGAATTCCCTGTGGGAGCGAGCCTGCTCGCGAAAGCGGTTAATCAGTCACCGATGATGTTGACCGAAATGACGCCTTCGCGAGCAGGCTCGCTCCCACATGAGATATTTCGTGGGCCTACGCCGCGCCGTCGAGAAACTGCTCGGCGTAGTGGCAGGCCACCTGCCGATTATCCAGCTCACGCAACAGCGGTTCTTCCGTGCTGCAGCGTTCGGTCGCGTACGGGCAGCGCTTGTGGAAAGCACAGCCCGGTGGCGGGTTCAGCGGGTTGGGCAGTTCGCCGACGATTTTGATTTTCGGCTTGTTCGGGTCCGGGTGGATGGTCGGGGTCGCCGACAGCAGCGCCTGGGTGTAAGGGTGCAGCGGGCGTTCGTAGATGTCGTTCTTCGGACCCAATTCCACCGGGCGGCCGAGGTACATCACCATCACGTCATCGGCCACGTGCTGGACCACCGCGAGGTTGTGCGAGATGAACACGTAGGCGGTGTTGAACTCCTGCTGCAAATCCATGAACAGGTTCAGCACTTGGGCCTGAATCGATACGTCCAGTGCCGAAGTCGGTTCGTCCGCGACCAGCACTTTCGGTTGCAGCATCATTGCCCGCGCCAGAGCGATACGCTGGCGCTGACCGCCGGAGAACATGTGCGGATAGCGCTGGTAATGCTCGGGCCGCAAGCCGACCTGCTTCATCATCGCCTGGACTTTCTCGCGACGTTCGGTGGCCGACAGCTTGGTGTTGATCAGCAGCGGCTCGGCCAGTTGATCACCGATTTTCTGCCGTGGGTTCAACGACGCATACGGGCTCTGAAACACCATCTGCACGTCTTTGCGCAGTTGCTTGCGCTCGGCCTTGTCGGCGCCGGCGACTTCCTGGCCGGCGATCTGCAGCGAGCCCGATGACGGCTCTTCAATCAGCGTCAGGGCGCGGGCGAGAGTGGATTTGCCGCAGCCCGACTCACCCACTACGGCGAGGGTCTTGCCGGCTTCCAGTTCGAACGACACGCCGTTAAGCGCGCGCACGGTGGCGTGGCCCTTGAACAGGCCACGGGAGACTTCGTAGTGACGGGTCAGGTCGCGGGCGGTAAGTACGACGGCCATTACGCCACCTCCTGGTTCAGCGGGTAGAAGCAGCGGGCGAGGCTGTTGGCTTTCGGATCAAGGCCCGGACGCTGGGTGCGGCAGTTGTCCTGCACGTACGGGCAGCGCGGCGACAGCAGGCACCCCTGCGGACGGTCGTAGCGGCCCGGGACGATGCCCGGCAGGGTCGACAGGCGTGAGGCGCCGAGGCTGTGCTCGGGAATCGCCTTGAGCAGCGCTTCGCTGTACGGGTGCGCCGGGATGTCGAACAGTTGCGGCACCTGACCGACTTCCACGGCCTGGCCGGCATACATCACGCAGACGCGCTGGGCCGTTTCAGCCACGACCGCGAGGTCGTGAGTGATGAGCACCAGGCCCATGTTCTGCTCTTTCTGCAACGCCAGCAGCAGATCCATGATCTGCGCCTGAATCGTTACGTCCAGCGCCGTGGTCGGTTCGTCGGCGATCAACAGTTTCGGCTCGCCGGCAATCGCCATGGCGATCGCGACGCGCTGGCTCATACCGCCAGACAGTTGATGCGGGTAGGCGTCCATGCGGCTGGCGGCGCCCGGGATCTCGACCTTTTCCAGCAGTTCGATGGCACGCTTGCGCGCTTGCTTGCCGGACATTTTCAGGTGCAGGCGCAGCACTTCCTCGATCTGGAAACCGACGGTGTAGCTCGGGTTCAGCGCGGTCATCGGGTCCTGGAAGACCATCGACAGGTCTTTGCCGACGATCTGCCGACGCTGACGATTGCTCAGCTTGAGCATGTCCTTGCCGTCGAAGCTGAGCGAGTCAGCGGTGACGATGCCGGGGTGCTCGATCAGGCCCATCAGCGCCATCATGGTCACGGATTTACCCGAACCCGACTCGCCAACGATGGCCAATACTTCGCCTTTGTCGACTTTCAGGTCGAGGCCGTCGACCACCGGAGTCGCGGTCTTGTCGCCGAAGCGGACGTTGAGATTCTTGATTTCTAACAGTGACATTTGAATCTCCTCAGGCGGCGTTCTTGAGTTTCGGGTCCAGCGCATCGCGCAGGCCGTCGCCCATCAAGTTGATTGCCAGCACGCTGAGCAAAATGGTCAGACCAGGCAGGCTCACCACCCACCAGGCGCGTTCGATGTAGTCGCGGGCCGAGGCCAGCATGGTGCCCCACTCAGGGGTTGGCGGTTGTACGCCGAGGCCGAGGAAGCCCAGTGCGGCGGCATCGAGAATCGCCGAAGAGAAGCTCAGGGTTGCCTGCACGATCAGCGGCGCCATGCAGTTGGGCAGCACGGTGATGAACATCAGGCGCGGCAGACCGGCACCGGCCAGACGCGCGGCGGTGACGTAGTCGCGGTTCAGTTCGCCCATGACGGCGGCACGGGTCAGACGCACGTAGGACGGCAGGGAAACCACGGCAATCGCGATCACGGTGTTGATCAGGCCAGGGCCGAGGATGGCGACGATTGCCACGGCCAGCAGCAGCGACGGCAGGGCCAGCATGATGTCCATCAGACGCATGATGGTCGGGCCGACCACTTTCGGGAAGAAACCGGCAAACAGACCCAGCAGGATCCCCGGAATCAGCGACATCACCACCGACGACAAGCCGATCAGCAGCGACAGGCGCGAACCCTGGATCAGACGCGACAGCAGGTCACGGCCGAGTTCATCGGTGCCGAGCAGGAACTGCATCTGCCCGCCTTCGAGCCACGCCGGCGGCGTCAGCAGGAAGTCACGGTATTGCTCGCTCGGATTATGCGGCGCGACCCACGGCGCGAAGATCGCGCAGAAGATGATCAGCAGCATGAACAGCAGGCCGGCAACGGCGCCCTTGTTCTTCGAGAACGCTTGCCAGAATTCTTTGTACGGCGACGGGTACAGCAGGCTCTGATCCACGGCGGACGTGGCGGTGGCTACTGAGGATGTTGGAGTGCTCATGGGTATTGACCTCAGCGCTGATGACGGATGCGTGGGTTGGCAAAGCCGTAGAGGATGTCCACCACGAAGTTGACCAGAATCACCAGGCAGGCGATTAACAGGATGCCGTTTTGCACCACCGGATAGTCTCGGGCGCCGATGGCTTCGATCAGCCATTTACCGATGCCGGGCCAGGAGAAGATGGTTTCGGTCAGGACCGCACCGGCCAGCAGCGTGCCGACCTGCAGGCCGACCACGGTCAGCACCGGAATCAGCGCATTGCGCAGACCGTGCACGAACACCACGCGCGACGGCGACAGGCCTTTGGCCTTGGCGGTGCGGATGTAGTCTTCGCGCAGCACTTCGAGCATCGACGAACGGGTCATCCGCGCGATTACCGCCAGCGGAATGGTACCGAGCACAATGGCCGGCAGGATCAGGTGATGCAGAGCGTCGAAGAACGCGCCGACGTCATCGGCCAGCAGCGTGTCGATCAGCATGAAGCCGGTTTTCGGCTCGATGTCATACAGCAGGTCGATGCGCCCGGAGACCGGGGTCCAGCCCAGGCTCACCGAGAAGAACATGATCAGGATCAGGCCCCACCAGAAGATCGGCATCGAATAGCCCGCGAGGGAGATGCCCATCACCCCGTGGTCGAACAGCGATCCTCGTTTGAGTGCCGCGATCACCCCGGCCAGAAGCCCGAGGATGCCAGCGAACAGCAGGGCGGCCATGGACAGTTCCAGGGTCGCCGGGAAAAGAGAGGTGAACTCGGTCCACACGCTTTCACGGGTACGCAACGACTCACCGAGATCGCCCTGGGCCAGTTTGCCGATGTAGTCCAGATACTGGGCATACAGCGGCTTGTTCAGCCCCAGGCGTTCCATTGCCTGAGCGTGCATTTCGGGGTCGACCCGACGTTCGCCCATCATCACTTCCACGGGGTCGCCCGGAATCATGCGAATCAACGCGAAAGTCAGCAAGGTGATGCCGAAAAACGTGGGGATCAACAACCCCAGTCGGCGGGCAATAAAACTAAACATCTTGTGTGGTACCTCATCAGCCGGTTAGGCGTGTCCGGCGTCCCTCAGGTAAGGGACGCCGGGCGTTTCTTATCTACTTCACCTGGGTGGTGGCGAAGTTATTAGTGGTGAGAGGGCTGATGTGGTAGCCCTCTACATTGTTGCGCATTGCAGTGAACATCCGAGTATGGGCCATGCTGATCCATGGCTGGTCCTGATTAAACAGCACTTGAGCCTGTTCGTAGAGCGCGGCGCGTTCGGCCGGATCTACTTTAGCCCGCGCTTCATCCAGCAGTGCCTGGAATTTCTCGTTGCACCAGCGTGCGTAGTTTTCGCCGTTCTTGGCGGCCTCGCAACTGAGCATAGGCGTCAGGAAGTTATCCGGGTCGCCGTTGTCGCCCGCCCATCCGGCCGAGACCATGTCGTGCTCGCCGGCCTTGGCGCGCTTGAGCATTTCACCCCATTCCATCACGCGGATGTCGATCTTGATCCCGACTTTCGCCAGGTCAGCCTGCATCATCTGCGCACCGAGCATCGGGTTGGGGTTGGTCGGACCGCCGCCGTTGCGGGTGAACAGTGTGAAAGTGGTGCCTTCCGGAACCCCGGCGTCCTTGAGCAGGGCGCGTGCCTTGTCGAGGTCGCGTGGCGGGTTTTTCAGATCATGGTTGTAGCCGAGCAGGGTCGGCGGGTACGGGTTGACCGCCACCGACGCGTTGCCCTTGCCGAACAGCGCGTTGACGTAGGCTTCCTTGTCGAACGCGATGTCGATGGCTTTGCGCACGCGTACGTCGCTCATGTACTTGTGCTGGGTGTTCATGGCGATGTACGAAACGGTCATCGCGTCCAGCTCGTCGACTTTCAGGTTGCTGTCTTTCTTGATGCTCGGGATGTCATCCGGTTTCGGATACAGCGCGACCTGGCACTCGTTGGCCTTGAGCTTTTGCAGGCGCACGTTGTTGTCGGTGGCGATCGCCAGGATCAACGCGTCGGCCGGTGGCTTGCCACGGAAATAATCCGGGTTGGCCTTGAAGCGCACCTGCGCATCCTTGGCGTAGCGCTGGAAGATAAACGGGCCGGTGCCGATCGGCTTGTTGTTAAGATCGCCGGTCTTGTTGGCCTTGAGCAACTGGTCGGCGTACTCGGCCGGGTAGATCGACGAGAACGCCATGGCGATGTCGGCCAGGAACGGCGCTTCGCGACGGGTCAGGGTGAACTTGACCGTGTTGTCGTCGACTTTTTCTACGCTTTTGAGCAGTTCCTTGAAGCCCATGCTTTCAAAGTACGGGAAGCCTACGCTCGACAGTTTGTGCCACGGGTGATTCGGGTCCAGCTGACGCTGGAAGCTCCAGACCACGTCGTCGGCATTCATGTTGCGGGTCGGCTTGAAATATTCGGTGGTGTGAAACTTGACGCCTTTGCGCAGGTGGAACGTGTAGGTCAGGCCGTCTTCGCTGATGTCCCAGGACTCGGCGAGCGCCGGGATCACTTCGGTGGTGCCGGGCTTGAAATCGGCCAGGCGATTGAAGATGGTTTCGGCCACAGCGTCCGCCGTGACTGCAGTTGTGTACTGGACCATATCGAAGCCTTCCGGGCTGGCTTCGGTGCAGACCACCAAGGGTTTGGCCGAGGCGCCGACAGCGACACTCAGCAACGCAGCCGCGATGGCCGCACGTAGGGGAAGCATTTTCATCGATAACCCTCTGCAATCGGTTGAAGACAGAAAACCGAACGGCCGACTCATCATGAGTCAGCCGTCGGTTGGCGTTTTTACAGAATGTTGAACGGGATGGTGGTTACGAGGCGGAACTCGTTGATGCTGCCGTCCGATTGGAACTCGCTCGCACGGTGGGCTGTGTAGGTGCCGCGAATCGTGGTGGCTTTCAGAGGACCGCTTTGTACCGCATAGGTCGCACCGATGCCGTATTCATAGTGGTGCTCGCCATCCTGTTCCTGGATGCCGTCGTAGCCTTTGCCTTCAACGCCTTTGTTGCCGTTGTAGTGCGTGCCATCGATTCCCCAGCCGCGAGCTTGATAGATGTTGAATTTCAGGCCCGGCACACCGTACTCGGCCATATTGATGGCGTATGAAACCTGGAAGGATTTCTCGTTCGGGCCGTTGAAGTCCGACAGCAGGGAGTTGGCTAGGTAGATACCGTTAGTCTCGTGCAGGTAATCGAAGTACTCGTTACCGTTTACTTGCTGGTAGGAGAAGGTCAGGTTATGCGCTTGGTGGGTCAGTCCGAACGACAGCGAGTAGGTGTCGTTGTCGATGTCGCCCAGCAGCTTCTTACCTTCGTCGACGGTTTTGTAGTAGTTGAAACCGGTAGTCAGGGCGAGGACGCTGCTGTCACCCAGTTCATGGGTGGCGCCGAAGTAGTACTGGTTCCACAGATCTTCAACTTGCGTGCCCCATAGACTGGTTTTCAGACTTTCGAGCGGCTGATAGCTGATACCGGCGGTGTTGACCTTGTCGGATTCGACACGGCCGTTGGCATACTCGGCGCGGAATTTCTGCAGGCTTTGTTCCGATCGTGGCGAGACGCGATCAAAAGTGGCCAAGTCGAAGGACAGATTGTTCAACTCTTCACTGTGCAGGGAGACACCCTCGAAGCTCGAAGGCAGTGCACGGTTGCCGATCACGTCGACCTGCGGGCTGCTGAAGCTCATACGACCGGCAGTCAGAGTGGTGTTGGAAACGCGCGCCTTGATGTTGGCAAGGCCTACCTTGCTCCACTGATCTACGGCTTCACCGTTATTCTTGTGCGTCAGGGTGCGGTTGTTACCCGATCCCACGCCCGTCTTTGGGGCGCCGCCATTTCCGGAAGCCAGATTTTCACGATCACGTTCAAGCGCAATTGCGTTATATGCCGCAACTTCGGTGCTGATACCTACAGTGCCCTCGGTGAAACCCGAGTTGTACTTGACGATGGTCCCTTGCACCCAGTTGATCCGACGGTCAGTTTCGGCCGGAGAACCATTTTTTTTATAGGAGAATTTGCCGCCGCGCTTCAGTTGCTCGTTGGCGTACCAGTTACGTGTCGTACCGGTGATCGACTGTCCTTCGACGAACCCAGTGGCCTCAGCCTGGGCGCTCTTGGTGTTGACGGTCACCGGGGTGAACGCCTGGCTCTGGGTTTCCGCATAAGCCGTGGCGGTGATGCTGCTGATGGCCAGGGCCAGTATCGCGGTGCTGCTCAGTTTCATGGGTGAAGCTCCTTTACTTTCTTTTTATCCCGGCTTTTTTTGGTATGCCGGTTATTGGTTTAGAACTCGTTCACACATCGCAAACGTTTGCAAAAAGCCGGATTGGCGAATTTAGGCAAAGCGCTTGCGTGAGGGGAGTAGACGGCTCCCCTCAGCATTGCGGCTAATCGGTTGGTTTAATCGATACTGACACCCGAGAACACGTTGCGGCCGAAAGGGCTGACTTTGAATCCTTCAACCCGGGTGCTTAACGGCTGGTTGACCGTCGAGTGGGCGACAGGCGTGATCGGCACTTGCTGTTTAAGCAATTGCTGGGCCTGTTTATAAAGCACGGTGCGCTGGTCGCGGTCGGTGACGACCTTGGCCTGTTTGATCAGCTTGTCGTAAGCCGGATCGCACCACATGGAGTAGTTGTTGCCGCCGATGGCGTCACAGCTGTACAGCGTGCCCAGCCAGTTGTCCGGATCCCCGTTGTCACCGGTCCAGCCAATCAGGCTGACGTCGTGCTCGCCGTTCTTGGTGCGCTTGATGTACTCGCCCCATTCGTAGCTGACGATCTTCACTTTCAGACCGATCTTGGCCCAGTCGGACTGGAGCATTTCGGCCATCAGTTTGGCGTTCGGGTTGTACGGACGCTGCACCGGCATTGCCCACAGGGTGATCTCGGTGCCTTCTTTCACGCCGGCAGCCTTGAGCAGTTCCTTGGCTTTTTCCGGGTTGTAGGCGGCGTCCTTGATGGTGTCGTCGTAGGACCACTGGGTCGGTGGCATGGCGTTGACGGCCAGTTGGCCGGCGCCTTGATAAACAGCGTTGAGAATTCCCTGTTTATTCACCGCCATGTCCAGCGCCTGACGCACTTCCAGTTGATCGAACGGCTTGTGGCGCACGTTGTAGGCGATGTAGCCGAGGTTGAAGCCTGGCTTGGAAATCAGTTGCAGTTTCGGGTCGGCCTTCAGCGCTTCAACATCGGCAGGACGCGGGTGCAGGGTGATCTGGCACTCGTTGGCCTTGAGCTTCTGCACACGTACCGACGCGTCGGTGTTGATCGCGAAAATCAGGTTCTTCAGCTTGACCCGGCTCGGATCCCAGTACTGCGGGTTACCGGTGTAACGGATGTTCGAGTCTTTCTGGTAGCTCTTGAACACGAACGGCCCGGTGCCGATCGGCTTCTGATTGATGTCGCTCGGCTTGCCGTCGGCCAGCAGCTTGTCGGCGTATTCGGCAGACAGAATGGCGGCGAAGCTCATGGCGATGTTCTGGATGAACGCGGCGTCAACACTGTTGAGCGTGAACTCCACGGTCAGCGGCCCGGTCTTCTCGACCTTGGCGATGTTCTTGTTCAGGCTCATCCCGTTGAAGTACGGAAACTCGGTGGGATAGGCCTTGCGGAACGGCTGTTGCGCATCGAGCATGCGATTGAACGTGAACAGCACGTCGTCGGCGTTAAAATCGCGGCTCGGCTTGAAGTAAGGGGTTGTGTGAAATTTCACGCCTTCACGCAGGTGAAAGGTGTATTTCAGGCCATCTTCGGAAATGTCCCACTTGGTTGCCAGACCGGGTACGACATTGGTCGCGCCTTTTTCGAACTCCACCAGGCGGTTGTACAGCGGCTCGGCGGCGTCGTTGTCGGTGGCCGTCGTGTATTGCGCGGTATCGAAACCCGCCGGGCTGCCTTCCGAGCAGAACACCAGGCTGTCGCTGGCGGCGTAGCTTGCAGACGTGGCGGCCAACAGGCCGGCGCCCAACAGTGCGGAAAAAACCAAGGTATGGCGCATGACGCTCCCTCTTTTTTTAGTGTTATGCAATGCACCTGGATCCCGATCCCGGGACTTTCTGGTCGCATTGAGCTCAATCCAAATACGTACGGCAAAACCGGTGGCCCACGCAGACACTGGTCAGTACGCGACGGTAGGCACCGTGCCTCTGGCAGTAAATACGTAATTGCCTTAATGCTCGTAGGAAAAGTCGACGCGCCTATACCGAAGCAATCATCTGCGGCGGATTTGGGTGTAGGCCTTTTCCTTTTTTCCCGGTAGATAAAGCAACGGCGACGTCAGAAACGCCGCCGTTGCAATGTCTTACTTGCTGACGCTGACGCCGTAGAAGGAATTCAGGCCAAATGGGCTGATCTTGAAATCCTGCACGTTGGCGCGCATGGGTTGATACACCGTCGAGTGAGCGATAGGTGTCATTGGAACTGCATCTTTGAGGACGTGTTGCGCCTGTTTGTACAGCTCGGTGCGCTTGCCCTGGTCGGTAGTGCGTTTGGCTTCTTTCACCAGGCCGTCGAACTTCTTGTCGCACCACTTGGAGAAGTTGTTGCCGCTCAGCGAGTCGCAGCCGAACAGAACGTTGAGCCAGTTGTCCGGATCACCATTGTCACCGCTCCAGCCAATGATCATGGCCTGGTTCTCGCCACCTTTGGAGCGCTTGATGTACTCGCCCCACTCGTAGCTGGTGATCTTCACTTTCAAGCCGATCTTGGCCCAGTCGGACTGGAGCATTTCAGCCATCAGTTTGGCGTTCGGGTTGTACGGACGCTGCACCGGCATCGCCCACAGGACGATCTCGGTACCTTCCTTGACGCCGGCTTCCTTGAGCAGCTGTTTGGCTTTCTCAGGATCGTACTTGGCATCCTTGATGGTGGTGTCGTAGGACCACTGGGTCGGCGGCATCGCGTTGACGGCCAGTTGGCCCGCGCCCTGGTAAACCGAATCGATGATCTGCGGCTTGTTCACGGCCATGTCCAGCGCCTGACGCACGCGCAGGTCAGCCAGCGGGTTGGCCTCGTTGCTGCCCTTGACCTTGTCCATCACGTTGTAGGCGATGTAGCCCAGGTTGAAGCCGGCCTGATCCGGCATCTTCAGCGACTTGTCTTCTTTCAGCGCTTTCAGATCGGCCGGACGCGGGAACAGGGTGACCTGGCACTCGTTCTTTTTCAGCTTCTGGATACGCACTGACGGGTCGGTGGTGATGGCGAAGATCAGGTTGTCGATCTTCACGTCTTCAGGTTTCCAGTAGTCCTTGTTGCCGGTGTAACGGATGTTCGAGTCTTTCTGGTAGCTCTTGAATACGAACGGGCCAGTGCCGATCGGCTTCTGGTTGATGTCGGCGGCTTTGCCATCCTTGAGCAGTTGGGCCGCGTATTCGGCGGACTGCACGGAAGCGAAGCTCATGGCCATGTTCTGGATGAACGCGGCGTCGACTTCTTTCAGGGTGAACTTGACGGTGTGGTCGTCGACTTTATCGATCTTGGTGATGTTGGTGTCCATCCCCATGTCGGTGAAGTACGGGAATTCGGTCGGGTACGCCTTACGGAACGGGTCATCCTTGTTAATCATGCGATTGAAGGTGAACAGCACGTCGTCGGCGTTGAACTCACGAGTCGGCTTGAAATACGGGGTGGTGTGGAACTTGACGCCTTCACGCAGGTGGAAGGTGTAAGTCAGGCCATCATCGGAAATGTCCCACTTGGTCGCCAGGCCAGGAATCACGGCGGTGCCGCCGCGCTCGAACTGGGTCAGGCGGTTGAACATGGTTTCGGCTGAGGCGTCGAAGTCGGTTCCGGTGGTGTATTGGCCTGGATCAAAACCGGCCGGGCTCCCTTCGGAGCAGAACACCAGGTTAGTCGCAGCGGTGGCGAAAGGTGCGGAGGCTAACAAGCCTGCGCCGACTAGAAACGGAATGACCGCGTGTTTAAGCATGTTGGCCTCATGATTTGTTGTCATTTTTTAGTTGTGAGGTACGACCTCGTGAGTCGTGCCTGCGGATACTTATGCAGGCCCCATACCCAATGCAAGATCCAGAGCGGTCGGCGGCGTTAAACGGTGGCACGAACGTACCTTAATGTCGCATCCGTATAACTTTTGACGCATTTGACCGTTTGCGGGTGGTTTTTGCGGTGCATTCGGGGCACTGAAATGGTGCGGTGGAGGTGTCGGGTGCGCTGGGGTGGGGCTTGGTGTTACTTATTTATACCCTTGGGGATGGGCGGGGTTGAGGGGTTTTCGGGGTGGGCTTTGGTGGGGTGGATTGGGGCAGGGATTGGGGAGTTTTACTTGGTGCAACTGGGTGTTTCGATTGGTGGCACCTTGGCGGCCTTTGGGCCGACCAGGCTCTTGGGTTTTGAGTGTATATCCGTTTCTGCGAGTGTTGCGGATTGCGGTTCCGCCCTTACGGCGGGTCACCTTTTTCAAACGCCAAAAAGGTAACCGAAAAGGCTTGCTCCTGCGTTCGGCCCTCGCAGGCTCGGGTTCCTTCGCTGCGGGACTGATCCGGGCGCAGCGGCTCCGGTTTGCTTCGCTGCACCTACACTCGCTGTGTACGACTGCGTCGTACGGTCGCTGCGCTCCCACGCCCGGATCAATCCCTCCACTCAGCCTTCCGACGTCGCCGGTGGATCAAGATCAAGAGCAGGCGAGCTGACACTCGGCCTATTGAGTGGTGAAGAGCGGGTGTTCGGCGTTATTTTTGTTGTGGATTTGCCCCGCACCCCAGCCCTCTCCCCGAGAAGAAGGGGCTGATTTGTGTGTTTTTCAAATCCTGAGTTCAACTCGGAGTTTCACGTTGGCGTATCTCCCCCAAACACCTCGGTCAGTCCCCTCTCCCTCTGGGAGAGGGTTAGGGTGAGGGTTTGCTTTTTGGCTGTTTAAATCCGCTGCGAAACAGCCAGAACCTTCCCACAAGGTTTTCAGGTTGTCCGTCGGACGTCCGCTCTCTAGGCTTGGGTCGTCGCTGGTTGTTCAGCGATCGGGTGTGAGAACCCGACATTCATAGTCATTCAGTGCCCAGATCCGCATAATTGCCGCCAGCAAGTTTGCTGCCTGCAAGTGCGTTATGGCGGCTCTGTGCGGGCGGGCTTATGTCCGGCCGGGTGCCTATGACCGGTTTTCTCACCCCGCACAAAGCTGCCACCTCTTCGTCGTGTGAGAAACGGCATCGAGATGGCTCAACCTCATAGGTGAAGCGCATGAGCAAACCAGTCCCCGACCCACCCGAAGAAACCTCAACCCCCCTTGAAGCCGCGCTGCGTGCCGACGATCTCGCGAAGAACCGCGAAGCCATCAAGCGTGCCCTCGATTTCTATCTCTGCCCGCCACCCGGCAAACCCCATCCACCCAGCACGATGTTTCTGATCCAGCCCGACATCGACACCGAAAGCCTGCTGGCTCACGCCTGTGAGTCCCTTGCTTCAGCCAATACGCTGGCCAGCGATTTCGCCGATCAGCTCGGTCGTCCGCAACGCAATACGGCGCTGGCGATTCAGCAGATCATCATGCTGGCGGAGCTGGCGGTGAATCGGGCGCTGGATCGGGTTGATCCGCACGCTTGAGATCGCGTCATCGTTCTTCGCGAGCAGGCTCGCTCCCACATGGAAATGCGTTCAACCTGTGGGAGCGAGCCTGCTCGCGATAGCGGTGGATCCTTCACTACAAAACCCGGACACAAAAAAACCGGCAACCATTTACTGATTGCCGGTCCTTCATTCAGCCAAGCTCAAATCACTGCATCAACACTTCAATCGAGCCATCGGCGGTCATGCTGACCTGACTGGTGCCGGCTTCGACTTCCGGGGTGACTGGTGCGGAATCCATGGCTGCGGCTTTCATCATCATCGGCGCGCGCAGGTACGGTTGTGGATAACCGTTGCTGTTGAGGTTCAGGTTGACGATTTTGTAGCCCTTGCCGCCCAGTGCATCGGTGGCCAGTTGGGCGCGGGTCTTGAAGGCGGTGACGGCTTCTTTGAGCAACTGGTCTTCGCTGGCCTTGCGGGTCGGGTCGGCGATGGCGAAGTCCATGCCGCCCATTTTCAGGTCGGTCAGCAGCTCGCCGGTGAGTTTGGACAGAGCGGCGAAGTCGGTGCTTTCCAGGCGCAGTTCGGCGCGTTCGCGCCAGCCGGTGATCTTCTGGCCTTTGGTGTCGTAGATCGGATAGCTGTTGCGGCTGCCCGTACGCAGGGTGATGTCTTTGACTTGCTTGGCCTGGGTGGTGACCTTGTTCATGGTGGTGCTGATGGCGGCGGCGAGTTTGGCCGGGTCGGTGTTCTGCTCTTCGGTGTAGAGCGTCACGATCATCTGGTCGCGGGCCACTTCCTGGCTGACTTCGGCGCGCAGGGAAATCTGGTTGTAGTGCAGCTCATCGGCGGCCAGCGCCGGGAGGCTGGCGACGCTGCCGACGGTCAGAGCGAGGAGGGCGGCGCTGCGGCGAAATGTGTGCATGAAGGCTCCTTGAATGAGGCGCAGGTGATGGGTCGCGGCCTGCGTGAACCATCAGACTCTAACTTCTATGATCCGGTTCGCCCAGTTACAACTTCTATACAGATACCTGCGCGCAGTGGGGAGTGCTTCTGTGGCGAGGGGATTTATCCCCGATCGGCTGCGCAGCAGGCGCAAATCCGGCTGATGCGGTATGTCTGGTTAAATGAGGTCGCATGATTTGGGGCGGCTCCGCCACCCAGCGGGGATAAATCCCCTCGCCACAATGATCTCCAATAGCCTTCGGAATTTTCTTCAACTCAGATGAGTTCTCCATCGTCGCCATGTGGTCGTTTGCCGCACTTTCGCCTCTGAACCCCGCGCGTTGGTTATACTCCGTGCGATCCGCCTGGAGCGCTCATCAGGAGAGCTCATGCTCGCCCCCGTACAACTGACTTCCGCCACTCGCCAGAACCTCTGGCGGCTGACTTTCATCCGCACCCTGGTGCTCGCCGCGCAGGCCGGCTCCGTGGGCCTGGCCTACTGGCTGCAATTGTTGCCTTTGCCGTGGGTACAATTGGCTATGACCTTGGGCTGTTCGATTCTGCTCTGCGTGTTCACTGCCGTGCGCCTGCGCACATCGTGGCCGGTGACCGAGCTCGAATACGCGCTGCAACTGGCCTGCGATCTGGTGATTCACAGTGCGCTGCTGTATTTCTCCGGCGGTTCGACCAACCCCTTTGTTTCCTATTATCTGGTGCCGTTGACCATCGCGGCGGTGACCTTGCCGTGGCGTTATTCGGTGATTCTGTCGGGCATCGCGCTGGCGCTGTACACGCTGATGCTGACGCGTTTCTATCCGCTGGAAACCTTGCCGGTCGCCCGTGAGAATCTGCAGATCTACGGCATGTGGCTGAGCTTTGCCCTGGCCGCTGCGGTGATCACCTTCTTCGCCGCGCGCATGGCTGAAGAACTGCGTCGGCAGGAAGAGCTGCGGGCGATTCGTCGGGAGGAAGGGCTGCGTGATCAGCAGCTGCTCGCCGTTGCGACCCAGGCCGCCGGTGCTGCGCATGAATTGGGCACACCGCTGGCCACCATGAGCGTGTTGCTCAAGGAAATGCAGCAGGATCACCCCGATGCGCTGCTGCAGGACGATCTGAAAGTGCTGCAGGATCAGGTCAAGCTGTGCAAGGAAACCTTGCAGCAACTGGTCCGTGCCGCCGAGGCCAATCGGCGCCTGGCAGTGGAGATGCAGGATGTCACCGACTGGCTCGACGAAGCGCTGAACCGCTGGCACCTGATGCGCCCGGAGGCCAGTTATCGCTTCCAGCGTCTCGGTCAGGGGGCGGTGCCGCGCATGGCGCCGCCGCCGGATCTGACCCAGGCCTTGCTGAATTTGCTCAACAATGCAGCCGACGCCTGCCCGGAAAATCTCCAGGTGACCCTCGACTGGGACGCAGAGACTTTGACCATCAGCATTCGCGACCACGGCGCCGGTGTGCCGCTGGCCATCGCCGAGCAGATCGGCAAGCCGTTTTTTACCACCAAGGGCAAAGGCTTCGGCCTGGGCCTGTTTTTGAGCAAGGCCAGCGTGACACGCGCCGGCGGCTCAGTGAAACTCTATAGTCATGAGGAAGGCGGCACGCTCACCGAGCTGCGCCTGCCCCACGGCGCCCGAGGAGACCAACATGAGTGACGAAATCCAAGTCGAAGGCGAAGAACTGCCGCATCTGCTGCTGGTCGACGACGACGCGACCTTCACCCGCGTCATGGCCCGCGCCATGGCCCGTCGCGGCTTTCGCGTCAGCACCGCCGGTTCCGCTGAAGAAGGCCTGACCATCGCCCAGGCCGATCTGCCTGATTACGCCGCGCTGGACCTGAAAATGGACGGCGACTCCGGTCTGGTCCTGCTGCCCAAGCTGCTGGAACTCGATCCGGAAATGCGCGTGGTGATTCTCACCGGTTATTCGAGCATTGCCACCGCAGTGGAGGCGATCAAGCGTGGCGCCTGCAACTACCTGTGCAAGCCCGCCGATGCCGACGACGTGCTGGCCGCGCTGCTGTCCGAGCATGCCGACCTCGACAGTCTGGTGCCGGAAAACCCGATGTCGGTCGACCGCCTGCAATGGGAGCACATCCAGCGCGTGCTCACCGAGCACGAAGGCAACATTTCCGCCACGGCCCGCGCGCTGGGCATGCACCGCCGCACCTTGCAGCGCAAACTGCAGAAGCGCCCGGTGCGTCGCTGAACCTGCGCTGAACGACTATCGCCAGCCCTCGCGATAAAACGCGCCGATCATCTATGATCGGCGCGTGTCCGTTCTTTTTACTATCGAGCCTTATCCATGAATCAGAACGCTGAATATTCCGCGGTCAACGATGCTGTGCGCGGGCAGTTTTTTCGCAAAGTCTGGGCGATGACCACGCCTTACTGGCGCAGCGAAGAGAAGGGCAAGGCCTGGACGTTGCTGATTGCCGTAATTGCGCTGACGCTGTTCAGCGTGGCGATTTCGGTGTGGATCAACAGTTGGTACAAGGATTTCTACAACGCTTTGCAGAGAAAGGATGAAGCCGCGTTCTGGCAGTTGATTCTGTATTTCTGCGGCATCGCGACCGTGGCGATTCTCGGCGCGGTGTATCGGTTGTATCTGACGCAGATGCTGACGATCCGCTGGCGGGCGTGGCTGACCGAAAAGCACTTCAAGCGCTGGCTGGACCACAAGAATTACTACCAGCTGGAGCAGGGCGGTTATACCGATAACCCCGACCAGCGGATTTCCGAAGACCTCAACACTTACACCGCCAACACCCTGAGCCTGGGCCTCGGGCTGCTGCGCACGATTGTCAGTCTGGTGTCGTTCTCGATCATTTTGTGGGGCGTGTCGGGCAGTATCGAAGTGTTCGGCATCGAGATTCCCGGCTACATGTTCTGGTGCGCACTGTTGTACGCGGCGGTCGGCAGTTGGCTGACGCATTTGATCGGTCGCCGTCTGATCGGTCTGAACAACAAGCAACAACGCTTCGAAGCAGACCTGCGTTTTTCCATGGTGCGCGTGCGTGAGAATGCGGAAAGCATCGCCTTGTACAACGGCGAACCCAATGAAAACCGCCGCTTGAGCAATCGCTTCGGACTGGTCTGGCACAATTTCTGGGACATCATGCGCGTGTCCAAGCGCCTGACGTTCTTCACCTCCGGCTACGGGCAGATCGCAATCATTTTCCCGTTTGTCGTCGCCGCACCGCGCTATCTGTCCGGCAAGATCGAACTGGGCGAGCTGATGCAAATCAACTCGGCGTTCGGCAACGTGCAGGAGAATTTCAGCTGGTTCATCACCGCCTACTCGGATCTCGCCGCGTGGCGCGCCACCTGTGATCGTTTGCTGAGTTTCCGTCAGGCCATGAGCGACAACGAACAACGCACCCCGGCCATTGACGTGCAGAACCAGGGCAGTGAGTTGCAGGTGCACAACCTCGGCCTCGATCTGGCCGATGGTCGTCACCTGCTGACCGACGCCGACATGACCGTTGAACCGGGTGAGCGCGTTATGCTCAGCGGGCGGTCCGGCAGCGGCAAGTCGACACTGCTGCGAGCGATGGGGCATTTGTGGCCGGCGGGGCACGGCAATATTCGTTTGCCGGCGGCGCGTTATCTGTTCCTGCCGCAGAAGCCTTATCTGCCGATCGGCACATTGCGTGAAGCGTTGAGTTATCCACAACCGGGCGACACCTACGCGCCGGAACGTTATGCACAGGTGCTGGAAACTTGCCGTCTGCCACACCTGGTCGGGCGGCTGGATGAAGCCAATCACTGGCAGCGCATGCTTTCACCGGGCGAGCAACAACGCCTGGCCTTCGCCCGCGCGCTTCTCTACGCACCGCAATGGCTGTACATGGACGAGGCTACATCGGCGATGGATGAAGAGGACGAGGCGACCTTGTATCAGGCGTTGATCGATGAGATTCCGGGGTTGAGCATTGTCAGCGTCGGTCACCGAAGCAGTTTGAAACGATTCCATCCACGGCACGTGCGGATCGACAGCGGGCACCTGGTGGAGCAACCCGTAACTGCCTGACCCCACGGATCCCTTGTAGGAGCTGCCGAAGGCTGCGATCTTTTGGTTTTTAAGATCAAGATCAAAAGATCGCAGCCTTCGGCAGCTCCTACATGGAGGTCGTGTTGACGGTGATCGTACAACCCGCTTGAGCTATGATGGCGCCAAGCCGAACTTTCGAGACAAGATGCAGACCATGGAAAAGCTGATCGACACCCCGCGCCTCCCCCGCAAGCGCCGCAGCCTCGCCCAGGAATTGGTTACGGTGTTGAGCGAGCAGATCCGCGATGGCCTGCTCAAGCGTGGCGACAAGTTGCCCACCGAGTCGGCGATCATGGAAGCCCATGGCGTCAGCCGCACCGTGGTCCGCGAGGCAATTTCCCGTCTGCAGGCCGCCGGCCAGGTAGAAACCCGCCATGGCATCGGCACCTTTGTTCTCGATACGCCGAGCCCGAGCGGTTTCCGCATTGATCCGGCCACCGTTGTCACCCTGCGTGACGTGCTGGCGATTCTCGAATTGCGCATCAGCCTCGAAGTCGAATCCGCTGGCCTTGCCGCGCAACGCCGCAGCCCCGAGCAACTGGCAACCATGCGCGCCGCCCTCGACGCCTTGAACGAAAGCGCGTCCCATGCCAGCGATGCGGTGTCGTCGGACTTCGCTTTCCACCTGGAAATCGCCCTGTCCACCGGCAACCGCTACTTCACCGACATCATGACGCACCTGGGCACCAGCATCATTCCACGTACGCGGCTGAACTCGGCGCGGCTGGCCCACGATGATCAACAGCACTACATGAGCCGCCTGAGCCGCGAGCACGAGGAAATCTACGACGCGATTGCCCGTCAGGACTCCGATGCCGCGCGTGCGGCGATGCGTCTGCACCTGACCAATAGCCGTGAAAGACTGCGCCAGGCTCATGAAGAGGCGCAGGCGCAGCGAAGCTGAGTCTTACGCCTCTATGCGCAATCGCAGCGGCAGCGAATACGGCTCCATGCTCGACTCATCGCGAAACTTGTAACGCAGCTCCACCTCGCGGTTCAGGTACGGTTGCAATGCCTCTTTCGGCAGCTGCACCTCGATGTCGAGCAACTTTTCCATTTCATCCTCGGCGTCGTCCCAGGCGCCAGTGTCCACCTCATCACCTTCCCATTCAGGTTCCTCGGCATCGCTGCCGAGGACCGCGTAGACGCTCCAGTTTGCTGCGAAATCGCTGGAATCCGGGACCTGCACGGTGAGGATGTCCGGCAATTGCGAGAGCTGAAGCGTCACGCAATCGTCTTGCGCTGGGGCGACGTGGGTGAGGGTGGGGGCGGCAAAATGCATCGACATAGCGGCTTCCTTTGAGTGGTCCGCCACGATCCTTCGTGGCAGTCGACGTACTTTACGAGCCGCAGGTCGCTACAGAATTAAACGAATCCAGACCGGATATTTCAGCCTTCGAAAGCGTCAAGCACGAGCCTTGTAGCCATTTCATAAAGCGCAAAAGCCAATCTTGTCCGACAAAAAAGCCCTGCCAACGATGAAATGCAGTTGACGGTTATTTTTTAAGTTGTACGATGACCTACAACTTCGGCGAAGGCTGAACGGTCCACTCACAATAAAACGTTGCTACCAGGGTGTTCGAATAATGAATCCACAAGAACTGAAGTCCATCCTCTCTGCCGGCCTGCTGTCTTTCCCGGTGACCGATTTCAACGCGCAGGGCGATTTCAACCGCGCGGGCTACATCAAACGCCTGGAATGGCTGGCTCCGTATGGCGCTTCGGCTCTGTTCGCCGCCGGTGGCACCGGTGAGTTCTTCTCCCTGGCCGCCAGCGAATACTCGGAAATCATCAAGACTGCCGTCGACACCTGCGCAACCAGCGTGCCAATCCTCGCCGGCGTTGGTGGTTCGACCCGCCAGGCCATCGAATACGCTCAGGAAGCCGAGCGTCTGGGCGCCAAAGGTCTGCTGCTGCTGCCGCACTACCTGACCGAAGCGAGCCAGGACGGTGTTGCCGCCCACGTTGAAGCCGTGTGCAAATCGGTGAAAATCGGCGTGGTCGTCTACAACCGCAACGTTTGCCGTCTCACCGCGCCGCTGCTGGAACGTCTGGCCGAGCGCTGCCCGAACCTGATCGGCTACAAGGATGGCCTGGGCGATATCGAGTTGATGGTGTCGATCCGTCGCCGCCTCGGTGATCGCTTCAGCTACCTGGGTGGTCTGCCGACCGCTGAAGTCTACGCCGCTGCCTACAAGGCTTTGGGCGTGCCGGTGTACTCCTCGGCGGTGTTCAACTTCATCCCGAAAACCGCGATGGACTTCTACCACGCGATCGCTCGCGAAGATCACGCCACCGTCGGCAAGATCATCGACGACTTCTTCCTGCCGTACCTGGACATCCGCAACCGCAAGGCCGGTTACGCCGTGAGTATCGTCAAGGCAGGTGCAAAAATCGCCGGCTATGACGCAGGTCCGGTGCGTGCGCCGCTGACCGACCTGACCGGCGAAGAGTACGAAATGCTCGCCGCGCTGATCGACAAGCAAGGCGCGCAATAAGCGAGAAAAGCGAGGCCGCTGAGCAATCAGCGGCTTTTTGCGTGAAGGCTTTTAGAGTTGAGGGCTGCCCTGTGACAACTGCAAAACGCTACGACAACTACATCAATGGCGAATGGGTCGCCGGTGCCGATTACTCGGCCAACATCAACCCGTCCGAACTCAGCGACACCATCGGCGACTACGCCAAGGCTGACCTGACCCAGGTCAACGCCGCAATCGACGCTGCCCGCGCTGCGTTCCCGGCGTACTCCACGTCGGGCATCCAGGCTCGTCACGATTCGCTGGATAAAGTCGGCACGGAAATTCTCGCCCGTCGCGAAGAGCTTGGCACCCTGCTGGCCCGTGAAGAAGGCAAGACCCTGCCGGAGGCGATCGGTGAAGTGACCCGCGCCGGCAACATTTTCAAGTTCTTCGCCGGTGAATGCCTGCGTCTGTCCGGTGACTACGTGCCGTCGGTACGCCCGGGCGTCAACGTCGAAGTCACTCGCGAAGCCCTGGGCGTGGTCGGTCTGATCACTCCGTGGAACTTCCCGATCGCCATCCCGGCGTGGAAAATTGCTCCGGCCCTGGCCTACGGCAACTGCGTCGTGCTCAAGCCTGCCGATCTGGTGCCGGGCTGCGCCTGGGCGCTGGCCGAAATCATCTCCCGCGCGGGCTTCCCGGCCGGTGTGTTCAACCTGGTAATGGGCAGCGGTCGCGTGGTTGGCGAGGCGTTGGTCAACAGCCCGAAAGTCGACGGCATCAGCTTCACCGGTTCGGTGGGCGTTGGCCGCCAGATCGCCGTCAACTGCGTTTCGCGCCAGGCCAAGGTGCAGCTGGAAATGGGCGGCAAGAACCCGCAGATCATTCTCGACGACGCCGACCTCAAGCAAGCGGTCGAGCTGTCGGTGCAGAGCGCGTTCTACTCCACCGGCCAGCGCTGCACAGCATCGAGCCGTCTGATCGTCACCGCCGGCATTCACGACAAGTTCGTTGAAGCGATGGCCGAGCGCATGAAGTCGATCAAGGTCGGCCACGCGCTGAAGGCCGGCACCGACATCGGTCCGGTGGTCTCCCAGGCGCAGCTGGAACAGGACATGAAGTACATCGACATCGGCCAGTCCGAAGGTGCACGTCTGGTCAGCGGCGGCGGTGTGGTGACATGCGACACCGAGGGCTACTTCCTCGCGCCAACGCTGTTCGCCGACAGCGAAGCGTCGATGCGCATCAGCCGCGAAGAGATCTTCGGCCCGGTGGCCAACATTGTCCGCGTGGCCGATTACGAAGCTGCGCTGGCAATGGCCAACGACACCGAATTCGGCTTGTCGGCCGGCATCGCCACCACCTCGCTGAAGTACGCCAACCACTTCAAGCGCCACTCCCAGGCCGGGATGGTGATGGTCAACCTGCCGACCGCCGGTGTGGATTACCACGTACCGTTCGGCGGGCGTAAAGGTTCGTCCTACGGCTCCCGTGAGCAGGGCCGCTATGCACAAGAGTTCTACACCGTGGTGAAAACCGCCTATGTAGGCTCCTGATACACGCAATACCCCTGTAGGAGCTGCCGAAGGCTGCGATCTTTTGATCTTTTTTTTCAAGATCAAGATCAAAAGATCGCAGCCTTCGGCAGCTCCTACAGGCAATAAATGCAAGACCAAAGAAGCTTCACCCCGCATAAAAATAATCAGTGGGAGTACATCTGCATGCAATCCTCCAAGCCGACTCACGTCCGCTATTTGATCCTGCTCATGCTGTTTCTGGTGACCACGATCAACTACGCCGACCGTGCCACGATCGCCATTGCCGGCTCCAGCCTGCAAAAGGACCTTGGCATTGACGCCGTCACCCTCGGCTACATCTTCTCCGCATTCGGTTGGGCTTACGTGGCCGGGCAAATTCCCGGTGGCTGGCTGCTCGATCGCTTCGGCTCGAAAAAAGTCTATGCCCTGAGCATTTTCACCTGGTCGCTGTTCACCGTGCTGCAAGGCTTCGTCGGTGAATTCGGCATGTCCACGGCAGTGGTTGCGCTGTTCATGCTGCGCTTCCTCGTGGGCCTGGCCGAAGCGCCATCGTTCCCCGGCAACGCGCGCATCGTGGCGGCGTGGTTCCCGACCGCTGAACGCGGTACCGCTTCGGCGATCTTCAACTCGGCGCAATACTTTGCCACCGTGCTGTTCGCGCCGTTGATGGGCTGGATCGTCTACAGCTTCGGCTGGGAGCACGTGTTCATCGTCATGGGTATCCTCGGTATCGTGTTCTCGCTGGTGTGGCTGAAAGTCATCTACAGCCCGCGCGAACACCCACGGGTCAACGAGGCCGAGTTCAAGCACATCGCTGACAACGGCGGCATGGTCGACATGGATCAGAAGGGCAAGAAGTCCGACGGTCCGAAGTGGGATTACATCCGTCAGTTGCTGACCAACCGCATGATGCTCGGCGTGTATCTGGGCCAGTACTGCATCAACGGCATCACCTATTTCTTCCTGACCTGGTTCCCGGTGTATCTGGTGCAAGAGCGTGGCATGACCATTCTCAAGGCCGGTTTCATCGCTTCGTTGCCGGCCATTTGCGGCTTTATCGGCGGCGTGCTCGGCGGGGTGATTTCCGATTACCTGCTGCGCAAGGGCCATTCGCTGACCTTCGCTCGCAAGGCGCCGATCATCGCCGGCCTGCTGGTGTCGAGCAGCATCGTCGCGTGCAACTATGTTGAAGTGGAATGGATGGTCGTGGGCTTCATGGCGCTGGCATTCTTCGGCAAAGGCGTTGGCGCACTGGGCTGGGCGGTGGTTTCCGACACTTCGCCGAAACAGATCGCCGGTCTGAGCGGTGGCTTGTTCAACACCTTCGGCAACATCGCTTCGATCACCACGCCGATCGTCATCGGCTACATCATCAGCTCCACCGGCTCGTTCAAGTGGGCGCTGGTGTTTGTCGGTGCCAACGCACTGGTCGCGGTGTTCAGCTATCTGGTGATCGTCGGCCCGATCAAGCGTGTGGTCCTGAAAGAGCCGCCAGCCAAGGGCGGCAATGAAGCCACCGGCAATTTGTCTCAAGCGCATTCCTGAGGAGCGGCGTCATGCAGTTGATTGAACATTCCGACTCGCCGCGCTACATCCGCCTGCACGAGCGGGACAACGTTGTAGTGGTGGTCAACGATCAGGGCGTACCGGCCGGTACCGAGTTTGCCGATGGCCTGGTCACACTGGATTTCGTACCGCAGAGCCACAAGGTCACCCTGGAGGATATTCCTGAGGGCGGCCCGGTGATTCGTTACGGGCAGATTATCGGCTATGCGTTGCAGCCGATCCGTCGCGGCAGTTGGGTCAAGGAAGATCAACTGCGCATGCCGACCGCGCCGCCGCTGGACAGCTTGCCGCTGTCCACCGACGTGCCGGATGCGCAGGCACCGCTGGAAGGCTTCACGTTCGAGGGTTATCGCAACGCCGACGGCACCGTCGGCACGCGCAACATTCTCGGCATCACCACCACCGTGCAGTGCGTCACCGGTGTGCTCGATCACGCGGTCAAGCGCATCAAGGAAGAGCTGCTGCCGAAGTACCCGCACGTCGATGACGTGGTGGCGCTGACCCACAGTTATGGCTGCGGTGTGGCGATTACCGCGACCGATGCCTACATCCCGATTCGTACCGTGCGCAATCTGGCGCGCAACCCGAACCTGGGTGGCGAAGCACTGGTGATCGGTCTGGGCTGCGAAAAATTGCAGGCCGGGCAGGTGATGCACGAGGACGATGCCTCGGTGGATCTCAGCGATCCGTGGCTGTACCGTTTGCAGGACTCCAGTCACGGCTTCACCGAGATGATCGAGCAGATCATGGAACTGGCCGAAGTGCGTTTGAAGAAACTCGACCAGCGCCGCCGCGAAACCGTGCCGGCCTCCGAGCTGATTCTCGGTATGCAGTGCGGCGGCAGCGACGCGTTCTCCGGCATCACCGCCAACCCGGCGCTGGGTTATGCCTCGGACTTGCTGTTGCGCGCGGGGGCGACGGTGATGTTTTCCGAAGTCACCGAAGTGCGCGATGCGATCTACCTGCTGACCTCACGGGCGCAAACGCAAACCGTCGCTGAAGAGCTGGTGCGCGAGATGGACTGGTACGACCGTTACCTGGCCAAGGGCGAGGCCGATCGCAGCGCCAACACCACGCCGGGCAACAAGAAGGGCGGGTTGTCGAACATTGTCGAGAAGTCGCTGGGCTCGATCGTCAAGTCCGGCAGCAGCGCGATCAATGGCGTGCTCGGCCCGGGCGAGCGTTTCAAGCACAAGGGCCTGATTTTCTGCGCGACGCCGGCCAGCGATTTTGTCTGCGGTACGTTGCAACTGGCAGCAGGGATGAACCTGCACGTGTTCACCACCGGTCGCGGCACGCCTTACGGGCTGGCCATGGCGCCGGTGGTCAAGGTATCGACGCGGACTGAACTGGCGCAGCGCTGGCCGGACCTGATCGACATTGATGCCGGACGCATTGCCACCGGGCGCGCGACCATCGAAGAACTGGGCTGGGAGTTGTTTCACTATTACCTGGACGTTGCCAGTGGCAAGCAACAGACCTGGGCGGAGAAGCACAAGCTGCACAACGACATCACCTTGTTCAACCCGGCGCCGATTACCTGATCGTTTCATGGAAGATCAAAAGCCCCTCACCCCAGCCCTCTCCCGGAGGGGAGAGGGGGCCGACCGAGTTGTTTGGCGCTATACATCGACCTGACAAATCGGGTCGATTATGGATTCGACGATGTCATTTCAGGTCGGTGGATTGTTTAAATATCCCCCGATCGGTTCCCTCTCCCTTTGGGAGAGGGCTAGGGTGAGGGGCTTTTGCTTTATCATTGCCCCCCTGACTAAGCTCACCCAAGGCTCTCCGGCATGCTGGCAATCTTTCTTGAAACCCTGAACATCACCGCGCCGGTGTTTGCCATGCTGTTTCTCGGCGTGCTGCTCAAGCGCATCGACTGGATCAACGACAACTTCATCCACACCGCCTCGTCGCTGGTGTTCAACGTGACCATGCCGGCGCTGCTGTTTCTCGGCATTCTCCACGCTGACCTGCACGCCGCACTGCAACCTTCGCTACTCATCTACTTTTCCCTCGCCACCCTGGTGAGTTTCGCCGTGGCCTGGGGCTGGGCGATTTTCAAGTGTCCGCGGGAAGATCGCGGCATCTACACCCAGGGTGCGTTTCGCGGCAACAACGGCGTGATAGGCCTGGCGCTCGCCGCGAGCATGTACGGCGATTACGGCATTTCCCTCGGGGCAATTCTCGCGGCGCTGGTGATCCTGTTCTACAACACGCTGTCGACCATCGTGCTGGCGGTGTACAGCCCGGTGATCAAGTCCGATCCTTGGAGCATCTGCAAAAGCGTGTTCAGCAACCCGCTGATCATCAGCGTGATTTCGGCGGCGCCGTTTGCCTATTTCAAGATCGGACTGCCGGGCTGGCTGGAGACCTCCGGCCAGTATCTGGCGCAGACCACTTTGCCACTGGCGCTGATCTGTATCGGCGGCACGCTGTCACTGGCGGCGCTGCGCAAGAGCGGCAACATGGCGCTCAGTTCCAGCCTGGTGAAGATGATCGGTCTGCCGGTGCTGGCGACACTGGGGGCATGGCTGTGGGGCTTTCGCGGGGCGGAATTGGGGATTCTGTTTCTCTACTTTGGCAGCCCGACGGCGGCGGCGAGTTTCGTCATGGCCCGGGCGGCGCAGGGCAATCATGAGCTGGCAGCGGCGATCATCGTGATGACCACGTTGATGGCGGCGATTACCACCAATGTCGGGATCTTTGTGTTGCAGTGGGGTGGGTGGATCTGACCAAGGATTTGCAGTGTCTGTCAGGGCCTCTTCGCGAGCAGGCTCGCTCCCACATTTGAAATGCATTCCAGGTGTGGGAGCGAGCCTGCTCGCGAAAGCTATTTCAGCAGCACTGAATCACTCAGGTTTCTGGTAGGTATCAATCACTTCCTGCGCCGCGCGAAACGCATCGATCGCCGCCGGTACGCCGGCATACACCGCGCAATGCAGCAGCGCCTCGCGAATCTCTTCCACCGTGCAGCCGTTGTTCAGCGCACCGCGCACGTGGCCCTTCAACTCCTGCGGACACTTCAACGCGGTCAGCGCGGCGAGGGTAATCAGGCTGCGGGTTTTCAGCGGCAGCCCCTCACGATTCCACACGCCGCCCCACGCATGTTCATTGACGAAATCCTGCAACGGCTGGGTGAACTCGGTGGCGTTGCCCAAGGCGCGATCAACGAACGCATCGCCCATGACCTGACGACGGATTTCAACCCCGGACTGCTTCGACTCGCTCATGGCACATCTCTCTTGTGGTGTTGGCGACGCCAGGCGCGGATCGACGTGAACAGCAGAAACGTCAGCAGCGCCGGCAGGACATAAAACAGCATCAAGCGCTCGAGTTTGCCGGCCAGCGGCATGCCGGTGGTGAACGACACCACATGCAGCCCGTAGACCAGATACAAACCGAGCAGCAGCAAGCCTTCGGCTCGAGTCACGCGGTAGCCCGAGTAAAACACTGGCAGACACAGCGCAGCGACGCCGAGCATCACTGGCAAGTCAAAATCCAGCGCGTTGGGGGAGACGGAAAGCGGCGTCGGTGCGAGCAGCGCGGTCAGCCCGAGTACCCCGAGCAGGTTGAACAGATTGGCGCCGATCACGTTGCCCACGGCTATGTCGCGCTGCCCGCGCAACGCAGCGATCAGCGAAGTCGCCAGCTCCGGCAGCGAAGTGCCGACCGCGACCACGGTCAGGCCGATGACCCGTTCGGACAGGCCCAAGTCGGTGGCCACGACCACGGCGGCGCCGAGCAGCAGACGGCCGGCGAACACCAGCATGGCCAGGCCAGCGAGAATCATCAGCACACTGATCAGCCAGGATTGCTGCGTCTCGGTTGGTCGTACTGTATGAGGTCGCGTCGAGTGTCGCGACTGGCGGAACAACAAGCCAAGGTACAGCGCCAACGCCCCGAGCAGCAGGACGCCGTCGAAACGCCCGAGGTCTTTATTCCAGGCGAGGATGAATACCAGCAGGCTGGCACCGATCATCAACGGGATATCCAGGCGCACCAGTTGCCGCGATACGCGCAGCGGGATGATCAGTGCCGACAGGCCAAGGGTTACGAGGATATTGAAGATGCCGCTGCCGACCACGCTGCCGACGGCGATGTCCGGGTTGTCGGTCAACGCCGCTTGCAGGCTCACGGTCATCTGCGGCGCGCTGCTGCCGAGGGCGACGATGGTCAGGCCGATGATCAACGGACGCACATGCAGGCGCTCGGCCAGACGCACGGCGGCGCGCACCATCAGCTCGGCGCCGATGAGCAAAAGACACAGGCCGCTGAGCAGTTCGATGACGTTGATCAGCGGCAGATCGGCTAGTCCGAAAATGGTCGGCGCTCCATCAGTCCAGGGCCTGCACGCGAACCCGTGCGGTGCCACTGCGCAGCATGCCGATTTCATCGGCGGCCTCGCGTGACAGATCGATCAGTCGGCCACGGGTGTGCGGGCCACGGTCATTGATGCGGACCACGACTGATTCATCGTTTTTCAGATTGGTGACCTTCACCCGCGTGCCGAACGGCAACTGGCGGTGGGCGGCGGTCAGGGAATGCTGGTTGAACGCTTCGCCGCTGGCGGTGCGTTTACCGTGATGCCTGGCTCCGTAATAGGAGGCGACGCCGGTCTGGTCATAACCGTGCGGGTCGATGGTGTCGGTACTGGCGCAACCGGCCAGCAGAGAGAGCAGGGCGCTGCTCAGCAACAGACGCTTCATTCAAAGGTATCCCGGATCAAATGTAGGAGTGACCTGTGGCGAGGGGATTTATCCCCGTTGGACTGCGCAGCAGTCCCAAAACTGAGAACTCGGTTTATCTGGTGCAAATCAAGCTCAGCAATTGGGGCCGCTTCGCGGCGAATCCCCTCGCCACAGGTCCCTTCCACAGGGGATGGAGCCAGGCTTTGGATCTGGCTCCATTGGTGGTCAGCCTTCGAGCTTGCTTTTCAGCAGTTCGTTCACCTGCTGCGGGTTGGCCTTGCCTTTCGAGGCTTTCATGGCCTGGCCGACGAAGAAGCCGAACATCTTGCCGCGTTTGGCTTCGTCTGCCGCGCGGTACTGTTCGACCTGTTCGGCGTTGGCCGCGAGCATTTCGTCGAGCACGGCCGAGATCGCGCCGGTGTCGGTGACTTGCTTGAGGCCGCGCTTCTCGATGATCTCGTCAGCACTGCCTTCACCATTGGCCATCGCTTCGAACACCACCTTGGCGATCTTGCCGGAGATGGTGTTGTCCTTGATGCGCTGCAGCATGCCGCCCAGTTGCTCGGCGGAGACTGGCGAATCCTCGATGTCCAGGCCCTGCTTGTTGAGCAGGCTGCCCAACTCGACCATCACCCAGTTCGCCGCCAGTTTCGGGTCGCCACCGATGGCTGCGACTTTCTCGAAGTAATCCGCCTGTTCACGGCTGGTGGCCAGCACGTTGGCGTCGTAAGCCGACAGACCGAACTGGCTCTGGAAGCGCTCGCGCTTTTGCGGTGGCAGTTCCGGCAGGGTGGCACGCACTTCACCGAGGAACGACTCTTCGATGACCACCGGCAGCAGGTCCGGATCGGGGAAGTAACGGTAGTCGTTGGCTTCCTCTTTCGAACGCATCGGACGGGTCTCGTCCTTGTTCGGATCGTACAGACGGGTCTGCTGGATCACTTTGCCGCCGTCTTCGATCAGCTCGATCTGACGCTGGATCTCGGAGTTGATTGCCTTCTCGATGAAGCGGAACGAGTTGACGTTCTTGATCTCGCAGCGAGTGCCGAACTCGACCTGGCCTTTCGGGCGTACCGAGACGTTGCAGTCGCAACGCAGCGAGCCTTCGGCCATGTTGCCGTCGCAGATGCCCAGGTAACGCACCAGTGCGTGGATCGCCTTGACGTAAGCCACGGCTTCCTTGGCGCTGCGCATGTCCGGCTCGGAAACGATTTCCAGCAGCGGCGTGCCGGCACGGTTCAGGTCGATGCCGGTGGCACCGTTGAATTCTTCGTGCAGGCTCTTGCCGGCATCTTCTTCCAGGTGCGCGCGGGTGATGCCGACGCGTTTGACCGTGCCGTCTTCCAGGGCGATGTCCAGGTGCCCTTTGCCAACGATCGGCAATTCCATCTGGCTGATCTGATAGCCCTTGGGCAGATCCGGGTAGAAATAGTTTTTCCGGGCGAACACGTTGTGCTGGCCGATCTCGGCGTCAATTGCCAGACCGAACATCACCGCCATGCGCACCGCTTCCTGGTTGAGCACCGGCAGCACGCCGGGCATGCCCAGGTCGATCAGGCTGGCCTGGGTGTTCGGCTCGGAACCGAAGGTGGTGGAACTACCGGAAAAGATTTTCGACCGGGTGGTGAGCTGAGTGTGAATCTCCAGCCCGATCACGACTTCCCATTGCATGTGTGTCTCCTCAGAAGCCGGTTGGGGTGCGGGTGTGCCAGTCAGTGTTCAACTGATACTGGTGCGCAACGTTGAGCAAACGGCCTTCCTGGAAGTACGGCGCGAGCAACTGCACGCCCACCGGCAGACCGTCGACAAAACCGGCCGGCATCGACAGGCCCGGCAGGCCGGCGAGGTTGGCGGTGATGGTGTAGACGTCTTCCAGATAGGCAGCGACCGGGTCGCTGTTCTTGGCGCCAAGCTTCCAGGCCGGGTTCGGCGTGGTCGGGCCGAGGATGATGTCGACTTCATTGAAGGCAGCCATGAAATCGTTCTTCACCAGACGACGAATCTTCTGCGCTTTCAGGTAGTAGGCATCGTAGTAACCGGCGGACAGCGCGTAGGCACCGACCATGATCCGGCGCTGTACTTCCGCGCCGAAGCCTTCGCCACGGGAGCGCTTGTACAGGTCGATGAGGTTTTCCGGGTTTTCGCAGCGGTGGCCGAAACGTACGCCGTCGAAACGCGACAGGTTGGAAGACGCTTCTGCCGGGGCGATCACGTAGTACGCAGGAATGGCGTGCTGCATGTTCGGCAGGCTGATTTCCTTGATCACCGCACCGAGCTTCTGCAACTGCTGGATGCTGTTCTGGATCAGCTCGGCGATGCGCGGGTCGAGACCGGCGCTGAAGTATTCCTTCGGCACGCCGATGCGCAGGCCTTGCAGCGAATCGCCCAGGCTGGCGGAGTAATCCGGAACCGGCTCATCGATGCTGGTGGAGTCGTTCGGGTCGAAGCCGGCCATGCCTTGCAGCAGGATCGCGCAGTCTTCGGCCGTGCGCGCCAACGGGCCGCCCTGATCAAGGCTGGACGCGTAGGCAATCATGCCCCAGCGCGAAACGCGACCGTAGGTCGGCTTCAAACCGGTGAGGTTGGTGAATGCTGCCGGCTGGCGGATTGAACCGCCGGTGTCGGTTGCGGTGGCGGCAGGCAGCAGGCGAGCGGCTACGGCGGCGGCGGAACCGCCGGACGAACCGCCCGGCACGTGTTCCAGGTTCCACGGGTTTTTCACCGCGCCGTACCAGCTCGACTCGTTGGCCGAACCCATGGCGAATTCGTCCATGTTGGTCTTGCCCAGGGTCACGGCGCCGGCAGCTGCCAGTTTCGCGACTACGGTGGCGTCGTATGGAGCCTTGAAGTTGTCGAGCATCTTCGAGCCGCAGCTGGTGCGGATGCCTAGGGTGCAGAACAGGTCCTTGTGGGCGATCGGCGCGCCGAGCAGGGCGCCGCTCTCACCGTTGGCCCGGCGTGCATCGGCGGCTTTCGCCTGCTCGATGGCCAGATCCTCGGTGAGGCTGATGAAACTGTTGAGCTGCGGATCGAGCTGGGTAATACGCGCCAGCAGGACTTTGGTCAGCTCTTCGGAGGAAAACTTTTTATCGGCGAGACCGCGGGCGATCTCGGCCAGAGTCATTTGATGCATTGCAGGCTCTTTCCCTTTAGTCGATGACTTTCGGAACCAGATACAGGCCGTTTTCGACCGCTGGTGCGATGGACTGGTAGGCCTCGCGATTATTCGTCTCGGTCACCACGTCGGCGCGCAGGCGCTGACTGGCTTCCAGGGGGTGGGCCAGCGGCTCGATACCGTCGGTATCAACGGCCTGCATTTCGTCGACCAGCCCGAGAATGCTGTTGAGGGCGGAAGTAATGTGCGGAAGATCGGCATCGTTGAGGCCAAGGCAGGCCAGATGCGCGATTTTTTCCACGTCGGAGCGTTCTAGCGCCATCGGGATTCTCCAGTGGAAAACAGAACGGACGGCGTCCGTGTGTTAGATTGTCGGAACACTACCGCACTTCTACGGTCATAAGGCCGCGATTGTGGGGCTTGGTGCACAGAAAAGCGGCCAATTTAACATATTGGCGCCTTGCCCAAAATCCCTGTCGTTGTTAGAGTTTGCCGCACTTTTTTACCCACGCGTTGCCTAGGGTCCCTTTCCCATGTTCAAGAAACTGCGTGGCATGTTTTCCAGCGATCTTTCCATTGACCTGGGCACTGCCAACACCCTTATTTACGTGCGCGAGCGCGGTATCGTCCTGAATGAGCCATCGGTTGTGGCCATTCGGACACACGGTAACCAGAAAAGTGTCGTTGCTGTCGGCACCGAGGCCAAGCGCATGCTCGGCCGTACGCCGGGCAACATTGCTGCCATTCGTCCGATGAAGGATGGCGTGATCGCCGACTTCAGCGTCTGCGAAAAGATGCTGCAGTACTTTATCAACAAGGTTCACGAAAACAGTTTCCTGCAGCCCAGCCCTCGTGTGCTGATCTGCGTTCCATGCAAGTCCACCCAGGTTGAGCGTCGCGCCATCCGTGAATCGGCCCTTGGCGCCGGTGCCCGTGAAGTGTTCCTGATCGAAGAGCCGATGGCTGCTGCGATCGGTGCCGGTCTGCCGGTTGAAGAAGCACGCGGTTCGATGGTCGTGGACATCGGTGGTGGTACCACTGAAATCGCCCTGATCTCCCTTAACGGTGTGGTTTACGCCGAATCCGTACGTGTCGGCGGCGACCGTTTCGACGAAGCGATCATCACCTACGTGCGCCGTAACTACGGCAGCCTGATCGGTGAATCCACCGCCGAGCGCATCAAGCAGGAAATCGGTACGGCCTACCCGGGCGGCGAAGTACGCGAAGTCGATGTTCGCGGTCGCAACCTGGCCGAAGGCGTTCCACGCGCATTCACCCTGAACTCCAACGAAGTGCTTGAGGCTCTGCAAGAGTCGCTGGCCACCATCGTTCAGGCGGTGAAAAGCGCGCTGGAGCAATCGCCGCCGGAACTGGCTTCCGACATCGCCGAGCGTGGCCTGGTGCTGACCGGTGGTGGCGCGCTGCTGCGTGACCTCGACAAGTTGCTGGCCCAGGAAACCGGTCTGCCGGTGATCGTTGCCGAAGATCCGCTGACTTGCGTTGCTCGCGGCGGTGGCCGTGCGCTGGAAATGATGGATAAGCACACCATGGATCTGCTTTCGAGCGAATAAGCTTCGAATGCAATACGTGGGTGAGCGCACAGGCAGCACTTTGCAGTGCTGCCTGTTGGCGTTTATCTTCTGTCAGTCTTCATCCAGGCCGGTTTGATGCCGTATGAATAAACAGAACATTTGCCTGGGAGGAGCGGCTTATTAAACCGCTTTTCACCAAAGGCCCTTCGTTGGGCGTGCGCCTGTTGGTGCTGGCCGTGCTCGCGGTCGCGCTGATGGTGGTCGATGCACGTTTCGACCTGCTCAAGCCCGCGCGCAAACAAGCGTCGCTGGTGCTCATGGATGCCTACTGGATCACTGACCTGCCCGGCCGCTTGTGGGAAGGGGTCGCCAGTCAGTTCGGCAGCCGCACCGAGCTCGTCGCCGAAAACGAAAAACTCAAGACCGAAAACCTGCTGTTGCAGGGGCGCATGCAAAAGCTCGCGGCCCTGACCGAGCAGAACGTTCGGCTGCGCGAGTTGCTCAACTCCTCCGCGCTGGTCAATGAAAAGGTCGAAGTGGCCGAGCTGATCGGCATGGACCCCAACCCCTTCACCCATCGCATCATCATCAACAAAGGTGAGCGCGACGGCGTCGTGCTCGGCCAACCGGTGCTCGATGCACGCGGGCTGATGGGCCAGGTGGTTGAGTTGATGCCGTACACCTCGCGGGTCCTGCTGCTGACCGACACCACTCATAGCATTCCGGTGCAGGTGAATCGTAACGGTCTGCGCGCGATTGCCAGTGGCACCGGCAACCCTGAGCGCCTGGAATTGCGTCATGTCGCCGACACGGCGGACATCAAGGAAGGCGATCTGCTGGTCAGCTCCGGCCTTGGCCAGCGTTTTCCGGCCGGTTATCCGGTGGCCACGGTCAAGGAAGTCATCCACGATTCCGGCCAACCGTTTGCCATTGTCCGCGCCGTGCCGACTGCCGCCCTGAACCGCAGCCGCTATCTGCTGCTGGTGTTCAGCGACAGCCGCACTGCCGAGGAACGCGCCAATGACGCGGCCCAGGCGCAGGAACAGCTCGATGCCCACGGAGGCGGCCCGATGTTGCCGGCCAGCGTGCCGAAACCGTTGATCATGCCTGCCACGCCGTCGACCGCTACCGCAGCGCCGGCCGCTGAAGCAGCGGCGCCTGCCACCACGCCTGCCAAGCCTGCCGCGAGCAAACCGCCCGCTGCCGCTCCGGCCGCTGCCAAACCGCCCGCCGCGAGCAAACCACCGGCGAAACCGCCAGCGACTACCGGGGGACGAGAATAATGGTCGGCGCGAAAAAATCCGGAAACGGCTGGATGATCTGGCTGACGTTCTTCGTCGGCATCCTGCTCAGCGTTTCACCGTTGCCGATCTTCATGGAAATCCTTCGCCCGCTGTGGCTGGCCTTGCTCGTGACCTTCTGGGCGCTGTACATGCCGCACACGGTCGGCATGGTCACCGCCTTCTGTCTGGGACTGGCCGAAGATGTCCTGCAGGGCGACCTGCTCGGGCAGAACGCGCTGATCCTGACCCTGATTACTTTCCTCGTGTTGTCGTTGCAGCAGCGTCTGCGCATGTTCCCGATGTGGCAGCAGTGCCTGGTGATCCTGGTGATCTTCGGCCTCGCACAGTTGGCGCAACTGTGGCTGAGCGCTCTGACCGGCAACCGTCAGCCAACCCTGGCGCTGGTCTTGCCGGCGCTGGTCAGTGCCTTGCTCTGGCCGTGGGTCAGCTTCGCCCTTCGCGGGATGTGCCGACGCTACAGAATCTATTGAGCCGGTGAAGCAGGGCACTGAACAGGGAGATGTTTTGATGAAACTGCTTTACCTCGCCTCTGGCTCACCGCGTCGCCGTGAATTGCTCACGCAGATCGGCGTGCAGTTCTCCGCCATCAGCGCGGACATCGACGAAACCCCGCTTCCTGAAGAATCCCCTTCGGCCTATGTCGAACGCCTTGCGCGTGGCAAGGCTGAGGCCGGTCGCCGTTCGGTCGTCTCTGATCAGCCGTTCTGCGTGCTTGGCGCCGACACCGCTGTGGTGCTCGACGGCAAAATTCTTGGCAAACCGGTGGACGAAGCCGATGCATGCGCCATGCTGATGATGTTGTCCGGCAACGAACACGAAGTGCTGACCGCCATCGCCGTGCTTGAAGGCGAGCGCTGCGAGTCGCGGGTGGTGCGCAGTCGCGTGCGTTTCCGCAGCATCAGCCGCGATGAGGCCGGCGCCTACTGGGCCAGTGGCGAACCGCGCGACAAGGCCGGCGGCTATGGCATTCAGGGCTTGGGTGCGGTGTTTGTCGCCGGGCTCGAAGGCAGCTATTCGGCGGTGGTCGGCTTGCCGTTGTGCGAAACCTGCGAGGTGTTGGGCCATTTCGGCATACCCTGTTGGCAAAACCTGAACACGCCCTGAGCGTCGTACGAATCCAGATGCGGCCACTATCGTGAACATGCCTGAACGAGATCCTGCCATGAGTGAAGAGATTCTGATCAACATCACGCCGATGGAATCGCGCGTGGCGGTGGTCGAAAACGGTGTGCTGCAAGAAGTCCACGTCGAGCGCACGCAGAAACGCGGGATCGTCGGCAACATCTATAAAGGCAAGATCGTTCGCGTCCTGCCGGGCATGCAGGCGGCATTTGTTGACATCGGCCTCGATCGTGCGGCTTTCATTCACGCCGCCGAAATCTCCCTGCGTGAAGGCCCGGCGGTGGAAAGCATCAGTACGCTGGTGCACGAAGGTCAGAGCCTGGTGGTGCAAGTCACCAAAGACCCGATCGGCTCTAAAGGCGCACGCCTGACCACGCAACTGTCGATTCCTTCGCGTTATCTGGTGTACATGCCGCGCACCGCCCACGTCGGCATTTCCCTGAAGATCGAAGACGAAGCCGAGCGCGAGCGCCTCAAGCAGGTGGTCAGTGATTGCGTGGCCAAAGAAGGCATCAAGGAGGCCGGCGGTTTCATTCTGCGCACAGCCGCTGAAGGCGCGGGCGCTGATGAAATCCTCATGGACATCCGTTACCTGCGGCGCCTCTGGGACCAGATCAACGAGCAGATCAAGACCATCGCCGCGCCGAGCGTGATCTACGAAGACCTCGGTTTGGCCCTGCGCACCCTGCGTGACCTGGTCAATCCAAAGATCGAGAAGATCCGCATCGATTCCCGGGAAACCTTCCAGAAAACCACGCAGTTTGTCGCCGAACTGATGCCGGAAATCGCTGATCGTCTGGAACACTACCCGGGTGAACGACCGATCTTCGATCTGTACGGTGTCGAAGACGAAATCCAGCGCGCGCTGGAGCGCAAGGTGCCGCTGAAGTCAGGCGGCTATCTGGTGATCGATCCGGCGGAAGCCATGACCACCATCGACGTCAACACCGGGGCGTTCGTCGGTCATCGCAACCTCGAAGAAACCATTTTCAAGACCAATCTCGAAGCGGCCACGGCGATTGCCCGGCAGATGCGCCTGCGCAACCTCGGCGGGATCATCATCATCGACTTCATCGACATGGAAGATGAAGAGCACCAGCGTCAGGTTCTGCGCACTCTGGAAAAACAGCTGGAGCGCGACCACGCCAAGACCAACATCATCGGCATCACCGAATTGGGCCTGGTGCAGATGACCCGCAAGCGCACCCGCGAAAGCCTTGAGCAGGTGCTGTGCGAACCGTGCAGCAGTTGTCAGGGACGCGGCAAGCTGAAGACCGCCGAAACCATCTGTTACGAGATCTTCCGCGAGATTCTGCGCGAGGCCCGGGCCTACCAGGCCGAGGGTTACCGGGTGCTGGCCAACCAGAAGGTGGTCGATCGTCTGCTCGATGAAGAGTCCGGTAACGTCGCCGAGCTTGAAGGCTTCATCGGTCGCACCATACGCTTCCAGGTGGAAACCATGTATTCCCAGGAACAATATGACGTGGTGCTGCTCTGAAACCCTGCATCACCCTTCATTCAACGCGGCTGGCCTCAGCTTTTCGCAGTTTTTTTGCCATGGGAGCCAACTGACATGGAGCGTCTGACACGCATTCTGGCCGCACTCACCCGCTGGGGGCTGGGCCTGTGCGCGTTGGTTCTGGTGTTGATGGCGTTGTACGTCAGCCTCGGCCGCGAGCTGACGCCACTGGTGGCCGAATACCGCGCCGACATCGAAGACAAGGCCAGCGCCGCCCTCGGCATGCCCTTGCAGATCGGTGAGCTGGAAGGCAACTGGAGCGGTTTCGCGCCGATCCTGCTGGCCCATGACGTGATGGTCGGCGACGGCGCCAACGCGCTGCGCCTCGACCGCGTACGGGTAGTGCCGGATATGTGGGGCAGCTTGCTCGCCCGCGAAGTCCGTCTCGCGCATATCGAACTCAACGGTTTGAAGATCAGCCTCAAGGAAGCCGAAGACGGTACCTGGGCGCTGGAAGGGCTGCCGGTGCAGAAGGATCAGCCGTTCGATGCGGCGCAACTGTTCCAGCGCTCGCAGATGATCAGGCAATTGTCGGTGCTCGACAGCCAGGTGACCCTGCAACCGCTCGATCACCCGCCCATGACGCTCACCTATGTCGGCCTCAATCTGCGTACCGGCGCCAGCCGCCAGCGTCTCGACGCGCGTCTGACCTTGCCCGATGGCCAGCCTGTCGCGCTGAGCCTGCGCAGCCAGCTGCGTCCCGATCAATGGCAGAACAGCGCCATCGAGGGTTATGCCAGCCTGCCGCAGAGCGACTGGTCGAAATGGCTTCCCGAGCGCCTGACCCAGCAATGGAATTTTTCCGAGATCAAGGCCGGCGGCGAACTCTGGGTCGATTGGTCCGAAGGCGCTTTGCAAAGCGCCGCGTTGCGCCTGAATGCGCCGCAAGTGACCGGTGCCTACGCCGAGCGCAAGCCGATCCAGATCAACAATCTGGCGCTCAACGCCTATTACCGCAACACAGCCGAAGGGGTGAAAGTCACCCTCGATTCACTGGCGATGAGCTTCGGCGAAACCCGCTGGGAATCCCATGTGCAGGTGCAGCAGACTCGCGCCAGCGCCAAGGCTGAAGAGCTCTGGCATCTGCAGGCCGATCGCCTCGATCTGACCCCGATCACGCCGCTGCTCAATGCGCTGGGGCCGTTGCCACAAAGCTTCGCCACAGTGGTCGAGCGTTTGAAGGTAACCGGCGGCCTGCGTAATGTGCTGCTGGACTTCCGCCCGACCGCCACCGATGGCAGCAAATTCGGCTTTGCCGCCAACCTCGACAATGTCGGTTTCGATGCCTACCACGGCGCTCCGGCGGCGCGCAATGTCAGTGGCAGCCTGAGTGGCAACCTCGACGGCGGCGAGTTGCGCCTCGACAGCAAGGATTTCGTCCTGCACCTCGATCCGATTTTCGCCAAGCCATGGCAATACCTGCAGGCCAATGCGCGGCTGACCTGGAAGCTCGACAAGGATGGCTTCACCCTGATTGCGCCATACCTCAAGGTATTGGGCGAGGAGGGCAAGATTGCCGGCGATTTCCTCATTCGCCTGCACTTTGACCATAGCCAGGAAGACTACATGGACCTGCGCGTCGGCCTGGTTAATGGCGACGGTCGCTACACCGCGAAATACCTGCCGGCGGTGTTGAGCCCGGCGCTTGATGATTGGCTGCGCACAGCGATCCTCAAAGGCGCAGTGGACCAGGGCTTCTTCCAGTATCAGGGCTCGCTGAGCAAGAACGCTGGCGAGGCTGATCGCAGCATCAGCCTGTTCTTCAAAGTGCACGACGCCGAGCTGGCGTTTCAGCCGGGCTGGCCGCATGTGAGCAAAGTCAGCGGCGATGTGTTCATCGAAGACAGCGGCGTGCGCATCTGGGCCAGCAAAGGCCAGTTGCTCGACACCCAAGTCAGCGATGTCTTCGTCAATATTCCTCATGTACCGGCCGGGCAGAACTCGCATTTGTTCCTTGATGGCGCATTTGCCGGTGGTCTCGGCGACGGCTTGAAGATTCTTCAGGATGCGCCGATCGGCACTGGTGAGACCTTTGCCGGTTGGGAGGGCGCGGGTGATCTGAATGGCAAGCTCAAACTGGACATTCCGCTGGCCAAGGGCGAACAGCCGAAAATCCTCGTCGATTTCAAAACGGCCAACGCGCGGCTGAAACTGGCCGAACCGAAGCTCGAACTGAGCCAGCTCAAGGGCGATTTCCGCTTCGACAGCAATAAAGGCCTCAGCGGCCAGAACATCTCTGCACGGGCCTTCGACAAACCGGTCACTGCGCAGATCTTCGCTGATGGCAGCCCCAACCAGTTCAAGACCCGGGTTGCGGCGTCGGGGCAGGTTGATGTGAAAAAGCTCACCGATTGGCTGGGCGTGACCCAGCCGTTGCCGGTGTCCGGGACGATTCCTTATCAGTTGCAGCTGAATCTTTCCGGGGCCGACAGCCAGTTGCTGGTCAGCTCCAGCCTCAAAGGCGTGGCGGTGGATCTGCCGGCGCCGTTCGGCATGACCGCCGATGTCGGGCGCGACACAGTGTTTCGCATGACCCTGCAAGGGCAGGAGCGGCGTTACTGGTTCAATTACGATCAACTGGCCAATTTCACTTTTGCTGCGCCGCCGAGCAATTTCGCCGACGGCCGTGGCGAACTGTTTCTCGGCGCTGGCGAAGCGGTGTTGCCGGGCGCCAAGGGCCTGCGCATTCGCGGGGTGCTGTCGGAACTGGACGTCGCGCCGTGGCAGGATCTGGCCAGCAAGTACGCTGGCGGGGATCCGGGCGGCAGCGCCAAGCAACTGCTCAGCAGCGCTGACATCAAGGTCGGCAAATTGACCGCGTTCGGCACCACGCTGGATCAGGCTTCGGTGCAGATCAATCGCAAGCCAGGCGCGTGGAACCTGGCGCTGGATAGCCAACAGGTCAAGGGCAGCGCCAGCCTGCCGGATGCCAAGGGCGTACCGATTGCGGTGAATCTGCAATACGTGAAACTGCCGGCGCCGGACCCGGCGGTGCAGGCTGACGAGAACGCGCCTGATCCATTGGCGTCGGTCGACCCGACGAAAATCCCGGCGCTGGATATCACCCTCAATCAGTTGTTCCTCGGTCCCGATCTGGTCGGTGGCTGGTCGCTGAAAGTGCGGCCGACGGCCAAAGGCATCGCGCTGAACAACCTCGACATGGGCCTCAAGGGTATCCTGCTGCAAGGCAACGGCGGCTGGGAAGGCGCGCCGGGGGCGACCAGCAGTTGGTACAAGGGTCGCATTGGCGGCAAGAATCTGGCCGACGTGCTCAAAGGCTGGGGCTTCGCACCGAGCGTGACCAGCGAAGAATTCCACATGGACGTCGATGGCCGCTGGCCGGGCTCGCCGGCGTGGCTGGCGACCAAGCGCTTCTCCGGCACCCTCGATGCCTCGCTGAACAAAGGCCAGTTCGTTGAAGTGGAAGGCGGTGCTCAGGCGCTGCGGGTGTTCGGCCTGCTCAACTTCAACTCGATCGGCCGGCGCCTGCGTCTGGACTTCTCCGACCTGTTCGGCAAAGGCCTGAGCTACGACCGGGTCAAAGGTCTGCTGGTGGCGAACAATGGTGTCTACGTGACACGTGAGCCGATTCGCCTGACCGGGCCTTCGAGCAACCTTGAGCTGGACGGCACGCTGGATCTGGTCGGTGACAAGGTCGATGCGAAATTGCTGGTGACACTGCCGGTGACCAACAACCTGCCGATCGCCGCGTTGCTCGTCGGCGCACCGGCGGTCGGCGGCGCGCTGTTCCTCATCGACAAGCTGATCGGCGACCGCGTGGCGCGCTTCGCCAGCGTCAAGTACACCGTCAAAGGCCCATGGAAAGAGCCGAAAATCACCTTCGACAAGCCTTTTTAACTAGCAGACACTACCCGTGTAGGAGCTGCCGAAGGCTGCGATCTTTTGATCTGGCTCTTAAAAAAATCAACAGATCGCAGCCTTCGGCAGCTCCTACACAGTCATATGCAAATCCCGAGGAGCGGCCATGTCTTTAGCGGTGATTCAAATGGTCAGCCAGAGCGACGTGCCGGCCAATCTGGCCCAGGCCCGACGCCTGCTTGAACAGGCCGCCGCCGGCGGGGCGAAACTCGCGGTGCTGCCGGAGAACTTCGCCGCCATGGGCCGTCGTGACGTCGCTGATATCGGCCGAGCCGAGGCCTTGGGCGAAGGGCCGATCCTGCCCTGGTTGAAACAGACCGCCCGCGACCTCACCTTATGGATAGTCGCCGGTACATTGCCGTTGCCACCGTTGGGTCAACCCACGGCCAAAGCCAATGCCTGCTCGTTGCTGATCAACGATAACGGTGAGATCGTCGCGCGCTATGACAAGCTGCATCTGTTCGATGTCGATGTCGCCGACAATCGCGGCCAATACCGTGAATCCGATGACTATGCTTATGGCGGTAATGTTGTGGTGGCGGATACGCCGGTGGGGCGAGTCGGTCTGAGCGTGTGTTACGACTTGCGCTTCCCGGAGCTGTACAGTGAATTGCGCGCCGCCGGTGCCGAGTTGATTACCGCACCGTCGGCGTTTACGGCCGTAACCGGCGCCGCGCACTGGGATGTACTGATCCGCGCGCGGGCCATCGAAACACAGTGTTATATCCTCGCGGCCGCGCAGGGCGGCAGCCATCCTGGACCGCGTGAAACCTTCGGGCATGCGGCGATTGTCGACCCGTGGGGGCGCGTACTGGCCCAACAGGATCAAGGCGAGGCGGTGTTGCTGGCCGCCCGCGACAGCGATGAACAAGCGTCCATCCGGGCGCGCATGCCGGTGACGCGTCATCGGCGGTTTTTCTCGCAGGGCGCCCAGCGGCCTGCTTCAGAACACGAATTTAAGGCGTAAACCTATGAGCGAGTTGTTGTCCTCAGTCAGTGATCACCTGTTGGCACCCGGCGGTGTCACGATCGAGAGCCTGCAAGGCGTGCTCGGCGATCTGGCCGGGCCGGGCATCGATGCCGCCGACCTGTATTTCCAGGGCCAGATTTCCGAGTCATGGGCGCTGGAAGACGGCATCGTCAAGGAAGGCAGCTTCAACCTCGATCAGGGTGTCGGCGTGCGTGCACAGTCCGGTGAGAAAACCGGTTTTGCCTACAGCAACGCGATCACCCTCGAAGCCCTCGGCGCAGCGGCCCGCGCCGCGCGTTCGATCTCCCGCGCCGGGCAGAACGGCACCGTGCAGGCGTTCACCAGCCAGGACGTCGCGCAACTGTACGCGCCGGATAACCCGCTGGAAGTGCTCAGCCGCGCGGAAAAAGTCGAGTTGCTCAAACGCATCGACGTCGCCACCCGCGCACTCGACCCACGGATTCAGCAGGTCAGCGTGAGCATGGCCGGGGTCTGGGAGCGAATTCTGGTGGCCTCGACCGACGGTGGCCTGGCCGCCGACGTGCGACCGCTGGTGCGCTTCAATGTCAGCGTCATCGTTGAACAGAACGGCCGGCGCGAACGCGGCGGGCACGGCGGCGGTGGGCGTACCGATTACCGCTACTTCCTCGCCGAAGACCGCGCCATGGGTTATGCCCGCGAAGCGCTGCGCCAGGCGCTGGTCAACCTTGAAGCAATTCCAGCGCCGGCCGGTACCTTGCCGGTGGTGCTGGGTTCCGGCTGGTCCGGGGTGCTGCTGCACGAAGCGGTCGGTCACGGTCTGGAAGGCGATTTCAACCGCAAGGGCAGCTCGGCCTATAGCGGGCGCATGGGTGAAATGGTTGCCTCCAAGCTATGCACCATCGTCGATGACGGCACCTTGAGCGGCCGTCGCGGTTCGCTGAGCGTCGATGACGAAGGCACGCCGACCGAATGCACCACGCTGATCGAAAACGGCGTACTCAAGGGCTACATGCAAGACAAGCTCAATGCGCGCCTGATGGGCGTAGCGCGGACCGGTAACGGTCGTCGCGAATCCTATGCGCATCTGCCGATGCCACGCATGACCAACACCTACATGCTCGGTGGCGAAAGTGATCCGGCGGAAATCATCGCTTCGGTGAAGAAGGGCATCTACTGCGCCAACCTCGGCGGCGGTCAGGTCGATATCACCAGCGGCAAGTTCGTGTTCTCGACGAGCGAGGCTTATCTGATCGAGGACGGCAAAATCACCGCACCGGTCAAAGGCGCGACATTGATCGGCAACGGTCCCGAGGCGATGAGCCGGGTGTCGATGGTCGGTAACGATCTGGCGCTGGACAGCGGTGTGGGTACATGCGGCAAGGATGGGCAGTCGGTGCCGGTAGGTGTCGGCCAGCCAACGCTGAAAATCGATGCGATCACCGTGGGTGGCACGGGCGCATAAGAACGGTGGGGCTTTCGGGTGGCGCGCAGGACGGCCACCCGGTGGCGATTATCAACGCAGACCGCGTTGAGTCTCGTCCAGCTCCCGAATGTATTTGAAGATCTTGCGGCTCGAAGCAGGTGGTTTGTTTTGCGCAACCTCATGCTGGGCCTGACGGATCAGGGAACGCAATTGCTGGCGATCGGCGTCCGGGTACTCGATGACGAATTTCTCCAGCACGGCGTCATCGCCCGCGATCAGGCGGTCACGCCAGCGTTCCAGATTATGGAAACGCTCGTTGTACTGGCGAGTGGAGGCATCGAGTTGATCGAGCAGAGTCAGAATCGCGTCAGTGTCCTGGTCGCGCATCAGTTTGCCGATGAACTGCAAATGCCGTTTACGCGCGATGTTCGCGGTGTGCTTGGGCGCATCGGCCAATGCCCGGCGCAAAGCGTCGGTCAACGGCAGTTTGGCGACCAGATCAGGCTTGAGTGTGGTCAGGCGCTCGCCGAGGTCAACCAGCGCATGCAACTCGCGTTTGACCTGAGATTTGCTTTTTTCTCCCGTATCGAGGGAGTCGTCGTAAGAATCAACCATGGTGGCAGTCCGCAAAGAAACGCCGCCATGATAACCAGTCGGGGGCCGCTTGTCCGGCCCGGTCGCTCGATGACCCCAGCCGAAAGCAGAATTTGAGTGGAGATGAGCATGAGTGCAGTTCAAAGCGTCGGCCCGCAGGCATTGCCGGCACTGCAAGAACAGGTCGAGCAGATCATCGCCGAAGCCAAGCGCCAGGGCGCCAGCGCCTGTGAAGTCGCGGTGTCGCTGGAGCAGGGGCTGTCGACCTCGGTGCGTCAGCGCGAGGTCGAAACCGTTGAATTCAATCGTGATCAGGGTTTTGGCATCACCCTGTACGTCGGCCAGCGCAAAGGCTCGGCCAGCACCTCGGCCACCGGGCCGGAGGCGATTCGTGAAACCGTCGCTGCAGCACTCGCGATCGCCAAACACACCTCCGAGGACGAAGCCTCGGGTCTGGCCGACGCCGCACTGATGGCCAGGGATGTGCAGGATTTCGACCTGTTCCACGAATGGGACATCACCCCGGAACAGGCCATTGAGAAGGCTTTGCTCTGCGAGGCAGCGGCGTTCGATGCCGATGCGCGGATCAAGAACGCCGACGGCACCACCCTCAGCACCCATCAGGGCTGCCGGGTTTATGGCAACAGCCACGGTTTCATCGGCGGTTACGCGTCGACCCGGCACAGCCTGAGTTGCGTGATGATCGCCGAAGCTGACGGGCAGATGCAGCGCGATTACTGGTATGACGTCAATCGCCAGGGCAGTCTGCTCGCCGATCCGGTGAGCATCGGCCAGCGTGCCGCGCAACGGGCGGCGAGCCGTCTGGGCGCGCGGCCGGTGCCGACCTGCGAAGTGCCGGTGCTGTTTTCCGCCGAACTGGCGGGCGGTCTGTTCGGCAGCTTCCTCTCGGCAGTATCCGGCGGCAGCCTGTATCGCAAATCGTCGTTTCTGGAAGGCACACTGGGGCAGAAGCTGTTCCCGGAATGGCTGACCATTGATGAGCGTCCGCATCTGATGCGTGCCATGGGCAGTGCTTCCTACGACGGTGATGGCCTGGCGACTTACGCGAAACCGTTCGTCGAAAAGGGCGAGTTGGTCTCCTACATCCTCGGCACCTATTCCGGACGGAAACTGGGCATGCCGAGCACCGCCAACGCGGGCGGGGTGCACAACCTGTTCGTCACCCATGGCGACGAGGATCAGGCAGCACTGCTCAAGCGCATGGGCCGGGGATTGCTGGTCACCGAGTTGATGGGCCATGGCCTGAACATGGTCACCGGTGACTATTCGCGCGGCGCTGCGGGCTTCTGGGTGGAAAACGGCGAGATCCAGTTCGCCGTGCAGGAAGTGACCATCGCCGGCAACATGCGTGACATGTTCAAGCAGATTGTCGCAGTGGGTAATGATCTGGAACTGCGCAGCAACATTCGCACCGGGTCTGTGTTGATCGAGCGGATGACTGTCGCCGGCAGCTAAGCCGCGAATCCGCCAACAAAAAAAGGCGCGCCATCCGTTGTGGATGGCGCGCCTTTTTTATTCGCTTCGCACAAATCCCCTGTGGGAGCGAGCCTGCTCGCGAAAGCGGTGGATCAGTTGCAAATGTGCTGGCTGACACGGCGCATTCGCGAGCAGGCTCGCTCCCACAAATGAACAGCGCAAACTCGAACGCTTGTTTTGGTTCTCATTATCATCTAATAATAAATCTCATTTCCGGACGAGTCACGGATCATGAGTTCCGCCTTGCACGAGCAGCCCTACCTCGAAAGCCGGCGCTGGATGAGTCGCCAGATCCGTTGCGCGCTAACGCCTGCAAGGAAGGCTGTGCGGTGATCGACGTCGCCCTGGAACACACCCGCCTGTCGCGCAGCCAGCTGAAAGAGTTGCTCAACCCCGAGAAACTCACCGCCGGCGGCGTGTAAACCCCGCAACCGCTTTGGAGGCTCATCATGGAGCACTGGAAACGCACGATCGAACGGGCCAATCGCTGCTTCATGCTGGGCGAACTGATCGACGCCCGCGAGGCTTACCTGCAAGCCCTGGCCCTGGCGCAAGTGTTGTTCGAACGCTGGGCGGATGCCGACGAAGCGGTGGCGGCCTGCGTCGTCTCACATCACAACCTGGCTGACCTGCATCTGCGCCTGAACCAACCGGAGGAGAGCGCCGAATATCTCTGTGCCATCCATCAACGTTTGTTGCAGACCATGCAGGACGAGCGCTTGCGTCCGGCCCTGCGTGAGGCGGCGCTGCGCCAGAGCAGCAAGACCTATGTCGAACTGTTGAACTTCATCAGCGAGCACGGCGAATACCCACGCACCCAGCGCCTGCTGCATCCGGACACCGGCAATGCCCGCCGCGCCTCAACTTCTCATCAGTATGGAGTCCATTGAAATGGCTTTTACCTTGCCTGCCTTGCCTTACGCCTACGATGCCCTCGAGCCGCACATCGATGCGCAGACCATGGAAATCCATTACACCAAGCATCACCAGACCTACATCAACAACCTCAACGCCGCCGTGGAAGGCACCGAGTTCGCCGAGTGGCCGGTGGAAAAACTCGTCGCCAGCGTGCAGCAACTGCCGGAAAAACTTCGCGCGGCGGTGATCAATCAGGGCGGCGGCCACGCCAACCATTCGCTGTTCTGGGAAGTGATGGTGCCCAACGGTGGCGGCAAGCCCAGCGGCGCGCTGGCCAAGGCCATCGACGAGCAACTGGGCGGACTCGACAGTTTCAGGGAAGCGTTCACCAAAGCCGCGCTGACCCGTTTTGGCAGCGGCTGGGCGTGGCTGAGCGTGACACCGGAGAAAAAACTGGTCGTGGAAAGCAGCGGCAACCAGGACAGCCCGTTGATGAACGGCAACACCCCGATCCTTGGCCTCGATGTCTGGGAGCACGCTTACTACCTGCGTTACCAGAACCGTCGCCCGGAATACATCAACGCGTTCTACAACGTGATCAACTGGCCGGAAGTTGCTGCGCGCTATCAGGCCGCACTGGTTTAAGCCTTCAATAAAAACAATCAGGGCTGACTATGGGCACGGAAACACTGGCGATTGGCAGTGGGCGCATGTTTCGTTACGCGGTGGGTTCGCTTTTGCTGTTGGCGGGTATGACTTTACTGGTCGCCCACGCTTTGCAATGGCTGAATCTGGAACCGAGGCTGTTACGTGCCTTGCAGGGCGGTGCCATCTGCGCCTTGGGCACGGCGCTTGGCGCGGTGCCGGTGCTGGTGATCCGCCGCATGCCGCAGGCACTCAGCGACACCTTGCTGGGATTTGGTGCCGGGGTGATGCTGGCGGCGACGGCGTTTTCGTTGATCGTGCCGGGCATAGCTGCAGCTGAGAGCCTTGGCCTGACGCCGTGGGCCGCCAGTGGCCTGATCTGCTTCGGCATCCTGCTCGGTGCGTTCGGTCTGTATCTGGTGGATCGGCGCATTTGCGGTGCCTCGCCGGAAATGCTCGTCGGCACGCTGGAGCATCCGGTAATTCCACCGCGAATCTGGCTGTTCGTGTTCGCCATCATCGCGCACAACATTCCGGAAGGCATGGCGGTTGGCGTATCTGCCGGAGGCGGGATGGCGGACGCCGACAGTCTGGCGATGGGCATTGCGTTGCAGGATGTGCCGGAAGGACTGGTGATTGCTCTGGTGCTGGCCGGGGCGGGAATGTCGCGGGTCAGGGCGTTTCTGATCGGCGCGGCGTCGGGGCTGGTCGAACCGATATTTGCGCTGCTGTGTGCGTGGCTCGTGAGTCTGGCTCAGGTGCTGTTGCCGTTGGGGCTGGCACTGGCGGCGGGGGCGATGTTGCTGGTGGTGACCCACGAAGTGATCCCGGAATCGCGCCGTCATGGGCATGACAAGCTGGCGAGTCTGGGCCTTCTGATCGGGTTTTGTCTGATGATGGTGATGGATACGGCGTTGGGGTGAATGGAGGCGAGGAACAGTGTCCCCGCCTCGAGGATTATTCACCTTCGTCGAAATACCTTTCGATCAGATCGACCAATGCGTCCATGGCTTCCTGAGCCTGTTCGCCTTCGGTGCTCAAATGGATCTTGGTGCCTTTGCCCGCCGCGAGCATCATCATTGCCATGATGCTCTTGCCGTCGACAGTCGTTTCAGGTATGCGTCCCACTCGGATCGTGCAGTCTGGATACTGACCCGCCACGCCGACAAATTTGGCCGATGCCCGGGCATGCAGGCCCAGCTTATTGATGATTTCGATTTCACGAGCAGGCATCGCGGTGTGGATCCTTTAGGTGAGGTCGCGGTGGCGAACCTGGACGTTCTTCAGGGTTTTCTGCAGGGCCTGACCCAGTCGTTCGGTCAGGTAGACGGAGCGGTGATGCCCGCCGGTGCAGCCAATGGCAATGGTGACGTAGGCGCGGTTGCTGGCGGCGAAGCGTGGCAGCCACTTGTTCAGGTAGGCGTAGATGTCCTGATACATTTCTTCGACATCCGGCTGCTGCGCCAGGTACTCGGCCACAGGGGCATCGAGGCCGGATTGCGCGCGCAGCTCCGGTTTCCAGTACGGATTGGGCAGGCAGCGCACGTCGAACACGAGGTCGGCGTCGACCGGCATGCCGCGCTTGAAGCCGAACGACTCGACCAGAAACGCCGTACCGGGCTCCGGTTGATTCAACAGGCGCAACTTGATGGTGTCGCGCAGTTGATACAGATTCAGACTGGTGGTGTTGATCTTCAGGTCGGCCAGATCGGCGATCGGACCAAGCAGGGCGGTTTCGTCGTGAATCGCCTCGGCCAGTGAGCGATTGGCGTTGCTCAGGGGGTGACGACGACGGGTCTCGGAAAAACGCTTGAGCAGGGTTTCTTCATCGGCGTCCAGGTACAGCACATCGCACTTGATATGCTTGGCACGCACGTCTTCGAGCAACTCAGGGAAACGTGACAGATGGCTGGGCAGGTTGCGCGCATCGATCGACACGGCGACCAGCGGCTGCGCCAGTTCTGTGTGAATCAGCGCTCGCTCGGCCAGTTCCGGCAGCAAACCGGCCGGCAGATTGTCGATGCAGTAGTAGCCGTTGTCCTCAAGGACATTCAGGGCGGTACTTTTACCCGAGCCCGAACGGCCACTGACAATGATCAAACGCATGATTAGTGCCCGTTCTGCTCGTCCAGTACGACCTGGTACAAGGCTTCATTGCTCGGAGCGCTGCGTAGCTTGTCGCGCACTTCCTTGCGGTCGAGCATGCTGGCGATCTGGCGCAACAACTCCAGATGCGCGTCGGTTGCGGCTTCCGGGACCAGCAATACGAACAACAGGTCCACCGGAGCGCCGTCGATGGCGTCGAAATCGATCGGGGCTTCGAGGTGCAGCAGGGCGCTCACTGGCCCCGCGCAGCCCTTGAGGCGGCAGTGGGGAATGGCGATGCCGTTGCCAAAACCGGTGGAGCCGAGTTTTTCACGGGCGATCAGCGCCTCGAAGACATCCTGCATCGCCAGATCCGGCACTTCGCGGTGGATCAGGTTGGCAATCTGTTCGAGGGCTTTTTTCTTGCTGCCGCCCGGCGCGTTCACTTGGGAACGGCCGGGGGTCAGGATGGTTTCAAGTCGGATCATGGATAGGGGTGTTAACGACCGGTCGCGCCCTGGAGGAGGCTCTGGGTCTTTTCCTTATGCTTTTTGAGTTGGCGATCCAGCTTGTCGGTAAGTGAGTCGATCGCAGCGTACATGTCGGTATCTTCTGCGTTTGCGACCACTTCACTGCCGGGAATATGCAAGGTGGCTTCGATCTTCTGTTTCAGCTTTTCGACGCACATCGTGACCTGCACGTTGGTGATCTTGTCGAAATGTCGCTCCAGTCGCTGGAGTTTTTCCTCGATGTAGGAACGCAGAGGTTGGGTCACTTCCAGTTGGTGTCCACTGATGTTGACTTGCATACAGCTTCTCCTTCGTTGCCAGTGCATAAAGCGGCAGGCCGAAAAGCCTGCCACTGGAACGCTGTAACGTGGCTTACATCAACCGCTTGCGTTCGCTCGAAGGCGCGATTCCGAGGGATTCGCGGTACTTGGCGACGGTGCGGCGAGCCACCTGAATGCCTTGTGCCTCCAGTAAACCAGCGATCTTGCTGTCACTCAACGGCTTTTTCTGATTTTCCGCAGCGACCAGTTTCTTGATGATCGCGCGGATCGCCGTGGACGAGCATTCGCCGCCTTCGGAGGTGCTGACGTGGCTGGAGAAAAAGTATTTCAGCTCATAAATACCGCGCGGGGTATGCATGAATTTTTGTGTGGTCACCCGGGAAATCGTCGATTCGTGCATGCCGACCGCTTCGGCGATGTCATGCAATACCAACGGCTTCATTGCTTCGTCGCCGTATTCGAGGAAGCCGCGCTGATGTTCGACGATCTGCGTGGCCACTTTCATCAGGGTTTCGTTGCGGCTCTGCAGGCTCTTGATGAACCAGCGGGCCTCCTGCAACTGGTTGCGCATGAAAGTGTTGTCGGCGCTGGTGTCGGCACGCTTCACGAAACCGGCGTACTGGGCGTTGACGCGCAGGCGAGGCACCGATTCCTGGTTCAGCTCGACCAGCCAGCGCTCGTTGTCCTTGCGCACGATCACGTCGGGAATGACGTATTCGGCTTCGGTCGACTCGATCTGTGAGCCGGGACGCGGATTGAGGCTCTGCACCAGTTCGATGACCTGGCGCAGCTCGTCTTCCTTGAGCTTCATGCGCCGCATCAACTGGCTGTAATCGCGGCTGCCGAGCAGGTCGATGTAATCGGCGACAAGCCGCTTGGCCTCGGTCAGCCACGGCGTCTTCGCGGGCAGCTGGCGCAATTGCAGCAGCAGGCATTCGCTGAGGTTGCGGGCGCCGATACCAGCGGGCTCGAATTGCTGGATGCGATGCAGGACGGCTTCGATTTCGTCGAGCTCGATGTCCAGTTCCGGATCGAACGCTTCAAGAATTTCTTCGAGTGTTTCGTCCAGATAGCCCTGATTGTTGATGCAGTCGATCAGGGTGACAGCGATCAGGCGATCGGTGTCGGACATCGGCGCCAGGTTCAGTTGCCAGAGCAGATGGCTTTGCAGGCTCTCGCCGGCGGACGTGCGGGTGGTGAAATCCCACTCATCGTCATCGCTGCTGGGCAGGCTGCTGGCGCTGGTCTGGTAAACGTCTTCCCAGGCAGTATCCACTGGCAGTTCGTTGGGGATGCGCTCGTTCCAATCGCCATCCTCGAGGTTATCCACCGTCGGGGCGGTTTCCTGGTAGGAGGGTTCCTGGATTTCGGCGGGCTTCTGTTCGGCGTTGTCGGCCAGCGGATCGGCATTGTCGAAGTCGTCGCCTTCTTCCTGGCGCTCGAGCATCGGATTGGATTCCAGAGCCTCCTGGATCTCCTGTTGCAGGTCCAGGGTCGACAATTGGAGCAGGCGGATGGCCTGTTGCAGCTGCGGTGTCATCGTCAGCTGCTGGCCCATTCTCAAGACTAGCGATGGTTTCATGGCAGGGGCTTAACACCTTATTCGCCGGCGCTTTGCGCCATCCACTACAGGGCACCGAAGCGCCAAACTTAAGCAAATTATATGCCTGAAACTGAAGTGTTTGCCTAGAGCGCTGTAACAATTAAAGCGGATAAATGCGCCTTGAATCGATACAGCGCTGTCGCGCTTACAGGCGGAACTCGTGACCCAGATACACTTCCTTGACCAGATCGTTGGCCAGGATGGTCTCGGCATCGCCTTCAGCGATCAGTTGACCGTCGTTGACGATGTAAGCGGTTTCGCAAATATCCAGCGTCTCACGCACGTTGTGGTCGGTGATCAGCACGCCGATGCCCTTGGCCTTGAGGTGATGGATGATCTGCTTGATGTCGCCGACCGAGATCGGGTCGACACCGGCGAACGGTTCGTCGAGCAGGATGAACTTGGGTGCAGTGGCCAGGGCGCGAGCGATTTCCACCCGGCGACGCTCACCGCCGGACAGGCTCATGCCGAGGTTGTCGCGGATGTGGCTGATGTGGAATTCCTGCAGCAGGCTTTCCAGCTCCTTGCGACGACCGGCCTTGTCCAGCTCCGGGCGGGTCTCGAGGATCGCCATGATGTTGTCGGCGACCGACAGTTTACGGAAGATCGACGCTTCTTGCGGCAGATAGCCGATACCGGCCTTGGCGCGGCCGTGCATCGGCTGGTGGCTGACGTCCAGATCATCGATCAGCACACGGCCCTGATCTGCCTGCACCAGGCCAACGATCATGTAGAAGCACGTAGTCTTGCCGGCGCCGTTCGGACCGAGCAAGCCGACGATCTGCCCGCTGTCGATCGACAGGCTGACGTCACGCACGACCTGGCGGCTTTTATAGGCCTTGGCCAGATGCTGAGCTTTCAGAGTTGCCATTACTGGGATTTCTCTTCGGTTTTCTTCTTCGGCTGGATCACCATGTCGATGCGCGGACGCGATTCGGTGACCTTGCTGCCCGTGGCGCGACCGGCGCTGGCCAGCTTCTTCACGGTGTCGTAGACGATTTTTTCGCCCTGGGTGACGTTGTTATCCTTGTCGATAACCTTGGCCTTGTCGATCAGCACCACCCGGTTCTGCTGGGCGTGGTATTGAATCGTCACGCCGTAGCCCTTGACCGGGTTGGCGTCGCCCTGGGTCTGCAACTGCTCGAAGTAAGCCAGGTTGCCTACCGAGGTCACCACGTCGATGTCGCCATTGGGCGCGCGCGTCATGGTCACGGTGTTGCCTTTAACGATCATCGAGCCTTGGGTAATGATCACGTCACCTTTATAGGTGGCGATGCCATTCTTGTCGTCCAGTTGGGCGTCGTCGGCCTGAATGCGGATAGGCTGCTGCTGATCGTTCGGCAGGGACCAGGCGCTCGCGCTTCCCAGTGCTGCGCCCAGACTGAGCAAAATAGGGAGGGTTTTAACGAGCCTCATACTGTCCTCTTACGTTCGATTGCAGGTGTATCCTGCTGTCCTTCAGGTACGCTTTCATTCCGACGCCAGTCGATACGCCGCCAGCGCCCTCGATTCTAACGGGTTGCGCGGTCTGCGCATATTCTTGCTGCGGGAACACGGTCATGCGGGTGCTGGTGATCAGGGTGCCGCGCTGTTTCTCGTCGGTGCGCTGTACGCGGACCGAATCGATCAATTCCACTTCGGTGCCGCCCGAATTCACTTCGCCGCGCTCGCTGGTCACGTGCCACGGGAAGTTGGTGCCGCGGTACATGTTCAAATCAGGCTTGGTTACCAGAGTGACATCAGTGGCCTTGACGTGCTCGGCCTTGTCGGAGGTCATCTCATACTGCACCTTGCCGTCGGGCAGGTATTGAATGGTATGCGTGTTGGTCGCGTACCAGTCGATCGGATTCTCGGCGGCCGAGACTGGCGGCTTGTCGAGGAAGCGCTCCGGGCTGATGTTCCAGTAGCCCACCGCAGCGAAAATCGCCGCGATGCAGCCGAACAGCAGGAAATTGCGAAACTTTTTGCTAAACATGGTCAGGCTCACAGGTACGCGGCGTTGGCCGCTTCGAGGCGGCCCTGGGCGCGCAGGATCAATTCGCAGAATTCGCGGGCGGCACCTTCGCCGCCACGGGCGCGGGTAACGCCGTGGGCGTGTTCGCGGACGAAATCGGCAGCGTTGGCCACCGCCATGCCCAGCCCTACACGGCGGATCACCGGCAAGTCTGGCAGATCGTCACCGAGATAGGCGACTTCTTCATAGCTTAGGCCCAGTTGCGCGAGCAGACCGTCGAGTACCACCAGTTTGTCCTCGCGCCCCTGAAACAGATGCGGGATGCCGAGGTTTTTCGCGCGGCGCTCGACCACCGGGGTCTTGCGACCACTGATGATCGCCGTCTGCACGCCGGCATTCATCAGCATCTTGATGCCCTGGCCGTCGAGGGTGTTGAAGGTCTTGAACTCGCTGCCGTCTTCGAGGAAGTACAGGCGCCCGTCGGTGAGCACACCGTCGACGTCGAACACTGCCAGTTTGATCGCTTTGCCGCGTTGCAGCAGATCGTTGCTCATTACATGACTCCTGCGCGCAGCAGATCGGAGAGGTTGAAGGCGCCGATCGGGCGATCCTCCTCGTCGACGACTACCAGGGCGTTGATTCGATGGTCTTCCATGATTTTCAGGGCTTCGGCGGCGAGCATGTCGGGCCGGGCGGTCTTGCCGTGTGCAGTCATCACCTGGTCGATGGTGGCGCTGCGGATGTCGATGGCGCGATCCAGCGTGCGGCGCAAATCACCGTCGGTGAAGATCCCGGCGAGCTTGCCATCGGCCTCAATAATTGCGGTCATGCCCAGACCCTTGCGGGTCATTTCCATCAGCGCGTCCTTGAGCAGGGTGCCGCGTTGTACCTGCGGCAGCTCCTGTCCGGCGTGCATGACGTTTTCGACTTTCAGCAGCAGGCGACGGCCAAGGGCACCGCCCGGATGCGAGAACGCGAAATCTTCAGCGGTGAAACCACGAGCTTCCAGCAGCGCCACGGCCAGGGCATCGCCCATGACCAGTGCGGCCGTGGTCGAAGAGGTCGGTGCCAGATTCAGCGGGCAGGCTTCGTGCTCGACATGCACATTGAGATTGACCTCGGCAGCCTTCGCCAATGGCGACTGTGGATTGCCGGTGACGCTGATCAGCTGGATACCCAGGCGTTTGATCAATGGCAGCAGCGTTACGATTTCGTTGGTCGAGCCGGAGTTCGACAGGGCCAGAATCACATCGTCGCGGGTGATCATGCCCATGTCGCCGTGGCTGGCTTCGGCCGGATGCACAAAAAACGCCGGAGTGCCGGTGCTGGCCAGGGTGGCGGCGATCTTGTTGCCGATGTGCCCGGATTTGCCCATGCCGACTACGACCACACGGCCCTTGCTGGCCAGAATCATCTCGCAAGCGCGTACGAAATCGGCGTCGATATGGGCCATCAAGCCTTGGACGGCTTCCACTTCGAGGCGGATGGTGCGTTGTGCCGATTGAATCAGGTCGCGGGTTTTGCTCATGTCAGAATCGTATGGGCCGATGAAAAGGCGGCGATTATAGCGGTTATGTGGCAAAGCCTCACGCAAGTTCGACGTGCTTTGTCATTACTGGTTACCAAAACCCTCTGAAACTCGCTCAGGCCCTCTTCAGTCGGCGATCTTGGCCGGGTTCTCGCTTGGGCGCTCAGCCTTTGCAGTGATATAGTTCGCCGCCAGTTCGGCCTGCCCGGGATGCAGGTGTTTCCGAGGAAAGTCTGGCATCCCAGTGAGAGGCTGCATCGCAAGGAGTTTAGATGAGTGCCGATAACGCCTACGCGGTCGAGCTGAAGGGAGTCTCCTTCAAGCGCGGTGCGCGGAGCATTTTCAATAACGTCGATATCCGCATCCCGCGCGGCAAGGTCACCGGCATCATGGGGCCTTCCGGCTGCGGCAAGACCACGCTGCTGCGCCTGATGGGCGCGCAGTTGCGGCCGTCCGGCGGCGAAGTCTGGGTCAACGGGCAGAATCTGCCGACGCTGTCGCGCAGTGATCTGTTCGATGCGCGCAAGCACATGGGCGTGCTGTTTCAGAGCGGTGCGCTGTTCACCGACCTCGATGTGTTCGAGAACGTGGCCTTTCCGCTGCGGGTGCACACGCAACTGCCGGAAGACATGATTCGCGACATCGTCCTGCTGAAATTGCAGGCCGTGGGGCTGCGTGGCGCCATCGACCTGATGCCGGACGAACTGTCCGGCGGCATGAAGCGCCGCGTGGCGCTGGCCCGGGCGATTGCCCTCGATCCGCAGATTCTCATGTACGACGAGCCCTTCGTGGGCCAGGACCCGATCGCCATGGGCGTGCTGGTGCGCCTGATCCGCCTGCTCAACGATGCACTGGGAATCACCAGCATCGTGGTCTCGCACGACCTGGCGGAAACCGCGAGCATTGCCGACTACATCTATGTCGTGGGCGATGGTCAGGTGCTGGGGCAGGGCACGCCGGATGAGCTGATGAATTCGGATGACCCGCGTATCCGCCAGTTCATGACCGGTGATCCCGATGGCCCGGTGCCGTATCACTTTCCAGCGACGGATTACCGCGCAGATCTTCTGGGGAAGCGTTGATGCGCAGAATTTCATTGATGGAACGCGTGCGTCGGTTCGGCGAATCGGCGATCGACGCGGTCGCGGTGTTTGGTCGGGCGACCCTGTTCCTGTTTCACGCCCTGCTGGGCCGTGGCGGTATCAGCGGTGGTTTTGGCCTGTTGGTCAAGCAGCTGCATTCGGTCGGCGTCATGTCGCTGGTGATCATCGTGGTCTCCGGCATTTTCATCGGCATGGTCCTGGCGCTGCAGGGCTTCAGCATTCTTTCCAGCTATGGTTCAGAGCAGGCTGTAGGGCAGATGGTCGCCCTGACGCTGCTGCGTGAACTGGGGCCGGTGGTCACGGCGTTGCTGTTTGCCGGGCGGGCCGGTTCGGCGTTGACCGCCGAAATCGGCAACATGAAATCCACCGAGCAGCTGTCCAGCCTGGAAATGATCGGTGTCGATCCGCTCAAGTACATCATTGCCCCGCGCCTGTGGGCCGGCTTCATTTCCCTGCCGGTGCTGGCGATGATTTTCAGCGTCGTCGGCATCTGGGGCGGTTCGTGGGTGGCGGTCGACTGGCTGGGCGTCTACGAAGGCTCGTACTGGGCGAACATGCAGAACAGCGTGAACTTCACCAGTGATGTGCTAAATGGCGTGATCAAGAGTGTCGTTTTCGCCTTTGTCGTGACCTGGATCGCCGTATTCCAAGGCTATGACTGTGAACCCACTTCCGAGGGAATCAGTCGTGCCACCACCAAGACCGTGGTGTTTGCCTCGCTGGCAGTGCTCGGCCTGGACTTTATTCTGACCGCTTTGATGTTTGGAGATTTCTGATGCAAAACCGCACCCTGGAAATCGGTGTCGGCCTGTTCCTGCTGGCAGGGATCCTGGCTTTGCTGCTGCTCGCCTTGCGCGTCAGCGGCCTGTCTCCGACTTCGTCCACCGACACTTACAAGTTGTATGCGTATTTCGACAATATCGCCGGTCTGACGGTCAGAGCCAAAGTGACCATGGCCGGGGTGACCATCGGCAAGGTCACCGCAATCGATCTGGATCGCGACAGCTTCACCGGTCGGGTCACGCTGCAAGTGGATAAAAAGGTCGACAACCTGCCGGTCGATTCGACTGCATCTATCCTCACCGCGGGTCTGCTGGGCGAGAAATACATCGGTATCAGCGTCGGCGGTGAAGACACCCAGTTGAAAGACGGTGGAACCATCCACGACACGCAGTCGTCACTGGTACTGGAAGACCTGATCGGTAAATTCCTGCTCAATACCGTTAGCAAAGACGCCAAATGAGGAGCTTTTGAATGATCTCTATCTTGCGACGTGGCCTGTTGGTGTTGCTCGCGGCCCTGCCGTTGATGGCTAACGCTGCACCGGGGCAATCGGCTCATGACCTGATTCAGGACACCACGAACCGGATGCTTGCCGACTTGCAGGCAAACAAAGAGAAGTACAAGCAGGATCCGCAGGATTTCTATGCGGCGCTCAACAACATTGTGGGGCCAGTGGTGGATGCCGAGGGCATCTCCAAAAGCATCATGACCGTGAAGTATTCGCGCAAGGCCACGCCTGAGCAGATGCAGCGCTTTCAGGAAAACTTCAAGCGCGGTCTGTTCCAGTTCTATGGCAACGCTCTGCTGGAATACAACAACCAGGGCATCACGGTTGATCCGGCCAAAGACGAATCGGGCGACCGCACCAGCGTCAACATGACCGTCAAGGGCAGCAATGGCGCGATCTATCCGGTGCAGTACACGCTTGAGAAGATCAGCGGCGAGTGGAAGCTGCGCAACGTGATCATCAACGGCATCAACATCGGCAAGCTGTTCCGTGACCAGTTCGCCGACGCCATGCAACGCAATGGCAACGATCTGGACAAGACCATCGATGGCTGGGCCGGTGAAGTGGCCAAGGCCAAGCAGGAAACCGACAAAGCCGCCGCGAAGCCAGCGCAATGAGTGAGGCGGCAGTTCGCATGAGTGATGTCGACGAGCTGGTGCTCAGCGGCGTGCTGGATTACCGCACCGGGCCTGAGCTGCGCAAGGAAGGGCAGGCGCTGATCAAGTCGAGCAAGGCGTCGGCGCTGGTCATCGATTGTTCGGCGGTGCAGAAGTCCAGCAGCGTCGGCCTGTCGTTGCTGCTGTGCTTCACGCGCGATGCCCAGGCGGCCGGCAAGGCCGTCAGCATCCGTGCGATGCCTGAAGACATGCGCGAAATCGCTCAGGTCAGTGAACTGACCGAGCTGTTGGCGCAACCCTGAACCATCATCTATAAAGAAGCCCCCCGTCAGAGTCCTGCGTTGCGGGGTTCGCAGGCGCGGGGCTTTTTTGTATGATGTCCGACCCGTGCGCACAGGGCGCCGATTGAGGTTGAGCATGCAGGCCGTAGAAGTGAAGAGCTTCCTTGAAGGAAAGCTGCCAGGAACGCTGGTAGAAGTTGAGGGCGAAGGCTGCAACTTCCAGCTGAACGTGATTAGCGATGAACTGGCGGCGTTGAGCCCGGTGAAGCGTCAGCAGCAGGTCTATGCCCATTTGAACCCATGGATCACCGATGGCAGCATCCATGCGGTCACTATGAAATTTTTCAGCCGCGCGGCCTGGGCCGAGCGCACCTGAGCCCTAGGGCGTCGAGATACTAATGGATAAATTGATTATTACCGGTGGCGCTCGTCTTGATGGCGAGATCCGCATTTCCGGCGCGAAGAACTCCGCCCTGCCGATTCTGGCCGCGACCTTGCTGTGCGATGGCCCGGTCACCGTTGGCAACCTGCCGCACCTGCACGACATCACCACCATGATCGAGCTGTTCGGGCGCATGGGCATTGAGCCGGTAATCGACGAGAAGCTCAGCGTCGAAATCGACCCGCGCACCATCAAGACCCTGATCGCGCCGTACGAACTGGTGAAAACCATGCGTGCGTCGATCCTTGTGCTCGGCCCGATGGTCGCGCGTTTCGGTGAAGCCGAAGTCGCACTGCCTGGCGGTTGCGCCATCGGTTCGCGTCCGGTCGACCTGCACATCCGCGGTCTGGAAGCCATGGGCGCGGTCATCGACGTCGAAGGCGGCTACATCAAGGCCAAGGCACCTCAAGGTGGCTTGCGCGGCGCGCACTTCTTCTTCGACACCGTCAGCGTGACCGGTACCGAGAACATCATGATGGCCGCTGCACTGGCCAAAGGCCGCAGCGTGTTGCAGAACGCCGCGCGCGAACCTGAAGTGGTCGACCTGGCGAACTTCCTCAATGCCATGGGCGCCAAGGTTTCCGGCGCCGGCACAGACACCATCACCATCGATGGCGTCGAGCGTCTGGGTTCGGCTTTCTACAAAGTCATGCCTGACCGGATCGAAACCGGCACCTATCTGGTCGCTGCTGCCGTGACCGGTGGCCGCGTCAAGGTCAAGGACACCGATCCGACCATTCTCGAAGCGGTACTGGAAAAGCTGCGTGAAGCCGGTGCGGAAATCACCTGCGGTGAAGACTGGATCGAGCTGAACATGCACGGCAAGCGCCCGAAGGCGGTCAACGTGCGCACCGCGCCGTACCCGGCGTTCCCGACCGACATGCAGGCCCAGTTCATCTCGCTCAACGCCATTGCCGAAGGTACTGGTGCGGTGATCGAGACAATCTTCGAAAACCGTTTCATGCACGTGTACGAGCTGCACCGCATGGGCGCGCATATCCAGGTTGAAGGCAACACTGCCATCGTCACCGGTATCGAGAAGCTCAAGGGCGCGCCAGTCATGGCCACCGACCTGCGCGCATCGGCCAGTCTGGTGATCTCGGCGCTGGTTGCCGAAGGCGACACGCTGATCGACCGCATCTACCACATAGACCGTGGTTACGAGTGCATCGAAGAAAAACTGCAAATGCTGGGTGCCAAGATCCGTCGCGTTCCGGGCTGATCGCTGCATCGGGACACAGGGACGTGTCCACTGAATTCGTTTCGAGTCGAGGGTGTACGCACCCTCGATGTGTGTCCGGCGCCGATTGCGACCGGGCATGAGTACCTTGATAAGGACTGACGTTTCCCATGTTGACCATCGCACTGTCCAAGGGCCGCATCCTTGACGACACTCTGCCGCTTCTCGCTGAAGCGGGCATCGTGCCGACCGAGAATCCGGACAAGAGCCGCAAGCTGATCATTCCCACGACCCAGGACGACGTGCGTCTGCTGATCGTGCGTGCCACCGACGTGCCGACCTATGTCGAGCATGGCGCGGCCGACCTCGGCGTCGCCGGTAAGGACGTGCTGATGGAATACAGCGGCCAGGGCCTGTACGAGCCGCTGGACCTGCAGATCGCCCAGTGCAAGCTGATGACCGCCGGCAAGATCGGCGCGGCCGAGCCCAAGGGCCGTCTGCGCGTGGCGACCAAGTTCGTCAACGTTGCCAAGCGTTATTACGCCGAGCAGGGCCGTCAGGTCGACATCATCAAGCTGTACGGCTCGATGGAACTGGCGCCGCTGATCGGGCTGGCCGACAAGATCATCGACGTGGTCGACACCGGCAACACCCTGCGCGCCAACGGCCTGGAGCCACAGGAACTGATCGCCACGATCAGCTCGCGTCTGGTGGTCAACAAGGCTTCAATGAAAATGCAGCACGCCCGAATCCAGGCGTTGATCGACACCCTGCGCAACGCAGTGGAATCGCGACACCGCGGCTGATCTACCAGCGCGGCCCGAGGCCGCGCCGTCTATCCGCCTCATAGCCAGAATTCTCAGGTGCCCAAGCGGATCGAATGCTAGTTTCGGGCGCCTGAGTTTTTTGCCAATTCCTATGAGGCTCTCGCTATGACCGCACCGACTGCAATTCGCCGACTCAACGCTGCTGACCTGGATTTCGCGCATCATCTGGATCATCTGCTGAGCTGGGAAAGTGTGTCTGACGACTCGGTCAATCAGCGCGTGCTCGACATCATCAAGGCTGTGCGCGAGCGAGGTGACGCGGCGCTGGTCGAGTTCACCCAGAAGTTCGACGGTCTTGAAGTCGCCTCGATGGCTGACCTGATCCTGCCGCGCGAGCGTCTCGAACTGGCCCTGACCCGCATCACTGTGCCGCAACGCGAGGCCTTGGAAAAAGCCGCCGCCCGCGTGCGCAGCTATCACGAAAAACAGAAGCAGGATTCCTGGAGCTACACCGAGGCTGACGGCACGGTGCTCGGCCAGAAAGTCACGCCGCTGGATCGTGCCGGCCTGTACGTGCCTGGTGGCAAGGCCTCTTATCCGTCGTCGGTATTGATGAACGCGATTCCGGCCAAGGTCGCTGGCGTGACCGAAGTGGTCATGGTCGTGCCGACCCCGCGCGGTGAAATCAACGAGCTGGTGCTGGCCGCTGCCTGCATCGCCGGTGTCGACCGCGTGTTCACCATCGGCGGCGCGCAAGCGGTTGCCGCACTGGCGTACGGCACCGAAAGCGTGCCGCGTGTCGACAAGGTTGTCGGCCCGGGCAATATCTATGTCGCCACCGCCAAGCGCCATGTGTTCGGCCAGGTCGGCATCGACATGATTGCCGGCCCTTCGGAAATTCTTGTGGTCTGCGACGGCCAGACCGATCCGGACTGGATCGCCATGGACCTGTTCTCCCAGGCCGAGCACGACGAAGACGCGCAAGCGATTCTGGTCAGCCCGGACGCCGAGTTCCTCGACAAGGTAGCCGCAAGCATCGACAAACTGCTGCCGACCATGGACCGCGCGACCATCATCGAAACTTCGATCAATGGCCGTGGTGCGCTGATCCAGGTCAGTGACATGGCCCAGGCCATCGAAGTCGCCAATCGTATCGCCCCGGAACACCTGGAGTTGTCGGTCGCCGATCCACAAGCCTGGTTGCCGCAGATTCGTCACGCCGGTGCGATCTTCATGGGCCGCCACACTTCCGAAGCGTTGGGCGATTACTGCGCCGGTCCGAACCACGTGTTGCCGACTTCCGGCACCGCGCGGTTCTCCTCGCCGCTGGGTGTCTACGACTTCCAGAAGCGCTCGTCGATCATCTTCTGCTCCGAGGCCGGCGCTTCCGAGCTGGGCAAAACTGCATCGGTACTCGCCCGTGGTGAATCGCTGAGCGCCCACGCGCGCAGCGCCGAATACCGCATCAAAGACCAAGACTTTCTGAAAGGGCAGGGGAACTGAGCGATGAGTAAATTCTGGAGCCCGTTCGTCAAGGATCTGGTGCCCTACGTGCCGGGCGAACAGCCGAAGCTGACCAAACTGGTCAAGCTCAATACCAACGAAAATCCGTATGGCCCGTCGCCAAAAGCGCTGGCGGCGATGCAAGCCGAACTCAACGACAACTTGCGCCTGTACCCGGACCCGAACAGTGATCTGCTGAAAAACGCCGTGGCCGAATATTACGGCGTGCAAACCAGTCAGGTGTTCCTTGGCAACGGTTCGGACGAAGTGCTCGCGCACATCTTCCACGGTCTGCTGCAACACGATCAGCCGCTGCTGTTCCCGGACATCAGCTACAGCTTCTATCCGGTCTACTGCGGTCTGTACGGCATTGAATTCGATGCGGTGCCGCTGGATGCGCAATTCCAGATCAACCCGGCCGACTACGCCAAACCGAATGGCGGGATCATTTTCCCCAACCCGAACGCCCCGACCGGATGCCTGCTGGCGCTGGACGCCGTCGAGAAAATCCTCAAGGCCAGTCCTGATTCGGTCGTGGTCGTCGACGAGGCGTACATCGACTTCGGCGGCGAGACGGCGATCAGTCTGGTGGACCGCTATCCGAACCTGCTGGTGACGCAGACGCTGTCCAAGTCACGCTCGCTGGCCGGCCTGCGTGTCGGTCTGGCGGTAGGGCATCCGGACCTGATCGAAGCGCTGGAGCGGATCAAGAACAGCTTCAACTCCTATCCACTGGATCGTCTGGCGATTGTCGGCGCGGCGGCGGCGTTTGCCGATCGCGAGTATTTCGACAAGACCTGTCGTCAGGTGATAGAGAGCCGCGAATGGGTGGTGGCGCAGTTGCAGGCTAAAGGCTTTGAAGTGCTGCCGTCGGCGGCCAACTTCATCTTCGCTCGCCACCCGCAGCATGATGCGGCGGGCCTGGCGGCCAAGCTGCGCGAGCAGGGCGTGATCGTGCGGCACTTCAAGCAGGAACGGATTGCGCAGTTCTTGCGGATATCGGTGGGTACGCCGGAGCAGAATCAGGCGTTGATCGAGGGCCTTGGCGACCTCTAAAAGCAAAAGCCCCTCACCCTAGCCCTCTCCCAGAGGGAGAGGGGACTGAATGGGGAATATTGCAGAGGTTCACCGACTTGAACGATTTGTATTGAATCCATAATCAACTCGGTCTTTCAGGTCGATGTATCCCGCAAGACAACTCGGTCGGCCCCCTCTCCCGCCGGGAGAGGGCTGGGGTGAGGGTGTGCTTTTATTCGTGATGCGGCTCGCCAACGAATGTCAGCGAACTGAACAACCCACGACTGTCCACATCCACACTGTCCTTCACCGGCACTTCAACCTGCGCCGCAATCACATTCAACCCTTCATTACGCACCAGCACCTGCGCACGCCCATCCTTGTCGGTCTCGGTGCTCAGGGTGTTGGGCGCGCTGCGATAGTCGCCAATCAACTTCACCCCTGCCGCCGGTTTGCCATCGAGCAGCACCCGCACCGGTAACGATTTGCCCGGCCCGACCGTCAGTGGATCGACCTCCGGCAGGATCAGCAGTTTGATCTGGTCCAGTTTCGGCAACCTCGCCCCCGGCTGATAGATCGCCAGGCTGTACTTGAAGGTCTGCGTGGCCTCGGTGGCGCCGGGCACTTTGCTGCGTCCTTCGTTGATCCACTTCTTGTCCGCCGTCTGCGACCACATGCCATTGTTCAGCGCCACGGCCATCAGCGCCGGCGGCTTCAATGGTTTCAAACGGGCATGATCGGCCAGGCGCTCGACGCTGACCGGGATCATTTTGCCGCTTGCGTCATAAGCCCAGGCACCGCTGACTTTTTGTGCCTTGAAGGCGTTGTCTTCGGCGCCGTGACCGTAGACCACCTCGATGTTGCCGCGTAGTTCCTCTGTCCACAGGCCGTGGGCCGACACTTGCCCGGTGAAGAGCGCAGCGATGAGCAGAAGGGATTTGCCGTAGTGCATGGTGACGTCCTTTTACAGGTTGAGTGTCAGGCTGACGGTGAAATTGCGTGGCTCGCCGGGGTTGACCCAGTAGTTGCTGTAGGAGCGCTCGTAATATTTCTCGTCGAAGACGTTGTTCAGGTTGAGGCCGACCGTTACGTTGTCGCTGGCCTTGTAGTGCGCGAGCAAGTCGACGGTCTGGTAGGCCGGCAATTCGAAGTCGCTGCCGGATTCGCCCGAGCGATCGCCGACGTAGGTGAACGCTGCGCCGACGTCTGAACCGCGCAGACGGCCATCCTGAAATTCATAAACACCCAGCAGACTGCCGCTGCGTTTGGCCACGCCGAGGATGCGGCTGCCTGTGGCAATGGTCGCGTCGCCCTTGGTCACCTCGGCGTCGATGTAGGCGAAGGCGCCGATGACCCGCACCGCGTCGGTCACCTGGCCGCTCACTTGCCAATCGAAGCCCTGACTGCGCGCCTTGCCCATGGCGCGGCTGGTGTCGGTGCCCGGATCGAGGGCGAGAACGTTTTCCTTGTCGATGTGGAAGAAGGCGAGGGTGCTGCTCACCCGCTCATCGAACAGCTCGTTCTTGATTCCCACTTCATAACCGACGCCTTCTTCCGGGTCGAAGGATTTGCCGGAAGCATCCAGGCCGTTGTTCGGTTTGAACGAGGTCGAGGCGTTGGCGAACAGGCCGGTGTTCGGCGTGAGCTGATAGAGCAGGCCGGCGCGTTGAGTCAGCGCGTCGTGGCGTTGCTGACTTTTGGCGTTGCGGCTGTGATCGTCGATGCGCTGATCGAAGTGCTCGAAGCGCGCGCCGAGCATGCCGCGCAGCTTGTCGGTGAAGATGATCTGGTCCTGCAGATTCAGCGCATGACTTTCGACGTGTTCGAAGAAGTCGGTGCCCGAGCGTGCGCCGTTGGGTTTCGGCTGGCCGTAGACCGGCTTATAGATGTCGATGGCGTAGGGGCCGCCAGCAATGGTGGTGACGCGTTCGTCCTTGCGGTAATTCTCGTACTCGGTGCCGATCAGCAATTCATGCTGCCACGGCCCGAGGTCGAACAGACCGCGCAGTTCCAGTTGGGTGATGCTGTCGTGCCAACTCGTGTCGCGTTCGCGCAAGCGGCGGTTGACCGTATGGCCGTCGGCGTTCAGCGCGCGTTGTTCCGAGGCGTCGCCCCAGAGCTTGCCTTCCTTGTAGTGGCTGGCCAGACGCAGTTTCCAGCTGTCGTTCAGATGGTGTTCAAGAGTGGCCTGGAGCAGGTTGTTGTGGTTGTCGATGTTGCCGTCGTTGGGCTCGCCCAAGAACGTCGAGCGCGAAACGCCGCTCCATTTGTTGTTCGGCGCCACAACGCCACGATCGAACGTCGAGTTGTGACGGACGATTTCGCTCTCCACCAGCAGCGAGGTGTCCGGGCTCAACTGCAAACTGATCGAGGGCGCAACGAAGACCCGCTGGCTGTCGACGTGGTCGCGAAAGCTGTTGTTGTCTTCTACGGCGAGGTTGATGCGCGAGAGCACATCGCCCTGATCATCGAGGGGCGTGTTGACGTCCAGCGCGGTGCGGTAGCGGTCCCAACTGCCGGCGCTGGTTTGCACAGTGGTGAACGCTTCTGGCTGCGGTTTCTTGGTGACGATGTTTACCGTGCCGCCAGGATCGCCCCGACCGTAAAGGCTGGCGGCCGGGCCTTTGAGCACTTCGATGCGCTCGATATTGGCCGCATCCGGCGTGCTCGGGTAACCGCGATTGGCGCTGAAACCGTCCTTGTAGAACTCGGACGTGGTGAAGCCGCGCACGCTGTATTCGTACAGGGTCAGGCCGCCGAAGTTGTTCTGCTTCGATACGCCGCCGGCAAAATCCAGTGCGCGTTCAACGCTGGTGCTGCCCAGATCCGAGAGCACACTGGCCGGAACCACGCTGATGGCTTGTGGGATATCGCGAATCGCCGTGTCGGTTTTGGTCGCACTGGCCGAGCGGGTCGCGCGATAACCGCTGACCGGGCCGGTGGGTGATTCGTAGTCGGAGGTGACGCTGATGGCTTCCAGCTCAACGGGCTGCGGCTCATCGGCGAAGGCGGGATCGCAGAGCAAACCCAGAGTCAGGCCCAACAGTGAGGCCTTTTTGCGAGACGACATGTTATGTTGTTCCAATTGCGAGAATTGAAACAATATAACATGCCCGTTGAGAATGTCTGTTATTCGCGCCGTTGGCGCGAAAACATTTTTACTCTTCTTTTTCTTTCACCGGTGCCGGTGGTGGACGCAGGCCGATTTCAGCCGTCAGCTTCAGCTCCTTGCCGTTGCGCATGACCTGAATTGTCACCTTGTCGGTCGGTTTGATCCGCGCCACCTGGTTCATCGAGCGGCGACCATCGCCGGCGGGCTCGCCATCGATGCTCAGAATCACATCGCCCAGTTGCAGGCCGGCTTTCTGCGCCGGGCCGTCACGGAAGATTCCGGCGACGACGATCCCAGGGCGCCCGGACAAGCCAAACGACTCCGCCAGTTCCTGAGTCAGCGGTTGCACTTCGATGCCCAGCCAGCCACGAATCACCTGGCCGTGCTCGATGATCGACTTCATCACTTCCATCGCCAGTTTCACCGGAATGGCAAATCCGATGCCTTGCGAGCCGCCGGACTTGGAAAAGATCGCCGTGTTGATTCCGGTGAGGTTGCCGTTGGCATCGACCAGCGCACCGCCGGAGTTGCCCGGGTTGATCGCCGCATCGGTCTGGATGAAGTCTTCGTAGTTGTTCAGGCCCAACTGATTGCGGCCGGTGGCGCTGATGATGCCCATGGTCACGGTCTGACCGACGCCGAACGGGTTGCCGATAGCGAGCGCGACGTCACCGATGCGAATGCTGTCGGAGCGGCCGACGGTGATTGCCGGGAGGTTTTTCAGGTCGATCTTCAGGACAGCCAGGTCAGTCTCAGGATCGCTGCCAATCACCCGTGCGAGTGTTTCGCGACCGTCCTTCAATGCCACGACAATCTGGTCGGCGCCGCTGGTGACGTGGTTGTTGGTGAGGATGTAGCCTTCCGGGCTCATGATTACCCCGGAACCGAGGCTCGATTCCATGCGCTTCTGTTTCGGCGAGTTGTCACCGAAGAAACGGCGGAACTGCGGATCCTCGAACAAGGGATGCGCCGGTTTGTTGATGACCTTGGTGGTGTACAGGTTGACCACCGACGGCGCGGCGATGCCCACCGCATCCGCATAGGACACCGGCCCCTGTTGCACGATCGTGGTCTGTGGCGCCTGTTGCAGATTGACATCGAGGCTCGGCAGCCCGACCCACTCGGGGTAACGCTGAATAATCAACAGAGCGATAAGCACACCGGCCAACAGCGGCCAGCCAAAAAAACGCAGCGCCTTGAGCATTAAGCACGTTCCTGGAAAGGTTGCAGGCGAGGTCAGACCGCCCATAATGTCGCGCATTATACGAGGCCGCGCGCGCCTCTGAACGGGATATTTAGGAGTCTTTCATGGCCGTTGCCCTCAGCACCCTCGTCGAAGAAGCCGACCGTTACCTGGGCAGTGCGAAAATTGCCGATTATTGCCCCAACGGTTTGCAGGTCGAAGGCCGCCCGCAAGTGATGCGCATCGTCAGTGGCGTCACCGCCAGCCAGGCGTTACTCGATGCCGCCGTCGAGGCCGAGGCCGACCTGATCCTGGTCCATCACGGGTATTTCTGGAAAGGCGAAAACCCCTGCGTCACCGGCATGAAACAGCGCCGCTTGAAAACCTTGCTCAAGCACGACATCAGTCTGCTCGCTTATCACCTGCCGCTGGATCTGCACCCGGACGTTGGCAACAACGTGCAACTGGCGCGTCAGCTCGACATCACTGTTGAAGGGCCGTTGGACCCGAGCAACCCGAAAGTCGTCGGGCTGGTCGGTTCGCTGAATGAGCCGATGACCGCACGGGATTTCGCGCGCAAGGTTCAGGAAGTCATGGGCCGCGAGCCGCTGCTGATAGAAGGCAGCGGCATGATCCGCCGCGTCGGTTGGTGCACCGGCGGTGGCCAGGGTTATATCGATCAGGGCGTGGCGGCGGGGGTCGATCTGTTCATCAGTGGCGAGGCCTCCGAGCAGACTTTCCACAGTGCGCGGGAAAACGACATCAGCTTCATCGCCGCCGGCCATCACGCCACCGAACGCTATGGCGTGCAGGCGCTGGGCGAGTATCTGGCGAAGCGCTTTGCCCTTGAGCACATCTTCATCGACATCCCGAACCCGATCTGAGCTCACCGCAAACTCCTGTGGGAGCGAGCCTGCTCGCGAAGGCGTCAGACCTTCAATACAAAGGTGCCTGACACTCCGCCTTCGCGAGCAGGCTCGCTCCCACGTTCGGCCCTGACGGCCGAACTGGTGGGCATATTCATATACCCTTTCGATCTAGTTGGCGTCCTGATTAGAAGAGGTCGCTGTGCTAGGATTCCTCGCTCGAACACGGCCCGCTGGCCGTTCATAAGAAAGCTTTCGTGAGTAGCCATGGTCGACAAACTGACGCATCTGAAACAGCTGGAGGCGGAAAGCATCCACATCATCCGCGAGGTGGCCGCCGAGTTCGATAACCCGGTGATGCTGTACTCCATCGGTAAAGACTCCGCCGTGATGCTGCACCTGGCACGCAAGGCGTTCTTCCCGGGCAAACTGCCGTTTCCGGTGATGCACGTCGACACCCGCTGGAAATTCCAGGAAATGTACAAGTTCCGCGACAAGATGGTCGAAGACTTGGGCCTGGACCTGATTACCCACATCAACCCCGATGGCGTAGCGCAGAACATCAACCCGTTCACCCACGGCAGCGCCAAGCACACCGACATCATGAAAACCGAAGGCCTGAAACAGGCACTCGACAAGCATGGTTTCGACGCAGCGTTCGGCGGCGCCCGTCGCGATGAAGAGAAATCCCGCGCCAAAGAGCGCGTGTACTCGTTCCGTGACAGCAAGCACCGCTGGGACCCGAAAAACCAGCGTCCGGAGCTGTGGAACGTCTACAACGGCAAGGTCAACAAGGGCGAATCCATTCGTGTGTTCCCGTTGTCGAACTGGACCGAGCTGGACATCTGGCAGTACATCTATCTCGAAGGCATTCCGATTGTGCCCCTGTACTTCGCCGCCGAACGCGAAGTGATCGAGAAGAACGGCACGCTGATCATGATCGACGACGAGCGCATCCTCGAGCACCTGTCCGAAGAAGACAAAGCGCGCATCGTGAAAAAGAAAGTGCGGTTCCGCACCCTTGGCTGCTACCCGTTGACGGGCGCGGTGGAGTCCGAGGCCGAAAGCCTGACGGACATCATTCAGGAAATGCTCCTGACGCGAACTTCCGAGCGCCAGGGCCGGGTCATCGACCACGATGGCGCAGGCTCAATGGAAGACAAAAAACGTCAAGGCTATTTCTAAGGGGCTGTCATGTCGCATGTTTCTGATTTGATCAGCGAGGACATCCTCGCCTACCTGGGCCAGCACGAACGTAAAGAGCTGCTGCGCTTTTTGACCTGCGGTAACGTCGATGACGGCAAGAGCACCCTGATCGGGCGCCTGCTGCACGACTCGAAGATGATCTACGAAGATCACCTCGAAGCGATCACCCGCGATTCGAAGAAAGTCGGCACCACCGGTGACGACATCGACCTGGCGTTGCTGGTCGACGGCCTGCAGGCCGAGCGTGAGCAGGGCATCACCATTGATGTCGCTTACCGCTATTTCTCCACCGCCAAGCGCAAATTCATCATCGCCGACACCCCCGGCCATGAGCAGTACACCCGCAACATGGCCACCGGTGCGTCCACCTGTGACCTGGCGATCATTCTGGTCGACGCCCGTTACGGCGTGCAGACCCAGACTCGTCGTCACAGCTTCATTGCTTCGTTGCTGGGCATCAAACACATCGTCGTCGCCATCAACAAGATGGACTTGAAGGACTTCGACGAAGGCGTGTTCGAGTCGATCAAGGCCGACTACCTGAAGTTCGCCGAAGGCTTGAAGATGAAGCCGACCAGCATGCACTTCGTTCCGATGTCTGCCCTCAAGGGCGACAACGTGGTGAACAAGTCCGAGCGCTCGCCGTGGTACACCGGTCAGTCGCTGATGGAGATTCTGGAGACTGTGGAAGTCGCCGGCGATCGCAACTTCACCGATCTGCGTTTCCCGGTGCAGTACGTCAACCGTCCGAACCTGAACTTCCGTGGTTTCGCCGGCACCCTGGCCAGCGGCATTGTGCACAAGGGCGACGAAGTCGTGGTGCTGCCGTCGGGCAAGAGCAGCCGCGTGAAATCCATCGTCACCTTCGAAGGTGAACTGGAGCACGCAGGTCCAGGTCAGGCGGTAACCCTGACCATGGAAGACGAAATCGATATCTCCCGTGGCGACCTGTTGGTGCATGCCGACAACGTGCCGCCGGTCACCGACAGCTTCGAAGCGATGCTGGTGTGGATGGCTGAAGAGCCGATGCTGCCGGGCAAGAAATACGACATCAAACGCGCCACCAGTTACGTGCCGGGCTCCATCGCCAGCATCGTCAACAAGGTCGACGTGAACACATTGGAAGAAGGCCCGGCGAGCGCGTTGCAGCTCAACGAAATCGGTAAGGTGAAGATCGCGCTCGACGCGCCGATCGCCCTCGACGGTTACGAGAGCAACCGCACCACCGGCGCATTCATCGTCATCGATCGCCTGACCAACGGCACCGTTGGCGCCGGCATGATCGTCGCTCAGCCTGTAGCGCATGGCACTGCCACCCACCACGGCAAACTGGCCCACGTGGCGACTGAAGAACGCGCCCAGCGCTTCGGCCAGCAACCGGCCACCGTGCTGTTCAGCGGCCTGTCCGGCGCGGGTAAAAGCACCCTGGCGTATGCGGTCGAGCGCAAGCTGTTCGACATGGGCCGCGCGGTGTTTGTACTCGATGGCCAGAACCTGCGTCATGACTTGAACAAAGGTCTGCCACAGGATCGCGCCGGGCGTACCGAGAACTGGCGTCGAGCCGCCCACGTGGCGCGTCAGTTCAACGAAGCGGGGCTGCTGACCCTGGCCGCGTTCGTCGCGCCAAGTGCCGAAGGTCGCGAGCAGGCCAAGGAACTGATCGGCAAGGATCGCTTGCTGACGGTCTACGTGCAGGCCTCGCCGACCGTGTGCGCCGAGCGTGATCCGCAAGGGCTGTACGCTGCTGGCGGCGACAATATCCCGGGCGAATCCTTCCCGTACGACGTGCCGCTCAATGCCGATCTGGTGATCGACACGCAGTCGCTGAGTCTGGAAGAAAGCGTCAAGCAAGTGCTGGAGCTGTTGCGTCAGCGTGGCGCGATCTAAGGCAGAAGCAGCTACAAGCTTCTAGCTGCAAGCGGCAAGAAAAAGCCCGTCGATGAGTGATCATCGGCGGGCTTTTTTGTGCCGGGTGATCGTTCCCACGCGGAGCGTGGGAACGATCAACTGTGGGAGCGAGCCTGCTCGCGAATGCTTTATCTCATTCAACATCTTTGTATGCTGATCCACCGCTTTCGCGAGCAGGCTCGCTCCCACAGGGGTTTATTGGTGACCTGGATATTCGCGGTGCATCTGCTCCAGCAACGCATCCTTGTCCAGCCACAGCTGATTGATCCAGCCCTGAAACTGCAATCGATACTCGCCGTCCTGGTCGTAGTTCTTGCCGATGAAGGCCGGCGGGATTTTGATTTCTTCAAAATGCACCACCACATCGCGCACATTGCCGCAGAGCAAATCCCAGAACCCTGGACGCCCCGCTGGATAATGAATCGTCACGTTGACGATCGACTCCAGCTGTTCGCCCATCGCATCCAGCACAAAGGCGATCCCGCCGGCCTTGGGCTTGAGCAGGTACTTGAACGGTGACTGCTGCTGCGCATGCTTGCCTTCGGTGAAGCGTGTGCCTTCGACGAAGTTGAAAATCCCCACCGGGTTATGGCGGAATTTCGCGCAGGTCTTGCGCGTGGTTTCCAGGTCCTTGCCTTTCTTCTCCGGGTGTTTTTCCAGGTACGCCTTGGAGTAGCGCTTCATGAACGGAAAGCCCAGCGCCCACCAGGCCAGCCCGATTACCGGGACCCAGATCAGCTCCTGCTTGAGGAAAAACTTCAGCGGTTGAATCTTGCGGTTGAGCACGTATTGCAGCACCAGAATATCCACCCAGCTCTGGTGGTTGCTGGTGATCAGGTACGAGTGCTGATAGTCGAGGCCTTGCAGGCCGCTGACGTGCCAGCGGGTGCGCCGAACCAGATTCATCCAGGCTTTGTTATTGCTGATCCACGCCTCGTGAGTGTGGCTCATCAGCCAACCGGCAATGCGCTGGGTAAAGGCAAACGGCAGGGCCTTGACCAGCGCCACACAGAACAGGAACGAGCACAGCAGAATCGTGTTGAGCGCCAACAGCAGCGAGGCGATCACGCCGCGCACGGGGGCGGGTAGAAAATCCAGCATTTACACATCCATAGGTCGGTTGGCGGCTTGAATCGCGGTGAGCGCGATGGTGTAGACGATGTCATCGACTTGCGCGCCGCGCGGCAGGTCGTTCACCGGTTTACGCAGGCCTTGCAGCATCGGCCCGAGGCTGACGCAATCGGCGCTGCGCTGCACGGCTTTGTGCGTAGTGTTGCCGGTGTTCAGATCGGGGAACACGAACACCGTGGCGCGCCCGGCGACCTGACTGTTCGGCGCCAGTTGCCGCGCGACGTCGGCGTTGGCGGCGGCGTCGTACTGCAACGGGCCGTCGATCAGCAGCGAGTTTTGTTGCTCATGAGCCAGCAGGGTCGCCTCGCGGACTTTCTCGACTTCTTCACCGCGAGCCGATTCGCCGCTGGAGTAGCTGATCATCGCCACCCGTGGAGTGATACCGAATGCGGCTGCCGAGTCGGCGCTTTGCAGGGCGATCTCGGCCAGTTCCGCGGCGCTCGGGTGTGGATTCATCACGCAGTCGCCGTAGACCAGCACTTCTTCCGGAAAAAGCATGAAGAACACCGACGACACCAGCGTGCAGCCCGGTGCGGTCTTGATCAATTGCAGGGCGGGGCGGATGGTGTTGGCGGTGGTGTTGATCACACCCGAAACCAGGCCGTCGACCTCATCCAGCGCAAGCATCATGGTGCCGATCACCACGGTGTCTTCCAGTTGCTGCTCGGCCATTGGTGCGTTGAGGCTTTTGCTTTTGCGCAGAGCGACCATCGGCTCGACGTAACGCTCGCGGATGTGGTCCGGATCGAGAATTTCCAGACCCGGCGGCAGCACGATACCTTGCGCGCGGGCGACCGCTTCGACGTCTTCGGGCTTGGCCAACAGCACGCAGCGGGCGATCCCGCGTTCCTGACAGATCGCCGCCGCTTGCACGGTGAACGGCTCGCTGCCTTCGGGCAAGACGATGCGCTTGTTCGCCGCTTGCGCGCGCTGGATCAATTGATAGCGGAACACTGCCGGCGACAGGCGCATCTCCCGAGGCGTACCGCAGCGCTGATGCAGCCAGTTGGCGTCGAGGTGGCTGGCGACGAAATCGGTGATGATCTCCGCGCGCTCGCGGTCATCGATCGGGATTTCCTTGTTCAGGCCATTGAGCAGATTGGCGGTGTCGTACGAGCCGGTGCTCACCGACAACACCGGCAGACCGGCCTGCAACGCGCCCCGGCACAGGTCCATGATGCGCGGGTCGGGCAGGGTGTCGCTGGTCAGCAGCAGGCCGGCCAGCGGCACGCCGTTGATCGCTGCGAGGCTGACGGCGAGGATGATGTCGTCGCGATCGCCCGGCGTCACCACCAGCACGCCGGGTTTGAGCAGCTCGACGGTGTTGCGCATGGTTCGTGCGCAAATGATGATTTTGCTCATGCGCCGGGTTTCGTAGTCGCCCGCGTTGAGCACTTGCGCGCCCATCAGGTCGGCGACGTCGCGGGTGCGTGGCGCATTGAGTTCCGGCTGAAACGGGATGCAGCCAAGCAAGCGGAAATCACCGCTGCGCAGCAACGGCGAATGCTCCTTCAGACGCGTGGCGAAGGCGTCCATGCTCTCGTCGGTCTTGACCTTGTTGAGGATCACCCCGAGGACTTTCGGATCTTTCGGGCCACCGAACAATTGAGCCTGAAGCTCGACACGGCCAGAAAGCTCGGCGAGCACTTCGTTTTCCGGCGCCGAGACCAGAATCACCTCGGCATCCAGACTCTTGGCCAGGTGCAGATTGACCCGCGCGGCGTAACTGGCGCTGCGGGTCGGCACCATGCCTTCGACCACCAGCACGTCTTTGCCGACCGCCGCTTGCTGATACAGGGCGATGATTTCTTCGAGCAGTTCGTCGAGCTGACCGTCGCCGAGCATGCGTTCAACGTGCGCCAGGCCTAACGGCTGCGGCGGTTTCAGACCGTGGGTGCGCGCCACCAGTTCGGTGGATCGCTCAGGGCCGGTGTCGCCGGGGTGCGGCTGGGCGATCGGTTTGAAGAAGCCGACTTTCAGCCCGGCGCGTTCAAGCGTGCGCACCAGCCCGAGGCTGATGGAGGTCAGACCCACGCCAAAATCGGTGGGGGCGATAAAAAAAGTTTGCATGGGAATTCTCTATGCAAGGGTGTCAGCCTATGTCTGGCCGACTACCGAAATTCAGTCGCCAAGGTTATCGCTAACCGAGCCTTGTGCACACCAACCGCAGGCAAAGGGTTGACCTGTTTTTTCAATACGTTGCGCCGGATCCAGGACCCAGGCGCGGGTTTGCCACGGCGGCTGGTGGCGCAGGTGCTGGGTGTGGCCACAGGAAAGCTCGACCACCCAATGGCCATCTTCGTCCTGATGAAAGCCGGTGATGGTCGAAACCCGTTTGTCCGGGTTGTGGTCGCTTTCACGCGATTGCTTCGCTAAACTTGGCCTTTCTATATTCTTATGCAAAAGGTCTCGCCCCATGCTGATCGCCGCCAATAAGGCTGTCTCCATCGACTATACCCTGACCAACGACGCTGGTGAGGTCATCGACAGCTCCGCCGGCGGCGCTCCGCTGGTTTACCTGCAAGGTGCAGGCAACATCATCCCGGGCCTGGAAAAAGCCCTGGAAGGCAAAGCTGTCGGCGACGAGCTGGAAGTGGCCGTTGAGCCGGAAGATGCTTACGGCGAATACGCCGCCGAGCTGGTCAGCACCCTGAGCCGCAGCATGTTCGAAGGCGTTGACGAGCTGGAAGTCGGCATGCAGTTCCATGCTTCGGCGCCGGACGGCCAGATGCAGATCGTCACCATTCGTGACCTGGACGGCGACGACGTCACCGTTGATGGCAACCACCCTCTGGCCGGTCAGCGCCTGAACTTCAAGGTTAAGATCGTTGATATCCGTGACGCCAGCCAGGAAGAAATCGCTCATGGCCACGTCCATGGCGAAGGTGGCCATCACCACTGATTTTCTGCGCTAAGCTTCGAGTACTGGAGAGGCGCCTGTGGGCGCCTTTTTAGTCCGCGGCTGTCCTTGGTGGCCTCGCCAAGTGGCTGTTTCGAGTAGAACACGAGAATCCTGGAGTTCGGCATGAGTGCTTTTCACGACCTTAAGTTGACCGGCCTGGATGGTCAGGAGCTACCGCTGGCGCCGTTCAAGGGCCAAGTCGTGCTGGTGGTCAACGTGGCCTCCAAATGCGGCTTGACCCCCCAGTACGCGGCACTGGAAAACCTCTACCAGCAATACAAGGCCAAAGGCTTCACTGTGCTGGGCCTGCCGTGCAACCAGTTTGCCGGTCAGGAGCCAGGCTCGGAAAAGGAAATCCAGGAATTCTGCAGCCTCAACTATGGCGTGACGTTCCCGTTGGCGAGCAAACTCGAAGTCAACGGCCACGAACGGCATCAGTTGTATCGCCTGCTGGCGGGCGAGGGCGCCGAGTTTCCCGGCGACATCACCTGGAATTTCGAGAAGTTTCTGCTCGGCAAGGACGGCCGGGTGCTGGCGCGGTTCTCGCCGCGCACGGCGCCGGATGATCCGACGATCGTGCATGCGATTGAAAAAGCGCTGGGCTGAAAAGCAGCATCAAAAGATCGCAGCCTTCGGCAGCTCCTACAGGGAGAACACCAATCTCGTGTAGGAGCTGCCGAAGGCTGCGATCTTTTGCTTTTCAATCTTTTGATCCTTAATCACCAAAATCAATAATGCTGTTCAGAGCTCTCGACTCTCAATATTATCGGCGTCATATCGATTCATGCCTGTCGCCAATGTTTTCGTGGAGCCTCTCGATGCCCGTTAAAGCCCTGTTCAAACCGTTCCATCTCGGTGCCCTCGAACTGCCGACCCGCGTCGTCATGGCGCCAATGACCCGCTCGTTCTCCCCGGGCGGCGTGCCGAATTCCAAAGTCATCGAGTACTACCGTCGTCGTGCGGCCGCTGGGGTTGGCTTGATCATCACCGAAGGCACCACGGTCGGCCACATCGCGTCCAATGGCTATCCAAACGTGCCGCAGTTTTTCGGTGAAGCGCCGCTGGCCGGCTGGAAAAAGTTGTCGACGCCGTGCACGCCGAGGGCGGCAAGATCGTCCCGCAACTGTGGCATGTCGGCAGCGTACGCCGCCTCGGCACCGAGCCGGACGCCAGCGTGCCGGGCTACGGTCCGTCGGAAAAACTCAAGGACGGTCAGGTCGTGGTTCACGGCATGACCAAACAGGACATCCAGGACGTGATCGCCGCGTTTGCCCAGGCGGCCAAAGATGCGCAAAGCATCGGCATGGACGGTGTGGAAATCCATGGCGCTCACGGTTATCTGATCGACCAGTTCTTCTGGGAAGGCAGCAATCATCGCACCGACGAATACGGTGGCAGCCTGGCCAACCGTTCGCGTTTTGCCATCGAATTGATTCAAGCAGTACGCGCGGCTGTCGGTGAGGGTTTCCCGATCATCTTCCGCTTCTCGCAGTGGAAGCAGCAGGATTACACCGCGCGTCTGGTGCAAACACCCGAAGCGCTGAGCGAGTTTCTCAAGCCGCTGTCTGACGCTGGCGTGGACATTTTCCACTGCTCGACCCGACGCTTCTGGGAGCCGGAGTTCGACGGCTCGGATCTGAACCTCGCTGGCTGGACCCGCAAGTTGACCGGCAAACCGACCATCACCGTGGGCAGCGTCGGCCTGGACGGCGAGTTCCTGCAGTTCATGGTCAACACCGACAAGGTCGCGCAACCGGCCAGCCTGGAAAATCTGCTGGAGCGTCTGAACAAAGAAGAGTTCGACCTGGTAGCAGTGGGCCGCGCGCTGCTGGTCGATCCGGACTGGGCGCAGAAAGTCCGTGAAGGACGTGAGCAGGATATTCTGCCGTTCAGTCGTGAGGCGTTGATGACCCTGGTTTAAGCAGCGCCAGTTCGACCTTTTCGCGAGCAGGCTCGCTCCCACCCTCTACTGCATTTCATATGACGGAATGCGGTGTCCATGTGGGAGCGAGCCTGCTCGCGAACGCTGTTTCTATGTCGACGCAAATCTATGGTTGTGTCTGCGCCCCAGGCACCACCAACTCCCCCGCACAAGCCCCCCGCAAATACCCCTCGAATTGCTCGATAATCGCCGCCCAGCCCTGGCGACTGCCATGCTGCCGCGCATTCAGCCGCACACAACGCAACCGTTCATCTTCCTCCAGCAACCACGCCGCCGCTTCGCAAAACGCCTGCTCATCGCCGGGCATTGCCGAAACGCCGTTGTAGCCATGGCGAATATGCTGCGCCGCCGCTGCCTGGTCATAAGCAATAACGCCAAGTCCCGAAGCCAGGGCTTCCAGCACCACATTGCCGAAAGTTTCGGTGAGGCTGGGAAATACAAACAGATCCCCTGAGGCATAGTGCGCCGCCAGTACTTCACCCCGCTGCGCGCCGCAGAAGATCGCTTCCGGCAATTCTTTTTCCAGCGCCGAACGCTGCGGGCCGTCACCGACCACGATCAGCTTCAGATGGCGCTGTGGATAAGTCTCACACAGGGTTTCAAAGCAGCGTTTGAGCAGGCCCAGATTTTTCTCCGGGGCGAGCCTTCCTACGTGGATGACCGCGATATCCGTGTCAGAGAGCCCCCATTGCTCACGCAACGCGCTCTGACGTTTGCTCGGATGAAACAACTGGCTGTCCACACCCCGCGACAACAACGCCAGCCGCTCGAAATGCCGCCGCTCCAACTCCAGGCGCTGACTGGCGCTCGGCACCAAAGTCATTGCCGAACGATTGTGAAACCAGCGCAGGTAGTGGGTAAGCATCCGCGTCAGCAGATCGAGGCCGTACTGGCTGGTGTATTGCTGGAAGTTGGTGTGAAAGCCGCTCACCACCGCAATCCCCAGGCGCCGTGCGGCACGCAGTGCCGACAATCCCAGCGGGCCTTCCGTGGCGATGTACAGCACATCGGGGCGCTGGCGTTTCCAGCGCCGCAGCAGTTTATGCATCGACGACTGGCCCCATTGCAGCCCCGGATAGCCCGGCAGCGGCCATCCGCGACACAGCAACAGTGCATCGTCTTCGCTGCGTTGTGGATCACCGGCCTGGCGCGGGCGCACCAGCTCCACCTGATGCCCTCTTGCGCGCAAACCCTCGCACAAGCGGCCAAGGGTATTGGCCACGCCGTTGATTTCCGGTGGGAAGGTTTCGCTGATGAGGGTGATATGTAGAGCTGTCGTCATGACCTCAGTGTCGGCTGAGGCCATGTCGACGTTGTGACATTTGGATGATGGATTTGTGACGCGGTCAGTGCTGTATCACCAGATTTTCGGCACCACGTTCACGCACCCAGAACAATGTCGCCCCGGCTACCGCCGCCGGCATCATCAGGATGTTGACCACCGGAATCAGCAACACCAGATAGACGATCCCGCCAAAACTCATGCTCTGCCAGCGCTTCTGCCGCAGCCAGGCGAGCATCTCGTTCCAGCCCAGTTTGTGGTTGTCAGCCGGGTAGTCGATGTACTGGATGGCCATCATCCACACGCCGAACAGCAGCCATAACGGCGCGGCGACGATATTTACCACCGGGATAAACGAAAGAATAAACAGACCTATCGCACGCGGCAGGAAGTAGCCGAGCTTGCGCATTTCCCGGGAAAGGGTGCGCGGGATCATCGCGATCAGTTCGCCCCAACTGAACGCCGGGAAATCATCGGTACCGCGCACCACCACTTCGACTTTTTCCGCAAGGAAGCCGTTGAACGGTGCGGCAATGATGTTGGCGAGCATGGTGAAGGTGAAAAACACCATCAAGGCCACGAGGACCACGAACAGCGGCCAGAGGATATAGCTGAGGAAACTCAGCCATTCAGGCAACGAGGGCATCAGCGTGTCGACCCACAGGCTGAACTGGTGGCCGGCCAGATAGATCAATCCGACGAACAGCACTAGGTTGATAGCCAGCGGCAACAACACGAACAGGCGCAGGCCAGGGCTCAGGACCAGTTTGAGGCCTTCGCGCAGGTATTGCGGGCCTGACAGAACAGGGGCGGGCATAAGGTGCTCCGAAGCAAGGGAAAACGCGCCGACGTTACCGGCTTTGCCACAGCGGCGAAAGCGCGGCAGAGCAATCGACATTCACTGTAACAAAGAGGTCTATCTCGTCAGCGTCTCGGCATAGAGACCACCTATGAGCTGGATTGTTAAACCGTATTTCCTTAATCTTGCCCCCCTCGATACGCTGCACCCAACTTTTTACAGGACTGTCGAGTTCAAGCCTTCCCCAAGGTATCCACGGTCCTTTTTTATTCCGCCGGCCGTCCGGCGTCCGCGCCAGATTTTTCATGGCCGGCCAACAGGAGCAGATTCATGTCTGAAGTCCGTCATTCGCGAGTGATCATTCTCGGTTCCGGCCCCGCCGGTTACAGCGCTGCGGTCTACGCGGCACGCGCCAACCTCAAGCCACTGCTGATCACCGGCATGCAGGCCGGCGGTCAACTGACCACCACCACTGAAGTCGACAATTGGCCGGGCGATGTCCACGGCCTGACCGGTCCGGTGCTGATGGAGCGCATGCGCGAGCACGCCGAGCGTTTCGAGACCGAGATCGTTTTCGATCACATCAACGCAGTGGACTTCGCAGCCAAGCCTTACACCCTGACCGGCGACAGCGCCGTCTATACCTGCGATGCGCTGATCATCGCCACGGGTGCCAGCGCCCGTTACCTGGGCCTGCCGTCGGAAGAAGCGTTCATGGGCAAAGGCGTGTCGGCCTGCGCGACCTGCGACGGTTTCTTCTACCGCAACAAGCCGGTCGCCGTGGTTGGCGGTGGCAACACCGCTGTCGAAGAAGCGCTGTACCTGGCCAACATCGCCAGCACCGTGACTCTGATTCACCGTCGCGAAACCTTCCGCGCCGAGAAGATCCTGATCGACAAGCTCAACGCTCGTGTGGCTGAAGGCAAGATCATTCTCAAGTTGAACGCCAACCTGGACGAAGTCCTCGGCGACAACATGGGCGTGACCGGTGCGCGCCTGCGCAACAACGATGGCAGCTTCGACGAGATCAAAGTCGACGGCGTGTTCATCGCCATCGGCCACACTCCGAACACTTCGCTGTTCGAAGGCCAGTTGACGCTGAAAGACGGTTACCTGGTTGTGCAGGGCGGCCGTGAAGGCAATGCGACGGCCACTAGCGTCGAAGGCATCTTCGCTGCCGGTGACGTGGCTGACCACGTTTACCGTCAGGCCATCACCTCGGCCGGCGCCGGTTGCATGGCGGCACTGGACACCGAGCGCTACCTGGACGGCTTGCAGAGCGCCACGTTCTAAGACCCCAGGGCACAAAAAAAACCGGCCAGATTGGCCGGTTTTTTTGTGCCCGAGATTCGCAGTCGCCACGCATCCAGTGTGGGAGCGAGCCTGCTCGCGAAAGCGGTGTATCAGTCGACATCAACGTTGCATGTCAGTCCGTCTTCGCGAGCAGGCTCGCTCCCACAGGTGTTATGTGTGGCTGTTGGGGATCAGCGGCGGTTCAGGGGTTGGGCGCTGAATTTCACCCCGGCCAGGCCGTGCTTGATCAACGCGCGGATATTGCCGTGATCGCTGCCCTCGGGCGTCGCCAGCACCGAACGGTAATGCTCGCCGAACGCCAGCAGCGCTTCTTCATCGCTCAGACCTTCCAGCAGTGCCAGGCCCAGGGTCTTGCACGAGCCTTCGTTCTGCCCGGCAGCATTTTCCACGCCGCCGTTGTTGAATGCTTGCGGCTGGTAGTCGTAACCGGCGGCGATGAACGCCAGGGTGTCGGCGAAAACATGCTCGCCACTCTTGAAGCTGGCGCGCAGGGTGTTCAGATCAGTCATTGGGTTTTCCTTTGGCAAACGCTGCTTGCTGCTCGGCGCTGGCTTCTTGCTGGTATTGGGCTTTCCACTCGGCGTAGGGCATGCCGTACACCACTTCGCGGGCGTCATCGAGGCTGACCTCGATCTGACGTTGGTCGGCTTCGGCCTTGTACCATTTCGACAGGCAGTTGCGGCAGAACCCGGCGAGGTTCATCAGGTCGATGTTCTGCACGTCCTTGCGGCTGTCGAGGTGGGCGACCAGTCGGCGAAAGGCGGCGGCTTCGAGTTCCAGGCGTTGTTGATCAGTCATGGGGGGTCTCTTCGAGACAGCTTCAAGCGGCAAGCTTCAAGCTGCAAGATGGGTGTCTGTGAGCAAAGTTTACAGCTTGCGGCTTGAGGCTTGAAGCTAGCGGCTCGCTGCGAGCGTAATCGATACCGATTCGGCGAAGCGCAGCGCGTGGGGCTTGTCGACTTCGACTTCGGCGTACAGCACCGATGCATTGGTCATCACCAGGTCGAGCAATTCCTGAGTCAGGCGTTCGAGCAGCGCGAAGCGGTTGCCTTCGACGTGGGCGATGATCGCTTTGGTGATGGTGCGGTAATTCAGCGCGTGGTCGATGTCGTTGTCACGCACCGCTTCCTGCGCTGCGTACAGAATGGTCAGGTTGATCAGCACATCCTGCTTGTTGAGGATTTCGTCCTCGTTGATGCCGATAAAGGTGCGCAGGCGCAGATCCTTGACCCGGATGCGCGCCATTCCCGGTTGAAGTTGTGGCATTGATTTGCTCCGTCCAGTCTATTGCAGGCGTTCTGGTGGATCTTACTCGACTCGCGGCTGAAGCGGGACGGCCTATTTGACGTGCCGTCCGCCGTTGACGGTGAGGGTCGTGCCGGTGACATAGGGATTGTCGAGCAGATAGCGCAGGCTCTGGTAGATCACCTCGCAGCCGGGCTCGATACCCAACGCGGACTTGGCCAGCGCCTTGCTGCGGTAGGCGGCGTCATCGTCGGGGTTGAACAATAGCAGCGCCGGAGCGATGCCGTTGACCTTGATGGCGGGCGCAAAGCGCGCGGCAAACGACAGGGTCAGACTGTCGAGCCCGGCCTTGCTGGCGCAATAACCGATGTGCTTGCTGCTGCCCTTGCGGGTGACGTCGTCGCTGATGTGAATGATGTCGGCAGGTGTCGAGCGTTGCAGCAACCCGGCGCAGTGCAGGTTGATCAGGTAAGGCGCGAGCATGTGAATGTTGAACATGCGATTGAAGGCTTGTCCTTCGCTGCCTTGGGTTTCCGCCAGCCATTCGGAGGCGTTGTGCACGACGGCGCGCAAGCTGTCGGTGTGGGCTTTCAGCGCCTCGATGAAGGCAAGAATCCCGGCCTCGCTGGAAAAATCCGCGAACAGCGCTGTCGCGCCAAGATCGCGAAGGGCCTGTACGCCCGGTCGCTCGGTGCGGTAAGTGAAAATCAGCGGGTGGCCATCCTCGATCAAGCGCTGCGCGCAGTGCAAACCGACACGCTGGCCGGCGCCGGTGATGAGGATCGGGGCTGCGGAATCTGGCATGGGCGGCTCGCATCGCGGTTGAAGCGAAAACTATAACAGGCTCGCCGCCCGCTGCAGATCAGCGATTCTGCGCCGACGGTGCGCCAGCCAATGGCCTCGTCGGCGTGCTGTTCAACCAGTTCGCCAGCAGACGCGTCGACAACGGGATGAAGAAATACACCATCAGCGGCGTCAGGCACGCCGTGCCGATCAAGATGCGCGGCAACAGGCTCAGCTCAGCGAGGAGCGGGCCGAGGGCAAAGTTGAATATCAGCGACACCGGAAAAAACGCCAGCCAGATCGCCACGGCCTGTTTCCAGCGCGGCGGGCGTTGGCCGGCAGCACCAAACCAGCCTTCAATGCCGCTGACCCGGTGCTCTTTAGGATGTTCGAACAAATCGCTGCCGCGGTTAAGCCAGGCGGTACGCGACGCCGAGTATTCCCAAGCATGCAGCGTCTGCTCATCGACAAAGCGAAAGATAATCTGGAATTCGTTGTCACCGGGCGGTGGCGCAAGGACGCCGGAGCCGAGGTAGCCGGGGAAGTCGGTGGCCAGTTGCTCGCCTTCGCGCAACCATGCAATGAGATCGTGATAGCGGCCATCAGCGACGCGACGCGCTACCATCAACGTAACGGGGGAAGTAGACATTTTGTATCTCCGTATTTCGAGTGCGTCGTTCCGGGTAAGAACTTCGCCTGACGCAGGCCGGGGTAGAGGCCTGCGCTTTACGACAAGCAAGGATTATTCCTGAATTTGCCGATTAAACCAGCCACTTTCGTCGCAGATCACTACTTGAAGGTTTCCAGTCCATCATGTTTAAAATGGGATCCAATGAACCGACATGGAAGTTGACCGCCAGATGCCTGTAAACACGGACACTCGCCCGGCTTCAACAGTACTCGGCACGATCGAGCGCGAAGAGCTGTTTCCCATCCGCGAAGTGGCGCGCCTGACCGGCGTCAACCCGGTGACCCTGCGTGCCTGGGAGCGCCGTTATGGACTCATCCAGCCGACGCGCACCGAAAGCGGGCATCGTTTGTATTCAATGAACGATATCGAGCGCGTGCGCAGCATTGTCGACTGGATCGATCGCGGCGTGGCCGTGAGCAAAGTCGGCAAGATCCTGGCGAAGACAGAGCCTCTGAAGGTGCTGGCAAACTTTATCCCCGATGACCATGTGCAGGCTGATTACAAGCAATGGCAGGAGCAGGTTCAGCAGGCGGTCAGTGCGTTCGACGATCAGCAGCTGGATCGCGTCTACGGGCAGATTTTCTCGTCGTACGCGCTGCCGGTGGTGTTCGAAGCCATTCTGATGCCGTTGTGGCGTCAACTGCTGCAGCGCCAGGACGCTTTCGGGCAAACCAGCGAATGGTTGTTTCTCGACGGATTTCTCAGGGTGCGTGTACTGCAGCGCATTGTCATGTTGCGGGGTGCGCAACCGCGCCGGGTGATTGTCAGCGCGCTCGCGGGGCAGTGCAGAGAGCTTGAGTTGCTGGTCGCGGCGTTGTTTCTCAGCGGCAACGATTCTGGCGTGCGGGTGCTGACCACGGGCCAGCCGTTCGATGAATTGACGCTGGTCTGCGAAAAGGTCAAGCCTGACGCACTTGTACTGTTTTCCAATCATGCCCCCGGTCCAGAGCTGCCCCGGCGCCTGAATCGTCTGGCACTGAGCCTCGATTGCCAATTGATGTTGGCCGGCGATGCCTCGGAACTGGCCGAAGACAGTCTGGCCGGTTCATCCGTTGCATGTCTAGGGAATGAGGGCGCAACGATGCGTCAACGCATGAAGCAATTCATGGCAGGCAAGCTGGATACCTGAGACTCAGGCGTGCAGGGCGGGGTGGGTCAGGCGATGCTGTTGAAGGATGAACTGGCGCAGGCGCTCGGTTTCGTCGGCATCGGTCTGGCTCAGTTCGTAAGCGAAGAAACCTTGCTCGGTTTCACGCTCGAAATGGCCGCGCAACGAGATGCGCTCATAACCGGAAGGGCTGAACCACAGGGCGAAATGTTTCGGTGGTTTGGTCTTGTTGCGCACTTCCAGCAACACACCTTTGTGCGACACCTCGTGCACCCACAGCGTGCCGGGCTGGCCTTTGGCGTTTTCCAATGCCACCGGCTCTTCCAATACCAGGCGCCACGGCCGCACCATCGGGCCATCTTCATAGATGCTCGGCACCCCGAGACGCAGATGCAGTGCGTGGAACTCGTCTTCCACCAGATGCAGCGGGAAAGTCATCTGCTGATTTTCGAAGTTGGCCTGGATCGTCACCTGCTCGTGAGCAGCCAGACGTGTCAGCAGGTCACGGATCTGCGAACCACCATTAACCAGCAGACTCGACGTCGCATCCCGCACGTTCAGTTGCGGGTTGTGCTGCATTGTCTGGATGAAATCCAGCTCGTCCTGGGTGAGGAGGGCGTCGCGCTGCATGGCTAACTCGAAGTGAATAGTTACAAAGTCATTGGTGATTGTAGTTAATGACCGTCAGTTCGCGGTTTTGTTTGCGCCGTTCGTCGCTTTGAGTGCCGCCAGCTCGCTTTGCAGCGCCGCCACTTGAGCTTCCAGCTGTGCAACGCGCTGCTGCGCCTTGACCTGAAGCGTTACATCCTTCTGCACGCCGATGAAATAAGTCTGCCCGTCCTCGGCATTCTTTACCGTCGACAATGACAATTCGTTCCAGAACGGCGTGCCATCCTTGCGGTAGTTGCGCAGAACCTCACGACACGAGCCGCCTTCGCGCAATGTGTCGCGAATCGGTTGCAGACTGAGTTGATCACGGTCCCCAGCCTGGAGGAAACGACAGTCCTGATAAAGGATCTCTTCGCTGCTATAACCGGTCATGCGCTCAAAGGCGGGGTTGACGTAGATAAGAATGTTATCTCGATCACCTTCCTTTTCGGCGACGACGATTCCTTCGTTTGAAGCATTGATCACCATTTGCAGCAGACGGGCGTTGATCATCCGAGAATCCCTTCCGTTATGTCAGTGGCAGGCATTCTAGAAGAAAGCCGCGGACTGTCTATAGGCCATCAGCTTCCATTGAGAGCCAATCGCAACTTCGCAGCATGGGCTGTTACTATCGCGGCTCTTTTTTTTCAGTTCCAGGATCAGATTGATGAAAGTCGCCATCCTCTCAGGTTCAGTCTACGGCACCGCCGAAGAAGTCGCCCGCCACGCCCAGAACCTGCTGAAAGCCGCCGGCTTTGAAACCTTCTACAACTCGCGGGCCGCGCTGGCCGATATTCAGGCGTTCGCTCCTGAGGCTCTTTTGGCCGTCACTTCGACCACTGGCATGGGCGAGCTGCCAGACAACCTGCAACCGTTGTATTCGACCCTGCGCGATCAGTTGCCTGCTTCGTTGCGGGGCCTGCCCGGCGCGGTGATTGCCCTCGGTGACGCCAGCTACGGCGACACCTTCTGCGGCGGTGGCGAGCAGATGCGCGAACTGTTTGCCGAACTGGGCGTAAACGAGGTTCAGGAAATGCTGCGCATCGACGCCAGCGAAAGCGTCACGCCGGAAACCGATGCCGAGCCGTGGCTCGCGCAGTTGATCGAAGCGCTCAAGGGCTGATTGCGGGCAATAATCGCTGCACTTTCTAAGCGTTGTTGCATTGCAACGGATCCAGTCTGTTTGCCCGGCTGACTCGTTCAGTCATCAAGCTGGCTGCCAATGCAACTACGCGATGCCCTGCGCCTGACTAGACTGCTGACACGAGCAGAACAAGAAGAACGCAGAGGTGCATACAGTGAGCGTAGCCCCCGTCCAATCGTCGCCGAATGTCAAAGATCAGGTCAGCGCTGCCGAGTGGCAGACCCGCGTCGATCTTGCCGCCTGTTACCGTCTGGTGGCGCTGCACGGCTGGGACGATCTGATCTTCACGCATATCTCGGCCAAGGTGCCCGGCACCGAAGATTTCCTGATCAATCCGTTTGGCCTGATGTTCCATGAGATCACCGCCTCAAGCCTGGTGAAAGTCGATCAGGCCGGCAACAAACTCATGGACAGCCCCTACGAAATCAACCCCGCCGGCTACACCATTCACAGCGCCGTCCACGAAGTTCGCCACGATGTGGTTTGCGTGCTGCATACGCACACTGCGTCAGGCGTTGCGGTGTCGGCACAAAGGCAGGGGGTGTTGCCGATCAGTCAACAGTCACTGTTTGTGTTGTCGAGCCTGGCCTATCACGCCTACGAGGGCGTGGCCCTGAATCATGAAGAAAAGGCGCGCCTGCAAGCCGATCTCGGCGACAACAGTTTCCTCATGCTGCACAACCACGGTCTGCTCACCTGCGGCGGGACTATCGCCGACACTTTTCTGATGATGTTCACCTTCCAGCGGACCTGCGACATTCAGGTCATGGCGCAGACTGGAGGGACCGAACTGATCGCCATCGAACCGCAGATTCTCGCCGGCGCCAAAGCGATGATTGCCGGCGTCACCAAGAGCGCGCAGGGCATGGGCGGCGCGCTGGCGTGGCCGGCGCTGCTGCGCAAACTCGACCTGCAGGATCCGGGGTATAAATTCTAATGCCACTTGCCGAGATTCCTTTGTGTGTCTGGCGCAAGCGCAGCCGGACTTTTGTCTTTCGTGGCCAGTCGATCCGCTACTGGACAGTCGGGCAGGGTGAACCGCTGTTGTTGATTCACGGTTTCCCCACCGCCAGTTGGGATTGGCATTACCTGTGGCAGCCACTGGCCCAGCGTTATCAGGTGATCGCCTGCGATATGCTCGGTTTCGGCGATTCGGCAAAACCGCGCAATCACACCTATAGCCTGCTGGAACAGGCCGATCTGCAACAGGCGCTGCTCGCCCATCTGCAGGTTGAACAAGCGGTGCATATTCTTGCCCACGACTATGGCGACAGCGTTGCTCAGGAACTGCTCGCGCGGCACTACGAAAAGCGCATTGAAGTGGCCAGTTGCGTATTCCTTAATGGCGGTCTGTTTCCGGAAACCCATCGTCCACTGCTGATGCAGAAACTGCTGCTCAGTCCGATTGGCTGGCTGCTTGGTCGCGCATTCAGTCGTGAGGCGTTGGTCAAAGGTTTCCGGCAGATCTTCGGCCCCCAGACCCAGCCGACTGAAAGCGAACTGGATGATTACTGGAGTCTGGTCGACAGCAACCATGGCCCGCGCATCCTGCACAAATTGATCACTTATATCCCCGAGCGCCGGGTGCAACGTGAGCGCTGGGTGACGGCCATGCAGCAGGGTGACATTCCCTTGCGGGTGATCGACGGCGCATTTGACCCGATCTCCGGCGTGCACATGGTCGAGCGATATCGCGAACTGATCCCTGATGCAGACACCGTGCTCTTACCCGGCATCGGCCACTATCCGCAAACCGAGGCGCCGGTGCTGGTACTCAAGCACTATCTGGCGTTCCGCGATCGTCTGGTATTGCCTCCGCGCAAAGTGGCGTACTCCTGATTCTCGCCGAGAGCACGGGCTCTCGGCGTCCTGACACTCGATCATCCCTCAGCCTTATCGCCCACCATTCAGCCGCAGCCGTGTTCGTTGTGACCCAAAGCGCCGTGCCTGACACTCGGGGCAATATCCCTTGGCCTGCTGGAGTTGCCGCGATGAATGAACCTGTGCGTTTCGAAGATAAAGTCGTGATAGTGACCGGCGCCGGTGGCGGCCTCGGTCGTGCGCATGCGCTGCTGTTCGCCAGGCAGGGCGCCAAAGTGCTGGTCAACGATCTCGGTGGCTCGACGCAGGGCGAGGGCGCCAACGCTTCGGCTGCCGACCGCGTAGTGGCGCAAATCCGCGAGGCCGGCGGTATTGCCGAAGCCAACCACGACTCGGTGACTGACGGCGACAAACTGGTACAGAACGCCCTTGATGCCTTCGGCCGCGTCGACGTCGTAGTCAACAACGCCGGGATCCTGCGCGACAAGTCGTTTCACAAGATGGACGACGCCGACTGGGATCTGGTCTATCGCGTCCACGTCGAAGGCGCCTACAAGGTTACCCGTGCCGCCTGGCCGCATCTGCGCGAGCAAAACTACGGTCGCGTGATTTTCACTGCGTCGACTTCAGGCATCTATGGCAATTTCGGTCAGTCCAACTACGGCATGGCCAAACTCGGGCTTTACGGGTTGACCCGAACGCTGGCGATCGAAGGGCGCAAGAACAACATTCTGGTCAACGCCATCGCCCCGACCGGCGGCACGCGCATGACCGAGGGCCTGATCCCGCCGCAAGTATTCGAGCAACTGAAGCCGGAACTGGTCAGCCCGCTGGTGGTGTATCTGGCCAGCGAGCAATGTCAGGAAACGTCCGGCCTGTTCGAAGTCGGCGGCGGCTGGATGGGCAAGGTGCGCTGGGAACGCAGCCTCGGTGCCGGCTTCGATCCGCGCGAGGGGTTCTCGCCAGAGGATGTGGCGGCGCACTGGCAGCAGATTTGTGATTTCGAAGGCGCGGCGCATCCGAAGGACAATATTGAAGCATTGAAGGAAATGATGGCGAATTTGCAGAAGTATTCGATTTGAAGGTAACGAAGCCACCAGCCTTCGCGGCTGGTGGCTCCAGTTTTCAAATGTATCTTTGTTCTGTCATGAACTTGGGCGGCTGCCAGTTAGGTCCTTTGATAGCTAGGCCCTTTTTACCCCTCCAGCAAAATCCCGGCAGCGGAGAGCCGAGCGTACGATGCTTCCAAGGTCCCATACTCGTTGATCAGGTCTCGATTGTGGCGTCTGATCATCATGTCCAGATGTGGCGTTGCCTGAAGTAACGCGAACACAGTGACTATGTCATTTCATCTCCAGTCTCGTCTGGGTTGAAACCACGCCCGCTGTGCTTTCCCTTTTCGGTTGCTCCCTCATAAGGACTGCTGAACACCACATAAAGCGGCTCTATCCCCGAATCGGCTGGAAAAACGATGATGAATCGATCCCAGCGTTCGACCAGGATCGGGTTCAGATCCAGCCGCCCTTCAATCGGAACAACGGAAGCGCCGGAATAGGCGGGCGAACCGGTATCCGCTATTGGCAAGGCGGTCGATTGGTCACCCGGCGTGTTAGCGGGTGTCCAGGTCAGCAAGTCGGTGGGCGAGTCCGATAGCGCGATCTTGTATAAGTCGTTGACCAGATCGTATGCGGCATTGAGAACCAGCACACTTGAGCGAATATGGAAGTCATCGCTCATAGCGACGAACACTTGCGTGCCAGCCCCGAGTCGCCTGACCCCTAGCCCGACCTGCATCTCCAAAGTGCCCTGCCGGTCTGCGATTTCACGCAGCGTCTCGGCCGGCTCGGACGACAACTCGGCCAGTGGAACGCTCATCGCAAAGCGTTCGCCGTTGCCCAGAGGTGACGGCATCAACAGCGCTGCGAATCCCATCAGTACCGGACTGCCGAACAGCGTCGTGCCCGTCGCTGTCAGGGTCGCTTTTGCCGTACGTAGCGCATTGAGTATTCCCGCCGAGGTAGCCGGGCCGAGCGGGACGGCTGTCGAAGCGAAAGAAACGGCCGGGCCGTTGCGGGCCACTGCTCCATAAGCCGGAAAGACATGCTTGCGTTCCTCCTGTAACCGAGCCTGTTCTGCCGCATTGGCCAGCGCCGCTGCTTCAGCTTTGGCTTGTGCCTCGGCCTGGGCGATTTTCAACTCAGCCAGCCGCTCTTTCTTCCGAGCTTCAGCCTCAGCATTCAGGCGCGCGGTCTCAGCCGCCAGTCGAGCCTGTTCGGTATCCCGACGCTGTTTCTCCGCCAACGCGGCCAGACGCGCCTGTTCGCGTACGCGGATTTCTTCCCGCTCCCGGCGCACCGCTTCGGCAATGTCACGCTGGCGCGGATCCAGTTCTAACGGTGGAGGCTTTGGCATATTCATATCCTTGTGAATGTGCGTTTTCACTCGCTCGAAAGTGCGCACGGGTGGCGATGACATCCGTGTCACCAGCGAATGGTTGAGGTGTTTCAAGTTACATCAGAGTGGCGGTAATCAAATCCGAGAAGCCCGTCGGTAACAGGGCGTTATGTCGAAAGGGTTTTCGCGGGTTTTCATCGATGCAGAGGGAATTCGTCCGAGCTTCGAAGAAATGTCTGACGCGCTGATCGGAAGCGCTCCCGAACCGCTAACCAGCCTTTTTAAACGCCCATAAAAAAGGCCGCTGCAAACGCAGCGGCCAAGGTAAGACGTTGGATCAAGGAGCTACAAATCAACGTCAGTGAACACCGGGGCGGTAAACCGAAAACATCGATTTATCCAGAATCTGTAGCCAGTCGCTCGCGATTCAGCGTGGCGAGCTTGGCGCTTTGCGGCGTGTGCCGAGGAAAGCGCGCTCAGAATAAGGTCTCAAGCCTGTAGGAAAAATACCGATTCCAGACATGCACTGTTACGGGGCGCGCAACAGTGGCGTGCGCATGGATGGCGCTGATGACGCGCTATCCAGCCAGCCCATGAACCGCCCCAAGCCCCGCCGTACAAGGTTATTCATCCTTTCGAGCGACAACGCAAATACCTCCTTGGTGCGCTTATCGACCGCTTCACCCGGCAGTAGGGTGGGGCCTTCTGTCACTCACCGGGGAAGACGCATGACAAAAACAACAATGCGCGCCATCTTCACGCCGCAGGCGCTGGCCGCTGCGGTGGCTCTGGGTTGCTGCGCCCAGGCGCAAGCGGTCGCCTTCAACATCGGCGAAATCGAAGGCACCTTCGACTCGTCACTTTCGGTCGGCGCGAGCTGGGGCCTGCGCGATGCCGACAACTCGCTGGTCGGCACGGTCAATGGCGGCAGCGGACAATCGTCCACCGGTGATGACGGGCGCCTGAATTTCAAGAAGGGCGAAACCTTTTCGAAGATCTTCAAGGGCATCCATGACCTCGAACTGAAGTACGGTGATACCGGCGTGTTCGTGCGGGGCAAATACTGGTACGACTTCGAACTCAAGGACGAAGACCGCGAGTTCAAACAGATCAGCGACAGCGGCCGCAAGGAAGGCGCCAAGTCTTCCGGCGCGCAGATCCTCGATGCCTTCGTCTATCACAACTACGCCATCGCCGATTTGCCGGGCACCGTGCGGGCCGGCAAGCAGGTGGTGAGCTGGGGCGAAAGTACCTTCATCGGCAACTCGATCAACAGCATCAACCCGGTTGACGTCTCGGCATTCCGCCGTCCCGGTGCCGAGATCAAGGAAGGCTTGATTCCGGTGAACATGCTGTTTGGCTCGCAGAGCCTGACCGACAAACTCTCGGTCGAAGGCTTCTACCAACTGGAGTGGGACCAGACCGTTCTCGACAACTGCGGCACGTTCTTCGGCGTCGACGTGGCGGCGGACGGTTGCAACAACGGCTACACCGTCGGCAGCCCAGCGGTGGCGCCACTGGTGCCGCTGACCACCGCGTTCGGCCAAGGCATCCAGGTCACCCGGGAGGGCGTGGTGATCCCCCGTGGCGGCGATCGTGATGCGCGCGATTCCGGGCAGTGGGGCACGGCGCTGCGCTGGCTCGGCGACGACACCGAGTACGGCCTCTACTTCATGAACTACCACAGCCGTACGCCGACGGTCGGCACCACTACGGCGGGGCTGTCGACACTGGCGGCGTTGCCAGGCATGGTCGGCATCGCCAACGGACTCGCGCCCGGCAGTGGTGCCGGGCTGGCGCAAAGCGTGATGCTCGGGCGCGGTCAGTATTACCTCGAATATCCGGAAGACATTCGTCTGTACGGCGCCAGTTTCTCCACCACGCTGCCCACCGGCACCGCATGGACCGGCGAGATCAGCTATCGGCCGAACGCGCCGGTGCAGGTCAACACTAACGATCTCACTCTGGCGCTGGTCAACCCGATTGCCGGCGGCACCGCATCGCCACTCGCCACTTCGCCGGGTGCCGACAACAAAGGCTACCGGCGCAAGGAAGTCACGCAAATCCAGAGCACCCTCACACACTTCTTTGATCAGGTGCTCGGCGCCGAACGCTTGACCGTGGTCGGCGAAGCGGCGGTGGTGCATGTCGGTGGTCTGGAGTCACGCAGTGAGTTGCGTTATGGCCGTGATTCGGTCTACGGCCAGTATGGTTTCGGCGGCGATACCGACGGCTTCGTTACCTCGACTTCGTGGGGCTATCGCGCCCGGGCGATTCTCGATTACGCCAACGTCATCGGCGGGATCAACCTCAAGCCCAACCTGTCGTGGTCCCATGATGTCGCCGGTTACGGCCCCAACGGACTGTTCAACGAAGGTGCGAAAGCCATCAGCTTCGGCGTCGATGCCGACTACCGCAACACCTACACCGCGAGCCTGAGTTACACCGACTTTTTCGGTGGCGACTACAACGTCCTCGAAGACCGTGACTTCGTGGCCCTGAGCTTCGGCGTGAACTTCTGATCTGCCCGAGAAGGATGACTGCAATGCGCAAAACGATTCTGCAATGTGGCGTGCTGGCCTTGAGTCTGCTGGCGGCCAACGTGATGGCGGCGGTGTCGCCGGATGAAGCGAACAAGCTCGGCACCAGCCTGACCCCGCTCGGCGCCGAGAAGGCCGGCAATGCGGACGGATCGATTCCGGCCTGGACCGGCGGCATCCCGAAAAACGCCGGCGCGGTGGACAGCAAGGGCTTCCTCGCCGACCCGTTTGCCAACGAAAAACCGCTGTTCACCATCACCGCCGCGAACGTCGAGCAGTACAAAAGCAAGCTCTCCGATGGCCAGGTGGCGATGTTCAAACGTTACCCGGAAACCTACAAGATCCCGGTCTACCCGACCCACCGCACTGTGGGCGCGCCGGCGGAAATCTATGAGTCGGCCAAGCGCAGCGCGCTGAACGTCAACGCAATCAACGACGGCAACGGCCTGGCCAATTTCACCGGCAACCGCTACTACGCCTTCCCGATTCCGAAGAACGGCGTCGAGGTGCTGTGGAACCACATCACCCGCTACCACGGTGGCAATCTGCGGCGGATCATCACCCAGGTCACACCGCAGACCAACGGCAGTTACACGCCGATCCGCTTCGAAGAAGAGATCGCCGTGCCGCAACTGATGAAAGACATCGACCCGGAAAAAGCCGCCAACGTGCTGACCTTCTTCAAGCAATCGGTGACCGCCCCGGCGCGGCTGGCCGGTAACGTGCTGCTGGTGCACGAAACCCTCGATCAGGTGAAGGAACCGCGTCTGGCGTGGATCTACAACGCCGGTCAGCGCCGGGTCCGGCGCGCGCCGCAAGTGGCCTATGACGGCCCGGGTACAGCGGCCGATGGCCTGAGGACTTCCGACAACTTCGACATGTTCTCCGGTGCTCCGGATCGCTATGACTGGAAACTGGTCGGCAAGAAGGAAATGTACATTCCCTACAACAGCTACAAGCTCGACTCGCCGAAGCTCAAGTACGACGACATCGTCAAGGCCGGGCACATCAATCAGGACCTGACCCGTTACGAACTGCACCGCGTCTGGGAAGTGATCGGCACGGTGAAACCGAACGAGCGGCACATCTACGCCAAGCGCCACATGTACATCGACGAGGACAGCTGGCAAGTGGCACTGGCCGATCACTACGACGGTCGCGGGCAACTGTGGCGCGTTGCCGAAGGTCACGCGCAGTACTACTACGATCATCAGGCTCAGGCTTACACGCTGGAAGCGCTCTACGACATCATTGCCGGCCGCTACATTGCGTTGGGCATGAAGAACGAAGAGAAGCACAGCTTCGAATTCGGTTTTGAAGCCAAGGCTGCCGATTACACACCTTCGGCCCTGCGCGCCGAGGGCGTGCGCTAACGGCTCTGCTGTACCGCTGGACAAAAGGCGACCGCACGGTCGCCTTTTTTATGGCCATCGATCAGCGTGCTGAATACTCGTCAACAAGGGCGCGGGAGAGGGCTAGGGTGAGCGCACAACGATAAGAAGGCTCACCCGATGACCGCCATGACCCCGTGCCTGGATCGACCCGGATTTTTGCCCAGGCTGTCTTCACATCATCAGCCTCGCAGTCGCTTGACTGCGCCTTTGCTGACATCGAACGCACGGGTCAGGCTGTTGTGCGCGCCGGCAGGCAGTGGCAAAACCGCACTGCTCACCGAATGTCTCCTTCAGGTGCGCGCGGAGTGCGAGGCAATCTGGCTGCCGCTGGCGGGAGCGGCGCTCAGCACCGAAGAATTCTGCCTGCGTCTGACGCGGGCGCTCGGGCTGGTCGAAGGCCTTGACGATACGCAACTGATGGCGGAGCTGGCCCATTGGTCGAGGCCGACGTCGCTGTTTATCGACGATTACAGTCGGCTGCCGGATCCGGCTGTGGATGCTCTGCTGGATCGCTTGCTGGCGGTCAGCAGCCCGGCGCTCACCTGGTGGATCAGCACTCGCCGCCGGCCGCAGTGCAACTGGCCGCGCCTGTTGCTCGATGACGAACTCTACGAATTCGAGAGTGCCAGCCTGGCGCTGACTCACGATGAAGTTGTATCGGTGTTGCACCATTTGCCGCCTGACCAGGCGGACCGCGTCGCCACCCGTATCATCCAGCGTACTGGCGGTTGGTGCGCGGGGTCGCGCATGGCGCTCCTGCAGAAATGCGACTGGTCGCAAAACCTGCAACCGCAGCAGCGTGTCGACACTCTGCTCGATTATCTGCAGCATGAACTGTTCAGCAACCTGACGCCGGAGCAGGACGAGGCATGGCGTGTGCTGGCTCACCTGCCACGGTTCAACGCGCCGTTATGCGAGCATTTGTTCGGCCCTGGCGAAGGCGCTCAGCTGCTGCGTGATCTGCAAGTGCTGGGCTGCTTCATCGAGCCTTGGCAAGCGTCCGCTGACTGGCTCCAGGTGTTCCGCCCGCTGTCGCGAATCATCCAGGAGTCGCACTGGCCGTGTGCGCGTTCCTGGCACCGGCGCGCCTGTCAGTGGTTCAGCGCGACGCAGGATTGGCGAGCGGCGTTCGAGCAAGCGTTGTTGGCCGAGGAATACGAAACTGCCGTCAGCCTGTTGCAGCATTTCGGCTTCGAAGACTTGTTCGAAGACCAGACCGTCGTCCTGCTGTTGCGTTTGCACGAGCAGCAAAGCCAGCAGCTGACCCTGATGACACCACAGCTGATCGTGCTGGTCACGGGCGCCTTATTGTTTGCCGGCCGGTTCGAACAGGCCGGGCAATGCCTGGCTCATCTCGGCCGCTTCATGCCGCAGCCGACAGCGCAACTGGAGCAGCAACTGCTGGCCCGCTGGCAGGCGCAACAGGGATGGCTGTTTCACCTGCAAGGGCAAATGGAGCCGGCACGCGCCTGCTTTCAGGAGGCTTTGTCTGCACTGGCTGACGATGCCTGGCAGGCGCGTTTGATGTGCCTGTCGGGACTGACCCAGCAGGCGTTACTGTGCGGCGAGCTGGATCAGGCCCATGCCCTCAACCGCGAAGCGCTGTGCCTGGCGCGTGCTCACGGCTCCTTGCTGTTCGAAGGCTTGCTTGAGCTTGACCATGCGCAATGGCTCGAGCAGCGGGGCGCGCCTTTGCGTGCCGATAGCCTGCTGGTGGAGATCGAGCACTTGCTGCGCCAGCGCGCCACAGTGCCCGTGCCACTGCTCGGCCGGATTGCCCTGCGGCGCGGACGACTGGCGCTGTGCATGGGACTTGAAGAGCAGGCTGCGCAGTTGTTCAGCCAGGGCCTTGAAGATTGCTTGCGCAGCCACGACAAGCGGGTCTTGTATGGTTATCTGGGGCAGGCGCAACTGGCCGGCAATCGCGGCGATTATGCCTGCGCTTTCGAACGCCTGCGCGAGGCCGAAAGGGTCATGCAGCAGCGGCAGATTCCCGATACGGTCTATCGCGGTGTTGTGTTGCAGGTGAGCAGCCAGTTCTGGTTGCAGCAGGGCCGACCGCATCTTGCGCAAGAAGCGTTGAGCCGACTGTTACGGCATTACCGGGGACCTTCGGCGTTGCAGGCGCCACCCGCGACGTTCGAACTGATTATTCGCATCGAATACCTGCTGGCCTGCGCGAATGCGCAATCGGTCCCGGACGAAAGCGCTCTGTCAACCATTGAGCGATTGTTGAAGCGCGCTCAGGCCAAAGGCATGTTGGCGGCGGAAACGGAATTGTTGCTGGCCTTCGCCCAGTTGGCCGAAGCGCACGGTGACACGGCGGCGGCGCAGCAAGCGTTCCAGCGAGCCGCAACGCTGGCGGAGCGTTGCCGATTGCAGCAAGCCGTGCGCGAGTGGGAATTACGCCGAGGTAGCCTCACTGGGTCTGGCAAGGAGGTTTCTGCCTGGCCACGGGAAAACGATGATCAGGCGCCTGGCCTCAGTCGGCGCGAACGCGAAGTGCTGATGTTGATTGCACAAGGGGCATCCAATCAGCAAGTTGCCGAACAACTGTTTATTTCATTGCATACAGTAAAAACCCATGCGAGGAGGATTAACGGTAAGTTGGGTGTAGAGCGCAGAACTCAGGCTGTGGCGAAAGCCAAGTTGATGGGGATACTGGTTTAGTTTTGTAAATTTCAGTAGCACAACATGGTGTTCGTTGTTGGGTGGCATGTTTTGTAATTTGTTCGAGCTTCATGTCGGCTGAAAAAGAAACTACCTTGCAATTATCGGCGGTGGCTGCACTTGCAGCTCTGGATAATCAAGTAAGGAAAGTTTGTGGCCAAGTTATATAAAAGTTTGATGCGTGGTTCTTTCGGTGAGCAGGTTACCTGGCCGGAAGAGTGGGAAAAGGCAACACAGGCTAAAACAGATCTGTTCAAGATCATCGACGCCATGCCGAGCGTGCTGGATATTCTGCGCAGCATGCTTGAGGGTGAATTGAAGCGTCTGGGCAAAACAGTTGATATCGACAAGGTCTATATCAATACGGATCCTGCTTTCCCTGCCGATGAAAATCGGCCATCAGGCACTCTTTGGGAGGTAACGGTTCATTGTCTGAATAATCATATAAGTCCTGCCTATATTATGGGTGGCGATGGGGTTTTTGTTCTGCCGGATACGTTCAGTGAGCAATTCAAAGTCAAGGTGCTCAATACCATTGTTGTTGAAGATCTGATCGCTGCTGTAACTGCCGGACTGGAAAAAACATTGCGAGCCGAGATCGCAAAGTTCTGGGCTGCGCCAGCGAAACCCGTCCATGCCGACAATGCACCGCTGTCGAACAAACAGGCTTTCATCAAGGCCTATGCCGTGGTCACCGGTGCAGAGCTGTCGCTGTCGGTCATGGCCAACAATTTCGATGCCCGATTGGGCGAGCGATTCGCTCATCTGCTGGAAGCAGATGCCGGTCGCGCAGCGTTTGAAGTCAACCTGCAACCGGCACAGGATTATCTTCTGGTGCGCCAGCCCTGTTTCGTTCTGGACAATGCCGAGCGTGCGGTCGCAGAGATGCAACTGGTCAACGAGTCGACTTCCTATTTGCTGCACACGCCGGAAAACGGCTTTGAGTTCTTTGAAAAAAATACCGATTTGCACAGCAAACTTCAGCAGAGACTTTCCCTGCGTAGCGAGCAGATCAGTTACCCGAAAGCCACGCAAAGTCCTCATGTCTTTTGTGTCGACACTCACCTCAAAGGTCAGCTTGAAAGCGTGGCAACCTTGATCAGTGGCCGGGCACAACTGGAAAAACCGCTGACCTCCATGCTTCAGGAGAATCAACGCCTGCATGTGCTGCGTTACGGCATCGACACCCGCTTTTATCTGCTTTGGGCAGCACTGAAGCGCACCGACTGGCCGCTTTGGCTGCATGCCGCTGGTAGCGATGTTCAACAACGTTATAGCGAGCTTGAAGAATCCAAAGACCAGTATGAGGCTGCATATTCGAGCGCGTTCGATACGTGTTTTTCTTTCAAGGACTATGTGCTGCGCACGTTCTCCGCATGGGCGCAGAGGGCCTTTGACGAACGCCTGGATCCTGAAGCGATCAGTGTCCATAGCTCGTACACTTTGCAGATTGCCGGACGGACCATCGAGCAGGAAGAAACCCGGACGCTGACGGAGTTTCTTGTTTTCGGTCTGCACGACAATGGTTACAAAGCGACTCTGACCATCATCGGCGCTCCCGACGGAAGTCGGCTGACGGCAGTAGCGCTCGAGCAGTGGCTGGAAAATCGTAATCTGCGCCTGGAGTTTACCGGCAGTCTTGCATACTCGCCGTCGGTTGCTTGGCAGGAGGCCTATCGCAACTATCTCTTCAGCCAGATGGAGTTTGCAGTTTTTGTAGCTCGCCAGTCCGGGAAGCTGGATTCCACCGATGCGAACATCATCGCGCGAGCCATGGCCAACGACCCTGCGGTGACTATTCAGGGCTTGAAAATCAGGCTGCAAGTCCCAGCATTGAAAGATGTTCTGATGATTTCGGCCAAAGAATACGCACCGTCGCTGATGTTGGTCAAAACAGCTGACGGGCAATTCGAACTGCAGAAATTTTCCGATATCTACGCGGCGAACCGCTGGCTGGAGTCGGCATTGTCGGCGGATCGTGAATACGCCGCATTGATGATTCATCCCGACTACCTGCACGAGGCGGGTGAGTTGCTTGGCAGCGCTGGTACTCAACTGAGCTACCGCTACACGCTTGATAGCCGGCCGGTCGATCTTTATCTGAACGCCAAGGCACCTTTGGCGGACTACGTAAATGTCGCCTACCGAGCCGAAGTTGCGCTGCACAAGGCCATTGCACCGGCAGCTTATCGGGCGCTTGGCATTGAGGGGCGCAAGCGCTATTCGCGTCTGACAACCGAACTCAAGGCGCTGTCCACGGTTGATGCACGAGACAATGGTTTTCCGACATTCGAGCAGTTCACCTATGACGCGGTGAAAGCCCAGATAGAAGACCTATTGCGTTCGCGCGGCAGCAACATTTCGGTCAATCCCGACCAGATCATTATTCAGACCGAAGAGTTTCGTAAGAGCGTTACCGACGTCTTGCTTGAGGGACTCGCTTTCGAAGCGGATCATCCGGCCTATGAAACCAAGTACAGCCCCAAATATTACTTGGTGAATGGACATCCCCTCGTTGAAAAACTGGATATCCGGGATTTGTCTTCGCTATCGAAAACCTTCCGCCCTGGTGACCGATACAGCGCGATGCTGGAAGAGCAATATCTGAACAAGGCTCATCCTGATCACGCTTTCAAGCGCGCGGTACACGCCCGGAAAATCCGCTGTGAGATGTATCGCAATGCGTTTGCCGATTTCACCAACGGCAGATTATCGACAGAGTCTTTCTCTGCTGTCCAAGGGGTCATCGATAACCTGAAAGAGAGTGGCGGTTATCAGTCGGTAGGGACCAGCACCGCCGAAGGTGATATCGGGCTGTACAAATTCAATATTGGCGCGCTGGGTCTGACGACTCCTGGGGACCGCGCGGTTGGCGGCGTTTATATTTTTCGACTGAAGTTGTCGTCAGGTTTCTTCGACTTGCTCTATACGCCTGACGCACCGGATCAAGTCAACTTCCGACCGATCGCTGAGTTCATTCCTTCGATTCGTTTTCGAAAAGGCCCATTCAGGAGCTATTACAGCGAGCGGATACTGCTGGTTGACCAGAAAGTGACCAATGACTACTTCGATAATCTGGTCGCAACGGTTGATACCCGACCGGTCATTCGCACACAGCAGCGTTCGTTACTGCCCGATCTGTTCACTTTCCATGACGAGCGAGTGCGCCGTGTATTGAGTGATATCGACGAACGGACCACCAGTCTCAACGAAATAATCGCCGGTGTGGTTTATGAAAATCTGTTGAAGGCCGCAAACATTGTCAGCCTGCTGGTGCCACCCGTAGGCACTGTGGTGGTGGCTGTGCAGGTGATGAAAAGCATCTACGACGCGTCGCAGTCGCACCGACGCGGTGATTATTCCGCCGCGCTGGGGCATGTGCAGGATGTATTGAGCGGACTGCTGACATTGGGTCAGGCTGCAGCGGCGGGGGCGCCGGCTAAAGAACTTACCCGTGCGCAACGCTCGTTTCTCAGTCTGTTTGAAGACGCCCGCACGGTCGCGGAGCTGGTTACGTATTACACCGGCCATGAAGACCCCGCCGATGAACTGATCGGGTTCTTCAAGGCACTGATGCAAGAGGCTGAGTCTGCATTCAGCAAGACCACGGTTCGCTGAGCCGTTTCGAGGGCTCATAGTCTGATTTATCTTTCGTAACCCATGCGCCAGCTCACGGCCCGCGTCGCAGCCAACAACCGCTGCGCCGCCGGGCCGTTTTCATCGGCGTGGAACAGCGAGGTCGGGCCGACGATGGTCAGCACCGCAGCGATCTGGCCGACCGCGTTGAACACTGGCGCAGAAAGCGCATCCACACCCGGCATCAACAAACCATGCACGTGATGCAGACCGCGTTCGCGGATCTGTTCACACAGCGCTGCATAGGCTTTTTCGTCCTTGAGGGGATGCTTCTCGACAGCGATCTCCTGCTCGCGCAATTCATCGGTTTCCCGGTGCGGCAGGTAAGCGCTGAACACCAGCCCGGTGGACGAGCTGAGCAGTGGCAGCACCGAACCCAACTGCGTCACCACCGTCACCGCGCGCACCGCCGGTTCAATGTGCACGACGGTTGCGCCCTGATTGCCCCACACCGCGAGAAAGCAGGTTTCGTTGAGTTCATCGCGCAGCTCGGACAGCGGCAGGGCGGCAACTTTCAGCACGTCCATGCTGTTGAGCGCGGCCAGGCCCACGCGCAGTGCTTCGCGACCGAGGCCGTAATGGTTGGTGGCGGTGTTCTGTTCGGCAAATCCGGAGGCTATCAACGCCTGCAAATAGCGATGCACCTTGCTTGCCGGCATCTGCACATGTTCGGCCAGACGCGACAGCGAAGTCGACGGTGACAACTCGGCCAAAGCCTTGAGGATGTCGGTGCCGACTTCGGCGGAGCGGACTTTCTGTTTGCCGTTGCTGTCGCTGGTTTTTTCCATGGGGCTGGCGGTTCCGGTTCGAATGGGCGTCTTTATAGCTTGACGCTGGATAGCGAGCAAATTACGTTATGCGTAATCAGATTACGATAATAACAACCCCGGCGTGCCGAGACCTCTGAGCCAGAGCGATGGGCCACTGCCGACTCCCTGTTCAGGAGGCTCCATGAAGCCCGATTCAACCGCGCAGGACCTGGTTTACCAGTCCGGCTTCGGCAACGAATTCAGCACTGAAGCGTTGCCCGGCGCGCTGCCCGTTGGCCAGAACTCTCCGCAGAAAGCCCCGTACGGCCTGTATACCGAGCTGTTCTCCGGCACCGCGTTCACCATGCCGCGCAGCGAAGCGCGGCGCACCTGGATGTACCGGATTCAGCCGTCGGCCAACCACCCGGCGTTCGTCAAACTGGAACGGCAACTGGCCGGCGGACCTTTGGGTGAAGTGACGCCCAATCGCCTGCGCTGGAATCCATTGGAGCTGCCGACCGAGCCAACGGATTTCATCGATGGTCTGGTCAGCATGGCGGCCAATGCTGGCGCCGAAAAACCTTCCGGCATCAGCATTTATAACTACACCGCCAACCGTTCAATGGAGCGTGTGTTCTTTAACGCCGATGGGGAAATGCTGCTGGTGCCGCAACTCGGTCGCCTGCGTATCGCCACCGAACTGGGCGTAATCGAAGTGGCGCCGCTGGAAATCGTCGTTCTGCCGCGTGGCCTGAAATTTCGCGTCGAACTGCTCGATCCACAGGCTCGCGGCTACCTCGCCGAAAACCACGGCGCGCCGCTGCGCCTGCCGGATCTGGGGCCGATCGGCAGCAACGGTCTGGCCAATCCACGGGATTTCCTCACCCCGGTCGCTGCCTACGAAAACCTGCAGCAACCGACTACTTTGGTGCAGAAATTTCTTGGCCAGTTGTGGGCCACCGAACTCAATCACTCACCGCTCAATGTGGTCGCCTGGCATGGCAACAACGTGCCGTACAAATACGACCTGCGCCGTTTCAACACCATTGGCACGGTGAGTTTCGATCATCCCGATCCTTCGATCTTCACCGTATTGACCTCGCCGACCAGCGTGCACGGTCTGGCCAACCTCGATTTCGTGATCTTCCCGCCGCGCTGGATGGTCGCCGAAAAGACCTTCCGGCCACCGTGGTTCCATCGCAACCTGATGAACGAATTCATGGGCCTGATCCAGGGCGAATACGACGCCAAGGCCGAAGGCTTCGTGCCCGGCGGCGCGTCGCTGCACAGCTGCATGAGCGCCCACGGCCCGGACGGCGAAACCTGCACCAGGGCGATCAACGCCGAGCTTGCACCTGCAAAAATCGATAACACCATGGCCTTCATGTTCGAGACCAGCCAAGTGCTTCGTCCAAGTCGTTTCGCCCTCGAATGCCCACAGTTGCAACCCAGTTACGACGCTTGCTGGGCGACGCTGCCCGCCACGTTCGACCCGACCCGGAGATAACCCATGACACAGAATTCCATCCCCCGCAGTTGGGTCGCTTCGGCCAACGGTCACAGCGATTTCCCCTTGCAGAATCTGCCGCTGGGCGTGTTCAGCCTCAAGGGTTCTGCGCCGCGCGCTGGCGTGGCGATCGGCGAGCACATCTTCGATTTGCAGGTGGCGCTTGAGGCCGGTCTGTTCGACGGTGTCGCACGCAGTGCGGTGGAAGCCATGCACGGCGGGCAGTTGAACGCGTTCTTTGAACTTGGCCGTGAGGCGCGGGTTGCCCTGCGCGAACGCCTGATCGAACTGTTCAGTGAAGGCAGCACGCTGCGCGGCAACATCGAAGCGCAAGGCGCGAAACTCTTGCCGCTGGCTGCCGATTGCCAGATGCACCTGCCGGCGCGAATCAGCGATTACACCGACTTCTACGTCGGCATCGAGCACGCGCAGAACGTCGGCAAACTGTTCCGTCCGGATAACCCGCTGCTGCCGAACTACAAGCACGTGCCGATCGGTTACCACGGTCGCGCTTCCACGGTGCGAGCGTCCGGCACCGACGTGCGCCGGCCGAAAGGCCAGACGCTGCCGGCCGGCCAGACCGAACCGGTATTCGGTCCATGCGCGCGTCTGGATTACGAACTGGAACTGGGTATCTGGATCGGCCAGGGCAATGAGATGGGCGAGCCGATTGCCATCGGTGACGCTGCCGAGCACATCGCCGGTTTCTGCCTGCTCAACGACTGGTCGGCGCGGGATATCCAGGCTTGGGAATACCAGCCACTCGGCCCCTTCCTGTCGAAGAGTTTCATCACCAGCGTCTCGCCGTGGGTGGTGACGGCTGAAGCACTGGAACCATTCCGCACGGCGCAACCGGCCCGCCCTGAAGGTGATCCGCAGCCGCTGCCGTATCTGCTCGACAAGCGCGATCAGGATGGCGGCGCCTTCGACATCGAGCTGGAAGTGCTGTTGCGTACCGAAACCATGCGCGAGCAGAACCTGCCCGCCCATCGCCTGACCCTGAGCAACACCCGCTACATGTACTGGACCGTCGCGCAAATGGTTGCGCATCACAGCGTCAACGGTTGCCAGTTGCAGGCCGGCGATCTGTTCGGTTCGGGCACTTTGTCCGGCCCGGAAAACGGCCAGTTTGGCAGCCTGCTGGAGATTACCGAGGGCGGTAAGAAACCGATCGAACTGGCTTCTGGCGAAGTGCGCAAATTCCTTGAGGACGGTGACGAAATCATCCTGCGTGCCCGCTGCGCCCGCGACGGTTTTGCCTCGATCGGCTTCGGCGAATGTCGCGGCACCGTGATCGCTGCGCGCTGACAGGAGCGGCTTATGGATCTCTATGGCTATTACCGTTCCACTTCATCGTACCGGGTGCGGATTGCGCTGGCGTTGAAGGGCCTCGATTACCAGGCGTTGCCGGTCAACCTGATCGCACCGTCGGGCGGTGAACATCGGCAACCGGCGTATCTGGCGCTCAATCCGCAGGGCCGGGTGCCAGCCTTGCGCACCGATGACGGCGCGCTGCTGATTCAATCGCCGGCGATCATCGAGTATCTGGAAGAGCGTTACCCGCAGGTGCCGTTGCTGCCGGATGATCTGCTGGCGCGCGCGCAGGTGCGCGGTGTCGCGGCGGTGATCGGCTGCGACGTGCACCCGCTGCACAACGTCAGCGTGCTCAATCGCCTGCGCCAGGCGGGGCAGAATGAGGCGCAAGTTGTGGAGTGGATCAGCCATTGGATCAGCCAAGGGCTGGCAACGGTGGAGCAGTTGATCGGCGACAGCGGTTTCTGTTTTGGCGAATGGCCGTGCGTGGCAGATGTGTATCTGATTCCGCAGTTGTATGCGGCTGAGCGGTTCAACGTCAGCCTGGAGGCATATCCGAAGATTTGCCGTGTGGCTGCCTTGGCGGCTGAACATCCGGCGTTTATCAAGGCGCATCCTGCCAATCAACCAGACACCCCGTAATTCCTGTGGGAGCGAGCCTGCTCGCGAAGACGGAGTGTCAGTGGCCTTTCATTCAGCTGACACACCGCTTTCGCGAGCAGGCTCGCTCCCACACAGGTTTGTGTGGGCCTCAAGGATGGTGGCAGCCTGCGGAAGGTAGTTAATGCACGACGGAGTTGGGCGGCAGATGGCCGAGGCGTTCGGTCAGGCGCAGGCGCTGGATCGGGTCTTCGCTGAGCAATAATGCATGCTCCAGATCGAAGCGTTCAGCGTTCGGGCAATCCAGCCGTTGATACAGACTGGCCCGGGCCATGTAATCGGAGGCCTTCGCATCGCCCAGTTCGAGCACTCGTTCTGCGTCGATCAGCGCGGCGATGTGATCGTCGTGGGTCAGGTGCAATTGGCGCAGGTTGCGTGACAGACGTTGCAGCATCTGCACCGGCGTTGCGCTCAGCAAATGTTCGGCGCTGAGCTGCATGTTCGGCCCGTATTGGCGTTGCAACAGTTCTCGGCAGTCATTGGGATACAGTCGCCGCCCGCCGCAAGGATCGAGCAAGTGGTCGGCGCCGGGTACCCGCAGCAGAAAATGTCCGGGGAAGTTGACCCCGACCAGAGGAATCTCCAACCCACGCGCCAATTCCAGTGCGATCAACGCCAATGCCAACGGCTGACCGCGTTGGGTGTGCAACACGCGATGCAGCAGCGCCGCCTGCGGGCGCAGCGGCAGGAAATCATCCTGCGCGAAACCGAGATCGACCATGCGTCGCAACAGCGGTTGCGCCAGTTCGCTGACCGGCAGCATCGGCAGCCCATAGCTGACGCGTAGTTGCAGATCCTTGAAGGTGCGCAACCATGCCTCGGGCTCGAGGGTTTTGTCGTGCTCGGCACTTATCCACAGCGCAGCTTCCAGCAGGGCCGGCGGTGAACGATGCAGGCATTCGAAAAAGCGTTGGCGCGCACTCATCAAAATCTCCCTCCAATGCCTCGTTTTAGCCCCGTCCGGGTTGTTCGTCCAGTGCCGGGCTCACTGAGCGCGAGTTATAGCGGCGCAGCATTGTCCGCTCGGCGGCTCATGCCGGTGCGCGCCAGCAATTTTCAGGGGCAAGCCTATACTGGCGTTCTACAAGAAGTGATTCGGGAGCCTGTCGATGTTCGCTCTCATGCAAAGCACTCGCCTGGAATCGCTGCACCTGAGCGTGGACCCGGCCACCGGGTTGAAGGCGGTCATTGCCATTCATAACAGCCATCTGGGGCCAGCCCTGGGCGGGTGCCGTTACCTTGCCTATCCCAACGACGAATCTGCGGTCGAGGACGCCATTCGCCTGGCGCAAAACATGAGCTACAAAGCGGCGCTCGCCGGCCTCGCGCAAGGTGGCGGGGTGGCGGTGATCGTGCGCCCGGCCCATGTCGAGAATCGCGCCGCGTTGTTCGAGGCTTTCGGACGTTGCATCGAGCAACTCGACGGCCGCTATATCACCGCCATCGACAGCGGTACTTCAGTGGCCGACATGGACTGCATTGCCCAGCAGACCCGCCACGTTACCAGCACCACTTCGGCAGGCGACCCGGCACCGCATGCGGCCATGGGCGTGTTCGCCGGCATTCGCGCCACGGCGATGGCGCGCCTGGGCAGCGACAACCTCGAAGGTCTGCGCGTTGCCATCCAGGGGCTTGGCAATGTCGGTTTTGCGCTGGCCGAGCAACTGCACGCGGCAGGCGCCGAGTTGCTCGTCAGTGACATCGACCACGGCAAGGTGCAACTGGCGATGGAGCAGCTCAATGCTCACCCGATCGCCAACGACGCATTGCTCAGCACGCCGTGCGACATTCTCGCGCCGTGCGGGTTGGGCGGGGTGCTCAACAGTCACAGCGTTTCACAGCTGCGCTGCTCGGCGGTGGCCGGTTCGGCGAACAATCAACTTTCCCATCTGGATGTGGCGGATCAACTGGAACGGCGCGGGATTCTTTATGCGCCGGATTATGTGATCAATGCCGGCGGGCTGATTTACGTTTCACTGAAACATCGCGGTGAGGAGTTGCCGACGATTACGGCGCATCTGTCGAAAATCAGTTCGCGGCTGACCGAAGTCTTCGCCCATGCTCAGGCGGAAAAACGTTCGCCGGCGCGGGTGGCGGATGAGTTGGCCGAAAAGGTTTTGTATCGCTGAAAGCAAAAGATCGCAGCCTTCGGCAGCTCCTACATTCCGAGTGCAGGAGCTGCCGAAGGCTGCGATCTTTCTAATTACTTCGGCGCTTTCGCTGCTTTGGCTGGCTTCGCCGGCGCCTCATCAGGTTCTGCCGCTTCAGCTTTTTCGACAGGCTCGGCCGGCGCATTGATCAGCTCCGACAGCGCATCGGGCTGGCTCTTGAACGCTCTGGCGAACACATCGCGATTCTTCGCCATGTAGATCCCGGCTTCTTCCACTTGCTGTTCAGTCAGGGACGGAACGGCTTTTTGCAGCACATCGGCCAGATATTCGGCCAGTTCGAGCATTTTGTCATGACGATCAGCTTCGGCTTTATCCATGAACAAGCGCTCCAGATCTCGGCTGCTGCGGTATACCACTTCGACGGCCATTCACCACCTCACATGCCTTCACATTAAGTTGTCTTGACGACTACTGTATCCATATACAGCGAAAAGGATAAGCGAATCCCTGCGCCATGGGTAGTGGCTTTTCAATGTAGACCGGATTTGGCGTTTGTCAGTGAGCCGTGTCGCTGCTGTTCGCGAGCAGGCTCGCTCCCACGGGGATTGTGCAAAGCCGCGAGCCTGCGACCAAACGCCACGGCGCGGGATTTGCGGCGGATCGCCATGATGCGTGGCCCTGAACCTGCATGAAAACCGTTGCTACAAGGCGCGCGCGCAAAACCGTCACGTGCGATACGCATCATCCGCCCGAAACGGGCTAAGGAAACTCATCGTGAAAATAAATTGGGCCGAGAAACTGCGGCGTAACGTGCATCAGCTGGCCGAGTCCCTGGGCAACCTGTTCGTCGAAACCTTTCACTATCTGGCGCTGTTCGCCATCGGTGCGGTGACAGCGTGGGCGGCGGTGATGGAGTTTCTCGGGATGCTCGAAGTCGGGCACATCAAGATCGATGACATTCTGTTGCTGTTCATCTATCTGGAACTGGGCGCGATGGTCGGGATTTATTTCAAGACCAACCACATGCCGGTGCGCTTCCTGATCTACGTGGCGATCACTGCACTGACGCGCCTGCTGATCTCCAACGTCTCGCACCACAACCCGCCGGACATGGGCATTATCTACCTGTGCGGCGGCATTCTGCTGCTGGCGTTTGCGATCCTGGTGGTGCGTTACGCTTCGTCGCAATTCCCCTCAGTGAAGATCGAGAACCCGCAGCGCAAGCTCGGCACGGGCTCCAGCGAACATCCTGAAGTGGAGAAGGGCGAGCTTTAAAGGCCCGCCGCCTGACCCGGCTGGCCTTTGACCCGTGGCGGTGGCGGGGTAAGCCCGGCACCGCTGGTCATGGCTTCGAGGATCGACATGGCGCTGTGACCCTGTTCGATGGCGATGCCGAACTGGATGCTTTGCACCAGCCTCTTCAAGCGTTCCGGATCATTGCGCTGTTCGGCGCTGATCATGCGTTTGGCCACGATGCGACCGGCGTTGGACAGGGTCAGCATGATGCTGCCGTCCAGGCCCTGGATGCTCAGATTGATCTGATAGTCCGGCGCGAATGCATCGGTAATGATTTGAAATGGGTTGTCCATGATGCGTCACCGCCTGATTGAACGTGCAGTTGTTGACCGGCCATGATCTGATTTGGTTCGCAACACCAGACCACTGGCATCTCGTTCGCTGAGGTTTGCAATGTCCGTTTGCCTCATGGGTGATGTAGCAAGGCGCATGCCGGAAAAATTGTCGAACAATAAACACGGCGAAAAAAACGGCGAGCCTCGGGGCTCGCCGTTTTTTGTGGCGCGTTTTCAGGGCAGGAATGAGCGGATGATCGCTGACAGTGCAGTCAGGCCGATCAGCACTCCACCCAGTTCACCGCCAGCCCGCCCCGCGAGGTTTCCTTGTACTTGTCGTGCATGTCGGCGCCGGTGTCGCGCATGGTGCGGATCACCCGGTCGAGGGAAATAAAGTGATTGCCGTCGCCGCGCAGGGCCATTTGCGTGGCGTTGATCGCCTTCACCGCCGCGATGGCATTACGCTCGATGCACGGCACTTGCACCAGGCCACCGACCGGATCGCAGGTCAGGCCGAGGTTGTGTTCCAGGCCGATTTCGGCAGCGTTCTCCAGTTGCTCCGGTGTCGCGCCGAGGACGTCGGCGAGGCCGGCGGCGGCCATTGCGCAAGCCGAACCGACTTCGCCCTGACAGCCGACCTCGGCACCGGAGATGGAGGCGTTTTTCTTGCACAAAATGCCGACGGCGGCTGCACCGAGAAAGAACGCAACGACGTCATCGTCAGACGCATCCGGATTGAATTTCATGTAGTAGTGCAGAACGGCCGGAATGATCCCGGCGGCGCCATTGGTCGGCGCGGTGACCATGCGCCCGCCGGCGGCATTTTCTTCGTTGACGGCAAGGGCGAACAGGTTGACCCATTCCATTGCCGACAGGGTCGAGCTGATCACATTCGGTTTGCCGATTTCCAACAGGCTGCGATGCAGTTTCGCCGCGCGGCGCGGTACTTTCAGACCGCCGGGCAGGATGCCTTCGTGGCGCAAACCTTGTTCGACGCACTCGCGCATCACTGACCAGATGTGCAGCAGGCCTTGGCGAATCTCGGCATCGCTGCGCCAGGCGCGCTCGTTGGCCATCATCAGTTCGGACACGCGCAGATTGTGCTTTTTGCACAAAGCGAGCAGTTCGGCGGCGCTGGAAAAATCGTAGGGCAACACCACGTCGCTGGCTGGCGCCACGCCAGACTCGGCTTCAGCCGCTTCGACGATGAAGCCGCCGCCCACCGAGTAATGGGTTTGCGCGAACAGCTCGGCGCTTTCGCCAAATGCGCTCAGCGACATGGCGTTGGGGTGGTAGGGCAGGCTCTCGTCGAGCAGCAGCAGATCGCTCTGCCAGTCAAACGCAATCGAGCGTTGACCGGCGAGGGACAATTGCCCGGTTTCGCGCAGTTGCTGAATGCGTGGATCGATGGTCGAAGGATCGATGCTGTCCGGCCACTCGCCCATCAGGCCCATGACCGTCGCGCGATCGGTGGCGTGGCCAACGCCGGTCGCAGACAGCGAGCCGTACAGACGGATTTCCACCCGTCGCACGTCATTGAGCAGATGCTGGTCGATCAGGGCCTGGGCAAAGGTCGCCGCTGCACGCATCGGACCGACGGTATGGGAACTGGACGGGCCGATGCCCACTTTGAATAGATCGAAAACACTGATAGCCATGCTAAACCCTTACAAGCAATGGAGTAGGAATCGCTGCCATTTTTTGTCGGACAAGCGCAATGTCGGCGATACTGCCTGCCTCGGTTCGAGGTGACCAACGAAACCTCCTAAGACAGCCTTTAGCAGGACTAAACAATGAGTCGTCAATTGCATGCCCAGACCTATGTCTGGCTGCAGGTGTTTGCCTGTGCCGCGCGGCACCTGTCGTTCACCCGTTGTGCCGAAGAGCTGCACATCACCCCGGGCGCGGTCAGCCAGCAGATCCGCCAATTGGAAGAGCGCCTGGGCTTTCGCCTGTTTCATCGGCGAGCGCGGGGTGTTGAGTTGAGTGCACAGGGGCAGCGGCTGGCGATTACCGTCAATGAAGCCTATGGCAGCATCGATGCGGAATTGCGCCGGCTGGACGCCGGGATGATCAGCGGGACTCTGCGGTTGCGTTCGATCCCGTCGTTTCTCGGCAAGTGGCTGACCCCGCGCCTGCCGCGCTTGCAGCAACGCTTTCCGGACATCCAGTTGCGCCTGGTGGCCGAGGACAGCAGCGTGCCCTTGCATGAGGGCGATTTCGATCTGGCGATCGACCTCAACGATGGCAGCTACCCCGGATTGTTATCTACAGCCTTGCTCGACGAGCAGATATTTCCGGTGTGCGCGCCGAGCCTGCTGCGCGGGCGACCGCCGTTGCACGGGCCGGCGGATCTGGTGCATTTCCCGCTGCTGCACGACATCACCGCTTGGCGTGGCAGTTACGAATACGCGGAATGGGAGTTCTATTTGAATGCGATCGGCTTCGAAGGCGCCGATGTGCGGCGCGGCCACACGTTCAATCGCAATCACCTGACCATCGAAGCGGCGATTGCCGGTATGGGCGTGGCGATTGCCCGGCGCACGTTGCTCAACGATGAGCTGGAGCGCGGCACTTTGATCGTGCCGTTCGGCTTGTCGGTGCCCAACCATAAACGCTACGTGCTGTTGTATGCACCGGGGGCGTTGAGCCATCCGGGCGTGCGCGCTGTGCATGACTGGCTGGTGGAAGAGGCGGGGATTTTTCGCAGTCTGCACCCGCTGAATGAGCAACAGATGTGAGCAGATTTTTCTGCGGTGCGGGTCGACCCAACTCCCGACATTAACAGCGCCCAGCTCGGTTGTCCGGCTTTTTTTGCGAATGAATATTTTTCTTTTTTCAGGGGTTGAAATGTTCGTCGCTCGGGCCGATTGTTGTAACCAGGAGGTCAGGAAATTCAACTCAAGGCCTCCAGCGAGCTAGCTGAAATAAGGGATGAACTATGCAAATCCAAGTCAACAGCGATAACCATATTCAAAGCAGTAAGCGACTGGAGGAGTGGGTACGTACAACTATTGAGAGCACGCTCGACCGTTATGAAGAAGACCTGACCCGTGTCGAAGTCCACCTGAGCGACGAGAACGGCGAGAAACCAGGTCCCCATGACTTGCGCTGCCAACTGGAAGCGCGGCCAAAAGGCCACCAACCTATTTCCGTGACCCATAAAGCCGATTCGCTGGAACAGGCGATCGACGGTGCTGCCGAGAAACTCGAGCACAAACTGGATCATCTGTTCGGCAAACTGCGAGGTAAACCACGCGCCGCTGTAGTGCCATTTACCGGCAAAGCCAACGACAAGCTGTTGGCGGAAGAATTTGACGAGAACGAACAGGCAGCGATCAACAGTTGATGCGCTGATTTCACAAGTAACCAAAGGAGAACGGGCCTGCTGATGCAGGCCCGTTTTTTGTTTGTGGTGTTGGTGATTGCTCGCAGGGTTTAAAACCGTAGCCCCTCACCCCAGCCCTCTCCCGAGGGAGAGGGAGCCGATTCCGGTTGTTTTCAGGTCCAGCGTTCGGCTCGATATTGCAGGCGAGCGTAAATCGTAAATACACCTCGGTCAGTCCCTCACCCTCTGGGAGAGGGGGCCGATCCCGGTTGTTTTCAAGTCCAGCGTTCGGCTCGATATTGCAGGCGAGCGTAAATCGTAAATACACCTCGGTCAGTCCCTCACCCTCTGGGAGAGGGGGCCGATCCCGGTTGTTTTCAAGTCCAGCGTTCGGCTCGATATTGCAGGCGAGCGTAAATCGTAAATACACCTCGGTCAGTCCCTCACCCTCTGGGAGAGGGGGCCGATTCCGGTTGTTTTCAAGTCCAGCGTTCGGCTCGATATTGCAGGCGAGCGCAAATCGTAAATACACCTCGGTCAGTCCCTCACCCTCTGGGAGAGGGGGCCGATTCCGGTTGTTTTCAAGTCCAGCGTTCGGCTCGATATTGCAGGCGAGCGTAAGCGTAAATACACCTCGGTCAGTCCCTCACCCTCTGGGAGAGGGGGCCGATTCCGGTTGTTTTCAAGTCCAGCGTTCGGCTCGATATTGCAGGCGAGCGTAAGCGTAAATACACCTCGGTCAGTCCCTCACCCTCTGGGAGAGGGGGCCGATCCCGGTTGTTTTCAAGTCCAGCGTTCGGCTCGATATTGCAGGCGAGCGTAAATCGTAAATACACCTCGGTCAGTTCCCTCTCCCTTTGGGAGAGGGTTAGGGTGAGGGGCTTTTGATCTTCGATGGGGTGGGGTCAGAACGCCACCGACGTCTGCACGTAAAGCGTCCGCGGCTCTCCCACGTACTTGCCCTTGTTGTTGTCATCGAACGAGCGTGTGAAGTACTGCGTGTTGAAGATGTTCTTCACGCCCACCGCCACATTCAAATCCGACAGTTGCGGTCCGAAGTCATACCCGGCGCGGCTGCTGAACAGCATGTAACCGGGGATCTTGCCAGTGCTGCCATCGGCACTTTCCTTCGAGGTGTTGGCGTTGTCGGCGAACTGGTCGCTCTGGAAGCTGCTGTCCAGATTCAGCTTCCATGGCCCTTCGGTATAACCGACGCCAATCGTGCCTTTGTGCTTGGATGAAAAAGGCACGCGGTTGCCTTTGTTCGGCCCGTCTTCGCGAATGGTCGCATCGACATAGGCATAACTGGCGTAGACATCGAAACCGGCCAGCGCCGGGCTCAAGTCGTCGAGCGCGTAATTGACGCTGGTCTCGATGCCCTGATGGCGGGTTTCGCCGCGAGCGATCACCGAGTCGTTGGTCTGGTTGCTTTCGTACTGGTTGTCGAAGTTGATCAGGAACGTACCGATTTCAGCGCGCAGGGCACCGTTGTCATAGCGCGTGCCGAGTTCCCAGGTGCGGGCCTTTTCCGGTTTCACCTCGCCGCTGCTCACGCGATTGGGCATCTGGCTGTATTGCACGCTGCCGAACGAGCCTTCGGTGTTGGCATACAGATTCCAGCTGTCGGTGAGGTGATAGAGCACGTTCAGCGCCGGCAGCGCGGTGTTGTAGTCGCCCTTGTATTTGACGTTGGTCAGGTTGTTGGTCTGCTGCGACTCGATCATCTCGTAGCGCACGCCCGGGGTGATGGTCCATTTGCCGATGTCGATGCGGTCATCGACGAAGAACGCATTGGCTTCGGTACCACCGCGAGTGTCGCGGTCGTTGCGGCTGCTGGTGGTCGGGTATTCGTTGGCGCTGATCGGCGTGCGATAGCGCAGTTCGTGGCCGGCCTCATTGATGTAGCGGTAGCCGACGCCGACTTCGTGGCTGCTCGGACCGAGGTCGAAGCCTTGGGCGAAACGGGTTTCCAGACCACGCACCCAATACTCGCGAGGCGACAGCGAAAGAAACGTGCCCTGATCCAGATAACCGCTGCGCAGGGTTTTGGTGAAGAAGGTGTTGGCGGTGAACTCGCGGCGATCTTGCTGATAGCGATAGCCGAAGTTGAACATCGTGCGGCGCCCCCAGAACTGGTCTTTCGGTCGCGTCGACTGATACGGATCGGCATCGTAATCGGCGACATTGAGACCGCCGGGCATGTCGGCCTTGCCCTCGTAATACTGGGCCATGGCGTTGAAGCTGTTGGCGTCGTCGAGCTGGTACTTGCCCTTGAGGATCAGGTCGTCGATCTCGGTATCGCTGTGTTCACGCCAGTCACCACCACGGGTGCCGGAGTACAGCAAGGCGCCACCGAGGCCGTTGGCGTTGGTGCCGCCGGCCAGCAGATTGGCGCTGGTCTTGAAACCGTCGTGGCTCGACGATGGGCTGGTTTCAGTCTGCAAACCTCCCTTGACCGTTGGCTCGTCGGGAATCGCCCGGGTGACGAAGTTGACCACGCCGCCGACGTTCTGCGGGCCGTAACGTACCGCACCGCCGCCACGCACCACGTCCACGGCATCCATGTTGCCCATGCTGATCGGCGCGAACGAAAGCTGCGGCTGACCATACGGCGCGAACGGCACCGGGATGCCGTCCATCAATACTGTCGAGCGTGCGGCCAGGCGCGGATTCAAACCGCGAATGCCGAAGTTCAGTGCCATGTCGTGGCTGCCGGTGCCGTTGTTCTCCGGCGCATTCACACCGGGGATGCGGTTGAGCACGTCGCGGGCCTGGGTCGCGCCCTGGCGTTCGAACTCTTCGCGGCGGATCACATCACGCGCGCCGGGGTGTTCGAAGACATTGATCTGCGCCGCATCGCCGAGCCAGTCGCCGACTACGGTCGAGGTGCCCAGCTCCAGCGCCGCGTCAGCCAGCGGTTGCAGGCTGAAGGCGTTATTACCCTCGGCGCGGGCTTGCAGGCCGGTGCCTTCGAGCAAGGCATCGAGGCCTTGTTGCGCGGTGTAATTGCCTTCCAGACCACGGCTTTGCACGCCGCTGGTGACTTGCGAACCGAAGGAAATCAGCACGCCTGCTTCACGGCCAAACTGGTTCAGCGCGGTTTCCAGCGACGCCGGGGCGATGTGATAAACCTTGGCTTCGGCGCCCAGCGCAGCGGGCAGGGCGGTGAAACTCAGGCTAGCGCCGAGCAGAAGATTGCGCAGGCTGCGGGCCAGTGGCGTAAGGCGGGTGGGCTGCATGTGGATGATCCTGAGAAGGTGGAATCAAGGGGGCTTTCCTTCTCTGTCACGCCAGATCTGAAAAACGGCTCATTTATTTTTTCAGAATCAAAAGATCGCAGCCTTCGGCAGCTCCTACAGAAAAAATGCATTCCAAATGTAGGAGCCGCCGAAGGCTGCGATCTTTTGATCTTGCTTTCTAAACCCGAGCTTCGACGCTCACCCAATAACGGGTAAAGCGCTTCACTTGCACCGGCAGACTGATCTGCAGCAGGTCGAGAATCCGCTCGCTGTCATCCAGCGGATACGTCCCGGAAATCAGCAGATCGGCAACCTGACTGTCGCACCGCAGCTGCCCGCGCCGGTAGCGGCCAAGCTCTTCGAGGAAATCGCCGAGGCGCATATGGGCGGCGACCAGCATGCCGTCGCTCCAGGCGCCGCTGTTGGCGTCCAGCGGTTTGGGGGCGCTGACCGAGCTGGCAGTAAAACTCAACTGCCGCGCGATCGGCAGCAGCAGGGGCGCGCGCTGGCTGGCGATGAGTTCGACTCGTCCTTCAAACAGCGCGATATGCGTGTGATCAACAAACTGCCGCACATTGAGGCGCGCACCTTGGCTTTTCAGCACGCCGTGTGCCGTACGTATCTCGAACGGATTCGCAGCGCTCAACAGCATTTCGCCCTCGAGCAGACGAATCAACCGCTGCGCACCATCAACATCAACCGAGCTGGCGGTATTGAGCTGCAACGAATCGGCACCGCCCAAGGCAATCTTGCGTCGCTGGCCGACCGGCGTGCGGTAATCGGCGAGCAGCGACGGCAACGGAGTGTGCTCGCGCATGCCCCAGGTCGCCGCTGAGCCTGCACCGAGAATCAGCAGCATTTTCAGCGCCTGACGACGGCTGCCAGACTTCGGTCCGTTCAACGCGGCGTGGGCCAACGGCGACGACACGCCGCGCAAGCGCTGGTTGACCCGTTGCATGTGTTCCCACGCCCGGCGGTGTTCGCTGTGTGCATCCAGCCATTGTTGCCAGGCCTGTTGCTGGCGCGGGGTCAGCGTGCCCTGCTGCATTTCCAGCAGCCAGTGCACCGCCTGTTCGGCGACCTGCGCGGAAAATTCCGGCACACGATTCATAAAGCGAAATAGCAGCGCATGGCCGCTTTGTTCAAATGGCGTTTGACCGTGGCCACCGAAATACCCAGTTCTGCGGCGATCTGTGGATAAGTCAGACCATCGACCTGCGCGAGCAGAAAGGCGCGTTTGACCTGGCGCGGCAAGCCGTCGAGCAGCTCATCGAGTTCGATCAACGTCTGCAGGATGATCGCTTTGTGCTCTTCTGACGGCACGACCATTTCAGGCATCTGCGCCAGCGTCTCGAGGTAGGCGCGTTCCACATCCTGGCGTCGGTAATGATTGAACAGCACGCGCTTGGCCAGCGTGGCGAGAAAGGCGCGCGGCTCGATGATCACTGGTGGCTCGCGGGCGGTCAGCACTTTGATGAACGTGTCCTGGGCCAGATCCGCAGCGCTGTCGGGGCAGCCGAGCTTGCGCCGCAACCAGCCAGTGAGCCAGCTGTGATGAGCATGGTAGAGCGATTCGACGGGATGGGCGGGCGGCAACGAAATGACTCCGGACGCAAAACTTGCGTAGAGAACGTGCATTAGAGAACAAGAACGGTTCGCATTGTAGAGGCTGGCGACAGTGTCCGGCAATCAGATGCTTTTGCGTATGAGAATATTTATCATTAATATTGCTCGCCTGTAGATTCGGCTTGTCGGCCGAACGTTTCCGTTTCAGGGTCGAAACATGCAAGGCAAACTCGCAACCCTTCCCATGTCCTATCGTCTGGCCGTCACTTCGCGGGTACTGGCGGCGATTTTCGGCGGCTATCTGGTCGCGGCACTGGCCAGTGTCACCCTGACGTTGTGGCTGCCGCTGAACCGCGCCGAAGCGGTGGTCACTGGCATGACCGTGTCCTTTCTGGTCTATCTGGTCGCAGTGCTCTGGTGCTTTGCCTGCCGCAGCGCGTGGTCGGCCTGGGTCGGCCTTTTGGTGCCGAGCGTGATTCTCGCCACCGTTTCTGGCGCCGCACGCGGACTGGGGCTGGCATGAAAGAGGGTTTGCGTCAGTCGATGGCCTGGCTGCACACCTGGGCCGGGCTGGTGTTCGGCTGGTTGCTGTTCGCGATTTTTCTCACGGGAACGCTGGCTTACTTCAAAGATGAAATCAGCCACTGGATGCAGCCGGAGATCGCAGCACATTCGCTTGATAGCGAAGCGAGCCTGGCGCAGGCGCAAAACTATCTGCAACAACACGCCGCCGGTGCCTCGCGCTGGCTGATCGACTTGCCCGATGCCCGCGACCCCGGTCTGACCGTGCGCTGGCAGCAGGCGCCGGGCAAACCCGGCGAGCGCGGCCGCTTCGAATCCCGAACCCTCGATGCTCAAACCGGAGTCGAAGTACAGGGCCGCGAAAGCATGGGCGGCGAGTTCTTTTACCGTTTCCACTTCCAGTTGCAGATGCCTTACCCGTGGGGGCGCTGGCTGGCGACTCTCGCTGCGATGGTGATGTTCGTTGCGTTGATCAGCGGCATCATCACCCACAAGAAAATCTTCAAGGACTTCTTCACCTTCCGCCCGCGCAAGGGTCAGCGTTCCTGGCTCGACGGGCATAACGCCGTGGGTGTGCTGGTGCTGCCGTTTCACTTGATGATCACTTACAGCAGCCTGGTGATTTTCATGTCGATGGTGATGCCGGCCAGCATCGTCGCCTCTTACGGCAGCGACGTGCGCAAGTTCTACGACGAAGTCTTTCCCGCCTCGAAGACGCCCGAGCGTGCCGATATCGCCGCGCCGCTGACCGCCATGGCGCCGCTACTGGCCAAGGCCAGCGAGCAGTGGTCGGGCGGCCATACCGCGCGCCTGTCGGTAAGCAACCCGGGCGATGCCAGCGCCACGGTGGTGCTGTCCCGCGCGGGCGATCGGGTGGTGCATGATTTCGGCCGGGCGGTGACGTTCAATGGCGTCACCGGGCAGCTTCTGAGCAGCACCCCCGATCAACCCGTAGCGATGGCGGTGGGTGGCGCGTTCTACGGTTTGCACATGGGCCATTTCGCCGGGCCGCTGTTGCGCTGGCTGTATTTCATTTGCGGGCTGGCCGGCACGGCAATGATCGGCACCGGGCTGGTGATCTGGCTCGGCAAGCGGCAGCTCAAGCACGTGAAAAGCGCGGCGCTGCCGTTCGAATTGCGTTTGGTCGAGGTGCTGAATATCGCCAGCATGGCCGGCCTGGTATCGGCGGTGGCGGTGTTCTTTCTGGCCAATCGACTGCTGCCGGTGAGTCTGGCGGGGCGGGCCGATTGGGAAGTGAATGCGTTCTTCATAGCCTGGGGCCTGAGCGTGATGCACGCGGTATTGCGTCCGGGACGCAAGGCCTGGATCGAACAGCTGACGCTCGGCGCCGCGCTGTTTATCGCGGTGCCGCTGATCAATGCGCTGACCACACCGTGGAATCTTGGCGCGACCCTGATGCAGCGCGACTGGGCACTGGCCGGATTTGATCTGACGTGTCTGGCGGCGGGGCTTTTTCTCGGCTGGGCTGCGCGCAAGATGCAGCGTACGGGCGACCGCGTCAGCGTTCGCAAAGCAAGTTCTTCGCCTCGCTCGAACACAGTTGAACAGGGGGCCAACTGATGCTGCTGGCCCTGTTGCTCACCTATGCCGGCTTCACCGCGTTGTGCCTGTCGATGCCACGCCATCATGCCGAGTTGCTCGGCGCCAAACCGTCGACGCGCCGCCGTCAGGGTCTGGCGGTGGCGGGATGGCTGTTGCTGGCGCTTTCACTGTGGGCGGCGGTGGCGGCCGGTGGCTGGAGTTTCGGTCTGGTCGACTGGTTCGCGGTGCTGATGCTCAGTGCTTTGGCACTGGTGCTGTTGCTGCCGTATCGCCCGCGTCTGGCCATGGCACTGGCCGGGTTGAGCCTGCTGGCGAGCCCGGTCGCCGCCTGGGCGCAGTGCTGAAGTGCTGATCGGTCTGCCGCCAGAATCGCGTGACGATGAAGCGCGTGGCGCGCGTGCGCATTTTCTTCAGGTGTTTCTGTCACAGCGTGCGCAAATGGAAGCACTGGTGAACCGCCGCGTCGGTTGTCGGGCGACGGCGGCGGATCTGGTCCAGGATCTGTTTTTGCGCTTCTGGCGGCGGCCGCTGGTGCAGGTCGAAGAGCTCAGCACTTATCTGCTGCGCTGCGCCGGCAACATCGCCATCGATCATTTGCGCAGTGAAGGCGCGCGCACGCGGGTCAACGAAGGCTGGCAGCCGGACGAACCCGACAGCCACGGCAGCGAACCCCAGGCCGCCCTCGAAGCCGGCAACGATCTGCGCCATGTCGAAGCCGCATTGCGCGCCTTGCCCGAACGCACCCGGCAGATTTTTCTGCTCAATCGCATTCATGGGCGCAAGTACGCCGACATCGCCAAGGCCATGGGCCTGTCCCAAAGTGCCGTGGAAAAACATATGATGCGCGCCCTCGAGGCCTGCAAGGCCAGCCTGCGCGACCCCGCGCCACGCCTGCCAGGGAAAGCACCGTGAAGCCATCCGATCCGATCACACCGACGCCGGCCCAGGAGCAAGCCGCGCTGGCCTGGCTGAGCCTGTTGCACGACCGCCCGAGCACTGGCGATCAACTCACCTTCAGCCAATGGCTGCGCGCCGATCCGGCCCATGCCGAAGCGTATGCGCAGGCGCAGGTGATCTGGGAACTCAGCGAAAGCCCCGCGCGCACGCTGGCCGATGAAGATGCGTTCGCGCTGCAAGGTTATCTGCAGGCGATGGACGCCCCGCGTCGTTCGCCGATGTTGCGTTGGTCTGGAGCGCTGGCGCTGGCCGCGTGTCTGCTGCTGATGGTCAGCCTCGGCACCGGGTGGCAGGCGCAGCGCTGGCTCGACGATCTGCGCGCTGATCATGTCTCGGCACCGGGGGAAATTCGCACGGTGACACTGGCCGATCAGTCGCAAGTGACACTGGATGCCGACAGTGCGATTGCTGTGGATTTCAGCCACGGTCAGCGCCGCGTGAAATTGATCAGAGGTGCTGCTTTCTTCAGCGTCACCCACACCGGCGACCCTTTTGTGGTGGCGGCGGAGCAGGGCGAAGCGCGGGTGCTCGGCACCCGGTTCGAAGTGCGCCGGCAACTCCATGGCGCGCAAGTGACGGTATTGTCCGGGCGTGTCGCGGTGACGGCCGATGAGCATGGCCAACAGCAGATTCTCACGGCCGGCCAGCAAGTTGCCTACGCCGACGGCTCAGCGGAAAAACTGCATGGCGTGGACAGTGAAGCGCAACTGGCCTGGCGTCAGGGTTGGCTGACCTACTACAAGACCACGCTGGCCGATGTCGTCGAGGATCTGCGCCGCTATTACCCGGGGCGGATTGTGCTGCTCAACGATGAGCTGGCGGCGCGCAAGGTCAGCGGCAGCTTTCCGAGCAAGGATCCGCAAGCGGTGCTCAATTCGCTGCGAGGGGTGTTGGGATTTGAGCAGCATCGGGTGTTGGGGCAGCTGATTATTTTGCGCTGAGGCTGCCGGCCTCTTCGCGAGCAGGCTCGCTCCCACAGGGTACGCATTTCAAAGGTGGGAGCGAGCCTGCTCGCGAAGGCGTCAGCCCAGGCAACAAATCCCCCGCAAAATATTTTCAAATTAAAGGTGAGGTAACCCCGAGCCCCATCCGTGTAGTGACTGAAACTGCGAGCCATTCGCATCCGTTGCGGTTCTACACAGGTCATTGAGCAATGAAGTCCAGGGCAAAATCCGGTTCGGTCAAACAGTGGTTGGGCATGTCGGCGTTGAGTTTTTCCGCGTTGGCATTGCTGCCGATGAGTATCGCCCTGGCGGCAGAAGCGGTGAGCAATCAGGCGCAACAGCAATTCAATTTTGCCCTCGCCGCGAAACCGTTGCCGCAAGCCCTGAGCGACTTCAGCCGCGTGACCGGGCAAAGCGTGGTCTACACCGATGAAGCGCCGTACGGCCTCAATGCTCCGGCAGTCAACGGCCAGATGAGCGCCGAACAGGCTCTGCAACGCCTGCTCGGCAATTCCGGCCTGAGCTTTCGCCGCACCGACAGTCATACCCTGGCGCTGGAGCCGTTGCCGACCGAAGGGGCGCTCAATCTCGGCGCCACCACCATCACGTCCACGCGCGACGAATCGATGAGCTATCAGCCGCCGGAAACCAGTTCGGTGATGCGCTCATCGGCGTCGCTGCAAGAAATTCCACAGACGGTCAATGTCATCCCGGCGCAGGTCATTCGCGATCAGGCGCCGCGCAATCTCGATGACGCGCTGGCCAATGTCAGCGGCATCACCCAGGGCAACACTTTGGGCAGTACGCAGGACTCGGTGATGACTCGCGGTTTCGGCGACAACCGCAACGGCTCGATCATGCGCGACGGCATGCCGCTGGTGCAGGGCCGTGGCATGAACGCGACCGTGGATCGCGTCGAAGTGCTCAAAGGCCCGGCCTCGTTGCTCTACGGGATTCAGGATCCGGGTGGCGTGGTCAACCTGGTCAGCAAGAAGCCGGAACTGACCCAGTACAATGCCGTGACCGTGCGCGGTTCGAGCTACGGTGACGGCAAGAACGGTAGCGGTGGCGCCTTCGACAGCACCGGTGCGCTGGGCGATTCCGGCTTCGCCTATCGCATGGTCGTCGATCATGAAGACGAAGATTACTGGCGCAACTTCGGCACCCACCGCGAGACGCTGATCGCACCGTCGCTGGCCTGGTACGGCGAGCGCACCAAGCTGTTGTTCGCCTACGAGCACCGCGAGTTTCTCACCCCCTTCGACCGTGGCACGCTGATCGATCCGCGCACCAACCATCCGCTGGATATCTCGCGCAAACAGCGTCTCGACGAGCCGTTCAACGACATGGAAGGGCGCTCGGACCTCTACCATTTCGAAGCCGACCACGAACTCAACGACGACTGGAAAGCCCACTTCGGCTTCAGCTGGAACCGCGAAACCTACGACGCCAGCCAAGTGCGCGTGACTGCGATCGACACCAACAAAGGCACACTGACCCGCAGCATGGACGGCACCCAGAATGCGATCAGCACCGATCGTTTCACCACCGCCAGCCTCGAAGGCAAGGTGAATGTACTGGGCATGCAGCATGATCTGGTGTTCGGCGTCGACGACGAATATCGCAAGATCTACCGCGAGGATCTGATCCGGCAGAAAAGCCTGACCACGTTCAGCTATCTCAACCCGGTGTATGGTCGCGAAGAGATGGGCACTACGGTGAGTGCGCCCGACAGCGCGCAGACCGATAAGCTGCGTAGCGATTCGCTGTTCCTGCAGGATTCGATTCACCTCAACGAGCAGTGGATTCTGGTCGCTGGCGGACGTTTTCAGGAGTACGACCAGTACGCCGGCAAAGGCGTGCCGTTCAAGGCCAATACCGACAGCAATGGGCAGAAGTGGGTGCCGCGCGCCGGTCTTGTGTATCGCTACACCGACGCCTTGTCGTTCTACGGCAGCTACACCGAATCCTTCAAACCCAACTCGACCATCGCCCCGCTGAGCGGCAGCAGTACGGTGCTCGACGGCAGCATCGCGCCGGAAGAAGCCAAGTCGTGGGAGCTGGGTGCGCGGCTGGATATGCCGGGCAGCATCACCGGCAATATCGCGTTGTTCGACATCAAGAAACGCAACGTGCTGGTGGCCAACTCCGAAGGTCCGACAACGATTTACAGTGCGGCGGGCGAGGTGCGTTCACGCGGGTTGGAAGTCGACCTGAGCGGGCAACTCAGCGAGCGCTGGAACCTCATCGGCAGCTATGCCTACACCGATGCCGAAGTCACCGAAGACCCGGAATACAAAGGCAAGCGCCTGCAGAACGTAGCGAAGAATTCCGGCTCGCTGTCGGCGGTGTATGACTTCGGCAATGTGTTTGGCGGCGATCAGTTGCGTGTCGGGGCGGGCGCGCGCTATGTCGGCGAGCGTGCCGGCAACGCGGTGAATGATTTTGACCTGCCGAGCTATACCGTGGCGGATGCGTTTGCCACTTACGACACCACGGTTGAGGGGCAGAAGGTCAAGTTTCAGTTGAACGTGAAGAACCTGTTTGATCGCACTTATTACACCTCTTCGGCGAGCCGCTTCTTTGTGTCGATGGGGGATTCGCGGCAGGTTTCGCTTTCCAGCACGCTGGAGTTTTGAGGCAAGATCAAAAGCCCCTCACCCTAGCCCTCTCCCGGAGGGAGAGGGGACTGACCGTGGGATATTCCAGAGGTACACCGACTTGAACGTGTTGCTTTGAATCCATAATCGATTCGGTGTTTCAGGTCGACGTACAGTGCAAGACAACTCGGTCAGCCCCCTCTCCCTCTGGGAGAGGGGGCTGACCGTGGGATATTCCAGAGGTACACCGACTTGAATGTGTTGCTTTGAATCCATAATCGATTCGGTGTTTCAGGTCGACGTACAGTGCAAGACAACTCGGTAGGCCCCCTCTCCCTCTGGGAGAGGGGGCTGACCGTGGGATATTCCAGAGGTACACCGACTTGAATGTGTTGCTTTGAATCCATAATCGATTCGGTGTTTCAGGTCGACGTACAGTGCAAGACAACTCGGTCGGCCCCCTCTCCCTCTGGGAGAGGGCTGGGGTGAGGGGAAAAGGGCTCAACGCAAAAACGCCTGCCGATACTCGCCCGGCGTCCCACCCAAAACCTGCCTGAACCGATTGGTAAAATGGCTCGCACTGGCAAACCCGCACGCCAGTGCAATCTCGCCCAAGGGCAGCGCCGTGCCGCGCAACAATTCCCGCGCCCGGCTCAAGCGCCGCGCCAGCACATATTGATGCGGCGGCAGGCCGAAGCTCAGGCGAAACATCCGCGCAAAGTGATATTCCGACAGTGCACACAGCCCGGCCAGTTGCCCGAGGCTGATCGGCTCGGCCAACTGGTTGTCGATGAACTCCACCAGTTGTCGGCGCTGATGCGGTGCCAGCCCGCCCTTCAAGCGCAAGCCGTGTCGCGCACCGACCTGGCTGAGCAAGGTGTGGCTGATCAATTCATGGGCGAGGCTGCTGGTCAGCAAGCGCTCGGCCGGCTCTTGCCAGTTCAGGTTCAGCAATTGCCGAAAGCGCTGCGCCTGCTGCGGATCTTCGAGAAAGGTCTGCTCGCGTAATTGCATCTCGCGCGGTTCGCGATCGAGCAAAGTGACGCAACCGAGGGCGAATTGTTCGGCGCTGAAATACAGGTGCGCCAAGCGGATGTCGCCATTGATCACCCAGCCCGATTCGTGATCGGCCGGCAGGATGCACAGCTTGTCCGGCCCGCCCTTACGGCCCGGCTGGCCACGACGGAATGTGCCGGTGCCGCCGGCGACGTAGCAGGACAGCGTGTGATGACTTGGCGCTTCGTATTCCTGGGCATCGTGGTGGTTGGTCCACAAAGCCGCAGACATGCCGTCACCGAGCTCGGCGCTGTGCACAAGGCGTGCATTCGGCGAGCGGTTGAGGGCTTGAAAGACTTGCAGGGTATCGATAGCGGCCATGTTCGGTTCTCTCCAACGCTTTGCATCCTACTCCGTAGACGCCGCGCTGCCAGCCTGCCGCCAGACAAAAGCGCAAGATTGTGCAAGCGCCGAAGGCTGCCCGAGGCAGACACTCAAGGCCTGTTTAAGGAGTGTTGGCCATGAACCTGTCGTTGTACTTGCTGACCGTACTGATCTGGGGCACCACCTGGATTGCCTTGAAATGGCAATTGGGCGTGGTCGAAATTCCGGTGTCGATTGTCTATCGCTTCGGCCTGGCTGCGCTGGTGTTGTTTGCCCTCTTGCTGCTCAGCCGGCGTCTGCAACCGATGAACCGCCGTGGGCATTTGATTTGTGTGGCTCAAGGGTTATGTCTGTTCTGCGTGAACTTCATGTGTTTTCTGACCGCCAGTCAGTGGATTCCCAGCGGTCTGGTGGCGGTGGTGTTTTCTACGGCGACGTTGTGGAACGCGCTGAATGCGCGGGTGTTTTTCGGCCAGCGCATTGCGCGCAATGTGTTGATGGGCGGTGCGCTGGGGCTGTTCGGTCTGGGGCTGTTGTTCTGGCCGGAACTGGCCGGGCATCAGGCCAGTCCGCAAACCCTGCTGGGGCTGGGTCTGGCGTTGTGTGGCACCTTGTGTTTTTCAGCGGGGAATATGCTTTCGAGCCTGCAACAGAAGGCCGGCCTCAGACCGCTGACCACCAACGCCTGGGGCATGGCCTACGGCGCGGCGATGCTGACGGTGTGGTGTCTGATCAAGGGCATACCCTTCGACATGGATTGGTCGCCGCGTTATGTCGGGGCACTGTTGTATCTGGTGATTCCCGGCTCGGTGATCGGCTTCACCGCGTACCTGACGCTGGTCGGGCGCATGGGCCCGGAGCGGGCGGCTTATTGCACGGTGCTGTTCCCGGTGGTGGCGTTGAACGTGTCGGCGTTTGCCGAAGGTTATCAATGGACCGCACCGGCGCTGGTCGGGCTGGTGTTGGTGATGTTGGGCAACGTGCTGGTGTTTCGTAAACCGAAAGTGCTGTTGTCTGCAGGTCAAGGGAAGTTGGCTTGATAAAGCGAGCGCTGATACTCAGCGCTCAACTTTTAAAGTGATGTAGATCATTACCGGGAAGATGAAGTCGACAATATGTCGCGCCCAGTCCTTGGCATTCCAGGATTGCGAAGTGTCCATGTCGAACCATTCGACACCTACAGTTTGCAGACACACGTAATAAATGAAGATGGCAACCAATATGCCCATGATCGAAAATTTCTTGGCTTCATGAAATGCCGCTGGCGAGGCATCGATGTAGCGATACAACTGGTAAGTACCGATCAGGCAAAGCACGGTATAGGTGACTTCCATAGTGATGATGAACCAGTAGATCCGGTGATGGATCATCGGCGAATCGATCGCGCGGTACATGATGTTTTCGCTGGCGTTGGTGGTGTCCATGCTCAGGATATGTGCAACGTAAGTGTAGTTGGACTCATAGTCAGTGAAGTTATGGATCATCACCAGCAGGCCAAAGAAACTTATATAAGCCATCAAGATGACTTTGCTGTAACGAATGAGTTTGTCGGTGGTCAGGGTGTTCACGAGGTTGGCTCTCCATGGCAATTAATCAATAAGTTGATAAGTTGCGAGAGCTTATATTGCTGTTACTTGGTCTGGCGTTTTTGTTCGGTTGCAAGTTATGTAAGGTGAAGGCCGGCGCAATGTTGCGCCGGCCCTTTTTTTCAGCCGCGCCAGACTTGCGGGTTGACCAGATCCTGCGGCCGTTCGCCGAGCAGGGCGCTGCGCAGGTTGGCCAGGGCGCGGTTGGCCATGGCTTCGCGGGTCTCGGTGGTGGCCGAGCCGATGTGCGGCAGGGTCACGGCGTTTTTCAACTGGAACAGCGGCGATTCGGCCAGCGGTTCTTTTTCGTAGACGTCCAGCCCGGCGCCGCGGATGCGGTTGTTTTGCAGGGCTTCGATCAGTGCCGGTTCGTCGACCACCGGGCCGCGCGAGATGTTGACCAGAATAGCGCTCGGCTTCATCAGCGCCAGTTCGCGATGGCTGATCAGGTGGCGGGTCTTGTCGCTCAACGGCACTACCAGGCAGACAAAATCGGCTTCGGCCAGCAGTTCATCCAAGCTGCGGAACTGCGCGCCGAGCTCCTGTTCCAGTTCGGTCTTGCGGCTGTTGCCGCTGTAGATGATCGGCATGTTGAAGCCGAAGCGCCCGCGCCGGGCGACAGCGGCGCCGATGTTGCCCATGCCGACGATGCCGAGGGTCTTGCCGTGCACATCACTACCAAACAGCGGGGCGCCGACGCTGGCCTGCCATTGCCCGGCCTTGGTCCAGGCGTCGAGTTCGGCGACGCGGCGGGCGCTGCTCATGATCAGGGCGAAGGCGAGGTCGGCGGTGCTTTCGGTGAGCACGTCGGGGGTGTTGGTGAGCATGATCCCGCGTTCGTTGAAGTAGTCGAGGTCGTAGTTGTCGTAGCCGACCGAGACGCTCGAGACCACTTCGAGTTTTGTTGCGCTTTGCAGTTGTGCGCGGCCGAGTTTGCGGCCGACGCCGATGAGGCCGTGGGCGTGGGGCAGGGCTTCGTTGAACTGGGCGTTGATGTCACCGGTCTTGGGGTTGGGGACGATGACGTCGAATTCTTCTTGCAGGCGTTCGATCATGGGCGGGGTGATGCGGCTGAAGGCCAGGACTGTTTTTTTCATTGGGCTTGGGCTCGTCGGGGCTTGATTGCAAGCACGCTAACATTTTCTCGCTCGGGTTGTCTTGGCGGCCTCTGGGCCGGCCATGCCTTGGGTGGTTTGGGTGTATATCCGTTTTTGCGGGTGTTGCGGCTGGCGGTTTCGCCCTTACGGCGACTCACTTTTTTTACAAACGCCTAAAAAAAGTAAGCAAAAAAACGCTTGCTCCTACGTTCGGCCCTCGCAGGCTCGGGTCCCTTCGCTCCGGGACTGATCCGGGCGCAGCGGCTCCGGTTTGCTTCGCTGCACCTCCTTCCGCTGTGTCTGGCTGCGCCAGACGGTCGCTGCGCTCCCACGCCCGGATCAATCCCTCCGCTCAGCCTTCCGACGTCGCCGGTGGATCAAGATCAAGAGCACTCGAGCTTGCGCTAATTGTTGAGTGGGGCGGCTGCGCCGCGGGCAGCTGCGCTGCTTTGCCTTTGCTTTTGTAGGAGTGAGCCTGCTCGCGATGGCGGCCTGACAGTCGACCTGTTTCTCGCTGATGTACTCGATTCAAACTGTGGGAGCTGGCTTGCCAGCGAAGGCGGCCTGACAGCCGACTCATATCTCGCTGATGTACACGATCCAGAATTGTGGGAGCGAGCCTGCTCGCGAAGGCGTCTCCACTGCCAACCCATCTCTGCCAGATTCACCCCGTCCCTGTGGGAGCTGGCTTGAACTGGCCTGACAGCCGACCTGTTTCTCGCTGATGTACTCGATTCAAACTGTGGGAGCGAGCCTGCTCGCGAAAGCGTCTCCACAGCCAACCTCTCTCTGCCAGATTCACCCTGTCCCTGTGGAGCTGGCTTGCCAGCGAAGGCGGCCTGACAGCCGACTCATATCTTGCTGATGTATACGATCCAGAATTGTGGGAGCGAGCCTGCTCGCGAAGGCGTCTCCACTGCCAACCCATCTCTGCCAGATTCACCCCGTCCCTGTGGGAGCTGGCTTGCCAGCGAAGGCGGCCTGACAGCCGACTCATATCTCGCTGATGTACACGATCCAGAATTGTGGGAGCGAGCCTGCTCGCGAAGGCGTCTCCACTGCCAACCCATCTCTGCCAGATTCACCCCGTCCCTGTGGGAGCTGGCTTGCCAGCGAAGGCGGCCTGACAGCCAACTCCTATCTTGCTGATGTACACGATCCAGAATTGTGGGAGCGAGCCTGCTCGCGAAAGCGGTTTATCTGACACCTCGAATGTTGAATGTGCCGAAGCCCTCGCGGTCGGGCTCGCTCCCCGGAGGTCAGCTGCGTGACGGGAGCTGATGGATTTCGTAGTTATCCAGCACCCGGTTCACCGCCAGTTCCGCCAGCATGATCACCTGCTGGATGGCCAGTATGGTGTGCCGTTGTGGGCTGTCGACGTGGGCGGCGATGTCGCTGCTCATGATGCTGGCCGAGGCGAGGGATTCGCAGGCGTGGGCCAGCAGGCTTTCGTTGTCCTGGTCCGGGGCGACCTGGAACATGGTGCTGGGTTTGTGGTTTTGCTGCGCGCTGGCGGACGGTTTGAGGTAGTGATCCAGCGCACGCTCGGCGGCGTCGTGGAGTTTCGTTGAGTCGGGGGATTGGTAGGGTGAGGTGCTTGCTGATTCGGGGGGATTGGGTGTGGGTTTGAACATGGCAAAGATCCTTTTGGATTTATGGAGCTGCCATTTTTCGTTTTCCAGGCGAAAGGGGTGGCAGCTGTACGCGGACTGGAAAAACCGGCAAAGGATCAAACCCGGCAGACCCGAAGGTCTCCCACGTACAGCCGCCATAACTGAATACCGGCGCTGAAAGAGCGCGGCATTATGTCATGCGCTGTGATCCTGCGGGTTTTCCAGACCCGGTCGCTGATTCGTCAGCAACCGCCAAATCCTAGCCAGCGCACTTCCGACGGACAACCTGCAAAACCTGTCGGAAACTTCCCCGTAAACACCGCGATGTAGGAGCTGTCGTAGGCTGCGATTTTTTGATTTTTAAACAGCAAGATCCAAAGATCGCAGCCTCGTTGCACTCGTCAGCTCCTACACGAAGTCAGCGGTGTTTAAAGTCAGGTGGCGACGCGCGCGCCAGCCAGACTCCCGCTCAACTCATACGCAACCAGTTCCGCCTGATGCGCCGCCAATATCTCCGGCAACGATCCGCGCAAATATTCCACCCAGGTTTTGATCTTGGCATCCAGGTACTGCCGCGACGGATAGATCGCGTAGAGGTTGAGTTCCTGCGAGCGGTAGTTCGGCATCACGCGCACCAGGGTGCCGTTGCGCAGGCCTTCGATGGCGGCGTAGACCGGCAGCACGCCGACGCCCATGCCGCTGGTGATGGCGGTTTTCATGGCGTCGGCGGAGTTCACCAGGAATGGTGAGCTGTTGATGGTGACCGTTTCCTGGCCGTCCGGGCCGTCGAAGGCCCATTTCTCCAGGGGGATCACCGGGCTGACCAGGCGCAGGCAGGCGTGGTTGAGCAGGTCGCTGGGTTTCTGTGCGGCGCCGTTGGCTTTCACGTACGCCGGCGAGGCGCAGACGATGCTGTAGGTGATGCCCAGGCGCTGCGAAACGAAGCCCGAGTCTGGCAGTTCGCTGGCCAGCACGATGGACACGTCGTAGCCCTCGTCGAGCAGGTCCGGCACGCGGTTGGCCAGGGTCAGGTCGAACGTCACGTCGGGGTGGGTCTTGCGGTAGCGGGCGATGGCGTCGATGACGAAGTGCTGACCGATGCCGGTCATGGTGTGCACTTTCAGCTGGCCGGCCGGGCGCGCGTGGGCGTCGCTGGCTTCCGCTTCGGCTTCTTCGACGTAGGCGAGGATCTGTTCGCAGCGCAGCAGGTAGCGCTTGCCGGCTTCGGTCAGGGCGATGCGCCGGGTTGTGCGATTGAGCAGACGGGTTTGCAGATGGGCTTCGAGGTTGGAGACCGCGCGCGAGACGTTGGCGGTGGTGGTGTCCAGTTGCACGGCGGCGGCGGTGAAGCTGCCCGCTTCGGCAACACAACTGAAGGCGCGCATGTTTTGCAAAGTGTCCATGGGGTGCTCTCAAGGGAGATGGCAAATTGTGACACGAAGTTTCAGGGGCTGAGACCCCCGACCAAGGGATTATCTCGTTAACCGTAACAAAGATTCACAGAAATCCCAGCTTATCGCCGCAGAGGCAGCTCCATAGAATTGCGCCGATCCCTGCAGGAGCTGCCGAAGGCTGCGATCTTTTGATGTTGTCTTTAAAAAGATCAAAAGATCGCAGCCTTCGGCAGCTCCTACACAAGTCCCTCGATTGATCCCTTTCTCAGGAATTCGCAGCTGTGCCGCGTCGCATCAACAGAGCGCTTTTGCCGCTCAGTGTTCTGGCTTTAACCCTGGCTCTCGGCGGCTGCATCTCTACCCAAGGCATTGCCCCTCACGGCGAGGCACTCGCGGCCGATTCACTGGCCGCCGACGCGGCCATTGCCGAGGCCGCCAAAGACGCCCACTGGCCCAGCGCCCAATGGTGGCAGGCGTTTGGTGATGCGCAACTTAATCGCTGGATCGACCTCGCCGTGCAAGGCAGCCCGAGCATGGCCATGGCCGCTGCGCGGGTGCGTCAGGCCAAGGCCATGGCCGGTGTTGCCGAAGCGGCCGAGGCGTTGCAGATCAATGGCGAGTCGACCCTCAAGCGCCACAACTGGCCGACCGATCAGTTCTACGGCCCCGGCGAACTGGCCAATACCACCACATGGGACAACAACGCCGCGCTCGGCTTCAGCTACGCCCTCGACCTCTGGGGCCGCGAGCGCAATGCCAGTGAACGCGCGGTGGATCTGGCCCATGTGAGCGTGGCCGAGGCGCGACTGGCGCAGCTGGAACTGCAGAGCAATCTGGTCCGCGCCTACATCGAGTTGTCGCTGCATTACGCCCAGCGCGACATCGTCGCGGCGACGCTCCAGCAGCAACAGCAGATTCTCGATCTGGCGCAGAAACGCCTCAGCGGCGGTATCGGCACGCATTTCGAAGTCAGCCAGGCCGAAGCGCCGCTGCCCGAAACCCATCGCCAACTCGATGCGCTGGACGAGGAAATCGCCCTGAGCCGCAACCAGATTGCAGCGCTGGCCGGTAAAGGCCCGGGCGCTGCGGCGCAACTGCAGCGGCCGACGCTGTCCCTCGCGGCGCCGTTGAAGTTGCCCTCGGCATTGCCCGCCGAACTGCTCGGCCAGCGTCCGGACGTGGTCGCCAGTCGTTGGCAAGTGGCGGCGCAGGCGCGTGGCATTGATGTTGCCCACGGCGGTTTCTACCCCAACGTCGATCTGGTCGGCAGCCTCGGCTACATGGCCACGGGCGGCGGCGCGCTGGAGTTTCTGACCGGCAAGAAACTCAACTACAACGTCGGCCCGGCGATCTCGTTGCCGATCTTCGACGGCGGCCGACTGCGTGGTGAATTGGGCGAAGCGGCGGCCGGTTATGACATCGCCGTGGCGCACTACAACCAGACCCTGATCAACGCGCTGAAGAACATATCCGATCAGTTGATCCGCCGCGAGTCGATGGACAAGCAGCAGGACTTCGCTGCCGAATCCGTGGCCGCAGCGCAGAAGACTTACGATATCGCGATGATCGCTTATCAACGCGGCCTCACCGATTACCTCAATGTGCTGAATGCGCAGACCTTGCTGTTCAAGCAGCAGCAGGTTCAGCAGCAAGTGCAGGCGGCGCGGTTGAGTGCGCATGCCGAGCTGGTGACTGCCTTGGGGGGCGGCCTCGGTGCTGGTAATGACGTGCCGACAGCCGAGCAGACACAAGCCCCGAAAACCCCGGCGCTGCTGCGTTGAACACAGCATCCATTGTGGGAGCGAGCCTGCTCGCGAAGGGGGCGTATCAGTCAATGAACATGTTGCCTGAGACTGCGCTTTCGCGAGCAGGCTCGCTCCCACAGGTTTCGAGTCCGCATTGCATGCCTGAGTATTTTCAATGACCTCCTTGCCCGCCCCCCTGCGCTGGCTCCATTCCCTGGAATGGCGTCGCGGTTTTTTCGACTGGGCACGCAGCGATGGCGTGACCTGGGTGTATATCTTCAAGGTGTTGCTCGCCGCGTTTCTCACGCTATGGCTGGCGATGCGTCTGGAACTACCGCAACCGCGTACGGCGATGATCACGGTGTTTATCGTCATGCAGCCGCAGAGCGGCCAGGTGTTCGCCAAGAGTTTCTATCGCTTGCTCGGCACGCTGGCCGGGTCGGCGATGATGGTCACGCTGATCGCTTTGTTCGCGCAGAACACGGAGCTGTTTCTCGGCTCGCTGGCGATCTGGGTCGGCATCTGCTCAGCCGGTGCCGCACGTTGCCGCAACTTTCGCGCGTATGGTTTTGTCCTTGCCGGTTACACCGCAGCGATGGTCGGTCTGCCGGCGCTGGCCCATCCCGACGGCGCCTTTATGGCGGCAGTGTGGCGGGTGCTGGAGATCTCGCTGGGCATTCTCTGTTCGACGCTGATCAGCGCGGCGATCCTGCCGCAGACCGCCAGTGCGGCGATGCGCAACGCCTTGTATCAGCGCTTCGGTGTGTTCGCGCTCTTCGTCACCGACGGCTTGCGCGGGCGCAGCAAAGCCGAAGCGTTCGAAGCCAGCAACGTGCGCTTCATTGCTGAAGCCGTCGGCCTGGAAGGGCTGCGCAGCGTGACCGTGTTCGAAGACCCGCACATGCGCCGGCGCAACGGTCGTCTGAGTCGTTTGAACAGCGAGTTCATGGGCATCACCACGCGCTTCAACGCCTTGCATCAATTGCTCGAACGCCTGCACGGCAATGGCGAAGAGCACGTCGTGGCAGCGATCAAACCGGGCTTGCAGGACCTCGCCGAAGTGCTCGACGGCTTCAGCGGTCGCGCGCTGACCAGCCCCGACGCGGCACGTTTGGCGACCGCGTTGGCCACCTACAAGGAAGGTCTGCCGGCTCGTGTCCGAGCGTTGCGCGGAATCTTTCAGGACACTGCTCCGAGCGAGGCCGAACAACTGGATTTTCACACCGCCTACGAATTGCTCTACCGCTTCGTCGATGACCTGCACAGCTATGCGCAGACCCACGCGTCGCTGGGCGAGCATCGTCACGAACGCGAACGCTGGGACGAGCCGTTCACCCCGCAAACCAACTGGTGGGCGGCGGCCGCTTCGGGGATCCGCGCCTCGTTCATTCTGATTGTGCTGGGCAGTTACTGGGTCGCCACCGCGTGGCCGAGCGGGGCGACCATGACCCTGATCGCCGCCGCCACCGTCGGTCTTTCCGCCGCCACACCGAACCCGAAACGCATGGCTTTTCAAATGGCCTGCGGGACTTTTCTCGGCGCGCTGATCGGCTTCGTCGAGATGTTTTTCATCTTCCCGTGGATCGACGGTTTCCCCTTGCTCTGCGTGATGCTCGCGCCGGTGATCGTGCTCGGTTCGTTCCTCGCCTCGCGGCCGCAATACGCCGGGGTCGGACTGGGCCTGCTGATTTTTTTCAGCACCGGTTCAGTGCCGGACAATCTCACGATCTACAACCCCTACACCTTCATCAACGACTACATCGCCATGGTCATGGGCATGCTCATGTGTGCTGCGGCGGGGGCGATTATTCTGCCGCCGAACAGTCGCTGGCTGTGGCAGCGCCTGGAGCAGGATCTGCGCGGGCAAGTGGTCTATGCGATCAGTGGAAAACTCAAAGGCCTGGCCTCGAGTTTCGAGAGCCGCACCCGCGATCTGCTGCATCAGGCCTATGGCCTCGCGGCAGGGCAACCGAAGGTGCAGAAGAGTCTGCTGCGCTGGATGTTCGTGGTGCTGGAAGTCGGCCACGCGATCATCGAGTTGCGCAAGGAGCAGGCGATCCTGCCGGTGCACCCGGCGTATGCCGAATCGCAGCCGTGGCGTCAGGCAATCCGCGTGATGGGGCGTGCGTTGGTGCGGCTGTTCTTGCAGCCGAACGCGAGCAATCTCGAACGCGCACTGGTCGCGGTCGATCACGCCATCAGCCGCGTCGCCGCCACCGACGAGCCGTTCGCGCCGCACTTCGATACCTCGGCGTTGCGCCGGGTGAAAAGCTATCTGCACTTTATTCGCACCTCGTTGCTCGACCCGCAATCACCCCTGGCCGAATTCGCTCCCGCCAGGCCCGAAGGACTTGCCCATGCCTCGTGAAATCGCCTTCCACGGCGTGTACATGCCGACCATGACCCTGATGTTTTTCATTGCTGCGGGATTGGCCTGGGCAGTTGACCGCTTCCTCTCGGGGTTCGACCTGTACCGCTTTTTCTGGCACCCGGCGCTGCTGCGCCTGAGCCTGTTTACCTGTCTGTTCGGCGCCATGGCGCTGACTGTCTACCGTTGAGAACATCTTGATGAAAAAGTTTTTCAGCCTGCTCGCGACCCTGCTGGTGCTGGCCCTGGCGCTGTGGATTGGCCGCACGTTGTGGGAGCACTACATGAACACGCCGTGGACCCGCGATGGCCGCGTTCGCGCCGACATCATCAACGTTGCCGCCGACGTCACCGGCGAAGTGGTCGAAGTGCCGGTGCGTGACAACCAACTGGTGAAAAAGGGCGATCTGCTGATGCGCATCGACCCCGAGCACTACCGCATTGCGGTCAAGCAGGCGCAGTCACTGGTCGCTTCGCGCAAGTCGACCTGGGAAATGCGCAAGGTCAACGCCCATCGCCGCGCCGACCTCGACAATCTGGTGATCTCTAAAGAGAACCGCGACGACGCCAGCAACATCGCCGACGCCGCACTGGCTGATTACCAACACGCCCAGGCGCAACTGGAAGCCGCCGAACTCAACCTCAAACGCACCGAAGTGCGTGCGGCGGTGGACGGTTACGTGACCAACCTCAATGTGCATCGCGGCGATTACGCACGCATCGGCGAGGCGAAGATGGCCGTGGTCGACATGAATTCATTTTGGGTTTACGGCTTTTTCGAAGAAACCAAGTTGCCGCACGTCAAAATCGGTGACCGAGCCGACATGCAATTGATGAGCGGCGAAGTGCTCAAGGGTCATGTCGAAAGCATTTCGCGCGGGATCTACGACCGCGACAACCCGGAAAGCCGCGAACTGATTGCCGACGTGAACCCGACGTTCAACTGGGTGCGGCTGGCGCAGCGCGTGCCGGTGCGGATTCATATTGATGAGGTGCCAGAGGGCGTGTTACTGGCGGCGGGGATTACTTGCACGGTAGTGGTGAAGCAGGACCTGGCAGGCAATTGATCTACCGCGTCGCCCCTGACCAGGGCGACGCGGTGATGCTTCCAGCTACTGGGAAATGTTGTAGCGATACAGACAACCCAGAGGGTTTTCTGGATTGATGTTGAGGGCAACAATCAATTTGCCTGGGGCCTGCTGATAATGAAGCCTGGAGAGCGAGTCGGTGGTCTCCTCGCGATGGATGACGCCACCCGCGTCTGAAAAAGCGGAGTTGTAGCCACCGCTACGGGTTTTCACACAGGCAATATAATTGCCCTTCTCGTCTCCACCAGAAACTACGATGTTATCAGCGAAAGGAACATGGTCCGCCCAGTTGACTCGCCTGTCGCTGCCGAGAGCTGGTGGGAGTGGCATGACATTCGGATTGCCGAAAACGTCAAAATCGGGCTTACCTTTTTCATCGAAGGCGAACAACATGCCGTATCGCTCACTGACACCGCTGCCCATGTTGGTGTAGCCAGATGCCGTAAATCTATCAGGGGCTCGCTGTCTCACAGTATTGAGTTCGGCACCCATGAAGTTGTACCGGACTACCACAACCCCGGGTCTTTCCGAGAGGCCGAAACTCTCATGGAGCGCGCCACTGTCTGAATTCAACATCACGAGGAGACCGTCCGTGTTCACGTCGGGCTCGTATTTTTCGTAGCCTGCAAATAACAAGAGTCCATTGTCGAGCACGCAACCGTCGCTGAGTGAAGTCGATGCATGCGGCATCCCGTGATTAATTTCAACTCGGCCATCTGTGCCGAATGCCTTCACGGGTGCGCCTTGCGCATCGAATTTGTAAAGGTGCGCCCTGAGCACGTCAGGCGTGTGGTAATCAACGCCGACAATAACGCTGCCATCGGGTAGCGCGAAGACGAATGCCGGGCCTTTTTTCGTAAGCCGTTGTGTGTTTGGGGGATCGATGATGACTTGGCCATTCTCGCCAAAGCTGCTCACTCGATTGCCTTTGCTGTCAAGGCAGAGAATCGCAGCGCTAACCTCGTTCGATTGCTCATTGGCTGTGCTGCCTGCCATGAACAGCCGCCCATCGGCACCTTCTGCAATCGGCCCGCCAGAGGCCTGCTCATTGGCCAGGAACGAACCCGTGACACGCCCTGCGACCCCAAACGCCAGGTCTACGGCACCCAAGTGGTTCAGCTTGGAAATGAAGAAGACGCCTTTGTCGAAGGTACTGGTGACCAGCAACGATTTATCGCGCAGCAGCGTTGACCCCGTGAGGGGCCGGGACTTCGTCGGGTCGTCCTGGAATATATCGTCAAGTTGAAGTTTGCCTTGGCCGCGTCCCCATGTAGCGTCGATTGTCGCCCTGATGTTCGCGGCCTTCTCTGCGATTGCCATATACGTCCCTGCGCGGTTGTCGGGAGGTCGGTTTACTCGCCGGGCGCTAACGCTGTCTTAACACTATTCACCTGGCTTGAACTCACGATAGGCCTTCGCTTAGAGGGCGCCTACTGTCAACTCTGACAGGTCTGGCTACCGCTGGTCGCAACGACTGGGGATCAGAGCTTGGCGCGCAACCCGAACCGCTTCATCAACGTCGATTCGAGTAACCCTTGCGGCAACAACGCCGCCAACAACGGCAACGCCCGGCTGCCGTTGCCGATGCGAACCAGCCGTGGCGGCTTGCTCTGCCGCACCGCTTTCAACAGCTCAGCCGCAAACTCACTGGCCGGTGTTGGCTTGTCCTGCGATGCCTTGGCCCGTGCCCGAATGCCTTCACGCAGGGGAAACCACGGCGATTGCTCGTTGATCAACTGCTCGGCTTCATGTCCGGCATTCTTCGCAAAACTCGATTCAATCGCACCGGGCTGGACTTCCATCACACGGATGCCAAACGGTGCCAGCTCCATGCGCAATGCATCGCTAAGCGCATGCACCGCCGCTTTCGACGCGCAGTAGGCGCCGGCAAACGGTGTGACCAGCACACCCGACACACTGCCGATATTCACTACCAGCCCCTTGGCCGGACGTAGCAGCGGAAACAACGCGCGGGTGACGCCGACAATCGAAAATACGTTGGTTTCGAACTGGCGCTGCATCGCTTGTACGCCGCCGTCGAGCAGTGGCCCCATCGCGCCGTAACCGGCGTTGTTGATCAGTACATCAAGACTGCCGTGTTGCTGGCTCAGACGCTCGGCGAGTTGTTCCAGCGCGGCGCCATCGTTGACGTCCAGCTCGACAGCGGTGAAACCGGCAGCGCTCAGCGCGCTGACATCTTCAGCCTTGCGCGCACTGGCCCAGACTTCGTAGCCGGCGGCTTTGAACGCGTCGGCAAGGGCGCGGCCGATGCCGCTGGAACAACCGGTAATCAACGCAACGGGCATGGCGCATTCCTTGTGCAAACAGTCGGGGGAGGGGATCAGTCGGAGAAACTACCTTGCAAATGCTCGGCGCGAAACTCCAGGGTTTGCGGACGATAGCCGGGGCGCAGCGGCGGCAGTGGCAAGCAGTCTTCCCAGGTCGCGCCGGCCTGCAATTCGCCGGGGCCGCGATAGCGTGGGGCAGTGTATTGATTGTCGGCCAGGTTGACCGTATCGCCCGGCGCATAAGCGGCGATGCGCCAGCGCAGCTCGGTCAGCGGCACATTGTTGCCATTGTTCATTTTCAATTGCAGCGGACGGTCGGCCGGGCATTGCTCGGGAGCGTAGGCAATGCGCAGTTCCAGGCGCGCCAGTTGCTTGATCTCGCGGTTGTCCAGCCACACCACCCACATGGCCACGAAACCCAAGCCAATCGCAGCGGCTACCGAAACCGGCAAGGCCTTGGCCGGGTAGCGCAGCAGCAGGATCAACCAGGTAATGACCAGCAGGATGCCGATGAACATGCGTGAGCGCTCCGTGGGTGAGTGAGCCCCATCCTACCGAAGGCTTGGCGCAATGGGTATTCGGGACGAGTTTGCGCGCACCGTTGGTCGGGACTGTAATTTCTGACAGTAGGAATGCGGTTCCGCGCTTGCTCTCATGAGCCAAGGGCACACTGGGACGTTGACGCACTATGGGCATCCACAGCAATACGCCAACGCTTGCCGTGAACGATCCGCGCGGTTTGGCCATCCTCAACGTCAACTACTGGCGCGCCGATGCGGCGTTGGCAAGCGAGCCCCGGATCGAGCGGACGTTGCGCGACAACGCCGGCCGTGCAGTCAAACAATGGGATGCGCGATTGTGGGCGTTGCAGGCGATTGATCCACAAGCGCCCGCCAGCCTCACCACTGTCCATGCCTTGAACGATATCGCGCTGCGCTCGGACAGTACCGATGCGGGAGTCCAGGTCCAGTTGCCGGGTTTGGCCGGCCAGACGCTGTGCAACTGGGACAGCCGTGGCACATGCCGCGAAATTGCATACGATGACTTGTTGCGACCTGTCGCGGTGTTCGAGGAAGGCACCGGCGTACCTCGCCGTTGTTCCGAGCGCCTTGCCTATGGCCGCCCCGGCGCGGGCGATCCGCTGCGCAATCAGCTCGGTCAAGTGATTCGTCATGACGATCCCGGTGGCAGTGTTCTGTTCTCGCAGTTTGCGATCACCGGGCAGTGCAGTGAAAACATCCGTCACTTCACGCTTGAGCCGGTTGCCGCGGATTGGCCAGAGGCTATCGTCGATCGACAGAAGTTGCTCGAACCCCAAGGGGCAACCACACAGTGGCGCTACGCCCCGCTGGGGCCTGTGCTCGAACAGATCGATGCCGGTGGCAATCGGCAGGCCTTCGCACTGACTCTCCACGGCCAGTTACGCGCAGTTGAAATACGGCTCAAACTTCAGACTCAGAACCATTCGGTCGTCAGTGATATTCGCTACGACGCTTACGGACAAGTCACTCATGAACTGGCAGGCAACGGCGTGCTGACTACGCTGAGCTACCGTCCCGAAGACGGCCGCCTGCTCACGCGCCATGCTCAGGACAATCTAGGCAATGTGCTGCAGCATCTGATCTACGCCTACGACCCGATGGGCAATGTAACGAGTATCGAAGACCAGGCATTGCCCGTGCGCTGGTTCGCCAACCAGCGCATCGAGCCGGTCAGTCGTTACCGCTATGACAGTCTTTATCAGTTGTCCCATGCCACTGGCTGGGAGGCCGGCGTTGCCGGTGGCGGGCCGACCGCTGTCGCCAACTACAGCCAGCGCTATCATTACGACGTCGGCGGCAATTTGCGCGGGCTGACTCACGTCGGCCAACAGAGTCCAGGTCATCAACTGCAGGCCGCACGCTTTAGCAATCGGTGTTTGCCGTGGCACGACGGTAAGCCGCCCTCTGAAGCAGAGATCGCGGAAGCTTTCGATTCGCGGGGTAATTTGTTGTTGCTGGATCAGGGACGCCGGTTGCAGTGGAATCTGCGTTGCCAGCTGGACTCGGTCGTGGTCGTCTCACGCCGAACAGATGCCGATGATCGTGAAAGCTATCTCTACGACGGCGCCGGTCAGCGGGTATGCAAGACGCGTTCGTCACGGGCCTCTGCACGCAGTCTTCTTGCACAGGTGCGTTATCTGCCAGCGCTGGAATTACGCACCGATACCGGCACCGGTGAGAGCCTGCAGGTGATCATCGTGCGGACCGGACTCAATATCGTACGCGTCCTGCATTGGCAGAGCCCATCGCCGACCGGCGTCAATTATCTCTACCGATACAGTTTCAATGATCATCTGGGCTCAATCAGTCTTGAGCTGGACGCGGATGCGCAGTTGATCAGCCGCGAGCATTTTTATCCATTCGGTGCAACGGCGTGGGCCGAAGAACCCGACGTCAGCTACAAGACCGCGCGGTATTCGGCAAAGGAACGTGACGCCACGGGACTTTACTATTACGGGTTTCGCTATTACGTGCCGTGGCTGCAACGCTGGCTGAACAGCGATCCTGGTGGAGCGATCGACGGCCATAATCGCTATCGCGCGCTGCGCAACAACCCAATGACTTACAGGGACAGCGACGGGCGCAAGCCCGACAAGCCCGACAAGCGTGCTGGCGATCGGGTGTATCACGATCTTGCCGACCAGAAACTGGTCAATCCCGTGCAAGCCGCCGGCATGCAGCCCGTGCGCCGTTACTTCGAGAATGACCCAAATCCCGACGTCCAGGCCTACCGCCGCGAAATACCGGTAGCGCTGGCAGAGCTGGGAGCCCGGGACAACTCCGTGCTCAACACACATCAGGCACATGTCATTGCCGCCGTCCGGACGCACACCGCGCCACCTTCGGGGGCCGTGCTGTACCACTCCGGTGAATTCGTTTCTTCGACAATGAATCGGGTGTTGGGGGAGGAGACCACCAGCCGGATCATGGGACCCATGTCCGTTGCGTTCAACAGCCCTGTCGAAGAACCGCAAGTGCTTGCAGCCAGGCGCGGTGCCGTGGCCAAAGGCTTCCAGATCGGTGGAAATCTGCTGATGCACGCCGCTAACCCCGCAGCTCAGTTGGTGGGCTCACTGAGTGTGGCAATGGGCAATGCCATGCAGGTTTCCGAGGCTCAGACGCGGATCCAGTACAAACTGCTCAGCACACCCGTTGCCGTGCCTCTTGCCATCTCCTCGAACAGTCCGGCGGTCGACTTGCAGTCCTTCAATCGATCGACCCGGCGGCAGCCGTTGTTCGCAGAGCCGGAATCAACGTCCACACCGTTGGCGCAGCAACTGTTTGCAGCCGCGTTTACACAAGGTCCCGCGGGGCTGGCGCAGGCGACGGAAGGCGAGTCGGTCGATGAAGATTCACCACTGGCGAGACGCCGCAATTCAGTCTTCGGCTAGACAAAAAAAGCCCCCGCCCAGCCCGCTGCGGATAGGGAACGCAACGGGCTGGACGAGGGCTTCTTGTTTCAGCAGGCGATTACTGCGCGATGGTTTTCACCGACACGCCGCGTTCGATCGGGGTGGAGCGGCCGTAGATATCTTCGAAACGCTCGATATCGTCTTCACCCAGGTACGAACCCGACTGCACTTCGATGATTTCCAGCGGGATCTTGCCCGGGTTGCGCAGGCGGTGCACCGAGGCGATCGGGATGTAGGTCGACTGGTTTTCGGTGAGCAGGAACACGTTTTCGTCGCAGGTCACTTCGGCGGTGCCGCTGACCACGATCCAGTGTTCGGCGCGGTGGTGGTGCATCTGCAGCGACAGGCACGCGCCCGGCTTGACCGAGATGTGCTTGACCTGAAAACGCCCGCCCATGTCCACCGAGTCGTACGAGCCCCACGGACGATAGACTTCGCAGTGGTTCTGGGTTTCGCTGCGGCCCTGGGCATTGAGGGTGTTGACCATCTGCTTGACGCCCTGGACCTTGTCCTTGTGGGCAATCATCATCGCGTCCTTGGTTTCGACCACGACGATGTTTTCCAGACCGATCACCGAGACCAGTTTGCCGTTGCCGTGGATCATGCAGTTCTTGCTGTCCTGGATGACCACATCGCCTTTGCTGACGTTGCCGTTGGCGTCTTTCTCGTTGACTTCCCACAGCGACGACCAGCAGCCGACATCGCTCCAGCCGGCGGTCAGCGGCACCACGCAGGCGCGCTGGGTTTTTTCCATCACCGAGTAGTCGATGGAGTTGTCCGGGCAGCAGGCGAAGGTGGCTTCGTCGAAGGTGATGGTGTCGGCGTCCTGCTGGCTGCGCTCAAGGGTCAGCAGGCAGGTGTCGTAGATGTCCGGATCGTGCTTTTTCAGTTCTTCGAGGAAGCGGCTGGCGCGGAACAGGAACATGCCGCTGTTCCAGTAGTAACCGCCGGATTCGACGTACTCGGTGGCGCGCTTCACATCCGGTTTTTCGACGAAGTGCGAGACGCGGCTGACGCCTTCGGGCAGCAGCGAATCAGCAGTGGATTTGATGTAGCCGTAGCCGGTTTCCGGTTTGGTTGCCGGCACGCCGAACAGGACCATCTCGCCGTTCTCGGCAGCGACAGTCGCCAGGGCCAGCGCACGTTGCAGGGCTTTCTGGTCTTCCAGCACGTGGTCGGCCGGCAGCACCAGCATCAGTTCGTCACGACCTTCATTGACCAGCATCATCGCGGTCAGGGCCACGGCCGGCGACGTGTTGCGGCCGAACGGTTCCATCAGGATGCGCTGACATTCCAGATTGCGCGCGGCCAGTTGCTCGTTGACGATGAAACGGTGCTCTTTGTTGCAGACCACGATTGGCGTGTCCATGCCCTCGAACACCAGGCGCTCGAGGGTTTGCTGGAACAGTGTGTGTTCGCCGGTCAGGGCGAGGAATTGCTTGGGGAATTGCTTGCGCGAAAGAGGCCACAGACGCGAACCGCTACCACCTGACAAGATCACCGGAATCATAGTGTTTACTCCATAAAATCAATTTGGTTAGAGCAACGAACGTTGTGTCGTTTCACTCTTGTTTTTGTCTCGTGTCCGAAGACGCCGCATCCCTCGTAGGAGCTGCCGAAGGCTGCGATCTGTTGATCTTGATCTTCAAAATCAAAAGATCGCAGCCTCGTTTCACTCGACAGCTCCTACAGGGATCAGCGTCTCTGCGGGAAATTGGTTAGCGAGTCGACACCGGGCGTTTCACCCAGACTGGCGACAGGTTGCTGCCGTTGCCGGTGACGTACAGCACGGCTGCCTCACCACGCTCCAGGGCGACCGGTTTCACGTCGCCGACTTTCTTGTCGCCTTCGTACAGCGCCAGGCTGACTTTCACCGGGTTGATTTCACGTTCGCCACGGCCCTTGGCAGCGACGTTCGGCACCACTTCGGTCTTGCCGTCGGCGGTTTTCAGGGTCAGCGATTTGTCGCTGAGGTTCTGTACACGCACCAGGGATTTCTGCTTGTTCTTGAACGGTGGCTCTTCGATCAGTTGTGGCGCGCCGGAAGCGTTGTTGACCAGGGTGTAGTAGTGGTCACCAGCGAGTTTGACCGGCAGGGTCTGGCTGCCAACCTTGGCGCTGTAATCGCCGCCCGGCATGAAGCTGAAGTCGCTGCTGGCCAGTGGCGCGATGTCGCTCAGGTTGGTGCTGCCGACAGTCGCGCTGACTTCAGCGTTGCTGGCGTTGTAGACACGCACGAAGGTCGAGCCTTTCGGAGCGGTCGGGCCGTACAGCGCGGCGTCGCCGCCGGCGAAGGCTGGGACGGAAAGTACGCTGAGGCCAGCAACCAGTGCGAAGCTTTTAGCGAGACGACGAGGAGTAGTAGTGAAAGTCATGGTGTACCTCTCTTTCAGTTTTGCGCCCGATCGGGCGTCTCGGATTTAGTGTTGATGGCTACGTTTTGTTGGCGGGCGCCGGCTTGTTTGAGCTCTGCGACCCACTGTGGGTCGGCGTCGCCGATTTCGTTGTTCACAGGCAGATATCGTTCAGGAAACTCCCAGATCAGCACTTGTGGCGGGCTGTTCTTGAAGTCATCGCTTTTCAGGTAGCTGAGCATCGGCAGAATCGGGCCGTGGCCGTCTTCGGCGTAGTTGACGACGTCACTGTGCAGCGCTTGTTTGAGCGCACCGACGAAGTTCCAGTTGGGGTTGGCGCTGTAGCTGGTGCCGATCAGCGCGACCGGAACTTCGCTGTTGGCGAACAGGGCGTCGTCACCGGCAGGCTGTTCGGCGGCCACGGTGTTGCGTTTGAGCAGTGGCTCAGGCGCCGGCATCATGTTTTCGAACAGCGGATCGAGCGGCAGGAACAGACGCAGATCGCCCTTGTGCGTGACCTTCTCTGCTGGCGTGGTAACGAAGCGCTGTGGCTCGCCGCTCAGCGGGAATTTCTCGGCAATGGTTTTCGCCAGCGTGTTGGCGGCGATCTCGGCGCCTTCAGGCGTCCAGTGGGTGTCGGTGCGCAGGAACACTTGCTCACCGTTCTGCTTGGCCTGTTGCAGCGGGCCGAGCAGGTCAGGGGCGAGGATCTTGCCGGCCGCGACACGGGCGTGGAAATCTTGATACAGGTTCTGGTGAATGCTCGAAGGCTTCACTTCACCCAGATGCTCCGGATACAGACGCACCTTGGCCGGAACGATCGCCATCACCAGTTTCACGCCTTTCTCTTTCAGGGTCTGACGCACGCCTTCGACCAGCGCGTAGTTGCCTTGCAGGTTCTGCTGTTCGTTGACGATCGGGTTGAATTCCTCATCGCTGTACAACCATTGGTCGCGGCCGAGCACGACGCCCGGACGACCTTCGTTGAACAGCTTGAAATCCAGCGCGGCCCAGAGGTTGGTGCCCAGGCGCTTGATCGGGAATTCATCGTCATAGTGGGTTTCCACCGCCTTCGTCCAGCGGCCGTTGAGCACCGTCGCATCGGCGTTGGTGCTGAAGCCGAAGAAGCTGCGAACTGACCACAGACCCAGGACCAACAGCGTCACCAGGAACAGGGCGATGTAGAAGATGCGTAATGAGCGGGTCATGTCAGATCCCTCAGAACTGGAAGTAAAGGAACGGCGAGAAGCTTTGCGCCGAGAGTTTGAGAATCGAGGCGATGAACAGCAGCAGGATCAGCCCGCGCATCACGTAGCGCGACCAGTCAGCGGTCCAGTAAGCCGGTTGCACCTGGGCTTCGACGCCGACGGTGTAGCCAGGTTCGTGGATGCTCGCCGGATTTTCCCCAGGCGCTGCCTTGATCATTCCCGGCGTCGCCGTGGCAGGGCCATTGGCCTCGACGTTGACTTCCGGTTTGGTCTTGGCTGGCGGCTGATTGGTGTACAGATCACGCAGGCCGAAGAACGCCAGGGTCACGTAAGCCACCACCAGGGTTGCCACTTGCAGACCGGTGAGGCTGGCCTGATTGAGTTCCGACAGCGACCAGTCGCCGAAGCTGAACATTGCACCGTACATGCGCCCGGCAACGTGCAGGTTCTCGGCACGGAAGATCACCCAGCCCATTACTACCAGCAGAAAAGTCAGTGCCCAGCGGATCGGGTTGAGGCTGCGCGGCGAAGTGTTCAGGCCGAGCATTTTCTCGATCGCCAGCCACATGCCGTGCCAGGCGCCCCAGATGATGTAAGTGATGTTCGCGCCGTGCCACAGACCACCGAGCAGCATGGTCAGGAACAGGTTGCGATAGGTCATCAGCGTGCCTTTACGGTTACCGCCGAGGGTGATGTACAGGTAGTCACGCAGCCAGGTGGAGAGGCTGATGTGCCAGCGGCGCCAGAACTCGGTGATCGACTGGCTGATATACGGCTGCTTGAAGTTTTCCATGAAGCGGAAACCCATCATCAAGCCCAGACCGATGGCCATGTCGCTGTAACCGGAGAAATCGAAATACAGCTGCGCGGTGTACGCCAGCGCACCGAGCCAGGCATCACCCGTGGTCGGGTTCTGCAAGGCGAAGCAATGGTCGGCGACCACGGCGAGGGTGTCGGCAATAAATACTTTCTTGATGAAACCCTGCATGAACCGCGTGCAGCCCTCGGAGAATTTGTCGAGGGTGTGCGTGCGGTTGTTGAACTGGTCGGCGAGGTCGCGGAAACGCAGAACCGGGCCGGCAATCAGGTGCGGAAAGATCGCCACGAATGCTGCGAAGTCGATCAGATTGCGCGTGGCCGGAGTGTCGCCACGGTACACGTCGATGATGTAGCTGATCGATTCGAAGATGTAGAACGAAATACCGATCGGCAGCAGCACGTGGGTCAGGATGAACGGCTCGAGACCGAACGAAGTCATGATCTCGTTGATGCTGTCGACACCGAAGTTGGCGTACTTGAAGTAGCCGAGGATGCACAGGTCGACGGCCACACCGAGCAGCAGCCAGCGCTGCGCCGGTTTGGTTCTGACGCCGGCGGCACCGACCTTGAGGCCGATCCAGTAGTTCCACAGCGTGACCGCTGCGAACAGCGCGAGGAAGTCCACCCGCCACCAGGCGTAGAACACATAGCTGGCGATCAGCAGCAGCAGGTTGCGATAGCGTTGCCCGCTCAGGTAGTACAAGCCGAGAAAGATCGGCAAGAACAGAAACAGGAACACGTTGGATGAAAATACCATCCCGATCTCTCCATGTTTGAACCAACAGTCAAGGGCCAAAGCCCCCCCAACCCCCCCGTGGTAGTGGAGGGGTGACACAGTGTTTGCTTGAGGTCTGGGCTGGCCGTCAAACCGCGCCCCCTCACCCCCCGCCCTCTCCCGGAGGGAGAGGGAGCCTGATCTCCATGGTTTTCAAAAATGGAGATCGACTCGGTATTTCATTTCGGCGTAACTCGCACAGCCACCTCGGTCAGTCCCCTCTCCCTCCGGGAGAGGGTTAGGGTGAGGGGCTTTTAGCCCTTTTCATGCGACGGGTCGTAGACCTTGGTCAGGTCGCCGCCAAGACGGAAAGTCTTGAACGGTTGCATGTCGCGCTTCTTCTCGATCACATCCGGCGCACAGGTGTAGAGCGTGCAGAACGGTTCGAGCCAGGCGAATTTCATGTCCTCTTTCAGGTCGGTCATGTCCTGCTTTTTGCCGTTCTTTTCTTCGAACTCGTCAGGGTCCTTCACGCCGGCCAACACACGGTCACCCAGACGCTTCAGTGCGCCATTGTTTTCCTGACGCAGATCGACACCATTGACCTGGGCGAAACTGGCGATCATCGCCAACGGTGGCAGGGCGTAGTTGTGATAGGCGAGGGCGCGTTGCTGGCGCTTGAGTTCGTTAGGCAGGAAGCCATCGGCATCGACTTGATTGACGCCAACCTTGTATTCCTTCACCGCCCAATCAAACAGGTCGCGGCGGTTGGTGGCGACGGCGGTGGCCATCACCGACCAGGCGGCCCAGTACGAGTGGTTGTTGGTTTTTTCCAGCGGCAGGTTGTCCCAGTCGCTGACCACCTGATCAGCCATTTTGCTGAACCAGGCTTCGATCAACTGCGCTTCCTGCTGGTGCTGGGCCAGCGGATGCGAGTCGGAGAATTTCAGGCGAATGTACGACGAGGCCATGCTGCCCAGTGCCCATTTGCGCATCGACTTGCCGGTGTGGTTGAAGTCTTTGGACATCAACGCGTCAGCCTTGGCCCATGCGGTCAGCCAGTTGAGCGTGCATTCGAGCTGCTCCGGGCGACCGTCGCGCATGAACTGCATGACGCGCTTGGCGGTGCCGCGCTCCAGCGTGGTGATGTCTTTGGTGGTGTCGCGAAAGGCTTTTTCCGACTGCACATTCAGCGTCGCGCGGGCCTTGTCCGAACCTTCGTATTTGCTGCGAAATTGCAGCGGACCGGTGTATGGCGCCGGCATCGCGTCGCAGCCGTCGCTCTTGTCGCCGGTCTTGAATTTATCCACCGGGGCGAAGTAGCCCTGCGGTGGACGCAATGGCGCGGCGGCCTGAGTTGCCCCGGCGAACATCGCCAGGCTCAGGAGTGTCGGTGCCAACAGATTTTTCAGTTTCGGATTTCGCATAGCAGACCTCATTGCCCGAGCTGCGCGGTCTGTTGACCGACGCCCGGGAATACGTTGCGTTTGCAGATTTTCGCTTCGACTTTTTGTGGCGCGGCGCCAGGTCCGGCTTCAGGACCCTGGACTTCGACTGCCAGCAGGTTTTGCGAGGCCCAGTCTTCGTCCGTGCGCAGCTCAAAGGCGAAACGACCGTCGGTGTCGGAGGTTTCCGGTTTCTCGATCTTGATGTCCTCGTGGCGACCGTTCATGTACCAGAGGGTGGCTTGCAGGGTTTTCACCGAGGTGTCGGCGAAGCGGATATCGACCTGATGGTTGGCGTTCTGCAGGTTCAGGTTCTTGCTGTTGACCAGCAGTTCTTGCTTGCTGCCCGGCTTCAGCGTGGCGCTGGCGGACATCTGCGCGTCCTTGCCTTCGCAACCGTTGTCGAGCAGCGCCATCATCTGGCGATAGATGGTTTCCTGGTCGAGGCGATACAGCGGCGAGAATTCCCAGATGAGAATCTTCGGCGGGGTCTTCTGGAATTCTTCGCTGCCCAGGTACTGCAGCATCGAACCTTCGAAACCGCCGCCGGGGAAGGCCACGTTGAGGATGTCGGCGCCGATGGCTTCTTCGAGGAAACCGGCGAAGTTGTAGTTCTTGCCGCTGTGCGACGTACCGACCAGGGTGATCTGCGGATTGCCGGAATCGCCGAACAGATCGCCGTCGCCTGCCTCGCCTTTCGGCTCGGTGGTGAACTGGTCCATGTACTGGATCGCATAGCTGGTGCCGCACAGTTGCCCGGCCATGTTGTGCAGAGTGCCGGTCTTGCCCATGCGCCCGGAGCGCTTGGTCTCGAATTCACGCTTGGGAATGTCGGCGAAGGCCGGGATCTGCTTGACCTTTTCGGCGACGATTTTTGCCGTGCGCTGGGCGCCATAGGGTGTCCAGTGCTGGTCGCCACGGAAGTAGAAATCGTGGGCGGGCAGGGTGTCCGGCAGCGATTCGTTGGTCAGTGGCGACAGGTCCGGCACCACGTAGCCCATCTTGGCGAAACGGCCGAGCATGGTTTTGTAGTTGCCCAGCGCTTTCTCGTAATCGAACGCGGCTTTTTCCTGCGGGTTGAGCTTGTTGCGGTTCACCAGGCCACGGGTCGGCTGGTAGACGATCACCAGCTCGACGCCTTTGCTCTTGAACGCATCGTGCAACTGTTGCAGGCGCCTGTAGCCGGCCGGCGTGGTGTTGAACTCGGTACGCAGGTCTTCCTGGGTACGGAACAGCCAGTCGCCCTGAGCCTGTACCAGGGTGGTGAAGTTCTGCTGATAACGCGTGGTGTAGTTCTTCGCGTCATGGGCCGCCGGGCACAGGTTGCAGCACGGCTCGGCGGTGAACTTCGGTGGCGTGACGCTTGCGCCGTCAGCGTCGGCGCGGGCGTTGCCGGCAGCGAGAATGCCGAGAGTCAGGGCCGAGAGGCTGAGCAGTTTGATCATGTGTGGGTGCATAAAATTATCCTCAGTCCTGCAATTCGGTCTGGCGTTCGACAGGGTCGATCAGCACGGCTTTCTGCTGGCGCACCAACAGATCGAGAATCTCATCCTGGCGCTCGCCGAGAATGCCGTTGAAGCTGATCCCGCTGGACTTGGTCGGCGCCAGCATCGACACGCGATACAGCTCGACACTCAGCGGCGAGTCGATCGACAGCGGGCCGCTGCCATTGGCCGCCAGCTCGCCGCCGACGACGATCAGCGAGACCTGCGCGTCGAACGGGTCGAGCTTGATGTCACGGTCGGTGTCGGTCAGGTCCTTGATGTGGCCGTAGATACCGGTCAGGCCGTTGGTCATGGCGACGTTTTCGTAGAGGCGGATGTTCACGCTGTTACGAATACGAATGCCGTGACGGGTATTGCTGATGACCTTGTTGCCCCACAGCAGGTTGTCGGCGGACTCGTAGAGCGTGATGCCGTCGGTGTGGTTCTTGTAGATCTCGTTGTAGGCAATGATGTTGTTGACGCTGTTACGGTCGATCACCAGGCCCGACAATTTGTTGTCGAAACTCTTGTTGTTGAAGATGAAGCTGTCGTTGACCTCACGGGAAATGATGATCCCGTGCTTCTTCTTCGTGCCGTGAACGGTGTTCTCGGCAATGATCAGACGGTGCGAGCGGTCATGCGGGTCGATGCCGTAGACGATGTTGTCTTTGTAGGTGTTGCCCTTGACCACAAAGTCGCTGGTTTCGTAGCAGTAGAAGCCGTACCACATGTCCGAGAACTCGGAGCCGACGATCCAGCCGGTCGGTTCCGGGCGCTTGAGGACCTTGGCCATGTTCGGCGTGTACTGGGAAATACTCACCCCGTACGACTTACTGTTGGCGTAACCGAAACTGGCCATCTTGCTGTTGACGATGTAGGTCTCGGTGCCGCCCCAGGCGAGCAGGAACGGACGGAATTCCTTCGGCGAACGGAAGGTTGCCGGGCCGTTGTCCTTCTCGCGCCAGCCGGTGACTTTGGTGTCACGCACGAACAGTTTGCCGTCATTGACCAGGAACGAACCGGCCTCTTGGGACAGGCGCAGTTCCTGGGTCTGACCATCGATTTCGAGGATGCCTTTCTCGCCGACCACGATCGGCAATTTGGCCAGGTACACGCCCGGGGACGTCTCGCTGAAATACTGCTTGGGCAGTTTTTTCGCCAGATCCTTGAGGTTCATGTAGCCGTCGTCGATGAAGATCGCCTGCGGAATGCCGTGCTGACGCACGACCCATTCGGCCATCTTGTTATCGCCGCCGATGAAGTCCTTCAGGGCGTTTTCCTGCATCATCCGGCGCACACTGATCTTGCCCGGTTTGCTGCGCACGATCTTCGCGGCAGCGGCTTCGGCGGTGAAGCCGGACAGGTCGGGCAGTGTCGGCTTGGCCAGTTTCAGTGCGTCGGTCGGCGCGCTGCTGACGGTGTAGGTCTTGGCCTGTTGCAGTTCCTTGGCCACGGTCGCAGGTTTCGCCGGTTCAACATTGGCGAAGGCGCCGGCGCTGGCCAGCAGCATCGCGCCGGCCAGCAGGCTGAGTGAGCCTGTTCTGGTGCTGATCATGTCGGGCACTCCCTTGGCGGTTTGCATCAGAAGCGCCAGATCACGTCAATGAATGCGCGGTGCATGTAGGAATCAACCTGGCTGCCGTAGGCATCGCCCGGTTTGAACACACCGCCACGGAATCGCACCAGTGCCGAAGGCTCGTCGATCGACTGGCTCAACGCCGCCGGCAACAGGCCTTGCTTGAAGTACTTGGTGACGACCAGGTCCATTTCCTGACCGAGGTCCTTGTTGCCATCTTCAAGCGGCAAGGATGTGCTGGAGAGGATTGCGCCGGTGACGTCGTCGGTGTTGTTTTCCACCGCATTGATGCCGTTGCTGCCGACCGGCTTGTTGCCGTCGACACGCCAGAACTTGTGGTAGATCAGGCTGGCGTCGTACTCGTCGTTGACCATCCAGGAACCGAACAGGGTGGCGGTCTGCATGTTGTTCATTTCGCCACGGAACGCTTCGCCGAAACGGTGCACGCGCGAGCGGGTACCGGTGTAGTTGGAGCGGTTGCTCTCCAGACCGTTCTGTTCGTAATCGGCACTGGCGCGGGCGTATGCACCGCCGACTTGCCACTGCGGATCGAGGCGCAGACGCACGCCGACATCGGCTGCCCAGCCGCTGATGTCATCGCTGCGCTTGGCTTGTGTCGGGCGCGTGCCGTCGGCGTTCAGCGCATTGACCGTGTCGCGGTCGCCGCTCATGCCGGTGATGCTGCCCCAGTAGTTGACGGTGTTGGTGTTGCGCCAGTTGTAGGCGTCGCTGTCGGCAGTCAGTCCGATCCAGCTGATGTCGCCGTTCTCGGTCTTGTCCAGCGAGTCGCGCGGGACGCCCGGCTCGGCGTAATCGAGTTTGCCGTCATCGTGAGTGTGGTGGCCGCGAATGCCGACCCACTGGCCCGGTGTCCACTGGTAAGCAGCGTCGGCGTAGGCGTGCAGGCGATCCTTGTCTTTCGGCGCCAGCTCTTTCAAGTCGGTGCGGTATTCGCTGAAACGCTCGGCAACACCGGCATTGGCGCGCAGCAGGGTGGTGTCGAAGGTCCAGTTCAGCGCTTCGATGTTGGTGTCGCGCCATTGGCCGTCGTCATTGCGCAGACGCTGGCGACCGAACTTGAGCATCTCGCCCGGGTACGGGGTGAGGCCGCTGTAGCCGACCCAGAACTCGCGCATCGCCAGGTAGTTCTTCTTGGTTTTGCGATCACTGTTGTCGGTGGCTTGTTCACCGTCCGATTGTTGCAGGGTGTCGGTCTCGATGATGTCGGTCGAGGTCACTGCCTGACCCATCGCGTAGGCGCTCCACGCGCCGCTTTCGCCGTAGATCCAGGGACGCAGGTCGAGGCCCACGCCATTGACGTCACCGCCGCCGGCAGTGCCGAGGTCACGGTCGTCTTCGGACTGGCCGGTGAGTTTCACTTCCAGACCGAAATTCTTGGTTTCAGTCATCGCAGCCAGTGTCGGGCAAGACCAGAGCAGCGCGAAGGTGAGGCCAATACCGGCCTTCACGAATGGGTTCAGCTTCATAGTTTTTCCTCGCCGTCTTCTTCTTGCAGGGCGTGCAGTTGCAGCGTGTTCGAGTTCAGGGCGCCACGGCTGGCCTGTTCCTGTTGCAACAGGCGGCGGGCTTCGGGCAGGCGCTCGGGCGGCAATTGCGCCTCGAGTGTCGCTGCCAGTTCATCGGCTTGCGGGGTGTTCTGCGCCTTGGCCAGTTGGCTGAATACGTAGGCGTTCAGCGGGTCGGGCTTGGTACCCTTGCCTTGGGAAAACAACTGGGCGATGGCGAAGTCGGCACTGTTCTGGCCGTTGCGCGCAGCGGTCAGCAGGTGGTCCAGAGCCTTCTGCGGATAGACCTTGCCCAGGTAGCCACGACGGTAGATCTGGCCGAGGTAGTAGTCGGCGGCGACTTCGCGGCCAACGGCTTTCTGGAAGTGTTCCTCGGCGACTTTCGCATCGGCCGGGACCATTTTGCCTTCGTAGTAGACCTTGCCCAGCAGCAGTTCGGCGCGCGGCTGGTCGGCGGCGCGACCGTTGTCCAGGTACTTCATCATCTGGTCGACGTCGCCCAGTTCGGGGAAGTCGTAAAGCAGTTGGGCGAGGGTGACCCACGATGCCGGGTAGCCCGGAGCGATCGGCTCGAGCAGCGCCTGCGCGGTTTTTTCGTCAGTCTTGCCCAGGGTCGAATCGGCCAGCACGCGGGCTACGGAGTCGACACGCTGCGCGGTGACGGTGCCACGGCTGTAACCGGCCTGCATCTGCTTGATCAGCTCGGCCTGTTGGTCCGCCTGGCCACGTTTCTGGTAAACGGTGGCCAGTTCGACGTAGCAGATGTCAGTGGTGTTGAGCGCGGCCTTGCAGATCTTTTCCACGTCATCCAGATGCTGGTCGTAAGTGCCCTGGGTGCGATACAGCAGCACCTGCGCCAGGCCCGCTTCCGGGTAGCCCGACTTGCGCCACTGATCGATCTGCTGCTGCGCGTTGATGTTGGGGAAGCTGTGCGGGTATTGCAGGTACAGCATCGCCAGCGGGATCAACGTGTTGCCTTCGCCATTGGCGGCGGCTTTTTTCAGCAGGGTTTCGGCTTCGTGGTGCTCGGCTTCGGTGGAGCCCGGCTTGGCCACCAGCAAACGACCGAGACGTGCCTGGGCACGCGGCGACACGCTGGCCGCTGCGCGGTAAGTCGCCTCGGCCTGTTTCATCTGCGCCGGGTCACGGCTGTCGACCTGGATATCGGCCAGGCCGACTTGCGCCTCGCTATAACCCAGATCGGCCAGTTGCTGGTAATTCTGCGCAGCGGTGGCGGTGTCGCCACGCTTGAGCGCTTCGTTGGCCAGACGCTGATCGGGCAGCCCGGCGCAACCGGCCAGAGAAACTGCCAGTGCCAGCGAGCACACCATCAATCCCATGTGGGAGCGAGCCTGCTCGCGAAGCAGTCGACTCGGTACTTCAGACAAACCGCGCTGGCCCTTTCGCGAGCAGGCTCGCTCCCACAGGGTCGGCGGTGTGTTCAAGTTATGCGTAGTCACAGGCATGTCCTCGACTTAAAGACCGGCAGCCATGGCTTTGTCGATCAGCCAGTTCAGGTTCGGGCCACGGTCGCTGTTCACTTCAACCGGGCGGCCGGCCAGGCTGCTGTCGAGCGGCTCGTCAGGCTGGATCTGCACGCGGATGTCGGAGGACAGGTCGGCGCTCTTCAGGCTCGTGCTGCTGACGATCTTGCCGGTGCGGGTCTTGTCTTCGCCGGCGATCTGGAAGCTCACCGGGGTGCCCGGGCGCACGTCGCCGAACTGGCGATAGGAGAAGCGTGCTTCAACGTTGGCCTGGGTGTTGCGCGGCACCAACTGGAAGATCACGTCGCCCTTGCTCGCGTACTGCCCGTCAGCCACCAGTTGCTGGGCCACGGTGCAGTCGCACGGCGAAGTCAGGGTGCCGGTCATTTGCTTGCCGAACAGTTCTTCAACCTTGGCCGGGGCCAGTTGGTCTTCGGCCAGATGGCCCTTGAGCACGTCGAGCATGCTGGTGCTGAAGGTCGCCAGCGGTGCGCCTTTGGCGGCAACGCCGTCGGACTTGACCAGGCTCTGTACGGTGCCGTCACGCGGCATGGTGATGTTCATCCCCGGCACGCTGACCAGACCGGCCTGCGCGTGGCTGACGAAGTACATGCCGTACACCGACTTGAAGATGAAACCGGCAGCGACCAGACCAACAGCGAAAATACCGGCGCTGAAGGTCACGGCTTTCAGGCGGCCGAACGGGGTCATGCCGGTGTCGTTGGTCTTGTTCTTGCGCGCCTTGGTGAAGTTGTCGCGCTGCAGGGTCGCCAGCACTTCGCCGATGCTGACGATGTCGCCGGCCAGGTGCGAAGTGATCAGGTGGCGCAGGGTGGAAATGTCCTGCGGCTCGAGGTTCTGGAACTGGCAGCCGGCGCGGCCGGTGGCGCGGTCAAAGGAACGCACCTGCAGTTCAACGTCCATGGCCAGGCCGAGGTTGTCGATGACAAATTGCAGACGCGCCTTGTACACCTCGCCGATGGTCAGCGGCATCTGCCCGGCGTTGAACGCCAGACCGCCAGCCGACAGATCGAGGACCCGCGCTTCGAGCGGAGTCCGGTCAGGGCCGAAGAAACGCAGCTTGGCCGGGATTTTCACGCGAGCGTGCTGGCGCTGGGCTTCGGATTCATGCACTACGTTGACGTTGACGGCGGTATTCATAGGGGCGATTTCCTTGTTAATTCAATAGGAGCGGGTCAGACCATCATCAGCAGCACGGCGACAAAAATGCTGCCGGCGGAGAAGGTCATGGTCCGAGACGACCAGGTGTTGAACCAACGTTGAAAGCTGGCGAGATCACGGGTCAGGGATGTGGGCTGGCGAGTCCAGGATTGTTGGTCGAGGCGGAAGAACACGTAGATCTTCACCAGGGCGCCAACGATCTGGTTGTAATACAGAATCGCCGGGTAAGCAGGGCCGATGCGGTGGCCGGAACACGACAGCAACAGCGTCAGGATCAGGCGGGTGATACCGATCCACAGCAGGTACACGAGGATGAACGCGGTGCCGTACTTGAAGCTGGCGATCAGTGCGACGGTCAGGCCGAGCAGCGAGGTCCACATCGACACGCGCTGGTCGAACAGCACCACCGAGGTGAACGCGCCGAGGCGGCGGATACCCAGGCCCAGTGCTCGCGAGTTCTGGCGCAGGTTGTTGCCGTACCAGCGGAACATCAGCTTGCGGCTGGCCTTGATGAAGCTCTTTTCCGGCGGATGCTCAACGGTGTTGATCGCGGCGTCCGGCACGTAGAAGGTGTCGTAACCCAGGCGCATCAGGCTGAACCAGCTCGACTTGTCGTCACCGGTCAGGAACTTGAAGCGGCCCAGACGCCAGTGTTGCAGCGAGTCGCTTTCAACGTCGGCGATGAACTCCGGATTGGTCACCACGGAGGCTTTGAAAACCGACATCCGACCGGTCATGGTCAGTACGCGCTTGGACAGGGCCATCGAGCACATGTTGATGTGGCGCTGGGCGAAACGCAGCTTGTGCCATTCGCTCATGATGTAGCCGCCGCGCACTTCGCAGAACTCGTTGGTGGTCAGGCCGCCGACATTGCCGAACAGCTGGAACCACGGCACGGTCTTGCGCACGACGCCTTCGCCGAGCACGGTGTCGCCGTCGATCACGGCCACCACGGCACGGTCGTCCGGCAGGTGACGGGAGATCGCACGGAAACCGAAGGCCAGACCATCGCGCTTGCCGGTGCCGGGAATGCGCACGAAGTCGAGCTTGACCCGCTCCGGCGGATTCATCCGTGCCCACAGCGCCTTGACCAGCAGCTCGTCGGACATTTCCACGATCGAGCAGACAATGGTGGTCGGCAGTTCGCAGTCGATGGCTTCGCGGATCACCGAGCTGTAGACCTGCGCGGTTGTCAGCGCGTCAATACGAAAGCTGGTGACCATCAGAAACACATGCGACGGATCGGCCGCTTTACCCAGCTTGCGTACTTTGCGACGCAGGTGCGGGTAAACGATGTAGAGAAAAATCATGCCGCGCACAAAGTGCGTTGCACCCATCGAGTAGCGCCAGATACCCACGGCGCCAATCAGGAAAATGAAGTCCTTCGACTCGGAGTCGAATGTGGACGTGGGCAGCATCAAGGCCAGGCCCATCAGCAGACTGAGATAAAAAAGCCAGCCGGCTGATTGCAGAAAAAAATGTTTGAGCTTGGTCATAACCGTCATCCGAAGGTGATGGAGGCTTCAAGCCGCAAGCGTGTTGCTTTTGCTTGCGGCTTGAAGCTTGAGGCTTGCCTTACCAGCAAATGCCTTCGGTGCGGCTACCGGCGCTGGTGGCCTTGGACATGAAGCCCACCAGGTCGATGACTTGCTTGCCCTGCGGCGCTTCCTGGGCCAGCGAACGGAATTTCTCGTCGCGGTTGCCGAGGATGATCACGTCGGAGTTGTCGATCACCGAGTCGAAGTCGGAGTTGAGCAGGGACGATACGTGCGGAATCTTCGATTCGATGTAGTCCTTGTTCGCACCGTGGACACGGGCGTATTCGACGTTGCTGTCGTAGATGCTCAGGTCGTAACCCTTGCCGATCAGCATTTCCGCCAGTTCGACCAGCGGGCTTTCGCGCAGGTCGTCGGTGCCGGCCTTGAAGCTCAGGCCGAGCAGGGCGACTTTGCGTTTTTCATGGCTTTCAACGATGTCGAAAGCGTTCTGCACTTGCGATTCGTTACTGCGCATCAGCGAGTTGAGCAGCGGTGCTTCGACGTCCAGAGAACCGGCGCGGTAGGTCAGCGCACGCACGTCTTTGGGCAGGCACGAACCGCCGAAGGCGAAGCCCGGGCGCATGTAGTACTGGGACAGGTTCAGAGTCTTGTCCTGGCAAACCACTTCCATCACTTCACGACCATCGACGCCGACCGCTTTGGCGATGTTGCCGATCTCGTTGGCGAAGGTCACTTTGGTCGCGTGCCAGACGTTGCAGGTGTACTTGATCATCTCGGCAACGGCGATGTCCTTGCGGATGATCGGGGCGTCGAGTTCTTCGTACAGCGATTGCAGAACGTCGCCCGAGGCGGTATCGAACTCGCCGATAACGGTCATCGGTGGCTGATCGTAGTCAGCGATGGCGGTGGATTCGCGGAGGAATTCCGGGTTGACCGCAACGCCGAAATCGACGCCGGCTTTCTTGCCCGAGCAGTCTTCCAGAATCGGGATGACCACGTTGGCCACGGTGCCTGGCAACACGGTGCTGCGCACGACGATGGTGTGGCGGGTGGTTTTTTCACGCAGGACAAAACCGATCTCGCGGCACACGGCCTCGATGTAGTTCAGTTCCAGGTCGCCGTTCTTTTTGCTTGGCGTGCCGACGCAGATCATCGACAGGTCGGTATCACGAATCGCCTCGGCGAAGTTGGTCGTGCCGCGCAGACGACCGGTCTGGATACCCTGTTGCAACAGTTCACCCAGGCCCGGTTCAACGATCGGCGATTTGCCGGCGTTAATCATGTCGATCTTGTCTTTGGCAACATCGACGCCAACTACGTCATGGCCCCGTGCAGACAGGCAACCGGCACATACTGCGCCAACGTAACCCAAACCAAATATGCTGATGCGCATCGCAATTACCTCTGTATATATCAGGCCTTAGAAGGCCGGAGTTAATGGTGTTCAGCGGTCACTAGTGCACTCGGAAGTGCGGCTTACAGGCGCCACAATGCCGTGTGCAGGCATACAAAGTTCCGAGTGTCTAATAAGTGCACTCAAGATGTGCGCAACTAGGCCTTGTTGTTATGACTTGCCCTGTTATGCAGCCGATCTTCCGTGCGGGAAGACTCTAGTGCAGTCGTGTAGCCTGCTCGACGTCCGGTAGGGGGCCGGTAAATCAAGCAGTTAGGTGCTCAGGCGAGCACGTTTATAGGGGCGCGGCCTTGGCCTTTGTAGGGGATATTAATGGTGCGTATCTCCTGTCCTTCGATTGTTTTGAGACTAGTTAGTCACTCAGGCAAGTTGCTGTGACAACTTGGTTACATGGCTATCAGCTCTGCGTAAGTTATCTCGTACAAACTCGGCGAGAATCGTTACCGGTGGTATGAGCAACGCATTTGGACATAGTTCCAGCCCGCTCATCGTGCCAGCCGAAATTTTTTGAAATATTGATGAAGATGGCACTGGGTGCAAATTGATAGCACTAACGATTTCGCCCTTTAGTTATCGGGGTGAAACCGGGGTCGATAGTTTTGTGCCACTACGGGTAAAAAATTTAGGTGCCACTACTGAAAAAAAACTTCAGTGTCGAGTGAAACTAAAATTAGAAAATAGAGTGTGGTTTTATTGGCGCCATGAATTTGGCGATATGTCGCAGGGGGATTTTGACTTCGGGCGGACTGCACGACTCTGGAGGAAAAGAGTCGTGCAAAGGGCATGCTTTATTCCGGGGCGTGGTCGCGCAAAAACACCAGATTGTCAGGTTTCGATTGTTCGGCGCTGTAGCGATAACCCTGTACATCAAATTGCTTGAGCTGAGCCGGGTCGTTGATGCGTTCCTGGATCACAAAACGGCTCATCAGGCCGCGCGCTTTCTTCGCGTAGAAACTGATGATCTTGTACTGGCCGTTCTTCTGATCCTTGAACTCGGTATTGATGATCCGCGCCTTCAACGCGCTGCGCTTGACCGCAGAAAAGTATTCGTTGGATGCAAGGTTGAGCAGTACGTCATCGCCCTGATCGGCCAGCGCTTCATTCAGCCACTCGCTGATGCGCGTACCCCAGAACGCATACAGATCCTTGCCACGGCCGTTGGCCAGTTTGGTGCCCATTTCCAGGCGATAGGGTTGCATCAGGTCCAGCGGCCGCAGCAGGCCATAAAGGCCGGAGAGCATGCGCAAATGCTTTTGCGCGTAATCGAATTGCGCTTCGCTGAAGGACTGCGCATCCAGGCCGGTGTACACGTCACCCTTGAAGGCGAGCAGGGCCTGCTTGGCGTTTTCCGGGGTGAAGGCGGGTGTCCAGCTGCCGAAACGCGCGGCGTTGAGGCCACCGATCTTGTCGGACACGTGCATCAACTCGCTGATCTGCGCCGGACTTAGCTCGCGCAACTGCTGGATCAATTCCTGGGAATGGTCGAGGTACTGCGGCTGGGTGAAGCGCTGGGTCGCCGGCGGTGTTTCGTAGTCGAGGGTCTTGGCGGGGGAAATCACCATCAGCATGAAGTCGTCTCCTTTAATCGTGGGGGCGATTCTAGGGGGTTGTCCTTGTTGACTCCAGCTATGGGGGTTATAGGTCGGTGCAAGTGCCGGGATTTGCGACGGTTGGTGGATTTTACCCTCACCCCAGCCCTCTCCCAGAGGGAGAGGGGGCCGATGTTCGCTGGCTTCAAATTTGAGTTCGACTCGATAGCTCAGGTAGACGGATATCGAAAGAACCGCTCGGTCAGCTCCCTCTCCCTCTGGGAGAGGGCTGGGGTGAGGGTGACGACCTTGAATCTTGCACATCAGCTATAGTGCCGCGCGGGTTTTGTTATGGAGACATCCCTTTGCGCATTGTTCTTTTATTCACCGCGTGGCTGCTGAGCTTCGGCGCCATGGCGGCGCCCGGTGATGCGGCGACGCTGGATCGCACGACCTGGCCGGAGCAGCTCAGCAACCCGACCCTGTTCGACGTCGCGTCGCGGGCGGAAATCCTCATGTTCGCTCGCGGCCTGCTCGGCACCGAGTCCATCGACGAGGCGGCACTGGCCCAGCGCCTGGGCCTGCGCACGGTCAATATCGATGCGGTCAATCAGCTGCGCCAGCGCCTCTGGCAGCGCTTGCTCGCCAACTACAACCACGCCCAGCAAAGCTGCGATCAGGACGCCTCGTTCTGCTTCCTCGTCGAAGACCTGCCGACCCTGCGCGAGCAGGCGGCCAAGTTCGTCGTCAGCGACGACAGCTATTACACCAAGTGGGCCGAGCCGAGCCGGATCTTCCATTTGCAGTACCTCGACGAGCTGATGCGCAAGGCCGCGCTGTCACCGCAAACCAGTAACGAATTCGATCGTTTCGGCGACTACGAGCGCAACGGCGACGACATGCACGACCGGCTGTTTCTGCTGACGTTCGACAGCGCCGCCAACGTGCAACCGGACAACACCGACTGGCTGACCGAATACCTGCGAAAATCTAATCTGAGCGGGACATTCTTTGTACTGGGCAAGGATATTCAGGCGCGACTCGCTGGCCGTTCGGTCAGCAGCCTGCAGGCGAGTTTCTCCCGGCAGTGCGTTGGCGTGCAGGGCTGGGAGTTCCGCTCTCACAGCCATTGGCAGGACTGGCAGGATTCGGTGCGGCGCAGCGCCGATCTGGTGAAGAACAAACTGCCGGAAAACTACGTGCCGCTGTTCCGTCCGCCGGATGGTCAGCGCCGCAGTGACGCACAAGGTTTCTTCAACAGCCAGGGCCTGCAAGTGGCGCTGTGGGACATCGATGCCCAGGACGGTGCCGGCAAACTCAAAGGCCCGGCGAGCGCGCAGCGGGTGCTGACCCTGATGCTGCTGTGGCGCCACGGGGTGATCAATTTCAACATGAAACAGGATGCGGTGAAGACGTCCCTGCCGTGGCTGATCACCCAGACTGCGCAGAGCGGCATCGGCTGGGAAGACTGTCAGGACGCGTTTCGTTGAGAAACGACAAAAAGCCCGGAAACATTGGGCTTGGGGTGATTTTCAGGAGGAATTCGATGCAGGCGGACTTCCGACTTTAGCGGGGTACGGGGAGTCCGCCAAGGGCTTTTCGTCACTCTGCAAAATAAACTTAAAAAAACCGTCAAAGTGCTTTTTTATGTCATCGGTTTTGGAGTATTACGAAGACAGACCGCCGAAACCTGCGACACAGGTGGCGTCTTCCCAGACTCCTATTGTGTGCAGTTCATCCAGGCCCTCGTGGATGAATTCGGCAGTCACCTCGAGGCGCAGCACTGTCACGGTATTGCGTCGAATGGCTCCCACAAAGGTGACCGAGTATGGATGATCACGGACGCAGCCCTTCCTCCAACCAGCCAATCCTGTATGTACTCGATACCAACGTATTGATTCACGATCCAAATGCCCTGCTGAATTTCGAAGAACACCACGTCGCCATCCCGATGACCGTGCTGGAAGAGCTGGACAAGCTCAAGAGCGGCCATCACAGCGTGGCCGCCGAATGCCGCCAGGCGATCCGCCTGATCGACAAGACCCTGGGCGATGCGTCCCCTGAAGACGTTGAGCTGGGCGTGCCGATCCAGCGTGGCAAGGGCGGGCCGAAGGGCTTGCTGTCAATTCTGATGAGCAAGCAGGCCGAGTCGAACCTGATTCTGCCCGAGCATCTGAACGACAACAAAATCATCAACCAACTGATTGATCTGCATACCCGCGATCCGCAAAAACCGGTGGTGCTGGTCACCAAAGACATCAACATGCGCCTCAAGGCGCGCGCCTGTGGGATCGACGCCGAGGACTACAGCACCGACCAATTGGTCGATGACGTGTCCCTGCTGCCCAACGGCTACCACAACATGACCGGCTCCTTCTGGGACCGCGTGAGCAAGGTCGAAACCCGTCAGGACCACGGCCGCACCTGGCATCAGGTACAACTGATCGACAATCTGCCGGCCGTGCACATCAACGAGTTCATCATCGACGAGCAGGGCTTTGTCGGCTGGATCAAGGAAATCCAGGAAGACCGCCTGCTGATCCTCGACCTGCATCAGGAACCGCTGCTGCATCAGGAGGCCTGGGGGCTGAAGCCGCGCGACATCTATCAGAGTCTGGCCCTGTATGCGCTGCTTGACCCGGACATTCATCTGGTCAACCTGTCCGGCGCCGCCGGTTCCGGTAAAACCATTCTGGCGCTGGCCGCTGCGATCGAGCAGACCATGGTCAGCAAACGTTATCGCCGCATCATCGCCACCCGCAGCGTGCAGGGTCTGGACCAGGAAATCGGCTTCCTGCCCGGCACCGAAGCGGAAAAAATGGAGCCTTGGCTGGGCGCCATCACCGACAACCTCGAAGCCTTGCACATGGATGACGAAAACACCCATGGCAGCGTCGACTACATCCTCAGCAAAGTGCCGTTGCAGTTCAAATCGCTCAACTATATTCGTGGTCGCAGCTTCCAGCAGAGCCTGATCCTGATCGACGAATGCCAGAACCTCACGCCGCATCAGATGAAAACCATCATCACCCGTGCCGGCGCCGGTTCCAAAGTGGTGTGCCTGGGCAACCTGGCGCAGATCGACACCCCATACCTGTCCGCGACCAGCTCCGGGCTGACCTACCTGACCGAACGCTTCAAGGATTTCCCCAACGGTGTGCACATCACCCTGCAAGGGGTGCCTCGCTCGATCCTGGCCGAATACGCCGAATCGCATTTGTAACCCTTCACCCAGAACCGGGCGGCCCTTAAAGCCGCCCGGTTTTTTTTATGGATAAATGCATATCTCCTGTGGGAGCGAGCCTGCTCGCGAATGCGGTGTATCAGTCGACATCTATAGTGAATCTGAATCCGCTTTCGCGAGCAGGCTCGCTCCCACAGGGGGTAACGGTGATTTCATAATCAGTGATGCGGATATCTGACCCACAGGTTTACAATCCACGCTCCTGATCAGGAGTAATCCCGTGCTGACTCATCTCGATTCCCAAGGTCGCGCCAACATGGTCGACGTCACTGAAAAAGCCGTGACGTTCCGTGAAGCGACCGCTCAAGCGCTGGTGCGCATGCTCCCCGCAACCTTGCAGATGATCGTCAGCGGCGGTCATCCCAAGGGTGATGTGTTCGCCGTGGCGCGCATTGCCGGGATTCAGGCGGCGAAGAAGACCAGTGATCTGATTCCCCTGTGCCACCCGCTGATGCTCACCGGCGTCAAAGTCGAACTCAGCGCCGAAGGTGATGACAGCGTGCGTATCGTCGCCCGCTGCAAGCTGTCCGGGCAGACCGGCGTCGAGATGGAAGCGCTGACCGCCGCCAGCGTCGCCGCCCTGACCATTTACGACATGTGCAAAGCCGTCGACCGGGGCATGACCATCGAAAGCGTGCGTCTGCTGGAGAAAGTCGGCGGCAAGAGCGGCCACTTCCAGGCGGAGCAGCCATGAAACTGACCGTGAAATTTTTTGCCCGCTACCGTGAAGCGCTGGGCGTGGATTCGGTTGCGGTTGAAGGCGATTTCGCCACCGTCGATGACGTTCGGGCACTGTTGGCAGAACGTGATGGCGCCGAAGTGCTGAGCGAGCAAAACCTGATGTGCGCACGCAACGAAGACCTCTGCCAGCTCGACGAGCCAGTTGTCGATGGTGATGAAGTGGCGTTTTTCCCCACCGTGACCGGAGGCTGAACATGGCGATTCGCGTGCAGGCCACGCCGTTCGATCCGGGCGCTGAAGTCAATGCGATGCACGCGGCCAATGTCGGTGTGGGCGCGGTGGTGAGCTTTGTCGGTTATGTGCGCGACTTCAACGACGGGCTCGACGTGGCCGGGATGTTCCTCGAACACTATCCGGGCATGACCGAAAAGGCTCTCGGCAAGATCGCTGTCGAAGCCGAGCAGCGCTGGCCGCTGTTGAAACTGGAAGTGCTGCACCGCATCGGCGCGCTGGAACCGGGCGAACCGATCGTCTTCGTCGGCGCCGCCAGCGCCCACCGCCAGGCCGCGTTCGATGCCTGCGCCTTCGTCATGGACTACCTGAAAACCCGCGCGCCGTTCTGGAAAAAAGAGAACACCAGTGACGGCCCGCGTTGGGTCGAAGGGCGCGACAGTGATCATGCCGCCGCTGATCGCTGGAAAAAGTAATTCCTGTAGCGCCCTCCGGTCAGTCTTCGCGAGCAGGCTCGCTCCCACAATTGGAATGCGTTTCCCTGTGGGAGCGAGCCTGCTCGCGAAGGCGTCATCAGCGACACCGAAAATCCTCCCCTCTCGACCCGGTTGACGATTTGTACCTGTGAGTCCAGTATGGATTTCCAAGTACACAAAAGCTTCTGTCTTGCCGCTATCAGCTTGCCGCTTGTAGTTGCTCTTCTTCGCCAAACCAACAACAACCCGCGAGAGAACGAACATGAAGAAACTTCCCCTCATCACCGGTCTGGCTCTCAGTCTGCTGGCCTGCTCCAGCGTCTTCGCCGCCGAGAAAACCCTGCGTATCGGCATCGAAGCGGCCTATCCGCCGTTCGCTTCGAAAACCGATAAAGGTGAAATCGTCGGTTTCGACTACGACATCGGCAATGCCCTGTGTGCGCAGATGAAGGTCAAGTGCGTGTGGGTTGAAGGTGAGTTCGACGGGCTGATTCCTTCGCTGAAAGTGAAGAAGATCGACATGGCGCTGTCGTCGATGACCATCAACGAAGATCGCAAGAAGTCGGTGGATTTCAGCCACAAGTACTATTTCACTTCTTCGCGTCTGGTCATGAAGGAAGGCGCTACGGTGGATGATCAGTACGCCAGCCTCAAAGGCAAGAACGTCGGCGTGCAGCGCGCGACCACCACCGATCGTTATGCCACCGAGGTGTTCGAACCCAAGGGCATCAACGTCAAGCGCTACAGCAACAACGAAGAAATCTACATGGACCTGGCGGCGGGGCGCCTTGATGCGATTTTTGCCGACACCATTCCGCTCAATGACTTCCTGTCGATGCCGCGCGGTAAGGGTTACGCGTTTGTCGGGCCGGAGCTGAAGGATCCGAAGTACGTCGGCGAGGGCGCGGGGATTGCTGTGCGCAAGGGCAATGCTGAGCTGGTCAGCCAGTTGAACAGCGCCATCGACGGGATTCGCGCGAATGGCGAGTACCAGAAGATTTCCGAGAAGTATTTCAAGACCGATATCTACGGCGATTGATCAAGCGCTTTCGCGAGCAGGCTCGCTCCCACAGGGGTAACGCATTCCAAATGTGGGAGCGAGCCTGCTCGCGAAGAGGCCAGCGCTAGCGATGCAAATCTTCAGCCCTTCAATTCCTTCAAATGTTTGTACACCGTCGCCCGCCCCATGTTCAGCACATTGGCCACGTAGTTCGAGGCGCTCTTGCCCTTGAACGCGCCCTCGGCGTGCAGCGCCAGCACCAGTTCGCGTTTGTGGTCACGAGTCAGCAGATTCAGGCTCAACTGCCGCTCGCGCAACCAGGCGTGGAGGAAGGTGTTGATGCGTTCCTGCCAGTCATCACGGAACAGCGAGTCCGGCTGCGGAATCAGCTTGCTCGGCGAGAGAAACAGATCCAGCGCCGCTTTGGCGTTCTCGAACAGGGAAATATTCAGGTTGATGCACAGCACCGCCAGCGGCCGACTTTCGCTGTCACGCAGCACGGTGCTGAGGCTGCGAATTTTCTGACCGTCCCAGTTGAGCTTTTCGTACGGGCCGATGTTCCTGTCGCTGACATCCTCGCTGAGCATGTCTTCCAGTGACGAGTCGTCGCCGATCTCGCGCTTGGACAAGTTGTTGGCGATGTAGTCGACCTTCTGCGTGCGCAGGTCGTGCAGCACCACCTCGGCATGTGGAAAGAACAGCGTGGCGATGGCGTCGGCGATGGCGCGGAAGTTATCCAGCGCCGGGTCGAATTCAGGGGCAGTCATGACAGTGGAGCTCCAGGCAGCGTCAGCGCCCCTTGTGCCGGGGCGCTGCGAGTGTGCCGCAATCTTTTCGACGAGTCGATGCGATCAAGCCAGTCGGGCCGGGGAGAGCATGGCGCTGTCCAGACCGAATTGATGCAGGTGCTCGGGGAATGGCTCGCCGCGCACCAGCGCCGCACTGGCCTGGCCCATCGCCGGCGACGTCTGAATGCCGTAGCCGCCCTGCGCGGCGACCCAGAACAGCCCTGGCACCTGCGGATCAAAGCCGCTGAGCAAATCACCGTCGGCAACGAAACTGCGCAGACCGGCCCAGGTGCGGGTCGGACGGCGGATGGTCAGCGTGGTGGCCTCTTCGATCTGATAAATGCCCATGGCGATGTCGAGTTCTTCCGGCTGCACATCGTGCGGTTCGACCGGATCGGCGTTGGCCGGCGAGCCGAGGAACATGCCGGCGTCGGGCTTCATGTAGAAGGATTCGTCGAGGCTGACCAGCATTGGCCAATGATGAGTGTCAACGCCTTCCGGGCCGGCAAAGATAAATGCGGCGCGGCGTTTCGCTTGCAGACCCAGCGGCTGCGCACCGGCCAGGGCAGCGATCTTGTCGGCCCAGGCACCGGCGGCATTGATAAGCACCGGTGCGGTGAATGTCTCGCCGTTGGTCTGCACGATCCACAGGCCATCGGCATCGCGGCTCAAGCCGAGCACTTCGCAATCGGTGCGCACTTCGCCGTGGTTGCGCCGGATGCCGCGCAGGTAGCCTTGATGCAGCGCGTCGGTGTCGATGTCGCAGGCCGATGGGTCGTAGATCGCGCCGTGGACTTTTTCCCGGCGCAGGATCGGCAGACGCGCGCAGGCTTCGTCGGCGCTGAGCAGTTGCATCTGCGGCACCGTGGCTTTGGCGCTGAGGTATTGATTGTTCAGTTCGGCGGGATCACCGATGAAGTCGACGGTCATTTCGCCGCGCGGAGTCAGCAGCGGGTGCTCGCAAAAGCCGCTCGGAGGACTGTCGAAAAACGCGCGGCTCGCCTGAGTCAGTGCGCGGACCTGTGCGGTGCCGTAGGCGGCGGTGTACAGCGCGGCGGAGCGACCGGTGGAGTGATAGCCGGGATGGGTTTCACGCTCGAGCACGATCACTTTGCCGTGCGGCGCCAGCCAGAACCCGGTGGAAGCGCCGGCAATCCCGCCGCCGATGATGATGAAATCTGCGTGGCTCATGTAGGTCTCCAGTGGGTACGCAATATCAAGGCGTTCGCTAGTCCCTTGTGGGAGCGAGCCTGCTCGCGAAAGCGGTGTATCAGTCGACATCTTCGCTGAATGTCAGACCGCATTCGCGAGCAGGCTCGCTCCCACAGGGGATTTTTGGCGTTAGTGGGTTAAGTGATAAACCGCATTGGCGAGGGCAATATCTTCCAGGCCCAAGCCGATTGAACGGAAGAACACGTGACGGTCGTAACCCGGGCGCGGCACTTTTTCGCTGAGCAAGTCGGCGAGGTCGCCGACAATCGAATCCTTGTTCCAGCCATGCTGTTCGGCGGCAATCAGCATCTCACCTGCCGAACCCGGCGTGGTCAGACGATAGTCGCAGAACACCTGCATGTCGTTGAGACTTTGCGGCGGTACTTCATGGGCGCGCGGGGCGTTGGTGCTGATCGAGGTGATCAGCGCCGGTTTGCTTAACGTTGCAGGATCGATCACCGGCCCGGCCGACGAGGTGCAGAGCATGATCACATCCGCATCGGCGGTGACGGTCTCAAGGCTGTCGGCAATCTTCACTGACGGCACAATGCACTTCAACTCGGCCTGTGTTTGCGCATCTTCCAGCAGCGACGGCGAATACAGGCTGATGCTCTTCCAGTCGCGCAGCGCTTTGGCGTAGTGCAGATGCGCTTGAGCAACCTTGCCGCTGCCGATGATCGCCAGTCGCTGGGCATTCAACGGGGCGAGGGCGTCGACCGCCACGGCCGTGGTCGCGGCGGTGCGCGCGGTGGTCAGTTCGCCGGCATCACAGAGCAGCAGCGGCTGGCCGGTTTTCATCGACATCAACAATGTCCATGCCGTCACCAGCGCACCCTGCTCACGGACGATGTACGGCGAAGTCTTCACTCCGTACACGCCGTCCTCGGCCAGTACACCCAAGTAGTTGATGAAGTCGCCGGCACCCTGCGGAAACTCGACCCATTGCTGCGCCGGCTGCACGGCGTTCCCGGCCGCCAGATCGCGGAACAGCTTGCGCAGGATTTGCGGAACATCGATACGCGCCAACAGTTCATGGGCCTGGGCTTGATCGATCACATAGGGCGTACTGGACATTTCGCGCTCCGAAACTAAACTTATTTTTCCATTATGGACTTTTAGTTCTGGCGAGCAACCATCGGGCCTAAAAAAAGCGCAGTCCGTTTCCGGCTGCGCTTTTTCATATGGCGGGGCTTACTGCGGACGCTTGCGCTCAACCGCACGCAGCAGATGCGTCGGCGGGGTTTCACAGCTGATCTTGCGACCAAGCTTTTCTTCGATCGACGGCAACTGGTAAGAGTCGTCCTCGCCGGCAAAGCTGATCGACACGCCATCGGCGCCGGCACGACCGGTACGGCCAATGCGGTGCACGTAATCGTCCGGGACTTCCGGCAGGGTGAAGTTGATCACGTGGCTGATGCCGTCGATGTGGATGCCGCGACCGGCGACATCGGTGGCCACCAGCACGCGGATCTTGCCTTCGCGGAAACCTTCCAGAGTCTTGATGCGCTTGTGTTGCGGCACGTCGCCGGACAGCTGCGCGGCGTTGATGCCATCACGCACCAGACGCTCTTCGATGCGGCGTACTTCGTCCTTGCGGTTGGCAAACACGATGACTCGCTCCCAACCGTTATCGTTGACCAGGTTGTAGAGCAGCTTGTATTTGTCGGCAGCGGCCACGGCGTAGATGTGCTGCTCGACGTTCTCGTTGGCGACGTTGGTGATTTCGATTTCGACAATCGCCGGGTCGGTGGTCCATTGCTTGGCCAGATTCATCACGTCTTCGGTGAAGGTCGCGGAGAACAGCAGGGTCTGGCGCTCGGACTTCGGCGGGGTCTGGCGAATGATCTGCCGTACCTGCGGGATGAAACCCATGTCGAGCATGCGGTCGGCTTCGTCCAGGACCATCACTTCGACCATGTCCAGGTGCACGTCGCCGCGCTGGTTGAAGTCGAGCAAGCGGCCCGGCGTGGCGACGAGGATGTCGCAATGCCGCGCTTCGAGGTGCTTGAGCTGTTTGTCGAAGTCCATGCCGCCGACGAACGTCATGACATTGAGGCCGGTGTATTTGGTCAGGTCAGCGGCGTCCTTGGCGATCTGCACCACCAGTTCGCGGGTCGGCGCGATGATCAGCGCACGCGGCTCGCCCATATAGCGCTCTTTCGGCGGCGGCGTCTGCAGCAACTGGGTGATGATCGAGATCAGGAACGCGGCGGTCTTGCCGGTGCCGGTCTGCGCGCGGCCAATGGCGTCTTTGCCGGCGAGGGTGAAGCCCAGCACCTGCGCCTGGATCGGCGTGCAGTACGGAAAGCCCAGGTCCTGGATGGCGTGCATCAGTTCCGGGGCAAGCTTGAAATCGTGAAAGCGGGTTTTGCCTTCCTGTGGCTCGACGACGAAGTCTTCGAGTTTCCATGGAATGACCGGTGCCTTGGGCTTCGGTTCGCGGCGCGGTCTGGCCGATTTCGGCGCTTCGCCGGGTGCAGGCTCTACGGCCATTGGCGCGGCCGCAGCGGGTTTTTCTTCGGGCTTCGGTGCGGCTGCGGGAGCGGGGCGGTCGGCCTGCGGGGCATCGGCGCGATGACCGGGGGCGTGCGACGGCGCACTGGGAACTGGCGCGAGCTGCTCAGCCTCGCTTTTACCGAACATTTTCTTGAGTGCTTTGAGCACGGTCATCTCATCAATTGGTTAAGGAATGTACGCCGGCCAGTGTAATGCAAGAATCGGGCGCGGCGTAGTAGGAGGGATCAATGGGCAGGGATTGGTCGACAATCAGCGCAGCCGTTCGCTCAACCAGACACCAATGTCGCGAATCTCTTCAGGTAACACTTCGTGCTCCATTGGGTATTCCTGCCATGTCACGGTGACACCATGCTTCTTCAAATGCTCGTAAGCACTGCGGCCCATCGAGTTCTGCACCACGTTATCGAACTGGCCGTGCAGCGAGAGCACCGGAATGCGCTGCTGGCTGGCGGATAACTCCAGTTCGTCGCTGAACGTCGGTGCGTAAGTCGACAACGCCAGCACGCCACCCAACGGCCCCTGCCACTTCAGAAATGCGGTGTGCAATACCACCGCGCCGCCCTGGGAAAACCCGGCGAGAAAAATCCGCGAGGCGTCTATTCCGCTGGCGCGCTCGGCTTCAATCAGTTCGATGATGCGCTCTGCCGAAGCTTCCAACTGGTCACGGTCGATCGCCCGGGCCGGGCTCATGGCCTTGATGTCGTACCAGCTGGGCATGGCATATCCGCCATTTATCGTCACTGGACGCGTCGGCGCCTGCGGCAGCACAAAACGCGTGCTCAGCAGGATTTCCTGCAACGCCTCGGCCACCGGCAGGAAGTCGTAACGGTCGGCGCCGAGGCCGTGCAGCCAGATCACGCAGGCGTCTGCGGGCTTAACAGGCTGAAGAATCAAGGGCTCGGTCATGTCTGCTCCAAAAATGTGCGGGCGCTCTCATTGAGTGCGTGATTGAAGTGCGCGCCCGGTTGATCCGTTAACAAGATGTCGCAAGGTTACAAGTTTAGCTATTGACGTGTCGCGCAATCACTTTCGCAAGCGGTGTGGTACGGCGTTTGCTATGGAGGTTTGCGTACGAAGCGTCCTACGCGTGGCGGTAACACTATCAGTGTCAGTCGCGCGATGGGATAGCAACGAATCCGGTGATGGATGTTCGCCAATGGCCGCTACGGGCTTAGCGAACGTGAAAGGGCTACAGCCCGTTCGGCCGATTGGTGAGAAGTGAGTGATCCATGATGTGGATTTTCTCCTACTAGACTCATAGCGAAGGTCTTACGTCGGTTGACCCCAAAAAAAGCCAACACGGGTCAACAACGCCTCAAAAGGGTGCGACAGGACTCAAGCTCCGACACAACAAGAGCAAAACTGGAGGTTTGAATGAAGATGTTGAAATCCACTCTGGCGGTCGTGACTGCTGCAGCAGTACTCGGCGTCAGCGGGTTCGCTCAGGCGGGTGCAACCCTGGATGCGGTACAGAAAAAAGGTTTCGTGCAGTGTGGCGTGAGCGACGGTCTGCCGGGCTTCTCGGTACCGGATGCGACCGGCAAGATTCTCGGCATCGATGCTGACGTCTGCCGCGCTGTGGCGGCAGCCGTTTTCGGCGACGCCAACAAGGTCAAGTTCAGCCAGTTGAACGCCAAGGAGCGCTTCACCGCGCTGCAATCCGGCGAGATCGACATCCTGTCGCGCAACACCACCATGACCAGTTCCCGTGACGCGGGCATGGGCCTGAAATTCCCGGGCTTCATCACCTACTACGACGGCATCGGCTTCCTGGTGAACAACAAGCTGGGCGTGAAAAGTGCCAAAGAGCTCGACGGCGCGACCATCTGCATCCAGGCCGGTACCACCACCGAACTGAACGTTTCCGACTACTTCCGTGGCAACGGTCTGAAATACACCCCGATCACCTTCGACACCTCCGATGAAAGCGCCAAGTCGCTGGAATCCGGTCGTTGCGACGTGCTGACCTCCGACAAGTCCCAGCTGTTCGCCCAGCGCAGCAAGCTGGCCTCGCCGAAGGACTACGTGGTTCTGCCGGAAACCATTTCCAAAGAACCACTGGGTCCGGTCGTACGTAACGGCGACGACGAGTGGCTGGCCATCGTGCGTTGGGTCGGCTACGCGCTGCTCAATGCTGAAGAAGCTGGCATCACTTCGAAGAACGTCGAAGCTGAAGCCAAGTCCACCAAGAACCCGGACGTGGCCCGTATGCTCGGTGCTGACGGCGAATACGGCAAAGACCTGAAACTGCCGAAAGACTGGGTTGTGCAGATCGTCAAGCAGGTCGGCAACTACGGCGAAATCTTCGAGAAAAACCTCGGCAAGAGCACTCCGCTGGAAATCGACCGTGGCCTGAACGCCCTGTGGAACAACGGCGGCATTCAGTACGCACCACCAGTGCGCTAATGGTTCTATCGCCCGGCGGGCCAACCGCCGGGTGATGTTCTTGTTCCATTTCTTCCGGGGCACTTCATGCAAAATTCTATCGGCGCACCAAAGCAGAGGCTCAGCCTCAGCGATCCACGAGTGCGTGCGTGGCTATTCCAGATCATCACCGTTGTGGCGGTGATCTCGCTTGGCTGGTACCTGTTCGACAACACGCAAACCAACCTTCAGCACCGGGGTATCACTTCCGGTTTCAGCTTTCTGGAGCGCAGTGCCGGGTTCGGCATCGCTCAAACCCTGATCGACTACACCGAAGCGGACAGCTACGCGCGGGTGTTTGTCATCGGCCTGCTCAACACCCTGTTGGTGACCTTTATCGGCGTGATCCTGGCGACGATCCTCGGTTTCATCGTCGGCGTGGCGCGGCTGTCGCAGAACTGGATCATCGCCAAACTGGCGACGGTGTATGTGGAAGTGTTCCGCAACATTCCGCCACTGCTGCAGATCCTGTTCTGGTACTTCGCGGTGTTCCTGACCATGCCGGGGCCGCGTAACAGCCACAACTTCGGCGACACCTTCTTCGTCAGCAGCCGTGGCCTGAACATGCCGGCCGCACTCGCCGCTGACGGCTTCTGGGCGTTCGTGATCAGCATCGTGCTGGCCATCGTCGGCATCGTGCTGATGTGCCGCTGGGCCAACAAGCGTTTCGAAGAAACCGGCGTACCGTTCCACAAGTTCTGGACCGGCCTGGCAATTGCGCTGGTGATCCCGACCTTGTGCGCGCTGATCTTCGGCGCTCCGTTGCACTGGGAAATGCCCGAGCTCAAGGGCTTCAACTTTGTCGGTGGCTGGGTGCTGATCCCGGAACTGCTGGCGTTGACCCTGGCGCTCACTGTGTACACCGCAGCGTTCATCGCCGAGATCGTGCGTTCCGGGATCAAGTCGGTCAGCCACGGTCAGACCGAAGCGGCGCGTTCCCTCGGCCTGCGCAACGGCCCGACCCTGCGCAAGGTGATCATCCCGCAAGCCCTGCGCGTGATCATTCCGCCGCTGACCAGCCAATACCTCAACCTGGCGAAAAACTCTTCGCTGGCAGCCGGTATCGGTTATCCGGAAATGGTTTCGCTGTTCGCGGGCACGGTGCTCAATCAGACCGGGCAGGCCATCGAAGTGATTGCCATCACCATGAGCGTGTACCTGGCGATCAGTATCAGCATTTCCCTGCTGATGAACTGGTACAACAAGCGCATTGCGCTGATCGAGCGGTAAGGAAAAGCGCATGAGTACTCATACTTTCAAACCCGACATGCCTCCACCGAACAGCAGTATCGGCGTGGTGGCGTGGATGCGCGCGAACATGTTCTCCAGCTGGCTCAACACCCTGCTGACGCTGTTTGCGTTCTACCTGATCTACCTCGTCGTGCCACCGATCCTCAGTTGGGCGATTGTCGACGCCAACTGGGTCGGCACCACGCGCGCCGACTGCACCAAGGAAGGCGCCTGCTGGGTGTTCATTCAGCAGCGTTTCGGCCAGTTCATGTACGGCTACTACCCGACCGAACTGCGCTGGCGCGTCGACCTGACCGTGTGGCTGGCGGTCATCGGCGCAGCACCGTTGTTCATCTCGCGCGTGCCGCGTAAAGCGGTGTACGGCCTGAGCTTCCTGGTGCTGTACCCGATCATCGCCTTCATCTTGTTGCACGGCGGTTTCGGTCTGACCACCGTGCCGACCAGCCAGTGGGGTGGCCTGATGCTGACCCTGGTGATCGCCACCGTCGGCATCGCCGGAGCATTGCCGCTGGGCATCGTGCTGGCGCTGGGACGGCGTTCCAATATGCCGGCGATTCGTGTGGTCTGCGTGACCTTCATCGAGTTCTGGCGCGGCGTGCCGTTGATCACGGTGCTGTTCATGTCCTCGGTAATGCTGCCGCTGTTCCTGCCTGAAGGCATGAACTTCGACAAGCTGCTGCGGGCGCTGATCGGCGTGATCCTGTTCCAGTCAGCCTACGTCGCCGAAGTGGTGCGCGGTGGTCTGCAAGCGATTCCCAAAGGGCAGTACGAAGCGGCTGCAGCGATGGGCCTCGGTTACTGGCGTTCGATGGGCCTGGTGATTCTGCCGCAAGCCCTGAAGCTGGTGATCCCGGGCATCGTCAACACGTTCATTGCGCTGTTCAAGGACACCAGCCTGGTGATCATCATCGGCCTGTTCGACCTGCTCAACAGCGTCAAGCAAGCCGCCGCCGACCCGAAATGGCTGGGCATGGCCACCGAAGGCTACGTGTTCGCCGCCCTGGTGTTCTGGATTTTCTGTTTTGGTATGTCGCGCTATTCCATGCATCTGGAACGCAAGCTCGACACTGGCCACAAGCGTTAGGAGTTCTCTGTAAATGAGCGAAGCAATCAAAAAGCCTCTGGGTCCGGAAGGCATCATCCAGATGCAGGGCGTGAACAAGTGGTACGGCCAGTTTCACGTGCTGAAAGACATCAACCTCAATGTCAAACAAGGCGAGCGTATCGTCCTGTGCGGCCCGTCGGGTTCCGGCAAATCGACGACGATTCGTTGCCTTAATCGCCTGGAAGAACACCAGCAGGGCCGCATCGTCGTCGACGGCGTGGAACTGACCAACGACCTCAAGCAGATCGAAGCGATCCGCCGCGAAGTCGGCATGGTGTTCCAGCACTTCAACCTGTTCCCGCACCTGACCATTTTGCAGAACTGCACCCTGGCGCCGATGTGGGTGCGCAAGATGCCCAAGCGCAAGGCCGAAGAAATCGCCATGCATTACCTGGAGCGCGTACGCATTCCGGAGCAGGCGCACAAATATCCGGGGCAGCTTTCCGGCGGTCAGCAACAGCGTGTGGCGATCGCCCGCGCCTTGTGCATGAAGCCGAAAATCATGCTGTTCGACGAGCCGACTTCAGCGCTTGACCCGGAGATGGTGAAAGAGGTTCTGGACACCATGATCGGTCTGGCCGAAGACGGCATGACCATGCTCTGCGTGACCCACGAAATGGGCTTCGCCCGCACCGTGGCCAACCGCGTGATCTTCATGGACAAGGGCGAAATCGTTGAGCAGGCCGCGCCGAACGACTTCTTCGACAATCCGCAGAATGATCGGACCAAGTTGTTCTTGAGTCAGATTTTGCATTGATGCCCGTCAGGCACTGAAACAAACCCGGACTCAGTTCCGGGTTTGTTTTATCTGGGCTCATCTGGCCAGAACAGGTTCCCGCTCCGGGTAACGAGTTTCCAGAAGTTGTTTGAGACCGTCGTCTGCGTGAAGTGCCTGAATTTCCTCTAGCAGATCGGGATGACGATCCAGAAGCCGCATCAGTGTGAACAACGGCTGCGGCGGAGCCAGTTCGCCGCGTTCATATCGTGAAAACGCATTATGCCCACCTCCTGACAGCCACTTCACCGCACTTCTTTGAGTGAGATGGAGCTTTCGGCGAATACGCTTCATTTCGGTACCGATCAGCCGAAGTACGTCTTCGAGTAATTGATCGCCGGCATCTACGTAGCGCTCGGCACTGTCGGTACCACTGTCAAAAATGATTTCGCCACAGACCCTGCACTCCCAGCCGGCGAGAAGGTGTACGGGCCGCGAAAACTGTTTGTAATTGACGTCGAGACTGCGATCTTGAAAGTGGTGCATTGCGTGTTCGGTGCCGCAACTCAGGCATTGCCTCTTGCTCATGTGTTTTTCTCCTTGAAGGAGATCACCGGAGAACCACCGCTCGTGCAGTAGGTCACTTTGATGTAGATCTCCCGATTTCGAAACGATACGTGATAGACGTCGTGCCAGTTACGATGGTTGGAATAAGAGGTCATGGATTTGTAGAGCATCCGCCGCTCAAGCGTTGCCACAACCTGCATCATCACTTTCCATGACATGCCCATGTCCCGGCCTGTCTCAAGTGCATAACGTGTAAAGGCTTCTTTGCCTCGTCTAATTACTTCGGCCTTCACGACTGCCAAGTCGTAATGGGGTGTGTTCTTTTCCATAAGAAGCCAAAACCCTGTCCCTGAAATTACCCTTAAAGGGTAATTTTGACCAATCGAAAATGCCGCTCCATGTGTCTCCGATTGACCCTAGGTGGTTGCCGTCCTACATGGGTCTGACTAACATGTCGGAAAATTCATCCTATGATTGGATGAAAAGGTGAGGCTCATGTCCGACATTTCCCCTTTGATCAAGCGATCTCTGGTCGATCAGGCTTTGGATCAACTGCGGCAGCGCATCAACAGCGGTGCGTGGCAGGTCGGCGAGCGTCTGCCGACCGAACCTGAGCTGTGCGCCGAGCTGGGCATCAGCCGCAACACGGTGCGTGAGGCGATGCGTGTTCTGGCGTTCTCGGGATTGATCGAAATTCGCCAAGGCGACGGCAGTTATCTTCGTGCGCTGGTCGACCCGCTCGACACACTTAAAGCGCTATCCCGCTGTTCGCTGGAGCAGGCTCGGGAGACCCGACACATCCTTGAAGTCGAGGCCATCGGCCTGGCCGCGTTGCGCCGTACCGATGAGGATCTGGCGGCCCTGCGCGAAGCGCTCGGCACCAGCGGCAGCCACTACCACGGCGATCTCGACACCTACATCGCCTGCGATCTGGTGTTCCATCGCCGACTGGTCGACGCCGCGCACAACCCGACCCTCAGCGAGCTGTATCGATATTTCTCCAGCATCGTCGGCGCGCAATTGCGCCAGACCTTGAATATCTCCCCGCGCCGTCAGGAAGTGTTTGATCTGCACATCGACTTGCTCGATGCGGTCGAGCAACGCGACCCGGAGCGGGCCAAAGCCTTGTCTAGGCAGTTGATCAATGAACCTTGAAACCGAGAAATCCATGTCCCGCAATGAGTTATCCACAGCGTCGAAACGCTCGCCCGAACTGAAGGAATTGCTGATCGATGCTGAGGCTGATGACGAGCAGGTCCAGCAAAGCCACCCATTGGTAAAACGCCCGTGGCTGTTGCTGCTTGGGTTGATTCTGGTGGCGCTGAACCTGCGCCCGGCGTTGTCGAGCATGGCGCCCTTGCTCAGCGAGGTCTCCAGCAGTCTCGGACTGTCTGCGGCGCAGGCGGGATTGCTGACCACGTTGCCGGTGCTGTGCCTGGGCCTGTTTGCGCCGCTGGCGCCGATTCTGGCGCGGCGTTTCGGTGCCGAGCGCGTGGTGCTGGGAATTCTGCTGACGCTGGCCGGCGGGATTATCCTGCGCAGTAATTTCGGCGAGATCGGCCTGTTCGCCGGCAGCGTGCTTGGGGGCGCCAGCATCGGCATTATCGGCGTGCTGTTACCGGGCATTGTCAAACGCGATTTCGCCAAACATGCCGGGACCATGACCGGCGTCTACACCATGGCCCTGTGCCTGGGTGCGGCGATGGCGGCTGGTTCGACCGTGCCGCTGAGTGAACACTTCGGCAACAGCTGGGCGATGGGCTTGGGCTTCTGGGTGATTCCGGCATTGGTGGCCGCGGTATTCTGGCTGCCACAAGTCGGCTCCAAACATGGCGCACACAACGTCGCCTATCGCGTGCGCGGGTTGCTGCGTGATCCGCTGGCCTGGCAGGTGACCTTGTACATGGGCCTGCAATCGTCGCTGGCCTACATCGTATTTGGCTGGTTGCCGTCAATCCTCATCGGGCGCGGGCTGACACCGACTCAGGCCGGATTGGTGCTGTCCGGTTCGGTGATCATTCAACTGGCCAGTTCGCTGGCCGCGCCGTGGCTGGCGACCCGGGGCAAGGATCAGCGCCTGGCGATTGTCGTGGTCATGGCGCTGACCCTGGCCGGCCTGTTCGGCTGCCTGTACGCACCGATCGAAGGTCTGTGGGGCTGGGCGATTCTGCTCGGACTGGGGCAGGGCGGCACGTTCAGCCTGGCCCTGACCCTGATCGTGCTGCGCTCGCGCGATTCCCATGTCGCGGCGAACCTGTCGAGCATGTCGCAGGGCTTTGGCTACACCCTGGCGTCCATGGGGCCGTTCGCCGTGGGCGTGGTGCATGACTGGACCGGTGGCTGGAATGCCCTGGGCTGGATTTTCGGCATTATCGGCGCCGGTGCGATCCTGGCCGGGCTGGGTGCCGGGCGGGCGCTGTATGTGCAGGTGCAAAGCGAAAAGATCTGAATGCACTGGGTGCAAATGTGGGAGCGAGCCTGCTCGCGAAAGCGGTGTTTCGGTCAACATGGATGTTGAATGTTGAATTGCCTTCGCGAGCAGGCTCGCTCCCACAAGGGTTTTGCGTATTGCCGATAGTGTTTCTGCGCGCGGCAGATTATGGTGCTGGCAATCTGTACCTATTTCTTTGGAGATTGCCTTGAGCGAAGCCCATAGCGCCCTGATCACCTGCTTCTACCAAGCCTTTCAGCGCCTTGACGCAGAAGCCATGGCCGCCTGCTACACCGATGATGTGGTCTTCAGCGATCCGGCCTTCGGCGAGTTGCGCGGGCGCGATGCCGGCGACATGTGGCGCATGCTGACTACCCGCGCCAGGGATTTTTCCCTGACTTTTGACAATGTCCGCGCCGACGAGCGCACCGGCGGCGCGCATTGGGTGGCGACCTACCTGTTCAGTCAGACCGGCAACGTCGTGGTCAACGACATCCAGGCGCGCTTCGTCTTCCGGGACGGCAAGATCTGTGAGCACCACGACCACTTCGATCTGTGGCGCTGGTCGCGGCAGGCGTTGGGTTTCAAAGGCCTGCTGCTGGGCTGGACGCCGCTGGTGCGCAACGCCGTACGTGCCCAGGCGCGCAAGGGACTGAAGGCATTTCAGGCCGGGCGCTGATAAGATCGCCGCCTGTTTTCCTACACGTTCAGATCCCGAAGTGACCAGCCTTAGCGAAAAATCCGTCGATGCTGCCGAACCAGTGAGTAAATCCTGGTTCGTCTACCTCGTGCGTGCCGCCAATGGCTCGTTGTATTGCGGAATCAGCGACGACCCCGTACGCCGTTTCGCCAAGCACCAGAGCGGCAAGGGAGCGCGGTTCTTTCTTTCCAGCCCGGCGATGGCGCTGGTCTACACCGAACTGTGCCGCGACAAAAGCGATGCTTTGCGCCAGGAACGGCTGATCAAAAAGCTCAAGAAGAGCGCCAAGGAATGCCTGGTCGCGTCTTATCAATCTGACTGATTGGTTCCCATCAGGCAGATCGGTAGGCCTGTCAGGCAATGCGCGCTAAGCTGCGGATTCACTTTTCCAGCGGCGGAGCCGAGCATGTCCGAGTTGATTCTGCACCATTACCCGACCTCTCCATTTGCCGAGAAGGCGCGCCTGCTGCTGGGCTTCAAAGGCCTGTCCTGGCGTTCGGTGCATATTTCCCCGGTGATGCCCAAGCCTGATCTGACGGCATTGACCGGTGGCTACCGCAAGACTCCAGTGTTGCAGATCGGTGCCGACATCTATTGCGACACCGCACTGATCGCTCGACGCCTGGAACAGGAAAAAGCCCTGCCGGCGTTTTTCCCCGAAGGCCAGGAAATGACCAGCGCCAGTTTTGCGGCGTGGGCCGACTCGGTGGTGTTTCAGCACGCGGTGAGCCTGGTGTTCCAGCCAGAATCGGTAGCCGTGCGTTTCGGCAAATTGCCGCCGGAAGCGATCAAGGCCTTCCTGGCCGACCGCGCCGGCTTGTTCAGCGGTGGCAGCGCCACACGCCTGTCCGCCGAGCAGGCCAAGCATCAGTGGCCGACGATCATGGCGCGTCTGGAGCAGCAGTTGCAGCGCGAACAGGGCGACTTCCTCTTCGGCGAGCCATCGATTGCCGACTTCGCCCTGGCGCATCCGATGTGGTTCCTCAAGGCGACCCACGTCACGGCGCCGCTGGTGGATGAATATCCGGCGGTTGCGGCGTGGCTGGGTCGGGTGCTGGGGTTCGGCCATGGCGCAGCGAGCGAGATGTCCTCTGCCGAGGCATTGGAGGTCGCGCGTAACGCGACGCCAGCGGCATTGCCGGATGAGCGGTTCGTTGATCCGAACGGCTTCAAGACGGGACAGCAAGTGGCAATTGCCGCTGTCGATTACGGCGTTGATCCGGTGGCAGGCGAGTTGTTGTTTGCTGGCAGTGAAGAGCTGATCATTCGCCGTGAAGACGAACGTGGCGGCGTGGTGCATGTGCACTTTCCGCGTTTTGGTTTCCGTATCGAAGCGCGCTGATTTATCAAGCAGCTGCAAAACCTGTGGGAGCGAGCCTGCTCGCGAAGACGATGGATCATTCAACATGGTTGTTGGCTGATGCAGCGCTTTCGCGAGCAGGCTCGCTCCCACATTGGTTATTTCAGGGCTGCGAGGATTTCGTCCGGATCGAACCCGCGAATCAACGTGCCGTTCACATCGATCAGCGGAATCCCGCGTCCACCCAGTGCCTCATACGCCTTGCGCGCATCGGCATCCTTCTCGATGTCGAACTCCTTGAACGGTATGCCCTTGCTGTCGAGAAAGCGTTTGGTCTGTTTGCAGTAGCCGCACCAGTCGGTGGCATAGAGCACGACATTGGCTTGCGCCCGGGTCTGCGGCGAGACCATTTGCGCGGGATTGAATACCCGCTCGATCTTGCCCCAGTTCTGATAGACCACGACCACCAGCAATACCAGGGCGACCTTTTTCAGCACATTGCCGAGCATCAGTTACGCCGCTTCAACTGATCGGTCAGCGAAGTCGGCAGGCCTTTGATGATCAGGGTGCCGTTCTCTTCGTCGTACTCGATCTTCGAGCCCAGCAGGTGCGCTTCGAAGCTGATCGACAAACCTTCGGCGCGGCCGGTGAAACGACGGAATTGATTGAGGGTGCGCTTGTCTGCCGGAATCTCTGGCGACAGGCCATAGTCCTTGTTGCGGATGTGATCGTAGAAGGCTTTCGGGCGTTCTTCGTCGATCAGCTCCGACAGCTCCTCAAGACCCATCGGTTCGCCGAGCTTGGCCTGGCTGCTGGCATAGTCAACCAGGGTCTTGGTTTTCTCGCGGGCCGAGTCTTCCGGCAGGTCTTCGCTCTCGACAAAGTCACTGAAGGCCTTGAGCAGCGTGCGCGTCTCGCCGGGGCCGTCGACGCCTTCCTGGCAACCGATGAAGTCGCGGAAATACTCCGAGACCTTCTTGCCATTCTTGCCCTTGATGAACGAGATGTACTGCTTGGACTGCTTGTTGTTCTGCCACTCGGAAACGTTGATCCGCGCGGCCAGATGCAACTGGCCAAGGTCGAGATGGCGCGAGGGCGTCACGTCGAGCTCGTCGGTCACCGCAACGCCTTCGCTGTGGTGCAGCAGGGCGATCGCCAGGTAGTCAGTCATGCCTTGCTGATAGTGGGCGAACAGCACGTGGCCACCCACCGACAGGTTGGATTCTTCCATCAGTTTCTGCAGATGCTCGACCGCCACTTTACTGAACGCGGTGAAGTCACTGCCGCCTTCCATATACTCCTTCAGCCAACCGCTGAAGGGGAATGCGCCGGATTCCGGATGGAACAGGCCCCAGGCTTTGCCCTGTTTGGCGTTGTAGCTTTCGTTGAGGTCGGCGAGCATGTTTTCGATGGCTGCGGACTCGGCCAGTTCAGAGTCACGGGCGTGCAGAACTGCGGGCGTGCCGTCGGGTTTTTTGTCGATCAGGTGGACGATGCAATGACGGATCGGCATGGGCTTCTCGGCTGTTGGAAGGGAGGAGGGCAGGCTCCCCCGAAAAAGCGCTCAGTGTACCGCAACCACTGGTTTTGGCGCGGGTTGCAGGGCAAAACCGGGGCGCGCGCCCGGCCTTAAGCGGTTTTTTACCGATTTAGCGCAATAAAGCTGACCAAATGGGTAGCTAGAGGCGGATATTTCCTTGTCGCTGTGCTAGTTTTGCCCGGTCTTACGCGAAGTCACTGCGTTAAGCGTGCATTCAGCATTTGTCAGGTCGAACCAAACCCTGATTTCGGCATCTATAACCCGACTCGTCGTGGTTATCGCCGAGGGTGCCAGATCCAGAAGATCGGGCTCGATGGCTGACACTGCACTCTGCAATCCATATGAATTTGATAGGGAAGGAACACTACATGGCTCTTACTAAAGACCAACTGATCGCCGACATCGCTGAAGCTATCGACGCGCCGAAAACCACCGCGCGTAACGCTCTGGACCAACTGGGCCAAATCGTTGCCGATCAGCTGGAAAACGGCGGCGAAATCACCTTGCCAGGTATCGGCAAGCTGAAAGTGACCGAGCGTCCTGCCCGCACCGGCCGTAACCCTTCGACTGGCGCTGCCATCGAAATCCCTGCAAAGAAAGTGATCAAGCTGGTTGTGGCCAAAGGCCTGACCGACGCTGTGAACAAGTAAGACGCAGCGATAAAAAAACCGTGCTTCGGAGTGATCCGGGGCACGGTTTTTTTGTGTCTGTGATTTAGCGACTGAATCGCAGGGCCAATGTGGGAGCGAGCCTGCTCGCGAAAGCGGTAGGTCAGTCGATATTGAAGCTGACTGACACGCCGCCTTCGCGAGCAGGCTCGCTCCCACAGGGGATCTGCTGTGTGTTAGCGAACCCAGCGCTCACGCCGCCAGATCTGCTGCTCGGACTTGGTCTGGAAGGTCCAGGCGACAAAGCGGCTCTGCTTCTGGCCCTGCGACATCTCCACGACCTGGCTCTCCAGCACGCCGGCCTTCTTCAGTGCCGTCTCGATGGCCGGCAGGTTCGAGGCCTTCGACACCAGCGTGCTGAACCACAACACCTTGTGCTGGAAGTTCGCACTTTCGGCAATCAACTGCGTCACAAAGCGCGCTTCACCGCCTTCACACCACAGCTCCGCCGATTGCCCGCCGAAGTTCAACACCGGTAGCTTGCGTTTCGGGTCGGCCTTGCCCAAGGCGCGCCATTTGCGCTCGCTGCCCTTGGTCGCTTCTTCCATCGAAGCGTGGAACGGCGGGTTGCACATGGTCAGGTCGAAACGCTCGCCCGGCTCCAGCAAGCCAATGAGGATGTGCTTGCGGTTTTCCTGCTGGCGCAGCTGGATCACTTTGCTCAGATCATTGGACTGCACGATGGCTCGCGCCGCCGCCACGGCTGTCGGGTCGATCTCCGAGCCGAGGAAGTGCCAACGGTATTCGCTGTTGCCGATCAACGGATAAACGCAGTTGGCACCCATGCCGATATCCAGCACATTGACGATCGCGCCGCGCGGCACCTTGCCGTCGTTCATGCTCGCCAGCAGGTCAGCGAGAAAGTGCACATAGTCGGCACGCCCCGGAACCGGAGGGCAGAGGTAATCCGCCGGGATATCCCAATGCTGAATGCCGTAGAACGCCTTGAGCAGCGCCCGATTGAACACACGCACCGCGTCGGGGCTGGCGAAGTCGATGCTTTCCTTGCCGTACGGGTTGGTGATCACGTACTTGGCCAGTTCCGGCGTGGTCTTGATCAGCGCCGGAAAGTCGTAACGACCCTGATGGCGATTGCGCGGATGCAGGCTGGCCTTCTCGCGCGGCTCGACGGCTTTGCTCGGGGACGCGGCGTCAGGCTTCTTGCGCGCAGGTTTGGGTGTGCGGGGGGCAGTCATGGGCGTGGTCGATTCGGGTATGGCTGAAAGTGGCGGGCATTGTCCCACATCTGAAGGCAACACCGTTCAAACTGTGGGAGCGAGCCTGCTCGCGAAGGCGGTTTCACATCCGGCAGATTTGTCGGCTGACACAGCGCTTTCGCGAGCAGGCTCGCTCCCACAGGGGACTCAAGGTTTTTCAGGAATAAAAAAGGGAGGCCACTTGGGCCTCCCTTTTTCAGTGCGGTTTGCCGTTACAGGCTGGCAATCCGCGCATGCTGCTCGGCCAGCTTGCCCAGGGCTTGTTCGGCCTCGGCCAGTTTGGCGCGTTCCTTCTCGATGACTTCGGCCGGGGCCTTGTCGACGAAACCTGCGTTGGACAGCTTGCCGCCAACCCGCTGGACTTCGCCCTGCAAACGCAGGATTTCCTTGTCCAGACGCGCCAGTTCGGCGCCCTTGTCGATCAGACCGGCCATCGGCACCAGCACTTCCATTTCGCCGACCAGTGCGGTGGCGGACAGCGGTGCTTCTTCGCCAGCGGCGAGTACGGTGATCGATTCCAGGCGCGCCAGCTTCTTCAGCAGCGCTTCGTTCTCGGTCAGGCGGCGCTGGTCTTCAGCGCTGACGTTCTTCAGGTAGATCGGCAGTGGCTTGCCCGGGCCGATGTTCATCTCGCCACGAATGTTGCGCGTGCCGAGCATCAGTTCCTTGAGCCATTCGATATCGTTTTCCGCCGCCGGATCGATGCGCTCTTCGTTGGCCACCGGCCAAGGCTGCAGCATGATCGTCTTGCCCTGGATGCCGGCCAGCGGCGCGATGCGCTGCCAGATTTCTTCAGTGATGAACGGCATGAACGGATGCGCCAGACGCAGCGCCACTTCCAGCACGCGTACCAGCGTCCGGCGAGTGCCGCGCTGACGTTCGACCGGTGCGTTCTCGTCCCACAGCACAGGCTTGGACAGTTCCAGATACCAGTCGCAGTACTGGTTCCAGATGAACTCGTACAGCGCTTGCGCGGCGAGGTCGAAACGGAACTGATCCAGTTGGCGGGTCACTTCGGCTTCGGTGCGTTGCAGCTGCGAGATGATCCAGCGATCAGCCAGCGACAGCTCGCAGGCTTCGCCGTTCTGGCCGCAGTCTTCGCCCTTGTCCAGAACGTAACGCGCGGCGTTCCAGATCTTGTTGCAGAAGTTGCGATAGCCTTCGACGCGACCCATGTCGAACTTGATGTCGCGACCGGTCGAGGCCAGCGAGCAGAACGTGAAGCGCAGGGCGTCGGTGCCGTAGCTTTCGATGCCGTTGGCGAACTCTTCGCGGGTGGCTTTCTCGATCTTCTTCGCCAGTTTCGGTTGCATCAGGCCCGAGGTGCGCTTCTGCACCAGGGTTTCCAGATCGATGCCGTCGATGATGTCTAGCGGGTCAAGGACGTTGCCCTTGGACTTGGACATCTTCTGGCCTTGGCCGTCGCGCACCAGACCGTGTACGTACACAGTCTTGAACGGAACCTGCGGCGTGCCGTCTTCGTTCTTCATCAGGTGCATGGTCATCATGATCATCCGGGCAACCCAGAAGAAGATGATGTCGAAACCGGTGACCAGCACGTCGGTGGAGTGGAATTTCTTCAGGAACTCGGTCTGCTCAGGCCAGCCCAGGGTCGAGAAGGTCCACAGGCCGGAACTGAACCAGGTGTCGAGTACGTCGTTGTCCTGTTGCAGCGCAACGTCCGGGCCGAGGTTGTGCTTGGCACGCACTTCGGCTTCGTCGCGACCGACGTAGACCTTGCCCGACTCGTCGTACCAGGCCGGAATCCGGTGGCCCCACCACAGCTGACGGCTGATGCACCAGTCCTGGATGTCGCGCATCCACGAGAAGTACATGTTTTCGTACTGTTTGGGCACGAACTGGATGCGACCGTCTTCAACGGCAGCAATCGCCGGCTCGGCCAGCGGCTTGGTCGATACGTACCACTGGTCGGTCAGCCACGGCTCGATGACCGTGCCGGAACGATCGCCTTTTGGCGTTTTCAGGTTGTGATCGTTGACACTCACCAGCAGGCCGGCGGCGTCGAACGCGGCAACGATTTGCTTGCGCGCTTCGAAACGTTCCAGGCCAGCGAACTCGGCCGGAATCTTGCCGTCGATGCTCTCGTTCAGCGTGCCGTCGAGGTTGAACACCTGAGCGGCAGGCAGCACGTTGGCGTTCTTGTCGAAGATGTTCAGCAGCGGCAGGTTGTGGCGCTTGCCGACTTCGTAGTCGTTGAAATCGTGGGCCGGGGTGATTTTCACGCAGCCGGTGCCGAATTCAGGGTCGCAATAATCGTCGGCGATGATCGGGATGCGGCGGCCAACCAGTGGCAGCTCGACGAATTTGCCGATCAGCGCTTTGTAGCGTTCGTCGTTCGGGTTAACCGCGACGGCGGAGTCACCGAGCATGGTTTCCGGACGGGTGGTGGCGACGATCAGGAAGTCATCGCCCTCGGCGGTTTTTACACCATCGGCCAATGGGTATTTCAGGTTCCACAGGAAGCCTTTCTCTTCGTGGTTTTCCACTTCGAGGTCGGAAATCGCCGTGTGCAGTTTGGTGTCCCAGTTGACCAGACGCTTGCCGCGGTAGATCAGGCCGTCTTCATGCAGACGCACGAAGGCTTCCTTGACCGCTTCCGAGAGGCCGTCGTCCATGGTAAAGCGCTCGCGGCTCCAGTCGACGGACGAGCCGAGGCGGCGGATCTGCCGGCTGATGTTGCCGCCGGACTGATCTTTCCATTCCCAGACTTTCTCGAGGAATTTTTCCCGGCCCAGATCGTGACGATTCTGGCCCTGGGCTTCGAGTTGGCGCTCCACCAGCATCTGCGTGGCGATACCGGCGTGGTCGGTGCCCGGCTGCCACAGGGTGTCGCGACCCTGCATGCGGCGGAAACGGATCAACGCGTCCATGATCGCGTTGTTGAAACCGTGACCCATGTGCAGGCTGCCGGTGACGTTCGGCGGCGGGATCATGATCGTGTAGGACTCGCCCGCGCCTTGCGGGGCGAAGTAGTTCTCGGACTCCCAGGTCTTGTACCAGGAAGTTTCAATGGCGTGCGGCTGGTAGGTCTTATCCATGCGCGGCGGGACCCTATTGGCATTTATTCAGGAAAAGCCGGGAAGTATAGCGGGGCGTGGTGCCGAGGGCGAGCGGGGGAGGTCGGGCGGAGATCTAAATGTAGGAGCTGCCGAAGGCTGCGATCTTTTGATCTTGTTTTTTGTGAAAGCAAAGTCAAAAGATCGCAGCCTTCGGTAGCTCCTACACCAGCGGCTTATTCGTACTGGCTGAGCAGCCGCTCCATCCGCGCATCCAGGCGGCGTTTGATTTCGGTTTCGATGTGCGGGGCGAAGTCGTCGATCACGTCTTGCATGATCAATTGCGCGGCGGCGCGCAGTTCGCTGTCCAGGTGCAGGAGAGCGTCGGGACCTTTATCGACCGGTGCGGCAGCCGGGGCAGCCGGCGGCGCTGGTGGCGGCTCGACGGCCGCCGGCTGATTGCCGACGGAATCGAACAGCATCGGAATCTGTTCCTGTTCGCCGTCATCGACCGTATCGGTCAACAGCGGCGGTTGCAGGTTGTCATCGCCGAGCAACTGGCGGATCGATTCGAGATCGTCCAGCAGGTGTGCGGATTTCTGTTGCGGTTTCGGAGTGTCCATTGGAATGCTCAGAGTCGCTGTAAACGGTGGTCTTGCAGAGAATAGCCCTGTTCGCGGTAGAAACGGAAACTCTCCCGCGCCGCCGCTCGGATGGTCGGATCTTCGACCACCACTTCCGCCACGCGGGCAAATTTGCTGGCGAAGGCCGGGACTTTCAGGTCGAGATTGACCAGCAGATCCTGGTGCTCACCGCAGTCTGCCCCGTGTCCCAGCACGATCAAACCGTCGGGCTCACTGTCGGCCGGGCCGTGGGGCACGAAGCTTTCGCCCTTGAAAGCCCACAGCCGCGCATCGAGATCGTCACGCTGGGCCGCATCGCTGCAATGCAGGTAGATGCGATGGCCCATGCGCCAGGCTTTCTCGGTGAGCTTGCAGGCGAAATCCAGGCGCGCCGAAGGATCGGCGCTGGGCAGGATATAGAAGTCGACTTTGGTCATTGCGGTTCCAGAGCGGCAAGCGGCGTCACCCGAAAGTGACGCCGCCGCCCATCAGCGGTGTCAGGCTTTGGCGCGATCGAGCAGGTACTGGGTCAGTAGCGGAACCGGACGGCCAGTGGCGCCCTTGTCCTTGCCGCCGCTGGTCCATGCCGTGCCGGCGATGTCCAGGTGCGCCCAGTTGAGGTTCTTGGTGAAGCGCGACAGGAAGCAGGCGGCAGTGATGGTGCCGGCCTTCGGCCCGCCAATGTTGGCGATGTCGGCGAACGGGCTGTCCAGCTGCTCTTGATACTCGTCGAACAGCGGCAGTTGCCAGGCGCGGTCGTCGGCAGCCTTGCCGGCGCTGAGCAATTGCTCGATCAGTTCGTCGTTGTTGCCCAGCAGGCCGGACGTGTGTGCGCCCAGGGCCACCACGCAAGCGCCGGTCAGGGTGGCGATGTCGATCACCGCTTGTGGCTTGAAGCGCTCGGCGTAGGTCAGCGCATCGCACAGCACCAGACGGCCTTCGGCGTCGGTGTTGAGGATTTCCACGGTCTGGCCGCTCATGGTGGTGACGATATCGCCCGGACGGGTCGCGTTGCCGCTTGGCATGTTTTCGGCGCAGGCGAGGATGCACACCAGATTGATCGGCAGTTTCAACTCAAGCACAGCGCGCAACGTGCCGAACACAGAGGCAGCGCCGCCCATGTCGTACTTCATCTCGTCCATGCCGGCGCCCGGCTTCAGGCTGATGCCACCGGTGTCGAAGGTGATGCCCTTGCCGACCAGCGCGTATGGCTTCTCGGATTTCTTGCCGCCGTTGTATTGCATGACGATCAGGCGTGGCGGCTGGGCGCTGCCCTGGCCCACGGCGTAGAACGAACCCATGCCGAGGGATTTGATCTTCTTCTCGTCGAGGACTTCGACTTTCAGATCCTTGAACTCTTTGCCCAGATTCTTGGCCTGTTCGCCCATGAACGTCGGGTGGCAGATGTTCGGCGGCAGGTTGCCCAGATCGCGGGTGAAGGCCATGCCGTTGGCGATGGCGGTGGCGTGGTTCACGGCGCGCTGCACTTCGGCTTGCGCAGCCTTGATGGTCAGCAGGGTGATTTTCTTCAGCGCGCGCGGTTCGGCTTTCTGGCTCTTGAACTGGTCGAAGGTGTAGCCGCCGTCGATCAGGGTTTCCGCCAGCAGGCGGGTCTTGCCGTAGCTGTCGCGACCTTTGACGATGACTTCATCCAGCGCCAGCACGGCATCACCGCCGCCCAGGCCTTTGAGGGTGTTGAGGATGCCGGCAACGATTTTGCGGAACGGACGGTCGCCCAGTTCCTCGTCCTTGCCCACGCCGACCAGCAACACGCGCTCGGCTTTGAGATTCGGCAGGCTGTGCAGCAGCAGGCTTTGACCGACCTTGCCGGCCAGGTCGCCACGCTTGAGCACGGCGCTGATGGCACCACCGCTCGACTCGTCGACCAGTCTGGCGGCGACACCGAGTTTGCGGCCTTCGCCGACGGCAACCACCAGGGTGGCGGTTTTCAACGTTTCTGGGCTAACGCTTTTTACAACCAGTTCCATGTCCGGATCCCTGAATGAATGGTCAACACGCAGGCGTTCGACGCTGTCCGCAGTCGCCTGCTTATAGATAGAAGAGGCGCAGGCCAAAGCCTGCGACAAGGGCCGCAGTTTGAACCTCGCTCCCCGCGCCTGACAACCCTCAGCAAAGGATTACAGCGATGGATGAGTGTGCGCAGTGACAGGCGCACCCAATCACAGGATAATGCCGCATCTTTTTTCGACCGCTCTGCATGGCGGGCCGGTCGATGTGTTTGCTTGTTTGGCCGCCTTAGCCTGACAACCCTGGAGTGTCTGGTTTGATCGTCTTCCGTTATCTGTCCCGCGAAGTCCTGTTGACCCTCAGCGCCGTAAGTGCCGTGCTGCTGGTCATCATCATGAGCGGTCGCTTCATCAAATACCTGGCGCAGGCTGCGGCCGGTCAGCTCGATCCGGGCTCGCTGTTCCTGATCATGGGCTTTCGTCTGCCGGGTTTCCTGCAACTGATTCTGCCGCTGGGCCTGTTCCTCGGGATCCTGCTGGCCTACGGTCGCCTGTACCTTGAAAGCGAAATGACCGTGCTTTCGGCCACCGGCATGAGCCAGCAGAAGCTGTTTCGCATGACCCTGTTTCCGGCGACGCTGGTGGCACTGGTGGTCGCGTGGCTGAGCCTCGGCCTGGCTCCGCAGGGCGCCAACCAGTTTCAGCTGCTGCTGAACAAGCAGGACGCGCTGACCGAGTTCGATACCCTCGAGCCGGGCCGCTTCCAGGCCCTGCGTGATGGCACTCGGGTGACCTACACCGAAACCCTGAGCGACGATCGCGTCAATCTCGGCAGCGTGTTCATCTCGCAGAAGAACCTCGGTGCCGATAAGAAGGACCGCGGGATTTCCGTACTGGTGGCCGAGTCGGGCCGTCAGGAAATCCGCCCCGATGGCAATCGCTACCTGATTCTCGACAACGGCTATCGTTATGACGGCAGCCCCGGGCAGGCCGATTACCGCGCCATCCATTACGAAACCTACGGCGTGCTGCTGCCCAAGCCGGACGTCAGCGAAGAAGTCACCGATCGCGATGCGATGCCGACCTCGTCCCTGTGGGGCAGCGACGACATTCGTTCGAAAACCGAACTGCAATGGCGTATGTCGCTGCCGTTGCTGGTGTTCATCGTGACCCTGATGGCGGTGCCGCTGTCGCGGGTGAATCCGCGCCAAGGGCGTTTTCTCAAGCTGCTGCCGGCGATTCTTCTTTATATGGCTTACCTGACCATCCTGATTGCCGCTCGCGGCGCCCTTGAAAAAGGCAAGATCCCGCCGGCCCTCGGTCTGTGGTGGGTACACGCGATCTTTTTGGTGATCGGCCTCGGCCTGCTTTACTGGGAGCCGCTGCGCCTGAAACTGGCCAGCCGTCGCAGCGCTGCGCTGGAGGTGGCCCGTGGTTAAACTCGACCGCTACATCGGCAGCAGCGTGTTCATGGCGATCATCGCCGTGCTGGCGATCATCCTCGGCCTGGCGACGCTGTTTGCCTTCATCGATGAAATGGGCGACGTCAGCGACACCTACACCCTGGTCGACGTGCTCGGTTTTGTATTGCTGACCGCACCGCGCCGGCTGTATGAAATGTTGCCGATGGCCGCATTGATCGGCTGCCTCATCGGTCTCGGCAGTCTGGCCAGCAGCAGTGAGCTGACGGTCATGCGCGCTGCTGGCGTGTCGATCGGCCGTATCGTCTGGGCTGTGATGAAGCCGATGCTGGTGCTGATGCTCGCCGGCGTGCTGATCGGCGAATACGTCGCCCCGGCCACCGAAAGCATGGCCCAGGCCAATCGCTCGCTGGCCCAGGGCAGCGGCGATGCGCAAAGCGCCAAGCACGGTATGTGGCACCGTCAGGGTGAAGAATTCATCCACATCAACGCGGTTCAGCCGAACGGTCTGTTGTACGGCGTGACGCGCTATCACTTCGACAAGGAGCGCCATCTGCTCAGCTCCAGCTTCGCCAAGAAGGCCGAGTTCGACGGCACCAAGTGGCAGCTCACCGACGTTGCCACCACGCTGTTCCATGAGCGCAGTACTGAAGTGGTCAACAGTCCGAGCGAGGAGTGGGACGTGGCGTTGAGCCCGCAGCTGCTCAGCACCGTGGTGATGGCGCCGGAATCGCTGTCGATCAGCGGTCTGTGGGGCTACATCCACTATCTGGCGGAGCAGGGCCTGAGCAATGGTCGCTACTGGCTGGCATTTTGGGTCAAGGTGTTGCAGCCGCTGGTGACCGCCGCGCTGGTGCTGATGGCGATCTCGTTCATCTTCGGCCCACTGCGCTCGGTGACCCTTGGTCAGCGGGTCTTCACTGGCGTGCTGGTGGGCTTCACCTTCCGCATCGTCCAGGATCTGCTGGGGCCATCGAGTCTGGTGTTCGGTTTCTCGCCGCTGTTTGCGGTGCTGGTGCCGGCCGGCGTGTGTGCGCTGGCGGGTGTCTGGCTGCTCAGGCGAGCGGGCTGATGAACAAGCTTTCATTCAGCGCTTGAGCCCTGAAAACGCCTCGGTCGCCAGACCGGGGCGTTTTTGCATGCGATCCGGGTGACAGGCGAACGTGACGCTTGCGCCGTGTATCAGGTACAATTCCCGGCTATTTTTCGGCGGGCCAAGCCTGCAGCCTTTTTGAGTGTTGATCCGTGAGTGATTTGAGTCATATCCGCAATTTCTCCATCATCGCCCACATTGACCATGGCAAGTCGACGCTGGCTGACCGTTTCATCCAGATGTGCGGCGGCCTGGCCGAGCGTGAAATGGAAGCCCAGGTACTGGATTCCATGGATCTTGAGCGTGAACGCGGGATCACCATCAAGGCCCATAGCGTCACCCTCTATTACAAAGCCAAAGACGGCATCACCTACCAGCTGAACTTCATTGACACCCCGGGCCACGTCGACTTCACCTACGAAGTCAGCCGTTCCCTGGCCGCGTGCGAAGGTGCCTTGCTGGTGGTCGATGCGGGGCAGGGCGTAGAAGCCCAGTCCGTGGCCAACTGCTACACCGCCATCGAGCAGGGCCTGGAGGTCATGCCGGTACTGAACAAGATCGACCTGCCACAGGCCGAGCCGGATCGCGTCAAGGACGAGATCGAGAAGATCATCGGCATCGACGCAACCGACGCCGTTACTTGCAGCGCCAAGACCGGCCTGGGTGTCGACGAAGTGCTCGAGCGTCTGGTGCACACCATTCCTGCGCCGACCGGCAACATCGAAGATCCGCTGCAAGCGTTGATCATCGACTCCTGGTTCGACAACTACCTGGGCGTTGTTTCCCTGGTACGCGTGCGCCACGGCCGTGTGAAGAAGGGCGACAAGATTCTGGTCAAGTCCACCGGCAAGGTGCACCTGGTCGACAGCGTCGGCGTGTTCAACCCGAAACACACCGCCACCGTTGATCTGAAGGCCGGCGAAGTGGGCTTCATCATCGCCAGCATCAAGGACATTCACGGTGCACCGGTCGGTGACACCCTGACCCTGAGCTCCACCCCTGATGTGCCGGTGCTGCCGGGCTTCAAACGCATTCAGCCACAGGTTTACGCCGGTCTGTTCCCGGTCAGTTCCGACGACTTCGAGGATTTCCGCGAAGCGCTGCAGAAGCTGACCCTTAACGACTCGTCGCTGCAGTACACCCCGGAAAGCTCCGACGCCCTGGGCTTCGGCTTCCGTTGCGGCTTCCTCGGCATGCTGCACATGGAGATCATTCAGGAGCGCCTCGAGCGCGAATACGACCTGGACCTGATCACCACCGCGCCGACAGTAATTTTCGAGCTGGTGCTGAAAACCGGTGAAACGATTTACGTCGACAACCCGTCGAAGCTTCCGGATGTGTCGGCGATCGAGGACATGCGCGAGCCAATCGTGCGCGCCAATATCCTCGTGCCGCAGGAACACCTGGGCAACGTCATCACCCTGTGCATCGAGAAACGCGGCGTTCAGGTCGACATGCTGTTCCTCGGCAATCAGGTGCAAGTCACCTACGACCTGCCGATGAACGAAGTGGTCCTGGACTTCTTCGATCGTCTCAAATCCACCAGCCGCGGCTATGCTTCGCTGGACTACCATTTCGATCGTTACCAATCGGCTAATCTGGTGAAACTGGACGTGCTGATCAACGGCGACAAGGTCGATGCCCTGGCATTGATCGTGCACCGTGACAATTCGCACTTCAAAGGTCGCCAGTTGACCGAGAAGATGAAAGAACTGATTCCTCGTCAGATGTTCGACGTGGCGATTCAGGCCGCCATCGGTGGTCAGATCGTGGCCCGGACAACCGTCAAGGCGCTCAGAAAGAACGTATTGGCCAAATGCTACGGCGGTGACGTCAGTCGTAAGAAGAAGCTGCTCGAGAAGCAGAAGGCCGGTAAGAAACGCATGAAACAGGTCGGCAACGTGGAAATTCCACAGGAAGCCTTCCTCGCCGTGCTCAGGTTGGAATAATCAGGTCCTATGTCGCTAAATTTCCCGCTGTTGCTGGTCATCGCCGTGTTCGTCTGCGGCCTGTTGGCGTTGATTGATCTGCTGTTCCTGGCACCGCGTCGGCGGGCTGCCATTGCCTCTTATCAAGGCAGTGTCAGCCAACCCGAGCCTGTGGTGGTCGAGAAGCTGAACAAAGAGCCGCTGCTGGTTGAATACGGCAAGTCGTTCTTTCCGGTGCTGTTCATCGTCCTGGTGCTGCGTTCGTTCCTGGTGGAGCCGTTCCAGATTCCGTCCGGCTCGATGAAACCGACGCTGGACGTCGGCGACTTCATTCTGGTGAACAAGTTTTCCTACGGCATCCGTCTGCCGGTGATCGACAAGAAGATCATCGAAGTCGGTGACCCGCAGCGCGGCGATGTGATGGTGTTCCGCTACCCGAGCGACCCGAACGTCAACTACATCAAGCGTGTGGTGGGCCTGCCGGGTGACACTGTGCGTTACACCGCCGACAAGCGTCTGTTCGTCAACGGTGAGTCGATCGCCGAGAAGATGGCCGGCGCCGAAGCAGGTTCGCTGGGCAGTGCGGAGCTCTATCAGGAAAAACTCGGCGCAGCCGAGCACCTGATCCGCAAGGAAATGAGCCGTTACCGCGCCACTCCGGATCGTTCGTGGACGGTGCCTGCCGGGCACTACTTCATGATGGGCGACAACCGCGACAATTCGAACGACAGCCGCTACTGGGATGATCCGAACATTCCCAAGGATCTGCTGGGCATGGTTCCCGACAAGAATATTGTCGGCAAGGCCTTCGCGGTCTGGATGAGCTGGCCAGAGCCGAAACTCAGCCACCTGCCGAATTTCTCGCGGGTCGGCCTGATCAAGTAATCAAACACGGCGCTGTTGACCACAGCGCCGAATGCATTTCTGGAGCCGGCACAATCGGCTTCGCAATCGCCAGGATCTATTTTTTGAACACAGCGTTAATTGTCCCAGGCCTGCGCCGTACCCCGGCGATGGCAGTGGAAACCAGCCACGAACTCAGCGTGGGTAAACCGTGAGCGTTTCTCTAAGCCGTCTCGAGCGCCAGCTCGGCTACACCTTCAAGGACCAGGAGCTGATGCTGCTGGCCCTCACGCACCGCAGTTTTGCCGGGCGCAACAACGAGCGTCTGGAATTCCTCGGTGATGCCATCCTCAACTTCGTCGCTGGCGAGGCGCTGTTCGATCGCTTCCCGCTGGCCCGCGAAGGCCAGTTGTCGCGTTTGCGCGCACGGCTGGTAAAAGGTGAGACGCTGGCCGTACTGGCTCGCGGTTTCGACCTCGGCGATTATCTGCGCCTGGGTTCGGGTGAACTGAAGAGCGGTGGTTTTCGCCGTGAATCCATTCTGGCCGATGCCCTCGAAGCGTTGATTGGCGCGATCTACCTCGATGCCGGCATGGACGTCGCCCGCGAGCGCGTGCTGGCGTGGCTGGCTGGCGAATTCGAAGGCCTGACGCTGGTCGACACCAACAAGGATCCGAAAACCCGCTTGCAGGAACACCTGCAATCGCGCGGTTGCGAACTGCCACGCTACGAAGTGGTGGATATCCAGGGCGAACCGCACTGCCGTACCTTCTTCGTCGAGTGCGAAGTGGTCTTACTGAATGAAAAAAGCCGAGGTCAGGGTGTGAGCCGTCGTATTGCCGAACAGGTAGCGGCCGCCGCAGCACTGATTGCCCTGGGCGTGGAGAATGGCAATGACTGATACAAACGCAACTCGCTGTGGCTACGTTGCCATCGTCGGCCGTCCCAACGTCGGCAAGTCGACGCTGCTCAACCACATCCTCGGGCAGAAGCTCGCGATCACCTCGCGCAAGCCGCAGACTACCCGCCACAACATGCTCGGGATCAAGACCGAGGGCGACGTCCAGGCGATCTACGTCGACACTCCGGGCATGCACAAGGGTGGCGAAAAGGCCCTGAACCGTTACATGAACAAAACCGCTTCGGCGGCGTTGAAAGACGTCGACGTGGTGATCTTCGTCGTCGACCGCACCAAGTGGACCGACGAAGACCAGATGGTGCTCGAGCGTGTGCAATACGTGACCGGCCCGCTGATCGTCGCGCTGAACAAGACCGATCGCATCGAAGACAAAGCCGAGCTGATGCCGCACCTGAGCTGGTTGCAGGAACAGCTGCCAAACGCCCAGATCATCCCGATTTCCGCGCAGCACGGGCACAATCTCGAAGCGCTGGAAAAGGTCATCGCCGATCACTTGCCGGAGAATGATCACTTCTTCCCGGAAGACCAGATCACTGACCGCAGCAGCCGTTTCCTTGCCGCCGAACTGGTGCGCGAGAAAATCATGCGCCAGATGGGTGCCGAGCTGCCGTACCAGATCACCGTCGAAATCGAAGAATTCAAGCAGCAGGGCAAGACCCTGCACATCCACGCGCTGATTCTCGTCGAGCGTGACGGCCAGAAGAAAATCATCATTGGCGACAAGGGCGAGCGCATCAAGCGCATCGGCACCGAAGCGCGCAAGGACATGGAGCTGCTGTTCGACTCCAAGATCATGCTCAACCTGTGGGTCAAGGTGAAGGGCGGCTGGTCCGATGACGAGCGCGCGCTGCGTTCGCTGGGTTATGGCGATCTGTAAGTAGCGATCTCGAAAACACCGCTACTCACTGTGGGAGCGAGCCTGCTCGCGAAGAGGATGTAACACTCAGCATTGATGTTGACTGTCACTCCGCTTTCGCGAGCAGGCTCGCTCCCACAGTGGTTTTGGGTTGTATGTAAAACCGCGTTTTTTCATCGAGAACTCAATGTCGCAAAACCCGCCTCCCGCCCAACCCGCCTATGTCCTGCATTCGCGCGCCTATCGCGAAACCAGCGCATTGGTCGATTTCCTCACGCCGCAAGGTCGGCTGCGGGCGGTGTTGCGCAGTGCGCGGGGCAAGGCCGGGACGCTGGCGCGGCCGTTCGTGGCGCTGGAGGTCGAGTTCCGTGGCAAGGGCGAGCTGAAGAATGTCGGGCGCATGGAAAGCTCCGGCACCTCCGCCTGGCTCAATGGCGAGGCGCTGTTCAGCGGCCTCTATCTCAACGAGCTGTTGATTCGGCTGTTGCCTGCCGAAGATCCGCATCCCGCCGTATTCGACCACTATGCCGCGACCTTGCTGGCGCTGGCCGAAGGTCGACCGCTGGAGCCATTGTTGCGCTCCTTCGAATGGCGATTGCTGGATGATCTCGGCTACGGCTTCTCCATGAACACTGACATCCACGGTGAGCCCGTCGCTGCTGACGGTCTCTATCGCCTGCAAGTCGATGCCGGTCTCGAAAGGGTGTATCTGCTGCAGCCAGGCCTGTTCAACGGTACCGAGCTGCTGGCCATGGCCGAAGCCGACTGGTCGGCGCCTGGTGCGCTGTCGGCGGCCAAGCGTCTGATGCGCCAGGCGCTGGCGGTGCATTTGGGCGGGCGTCCGCTTGTCAGTCGCGAGCTGTTTCGCAAGCCCTGATATGCTGTGCGCCGAACCTTTCAATTCAGGAGCGCATCCGTGACCAGCAGCAATCGCATTCTTCTCGGCGTGAACATCGACCACGTCGCCACCTTGCGTCAGGCCCGTGGCACGCGCTACCCGGATCCGGTCAAGGCGGCGCTGGATGCAGAAGAGGCGGGCGCCGATGGCATCACCGTGCACCTGCGTGAAGACCGTCGGCACATCCAGGAGCGCGACGTGTTGCTGCTCAAGGATGTGCTGCAGACGCGCATGAATTTCGAAATGGGCGTCACCGAAGAAATGATGGCGTTCGCCGAGCGTATTCGCCCGGCGCACATCTGCCTGGTCCCGGAAACCCGTCAGGAGCTGACCACCGAAGGTGGTCTGGATGTGGCGGGGCAGGAAGAACGCATCAGGGCTGCGGTCGAGCGCTTGTCGAAAATCGGCAGCGAAGTGTCGCTGTTCATCGATGCTGACGAGCGCCAGATCGCCGCCTCCAAGCGCGTCGGAGCTCCGGCAATCGAGCTGCACACCGGTCGTTATGCCGATGCTGAAACCCCGACTGAAGTGGCCGAGGAATTGAAGCGTGTGGCGGATGGCGTTGCGTTTGGTCTGGCCCAAGGCTTGATCGTTAACGCCGGTCACGGCCTGCATTACCACAACGTCGAGGCCGTGGCGGCGATCAAAGGCATCAACGAACTGAACATCGGCCACGCGCTGGTGGCGCATGCGTTGTTCGTGGGCTTCAAGTCCGCCGTATCGGAAATGAAAGCGCTGATTCTGGCTGCTGATCTCAAGGGCTAAGATCAAAAGATCGCAGCCTTCGGCAGCTCCTACAGGTGTACACATAACCCTGTAGGAGCTGCCGAAGGCTGCGATCTTTTGCTTTAAAGAGGGGCGGGCTCTTGCGCCGGTTTCGACTTGTCGATCGCCGGCACATGCAGGTTGCCCTCGGCCACCTGATCGCCCTCAAGCTGCGGCTGGGTCACCCAAGTCAGGATGTCGTAGTAGCGACGGATGTTCGCCACGAAGTGCACCGGTTCGCCACCCCGGGCGTAACCGTAGCGGGTCTTGCTGTACCACTGCTTCTGCGAGAGGCGCGGCAGGATCTTTTTCACGTCCAGCCACTTGTCCGGATTCAAGCCTTCCTTCGCCGCCAGTTTGCGCGCGTCATCCAGGTGGCCGCTGCCGACGTTGTACGCCGCCAGGGCGAACCAGGTGCGATCCGGTTCCTGGATCGAATCGTCGAGCTGATCTTTCATATAAGCCAGGTACTTGGCACCGCCCATAATGCTCTGCTTGGGATCGAGGCGGTTCGACACGCCCATCGCCTGCGCGGTGTTCTGGGTCAGCATCATCAGACCGCGCACGCCGGTTTTCGAGGTCACCGTCGGCTGCCACAGGGATTCCTGATAACCGATGGCGGCCAGCAGGCGCCAGTCGACTTTCTCTTTCTTCGCGTAGTTCTTGAAGTGCTGTTCGTATTTCGGCAGGCGCTGCTGCAAGTGCTGGGCGAAGGTGGTGGCGCCCATGTAGCCAAGCACATCAACGTGGCCGTAGTAGCGGTCCTTCAGGCGTTGCAGGGTGCCGTTCTTCTGCACCTTGTCCAGATAGGCGTTGATTTCATTGAGCAGGCTGTTGTCTTCGCCCGGGCCCACCGCCCAGCTCTGGCTGCGCGCGTCGCCGAGGTCGAAGGCCACGCGGATGTTGGTGAAGTACACCTGATTCATCGCCACTTCGTTGGAGTCGACCAGGGTCAGGTCAATCTGGCCTTCATCGACCATGCGCAGCAGATCGACCACTTCAACGGCGTCGGATTCTTCGTATTCGATGCCGGGATATTTCTGTTTCAGCGCGGCCAGTTGTTCGGCGTGGGTGCTGCCCTTGAGCACGGTGATCTTCTTGCCGACCAGATCCGCCGGATCGGTGGGGCGCGACTGGCCGTTGCGGTAGATGATCTGCGGAGTGACTTCGAGGTAGGAGTGGGAGAACCGCACCTGCTTCTTGCGTTCATCGCTGCTGACCAGACCGGCGGCCGCGAGTACCGGGCCGTTCGGCTTGCCGACCTGGTTGAACAGGTCATCGAGATTGTCGGCCGTCTCGATCTTCAGCTCGACGCCCAAATCGTCGGCGAAGCGCTTCACCAGCTCGTATTCGAAGCCGGTTTCACCGCTGCGATCCTGAAAGTAGGTGGCGGGGCTGTTGCGGGTAACCACGCGCAGCACACCATCCTCCTTTACGCGCTCGAGTGTGTTGGGTTTATCAACACAGCCACCGAGCATCAGGAAGAGTCCGGTTGCGATCAGCCATTTGGCGTATCGCGGACGCAAAGCCGTTGGGAAAAACATCTGCGCAGTATACGCAAACGGCCACGGGCGCCATATCTCGACAGCGTAGGACTAGTCTGCTAGCGATCACAAAATCGAACGAAATCCCTTGAATACGGGCCTTCAGGGCATTTTGTTACAGTAAAAAAAAGCCATGCTGAAACGCTCGATTTACCTGACCCCGAAGGCAGAAACACAGATTGCTACCCGAGTGCAACCGTGCGTAGCGTTTCGGGTGATGTTGAGGTCGGTTTAGGCTAGAATGCACGGCCTCAAAGCACACCCCTTCCCGAGGCTGTCCCGAAGATGTTGATCCTGCGCGGCGCTCCTGCCCTTTCTGCCTTTCGCCACAGCAAACTCCTTGAGCAACTGAGCCAGAAGGTTCCAGCTGTCAGTGGCCTGTATGCTGAATTCGCTCACTTCGCCGAAGTCACCGGCGTCCTGACCGGCGACGAACAGCAGGTGCTAGCGCGCCTTCTGAAGTACGGCCCAAGTGTTCCGGTTCAAGAGCCGACCGGTCGTCTGTTTCTGGTGTTGCCGCGTTTCGGCACCATCTCGCCGTGGTCGAGCAAGGCCAGCGACATCGCCCGCAACTGCGGCCTGAGCAAGATCCAGCGCCTGGAACGCGGTATCGCCTTCTATGTTGCAGGGCAGTTCAGCGAAGCCGAAGCCCAGCTGATTTCGGACGCGCTGCATGACCGCATGACCCAGATCGTGCTGGCCAACCTCGAGCAGGCCGCCGGACTGTTCAGCCACGCCGAGCCGAAGCCGCTGACCGCCATCGACATCCTCGGTGGCGGCCGCGCCGCGCTGGAAAAGGCCAACACCGAGCTGGGCCTGGCCCTGGCCGAAGACGAGATCGACTATCTGGTCAACGCCTTCAACGGTCTGAAGCGCAACCCGCACGACATCGAACTGATGATGTTTGCCCAGGCCAACTCCGAGCACTGCCGCCACAAGATCTTCAACGCCAGTTGGGACATTGACGGCCAGAGCCAGGAAAAAAGCCTGTTCGGCATGATCAAGAACACCTATCAGATGCACAGCGAAGGCGTGCTGTCCGCTTACAAGGACAACGCTTCGGTGATTGTCGGCAACGTTGCCGGCCGCTTCTTCCCGAACCCTGAAACCCGCCAGTACGGCGCGGTGCAGGAGCCGGTGCACATCCTGATGAAGGTTGAAACCCATAACCACCCGACCGCGATTGCTCCGTTCCCGGGCGCATCCACCGGTTCCGGTGGCGAGATCCGTGACGAAGGTGCAACCGGTCGTGGCGCCAAGCCCAAGGCCGGCCTCACCGGTTTTACCGTCTCCAACCTGCAGATCCCGGGCTTCGAACAGCCGTGGGAAGTGCCGTACGGCAAGCCTGAGCGCATCGTCACCGCGCTGGACATCATGATCGAAGGCCCGCTCGGCGGCGCTGCGTTCAACAACGAATTCGGCCGTCCGGCGCTGACCGGCTACTTCCGTACCTTCGAGCAGTCGATCACCACCCCGCACGGCGACGAAGTTCGCGGTTACCACAAGCCGATCATGCTCGCTGGCGGCATGGGCAACATCCGTGAAGAACACGTCAAGAAAGGCGAGATCGTCGTCGGCTCCAAGCTGATCGTGCTCGGCGGCCCGGCGATGTTGATCGGTCTCGGTGGCGGCGCGGCTTCGTCGATGGCCACCGGCACCAGTTCGGCGGATCTGGATTTCGCTTCCGTGCAGCGTGAAAACCCTGAAATGGAGCGTCGCTGCCAGGAAGTCATCGACCGTTGCTGGCAGTTGGGCGACAAGAACCCGATCAGCTTCATTCACGACGTTGGCGCGGGCGGTCTGTCCAACGCCTTCCCGGAACTGGTCAACGACGGCGATCGCGGTGGCCGTTTCGAACTGCGCAACATTCCAAACGACGAGCCGGGTATGGCCCCGCACGAAATCTGGTCCAACGAATCCCAGGAACGTTACGTGCTGGCAGTCGGCCCGGAAGACTTCGAGCGCTTCCAGGCGATCTGCGAACGCGAGCGTTGCCCGTTTGCCGTGGTCGGGGAAGCCACTGCCGAACCGCAATTGACCGTCACCGACAGCCACTTCGGCAACAACCCGGTGGACATGCCGCTGGAAGTGTTGCTGGGCAAGGCGCCGCGCATGCACCGTTCGGTGGTTCGCGAAGCCGAGCTGGGCGATGACTTCGATCCGTCGAACCTCGACATCAGCGAGTCCATCGAACGCGTTCTGCATCATCCGGCCGTGGCCAGCAAAAGCTTCCTGATCACCATCGGCGACCGCACCATCACCGGTCTCGTCGCCCGTGACCAGATGGTCGGCCCATGGCAAGTGCCGGTGGCCGACGTTGCCGTCACCGCCACCAGTTTCGACGTCTACACCGGTGAAGCCATGGCGATGGGCGAGCGTACTCCGCTGGCTCTGCTGGACGCGCCGGCATCGGGCCGCATGGCCATCGGCGAAACCATCACCAACATTGCTGCCTCGCGGATCAACAAGCTCTCCGACATCAAACTGTCGGCGAACTGGATGTCGGCGGCCGGTCACCCGGGCGAAGACGCGCGTTTGTATGACACCGTGAAAGCGGTCGGCATGGAGCTGTGCCCTGAGCTGGGCATCACCATTCCGGTGGGCAAGGACTCGATGTCCATGGCCACGCGCTGGAACGACAACGGCGAAGATAAGACCGTCACCTCGCCAATGTCGCTGATCGTCACCGGTTTCGCGCCAGTGGCTGACATCCGTCAGACCCTGACCCCGGAACTGCGCATGGACAAGGGCACCACCGACCTGATCCTGATCGACCTCGGTCGCGGCCAGAACCGCATGGGTGCATCGATCCTCGCGCAGGTCCACGGCAAACTCGGCAAGCATGCGCCGGACGTCGATGACGCTGAAGACCTGAAAGCCTTCTTCGCGGTGATCCAGGGCCTCAATGCCGACGGTCACCTGCTGGCCTACCACGACCGTTCCGACGGTGGTCTGCTGACCTCCGTGGTGGAAATGGCCTTCGCCGGCCACTGCGGTCTGAGCCTGAACCTGGACAGCGTTGCCGAATCCGCTTCGGAAATCGCCGCGATCCTGTTCAACGAAGAACTCGGCGCAGTGATCCAGGTTCGCCAGGACGCCACCCCGGACATCCTCGCGCAGTTCAGCGCCGCCGGTCTGGGCGACTGCGTGTCGGTGATCGGTCAGCCGATCAACAATGGCCAGATCAACATCACCTTCAACGGTGACACCGTGTTCGAAGGCCAGCGTCGTCTGCTGCAACGTCAGTGGGCCGAAACCAGCTACCAGATCCAGCGTCTGCGCGACAACGCCGACTGCGCCGAGCAGGAATTCGACGCGCTGCTGGAAGAAGACAACCCGGGCCTGAGCGTCAAGCTCAGCTACGACGTCAATCAGGACATCGCCGCGCCTTACATCAAGAAAGGCATCCGGCCACAGGTTGCCGTGCTGCGTGAGCAGGGCGTCAACGGTCAGGTGGAAATGGCCGCCGCGTTCGACCGTGCCGGTTTCAGCGCGATCGACGTGCACATGAGCGATATACTCGCCGGTCGTGTCGACCTCAACGAGTTCAAAGGCCTGGTGGCCTGCGGCGGTTTCTCCTACGGCGACGTGCTTGGCGCCGGTGAAGGCTGGGCCAAGTCGGCGCTGTTCAACAGCCGCGCCCGCGATGCGTTCCAGGGCTTCTTCGAACGTAACGACAGCTTCACGCTGGGCGTGTGCAACGGTTGCCAGATGATGTCCAACCTGCACGAGCTGATCCCGGGCAGCGAGTTCTGGCCGCACTTCGTGCGCAACCGCTCCGAGCAGTTCGAAGCGCGGGTAGCGATGGTGCAGATCCAGGAATCGAATTCGATCTTCCTGCAGGGCATGGCCGGTTCGCGCATGCCGATCGCCATCGCCCACGGTGAAGGGCATGCCGAGTTCGCCAGCGAAGAAGCACTGCTGGAAGCCGATCTGTCCGGTTGCGTGGCGATGCGTTTTGTCGACAACCACGGCAAGGTCACCGAAGCCTACCCGGCCAACCCGAACGGCTCGCCGCGCGGGATCACCGGTCTGACCAGCCGTGACGGTCGCGTGACGATCATGATGCCGCACCCGGAGCGTGTGTTCCGCGCGGTGCAGAACTCGTGGCGTTCGGAAGACTGGACCGAGGATGCTCCTTGGATGCGCATGTTCCGTAATGCGCGCGTCTGGGTGAACTAAGGCCTGTGTACAAGCTGGCGTTTTTTGTTCCTGACAGTCATGTCGAGGTGGTCAAAGGGGCTGTGTTCGCTGCCGGTGGTGGGCGGATCGGTGACTATGACCACTGTGCGTGGCAGGTGCTTGGCCTGGGCGAGTTTCGACCGTTGGACGGCAGTCAGCCGTTTGTCGGTCAGGCGGGGCAGGTTGAGCGGGTTGAGGAATGGAAGGTTGAGCTTGTTGTTGCGGATGAGTTGATTGTGGCTGTTGTGGCGGCGTTGAAGCTCAGTCATCCGTATGAGACGCCGGCTTATGAGGTGTGGCGGCTGGAGGATTTCTGATCTTCTTTGCTGCTGGAACGGGAGACCCGCAGATGAGGGATTGTCTGCGGGTTTTTTGTTGCCGCTGATTTTTGTGCGGGCGCATTTTCACTGTGGGAGCGAGCCTGCTCGCGAAGGCGCCCTTACAGGCGAGCATGCTGGCTGATTGGGTGAATATCCGTTGCTTCGGGTGTGGCGGCTGGCGGTTTCGCCCTTACGGCGAGTCACCTTTTTCAAACGCCAAAAAGGTAACCCAAAACGCTAGCTCCTGCGTTCGGCCCTCGCAGGCTCGGGTTCCTTCGCTCCGGGACTGATCCGGGCGCAGCGGCTCCGGTTTGCTTCGCTGCACCTCCTTCCGCTGTGTCTGGCTGCGCCAGACGGTCGCTGCGCTCCCACGCGCGGATCAATCCCTCCACTCAGCCTTCCGACGTCGCCGGTGGATCAAGATCACGAGCAGGCGAGCTGACACTCGGCCTATTGAGTGGTGAAGAGCGGGTGTTCGGCGTTATTTTTGTTGTGGATTTGCCCCTCACCCCAGCCCTCTCCCGAGGGAGAGGGGGCCGATTTTGTGTGGTTTGCAAATCCTGAGTTCAACTCGGACTTTCACGTCGGCGTACCTCGCCTGAACAACTCGGTCAGTCCCCTCTCCCTCTGGGAGAGGGCTAGGGTGAGGGTGGCGATCAGGAGTGTGTTTAAAGCAGTGTCTGAGTTCGCAGAACCTTCCCACAAGGTTTTCAGGTTGTCCGTCGGACGTGCGATCTCTAGTCTTTTCCCGTCGCTGCGAATCAGCGATCGGGAGTGAGATCCCCGGATAGCTTGCAACTGGCGCCAGCACCACGATAATTGGCGCCAGCTCAATCTGCTGCCTGCTTTATGGCGGCTGTGTGCGGGCAGACTTCGGTCTGGCCGGTTGCCTGCTCCGGTGGATCTCACCTCGCACATAGCTGCCACCTATCCGCCGCGTGAGATCCGGCGATCGATGGCTGTCCATCAGCATCAGCATCAGCAGGAGAAGCATTGTGGATAAAATCGTTCCCGATCCACCATACGAACCCACCCCCCTCGAACAAACCATCCGCGCCGACGACCTCGCGAAAAACCGCGAAGCGATCAAGCGGGCTCTGGATTTTTACCTGTGCCCGCAACCTGGCAAGGCGCACCCGCCCAGCACCATGTTCCTCATCCAGCCGCAAATCGATACCGAAACCCTGCTCGCCCATGCCTGTGAATCCCTCGCTTCAGCCAACACCCTGGCCAGTGATTTCGCTGATCAGTTGGGGCGACCGCAGCGCAATACGGCGCTGGCGATTCAGCAGATCATCATGCTCGCTGAGCTGGCGGTGAACCGTGCGCTGGATCGGGTGGATCCTCAGGCATGAAAAAACCACTGGGCCGTCAAGCCCAGTGGTTTTCCACAACGTGCAATCGCCCGGGCGTCACGTCACCTGTGTCAGCTTCACGTCTGTGACGAGCATGTCGATCAACGTGCGCAGGTAGGTGAAGGTCTGATCTTTTTTCTCCCAGCGATCAACGAAGAACAGACCCTTGTCATTGATCTGAATCGGCGTTTCAACGATCTCGCCGGACCTGGATTTATGCACCACGCTGGCGTTGCGGGTGTCTGCATTTTCTATAAGGAAGTTTCCGGGTTCGGTCAGTTTGCTGCGACTGACAGAAGGCGTCGCAGCAGGCTTTTTCGTTCCGGGGACGGCCACCTCCATCACAAAATCGCTGCTCAAAGCCCTGACGTTGGCCTCGTGCTTGCCGCTGACAAATTCCCACGACCCACGGTGAATATCCCGGGCCAGTTCAGGGGCTGTGTCGCGCACGTGCAGGCTGACGGCGGACAGTGTATCGGCCAGACCTGGCACACCGAGGTTGTAATTGGTATGCGCACTGCCGATGAAGGCCACCCATTTATGCGGCCCGTTGGCCAATTGATCAGCCTCGATCACTTGGGTTGCAAAATAGCTGAACATCTCGTTTCGCGAGACGTGTTCGTCATACACGCCCTTGAGGTGATAGGACGCCGTGCAATCTAGGGCTCTGATGCGAATGTTGTATTTGGCCGCCGCCTGACAGACCGCCGTGTACGTATCGTTCCCTGTGTAATTCGGCATCTGCCCTTGATCCTGACGATGCAGATAAGCCTTGAGCCTGTCGGGCATGCGCTGGGTACGCAGAAAAGTGTCGAGATCGGCCTGGTGCAGGTCGGTGAACAGGTGCTCGACATACAACGTGTCATAACCGGCTTGCTTAAGGGCTTTCATGTGCTTTTTCAGCAGCGCTTTGCTCGCTACATCGACGTGGGCTTCGCCGATCAGCAGATTCAGACGTCCGTCGGTCAATTGCCGTAAAAAAGCTTCGAATGTGCAGTCGGAGGCGAGCACCGGCAGGATCGGCGCATCGGGTGGGACGTAGTCGGTAAAAGCGTCCCTGGCGGTTTTTTCCAGACGTTTGCGTTGGGCAAGGAAAGCCTCGTAGGCCGTTCTTTCACTGGCTACTGTCGGGGTGTAATGGGAATCCATGGAGTAGGGCTTATGCAACATTTCAGCAATATCGTCGCGCAGTGGCGAAGCAATATCGAACTCGCTGAAATGTTCAACGGCGCTAGCTGCGGCGGGCGGCTTGGAGACAGGTAGAGGTGCCTTGTAGGCACTCGGCATCTGTAGGAGGTAATCACCTTGCGCTGTCGCGTCTCCCGCGATGGCACCGGGCGCGTCCCTGCTTATGCGTGCGGGTTGGTACAAGTCGATGTCTTCAATACGCACGGCAACGGCCTCGTGGAGGTCGGCCAGGCCCGGGGTGTTGTCGAACGTGGTCATGCGCGACTGCTCGGTCAGGGCAATCCAGCGCTCTTCGCCGATCTCGGCCATATCGGTGGCAAGCGCCTTGTGCGAATAAAAGTTTCTGATGCGGTTGTTTCGCGGGGTCAAAGGCGAGAGCTTGGACATCACCATGATCCCTTCGAGTTGATAACTGGTCGAGCCGTCCAGCGCATGAATGCTCATGCCTTTTTCCCGTGCCTTGCGCACCAGCGCCAGGTAAGAGAAAGGCGCGTCTGGCTCATGGCCCATGGCTTTATCGAGCGCTTTCAGATGTTTCTTGATATGGCGCCAGGATTCTCCCTTGTTGAATTTTTCCAGTTTGAGATGAAATACGTCTCCCGGCAGGTATTCGAGGAAGAGGTGCTTGTAGCCGTTCTCCAAAAGCACGTCGAGATTTTCGATCAGTGCCTGTTTGCTGGCGATAGAGCCCGGCTGTGCACCGATGACCAGATTCTTTGCGGCGAATGCATCGCTGGCAATCAACTGTGCGAATGAGGTGTTGGCGGCAACCGCCGGCACTTCGGCGCGAGCGGGCAGCGGTGCGAGTTGGGCAAAATGGCGCGTGGCGTCCGTGGTGAGTTTTTCCACCTGTTGCAGATAGGCTTGGCGCATGCTGGCCATTTTGTCGACCACGTTGACCAGGATGACCTGGGGTGAGAAGCCCATGTAATGCTCGCCCTCCTGGAGCATTCGTCGTCGCGATTGCGGGTCCAGCAACTCTTCAACGAGATCCCGGTACTTGATCGCGACTCCATAGTCCTTATGCGGGCCGGGTGTCTCGGGCACGGCTTCGTATTTTGGTGCACCGCCGGACAGGCCGCTGCGCACCATCACTCCGTCGGAGTTGCGCACGGTCAGAATGCCGGTCGAAAGCAGTCCGGAGCCATTCGGATCCGGGCGGTAGAGCAAATAACGGCCGAGTGCGTCCGGGGTCGTGCTGGCGTAATACGACTGCCCTCTGAAAACGACGGCATGCATATCGTCCCGGACCGGTTCGGTCGCCATTTGATCGATCAATGGCAGAAGATCCTCTTGCTCGTCGCCAACGGTGGTGACAGCCCGACGCAACGGGCGCCGGACGGGCTTGAGTGAACGCAGCGCCGGACGCAGATCCGTCAGCACCGCGCCAGCACTGTTGAACAGATAGCCGAGCAAGTGCCGGAACGCTTCGTTGTTATTTCCCTGACGATAGGCATGCAGGGCGAGCATCGCGTCCTTGAAGGCCAGCAACAGGCCGGTGCTCAGGCTCAACAGCGGGAACGGCGCGGTGGCGATGGCAGCGACCCATTCGACGCTCGTCCAGATCAGGCCGGCAATCATTTCGGCGCGACTGGTGGTCGTGGCATGGACGTTGTCGATCCGCCGTTGCAACTTCATGTCGTAGAGCGCGGTACGCAGGTCGCTGACGGCGTCGGCCGGGCGCATCGAGTCATAACGGGCGGGGCTGGGGCTGGTTCTGTTGAGGTCTTTGGGCAGTTTCTTGCGGATGTTTTCCAGGTACGTGCGCACCCGGGTCTGGGCACTGACACCCACCCGCTGGGTCAGGTATTCGATCATGCCGGACTGCAGCAGCAGGTAATTGAACAGGCGTGCTTCGCGAAAACGCACGCCGTCCGGTGCGTCCGGCGTATACAGCAGGACCGGATCGCCGCCATGGCTGAACAACCAGGCATCGATCACCCATTCGCCGTCGATCATCAGCCGGTGGATCGGGTATTTCGTCCGGGTCTGCCCCGACGTTTGATCCATGCTGCTGATGCTTTGCTGCAGCCATTGCAGGTCGCTGCTGGCGATATGTCCTTGCAGCTGGCATTCCAGCGCGGCGCTTTGCATCTGGCGCTGAGTGATGGCCAGCGTCGCGTTGCGTCGGAATGCGTAGCCTTCGCTTTTAGAGTCCTGCAGCTCGTTTTTGACTTTGTCGGTATAGCGTTTGCCGATCCAGACCCCCGTGACCGAGCGGGCTACGTTCTGCGCGGTCAGGCTACTGATATCGACGCCTTGCGGACCTTTGAAGCGCGCCGAGCGTGAGAATTTCTGGTCGAGAAAACCGACGCCGTCGGCATAGCCGTCGCGATACAGCCGGGTATAGGTCAGCGGTTTCGGCGTCCATGAGGGCACGATCGACTTTGGCGAATAGGCCCAGACGGTGTCGGGATCGACGTCATTGGCAGGACGCTTGAGCAAGCGGTTCAGGCTGATCTTCGCTTGCGCATGCACGTAATCGTCAAACGCCTGAAAACGTCCGCCCGACAGCGGATGCTGATTGAACGCGCGCAAAGCCCCCTCAGCGTCGTCGCTCAGGGTCGAGAGTTTTCGGCGATTGGCCGCAGTGGTCGAGCGATACCACACCGGGGTGCTGAAATCGTAGTCGTCGATGCGTGTGGCGAGCATGTGTTCAGCCATCGCTTTGAGGCAATCGAGATGGTTGCCCAGGTGGTCGAACGTGACTTTCTGGTGCTCTGCTGCTTCCGGCTTCAGGCTCAGCCCCGACAACACCTTGCGCAGGGTCGAACGAAAGCGCATCGGCGCGCGGCTGATCAGATAGCCGGCCATGCTTTCGGCGGCGTCATTCTGCTTGGCCCAACCCAAGAGATGGGTCTGCAATTGGCGCTCGCTGTCGAACGCCTCGAACTGGCGTTCACGGGGCGCCTGCGGTGTGCAGAGCAGCAGGCGGCGGACCGCGCCGGATTCGTCGGTCTGACGCAGCACCCAAAGATCCTGCAGCTGGGCGCCGTGCAAAGACAGGGTGGCGGCGCGCAGCTGTGGATCGCTGCCGTTACGCAGGCGCTGGAGCATTTGCAGATCGCTGTCGAGCAGATGCCCTTGCAGCGCTGCGGCATGGGCGAGCGCGACGATGCGCTGATCGAGCATCTGCTCGATCGCAGGTTTGATCGCGGATCTCGCCTGCATCTGCGTTTGCAAGCGTGCGAAGTCGACGCGCGGTTCCAGCTCCAGTGCCTGCTTGATCACCCAGGCGGGCGTTACGTCCGCGTACTCGTCGGATAACGGCAGGTCGTTGTAAGTCAGCCGGGTGTGGCTGAGAAACGCCGAGCCTGGTAACTCATCGCCGGTGTGCGGGCCGCGCAAGGTCAGCTCGAGCAGATTGCTCTTGTGCACATAAGCGCCGAATCCGGGGACCTGCCGATCCGTAATGATCTGCAGCTTGGCCGGTTCCAGGTCGTCGATTTGCAGATCATCACTCAGCCGTTCCAGCCATTGGTGGCGGGCCACGGCCATCAGGCTGACCGCCGGACCCATCAGGTCAAGCAGGTTTTGCCGGGCCTGATTGTAGTTGCCCAGGTGCAACGCCAGTTCGGCCCGCTTGGCGGCGTCGGCGCTGCGGTACCAGTCCGGGGCGCTGTTGCGCAAATGCCGCTCGAACAGGGTTTGTGCCTGAAGTGCCAGGCGCGGGGTGAGATCCGGCAGCGCAGCGCCGATGGCGCGCTCCAGCTCGGCGATCAGTACAGCGGCATCCTGCTGCGGATTGGCGGCGAAACTCAATGCATGTTCGATATCCTGGGTGCGTTTTTCGATCAAGGCATCGTAGATGTGTTCGAACAGCGGTTTGCTGTCGATGGGCGCCAGCTGCAATGGCCAGATTCCCGCTGTACCGACATCGTGGTAGCGGCTGGGCAGCAGCTGCATCAATTCGCCACGGCTAATGCTGTGCTGCATGGTCTTGAGCAGATGGGCATCGAGATCAGCCAGGGAACTGAACAGCTCCAGGCCCCTGGCCGGTGTGAACAACACGACGAAGCCCGCGCTCTGGTCGGTCAACAGATCGCTGACTTTCGGGGTGTCTTTTTGCGTCACAACAAAGGCCCCGGCCAGCTCGACAGTGGTTTGCTGATAAGTGAACTGCAACGCATACATCGCCGGACGCAACAGCGGGCCGAGTGCCAGTTTCTGTATCAGCTCGCCGGCCTGTGGGTGCAGCAGGCGATCGGTGACGGCCTGTTTCGCCTCGTACTCAAGCGCAGTGAAACCGGCGTCGTATTTGAGGAAGGTTTTTGCCGCTTTGCCGTTGATCTCGTCACGCAGATCCATGTTGATCAGTTGCGTGTTGAGGCGCACCTTCAGCGTGGCGATCAGTTGCTTGCCTGCCTCGCTCTGCAGGTCGCTGGTTGCCAGCGCCTGATAGAGCGCGCGGCTGCGTTGCAGGTAGCCGTCGCGATAGGTTTTCAGCTGCTCTTCGAGGCGTTTGAGATGAGCCTGCTCGGTGCTCGGTTTGTGCTCGGGCAACAGCGGGGTTTCGGTGTTGAAGAGAAGACGACCGATCTGGTTGAGATCGTTTTTGAGCTCATCGGGTGTGGGTGCGTTGGGGGTGCTCATGGGCACGATTTCCATGCTGGGGATGAAGGGCCAGCATGGCGAGCAGGGCGTGGAGGAGGGTGGTATTCATGTATCGTGCGCGTGCCGTATTTTCGGCGCCCGCTCCAGCCCTCCCGCCACCCGCGCAGATCAAACCTGCGCGCGGATCTCCCCGCGACTCAGCAACGCCTCGATCGCGCCACTCAAACTCGCGGCCTTGTCCCCCACCAGCAAATGCCAGACGCCACCGTCCAACCGGCTGACACCCAGACAGCCGAGCGCTTTGAGCTGCGCCTCGGAGGGCGCCTTGGCATCGGCCAGTTGCAGGCGAATACGGGTCATGGCGATGCAATCGAGTTGCAGCACATTGTCGCGACCGCCCAGCGCATTCAGCCATTGCTGCGCCTCGTTGCGGGTAAGCGCGACAGTCGTCGGCTCATCGGCAACTACTACGGTTTCTGCCAAAGTTGTACGGCCCAGGGCAGGCATGGCCAAGCGAATCTCATCGGCAATGCTGTCAGCCAACGGCCCGACCACGACCTGCAAACTGCCGCCCTTGCCCGGGCGCACCACCGCCATCGCGCCCAACGCTTTCAGATCGGCATCCGAGGCCTTGTTGCGATCGACCATCTCCAGGCGCAGTCGGGTCGTGCACGCGCCGACGGTGAGCAGATTTTCGGCGCCGCCCAAGGCTTTGATATACGCACTGGCGCGTTCGGTTTCCGAGAGCACGGCTTTTTCGGCGCTGGCGACGTCTTCGCGCCCCGGCGTCTTCAGGTTGAAACGACGGATACAGAAGTCGAAAACCAGGTAATAAATAACCGCGTAAGCCAGCCCGACCGGCACCACCAGCCAACCATTGGTCGACTTGCCCCAGCCGAGAATCATGTCGATGAAACCACCGGAAAAGGTGAAGCCCAGATGAATGTTCAGGGCGTTGGTGATCGCCATCGACAGCCCGGTCAGCAGCGCGTGCAGAAGGAACAGCAACGGCGCGAGAAACATGAAGGCGAATTCGATGGGCTCGGTCACACCGGTCAGAAACGAGGTCAGCGCCATCGACAGGAAGATCCCGCCCATCACCTTGCGCCGCTCCGGCAACGCGTTGCGATACATCGCCAGGCACGCGGCGGGCAGGCCGAAGATCATCATCGGGAACATGCCGGTCATGAACTGCCCACCCTTCGGATCGCCGGCGAAATAACGCGACAGATCGCCGGTCACCAATGCCCCAGTGCTCGGGTCGGTGAAGTTGCCGAAGACGAACCACGCCATGTTGTTGAGGATGTGGTGCAGGCCAGTGACGATCAGCAGGCGGTTGAACACGCCGAAGACGAAGGCGCCGATGCTGCCGCTTTCCATCATCAGCGCGCCGAACGCATTGATGCCCTGCTGGATCGGAGGCCAGATATAGCCGAACAGCACGCCCAGCCCCACCGCTGCAAAACCGGTGACAATCGGCACGAAACGCCGGCCACCGAAGAACGCCAGATACTCCGGCAGCTTGATGTCCTTGAAGCGGTTGTACAGCGCACCGGCCATCAGGCCGCTGACGATCCCGGCGAGCATGCCCATGTTGATGCTCGCATCGAGCACCTTGAGCGTGGAGATCATCACCAGATAACCGATCACTCCGGCCAGGCCGGCGGTGCCGTTGTTGTCTTTGGCGAAACCGACGGCGATGCCGATGGCAAAGATCATCGCCAGGTTGGCGAAGATCACTTGCCCGGCATCGTGAATGATCGCGATGTTCAACAGGTCCGTGTCGCCCAGGCGCAGCAGCAGGCCGGCAATCGGCAGGATCGCGATCGGCAGCATCAGCGCGCGGCCCAGGCGTTGCAGGCCTTCGATGAAGAGTTGGTACATGGCGTTTGTCCTTTTTGTTTTTGTTAGCGCAGAGGCCAATGTTGATGACAGGCGTGGCGAACGGCAGCGGCGCTGGCCAGCTTGAGCAGGTCGCGGCTCAGGCGCTGACATTCGGCTTCATGCAGCTGACGCACGCGGTCCTTGATTTCACCGATCTGCACCGGGCTCACCGACAGTTCGGTGACGCCCAGGCCGATCAGCACCGGCGTCGCCAACGGGTCGGAGGCGAGGGCGCCGCAGACGCCGACCCAGCGCTTGTGTACCGCCGCACCCTCGCAGGTCATGGCGATCAGGCGCAGCAACGCCGGGTGCAGGGCATCGACCCGCGCCGCCAGCCCGGCGTGATCGCGGTCCATGGCCAGGGTGTATTGCGACAGATCGTTGGTGCCGATCGAGAGGAAGTCGGCGTGTTCGGCCAGTTGCTCGGCTTGCAGCGCGGCGGCGGGGACTTCGATCATCACGCCGATTTCCGGGCGCTCGGTAATCCCCAGCTCCAGACACAAGGCATCGACGCGCTGGCGGATGTGCAGCAGCTCGTCGACCTCGGTGACCATCGGCAACAGAATCCGGCAACGCGGCAACGGCTTGACCTGCAACAGCGCGCGCAGTTGCTGATCGAGAATTTCCGGGCGCGCCTGCGCCAGACGAATGCCGCGCAATCCGAGCACCGGGTTGGCCTCGGCGGGCAGTGGCAGGTAGTCGAGTTGCTTGTCGCCACCGACGTCGATGGTGCGGATGATCACCGACTTGTCGCCCATGGCATCGATCACCGCTTGATAGGCGCTGCGCTGTTCTTCGACGTCGGGTGCCGTCTGGCGATCGACGAAGAGAAACTCGGTGCGCAACAGGCCTACACCATCAGCACCGTTGGTAAATGCGTCTGCCGCTTCGCTGCTTGAGGCGACGTTGGCGACCACTTCGATGTGCACGCCATTGCGCGTTTCAGCGGGTAAATGGGCTTTGGCCTGTTGGCTTTCGCGACGCTGCCGGCGCTCGATCTGCGCCTGTTGAACTTCGCTCAGGCGCTCGGCGTTTGGCGTCAATTCGAGGCGCCCGTCGTCAGCGTCGAGCACCACGGCTTGATCTTGCGGCTGCTCAAGCAATTGCGCGCCCAAAGCGACGATGCACGGCAGACCTTTGCCGCGCGCCAGAATCGCTACGTGGGAAGTCGCGCCGCCCTCGGCCATGCACAACCCGGCGACGCCTTGCGCGCTGAGTTGCAGTAGATCCGACGGCGTCAGTTCATGGGCGGCAACGATGGCGCCGGCCGGAACCTGGTATCCCCAGGCCTCGCCAAGCAGAGCGCGCAGGACGCGTTGCTTGAGGTCGCGCAAATCGTTGGCACGTTCGGCCAGCAGCGGACTGCCGGTGCCTTGCAGCATGTCGCACTGCGTGTCGATCGACTGACTCCAGGCGTGCGTCGCTGCGGTGCCTTGCGCGATGAATTGCTGCGCGGCGTCGAGCAGGGCCGGGTCTTCAAGCAGCGCCATGTGTGCGGCGAAGATCGCTTCTTCGTCGGCGTTCCTGTGCTTTTTCGCTTGGGCGAGGGTGGCAGCGATTTCGCTGCGCACCGCGTTCAATGCCGCTTCAAGAATCGGCTGCTGTTGCACCGGATCGTGGTTGCCCGCATCCGCCGGCAAGGTGATCGCGTTCAAGCGAAACAGCGGCCCGGCGACCAGCCCCGGCGCCGCGCAGACACCGTGCAACACGCCAGCCTCGGCCGGGCGTTTCAGCGCGGCTGTGGTGGTCGGCGCTTGCGCGTGATGATCGTCCGGCAGCGCCGTGGCCAATGCGCTGAGCAGAGCTTGCAATGCGGCATCGGCGTCCGGCCCCTGACAACTGACGTGCACCTCATCCTGCTCGCCAATGGCCAGACCCATCAAACCGATCAGGCTGTTGCACGGCGCCGATTTACCGTTGAAGTGCAGCTGTGAATGGCTGCTGAAACCCTGGGCGGTCTGGCGGATCAGCGCAGCCGGGCGCGCATGCAAGCCGCCGCGATGAGCGACCCGCACTTGGCCACGAACCTCAGGCCCGCCGCTTGTATCGGTATTCGCCGCCACCACATTGCGCGCGATGATGTGCAGCAGCGGCTCGCCGACTTTCACTGTTTTGAGGGTGATCGGCCGCACCTGAAAATCCGCGCTGTTGGTCAGGATCAACAGGCTGACCAGGCTTTTGCAGTGCTGGCCGACCTTGTCCAGGTCATAGCGCAGCAGCGGCTGACCGAGGCTGACGCGATCGCTTTCCTTGACCAGCATGGCGAAACCTTCACCGTTCAATTCAACGGTGTCGAGACCCAGATGCAGGAGGATTTCCGCGCCGTTGTCGGCGCGCACGGTCACCGCGTGGCTGCTGCGCGCAACGTGGATGACCACGCCGGCGCAGGGCGAATACAGCGTGTCGTTGAGCGGATCGATGGCGATGCCGTCGCCCATCGCGCCACTGGCGAACACCGCGTCCGGGACGTTGGCGAGCGTCAGTACCGGGCCGCTGAGCGGGGCGCTGAGGGTCAGCTCTTTATTGTTGTCGGGCATGGCTGGGTCTCATCAGTTGAATCTCGGTTCGATGTCCCCTGTGGGAGCTGCCGAAGGCCGCGATCTTTTGATCTTGTTTTTCCGCTACGTGAAAAAAACAAAAGATCGCAGCCTTCGGCAGCTCCTACACGGAGTACATCCGTCAACGGCTATCAGTGCGTGCGGGTCACTTTGCTCAAATGGCGCGGCTGATCCGGGTCCATGCCCCGCGCTACGGCCAGGCCTGCGGCCATCACGTAAAAGCTCTGGATCGCCAGAATCGGGTCGAGGGCCGGGTGTTCGGCGCGTGTCAAGGTCAGGTCGCGCTCGGTCACGTCATCTGGCGCGGCGAGCAAGACCCGGGCGCCGCGTTGACGCATCTCTGCCGCGAGGCTGAGCAGGCCGGCCTGCTCGGCGCCGCGTGGGGCGAATACCAGCAGCGGATAGTGTTCGTCGATCAATGCCATCGGGCCGTGACGGACTTCGGCGCTGCTGAACGCTTCGGCCTGAATCGCCGAGGTTTCCTTGAATTTCAGCGCCGCTTCCTGAGCAATCGCGAAACCGGCGCCACGGCCGATCACCATCAGGCGCTCGCAATCGCGCAGGGCTTCGATGGCCAAGCTCCAGTCCTGTTTAGCCGCTTCGCGCAGGCCTTCTGGCAGCGCATCGTGGGCTTGCAGCAATTCGCTGTCCTCTTTCCAGTGCGCGATCAAACGCGCGCTGGCGCTGAGGGTGGCGATAAAGCTTTTGGTCGCAGCGACGCTGCTTTCCGTGCCGGCGAGCAGCGGCAGGCTGAATTCACAGGCCGCTTCCAGTGGCGAATCGGCAGCGTTAACCATCGACACGCTCAGCGCGCCACGTTTGCGCAACAGGCGCAGGCTGTTGACCAGATCCGGGCTCTGCCCCGACTGCGAAAACGCAAAGGCGACCTGACCGCTGACTTTCAGCGGCGCCTGCTGCATGGTCACCACCGACATCGGCAACGACGCCACCGGTACACCCAGTTGCTGCATGGTCAGGTAAGCGAAGTAGCTCGCCGCATGGTCGGAACTGCCACGGGCGACGGTCATCGCCACTTGCGGTGGCTGGCGGCGCAGGCGCCCGGCGATCTCGATCATCGGCGCGTCGAGTTGTTGCAACTGGGCTTGCACGGCCTCGAACGAGGACAGCGCCTCTTCAAGCATTTTTGAAGTCAATGTCTTCTCCTTCGACCATGACGGCGGTCAGTGTGAGTGAACGATCGAGCCGCACGCAGTCGGCCCAGGCGCCGGGGGCAAGGCGCCCGCGTTCGGTGATGCCGAGGTAGTCGGCGGGAAATTGCGACAGACGCTGCGAGGCTTCGGCGATCGGCAAACCGATCTTCACCAGATTGCGCAGGGCCTGATCCATGGTCAGGGTGCTGCCGGCCAGCGTGCCGTCGGGCAGACGCACGCCGCCCAGGCATTTGGTCACGGTGTGGCTGCCAAGCTTGTATTCACCGTCGGGCATGCCGGCGGCGGCGGTCGAATCGGTGACGCAATACAGGCACGGGATCGAACGCAGGGCCACGCGGATGGCGCCGGGGTGCACGTGCAGCAGATCGGGAATCAGCTCGGCGTATTTGGCGTGCGCCAGTGCCGCGCCGACGATTCCCGGCTCGCGGTGATGCAGCGGGCTCATGGCGTTGTAGAGGTGGGTGAAACTGCTGGCACCGGCAGCCAATGCGGCGACGCCTTCCTCGTAGCTGCCGAGGGTGTGGCCGATCTGCATGCGGATGCCACGGCGGCTCAGCTCGCGAATCAATGCATCGTGGCCGGCGATTTCCGGGGCGATGGTGATGACGCGGATCGGCGCCAGCGCCAGATACTCTTCGACTTCGGCCATCAACGCGGTGTGGGCGAAGTTCGGTTGAGCGCCGAGTTTTCCCGGATTGATGTACGGGCCTTCAAGGTGCACGCCAAGCACTCGCGCGGCGCCTTTCGGACGCTGTTCGCAGAATTCTCCTACCTCTTTCAAGACGCTGGAAATCTCCGCACTCGGCGCGGTCATGGTCGTGGCCAACAGCGAGGTGGTGCCAAAGCGCACGTGGGTTTTGCTGATGGTTTCGAAGGCGTCGGCGCCTTCCATGATGTCTTTGCCGCCGCCGCCATGCACATGCAGGTCGATGAAGCCCGGCAGCAGATAGGGCAGATCGTTAGCCGCCGGATCGCAGGGCACGCCTTCGATCGACACGATCTTGCCGTGTTCGTGAATCAGCCGGCCGCGAACCCAGCCGCTGGCGGTGAGGATGTTGTCTTCGGACATTTTCGTTCTCGCTTGGGGCCGCGCTCAGCGATGCGGCTCTTTATCTACGAAGCTCTTTATCTACGAAGCTCTGCAACAAAGTCGTAGTAGTCATTGCGGCAATAGGTGTCGGTGACTTCGATCGGTGTGTTGTCTTCCAGATAGCCGACCCGGGTCATCAGCAGCATGGCGGTGCCGGGGGCGATGCCGACCAGTGCGGCGAATTCGTCCGAGGCGTTGATTGCCTGGATGTGCTGAAGGGCGCGGACGATCGGTTTGCCGATGCCGTCGAGGTATTCGTACAGCGAATCGCCCACCGCTTGCGGCCTGGGCATGATCGACGCGGGCAGGGTGCTCATTTCGATCGCCATGACCGTGTCATCGGCTTTGCGCAGGCGCTTCATGCGCGCCACCTTGTCATTCGGCGACAGGCTGAGGCGGATCAGTTCTTCGTGGGTTGGGAGGGTGATCTCCCGCTCCAGCCATTTCGAACTCGGCACGAAACCTTTCAGGCGCAGCATTTCGCTGAAGCCGGACAGACGCGACAGCGGTTGTTCCAGGCGTGGGGTGATGAACGTGCCCGAGCCTTGCAGGCGGCGGATCAGGCCTTGCTCGAGCAAGACTTCCAGCGCCTTGCGTGCGGTGACCCGGGAGATGCCGAGCTGGTCGCTGAGGTTACGCTCGGACGGCATCGCCTGTTCGGCCTTCCACTGCCCGGCATGAATCGCCGCTTCCAGATTGCGCGCCAGTTGCAAGTACAGCGGCGTCGGCTGGGAATCGTCGGGACGTAGGGACTGGAGGTCGTTCATGTAGGTCGTTTCCGCCGCGAGTATAGGATTGTTGTGGCTCGCTTGTGCGACGGAAGCTAATACCACTTGAATACCATGTCAACGCGATGAACTGGCGTCTGACCCAGTGGAGTGGCGGTTTTCAGGGGGCAGTGTTTAAAGTGGTATTAGTGATGGCCTATAAAAAGCAAAAGATCGCAGCCTGCGACAGCTTCTACAGTTGAGAGTGGTATCACCCCTGTAGGCGCCGTCGCAGGCTGCGATCTTTTGATTTATTTTTTTTGCGGTGACCAGCGGTCGAGGTTACGGACGAATCTCGATCATCGTGCCGTCCGGTACCAGATTCCAAACTTCACGCATGTCGACGTTGCGCATGGCGATGCAGCCGTCGGTCCAGTCGAGGGTATGGAACAGCTGTTCCGGATTGTCTGCCGAGTCCGGGGTGCCGTGGATCATGATCATCCCGCCAGGCTCAACGCCTTCACGACGCGCGCGGGCGGCATCGCTGATGTTCGGGTAGGAAATGTGCATCGACAGGTTGAATTTGTCGCTGGTCTTGCGCCAGTCGATCCAATAGAAACCTTCAGGTGTGCGTTTGTCGCCCTCGATCAGTTTCGGGCCTTTCTTCGCGCCCTTGCCCAAGGAAATGCGATAGGTCTTCAGGGGCTTGCCGTCGGCAATCAACTGCAGTTGGTGGGCCGATTTCAGTACCAGGACTTTTTCGATCAGTGGAGTGTTCGAGGGCGTCACGGTGGTCACGAATGACGCTTGCGAAACGCTGACGAACGACAGGCACAACAGGGCAAGCAACCAACGCATTGAAACGATTCCCCAAGAATGACGCAGACACATAGTGATAGATGCAGGTGTGGTTATCGGCAGGGTGCCGCGAAGCTCAAGTGATCGCCGGCTGCACCAGTGGCGGAATCGACTCCGAACGCACCGGGTAAATCTCGCTGCGCCGATCAGCAAAGAAGCATTCCAGAGTACGCCCGACCGTGCGGAAAGCCAGCTCGTCCCAGGGAATGTCGGCTTCTTCGAACAGCTGCACTTCAAGGCTTTCCGGCCCGGCCGCGTATTGCAGATCGGCCAGTTCGGCGCGGAAGAACACATGCACCTGGCTGATGTGCGGCACATCGATCAGCGTGTAGATGCTCAGGTTGCGTACCCGGGCGCAGGCTTCCTCGGCGGTTTCGCGGATGGCGGCCTGCTCGATGGTCTCGCCGTTTTCCATGAAACCGGCGGGCAGCGTCCAGTAACCGAGACGCGGCTCGATGGCGCGGCGGCAGAGCAGCACTTTCGTCCCCCAGGTCGGTACGCACCCGGCGACGATATTGGGATTCTGGTAGTGAATGGTCTGACAGCTGTCGCAGACAAATCGCAGCCGCGAGTCGCCTTCGGGAATGCGCTGGGTGACCGGGTTACCGCAGTGGCTGCAAAATTTCATGCTCGGGTTCCTGAATGCTGCGCCTATCTTGGCGTGCAGCGGGGCCGGTCGGCAAGTTGTCGTTTCGCGACACGACGGGTTTCGGGGGCTTGGGCGCTCGCTTTGATTGGTGCATGATGCGGAGCAAGGCACCGATCGAGAACACTCATGCTGGACGAGCTACTGCATAGGGTAAGCAACCACACACCGCGCACGCTGGAGACCGACGCACGTTTTCCCGAAGCCGCCGTGCTGGTGCCGATCACCCGCAGTGACGAACCGGAACTGGTCCTGACCCTGCGCGCCAGCGGGCTTTCGACCCACGGCGGCGAGGTCGCCTTCCCTGGTGGACGCCGCGACCCGGAAGACCCGGACCTGATCTTCACCGCGCTGCGCGAAGCCGAAGAAGAAATCGGCCTGCCGCCGGGTCTGGTCGAAGTCATCGGCCCGCTGAGTCCGCTGATTTCCCTGCACGGCATCAAGGTAACGCCGTATGTCGGGGTGATTCCCGACTTTGTCGAATACCAGCCCAACGATGCCGAGATCGCCGCCGTCTTCAGCGTACCGCTGGAATTCTTCCGCAAGGACCCGCGCGAGCATACCCATCGCATCGACTATCAGGGCCGCAGCTGGTACGTGCCGAGCTATCGTTTCGGCGAGTACAAGATCTGGGGCCTGACGGCGATCATGATCGTCGAGTTGATCAACCTGCTCTATGACGCCAAAATCAGCCTGCACCGACCGCCGAAAAGTTTTATCGATACCTGAGCCGTCGTTCGAACGGCCGTGAGCCCGAGGAAAACAAAATGAAATACCGCCTGGGCGACGCCCGTGTCGAAACCCATCCACAGAGCTGGGTCGCGCCCAATGCCGTACTGGTGGGCAAGGTCCGCCTGGAAGAGGGCGCCAACGTCTGGTTCAACGCCGTATTGCGCGGCGACAACGAACTGATCCTCATCGGCAAGAACAGCAACGTGCAGGATGGCACGGTGATGCACACCGACATGGGCTATCCACTGACCATCGGTACCGGCGTGACCATCGGCCACAACGCGATGCTCCACGGCTGCACGGTCGGCGATTACAGTCTGATCGGCATCAACGCGGTGATTCTCAATGGCGCGAAGATCGGCAAGAACTGCATCATCGGCGCCAATTCCCTGATCGGCGAAGGCAAGGAAATTCCCGACGGTTCGCTGGTGATGGGCTCGCCGGGCAAGGTAGTGCGTGAACTGACCGAGGCGCAGAAAAAGATGCTCGAAGCCAGCGCCGCGCACTATGTGCATAACTCGCAGCGTTACGCCCGCGATCTGGTCGAGCAGGAACAATGACGACTGTTGAACGACCCGTTGCCTCGCCGTGTGTGAATATCTGCGCGCTGGACGAAGAAGATGTTTGCACCGGGTGCCAGCGCACGGTCGCGGAGATCACCCGCTGGGGCCGCATGAACAATGACGAGCGCCGCGTGGTGCTGGGGTTGTGTCATGAACGGGCGAAGGCGAGTGGATTGGTCTGGATGATTCCCGCGAAGTCAGGCGTCTGAACCACCGCTTTCGCGAGCAGGCTCGCTCCCACTTTGAAATGCATTCAAATGTGGGAGCGAGCCTGCTCGCGAAGACGTCGGTCCTGTCACCGCACCTATTGGCGCAATACCAGCGCTCAAGTAACCTGTGCGCCAAATCGACAGGCCGCCCCCATGATCTTTCTCATCGCCTACATCAGCAGCGTCGTGCTGATCAACTTCGCCTTTTCCACCGCACCGCACCTGGACATCATCTGGTCGGCCTGGGGCGGGCTGGTGTTCGTGCTGCGCGACATGGTGCAAACGCGCTTCGGTCACGGCGCGATCGTGGCGATGCTGGCGGCGCTGGTGCTTTCCTACATCACGTCCGACCCTTCCATCGCGCTGGCCAGCGCCACGGCGTTCGCGGTCTCCGAGTGCATCGACTGGCTGGTGTTCAGCGTCACCAAGCGGCCGTTGCGCGACCGTTTATGGATCAGTTCGGCGCTGAGCATTCCGCTGGATACCTTCATCTTTTTCGGCATGATCGACGCCTTGACGCCGCCGGTGATCATCACCGCGCTGGCCTCGAAGTTCGCCGGCGTCACCGCCGTCTGGCTGATCATGGCCTGGCGTGATCGCAAACAGGCTGCCGCCAGCTGAAGCCAAACCCTCGGGTTCATGTAAAATGCCGCGCTTTCTCCCCATGGAAAGCGCACCAGCGTGGCTTTCCTCGATGATCCGCTTCCTTTGAGGACCTGAGATGACCCGTATCGGAACTCCATTGTCGCCAACCGCGACCCGCGTATTGCTGTGTGGCTGTGGTGAGTTGGGCAAGGAAGTGGTAATCGAACTGCAGCGCCTGGGCGTTGAAGTGATTGCCGTCGACCGCTACGCCAACGCGCCGGCCATGCAAGTCGCCCATCGCAGCCACGTGATCAACATGCTCGACGGCGCCGCCCTGCGTGCAGTCATCGAAGCCGAGAAGCCGCACTTCATCGTGCCGGAAATCGAAGCCATCGCCACCGCCACGCTGGTCGAGCTGGAAGCCGAAGGCTTCACCGTGATTCCGACCGCGCGTGCGGCGCAACTGACCATGAACCGCGAAGGTATTCGTCGTCTGGCTGCCGAAGAGCTGGACCTGCCGACCTCGCCGTACCACTTTGCCGACACCTTCGAGGACTACAGCAAAGCCGTTCAGGACCTGGGTTTCCCCTGCGTGGTCAAGCCGGTAATGAGTTCGTCGGGCAAGGGTCAGAGCCTGCTGCGCAGCGCCGATGATGTGCAAAAAGCCTGGGATTACGCGCAAGAGGGCGGTCGCGCCGGCAAAGGTCGGGTGATCATCGAAGGCTTCATCGATTTCGATTACGAAATCACCCTGCTGACCGTGCGCCACATTGGCGGCACCACGTTCTGTGCACCGGTCGGTCACCGTCAGGAGAAGGGCGACTATCAGGAATCCTGGCAGCCGCAGGCCATGAGCCCGATTGCTCTGGCTGAATCCGAGCGCGTTGCCAAAGCTGTGACGGAAGCGCTGGGTGGCCGTGGTCTGTTCGGTGTCGAGCTGTTCATCAAAGGTGATCAGGTGTGGTTCAGCGAAGTTTCGCCACGTCCGCATGACACCGGGCTGGTGACGCTGATCTCTCAGGACCTGTCGCAGTTTGCCCTGCATGCCCGCGCCATTCTCGGCCTGCCGGTACCGCTGATCCGTCAGTTTGGCCCGTCGGCGTCGGCAGTGATTCTGGTGGAAGGCCAGTCGACCCAGACCGCATTCGCCAATCTGGGCGCTGCGTTGAGCGAGCCGGATACCGCGCTGCGTCTGTTCGGCAAGCCGGAAGTGAACGGTCAGCGCCGCATGGGCGTGGCGCTGGCGCGGGATGAGTCGATCGAGGCTGCTCGCGCCAAGGCGACTCGTGCGTCGCAGGCGGTTGTTGTAGAGCTGTAAACCGGGTCGCGGCAGCTATTCGCGAGCAGGCTCGCTCCCACATTTGGAATGCATTTCCCTGTGGGAGCGAGCCTGCTCGCGAAGCTCTTGATCTTCTGTCAGGCAACCTGATTCAGATCGTTATTGCGCGTCTCCTTCAAACACAACACCGCGATCAGGCTCAACACCGCTGCCGCCGATACATACCCGCCGACATAACTCAACCCGCCCATCGCCACCAGTTTCTGCGCAAAGAACGGCGCCGCCGAGGCCCCGACGATGCCGCCCAGGTTGTACGCCGCTGATGCGCCGGTATAACGCACGTGGGTCGGAAACAGCTCAGGCAACAGCGCGCCCATCGGTGCGAATGTCACGCCCATCAAAAACAACTCGATGCACAGAAACAGCGCCACGCCCCAGGTCGAGCCCTGCGTCAGCAACGGTTCCATCAGGAACCCGGACAGAATCGCCAGCACGCCACCGATGATCAGCACCGGTTTGCGCCCGTAACGGTCGCTGGCCCAAGCGGATAATGGCGTCGCTGCGGCCATGAACAACACGGCAAAGCACAGCAGGCCGAGGAACGTTTCGCGGCTATAACCCAGCGTGGCCACGCCGTAGCTCAGGGAAAACACCGTCGAGATATAGAACAGCGCATAGCACACCACCATCGCCGCCGCACCGAGCAGGGTCGGCGCCCAGTATTGGCTGAACAACTCGACCAGCGGCACTTTCACTCGCTCCTGACGGGCGATCGCATTGGCGAACACTGGCGTTTCATGCAATTTCAGGCGCACATACAGGCCGACCATCACCAGCGCCGCGCTGAGCAGAAACGGAATACGCCAGCCCCAACTGCGGAACTGCTCGTCATCCAGCGTCATCGCCAGGGTCAGGAACAGGCCGTTGGCCGCAAGAAAACCAATCGATGGGCCGAGCTGCGGGAACATGCCGAACCAGGCGCGTTTGCCCTTCGGCGCGTTCTCCGTAGCCAGCAGCGCCGCACCGCCCCATTCGCCGCCAAGGCCCAGGCCCTGACCGAAACGCAGCACGCACAGCAGAATCGGCGCCCAGGCACCAATGCTGTCGTAGCCCGGTAACACGCCAATCAAGGTGGTGCACACGCCCATCAACAGCAGCGAGGCGACCAGCGTCGATTTACGGCCGATACGGTCGCCGAAGTGGCCAAACAGTGCCGAACCCAGTGGTCGGGCGAGGAAGGCAATGCCGAAAGTGAGAAAAGCGGAAAGCATCTGCGCCGTGCCGGAGGTCTGCGGAAAGAACACCGGCCCGATCACCAGCGCCGCAGCAGTGGCATAAACGTAGAAGTCGTAGAACTCGATGGCGGTGCCGATGAAACTTGCCGTGGCCACGCGGGTGGCGGAATTGGTCGGCTGGGCAGGCGCGGTTTCGCTGTAAGCGGTATGGGTCGTCATGCGGTGATCCCTGACAGTCATGAGCTCCAGTGGAGCGAATTATTATGGTCGAACACCCAGGGATGTGGGGTAGGGCGCGAGCGCTGTTTCGAGTAGGAACAGTCGTCGGTTTGCAGCGGAAACAGTCAGGATCCGGGCAGTGCCGGGTAGGCACAGGGATCGACGGCGCTTGGGTAAGCGCCTCGATTATAGGAAGGGGGCTAACGATCAAACAAGCGCAAAAGATCGCAGGGTAGGAGCTGCCGAAGGCTGCGATCTTTTGATCTTCTATCGGGCAGGCACCAGAGCAGGCACCGATGAGGTCAGCCAGATCAACACCTTGCTCACCCGGTTCTCCTCGGTCTCGAGGATTTCCAGTCGATAACGCCCGATCTTCAGGCACACCGCGCTTTCCGGAATGGTTTCCAGCGCTTCGGTGACCAGGCCGTTCAGGGTCTTCGGCCCGTCGCTCGGCAGGTGCCAGCCCAGGCACTTGTTCAGGTCGCGGATTGACGCGGCGCCATCGATCACCATGCGACCGTCGGCCTGGGGATGAATGTGCGGATTGTCGAGGCTGTGCTCGCTTTCAAATTCGCCGACGATTTCTTCGAGAATGTCTTCAAGGGTGACGATGCCCAGCACTTCACCGTACTCGTCCACGACCATGCCGAGACGGCGTTGCTGTTTGTGGAAGTTCAGCAGTTGCAATTGCAGCGGCGTGCTTTCCGGGACGAAGTAGGGCTCGTAGCTGGCGGCCAGCAGCGCCTCGCGGGTCAATCCGCCGTTGCTCAGCAAATGGCCGATCTGGCGAGTGTTGAGCACCGCTTCGACCTGATTGATGTCACTGTGAAACACCGGCAGACGCGTGCGCTTGTTCTCGCGCAGTTGCTCGATGATCTCTTCGATCGGATCGTCGAGGTTGATGCCGTCGACGTCACTGCGCGGCACCAGAATGTCGTTGACCGTGATGTTGTCCAGCGCATGAATGCCCGACACCGGGTGGGCGCGGACCGGATGTTCGGGATCATCATCGTGATCGGCCGGCAACTCGTCCTCGCTATGTTGCACCACCTGAGCCTTGCGCGTGAACGGGGTCAGCAGCAAAGCGCTGACCCGGCTGAACAGCCACGCGAACGGGTAGACGATTTTCATCGGTACGGCCAGCAGGGCATTGCCGAACGCCAGCACGGCGTCGGGATAGCGCCGGGCCAAAGTGCGCGGGAAATAATCGGCGAACACCAACAGGATGCCACCGGCGCCCAGGCAGGCCGCCCACGGGCCATTTTCTTCGCAGAGAAAAATCGCCAGCAGCGTCGCGAGGATCACGGCCAGGGCGCGGCACAGGGTGTTGCAGAGGATCAGGCTGTCGAGCGGGAAGCTCAGCTTCGCCAGCGGCTTGTCGCTGGCGCGCGAGGCGATCCGTTGCGCGAGCAAGTGCTGCTGCGCGATTTCGACGGCGGTAAACAGCCCTGACCATAAGATCAGCAGGACAAATACCGCGAGCATCGGCCCTATGGGCAAACCGTCCATTTATGCCGCCCGTCAGATGTGCAGTATGTATTCACGAACCAGTTTGCTGCCGAAGTACGCCAGCATCAGCAGGCAGAAACCGGCGAGGGTCCAGCGAATCGCCTTATGGCCGCGCCAGCCCAGTCGGTTGCGACCCCACAACAGCACGCTGAAGACGATCCACGCCAGACAGGCCAGCAGGGTCTTGTGCACCAGATGCTGGGCGAACAGGTTCTCGACGAACAGCCAGCCGGAAATCAGCGACAGCGACAGCAGCGTCCAGCCGGCCCAGAGAAAGCCGAACAGCAGGCTTTCCATGGTTTGCAGGGGCGGGAAGTTCTTGATCAGTCCGGACGGGTGCTTGTGCTTGAGCTGATGGTCCTGAACCAGCAGCAGCAACGCCTGGAACACGGCGATGGTGAACATGCCGTAGGCGAGGATCGACAATAGAATGTGCGCGAGAATGCCCGGCTCTTCGTCGATGATCTGCACTGTGCCGGTCGGCGCGAACTGCGCCAGCAATACCGTGATCGCACCGAGCGGGAACAGCAGCACCAGCAGGTTTTCCACCGGGATCCGCGAACAGGCCAGCAGAGTCAGGGCAATCACCGCAGCGGCGATAAGGCTGGACGCGCTGAAGAAGTCCAGACCGAGGCCGATCGGGGTCAATAGATGTGTAAGCAGGCTGGCGCCGTGGGCGAGCACGGCGAATACGCCGAGGCTGACCAGCAGGCGCTTGTTCGCCTTGGCGCCGGTGGCCAGGCGGGTACTTTGATAGACGGTCGCAGCGGCATAGAGCAGGGCGGCGGCGAGGGTGGTCAGCAAACTGGGTGACAAGGGGAGCATAAATCCTGTTAGGCGAGCCCGAAAGGCGCTGAGTTTGGCATAGAACCGCCACGGCACGAAAGACTCCGCAAGCTGACGGCGAGGTGTCCGCCGGCCGCAGTCTTCGCTATAATCCGCGACCTGCCCACGCCGCAGGCTCGCCGAGCACATGTTGATTCCGGTCTGGGCCGCCATTATCCCGGTTCGTACAGGGCCTGAAAGGATCGCGCAATGTTTGAAAACTTAACCGACCGTCTCTCGCAGACGCTGCGCCATGTCACCGGCAAGGCCAAGCTGACCGAGGACAATATCAAAGACACCCTGCGTGAAGTGCGCATGGCGTTGCTCGAAGCTGACGTCGCACTGCCGGTGGTCAAGGACTTCGTCAATTCGGTCAAGGAGCGCGCTGTTGGCACCGAGGTGTCGCGCAGCCTGACGCCGGGCCAGGCGTTCGTGAAGATCGTCCAGGCCGAACTCGAAAGCCTGATGGGCGCGGCCAACGAAGACCTCAACCTGAGTGCCGTTCCGCCAGCCGTGATTCTGATGGCCGGTCTGCAGGGCGCGGGTAAAACCACCACTGCCGGTAAGCTGGCGCGCTTCCTTAAAGAGCGCAAGAAGAAGTCGGTCATGGTCGTGTCTGCGGACATTTACCGTCCGGCCGCGATCAAGCAGCTGGAAACCCTGGCCAACGACATCGGCGTGACGTTCTTCCCGTCCGATCTGAGCCAGAAGCCGGTCGACATCGCCAATGCGGCTATTAAAGAAGCCAAACTGAAATTCATCGACGTGGTCATCGTCGACACCGCCGGTCGTCTGCACATCGACGAAGAGATGATGGGCGAGATCAAGGCGCTGCACGCCGCGATCAACCCGGTCGAAACCCTGTTCGTGGTCGACGCCATGACCGGTCAGGACGCCGCGAACACGGCCAAGGCGTTCGGCGATGCGCTGCCGCTGACCGGTGTGATCCTGACCAAGGTCGACGGCGACGCCCGTGGCGGTGCCGCGCTGTCGGTGCGCGCCATCACCGGCAAGCCGATCAAGTTCATCGGTATGGGCGAGAAGAGCGAAGCGCTCGATCCGTTCCACCCTGAGCGTATCGCCTCGCGGATCCTTGGCATGGGCGACGTGCTCAGCCTGATCGAACAGGCCGAAGCGACCCTCGACAAGGACAAGGCCGACAAACTGGCCAAGAAGCTGAAAAAGGGCAAGGGCTTCGACCTCGAAGACTTCCGCGATCAGCTGCAACAGATGAAGAACATGGGCGGCCTCGGCGGCCTCATGGACAAACTGCCGAGCATCGGCGGCGTCAACCTGTCGCAGATGGGCAATGCCCAGAACGCCGCAGAAAAGCAATTTAAACAGATGGAAGCCATCATCAATTCCATGACCCCGGCCGAGCGCCGCGACCCTGAGCTGATCAGCGGTTCGCGCAAGCGTCGGATCGCCATGGGTTCCGGCACGCAGGTGCAGGACATCGGCCGCTTGATCAAGCAACACAAGCAGATGCAGAAGATGATGAAGAAATTCACCGCCAAGGGCGGTATGGCGAAAATGATGCGCGGCATGGGCGGTATGTTGCCCGGCGGTGGCATGCCGAAAATGTGAGACAGGACACCAAGACTTCGCCGGTCGTCGCACCGGCGCAGACCCTGCAAGGACGCAGGATCAACAGCAAACCCGCACTCGGCGGGAGCTGACTGGCCGTTTTTAACGACGGCTCTCTATGCAAATCTGCACGGCATGCCATGGGTGCCGGAAAAAGTCATTTGCAAAAGTCCGGATATTCCTTAGAATATGCGGCCTTTCGGGCACCCATGCCCGCTGTGCATTTAGATTTGCAGCACCGACTACAGGAACGATGTTCACATGCTAACAATCCGTCTTGCCCTTGGCGGCTCCAAAAAGCGCCCGTTTTACCACCTGACCGTAACCGACTCGCGTAACCCGCGTGACGGCTCCCACAAAGAACAGGTTGGTTTCTTCAACCCTGTTGCCCGTGGTCAGGAAATCCGTCTGTCCGTGAACCAAGAACGCGTTGCCTACTGGCTGAGCGTTGGTGCACAACCTTCTGAGCGCGTTGCTCAGTTGTTGAAGGAATCTGCCAAGGCTGCGGCCTGAGCAATATGAACGCGACGCCAGCCCCTGCCGATGATTTGATCGTTATTGGCAAAATTTATTCTGTTCATGGCGTTCGCGGCGAAGTGAAGGTTTATTCCTTTACTGATCCGACTGAAAACCTGTTGCAGTACAAAACCTGGACGCTCAAGCGCGAAGGCAATGTCAAACAGGTCGAGCTGGTCAGTGGACGCGGGAGCGACAAGTTCCTGGTCGCCAAGCTCAAGGGTCTCGATGATCGTGAAGAAGCTCGTCTTCTGGCCGGTTATGAGATCTGCGTGCCGCGCAACCTGTTCGCTGAATTGACCGAAGGCGAGTACTACTGGTACCAGCTGGAAGGTCTGAAGGTCATCGACACCCTCGGGCAACTGCTCGGGAAAATCGATCATCTTCTGGAAACCGGCGCCAATGATGTAATGGTCGTCAAGCCTTGCGCTGGCAGCCTGGATGATCGCGAACGCCTGTTGCCCTATACGGAGCAATGCGTGTTGGCCGTCGACCTGGAAGCGGGCGAGATGAAGGTGGATTGGGACGCGGACTTCTGAACGTGGCTAACTTGCGCGTAGAAGTGATCAGTTTGTTTCCCGAGATGTTTTCCGCCATTGGCGATTACGGCATCACCAGTCGTGCGGTCAAACAGGGGCTCTTGCAGCTGACCTGTTGGAATCCGCGAGATTACACGACGGATCGGCATCACACTGTGGACGATCGCCCGTTTGGCGGTGGTCCGGGCATGGTGATGAAGATCAAGCCCCTGGAAGATGCGCTGGCTCAGGCCAAGGCAGCAGCCGGGGAGGCGGCGAAGGTGATTTACCTGTCCCCCCAAGGCCGTCAACTGACTCAGTCGGCGGTACGCGAGCTGGCACAATCGGATGCATTGATCCTGATTGCCGGCCGCTACGAAGGCATTGACGAGCGCTTTATTGAGGCTCATGTCGATGAAGAGTGGTCGATTGGCGACTATGTACTGTCTGGCGGCGAGCTGCCGGCCATGGTCCTGATCGATGCGGTTACACGACTGCTGCCTGGAGCTTTAGGGCATGCGGATTCCGCTGAGGAAGATTCCTTTACGGATGGTCTGCTGGATTGCCCGCACTACACCCGACCGGAGGTGTATGCGGATCAGCGTGTTCCCGACGTGTTGCTGAGTGGCAATCACGCGCATATCCGGCGTTGGCGTTTACAGCAGTCCCTTGGTCGGACCTATGAACGACGCGCCGATCTTCTGGAAAGCCGCTCGCTTTCTGGAGAAGAGAAGAAGCTGCTCGAGGAATACATCCGCGAGCGGGACGATAGTTAACAACGTATCGATGGTAGATCGAACGATTTACCTTAGGAGCACAGCATGACCAACAAAATCATCCTTGCACTCGAAGCAGAGCAGATGAGCAAAGAAATCCCTACCTTCGCCCCAGGCGACACTATTGTCGTTCAGGTGAAAGTGAAGGAAGGCGATCGTTCCCGTCTGCAAGCGTTCGAAGGCGTTGTAATCGCCAAGCGTAACCGCGGCGTGAACAGTGCGTTCACCGTTCGTAAAATCTCCAACGGTGTTGGCGTAGAACGTACTTTCCAGACCTACTCCCCGCAGATCGACAGCATGGCTGTTAAACGTCGCGGTGACGTACGTAAAGCCAAGCTGTACTACCTGCGCGACCTGTCGGGTAAAGCAGCCCGCATCAAGGAAAAACTGGCTTAAGCCCAGCTTCCGATGCAGAAAAAAGCAGCCTACGGGCTGCTTTTTTGTTGCCCGGGATTTGTGCTGCCAAGATCTTCAGTCTGTCCGTGACCCAGTCGCGGCCTTCGCGAGCAGGCTCGCTCCCACAGGAATAGAGTGGGAGCGAGCCTGCTCGCGAATCGATCCGTCAGGCGCTGGAACCTTCTGGTTGAATCAACGCCAGCACCGTCCATCCAGCCCCAGGCTTCAGCGCCGTTTCCGGCGTCACCACATGCACCCAGCCGCTGTCATCACGCATGAACAGCAACGTTGCGCGATTGCCGTGCAGCGCCCGGTAATCATCCCAGCCAAACCCATCCGTCAGGGTTGTGCTGTACAGCTCGGCACCCTGGCCCATCTGGCCGGCCAGTTTCGAATAGGTCAGTGCCTCACTGCCCAACTGATTGCCCCGGTGTTCCAGGCTCGCCCGATGTTTATCGCTGCGGCGGCTTTCATGGCCGCTGGCCAGACCGAACAGGCGCTGATGACCGAAGTCATGACGAAAGCGCATCGCCGCCAATGTGTTCAGCTCGCCCGACGGTGACAGCGCCAGCAAATGCCCCAACCCCACCAGGTCCAGATGCGCGTCAGCATGCTGCGACGCCGGGTTGCCGAAATAAGTCGGCAAGCCTTCCATGCGTGCCGCGCGGATATTCTCCCAGCTCGAATCGGTCAGCAGTACGCGACTGCCCAGTTGCTGCAGCGACTTGCCCAATGCGCGGGCCGGGCTATTGGCTCCAACGATCAGAAAACCGCTCGGCGCCGGTTCGGCGACCTTTAACAGCCGTGCCAGCGGTCGCGCCGTTGCGCTTTGCAAAACCACGGTACCGATGATCACCGCAAAGGTCAGCGGCACCAGCAGCAGGGCGCCTTCATGTCCGGATTCATCCAGGCGGATCGCGAAAATCGCCGAGACAGCCGCTGCGACGATCCCGCGTGGCGCGATCCAGCAAAGCAACGCCCGTTCACGCCAGCTGAGACTGGAACCGGCGGTGCTGAGCAAAACATTCAATGGGCGAGCGATCAACTGGATCACCAGCAGCAGAATCAACACCAGCGGTCCCAGACCGATCAACGCGTTCAGGTCCAGGCGCGCCGCGAGCAGGATGAACAGTCCGGAAATCAGCAACACGCTGAGGTTTTCCTTGAAGTGCAAGATGTGCCGCACGTCCACGCCTTTCATGTTGGCCAGCCACATGCCCATCAGCGTCACCGCCAGCAGGCCGGACTCATGCATCACTTGGTTGGCACCGATGAAGATTGCCAGCACCGCTGCCAGCGAGGCCAGGTTATGCAAGTATTCCGGCAGCCACTGACGCCGGATCACCGTCCCCAGCAGCCAGCCACCGACGACACCAAACACGGCGCCGCAGAGGATCACCCCGCCGAAGGTGAGAAGACTTTGCTTGAGGCCATGCCCTTCAGCGCTGGCGATGATGAAGCTGTACACCACGACGGCGAGCAGAGCGCCGATCGGATCGATGACGATGCCTTCCCAGCGCAGGATGTTGGCGATCGAGGCTTTTGGCCGCACCACCCGCAGCATCGGCACGATTACGGTCGGACCGGTGACCAGCGTCAGGCTGCCAAACAGAATCGCCAGCATCCAGTCGAAGCCCAGCAGAAAGTGCGTGGCCACCGCGATGACGATCCAGGTCGAAATCGCACCGAGGGTCACCAGTCGATGAACGACGCTGCCGATCTCTTTCCATTCCGACAGGTGCAGGGTCAGACTGCCTTCGAACAGGATCAGCGCCACTGCCAGCGACACCAGTGGCATCAGTAGCGGGCCGAACATTTCCTGCGGGTCGAGCCAACCCAGCACCGGGCCGGCCAGAATGCCGGTCAGCAGCAGAAACAGAATGGCCGGCAGTTTCAGGCGCCATGCCAGCCACTGACAACCCAGCGCCGCCGCGCCGATCCCGCCAAATGCCAAGAGAATTTGCTGCTCGTTCATTGATGCTCCCTGTTCCTTGATCTGGCTGGCTATGAAAGACTAGCGGCCATTCCCGTCGTTCACTGTCTAATTGCGCGCAGTGTTAAAAACCGCCTGCCCTGAGCACCCATGCCTGCCATCGACCATCCGCTGATTGATCAATTCCTCGACGCTTTATGGCTGGAGAAAGGCCTGTCCGACAACACCCGCGACGCCTATCGCAGCGACCTCGCGCTGTTCAACGGCTGGTTGCAGGAGAAAAATCTCGAGCTGATCAATGCCGGCCGCGAGTTGATCCTCGATCACCTGGCGTGGCGGCTGGAGCAAAACTACAAGCCACGCTCCACCGCGAGATTTCTCTCCGGGGTGCGTGGCTTTTATCGCTATCTGCTGCGGGAAAAGCTGATCAGCGTCGACCCGACGTTGCGCGTCGACATGCCGCAACTGGGCCGGCCGTTGCCCAAATCGCTATCGGAAGCCGATGTCGAAGCGCTGCTCAAGGCACCGGACCTGAGTGACGCCATCGGCCAGCGTGACCGCGCGATGCTGGAAGTGCTGTATGCCTGTGGCCTGCGCGTGACCGAACTGATCAGCCTGACACTGGAGCAGGTCAACCTGCGCCAGGGCGTATTGCGGGTGATGGGCAAGGGCAGCAAGGAGCGTCTGGTGCCGATGGGCGAGGAGGCGATTGTCTGGGTCGAGCGCTATATGCGTGATGGCCGTCAAGAATTACTCGGTGGCCGCCCCAGCGATGTGCTGTTCCCCAGCCAGCGCGGCGAGCAGATGACCCGGCAGACGTTCTGGCATCGGATCAAGCATCAGGCCAAGGTCGCCGGGATCAGCAAGTCGCTGTCGCCGCATACCTTGCGCCACGCATTTGCCACGCACCTGCTCAACCATGGCGCGGACTTGCGCGTGGTGCAGATGCTGCTCGGGCACAGCGACCTCTCTACGACGCAGATCTATACCCATGTCGCCCGCGCCCGATTGCAGGATCTTCACGCCAAACACCACCCACGCGGCTGACACATCCCATAATGTTGAAATACTGACCTGTGGCGAGGGGATTTATCCCCGTTCGGCTGCGCAGCAGTCGCAAACCCGGCTGGCTCGATTTTGACTGAAAGATCGCGGTGGATGGTTTAGGGCTGCTTCGCAACCCGGCGGGGATGAATCCCCTCGCCACAATGATGTGCGTCAGCCACATGTGGTTGTGGGTCAGTTGTACAAGCATGAAGGTGTGTCAGTTGCACATGAGTGTGTGGCGACAGGCGCATTCGGCCCTCGCGGCCTTATGTGTTAGGCTTTGCCGGTTTGCACGATGGACGGTTATGACCCGGTGTTTCGCACGGGCGTTCTGATCGTTTCATTGGCCCGCCCTCAGGAGTACTCATGCGTCTGACCCAGATTTTCGCCGCCGCCGCTATTGCGCTGGTGAGCACCTTTGCCGTCGCCGACGACGCGGCCGACAAAGCCATTCGTCAAAGCCTGGAAAAACTCGAACTCGAGGTTCCGGTCGAAAGCATCAATGCCAGCCCGTTGCCTGGCATGTACGAAGTCAAACTCAAAGGCAGCCGCGTGCTGTACGCCAGTGCCGATGGCCAGTACATCGTGCAGGGCAACCTGTACCAGCTCGCGAATGGCAAACCGGTCAACCTGACCGAGAAGACCGAACGCCTGGGCATTTCCAAACTGATCAATGCCATCCCGGTGGCCGAAACCGTGGTCTACCCGGCCGTGGGCGAGACCAAATCGCACATCACCGTGTTCACCGACACCACCTGTCCGTACTGCCACAAACTGCATGCCGAAGTGCCCGAGCTGAACAAGCGCGGCATCGAAGTGCGCTACGTGGCGTTCCCGCGCCAGGGCCTGAATTCGCCGGGTGACGAGCAGCTGCAAGCAGTGTGGTGTTCGAAAGACAAGAAAGCCGCCATGGACAAAATGGTCGATGGCAAGGAAATCAAAGCCGCCAAGTGCGATAACCCGGTTTCCAAACAGTTCGCGCTCGGTCAGTCGATCGGCGTGAACGGTACACCGGCCATCGTTTTGGCCGACGGCCAGGTCATTCCGGGCTACCAGCCGGCGCCACAAGTCGCCAAACTGGCGCTGGGCGCGAAGTAATTCGCATCGTCACGGGTAACCGTTGACGATCGTGGTCCGGCAGCAGCAGCGCCGGGCCATCAACAGAGAGCCGCGAGCACGCGGTTGTTTTCCGGCCGACCCTGTGTCGGCCGTTTCATGGGGAGTTCACAGTGAATCCGGTCAAAGTAGGCATCTGTGGGTTAGGGACCGTCGGTGGCGGTACCTTCAACGTACTTCAGCGCAACGCCGAGGAAATTGCTCGTCGTGCCGGGCGTGGAATCGAAGTGGCGCAAATTGCCACGCGCACGCCAAAGCCTCAGTTCCAGACGACCGGTATTGCGATTACCAACGATGTCTTCGAAGTGGCCACGAACCCTGAGATCGACATCGTCATAGAGCTGATGGGCGGCTACACCGTTGCCCGCGAGCTGGTACTCAAGGCCATCGAGAATGGCAAGCATGTGGTCACCGCGAACAAGGCGCTGATAGCCGTTCACGGTAATGAGATTTTCGCCAAGGCACGCGAGAAAGGCGTGATCGTGGCATTCGAAGCGGCCGTGGCCGGTGGCATTCCGGTGATCAAGGCGATCCGCGAAGGCCTGTCCGCCAACCGCATCAACTGGGTTGCCGGGATCATCAACGGCACCGGCAACTTCATCCTCACCGAAATGCGCGAGAAAGGCCGTACGTTTGAAGACGTGCTCGCCGAAGCGCAAGCGCTGGGTTACGCCGAAGCCGATCCGACCTTCGACGTCGAAGGCATCGATGCCGCGCACAAGCTGACCATTCTGGCGTCTATCGCCTTCGGTATTCCGCTGCAATTCGACAAGGCGTACACCGAAGGCATCACCAAGCTGACCACTGCCGACGTCAACTACGCCGAAGCGCTGGGCTATCGCATCAAGCACCTCGGCGTGGCGCGCAGCACTGACGCCGGCATCGAGTTGCGCGTGCACCCGACGCTGATTCCGGCCGATCGCCTGATCGCCAACGTCAACGGCGTGATGAACGCCGTCATGGTCAACGGTGATGCGGCCGGTTCGACGCTGTTCTATGGCGCCGGCGCTGGCATGGAGCCGACCGCTTCGTCGGTGATCGCCGATCTGGTCGACGTGGTTCGCGCGATGACTTCCGACCCGGAAAACCGTGTACCGCACCTGGCCTTCCAGCCGGACTCGCTGTCGGCGCATCCGATCCTGCCGATCGAAGCCTGCGAAAGCGCTTACTACCTGCGAATCCACGCCAAGGACCACCCGGGCGTACTGGCTCAGGTGGCGAGCATCCTGTCGGAGCGCGGCATCAATATCGAATCGATCATGCAGAAGGAAGTCGAAGAGCATGACGGCCTGGTGCCGATGATCCTGCTGACCCACCGCGTGGTCGAGCAACGCATCAATGATGCGATCACCGCGCTGGAAGCACTGGCTGGCGTCGACGGCCCGGTTGTACGGATCCGTGTCGAACATTTGAACTAAAAGCAGCGGCAAGCTTCGAGCTGCAAGCGGCAAGAGAGAAGCAGTCTGGCTTTTACTTGCGACTTGCAGCTTGCAGCTTGCAGCTCAAACCGAAGGTTTGAAAAAAATGCGATATATCAGTACTCGCGGCCAGGCCCCGGCCCTGAATTTCGAAGAGGTCCTGCTGGCCGGTCTGGCGACCGATGGCGGTCTGTACGTCCCGGAAAACCTGCCACGTTTTACTCAGGAAGAGATCGCTTCCTGGGCTGGCCTGCCGTATCACGAACTGGCCTTCCGGGTGATGCGCCCGTTTGTCACCGGCAGCATCCCGGATGCCGATTTCAAGAAGATCCTCGAAGAAACCTACGGCGTGTTCGCGCACAGCGCCGTGGCGCCATTGCGTCAGCTGAACGGTAATGAATGGGTGCTGGAGCTGTTCCATGGCCCGACCCTGGCGTTCAAGGACTTCGCCCTGCAACTGCTCGGTCGTCTGCTCGATTACGTGCTGGAAAAGCGCGGCGAGCGCGTGGTGATTGTCGGTGCCACCTCTGGTGATACCGGTTCTGCGGCCATCGAAGGCTGCAAGCACTGCGAAAACGTCGATATCTTCATCCTGCATCCGCACCAACGAGTGTCTGAAGTGCAGCGTCGGCAGATGACGACAATCTTCGGCGAGAACATCCACAACATCGCCATCGAAGGCAACTTCGATGACTGCCAGGAAATGGTCAAGAACAGCTTCGCCGACCAGAGCTTCCTCAAAGGCACGCGTCTGGTGGCGGTGAACTCGATCAACTGGGCGCGGATCATGGCCCAGATCGTTTACTACTTCCATGCGTCCCTGCAGTTGGGCGGTCCGGCGCGTTCGGTGTCGTTCTCGGTACCGACCGGCAACTTCGGCGACATCTTCGCCGGCTACCTGGCGCGCAACATGGGCCTGCCGATCAATCAGTTGATCGTGGCGACCAACCGCAACGACATCCTGCACCGCTTCATGAGCGGCAACCAGTACGTCAAGGAAACCCTGCACGCAACGCTGTCGCCGTCGATGGACATCATGGTGTCGTCGAACTTCGAGCGCCTGCTGTTCGACCTGCACGGGCGTAACGGTGCGGCGATTGCCGGCCTGATGGACTCGTTCAAAAAGGACGGCAGTTTCAGCGTCGAACAAGAACGCTGGACCGAAGCACGCAAGCTGTTCGATTCGCTGGCGGTGGACGATGCGCAGACCTGCGAAACCATCGCCGACGTCTACGAGCAAACCGGTGAAGTCCTCGACCCGCACACTGCCATCGGTGTGAAAGCTGCGCGCGAATGCCGTCGCAGTCTGGATATCCCGATGGTAATTCTGGGCACTGCCCATCCGGTCAAGTTTCCTGAGGCAGTGGAGAAAGCGGGTGTAGGAAAAGCGCTCGAACTACCTGCACATCTTTCTGATTTGTTTGAGCGAAGCGAGCGTTGCACGGTTCTGCCAAACGACCTGAAAGCCGTGCAAGCCTTTGTCAGCCAGCATGGCAACCGCGGCAAGCCACTCTAAGCCAGTAAAAGCTGTCACATTTTGAAGCCCGTCTCCTGACGGGCTTTTTTGTTTCTGCTGCCACACTGCTCGGGTTTTCACCCACGAAGGACGGGTGAGTCGATCACGAAGGAAATGGCAATGCTGTTTTACAGAGGTTTGAAACCGGCACTGGGCTGGTTGTTTTTGTTGGCGGTGCTGGGATGGATGCACAGCGGCGTGGCAGCGCAGATGGCACTCGATCAGGCCAATGCGTCGGGCACTGTGCCGGTTGTCGAACTGGATGCGCACGAGCGGCAATGGATCCGTGACAACCCCAGAGTAACGGTGGCATCGGTGCAATATCCGCTGTACCTGTTTCAGGACGAACACGGCCAGTGGAGCGGTCTGAACAACGATGTGCTCAAGCGGGTCAGCGCAATGACCGGACTGCAATTCGAGCACCAGGAATCGTTCTCTACCGACCATATGCTCGATCGCCTGCAAAGCGGGGTCGCGGACATCAGTACGACGTTGGCCATGAGCGATGAACGCAAGGCCTTTCTCGATTTCAGTCATGCTTTCGGAGGGGCTGGCTGGGTGTTTGTCGGACATGCCAATGCCCCGAGGGTGGAGTCTTTCGAGCAACTGGCGAAGCGCGTTCTGGTGCTGCCCGCCCGTCATGCCCTGGAGGATGCGATTCGGCGCGATTATCCGTCGATTGAAATACGCTCGGTGAAAACCTACGCCGAAGCGCGGGCGCTGGTCGAGAGTGGGGAAGCCTATGCAACCATCGAAAACGAAATCGGCGCGCAGCTCTATCCGTTGGGCATGCTCAAGGTCGGTGCCCTGGTAGAGGGCAAGTGGGAAGCCGATCATCTGGCTGTACGAAAAGGCATGCCGCAACTACTGAGTATTCTTAACAAGGCGCTGGAAGCTTTCCCTGCTGCGGAGTTGCGGGCGATTCGTTTCAAGTGGCTGGCAGGCGTTTCGCCGCCGCCCGTGCCCTCCGTGTGGAAGCGCCTGGTCGAGTGGGCATGCTGGGCGATGGGGGGAATCGGCGTTTTCGGAATGCTGTCGCTGGTGTGGAACCGCCGCCTGGCGGCCGTGATCAAGCTGCGCTGCGCGGCGGAAAAGGAGTTGGGCGATCAACTGGCCTTTCAGCACGCCCTGATCGATTCGATGCCGGATCCGGTGTTTGTCCGTGATCTGCACGGGCGTTTGATCATCTGCAATCGCAGTTACGAGGAAGCGCTGTCGGTGCGCCAGGACCAGATGCAGGGACGCTTGCTGATCGAAGTCGATGCGTTTCCGGAAACCACCGCGCGGATGCTCCACGACGAATTCATCGCCCAGTTGCAAACCCGCAAGTCGCGCTTCAGCAAACGCCAACTGCTGTTCAAGGGCGGGCCTCGCGAGGTTTATCAGTGGACCGTGCCGTTTTACAGCGGCGACGGCAAATTGCGCGGCTTGTTGGGCGGCTGGACCGACATCACCCAGCGTCGGACCGAGAGCGGGTGTCGCTGTCTGCAGTAAAGAAGGGAAATGTCCTGCAAGACGCGGCTACTTTTCTGATGGGAGGCTTAAGACGCCTGCCCTAGAGTGAACGACACCTGCGGTGAGAGTCCGCGATGATCGCTCCAGAGGTCGCCCATGCGCTCGCTTAAAGTCCTGATTCTTGAACCCAACCCGTTCCAGCTGATGGCATTGCATCAAATGCTCAATGCCATCGGCATCTACGACGTATTGACCGCGCCTTCGCTGGCGTCAGCCCTGTCTTCACTGGGGCATCGCGGTGCGGTCGATATCGCCATTTGCGATCCGCAGCTCAAAGGTGGCGATGGGTTGGCATTGATTCATCACCTGGCGGCGCACCATGAGGCGCGTGCCCTGATTCTGCTGGGCTCGGTCGCGCAGAGTTTGTTGAGTGACCTGGAGCCGGTGCTTCGTCAACAACGCCTGCGCCTGCTGGGGCGTCTGCAGACACCGGTTTCGGCGGTGTTGATGCGAGGTCTGCTGGACAGTTATCTGATCACTGCGCAGGCACTCATCGAGGCCTGATACCGGCGAATATTTTTCTGTCATCTTCGCCATGCATGCTCTGTCAGACACGGTCCTGCAAGGTCGGAACGTGACAGGCAGAACTTTCTTCTCGGGCCGGTGGTCATTTAATGTGAACACGCCCCAGGCACTGTGTTTTCGGACTATTGAGTGGAGATCGAGATGGAAAGTATCAGTCTATTGCTCGGTGAGGCTCTGAGCCCGTATCAGGTGACGCTGACCCCTCGCGGCAGCCATGGTGAATGTCTGGTGACGCTGAAGAACAGCAGCGGCGCCATTGTGGTGGAACGCGAATTCAATCAGGCCCAGTTGAGCGACAAGCGCTTGCTGACCGACGTGGTGGACGGCCTGCACCGTGACGTGATGATCGCCGAAGGGCGGCTGGAACCCTGCGTCATTGCGGCGTTGCGCAATGCAGCTCTGGACAAGCGTCCGGCCCTGTAAAGATGAAATATTTTTTGTGGGAACCTTCCTGCATACCTGTCAGTCAGACCCCATAACAGCAGGATCAAGCATTGTGCTCCGGTGCTTGTCGCTTGCTGCTACGGGTCTCGAAGCAGACCCCGTTTAACCCCGAGTTGTCTCCCCACTTCTCGGGGTTTCTTTTGCCCGGCGTTTGCCCTGTGCACAGCTTTTTGCTCGAAAACCAAACCTCCAGCGTTGCTCAAATGGCCCCGTCTTCGCGCAGCCGAGCGATTTGCGCCGCGTCGTAGCCCAGATCGCCAAGCACCTGCGCATTGTGTTCGCCAAGCTGCGGTCCGACCCATTCGGACGAGCCCGGCGTTTCCGACAGCTTCGGCACGATGCCGGGCATCTTGAAGTCCTTGCCGTCCGGCAGCTTGGCATGCAGGAACATCTCCCGCGCCAGGTATTGCGGATCGTTGAACATGTCCTCGGCGCTGAAGATCCGGCTGACCGGTACGTCGGCCTGATTGAGCAAGTCGAGAACGGTCTGCAGCGGTAAGGAATTGACCCAGCGATCAATCACGCCATACAACTCGTCCCGGCGACTGTCACGCCCGTCGTTACTGGCCAGCACCGGGTCGTTGGCAAGATCTGCGCGGCCAATCACGAGCATGAAGCGTTTGAAGATTGCATCACCATTGGCGCCGATTTGCACATGCTTGCCGTCGGCGCTGGTGTGGATCGAAGAGGGCGTGATGCCCGGCATGATGTTGCCGCTGCGCTCGCGGATGAAACCGAACACGTCGAACTCCGGCACCATGCTTTCCATCATCGCGAAGATAGCTTCATACAGCGCAACGTCGACCACTTGGCCCAGCCCGCCGTTGACCTCGCGATGACGCAGCGCCATCAACGCACCGATCACGCCCCACAGCGCGGCAATCGAATCACCGATGGAAATCCCGGTGCGCACCGGTGGCCGATCTTCGAAACCGGTGATGTACCGCAGGCCACCCATGGATTCGCCGACCGCACCGAAACCTGGCTGGTCCTTCATCGGCCCGGTCTGACCGAAACCGGAGAGGCGCACCATCACCAGTTTCGGGTTCAGTGCGTGCAGGGTTTCCCAGCTCAGACCGAGTTTTTCCAGGACGCCGGGGCGGAAATTCTCGATGAGGATGTCGGCTTCGCCCAGCAGTTGTTTCAGGATCGCCAAACCGTCGGGGTGTTTCAGATTGAGGGTCAGCGACTTCTTGTTGCGCGCCTGGACAAACCACCACAACGAGGTGCCTTCGTACAACTTGCGCCATTTGCGCAGGGGATCGCCGCCGTCCGGCGATTCGATCTTGATCACTTCGGCGCCGAATTCGCCGCAAATGCGCGAGGCAAACGGACCGGCGATCAACGTACCCAATTCAATGACTTTCAGACCCGAGAGCGGTTTGCTGGTGAACGGCATGCGAAATCCTGTAGGACAAGGCTGAGCGGATACAGGGTTTTAACATAGCCGACTGTCAGACGCCGCAGCTTGATTGCCATCAATTCGATGATTGCCTGTGGCATCGGTTAGACTTGCCGACTTTCCTCGTATCAAGAAGCCCGTTCATGGCCCAGCCGTCCACTACCTACAAATTCGAACTGAACCTCACCGACCTCGACCGCAGCGTCTACGAAAGCGTCAAGCAGACCATCGCCCGTCATCCTTCGGAGACCGAAGAACGCATGACTGTGCGGCTGCTGGCCTACGCGCTCTGGTACAACGAGCAGCTGTCGTTCGGCCGTGGTCTGTCAGACGTGGATGAACCGGCCTTGTGGGAAAAGAGCCTGGACGACCGTGTCCTGCACTGGATCGAAGTCGGCCAGCCGGATGCCGATCGCCTGACCTGGTGCTCGCGCCGCACCGAACGCACCAGCCTGCTGGCCTACGGCAGCCTGCGTGTGTGGGAAACCAAGGTGATCCCGGCGATCAAGAACCTGAAAAACGTCAACATCGCCGCCGTCCCGCAAGAAGTGCTGGAGACCCTGGCCAAGGACATGCCGCGCGTCATCAAGTGGGACGTGATGATCAGCGAAGGCACGATCTTCGTCACCGACGATCGCGGTCAGCACGAAGTCCAGTTGCAATGGCTGCAAGGTGAGCGCGGCTGAGGTCGCGACACCGCTGATATTTCCCACGAATCAAAGAGAAGCCTCCGTCGCCCCATGCGTATCGAACCTCGTCAATTGCCTGCCACGCTGCCTTTCCTCGGTGATCTGCCGCCACTGCTGACCCGCCTGTACGCGGCGCGGGGCGTGCAGTCGGAGGCGGAGCTGGACAAGAGTCTGGCGCGCTTGATCCCGTTCCAGCAGCTCAAAGGCATCGATGCGGCGGTCGACCTGCTGGTGACGGCTCTGGAGCAGTGTCAGCGCATTCTCATTGTTGGCGACTTCGATGCGGACGGCGCCACCGCCAGCACTGTCGGTGTCCTCGGTCTGCGCCTGTTGGGCGCGGCGCATGTCGATTACCTGGTGCCGAACCGCTTCGAATACGGCTACGGCCTGACGCCGGAAATCGTCGAAGTCGCGCTGACCCGTGAACCGCAATTATTGATCACCGTCGACAATGGTATTTCCAGTGTCGAAGGCGTCGCGGCGGCCAAGCGCGCCGGACTGAAGGTGTTGATCACCGACCACCACTTGCCCGGCGATGAACTGCCGCAGGCTGATGCGCTGGTCAATCCGAATCAGCCGGGCTGCGAATTTCCGAGCAAAGCGCTGGCCGGCGTCGGGGTGATCTTTTACGTACTCATGGCGTTGCGCGCGCGTCTGCGCAGCCTCGGCTGGTACGAGAGCAAGCCACAACCGAACATCGGCGAACTGCTCGATCTGGTGGCGCTGGGCAGCGTCGCCGACGTGGTGCCGCTGGATGCCAACAACCGCATTCTTGTGCATCAAGGGCTGGAGCGGATTCGCGCCGGCCGGGCACGGCCGGGGATCAAGGCGATTCTCGAAGTCGCCAAGCGAGAGGCTGCGCGGATCACTTCCACCGACCTCGGTTTCATCGTCGGCCCGCGCCTGAACGCCGCCGGACGTCTGGACGACATGAGCCTGGGCATCGAATGCCTGCTTACGGCCGACGCCAATCTGGCGCGGGAAATGGCTGCGCAACTGGACGGCATGAACCAGGATCGCAAATCCATCGAGCAGGGCATGCAGCGTGAAGCGCTGGCGCAGCTCAAGGATCTGCCGGTCGAGTCGATGCCTTTTGGTCTGTGCCTGTTCGATCCGGAGTGGCATCAGGGCGTGATCGGCATCCTCGCCTCGCGCATGAAAGAGCGCTATTTCCGCCCGACCATTGCCTTCGCCGATGCCGGTGATGGTCTGCTCAAGGGCTCCGGTCGCTCGGTGCAGGGCTTCCATATTCGCGATGCGCTGAGTGTGGTCGCGGCGCAGCATCCGAACCTGATCACCAAATATGGTGGTCATGCGATGGCCGCTGGTCTGACCTTGCCGCAGGAGAATTTTCCGCTGTTCGCCGAGGCATTTGACGCTGAAGTGCGTAGGCAACTTCGCGAAGAAGACCTCACTGGGCGGATGCTTTCAGATGGCACGCTGGCCGTTGAAGAGTTTCATCTCGAACTGGCCCGCGCCTTGCGCCACGCCGGGCCGTGGGGGCAGCATTTTCCCGAGCCGCTGTTTCACGGTGTGTTTCAACTGGTCGAGCAGCGCGTGGTCGGCGAACGGCATTTGAAAGTGGTGCTGAAAAGCGAATGCGGTTCGGTGAAGCTCGATGGCATCGCGTTTGGCATTGATCGCGATGTGTGGCCGAACCCGACGATTCAATGGGTTGAACTGGCTTACAAGCTCGACGTTAACGAGTTTCGTGGCAACGAGACTGTGCAGTTGATGATTGCTCATATCGAACCGCGCTGAAGATCAAAAGATCGCAGCCTTCGGCAGCTCCTACAGGGGATCGCATTCCTCTGTTGGAGCTGCCGAAGGCTGCGATCTTTTCTGGAACCCCCCAAGATCCCCGGTTGTCGACTAGGCTCTAAGCACTGCTTGATTGGCCTTGTGACGTCTTGTCGTTTTTTTGCCCGCGGGGGCGGGTGCTGCACCCTTTTTCTGTCACTCGTCGACTTTTCAAACAGAACCCTGGAGCCTGCCCACTGATTCGAGAGGTGCCCCATGAGTCTGCTGCTTGAACCCTTTACTCTTCGCCAACTGACCCTGCCCAACCGCATCGCCGTGTCGCCGATGTGCCAGTACTCCAGCGTCGACGGCCTGGCCAACGACTGGCACCTGGTGCACCTGGGTAGCCGCGCGGTGGGCGGTGCCGGTCTGGTTTTCACCGAAGCCACGGCGGTTACCGCCGACGGACGCATCACCGCCGAAGACCTTGGACTGTGGAACGACGAACAGATCGAACCGCTGCAACGCATCACTCGCTTCATCACCGCCCAGGGCGCGGTCGCCGGTATTCAACTGGCCCACGCCGGGCGCAAGGCCAGCACCCACCGGCCGTGGATCGGCAAGCATGGCAGTGTCAAACCCGAGGACGGCGGCTGGACGCCGGTCGGGCCATCGCCGATTGCTTTCGACCCGCAGCACACCCAACCGAAGCAGCTGGATGAAGGGCAGATCGCCGAAGTGATCCAGGCCTTTGTCGACGCGGCCAAACGCGCGCTGACGGCGGGTTTCAGCGTGGTCGAGGTGCATGCCGCACACGGCTATCTGCTGCATCAGTTTCTTTCGCCGCTGAGCAACCAACGTCGCGATCAGTACGGTGGTTCGTTCGAGAATCGTATCCGTCTGGTGCTGCAAGTCACTGAAGCGGTGAGGGCGGTATGGCCGGAGGAATTGCCGGTGTTTGTCCGCGTCTCGGCGACCGATTGGGTCGAAGATGGCTGGAATCCGGATGAGACCGTGGAGCTTGCGCGCCGCCTTCATACGCTGGGCGCCGATCTCATTGACGTGTCTTCAGGGGGGACTGCTGCAAACGCGGAAATCCCGGTTGGACCCGGATATCAGACGCGCTTCGCCGAGCGTGTACGCAAAGAGTCAGGCATCGCCACCGGTACTGTCGGAATGATTACCGAGCCGGCCCAGGCCGAGCACATTCTGCGTACCTGTCAGGCCGATATCATTTTCCTCGCGCGCGAACTGCTGCGCGATCCGTACTGGCCGCTGCATGCCGACGATGATCTGGGCGGGCGCAAAGCAGTGTGGCCGGCGCAGTATCAGCGCGCGACCCATCGGGATCAGCCGATTCATGAATCGGATTTGCGCGATTGATTGAAGGCTGGAAAGGAAAAGCCCCGAGCCGGTGATGGCCGGGGCTTTGGTTTGTCTGATGCGGCCTCGCTGTCTGCGCTGCCGTCATCGCGGGCAAGCCCGCTCCCACAGATTCGAGTCGACTACAGGTCTTGTGATCAACCCACCACTGTGGGAGCTGGCTTGCCGGCGATTAGGCCCGTTCAGGCGCTACAAAACCTCAAGGGTATTTACGCTTGTCCGGCGCCGGCGGGAAATACTGGTACAACCAGGTCTCGCTCAACGTGCGGTCATTGGTGCGAATGAACAGACGCAGTTCCACTGGCTCGACGCTGTCATTGGTCGGGTACCAGTCGAACAGGATCCGGTACCCCTTGATGTCATCCAGCACCAGCACGCTGAAGTCCTGCACCTTGCCGTTGGAGCAGGTGATCACCGGCTCGATTCCGGTGCCCTGTGGCAGGCGCTCGAGGCCGCCACCGGTGAAGTCCACGGCAAAGCGCCGCGCCCAGACTGGCGGGTAATGCTCACCCGGCGCCCAACCCTCGGTGAAGCCGCCCATGCCTGAACGCGTTGCGTGCACCCGTGCCAGTGGCGTGCCCACCGGTGGCAGCGCGCTCCAATACAGTTTGTACCCGTAGTTCAGCGAATCACCGGCAGCCACGGGTTTCTTCGGCGTCCAGAACGCAACGATGTTATCCAGCGTCTCGCCGGTCGTAGGAATTTCCAGCAGATCGATAGAGCCTTCGCCCCAGGCGGTTGTAGGTTCTACCCACAGGCTCGGGCGCTTGCTGTACCAGTCGACAGTGTCCTGATAGTTGGCGAATTCGTGGTCGGTCTGCACCAGGCCGAAACCCTTCGGGTCCTTGTCGGCAAATGCATTGAATTGCAGCGTCGCCGGGTTGTTCAACGGCCGGCAGATCCACTCGCCATTGCCGCGCCACATTGCCAGGCGATCGGAGTCGTGAATCTGCGGATGAATGGTGTCGCACATGCGCCGTTCGTGGGTGCCGCAGCTGAACATGCTCGTCATTGGCGCCACGCCGAGTTGTTCGATGGTGGTACGAGCATTGATGTGCGCGTCGATTTCCATGACCACGCGCTCGGCCTGGCAATCGATGTCAAAGCGATAGGCGCCGGTCGCGCTCGGCGAGTCGAGCAGGGCGTAGACCACAAAACGTGTGGCGTTCTTGTCAGGCGTCTCGAACCAGAACTTGGTGAAGTCGGGAAACTCTTCGCGTTTCTTCGCGTAAGTGTCGATGGCCAGGCCGCGCGCGGAGAGGCCATATTGGCCAGTGGCATCGACCGCACGGAAATAGCTGGCGCCGAGAAACGACACCACGTCATGCCGATCCAGCTCCGGCGCCTTGAACAGTTTGAAGCCGGCAAAACCCAGGTCGCCCTTGAGCTGCTGGGTGTCGACCGAAGTGTTCTCGTAATTGAACAGCGCCGGACGGAAATGCACCTCGCGCGCCATGCGCGTCTTCGGATCAACGCTGTACATGCGCACCGGCTGACGGAAACCCATGCCGACGTGGAAGAACTGCACGTCCAGCTGACCTTTGTTTTCCTTCCACAAGGAATGCTCGCCGTCGTAGCGGATCGCGTTGAAATTTTGCGGAGTCATGGTCGCCAGGGTTGGCGGCAACACCTGTTTCGTATCCTGATAGGCACTGCCGGCGAGCTGCTTGGCCTGACGCTTCAACGCCTCGAAATCGAAGGCCTGGGCCTCGCCATCGGCGGCGCCGCCATTGGCTGCCCAAGCGCGGGCGGCCAACAGGCCCGACGCGGAAAGACCGGTATAGGCCGCAATGGCCATGGACGCTTTGAGCAAATTCCTGCGGTGCATAAATACAACCTGTCGTGTGCAATCCAGCGCCGTTCCTGGCACCTGTCGGATCGGAAATTACGGTTCGGTCATGCCTTCGGCCAAACGCAACGGACTATAAACAGATGCCCGCTAGCTTAATCGGTTCGATTGTCGGGCAAAAAGGGTTGTTTGCGTTGCGTCATCTGGCAATGAAACAAGACATGTCTGTAATTTTTCTGACAGGGTTCTCTGATTTAGAGGGCATATCTGCTTTTTTCGATTAATTACTCTAAAAACCGCTTTTCAACGCCGATTTAATTCCTATTCTATGGGCAAGACCGGATACAAGCCTTCGTGCCGGCGGGGCACACGACGCTGCTCGAAGAGGCAGGGCGATGTGAGGTTCAGCAGTTTCTTGACTCAATAGAGAAGGACATCGTCCATGGCAAAAATACAGAGCATCACCGAAATGTTGGGCATCTTCCCTTGCTTGGGCGGCGGGCGCAGAAGACGCCGCCTCAATTCCGAAGAATTGAAACTGGTGGAGCGTTATCGAGAACTATCGGAAAGCGACCGGATTGCCATGCGCTATCTGGTGGATGCGATGCGGAGTGTTTCGCGATTCTAAGGGGGAGGGGAGAAGGGGGCCGGCCGAGAAGCCTGCCCCTTTTTCATTTGCGTAACGCTCGAAACATGCCCTTCTGAGTGGCGAGCAACATCTCGAAGCACACTCGCAGGTCGGGGTCGGGCACTTTCGAACTAGGCTGAGGGCCTTAGATCCGGATAACCCTTGTTTGGAGACGGAACATGAACACCCGTGGATTGCTCGATCAACTGCTCAAGTCCGGGCAGGAAATGCTGCAGAACAAGACTGGTGGCGCTTCCAACAAGTCGGCTGCCAGCGGACTGGGCGGTTTGCTCGGTGGCTCGTCTGGCTCCAGCGGCCTCGGCGGCCTGCTGTCCGGCGCGGGCGGCGGCGCATTGGCCGCGGGCGCGATGGGCCTGCTGCTCGGCAACAAAAAAGTCCGCAAGGTCGGCGGCAAAGTCGCCATCTACGGCGGCCTCGCCGCGCTGGGCGTGCTGGCCTACAAGGCCTACGGCAACTACAACGCTCAGAAAGGCAGCGCACCACAACGCGAACCACAAACGCTCGACCGCCTGCCACCCGCGCAAGTCGAAGAACACAGTCAGGCGATCCTCAAAGCCCTGGTCGCCGCCGCCAAGGCCGACGGCCACATCGACGAGCGCGAGCGCGAACTGATCGAAGGCGAATTCACCAAACTCGACAACGACCAGGAACTGCAACACTGGCTCCACGCCGAACTCAACAAACCCCTCGACCCCACCGACGTCGCCCGCGCGGCGAGCACGCCGGAAATGGCGGCGGAGATGTACATCGCCAGTGTGATGCTGGTGGATGAGGAGAATTTTATGGAGAAGAGCTATCTGGATGAACTGGCACGGCAGTTGAAGCTGGAGCCGGGGTTGAAGGTGGAGTTGGAGAGGCAGGTGCGGTTGGCGGCAGATTGATTCTATGGGGTGAGAAATCGCAGTGTTGTGCTGCGATTTTTCCTGTGTCGCTTATTGAGGCGTCAATACAGATTTAGCTCGGAAAGCCGTTTTTAATCTTTTTGATTCGTGAACAATGATGTAATCAAGCCTCAATCATAAAATCTTCAATTCTTTCAATGAATTCGATTTTGCTTTTGGTTCTGAATTCACCTAGAAACTTTTCGGAGTTTTTGATTGGCTCACCTCTTCTATCGTATTCGATCGTTAGCATATCAATCACAAATTCTCCGTCGGGATCCCCTTCGGGCTCGACTCTCGTGTCAAAGCAATGGCCGGTACTCTGGCGGACTCCTCCGATCAGTACCGAACTAGAGAACCAGTTGCAAGTCTCCGGTGTCAGCTCCACCTCAAAGAGATTGTTGATTGTTATTGTCCAGCCGCTTGGTACTCTGATAGGTTGGAGCTTGTATTCGAGTTTTGATCTCATTGGGTCTCTTCAAATCTTTGCATTCGTGAATACTTTGCTCTGATCATTCAAACGATAATCGTGCTTACTGCAGCGTTGAACAAGTGCGCTGGCAAGTATCAATTTTTTTTACTTTAATTTGTATTCGAGTTTTTCATCTAAACCCAGGGATATGTCCTGATTTTTTGTTCGCTCAAATATAAATATTATTTTTTAAAAGTTTCGCCCATGCTTTGTTCAGATTCTTTCGAATTTTTCCATACTATTTCAATCGGACGCTCCACGTCCGTACTGAGCAAATCCCACAGAGAATTTAGGTTGTTTCCATAGTACTGAGCCCAAGAAAATGCAGAAGCTATCCGCTTGTGGAAATCCTGCTCGGAAGAAATGGATAGGCCGTCAAGTTCAATTATCATTCAGGTTATTTCCACTTTCCTATTGGGCTGACAGCGCCCATCCGCTCTGAGCAGCCTGCCTTAAGAAAAGGGGACAGATTTATATTCAGTTTGAAGAAAGAAATCTGTCCTCTTTTACTCAGTCCCTTTTGCTCAGAAGACAAAGCGACCACATGATCGCTCTGTCTTCAGAGATGAATTAGACCTCCTGCCGCCAAGCGGAAAACGTGATCACTGTGCCGGCTTCTTTTCTATTGGTGATTTCTACTTTATAGGTACCACCATTGATGCGGCCTTCAACGAGCGCTTTGCGCTCGTTGCCGCTGACTTCGGCGTCCTTTGCATGTTGCTGATAGAAGTCGATAACATCCGCGTATTCGGTAAAAGTCCTGAGAATGACCTCATATTCATGCTGAGGGCGTCCGGCTATTTTGTCCCAGTCACCGTCAATTGACGTGCCCTCCATACCCGGTGTCGTAAAGACACCGTGAGCGCCGGCGCCAATCAAGTGAGCTCGCTGCGGAAGCAACGGCAGCATCGCTTTTGGAAAATCGGAAGGTAATTGAGCCGCAGTCCAGGCTCCCTGTTTCGGCTGAGTCACGATGTACTCAACGTGGGCAATCTTCTGCGCAGCGGCTCGGCGTTCTGGATCGTCACTCTCCGCCCACAGCGCCATCATAGGAGGCAGTTGCTTACTCCAGGGGATCAAAGCATCGGCGTCAGACTTGCCGGCGCCTTCTGGCTGGAAAATAGTCAGCACGGTTTCCGGCGCATCGTTACAAGTCAATGGTTCCTCGCGAGACTTGACGGTGCAGTGGCCATTGACCAGTCCTACGGCGAGCAACTGCCCCTTGTCGTCCAGCAGCAATGCGGCGCGCTCGAACCCGTTGTTACCGTCGTCCATGGCAGTGATCATTTTTCTGCCGGGAGGCACACCATCAACAAAAGTCGACATTTCTGAGTCGAGCGCTTCAAGAACCTGCTGCACGATCATCGTATTGTCATTGGTGTAACTTCCGGTTTGGTAGCCAAAAAAATCAACGAGTGCAGAACGAACCGCCGGGTCTTGGTTGAGCTTGTGAGCCCGTTCTGGACTGGCTTCGTTTGTAAGCAACAAGACAGTTGTGCCGTCGGGACGTTGTTCGGATCGTAGTGACAGCGCGCTTGCGCTTAGGGAGAAGGTAAGGGCTAGAAGCAAGGTGAGAGTGCGGCTTAAGTGTTTCAAGATAACAGTCCTTTGATTATTTAATCCGTGAGAGTGGTCGCAGAGATTTGATCTGGTGATTATGCGTTGAGCATAAGTTTTCTGTTTTTCATTATTCTTGAATGGAGAGTTTAAGTTGACAGTCGCCTTGAAGGTTTCAGTGACGTATTTTTCACGCATATCAGGCGGCTCAGCAGATTTCTTCGTACAGCTAAGCATTCAAGGCTTCCAGAATTCAATTCCCTCCACATGACGCTCTATGTCATCCATGTCAATCCTCACCAGGAATTGGGGCGAAATTTTTGCTGATGATTTTTTGATCTTGGATTGGTCGCTGAGTGACGTATCATCGTTAATGAACTCGGTTGTAGTTTTTGATATTCTCTAACCGGTTTGTCGCTATAGTAACTTCCCATTTTTTGTAGAGGAATCAAGGTAAATTCAATGTTTGCGAGTGCTTTCAGAGTATCTTCGATGATGAGTGTGATTATCCTGTTTTTTATATTTGTTTTCTCTGATTGAATGGCGCAAATGGGGGCGGATTTATTTCAATAGAAAATCGATTTTCCCTATTTTTCTGCTATGTGTCATGTTTAAGTGGTCTCACTAAAATTGATTTCGCCCTCGCTGCTTATGCAGCCTATCAAACTAAACTGCTCGGAGAAAAAATAGGTGTGTTGCGGTATTTCAGAGAATGTCATTATTATTTTTTTAAGATCGGCGGTGTGGAATTTGTAAGCATTCTCAGTTAGCGAGTCGCCGATAAAGGTAATCTCAGTTATTTTGAGATCTTTTGCTTTTTCTGAAATTTCTTCAATGGCTTTGTTAATAGTGTTTTTTGAATGCGATATGCTGTTGGGAAGTGAGCTCCAAGCGATTTTTGATCCAATAAACGGAAAATTTCTATTGATATGTGAGACGGCGTTGTCATGCGCATCATTGTTAAGTTTCATGTAGTTAATGCTGGATTCTAACAATTCTTTCTCAAGTTCTTCGTCGAAGTAGCTCATTTTTTAAATGCCTTTAGTAATTTTAATACGGTTTTTTCGCTTGCATTGAAAAGGTAATGTGGTGCTGGCTTTTTTCCTGACCAAACGTTTATATGTGCGCCGCTTCTTTCATCATATTCGATTCGATAGCCAGTCTTGCCGTCAGCGGTTTGCATGCCTACAACCTTCCCGGCATTTGTACCAAACTTCCCAATGGTTGGCTTTTCTGCTTTGAATCCATTGCTTTCAAGCCATTCAAGTGCCTTATTGCGCGCTTGCTCGAAATGCTCAAATTTAAGTGTCTCGCCAACCTCGGGCGGGGTCGTTTTTTGCGGAGGCTTTTTCGGAGTGGCACCGTTTGTCTGTTTACACACCAGCCCCAACGGATCCACCCACCCCGTAGGGTTAGGCACGTACTGGTAGCTGTTCAACCCACCCGCAAGCTTGATCGGGTCCGGCGTCAAGAACCGCCCAGTGCTCGGATTGTAGTAGCGGTGGCGGTTGTAATGTAACCCTGTCTCGACGTCGAAGTACTGACCCTGAAAACGCAGCGGGTTATCGATTTCGCTGATATCCAGCGCTGCGAGATTGCCGTAGGCGCGGTACTTTGCCGACCACATGATTTCGCCACTGTAGTCGGTGAGCTCTTGCGGAGTGCCAAGGTGGTCGAGTTGATAGTAGAACGGGGCAGCCTTTAGTGGGCCTTCGCCGTCGAGCATCGCCAACGGGCGGAAGCTGCCCGGCTCGTAGATGTAGCTGCGATAACGTTTTTCTGCGCTTTCGGCGATGAGGCGTTCGCCTTGCCAGAGGAATTCAGTGGTGTGGCCGTCGACGGTTTTCTCGATGCGGCGGCCGAAGGCGTCGTATTTGTAGCTTGCGGTGCTGCCGCCTGGCAGACTCACGCCGATCAGGCGGTGTTGGCAGTCGTAGCGGTATTCGGTGATGAGCTTTTGGCCGTTGCCGCGACGCTCGCGGATCAAATTTCCGTACGCGTCGTAGTCGTAGTGGCGGTCGCCCTGCATGAGCAGGCGGTTACCTTTGACGTTGGCGAGGTTGGCTGCGGGCAGGTCATTTTGCCCGAGGAGGTTGCCTGCCGGGTCGTGAGCGAAGCTCTCTGGCATGGCGCCGCGGACACTGATCAGGCGATCCAGTGGATCGTAGTGATAGCTGCGGTTGCCTTTGCGGCTGTCGTTGATGCCAGTGAGGTTGCCGTTGGCATCGTAGTTGTAGCGACGCTGGAACAGGTGTTTGTCCCGCTGGCTGACGCTGTGTGCTTGAAGTCGGCCCTGTTCGTCGTATTGGTACTGGCTGAGCAGCAAGCCTTGTTGGCGTTGTTGTTCGCGGCCGGCACTGAACTGGTGGCTGGTCAGGCGTGAGCCATTGAGGTCGATGCTGCTCAGGCGCCCACCGGACAAATGACGGTAATCAAGCGTGCAGCCGTCCGGCAGACGGCAGTGGCTGAGTTGACCGACGCTGTCGTATGCATAACGCGTGGTGCCCCAGCCCTGATGCTCGGTGATCAAGCGATCTTGTACGTCGTATTCATAAGCGAGCGGCCAATGGCCGTCGTCGACGTTAACCAATCGACCCAGTGCGTCATAGCTGTAGTGAATCTCCTCGCCATCGGGCAGCTTCTTGACCAGCAAACGGCCAGCGGCATCGCGCTGGTATTCGGTAATCAGTTCGCTACCGTCATCGCCGAATTCGGTCTTCTTCAGCAGTTGGCCGTTGAGGTCGTACTCGTACGCGGTGCGGCGGCTGTCGAAGCCGGTTTCCTGCTGGATCAGGCCGTTCGGGTAGTAATCGAGTTGGTAGCGTTCGCCGCGCTCGTTTTCGATCTCGGTGAGGTTGAGTTGCGAGTTGTCGTAGCGGTAGCGCAGTTGGCTGCCGTCGGGGTTGATGCGGCGGCTGACCAGATGCAGGTTGTCAGCGTATTCGTAGCGGGTGATGCGGCCGAGCTCGTCACGTTCTGCGGTGACGCGGCCATAAGGATTGTAGGTAAACGCGCGGGTGGCGCCGCCGGGCAGGGTGACTTGGGTCAGGCGGTCGACGGCGTCCCATTGATATTGGGTGATCGCGCCGAATTCGTCCTGGCGAGTGATTTGCCGGCCGAGGGCATCGTAGCGGTATTTTCGTTGACCGCCGTCCGGCAGGCGCTCTTCCAACAACTGGCCGAGGTTGTTCCAGCCCAGTTGATGACGACTGCCGTCGGAGTGACGGATCTCCAGCAAGCGTCCCTGACGGTCATAGCTGTAGAAGGTCTCGTTGCCGTCAGGATCGGTTTGTTGGGTGATATCGCCCTGACGGTTGCGTTCGTATTTCCAGCGGGCCTTGCCGCGCTGGACATCAATAAGTTGACCGTTGAAGTAGTTGTAACGCGTCGGAACACCTTCCGGTGGAATCACTGCAATCAAGCGTCCGGCATCGCTGTACTGATACTCGGTGATCGCTCCCATGGGATCTTTAACAGCAATCAGTCGACCCTGATCGTCATAAGCGTTCTGCGTTTCACCACCGTCGGGCGCGGTCTCACTGACCAGGCGTGCATTTTCGTCATGCACATAGACCAGCTCACTGCCGTCAGCGTTATGGACAATGACCGAGCCTTTATCGTCCCACTCGTAACGCGCTTCCATCTGCGCATAATTGGCCCAATGACGCACGCATCGGGACAGCTTGCCTTCACGCTCCCACTCCCAGAAGAAGCTAGCCCCTCCGGCCATTTGTCGCTCAAGGATGACGTGCTGATCGTTGTAGCGGTAATGCTCGGTTTCGCCGATCGCATTGGTGGAAGAAATCAGTTGATTGAGTGCGTTGTATCGGTAGGTGACGAGGGTATGAATCGTCAGCCATGGGTCTTGGCGTTCGCCGCGTTCATTGTATTCGTGGCGTTGTTGCTGTTGGTCGACAGCAACGATGTGTCTGTCTTCGTAGCGCAGCAAAAGGGCGCGCCCTGCGCCGTTATCTATGCGCTGGATACGATCAACGAAGTCATAACTGATGTGCAGACGATTTTCGTAAGCATCGCTGATCGCGGTCAGTCGACCGGCACGGAAATGGTAAAAGCGTGTTTTTGCCCCGGCTTGGGTCAAAATGAGTTCGCCGGGTTCATTGCCTAGATAAATTGCTGCCTGAGCCAGACTGTTAGTGATGGCCGGCCGCTGTTCCGTGGGCATCGGGAAACGGGTTTGCCGGTTCTCGTTGTCCGTCCACAGCACACCCTCATCGTCGATCTGCAAGCGATGAGACAATGAATGACTCCAGCCATAGCCGAGGCGGCTATCAATTTCGACTGCACTGCTTCGGTATAGGCGTGTCCACTCAAAAGGCAGCAGGCCACCCAGTTCCCCATCGGTGAGCGTCAGTAACTCTTCACCGGTCACCATCGATACTGGTTCGCCGTCTGAGCACGTGTCGTCGACGCATTGTGCAGGTTTTTTTGCAGGGTTCTTCGGCTGTTCGGGGGCGTTGTCGACGGCCTCTACCTGCTCGATCCGTGAGGCTGGCTCATCTTTTTTACGGGTTTGAATCTGCGCATCGGATTCCGCTTTTCCGCCAGTGACCGGTGGCTTGCTCTTCGGAGCTGTCGCGGTTTCGGCAGGTTTGGGAGCGGCAATCTGAACATCCGCTTTGCGTGCCGGATTGAATTTCGAATCACCATTGAGTAGCAACGGCTTCGATGCTTCGGTATGGGGCGTCGCTTTGGACTTGCTGACTTTCATCAACATGCCGGTGAAGTCTTCAATCAGCTTTATGACTTTGCCGCTGCTTTGTACCCCTTTGACGGCTTTTGTACCCACGCGTACGGCCAAGCCAAGACCACCAGTCAAGACAACGCCGATCAAAATGTTGAGCAGGAACTCTGTCGACATTTGCGCCAGCACTTCGGTACAAGTCTGCGGCGGCAGCATTTTCACCCAGGCCACGATGGCCGCGACGTATATCCACATCAACGGCTCATCGCTCGCGATCAATAAAGCAGTGTGAATAGCGTCGGCAGAGGCGTCGTAAATTTTCTTGATCTGTTCTTCAGTGAAAAAGTTTTTCAGCTTCTCGTAGTTTTCGCGAGGATGGGCGATGAGGTCGTAGAGACTTTTGATATCGCCCCACAATCCCATAATCGCTTTCATGAAGCCTTCCCAGGCCGCTTCCAGCTCCTGCAAGGCGCGACCTCCAAGGGAGGCATCGGTGTGAGCTTGCCAGAGCGGGAGGAAGCTGGTGCTCCATTCGGTTTGTAGCCAGCCGCCCAACTCGCCGATCACGCCTTGGTAGGAATTGAACAAACTGTCGATCTGGGCACGCGTAGGATTCGGGAAGAAGGTGATTTTGTATTGCTGATTGGGAGTAAGGCCTGAAACTTCAAGAATCCCTGATGCATCAATGGTTTTATTGATGGTCGGGCCAACTTCGTTTTTGCCGATGAAGCGTCCATTGACGACCGGTGTCAGTTGAACTGGCGTATTGCCGATCGGCACAAAGCGCGCGGACTCGAAACTATGGATCAACACCAGCTTGCCGTTCGCAGGACAGTTGGCATAAAGGGTATTTTCTTTCTTGCTGTCCTTGTCAGCCGTGCCAACTTCGTCACCGACTTTGAATTGCTGCTCCGCATCCAGAATGCCGCCGTACCAGGCTTCGGCATGCTCGCGATAATCCTTCAGGCACTTCTTGAAATCGTTGATGATGGCCTGAGCATCGGGTTGTTTTGCTGTGAGACCGCCAACGATCCCGCCCATTAAAACGCTCATACCACCACCTCTTTTTCCAGATAGGCCTTCAACAGCCCGGTAAAGTTTTCTTCCGTGAGTGGCGTGCGTTTAACAAAGCGCGCCACCTTTTGTTTCAGGTTCGATTCGGGAAAGGCGAAATACAGATCGGCGTGTTCCTCTTGCAACCACTGCATCATGTTGCCGATAACGGTCGATGGATTTTCTGCCATTAACCCCTCCAACAACCCCTTCGGCACCTCCCACCACCGCCAGTCCCGCACCTTCGGCACAACTCGCGTGCCCACTTCCAGCGCCTGCCCATTGATCAGATACCGCTCAAACACCGGCAGCACTTCTCCAGCCTTCTCCCCAAGCCCCCGCAGAATCGGATAGATATGCCGCCCATCCCAAAACCGGAAAAACACCTCGGTGCCATCCGGCATTTTCACCTGCGTCAGGCTGCGCAGATGTTCGAACACTTCGTTTGGCTCTGAGCGCGATACGGCCAGCCAGCCCCAGTCGAGGGCGTCGGTTTCGGCGATCCATGGCAGGAAGGCGGAGTTGGCTTTGAGTTCGGTGAGGTAGGGCATCACCGGTTGCCAGGTGGAGTAGGGCGTGCCGCCCCAGATCGGGATGAGCTGGGCGGTGGGTTCGGTGAGGTACAGGGTTTTCAGGGCGTCTGCGTCGCTGGCGGCGCTGATGATCAGGTACAGGCGCTCGCCGCTTTGCAGCGGCTGTTGCGCCAGCCAGTCCTTGGGGGAAATTCGTTCAGATGGCACAGGCACCTGCCTTGCATTTTTCGCATTCTTCACAGAACGGCGCGTTGCGTTTGAGGGTGTTGATCTGCGCCGGGGTCAGGACTTGGCCAGCCTTGTCTGCATCCGCCTGTTTCAACACGCCGGGCATCAATGGCGCGGCGCCCGTACCAACGCCGGGGCTGCCACCGGAATTCATGTTGATCACTGGCCCGCTCATGGTCACGCCGCCGGCGTCGATCTTGATGAAGCTGCCACCGCCGACCAGGGTCAGCTCTGCACCAGCTTCCATCACCACTTTCATGCCGCTGCTCAGGTGGATTTCCTGGCCGGCGTCGATGAACTGGCCGGTGCCGATCTTGATGTGCTGGTTGACGCCGACGGTGAGGTGGTCGTTGGCGCGGGTTTCGACTTTGCGGTCGGCGTAGACGGTGTGGTGTTCTTCGGCCTTGAATTCGCTGTAGCTGTTTTGCTCGACGGTGTCGTGGCGTTCGTTGCCGACGCGGATTTTCTGGTCGTGCTCGATGTTTTCGTCCCAGTCGCGCTGGGCGTGCAGGTAGATTTGTTCCTGGCCTTTTTTGTCTTCGATGCGCAGTTCGTTGTAGCCGCCACCGCCCATGGAACTCAGGGTCTTGAAGGTGCTGCGGGTCTTGTTTGCCGGCAGTGGATAGGGGACGGTGTTTTCCTTGTGGTACAGGCAGCCGCTGATCAGCGGTTGATCGGGGTCGCCTTCAAGGAACGTGACCAGCACTTCCATGCCAATGCGCGGGATGGCGATGCCGCCGTACTGGGCGCCTGCCCAGGCGGAGGAGACGCGCAGCCAGCAACTGGTCTTGTCGTCGGCCTGGCCTTCGCGGTCCCAGTGAAACTGGACTTTGACGCGGCCGTATTCGTCGCAGTGGATTTCTTCTCCTTTCGGGCCGGTAACTACGGCGCTCTGGCTGCCGAGGATGCGTGGTTTCGGGTGGCGCAGCGGCGGGCGGTTGGGTACGTCCCATGGCGTGGCCTGGAAGCGGTTGCGGTAGCCCTGGTGGAAATCGTCTTTGAGTGCGGTGGTGTCGCTGGTCACCGACTCCTCAAGCACTTGCGGCTGCTTGCCTTCGTGCAGGACTTCGGTGAGCAGCCAGAGGTCGTTCCACTTGGCTTTCGGGTGTTCGGTCAGGGCGAGGAAATGGCCGCTGACCAGCAGTGGCTGATCACTCTTGCCTTCGGCCAATTGGAAGTCGCTGCGATGACGTTCGAGGGCGCGTTTGGCCAAATGCTTGCCGCGCTCGCGGTCGATGAAGCGGCCCGGGTAATCGTAGTCTTCGAGGTCGGGCAGGGCGTCGCCACGGTTTTCGCTTTCCAGGGTCAGGCGCGGTTTTTCGAAGTCGTAGTCGCGACGGGTGGTGCGGCTGGTGCGGGTTTCCAGGCGCAGGTCGAAGCGCTTGATAACCGGGTTGCTGGCGACCATGCCGGAGTCTTGCTGATAGGGCACAGGGGCCAGTTTCGGGAACACCGTCTGGTCATCGCCGAAAACGAGCTTGTGCGCGTTGGCGCTGTGCTGGAAGTGGAAGTGAATGCCTTCTTCCTCGCACAGGCGCTGGATGAAGTGCAGATCCGACTCGTCGTATTGCACGCAGTAGATGCGTTCAGGATAGATCGAACCGGTCTTGAATTCGTAGGCGTTGCTCTGGATGCCGTGCTCTTCCAGCACCATGCCGATGATTTTCGGCACGCTGAGGTTCTGGAAGATGCGCTGGTTGATGCGGTGCGCGAGATACGCCAGTTGCGGGCGCAGCGTCACCGAATAACGGGTCAGGCGTTTGCCCGAGTCACCTTGCGCGGCGCGGTAGATCTGGCCATGGATGCCGCTGCCGTCGGGCGACAGCTGCAGGAAGGCCGGTTTGTGCAGCAGGGTTTCGAGGTCCAGCGACGGCTGCTCACTGACCAGCTCCACCTCAAAGACAAAAGGCTGGCTGATGGCTTCCCGGCCGGTGAGGGTAAACACCTGAAAGTCGGCGGAAAGCCCTTCGATGGTCAGGGCAAAGTGGGTTTCATTGGCCGGCGCGAACATCCCTTGTTCCTCGTGCTGTACAGCGGCGCTCGTCGACGGCCGCAAAAAAGCGGCTCAACGTACGCGAAATTCTGGAGGGGCGTAAACAACATCGACCAGCAGAGCTGGCCGATGCGTGTAACGGTCAGCCGTAATTAAACGACTGGAGCACGCCAGTCATCGGAACCCGAAGTACCGGATACTTCGTGGGTCCAGGTGATTTTGCGGTAGGTGAACTGCACTTCTTCCAGGTGGGTGAAGTGCGCGTTGCCTGGATCCTGGCAGTTGTGCATTTTGTTGTTGATGGCGACGATGATCGCGTCTTCCAGTTTGGTGGTGTAGTAGTGCTCTTGGGTGCCTTGAGCCGAAGTGCGGTACCACTGGATAACGATTTCGCTCATGCGCTCGCCGGAAGTCAGAGCTGCTTGCAGCAGTGGCGAAGCCTTGTCGTAGACCTTGGTGATCACAACTGGCTTGTGTACGCGCTGACCGGTTGGCTGACCGGATTGCGGGTCACGCGGGATGATCACGTCGTGGGTGAAAGCCTGAACCATAACCTGGTCTTCGTGGCCTTCCTGGTAGGTGTTGCCAACGGAGTCGGCGGTGAAAGCGCCGGCAGTGATCAGGCCTTGTTTTTCGCCGGTAACCGACATGTACGCTGGTGTTGCCATGGGGTGCTCTCCTTGCGGATAAAGTTAGGGTGCCCGGAGGCGAAATCGCCCGGTGGGTGGCTGAGAGTTATCAAGGAGCGTGCCAGGTTTTGCGCGGTGCCCGGATGGCGGGGGCGCCACGGTAGTCGGTGATCATTCGGGGCGATTTTCAGCGGGAAAGTCGGGAGAAAGTGCGCAAGAAGTTGCGCAGTACTGCGCAACTTCTTGCGCACTTGGCTGCAGGCCTTGCGCCGCTTGAGCTGCAGAGGATTTAGGTCCTGAAATATTACGACCAACTGCGCAACTTCTTGCGCAGTTGGGTATTTGCCGGGACTGCGGTGTGGCCTTCGCGAGCAGGCTTGCTCCCACAAGGACAGTGCTGCCAGCGAAAGCGTCTTATAAATGAAACACCGCCCTCGGCTATACTCCCCGCATTTCGATCAGGCACGAGGATTCACTGTGAAGAACTGGACGTTGCGCCAACGCATTTTGGCGAGCTTTGCGGTGATTATCGCCATCATGCTGTTGATGGTGGTGCTGTCCTACTCGCGGTTGTTGAAAATCGAGGCCAGTGAAAACAGCGTGCGCGACGATGCCATTCCCGGCGTCTATTACAGCTCGATGATTCGTGGTGCATGGGTCGACAGTTATTTGCAGACCCAGGAGCTGCTCGGCCTCAAGGAAGGCCAGGGCGTTTCCAGCGAAGACGCAGCGGACTACAAGGCGTTCGAGGCGCGTCTGCAAGAGCAGATGGCCAACTATCGCAAGACCATGGCCACCGATGAAGACCGCTCCGAATTCGCCTTGTTCGAGAAGTACCACGACACCTACATCCAGATTCAGGATGCCGTGCTGGACCTGCACAAGCGCAATCTGGAAGCCGATGCCATCAAGCTGTTCAACGAGAAACTGACCCCGGCGTGGTACACCGGTCGGATGAAACTCAACGACATCATTGGCGAGAACAAAGTCGTCGCTGATACCGCCATGGCCAATATCGACGACGCGGTGGCAACGGCCAAAGTCAGCATGGTCATTTCCCTGCTGGTTGCGGTGCTGGCCGCCGGCCTCTGTGGTCTGCTGTTGATGCGCGCGATCATGGCGCCGATGAACCGCATCGTGACCATCCTCGACATCATGCGCACCGGTGATCTGAGCTCGCGCCTGAACCTCGATCGCAAGGACGAATTCGGCGCGGTCGAAACCGGCTTCAACGACATGATGACCGAGCTGACGTCGCTGGTATCCCAGGCCCAGCGCTCCTCGGTGCAGGTGACCACCTCGGTCACCGAGATCGCCGCCACTTCCAAGCAACAACAGGCCACCGCCACCGAAACCGCAGCGACCACCACCGAAATCGGCGCAACCTCCCGTGAGATCGCCGCGACTTCGCGGGATCTGGTGCGCACCATGACCGAAGTGTCCACCGCTGCCGATCAGGCCTCGGTGCTCGCCGGCTCCGGCCAGCAAGGCCTGGCGCGCATGGAAGACACCATGCACTCGGTCATGGGCGCGGCGGATCTCGTCAACGCCAAACTGGCGATACTCAACGAGAAGGCCGGTAACATCAATCAGGTGGTGGTGACCATCGTCAAAGTGGCTGACCAGACCAACCTGCTGTCGCTCAACGCAGCGATCGAAGCCGAGAAGGCCGGCGAGTACGGTCGCGGTTTTGCCGTGGTCGCCACCGAAGTCCGGCGTCTGGCCGATCAGACCGCCGTTGCCACCTACGACATCGAACAGATGGTTCGCGAGATCCAGTCGGCGGTGTCGGCCGGGGTGATGGGCATGGACAAGTTTTCCGAAGAAGTGCGCCGCGGCATGTCGGAAGTGCAGCAGGTCGGCGAGCAGCTGTCGCAGATCATCCATCAGGTGCAGGCGCTGGCGCCGCGCGTGCTGATGGTCAACGAAGGCATGCAGGCCCAGGCCACTGGCGCCGAGCAGATCAACCATGCGCTGGTGCAGTTGGGCGATGCCAGCAGCCAGACCGTCGAATCGCTGCGTCAGGCCAGTTTCGCTATCGACGAACTGAGCCAGGTGGCCGTCGGCCTGCGCAGCGGCGTTTCGCGATTCAAAGTCTGATGAGCGAAATCATCGCCAAACGTGGCGCCGCGCCAGTGGCGAAGCAGGCGCTGTTTCTGCTGTTTCGCATCGGCAACGAGCGCTATGCCCTGCGCGCCACGGAAGTGGCCGAAGTGCTGCCGCGCCTGCCGTTGAAGCCGATTGCCCGGGCGCCGCACTGGGTGGCCGGGGTGTTCGCCTATCGCGGGGCGGTGGTGCCGGTGATCGACCTCAGTGCGCTGACTTTTGGCCAGCCCGCCGAGGCGCGCACCAGCACGCGGCTGGTGCTGGTCAATTATCAGCCGGATCAATCGCAATCAGCACAATGGCTCGGGCTGATTCTCGAGCAGGCCACCGACACGCTGCGCTGTCATCCGCAAGATTTCCAGCCTTACGGCCTCGACAACCGTGAGGCGCCGTACCTCGGCCCGGTGCGCGAAGATGCGCAGGGATTGCTGCAATGGGTGCGGGTCAATGACTTGCTCGATGACGCCGTGCGCAGCTTGCTGTTCCCCGATCCGCCGCGTGATCCGGCGCAGCTTGAGGCGCAGCCATGAGCAGTGAGCAGCGCTTTTTCGATTTCCTCAAGGAACGCATCGGCCTTGATGTCGCGTCGGTGGGCGCGGCGATCATCGAGCGTGCCGTGCGCCAGCGCACGACCCTGTCCCAGGCCGCCCACGCCGACGAATATTGGCAGCTGTTGCAAGGCTCGCGGGACGAGCAGCAGGCGCTGATCGAAGCGGTGATCGTTCCGGAAACGTGGTTTTTCCGTTATCCGGAATCTTTCGCGACGCTGGGCAAACTGGCGCGAGGTCGGCTTAAAGAACTCAATAATATGCGCGCGCTGCGAATTCTGAGCCTGCCGTGCTCGACCGGCGAAGAACCCTACTCGATTGCCATGGCCTTGCTTGATGCCGGATTGCAGCCGCATCAATTCAAGGTCGACGGCATGGACATCAGCCCGTTGTCGGTGGACAAGGCGCGCCGTGCTGTTTACGGCAAGAACTCGTTTCGCGGGCAGGATCTGCAATTTCGCGATCGGCATTTCATGCCTGAGCAGGACGGCCACCGGGTCAACGAATACGTTCGCGAGCAGGTGCGCTGGCAAGTCGGCAATGTCCTCGATCCGACACTGTTGGCGAGCGAGCCAGCCTTCGATTTCGTGTTCTGCCGCAACCTGCTGATCTACTTCGACCAGCCGACGCAAAAGCAGGTGTTCGAAGTGCTCAAGCGCCTGACCCATGCTGACGGCGTGCTGTTTATCGGCCCGGCGGAGGGCAGTCTGCTCGGGCGTTTGGGCATGCGCTCGATCGGCATCCCGCAGTCGTTCGCCTTCAGCCGTCACAGCGAGCCGCACCCCGAACCACTGCCGACGCCCAAACCGGTCGCCGTGCCGGTCAGCCAACCATTGCGCAGCGCGCCGCCAGCGCCAGTGCGCAATCGGCCGTTCGCTGCCGTGACGGCTTTGCCGGTAACGAAAAAACTGCCAACCCCGACGCCGCGACGCTGCTGGCGCAAATCGCCGCATTGGCCAATGAAGGCAAAAGCGCCGAGGCCCGCGCCGCGTGCGAACACTATCTGCGCAGCCATGAGCCGGTGGCGCAGGTGTTCTACTGGCTCGGCCTGCTCAGCGATGTCGCCGGCCTGAGCCTCGAGGCCCAGGGTTTCTATCGCAAGGCCTTGTACCTCGAACCGCAACACCCCGAAGCGCTGATGCACCTGGCCGCGTTGCTACAGGCTCAGGGCGACACGGCGGGTGCCCGACGATTGCAGGAGCGCGCCGCCCGCAGCGGGCGCACCGCCGACAGTGAGCGTAAACGATGAGCGCGTCCGACACCTTGAACGTTACCCACGAAGACGCCCGCGCCATCGACGATTGCTGGAACCGCATCGGCATTCATGGCGACAAGTCCTGCCCGTTGCTGGAAGAGCACATTCATTGCCGCAACTGCTCGGTGTATTCCGCCGCCGCCACACGCCTGCTCGACCGTTATTCGTTGCAGCAGAACCAGCGCGAAGCAGTGGTCAGCAAAGTCGAAACCGACGTCAAGACCCGCTCGCTGCTGATGTTCCGCCTCGGCGAGGAATGGCTCGGACTGGCCACGCGCACGCTTGTCGAAGTTGCGCCGTTGCAGGCGATACATTCGCTGCCGCACCAGCGCTCGCGGGCCTTGCTCGGTGTGGCCAATGTCCGTGGCGCACTGGTCGCGTGCCTGTCGCTGGTGGAGCTGCTCGACCTCGGCGCCAGCGTTGCGCCGGTCAGCGGCGGGCGAATCATGCCGCGCATGCTGATCATCGCCGCGCACGGCGGGCCGGTGGTGGTGCCGGTGGATGAAGTGGACGGCATTCATGCCATCGACGAGCGCATCCTCGACGCCGCGTCGCAGTCCGGTGCGCAGAACAGTGCCAAGTACACCCGTGGCGTTCTGCAATATCGCGGTCGCAGCCTGCGCTGGCTGGATGAAGAACAGCTGTTGTCCGCCGTGACCCGGAGCCTGACATGACCCCCGAGCAAATGCGCGACGCCTCTCTGCTCGAGCTGTTCAGTCTCGAAGCCGAAGCCCAGACCCAAGTGCTCAGCGCCGGGCTGCTGGCGCTGGAGCGCAATCCGACCCAGGCCGATCAGCTGGAGTCGTGCATGCGCGCGGCGCACTCGCTCAAAGGTGCGGCGCGCATTGTTGGCATCGACAGCGGCGTCAGCGTCGCCCACGTCATGGAGGATTGCCTGGTCAGTGCGCAGGAAGGCCGTTTGTTGCTGCGTCCCGAACACATCGACGCGTTGTTGCAGGGCACCGACCTGCTGATGCGCATCGCCACGCCGGCCAATGCGCCGCAACCCACGGACATTGAAGCCTACGTCGCGTTGATGGGGCGTCTGCTCGATCCTTCGGCGCCAGCCGCTGTGGTTGCCACGCCGTCAATGGCCGAGTTGCAGATCGAGCCTGCGCCAACGGCGACAGCGCCGATCATGGACGAGCCCGCCGAGCCGACTCCGCGCAAAAACAAACGCACCACCGAAGGCGGCGAGCGCGTTTTGCGCGTCACTGCCGAACGCCTGAACAGCCTGCTCGATCTATCGAGCAAATCGCTGGTGGAAACCCAGCGTCTCAAGCCGCATCTGGCGACCATGCAGCGCCTCAAGCGCATGCAGAACAACGGCCTGCGCGCGCTGGAAAATCTCAATGTGCACCTGAAGGAGCATGCACTGAGCCTGGAAGCGCTCGAGTCGCTGGAAGATGCGCGACGTTTGCTCGCCGAGTCGCAGCAATTGCTCAGCGAGAAGAACGCCGAACTCGACGAATTCGCCTGGCAGGCCAGCCAGCGTGCACAAGTGCTCTATGACACCGCGCTGGCCTGTCGTATGCGCCCGTTCGCCGACGTGCTCAGCGGGCAGGCGCGCATGGTTCGCGATCTCGGACGCAGTCTTGGCAAACAAGTGCGCCTGGAGATCGAAGGCGAGAAAACCCAGGTCGATCGCGATGTGCTGGAAAAGCTCGAAGCGCCGCTGACTCACTTGCTGCGCAACGCTGTCGATCACGGCATCGAATCCCCGGACCAACGCCTGCTCAAGGGCAAGCCGGAAGAAGGCCTGATTCGCCTGCGCGCCTCCCACCAAGCCGGTTTGCTGGTGTTGGAACTCAGCGATGACGGCGGTGGCGTCGATCTGGAGAAAGTCCGCCGCAGCATCGTCGAACGGCAGTTATCCCCAGCCGAAACCGCAGCGCAATTGAGCGAAGAAGAACTGCTGACCTTCCTGTTTCTGCCGGGATTCAGCCTGCGCGACAAGGTTACCGAAGTGTCCGGGCGTGGCGTCGGCCTGGACGCTGTTCAGCATATGGTCCGCCAATTGCGTGGGGCCGTGGTGCTGGAGCAGACGGCGGGCGAGGGCAGCCGTTTCCATCTGGAGGTGCCGTTGACGCTTTCGGTGGTACGCAGCCTCGTGGTGGAAGTCGGCGAAGAGGCTTACGCATTCCCCTTGGCGCACATCGAACGCATGTGCGATCTGGCCCCCGAAGACATCGTGCAGGTCGAAGGACGCCAGCATTTCTGGCACGAAGGCCAGCATGTCGGGCTGGTTGCGGCCAGCCAGTTGCTCAATCGCCCGGCCAGTCAGAACGATGGCGCTACCCTGAAAGTCGTGGTGATCCGCGAGCGCGAGGCGATTTATGGGGTGGCTGTCGAGCGCTTCGTGGGTGAGCGCACGCTGGTGGTGTTGCCGCTGGACGAGCGTCTGGGCAAGGTTCAGGATATTTCCGCCGGGGCCTTGCTCGATGATGGTTCGGTGGTGCTGATCGTCGATGTCGAAGACATGCTGCGTTCGGTAGACAAACTGCTCAACACCGGGCGTCTGGAGCGCATTGCCCGCCACGGCAATCAAACTGCCGAAGCGGCGCGCAAACGGGTGCTGGTGGTCGACGATTCGCTGACCGTGCGCGAGCTGCAACGCAAACTGCTGCTCAATCGCGGCTATGACGTCGCGGTGGCTGTGGACGGCATGGATGGCTGGAATGCGCTGCGTTCGGAGAACTTCGATCTGCTGATCACCGACATCGACATGCCGCGCATGGACGGCATCGAGCTGGTCACGCTGCTGCGCCGCGACAACCGTCTGCAATCGTTGCCGGTGATGGTCGTGTCGTACAAGGATCGCGAAGAAGACCGCCGCCGTGGACTGGACGCCGGCGCCGACTATTATCTGGCCAAAGCCAGTTTTCATGACGACGCCCTGCTCGATGCAGTGGTCGAGCTCATCGGGGGAGCGCGGGCATGAGGATCGCAATCGTCAACGACATGCCCCTGGCGGTGGAGGCCCTGCGCCGAGCGCTGGCCTTCGAGCCGGCGCATCAGGTGATCTGGGTCGCCAGCAACGGCGCCGAGGCGGTGCAACGCTGCGCCGAACAAACGCCGGACCTGATTTTGATGGACCTGATCATGCCGATCATGGACGGTGTCGAAGCCACGCGGCGGATCATGGCCGAGACCCCATGCGCGATCGTCATCGTCACCGTCGACCGCCAGCAGAACGTGCACCGCGTGTTCGAGGCCATGGGCCACGGCGCGCTGGACGTGGTCGACACGCCGGCGATCGGCGCCGGCAATGCCCAGGAAGCGGCGGCGCCGTTGTTGCGCAAGATCCTCAACATCGGCTGGCTGATCGGCGACAAGGCGCCGCGCTCGCGCCCGGCGCCGAGTTCACCGCGCAGTTCGCCGTCACGTCAGCGGCTGGTGGCGATCGGTTCGTCTGCGGGTGGGCCGGCGGCGCTGGAAGTGTTGCTCAAAGGCCTGCCGAAGGATTTTTCCGCCGCGATCGTGCTGGTGCAGCATGTCGATCAGGTGTTCGCCGCCGGCATGGCCGAATGGCTGGCCAGCGCCAGCGGCCTCGATGTGCGTCTGGCCCGTGAAGGCGAGCCGCCGCAAAGTGGCGCGGTGCTGCTGGCCGGGACCAATCACCATATTCGCCTGTTGAAAAACGGCACGCTGGCCTACACCGCCGAACCGGTCAACGAGATCTATCGCCCCTCGATCGACGTGTTTTTCGAGAGCGTTGCCAGTTACTGGAACGGTGACGCGGTCGGGGTTTTATTGACCGGAATGGGGCGCGATGGCGCGCAAGGGCTTAAGCTCATGCGCCAGCAGGGTTATTTGACCATCGCCCAGGATCAGCACAGCAGTGCGGTGTACGGCATGCCCAAGGCTGCCGCGGCAATCGATGCCGCGGTGGAAATCCGCCCGCTGGAAAAGATAGCGCCACGATTGCTGGAGATTTTCCCCAAATGAACAGGTTGATCGGCAATCCAGGCCCCCGCAGTACTCAGGTGACCGCTCATGAATGATTTACAGATCGACGACATTAAAACCGACGAAAACGCCGCTATGGTGTTGTTGGTGGATGATCAGGCGATGATCGGCGAAGCGGTGCGCCGTGGGCTGTCGAATCAGGAAAACATCGACTTCCACTTCTGCTCCGACCCGCAGCAGGCCATCGCCCAGGCGGTGCGGATCAAACCGACGGTGATTCTCCAGGACCTGGTGATGCCCGGCCTCGATGGCCTGAGCCTGGTGCGCGAATACCGCAATCATCCGGCGACCAAGGACATCCCGATCATCGTTCTCTCGACCAAGGAAGACCCGCTGATCAAAAGCGCGGCGTTCTCCGCTGGCGCCAACGACTATCTTGTGAAACTGCCGGACACCATCGAACTGGTCGCGCGCATTCGCTACCACTCGCGGTCCTACATGACATTGCTGCAACGCGACGCCGCGTACCGAGCGTTGCGGGTCAGCCAGCAGCAATTGCTCGACACCAATCTGGTGCTGCAAAGGCTGATGAACTCCGATGGCCTGACCGGGCTGTCCAACCGACGGCACTTCGACGAGTACCTGGAACTGGAGTGGCGCCGTTCGCTGCGTGATCAGACGCAGCTGTCATTGCTGATGATCGACGTCGATTACTTCAAGTCGTACAACGACAGTTTTGGCCACGTTGAAGGCGACGAAGCCTTGCGCAAGGTCGCCACGGCGATCCGCGAGGCCAGTGCGCGACCGTCGGACCTGCCGGCGCGTTACGGCGGCGAGGAGTTTGTGCTGGTGCTGCCGAACACTTCACCGGGCGGCGCGCGGCTGTTGGCCGAGAAACTGCGCCAGACCGTGGCGGCGCTGAAAATTCCGCATAACACGCCGGCCGAGGGCTCCAGTCTGACCATCAGCATTGGTCTGGCGACCATGGTGCCGCAGGCGGGCAGTGATTGCCGGCTGCTGATTTCGGCGGCGGATCGCGGCTTGTATCTGGCCAAGAACAATGGGCGCAATCAGGTCGGGATCGAGTAACGGCCGTTGCCCTCACCCCAGCCCTCTCCCGGAGGGAGAGGGGGCCGACCGAGGTGTCTCGGGCCAGACATCGACCTGAGAGATCGCAGCGATTATGGATCTTCAGGCTTGGCGATCACGGATTCGGTGAAGCCATTCTATTCGGCGTATGTTTCAAATATCCCCCGATCGGTCCCCTCTCCCTCCGGGAGAGGGCTAGGGTGAGGGCAGCAATCTCGGCCCATTCACCGCCAGACGGGCTGCCGCGACAGCCTGTTTACGTTATACTCGCCGGCTTTCAAAAGTTCGCCAACGAGTGCTGCCCGTCATGGAAATCAACCCGATCCTGAACACCATCAAGGACCTGTCCGAGCGCTCCGAAACTATTCGGGGGTATCTTTGACTACGATCAAAAGCATGAGCGTCTGACCGAGGTCAATCGCGAGCTTGAAGATCCGAGTGTCTGGAACAAACCTGAATACGCCCAGGAGCTGGGCCGCGAGCGTGCCGCGCTGGCGCAGATCGTCGACACTCTCGACGAACTGAACGGCGGTCTGGCCGATTGCCGCGACCTGCTGGACATGGCCGTCGAAGAGAACGACGAAGGCGCAGTGGGCGATGTCGTCGCCGAGCTGGCCCGTCTCGAGGAAAATCTGGCCAAGCTGGAATTCCGCCGCATGTTCAGCCATGAAATGGACCCGAACAACGCCTACCTGGACATCCAGGCCGGTTCCGGCGGTACCGAAGCGCAGGACTGGGCCAACATCCTGTTGCGCATGTACCTGCGCTGGGCTGACAAACGCGGTTTCGACGCAACCATCATGGAACTGTCCGCCGGTGAAGTCGCCGGGATCAAGGGCGCGACCGTGCACATCAAGGGCGAATACGCCTTTGGCTGGCTGCGTACCGAGATCGGCGTGCACCGTCTGGTGCGCAAGAGCCCGTTCGACTCCGGCAACCGTCGCCACACCTCGTTCTCCGCGGTTTTCGTCTCGCCAGAGATCGATGACAAGGTGGAAATCGAAATCAACCCGGCAGACCTGCGGATCGACACCTATCGTTCCTCTGGTGCCGGTGGTCAGCACGTAAACACCACCGACTCGGCCGTACGTATCACCCACGTACCGACCAACACCGTGGTCAGCTGCCAGAACGAGCGTTCCCAGCACGCCAACAAGGACACCGCCATGAAAATGCTGCGGGCCAAGTTGTACGAGCAGGAAATGCAGAAGCGCAATGCGGCCTCGCAGGCGCTGGAAGACACCAAGTCGGATATCGGCTGGGGTCACCAGATCCGCTCTTACGTGCTCGATGCCTCGCGGATCAAGGATCTGCGTACCAACATCGAACGCAGCGATTGCGACAAGGTGCTCGATGGCGACATCGATGAGTACCTGGAAGCGAGCCTGAAATCCGGCCTGTAACACCCTCTGTGGGAGCGGGCTCGCCCGCGATCCCCAGCCGAAGGCTGGGGGCAACGAACCTGATGGAATACTTAAAGACATGAGCGACCTACAACTCGACCCGCAAGCCCTGCAACAGGAAGAAAACTCCCTGATCGCCCTGCGCAAGGAAAAGCTTGCTGCCGAGCGCGCCAAGGGCAATGCCTTCCCGAACGACTTCCGCCGCGACAACTACTGCGATGCCTTGCAGAAACAGTACGCGGACAAGACCAAGGAAGAGCTGGCAGAGGCTGCAATCCCGGTCAAGGTTGCCGGTCGCATCATGCTCAACCGTGGCTCGTTCATGGTGATCCAGGACATGACCGGACGCATTCAGGTCTACGTCAACCGCAAGACACTGTCCGAAGAAATCCTGGCCGCGGTGAAAACCTGGGACATGGGCGACATCATTGCTGCCGAAGGCACCCTGGCGCGTTCCGGCAAAGGCGACCTGTACGTTGAAATGACCAACGTGCGCCTGCTGACCAAGTCGCTGCGCCCGCTGCCGGACAAGCACCACGGCCTGACTGACACCGAACAGCGCTACCGCCAGCGCTACGTCGACCTGATCGTCAACGAAGACGTGCGCCAGACCTTCCGCGTGCGTTCGCAAGTGATCGCGCACATCCGCAGCTTCCTGATGAAGCGCGACTTCCTCGAAGTCGAAACACCGATGCTGCAGACCATTCCCGGCGGCGCTGCGGCCAAGCCGTTCGAAACCCACCACAATGCGCTGGACATGGAAATGTTCCTGCGTATCGCTCCTGAGCTGTATCTGAAGCGTCTGGTGGTCGGTGGTTTCGAGAAAGTCTTCGAGATCAACCGCAACTTCCGTAACGAAGGCGTTTCGACTCGTCACAACCCTGAATTCACCATGTTGGAGTTCTATCAGGCGTACGCCGATTACGAAGACAACATGGATCTCACCGAGGAACTGTTCCGCGAGCTGGCGCAGCTGGTGCTGGGCAGCACCGACGTGCCGTACGGCGACAAGGTGTTCCACTTCGGCGAGCCGTTCGTGCGTCTGTCGGTGTTCGACTCGATTCTCAAGTACAACCCTGAGCTGACCGCCGATGATCTGAACGACATCGACAAGGCTCGCGCTATCGCCAAGAAGGCCGGCGCCAAGGTGTTGGGCTTCGAAGGTCTGGGCAAACTGCAGGTGATGATTTTCGAAGAACTGGTCGAGCACAAGCTGGAGCAGCCGCACTTCATCACTCAGTACCCGTTCGAAGTGTCGCCGCTGGCCCGTCGCAACGACGAAAACCCGAACGTCACCGACCGCTTCGAGCTGTTCATCGGTGGTCGTGAAATCGCCAATGCCTACTCCGAGCTGAACGACGCCGAAGACCAGGCCGAGCGCTTCATGGCGCAGGTGGCCGACAAGGACGCCGGTGACGACGAAGCCATGCACTACGACGCCGACTTTGTCCGTGCGCTGGAGTACGGCATGCCGCCAACCGCCGGTGAAGGTATCGGCATCGATCGCCTGGTGATGTTGCTGACCAACTCGCCGTCGATCCGCGATGTGATCCTGTTCCCGCACATGCGACCGCAAGCGTAAACGTTTCAGTTGAAAAGCCGCCTAAAACAGGCGGCTTTTTATTGCCTGTCTGGTACAAATGTATCAATTGGTTAATTTGCAAATAGCAGAGGAAGTGCTGTCGTGATGGGTGCAATAGCTCAAGAAGGTGCAGCGGGTATCGCCACTGCGGTCGCTGAAAGTGTTCAGTACCAGGGCCGCAAGGCCAGCCGACAGGGCAGTGAGCAGCGTCGCCAGGACATTCTCGACGCCGCGATGCGCATTGTCGTGCGCGACGGCGTGCGAGCCGTGCGCCATCGTGCGGTCGCGGCGGAGGCCGGTGTGCCGCTGTCGGCGACCACGTATTATTTCAAGGACATCGATGACCTGCTCACCGATACCTTCGCCCAATACGTTGAACGCAGCGCGGCGTACATGGCCAAGTTGTGGATCAATAATGAAGGGCTGCTGCGCGAAATGGTGGTCAGCGCCGACGGCAGCCCGGAGTCGCGCTCGCAATTGGCCGATGACATAGCGCGGTTGATGGCCGATTACGTGCATCGGCAACTGATCAACCGTCGCGAACATCTGATGGCCGAGCAGGCGTTCCGCCAGGAAGCGCTGCTCAATCCGCGTCTGGCCATTCTGGTGCGCTCCCATCAGCAGATTCTGTTGCAGGGCACCTGCCAGTTGTTCCAGGTACTGGGCTCGCGCGAACCACAGCAGGATGCCAAGGTGTTGACGGCGATTATCGGCCGGATGGAATATCAGGGCCTGCTCAATGACGCCGAGCCTCTGGCCGAAGAGGACATGCTCGGGATTCTGACGCGGTATATGCACCTGGTGCTGGCGTCGGTCTAGCGTTTCACGCTACACCCCGTGGGAGCGAGCCTGCTCGCGAAAGCACTCTGATATTCAACATCTGCGTTGTCTGACACAGTGCATTCGCGAGCAGGCCCGCTCCCGCAAAGGCTTAAAGTCTGAGTTTCAGCACGTCACGTTTTCTACAGGAGTTTCGGGTGGACGATTACCAGCAGACGATACGCATGTTGTCCGATCGCATTGTGCTGGCGCAGACGCCGATCCGCGTGCTCGATGCGGTCAAGTGGGACGACAACGTGCGCAAGGGTTTTCTCAAGGCCAAAGGCAAGGAAATGCCGGCGGTGGATCGCGACTACTACCTCAACCGCCCGCTGTCGTTCGATTCGAGCCAGGTCAAACTGGAATTCCAGAACATCGAGCGCGACATCACCCGCCAGCTCGGCCAGTTCAACCCGGTCGGGCAGATCATGCGGCGCATGTGCAAGGAATACCGCATGGTGGTGCGCATGCTCGAAGCGCGTGGCACCGAGGACTTCGGACTGATCTCGCAGGAGCTGTACGGCGCGGCGTCCGATGCCTTCCACGCCGGTGACCCGACATTGGCCGACCTCGGCCTGATGATGTCCGACTACCTGAACAACATCGACGGGCGCGGCGATCTGAAGGACGAGCCGAAGATCCTTACCGCCAAAGACGCGGTGCACCTGCTGCAAACCCGACTGAACAAGGTATTCGGTGAGGCCGAAGAAACCATTCGCGTGTTCGAGTCCGACGGCATCGTCGCCGACGCCGCGGCGGGCGCCGACTACATCAAGATCCGCACGGATGCGCTGTTCAACGACCGCGACGTGCGCGCACTGGAAGTCCACGAAGGTCTGGTGCACGTCGGCACTACGCTCAATGGCTTGAACCAGCCTATCTGCACTTTCCTGTCCAAAGGCCCGCCCTCGTCAACGGTGACCCAGGAAGGGCTGGCGATCCTGATGGAAATCATCACCTTCGCTTCTTACCCGAGTCGCCTGCGCAAACTGACCAACCGCACCCGTGCGATTCATATGGTCGAGGAGGGCGCCGACTTTTTGCAGATTTACGAATTCTTCCGCGAGCAGGGTTTCGAGATGGCCGAAAGCTACGGCAATGCCAGCCGGGTGTTCCGTGGCTCGACGCCCACCGGTCTGCCATTCACCAAAGACTTGTCCTACCTCAAGGGCTTCATCATGGTTTACAACTACATTCAGTTGGCCGTGCGCAAGGGCAAGCTCGAGCAGATTCCGCTGTTGTTCTGTGGCAAGACCACACTGGAAGACATGCGAACCTTGCGGCAACTGGTGGATGAAGGGCTGGTGGTGCCGCCGAAATATCTACCTGACCAGTTCCGTGACTTGAATGCGTTGTCGGCGTGGATGTGTTTCTCCAACTTCCTCAACCATTTGAGCCTGGACCGGATTGAGGCGGATTACTCCAATATCCTCTAGACCCACCACCGAACCCCTTGTGGGAGCGAGCCTGCTCGCGAATGCGATTTCACCTTCAACATTGATGTCGGCTGATACACCGCTTTCGCGAGCAGGCTCGCTCCCACAGGTTTGATTTGTGTTCAGTTCTCTTCTTTGCGAGGTTTCACCGGATGAGAATCCTCGGCATTCTTTGCCTGCTCTTGACCCTCGGCGGTTGCAGTTCGCTGCTGTTCTACCCTGAACCGGGCCAGATCTTCACCCCGGACAAAGCCAAACTCGAATACCGCACCATCACCCTGCTCACCGCTGATGGCTTGAAGCTCAACGCCTGGTGGCTGCCGGCCAAACCTGGCGTCGAGGTCAAAGGCACGGTCCTGCATCTGCACGGCAACGGCGGCAATCTGCCGATGCATCTGGGCGGCAGCTGGTGGTTGCCGAAGAATGGCTATCAGGTACTGCTGGTCGACTATCGCGGTTACGGTTTGTCCGAGGGCAAGCCGAGCCTGCCGGCGATCTATCAGGACATCGACGCCGCGTTCGCCTGGCTCGACAACGCGCCCGAAGTCAAAGGCAAGCCGCTGGTGCTGCTCGGGCAGAGCCTCGGCGGCGCGATGTCGGTGCATTGGCTGGCGCAGCACCCGGAACGGCAAAAACAACTCAAGGCCCTGGTGCTGGATGGCGTGCCGGCCAGTTATCGCAGTGTCGGCCAATTCGCCCTCAGCACTTCGTGGCTGACCTGGCCGTTGCAGGTGCCGCTGTCGTGGCTGGTGCCGGATGGCGACAGCGCGATCAACTCGATGGCGCAGCTGACCGGCGTGCCCAAGCTGATCTTCCACAGCATCGACGATCCGCTGGTGCCGATGGCCAACGGCATTCGCCTGTATCAAGCGGCGCCGCCGCCGCGGGTGTTGCAGCTGACCCGTGGCGGTCATGTGCAAACCTTCGGCGACCCGGTGTGGCGTCAGGTCATGCTGCGCTACCTTGATGATCCCGAACACTTCGACGGCCTGCGCCGCCTCGGCGAAATCCCCAACTATCCGCCGCCCCCGAATTCCGAAGATGAGACCCCGCAATGACTGAAGAACGTAATGCCATCCCGCTGATCATCACCGGTATCTGCAGCATCCTCGGCACCGTCGGGGCGCTGTGGTACTACGGCTACCTGCACTTTGCCAAGCCGGAGGATGCGTTGCTGCTAAACGAATTCACCATGCTCAAGACCGTGCCGGGCGAGGACTACAAAGTCTCGCTGACACCTGCGCCGCAAGTGGCGCAGTGCATTGATGGCGTGCTGGTGCTGTTCGATACCGAACAGAAAGGCCTGACCGGGGTGTTGATCAACGCGCAGAAAAAAGCCGTGCGGTGTATGGGCGAAGAGACCCCGCAGAAGCTGGAGGAGTGATTCTGCAGGTTCAGCCCTCACCCTAACCCTCTCCCAGAGGGAGAGGGGACTGACCGAGGTGTTTGTTTAAGCTAAGTCGACCTGATCCATTGCGCCGAACACAAGTTTTGAAAGCGACACAAATCGGCTCCCTCTCCCTTGGGAGAGGGCTGGGGTGAGGGGCTACGATGTCTGCTCCCACAAAAAAGCCCCGCCTGATCAACTCAGGCGGGGCTTTTGCGTTACCGGGTGGAGCTTAGTTCGAGCTCACCGAAGAACGCGGTGCTACTGGCTGGTTGTCGTTGGAGATGGTCACTTCCACACGACGGTTCATCGCACGGCCCGAGACGCTGCCGTTATCCGCTACCGGGTATTCCTTGCCATAACCCTGAGCGACGATGCGCGAAGGGTCGACGCCCATCTTGATCAGGGCCATCTGCACGGAAGTCGCGCGACGCTCGGACAGCGACTGGTTGTAGCTCGCGGTGCCGGTGCTGTCGGTGTAACCCTCGACGATCACTTTGCGATCCGGGTTTTCCTGGAGGAATTGCGCCAGTTTGTTGATGTTCACCAAGCCGCTGGATTTCAGATCAGCCTTGTTGGTGGCGAACAGCACGTCACCGAAAGTCACCAGCGTACCGCGATCGGTCTGCTTGGCGTTGAGGCTGTCCTGCAGCTGTTTGATCTGCTGGTCACGGGCATCCAGACGAGCCTGGGCGCGTTGGGCAGCGGCGTTTTTCAGGTTGTTTTCAGCGGTGCGCAGAGCGATGGTCTGCTTGGCCACTTCCACGCGCTGGTTGGTCAGGTAAGCCAGTTGGTCAACCTTGGCTGCATCTTCTTTGTCCAGATAAGCCTTGTCGGCCTTGTCCAGGTAATCGCTGGCGTCTTTGGTTTCCAGTGCCGCGACTTTGCTCGCCTGTGGGTTGGCCTGCAGGCCGGCGTAGTTGGTGCGCGCCTGTTCCAGGTTCGGGTTAGGCGGGGTGGAGCAGGCAGCCAGTGCAACGCTTGCGGCCAGAAGAGCGGGAATCATCAGTTGCTTACGCATAATTTTTCGTCCTTTCTATCGGTAAGAGTTTCAGCTTTGCGGTCGGGATGCGCGCTTACTGCACAGTGCGCTGGCTTTCCTGACGCAGTTCCTGAACACCTTTCTGGGAATCCTTCACAGCCTGTTCGGCCTTGGCGGCCTGAGCCTTGCGTTCAGCGACGCGAGCGTCCCATTCAGCCTGTTCGGACAGGCGACGGGCTTCGTCATACTTCTTGTCGTGCATGGCGATTTCAGCTTGTTTCAGTTTGTCCTGAGCCTGCTTCATTTCCACCGCAGCGAATTCGGTACCGCCAGCGCTGACGGCGCTGTTGACGGCCGATTGGGTCACGGCGTACTGCTCGGTCGGTGGGTTACCGGCGCAACCGGCCAGTACGAAGCTGGTGCCGATGGCCAGAGCGGCCAGTTTCAGACCGCGCAGGTGGGAAAACGAGGTTTGGGTTTTCATGGTCTTCAACTCCATTAGGCATCTCCTGAAAATACAACTGAATCCATCCTGGCAGAGGAGGCGAAAGCATCGCTTGTAGACGCGAATTGAAACGCTCGTTCCAGGCGTGGTTACCAGTTCCGACCGGCGGCATTTTTGAAAAGTTCAGAAAAGATGGCCTATCGCCAAAAATTTAATTGACCGTTTGGACAAGGCTCTGGGGCGGGAACTTTGGGGCTTTGGAGCGGTACGCGCGGGTGAGTTTTAAGGTGATATCAGGGATGATCCGCACCCTGTGGGAGCTGGCTTGCCAGCGCTGAGGCCATCGTGCTCAGCACATCTTTGACTGAACTGCCGCCATCGCGGGCAAGCCCGCTCCCACATTTTTCTCGATGTCAGGAATCAGTGCTTCTGCTTGTTCTCAGCCGAGGACAAATCATGCAAATGCCGCCGCGATAACGCCAGAAAACGCGGCGTCGGGCCGACATCTTCATACAACGGATCGCCTTCCTCATCGGTCGCCACCACTGTTGAACCCTTCACATACGGCAGGCTCGCTTCGAACTCCTCAAGCGCGGCGCCGATCAGCTCGCCGAGCAGTTCCTCGGGGTGACGCTTGGGGTACATTTCGGCAATCGCCGCCAGCCTTGCGGCGGCTTCGACGTCCAGATGAATCGTGTAGCCGGTGTCGGTCAGGCGACCTTTGGCGTTTTCTTCCCAATGCTGGGCGAGTTCACGAATTTTCATGATGACCTCATTTAGCGCCTGCTGATGGCAGGCCTGGGTGAGTGTCCGGCAGCGCCGGCGGCGGGCCGTCGTACGGCTTACTGTTGAGACTAGCTTTCGCCGGCAAGGTTTAAAGTCAATTCGTCGCCTGCTTGTAAGAAGCGGCGCAGAGCGGCACTCTCTGGCAAAGCATTCGTTTCTGCGCTGTCCCCGATTACCGCTGGAGAACTGCTGATGACCGATATTGATGCACGCTTGCGCGAAGATGTTCACCTGCTCGGAGAGCTGTTGGGCAACACCATTCGAGACCAGTACGGCGAGGCGTTCCTCGACAAGATCGAGCAGATTCGCAAAGGCGCCAAGGCCGACCGGCGCGGCTCGATGGACGCTGAACTGAGCGCCAGCCTCAATCAATTGAGTGAAGACGAATTGCTTCCGGTCGCGCGGGCCTTCAATCAGTTTCTCAACCTGGCGAACATTGCCGAGCAGTACCAGCTGATCCATCGCCGCGAGGAGTCGCAACCGGCGCCGTTCGAGTCGCGGGTGTTGCCGGAACTGCTCGCGCGCCTGCGCAGCGAAGGCCACAGCGCCGAATCTCTGGCCCGGCAACTGGCGCGGCTGGAAATCGAACTGGTGCTGACCGCGCACCCGACCGAAGTGGCGCGACGCACGTTGATCCAGAAGTACGACGCGATCGCCGCGCAACTGGCCGCTCAGGATCATCGCGACCTGACCAGCGCCGAGCGCGAGCAGATCCAGAGCAAACTGCAACGGCTGATCGCCGAAGCCTGGCACACCGAAGAAATCCGCCGCACCCGCCCGACGCCGGTCGATGAAGCCAAGTGGGGCTTTGCGGTGATCGAGCATTCGTTGTGGCAGGCGATCCCCAACCATATGCGCAAGGCCGATCAGGCGCTGTTCGCCGCGACGGGTCTGCGCTTGCCGCTGGAAGCCGCGCCGATCCGCTTCGCTTCGTGGATGGGCGGCGACCGTGACGGCAACCCCAATGTCACCGCCGCTGTCACTCGCGAAGTCTTGCTGCTGGCGCGCTGGATGGCCGCTGATTTGTACCTGCGCGATGTCGATCATCTCGCTGCCGAACTGTCGATGCAGCAGGCCAGCGATGCGCTGAAGGCCAAGGCTGGCGACAGTGCCGAACCGTATCGCGCGGTGCTCAAGCAACTGCGCGAACGCCTGCGCGCCACACGCAACTGGGCGCATGCCGCGTTGACCGCGCCGACCCCGGCAACCGCCGATGTGCTGCACGATAATCGCGACCTGCTCGAGCCTTTGCAGTTGTGTTTCAACTCGCTGCACGAATGCGGCATGGGCGTTATCGCCGACGGGCCGTTGCTCGATTGCCTGCGTCGGGCGGTGACGTTCGGCCTGTTTCTGGTGCGCCTCGATGTGCGTCAGGATTCGACCCGGCACAGCTCGGCGATGACGGAAATCACCGATTACCTCGGCCTCGGCCGCTATGAGGAATGGGACGAAGAACAGCGCATCAACTTCCTCACCGAAGAATTGAGCAACCGTCGCCCTTTGCTGCCCGCGCATTTCAAACCGTCGGCGGACACCGCTGAAGTGCTCAACACCTGCAAGGAAATCGCTGCCGCGCCTGCTGCTTCGCTGGGCTCCTACGTGATCTCCATGGCCGGCGCCGCTTCCGATGTGCTCGCGGTGCAACTGCTGCTCAAGGAATCCGGCGTACTGCGGCCGATGCGCGTGGTGCCGCTGTTCGAAACCCTCGCCGACCTCGACAACGCCGGGCCGGTGATGGAGCGTCTGCTGTTGTTGCCGGGCTATCGCGCGCGTTTGCATGGCCCGCAGGAAGTGATGATCGGCTATTCCGACTCGGCCAAGGATGCCGGCACCACCGCTGCGGCGTGGGCGCAATATCGGGCGCAGGAACGTCTGGTGGAAATCTGCCGTGAGCAGCAAGTCGAACTGCTGTTGTTCCACGGTCGCGGCGGCACCGTGGGGCGTGGCGGCGGTCCGGCGCACGCGGCGATTCTGTCGCAACCACCGGGTTCGGTGGCCGGGCGTTTCCGCACCACCGAGCAGGGAGAAATGATTCGTTTCAAATTCGGCCTGCCGGACATCGCCGAGCAAAACCTCAATCTGTATCTGGCCGCCGTGCTCGAAGCGACCTTGCTGCCACCGCCGCCGCCGACGCCTGAATGGCGCCATCTGATGGACGAATTGGCGGCGGACGGTGTCAGCGCTTACCGTCAGGTGGTGCGGGAAAATCCGCAATTCGTCGAGTACTTCCGGCAGTCGACCCCGGAGCAGGAATTGGGACGTTTGCCTCTGGGCAGTCGCCCGGCCAAGCGTCGCGCCGGCGGTATCGAAAGCCTGCGGGCGATCCCGTGGATTTTCGGCTGGACCCAAACCCGATTGATGTTGCCGGCCTGGCTGGGTTGGGAGACTGCGTTGAGCAAGGCGCTGGAGCGCGGCGAAGGTGAGTTGCTGGGGCAGATGCGCGAACAATGGCCGTTCTTCCGCACCCGTATCGATATGCTGGAAATGGTCCTGGCCAAGGCTGATGCAGATATTGCGCAGTCCTACGACGAGCGTCTGGTTGAAGCTGATCTGCTGCCATTGGGCGCGCAGTTACGCGACCTATTGTCGCAGGCATGCTCCGTCGTGCTCGGTCTGACCGGGCAGTCGCAGCTGCTGGCGCACAGTCCGGACACCCTCGAATTCATCCGCTTGCGCAACACCTACCTCGACCCGCTGCATCTATTGCAGGCGGAACTGTTGGCGCGTTCGCGGCAGCAGGATGTCGAGCAGGGCAGCCCGGTGGAACAGGCGCTGCTGGTGTCTGTGGCGGGGATTGCCGCCGGATTGCGCAATACCGGCTAAGGTTGCTGATCACCTCAGGCGGCATTCGCGAAAAGGGTCGGATGCCGCTTCTCCTGCCGTAGGAAAGTGCCGCGAGGCGACAGTTAATGTAGGGGTTGCGACTTGGGTTACCGCGTCGCGAGGTCACGGCGGGCGTCGGTTTCTCCGACTTTTGGCGTCTTGTGTGGGCGCAGCCTGCTGTGTATCTTGATCAGCCTTTGGCCGTTTGTGCGGCCACGACCCGTATTTTCAGGATCCGCCGGTTACGAGCGAATCCTTTGTTTTGTAAAGCTTTTATATAAAAAATTGAGGAGCACATCGATGCGCGTCATTCTGCTGGGAGCTCCCGGGGCCGGTAAAGGTACTCAGGCAAAGTTCATCACCGAGAAATTCGGCATTCCGCAAATCTCCACCGGCGACATGCTGCGTGCTGCGGTCAAGGCTGGCACTCCACTGGGCGTGCAAGCCAAGAGCATCATGGATGCCGGCGGCCTGGTGTCGGATGACCTGATCATCGCGCTGGTCAAGGACCGCATCGCTCAACCTGATTGCGCCAACGGTTTCCTGTTCGACGGCTTCCCGCGCACCATTCCGCAGGCTGAAGCGCTGGTCACTGCCGGTGTCGAGCTGGATGCCGTGGTCGAGATCGCTGTAGAAGACGAAGAAATCGTTCAGCGCATCGCCGGTCGCCGTGTTCACGAAGCCAGCGGCCGCGTTTACCACATCGTCTACAACCCGCCGAAACTGGCTGGCAAGGACGACATCACCGGCGAAGAGCTGGTGCAGCGCAAGGACGACACCGAAGAGACCGTGCGTCATCGCCTGTCGGTCTACCACTCGCAGACCAAACCGCTGGTGGAGTTCTACCAGAACCTTTCCGCCAAGAACGGCGGCAAGCCAAAGTACAGCCACATCGAAGGTGTGGGTTCGGTTGATGCAATCACCACCAAGGTGCTGGCCGCGCTGAGCTGAAAAGTCTGATCGGCTGCATCATCCACGGCCCGCTTGCGGGCCGTTGTTGTTTATACTGACGCACTTTTTCCCACCCCTGTTTTGGAAACATCGATGAGCACCTTGCTGGCCCTGGACACCGCGACTGAAGCTTGCTCCGTTGCCTTGCTGCATGACGGCAAGGTCACGAGCCATTACGAGGTGATCCCGCGCCTGCATGCGCAGAAGCTGCTGCCGATGATTCAGCAATTGCTCGCGGATGCCGGCACCACGCTGCAAGCGGTCGACGCGATTGCTTTCGGCCGTGGCCCGGGCGCGTTTACCGGTGTGCGCATTGCCATTGGTGTGGTGCAGGGTTTGGCCTTTGCTCTGGATCGTCCGGTGTTGCCGGTATCCAACCTTGCCGTGCTGGCCCAGCGTGCCTTTCGTGAGCATGGTGTAAGCCAGGTCGCGGCTGCGATCGATGCGCGGATGGATGAGGTGTATTGGGGCTGCTACCGCGAGACGGCGGGGGAGATGCGTCTGGTTGGCGCCGAAGCCGTGTTACCACCGGAAGTCGCCGCGTTGCCAACTGATGCCAGTGGCGATTGGTTCGGTGCCGGTACCGGTTGGGGTTACGGCGAGCGCATTGCGGTCAATCTGAGCGGCTCTGACGCCGGCATGCTGCCCCACGCCGAGGACCTATTGACCCTGGCGCGTTACGCCTGGCAGCGCGGTGAGGCGATCCCGGCAGATGACGCCCAGCCGGTTTACCTGCGCGATAAAGTCGCCACCCCAAAAGCCCGCTGATACGACACTTTCTCCTGTGGGAGCGAGCCTGCTCGCGAAAGCTTCTGTTCAGTCAATGCATGTGTTGAATGTGCTGGACCCTTCGCGAGCAGGCTCGCTCCCACAGGTTCGCGGTCACATACAAATATCGCCAATCGTCAGTTTCTGCCCCCTCGCTTAAAACCTTTTGCGCTTTATGTGTTCTAGTTATCACTCGGCGGTTTGCTAAGTCGGTCAAGTGCCGCTAAATTGCCATCATTGATACCGAGCATGACATTATGCGTATAGACGGCGTTTCCACTCAGTCCTACCCCATCAAGCGCAAGCCGCGCAAAGGCAATGCGGCGCTGGATGAGTCCGTCGAGATCATCGACGGCGAGCTGGAATTCCCGAGCGAAGAGCAGTTGGCCGCCCGTGCTGCCCAAGCTACCGCGCAACGCCTGAGCAACCTGCCTGCCCGTCAGCAAGACATGATCTACCACCGCGCGATGAAGAAAAGCGTAGCCATGGCCCTGGCCAGCTACCTGAGCACCGCCGGTTTTGTCGATTGGGACGCAGACGTGCTGGGCCTCGATCTGTATATCTGATGGATCTGCCTTACTACCTCGGTTGCCCGTCCTGGAGCGAAAATGCCTGGCGCGAGTATCTGTATCCGGTAGACGCAAAAACCTCCGACTTTCTCGCTCTCTACTGCCAGGTGTTCAACGCCGTTGAAGGCAACACCACCTTCTACGCCAGCCCGTCGCCAGCCACTGTGCAACGCTGGGCCGAGATCATGCCGGCGCACTTTCGCTTCACTGCCAAATTCCCCGGCGACATCAGCCACAGCGGCGACTTGCGCGAGCAACTGACCGCTGCCGAAACCTTCCTGCAATTACTCAAGCCGTTAGGCGAACGTGTTTCGCCGCTGTGGCTGCAACTGTCGAAAAGCTTCACGCCGCAGCGTCTGCCGGAGCTCGCGGCGTTTATCGATGCGCTGGATTGCCCGCTTGCGGTCGAGGTGCGCAATGAACAGTTCTTCGCCAAGGGCGAGAGCGAGCGTCTGCTCAATCGTCTGTTGCTGGATCGCGGTGTCGAGCGCATCTGTCTCGACCCGCGCGCGCTGTTCAGTTGCTTGTCGACCGAGTCCTCGGTGATCCACGCGCAGTCGAAAAAGCCGCGAGTGCCGACCCGTCCGGCGGCGTTCACGCAGTTTCCGCAGGTGCGCTTCATCGGCCATCCCGAGCTTGAGGCCAACGATGCGTTTCTCGTGCCGTGGGTGGCGAAGATTGCTGAATGGATCGAAGAGGGGCGCACGCCCTACGTCTTTCTGCATACCGCCGATAACCTGTTGGCAGCGAAACTGGCGCAGCGTTTTCACGCCCAACTGATGCAACGTTTGCCTGGCTTGCCCGCGCTGCCTGAGCTATACAGAGAACCCGCCGCCGAGCAGCTTGGCTTGCTCTGAGGCGGGTTTTTTCTGCCCGGGAGGCCGTCGATGAACGTCCAAGTCAGTCAACAGCAACGCCTCAAAGCCCAAGCCTTCAAAGCGCTGCATGATCGCCAGGGGATCTTCGTCATCCCTAATCCGTGGGATGCCGGCTCGGCGAAGATGCTCGCCGGTCTTGGCTATCAGGCCTTGGCAACCACCAGTGCCGGTTACGCGTTTTCCCAAGGCAAGCCTGATGGCGCGTTGAGTCTCGACGAGACCCTGGCCAATGTCCGGGCGATTGTCGCAGCGACGGATCTGCCGGTGGCGGTGGATCTGGAAAACGGCTTTGCCGATGATCCGGTCGAGTCTGCGCAGAGTCTGTTGCGCGCCGCCGAAGCGGGCGCGGTGGGCGGGTCGATCGAGGACGCTTCGGGACGTCCGGACGCGCCGATCTATTGCTTCGAACACGCCGTTGCACGGATTGAAGCCGCTGTCGCGGCGGTGCGCACCCTGCCGTTTCCTTTCGTCCTCACCGCTCGCGCGGAAAATTACCTGCACGGCAACCCCGATCTTGACGACACCATTCGCCGCTTGCAGGCATTCGCCGAAGCGGGTGCCGACGTGCTCTATGCGCCGGGTTTGCGCAGCGCCGAAGAAGTGCGCGCAGTGGTGCAAGCGGTGGCGCCGAAACCGGTCAATGTGTTGATGTCTGGCGGTTTGAAACTGACCGTGCAACAGCTCGAGGAACTGGGCGTCCGGCGGATCAGCACCGGGTCGGCACTGGCGCTGGCGGCGTTCGGCGAGTTCTTCCGCGCGGCTGAGGAAATCCAGCAATCCGGCACCTTTGGCTTCACGTCACAGTCGATGCCGTATGCCAAGGCCAATCAACTCTGCAAGGACTGAGCATGGGACGTTGGCTGTTCTGGGGGGTGTTGCTCGCGATCGCTGGTGGCGCGGTGAGTGTCTGGCGTGGCTGGCTGGACGTGCCGCCGCAGTGGAACCCGTGGGCGCCATTGGACATTAAAGCCGCGCCCAACTGGCTCACCGGTTACAAACTCATGCGCCTGCGCAGTGATCCCGAGCTTTGCGCACAGGCATTGAGCAGCTCGGATCTGCGCGTCAGCCCCCAGGCCGACAGCCCCGGCGCCAAGTGTCCGCTGGTCGGTGCTCTGCGGGTGCAGGGCGGTGGAGTGGGGCTGAGCAGCAGCTTCATCGCCAGTTGCCCGCTGGCGGTGGCCTACGCGATGTTCGAACACCACACCCTGCAACCGGCCGCGCAATCGGCTTATGGCCAGAAGATTGCGCGGGTCGATCACCTCGGCAGCTTTGCCTGTCGCAATGTCTACAACCGTGAGAGCGGCGCCCTCAGTCGACATGCCAGTGCCGACGCGCTGGACATTGCCGGTTTCCGTCTGGCTGACGGACGCACGATCAGCGTGCTCAAGGATTGGCCCAAGCAAAACCAGGACGCAGAGTTTCTCCGCCAAGTGCGCGACGGCGCCTGCGAGTCATTCAGTGTGGTGTTGAGCCCGGATTACAACGCCGCCCATCGCAATCACTTTCATGTCGATGTCGGGCGCTGGAGCGTGTGTCGCTGAGAATCAGGCAGCGAGGCGCAGGTTCTGCAGAACGATCGGCCGAGCCCAGCCATTATCGAAGTCCAGAGCTTTCTGCTGCTCGACGATTTCTTCCGGCGGGAACGGCGGGTAAGGCTTCTGCAGCAAGTCCAGATCGAACTCGGCAATCGGCAGGTACAGCGGACGTTTCTGCGGAGCAGGGCCTGGCTCCGGCACTGGCTGGCCATTGTTGATCACAATCGGGCGTACCCAGCTGCTGTCGAAATCCTGTTGCTCTTGCTGGGCTTTGAGCTCTTCCGGCGGGAACGGTGGGAACGGCTTGTCCAGCAGCTCCATTTCGAACTCGGCGATCGGCAGGAACAGCGGCTCCGGCGGGCGAACCTGGGTTTCGACCACGTCGCACTCACGCTGGCTGACGATGTGCGCGTGCAGCTCGCTGCCAACGGTCGGTTCTTCCGGGCTGTTCAGGTCAACCGGTGGAAACGTGCCACAGGCAGGCACCACTTCACTCGTCTGTTCGGCCAGGGCCTGGGCAAAGAAATCCTGCCACAGGTGACTGACGCCGCTCAGTGCTTGAGTGTTATGACGGCTGAAGTCGCCATGGGGCGAAACGTAGCCAATCGATGTGGGAAGAATGCCTGACATTTTTTTCGGTTGACGCTCAGCTCTGGCAAAATGCGCGTTGAATGGTTTATCGGCGGTTTTTGTCGATCCTTAACTTTTTTGAGCGTTTTTTCATGATCGAGTCACCCGCGGCCTGCCGCATCCATGTCCAGGCCCTCGCCCCGACGTTTCAAGCGCAAGCCGCACACTGGGCCGAACGTCTCGGCCTGCCGCTCGGCGAGGCGGACGGCGAGTTCGTCTTGCAGGTCGGCGAGCAGGGTTTGCAGTTGCAGCAGCTTGGCCCGGATGCGCCTGGACCGGTGCGGGTCGACTTCGTCGAAGGCGGCGCGGCGCATCGTCGTTTGTATGGCGGCGGCAGCGGCCAGATGATTGCCAAGGCTGTCGGCATCGCCCAAGGCGTTCGCCCGCGTGTGCTGGATGCCACGGCGGGCTTGGGCAAGGATGCATTTGTGCTGGCCAGTCTCGGTTGTGAAATGAGCCTGATCGAGCGTCAGCCGCTGATCGGCGCACTGCTTGAGGACGGCTTGGCGCGGGCGGCGGAAGATTTCGACGTGGCGCCGATCGTGGCGCGGATGAAATTGCTCAAGGGCAACTCCATCGAAGTGATGCGCAGTTGGGAAGGGGAGGCGCCGCAGGTGATCTATCTCGACCCGATGTTCCCGCATCGCGAGAAAACCGCGCTGGTGAAAAAGGAAATGCGCCTGTTCCGCCCGCTGGTCGGTGATGATCCGGATGCACCGGCCCTGCTTGAAGCCGCGCTGGCGCTGGCCACGCACCGGGTGGTGGTCAAGCGCCCGCGCAAGGCACCGTGCATCGAAGGGCCGAAACCGAGCCATGCGCTGGATGGCAAATCGAGCCGGTATGACATTTATCCGAAGAAAGCGCTGAAGCCCTGAGACCGCGTCGCCCCATTCGCGAGCAGGCTCGCTCCCACAGTAGGAAATGCATTCCAGTGTGGGAGCGAGCCTGCTCGCGAAGCGGTCTGCACAAGCACCGCAAAACTGTCAGGGTTTGTAAGCCCGCATAAACAACCCCACCACCTCCCGCACATGCCGCTCCGCTTCCTCTCCGGTCAGCGGCTCGCCGCAGCCATACAACAAACGAAAATTTCCCGCCCCTTTGATCAGGCAGAAGAAGTGCTCGGCGGCGTTGCGTGGCTGGTCGATGCTCAGCGCGCCGGTTGCATGGATTTTCGCCAGCAGACCTTCCATGCCGTTGACCACGCGCTCTGGGCCGGCCTCGAAGAAGATCAGCGACAGCTTCGGGTCCTGACTGCCCAGCGCCATGATCAGGCGGTGCAGGTTCACTGATTCATCGCTGTTGATCAGTTGGTGAAAGCCCCGGGCAATGTTCAGCAATACATTTTCCACCGCGATGCCGTCCGGCAATTCGAAGAACAGCGGCGGCAATTGTTCCTCGCATTTCGCGACGACGGCAGCGGAGAACAGCGTCTCCTTGTCGTTGAAATGGCTGTAGACCGTCAGCTTCGACACGCCCGCCTCGCTGGCCACCGCGTCCATGCTGGTGTTGGCGTAGCCATGGCAGAGAAACAGGGTTTTCGCCGCATCCAGGATCGCCTTAGCGCTTGGCCAGATCCTTGGGGCGGCCCGGGCCGTTTGGAGCTGAAAGATTGTTCGACATTCTTCGCTTTTAATACTGGACTGGTGAGTTTGCTATTAATACCATACCCGCCAGTATAAATATTCCAAGCCTCATTCGCGAAAGGTCCGTCACCATGTACCGCCATGCGTTGTCCTTTGCCGTGCCAGTCAGTCTGGCGTTCCTGTTATCGGCGTGCGGTCAGGAAGAGGTGACCAAGGTCACCGTACGCCCGGCCATGGTGGTACAGCCCGAGCCTTCGGCGCAGGCGATGGAGAGTTATCCGGGCGAGGTGCGTGCCCGTTATGAGCCTGATCTGGCGTTCCGCATTGGCGGTAAAGTCAGCCGACGACTGGTCGACGAAGGCCAGCGCGTCAAAGCCGATCAGCCCTTGGCCGAACTCGATCCGCAGGATGTGCGCCTGCAACTGGAAGCCACCCGCGCGCAGGTCGCCGCCGCCGAGGCCAATCTGAACCTGGTCCGCGCCGAACGTGATCGCTATAAAACCCTGATGGATCGGCAGATGGTCAGCCGCTCGGCCTACGACAATGCCGAAAATCTATATCGCTCCGGCGAAGCCCGCCTTAAACAAATCAAAGCTGAATTCAACGTTTCGACCAACCAGGCCAGTTACGCGGTGCTGCGTGCGCCACAGGACGGTGTGGTGGCCAAGCGTTCGGTGGAAGTCGGTCAGGTGGTCGCTGCCGGGCAAACCGTGTTCACCCTCGCCACCGATGGTGAGCGCGAAGTGTTGATCAGCCTGCCGGAGCAAAGCTTCGGCCGCTTCAAGGTTGGTCAGCCGGTTACCGTGGAATTGTGGGCACAGCAAAATCAACGCTTCGCCGGGCAGATCCGCGAGTTGTCGCCGTCCGCCGACCCGCGCTCACGCACTTTTGCCGCGCGTATCTCGTTCACCAGCGGCAAAGTGCCGGCTGAACTGGGGCAGAGCGCCCGGGTGTTTGTGCAATCGGCTGACAGTGTCTCGCTGTCGATACCGCTTTCCGCGCTGACCGCTGAAAACGGCGCGACCTACGTCTGGGTGGTCAACGGCAACAACACGTTGAAGAAAACCCCGGTGCGGGTCGGTCCGTTTGGCGAGAAAAGCGTGGCGGTGCTCGAGGGGCTCAATGCCAGCGACTGGGTAGTGGCTGCCGGCGTTCATGTGCTGCTCGACGGCCAGCAGGTGCGGCCGGTGGATCGCTCCAACCGTGTGGTCAATCTGGCGAACAAGGAGTAAGCCCCAATGCGCTTCAACCTCTCAGAATGGGCGTTGCGTAATCGCCAGATCGTACTGTTCCTGATGCTTTTGCTCGCCGTTGTCGGCGCGTTGTCCTACACCAAGCTCGGCCAGAGCGAAGACCCGCCGTTCACCTTCAAGGCGATGGTCATTCAGACCCGCTGGCCCGGCGCGACCGCGCAGGAGGTCTCGCGCCAGGTCACCGAACGCATCGAAAAGAAGCTGATGGAAACCGGCGAGTACGAACGCATCATGTCGTTCTCCCGCCCCGGTGAGTCCCAGGTGACCTTCATCGCCCGCGACTCGATGCACTCCAAGCAAATCCCCGATCTCTGGTATCAGTTGCGCAAGAAGGTCGGCGATATCCGGCAGACCTTGCCGCCGGGAATTCAGGGGCCGTTTTTCAACGATGAGTTCGGCACCACCTTCGGCAATATCTATGCGTTGACCGGTGACGGTTTCGACTACGCCGTGCTCAAGGATTACGCCGACCGCATCCAGATTCAGCTGCAGCGGGTTAAGGACGTCGGCAAGGTCGAACTGCTTGGGTTACAGGACGAGAAAATCTGGGTCGAGCTGTCCAACGTCAAACTCGCCACCCTCGGCTTGCCGCTGGCGGCAGTGCAGCAGGCGCTGGAGGAACAGAACGCGGTGTCCACGGCGGGGTTCTTTGAAACCGGCAGCGAGCGCTTGCAGCTACGCGTCTCGGGAAATTTTCAGACAGTCGATGAGATAAAGAACTTTCCGATCCGCGTCGCCGATCGTACGTTCCGTATCTCCGATATCGCCGATGTGCGTCGCGGTTTCAGCGACCCACCGGCGCCGCGCATGCGTTTCATGGGCGACGATGCGATCGGTCTGGCCGTGGCGATGAAGGACGGCGGCGACATTCTGGTGCTGGGCAAGGCGCTGGAGGGCGAGTTCTCGCGGATCCAGAAAAACCTTCCGGCCGGCATGCAGTTGCGCAAGGTGTCCGATCAGCCGGCAGCGGTAAAAACCGGCGTCGGCGAGTTCGTCCAGGTGTTGGTCGAGGCACTGGCGATCGTCTTGCTGGTGAGCTTCTTCTCTCTCGGCGTGCGCACCGGCATGGTCGTCGCGCTGACCATTCCGCTGGTGCTGGCGATGACCTTCGCTTGCATGTATTACCTCGGCATCGGTCTGCACAAGATTTCCCTCGGTGCGCTGGTGCTGGCGCTGGGCTTGTTGGTGGATGACGCGATCATTGCTGTGGAAATGATGGCGATCAAAATGGAGCAGGGCTTCGATCGCATTCGCGCGGCGAGTTACGCCTGGACCAGCACCGCATTCCCGATGCTCACCGGCACGCTGATCACCGCCGCCGGCTTCCTGCCGATTGCCACTGCGCAGTCCGGCACCGGCGAATACACCCGCTCGATTTTCCAGGTGGTGACCATTGCCTTGCTCGCCTCATGGGTCGCGGCAGTGATGTTCGTGCCGTATCTGGGGGAAAAACTCCTGCCGGATCTGGCGAAAATTCATGCGGCGAAACACGGTACTGGCGATGGTCAACCGGATCCGTATGCCACGCCGTTTTATCAGCGCGTCCGGCGTCTGGTGGAGTGGTGCGTGGCCCATCGCAAGACGGTGATCGTGCTCACCGTAGGCCTGTTTATCGCCTCGGTGATGTTGTTCCGCTTCGTGCCGCAGCAGTTCTTCCCGGCTTCGAACCGGCTGGAGTTGATGGTCGATCTGAAACTGGCCGAAGGCGTTTCTCTGGCCAATACCACCAGCGAAGTCAAACGCCTCGAAGCGCTGCTCAAGGAGCACGCCGGCATCGACAATTACGTGGCCTATGTCGGCACCGGCTCGCCGCGTTTCTACCTGCCGCTGGATCAGCAACTGCCGGCTGCGAGTTTTGCCCAGTTTGTGGTGTTGGCAAAAACCATCGAAGAGCGTGAAGCGCTGCGCAGCTGGTTGATCGAAACCCTCAACGAACAGTTCCCGGCCCTGCGTTCGCGGGTCACCCGTTTGGAAAACGGCCCGCCGGTTGGCTATCCGGTGCAGTTCCGCGTCACTGGCGAGCACATCGAAGAAGTCCGTGCGTTGGCGCGCAAAGTGGCGGCAAAGGTTCGCGAGAATCCGCATGTGGTCAACGTGCATCTGGACTGGGAGGAGCCGAGCAAAGTTGTCTACCTGAACATCGACCAGGATCGCGCCCGCGCCCTCGGTGTGAGCACGGCCAATCTGGCGAAATTCCTGCAGAGTTCGCTGGTCGGCTCGACGGTCAGCCAGTACCGCGAAGACAATGAATTGATCGAGATTCTGCTGCGCGGCACCGTGCACGAACGCACTGAATTGTCGTTGTTGCCGAGCCTGGCGGTGCCGACGGATAACGGTCGCAGTGTGGCGTTGTCGCAGATTGCCACGCTGGAATACGGGTTTGAGGAAGGCATCATCTGGCACCGCAATCGGCTGCCGAACGTGACGGTGCGCGCCGACATTTACGGCAAGGAGCAGCCGGCGACGCTGGTCAAGCAGATCATGCCGACGCTGGACCCGATTCGCGCCGAATTGCCCGATGGTTATCTGCTGGATGTCGGCGGCACTGTGGAGGATTCCGAGCGCGGGCAGAAGTCGGTGAATGCCGGGGTGCCGATGTTCATTGTCGTGGTGCTGACCTTGCTGATGGTGCAGTTGCGCAGTTTCTCGCGCACGGCGATGGTGTTTCTGACGGCGCCGTTGGGGTTGATCGGGGTGACGTTGTTTCTGATGGTGTTCCGGCAGCCGTTCGGGTTTGTGGCGATGCTGGGGACCATCGCATTGTCCGGGATGATCATGCGCAATTCGGTGATTCTGGTCGATCAGATCGAGCAGGATATCGCTTCGGGGCTTAAGCCTTGGCAGGCGATTATCGAGGCGACGGTGCGGCGCTTCAGGCCGATTGTGTTGACGGCGCTGGCGGCGGTGCTGGCGATGATTCCGCTGTCGCGCAGTGTGTTTTTCGGGCCGATGGCGGTGGCGATCATGGGCGGGCTGATTGTGGCTACGGCGCTGACGCTGTTGTTTTTGCCGGCGTTGTATGCGGCCTGGTTTCGGGTGCGTAAGGAGGCTTGAGGTTTTTGTGTCGTGGCGGCCTTCGGGCCGACCATGACGTGGGGTTTTGGGTGTATATCCGTTGCTGTGGGTGTTGCGGCTGGCGGTTTCGCCCTTACGGCGAGGCACTTTTTCCAGACGCCGAAAAAGTACCCAAAAAGGCTTGCTCCTGCGTTCGGCCCTCGCAGGCTCGGGTTCCTTCGCTGCGGGATCGATCCGGGCGCAGCGGCTCCGGTTTGCTTCGCTGCACCTACACTCGCTGTGTACGACTGCGTCGTACGGTCGCTGCGCTCCCACGCCCGGATCAATCCCTCCACTCAGCCTTCCGACGTCGCCGGTGGATCAAGATCAAAAGCACTCGAGCTTGCGCTCATTGTTGAGTGGGGCGGCTTCGCTGCTTTGCTTTTGTGGGAGCGAGCTTGCTCGCGAAGGCGGTCTGACAGCCAATTCATTTCGAATCGCCAATTCACGCTGCCTTCCTACAGCTTTTTCAGAGTCCTCCGATCTTGAGGCGCTAGCCGTCCAATGCTGTACTCCGGGTTCTGCTTTTCCGAGTCCTTGAGTCTGTCTGATGAAGAAACCACCGACATTAGCCGGCAGAACGGATCCTGTTTTCGACCTGTTGGCCCGCTCGCCCCACAAGCAACGACTTGCGGATTATCTGGCGCTGCTCAAGCCGCTCGATGATCAGGGGCGCTATCTGCCATTCGAGGCGTTGCGCTATCGCTGGGCGGCAGGGTTGGACGCGAACCTTTGTTGGGCGTTGGTGAAGAAGGCGCGGGCGGCCCAGTACATTCATTTGTTGCCGTTGGGCGAGCCGGTGCAGTGGGGCAAATACGTGCCAACGCCGTTGGCGCAGAAAACCTTGGCTGTGGTGGATCGTTACGCCAGTACGGCCGCGCTGGATTACATGACCAGTCAGATCGGCGAGCGGGCGCATTTCTCCTGTCTGCTCAATGACCTGATCGAAGACGAAGCCATCGCCAGTAGCCAGTTGGAGGGCGCGGCGACTACCACGCGCGTAGCCAAGGACATGCTCAAGCATCAGCGCCAGCCGCGGACGCCAGATGAGCGCATGGTCATGGGGAATTATCGAATGATGAATTTCGCTTGGGAAAAGCGTTATGAACCTCTGAGCATTGAGCTGATTGCAGAGATCCATCGAGTGGGTGTGGAGGGGATCGATGACGGGCAGTATTCCCCCGGATTGTTCCGGACCAATGATGAGGTGGTTGTTCAGGATGGTTCAGGCAACACCGTGCACCGACCACCTCCTGCTGCAGGATTGGTTGCGCGGTTGGCGAGGCTGTCCGCCTGGATCAACCGGCCCGCTGCCTCGATTCTGGACAAAAATTATCTGCATCCACTGACCAAGGCCGTGACGCTGCATTTCGCCATGGGTTATGAACATCCATTTCGCGACGGTAACGGACGGGTCGCGAGAGCCTTGTTTTACTGGTTCATGTTCAAACATGAGTTCGCGGCGTTTCGCTACATTGCGATCAGTCTGCTGCTGCGCAATGCACCGGTGAAATACGGACGCTCCTACCTGCACACCGAGGCAGATGAGCTGGATCTGACTTATTTCATCGAGTTTCAATGCGCGGTTGTTTTGCGAGCCGTGGTCGGTTTTACATCTGTGTACCGCAAGAGTCTGGCAGACACTCAGGACTTTCAGCGCTGGCTGACGAGCTCTGGCGTAATTGCTCAACTGACGGAACGGCAGCGCGCGGTGTATCAGGTGGCTAAAAGCGGGGAGGCGAAGGAGTTTACGGCGAGCAATGTCGCGGAAAATTTTTCCTGCTCGGGTAGCGAGGCGGCGTCGATCCTGGAAGGGCTGGACCAATTGCAGCTTTTTGAGAGAAGGAAGATGGGGCGGGAGTGGGTGTTTTTTTTACGTAGTTCTTTACGTGGAGGCAAGCATGGGAGCGAATTGAATCGCCCCCATGTTGTAACGACTTAAAGCGTACCAAACACTTTCTTCGCCAGACTCGTCGCCGCAGCGGCCGGGTTCTGGCGGATGGTTTCTTCCTGTTTGCCGATCATCTCGAACAGGCCATTCAGCGCTTGCTCGGTGACGTAGTTTTCAACGTTGGCGCTCTTCGCATCGACAACGCCAAACGCAGCAGCCTGACCGGCGAACGAGTTGTACTTCTGCGCTACGCCAACCTTGTCGGTCGCCTGTTTGACGATCGGCAGGAACTTGGCGCGGATCTGTTCGCGGCTGGATTTGTCGAGGTATTGCGTGGCCGAGTCCTTGCCGCCGCTGAGGATGCCTTTGGCGTCGGCCACGCTCATTTTCTTCACCGCGTCGACGAGAATTGGCTGGGCCTGGGTCACGGCCGATTCGGCGGCTTTGTTCATCGCGTTTTCCAGTTCTTCGACCTGGGCGCCCATGCCGAAGGCTTTCATCTTGCTCGCGGCTTTGCCGAGTTTGCCCGGCAGTTCGATTTTCACTTCGGGGTTATTGCTGAAGCCGCCCGGGGTGCCGAGTTGTTTCACGGCGATCTGGGCGCCTTGGGTCAGGGCGTCCTTGAGGCCGCCGGTGGCGTCTTGCTGGGACAGGTCGCTGAGCGACAGGGCCAGGGCGTTGGCGGAGATCAGCAAGCCGGCGCAGGCGGCGGCGAAGCGAAGGGTAGGGCGGCGCATGGCGGCTTCCTTGTGGCGAAAAATGGATTAACGAACGGCGTCGACGCGGATTTTCAGCGGCTGCGGGTCGTTGCCGTCGAGTTGCACGGCGTGGTTTTCGGTGGTGATGAACATCAGCTCGCCGTTGACTTCAATGCGTGCGCTGATCGAATAACGATGGCCGGGTTTGACCTGCGCCGGATCGTAGCTCAAATGAAACGGCAGCGGCACCTGGCCTTTGATCGGGCCGTTCTGTTCGGCGAGGACGATGGCGGGTGCATCGGCCAGCGACACGTCTTGCAGGCTGACGCTCAGGGTCGCGCTCGGGGGCAGGGCGATGCGTTGCAGGTAGAAGACTTCGCCGTCGAGGCTGGCCTTGCCGGCGGGTGTGGTTGATTGGCAGGCGCTGAGCAGGGTGGCGGCGGCGAGGGTCAACAGTTTTTTCATGGGTGAATCTCCTTTCAATGTGGGAGCGAGCCTGCTCGCGAAAGCGGTGGATCAGTCAAAATAAATGGCGACTGACACTCCGTCTTCGCGAGCAGGCTCGCTCCCACAGGGGTAAGGCTTCAAGCCTCAGGCTGTGGCGTGATCTGATCCGCCGCATCTTCACTGCGGTGCAGCGCGACCTGGCGGATCGACAGGCGAATCTCCGCCGGCAGCACGCGTTTGGCCGCGCCTTCGGCCAGCTCGCCGAGCAGTTCGTGGTAGCTGAGCTTGCCGGCTTCGTCGCGGCGCAGGACGTCGAGGTCGAGCAGGGTCTGGATGAAGTGGCGGAACAGACTCTTGTCGAAGAATTCCGGCGCATTCAGGCCATGGAGGATCGACAGGCGCTGGGCCATCACTGTGCAGAGGTCTTCCAGCTCTTCGGCGCTGATGCTGTTCTGGCCGCTGTTGAGCAGCAGGGACACCGTCATGTAGAAACGCTGCAGGGTCTGCGCGATGCTTTTCGACAGCAGCGTCAGCAGCACGAAATGCCGCGAACTCGGTGCCGGACGCAGGTACAGGTCTTTCTCGAAACGTAGCAGGCCCTGCTCGACGAACGCTTCCAGCCACTGATCGATCACCGCGTCGAGTTCCTCCAGGCTCCAGCGGATGAACAACTCCGATTGCAGGTACGGATACAGCGCGCGGGTGTAGCGCAGGATCTGCTCGCGGCTCATGCGCGAAGTGCTCTGGAAGAAACTCGCCAGCAACGAAGGCAGGGCGAAGATGTGCAGGACGTTGTTGCGGTAGTAAGTCATCAGGACCGCGTTCTGCTCGTCCAGATACAGAATCTTGCCCAGCGCATCGTTCTGCTCGGCGAGCAGATCCATGTCTTTCACATGCTCAATCAGCGCACGGCCATCGCCTTCCGGCAAGGTGGTGTGTGGCGAATACGGGACCTTGCGCAGCAGCGCCAGATACAGGTCCAGCACCCGCGCCATGGCCCGATCATCCAGGGCCAGGCGCGTGGTCGACAGCAGTGCCAGCGCTACCAGATTGACCGGGTTGATCGCCGCCGCTTCATTGAGATGTCGGGCGACTTTCTCGCCGAGGCGGTTGGTGGTTTCGTTGAGCCACGCCGGTTTGAACTGCGGGCCGAGTTCCTGCCGGCGCCAGTCCGGTTGCTCGGCGTCAAGGAATTCCGCCAGTTTGATCGGCTCGCCGAAGTTGACCGCGACCTGACCGAAGCGCTGCTTGAGCGCGCCGATCACTTTGAAAATATCGAAGATCGACTCTTTCTTTTTGCTCGCGCCGCGCAGCTCACCGAGGTAGGTGCGGCCTTCGAGCACGCGCTCGTATCCGATGTACACCGGCACGAATACGATCGGCATCCGCGACGAACGCAGGAAACTGCGCAGAGTGATCGCGAGCATGCCGGTTTTCGGTTGCAGCATGCGCCCGGTGCGCGAGCGCCCGCCCTCGACGAAATACTCCACCGGGAAACCTTTGGTGAACAGCGTGTGCAGGTATTCGTTGAACACCGAGGTGTACAGCGGATTGCCCTTGAAGGTGCGGCGCATGAAGAACGCACCGCCGCGACGCAGCAGGCTACCGATCACCGGCATGTTCAGGTTGATCCCGGCGGCGATGTGCGGCGGGGTCAGACCATTGCGGAACAGCAGATAGGAAAGCAGCAGGTAGTCGATGTGGCTGCGGTGGCACGGCACGTAGATCACTTCGTGACCCTGCGCAACGTTCTGCACGCCCTCGATGTGGTTGACCTTGATGCCGTCGTAGATCTTGTTCCAGAACCAGCTCAGCACCACTTCGAGAAAACGGATCGCGGTGTAGGTGTAGTCCGAAGCGATCTCGTTGCCATAGCGCAGGGCCTGGGCCTTGGCCTTTTCCGGCGAGATTTTTTCGCGCTCGGCTTCGTCGAGGATCGCCTGTTTGACCAGCGGCTGATTGAGCAGGCCTTTGACCAGATTGCGCCGGTGGGAAATGTCCGGGCCGATCACCGCGGCTTTCAAGTTGCGGAAGTGCACGCGCAGGATGCGCTGGGCCATGCGCACGGTGCGCTCATGACCCTTGTTGTGATCGATCAGTTCGCGCAGGTGGATCGGCGCGGAAAACTGCACGCGGGTTTTACGCCCGAGGACGATAATGCTCAGCAGCCGGCGCAGGCGTCCGGTGACTGCCCAGCTGTCGGCGAACAACAGTTTCCACGGACTGTTTTCGCTGTCCGGGGACTGGCCCCAGAACACGCTGACCGGAATGATCTGCGCGTCTTCGGCAGCATTCTGTGTCAGCGCGCTGACCAGGCGGGTGAGAGTCGGCGGCGCACCGCGTTTGTCCTGGCGGCCGAGCCAGTCCGGGTCCGGTGTCAGATAAAAAAACGCCGCAGGTTCGATCAGCGTACCGACCGACACCGCCAGCACCGGGCGTGGCAGACCGGCCTTGGTGCACTCGGTGTCAACCACCGCCAGATCGGTCAGCGAAGGGTTTTGCAGGACGTAGAACACCGGACGACTGCGGTCGAGGTTAAGAGTGAACGACGACTGATTGATGGTCTCGGAGCGAACCCAGAGATACAACAGGCGGCGCAGGGTGCCAAACACAAGACGGCGGAACGGGGAACGGGTCATACGGCTTCTGCGTGAGTGGATAAAACCGAGCAGGCGCTCGGGGCGGACAGTTTGCCGTATTAGGCGAAAATCGGCAAAAAAGCGCCGAAGTAATCTCCTGTTGAGAGTTTCCGCACCTGTCATATACTCGGCGCTCTGTTGCCGGTGCCCTGTCATGGACGTCGGACGCAGGCTGACGTTCCTCTAAGGCTTTCCTGCGAAAAGCCCGTTCAATAATAAAAAAGGAGTATGAACAGATGGCAACACGCGAAACCGGCAACGTGAAGTGGTTCAACGACGCCAAAGGCTACGGCTTTATCCAGCGCGACGACGGCGTGGACGTGTTCGTGCACTACCGCGCGATACGCGGCGAAGGGCACCGCTCGCTGACCGAAGGTCAACAGGTCGAGTATGCGGTGATCACCGGCGAGAAGGGGTTGCAGGCTGAGGATGTTGTAGGTCTGTAACAGCAGCTTCAAGCTTCAAGCTGCAAGCCACAAGCTATAAGCAGTTCCGCTTGAGGCTTGCAGCTTGCAGCTCGTAACTTGCAGCTGCTTTTAAGCCGTTTTCCAGGTGATCTCTTCTTCTCCGTCTTCGCTGATGCGAATCCAGCGATCGGCGGTTTCTTCACCTTCTTCTTCGACCCACGTCCCCGGTGCGCAACGCACTTCGACGTTCAGCGCGGCAAAGGCTGCGCGGGCGCAGGCGATGTCGTCGTCCCAGGGGGTCTGGTCGCTTTCCAGGAACAGGCTGTTCCACTTGCCCACGGCTTTCGGCAGCCAGGTCACCGGCACGTTGCCGGCCTTGCACTTGTACGTCTGGCCTTTCTGCACCCAGTCGCTGCACGGGCCAAGCGCTTGGCCGAGCCAGGCGGCGATGGCCTTGTGGTCGACGTCGGCGTCTTTCAGGTAAATCTCGATGTCCGGTTGGCGCATGGATGTCCTCACTGCGGGTCTGAAAAATCCATTCGCGGATTTAGCCGGCCCCGGGCCTGTGCCCGAGACCAAAAGTTATTGAAGAACGAAATAATCGTAGCGCATCGACACGGTGGTCTCGATCGGCTCGGCCTGTTCGATCACTGCCGCACGACGCTCGGCACTGGCACGCCAGCCGTGAGGCGTCATCGCCAACAGGTTGGCGCGGTCCTCGGGCTTGTCCAGGGTCAGCTTGAATTCCAGGGTTTCGCTGTGCGCCAAAACCATGCCTTCCGGCACCAGGGCCAGGTGCTTGTCGTCGGTGTACTCGCGCACTTCGTCGTACAGGCGTTCGCGCAATTCCATCAGATGGCCACGGGTCGGGCCGACTTTCATCAGCCCACCGCCGACGCTGAGCAGACGCTTGGCTTCCTCCCAATCCAACGGACTGAAGACGCTGGCGAGAAACTGGCAACTGCCTGAAGCCAATGGCACGCGGGCCATGCTGGCGATCAACCAGGTGATCGCCGGGTTGCGTTTGCAGGCGCGTTTGACAGCTTCGCGGGAGATGTCCAGCGCGTAGCCATCAGCGTTCGGCAAAGCTTCGGCGATTTGCGCGGTGTAGTAACCCTCGCCACAACCGATGTCGACCCAGCGCTCCGGCGCGTAACTCGCCGCCAATTCAGCCAGACGTTTGGCCACTGGCGCGTAATGCCCGGCGTTGAGGAAATCACGCCGCGCCTCGACCATGGCCTGATTGTCGCCCGGGTCGCGGCTGTTCTTGTGCTGCACCGGCAACAGGTTCAGATAACCCTGACGCGCACGGTCAAACCGATGCCCGGCGGGGCAGACCACGCCGTTCTCTACCGCGTTGAGCGGTTCACTGCAGATCGGGCACGCGAGCATCAGGCGAGCAACTTGATCAGGGTCTGGTAATAAATTTCCGTCAGCACGTCGAGATCGGCTGCCAGCACGCGCTCGTTGACCTGGTGGATGGTCGCGTTGACCGGGCCCAGTTCAACCACTTGCGTGCCCATGGTCGCGATGAAGCGGCCATCGGAGGTGCCGCCGCTGGTCGACGCCTTGGTCTCGCGACCGGTGATGTCCTTGATGCTCGACGATACCGCATCGAGCAGCGCGCCCGGTTCGGTGAGGAACGGCAGGCCGGACAGCGCCCAGTCGATGTGCCAGTCCAGACCATGCTTGTCGAGAATATCGGCCACACGCTTCTGCAGGCCTTCTACGGTCGATTCGGTGGAGAAACGGAAGTTGAACACCGCCACCAGATCACCCGGGATCACGTTGGTCGCGCCGGTGCCGGAATTGACGTTGGAAATCTGGAAACTGGTCGGCGGGAAGAAGTCGTTACCGTGGTCCCAGTGCTCGGCGGCCAGCTCTGCCAGCGCCGGAGCGGCGAGGTGGATCGGGTTCTTCGCCAGATGCGGGTAGGCCACGTGGCCCTGCACGCCTTTGACCGTGAGCTTGGCACCGAGGGAGCCGCGACGGCCGTTTTTCACCACATCGCCGACCAGGGTGGTGCTCGACGGCTCGCCAACGATGCACCAGTCCAGACGCTCGTTGCGCGCGACCAGGCGCTCGACCACCGCCTTGGTGCCGTGATGCGCCGGGCCTTCTTCATCGCTGGTGATCAGGAAAGCGACTTTGCCTTTGTGGTTCGGGTAATCGGCGACAAAGCGTTCAGCGGCGACGGTCATCGATGCCAGGCTGCCTTTCATGTCTGCCGCGCCACGACCGCAAAGCATGCCATGTTCGTCGATCACGGCATTGAACGGATCGATCTGCCATGCGGTAACCGGACCGGTCGGCACCACGTCGGTGTGGCCGGCGAAGCACAGCACCGGGCCGTCGTTGTTGCCGTGAGTGGCCCAGAAGTTATCCACATCTTCGATGCGCATCGGCTCCAGGGCGAAACCGGCATTGCCCAGGCGCTGCATCATCTGCTTCTGGCAGTCGGCATCGACCGGGGTCACGGAAGGACGGCGGATCAGGTCGATGGCCAGTTGAAGGGTCGGCGATAGGTCGGCGTGGGCCGTCATGGAAAACTCCGGGATCATGGGGTGTGAGCTTGGGCTTCTAATGTGGGAGCGAGCCTGCTCGCGAAAGCGGTCTACCAGGCACCTTAAAGGTTGAATGTTACAACGCCTTCGCGAGCAGGCTCGCTCCCACAAGGGACAGGGGTGGTCAGTCAGACCGGTTATCACGCCAAGCCCCGCAAAATGGCGGTTATCTTAAAGCAAAACGGCGACCATTGGCCGCCGTTTAGTGCTGCGTTGCGGATTTAGACGACCGGTGCCGGCTCAGCCTTGGCCGCAGGTTTGGGCAGCGACGACAGGAACGCCATGATCAGCGCCGCCAGATACGGCAGCGACTGCACCAGCAACATGGTTACCCAGAAGCGCATGTCATTGCTCGGAATGCCCTGCACCAGGAAAATCCCCAGCGCCGCACCCCACAGCAACAGCATGATGAACAGCTCCTCGCGAGCCTCGCTGATCGCCACCCAGAAACCGTGGTTGTCAGCGTTTTTCGGCGTGCGGAAGAACGGAATGCTGCTGGTGAAGAAACCGTACAGCACCGCTTTGGCGATGGTGTGCGACAACGCCAGTCCGGCCAGCGCCGCGCAGAACGCATCTTTCAGATTCACGCCGACGGCGCGACGGTAGAGGAAGATGATCTTGCCGACCTTGAACACGAACAGCGCCAGTGGCGGGATCGCGAAAATCAGCAACGGTGGATCGACCCGTTGCGGCACGATGATCATCGCCGCCGACCACAACAGCGCGCCAACGGTGAAGAAGATGTTCATGCCATCGGCAACCCACGGCAGCCAACCGGCGAGGAAGTGATAGCGCTGACCACGGGTCAGTTCGGTGTCCTTGCCGCGCAGCAGGCTGCGGGTGTGGCGCTTGATGATCTGGATCGCGCCATAGGCCCAGCGGAAACGCTGTTTCTTGAAGTCGATGAAGGTATCCGGCATCAGGCCCTTGCCGTAGCTGTCGTGGTAATACGCCGCCGACAGGCCTTTCTCGAACACGCGCAAACCGAGTTCGGCGTCTTCACAGATGCACCAGTCAGCCCAGCCCAATTCTTCCAGCACCGAGCGGCGGGTCATGGTCATGGTGCCGTGCTGAATGATCGCGTCACGGTCGTTGCGGGTGACCATGCCGATATGGAAGAAGCCTTTGTATTCGGCGTAGCAGAGCTTTTTGAAGGTGCTTTCGTTCTGGTCGCGATAATCCTGCGGCGACTGCACCACGGCGATTTTCGGGTCGGCGAAGTGCGGCACCATGTGCTTGAGCCAGTTCGGGTGCACGCAGTAATCGGAGTCGATCACGGCAATGACTTCGGCATCCTTGGCGGTGTGCGGGATCAGATAATTCAGCGCGCCGCCCTTGAAACCGGCCAGCGGCGAAACGTGGAAAAACTTGAAGCGCGGGCCAAGGGTTGCGCAGTAGTCACGCACCGGTTCCCACACCGCCGGATCCTTGGTGTTGTTGTCGATGATCAGGACTTCGAAATCCGGATAATCGAGCGCGGCCAGGGCATCGAGGGTCTGTTTGACCATCTCTGGCGGCTCGTTGTAGCAGGGCACGTGGATCGACACTTTCGGTCGGTAGTCGGAATCGCCGAGCACCGGCAGGAATTCCCGACGGCGTTTGTGAATCCACACCGCTTCGGCCAGTTCATGGGCCTCGGTGAGCAGGACGATGAATACCCCGAGCGCACCGAGCGCGAGGAGGAATCCGACCGTGAGGCTGAACCACGTGCTGTATTGCTGGCTGTAGTCGTAACCGATGTACACCAGCACCGAGCCGCAGAGGAACGCGATAAACGTCAGGAACGTACGACCGCGCTGGCGCAGGGCCGAGCCGTCGATCATCAGCAGGGTCAGCGACAGCAGCGCCAGCACCACCGAACCGATGGCCAGCACGCGCCATTGCGGAATCGCCACCACCGGGCCTTCGAAATTGAATTTCTGCTGGCGCGCGGCGTTGAAAACGCCCCAGTAGGCGCCGACCGAACCTTCGTCGCTGGCCTTCCACGGTTGGTCAAACGCTTCGATCACGAAGTAGTTGAAGCCTTGGCGATTGAGCTTGTTGACCAGCGTGCGCAGATAAATTGCCTGATCGGCCGGCGATGCATCGGCGCCACCGCGCATGCGACCGTTGCTCGGCCAGCCGACTTCGGACAGCAGCAGCGGTTTTTTCGGAAAGAGTTTTTTCAGATCGCGGGCGCGGTCGAAGACGAACTGGCCGGCCTTGTCCACCGGAATGAATTCCCAGTAGGGCAAGACGTGGGCGGCGATCAAATCGACATGTTTGGCCAGTTGCGGGTATTTCTCCCAGATGTGCCATTGCTCGGAAGTGGTCACCGGTACTTTGACCGCAGCGCGCACCCGATCCAGCAGAACGATCAAGGCCTCAGGGGTGATTTCTTCACGAAACAGCGCCTCGTTGCCGACTACCACGCGTACGACGCTGCGCGAGGTGTTGGCCAGTTCGATGGCTTTGGTGATTTCCCGTTCGTTGCGTTCCTGGTCCGGGCTGATCCAGATGCCGAGGGTGACACGCAGGCCGAATTCCTCCGCCAGTTTCGGGATGTCTCCCAGCGAACCGTCGACCGAATAGATACGGATGTTGTCGGTCAGCTTGCTCATGATTTCCAGGTCACGGCGCATTTCATCATCAGACGGATACTGATCCTTCTGTGGGAATTGCCCCTGCTGGAATGGCGAATACGAGAAGCCGGAGATTTGCTGCGGCCAGTTCGGCGCCGTGACCGGGCGATTGACCAGCGCCCAGAAACCGGTGAACAAGGCAGCGATGGCCAGCACCACCACCAGGTTGAGTCCAAATTTACGCGATGACATAGCTGTTTCGGGTTCCAAAGGCTGTGGAACGAAGGATCGGTCGGATAGACGCCCGAGGGGCGCGCATCCTACACCGGCGGTTAACCAGTCGTACAACTGAAGGGAAAATGCCTGACATTGGGCAGCCGTCTCTGACTTAAGTTCTTACACTTGTCGCTTGCAGCTTAAAACTTGTCGCTGCGTAGCCCTATAATGCGCGCCGGTTTTTGGGGTAATGGTCATGAGTACAGAAGATCCGCGGTTTGCAGGCATCGCCCGGTTGTATGGCATCGAGGGCCTGGAGCGCTTGCGCGCCGCCCATGTGGCGATCGTCGGCGTCGGTGGCGTCGGTTCCTGGGCGGCGGAAGCCATGGCCCGTTGCGGGGTGGGCGAGATCTCGCTGTTCGACCTTGATGACGTCTGCGTCAGTAATGCCAACCGTCAGTTGCACGCCTTGGACAGCACTGTCGGCAAACCCAAGGTCGAGGTGATGGCCGAGCGCCTGCGCGGGATCAACCCCGATTGCACGGTGCACGCCGTGGCCGATTTCGTCACCCGCGACACCATGGCCGAATACATCACGCCGAACATCGACTGCGTGATCGACTGCATCGATGCGGTGAACGCCAAAGCGGCGCTGATCGCCTGGTGCAAACGCCGCAAGATCCAGATCATCACCACCGGCGGCGCGGGCGGGCAGATCGACCCGACGCTGATTCAGGTCTGCGACCTGAACCGCACCTTCAATGATCCGCTGGCTTCGAAAGTCCGTTCGACCTTGCGTCGTGACTACGGCTTTTCCCGCACCGTGACCCGTCACTACAGCGTGCCGTGCGTGTTTTCCACCGAACAGCTGCGCTACCCGAAACCGGATGGCAGCATTTGTCTGCAGAAGAGTTTTGTCGGCGACGGCGTGAAGCTCGACTGCGCCGGCGGGTTTGGCGCGGTGATGATGGTCACGGCGACGTTTGGCATGGTCGCGGCGACCAAGGCTGTGGACAAGATTGTGGCGGGGGTGCGGCGCCCTTCGGACCGAGTAAAACCTCAGGTTTGAACGGTGAGGCTGATGACCTCATCGCTGGCAAGCCAGCTCCCACAGGTATTGGGTAAGTTCAGTGCATCTATGAACACCACCGAACCCTGTGGGAGCTGGCTTGCCAGCGATGGCGATTAACCGGCCAACTCATTCATCCGCTGGAGCACCGCATTCAAGCCATTACTGCGCGAAGGCGACAACTGCCGCGACAGTCCCAGCTGATTGAACCACTCCGGCAAATCCACCTGCTGCAACTCCACTGCCGGCAAGCCGTTGACCCGCAACAGCAGCAACGCCACCAACCCGCGAATCATCCGCGCATCGCTGCTCGCCTTGAACTGCCAGTGCCCGTCGCGCAAATCCCCGACCAGCCACACCTGACTCTCACAGCCATGCACCCGGTTGGCCTCGCACTTTTGCGCGTCATCCAGCGCCGGCAAGCGATCACCAAACTGCATCAGCAACCGCGCCCGCTGTTCCCAGCCCGCCGCAGTCTGAAACGTCTGCAGCGCTTCGGCCGCTTCCACCGGCAGGCTCATCGCAACATCTCCAGCGCCTGATCCAGCGCCTCGAAAAAGCGCTCCAGATCTTCCGAGTCGTTATACAGCGCCAGCGACACGCGAATCGCCCCAGCCAGTTCGAAGCTTTTCATCAGCGGCATGGCGCAGTGATGCCCGGCGCGCACCGCGATGCCTTGTTCGGTGAGCAGATGCGCCAGATCAGCGTTGTGCACGCCTTCGACGACAAAACTGGCCAGTGCCAGTTGCGGCTTGCCCAGCAGGCGAATGCCGTTGCGGGCAGCGAGGCCGCGCAACAGATAGTCGTGCAGCGCCGCTTCATGGGCAGATACGGCGTCCTGATCCAAACCGGCCAAGTAGTCGAGGGTCGCTCCGAGGCCGATGACACTGGCGATTGGCGGTGTGCCAGCCTCGAACCCCAACGGCGCCGGGCGGAAGCGCGAATCCTGATAGTTGGCGTCCAGCACCATCTCGCCGCCGAACTGCCATGGCTGCAATTGCTCCAGCGCAGCGTTGCGTCCGAACAGCACGCCCAGTCCCTCAGGGCCGTAGAGTTTGTGGCTGGAAAACACATAGAAGTCGCAACCCAGCGCCTGCACATCATGCCGGCCGTGCACCACGCCTTGCGCGCCATCGACTACCGTCAGCGCGTTCTGCGCCTTGGCCATGCCGAGCAAAGCGGTCAGCGGTTGCCAGGCACCAAGGACGTTGGACAGCTGACTGACCGCCAGCAAACGCGTGCGCGGGCCGATCAGATGCACGGCAGCGGCGAGGTCGATCAGGCCGTCGGCATCCAGCGGCAGGATCACCAGTTTCAGGTTGCGGCGTTGCGCCAGTTGCTGCCACGGCAACAGGTTGGCGTGATGCTCCAGAGCGCTGATGACAATCTCATCGCCCGGCTCGAACAAATGTTCAAGACCGTAAGCCAGCAGATTCAAGGCACTGGTGGCGCCGTGCGTGAAAATTATCTGCCCGCTGTCACCGGCATTCAGCCACTGGCCAACCTTGCGCCGGCTGTCTTCGAACGCTTGTGTCGCGTGGGCACCCGGCAGGTGTTGCGCACGATGCACATTGGCCGCGCCGTTGGCGTAGTAATGCGTCAGTGCGTCGAGCAGGGCCTGGGGTTTTTGCGTGGTGGCGGCGTTGTCCAGATAGGTCTGGTCTTGCCGTTGCAGCGCGGCGATAGCCGGGAAATCAGCGCGCCACGGGGAGGGGATCATCATGGGTTCAGCCCTGTGAAATTGGGCGGGGTGTACGCCAAACCTTGTGGGAGCGAGCCTGCTCGCGACAGCGTCCTTGAGGACGCCAGAAGCTTCGCGAGCAGGCTCGCTCCCACAGGAGGTCGATGTGCTGCTTAGTTGTGAGCGTGCAGCGCTTCGTTCAGCTCGATCGCCGATTTGTGGGTCTTGCATTCCACAGCACCGGTTTCCGAATTGCGACGGAACAGCAGATCAGTCTGACCAGCCAGCTCACGTGCTTTCACAACTTTGACCAGATTATTGTTTTCGTCGAGCAGCGCAACCTTGGTGCCAGCGGTCACGTACAGGCCCGACTCCACAGTGTTGCGGTCGCCCAATGGAATACCGATACCGGCGTTGGCGCCGATCAGGCAGCCTTCACCGACCTTGATCACGATGTTGCCGCCGCCCGACAGGGTACCCATGGTCGAGCAACCGCCGCCCAGGTCCGAACCCTTGCCGACGAATACGCCAGCGGAAACGCGGCCTTCGATCATGCCCGGGCCTTCGGTACCGGCGTTGAAGTTGATGAAACCTTCGTGCATCACGGTGGTGCCTTCGCCGACGTAAGCGCCCAGACGCAGACGTGCGGCATCAGCGATACGCACGCCGGCCGGTACCACGTAGTCGGTCATCTTCGGGAACTTGTCCACGGAGAACACTTCCAGCAGTTCGCCGCGCAGACGCGCTTCGAGTTGCATTTCCGCCAGTTCGCTCAGGTCGATCGCGCCCTGGCTGGTCCACGCCACGTTCGGCAGCAGCGGGAAGATACCGGCGAGGCTGACGCCGTGCGGCTTGACCAGACGGTGCGAGAGCAGATGCAGTTTGAGGTAGGCCTCAGGCGTGGAGGTCAGTTGCGCATCTTCGGCCAGCAGCGTGGCAACCAACGGCTTGTGGCTTTCAGCCAGGCGGGTCAGAAGCTTGCCTTGCACAGCGTCGATGCCTTTGACGGCTTCAGCCAGTTGCGCGGCCTGGGCGGTGGTGAAGGTGATGGCCTGGTTGCCTTCGGTGTAACCGAGGATCGGCGCGACCGCTGCGACCAGTTCGGCCGAAGGATTGAGCAGTGGTTGTGCGTAGAACACTTCCAGCCATGCGCCTTGACGGTTCTGGGTGCCGACACCAAAGGCGATGCTGAACAGGGAATTGGACATGTGAATACCTCTACAAAGAGTGACGGGCTGCTTACTTCAGAGCGGCCGCGTAGATATCTGGCTTGAAGCCAATCAGGGTTCGGTCACCGAGATCGAGCACCGGGCGCTTGATCATCGAGGGTTGTGCGAGCATCAGTTCGATGGCTTTCGCTTGGTCGAGATCGGCTTTGCGTTCGTCGTCGAGTTTGCGAAAGGTCGTGCCGGCGCGGTTCAGCACGGTTTGCCAGCCGTGCTCGTCGCACCATTGGGTCAGGTGCTCACGGTCAATGCCGGCGGTCTTGTAATCGTGAAAGTCATAACTGACAGCGTGTTCATCGAGCCAGGTGCGCGCCTTTTTCATGGTGTCGCAGGCTTTGATGCCGAAAAGGTGCAACGTTTTACTTGAAACGGCCAAGGAATCGCCCCCTTTACAGGTGCTGGAAAAAAATGGTGACGGATTATGCCATGACCGGACGGTTTCGTCGGCCACGGTTGTCGTAACGCTGTAAAACCTGTGGGAGCGAGCCTGCTCGCGAAGAGGCCACATCAATCAATATCTCTGTGTGCTGAACGACCGCTTTCGCGAGCAGGCTCGCTCCCACAAGGGTGTCGCTTGCGGTCGTGCGACATAGGTGCAACGGTCAGCCACAGCCTAAGGCGCTAATATGGCAGTTCAACGCTGTCGATCGCCTGAGATTTTCGTTTTATGCAAACTGCTTACACCGTCCTGATCCTGCTGATGCTGGTCAGCGTCTCGCGCCTGGTCGGGCGGGTTATCCCGCTGCCATTGCCGCTGGTGCAAATCGCCGCCGGTGCCTTGCTCGCCTGGCCGACCCTGGGGCTGCACGTCGCCCTCGACCCGGAATTGTTCCTGTTTCTGTTCCTGCCGCCGTTGTTGTTTTCCGATGGCTGGCGCATGCCCAAACGCGCCTTTTGGCAATTGCGTGGACCGATCCTGACCCTGGCCGTCGGCCTTGTTCTGTTCACCGTGGTCGGTGCCGGTTATTTCATTCATTGGCTGTTGCCAACTATTCCGCTGCCAGTGGCCTTCGCCCTTGCCGCGGTTTTGTCACCGACGGACGCCGTGGCGGTTTCAGCGATTTCGCAGAACCGTCTCCCCACGCCGCTGATGCACATCCTCCAGGGCGAGGCGCTGATGAATGACGCCTCAGGCCTGGTGACCTTCAAATTCGCCCTCGCTGCAGCGATCACGGGCGTGTTTTCGCTGACCAATGCCAGTCTGACCTTCGTCGCGGTGGCGCTCGGTGGCCTGGCTGTGGGTGTAGCGTTGAGCTGGCTGGTCGGGCGCCTGCGCGCGTGGATGATCGCCCGGGGCTGGGACGATCCGGCCACTCACGTGGTGTTCATGTTGCTGCTGCCGTTCGCCGCTTACGTACTGGCTGAACGTCTGGGCGCTTCGGGCATTCTTTCGGCGGTGGCGGCGGGGATGATGCAAAGCTGGCTCGACCTGCTGCCGCGCCAGACCAGCACGCGGCTGCTCAACCGCAGCGTTTGGGCGCTGCTCGAATTTGCGTTCAATGGCTTGATCTTCCTGCTGCTTGGCCTGCAATTGCCAGACATCATCAAGGCCGTGGTCAGCCATGAGCCGACGCTGTGGCCGACGTTGTTCTATCGCTGCCTCGATGTGCTGGCGATTTTCGTCGCGCTGGTGCTGCTGCGCTTCATCTGGGTGCAGAGCATCTGGCGCTTGTCGGTGTTGCTGCGCCGACTGCGCGGCAAGGGCGAGCTGACGCAAGTGCCGACGGCGCGTTCATGCTGGTTGCTGACGGTGGGCGGTGTGCGCGGGGCGGTGACGCTGGCAGGCGTGATGTCGGTGCCGATGCTGATCGGCGCCGAGGCTTTTCCTGAACGCGACTTACTGATCTTCATTGCAGCCGGGGTGATTCTGCTGTCGCTGGTCTCGGCCTGTATCGCGCTGCCCTTGCTGCTGCGCGGCATCGACAAAAGTCCCGACGACAAGCGTCGTCAGGAAGTGCGCGACGCCTGGCGCAAGACGGCCGAAGCGGCGATTCACTCGCTGGAAAGCGAAGAAGTGGTCCCACAGGATGCCGCTCAAGCAGCGCTGGCAGCGGAGCTCAAGGCGCGGATCATGTCCGAATATCGCCATCAACTTGATGTGTTCAACGATTCCGCCGAAGCCCAGGCGCTGGCGTTTCAGATGGATCTGCTTGAGCGTCGCCTGCGTTTGAAAGCGCTGCGCGCGCAGCGTCTTGAGCTTTACAGTCTGAGCCGTCAGCACCAGATCGGTGATGACGTGTTGCGAGAAGTGCTCGGCGAACTGGATTTGAGCGAGGCCAATCTGGGCCAGGTCAAATAGCCGGTTGAGCGCTTGCAGCAGGGGACTGCCGCAAGCGCTCCGTGATCACTTCTGGCGGGTGATGAAGTCACGAATCCGTTCGGCGGCTTCGACGCATTCTGCCAGTGGCGCAACCAGTGCCATACGCACACGGCCGGCGCCAGGATTGACGCCATCGACATCGCGAGACAGATACGAGCCCGGCACCACGGTCACGTGTTCCTGTTCGAACAGATCGCGGCAGAACGCCGCATCATCGCCCTGCACATTCGGCCACAGATAGAAGCTGCCGTCCGGGCGCTGTACGTCCAGCACCGGGCTGAGGATGTTCAGCACCGCATCGAACTTCTCGCGATACAGCGCACGGTTGGCGCGCACATGCACTTCGTCATTCCACGCGGCAACGCTGGCCAGTTGAGTCTGCACCGGCATCGCGCAGCCGTGGTAAGTGCGATAGAGCAGGAAGCCTTTGAGGATGTCGGCATCGCCGGCAACGAAGCCTGAACGCAGGCCCGGCAGGTTGGAGCGCTTGGACAGGCTATGAAAGACCACGCAGCGCTTGAAGTCATTGCGGCCGAGTTCGACGCAAGCACTCAGCAGGCCCGGCGGCGGGGTTTGCTCGTCGAAGTACAGTTCGCTGTAGCACTCGTCGGCGGCAATCACGAAGTCGTACTGATCGGCGAGGGCGATCAACTTCTTCAAGGTATCGACCGGAATCAGCGCGCCGGTCGGATTGCCCGGCGAGCACAGGAACAGGATCTGGCAGCGCTGCCAGATGTCTGGCGAAACGGCGTCGAAGTCCGGGTTGAAGCCGTTTTCATCCAGGCATGGCAGGTAATGCGGCTTGGCCCCGGCGAGGAACGCCGCGCCTTCGTAGATCTGATAGAACGGGTTGGGGCTGACCACCAGCGCATCGTCACCACGATTGACCACGGTCTGGGTAAAGGCGAACAGCGCTTCACGGGTGCCGTTGACCGGCAGCACGTTGCGCGCCGGATCGATCCAGCCGTTCGGCACACCAAAACGACGCTCGCACCAGCCAGCGATGGCTTCGCGCAGGGCCGGGATACCGAGGGTGGTCGGGTACACCGCCATCTGATCCAGATTGTTCGCCAGCGCTTCGGCGACAAAGCTCGGCGAACGGTGTTTCGGCTCGCCGATCGACAGGGCGATCGGGCGTTTGTCCGGGTTCGGGGTCACGGTGCCAAGCAGGGCGCGGAGCTTTTCGAACGGGTACGGCTGGAGCTGGTTCAGAGCGTTGTTCATTGGGGCCTCTTTTAAATGCTCAAGAGCTTTCTGTGGCGAGGGGCTTTATCCCCGTTGGGCTGCGCAGCGGCCCCAAAACCATCACTGCGGTTCAACTGAATGTCCGCATACACAGGTTTTACGACTGCTTCGCAGCCGAACGGGGATAAATCCCCTCGCCACAGGGGATTGTATGTACCGGAGGAAAGCATGGGCTGCATTCACAGGGATAAATGGGTGATTCAGATACTGATCCGCGAAAGTTTGATATCCGGTTCCTGATTGACGCTCAGTTGTTCGACGATCGCATCTTGCAGACGGCTGCACAGCAGCGGATCGGACAGCGGCTGGTTATGCGCGTCGGTGATGAAGAACACGTCTTCCACGCGCTCGCCCAGGGTCGCAATCTTGGCGTTCTGCAGCGACAGGTCGAACTCGAGGAAGATCCCCCCGACCCGCGCCAGCAGGCCCGGCCGGTCAGGCGCCGTCAGTTCCAGCACGGTCACCGGACGCTGGGCGTCGTTGTGAATGGTCACTTGCGGCGCAAAGGCGAAGTGTTTGAGCTGACGCGGCACCCGGCGCTGGATGATTGTCGGGTAGTCGTCCGGGTTGCGCAGGGCTTCGGTGAGGCCTTCACGGATCTGCTTGATCCGCGCCGGGTTGTCGCCGATCGATTCGCCTTCGTTGTCGAGCACGATGTAGGTGTCGAGGGTGAACTGGCTGCTCGAGGTGATGACCCGGGCATCGTGAATGTTCAGGTTGAGCTGGTCCATCGCCGCCACGGTCACGGCGAAGAAGTCGTGCTGGTCCGGTGCATAAATGAAGATCTGCGTGCCGCCCTCGAACTCGCGCTGGGTGGTTTCCTTGATCAGCACCAGCGGCCCGCCATCCACCGGTTGCTGCAGGATCGCATCGCTGTGCCAGGCTACATCGCCGGCGGTGTGACGCAGGAAATAGTCATCGCCCAATTGCGCCCACAGTTGCTCGACGTCATCCGGGTCGGTGCCGCCGCGCACCAGAATGTCCAGTGCCGCGCTTTGCGTCTGGCGGATCTGCTCTTCGCGATCCACCGGATTTTCCAGACCCCGGCGCAGGGCTCGTTTGGTCTCGGTGTAGAGCTGGCGCAACAGGCTGGCGCGCCATGAATTCCACAGCGTCGGATTGGTCGCGTTGATGTCGGCCACGGTCAGCACGTAGAGGTAGTCGAGGCGCGTTTCGTCGCCGACCGCCTGGGCGAAATCGTGGATCACCTGCGGGTCGGACAGATCCTTGCGCTGCGCAGTGGTGGACATCACCAGGTGGTTCTGCACCAGCCAGACGATCAGGCGGCTGTCCCACACCGGCAACTGATGGCGCTGGCAGAACGCCTCGGCATCGACCGCGCCAATCTCCGAGTGATCGCCATGCCGGCCCTTGCCGATGTCGTGGTACAGGCCGGCCATGTAGATCAGCTCAGGTTTGGGCAGCTTGGCCATGAGCTTGGCGGCCAGCGGAAATTTCTCCGAGACCTGGGTGTACTGCAGTTTGCGCAGGTGCTTGATCAGGTTCAGCGTGTGCGCATCGACCGTATAGATGTGGAACAGGTCGTGCTGCATCTGCCCGACGATAAAACCGAACTCCGGCAGATAACGGCCGAGAATGCCGTAACGGTTCATCCGCCGCAGATTGCGGTGGATACCGATCTTGCATTTGAACAGCTCGATGAACAGGCTGGTGTTGCGGATATCGTTACGGAAGCTGTCATCGATCAGATGACGATGTTCGCGCAGCAGACGAATGGTGTCGGCGCGCACGCCTTTGATTTCCGGCTGTTGGGCCATCAGCACGAAAATTTCCAGCATGGCGAACGGCGTGCGGCGGAACACATTGTCATTGCGCGCCTCGATGTAGCCGTCATGCAGCTGGAATCGCGAATTGATCGGTTGCGGCGGCGCTTCATCTTCCGGGGCGAGGATGACTTCCTCGAAGTGCTGGATGATCAGATCGCTCAGTTGGGCGATGCTCATCACGGTGCGGAAGTACTGCTGCATGAAGTTTTCGACCGCCTGTTTGGCGTCGTCTCCTTCAAAGCCGAGCAGGCCGGCAATGGTGCGTTGATGATCGAACAGCAAGCGGTCTTCGGAGCGGCCGGCGAGCATGTGCAAGGCATAGCGCACTTTCCACAGAAATTCCTGGGAGGAGGCGAGCAGGGCATTTTCGCTTTCGACCAGAAAACCTTCGCCGGCGAGGGCGCGCAGGTTCAGGGTGCCGTACTGTCTGCGGGCGACCCAGAGGATCGTCTGGATGTCACGCAGACCGCCGGGCGATCCTTTGACGTTGGGTTCGAGGTTGTATTCGGTGTCGTTGTATTTGTGGTGACGGGCCTTTTGCTCGGCACGCTTGGCCAGGAAGAACTCCTTGGCCGGCCACATGTGCGCGGTGCTGGTGACGTCGAGCATGCGCTGGCGCAAACGCTCGGGGCCGCAGATGGTGCGGCTTTCCATCAGGTTGGTGACGACGGTCAGATCGGCGCGGGCCTCTTCTGCGCATTCGTCGACCGAGCGCACGCTCTGGCCGACTTCCAGACCGATGTCCCACAACAGCGTCAGAAAACGCTCGATGGAATCGCGGAAAACTTCGTGGTCGGCACTGTCGAGCAGGATCAGCAGATCAATGTCGGAATAGGGATGCAGCTCGCCGCGACCGTAGCCGCCCACTGCCACAAGGGCGATGTCGGCGTCTTCGCTCCAGTTGAACTGCTCCCAGGCCTTTTGCAGGATATTGTCGACAAACCAGGCGCGGTCTTCGATCAGCCGGCGGATGTCGCGGCCATTGCGAAAACGCGTGTCAAGGACCTCGCGAGCCTGGCGGATCGCCTTCTTGAACGCCGCGATCGGACTCGCTTTAAGGGCCAGTTCAGCCTGGAACTGGCCGCGGTCGAAGAGTTCGGGATCCACCTGCGGCATCGATTGGCTTTCCTTCTATAGGCTGGGAGCGTTCTGGGTGTCAGGCCGAGATGCGCGCGATGGTGTCATCGCTGCGCAAGGTGAAGATCTCGTAGCCGGTGTCGGTGACCAGCAGGGTGTGTTCCCACTGTGCCGAGAGCTTGCGGTCCTTGGTAATCGCGGTCCAGCCGTCGCCGAGAACCTTGGTGTCGGCCTTGCCCTGGTTGATCATCGGCTCGATGGTGAAGGTCATGCCTGCCTTCAGTTCCATGCCAGTGCCGGCGCGACCGTAGTGCAGGATCTGCGGCTCTTCGTGGAAGACCTTGCCGATGCCGTGGCCGCAGAACTCGCGCACCACCGAGAAACCGTTCTTTTCCGCGTGCTTCTGGATCACTTCACCGATGTCGCCGAGGCGGCAGCCGGGTTTGACGATCTCGATGGCCTTGTACATGCATTCCTGAGTGACCTGCGACAGGCGCTCGGCCCAGACCGGCACTTCGCCGACGTGGAACATGCGGCTGGTATCGCCGTGGTAGCCGTCTTTGATCACCGTGACGTCGATGTTCAGGGTGTCGCCGTTTTTCAGCGGTTTGTCGTTCGGGATGCCGTGGCAGACCACATGGTTGATCGAAGTGCAGATCGACTTCGGGTAGCCCTTGTAGTTGAGCGGGGCAGGGATGGCCTGCTGCACATTGACGATGTAGTCGTGGCAAATCTGGTTGAGCTGATCAGTGGTCACGCCCGGTTTGACATGTTCGGCAATCATTTCCAGCACATCGGCGGCCAGTTTGCCGGCGACACGCATGCCAGCGATGTCCTCGGGGGTTTTGAGGTTGACGGTCATACAGGCTCTCTCTGCGCTCGGCGGCGCTTACGGATACGAATTGGGTGGCAGGTGTATTTTTGCGACCCTGAAAAACGCGATTCTAACAGACGAGAGGCGCAAATCCGCGCCTGCATGTCTGGCTTGTGTCTATACAATGGTGCCCATCGAGCCGATTCCAAGGGGGCTGCGCCCATGTCGCCGGTGCGAATACAGATTCCGGGTTCCGTTTCTGCGCACCCTGTGGTATAAAATGCGCCGCTTTCCGGGGATGCCCCGAAAAGCTTAAATCCACACACGTGTCGACACGATGACCTGGGTGCCTTGGGCTTTATGCCTCTGGTTGGTCATTGGGATACGTGGAGGCCAAACCCGACTTATCAAGGAACTATCATGTCCCAAGTCAACATGCGCGATATGCTGAAGGCCGGTGTGCACTTCGGTCACCAAACCCGTTACTGGAATCCGAAAATGGGTAAGTACATTTTCGGCGCGCGTAACAAGATTCACATCATCAACCTTGAAAAAACCCTGCCAATGTTCAACGAAGCTCTGACTTTCGTAGAGCGTCTGGCCCAGGGCAAAAACAAGATTCTGTTCGTCGGCACCAAGCGTTCCGCTGGCAAGATCGTTGCTGAAGAAGCAGCACGTTGCGGTTCGCCGTACGTCGATCACCGCTGGTTGGGCGGCATGCTGACCAACTTCAAGACCATTCGTGCTTCCATCAAGCGTCTGCGTGACCTTGAAGTTCAAGCCGAAGACGGTACTTTCGCCAAGCTGACCAAGAAAGAAGCGCTGATGCGCTCCCGTGATCTTGAGAAGCTGGATCGTTCGCTGGGCGGCATCAAGGACATGGGTGGTCTGCCAGACGCACTGTTCGTGATCGACGTTGACCACGAGCGCATCGCGATCACCGAAGCCAACAAGCTGGGCATCCCGGTCATCGGCGTTGTCGATACCAACAGCAGCCCGGAAGGCGTTGACTACATCATCCCAGGCAACGATGACGCCATCCGCGCTATCCAGCTGTACATGGGTTCGATGGCTGACGCAGTTATCCGCGGTCGCAACAACGTTGCTGGCGGTACTGTTGAATTCGCAGCTGAAGAAACTCAGGCTGCAGCTGAGTAATCGACGCCCCTGGCGTTGACTCAGTAAGCAAAAAGGGGGCTTGGCCCCCTTTTTGCCACCTCGAAAACCATTTGTCGGCGCCCACGTCTGTATTTGTCATGTGCGGCAGCCAACATGGGTGGTTCGGGAAGAATTGAACGCCCGTTCGATCGGGTGGAATGGTTGAAAACCTATCCAAGAGGAATTTGAAAATGGCAGCAATTACTGCAGCGTTGGTCAAAGAACTGCGCGAGCGTACCGGCGAAGGCATGATGGATTGCAAGAAAGCCCTGGAAAAGGCTGACGGCGACATCGAAAAAGCCATTGATGACATGCGTGCTTCGGGCGCCATCAAGGCTGCGAAAAAAGCTGGCAACGTTGCCGCTGAAGGCGCAATCGCCATCAAATCGAATGACAAGGCAGCCGTGCTGCTGGAAGTCAACTCGCAGACCGACTTCCTGGCTCTGCAAGACGATTTCAAGAACTTCGTTGCTGCCAGCGTAGAAAAAGCTTTCGACGAAAAACTGACCGACGCAGCTCCGCTGATCGCCGCTCAGGAAGCGGCTCGTGAAGCGCTGGTTGCCAAAGTCGGCGAGAACGTCAACATCCGTCGTCTGGTACGCGTAGAAGGTGACGTTGTCGGCACCTACCTGCACGGTAACAAGATCGGTGTTGCTGTTGTCCTGAAAGGCGGTGACGTCGAGCTGGCCAAAGACATCGCTATGCACGTTGCTGCAAGCAACCCTGAGTTCCTGCTGCCTTCGCAAGTCTCCGACGAAGCGATCGAGCGTGAGAAAGCTGTATTCCTGCAGTTGAACGAAGAAAAGATCAAAGGCAAGCCAGAAAACATTGTTGAGAACATGGTCAAAGGCCGTATCAGCAAGTTCCTGGCAGAAGCGAGCCTGGTCGAGCAGGCGTTCGTCAAGAACCCTGAAGTCAAGGTTGGCGAGCTGGCCAAGAAAGCCGGCGCTGAAATCGTTTCCTTCACTTACTTCAAAGTAGGCGAAGGCATCGAGAAGCCGGTCGACAACTTCGCTGAAGAAGTTGCTGCCCAGCTGGCTGCCGCCAAGCAATAAGACGGTTTTTCAACTGTCGCCCGAAAGAGGCTGCCCGCTAACGCGCGCAGCCTCTTTTCAGATGGGGTACCAATTTTTTATTTGGTTTCCACCCGGAACTGACTTACAAAGCCATGTTCCGATGGCGCTGCAGCAGCGCCAAGCTAGAGTGAACGCCAGCTGTAAACAGCTCGCAAAGAATTTTAAATACGCCGCAGGAGAGATTCGCAATGGCTCAGCAGGGCAGTGGTTATCAGGCTCGCTATAAACGCATTCTACTCAAGCTTAGCGGCGAGGCCCTGATGGGCTCGGAAGAGTTCGGGATCGATCCGAAGGTACTGGATCGCATGGCGCTGGAAGTCGGCCAGCTGGTCGGCATCGGCGTGCAGGTCGGTCTGGTCATCGGCGGTGGCAACCTGTTCCGTGGCGAAGCCCTGAGCAAGGCCGGGATGGATCGGGTCACGGGCGACCACATGGGCATGCTGGCCACTGTGATGAACGCCCTGGCCATGCGCGATGCGCTGGAACGTGCCAATATCTCGGCCATCGTCATGTCGGCCATTTCCATGGTCGGTGTGACCGATCACTACGATCGCCGCAAAGCCATGCGTCACCTGAACTCCAAAGACGTCGTGATCTTCGCGGCCGGTACCGGCAATCCGTTCTTCACCACGGATTCGGCAGCCTGCCTGCGTGCAATCGAAATCGACGCCGACGTTGTGCTCAAGGCCACCAAGGTTGATGGCGTGTACACCGCAGACCCGTTCAAAGACCCGCATGCCGAGAAGTTCGATCATCTGACTTATGATGAAGTACTGGATCGCAAGCTGGGCGTAATGGATCTGACTGCCATCTGCCTGTGCCGCGATCACAAGATGCCGCTGCGCGTATTCAACATGAACAAGCCCGGCGCCCTGCTGAACATCGTGCACGGCGGCGCTGAAGGGACTTTGATCGAGGAAGGCCAACAATGATCAACGAAATCAAGAAAGACGCCCAAGCGCGTATGCAGAAATCCCTGGAATCTCTGAACCACGCGTTCGGCCAGATTCGTACCGGCAAGGCTCACCCGAGCATTCTGGGTAGCGTCATGGTGCCTTACTACGGCACTGACACTCCGCTGAGCGGCGTTGCCAACGTCACCGTGAAAGATTCGCGCACCCTGCAGGTCGTGGCCTTCGAGCGCAACATGCTCGCTGCCGTCGACAAGGCGATCCAGAGCGCTGGGCTGAACCTCAACCCGACCAACCTGGGCGAGTTGCTGCTGATCCCGATGCCGGCCCTCACCGAGGAAACGCGCAAAGGTTTCACCAAGCAGGCGCGCAGCGCAGCGGAAGACGCGCGCGTTGCTGTGCGCAACATCCGTCGTGATGCCTTGGGCGAGCTGAAGAAACTGGTCAAGGACAAGGAAATCAGCGAAGACGAAGAACGTCGTGCCATCGCTGATATCGATAAGCTGACCAAAGAATCCGAGGCCCAGATCACCAAGGCCACGGACGAGAAAGAAAAAGACCTGATGGCCGTATAAGGGTCGAGCTTTAAATGGACAAGACCAAGCAGACTGCGCCGTCCGCGGTGCCGCGCCATGTCGCGATCATCATGGATGGCAATAATCGCTGGGCGAAAAAACGCTTTATGCCGGGTGTCGCCGGGCATAAAGCGGGCGTGGATGCTGTGCGGGCGGTGATCGAGGTGTGCGCTGAGGCCAAGGTCGAAGTCCTGACCCTGTTCGCCTTCTCCAGTGAAAACTGGCAGCGCCCGGCCGATGAAGTCAGTGCCTTGATGGATCTGTTCTTCAAGGCGCTGCGTCGTGAGGCCAAGCGTCTCAACGACAACAACATCAGCCTGCGCATCATTGGCGATCGCTCGCGCTTCCACCCTGAGCTTCAGGCGGCGATGCGCGAGGCCGAGGCCATGACGGTCGGTGCCAACCGCTTTGTCCTGCAGATCGCCGCCAACTATGGCGGTCAGTGGGATATCGCTCAGGCCGCGCAGCGTCTGGCGCGTGAAGTCCAGGCCGGGCACTTGCGCCCGGAGGACATTACCCCGGATCTGCTGCAGACCTGTCTGGCGACCGGCGATCTGCCGTTGCCTGACCTGTGCATCCGTACCGGTGGCGAGCATCGCATCAGCAACTTCCTGCTGTGGCAGCTGGCCTACGCCGAGCTGTACTTTTCCGACCTGTTCTGGCCGGACTTCAAACACGACGCCATGCGCACCGCGCTGGCCGATTTCGCTTCACGCCAGCGTCGCTTCGGTAAAACGAGCGAGCAGGTCGAAGCTGGAGCCCGGGTTTAATGCTTAAACAACGAATCATCACTGCACTGATCCTGCTGCCGATCGCCTTGTGCGGGTTTTTCCTGCTCAAAGGTGCAGGCTTCGCGCTGTTCATCGGTCTGGTAGTCAGTCTCGGTGCGTGGGAATGGGCGCGTCTGGCCGGCTTCACCGCACAATCGTTCCGCGTCGGCTTTGCCGCTGTGGTCGCCCTGATGCTGTTCGTCATGTATGTGCTACCGGGCCTTGCGCCTTGGGTGCTCGGTGCATCGGTGATCTGGTGGGCGATTGCGACTTATCTGGTGCTGACGTATCCACGCTCCAGCGCGCACTGGTCCACTGCGGCAACCAAACTGCTGATTGGTCTGCTGATCCTGCTGCCTGCGTGGCAGGGTCTGGTGCAGATCAAGCAGTACCCGCTGGGTAACTGGTTGATCATGGCGGTGATGGTGTTGGTCTGGGGCGCGGACATCGGCGCTTACTTTTCCGGGCGCAAGTTCGGCAAGCGCAAGCTCGCGCCGCAGGTCAGTCCGGGCAAGAGCTGGGAAGGTGTTTACGGTGGTCTGGCGCTGAGTCTGGTGATTACCGCGATCGTCGGGCTGGTGCGCGACTGGACCGTGGCCGAACTGCTCAAAGGCTTGGTCGGCGCGGCAGTGATCGTCTTCATTTCCGTGGTCGGTGACCTTACCGAAAGCATGTTCAAGCGCCAGTCCGGCATCAAGGACAGCAGTAATCTGCTGCCCGGGCATGGTGGCGTGCTGGATCGCATCGACAGCCTGACCGCAGCCATTCCGGTGTTCGCCGTATTGCTCTGGATGGCCGCACCGTGAGTCGTCCCCAGCAGATTACCGTGTTGGGTGCGACCGGTTCGATCGGTCTGAGCACCCTGGATGTGATTGCGCGTCATCCTGAGCGTTATCAGGTTTTTGCATTGAGTGGTTTCACTCGCCTCAGTGAGTTGTTCGCCTTGTGCGTGCGCCATGTACCGCAATTTGCCGTAGTGCCTGAAGTGGCCGCAGCGCGTGGGTTGCAGGATGACTTGCGTGCAGCCGGTTTGCCGACTCGTGTGCTGGTAGGGGAGGAGGGGCTGTGTCAGGTTGCCTCCGCGCCCGAAGTTGATGCGGTCATGGCGGCCATTGTCGGTGCGGCGGGTTTGCGTCCGACACTGGCGGCGGTCGAGGCGGGCAAGAAGATTCTGCTGGCCAACAAGGAAGCGCTGGTCATGTCCGGCGCTCTGTTCATGCAGGCCGTGCGCAAAAGCGGTTCGGTGCTGCTGCCGATCGACAGCGAGCACAACGCGATTTTTCAGTGCATGCCCGCGGATTTCGCCCGCGGCTTGAGCTCGGTGGGGGTGCGGCGGATCTTGCTGACGGCCTCTGGCGGGCCTTTCCGGCAGACGCCGATGGCCGAGCTGGCAGATGTTTCGCCTGAACAGGCGTGCGCGCATCCGAACTGGTCCATGGGGCGCAAGATCTCCGTGGATTCGGCAAGCATGATGAACAAGGGTCTGGAACTGATCGAAGCCTGCTGGTTGTTCGATGCCAGGCCGGCTCAGGTCGAAGTGGTGATTCATCCGCAAAGCGTGATCCACTCTCTGGTCGATTACGTCGATGGCTCGGTCCTGGCGCAGTTGGGTAATCCGGACATGCGCACACCGATCGCCAACGCCCTGGCCTGGCCGGAGCGTATCGATTCCGGCGTACCGCCACTGGATCTGTTCGCCATTGCGCGACTGGATTTTGAGGCGCCCGATGAAAGCCGCTTCCCCTGCCTGCGTTTGGCCCGTCAGGCGGCCGAAGCTGGCGACAGCGCGCCGGCGATGCTCAACGCGGCCAATGAAGTGGCCGTGGCGGCGTTTCTCGACGGACGGGTTCGCTACCTGGAAATCGCGAGTATCATCGAGGAAGTCTTGAATCTGGAGCCGGTAGTGGCGCTGCACGACCTCGACGCCGTATTTACGGCGGACGCGAAAGCGCGATTGCTGGCTGAGCAGTGGTTGAGTCGGCACGGCCGATAGTTTTTGCAACACAACGGCGACACGCGACACTGAACAGGATTGCGGAGAAAGTAGATGAGCGCGCTCTATATGATTGCCGGCACCCTGATCGCCCTGGGTGTGCTGGTCACCTTCCACGAATTCGGCCACTTCTGGGTCGCGCGTCGCTGTGGCGTCAAGGTTCTGCGTTTCTCCGTGGGCTTTGGCATGCCGTTGCTGCGCTGGCATGACAAGCAAGGCACCGAGTTCGTGGTCGCCGCGATTCCGCTGGGCGGCTACGTCAAGATGCTCGACGAGCGCGAAGGCGAAGTGCCGGTCGATCAGCTTGATCAGTCGTTCAATCGCAAATCGGTACGTCAGCGCATTGCTATTGTTGCCGCCGGCCCGATTGCCAACTTCCTGCTGGCGCTGGTGTTTTTCTGGGTGCTGGCGATGCTCGGCAGCGAGCAGGTGCGTCCGGTCATCGGCGCGGTCGAGTCTGGCAGCATTGCCGCCAAGGCTGGTCTGAACGCGGGTCAGGAGATCGTCTCGATCGATGGCGAGCCAACGTCCGGTTGGGCTGCGGTCAATCTGCAACTGGTGCGTCGTCTCGGTGAAAGCGGTGCCATTCAATTGCTGGTGCGCGAGCAGGGTTCGACTGCCGAGTCGGCCCGCACGCTGGCACTGGATAACTGGCTCAAAGGTGCCGACGAGCCGGATCCGATCCGCTCGCTGGGCATTCGTCCTTGGCGTCCGGCCTTGCCGCCGGTGCTTGCCGAGCTGGACCCGAAAGGTCCGGCCCAGGCCGCCGGGCTGAAAACCGGCGATCGCTTGCTGGCTCTTGATGGTCAGCCGCTGAGTGACTGGCAGCAGGTGGTTGATACCGTTCGTACGCGTCCTGATACCAAAATCATGCTGCGCATCGAGCGCGACAATGCTCAAATCGACGTCCCTGTGACCCTGGCGGCGCGCGGTGAAAGCAAATCGCCAAGCGGTTATCTGGGCGCTGGCGTCAAAGCCATCGACTGGCCACCGGAAATGATCCGCGAAGTCAGCTATGGCCCGCTGGCCGCGATTGGCGAGGGTGCCCGTCGCACTTGGACCATGAGCATTCTGACGCTGGATTCACTGAAGAAAATGCTGTTCGGCGAGCTCTCGGTAAAAAACTTGAGTGGACCGATAACCATTGCTAAAGTGGCGGGCGCTTCTGCCCAGTCGGGCGTCGCTGATTTCCTGAATTTCCTTGCTTATCTGAGTATTAGCCTGGGCGTTCTGAATTTGCTGCCCATTCCTGTACTGGATGGGGGGCATTTGTTGTTTTATCTGATCGAGTGGGTGCGTGGTCGCCCCTTGTCGGATCGGGTGCAAGGTTGGGGGATACAGATCGGTATCAGTTTGGTGGTCGGGGTGATGTTGCTTGCTCTGGTCAACGATCTGGGTCGACTGTAACGCTTCGCTGAATTGCGAATCTGCCGCATTTTGCGGCAGTTTGTTTATTGCCAGTTGGAATAAGAAAGGACTTCATGAAACGTCTGCTGCTAACTGCGGTTCTCACCGTATTGATGATCGCCGAAGTTCACGCCGAGTCCTTCACTATCTCTGATATTCGCGTCAATGGCCTCCAGCGGGTCTCCGCGGGTAGCGTCTTTGGTGCCTTGCCGTTGAACGTCGGCGAGCAGGCGGATGATCGTCGCCTGGTGGAATCCACTCGTGCATTGTTCAAAACCGGTTTCTTTCAAGATATCCAGCTGGGCCGCGAAGGCAACGTTCTGGTCATCACCGTGGTCGAGCGTCCATCGGTCGCCAGTATCGAGATCGAAGGCAACAAGGCCATCTCTACTGAAGACCTGATGAAGGGCCTCAAGCAATCCGGTCTGGCCGAAGGCGAAATCTTCCAGCGCGCCACCCTCGAGGGTGTGCGTAACGAACTGCAACGTCAGTACGTCGCCCAGGGTCGTTACTCGGCTACCGTCGACACCGAAGTGGTCTCGCAGCCGCGTAACCGCGTGGGTCTGAAGGTGAAGATCAATGAAGGCACCGTTGCTGCCATTCAGCACATCAACGTGGTAGGCAATACGGTTTTCCCTGAGGAAGACCTGACCGACCTGTTCGAACTGAAAACCACCAACTGGCTGTCGTTTTTCAAGAACGATGACAAATATGCCCGCGAAAAACTTTCCGGTGACCTGGAGCGTCTGCGTTCCTACTATCTGGACCGCGGCTATATCAACATGGACATCGCTTCGACCCAGGTATCCATTACCCCGGACAAGAAGCACGTCTACATTACTGTCAACGTCACCGAAGGCGAGAAGTACACCGTTCGTGACGTCAAGCTCAGTGGTGACCTGAAAGTCCCTGAAGAGCAGATCAAGTCGCTGTTGCTCGTGCAGAAGGGCCAGGTGTTCTCGCGCAAGCTGATGACCACCACCTCCGAGCTGATCACCCGTCGTCTGGGTAACGAGGGCTACACCTTCGCCAACGTCAACGGCGTGCCTCAGCCGCACGATGATGACCACACTGTGGACATCCTCTTCGCTGTCGATCCGGGCAAGCGTGCCTACGTCAACCGCATCAATTTCCGTGGCAACACCAAGTCCGAGGACGAAGTGCTGCGTCGTGAAATGCGTCAGATGGAAGGTGGCTGGGCTTCGACCTACCTGATCGACCAGTCCAAGACCCGTCTTGAGCGTCTGGGCTTCTTCAAGGAAGTCAACGTTGAGACCCCGGCTGTGCCAGGTGTCGACGACCAGGTTGATGTGAACTACGCCGTTGAAGAACAGGCTTCCGGTTCGATCACCGCCAGCGTCGGTTTCGCCCAGAGCGCCGGTCTGATCCTCGGTGGCTCGATCACCCAGAACAACTTCCTCGGTACCGGTAACCGCGTCAGCATCGGCCTGACCCGCAGCGAATACCAGAGCCGCTACAACTTCGGCTACGTTGACCCCTACTGGACCGCTGATGGCGTAAGCCTGGGTTACAACGCGTTCTATCGCACCACCGACTACGATGAACTCGATGCCGATATTTCCAGCTATGCGGTAGACAGTCTCGGTGCGGGCGTAAACGTCGGCTACCCGATCAGTGAGACTTCGCGTCTGACGTTCGGTCTGTCTGCCCAGCAGGACAAGATCAACACCGGTCGCTATACCGTTGACGAGATTTTCGATTTCGTCGAGAAGGAAGGCGACAACTACCTGAACTTCAAGGCCTCGGCCGGTTGGTCCGAGTCGACCCTGAACAAAGGCGTGTTGCCGACCCGTGGTCGTTCCCAGAGCCTGACCCTGGAAACCACCATTCCGGGCAGCGACCTGTCGTTCTTCAAACTTGACTACCGTGGTCAGCTGTTCCAGCCGATCACCGAAAACTACACACTGCGCCTGCACTCCGAACTCGGTTATGGCGATGGTTACGGTTCGACCGATGGTCTGCCGTTCTATGAAAACTACTATGCCGGTGGTTTCAACTCGGTTCGTGGCTTCAAGGACAGCACCCTCGGCCCGCGCAGTACGCCGAGCCGTGGTAACAACCCGGGCACTATTGCAGACCCGGACCAGGATCCACTGCCGTTCGGTGGTAACGTCCTGATCCAGGGCGGTGTAGAAGTTCTGTTCCCGCTGCCATTCGTCAAGGATCAGCGTTCCCTGCGGACTTCGGTCTTCTGGGATGTCGGTAACGTGTTTGACTCGCAGTGCAAGGACACTACGAACGCCAATGGTTCGTCGTCCAACACCAAGTGCAACGACATCAGCCTGAGCAACATGGCCAGTTCCGTCGGTGTCGGCGTGACCTGGGTCACCGCACTGGGGCCGTTGAGCTTCGCCCTGGCGATGCCGATCAAGAAACCGGATGACGCTGAAACTCAAGTGTTCCAATTCTCCCTCGGCCAGACGTTCTAAGCGTCTGACCCAAGATAACGACAATGGATTTTGTAGGAGTGCATCGTGCGTAAGTTGACTCAATTGGTTCTCCTGGCCTCCGTACTGGTGGCAGGCCCGGCGTTCGCCGACATGAAAATTGCCGTGCTGAACTATCAGATGGCTCTGCTGGAATCCGACGCGGCGAAGAAGTACGCGGTGGATGCAGAGAAGAAGTTCGGTCCGCAACTGACCAAGCTGAAAACCCTGGAAAGCAGCGCCAAAGGCATTCAGGACCGTCTGATGGCCGGTGGCGACAAAATGCAGCAGGGCGAGCGTGAGCGTCTGGAGCTGGAATTCAAGCAAAAGGCTCGTGACTTCCAGTTCCAGTCCAAGGAACTGAATGAAGCCAAAGCCGTTGCCGACCGTGAAATGCTCAAGCAACTGAAGCCGAAACTGGACAGTGCCGTGGAAGAAGTCATCAAGAAAGGTGGTTTTGACCTGGTGTTCGAGCGTGGCGCAGTCATCGATGTCAAACCTCAGTACGACATCACGCGCCAGGTTATCGAGCGCATGAATCAGCTGAAGTAACCCATGACCGTGACTATCAGGCTCGGCCAGTTGGCCGAGCACCTCGGCGCCACCCTGCGTGGCGACCCCGAGACGCAAATTACTGGGCTAGCCACTTTGCAAGAGGCTGGCCCAGCTCAGTTGAGCTTTCTGGCAAATCCCCAATACCGCAAATACCTGGCCGGTTCTCAGGCAGCTGCACTGCTGCTCAAGGAGGCCGACGCTGAGGGTTTTGCCGGTAATGCCCTGGTGGTGCCGGACCCTTACCTGGCCTATGCACGCATCTCGCATCTGTTCGATCCAAAGCCAAAAGCGGCTGGCGGGATTCATCCGACAGCGGTGATCGCGGCGGACGCAGTGGTTGATCCAAGTGCCAGCATCGGTCCGTTCGTGGTGATCGAAGCCGGTGCACGCATCGCTGCACAGGTCACGCTGGGCGCGCATTGCGTAGTCGGCGCGCGCAGCGAAATCGGTGAAGGCGGCTGGCTGGCTCCGCGCGTCACGCTCTATCACGATGTGCGCATCGGTAAGCGTGTGGTTATTCAGTCCGGCGCAGTCATCGGCGGTGAGGGCTTCGGCTTCGCCAACGAGAAAGGTGTCTGGCAGAAAATCGCCCAGATCGGTGGCGTGACCATCGGCGACGATGTCGAGATCGGCGTGAACACCGCCATCGACCGCGGCGCTCTGGCCGATACGGTGATCGGCAACGGCGTGAAGCTCGACAACCAGATCCAGATCGCGCACAACGTCCAGGTCGGTGATCACACCGCCATGGCCGCGTGCGTCGGCATTTCCGGCAGCACCAAGATCGGCAAGCACTGCATGCTCGCCGGCGGTGTTGGTCTGGTCGGCCACATTGATATTTGCGACAACGTTTTCCTGACCGGGATGACCATGGTGACTCACTCGATTACCGAGCCGGGCGCCTATTCTTCCGGCACAGCCATGCAACCGGCGGCCGAATGGCGCAAAAGCGCGGCCCGCATCCGTCAGCTCGATGACATCGCACGACGGTTGAAACAGCTGGAAAAGCGCGTTGGGGAAGTGACCCCTGACGGTAATGCTTCATCTGATGGCTGATACCATTTCCATATCAAGTGTGCACAGCCTCTGGACTGCCTCCTTGATTTGCTAGAGGAGTGCGCGTCAGTCGCGCTCCCAATCTTTACATAGGCTTTCCCCTGAAATGATGGACATCAACGAGATTCGCGAATACCTGCCTCACCGTTACCCGTTCCTGCTGGTGGACCGGGTGGTGGAACTGGACACTGAAGGCAAGCGAATTCGCGCCTACAAGAATGTCAGCATCAATGAACCGTTCTTCAACGGTCACTTCCCTGCGCATCCAATCATGCCGGGCGTGCTGATCATCGAAGCGATGGCTCAGGCTGCCGGGATCCTCGGTTTCAAGATGCTCGACGTCAAACCGGCCGACGGCACCCTGTATTACTTCGTCGGTTCCGACAAGCTGCGCTTCCGCCAGCCAGTCAAGCCGGGCGACCAGTTGATCCTTGAAGCGACCTTCATCAGCTGCAAGCGCAAGATCTGGAAGTTCGAGTGCCAGGCTTCGGTGGACGGCAAGCCGGTCTGCTCGGCAGAAATCATCTGCGCGGAACAGAAAGTATGAGTTTGATTGACCCTCGCGCAATCATCGATCCGTCCGCCGTTCTGGCTGACGGCGTCGAGGTCGGCCCGTGGTCGATCATCGGCGCAGGTGTGGAAATCGGCGAGGGTACCGTGATCGGGCCGCACGTGATCCTCAAGGGGCCGACCCGCATTGGTAAAAACAATCGCATCTACCAGTTTTCTTCGGTAGGCGAAGACACCCCGGATCTGAAGTACAAAGGCGAGGAAACCCGCCTGGTGATCGGCGACCACAACGTTATTCGTGAAGGCGTGACCATTCACCGTGGCACCGTGCAGGACCGTTCGGAAACCACACTGGGTGATCACAACCTGATCATGGCCTATGCCCACATCGGCCATGACAGCGTCATCGGCAATCACTGCATTCTGGTCAACAACACTGCGTTGGCCGGGCATGTACACGTTGACGACTGGGCGATCCTCTCCGGTTTCACCCTGGTGCACCAGTACTGCCACATCGGCGCCCACAGCTTTTCCGGCATGGGCACGGCGATCGGCAAGGACGTTCCGGCGTTCGTCACCGTATTCGGCAACCCGGCCGAAGCGCGCAGCATGAACTTCGAAGGCATGCGCCGTCGCGGTTTCAGCGAAGACGCGATCCACGCCTTGCGTCGTGCTTACAAGACGGTCTATCGGCAGGGCCTGACGGTCGAGCAGGCGCTGGCCGAGCTGGCCGAGCCGTCTGCGCAGTTCCCTGAAGTCGCCGTGTTCCGCGATTCGATCCAGGCGTCGACTCGCGGCATCACCCGCTGATCATGGCCAGTCTGCGTATCGCGCTGGTGGCGGGTGAGGCTTCCGGTGACATTCTCGGCGCCGGCCTCATGCGCGCGCTCAAGACTCAGCACCCGACAGTCGAGTTCATCGGCGTCGGCGGTCCGCTGATGCAGGCTGAAGGCCTGACCTCGTACTTTCCCATGGAGCGCCTGTCGGTCATGGGGCTGGTGGAGGTCCTCGGTCGGCTGCGTGAGTTACTCAAACGCCGCAAAGAGCTGATTGCCACACTGATCGCCGCGAAGCCGGACGTGTTCATCGGCATCGATGCGCCGGATTTCAACCTCAATATCGAACTCAAGCTGCGTCAGGCCGGGATCAAGACCGTGCATTACGTCAGCCCGTCGGTATGGGCGTGGCGGCAGAAGCGGGTGCTGAAGATCCGCGAAGGCTGCGATCTGATGCTGACCCTGTTGCCGTTCGAGGCGAAATTCTACGAAGAGAAAGGCGTGCCGGTGCGTTTCGTCGGTCACACCTTGGCCGATACCATTCCGCTGCAAGCCGACCGCGCCGCTGCACGCACCGAACTAGGCTTGGCCGACGGTCCGCTGGTAGCGCTGATGCCGGGCAGCCGTGGCGGGGAAGTCAGTCGCCTCGGTGCGCTGTTCCTCGACACCGCCGAACGTCTGCGCGGCATGCGTCCGGGCGTGCGCTTTGTCATTCCTTGTGCAAACCCGGAACGCCGGGTGCAACTCGAGGCCTTGCTTGCTGGCCGGGATTTGCCGGTAACCTTGCTCGACGGTAAATCTCATCTGGCGCTCGCCGCGTGCAACGCCGTGTTGATCGCCTCCGGCACTGCTACCCTTGAAGCGCTGCTGTACAAGCGGCCGATGGTGGTGGCGTATCGGTTGGCGCCGCTGACATTCTGGATTCTCAAGCGCATGGTCAAAAGCCCATACGTGTCGCTGCCCAACTTGCTCGCTCAGCGCTTGCTGGTGCCGGAGTTGTTGCAGGATGATGCGACTGTCGAGGCGTTGGCGCAGACGCTGTCGCCATTGATCGATGGCGGTGATGAACAGACCCGCGGCTTCGACGAGATCCACCGCACGCTGCGGCGCGATGCTTCCAATCAGGCGGCGCAAGCCGTCCTTGACCTGATCGGCAAAACACAATGAGCAAGACAAGCATGCAAATGGGCCTGGATTTCACTCTGGTAGCCGAAGTCGAAGAACTGGTCGCTGGTGTTGATGAAGTCGGTCGTGGTCCGTTGTGCGGTGCGGTGGTGACAGCTGCGGTAATTCTCGATCCGAACCGGCCGATCCTCGGCCTCGATGACTCGAAAAAACTCACCGAAGCCAAGCGCGAAAAGCTCTACGACGAGATCTGCGAAAAGGCGCTGAGCTGGTGCATCGCTCGCGCCGAAGTCGAGGAAATCGACGATCTGAATATCCTCCACGCGACCATGCTGGCCATGCAGCGCGCGGTCGCCGGTCTGCACATTCAGCCGAAACTGGCGATGATCGACGGTAACCGCTGCCCGCATCTGCCGATGCGTGCCGAGGCGGTGATTCAGGGCGACGGCAAGGTGCCGGCGATCGCGGCAGCGTCGATTCTGGCCAAGGTCAGTCGTGATCGCGAAATGGCGGCGTTCGAATTGATCTACCCGGGCTACGGCATCGGTGGCCACAAAGGCTATCCGACGCCCGTTCATCTGGAAGCGCTGGCGCGGCTCGGCCCGACGCCGATTCACCGCCGCTCGTTCGCCCCGGTACGCCTGGCTTACGAGGCGCGGGAAAGCCTGACGCAGGTTTAGGCGCAAGGCTGATGTTTTATTCGAGGCCCGGTACAATCCGGGCCTCGTTGTCTCTATGTAACTGGACAGGATCACTATGCCGGCTTCATTCGTTCATCTACGCCTGCACACTGAATACTCCCTGGTCGACGGGCTGGTGCGGATCAAGCCGCTGGTCAAGGCGCTGACCGCCATGAACATGCCGGCGGTCGCGGTCACCGACCAGAACAACATGTGTTCCCTGGTCAAGTTCTATAAAAACGCCATGGGCGCCGGCATCAAGCCGATCTGCGGCGCCGACCTGTGGCTGGCGAACAAGGACCCGGATGCACCGCTGAGCCGCCTCAGCCTGCTGGTGATGAACGCTCAGGGTTATCGCAATCTCACCGAACTGATCTCGCGTGGCTTCATCGAAGGCCAGCGCAACGGCATGGTCATCGTCGAGCGCGAGTGGGTGGCCGAGGCCAACGAAGGTTTGATCATGCTGTCCGCCGCCAAAGAAGGCGAGATCGGCATGGCCATGATCGGCGGCAATCCGGCGGAAGCCGAAGCGCTGGCGCGCGAGTGGATGGCGGTGTTCCCGGATCGCTTCTATCTGGAAATCCAGCGCACCAACCGCCCCAACGATGAAGAACAGCTGCACGGCGCCGTGGCACTGGCCGACAAGCTTGGCGCACCGCTGGTGGCGACCAACGATGTGCGTTTCATCAAGCAGGAAGACTTCGCCGCCCACGAAACTCGTGTGTGCATCGGTGAGGGCCGCGCCCTCGATGACCCGCGTCGTTCGAAGAATTACAGCGATCAGCAATACCTGAAAAGCGCCGAGGAAATGCTCGAGCTGTTCAGCGATATTCCCGACGCCATCGAAAACACCGTCGAGATCGCCAAGCGCTGCAACATCGAAGTGAAGCTGGGCACACACTTCCTGCCCAACTTCCCGATTCCCGATGGCATGACCATCGACGAATATTTCCGCAAGGTCTCCTTCGAAGGTCTCGAAGAACGCTTGGCTGTGCTGCTGCCCAAAGACACTACCGAAGACTACGAAGCCAAGCGTCAGGTCTATGTGGACCGCTTGAATTTCGAGCTGGATATCATCATCCAGATGGGCTTCCCCGGTTACTTCCTGATCGTGATGGACTTTATCCAGTGGGCCAAGAACAACGGTGTGCCGGTAGGTCCGGGCCGTGGGTCGGGTGCCGGTTCGCTGGTGGCTTACGTACAGAAGATCACTGACCTCGACCCGCTGGAATATGACCTGCTGTTCGAACGTTTCCTCAACCCGGAACGGGTTTCCATGCCCGACTTCGACGTCGACTTCTGCATGGACGGTCGTGACCGGGTGATCGATTACGTGGCCGAAAAGTACGGCCGCAACGCGGTGAGCCAGATCATCACCTTCGGTTCCATGGCCGCCAAGGCTGTGGTCCGTGACGTGGCGCGGGTGCAGGGCAAGTCCTATGGCCTGGCGGATCGTCTGTCGAAGATGATTCCGTTCGAAGTCGGCATGACCCTGGAAAAAGCCTACGAGCAGGAAGAGATCCTGCGTGACTTCATCAAGGTCGATGAAGAAGCGGCGGAAATCTGGGAGATGGCGCGCAAGCTTGAGGGCGTGGTGCGTAACGTCGGTAAGCACGCCGGTGGTGTGGTGATCGCGCCGACCAAACTCACCGACTTCTCGCCGATCTATTGCGACGAGGCCGGTGACGGTCTGGTGACCCAGTTCGACAAGGACGACGTTGAGGCCGCCGGTCTGGTGAAGTTCGACTTCCTCGGCCTGCGTACCCTGACGATCATCGACTGGGCGCTGAAAACCATCAACCGCGACCGCGCCAAGGTCAACGAGCCGCCGCTGGATATCGCCTTTATCCCGCTCGACGACAAGCCGACCTATCAGTTGCTGCAAAAAGCCGAAACAACGGCGGTGTTCCAGCTTGAATCCCGGGGCATGAAAGAGCTGATCAAAAAGCTCAAGCCCGACTGCCTGGAAGACTTGATCGCACTCGTTGCACTGTTCCGTCCCGGTCCGCTGCAATCGGGCATGGTGGACGACTTCATCAACCGTAAGCACGGTCGCGCCGAACTGGCCTATCCGCACTCGGACTACCAGTACGACGGTCTCAAGCCGGTACTGGCGCCGACTTACGGCATCATCCTGTATCAGGAACAGGTGATGCAGATTGCCCAGGTCATGGCCGGTTACACCCTCGGCGGTGCGGACATGCTGCGTCGGGCGATGGGTAAGAAAAAGCCCGAAGAAATGGCCAAGCAGCGCGGCGGCTTCATCGAGGGCTGCGCGACCAACGGCATCGACGCGGATCTGGCGGGTAACATTTTCGACCTGGTGGAGAAATTCGCCGGTTACGGCTTCAACAAGTCCCACTCCGCCGCTTACGGCCTGGTGTCGTACCAGACCGCTTGGCTGAAAGCTCACTACCCGGCGCCGTTCATGGCCGCGGTACTTTCGGCGGATATGCACAACACCGACAAGGTCGTGACCTTGATCGAGGAAGTGCGGACGATGAAGCTGCGCCTCGACGCGCCGGACGTGAACACTTCGGAGTTCAAGTTCACGGTGAACGACGACGGCCGCATCGTTTACGGCCTCGGCGCGATCAAAGGCGTCGGTGAAGGTCCGGTGGAAGCGATCACCGAAGCGCGTCAGGCCGGTCCGTTCAAGGATCTGTTCGATTTCTGCGCGCGGGTCGACCTCAAGCGCATCAACAAACGAACTCTTGATGGCTTGATTCGCAGCGGCGCGCTGGATCGCCTCGGCCCGTATTTCCACGACGAACAAAAGGCCTATCAAGCCAACATCGACCGTAACCGCGCGGTACTGCTGGCGGCGATGGAAGAGGCGATCAAGGCGGCCGAGCAGACTGCGCGGACCCACGACAGTGGCCACGCCGACCTGTTTGGCGGCTTGTTCGTCGAAGAAGACGCTGACGTTTACGCGTCTCATCGCAAAGCCAAGGAACTGACCCTCAAGGAACGCCTCAAGGGTGAAAAAGACACCCTGGGCCTGTACCTGACCGGTCACCCGATCGACGAATACGAAGGCGAAATCCGCCGTTTCGCCCGTCAGCGCATCATCGACCTGAAACCGGCGCGCGACACGCAGACCGTGGCGGGGATGATCATTGCCCTGCGGGTGATGAAGAACAAGAAGGGCGACAAGATGGGCTTCATCACCCTTGACGACCGCTCCGGACGGATCGAAGCGTCGCTGTTTGCCGATGCGTTCCATTCGGCGCAGTCGCTGCTGCAGACCGACGCGATGGTGGTGGTCGAAGGCGAAGTCAGCAATGACGACTTCTCTGGCGGTCTGCGCCTGCGGGTCAAGCGCGTGATGAGCATGGAAGATGCGCGCACCAATCTGGCCGAGAGCCTGCGCCTGAAGCTGCACACCCAGGATCTGAAAGGCGATCAGCTACGCTGGTTGGGCGAACTGCTCAAGCGTCATCGCGGCGCGTGCCCGGTGACCATGGAGTACACCAGCCCGGATGCGAAGACCTTGCTGCAGTTCGGCGAGACCTGGCGGATCGACCCGGCGGATGCCTTGATTCAAGCCCTGCGTGACCAGTTCGGGCGAGACAACGTCTTCCTCCAATACCGTTGACCGGCAAGTGCCATCATGGCGCTTGCCCGCAACCTGAATTTTTAATCTCGACCTCAGCGCGCCTCTCCCTTAAGGTAGGGCGCGAATAGACAACCGGCCGGCCCAAGCTCACTTGGGACACGACCCAAGACGGACGCCTATGAACCCGAATTTTCTAGATTTCGAACAGCCGATCGCCGACCTGCAAGCCAAGATCGAAGAGTTGCGCTTGGTCGGTAATGACAATTCGCTGAATATCGGCGATGAGATCTCCCGCCTGCAGGACAAGAGCAAGACGCTGACCGAAGACATCTTCGGCAAGCTGACCAGCTGGCAGATCGCACGTCTGGCGCGTCACCCGAAACGCCCGTACACCCTCGATTACATCGAGCACATCTTCACCGAGTTCGACGAACTGCACGGCGACCGTCACTTCTCCGACGACGCTGCCATCGTTGGCGGTATCGCCCGTCTGGAAGACCAGCCAGTGATGATCATCGGCCACCAGAAGGGCCGTGAAGTGCGTGAGAAAGTTCGCCGCAACTTCGGTATGCCGCGTCCGGAAGGCTACCGCAAGGCCTGCCGTCTGATGGAGATGGCCGAGCGCTTCAAGATGCCGATCCTGACTTTCATCGACACCCCGGGTGCCTACCCTGGCATCGACGCTGAAGAGCGCAACCAGAGCGAAGCGATTGCCTGGAACCTCCGGGTGATGGCGCGTCTGAAGACTCCGATCATCGCCACTGTAATTGGTGAAGGTGGTTCCGGCGGCGCACTGGCCATCGGCGTCTGCGATCAATTGAACATGCTGCAATATTCGACCTACGCGGTGATCTCGCCGGAAGGTTGCGCATCGATCCTGTGGAAGACCGCCGAGAAAGCACCGGATGCCGCTGAGGCAATGGGCATCACCGCTGAGCGTTTGAAAGGCCTGGGTATCGTCGACAAGGTGATCAGCGAGCCACTGGGCGGCGCCCACCGTGACCCGGCTGCTGCCGCCGCTTCGATCCGCGCCGAGCTGAGCTCGCAACTGGCGATGCTCAAGCAGTTCGATAACGAAGCGCTGCTCAAGCGCCGTTACGATCGCCTGATGAGCTACGGTCTCTAATCAGACGCGTACTATCCCTGTGGGAGCGAGCCTGCTCGCGAAACCGGTATGACAGTCGACGAAATTGTTGAATGTCAAATCGCTTTCGCGAGCAGGCTCGCTCCCACAGAGGGTTAGGCAAAGGTGCAGATATGGGCCAGTCCCCGATTGATTTGCCATCCCGTCTTCTGCTGAACCTTGAGCCCTGGCGCCACGCCGCTCACTGGCGCATCGCCTTCTCCGGCGGTCTCGATTCCACCGTCCTCCTGCATCTGCTCGCCACCCTGGCGAACACCGAATCCCTCCCTGCGTTAAGCGCCATCCACATTCACCACGGCCTTCAGGCTGCGGCCGATGCGTGGCCGCAACATTGCCAGGCCGTTTGCGATGCGCTGGACGTGCCGTTGCAAGTGAAGCGGGTAACCGTAAAGGGCGGGGCGAGCCTGGAGCGGGCGGCGCGGGATGCGCGTTATGCCGCGTTCAGTTCGCTGACGCAGACCAATGACGTGTTGCTGACTGGCCAGCACCGCGATGACCAAGCGGAAACGCTGCTGTTTCGGCTGTTGCGCGGTGCCGGTGTACGCGGACTCGGCGCAATGCCGCAGCAGCGCACAGTGGGGCAGGGCACGCTGGTTCGACCGTTGCTCGACGTCAGCCGCGCCGAGGTGGAAAATTATGCACAGGCGCATCAGTTGCGCTGGATTGAGGACCCGTCGAACCAGGACCGGCAGTTTTCGCGCAACTATCTGCGCCATCAAGTCATGCCGGTCCTCACCGAACGCTGGCCGCAAGCGCAGGCCAGCATGGCGCGCACGGCTGCGCATCTGCGTGAGGCGCAGGGCTTGCTCGATGAGCTGGCGCAGATCGATCTCGCACAAGCCGAAACGGTCCATGAATTCGCTTGGCTGGGTGTGCCATCGCTGGAGCTGACATCATTGAGGGCATTGTCTGACGCACGCCAGCGAAATGCCCTCAGCCACTGGCTCGAACCGTTGACCCGGCTGCCAGATGCTGACCATTGGTCGGGTTGGACAACGCTGTGCAATGCCGGCGCCGACGCTTCTCCGATCTGGCGTCTGGCCGACGGAGAGCTGCACCGCAGCGTCGGTCGCGTCTGGTGGCTGAGCGGCAATTGGTTGGGCGCGCCAGTGATCGGCGCCGACTGGCAGACCCCGACTTCAGCGCTACGCTTGCCGGATAACGGACGCGTCATGCTCCACGGGCAAGCTCCATCCGGGCCTTTGCGTATTGCCTATCGGCAAGGCGGTGAGGTCATGCAACTGGCCGAGCGCGGCAGCCGTGATCTCAAGCGTCTGCTCAACGAGCGCGCGGTCCCGGCCTTCGTGCGTGGCAGATTGCCGCTGCTGTTTCGTGGCGAAGAATTGCTCGCCGTGGCGAACCTGCCGGGTCTTGATGGTCAGATGGACGAAGGCTGGACATTGCACTGGCAGCCAACAGACGAAGATCAAGGTTTGAGCTGAAAGGAGCATTCCGGTAGACTACGCTCCCTTCTTGATACAACTTCTGTGGATTCGCCTGAATTGCAGGAGTTGCCGATTACCAAGCAGTCTTTGCTGGGCGATTCCAAAAAATGTGTAGCGAGCAACGTACCGGTGTTTCATCTACCGGTCTGTCACAACGCGGCGGTTTTTTCGAAAGGTGCACTGTGATTAATGCAGGTGATCGGGGGCTTCGGCCTTCCTTCGCTTTCCCCGGCGGCTCGTTCCGCTTTAACGCAGACTTCTAGGGTTTTTCATGACGCGCTACATATTCGTCACGGGCGGTGTTGTTTCTTCATTGGGGAAAGGCATTGCCTCGGCTTCATTGGCGGCTATCCTGGAGGCGCGGGGGCTTAAGGTCACCATGCTGAAGCTGGATCCGTACATCAACGTCGATCCAGGCACCATGAGTCCGTTCCAGCACGGTGAAGTGTTCGTCACCCACGACGGCGCCGAGACCGATCTGGATCTGGGGCACTACGAGCGGTTCATCCGCACGACCATGACCCAGAACAACAACTTCACCACCGGCCGTGTCTACGAGCACGTGCTGCGCAAAGAGCGCCGTGGCGACTACCTGGGTGCAACCATCCAGGTGATCCCGCACATCACCGACGAAATCAAACGTCGCATCATCAAAGGTGCCGGTGACGCTGACGTGGCGATGGTTGAAATCGGTGGCACCGTCGGTGACATCGAGTCGCAACCATTCCTCGAAGCCATCCGCCAGTTGCGTTTCGAAGTCGGCGCCAAGCGCGCGATGCTGATGCACCTGACGCTGGTGCCGTACATCGCCACCGCTGGCGAAACCAAGACCAAACCGACCCAGCACTCCGTCAAGGAACTGCGCTCGATCGGTCTGCAGCCAGACGTGCTGGTGTGCCGCTCCGATCACCCGATCGATGTGTCCTCGCGTCGCAAGATCGCGCAATTCACCAACGTTGAAGAGCGTGCGGTAATCGCGCTGGAAGACGCCGATACCATCTACAAGATCCCGGGCATCCTGCACTCGCAGGGCCTGGACGATTTCGTCGTCGAGCGTTTCGGTCTGCAGTGCGGCAGCGCCGATCTGTCCGAGTGGGACGCAGTGGTCGATGCCAAGCTGAACCCGGAACACGAAGTGACCATCGCCATGGTCGGCAAGTACATGGAACTGCTCGACGCGTACAAGTCGCTGATCGAAGCGATGAGTCATGCCGGCATCAGCAACCGCACCAAGGTCAACCTGCGCTACATCGATTCCGAAGACATCGAGAACCAGGGCACTGCGCTGCTCGAAGGTGTTGATGCGATTCTGGTGCCGGGCGGCTTCGGTCTGCGTGGCGTGGAAGGCAAGATCACTGCCGTTCAGTACGCTCGCGAAAACAAGGTTCCGTACCTCGGCATCTGCCTGGGCATGCAAGTGGCGGTCATCGAGTTCGCCCGTAACGTGCTGGGCTGGAAAGACGCCAACTCCACCGAGTTCGATCGTGCCAGCGGCCATCCGGTGGTCGGTCTGATTACCGAGTGGGAAGACGCCACCGGCGCTGTCGAAGTACGTACCGAAGCGTCCGATCTGGGCGGCACCATGCGTCTCGGCGCACAGGATTGCCTGCTTGAGCCGGGCTCCAAAGTCCATGATTGCTACGGCAAGGACGTGATTGTCGAGCGTCATCGTCACCGTTACGAAGTGAACAACAACCTGCTGCCGCAGATCATCGAAGCCGGCCTGAAGATTTCCGGTCGCTCCGCCGATGCTGCGCTGGTCGAAGTGGTTGAAGCGCCGGATCATCCATGGTTCGTCGCCTGCCAGTTCCATCCTGAGTTCACCTCGACCCCACGCGACGGCCATCCGCTGTTCAGCGGTTTTGTCAAAGCCGCGTTGGCTCAACACCAGAAGAAGGCGTAACCCGATGGCACAGAAGATCATCCGCGTCGGCGACATCGAGATTGCCAACGACAAACCCATGGTGCTGTTCGGCGGCATGAACGTGCTGGAAAGCCGTGACATGGCCATGCAGGTTTGCGAAGAGTACGTGAAGGTCACCGAAAAACTCGGTATCCCTTACGTGTTCAAGGCCAGCTTCGACAAGGCCAACCGGTCTTCTGTGACTTCGTATCGCGGTCCTGGCCTGGAAGAGGGCATGCGCATCTTCCAGGACATCAAGCAAGCGTTCGGCGTGCCGATCATCACCGACGTCCACGAGCCGGATCAGGCCGCGGTCGTCGCTGAGGTCTGCGACATCATTCAGCTGCCGGCCTTCCTGTCGCGCCAGACCGATCTGGTTGTCGCGATGGCCAAGACCAATGCCGTGATCAACATCAAGAAAGCCCAGTTCCTCGCGCCTCAGGAAATGAAACACATCCTGAACAAGTGCGTGGAAGCCGGTAACGATCAGTTGATCCTCTGCGAGCGTGGTTCGAGCTTCGGCTACAACAATCTCGTGGTCGACATGCTCGGCTTCGGCATCATGAAGCAGTTCGAATACCCGGTGTTCTTCGACGTGACCCACTCGTTGCAAATGCCTGGCGGTCGTTCCGACTCCGCCGGCGGTCGCCGCGCGCAGGTCACCGATCTGGCCAAGGCCGGCATGAGCCAGTCGCTGGCGGGTCTGTTTCTCGAAGCGCATCCGGATCCGGACAACGCCAAATGCGACGGCCCTTGCGCCTTGCGTCTGGACAAACTGGAGCCATTCCTGGCCCAGCTCAAGGCTCTGGACGAACTGGTGAAGAGTTTTCCGACGGTAGAAACCGCGTAACGCTCGATTCTCCGGTAAAGTACCGCACGATTTGTCGCTCATGCCCTCGGGCGTGAGCGTTGTCGTCTGCAAGTCTGCCCGCTGTACTTCGCTTGCCGACGATAAAGATTTCCTCTAGCTGCGTCGTTTTCGTCAACTTTGGAGTGTTTACAACAATGGCAAAAATCGTCGACATCAAAGGTCGTGAAGTTCTCGACTCCCGTGGCAATCCCACCGTGGAAGCGGACGTGCTTCTCGACAACGGCATCATCGGCAGCGCCTGCGCGCCGTCCGGTGCATCCACTGGCTCGCGTGAAGCGCTCGAGCTGCGTGATGGCGACAAGAGCCGTTACCTGGGCAAGGGCGTGCTCAAGGCGGTAGCCAACATCAACGGTCCGATCCGCGATCTGCTGCTGGGCACCGACCCGAGCGACCAGAAAGCCCTCGACCAAGCGATGATCAAGCTCGACGGTACCGAAAACAAGGCGACCCTGGGCGCCAACGCCATCCTCGCCGTGTCCCTGGCTGCGGCCAAGGCGGCTGCGCAGGATCAGGATCTGCCGCTGTACGCACACATCGCCAACCTCAACGGCACCCCGGGTGTGTACTCGATGCCGGTGCCGATGATGAACATCATCAACGGTGGCGAGCACGCCGATAACAACGTCGACATCCAGGAATTCATGGTTCAGCCAGTCGGCGCCAAGTCCTTCTCGGAAGGTCTGCGCATGGGCACCGAGATTTTCCATCACTTGAAAGCTGTGCTGAAGGCCCGTGGCCTGAGCACCGCCGTTGGTGACGAAGGCGGTTTCGCGCCGAATCTGGCGTCCAACGAAGACGCGCTGAAAGTGATCTCCGAAGCCGTGGCCAATGCCGGTTACAAGCTGGGCACCGACGTGACCCTGGCTCTGGACTGCGCGGCCAGCGAATTCTACGAAGACGGCAAGTACAACCTGTCCGGCGAAGGCCAGGTGTTCACCGCCGAAGGTTTCGCTGACTACCTCAAAGGTCTGACTGAACGTTACCCGATCATCTCGATCGAAGACGGTCTGGACGAGTCCGACTGGGCTGGCTGGAAGATCCTCACCGACAAGATCGGCGAGAAGACCCAGCTGGTGGGCGACGACCTGTTCGTGACCAACACCAAGATCCTGAAAGAAGGCATCGATAAAAAGATCGCCAACTCGATCCTGATCAAGTTCAACCAGATCGGCACCCTGACCGAAACCCTGGAAGCCATCCAGATGGCCAAGGCTGCCGGCTACACCGCCGTGATCTCGCACCGCTCCGGCGAAACCGAAGATTCGACCATTGCCGACCTGGCTGTGGGCACCTCGGCTGGCCAGATCAAGACCGGTTCGCTGTGCCGCTCCGACCGCGTTTCCAAGTACAACCAACTGCTGCGTATCGAAGAGCAGTTGAACGGCAAGGCCAAGTACAACGGCCGTGCCGAGTTCCGCGGTTAAGCGCAACCTGATCAAAGGACACCGGATTGTGTCGGAAAAGTCGTGACAGCGATGGATTTGCCACTAATCTGATGCCTTAAGCACAAGCCTGGATCTTTCCAGGCTTCGTGCTATCAGATGCTGCAACATTATGCGTGGCTGTCTTTTTTCACTGGATACCTGATATTCGATGCGCAGTCCTTACTGGTTGTTTCTCGTTTTGCTCTTGCTGCTGGCCGGTCTGCAGTACCGCCTGTGGGTGGGCAATGGCAGTCTGGCGCAGGTCGCCGAGCTGAAACAGCAGATCGCCGAACAACATGCCGAGAACGAAGGCCTGTTGGAGCGCAACCGGGTGATGGACGCGGAAGTCAGCGAATTGAAAAAAGGCATGGAGACCGTTGAAGAGCGGGCTCGTCACGAACTGGGCATGGTCAAGGACGGCGAAACCCTTTACCAGTTGGCCCAATGATCGATTCCCTGCCGGCCTTCTGGGCCGTGATTCCTGCCGCGGGCGTCGGTGCCCGAATGGCCGCGGACCGTCCCAAGCAATATCTGCAACTGGGCGGGCGCACAATTCTCGAACACAGCCTCGGCTGTTTCCTCGATCACCCGAGCCTTAAGGGCCTGGTGGTCAGTCTTGCTGTTGACGATCCCTATTGGCCGAATCTGGCATGCGTCAGCGATCCACGCATTCAGCGGGTTGATGGCGGGGCTGAGCGTTCTGCTTCGGTGCTAAACGCCTTGCTGCATCTGCATGCGCAAGGTGCCGACGATGACGATTGGGTGCTGGTGCATGATGCGGCCCGGCCGAATCTGAGTCGCGATGATCTCGACAAGTTGCTTGCCGAACTGGCGGATGACCCGGTCGGTGGTCTGTTGGCGGTGCCCGCTCGCGACACGCTCAAACGCATTGATAAAAACGGTCGTGTGGTTGAAACGGTGGACCGCAGTGTGATCTGGCAGGCGTATACGCCGCAGATGTTTCGCCTCGGCGCGTTGCATCGAGCGTTGGCCGATAGCCTGGTTGCGGATGCCGTGATCACCGATGAAGCTTCTGCGATGGAATGGGCCGGTCTGGCACCGCGTCTGATCGAAGGGCGCGCGGATAACCTCAAGGTGACCCGGCCGGAAGATCTGGAGTGGTTGCGCCAGCGATGGGCGAATCGCCGCTGAGATTTGGGGTCGCTGTGGCATTGCCTTCGCGAGCAGGCTCGCTCCCACAGAGGGAATGCATTCAGCTGTCGAGCTCGGTCAATTGTGGGAGCGAGCCTGCTCGCGAAAACGGTCGCACAGGCAACCAATAACTCAAAGTTTGTACTCCGGCCTTTCAGCCAGTCCCACCTTCAAATAATCCACCAACTTGCGCACCTTCGGCGACAGATGCCGCTGCTGCGGATACAACGCCCACACCGCCGTATTCGGCGGCTGATGCGCCTCCAGCAAGGAAATCAGCGCGCCACTGTGCAGATGCTCGAGCACGTAATAGTCCGGCAACTGACACAACCCGACGCCCTGAAGCGCCGCATCCAGCACCGCTTGCCCACTATTGCAACGCCAGTTGCCTTGCACCCGCTGGGAAAATTCCCTGCCGTTCTGTTCCATTTGCCATATATCCGAACTGCCGATCAGGCAATTGTGTCGACTCAATTCCGACAAACTGTGTGGGCGTCCGTACCGTTCCAGGTAGGACGGCGATGCGCACAGGTACATTCTCCGTGGTGCCAGACGTGTGGCGACCAAGCGCGAATCCTGTAACCGACCCAGACGGATCGCCAGGTCCAGCCCTTCATGCACCAGATCCAGTTGGCGATTGCTCAGCTCTATATCGATGCGCAACTGCGGGTACAGCCCCATGAAGCGAGTCACCAGCGGCACGATAAAACGTTCGCCGTAGGCCACCGCGCAGGTCATGCGCAGCATGCCTTTCGGTTCGCTGGTCAGATCACCTACCGCGCGCAAGGCTTCTTCGCGACCGTCCTGCAGGCGCTGGCAATGCTGCAGAAAAGTCTGCCCGGCTTCGGTCAACGTAACTCGCCGGGTGCTGCGGTAGAGCAGTCGCGTCTGCAGACGCTCTTCGAGCCGTACGATTTGTCGACTGATGTGTGAGGAAGAAACCCCAAGACGCTCGGCAGCGGCGGTGAATTGATTGCATTCGGCGACGGCAACGAACTCATCGATGCCTTCCCAGCGGTTTTCCGACACTTGGATTATCCCTGTATGGCAATAATGTTTTGCTTTGGTCCGGATTATTCCTCAGGAATCGCTGAACTACACTGTCTGTCTGCTTTTTTATTTATTGGGTTCACTGGAGAGTCAGCATGATCAAGTCGCGCGCCGCCGTTGCCTTCGAGGCCAAGAAGCCGCTGGAAATCGTAGAAGTCGATGTCGCCATGCCCAAGGCCGGTGAAGTATTGCTGCGCGTCGTCGCTTCCGGGGTTTGCCACACCGATGCCTACACCTTGTCCGGCGCAGACCCGGAAGGCATCTTCCCGTCGATCCTCGGCCATGAAGGTGGCGCCATCGTTGAAGCGATCGGCGAAGGCGTGACTTCGGTCGCCGTCGGCGATCACGTCATTCCGCTGTACACCCCGGAATGCGGCCAGTGCAAATTCTGCAAGTCGGGCAAGACCAACCTCTGCCAGGCGATTCGCGCCACCCAAGGCAAGGGCCTGATGCCGGATGGCACTTCGCGCTTTTCCTACAAGGGCGAAACAATTTTCCACTACATGGGCACTTCGACGTTTTCGGAGTACACCGTACTGCCGGAAATTTCCGTAGCGAAGATCTCCAAAGACGCGCCGCTGGAGAAGGTTTGCCTGCTCGGTTGCGGCGTAACCACCGGTATCGGCGCCGTGCTCAACACCGCCAAGGTCAAACCGGGTGACACCGTGGCCATCTTCGGTCTCGGCGGTATCGGCTTGTCGGCCGTGATCGGCGCGGTGAAAGCCAAGGCTGCGCGGATCATCGCCATCGACATCAATCCAGCCAAGTTCGAAATCGCCAAACAACTGGGTGCAACCGACTGCGTGAACCCGAAAGACTACGATCGTCCGATTCAGGAAGTGATCGTCGACATGACCGATGGCGGCGTCGACTTCTCTTTCGAGTGCATCGGCAATGTGCAACTGATGCGCGCCGCGCTTGAGTGCTGTCACAAAGGCTGGGGCGAGTCGGTCATCATCGGTGTCGCCGGTGCCGGCCAGGAAATCGCTACCCGTCCATTCCAATTGGTCACCGGTCGCGTCTGGCGCGGTTCGGCGTTCGGCGGCGTGCGTGGCCGTACTGAATTGCCAAGCTACGTCGACATGGCCCAGAGCGGCGAAATCCCGCTGGATACCTTCATCACCCACACCATGGGCCTGGAAGATATCAACAAGGCGTTCGACCTGATGCACGAAGGCAAGAGCATCCGCACAGTCATTCATTTCTAAGGAGCAGCGGCAAGCTACAAGCCACAAGCTGCAAGCAGGCGCAATTGCCTCTTGCAGCTTGAAGCTCGCAGCTTGCGGCTGAAGTGCTATGAATCTGGAAAACATTTCCTGTCAGAAGAGTTTCGGTGGCTGGCACAAGCGTTATCGCCATCGCTCCGAAGTGCTTGATTGCGACATGGTCTTTGCCGTGTACCTGCCGCCACAAGCGGAGCAGGGCGGCAAGCTGCCGGTGCTGTACTGGTTGTCAGGGCTGACCTGCACCGATGAGAATTTCATGCAGAAGGCCGGTGCGATGCGCATGGCTGCCGAGCTCGGGTTGATCATCGTCGCCCCGGATACCAGCCCACGCGGTCCGGATGTTCCGGACGATGCAGATAAGGCTTGGGATTTCGGCCTTGGCGCAGGGTTTTATCTGAACGCCACGCAGGAGCCGTGGGCACGTCATTACCGGATGCATGATTATGTCGTGCAGGAATTGCCTGCTCTGGTCGAAGCGCATTTCCCCGCTTCCGACAAACGCAGCATCAGCGGTCACTCCATGGGCGGCCACGGCGCATTGGTCTGCGCGCTGCGCAATCCCGGGCGTTATCAGTCAGTGTCGGCGTTCTCGCCGATTACCCATCCAATCGATTGCCCGTGGGGTCAGAAGGCCTTTTCCAACTATTTGGGCGAGGACCGTTCGAAGTGGAAGGAGTGGGACGCCTGTGTGCTGATCGCAGAGGCGACGGAGAAGTTGCCGTTGCTGGTCGATCAAGGTGATCGTGACGATTTCCTCGCCACCCAGCTGAAACCCGAAGCCCTGCAACACGCCGCAAAACAAGCGGGGCATCCGCTGGAGCTGCGCCTGCAACCGGGCTACGACCACAGCTATTTCTTCATCTCAAGCTTCATTGACGACCACTTGCAGCATCACGCACGCGCTCTGCGCGGTTAATGCAGGTAGAATCACGCCCTGACAAAAATCGGGGCGTTTTTTTATGCGTATTGGCCACGGCTACGATGTGCACCGTTTCGCTGAAGGCGATTTCATTACTCTGGGCGGCGTGCAAATTGCACACAGCTTCGGGCTGCTCGCTCATTCCGACGGTGACGTCCTGCTGCACGCCTTGAGCGATGCCTTGCTCGGCGCGGCGGCGCTGGGTGATATCGGTAAACACTTCCCGGACACCGATCCGCAATTCAAGGGCGCCGACAGCCGTGTGCTGTTGCGTCATGTGGTCAGTCTGATCCACGCCAAGGGCTGGAAAGTCGGCAACGTCGACAACACCATTGTTGCCCAGGCGCCAAAAATGGCGCCGCATATCGAATCGATGCGCGCGCTGATCGCGGCGGATCTTCATGTTGAGTTGGATCAAGTGAACGTCAAAGCTACCACCACCGAAAAGCTTGGCTTTGTCGGTCGCGAAGAAGGCATCGCCGTGCACTCCGTTGCCTTGTTGCTGCGCGCATGAATGAACTGCAATTACTCGGCCCACGGGCCTATGGCGAACCCCTCGGCACAGCGGTACTGAAAGCCATCGCCGAAGATTTCCAGGTCGATGAAGTGCTGGATATTCCGTTCAGCGGTGACGGCGAACACCTGTGGATCTGGGTGGAAAAGCGCGGCCTCAATACCGAAGAAGCGGCGCGGCGTATCGCCAAGGCAGCCGGCGTGCCGTTGCGTACCGTCAGCTATGCCGGCCTGAAGGACCGTCAGGCCCTGACCCGACAGTGGTTCAGCGTGCAGTTGCCGGGCAAGGCCGATCCGGATCTGTCGGCCGCGGAAAACGACACGCTGAAGATCCTCAAGACCACGCGCCACAAGCGCAAGCTGCAACGCGGTGCGCATTCGGCCAATGGCTTCACCCTGCGCCTGACGCAATTCAATGGCGACAAAGATGCGATTGAACAGCGGCTGCAACTGATCGCCAAACAAGGCATCCCCAATTATTTCGGCGCCCAGCGCTTCGGCCATGACGGCGGCAACGTTGTCGATGCCCGGGCGTGGGCGGCGCGCAAGGCTTTGCCGGAACAGCGCAATGTGCGTTCGCGGTTGCTGTCGACGGCGCGTAGCTTTCTGTTCAACCAGGTGCTCGCGGCGCGCGTCGCCGAAGGCACCTGGAACACCGCGCTGGTTGGCGATCTGCTGGCCTTCACCGACAGCCGCAGTTTTTTCCCGGCCGGTGAAGTCGAATGCAGCGACCCGCGTCTGGCGATTCTTGACCTGCACCCGACCGGTCCGCAGTGGGGCGAAGGTGACTCGCCCACCGCTGGCGCAGTCCATGAACTGGAGCAGGCGATCGCCGCCCGCGAAGCGGATCTGCGTGACTGGTTGATCCACGCCGGCATGAGCCATGAACGTCGCATCCTGCGGCTGCCCATTGGCGGGTTGACGTGGCATTATCCCCAACCTGACATTCTGCAACTGGAATTCGTCCTCCCGGCCGGATGCTTTGCCACCGTATTGGTGCGCGAGCTCGTTGATCTGGTGCCGGTGGGGCAGACGGACAGCCCATGCGTATTCTGATTTCTAACGACGATGGGGTAACCGCGCCCGGTCTCGCCGCGCTTTATGCTGCGCTGGCGGATTACACCGAATGCGTGGTTATCGCCCCGGAGCAGGACAAAAGCGGCGCCAGCAGTTCGCTGACGCTCGACCGTCCGCTGCACCCGCAATACCTGGCGAACGGCTTTATCAGCCTCAACGGCACACCGACCGATTGCATTCACCTGGGCCTTAACGGCTTGCTTGAGCGCGAAGCGGACATGGTGGTATCCGGCATTAATCTGGGCGCCAATCTTGGTGACGACGTGCTGTATTCCGGAACCGTGGCGGCAGCGCTGGAAGGACGATTTCTCGAGCGCCCATCTTTTGCCTTCTCACTGGTTTCGCGTCAGGTGGACAATCTGCCGACTGCGGCCTACTTTGCGCGCAAACTGGTCGAGGCCCACGCCGGGCTGGATCTGCCACCGCGCACGGTGCTCAACGTGAACATCCCCAATCTGCCCATCGATCACATCCGTGGCATTCAGTTGACCCGCCTCGGTCATCGCGCCCGCGCGGCGGCGCCGATGAAAGTGGTCGATCCGCGCGGCAAGGCCGGTTACTGGATTGCCGCTGCCGGCGACGCTGAAGACGGCGGCCCGGGCACCGATTTTCATGCCGTGATGCAGGGCTATGTGTCCATCACACCGTTGCAGCTCGATCGCACTTTCAATGATGCCTTCAGAAGTCTTGATGGCTGGCTGGGGGGGCTGAGCTGATGCGTGAACATGACGACCGCCTGCGCAGCGGCATTGGCATGACCTCCCAGCGTACGCGCGAGCGACTGATCCAACGGCTGTATGAAGAAGGCGTATCGAACGCCAAAGTCCTGGAAGTGATCCGCCGCACGCCGCGTCATCTGTTTGTCGACGAGGCGCTGGCGCACCGCGCTTACGAAGACACCGCGCTGCCGATCGGCAACAACCAGACCATCTCCCAGCCTTACATGGTGGCGCGCATGAGCGAGCTGCTGCTGGAGGCAGGTCCTCTGGATAAAGTGTTGGAGATCGGCACCGGTTCCGGCTACCAGACGGCGGTGTTGTCGCAACTGGTTGAACGGGTGTTTTCCGTCGAGCGCATCAAGGTGTTGCAGGATCGCGCCAAGGAGCGTCTGGTCGAGCTGAACCTGCGCAACGTGGTATTTCGCTGGGGCGATGGCTGGGAAGGCTGGCCGGCGCTGGCGCCCTACAACGGCATCATCGTCACCGCCGTTGCCACTGATGTACCGCAAGCTTTGCTCGATCAACTGGCCCCCGGTGGGCGCATGGTGATTCCGGTCGGCTCCGGTGAAGTGCAACAACTGATGCTGATCGTGCGCGAAGAACATGGCTTTTCCCGACACGTTCTGGGCGCTGTGCGTTTCGTGCCTTTGCTCAATGGGCCACTGGCCTGAGCATTTGCGAGCAGGCGCTGAATTCCTTTCAACGGCGCCGGTCTTACACCGGCAGCCAGAGTTTAAACGCAGCGTACTTGCCCCTGGCAAACGTGTGCGTCCGGTGATTTCGCTTCATTAAAGGTAAAGCCGGTTCGGCCCGTTATACTTGCGACACCTCATGCCGCAATGCGGCATTCAGAATTTTTCAGCCACCACAAAGGGAGCGGCGGGTGAGTCTCACAGTCATTGCGCAGCGTATGGGTAACACGAGCTTTCAGCGCCTGGTGACTGGCCTTGTCTTGAGCACCTTGCTGGTCGGTTGCTCCAGCACCAAATCGAGCAACGTGCGCGTTGTTGATCGCAACAATGCGGTGGCGCAACGTCCTACCGTTACCACCGGGCAGTATGTAGTCCGTCCCGGCGATACCTTGTTTTCGATCGCCTTTCGTTACGGCTGGGACTACAAAACCCTCGCCGCACGGAACAATATTCCTACGCCGTATACGATCCATCCGGGTCAGACAATTCGCTTCGACGGGCGCAGCGGTTCAACGCCGACAGCGGTGGTGAGCAACTCCAGTTCCTCGCCTTCTTCGTCGAGTAAAACCACGGTAATCCGGCGCCAGGCGAATGGCACCACAACCACTACAACCACCGGTTCCAAAGGGGTTGTACCGTCCGTCGCGAGCAAACCTGCACCCGCTCCACTGCCTCCGGCAGGCCCGGCCCCGACCGGCTGGGGATGGCCATCTAATGGCGTTCTGATTGGAAAATTCTCTTCAAACGGTAGTTTGAATAAAGGAATTGATATCGCCGGAGATTTGGGACAGCCTGTTTTAGCTGCGTCTGATGGGACGGTCGTATACGCCGGGAGTGGCTTAAGGGGCTACGGCGAATTGGTCATCATCAAACACAGCGAAACCTACGTCAGTGCTTACGGACATAACCGCAGGCTGTTGGTTCGGGAGGGGCAGCAGGTCAAGGTCGGACAGACAATTGCCGAAATGGGGTCAACGGGTACAGACCGGGTGAAACTGCATTTTGAGATTCGCCGCCAAGGTAAACCAGTGGATCCGCTGCAGTTCCTGCCAAGACGTTGATTTGTAGGCCAGCCTGTTCCGTCGCGTAGAGGGGACAGGCTCCAGCGTTGCCAAGGATAAAGGCGTCGCTTGAGCTTGGGGTCGAACTCACCAAAGGACTATAACAATGGCTCTCAGTAAAGAAGTGCCGGAGTTTGACATCGACGATGAGGTTCTCCTTATGGAGACCGGCATCGATTCGGATTCGATGTTGAATGATGAAGGGGCTGCTCCACCTTCCGTTCGTTCCAAATCCAGACACTCCGCCACACTCAAACAACATAAATACATCGACTACACTCGGGCACTTGATGCCACGCAGCTGTATCTCAACGAAATCGGCTTTTCCCCTCTGCTCTCCCCGGAAGAAGAAGTTCATTTTGCGCGCTTGTCGCAAAGTGGCGATCCTGCCGGGCGCAAGCGCATGATCGAAAGTAACCTGCGGCTGGTCGTCAAGATCGCCCGGCGTTACGTCAATCGGGGGCTGTCGCTGCTGGATCTGATCGAAGAGGGCAACCTCGGCCTGATCCGCGCGGTGGAAAAGTTCGATCCCGAGCGCGGCTTCCGCTTCTCGACCTACGCAACCTGGTGGATCCGTCAGACCATCGAGCGCGCGATCATGAATCAGACCCGGACCATCCGGCTGCCGATTCACGTGGTCAAGGAGCTCAACGTGTACCTGCGGGCCGCACGGGAGCTGACGCAAAAACTCGACCACGAACCTTCACCCGAAGAAATCGCCAACCTGCTGGAAAAACCGGTGGGGGAGGTCAAGCGCATGCTCGGCCTCAACGAAAGGGTTTCTTCGGTCGACGTCTCGCTGGGTCCGGATTCGGATAAAACCCTGCTGGACACACTCACTGACGATCGTCCGACCGATCCGTGCGAACTGCTGCAGGACGATGATCTGTCGCAGAGCATCGATCAATGGCTGTCGGAGCTGACCGACAAGCAGCGCGAGGTGGTGATTCGCCGCTTCGGGCTGCGTGGTCACGAAAGCAGCACGCTGGAAGATGTCGGCCTGGAGATCGGTCTGACCCGCGAGCGGGTACGGCAGATTCAGGTGGAAGGGCTCAAGCGCCTTCGCGAGATCCTTGAAAAGAACGGCCTGTCGAGCGAGTCGCTGTTTCAATAAGCGCCTTATCCTCCGCCCGCAAAAGCCCCGGCTGATTCGATCAGTCGGGGCTTTTTTGTTTTTCGCGTGCAGCAAATCGGGCTTTCGGCAGCCACCAGACAAGCGGTCGTCAATTTCTGAATTTGTAGTCTCGCGCTGTAAGCCTTTGCTTACTGTGTCGTAAGTGTTCGTTATTTTTACACTTCGGTGGAAGGCGATCGCGCTACTTACAGTGAGCAACCTTTTGATTTTGTTAATTATTTCGTAAATGTTATGTCCTTGTGACAGAGCGCGCGTACGCCGAGGGCCAATTGCTCGTCTCCAGAAACTCTCTAATATCTCAACTGTGTCGACGGACAGACACGCCCTTCACGGAAGAGGGGAACGGACATCGCAGGAGGCGATTCATCAGGACGATGAAAAGGAATACAGGGAATAGGGAAAAAATGTGGGCGGGTCATACCGCCCCTTTTTTCGTCTGCAGAAAAGCAGAATCTGCAAAAGCAAAAAGGCCCGCAAGGGGCCTTTCAGTCGAGCGCGGGGTAGATCAGCGTTCGAGGTGTTTGATCTTGTTCGGCTGGCCATCCCACTCTTCGGCATCCGGCAGCGATTCTTTTTTCTCGGTGATGTTCGGCCAGATATCCGCCAGCTCGGCATTGAGCTCGATGAAGTTTTCCATGCCGCTTGGGATCTCGTCTTCCGAGAAGATCGCCACAGCCGGGCATTCTGGTTCACACAGCGCGCAGTCGATGCACTCGTCCGGGTGAATCACCAGGAAGTTCGGGCCTTCGTAAAAGCAGTCCACCGGACAGACTTCTACGCAGTCGGTGTACTTGCACTTGATGCAGTTGTCGGTGACGACGAAGGTCATTTCTAATTTTCTCCTCAGGCGGCGGCAGCGTTGCCCCTTCACGGTTGGGGTCGCCAGGTTCGGGAGCGATACCTGCTGACCAGGCTATGAGCCAGCAGCATCCCGAACCGCGCGAGATTCTAACAGCTTGAAGCGAATTGCGTTATATCCGCTTCTTCAGTGCTTATATCCGGTTCTTCAGTGCATAGAGCATTTCCAGCGCTCGACGTGGCGTCATGTCGTCCAGATCCACTTTCGCCAATTCGTCCAGCACCGGATGTGGCAGTGAGGCGAACATGTCGCTTTGCTGCGGTGTCGACGGCTTGCCCTTGGCCGCCGGTTTCGGCGCCTCGTGGGGCAGGGCAGTGTCTTCCAGGCGACTCAGATGCTCGCGCGCGCGCAAGATCACTTCGCTCGGCACACCCGCCAGTTGCGCGACTGCCAAGCCATAGCTCTGGCTGGCAGGCCCAGGCAGAACATGGTGCAGGAACACGATCCGTTCGTTGTGCTCGGTCGCGTTGAGGTGGACGTTGGCCACCAACGGCTCGGCTTCCGGCAACACGGTCAGTTCGAAGTAGTGCGTAGCGAACAGCGTATAGGCACGCAGATGGGCCAAGCGCTCGGCCGCCGCCCATGCCAGCGACAGACCGTCAAAGGTGCTGGTACCGCGCCCGACTTCGTCCATCAGGACCAGACTGCGCTCGGTGGCGTTATGCAGGATGTTGGCGGTTTCGCTCATCTCGACCATGAAGGTCGAGCGACCGCCGGCCAGATCATCGCTTGAGCCGATACGGGTGAAGATGCGGTCGACCAGCGACAACTCGCAACTGGCGGCCGGCACGAAACTGCCAATATGCGCTAGCAACACGATCAACGCGGTTTGCCGCATGTAAGTGGATTTACCGCCCATGTTCGGACCGGTGATGACCAGCATGCGCGTATTGTCGTCCAGGCTCAGATCGTTGGCCACGAACGGCGTGGTCAGCACTTGCTCGACCACAGGGTGACGACCCTGGGTGATGCGCATGCACGGCTCGCTGACGAAACGCGGGCAGTTCAGGTCAAGATTCAGCGCACGCTCGGCAAGGTTGCTCAGCACATCCAGCTCGGCCAAGGCGCCGGCGGTGTCCTGCAGCGGTGGCAGCTGGCTGATTAAGTCTTCGAGCAGCGCTTCGTAAAGCATCTTTTCCCGAGCCAGCGCGCGGCTCTTGGCGGAAAGTGCCTTGTCTTCGAATTCTTTCAGCTCGGGCGTGATGAAGCGCTCGGCGCCTTTGAGCGTCTGCCGGCGGATATAGTCGGCCGGCGCCGATTCAGCCTGCTTGCTCGGCAGTTCGATGAAGTAGCCGTGGATACGGTTGTAGCCGACTTTGAGGTTGGCCAGACCAGTACGGGCTTTCTCCCGGGCTTCGAGATCAATGAGGAACTGGCCGGCGTTTTCGCTCAGTGATTGCAGTTCATCGAGTTCGCTGTCGTAACCGGTTTTCAGCACGCCGCCGTCGCGGATCACCGCAGGCGGGTTGTCGATAATGGCTTTTGCCAGCAGCGCCGCCAGTTCCGGATAGATGCTGGTGGTAACCGCCAGATGCTGCAGGTGCGGCGCTTCCAGATCGGTCATCGCCACTTGCAGTTCGGGCAGTGCGCCGAGAGCATCACGCAGACGCGCAAGGTCACGCGGCCGCGCATTGCGCAGACCGATACGCGCCAGAATCCGCTCGATATCGCCGATTTCCTTGAGCTGCGGTTGCAGCTTTTCGAAGCGGTAGCCGTCGAGCAGGCAGCGGATCGAGGTCTGACGCGCCAGCAACACGGTGAGATCGCGCAACGGCCGGTTCAGCCAGCGGGTCAGTAAACGGCTGCCCATGGCGGTCTGGCAGCGATCGACCACCGATTGCAGCGTGTTGTCGCGGCCACCGGCCAGATTGGTGTCGAGTTCCAGATTGCGCCGGCTGGCGCCGTCGAGCACCACGGTGTCATCGAGACGTTCATGACGCAGGCTGCGCAAGTGGGGCAGGGCGGTGCGCTGGGTTTCCTTGGCGTAGGCCAGCAGGCAGCCGGCAGCGCCAATGGCCAGGGTCAGGTTTTCGCAGCCGAAGCCTTTCAGGTCTTGGGTGGAAAACTGCTGGCAGAGACTTTTCAGCGCCGAATCGCGCTCGAAATCCCACGGCGCGCGACGGCGTACGCCACGGCGTTTTTCCGCCGGCAGGTCTTTCGGCCAGTCATCCGGAATCAGCAATTCCACCGGGTTGACCCGCTCCAGTTCGGCGAGCAGGTTTTCCCAGCCTTTGATCTCGAGCACGGTGAAGTTGCCGCTGGTGATGTCCAGCACCGCCAGACCGAATAGTCGCTCGTCGCCCAACACCGCTGCGATCAGGTTATCGCGGCGTTCATCCAGCAGCGCCTCGTCACTGACCGTCCCCGGCGTGATGATCCGTACGACCTGGCGCTCCACCGGGCCTTTGCTGGTGGCCGGGTCGCCGACTTGCTCGCAAATCACTACCGATTCGCCGAGCTTGACCAGTTTCGCCAGGTAACCTTCCGCCGCATGGTAGGGAATCCCACACATCGGAATCGCCTGGCCCGCCGACTGCCCGCGCGCGGTCAGGGTGATGTCCAGCAATTTGGCGGCTTTCTTCGCATCTTCGTAGAAGATTTCGTAGAAATCGCCCATGCGATAGAACATCAGCTGGTCCGGGTGCTGATTCTTCAGGCGCCAGTATTGCTGCATCATCGGAGTGTGGGAGGACAGGTCGGAGACGGCTTTATTCATCGGATTGTCGGGCAACTCGTTAAAAGATGTAGGGCAAAGCGCGGGCAGTGGCCGGGCTTTTCCGCGATGGGCGCAAGGTTACCATGGCCAGTCTGCCCGACGCAGGCGCTGCGGTCGGGTGAGCATTTATTGGCAGGGAAAAGTTGATCTATGCACGATTTATGCAAATCAGCATTTGTCTTCACGAAAAACTTCAAGCACTATGCGCGTTATGCAAAAACGCAACGTTTCCTCCGTCTTAAGAGCACTGCTCGACCAGCACGGGATCTCCCCCACGGAGCTCCACCGTCGCACCGGCGTGCCTCAATCAACGCTCTCGCGGATTCTCAGCGGGAAGATTGTCGATCCTTCGGATAAACACATCTCGAAGATCGCTGAATATTTCAACGTCAGCACCGATCAGTTGCGCGGGCGCGCGGATGTCGCACCAACGGCGGCCGGCACGCGCGCTGACGTGCATGCGGAACTCAAGGACATAAGCCTGTGGGACGACGACACCCCCGTCGATGACGACGAGGTGTCGGTGCCCTTTCTACGTGAGGTTGAATTGGCTGCTGGATCAGGAAGATTCGTCATCGAAGAGAGCGAGCGCTCCAGCCTGCGCTTCGGCAAACGCAGCCTGCGCCACAACGGTGTGCAGTTCGACCAGGCCAAATGCGTGACGGTGCGCGGCAACAGCATGTTGCCGGTTCTGCGTGATGGCGCCACCGTCGGCGTCAACGCCGGCAAGTGCGGCATCGGCGACATCATTGATGGCGATCTGTATGCGATCAATCACAACGGCCAATTGCGCGTGAAGCAACTCTATCGCCTGCCCACCGGCATCCGTCTGCGCAGCTTCAATCGAGACGAGCATCCAGATGAGGACTACAGCTTCCAGGAAATCCAGGAAGAGCAGATCGTTATCCTTGGTCACGTCTTCTGGTGGGGCATGTACGCCCGCTAGCCCCTTTCGATTCAACTGAAACCTGCCCCCCGGCAGGTTTTTTTTCGCCTGCAGAAATCTCCCCACCCCTTGGCCCGCTTGGGTTTCATGCATATGCGCAAATTTAATGCATAAATAAATGCATTTACGCATTGACTGTATATGCATCCATGCATATTCTTACCACCAAGCCGCTCGACAAAGCGGCTGGCAAGACAAGCTCTTTAGTTCCACAAGAACAGGCAGCGATGAACCGGCCTCAACGGTTCAGAGGGTTGGCAACTGACCCAGGTGTGCAGCGTAAAGCACCAGAAGCAGTTATCCGGCGGGCAGGGACCGCGGTCGGAAAAACAATCTGAATGGACTCGTACCGCGCCAGTAGCGCCGAAAAGTCAGCTTCCTTCTCGAACACAGGATTGGAAGGAAGGCGAAGGAGCGCATTACTGAAAAGCCCGGTGTACAAGCGCCGGGCTTTTCAGTAATGCCTGCCTCAAGAGAAACCGTTTGAATCCAACCCATCACTCATCAATCACCCACGGAGGCGTGACATGACAAACGAGCAACAAGCGTTGGCGGACATGCCGATCTGGCTGGTCATCCTCCTCGCTGTCGTCGGCGGGGTGTCCGGCGAAATGTGGCGCGCCGACAAGGAGGGCGCCCGCGGCTGGTCACTTGTGCGGCGTCTGGCTCTGCGTTCCGGCGCCTGCATGATCTGCGGGGTGTCGGCAATCATGCTGCTGTACGCCGCCGGCATGTCGATCTGGGCCGCTGGCGCTTTTGGCTGCCTGACGGCGATGGCCGGCGCTGATGTCGCCATAGGCCTTTACGAACGCTGGGCGGCCAAGCGTATCGGCGTCTGCGAAGTACCGCCGCGCGACCAGCCTTAACCCTGAATATTTTTCCGTGCCGCCATGTTGGCGGCAGGGCTGCGCGTGGACGATTGAAAAGGAGGTCATGTATGCCCACACCGATCCAGCAGCCGTCGCAACTGTTCATAGCCATCGCGACGACACTGCGCAACACCGCCGGTCTCAACCTCAATGTCGGCAGTCGCGCTGACTTCACAGCAGCGGGTGAACAAGCCTGGGCACTGATCGACTTTGACCGGAACGCGTCCGGCGTGCGCGGCGCTGATGGGCGTATCGCTCATGTAATGACGTTGTCACTGCAAGTCATCCCGGCGCTTTCAGCGACCGCTTTTGCAGCGTGCGATCTGATCGCCGTGCTGAAAAACCTGATCACCGACAACCGCTGGGGATTGCCCGGCGATCAATGCGATCTGCCGATGAATATCGATGGCTTGCCATCGTTGCTTATCAGTGCTGATCAACAATACAAAGCCTGGACCCTGACGTTCAACCAGACACTCTACCTCGGCCCGACCTTGCTCGACGATCCACTGGGCATGCCGAAATTCGCTCGCACCTGGGAAGTCAGCAACATCGACGATCCAGACCAGTACACCGCGCTGGAGGGCTGACGGATGTTCGATGCATTACTGCGTATGCAGCTCGGTCCGATCATTGAGCGTCTGGCGGAAATGGAAGCGGAAATCGAAGACCTGCATCGCCGTGCCGAGAGTTTCTGTCGTATTGGCATCTGCCAGTCAGTTGATGCGGCGAGTAACACTTGCCAGGTCAGCCATGGTGGATTGCTCACCCCTGCGATCAAGTTCTTCAACCCCAGCGCTGGTGCGCAAAGTGAATCGCGCATCCCGACGGTGGGCGAGCAGTGCCTGCTGTTCAACTATGGCAGCGGTGAAAGCGGTGCGCAGAGTGTCGCGTTGTTCGGCTTGAACAGTGACCGTTTCCCCCCGGCCTCGACTGTGCCGACGCTGACCCGTCGGGTGCATCAGGACGGCAGCGAAAGCGGTTACGACGACGCCAGCCACGCCTTGCACTGGCTCAACGGACCAACGCAATTCCACGGGTCTCGCGAGTCGCTCGAACTGAGCATCGGCCCTGCACGTCTGGCCATGACGCCAGAACTGATCACCCTGCAACTGGGCGCCGTCGGCCTGAGTATCGACGCCTCGGGCGTGCACTTCAGCGGCCCCTTGGTCGATCACCAGGGCCGCGTCATCAGCCCCTGATTCAAGAGCCTCCCATGATCGGAATCGATAGAGACAGCGGGGCCACGGTCGACGACTGGCTGCAATTCGTGCAGCGCGTGACCCGAGCCCTGACCACACCGCTGGGCACTCGGCAAAAACGGCCCTTGTACGGATCGCTGATCCCCTCGCTGTTGGGACAGAACCTCGGTGACGACATTCTGCTTCTGGCACAGAGCCACGCCGCGCAAGCGTTCTATAACCCGCAAAACGGTATCGATGATTTTCAGCCGCAAGTGATTGTTGCCAGTCGCCACGGCGACGGCCTGCTGCTGCGTTTTGCCGGCACCTGGAAAAACCGCCAACAAACCTTCGAGGTGGTGACATGAGCATGCTGATCCCCGGCCAGAATCAACTGGCCGAACCCGCGCTGATCACGGTTGAAGCGTTCGAAGATTTACTCAACGAGTTCAAAGCCTTCGTCGTCGAATACGTGGGTGCTCGCTCGCCGGCCAGCGCCGTGAAACTCAAGGCGAGTCTGGAAAACGAAAGCGAATTGCTGACCCTCGCGCTGGAAGCGTTCTGCGTGCGTCTGCAAACCCATGAGCGCAAATACAACGCACGCATCAAACAGATGCTGGCGTGGTGGGCGACCGGCAGCAATCTCGATGCGCGGCTGGCGGACATGGGCCTGGAACGGCAGTTGCTCGATCCAGGCGACCCGGCAGCGTTCCCTCCGGTACCGGCGATTTATGAAAGTGATGACGACGCTCGGCTGCGTTATTACCTGGCACCTCATGCACCGGCGGCAGGTTCGCGGATGCAGTATCGCCGCGAGGTGTTCACCCTCGGCGAGCGGCCAACAGTTCAGGTCGAATCCACCGACGCCGGTGTAGTGAATGTGACCTACACCTTCAATCCGGACGGCCTCGCCGCGCAGGTCGAGGATGGCAACGGGCGCCGCACTGCGCCGGGCGAAGTGCAAGTCACCGTGCTTTCTCGAGACGGCGATGGTACGCCTTCCGAAGCATTGCTCGACGGCGTCCGTCAGCACTTTGCTCGTCCCGACGTGCGCCCGGAAACCGACCTTGTCACCGTCAAAGCGGCCGAGATCCAGCGCTACAAAATCCGCGTCGTCGCCAAGATCAATTCCGGTCCCGATTCGGGCCTGACCAAGGTCGCCGCGCAAGCGCAATTGCAGGCCTACGCCGACAGTTGCCATCGCCTCGAAGGTCGGGTTGATCCGAGCTGGATCGACTACACGTTGCACAGCGCCGGCGCCGTGCAACTGCAGATTCTCGAACCGCTGGCGCCCATCGTCACCACCGCTTTTCAGGCGCCTTATTGCACCGCGGTCGAAGTCGAGGTGCTGACGCTATGAGTGAAAAAACTCAGCGCCCGACCTTACTGCCAGCCAACAGCTCGGCACTTGAGCGCGGACTGGATCTGGGCTTCGGCGCGTTGCTTGATCGCATCGCACCGCCATTCCCGGAACTGATGAACCCCAGCGAAACGCCGGTGGCCTTCCTGCCGTATCTGGCTGCCGATCGCGGCGTCGCCGAATGGAGCACCGATGCGCCGGTGGCGGAGAAGCGCGTAACCGTCGAACTGGCCTGGCCCACCGCGCGCCAGGCCGGCACACGCAAGGCGCTGGAAAACGCCGCCAAGGGTTTGCAACTGCGCCCGGAAATCCGCGCCTGGTACGAACAGACACCGCCCGGCGCGCCGTACAGCTTTTCCGTGCGTGCCTTCAGCGACCAACCCTACAGCGAAGAAATCGATGCACGTCTCGACCGCCGTCTGGCCGATGCGAAAAGCGAGAGGGACGTTCTCTCCGTGTCGGTGGGTTTGAGCGCATTCGGCAGTCACGTCATTGGTGCTGCGACGTTTTGCGGCGAACTGACCACGGTTTATCCGGTGTTCATCGAAGGGCTCGAAACCTCTGGCGAGGCGTTCATGGCTGCCGGCATGTACACCGTCGAAACATCCACTATTTATCCTCAGGGGGCCTGAATGGCTGACTATTACACCCTGCTCACCAACGCAGGGATTGCCTACGAAACGGCGTGCAAGGCCGCCGGTACGCCGATCAAGCTGACGCAGATTTCCGTCGGCGACGGCAACGGCGCGGTCTACAACCCGGCCGCCACCGCGACCGCTCTGAAACGCGAAGTCTGGCGCGGACCGCTCAACGCACTGTTCCAGGATGAGAAAAACCCGAGCTGGCTGCTCGCCGAAGTGACCATTCCTCCGGATGTTGGCGGCTGGTATGTACGGGAAGCGGGGCTATGGACTGACACTGGTGTTCTCTATGCCATCGTCAAATATCCGGAGTCGTTCAAACCGGTGCTGGCGGCGTCGGGCTCGGGTAAAGAGTTTTACATTCGCTCGATTTTCGAGACCAGCAATGCCTCGCTGGTGACCTTGTTGATTGATGACACGGTGGTTAAAGCGACCCGTGCCTGGGTCATGAGTTATCTGGCTGAAGAACTCGGCAAACTTGATGGCAAGCAGTCGGTGCGCGTTGCGGCGACTGGCAATGTCGTGATGAACAGCGCACAGCAGATTGATGGTGTTGCCGTGGTTGCCGGCGATCGCGTGCTGTTGCCGAGCCAGACGCTGGCCAAGGACAACGGCCTGTGGATTGTTGCCAATGGCGACTGGGTGCGGGCCACCGATGCCAACAGCAGCGCCAAGGTTACGCCGGGCCTGACGGTCATGGTGGAGGAGGGCGTAGCGAATGGAGATTCGCTGTGGCACCTGACCACCAATGCACCGATCACGCTTGGCACGACCGCGCTGACATTCAAGATGCTCGCAGGGCGCACCGGGATTGCTGCGGGAACTTACAAGAGCCTGACTGTTGATGAATATGGTCGCGCGACGGCTGGGGCTAATCCGGAAACGCTGGCAGGGTTTGGCATCAAGGACTCGTACACCAAGGCTGAAGTTGAGGCGTTGATCGCCAAGGCTTCCGCGTTGCCAGTTGGATCGATTGTGGCGTTTCCGGTTGATGCGCCACCGCCGGGTTTTCTGGAGCTGGATAACAGCGTCAAGAGCAGTGCGACTTATCCGGACTTGGGCGCGTATTTGGGTGGCAAGTTCAACAAGGGCGATGAGGGGGTTGGTAATTTCCGGCTGCCGGAAGCGCGCGGGGAGTTTTTGCGCGGTTGGGATCATGGGCGTGGGGTGGACGTCGGCCGGGAAATCGGCAGTGCGCAGCTCGATTCGCTCCAAAACATCACGGGACAATATGCCGCGAACAATGGTGTTCAACTTGCAGCTGTGGGCACGGTCGGCGGCGCTTTTGGCTCGGCGGCGACCGGTGGGACGCAGATCCCCGGAGGTGGAGCTGCTACCGGCGTCATCAATATGCTCTTCGATGCTTCGAGAGTTGCGCGCACCTCAACAGAAACCCGTCCTCGCAGCATCGCCGTCATGTGGTGCATCAAAGCCTGGAATGCCCCGGTCAATCAGGGAACCATTGATGTCGCCGCGCTGGCGAAGGAGGTCGAACGGCTGAAATCTGCCGTTCCGGTGGGTGCTGTTCTGGCATTCCCGACGGGTATCGTCGCTCCCGGTTATCTGGAACTGGATGGCAGTGCGCAGAGCATTGCGACCTATCCTGATCTAGCCGCTTTTCTCGGTACAACTTACAACAAGGGTGACGAGGGCGCGGGCAAATTCCGCTTGCCGGAATCTCGCGGCGAGTTTCTGCGTGGCTGGGATCATGGGCGCGGCGTGGATGCTGATCGAACCGTTGGCAGTTGGCAGAACCACCAGTTCCAGTCCCATTTGCATGCTCTCCGGCATACAGTCACTACGGCGGCAGGAGCCGGTTCCGGCCTGGCCGTTGTAATCAGCGGTGCAGGAACTGGCGCCAACTCGGATATCCCGATAACGGGAAACGTAGGCGCTGAAACCCGCCCGCGCAACCTGGCTGTGATGTGGTGCATCAAGGCCTGGAACGCGCCGATCAATCAGGGAAACATTGATATAGGTGCATTGTTGCTGGAGACGCAAAGGCTTCGGCTAAACGGTCCACTAGCTGGAGCCAGCAGAAATGCGGCCCTGATCGTTAATACTGCCTCCCTTACCGCAACGTTTACGGCGGATGAGGTCATCGTCGAAGATTTTGCTGGGTCATATCGACTCAACAACTTCAACAAACAAGTCAACCTGTCAGTTGTGGGCGTTGGAGGAATGGATGCTGGGGTGGCTCCGTCAAACGGTTATGTCGGTCTCTACGCTATTTACAATCCGGCTTCAGGGGTAAGTGCGTTAATGGCAGTCAATGCAGTTAATTCCGTTTTGCCGAATGTTTATAGCGGGATAAATATCCCAGCCGGTTTTACTGCGTCGGCGCTAGTGTCTATTTTGCCGACGCAATCCGCAGGGCTCTTCGCTGCCTGCCAGCAAGACGGTCGGCATGTCGATGTGAGTGGCATTTCGGTACTGAACACGACTGTTTTATCAGGCCCTACAACCCAGGTAGTGCCGGCCCTTCCCAAAAATGCGCGAATGATTGGCGGCTCATCGACCGTAACATCCACAACTGCCGGATCTATTTCATTGAGTCTCTTTGCTTCGGATGCTTCGGTAGGTCAGAAAACAAACAACGGTACTGTGCCAGCCGGAGGGCAACAAACAGTGCCTTTCGAACGCTTGCACATGAAAACTCCTCAAACGATCCGCTGGGCAACCTCAACTCTTCAAGGTTCGCCCACGTTTATCGTTTCCGCCACATCATATGATTTTTAAGAGGTGATCAATGTTTGTCCAATTTGAAGATGACAGCATGAGAAAGATCGTCGCGGTATTTGGATGTGCGCAAGATCCTGGTTTATATCCAAATCAAGCAGAAATCGAGTGGGAGGATCCTCGTTTCATGGCTTACCACGACGCGCAGATCTCACTGGGTCAGGAGGTGCTGAGAGGGATGCGTGCTCCCGCCCAAACCTGAGTTAGAGGAAAGCGCTGAAATAATAATCGCGCTCAATTGCATTTTCTCACTAACACCAAAACACCCGCCAAAGCCCCTCCCTCCCGAGGGGCTTTCCCGTTTATGGAGAAACGAAAAATGGCAACCCGCCAAACCTACACCGTGCTCGTCCCATTCCCCACCGGCGGTGGGCATTGGTCGAGCGTTGGTCAAGAACTCGATCTGCTCGATGTCGAGGCCAGTGCCTTGCACTTTGCCGGGCGACTTGAGCCGAAAACCCCTATCACCCAGGCCAAAAAGGCCGCTGCCAAGAAGGCTGACTGAACATGGCTGAGGTTCTGAACTTCGAGCACAACGGCATTACCGTCAATGCCACCGAATCCCCCGAGGCCATGGGTGGCCTGGGTGACAACGTCATCGGTCTGGTCGGCACCGCGCCGAAAGCCGATCCGCTGATTCCGCGAAACGCGCCGTTTCGCATCAACAGCTTCACCACCCATGCGCTGCTCGATCCGACTGGGTCGGAAGAGGGCACGCTGTACCACGCGGTCTACCAGATCCTCAAAGTGGTCAAGGTGCCGGTCTACGTGGTCATCGTCGAGGCAGGCGCGACACCGGCCGACACGGTCAACAATGTGATCGGCGGTGTCGAGCCGGCCACTGGCCGCAAGCTCGGTCTGGCGGCGCTGGGCAGTGTCCCGGAAGACCTGACCATCATCGGCGCGCCGGGCTTCACCGGCACTAAAGCGGTGGCCGGCGAGTTCGCCGCGTTCGGCAAGCGTATCAAGGCCCGTGTAGTGCTGGACGGCAAGGATGTCTCGGTGGCCGATCAGGTCCTGTACAGCCAGGAACTCGGCGGGGCCGAACTCGGTTTCGACCGTTGCCTGGTGGTGCACAACATGCCCGCCGTGTATTCGAAAGCGGCGAAGAAAAACGTCTTCCTGTCGCCCTCCAGTCTGGCGATTGCCGCGCTGGCCAAGGTCAAGCAATGGGAGAGCCCGGGCAACCAGGTGACTTTCGCCGAAGACGTTTCGCGGGTCGTCGAGTACAACATCCTCGATACGTCCACCGAAGGCGATCTGCTCAACCGTTACGGCGTCAGCTACTACGCCCGCACCGTTCTTGGCGGTTTCTCGCTGCTGGGTAACCGCTCGATCACCGGCAAGTTCATCAGCTACGTCGGCCTCGAAGATGCGATCAGCCGCAAGCTGGTCAAGGCCGGCCAGAAAGCCATGGCCAAGAACCTCACCAAATCCTTCATGGATCAGGAGGTCAAGCGCATCAACGACTGGCTGCAGACCCTGGTTGCCGATGAAACCATTCCCGGCGGCAGCGTGTATCTGCACCCGGAACTCAACAGCGTCGAGAAGTACAAGAACGGCACCTGGTACGTGGTCATCGACTACGGCCGCTACGCGCCGAACGAACACATGGTTTATCAACTCAACGCCCGCGATGAAATCATCGAGCAGTTCCTGGAGGACGTTCTCTAATGTTTACCAACCGCGTAAGACAGGCCATCGCGGCCACCCTGCAAGGCCTGCCGTTGTCGGCGACCGTTGAGGAATTCACCCCGCCGAAAATCGAATTCGACATGGAAGAGATGCGCGGCGGGCGCTTTATCGTCGAAGAAATGGCCAAGGGCGGCAAAGCGCTCGGCGCCAAGCTGACCCTGCAAGGCCTCGGCGCCGAGGTTCTGCTGGCGCTGGGCGTGAAGCTGGGCGACGACATCCTGCTCAACGTGCGTGAAGCCGGTCAGGATCAGGACGGCAATACCTGGTTCACCTACCACACCGTCGGCGGCCAGCTGAAGTCCCTTGAGGAAACCGCGGTGAAAATGGGCGAGAAACCCAAGACCAATCTGGAACTGTCCTGCCGCACCTACAACCGCCTGGAAAACGGCGTGCCGGTGATCGACATCGACGTGCGCACGCAGAAGTTCGTGCTCAACGGCGTCGACATCCTCGGTGATGCACGGCGCGCGGTGTTGATGCCGTAAACCCCGGTTTACCGGCAAATCACAAAACCCTGTGGGAGCGAGCCTGCTCGCGAAAGCGGTCGTTCAGTTACATCAATTTCGAATGTGCCAAAGCCTTCGCGAGCAGGCTCGCTCCCACAGTGGATCTAAACGAATCACCAAGGAATTCATACATGCCGTGGATGCCCCCCAACACGAACTGCTGTCGCCGATCACCGGCGACGATGGCTCGCAGATCGAATCGATCCAGCTCAAACCGCTGTTCTACGCCGCACAGAAAGAAGCGCTGGAACGCGCCGGCGATGACGAAGACGATCAGTTCTTCGAGCTGGCGCTGCTCGCCACCGGCCTGTCGGTGAAAGAGCTCGATCAACTCAAACGTCCGGACTACGTGAGCATCGCTCAGTACGTCCATGAGATGTCGACCCGGCCGAGTGCGTACTTTCTTGACCAGATCGAGGACGCGGAGAAATCCGACGATCCCGACCAGGTGCAATTGCTGCAACCGCTCGCCGTCACCGGCCGCACCGTCGACTCGCTGAGCCTGGAAATGCCCGTGCTGCGCGCCACCAAAGTGATGAAGAAACTGAAAACGGCCAAGGAACGCGCCGAATTCATCACCGCCCACTGCACCGGCCTGATGATCCCCGATCTGGCCCACCTGACCGTCCCGGACTGGACGCAATTGCAGGTGCGCATCGACGATTTTTTAAACCAGCCGGCGGCCTACTTTCGGAACGCGACATCGAAGTAGTCCTCGATATCGTCCCGCTCATTTACCCGGTAAGTGAAGCGGAGATTCTGGAATGGGACGCCGAAAAGGCGTTGCGCCGCTACGACATAGCGATCACTCGCCTTGGCGTGAAACAGGAGTAGAGCGGCATGGCAGAAAGCAAATTTGCGCCGATGAATGCCGATGAGCGGGGGGGCGCAGCAACCGGTGATATCCGCTTGAACATGGCTGCGGCAAACCCCGGCCCCGGACCGATTATCGGCGATCAATATCCTCAGCTGAGTCAGGCGCTCGTCACCGCAAGTATCAGGATCGATGCGTTGACGACAGCGATCGATTCATTGCGATTGGCATTGTCCAACTTGCGGATGCTCTCGTTGAGTTCCACCGCGAACGGTGAAGCCACCAGCGCGTCGGCAGCGCCGGATGAGGCCGCCGAGCGGACCAAGGCACCAGAAAGTGTGAGGCCGGCGATTGACTTTTATTCGGCGGCGGCCGATCTGGGTAGCGCGGCACAATTGACGCCAGTGCAGGCCAACGAAATCGCACTGTCGAGCTTGATCATGGCCAGTAAGCCGATGGTGGCGGCGGGAGGCACCAGCGGTATCGAACTGATCAAGGTTGCAACGCTGGCCGCCGACTCAGGAATTGGCAATGAGCTGACCAACGCGTCGGACAAGTCTTTTGAGCTGCTCAACTTCGCCAGCGACGCTGCGGTCGTAGCGTCGGCACTCAAAATCCCAGCGATGGAAGTCGCCGAGATGATGACGGTGTGGCGCACCTCGATGAAGCTCACTCGCGATCAGGCGTTTGACCTCGCGGATGCGACACACCTGCTCGGCAAAATGCCGGGTGGCGTCAAGTCCGCCGACATCGGCGCCGTACTCAAGCAATCAGGCGAGGCGGCGCTCACAGCAGGCTTGCAGCCCCAGCAGGCCGCAGCGCTGTCGGCAGCCTTGCTCCGCAGCGGAACGGGCAAAGACGATGCCGGGCAGGCGTTGAAAAGCCTTTCAGCTGCCTTGGGCAAAGGTGACAGCGTCTCCGCCGCAGAACGTGGCGCCTGGAAGCAGTTGGGACTTGATCCTGCTGCCGTGACCGCTGCAATGCATGACCCCGACAAGCAGAATGCCCAGGGTGCGCTGCTCTCGGTGCTTGCCGCGCTGCACGCAAAACCTGTCGAACAACGCGCCACGCTGGCGCGAAGCCTGTTTGCTGACAGCGCCAATGCGGTGCAGTTGTTGGCGCAGAATCCGGGCGATGTCAACGAGGCCTTTTCGCAAGTAAAGGACAAAAGTCAGTACGCGACTTCGGTGATCGGTGAGCGGAGTTCGGTGCGCCAGTCTGCACTGGCACGCTCCAATTCCCCGCAAGGACAGTGGAATGCTCAGACTGCTCGAAACGAGCGCTTGGCTATCGCCAGCGCCCAGGCGGTGGCGCCCTCTCCTGAAGTGCTGAGCGTTGCCGGTGCCGGCATCGACAGGATGAGTGAATTCGCTGAGGACCATCCGACGATCACGGCGGGGGTCATTGTTTTGGGTTCAGCCCTGAAAAAGCTATTCGATCTTGTGTTGGACGCCGGTGTCGATGAGGCGAAAGACCGGTTGCGCAAACGGATACCTGGTAGCGCCCTGGCGAATCCCCCCGATCTTTCGTCAACAGCAGATTCTGCATCGAGGCTCGCAGCGGACAAGCCGGTGACAGGGATTGCCAGTCTGGCTCCTGCGGCCGGTGCGGAAATGGCAATTGGCGAACGAGCATCATTGGTCGATACGCCGCACCTCGGGCCATCGACGGTTTCTCTGGAGGCTATTTCGCAGGCGATTCCGGCATCGAGCAGAAACGCGCAAACTGCTTTGAGTGAAAGACTTGCTATCACCGCGCCTGACACGCTTTCTGCGCCCGCCCAAGTGAGCAAGGATCTGGCGAGCGCCCATGCGTCTGACCAGCACGTGACCTACGCACCTTCGGTCCAGGTCTACTGCAGCGACCCCGGCAGCTCGGACAAGATCGGTATGTTGGTCGCGCAGCATCTGCAAAACCAGTTCATGCAAATGACCCCGCTGCTCACCAACAACCCCCTTGCCACCCGCCGCGACGCGGCCCTGACCGATGGAGTCGCCTGATGAAACAGCAAATGGCATTGGGCAGTTTCATCTTCGGCCTGTCGCGCAACTTTGCGTACCACCAGTTGCTGCGCAAGTCTGACGGCGGCTGGACCGAGATACAGATCCTCACCAGCAAACCCAAGTCCAGCCAGACCGGACAGAAACCGGAAACCCTGACCATTACCGGCAAGTCGATGTACGCCGTAGCCATGGATCGGCTCGATGAATTGCGAGCTTTGCAGGCGCTGCGTATCCCGCTGCCGTTGATCGACGGGATTGGTCGAAACTGGGGCCTGTGGCGGATCAGCAGCGTTCAGGAAACCCAGACCCAGATCATCGATGACGGTACGGCGATGGTAGTCGATTGGGTCATCGAACTAGCGGAGTTCAACAATGCGTAAAGCACGAAGCGTGGCCGGTGATTCGGTGAATCTGCTTCTCTACCGCGAAACCGGGCGCAGTGATGACGCTGCCGAAGAAGTGCTGTGGAAGCTCAACCCGACCCTGGCCGAACACGGGCCAATTCTGCCCGCTGGCGTCTGGATCGTGCTACCGGAACTGGATGTGAAGCCCGCCGTGGTCAAAGCAGCGACGGCGTGGGATTAAGGAGGTTGAATGGCACTGGGATTTACGCCGGCAGTGAATATCTACGGGGCCAACGCGGCCCTGTTCAATCAGCGCCTGATCAGTTGGGAGCACATCGATGCCGCCGGTTTCGAGTCCGATCAGCTGACGCTGACCATCGATCTGGAGGGCCTTGAAGGGCTGCCGAGTCTGGGTGGAAAAATTGGCCTGCAAGTTGGTTATCGAGAAACCGCAATGGTCGACAAGGGCCAGTTCAAAGTGACGCGTCTGACGCCGACACTGTTTCCGTTTCGCCTCACCCTGGTGGCCACTGCGGCGCCATTCAGCAAGGATGATGAAACCGGCTTCAAGCAGCGCCGCACCGCCAGTCATGGGCCAACGACGCTGGGTGGATTATTTCGCAAGCTGGTGGAGTTGCACGGCTTTTCGCCTCGGGTCGCGCCTGAGATTTCGTTGATCCGCATCGAGCACATTGACCAGTCCAACGAGACCGACATGGGGTTTGTCACGCGTCTGGCGAAAAAATACAACGTCGTCGCCAAGCCTTACGGCGATGTTTATGTGCTGGCGCGGCCCGGGCAGACCAAGTCGTTGTCGGGGCAGATTCTGCCGGACGTGACGCTGTCGGTTACCCACAACAATCGCCCCGGCGATCACGCCTTCATCAGCGCCACGCTGGAAGAATCTGCCCGCGAGCAGGCCAAGGGCTGCAAGACCTGTTTCTGGGATGCGGCGGCCGGGGTGCTGCGCTGGGTTGAAACCGGTGTTGCGCCGTTCAAGACGCTGCGCCAGAAGCAGCCCAGCGAAGCTGATGCCATCGCAGTAGGCGAGGGCGAAGTGCGCAAGATGCTGCGGCAGAAGTACAAGGTGCAAATCACCTGCCCGGGGGATCCACGGCTCGCGGCCGAAGGGCTGGTATTGCTCGATGAGAGCTGGCCGGACTTCATGCGCGGACGCTGGTCGATCGACAAGGTCACCGCCAGCGGCAGTCGCGAGAACAGCTATCGCTGCCTGATTGATGCGTCGTGCCTGGATCCCAAGGCGGAACAGTAATCCTGAACCGAGTGCATATTCCTGTGGGAGCGAGCCTGCTCGCGAAAGGCACGTCAGCTTCAGCATCCGACCGCTTTCGCGAGCAGGCTCGCTCCCACAGGGACTGCGGCGTTCACTGTAATTTCTCTTACTTCGGAACACCCCCATGAAGATCACCCCGATCCTCACGCAACTGCGTGGGCAATGCCCTGGGCTTGCCAATCACATTTCGGTGGGTGTCGATCTGGCGTTGCTGCAAGGCAACCCGGATCTGCCAACACCTTCGGCCCACGTGCTGGCAATCGCCGATCTGGCCAGCAACAGCAACACACAAAACCTCACCACCCAACCAATCCGCGACCGCTTTGAAATCGTCCTGGCCCTTGACGCTACCGACGCGACAAAAGCGCTGGATGGGTTGCACGACCTGCGCGCCGAACTGTGGCGCGCGCTGGTGGGGTTCAAACCCGATTCCGACTACAGCGCCATCGTCTACGACGGCGGCGAGATGGTCTCGATCAACAGCAGCCGCGCCTTCTATCGGCTGCGTTTTTATGCCGAGTTCCAGCTCGGCCGCAATCTGCCAAGTCAGCCTGCGGAGAGTTGGCACGAGCGCGAACTGGACGCTTTGTCGTCCTTTACCGGGATGACGGTGCGGGTCGATGCGATCGATCCGGCCGACCCCAATCTGCAACGCCCGGGTCCGGATGGCCGGGTGGAAATGACTTTCTCTGGAGACGTAACCCCATGAGCAACCGCATCACCGTAGTGCCGGCCGCTGGCCGTGTCGTACCTGACCCGGAGGCGGGCGACTTGCTGCCGGCCGCAGGCCGAGAAGTGCTGGACAGCGCCTGGTGGCGCCGGCGTCTGGCCGACGGCGATATCACACTCAAAACCGCAAAAGCGGCTAAACCACAGGGAGCCAAATAATGGCGATCGGATTCAGCAACATCCCGGCGGACATTCGTGTGCCGCTGTTCTATGCCGAAATGGACAACTCGGCCGCCAACAGCGCGACCTCGGCCATGCGCCGTTTGATCGTCGCGCAGGTCAACGACAATATTGCCCCGACTGAGGTCGGCAAACTGGTGCTGGTTTCCAGCGTGGCGCTGGCGAAAAGCATCGGCGGCCAGGGCTCGATGCTCGCTTCGATGTACGAGACCTTCCGCAAGGCTGACCCGATCGGCGAGATCTGGTGCCTGCCGCTGCACAACACCGAAGGCGCCATCGCCAAGGGTGTGTTGACCCTGACCGGTACCGCGACTCAAGCGGGCATGCTCAATCTATATGTCGGCGGCGTGCGCGTGCAGGCCACCGTGGTCAATGGCGCCACCGCCGCTCAAGCGGCCACGGCACTGGCGCAGAAAATCAACGCCACTGCCGACCTGCCAGTCAGCGCAGCCACTGCCGAAGGCGTGGTCACCCTGACCGCCAAATGGACCGGCGACAGCGGCAATGACATCAGCCTGCAATTCAATCGCCTGGGCAAGAGCAACGGCGAAGAAACTCCGGCCGGTCTGACCAGCGCAATCACCGCCATGACCGGCGGCGCCGGTGTGCCGGATCAGATCGCCGCCGTCGCGGCTCTAGGCGATGAGCCATTCGAATTCATCGCCTTGCCGTGGTCCGACCTGGCCACCCTCAACACCTGGCAAGCGGTGATGGATGACAGCACCGGGCGCTGGTCGTGGGCCAAGCAATTGTTTGGTCACGTCTACAGCGCCAAACGCGGCACGGTCGGTACGCTGGTCGCTGCCGGCCAGGCGCGCAACGATCAGCACATGACCATCCAGGCGCTGGAGCCGGGCGTACCGCAACCGTTCTGGGTACAAGCGGCGGCACTGGCTGCGCGCACGGCGGTGTTCATCTCCGCCGATGCCAGCCGTCCGACGCAAAGCGGCAGCCTGCCGGGTGTTGACCCGGCGCCGGCCAGCGAGCGCTTCACCCTGACCGAGCGTCAGTCGCTGCTCAACTACGGCATCGCTACTGCGTACTACGAAGGCGGTTACGTGCGCATCCAGCGCTCGATCACCACCTACCAGAAGAACGCCTACGGCCAGGCCGACAACTCCTATCTGGACAGCGAAACCATGCACCAGTCGGCGTTCATCGTGCGTCGTCTGCAAAGCGTGATCACCAGCAAATACGGACGCCACAAACTGGCCTCCGACGGTACCCGTTTCGGCGCCGGTCAGCCGATCGTCACGCCTGCGACCATTCGCGGCGAGCTGATTGCGCAGTACGCCAAGCTAGAGCTGGAAGGCCATGTGGAGAACGCCGAGCTGTTCGCCGAACACCTGATCGTCGAGCGCGACGTGCAGGACCCGAGCCGCGTGAACGTGCTGTTCCCGCCGGATTACATCAACGGCCTGCGCGTGTTCGCACTGCTCAACCAGTTCCGTCTGCAGTACGACGACGCGGCCTGATCCGCGCAGTCGGCGCTAAGCATTCAGCCCACCTCGCGTGGGCTTTTTATTTGAAGGGAGAAACACCATGGGTCAACTGATTGCAGGCACCTGCTACGTCAAGGTCGACGGCGCACAACTGACCATCAATGGCGGCTGCGAAGCCCCGCTGATGGCCGTCAAACGTGAAACCGTCGTGCCCGGTTTCTACAAGGAAACCGACATCGCACCGTCGTTCAAAGTGACCGCGCTGCACACCGCCGACTTCCCGCTGAAGAAGCTGATCGAAGGCACTGATATCACCGTCACCTGCGAATTCAGCAACGGCAAAGTCTACGTGCTGGCCGGCGCCTATCTGGTCGAGGAGCCAGTTTCCAAGGGCGACGACGCCACCATCGAACTGAAATTCGAAGGCATCAAGGGGACCTGGCAATGAGCGCCGCCGTGAAGCTTCAAGTAGCAATCGAAGCCCACGGCGAGCCACTGACCGAACTCGTTCTGCGTCGTCCGACGGTGCAGGAAGTGCGAGCGATCAAGGCGCTGCCGTACAAGATCGACAAGAGCGAAGAAGTCAGCCTCGACATGGACGTGGCGGCCAAATACATCGCCGTGTGCGCGGGCATTCCGCCGTCGTCGGTCAACCAGCTTGATCTGGCTGACCTCAATGCGCTGAGCTGGGCCGTTGCGAGTTTTTTCATGAGTGCGGCGTCGGCGCCATCACCGACCTGATCGCCGTCGCCTATGACCTGGCCTGGTTCTGGAAGGTTGACCCCGAACAGATGATGGCCAGGCCACTGGATGTGCTCCGCGAATCGCTGGAGCACGCGCAACGGATCAATGCGATGCAGCAGGTGCAGTGATGGCAGACGAAGAGAAGAAAACCCCGAAACCGGTGCTGATCACCGGCATCGATGAACTCTCGCCCAAACTGGGCGCCCTGCGCATGAAGGTTGAGAGTTTTAAAAACAATCTCGAGCAGACCGGCCTCGGCAAGCTGGACATCAGTGGTCTGTTCAACGGCGGCAGCGTGATCACGCCGTTTGTAGACGGCATCAAATCGGCCGCAGCGTTCCAGGGCAAATTGAGCGAAGTCAGCGACACGGCGAAAACCGTCGACCTGCCCGCCGCGCCGACAGCAGCGACACAGAACATGAACGTGTTCAGCGCGTCGATGCAAAAGGTTTCGGCGGCGGTGGACGCCGCGCTGGTGCCGGCGGTGGGGGCCTTGGTGGTCGGGCTGGAACCGATGCTGACGCAGGTCGGCAGCCTGCTCGCCGACAACCCGAAACTGGTTGAAGGCCTGGCGGCGGGGGCAATTGCCTTCTCCGCTATGCAAACCGCGGTCACCGGTATGACGCAGGTAATGGACGTCATGAGCATGGTGCTCAAGACCAACCCGATCATGCTGATCGCCATGGGCATTGCCGTGGCGGCCGGTTTGATCGTGGCCAACTGGACGCCGATCAGCGCGTTCTTCACAGGGATGTGGGAGGGCGTGAAAAACATCGGGGCGAGTGCGATGGCGACGTTGCGCTCGGTACTCGACTGGCGACCGCTGGCGGCACTGGCTGCGCTGTGGGAACCGGTCACGGCATTTTTCTCCGGAGTCTGGGACAAGGTGATGGCCGTGACGGCGCCAGTGATCGACTTCTTCAAGTCGGTTTTCTCGTGGTCGCCTGCGGGGATGATCATTGAAAACTGGGGGCCGCTGACCGGCCTGTTCTCGGCGATCTGGGAATTGCTCAAGGCCTTGAGTGTGCCGGTGATGGCATTTCTTAGAAACCTGTTCGATTTCTCGCCGATGCAGATGCTTACCGATGCGTGGGGTGGTGTCGTGAGGTTCTTCGAACCGATGTTCACCACGCTGCAATCGGCCGTACAAAGCACCCGGGATATCCTGCGCACGCTGTTCGATTTTTTCCCGATGGAAATGCTCACCAGCGCCTGGGGTGGAGTTGTCGGGTTCTTCGAACCGATCTGGATGGCGCTGCAAACGTCTGTGCAGCGAGTCAGAGGCTTTTTCACCAGCCTGTTCGAGTGGTCGCCGCTGGAGCAGATTGCTCAGTATTGGCAGCCGATCGGTGAGGTCTTTTCGGCGCTCTGGGGCGTTGTGTTGGCGCTGTCCGCGCCGGTCGTGGACTTTCTGCACAGCCTGTTCGAATGGAAACCGCTGGATCAGATCATCGAGAGTTGGGGGCCGATCACCGAGTGGTTCGGCGAGTTGTGGCAAAAGCTGCAAACCGTCATTGCGCCGATCAAGGAGTTGTTCGACGGTGGCTTCGCCGGACTGATCGCCAAAGTCACCGGCAAAGTTGAAACTCTCACTGAAGCACAACGCCAGACCAATGCCGAAGGCAAAGGCGAACTGGCACCGGCGTTCTTCGCTGCCAGTCCGGCGCCTGCTGGCAACGGCGCCCTGCAAAGCGGTTCGTTGCCACAAACCTCCAGCGCGCTGATCCAGCAAAGCGCCGCCAACAACCGTACGCAACTCGAAGGCGGTCTGACCGTGCGCTTCGAAAATGCGCCGGCCGGCCTGCGCACCGAACAACCGCAAACCAATCAACCTGGCCTGGCCGTGTCTTCACGCATCGGCTATCGCTCGCTGTCGATGGGAGGTTCCCAATGAACTGGCGTGACCGTTTATTGCCGGCATCCTTTCGCGGTGTCGGTTTCTGGATCGACCAGGCGAAAACCCCGGTCGGTCGCAAAGGGCAGTTGCATGAATACCCGCAACGCGACCTGCCGTTTTTCGAGGACCTCGGCCAGCAGGCCAAGACTCACGATCTGACCGCGTTCATCATCGGCCCCGATTGCCTTGAGCAGCGCGACAAGCTGCTCAAGGCGCTGGAGCAGGGCCGTGGCGAACTGGTGCATCCGTGGCTTGGACGCCTGCAGGTCAAGGTCGGCGAATGCGACATGACTCACACCCGCCAGGACGGTGGGCTGGTGACGTTCGCCTTGAAGTTCTATCCCGACCAACCCCTGCCGTTTCCGACCGCCACGGTCAGCACGCAGAAAGTGCTGCTGGCCAAGGCCGACGGGCTGCTGGGTTCGGCGGTGGCGCGTTTCGAACAGGCGATGACGCTGATCAAGGCCGCGCGGATCGGCATCACCAACCTGCGCAACAGCCTTACCGGCGTATATGAAGTGATCAAGGAGCAACTGAAACCTTTGATCGAGCAGTACCGGCAGATCACTGAACTGGTCAAGGCCGTGAAGGAGTTGCCCAAGGAAGTGGCGGCGGAATTCAAGGGTTTGCTCGGCGATATCAAGGAGCTGAAGGCGTTCGCCAAGGAAGGCTACCGGGGCGTGATCGCCGACGTGTCGCAGCAACTCGAAGCGATTCGCAAGGCCGATGCGCCGAAGATCACTACCGGCAAGGACACCAATGCCGCAGCGCAGGCGATGGCCGATCTGGTGCAGGACACGCTGATCGTCAAAGTGGCGCAGTGGGTCGCGTCGATGCCAGTGGCCACCCGAGCGCTGCAACTGCCGTCGACGCCCACCGTTGCTCAGCAGGCTCATCAGCAAGTCACCCGCCCGGAAGTCCCGGCCACGGATGATTTGCAGGCGCTGCAAAAGGATTTGGTCGAGGCGCTGCAAGGGGCGAAAAACAAGGCCGATCCTGAGCACTATCAAGCCATCAGTGACGTGCAGGATGCCTTGGTTGCGCACCTCAAAGCCGTGGCGTCCTCGGGCGTGCGACTGGTCAGCAAAACCTTTCAGGAAAGCCTTCCGGCACTGGTCATAGCGTACAAACAGTTTGGCGACGCCACGCGAGTCACCGAAGTCGTGCAGCGCAACGGCGTGACCAATCCGTTGTACCTCCCGCAAAGCGATGTGAAAGTCTCCAGGGAGTGAACCATGGACGAGTTGGATAACCACGTCACACTGACGGTTAACGGCATGGAATACGGCGGCTGGAAAAGCGTCGAAATCACCGCCGATCTCGAGCGTCAGTTCCGCACCTTCAAGCTCGACATTACCTGGCAATGGCCGGGGCAGGCGGTGAGCAAACCGATTAAACCCGGCGACCCCTGCGAGGTGAAAATCGGCAAGGATCTGGTGCTCACCGGTTACGTGTTCAAGGCACCGATCCGCTATGACGGGCGGCAGATCAGCCTGACCATCGAAGGCAGTTCGAAAACCCAGGATCTGGTCGATTGCGCCGCCCGTAACCTGCCCAGCCAATGGCAGCAACAACCCTTGCTGACTATCGTCCGCGATCTGGCGAGCGAATATGGACTGTGGGTCGTCAATGAAATCAGCGACACCACACGCCTGACCAAACACACCATCGTGCCGGGTGAAACGGCATTCCAGTCGATCGACCGATTGCTGTCGCTGCTGCGGGTGTTTTCCACCGACAACGAGCTGGGCCAGTTGGTGTTGGCCAAACCCGGCAGCGGCGGCCGCGCCAGCGATGCGCTGGAGCTGGGCAAGAATATCTTGTCGGCCAGTGCGCCAATGGATTTCAGCCAGGTGTTCTCCGAGTATCGGGTGATCGGCCAGCAGAAAGGCTCGGATGCGAAAAGCGGCGCGGCGGTCAGCGAAGTCGAGTCGACGGCGGCCGACCTGAGTTTCAAACGGCGGCGCACCACGGTGATCAACGAAGGCACGCAACTGACCTTTGAGTTGGCGCAGCAGCGTGCCCAATGGGAAAGCGCGACTCGCATGGGCCGTGCGCAGACCACCACCTATCAGGTGCAGGGCTGGCGGCAGAGCAATGGCGATTTGTGGCGCCATAACACGCTGGTCAGGGTCAAGGACCCGGTGCTGGATTTCGATGGTGACATGCTGATTTCCAAGGTCACTTATTCGTTGTCGGCGCAGGGTTCGGTAACCACGCTGCAAGTGGCGCCGCCGCATACGTTTGATCCTGATCCGACGCCCCCGAAGCAATCCCAGGCCTGACGCAGGATCCTGCTGGCGACAATGGCCCCTGTGGGAGCGGGCTTGCCCGCGATAGCGGTCGTGACAACAAATACATTTTTTCCCTGACACACCGCCATCGCGGGCAAGCCCGCTCCCACAGGGTTTGTGTCGAAAAAGTCTAAGGAAACCCATGAGCCTACTGACACGCCTGCTGGCGCGCGGCACTGTCGTGCTCGCCAATTCGGCAACCAAGCTGCAATCGCTGCAAATGCGCCTCACCGCCGGTGAAGTCAACGACGACCTCGAACACTTCGAACCCTACGGTTTCACCAGCCATCCGCTGGCTGGCGCTGAAGGGGTCGTCACCTTCATCGGCGGCGACCGTTCCCACGCCATCGCCCTGGTCATCGCCGACCGTCGCTATCGCCTGCAAGCGCTCGCTGCCGGTGAAGTGGCGATCTACACCGACGAGGGCGACAAAATTCATTTCAAGCGCGGGCGGATCATCGACATCGAAACCGCCACGCTGAACATCCGCGCCAGCAGCGCGGTGAACTTCGAAACGCCGGTGATAAACCAGACCGGCAAGATCGTTTCCACCGGTGATCAACTGGCTGGCGGCATCAGCCAGATCAAACACGTGCATGTTGGCGTGCAGGCCGGCAACGGTCAGACCGGCGCGCCGGCAGGAGGCCAGTGATGTTCATCAGCCAGAACCTCCACGCCGCGCTGACCCGCGCCGTGCTCATCAGTCTGTTCACCTGGCGTCGCGCCGCTGATGACGACGCCCTCGATGACGAAGAACGCTTCGGCTGGTGGGGCGACAGTTTCCCCACGGTTGCCGACGATCGCATCGGCTCGCGGCTGTGGCTGCTGCGCCGGGTCAAGCTGACCCGGCAGACGCAAATGGACGCCGAATTTTATGCCCGCGAAGCCCTGCAATGGCTGCTCGACGACGGCCACTGCAGCGCCATCGACATCATCAGCGAACGCCTCGACGCCCAGCGCCTCAACCTGCGCACGATCCTCACGCTGGCCGACGGCGAACGTCTGGACATCAACCCCGATAACAGTTGGCAGGTGATCTATGCCGTTTGAAACCCCTTCGCTGCCGGTGCTGATCAAACGCACCCAAAGCGACCTGGCCGGCGATTCGCTGCGCCAGTCCGATGCGCAAGTACTGGCCCGCACTCTCGGTGGTGCCGCTTATGGCTTGTACGGTTATCTCGACTGGATTGCCGAGCAGATCCTGCCCGACAAAGCCGATGAGTCAACCCTGGAACGCATCGCCGCGCTGCGCCTGAATCAGCCGCGCAAAGCCGCGCAGGTGGCTACCGGCAGCGTCAGTTTTACCGCCACTCCCGGCGCCGTGCTCGACGTCGACACTCTGCTGCAAGCGAACGATGGCCGCACCTACAAAGTCACCACGGCGCGCACCACGGTCAATGGCAGCAACAGCACCACGATTGCGGCGCTGGAGGCCGGCAGTCTGGGCAACGCTGATGCGGGTTTGACGCTGACCCAGGTGCAGCCGATTGCCGGGATTGTCGGCAACAGCTTCGTGGTGCTGGCGCCGGGCCTCAGCGGCGGTGTGGCGCGGGAAAGCCTCGAATCGCTGCGCTCGCGGGTCATCCGTTCCTACCGCGTGATTCCCCACGGTGGCGCGGCCAGCGACTACGAAACCTGGGCGCTGGAAGTGCCGGGTGTGACGCGGGCGTGGTGCCGGGGCGGCCTGCTCGGGCCGGGCACGGTGACGGTGTTCATCATGCGTGATGAAGACCCGCAACCGGTGCCGAACGATGAGCAGTTGGCGGAGGTTCAGGAGTACATCGAACCGCTGCGTCCGGTGACCGCGGAAGTGCACGTGCAGCGACCGGTTCAGGTGCCGGTGGTGTATCGCTTCAAGAGCGTCAATCCGGACACTACCGCCGTGCGCGCCGCCGTTGAAGCGCAGTTGCGCGATCTGCACAACCGCGAGGCTGACCTCGGCGTGCCGTTGCTGATCAGCCATATCCGCGAAGCCATCAGCAGCGCCGGCGGCGAATACGATCACACGCTCACTGCTCCGGCCGCTGACGTGCCGGCCGGGCAGAGCGAACTGCTCACCTTCGGAGGCTGCGTATGGGGGGCATAAGAACCGCCGCGCAATACCAGGCGCAGTTGCGCGCCTTGCTGCCCAGTGGCCCGGCATGGGATCCGGAGCGGGTGCCCGAGCTTGAGGAAGTGCTGCAAGGCGTCGCCGTCGAACTGGCCCGTCTGGATGCGCGCGCCGCCGACCTGCTCAACGAAATGGACCCGGCCGGCGTCAGCGAACTGGTGCCGGACTGGGAGCGGGTGATGAACCTGCCCGACCCGTGCCTGGGCGCCACGCCACTGTTCGACGACCGCCGCCTCGCCGTACGCCGCCGCTTGCTCGCGGTCGGCAGCCAGGCTGTCGGCTACTACCTCGACATCGCCAAAAGCCAGGGTTACCCCAACGCCAGCATCACCGAACACGAAGCCCCACGCATGGGCCGCGCCCGGTTTGGTTCGGCGCATTGGGGCACTTGGGAAGCGCAGTTCATGTGGACGCTCAACACCGGCGGCCGCCTGCTGCTCGGCCGCCGTTACGGCGCGAGCTACTGGGGCGAGCGCTTCGGCGTCAACCCGGGCTCGGCGCTGGAATGCCTGATCCACCGCAGCGCGCCGGCGCATACCAAGGTGCACATCAATTATGACTAGGGAGGGATGAGGGATGGATTATCCGAAAAGCATGCCCGGTGTCGGTTTGGTCAACAGTCGTTTCGTCGATGAAAATCCCGTCACCGGAACACCCGGATCGTTGATTCCAGCTGAGTGGGGCAATGCGCTCACCGAAGAGGTGTTGGCGGTTATCAAAGCTGCCGGGATCGAACCGACCGAAGGCTTGAACACGCAGTTGCTGGAAGCGATTCGCGGAAAAAACCTGTTTGAGACCCCGGTCCAGTTCGATGTCAGCCAGAAAGTCGCGACGACTGAATTCGTCCAACGCGCACTCGGTAGTCTGGCCGGGCAAACCAACTACGTCGGCGATGTTTCGTTGACGGTCGCGGACGTCGGCAAACTTTCGATCTTCACTAGCCCAGGCACGGTGACACTGCCGCAATGGTCGACTGTGCCTGCGGGAGGCTTGGTGTCGCTGGTGGCAGGTTCCGGTGCTTTGAACGTGAAAGTCAGGAGTGGCGAGAGTCTGGGCACCGCCAGCGCTGCTGCACCGGATAACACATTGTCATTTGTCGGTGGCAGCTACGTTACTTTTCGCCGGCTTCTGCTCGGTGGTGGCTGGGGCCTGGATTCTGGTGACGGTGCGCTCAAGTACTCGCCAGCGTTTACCGCTTCCTTGAACACTGCAGGCGGCTATCAGCGGTTGCCCAGTGGCCTGATTCTGCAATGGGGACTGGCCACGGGCGGCGCACTCAGCGAAACCGTCACCTATCCGATTGCCTTTCCCAAAAGCGTGCTCTTTCTCTCGGGCGGCGATCTTTCACCGGCATTCTCCGACCTGCGTTTTTCCCTTTACCGACTCTCGCAAAGCCAGTTTCAGCGCTTCTCCAATGCTGACCCTGGCGGCTGGAACTGGTTCGCCATCGGCTTTTGAAATCAACGGTGAATGAAATGAAATACATTGACTTTGATGCCCAGGGCGAACTGCTTGGGCGCTATGACTCGGCGATTCACACGCAGATGCCTGCCACTGCCGTAGAGATCTCCGATGAGCTGTTCCTGCGCACGATCGAGGAGCGCGACGGCATCTGGAAGTGGACCGACGGCAAGGTCACCAAACATGCATTGCCGAACGCATCGCAGTTGGTTGAAAGCGAACAGCGAGCATCGGCGCTGGCGCGGCGTGACGAGTTGTTGGCCGAAGCTGATCAGCAAACCGTCGGTATGGCCGACGCCTACATCGCAGGGTTGTTGGAGGCCGATGACATGCAGTGGTTCAGGGCTTTTGCTACCTACAAACTGGCGCTAAACAAGATCGACAGGCAGCCCGGTTATCCGCAAAACGTGGACTGGCCTGTGTTGCCGGTTTGACGCCCTTTCTGACGTGAAACCATCACAAACTGCTTCGTGAACAGTCACCCAATACCACGGGAGACCCCCGCATGGACTATCCAAGCAGTGTGCCCAGCGCCGGAATGGTGAAAGGGAACTTGTTGATGAAAACCCGATGATCGGGACAGTGGGATCGCTGATTCCGGCGCCCCGGTGAACGGCTGTTTTTTTTGCACAAGGAGAAGTGAAATGGATTATCCAAAAAGTTTGCCCGGCGCCGGCCTGGTCAACGGCAAGTTTGTCGACGAAAACCCGTTGACCGGCGCCATTGGGTCTTTGATTCCTGCGCAGTGGGGCAATGCTGTCACTGAGGAAGTGCTGAATGTGATTCAGTCGGCTGGCCTCGCAGCGGATGAGCAGGACAACGCTCAATTGAAGTCTGCCATCGAGCAGAAAATCACCCAGAGTGTGTTGCCTGTGGCCAGTGTCCAAGACGCGGAGCAGGGAACCGACAACGTTAAACGCATGACTCCGTTGCGGGTTTTTCAAGCCATCGCCAAGCGCGTGGTGCAGGCGAGCGAAAGCATTGCCGGAGTGGCGAAGATAGCTACTCAGGTGCAGACCGACAGTGGCGCGGATACCACCACGATCGTGACGCCGAAAACGCTCCGCTTTGGCTTTTCTGCCAGTCTGACCACCAACGGCTACATTGTTTTTCCTTCCTGGCTGGGTGGTTTCATCATTCAGTGGATCGGGCTTTCGACCTTAGGAATTCAAGGGGCATATTCGAGTTTTACCTTGGCGTTTCCCAACGTTTGTCTTGCGGTATTTCCATCCACTTTGAATGGATCGGCTCCGGGCAGTGTTTCGCTGGGTGCGAAAAATCAGAACGGTTTCACGTTGTACTCGGAACTGTTGCCTTGCGGCTTTTGTGCAATCGCGTTCGGACGCTGAGGAGTAACCATGAACCGTTTTTATAGTCAGTCCACAGGCTGTGTGTACCTGTCCGGCATCAATCCAAGCATGCCGAGCGATGCAGTACCGATCACTGAGGAGCGTTTCATCGCTGTGATCGGCAACCCTGCGCCCGGCAAAATCCGCAGCCATGATGCCGATGGTTTGCCGGTGTTGATCGATGCCGCGCCGCTGTCGGATGCCGAACTTTCGATGCTGGCGCGCAAGTGGCGCGACGGGCAGCTGTTGGCCAGCCAATGGCTGGTTGATCGTGATCGGGATGAGGAGACCGCGGGCAGACCGATGAGCCTGAGCATTGAGGACCATCAGGAGCTTCTGGACTATCGCCAAGAGCTGCGGGACTGGCCGTCGAGCACGGGTTTTCCCGCAAACGGGAGTCGACCCTTACCGCCGGACTGGCTGATGCGAATGCTCGCTGTGGCTTGATGACGCGAGTTAAACAGAGTGTTACAGCAATTTTTGCCAACGCCCGCCTATGCGGGCGTTGGCGTTTTATGCGACCTCAAAGGAGCTGAAAGTGGATTACCCAAAAAGCATTCCCGGCGCTGGCCTGGTCAACGGCAAGTTCGTTGACGAGGACGCGATCGCTGGTACACCCGGCTCGCTGATTCCAGCGAGTTGGGGCAACAGTGTCACGCAGGAAATACTCAGCGCGATTACCGCAGCGGGGCTGAGCCCGGACGAACAGCAAACTGATCAGTTAGCTCAAGCGATCCGGCAATTGTCCAAACCAGATCCAATGCAACAGTTTCCGGTGCAGGTTTACCGCAGGAATCTGCTGATCAACGGCGGATTCGATATCTGGCAACGCGGTACGACCAATCAGGCACCGAATGTCGGCGGCTACGTCGCTGATCGTTTCCGTTGCGACTGGAACGGCAATGCTGCGGTGAATATCTCTCGCCAGGATTTCGCGCCAGGCCAATCCGAAGTGTCGGGCGAGCCCGCTTGTTTTTTGCGTTGGCAGCAGACAACAGCCGGTGTCGGTTCCACTGAGCACAAAATTTCCCAATATATCGAGTCGGTCAGAACCCTGGCCGGTAAAACCGCCACCGTGACCTTTTGGGCGCGCTCCGATGCTGCGCGGCCGCTGAAGGTATTCATCACCCAGTACTTCGGAACGGGTGGCTCGGAGCCGGTGATGAAAGCGGTCGAGGTCTTTCAGTTGACCACGGCTTGGACCAGGTACACGGCCACCTTTCAGGTACCTGTGATCGCCGGGAAAATGCTCGGTGCCAATGATTGTCTGAGGCTGGCTTTTGATCTTCCGCTGAACTTAGTGCAAACGGTTGACCTGGCGAGAATTCAATTGGAAGAAGGACCAGTTTCCACCCCGTTCGAAAATCGACCAGCTGCGGAAGAACTGATGCTGTGTCAGCGCTATTTTGAAAAGTCTTTCGCAGACCGCTTGCCTATCCGGGCAAACAACGGCCCAAGTACCTGTATCGCCACATTCACCCAAGCCGCCGCGGCGAAGTCACCCCAATCCGGGATGGCAGTAACCATGCTGGTTCAGAAGCGCGTTCAGCCTACGATCAAGATGTATTGTCCCGGCGAGGCCAGCGGTGAAATCTGGAATTTTTCACTTGTGAAGGCATGTAACGGATCATTCGTGCAAAGTGTGACCGAGCGAAGTTTTGCGTTTGGCACAATGACACCGGTCGACAGTATTCCGGGACAGATACTGCAGATTGAATGGACTGCGGATGCCGAGCTCTAGGAGTAAACAATGAGTTATCAATTGACTACATGTGGCGTACTGAGGCTGAGCGATGCAGCTTATATCCCGCAAGATCCAACCAATCGCGACTGGCTTGATTATCAAGACTGGCTTTTATCTGGCGGCGAGGTAATGCCGGCAAACGATTCGTTTGGAACAGCCCTGAACAGTCCCCTGAAAACTCTGGCAAATAAATGGCTGGCAAGCATCAGCCGCCAGCCGTGATTCAATCGGGGCAACATCCAGGGAGGATCAAGCATCATGCAATTAACTGAAAAACACCTTATCGACATCATGCCCAACGCCCGCTCCCAAGCGGGCGTTTTTGTTTCGCCACTCAACACCGCGATGGCCAGGCAGCGCATCGATACGCCAAAACGTATCGCGGCTTTTCTGGCACAGGTCGGTCACGAGTCGGGCCAATTGCGTTACGTGCGCGAACTGGGCAACAACCAGTACCTGAGCAAATACGACACCGGCACCCTGGCGCTGCGTCTGGGCAATACGCCCGAGGCGGATGGCGACGGGCAAAAGTATCGCGGGCGTGGACTGATTCAGATCACCGGCCGGGCAAATTATCGTCAGTGCAGTCTCGGCTTGTTTGGCGATGAGCGTCTGTTGGCATTGCCCGAATTGCTCGAGCAACCGCAATGGGCGGCCGAATCGGCGGCGTGGTTCTGGGCGCAGAAGGGCTTGAATGAACTGGCCGACGCGGACCAGTTCAACACCATCACCCGGCGCATCAACGGCGGGTTGAACGGCTTGCAGGATCGCCTCGAGATTTGGGCGCGGGCGAGGGCGGTGCTATGTCCGGCTCCTGGCGCGTGATGGGTCTGTTGCTGCTGGTGGCCGGGGCGTTTGCAGCGGCATGGCAGTTTCAGGACTGGCGCTACGAGCGGCAATTGGCCGAGCAGGCGCGGTTAAACGCCGAAACCCTCAATCAACTGACGCAGACCGCCGCCGCCGCGCAACAGGCCGAGCAGGATAGACGCCTGGCACTGGAGCAGCGGCTCGCGGCCAGTGAGCAAACCCATTATCGAGCGCTGAGCGATGCCCAACGTGATCAGGATCGCTTGCGCGATCGCCTTGCTACTGCCGATGTGCGGCTGTCAGTCCTTCTCGACGCCGGCGACGTTGCCCACGGCTGTGCGGTGCCAGCCGCCGCCGGCACCAGCGGCGTGGATCCTGCAACCGTACGCGCCCGACTTGACCCCGCGCATGCTCAACGAATTATCGCCATCACCGACACCGGCGACCGTGGATTGATTGCGTTGCAGGCCTGTCAGGCCTATGTCAGAGCGCTGGCGCCCGAACATCTTGAATGATTCTGTGTATTGAAAGCGCGTCCGGCTCGTGTACGGTGGAGGCATTCCACACGATCCGGAGCTCGCCGTGAAAGAGACCACTCAACTGGCCGCAGAACTGGGCCGACGTCTGCAAGTGCTCAATGCTCATGTCACTACCGCCGAGTCCTGTACCGGTGGCGGTATCGCCGAAGCGATTACGCGGATTCCGGGCAGTTCGGCCTGGTTTGAAGCGGGTTATGTGACGTACTCCAATCGGCAGAAAACCCGGCAGCTGGATGTGCCAGGCGATTTGTTCGAGACGGTAGGGGCGGTCAGTCGTGAAGTGGTCGAGGCCATGGTGCGTGGTGCGCAGCATCACAGCCTGGCGCATTTTGCCGTGGCGGTCAGCGGTGTCGCCGGCCCCGACGGTGGCACGCCGAACAAACCGGTGGGCACAGTGTGGCTGGCCTGGGGTGTCGGCGATGAGGTTTATAGCGAGGTTCAGCACTTCCCCGGCGGTCGTGATGAAGTCCGCCGACAAACGGTGAAGGCCGCGCTAGAGGGGCTTGTGCGACTAGCGGCACGAGAAATCGAAAATCAGGGGTAGGCGATCTTCGAACGCTGTGGAATAATACTGGCTACTTATACAGGTGTTGGCCGTCAGGCCTTATTGATTACGTGAGGACTTTAATGGACGACAACAAGAAGAAAGCCTTGGCTGCGGCCCTGGGTCAGATCGAACGTCAATTCGGCAAGGGTGCCGTAATGCGTATGGGCGATCAGGACCGTCAGGCGATCCCGGCCATCTCTACTGGCTCTCTGGGTCTGGACATCGCACTCGGCATCGGCGGTCTGCCAAAAGGCCGTATTGTTGAAATCTACGGTCCTGAATCCTCCGGTAAAACCACACTGACCTTGTCCGTGATCGCCCAGGCGCAAAAAGCCGGCGCGACCTGCGCATTCGTCGACGCCGAGCACGCCCTCGATCCAGAGTACGCCGGCAAGCTGGGCGTCAACGTTGACGACCTGCTGGTTTCCCAGCCGGACACCGGCGAACAGGCCCTCGAAATCACCGACATGCTGGTGCGCTCCAATGCCGTTGACGTGATCATCGTCGACTCCGTGGCGGCACTGGTACCGAAGGCTGAAATCGAAGGTGAAATGGGCGACATGCACGTCGGCCTGCAAGCACGTCTGATGTCTCAGGCGCTGCGTAAAATCACCGGTAACATCAAGAACGCCAACTGCCTGGTCATTTTCATCAACCAGATCCGTATGAAAATCGGCGTGATGTTCGGCAGCCCGGAAACCACCACCGGTGGTAACGCGCTGAAGTTCTACGCCTCGGTTCGTCTCGACATCCGCCGTACCGGCGCGGTGAAGGAAGGCGACGAAGTGGTCGGCAGCGAAACCCGCGTCAAGGTTGTGAAGAACAAGGTGGCTTCGCCGTTCCGTCAGGCCGAGTTCCAGATTCTTTACGGCAAAGGCATCTACCTCAACGGCGAGATGATCGACCTGGGTGTGCTGCACGGTTTTGTCGAGAAGTCCGGCGCCTGGTACGCTTACGAAGGCACCAAGATCGGTCAGGGCAAGGCCAACTCGGCCAAGTTCCTGGCGGACAACCCGGAAATCGCCGCGAAGCTCGAGAAGCAGCTGCGTGACAAGCTGCTGTCGCCAGCGGTGATCGCGGATTCCAAGGCCTCGGCGGTCAAAGAGACCGAAGACGACCTGGCCGACGCTGATCTCTGATACCAGCGATGACCACCGCCGTACTGGATACCCTCGTCGCGGTGCGGCGAACCGCCATGGACCTGCTCGCACGTCGCGAGCATGGTCGAGTCGAGTTGACGCGTAAGCTGCGTCAGCGCGGCGCCGAGGCGGAGCTGATCGAAACAGCCCTCGACCGTTTGACGGAAGAGGGGCTGCTTTCCGAAGCCCGTTACCTTGAAAGTTTTGTCTCCTACCGCGCCCGTTCCGGCTATGGCCCTCTGCGAATTCGCGAGGAGCTCAGCCAGCGGGGTTTGCAACGTACCGATATCGAAATCGCCCTGCGCGAAAGTGGTATCAATTGGCAGGCGCAGCTTCAGGATACGTGGCAACGCAAGTTCTCCGGACATTTACCGATTGATGCGAAAGAACGGGCCAGGCAAGGCCGGTTTCTGGCGTATCGGGGGTTCTCGATGGAGATGATCAACCGCTTGTTCAGCGGTCGAGGGATGGACGATTAGACCGATTCAACAAAAAAGGCCCGCTATTTTTTAAAAAAATAGCGGGCCTTTTTTTTGCCTTCAAATCACGTTGAAAGGCTCGAGTGAGCGTTGTGCAGTGGGCGGTTTTGAATCGGCCCAGTTTTCCGGCAGATTGATAAAGTCCACCAACTCCCTCAGACGACCATGGGTACGGCCATTGAAGGCAAAGGCCAGCCGTGCCAGATGGCTGAACTGCGCATCGTCGTGTTCTTCGCCGCTGTAGGCATGTTGGTGGAACTGGTCGCTCAGGCACAGATCAGCAAACTCCTCCTGCATCCGCGCCAGTGCCTGTATCGCTGAGCTTGTGGTTCATGCGAATCACAAATTGCCGCTTGAGCCAGCGGCTGGAGTGGAAGTTGCTGTAGAACTGATTGATCTCTTCCACCGCTTCTTCAACGCTGTAGACCAGTCGCATCAGCTTCATATCGGTCGGCAGGATGTAGCGGTTTTCTTCCAGCTGATTGCGGATGAAGTCCAGCGCGCCTTGCCAGAACGTCCCGCCCGGAACATCCAGCAACACCACCGGCACCAATGGGCTTTTGCCGGTCTGAATCAGCGTCAGCACTTCCAGCGCTTCATCAAGGGTGCCAAACCCGCCCGGGCACAGCACCAGCGCGTCAGCCTCTTTGACGAAGAACAGTTTTCGGGTGAAGAAAAAGTGGAAGGGCAACAGATTGTCGGTGCCGTCGACGGTGGGATTGGCATGTTGCTCGAAGGGCAGGGTGATATTGAAACCGAGGCTGTGGTCACGTCCGGCTCCTTCGTGGGCGGCGGCCATGATGCCGCCGCCGGCGCCGGTGATGACCATCATCTCTGCGCGTGTCAGTGCTGCGCCGAGTTCGCGGGCCATTGCATACAGCGGATGCTCCACTGGCGTACGTGCCGAGCCGAACACGGTAACTTTGCGCCGCCCCTTGAATTGCTCGAGTACACGAAATGCTTGCTCCAGTTCACGCAGGGCTTGCAGGGTGATCTTGGCGTTCCAGCGGTTGTGGTCTTCCTGAGCCATGCGCAGCACGGTCAGGATCATGTCACGGTAGATGGGGATGTTCGGGCTGTTGGTGGAAATATGACTGAGTTGGGCTTCGACCTGGCTGACAAGGTCGCCGCTTTCCTGAAAATGACGGCTCAAGAGGTCATTCGGTTGATAAGGCATTCAACGTCTCCTTCTGTACAGGGCGGGTAGCCCGGACAACCAGCGTCCGGGTCGCACTGCAAAAACACACAGGGCCGGCAGTTCCATTTCTGCCGTTAACGAATGATCGGGAATATTCTCAATCTAGACCCTCGCACGCATTCGCGCTGACTTGAACAGTGCGCTGTAACGTTTTGTCTGGCAACCGCTTACTGATTTGCGCCAAAGCCCCGCCGCTCGTCTGAACGTATCGCAAAGGGCCATCACTCTGATTTACTCAAATACAGACGTCGCAAGACAACCTTGCGCTTGCGCAAGGCAAAGCAATTCAAGGATTCGTGGGTGGCAAGGAGGCGGGATGCATGGTCAGAGTGGTTCTGGAGATCGATACGCAGCTGTATCGAATGTTGCAGGAGTCGGCCGAGACGCATCAATTGAGTCTCGAAGAAGAGTGCTGCCGACGATTGGCCGGCGGCGAGCGTCGCTCGCGCTATCTGCAGGCGCTAGTGGCGGAATTGCGCGCCGAGGATGAGCAGCGGCGCGCCAAGGCTTCGCGCTGATTACTTCTTCTTCGCTGGCGCGGCTTTCGGGCAATCGGATTCCTGGTAACTGGCCGAGCCGATCGCTTTGTTGGTTTTCACTTCGGTGAAGTCGTAACGCATGATCGCGCCCTTGGCCATCAGCTTGCGGTACGACGGGTTGTTGCACACCGACGCGCCCAACTGGAAATACACAGCCTTGGGATCGGCGCGCATCTTGTCGGCGTGGCTCTTTTGCACGCTCAGATGGTTGATCAGCTGCGTGCCTTCGACGGTGTAGCCTTGATCAAGAATGTCTTCATTGATCGCCCGTGGCGTGCCGACGCTGCTTTGGGCGGCGACGTTGCGCAGCTCTCGGTTCAGATTCTGCTCACTCAGGGACGCAGCCTGAGCGGTAAAGGACGACGCCAGCAGAATGGCAGCGGTGGGAACGATAAGGCGCAGCATGAAACTCTCCTGATTCGGTGACTGGTGGTTCGACCCGTCACGGGGCGGTGCGTTCAGTGGCGGCGAATTATAGGGGAGCCGGTCTGGACGGTACAGGCTTGTGGCCGACGCTCTGGTAAACTGCCGGCCTTTATTGCCCTGCCGAGTGTTTTTCGTGTCGAGTTTCCCTGTCAGCCGGTGTTGCCTGCGATGAACCATGCCCCCAACGCCGTGGCCCGCCTGCGCGATCAGCGCGAAGACGAAGGCATCAAGCCGATTCAGGCGCGCGGCTTTCGCTCCGAGCGTTGCCGCGATTGCCGAGTGATCATCAGTCATTGCCTGTGCGCGTGGCGGCCAAGCGTCGACACCCGCTCCGGCGTGTGCCTGATCATGACCGGCAAGGAAGTGTTCAAGCCAAGCAACACCGGTTGGCTGATTGCCGATGTGGTGCGCGACAATCATGCGTTCATCTGGTCACGCACCGAGCCCGACCCGCAGATGCTTGCACTGCTCAACGATCCGCAATGGCAGCCGTACCTGGTGTTTCCGGGCGAGTATGTCGAACCGTCGCGGGTGACCAACACGGTGGCAGTCGATAGCAGCAAGCGCCCGCTGTTCATTCTGCTCGATGCGACCTGGACGGAGGCGCGCAAGATCTTTCGCAAGAGTCCGTATTTCGACCGCTTGCCAATCCTCAGCCTGCTGCCCGACAAACTCTCGCGCTATCGCTTGCGCCGTTCGACCCGCAGCGAGCACCTGTGCACCGCTGAAGTTGCGGCGTTGTGCCTGGAGCTGGCCGGTGACAGCGATGCCGCTTCGGCGCTGGACGCCTATTTCGATGTGTTCAGCCAGCATTACCTCGGTGCCAAGCAGCAACTGGACATGAATGAATCAACGCCCGCCCATGCCGAGCTGCTGCCCTATATACGAAAGCCGCAGCCGGAGTTGGCCCGATAGTGGCCCATACTGTCGACAGCGCTGGCCATCTTGCTTGACCACCCCGGCTGCGCTGGGCATGCTTGGCGCCGATTAGGGTGCGGCCAAGGTTTGAGACGCCGTGTTTGCTGTTGATTGGCGTCGAACGTGCCCCTGTGGATATCGCTTCCAAGCGTTGTCTCGAGTTGCTTTGGCCAGACCGGAATCTACCGCGTCTGCCATCAAAAACAGGATCATTTGAAAAATGGCCACATACGACATCCTGATTGCCGATGATCACCCCCTGTTTCGCAGCGCCCTGCACCAAGCGGTGACGCTGGGCCTTGGCCCGGACGTGCGACTGGTGGAGGTGGCGAGCATTGCCGAACTGGAAGCTCGCCTGACTGAAAAGGCTGACTGGGATCTGGTCCTGCTGGATCTGAATATGCCCGGCGCCTACGGTTTTTCCGGGCTGGTGCTGCTGCGCGGGCAGTATCCGCAGATTCCGGTGGTGATGGTCTCTGCCCAGGAAGAAGCTTCGGTGATGGTCAAATCCCGCGAGTTCGGCGCCAGTGGCTTCATTCCCAAATCCAGCGATCTGAGCGTGATTCAGGAAGCGGTGCGCAAGGTGCTCGATGGCGACGTGTTCTGGCCGCCGCAAGCGTTCGAAGCAGTCAGCGTGTCGGATGAGGCGAAAGCTGCCAGTGATGGCCTCGCCAGCCTGACGCCGCAACAGTTCCGCGTGCTGACCATGGTCTGCGAAGGTCTGCTGAACAAGCAGATCGCTTATGAGCTGAGCGTGTCGGAAGCGACCATCAAGGCCCACGTCACGGCGATCTTTCGCAAATTGAACGTGCGCACTCGCACGCAAGCGGCTTTACTGCTGCAACAACTTGAGTCAATTCCGAGCCAGTGATGGCTGGCGGTTTCACGCTTTTTTGACTTTCGTTGATCTAGCTTCCCCACACCTTTTTGGCTGGTTTCTTTCTTATGTCACCTTTCAAGGGCCAGACCGGCCTGAAACGCATCCTCAACGCGTCCGGCTATTCGCTCGATGGCCTGCGCGCTGCCTTCACCGGCGAAGCGGCGTTCCGCCAATTGGTGCTGCTCAACGTGGTGCTGATTCCGCTGACATTTTTCCTCAATGTCAGCCGTGTCGAGCAGGCAGTGTTGATTGCCGTGTGTTTGCTGGCGCTGATTGTCGAGTTGCTGAATTCGGCGGTGGAAGCGGCCATTGACCGCATCTCGCTGGAATTGCACCCGCTGTCGAAAAACGCCAAGGACATGGGCAGTGCCGCGCAATTTGTCGCACTGAGCATGATCGCTTTGGTGTGGGCAGTGATTCTGCTTTAAGCAATCGTCGGCAAAACGATCTCGTCGCTGCGCTGCACCCCGGCGGTGAATGCTCGGCACAGCTCGAGAAACTCGCGCATCGCTGAAGTCTGGTACTTCTGTTTGTGCCAGATGAAATAGAACTGCCGCGCCAGGTCCAGATCCGGCGTCTCCACCGGCACCAGACTGCCGCGCCGGAAGGCATCGCGCAGCGCCAGCCGCGAAATGCAGCCAATCCCCAAGCCAGATTCCACTGCACGTTTGATCGCTTCGGTGTGTTCCAGCTCGAGACGAATATTCAGCGCGCTGCGATGGTGACGCATGGCCTGGTCGAAGGTCAGCCGCGTGCCGGAACCCTGTTCCCGCAGAATCCATGCCTCATGGGTCAGCTCTTCCATTGTCGCACTGCCGCGTTTGGCCAACGGATGCTGCGGCGCGCAAAACACCACCAGCTCATCCTCGACCCAACTCTGCACTTCGATGTCCGGGTGGCTGCAATCGCCTTCGATTAGACCCAGATCAATTTCGTAGTGGGCGACCTGCTGCACGATATTGGCAGTGTTCTGCACGTGCAGCTTGACCTGACTTTCCGGGTGGCGCTGCATGAAGCTGCCGATCAGCAGGGTGGCCAGATAGTTGCCAATGGTCAGCGTCGCCCCCACTGATAACGAGCCGAAACCGGATTTGCCATTAAGCAGGTCTTCGATTTCCTTGGCCTGGTCGAGCAGGGCCACCGCTTGCGGCAACAGTTGTTTGCCGAGGGCGTTGAGGCTCAGGCGTTTGCCGGCGCGGTCGAACAGCTGGCAGCTGGACTGGCGCTCGAGCTCGGTGATCGAAGTGCTGGCCGCCGATTGCGAGAGGTTGAGCAGACCCGCAGCACGGGATACGCTTTCCTGCTGGGCGACGGCGACGAAGACTTGCAGTTGACGGAGAGTAAATCGCATATCGATATAACCGATAACCCTTATCTTAATAATCCAGTTAACAGATATTGTCGTCGCTATTAGAATGCGATGCAATTGCGCACGTTAAGCCTCATTGAGCCGCGCAGACCAATCTCCAGGAGTCAAACGTACATGAGCAACATGAACCACGAGCGTGTCCTCAGTGTTCATCACTGGAACGACACTCTGTTCAGCTTCAAGTGCACCCGCGATCCGGGCCTGCGCTTCGAGAACGGTCAGTTCGTGATGATCGGCCTGCAACAGCCCAACGGCCGCCCGCTTATGCGCGCTTACTCGATCGCCAGCCCGAACTGGGAAGAGCATCTCGAGTTCTTCAGCATCAAGGTGCAGGACGGTCCGCTGACCTCCCAATTGCAGCACTTGAAGGAAGGCGACGAGATCATCATCTCGAAGAAGCCTACCGGCACGCTGGTTCTTGATGACCTGAACCCGGGCAAGCACCTGTACCTGCTGAGCACCGGCACCGGTCTGGCGCCGTTCATGAGCGTCATTCAGGACCCGGAAACCTACGAGCGCTTTGAGAAAGTGATCCTGGTTCACGGTGTGCGTTACGTCAACGAAGTCGCCTACCGCGAATTTATCACCGAGCATTTGCCACAGAACGAATTCTTCGGCGAGGCGCTGCGTGACAAGTTGATCTACTACCCGACCGTGACCCGCGAGCCGTTCGAGAATCAGGGCCGCCTGACCGACCTGATGCGCAGCGGCAAGCTGTTCAGCGATATCGGCCTGCCACCCATCAACCCGCAGGACGACCGCGCAATGATCTGCGGCAGCCCAAGCATGCTCGACGAGACCAGCGAAGTGCTCGACAGTTTCGGCCTGAAAATCTCGGCGCGGATGCGCGAGCCGGGTGATTACCTGATCGAGCGTGCGTTCGTAGAGAAGTAAGCGCCACAGAGAGCCCCCATTGCCTTGGCAGGCAATGGGGGCTTTTTTATGCCCGAAGCATTTCCTTCATGCCTGCCACGATCCAAGGAGCTGCCGAAGGCTGCGATCTTTTGATCTGGCTTTTTAAAATCAAGATCAAAAGATCGCAGCCTTCGGCAGCTCCTACACTGAGCGCGGTTTCAGGCTGTGGCCGGGATGACTTCCAGCACGCGGATCTGTTCGGGCGTCGGGTAATGCCAGCGCACGTCCAGATCCCAGAACTGCGCACCATATTCACGTTCCGGCGCCGGTGTCTGATACGCCGGACGCGGATCCTGCGCCAGGCACTGCTCGATCAACTCAACCAATGGCTCTTCAAGCCGCTGAGCGTGGGTGTGCGCTTGTTTCAAGGCTGACTCCACCCACTGGACGTCGATCAACTGCGGCGCCGCGCTGGCGATGTCATTGGTTGCCCCAGGGATGATGTCGGCATACGGCACATACGGTTTGATATCCAGCACCGGTGTGCCGTCGAGAAGATCGATCCCGGAGATAAACAGCCGATTACCTTCGACCCTGTCCAGCTTCACCACCGACTGGCCAATGCCGTTCGGCCGGTGCGTGGCGCGGGTGGCGAACACGCCCATCGACTTGTTGCCGCCCAGGCGTGGCGGGCGCACTTTCAGTCGCGGTTTGTCTTCCAGGGCTTGGTGGAACAGAAACAACAGCCACACATGGCTGACCTGCTCCAGCCCCTGCACGGCGTCACCCTGGTCGAACGGCGCGACCAGTTCCAGCACGCCACGGGCGGCCGGGGCCAGTTGTGGCTGGCGGGGGATGGCGAACTTCTCCTTGAAGCAGGAGCGCACGAAGCCGATGGGGGAGACGCTGTAAGTCATGGTCTGGGATCGAAGCGGGTAGGGCGGGCATGATAACCCGGCTCGCTTCAAGTCTGGTGGTGACAGGGCGGACGCCATCGCTGGCAAGCCAGCTCCCACAGGTTTTTGAGTGAACCCGGATTGTTCAAACACCCAAGAACCCTGTGGGAGCTGGCTTGCCAGCGATAGTCACACCGCCGATGTCAGAGGCTGAACCCACCATCAAGAGGAATGATATTCCCGGTCATATAAGCCCCCGCCGTACTCGCCAGGCTGATCGCCAGCGCCGCCATCTCTTCCTCACGCCCCCAGCGCTTCATCGGAATCAGCGCAGTATCCTCAGCCAATGCCTGTTCATCATTACCAATATGCTGGGTCATCTTGCTCGGAAAGCGACCCGGCGCAATCACGTTGACGTTGATGTGCTGGCTCACCAGTTCTCGCGCCAGAATGCGCGACAACTGATGCAGAGCGGCCTTGCTCGGCCCATAGGCATATGCCTGCTCGCCAAACGAAGAAATCCCCGCCACCGAACCGATATTGATGATCCGCGCCGGATTCGCCGCCGAACCAGCCTTGCGCAGTAACGGCAGAAACTGCTGGATGCAACTGAACACCGACGTCACGTTGAGCTGCATGACCTTTTCCCAGCCCTTGACCGGATAGCTCTCCAGCGGCGCGCCCCACGTGGTGCCGGCATTGTTCACCAGAATGTCCAGATGAGTGATCTGCTCACCCAGGCGCGCGGCCAGTTCCTGCACGCCTTCTTCAGTGGCCAGATTCGCCGCCACGCCGTGGCAAGTGCCGAAGGCACTGAGTTCTTGCGCCGTTTGATGACAGGCTTCGGCGTCGCGGGAGCAGACGAACACTCGGGCGCCAGCCTCGACAAAGGCCTTGGCGATCATTTTGCCGATACCACGGGTGCCGCCGGTCACCAGAGCTGTGCGGCCTTGCAGGGAAAAGTACGGGTGCATGGCGAATCCTGAGGGCTAGGGGTCAATACACCCTAGTCGCCAGCCGCAAAAAACGGAGCCACTATTTTCGAAGGGAATGAACGGTCATGCGCTGCGGTGGCGACCATCAGTCGCCACCGCAGAAGGGCATCAGGCCGGGCGAACGCGCAGGGTCAGACCCTTGAGGAAGTTACGCAGCAACTGATCGCCACACGGCCGATAGTTGGTGTGGCCGACCTTGCGGAACAGCGCGCTCAGTTCAGGCTTGGATACCGGAAACTCGGCGGCCTTGAGGATCGCGTGCATGTCGTCTTCTTTCAGTTCGAAGGCCACGCGCAGTTTTTTCAGGATGATGTTGTTGGTCACCGGCACTTCGATCGGCTGTGGCGGACGGCTTTCGTCCTTGCCGCGCTTGAAGATCACCAGGCCGTCGAGGAAGTGCGCGATGACTTCGTCCGGGCAGCGTACGAAGCCTTCTTCGTCTTCTTCTTTCTTGTCGAGCCAGGTGATGACATCGGCGAGCGTGACGTCCATGCCGCCCAGTTTGATGATCTCGACAACTTTCTTGTCGCTGATGTCGAGCATGTAGCGCACGCTGCGCAGTACGTCGTTATGAACCATGTCGGTATTCCTGATGCGTTGTGGGCAGCGCTCGTAAGCACTGCCGGAATGTGTGGCGGCAGTGGAAGTTCTAGAACTTCTCTTTGCCGGACAGGTAGCGCCATTGGCCAACCGGGACCTTGCCGATCGACACGCCGCCGATGCGGATGCGGCGGATGCCGATGACCTTCAGGCCGACCGCTTCGCAGAACTGCGCGATGATTCCCGGCTGCGGGTTTTTCATGGCGAAGCGCAGGCGGTTTTCGTTCTGCCAGCTGGCCTTGACCGGCGGCAGCTCCTTGCCCTTGTGCGTCAGGCCATGTTGCAGGCGGTTGAGGCCGTGGGCAGCCATCTCACCTTCGACTTCGACGATGTATTCCTGCTCGATCTTCGCCGCGTCGGCGGTGAGTTTGCGCAGGATTTTCCAGTCCTGGGTGAACACCAGCAGGCCGCTGGCCTTGGGCTGCAGGTCGGCGCTGGCGGTCAGGCGCAGGAAATGCCCGCGCAACGGACGCTTGCCGTAGCGATGCTCTTCGCTGAGGGTTTCGGCGCTGAGCGATTGCATGGCGCTGTCGACATCCATGCCGGCGGGCGCGTTAAACAGGATGGTCACCGGCTCCGGCGCGGTGGCCTTGGCGTCCTTGTCGAGCTCGACCTTTTGCTCGCCGACCTTGAATTGCGGCTCATCGATGACTTCGCCGTCCACGGTGACCCAGCCGCCCTCGATGAACAGCTCGGCCTCCCGGCGGGAGCAACCGACCAGTTCGATGAGGCGTTTGGAGAGGCGGATCGGGTCAGTCATGACGGGGCCGTAACAAAAAAGGGGTGGGCATTGTACCTGTGTGGAAGCGGTTAAGCCCGGTTCCATTTGCAGGGTGTTGGTATTCCCTGTGGGAGCTGGCTTGCCTGCGATGGTATCAACTCGGTATTTCTCGTACACCGCGGCGTCTGCATCGCTGGCAAGCCAGCTCCCACAGGGTTCCAGGTTGTGTCAGGCATGGTTCGCGCGCTGTTGGGACTGCCGCAAGCGCATATGCAGTAGCGGATACGGCTGGCCCATGCCATCGACCTCGGAGCGGCCGATCACCTCGAAGCCCTGTTTCTCGTAAAAGCCCAAGGCTTGCGGATTCTGTTCGTTGACGTCGAGTTCATCGGCATTGAGCCGTTCGATCGCATAGCGGAGCAATTGCTTGCCCAGTCCCTGACCACGATGGTCGGGATCGATGAACAGCATTTCAATCTTGCCCGCCGCGACACCGGCAAACCCGGTGATGCGCTGCTGGCGGTCCTTGGTGCAGATCAGCATTACCGCGTCGAGATAGCGGGTGAGCACCAGATTGCGCAGCAGCTCGATATAGCTGTCCGGCAGGAACCGATGAGTTGCACGGACCGAGGCCTCCCAGACCCGGGTCAGTTCTTCGTAATCGCTGATTTTCGGTGTGTGGATGACCGAATGCTGACGCATGTGCGTGTGCCTCTTGTGCGGTTCAAGGGAGTCCGTCCCCCGCTAAACGATAGCCGCAAAAAAGCCCCGTATCTCGGAAAAGAGCGGGGCTTTTTGGATTTGTTGCGGTGTCTGGCTGGCTATTTCTGTCGCCAGCAAGATTTCTCCCCCTCACCCCAACCCTCTCCCCCAGAGGGGGCGAGGGGGAAGGGAGCTGATCTTCGTGCTGTTCAAAGCCTGAGTTCGACTCGATATTTCAAGTCGCCGTCATTCTGAAGAGCACCTCGATCAGTCCCTTCTCCCCAGAGAGGGCGAGGGGGAAGGGAGCTGAACTTCGTGCTTTTCAAACCTGAGTTCGACCGGATAGCTCAGGTCGATGTACCTAGAAAGAACAACACGGTCAGCCCCCTCTCCCTCTGGGAGAGGGCTGGGGTGAGGGGCTTTTGATCTTCAGATCAGATCTGCTCAGCCCACAGATCATATTCGTCAGCGTCAGTCACCTTGCACCAGACCTTGTCACCCGGCTTCAAATTGCTGCCGTTATCAATAAACACGTTGCCATCGATTTCCGGGGCGTCGAAGAAGCAACGGCCGACCGCGCCTTGCTCGTCCACCTCATCCACCAGCACTTCAATCTCACGACCAATGCGCATCTGCAGACGTGCCGAGCTGATCGCCTGCTGGTGCGCCATGAAGCGTTCCCAACGGTCTTGCTTGACGTCGTCCGGGACCACTTCCAGATCCAGATCGTTGGCCGGTGCGCCATCCACCGGCGAGTACTGGAAGCAGCCGACGCGGTCGAGCTGGGCCTCGGTCAGCCAGTTGAGCAGGTACTGGAAGTCTTCTTCGGTTTCGCCCGGGAAGCCGACGATGAAGGTCGAACGGATGATCAGGTCCGGGCAGATTTCGCGCCAGTTCTTGATGCGTGCCAGGGTCTTGTCTTCGAACGCCGGACGTTTCATCGACTTCAGGACTTTCGGGCTGGCGTGCTGGAACGGGATATCCAGGTACGGCAGGATCTTGCCGGCGGCCATCAGCGGGATCAGCTCGTCGACGTGCGGGTACGGGTAAACGTAGTGCAGGCGCACCCAGACGCCCAGCGTGCTCAGCGCTTCGCAAAGCTCGGTCATGCGGGTTTTCACCGGCGCGCCGTTCCAGAAGCCGGTGCGGTATTTCACGTCGACGCCGTAGGCGCTGGTGTCTTGCGAGATCACCAGCAGCTCTTTGACGCCGGATTTGACCAGGCGCTGCGCCTCGTCGAGCACATCACCAACCGGACGGCTGACCAGTTTGCCGCGCATCGACGGGATGATGCAGAACGAGCAGCTGTGGTTGCAGCCTTCGGAAATCTTCAGGTACGCGTAGTGGCGCGGGGTCAGTTTGATGCCTTGCGGCGGCACCAGGTCGATCAGCGGGTTGTGATCCTGACGCGGCGGCACCACTTCGTGCACGGCGTTGACCACTTGCTCGTACTGCTGCGGGCCGGTCACGGCCAGCACGCTCGGGTGTACGTCGCGGATGTTGCCTTCTTCCACGCCCATGCAGCCGGTAACGATGACCTTGCCGTTTTCCTTGATCGCTTCGCCGATCACTTCCAGCGACTCAGCCTTGGCCGAATCGATGAAACCGCAGGTGTTGACCACCACGACGTCGGCGTCCTGATAGGTGGACACCACGTCATAGCCTTCCATGCGCAGCTGGGTCAGGATGCGCTCGGAGTCGACCAGTGCTTTCGGGCAACCCAGAGATACAAAGCCAACCTTTGGATTGGCCGGCGCAGGAGTGGTGGACATGTCTAACCTCGGTGTTTTGTGACGTCGCTTGCTTGGTGCGCAAGCCGACGGATGGGCGCTTAGGGCGCGCCTCTGATCAAAAAGTGCGCAATTCTAGCGGCGGGCAACGCACTTGACCAGCTTTATACGGGGAAATACGACGAGTGCTGCGCTATGCTTCGCGCCGTTGAGCTTTGCCGATTTCTTGCAGTCAATCATTGGTCTGTAACAACAGGTAAAACAGCGCATGCTGCAACTCAAAGCATAGTGCTTCCTTCAAAGAAGCCGGTATCGAGATCAGGAGTGTTGGATGGGTCAGGCAAGTAGTCATGCGGCGGGCGCCGAGGGTTCGGCAAGCAGACCGCTGAGCATGCTGGTCGCGGCGGTCGGGGTGGTTTATGGCGACATCGGTACGAGCCCGTTGTACACCCTCAAGGAAGTGTTTTCCGGCGGTTACGGCGTGCCGGTCAATCACGACGGCGTGCTGGGCATTCTGTCGTTGATCTTCTGGTCGCTGATCTGGGTGGTATCGATCAAGTACATGATGTTCGTCCTGCGCGCCGACAACCAGGGCGAGGGCGGCATCATGGCCCTGACCGCACTGGCTCGGCGGGCAGCGGCGGGGCGCAAGCGCCTGCGCACGCTGTTGGTGGTGTGCGGGCTGATCGGCGCGGCGCTGTTCTATGGCGACAGCATGATCACCCCGGCCATTTCGGTGCTGTCGGCGATCGAAGGCCTTGGCCTGGCGTTTGACGGCATTGATCACTGGGTGGTGCCGCTGTCGCTGGTGGTGCTGGTCGCCTTGTTTCTGATTCAGCGCCACGGTACCGCGCGGATCGGTATTCTGTTCGGGCCGATCATGGTTACCTGGTTCCTCGTCCTCGGCGCGCTCGGTGTGTACGGCATCAGCCACACGCCGGAAGTGCTGCATGCGCTTAACCCGATGTGGGCGGTGAATTTTTTCGTCGTGCACCCAGGCATGGGCGTAGCGATCCTCGGCGCGGTAGTGCTGGCGCTGACCGGCGCGGAAGCGCTGTACGCCGACATGGGCCACTTCGGTCGCAAGCCGATCGCCCGCGCCTGGTTTCTGCTGGTGCTGCCGGCGCTGGTGCTGAATTACTTTGGCCAGGGCGCGTTGCTGCTGGAAAACCCGGAAGCCGCGCGCAACCCGTTCTATCTGCTGGCGCCGAGCTGGGCGCTGATTCCGCTGGTCGGCCTGTCGACCCTGGCCACGGTGATCGCTTCGCAAGCGGTGATTTCCGGTGCGTTCTCCCTGACCCGTCAGGCGATCCAGCTCGGTTACATCCCGCGCATGTACATCCAGCACACCTCCAGCGACGAACAAGGCCAGATCTACATCGGCGCGGTGAACTGGGCGCTGATGGTCGGCGTGGTGCTGTTGGTGCTGGGCTTCGAATCCTCCGGTGCACTGGCCTCGGCCTACGGCGTCGCAGTGACCGGCACTATGCTGATGACCACCATTCTGGTGTCGGCGGTCATGCTGCTGCTGTGGAAATGGCCACCGATCCTTGCGGTGCCGGTGTTGATCGGCTTCCTGTTGGTGGATGGTCTGTATTTCGCTGCCAACGTACCGAAGATCGTCCAGGGCGGCGCTTTCCCGGTGATCGCCGGTATCGCGCTGTTCGTGCTGATGACCACCTGGAAGCGCGGCAAACAGCTGCTGGTCGAACGCCTCGACGAAGGCGCGCTGCCGCTGCCGATCTTCATCAGCAGCATCCGCGTGCAACCGCCGCATCGGGTGCAAGGCACCGCGGTGTTCCTCACCGCACGCTCCGACGCCGTACCGCACGCGTTGTTGCACAATCTGCTGCATAACCAGGTGTTGCATGAGCAAGTGGTGTTGCTGACGGTGGTCTACGAAGACATCCCGCGCGTACCGCCATCGCGGCGCTTCGAGGTCGAAGCGCACGGCGAAGGCTTCTTCCGGGTGATCCTGCACTTCGGTTTCACCGACGAGCCAGACGTGCCGCAAGCGCTGAAGCTGTGTCATCTGGATGATCTGGACTTCAGCCCGATGCGCACGACCTACTTCCTCAGCCGTGAGACGGTGATTGCCTCGAAACTGGAAGGTATGGCCCGTTGGCGTGAGGCGCTGTTTGCGTTCATGTTGAAGAATGCCAATGGCAATTTGCGGTTCTTTAATCTGCCGCTGAACCGAGTGATTGAGTTGGGGACGCAGGTGGAGATGTAAGCCTGGCCTCAACTGAAAAGCCCCTGTCAGCCTTGTGGTTGGCGGGGGCTTTTTTGTGCCTGTGCCCAATCCCTCAAACCACCGCTGATTCCCTGTGGGAGCGAGCCTGCTCGCGAAGGCGTAGTGTCAGTCGAAGCATGTGGTGGCTGAACCACCGCATTCGCGAGCAGGCTCGCTCCCACAGGGTATTGGGTTGAATCAAGAGGTGCGTTCAGACAGATCAGCTTCAGATTCAGTCTTCGTCCGCGCAGGTCGTGGGATCAGCGCTTGGATCACGTCATCAACCAAGGCTTTGCCCATCACGGTCAGGTAATGCGCAGCCCAGGCATGGCGGTCGGTGTCTTTGATGAAGGCAGCGTCCTCGGCGAAGGATTTGGCGAGGGACAGCAGGTCGGAGGATTGGGACAAGGCATCGATGATCGGAATGCCGGAGCGGACGTTGAAGAACGCTTGATCCGCGTTGTAGAGGAAAGGGCTGAAGCCGATGGTTTTAGCGTTTGCAAGTCCGTACAGATCAGTTTCGGTCATCGTGTTACTCCTTAGTTCGAAGTGCCGCGACTTTCGTTACCACGCGAAAGGGAGGCAACTGTACGCAGGGTGGTAAACCGGGAACCAAGGAAACCGGCACGCCCGAAAGCGTCCCACGCACAGCCGCCATAACTTGAGGAGCGCGCTGTTGCGATGGTTTCTCCGGGTTACCACACCCGATCGCTGAATGGGTCAGCGACGTCCTGAGAGTATCCCGTCGAAAAACAGCGCAATAGAGCGGCACAGCGCCCCAACAAGAGTTTCGGAGTTTGCCTACAAGGTCTGTGGGCGTCATCTGATATTGCGAGACTGGAAGTAAACGAAAGTAAACACCTGGCACTTTTTTCTCTGTGGGAGCGAGCCTGCTCGCGAAGACGCAGTGTCAGTCGACGAATCTGTAAACTGACCCACCGCTTTCGCGAGCAGGCTCGCTCCCACAGGGATTTTGGTGGCTGTTGGGATGTAAAAAGCCCCCGCAACTTCGCAGTTGCGGGGGCTTTTTGTGGGCGTGGCTCAGATCACTCTTCGGCGACCGAGTCCTTGCTCTGGCGCTTCTGAATCAAGTCCACCAAACGCTTGGCCAGCGCTGGATAGTTCTCGTCGAAGTGGTGGCCGCCGGGCAGTTTCACCGCTTCGCCAACAGCAGTCTTGTCGGTGCAGCCGCTTTCATCGGTCTCTTCTTCGCCATAGATGCACACAACCTTGGCCGCTGGCAGCTTGGCCATTTCCGGGCCGGTCGCGGCTTCTTTGCCGGCGTTGCCCAGCCAGCCTTCGACTTCGATTTCGAAGCTGCCGGTGCGGGCGAAGGCGAGCAGGATGATCGCGTCGACGCGTTGCTGTTCGTTCTCTGGCAGGCGGTTGTATATCGCCGGCAGGACGTCAGCGCCGAACGAATAGCCGGTGAGGATGAAGCGTTTGGTGCCCCATTTCTGACGGTAGTGCTGCATCAGTTCGGTTAGATCCAGCGCGCTTTGCTCCGGGCTCTTGTGCTGCCAGTAGTAGCGCAGGGTGTCGATGCCGACGACCGGGTAGCCGATCTTGGCCATTTCGCCCGCCACGTCACGGTCGAGGTCGCGCCAGCCGCCATCGCCGGAGAGGAACAGGGTCACGGTGTCGTTGGCCTGACCGGCCGGCACTTCCACGACCGGGATCGCCAGGCCGCCGTTGGCCTTGTCGCCGCCGACGAGGATTTTGCGCAGTTCGTTGTTCAGCACTTGCGGCAGGTTGATGTCGTAGTCGCTGATGCTGGTTTCGGCGTTCGGCTGATCGCGCACGAAGCCCGCGCTGGCGTCGTCCGGGTTGTCGTTCCACGCCACCAGCCAGTGGCCGTGGGCGGCGGATTTCGGCAGCAGGTGAGTGCAGCCGGGTTTTTCCAGGGCCAGATCGACGGAGACGGCCTGGGCCTTGTCGTCTTTCTGTTCTGCCAGCCAGCGCCACGCCAGCACAGCGCCCGGGCCGATGCCGCTGACCAGGGTGGCCGGGCCGTTCAATTCGCGCAGGCCCGATTGCAGGGCGCGGCTTTGCAGCAGGCAGTCCTTGGGCAGAATCACCTGGACGATCTGCGCCGAAGCGCTGCGGCTGAGGGTGGTCAGTTGTTTCTCGGAGAGCTTCTGGTCGTCGGTGACGGCCACCAGCACCTGAGCCTTCGGCTTGTTGCCGGGGATCACGCGGGTCATGGCGGTGCCATCGGCAGGTTTCAGTTGTTCGACGGTCGGTTCCGGTGCCGGACGTTTGAGGTACCAGTAACCGCCGCCGGCAATCACGGCCAGCACCAGCAGGGCGGCCAGGATGTACTTCAGGGAGCGTTGAATCATCAGCGTTTCACCAATCCAGTCAAGCCGCCCGCGATCAGGGCAGCAGTGTCGGCCAGCGCCACGAGCGGATCAAGTCCGGCGGGCACGGCCATATAACGGGGTTCCCAGTCGGGCTGGAACTTGTCTTTGAAGCGGCGCAAGCCTTGGAAGTTGTACAGCTGCTCACCACGGCGGAAGACCATCGAGCCCAGCCGCTGGGTCAGCGGTGCGCCGCGCCGGGGTTGCAGCCCCGACAACGGCACCATGCCCAGGCTGAAGCGCGCGTATCCGTGACTCTTATAGTGTTGAATCAGGCCGACCATCATGAATTCCATGGTCAGCTTCGGCGCTTCCGGGTGCGCGCGCATCAGGTCGAGACTGGCCAGATCGTGGCTGTAGGTCTCGAGCAGATTGGCGAACGCTACCGGGCGGCCTTCGAAGCGAATCACCGCAATGCGGAAATGCTTCAGGTAATCGTCGCTGAAGCGGCCGAGGGAGAAGCCTTTCTCGCGCACGTTCTTGCCGGTCAGCCAGGCATCGGAAATCACTTTCAGCTCGTCCATCGGCGCCTGCCCCGGCTCATGGATTTCCAGCGACAGTCCATCGCGGGTGCCACGGTTCCAGGTGTAGCGCAGGTCCTTCATCTCCTTACCCTTGGCTTCCAGATCGAAGCGTTGCAGATCGACCCGGGCTTCTTCGCCGAGCTTGATCGCCGTCAGGCCGATGTCCATGTAGTACGGCAGATTCTCCGCGCGCACCTGATAGAACACGGGGCGGGTGTGATGGATGTCGCAGAGATCGCGGAACTGCCAGATCATTTCCGCGCGTTGCTGGCTCGGCCCGATCGGGTCGTACAGCGCCACCAGACTGCGGCCACGGCGGGCGTACATCAGGAACGCCTCATCGTTGGGGTGAAACAGCAACGCCTTGTCACCGGTCAGCGCGAGGCCGCCGTCGGGTTGCGACGAGGCCATGAGAATCTTTGCCGCGCGATCCAGTTCCTCCGGCGTCGGCAAATGAATCACCGGGCGCGCCGTGCGCAGCAGCCAGGTCAGCGAGATGATCACCAGCAACACCGCCGCGCCGAGCAGCGAGCGCAGACCGCGCGGCGCGTCAGCATCGAGGGTGAACTGCCACCACAGTTGATGGCTGTAGGGTACGTCCTGATAGGCGAACAGCAGCAACCAGGCCGAAGCGCCCAGCACGCAGAGACTGGCGACCAGATACAGCGGCGAAAACGGCAGTTCGGTCAAACGGCTCGGACGGTAGAAGGAGCGGCGGAACACGCCGAGCAGCGCGGCCGTCAACGTCATCAGCGTGGCTTCTTCCCAGTCGAAGCCTTTGAGCAGCGAGAGCAGGGCGCCAACCAGCAGCAGAATGGTGGTCAGCATCCACGCCGCCGACAGGCGCCGGCGCAGACCTTGTGCGAGCAACAGACAGAGGACGCCGATCAGGCTGGCGCCGAAGTGCGAGGCGTCGACCAGACGATGCGGGATCAGAAAACCGATGTGCTCCAGGCGGGTATCGATTTCCGGGGTCGCGCCGGAAAACAGCAGCACCACGCCAGACAGGAACACCAGCACCGCCAGAACCGGCGCGGCCAGACCGGACGCCGCGCGCATGGTCTGGGATTGAAACAGGCGCTGGCCTTCGTTGATCAGCAGCAATACGCAAGCGACCAGCAGCGGCAGCACCACGTAGATCAGGCGATACAGCAGCAGTGCAGCGGCCAGCGGCGCGGCGCCAAGCTTGTCGGCAAACGCGGCGAGCAGAATCGCTTCGAACACACCGACGCCGCCAGGTACATGACTGAGTACACCGGCGGCCAGCGCCAGCAGATACACAAGCAGGAACGGCGCAAACGGCGGCGCTTCCGGCAGCAACAAGTAGAGAACGGTGGCGGCAGCCGCGACATCGAGGGCGGTGATCACCAGTTGCAGAAAGGTCAGACGCCGACCCGGCAGGCGCAGGGTGCGCCGCCCGGCACGGACCAGCAGATTGTCGGGGTAGGGTTGTTCCGGCAGGCGACGACGATAGATGCCGATCGCCAGCACCGTACCAAGGATCAATACGGCAGCGGCGACCGAGCCCAGCAAGATTTCGGACAGCCCCAGCGCTTGCGAGGCGGCGGGCAGGTTGCTCAGGGTGGCCAGCGCTGCCAGTGGCGGCAAGGCGCAGCCCAGCGAGAGGCTGGCAAATAGCGTCATGTGCGCAACTTCCGACGCACCGACGCCCAGTCGCGCATATAAACGATAACGAACCGAGCCGCCGGACAGCAGCGACAGACCAATGGCATTGCCAATCGCAAATGCGGTGAAGCCGCCGAGGGCGAGCGTGCGCGGCGGCAGTTTCACGCCAGCGTAGCGGCTGGCCGACCATTCATAGCCGAGCAGAATGATGAACCCGACCACGGTCGCACCGATGGCGCCGAGCAGGGCGGGTTTCGGCACGTCGAGAATCGAGTCATGCAACGCGTCGAGATCGAGCTCGGCGAGCAGATGGCGGCAGGCAATCAGGGCAATGGCAAACAGCAGCAACGTGACGGCCAGACCGATCGGCTGACGGTATTTGCTTAATCGATCCAGCCAGCGCAAACGCTCGGGTTTGATCGGTTGTTCTGCTGTAACGGTGTCTTGTGGATCAGACGAGTTGGCGCGCATCAATCACCTCTTGGATTGTGCGCGACAGGATGGAGGTATCCAGCCAAGTTACCAATCCCTGTAGAAAAAAATAATCACAAAATACTACGCCTCTCGTCGGGCATCGGCGAGGGCAGTTCCTGGATTGCAGAAACCCTGTCTGCGACTCAAGCATAGTCGCAAGTCAGTGGTTCTGATGATCCCCAGCGGTTCACTGAACAGTGACAGATCATTGTTGCGAAAGGACTTTTTCAACAGATACAAAAAAGGCCACTCTTTCGAGTAGCCTTTTTTGATGTTTGGTTGCGGGAGCCGGATTTGAACCGACGACCTTCGGGTTATGAGCCCGACGAGCTACCAGACTGCTCCATCCCGCGTCTGTGTGGCGGCATTCTACAGGCGAACGGCGAGGTGTCAACCGCTAATCCTGGAATGGCCCAAATAACTGCGAAATCGCGGCGACCGGTCGCAGTTAATGCGTAAGTTTCGGAAATGCAACAAATTGCCGTTTCGCTGGAGATTGAGCAGGGCGCCCGTTTGCAAAACAGACGCGCACAAAAAAGGCCACTCTTTCGAGTAGCCTTTTCTGATGTTTGGTTGCGGGAGCCGGATTTGAACCGACGACCTTCGGGTTATGAGCCCGACGAGCTACCAGACTGCTCCATCCCGCGTCTGTGTGGCGGCATTCTACAGAGGTTCGCGAGTGTGTCAACCGTCGATCCGGATAAATCTGTTGAGGTTCAAGCGCTTAGCGTATTTTCACGGCGGGCGGTAGGCGCGCAGGGCAAGTGGCGCAAGGCTTTCAGCTCTATTGCGCGCTGATCTGTGATTGAAAAAATAAATTCATCGGAAATCTCCTACGGTCGGAAAAGAACATTCAACCACTGGTGCTATATACAGGTGTCAATGAGATACTGCCGCTCCGGCTTGCCACGTTGTCTTTTTCCGACATGACCCAGCGAAAAATCATCCACGTCGACTGTGACTGTTTCTATGCTGCCATCGAGATGCGCGATGACCCGCGTCTGGCCGGCAAGCCACTGGCGGTGGGTGGTTCGGCGGATCGGCGCGGGGTGATCGCCACCTGCAACTATGAAGCGCGCGCCTATGGTGTGCGCTCGGCCATGGCTTCCGGGCATGCATTAAAGCTGTGTCCGGACCTGACCATCGTCAAGCCGCGCATGGACGCTTATCGGGAAGCGTCGAAGGAAATTCATACGATCTTCGCCGACTACACCGACCTGATCGAGCCGCTGTCGCTCGACGAGGCCTATCTGGACGTGTCCGACAGCGCGCATTTCGGCGGCAGCGCCACGCGCATCGCCCAAGACATTCGCCGCCGGGTCTCCAACCAATTGCACATCACCGTTTCCGCAGGCGTTGCGCCAAACAAATTTCTGGCGAAGATCGCCAGCGACTGGAAAAAACCCAACGGTTTGTTCGTGATCACCCCGGATCAGGTCGAGGAGTTCGTCAGTGGTCTGCCGGTGAGCAAGCTGCACGGCGTCGGCAAGGTCACCGCCGACAAGCTCGGCAAGCTCGGCATCGTTGACTGCCAGCACCTGCGCGAGTGGGGCAGGCTGGCGCTGGTGCGCGAATTCGGCAGTTTCGGCGAGCGCTTGTGGAATCTGGCCCGTGGAATCGATGACCGGCTGGTGCACAACGACAGCCGCCGTCAGTCGATCAGCGTGGAAAACACCTACGACGTTGATCTGCCGGACTTGCGCAGCTGCCTGGACAAATTGCCCGAGCTGCTCGATACCCTGAAAACCCGCATGGCCCGAATCGACGGCAGTTATCGACCGGGCAAGCCGTTCGTCAAAGTCAAATTCCATGATTTCACCCAGACCACGCTGGAGCAGGCCGGGGCAGGGCGCGACCTGGGCAGTTACCAGTTGATGCTGACGCAGGCGTTCAATCGCGGCGGCAAGCCGGTGCGGCTGTTGGGGGTGGGAGTGAGGCTGGAGGATTTGCGCGGCGGGTTTGAGCAGATGGAGTTGTTTGAGCGGTAGATTTGCGGCGTATTCAGATAATCATCGCGGGCAAGCCCGCTCCCACATTGATCGATGGTGAAACACATATTGTGTGAACACCCATAAACCCTGTGGGAGCGGGCTTGCCCGCGATGCCTTTAGCTTTTAATTCGGTCCCGGATCTGCAACCAGGCGCCCGGCATCCTTGGCCAAAGACTTGAGAAACTCAGCCTGCAACTCCGGATCGTTGCGCGTCAGTTCGATCAGGCTCTGTTCCAGTTCGCTGGCTTCTTCTTCCAGGCCCAGCTCCGACAGGCGTTTGACCCGGTGTACCCACTGGCTCACCTCGTCATCTTCCAGATCGTCATAAATCAGCCCATGCGCCTCAATCAACTTGCCGCGCAGGTGGCCGCTGAGCATCAGGGTCGAGTCGGAATGCACATCGTCCTTGGCGTCTTCGACACTGATCTGCAAGCGGCCGACATGGTTGAGGTCATGTTCGGCGAACGGACTGTCGAGCAGATTCAAGCGCAGCACACCGTTGCGGTCGGTGGTCATGTCGAACGTCTGCTTGCCGGCCTTGACCTGCACCGGTCGTTCGCTCCACGGCAGGCTCGAATACTCCGTGCGCTTGTCGCGCTGGACTTCGTCGATGCCCGCGAGGTTCTGCTGCGCACGACCATTGGACTGCACGTTCATGAACGGGTTGAGCCCGGCGAAACCGTAGCTCAGCCAATCCCGGGTGACGCTATCCGGCAGGTTTCCGAGGGCAAACACGTTGACCACGTTGGCACCGACACCACCGACCACGGCCACCGCGCCCAGCGGAATCTCGTAGACTTCGCGCCAGGGTTGGTAAGGCGTGTAGCGGTCGTAGCGACGGGTGACCTCGAACTCGGTGACTTCGAAAGTCTTCTGCTCGTTTATCTTCACGCGTCGCTGCGGCAGCTCGAGCACCTTGGGCTCGCCGACATCGATCTGCAGGCTGTGATCGAGCAACTTTCGCTCGACCCGCTCTTCGTGCTCGCTGCGTTGCGACATGTGATTGGCGCAGCCGCTGACCAGCAGGGCGCCGCACAGGGCGGCGCCACCGAGGCCTAAGGTGTTTCGCTTGAACATGACGTCTCTATCTGGTTTCAGCGGCGGATACGGGCCTGAAGGAAGGACACAACATCGGCCACCGGCAGCGCTTGCGCCTCTGCTTCGGAACGACTCTTGTATTCCAGGTTGCCTTCGGCGAGGCCGCGGTCGCTGACCACGATCCGGTGTGGAATGCCGATCAGCTCCATGTCCGCGAACTTGATGCCCGGGCTGGTTTTCTTGTCGCGATCGTCCAGCAGCACTTCGAAGCCGGCCGCCGTCAGTTCGGCATAGAGCTTGTCGGTGGCTTCGCGCACCTGCTCGGTTTCATAGCGCAGCGGTACCAGCGCGATCTGGAACGGCGCCAGGGTGTCGCTCCAGATGATGCCGTTGGCGTCGTTGTTCTGCTCGATAGCTGCAGCGACCACGCGGGAAACGCCAATGCCGTAGCAACCCATTTCCAGAGTCACCGGCTTGCCGTTTTCGCCCAGCACTTCGCACTTCATCGCCTTGCTGTACTTGTTGCCCAGCTGGAAGATGTGTCCGACTTCGATGCCGCGCTTGATTTCCAGCGTGCCTTTGCCGTCCGGGCTTGGGTCTCCGGCGACGACGTTGCGCAGGTCGGCAACGGTCGGAACCGGTAGATCACGCTCCCAGTTAACGCCGAAATAGTGCTTGTCGTCGATGTTCGCGCCAATGCCGAAGTCGCTCATCATCGCCACCGAGCGGTCGATGATGATCGGCAGCGGCAGGTTCAGCGGGCCGAGCGAGCCGGCGCCGGCGCCAATCGCGTCACGCAGTTCGGCATCGGAGGCCATCACCAGCGGGCTGGCCACGCCAGGCTGGTTGGCAGCCTTGATTTCGTTCAGTTCGTGGTCGCCACGAATCACCAGCGCGATCAGCTTGCCTTCTTCTTCGGCATGGACGATCAGGGTCTTGATGGTCTTTTCAATCGGCAGATTGAATTTTTCCACCAGGGCGGCGATGGTTTTCGTGTCCGGTGTGTCGACCAGACGCAGCTCTTCGGTTGGCGCAGGGCGCGAGGTTTCCCGTGGCACCGCTTCGGCTTTTTCGATGTTCGCCGCGTAGTCGGAGCCGTTGCTGAAGACGATATCGTCTTCGCCGGACTCGGCCAGTACGTGGAATTCGTGGGAACCGGCACCACCGATCGAACCGTTATCGGCTTCTACCGGGCGGAATTTCAGGCCCAGACGCGTGAAGATGTTGCAGTAGGCTTCATGCATGCGGTCGTAGGTGACCTGCAGCGACGCCTGATCAGCGTGGAAGGAGTAGGCGTCCTTCATGATGAATTCGCGGCCGCGCATCAAACCGAAGCGTGGGCGGATTTCGTCGCGGAATTTGGTCTGGATCTGATACAGGTTGATTGGCAGCTGTTTGTAGCTGCTCAACTCGTTGCGCATCAGATCGGTGATCACTTCTTCGTGAGTCGGGCCCGCGCAGAAATCACGACCATGGCGGTCTTTGATGCGCAGCAGCTCAGGGCCGTATTCTTCCCAGCGCCCCGATTCCTGCCACAGCTCGGCCGGTTGGGTGCTCGGCATCAACACTTCCAGAGAACCGGCAGCGTTCATCTCTTCGCGAACGATGGCTTCGACCTTGCGCATGACTCGCAGGCCCATCGGCAGCCAGGTGTACAGGCCCGAGGCAAGCTTGCGGATCATGCCGGCGCGCAGCATCAGCTGGTGGCTGATCACGACCGCGTCGGAAGGCGTTTCTTTCTGTGTGGCGAGCAAAAATTGACTGGTGCGCATGGTTGGCCGTTGTCGGTTGCTATGACTGGAAATGACGGAGCAGTGTACCGGCGAGTTTTGCTGACGTACAGAAGTGTGGCCGGCGGAAGGCGCCAGCGGCGGGATTCCTCCCGCCATTGGCGAAGCGTCCTACGATTCTTCGGTGACGGGCGTCGGTGCAGGCTCGGGCGTCGGTGTTTGTCCTTCGCGGCGGCGCTCCTGGAACCAGTGCAGCGCGATCAGTAACAGCGTCGGTACGCCGAGCAGGGCGGTAATGAGGAAGAAGCTGTGATAACCGAACTTCTCGACCAGCACGCCGGAATAGCCGCCCATCAGGCGCGGCAGCAGCAACATGATCGAGCTGAGCAGGGCATATTGCGTAGCGGAAAACTTCAGGTTGGTCAGGCTCGACAGGTAGGCAACGAACGCCGATGTCGCCAGGCCCGAGCTGAAGTTGTCGAGGGAAATGGTCACCACCAGCATCTGCAGGTTCGGGCCCATGTCCGCGAGCATGACGAACAGCAGGTTGGTCGCTGCCGAAGACACACCACCGATAAACAGAATCGGCAGAATGCCGAAACGCACGATCAACAGGCCACCCATGCCGGCGCCGACGAGGGTCATGATCAGGCCGAAAATCTTGCTGACACTGGCGATCTGATCCTTGGTGAAACCCTGGTCGATGTAGAACACGTTGGCCATCACGCCCATTACCGTGTCGGACATCCGGTAAGTGGCGATCAGGCCCAGCAGCAACAGCGCCTGCCAGCGATAACGCAGGATGAAGTCATTGATCGGCGTCAGTACCGGCGCCAGTCCGCGCCGGCCCATGGCCGACAGACACATCCCCGTCAGCAACGTATAGAGGATGGCACGCAGGAAGGCGCGGTCTTCGAGCAGCAAATCGAGTGGGCTCATGTCGCCGAACAGCACGCCGGCGAAATCGGTGTTGTATAGCTGGGTGAACATCGCCGGTACGGAAACCAGCAGCACGATCAGCACGAACACCGACATCAATTGATGCATGAACGTATAGCGCCCGGCCTGCAACTGCGTGCGCAGCGGTACGGGTGGTTCACGCATGAACAGCGTGGTCAGCAGCGCGGGCACCATCAATGCGCCGAACAGCACATAGGTGCCGGTCCAAGCTGCGTGCTTATAGTTGAAGCCGGTGGAGCCGAAACCTTCGGCGAAGAATAGCGCGCCGGCGGTGGCGAGCAGGGCGGCGACGCGGTAACCGGACATGTAGCTGGCGGCGAGAGCGGCCTGGCGGCTGTCATCGGCGATTTCCAGGCGATAGGCGTCGACCGCGATATCTTGCGTGGCGGAGGCGAAGGCAACCACGACGGCAATGGCGATCAGCCAGGATAAATGCTTCTGCGGATCACAGAAACCCATGCCGATCAGGCCGAGAATCACCAGTGCCTGGGAGAGCACCAGCCAGGAACGGCGGCGGCCGAGTTTGCCCAGCAAGGGCAGGCGCCATTGATCGAGCAGCGGCGACCAGACCCATTTGAACGCGTACGCCAGGCCGATCAGGCTGGCATAGCCAATGGTTTCACGGGCCACGCCTGCTTCACGCAGCCATACGGAGAGCGTCGAGAACACCAGCATGTACGGCAGGCCGGCGGCAAAACCGAGCAACAACAGCACGAGCGTCGAAGGACTGGCATAGGCGGCGAGCGCGGCGCGCCAGGTTTTACGGGGCATGGGCTGAAGTCTGCCTCAAAATTGCGAAAACAAAGCGCGCACTCTAACCGCTGTGCTCTACCGGACGCCAGCCATGGCGCCGAATATCCACACGATTGTTCTGGACGGTGATGCCTTCCATGCGCAATCGCGCGCGCTGCTCGTCACCGGAAGGGCTGCCGACCGGCAGACTGATGCGCCCGCCGGCGCCGAGTACGCGGTGCCAGGGCAGCCTGGTGTCGCCGGGCAACTGGCTCAAGGTCCGTCCGACCCAGCGCGCGGCGCGGCCCAGCCCGGCAAGTTCGGCCAACTGGCCATAACTGACGACTTTGCCTTCAGGCACTTGCGCGAGTGTTGAGTAGAGTGCCGTGCGTCGGATTTGCGCATCGTTTTCGACGCTGTCGAGCGGGTCTTTCACGTACGCGGCTCCTGAGCATTGGCGTGATGATGGCGACAAGGGTAATCGCTCGTGGCGCAGTTGAGAAATGAACTCAATTGAAATAGTCCGGTCAGTCCTTGTCATGGGCAAAATCCTACGGATAATGCCGACCCTTTTCGCCAACTCTGAGCCCCCGATCTGCTTATGTTCCCCAGAACCCTGTTGTGCCTTGCTGTTTTCAGCGCGTCCACGCCCCTGCTTGCCGACACCGTCTGGTTGAAAAACGGCGACAAGCTGAGTGGCACTATCACGGTTTTCGACGGCGGCAAGCTGTTGATCCAGACCAAATACGCCGGCGCAGTGGCGATTGACTGGAAAGAGGTCAAGACCCTCGACAGCGATCAGCATCTGCTGGTGAAGCAAGACGCCTATGCCGGCGAAGTGTCGAAGTCGCTGACGGCGGCTGACGATGGCAAGGTTACTCTGGCCAATGGCGAGGCGCCGAAGACGGTCGAATTGGCGAGCATTCAGCAGATTCTCAAGCCCAAGCCGATCGTCACCGACCTGGTATGGAAGGGCAGCGTCGATCTGGCGCTGGACTATCAGCGCGCCGAAAAGGACACCGACGATTACGACGTTGCCTTCAAGACTTCGGCTCGCCATGGTCGCTGGCGCCATACCGGCGAGGGCGAGTACAACCGCGAAGTCCAGGATGCGGAAACCACCACCAACAACTGGCGCGCCGAATATTCCCTCGACCGTTTCCTCACCGATCAGTGGTTCTGGCAGGGGCGCATCAACTACAAGCGTGATCACATCGAAGAGCTGGCGCGTCAGCGCGTGGTCGGTACCGGTCCGGGTTACCAGTTCTGGGACGATGAACTGGGTGCGTTCTCGCTGGGCTCGTTGCTCAACCGCACCGACTATGAATACCGCGATGGCAGCAAGGACAACTTCTACTCCGTCGCGATGAAGTGGGACTACAACCGCTACCTGATCGGCAAGAAGGTCGAGTTCTTCACCAATGGCGAAGTCGGCAAGCCGCTGTCGGGCGTTGCCGATTACGCACTGGATGCCGAGCTGGGCCTGCGCTACAAGGTCACCGACTGGGCCTCGCTCAACCTCAAGGCCGAGCGCGACATCATCAGTGGCACCAACGATGCGGATCTGAACAAGACCCGTTATACCGCAGGGTTTGGCGTCGCCTGGTAAGGGCAGAAACAAAAAAATCGCGGCCTCAAGGGTCGCGATTTTTTTTGCCAGCGCAAAACAGGCGCCCACAAAAAAGCCCCGCTTTTAAGGGCGGGGCTCTTTTCTAAAGAAGCTACAAGTTAGATAACTTGTACTTCTTCAGCTTGCATGCCTTTCTGACCGCGGGTAGCGATGAAAGAAACCTGTTGGCCTTCTTTCAGGCTTTTGAAGCCGTCGGATTGGATAGCTTTGAAGTGAACGAACAGGTCGTCACCGGATTGTGGAGTGATGAAGCCGAAGCCTTTTTCATCGTTGAACCACTTAACGGTACCGGTTTGGCGATTAGACATGGTGTAACTCCTTGAACAAAGATAACTGCGACTCAGGAAGAACCCTGGCCGAGACTGAGTGCAAAGAGCAGGAAAAATTCTTGTAGATGGTTGGATCGAAATTCAACATATCGTGTAGAGATTCTCAGTGACACAAGCAACACAGTGACGCCACCTTAACCCTTTTTCCGGAACGTGCCAATGTTTCTTGCAAAGGATTCTGTGTTTTAGGGATCGGCGGTGCGACGGTTCGTCGCCACATCGCGTAAATACGGGGTGTTCGCCGAGAATTGCGTTGCGCACTTTGAACGAGGCGACGCGCCCGGTAAGATGCCGGACAGAATTTTTCCACCTCGCTATTCAGGACAAACCCGCCATGAGCATCAAATCGGACAAGTGGATTCGCCGCATGGCGCAGGAACACGGCATGATCGAACCGTTCGTCGAGCGCCAGATGCGCGGCAGCGACGACAGCCGGGTGATTTCCTACGGCGTGTCGAGCTACGGCTACGACGTGCGTTGCACCAACCACTTCAAGGTGTTCACCAACATCAACTCGGCCATTGTCGACCCGAAGAACTTCGACGCCGGCAGCTTCGTCGACATCCACAGCGACGTCTGCATCATTCCGCCGAACTCCTTCGCCCTGGCCAGCACCGTCGAATACTTCCGCATTCCGCGCAACGTGCTGACCATCTGCCTGGGTAAAAGCACCTACGCGCGCTGCGGCATCATCGTCAACGTCACTCCACTCGAGCCTGAGTGGGAAGGTCATGTGACCCTGGAATTTTCCAATACCACCAACCTGCCGGCGAAAATCTACGCCAACGAAGGTGTGGCGCAGATGCTCTTCCTCGAATCCGATGAAGAATGTGAAGTTTCCTACAAGGATCGTGGCGGCAAATATCAGGGCCAGCGTGGCGTGACCTTGCCGCGTACCTGATCGACCATCCGACGGATGTCGGGAATTCTTTGGCGGGCAGACACTCTATGGGGTGTACTGCCCGTTTTTGTTACACACAGATTCGGGCCTTCACTGAGGAGTGCCCTATGAAGATCGACCCGCGAATCAGCGCTGAACTGGCAAGGCTTGAGCCCAATCAGATAGGCGTTCTGGCCTGGTCGTTACTGGCGAATCCGTCTTTGAGTCTGTCCGGCGGCGTGCCCGGCCAGCCCGATCCCGATACTCCCAACGAACAACCGACCGAACCAGGCGAACCGACGCTGCCGGACGAGCCGCCTCCGGCGCCTGTCGCCTGATCCACCGGCATGGATATGGCCCGTCAGTCTGATCGATGTGAGATCTAGCTGACGGGCCATATTTCGTTGTCGCCGATCACGAAGACTTTGCAACTGTCGTCGCGCTCGACCTGATAGCCGCCGGTAAACGCACCGAATGCCGGCATCAGGCTGATGCGCTCACCGAGTCTGAAACAAGCCAGGCGCAGGCTCTGCCGACCTTTGCCATGCAGCCGATAGACCGGGTGCACGTGGCCGGCGAGCACGTGCCGTTCCGGATGCGCATCGGGCTCATGCTGCAGGGCGAACGGTCCGAGTAACAGCGGCTCTGGCACTACGCGTATATTCAGCGAGGCTGGTGGGTCGCCTGCGCGTTTGTCGTGGTTGCCGCGAATCAGTGTCATCGGCAGGTCAGCGTGCCGTGCGCGCCACTCTGCCAGCGCATTCAGCGTGGTCGGGACATGTGAACCAGGCCCATGCAGAAAATCCCCGAGGAAGATCAACTGGCGACACGGCAACCGCGCCAGCAACGCGTCGATTACCTCGATGTTGCTCGCCGTCGTGCCATGCGGCACCGGCTGGCCGAGGCTGCGATAGGCCGCCGCCTTACCGAAATGCACATCGGCGATCAGCAATGCTTCCTGCGCTGGCCAGTACAGCGCTTTCTCCGGCAGCAGCCACAACTCCTCACCGGCCAAACGCACCGGGTACGCACTCACGACGATTTCCCGTTATCAGCGGTTTTTTCCAGGTCACCAACCATTCTTCTGATCCTGTCAGCCAGTTTTTCCGAACTCATGCTCTCGCGCATCCGCTCCACCAGCAGCGGAAAGCCCAACGGTGTAGGACGTTTAACCTGATGCACGTCCAGTTTCATCTGATTGATGCGCTCCAGTGTCTGTTCCAGACGGCGAATATCCAGCTCTTCGCGTAGGACTTCTTCCCCAGCCTGGGCTAGCAGCAGGTTGTCGGCGTCATATTGTTTGAACACCTGGAAGAACAAGCCACTCGACGCCTGCACCTGGCGGGTGCTTTTTGGTGCGCCCGGATACCCGGCGAACACCAGCCCGGCGATCCGCGCGATTTCGCGGAAGCGGCGCAACGCCAGTTCACCGGCATTGAGACTGGCGAGCACGTCCAGCAACAAGTCATCGGCATTGAACAGGTGCGCGTCCAGATGCGTGGCCCAATCCACCGGCGTGGCGCTGAGCAGTTCCAGGCCGTAATCATTCACGGCAATCGAGAAGGTCACCGGCTGGCGCTGACTGACGCGCCACGCCAACAGGCTCGCCAGTCCCAGATGCACTTGTCGCCCGGCGAACGGATAGAGAAAAAGATGCCAGCCTTCGCGGGATTTCAGCACCTCGGCGAGCAGATTTTCCGTGGTGGGCAAGCCGGACCAGCGTATCTGCGTCTCCAGCAGCGGCCGCAGCGCGTGCATTTCCGGGCCTTTGAACTGACCTTGAGCAGCGGCGCTGAAGCGCGTGACCACCGCTTCGGCCAGTTCGTTGGATAACGGCATGCGTCCGCCATTCCAGCGCGGCACGGCAGCCTTTTTCGCGGTGCTGCGTTTGACGTAGGCGGTCATGTTTTCCACCCGCACCAGTTCCAGCAGGCGGCCGGCGAAGAGGAAACCATCGCCGGGTTTCAGTCGCGCGATAAAGCCTTCCTCGACGCTGCCCAGTTGTTTGCCACCGCCGCCCTTGCTCCAGAATTTCAGGTTGATGCTCGCGTCGCTGACGATGGTGCCAATGCTCATGCGATGGCGCCGCGCCAGACGCGCATCCGGCACACGCCAGACGCCGTGTTCGTCCGGCTCGACCCGGCGGTAATCCGGATACGCTGTAAGAGACATCCCGCCATGGCGTACGAACGCCAGCGCCCAGGCCCAGTCTGCCGCTGTCAGGTCGCGATAGGCCCAGGCGCCTCGGACTTCTTCGTACAAGTCTTCAGGAATAAATCCACCGCCAAGGGCCATGCTGACCAAATGCTGGACCAGCACATCCAGCGGCTTGTGCGGTGACAGGCGCGGCTCGATGCGCCGTTGCTCGACGGCATCGCGTGCGGCAACCGCTTCGATCAGTTCCAGGCTGTGAGTCGGCACCAGCGTCACCCGCGAGGTGCGCCCCGGTGCGTGGCCGGAGCGCCCGGCACGTTGCATCAAGCGCGCGACGCCTTTCGCCGAGCCAATCTGCAGTACGCGTTCGACCGGGAGGAAATCCACACCCAAGTCCAGGCTCGAAGTGCAGACCACCGCTTTCAACTGGCCATTCTTTAATGCCTGCTCGACCCAGTCGCGGGTATCGCGTGACAGTGAGCTGTGATGCAGCGCGATCAACCCGGCCCAGTCCGGCCGCGCTTCCAGCAGCGCCTGATACCAGATCTCCGATTGCGCGCGGGTGTTGGTGAACACCAGGCTGCTGGCGCAGGCATCAAGTTCGGCGACCACTTGCGGCAGCATCTTCAGACCGATGTGGCCGGCCCAGGGAAAACGCTCGATGGCCGGTGGCAGCAGGGTGTCGACCTGCAGGGTTTTTTCGCTTTTGCCTTGAACACTGACGCCGCCGCCCTGTGGGATCAGCACTTGCTCGGCGTGAGATTGATTACCGAGGGTGGCGGACACGCCCCAGACGATCAATTCCGGCTGCCAATGCCGCAGGCGGGCGAGGGCCAGTTGCAATTGCACGCCGCGTTTGTTGCCGAGCAATTCGTGCCATTCATCCACGACGATCATGCGCAGGGTCGACAACGCCGTGCGCGCATCGGCGCGGGCTAGTAGCAGAGTGAGGCTTTCCGGGGTGGTGATCAGCGTCGTTGGCAAACGCCGGCCCTGACGCGCGCGTTCGCTGCTGCTGGTATCGCCGGTGCGCAGGCCGATGCTCCACGGAATCTGCAATTCATCGACCGGGCTTTGTAAAGCGCGGGCGGTATCGGCGGCGAGGGCGCGCATCGGCGTGATCCACAGCACCGTCAGCGGTTCGGCCGGAGGTTTGCGTTTGCGCGGTGTAGCCACGGGCGGTTGCAGGCGGGCGAAGCGATTGAGCGCAGCAAACCATACCGCATAAGTTTTGCCGGCGCCGGTGCTGGCGTGGAGCAAGCCGGACTCGCCGTTTTTCACCGCCGCCCACACCTGTTTCTGAAAGGCGAACGGCTTCCAGTCGCGGGCGCTGAACCAGGTTTTTGCAAAGTCGGGGGATTTCGCCATGCCGGCTGCGTGCGCTCTGGAGGTGTTGTTTCAGAGACAGCGAAGCGGGGCGACAAGTTTAACTTTGTCGGTCGATGGATTCCTCCTGTGGGAGCGAGCCTGCTCGCGAATGCGATTGCACATTCAACATTGATGTTGACTGATAAACCGCTTTCGCGAGCAGGCTCGCTCCCACACAGGGGTGGGTTGCCAACCTTATTTAAGATTGCCGCTGAGGAATTGCTTCAGCCGTTCGCTTTTCGGATTGCCCAGCACTTCTTCGGGCGCACCTTCTTCTTCCACCAGACCCTGATGCAGAAACAGCACCTGATTCGACACCTTGCGCGCAAAACTCATTTCGTGGGTGACCATGATCATCGTCCGACCTTCTTCGGCCAGGCCCTGAATCACTTTCAGCACTTCGCCGACCAGTTCCGGGTCGAGTGCCGAGGTCGGTTCGTCGAACAGCATCACTTCCGGTTCCATCGCCAGTGCCCGGGCGATCGCCACGCGTTGTTGCTGGCCGCCGGACAGAAACGCCGGGTATTGATCGGCGACCCGCGCCGGCAAGCCGACTTTGTCCAGATAACGTCGGGCGCGATCCTCGGCTTCCTGTTTGCTGCAGCCCAGCACCCGGCGCGGGGCCATGGTGATGTTTTCCAGCACGGTCATGTGGCTCCACAGGTTGAAATGCTGGAACACCATCGCCAGCCGCGTGCGCAGGCGTTGCAGTTCATCGGCGTCGGCAACGTGCATGCCGTGGCGGTCGGTGACCATGCGGATCGCCTGGCCATCAAGGCTCATGGCGCCGTCATTCGGTTGTTCAAGGAAATTGATGCAGCGCAAGAAGGTGCTTTTGCCCGAGCCGCTGGCGCCGATCAGGCTGATCACGTCGCCGGTTTTGGCCTTGAGCGAAACGCCTTTGAGCACCTGATGATCGCCATAGCTTTTGTGCAGGCCTTCAACGGTCAGTTTGTACATGGACGAGCATCCTCAAGGCGAAAGTAGGTAGCCGCTGCGATAGGCCTGGGCGCCCGCGACGTGGGCGATGACCATGCCGGCAGTGGCCATGCGCCGCAGCGAGCGCGCATACAGCAGGCCGGCGGCGGTGCAATGAATGGGGGTGACCTTGTCGTGGACCGGGTCGATGATTTCGGCGATCTGCTGGCCGGCTTCCAGGTATTGGCCGGGCGTGGCGCAGTACACCAGCAGGCCGCCGACTGGTGTGGTCACCGGTTCGACCCCGGCCAGCGGCGTGGCCGGGTACGGCAGTGGCGGTTGCGGCTTGGTCTCGCCGACGATGGCATCGAACTGGATCAGATAGTCGATCAGCGCCTGACAATCGCGGCTGGCCAGCGGGTGATTGACGTCGCCCTGGCCGCGCAATTCGACGGTCACCGAGAAGCTGCCCAGCGGAATCTCGAACTGCTCACCGAAGCGCTCGCGCAGTTGCCACCAGAGCAGGGTGAAGCACTCGTCGAACGATTGCCCGCCGGAATCGGTAGCGAGCAGGCTGGCCTGCGCTTCCATGTAGCGCGCCAAGGGCTCGACCTGTGGCCACGCCTCGGGCGTGGTGTACAGGTGCACCACCGATTCGAAGTCGCAGTGCAAGTCCAGCACCATGTCGGCATCGCAGGCCAGGCGTTGCAGGGTCAGACGCTGGGATTGCAGTTGTGTGGTCGGCTTCTGACGGTCGAGGGCGTTGCGCAGGCTGGCGCGGATCAGTTCGAGGTTGTGCTGCGCGTCGTCGTTGAGTTGGCCTTCTATGGCGTTGCCGATTTCTTCGCTGAGGTCGACGAACCAGCGATTGAAGTTCTGCCCGCTCTCCAGGTCGTAACGGCCCAGCGGCACGTCCATCAGCACTTGTTCGAGGCCGACCGGGTTGGCCACCGGCACCAGGACGATTTCGCTGCGCAGGCGGCCGGCAGCTTCCAGTTCGGCCAGACGCTGTTTCAGGTGCCAGGCGACCAGCATGCCCGGCAGTTCGTCAGCGTGCAGCGACGCCTGGATGTAAACCTTGCCCTTGGCCTGCGGTGGGCCGAAGTGGAAGCTGTGAATCTGCCGTGCGGTCCCCGGCAGCGGGGCCAGCAAGTCATGGATCTGGTGGCGCATTGTTATCTCTTTTTTCAAACCGGTGCTAGTGAGTCGGCCCGAGGAAGGCCAGCCAGCGGCGTTCGGCGAGGCGGAACAGGCCGACCAGCGCAAAAGTGATGGTCAGGTAGATCAGCGCGGCGATGCCGAATGACTGGAAGGTCAGGAAGGTCGCCGAGTTGGCATCCCGCGCGACTTTCAGAATATCGGGAATGGTCGCGGTGAACGCCACGGTGGTCGAGTGCAGCATCAGGATCACTTCGTTGCTGTAGTAAGGCAACGAGCGGCGCAATGCCGACGGCATGATCACGTAGGCGTACAACTTCCAGCCGGTCAGGCCATAAGCCTTGGCCGCTTCGACTTCGCCATGATTCATGCTGCGAATCGCCCCGGCGAAAATTTCCGTGGTGTACGCGCAGGTATTGAGAGCGAAAGCGAGGATCGTGCAGTTCATCGCGTCGCGAAAGAAACTGTCGAGGATCGGCTGTTCGCGCACGGCGGCGAGGCTGTAGATGCCCGTGTAGCAGATCAGCAGCTGGATATACAGCGGCGTGCCCCGGAACAGGTAGGTGTAGAACTGCACCGGCCAGCGAATGTAGAAGTGCGGCGAGACGCGGGCAATCGACAGCGGAATCGAGACGACGAAGCCGATGCAGATCGAGGCGCTCAGCAGCCACATCGTCATCGCCAGCCCGGTGATGTTCTGGCCGTCGGTATAAAGGAAGGCGCGCCAATATTCCTGGAGAAGTTCGATCATCTTACGGCCTCCCGGGCACCGGCGGCGTAGCGGCGTTCGAGCCAGCGCAGGATGAAGTTCGAAGCACTGGTGATCAGCAGATAGATCAAAGCGGCGAGGACCAGAAAGTAGAACAGTTGATAGGTGCTTTTACCGGCGTCCTGGGCAGCCTTGACCAGATCGGCGAGGCCAATGATCGACACGAGCGCGGTGGCCTTGAGCATGACCATCCAGTTGTTGCCGATGCCCGGCAAAGCGAAGCGCATCATTTGCGGAAACACCACGAAGCGAAAACGCTGGCCACGTTTGAGGCCATACGCGGTGGCGGCTTCGACCTGACCACGCGGCACCGCGAGGATGGCGCCACGGAAGGTCTCGGTGAAATACGCGCCATAAATGAAGCCCAGCGTCAGCACGCCGGCGCTGAACGGGTCGATTTCAATATATTCCCATTCCATATAGTCGGTCAGCGACGTCAGCCAGGTTTGCAGGCTGTAGAAGATCAACAGCATCAGCACGAGATCCGGCACGCCGCGAATCAGCGTGGTGTAGAGCTGCGCGGGCAGGCGCACCAGTTTGACTTTCGACAGTTTGGCACTGGCGCCGAGCAGGCCGAGCAACACGGCCACCAGCAGCGACATCGCCGATAATTTGATGGTCATCCAGGTGCCTTGCAGCAGCAACGGGCCGAAGCCCTGCAGACTGAACGAGGCCAGCCCCAGATTTTGCAGGAGGGTTTCAAACATAAATCAGCAACCTGAGCGGATGGAAAAGGCGCCCATCGAGGATGGGCGCCGGGGCATTATTTGCCGCTGTACAGATTCAGGTCACCAAAGTGTTTCTTTTGAATCTCGGCGTATTTGCCGTCGTCGTGTAACGCTTTGATACCTTTATCCAAAAGTGCTTTCAGCTCAGTGTTACCTTTCTTGATACCGACAGCGGTTTTGGCTGGCAGCAATTCGCTGTCGACCGGCTGGCTGATTTCATAATCAGCGCCTTTTGGCGACTTCAGAAAGCCCAGTTCGGCTTGCAGCATGTCCTGGATACCGGCGTCGAGACGACCGGAGGTCAGGTCGGAATACACCTGATCCTGGTTCTGATAGGCCTGGGTTTTCACGCCAGCCTTGTCCAGCACGGCTTTGGCGTAGGCTTCCTGAATGGTGCCTTGCTCGTAACCGACGGTTTTGCCCTTGAGTGAAGTGACGTCGGCGGTGATGCCGGAGCCTTTCTTGAACACGTAAGCGGTCGGGCCGGAAAACAGTTCGCTGGAGAAGTCGATGACCTTCTCGCGAGCCGGGGTCACGGTCATCGACGAGATCACACCGTCGAACTTGTTGGCCTTGAGGCCCGGAATCATGCCGTCGAAATCGCTTTCGACCCATTTGCACTTGACCTTCAGTTCGGCGCAGATCGCGTTGCCCAGATCGATATCGAACCCGACCAGGCTGCCATCGGCCGCTTTCGACTCGAACGGTGCGTACGAAGGGTCAACGCCAAAGCGCAGCTCTTTGTATTCCTTGGCCAGCGCGGAGCCGGCGGCCATGCACAACGCCAGTGCAGAAAGGGTCAGCAATGCTTTTTTCATTATTCAATCCCTAAGAACCAATATGAGCGCTTGTGGCGCAGAATTATTGTTACTGCAACGCTTACGACCTATAGAAAGTAGCAATTTCCGAACCAGAGTGCCGAACAGGTGTTTTAAAAGGTTGAGCGGAGAGAGGCAAGGGTAGTTGAATGCACGGAAACGGGCATTGCTGTTTGCATGCACTGTTTCGGTTCAAACGCGTAGCTCAGAGCAGGGAAAAACTGTGGCAAGGGGTTTGTCCCCGATGACTGATCGTTCCCACGCTTCTGCGTGGGAATGCATCAACGGACGCTCCGCGTTCGGCTCTGAGGGGGACGCAGAGCGTCCCAGGCTGCGTTCCCACGCAGAGCGTGGGAACGATCAGTGAAAAGGGGTTAGGCCAACAGATCTTGAAGGGTAGCGAGGCTGTCCGCTTCTTCGACGGTCTTGTCCTTGCGCCAGCGCAGCATGCGCGGGAAACGCACGGCGATGCCGCTCTTGTGCCGGCGCGACAGGGCGATGCCTTCGAAGCCGAGTTCGAACACCAGGCTCGGCTTGACGCTGCTGACCGGGCCGAATTTCTCCACGGTAGTCTTGCGCACGATGCTGTCGACTTGGCGCATCTCTTCATCGGTCAGCCCCGAATAAGCCTTGGCGAACGGTACCAGCGAGCGTTGACTGGATTCCGGCGGGCCGTCCCACACCGCGAAGGTGTAATCGCTGTACAGACTGGCGCGACGACCGTGTCCGCGCTGGGCATAAATCAGTACCGCGTCGACGCTGAACGGGTCGACCTTCCACTTCCACCACACGCCCATGTCCTTGGTCCGGCCGACGCCATAAAGCGATTCGCGCGCCTTGAGCATCATGCCTTCGACGCCGAGTTTGCGTGACGCTTCGCGCTGGCGGCCGAGGTCGAGCCAGTCTTCGCCGGTCAATACGGGGGAGGGCAGCAGTACCGGGCTGTTGCAGCGCGCGATGACTTCCTCGAGTTGCGCCCGCCGCTTGACCTGCGGCTGGTTGCGCCAGTCTTCGCCCTGCCATTCCAGCAGGTCGTAGGCCAGCACCACCACCGGCACTTCTTCGAGAATCTTCTTGTCGAGCGTCTTGCGACCGATGCGTTGTTGCAGCAGGGCGAACGGTTGCACGGCCGGCGGCTCATCGGATTGCGGATCGAAGGCATCTTCGGTGGTCGGATGGGTGCTCTTCCACACGACGATTTCGCCGTCGATCACCGTGCCGTCCGGCAAGCCGTGGACCAGCACATCGAACTCGGGGAAGCGCTCGGTCACCAGTTCCTCGCCGCGCGACCACACCCACAGCTTGCCGTCGCGCTTGACCACTTGCGCGCGAATACCATCCCACTTCCATTCCACCTGCCAGTCGCTGGCCGGGCCGAGCAGCGCTTCGAATTCCTCGACCGGTTGCGCCAAGGCGTGGGCAAGAAAGAACGGGTAGGGCTGGCCGCCGCGCTGGGCATGTTCGTCGGCGGATTCCGGGGCGATGAGTTTCAGGTAACTCGCGGCGTTGGGCCGGTTCGACAGATCGGTGTAACCGACCAGACGCTGAGCCACGCGTTTGCTGTCGAGGCCGGCCATCGACGCCAGGGCGCGGGTGACCAGCAACTTCGACACGCCGACGCGGAAACTGCCGGTGATCAGCTTGATGCACAGCATCAGGCTCGGCCGGTCCAGTTGCGCCCACAACATCGGCAGTTGGCGCGCCAGATATTCCGGGGTTTCACCGCGCAGTGGCAGCAGCTTGTCTTCGATCCATTCGGCTAGACCGGCCTCGGAGCTGTGGGAATTTTCCGGCAGCACCAGAGAAATGGTCTCGGCCAGATCGCCGACGGCCTGATAGCTTTCTTCGAACAGCCACGGCTCCAACCCTGAAACTTCTACCGCCAGCTCACGGAGGATGCGCACCGGGACCAGTTGACGAGGCCGACCACCGGAGAGGAAATACACCGCCCATGCGGCATCTTCCGGCGCGGCCTGCGCGAAGTACACCTGCATCGCCGCCAGCTTGGCGTTGCTCGACGTGGTGGCGTCGAGTTCGGCATATAACTCGGCGAACGCTTTCATGGGGACGTCTCGGCAACGGTGGGTTCGGTGGCGATGTTGTCGTCTTCGTCATCGCCGTATTCAGTGGTGAAGCCTTGTGCATCAAGACCCTGTTCGCGCAGATGACGTACGAGCACGCCGATCGAGCCATGAGTGACCATCACCCGCTCCGCGCCGGTCTGGTTGATCGCCCAGAGCAGGCCGGGCCAGTCGGCGTGATCGGAGAGGACGAAACCGCGATCGACGCCGCGCCGCCGCCGGGTCCCGCGCAAGCGCATCCAGCCGCTGGCGAAGGCATCGCTGAAGTCGCCAAAACGGCGCATCCACGTGCTGCCGCCCGCCGACGGCGGAGCAATGACCAAAGCCTGGCGCATGATCGGATCGCTTTTTTTCACGTCGCCCGCATAGATCGTCGGCGGCAGGTACACACCGGCATCGCGGTACACACGGTTCAACGGTTCGACCGCGCCGTGGCTGAGGATCGGCCCGAGGGTTTCGTCGATGCCGTGGAGGATGCGTTGGGCCTTGCCGAAGGAATAGCAGAACAGCACGCTGGCCTTGCCGGCGGCGATATTGGCCGCCCACCACTGATTGATCTCGGCGAAGATCTGCGCCTGCGGCTGCCAGCGGTAGATAGGCAGGCCGAAGGTCGATTCGGTGATGAAGGTGTGGCAGCGCACCGGTTCGAATGGGGCGCACGTGCCATCCGGCTCGACCTTGTAATCCCCCGACGCGACCCAGACTTCGCCGCCGTATTCCAGGCGCACCTGCGCCGAACCGAGGACATGCCCGGCGGGGTGAAAGCTCAGGGTCACGCCGTGATGGGTCAGGCGCTGGCCGTAGTCGAGTGTTTGCAACTGGATGTCCTGACCCAGACGCGCGCGCAGAATCCCGGCGCTGGCGCTGCTCGACAGGTAGTGCTGATTACCGGTGCGCGCGTGATCGCCATGGGCATGGGTGATCACCGAACGCTCGACCGGCCGCCACGGATCGATATAGAAATCTCCGGCGGGGCAGTAGAGACCTTCAGGTCGGGCAATAACAAGATCCATGTCGTGACCGGAATGGGGGGCTTGTTAGCTATGAGGCGGGCGTGAGGCTGGAAGTTCGATCGGCTTTGAAGCGCTACCCTCACCCCAGCCCTCTCCCAGAGGGAGAGGGGGCCGACCGAAGTGTCTGGTTAGGTACATCGACCTGGGGGACCGAGTTGAATATGGATCCGGCACAGCCTTGAGCCTGATCCAACGTTGGATTCACCTCGCTTTGTAGAGGGGCCGACCGAGGTGTCTGGTGAGGTACATCGACCTGGGGGACCGAGTTGAATATGGATCCGGCACAGCCTTGAGCCTGATCCAACGTTGGATTCACCTCGCTTTGTAGAGGGGCCGACCGAGGTGTCTGGTGAGGTACATCGACCTGGGGGGCCGAGTTGAATATGGATCGGGCACAGCCTTGAGCCTGATCCAATGTTGGATTCACCATCTCTCTTTCAGGTCGGCGCAAGACCCAAGCATCCCCCAATCAGTCCCCTCTCCCTCCGGGAGAGGGCTAGGGTGAGGGGCTGTTGATCTTTGCTCTATTTCCCGGGGGTGAGGGTCAAGCGGGTCTTGCCATACACCCGATCAAAGTTCTGCGGCTGCATCGGCAAGCCGATGTACTGACCTTTCAGCCATGCATCGATCCCGTTCAGGTAGTTCGGACTCAGTGGATTGCCCGACTGCCCCGTACCGTTCTGCGCCATCAGTGGCTCGCTCTGGCCGAAGTCGACGATAAAACGCATCGACGGCGCGCGCGTGGTAACGAAGTCCTGGCCCCAGGCAAACGCCGAGTTGTTCAGCGTGGTGTGATCGCCACCGGCTGCCAGTGGTCCGCGCACGGTCTGGCCGTTGCTGTTTTTCCACGCATAGCTGTGCAATTTGCCCCACTGCCAGGCGCGATGATCGCCGCCCAACTGGCTGTCACCGGCAGTAATCGCCGCAGCGAGGCTACGGGCGAGAATCACGGATTTGTCTTCCTTCTGCGGCGTGCGCAGGTCATCCCAGAATGGACTGTCCTCACGCCCCAAGAGATGATCGGCCTGCGCCGCGTAGGACAGATCGCCATTGGCGACAAAGGCCTTCCACGCCGGGCTCGACTCAGGACCCAGTTCATCGAGGAAGATCTGCTTCATGCTTTCCTGCAGAAACAGTTCATAAATCGCCGCATCCGCCGAGGTCGGGCTGAGCTTGCCGTCGAACGCCATCAAGCGCGTGAAGGCTTCGCGGGCCTTGCTGCGTTCGGCTTCCGGCAGGGCGTCGATCGCCTGTTTCAGCGGTTGCTTCATGCCCGGCGCTTCGAAGACTTTTTTCAGCTTGGCGGCGAACGTGGTGGTCTGGTCGTACTGCATGGCGATCACGCTGCGGCTGTCGTGCTTGCCGCTGCCAGCCATTTCCGCCAGGCGTTCGCCACGCTCCGGTGCCGCCCAGGATTTCGACAGCTGCATGCCGTAGCCGTCGGGGATAACGCGCTGGTTGGCGGTACCGAGCCAGCCTTGTGCCGGGTCCTGATCGTAGGGGTGCAGCATCGGGTCGGCGTAACCGTCCCAGTCGTAGCGACCGTCCCAACCCGGCGAGGGCAGCAGGCCTTCACCTTCGCGACGGTTGGGGAAGCGCCCGGTGACTTGCCAGCCGATATTGCTTGCATCGGCAAAGACCAGATTCAGGGTAATGGCGCGGATTTCGCGGCTGGCGTCCGAGGCGCGCTCGACGTTCTGCGCGCGGGTCAGGTCGAAGAAGGCATCCAGGGTTTTGTCGTCGGTGAAGCTTGGCGTCTGTAAAGCGAGACCGAAACCGCTGCCTTGCGCCGCTGCCTGGGCACTGTTGAGCAGCGCGCCGTGGCGGGTTTCGTAGACGGCTTCGCGAATCGGCCGCTGGCCTTTGACGAAGTAGGTTTCGTTGCGCACGCCCAGCGGCTGCCATTTGCCGTTGACCTCGTAGGTCAGGCTGCTGCCCTGACGGCGGATTTTCTCGAGGAACAGATCCTGGTTATCGCCGAGCACGCTGGTCATGCTCCACGCCACTTTGCCGTTGAAGCCGCCGAGCACCATCGGCAGACCGGCAACCGTGACGCCGGCTGCCTGATATTTCGGCGCGCGGATCTGCACGAAACTCCACAACGACGGCGCTGCCAGCGGCCCGTGCGCATCGCTGGCCAGCAGGCTCTTGCCGCTACGGCTGCGTTGCGGGGCGATTGCCCAGTTGTTCGCAGTCGGCGTGGCGAGCAGGTTCAGCGCCGACAGTTGCTGGCTGGCGCTGCTCAGTTCGGTCAGCCCCGGAATCTGCCCATTGAGCTTGAGGCCTTGCAGCTTGTCGGCTTCAGCCACTGGCAGGTTTTCATCAGGCGCCGACGGGCTCAGCCAGGCGAGTTTGTCAGTGGTCACGGTTTGCGCGAGCACCAGCGACTGGATTTCCTCCGGCAGGTTGGCCGACTGGCTGAAATTCAGCAGGGCGAAAATCAGCGCCGAATCTTCCGGTTTCCAGTATTCGGGCTTGTAACCGCTGGCGGCGAGGTCGCCCGGCAACTTGTCGGCGTAGCGGAACAGATAAGCGTTGACGCCTCGTGCGTAGACTTCGAAGAAGCGCTTGAGCCGTGGCGACGAGGCCTTGTACAGCTCGCCGGCGCTCTTCTTCAGATTGACCGCGCGCATGTAGCGGTCGGCATCGAGCATCGACGCGCCAGACATTTCCGCCAGCCGGCCCTGGGCCAACAGGCGCAGGGTGACCATCTGGTTGATGCGGTCGCTGGCGTGGACATAGCCGAGGCTGAACAGCGCGTCATGGAAGCTGTTGCTCTCGATCAACGGCATGCCCATCGCATTGCGCCGCACCGACACGTTCTGCGCCAGGCCCTTGAGCGGTTGTACGCCGGAGGTCGGCGGCAGGCTGTCCTGGGCGTTCCAGGTCTGGCAACCGGACAGGCCGAGAACACCGGCCACTGCTGCGGCAACGCCGAACCGGGGAAGAAAATGTGTAAGGGCTGGCGAGGCCATGGCGAAGCTCCTGCGGGGGTATAAGGCTGGGGGCGCAATAAAGCCGCTACGTTAGTGAGGGCGCGAGGGCCGCGCAAGCGGGGCGAGCGGTTATTTGTGCTGTTGTCGGCTGATCGGTCAAAGCTGTGACAGTTGCTTGTGGGAAAGCGCTGATGTTGAACTGCGGAATGAGTCCCGAGACCTGTCAGGAGAAAGATCGCTATGGAGCTTCAAAGCAACGCTGCGCTGATCATCATCGACCAGCAGAAAGGCATTCTGCATCCGCGTCTGGGGCGGCGGAATAATCCTCAGGCCGAAGAGCGAATGCTTGAGTTATTGGCGCTGTGGCGCCTGCGCGGGCGCCCGGTGATTCACGTGCAGCATTTGTCGCGCTCACCTGACTCGGTGTTCTGGCCGGAGCAGGACGGAGTCGAGTTTCAAGAGCGTTTTGTCCCTCAGGGCGGGGAATGGCTGATCCAGAAACAGGTGCCGGACGCGTTTTGTGCCAGTGGGCTGGAGGCGCAGTTGCGTGAGGCCGGGATCGGGCAACTGATCATCGTTGGTGTGGCGACCAATAACTCTGTTGAGTCGACGGCGCGCACTGCGGGCAATCTGGGTTTCGACACATGGGTGGCAGAGGATGCGTGCTTTACCTTCGACAAAGCCGATTATTTCGGCAAACCGCGTACCGCTGAAGAGGTGCACGGGATGTCGCTGGGCAATCTGCATGGGGAGTACGCGACGGTGGTCAGTGCTGCCCTGATTCTGACAGTCAACTGATAGACCTGTGGGAGCTGGCTTGCCAGCGATTGCGGTGAATCAGGCGACATCAATGCAGGGATGTGCCGCCCTATCGCTGGCAAGCCAGCTCCCACAGGGCTGCGCAGGTTCACAAAAATGTGTTGAGTGCAGATCAACTGTGGGAGCGAGCCTGCTCGCGAAGGCGGCAGGTCAGGCGAAGAAGATCTTCGCCCGTGACATCAAGCGCCGTGGCACTTCTTGAATTTCTTGCCGTTGCCGCATGGGCAAGGGTCGTTGCGGCCGACGTCTTTCAGGGCGTTGCGCACCGGTTCCTGGTGGGCGTGGCCGCAGTTCGGGCCGTGGACATGGCCATGGTCGTGATCATGATGGTGGTCATGATCGTGGTTGCAGTCAGGGCCATGGACATGGGGTTGCTGGGTCATCGAGGTCACTCCGGAGTTAGATCGGCGGGGATTATCACGCCATTGCGCTCAAGGTGCACGTAGTGGGCGATGAATAAACCGGTTTCCATTTCCCCCTGCAATCGATAGGGAATCTGCTGGTTCGGATTTTTCAGCAGTTTCACCACCTGTTTGACCTTCGGCCACAGGTTGGTGCGGATCGGCACTTTGAAGTAAGCGCTGCGCTTTGGCCCGACGGTAAACCAGTGCTCATGCTCGCCCTCGGTGAGCAGCATGTCCGCCAGGTGAATCCGGTATTCGAGGCCGCGCACGGTCAGATCGCTGTCGTTGGGATTGTCGACGCGAAAGTGCAGGATGAATTTTTGCTCGAGCAGTTTGGCCCGCACCACCTCGACTTTCACCAGATGCACGGCAGGCTCGACGCTGTCATCGCTGAACCACGAGGCACAGCCGCCGAGGTTTACGATCAGCATCAACAGCAGGAAATGTAATGTGCGCCGACGACCGAGCATGAAATTGACTCCCTTTGTGCCCAGTCTAGACCTTAAAAGATTTCAGCCTTCGGCTAATCCCGTGGAGCTGCCGAAGGCTGCGATCTTTTGATCTTGGCTTTCAAGCGCCGAAATAACCCGAACAACACTTCTTGAACTTCTGCCCGCTGCCGCAAGGGCAGCCGTCATTGCGCCCCAGCTTCAGCTGCACCGTGGGATCGATGAAGTACCAGCGCCCGCCGTTCTGCACAAACGAAGAGCGCTCGCGATGGCTGTGCTCGCCCTGGCTGTCATGCCAGCGCGCGGTGAATGTCACAAAAGCGTGTTCCGGCTGGCCGCCGAAAACCTCCGAGCTTTCCACCTCAAGGCCGAGCCAGGTACTTTGCGCACTCCAGTCGCTGATCGATTGTCGGTTCAGCCCCGCCTGCTGCGCGGGCAGGGTGGTCGCCACCAGATAGTCGATCAGCCCCAGCACATAAGCGCTGTACCGCGAACGCATCAAGGCTTCGGCACACGGCGCCGGGTGGCCGTCATGATAAGGGCCGCAGCAGGCATCCAGCAGATTGCCGCTGCCGCAAGGGCAAATGGCTGTACTCATTGCATTACCACCAGTATTTCCCGAAGTTTTCCGGATTGGCCCAGAAGCGTGAATTGAGCCAGTCGGGGACTTGTTTGTAGTCAAGCAGATCGTAGGTGAACAGGGTCAGCACCTGCGCGTCGCGCTGAAAACGCTCGCTGGCCTGCAGTGCCAGCGAATAGAAGTCGGTTTCCTGCCAGCCGCTGGCCGCCAGATCCGCCAGCACTGCGATGCGACTGGTGTTGAGATTGCGGATGCCGCCCAACAGATTCAGGCCATCGCGTTTGGGCAAATGTTCCAGGCAATCGACCACCAGCGCCAGATCGAAGCGTTGCGCGGCCAGTTCGGCGGGCAGACCGCCGGGTGCGGCATGGGCGACCACGGTATCTGGATGCGCGTCCTTGAAAGCGCTCAAGGCGGGAAACTCGCTGGCGCCGATCAGCAGCAGTCGGGCCGGGGCGTAGCGATCCAGCAAAGCGGCCAACGCCTGTTGTGGCGTGCGCGAAGAAATGGCGACGTTCATCGAAGCTCCTCAGTCAGACCGCCAAGACTAGCCTGCCAGACTGCGTCGGCAAAGCGCCCGATGGCGGTGGTTTTCGCCAAAAGAGGCAAACCCCTGTGAACACGGTCGCAAACAGCGGTGGCCTATTGCTGGCGGAGATTAAAACTCCGGTCTTTACTCCCTGAATCGGTTTTAAGCCGATCCCTCAGGAGAAAACTAGATGAGCATAGTTCGGACAGCATTACCCTTGGTTCTGCTAACCAGTGTGTTGACTGGTTGTGCAGGTTTGCAGAAAACCGACTGGCCGACCTGTGCGGCGGTCGGCGGTGTGGTCGGTGCCGGTCTCGGCGCGACGGAAAGCGCATCGTGGGCTGGCTACGGTGCACTGATCGTCGGCGGTACGGCAGCGGCTTACTGCTGGGTGCATGGCGATGGCGATGAAGACGGCGATGGCGTGCCGGACAGTCGCGACAAGTGCCCGGGCACGCCAAAAGGCGTGCAGGTCGATGCTGACGGTTGCCCGCCACCGACGCCTGCGCCAGTGGTCGAAGAAGCGGTTGTGGTCAAGGAAGAAACCATCGTCATTCGTGATGTGCATTTCGAGTTCGACAAAGCCACGCTGACCGGCCCTGACAAGCAAGTGCTGGACAAGGTCGCCGATCGCCTGAAACAGGAATCCTCTACCGCGCAACTGACCGTGACCGGTCACACCGACAGTGTCGGCAGCGATGCCTACAACAAGAAACTGTCGGATCGTCGTGCGCACTCGGTGGTGGAATACCTGATCCAGCAGGGCGTGCCACGTGCCAGCTTCGTTTCGGTGTCGGGCCTTGGTGAAAGCCAGCCTGTGGCTGACAACAAGTCGGCTGATGGTCGTGCACAGAACCGTCGCACCGAAATCAAAATCGTCCGCTAGCCCCTCTCGCATCCGCGGCTTGTGCAGTCGCGGATGCGGGTCTTTACTCCTGTGTAACCGGTATGGGCCGGTACACAGGAGCGTTCACAAATGCGTCTTTTCTCAAGGTCCGTCTTGCCGGTGCTGCTGCTTGGCAGCTTGCTCACCGGTTGTGCCACTCACAGCGATGGCACCGCCCCCCTCAATCAACGTACGTGGCCGATCTGCAGCCTGCTTGGCGGTCTGGTCGGCGGCGGTCTTGGCGCCATTGAAAGCGCCGGCTGGGCCGGCGGCGGCGCGGCATTGGGTATCGTCACCGGCGGGCTGATCTGTTACGCCCAGGATGGCGACGAAGACAGCGACGGCGTCTTCGACCGCCGCGACCGCTGCCCGGACACTCCGGAAAACACCGAAGTCGATCACCGTGGCTGCCCGCTGCCGCAATATCCGGTGGCAGTCAAACCGGTCGAACCGGCGCCGCAAACCGAAGTGATCACCTTGAGCGATGCCGGCAACGTGCTGTTCGATTTCGACAAGTCCGATCTGACCCCGGCGGCCAAAGCCCAGCTCGATACCTTGATGGACAAGCTGCGCAATGCCGATGTGGTCAGCATCAAGGTCATCGGGCACACCGACAGCAAAGGCTCCGATGCCTATAACCAGGCCTTGTCGGAACGGCGGGCGAGCAGTGTTGCAGCGTACTTGCTGAGTCAGGGCCTGGCGCCGAACAAGCTCACCAGCGAGGGCCGTGGCGAGAGTGAGCCGGTCGCCGATAACGCCAGCGATGAAGGCCGCGCGGAAAATCGCCGGGTCGAGTTGCACATCAATCGATAGAAAGCGTCTGTAGTGCGCAGGCTAGAGCTGCCGGGTCGAGATCGTCGCCCCGGCAGCCATTTCATCAGCGTTTGCACAAATTTCATTTTTCCCTCTGGCTTATCCCCCGCAGAAGCCGGTACTGTGCGTGCAAAGAATAATTCGCAACACGGGGGAGCGTATGAAGGTGTTCTGGGGGCTGGGGCGTTTGCTGACCCTGCTGTTCTGCTGCGTGGTACTGGCCAATCAACTGGTGCCGTTTGTTCATCCGCTGCATCTGCTGGTCAATCTGGCCGGTGCTCTGTTGTTGCTGATTCATCTACTCGAAGTGCTGCTGTGCAATCGCAGCCTCAAGGGTCGTCCGCACCCTTGGCGTGATCGTGGCCGCATTCTGTTGTTCGGCGTTTTCCACCTGCAAACCATCCCGGCCCCGGCCGCTCCGGAGGCTTCTTCCCATGCGTAAACTCTGCCTGCTCGCTGCATTCATCAGTCCACTGGCCTGCGCCCAGGTGGTCAACGTGCAAAGCAATTCTTTGATGCGCTTGCCCAACACCACCAGCACGCTGCAACTGGAGAAACTGGAAGTCGCCGATTACGGCACCTTGCTGATCCCGTCCAACGTGACTGAATTGAACATTGATGAACTGCGTCTGGGCCACGAAGCACGTATTGCTATCGTTCCGGCTGAACAGGCGCTGGAAGTGAAGGTCAAGCGCGCTGAATTGAGCGAGGGCAGCCAGATCACCGCGCGCGGCGCCCCCGGCACTTATGAAAAAGCGGCCCGGGCCGGGCGCAATCTGAACCTGCAATTTCAGGCCCTGAGCGCGCCTCAACTGACGGTCGATGCCCGTGGCGGCAGGGGCGCGCCGGGTTTCGTCGGCCTCGACGGCGGCAACGGTGAAGATCCGGGCTGCACCTATGGATCAGCCGGCCACGGCGCCGATGGCAGTGACGGCAGCGATGGCCAGCCAGGCGCGCCGGGTGCGCTGGTGCGACTCGCCGTACCACGGGATTTCCCGGCCGAGCTGATCAAGGTCAACGTGGCTGGCGGTGCCGGCGGCCCGGCGGGTGTTGGCGGCAAGGCGGGCAAGGGTGGCAAGTCCAAGGGCTGTCTGGTGTACCGCGCTGACGGCGGCAAGAACGGCAAGGCCGGCGCGGATGGCCAGCCTGGGCCGGAGGGGGCAGCGGGTTCGGTTACCGTGCAACGGCTCTGAAACTGCGACCCACTCTCTGATCAATAAAATGCTTTGGTGAGTGAAGATCTTTGGTGAGTGAAGATCTTTGGTGAGTGAAATTATGTGGCGAGGGGATTTATCCCCGCTGGGTCGCGAAGCGGCCCCGCTCTAAAAATCAAAAGCGGGACTGCTACGCAGCCCAGCGGGGATAAATCCCCTCGCCACAACTGTGTTCACAGCAGAAAAATAGTGCGATTCAGAGCATCGGTCTCGCCGCCGCTACCGCCACCAGCACCAACCCGACAAGCAGATTAAGCCCCACCACCCGCCGAATCCGCCCCAGCACCGCCGCACCCGCCGGCCAATCCTTCGCCTCAACCGCCTTGCGCAACTCTGGCAGCATCAACCCCTGAATGCGGATGAACAGTGCCGTCATCACCACGTACAAACCGATCATCACCTGCACGTACTTCGGCGCGGTTTCAAATCCGACCTGCTGCAGATGCAACATGCCCACGCCGCTGATCGGCAACAGGATCACCGCGACCCAGACCCAACGGAAAAAACCTTGAAACACTTCCACCCACAGGGTCAGGCGAGCGGGGCCGTCCAGAGCCTTCACAGCCGCAGGGCGCAAGACCATCCAGGCGAAAAACATACCGCCGACCCACACCAGAGCGGCGAGGACATGCAGGGGGTAAACGAGGCTAAAAGGTGTCATTGGGTCACTCCGTTCTGCGCGGGATCGATTAGCGGGGTATGATAGCCGCCGAATCAAACCACTGAAAATTTATCCAGCGTTTTGCGCCCGACACTCAATGATCAGCACTGAACTCAAAACCACGATCCAGGGCGCCTATTCGCGTTTTCTAGAGGCCAAGAGCCTCAAGCCGCGTTACGGCCAGCGCCTGATGATCGCTGAAATCGCCAAAGTCCTCGGAGATATCGACACCGACGACGAGGGCCGGCGCAGTGGCGACCCCGCGATTGTCGCGGTGGAAGCCGGCACCGGTACCGGCAAGACCGTGGCCTACAGTCTGGCGGCGATCCCTACGGCGAAACTGGCCGGCAAGCGTCTGGTCATTGCCACCGCGACCGTCGCCCTGCAAGAGCAGATTGTCTACAAGGATTTGCCCGACCTGATGCGCAACAGCGGGCTGAATTTCAGTTTTGCCCTGGCCAAGGGCCGTGGTCGCTACATGTGCCTGTCCAAGCTCGACATGCTGTTGCAGGAAGGCCACGCACAAACCGCCACCGCGCAGCTGTTCGAAGAAGAAGGTTTCAAGATCGAAGTCGACGAGGCCAGTCAGAAGCTGTTCACCAGCATGATCGAAAAGCTCGCCGGCAATAAATGGGACGGCGACCGCGACAGTTGGCCTAACGCGCTGGAAGACGCCGACTGGGCGCGCCTGACCACCGATCACAGCCAGTGCACCAACCGTCATTGCCCGAACTTCGGCCAGTGTGCCTTCTACAAGGCCCGCGAGGGCATGGGCAAGGTCGACGTGATCGTTACCAACCACGACATGGTCCTGGCTGACCTGGCACTGGGCGGCGGCGCCGTGCTGCCGGACCCGCGCGACACCATTTACGTGTTCGACGAAGGTCACCATTTGCCGGACAAGGCCATCGGCCACTTCGCTCATTACACGCGCCTGCGCTCCACCGCCGACTGGCTGGAAACCACCGCCAAGAACCTGACCAAGCTGCTGGCCCAGCATCCGTTGCCGGGTGATCTCGGCAAGCTGATCGAGCAGGTGCCCGAGCTGGCACGGGAGATCAAGACCCAGCAGCAGTTCATGTTCACCGCCTGCGAGCAGATCGCCGATTTCAAACCGGGCGAAGACGTCGAAGGCCGCGAGCGCCCGCGTCATCGCTTTGTCGGCGGGGTGATTCCCGAGGATATGCGCGAGATGGGCATCGAGCTGAAAAAAGGCTATTCGCGCCTAAACGACCTGTTTCAACGCCTGACCGACCTGCTCAAGGAAGGCATGGACGGCGAGGTCAACATCGGCATCGCCAGCAATCAGGCCGAAGAATGGTATCCGCTGTTCGGCAGCCTGTTGTCCCGCGCTTCCGGCAACTGGGAATTGTGGACCGCGTTCACCGCCGAAGACCCGGAAGACAGCCCGCCCATGGCGCGCTGGCTGACCCTGGCCGAAAGCGGTTCGCTGTTCGATATCGAGGTCAACGCCAGCCCGATTCTGGCGGCGGAAACCTTGCGTCGCAGTTTGTGGAACGTCGCGTACGGCTGCCTGGTGACCTCGGCGACGCTGACGGCGCTGGGCACTTTCGACCGTTTCCGCATGCGCGCCGGTCTGCCGAAAAAAGCTGTCACAGCGGTGGTGCCGAGCCCGTTCCATCATGCCGATGCCGGCGTGCTGCGCGTGCCGGATCTCAAGGCCGACCCGCGCGATGCCGCCGCCCACACGGCGGCGATCATTCGCGAGCTGCCGGATCTGGTCGACGGTTCCCGTGGCACGCTGGTGCTGTTCTCCTCGCGCAAGCAAATGCAGGACGTATTCGACGGCCTCGACCGCGACTGGCGCAAGCAAGTGTTCATTCAGGGCAACCTGTCGAAACAGGAGACCCTCAACAAGCACAAGGCGCGGGTCGACGGCGGTGATTCCAGCGTGCTGTTCGGGCTGGCCAGTTTTGCCGAAGGTGTCGATTTGCCGGGGGCCTACTGCGAGCACGTGGTGATCGCCAAGATTCCGTTCTCGGTGCCCGATGATCCGGTTGAGGCCGCGTTGTCGGAGTGGATCGAGGCGCGCGGTGGCAATCCGTTCATGGAAATCTCCGTGCCCGATGCCTCGCTGAAACTGGTCCAGGCCTGCGGCCGTCTGCTGCGCACCGAAGAAGACCGCGGCACCATCACCTTGCTCGACCGGCGTCTGGTCACTCAGCGCTACGGCAAGGCGATCCTCAATGCGTTGCCTCCTTTCCGTCGTGAAATATCCTGAGACACGGGTGGGCCGATTGGCCCGCCGCGTTGTCTATCTCTCTGCCACCGCTTTTCCACTGGCCTTGACTGGTCGTTAGGGAGAACTCCGTTCTTATGATCCGCCGTTCGTTGCCCGCTGTTTTCGCCTTGATCTTTGCCGCGCCGTTGCTGGCTGCGCCCGCCGGTCAGCAGACGCTGTTCAACTTCGTACGCCCGGCCGACGTGGTCAAGGTCGCCACGGAAAACGCCGACCTGCCGCAGGCCAATGCCGAACAGACCGCGGAAGGCGAAGTGCTGCGCCGGGTGACGTTCAACCCGGTCGCCCGGCCGACCTTGCGCCTGACCCCGCAGACCGGCGCTTGGGACTGGTCGCAGTCCGACATGATGACCCTGCGTCTGCAAAGTGCGATGAATTGGGCGGTCACAGTCTATGTGCAGATCCAGAGCAACGATGGCCGCACCCTGGTCAGCCGCGTCGATCTGCCGGCCGGCCCCGCGCAGACCTTGCTGGTGCCGCTGGTGGCTTCGACGCCGCTGAGCCAGGGCATGAAAGCCGGGCCGCCGATGCCGATGACCGTCGATGGCCAACGCATCCTGCTGGCCAGCAGCACTGGCGAGATCGACCGCAGCCAAGTGGTCTCGGTGAGTCTGTCGATGGATCAGCCGAAAGTTGCGCAGAGCCTGTTGCTCGAGCGGTTCGGCGTGCAGGACGGCGAATCGGTGACGCGGGCGGTGTACGGCAATCTGGTCGACGCCTACGGTCAGTCAACCCGTAGTAAATGGCCGGAAAAAGTCAGCAGCGACGAACAACTGAAAAGCGCCGCCAGCAAAGAGCTGCAACAGCTGAATACGTGGCTGGCCGAGCGTGAAAAGGCTTCGCTGGACAAGTTCGGCGGCTGGAACAAAGGCCCGGCGTTCAAGGCCAGCGGATTCTTCCGCACGGAAAAACGCGATGGCCGCTGGTATCTGGTGACTCCTGAAGGCCACCCGTTCTATTCGCTGGGCGTCAATACAGTCAGCCCGCAGGTCAACCAGACCTACGTCGCCGGCCGTGAATACATGTTCGAATCGTTGCCGAAGAACGACGACCCGCTGGCCGCGCATTTTGGCGAGGGTGACAACCGTGGCGGCAATGGCGCCGACCAGGGGCGTGGCTACGGCAACGGCCGCTGGTACGACTTCTATGGCGCCAATCTGCAACGCCTGTACGGCGAACCGTGCAAGGCAGACAGCGACAACAAGGCCGGGATTGCCGAAGCGGCGAAGGCTGGGGCGGCTGAGGCCGGTTCGGTGCAGGCCGCTGAAACCGCAGCGGTGCCTGCCGAGCCAAAATCCGGTATTGCCGAAGCGGCGCAGACCGATGCGGTGCAAGCGTCCAGCGCGCAAACCACTCCGTGCACAGCCGCAATTGATGAAGAACGCTGGACCCGGCATACCCTCGATCGGCTGCAAGCCTGGGGCTTCAACACAGTGGGCAACTGGAGCGCGCCGTCGCTGGCGGATGCTGAGCGCGTACCGTACACCTTGCCGCTGTCGATCGTCGGCGATTACACCAGCATCAGCACCGGCAGCGATTGGTGGGGCGGCATGCCGGATCCGTTCGATCCGCGTTTCGCCATGGCCACCGAGCGCGCCGTGGCCATTGCCGCCCGCGATCACCGTGACGATCCGTGGCTGATCGGTTATTACGCCGACAACGAACTGGCCTGGGCCGGCCCTGGCGACGATCCGAAAGCTCGCTACGCGCTGGCCTACGGCACGTTGAAAATGACCACCGACGTACCGGCCAAACGCGCCTTTCTCAAGCAATTGCGCGACAAGTACCGCAATCAGGCCGGACTGTCCAAGGCCTGGGGCATCGAGTTGCCGGCGTGGGAATTGATGGAAGACCCTGGCTTCGTGCCGCCACTGCCGAACCCGGAGCATCCGGAGATCGAAGCGGATTTCAAATACTTCCAGAAGGTCTTCGCCGATACCTATTTCAAGACCATTTCCGATTCGCTGAAATGGCACGCGCCGAACCAGATGCTCCTGGGCGGTCGCTTCGCCACCAGTACGCCTGAAGCCGTGGCGTCCTGCGCACAATATTGCGATGTGTTGAGCTTCAACATGTACACGCTCAAGCCGCAGGAGGGTTACGACTTCGCCGCGCTGGCAGCGCTGGACAAACCGGTGCTGATCACCGAATTCAACTTCGGCTCGGCCGACCGAGGCCCGTTCTGGGGCGGCGTGACGCAGCTGGCCAAGGAGGAAGATCGCGGCCCGGCCTATGCCAACTTCCTCAAACAGGCACTGAGCGAACCGTCGATTGTCGGCGTGCACTGGTTCCAGTATCTCGACCAACCGGTGACCGGGCGTTTGCTCGACGGCGAGAACGGCCATTTCGGTCTGGTCGGGATGACCGATCTGCCGTATCAGGGCTTCGTCGAAGCGGTGCGCAAAAGCAATCTGCAGGCGCTGGAGCAACTGGGCAAGGAGGCGCAGAAAACCCCGGCGGCGGAAGTGGAAGGCGGGCGCAAGGCCGAGGCTGGCAAAGCGCCGGGGGCTGCACAGGCGGGTGGGCATTCGGGGAATGGTCACTAGGTTTCAGACCGCGTTATCGTTCTTCGCGAGCAGGCTCGCTCCCACACTGGATATCAACAGCAGCGCAGATCCCCTGTGGGAGCGAGCCTGCTCGCGAAGGGATCGCCACAAATTGCGGATCAACCGTCTGGCCCGCGCCTGTTCCCAAATCCCTCAAGGGCTGGAACAATGCGGGCCACTTTGTAGAGCGTTTTCGCGGGGGAGTTGCGGGTGCAGATTCAGGGACATTACGAGCTTCAATTCGAAGCGGTGCGCGAGGCTTTCGCCGCACTGTTCGACGATCCCCAGGAACGCGGCGCAGCCCTGTGCATCAAGGTCGGTGGAGAAACCGTCCTCGACCTCTGGTCCGGTACCGCCGACAAGGACGGCGCCGAGGCTTGGCACAGCGACACCATCGCCAACCTGTTCTCCTGCACCAAGACCTTCACCGCCGTTACCGCGCTGCAACTGGTGGCCGAAGGCAAGTTGCAACTCGATGCCCCGGTTGCCCGCTACTGGCCGGAATTCGCCGCCGCCGGCAAAGAATCCGTCACCCTGCGCCAATTGCTCTGCCATCAGGCCGGCTTGCCGGCGCTGCGCGAACTGCTCGCCCCTGAAGCCCTTTACGACTGGCAAACCATGGTCGACTCCCTCGCCGCCGAAGCGCCATGGTGGACGCCGGGCACCGGTCACGGTTATGCCGCGATTACCTACGGCTGGCTGGTCGGCGAATTGCTGCGCCGCGCTGACGGGCGTGGGCCGGGCGAGTCGATCGTCGCTCGGGTCGCCAAACCGTTGGGCCTGGATTTCCATGTGGGCCTGGCCGACGAAGAATTTCATCGCGTGGCGCACATCGCTCGTGGCAAGGGCAACGCCGGCGACGCTGCGGCGCAGCGCCTGCTGCAAGTCACCATGCGCGAACCGACGGCCATGACTACCCGCGCCTTCACCAATCCGCCGTCAGTGCTGACCAGCACCAACAAGCCGGAATGGCGCCGCATGCAGCAGCCTGCGGCTAACGGCCACGGCAATGCGCGCAGCCTCGCCGGGTTTTACGCCGGCCTGCTCGATGGCAGCCTGCTCGAAAGCGAGATGCTCGAAGAGCTGACCCGCGAGCACAGCCTTGGCGATGACAAGACCTTGCTCACCCGCACCCGTTTCGGCCTCGGCTGCATGCTCGATCAACCGGACGTGCCCAACGCCACCTACGGCCTCGGACCACGCGCGTTCGGTCATCCGGGAGCGGGCGGCTCGATCGGTTTTGCTGATCCGGAGCACGATGTGGCTTTCGGTTTCGTGACAAATACCCTGGGGCCTTACGTTTTGATGGATCCGCGTGCACAAAAGCTGGCGCGGGTGCTTGCCACTTGTCTGTAAAGCTTCAACTGAGGTTCCAGGGTCGGAACCTCGAAGGGATTTTCGTTTCAAAACGGCTGTTTATCCGGGCGAAAGTGCTCTGATTTTTCATTACTTCATTTTGTGGATTTTCAATGTCATCTAAAAAGACCCTCGCCCTGGCCCTGTGTGTAGCGATCACCGGTTGCGCACAGACTCCGAAAAACGATGCAGATGGCGGCAGTTGGTGGCCGTTCGGTTCTTCCGACAAAGTCGCGGCCAAAGATTCGGCCCCGGCTCCGGCTCCTTTGAAACCTGCGGCGACCGCGCCAGTGGCCAAGGCCGAGAGCAGCAACCCGTGGTACTGGCCGTTCGGTTCCAGCGATGAAGCGGTCAAGGCTGATCTGAAAGCCGAGGTTAAACCTGAAGCCAAACCGGTCGAGGTGGCCAAAGCCGAGGCGCAGTCCAATGGCAAATGGTGGTGGCCGTTCGGCGGCAAGGATCAGCCAACCGCCAAAGCCGTGCCGATGCCCGATCCGAAGGTGACTCAGGCCTGGCTGGATGACTACGAACCGCGTCTGCGTGAAGCGGTGAAGGACAGCAATCTGCAACTCGAACGTCGCGACAATGTGCTGGTAGTGACGGCGCCGGTCGAAGGCTCGTTCAATCCGGACCGTCCGGCGATGCTGCTGCCGGTCACCCTTGGCCCGTTCACTCGCGTGGCGAAAATCCTTGAAGCCGATCCGAAAACCGCAGTGCTGGTGCTCGGTCACAGTGATACCAGCGGTGCCGCACCGGCCAACGTCAAGCTGAGCCAGGAACGTGCGCAATCGGTGGCAGCGATCTTCCGCCTCAGCGGCTTGCAGCGTGATCGCCTGATGCTGCGCGGCATGGGTTCCGAAGCGCCGCGTGCGGCCAACGACAGCGTTGAAGGCCGCGCCTTGAACCGTCGTGTCGAGCTGCTGGTGACTCCGCAAAACACCATGGTTGCGCTGCTGAGCAAATACAACATGCCAGCACCGAAGCCTGTAACGATGGTTGCTGCGCAAGACGTCAAGCCAGTGGCCAAACCGGTTACCCCGGCGCCTGCGGCGAAAAAAGCCGCTGTGCCGGCGGCGAAAAAGGCGCCAGCCAAGAAAACCGCCGCCAAGGCTCCTGCGAAGAAGGCCCCGGCCAAGGCTCCAGCGAAAAAAACTGCACCAGCCAAAGCCGCCGCGACCGACAAGAAAGTCGCCGCAGCCGACGCTGCCAAGAAGTGATCCGCTAACGAAAAGGAATCCGCCATGACCCAGGCTCTGGCCGATATGCGTCGCGACTACACCCGTGACGGTTTGACCGAGGCGCAAGCCCCGGCCGAGCCGTTTGCGCTGTTTCACCAGTGGTTCGCCGATGCGGTGAAAACCGAGCAGGCGCCGGTGGAAGCCAATGCCATGACCCTGGCCACGGTCGATGCCGACGGTCGTCCGCATTGCCGCATTCTGTTGCTCAAGGGCCTGGACGAGCAGGGCTTCACCTTCTTCACCAACTACGACAGCGCCAAGGGCCAGCATCTGGCGGCCAACCCGTTTGCCGCCATGACCTTCTTCTGGCCAACCCTGGAGCGCCAGGTGCGCATCGAAGGGCGGGTGGTCAAGGTCACGGCGCAAGAGTCCGACGCGTATTATCAGGTGCGTCCGCTGGGTAGCCGCCTCGGCGCCTGGGCCTCGCCGCAGAGCCGGGTCATCAACGGTCGTGGCGAACTGGAGGATTTGCTCAAGGCCACCGAGCAACGCTTCAGCGACAGCCAGCCGCATTGCCCGGAACACTGGGGCGGTTACCGCTTGTTGCCCGAGCGCATCGAGTTCTGGCAGGGCAGGCCGAGCCGCCTGCACGATCGCCTCAACTACCGCCTCCAGGGCGCCGAATGGATTCTGGAACGTCTGGCACCCTGAGCAGTCTACCGAGCGAGATAAACGCGGATGGCGCAGGATCGTTGATTTGACGCTACCTTGAGTGGACGCACGCGGGCATCTGTACCAGGCCTGAATGGAAGCCAATTTTATCCGGATGGTGTCGTGACAGGCGCCAGGCCACGGGGTTTAATGAACACATGTTCTTTTGGAGTTGATGCTATGCGTAAGTCTGTTCTGCTGGTTGCTTCCTTTTCGACGATGGCGATGTTGCTGACCGGCTGCCAATCGAGCCTCACCGGCGACTCCTACTCCCGTGACGAAGCGCGTCGTGTGCAGACGATTCGCATGGGCACCATCGAATCCCTGCGACCGGTAAAAATCGAAGGCACCAAGACCCCGATCGGCGGCGCAGCAGGCGCAGTGGTCGGCGGCGTCGGCGGCAGCGCTATCGGCGGCGGCAAGGGCAGCATTGTGGCTGCGGTCATCGGGGCAGTGGCCGGCGGCCTGCTTGGCTCGGCCACCGAAGAAGGCCTGACCCGCACCCAGGGCGTGGAAATCACCGTCCGCGAAGACGACGGCAGCATGCGCGCCTATGTGCAGCAGGTTCAGGAGAATGAAGTATTCCGCGTTGGCGAGCGGGTGCGGATTTCCACCGTTGGCGGAACCAGCCGCGTTTCGCACTAAGCGGGAAGCCGGGTAAAAGAAAACCCCGATCAGGTGACTGGTCGGGGTTTTTCTTTGTTTGTGAATTGCTCATTCAGTATGTGGCGCAGGTGCCCATGAAGTATTCAAGGCCCTTTGGAAAACTGACGTTGAGCAGGTTTTCCAATGCGGTTACCTGATCCTGAGTCAACAACAGCTCGCCGGGTTCCACCTCATCCAAGGGCTTTGATTCAATGAGCTGAGCCACTTTTTCATTCATCTCGCTGCCTGTGATATCCAGCTCGAATTGCAAGGAGTCGTCTTGGGCTTCGTCAGGGAAAAAACCGGTAATTAAAAGAAAGTGCATGGAGCTAATACTTCCGGGGCTGTTAGCCGTAGTCAAACGAAATTTGATAGTCGTGAACTCTCAAATCGATTTGATGTTGAAAATACGGCTGAATGGTGGCGAGCCAATTTTGAGCGACGTTGAAACTGCCATTGTTGATGTTGTCCGCGGCGGGAATCCCCAAGGCGTTTAACACTGACTCGTCACCACCCAGGTCTTTTGACGACTCTTCCCCCTGAAACTCCAAGGTTGCTGTGTCGTACCATTCCAATCTCAGTTCCAGTCCCATCTACCATTGATCCCGGTAAACGAACGATACCTGATAGTCGTAAGAAGAAAATTGAATGGAATGCTGGAAGTGGGGCTGGAGAGTCTTAATCCAATCGGCTTTTACATCAAATCCGCCGTTATTGAAGCTTTTCGACGGTAGGCCTAATGCTTCCATTAATGAGCCGTCCTCGCCAAAATCTTTCGACAGTTCCTCCCCCTCACCCAGTTCGGTTTGTCGGTCGTACCATTCGAGTCTGGCTTTGAGTCCCATGTAATCCTCATAAATATTTTTTAATACTACGGTTTTTTTTGGGTGGATCTATCTGTTCACCAGTTCTGTGGTCGTAAGAGCCTAAATGGCTGCCATCACTTGCGCGATAGGCTTCAAGCTCGCCATGTAAATAGTCCCATTCATAAATTATTCGGCCTTTTGCATTGATCCAGCGATCCCGGAGCCCACCGTTGAACGGCGTTTTCTTTTTTGCTCTTCTTAAATCGGGAAAGGCTGTGATATCCGACGTTTCGGGAGCGGGGTGATAGGTATGTCCCGCTTCAGCGGTGCCTTTCGCAGAGCTGACAACGATGTAAATCGGTTTTACACCCGAGTCTGTGGGAAACACCAGAATGAAATCTTTGTACTCCGGCGGATAAAGCGGATTCACCAGTATCCCGTCCGCCGCCTTCGTCGGTGGATACACCCAGATATGCGGTGCCTGCGGTGCGGCCTCCAGTGCTGGAATGCCGAGAATGTCCGAGCCATCCACCGCCGGGGTCCAGAGCAGTTCGACGCCTTCACCCAGATCGGCAACGAACCGGTCGCCGCGTGCAGTGAACTGCACGACATCGACCATTTCCCAATCGCGGTTCTTACCGGTGTAGAAACCTTAACCCTTGAGGCTGCCGTCGGCCTGTTGCTCGACGCGCAGGCGCACGCGGGTTCGGGCTTGTTTGAGTGTGCTCAGTTGCTCATCGGTGTAGAGCGCGCTGTCGCCCAGGCTGGATGGCATCAAAAGCGCAACCAGCCCCACCAAAGTCGCAGCCGCCGCAGGGGAGGCGAGCGCCGGTAGCACTTCAAAAGCCGAGCCTGCCAAGGCCAGACTGCCGAACCCGACCGGGATGGTGTTGGCGCTGATTTTCTTGAGAGGAATGCCGCCGCTTGCGTCGGCTTCGCGAGCGCCGAGCAGGATCAGCTCGCCGTAATCCTTCAGGCTGTCGGTCGGCACCATGCCGGAAGGATTGCTGTAATCGATAATCGCATCCGGCAACTTGCAGGACTTGGCGAATACACAGCCGGCACGCACGGCTTCAGGTTTTTTCGCAGCCACTTCACGGCTGCGCTCGAACGCCTCCTGCCGCGCCAGCATCGCGTCGTAAGCGTTTTGCCCGGCTTCGCGCTCGGCCAGTTCTGCGGCCGTCATATACCGCCAGGTAACGTGATGCCCGTCGCCCTGCGGTGGGTTTTGCACCCGGGGAATGTCCTTGTTCCGCGCCACTGATCATCCCTTCGTTCATCATCGACAGCCCCTCGGAAAGGGGCTGCAGGACGTTATCGAAGCGGAGAAAGTGTGGCTGTAGGACGGGTCGCTAATGACGTGGGGATTGTTCGCTGCGTAACTGTCAGGCGAGGAATCTGTGGCGAGGGCCAAGCTCCCTCGCCACAGGGGTCATTGCAGTTGTGAATTCTTGCGACTCGCCGCCGCCGTCACCGCATAACCAATCACCGCCGCGAGAATCGAGCCGGTGAGGATGCCCATGCGATCCATGCCGGCGTAATCACTCACGCCCGGTTCGAAGGCCAGCGAGCCGACGAACAGGCTCATGGTGAAGCCGATGCCGCAGAGGATTGCCACGCCGAGGACCTGACCCCAGTTGGCGCCTTGGGGCAGGGCGGCGATGCCAATCTTGACCGCCAGCCAGGTCAGGCCGAACACGCCGATGGTCTTGCCCAGCAGCAGGCCGATGGCGATGCCCATCGGTACGTCGTGGGTGAAGCTTTCGACGGTGACGCCGCTCAGTGACAGGCCGGCGTTGGCGAAGGCGAACAGCGGCAGGATGCCGTAGGCGACCCAAGGGTGCAGCGCGTGTTCGAGGGTCAGCAGCGGCGACGACTCGGCGTTTTTCGTGCGCAGGGGAATGCAGAAAGCCAGGGTCACGCCGGCCAGTGTCGCGTGGACACCGCTCTTGAGCACGCAGACCCAGAGGATCAGGCCGATGATCATGTACGGCCCGAGCTTGACCACGCCGAGCCGGTTCATCGCCACCAGCGCGGCAATGCACGCAGCCGCCAGGCCAAGGGACAGGGTCGAGAGTTCGCCGGAATAGAAGATTGCGATGATGACGATGGCGCCGAGGTCATCAATGATCGCCAGAGTCATCAGGAACAGTTTCAGCGACACCGGAACGCGTTTGCCAAGCAGGGCCAATACGCCGAGGGCGAAGGCGATGTCGGTGGCGGTCGGAATGGCCCAGCCACTCAGGGCGGCGGGGTTGTCGCGGTTGAGGAACCAGTAGATCAGCGCCGGCACCAGCATGCCGCCGATCGCCGCTGCGCCGGGCAGGACGATCTGCGAAGGCTTGGACAATTGGCCGTCGAGCACTTCGCGTTTGACTTCCAGACCGATCAGCAGGAAGAACATCGCCATCAGGCCGTCATTGATCCACAGCAGCAGAGGTTTGGCGATTTTCAACGCGCCGATCTGCGCCACCACCGGGGTGTCGAGCAGGCCGGTGTACAGCCACGACAGCGGTGAGTTGTTGATGATCAGCGCGAGAACGGCTGCGGCGATCAATAGCAGACCGCTGGCGGCTTCCAACTGAAAGAAACGCGTGAAAGTGCTACGCAGAGGCAAGGTCGCTCTCCATCGAATCAAGAAAAAGGTGAAACACCCTAACCCGTACCGTTAGTTGTTAAAACAAAAGTTATATTCTTTTTTGTTATATGTCGTTACAGGCTGTCTGGCTCGGGCAGCACTGAGCCTAGCAGTTGCCCGACACATTGAGACTCAGCTGTATCTTTGCCGTCTGCGGTATTTTTCCTAAGCTTGCGCCAGACCTTTTTCAGGAGACCGATCTCCTGGCTGATTCAATGAGAACCGAGACCATGAGCGACAACCGACAGTGGGCACGCGAAGCCATCCGCATCATCGAGGCGGACTTCCAGCGCAGCGCCGACACCCACCTGATCCCTTTGCCGCTGCCCGGTTTTGCCGGCATCGAGTTGTATTTCAAGGACGAATCCAGCCACCCGACCGGCAGCCTCAAGCATCGCCTGGCCCGTTCGCTGTTCCTTTACGCGCTGTGCAACGGCTGGCTGAAACCCGGCGCGCCGGTGATCGAAGCGTCCAGTGGGTCGACGGCGATTTCCGAAGCGTATTTCGCGCGCATGCTCGGTTTGCCGTTTATCGCAGTAATGCCGGCGACGACTTCGAAAGAGAAGATTGCCCAGATTGCTTTTTACGGCGGGCAGAGCCATCTGGTGCAGGATCCGACGCAGATCTACGCCGAATCCGAGCGCCTGGCCCGCGAGCATGGCGGTCACTTCATCGATCAGTTCACCTACGCCGAACGTGCCACCGACTGGCGAGCGAACAACAACATCGCCGAGTCGATCTTCCAGCAGATGCGCTACGAAAAGCACCCTGAGCCGACGTGGCTGATTTCCAGCCCCGGCACTGGCGGGACTACAGCGACCCTTGGTCGATACGTGCGTTATCGCCAGCACTGCACCCGCGTGTTGTGTGCCGATGCCGAGCGTTCGGTGTTCTTCGATTTCTATCAGAGCGGTGATGCCAGCCTGCGTCTGGACTGCGGCTCGCGCATCGAGGGCATTGGTCGACCTAGGGTGGAAGCGTCGTTCCTGCCCAAGGTGATCGATGCGATGGTCAAGGTGCCGGACGCCCTGTCGCTGGCGGCCATGCATTATCTGGCGCAGCGTTTGGGGCGGCATGTCGGCGGGTCGAGCGGGACCAATCTGATCGGTGCGCTGATGGCGGCGCAACAGATGAAAGCGGCGAGGCAGTCGGGGTCGATCGTGGCGATCCTGTGCGATGGCGGCGAGCGTTATGCCGACACGTATTACGATCAGCAATGGCTGAAGGCGCAGGGCTATGAACTGGGTGATTTGATTGCAGCGGTGGCGGCGAGTGCCGAGCGCGGGGAGGCGCTGCCGACCTCGGTGCTGCGCGCCAACATCTGAAGAAACGCAAAAACCAATGTGGGAGCGAGCCTGCTCGCGAAGGCGGAATCACATTCAACAACTTCGTTGAGTGACAGACCGCTTTCGCGAGCAGGCTCGCTCCCACAGGGTTTTGTGTTGGGTCAGCTGATGCTGATCAGGCTTCCAGTCCGAGGATATCGCGAGCCACTGCCTCGGCAATGCGAATCCCGTCAACACCCGCCGAGAGAATCCCGCCGGCATAGCCCGCGCCTTCACCGGCCGGGAACAGGCCTTTGACGTTCATGCTCTGCAGCGACTCGTTGCGGGTGATGCGCAGCGGCGATGAAGTGCGCGTCTCGATTCCGGTCAGCACGGCGTCGTGCAGCGAATAACCGCGAATCTGCTTCTCGAACGCCGGCAAGGCTTCACGGATCGCCTCAATGGCAAAGTCCGGCAGCGCCAGCGCCAGATCGCCCAAGGCCACGCCCGGCTTGTACGACGGCTCGACTTCGCCCAGCTCGGTCGATGGAATGTCGTTGATAAAGTCGCCAACCAGTTGCGCCGGAGCCTTGTAGTCGCTGCCGCCCAGAATGAACGCGTGGGATTCCAGGCGCTCCTGCAACTCGATACCGGCGAGCGGGCCGCCCGGATAATCGACTTCCGGGGTAATGCCGACGACGATGCCGGAGTTGGCATTACGCTCGTTACGCGAGTACTGGCTCATGCCATTGGTGACCACGCGATTCGGTTCCGACGTCGCAGCGACCACGGTGCCGCCCGGGCACATGCAGAAGCTGTACACCGAACGCCCGTTCTTGGCGTGGTGCACCAGTTTGTAATCGGCCGCGCCAAGTTTCGGGTGGCCGGCGTATTTGCCCAGGCGCGCGCGGTCGATCAGCGACTGCGGATGTTCGATGCGGAAACCCACCGAGAACGGCTTGGCTTCCATAAACACGCCACGGCTATGGAGCATGCGGAAGGTGTCGCGGGCGCTGTGGCCGAGGGCCAGAACCACGTGTTTGGAATGCAGGGTTTCGCCGCTGGCCAGTTGCACGCCGACCAGTTGGCCGTCTTCGATCAGCACGTCGCTGACGCGCTCCTGGAAGCGCACTTCACCGCCCAGTTCGCGGATCTGCTCGCGCATGTTTTCGACCATACCGGTCAGGCGGAACGTACCGATGTGCGGCTTGCTGACGTAGAGGATTTCTTCCGGCGCGCCGGCCTTGACGAACTCGTGCAGGACTTTGCGGCCGAGGAATTTCGGGTCCTTGATCTGGCTGTACAGCTTGCCGTCGGAGAACGTGCCCGCGCCGCCTTCGCCGAACTGCACGTTGGACTCGGGATTGAGCACGCTTTTGCGCCACAGGCCCCAGGTGTCCTTGGTGCGCTGACGGACTTCGGTGCCGCGTTCGAGAATGATCGGTTTGAAGCCCATCTGTGCCAGCAGCAGGCCGGCGAAGATGCCGCACGGGCCGAAACCGACGACGATCGGACGCTGACCCGGATCGCTCGGTGCCTGACCAACGAATTTGTAGCTGACATCCGGCGCCACGTTGACGTTACGGTCGTCGGCGAACTTGCCCAACACTCTGGCCTCGTCGCGTACGTTGAGGTCGATGGTGTAGATGAAGCACAGTTCGGAGGACTTTTTGCGCGCGTCATAGCTGCGCTTGAACAAGGTGAAATCGAGCAGATCATCGCTGGCGATGCCCAGACGCTGCACGATGGCGGCGCGCAGGTCTTCTTCGGGATGGTCGATTGGCAGCTTGAGTTCAGTGATTCGTAACATGGCGGGGATCCGGATTCGCGGGGCGCACAACTGCGCCAGGGCGTTTGAAGGCGGCGATTATAAGCCGCCGCGAGCGGATCCGTGGGGGAAAAACGATCAGTCGTTACGCGCGCCGCCGAAATAGCCGCAACCGCGCTGCACCTGACCGTCGATGCGCAACTCGGCGCTCATGTGCTGCACACTGCCGGTGCTGCTGTCGACGCAGCGCTGTGGCGCCACCCACAATTCGATGCGCTGGTTGTTGGCTTCGCTGCTGAGATTGAAGCGGCCGTCGCCCAGTTGCTCTTCCACATACGGCACGGCGAGTGGAGCCTGGCCGTCGCGCTCGATGACCATGCCTTTGCCGCTGACCTTGACGTTCCACTCCGGGCCATGGCCGGCGGCGCGCAGGATCAGCAGTTTGAAATTCGGATCGTCGCAGGCCGTGCCCGAGCGCTCGACGCGATACAACTGGCCGAGGTCGAGGCGGTCGCCGGAAACCTTGCCGCGCACATCGGCAAACAGCTTGCCCTGTTCGTCGGCGAGTGTAGCGGCCTCTTGCAGGACGCTGGTGCCGCCGATGTCGTTGACCACCAGTTGCCGCTGCTCCTGGCACGGCTGGAACACCAGTTTGCCGTCGGCGGCGGTCAGTTGCCCCTGCATGCGCGTCTGTCCGGCATGGGACACACTTTCACGCTGGCCGTCGAACAACTGGCAGGCGGCAAACATCGGCAGCAGGGCAACGAGGACGAACGAACGGGCAACACGCATCTTTGGCTCTCCAGACAAGTGCTGCCACGTTACTGAGGCTGAGTGCCTATCACAAGGTCTGGTCTGCCACTATTGAGTCGGGCGTGGGAGCCCCGCATAGTCTCATGCACGTTTTTTGATGGATCAGGGAGTGTTAAATGAAATGGAAAATTGCGCTGTTGCTGTTGGCATCTGCAAGCGCTGTCAGCGTCCAGGCAGCCGATTTGGCTTTCTCTTCAGGGGTTGATTTCACAAAGATGGTAATGCTGCTCAAGGATGATCAGGGGCCCAATCCGGATCTTGTCGAACTGTCCCTGGTGTTGACACCCGTAGCCACTGAGAGGGCTAAGGCAATCAGTCATGAGGCGATGGGCCAGCCATTGAATCTTTCGATCAACGGCCAGCACATTTCCACGGCGACAGTGCGATCCGAGCTGGGCGGGGAGTTCAGGATCTCAATGTCGCGGTCTGTCGCCAAACGGCTTTTACCTACCCTGATCGATTAATCATTCAGGCCACGTGAAACGTCTGACCGGTTTGCAGGCCTTCGACACTTTTCGCGTAGGCCAATGCCACTTCCGCGGCAGGAACCGGCTTGAAGCCACGGAAGTAGGGCGCGTATTTGCCCAGGGCTTCGGTCAGTACGGTCGGGCTCACCGAGTTCACCCGCAGGCCACGCGGCAGTTCGATGGCGGCGGCGCGGACGAAGCTGTCGATGGCGCCGTTGACCAGCGCTGCCGAGGCGCCGCTGCGAATCGGATCGTGGCTGAGCACGCCGGTGGTAAACGTGAACGAAGCGCCATCGTTGGCGTACTCGCGGCCGATCAGCAGCAGATTGACCTGACCCATCAGTTTGTCTTTCAGGCCGAGGGCGAAGCTGTCTTCGGTCATGTCGTCCAGCGCTGCGAACGTCACGTTGCCCGCCGCGCAGATCAGCGCATCGAACTTGCCGGTCTGTTCGAACAGCTTGCGGATCGAGGCGCTGTCGCTGATATCCACTTGCAAGTCACCGCTGTTACGACCGATACGAATGACCTCGTGGCGTTGCGACAATTCTTTGTCCACCGCTGAGCCGATGGTGCCGCCTGCGCCTATCAACAGAATTTTCATCGAGCTGTACCCCATGTGTGTGAATGAGGTTTCAGTCTAGGGTGGTTTTTTTTGCGGATAAGCGCACTAATAGGCAACCTTTGGTTTTCAATTGGAAACAATCCATGAGCGAAATGGATGATCTCGCCGCGTTCGCTGTGCTGATCGAGGCCGGCAGTTTCACCCTTGCGGCGCAGCAGTTGGGCTGCAGCAAGGGCCAGTTATCCAAGCGCATCAGCCAGCTCGAAGCGCAGTTCGGTGTGGTATTGCTGCAACGCACCACCCGGCGCTTGAGCCTGACGGCGGCGGGGGCGGCGCTGCTGCCGCAGGCCCAGGCGCTGGTGGTCCAGGTCGAACGCGCACGGCAGGCTTTGGCGCGGTTGAAGGACGACATGGCCGGCCCCGTGCGCATGACGGTTCCGGTGTCGCTCGGCGAGACCTTCTTCGATGGCTTGCTGCTGGAGTTTTCCGGGCAATACCCCGAGGTGCAAATCGAGCTGGAGCTGAACAACAGCTATCGCGATCTGTCGCGCGATGGCTTTGATCTGGCGATTCGCGCCGAAGTGGCCAATGACGATCGGCTGGTGGCCAAGCCGTTGTTGGCGTGGCACGAAATGACCTGCGCCAGCCCGGCCTACCTCGAGCGCTTCGGCGAGCCGGCGACGCCCCATGCCTTGGCCGAGCATCGTTGTCTGCTCAACAGCCATTACAGCGGTCGCGAAGAATGGCTGTATCACCAGCAGCACGAGTTGTTGCGGGTGCGGGTATCCGGTCCATTTGCCAGTAATCATTACAGCCTGTTGAAGAAAGCAGCGCTGTCCGGCGCCGGCATCGCCCGTTTGCCTTCGTATCTGCTGCAAGCGGAACTGGCGGACGGCCGCTTGCGCTGGTTGCTGCGCGATTACCAGACCCGACGGATGCCGATGTATCTGGTGCACCCGTATCAGGGTGGTTTGCCCAAGCGCACGCAGGTGTTGGCGGATTATTTGATGGGCTGGTTCAAGCGCAGTGGCGAGGCGCTGGATCGACTCCAGCGCTGACACCGAACCTTTGTAGGAGCTGCCGAAGGCTGCGATCTTTTGATTTTTAGAAGCAAGATCAAAAGATCGCAGCCTTCGGCAGCTCCTACTGTTTCAAGTCAGCCTTGGCATCGGCGGGCAATCAGCTGATCGATCGACAATTTGCCCGGCCCGGTCGCCATCAGGTACAGCAACACCGCCGCCCAGGTGCCGTGGGTCGGGTAGGCATCCGGGTAGACGAACAGTTGGATAGTCAACGTCATGCCGAGCAATGCCAGCGCCGAAAACCGTGTGGCGAAGCCGAGCAGGATCAGTAGCGGAAACACATGCTCGGCAAACGCCGCCAGATGCGCGGCAATTTCCGGCGACAGCAGCGGCAGGTTGTACTCGCTCTGAAACAGCGGAATCGTCGAATCGGCCAAACGTGGCCAGCCCAGTTCAAAAGTGCCGTCAATCAAATCGACGGCCAGTCCTTCGACCTTGGTTTGCCCGGATTTCCAGAACACCGCAGCGATGGAAAAACGCGCGATGAAGGCAATCAGGCTGTGGGGGATTTTTTCCAACAGCGCGATGACGCGCGGGATAAAAGCGTTCATGGCAACTCCTTGTAATTCAGCTGGGTGATCGCGTTATGCGCAATCAGTAAAGCGAGGGTTTGGGCGAGATCGAACGGCGGGCTGTTTTCTGCCGCCGCGAGCAGTGGCGAGCCCTGGAGCAGATGACCAATGAACACGCTCGCACCCGCCTCAAGAGCGAACACCTCAACGTCGAGACCGTTGCGCAGCACCAGGGCATGCTGGCCTTGATGGAGGCCAATGCCCGCCAGACTTGGCTCCTGCTGATGCGCGGCCCAGATCGCCACCACCGCGAAAGCAGAGTCGAGCAGGTGCAGCGAGGGATGCAGTTCGAAACACAGTTCACTCAGCGACTGCGGATCGGCCAGCGCGGCACTGACTTGTTCAGGCCGGATCGGCTGCGCATCGGCGGCGTGGTAGGCAACAGTACGCAAGTGCTCCAGTCGCGCGACGTCTGCGACATAAGGCACGCCGGCAATGGGTTCGAATTGTGCGATGAAGTCGGCGAAGTCCTCGCCATAGAGGCTCATCAACGGACTGTGAGGCGGCTGACTCTGGACGAAAATCGCCGCCATGGCGCGGAAGAATTCCTCGCCGACCAATTGCAGTACCACCGGATAGCTGTCGGCCAGGGCATTGATCAGCGAGCTCTGCACGTTGTTGCGATACACCGCAAAACGTCGCGACGGATCGGCGCCATTACGGCTGCACAGGCCCTTGGGATACGGCAGTTGCGCATTGAGCAGGGCGGCGGCGAAGTCCGCTTGCGTGCTCATGCCGCACGCTCCGCGCGGCGCAACAGCGTCTCGGCTTGCTGCGCTTCGGCGAGCAAGACGTCGAAGGCCGGCACCTGATTATCGCGTTCGATCAACGTCGCCACCGGGCCGATACGTTGCAGCACTTGCCGGTACAGATCCCAGACGGCCTGATCAACCGGCGCGCCGTGATCGTCAATCAGCAAGCGGTCGCCAAGGTTGTCGCAATCTTCAGCGAAGCCGGCCAGATGAATCTCGCCGACCGCGTGCAGCGGTAACGCGTCGAGATAGGCCAAAGGATCGCGCTGATGATTGATGCACGACACGTAGACATTGTTGACGTCGAGCAACAAGCCGCAGCCGCTGCGGCGGATTACTTCGGCGATGAACTCGGCCTCGTCGATCGTCGAGTGCTCAAATCCCAGATAGGTCGCCGGGTTCTCCAACAGCATCGGTCGTTTCAGAGTGTTCTGCACCTGGTCGATGTGCGCACAGACGCGGTTCAGTGTCGGCGTGTCGTAAGCCAGTGGCAGCAGGTCATTGAGGAACACCGGGCCGTGGCTCGACCACGCCAGATGTTCGGAAAAGGCTTGCGGTTGATAGCGCTCGATCAGCTCGGCGAGGCGTTTGAGGTGCTGGCTGTCCAGCGCGCCTTCGCCACCGATCGACAGCCCCACGCCGTGCAATGACAGCGGGTACTGTTCGCGAATCAGACCGAGAAAATGATGAAACGGGCCGCCGGCCACCATGTAGTTTTCGGCGTGGACTTCGAAGAAGCCGAGGTCAGGTACGGAGCCGAGCACTTCGAGGAAGTGCCCGGTCTTGAGCCCCAGCCCGGCGCGGGCAGGGAGCTCGGTGCGAGCTGCCTGAGTGCGCGGCAGGGACGGTTCGTGATGACTGAACATGGGCGTCACTCAGGCAGGCCGTGGATCAGGACTTGGCTTTGAAGGCTTCGAGCTGACCGAAACCGGTCGGCGAGGTTTTGCTCTCGGTGGTGGCGCAGGTGCCCTTCGGAACGAGCTTCCAGGCGTTGGCCTGATAGTCCATTTTCGCCGTGCCGGCGCAGGTGGTGCCGGCACCTGCGGCGCAATCGTTCTTGCCTTTCAGGGCTACGCCGAAGCATTTTTCCATGTTGGCATCAGCGGCCTGAGCGGTGGAGACAGTGGCGATGCTCAGAGCGGAACCGAGGGCCAGAACCAGGGCGGTAGCGGACAGGGTACGGGTAGTCGCAGTCATGATGTTTCTCCAGTTTTTATCAGGGTTTCTGCAAGCGGTTTGCGCTTGCTTGTCCCTCTAGAGAACGGGTGGGGGGATGCGTTACAGGTGGGGCGAGAAATTTATAAAAAATTTCGGATTCAGCAGTATCCCTGTGGGAGCGAGCCTGCTCGCGAAGGCGGTGTGACATTCAACATTATTGGTGCGTGATACATCGCTTTCGCCAGCAGGCTCGCTCCCACAGAGGATCGGTGTTTTTCGTTTGGGCATAAAAAAACGGCCCGAAGGCCGTTTTTCTGTGCAGCGATAACACTCAACCGCCGAGGTACGCCTCGCGCACTTTCGGGTCGGTCAGCAGCGCTTCACCGGTGCCTTGCATGACCACGCGGCCGTTCTCCAGAACGTAGGCGCGGTCGGCGATTTTCAGCGCCTGGTTGGCGTTCTGCTCGACCAGGAACACCGTCACACCGTCCTTGCGCAGCTGTTCGATGATGTCGAAGATCTGCTGGATGATGATCGGCGCCAGACCCAGCGACGGCTCGTCGAGCAGCAGCAGCTTGGGCTTGCTCATCAGTGCACGGCCGATGGCGAGCATCTGCTGTTCGCCGCCGGACATGGTGCCGCCGCGCTGGTTGAAACGCTCTTTCAGGCGTGGGAAAAGTCCGAGGACCTTGTCCATCTGTTCCTGATAGTCGTCTTTGTCGGTGAAAAATCCGCCCATCGACAGGTTTTCTTCCACGGTCAGACGGGCAAACACCCGACGACCTTCCGGGACCACGGCGATGCTCTTGCGCATGATCTGCGACGAGTCCTGGCCGACCAGTTCCTCACCCATGTAGCGGATGCTGCCGCTGTGCGCCTGCGGCGAACCGCAGAGTGTCATCAGCAGCGTGGATTTGCCGGCACCGTTGGCGCCGATCAGCGTCACGATCTCGCCCTGACGGACTTCGACGTTGACGCTGTGCAGGGCCTGGATCTTGCCGTAGAAGGTGGAAACGTTTTCGAACTGCAGCATTTACGCTTCCCCCAGGTAGGCTTTGATCACTTCAGGATTGTCGCGGATCTGTTCCGGCGTACCGTCGGCCAGCGGCGTGCCCTGATTGATCACGACGATGTGGTCGGAAATGCTCATGACCAGTTTCATGTCGTGTTCAATCAGCAGCACGGTGACGTTGTGCTCTTCGCGCAACACACCGATCAGCGCCTTGAGGTCTTCGGTTTCCTTCGGGTTCAGGCCGGCGGCCGGTTCGTCGAGCATGAGAATCCGCGGACGGGTCATCATGCAGCGGGCGATTTCCAGACGCCGTTGCTGGCCGTAGGCGAGGGTGCCGGCGGTGCGGTTGGCGAACTCTTTGAGGTTGACCTTTTCCAGCCAGTATTCGGCAAATTCCATCGCCTCGCGCTCGCTTTTGCGGAACGCCGGGGTCTTGAACAGGCCGGACAGGAAGTTGGTGTTCAAGTGACGGTGCTGGGCGATCAACAGGTTCTCGACCGCAGTCATGTCCTTGAACAAACGCACGTTCTGGAAGGTACGCACCACGCCTTTGAGCGCGATCTTGTGGCCCGGCAGGCCCTGGATCGGCTCGCCGTCGAGCAGGATGCTGCCGCCGGTAGGCTGATAGAAGCCGGTCAGGCAGTTGAACACGGTGGTCTTGCCGGCGCCGTTCGGGCCGATCAGGGCAACCACCTGTTTTTCCTTGACGGTCAGCGCCACGCCGTTGACCGCCAGCAAGCCGCCGAAGCGCATGCTCAGATTTTCGACTTTAAGGATCTCCCGGCTCATTTGCGCAACTCCATGTGTGGGCGTTGCATCGGCAGCAGACCTTGTGGACGCCAGATCATCATCAGCACCATCAGCGCACCGAACATCAACATGCGGTACTCGCTGAACTCACGCATCATTTCCGGCAACAGGATCATCACGATCGCCGCCAGAATCACACCCAATTGCGAGCCCATGCCACCCAATACGACGATGGCAAGGATGATCGCCGACTCGATGAAGGTGAACGACTCCGGCGTTACCAGCCCCTGACGTGCAGCGAAGAAGCTGCCGGCGAAACCGGCGAACGCAGCGCCCAGGGTGAAGGCGGAGAGCTTGATCACGGTCGGGTTCAGGCCCAACGCGCGGCAGGCGATTTCGTCTTCACGCAGTGCTTCCCACGCACGGCCGATCGGCATGCGCAGCAGACGGTTGATCACGAACAGCGCGGCCAGTGCGAGCAACAGCGCAACCAGGTAAAGGAAGATCACCTTGTTGATCGAGTTGTATTGCAGGCCGAAATACTCGTGGAACGTCTGCAGGCCTTCGGCGGCTTTGCGCTCGAAGGTCAGGCCGAAGAACGTCGGTTTTTCGATGTTGCTGATGCCGTTCGGGCCACCGGTGATGTCGGTCAGGTTACGCAGGAACAGACGGATGATTTCGCCGAAACCCAAGGTCACGATCGCCAGATAGTCGCCGCGCAGACGCAACACCGGGAAGCCCAGCAGGAAGCCGAACGTCGCCGCCATCAGGCCGGCAATCGGCAGGCAGATCCAGAAGCTCAAACCGTAGTAATGCGACAGCAGCGCGTAGCTGTAGGCGCCGACGGCGTAGAAACCGACGTAACCGAGGTCAAGCAGACCGGCCAAACCGACGACGATGTTCAGGCCCAGGCCGAGCATCACGTAGATCAGGATCAGCGTTGCGATATCCACCGCGCCACGGGAGCCGAAGAACGGCCAGACCAGGGCGATCAGAATCAGCGCAATGATGAAATAGCGCTGGGTGGTTGGCAGGGTCAGAAAGTTGCTGGCCTTGGCCGGGATCAGCGGCATGCCCGGCGAGGAGCGCCAGGCCTTGCTGATCTGCTGGTTGAACAGCACGCGCAAGAACATCAGCACCGAGCAGATCGCGATGGTCGCGAGTACCGCAGGGCTGGTGTTGTGCACTTCCAGATTGATGCCGACGATGGTCAGTTTCAGACCCAGTACCGGGTAGGCCACCGCCCACACCAGCAAGGCACTGAACAGTGCCTGTTTAAGATTCCTAGTCATACTTTCTCAACCTCCGGACGGCCCAGAATGCCGGTCGGACGGAACAACAGCACCAGAACCAGCAGGCCGAACGCAACGACGTCCTTGTACTGGTCGCCGAAGATATCGGCACCGAACGCTTCCGCTACACCGAGCACCAAGCCGCCGAGCATTGCCCCGGGGATGCTGCCGATGCCGCCCAGTACCGCAGCGGTGAAGGCCTTGAGGCCGACGAGGAAACCGGCGTTGGGGTTGATCACGCCGTATTGCATGCTCAGCAGCACCGCAGCGACCGCCGCCAGCGCAGCACCGATGACGAAGGTCAGGGCGATGATGTTGTTGGTGTTGATGCCGAGCAGGTTGGCCATCTTGATGTCCTCGGCACAGGCGCGGCAGGCGCGGCCCAGGCGGGAACGGGAGATGAACAGGGTCAGGCCGAGCATGGCGATCAGGGTCACCACGAACACCACGATCTGCATGTAGGAAATCAGCACTTCTTGTGCGCCACCCGGACCGAAGGCGAAGTTGCCCGGGATCAGGTTGGGGATAGCTTTGTCCTTGGAGTCTTGCGCCAGCAGAACGGTGTTCTGCAGGAAGATCGACATACCGATGGCAGAAATCAGCGGGATCAGACGGTTACTGCCGCGCAGGGGGCGGTAGGCGATCCGTTCGATGCTGTAACCGTAGGAACTGGTGACGACGATGCTGGCGATGAACGCCGCGGTCATCAACAGCGGGACACTGTCGAGTCCCATCATGGTCAGCCCGGCGATGGCGATGAAGGCCACGTAGGAACCGATCATGTACACCTCGCCGTGGGCGAAGTTGATCATTCCAATGATGCCGTAGACCATCGTGTAGCCGATGGCGATCAGGGCATACATGCTGCCAACGTTGAGGCCGTTAACCAGCTGTTGGAAGAAGTGATAGAGGTCAGGCATTACAGCGCTCCTAAAAACCTGTACGCATTTCACTGGTGGAGTCATTTTCCCGCCCGGCCCCGTGGATCTCTATCCACTTCGAATCCGGGTTTTGCCAGCGAACCGCTGATGACGGTTTTGAGATTTTCAGGTGGGCAGACTGGCGGATCACGCCAGCGCGGCCCATACATTCGCAAAACAAAGCCCACGGCACGCCGTGGGCTTTATTGGCAGTCAGTCGGGCAAGGCCTTACTGAGGCGAAACTTCGGTTTTAGGTTTGCCGTTGTGCCACTCGTACACGACAAATTTGAAGTCCTTCAGGTCGCCCTTGTTGTCGAAGCTCAGGTCGCCGGTCGGGGTCTTGAACGAACCGGCGTGGATGGCTTCAGCCACTTTGGTCGCGTCTTCGGACTTGGCCGCCTTGATGCCTTCGGCAATCACGGTCACTGCCGAGTAGGACGGGAACACGAATGGACCGCTCGGATCTTCCTTCTTGGCTTTGAACGCGTCAGCCAGGGCAACGTTGGCCGGATCCTGGTCGAAGGATTTCGGCAGGGTCACCAGCAGGCCTTCGGACGCGTCCTTGGCGATCTGGGTGATCGAGTCGTTACCCACGCCTTCCGGACCCATGAAGCGGGCTTTCAGGCCTTTTTCCTGAGCCTGACGCAGAATCAGGCCCAGCTCCGGGTGGTAGCCGCCGTAGTAGACGAAGTCGACGCCGGCTTGCTTGAGCTTGGCGATGATGGCGGAGAAGTCCTTGTCGCCAGCGTTGACGCCTTCGAAGACGGCAACCTTGGTGCCTTTCTTCTCAAGGGTCGATTTGACGGCGGTGGCAATGCCTTCACCGTACTGCTGTTTGTCGTGCAGCACGCCAACCACTTTCGGTTTCACGTGATCGGCGATGTAGTTGCCGGCAGCAGGGCCTTGGGCGCTGTCGAGACCGATGGTGCGGAAGATCATTTTGTAGCCACGGGCGGTGATGTCCGGGCTGGTGGCAGCCGGGGTGATCATGATCACGCCTTCGTCTTCGTAGATGTCCGAAGCGGGCTGAGTGGAGCTGGAGCACAGGTGACCGACCACGAACTTGACGCCGTCGTTGACGACCTTGTTCGCTACCGCTACCGCTTGTTTCGGATCGCAGGCATCGTCGTATTCAACGGCTTCGAGTTTCTTGCCGTCGACGCCGCCCTTGGCGTTGATCTGCTCGATGGCCATCTTCGCGCCACTGAACTGCATGTCGCCGTACTGGGCTACTGGACCGGTCTTAGGACCGGCGATACCGATTTTGATGGTGTCAGCTGCGAACGAATGGCTGGCAACCCCGGCCAGAACCATAGCGGCAAACAGTTTGGAAATCTGCTTAGTAGCCTTAGTCATAGTGCTCCACTCTTACTGTTGTATTTTTTAGAGTTCTGGCGCCGTAGCAGCAGAACCGGGTCAGATATCTTTGCGATACCCTCCGGAAAATGCCCCGGCAACTGTACCGGTACAGTGTAGAGCGCCGCTTGATCAACTGGGAAGCGGGCGCCACGGGGCAAAACTTGGGGGTGTCGCATTTTTGAATGAAAGAGACAGAATTGCGGCGGGGCAATCGGGGGCATATATCCCAAAAGGCAGCATTCCCTGGCGTTCCTGCTCTTTTCGTTCGGTGCAGCGATTTGCAACCGGGTTTTTCTGCCGGACCACCGACGTTATCATTCGCGTCGATTTCTTTTCCGGACAGCTCCCATGAATCAAGAACCTAGCACCCTCTATGCCAAGCTGCTTGTTGAAACGGCATCTATTACCTGGAAAGAGCTGGAGCCGTTCTTCGCCAAGGGTGCCCTATTGTGGGTCGACCCTGACCTCGATTTGATCGCCGCCGCCGAGGCCGTGGCTTCGGATGAAGGCGAGAAAGTCGCGGCCTGGCTGGCCGACGACAAGGTCGCCAAGCTGTCTGAAACGCGGGCGCTGGATATTTTCGAACGTGATCCGCAGCTGTGGGCCGTGGTGGTTTCGCCGTGGATTCTGATCCAGGAAAGGGCGGCCGTTTAATTGTCTGCACCCTTTTGGTGCCTCGATTGCCGCACCGCAAGTGTGTAGCGGAGTAGCGTGATGGCACCTTGCCGTGGAGAAATGCCACGCCTCACGGTGACGTAAACGTAACGGGAACAGTTTATTGAGCGGCCTGAGGGTTGCTTAATTGTTTCTGGATGTTCGCAAAGCGGGAATTTGTCGGTGAAGTCGAGGGCGCCTTCGCGAGCAGGCTCGCTCCCACATCGGAATGCACTTTCCTGTGGGAGCGAGCCTGCTCGCGAATGGAGCGACTCGCTGCTGGATCAGACCGAGAACGTCTTCCCAGTATGGTTATTCAGCGAAATGACCTTGGTCTTGCCAATCCGGTGGCGGTAGATCTCGCGCAGGTACTTGATCGACTTCTTCACGCAATCGCGTGACAGGCGAATGTCATTGATCGAGACGAACTTGTCCTTGTCGTTGATCAACTCACGGTATTTCTTTTCGTACATCGGTTTGATCGCGTACCAGTTGGTATCGAGGATCTTCGCCGGGTTTTCGAATTCGTTGAGCAGGTCGTCGATCCGCTCTTCGTCGAAGTCTTCCTGAATGATGAAGTCGAGAATCGAGTTATCCAGCGTCTCGTCGAAACGGTACGGATTCTTCGCAAAGCAGCGCTTGATGAATGCCACGATCAGTGTGAGGAAGTCGTCCGACAGGCACGGGCTCTTGGCGATCAGGGTGGTCAGCGACAGGTTGGCCGAAGCGCCGATCACCAGCGCATAACGCTTGAGCGTGGTGTTGGGGAACAGGCTGTTGAGGTGGGTCTTCAACCGGTTCAGATCCATGTACGACAGTTTGTAGTCTTTCGGCAGCGAGACGATCGAGACCACCGACGAGCAGTTCTTGAAGAAGTGCAGGTCGTGCAGCGCGGCGGCGTCGTAGCCGGAGTTCTTGTACTGCTCAAGCGAAGCGCGATAACGCTTGGATTCGATCGGCAGCAGGCTGATGCCTTCGATGGCCTGAGTGACCTTGTTGAAGTGCGGCAGGTCGATCGAACGGAAGAACAGGTCGTCGATGTTCAGGCGCTGTGGCTCTTTATCGAAGACCTTGAACTTGTCGCTGCTCGGCGGCGGGGTTTCCGGCACTACCGATTCAGCGTAGGCAATCGCCACCGGGCCGGCCAGACTCATGAACAGGTCGTTGGCATCCAGGCGGATGGTTTCGCCGATGTCGATGCCGGCGCGGCGGAAGTAGTTCTGGTCGTAGTCAGTGGTGACTGCCTGCGCCGTGAGAATGTTGAAGATCTGCTGCGAGATGTACTGGTTGGCGTGCTTCTCCATGGCATTGACATCAATGTTCTGGATATTGCCGTCATCGCTTTCTTCGGCGTAACGCATGATGTCGTTGGAGATCAGCATCATCGCGTTCCACGGGCGGATACGCCCCATCACGCTGGCTTCGCTGCTGTCTTCGTTGGCGAAGTTGTAGGAGAAATCCCATTCCTCCGACAGGTATTTGCACAGCAGGCGCCCGGCGTTGATGTGCAGCGCCTCGGACATTTCGCTGCGGTGGTCGGAAATGTTCGGCAGCACGCAGATGCCGCTGGTGAAGATCGGCTCAAAGACAAACGAATGGCCGCTCTTGCCGTCATGCTCGTCCATCGGCTTGGTATCGAAGGTCTTGTTCATGTACGAGTGCTGCTGCGCCAGACCGAACTCCGAGGCCATGCCCGAACCGGTACCGCCGCCGGCACTGAAGATCGAGAAATACAGGCGCGACTGGTTGGCCTTGATTCCGCAGCTGTCGATCAGGTACGAGTGGATCATTTTCCAGTCGGGGCTGGAGAAGCGCTGGGTGTCCTTGTTGAGGATGATCTTCGCCAGATACTGGCCGAGGATCGGCGCGTTACCGGCGCCACCGGCGTGGACTTCGGACAAGTCCATGATCTTCATTTTGCTGTAGTCGCGCAGGAAGCCGCTTTTCTCGCCCTTGCGCGAGAAACGGATGCGCCCGGCAATGTCCTTGTCGAGGTCGCCGAGCATCACCAGCGGTTCGACGAGAAACACCGGTTTGGTCGATTTGCTGGTGCCGATGCGCAGATTGTTCTTGATCCACTGCGCCGGGCTGTAGCCCTTGTCGGCCAGACGCCGGTCGCTCGGGCGGTCTTCGGTGTTGAACTCGTTGAGGTAGAACTTGCGCGCGTTGTACACCAGCTCCGCCACGTCGAGGGCGATGTTGGAGCCGCAGCGACCGAGGCCGATCAGGCACACCGAGGGAAATTCCTGGTCGTTGTGCTGCTCGTTGTCGCCTTCCTGATGCGCCGGGCGCGGGAACACCGAATCGCGCAGGCCGTCGAGGTTATCGAGGATGCGGTCAGTGTTGGTTTCGGTGAAGTACAGGTATTGCTGGGTCGACAGCGGACGCGAAGGCGGCGTCGGTCTGGATAATGACGCGCTGTTCGCGGCGGGGCTCAGGGTCAGATCGGCTGTTGCACTGGCGGGGTTGTTTTTAGAGGTCATGGTGCGCCATTTACCTGGACTGGGTTGGCCCGCCGAACAGTGCCGGCGAACCTCACGGAATAAGATCTCGCGTCTTGTGTGCGCGAATACGGCCCGGGCGTCGTAGTGCTGGCTGGTCTGATCGCCGGGCGGAATCCTTTCCTGATCGTTGATGAATCGGCCATGATTCGGTGATCTTTAATCGAAAAGAGGCGAAATGATGTCAACGCTACCTTCGTTGGGGTTTGCCGGAATCGGCCTGATGGGCCTGCCCATGTGCCGGCGTCTGCTGGCGGCGGGTTACCCGTTGACGGTGTGGAACCGCAACCCGGACAAGTGCGCACCGCTGGTTGCGACCGGCGCCCGCCAGGTATCGAGCCCCGCCGAACTGTGCGCACACGCCGACATCGTCATGCTGTGCCTGGCCGATACCGCCGTGGTGCGTGAAGTGGTGTTTGGCACTGGCGGTGTTGCCGAGGGTGCGAAAAACGGCCAGCTATTGGTGGATTTCTCCAGTCTTGAACCGACCGCGACTCGCGAGATGGCCGCAGCGCTGGCCGAGAAAACCGCCATGGGCTGGCTCGATTCACCAGTGTCCGGCGGCGTGGTCGGCGCCGAGGCCGGCAGTCTGGCAATCATGGTCGGTGGTGCAGCGGCAGATCTTGAGCGCGTGCGCCCGGTGCTGCTCAACCTCGGTCAGCGCGTCACGCACATGGGCGGCATTGGCGCCGGCCAGGTGACCAAGGCCTGCAACCAGATGATCGTCGCGTGCAATGCGCTGGTGATTGCCGAAGTGGTGGCGTTGGCCGAGCAGGCGGGGGTCGATGCCAGTCTGATCGCCGAGGCGCTGGCCGGTGGCTTTGCTGATTCGAAGCCGTTGCAGATCCTTGCCCCGCAAATGGCCGAAAGCCGTTTCGAACCGGTCAAGTGGCACGTGCGCACGCTGCTCAAGGATCTCGACACAGCAGTGAAATTTTCCCGCGAGCAGGGCTCGGCGACGCCAATCAGCGGATTGGCCGCACAGTTGATGCGCCTGCATGGGGCGCAAGGCTTTTTAGCGAAGGATCCAGCGACGCTGGTGCAAATGTATCGCGCGCCAGACTCAACGGATTGACCCCGAGCACGGGTTTGCGCTGGTTGATTTCATCGAGCACCGCGCGCAATTCGTCCAGCGGCACCGGGCGGCTGAGCAGATAACCCTGAATGAAGTCGCAGCCCGAACGTTCGAGAAACTCATATTGCTCCAGGCTCTCGACGCCCTCGGTGACCACCTGCAGATGCAGGGTGTGGGCCATGACGATGATCGCCTGGACGATCTCCATGTCCGCCGTAGCGGTGGGAATGTCGAGGATGAACGAGCGGTCGATTTTCAGGGTGTTCAGCGGCAGGCGCTTGAGGTAGGCCAGCGACGAATAGCCGGTGCCGAAATCATCGATCGACAGCGACACACCGAGGGCGCGGATCTGCCGCAGCAGCACCAGAGTGTCGGCGATATTGCCCATCAAGGCGTTTTCGGTGACCTCCAGTTCCAGGCGTTCCGGGGCAACGCCCGCCGTGTGCAAGGCGTGCTCGATCTCCTCGGCCAGCTCTTCGCGCGCCAGATTCAGCGGCGAGCAGTTCCAGGCGATTTTCAATTCGGCACAACCATGCCGCGACAGCTCGCCAAGATCCTTGCAGGCGCGGCGCAGCACCCAATTGTCCAGTTCGGCGATCAAACCGTTGTTCTCGGCGATACCGATGAAGCGATCCGGTGTGAGCAAACCGTGAACCGGATGCTGCCAGCGAATCAGCGCTTCGAGCTTGGTCACGCGTCCGGTTTTCACTTCGAAGATCGGCTGGTAGTAGAGCATCAGCGCGTTGTCTTGCCGTAGCGCACTGCGCAGTTCTTCTTCCAGTTGCAGCTCGAAACTGGCGCGGGTCTTCAGGCTGGAATTGAAGAAGTGCAGACCGTTGCGCCCGGCGCCCTTGGATTGGTACAGGGCCAGGTCGGCGTGTTTGAGCAGCTCTTCGCAGGTAGTGCCGTCTTCGGGAAACAGGCTGATGCCGATGCTGGTGGTCATCACCATGCGCCGGCCGGCCAGTTCGATCGGCTCTTTCATCTTGTGCATGATGCGCTGCGCCATACCGCGCGCCTCTTCGCGGTCGCGCAGGCTGATGAGGATGCAAAACTCGTCGCCGCCGAACCGCGCGACCACGTCTTCGTGGCTGCGCACCGAGCTCTTGATGTGCTGGGCGATGACTTTGAGCAGCGCGTCACCGGCATCATGGCCGAGGCTATCGTTGATGCGCTTGAAGTGGTCGATGTCGAGAAACATCACCGCGAGCATGCCGCCTTCGCTGGTTTTCTGGCTGAGTTTTTCGGCGAACATCTGGTTGAAACCACGGCGGTTGATCAGGTTGGTCAGCGCGTCGTAATTGGCCGCTTGCTGCAAAGACATGCGCGCCTGATCGAGTTGGCTGAGCAGGGCGTTGACCCGGCGCAGGTCGTTTTCCTTGTTCTGCAGTTTCTTGTCGGCGAGGGCGGCGCTGATCGCACTGCCGAGAATCAACAGGATGATCAGCGCCACGGTCAGGCCCAGCTGCAAATGCCCGGTTTCACTGCCGCTCGCTGCCAGGGCACCTTCGGGAAGCACCAGATCCAGCGCAGCCATGCCGGTGAAGTGCATGCTGATGATGCCGGCGCCGAGAATCAGCGCCGCGCTGTACTTGAGCAATTGATGCGCGACCCCGCTGCCTTCGCTGAGATAGCGCGCCACCCAGAGCGCGGTGAAACTGGCGCCGATGGCAATCAGCACCGACAGCGCGAACAGCCCTGGCTGATAGTAGGCGGTGGCGCTCGACTTCATCGCGGCCATGCCGACGTAATGCATGCCAGCGATGCCCAAACCGATGACACATGCGGTCTTCAGGCAATGCAGCGCGCTCGGCTGCACCTCACTGAGAGTGTGCATGGCCAGCCACGAGGCGAGCAGAGCGATCAGTAACGACAAGAGGGTGATGCCGAGGTCGTACTGAATATCGATGGGGGTCTGGAAGGCCAGCATGCCGATGAAGTGCATGGCCCAGATGCCGCCGGCCAGGCAGGTCGCGCCGATCCAGCGCCAGATCCGCCGCGACCCCGGATCTTCGGCATGCACCAGGCGCTCTGCCATGTCCAGGGTGGCGAAACTCGCCGCGCAGGCGACCAGATAGGCCACCATCACCAACAAAGGGTTGTGGCTGCAATCGAGGAGAATCTGCCCGCTCGCCGGCAGCTCGGCAACAAACTGCAAACCAAGCCACTCCATAGCATGCCCCGTCTCGGATTCATCTGGCCCGTGCGTCAATCAACGCAGGCGAATGGATGGAGTATAGAGGCGGTTTTCACGCTGCAAGGCGTAGTGGCACATTGGTGGTAATGATTTTGCCATTAGCCTCATAGCGATTTGCGCTAAGGCTCAGGCAATGCGCTCCAGCGGCAGATTATTCCAGTGTGGCGGCAAGGGGGGCAGGCCGTGGGCAGCGCGGGCCTTGTCGCAGTCCGGGTTGTGTTCGCCGTTCTCCCACGACGCCTCGAACTCGCGGCAGGTGCTCGAGCGCTTGTCATAGATCGTGCAGGCCACAGCGCTGCCGACCTCACCCGCCAGGGACATGCAACGCGCCGGTTTGCGATCGGTGCCGATCATTGCCACCCGGCTCGGGGTGATCTGCGCGACCAGTTCATCGGGCACCGTCCCGCCAGAGGATGAGCACTCACCCCAGAAAAAAGACACACGAAAATGGGAACAGCAGGCACCGCAATTCAGACACGGACTGGCTTCGGACATGGGCGGGGGTATCAAAGGGATTGATCGGAAGATCCGGACGGATCCGGCGGCCATTCTAGACTTTGCCATGGCGTTGGGAAGGGGGGCGCGAAACTATTTTTTTGTCGCCGGATTTTGCCGCGAAAGCCCCGTATGGCGGGGGATTCCAGACTTATCAAGGGCTTACGTTTCGTTACAGTGCGATGGGTCGATATCAGGCTGACGAATGATGACAGACAGCCCCCGTGCGGCTGACTAGATTGCAGGTTCCGGGCTCGACGCGCTGGCAGTGAAGCCCTCATAACAATAAAGAGACGGACCCATGCAGAACTCGACCCAAGCGGCGAATGCCTGGCGCATTCTGTTCCTGCTGTTCCTCGCCAACCTGTTCAATTTCTTCGACCGCACCATCCCGGCGATCATCATCGAACCGATCCGCATGGAATGGCACCTCAGCGACTTTCAGCTGGGCATCATCGGCACCGCGTTCACCATCGTTTACGCCATTGCCGGCCTGCCACTCGGGCGCATGGCCGACACCGGTTCACGCAGCAAGCTGATGGGCTGGGGCCTGGCCACCTGGAGTGCGCTGACTGCGGTCAACGGTATGGTCGGCAGTTTCTGGAGCTTTTTGATCGTGCGCATGGGCATCGGCATCGGCGAAGCCAGTTATGCACCAGCGGCCAACTCGCTGATCGGCGATCTGTTTCCGGCGCACCGTCGGGCGCGGGCGATGGGTATTTTCATGCTTGGCCTGCCGCTGGGGCTGCTGCTGGCGTTCTTCACCATCGGCGCGATGGTCAAGGCCTTCGACAGCTGGCGCGCGCCGTTCTTCATCGCCGCCGTGCCGGGGCTGATCCTCGCGGTGTTCATGTTCTTCATCAAAGAGCCGAAACGCGGCGCGGCTGAAACCGTGCAGGTCTCGCAAGAGAAAGTCGACAAACCGATCCGCCGCGTTCTCGCTGTGCCGACCTTCCTGTGGCTGGTAATGGCCGGGCTGTGCTTCAACTTCGCGACCTATGCCTGCAACTCGTTTCTGGTGCCGATGCTGCAACGCTATTTCCTCATGCCGTTGCAGGAGGCGGCGGTGGCAACTGGTCTCATCGTTGGCGTGACGGGACTGGTCGGGCTGACCCTTGGCGGCTGGATCGCCGACAAGATCCATCAGCGCTTCGCCAGTGGGCGGCTGCTGTTTGCCGCGTTCAGCTTAATCATTTCAACGTTGTGCACAGCCTGGGCGCTGCATGCCGGGCGCATTGAGATCGGCGTGTTCGTCGCGGTGTTCAGCGTTGGCTGGCTGTTCGCGTACAACTTCTATACCTGCGTGTACACGGCAATTCAGGACGTCGTCGAACCGCGCCTGCGGGCCACGGCGATGGCGTTGTTCTTTGCCGGTCTGTATCTGCTCGGCGGCGGGTTGGGGCCAGTGGTCGTGGGTGGGCTGTCGGATCACTTCGCGCACACGGCGATGCTGGCGGCAGGGGCTGAGCAGATGACCGAAGCGTTCAAGGCTGTCGGCCTGCACGACGCGATGTACCTGATCCCGGTAGCGCTGTTCCTGACCATGGTCTTTCTGTTTCTGGCATCGCGGTGTTTTGTTCGCGATGCACAGCGGATGAAGGAGGGGTTGGTGGCGGTGGTTGAGCCTGAAATTTCTGCGGCGACTGCTTAAGAACAAAAGATCGCAGCCTTCGGCAGCTCCTACATGTGAATGCGTTTCCCCTGTAGGAGCTGCCGAAGGCTGCGATCTTTTGCTTTTGCTTCTGAAATAAAAGAGGCCCGCATCACTGCGGGCCTCTTGGTTTTCAGCGGTGGAGCGGGGCGGTTAGCCCGCCACCAACACCCGAATCGCTTCCAGGCGCAGCGCCGCTTTGTCGAGCATCGCCAGACCTTGCTCACGCTGAGTGCGCAACGCCTCCAGTTCGCTGTCGCGCACGGTCGGGTTGACCGCCTGCAACGCGGTCAGGCGCGCCAGTTCTTCGTCGGTGTCGGCGGCCAGACGACGGCGCGCTTCGGCCACGCGCTCGGCGTGACGCGGGGCGATCTTTTCTTCGCCAGCATTGATCCGTGGCGTCAACTGATCGCGTTGAGCCTGGATGAATTTGTTGGCGCTGGCGCGGGGCACGCTTTCCAGCTGATCGTTGAGGGTTTCGAACGACACCCGTGGCGACAGGTCATTGCCGTTGGCGTCCAGCAGACAGCGCAGCGCCGCCGGTGGCAGGTAGCGACCCAGTTGCAGCGAGCGCGGTGCGACCACTTCGCTGACGTAGAGCAATTCCAGCAACACGGTGCCTGGTTTCAGCGCCTTGTTCTTGATCAGCGCGACGGCGGTGTTGCCCATCGAACCGGACAGCACCAGATCCATGCCGCCCTGCACCATTGGGTGTTCCCAGGTGATGAACTGCATGTCTTCGCGCGACAGCGCCTGATTGCGGTCGTAAGTGATGGTCACGCCTTCGTCGTCGCCCAGCGGGAAACTGGCGTCGAGCATCTTCTCGCTCGGCTTGAGGATCAGGGCGTTTTCCGAATGGTCTTCGCTGTCGATGCCGAACGCGTCGAACAGGGTTTCCATGTAGATCGGCAGGGCGAACTGATCGTCCTGCTCGAGAATCGCCTCGACCAGCGCTTCACCTTCGCCAGCGCCGCCGGAGTTCAGTTCCAGCAGACGGTCGCGGCCGGTGTGCAGCTCGGCTTCGAGACGCTCACGCTCGGCGCGTGCTTCGTCGATCAGCGCTTGCCACTCGCCGTCATCGGCTTCTTCGAGCAGCGGCAGCAGGCGTGGGCCGAACTGATGCTGCAACGCGTTGCCGGTCGGGCAGGTGTTGAGGAAGGCGTTGAGCGCTTCGTGGTACCACTGGAACAGGCGCTCTTGCGGGCTGGTTTCCAGGTATGGCACGTGCAATTCGATGATGTGCTTCTGGCCGATCCGGTCGAGACGGCCGATGCGCTGCTCGAGCAGGTCCGGGTGCGACGGCAGATCGAACAGCACCAGATGATGAGCGAACTGGAAGTTGCGACCCTCACTACCGATTTCCGAGCAGATCAGCACTTGCGCGCCGAACTCTTCATCAGCGAAGTAGGCGGCGGCGCGGTCACGCTCGAGGATGTTCATGCCTTCGTGGAACACCGTTGCCGGGATGCCGGAACGCACGCGCAACGCGTCTTCGAGGTCCATCGCGGTTTCGGCGTGGGCGCAGATCACCAGCACCTTGGTGCGCTTGAGCATTTTCAGCTGATCGATCAGCCACTCGACGCGCGGATCGAATTTCCACCAGCGCTCTTCTTCGCTGGCGTCCGGCTGCGCCTGGAAGCTGACTTCCGGGTACAGCTCGGCGTGTTCGCCCAGCGGCAGTTCGAGGTATTCGTCCGGGCACGGCAACGGGTACGGATGCAGTTTGCGCTCCGGGAAACCCTGCACGGCCGCGCGGGTATTACGGAACAGCACGCGACCGGTGCCGTGGCGATCGAGCAGCTCACGCACGAGGCGTGCGCTGGCTTCAGTGTCGCCATCGTTGACGGCGGTGAGCAGGGCTTCGCCTTCGTTGCCGAGGAAACCGTGAATGGTCTTGTGCGCTTCGGCGGAGAGACGGCCCTTGTCGAGCAGTTCCTGCACCGCTTCGGCGACCGGGCGATAGTTGTCGCTCTCGGCGCGGAACGCGGCCAGGTCGTGGAAACGATTCGGGTCGAGCAGGCGCAGACGGGCGAAGTGGCTGTCCTGACCGAGTTGTTCCGGGGTGGCGGTGAGCAGCAGCACGCCGGGAATCACTTCGGCCAGTTGCTCGACCAGCGAATATTCCGCGCTGGCCTTGTCTTCATGCCAGACCAGGTGATGCGCTTCGTCCACCACCATCAGGTCCCAACCGGCAGCGAACAAGGCGTCCTGCGCCTTCTCGTCGTCGACCAGCCACTCCAGCGCGACCAGCGCCAGTTGCGTGTCTTCGAACGGGTTGGTGGCATCGCTTTCGATAAAGCGTTCTTCGTCGAACAGCGCGACCTGCAGATTGAAACGGCGGCGCATCTCCACCAGCCACTGATGCTGGAGGTTTTCCGGGACCAGAATCAGCACGCGATTGGCGCGGCCCGAGAGCAGTTGGCGATGGATCACCAGACCGGCCTCGATGGTTTTACCCAGACCCACTTCGTCCGCCAGCAATACGCGCGGGGCGATACGGTCGGCGACTTCGCGGGCGATGTGCAGCTGGTGCGCGATAGGTTGCGCACGCACGCCGCCCAGCCCCCAAAGTGAGGACTGCAACTGACGGCTGGTGTGTTCAAGGGTGTTGTAGCGCAGGGAGAACCACGACAGCGGGTCGATCTGTCCGGCGAACAGGCGGTCGCTTGCGAGGCGGAACTGAATGAAGTTCGACAGCTGGGTTTCCGGCAGGGTGACGACTTCGTTCTGCCCGTTGAGGCCGTGATAGACCATCAGCCCGTCGACGTCGTCGACCTGCTGCACGGTCATCTTCCAGCCTTCGAAATGGGTGATGGAGTCGCCCGGCGAGAACCGCACGCGGGTCAGGGGCGCATTCCGTAGCGCGTACTGGCGGGTTTCGCCAGTGGCCGGGTAAAGCACGGTCAGCAAGCGGCCGTCCTGTGCCAGAACGGTGCCTAAACCAAGCTCTGCTTCGCTGTCACTGATCCAGCGTTGCCCCGGTTGATACTGCTGCGCCATGCTGCCTGACTCCCACCTTGAAAAAGCGGGCTATCTTAACGGAATGACGGCTTCAGGGCCAAAGATTACTGGCGTAGGAGCTGCCGCAGGCTGCGATCTTTTGATCTTTGAGAACCCTTCAGGTTTGAGCTGTCTGATAAGGATCGCAGCCTGCGGCAGCTCCTACGGGTGCGAGGTGCATCACACAATTGCGACAGGCGGCTCAAGGCGCCTGCACCCCAGCCGATAGCCTGCAGACAGGAGACCTTTATATGTTGCCACCGATGCTCCCCTTGAGCGCCGTGCCGATCACTTCCCAGCAGGATCCGATCCGCCAGCGGCCGGACATCCCGCCGGTGGTGCCGGTGCAGGAAAGCTCCAACGAAAGCACGATCGATCTGCAGAAGCGTGATCCGGAAGAGGATCGTCTGCTCGCGCGCGAAGAACAGCGTCGTCAGCAGGAACGTGATCGCCGACGCCGCGAGGCCGATGAAGATCCCGAAGAGCATCTGGCCGTGCCGGGTACCGAGTTGAACGCCGACAACACCGTGCCGGTGGTACCGTTGATAGACGATCAGCCGCGTCAGGGGCTGTGGGTCGATATCGAGATTTGAACAGTGACTGGTCAGCGCCTGCGCCAGGCGGCATGATTGGCGCAATCCTGTCGGTGACGGCAGCTGTGATCTCTTCTGCGATGTGCCGGACGCCATGAGCCAAGACGACAAACTGATCGACCTCAGCACTGAACGCGCCAAGCGTGTGCATGACCTCAACGAGAAGCGCCTGAACGAAGTGCGCCAGGCTTTCGAGCAGGCGATGCCGTTGGGAAAAGCCAAGAAAAAGTCGAAGAACAAGCCGAAAAAGCGTTGATCTCCCGCTGCATTGGTTGATGCAGATCAGTTATTTCCCCTCCTTTATTTCCCTTCGTTGCGGATATTGATCCTGGTCAATATGTGCGCCTGTGTGTTTGTTAATTTGAATCCATCGCAGCAAAGCAAAGCAGGGCCGGGAGGTCAGTCATGTTTTTCGATAACGTGGTGTTTGCCGGGGTTCTCACGGTGGGGCTCATGGTGCTGTTTTTTGCAGGGTTTGGATTTTTTATCTGGAAGGATGCGCATAAGCGGCGCAAGTGAGTTCTTCTGGATTGATGGGCACGCAAGGCATTTTGGGGCGACTTCGGTTGCCCCTTTTTTTTTGTGCCATGGCGGCCTTGGCGGCCTTTGGGCCGACCAGGCTGTTGGGGGTTTGGGTGAATATCCGTTGCTTCGGTAGCGGCTGCTGGCGGTTTCGCCTGACGGCGACTTACTTTTTTACAAGCGCCTAAAAAAGTAAGCAAAAAACGCTAGCTCCTGCGTTCGGCCCTCGCAGGCTCGGGTCCCTTCGCTCCGGGACTGATCCGGGCGCAGCGGCTACGGTTTGCTTCGCTGCACCTCCTTCCGCTGTGTCTGGCTGCGCCAGACGGTCGCTGCGCTCCCACGCCCGGATCAATCCCTCCACTCAGCCTTCCGACGTCGCCGGTGGATCAAGATCAAAAGCGTTACTCGAGCTTGCGCTCATTGTTGAGTGGTTAGAAGCGTCGCATGGCTTGAGATTTTCGGTGGATTCGCCCCTCACCCCAGCCCTCTCCCGAGGGAGAGGGAGCCGATTTGTGTGGTGTTCAAAACCTGCATTCGACTCGGTATCGCAAGTCGGCGTGTTTCGCCCAAACACCTCGGTCAGTTCCCTCTCCCTCTGGGAGAGGGCTAGGGTGAGGGGCTCTTGATCTGGCTTTGGCTTTTGCTTTTGATCTTTTGCCCCTTCGGCAGGCTTCGTTACGGGATCGATCCGGGGGTGGGAGCGTAGCGACCGTACGACGTAGTCGTACACAGCGAGTGTAGGTGCAGCGAAGCCAACCGGAGCCGCTGCGCCCGGATCGGTCCCGTAACGAAGGTACCCCGAGCTCCAGCGAGCGGGCCGTACGCCGGGGCAAAGCCTTTTGGGTTACCTTTTCGGCGTTTGGGAAAGGTGACTCGCTGTAAGCGCGAAACCATAAGAGGCCGTTACCGCAGCAACGGATATAGACACAGCCTCAAACAAAAAAGGCGCGATTCCAAAGAATCGCGCCTCCTTCACAAGCAACAATCGATCAACTACCCAAAGCCTTCGAAGCCAACCAGAACAACCCGGCCGACAGCGCCACGGTCGCTGGCAAGGTCAACACCCAGGCCAGCAGAATAGTCTTGACCGTGCCACCCTGCAGGCCGCTTTTGTTGGCAACCATGGTCCCGGCCACACCCGAAGACAACACATGAGTGGTCGACACCGGCAGGCTGAAAATGTTGGCCATGCCGATCAGGCTGGCTGTGGTGATCTGCGCCGACATGCCCTGGGAATAGGTCATGCCCTGCTTGCCGATCTTCTCGCCAATGGTCAGCACCACACGCTTCCAGCCGACCATGGTGCCCAGGCCCAGTGCCAGGGCGACCGCCAGAATCACCCAGAACGGGGCGTATTCAGTGGTGGTGGTCAGGTCTTTGCGCAGCTTGTCGAGGTCAGCCTTTTCACGGGCTTCCAGGCCTGGCAGCTTGCCGACTTTCTTCGCCGTGTCGTCCAGGCAGAGCAGGTAGCGACGCACTTCGATGCGGCTGTCCGACGACAGCGAATGGTAGTCCGCTACACCTTTGAGGGTATGCAGCAGGGCGGTGATGGTCGGTTCGGTCTGCTGCGGGTTGCAGCGGAATTTCTCCGGCAGGTCGCCTTCCACGCTCTTGCCCAGGGCCAGGAATTCACCCAGCGAATCGGCGTTGCGCTGGTAGAACTGGCTCAGGTGCAGGGTCGCGTCGCGGGTGCGTTCGATCTGGTAGGTGGTGCTGTTCAGATCGAGTACGAACTGCGCCGGGACGATACCGATCAGCACCAGCATGATCAGGCCGATGCCTTTCTGGCCGTCGTTGGAACCGTGCACGAAGCTCACGGCCATGGCCGAGATCACCAAAACCAGACGGTTCCAGAACGGCGGGTGCTTTTTGTCGTCGATCTTGCGACGCTGTTCCGGCGTCTTGTGCATCTTCGACAGCGGGCGCCACCATTTCAGGCCGATCAGCACCAGCGCGGCGATGAGGAAGCCGGCCATCGGCGAGAACACCAGCGAGGCGCCGATGTCGATCGCTTTCTGCCAGTTCACGCCATCTCTCAGCGGGATGTCGTTGATCAGCGCGTTGGCCAGACCGACGCCGAGGATCGAGCCGATCAGGGTGTGCGAGCTGGAAGCCGGGATACCGAAGTACCAGGTGCCCAAATTCCAGGCGATTGCCGCGGCGAGCAACGAGAACACCATCGCCAGGCCATGGCCGGTGTTCACATTGATCAGCAGCTCAACCGGCAGCAGGTGGACGATGGCATACGCCACGCCAACGCCGCCCAGCAGCACGCCGAGGAAATTGAACACACCGGAAAAGAACACCGCCAGGTGTGGCGGCATGGCTTTGGTGTAGATAACAGTGGCTACCGCGTTAGCGGTGTCATGAAATCCATTGATGAACTCGAAGGCGAGGACAAACGTCAGGGCGAGCAAGAGGCTCACAAGCACCCAAGCATCCAGTCCGCTGAATAAATCGATCATGAAGGTTTTCTGACCCGGTCGTAAGGGGGCGCGATTATGCCAGAAAAGACAGGAAATCGATGCCCCGTCTGCTCACTGGTCACACCCTTCTTCGATTTAATTTGTTGCAGGGCGTGAAAACCAAGCAGCACGCAGGGTTTTTCAACTACTTGATTTTATTGAATAAACTATATTTTCGAGCCGTTTTTTCAGACATCGCAAAGGCTCAAACGCTTGTCTGAAATATCTCTGAAACCTGTGGGACGCTCGTTCATAAGCCCCAGAACAGCGATGCAGCCGCTGCCCGCAGGTAGCGGGCGCGCGAGGTGTCGTCTTCCACCGCGCTGTGGCTCAGGCGGACGCCGACTTTCGAATGCTCAACCGCCGTGGCTCATGGCTCTTCGGCTTTGAGTTCCTTTTCGATCTTTTCGATTTCCTGCTTGAACACCTGATCCTGAACAGTAGGGCGCTTGCGCCATGCCTTGCGTTCCGGTTCCGGCTGAGCGGCGTAGGTGGTGACTTCCCCGCCGTAAACTTCCTTGTAACGTTGTTCCTGGCGCTCTAGTTCCGCGCGCAGTTCGTCTTTTGTCACGGTGCTACCTGTATGAGTTGAATTGAATATCCGGTGAAACACACTGCAACGAGTCAATTGAGCGAGCCCGCCAGTCATCCACAGCCCGATCAGGCCGGGTGGCATTGGAGAGGCGATCAAGACTTCCGTGTTACAGGCGGCTACGGCACCAGATAAAAACTGACGCAGCATCAGTTTCCTGTTTCAGCGAGCGCTGGCGTTGCATGTGTGATGGGCGCCGGGCGCTGGCCGGAGCTGAGACGAAGGACCTCGTTTCAGCAAGTCGCGGGCTTTTGATTAAAGCGCCGCGACTAGGGTGCATTATAGCGGCCGATTCGGGAATGACTATCTTTGCCAAGTTAAAAACGGTTCTGAATGTGTGAGGGTTTTGTTACCGGCAACTTTTACCGCTAGTTAAGTGTAAAGACCGCGTTATAGAACAGGCGTTCTGTTTTTGGCGCCATTAACTGGAACAACTAAGTTGCGAGCAGAATCGCTAAAGCTGCCTCAAGGATGAAGAGGAGGGCGGGCGGCTGGATTGCGATTATCGGTCGGCGGTTCGATAATCGCCCAATGTTGGCGCCGCGATGCTTGTGCATCGCGCGGCGAGCCGTTTGACTAGGCATCGATGCGTGCCGGACAAGGACAAGAAATGAACGATCAAATGCGCAACTCCTTCACGTCGGTGGCGCCGCCCATCGTCGCTTCGCCGGCCAAGCGCATTCAGGCGCTGACCGGTGATCCGGATTTCATGACCTCCCTGGCCCGTGGTCTGGCGGTGGTGCAGGCGTTTCAGGAACGTAAACGCCACCTGACCATCGCGCAGATCAGTCATCGCACGGAAATTCCCCGCGCCGCCGTGCGCCGTTGCCTGCACACGCTGATCAAACTCGGCTACGCCACCACCGACGGGCGCACCTATTCGCTGCTGCCGAAAGTGCTGACCCTCGGCCACGCCTATCTGTCCTCAACCCCGCTGGCCGTTTCCGCACAGCCGTATCTCGACCGTATGAGCGAGCAATTGCACGAAGCCTGCAACATGGCGACGCTGGAGGGCGATGACATTCTCTATATCGCGCGTTCGGCGACCACTCAGCGATTGATCTCGGTCGACCTTTCCGTCGGTGGGCGGTTGCCGGCGTATTGCACGTCGATGGGGCGGATTCTGCTAGCGGCACTGGATGACACCTCCTTGGGCGAATACCTCGACCACGCCGAACTGGTGGCCAAGACCAGCCGCACCATTCATACCCCGGACGCGTTGCTCGAATGTTTGCAGCAGGTGCGTCAGCAGGGCTGGTGCATTGTCGATCAGGAACTGGAACAGGGCCTGCGCTCGATCGCTGTGCCGGTGTACGACGCCTCCGGGCAAGTGGTCGCCGCGCTGAATGTCAGCACCCACGCCGGGCGAGTCAGCCGCGCCGAGCTGGAGCAGCGCTTCTTGCCCGGCCTGCTCAGCGCCAGTCGCGACCTCAGTGCGCAGTTGTTCGCCTGAGGAAGCTGTTCGATAAACGCACAGTGTTGCGTTTATCGAATTGACGCTAAAACCCTCGGATCATTAATGTCGCGGCAGCGTCATCCGGCGCTGATGTGAATGAGCTCGCCGGACTGTCGACCCCATAATAATGACAAGAGGCAACTCACCATGCGCTCGCTCCCCGACTGTTTGTATCCCACCCGTTGTTGCCGGGTTCACCGCAACGCCTGATAACAACCTTCTATTCTTGTGACCGTGCCTTCCTTTGGCCGGCCGCCGTTCGACTGCGTTTTTTGCGTGGAATAAAAATAATGAACCAGCCTCAGTCCGCTGTGGGTAACTGCCTCGATGTGCAGACCTTTATCAACGCCCAACCGATCTCGCGCTATCAGTGGCGAGTGGTGATCCTGTGTTTCCTGATCGTATTTCTCGACGGCCTCGACACCGCCGCCATGGGCTTCATCGCCCCGGCGCTGTCGCAGGATTGGGGCATCGACCGCGCCAGCCTCGGCCCGGTGATGAGTGCCGCGCTGATCGGCATGGTCTTCGGCGCGCTCGGCTCCGGCCCTTTGGCTGACCGCTTCGGGCGCAAAGTCGTACTCGTCGGTGCGGTGATTCTGTTCGGCGGCTTCAGCCTGGCCTCGGCTTACAGCACCAACGTTGAACAACTGCTGGTGTTGCGCTTCCTCACCGGCCTCGGTCTCGGCGCGGGCATGCCCAACGCCACGACGCTGCTCTCGGAATACACCCCGGAGCGCAAGAAGTCGCTGCTGGTGACCAGCATGTTCTGCGGCTTCAACCTCGGCATGGCCGGCGGCGGTTTCATCTCGGCAAAACTGATCCCGGCGTTCGGCTGGCACGCGCTGTTGATGATCGGCGGGATCCTGCCGCTGATCCTCGCCGTGGTATTGGTGTTCTGGCTGCCGGAGTCGGCGCGCTACCTGGTGGTACGCAACCGCGGCACCGACAAAGTTCGCAAGACCTTGGCACCGATCGATCCAATTACCGTCGCCCAGGCTGCGAGCTTCAGCGTGCCGGAACAGAAAACCGTCAAGGCGCGCAATGTCTTCGCGGTGATCTTCTCCGGCACTTACAGCACCGGCACCCTGCTGTTGTGGCTGACCTATTTCATGGGCCTGGTGATCGTCTACCTGCTGACCAGTTGGCTGCCGACGCTGATGCGCGACAGCGGCGCGAGCATGGAACAGGCCGCGTTCATCGGTGCGTTGTTCCAGTTTGGCGGCGTGTTGAGCGCGGTCGGGGTGGGCTGGGCGATGGACCGCTTCAATCCGCACAAGGTCATCGGCATTTTCTACCTGCTGGCCGGGGTGTTTGCCTACGCGGTAGGGCAAAGCCTGGGCAACATCACCTTGCTGGCGACGCTGGTGCTGGTGGCAGGCATGTGCGTCAACGGCGCGCAATCGGCGATGCCGTCATTGGCAGCACGCTTCTACCCGACGCAAGGCCGCGCGACCGGGGTGTCGTGGATGCTCGGCATCGGCCGCTTCGGCGCGATTCTTGGCGCGTGGATGGGCGCAACCTTGCTCGGCCTGGGCTGGAATTTCGAGCAAGTGCTGACCGCGCTGGTGATCCCGGCGGGGTTGGCGACGGCGGCGGTGTTGATCAAGGGCATGGTCAGTCATGCGGATGCGACCTGAATCGGGCGCAGATCGTTATTGAACAGGCTGGCCCCTTCGCGAGCAGGCTCGCTCCCACATTCTGGAATGCATTCCAAGGTGGGAGCGAGCCTGCTCGCGAAGCTTTTGATCTGATTGTTAGCTGAACAACAATCCGTTCGATAAACGAACACTCAGTCGATTATCGGATTGTTTGGCGATTTTCCCGAGCTTAATCTTCAGTGACTCCGGCGCTGAACCTCGCGCCTTTTTATCACTGGCGATTCCTTACAAGAACAGGAGCCCGCTCCATGGCTGAGATCCTTTCGCTGCACGACGCGGTGAAGCAATTCGTCAACGACGGCGATACCGTCGCCCTCGAAGGCTTCACTCACCTGATCCCTACGGCAGCGGGTCATGAAATCATTCGTCAAGGCAAGAAAGATCTGACGCTGGTGCGGATGACGCCTGACCTGATCTACGACCAACTGATCGGCGCCGGTTGCGCGCGCAAACTGATTTTCTCCTGGGGCGGCAACCCGGGCGTGGGCTCGCTGCACCGTCTGCGTGACGCGGTCGAGAAACAATGGCCGCATCCGCTGGAAATCGAAGAGCACAGCCACGCCGACCTCGCCAACGCCTACGTTGCCGGCGCGTCCGGCCTGCCGTTCGCGGTGCTGCGTGCCTACGCCGGCTCCGACCTGCCGAAGGTCAATCCGCTGATCAAAACCGTGACCTGTCCGTTCACCGGCGAAGTGCTGGCGGCAGTGCCATCGGTGCGCCCGGACGTCACCGTGATCCACGCGCAAAAGGCCGACCGCAAAGGCAACGTGCTGCTCTGGGGCATTCTCGGTGTGCAGAAAGAAGCCGCGCTGGCGGCCAAGCGCTGCATCGTCACGGTGGAAGAGATCGTCGATGACCTCAACGCACCGATGAACGCTTGCGTACTGCCGACCTGGGCCTTGAGCGCGGTATGCCACGTGCCGGGTGGCGCGCATCCGTCCTACGCCCACGGTTACACCGAGCGTGACAATCGTTTCTATCAGGCGTGGGACCCGATCGCTCGCGACCGTGAGACGTTTACCGCGTGGATCAACGAATACATCCATGGCTGCGCTGACTTCAGCGAATTCCAGGCCAAATTGGCCGCTGCTTCGGAGGCCAAGTAATGACTTACACCACCAATGAAATGATGACCGTCGCGGCGGCCCGGCGCCTGAAGAACGGCTCGGTATGCTTCGTCGGCATCGGCCTGCCATCGAAAGCCGCCAACCTCGCGCGCCTGACTTCATCGCCGGACGTGGTGCTGATTTACGAATCCGGCCCGATTGGCGCCAAGCCGAGCGTACTGCCGCTGTCCATCGGTGACGGTGAGCTGGCCGAGACCGCCGACACCGTGGTGCCGACCGGTGAGATTTTTCGCTATTGGTTGCAGGGCGGGCGCATCGACGTTGGCTTCCTCGGCGCCGCGCAGGTCGACCGTTTCGGCAACATCAACACCACCGTAGTCGGCGACTACCACGCGCCGAAAGTGCGCCTGCCGGGTGCCGGTGGCGCGCCGGAGATTGCCGGTTCGGCGAAAAGCGTGCTGATCATCCTTAAACAGTCGGCGCGTTCGTTTGTCGACAAACTCGACTTCATCACCTCGGTCGGTCACGGCGAGGGCGGCGATTCGCGTAAACGTCTGGGCCTGCCGGGCGCCGGGCCGGTGGGCATCATCACCGACCTGTGCATCATGGAACCGGAGGAGGGCACCCACGAATTTGTGGTCACCGCGCTGCATCCGGGCGTGACCCGCGAGCAAGTGGTCGCCGCCACCGGTTGGGCGATCCGTTTTGCCGACTCTGTTGAAACCACCGCTGAGCCGACCGAAGTCGAGCTGACGGCGCTGCGTGATCTTGAAGCGCGCACCGCTGCCGCCCACGGTCAGGCACCGGGAGAAGCATGATGCGTGACGTGTATATCTGCGACGCGATTCGCACCCCCATTGGCCGCTTCGGTGGCGCATTGTCCGCCGTGCGCGCCGACGACCTGGCCGCCGTGCCGATCAAGGCCCTGATGGAGCGCAATCCATCGGTGGACTGGAACGCCGTCGATGAGGTGTTCCTCGGCTGCGCCAACCAGGCCGGCGAAGACAACCGCAACGTTGCGCGCATGGCGCTGCTGCTGGCGGGTCTGCCGGACAGCGTGCCCGGCGTTACGCTCAATCGCCTCTGCGCTTCGGGCATGGACGCGATCGGTACTGCATTCCGTGCGATCGCCAGCGGCGAAATGGAGCTGGCGATTGCCGGTGGCGTCGAATCGATGTCCCGCGCGCCGTTCGTGATGGGCAAGGCCGACGCGGCGTTTTCGCGCAACATGAAACTGGAAGACACCACCATCGGCTGGCGTTTCATCAACCCGCTGATGAAGGCGCAGTACGGCGTCGATGCCATGCCACAAACTGCTGACAACGTCGCCGACGACTATAAGGTCTCGCGCGCAGATCAGGACGCCTTTGCCTTGCGCAGTCAGCAACGTACCGCCGCCGCGCAGGCTGCCGGTTACTTTGCTGAAGAAATCGTCGAAGTGCGCATCGCCCACAAAAAGGGCGAAACCGTGGTCAGCCAGGACGAACATCCGCGCGCCGATACCACGATTGAAGCGTTGACCAAGTTGAAACCGGTCAACGGCGCGGACAAAACCGTCACCGCCGGCAATGCCTCCGGGGTCAACGATGGTGCTGCTGCGCTGATTCTGGCGTCAGCCGAAGCGGTGAAAAAACACGGCCTGACTGCTCGCGCAAAAGTGCTCGGCATGGCCAGCGCCGGCGTCGCACCACGGGTGATGGGCATCGGCCCGGTGCCGGCGGTGCGCAAACTCGCCGAGCGCCTTGGCGTCGCGGTCAGCGATTTCGACGTGATCGAACTCAACGAAGCGTTTGCCAGCCAAGGTCTGGCGGTACTGCGTGAACTGGGGCTGGCGGATGACGCGCCGCAGGTCAACCCGAATGGCGGCGCGATTGCCCTCGGTCATCCGTTGGGTATGAGCGGTGCGCGGCTGGTGCTGACGGCCCTGCATCATCTGGAAAAGACTGGCGGCAAGAAAGGTCTGGCGACCATGTGCGTCGGTGTTGGCCAGGGTCTGGCCCTGGCCATCGAACGTGTCTGACGCGCTGCGGCACTTACAAGAACTGAGGAAAGCGAAATGACTGACAAGCCTGGTTACCGTCGCCCACAGGCAGGCACTCAGCCTGACTACCTGCACCCGACGTATCAATCCACCAACCTGCGCTCGCCGTCCAAGCCGTTGGTGCACCTGCCGCACTCGCTGTCGGAAATCACCGGGCCGACCATCGGTGCCGAACACGTTGCCGAGAAGGACAATGACCTCACCTCGCAGCACGACGGCGAGCCGCTGGGCGAGCGCATCATCATTCACGGCCGCGTGCTCGACGAAGACGGTCTGCCGGTGCCGGGGATTCTGGTGGAGATCTGGCAGGCCAATGCCGCCGGCCGCTACAACCACGCCCGCGACCTGCACGACGCGCCGCTGGACCCGAACTTCACCGGCACCGGCCGCACCGTCACCGATGCCGATGGCTGGTACCAGTTCCAGACCATCAAGCCCGGCGCCTATCCGTGGGGCAACCACCACAACGCCTGGCGCCCGGCGCACATCCACTTTTCCCTGTTTGGGCCGAGCATTCTTACGCGTCTGGTCACGCAGATGTACTTCCCCGGTGATCCGCTGCTGGCGTATGACCCGATCTACAACTGCGTGCCGGACACTTCGGCCAAGGAACGCCTGATCGCCAGTTTCGATCTGGAAAAAACCATTCCGTCCTACGCCCTCGGTTACCGCTGGGACATCGTGCTGCGCGGCCGTGAAGCCACGCCGATGGAGAAATAAGATGACGCTCTATGCGACCACGTCCCACACCGTCGGGCCGTATTACCACATCGGCCTGACCTGGCTGAACCGCGAAACCCTGGCCAACGAGCTGACCCTCGGCGAGCGCGTGGCAATCACCGGCCAAGTGGTGGATGGCAATGGCGATGTCGTCAACGACGCCATGCTCGAAGTCTGGCAGGCCAACGCCGCCGGCAAGTACGACCACCCGGAAGATCAGCAGGACAAACCGCTCGACCCGAATTTCGAAGGCTTCGGCCGGGTGCCGGTGGATGCCGAAGGGCGCTTCCGTTTCACCACGATCAAACCGGGCACCGTGCCAGGGTTGAAAGGCTCGACCCAAGCGCCGCATCTGGTGGTGCTGGTGTTTGCCCGTGGTCTGGTCAAGCATTTGCTGACGCGGATTTATTTCGAGGGCGAACCGGCAAACGTTGCTGACCCGTTGCTCGAGTGCGTGCCGGCGGAGCGTCGCCAGACGTTGCTGGCCAAGGCGGATGCGTCGGGTGTTTACCAGTGGAATGTGGTTCTGCAGGGCACCGATGCCGAGACGGTGTTCTTCGATTATTGAGAGAACACCCCAAATCCCCTGCAGGACAGAGTCCCTGTGGTGAGGGGATTTATCCCCGCTGGGCTGCGAAGCAGCCCCAAAAACCAGTCGGCGCGGTATTCAGATGAACCGCGTGTATCTGATTTGCGAGTGCTTCGCACTCGAGCGGGGATAAATCCCCTCGCCACAAAGGCTGATCCAGACGTGGGTGATGATCCGATGTGGAACGGGACTGTTGCAAAGTATGTCTAGACTGTGACTGTCCCTATCGAGTGAAAAAACAATGACAACCACCACCTCTCACTACACCGGCGAAGAGCGCAGCAAGCGCATCTTCGCCATCGTCGGCGCTTCCTCCGGCAACCTCGTCGAATGGTTCGACTTCTACGTCTACGCCTTCTGCGCGATCTATTTTGCCCCGGCGTTCTTCCCTTCCGATAACCCCACTGTGCAACTGGTCAACACCGCTGGCGTGTTCGCCGCCGGGTTCCTGATGCGGCCGATTGGTGGCTGGATTTTCGGCCGGGTCGCTGACAAGCACGGGCGCAAGAACTCGATGCTCATCTCGATTCTGATGATGTGCTTCGGCTCGCTGCTGATTGCCTGCCTGCCGACCTACAAGGACATCGGCGTCTGGGCACCGGTGCTGTTGCTGTTCGCGCGTTTGCTGCAAGGTCTGTCGGTCGGCGGCGAGTACGGCACCACCGCGACTTACATGAGCGAAGTCGCGCTCAAGGGTCAGCGCGGATTCTTCGCCTCGTTCCAGTACGTGACGCTGATTGGCGGCCAATTGCTGGCGGTGTCGCTGGTGGTGGTGCTGCAACAGTTCCTCACTGAAGAAGACCTGCGTGCCTACGGCTGGCGGATCCCGTTCGTGGTCGGTGCGGTGGCGGCGCTGATTTCGCTGTTCCTGCGTCGTTCGCTGAAGGAAACCACCAATAAGGAAACCCGTGCGCATAAAGACGCCGGCAGCATCACTGCACTGTTCCGCGATCACAAAGCGGCGTTCATCACCGTGCTCGGCTACACCGCTGGCGGCTCGCTGATTTTCTACACCTTCACCACCTACATGCAGAAATACCTGGTGAACACCGCCGGGATGCACGCCAAGACCGCCAGCTACATCATGACCGGCGCGCTGTTCCTGTATATGTGCATGCAGCCGTTGTTCGGCATGCTCGCCGACAAGATCGGCCGGCGTAATTCGATGCTTTGGTTCGGCGCGCTTGGCACGCTGTTCACCGTGCCGATTCTGCTCAGCCTGAAAAGCATCAGCAGCCCGTTCATCGCCTTCGTGTTGATCACCCTGGCGCTGGCGATCGTGAGTTTCTACACCTCGATCAGCGGTCTGGTAAAAGCCGAGATGTTCCCGCCGGAAGTCCGCGCGCTTGGTGTCGGCCTGGCTTACGCGGTGGCGAATGCAATCTTCGGCGGTTCGGCGGAATTCGTTGCCTTGAGCCTCAAGGCTGGCGGCATGGAAAACGCCTTCTACTGGTACGTCACGGCGATGATGGCGGTGGCTTTCCTGTTCAGCCTGCGTTTGCCCAAGCAGGCGAAGTATCTGCACCACGATCTGTAAACCCATGTGCGCGGGCTGCGAGGCCCGCGCCGGCAAGGACTGTTTATGACTCAGCGACCGGGCAATCAATTGTTCGATGCCTACTTCACCGCCCGCGATATGCGCGAAGTGTTCTGCGATCAGGGCCGGGTGCAGGCGATGCTCGATTTCGAAGCGGCGCTGGCTCGGGCCGAGGCGCGGGTCGGGCTGATTCCTTTATCCGCTGTGGCGCCGATTGCCGCAGCGTGCGACGCCGGTCTGTATGACTTCGCAGCGCTGGGCGAGGCGATTGCCACGGCCGGCAATTCAGCGATTCCGCTGGTCAAGGCCTTGGGCAAGCAGATCGCCTCGAGCGATGCCGAAGCCGAGCGCTATGTGCATCTGGGCGCGACAAGTCAGGACGTGATGGATTCCGGGCTGGTCCTGCAATTACGCCAGGCGCTGGCGCTGATCGAAAACCAACTGGCACAACTGGCCGACTCGCTCGCCACTCAGGCACAACGTTTCGCCACCACGCCACTGGCCGGTCGCACCTGGCTGCAACACGCGACGCCAGTGACCCTCGGGATGAAAATCGCCGGATGGCTGGGTGCCGTCACGCGCAGCCGTCAGCGTCTGCAACAACTCAAGCCACGTCTGCTGGTGCTGCAATTCGGTGGCGCCTCCGGCACGCTCGCGGCGCTGGGGGCACAGGCGTTGCCGATTGCCGAAGCCTTGGCCGAGGAACTGCAACTGACCCTGCCCGAGCAACCGTGGCATACCCAGCGTGACCGCATCGTCGAGTTCGGCGCGGTGCTTGGCCTGATCGCCGGCAGCCTCGGCAAATTCGGCCGCGACATCAGCCTGTTGATGCAGACCGAAGCGGCGGAAGTGTTCGAGCCCGCCGCACCGGGCAAGGGCGGTTCTTCGACTATGCCGCACAAACGTAACCCGGTCGGCGCGGCGGTGCTGATCGGCGCGGCCACGCGGGTGCCGGGGCTGGTGTCGACGCTGTTCAGCGCGATGCCGCAGGAACACGAACGCAGTCTCGGTTTGTGGCACGCCGAATGGGAAACCTTGCCGGAGATCTGCTGCCTGGTGTCCGGTTCGCTGCAACAGGCGCGTTTGCTGGCCGACGGTCTGGAAGTCGACGCGGCGCGCATGGCCCGCAACCTCGAACTGACCCAAGGCCTGGTGCTGGCCGAAGCGGTGAGCATCGTCCTCGCCCAACGCGTCGGCCGCGACACCGCGCATCATCTGCTCGAACAGTGCTGCAAACGCGCGGTGGCCGAGCAGCGCCATCTGCGTGCGGTGCTCGCTGACGAGCCGCAAGTCACCGCCGAACTCAGTGGCGCTGAACTCGATGATCTTCTCAACCCCGCGCATTACCTTGGCCAGGCGCAAGTCTGGGTCGAGCGCGCGGTGGCTGAACACAACGCTTTGACTGTCTGAAGGAGAGGGCTGTGGCTTTCGTTCAACTCGCCGATGGCGAACTGCACTATCAAATAGAAGGCCCGGCCGCTGCGCCGGTGCTGGTGCTGTCCAACTCGCTGGGCACCGACCTGCACATGTGGGACGCGCAAATGCCGGCGTTCGCCGAGCATTACCGCGTGCTGCGTTTCGACACGCGCGGCCATGGGCAATCGCTGGTCACCGAAGGGCCGTACAGCATCGAGCAATTGGGCCATGACGTACTCGGTCTGCTCGATGCGCTGCACATCGAGCGCGCGCATTTCTGCGGGCTGTCGATGGGCGGGCTGATCGGTCAGTGGCTGGGGATCAATGCCGGGCATCGTCTGCACAAATTGATCGTGTGCAACACGGCGGCGAAAATCGGCGATCCGTCGGTATGGAATCCACGCATCGAAACCGTGTTGCGTGACGGCCCGGCGGCGATGGTCGCACTGCGTGATGCCTCGATTGCGCGCTGGTTCACCCCAGACTTTTCCGCAGCGCATCCCGAGGCGGCGAAGAAGATTACCGACATGCTCGCCGCGACCAATCCACAAGGTTATGCGGCCAACTGCGCGGCCGTGCGAGATGCCGATTTTCGTGAACAACTGGCTTCGATCAACGTGCCGTTGCTGGTGATTGCCGGCAGCGAAGATGCGGTGACGCCGCCGTCCGGCGGGCACTTCATTCGCGACCATGTGCGCGACGCCGAGTACGCCGAGTTCCATGCGGCGCATTTGTCCAACGTGCAGGCCGGCGCCGATTTCAGCGACCGTGTGCTGGCGTTTTTGCAGGCTCAGTGAGGAAGATTTTGTGGACGAGAAACAACGTTACGACGAAGGCATGCAAGTCCGCCGCGCGGTGCTGGGCGATGCCCACGTCGATCGCAGCCTGACCACCCTGACCGAGTTCACCTCGGAGTTCCAGGAAATGATCACCCGCCACGCCTGGGGCGACATCTGGACCCGCCCGGGCCTGCCCCGCCATACCCGCAGCCTGATCACCATCGCCATGCTGATCGGCATGAACCGCGAGGGCGAACTGAAACTGCACCTGCGTGCGGCGGCCAATAATGGTGTGAGCCGTGGCGAGATCAAGGAAGTGATCATGCAGAGCGCAATCTACTGCGGCATACCGGCGGCGAACGCGACGTTTCATCTGGCCGAATCGGTGTGGGATGAACTCGGGGTTGAATCCCGCGAGTGAGGTTGTTGCACTGACGCCTTCGCGAGCAGGCTCGCTCCCACATTGGAATGCATTTCCCTGTGGGAGCGAGCCTGCTCGCGAAAGCGGTAGCGGCCGTAACGAATCACACCCTGGCGACAATAAATATTCGCTTGAATGCAAACAACGTATGCCCATCCCCCTCCTGCGGATAATGCTCATGCACCCGCATCAGGTAGTGATAGATAAACCGCGCCTGTTCCGCTGAACTCAACGCCTGCATCACCGGCCGCAGCGCCGAGACCTTCACCCAGTCATACACCGGCGACTTGCCGTCAACCACCTGCAACTGCTCGGTCTCCCAGATATCCAGCGACGTAGTCATGGGCGCGAGCAACCGATAGTAATCCTCCAGTGCCAATAACGGCCGCGCCGCCATGCGCTGGCGCAGTTCAGGTGTGCCCAGTGGTGTGCCACCGGGGCCGCCGTTTTCGAGGGTGTCGAGCATCAGCCGATACCACAGCGCATCGCGCCAGTCCGGCATGTGCGCCGCCAGACAGCCGCCGGGATTCAGATAACCGAGCAGGCGCGGCAGCAGTTTTTCATGGCCTTCGATAAAGTGCAGCACGGCGGCTGCGAACAGCAGATCCGCCGGTTGCTCAGGTTGCCAATCAAGCAGGTCGCAATGTTTCCACAGCGCCCGGATCGGCAGGCAGCGTGCCTCATCGAGCATCTGCGCGGAGCTGTCGACGCCCTGCAACTGCGCGCGCGGCCAGCGTTTGGCCAACAACTGCGTGGCAATGCCGGTGCCGCAGCCGAGGTCGTAAATGCGTTGCGGGTTGTGCAGGTCGACGCGGTCGAGCAATTCGTTGACCGGACGTTGTCTGAGACGCGAAAACTGCTGGTACGCCTTGGCGTCCCAATCGGGTGCAGTGGTGCGGCGCGTGATCATGAGGTGATCCTCCGGTGATCAAATGGTGTCTTCCGATGACAACCTGGTGCACAGCTGGAGACCGACTACGAAACGGAAGCGTGAAGGGTTGGAGCACCTGAGTCCTTCAGGTTTGCTCACTGTAACTGCCGCCCGCAAAAGCGCTACATGGCCTGACCAATGGCATGCATCTGTGATGGGAATCAAATGTGGGAGCGAGCCTGCTCGCGAAGGCCATTTCATATTCGACACAGATGTCGACTGAAGCAGCGCTTTCGCGAGCAGGCTCGCTCCCACAGTGGAGCATGTTTAGTTAAAGCAGGCTGATCGGGTAGCTGACGATCAACCGGTTCTCGTCGAACTCGTTGTTGCTGAAGTCGCGGCGCATGGTCGAGTTGCGCCATCTGACGTTCAAATCCTTCAAAGTCCCGCTCTGCACCGTGTAACCGAGTTCCGATTCGCGACCCCATTCCTTGCCGTCGGTGATCGTCCCGGTGTGCACGTTGTCGCCGCTGATGTAGCGGTTCATCAGGGTCAGGCCGGGGATGCCCATGGCGGCGAAGTTGTAGTCGTGACGCAACTGCCAGGAGCGTTCCTGAGCGTTGTCATAACTGGCGTTGTAGCTGTCGTTGGCCAGGGTGCCGCCACTGGTGCCGTTGACGCGCATCCAGGCGCTGTCGCCGGTGAGTTTTTGCAGGCCGAGGTAGAACGTGTTGCCGCCGTACTTGGCCGAAAACATCCCGTACCAGGTCTTGTTGTCCAGATCGCCGGCACGCGCGCTGCCATCTTCCTTGCCGTAGAAAAAGCCGAGGTTGGCGCCCAGCGTCCAGTCGCCGAGCGGCTGACTGTGCAGCACATTGAGGTACTGCTGGCTGTAGATGTCCTTGAGTTGCGCATTCCATAAGCCGATCTGTGTGCGCTTGTCGTTGAACAGGTATTCGCCGCCCTGGAAGTTGAAACGGTCAGAGGTGAACGCGGCTTTGCCGGTCATCGACATGTCGCTCATGCTGCTGTCGTCGCGCGGGCTGTTGGCGCGGAACTGGCCGCCATAGAGGGTCAGGCCGGCGATTTCCTTGGAGGTGATCTGGCCGCCACGGAAGGTTTGCGGCAGCGAGCGACCGTCGTCCGAACGCAGAATCGGCAATACCGGCATCCACTCGCCGACCTTCACCTCGGTCTGCGAAAGTCTGGCCTTGAACGCGACGTTGGTGCGACCGAAGTTGTCCGCCGGGCGGCCGTCATGGTCCAGCGGCAACAACTGCGTGCCGCCCGTGCCTTTGCCGCCATCAAGCTTGACCGAATACAGCCCGAGCACGTCCATGCCGAAACCGACGGTGCCTTGGGTGAAGCCGGATTTGGCGTCGAGGATGAAACTCTGCGTCCATTCTTCAGCCTTGCCCTGGGTTTTGGTCGGGTTGGTGAAGTTGCGGTTGATATAGAAGTTGCGCAGGTTCAGGTTGACCTTGGCGCCTTCAACGAAGCCGCCTTCTTCGGCGCTTGCCGGCAGGGCCAGACCGGCGATGGCCAGGGCGATCACAGCGGGCAATGCGTAGGGCACAGGGAAAACTGTCATGGACTTGGGTCTCTCTTGTTTTTTTAGGGCGAACGGCTGCGCTGTCGCGGCGGGTGCGGCGCAGGCAACGTGATGCAGGTCTGAGATGCAGCGGTGGCGGTCAGCCGGGCGGGGCAGGGCGCTGGAGCATGGTGTCGAACCTTGTTGTTATTGGTTTTCTGGTTCGAATGGTGAAGGGCCTGTGTGTTCAGGTTCAATTGCTGAAAGCGGGTTTTGGGCGGTTATCGAACAGCAAAAGATCGCAGCCTTCGGCCGCTCCTACTGGGAGATTGCATTTCAAATGTAGGAGCTGCCGAAGGCCGCGATCTTTTGATCTTCAAAAAACAAAAAGCCCACCAATAAGGTGGGCTTGATGTACTCAGCCGAGGATCAGAACAGCTTCATCTTCGGCGCTTCTTCTTTCAGCGCTTCGTTCTGCGCGGTCTGCGCATTCCAGCCACCACCCAGGGCCTTGTACAGGTTGACCGCACTGGTCAGCTGCGCGAGGCGGTCGGTGATCAGCGCTTGTTGTGCGCTGAACAACTGACGCTGGGCATCGAGGAAGGTCAGGTTGCTGTCGACGCCGATGCGATAGCGACGTTCGGCCAGGCGGTAGTAATCCTGGTTGGCCTGCACGAAGTCGCGCTGCGCTTGCAACTGCTCGGTGTAGGTCTGGCGGGCGGCGAGGCCGTCGGCGACTTCCTGGAAGGCGGTCTGGATGGACTTCTCGTAGTTCGCCACGCCAATGTCCTTCTGGATCTTGGCGTAGTCGAGGCTGGCGCGCAGGCTGCCGGCGTTGAAGATCGGCAGGTTGATCTGCGGCTGGAACAGCCACGTCCCCGAACCGCCCTTGAACAGGCCGGACAGGTCCGGGCTCAGGCTGCCCGCGTTGGCGGTCAGGCTGATGCTCGGGAAGAACGCTGCACGGGCCGCGCCGATGTTGGCGTTGGCCGCCTTCAGGTTGTACTCGGCCTGGAGGATGTCCGGACGACGTTGCAGCAGGTCCGAAGGCAGACCGGCCGGTACGTCGCTGAGCAGATCATCAGACAGCGGTTTGGCGGCTTGCAGATTGGCCGGGATACCGGTGCCGAGCAGCAGGGTCAGGCTGTTTTCGTCCTGCGCGACCTGGCGGGTATAACGCGCCAATTGTGCCCGGGCGTTTTCCACGGAAGTGCGCGACTGTGCCAGATCCAGCGCCGAGGCCACACCGACTTCGTTGCTGCGGCTGGTCAGCTTGTAGCTTTCTTCGAAGGCACCGAGGGTGTCCTGCGTCAGCTTGAGCAGTTCCTTGTCCGCTTGCCAGGTCAGGTAGGCATTGGCGACGTTGGCGACCAGACTGATCTGGGTGCTGCGGCGTGCTTCTTCGGTAGCGAAGTACTGTTGCAACGCTTGCTCGCTCAGGCTGCGCACCCGACCGAACAGGTCGAGTTCGTAGGCGCTGACGCCGACGGTGGCGGAATACGAACTGCTGATCATCGACTCGCCGGTCTGCGAGGCACGGGCCGGCAGACGCTGGCGGCTGCCGGCGGCATTGGCCGACACTGCCGGGAACAGGTCGGCGCGCTGGATGCGGTACTGCGCCGCGTAAGCGTCGATGTTCAGCGCCGCGACACGCAGGTCGCGGTTGTTTTCCAGGGCGACCTGGATCAGCTGTTGCAGGGCAGGGTCATGGAAAAACTGCTTCCAGCCCTGTTCGGCAGCGGCTTGCGCCGGAGCCTGGGCCGGCGAATATGCCGGCCCCTGCGGGTACTGGCCTGCGACCGGAGCCTCAGGCTGCTGATAGTCAGGTATCAGCGAGCAACCGCTCAGCACGAAGGCGGCGACTGCGATGGAGAGTAGCGACTTGCTCATTGGCCAGCCTCTTTAGGAGTTTCAGTAGTCTCATCCGAGTCGGTCTTTTTACGCTGACCGATGGACGACACAGTAACGAAGAACAGTGGGACCCAGAAGATCGCCAGGATCGTGGCCGTGAGCATACCGCCAATCACGCCGGTACCGATCGCGTGCTGACTGCCTGAGCCGGCGCCGGTGGAAATCGCCAGCGGCACAACGCCGAGAACGAAGGCCAGCGAGGTCATGATGATCGGGCGCAGACGCATGCGGCAGGCTTCGATTGCCGCTTCACGCAGGCTGCGTCCCTGTTCATGCAGTTCCTTGGCGAATTCGACGATCAGAATGGCGTTTTTAGCCGCCAGACCGATGGTCGTCAACAAGCCCACCTGGAAGTACACGTCGTTGGACAGACCGCGCAGGCTGGTAGCCATCAGTGCACCGATGATCCCCAGCGGTACCACGAGCATGACCGCGATCGGAATCGACCAGCTCTCATACAGCGCCGCCAGACACAGGAACACCATCAGCAGCGACAGGGCGTACAGCGCTGGCGCTTGCGAGCCGGACAGACGTTCCTCGTAGGACAGACCGGTCCAGGAGATACCGACACCGGCCGGCAGCTTCTTGGCAATCGCTTCGACTTCAGCCATCGCTTCACCGGTGGAGTAGCCCGGCGCCGGAGCCCCGAGGACCTCGACCGCTTCCACACCGTTGTAACGCGCCAGTTTCGGCGAACCGTAGACCCACTCACCCTTGGCGAACGCCGAGAACGGAACCATGGTGCCTTCGGCGTTGCGCACGTACCACTTCTTCAAGTCTTCGGGGCTCATGCGCGAATCCGGCTGGCCCTGCACGTAGACTTTCTTCACCCGACCACGGTCGATGAAGTCGTTGACGTAGCTACTGCCCAGCGCGATCGACAGGGTGTTGTTGATATCGCTGATGGTGATGCCGAGGGCACTGGCCTTCTCGTCGTCGATTTCCAGCTGGAACTGCGGCTCATCGTTCAGGCCGTTCGGACGCACCTGGGTCAGCACCTTGCTTTGCGCCGCCATGCCGAGGAACTGGTTACGCGCTTCCATCAGTTTTTCGTGACCGATACCGGCGCGGTCTTGCAGGAACACGTCGAAACCGGTGGCGTTACCCAATTCCAGAACCGCTGGCGGGGCGAAGGCAAACACCATCGCGTCGCGGAAGCTGAAGAAGTGTTGCTGGGCACGCGCGGCGAGCTTGAACACGCTGTTGTCGGCGTTACGCTCGCCCCACGGCTTGAGCATGATGAACGCCATACCCGAGCTCTGCCCACGGCCGGCGAAGTTGAAGCCGGTCACGGTGAACACCGAAGCCACCGCGTCCGCCTCACCACCATCCTTGTTCGGACGCAGCAGGTACTCACGCATTTCATCCACGACCACCTGCGTGCGCTGGGCACTGGAACCGGCCGGGGTCTGCACCTGGGCGAACAGTACGCCCTGGTCTTCTTCCGGCAGGAACGCGGTCGGGATGCGGGTGAACAGCCAGATCATGCCGACGACGATCAGCAGATACGCCAGCAGGTACGGCGCCTTGCGGGTCAGCATGTTGCCGACGCCGCGCTCGTAGCTGCGTACGCCACGGTCAAAGTTACGGTTGAACCAGCCGAAGAAACCTTTCTTCGGAGTACCGTGCTCGCCTTTCGGAATCGGCTTGAGCATGGTCGCGCACAGCGCCGGGGTGAAGATCAGGGCAACCAGCACCGACAGGGCCATCGCCGAAACGATGGTGATCGAGAACTGCTTGTAGATCACACCAGTGGAGCCGCTGAAGAATGCCATCGGCAGCAGTACCGCCGAGAGTACGAGGGCGATACCGACCAGTGCGCCCTGGATCTGGCCCATGGATTTCTTCGTCGCTTCCTTCGGTGACAAGCCTTCTTCGCTCATCACCCGCTCGACGTTTTCCACCACGACGATGGCATCGTCCACCAGCAGACCGATGGCCAGCACCATGCCGAACATGGTCAGGGTGTTGATGCTGAAACCGGCGGCGGCGAGGATGCCGAACGTACCGAGCAGTACCACCGGCACGGTCATCGTGGTGATGACGGTGGCGCGGAAGTTCTGCAGGAACAGGAACATCACCAGGAACACCAGCGCGATCGCTTCGACCAGAGTGTGCACCACGCCTTTGATCGACTCGGTCACCACCGGAGTGGTGTCGTACGGGAACACCACTTCCATGCCTTGCGGGAAGAACGGCTTGAGGCTGTCGATGGTGTTGCGCAGCGCTTTGGCGGTATCGAGGGCGTTGGCGCCGTTGGCCAGTTTCACCGCCAGACCGGAAGCCGGGCTGCCGTTGAACTGGGCGCTGATCGCGTAGTTCTCGCCGCCGAGACCAACTTCAGCCACGTCTTTGAGGCGAACCTGCGAGCCGTCCTTGTTGACCTTGAGCAGGATTTCCTTGAACTGCTCAGCGGTCTGCAGACGGGTCTTGCCGATGATCGTCGCGTTCAGTTGCTGGCCCTGCACGGCAGGCAAGCCACCGAGCTGACCGGACGACACCTGGACGTTCTGCGCAGCAATGGCGTTCTTCACGTCGACCGGGGTCAGGTTGAAGTTGTTCAACTTGGCCGGGTCGAGCCAGATACGCATCGCGTACTGCGCACCGAAGACCTGGAAGTCACCGACACCGGCGGTGCGCGAGATCGGGTCCTGCATGTTCGACACGATGTAGTTGGACAGGTCGTCCTTGCTCATGCTGCCGTCACGCGAAACCACGCCGATCACCAGCAGGAAGTTCTTCACTGCCTTGGTCACGCGGATACCCTGTTGTTGCACTTCCTGCGGCAGCAGCGGGGTGGCCAGGTTCAGCTTGTTCTGGACCTGTACCTGCGCGGTGTCGGAGTTGGTGCCTTGCTCGAAGGTCGCGGTGATGGTCATGCTGCCGTCGGAGTTACTTTCCGACGACACATAACGCAGGTTGTCGATACCGTTGAGCTGTTGCTCGATGACCTGGACCACGGTGTCCTGCACGGTTTGTGCGGACGCACCCGGGTAGGTCACCTGGATCGCAATGGCCGGTGGCGCAATGCTCGGGTATTGGTTGATCGGCAATTTCAGGATCGAAAGTGCCCCGACCAGCATGATCACCAGGGCGATTACCCAGGCGAAAATCGGACGGTCGATGAAGAATTTTGACATGGGTTACTCCCCTTTGCCGCCGGCGGCTTTGTCAGCTGCCTGTGCGGGGGCCGGGTTCTTGGTGCCGACGTTAGTCGCCTCGGTCGCTTTGACCTCGACGCCCGGTTTGACGTACTGCAGCCCTTCGGTGATCAGACGATCGCCGGCTTTCAGGCCGTCTTCGATCAGCCACTGGCTGCCGACGGTGCGGCTGGCCTTGAGCTGACGCAGTTCGACCTTGTTGTCGGCGCCGACGACCAGTGCGGTCGGGGTGCCTTTGAGGTCGCGGGTCACGCCTTGCTGTGGCGCGAGGATCGCTGCGCTGTTGACGCCGGCCTGCAACTGGGCGTGGACGAACATGCCTGGCAGCAGGGTGTGATCGGGGTTGGGGAACACGGCGCGCAGGGTCACCGAGCCGGTGGTCTGGTCAACCGAGACTTCGGAGAATTCCAGCTTGCCGTCGAGCTTGTACTGGCTGCCGTCTTCCAGGGTCAGCTTGACCGCAGCGGCGTTGTCGCCAGCCTTCTGCAGACGGCCGCTTTCCAGTTCGCGGCGCAGTTCCAGCAGTTCCACCGACGACTGGGTGACGTCGACGTAGATCGGATCGAGCTGCTGAATCACTGCCATTGCATCGGCCTGGCCATTGCTGACCAGTGCGCCTTCGGTCACCGAAGAGCGGCCGATACGGCCGGAAATCGGCGCATAGACCTTGGTGTAACGCACGTTGATCTGCGCAGTCTGAAGCGACGCTTCCGATTGCAGGCGGTTGGCCAATGCGGTGTCGTATTCCTGACGGCTTACGGCTTGCTCATCGACCAGTTGCTTGTAGCGGTCGGAGATCGACTTGGTCGAACGCAGGTTGGCTTCGGCACTTTTCAGCGTCGCTTCATAGACCGACGGATCGATCTGATAAAGCTGCTGACCGGCTTTGACGTCGGCGCCTTCCTTGAACAGGCGCTTGAGAATGATGCCGTTGACCTGCGGGCGAACTTCAGCGATGCGGAACGCACTGGTGCGGCCCGGAAGTTCCGAGGTCAGGGTAAAGGCTTGTGGTTGCAGGGTGACGACGCCGACCTGAGGGGGCGGAGCGGCTGGGGCCGCTTCTTCCTTTTTACATCCGCTGAGCAGCGATGCCAGGGCGACGGCAGTGACCAGAGCGGTAACAGCTGGCTTGAATTGCATGAAGATCCTCGGGTCAGGCGCGCATGAAGCGCACAAGAAGTGTGAAAGAGTAAAAATCGGGCACCGGGTGGATAAGTAGCTTGCTAAGTAATATACTTACGTTCATGGTTGTTTGTAAACACCTGCGCCGCGTACCCACCCTGATACAAAAGTCGTCGCAAGGTTTGAAATTGTAGGCCGGGGAGTCGATTCACGAGAGATCGCCCCCTCTTTATTCAGCGGATATTCAGCCATCCCTGAAACATCCTGTTTGAGGTTTTACTGCCATGGTCCGTCGTACCAAAGAGGAAGCTCAGGAAACCCGCAGCCAGATTCTGGAAGCGGCCGAGAAAGCCTTTTATGAAAGGGGGGTTGCCCGCACCACCCTGGCGGACATCGCGACCCTCGCCGGCGTAACGCGTGGCGCCATCTACTGGCATTTCAGCAACAAGGCCGATCTGGTCCAGGCGATGCTCGACAGCCTGCACGAACCGCTGGATGAACTGGCCAAGGCCAGCGAAAGCGAGGACGAACCGGACCCGCTGGGCTGCATGCGGCAGTTGCTGATTCATTTGTTTCATCAAGTTGCACTGGACCCGAAAACCCGGCGCATCAACGAAATTCTGTTTCATAAGTGCGAGTTCACCGATGAAATGTGCGATCTGCGCCAGCAGCGCCGGACGGCCAGTCTCGATTGCAATCTGCGCATCGGCCTGACCCTGCGTAATGCGGTGAATCGCGGCCAGTTGCCGGAAGACCTCGACACTGCCCGCGCGGCCATCAGCATTCATGCCTACATCGACGGCCTGCTGTACGGCTGGCTGCTGGCCCCGGACAGCTTCGAACTGCATGCCGAGGCTGAACGCTGGGTCGACACCGGGCTGGACATGCTGCGCCTGAGCCCAAGCCTGCGCAAATGAAACAAAATGCGCAATTGCCCGGCAGGATGTCAATCAGCCGCCATGGCTGATCATCGCGGCGGGGAGTTTAAACGTAGCGAGTCGTGGATTTTGTAGGGAAATTGTGTAGCTCTTGTGAATCCGTGTTTCGCCGCTTTTCCCTCACCCTAGCCCTCTCCCACAGGGAGAGGGGACCGACCGGGTTGTTTGGCCAAGCTGGGCCGATCTGAAATATCCCGCCGAACTCAAAGTTTGAAAAGCACAGCAATCGGCTCCCTCTCCCTCGGGAGAGGGCTGGGCGGGCGGCGTTCCGATGAGGGGCTACGCCGGGTGCCACGCAACAAGTCTGAAGCCGAACAACAAAAAGCCCCTGACTCTCAAAAGTCAGGGGCTTTTTCATTTCTGCGCTACAGCCTGATTACAAGGTCGGATAGTCGATGTAACCGACCGGACCTTTACCGTAGAAAGTCTCTGGATGCGGCTCGTTCAGCGGCGCATCAGCCTGCAAACGTGCCGGCAGGTCCGGGTTGGCAATGAACGGCACGCCGAACGCCACCGCGTCAGCCTTACCGCTGGCCAGCCACGCGTTGGCGCTTTCCTTGGTGAATTTCTCGTTGGCGATGTACGGGCCACCGAAAGCTTCTTTCAGTTGCGGGCCGAGGCTGTCGGCGCCTTCTTTTTCACGCGAGCAGATGAACGCGATGCCACGCTTGCCCAGTTCACGGGCGACGTAGGTGAAGGTCTCGGCAAGATTGTCATCGCCCATGTCGTGGGAATCGGCACGCGGTGCCAGGTGCACACCAACGCGGCCAGCGCCCCAGACTTCGATCGCGGCGTCGGTCACTTCCAGCAGCAGGCGCGCACGGTTTTCCAGCGAGCCGCCGTACTGGTCGGTGCGCTGGTTGGTGCTGCTTTGCAGGAACTGGTCGAGCAGGTAGCCGTTGGCGCCGTGGATTTCCACGCCGTCGAAACCGGCGGCCTTGGCGTTCTCGGCACCGGTGCGGTAGGCGTCGACGATGTCGGCGATTTCAGCGGTTTCCAGAGCGCGCGGCGTTGGGTAGTCGGCCAGTGGGCGCACCAGGCTGACGTGGCCCTTTGGCTGGATGGCGCTTGGCGCGACCGGTGCTTCACCGTTCAGGTACGAAGGGTGAGAAATGCGGCCAACGTGCCACAGTTGCAGGAAGATCTTGCCGCCGGCGCCGTGAATCGCTTTGGTCACGTTGGCCCAGCCACGCACTTGATCGTTGGACCAGATGCCCGGGGTGTCCGGGTAGCCGACGCCCATCGGCGTTACCGAAGTGGCTTCGCTGAGGATCAGGCCAGCCGAGGCGCGTTGTACGTAGTATTCGGCCATCAGCGCGTTCGGCACACGGCCTTCGTCGGCGCGGCAGCGGGTCAGCGGGGCCATGATAATGCGGTTGTTCAGCTCGATGTCGCCGAGTTTGATCGGGTCGAAAATAGTCGCCATGTCTAAAAGCCTCTCTTTAATAAAGGAAGTTGATCAGTTGGAAGCAGGGGCCAGCTCGGCACTGCCGTTCTGGCGGAAGGTAATCAGGGTCACCAGCAGGGCAAGTACGGCCAGCGCGGCGGCGGCCAGTGGCACGCTGGTCAGGCCGTAGCCGTGGGCGATGACGCTGCCGCCGACCCAAGCGCCAAGCGCGTTGCCGACGTTGAAAGCGCCGATGTTCAGGGTCGAAACCAGGTTCGGCGCAGCCTTGCCGAAGGTCACCACGTTGACTTGCAGCGCGGGCACAGCGGCGAAACACGCGGTGGCCCAGAGGAACAGGGTGATTTCAGTCGGGATCAGCGCGACGCTGGTCCAGCTCAGCACCGTGGAAACCACGGCCATGGCGATGAACACGCCGATCAGCGTGGCGGCCATGCCTTTATCGGCGAGTTTGCCGCCGATGATGTTGCCGACCGTCAGGCCCAGACCGATCAGCATCAGTGTCCAGGTCACGCCACGCGGCGACACGCCGGTGACTTCGCCAAGCAGTGGCGCAACGTAGGTGAACAGGGTGAAGACCGAGGCGGCGAACAGCGCGGTCATGCTCAGCGACAGCCAGATGCCGGCGCCTTTGAGCGCGGCGAGTTCGGCGCGCATGTCGAGTTTCTCTTCGTCACGCTTGGCCGGCAGAAAGCGGATCAGGCCGATCAGCGCGATCACACCGATGACGGTCACTGCCCAGAAGGTCGAACGCCAGCCGGCTTCCTGACCCAATGCGGTGCCCAGCGGTACGCCAAGTACGTTGGCCAGGGTCAGGCCGGTGAACATCAAGGCTACTGCCGAGGCACGTTTGTTGGGCGCGACCAGATTGGCCGCCACCACCGAGCCGATGCCGAAGAACGCGCCGTGACACAGCGCGGTGACTACCCGGGCAAACATCAGCACGTTGTAGTCGCTGGCGATGGCGCAGAGCAGGTTGCCGACAATGAAGATGCCCATCAACGCCACCAGCGCTGCCTTGCGCGGCAACCTGGCGGTGGCCAGCGCCATGAACGGTGCACCGATGGCCACGCCCAGGGCGTACCCGGTGACCAGCCAGCCGGCGCCGGGAATCGACACACCGAGGTCCGCCGCCACGTCGGGCAGCAGGCCCATGATGACGAACTCGGTGGTGCCGATGGCGAAGGCGCTCAGGGCGAGGATGAGAAGCGAAAGGGGCATGCAGGTTTCCTTGTCGGCTGACTGACGTTAAGGGTCAGAGCTCTTTACTGAGAGTGCTGAGAAACGCCTGGATGACGTCCTCGTTACGTTTGAAGAAATGCCACTGCCCGGCCTTCTGGCTGCTGATCAGCCCGGCCCGTTGCAACGTCGCCAGGTGGGCCGACACGGTCGATTGCGACAGGCCGCAACGCTGATCGATCTGCCCGGCGCAAATACCGTATTCATGGTTGTGCAACTGCTCGGGGAATTCGCCTTTCGGGTCCTTCAGCCAGTTGAGGATGTCTCGCCGTACTGGGTGCGCCAGGGCTTTTATTATTTCGTCGAGGTCGAGGTTCATGGCTTGGGCTCGTGTTGGCAGTAGCGATATATCGCGATGGGACGAACTTTAAATCGTTGGATCGCGATATACCAATATGAATTCGGTCTGACGAGCGCATAAATCGTTATATCGGGTTATAACGATACGAGGGTGCTGAATGTCCGAACCCAGTGCTAAGCTGCGCCCATGAACTATCTCGCGCATTTGCATCTCGGCGGCCAGCGCCCTGGTCAGTTACTCGGCAGCCTGTATGGCGACTTCGTCAAAGGTCGGCTGCAAGGCCAATTCGACCCCGAGGTAGAGGCGGCGATTGCACTGCATCGGCGCATCGACGTGTTCACCGATCGGCATCCACTGGTCGACATCGCTCTGGGCCGCTTCAACGAAACGCGGCGGCGTTATGCCGGAATCGTCCTCGATGTGTTTTTCGACCATTGCCTGGCGCGGGACTGGACGCTGTATGCCGATCGACCGCTGGAGCAGTTCACCGCAGACGTCTATCAGGTGCTGTCCCGCGAACGGCAATTGCCGGAGCGGCTGGCAAAGATCGCCCCGCACATGGTCGCCAACGACTGGCTGGGCTCGTATCGCGAATTTGAGGTGCTGGAACAGGTGCTGCGCGGGATCTCGCGACGGCTGACCAGGCCGGAGGAATTGGCCGGGGCAATGGCGGAGTTGCGGCGGTTGTATGAGCCGTTGAGTGAAGACTTCAGCTTGTTCTACCCGCAATTGCAGGATTTCGCACAAAACTCTGATCCACTGAAGATCTGAATGTGGGAGCGAGCCTGCTCGCGAAGGCGTCCTGTCAGTCAATATATTCGGCGACTGACAGGTCGCATTCGCGAGCAGGCTCGCTCCCACAGGGGATTTGTATTTTCAGGCGGCGATCAAATCGCCTGCGCGACGCGGTTCGGCAGGTTTCGCCACCTCACCAAACAACACCTTCTGCACCGCCTGCTGCGCTTCGAACGCCAGCGCCGCGCGCTCGCGGCCCTGACAGGCAATCGGCTTGAGCAGATGCACCTCGACATCGCCGCAGTCATGGCTGAACAGGCGCATCAGATGCGAGAGCAAATCATCGTCACCAATGAACGGTGCGAGCGTATCGATTTCGCCGTCACGCAGATAACGAATCGCCACCGGTTGCAGCATCACTTCGGAATCGATCGCCGCCGACAGCAGGCGACCATGAAAGGTGCGCAGCGAACGGCCATCGGTGGTGGTGCCTTCGGGGAACATCAGCAGTGCATGTTCAGTTTGCAGATGGCGGGTCATCTGCTTGCGGATCAACTGACTGTCGCCCGACCCACGGCGGATGAACAGGCTGCCGGCTTTGGCTGCGAGCCAGCCGGCCACCGGCCAGGTGCGCACTTCGGCCTTGGACAGAAACGACAGCGGCGTGAGCATGCCCAGCAGCGGAATGTCGGTCCACGACACGTGATTGCTGACCCACAGCATCGGCTGTTTTGGCAGCTCGCCATGCACGCTCACGCGAAAGGGCAGGGCATTGCTCAAACGCGCCATGAAAAAACGCGACCAGCGCTGCCGCCGCTCCATCGAGTGCGCCAGACCAATGCGCTCGAACACGCCGAAGACGCTCGCCATGGTCAGCCCCAGCGTCACCACCAGCAGCACTCGCGCGATTCGCGCGTACACCCGCAACCGGCTCATCACACCGCCGCCTTGAAGTGTTTGGCGTAGCGCGGGCAGAGTTCGTCGCGCTTGAGCAGGATGAACACGTCGGCCACCTGGAAGTCTTCGTCCCAGCACGGCTCGCCGCAGATCTTCGCGCCGAGGCGCATGTAGGCCTTGAGCAGCGGCGGCATTTCGGCGATGACGTTGGACGGAATATCCAGCGTCGGCAGAGGATTTTTCGGCTCGGCGCGCAGGTGTTCGGTGCACAGATAACGTTCGCGCAGACGCTGCATGATCGCGTGGGCCTGAATGCCGCCGTCCTGCATCGGGATGCTCGCGCAACCCATCAGGTAGCTGTAGCCGCCCTGATTGAGCACTTCGGCCAATTCGCCCCAGAGCACGGCGATGGTGCCGCCGTTGCGGTACGCCGGATCGACGCAGGTGCGGCCGATTTCCAGGATCGGGCCTTGCAGATGGGCGAGGCCGTGCAGGCTGAATTCTTCTTCGCTGTAGAACTTGCCGAGGCTGCTGGCGGCAGTGTGATCGAGCAGACGCGTGGTGGCGACCAGGCGCCCGGTGTTCAGGTCACGCACGCCGATGTGGCTGCAGTGAACATCATAATCATCCATGTCCAGACCCAGTTCGGCGCCTTTCAGTTTGGCGTTGAACTCGCCACTGAAGACGGCGAAGCGCAGGGCCTGGGCTTGCTGCAAGGCTTCGGCGCCGATCAGGCGTTCGGCTTGCAGGCGGCGTTCATTGCCGGTGTCGCTGATGCGGGCGATTTGCGTCATGTGAATCTCCGTACGGGCCTTTAACCCGTCGTGGGTTGCAGCCGATCGACTTTCTTTATGCAGCCGTGTTGTGCAAAGTCAGGCTATGTAGCCCCGGTGTCATCGCCATGAACGTTCGGTGATGCTTATATGACAGCCCACAAGGAGGCGCCCATGCCCTGGCCAGATCTGCTGCACCGCCGTGAACGCTTGCCCGCCGCAGCTGATCTGGCCGAGGGCTTTGCAACGTTGTTGCAGACGCTGGGCAACGTCACGCCGTTCGAATTGGCGGTGGCCGGCGGGCGGCGGATGGCGACGCCGGGGCTGGCGTTTCTGGTGGGTTATCAGGCGGCGCTGCGCATGTTGTGGCCGAGCGCGCCGCTGAGCCTCGGCGCCTTGTGCGCGACCGAGCAACGCAGCCTGCGTCCGGCCGATATGCAAACGCGGCTGCGCGATTTGCGCTTGAGTGGGCGCAAGGATTTCGTCACCGCAGGCGACGCCGCCGATTGGTTACTGGTGGCTGCGCGCAGTGAGGAGCCTGGCGAAACACCGCGCCTGAGTCTGGCGGTGGTGTATCCCGGCGAGCCCGGCGTGAAGGTGGAAAAACTTCCGGCGTTGCCGTTGATGCCGGACATCAGCCACGGTCGCCTGTACCTCGACGGCGCCCTGTGCGAATTGCTCGCTGGCGATGGCTGGGACGCCTACGTCAAACCGTTTCGCACCCTTGAAGATGTCTACGTGCTCAGCGCCATGACCGCGTGGTTGTACGGCGTCGGCCAGGACAGCGACTGGCCGCAGGCCCTGCAATTGCGTTTGCTGGCGCTGCTGGCCGGGTGCGCCGAGGCCAGCCGGCAAGCGCCGAACAATCCGCCCGGGCATGTGCTGTTGGGCGGGTTGTTTGCGCAGTTTGAAGCGCTGGCGGGGGAGGTTGATGAAGCGCTGGGCAATGGCCCAGCGGAGTGGGCGCAGATGTGGCAGCGGGACAAGGGCGTGATGCAGTTGGCGGCGGGGGCGAGGGCCAAGCGGTTGGCTAAGGCTATGGCGGTGACCTGAGCGGCCCCTTCGCGAGCAGGCTCGCTCCCACAGAAAGATCGTGTTTCGTCAGTCGAAACGTGGGAGCGAGCCTGCTCGCGAAGGCGGCCTCAAAATCACCATACATCTGTCATAAACCCCGACTAGTCTCGACAGGTTCATTCCCTGAGCGCCCACCATGTTCAAAGGCCTGTCCCTGTTCCTGCTGCTGATCAGCCTCACCGTCCGCGCCGAACAATGGCCCGGCGAGCAATGGCCCATCGCCCCGCAGATCACCGGCCCGGCCGTCGAGGCGCTGGAAAACTACGCCTTCGCGCCCCGTAACGACGCCACCCGCGACGGCATTCGCACCGACGCCTTGCTGATCATCCACGACGGCCAGATCATCTACGAACGCTACGCCGCTCCGACCACTGCTCAGACACCGCATCTGACCTGGTCGATCAGCAAAAGCCTGCTGGCAACGGTCCTCGGCGTGGCCTACGGCGAAGGCCGGTTCAAGCTCGACGATCCGGCGCTGAAGTTCTACCCGGCGCTGGACAAACACCCGGCGATCACCCTCGGCCATCTGCTGAACTGGGCCTCCGGTCTCGATTGGCAGGAAGACTACGAATACGCGCCGCTGAAATCTTCGGTGGTGGCGATGCTCTACACCCGCGGCCATCGCGACATGGCCGCGTTCACTGCGGGCCACGACGCCTACGCCGCGCCGGGTCAGGCTTTCCGTTATTCCAGCGGTGACAGCAATCTGCTCGCCGCTGCCCTGAAAACCATGGTCGGCGCAGAGCGTTATGCCGACTATCCGTGGACAGCATTGTTCGAGCCGTTGGGCATTCGCCACGCCGTGTGGGAAAGCGATGCCAGCGGCACCTTTGTCGCCTCGTCCTACGCCTATCTCACCGCGCGGGATCTGGCGCGGGTCGGTCTATTGATGGCGCGGGGCGGGCGCTGGAACGATCGGCAGTTGCTGCCCGAGGATTGGCTCGCGTTCAACCTCACACCGTTTGCCGGCTACAAGGCGCATCAGGACGAAGCCGTACCCGGCGGCCACTGGTGGCTCAATCGTCGTGTCGACGGCGCCACATCACCATGGCCCGACGCCCCACCCGACACCTTCGCCGCCCTCGGCCACTGGGGCCAGGCGCTGTATGTGATGCCCAGCCAGAAACTGGTGATCGTGCGTTACGGCGATGACCGCGATGGCAGCTACCGGCACAACGAACTGCTCAAACGCGTGTTGCAGGCGGTGCGGCGATGAAGCGCTTTCTATTGTTGCTGTTGGTCGTGCTGCTCGGCTGGGGTTGGTATGAGCGGGAGAATCTCTGGGCTTTCCCGGACATCATCAGCGCCTACACCGCCAAGGAATATTGCTCGTGTCGTTATGTGATGAACAACGACGCCGGGTATTGCCGTGGCTATGTGAAGCAATGGCTGCCAACCAGCGGTTTTACCGATGACGCTTCGAGCAAAACCATCACCGTCAGCGGCATGGGCCGCAGCAACAGCGCGCAGTGGCTGAGCGAACGCCAGGGCTGTCGCCTGAATCCCTGAATTATCTGGTCTCCCCTGTGGGAGCGAGCCTGCTCGCGAAATCGTCGCAAGCCGCAATACATGCTGTGCGGCGAGCATTGCATTCGCGAGCAGGCTCGCTCCCACAGGGCTTGCAATAACTTGGCGGGCGGTTAAGGTTCGTGCAGGTTTATCGCCCCCACGAGTGTTCAATGTTCAACCGCTCCCTCTATACAACCTTCGCCAGTCTGCTGTTGACCGCCGTTGCGCTGCCGGCCCAGGCCAATTGGTATCTGGACGGCGAGTCGTCGCGGCTGTCGTTCGTCAGCACCAAAAATGCCAGCGTTTCGGAAGTGCAGCGCTTTCTGGTGCTGCACGGCAAGGTCGACCCCAACGGTCGCGCCGAGGTCGAAGTCGAGCTCGAATCGATCAACAGCGGCATTCCGCTGCGCGATGAGCGCATGCGCAAGGAGCTGTTCCAGATCGAGCAGTTTCCCGCAGCCACCATCACCACCCAGATCGACCTGCGCCCGATCAACGATCTGGCGCCCGGCGCGCAGCTGGAGTTGCGCCTGCCGCTGACCGTCAGCCTGCACGGCAAGCAGCACGAATACCCGGCCGAGTTGCTCGCCACGCGTCTGGATGATCGGCGTTTTCAGGTGGTCACGCTGGAGCCGCTGGTGATCAACGCCGAGGATTTCGATCTGGCGCCGGGCCTGGAAAACCTGCGCAAACTCGCCGATCTGTCGGCGATCAGTCTGTCGGTGCCGGTGGGTGCGGTGCTGATTTTCACGGCGCGCTGACATGCGCGGTGCGGTGTTCCCCTGGCGTGACGGCAACCGTTTCGAACTGTTGATCGACGGCCCGCAGTTCTTTCCGCGCATGCTCGAGCATATCGCTGGAGCTACAGAGCAGATCGAACTGGAGCTGTATCTGGTCGAGGCCGGCGCCTGCGCCGAAGCCATCGTCCAGGCGCTGGTCGCGGCGGCCGAGCGCGGCGTGCGCGTGCGTTGCTTGTTCGATGATTACGGCAGCCTCGCGTTCACGCTGCATCTGCGCCAGCGCCTGACCCAGGCCGGCGTCGAGCTGCGTTTCTACAATCGCCTGAGCTGGCGGCGCTGGGTCGGCAATTTCTATCGCGACCACCGTAAATTGCTGCTGGTCGACCAATGCCTGGCAGTGGTCGGCGGCACCGGCGTGACCGATGAATTCTGGACGCCGGGCCATGATGTCAGCGAGTGGCACGAGGTGATGGTCGAGATCAGCGGCCCGTTGGTGATCGACTGGCAATTGCTGTTTGATCGCCAGTGGATCGCCAACCGTTACCGCCGCGCCTGGCGCCCGGCCGCGCATTTCGGCTTGCCGCGCCTGCCCCGCGTACCGGACAAGGGCGAAGGCATGGGCCGCGTGGCGTATGCCGATGCCCGTCAACATCGCGACATTTTGCAGTCGTTGTTCCGTGCGTTGAACAGCGGGCAAAAACGCATCTGGATGGCCACGCCGTACTTTCTGCCGACCTGGAAAATCCGCCGCTCGCTGCGCAAAGCCGCCGCACGCGGTGTCGATGTGCGGTTGCTGCTGACCGGCCCGCGCACCGATCACCCGTCAGTGCGCTACGCCGGCCATCGCTACTACCCGCGCCTGCTCAAGGCCGGGGTGCAGATCTTCGAATACCAGCCGTGCTTCCTGCACCTGAAAATGGTTCTCGTCGACGAATGGGTAAGCATCGGTTCGTGCAACTTCGATCACTGGAATCTGCGTTTCAATCTGGAGGCGAATCTGGAAGCGCTGGACCCGGCGTTGACGGCAGCAGTGGAGGCGAGCTTTGTGAAGGACTTCGGCTTGAGTCAGCTGGTGAGCCTGGAGGAATGGCAGCGCCGACCGTTGTGGCGGCGGGTCAAGCAGCGGGTGTGGGGCTGGGTGGATCGGTTGGTGGTGAATATTCTCGACCGTCGCGGATAGCGGGGACACCCAAAACCACTGTGGGAGCTGGCTTGCCAGCGATGAGGCCATCACATTCAACATATCAGTTGACTGTCAGGCCGCCATCGCTGGCAAGCCAGCTCCCACAGGTTTATGTGTTACCTGAAAAAATTACAGCAATTCAAAGCTCTGCTGCGTCACCGCCTGCGAATCCAGGCCGATCTGCACGTTGAACTTGCCAGGCTCGGCCGCGTATTTGAGCTGGGCGTTGTAGAACTTCAGGTCTTCCTCGGTGATGGTGAAGTGCACGACTTTCTGTTCGCCGGCCTTGAGCATGATCTTCTGGAAGTTCTTCAGTTCTTTCACCGGGCGAATCATCGAACCGGTGACGTCCTGGATGTACAACTGCACCACGGTTTCGCCGTCACGCTTGCCGGTGTTCTTGACCATGACGCTGGCGTCGAGCTTGCCGCTGGCGTTCAGGGTGGTCGATGACAGCGCCATATCGCTCAGGGCGAAGGTGGTGTAGCTCAGACCATAACCGAACGGAAACAGCGGGCCGGTGGTGTCATCGAAATACTGCGAGGTGTAGTTGCCCGGTTTGCCCGGCGTGAACGGCCGGCCGATGCTCAGGTGGTTGTAGTAGGTCGGGATCTGGCCCACGGAACGCGGGAAGGTCACCGGCAGTTTGCCCGACGGGTTGTAGTCGCCGAACAGCACGTCGGCGATGGCGTTGCCGCCCTCGGTGCCGCTGAACCAGGTTTCCAGAATCGCATCGGCCGACTGGTTCTCTTCGAGAATCGTCAGCGGACGGCCGTTCATCAACACCAGCACCAACGGCTTGCCGGTGGCTTTCAGCGCACGGATCAATTCGCGCTGGGTTTCCGGGATGTTCAGGTCGGTGCGGCTCGAGGATTCGTGGGACATGCCACGGGACTCGCCCACCGCTGCAACGATCACGTCAGCCGCTTTCGCCGCTTTCACTGCCTCGTCGATCAGCACGTTGGCCGGGCGCGGGTCATCGACCACTTCCGGGGCATCGAAGTTGAGGAAGTTCAGGTAGTCGAGGACCTTCTTGTCGCCCGTGATGTTGGCGCCACGGGCGTAGATCAGGTTGGCCTTGTCGCCGATCACCGAACTCATGCCATCGAATAGCGTGACCGATTGCGCCGGGCGCCCGGCGGCGGCCCAGCTGCCCATCATGTCGATCGGCGCTTTCGCCAATGGGCCGACCAGCGCGATTTTCGCGTCTTTCTTCAGCGGCAGGGTTTCGTTCTGGTTCTTCAGCAGCACCAGACTGCGCCGCGCGACTTCGCGGGCCTCGGCGCGGTGCAGGCGACTCTCGGCGTAGGTATCGGCCGGGTCATCCTCGGCCTTGCCGATGCGCAGGTACGGGTCCTTGAACAGGCCCATGTCGTACTTGGCCGCGAGCACTTCGCGCACAGCATTGTCGATGTCTTTCTGTTCGATCTCGCCGGACTTGAGCAGCCCCGGCAGCTCTTTGCCGTAGAGGGTGTCGTTCATGCTCATGTCGATGCCGGCCTTGATCGCCAGCTTTGCCGCTTCGCGACCGTCGCGGGCGACGCCGTGCTTGATCAGTTCGAAGATCGCGCCGTGATCGCTGACCGCCAGGCCTTTGAAGCCCCAGTCCTTGCGCAGCAGGTCGTTCATCAGCCAGGTGTTGGCCGTGGCCGGAATGCCGTTGATCGAGTTCAACGCCACCATCACACCGCCAGCACCGGCATCGATCGCGGCGCGGTAGGGCGGCAGATAATCCTGGTACATCTTCACCGGGCTCATGTCGACGGTGTTGTAGTCGCGACCGCCCTCGACCGCGCCATACAGGGCGAAGTGCTTGACGCTGGCCATGATGCTGTCGGCGGCGCTTGGGGTCTCGCCCTGATAGGCCTTGACCATGACTTTGGCGATGCGCGAGGTCAGGTAAGTGTCTTCGCCGAAACCTTCGGAGCTGCGGCCCCAGCGCGGATCGCGGGAGATATCCACCATCGGCGCGAAGGTGATGTCGAGGCTGTCAGCGGCGGCTTCTTTAGCCGCAACGCGACCGGACTGGCCAATGGCGTCCATGTCCCAACTCGACGCAAGGGCCAGCGGAATCGGGAAAATCGTACGGTGACCGTGGATCACGTCGTACGCGAAAAACATCGGAATCTTCAGGCGACTGCGCATGGCCGCGTCCTGCATCGGACGGTTTTCCGCGCGGGTGATCGAGTTGAACGTGCCGCCGATGTTGCCGCCAGCGATTTCCTTGCGGATCAGCTCGCGGGGCATTTCCGGACCGATGCTGATCAGGCGCAACTGGCCGATCTTTTCGTCGAGGGTCATTTGTTTCATCAGGTTGCTGATGAAAGCGTCCTTGTTTTCCAAAGGTACCGGGGTCGTGGCGGCCAGTACCTGATGACTGGCCAGGCTGACGAACAGACCCAGCAAACACAGCTTCTTCATGAATTTTTTCTCTAGAGCCCAAACGGTGATGCAACACCGGCCAGCCAAAATGTAGGGAGCGACTATTGTTGTTCGGGTGCCGGCGCAAAATCCTGAGCCGGAAAACCGCAGCCGACAGCGGCAACGTGAACGCGAAGGGCACTTTTTAGCCGATTAACCCGTCGCATGCCAGTGGCGGCGCCGATTATGCCCCAACCGCTGGCCGGGAATGCCCAGCGCTCGGTTTTTAAATCAAATGTGTCATGGAGCATCACTGCAATGAATATCAGCTCAACCTCCCGTTCACGGTTACAGATCGCCACGTTGCTGGTGTTCGCCACGCTGTTGACCGCGTGCGGCATCAACAATATCCCGACCCTCGACGAACAGGCCAAAGCCGCCTGGGGTCAGGTGCAGAACCAGTACCAGCGCCGTGCCGACCTGATCCCCAATCTGGTGGAAACCGTGAAGGGCTACGCGGCCCACGAACAGGAAACCCTGACCGCAGTGATTGAGGCGCGAGCCAAGGCCACCTCGATTCAGGTCGATGCCAGCACCCTCGACAATCCCGAGAAGCTCAAGCAGTTCCAGCAGGCGCAGGATCAACTGACCGGCGCATTGAGCCGTTTGATGGTGGTCTCCGAGCGCTATCCGGATCTGAAGGCCAACCAGAACTTCCTCGCCCTGCAATCGCAACTCGAAGGCACGGAAAACCGCATTGCCGTGGCGCGTCGCGATTTCATTCTGGCGGTGCAGAAGTACAACACCGAGATCCGCACTTTCCCCGGTCGCCTGTGGCACAGCGTGATGTACAGCGATCTGCCGATGCGCGAAACCTTCGAAGCCACCACGCCCGGCGCGGAGAAGGCCCCGGAAGTGAAATTCTGATTCGAGGTCGTCCATGCGTGTGTTGAAACTAAGCCTGGTGCTGATGCTCTGGCTGTTCGCCGTCAGCGCCCGGGCCGAATTGACGTTTCCGCCGCTGAGCGGGCGCGTGGTCGATCAGGCGCAAATGCTCGAGCCATCGATTCGCGCGCAACTGAGCCAGCAATTGCAGGCGCACGAGCAGGCCACCGGCGAGCAATTGGTGGTGGTCACGCTGCCGGATCTGCAGGGCACCACCATCGAGGATTTCGGCGTTCAGCTTGGTCGGCACTGGGGCATCGGCCAGAAGGACAAGAACAACGGCGCCTTGCTGATCGTCGCCCGTGACGAGCGCAAACTGCGCATCGAAGTCGGCTATGGCCTGGAGGATCGCCTGACCGATGCGCAGTCGTCGGTGATCATTCATCAGGTCATCACGCCGGCGTTCAAGGCCGGCAACTTCAGCAAAGGCATCAGCGATGGCGTTGCGGCGATGCTGGTGGTGCTTGGTGGCAATCCGCTGGACGAACCGTCGACCGTGTACGAATCCAGCGGCGACCCGGCGGATGATTTCATCTCGCGGCACCCGGCGCTGTTCATGTTTCTGGTGATGTTGTTCATCGTGACGGTGTTTGTCTGCCAGATGCTCGGTATCCTGCCTGCCGGCCGGGGCGGCTCCGGAGGAGGGGGCGGCTTTGGCGGAGGCGGCGGATTCGGAGGCGGTGGCGGCTTCAGCGGTGGCGGGGGCAGTTTCGGCGGCGGCGGTTCGTCCGGCGGCTGGTGAGATCAAAAGAATAATGAGCAGGCAATTTTCGACATGGCATTACTGACTGAACACGAACAACGCAAAGTCGCCGAGGCCATCGCCCGGGTCGAGCGCGACACCGACGCCGAACTGGTCACGGTGCTCGCTGCCCGTGCCGACGATTACGCGTACATCCCGCTGCTCTGGGCCAGCCTGCTGGCGCTGGTGTTGCCGGGCATCGTCCACTATCTCACGGGCTGGCTGACCCTGCGCAGCCTGCTGTTGGTGCAGTGGGGCATGTTCATCGTCCTGTGCCTGTTGTTCCGCCTGCCGAAAATCACCACGCATCTGGTGCCGCGCCGCGTGCGCCACTGGCGCGCCTCCAACCTGGCGCGGCGGCAGTTTCTCGAACAGAACCTGCACCACACCGTGGGCAGCACCGGCATGCTGATTTTTGTCTGCGAGGCTGAGCGCTATGTGGAAATTCTGGTGGACGAGGGGATTTCCAAACGGCTGGACAACAGCAACTGGGACGCGATTGTCGCGGCGTTTACCGAACAGGTCAGGCAGGGGCGCACGCTGGAAGGGTTTGTCACGTGCGTGGAGGCGTGTGGCGAGTTGTTGAAGGTGCATGTGCCGGTGACGCAGGTGAGGAATGAATTGCCGAATCGGCTTGTGGTGTTGGGGTAGATCAAAAGCTCGCAGCCTTCGGCAGCTCCTACAGGAGAATGCATTCCAATTGTAGGAGCTGCCGAAGGCTGCGATCTTTTGATTTTTGCCGTTGGGTAAATAAGAGGGTGTCCCCAACCCCCATCCCCCCTAAAATACCCGCCATTCCCGATTCCGCCCGTCCGAGGCCGCTTGTCCATGTCCGTTTCCGCTTCTTCCGCGCCGTCCGCCAAAGCGGCCGCCGATCACCACGCCCAGTTCATCGAGCTGCTGCAAACCAGCCTCGACGACAGCGGTTTCATCAAACTGGTGCTGGCCAAGTACGTCGGTGAAGAGGCGGATCTGCAACGGGTCATCATCAAACCGGTGACGGTCAAGGCGCAGCCGTGCCTGTCATTCGTTTATCGCTACAAGACCCGCGACATCACCAAGAACCTGCCGCTGAGCGAAGGCGTGGCGCTGATCGCCGGGCTGCTGCCGGCCTCGTTCAAAAATGCTCATTTACTGGCGCTGACCGACGAAGCGCAGCTGGAATACAGCAAAAAGGGCAAGAGTTCGCTGTTCAAAAGCAAACCTCAGCAATTGCGTGAAGCGCCGTCCGCCGAGCACAACCGCGAGAAAAACCGCTTCCTCGAATTGAGCCGTCCGTTCCTCAAGGACCTGGGCGTGACCAATGCGCAACACGAGCTGATCCCGGCGATGTCGCGCAAGTGGAAGCAGATCAACAAGTTCATCGAAGTGTTCAGCCATGCCCTGACCTCGTCGCCGCTGGCGCTGGACAAACCGGTGCGGGTCGCCGATTTCGGTTCGGGCAAGGGCTACCTGACGTTCGCCATTCACGACTACCTGCGCAACACGCTCAAGGCCGAGGGCGAAGTCACCGGCGTCGAGCTGCGCGAAGAAATGGTCAGCCTGTGCAACGCCGCAGCGAGCAAGCTCGAGCATCCGGGGCTGGTGTTCAAGTGCGGTGACGTGCGTACGGTGGCGCCGAGCGAACTGGACGTGATGATCGCCCTGCATGCCTGCGATATCGCTACCGATTACGCGATCCACACCGGCATCCGCTCGGGCGCGTCGATCATCATGTGCTCGCCGTGCTGCCACAAACAGATCCGCCTGCAGATCCAAAGCCCGGCGCTGCTCAAACCGATGCTGCAATACGGCTTGCACCTCGGCCAGCAGGCGGAAATGGTCACCGACAGCTTGCGCGCGTTATTCCTCGAAGCCTGCGGTTACGAGACCAAAGTCTTCGAATTCATTTCGCTGGAACACACCAACAAGAACAAGATGATTCTCGCGGTGAAACGCGCCGAGCCGGTTAATCCAGCGCAATTGTTGGCGAAGATCGCAGAGCTGAAAGCGTTCTACCACATCAGCGAACACTGCCTGGAAACCCTGCTGCGCGCTGACGGTTTTCTCGCCTGATAGCCTGAAATACACCCCTGTAGGAGCCGCCGAAGGCTGCGATCTTTTGATCCTGATTATTTAAATGCAAGATCAAAAGATCGCAGCCTTCGGCGGCTCCTACATTTATCGCGATCGAGCGTAGTAAGCCTGGAATTACCGCAACCCTTGGATACGGTCTACCTTGAATACTCCCAGACCTTTCCCCGAGGAGTTTTCCCATGGCCGCGAAAAAGATCCTGATGCTGGTCGGCGATTACGTCGAAGACTACGAAGTGATGGTGCCGTTCCAGGCCCTGCAGATGGTCGGCCACACGGTGCACGCCGTGTGCCCGGACAAGTCCGCCGGCAGCACCGTGCGCACGGCGATTCATGATTTTGAAGGTGATCAGACCTACAGCGAAAAACCCGGTCACCTGTTCGCGCTCAATTTCGACTTCGCCAAGGCCCGCGAAACTGATTACGACGCGCTGCTGATTCCCGGCGGTCGCGCTCCGGAGTACCTGCGGCTGAACGACAAAGTCCTCGAACTGGTGCGCGCCTTCGACAACGCTGGCAAGCCCATCGCAGCGGTCTGCCATGGCGCGCAACTGCTCGCGGCGGCGGGTGTGCTCGAGGGGCGTGAGTGCAGCGCGTATCCGGCCTGCGCCCCGGAAGTGCGTCTGGCCGGTGGCACCTATATCGACATTCCGGTGACCGACGGCCATGTTCAGGGAAATTTCGCCACCGCTCCGGCGTGGCCGGCGCATCCGCGATGGCTGGCCGGTTTCCTCGGTCTGCTCGGTACGAAAATCACCTTGTAGTCGATGCAGGCGACAGATCGCAGGCGCTGGTCTTTACTCTGAAGCGCGAAATCTCTCAATCGCCCCCAGGAGAAACAGACATGTCCGGATGGTACGAAGTGAGCAAAAGCAGCAACGGCCAATTCAGGTTCGTGTTGAAAGCGGCGAACGCCGAAACGATCCTGACCAGCGAGCTCTACAGCACCCGCGCCGGCGCCGACGGCGGCATCGCCTCGGTGCAGGCCAACAGCCCGCTGGACGAACGTTACGAGAAAAAATCGACCAAGGACGGCCACCCGTACTTCAACCTGAAGGCGGCCAATCACCAGATCATCGGCAGCAGCGAGTCGTATTCATCGGATGGCGCGTGTGACAAGGGCATTGCCAGCGTGAAGGCCAACGGCCCGACCAAAGTGATTAAGGACAAGACCCTGCCGGTGCTCTGAAATCCGACATCAACCTGTGGGAGTGAGCCTGCTCGCGAAAGCGGTGTTCCAGTCACCTTTTGGGTTGGCTGATATGCCGTCTTCGCGAGCGGGCTCGCTCCCACAGGTGACCGCATTCCATTGTGGGAGCGAGCCTGCTCGCGAAGGCGTCAGCCCGGCCAATATCAAACCTCAACCGGTACCGACAATTTCGGATCGCCCAACGCATGGCTCTTGGCATCAAAGAACCGCAACTCAACCCCGGTACCTTCAAACACCTTGGCGTAGTGACGCTTCTGATGCTGGATGAACGCGGCGCTGCGCGGGTAAATCGAGACCGCCACGCACTTCGGTCGGGCCAGGCGCAACGCCCGCACCAGATGCGCATCCTGCTCGCCCAGCGCGTGGCCGAAGATGCACAGGCTGTCGCCATGGGCCAGTAACTGCTCGTAGCAGAACGACAGATAATCCGAGCTGCGGATGGTCTTGAGCTTGTCAGCGCTCGGCCCTTCGGTGACGAACAGTGGCACGTCATCCAGCGTCTTGATCGTGTTGTTGATGGCGAAGCTGCCGAGCAGGGTGCCCTCGGTCGAGGTCAGTTTGCGTGCGGTGCCGTCCTGATTGCGCACCAGATGCAGACCACCGTGCAGGTACAGCAGACGCGGTTTGTCGGTGGCGCTCTGGCTCAGATCGAAACTCGCGTCGGCGCCGTTGAACAGGTCGTCGATGGTCTCGCCGGGATGTTGCAGTGCCCAGTAATTGAGCAGGTCGTAGTTGGTGGTGAACACCGTGTGATAGCGCGCCAGTTCAGCATTGAGCACCGTCAGTGTCGAAGGCTGCACCAGCCGCCACGGGATGTGCACCGCATGCACGGTGTTGATCAGCGCTTCCTTGATCGCGTAATAGCGATTGCGCGGCGCCGCCGAGCTGACCGCCAGGGCCTTGTTGACCCGGCTGGTAGTTTTCAGGGCGCCCAGCACTTGCTCGAAGCTGCGGGTTTGCAGCGCGTCGAACACCGCCAGTTCCGATGGGCTCAGCGGTTTCTCTTCGACCGTACGGGCGTTTTCGAACAGCGAGTCGTAGCCGAAGTCATCCCAAACCGCACGGCTGGCGCCATTGCCCACCAACAAACCCTGGAAATCGTTCGCGGCGCGCAAGGCGTTCCAGTCTTCGAGGGTGGCGTCGACATTGAGAAAATCGGTCATTGCGTGGGCGGTCTCAAAACAAAGGGCAGATGGACGGCGACTTTATCACGAGCGGACATTGAGCCAGATCAACATCGCTCGTGACCGATCGGTCGATTCTGTGCGCACCCGCCGAATCGAGGCAGTCGATCCGGCTTCAGTCAGGAGACACACGATGAGCAGCACCTTCTTCATTCCGGCGGTCAACATCATGGGCAGCGGCTGCCTCGACGAAGCCATGGTCGCGATTCGCAATTATGGCTTTCGCAAGGCGCTGATTGTCACCGACGCCGGGCTGGCCAAGGCTGGCGTCGCCGCAATGATCGCCGAGAAACTGGCGATGCAGGACATCGATTCGGTGATCTTCGATGGCGCCAGACCGAACCCGACTACGGCCAATGTCGAATCCGGGTTGGGGCTGCTGAAGGAAAGCCGTTGCGATTTCGTCGTGTCGCTGGGTGGCGGCTCGCCGCACGATTGCGCCAAGGGCATCGCCCTGTGCGCAACCAATGGCGGGCAGATCGGCGACTACGAAGGCGTCGACCGCTCGAGCAAGCCGCAATTGCCGCTGATCGCCATCAATACCACCGCCGGCACTGCCAGCGAAATGACCCGCTTCTGCATCATCACCGACGAATCGCGCCACGTGAAAATGGCCATCGTCGACCGCAACGTCACGCCACTGCTGTCGGTCAACGACCCGGAGTTGATGGTCGCGATGCCCAAAGGCCTTACCGCCGCCACCGGCATGGACGCGCTGACCCACGCCATCGAAGCCTACGTCTCGACCGCCGCCAACCCGATCACCGACGCCTGCGCTTTGAAGGCCATGAGCCTGATCAGCAGCAACCTGCGTCTGGCCGTGCGCGACGGCAGCGACCTGGCGGCGCGGGAGAACATGGCTTACGCGCAGTTCCTCGCCGGCATGGCGTTCAACAACGCCTCGCTCGGATTTGTCCACGCCATGGCGCATCAGCTCGGCGGCTACTACGACTTGCCCCACGGCGTCTGCAATGCCGTGCTGTTGCCGCATGTGCAGAGTTTCAATGCGCTGGTCTGTGCTGACCGACTCAGGGATGTCGCCCACGCCATGGGCGCGGATATTCGTGGTTTCAGCGCGGAGGAGGGCGCACAGGCGGCGATCAATGCCATTCGCAACCTTGCCAAGGACGTCGAGATTCCCGGCGGACTGCGTGAGCTGGGCGCGAAACTCAGCGATATCCCGGTGCTCGCCACCAACGCCTTGAAGGACGCCTGTGGACTGACCAATCCACGGGCGGCGGATCAGCGCCAGATCGAGGAAATTTTCCGCAATGCGTTTTGAATGAAGGCGCGCAGGCGAGCGAAGTCGGACAAGCCTTCGCTTGCTTCTGCGACCACGGCAAATGTCCGCACACGGCCCCAATCTGAAACCTGGCCGGCGATGTTGTGTACGGCGGAGATACGGTACTGCCCGACCGCCAGGGAGGGTGCTGCCGGGGTTTGCCATTTCCGGTCGCTTTCGACCGCTGCTCTGGCAATCTCCAGGCCAGTGTCCAGATCGAAAATACTGACGAAACCCTCGGCTCGCGTGACATCTCCCGAAAAGATCAGAGGCGTATCGACCTGCGCGCCCTCAATCGGTTCGACAACGACCGGGACGTCGATCTCGGGCCGCAGTCGCACCTCATATCCGCGCTCTTCGCTCCATTCGGACGTGATGCCTGCATACGTCTGGTGGGCGTGAATCCTCTGCTGACCCTGGGCCTGAACGCCGGTGATGCTGAACGCCCATCGTCCATTTGCGCTGACCAGCCCTTCGCCAAGCGAATGGGTGTTTTCAATGTTCCAGACCTGCACAAGAGCATTGGGTATGCCGCTGCCGAGCAACAATGTCGCAGGTCCCGTCGTGCTGGCCTCTTCGGGATAGGTGATGGTCGGGGCCGGTTGTGAAGTTTGCTCGTCGCGAGTGCTCATCATGCTTCTCGTTCATGGCTGATTTGAACGCTGAGGTTGGCATGACGTGCCTGAATTCGAACCTGTAAGAACTACCAGTCATTCAGTCTTTTTTACACAGTCGGTAATTTCTTTTTCTTCTAAAAAACTGTCATTTCTGTCAGTTGTCCGGCGTGGTGGCCTGGGGTCGAATGCTCGCTACGAGGGGATCGACGTCGATCTCTTGAGGAGCATACGAACATGTCGGAATCTATCGCGCCATTGTCCCCAAACGTGCAGTCAGCCGGGGAGCTGGATGCGCTCTTTGGTCTGCGAGCGCTGAAATTCCCCGGAGCGGGCAAGACCATTGCCAAAGGCGTGGCGATCACGCCTTCGGAGCAGATCATGGTCAGCGCTACCGTCGAGCAATCGGGCCATTCGTACTACGGCCTTGCGCGCCTGGATGCCGATGGCAATCCGGATCCGGCTTTCGGCACCGGCGGATATCTCAGCGGCCAGTTCGGCACAGGCTCGCTCACGCAAGGCGGGCCATTGATTGTTGATGCGCTCGGACGGATCTGGATGTGCGGTGTGATTGGCGTCGTCAAAGACCAGGCTCTTGAATACCAGCAAGTCATCGCCCGGTTTCTGCCCGACGGCTCGCCGGACATCGAGTTCGGCGGCGACAGGAATGGCTACCGGATTGTGCCCATGCGGATTCCGTCACTCTTTGGGGCCACGCATGGGCAACTGCTGCTGGCCAAATCCGATCCGCAGCTTGCGCAGCCGGACAGGCTGCTGTTCGTGACGGCGCAAAAGGGCAGTGGCCTGTTGACGCGGTTCAATCTCGATGGCTCGGACGATTTATCGTTCGCCAGCAACGGTTGGCTGCCCCTGTCACTGCCAGGGGTGGCCATTTCGCTGTCCGGGATCATCCAGCTCGACGATGGGCTGATTCTGCTGCATGGCAAAACGGAAGTAACCAATCAGGGACTGGTCATGGCGTTCGACCACAGCGGGAAAGTTGCACAAGCGTTCGGCGACAAGGGGGTACTGCTGTTGAACATTCAGCGCGATGGCCAGCCGCTCGAAAGCAGCGTGACGGACATCGCGGTGCAAACGGCGCAGCGCCTGCTTCTGCTCGGTTCGGCGGTCGAGTCAACGCAAGGCAAGAAACTGCAACACGGGTTCATCAGTGGTATTACCTACGCCGGCCAAATGGATGACGCGTTCAACAATCCTGTCCTCACCCCGACGGCGCATGAACGGGATCTGAGAGGTTGGCAAGCAGGGGTTGCGCTGGATGACATCGCCGGTAAACGGATTGTGGCGGTCGGACAGACCTCTGGCAGCGCACGAGGCTTGTTGACGGCAGGCTTTCTGGTCGATGGCGCAGTGGATGATTCGTTTGATGTCGAGGGCGCGAGAGACATTTCATGGTCAGCCATTGATGCCTGCCTGCAAGGCTCTTCAATTCTGGTGTTGGGACGCAAGGACGATAGTGCGCAATTGGTCCGCTTGCTGACTGCGCCTGTCACAAAACAGCGCGCCAGCATGAGCAACTGAGCAGTCAGCGGTAAAACCGGGCTATCCTGCCGGCTCGGATGAACCCTGCCTTCGAGCCCACCATGCTGCAAAAAAGCCTGATCCGCCGTCTCGACCTGATCACTCTGCAACTGTTCGTCGCCGTCCACGAGGAAGGTACGTTGACCCGTGCGGCTGCGCGCGAAGCCATCGCGGTGTCGGCGGCGAGCAAGCGCCTGATGGATTTGGAGGAGGCGCTGGGCATCGCTTTGTTCGTGCGCCAAGCCAAAGGCATGATCCTCACGCCGGCCGGTGAGACCCTGCTGCACCATGCGCGGCAGATGCTCTTCAACGTGGAAAAGATGGGCCTGGAACTGGGCGAGCACAGCCACGGTGTGCGGGGTTACGTGCGCATGCTGGCCAATCTTTCGGCGATCATTCAGTTCCTGCCCGAAGACTTGCGCGACTTCTCCGCGCGGCAGCCGCAGGTCAAGACCGACCTTGAAGAACGCCCCAGCGCCGGGGTGATTCAGGGCGTGCTCGATGGCGTCGCCGACCTCGGCATCTGCTCCGACGACAGCGACACCAAAGGCCTGCACAGCGTGTTGTACCGCCAGGACAAACTGGTGGTGGTGATGCTCCCGGAGCATCCGTTGGCTACGCGCGCATCGGTGACTTTCGATGAAACTCTCGACAGCGATTACGTCGGCTTGCACGCAGCCAGTTCGATCAACATGCGTACCCATGCGGCGGCGCGGCAGGCCGGCAAAGTCCTGCGCATCCGCATTCATGTGCCGGGATTCGATGCGGTGTGCCGGATGGTCCAGGCGAACATGGGCATCGGCATTCTGCCGCAGCGAGCCTATGAGTTGTTTGGTCAGGCACTGGGCTTGCGTGCGGTGCCGCTGACCGATGCCTGGGCGGATCGCGCGCTGATTGTGGTGGTGCGCGATGAGGCAGGGTTGTCGCCGGTGAGCCGGATGTTGTTTGAGCATTTGCGCGGGCGGTAGATCTTCATTGCGGCTGATGGCCTCTTCGCGAGCAGGCTCGCTCCCACATTGAACTTGTGTGAACACAGAATCTGAAACCACTACAGATCCTTGTGGGAGCGAGCCTGCTCGCGAAGGCGGCCCTGAATTCACCACGCAATCACAGAGGAGCATTCGCATTTCGCGAACGCCCATTGCCGAGAGACGGCTGGATTCGCTGACGATCGTTCCTCTAGCCTTGGCGACATATTCCAAGAACAAGAGGTACCCGCGATGACTGCCCCTTTGAGTGCAATCAAAGTGATCGAGATCGGCACCCTGATCGCCGCGCCGTTTGCCGCGCGCATGCTTGCCGAGTTCGGCGCCGAGGTGATCAAGATCGAAGCCATGGGTCAGGGCGACCCGCTGCGCAAATGGCGCAAGCTGCACGAAGGCACATCGCTGTGGTGGTACCTGCAATCGCGCAACAAGAAATCCCTGGCGCTCAATCTCAAATCCGCTGAAGGCATCGAACTGGTCAAGCAACTGGCCGGCGACGCCGACGTGATCATTGAAAACCTGCGCCCCGGTGCGCTGGAAAAACTCGGTCTGGGTTGGGACGTGCTACATGCGCTGAATCCGAACCTGACCCTGGTGCGTATCTCCGGCTACGGCCAGACCGGCCCTTACCGTGACCGGCCCGGTTTCGGTGCGATTGGCGAGGCCATGGGCGGCATCCGCTACACCACCGGCAATCCCGATTCGCCACCGGCGCGGGTCGGCGTCAGCCTCGGCGATTCGCTGGCCTCGCTGCACGCGGTGATCGGCGCGCTGATGTCGCTGTTGCGGGTCAAGACCGGGCAGGGCGGTGGACAGATCGTCGATGTGTCGCTGGCCGAAAGCGTGTTCAACGTCATGGAAAGTCTGGTGCCGGAATACGACATGCTCGGCCATGTCCGCGAGCGCAGCGGCGGCGCCTTGCCGGGCATCGCGCCCTCCAATACTTACCTCACGTCCGACGGCGCTTATGTGGTGATTGCCGGCAACAGCGACCCGATCTACAAGCGCCTGATGCACACTATCGGCCGCGCTGATCTAGCCGAGGCAGAAGAATTCGCCCACAACGACGGCCGCGCGGCGCAGAGCGGTTTGCTCGATGCGGCCATCACACACTGGACCAGCAGCCTGCCGATCGACGAGGTACTGGCTGCTCTCGAAGCTGCCGAAGTGCCGGCCGGGCGCATCTATTCGGTGGCTGATATCGTCGCCGATCCGCACTATCAGGCGCGGGACATGCTGCTCGATGCCGAGTTGCCCGGTGGCGCAACGGTGAAGATGCCCGGCATTGTCCCCAAACTCTCGGAGACCCCCGGCGGAGTGAACTGGTCCGGGCCGAAACTGGGCCAGCACACCGACGCTATTCTCACCAATCTTGGCCTGACTGAACTCGACATCGAACGCCTGAAAAACCAAGGGGTGGTGCAATGATCACTGACTATTCGCAAACCCTGATCGTCCAGGAAGTCTCACCCCGCGACGGTTTGCAGATCGAGCCGACGTGGGTGGAAACCGCTGACAAGATCGCCCTGATCAATCAATTGTCACAGGCCGGATTCAGCCGCATCGAGGCCGGCTCGTTCGTCTCGCCCAAAGCCATTCCGGCCCTGCGTGACGGCGAGCAAGTGTTCAACGGCATTCAGCGCCAGCCGGGTGTTATTTACGTGGCGTTGATCCCCAACCTCAAAGGCGCGCAACGTGCATTGGCAGCGAATGCCGATGAGTTGAATCTGGTGATGTCCGCCAGCCAGACCCACAACCTGGCCAATATGCGCATGCGTTGCGAAGAGTCGCTGGCGGCATTCGCTGACATTGTTGCGTTTGTCAGCGGCTCAGGTGTGCGCCTCAACGGCAGCATCGCCACCACGTTCGGTTGTCCGTTCGAAGGCCGGATCGATGAGGATCGCGTACTGCAGATCGTCGACGCTTATCAAGAGCTCGGCATTCAGGGCATCAGCCTCGCCGATACCACCGGCATGGCCAATCCGCGTCAGGTCGATCGCTTGGTGCGGCGCGTTTTGCAGCGGGTTTCGCCGGCCGATCTGACCCTGCATTTCCACAACACCCGCGGCCTCGGCCTGTGCAATGTGCTGGCCGCTTACGAGGCCGGCGCGCGGCGCTTCGATGCGGCGCTGGGTGGCCTCGGTGGCTGTCCGTTTGCGCCGGGGGCGTCGGGCAATATCTGCACCGAAGACCTGGTGAACCTGTGCGCTGAAGTCGGCATTCCCACGGGGATCGATTTGCCGCTGCTGCTGAAGCTTTCGCGCGGCTTGCCGGCGCTGTTGGGCCACGATGTCCCCGGCCAACTGGCCAAGGCCGGGCGCAACTGCGATCTGCATCCGATGCCCACCTGAGAAACACCAGTACCCCTGTGGGAGCGGGCTTGCCCGCGATGACGGCAGCAAATTCAACGAAAGCGTTAGCTGAACTGACGCCATCGCTGGCAAGCCAGCTCCCACACAAAAGCGCTCCACAGGGAGCGTCATCACCAGACAACAAAAACAATCGGACGCCCATCGGCAGTCCGCCTGGAGAAAATCTATGAGCCTCAATGTAATGGAGGCGGGCGTGAATCCGTCCGTCGATCACGACGCCGAAAAAGCCCTGGTCAGCAAAGTTGCCTGGCGCCTGATGCCGCTGATCATGGTCTGCTACCTGTTCGCCTTTTTCGACCGCATCAACATCAGCTTCGCCAAATTCCAGTTGCAGACCGACCTGAGTCTGAGCGACACCGCGTATGGCTTGGGCGCCGGGCTGTTCGTGGTCGGTTACGTGCTGTTCGAAGTGCCGAGCAACATGATGCTGTACAAGGTCGGCGCGCGGCGCTGGATCGCGCGGATCATGATGTCGTGGGGCGTGGCGACGGCGGCGATGGTCTTCGTCAACAGCGAATGGCAGTTCTATGCGCTGCGCTTCGTCATCGGTGCGATGGAAGCCGGGTTTGCTCCGGGCGTGCTGTATTACCTGACGCTGTGGTTTCCGCAGCACTTCCGTGGCCGCATCACCTCGATGCTGTTTCTCGCCTCGGCGTTTGCCGGGCTGGTCGGCGCACCGTTCTCAGGGCTGGTGTTGCAACACCTCGATGGCGTATTGCAGATGCGCGGCTGGCATTGGTTGTTCCTGCTCGGAGGCGTGCCGTGCATCGCGCTGGGTTTTCTGGTGCTGACGCAGCTGAAGGACCGCATCGAGGATGCGCACTGGCTGACGGCTGACGAGAAGAAATTGCTCTCCAGTCGCATCGCTCATCACGAACCACACAAGAGCGGCGGCTCATTGCTCGCGGCGCTGAAAATTCCCGGGTTCCTGACGTTGGGTTTGATCTACTTCCTGATCCAGGTCGCGTCCTACGGTTTGAATTTCTGGGCACCGCAATTGATCCGCAGCGCCGGCACCGAAAGCCCGGTGATGATCGGCCTGCTGACCGCCATTCCGTACATCTGCGGGGCGATCAGCATGGTGGTGATCGGACGCTTGTCCGACGCCACCGGTGAACGGCGCAAGTTTGTCGCCGGGCTGGTGATCGTCGGCGCGATCGGCTTCTTCAGCGCGGGAATCTTCGCCAGCCACACGACCTTCCTGATCGTCGCGCTCGGCCTGCTCGGCGCCGGCATCATCGCTTCGATTCCGAGCTTCTGGACCCTGCCACCGAAACTGCTGGCGGGCGCAGGTGCCGGCGCGGCGGGCGGGATCGCAGTGATCAATACCCTGGGGCAGTTCGGCGGGATCGTCAGCCCGGTCATGGTCGGACGCATCAAGGACCTCACCGGCAGCACCACCCCGGCGCTGTACGTCATCGGCGTCGCCGCGCTGATTGCGGCCGCTTTGCTGCTGTGGGGCTTGCCGCAGAAGTTGCGTACGCTGGACAAGTATTGAGATTGGCGGCGTCGGCGATGACGCCTTCGCGAGCAGGCTCGCTCCCACTTTGGAATGCGCTTTCCTGTGCGAGCGTGCCTGCTCGCGAATTCCGACTTCAGACACATGAGAAGATTCGCTGGCCAGATCTGTTGAATCCTCCGATGCAGAAAGGGATAGTGCGCGCCTGGAAATATCTTCAAGGAGCGGGAAGTGACAATGAAGTCCACGTGGATCAGCGCTGCCGCGCTCTGCGGGTGGTTGATGGCTGGGCAGGCGTGGGCAGATTGCACGCCGCCGGCGGTCAGCGCGGAAGCGGATTTCTCGCTGTGCAAAGAATGGCCGGCTTATCCGCAGCTGACGATTACCGCGCTATCGACGTTCGTGCCCGATCCCGTCTATGGCCAAGACGGCAGCGTGGGCTCGTACGATCTGGATCTGGCTATCATCACGGCCGGCAGCCCCAAACCGCTGGCGACCTATCATCAGCGGTCGGCGTTTCTCTCCGATGCCATCGCGCTGGAGAGTCTGGAGCTGGATACGGCGCGTTATAAACTCACGCCCGACTTTCGTGCATTCGGCGTCCGCGCCCATTTCAAAGGCTCGTCGCGCGTCAATCCGCTGGATGAAACCCTGCTGTCGCTCTACGTGAAAGAGGGCAACAAGGTGCGCCCGGTGCTGGATCGCTTGGTCGTCTACAGCTTCAGTGGCGAGTGGGATGGCAATTGCGCCGGAGAGCGAGCGGAGACGGTGCGTACGCTTGAGATGGGCAAAACCAGTTCCCATGGTTACGCCGATATCATTGTCCGCTCACTCACCACGGGTCTGGTCGGCGAGGGTCCACCCGACACCTGCGAGTCGAAGACCACCCACGAAAAGCCGGTGCTAACCACGTTGCGCTATGACGGACAGCAATATTTCGTTCCCGAAAATCTGAGAGGCTATTGAAGGCGCGTCGTTCTACTTCCTCGATCCCGACCGACACAAGCTCGAGGTCCACGTCGGCGATTTGCAATCGCGGCTGGACGCATGTCGCCAGAAACCGTACCCCGGCATGCGTTTTCACGACGCGCAGTGATCCGCCGTGACCCTCTGATATAGACTGGCCACCAAGTATTCTGGCGCTTGCAGGTTTCTCATGACTCCATCATTGCTGTTGGCCGTTCTGGCTTCGGGTTTCATCTACGGGATCACGCCCGGGCCGGGCGTGCTGGCGGTGTTCGGGATTGGCGCGGCCCATGGCCGGCGGGCCGGGGCGGGGTTTCTGTGCGGGCATCTGCTCGGCGATGTGATCTGGTGCAGCACCGCGCTGGTGGCGATTGTCGGTGCGCGGGAAATCGGCAGCACCGCGTTCGATGTGCTCGGCGTGCTCAGCGCGTTGTACCTGTTCTGGCTCGGCTGGCGTGCGGTGCGTGCCCAACGCCGCAATGGCGACGAAGCGCAAGGGGCGGCGCGGCAGCCGTTCTGGCACGGCATCGTCTTCGGCCTGACCAATCCCAAGGCCTATCCGGTGGCGGTGGCGACCTTTACGGCGCTGTTGTCGAGCCGCGCCGAACTGCTCAACTGGTCGATGCTACCTGCACTGATCGCCCTGAGTTTCATCGGCGGTGCGCTGGCCTACGCTATCCTCATCGGCGTGGTCGGCGCACAGCGAGTGCGCATGGTGTATCAGCGGCATGAGCTGCTCATCACGCGTTTATGCGGCGTGATGTTTATCGGCTTCGCCATCAACGCGTTGATGCACGCGCTGCCGGGGCTGCTGGCGAACAAGACTTTGATGGAATGGGCAGGGACGCGCAATCACGATCATGGATGATTGAAATCGCTGCACAGTGCGGACAATCGTTAGAACCATGCAAAGCCCCAACCCTGCGCCGCTGGCGAGCTACATTGACCTGTTGCTGGACGCCGTTTGCGCGGTCGACAAACAGGGCCGTTTCGTTTTTGTCAGCGCTGCCTGCGAGCGGATTTTCGGCTACACGCCTGACGAACTGATCGGCCGTTCGATGATCGAGCTGGTGCACCCGGCTGATCGCCAGCGCACCCTTGCGGCCGCTGGCGAAATCATGGGCGGCGACCCGAAGCACAATTTCGAGAACCGCTATCTGCGCAAGGACGGCAGCGTCGCGCACATTTCCTGGTCGGCGCGCTGGTCGGAAGTCGATCAACTGCGCATCGCCGTCGCCCGCGATATCACCGAGCGCAAGCAGGCCGAGTCGCGGCAAGCGGCGTTGTACGCGATTTCCGAAGCGGCGCACGCGGCGGAAGATTTGCTGGCGCTGTTCAAACGCATCCATCTGCTGATTGGCGAGTGGCTGCCGGCGCTGAATTTTTCCGTGGCGCTGTACGACGAACACTGCGCGCAGCTGAATTTTCCCTATCACGTCGACGATCACGAATTGCAGCCCGAGCAGCCCGGCACCGTCATCGGACGGCTCTGCGCGCAAGTGATCCGCAGCGGCCAGCCAATGTTGCTGACGCCGGACAGCGCCGATGCCACGCCCGATTTTGCTGAGCTGGTGGCGGAACAAAACGCGCCTTGCTGGCTCGGCGTACCACTGAACTCAAAAAACGGCACCATCGGCGCCTTGATCGTCAAAAGCCTCGCTGGTGGCGAACGCTACACCGAGCAGGACAAGGAACTGCTGCAATATGTCTGTGCACAAGTCGCCACGGCCATCGAGCGCCAGCAACTGCACGCGCGGCTCAAGCGCATGGCGCAATACGATCAACTGACGCAACTGCCCAATCGCGAACTGCTGCGTGATCGGCTCAGGGCTGCGCTGGCCGATGCGCGAACCCTGCACGGACACATGGCGCTGCTGTATGTCGATCTGGATCGCTTCAAACAGGTCAACGACACCCATGGCCATGCCGTCGGTGACATGCTCCTGCAAACCGTGGCCAACCGGCTGAAAGGCTGCGTGCGTGAAACCGACACGGTGGCGCGTATCGGTGGCGATGAATTCGTCGTGCTGCTGCACAGCGTGCATGCCGCCGGCGATCCCGACAGCGTCGCCGGAAAAATCCGACAGGTGCTGGCGCAGCCCATGCGCCTCGACGGCCATGACCTGCGGATCGAATCGAGCATCGGCGTGGCGCGCTTTCCTGAACACGGCGAAGAAGAACAGCAACTGTTTCGGCATGCCGATCAAGCCATGTATGCGGCCAAACGCCTGAATCATCGGGCCTTGGGCAGCTGAAGCGAGCGCGCCGTTCGTCGCGGTTCAGGCAGATTTTCTAAACCTTTGACCGCTAAAGCATTCCTAACTGAGGCGGACAATTGTCCGCCGCGACATTTGAGCAGCGGGCGAATCACGGCCCGTTTGAATTTTCCACGAAGGAGGGCGCGACCATGAGCCGGATGGCCACCCGTTTACGTAACGTCAGTTTTGCAACCCTGCTGGGCCTGTGCGCCAGCAGTGCGTTCGCCCAGTCGCCTGCCGAATTCATCAACGATGCCTCTGCCAAAGGCATGGCCGACATCGAAGCCAGTCGTCTGGCCCACGGCAAGACCGAATCGAAAGAGGTCAAGGATTACACCATCGTTGTGATCAACGACCGCACTACAGCCAACCAGCATCTGGCGAAAATCGCCAAGAAACTCGACCTGCCGGTTGCCCCCCGCGAAGAACTCGCCGACAAGGCCAAAGAGCTGATGCCGGAAGTGAAGGACGGCACCACATTCGATCAGGCTTACGCCGCCAGTCAGGTCAAGGCGACCGAAGAGGCCATTACCCAGATCGAGCAACAGGCACAGACCACCGACGTGCCGGAAATCAAAGCGTTTGCCGATGAGACTTTGCCGAAACTGCAAAGCCATCTGGAGAAAGCTCGAGCGTTGCAGGCCAGTCGCTAACTTCGCCTTGTTGTTGCAGCGCGAGCGAAACCTTCAGTTGAAATGCGATGCTTACCCTGTGGGAGCGAGCCTGCTCGCGAAAGCGGTGTATCAGTCAATGATGTTTTGACTGACCCTGCGTCTTCGCGAGCAGGCTCGCTCCCACAGGGTGTGTTTACTTGCTCAGCACTCATTCAAATCCTGCTTTGGCTTGCTCTTGTCGCCAAGCCCCTCAAGATCAAACACCTGATTCTCACCCAGCGCGCGGTAATGCCGGCGCAGCGCTTCGAGCTGCTTCAGATCCAGCGCCTCCAGCCCGAGCATCGCGTTCTGCGCTTCCTTGTTCACTCGCAACAGCTCATCGAGTTTCAAATGCAGAATGTCGGTATCGCGGTTCTGCGTGTTCTGAATCAGGAACACCATCAGGAACGTGATGATCGTCGTCGAGGTGTTGATGATCAGCTGCCACGTGTCGTTGTAACCAAAAATCGGCCCGCTCAACCCCCACAGCCCGATCAGAATCAACGCCCCCATGAACGTCTTCGGGCTACCGGCCCACAGGGCAAGTTTCTGGGCAATCTTTGCGAATTTCATGATGGAAGTCCTTGTTTTGGGAGCTTGAAATTCAGACATCGGTGTTGTGCTGAAAATTCTAATTACAAATAACCGGGCCGGACGCCGGAGGCGAGGCGAGCTCATCGGCCTTATCGCTGTATGGTATGGGCAGCTGCACTTCCCGGTTTCAAGCCATGCCCCGACAGGAGAACGCAATGAGTTGGTCTGCCAAGCAATACGTCGCTTTCGAAGATGAACGCACCCGCCCGGCCCGTGATCTGTTGGCGGCGATACCCACCGCGCAGGCCCGGGCGGTGGTGGACATTGGTTGCGGACCGGGCAATTCCACCGAATTGCTGGTGCAGCGTTTTCCCGAGGCGAGCGTCAGTGGCCTCGACAGTTCGGCGGACATGATTGCAGCCGCGCGCAAGCGCTTGCCTGACGTGCAGTTTCAGGTGGCCGAGGTCGACAAATGGGCTGACCAGGGGCCGTTTGATGTGATCTTCGCCAATGCGGTGCTGCAATGGGTGCCTGATCACGCTTCGTTGCTGCCAGCCCTGGCGAGCAAGCTTTCAGACGGTGGCAGCCTGGCGATTCAAATGCCGGACAACCTCAACGAACCGTCCCACCGCTTGATGCGTGAAGTCGCCGCCAATGGGCCGTGGGCGAGCAAGCTCGCAGACGCTGCCGGGCAGCGCACCGACATGGCCAGTGCCAGTGAGTATTTTTCAATGCTGCGGCCGCACTGCGCGCGGGTCGATGTGTGGCGCACCACCTATCACCACCAACTTCGGGACGGGGCGGCGGGGGTGGTGGAGTGGTTCAAGGGTAGCGGGTTGATTCCATTCCTGAGCCCATTGACCGAGGAGGAGCGGGCTCAGTATCTGCAGCGGTATCTGCCGGAGGTTACCAAGGCTTATCCGGCCTTGGCTGACGGCTCGGTGCTGTTGCCGTTTCCACGATTGTTCATTATTGCGACCCGTTGAGTTACGCCACCAAGTGTCTTGAGTTCGCCACGTTATCTCTGGTCGGCGCATCTCTTGAACGCAACACGGTCGGTCCCCTCTCCCTCGGGAGAGGGTTAGGGTGAGGGGCTTATTGGCGCAGAAACCCGATCACCGCTGCACCGCCAACATCATCGTCCTCTGGCATCCTTTCAACTCGTTCACGCTGAGCTCGTCGGAAATTTCCTTCTGTTTTCCAGGCTTTTACACGTGGTGCGCTATGGCTGTTTAAAGTTGAATCACGTTGCGTCCCGATGCCTACAAATCCTTGCGCCGCTGCCTACCGGTACGCCAGAATCCGCCGGCTTGTGCGCCTGGAGGGCGGTCGGTAACTTGGTTCGCGTCACTGATTTCCAGTGATCGGGTTTAGTAGCCCGGTAATGTCCTCCTCGTAACGGTTGCACGAGTTCCGTTGAATCAGGCGCGTGCCTGTATTTTATGGTGGCTGTGCGCATGGCGCCTTCGGGTGCGCCGGATGGGGGATGGGTCCGGTCTACTAACTTGCGTACAGCCGCCACCCTCCCGTTTAGTAGCGTGGTGGATGCGGCTCAAATGAAAGGTACCGCCCCGTGTTCAAAGTAACGCCAAATCCGCCGGAAACCGATCCGGCCTCTCCTTACGAGTCCCTCGATTCGAAAAAACTCCACGAAGCCGCCGAACGCGCTCTCGACCACTATCTCATCCCGCCGCAAACCAGCTCACCGCCATACCAGGCCAGCAGCATGTTCATGGTCAATCCAGGCACCGACACCGGGTCGCTATCGGTCAATGCCAGCTAATCCCTCGGATCGGTCAGCGTCATGCCCGGCGACTTCGCCGCCTTGCTCGACGGCAGCCAGCGCAAAACCCTGCTCGGCATCGCCCAGGTCGTCATGCTGGGCGAGCTGGCGGTGAATCAGGTGTTGGATAATGTGGTGCCGGTGGGTTAGCCGGCGTTGATTTCCGAGTAAAAAGTAACCGGTCGTTGCGACCGGTTTTTCGGCTAGTGCAGCGTCAAAACCGCTGATCAATACCAGGTTTGTCCTCTTGAAAGGGCTCGGAAGGGGGAATCGGGAATTGCTGCTCCTCATACTCGCCCACCCGCCGAGCGAGAATTTCCAATTCATCGCCTTCCGGCGAGTTCATCTCAGCGCCCCAAATCTGCTCGATACGCAGCAATGCTGCGGACAAGTCTTCAGTGCTCCGAATGGGTTTGATGTCCATAAATGATGTCCGCTTTGGTAACCACATGAGCGGCGATCTTGAACGGCACAACAAACGCTGTGTTCATCATTACGTTGCCAAATATGACTGCATTGCGGAGAGTCAGATTCGCGGTGACAAAAGCGGCCACGCGTGACCCAACCGCGTAATCCTCAATGTCAGCTGTGTAGCAATCAGAAGATCTCTATTGCTCCACGAAATTAGTGAAATTTTTCAAAAATGGTCATATCTGATCCTTAAGGGAGTTTAGATGGCTACAATGGCTCTATTAAGATCCTTAAGAATTGGAAGGGTTTGCCATGTCATTCATGCATTTGCTTCACTCGCCGGCTGAGATCGCTAGAAATGTCGGAGAAAACGCCAAAATCCTGCGGCTCTCCAAAAACCTTTCCCGCAAGACGCTCGCAGAAAAGGCGGGGGTTTCCGAATCCACCATCAAGCGATTCGAAGCGACCGGCCTCGTGACGTTGGAGGCTTTGATCCTGATAGCCACTGCGCTTGATGAACTCAACGCTGTGACCAGGCTGTTCAAACCAGAGCAACCGAGCTCGCTGGATGAGCTGAAGAATGCCAGGCGCAAGAGAGGGATGCGCTGATGATCAAGCCTTTCAAACACACAGAAGCGCTGGATGTTTTGAAAGAGGGCGCCAAGGTTGGTGAGCTGGTCAGAGTCGCGGGCCGGGGGATTTACTTCGCTTACGATCCGGGTTGGCTTGCCACTGGCTACAATCTTTCGCCGCTGACAATGGCTTGGGACGAAAAGCCCCAGTTGGCCAGGAACACCAGCCTCTTCGAAGGGCTACACGGACCGTTCGCCGATTCACTGCCTGACGGCTGGGGCATGCTGCTGATGGATCGATATTTCGACAGCACCTTCGGTGACGGCACCCACCTTACCCTCACAGCGCTTGATCGCCTTGCTTATATGGGCGAGCGCAGTATGGGGGCGTTTGAATATCAGCCGAAGGCGGAAAAAACAGAGCTCACAGGCCCTTTGGATATTTGCCAACTCTACGAAGCTTCAATCGAAGTTCAAGAGGGTGAGACCCCTGCTGTGCTTACCAAATTGCGACTGGCCGGTGGCTCACCGGGGGGCGCACGACCGAAGGCAATCGTGGCGCTGTCTGCCGACAAAAAACACGCAATTTCGGCCTTTGATGCCCTGCCCGAGGGCTATGCACATTGGATCGTGAAGTTCAGGGCATTGTACGAACCGATTGAAACCGGCGGCATTGAACTCGCCTATGCCGAGATGGCTCGTGCCGCCGGAGTGACCATGGCTGAATCGGATCTTCTGGATGTGCAGATGCCTGGCGGCGAGGTTGAGCGTTTCTTCGCAACCAAGCGCTTCGACCGCGACGGCGAGCGCAAGATTCACATGATGACCGTCTCGGCGCTCATGTACGCGGACTACCGCGCATTGTCATCCATCGACTACCCGAACCTGCTCAAGCTCACTCAGGTGTTGACCAGAAGCTCCGTCGAAGTGGAAAAGATGGCCAGGTTAATGATCTTCAATGCGCTGTCTCACAACCATGACGACCATGCGAAGAACTTTGCCTTTCTCTGCCACAATCCTGAAAAAAAAGGCGAGAAAGAAACCTGGACGCTGTCCCCGGCATACGACCTGACTTTCGCAAACGCCATGGGCGAGCACACCACTGACTTCGGTGGCCGCACTCCCGGCACGCCTACGCGCAAGCGAATCATGGAGATCTGCAAGGATTACAAATACCTCAAGGCCGAGGAATACATCGAGCAGACTCTCGCAGCGCTCGCCGACTGGAAGAAAGTATTCACTCGATTGAATGTCCCGCACAAAGCCGGGGAACCGATCTTCAATGTACTGGCGAGGCTGCATCAGGATTTCGAGAAGTAATCCGGGGAGGAGGGGCTCAGCGATCTTCTGGAAGTCTTCACCGCCAACACGCTTCAACTTCCAGACACAAAAAAACCGGCCATCAAGGCCGGTTTTTCATTTCTGCATCCCCCGTCGGACAACACAACGCGAGATCAATATTCGGTGGAGCGGGTAGAGGGAATCGAACCCTCATCTAAAGCTTGGGAAGCTTTCGTTCTACCACTAAACTATACCCGCTCAGAGCGGCTGACTTTGTACCAGACTCGGCCACGGATTTGAAGTTTTCTTTTCTCTGCGAGGGCTTTGCCACGCAGAAAACGGTCGATCGCGAGCAAGGGCTGCGCCGGTGCAACAGGCACTTCAAGCTTGCAGCCTTGCCCGCGATGACGCTGTTTCAAATGGCCAAAGCATGTTGATCCTGCACAAACGAGTAGCGCGTTCGGCTGGCTTGCGGCGCAGGTTTCAGAAAGCCGAGCAGGGCGTTCTGGCTGTCGCGGCAGGCGGCCTTGTGCTCCATGTCGAGAAAGTGTCCGGTGGCTTGCAGGGTGGTGAAGCTGCTGTGGGCAACGTGGTTGCCGAACAGTCGCGCATCCTCGGCGGCGGTGTATTCGTCCCATTCGCCGTTGAGAAACAGCACCGGCACGTTGATCTTTTTCGCCGCATTCAGATAGCACTGGCGATCGCTGTGCAGCACGTCGTTGATATGAAAATGCATCTGTCCGTATTCATGCTCGGCGAGACTGCTGACGTGGCGGTAGTTGAAACGCTTGAACAGCGACGGCAGGTGTTTGCCGATGGTGTTGTTGACCAGATGGCCGACCCGATCGCCGTCGCGGCTGCCGAGGTAATCGACGCCGCGCTCAAGGTAATCGAGCATGTGCGCATTGATCACCGGGGAGAACGAGCTGATCACGGCTTTTTCGATGCGCCGGGGCTGCTGGGCGAGGGCGACCAGAGTGGCGGCGCCGCCCCAGGAGAACGACAGCACGTGTTCGGCGGCGAAGTGGTCGATCAGCTCCAGCAGAATCTGCCCTTCGACTTCCTTCGTCAGATGTTTCTCATGCCGGTTGTGGGCTTTTGACCGACCCGCGTAGGGCTGGTCGTAGCAGACCACGTTGAATTGCGGGTGCAGGTTTTTCACGGTCTGTGCAAACGACGCAGTCGTGGCCATCGAGCCGTTGACCAGAATGATGGTCTTTTCTGCGGCGTCTGCGCGATAGAACTCCGTGTAAACCCGATACTGACCCTGTATATCCAGCACAGCGATTTCTGGCCTCATGTCATAAGACTCCTGGCAAGCAAGCGGGTATGCGCGCAATCGAGATTGCACGAGCTTTGTGACAGGTAGGCATACGCCTGAAATTTGCTGGCCCATGTCGATCCGGTACGGCAGGTCGACGGGTGTTGTTATTGGCGGGCAGATTGCCGGCTGAGGCGCAGCCCTTGAGGGCAGACGACCGACAAAAAGTTTCTTGGAAGTATGTGGTGACTCATCGGTCACATTTCGGCCGACGTCCTGATTCAAGCAGGGGACTCAGGATCACGCAAGTGCCGTCGGCGAATTGTTCGACAACTTCGGCTGAGCGGTCGCCGGCTTAGAACAAATGAATCTCTTCGGTGCGCAAAGCGCGGTACTCGCCCGGTTTTAGCGCGTGATCGAGGGTCAGTTCGCCGATGGATTCGCGGTGCAGGCGCAGGACTTTGTTGTTGAAGAACCCGAACATGCGCTTGACCTGATGGTAGCGGCCTTCAACGATGCTCAACCGTGCGGAGCGTGGGCCGAGCAGCTCAAGCTGTGCCGGTTGCGTGGTCAGATCTTCGAAAGCGAAGTAGATGCCCTCGGCAAATTTCAGCGCGTAGCTCGGGTCGATGTCCTGTTCGGTTTCGACGTAATAGACCTTCGCCAGTTTGGTTTGCGGCTGCGTCAGGCGCCGCGACCAGGCGCCGTCATTGGTGATCAGCATCAGCCCGGTGGTGTTGAAATCCAGACGTCCGGCGATGTGCAGATCGTCCTTGTGCGGTTCGTCGAGCAGGTCAAGCACGGTCGCATGCTGCGGATCGCGGGTGGCGCTGACGCAACCCGGCGGTTTGTGCAGCATGAAATAGCGCGCCGGTTTACCGCTCTGCAGCACCTCATCGTCGACTTCGACCCGACTGAATTCCAGCACCTCACTGTGCGGGTCGCTGACGACTTTTCCGTCAATCCGCACGCGCTTTTCCACCAGCAACAGGCGCACCTGCTGACGGTTGTAGCGGGGCAGATTGCTAAGGAAACGATCGACACGCATGGTCAGGATTCAACGGACAAAGGGCCGCGCATCTTACGGGATCGGCCGCCGGCCTGCTTGCAGTTGCGCTTCAACCTGGGCGCAACGCGGGCACAGGCAGGCTTGATTGCGCAACTCGGCCGGCAGCGCTTCGAGCACTGCCGGGTCGATGGTCACGCCGTAGCACCAGCATTCGCGGTCGGCGGTGCGCGGGTCGGCGAGACTGCAATCGTTGCGCGCACCGCAGGCCGGGCATTGGTCGGGTTTGACGTCGTTATCAGGCATAGGTCGAGTGCGGCATTTCCATGCAGGTGCGGTTGCGCCCGGTTTGCTTGGCGCGGTACATCGCATGATCGGCCCGGGACAGCAGAGTGTGCAAGGTGTCATCGCGTTGCACGGTGGTGGCGCCGATGCTCACGGTCAGATGCAGGCTGTGGCCATCGTAGGCGTATTCGTGTTGTTCGACGTGCTGGCGGATTTTCTCGGCGATTTTCTGCCCGGTCTCGCCGTCGGTGTCTTTCAACAGAACGATGAACTCTTCACCGCCCCAGCGGCAGACGATATCGGCGTGACGCAGGCAACTTTGCAGGTCGCGGGCGAAACCGATCAACACCTGATCGCCAGCCATGTGCCCGTAGGTGTCGTTCAAGGCTTTGAAGTGGTCGAGGTCGAGCAACAGAGCGGTCAGCGGCTTGGTTTCCCGTTGGGCCTCGTGCAGCGCTTGCGCAGCGAGGATGTCGAAGCCGCGTCGGTTCGGCAGCTCGGTCAGACTGTCGAGGGTGGCGTGCGCCTGGATCTTCGCCTGGAAGCGCTTGATCACCCGATTGAGCAGCGCCAGTACGATCAACGTCACCAACAGGCAGATCAGCAGATTGAGATACAGCGACTGGCGGATCTCGCTCAGCGCGCCGTCTTCGCGTTTATCGACGAACAGGTACCAGTTCAACTCGGGGATAAACCGCACGTTGAGAAAATGTCCCTGGCCGTGGGTGGAGTATTCGTAGCTGCCGCTGTGCGGCTTGGGCAACTGGCTGACCAGACTTTTCATGCTCTCCAGTTCGCCAAGACTCTGGCCGATGTGCGCGCCTTCCGGACCACCCTCGGCACCGGTCAATACGAGGCGGCCGAAGGTGTCGACAAAGTACACGCTGCGTTGATAGCGCTGTTGATACTTGTCGATCAGCTTGATCACCGCGTCCACCGTCAGGCCCACGCCCGCGGCACCGATGAAGCGGTTGTGGTAGTCGTAGACCTTGTAGTTGATGAAGAACGTCAGGTTGTCCTTGTTGGCCAGATCCGGGTCGACGTTGATCTCGTACGGGTCCTGCATGTCGCGCACGCGGAAGTACCAGGTGTCGCGCGGCTCATCGACTTTGACCTGTTTGAGCACGCCTTTGGCGTGGTAGTAGGTGAGCGTGGCATTGGAAACGAAGAACGCCGTGTAGGCGCCGTAATGGGTCATGACCTCGTCGAGATAGCGGGTCATCTGCTCGGGATTCTGCTCGCCGTTGACCACCCAGTCGCGCATGAACGTGTCACGGGACATCATCGAGGAAATCAGGATCGGCCGGACCAGATCTTTCTGGATTTCCGAATAGACCGTGTCGGAGGTCAGTGGCAGTTCAGTGTTGACGATGTTGTCGCGGATCGACTCGCGGGAAGCGAAATAGCTCAACAGCGAGGTGGCGAGAAACCCGGCGCCGAGCAGGGCGACCAACGTGAGCACCAGTGAACGTTGCGAGTACAAGGGAGAACGAAGCGGCATGGCAGATCCGTTGGCAGTGGCCCGATGGGATGCATTCTAGTGGGATGGTCGGGAAAACACTGCGGGATTTGTGCCTGAAATGGCGGGGGATATGACGTGGGGGTGTGTCAGGGAAATCGCAGCCCCTCACCCCAGCCCTCTCCCGGGGGAGAGGGAGCTGGATTGAGGGTGATGGAAAATCTGTGATCGACTCGGTATCAGCCAATGGCAACCGATGGACAGTCACCTCGGTCAGTTCCCTCTCCTGGGGGAGAGGGCCAGGGTGAGGGCGAGCTTTCGGATCAGCCCCGGGATGCCAGATACGCCCGCCATCCCCCCAAATGACTGATATCCACCGCACCCTCCAGGCCATACGGCTCGCAGATAAACCCGCTCTCCCAGCGCCCGTCCGCCAGCTGCACCTTGCCCAGCCCCAGCGGCGCCGGAATTCCGGTGAGAAACGAGCCCAATTCACTGGTCGGCAATTCCCAGACCTCCACGGCAATCGCCACGCCGCCGTCCTTGACTCGTACCATCCCCGGACGCAGCGGTGGGCCGCCGGCGAGGGCGTGCAGTCGATAGTCCGGCGAACTGAATGTGGTTTCCAGCAAACGCCCGCCACGCTGGGTCAGTTGCCAGTTCAGCGCCAGCCCTTGCAGATGCGCGCCACACACCACCAATCGAGCGCGGTCATTGCGCGCTGGGTTCGCCGGAGCTGGCAGGGCACTGTCCTGCGGGCGCTGCAAGGCATCCGCCACGCTCAACAGATACTGATCGGTAAATACCCGCCCGAACAACGTCACGCCCCACGGCAAACCATTGCCCATGAACGCGGTCGGCACGGCGACGGCGGCGTAGTCGAGCAGGTTCATGAAGTTGGTGTAATAGCCAAGTTCGGAATTGCGCAGCACCGGTTCCGCCTCAAGTTCGGCCAGGGTCACTGGACGGCCGATGGTCGGTGTCAGCACGCAGTCGAGATTTTCCAGGGCTTCGTCGCACAGGGCCTTCAGCGCCTGCAATCGATATTGCGCGCGGAAGGTCTGCACGCCAGTCACTGCCGGAGCTTTGGCCAGCACCGCTCGGATCACCGGCAGCACCGCTTCGGGATTCTGCTCCAGCAGCTCACCGGCGACGCTGTAACGCTCGGCGACCCACGGCCCGTCGTAGAGCAGACGCGCTGCTTCGAGAAACGGCGACAGATCGAATTCGACTGCCTCGCCGCCCAAAGCCTTGAGCCGTTCGATGGCCGCTGCGAACAACTGTGGCCCCTCGTTGCAGCCGAAAAATTCAAGGTCCTGTGCCCGTGGCACGCCGAAGCGAAACGGCCGTGGCGCGCCAAATGCCGAGCCGTCATTCCAGGCCGGATTGCGTCGGCTGTACTCATCGCGAGGATCGTGTCTGGCCGTCAACGCCAGCAACTGACTGGCCTCACGGGCGGTCGCGGTGAAGGTGGTTACGCAGTCCAGCGTGCGGCACGCCGGCAGCACGCCAGCGGTGGAAATCAGGCCCTTGCTCGCCTTCAATCCCACCAGATTATTCAGCGCCGCCGGCACTCGCCCGGAACCGGCGGTGTCAGTGCCCAAGGCGAAACTCGCCACACCCAGCGCTACCGCCAGGGATGAACCCGCACTGGAACCGCCGGACGGATACTCCGCCAGCACGCTGTTCGGGCACGCACCATAAGACGAGCGGCTGCCATTGAGGCCGGTGGCGAACTGATCGAGATTGGTCTTGCCCAGCGGAATCGCCCCCAGCGCCAACAGTTGCTCGACGATGGTCGCCGACTGCTGCGGCACATAGGCAAACGCCGGGCACGCGGCTGTGGTGGGAATGCCGGCCAGATCGATGTTGTCCTTGATCGCGAACGGCACGCCATACAGCGGCAGACTGTCGAGGTCACGACCGTCGAGGGCGGCGAGGTACGGCTCCAGTTCATCGACGCTCAGCAGGTGGATGAACAGGTGATAGTCGGGATTCAGCGCAGCGGCTTTTTCGCGCAGTTGCAGCAGCAGTTGGCGCGGTGTGGTGTCGCCATTGCGATAGGCCTGGCGCAGTGCATCGAGTTGCAGATTCATCGGTTGATCCTTATAAAAAATGGCTTCAGTCGAGTTCCAGCACCACCACCCGTTGTCCGGCGCGCACCGCCGAACCGGGTTGCACGCGGATCTCTCGCACCACACCGGCCAGCGGCGCGAGCACAGGGATTTCCATCTTCATCGACTCGAGAATCACCAGCACATCGCCCGCCGCGACACGCTGGCCGGCCTCGACCTGCACCTGCCAGAGATTGCCGGCGATGTGGCTGTCGACGCTGTGTTCACCGTTTTCCAGTGGTGCTTCTTCGCTGGCGTCAGGCACGGCTTCTTCGCTGTCGAAATGCGCCTGGCCGCTGGCGATCCAGCGCTCGCGTTCAGCTTTGAACGCGCCCTGTTGCTGCGCACGGAAAGCGCTGATGCCCGCGGCTTCCTGACTGAGAAATGCCTGATAGTCGGCGAGGTTGAGCTGGCTGTGTTCGATGTTCAGATCGAAGCGCCCCAACGGGAAATCGCGGCGAATGCGCAGCAGTTCTTCGGCGCTGACCGGGTAGAAGCGGATCTGATCGAAGAAGCGCAGCAGCCACGGTTTGCCGTCGAACGCGGCGACTTCGCGATAGCGATTCCACATCTGCAGGGTGCGCCCGACAAACTGATAACCGCCCGGGCCTTCCATGCCGTACACGCACATGTAGGCGCCGCCGATGCCGACCGAATTTTCGGCCGTCCAGGTACGTGCCGGGTTGTACTTGGTGGTCACCAGACGATGACGCGGGTCGAGCGGCGTGGCCACCGGCGCGCCGAGATAGACGTCGCCAAGGCCCATCACCAGATAGCTCGCATCGAACACCGTGCGCTGCACTTCGTCGAGATTTGGCAGGTCGTTGATGCGCCGGATGAACTCCAGGTTGCTCGGGCACCACGGCGCGTCCTTGCGCACGGTGGTCATGTATTTCTCGATCGCCAACTGACAGGCCGGGTCGTCCCACGACAGCGGCAAGTGCACGATGCGCGAAGGCACCTGCAAGTCCTTGGCGGCGCACACCGCGTCCCATTCGCCAGCGATGATGCCGAGCAGATCGGCCAGCGGCAGTTGCTCGGGCTGGTAGTGCACTTGCAGCGAGCGAATGCCCGGGGTGAGGTCGATCACCCCATGCAGGACCTGGCTTTCCAGCGCCTGCATCAGCGCGTGGGCGCGAAAGCGCAGGACCAGATCAAGCTCGGGCTCGCCGATTTCCAGCAGTAAATGAGTGTCGCCAGAAACCCTCCCGACAAGCCGCCGATCCCCCTGACCCAACTCAAGAACCACAGGCGACACAATCCCTTGTGGGAGCTGGCTTGCCAGCGATGATGTTGATGCGGTGTCAGATCGGGCACCATCGCTGGCAAGCCAGCTCCCACAGGGGGCATCCCATTTCAGGGCGAGATCGCGGGCGGTGCCGAGGTCGACGGGAGTGAACTGAATTTTATCGCCCGCCTTGAGCTGCCCCAGCTGCCACAGATCGGCCTCAATCACCGTCACCGGGCAGACGAACCCACCCAGGCTCGGGCCATCCGGGCCGAGAATCACCGGCATGTCCCCGGTGAAATCCACCGCACCAATCGCATACGGATTGTCATGGATGTTCGACGGGTGCAGACCCGCTTCACCGCCATCCTCACGCACCCACTCAGGCTTCGGTCCGATCAGGCGCACGCCGGTGCGGCTGGAGTTGAAGTGCACTTCCCACTGGGTCGCGAAGAACGTGGTGATGTAGTTTTCGCTGAAGTATTCCGGCGCGCCGTGCGGACCGTAGATCACCCGGATCTGGCGCACGCTCGGCAGCGCAGTGATGTGCTGTTCGGCCAGTTGCTGGCCGGCGCTGTGGTCGGCCAATGCCGGCACATGCAAGACGTCACCGGCCCTCAACGCGCGCCCGCCATGCCCACCGAACTGGCCGAGGGTGAAGGTACTTTTGCTGCCCAGATAATCCGGCACCTGCACGCCGCCGCGCAGGCACAGATAACTGCGCGCGCCGGCGCCGCTGATGCTGCCCAGTTGCAATGTCGCGCCGGCCGGGATCAGCAGCGCGGTGTTCATCGGCACCGGTTCAGCGTCAAGGGTCAAGGCAATCGGCGCGCCGGTCACCGCGACCACCGCGTCACAATTGAAGCGCAGGATCGGCCCGCTCATGGTGATTTCCAGTGCGGCGGCGCCTTGTTCATTGCCGAGCAGGCGATTGCCCAGACGCAGCGCTCGGCTGTCCATCGGCCCCGAGGGTGGCACGCCGACGGCCCAGTAACCGAGGCGTCCGGGATAGTCCTGCACGCTGGTTTGCGTGCCGGCGCTGAGCACTTCGAAGGTGTTGGCGTGATAGAGCAGATTTTCCAGGCAACGGGTCCACGGCTGGCCGCTGGCGAATGGAGTATCGAGGAGAATCTGCCGCAGGTAATCGCGGTTGGTTTCCACGCCATACAGCAGGCTATCGCCCAGTGCCTGATGGAGTTCGGCGCGAGCCTGTTCGCGGCTCGGCGCCCAAGCGATGAGCTTGGCAATCATCGGGTCGAAATACGGCGGGATTTCCACACCGGCTTCGACCCAGGTGTCGATGCGCAACTCAACGCCGTTGGCTGGCGGAAATTGCACAGCGGTCAGCAGGCCCGGGCTCGGCTGGAAATCACGCCCCGGATCTTCCGCGTACAGACGTGCCTGAATCGCATGGCCCTGCGGTTCCAGGCCTTGATACAACTCGTTCAGCGGCGGCAGATCACCGGCGGCCAGCTCGATCATCCAGCGCACCAGATCCACGTCCCACACCTGTTCGGTGACGCCGTGCTCGACCTGCAAGCGCGTGTTCACTTCGAGAAAATAGAAGCGCTGGGCCTCGCTGTCGAAGACGAATTCGACGGTGCCGGCGCTGCGGTAATTCACCGCTTGCGCCAGTTTGATCGCTGCCGCGCACAGCTCATCGGCCATGCCTTCGGGCAAGTTCGGCGCCGGGGTTTCTTCGAGGACTTTCTGGTTGCGCCGCTGCACCGAACAGTCGCGCACACCGAGAGCGATGACTTCACCGCAGCCGTCGCCGAACACTTGCACTTCCAGATGCCGCGCGCGTTCGATGTACTTCTCGATGAACACCCCGGCGTCGCTGAAGTTGTTCTGACCGAGGCGTTTCACCGCTTCGAATGATTCGCTCAATTCACTGGCGCTGCGGCACACGCGCATGCCGATGCCACCACCGCCAGCGGTGCTTTTCAGCATCACCGGGTAGCCGACCTGTTCGGCGGCACTCAGCGCGCAATCGAGGCTGTCGAGCAGGTCGGTGCCTTCGAGCATCGGTACGCCGTGCTGTCTGGCCAATGCGCGAGCAGTGTGCTTGAGGCCGAACACCCGCAATTGCTCCGGCGTCGGGCCGATGAAGGCGATGCCCTGCGCTTCGCAGGCTTCGGCGAACGCTGCGTTTTCCGAGAGAAATCCGTAGCCGGGATGAATCGCCGTGGCGCCGCTTTGTTTGGCGATAGCGAGGATTTTATCGACGGCCAGATACGTCGCGGACGCCGCGCCTTCGCCGAGGCTGTACGCTTCAGCGGCCTGGGAGATGTGCAGGCTGGCAGCATCGGCTTCTGAGTACACGGCGACGCCTTGGGCCTTCAGCACGTTGATCGTGCGCAGGATGCGACAGGCAATCGCGCCACGGTTGGCGATCAGGATTTTTTCGAACATGGCATAACCCCTGAAGGGGGAGCGGGCCGTCCCGCTGTTTTTCGACAGACATCCGGGCCGTCCCGGATGGAAAAAACACACTTCACTCAAACCCACCACAAACTCCTGTGGGAGCTGGCTTGCCAGCGATGAGGTCGGCACATCCAACATTGTTGGTGACTGAAACACCGCAATCGCTGGCAAGCCAGCTCCCACAGGACTATCAGTGCCTTGAAGGTTTCAGGCACTGCCCGGAACGCGCCTGGCACAGGGCAAAAAGCCAACGGCGTAAACGGCTGATGGTCAGTTCCATACCAGCAACTCCGCCGGGGTCGGGTTGTAGGCATTGCACGGGTTGTTCAACTGCGGGCAGTTGGAAATCAGCACGATCACGTCCATCTCGGCGCGCAAGTCGACATACTTGCCCGGCGCCGAAATACCGTCCTCGAAAGTCAGCCCGCCGTCCGCCGTCACTGGCACGTTCATGAAGAAATTGATGTTCGGCCCGATGTCGCTCTTGCTCAATCGGCCGTCGTGGGCGCAGGCGCGCAGGTAGTTGTCGCGGCAGCTGTGCATGTAGCGTTTTTCCAGGGCGTAGCGCACGGTGTTGCTCTCTTGCGCGCAGGCGCCGCCGAGGGTGTCGTGGCGCCCGCAGGTGTCGGCAACGATGGTCAGCATCGGCTGGCCGAGGTTGGAATACAGCACGCTGCCGGTGCTCAGGTAGACGCTGTTCTGCCGGCGCAAGGTGCGTTGCACGTCGTAGCGTTCCTTCGGGTTGGCGAGGCTGTAGAACAAAGTGTCGACTGCCTGATTGCCTTCCAGATCGAGGATGCGCAGGGTCTGCCCGGCCTTGACCTCCATCAGCCAGGGCTCGCCGGCGGGAATGGTCGCGCGGTAGATCGCGCTGTCGGCTTGCTTGTGCGAAGTGGCGATTGCGAGTGACATGGCAGCGATCCTCAGGCGAACAAACGGTCGGTGTTGATAAAGCCGCGCTCGTTTTCCGGGCGCGAAGTGCGGCAGTGTTCGGCGACGCTGGCGTCGGCGTTCATCCAGCTCAGCTTCAGAGGTTTCGGGGCGTATTCGGGTGACGGGTCCATCGGATGTTGCAGGGCGGTGAGCACCACCAGGGTGTCCATCGGCGCGTACAACTCGATGTAGTCACCGGCCTTCGAATTGCCCTCGACGAAGTGGAAACGCCCGGCCTCATCGACGTTCACACGGCTGAACAGATTCAGGGTCATCAGCAGGTCGGACAGGCCCAGGCCCCACTTGCCGAGTTCCACCAGCAGGTTGTCGGTGCCATTGCGAAAGAAGCCGTTGCGCAATTCCTGGTAGCGGCCCTGACCGTACTTTTCGGCGACTTCCTGTGCGCAAAGCACACCGCCGAGGCTATCGCTCCAGCCGCAGGTGTCGGCGGTGATCGCGGCGAGCACGCGGCCCATGTCCGAGTACAGGCAGTGGCCGGCGGTGAGCTTGGCGGTGTGTTGGCATTTGAGGCTGTCGGGCAGGTTCAGCCGCTCGGTTTTTTCATTGGCATTAAGCAAGGTCAGGCTGACATTGGCGCCACCGCGCAGGTCGGTCAGGCGCAGCAATTGGCCGCGCTTGAGCACGAACGAACGGTGGCCGCCGCCCGGCAGCATTTCCTCAGCGAAGGGTGGGAAAAGTTGGATTGAATCAGTCATTGCAGCAGTCCTCTCAAGCAGTGCGAAGGGTGCCCGCCAGCGGCAGCGGCAGGGCCTCGACGGCGGCGCGCTGGGCGCGGCGGTCGCTGTTCAACGGGATGTCGTAAGTGATGCGGGCGCCATAGGCGCCGGGGGCGTGCGGGTCGAGGCGCACCTTGTCGAACACCAGCAGACGCGTGCCGAGGCTGAAGCCTTCGGACAGGTCGTGGGTGACCATGAACACCGTCAGTTGCGTCTCGCGCCACAGCTCCAGCAGCAGCGCGTGCATGTCTTTGCGAATGCCCGGGTCGAGTGCGCCGAAGGGCTCGTCGAGCAGCAACACGCGCGGCTTCATGATCAGCGCCTGGGCGATGGCCAAGCGTTGCTGCATGCCGCCGGACAGCTGCGCCGGGTACTTGTCCAGCGCATGGCCGAGGCCGACTTTGCTCAGCAGTGCTGCTGCCTGCTCGCGAGCCTCGCGTTTGGCGTTGCCGAACAGCCGACCAAGCAAGGGCGCGCGCGGCAATTCGAGACCGAGGGTGACGTTGTCGAGCACGCTCAGATGCGGGAACACCGAGTAGCGCTGAAAGACCACGCCACGGCTGGCATCCGGTTCGCTGGCCAAGGGCTGGCCGTCGAGCAGAATCTCCCCGCGACTGGCGCTTTCCTGGCCGAGCAGCAGGCGCAGGAAGGTCGATTTGCCGCAACCGGAGGCGCCGACCAGGGTGCAGAACTCGCCTTCGTTGACGCTCAGGTTCAAGCCTTCCAGAACCACTTGATCGGCGTACTGCTGCCAGACGTTCTTAACTGTGATGAAGCTCATTTCGCTGCTCCCTCGTACCAAGGGAAAGCGCGCTGGGTCAGCTGCTTCAAGCCCCAGTCCATCAGCCAGGCGAGCAGGGTGATCCACACCACGTAGGGCAGGATCACATCCATGGCGAGGTAGCGCCGCACCAGAAAGATCCGGTAGCCGAGGCCGTCGGTGGAGGCGATCGCTTCGGCGGCAATCAGGAACAGCCATGCCGAACCGAGCATCAAACGCAGCGAGATCAGCAAGCGCGGCAACAGCTGCGGCAAGACCACGCGCAGCATCAGCGTCCAGGTCGAGGCGCCGAGGGTCTGCGCCTTGATCAGCAGTTCGACCGGAATGTCGCGGGCACGCTGTTCCAGATCTCGGGCCAGCGCCGGGGTGATGCCGATGACGATCAGCATGACTTTCGACAACTCGCCCAGCCCGAAGACGATGAACAGAATCGGCAGGATCGCCAGCGGCGGCACCATCGACAGCACCGTCAGCAGCGGCGACAACGGCGCGCCGAACAGCGGCAGGGTGCCCGCCGCAATACCGAGGCAAAGACCTGCCAGCGCCGCGATGCCGAGGCCGATGGCCAAGCGGCGCAGACTTGCCGCGGTGTCTTGCCACAACAGGTATTCACCGGTGCGGCTGTCGGCGTTGAAGGCCAGGCGTTTTACCGCGTCGCTCATCTGCACGGCGCTGGGCAGCAGTTTGTCGTTGGGGTTGTCCGCCAGGCGCTCGGCCGAGCCTGTGAAGTAGGCGAACAGCACCAGCGCGAACGGCAGGATCACCAGCAACAGGCGACTCGGGCGATCGGGGTGGCGATTGATCAGGCGCATGGCCAAATCCTCCGTGGCTTACAGCTTGGCGTCGGCGGCCATCTGCATGTAAGTCGGATCGAAACGCAGCTTGAGATTGGCGGTGTCGCCGCTGGTCACGCCGTTGGCGAAGGACATGCCGACCGCGCTCGGGTCCTTCGCGCCTTCGCCGAGCAGACCATGCTCGAAGGAGAATTCGGCGACCTTGCGCATGGTGTCCGGCAGTTGTTTGCTGGTGGCGAAATTCAGCGCTTCGCTCGGCGTGGCGAACAGTTTTGTGGTGTCCAGTTGCGCCTGGAAGCCGGCGAGATCAGTTCCCGAGGCCTTGGCCATGTGCTCCAGCGCAGCTTTGCTCGCGGCATTTTTCGCGTTCATCAAAGCGACCACTTCGAACCACGCCCCGGTCAGCGCTTTGCCCAGTGCCGGGTTGTCTTTGAGGGTGGCGCTGTTGACCACCATCATGTCCATGATCTCGCCGGGGATCTGGCTGGAATTGAACACTTCGGTGACGCCGGGTTTGGCCTTGATATCCGAGAGCATCGGGTTCCAGGTGGTCACGGCGTTGACGTCGTTGGTGTTGAACGCGGCGGCAATGTCGGCGTCGGAGGTGTTGACCACCTTCAGGTCTTTCTCTGTCAGGTCCACCGAGTCCAGCGCGCGGGCCAGCAGGTAATGGGAGACCGACAGCTCGACCAGATTGACGTCCATGCCTTTCAGATCGGCGACTTTTTTACCTTCGCCTTTGAGCACGATGCCGTCGTTGCCGTTGGAGAAATCGCTGACGATCAGCGCGGTGCTGTCGACACCACCGGCAGCCGGAATGGTCAGCGCATCCATGTTGGTCATGGTGCAGCCGTCGAACTGGCCGGCGGTGTACTGGTTGATCGATTCGACGTAGTCGTTGAGCTGCACGACGTCGATCTTGATCCCGTATTTCTTCGCCCATTTGTCGACGATGCCCTGGCTGCCAGCGTATTCCCATGGCATCCAGCCGGCGTAGATCGTCCAGCACACGCTGAAGTGGTCTTTCTGGGCGGCGGAAGATTGCGTGCTGATGAGCGCGGCGAAGGCGGCGGCGAGCAGGGCGGGGAAACGTAGTCGGATCATTGCGGATTCTCCAGTTGATCGAGGGCGGACAGGAAGGCAACGCGGCACCGCGAACGGTGGCTTGTCTCCCGGGCTTTTGTCCCGCCGTGTAACCTCAACTGGAGGTCGCCAACTCTCGGACCAGCCACTCGCGCTTGCGAGCCGGAACCCTAGTCAGCCATTGCAAATTGTGGTGCCGCGAACCTGTGATGACTCCTGCACGGGTTTGCTAAAGCGAGAGGCGTGCCAAGTCGGGCCGAGGCCTTTGCGGCGGGGATTTGCTGGATTGCCGAGGTGAGCGGGGCGAGCGACAGCGCATCGTGGTGGTGCGTGGTTGCACCGTCATGCAGCGCGGTTACGCTTCACGGGTCGCTGATTTTGCGGATTAACAAGATTTCATGATCACTTGTTTCAACTTGTTGCAGGAACGCACCAGATTCCGAAACCGCTGTCTGATTCTTCGACAGTCACGCAATTGCTGACGGTCGCCTGCCAGCGTCGCTGGTGTGGCCAACCCGCGGTCCAGGAGGCCGCCATGTATCGCCGAATCGTACTGCTTGCCGTGATGCTTTTTTCCCTTGGCGGATGCGTTCCTTATTCCTATGGAGACAGCTACTACAGGTCAGAGGTCTACACATCACCCGCACCGGCCTATTACAGCGGTGGCGGCTCCTATTACCGCAGCGGCGGCACTTATTACACTCAGCCGCGCTACTACCAGCCAGCGCCGCGGTACTACCAGCAACCGCGTTATTACCAGGCGCCGCGGCACTACCAACCGGCCCCGCGTTACTACGAAAGCCGTCGCTGGCACGGCAACGATCGCGGACGCTGGGACGGCCACCGTCGGGGCGGTTGGGACAATGACCACCGCGGTCGCGGCAACTACGATCGCCACAGCGGTCGTCGTGACTACAACGGCCGTGGCAACCGCTGGTAAATCTCTGCAATGAGCAAGCGGCGCATGATGCGCCGCTTTTTTTTGCCCGGCGAAAAGTCCTTTCGTTGGCCATCTCCTAGGACAATCCCGGAAGCGTCCTACAGTTTCATTTCGTGGTGTTTGTTAGCGTTCGTGGACGCCGAACGAGGCGAGCAATCCTCAGCTCGATAGCGGCGAAAAATGGACGTTCAGCGCTATGAAGCTACTGGTTATTCATCAAAATTTTCCCGGTCAGTTCCGTCATGTGGTGCTGGCAGCGCTGGAGCGCGGTGATGAGGTTATGGCGATAGGTCGGGACACTGCACCGGGCGTCGCCGGTGTGAACACCCATCGATATCGAGCGACCAGCCGAGCGCCCGGCAATATTCACCCGTATCTGATCCGCTACGAACAAGCGGTGATCGACGGGCAGAAAGTTTTTGAAATCCTGGGCAGGCTGAAACGTTCGGGCTATCAGCCAGACGTGATTCTTGCTCATCCCGGATGGGGAGAGACGCTGTTTGCCAAGGACGTCTATGCCGATACGCCGCTGATTCACTATTGCGAGTATTACTATCGAGCGCAGGGCGCCGATTGCGGGTTCGACCCTGAATTCCGGCGAGCCGCAAGGGAGTCGTCACGGCTGCGAGTGCTCAACTCGCTGCATCTGTTGAATATTCAACAATGCGATATCGCAATCGCGCCCACGCAGTGGCAGCGCAGCCTGTTTCCGGCCGCTTACCGGTCGGCGATTCGGGTCATTCACGAAGGTGTGATTCAAAATTCTGACCTGGCGAAAGTCGGGGAAGTCAGATTGCCCAATGGAATCGAGCTCAAAGCCGGACAGCCGATCGTTACCTATGTCGCCAGAAACCTTGAGCCTTATCGCGGCTTTCACAGTTTCATGCGAGCGATCCCGCTTATTCAGGCCGAGTGCCCCGATGCGCAGATCATCGTGGTTGGCGGTGATGGTGTCAGTTATGGGAGTAAGCCGGTCGGGTACCCGGATTGGCGCAGCAGGATGGAGGCGGAGGTCAGTTTCGATCACTCCAGAGTGCATTTCACAGGGAAACTTCCTTACCAGACTTATCGAGCGGTTCTGCAGTGTTCGAAAGTTCATGTCTATTTGACGTATCCGTTTGTCTTGTCCTGGTCGTTACTGGAGGCGATGGCGTCCGGTTGTGTGGTTGTTGCGTCGGATACGGCTCCGGTAAGGGAAGTCGTTGTCGAGGGGGCTAATGGAATATTGGTGGATTTCTTTGACCATCAAGAAATTGCCGGAAGTGTAAGCAAGGTTTTGAAGTCGGCAGGTGAGTACGGTGGTCTTGCCAGCACCGCGAAGTTGACGGCAGGTCGGTTCAGTGTGGAATCGGGCGTGAGCCAATATTTTGAGGTTTTTGCAAGCGCGATATCCGGGCATAGCGACATACCAACCGTTCCGCAGTTTGAGCGGGAGGTTTGAAATGTCCAGGAAGTCGCGTAAGCAGGCGATCAAGTGGTTTAAAAGGTTGTTGAAGTATGGATTGTTCTTTTATGTCTGTTACTGCGTAGCGGAATTTTATATTCGCAAAGAACAAACTGCCGAGTCGGCGGCTATTCACCAGGCAAACGAGAAAGCTTGCCAGAACAAGCTGGCGAGCATGCGGCAAGTGCCGATATTAGGCGGCGCCTATATAGATAAGACGCTAGTCCCTGAGTTTTATGTAGGCATGCCTGAAATGGTGAACAAGAAAGCGTGTCTGGCGATTGCTCTGAAGGGGCTTTTCTGGCGGACCGGGACGGGGCTGCACCGGTACCAGGATCAGCGCGCAGAGTCGATCCCCAAAAGTTGGCGGCTCTATAAATTGAACGCCGGACTTTTTACCAGGAAAGAAACCACCGAACCCCATGAGCGGGGTTATCGGCACGTCAACTGGCCGGATGAGTTGATTGTGAAACTAAAGAATTATCCGGGGCTGGAGATTTGGCTCGATGCACCTCCACCGCATTTCAAGAATCAAGATTCGGTTAGAACGTTTGTCATTACTGGCTGGCCGCGGCGAGATGGAACCCCTCGGTTGATCAACTGTGACGGCTTGATTCGCCCGGCTTCGGAGGAAAAGCTGACTGACGAGAAACTGGCAAGGTTCAGCAGAACTGAATTGGAAAATCTTGATTTCGGCAAACTGAATTTCTTCTGCGCTATCAATCTGGATAACTTCGACTTCGCTGGTGGGCACGGTGGCGTAAAACTCGGATTAGCGTCATTACGCGAAGCACCTGAGATGCTCAAGTATCTCAGTGGTTATCTTTCACGGGCGGTTATTACAAGGAAGTAACAATGAGTTATGTTTTTAGCGACATGGAAAAATCAGAGATTTTCAACGCGGCTAATATTTGCAAAGGAATGAGGCTGAGCTCAAAACAAATTCAGTACGATGCGCTGAAAATAGCAGGGGCAAGCTGCGCCCCCCTGTACCAAAAGCTGTTCGATATTATTGGTGAGAAAGTTTCTGACGTTGTAGCTGCCGATAAAGAGGCTGGAGAAGTGCTGAAAAGCGCCAGACTCTGGCTTGCCGTGGCCATTGATGCCAACGGTGGAAACGGTGCCTACTCTGCCCTGATTCGTGGTTACACCTCCCGCCAGGGTGAACTCAGACTGAATACAATTTTCAGTGAAGACCTGATGCAGCTTTCATCCAACCAGGTTGCCGTCAATTTCATCAATACCCTGATCAACGGATCCCTTGCCGGTCAACTGGCACCCTGGACCGTTCCGTCAATCAGCCAGATCGCAGAAATCGACGCCAGCGCGATTGGCGAGGCGCTGTTCAAGGAGGTTTGCGGGGAGGACGACACCGCCGTGAAACGTAACTCCGGTTGGTCTGGAACAGTCGGATTCAGCCTGTTGGGCGGTAAACCTCCCTATGAAACGTGGAGACTGATCTCTGCGGGCGACCCGGATGCGGAAGATGGCGGCCCACCCATCCAGGCAAAACCCAACCGGCTCGACGACTATAAAAACATTCTCTTCGCCATCGACGCCTACAGCGTCGGCCTGCGAGCGGCGATCAGCAATTTCGGCATCAATCCACTGCAAAGTCTGCTCTCGGTCGTACCCGAGCAAATCAATATCGCGCTGGCCAGTGGCAGTGTGAATCCGCTGATTCAGCATGTAGTCAAAGGCACACCTGTTGCCGCCGTGGTCGAGCTGATCTTGCGCTACGGCCAGAACGAATTTCTCGACATGTTCAAGCGCACTTACGACGGCGATTCTGCTGCCATACCCACTACCAACGACACCTTCGCCAGCAACGCTTACGCCTTCTTCTCGGCATTCTCCCCAGAGCAGTCGCAAAGCATCGTCACCCGAACAATAGGCGAGTTCGGCAATGCCAATGCATGGGCGAAACTGGCAGCCGAGGCGACGCCGCTCGGTCTGGCGTTGCGCAACTCTTTGCAGCAATTCAGTGAAGTCGTCATAGAGCGAGCCGACGGTTATCCCGACCGCAACCTCGAGCTTTACGATCCGCACACTGGCGAAGGCTTTATCACCGCGCAGTGGCTGGCGGACCGTGCGCAGATGCTCGCCCGTTTGATTGCCCGAACCCAAGGCTCGTTTGGAGAACACTCGCTGCAGCAGTTTTCCTACTCCGATCTCGCCTCCGGCAAACAGGCGCCGATGACCACCGGAGTGCTGAACTCGTTGGCCATGTTCGGTGATGACGGCGGGCGATCTTTCGCTGGTGGCGCCAATGCCGATCATCTGTATGGCGGCGAGGGCAATGACTCCATCGATGGGATGGCCGGTCACGATGTAATTGAAGGTGGTCGCGGCAATGACTCGCTAACCGGAGGTGACGGCAATGATGTGTTGTACGGGATGGCCGGTGATGATGTTCTGATCGGAGGAAAGGGGAACGATTCTTTGATCGGGGGCGAAGGCAACGACCGTTATGAATTCGCCAGCGGCGATGGCCTCGACGAGATTCTTGATGCCAATGCCAATGGGCAGCTGTGGATCAATGGCGCACCGATTCCCGCACTCAAACGCCGCGCGCCTCTGAGCAACATCTGGTCTACCGAGAATCGGTCCATCACCCTGGCGCTTGTTGAAAACACCCTCAACATCAAATACGGCCAGGGCGATCTGGTGGTGATCAAAAACTTCCAGCCCGGGATGCTTGGCATCCGCCTCCCTGAATACGAGGGGCAGCCGCTCACTGCTGCGGATCTGACGCTTCAGGGCGACTGGAAAGCCAAAGACGCCGATCCCACTGTCCCCGGCGATCAGCCCTCCTTTGATGAGCTGGGCAACGTGGTGCTGCTGCCCAAGGTCAAACAGCGCAACAAGGCCGACGTACTTTACGGTTCCGCCGCAGACGACGTCATTCTCGGCCTGGGCGGTTCTGATCGATTGTTCGGCAAGGCTGGAGACGATCGGTTATTCGGCGACAAGCAGACGACGCTCGAAAATGCTATGGCCGACGGTGACGCCAAGGGCAAGGCAAGTCGCGGAGACTGGCTCGACGGCGGGCAAGGTGACGATTTGCTTATCGGTACGGCATCCCGAGATGTTCTGCTCGGTGGCAATGACCGGGATACCTTGATCGGCGGTGCTGGCGACGATGTGTTATCCGGAGACGAAACCACCGGTGCGCTGGAACAAGGTTGGTCGGTTAAGCGCGCTGCCGTCACGATTGCTCGCGGTGTGACCAGTCACCGAGCGGTCTATTCAAAGGCCTCGATAAACAGTGCGCCCGAAGGCGGTAGTGACGTGCTGTATGGGCAGGGCGGCAAGGACATTATCAACGGCGGCTGGGGAGAGGACCTGCTTGACGGCGGAGCTGACGACGATTTTCTCAAAGGCGATCAAGGTAACGACACCCTGGCCGGTGGCAGCGGCAACGACGTGATGCTTGGTGACAACCTCGATTGGGGCGGTGGCCTGCCCAGCAGACACCATGGCAACGATGTGCTGGACGGCGGCAGTGGTGATGATTCACTCGGCGGTAACGGTGGCAGCGACGCTTTGTATGGCGGCCCTGGCAACGACATTTTGCAGGGTGATGACGGCGTACTGGACGGCGTCGAAGGCGATGCCGCGCATTTTTTTGGCGATGATCTGCTGGACGGTGGCTCCGGTGATGACACGCTCTGGGGCGGCGGTGGCGATGATTTGCTCTTCGGCGGCGAAGGCCATGACGATCTGATCGGCGACAGCCCTGACCATCCGGTTCGTTATCACGGCAACGACTTTCTCGATGGCGGCGCGGGGAATGACACCCTGCGCGGCATGGGTGGCGCGGATACGCTGGTGGGTGGCGCAGGGGCTGATTTCCTCGATGGCGATGTGTCTGACCTGCAACCGGGCGGGAGCAACAACGACGTGCTTCAGGGCGGCGAAGGAAACGATACGTTACAGGGTGGTTTCGGTGCCGACACGCTGTACGGCGGCGCGGGTGACGACATCCTTGCCGGCGATTACGAAAACAGCGCTGAGGCCGAGCAGAATGCCGATTATCTACACGGTGGCTCAGGTAACGACACGTTGCTCGGTGGCGTCGGCAACGACACATTGCTGGGCGGAGAGGGGACGGACTACCTTCGCGGCGATTCTGGCGACAACGTGTTTGATGGCGGTCCAGGTGCTGACGTGCTGGATGGCATGGATGGCGCCGACATCTACTATTTCGGCGCTGGCGACGGCCTGGATATCGTCACCGATGCCGGCGGCCGCAACATCATCAGGTTCGGTGCAGGGTTTTCCGCGCAAAGCCTGAAGGCCGACGTTATCGAAGTTACCGTCGGCACGGTTTTGCGACTGGCCAATGGCACGGGCGACGCGATACTCATCAAGAATCACGAGCGGTGGAAGGATTCCACATTCAATTTCAGCGACGGCGTGGTACTTGATTATGCAGATGTCCTGCGCAAAACATTGCCACCGATAGAGACGGCCGAGTCACCCGTACCAGAACCTGTCACCGCCCCGGCATCCCCTGAAAGCAAAGTTGAGGATCCGGTTAAGCCAGACGATTTCACCGCTGCGGCGCAAGGCCCGGTGGCGTCTGTTCAAACGGTCAACTGGACCGATGAGTTCCTCGCGCAAATCAAGTCAAAACGCTCCGCCCGCAGACACGCCACAGGTTTTACCTTGAATGAGCAAGGCGTCTGGGTTCGCAGCCATATCACTACCAGCGACACCGGTTACACCACTCACACGGAGCTGATCGATGGCAGCGTCGAAGCGGGGACACTGTCTGAAACGCCGCCATGGATGAAGGTTGATGCAGGGCACGCCGTGGTCAGTGAAAGGCAGTCGACAACCACAACCCGTGTCGAACATAAACCGGTGAAAGCCGAGGGAGCAATGCCTTCCTCTGCTCAGGCGCCTCGCTATTATCGATCCGGTTCGGCCAACGGGTTTTCATTCAATACGGGCGACGTATTGGTTGAGGGCCGAAAGGAATCCGGCGCGCTTGAAGGCTGGTACGTCTATCCGGCGGCAAGCTTCAGTTCGGGCGCAACAGTGCCCAAGGCGTTTCGCTGGGATGTCACAACTGAAACGATCAAACGCAAAATCGTCCATGGCAACGATGCCGGCGGGCGAGTCAACGTCGAAGTGGAAAACGTTTTCCACGGCGGCGCGGGTGATGATCTGATCGTCGCTTATGCAGGCTCCCCACTTGACTACGGCACTGTCGGCGACAGAACACCGGGCGCGTTTTTATCCGCAGGTGCAGGTGACGATACCTTGCTGGGCGCCGAGGGCGCCGACTATCTGGTCAGCGGGGCAGGGGATGACTGGCTTTACGGCGAAGACGGCGCCGACACCTACATCGTGCAAGCGTACGCCGCAGCGACCACCACGATTGCGGATGTGCCGAACCCTGTTTTCCACCGCGCAGAAGTAGGCGTAGCGGGGTGGAAAGATGAGTACGGATTGATCGATCAGGACACGGTCGTTCTTCCAGCAGATGCGCAGCGCGATGCACTGCAATTGAGCTGGAGTGCTGCGCTGATAGAGACCACCCATGTCGAGCTGGAGCCCAACCCGGATCGCGCGGCTTACCGCAACCCGCCGAGAGCGAAAATGCTTCATCCGACACTCGATATCCAATGGGGCGGGACACAGAAAGTCCGCATCGTCTGGCCCCACAGCGGTGAACTTGAGGGCGCCGGTATTGAGCTCGTCAAGTTCGCCGATGGGTCGGTCGCAAGTTTGAAGCAGCTCCTGGAATCAAGTCAGCTGGGACCTGCGCCCGAGACTTTTCATACGGGTGTCATCGTCAACCATCCCACCCGTTCAATTTCCTTGCGAGACGGACGAGCGCTGCCACTCGTGGGCGGTCGCGGCAATGACACGATAAGCGGCGCGGGGGAGATCCGAGGGATGCAGGGGGATGACGTGCTCACGGGCAGCCCCGGTGATGATCTGCTGCTGGGTGGGCCGGGCAATGACACGCTAACCGGCGGCGCGGGAAATGATATCTACCGATACGATGGCCTCGGCAGAGACGTGATCATCAACAACGGAGGCGGCCTGGACGGGATCGATTTTTCCGAACGCAGGCTGACGATCGACAACCTGAAGTTTCACCGTGAGCGTGATGATCTGGTGATCGTGGTCGACTACGGCATGGCACCGAAAATCCGGGTTTCCAGTCATTTTGCCGAAGGTGAAAGCGCTATTGGCTTCATAAGAGTCAGCGAAGGAACAGCGATTCAAGACTACAGCGCAAGGCAAATTGCTGAACGTCTGCACCCGCTTCCGCCACTGAGAGATGTCGAAGACATTTTGATAAAGGGCGACGATGAAGCGCAGCGGGCCATGAAGGAATTCATTGAGTTCTACGGACTGAATGTCTGACAAGACGACTGATTGAGCCGGCCCGCGAAGGCAATCCAGTCGCCATCGCGGGCCTCGCGCCACTTCAATACTGGGTCAGATCCGCCAACGGATGCCGTCCCTCCGAGACCTTATGAAAGTGCGCCTCGACCACCGCATCCGGCACGTTATTGATGTCCGGCCAGTGCCAGTGCGGCTTCTGATCCTTGTCGATCAACCGCGCACGCACGCCTTCGCTGAATTCCGGATGGCGGCAGCAATTGAGGCTCAGGGTGTATTCCATCTGGAATACTTCGGCCAGCGACATGTGCCGCGCGCGGCTGATCTGTTCCCAGACCAGATGCGCGGTCAGCGGCGAGCCCTCGGTCATGGTTTTCGCCGCTCGGGCGATCAATGGATCGCTGCTGTCGCGGTGCAGACTGATGGCTTTCCACGCACAGGTGACGTCGCTGACGTCGAGCAGTTCGTCGATCAGCTGGCGACGCGGCAGCCACTGCGCTTCGGGCATTTGCTCAAGTGCCTCCTGCTGCAGAGCCTTGAGCAGGCTGTTGAGCTGCATGGCGGTCTGTTCCTGCCAGTTCAATTGCAGCAGGCCTTCGATCAATTGCGGTTGCTGTTCGTCGAGCAGGAAGCGATCGGCCAGATCCAGATCCAGCGCATCACGGCCGTTGATGTGCGCGCCGGTCAGGCCGAGAAACAAGCCGAGCTTGCCCGGCAATCGGGCGAGAAACCAACTGGCGCCGACGTCCGGATACAGTCCAATAGTGATTTCCGGCATCGCCAGACGGCTGCTCGGCGTGACGATCCGCGTGCTCGCGCCCTGCAACAGGCCCATGCCGCCACCGAGCACATAACCGTGACCCCAGCAGATCAGCGGCTTGGGATAGGTATGCAGGCTGTAATCGAGGCGATATTCCGCGCTGAAAAACTGCGCGGCCAACGGCGGCACTTCGCCGGGGTGAGCGCGGCAGGCTTCGACCAGGCTGCGCACCTCACCGCCGGCGCAGAAGGCTTTGGCGCCGTTGCCGCGCAGCAGCACGCAGACGATTTGAGGGTCATTGGCCCAGGCGTTCAATTTGTCGCTGAGGGCGTTGATCATCGACAGTGACAGCGCGTTCAACGATTTTTCGGCATCCAGGCTGGCGATGCCGATGCGGGCGCCGTCGGTGCCGGTAAGTTCTTCGAAGTGCAGATTCATCGTGACCTCGATCGGGAATTTGAGCGATCAGTATGATCGCTATGGGGGAAAGTGCCGGATCTGCGTCAGATCAATTGACAAGCGTGGTCGGCTTTCCTAGGGTTCGCCCCATTGTTTTTGCCGGAAATGACCATGACTGCTGACGACCGTATCAAACTCGAACCGAGCTGGAAGGAGGCACTGCGTGCTGAGTTCGACCAGCCTTACATGGCAGAGTTGCGCAGCTTTCTGCAGCAGGAGCGGGCAGCCGGCAAGGAGATCTATCCGCCGGGACCGCTGATTTTCAATGCGCTGAATTCGACGCCGCTGGATAAAGTCAAAGTGGTGATCCTTGGCCAGGATCCGTATCACGGCCCGGGCCAGGCCCATGGTCTGTGCTTTTCCGTGCAACCGGGCGTGCCGGCGCCGCCGTCGCTGGTCAACATCTATAAAGAGCTGAAGCGCGACCTCAATATCGACATTCCCAACCACGGCTACCTGCAGAGCTGGGCCGAACAGGGCGTGCTGCTGCTCAACACCACCATGACGGTTGAGCGCGCCAACGCCAACGCGCACAAGGACAAGGGCTGGCAGCACTTCACCGATCGCATCATTGAGGTGGTCAGCGAACGGCAGCCGCATCTGGTGTTCATGCTCTGGGGCGCCCATGCGCAGAGCAAGCAGAAGCTGATCGACGCGACCAAGCACCTGGTGCTGACCTCGGTGCATCCGTCGCCGTTGTCGGCCTATCGCGGGTTTTTGGGCTGTGGGCATTTCAGCCGAACCAACAAGTTTCTCGAACAGAATGGCGAAACGCCGATCGACTGGCGCTTGCCACCGATTTGATGTGTCGACCGGGTTGGCCCCTTCGCGAGCAGGCTCGCTCCCACAGGAATTGTGTGCAAGCCACAAACCCCCTGTGGGAGCGAGCCTGCTCGCGAAAAGAGCGACCCGATCTCGCAGACTTAGGCGGGATGACGATTCCAGTATTTGAACAACGGCTCCGCCAGAAACAGCACAAACAACAGCCGCATCACCTGCATCGCCGTCACCAGCGGCACCGACAGTTGCAGGGTCTCCGCCGTCAGGCTCATCTCGGCGATCCCGCCGGGCATCATGCCCAGGGTCAGCGAACGCAGATCCAGATGGGTCAATGCACTCAAGCCCAGCGCCGCCAGCGACGCGATCAACATGGTCAGCGCCGTGCCGATCAACGTCCGGCCCATGAACGACGGCGCGCGGCGGAAGAACTGCCGATTGAAGTGACAGCCCAGGCCGCTGCCAATCAGCCATTGGCCGATCTGACTGCCGCCATTGGGCAAACCGATGTGCAGATCCCAGGTGATGCTGACCGCTGCACTGACCAGTAACGGCCCGAACAGCCATGGATTGGGTTGGCGCAGACGCTGCCAGAGCCAGGCGAGCAGGGCGCCCGCCGGGAACAGAATCGCCAGCCAGCGCCAATCGACACTGCCGGCGTGAGAAATCGGCGTGCCGTCGCCGAGCAGATACTTGAATGCCGCCGGCACGCACAACACCACCACCAACACCCGCAGACTCTGCCCGGCCGCGACATGGCTGAGCAGTGCACCGTTACGAGCGCCGAGGTTGACCATCTCCCCGGAACCACCGGGCATGCTTGAGAAAAAAGCCGTGGCGCGATCCTCGCCGGTGCGGCGCATCAGCCACACGCCGACCACCGCCGACAGGCTGGTGACCAATGCACCGAAGAAGATCAAACCGAAATGACTGAGCACCTGTTCCATCACCAACGGGGTGAAGTGCAGGCCGATACCGATGCCGACGATCCACTGGCCGCACTTGCGCCCGCCAGGGATTTCCGCCAGTTGCCACGGCGTCAGGCAGCGCACCAGGATGATCGCCAGCAACGAGCCGACCATCCACGGTAGCGGCCAGCCGATCTGGCTGGCGATGAAACCGCCAAGCAGACCGACCAGCGGGGTGCCCCACCAGGCTTTCAGGGACAAGCGATCAAACATCGGCAATGACGCGCCGTGCCGCCGAACGTTTACGCCAGATGCGAATCAGCGGCATCAGCAGCATGATCGCGGTGAGGATCCAGCAACCGAAGGTGATCGGACTCGACCAGAGAATCTCCAGCGCGCCATTGGAGATCGACAGCGCGCGACGCAGGTTCTGCTCCATCAGGCCACCGAGGATGAAGCCCAGCAGCAGTGGCGACAGCGGGAAATCCAGCTTGCGCAGGATGTAACCGAAGATGCCGATACCGATCATCAGGAACAGATCGAAGGTGGTCGCGTGCACCGCGTAAACGCCGATCCCGGTGATGATCGCGATGATCGGCACCAGCGCCCAGTTCGGCACGGCGAGGATGCGGGTGAATACGCGGATCATCGGGATGTTGAGGATCACCAGCATCACGTTGGCGATGAACAACGACGCGATCAGACCCCAGACGATGTCCGGTTGCTGTTGGAACAGCAGTGGACCCGGGGTGATGTTGTACAGCGACAGCGCGCCGATCATCACCGCAGTTGTGCCCGAACCCGGAACGCCGAGGGTCAGCATCGGAACGAGAGCGCCGCACGCCGCGCCGCCGATTGCGGTCTCTGGCGCGGCCAGACCACGCGGATCACCTTCACCGAATTTGCCGCTGGTGCCGGCGATGCGCTTCTCGGTCATGTAGGCCACGGCACTGGCGAGCGTCGCGCCGGCACCGGGCAGCACGCCCATGATGAAACCGAGCACGCCGCAGCGGACGTTGACGACGAAAACCGACGCCGCTTCCTTGAAGTTGAACATCATCCGGCCGGTGGCTTTCACCGCTTCCTGGCCGTGGTGGGTCTTTTCCAGCAGCAGAAGGATTTCGCTGATCGAGAACAGACCCAGCACCAGCACGACGAACTGGATGCCGTCGGTCAGGTGAATGTTGTCGCCGGTGAAGCGGTACACGCCACTGTTGGCGTCGATGCCGACGGTGGAAAGGAATAGGCCGATCAGCGCCGCAATAAAGGTCTTCAACGGTCGATCACCGGCCATGCCGCCGAGACAGACAATTGCGAACACCATCAACACGAAGTATTCCGCCGGTCCGAAGGCAATCGCCCATTTCGCCAGCAGCGGCGCAAACAGGACCATGCCGCAGGTGGCGATGAACGCGCCGATGAACGAACTCCACGCCGACAGCGACAGTGCCACACCGGCCATGCCTTTGCGGGCCATAGGGTAGCCGTCGAGGGTGGTCATTACAGTCGAGGCTTCGCCCGGAATGTTCAGCAGGATCGAGCTGATCCGGCCGCCGTATTCGCAGCCCAGATACACCGCCGCGAGCAGGATCAACGCCGACTCCGGCGGCAGGCCGAGCGCGAACGCGATCGGAATCAGCAACGCCACGCCATTGATCGGACCAAGGCCCGGCAACAGGCCGACGACGGTGCCGATCAGAGTGCCGCACAGGGCGGTCACCAGGTTGTACGGGCTCAGCGCGACGCCGAAGCCCTGACCCAAATAGCCAAGGGTATCCATATCAGTTCTCCAGGACGCTGAGCAGGCCGAGGGGCAGCGGAACATCCATCAAGCGATCAAACAGCAGATAGAGACCAACCGCCATCAGGCTGATGATGACCACGCTCGGCAGCCAGCGGCCGCCATAGAGACGGGCCATCGGTACGCCGGTAATGATGCTGGCCACGATGAAGCCAAGGGGTTCGAAGGTGCCGGCAAACACCAGCAACAACACCACGCACAGACCTATCTTGGTCAGGGTTTCGCGATCCAGCGGCGGCTCATCCGGGTTGTGTTTGATGGGGGCCGGGCGAACCACCATGTACAGCAGCGCCAGCCCCATCAGGCCGAGCATCAGCAGCGGAAAGGCACGTGGGCCGACCGGTTCATAGGAAAAAGCCGCTTGGTACGGCCACGCCATCAGTGCCAGGCCGGCACACACCAGCAGCAACACCGAGGCGAAAATGCGTTGAATAAGCATGGGAGCTCCTGTGCTGCGTCCCCGCGTAGGAGACGCAGCCACTAGACAGAGACGATCACTGGATCAGGCCGAACTCTTTGGCCAGCACTTTGTAGTCGGCGACCTGCTTCTTCACGTAGGTGTCCAGTTCCGGGCCGGTCATGGCGAACGGGAACAGCTCACGCTGGTCGCGCAGCTTGGCGAACTCGTCGGAAGCCAGCAGTTTGTCGAACGAGTCTTTCCACCAGGCGTAGTCTTCGTCGCTGACTTTTGGCCCGAGGTAGAAGCCGCGCACCACCGGCCAGACGATGTCGTAGCCTTGCTCGCGAGCGGTCGGGATGTCCTTCATTTCCGGTTCGTCGAGACGCTTGTCCGAGAACACCGCGAGCAGGCGCATGTCACCGCTCTGGATGTGCGGCATGGAGTCGGAGATGTCGGTACTGCCGACCTGAATGTGGCCGCCGAGCAGGGCCGTGGCGATTTCACCACCGCCTTCGAGTGCCACGTAACGCAGTTCGCGCGGGTTGATACCGGCAGCCTTGGCGATCAGTGCGGTCTGCATCCAGTCCTGGCTGCCGACGGTGCCGCCGGAGCCGATAACCACCGAGCCTGGATCTTTCTTCAACGCCTGGACGAGATCGTCGAGGGTCTTGTAGGGCGAATCGCTTTTCACTGCGATGGCGCCGTAGCTGGTGCCGACGGCCGCGAGCCAGCGCACGTTGGTTTCATCGAAGCGGCCGAACTTGCCCTGGGCCAGGTTCAACAGCGAACCGCTCGACCACGCCACCAGCGTGCCGGCATCCGCCGGACGTTGTGCCACCACCGCGTTGTACGCCACCGCGCCGACGCCGCCGGGCATGTAGGTCACGCGCATCGGCTTGCTCAACAACTTCTGGTTGACCAGTGCGCTCTGCACCAGTTTGCAGGTCAGGTCGAAACCGCCGCCGGGGGAGGCGGGGGCGATGCATTCCGGACGTTTCGGCTCGGCCATGAGTTGGCCGGCAAACAGCATCGCGCCAGCGGCGAGAGCAACTTTACGCAGTGATACGTTCATTTGAGTCTCCAGAGGAGTTGTTGTTATGGATGGACCGAATGACCAAAGGGCAACGCGAAAACCTAGCGGCAGGCGCAGTTTTCTCGCGGCGCGCGCGCAACGACTGAAACAACGGAGGGGAAACAGGACTGCGGCGAGAAGCCGACGGTGCAACGGTGGAATCGAGCAAGGCGAGCAGGCATTACAGCCTTGGTGCGCATGGAGGGCATGCTGGGGTACTCCGTTATTGTTCTTATGAGTCGAAAACGCTTCATGGCGTTTTTCGTTGCGCTGTGTGGCGGCAGCGGCGACAGTCGAAACTGTCCGTGGGCCGACTCTAACCGGCTAACCTTTCAACAACCTTTCAATTGTCTTTCACGGTTTTTCGGGCTTCACAGCGGCGGTTGCGGCTGTAAACTCCGCGACAAAGCGTGGCGTCGGCCAACCCTGAACGAGGTAAAAATCCATGCGTGTCCTGCTCGTCGAAGACCATTTGCAACTGGCCGAAAGCGTGGCTCAGGCGCTCAAGAGCACCGGTCTGACGGTGGATGTGTTGCACGATGGCGTAGCTGCCGACCTGGCGTTGGGCAGCGAGGAATACGCCGTAGCGATCCTCGACGTAGGCCTGCCGCGCATGGACGGTTTCGAGGTGCTGGCGCGGCTGCGTGCACGCGGCAAAAACCTGCCGGTGTTGATGCTGACCGCGCGCAGTGACGTCAAGGATCGCGTGCATGGCCTCAATCTCGGTGCTGACGACTACCTGGCCAAGCCGTTCGAACTGACGGAACTGGAAGCGCGGGTCAAAGCCTTGCTGCGCCGTAGTGTCCTGGGCGGCGAGCGTCAGCAGCGCTGTGGCGTGCTGGCTTACGACCTCGATACGCGGCGCTTCACCCTCGGCGACGAACTGCTGACCCTCACCTCACGCGAGCAAGCCGTCCTCGAAGCGTTGATCGCGCGGCCGGGGCGAGTGATGAGCAAGGAACAACTGGCCGCGCAGGTGTTCGGCCTCGATGAAGAAGCCAGCCCCGACGCCATCGAAATCTACGTGCACCGCTTGCGCAAGAAACTCGATGGCCAGCCCGTGGCCATCGTCACCTTCCGTGGCCTCGGCTATCTGCTGGAAAGCCGCGATGCATAAGCCCAGCAGCCTGCGCTGGCGGTTGCTGTGGAACCTTGGATGGTTGCTGGTGGTGCTGATGCTCGCCAGCGGCTTGAGCGCTTACTGGAACGGTCGCGAAGCCGCCGACACCGCGTATGACCGCACGCTGCTGGCCTCGGCACGCACCATCGCTGCCGGGTTGTCGCAGCGCGATGGCAGCCTCAGCGCCGATGTGCCTTACGTGGCGCTGGACACCTTCGCCTACGACAGCGCCGGGCGCATCTATTACCAGGTCAACGACATTCACCAGAAGCTGATTTCCGGCTACGAAAATCTTCCCGGGCCACCGCCCGGCACGCCGCGCACCGACAGCTATCCGGCGCTGGCGCGCTTTTACAATGCGAAGTACAACGGCCAGAACGTGCGCGTGGTCAGCCTGCTCAAGGCCGTAAGCGAGCCGAACATGAACGGCATGGCGGAGATCCGCGTGGCTGAAACCGACGAAGCGCGAGTCAGTATGGCGCGCAGTCTGGCGGCCGATACGTTGCTGCGCCTGGGCATGCTGGCCGTGGGCGCATTGTTGCTGGTGTGGTTCGCGGTGAGTGCGGCGTTGCGCCCGCTGGAGCGGTTAAGAACCGCCGTTGAGGAACGCCAGCCCGACGACTTGCGGCCACTGCCGTTGGTGGAAGTGCAGCATGAACTGGGACCCTTGGTCCGCGCGCTCAATCATTTCACCGAAAGGCTACGCGGCCAGTTCGAGCGGCAGGCGCAGTTCATCGCCGATGCCGCTCACGAGTTGCGCACGCCGCTGGCGGCACTCAAGGCACGCCTGGAATTGGGCCTGCGCTCAAACGAACCGGAAACCTGGCGCACCACCCTTGAGTCATCCGCACAAAGCACCGATCGCCTGACCCATCTGGCCAATCAGCTGCTGTCGCTGGCCCGTGTCGAAAACGGTGCGCGGGCGATTGCCGAGGGCGGCGCGCAGTTGCTCGATCTGAGTCAATTGGCCCGAGAGCTGGGCATGGCCATGGCGCCTTTGGCGCACAAGCGCGGCGTGGCGCTGGCGCTTGAAGCGGATGAACCGGTGTGGCTGCGCGGTGAGCCGACGCTGCTCAATGAGCTGCTGAGCAATCTGGTCGACAACGCGCTGGCGCACACGCCGCCGGGCGGCAACGTGATTTTGCGGGTGACGGCGCCGGCGGTGCTTGAGGTTGAGGACGACGGGCCCGGGATCCCGCTGCATGAGCGCGATCGGGTGTTCGAGCGGTTTTACCGGCGTAATCAGCAGGTCGCCGGTTCAGGTCTGGGCTTGGCGATTGTCGGCGAGATCTGTCGCGCGCATCTGGCGCAGATCACCTTGCATGATGGCGAGCAGGCAGGGTTGAAGGTGCGGGTCAGTTTTATTGCCGGGTAATACTTTTGTGGCGGGGGATTTTCCCCCTGGTAGTAGTTTTGTGGCGAGGGGATTTATCCCCGCTCGGCTGCGCAGCAGTCGCGGTTCGGATCGCAGAGTCTAGGGTCGCTTCGCAACCCAACGGGGATAAATCCCCTCACCACAGGTCAGTAGAACATCGACCGCGATTCTTCCAGATCCGCGCAAAACTGCTTGTTCTCCGGATCAATCCCCAGCTTCCTGAACGCCGGCACGCTAAACGGATCAATCCGCGCAAACGGATGATCGGTGTCCTTGCGGCAATACAAATTGGCCACTTGCACGACATCGACGTAATCGATGCGCGTCGAGTCGCGGCTGAAGTCTTGATACAGCAATGGCAAATGCACCAGGCGCTCGGGAAACTCCCAGACCCGCAGCAATTTCTCGCCGAGCAATGGGTGAATCTGCTCGATCACATGGGTCAGGCTGACCGCATCAGAGAGCAGTTCATTGTGGTCTTCGGCGTAAGTCAGAATCGGCAGCACGCCAATCTGATGCACCAGCCCGCCGAGTGCCGCCTGATCGGGTTTGAGCTGAGTGTGACGACGACACAGGGCATAGCTGACGCCAGCGATTTCCAGACTGCTGCGCCAGACTTCGCGCATCTTCTGTTCGACCACCTCGGAGCGGGCATTGAAGATCTGCTCCATCACCAGACCGATCGCCAGGTTGCTGCTGTAGTTGATGCCCAAACGGGTAATGGCGGTGTGCAGGTCGGTGACTTCCTGCGCAGCGCGCAGCAGCGGACTGTTGACCACTTTGATCAGGCGCGCCGACAGCGCGGTGTCGCGGCCGATGACTTTGCTCAGATCGCTGACGCTGATTTCCGGATCCTCGGCGGCCTTGCGAATTTGCAGGGCCACTTCCGGCAACGTTGGCAGAACCAGGTCATCGTTATCGATGGCCGCAACCAAATCCTGTTGGACCTTTTCCGCCAGTTCGCTCATTTGGACTCTCTAGGGTGTTGCAACAATGCTGCGATCAACGCTGGATTTCGCGGTCGCGATCCAGTTCGTAAGGCAGGTCGAGCACGTGCAACGCGGGGCCTTCGAGGGCGCCCAGACGCAAATCACCGGCTTCGGCAGCTTCGGCCTGCAACACGGCCAGGAGTTCAATGTTTCCCTCGGCATTGGCCGCCAGCACCACTTCGCCGATCGAGCTGTTGTGGCTGGGGGCGAACAGTTGAGTGCCGGGCTCCGGCAACTCGGCCGCGTCGAGGCGCAGGCGGTACAGGCGCCGCTTGAGCTTGCCCAGGTACTGCATGCGCGCGACGATTTCCTGGCCGGTGTAGCAGCCTTTCTTGAAACTCACGCCGCCGACCGCCTGCAAATTGAGCATCTGCGGGATAAACAGCTCGCGGGTGGAAGGCATGACCTGGCCGATACCGGCGCGGATCTGGCCCAGCAGCCATTGATTCAGTTCGCCCTCAGCCAGCGTGGCGGACAGTCGGCTTTGAATGTTTGGCGCCTGAGCGGCAGGCACCCAGAGTTCGGCGCGCTCGGGCGAAACGCGAATTGCGATCAGGCCTTCGTTGCGCACAACGCTGTCGGTTTCGGCGGGCAGTGCCAGACCGAGGCTGGTCAGGGCTGCATCGCCATGTGCCACACCGAAGCGCACCCAGGCGGCGCTTTCATCGGTCAGTTTCGATTTGGAGAACACTGCGTACTTTTTCAGGTCGGCCAGTTGCGGCTCGAGCAGCTCGCTGGCCATCGCCATCACCACGCCGTCACCTTCAAGCAGAATACGGAAGCTCGACTGCATCCGGCCTTTCTGTGTGCAGCGGGCGCCGAGGCTGGCGCGGGTGTCGCTCAGGTAATTGATATTGCAGGTCAACTGGCCTTGCAGGAATTTTCCGGCGTCCGCACCGCGAACCGCGAGTACGCCTTCATGAGACAGGGTGCAGAAAAAAGCAGAATCGGCCATGGGTCATCGCAGGGTAAATAGACTGGGGCACATCATAAGGGGGCAGGGTTGAAATGGGTAGTTGATAAAGGATCACGGGTGCCCGACCAAAGCCGACTGTGCGGCCCGCGCCGGGGCTGTATACTGCCCGGCAAATTCGAGGAGGGCTCCATGGTCGAACAAGTTGAACTGAATCGCCTCTTTTGGCACAGCCGTCGCGGCATGCTTGAGCTTGACGTGCTGCTGGTGCCGTTCGTGCAGGAGGTTTACGCGACGTTGAATCAAGTGGATCGCGATCTGTACGTGCGTTTGCTGACCTGTGAGGATCAGGACATGTTCGGCTGGTTCATGGAGCGCAGCGAGTCGGAAGATCCCGAGCTGCAACGCATGGTCCGGATGATTCTGGATCGTGTCCAGCCCAAGTAATACGTTCGAATGCCGCTGGCATGCCTCACGGCAGTTGCTGGCGGCGTATCTGTTGGCCCAGGCGTTCGCCGTGGGTTCGCTGTGTCTGCTGTCGATTCCGCTCTGGGCCAGTCTGCTCGGCACTTGCGTCTGTGCGCTGCATGGTTTTTGGGTGCTGCCACGGCAGATTCTGCTGAACCACCCGAAAGCATTCTGCGGCTTGCGCCGCGATGGCGATGGCTGGCAGGTCTGGAATCAGGCTGATGGCTGGCAAGCGGTGCAACTGCGCCCGGACAGTCTGGCGCTGCCATTGATTGTGGTGTTGCGCTTTCGTTTGCGCGGAGAGTGGCGGGTCAGGTCGATCTGCGTGCCACGTGACTCGCAGGCGGCGGATCTGCACCGACGCCTGCGAGTGCGGCTCAAGTTCAGCCGGCGTAGGTGGGCGGCACCAGAATAGTGTCGAGCGCTTCGGGCAGCATATCCGGATAGTCGAGGGTGTAGTGCAGCCCGCGACTTTCCTTGCGTTCCATGGCTGAGCTGATCATCAATTCGGCAACCTGTGCCAGGTTGCGCAACTCGATCAGGTCGCGGCTGACTTTATAGTTGCTGTAAAACTCATCGATCTCATCCAGCAGCAGACGCACCCGGTGCTGCGCCCGTTGCAGGCGCTTGTTGGTGCGCACGATGCCGACGTAGTCCCACATGAATCGGCGCAACTCGTCCCAGTTGTGCGCGATGATCACGTCTTCATCCGAGTCGGTCACCTGACTGGCATCCCAGACGGGCAGGGCGCTTGGCGCCGCAACGTCATCGAGTTGCGCAAGAATGTCCGCCGCTGCCGAACGGGCATAAACGAAGCATTCCAGGAGTGAGTTGCTGGCCATGCGATTGGCGCCGTGCAGGCCGGTGAAGCTGGTTTCGCCGATGGCGTAGAGGCCGGGCACGTCGGTGCGACCGTGCTGATCGACCATCACCCCGCCACAGGTGTAGTGCGCGGCGGGGACCACCGGGATCGGTTGTTTGGTGATGTCGATGCCGAAGCCCAGGCAGCGTTCATAAACAGTCGGGAAGTGAGTTTTTACGAACGATTCAGGCTTGTGGCTGATGTCGAGATATACGCAGTCGACACCCAGGCGCTTCATCTCATGGTCGATGGCCCGCGCGACGATGTCACGAGGCGCCAGCTCGGCGCGTTTGTCGAAGCGATACATGAAGCGCTCGCCGTTGGGCAGCTTCAAATGCGCGCCTTCGCCACGCAGCGCTTCAGTAATCAGGAAACTCTTGGCTTGCGGGTGATACAGGCAGGTCGGGTGGAACTGGTTGAATTCCAAGTTCGCCACCCGGCAACCGGAGCGCCAGGCCATGGCGATGCCGTCACCGCAGGCGCCGTCGGGGTTGCTGGTATAAAGGTAGACCTTGGCCGCGCCGCCCGAAGCCAGAATCACGAAACGTGCGCCGTAGGTGTCGACTTCGCCCGTGGCGCGGTTCAGCACGTAAGCGCCCAGGCAGCGATCGCCTTCCATGCCCAAGCGGCGCTCGGTGATGAGATCAACGGCCACCCGCTGTTCCAGCAGTTCGATGTTCTCGCGCTCTTTGGCCCGGGCCAGCAAGGTTTTGAAGATCGCGGCACCGGTGGCGTCTGCAGCATGGATGATGCGCCGATGACTGTGGCCGCCTTCGCGTGTCAGGTGAAATTCGAAACCACCATCTTCAGTGCCGGACTGTTCGTCGCGGGTGAACGGCACACCCTGGTCAATCAGCCATTGGATGGCTTCGCGGCTGTGCTCGACGGTGAAACGCACAGCGTCTTCGTGACACAAGCCGCCGCCGGCGTTGAGGGTGTCGTCGACGTGGGATTCGACAGTATCGGTATCGTCGAGCACGGCGGCAACGCCACCCTGGGCCCAGAATGTCGAACCGTTGGCGAGATCGCCTTTGCTCAATACGGCAATGCGCAGATGACCGGGCAAGGTCAAAGCGAGAGTCAAACCGGCAGCACCGCTGCCAATCACCAGAACATCGTGTTGGAACTGTTGGCTCATTTCAGGATTCCGCTCAAAGCGACCCGGGTCGGGGTTGGCGCAAGACAGCTGGATCGGCGAGTCAAGACAGCCACACAGCCCACTAGTATATAGAGGGGTTGGGCGGCACAATAGCCAGGCCCAGATGGCATTGTGAGACTACTGCGCGGTAAAAAGCGCTGTGCTTCGTCGGAAGTTTTTTTGCCGGTTTGGGAAAAAGACACCTGTATCGGCGCTGAAACAGACTTTTCCGAGCAGGGTTGCGCAATGTCAGGTGGGTACGGCTATAAATAATTGGAACTTTTGCCAAAGGCCCAAGATCAATAGACGGTGCCAGAAACCAGGGACAGTGTCGGCTTCAGTGCGGAATCTGCGTTTGGATTCCTGCCGGCGAAACCGATAACAAGATTATTCGCGCAGCCGGTTTATCCCGCGCTGCGTTTTTCGTGCGTGCCAAATCAGAGCTCGCAGGAAACTTGCTTGGAGGGGGAGAACTTTTGCGAAAAGCCCGAGTCTATGTTTGCAAGTCTGGTCGTTTAGTAATGCAAGTCTCCTCCGGGCTTATCGAGGAGTGTTCATGCTAACCCAGGAAGAGGATCAGCAGCTGGTCGAACGCGTACAGCGTGGCGACAAGCGAGCTTTCGATCTGCTGGTGCTGAAATATCAGCACAAAATTCTCGGGTTGATCGTGCGTTTTGTGCACGACACCCATGAAGCCCAGGACGTTGCTCAGGAAGCCTTTATCAAGGCGTATCGGGCACTTGGAAATTTCCGCGGTGACAGTGCGTTTTATACGTGGCTGTACCGTATTGCCATTAACACGGCAAAGAACTACCTGGTTTCCCGCGGCCGTCGGCCGCCGGATAGCGATGTAAGTTCGGAGGATGCAGAGTTCTACGATGGCGATCACGGCCTCAAGGATCTCGAATCACCAGAACGTGCATTGCTGCGGGATGAGATCGAAGGCACCGTCCATCGGACCATCCAGCAACTGCCAGAGGATTTGCGTACGGCTTTAACTTTACGTGAATTCGATGGTCTGAGTTACGAGGACATTGCGAGCGTCATGCAGTGTCCGGTGGGTACCGTGCGCTCCCGGATTTTCCGCGCTCGGGAGGCCATCGACAAAGCCCTGCAACCGTTGTTGCAGGAAAACTGAGACAGCGGCGACAGCCAAGAGAGGAACGCCATGAGTCGTGAAGCCCTGCAGGAATCGCTGTCCGCAGTGATGGATAACGAAGCGGACGAACTGGAATTGCGTCGAGTGCTTAGCGCACTGGATGATGTTGATACCCGTGAGACCTGGGCTCGTTACCAGATCGCTCGGGCAGCCATGCACAAGGATCTGCTGCTTCCGCGTCTGGATATCGCTGCGGCAGTATCCGCTGCGCTGGAAGACGAAACGGCTCCGGCCAAAGTATCCCGCAGCCCATGGCGTAACCTGGGTCGCCTCGCTGTTGCCGCTTCGGTAACCGTGGCCGTTCTGGCCGGTGTTCGCCTGTACAACCAGGACGAAATCGCTGGTGTTGAACTGGCCCAGCAGTCGAACCAGCCTACTCTGGCCACTCCACAGGTCAAAGGTCCGGCAGTTCTGGCTGGTTACAGCGAAAGCTCGGAAGCGACTGGGCCTATGGCTAACGGCGTTCTGCAAGGTCAGCCAGGCTGGCATGATCAGCGTCTGCCAGGCTACCTGCGTCAGCACGCTCAGCAGGCTGCACTCAAAGGAACTGAAAGCGCGCTGCCATACGCACGTGCCGCAAGCCTGGAAAACCGTTAAGGAGGATCATGCGCGCCATCCCTCTACTTTCGCTTCTGCTCAGTGGCTGGTTCATCGTTCCAGCCCACGCTGACGAGGCCCAGGACTGGTTGACCCGTCTGGGCCAGGCCGAGCAGCAGCAAAGCTTTCACGGTACTTTCGTTTACGAGCGGAACGGCAGTTTTTCCACGCACAACATCTGGCATCGTGTCCAGAATAGCCAGGTCCGCGAGCGGTTATTGCAGCTCGACGGTTCGGCTCAGGAAGTCGTGCGCATTGATGGACGTACTCAATGCGTCAGCGGCACCCTGATTGCGGGACTGGGTGATTCACCCAATGCTGCCGCCCGTGCACTTGATCCCAAAAAGCTGAAGAATTGGTATGACCTTGCCGTCATCGGCAAGTCGCGCGTGGCCGGCCGTGATGCAGTGATCGTGGCACTGACGCCACGTGATCAGCACCGCTACGGTTTCGAGCTGCATCTGGACAAGAAAACCGGCCTGCCGCTCAAATCGTTGCTGTTGAACGATAAAGGGCAATTGCTCGAGCGCTTTCAGTTCACTAGCCTCGACACTGATGAAGTCCCGTCGGACAAAGACTTGATGGCAGACGCCGATTGCAAGCCGATCAACATCGGTAATGACAAGGCTTCTGCGGCGAAGACCGTGCAAAACTGGCGTTCGGACTGGCTGCCGCCAGGCTTCGAGTTGACCAGCAGCAGTTCACACAAGGATGCGCAGACCAAGACCCAGGTCAGCAGCCTGATGTATGACGATGGCCTGGCGCGTTTCTCCGTGTTCCTTGAACCGTTGAACGGTGCAACCGTCACCGATACTCGTACCCAGTTGGGCCCTACCGTCGCGGTATCCCGTCGTTTGACTACACCGCAAGGTGAAATGATGGTCACGGTGGTTGGCGAAATCCCGATTGGCACCGCCGAACGAATTGCTCTATCGATGCGTAACAACGATGGCGCTGCGACCAGCAAGCAGTGAGCTGATTTCAGTCATTTCCACCTCGTCGTCGAGACGTCGAAATGTTTGCTGAGCATTTTCATTTGCAAAACCCCTGAAAATTTTTTATAGGTCAGAGCCTCACGGCTCTGGCCTTGTTTGTTGTTCCCGGAACAAAAATACCGGTCTGTGGTTTCCGGTGTTCCTTTGCTCCATATCGCTTAACCCTGCTCGTCGTAACGGGAGCTGTATGTCGATACCTAGTTTGAAATCTTATCTTTCCATCTTCGCCACCGTGCTGTTGCTCGGTCAGGCGGTCCCTGCTGCGCAAGCGGCCGATCTGCCTGATTTCACCCAGTTGGTCGAACAAGCGTCGCCAGCGGTAGTGAATATCAGTACCACGCAGAAACTGCCGGACCGTCGCGTGAATCAGCAGATGCCGGATCTGGAAGGCCTGCCACCGATGCTGCGCGAATTCTTCGAGCGCGGCATGCCGCCTCAGCAGCGCTCACCGCGTGGCGACGGGCGTCAGCGTGAAGCGCAATCGCTGGGTTCGGGGTTCATCATTTCGCCGGACGGCTACATCCTCACCAACAACCACGTGATCGCCGATGCTGACGAAATCCTCGTCCGTCTGGCTGACCGCAGTGAGATGAAAGCCAAGCTGGTCGGCACCGATCCACGTTCCGACGTGGCGTTGCTGAAAATCGAAGGCAAGGATCTGCCGGTGCTCAAGCTCGGCAAATCCCAGGATCTGAAGGCTGGCCAGTGGGTCGTCGCGATCGGTTCGCCATTCGGCTTTGACCACACCGTGACCCAAGGCATCGTCAGCGCCGTCGGTCGTAGCCTGCCAAACGAAAACTATGTGCCGTTCATTCAGACCGACGTGCCGATCAACCCGGGCAACTCCGGTGGCCCGCTGTTCAACCTGAACGGTGAAGTGGTCGGCATCAACTCGCAGATCTACACCCGCTCCGGTGGCTTCATGGGCGTGTCGTTTGCCATCCCGATCGACGTGGCGATGGACGTTTCCAATCAGCTCAAAAGCGGTGGCAAAGTCAGCCGCGGCTGGCTGGGCGTAGTCATTCAGGAAGTGAACAAGGACCTCGCCGAGTCGTTCGGTCTGGACAAGCCAGCTGGCGCGCTCGTTGCACAGATCCAGGATGACGGCCCTGCGGCCAAGGGCGGCCTGCAGGTTGGCGACGTCATCCTGAGCATGAACGGTCAGCCGATCGTCATGTCTGCCGATCTGCCGCATCTGGTCGGCGCGCTGAAGGCTGGCGCCAAAGCTAATCTGGAAGTGATTCGAGAAGGCAAGCGCAAGAACGTCGAGCTGACTGTCGGCGCAATCCCGGACGAGGATAAAGAGCTGGACGCACTGCCGAAATCCGGCGCGGAAAGCAGCAGCAACCGCTTGGGTGTCGCGGTCGGCGAATTGACCGCCGAGCAGAAGAAAACCTACGACCTCAAAGGTGGTGTGGTGATCAAGGAAGTGCAGGACGGTCCTGCGGCCCTGATCGGTCTGCAGCCGGGTGATGTGATTACTCATCTGAACAACCAGGCCATTGGTTCGGCCAAGGAGTTCACCGACATCGCCAAGGCGTTGCCGAAGAACCGTTCGGTGTCGATGCGCGTGCTGCGTCAGGGCCGTGCCAGCTTCATCACCTTCAAACTGGCAGAATAAGCCAGCAACAAGGTAAAAAAGAAACCGCCTCGAAAGAGGCGGTTTTTTTGTGTCTGCAGTTTTTGTCTTGTCTCGAAAGACTCAGCCCATCATGTCCTTGACCATGCGTTCCTGCTCCATCAGCTCACGCTGGCGGGCATCGATGCGCGAAGACAGCGGGAAGTTGTTGCCAGCCTTGCGCTTGGCGAAGTCCAGCTGCTGAATGGCCTGGCGGTAATCGCCGACCAGCGCAAAATACTCGGCTCGCGCCTGGTGCAGGCCGATGATGTTGCCCGACAAACCACGGGTTTCAGCAACCTGATACCAGACGTCCGGGTCATCCGGGCGGGACTTGAGCAGGCTGTCCAGCGCCTTCTCGGCATCTGCGGCGCGATTCTGTTTCAACAGCAGATCGACACGCACCTGATTCAGCGGATAGTTGCCCGGGAACTGCGTGAGCATGCGGTCGACCCGTGACTGCGCATCGGGCAGGCGATTGTTGGTGATGTCCAGATCGACCTGAGCGAGGTTGTAGATGATCTCGTTTGGCGACTTGGCCAACAATTGCTTGAGGTTCTCTCGCGCTTCGTTGAGCTGGCCGCCCTTGATCTGGGCGATGGCGAGGCCGTAACGTGCCACATCGTTTTTCGAGTTCTCATCGAGCAGGGCGCGGAAACGCTTGGCGCCCAGTCCCGGGGTTTCTTCGTAGATCAACTGCACCCGCGCGCGGATCAACTGGTAGCGCATGCTGTCTTCGATGCCGCCCGGTTTCGCCTGCTCGGCGCGGTTGCGGGTATCGGCGATACGCGATTCGGTGACCGGGTGAGTCAGGAGGAATTCCGGCGGTTTGGCGTCAAAGCGGTACTGGCGCATCAGGCGTTCGAACATGGTCGGCATCGAGCGCGGATCGTAACCGGCCTTTTCCAGGTTGAGGATGCCGATGCGATCTGCCTCCTGTTCGTTTTGTCGCGAGAAGCGCCGTTGTTCCTGCAACGCCGCAGCCTGGGTGCCAGCGATGGTGGCGATGCCGGCATCACCGCCGCCGGCCGCCGCAATGACAATGCCGGCCAGCAACGCGGCCATCATCGGCACCTGCATTCTTTGTGAAGCTTCCACCCCGCGAGCAAAGTGGCGTTGCGACAAGTGCGCCAATTCGTGAGCGAGCACCGAGGCGTATTCACCTTCGGTCTGGGCGTTGAGGAACAGGCCGCCGTTGACCCCGACCACGCCGCCCGGCGCTGCAAAGGCGTTGAGTTGCGGGCTGTTGATCAGGATGAATTCCAGACGTCGGTCGGAAACCTGACTGGTCTCGACCAGCTTGTACACGCTGGATTCGACGTAGTCCTTGAGCTGCGGATCGTTGAGCTGGGAAACCTGACTGCGCAGCATGGCCAGCCATGCGCGGCCGAGCTGGTATTCCTGTTGCGGCGAGACAATGGCAGAGCTGGCGTCGCCGAGTGACGGCAGATCGTCGGCAAAGCCTGGTGAGGCGAGCAGGCAAGCGAGCGTCAGCAGGGTAGGGCGCAGAAAAGTCATGCACAAAGCCTTGGAGGACAAAGACCTTACTGTAGCCGGACACCGAAGCCGCGACCAGATATTCTAGGCAGCTCGACAACGAACCGGAGTGACGCAATGACTGACGCTGTAGCCCATGACGTGGAACTGGACGCCAGTGGCCTGAACTGTCCGTTGCCGTTGCTCAAGGCAAAAATGGAACTCAACAAACTGCACAGCGGCGCTGTGCTCAAGGTGATCGCTACCGATGCCGGCTCGCAACGCGACTTCCGTACCTTTGCCAAACTGGCCGGTCATGCGCTGTTGCGCGAAGAAGACGAGGCTGGCGTCTACCGTTACTGGTTGAAAAAAGCCTGACGCGAGCGCGTTAACGATCGAAGGGATTATTGATGTTCAAAGTGTTACGCGACTGGATTCAGCGCTACTTCTCCGATGAAGAAGCCGTGGTGCTGGCGGTGCTGCTGGTTCTCGCCTTCACCGCCGTGCTCACCCTCGGCGGCATGCTTGCGCCGGTCTTGGCGGGCATGGTGCTGGCGTATCTGATGCAGGGCCTGGTGGTGACGCTCGAGCGGCTGCGCGTGCCGGGCGGCGTGGCGGTGGGGCTGGTGTTTGCGCTGTTCATGGGCGCGCTGATGCTGTTCATCGTCGTGGTCCTGCCGCTGCTATGGCATCAATTGATCACGCTGTTCAACGAGTTGCCGGGCATGCTCGCCAAGTGGCAATCGCTGCTGCTTCTATTGCCCGAGCGCTATCCGCATCTGGTGTCCGACGAGCAAGTCTTGCAAGCCATCGAGGCGGCGCGGGGCGAGATTGGCAAGTTCGGTCAGTGGGCACTGACTTTCTCGTTGTCGAGTTTGCCGCTGCTGGTGAACATCATGATCTACCTTGTGCTGGTGCCGATTCTGGTGTTCTTTTTCCTCAAGGATCGGGCGATGATCGGTGAGTGGGTGCGCGGCTATCTGCCTCGCGAGCGCGCCCTGATCACCCGTGTCGCCCAGGAAATGAACCGGCAGATCGCCAATTACATTCGGGGCAAAGGTATCGAGATCGTGATTTGCGGCGGCGTGACCTACATCGCCTTCATCGCGCTGGGCCTGAACTACGCGGCGTTGTTGGCGTTGCTGGTAGGTTTGTCGGTGGTGGTGCCGTATGTCGGTGCGGTAGTGGTGACCGTGCCGGTGCTGCTGATTGCGCTGTTCCAGTGGGGCTGGAGCGATCAGTTCATCTACCTGATGGCGGTCTACGGAATCATTCAGACGCTGGACGGCAACGTGCTGGTGCCGCTGTTGTTCTCGGAAGCAGTGAATCTGCATCCGGTGGCAATCATCTGCGCGGTGCTGTTGTTTGGCGGGTTGTGGGGATTCTGGGGTGTGTTCTTTGCGATCCCGCTGGCGACGCTGTTCAAGGCTGTGCTCGATGCGTGGCCGCGCAAGGAGCCGGTGGTGGCGCCGTTGCTTTAAATCGGGGTGAGGCTTTTGGCCTCATCGCTGGCAAGCCAGCTCCCACAGGTTTTGTATGTGCTGAACCCTGTGGGAGCTGGCTTGCCAGCGATGGCGTCGGTGACGACGCAGCAAAAGCATCAGGCTTTATTCAGAGCCTCAGCCGCCGCCAGCACGGCATCAACATGCCCCGGCACCTTCACACCACGCCATTCCTGACGCAGCACACCGTCCTTATCAATCAGGAAAGTGCTGCGATCAACGCCCAGGTATTCCTTGCCATACAGCTTTTTCAGCTTGATCACGTCGAACAGCTGGCAAACCGCCTCGTCCTTATCGCTGATCAGCTCGAACGGGAATTCCTGTTTGCCTTTGAAGTTTTCGTGCGACTTCAAGCTGTCGCGGGAAATGCCGAAGACTTCGGTGTTGGCAGCCTTGAATGCCGCATATTGATCGCGAAAGCCCTGGCCTTGAGTGGTGCAGCCCGGGGTGCTGTCCTTTGGGTAGAAGTAGATCACCACTTGCTTGCCCTTGAGTTCGGACAGGCTGACGGTCTGCCCACTGGTCGCAGGCGCGGTGAAATCCGCAACCGGTTGGTCGATGACAACGGCCATGAAAGCTTCCTTACATTGGGTTTTGTGGGCGCCAAGGCTCGATCAGGGCATCCAGGTTCATCGCGTCGGCGAAATCGAGGAACTGATCGCGCAGCCAACTGATCTGCGTGTTGGCCGGCAGGGTCACGGTGAACGTGGCGTTGAGCATGGTGCCGCCGGTCTGGGGAGCCTGGTAAGTGTCGCAGGTGAGGTTTTCCAGTTCGACGTTATGGTCCATGAAGAACTGGCACAGCTCATTGATAATGTCCGGGCGATACGCCGAGCTGACGTAAGCCACGTAAGGCAGCGCTTGCGGACGATTTTCCAGAGCAGCGCTGCGCACCACGTTGACGGTGAAAGCGTGACGCTTGGCCAGCAATGGCAGGCTGCCTTCGAGGCGCGCGAGGGCGTCCCAGCTACCGGAAACTTCCAGCACCAGAGCGCTGCACTCGCCGTGGCGGGTCAGGCGAGAGGTGACGACAGCGCAGCGGTTTTCATGGCTGGCGCGGCACAGGACGTTGGTCAGCTCCATGGGGTTGGCGCCGAGGGCACTGATGACAAGGAATTGTTCGCGAACTGTGGGGGTGGACATGCAGCATTCCTAAAGCGATGAGCGGTCGGTAGGTTGACGGGCATTGGTGGCCGGGCGTGCCTGTTCTGGCGGTCCGTATAAAGAGCCCCGGCCAGCGTTCGCGGCTCGCTCCTCTGTGCGGGAGCGCGTCGATGCGACGCAGGAACGGGGCCTGGGAGGCCGAAAGGGGAAGCTGAAACCCGGCGTACAAGCTGATCTGTACCGATCAAAGTCTGAAGGGTAGCGAAAAGCGGCGCCAAGGGGAATGGCAGCGGCGCAGTACTTCGCTTGTGCAAGCATCTTGGCGCCAGTACCATTACCGCTCTCTTTTTCCGGCAGGAGCGGTTTCATGATTGCGGGCAGTATGGTGGCACTGGTCACTCCCATGGATGCACAAGGGCGTCTTGACTGGGACAGCCTCAGCAAACTCGTGGACTTCCACCTCAAGAACGGCACCCATGCCATCGTCGCCGTCGGTACTACCGGCGAGTCGGCCACCCTTGATGTAGAAGAGCACATCGCCGTCATCAAAGCCGTGGTCAAACAGGTTGCCGGGCGCATTCCGGTCATCGCCGGCACCGGCGCCAATTCGACCCGCGAAGCCGTCGAGCTGACCCGCAACGCCAAAGCCGCCGGCGCCGATGCCTGCCTGCTGGTGGTTCCTTATTACAACAAGCCGACCCAGGAAGGCCTGTACCAGCACTTCAAGCACATCGCTGAAGCGGTCGACATTCCGCAGATTCTCTACAACGTTCCCGGCCGCACCTCCTGCGACATGCAGGCCGAGACGGTGATTCGCCTGTCCACCGTGCCGAACATCATCGGCATCAAGGAAGCCACCGGCGACCTCAAGCGCGCCAAAGCGATCATCGATGGCGTGAGCAAGGATTTCATCGTGCTGTCCGGCGATGATCCGACTGCTGTCGAGCTGATCCTGCTGGGCGGCAAAGGCAACATCTCGGTCACCGCCAACGTCGCCCCGCGCGAAATGGCTGACCTGTGCGAGGCCGCGCTGAAGGGCGACGCCGATACCGCACGCGCAATCAACGAAAAACTGATGCCGCTGCACAAGGACCTGTTCATCGAAGCCAACCCGATTCCGGTGAAGTGGGCTTTGGTCGAAATGGGCCTGATGCACGAAGGCATCCGCCTGCCACTGACCTGGCTGAGCACCCCTTGTCATGAAACGCTGCGCTCGGCCCTGCGCCAGTGCAACGTCCTGGTTTAATTGAGGAAGTACAACGCATGAAGCGAATGGCCGGACTTTCCGCACTTGCCTTGATTATCTCCAGCACCAGTGGCTGCGGATGGGTCTGGGGGCCGGAAGGTTATTTCCGCGACCGTGGAAGCGATTACCTGCAAGCGCAACAGACTGCACCGATGCAATTGCCACCGGATGTGAGCACTGCCAAGCGTCTCGATCCGCTGTTGCCGATCCCGCGCAATGTGGCCGATGACACCGCGACGGGCGAATACGTCGTGCCGCGTCCTCAGCCGCTGTCGGCGGTTGCCGATGCCACGGATTACTCGCTGCAGAAGAGCGGTGATACGCGTTGGGTCGTGGCCCAGCACCCACCGGCCGAAGTCTGGCCAGTGGCGCTGCAGTTCTTCCAGGACAACGGTTTCCGTCTGGATGAACAGCGTCCGCAGACCGGCGAGTTCACCACTACCTGGCAGCACTCCGACGAGCTGTCCGCTTCGATGGCCAAGCGCCTGAGCGCGGCCGGTATCGCCAGCGACAGCGAAACCCGCGTGCGCGTGCGTATCGAGCCGGGCGTGCAGCGCAACACCAGTGAAATCTACGTGGTCAGCGCCGAGCGTCCTGCCGGCAGCACGGCCGACGTGGCCTTCACCAACCGTTCGGTCAACACTGGCCTGGACGCTGCGCTGGTCGACGACATGCTCGCGAGCATGAGTCGCACCTCCGAGAAGGGCGGCTCGGTGTCGATGCTGGCCTCGCGTGATTTCGACGCCCCGAGCCGTGTCAGCCTGAACGAAGACGGCAGCGGCAACCCGGTGTTGAACGTCGGTACCGATCTGGACCGCGCCTGGTCGAGCGTCGGCCGTGCGCTGGAACAGGGCGAATGGCGCGTTGAAGACATCAACCGCAGCCTGGGCTTGTACTACATCAACCTGGCCGAAAAAGCCGAGAAGAAAGACGACAAGCCTGGCTTCTTCAGCAGCCTGTTCGGCAGTGCGCCGAGCAAGGAAGAAGTCGAAGCCCGCGCCGAGCGTTATCAGGTTCGCCTGAGCAAGGTGGGCGAGAACATCCAGGTCACCGTCGAAAAGAACATCAACACCGTCGCGCCGGCCGATGTCGCGCGTAAAGTGTTGAGCGTGATTCAGGACAACCTGGGCTGATCCGATATGCGTTTTGCCGTTCTCGGCAGCGGTAGCCAAGGGAACGGCACGCTGATCGCCAGTGCTGATACGTACGTGCTGGTGGATTGTGGTTTTTCCCTGCGGGAAACCGAAAGACGTCTGTTGCGCCTGGGTGTGCACCCGGCGCAACTGAGCGCGATACTCGTGACCCACGAACATGCCGACCACGTGCATGGCGTGGGTTTGCTGTCTCGGCGCTACAATCTGCCGGTCTACCTCAGTCGCGGCACACTGCGCGGGATGCGCAAACCGCTGGAACCGGCAGGCTTTCTGGCCGGCGGCGAGCAACTGCAGATCGGCGCACTGAACGTCGGGGTCATTGCCGTGGCCCATGACGCGCAGGAGCCGACCCAGTACGTCTTCAGCGATCAGGAGCAGCGACGCTTCGGCCTGCTGACCGACCTGGGATCGTTCTGCGAGCGGGTGCTGGATGGCTATCGGGACCTCGATGCGTTGATGATCGAGTCCAACCATTGCCGCGACATGCTGGCCCGTGGTCACTACCCGTACTTTCTCAAGCAGCGGGTGGGCGGCGAACGCGGACATCTGAACAACCATCAGGCGGCATTCCTGGTGGCCGAGTTGGGCTGGCAGGGTTTGCAACACCTGGTGCTGGCCCATCTGAGCAGCAAGAACAACCTGCCGCAGCTGGCCCGGCAATGTTTTGTCGACACCCTCGGGTGCGACCCGGACTGGCTGCAACTGGCCGATCAAGATTCAGGGCTCGACTGGCGCCACATCGCCTAGCCCACCTACTTAGCAAGCGGAGCCCATCATGGAAAAACGTGAAGAACTCTACCGCGGCAAAGCCAAATCGGTTTACAAGACCGACGACGCTGACCGCTTGATCCTGCTGTTTCGCAACGACACTTCGGCGTTCGACGGCAAGCGCATCGAACAGCTCGATCGCAAAGGTATGGTGAACAACAAGTTCAACGCCTTCATCATGCAGAAACTCGAAGCGGCGGGCGTGCCGACCCAATTCGACAAACTGCTGGGCGACAACGAGTGCCTGGTGAAGAAGCTCGACATGATCCCGGTGGAATGCGTCGTGCGTAACTACGCCGCCGGCAGCCTGGTCAAGCGTCTGGGCGTCGAGGAGGGCATGAAGCTCAACCCGTACACCTTCGAACTGTTCTTGAAGGACGACGCCAAAGGCGACCCGTTCATCAACGAATCCCACGTTGTGGCATTCGGTTGGGGCACCGCCGAGCAACTGGCGCGCATGAAGGAACTGTCGCTCAAGGTCAACGAAGTCCTGAGCAAACTGTTCGACGACGCCGGCCTGCTGCTGGTCGACTTCAAGCTTGAATTCGGCGTGTTCAGCGACGGCTCCATCGTCCTCGGCGACGAGTTCAGCCCGGACGGCTGCCGTCTTTGGGACAAGGACACCAAGAAGAAGATGGACAAGGACCGCTTCCGCCAGGGCCTCGGTGACGTCATCGAAGCCTACGAAGAAGTCGCCGCTCGTCTGGGCGTACCGCTTTAATCGACGCAAGCATCTGATAGCACGGAAAAAATTTCGTTTGGGGGGTTCGCAACCGACGAAAGTGTTGTTATGATGCGCGCCGTTGGAGAGATGCCAGAGTGGCCGAATGGGACGGATTCGAAATCCGTTGTACCTTCACCGGTACCTAGGGTTCGAATCCCTATCTCTCCGCCATTATTGAACAAGACGAAGCCCCCGTAATCATTGCTGATTACGGGGGCTTTTTCGTTTCTGGCGTTTTGTTCGCAATGCTTTTCGGGTACAACCTGCCGACTGCATAAAAGGAACAGCTCGATGAGTGAAGTTCAGCCATTGGCGGGTGATGACGAGGTGAAGCCGCAGAGCGTGAGTTTGCGCGAGGCGTTCTGGTTCTGGTTGAAGCTGGGCTTTATCAGTTTCGGCGGGCCGGCCGGGCAGATTTCGATCATGCACCAGGAACTGGTCGAGCGCCGGCGCTGGATTTCCGAGCGGCGTTTTCTGCATGCCTTGAACTATTGCATGTTGCTGCCCGGGCCGGAGGCGCAGCAGCTGGCGACCTACATTGGCTGGCTGATGCATCGAAGCTGGGGTGGCATTGTGGCCGGGGCGTTGTTTGTGCTGCCTTCGCTGTTCATCCTGATTTTCCTGTCGTGGCTCTATATCGCCTTCGGTGAGGTGCCGGTGGTAGCCGGGCTGTTTTACGGGATCAAGCCTGCGGTGACGGCCATTGTCGTGCAGGCGGCGCATCGCATCGGTTCGCGGGCGCTGAAGAACAATTGGCTGTGGGCGATTGCGGCGGCGTCGTTTACGGCGATTTTTGCGTTCAATGTGCCGTTTCCGCTGATCGTGCTGGGCGCGGCGGTGATTGGCTATTTCGGCGGTCGCCTGGCGCCGGAGAAATTCAGGGCCGGCGGGCATAGCGCGGCGAAGAAGTCTTTCGGCGCAGCGTTGATTGATGACGACACACCAACCCCGGCTCATGCCCGTTTCAGCTGGAAGAAACTGACCTTGATCGCCGTGATCGGTGCCGCGCTGTGGGCACTGCCGATGGGTGTATTGACCGCGCTATTCGGCTGGCAGGGCACGTTGACGCAAATGAGCTGGTTCTTCACCAAGGCAGCGCTGCTCACCTTTGGCGGGGCTTATGCGGTGCTGCCCTATGTCTATCAAGGTGCGGTCGGTCACTACGGCTGGCTGACCCCGACCCAGATGATCGACGGCTTGGCGCTGGGCGAAACCACACCGGGGCCGCTGATCATGGTGGTGGCGTTTGTCGGTTTTGTCGGGGCTTATGTGTCGCAGGTGTTCGGCGCCGATCAGGTATTCCTCGCCGGAGCGGTCGCCGCCGCGCTGGTGACGTGGTTTACCTTTCTGCCCTCATTCCTGTTCATCCTCGCCGGCGGCCCGCTGGTGGAGTCGACGCATGACGAACTCAAATTCACCGCGCCGCTGACCGCCATCACCGCCGCGGTGGTAGGGGTGATTCTCAACCTGGCGTGTTTCTTCGGCTACCACGTGCTCTGGCCGCAGGGTTTCAGCGGCAGCCTGGACTGGCCGTCGGCGTTGATTGCGCTTGCGGCGGCCATTGCGCTGTTTCGCTTCAAGCGCGGAGTGATTCAGGTGTTGCTGGGCTGTGCGTTGGTTGGGTTGGTGGTGCATTTGCTGCGTTAGTCTCGGCCGGCGTGCCATGGACGGCGGCGTATATCGACACCGTCGGTGAGCCTACCGCCGACATGCGCTCCAACATCGCAGCTGAAGCACGGGCGAAGATCGTCTATGAGCGCTTGATGGGGCGCGCGCCTGACATCAGGCGGCGCGCCCCGGTTGATCACTGGGAAATGTTCGTGACTTGCAAAGATTTGCGCTCGATCGCTACGGGCTGCAAATGCCCCAAGCGGTCGAGGTGATAACGCTGCAGGTCCCGCGCCAGAATCAGTTGGCCGTGATACAGCGCTGCCGCTTCGTTGCGCACATCCTCGATCGACGGGCTCACCGCCGGATTGGCCTGATAGCGCGCGCTGAAATGCGTCAATACCAGATTGCGCACCCCGGCTGATTCGGCAAATCCAGCGACAGCGGCGGCGCTGCTGTGGCCGTAACTGGCACGAGCGCGGTCGATTGCTGCCTGCACGAATGTCGCTTCATGCACGAGCACATCCGCCGATTGCGCCACTTCGGCCAGCAGTGCCGGCCGATCGTTATCGCCGCAGACAATGATGCGTCGATCAGGTCGTGAACTCAGCAGATAGTCGCGAGCGTGCAGCATCCGTCCGTCAACCTCCACGTCCTGACCGTGGGCCAACTGACCCCAGAGCGGGCCGCGTTCGATACCCTCGGCATCCAGGCGCTGCACGTCCAGACGCGGTTCCGGGTCGGACTCGGTGAACACATAACCGTGACACGGCACCCGATGTGACAGTTCGACGGTCTGCACCTGAACGTTAACGTTGCGCCACTCCGTGAGCGTTTCCACAGCGTGCAGGTTGATCTCGAACGGCAGATACGATTGCGTCACCTCCAGACTCATTTTCAGCCATGGATGCAGCGATGTTGGCAGCACAATGTCCAGTGGCCGCGTGCGTCCGGACATGCCGGTGCTCGCCAGCAGACCCGGCAAGCCCAGGCAGTGATCGGCGTGCACATGAGTGATGAAAATCGCCCGCAACTCGCTCAGCGACAGCGGCGTGCGCAGCACCTGATGCTGGGTGCCTTCACCGCAATCGATCAGGTACCAGCCCTTGCCGGCAGACGCGATCAGTGCCGTCGCACTGACGTTGCGCTGGCGGGTCGGCACGCCGGCAGACGTGCCCAGAAACAACAAATCCACGGTGGTTCTCCCTGGCGGATCGGATTTCAGATATTGCGTGCAGTTCTCGGTGAGCTTTCGACAATCAGCGAGGCGATTCGGATCCATCGATGGACTGCGACAATTCATCGGACACCCGCGCTGTCGGCGGCTGGCCTCGGCACTTCGCTCGCTGATGATGGTCACAGCGAAACGGAGTCACTTAGCGGAGGTCAACTTGCCCAGAAAATCCAGGCCGATCGTCGACCGCGCCGATGCGGCGACCCTTTCGCAAGAACGCAAAGATGTGTTTTTCGCGGCGGTGCAGGTCAGCCGCATGGCCATGATTGTCACCGATCCAGCGCAGCCCGACGATCCCATCATTTTTGCCAACAATGCGTTTCTTGAACTCAGCGGCTACGAGCTGGAAGAAGTGCTCGGGCGTAACTGCAGGTTTCTGCAAGGCGAGCAGACTGATCGTGCGGTGTTGCAACGGGTCAAGCAAGCGCTGAAACATCACCACGAAACCTGCGTGGAGGTGCTCAACTATCGCAAGGACGGCTCGTCGTTCTGGAACGAGCTGTTCATCGCGCCGCTATTCAACGAGCGCGGACAACTGGTGTATTTCTTCGCTTCGCAAATGGACGTCAGCCGCCGACGCGACGCCGAGGACGGCCTGCGCTACAGCGAGAACATGGAAGCGCTGGGCCAGTTGACCGGTGGCATTGCCCACGACTTCAACAACCTGCTGCAAGTGATGATCGGCTACATTGAGCTGATCCAGCACACCGCAAAGCGCCCGAGCATTGATCCGCAACGCATCGTGGTAGGCGCCGGTCACGCTCGCGCGGCGGCGGAAAAAGCACGTTTGCTGACCCAGCATCTGCTGGCATTCTCCCGCCGACAACGGCTCGAAGGCCGGGTGATCAATCTCAATGCCTTGCTTGAGCGCTCTACGCTGCCGACGCATGAATCCGCCGATCTGGAACCGCGATTCGAACTGGCCGAGGACTTGTGGAACTGTCGGCTCGACCCGGCGCAGGCCGAGATGGCGCTGAACCATTTGCTCTCCAACGCCTGCGATGCGCTGGTTGACCAGCAGCAACCTGCGATCACCGTGCAGACCCGCAACGTCGATGTACCGGACTCGACGGATCCGCACCAGGGCGGACTGGCGGCGGGGCGTTACGTCTGCATCGCGGTTGCCGATAACGGCGTGGGCATTGCCGCTGACGATCTCGACAAAGTGATGGAGCCGTTTTTCACCACCAAAGAGGAAGGCAACGGTGCCGGCCTCGGTTTGTCGATGGTTTACGGCTTCGTCAAGCAATCCGGCGGTGTGGTCAAAATCGAATCGACGCCGGGACTCGGCACCACGGTGCGCCTGTTCTTCCCGGCGGATGACAGTCAGCTATCGGCATCTGGCTCCGCTGAAGCCGCAGAAAATCTCAAGGGCACGGAGCGCATCCTGATCGTCGAGGATCGCGCCGAAGTCGCTGAACTGGCGCGCTTTGTATTGGCCGAACAGGGTTACCACACCGACCTCGCTGCAGATGCGAGCGAGGCACTGGCCGTGCTGCAGAGTAGCGAATACGACCTGGTATTCACCGATTTGGTCATGCCGGGCGACATGAACGGGCTGGCACTGGCGCGGGAAATCAGCCAACGCTATCCGGCCATGAAGATCCTGCTGACGACCGGGTACTGCGCGGACGAGTCGACGCCCAATGAGCTGGCTGACAATGAGTTCGAATTGATCGCCAAGCCCTACGCGCCGGTGGACCTTTTGCGCAAGCTGCGCTCGATGCTCGGCTGAAAAAACGAACTGACGGCGCACGTTCGGCGTCCATCCTAAAGACTGCATTGAACAACCAGTGAGGGACCCGATCCCCGAGGAGATATTGGCAGTGAGCGATGACTTGATGATCAATAACGGGCCGATCGACTGAGCGTCGACGAGGACGGTTCATGCAGGAGCAATCTTTGGTGGTGATTAGCGGCGCCAGTGCTGGCGTAGGGCGCGCGGTGGCCCATCGGTTTGCCGCTGGCGGCTACCGCATCGGACTGTTGGCGCGTGATCCGGCGGGCCTGGCCGCCACGCAAGAGGAACTGCAAGCGTATGGCGTTCAGGTTGAAACCGTTAGCGTCGATGTCGCCGATGCGCTCGCCGTGCAAGAGGCCGCGCAGCAACTGGAAGCCTCGCTCGGGCCGCTGGCGGTGTGGGTCAATGCAGCGATGGTCACGGTGCTCTCGCCGATAGAACAATTGTCCGCCGCCGAGATCGAGCGCGTCACTCAGGTGACCTATCTCGGCACGGTTCATGGCACGTTGGCAGCGCTGTCGTTGATGCGTCCGCGTAACAAAGGATTGATCATTCAGGTCGGCTCGGCGCTGGCCTATCGGGCCATTCCGTTGCAGGCCGCTTACTGCGGGGCAAAATTTGCCGTGCGCGGTTTTACCGATTCGTTGCGCTGTGAGTTGCTGCATGAGCGCAGCCATATTCGCGTGTGCATGGTGCAATTGCCCGCGATCAATACCCCGCAGTTCGACTGGGCGCGCAACAAATTGCCCAAGCGTCCCCAACCGGTGCCACCGATTCACGACCCCGACGTAGCGGCACGGGCGATTTTCAGTGTGGTAAAGCATCCTCCGCGAGAGTTGTGGCTAGGGTGGTCGACGATCAAAGCGATTATTGGGCAGTCGGTCATGCCCGGTCTGCTCGACCGTTTGATGGCGCGAAGTGCATGGTCCGGTCAGCAGACCAATGAGCCTGAAGACAACGAGCACCCGGACAACCTGTTCGAAGCGCAGCCGGATCGGCATCAGATTCGCGGCCGCTTCGTCGGCCGTTCCAGGGATGCAGCGCTGGCCTTGACCTCGACGCAAGTGCTGGCGATATCGGCAGTGATTGCCATATTGGTCGGCGTGGTTCTGTTACAGCTCTGATGCTTTCCCGGTTCGCTCCACTGTCGACGCATCTCTGCGCGCGCTGCTAGAGGCGCTGGGGTGCATGGAAGCAACAAATGCAGCACATGCACCTTTGATGAATGTGGTTTCGCTCAAATCTCCTTGATCGGCGTCTCGCCTTGAACGGCTTTGATCAGATTGATCACGTGCAGGCAATCAGCCTTGTTCACATATGACTCACCACTGGCCACCGTCTCGTGGTTGCGCGCACGCAGACGCCAGCGCCACTGGCCTTTGCCAGTGCTGGGGGTGCCTCGGGTTTGTCGGTAGATTTCGAAATACATGGGGTTCGCTCCCTGCGATAGAAAGGCGCGCCAACCTGTGTGGCGCATCGACGCAAGCCTAGCGCAGCGGGTTTTTTTGGCTATCGCGGATTTGTTTCCAATCGTTCGCGGATGTTTCTGAAAGACGCTGGCCAGAGCGCCGCGACTGCCCGGCGAATTGGCCGATATGACGCCGTGTCCTGCTTGCACGTGCGTGCCGGCTGCTGCTTAATACGGCACGGCTCATGGCCTCGAAAGACTTTCGATGACCGACAAACTATAAAAAGAGCACTCCTTTGACTGAGCACGGAACGCAACAGGCCGGGCAGGTGACGTTGTCGCTGGTGATCCCCGTTTTCAACGAGGCCGACAGCCTCGACAGCTTTCTTTCGCGCATCGACGACGTCTTTCAGACGCAGGCACTGATCGATCTTGAACTGGTCTTCATCAACGATGGCAGCACCGACACCACCCTTGAGCGCTTGCTTGAGCGGCAGCGGCAAGACTCGCGTCTGCGCATCGTCGATCTAAGCCGCAACTTCGGCAAGGAAGCGGCGTTGTCGGCCGGTCTGCAAATGGCCACCGGGCAGATCGTGGTTCCGATCGACGCCGATCTGCAGGACCCGCCGGAAGTCATTTTGCAGATGATCGAGCGCTGGCGCGAAGGTTACGAAGTGGTGCTGGGGCATCGTGTCAGCCGCCGCAGCGACACGTGGGCCAAATCGACCTCGGCCCACTGGTTCTATCGCCTGCACAACCGCATCGCCGAACAGCCGTTGCCGGAGAACGTTGGCGACTTCCGCTTGATGGACCGCTGCGTGGTCGATGCCTTGCTGACCCTGCCTGAGTCGCGACGCTTCATGAAAGGTCTGTTCGCCTGGGTCGGTTTCCGCACCACTCATGTCGACTACGAGCGCCCCGAGCGCGTGGCCGGGCAAAGCAAATTCAATGGCTGGCGGCTGTGGAACTTCGCCCTCGAAGGCATCACCAGTTTCAGCACCGAGCCGCTGCGGGTCTGGACTTACCTGGGGGCAACGGTTTCGCTGGTGTCGTTTGCGTTCGCCATGTTCATTGTCCTGCGCACACTGATCCACGGTGTCGACTTGCCTGGTTATGCCTCGCTGATGGTCGCAGTCACGTTCCTTGGCGGTCTGCAATTGATCGGCATTGGCGTACTCGGCGAATACCTTGGCCGCACCTATATCGAATCCAAACGCCGGCCGGTTTTTCTGGTGCGTCGCGTTTACGACCCCAAGGACTGACAGATGGATCTCAAGGAAACCGACATCCTCGGCGACAGCATCGATGAGCATTGGTATTACTGCTGCAAAGCGGCGGCGACCCGGCGATTGCTGGGTAACATGCCGATCCGACGAATACTCGATGTCGGTGCCGGCTCGGGGTTTTTCTCGCATCATCTGCTGACCCACACCGACGCGCATGAGGCGTGGTGCGTCGACATCAGTTACCCCGCCGATTCAAGCGCCACCACCGCGGGCAAACCGGTGCATTACCGCCGCGGCATCGACAGCATCGATGCCGATCTGGTGTTACTGATGGACGTGCTCGAGCATGTCGACGACGACCTCGGCCTGCTCAAAAACTATGTCGATAAAGTGCCTTCGGGCAGTCGTTTTCTGATGACGGTGCCGGCGTTTCAGTTTCTCTGGAGCGGTCATGATGATTTTCTTGAGCACAAGCGCCGCTACACCCTCGCGCAATTCGAAACCCTGGCGGGCGATGCCGGTTTGACCGTGCAGCGCGGCGCCTACTATTTCGGTGCGGTGTTTCCTATCGCCGCAGCGTTGCGCCTGATACCTCAAGGTTCGCAAACCGCACGGCCGCAGTCGCAACTCAAGCGTCATCACCCGTGGGTCAACAGCGTGCTCAAGACTCTTTGCCGAATGGAGTTGCCGTTGATGGGCAGCAACCGGCTGGCCGGTTTGAGCGTCTTCGTGCTGGCGCAGAAACCGTGATCGACAGTGATCGTTCAGCGTTGGTTCGCCGTGGTCTGCGCTTTGCCCTGACCGGGCTGTTCGTCACTGCGCTGCATGCGCTGGTGGCCGTGATGTTCATCCGCTTCATCGCGCCCGAACCGCCGCTGGCCAATGGTTTCGCCTTTGCCGTGGCGACCGTTGTGTCGTATGTGATCAATACCACCTGGAGCTTTTCAGCTCGCCTGCACGGGCGCACGTTACTGCGCTTTGTGTCGGTCTCGGCGGGCGGTTTTCTATTGGCGATGCTGGTTGCCTGGGCGGCGCAAATGGCTGGGTTGCATTATCTGCTCGGGATCGGCGCCGTGGCCCTGACGGTGCCAGCGTTCACTTTCGTTTTGCATAATTTCTGGACGTATCGATGAAGCTTTGCTCAACCTCTCGGGCCGCTGCGCTGTTGCCTGTGCTGCTAGGCATTCTGGCCTTTTTTATCGTGGTCGGCCCACGGGCGTTGAACCCGATGAACATTGCCTGGCTGGGCGACGGCGACCCGGCCACCCATTACCAGGGTTGGGTGTTTTTCCGGCACTCGCCATGGAGCTTTCCGCTGGGGCTTAATCCGTCTTATGGACTTGAATTGGGCAATGGCTTGATCTTTTCCGATTCCAATCCCCTGTTCGCCTTTTTGTTCAAGCCGTTCTCGGCGTTGTTGCCAGAGCCGTTTCAGTATTTCGGACTGTGGTTGCTGACCTGCTTCATTCTGCAGAGCTGGTTTGCCTGGAAACTGCTCGGCCTGGTGACCCGCGACGCGGTTCTGCGGTTGCTCGGCACCGGGCTGTTTTTATTCGTTCCGGCCATGCTGATCCGCATGAGCGTGCACCTGTCCCTGGGCGGGCATTTCATGTTGCTGGCCGCGCTGTACCTGGCGCTGCGGCCCTTCACGCCCAAGCGCTCTCTGGCCTGGGGAACGTTGCTGGCGGCGGCCGCGCTGATTCACGCCTATTTGCTGGCGATGATTGCGCTGATCTGGCTCGCCGATCTCGCAGCGCACACCCTGCGGCGACATCTGGCGCCGCGCAAAGCTGTGGCCGAACTGATCGGTCTGTTTTTGCTGGTGAGTCTGTGTTGCTGGCAGGCGGGCTACTTCAGCGTCGGCGATGACGGTCTGGCACTGATGGGCTACGGTCTGTTCCGCGCCAATGTGCTGAGCTTTTTCGACCCGGGAACCTGGTCGTTTGCCCTGCGCGACATGCCCGGTGTGTTGGGCGATGGTGACGGTTTTGCTTTCCTTGGTTTGGGTGTGGTGTTCCTGTTCATCTGCGCCTTCGCGGCATGGCTGCAACGCGGCACGGATGTTCACCTCAAGCCACGTCGCTACCCGTTGCTGTTGCTCGCGCTCGCCGGCCTGGCGCTGTTTGCGTTTTCCAACAACATCGGGGTCGGCCCATTCGAGTTGCACATCCCGCTGCCGGATGCGGTGGTGGCGGTGGCGACGATTTTTCGCGGTTCGGGGCGGATGATCTGGCCTGTCATGTACATGGCGATTTTCGCCATTCTGTACGTGGTGATTCGCGGCCATACTTCGCGCACGGCACGGATTCTGCTGAGCATTGCCCTGTTGCTGCAAGTGGCGGATACGCGTTCCGGTTGGGGAGAGTCGCGCAACCTGTTCATGGCCACGCCGGCGCCACAATGGCCGACGCCACTGGTTGATCCGTTCTGGGATCAGGCAGCCCGCCATTATCAGGCGGTGCGCTGGCTGCGCCCGGAGAATTATCCGGAGCAGTGGCGAACGCTGGCCGAGTATGCGGGACGCCATCATCTGCCGACCAATGCGGTCTACCTCGGCCGCATGAGTACCAAGGCCACCGAGGCGGCCCAGGCTGTGGCCGACCAGATGGTCAGCTCTGGTCAATACGCCGCCGATACGTTGTATGTACTCGATAGCCGCACTGTGCTGCCGGCCGCGCTGACGCTCAATCGCGAGACTGACGTACTCGCCAGAATCGACGGTTTGAACGTGCTGGCGCCCGGCTGGAAGCGTTGCGCCGATTGCCCGCCCATCGTGGCCGCCGATCCCCTTACGCTGATTTCGCCAATGAAGTCGAACGAGCGCGTGACCTTCAACGTTACCAGCCTGGCGACGTTTTTCCTCGGCAGCGGATGGTCGAAAAGCGAACCGTGGGGTACGTGGTCCGAGGGCAGTGAGTCGCAAATCATTCTGCGGCCCGAGGCCCCGGTGAGTTCATTTGTGCTGGAAGCCAACGCTTTGATTGCGCCGTCGCATACCGAACAGGGGCTGGAGATTAGCGTCAACGATGTGCCGGTGCTCTCCACCCGCTTGCTCAAGGCCGAAGCGAACGTTGTCAGCGTTGATCTGCCAGCGGAAGTCCAGCAGCGCATTGAGCGTGAAGGCGTGCTGGTGATTCGTTTCCAGCACGCCGATGCCGTCAGCCCGAGAGCGCTGGGCATGGGACTCGATCCGCGCAAACTGGCCATTGGCATTCTGGCGTTGACGCTTCATTGACCCTTCAGTGACTGTTCGGCGCAGCGGCCCATAGACGCGGTTCTTGGGCCTTTCTACACTGCCGCTATTCCGGGAGCAGGGGCAAAGGATGAACCGCAATGAACTACGCAAGGCCGACATCAACCTGATGGTGGTGTTCGAGACCCTGATGCTCGAACGCAACGTGACCCGCGCGGCGGAGAAGCTGTTTCTTGGCCAGCCGACCATCAGTTCGGCACTCAACCGTTTGCGCACGATGCTCAATGATCCGCTGTTCATCCGCGTCGGCCATCGCATGGAACCGACGGCCCGCGCCGAAGACATTTACCGCCATCTCAAACCGGCACTGGATTCACTCTCGGCGGCGCTGAGCCTGACCCGCGATTTCGATCCCGCCACCAGCACCATGACCTTTCGCATCGGCCTGTCCGACGACGTCGAATTCGGCCTGCTGCCGCCGCTGTTGCGCGCGCTGCGCCAAGAGGCGCCGAGCGTGGTGTTCGTGGTGCAACATGTCGATTACTGGCGCATTCCCGACCTGCTTGCTGCCGGTGATATCACCGTCGGCATCAGCCAGACCCGCGGTCTGCCGGCCAACGCCAAACGCAAACTGCTGCGGCACATCCAGCCGAGCATCCTGCGCGCCGATGCCTCTGATACGCCGCTGACCCTCGACGAATATTGCGCTCGCCCGCATGTGCTGGTGTCACACACGGCCAATGTCAGCGGTTACGCCGATGAGTGGCTGGCGGAACTGGGGCGCACGCGGCAGGTGGTGTTGTCGGTGCCGCAATACAGCGCACTGCCGGCTTTGCTGGCCGGCACCGACCTGATCGCCAGCCTGCCGGATTACACCGCAGCGGCGATGGCGGCGTCCGGGGCGCTGTTCCAGGAACCGTTCCCGTTCAAGACGCCAACACTGGACCTGTCGATGGTCTGGCTCAGCCACGTCGACAGCGACCCTGCCGAACGCTGGCTGCGCTCGCGGCTGGAAGCATTCATGAGTGAACGGCCGCTTATTCAGATCTAACAGATGCCACGTATCCCTGTGGGAGCGAGCCTGCTCGCGAAGCGGTTCGGCAGGCGCGGGTGTGCAAACTGAAAGGACGCTTTCGCGAGCAGGCTCGCTCCCACAAATGACGCTGTGTGATTGTGGTATATGTACGCCCCCCGCATCCGCCGACTGGAGATCCGCAATGCCACACCTGCACATGGAATACACCGCCAACCTGACGCAGTTGAACGCTGACATCGCCCTGATCCGGCTCAACAACACGCTGGTCGGTTCCGGTCAGTTCGGCGCGGAGTTCGATATCAAGAGCCGCGCGATCAAGATCGACAACTTCAAGGTCGGCACGGCGCAGGGCGAGCGTGCCTTCGTCCATGTGAAACTGGCCTTGCTCAGCGGGCGCTCGGCGGAGATCAAGAAGCAGCTCTCGCAAAGTCTGCTGGCAGTGTTGCAGGAACTCTGCGAATGGCCGGCCGGGCTCGAAGTGCAACTGTGCGTGGAACTGCTCGACATCGATCGCGAGTCCTACAGCAAAGCCGCCATCGGCATCTGACGTTCAGGCGTTTTCCAGCTCGCTGCACACCTGAATCACCTGCTCGCGCAGCCAGACGTTGGCGCTGTCCTGATCGGCGCTCTGGCTCCACTGCATGTCGAGGGTGAAACCCGGCAGGCCGTTGGGCGCTTCGCAGTGGTTGAACACTGCGTCGTTGGTCAGCAGACGCTGGATACGCCGGGGCAGGGTGAGGATGAAATCGGTGCCGGTGATCATCTTCAACGCGGCGCTGTAGCTGTTCGATCGGGCCACTATCTGGCGCTTTTGCGCTTGCCGCGCCAGCCAGCCGTCGACCATGTTGGTGCTTGAAGTCCACGGCGTTGGAAACACATGCCGACGTTCGGTGAATGCTTGCAGGCTCAGGCGCGGTTCGAGTGGGGTGGCGCGTTTGTCGAAGACGCAGACCAGGTCATCTTCCAGCAACATCCGTGATTTCAGATCCGCATGCTGGCGGTGAAAGTGCGGGCCGAAACTGATCACCAGATCGAGGCTGCCGTCGCGCAACTCTTCGGCCGGAACGTCGGTTTCGAATTTGTGCATGTTGACCATCACTGGCAAGTCGTCGAAATCGAAGCGCTTCAACAGTCGCGGCAGAATCAATTGCTCGAAGTATTCCGGGGCGCAGATGTTGAAAGTCACCGCCTGCCGGCTCGGGTCGAAAGCCGGGGCACCGGCGTGGCAGAGGTTGATGCTTTCGAGGATTTTCTGCACATGGCCGTACATGCTGCAGGCCTTGTAGGTCGGGCGCATGCCGGTGCGGGTGTTGATGAACAGTTCGTCTTCGAAACTGGTGCGCAGTTTCTTCAGGCAATAACTGACGGTGGACTGGCTGACGAACAGGGTTTCCGAGACATCGGTGACACTGCTCTGCTCGTACACGGCGACGAATACCATCAAGTCCTGCATATCGAGCTTGCGAAGCAAATTACTGTTCAGCATGAGTTCCGTCTCGCTGTGCCCCTCGCGCAGAATTCGCGCAAACGTGTGCGTACGATCCTAACGGAACGATGGTGCCAGGAGAAACCCTCGTAGGACATTTCACGGACACATGTGGGACAGAAACTTTTAGCAACACGACGTTGCCAATCTCGTGCGCAAAAGATGGCCAGAGGCCTCTAGCCCGGGCAGGGCAAGTGACGTGTGTAGTCGCGAGGGTTGAAGCGCACGACCATCAGCAGCATGAGCACCACTACTGCAGTCAGCGCCCACCACGCGCCTTCGAAACTGCCCAGCCGATCGCGAATCATCCCTGCCAACAGTGGCGACAGTCCTGCGATCAGATAACCGATCCCCTGTACAAACGCGGTCAGGCCACCGGCGCGCTGCGGCTCGTCGCAGTGATCCAGTGCAACGATCAGGCTCATCGGAAACAGACCGCCAATCCCCAACCCCAACAGACAAGGCCATAACAGGGCCAGAGTTAGCGGGGCGAGAATCAGCCCGCAGAAACCGCCGATGATCAGCAACAGCAGAACCGCCAATATCCCACGCCGGTCACGGCTGCGATTGGCGATCGCAGGCACTGCCAGGCCGGAAATGACCTCCATCGCTGTAAGAAAACCCAACAGCAGCCCGGCGTTCTGTTCACTCCAGCCTTTTTCCACGTAATACGGGGCAAGCCAGGCGAGGACACAGGTGTAGGACGCCGTACCGAGGCCAAAGAAAATCGCCAGCAACCAGGCGCGACGGCGCGTGATGAAAGATTCCCGCTGGGTCACCCTTGGTAGGGCTTGCGCGGGCTGCAAGCACCAGACCAGCAACGCGACCAATGCCAACGCCGCCCAGATGGCCAGCCCGATGCGCCAACTGCCGGTCTCCACCATCACCAGCGGCGCGAACGATGCGGCAATCGCGGCGCCGCCCATGATCGAAGTCACGTAGATGCCCATGCACAACGCCACGTTGTCAGCAAAGCGCGTCTTGATCAGCGCCGGCATCAATGCCTGAATCAGGGCTATGCCAATACCGGCCAGTATCGCGCTGACGATCAGCTCGACCGCAGAATCGATAAACAGCCGTGACACGTTCGCCAGCCCGATGACAAGCAGCGACAGCAGCACCGTGCGTTGTTCGCCCAGACGCTGGCTGATGCGCAGGCCGAAGAACATCGCCAGCCCCATGGCCATGACCGGCAGCATCGTCAGCAAAGAGGCAAGCGTGAAGCTCAACGGTATATCGCTACGGATCGCCGACAGCAGCGGCCCGATGGCTGCCATTGAGGGGCGCAGATTAAGTGCAACAAGAATGATCGCGAGTATCAGCCAAGCGGCGGGGCGGGAGTGATTCATCAGCAGGCCTTTGAGTGGGGAGGCTGATGATTAGGCGTCGCGGCGCGCGCATCGGCAAATCAGAAAACCCCGGGCCAGACCTAAAAACTCGATAACACCCCTGTCCCGATGTGGGAGCGAGCCTGCTCGCGAATGCGTTCCTCCAGACAAACATTCATTTGCTGACATTGCGCTTTCGCGAGCAGGCTCGCTCCCACAGAGGACATTGTGAAGTGCCTGAAACTGAATAAACCCTGAACCATTCTCAAATACTCGCAAACTTTCACTTTCGTACTCCGAGGCAACTAATCATTAGCATCTTTTTCACGAAAAATTGATCCATGCCTGCCTAAAGTTTGGCATGCCTCGGTGAATGAATTTTTCACAATCGACGAGGCTCTTCTTTCAGGAACAGTCACTCATCATGCTGAAGTTAAAAGCCGTGCGCCCGGAATGGGTGACGTTGTTTGCCAGCGCCTTTTTGTTGCTCGGTTTCAATCTGGTGCTTTGGCAACACCTGTTCGAGATCACCGCCGCCGATGGCAAGGGCATCGCCATGCGCGTGGCCTTCGCTGTGATGATCCTTGCCGCGTTCAATATCGTGCTGACGATATTCGCGTTCCGGCCACTGCTTAAACCACTTTTGACTCTTTTGTTTTTAGTCAGCGCCGGCGTGGCTTATTTCATGAGCCAATATGGCGTCATGATTGATGCGGGCATGTTGCGCAACTTTGCCGAGACCAACGCGACGGAAGTGCGTGATCTGCTTTCGTTGAAGTTGTTCGCTTATATTCTCTTGCTGGGTGTTTTGCCGTGTTTGTTGTTGTGGAAGGTACCGGTCAATTATCGGCGCTGGCATCGCGAGTTGTTCAGCAAAGTTATTGTCAGTGTTGCCTCGGCGGCGGTAATCGGTGTTGTGGCATTGGCCAACTATCAAGGTTTGTCGTCGCTGTTTCGCAATCACCACGAAATTCGCCTGATGCTGGTGCCGAGCAATTACATCGGCGCATCCATTGGTTATCTGCAAGAGCAAGTGGTCTCGGCGCAGCAGCCGTTCATCAAGATCGGCGAAGATGCCCAGCGCAATCCCGACTTGCGGCTACAGCCACGCAAATCCCTCACCGTGCTGGTGGTGGGGGAAAGTGCGCGGGCGCAGAACTTCGGCATTCTCGGTTACGACCGAGACACCACCCCGCAACTGGACAAAGAGGCTGGCCTGATCGCCTTCACTGACGTGCATTCCTGCGGCACGGAAACCGCAGTCTCGGTACCGTGCATGTTCTCCAACATGGGCCGCAAGGATTACAACGCCAGCAAGGCCAAGAACGAAGAAGGCTTGCTCGATGTGCTCAAGCGCGCCGGCATTGATGTGATCTGGCGCGATAACCAGTCCGGCTGCAAAGGCACTTGCGACCGCGTCACGGTGCAGGATGTCAGCAAGTTGCAAGACCCTGCGTTGTGCGCCAACAGCGAATGTCGCGATGAAATCCTCCTGCAAGGCCTGCAAAGTTTCATCGATCATCTGGACAAGGACACCGTGCTGGTTCTGCACCAGATGGGCAGTCACGGCCCGGACTACTTCAAGCGTTATCCCAAGGAGTACGAACACTTCACTCCGGTCTGTGAAAGTAACGCGCTGAACAATTGCAGCCGCGAAAGTATCGTCAACGGTTACGACAACACCTTGGTCTACACCGACCATGTGCTGGCGAGCCTGATCGATGTGCTGCGCAGCAATCAGGACAAAGTCGACACCGCCATGCTCTATCTGTCGGACCACGGCGAATCGTTGGGCGAGTACAACCTGTTTCTGCACGGCACGCCTTATATGCTGGCGCCCGAGCAACAGAAGCATGTAGCGATGCTGGCGTGGTTCTCTGACAGCTATCAGAAGGCCTATTCGGTCGACACCCATTGCCTGCAACTGAGCCGGGACAAGCCGCTGAGCCAGGACAATCTGTTCCACTCGATGCTCGGCCTGCTGGAAGTGCGCAGCAGCGTCTATCAACCTGCCTTGGACATGTTTGCCGGCTGTCGTGGCGCGGTGATCGACGGCGTGTTGGCCAAGCAGTGAAGCGTTTCCTGCCCGTCGCGCCAATGCGACGGGCCTTTCTGTTTCTGCTGTCAGACTATTCTTGCTGACAGGCAAGACATTTCCTTACAGCTCTTGCCCTTCAAAGGCGCGTAAATCGTCGGTGGCGATATATACTGCGCGCCATTCTTCAAGGGAGAGCCGTGTGGCTATCGATATTCACTGGATTCGCGACAACGAAAGCCTCGCGCAGTTTTGCGCCGAGTGGCAGCAGCTGCCGTTCGTTGCCCTCGACACCGAATTCATGCGGGTCGACACCTTCTATCCGATTGCCGGCCTGTTGCAGATCGGCGACGGCAAACGCGCCTACCTGATCGACCCGCTGACCATCAACGCCTGGCAACCGCTGGCCGAGTTGCTGGAAAACCCGGCGGTGCTGAAAGTCCTGCACGCCTGCAGCGAAGACCTCGAAGTACTGTTGCGCCTGACCGGCAGCCTGCCGGCGCCTCTGTTCGACACGCAACTGGCCGCCGCTTACCTGAACCTCGGCTTTTCGATGGGCTACTCGCGTCTGGTGCAGGAGGTGCTCGGCATCGACCTGCCAAAGGGCGAAACCCGTTCCGACTGGTTGCAGCGCCCGCTGTCCGAAACCCAGATCAGCTATGCCGCCGAAGATGCCGTGCATCTGGCCGAGGTGTTCGTCGAGTTGCGGCCCAAGCTGTCCGACGACAAGTTCGCCTGGGTGCTGGAGGATGGCGCCGAACTGGTCGCCAACCTGCGCCGCGAAACCGATCCTTACGAGGTGTATCGCGAGGCGAAACTGGCGTGGAAGTTGTCCCGTGCACAACTCGCCGTGCTGCGTGAGCTGTGCGCCTGGCGCGAAAAAGAAGCCCGCGCCCGCGACCTGCCGCGCAACCGCATCGTCCGTGAACACTCGCTGTGGCCCTTGGCCCGCACCCAGCCGGATAACCTCGCGGCGCTGGGCAAGATTGAAGACATGCACCCGCGTACCGTACGTCAGGACGGTCAGTTTCTGCTTGATCTGATCAAGCGCTCTGGCAGTGTGGGGCCAGATCAATGGCCGCCGGCAGTGCCGGAGCCGTTGCCGATCGAAGCCGCTGCGTTGATCAAACAACTGCGCGCGCTGGGTCAGGCCGAGGCCGAACGCTTGGGTATTGCCCCGGAACTGATGCTGCGCAAGAAAACCCTCGAAGCCCTGGTCAAAAGCGGCTTCCCCGAGGGTCCTTACCAATTGCCCGATTCGCTGCGTGGCTGGCGCCGCGAATTGCTCGGCCAGAAGCTGCTCGACAGCCTGGCCACCGCCGGAGAACAGCCTTGAAACGTATTTGCTCCATCTACCAAAGCTCCAAGCGCAGCGGCATGTATCTCTACGTGCTCAAGAGCGATGCGCTCGAGCGCGTGCCGGAAGCGCTGATGACGGCTTTTGGCAAAGCGAAGCACTCCTTCGATCTGGTGCTGTCGCCCGAGCGCAAGCTGGCCAGCGAAGACATCACCGTGGTTCTGGAAAACCTCGACAAGCAGGGCTATCACCTGCAAATGCCACCGGCCGAGGACGAGTACATCGAGCACTTGCCCGAAGAGTTGCTGCGACGCAACGACCCGGTCTGACCCGCGAGGCCCTGTTCTGGGCCTCGGTTAACCCTGGAACTGTTTTTACCGCGATGGCCGGCCCGAACCCGGCGGCTGTCTGCACGGTTTGCGAAAGGTTTGAAGATGCGCGTTCTGATTGCCGAACACGACTACGCGATATACGCCCGCCTGCTGCGTCAGGCGCTGCCCGAGCTTGAAATCCTGACCAGCGGCGACTCCGCCGAACTGGCGCGTCAGGCCGCCGATTGCCCGGTGTGGCTGGGCCAGCCGGATCTGCTGGCGACCTTGCTGCGCCAGGGCCATCAACCGCAATGGCTGCAATCGACCTGGGCCGGCATCACGCCGCTGCTCGCCGACGGCCTGCGCCGCGACTATCGTCTGACCCGCGCCGTGGGGATTTTCGGTCAGGTCATGGCTGAATACGTGCTGACCTACATCCTCGGCCACGAACGCGAAGTGCTGGCGCGACTGGTCAGCCAGGTCGAGCGCAAGTGGGACAACCGCAGCGGCCAGAGTCTGGTAGGGCGCAAGGTGCTGATCGTCGGCACCGGTGACATCGGCCAGAGCGTTGCGCAGTTTCTGCGGCCGTTCGGCGTCGAGCTGTACGGCATCGCCAGCAGTGCCCGCGAACAGGCGCCGTTTGTCGAAGTCGGCGCGCTGGCCGATCTTCCGCGTCTGGTGGGCGAAGTGGATTACGTGGTCAATCTGCTGCCGAACACCGAACACACCCATGATATCTACGACGCGGCGCTGTTCAAACAATTCAAGCCGACCGGATTGTTCATCAACGCCGGGCGTGGCGTCGCAGTGGTCGATGCCGATCTGGTAGAAGCCTTGAAGGAAGGGCATCTGGCCGGCGCGGTGATCGACGTCTGCCGTCAGGAACCATTGCCGCAACGCCATCCATTCTGGACCGCGTGGGGCTTGCTCCTGACCGGGCACAGCTCGGCACCGACCTCGCCGGCGCTGATGGTGGATTTGTTTGTGCAGAACCTGAAAGCGTATGAGGCAGGTGAAGCTTTGCGCGGCGAGGTGGATTTCACCCGCGGTTACTGACTCTCCACCGATTTCACTGTGGGAGCGAGCCTGCTCGCGAAGAGGGCGTGTCAGTCGACAACAGCGTGTCTGACACAGCGCTTTCGCGAGCAGGCTCGCTCCCACTTTGGTTTCAAAGTGTAGCCACCAGTTTGCTCAGCGGGCGGCGCTGGTGCGGACAAGCGGATTTACCGGCAGTCGCCAGCGCTTGGCCCCCGCGCCCGCTGGCACTAGACTGGCGGCCTTTTCACCACCTTGATGTTGATGCTTGAGCCATGGCCGCCATAGTCGAACCGTTCTGGAAACGCAAAACCCTCGATCAACTCGATCACGAGGAGTGGGAATCGCTGTGCGACGGCTGCGGTCTGTGCTGCCTGCAAAAGCTCGAGGACGAAGAAGACAACAGCGTCTATTACACGCGCATCGCCTGCAAACTGCTGGATCTTAAAACCTGCCAGTGCAGCGATTATCCGAACCGGATCAAGTTTGTCCCTGACTGCATCCAGCTCACGCCGGGTCAGGCGGAAGAATTCAAATGGCTGCCGCCGACCTGCGGTTATCGTCTGGTCAGCGAGGGCAAGGATCTGCCGTTATGGCATCACCTGGTGTGTGGCGACCGCGACGCGGTGCACCATGAGCGGATTTCCCAGTCCGGGCGCATGCTCGCCGAAGGCAGCGTGCCGGAGGATGACTGGGAAGATCATCTGATTTTTCGCGCGGGTTGATGAGGTGGTGAGTTGTTGAACCCGTAAAAATCAAAAGATCGTAGCCTTCGGCAGCTCCTACAATGGAAAACGTGATTCCGTGTAGGAGCTGCCGCAGGCTGCGATCTTTTGCTTTAAAGCCTCAGACGCCGGCCTTCGGCGAGGTCAGCGAATCATTGCCGGTGACGGTCGCCGTTTCCGTGGCCACTTCGGCATTGGTCTTCAACTTGCTCAGTTCTTCCCCGGCGCGTTCGATCTTCGCCCGCACGTTGCTCATGTCCTGACGGCCTTTTTCCAACAGGCTTTTCGCCGAGCAGTGCCCGGTAATGCCACGGGCCACGGCCATGCCGCCGAGCGCCACTTGAATCAGGCCGAACACGCCGCCACGGCGCAGGCCCTTGCCGACCATCAGCACGCCGCCGGTCAACGAGCCGACGCGCTCCCAGCCATGCACATTCTTGTGCGAAGGCGACTGGAACGGGGTGGATTCGATGCGTTCTACGCGTTTGAGCTCGCTCATGATCTATCTCCAGGCAGGGTGCGATTGATAGATAAGCTGACTGCCATGGCGGTCAGCTTGTTCCATCGAATGTGCGACGCTTCAGCGGAATTTCGGCCCGGAGCGCGTGTTCAGGCCCTTGGCCATGCGGTCGTAGAGCACGACGTTGACCGTGGCGGCGAGATTCATGCAGCCGGTGGTGGGGATGTACACGACGTCTTCGCACCAGTCGCGAATCTCTTTATCCAGCGAGCCGTCTTCCGGGCCGAAGATGTAGAGGGCGCGGTCGGGGTGGGTGTATTCCGGCAGCGGCCGTGCGCCTTCGACCAGCTCTACCGCGACGGGCACGCAGTTGAGCGGAAGGATTTTTTTCAGGTCGTCGATGCCGATCAACGGGATGTCGTAGTGCACGCGCTTGGTGTCGGTGACGAAATCGGCCGCGCGTTCATAACGCTTGCCGGTGTAGAACACCGACGCCACGCCGTAACAGCCTGCGGCGCGCATCACCGAACCGACGTTCTCCGGTGATTTGGGGTTATACAAACCAATGCAGCTGTACCGTTTGTCTGCCACGAGCGGGGTGCCTTCGGGAAAAAGAGGGCGATTATACGGGGATTGGGGGAGGGCGGGCAGATTCGAGATTTGTGGTGCCTGGCCGGCCGCCTTCGCGAGCAGGCTCGCTCCCACAGGGGAACGCATTTCAACTGTGGGAGCGAGCCTGCTCGCGAAAGGGCCAGCTCAGGCGATGAAGATCTTCAATCTTCTTTTTCATCAAGCCAGCCAGGGCCGCAAACGGGTTATGCGTGGCCTTGGCGATCTTCGGTGTGCTCAGCGAGCCGTCGCCGAAATACTGCTGATCGGTGTAACGCGAGTGCTCGTTGTCGTGGCAATACAGGCACAACAGCTCCCAGTTCGAGCCGTCCTGCGGGTTGTTGTCGTGGTTGTGGTCACGGTGATGCACAGTCAGTTCGCTCAGGCGCTTGCCGGAAAACTCACGGGCGCAGCGGCCGCAGACGTGTGGGTACATCTTCAGGGCTTTGTCGCGGTAGCCCATTTCCTTGTCGCGCTGGTTGTCGGCGAGGATGCGGTCCAGCTTCGACGTGTTGGTGGGGGTGGACGAACTCATGGGTTCACCTTTGCAGAAAGACTGATGACGGTTATGCGCAGAGTTTAGCTCAGCCCTTGAGCTTCTCGGCAATCCAGATCGTGTGACGGGTGCCCTTGTTGCCGTGGGCGAAGACCTGGACTTCTTCGGCCTTGAAACCGGCCTTCTTCAATTTGTCGGAAAACTGTCGGTCGGCGCTGGCCGACCATACCGCGAGCACACCTTTGGGGCGCAGCGCCTTGGCGCAGGCATTCAGACCTGCGGCGGAATACAGCCAGCTGTTGGCCTTTTGAGTCAGGCCTTCGGGGCCGTTGTCAACGTCAAGCATGATCGCATCGAAACCGTTCGGCTCGCTTTGCAGCACATTGGCCACATCTTCCTGACGGATCACCGTGCGCGGGTCGAGCAATGGCCGACCGGATTTCTCCCCGAGCGGGCCGCGATTCCACTCGACCACGCCGGGCACCAGCTCAGCGACCACCACCTCGGCGGACTTGCCCAGATGCTTGAGTGCCGAGGCGAGGGTGAAACCCATGCCCAGGCCACCGATCAACACCCGCGAATTCGACCGGCCGGCGACCTTGCGGCAGGGGATCTCTGCCAGTGCGTCCTCGGAACCGTGCATGCGCGTGTTCATCAACTGTCCGCCGTCGCCGCCCTGGATCTTGATGACGAAGTCCTCGCCATACTCGAACAGGCACAGGGCACCGCCGTTTTCAGGGATCGGGGTGGTGTCGAGCAGAACGAAACGTTTCATGGAAATCTCTAAAGGGGGGAAGGCAAGCAGGCGCGTTGGGAGTAGCCTGAGCACAGACTAAAGGCCAAACGGAGCCCTTGATGAAGCGCACCATTCTAACGGTCATTACCCTGGCCGCGCTCGCGATTACTGCAGTGCAGGCCCAGCAGAGCGTTCCGGTCAGCCCGACGCCGCAGCCCGGCTCGCCCGGCACCGCGACGCCGACACCGTATCCGCAGATCACCCCGATCACCCTGCCCAAGTCGGGCGCCGGTAGCGGCAGCCCGCCACTGGTGCCGATTGAAATGCCCAGCCCGCCGAGCAAGGATCAACCTGTGCCGGGCATCGAGCCGAACGGCAACAAGGTCAAATCCCCGGGCGGCTAAACCTGTTGCGCGGCGAGCTGGCCATCGGCCATGCGCAGGCGTTTGGACAGCGAGACGGCGAGGGCGCGGATGATTTTTGCGGCGATTTTCGGTGCGTCGTTGAGCATTTTCTCCAGCGAGTCCTTGCCCAGATTGAGCAACTGACAATTGCTCGCCGCGATGCAGGTAGCCGAGCGGCGCTCGCCATCGAGCACGGCCATTTCACCGAAGGCCCGGCCGCTGCGCAGGGTGGCCATGGTGATGACCTGGCCGTCAGCGCCGGTTTTCTGCACGGCGACCTGGCCGGTGTGAATGATGCACATGAAACTGCCGGCATCGCCCTCGCGAAAAATCGCCTCGCCTTCAGCCACGGTGCTGATGCTGAAATAGCCGGAAGCGGCCGCGAAGTCGGCCAGCTGCAATTGATCGAACAGGCCACAGTCCATCAGCCAGTCGCGGATTTCGTTGTTCAGAAAGGTCGGTTCAGACATGTCGATGCGGTCTTTTTGTTATCACATTTCAAGGCTATACACGGATCCCGTAGGAATGGGCTTTTGTGGCGAGGGGATTTATCCCCGCTCGGCTGCGCAGCAGTCGCAAATCCTGCCAACTCGGTGCTTCAGGAATACTGAGTTTGCAGGGTTTGGGGCCGCTTCGCAGCCCAACGGGGATAAATCCCCTCGCCACAAGGGTCTGCTGTAAGACCCAAGCCACCCACAGAGTTCCTCAGGCAATCTGCAAAACCTTGAACACAAATGCATATTCGAGCGCTACGTCACGTAATCCCTGATAGCGCCCGCTCATACCGCCATGCCCGGCGCCCAGTTCGGTCTTGAGCAGCAGCACATTGTCGTCGGTCTTGGTTGCGCGCAATTTTGCTACCCACTTGGCCGCTTCCCAGTACTGCACGCGGCTGTCGTTGTAGCCGGCGATCACCAGCAGTGGCGGATAAGCTTGCGCGGTGACGTTTTCGTACGGTGCGTAAGCCTTGATCCGATCATAGACGTCCGGTTCTTCCGGGTTGCCCCATTCGTCGTATTCGGTGACGGTCAGCGGCAGATCGGGGTCGAGCATGGTGTTGAGCACGTCGACGAACGGCACTTCGGCAATCGCCACGCCGAACAGGTCCGGGCGCTGATTGAGTACCGCGCCGATCAGCAGGCCACCGGCGCTGCCGCCGCTGATCGCCAGTTTCTCCGCCGTGGTGATGCCGTTGAGAATCAGGAATTCGGCGCAGGCGATGAAGTCGCTGAAGGTGTTGTGTTTGTGTTCCTGCTTGCCGGCGCGATACCAGGCTTCGCCCAGCTCGCCGCCGCCGCGTACGTGGGCAATGGCGAAGGCCATGCCGCGATCGAGCAGGCTCAGGCGGGCGTGAGAAAACCACGGATCGAGGCTGGAGCCGTAAGCGCCATAACCATACAGATACAGCGGCACCGGTTTACCGACCATCTCGCGTTTCATCACCAGACTGATCGGCACCTGCGTACCGTCCGGGGCGGTCGCCCACAGGCGTTGGCTGACATAGGCGTCGGCATCAAATTGGCCGAGTACCGGGGTTTCCTTGAGCACCGTTTGTTCGCCGCTGGCAAGAATCAACTGGCGCACCTGGGCCGGGCGATTCAACGCTTCGTAGCGCAGGCGAATGCGGTCGCTCTCGAATTCCAGGCTGTTTTGCACGTGGAGGCTGTAGGCCGCATCGGGCAATTGCACGCGATACGGCGCCGAGCCCTGCGGGTGAACCTCGATGATCGGCAGGCCACCTTCGCGCAGACTCAAAGTCATCGCCTCGGTGTTGAGGCTGACACCGTCGAGCATCACTTCTTCGTTGTGCGGGATCAGGTTCTGCCAGTCGGCCTCGCTCGGCGGCACGCCAGTGTCCGGGGCCTGATACAGGGCGAAGTTGATGCCGTCGCGGTTGGTACGGATAAACCATGTCCAGACGCCATCGAGCAGGCCGTGGTCGACGTCGTATTCGTGATCTTCGACCCGTGGCGCCAGGCAGCTGAACGGCAGGTGCGGTTGGTTGGCGTCCAGCGCCCAGACTTCACTGGTGGTCTTGCTGCCCAGCGACAGCAGCAATTGCTGTTCGGAGCTGGCGCGGTAGCAATGCAGGAAGAACCGACCGTCCGGCTCGTGGAAGACTTCTTCAGCGGCGGTGCCATCGAGACGATAGCGGAACAGTTTATGCGGGCGATGGGTGTCGTCGAGCACACCGAAAAACAGGGTCAGGCTGTCGTTGGCCCAGGTCATGCTGCCGTCGCAGTCCTCGAATTCCAGTTCGCTGACCTTGTCGTTGGACAGCTCCTTGACGAACAGCGTGTAGATCTCATCGCCCGAGGCATCAACGCTGTAGGCCAGGCGCTGGTGATCGGGGCTGATGCTGAAAGCTCCGAGGGAGAAGAAGCCGCCATTGGCCAGCGCATTCGGGTCGAGCAGCAATTGTTCGCGGCTTTCATCGAGGGTCAGGCTGTCGTCCGCCGGGCGCGGGCAGCGGTAGTGCCGGGCATATTCGTCACCGGCGGTGGTGCGCGTGTAATAAAGGTAGGGGCCCCAGGGCGAGGGCAGGGACAGATCAGTCTCGAGAATCCGCCCCTTGATCTCGTTGAACAGGCTTTCACGCAGCTCGGCCTGATCGGCGGTTTGCGCTTCCTGATAAGCGTTTTCAGCCTTGAGGTAGTCGAGCACCGCGTCGGTATCGCGTTCCTGCAGCCAGGCATACGGGTCGGCGCCGGGCGCCCGGTGGGCAATCGGGGCAGTCATGACATTGGCGGATTGGGGCATGGAAGGCTCTCGGACAATATTCGGAATTGGGTTGTTCGCAGGTCTTGAAAGCGCCGCAGCCCGTGTGGGAGCGAGCCTGCTCGCGAAAGCGGTGTGTCAGGCAACGCTGTTGCAACTGACAGTCCGTATTCGCGAGCAGGCTCGCTCCCACAGGGGCGGCTGCTGGCCGTCTGGTATTGGGACAAGCCGCATGGGCGAAAAGTCGTTACTATAAGCGCCTATTTGCCTGCCTTGCCATGGACACCATGACCGAGAACGACTATCTGATCGCCTGGGGCCTTTACGCCTTTGCCGCCGTGGGCTGCCTGCTGGTATGGATGCGCCTGACCACCTGGATGTGGCGTTGGCTGCGCGAGCCGCTGCGTGTGCTGATGGCGGTGTTGCTGTTCAGCCCGACCATCGTCGATCCGGTGAAAGCCAAAGTTGCACCGGCCATCGCCATCACCGCCCTGGACATGCTGTTCAAGGTCGGCAACAACGCCTGGCGCGCGGTTTCCGATCTGTTCATGTACGGCATGATCGCCTTCGGGGTGTATCTGGTTTTCGTTTTGATCCGCCTGCCGATCGAGCGTGCCTCGGCAGCACGGCGTGAACGCGCCGAGGCCGCCAAGGCTGCGGCCCGTGCCGAAGAGCGCGACGATGATCAACCGTTCGGCGGCGCCGGTGACGACCGCTACGGTCGCCCGCCAGTACCGAACAATCCGCAGCGCATGCGGGTCGAGCCGCGTCTGTAACCCGAGAGTCCGCACATGTGTGAATTACTGGGCATGAGTGCCAACGTGCCGACCGACATCGTGTTCAGCTTCACCGGCCTGATGCAACGCGGCGGCCGTACCGGCCCGCACCGCGACGGCTGGGGCATTGCCTTCTACGAAGGGCGGGGCCTGCGGCTGTTTCAGGACCCGGCAGCGAGCAGCGAGTCGGAAGTTGCCAACCTGGTGCAGCGTTATCCGATCAAGAGCGAAGTGGTCATCGGCCATATTCGCCAGGCCAACGTCGGCAAGGTCTGCCTGTCCAACACCCACCCGTTCGTCCGCGAACTGTGGGGGCGCAACTGGTGTTTCGCGCACAACGGCCAGCTCGCCGACTTCACTGCGATCAAGAGTTTCTACCGACCGGTCGGCGATACCGACAGCGAAGCGGCGTTCTGCGATTTGCTCAACCGGGTACGCGCAGCCTTCCCCGAGCCGGTCGATATCGAAACGCTGCTGCCGGATCTGGTCGCAGCGTGCGCCGAATATCGCAGCAAAGGCGTGTTCAATTGCCTGCTCAGCGACGGTGACTGGCTGTTCTGTTACTGCTCGACCAAACTCGCCCAGATCACCCGCCGCGCCCCGTTCGGCCCGGCGCGGCTCAAGGATGTCGATGTGATCGTCGACTTCCAGGCCGAAACCACGCCCAACGACGTGGTCACGGTGATTGCCACCGAGCCTTTGACCGAAAACGAAACCTGGACCCGTTACGAACCGGGCCAATGGAGCCTGTGGCGACGCGGCGAATGCGTCAGCCAGGGCAAGACCGAATAAGGATTTGCACCCATGTTGCTCAGTTATCTACGGCTGGTGTTGTTTGCGGCGGGCCTGTTGATCGGTGTCCAGGTGCCGGGGTTCATCAACGATTACGCGCAACGTGTCGAAGCGCACCTGATCGAAGCGCAGACCGGCCTGCGTGGTTTCCAGGGCACGGCGGATCAGTTTTTCAAAGGCGATATGCAGGCGCTGGTCGCACATTACCGTGCCAGCGAAGACCCGATTTTTCGCAGCGATGCCGACAGCCTGAATACTTTGCTCACCCGCCAGGTCGCGCTGGACAAGCAATTCCAGGCGATGCAAGGCCCGTGGTATGTGCGCTTCCTGCAAGTGGTGCTGGCCGCCGATCCGGATATTCGCAAGGAAACCTGGAACGGCTACAGCTACCAGATTTTGCTGACGCCAGAGGCGATGATCTGGGGCATGAGCGGCGCATTGCTGCTGTCGTTCGGCATCGAATGCCTGTTCCGCCTGATCGACTGGGTCGTCCTCGGCGGCCGCCGCCTGCGCCAGAGCCGACCGATCGAAGATCGCGATGTGCGCGGTTTGTAAGACTTGCACAATCCCCTCTGGCAAGAGAGGCCTTATGGCATGGGGGATTCTGTGGTGAGTGGGCTCTGGGGTGAGTGGGTTCTGTGGTGAATGGGCTCTGTGGTGAATGGGCTATGGGGGGAGTGGGTTCTGTGGCGAATGAGTTCCGTGGCGAGTGGGTTCTGTGGTGAATGAGTTCTGTGGCGAGGGGATTTATCCCCGTTGGGCTGCGCAGCAGCCCCAAAACCTGCACTGAAAGACCGCGTTGGCCGCAATCACGACTGCTGCGCAGCCGAGCGGGGATAAATCCCCTCGCCACGTAATCATTCAGTAAGGGTGATGCAGTCCTTGCCCACCTTGTGCGCATACCCCGCTAGCACCTGCTGACACAACGTCACAATCTCCTCGACCCACTCAACCCCGACCCGCCACGACACCACCACCGGCAGATTCGCCGGCCGCTGCTCGATGTCGAGCACGATCAATTCGCCACGCGCCAGCTCCTCGGTCACCAGCACCGGCGGCAGCGCGCCGATACCGAAGCCATCGCGCAACAACCGGGTGATCGCCGACACCGAGTTCACGCAATTCAAGCGTGGCGCCATGACGCCGCTGGCCTGCATCAGCGCGACGATATCCTGATGCGGTCGTGAGTTTTTCGAATAGGTGATGATCCGTTCCTGTGCCAGTTCGGCGAGGTCGGCGTAGTCACGGTTGTAGATCGAATTGCTCGCGACAATCCAGCCCAGCGGATGGCTCGCCAGCTCGAGGCTGCGCACGCTTTCGTGACGGACCAGATCGGTTTGCAGAACCAGATCAAGAAAGCCTTTTTGCAGTTGATCGCAGAGGTTCAGCGCGGTATCCGCGACCAATTCGATTTCCACCCGCGGGTACAGATCGGTCATCTGCGCCACCAGCGGGCTCAGCCAGGTATGGATCACTGTGTCCATCACGCCGATACGCACCCGGCCGACCTTGCTCGAACGGGTCTCGATCGACTGCTTCAGCGCCGCCATGGTGTCGAGCATCTGCTCGGCATAGTCGAGCACTTTCAGGCCTTCCGGGGTCAGGCTGACGCCGCGTGAGTCGCGCAAAAACAGCTTTACGCCCAGCTCGCCTTCGAGCACTGCAATGCGGCTGGAAATCGATGCCTGGGTGGTGAACAGCTTGTCAGCGGTCAGGCGAAAACTCTTCAGACGCGCGACCCAGACAAAGGTCTCGAGAAACTTCAGATTCATGGACAAGGCTCGAGTGACAAATTTTTCTTATGCCTAAGGCGGGTTTTTATTCGTTGGACGGCGCAGGGCAGGGCGACGAAAAATCGACGCATCCGGTTCCCACGATAGGCGTCGTCGGAGCTTCGAACAAGACCAATAAAAGCCCTGCGGAGATTTGCCATGAGTGCTCCCGATACCCTCCCTTTATCCAAGCCTGCGGCTCGCCCCGGGCCTTTCGACTGGTATCGCAACATCAACCAGCAGGAGCGTCGCACGTTCTGGAGCTGCAAGATCGGCTACGGTCTGGACGGTATGGACACACAGATGCTCAGCTTCGTCGTGCCGACGCTGATCGCGATGTGGGGCATCACCACGGGCGAAGCGGGACTGATTCACACCAGCACCCTGATCGCCTCGGCCATCGGCGGTTGGGTCGCCGGGATTCTCTCCGACCGCATCGGCCGTGTGCGCACCCTGCAACTGACGGTGCTGTGGTTCGCCTTCTTCACCTTCCTCTGCGGCTTCGCGCAAAACTACGAACAATTGTTGATCGCCCGCACCCTGATGGGCTTCGGTTTCGGCGGTGAATGGACCGCTGGCGCAGTGTTGATCGGTGAAGTGATCCGCGCCAAGGATCGCGGCAAAGCGGTGGGCATGGTGCAATCCGGCTGGGCGCTGGGTTGGGGCCTGACGGCGATTCTGTACGCGCTGCTGTTTTCGGTGTTGCCTGCGGAAGATGCCTGGCGCGCGCTGTTCATCCTTGGCATCGTGCCGGCGATATTCGTGATTTTTGTCCGTCGCCTGGTGAAAGATCCGGAGATATATCGCGAAGCCAAAGCCGCGCAAACTCCGGAAAACCCGGCGAAGTTCTACGAGATCTTCGCACCGGGCATGCTCTTCACCACGTTTCGCGCTTCTTTGCTGACCACCGGTGCGCTGGGCGGCTACTACGCGATCACCTCCTGGCTGCCGACCTTCCTCAAAAACGAGCGCGGTTTGAGCGTGCTCGGCACCGGTGGTTATCTGGCGATGGTGATCGTCGGTTCCTATGTCGGTTATGTGATCAGCGCGTATCTGACCGACCTGCTGGGGCGGAAAAAGAACTTCATTTTGTTTGCCGTCGGCTCGTTCACCATCGTTCTGCTCTACACGCAGATGCCGGTCAGCAATGGCGTGATGCTCTGGCTGGGCTTTCCGCTGGGCTTCTTCGCCTCGGGGATTTTCAGCGGCATGGGCGCGTTTCTCACCGAATTGTTCCCTACGCGGATTCGCGGCTCGGGCCAGGGTTTCTGCTACAACATCGGCCGCGCACTGGCGGCGTTATTCCCGCTGTTGATCGGCCTGCTCAGCCAGAAGGTGCCATTGAGCATGGGCATCGGCGCCTTCGCGGCGGTGTCTTACGGCGTGGTGATTCTGGCGGCGCTGAGCCTGCCGGAAACCCGTGGCAAGCAACTCGACGCGCAGTAACTGATACCCTGCGCAGAAGTCTCCTACAGATAAAAAGACCAGCAGCTACAGGAGTGTTCACCGTGAGCCGCCTGCTATTGAATTGCGACATTGGCGAGAGCTTCGGCAGCTGGACCATGGGTCTGGACGCCGAAGTCATGCCCTTCATCGATTGCGCCAACGTTGCCTGTGGTTTCCATGCCGGCGACCCGAGCATCATGCGCAAAACCGTGGCGCTGGCGCTCGAGCACGGCGTGCAGATTGGCGCGCACCCGGCCTATCAGGATCTGGTCGGATTCGGCCGACGCTCCATGGCGTATTCCGCGCAAGAGCTGCAAGACATCCTGCATTACCAGATCGGTGCCCTCGACGGCATCTGCAAGGCGCAGGGCGGGCGCGTGAGCTACGTCAAACCCCACGGCGCGATGTACAACGACATGATGGCCAACCCTGCGCAGTTGCGCGCGGTGGTGCAGGCCGTGGCCGCTTATGATCGCAATCTGCCGCTGATGTTGATGGCGACCCGAGACAACGCTGCGGGGCAGCAAATTGGCGATGAATACGGCGTAACGCTGTGGTTTGAAGCATTCGCCGACCGTGCCTACGACAGCGCCGGCCGGCTGGTCTCCCGGCAACTGCCGGGCGCCGTGCATCACGATCCCGAAAAAATCGTCGAGCAAGCGCTGACCATCGCCAATGGCGGCGCGCTCACCGCCAGCGATGGCAGCGCTTTGAACCTGCGCGCCAATACCTTGTGCGTCCACGGCGACAACGCCAGTTCCGTGGCCGCCGTGCAGCGCATTCGCCAGGCCTTGCAGCAGTCGAGTGCGTCATGAACCCACGGATTGAAGTGGTGGCGCTCGACTGCCTGATGCTGCGTCTGTTCGATGAAATCGCCGAAGCCAACATGCCGTGGCTGCTCGCCGCCAGCGAGCGTTTGCGCACGGTGTTTGGCGCCCGGCTGATCGATCTGGTGCCGTCCTACACGACGTTGATGGTGCATTACGACCTGACGCTGTTGAGTCCTGCTCAGGCGCGTGACTTGATCGCCGAAGCGCTGGTCGATCTGTCGCCGAATGCGCGCCGTGCCGGGCAGTGTCACGTCTTGCCGGTCTGGTACGACTTGAGTGTCGGCCCGGAACTGAGCCTGCTGGCTGAACGCAGCGGTCTCGCGGTGGAGGAGGTGATTCGTCGCCACAGCGCACGGGAATATCAGGTGTTCGCGTTGGGCTTTGCGCCGGGTTTTGCCTTCATGGGCCTGGTCGAAGAAATGCTCGCCGCGCCGCGCTTGAGCACGCCGCGCAAGAAAGTCGCCGCTGGCAGCGTCGGTATCGCCGAGCGGCAGACCGCTGCCTATCCGGTGGTCTCGCCCGGTGGCTGGAACCTGATCGGGCGCACCCCGGCGCAACTGTTTGATCGCCATCGCGACGGCTACAGCCTGATGCAACCGGGCGACACGGTGCGCTTCGAAGCCGTCGATCACGCCGAATTCATACGCTTGGGCGGCGATGACACACCACTGGAGGCGTTGGCATGAGTCGATTGACGATCGAAGCCAGCACACCGCTGTGCCTGTTGCAGGATGCCGGGCGGTTTGGCGTGCGGCATCTGGGCGTGACTCAAGGCGGCGCGGCGGATTGGTGTTCGATGAGCTGGGCCAATTGGCTGCTCGGCAATGAGCTGGATGCAGCAGTGGTTGAAATCACCCTCGGCGGGTTTGCTGTTGTGGCTGAAGAGGATTGCCTGCTGGCGCTGGCGGGAGCGGATCTCGGCGCGCAGATCGACGGCCAGCCGCTGGCGCCGTGGCGCAGTTTCAAATTGGCGAAAGGCCAGACATTGCGATTTACCCAGCCGTTGCTTGGCGCTAGAGCTTATCTGGCGGCCCCCGGTGGGTTTACTGCGCCTAAGGTGCTGGGCAGCATTGCCACGGTGGTGCGCGAAGAATTGGGCGGGCTTGATGGCATGGGCCTTCCGCTCGCCAAAGGGGCGGTGCTCGGTTACAGCGGCGAAGCGTTGGCAGTACGGGAAATGCCTTCGGCGCTGCGGCCGGATTTCAAAACGCACGCGCCTTTGGACTTGGTGCTCGGCGCACAGATCGGCCAGTTCAGCGGGCAGAGCCTGTTCGATGTCTTCAACAGCGCCTGGACCATCGACAGTCGCGCCGACCGCATGGGCATCCGCCTGCTCGGCTCGGCGTTGCAATATCAGGGCGCGCCGATGATTTCAGAGGGCATTCCCTTGGGCGCTGTGCAGGTACCGCCCGATGGCCAACCGATCGTGTTGCTCAATGATCGCCAGACCATTGGCGGTTACCCGCGCCTGGGCGCTTTGACGCCGCTGGCGCTGGCCAGGCTGGCGCAATGTCTGCCAGGGGCAACGGTGCGATTCATTCCGGTAATGCAGGAGCAAGCCTGGAAAACGCATCAGAACTATCTGAGGTCCTACGCGTAACGTGCATGGTTTCGTACCCAAAACCGAGACGCTTCCTGGCAGCTAAGTACGTCGCCTTACAGTCGTGACTGTGAGCATATGAAACGATTGCCCTTCATCTCTCACAAGGAAGTTACAGATGCGTTATATGAAAGTCAGTGCCCAAACCAGCGCGGAAGGTGCCGTGAGCGTCGTCGAGTTCCATGATCGCGCCAGAGCTGATGTGGTCTACAAGGCCAGAGTCGATCGTTTTGGTAGTCTGCAACGGGTAGACGCCGGTGACGCCGATAGCGAAGCAATGACAGACCCGATCGAAAAATTTCTGTCTACCGCCAATTCCGATATCCGGCGCATGTTTGTCAGGCATCTTCAAACCGGACAGAACGGCGCCTGTATGGAGCTGATTGCCGAGGGCAGGGTTGCGCAAGGTCCGGCTACCGGTGTGCGGTTTCGCTTCTTTGATGCGCAAGGTCAGATGCAAGAGGAACTGCTGACAAGGCCGGAAACCCGGCAGGAAAAGGCCAACCGTTTACAGCGCGAAGCTCAGCAGCGCAATGAAATCGTGCGGCAAGCGAAACAACGCGGCGTGTCTCCTCCGCCTGTTTGCGAAACGGATGACCGAGCCTTCATGGACAGACTTTGCGTGGCCTACATCAAATCGGGCTGGTAATTCTTTGATCATTCCCGCGCTCAGCGTGGGAATGATCAGGCGGTCATTTGGACAAGAACCGCATCCCTTCTTCAAGCCCGCGCAGCGTCAGCGGATACATCTGATCCTCGATCAGATCGCGGACGATGTTGGTCGACGAGGTATAGCCCCACGTGTCCTTCGGATACGGGTTGATCCAGATAAGCTTCTTGTATTTTTCCATGAAGCGCTGCATCCACACGTAACCCGGCTCTTCGTTCCAGTGCTCGACGCTGCCACCGGCCTGGGTGATTTCATAAGGCGCCATGGCGGCGTCACCGATAAAGATCACTTTGTAGTCGGCGCCGTATTTATGCAGCAGATCCTGGGTCGAGGTGCGTTCGGAAGTGCGGCGCATGTTGTTCTTCCACACTGATTCATAAATGAAGTTGTGGAAGTAGAAATACTCAAGATGCTTGAACTCGGTCTTGCAGGCCGAGAACAATTCCTCGCAGATCTTTACGTGCGCGTCCATCGAGCCGCCGATGTCGAACAACAGCAGCAGCTTCACCGTGTTGCGCCGTTCCGGGCGCATCTGGATGTTCAGCAGGCCGGCATCCTTGGCGGTGTGGTCGATGGTGCCGTCGATGTCGAGTTCTTCCGCCGCACCCTGACGGGCGAACTTGCGCAGACGACGCAGGGCGACCTTGATGTTGCGCGTGCCCAGTTCCACCGAATCGTCGAGGTTCTTGTACTCGCGCTGATCCCAGACCTTGACCGCTTTGCCCTGACGCTTGCCGGCATCGCCAGCGCGGATGCCTTCCGGGTTGAAACCGCCGGAACCGAACGGGCTGGTGCCGCCGGTGCCGATCCACTTGTTGCCGCCGGCGTGACGTTCCTTCTGTTCTTCCAGACGCTTCTTGAATTCCTCGATGAGCTTGTCCAGCCCGCCAAGGGACTGGATCTGCGCGCGTTCTTCGTCGCTCAGCGAACGCTCGAATTCCTTGCGCAGCCAGTCTTCGGGAATCAGCGCCTGCAAGTGATCGTCGAGTTTCTCCAGGCCATTGAAGTAGGCACCGAACGCGCGGTCGAACTTGTCGAAATGGCGCTCGTCCTTCACCAGAATCGCCCGCGACAAGTAGTAGAACTCGTCCATGTCGGCGAAGGTCACGCGCTGTTTCAGCGCGTTGATCAGGTCGAGCAGCTCGCGTACCGACACCGGCACCTTGGCTGCACGCATTTCGTTGAACAGGTTGAGCAACATGGCAGCAGCCTCTTAGCGGGTGCCGCGCCGGCTCATGAACGCCAGGCGCTCAAGCAGTTGCACGTCCTGTTCGTTTTTCACCAGTGCGCCTGCCAGCGGCGGAATGGCTTTGGTCGGATCGCGCTCGCGCAGCACCGCTTCGCCGATGTTGTCGGCCATCAGCAGTTTCAGCCAGTCGACCAGCTCGGACGTCGAAGGCTTTTTCTTCAGGCCCGGTACCTTGCGCACGTCGAAGAACACGTCGAGCGCTTCGCTGACCAGGTCCTTTTTGATGTCCGGGTAGTGCACGTCGACGATTTTCTGCAGGGTAGTGCGGTCGGGGAAAGCGATGTAGTGGAAGAAGCAGCGGCGCAGGAAGGCGTCCGGCAGCTCTTTCTCGTTGTTGGAAGTAATGATGATGATCGGGCGCTTCTTGGCCTTGATGGTCTCGTCGATCTCGTAAACGTAGAACTCCATCTTGTCGAGTTCTTGCAACAGGTCGTTGGGGAACTCGATGTCGGCCTTGTCGATTTCGTCGATCAGCAGAATCACCCGCTCTTCGGACTCGAAGGCTTCCCAGAGCTTGCCTTTCTTCAAGTAGTTGCGCACGTCGTGGACTTTTTCATTGCCCAGCTGCGAGTCGCGCAAACGGCTGACCGCGTCGTACTCGTACAGACCCTGATGGGCCTTGGTGGTGGACTTGATGTGCCAGGTGATCAGCTTGGCCCCGAACGACTCGGCCAGTTGCTCGGCGAGCATGGTCTTGCCGGTGCCCGGCTCACCCTTGACCAGCAGCGGCCGTTCCAGGGTGATGGCGGCGTTGACCGCCAGCTTCAGGTCATCGGTGGCGACGTAGGCCTGGGTGCCTTCGAACTTCATCTGCAAATCCTCGAACGGTAACGCTGACCTTGCGGGCAGGGCGGGGCGAATAATCGGATGCCCGACTATAACGCGCACGCCGGTCGACTGTGAACGCAGACGGCTTATTCAGTCTCTGAATGGAGCGTCACATGTTGACTCAGTCTCGGCGGATGGCCAGTATTTCGGTATCGCCGATTTGGCGATAGCTTGTGATCCATGTCTACTAAATACCGATTTCGCGATAAATACCGCACACAACTGCGTGAGAAAGATCACCCACCGCCCCATGTCCACCTGACCGGTGGCGGCGTTGACGTGATACTCAGCCTGGAAACGATCGAAGTCATGATGGGTAAGGCCCCGCCGCTGATCGTCAAAGAAGCGTTGGCTTGGGTGGGCGCACATCAGGCGCAACTACTGAAGGAGTGGAAACGATGTTACCCATGAAACGGCCGCGTCTGCGATCTGCGCACGTCCTGTCGGATTTCAGGTTGGCGCTGACATTTATCAATGGTCAGGAACTGACAGTTGGTTTGGGGATGGATATTCATACTTATCCAGGTCTGCGGCCACTGCTTGATCGCGAAGTCTTTGCGACTGCCGTAGTCGGGGACGAGGGTTGGATCGTTGAATGGGTTGAACCCGACGTACAGATCGGTGCAGACACCTTGTATATGGATGCGCTAGCGCAAAATGCCCAGGATGAGAACACGCGCATTTTTATCGATTGGCGCGCCCGTACCGGACTTTCTCTCAATGATGCGGCCGAAGCGCTCGGTGTGAGCGCTCGCAGCATCAGCCGTTACAGCAATGGGCGTGAAGCAGTGCCACGTTCTTTGGCCTTGGCCTGCCTGGGCTGGGATTCGCTGCAACAGCGTTCATCGATAGCGGCCGAAGACACAGGTCGATATGTCGTCAACCGCAAAAATTAACCCTCATCCGGCTTCGGCCGCTCATATCGCGCATTGAATGCCTGGATGAAGCCATTGCGCAAAATCTGCAAAAACGCTTCGAAGGCGTTGACGTTCTGCTGGTGAACATTGCCGCTGAGTTCGACGCGAGTGGCGAACTGGTTTTTGTTCTGGTTTTTCAGCACGGTCTCGGTGCCGCCGACCAGCGCTTCCCAGATTGAGCGGAACAGGCCTTTGTTCTTGTTTTCGACGTCCTGCTGCCAGTTGAATACGTCGACGTCGCGCAGCAGGGGTTTGATGTAGCCGGTGAGTCGGGCTTTCTCTGCCTTCGCTTCGATAACCACGTCGCCGTGGCCGGCGTTGAAGTCGAACTTGCCGTAGGCGGCGGCGAAGTCGTTCATGCGTTTGAGCTCGATGTCACGGGCGCGCAGACGGAATTCAAAGTCTTCGAAGTTGCTCAGCGGATCGAAGGTGGCGGTGGTTTCCAATGGCGCGTGGCCCAGCAGCAAAGCCTTGCCTTCAAAGCGGGCGTCGCGTTTGCCTTCCTTGTCGACCACATTGGTCAGGTTGTAGATGCTGGCGTTGACGTTGCTGGCATTCATGTTCACCGGCGGCTTGGAATTGAAGTTGCGGAAGGTGATACGGCCGTCGTTGATCTGCACCTCATCGAGGGTGATCGGCAGCAGCTTGCCCAACTGCTCACGCCAGTCGGTGCCCTGACCGGTCTGCGAGTTCTGCTTGTTGGGGCCGCCGTCGACGAAGTTGATTTCGGGGTTGAGAAATTGCACCTGCGCGACCACGGCATGGTCGTACCAGAGCGAATGCCAGCTCACCGACAGGTCGATCAACGGCGCATCGACGAACGGCACCGGGACCTTACCATCGACCTTGACGATCTTCAGGCCATTGATTTTGTAGGCGCCGCGCCATAGCGCGAGATCGACATCCGTGATCTGTCCACGGTAATCGCCCATGTCCGCGAGCTTGTCATTGAGGTAGTCGCGTACCAGATAGGGCAGGGCGAAATGCAGGGCGACCAGCAGCACCACGACACCCGCCAGGGTCCAGAGCGGCCAGCTGTAACGACGTTTCATGCCATTGTTCCTTCAAGAGTGTGGCTTGACGATTCAATGCGATTGACTCCGCGCGTTTGCAGACGTTCGACCCGACTGGACTGTGATCGGCAACGGGCTTACCTTGGAAGGCTGAATTCAACGCTGCATAAGGACCCAGCCATGAGCCGTATTTACGCTGACAACGCCCACTCCATCGGTAATACGCCGCTGGTCCAGATCAACCGCATCGCGCCGCGCGGGGTTACGATTCTGGCCAAGATCGAGGGGCGCAATCCCGGTTACTCGGTCAAATGCCGAATCGGCGCCAACATGATCTGGGACGCCGAAGGCAGCGGCAGACTCAAGCCGGGCATGACCATTGTCGAGCCGACTTCCGGTAACACCGGTATCGGTCTGGCCTTCGTTGCCGCTGCGCGTGGCTACACGTTGATGCTGACCATGCCGGCATCGATGAGCATCGAGCGCCGCAAGGTTCTTAAAGCCTTGGGCGCGGAACTGGTGTTGACCGAGCCGGCCAAGGGCATGAAGGGCGCCATCGAGAAAGCTGCGGAAATCGTCGCCAGCGATGCCGACAAATACTTCATGCCGGCGCAGTTCGATAACCCGGCCAACCCGGCGATTCATGAAAAGACCACCGGCCCGGAAATCTGGAACGACACCGACGGCGCCGTGGATGTGCTGGTGGCTGGCGTAGGTACCGGCGGAACCATTACTGGTGTCTCGCGGTATATCAAGAACACCGCCGGTAAACCGATTCTGTCGGTGGCTGTCGAGCCCGCTTCTTCGCCGGTGATTACGCAGGCGTTGGCCGGCGCCGAGATCAAGCCGAGCCCGCACAAGATTCAGGGCATTGGCGCCGGTTTTGTGCCGAAGAACCTTGATCTGTCGATGGTCGATCGTGTCGAACAGGTGACCGATGAAGAATCCAAGGCCATGGCTCTGCGCCTGATGCAGGAAGAGGGGATTTTGTGCGGCATTTCCTGCGGTGCTGCCATGGCGGTGGCGGTGCGTCTGGCGGAGAAACCAGAGATGCAGGGTAAAACCATCGTCGTGGTGCTGCCGGATTCGGGTGAGCGTTACCTGTCGAGCATGCTGTTCAGTGACCTGTTTACCGAGCAGGAGAACCAGCAGTAAGCCTGTTGATTCAGGTCAGCCGAGGTTCAGGTGCTGCATGTTAATAAAGGCTTTGTTGCGTAATGCTTAACACTGAATCTTGTGTCAGGCGGGTTTTTCCGCAGGCCGGTAGTGTTTATCATGGCCGGCGGCCATGCCGGGTAAAGGGCATTGCGCAGCGTTGTCTTTATTCAAGGAGTTGTTGATGACCGTTTCGTTTGCCGCCAAGGCGTTTGTGCTGTTGCTGTTTCTGGGCAGCACGCTCTATGTGCATTTGCGCGGCAAGGCGCGTTTGCCGGTATTGCGCCAGTTCGTCAACCACTCCGCGCTGTTCGCGCCCTACAACGCGTTGATGTACCTGTTTTCCGCAGTGCCATCCAGACCGTATCTGGATCGCAGCAAGTTTCCGGAACTGGATGTTCTGCGCGACAACTGGGAAACCATCCGCGACGAAGCCATGCACCTGTTCGACGAAGGCTACATTCGCGCTGCCGAAAAGAATAACGATGCCGGTTTCGGTTCGTTTTTCAAGAAAGGCTGGAAGCGTTTCTATTTGAAGTGGTACGACAAACCGTTGCCATCGGCCGAAGCCCTGTGCCCGAAAACCGTGGCGCTGGTCAGCGCCATTCCCAACGTCAAGGGCGCGATGTTTGCGCTGCTGCCGGGCGGCAGTCACCTCAACCCGCACCGCGATCCGTTCGCCGGCTCGCTGCGCTATCACCTCGGTTTGTCGACGCCCAACTCCGATGATTGCCGGATCTTCGTCGACGGTCAGGTCTATGCCTGGCGCGACGGCGATGACGTGATGTTCGACGAGACCTACGTGCACTGGGTCAAGAATGAAACCGCTCAGACTCGAGTGATTCTGTTCTGTGACATCGAACGTCCGCTGAGCAACCGCCTGATGACCCGGATCAACCGCTTCATCAGCGGCTGGCTCGGCCGCGCCACCGCGCCGCAGAATCTTGATGACGAACGCGTTGGCGGCATCAACCAGGCTTATGCCTGGAGCAAGAACTTCAGCGACCGTTTCAGCGGCGTGGTCAAGCAGTGGAAGCGCCGCCATCCCAAGGCCTACAGGGTAATGCGCCCGGTGCTGGCGGTGCTGGTGCTGACGTTGCTGGGGTACTGGTTGTTTGGTTGAGGCTGGATCAGACAATAGAAAACCGCTCTTTGGGAGCGGTTTTTCATTAGCGGAAGGAAAAGGACGACCCGGCTAATGCGCCGCTTGGCTCTTCAACGGCTGGATTGACCAGTGCATTCCTGATGCGATGCATCTCGGTTTCAGATAATTCAACAGATGGCTGCTTTTTCTCCATCTTTCTGGATTTGAAGTTTGATGCTTTCTTTTCAACGACAGCTTTCATGGGATCTCCCACGTTGATCACTAAATGAGCAGGTGCTCAGATACTAGACTTGGTCAATACGCTTCACAAGACGGCCCTCAGAGTCGAATTCGAAACCCAGTTGACGGTATAGAGGTATAGCTCCCGAAAGAGGCTCCTGAATTTCGATTTGCTGGCTGCCGATGATACGTGCGAAATGAGTGACGGCAGTCAGGGCGAAGGTCGCTATGCGGCCCTTGAGCGGGTGTTCGTTTGGGTGCCCCTCAAGACGCACAATCTTGACTCTCAGTCGGCTTTGGTTCGGATTGGCGAAACAAAGTCCGCACAGTTCACGATCAAACCAGATTGCCAGATCGAAGCTCATTGGTTCTTTGGCTTTCCATCGGACAATTTCCTCCCAGCAGAAATGCGGATCGAGCCATTGCTCATAAGCTTTCATGGCGGACGCATCAATAGCCTCGAAGCGAACCTTGGAATAATCAACGTCAACAATTGCGCGCGCCTCGAGTTCGCTGTGTAGCTTCGCAAATGTAACTGCCGCCCGCTTCCTCGCCTCCGACCGATAAACCTGATACCGCAAATACGTCCGTTTCCTTGGCATATGATCTCTTGCATTCCATGTCTCCTGACAATCCGTTGCCACGCCAATAACCCTAACCACCCGGCGCCGCACTGTCGCTACCGGCCCATTGCCCAAGTCATTGCAATCTGTGTCCCGGGCTGGTTATAGTCAGCCCGCTTGAGCGCCATGCTCACGCCTTCATTTCCTCAATAAAGATCAGCATCCATGCCTGCATCCCTCATCAACGCGGTAGTCGATTCAGCGGTCAACGCTGGCGTCGTGCCGTGCGGGAATCGGCAGCCTGTGCAGATCAGTCATTACCCTCCACCTGTCAGTAGCACGCCGGTGTGCGCAGTCGTTTCGCCGCCGGGCGTTGGTGTTCGGGGCTGATCGGCAGTTTCTGCTGAACCCCGCGCCCGCCAGAACAACCTACTGAATTTCAGCTTCGGCTGAGTTGGCTTCTTGCCTGACTACAGGTGGTATTCATGTTTGTCCTTTCGAAACAGTCCGCGCTCGCGGCGACGTCCACGAGCCTGTTCGTTCTGCTGTGGAGCAGCGGGGCGATTTTCTCTAAATGGGGCCTGGCCCATGCTTCGCCCTTTGCCTTTCTGCTGATTCGCTTCGCCATCGCCCTGTGCGGGCTGGTGTTGCTGGCGCCGCTGCTGAAATTGAAGCTGCCCAAGGGTGGCAAACCGATGCTGTTTGCGATCGCCACCGGCGTGGTGCTGTTGGGCGCCTATCAGATCTTTTATCTGCTGGCGCTGGATTGCAAAGTCACGCCGGGGGTGATGGCCACTCTGATGGGCGTTCAGCCGATTCTCACCGTGGTGCTGATGGAGCGCCAGCGTTCGGCGAGCCGCCTGTTCGGCCTGGCGCTGGGTCTGGCCGGGCTGATCATGGTGGTTTATCAAGGGATCGGTCTGGCCGGAATGTCCTGGGCAGGCATGTTGTTCGGTTTGCTGGCGCTGGCGAGCATGACGCTCGGCTCGATCATGCAAAAACGCATCACCGACAATCCGCTCGGTACGCTGCCAGTGCAGTACCTGGCCGGCCTGTTGCTGTGCGCGGTGTTCGTACCGTTCCAGCCGTTTCACTTCGAGCACAGCGCAGGCTTCATTGTCCCGGTGTTATGGATGGGCCTGGTGGTGTCGGTGCTGGCGACGCTGTTGCTGTATCGACTGATCGCGCGGGGCAATCTGGTGAATGTCACCAGCCTGTTCTATCTGGTGCCGGCGGTGACGGCAGTGATGGATTACCTGATTTTCGGTAATCGTCTGGCGGCGTTGAGCGTGTTGGGAATGCTGCTGATTATTGTCGGGTTGGTGTTTGTGTTCCGTAAAACCGGATAGCCGATAGGCAGGTGGCGCTTGTTGCGCCGCCTTTCGCGAGCAGGCTCGCTCCCACATTGGAATGTATTTTTCTGTGGGAGCGAGCCTGCTCGCGAATATCTGCGGCAGAAAATCTAACGGACTGACACCTTTGCAGGCCTCACCACCGCCGGCTTCAACACCAGCCACAACGCTGCCGCAATCAGCACCCCGCCATAAATGTGCGCCATCGACAACGGCTCATCCAGCAACAACGCCCCCCACAACACGCCGAACGGCGGGATCATGAAGGTCACGGTCATCGATTTTACCGGGCCGATCGAGCTGAGCAGGCGGAAATAGATGATGTAGGCAAACGCCGTGCAACCCAGGCCCAGGCCGAGCAGCGACAGCCAGACATGCCAGCCACCCCAGCTGACCGGCGGCGCAGTGATCACGCTGTAGGCGAACAGCGGCAGCAGAAACAACGTCGCTCCGAGCATGCTGCCCAGTGCCGACAAACGGCTGTCCAGCCCACCGGCCTGATCCAGCCAGCGCCGCGCGAGGAAACCGGCAAAGCCATAACAAGTGGTCGCCAGCAGGCAGGCGACCGCGCCCATCAGCAGTTGCAGGTCGAAGGCCACGGGACCGGCGCGTGTCAGCACGCCGACGCCGAACAGGCCGAGGAACACACCGCCCAGCTTGGCGATCGTCAGTTTCTCGCTGAAGAACAAACCGCCAATCAACACGCCCATCAGCGGCGTGGTTGCATTGAAGATCGCCGAATAGCCGGCCGGCAATACCTGGGCGGCAACCGAATACAGCGTCGCCGGAATCCCCGAGTTGATCACGCCAAGCAGCATCACGGTTTTCAGCTTGCCCTTGAAATCCCAACTGATGCGCATCAGCCCGAGTATCACCAGCAGCCCGGCGGCCGCGATCGACACGCGAAAGAACCCGGTCGGGATCGTGCCGATCACCGGGGCAATGATGCGCATGAACAGAAAACTCGCGCCCCAGATAGCGGCCAGCGACAACATGCGGAAAATATCGACAGGGCTCACGGTGGGCTCCTTCCTTGATCGGGACGAGAGTGTTGCCGAGCGTCCGGATCATGGCAACCGCTATTCGGGCTTTTAATTCTGCCTCGGGATTTACCTGCGCGAGAAACCCCGTCAACGGTCAGCCCCGTATCGGTTTTGGCAGAAATTGCGCTTTTCCTGCGAGCGCTTCCGTGACTAAGCTCAGACCAACCGAATTCCCGCCGAGGTTTCATTTATGTCGCAGCAATGGCCAGCCACCGAGATCGCGCGGATGATCCTCGCCGGCTTCGACGATTACCGCGAGCATTTCCGCCGCATCACCGATGGCGCGCGGGAGCGCTTCGAACAGGCGCGCTGGCAGGAGGCGCAGGCCGCGTCGGCGGCGCGGATCAGTCTGTATGAGGAAAAGGTTGGCGAAACCGTCGCTCGCCTGCGCGAGTATTTCGACGAAGAGACCCTGATGAACGTCAGCTGCTGGCCGCTGGTGAAAAGCGCCTATATCAGTGTCATCGACCTGCGCTTCGACGATGAGCTGTCCGAAACCTGGTACAACTCGATTTTCTGCGGGCTGTTCAGCCACGACCTGATCAGCGACGGCTGCATGTTCATCCACACCACGCGTCCTAGCCTGCGCCGTGCCCGCGCCGCGCAAACCCGTACGTACAAGCCGCAGGGCCAGATGTCCGGGATGCTCGCCAGCATCTTCGCCGATTACCGCTTCAGCGAGGATTACGCTGATTTGCCCGGCGACTTGCTGCGGCTCGAAGCGCAATTGCGCGAGAACCTGCCGGACTGGGTGTGCAAGGACCCGGAGCTGAGCGTCGAGCTATTTTCCTCGGTACTCTACCGCAACAAGGGCGCGTATCTGGTCGGACGCATCTACACCCGCGACGAGCAATGGCCGCTGGTGATTCCCTTGTTGCACCGCGAAGGTCGGGGCATTCAGATCGACGCGTTGATCACCGACGAAGCCGATGTGTCGATCATCTTCTCTTTCACCCGTTCGTATTTCATGGTCGATGTCCCGGTGCCGGCGGAGTTCATCGGATTTCTGCGGCGCATCCTGCCGGGCAAGCACATCGCCGAGCTGTACACCTCGATCGGTTTCTACAAGCACGGTAAGTCGGAATTTTACCGCGCGCTGATCAATCACCTGGCCAACACTGACGACCAGTTCATCATGGCCCCGGGCGTGCGCGGCATGGTCATGAGCGTGTTTACCCTGCCGGGTTTCAACACCGTATTCAAAATAATCAAGGACCGTTTCTCACCGTCGAAAAACGTCGACCGCGCCACGGTGATTGAAAAATATCGACTGGTGAAAAGCGTCGATCGGGTCGGGCGCATGGCCGATACCCAGGAGTTTGCCGACTTCCGTTTTCCCCTGAGCAAGTTCGATCCGGCGTGTCTGGAAGAATTGCTAGAGGTCGCGCCGTCCACGGTTTCGGTCGAAGGCGAAACCGTGCTGATCCGCCACTGCTGGACCGAACGCCGGATGACCCCGCTCAACCTGTATCTGGAAAATGCCAACGACGCCCAGGTACGTGAAGCGCTTGAGGATTACGGCCTGGCGATCAAGCAGCTGGCGGCGGCGAATATTTTTCCCGGGGATATGCTGCTGAAGAACTTCGGCGTCACTCGACACGGCCGGGTGGTGTTCTACGACTACGACGAAATCTGCTTCCTGACCGAAGCCAACTTCCGCCACATCCCGGCACCGCGCACGCCGGAGGATGAAATGGCCTCTGAGCCGTGGTACTCCATCGGCCCGCTGGACGTTTTTCCCGAAGAGTTTCCGCCGTTCCTGTTTGCCGATGCCGGACAGCGCAAGCTGTTCGATCAGTTGCATGGCGAGTTGTACAACGCCGATTACTGGAAGGGCTTGCAGGAGGCGATTCGGGCGGGGAAGGTGATCGACGTCTTCCCATATCGGCGCAAAGGCCTCGACAACGAGTAGCTCTTTTAAAAGCCCCTCACCCCAAGCCCTCTCCCAGAGGGAGAGGGAGCTGACCGAGGTGTCTTGGGTCAAACGCCGACCTGAAAGAGCTCGGCGATTATGGATTCGGCAAAGCTCTTTCAGGTCGATGTACCTTTGAAGCATCCCCCAATCGGTCCCCTCTCCCTTTGGGAGAGGGCTAGGGTGAGGGTCGCAATCCCCCTGACACGCCACAACCCCCCCAAATCTGCGACAATCCGCCCCCTGCATAAATAGACGACCGAATTGCCTACCCGATGACCGACGAATCGCCCTCCATCGACAAACTGCTGAAAAACCTCGATCACGCCATGCTCGCCGACCGTCACCGGCTGCGGCGGCAGTTGCTTGAACTGCGCAAGAAACCCGACGAGGCCAAACTGGCCCAGTGGGTGACGCGCATGCAGGCGTCCTGTGATCAGGTACTGGCGCGTCGCGCGAGCCTGCCGGTGATTCGTTACGACGACAGTTTGCCGATCGCGGCCAAGCGCGACGAAATCAAAAAGGCCCTGGAGCAACATCAGGTGCTGATCATCGCTGGCGAAACCGGTTCGGGTAAAACCACCCAGTTGCCGAAAATCTGTCTGGAAATCGGTCGCGGCCAGCACGGTCTGATCGGCCATACCCAGCCGCGTCGGATCGCCGCGCGCAGCGTCGCCAGCCGTGTCGCCGAAGAACTCGGCACGCCGCTTGGAGCGCTGGTCGGCTATCAGGTGCGTTTCGAAGATCAAAGCGATGCCAACACCCTGATCAAACTGATGACCGACGGTATCCTGCTGGCGGAAACCCAGAACGATCGCTACCTCGAGCGCTACGACACGATCATCGTCGACGAAGCCCACGAACGCAGTCTCAACATCGATTTCCTCCTCGGTTATCTGAAAACCCTGCTGCCACGCCGTCCCGACCTGAAGGTCATCATCACGTCGGCGACCATCGATCTGGAGCGCTTCTCCAAGCACTTCGATGACGCGCCGATCGTCGAAGTGTCGGGGCGTACTTTCCCGGTGGAAACCTGGTACCGGCCGCTGACGCTTGAGCAGGACGAGGAGGGCAACCGGGTCGAGGATGACCTGACCGTCGATCAGGCGATTCTCGCCACCCTCGACGAAATCGCCGCCTACGAGCGCAGCGAACGACGCAGCCCCGGCGATGTGCTGGTGTTCCTGCCCGGCGAGCGGGAGATTCGCGATGCTGCCGACATGCTGCGCAGGGCCCAGCTCAAGCACACCGAAATCCTGCCGCTGTACGCGCGCCTGTCGCCGGCGGAACAGCAGCGCATTTTCCAGTCGCACCCGGGCCGTCGTGTAGTGCTGGCGACCAACGTCGCCGAAACCTCGTTGACCGTACCGGGCATTCGCTATGTGATCGACAGCGGCACCGCGCGCATCAGTCGTTACAGCTATCGGGCCAAGGTTCAGCGCTTGCCGATCGAAGCGATTTCCCAGGCCAGCGCCAATCAGCGTAAAGGTCGTTGCGGGCGGGTCGAGCCGGGCATCTGCGTGCGTTTGTACAGCGAAGAGGATTTCCTCGGCCGCCCGGAATTTACCGATCCGGAAATTCTGCGCACCAACCTCGCCGCCGTAATTTTGCAGATGCTCCATCTGCGCCTCGGCGAAATCACTGCCTTCCCGTTTATCGAGCCGCCGGATGGCAAGGCGATCAGCGACGGTTTCAACCTGCTGCAAGAGCTTTCGGCAGTGGATCGCAACAGTCAGCTGACGCCGCTCGGTCGACAATTGGCGCGCTTGCCGGTCGACCCGCGCATGGGCCGCATGCTCCTGGAAGCGGCCAGGCTCGGCAGCTTGCAGGAAGTGCTGATCGTCGCCAGTGCGATGTCGATTCAGGACCCGCGCGAGCGTCCACCGGAGCGTCAGCAAGCGGCGGATCAGGCCCATGCGCAATGGAAGGATCCGGATTCGGATTTCGCCGGCCTGGTCAATCTGTGGCGTGGTTTTGAAGAACAGCGCCAGGCGCTGACCGCCAATCCGCTGCGCAATTGGTGCCGGAAGAATTTCCTCAATTACCTGCGCTTGCGCGAGTGGCGTGATTCTCACCGTCAGTTGAGCCTGATCTGCCGCGACATGCAGTTGAGCCTGAACAAAGAGCCGGCGGATTATCCGAAGCTGCACAAAGCGGTGCTGGTCGGCTTGCTCAGCCAGATTGGCCAGAAAACCGAAGACGGCGATTACCTCGGCGCGCGGCAACGGCGCTTCTGGATTCATCCGTCGTCGGGCATCGGCAAGAAGCGTCCGCAGTGGCTGATGACCGCCGAACTGGTGGAAACCACCAAGCTGTACGCGCGCATGGTCGCCAAGATCGACGCCGACTGGATCGAGCCGCTGGCCGGGCACCTGATCAAGAAAAACCATTTCGAGCCGCATTGGGAGAAGAAGCGCGGCCAGGTCGTAGCCTATGAGCAGATCACCCTGTTCGGCCTGATCGTGGTCGGTCGCCGCCCGGTGCATTACGGCCCGGTCGATCCGGTGGTGTCGCGTGAGCTGTTTATCCGCGAAGGCCTGGTGCGCGGCGAGATTCAGTCGCGGGCCAAATGCCTGAGCGCCAATCAGAAACTGCTCGAGCAGCTCGACGAACTGGAAGCCAAGGCTCGCCGTCGCGACATTCTCGCCGACGAAGAAACCTTGTACGCCTTCTACGATGCGCGTCTGCCGGCGGAGATCCACCAGACCGCGACCTTCGACAGTTGGTACAAGGTCAACAGCCAGAAAGATCCGCAGCTGTTGATCATGCGCGAAGAAGACGTGCTGGCTCGCGAGGCCAGTGAAGTCACCGCCCGTGATTACCCGGACACCCTGCACATCGGCGATCTGGAACTGGCGCTGACCTACCATTTCGAACCCAATCACCCGCGCGATGGCGTGACCTTGCGCGTGCCGGCGCCGCTGCTGCCGATGTTGCCGCCGGAGCGTCTGGAATGGCTGGTGCCGGGCTTGATCGAGGCCAAGTGCATAGCCCTGGTGCGCAACCTGCCGAAAGCCCTGCGCAAGAACTTCGTGCCGGTGCCGGACTTCATCAAGGCCGCGTTGCAGCGCATGACTTTCGCCGAAGGTTCGCTGCCGCAAGCGCTCGGTCGCGAGCTGCTGCGCATGACCGGCGCGCGGGTCAGTGATGAGGCGTGGGCGGAAGCGGCGCAGCAGGTTGAAAGCCATCTGCGCATGAACCTGGAAATCGTCGACGGCGAGGGCAAGTTCCTTGGCGAAGGCCGCGATCTGGCTGAGCTGACCGCACGCTTCGCCGAAGCCAGCCAGGCCGCGCTGGCGGTGCCGCAGAGTGCGAAAAGTCAGCAACCGGTCGAGGCAAAAGTCTTTGCCCCGGTGGCGGAAAAGACCCAGCAGAAGATCGCCGGGCTGTCGATGACGGTGTACCCGGCGCTGGTGGAAGAGGGCGGCACGGTCAAGGAGGGACGCTTCTCGACCCCGGCCGAAGCCGAGTTCCAGCATCGTCGGGCCTTGCAGCGTTTGTTGATGCAGCAACTGGCCGAGCCGGCCAAGTTCCTGCGCGGCAAGTTGCCCGGGCAGACTGAACTGGGCTTGCTTTATCGTGAACTGGGCCGCGTCGATGCGCTGGTCGAAGACATTCTGCTGGCCAGCCTCGACAGCTGCATTCTCGAAGGTGAAGACCCGTTGCCCCGCGATGGCGCCGGATTGGCGGCATTGGCCGAACGCAAACGCGGCAACTGGACCGAGCACGCCGAGCGCGTCGCGCGGCTGACGCTGGAAATCCTCAAGATCTGGCACGGTCTGCAAAAACGCTTCAAGGGCAAGATCGATCTGGCGCAAGCGGTGGCGTTGAACGACATCAAGCAGCAGATCGGCAATCTGGTTTATCCAGGCTTCGTCCGCGAGACGCCGATGCAGTGGCTCAAAGAGTTGCCGCGTTACCTGAAAGCGGTCGAGCAGCGTTTCGAGAAACTCGGTGCGCAGGTGCAGAAGGATCGCGTCTGGAGTGGCGAACTCGCTGGCCTGTGGGCGCAATACCAGACCCGCGCGGCCAAGCATGCGCAGGAAGGCAAGCGTGATCCGCAGCTGGAGTTGTACCGCTGGTGGCTGGAGGAATACCGCGTGTCGTTGTTTGCTCAGCAGTTGGGGACGAAAGTGCCGATCTCCGACAAGCGCCTGAGCAAACAGTGGAGCCAGGTCGAGCCCTGACCTGCAGCCATACACAATCCCCCTGTGGAGCGGGCTTTGTGGCGAGGGGATTTATCCCCGTTGGGTGGCGAAGCCGCCCCAAGACCTACGCCTCGGTTCATCAGATACCGAGCGTGGTGGGTTGGCGACTGCTTCGCAGTCGAACGGGGATAAATCCCCTCGCCACAGAGTTGAGTTCATGGAGTGAATGGCAGTTGTGCTTGAGAACGGCGCCAAAACCTCGGGTTTATGGCAAACTTCGCCACCATAACCCGCCGTTTCGCGACCCAGAGCCCTCGGCCGTGTCGCGCTGCGGAATAAAACGATGCCAGGTTTGCGTCCCCCGGATGGGAATAGACCCTTTGCGTGTTGGTACGACGGTTCCAGCACTTTCTGCCTGAACAGATTAGAGAAACGACCATGCATAATGTCGTCATCAGCGGCACCGGCCTGTACACACCGGCCAACAGCATCTCCAATGAAGAGCTGGTGCAGTCTTTCAATACCTACGTCGCCCAGTTCAACGCCGATAACGCCGAGGCCATTGCCAGCGGTGAAGTCCAGGCCCTGACCGAATCCAGCGCCGCGTTCATCGAAAAAGCCTCGGGCATCAAGAGCCGCTTTGTCATGGACAAGGACGGCATCCTCGATCCGCAACGCATGGCCCCGCGCCTGCCCGAGCGTTCCAACGATGAATGGTCGGTGCTCTGCCAGATGGCCGTCGGCGCGGCTGAACAAGCCCTGCAACGAGCCGGCAAAACCGCAGCCGACATCGACGGCGTGATCGTTGCCTGCTCCAACCTGCAACGCGCTTACCCGGCCATCGCCATCGAAGTCCAGGAAGCGTTGGGCATCGAAGGTTTTGGTTTCGACATGAACGTGGCGTGTTCTTCCGCCACCTTCGGCATCCAGGCCGCCGCCAACAGCGTGCAACTGGGCCAGGCGCGGGCGATCCTGATGGTCAACCCGGAGGTCTGCACCGGGCACCTGAACTTCCGTGATCGCGACAGCCATTTCATCTTCGGCGATGCCGCGACTGCGGTGATCATCGAACGCGCGGATCTGGCGACCTCCCCGTACCAGTTCGACGTGGTCAGCACCAAATTGCTGACAAAGTTCTCCAACAACATCCGCAACAACTTCGGCTTCCTCAACCGCGCGGCGGAAGAGGGCATCGGTGCCCGCGACAAGCTGTTCGTGCAGGAAGGCCGCAAGGTGTTCAAGGATGTCTGCCCGATGGTCGCCGAGCTGATTGGCGAGCACCTGGAAGAGAACCAGCTCAATGTCGGCGACGTGAAACGCTTCTGGCTGCACCAGGCCAATCTGAGCATGAACCACCTGATCGTGCGCAAGCTGCTCGGCCGCGAAGCTACCGAAGAAGAAGCTCCGGTGATTCTCGACAGCTACGCCAACACCAGCTCGGCCGGTTCTGTCATTGCTTTCCATAAATATCAGGATGATCTGGCCTCGGGTTCGCTGGCAGTGCTCAGCTCCTTCGGAGCCGGTTACTCGATTGGCAGTGTGTTGCTGCGCAAGCGCTGAAACAGGTTAATTTCCCCTTAATCGCGTCGATCTTTCCTACATCCGAAGCGATTGAAACGCTGTAATTTTTCGGACGTCGCGGCAGGTGCACACCAGCCGCGTTCATTTTCGAAGTCCGGACAAGGGGATTGATGGATGGCGGCTGACGACACCCAACTGCTCACGCGCCTGCTGGCGGGGGAGCAAAAGGCTTTCAAGGAATTGGTCACCACGTATCAGAGCGCCATGCGCGCTGTGGCTTACGCGATTGTCGGCCAGCGTCATGTCGAGGAAGTGGTGCAGGATGCCTGGCTGTCGGTGGTGCGTCATCTGGCCAGCTTCGAAGGCCGTTCCAGCCTCAAGACCTGGTTGCTGACCATCACCGCCAATTCGGCCAAGAGTCGCTACAAGCTCAATCGCCGGGAGGTCCTGCTCGACGACCTGCCATCGCCCCACGGCACCATCGGTGACGATCGCTTCTCTTCCAGCGATGGCCACTGGCTGGTCGCGCCGTTCGCCTGGCACCAGGACACCCCCGAAGCGCTACTCACCGAAAACGAACTGCGCGAATGCCTCGAACACACCTTGCTGAGTCTGTCCGAGTTGCAGAGCAGTGTCCTGCTGTTGCGCGAACGCCAGGGCCTGGAGCTGGAAGATATCTGTAATCTTCTGGAGATCTCGCTCTCCAATGTCCGCGTGCTGCTGCACCGGGCACGCTTGAAGGTCTTTGCGACCGTGGAACATTTTGAGGAGACAGGAGAATGTTGACCTGCAAGGAGCAAGTGGCACGATCCAGCGATTATCTCGATGGCCAACTGAGCTTTCGCGAGACGCTGATGGTGCGTCATCACCTGTTGTTCTGCCCCAACTGCCGGCGATTCATGCGGCAGATGCGCGTGATGCAGGCAACCCTGAAGGCGCTGCCGGACAAACCGGACGAGAACGTCGATGCCTTGGCCGAACGCCTGGCCGAGCAACGACGAAAAGACAATCCCCTGTAGGAGCTGTCGAGTGCAACGAGGCTGCGATCTTTTGATCTTGTTTTCAGGATCAAGATCAAAAGATCGCAGCCTTCGGCAGCTCCTACAGGGGTTTTTGCATCCTGCAGAAATAACCCGGTGCGGGTGAAACGAACGGATGATGGGGATCGTCCCGCCCGCTCCGGAGTGAGGCAGCTTCAAGCTTCAAGCCTCAAGTAAAGGCATTCACTCGCAGCTCTTGGCTTGTAGCTTGTAGCTTGTAGCTTGTAGCTTGCAGCTACCGTTTTAGAACTTCGCTTCAGCATCCAGCTGCAGGGTGTTGGCGTCTGCATCGCGCTGGCTGCGGCTGGCGAAGTCGGCCTTGGTCAGGAAGTACGTGGCGCCGACGGCGAAGTTCTTGTCGATGTCGTAACCGACCTTGAACTTGTGCCCGCGCGAACCGGTGGTGCCGTTGGCGAAGTCGGAGTCGGTGAAGGCGCCGACCACGGCATTGCGCTGCACGTCGCGATAGTTGTAGTCGAGGTTGAAGCCGAAGACTTTCGACTTGGCGCCGAGCAACCATGCGGTGTCCTGATCGGTCACGGCATCGTTGTTCTTCACGTACTGGCCGTAGAACGACAGCGGCATTGGCAGGCCGCCGATGTCGATCTGGCTGAACCCTTCATACAGACGGAATTCGTTGTTCGCCGAGTTGCCGTTGACTGCCAGCGCGCACGGCGTCGAGGTGCCGGTGCAGCGGCTGTCTTCGTCGTTCTGGTAGGCGTAGACACTGCCGCCGACGGTCATTTTCAGGTTGTCGGTGATGTTGAAGCGGCTGCCCAACTGGCCAGCGGTCAGGCGCAGGTCGTGGCGGAATTGCACGCCGTCGCCGTCAACGTTGTCCTTGAGGTTGTAGTTACCCAGGCTGCCGAACAGTTCGGCGCTGCCGCCCAATGGATACTTGTAGGTAACGGCCAGACCTTCCGGGTTGATATCGCTGTCCCAGATCACGTCGCCCATGCTCACCCACGGTTGCAGCATCTTGCCGCCGATCACGTGCAGGTTCTTGATCTGATCAGGGTGATAGTCGATGTAGCCGAGGTCGAGCCAGATCTGCTTCTTGTCGAAGTAGTTGTCCTGATCCTGGTTGGTCGAACGCGCGTCGTCACCGCCGCCAGTGGCGATGCGGATACCGGTGTCGACTTGCGGGTTGATCTCGGTGTAGGCGCCCAGACGCGCACGGATGCGCTGGCGATCCTTGTCGCGGCCGCCGTTGTTCGGCTCGCCGTCGATCTTGATGGTTTCCTGGCGGATACGTACGTCGCCCTTGAACTGGGTCTTCGCCGCCCAAGCCAGTTTCTGGTCGAACAGGCTCTGTTCGTTGGTCTTCTTCGCGACCGCCGCCACTTGTTCGTTGGTTTCCTGCTGCGCCTGTTGGGCGATTTGCTGAGCCTTCTGATCCTTGGCCAGTTCTGTTTGCAGCTCGATGTACTGCGCCTGGGAAATCGACCCGTTGGCCTTGAGCATGTCGAGCAGTTTGGCGTCGACTGCAGCACTGGCCGGAACGCTCATGGCCAGCAACAAGCCGCCGCACAGGGCCGCTGCAGTTTTCGTGGAAGCAAGACGCATAGCAATCTCCGAAGATGAAGGGGATGGCTGAACCATCCTGGGCACAACCGGCTGAAGGCCGGAAAACTGTGTCCGGGTTAGAACCCGGCGCTCTAAAAACAGGCGCCAGTATCGCGATGGTTTATGACAGAGCGGTGGCACAGTGATGGCAGGTTGATGACGATGCGTATCAGGCGTGAACTATCGAGTTAGAGCGCTGTCGGCCGATTGAGCGTGTGCAACGGGGTCGCGATCAGCGATACTCGCCGGGCTTTGTCGCCAAGCTGTGGAGTGCCAGTGAATGCCGTTGCAACGCCTGCAAGACCTGTCAGAAATCGCCCCGGCAAGCTGGGATGCGCTGGTGCCGGACAACCAGCCGTTCCTGCGCCACGCCTTTCTCAGTGCGCTGGAAGACAGCGGCAGTGTCGGCCCGCATTCGGGCTGGCAGCCCGAACATTTACTGCACATCGAAGATGATCGACTGATCGCCGCACTGCCCAGTTATCGCAAGTGGCATTCCTACGGCGAGTACGTCTTCGATCACGGCTGGGCCGATGCCTGCGCGCGTGCCGGCATCGATTACTATCCCAAACTCCTGACTGCTGTGCCCTTCAGCCCGGTCAGCGGTCCGCGCTTGCTGGCGGCGAAGGTCGAGGACGGTTTCGAACTGCTGAACAGCCTGCCGGGCTATTTGCAGATCGAAGAACTGTCCAGCGCGCACATCAATTTCACCGATCCGTTTACCGATGCTGCGATGGCCGAGCAACCGGGTTGGCTGCAGCGCATCGGCTGTCAATATCACTGGCAGAACCGTGGTTACCGCGACTTTAAGGACTTCCTCGACGCCCTCAGCTCACGCAAGCGCAAGCAGATGCGCAAGGAACGCGAGCAGGTGGCGGGGCAGGGCTTCGAGTTCGAGTGGCTGGAGGGGCGTGAGCTGGACGAGGCACAGTGGGATTTCGTGTACGCCTGCTATGCCAACACCTACGCGGTGCGGCGTCAGGCGCCGTACCTGACGCGCGAGTTCTTCAGCCTGCTGGCTGAACGCATGCCCGAAGCGATTCGCGTGGTCTTGGCCAAACAGGGCTCCCGGCCGGTGGCGATGGCGTTCAGTCTGGTCGGTGGCGACAGTTTCTACGGGCGTTATTGGGGCTGCCTGGCCGAGTTTGATCGGCTGCATTTCGAGACGTGTTTTTATCAGGGCATGGATTACGCGATTGCCCATGGCATCCAGCGTTTCGATGCCGGGGCGCAGGGCGAGCACAAGTTGATTCGCGGCTTCGAACCGGTGATCACCCATTCCTGGCATTACCTGCGCCATCCGGGGCTGAAAGCGGCGGTGAAGGATTTCCTCCAGCAAGAGCGCGCTGGGGTTCTGGCGTATGCCGAAGAGGCGAGAACGGCGTTGCCCTATCGCCAAACCTGACCATGATCGTTCCCACGCTCTGCGTGGGAATGCAGGCCGTGACGCTCCGCATCACTGGACGCGGAGCGTCCCTTGAGGCGTTCCCACGCGGAGCGTGGGAACGATCATATCGCGCGATCAATCGATGCCGACAAAGCCTCCGGTCTGGTGTGCCCACAAGCGCGCATACAAGCCGCGATGGGCGAGCAGTTCGGCGTGGGTGCCGCTCTCGGCAATCTTGCCGTTTTCCAGCACCACCAGGCGGTCCATGCGCGCGATGGTGGAGAGACGGTGGGCGATGGCGATTACGGTTTTGCCCTGCATCAAGGTCTCGAGGCTTTCCTGGATCGCCGCTTCGACTTCCGAATCCAGTGCCGAGGTGGCTTCGTCCATGATCAGGATCGGCGCGTCCTTGAGCAGCACCCGCGCGATCGCGATGCGCTGGCGCTGACCACCCGAGAGCTTCACCCCGCGCTCGCCGACATGCGCGTCGAAACCGGTGCGGCCTTCAGCGTCGGACAGCAGTGGAATGAACTCATCGGCGCGAGCCTTGTGCACCGCCTCCCACAGTTCGGCGTCGGTGGCGTCGGGTTTGCCGTAAAGCAAGTTGTCGCGGATCGAGCGGTGCAACAGCGAGGTGTCCTGAGTGATCATGCCGATCCGCGCACGCAGGCTTTCCTGGCCGACTTCGGCAATGTTCTGCCCATCGATCAGGATGCGCCCGCCCTCGACGTCGTACAGGCGCAGCAACAGGTTGACCAGGGTCGATTTGCCGGCGCCGGACGGGCCGATCAAGCCGATTTTTTCCCCCGGTTTTATCGTCAGATTGAGGTCGCCGATGATGCCTTTCTTCTTGCCGTAGTGAAAATCCACGTGCTCGAAACGCACTTCGCCCGAGGCCACGGCCAGCGGTTTGGCCTGCTCGCGGTCGGTGACGCTGACCGGTTGCGAAATGGTGCGCAGACCGTCCTGGACCATGCCGATGTTTTCGAAAATGCCGGTGACCACCCACATGATCCAGCCGGACATGTTGACGATGCGAATCACCAGGCCGGTGGCCAGGGCAATCGCGCCGACGGTGATCAGTGACTGCGTCCACAGCCACAATGCCAGCGCCGTGGTGCCGACGATCAGCAGGCCGTTCATCGCGGTGATCGCCACGTCCATGCTGGTCACCACGCGACCGGCCATCTGCGCTTTGACGGTCTGTTCCTCGATCGCTTCCTTGGCGTAGTGCTGTTCGAAGTTGGTGTGGGCGAACAGTTTCAGCGTGGCGATGTTGGTGTAGCCGTCGACGATACGGCCCATCAATTTCGAGCGCGCGTCAGAGGCTTCCACCGAACGCTCTTTCACGCGCGGCACGAAGTAATACAGCGCGCCGATGTAGGCGACGATCCAGGTCAGCAACGGGATCATCAGGCGCCAGTCGGCCTCGGCGAACAGCACCAGCGAGCTGATCGCATAGATCACCACGTGCCACAGCGCGTCCACCGCTTGCACGGCGGAATCGCGCAGCGAGTTGCCGGTCTGCATGATGCGCTGGGCGATGCGCCCGGCGAAGTCGTTCTGGAAGAAATTCAGGCTCTGCTTGAGCACGTAACTGTGGTTCTGCCAGCGGATCATGCTGGTCATGCCCGGGCTCAGGGTCTGATGCACCAGCAGGTCGTGCAGAGCAAAGAAGATCGGTCGCAGCACCAGAGCGACCACCAGCATCCAGGTCAATTCGAGGGCGTGGTCGCTGAAGAAATTCGGGTTGGGCGTGCCTTGCGCCAGATCGATGATGCGGCTCAGGTAACTGAACAGCGCAACCTCAATCAATGAGGCAAACAGGCCGATAACAAGCAGGGCAGCGAAACTCGGCCAGACCTGCTTCAGGTAATAGACGTAGAAGGGCCAGACGCGGTCCGGCGGGGACGCCGTCGGGGCGTCGCGGAAGATATCGATAAGTTGTTCGAAACGGCGATAGAGCATCAGATAACCGCCCGGAATCCGGGCTCTCCTTTTATCAGTGCGAGCGGCGCAGGCTCAGCCCGGCGCCGCTCGATATGCCCGGCGAAACTCAGTCGATGCGCTTGGCCGACTTGATGATCACAGGGTCGACAGGCACGTTTTGCATGCCTTGTTTGGTGGTGGTCTGCGAGTTGACGATGACGTCTACGACATCCATGCCCTTGACCACTTTGGCGAACACCGCGTAACCGGCGTCACGGCCCGGATCGAGGAATGCGTTGTCGGCAACGTTGATGAAGAACTGGCTGGTCGCCGAATCAGGGTTGGAAGTACGCGCCATCGACAGGGTGCCACGAACGTTGTGCAGGCCATTGCTGGCTTCGTTCTTGATCGGCGCCTTGGTTTCTTTCTGTTGCATCTGCTGGGTGAAGCCGCCGCCCTGAGCCATGAAGCCCGGGATCACGCGGTGGAAAATGGTGTTGTTGTAGAAACCGCTGTCGACGTATTCAAGGAAGTTCTTCGTGCTGATCGGTGCCTTGACCGGGTCCAGTTCGATTTCGATCTGGCCGTTGGTGGTGTCCAGCAGCACGTGGGGCGCCTTGGCCGGGGTAGCAGCCATCAGGTTGGCGGCAAACAGTACGGAGCCGGCGGCGAGGGCGAGTTTTTTCAGCATGGGTCAGTGATCCTGAGAGTGAAGGTCGGCTGTGGCGAGAAAATCCAGCAGCGTGTGATTGAAGCGTTCGGGTTGATCGAGCGGGGTGGCATGGCGCGAGTCGTCAATGACCACCAGCCGCGCATCCGGCAGCAGTTTTACATAGGTTTCTTTTAACGCCACCGGTGTGTAATCACGGTCGGCGCTGATGACGAGCGTTGGACAGGACACCCGGGAAAGTCGTTCCTGAACGCCCCAGCCCACGATCGCATCGAAGCTGGCGAGATAAGCACGTTTGTCGTTTTTTGCCCAGCGTTCGGCCATTTTCCGTCGCAGATCGGCCTGTTCCGGCTTGGGGAAAAGTTTGCTGCCGAGGGCTTTGCCGATGGTTTCCAGGCTGAGCAGGCGCATCAGGCTCCAGCGTTTGAACCACTGCCAGTAGTCGTCGCGGGTGCGCAATTTGACTTGTGGCGCGCTGTTGACGATGGTCAGGCTCTTGAGCACCTGCGGCTGATCGACGGCCAGCTGAAAACCGATCATCCCGCCCATCGACAGCCCGACGTAGTGCACCGGGCCGAGGCGCAGGTGCTCGATCAAGGCCAGCAGGTCGGCGCTGAACCCGGCAATGCTGTAGCGCTCGCGGGGTTTGTCCGAGCGCCCGTGGCCGCGAATGTCCGGGACGATCACCCGGTAGTGCGCGGCCAGCGCCGGGATCTGCATTTCCCAGTCCAGGGTGCTCGAGCCGAGCCCGTGAACCAGCAGCAACGGCGCACCGTGGCCATATTCCTCGTAGTGCAGGTTGCAACCTTCGTGCTCGAAATACGCCATCGGTGAACTCCGTGTCAGGCTTGTTCAGGTGCGGCAAACGGTGCGTCCAGCGGCAAGGTGTCGAAGGTGCGCAGCAGTTCGATGAGGATCTGCGTGGCCGGGCCCAGGGGTTTGTCCTTGTTCGAATACAGATAAAAGCTCGAATTGCGGCTGCCGCCTCGATCCAACGGTAGCAGCTTGAGCGAACCATCCTTCAATTCGCGGTCGATCATGTGTCGCGGTAGCCAGGCAAAACCCAGGCCGCTGCTGACAAAGGTCGCGGCGGTGGCAAGGCTGCCGACGGTCCAGCGCTGCTCGGCGCCGAGCCAGCCGACATCGCGCGGCTGCTGGCGGCCGGAGTCGCGGATCACCACTTGCATCTGGGTTTCCAGATCCTGAAAGCTCAGCTCGCGATTGAGCCGATGCAGCGGGTGATCAGGATGGGCGACGGCGACGAACTCGACATCGCTCAACTCCGCACCCAGGTAGCCCGGAATGCTCAGGCCGGTGATCGCCAGGTCCGCCACGCCTTCGAGCAGCACTTCCTCGACCCCCGACAACACTTCCTCGCGCAAACGCACGCGGCAGCCGCGACTCTGCGGCATGAACGCGGTCAGCGCGCGGACGATCCGCGCGCTCGGGTAGGCCGCATCCACCACCAGCCGCACTTCCGCTTCCCAGCCTTGCTCCATGTGATGGGCGAGGTCTTCGAGTTGGCTGGCCTGTTTGACCAATTGCCGCGAACGGCGCAACAACACGCCGCCGGCCTCGGTGAGCACAGCTTTGCGCCCGTCGATGCGCAGCAACGGCACGCCGAGCTGATCCTGCATGCGGGCGACGGTGTAGCTCACCGACGATTGCGAACGGTGCAGGGCCTCGGCGGCCTGGGCGAATCCGCCGTGGTCGACCACGGCCTGCAACGTTCGCCATTGATCAAGGGTCACGCGGGGCGCTTTCATCAATAGCTCCTCTTGTCCTAAGCTGGCCGTCCCTCATGGAGACTGCCGAATGAAAAAATTCTGTTGTGTGGTGCTGGCGCTGCTGCCGTTGACCGCGTTTGCCTATCCGATCGATGTGCAAAAGGATCTCAACGGCATGAAGATCGACTACGAGACTTACGACACGGACAACGACATCGGCTCGATCCGCGTGGCCAACTACGGTGATGTCGACGCGACCTGCCGTGCGGTGTTCAGCAACGGCCCGGAAGCACCGCGCACGCGCAGCATCGACGTGCCGGCGGGCAAGCATAAAAACGCCACGGCCAAGTTCACCCGCGAGATCATCAAGCTGCGCATCAAACTGACCTGCACCCCGAAATAACGCTATTACCCTGTGGGAGCGAGCCTGCTGGCGAAGACGGAGTGTCATCCAGAGATGATGTGACTGACATTCCGCTTTCGCGAGCAGGCTCGCTCCCACGGGGATATGGGTTTAGCTTATAAACGAATTTATCGATGGATTACAGCGGATATTTGCGCTTTTTCATCGATTCGACTCTGTTTAACCTTCACTCCATCGACTTACAACATTCTCGGATGGAGGCTACACACCATGTCCCGCGTTCTGATCATCGAAAGCAGTGCCCGCCAGCAAGATTCGGTTTCCCGTCAACTGACCCAGACCTTCATCGCTCAGTGGAAAGCCGCGCACCCTGCCGATCAGATCACCGTGCGTGACCTCGCCGCCAACCCGGTGCCGCATCTGGACGCCAATTTGCTGGGTGGCTGGATGAAACCCGCCGAACAGCGCAACGACAGCGAACAGGCGTCGCTGGACCGCTCCAACCAATTGACTGATGAGCTGCTTGCCGCCGACGTGCTGGTGATGGCTGCACCGATGTACAACTTTGCGATCCCGAGCACGCTCAAGGCCTGGCTTGACCATGTGCTGCGTGCCGGGGTGACCTTCAAGTACACCGAAACTGGCCCGCAAGGTCTGCTCAGCGGCAAGCGCGCCTTTGTCCTGACCGCTCGCGGTGGCGTGTATGCCGGTGGCCCGGCGGATCATCAGGAACCGTACCTGCGTCAGGTGATGGGTTTCATCGGGATCAACGACGTGACTTTTATCCATGCTGAGGGCATGAACCTGGGCGGTGACTTCCAGGAGAAGGGCCTGAATCAGGCCAACGCCAAATTGTCTCAGGTCGCTTGATCGGTTAATCGCCAGATAATCGCCGATTGTTTAAGTGACCTGGCGCAACCCCTTCAAGGTTCCACGCGCATCGAACCTCCCTTTGCACTTTTGCTCCTGAGTGCTGTAGCCCGATTGAACGCTTTAGCGAGATCGGGCTTTTTTTTGTCTGGGTTTTCTTGGCGGCCTTTGGGCCGACCAGGCTCTTGGGGTTTTGGGTGAATATCCGTTACTGCGGTGTTGCGGCTGGCGGTTCCGCTCTTACAGCGGGTCACTTTGGCAAACGCCCCAAAGTAACCAAAGGTCTGTGCCCCAACGTTCGGCCCGCTCGCTGGGGCTCGGGGTTCCTTCGCTGCGGGATCGATCCGGGCGCAGCGGCTCCGGTTTGCTTCGCTGCACCTCCTTCCGCTGTGTCTGGCTGCGCCAGACGGTCGCTGCGCTCCCACGCCCGGATCAATCCCTCCGCTCAGCCTGCCGACGGGGCGGGTGGATCAAGATCAAGAGCGGTACTCGAGCTTGCGCTCATTGTGTTGAGCGGTGGAGGGCCGGTTTTTGGCTTCTTTGGATTCGATGCGGTATTTCATGTCGGCGTAGCTTGCCCAACCACCTCGGTCAGTCCCCTCTCCCCTCCGGGAGAGGGCTAGGGTGAGGGGCTTTTGATTCCGGCGCCGTTTGCTGTTGGAGCCCATCCGAAAAACCGCTATCGTCGCCGCCATTCGATTTTCGAGGCGAGCATGGGCTATCTACTTTTTGTCACGCTGATCCAGGCGTTTTCCTTCAGTCTGATCGGCGAATACCTGGCTGGGCATGTCGACAGTTACTTTGCGGTGCTGGTGCGTGTGTTGCTGGCGGGGCTGGTGTTTATTCCGTTGACGCGCTGGCGTTCGGTGGAGCCGGCGTTCATGCGTGGCATGTTGCTGATCGGCGCGTTGCAGTTCGGGGTGACTTACGTCTGCCTGTACCTGAGCTTCCGCGTGCTGACGGTGCCGGAGGTGTTGCTGTTCACGATTCTCACGCCGCTGCACGTGACGTTGATCGAAGACGCGCTGAACCGCCGCTTCAACCCGTGGGCATTGATAGCTGCGCTGGTAGCAGTCGGCGGTGCGGCGGTGATTCGCTTCGACAGCATCAGCCCCGACTTCTTCATGGGCTTTCTGCTGCTGCAACTGGCCAACTTCACTTATGCCGCCGGGCAGGTCCTGTACAAGCATCTGGTGGCGAAGCATCCGAGTGACCTGCCGCATTACCGCCGCTTCGGTTATTTCTACTTGGGCGCATTGGCGGTTGTGCTGCCAGCGTTCCTGTTGTTCGGCAAGTCGAACTTCCTGCCGGAAGCGCCGCTGCAATGGGCGGTGTTGCTGTTTCTCGGACTGGTGTCGACGGCGCTGGGTCTGTACTGGTGGAACAAGGGCGCGTGCATGGTCAACGGCGGTACCCTGGCGGTGATGAACAACCTGCATGTGCCGGTGGGATTGTTGTTGAATCTGCTGATCTGGAATCAGCATGAGGAACTGGGGCGGTTGTTCCTTGGCGGGGGTGTGATTCTGGCAGCGGTGTGGATCAGTCGGTTGGGCATCCGCAAATCCCCGGCCGCCGCATAACCCCTGTGGGAGCGAGCCTGCTCGCGAAGGCGTTGGGTCAGATAAGTATGGGGCGACTGACACATTGCATTCGCGAGCAGGCTCGCTCCTACATTTGATCTTTGGGTTACATCAGGTGTTTTTCCGGCTCCGGAATAGTCGCCGAGCCCAACACCGCCGGCAGCAACCCCGCACGCAAATCCCCACCACTCGGCTGCTGATACAAACTCAGCCCGAACTCCGGCAACACAGCCAGCAGGTAATCGAAAATATCCCCCTGAATCCGCTCGTAATCGGCCCACACCGTGGTGCGGGTGAAGCAGTAGATTTCCAGCGGAATGCCCTGCGCGGTGGTCTGCATCTGCCGGACCATGCAGGTCATGTTCGGCTGAATCTCCGGGTGACTCTTCAGATACGCCAGCGCATAGGCGCGGAAGGTGCCGATATTGGTCATGCGGCGGCGGTTGGCCGACATCGCCGCGACATTGCCCTGGGCCTCATTCCAGGCCTTGAGCTCGGCTTTCTTGCGGCCCATGTAGTCGGTCAGCAGGTGCACCTGCGAAAGCTTTTCTTCCTCGTCGTCGCGAATGAAGCGCACGCCGCTGGCATCAATGAACAGGCTGCGTTTGATCCGCCGACCGCCGGACTGCTGCATGCCGCGCCAGTTCTTGAATGACTCGGACATCAGGCGCCAGGTTGGGATCGAGACGATCGTCTTGTCGAAGTTCTGTACCTTGACCGTGTGCAACGTGATGTCGACCACGTCGCCATCGGCGCCGACTTGCGGCATCTCGATCCAGTCACCGACGCGCAGCATGTCGTTGCTGGTCAGCTGCACGCTGGCGACGAACGACAGCAGGGTGTCCTTGTAGACCAACAGAATCACTGCCGACATCGCACCCAGACCGGACAATAGCAACAGCGGCGAGCGGTCGATCAGGGTGGCGACGATGATGATCGCGCCGAACACGTACAAAACCATTTTCGCCAGTTGCACGTAGCCTTTGATCGAACGTGTACGCGCATGCTCGGTGCGCGCGTAGATGTCGAGCAGGGCGTTGAGCAGGGCGCTGACCGCCAGCAGCAGGAACAGAATGGTGAAGGCCAGCGCGACGTTGCCGAGGAAATTCATCGCGGTTTTGCTCAGCTCCGGCACCAGGTGCAGGCCGAACTGGATCACCAGCGACGGCGTCATCTGCGCCAGCCGTTGAAACACCTTGTTGTGGCGAAAGTCGTTGATCCAGTGCAACGCCGGTTGGCGGCCGAGCATGCGGCTGGCGTGCAGGATCAGGTAACGCGCCACTCGCCCGAGCACCAGCGCGATGACCAGCAGCACCAGCAGCGCCAGTCCCGATTGCAGAAGTGGGTGCTCTTCGAGCGTGCCCCAGAGGCCTTGGGCTTTGAACCAGAGCTGTTTGATATCCATGAGCGAAACGTTTCTTCTGTAAGACGCGAGGGCCGATTAGAGCATTTAAGACGCTGTGTATTGCAGCGAGTGACAAATCGGGCAACAAAAAAACCACTGATTGTCGGCGTTTGCACAAAGAAACTCGGCCTGAGCGCTCGAAACCGGTAACCTATGCAGCTGTTTTTTTGCATATCTTCGAGGTAGCACCCGTGTTTTCCCAATTCGCCCTGCACGAACGCCTGCTCAAAGCCGTGGCCGAGCTGAAATTTGTCGAGCCAACGCCAGTGCAAGCCGCGGCCATCCCGCTGGCGCTCCAGGGGCGTGATCTGCGGGTGACGGCGCAAACCGGCAGCGGCAAAACCGCCGCTTTCGTCCTGCCGATCCTCAATCGCCTGATCGGCCCGGCGAAGATCCGCGTCAGCATCAAGACGCTGATCCTGCTGCCAACCCGTGAGCTGGCCCAGCAGACTTTGAAGGAAGTCGAACGCTTCTCGCAGTTCACCTTCATCAAGTCCGGCCTGATCACTGGCGGCGAAGACTTCAAGGTGCAGGCCGCCATGCTGCGCAAAGTGCCGGACATCCTCATCGGCACCCCGGGGCGGATGATCGAGCAACTCAATGCCGGCAACCTCGACCTGAAAGAAGTTGAAGTGCTGGTCCTCGACGAAGCCGACCGCATGCTCGACATGGGTTTCGCCGAAGACGTGCAGCGTCTGGTCGATGAGTGCCCGAACCGTCAGCAGACCATGCTGTTCTCCGCCACCACCGGCGGTTCCGGCCTGCGCGAAATGATCGCCAAGGTCCTGAACAACCCTGAGCACCTGCAGCTCAATGCGGTCAGCCAGCTCAACTCGACGACTCGTCAGCAAATCATCACCGCCGACCACAATCAGCACAAAGAGCAGATTGTGAACTGGCTGTTGGCCAACGAGACCTACCAGAAGGCCATCGTCTTCACCAACACTCGCGCCATGGCCGACCGCATCTACGGCCGCCTCGTGGCCCAGGAATACAAGGCGTTCGTGCTGCACGGCGAGAAAGACCAGAAGGATCGCAAACTGGCGATCGATCGACTGAAACAGGGCGGCGTAAAGATCCTCGTCGCGACTGACGTTGCGGCCCGTGGTCTGGACGTCGACGGTCTGGATCTGGTGATCAACTTCGACATGCCACGCAGCGGCGACGAGTACGTGCACCGCATCGGTCGTACCGGCCGCGCCGGCAACGATGGCCTGGCGATCTCGCTGATCTGCCACGGCGACTGGAACCTGATGTCGAGCATCGAGCGCTACCTGAAGCAAAGCTTCGAGCGCCGCACCATCAAGGAAGTCAAAGGCACCTACGGCGGACCGAAAAAGGTCAAGGCCTCGGGCAAAGCCGTCGGCGTGAAGAAGAAAAAGACCGACGCCAAGGGCGACAAGAAGAAAACCGCCGCCAAGACGCCGACCAAGCGCAAGAGCGTCAACCGTCCAAAGCCGGATTCTCTGGTGAGCAGCGACGGCATGGCCCCGCTCAAGCGTCGCAAGCCAGCAGAACCTGCGGCCGAGTAAGCTTTAGAACGCGCATAAAAAAACCGGACAATGTCCGGTTTTTTTTCGTCCTCAACTGTCGGCTTTTTTCTCCGCCGATCCCAGTTCCTTCAAACGCTGATCGATCAACTGGCACTTGTCCGGCAGATCGGCGCTGGCCGTGCCCAGATCCATTTTCTGCAACTCGGCGTTAATCTCCTTGGCTTTTTCCGGATTCTGCTCGGTGAGCTTTGAGACTTCCTTGGCCAGTTGTTCGCGTTTGATCGTCGCCTCTTCCGGCGTGCAAGCCCAGACGGGCAGGGCGCAGGCGAGAGTGGCGGCGAGGGAGAGCTTGATCAGGATTTTCATGGGCAGGCCTCAGTTCCGGTTAAGGCGGGTTAACCGGTTGAGGGCTGAAGCGTGGCAAAAGTTCAGTAAGCTTCGCAGGAGGAATGCGGATCAAAGTCCACAGCTACGTTTCAGCTAATTGCAAGATAGCTTTCAACGCGGCCTCTCGCGTCGGCAGCTTGATCTCGCCTTCACAAGCAGACGGAACGAAACCTTCAAGACGCAAACTCGCTGCGAAGTTGGCTTTGCGATGCTTGGCAAACCAGATTTTTTTGGTTTCTAAACTGAGCTTTTGCATTGGCGCCTGTCCATGTCAGAACCTCGTATTATAGCGGACGCACATCCGCAGAGCCCTGTCGGCTTAATACGGCACAAACGATACAGCGTTGAACAACATTTCGACGTGCGTGCCAAATTCCCAACCAGACATTGTTCTCCTTGGGAGCGAGCCTGCTCGCGAAACAGGCGACACGTTAGCACCGCCTTGTCGTGTAATCGTTTTTCGCGAGCAGGCTCGCTCCCACAGGTCCTCGTGTGTTTTCTCCACAGTGAACTCAAGATCGCTGCTCACCATGACAGCAACCCGACTTCGGCACACCGTCATACCGATCATGATGTCGCACCCATTCCATGATCTCGTCTTCATTCCTGCCCTTGGGCGTCAGATCAAGGTAGTGGTAAGCGCCGACCAGCATGTCCAGACCGCGTGCGTACGTTGAATAGGTGTGAAAAATCTCGCCTTCGTCATTGCGATAAAACACGCTCAGCCCCGGCATTTCTTCCTCGGCGCTGTCGGTTTTTTCGTAATTGTAGGTAGCCTTGCCCTCGGCGACGTCTTCAGCCCGGGCGCAGACGCCGAAGTCGTAATTGAAATCGCAACCTTCTGACGAGACCCAGTCGAATTTCCAGCCCATGCGTTGTTTGAACGCCTGAAACTCGTTGAACGGCGCGTGGGAAACGGCGACAACTGCGACGTCGTGGTGGGCCAGGTGCTGGTTGGCGCCGTCAATGTGGTCACTGAGGAACGAGCAGCCCTGGCAGCCTTCTTCCCAGCCTTCAGCAAACATGAAGTGGTAGATGATCAACTGGCTGTTGTTGCCAAACAAATCGTTGAGCTTCAGTTCGCCGTTCGGACCTTGGAAGTGATAGTCCTTGTCGACTTTTACCCACGGCAGGGCGCGGCGCTCGGCGCTGAGGCGATCGCGTTCCCGGGTGAAGGCTTTTTCGTGGGCCAGATGCTGCTGGCGGGCAGCGAGCCATTCTTCGCGTGATACCACCGGATGGTTTGCAACGTTCATGACCATGTCTCCTGCGGGTTGAACCGGCTGTTTCAGACTAGTCGTTTAACCAGCGAGAGAATCGACAGACCGCCGGTCGGTCGCCGCGAAGATATGCGGCTGAACGGCTGCGCAGCGCTTGGGTCACAACCTTTGAAAGCGGCACAAATCACCCGCACCGGAGGTTGAACCAGGATGACAACTTATAACTGGGATTTGATTGAACGTTTGCTGCATGAAGTGCAGAACAGCGCTGGACAGAGCTTCGCTCCCCGCGCTTATGCCGAAGCCTACGCGGCCGAGAAAGCCAGCGCCGGCGAGCCGATCGAGAATCTCGACCATTTGAAAACGCTGGCCTGTGAGTATGAAAGTCTGCTGCTTGACCGTGGTTATATCGAGCCGCGTCCGGATCATGAAGGCAGTACCGGCAACAATTTCATTCTGACGCAGCGCGGTTCCAGCCTGCTGAGCCTGATCGACAGCAGCATCCCCGGCAACGACCACCCGCGTCAGGTGCTGGATGAGCAGGAGGATGCGCTGGATGAGGTGACATTTGATGAAGTCGCTTCAAAGGCTCAAATCGCCTGAGCCAGCGAAATCCCCCTGTGGGAGCGAGCCTGCTCGCGAATACGGTTTGTCAGTGACATTGAACTGTCTGATACACCGCTTTCGCGAGCAGGCTCGCTCCCACATTGGATTCCAGTAATCTCAAGGTTTCTGCGCGGCCTTCAGGCATTTCAGGTCATTGAAGTCCTTGCGCACGCCCTCGATTTTCTTCAACAACCGCTCACGCTGTTGCGGCGTGCTCTGCGCCATCAGATCGACAAACAGCGAGCGTGCCTGGGCTTCAGTGTTGGCGTAGGCCTCGCGGTAGTCCGCTGTCCACAACCGCTCGCGGTTGACCAGAAGTGTCTCGATGCGTTGTGGGAATTCCGGGCTTTGGCGTTGCGCAACGGCGGCACTGAACTGTTGCTGCCAGTGCGCGCGGTTGGCGATCCATTGAGTGTTCTGGTCGCCCAAGGCGTTGGTCCAGGCCGCGACGCGTTGTTTCTGTGTGTCGCTGAGCGGACCCAGCCAGTCGTTCAGGCGTTTTTCCATGCGCTCGCCGCGTTCCTTGATCTGTTGGGCCAACGGCGGTTTCACGTATTCCTGCTGACGTTTGCGCAAATCCTTGGCAAACGCGTCGTTCATTTCTGCGACCTGTTTATCGTCCAGGCCTTGCAGCAGCTCGATGGCCGAAGGGGTGATTTCCCGGGCGGTTTCGGCAATGGCCTGCTTGGCTTCGGCGGTGCGCTCCTGTAGCGCGGCGTCGCTGACCTGATTGCTCTCGACCATGGCCTGCAAACGGTCCAGCCAGTCGAGGTAACCGGGTAACTGCGTGGTGCAGTGCCAGCTCAGATGTTCCTTGAGCCGTTCGTTGAACCAGTCTTTCTGCTCGCCGTTCATGTCCACGTAGTCACTCAGCGACCATGGAATAATCACGTCGAGGTTGCGGTAGGCAAGGCCCACGCGGCTGCAAGCGCCGAGGGCGAGGGTGAAGATGAGCAGGGCGGCAATCTGTTTGAACCAGCGAGACATGGGCAAATCCTTGCGAAAGCCTGGCGTCGGAAATCTGATTCTTATGTGATGCAGGATGCGCGCGGCAGTTCAGCCGATCAATAGAACGTGCGTACAGCCTTGAGGGTGACGAGGCCGTCGCACTCGCTGTTGTGCCCGGAATAGGCCGAGCAATCGCTGCCGCTGAGGCTGGAATTGCTGTAGATCAGATCGAGATCGACACCCATGAATGGTCGCGACAGCTTCACCGACCAATCGGTGAAACTGCTGATGTAACCGCCGTCCACCGCCACCGGTGTGTTCAATTGGTGCGTGGTGTATTTCATGCTCACGCCGATGCCGAACGGCTGATTGCCAGTGAGGTCGGCAAACAAGGTGTTGTTCTGTTTATCCGGGTCGTTGCTCAGGGCAATGCCGAAGCGACTGCCGAGCAGAGTCAGGCCACCAAACAGCTCCTGGCTGTCGAGGGTGTCCACGCGGGGGTAGCTGTAATGGATCATCCCGACTTCGTAGCCGAGCACCTGATCGAAAGGTTGCTTGAAGCCGACGTAGGAATCGATCTCGAGGTTCTTGCCGGGGCTGATGCCCATGCTCGGCGCGTACTGGCCGAAATACACGCCGCTGTCGTGGCTCAGGTCGAGGCCGCCGTGAAACGAGCCGACCGCCGCCGGCTTGACCAGTCCCTGGGCCATGCTGCGGCTGGGCGTGGTGCCGAGCTTGAGATCGAAGTCGCCCAGTTCGCCCTGAAAAACCTGCGCGTGCGCGGTCGCGCCTGACAGCAGGCTGACGAACAATAAACAGGAAAATGGGCGCATGCGTCACTCCATGAACCGCGAGCGCAGGGCGATGGCCTGCTGAAACGCTTGATCTAGACGCGTGCAAGGATACCGGCGAATGCCCGGCATTGATGGCCGTTCGTCGATTTTCGGGGATTTTTGTTTAAAGCGAAGGGATGTTGCGCGGTGCCAGTCCAGGCGCTTCGAAGCTCAAAGCGCCTCTGGACGGGGTAAAACCGGTGTTACTTCTTGCCCAGGCTGATCTGCTTGGACGGGCCGAATGTCTGGCCACTGACGCCTTTGGCAATTTGCTGGATCTCGCCGCCGGACTTGAGGAATGCTGCGATCTGATCGTTGATCGATTCGCTGGTTTCAACGGCTGGAGCTGGCTTTGCTTTGCTGGTGGATGCTTTTACACGCATGGCGGCCATTAACCTTTAGAAAAGTAACTCGGCCAGGCATCGTACAGGAATAACTTGACAATAGCTTGGTAAATATCCCCCGGAATAACCAACCGCAGCGCTGCATTATTGCCGGTTCGACACTATTAATGTTTCGCTAACTCCCTGTTTTAAATAAGAACATCGCGCGAGTGTGAGGCGATTGCGCACAGCCGCAAGCCGCCCGGCCGGACTGACGAGCGGCACCTCACCGGGCAGTGATCAAGCAAAATCAACAGGTTGACGCAGATTTTCCGCTGCGAGGATCTGTCGCCCGACGTCTGCGGCAAAAACGGGTAGAATGCCGCCCACGTATTGAGGGTTTCGGAAATGGCTTTAGTCGGGCGTTACAACAGTTTGCAAGTGGTTAAACACACTAACTTCGGTTTATATCTGGACGGCGGTGCCGATGGCGAAATTCTTTTGCCCAACCGTTATATCCCCAAAGATATTCCCAGCGAAGATGAAGACTGGCTCAACGTATTCATTTATCTGGACAGCGAAGACAAACTTCTCGCCACCACGGAAAAACCCAAAGTTCAGGTCGGCGAGTTTGCCAGCCTGAAAGTGGTTGAAGTCAACAGCATCGGCGTGTTCCTCGACTGGGGCTTGCCGAAAGATCTGTTGCTGCCGTACTCGGAAGAAAAGCGCCAGATGACCGCTGGCGAATACTGCGTGGTGCACGTCTACCTCGACAAACACACGCGCCGCATCACCGCCACCGCGCGTCTTGATCGTTACCTGGACAAGACCCCGGCCACCTACAGCCCGGGCCAGGAAGTTGATCTGCTGGTGGCCGAAGCCACTGACATGGGCTTCAAGGCGATCATCAATAACAAGCATTGGGGCTTGATCCACAAGAACGAGATCTTCAAGTTCATGCGCTCGGGCATGCGCGAGAAAGGCTTCATCAAGGAAGTGCGCGCCGACGGCAAGATCAGCCTGAGCCTGCAACCGGTTGGCCAGGAAGCGGCCAGCAGCCTGAGTTCGAAGATCCTCGGCAAGTTGCGCGAAAACGACGGCACCCTGGCGGTCAGCGACAAGAGTGATCCGGCGTTGATCAGCAGCCTGTTCGGCGTCAGCAAGGGCAACTTCAAGAAAGCCATCGGCTCGCTGTACAAGGAAGGCAAGATCGTCATTCACGCCGATCGCATTGAACTAACCTGACTCACCGCAGGCCCATGGTAGGAGCTGCCGAAGGCTGCGATCTTTTGATCTTGATCTTGAAAATCGGCGGCTCCCACATCTAAAGGGGTGAGCCAATGAAAAAGGCGCTGATCGCATACGTCTCGACGCTACTGACGTTTCTGCTGCTCGATGGCATCTGGCTCGGGCTGCTGATGGCGCCGACCTATCGCGAACTGCTCGGTTCGCTGATGCTGGATAAACCGCTGCTGTTGCCCGCAGCGGTTTTTTATTGCCTGTACGTTATTGGCTGCGTGGTGTTCGTGGTGTTGCCGGCGCTGAGCTGGCGAAGGGCGGCGAAGCTGGGTGCGCTGTTGGGACTGGTGGCGTACGGCACTTATGACCTGACCAATTGGGCGACCTTGCGCGATTGGTCGGTGCAGGTAAGTTTGATGGACTGGGCGTGGGGGACAGTGGCGACGGCGGTTGCTTGCACGGTGGGTTATTTGATGGCGAAGCGATTCACGTGAGCTGATTCGGCAGTTGTGTTGGCAATGCTGGCCTCTTCGCGAGCAGGCTCGCTCCCACGTGTTCACCGAACCCTCTGTGGGAGCGGGCTTGCCCGCGAATGACGGCGCAGCCGTCAACCATTCAGCGCTGACGCCACTGACCAAATAAAGGTCTTTTCCAGACGGCTTTTTCCGCGCATCTGATTGATAATCCCCGACACTGTTTTCTGACCATTGGATGGCCTGCCATGTTGTGTGTGTTCGAGGTGTTGCGGTGAGTGCCGAGCGGCGCAATGCCGACGGTTTTGCCCTGCAAGTGATGATCGGCCTGTGCCTGATCTGGGGTGTGCAGCAAGTCCTGATCAAATGGGCGGCAACGGACATCGCGCCGGTGATGCAAGCGGCGGGACGCTCGGGGATTTCTGCGTTGCTGGTCGGTTTGCTGATCTGCTGGAAGGGTGGTTGGGATCAGGTCGGCAGCACCTGGCGCGGCGGCTTGCTGGCCGGTGCGCTGTTTGGTCTGGAGTTTCTGTTCATCGCCGAAGGTCTGCAATTGACCACCGCCGCGCATATGTCGGTGTTCTTGTATACCGCGCCGATCTTCACCGCACTCGGCGTGCATTTCCTGCTGGCCAGCGAGCGGTTGCGCCCGTTGCAATGGCTGGGGATTCTGCTGGCGTTCATCGGCATCGCGATTGCCTTCGCCGGTGGTGTGTCGTGGGACAACCTTGATCGGCGCATGCTGCTGGGCGATGCCTTCGGCGTATTGGCCGGCGCCTGTTGGGGCGCGACCACCGTGGTGGTGCGCGCCTCGCGACTGTCGGAAGCGCCGGTGACATTGACCCTGTTCTATCAGTTGCTGGTCGGTTTCCTCGGTCTGCTGTTGATCGCGTTGTTCAGCGGCCAGATCACCCACGTCAGCCTGACTACCGTGGCGGTGGCCAGTGTGCTGTTCCAGGGCCTGGTGGTGTCGTTCTTCAGTTACCTGGTGTGGTTCTGGCTGCTGCGCCGTTATCTGGCGGCCAACCTTGCGGTCTTCTCGTTCATGACGCCGTTGTTCGGCGTGACCTTCGGCGTGCTGCTGCTCGGCGAACAGTTGAGCGTGAACTTCGTCATCGGCGCCGTGCTGGTGCTGCTCGGCATCACTTTCGTCAGCGCCGAACAGTGGCTGCGTCGGCGTTTGCGCAAGGCGCTGGGCCAGTAGCCCTGGCCTGCATCGCCAGCGCGCCGGCCAGCAACAGGCCGGCGCCGGCGATCAGCAGCGCTGGCTGCAAGCCGCCGCTGAAATGGCTGCTCAGCGCCGCCAGCAGCGGGCCGCTCAGCTGGCCGACAGCGAAGCACGCCGTGAGCATCCCGGCGTTGCGCTGAGTGGCGTGGGGCGCCAGCTCTCGCGAACGCTGCATGACCAGTTGCATGCAGGCCAGAAACGGCGTGCCGCAGAGGATCACCCCCAACGCCAGGCCGAGGCCGCTGCCCAGCAGGCAGGCGAACACTCCGGCCGCTTGCAGCCACAACGTCGCCATCAGCCAGTGCCGCGTGGTCTCGGGATCATGTCGGCGCAGACTCACCAACCACACACCGATCGCCGCGCCGAGGCCAAAACACGGCCAGAACAGATCTGCCTGCCATTGGCCATGAAACTGCGCGTTGGCCATTTGCGCCAGAAACGTCGCCGGAATGATGTAGCCGATGCCGTACAGCGCATACACCAGTGCCAGTCGGCCAATGCCTCGATTCGCTGAAGTCGCCGGGGTGATCGCCGTCTTCGTTGCCGCTGCAGGCTGCGGCAACAACCGCCAAACGCCGAGCATCATCAGCAACGCAGCCGCCGCGTAAATCAGCCAAAGGGTTGCCGATGTCTGCTGCAAGCGATGTGAGACCAGCGCCAGCAAGCCTGTGAGAAAAATCCCCAGCCCCGGCCCGGCAAAAACCAGAGCACCCCAGCGCGGGCGACCCGCTGCCGCCGCCAGCGGCTGACTGAGCGAAGTAATCATCACCAGCACCCAGGCGCTCGCCACCCCGGTACCAAAACGCAACAGCAAGTGCGACCAGAAACCGTTGGCCCAGAACGACGCCAGGGTCAGCAGCACGCACAGCCACAGCCCGCCATGCAATCGCCGCTGCACCTGCTGCGGCCGCTGGGCGAACATCGCATCCACAGCACCAAGCAGATAGCCAAAGTAGTTGGCCGCCGCGATCAGCCCGGCAGCGGTGAGGTCGATCTGCCCTTCGCTGAGCAGGTGCGGCATCTGTGGCGTCAGGGCGAAACGGCCGATGCCCATGGCCATCATCAGGGCAATGAAACAGGCGGATAAACGTATCAGCGGCGACATGGTCGGGCTTCCTTCAAGGCAGCAATGACCGTCAGGCTAGGATCGATTGACTTTCTTTAAAATTGAATAATAGTGAGTAACTTGTTCTGTTCAGGAGAAAGCAGTGGAATTCAGCCAACTGCGGATATTTCAGGCGGTCGCCGAGGAAGGCTCGATCACCCGCGCCGCCGAGCGCCTGCATCGTGTGCCGTCGAATCTGTCGACGCGCCTGAAACAGCTCGAAGAGCAGCTCGGCGTTGAGCTGTTCGTCCGCGAACGGCAGCGTTTGCAGTTGTCGCCGGCGGGCAAGGTGCTGCTCGACTACACCGGCAAACTCTTCGCTCTGCGCGATCAGGCCAGTGCGGCGGTGATGGGCGGGCAACCGGCCGGCGACTTCGTGCTGGGCACCATGTACAGCACGGCGGCGATTCATCTGCCGGCGTTGCTGGCGCGTTATCACAAGCAATACCCGACAGTGAATTTGCAGGTGCAATCGGCGCCGACCGGCGAACTGCTCGAAGGTTTGCTCACCGGTCGCCTTGACGCGGCATTGGTCGACGGACCGCTGCAACTGGCCGGGCTCGATGGCGTGCCGTTGTGCGAGGAACGGCTGGTGCTGATCACTGAAATCGACCATCCGCCAGTACGCACCGCGCGGGACGTGGAAGGGCGCTCGGTGTTCACTTTTCGCCAGGGTTGTTCATATCGCATGCGCCTGGAGGCATGGTTCTCTCACTACCATGCAGCAATGGGTCGGCCGATGGAGATCGAGTCGTATCAGGGCATGCTCGCCTGTGTGATTGCCGGCAGTGGTGTGGCGTTGATGGCCGAGTCGATGCTCGCCAGCCTGCCGGGTCGCGAAAGCGTCGCGGTGCATCCGTTGGCCGAGCCGTTCGCGGGTGCGACAACATGGCTCATGTGGCGCAAGGGTATGGCCGGGGCCAACCTGAATGCCTGGATCGACGTGCAGCAAGCGGTCTATCCCGTGGCTTTGCATGAAGTGCGGGAAACCGCGTGAACCAATCGCAACAGATTCTGTTCAATTCAGTAACAGATCATTGCGGATTTGGCCGAGCATTGCGTAGGACTTCGGACTATTATCAGTGCGAAGCGGCCTCAGAATTCCGGCCGCTCAGCACCACCCTGAAGGGGGCATGACGATGAAAGAGAAAATCCAGAACTGGCTGCACGATTTGGGAGTTGCCCTCGGTTTGATCGAACCGCCTCTGCAACCGGTACCGATTCGCACGGACGACGAACAGCGTCGGCGCCAGCCACGTCGCCGTTAATACCTCCGATCAGAGATTTCAGGATCGCAGCCGTCGGCAGTTTCTACAAATGGTAGGAGCTGCCGAAGGCTGCGATCTTTTGCTTTTCGCCAAGCGAAAAAAACGGGTGTGGCTACCGACGCCACACCCGCTGAAGAAAACATCACCTCGTTACAGTCGATTCACACCGCAGTGGCCACGGTCGCCGGGCGCGGCGAGAACAGGCTCACCAGTACGAAGCTCACCAGGCTGACACCCAGGCTGTAATAGATCGGCGTGTTCGCGTCCATGCCGTCCTTGACCATGAACACCAGCGCAGTGACAAAGCCCAGCGTCATGGCGCTGATCGCCCCGGCAGTAGTCGCACGCTTCCAGAAAATCGCGCCCATCAGCGGAATCAACATGCCACCGACCAAGAGGTTGTAAGCCAAGGTCAACGCGCTGATCACGTCATTGACGACCAGAGCAATGCCCAACACCGCGATCCCCGTCAGCAGAGTAAACAGACGGCTGACCGCGACATTGGACTGTTTGCCACCGCGCAGTTTCGGCAGCAGGTCTTCGGTCAGGGTGGTGGACGCGGCGAGCAGGCCGGCGCTGGCGGTGGACATCATCGCCGCCAGTGCGGCAGCGATCACCAGGCCACGGATGCCGTCGGGCAGCGAGACTTTGACGATGGCGGCGAACGCGTTGTTGACGTTGTCCAGATCCGGAATCAGCACATGCGCAGCCATGCCGATCAAGGCGCAGACCAGGCCGTAAATGATGCAGTAGATCCCGGCCGAGGTGCCGGCGTACTTGGCGACCTTTTCGCTTTTGGCGGTGAACACCCGCTGCCAGATGTCCTGGCCGATCAGGATGCCGAAGAAGTAGATCATGAAGTAGGTAATGATCGTGTCCCAGCCGATGCTGGTGAAGTTGAAGCTGGCCGCCGGCAGTTGCGCGACCAGTTGATCCCAGCCGCCTACGCGGTACAGGCAGATCGGCAGCAGCAGGAACATCAGGCCCACCGTCTGGATGCCGAACTGGACGATGTCCGTCAAGGTCAGCGACCACATGCCGCCAATTGTTGAGTAAATCACCACGATACCGCCGCCCAGCAGTACGGAAATCCAGAAGGGCAGACCGAACAACACTTGCAGCACGGTGCCGATCGCCAGAATCGAGGTCACGCCGATCATCAGCGCGTAAGCGAGCATGATTGTCGCACTGGCGGTGCGCGCCATCGGGTTGTAGCGCTTCTCCAGGACCTGGGTGACGGTGAATACCTTGAGTTTCAGCAAGGGCTTGGCGAGGAACAGGTTCAGCGCGACGATGCCGCAGCCCAGTGCCGCGCACAGCCAAAAACCGGAAATGCCATGCACGTAGCCCAGACGCACAGTGCCGACGGTGGACGCGCCGCCGAGTACGGTTGCTGCCATGGTGCCCATGTACAGCGACGGCCCCAGGTTACGCCCGGCAACCAGATAGTCTTCGTGGGTCTTGGCCTTGCGCATGCCGTAGTAGCCGAGAATCAGCATCGCAGCGGCATAAATGAGTACGACGAATAAATCCAAAGCCATGATGGCGTGTCTCCGATTGTCTTTTTTATGGTCAAGCAAATGGGGTCTGCAAGGCTCCCACAGGGGATTCGTGTCAGGCGGCCTGACGCAGTTGAGGTTTTATTGCGGCTTCACTGCGCACATCCGTTGGCCCGAACACTTCCCGAGGTTCGGGGAACAGGCGCAGCAGCGTCAGATACACCACCGACGCCAGGCCCAATGTCACCGGCAGGCTGATGTCGATGCCACCGGCCAATTCGCCCAGCGGGCCGACGAACTGCCCCGGCAGGTTGACGAAGCACAGGCCGACCAGCGCACTCGGAATCCATGCACCGAGACCGCGCCAGTTCCAGCCGTGGTTGAACCAGTAGCGTCCGCCCTGTTCGCCGCGGGTGAACACTTGCAGGTCATCCGGGCAGTAGAAGCCGCGCCGTACCAGCAGGCCGATGATCATGATCACCATCCATGGGGTGGTGCAGGTAATGATCAGCACGGCGAAGGTCGACACGCTCTGCACCAGGTTCGCCGCAAAACGGCCGATGAAGATGAAGGCGATCGACAGCACGCCAATCAGCAAGGTCGCCTTGACCCGGGAGAGCACGCGCGGGAACACGCTGGACATGTCCAGCCCGGTGCCATACAGCGACGTGGTGCCGGTGGACATGCCGCCAATCACCGCAATCAGGCACACCGGCAGGAAGAACCAGCTCGGCGACACGGCCAGCAAGCCGCCGACATAGTTGTTCGCGGCGATGTAGTCCGGTGCCTTGATCGCGACGATGGTGGCGGTGGCGAGGCCGAACAGGAATGGGATCAACGTCGCCAGTTGTGCGGCGATCACCGCCAGCATGATCCGGCCCTTCGGCGTCTCACGCGGGATGTAGCGCGACCAGTCGCCGAGGAACGCACCGAAGGAAATCGGGTTGCTCATCGCCACGAGCGCCGCGCCGATGAATGCCGCCCAGAACCCGGCCTGACCCAGTGCCACGCTGCCGGCGTACTGGCTGTCGAAAGCAGGGGCGAAGGCGAAGATGCCGAGCAGGAACAACAGGCTCGCGGCCCACACGGCGATGCGGTTGACCCACAGCATGATGCGGAAACCGTAGATGCACACGGTCAGCACCAGCAGCGCGAACAGACCGTAGGCCAGGCCCAGGGTCAGGTCGGTTTCCGGCAAATCGACGAGGCGTTTGGCGCCGCCGACCAGCGCATCACCCGAGCTCCACACTGACAGCGAGAAGAACGCGATCGCCGTGAACAACGACAGGAACGACCCGACAATCCGCCCGTGCACGCCGAAGTGCGCACCGGAAGACACGGCGTTGTTGGTGCCGTTGAGCGGGCCGAACAGGCCCATCGGCGCGAGGATCAGCGCACCGACCACCACACCCAGCACAATCGCCCAGACACCGGCCTGAAACGACAGGCCGAACAGCACCGGGAAGCTGCCGAGCACAGCGGTGGCAAACGTATTGGCGCCGCCGAAGATCAAGCGAAACAGGTCGCTGGGTCGGGCGTCGCGCTCATGATCCGGGATCTGTTCGACCCCGTTTGTTTCGATGCTGCTAAGGCTTTTTTCGTTGTTGTTGTTATTCATGATCTGCTCCGATCATCAGGCGCGCTCATCGTGCGTGAGCGTCACCATTGGCTAAGGGGGTGGCAGCCCTTCCGGCATTGCGGACAAATGTTCGTGACAGGCCAGCCATAGGCCTTGTTGTTCTAGGCTCGACGCTTGTTTTCTGAAAACAATCGTCTCGCGCTCCTGGCTGAAGTGTTGCTCCCCTTGCATGCGCAGCTCGGTGGCCACGTCATGGATGAAAACCGCCACGTCACCCTGCAGGCTGACAAAGGCGTTGCTCGAGGTGCACGACAGCACCTCGAGACCCTCCTCGGCGCGCCAGCGGTCCCACAACGCCTGATAGGCATCGCGCGACAGCAACGGCTGGTCGAGGGTGTAGAAAACGAAGCTGGCATCGGTGCTGAATGCGCCGAAGTAAGCTTCGCGATCGTTACGCGCAAACGCGGCGACCAACTTGGCGGCCGCGTGCAGAACCTGATCACGTGCGTGCATGACCCGACCCTCAGCGATGAACCACGCCAGGCAGTACGCAGAGCATTTCGTACAGCAGGTTGGCGGCCAGCAGCGAGGTGTTGCCGGTGGTGTCGTAAGCGGGCGAGACTTCTACCAGATCGCAGCCGATCAGGTCGAGGCCCTGACAGCCACGGACGATTTCAATCGCTTGAATGGTGGTCAGGCCGCCGATTTCCGGGGTGCCGGTGCCGGGCGCCCAGGCCGGGTCGATGCCGTCGATGTCGAAACTCAGATACACCGGACCGCCACCGACCTTCTCGCGCACTTCGGCCATCAACGGCGCCAGCGACTTGTGCCAGCACTCTTCGGCTTGAACGACGCGGAAGCCCTGATCGCGGCTCCAGTTGAAGTCGTCGGCGGTGTAACCCTGGGCACGCAAACCTATCTGCACCACGCGATCGCAATCGAGCAGACCTTCTTCGACGGCACGACGGAACGTGGTGCCGTGGGCGATCTTCTCGCCGAACATGTGATCGTTGACGTCAGCGTGGGCATCGATGTGCACCAGGCCAACCTTGCCGTGCTTTTTATGAATCGCGCGCAGGATCGGCAGGGTGATGGTGTGGTCGCCACCCAGCGTCATCGGGATGACGTTGTGCTCGAGGATGTTGTCGTAGGCTTCTTCGATGATGCGCACGGCGTCGAGCAGGTTGAAGGTGTTGATCGCCACGTCACCGATGTCGGCCACCGACAGCGAGTCGAACGGCGCGGCGCCGGTGGCCATGTTGTACGGGCGGATCATCACCGATTCGGTGCGGATGTCGCGTGGCCCGAAGCGGGTGCCGGGGCGCAGCGAAGTGCCGATGTCCAGCGGCACGCCAACGAAGGCAGCGTCAAGGCCGGCAGCGGTCGGTACATGGGGAAGTCGGAGCATGGTGGCGATGCCGCCGAAGCGCGGCATTTCATTGCCGCCCAGTGGTTGGTGAAGAATCTTGTCCACGGGTAGGGCCTCATCGTCTTTGTTTTATTTATGCCGGCGCGCCGTTGAGCACAGGTTCGGACGCCGCTGTGGGGCCGATCATGCGAAATGTAGTGACGGGGAAGAATCGCTACGGGCAAAAACTTAGTTCAGATTTTTCTAAACTAATGGGAGAGGTGGGATTAGACTTTGGTGGGTTCGAATGAAGTGTAGGGCTGAAGATTGTTGCCCTCACCCCATCCCTCTCCCAGAGGGAGAGGGGGCCGACCGAGTTGTTGGCGGAATCTGCATCGACCTGAAAAATCGAGTCGAACTCAGGATTTGAAAGCCATGGAGATCGGCTCCCTCTCCCTCGGGGAGAGGGCTGGGGTGAGGGGCTTTTCCCACATACACACAGTTGCAAAGCCCGGAGTAGACATGGCCAACGCTTTACCCGACCTGAAACTCCTGCGCATATTCGTCAGCGTCGTGCGCCATCAGGGTTTTGCCAACGCGCAGCAGGAACTCAACCTGTCGACCTCGGCGATCAGCACTTACATGAGCCAGCTCGAAACCGCGCTCGGTCTGGTGCTGTGCCATCGCGGGCGCGGTGGCTTCAGCCTGACCAGCAAGGGCGAGCTGTTCCATCAGGAAACCCTGCGCCTGCTCGCCGAGCTTGAAGGCTTCGAGCAATACGCCGCCGCGCTGAAGGGCGAACTGCGCGGCACGCTCAACCTTGGCGTGATCGATTCCACGGTCAGCGACAAGGCCCTGCCGTTTGCCGAAGCCATCGGCGCCTACAGCCAGGAACACCCGGCGGTGCATCTGCACCTGTCGGTGATGAGCCCTTACGAATTGCAGCTCGGCGTGCAGGACAATCGCCTCGATCTGGCCATCGGTGCGTTTTCCACGCGCATGAGCGGTCTGGTCTACATGCCGCTGTACCGCGAGCAGCACTGGCTGTATTGCAGCAGTCGTCACCCGTTGTTCAACGAGCGGCGCATCCCCGAGCAGGTCATCACTCAGCAACGAATGGTCGGGCGCGGTTACTGGAGTCAGGCGGAACTGGCCCGCCACGGTTTCAAACACAGTGCCGCGACCGTGGAAAGTATGGAAGCGCAGCTGATTCTGGTGCTCTCCGGCGCCTACATCGGTTACCTGCCGGAACACTACGCGCAGGCCTGGGCCGACAAGGGCGATCTGCGCGTTCTGCTGCCGGCGACCTTCGGTTATCAGGCGCCGTTTTCGATGATCATGCGCAGGGGCCGCAGCCGCGAGCCGCTGATCCAGACCTTCCGCGATTTGCTCAAAGCGCAATTGAATCAGGCCTAACCCATCATGTCCCGACCCCAGTGCCCGCGCTGCCTGCGCCCCCAGACCCATTGCCTGTGCCCATTGATTCCGCACCTCGATAGCCGCACCCGGGTGTTGCTGCTGCAGCATCCGAGCGAGGTCAGTCACGCGCTCAATACCGCGCGGCTGGCGGCGCTGGGACTGAGCAATGCCGAGCTGATTGTCGGCGAGGTATTCGAAGATTTGCCGAAACTGTTGAACCAGCCGGGTTATCAGGCGCGTTTGCTGTTCCCGGCTGACGATGCGCAGTCGTTGCAGGTTTACGCGCCAAATGATCAGCCAATGTTGCTGGTCGTCCCGGACGGCACCTGGCGCAAAGCGCGCAAGATGCTGCACCTCAATCCGCTGCTGGCAGCACTGCCACGGGTGACGCTGGCCGAGGGCGGCGTGTCGCGCTATCGCTTGCGCAAGGCACCGGGGCCGGGAGCGCTATCGACGATCGAGGCGATCGTCCAGGCGCTGGAAACCCTCGAAGCACCGACGACGTTTGCGCCGTTACTGAAACCGTTTGAAGCGCTGATCGAAGGGCAGATTGCGGCGATGGGGGAGGAGGTTTTTCAGCGTAACCATGGCGACAGATGATCATTGTCTGTGCGGGCCTCTTCGCGAGCAGGCTCGCTCCCACAGGGGAACGCATTCCAATTGTGGGAGCGAGCCTGCTCGCGAAAGCGCCAGATCAATCACCGCAATTCAAAGATCACTAGCGCTCGCGCATCGCCTCGGTCCGCGCTTTCAGCACCGGTTTGAGCAGGTAATCCAAAACGCTTTTCTCGCCGGTAATGATGTCCACCGTCGCCACCATCCCCGGGATGATCAGCAGCGGTTTCACGTCGCCGCCCAGGTGATTCCTGTCGGTGCGCACCTGAATCAGATAGAAGCTGTTGCCCTTATCATCGGTGATCGTATCGGCGCCGATCAACTCCAGTTTGGCGCTCAGCCCGCCGTAAATCGTGTAGTCGTAGGCACTGAACTTGACCATGGCTTTCTGGCCCGGATGCAGGAACGCGACGTCCTGCGGGCGGACCTTGGCTTCGATCAGCAGGTTGTCTTCCAGCGGCACGATTTCGACCATGTCGCTGCCCGGCTGGACCACGCCGCCGATGGTGTTGACCTTCATCTGCTTGATCACGCCACGCACCGGCGACGTCACCGTAGTGCGGCTGACGCGGTCGTCGATGGCGATGCTCGAGGCGGTGATTTTCGACAGGTCGGTGCGTTTCTCATTCAGCTCTTTGGCGGCCTCGGAGCGGAAGGTTTGCTCGGATTCGTCGATCTTGCTGCGGATCTCGGCGATGGCCGATTCGGCCCGGGGAATCGCCAGCGTGGTGGCGTTCAGCGAACCACGGATCTCCACAGCGCTGCGCCTGAGCCGGAGGATTTCCACTGGTGACACGGCGCCGGTTTTTACCAGCGGTTCGGACATGTTCATCTCTTGTTGCAGCAGCGCCAGGCTCGAGCTGAACTGGCCTTGCTTGGAACGAAACTCGGCCAGTTCCTGGGTTTTCTGCCGCAATTGTTCGCTGAGGGTGCGCTGTTCGCTGGCCAAGCGGCGTTGGCGTTGCTCGTACAGCGAGCGCTCGTCCTCGGCGACTTGCGGCGCCTTGGCGATGACTTCAGCGGAGAGTTTGAAGGGGCGTCCCTCGGCCTCGGCTGACAGCCGTTCAACCTGTGCGGTCAGCGCGTAACGGTCGGCCTCGCTCTCGCCCTTGTTCGAGCGAAAGCGCGTGTCATCCAGACGCAGCAGGGTGTCGCCCTTGCCGACCATCTGGCCTTCGCGAACGAAAATCTCGGTGACGATACCGCCCTCAAGGTTCTGGATCACCTGGACCTTGCTCGACGGAATCGCTTTGCCTTCGCCCATGGTGACTTCTTCGAGCACGGCAAATTTGGCCCAGACCAGGGCGGCGATCAGCAGCGCTGCCGCCAGCCACACGGTGATCCGCGATTTGCGCGGCGAATCCTGCAACGCCGCGCCGGCGGTTTCCGGCATGAACTCGGCTTCGGCGCTTTTGCCGAAGCTGTCGAAGTAGCCGCGCTTGTTGCTATCGGAAGAAGCAGGCATGGCGTAACTCCTAGACCGCCGCCGAGCCGACACGGCCCTTGCGCAGCGCTTCGATGACTGCTTCTTTCGGGCCGTCAGCGACGACCCGGCCGTTGTCCAGCACCAGCAACCGGTCCACCAGGCTCAGCATTGAGGTGCGGTGGGTGACCAGCAGCAGGGTTTTGCCTTGCACCCAGCCATGCAGTTTCTGCCGCAGCGCATCTTCGCTGCTGTTGTCCATGGCGCTGGTGGGTTCGTCGAGCAGCATGATCGGTGGATCGAGCAGTAACGCGCGCGCCAGCAACACCGCCTGGCGTTGGCCGCCGGATAACAGTTGCCCGCGTTCGCCCACCGGTCGGTCGAAGCCTTGCGGGTGTTGCCGGGCCAGTTCGGTGACGCCAGTCAGTTCGGCGACTTCGAGCATGCGTGAATCGCTGATGTAGCGCGCGCCCAGGGTCAGGTTGTCGCGCAGGCTGCCAGCCAGCAGCGGCAGGTCGTGGGCGACATAACCTATCTGCTGGCGCAGGTCAGCCACGTCCAGTTGGCGCAGGTCGAGGCCGTCGAGCAGCAGTTGGCCTTGCTCCGCTTCATAAAAGCCCATGACCAGCCGCGCCAACGTGCTTTTGCCCGAACCGCTGCGGCCGATGATGCCGACCCGCTCGCCGGCTTTCAGGCTGAAGCTGACTTCGCTCAGCGCCGGCGCATTCTGGCCGTTGTACTGGAATGTCACGCCGCTGACGTCGAGGGCACCTTGCAGCTGCGTACGTTCCAGTGGTCGTTGTTTGCCGTCGCGCTCCTGCGGCAGGGCCATCAGCGCGTCGGTGCTTTTCATCGTCAGTTGCGCTTGCTGGTAGCGGGTGATCAGCCCGGCGATCTGGCCGAGCGGGGCGAGCACGCGGCTGCCGAGCATGTAAGTGGCAACCAGCGCGCCGACGCTGAGGTTGCCGGCAATGATGCTGTAGACCCCGGCAACAATCGTCGCCATCCCGGAAAACTGCTGGATGAACAGCGTGCCGTTGGTGGCCAGCGCCGACAGGTTGCGCGCATGACTGTCGAGGCGGGTGAGGGCGCCGTGGGTGCTTTCCCATTTGTGCTGACGCTCGCTTTCGGCGCCGCAGGCCTTGAGGGTTTCCAGGCCTCCGAGGGTTTCGATCAGCACCGCCTGACGCTCCGCGCCGAGGCTCAGGCTTTTTTGCACGGTGTCACGCAGGCGCACCTGAATCACCATGGCGAAAATGATCGTGATCGGAAACGCCAACAGTGGAATCACCACCAGCCAGCCGCCGAGCAGGCCGATCACCACCAGCATCAACACCACAAAGGGCAAGTCGATCAGGCTGGTCAGGGTCACGGCAGTGAGAAATTCACGCAGGCCCTGGAAATCGTGAATGCTCTGCGCAAAGCCGCCGATGGTCGCCGGCCGCGCTTTCATCGACATCCCGGTGATGCGCTCGAACAACGTCGCCGAGAGGATCACGTCGGTTTTCTTGCCGGCGGTGTCGAGCAGGTGCGCACGGACCACGCGCAGCACCAGTTCAAAACCGGTGCCGATCAACAGGCCGATCGACAGCACCCACAGCGTCGAGGTCGCCTGATTCGGCACGACGCGATCATAGGTCTGCATGACGAACAGCGGCACCATCAGGCCGAGCAAATTGATCAGGAAACTGGCGAGGATCGCATCGCTGTACAGCCATTTCGACAGTTTGAGAGTGTCGCGAAACCACGCATTTACCCGTGGCACCAGCGGCGCGCGCAGGTCTTCGAGTTCGTGACGCGGACGGGCGAACAAGGCCTGGCCGCTGTAGTGTTCGCCAAGCTCTTCGCGGCTCACCCATTGCTCGCCGCCGTCGGCTTCGCTGGGCAGCAGCAGGGCTTTGCCATCCTCGCCAAACCGCCGCAGCACAGCGGTGCGGCCGTCGTTGAGCAGCAGCAGGATCGGCAGGTTCAGCGGTGAAATGTCTTTCAGGTCACGGCGCAACAACCGCGCCTGTAATCCGGCCCGCGCTGCTGCGCGGGGCAGCAGATCGAGGCTCAGGCGTTGTTTGTTCAGGGGCAGCCCGGCGCTCAGGCTGGCACGACTGACCGTGGCGCCATGCAGTTTGCAGAGGATCAGCAGACCGTCGAGTAACGGATCGTCGAAGCTCAGGCGCGGATCGACCCCGGTGGCGCCGGGTTCCATGCTGGTCATAGTGATTGCCTCTGTTGAACGGGCTCGGTTATCGGATCGTTCCTACGCTCTGCGTGGGAATGCCTCTAGGGACGCTCTGCGTCCAGTGACGCGGAGCGTCACGGGCTGCATTCCCACGCAGAGCGTGGGAACGATCAGAGATCGCAGCCGTCGGCGCGTCCCGGAGGGGCTATTTCAACTCGGGCAGGCGCGCCTGGTTTTTCACTTCGGTCGTGGCAATCGCATCAGCCGGCAGCACCACGCGTTGCTTGCTCAGCAACTGGCCCATGTTCGCCAGCACGCGGTACATCGAGTATTCCTCGGTGTAGCGGATTTCGGTGTAGCGACGGTTGGCGTTGTACAGCTCGTTTTCGCTGTCGAGCAGGTCGAGCAGGGTGCGTTGGCCGAGGCCGAACTGGTCCTGATAAGCGGCGCGCACGCGTTTGGTGGTTTCGGCGTATTCGCGGGCCGTCGGCGTCTGCTTCTTGGCGTTCTCCATGGCGTTCCAGGCCAGGCGAATGTTCTCGTTGAGCTGACGCAGGGCGTTGTTGCGGATGTCCATCGCCTGATTGATGTCGTGGGCATTCGCGGCCAGACGTGCCTTGTCGCTGCCGCCACGGAACAGGTTGTAGTTCATCACCACACCGACACGCCATTCGTTGTCGTGGCCTTCGTCGCCCTGCACGTTGTTGTTCGCGCCCACTGCCGCTTCCGCGTCGAAGCGCGGGTAGAACGGCGACTTGGCCACTTCGTACTGGCTCTCGGCGGACTGCACGTCAGCCTGGGCCGATTTCAGGTACGGGTTGTTGTCGACCATGCTTTGCTGCGCTTCACGCAGGTCCGGTGGCATCTCACCGCGAGTCGAGGCCGGGGTTTCCAGCTCATCGGGCATGCGTCCGACCACGCTGTAGAAATTCGATTCGGCGTCAGCCAGATCGACTTCGGCGGTGTCGAGGTTGTTCTGCGCCAGTGCACGACGGGCAACCGATTGATCCGAGTCTGCAGTGCTGCCGATGCCGCGCTCGGTGCGCAGGCCGATCTGATCGTTGACGCGCAAGTGCGCCTGCAAATTGTTCTTGGCCAGCGTCACCAGTTCCCGACGCTTGAGCACTTCGAGGTAGACCTCGATGGTGCGCAGGGCCAGATCCTGCGCGGTGCCTTGCGCGTAGTAGGCGCGCGAGTTGGACACGCCCTTGGTGCGCTCGACCTCGTTGGCGGTGTTGAAACCGTCGAAGATCATCTGCCGCAAGCGCAGCTCCGACTGGGTGTAATTGAGGATTTCGGTGTTGTGGTTACCGAAAGCGCGGGTGTTGGTGTTGTCGCTGTAGCCGCGCCCGTAGGCGGCGTTCAGATCGACCGACGGATAAAACCCGCCCTTGGCCACTTTCACCTGTTCATCCGCTGACAGGCGGGCGTCCACGCGCGACGCCAGTTCCGGGTGAGTGGCGATGGTGCTTTGAATCGCCTCGGTGAGGTTCATCGCCTGGGCTTGGGAAGTGCAAGCCATGGCCAGCAAAACCGCGCTGCAGAGGGGGGTTAAAACGCGCATGGGTGCATCTCCCTGGATCTCAATGTTGTGTTACCGTCGCCAAATATTTGACGTAAATTTTGGGTATAAGCGTTTCACTCTTGTAACAACAGAGCTAAGAACATCCTAGAGCGTAGCTAAGAAAAAATTTTCATAAGGTTTATTCCAAAAAAAACTTATGCGGTTTTTCAAAAGCAGCACATTGTTCAGCTCGAAAGCCTTTGTTTTATGCGCTTTAGGGAGCTCGAAAAGGCTTGAGGAAAGTTCCATTCACTTTGCGAGACACTGCGAAGTACTGCTGAAGGGGAGGGACGCGTAACGGTGAATGAGCGACAGATTTTTGTCACTCAGGTGATTCACCACCGTTACGTAGCGCTAGTGGGTCGGCGGATTGAACAGGGTTGGCAAGTGCTTGATAGCGCTGACAATTCACCTCAAGCCGGGCCTGCGAAACGAACTGTCGAGGGTGCGAGCGTCGCCCCCGGCAACCCGATTGAGCCATGGGCTGCTTCGCGAACCTGTGCCGACGGTGGTCGGCAGCGGAGGATTTCACATGGCAGCGCTCATCGGTACGGTCACAAAAGTCATTGGTCAGGTGTTCGCTCAAGCGAGCGACGGCATCAAGCGTCCGTTGTTCGAAGGCGATCGTTTGTACGCCGGCGATCAACTGATCACCGGCGCGGAAGGCGCGGTGGCAGTGAAACTGCAAAACGGCGAGGAATTGACCCTCGGTCGGGGCAGCAGCATCACCATGACCGGGCAATTGCTGGCCGACCAGGCTGTGCCGGTGAACGTCGACGAAGCGCAGACCCCAAGCCAGGCGCAACTGACCGATGTCGAGCAAATCCAGCAAGCCATCGCCGCCGGTGAAGACCCAAGCAAAACTGCCGAAGCCACTGCGGCCGGCCCCAACGCGCCCACCGGCAATACCGGTGAACTGGGCGGCGGGCACAGTTTCGTTCTACTGACCGAAGTCGGCGGCCGGGTCGATCCGATCATCGGTTTCCCCACTGCCGGTTTCAATGGCATTCCCGAATTTCCTGATTATCGTCGCGACGCGGACATCGACAATGGTGACGACACGCCGGCGCCGGTCGTGGTGCCACCGCCACCAGTGAACAACCCGGTCATCCTCAACGGCCTCAATGGGGCGGATGGTGAACTCAACCTCAATGAAGCCAATCTGCCTGACGGTACAGCGGCCAATCCAGGCGCGCTGACGCAAAGTGGCAGCTTCACGGTCTCGGCAGCGGATGGTTTGAACAGCCTGAGCATCGGCGGCATCAACGTGATCGTTGGCGGCGTGCCGATCGGCTTTCCCCAGTCGATCACCACGCAACTGGGCAATACCCTGACCATCACCGGTTATAACGCGGCCACTGGCACGGTCAGCTACAGCTACACCCTCAACGGCAACGAAACCCACGCGGCCGGCGACGGCGTGAACAATCTCAGCGAACAGTTCACCGTAATCGCCACCGACAGCAATGGCGACAGCGCCACCGGCACCCTCGACGTGAACATCACCGACGACGTGCCCAAAGCGTTTGACGACGCCAACGGCATTGCCTCGGAAACCTTGCTGACCCTGACCGGCAATGTCCTCACCAATGACATACAAGGCGCCGACCGCGTACCCACCGGTCCAGTCACGCCCGGTACATTCACCGGTACCTACGGCACCTTGGTTCTGAACGCCGACGGCACCTACACCTACACCCTGAACACCAGCGATGCCGATTTCAAAGCCTTGACCGGTGGCGGCAACGGCACAGAGACCTTCGCCTACACCATCACTGATGCCGACGGCGATACCAGTAGCGCCAACCTGGTTCTGCAGATCCACAACAACGACGATCCAGTCATCATCGACGGCCTGAACGTCGCTGGCGGCGAGCTCACGGTTTACGAAAAAAACCTCAGCGACGGCAGCGCTCCGGATACTGGCGCGCTGACGCAAAACGGCATGTTCACCATCACTGCACTGGACGGCGTCACCACGCTGACCGTCGGCGGCATCGCCGTGGTGACCAACGGCGTCGCCGCAGGCTTCCCGCAGTCAATCACCACGCCATTGGGCAGCACGCTGACCATCACTGGTTTCAACGCTGCAACCGGCGTGGTCAGTTACAGCTACACCCTGGCTGATAACGAAACGCATCCGAACGCCAACGGCGCGAACAATCTGCCTGAGCAGTTCGCGGTTACGGTAGTCGATGACAACGGCACGACAGCCAACGGCACGCTGGATGTGAACATCGTCGACGACCTGCCGAAAGCCAACGATGACAGCAATGGCACTGCCTCAGAAAGCCAACTGACGCTGACTGGCAATGTCCTCACCAACGACATACAAGGCGCCGACCGCGTACCCACCGGTCCAGTCACGGCCGGTACATTTACTGGTACTTACGGCACCTTGGTTCTAAACGCCGACGGCACTTACACCTACACCCTGAACACCAGCGATGCCGATTTCAAAGCCTTGACCGGCGGCGGTAACGGCACAGAGACCTTCGCCTACACCATCACTGATGCCGACGGCGATTCCAGCACTGCCAATCTGGTTCTGCAGATCCACAACAACGACGATCCAGTCATCATCGACGGCCTGAACGTCGCCGGTGGCGAGTTGACGGTTTACGAGAAAAATCTCGGCGACGGCAGCGCCCCGGACACTGGCGCGCTGACGCAGAACGGCACGTTCACCATCACTGCACTGGACGGCGTCACCACGCTGACCGTCGGCGGCATCGCCGTGGTGACCAACGGCGTCGCCGCAGGCTTCCCGCAATCGATCACCACGCCACTGGGCAGCACGCTGACCATCACCGGTTTCAACGCTGCAACCGGCGTGGTCAGTTACAGCTACACCCTGGCCGACAACGAAGCGCATCCGAACGCCAACGGCGCGAATAATTTGTCTGAGCAGTTCGCGGTTACGGTAGTCGATGACAACGGCACGACAGCCAACGGCACGCTGGATGTGAACATCGTCGACGACCTGCCGAAAGCCAACGATGACAGCAATGGCACTGCCTCAGAAAGCCAACTGACGCTGACTGGCAATGTCCTCACCAACGACATACAAGGCGCCGATCGCGTACCGACCGGCCCAGTCACGCCGGGTACTTTCACCGGTACTTACGGCACGTTGATGCTGAACGCCGACGGCACCTACACCTACACGCTGAACACCAGCGACGCCGACTTCAAAGCCTTGACCGGCGGCGGTAACGGCACGGAAACCTTCGCCTACACCATCACCGATGCCGACGGCGATACCAGCATTGCCAACCTCGTTCTGCAGATTCACAACAACGACGACCCGGTGCTGCTCAACGGCCTCGACGTCAACGGTGGCGAACTCACCGTCTACGAAAAAAACCTCAGCGACGGCACCAGCCCCAACACCCCGGCGCTGACCCAGAACGGCACTTTCACCGTCAGTGCTCTCGATGGTCTGCAGACCCTCACGGTTGGCGGCATCGCGGTGATCACCAACGGCGTGGCCGCAGGTTTCCCGCAATCGGTGATCACACCCCTGGGCAGCACGTTGACTATCACCGGTTATGACCCGGCAACCGGTGTAGTCAGTTACAGCTACAGCCTGGCCGACAACGAAGCTCATCCAACCGCTAACGGCGCCAACAGCCTCACCGAGAACTTCGACGTGGTGGCGACTGACACCGATGGCAGTACCGCCAGCGGCCAGATCAACGTCAATATCGTCGATGATTTGCCGACCGCGCATGCGGACGCGGCTTCGGTGGCGGAGGGCGGCACCGTCAGCGGCAATGTGCTGGATAACGATGTCGGCGGCGCGGATGGCCCGGCGATTACCGGCGCAGTCGTCGGCGTGCGTGCCGGTGCCGACACCTCGACTTCGGCCATCGGCGGACTCAATTCGCAGATCAACGGCACCTACGGCTACCTCACGCTTGATGCCAACGGTAACGCCGTTTATCACAGCAATCCCAACGCGGTGAACGGTCCGGGTGCGGTGGATGTGTTCACCTACACCGTGCGCGATTCCGATGGTGATGAAAGCACCACGACGATCACCATCGACGTCTATAACAGCTGCCTGAAAGCGGTCAGCGACACTGACGTCACCGTCTACGAAAAATCCCTCGACCTGAACAAGGATGGCCAGGATCTGGCGGCGGGCAGTGTGGTCGGCAGCGATCCGAACAGCACTGGCGAAACCGCTTCCGGCACCCTGGTCGGCTCGGTCACTGGTGCGGTCGGCGCGATCAGCTATGCACTGATCGGCAGCGCCACCGGTAATTACGGGCAGATCGTCCTCAATGCCAATGGCACTTACACCTACACCCTGACTTCGCCAGCGACCACCACGCCGCATGCTGACGACGGCGCCAACAGCCTGAGCGAAACCTTCACCTATCAGGCCACCGATTCGCTGGGCAATGTCGTCACCAGCACGATCGTTGTGAGCATCGTCGATGACGTGCCGAAGGCGCTGAATGACAGCAATGCCGACAACGCGACCGAAGCCCAGGTGACCCTGACCGGCAACGTCCTCGACAACGATGTGCAAGGCGCCGACCGCGTCGCCAGCGGCCCGGTGACCGCCGGTACTTTCACCGGCACTTACGGCACCCTGGTGCTCAACGCCAACGGCACTTACACCTACACGCTGGACGCCAATGACGCCGACTTCAAAAACCTCCACGGCGGCGGCAACGGCACGGAAACCTTCGCCTACACCATCACCGATGCCGACAGCGACACCAGCACCGCCAACCTGGTGCTGAACATCCATAACAACGACGATCCGGTGTGCCTCGACGGCCTCGATGTGAAGGGCGGCGAAATCACCGTCTACGAGAAAAACCTCAGCGACGGCAGCAGCCCCAACACCTCGGCGCTGACCCAAAGCGGCAGCTTCACCGTGACCGCCCTCGATGGCCTGCAAACCCTCACGGTCGGCGGCATTGCGGTGATCAGCAATGGCGTCGCCGCCGGTTTGCCGCAATCGGTGGTCTCGCCACTGGGCAGCACCTTCACCATCACCGGTTACGATCCGGCCACCGGCGTGGTCAGTTACAGCTACACCCTGGTCGACAACGAAGCTCATCCGAACGCCAACGGTGCCAACAGCCTCAGCGAGAGCTTCGACGTGGTCGCCACTGATACCGATGGCAGTACCGCCAGCGGTCAGATCAACGTCAATATCGTCGACGATTTGCCGACTGCCAACGCCGATACCGGCTCGGTAGCGGAGGGCGGCACGGTCAATGTCAGTGTGCTCGGCAATGACCTCAGCGGCGCCGATGGTGCCGCAACGGTGGTCGGCGTGCGCGCCGGCAGCAACACCGCGACATCAGCCAGCGGCGGGCTCAACAGCAACATCAACGGCAACTACGGCTACCTGACCCTCGACGCGGCGGGCAATGCGGTTTACCACAGCAACCCGAACTCGGTGAGCCCGCCGGGCGCGACCGACACGTTCACCTACACCATCCGTGACAGCGATGGCGATGAAAGCACCACGACGCTGACCATCAACGTCGCCGACAGCAAACTGGTCGCCTCGGTCGATCAGGATGTGACGGTCTATGAAAAAGCCCTCGACTTGAACAAGGATGGCCAGGATCTCGCCCCCGGCACAGTCACCGGCAGCGAACCGGGCAATACCGGTGAAACCGCCAGCGGCACGCTGGTCGGTTCGGTCAGTGGCGGCAGCGGCGCGATCACTTACACCCTGGTCGGCAACGCCACCGGTAGCTACGGGCAACTGCTGCTCAACGCTGACGGCACCTACACCTACACGCTGACCTCGGCGCCGAAAACCGCGCCGAACGCCAACGACGGGCCGAACACCCTCAGCGAAACGTTCACCTACAAAGCCACCGATGCACTGGGCAACAGCACCACCAGCACCCTCGTGGTCAACATCGTCGACGACATACCGAAAGCCGTTGCCTCGGATCGCTCGGTAACCGCAGTGGAGATCGATTCGAACATTCTCATCGTCCTCGACATCTCCGGCAGTATGGCTGATGCCTCTGGCGTGCCGGGCCTGTCGCGGCTGGCACTGGCCAAGCAGGCCATTGGTGCCTTGCTCGACAAGTACGATGATCTGGGCGATGTGAAAGTGCAGCTGGTGACGTTCAGCAGCAATGCCGCCGACCGCACCACCGTGTGGGTGGATGTCGCCACCGCCAAGACACTCCTCGCCGGTCTCAACGCTGGCGGCGGCACCAACTACGATGCTGCCGTAGCAGCGATGCAGACCGCGTTCAACACCTCCGGCAAACTCACCGGGGCACAGAACGTCGGCTACTTCTTCTCTGACGGCAAGCCCAACGAGGGCGACATCGGCACGGCTGACGAAGCCGCGCTGAAAAACTTCCTCGACGCCAACAACATCAAGAACTACGCCATTGGTCTGGGCAGTGGCGTGAGCAACGCCAACCTCGATCCGCTGGCCTACGATGGCATCAACCACACCAATACCAATGCGGTGGTGGTCACCGATCTCAATCAGCTCAACTCGGTATTGTCCGGCACCGTGCAGGGCGCGCCGGTCACCGGTTCGCTGCTGGGCGAGGGCGGTTCGTTCGGCGCCGATGGCGGTTTCATCAAGTCGATCGTGGTCGACGGCACCACCTACACCTACGATCCGAAAGCCCTCAGTGGCCAGGGTTCGTTGACCGCGAGCGGCGGCGCCAATCACGGCACCTTCAATACCGCCAACAACAGCGTCAGCATTGCCACCAACAACAGCGGCACGCTGGTGGTCAATCTTGATACCGGCGAATACAGCTACACCTCGCAGAAAACCACCGCAGTGGTGATCACCGAAAACATCGGCTTCACCGTCAGCGACAACGACGGCGATCTGGCCAGCTCCACCCTGACGGTGAAAGTGATCCCCAACGCGCCACCGGTGGCGATGGACGATCACGTCATCACCAACGTGCTGTCGGGCAATATCGTGGTGCCGGGCGAGCTGTTGCTGGCCAATGACACCGATCCGAACGGCGACACCCTCAACGCCACACCCACCAGTTTCAATACCGGTTGGGTGTCGAAAGCGGCGGACTTCACCGGCAGCGGCCTGATCGGCTTCACTGGGCAGACCAATAACGCAGCCAACCAGAACCTGGCCAACGTGCGCAGCGCCTTCAGCGCCAATGCCGCGACCATGACCGCCGTGCTGGTGGTCAGCGGTTATCTCGGCATGGTGAGCAACAGCAATGCCAACGATGAAGACCGCATTACCGTGAACCTGCGCCAGGGCGAAACCCTCAATCTGGATCACAATCTGGGTGCCGGGAAGATCAGCATGGAGTATTCGCTCAACGGCGGTGCCTGGATGGCGCTGGCGGACGGCCAGACCCTCAGCGCCTCGGCGGACGGCGTCTACCAGATTCACATCACCAACATTGGTAATGGTGGCGGCAACCCGAATGCGGCGGAGAACTACCAGCTGACCATGACCCTCAACTACGCCGCGGCCCACGACATCACGCCGGACTACCACGGCACTTACGCCGCCAACGACAACCACGGCGGCAGCGACACGGCCAACGTCAGCATCAGCTATCAGGACGGCCACACCCTGACCGGCACTGCTGGCGACGATGTGTTGGTGGCGGGCAGCGGCAACAACGTGATCAATGCCGGCGACGGCAACGACGTACTCACGGCAGGCTCCGGCAATAACGAAATGCACGGCGACGCTGGCAACGACTTGCTCTACAGCGGCGCGGGCAACGATCTGCTCGACGGCGGCACTGGCAGCGACTCCGCCAGCTACGCCCACGCCACAGCCGCCGTCACCGTCAATCTCGGCCTGCTCGGTGCGCAGAACACCCTCGGCGCCGGTACTGACACGTTGACCGGCATCGAAAACCTGCTCGGCTCCAACTTCAACGACAGCCTCACCGGCGACGGCAACAACAACGTGATCAACGGTGGCCTCGGCAACGACTTCCTCAATGGCGGCGCTGGCGATGACTTGCTGATCGGTGGCATGGGCAACAATACGCTGACGGGCGGGGCAGGGGCGGACACCTTCCAGTGGCTCAAGGGCAACAGCGGCCATGACCTGATTACCGATTTCACCCCCGGTACCGACAGGCTCGATCTGTCGCAACTGCTGCAAGGCGAAAACGCCAGTACCGCGTCGCTGGACGACTATCTGCACTTCACCGTCAGCGGCAGCGGCGCCTCGGTGATGACCAGCATCGACGTCAGCGCCATGGCCGGCGCCGCGCCGAGCCAGACCATCGACCTGGCCGGCGTCAACCTCGCCAGCCACTACGGCGTGACCCCGGGCGCAGGCGGCATGATTGCCAGCGGTCACGACACAGCGACGATCATCAGCGGCATGCTAAATGATCATTCGTTGAAGGTGGATACGGTCTGATCTGAGGTCTGAAACAACAAAACCCGCCGCCCCGGTTGATTCGGGACGGTGGGTTTTGTCTGTCTGTAGAGACGTGTTGTCTTTAAGTCAGCCTTCGCGAGCAGGCTCGCTCCCACAGGGGAGAGCGGTGAAACTGTGGGAGCGAGCCTGCTCGCGAAGAGGCCGGTTTATCCGTAAATGGGATGGATACACCATGGCGCCCATCGGGCATTCAGGTCCGGATGGCAAACAATTCCGCCATTGGCATGCGCATATATCGACCGCGAGTTGCTCGGGCAGCCGCCTTCATCGCACATCCGGTATATGCCCCCAGCGGCTATTGGCCAATAAGGATCGGGTCCATATACCACTTGCATTGTGTGCAGTGCACCACCCATGGCTTCTGCGCCCGGAATGCTGTATCGCCAGTTGAGCGCCTCTTGGTGTGTCATGCCGTAGCCGCCGATAGCCAACTGATAAACATTCGTCACACTGACGTAATAGGAAAATGAGCTGAATCGGTCCTGTACGGTAATGTACGTATTGCCGTTACGTATGCCCGTGACTTTCCCGTTGCCGTCGACATAAGCCACGTTCGGATTACTGCTTCTGTAGGTGATCGGGTGGACGCCTGTAGACGGGACGGCGGCGCGGATTTGGGTATTGTTTGGAAAATCTGCACTGTGAGTGTGGCGCCATGCATAAACTCTCAGTCCTGACAGGGCCATGGCGCTGTTGTTGACTTGCAGCGCTTTGCGCAGCGTGAACGAGCGTAAAGGAGAGAGAAGACCGTCGCCATAGAGTGCTCGAATCTGCACGACTGTCAGTACATCGACAACGAGCCCCTTCAATAGCGTTGAAAATTTCCCGTCCTTGTCTGTGGTCAATGTCTCTATCGACTTGCCATTCACCAGAACTTCAACCTGCTGTTCTACGCTCGCAGTTCCCTCGATCGTGACATTCGGATCAACCGTCAGGTCGCTATGCGGAATCTCCCTGTTCTGCGAGTCCTTAATCAGTGTGATGACCGGCTGCAACTCAACCAGAGATTCGATCTGATAGGTCTGGTGGGGAAATTCCACTGGATTGCCGCGCAACCCCAGGCGCACGGAAAATATCAATGTCGCCGTACTGCCGCTTTTGAGATTTTTCAACACTTCCAGCGTCGGCGTTGACAGTTCCCGTATCAGCCCGGCGCTGGTGACGCTCGCCTCCGCGTTCATGATGACGTGGCGAACAGGGTTGTCTTTGCTGTCGATGCCGATCAGCACCAGCGTCATGCTCTGGCCCGGCCGTTGTCCGTGCCAGAGGTTGACCGCCAATTTGTCTGCGCTGGTCAGTTTTTTTACGTCCAGGATTGCGTTATCAATGCCAATGATTCGCGGTCTCGGAAACCTGGGATCCTGATCAGCGATCAGTTTGAAAGAAATCTCAGTTTCCGGAGAAGATCCGATTTTCTTGCCGTCCTGATTCAGGTTGAATTTGAATCGCACGGTTTCACCGTGAAGCGCCACAATGAGGCGCCTGTCGAACGTAAAGCGGGCTTGTTTGGCCGAATCCAGATCTACCAGCGGGAAGCGATCAAATCCCAAGGGCAGTGGTGTGCACACCAGGCGAACCTTCTCGGTCTTGGCATCGAGATATTCCACCAGCATGCTCGGCAGCGCTGCCAAGGGATCAAGCGGATTAGTGAAAGGCGATACCAGTGAGGGCGGCGTGAGGACAAGCTCCTTGGGATCGCCGATCTTCAACTGCGCGATATCGGAAAAGACTTCACTTTCGCCGGGATTGGTGATGGTGGCCTGCACGGCCAGTCTCGCGCTGGCGTAGGGCTTGATGTACTCGTTCTCGGCCTCGAAAACGATGGGCTTTGAAGGATCCGTTACAAGCTGTCCCCAAGTAAACCGTACCAACTTGCCGTTGATGTCTGTGGTCTGCCAATGCAGCTTGACCTCTGCCCCTTGTTTCAAGGGCCAGAAACTGGCGACATTTATAAAGGCTTTGGCAGTGTCGACTGCCAGCTCACCTTCCACCAGTGGGGTGACCTCCGGTGCTCCCAGTGGCAAGGATTTACCCGCAACGGTGACGTCAGCAGGTTTGGAAAGTTTGGACTGACCTGCTCTGGTCAGAATATAAGTTGCCCGTAAACTTCCACCTATCACATTTTGAATGCGGAAATTTTCCACGGGAAAGTTCAGTGTCTTGCTGTCTACGGTCACCGTTAAAGAATAGGTATGAGTGACTGGCACGTTGTTTCGGGTGAATCCTTCCAGTGTCAGGGCGATCACATCGTTGATCGCAAAACTGCCCGTCAGGAGAATGTTCGTCGGGCCGCCTGCAAGCCAGTCATGGTGTATTACGTCGTCGGCATCGGACTGCTCGAAAATCGGCGCGGTCAGCAGGGTTATTACGGGCTTGAACGGCAGAATGAGCGGTTCCGAAAAACCACTGGAGTTCTCGACAATGTCATAAACGCTCCAGCGCACCACCAGATTGCTGGTTTGTTGCAATTTGCCGAGCAAGTCAGGCGTCAGCTTGAAAACGATGTCGGCCGAGTCGTCGGTAACGACAAAGTCCAGCCGCAGCGAACCAAATGTCAGCACGACCGTATCGCCGATCTGCTGATTGAAGTAATGCTTGACCGTGACTTCCATGCCCTCATCGATGACGTTCTGATCGACGATACTTTCCGATGCGATCGGCAGCTTGAGGCCCTGATTGGAAGGCTTGCCGCCGTCAATGTCCGCTTCGCCCGGAGCGGGATGTTTGAACCAGAGTTGTGAGTGTGGCGATTCCCCCGGGTTGCCGCTCAGTCTCGTGACTTTAATCCAGCAATCCAGCCTGACGTCGGTAAACGGCAGGAATTTCTCCTCGAGGGTTTCAGCTGTAATGTCAAAAAGTACGGTTTTAGGGGTCTTTCCATCGGCCTCAAAATCGTCCTCTGTAAGGGCGAAATCAATCACGGACGAAGGGGTGGTGACATCGGGTCTATCGAGGAAGACTTCGATACGGTCACCGAGGGCTTGAGACAGATATGCCGGGAGACTGAAGCCCAATCCGTTAATGTTCTGAGCAATCATGGCGATGTTGATACCGTAGCTCTGGTCAGTTTGCAGCTTGTACAGGAGTGGTTGCGGCGGATAGAGGGCCAGCACACCGATACCGGAACGCGGCGCAGGAGGGAATATCAGGTATTGTGAGCTGGTCATGAATTTTCGCCTTCCATACGGGGCGCTTACCTGGGCTGTCAGCGCCGATACGGAAGAATTAAGCATGCGACGTTAAAGCGCGCACCTGTCAACTCTGACAGGTGGGGACTGATATCGGATGAACGGTTGTGCCGCCGACGGTGGAGCAATCAGCGTTTTTTCAAGGTCTTCTGCCGCACAATATAAACCGTCACCAACACCGCACTGGTCAGCATGAACCCACGCGCCCAAACCAACGGCACCAGATAACACGAGAACAGAATGCTCACCCACATCAGGCCGATCGCGTAGACCTTGCCTTTGAGCGGGATGCCGTTGCCTTCGAGGTAGTCGCGAATCCATGGCCCCAGCCGTGGATGTTCGACCAGCCAGCGATAGAAGCGCGGAGAGCTGCGCGCGAAGCAGGCCGCGGCGAGCAGGAGGAAGGGGGTGGTGGGCAGGACCGGCAGGAAGATGCCGATCACCCCCAATGCGACGCTGAGCCAGCCGATGGCCAGCAGGACGTAGCGCAACATCAGGGGGCGGTTGCCTATGGGGTTGTCCATAGGCCGGTTCTTAGTGATGACGAGGCTTGAGGATCGCCGGTTTTTCGTCGGGGGCCTGGCACAGCAGATACAGCGCGGTCAGGGCTTCCGGGATCTGAACGATCATGTCGTCCATCAGGTTGGCGTCCTTGGCGATGTCTTCGAACTCAGGCTGCTCGTCGAACAGGCCGGAACCGACCATGATCGGCAGGAGCATTTCGCTGACTTCTTCTTCGGCGGTTTCGAACCAGGCCGCTTCACGCAGGAACACGCCTTCCATGAAACCGATGCACCAGCCGCGCAGTTCGGAATCGTCCGGCTCTTCGCCCAGATCCAGTTCGCACGGCAATTCGAATTCTTCATCCGAGGCCAGTTGGCGAGCGATGTGTGCTTTGAGGCCGATCAGTGTGGCTTCGATTTCGGCACGCTGGGCTTCGTCGGCGTAATGTGGCTCTTCGGCGAACAGCGCGTCGATCCACTCGCGCTCCGGAACGTCTTCGGAGCAGATAGACAGCGCGGTCAGGTAACCGTGGGCGGCGACGTAATCCAGCGCCTCGTCGTGCAGCTCGTCGGCATCGAGGAAGACTTGCAGGCGGGTCAGTTGCTCAGCGAAGGACATTACGGGGCTACCTTGGGGAATAAACAATGCGGGAATTCTAGGCTTTCTTGCGCGCTCTAGCCAGCCGCTTGGCAGATTTGCCGTAAATGCCGGACGGTATACAAAGCCATGTGGGAGCGAGCCTGCTCGCGAAGGCGGCATGTCAGGCACTGTTGCATTGACTGACCGATTGCTTTCGCGAACAGGCTCGCTCCCACAAGGGCTTTTTGTGTGTCGGTCGGGCGGTGTCTTCTCAGCGGCACCCTGTGCGGCGAAGGCCTCGGGTATACTGCCGCGTTTTGCGATCCCTGCCGGCGCTGCGCTGGTCATGCAATGTGTTCTTACGTTTTGTTTAAGCAGCCGAGGCTGCTCTGAACCAGCCTGAGCAGGGATGTATCGGTAGATTTTTGGAGTTTTTATGCTCGAACAGGCTCAACGCGTCCTCAAGGACATCTTCGGCTACGACAGTTTCCGTGGCCGTCAGGGTGCGATCATTGAGCGCGTGGCCAGCGGCGGTGATGCGCTGGTGCTGATGCCTACCGGTGGCGGCAAGTCGTTGTGCTTCCAGGTGCCGGCACTGTTGCGCGAGGGCCTGGCGGTGGTCGTTTCGCCGTTGATCGCGCTGATGGACGATCAGGTCGCCACCCTTGAAGAACTGGGCGTCGCCGCCGCTGCGCTGAACTCCACGCTGAGTGCCGAGCAGCAGCGTGATCTCGCCCTGCGGATCAAGCGCGGCGAAGTGAAAATGCTCTATCTCGCGCCCGAGCGTCTGGTGCAGCCACGCATGCTGGCGTTCCTGCAAAGCCTGGAAATCGCCCTGTTCGCCATCGACGAAGCGCATTGCGTGTCGCAATGGGGTCACGATTTCCGCCGCGAATACCTGCAACTGGGTCAATTGGCCGAGCTGTTCCCCAACGTTCCGCGCATTGCCCTCACCGCGACCGCCGACAAGCGCACCCGCGAAGAAATTGTCGATCGCCTGCACCTGCAGAACGCCGAGCGCTTTCTGTCGAGTTTCGACCGCCCGAACATCTTCTATCGCATCGTGCCCAAGGAGCAGCCGCGCAAACAGTTGCTGGCGTTCCTCGCCGAACGGCGCAGCGACGCCGGCATCGTTTACTGCCTGTCGCGCAAGAAGGTCGAAGAAGTTGCGGCGTTCCTCAGCGAGCAGGGCTTCCCGGCGCTGCCGTATCACGCCGGTCTGCCCAACGATCTGCGCGCCTATCACCAGAAGCGCTTCCTCAACGAGGAAGGCCTGATCATGGTCGCCACCGTGGCGTTCGGCATGGGCATCGACAAGCCCAACGTACGTTTTGTCGCGCACCTCGATCTGCCGAAATCCCTTGAGGCGTATTACCAGGAAACCGGACGCGGCGGCCGTGACGGGCTGCCGGCGGATGCGTGGATGGCCTACGGTCTGCAAGACGTGGTGATGCTCAAGCAGATGCTGCAGAACTCCGAAGGCGACGAGCGGCACAAGCGTCTGGAGCAGCACAAGCTCGACGCCATGCTCTCGCTGTGCGAAGAAACCCGCTGCCGCCGGCAGGCGTTGCTGGCCTATTTCGATGAAGACATGCCAGAACCGTGCGGGCACTGCGACAACTGTGTCGACGGCGTGCAGACCTGGGACGCCACCGAACCTGCTCGTCAGGCCTTGTCGGCGATTTTCCGCACCGGCCAGCGCTATGGCGTCGGTCATCTGGTCGACGTGTTGCTGGGCAAGGACAACGAAAAGGTGCGCAGCTTCGGCCATCAGCATTTGTCGGTGTTTGGCGTTGGCAAAGCGTTGAGCGAGAGCGAGTGGCGCTCGCTGTTCCGCCAGTTGGTGGCGCGTGGGTTGGCCGATGTCGATCACGAGGGCTATGGCGGTCTGCGTCTTAATGACAGTTGCCGGCCGCTGCTCAAAGGCGAAGTGAAGCTGGAACTGCGCCGCGACCTGAAACCGCAAGTCACTGCCAAAACGGGCAGCAAGAGCCAGGCCAGCCAACTGGTGCGCGGCGAGGAACGCGAACAGTGGGAAGCCTTGCGCGCACTGCGGCGCAAATTGGCCGAAGAACACGGCGTGCCGCCGTACGTCATCTTCCCCGACTCGACGTTGTTGGAAATGCTCCGCAGCCAGCCGACCTCGCTGGCGGAAATGGCCCGGGTCAGCGGCGTCGGCGCACGCAAGCTGGAGCGCTATGGCGAAGCCTTCCTCGAAGTGCTCGGCGGCGAGGCGGAGGCGCCGAAGGTGGTCGCCGATGTCCGTCACGAGCTGATCACCCTGGCCCGCGCCGGCATGACCCCGCTGCAGATCGCCGGGCAGTTGCAGTGCTCGGAGAAGAACGTCTACGCCATGCTCGCCGAAGCCATCGGCAAGCATCAGTTGTCGCTGGAGCAGGCGCTGGATTTGCCAGAAGAGCTGATGGGTGAAGTGCAGGACGCGTTTCTCGATGGCGAGGGCGAGTTGCCGTCCGTCGCCGAAGTCGCCGAGTTGTTCGCCGGACGTGTTCCTGAAGGTGTGCTGTATTGCGTGCGGGCGGCGTTGCAGTCTGAATTCGAGATGTAATCTGGCCGTTCCCTAACCCCAGTCCTCTCCCACAGGGAGAGGGAGCCGACCGCGGTGTCTGGCGGCAGACTCGACCTGCAAAACCGAGTCGATTATGGATTCAGCGAGCGCTGTCGGGTCGGCGAATTTTCAAAGCATCCCCCGCTCAGTTCCCTCTCCCTCTGGGAGAGGGCTAGGGTGAGGGATGCTTTTGATCTTCGCGCAGTTGTAACGATTCAGTACAGAGCCACTCTTGCCTATAACTGCCGCCCATGCTTAGCTGACTAATAATTAGATTTTCCGTATTTTCAGTCTAACCGTGAGTGTTTTATGCCGTTAACCGATCAACATCGCTTTGGTATGCAACTGGCCCAGATGTCCCGTGGCTGGCGTGCCGAACTGGATCGTCGCCTCGCCGGGCTGGGCCTGTCGCAGGCGCGCTGGCTGGTGCTGCTGCATCTGGCGCGTTTTGAAGAGGCGCCGACCCAACGCGAACTGGCGCAGAGTGTCGGCGTCGAAGGCCCGACCCTGGCGCGCTTGCTCGATAGTCTGGAGAACCAGGGACTGGTGCAACGCCAGTCCGTGATGGAAGACCGCCGGGCGAAAAAAATCGTGCTCTGCGCACCTGCCTTGCCCTTGATCGAACAAATCGAAACCATTGCCACGCAACTGCGCCACGAATTGTTCGAGGGCGTCGATGAGGCGGATTTGAAGGTGTGCATGCGCGTACACGGTCACATCCTGGCCAACCTGGAAAAATCTTGAGGCACATCCCGGCAGCGATTTTTTGAGAGATCGCGCTGAGCGGACTATAAGAACTACTGGGCAATATCGTGTTCGTACCGGATGTGCGAACGCATAGAAACCGGTTTTGCTTATTTAAGGGATGCTCATGCTCGCAAGTCGGCACGTGCTGCGCGGGGGCGCCAAATGGCTGCTGCTCGCTGGCGTTTTCAGCTATTCGACCTGGTCGATGGCGTTGGGGTTGGGCGAAATCACTGTTCACTCAGCCCTCAATCAGCCGTTCAAGGCCGACATCGCGCTGGTCGATGTCGGCACGTTGACGCAAAACGATCTCTCGGCCAGCCTGGCTTCGGCGGATGAGTTCGGCCGGGCGGGCGTCGAGCGGGTGTTCTTTCTCAATGACCTCAAGTTCACTCCGATCCTGCGCGGCAGCCGCCAGATGATCCGGGTGACGTCCGGCAAACCGGTCAACGAACCTTTCCTGAATTTTCTCGTGCAGCTCGATCAGCCCAACGGCCGTCTGCTGCGCGAGTACACGGTGCTGATCGACCCGCCGGGTTCGCCGGGCATTGTGCCCGCCACCGACGAGCCGGATCCGCGCCCGCAATCTTCTGAGTTTCCAACCGTCGAACCGGTTACCGCACCGCCCCAGGCTGCCCAAGGCAAACGCCCTGCGACGCCTGTGCCGCCAACGCCGGCGCCGCCTGCCAATGATGCGCAGGCCGAGCAACTGGCCGCCAGCGTGCTGCTCACCCAGCAACTGCAAAAGACCCTCGACGAACAGAACCTCAGGCTGCAAGAGCAGCAAGTGCAAATAGCCGACGGCAAGAAGCAGATTGAAGATTTGCAAACCCGCTTGGCCGAAGTGCAGAAAGCACCGCCACCGCCCGTGGTCGCTCCGGTTCCGGCCGCTGTTTCAGCCCCGGTCGAGGCGGCAGACGATGGCGTGAACTGGCCGCTGCTCGGCGGACTTCTATTGCTGCTGGGCGTGCTGGCTGCGTTGCTCATACGTCGCCGTCAGCAAGGTTCGACCGCAGATGGCACGCCGATGCCGCTATTGCCTGTGAGCGCCGAAGACAACGTTGATGAGCCTGAACTTCAACAATCTGTCGGTGCGCACGCGGCCGCCGATCATCGCGACGAACCCGGTGCCGGCGACGTGCTGGAGGCTGTGGGCATCTATCTGGCCTACGGCCGGCTCAGCGAAGCCGCCGGGCTGCTGCGCGATGCCTTGCACAAGGAGCCTGAACGCACCGATCTCGGTTTGCAGTTGCTGGAGGTTCTTGGGCGCCAGGGTGACAGCGCCGCTTACGAACAGCAGGAAAACCGCCTGCGTGCGCTTGGCGTCGATGAGCGCGAACTGATTGAAACCCGCGCTCGCCATCCCAAACTGGCAGGCGCCGCACCGGCGGCATTTGCAGCAACGCCAATCGCGCCTGAGCTGCCCGTGGCCACGGCAGCGACCGCAGCTGCGCCGCTTGCATCGTCGCCCGGCGCTCTCGAGGATGATTTCGAATTGAATCTGGGCGAGCTGTCGATGGATTCAAATTGGGATCTGAACGACAGCCGCACCGATTCCGCCGCACCGCCAATCGATGATCCAGAGCTGGGCACTAGCTTGTCAGTGCTGCCTGTCGATTTTGACCTGCCACAGGCTGCATCTGCTGAAGAAGCCGAACTTGAATGGATACCCGAACCCGACGCCCAGCCGCTCGACGATGACTTTCTCAATGAGTTCGGCGATCCCGAGCCGTCGCTGGTGCTGGAACCTTTGGATCTGCAACCACCCGAGTCCACCGACATCGAGTCCGCCGGCAAGCTCGAACAGGCACAAACCTGCATCGACGATGGCGACATCGACAGTGCGATCGCGCTGCTCAATGAATTGCTCAGGGAAGGGGATGAGCCGTTGAAGCAGACGGCAAGGACGTTGTTGGCGGGGATTCGCTGAGCGCCAACGGATTTCGCGTTCATCCGAGACCGCTTTCGCGAGCAGGCTCGCTCCCACAATGGAATGCGCTCTCCCTGTGGGAGCGAGCCTGCTCGCGAAGGCGTCAGATCGGCCAACACCGTCTCAGGTCAGAACGTCTGCCCCAGATTCAGATAAACCGCCTGCTCATCCGCATCATTCAACCCATACGTGAAGTTCAACGGCCCCAGCGGCGTGTCGAAGCCGATAAACACACTCGCGGCGTTGATGTAGCCGCTGTCGAACTCATTGTCATTGTTCCACGCCCGACCGCGCTCCAGCGAGGCGCCGGCGTACAGCGGGAAGTCCAGCGGCAGGTACGAGCGCGGCGTCAGGCGGCGGTAGTACACGGCGCGCATCAGGCTGACATTCTGCCCGGACAGCGCATCCTCACGGAATCCTGACAACTGCCGCGCGCCGCCGAGCAGGAAGCTTGAGGTCACCACATTGGCATCGTCCAGCGTCCGGCCGTAGCGCCCGCCGAGTATCAGCGTATCCGGCCCGTGGCTCATGGCCTTGTCGAAATTCAATTCCCACTGGCGATAGCGATTGTCTGAACCCAGGCCCGGTTCGAACTGGGCAAACGTCAGGCTGACGTCCTTGCCCTCGTGCGGAAAGTAGACGTTGTCCAGCGAGTCGTAGGAATACTTCACGGTATAGAAGCCTTCGTTGAAACTCTCGCTCGGCAGATCCTGATCGCCGATGCGTACGTCAGCTTTGCCCCAGGCCTGGCCGACGCCGAGTCGCACTTCACCGTTGTTGCCGATCTGCCGGCCGAGGTTGAGGCCGAAGCCGTAACGCTCGACGCGATACTGGGCGATCGGATCGTTATCCAGCACCGAGTCAACGTTCTGCGCCTCGAACGACCCGTAGGGCGCGACGAAGTAACGCGAGCCGACGTCCAGCGGCTGATAGAACTCGCTGTACAGCTCCTGCTTGTCGCCGATCTGCGCGCGGGTCAGCCATTCCGCACCGAGGCGGTTGATGCCGTTGACGCGATAACTGGCACCAAGGTTGAAAGCACTGTCGCCGCGCATGTCGTCCGACAGATTCAGGCCGACCCGCAAGTAATCGGTGCCGCTGCGCTTGCCGCTGGCACTGATGACCAAGGTGTGATCCTGGCCTTTGTGCACCACGCGGTAACGCACTTGATCGAAGTAATCGAGGCCGTACAGCGTGCCCATGTCCGAATGCAGGCGGCCCAGGTCCAGCGGCGCTCCGATCGGTTGGCGGATGTAATAGCGAATCACGTCATCGTCGACCTTCGAGTCATTTTCGACGCGGATCGCGGTGATGATCGGCGTGCGCTGGCCCGGCTGACGGGCGGCGTTCAGTTCCGCGTCCTGGGTTTGAGTCGGCTTGAGTTGCGCCAGCCGCGCATCGAGGATCCGCGTGGCGCGGTAACCGGCGTCGATCATCTCCTGAGCCTTGCCGAAATCGGTCACGCCGAACGCGGCCAGCGCAGGCTGGATCAACACGTCATTGGCATGCAGAGTCGCCAGTTGTTCTTCAGAGTTGCGCCGGGTCATCAAGGTGATCGACTGATTGAGCACATCGACCACCGTGGTCAGTTGCTTGCGATTGCGCAGCGGCGTGCCGATGTCGACGACGATGGCGATGTCGACGCCCATTTCCCGCGCAACATCCAGCGGGATGTTGTCGGTCATGCCACCGTCCACCAGCAGGCGCCCATCGAGCTCGACCGGGGCGAACACCGCCGGGATCGACATGCTCGCGCGGATCACTTGCGGCAGGTGGCCTTTGCGAAACACCACTTTTTCGCCATTGGCGATGTCGGTGGTCACGGCCCGAAACGGGATCGGCAGTTTGTCGAAGTCGCGGGTGTCGCTGGTGTGCGCCAACAGGCTTTCCAGCAACAGTGCGAGGTTCTGGCCCTGAATTACCCCCAATGGCAGGCCGAGACTGCCGTCGTCGCGGAAGCTGAGTTTCTGCTTCACCAGAAAATCGCGGTCGTCCTGCTTGCGTCGAAATGGCACGTCCTCACGCGGCGGCGCGTCGGACAGCGCCGCTTGCCAGTCGATGCTCAGGGCGAGTTTTTCCAGCTCGTCGATCTTATAGCCCGAGGCGTACAGGCCGCCGACTACCGCGCCCATGCTGGTGCCAGCAATCGCGTCGATCCTGATGCCTTGTTCTTCCAGCGCCTTGAGCACGCCGATGTGCGCCAGCCCGCGCGCAGCGCCGCCGGACAGCACCAGGCCGACTTTCGGTCGTGGCGCTTCACTGGCGTGAACCAGCAGGGGAAGGAAACCAAGCAGCAGGCAGAACAGCAAACGGCGCATTGTGAGTCTCGGGGCAAGCGGTAAAGCCGGCTATTATAGCGGCGCCCTCTGTCTCAGGAGTTTCAGCGATCATGACCGTCGCCAAAGCCGAAGTTGTCATCACTTATTGCACTCAATGCCAGTGGCTGCTGCGCGCGGCGTGGCTGGCTCAGGAACTGCTCAGCACCTTCGCTGACGACTTGGGCAAAGTGTCGTTGGTGCCGGGCACCGGTGGGGTGTTTCATATCACTTGTGCGGGTGTGCAGATCTGGGAGCGCAAGACCGACGGTGGTTTCCCTGAGGCCAAGGTATTGAAGCAGCGAGTGCGCGATCAGATCGATCCTGACCGCGACCTCGGCCACAACGACCGCACTCAGTGAGAGGCGGCCTCGGCGGCGACGGTTGTCTTGTCGCTGCCGCCTGACATCCGCGCCGACACCACAATCGCGACGATGATCAACGCGCCACCGATGAGCATCCGCAGGGTCGGGGTTTCACTGAACAGCAGCCAGGCGAGGGTGATGCCGTAGACCGGCTCCATGGCGAACACCACTGCCGCCGTGCGTGCCTTGATCACCGCCAGACTGGCGACGAACAGGCTGTGCGCCACGCCCGTGCAGAACACTCCGAGCAGGGCGATCCACAACCAGTCCAGCGCTCGGACCTGACTCAACTGCGGCGCCGCGACCGGCAACAGACACAACGCCACGACGACGTTCTGGCACAACGCTGCCTGCACCGCCGGGATGCGCCCGGAACTGGCGCGGTTGGTCAGCGACAGCAGGGAAAACAGCAGGCCGGACAACACTGCCCAAAGCAAGCCGACGGTGGCGCCGCTGCCCAGATCAAATGCGGGCGTCACCAGCACCAGACCGATGCTGACCAATACCACCAGGACGATTTCATTGGCACGGATGCGTTCGCGGAAGATCAGTCCTTCGAGAATCACCGTGAACGCCGGGAAACTGGCAAAGCCCAACGTGGCGATGGCCACCCCGGCGATCTTCACGGATATGAAGAAACTCACCCAGTGCCCGGCCAGCAACACGCCGCTGAGGGCGAGGCGCCGCCAGTCCACGGCCTGAAGTTTCTGCCAACCATGCTGGCTGGCGAAACGGGCAAAAAATGCCAGGGCGAGCACGGCGAAAGCTGCACGTCCAAATACGATCACAGCAGGGGATGCGGCAGCGAGTTTGCCGAACACACCGGTCAGGCCAAACATCAAAGCGCCGATATGCAGAGCGCCGAGGGCGGTACGCGGAGTCATTGCATTCCTTTTTTCAGGTTCAACTTCATGGGGCCATTGAACCGCGTCTCGGCCTGCAAGTCTGTCGGCAGGCTATCGTCTTTTGTCGTAGGAATCGCGCCGGAGATGTCCGGGCGACGAGCCGAACTCACGTAGGACTGCGGCCGAGAACGCACTTTGCGAGCTGTAACCGACGCGACTGGCTACTTCACCAATCGGCAATGCAGTGTCGCGCAGCAGTTGCACCGCGAGATGCAGGCGTCGACTGCGGATGTAATCCATCGGCGTCTGTCCGCATTCGGCCATGAACCGAGCGTGCAGGCGCGCGCTGGACAACCCGGCCACGCGCGCCAGGTCGGCCACTTGCAGCGGATAGGCGGCGTATTGCTCGATGTGCGCATCCAGCGCGGCGTAGGGCAAGCGACGCGCGCGGAGTTCGGCAGGTTGCGCGTGATTGAGACTGGCCAACAGCAACACCGCGCCTTGCTGCGCGATCAACGGATCGCTGACCGGACTGTTCGCCAGCCAGCTGACCAATTGGCTCTGCCCCGAGTCCAGCGACAGCCGCCCCGGATGATCGAGCAAGCGGCGACTGGCCTCGGCATGCGCGCCCAGCGAATCCTGCACCCATTGCCCTTCAGGGATGTCGAGCACCAGGCAGCTGCTGCCTTGGGGACTGTCGCAGGCATGATGAGCGCCGGACGGAACCACCACGACACTCTGCTGACGCACTTGGCTGCCACAGCCCTCGACCTCGAAATCCAGCGCACCGGACAGCCCGAACACCAACTGCGGGTGCTCGTGGCTGTGCACAATCAAGTCGTGGGTGTACTGACGCAAGGTGAGGATCGGTCGCATGGCAGGTTGTCTCCGAAGTGGCCCTCAGTCTACACCGCCGTACGCCGGATGCGTTGTCACACGACTGACTCACGCTTGTCACGGTCGATTAACCCGGCGCGCGCAAGCTGGCGAAAACATCGCAGAGGGTTGCCCATGACCAGCGCCGAGCTCGCCCGACCCAGTCGCAAACAACGGGTGCGAACCCTGTGGATCTCCGATGTGCACCTGGGCACCCGGGATTGCCAGGCCGAGCACTTGTCGCAATTTCTCAAGGGCTACCACGCCGACAAGGTCTATCTGGTCGGTGACATCATCGACGGCTGGAAACTGCGCAGCGGCATGTACTGGCCGCAAGCCCACACCAACGTCATCCGCCGCCTGCTGACCATGAGCAAGCGCGGCACCGAGGTGATCTATGTCACCGGCAACCATGACGAATTCCTGCGGCGCTATTCGAAACTGATTCTGGGCAATATCCAGTTGGTCGACGAAGTGGTGCATGTCACCGCCGATGGCCGGCATTTGCTGGTGATTCACGGCGATCAGTTCGACGTGATCACCCGCTATCACCGCTGGCTGGCGTTTCTCGGCGACTCCGCCTACGAATTCACCCTGACCCTCAACCGCTGGCTCAATCACTGGCGCGCCCGCTATGGCTACGGTTACTGGTCGCTGTCGGCGTACCTGAAACACAAGGTCAAGACCGCCGTCAGTTTCATCAGCGACTTTGAAGAAGCCATCGCCCACGAGTGCGTGAAGCGCGAACTGCATGGCGTGGTTTGCGGGCATATACACCATGCCGAGATTCGTAAGGTGGGGGAGGTGGACTACCTCAATTGTGGCGACTGGGTCGAATCGTGCACCGCGTTGATCGAGCATTGGGACGGCACGATCGAGTTGTATCGGCTGGCGGATGCCCAGGCGCGGGAGGCGGAGCTCAAGGCTGCCAAAGTTGCCGAGCTCGCCTGAGCGAAAGATCACCCTGTGGGAGCGAGCCTGCTCGCGAAGGCGTAGTGTCAGACAAAGCTTATGTGCCTGATACAGCGCTTTCGCGAGCAGGCTCGCTCCCACATGTGTTCTCAGGCCGGGCTGTGTTCTTGCATCGCGGCTTTGTAGATCGAGTTCTTCGGCTGCGCAAACAGCCGCTCCATCATTGGCTCGAAGAAGCTCAGCGGCAGCGTGTCATACGCCGGATCAAACGCCGCCGCATCGTATTTGGCACAGAACTCGGCAGTGGCGTGGAACTGCGGATGGTCCTTGAATTGCTCGCGCAAATGCCGATCCATGCCCAGGTGATGAAAGAAGTAATAGCCCTGAAAGATGCCGTGCTTCTCCACCATCCACAGATTTTCCGCACTCACGAACGGCTTGAGAATCGCTGCGGCGATGTCCGGATGGTTGTAGGAACCGAGGGTGTCGCCGATGTCGTGCAACAGCGCGCAGACCACGTATTCCTCGTCACGCCCGTCGCGAAACGCGCGGGTCGCGGTTTGCAACGAGTGGGTCAGGCGATCCACCGGGAAACCACCGAAGTCGCCTTCAAGCAGCTTCAAATGCGCGAGGATCCGCGATGGCAGCTGTCTGGCATAGGCACTGAAATCGGCGGCGATAATCGCCCAGTCTTCCTCGGTGCCGTCCTTCATATGGGTGAAGCGAGCATGGGCATTCATTGGCAGACCCTCATTCAGAACGCCACGCGACCGAGAATCATGTCGCGGTACATGACGAAATCGCCGAGCAGGCTGTACAGCGGATACTGAAACGTCGCCGGGCGGTTTTTCTCGAAAAAGAAATGGCCGATCCAGGCAAAGCTGTAACCGGCCAGAGGAAGCGCGAGCAACAGCAGCCAGGCGCCTTTGGCGATGCTGAGCGCGAGAATGAAGATGACCAGAGACGTGCCGATGAAATGCAGACGACGGCAGGTGCTGTTGCTGTGCTCGGCGAGGTAAAAGGGGTAGAACTCGGCGAAGCTGTTGAACTGCTTGATGTTTTCCACGACCGCGCTCTCTGTGGTGATTGTTCTGGCGACAAGTTGTTCGGCGGGGAGCTTATTTGAGTCTAGAGTGATCATTGGCGTGGGCCAGTGACAATCGGCGCCACTTTAGTATCCTTCGCAAATAGGGCGGTTATCTGCAGCCCGTCATGTAAAAGAATAACAACCATGAGCGAACGAACGACTTCTGCAAGCTGGGCGATGGGGATTGTCAAAGCACTGGAGATGGACGGCCTGGATTGCCGGGTTCTGTTCAGGCAACTGGGGCTGGATTTCAGCGCCCTTGAAGATCCGGATGCACGCTTCCCGCAAGACTCCATGACCCGGCTCTGGCAGCGCGCGGTCGAGGTTTCCGGCAACCCGGCGATCGGCCTGAACATGGGCAAAGTGGTGCGCCCGGCCTCGTTTCATGTCGCCGGCTATGCGCTGATGTCGAGCAATACCCTGGCTGAAGGCTTCCAGCGTCTGGTGCGCTATCAACGCATCATTGCCGAAAGCGCTGACCTGAGCTTTCGCCTGCTCGACGAAGGTTACGCGCTGATTCTCACCGTGCACGGCGATCATCTGCCGCCGACCCGGCAGAGTGCCGAAGCGTCACTGGCCTGCGCGTTGGCGCTGTGCGGCTGGCTGACCGGGCGTCCGCTGCACCCGGTCAAAGTGTTGGTTCAGGGCGATCAGCCGACAAATCTGCAACCTTATAAAGAAGCGTTTCACGCACCGCTGGTGTTCAACGCGCCATACGACGCGTTGATCTTCGAACGGGCCGATATGGAGGCGCCGCTGCCGACCGCCAATGAAGCCATGGCGCTGTTGCATGATCGCTTTGCCGGGGAATATCTGGCGCGGTTCTCCGAGAGCCGCGTGACGCACCGGGCACGCCAGGTGCTGTGCCGTTTGTTGCCCCAGGGCGAACCCAAGCGCGACACCGTGGCGCAGACGCTGCACCTGTCGCAGCGCACTTTGCAGCGGCGCTTGCAGGAGGAGGGCACCAGTTTTCAGCAGTTGCTCGACGACACCCGGCGCGAGCTGGCTGAGCAATATCTGGCGCAACCGAGCATGACCTTGCTGGAAATCGCCTACCTGCTGGGCTTTGCCGACCCGAGCAACTTCTTCCGCGCTTTTCGCCGCTGGTTCGACACCACACCCGGCGAATACCGCTTGCGCCTGACGCAGGTGCCGGACGCAGTCAATGACGCCAGAACGCCGGAATACACAGCACAAACACCGTAATGATCTCCAGTCGGCCGAGCAGCATGCCGAACGACAGAATCCACTTCGCCGCATCCGGCAACGTCGCGAAGTTGCCGGCCGGGCCGATGGTTTCGCCCAGACCCGGGCCGACGCCGGACACGGTGCTGGCGGCACCGGTCAGTGCGGTCATCCAGTCGACTCCGAGCAGCGACAGCAGCAGCGCGATCACGCAGATGGTGATGGCGAAGAAGAACGAGAAAGTCAGGATCGAACGGACAATTTCTTCGTCGAGACGGTGACCGTTGTACTTCTGTTTGATCACCGCGCGCGGGTGGATGAGCTGATTGAGGTTGGCCTTGAGCAGGATGTAGGCGACCTGGAAACGGAAAATCTTGATCCCGCCCGCCGTCGAACCTGAGCAGCCGCCGACAAAGCCCAGATAGAAAAACAGCATCAGCGAGAAGTTGCCCCACAGGCTGTAGTCACCGAGGGCGAAGCCGGTGGTAGTGACTACCGAGGTCACGTTCAGCGCCACATGCCGCAGCGCTTCCAGCCAATGCAGCTTGGTGGTCCACCAATACCAGGTGCCGAGCACCAGCCAGGTCACCAGCAACATCGCCAGCAAACCCTGCACCTGTTGATCCCTGATCAACGCACGGCGGTTACCGCGCAGCGTCGCCACGTACAGGGTGAACGGCAGGCTGCCGAGGATCATGATGACAATCGCCACCCAATGAACTGCCGGTTGCGTCCACTTGGCCAGCGACTGGTCAGAGGTCGAGAAACCACCGGTGGAAATCGCCGACATCGCGTGGTTGATCGCATCGAACGGGCTCATCCCGGCCCACCAGAACGCCAGGCTGCCGAGAATGGTGATGCCGACGTAGGCCGCCACAATCAACCGCGCCACCATGTGCGAACGCGGCATGACCTTCTCCGAGCGGTCCGAGGATTCGGTCTGGAACAGGCGCATGCCACCGATGCGCAGCAGCGGCAGAATCGCCACCGCCATGCCGATGAAGCCGATGCCGCCGATCCAGTGCAGCAGCGACCGCCACATCAGAATCCCCGGCGACATGTTGTCCAGGCCGTTGAGCACCGTGGAACCGGTGGCGGTGATGCCGGACATGCTTTCGAAGAACGAGTCGGTGTAGCTGATGTGCTGGGTCAGCAGAAACGGCAGCGCGGCGAAAATGCACACTACCAGCCAACTGCTGACCGTCAGCAGATACATGTCGCGCGGGCGCAGGTGAATGTGTTCCGGTCTGCCGGGTATCACCAGAGCGAGGCCGGCGACAAAGGTGATCATGCTCGCCCAGAGGAACGACGGCAGATCGCTGGTGCGCTCGAAAATCACCAGCGTGGCCATCGGCACGACCATGGCCACAGCCAGGGTTATCAGGAAGATGCCGATGATAAAACCAATGATCCGTAAGGTCGGCAACGCCATGAAATCCGCTCGGGCTGATTGAACAAGGGCGCCATTCTACCTGTGGGGCAAGGCATGTAAACCGGCAGGCGCTGCGCAGTTGCAGCTAGAATAGCTGCACATTTTTCAAAGGAGGTGGCCGATGCAGGCTCTCGACGCGTTGCTCAACCGTGTTTCCGTTCCCCGCCTGGTCGAACCGGCCCCTACTGCCGAGCAGCGCGAAGCCCTGTTCGGCGCGGCCTTGCGTGCCCCGGATCACGGGCACTTGCAGCCGTACCGCTTTTTGACCGTCGAAGGCGCAGCGCGTGAGCAAATGGGCGAGTTGCTGGCCGAGGCGGCCCGCCAGCAGGGCGGTGAAGTCACCGACGCGATGATCGACAAGGCGCGCAACGGCCCACTGCGCGCGCCGCTGGTGGTTGTGGTCATCGCGAAATTGCAGGAACACGTGAAATACCCGAAGGCCGAGCAACTGCTCACGGCCGGCTGTGCGGCCCACGGGATTTTGCTCGCGGCGTATGCGCAGGGGATTGGCGCGGTGTGGCGCACCGGGGATCTGGCGTACTCCAAGCATGTGGCCGAAGGCCTGGGGCTGGTGGAAGGCGAGGAGGTGATCGCGTTCCTCTATCTCGGCACGCCGCAGAAAGAGCCGCGCGTGGCGGAGAAGGTTGATCTGGCTGAGTTCGTCAGCGCCTGGCCAGGTAAGGTCTGAAGATCAAAAGCCCCTCACCCTAACCCTCTCCCAGAGGAAGAGGGGACTGATTGGGGGATGCTTTGGAATTACACCGACCTGAGCGTCCTTCGCTGAATCCAGCGTCGGGATACCGGACGTCTGGTTTCTGCGAATCCATAAGGTCGATGCACAACGGCAGACAACTCGCTCGGCCCCCTCTCCCTCCGGGAGAGGGTTGGGGTGAGGGGCTTTTTCAGGGCTGGACCACGACTCCCGGTACCAGCGGCAATTCCAGACTCGCCACAAAGCCGCCCTGCGGATGATTGGCCAGCGTCAGCGTGCCGCCATGCCGTTCTGCCGCGCGTTTGGCGATCGCCAGCCCCAGGCCATGCCCGGCAGCGGTCTGCCCCGGCGCCCGGTAGAACGGCTCGCCCAACTGACTCAGATGTTCGGTCTGCACCCCCGGCCCGTGGTCGCGCACGCTGATGACAATCCGCTCTCCCTGCCGCGCAGCCTGCAATTCGATTGGCTGATCGCTCGGGTTGAAGCGCTGGGCGTTGCGCAGCAGATTATCCACGGCGCGCTCGATCATCGTCGGCCAGCCTTTGAGATTCAGTTGTGACTCAGCTTGCAGGCGTACGGTCTGCTCGGGAGAGCCCAACTGCGCATCCTTTTGCAGTGTGGCGAGCAACGCATTCAGGTCGACTTCTTCAGCGCTGGCATTGTCGGCATCGACTCGCGCCAGCACCAGAATTTCACTGATCAACGCCTCCAGCCGATCGCATTCGCGGGTCAGGCGTGGCCACAGTTTTTCGCGCTCTTGCGGGTTGGCGCGCTCGGCCAAAGCCAACGCGATGCGCAGGCGCGCCAGTGGTGAGCGCAGTTCATGGGAGACATCGCGCAGCAACTGGCGCTGACTGCCGATCAGGCTTTGCAGGCGCGCGCCCATCCGGTTGAAATCGGTGGCCAGCACGCCGAATTCGTCGCGGCGGTTGGCGAGTTTCGCCAGACTGTTCTGCTGATAAGTCGTCTGCCCCAGATCATGCACCGCGCCGCGCAAGCGACTGAGCGGGCGGGTGATGGAGAAAGTCACGAGCAAACTGAACAGGGTCAGCACCACCAGCGCAATACCCAGCGCACTCAGTGGCCAGAGCAGACTTTCGCGGTGCCAGGCGTCGAGTTCCGGGTGCGGGATGCGGTAGATGAACAGGTAGGTGTCACCGGTTTTTTCGCTGGTGATTTCGTCGGTCAGGCGCCGCCACGGCAGGCGGCGATCGTCGTTGTTCTGCCGCGCCTCGAATGCTGCGGCGCGGCGCGGGAAGGTGCCACGCACCACCGGATCGCCGGTTTCGTTGAGCACCTGAACGTCGATGTGATACTGGCGTTTACGTTGTTCGAGGATGTCCTGGGCGGCTTCTTCGCCTTGGGTTTCGTAAGTCTGCGTCCATTCCGCCGCCAGCGTGTTGAGGCCGGGATGGCGGCTGAGAATCCACGCGTCCTGATTGAGCATGTGCCCGAGCAGGATCGACAGCCCGGCTACCAGAGCGATGGCCAGCCAGAAGCTCGCAAGAATCCGCCAGAACAGTGAACGCACAGAAAATCCTCAAAAAACACACCGTTCAAATGTGGGAGCGAGCCTGCTCGCGAAGGCGTAGTGTCAGTCAATCCATCGCTGGCTGATACACCGCCGTCGCGAGCAGGCTCGCTCCCACATTCGATTTGAATGGAACAGGCCCGACGAGGTAAGTCGTCGGGCCCGGGGTCAAGCCATTATTGCGCCTTTTGTGCCTGCTGCGCTTTCCAGGCCTTGAACTCGGCCCACTCGGCGCGGCGTTCGGCGCGTTTCTTCTGGATTTCGTCGAACTGCTTCTGTTGCTCGGGTTTGAGCAGTGCCCGGACATCGGACTCGGCTTTCTTGTGGTTGGCCGCGATCTCGTCCTTCATGGCTTTCTGGTCGGCCGGCGAGAGTTTTTCCAGGTACTTGTCGACCACCTGCTTACGCTCGTGCATCTGCTCGCCCATGATCTTGCGAATCTGCTCGCGTTGTTCGCGGGTCAGGTCGAGCTGGCTGTACGGACCTTTGCCGTGCATGCCGCCGTGCATCTGACCGCCGTGGCGCGGGCCATCCAGTGGACCACCCAGCGGACCGCCATCCTGCGGCATGGCCATGGCCACGGTTGGCAGAGCGGCAGCGAACATCAGAGCGATAAGAGTCTTGCGCATGGTGTATCTCCTTGTCTCGTTCCCGGTACGTTCCGGATGAGTGCAGATTACGCAGATCAAGGTCAACGGCGGTCAGCGCAGCGTAAAGCTTCGGTAAAGACGTTTCGTGCCCGGCCTTACACATATCCAGTGCAGGAGGTGCTGAAGGCTGCGATCTGATCGTTCCCACGCTCTGCGTAGGAATGCAGCCGAGGACGCTCTGCGTCCTGCAGCCTGAAGATCGCCGCCTTGGGCAGCTTGTACACGGAACAAGATGGTTTTACAGGCTGTAGTAGTAACCACGGCTACGCAGCGCAACGATGCGCGGGCGGCCGTCGGGGTGGGGGCCGATTTTTTTGCGCAGGTTGCTGACGTGCATGTCGAGGCTGCGGTCGTACAGGGTCAGCTTGCGGCCGAGGGCCAGTTGCGCCAGTTCCTGTTTGTCCAGCGGCTCGCCCGGCTGTTTGAGCAGGGCTTCGAGCAGGCGGCTTTCGGAGACGGTCAGGGTCAGTTCTTTTTCGTCGATGCTGACCACGCCGCGCACCGGGCTGAAACTCAGGTCGCCCAGCTCGAGCTGCGTCGAAACGGCTGCCGGGTGGCTGCGGCGCAACACGGCACGCAGGCGCGCGGTCAGTTCGCGGGGGTCGCAGGGTTTGGCTAGGTAATCGTCGGCGCCCAGTTCGAGGCCGAGGATGCGGTCCAGCGGTTCGCCACGCGCTGATAGCATCAGCACCGGGAGGTCGGCGTGGTCGTTGCGCAATTGCTTGAGCAGTTCCAGACCGCTGCCGTCGGGCAGCATCACGTCCAGCACTACCGCCGCCGGGGCGGTTTCGGCCAACGCCTTGCGGGCGCTCTGGCCGTCGTGGCAGGCGCGCACCTGGAAGCCTTCCTGGCTCAACCAGCTACTCAGGAGTTCGCACAACTCCTGGTCATCATCAATCAATAACAGCTCGCTCATGACTCACTCAATTTAGCCATTGCCGACGTTTTCGGCTTGCACCGCTGGCAAAGATACCGCAGAGCAGCGCCAATAGCGCTACCCCGGCGCCAGTGACGAACCACTGCTGTTGATCGGTCAGCAAACGCGGCAGCGGGCTGGCCTGGGCTTCCTTGAGTTGCAGCTTCAGACGCTGGTTCTCCTGGCGCAGCCGGGCGAGCTGGGCGCTTTCGCGAGTGTTGTCGGCATTTTGCAGTTGTTTGTTCAGTTCTTCGCGCTGCTGTTCACTGGCCTTCAGCCGCTGCTGCAGCTCGGGGATCTGGCTGCCGGCGCTCAATGACAATGGCGTGGAGCTGCCGCCTTCGGTGGTTTCCTCACCATGGGCGGGGGCCATGATCGACAACGTGAGCAACATCAGACACAACGGACCCTTGCGCATCGCGACACCTGTTTCCAAATGGATATTGGGCAGGTTGTCGGCAGGCAAACGAGAATAATGAGCGATTGAGAGCGCGATGAACCGAGAAGGTTCATCGCGTGGCAGGACTTAAGGCAGGACTTGCTTGAACGGCTTGACGATCACATTGGCGTAAACGCCAGCGGCGATGTACGGGTCGGCATCGGCCCAGGCCTGAGCGGCGCTGAGGGAGTCGAACTCGGCGACGATCAGGCTGCCGGTGAACCCCGCTGCGCCCGGATCATTGCTGTCGACCGCCGGGTGCGGGCCGGCCAGCACGATGCGGCCTTCGCCCTTGAGCGCTTGCAGGCGTTCCAGATGCGCCGGGCGCGCGGACAGGCGAGCTTCGAGCGAGTTGGCAACGTCGGTGGCAATGATGGCGTAGAGCATGTCAGTCCTCGGTTTTTGGCGTTGTGGTATCGGTGTCATGCAGATGGCGCGACAGGTAAACGCCCTGTGCGACCAGGAACAGCACGGTCATGCCCAGGCTGCCGAACACCTTGAAGTCGACCCAGATGCTCTGAAAGGTGAAAGCGACGAACAGGTTGGCGGCGCCGCAGAACAGGAAGAACGCGATCCAGGCGATGTTCAGGCGGGTCCAGACCGGGTCCGGCAGGGTCAGCGCGTGACCCATGATGCGTTTGATCAGCAAGCGATCGCCGATGAAGTGGCTACCGATGAACGCCGCAGCGAACAGCCAGTTGACCACCGGCGCTTTCCATTTCAGGAAGGTTTCGCTGTGGAAGGCCAGCGTCAGGCTGCCGAATACCAGACAGGCGATCAGCGTCAGCCACTGGCTCTTTTCCAGCTTGCGCTGCTTGATGAACAGCGCGCCGTACACCACCAGGGAACTGATGATCAGCATCGCCGTGGCGCTGTAGATACCGCCTACGGTCACTTGCTGGCCGGCAATGTCGACGACCCGTGGATCAAGTTTGTAAACGATGAAGAACAGCAGAAGCGGGATGAAATCGATGAATTGTTTCACAGTGAGAGCCAGAAGCTGGATGTGGCGGCATAATAACAAACATATGGGCGCGCGATAGCGCCAGCTGATTTGAGGTTACAACTCCCCGTGAATGTTGATTTGCACTGCCACAGCACGGCCTCCGATGGCGCCCTGGCGCCTGCGGTTCTGGTTGCGCGTGCGTTCGAAAACGGCGTGCGAGTCCTGGCGTTGACCGACCACGACACTCTTGAGGGGCTCGCCGAGGCGCGTGCTGCCGCCACCGAGTTGGGCATGCAACTGGTCAACGGCGTCGAATTGTCCTGCACCTGGGGCGGGGCGACCATTCACGTATTGGGCTACGGTTTCGACGTCAACGCCGCGCCGTTGGTTGAAGCGATCGCCAAATTGCACGATGGCCGCTGGCTGCGGTCGGAAGAAATAAGCCGCAAGCTCGCACTCAAGGGGATGCCCGGTGCCCTCGACGGCGCCCGGCAGATCCAGCAGGAACTGGGTGACAGCGGCAACGCGCCGGCCCGGCCGCATTTCGCCGACTGGATGGTGCGTGAAGGTTATGTAAAGGATCGCGCCGAGGCATTTCGCAAATGGCTCGGCGCCGGCAAACTCGGCGATGTCAAACTGCACTGGCCGACGCTGGAAGACACTGTCGGAACCCTGCGCGCCGCCGGTGCCTGGGTCAGCCTGGCGCATCCATGGCACTACGATTTCACCCGTAGCAAGCGCCGAAAGCTGATTGCCGACTATATTCAAGCAGGCGGGCATGCTATCGAGGTGGTCAATGGCCATCAGCCCGCAGAACAGGTGGGCAGCCTGGCGATCCTTGCCCGTGAGTTCGGTCTGCTGGTCAGCGCCGGCAGTGACTTCCATGGCCCTGGCGGCTGGTCCGAGATCGGCCAGTACCGGCCGGTTCCCGAGGACCTTCCACCCCTGTGGTGTCGGTTCAAACATGACACAGATATTGCCGCCGTCTGAACAGGTAGAGAATGTGAGTCAATTTTTCCAGATACATCCGGAAAACCCGCAAGCGCGCCTGATCAAACAGGCGGTCGAGATCATCCGCAAAGGCGGGGTGGTGATTTATCCCACGGACTCGTCCTACGCCATTGGTTGCCAGATTGGCGACAAGACCGCCATCGAGCGTGTGCGACGTCTGCGTCAGCTCGATGAAAAGCACAACTTCGCGCTGATCTGCAGCGACCTGTCGCAACTGGGCAATTACGCCAAGATCGACACCGGCACCTTCCGCATTCTCAAGGCGCACCTGCCGGGGCCTTACACCTTTATTCTCAACGCCACCCGCGAAGTGCCGCGCCTGTTGCTGCATCCGAAAAAACGCACCATCGGCCTGCGCGTGCCAAGCCATCCGATCGCGCTGGCGCTGCTGGCCGAACTCGGCGAGCCGCTGATGAGCGTGACGCTGATCATGCCCGGCGATGAAGACCCACTTACCGATCCCTACGAAATGCGCCAGTTGCTCGAGCACCAGGTCGATCTGATCATCGACGGCGGCTTCGGCGGCATCAAAGCCTCGACGGTGATTGACCTGACCGGCGACGACCCGGAAGTGGTCCGCGTCGGTTGCGGCGATCCGACGCCGTTCATGGTCGAGGCCTGAATGTCCGCAGTGGAAACCGTGGTCGATCCCCAGGCCGGCGCCCAGCAGGAACTGCCGTTCGCGATGGTCTATGGTCAGGCGGTCATGGAAATGCCGCTGGACCTGTACATCCCGCCGGATGCGCTGGAAGTCTTCCTTGAAGCCTTCGAAGGCCCGCTCGACCTGCTGCTGTACCTGATCCGCAAACAGAACATCAACATCCTCGACATCCCGGTGGCGGAAATCACTCGCCAGTACATGGGCTACGTCGAGTTGATGCAATCGGTGCGTCTGGAGTTGGCCGCCGAATACCTGGTGATGGCGGCGATGCTCGCCGAGATCAAGTCGCGCATGCTTCTGCCGCGCGCTGAAACCGTCGAAGATGAAGAAGACGATCCACGCGCCGAACTGATCCGCCGCTTGCAGGAATACGAGCGTTTCAAGGCTGCTGCCGAAGGTATCGATGGGTTGAGCCGGGTGGGTCGCGATGTGATCGTGCCCAAGCTCGACGCCCCAGAAGCGCGGGCGCGCAAGCTGTTGCCCGACGTCGCGCTGGAAGAGATTCTGATGTGCATGGCCGAGGTGCTGCGCCGTGGCGACATGTTCGAAAGCCACCAGGTCAGTCGCGAAGCGCTGTCCACCCGCGAACGCATGAGCGATGTGCTGGAACGGCTCAAGGGCGGCGGCTTCGTGCCGTTTGTCGAGCTGTTCACCGCTGAAGAAGGCCGCCTGGGTGTGGTGGTGACCTTCATGGCGATCCTTGAACTGGTCAAGGAATCCTTGGTCGAGCTGGTGCAGAATGAGCCGTTCGCTGCGATCCACGTGCGAGCCCGAGCCGAATAACGAGTCCCTGTATGAACCTGACTGAACCCCGCGAGCTGGCGTCCCTGCTTGAAGCCTTTCTGTTGGCCTCGGGAAAGCCGCAGTCCCTTGAGCGCCTGTATGAACTGTTTGAAGAAGGCGAGCGGCCGGAGCCGGCGGTCTTCAAGAAAGCCCTGACCCTGCTCGGCAAGTCCTGCGAGGGCCGCGCCTTTGAACTCAAGGAAGTCTCGTCGGGCTATCGCTTGCAGATCCGCGAGAAGTTTTCACCGTGGGTCGGCCGTCTCTGGGAAGAGCGCCCGCAGCGCTATTCCCGTGCGTTGCTGGAGACCATCGCGCTGATCGCCTATCGCCAGCCGATCACCCGTGGCGAGATCGAAGACGTGCGTGGCGTGGCGGTCAACAGCAACATCGTCAAGACCTTGCTCGAGCGTGAGTGGATCCGCGTCGTCGGCTATCGGGACGTGCCGGGCAAACCGGCGATGTTCGCCACGACCAAGGCGTTTCTCGATCACTTCAACCTGAAAAACCTTGAAGATCTGCCGCCGCTGGCCGAGCTGCGCGAGATGGAAGCCGAGCCGGTGCTCGATTTCGACGACGCGCCGGTGCCGCAGAGCCTGCAGGAACTGGCCGACGCCAGCGCCGAACCGGAGGAGGAGAAGGAAGAAACCAGTTTCCATTCCCTGCTGCTGGAGCTGGACAGCATGGAAGAGGGCATCAAAACCGATTTCGACGATTTGCTGCGCGATGCGGTGGATGGCGAAGCGCCGGTGGCTGAGCCTGAGATCATCGAGCCGGTTGTTGAAGCTGAAGTTGAACTTGAAGCGGCGCCTGACGCCGAACCGGAAGAAGACATTCTCGGTGTCGCCGAGGCCCGCGAGAAGCTCCTGGCCGCCGTTGCCGCCCTCGAACAGCCTGAACCGGAACTCAGCGAAGAAGAAGCCGAAGCCCGCGCACTGGCCGAGGCGATCGAAGCCGAACGGCGCGAGTTCGAAGACTGACGCCTATCGAGAAACCAGTGAAGACGCTGTGGGAGCGAGCCTGCTCGCGAAGGCGGTGTGTCAGATACATTAATGCTGAATGACAACGGGCCTTCGCGAGCAGGCTCGCTCCCACAGGGTGAAATGTCGTTCTGGAGATTGCGATGAGCTCAACCAAAGACCCCTGTATCAGCCTCTGCAAATTCTCCGACGACATCTGCCTGGGTTGCGGTCGCAGCAAGCGCGAGATCAAGGCCTGGAAGAAGCTCGACAAGGACGACAAACGCACGGTGCTGGCCGAAGCCGCGCTGCGCCTGATCAAACTCGGCGGTGCCGGTCGGCGGAAAAAGAAATAACCGGCAATCGATCAGCTAGTCTCTGATGCGCGATGGCGCACATCCGCGTATGATTCGCGACCCTTCGCCGATCCCTTCGGCCTGGACCCAGTTTTCAATACTTCAGGCGCCGCCTGAACAGACCACACCGGGAGGTGCCCAGATGAGTGACATCAATCAGAAAGACGACCAGGAAATCGGCCCAGCAGGCGAAAAGCTGCAGAAGGTCCTCGCCCGTATCGGCGTCGGCTCGCGCCGTGACGTGGAATCCTGGATCAGCCAGGGCCGGATCAAGGTCAATGGCAAAGACGCCACCCTCGGCCTGCGCGTCGACATGCACGACGCCATCACCATCGATGGCAAAGTGATCAAACGCGAAGAGGCCGCCGAGTCGGTGCGCCGCGTGATCATGTACAACAAGCCCGACGGCGAAATCTGCACCCGTGACGACCCGGAAGGCCGTCCGACCGTGTTCGACAAGCTGCCGCGCCCCAAAGAAGGCCGCTGGATCAACATCGGCCGTCTCGACATCAACACCACCGGTCTGCTGATGTTCACCACTGACGGTGAGCTGGCCAACCGTCTGATGCACCCGTCCTACGAGATGGACCGCGAGTACGCCGTGCGTGTACGCGGTGAAGTCGACGACGAGATGATCGAACGCCTGAAGGCCGGCGTGGTGCTGGAAGACGGCCCGGCGCGTTTCACCGACATTCAACAGGCGCCGGGCGGTGAAGGCTTCAACCATTGGTACCACTGCGTGGTCATGGAAGGGCGCAACCGTGAAGTGCGTCGTCTGTGGGAATCGCAGGGTCTGGTGGTCAGCCGTCTGAAGCGCGTGCGTTTCGGTCCGGTGTTCCTCAACTCCGACCTGCCGATGGGCCGCTGGCGCGAAATGAGCCAGTACGAAGTCGACGTCCTCAGCGCCGAAGTCGGCCTGACGCCGGTGGCAATGCCGCAGCTGAACGCCAAGAGCAAGGACAAGCTCGAACGCATGCAGCGCAAATCGTCGCGGCCGATGGCCAAGACCGAGCGCGTACGCACCCTGCGTCCAGCCGCCGGCGCACCGACCGCGCCGCGCCCGAGCCGTGAGCCGCAGATCGAAGGCGAGCGTCCAGGTCGCAAGCCAGTCGCCCGTGACGGCGAGCGCGCACCGCGTCCGGCCAATGGCCGTACTGAGCGTGGCGAACGCGGCGCTCCTGCCGGTCGCGGTACGCCGGTAGCGGATCGTCCAGCCGACACCACCAACAAGCGCCCGGCCAAACCGGCGCCGAAGCGCCCGGGGATCAAACTGGTCGACGGCGACAAGCCCTCGGGCAAGCGTCGCGGCGCACCGGCCGGTTCCGGTCAGCGCCCGGGTTTCGGTCGCAAAAAGCCGGAATAAGGCAGCTGTGAGTTACTAGCTGCAAGCTGCAAGTTGAAGCAAAAACGCCAACCTTAGGGTTGGCGTTTTTTTTCGTCTGGCGAAACTCATGTAGCGTCTGATTGGGCCTCTTCGCGAGCAGGCTCGCTCCCACATTGGAGTTGCGTCGAACATAAATCCCTGTGGGAGCGAGCCTGCTCGCGAAGGCGTCAGTCGCCTAAAACACAAATCGGCCATCGAAAACCGGCTTGTCATCCAGCGCCAACACCCCGCCCGAAAAGATCAGATCCAGGTGATGACTGCCCTTGGCGCCACCGCCTAATCCGAGATGCAACCCACAATGCCGCTCCTCAAACCCGGCATTGCGCGCATACAGATCCTTCACGCCTTCGTTGGTGCCAATCCCCAACTCCTCAATCCGCCGGTTCGACGGGTTGGCATCCAGGTACTTGTTGAAATCATGTTCCAGCCCCGGCACGTCGGTGGCGATGCGGCTGATGGTCGAGTTCTCGATCCACAGCTCCAGCGGCGATTCCAGCACGCCGTACTTGCGCGCGAAGGGGATGGTGCTGAGGAAGGTGCCCTTGAACTTCACGTGGCCATTGATGGCTTCGCTATGGGTGGCGATTTCGCCGGGGGCGAGGTCGAAGTTGCCGACGCCATTGATGTCGGTCCACTTCTTGATGCTGCTCATCGGCGTTTCGAACCATGAGCCGTGGTCATCCTTGAAACTCAGCGTGGTCGCCTGGGACATGCGCTGGATCAGGTGACTGTTGAGCCCGGCGATGCGTTGCGGGGTGATGCTGAAGGTGTCGTAGAAATAGTCGCCGTAATCCTTGAACAGCAGCGACTTCTTCCAGTTTTCCGCCATCACCGCTTGCAGCGCACGAACGAATTCCGGGCCGTCGGGGCGTGGGTTGGGCAGGGTGGAAGAGTCGTAGAAGAAAATGTACAGATCGCTGTCGGCAATCGCCGCGGACAGCGCTGCGGTGCTTTCCAGGTCCAGACGCCGGGCGCTGAACTGAAAGCGCGGATGCTCGCCGGCCTGTTCGGCAATGGCGCCGGTCAGGGCTTCGTAATCGGCGGTGTGGCCAAGCATGACCTTCGCCGAGTCGAGGCCGGCGAGGGCAGGGTGATGTTCGAGGTAGTAAAGGAAATGCGAGATGGCGCGGGGCTTGTCCATGAATCCTCCCTGACTGACCGGGGAATGAAGCGGCAGGCACGACCGGCCGGACCGTGCCTGCCCGGGATGTCTTACAGAGGCCACATCGCCGTGCCGAACGGAACCACCGCGTCGGCTTGCATCATTTCCACAGCGGCCTCATGGGTTGGCGCTTCAAACCATTCGTCCAGTTGCAGTTCGGTATCCAAGTCTTTTTCCAATGCTTGCATGGTCGATCTCCTAGAGAATTTCACGGTTTATGACTGACCGGTCGAGGTGGCCGGTGAGACGTGAAAAACCTAGTTGAGGCTTTTTCGTAATGCAAAATTTTATCCATTTAATTTTTAAATAGACTTTTTGTTCTGTTTTTCAGGATCGGTTTTCTTATTTGAAAACAAAAAACTAGGCAGGCGAAATTGATAGCAAGCTAGCTACCGTCAATATGCAGACGTCCTTCGGAAATTTCTGATTCGGAAAATATTCGTTACGCGTTGTAAACAAAACGTGACGAATAGACCCCGCCGGAGCGGTGATTTCCCGCCTCCGCATCGGTTGTAAGGAAAAGCTTCCGTAAGCCGGGAGGACAGCTGCCGCGCAAGGCTCTGGCGCGCTTGTTTCCAGTGTTCAGGCAGGGTGTGATGCGCCCCATGCCTGTCGTGCAGGCGAATAACAAGAAGGAGGCGCAATGAACGCCGCGACTGATTTCCACTTCTCCCCGTGGGACGGTTTTTTCCTCGTCCCCGTCGATGGCCTGCAAAGGCCTGACTCATATTTTGCAGCCGCTCGGCACTGTCGAGGCGGACACGTGCAATCCCGGCAACCGACACGCTGATCAGGCGGGTCTGGCAGCAGGGGGTTAGCGGTGTACAATGCGCCGCGTTTTAACTGTGACCCTCTGCGTAATCGCAAAAATCTCGAGGCTATCCGCCTTGTTCACTCCGCCGCGCCACAAGCGTGCCGGGTTCGATTTCGTCACAGATAAAAACAAACAGGTGACGCATGACCGTTGTAAATGAGCTGAACTCCTGGTGCCTGCGCTGGGGTTTGATCGGGGCTGCCTGAAATCGCAACCTTGCAGCAACGTCTACTGAACATCATCAAACCTTGCGTGAGACCTTTTCATGAGTGGACAACCCTCGCAATCAGGCGAGCTTAAGCGCGGCCTGAAAAATCGCCATATTCAACTGATCGCCCTCGGTGGCGCGATCGGTACCGGATTGTTCCTCGGTTCTGCCGGGGTACTGAAATCCGCCGGCCCGTCGATGATCCTCGGCTACGCCATTTGCGGCTTCATCGCCTTCATGATCATGCGCCAGCTCGGCGAAATGATCGTCGAAGAGCCGGTGGCCGGTTCCTTCAGCCACTTCGCCCACAAATACTGGGGCGGTTTCGCCGGTTTCCTCTCGGGCTGGAACTGCTGGATTCTGTACATTCTGGTGGGCATGTCCGAGCTGACAGCGGTCGGCAAGTACATCCATTACTGGGCGCCGGACATCCCGACCTGGGTCTCCGCTGCTGCATTCTTCGTGCTGATCAACGCGATCAACCTGGCCAACGTCAAAGTCTTCGGTGAGGCCGAATTCTGGTTTGCGATCATCAAGGTCGTGGCCATCGTCGGCATGATCGCCCTGGGCAGCTACTTGCTGGTCAGCGGCCACGGCGGCCCGCAAGCCTCGGTGAGCAACCTGTGGTCCCACGGCGGTTTCTTCCCCAATGGGGTGAGCGGTCTGGTGATGGCCATGGCGATCATCATGTTCTCCTTCGGCGGTCTGGAAATGCTCGGTTTCACCGCCGCTGAAGCCGACAAGCCGAAAACCGTGATTCCGAAAGCGATCAACCAGGTGATCTACCGCATCCTGATTTTCTACATCGGCGCGCTGGTGATCCTGCTGTCGCTGACTCCTTGGGACAGCCTGCTGGAAACGCTCAACGCCTCGGGCGATTCCTACAGCGGCAGCCCGTTCGTACAAGTGTTCTCGATGCTCGGCAGCAACACCGCCGCGCACATTCTCAACTTCGTCGTGCTGACCGCCGCGCTGTCGGTGTACAACAGCGGCACCTACTGCAACAGCCGTATGCTGCTGGGGATGGCCGAGCAGGGCGATGCGCCAAAAGCTCTGGCGAAGATCGACAAGCGCGGCGTGCCGGTGCGTTCGATTCTGGCTTCGGCGGCAGTGACGCTGGTTGCCGTGTTGCTCAACTACCTGATCCCGCAGCACGCGCTGGAACTGCTGATGTCGCTGGTGGTTGCGACGCTGGTGATCAACTGGGCGATGATCAGCTACTCGCACTTCAAATTCCGCCAGCACATGAACCAGACCAGACAGACGCCGCTGTTCAAGGCGCTGTGGTACCCGTACGGCAACTTCGTCTGCCTGGCGTTCGTGGTGTTCATCCTCGGCGTGATGCTGCTGATCCCGGGGATTCAGATATCGGTATACGCGATTCCGGTGTGGGTGGTGTTCATGTGGGTCTGCTACCTGATCAAGAACAAGCGCAGTGCCCAGCAGGCGCTGCCAGTGATCGCCAAGTAACCGCTCAAGCAGAAACAGCAAACCCGGCCAGAGTGCCGGGTTTGTTGTTTTGAAATGGAAAAATCTGACATCACACCGAACCCTGTGGGAGCGAGCCTGCTCGCGAAAGCGGTCCATCAGAAACATCTGCATCGACTGCCACACCGCCTTCGTGAGCAGGCTCGCTCCCACAGAGGTTGAGTGAATCAGGTTATCCTGCGCGCTCTGATTACGGACGCTTTTCCATGCTGGTGATTTCCAACAACGTGCATCTGCCGGATGCCGAGATCGAATTGACCGCCATCCGCGCGCAAGGCGCCGGTGGGCAGAATGTCAACAAGGTCTCCAGCGCCATGCACTTGCGCTTCGACATTCCCAACTCGTCGTTGCCGGAGTTCTACAAGGAACGCCTGCTGGCACTGCGTGACAGTCGTATCACCAGCGATGGCGTGCTGATCATCAAGGCGCAGCAATACCGAACCCAGGAAGCCAACCGCGCCGATGCGCTGGAGCGGCTGGTCGAGCTGATTCTCAGCGCCACCAAAGTGGAAAAGAAACGCCGCCCTACCAAGCCGACCCTCGGCTCGAAGAAGCGTCGGCTGGAGTCGAAAACCAAACGCGGCAGTATCAAGGCCGGGCGCGGCAAAGTGGATTTTTAAGCCTCGCGGTATTTTGCCGTGTGCCTATACAGATAGACACTCAAGCCAAGTCCGCTCAACGCAGCGAAGGCTGCGAACAGGAAGATCGAAGCAAAACCGAATCCTGCTGCGATCGCCCCGGCCAGCGGCCCGGTGATCCCCAGCGACAAATCAATGAACAGTGAATAGGCACCGACCGCCGCGCCACGGCTCGAGGCCGGCACCAGATTCACCGCCTCCACGCCCAGCGCCGGGAACACCAGCGAGAAGCCGAAACCGCTCAGCGCCGCGCCCGCCAGTGCCCAATGCGCATCCGGCGCGATCCACAGCAACAACAAACCCAACGTTTCCACCGACAGGCAGGCAATCGCCACGCGGAATCCGCCGAGGCGGTTGATCAGGTTGCCGAACAGCAGCCGCGCGCCGATGAAGCTGGCGCCGAACAGGCTCAGGCACAGCACCGCGTTGTCCCAGTGCTGGGTCGCGTAGTACAGGGTGATGAAAGTGGCGATGGTGCCGAAGCCGATCGAGCCCAGCGCGAGCCCGCAGCCGTGGGGGAAGACTTTGCCCAGCACATGCATGAACGGCAGGCGTTCACCGGCGACGATCGGCGCAGCGGTCTTCGGCCATGCCAGCGCCAGACCGAGCAGGGCGAGGAGGATGATGCTCACGCCCATGCTCCACAGCCCCAATCTGCTTACCAGCCACACACCGAACGGCGCGCCGATCGCCAGGGCGCCGTAACTGGCGATGCCGTTCCAGGAAATCACTTTCGCCGTATTCGCCGCGCCGACCCGGCCGATGCCCCAGCCAATCGAACCGGAACCGACCAGGCTTTCCGCGCTGCCCAACACCAGACGGCCAATCAACAGACTGATCAGGCTCACCAGCGGCAGGTTCGGCGTCCACGCGGAAATCAGCATGAACACACCGCTCAAGCCGCAACCAGCGAGGCCAATCATCACTGCGCGTTTACTGCCCTGGTTGTCGATGATCTTGCCGGCATACGGGCGGCTGAGCAGGGTGGCAAGGTATTGCACGCTGATCACCAGCCCGGCGATCACGGCGCCGAAACCAAGGTCACTGTGGACATAGCCCGGCAACACGGCGAGCGGGATGCCGATGTTCAGGTAACCGATGAAGGTGAAAAGGACGATGGAGACTACTTGCAGCGTAACCGTCAGCGGACGCTGGGGCTCGGGTATAGACGACATGGGTAACGATCCACGGGAGCAGCAGATTAGATAGGCTGCTCATGATACCGGCGTGAACCGCTCAAGGGCGGGGAAAAGTAAAACTATTTGCCGGGTGGCGCTTTCAGGATTTCGCCGGGGCGACCAGTTGCGTGGTGACGAGGGCGGCGAGGGCGTTTTCTTCGCTGCCGAAACGTTCGAGCAGGGCAGCTTGTTTCTCGGGCGAGAGGCGATTCCAGATCTCGATCATTTTCTCGGTGGCGCCGATCAGCACGGCAGCTTGGCTTTCGGAGAATTCGTCGGTCATGGCGGGCTCGGGTTTCAGGCAGTGTGGAAAGCGCATGTTAGCGCTTTCCACACGGTCTGTACGGCGGGTCTTACTCTTCGCTGTCGGCTTTGCGGCTGTCAGCGGCTTCTTGCGGCTCGGGCTTTTCAGCACCGGCGTGTTGCGGGGTCGTCTGCTCAGGTACGTGCAGGCTTGGGAAGGGGAGATTGGGAATCTCGTGCATGGGTGCGCTCCTCGCTAAGTCTGTTGATAGATCAGGTGCTCCGCGCTTTACAAAGCCTGCGCAGGATACAGCAGGAAAAATGACAATCAGACTTTTAATTCAAATTAATGCGACAGATGGCCGCAGGGCGCGAGATCAACCGAAAACTAAATGTGGGAACGGGCCCTGTGGTGAGGGGATTTATCCCCGCTGGGCTGCGAAGCGGCCCCAGACCCTGCATACGCGGAATGTCTGACACTCCGCGAGCAACAGTGTACGACTGCTGCGCAGCCGGGCGGGGATAAATCCCCTCGCCACAAGGGCCCGCTCCGACCGGGTTGTGTACTGCAAAAACTATTTGCAGGCGTCAGCGATCGCGTCAGCGAGCATTGCGAGGCGTGTGGCGTCAATGCCGGCGACGTTCGCGCGGCCGGAGCTGACCATGTACACGCTGTGCCGCTCGCGCAGGGTTTTCACCTGTTCCGGCGACAGGCCGGTGTAGGAGAACATCCCGCGTTGCACACCGATGTGCGCGAAGCGCTCGCGCAAACCGTGGGGTTCCAGCGCTTCGACCAGACCGCTGCGCAGCTGGGCGATCCGCAGACGCATCGCTTCCACTTCATCGGCCCAGCGCGCCTTCAGCTCTGGATCGGCGAGGATGGTCGCGACCACCGCCGCGCCGTGATCCGGCGGCGTCGACCACAGGTTGCGGGCGATATTGGCCAGTTGGCTGCGGATGTCGATGAGCTTGTCGGCGCTGGTCGCGCAGACGATCAGCGCACCGGTACGGTCGCGATACAGGCCGAAGTTCTTCGAGCAGGAACTGGTGATCAGCAGCTCCGGCACTTGCGCCGCGAACAACCGGGTCGACCACGCGTCCTGCTCCAGGCCATCGCCAAAACCCTGATAAGCAAAGTCGATCAGCGGCAGCAGATCGCGGCTGCGCACCACTTCAAGCACGCGCTTCCAGTCGTCATGGCTCAGGTCGAAACCGGTCGGGTTGTGGCAGCACGCATGCAGCAGCACCACGTCGCCCTTCGGCACTTCCTTGAGCACGGCGAGCATCGCTTCGACGTCGAGGCGATTGTCACTGCCCACATAGGGATAGTGGCTGACCTTGACCTTGGCGGCGGCGAAAATGGTTTCGTGGATCGGCCAGGTCGGGTTGCTCAACCACACGCCTTTGCCCGGCAGGCATTGGGCGATGAAGTCGGCGGCCAGGCGCAGGGCACCGGTGCCGCCCGGGGTCTGGGTGGCGCCGGCGCGTTGTTCGGTGATCAGTTGTGAGTCGGCGCCGAGCACCAGTTCATTGATGACCTTGCCGAACAGCGGGTTGCCGTGACCACCGATGTAAGTCTTGGTGTCCTGACTTTCGACCAGTCGCGCTTCGGCGATTTTCACCGCTTCGGGAATCGGCGTCAGGCCCTGGGCATCCTTGTAGACGCCAACGCCGAGGTCGAACTTGCGCGGATTGGCATCCTGCGCATAGGCCTCCATCAAACCGAGAATCGGGTCGCCGGGAACCCGGCCGATGGCGTCGAAGTGCATCACTTGCGTCCTTCTGCGGTCTTCGCTACTTCGTCAGTGCGCGCGGCCATGATGAAGTCGTTGCGGTGCAGGCCTTTGATCGAGTGGCTCCACCAGGTCACGGTGACTTTGCCCCACTCGGTCAGCAGGCCCGGGTGGTGACCTTCGGCCTCGGAGATCTCGCCGACGGCGTTGGTGAACGCCAGCGCGTGCTTGAAGTTCTTGAACAGGAAAACTTTTTCCAGCTGCATGATGCCGTCGCGTACTTCGATGTTCCAGTCAGGGATCTGCTTGATCAGTATCGGCAGTTCTTCGTCGCTGACTTGTGGCGCATCGGCGCGGCAGGCTTCGCAGTGGGCTTGGTTCAAAGTCGACATGGTGGATTCCTGAAAACGAGTGTGTTTTTTATTAAAGCGCGTGTGCCGTCAATGCCGTCACGCTAAAGCAAAGTGGCGGCGACGGACAGACGCAATTGTCAGCAAAAGTCGCGGTTCAGGCGGCTTTGGGTTTCGGCGGAAATTTCGGCGCGTGCAAGCCCAGCCGCATGCCCTGACGGACCATGGCCATGATGTCTTCATGGGCCACATCGAACAGGCGCTTGAGATTGGGCAGGACGAAGTACAGTGGTTGCAGGATGTCGATGCGATACGGCGTGCGCATGGCTTCCAGCGGATCGAAGAGCTGATGTTCGGGCTCGTCCGACAGGCAGTAAACGGTTTCTTTCGGCGAAGACAGAATCCCGCCGCCGTAGATGCGCTTGCCGTGCGGGGTGTCGACCAGGCCGAATTCGATGGTCATCCAGTACAACCGGGCCAGATACACGCGCTCTTCCTTGGTCGCCTGCAGGCCGAGCTTGCCATAGGTGTGGGTGAATTCAGCGAAGTAGGGGTTGGTCAGTAGCGGGCAGTGGCCGAAGATCTCGTGAAAGATGTCCGGCTCTTGCAGATAGTCGAGTTCTTCGCGGGTACGTATGAAGGTGGCGACGGGGAATTGCTTGCTGGCAAGCAACTCGAAAAACGTCTGGAAAGGAATCAGCGCCGGCACCCGGGCAACCTGCCAGCCGGTGGTCTCGCCGAGGACTTTGTTGATCTCGGCCAGTTGCGGGATGCGGTCGTGGGGCAGACCGAGTTTTTCGATACCGTCCAGATATTCCTGGCACGCACGACCTTCAATCACCTTCAACTGGCGAGTGATCAGCGTGTTCCACACCGCATGTTCTTCGGCGGGGTAGTCGATAAAACCTTGCGCATCGGGCTCGCGAGCCACGTATTGCGTCTGCTTCATGCTGCTCTCCTGCTAGGAAATTCGTTTTTGTTATGTCCAGCGATGGCTAAAGGAATACCCGAGAGTGACAGGGCGTGCAGCATGTTGACCGGTGTGTGCGTAGGAAAATTCTGCGTATTTCGTAAAGTTATCGTTACGCTTTGTCGGGTAATGCGCATTTACGGTGATTGGCGGGTTTGAAAAGGGTCGGGGCTGTCACATAATCTTGACAACTATCTGCGTGCCTCGACAGAAACATCTGCCCCGGGCGCGCCACAGAACCCTGTGGGAGCGAGCCTGCTCGCGAAAGCGGTCTGTCTGACACATCGATACTGGATGTGCTGGCGCCTTCGCGAGCAGGCTCGCTCCCACAAGGACATGTGTTTACCTTTCAAACCTGTCGGGCCTTTTTCTATGCGCATCAAAGTCCACTGCCAGAACCGCATCGGCATCCTGCGTGACATCCTCAATCTGCTGGTGGCGTACGGGATCAACGTCGCTCGCGGCGAGGTGGGTGGTGAGCATGGCAATGCGATCTACCTGCACTGCCCGAACCTGATCAACATCCAGTTCCAGGCGTTGCGCCCCAAGTTCGAGGCAATCGGCGGGGTGTTCGGGGTCAAGCGCGTCGGGCTGATGCCCAGCGAACGCCGGCACATGGAATTGAACGCACTGCTCGGCGCGCTGGAATTTCCGGTGCTGTCGATCGACATGGGCGGTTCGATCGTTGCGGCCAACCGCGCGGCGGCGCAGTTGCTCGGGGTGCGCGTCGATGAGGTGCCGGGGATTCCGCTGTCGCGCTACGCCGAGGATTTCGATTTGCCGGAATTGGTGCGCGCCAACAAATCGCGAATCAACGGCATGCGGGTCAAGGTCAAGGGCGACATCTTTCTCGCTGACATCGCGCCGCTGCAATCGGAACACGACGACAGCGAGGCCATGGCCGGCGCCGTATTGACTCTGCATCGCGCCGACCGTGTCGGCGAGCGAATCTACAATGTGCGCAAGCAGGAACTGCGCGGGTTCGACAGCATCTTTCAAAGCTCGAAAGTCATGGCCGCTGTGGTCCGCGAAGCGCGGCGCATGGCGCCGCTGGATGCGCCGCTATTAATAGAAGGCGAAACTGGCACTGGCAAGGAATTGCTGGCGCGCGCCTGCCACCTCGCCAGCCCGCGCGGACAGTCACCGTTGATGGCGCTCAACTGCGCCGGACTGCCGGAGTCGATGGCCGAGACCGAGTTGTTCGGCTACGGCCCCGGCGCCTTCGAAGGCGCTCGCGCTGAGGGCAAGCTTGGCCTGCTCGAATTGACCGCTGGCGGCACGCTGTTTCTCGATGGCGTCGGCGAGATGAGCCCGCGTTTGCAGGTCAAATTGCTGCGCTTTCTTCAGGACGGTTGCTTCCGTCGCGTCGGCAGTGATGAAGAGGTGTATCTGGACGTGCGGGTGATCTGCGCGACGCAGGTGGACTTGTCCGAATTGTGCGCGCGCGGTGAGTTTCGTCAGGATCTCTATCACCGCTTGAACGTGCTGTCGCTGCACATCCCGCCGCTGCGCGAGTGCCTCGACGGTCTGACGCCGCTGGTTGAACACTTTCTCGACCAGGCCAGTCGGCAGATCGGTTGTCCGCTGCCGAAACTGGCCCCGGCGGCGATGGATCGCCTCAGCCATTACCACTGGCCGGGCAATGTGCGGCAACTGGAGAACGTGCTGTTCCAGGCGGTTTCCCTGTGCGACGGCGGCACGGTCAAGGCCGAACATATTCGCCTGCCGGATTACGGCGTGCGTCAGCCGCTTGGCGATTTTTCCCTCGACGGCAGTCTGGACGAGATCGTCGGGCGTTTCGAAAAAGCGGTGCTGGAACGCTTGTATTCCGAGCATCCAAGCAGTCGGCAGTTGGGCAAGCGGCTCGGTGTTTCGCACACCACCATTGCCAACAAGCTGCGTGAGTATGAGGTTGGCAAAACCTCCGAAAGCTAAATAGAGCCTTTGTGGCGAGGGGATTTATCCCCGATGGGCGGCGAAGCCGCCCCGCTTTTTCTTCCCGGCGACCTCATTTGCAGGCTTGGCGACTGCTGCGCAGCCGAACGGGGATAAATCCCCTCGCCACAGGATCTCCATCCCCCGCCGAACTCAGGATTGCCACTAACCGGCATGACACCGCCGGTTTTTCGTCTTCGACCCATTTCAGATTCCCCCTCCGATCCCCCCAAGTCCCCTGTTTACCGGGCCTTCGCCCGCCAATAAAAAGTTGGTCTGCAAATTGCTTATGGCTGAGCAGTACAGCGGTGGGCGGCAAACGTCCGGCATGCAGAGGAAACACTGTGGACAAGTACCTTTATGTGGCAATGACCGGCGCCAGCCAGAACGCACTGGCGCAGCGGGCGCATGCCAACAACCTGGCGAACATTTCCACCAACGGCTTTCAGCGCGACCTCGAGCAGGCGCGTTCGATGCCGGTATTCGGCGACAGCTTTCCGGCGCGCGCGTTTGCCATGAGCGAACGTCCCGCCACCGACTTCACGCCGGGCTCACTGGTGCAGACCGGACGTGAACTCGACGTCGTGGTATCCGGCAACGGTTTCATCGCCGTGCAAAACCCCAGCGGCGGCGAAAGCTACGTGCGTACCGGCAGCCTCAACATCGACGCCCTCGGCGTACTGCGCGCCGGCAACGGCATGCCGGTGATCGGTAACGGCGGCCCGATCGCCGTGCCGCCCGAGCAGCAGGTGGAAGTCGGCGAAGACGGCACCATCAGCATTCGCGCAATGGGCGAAGGTCCGCGCGTCATGGCCGAAGTCGACCGGATCAAGCTGGTCAACCCGGACATCAAGAACATGAACAAAGGTCTCGACGGTTCGATTTACACCAAGGACGGCCAGCCGGCGCAAGCCGACGCCAACGTCAAACTGGTCTCGGGTTTCCTTGAGTCGAGCAACGTCAATGCCGTGGAAGAAATGACTTCGGTGCTGGCCCTGGCCAAGCAGTTCGAGTTGCACGTCAAGATGATGAACACCGCCAAAGACGACGACCAGGCCATGGCTCGGGTCTTGCAGATCAGCTAATTATCAGAACGTCGCGCCGTAAAACAGGCGCACGAGGAGAATCGAATGCTTCCGGCTCTATGGGTTGCCAAAACCGGTCTGTCCGCCCAGGACACCAACCTGACCACCATTTCCAACAACCTGGCGAACGTTTCGACCACGGGTTTCAAACGTGACCGTGCCGAGTTCCAGGACTTGCTCTATCAGATCAAGCGTCAGCCAGGCGCCCAGTCGACCCAGGACAGCGAACTGCCGTCGGGTCTGCAAGTGGGTACCGGTGTGCGCATTGTCGGCACCCAGAAAAACTTCACCGCCGGCAGCCTGCAAACCACCGAGCAGCCGCTGGACATGGCCATCGACGGTCGCGGTTTCTTCCAGATCCTGCAGCCGGACGGCACCACGTCCTACACCCGTGACGGTACTTTCCACCTCGACTCCAATGGCCAGATCGTCAACGCCAGCGGTTTCGCCCTGGAACCGGCGATCATCATCCCGAACGATGCGCAGACCTTCACTGTTGGCCGTGACGGCACCGTGTCGATCACCATCGCCGGCAACCCGGCCTCGCAAGTGATCGGCAACCTGCAGACCGCCGACTTCATCAACCCGGCCGGTCTGCAAGCAGTGGGCAACAACCTGTTCCTGGAAACCGCTGCTTCCGGCGCGCCACAGATCGGCACCCCGGGCCTGAACGGTTTCGGTACCACGCTGCAGAACACTTTGGAAACCTCGAACGTCAGCACCGTTGAAGAGATGGTCAACATGATCACCACTCAACGCGCCTACGAGATGAACTCCAAGGTGATCTCCACCGCCGACCAGATGCTCTCGTTCGTAACGCAGAATCTGTAATCCAGTCTTTGGGGTGGCCTGAGGTCGCCAGCAACACCGTGAGGTAGGGTCATGAAGCGCTTTGTATCTGTTCTGGCATTGAGTGGGGTCGTCTCGCTCGCGGGCTGCGTCGCCCCGACGCCCAAGCCCAATGACCCTTACTACGCCCCGGTGTTGCCGCGCACACCGTTGCCGGCGGCTGCCAATAACGGCTCGATCTATCAGGCCGGCTTCGAGCAGAACCTGTACAGCGACCGCAAGGCGTTCCGGGTCGGTGACATCATCACCATCACCCTGAACGAGCGCACCCAGGCGAGCAAGAACGCCAACTCGCAGATGGACAAGAACAGCGATAACTCGATCGGTCTGACCTCGTTGTTCGGCTCCAGCCTGACCACCAACAACCCAATTGGTGGCGGTGACCTGAGCCTGAACGCTGGCTACAGCGCCGACCGTTCGACCAAGGGCGACGCCAAGTCCGGGCAGAGCAACAGCCTGACCGGTTCGATCACCGTGACCGTGGCCGACGTGCTGCCCAACGGCATCATCGCCGTGCGTGGCGAGAAGTGGCTGACGCTCAACACCGGTGACGAACTGGTGCGCATCGCCGGTATGGTCCGCGCCGATGACATCGCGACCGACAACACCGTGTCGTCGACCCGTGTCGCCGATGCGCGCATCACCTACTCGGGTACCGGCGCGTTTGCCGATACGAGTCAGCCAGGCTGGTTCGACCGTTTCTTCCTCAGCCCGCTGTTCCCTTTCTAGGTGGCGACTTTGAATTTCAAGAGCCTTATGGTGGCCGCGTTGTTGATGTCTGCGGCGTTCACCGCACACGCCGAGCGGCTGAAAGACATCGCCAGCATTTCCGGCGTGCGCTCCAACCAATTGATCGGTTACGGCCTGGTGGTCGGGCTTAACGGCACCGGTGACCAGACGACTCAGACTCCGTTCACCCTGCAGACCTTCAACAACATGCTCTCGCAGTTCGGCATCAAGGTACCGCCGGGATCGGGCAACGTGCAGTTGAAGAACGTCGCGGCGGTATCGGTGAGCGCCGATCTGCCAGCGTTTGCCAAGCCAGGTCAGCAGGTCGACATCACCGTGTCTTCGATCGGTAACTCCAAGAGCCTGCGCGGCGGCACCTTGCTGTTGACGCCGCTCAAGGGTATCGACGGCAACGTCTATGCGATCGCTCAGGGCAATCTCGTGGTTGGCGGTTTCGACGCTGAAGGCCGCGATGGTTCGAAGATCACCGTCAACGTTCCGTCGGCTGGTCGCATCCCTGGCGGTGCGTCGGTGGAACGTGCGGTGCCGAGCGGTTTCAACCAGGGCAACAGCCTGACGCTGAACCTCAACCGCTCCGACTTCACCACCGCCAAGCGCATCGTCGACAAGGTCAACGACATGCTCGGCCCTGGCGTCGCCCAAGCCATCGACGGCGGATCGGTGCGGGTCACTGCGCCACTGGATCCGAGCCAGCGCGTCGACTACCTGTCGATCCTGGAAAACCTCGAAATCGATCCTGGGCAGGCGGTGGCAAAAGTCATCATCAACTCGCGTACCGGCACCATCGTCATCGGCCAGAACGTGAAAGTGTCGCCAGCCGCCGTGACCCACGGCAGCCTGACCGTGACCATCACCGAAGACCCGATCGTCAGCCAGCCTGGCCCGCTGTCCAACGGCCAGACCGCCGTCGTACCGCGCTCGCGAGTGAATGCCGAACAGGAAGCCAAACCGATGTTCAAGTTCGGCCCGGGCACCACCCTCGACGAGATCGTCCGTGCGGTGAACCAGGTCGGCGCAGCACCGGGTGACCTGATGGCGATTCTCGAAGCTCTGAAGCAGGCCGGCGCATTGCAAGCCGACCTGATCGTGATCTGAGGCCAGCCACCATGGATATGCGCAAAAGCGGTCTGGTCAGCAGCAGCGATTCGGGGTCCTACTCCGACCTCAATCGTCTGAACCAGCTCAAGGTCGGCGACAAGAACAGCGACGAAAACATGCGCAAGGTTGCGCAGGAATTCGAGTCGCTGTTCCTCGGCGAAATGCTCAAGTCGATGCGCTCGGCCACCGAAGCGCTTGGTCAGGACAACCCGCTGAACACGCCGGCGGCCAAGCAGTATCAGGAAATGTACGACCAGCAGCTGGCGGTTTCGATGTCCCGCGAGGGCGGTGGTATCGGCCTGGCCGACGTGCTGATCCGCCAGATGTCCAAGAACAAGCCGATGGCGCCGGGCGAGGCTGCCGCCGCGTCCGCCGCCAAGCAGCAGGAAGCGCTGGCCAAGGCCGCCGCCGTGCCGACGCCGATTGCCGCTGGCACCGTCGCCACCGGTCCGCTGTCCCGCGTCAACGGCGAGCGTCCGTTGTGGGCATCGCGCTCGGTGCATGCTCCGAACAACACCGATATTTCCCATCGCAACGACATGGCGCTGATCAACCAGCGGCGTCTGGCATTGCCGCCGAAACTGGCCGATCGCTTGCTCGCCGGTCTGGTGCCGTCGGCGCCGAGCGTGGCCACTGCAGCAGCAGCGACCAACGCCTTGCCACAACGGGCTGCGACCACCGCCGTCACAGGCTCAGGCGCCTTGTACAACGGTGACTGGCTGGCCCGTGCTGAAGAGCAGAAAGCCGCTGGCGGGCAGATGCAGGTCTACGGCCGCGCCATGGCGCAGATTCCGCTGGCACCGGCGAAGAAAGCCTTCAGTTCTGCCGACGAATTCGTCAATACCATGCTGCCGATGGCCAAGGAAGCCGCCGACCGCATCGGCGTCGATCCGCGTTATCTGGTGGCGCAAGCGGCACTGGAAACCGGCTGGGGCAAATCGGTCATGCGCGCTCAGGATGGCAGCAGCAGCCACAACCTGTTCGGCATCAAGGCGAGCAGCAACTGGAAGGGCGATTCGGCCCGCGCGATCACCAGCGAGTTCCGCAATGGCGCGATGGTCAAGGAGACGGCCGAGTTCCGTTCCTACGCCTCGTACAAGGACAGCTTCCACGATCTGGTGACGTTGCTGCAGAGCAACAATCGCTATCAAGAAGTGCTGAAGTCGGCCGATAACCCAGAACAGTTTGTACGCGAGTTGCAGAAGGCCGGTTACGCCACCGACCCGAACTACGCGACGAAGATTTCGCAAATTGCCAAGCAGATGAACAGTTTTGAAAACTACGCTGCGGCGGGTGTCTCCACCACGCCTTTATAAGGCACCAGGTAATAAGGTCTGAACCATGAGTTTGCTCAATATCGGGATGTCGGGACTGTCGGCCAGCCAGTCCTCTCTGGCTACGACAGGCAACAACATTGCCAACGTCGACACCGCCGGTTATTCACGTCAGCAAACCGTGCAGGGCACCAAGTCCTCGCAGCAGTACGGCAGCGTTTTCATCGGCACGGGCACAACCCTGGCCGACGTGCGCCGGGTGTACAACTCGTACCTGGAATCGCAGCTGCACACCGCGACTTCGCTGGACAGCGAATCGGCTGCCTTCCTCAAGCAGGCGACGCCGCTGGACGCGATGCTGTCGGACACCAACACTGGCCTGACCGGTGTACTGCAGAAATTCTTCACCTCGATGCAGGGCGTATCGACGTCGGCCACCGATGACACTTCGCGTCAGTCGGTGCTGACCGGCGCGCAGGCGCTGACCAGCCGTTTCAATACCCTGGCCAAGCAGCTCAACGATCAGAACACCACGATCAACGGCAGCCTCGGCGACATGACTGCCCAGGTGAACAAGCTCGCCACGGCGATCGCCAATCTCAATCAGAAGATCGGCGAAATCTCCACCAGCGGCGGGGCGCCGAACGACCTGCTCGACAGCCGTAACGAAGCCGTGCGTCAACTCTCCGAGCTTACCGGTGCGCAAGTCGTCGAGCGCGGCACCAGCTTCGACATTTATGTCGGCAGCGGCCAGCCGCTGGTCATCGGCAACACCACCAACAGCCTGAGCATGGTCGCGAGCAAGACCGACCCGTCGCGCATGTCGATCCAGATGGATCGCGGTTCGAGCACCATCGACATCACTTCGGTGATCAGCGGTGGCGAAATCGGCGGTCTGCTGACCTATCGCAAGGAAGTCCTCGACCCATCGCTCAACGAGCTCGGTCGCGTGGCCCTGGTGATTGCCGATCAGATCAACAGCCAGCAAGCCCAGGGCATCGACAAGAACGGTGACTTCGGCGCGGCGATTTTCAACAACATCAACAGTGCCGCCCTGATCAGTCAGCGCAGCATTGCGAAGGATGGCAACAGCGCCGGTTCGGGCAACCTCGATGTGACCATCAAGGACACCGGCAAGCTGACCACCAGCGATTATCAGGTGACCTTCACCAGCGCTACCGATTACACCGTCAAACGTTCCGACGGCACCGATCTGGGCGCATTCAGCACAACGACCAATCCGCCGCCAGTGATCGACGGTTTCACCCTGGCCTTGAATGGCGGCGCGCTGAGCGCGGGTGACTCGTTCAAAATCACGCCGACCCGCAACGCGGCGGCGAGCATTCAGACCGTGCTCAGTGATCCGAAGAAAATCGCTGCGGCAGGTCCGCTGACCGGCGTCGCCAGCGCCAACGGTCTGGGCACGTACACCCAGCCGACGCTCAGCAATAAGATCGACATCTACAACCCGACCGCCCAGGCTGACATGCAGGCGGCGCTGAAGAATTCGACACCGGTCAAATTGGTGTTCGGCGCAGCCAGCGGTGGCAGCCAGTCGTACAACCTGGTCGACGCCAAGGGCGCGACCATCGGCACCGGCACCATCGTGCCTGGCCAGTCGAACACGCTGAATTTGAAAGTCGGCATCGTCGATGCCAGCGGCAACCCGGTGATGGACACTACCGTCACGCCGAACGTACAGAAGACCTTCACCGTGCAGACCACCGTGGGCGGCACGCCGAAAACCGGCGAGACCTTCACCATGAACCTGACTGGTGCGGCGTCTTCGGACAACCGCAACGCCCAGGCACTGGTCGCGTTGCAAACCAAACAGACCGTGGACACCGGTTCGGCGAGCAAGGGCATCAGCCTGACCGACGCCTACAACACCCTGGTGACCAACGTCGGTACCAAGACCGCCCAAGGCAAGTCCGACAGCGCCGCAACCACGGCGATTCTGGAGAACGCCAAGGGTGCCCGCGATTCGTTGTCCGGGGTCAACCTGGACGAAGAAACCGGCAACCTGGTCAAGTACCAGCAGTACTACACAGCGTCTTCGCAGATCATCAAAGCTGCGCAGGAAACTTTCGCCACGCTGATCAACAGCCTTTAAGGAGTCGTAATTCATGCGCATTTCCACCGCCCAGTATTACGGAACGCAAGCTTCGGATTATCAGCGTAACTTCAACAAGGCTGTCGCTACCGCGAGCGAGGCGAGCAGCCTGCAGCGTATCAACACCGCCGCCGATGATCCGATCGGTGCCGGGCGCTTGCTGCAGCTGGGCCAGCAGGCGGCGATGCTCGATCAGTACAAGACCAACGTCAACACCACCAAAAGCGCCTTGACCGTGCAGGAGTCCACTCTGGATTCGATTACCACGGCGCTTGCGCGAGCCAAAGAGCTGGCGCTGGCCGCGAACAACGGCACCATCACCGACAAGGACCGCCAGGCATATGCCTCGGAACTGGGTGAGATCCAACAGCAAGTGCTGGGCCTGATGAACGCCAAGGATGCCAACGGCAACTACCTGTTCTCCGGTTCGAAAACCGACACCGCGCCGTATTCGAAGAATTCTGACGGCACATTCAGCTACAACGGCGACCAGACCACCATCGATCTGGGCATCGGCGACGGCATGACCGTGGGTACCAACACCACCGGTTGGGACGCGTTCCAGCAGACCATCAACACCGGCCGCACCAACACCAAAATGACTGCGCCAGCCGTCGATGACGGCCGTGTCGTGCTGTCCAACGGCACCGTCGGCACCGCCGCCACTTACGACGCCAAGTTCACCGCCGGGCAGCCGTATACCATCGATTTCGTCAGCAGCACCCAGCTGAAAATCACCGATGCCTTGGGCAACGATGTGACCGCCGAGGCCAGCCAGAACGGCTTGATCAGCAACAGCAGCGGCGCCAACCAGACCGTCAGCTTCCGTGGTGTCGACCTTAAACTGAACGTCAACCTGAAGGCAGGCGATACCAATCCGGACGCCGTTATCGCAGGGCACAGTTTTCAGCTGTCGGCCTCGCCGGACTCGTTCACCACCACGCGTAATCCGGGTAACCCGTCGACCAGCGTGATCACCGGTTCGACCATCACCGATCAGGCAGCCTACACCGCAGCGTTCCCGCAGGGCGGCGCGGTGCTCAAGTTCACCAGCGCCACCGATTTCGATCTGTATGCCGCGCCGGTGACGGCCGACAGCAAGCCGGTTTCCTCGGGCACGGTTGCCGGCGGTAACGCCACCGCTGCCGGTGTGACTTTCGCCCTGGGCAGCGCGCCGGCCGCTGGTGATCAGTTCTCGATCCAGCCGAACAATCATCAGACCCAGAACGTGCTCGACACCCTGGGCCAGATGATCACCGCGCTGAATACGCCAGTCGACGGTGACCCGGTTGCCAAGCAGAAATTGCAGGGCGCGATGGAGGCGGGCCTCGGCAATATCGATGCCGCGTCCAACCAGATCGGCACGGCGGTGACCACCATTGGTGCCCGCGGCCAGGCGCTGGACATGCAGACCATCACCAACGACAGCCTGACCACGGCGAACAGCACGACCCAGGGTTCGATTCGTGATTCCGATGCGGCAGAAGTCATGACCCGTCTGACCCTGCAACAGACCATGCTGCAAGCCGCGCAACTGGCGTTCAGCAAGATCAGTCAGTTGGGTCTGTTCAACAAGATCTGATGATTGGCGGGCGCGAGCGCGCCCGCTGACGTTGTCCCTCTGTTAATGATTTTTTGCGGTATCAAGGGCTCGTTTTTGCGAGCGGGCTCGTACCGCCTGTGAGCCCGCCGTGAATTCACTCCCCCTCGTCAGCATTGCCATCCCTGCGTTCAATCCGCGCTTTTTCGAGCGGGCATTGAACAGCGCCGTCAGCCAGACATACGCGCCTCTTGAGATCATTGTCTGCGACGACAGTCGTGATCATGAGATCGAAGGGATTGTCAGTGCTGTGGCCGAGCGCTCGGGTGTTGCCGTGCGCTATGTGCGCAACCCGCGCACACTGGGCCTGGTCGGCAATCTCAAGGCGTGCCTTGATCAGGCGCAGGGTGAATTCGTCAAGTTCATGTGTGACGACGACCATCTCTATGCCGCCTGCATCGAGCAGCAGGCGCACGAGATGTTGCGTGAGGAAGTCAGCCTGGTGCTGGCTCAGCGGCTATTCTGGGACGCCGACGACATCATTCTGCCGGCGCGCCTGGAAAACACTTCGTTGTCACCGGCCAGCGGTCTGTTCAAGGGTGACGACCTGCTGGGCATCTTCGAAAAATTTCCGGTCAATGTGCTGGGCGGTTTCTCCAGCGCCTTGTTTCGTCGTTCGGACCTCGTCGACTTGTTGCCGGCGCTGACTCAGGACGGCCACTGCTTTGTCGCCACCCTGGATTTCGCCTTGTACGTATGCCTGCTGCGGCGCGGCAATCTGGCGATGTCGAACACCGTGCTCAGTGCCGAGCGGCTGTATCCGGAGCGCTTGAGTGCTCAGCAGCCGATGAAAGACGCGGTCGAGGTTGAGCGCGAGTGGATTCTGCAAATGCTCAAGGCGCGCAGCGGCGAGTCGGCGCCAGCGCCGGGTTGGGTGCGCTATGTCCCGCTGACCAAGGCTGACGTAATGCCGCGCGTCTGGGAAGAGCTGCCCCTGAGCCGAACGCTGGGTACCAAGCAGAGTCGCCAGGAGTGGTGCGTCGGCATCGATAGCTGGAGCTTCGCCGAACTCTACGCGCACTGGCTGCAGTGCCGCAGTCTCACTGAAGGGCAGCGCAAGTTACTGCCGGAAACTCTGGCCGCCTGGCCACAACAGCCGCGAATAGTGCCGATCGTCATTGATGCCCAGGGCAGTCGCGATGGAGTCGAGCGCACGCTTGAGGCGCTTGCTCGGCAGGACTATGCCCCTGAACTGATTCTGGTGCTGTCCGCTTCCTGTAACGAGGCGACGCTGGATGGCCGCGTATTCCACATGCCACTGGAAGGTGACGGGCTGGGTCAGATCAACGCGTTGTTGCCCCAACTGGAGGGCGCCGACTGGTTTTACCTGTTGCAGGCCGGTGACCGGCTGATGGTGCCGGCCTTGCTGGTCATGGCTGACCGGATTGCGCACTCGCCGTCGCTCGGTTGCGTGTACAGCGATGAAGGCGGTCTGCGCGATGGTGAGTCCGTGGAACCCGCCTTCAAACCCGATTTCAACCTTGATCTGATGCGCAGCTACCCGTATGTCGGGCGCGCCTTGGCGTTCAAGCGCGAACGCTTTCTGGCGCTGGGTGGTTTTGACACGACGTTCACCGAACTGGCTCCTCACGACATGCTGTGGCGCATGGTCGAAAGCGACGGCACCCAAGTGATCGGGCATGTCGCCGAAGTTCTGCTGGAGTCGCCATTCGATCTGTCGCGGTGGTTGGCCGAGCCAGGCGTCATCGAACAGAACCCTCGTGTGCTCGAAGCGCATCTGCAACGCATTGGCGTTGCCCATGAAATCCGCCGTGGCAGTTGCCAATTGCTCAATCGTGTCGACTATCGGCACGCGCGCCGTCCGCTTGTGTCGATCATCATCGTCACCCGGGATCAGACCGCTGCCTTGCAGCGGTGTGTCGAGACCGTGCTGGAAAAAACTGCCTACGCCGAATACGAACTGCTGCTGGTCGACAACGGCAGCGAAACCGCTGAGGCCAGAGCATGGCTGGACGGCATCGCGCAATTGGGTGGCGACCGGATCCGCGTGCTGACGTACCCGCAGCCGGACAACATGGCTGCCCTGCACAATTTTGCCGTGACCAAGGCTCGTGGCGAATATGTGCTGCTGCTCAATACCTTTGCGGTGATTACCCACGCCGACTGGCTGGACGAACTGCTCAATCATGCGCAGCGCCCGGAAGTCGGCGTGGTCGGCGCCAAGTTGTTCAACCCGGATGGTTATGTGCTGCATGCCGGCATGATTCTGGGGATGCAGGGCGCGGTCGGGCTGCCATTTTATGGACAGTCGCTGCAGTCGGACGGTTATATGTTCCGGCTCCAGGCCGCCCACGATCTGAGTGCGGTCGGCGGTGATTGCCTGATGGTACGCAAGACGGTTTTCGAGGCGGTGGCAGGGCTTGATGAAGAGGATTTGAAGCAGGCGCTGAACGTGGTGGATCTGTGCCTGCGCATCGGCCAGGAAGGCTACCTGGTAGTGTGGACGCCTTATGCCTTGCTGGCTCAGGGCGTGCGCCCGACTGTCGAGTCGACAGCTGAGCAAGGCCAGCAACATGTGCACGAGCAGGAGATCTTCTACAAGCGCTGGCTGCCGCGCATTGCCCGCGATCCGGCCTTCAATGTCAACCTGTCCTTGCAGGGCGTCGGCGCGACGAGTTTCAGCCTTGAGCCGGGCCTGCGTACGGGGTGGACTGCTTTTTCCAGGCCGCAATTGCCCAACGTACTCGCCGTGCCGATCAATGCCTCAGCGATTGGCCATTACCGCATGAGTCAGCCGCTGATAGAGCTGGAAGCGGCGAACCGGGCCGAAGGGTGTATTCGTTACGGCTTGCCGTCGATCATTGAAATCGAGCGTCAGTCGCCGGATGTCATCGTCCTGCAAGGGCGCTATTCCCAGGGCGCGATCGATGAAATCCCGCCGCTGAAAAAATTCTGCCATGCCCGGCGCATCTTCGAGCTGGATGACTATGTGATTGATGTTCCGCATCGCAATGCGCATATCCGCAACATGCCCAGCAAGCAGGAAATGGAACGGATGGTGCGCCAGGCGATCAGCCTGTGCGACCGCGTGGTGGTGTCGACTCAACCACTGGCCAACGCGTTGTCGGACATGCACCACGACATTCGCGTAGTCCCCAACATGCTTGCGCAAAACCTCTGGACCGGTTTGCGGGGTCAGCGCCGCACCTCGAAAAAACCTCGCGTGGGTTGGGGCGGAGGCACCAGCCACCATGGCGATCTGGCGGTGATTGCCGATGTCGTGCGTGAGCTGGCCAACGAAGTCGACTGGGTATTCTTTGGCATGTGCCCGGATGACCTGCGTCCGTACATGCACGAGTTCCACGGTGTGATTCCTCTGGACGTCTATCCGGCCAAGCTGGCCAGTCTGAACCTCGACCTGGCCCTGGCACCGCTGGAGTTTCACATTTTCAATGACTGCAAGAGCAATCTGCGTTTGCTGGAATACGGCGCCTGCGGTTACCCGGTCATCTGCACTGATACCGAAGCCTATCAGGGCTATCTGCCGTGCACGCGGGTGAAGACCAACAGCACTGATGAGTGGCTGCAGGCGATTCGCATGCATCTGGCCGACCCTGACGCCAGTTATCGCATGGGTGACGAGCTGCACGAGGTGGTCATGCGCGATTATGTGTTGCGTGGTGACAATCTGCGGTATTGGGAGAATGGCTGGCTGGCGGATTGATCGTTTATATAGGTGGCTTTTTGGGGTTGCCTTTTCTTTGGGGCCTTGGCGGCCTTTGGGCCGACCAGGCTGTTGGGGTTTTTGGGTGTAGATCCGTTTCTGCGGGTGTTGCTGATTACGGTTCCGCCCTTACGGCGGGTCACCTTTTTCAAACGCCAAAAAGGTAACCCAAAAGGCTTGCTCCTACGTTCGGCCCTCGCAGGCTCGGGTTCCTTCGCTGCGGGACTGATCCGGGCGCAGCGGCTCCGGTTTGCTTCGCTGCACCTCCTTCCGCTGTGTTCGACTTCGTCGAACGGTCGCTACGCTCCCACGCCCGGATCAATCCCTCCACTCAGCCTTCCGACGTCGCCGGTGGATCAAGATCAAAAGCACTCGAGCTTGCGCTCATTGTTGAGTGGGGCGGCTTTGCCGCGGGCAGCTGCGCTGCTTTGATTTGATTTGCTTTGCTTTGCTTTGCTTTGCTTTTGCTTTTGTGGGAGCGAGCCTGCTCGCGAAGGCGGCCTGACCGCCGACCCATTTCTTGCTGGATGCCCACGATCCAACTGTAGGAGCTGCCGAAGGCTGCGATCTTTTGCTCTTGCTCTTGCTCTTGCTCTTGCTCTTGCTGTTCTGTGGGAGCGAGCCTGCTCGCGAAGGCGGCCTGACCGCCGACCCATTTCTTGCTGGGCGCACGCGATCCAACTGTTGGAATTGGCGAAGGCTCGGGCTGCGATCGGACGATCTTTTGCTTTGGCTTTTGATCTCTTGCCCCTCCACGCCCTCAGCCCGTCCGTCATTCTGTTGCCACTTCCATCGAAGCCTCTATCAGCTATCTCCCAAAACCCGGCTACGAGCTGGCGCGTTTCCTGCAAGTGCCCCGCAAATCGCCATAAAACGAGCGCTCGCGGTGTTTCCTCCTGCGCCCGTAGCGGCAGAAGGTTTGGCCAGAAGGCCTGCGACGCTCAAAAAAGCAGTGCGCAGCCCGGTGACGTACGAGAGGGGAGACGATGAAGGCAGTAATTTTGGCGGGTGGCCTCGGCACGCGCATCAGTGAAGAGTCGCACCTCAAGCCCAAGCCGATGATCGAGATTGGCGGCAAGCCAATTCTCTGGCACATCATGAAGCAGTATTCCGCCCACGGGATCCACGACTTCGTCATTTGCCTGGGCTACAAGGGCTACGCGATCAAGGACTTCTTCGCCAACTACTTCCTGCATACATCCGACGTCACTTTCGACATGCGCAACAACCGCATGGACGTCCATCAGAACTACAGCGAGCCGTGGAGTGTGACCCTCATCGATACCGGCGAGGAAACCATGACCGGTGGCCGCCTGTTGCGTGCCGCGCGTTATCTCAAGGATGAAGAGGCGTTCTGCTTCACCTATGGCGATGGCGTTTCCGACATCAATATTGCTGAGCTGGTCGACTATCACAAGGCTCACGGCCGCCTGGCGACCGTCACTGCGGTGCAGCCGCCAGGTCGTTATGGCGCGCTTGAACGGCAAGGTGACCAGGTGCTGGGTTTCACTGAAAAACCTCGTGGTGACGGTGGCTGGATCAATGGCGGTTTCTTCGTGCTGTCGCCAAAAGTGCTGCCCTACATCAGCGATGACAGCACCACCTGGGAAGCCGAGCCGTTGGCCCGTCTGGCTCAGGACGAACAACTGAAAGCCTTCGAGCACGAAGGTTTCTGGCATCCGATGGACACCCTGCGCGACAAGAACCATCTCGAAGCGCTGTGGCAGAGCGGGGAGGCCCCATGGAAGCAATGGGCCTGAGTGCGGAGTTCTGGCGTGGCAAGCGTGTTCTCGTCACCGGACACACCGGTTTCAAAGGCAGTTGGCTGACCCTTTGGCTGCAAAGCCTCGGCGCGCAGGTCAGCGGTTTTTCCCTGGATCCGTCGACTGAGCCAAGCCTGTTCGAACTGGCGCGCGTACACGAAGGCATCAACGACCAGCGCGGCGATTTGCGTGACCTCGGCGCCTTGCTGGAAATCATCGCCGAGACCGAACCGGAGATCGTCCTGCATCTGGCCGCCCAGCCCTTGGTGCGCGAGGGCTATCGCGATCCGCTCGGCACCTATTCAAGCAATGTCATGGGCACGCTGAACCTGCTCGAAGCGATTCGTCAGGTCGGCGGCGTGCGCGCCTGCGTGCTGGTGACTACCGACAAGGTCTACGCCAACAAGGAATGGCTGTGGCCGTACCGCGAAGACGAAGCCCTTGGTGGACACGATCCTTACAGCAGCAGCAAGGCCTGCTGCGAGTTGCTCGCGCAGTCCTACGCCGCGTCGTTCTTCCCGGCGGACAAACATGCCGAGCATGGTTTGGCCCTGGCGACCGCACGCGCCGGCAATGTGCTGGGCGGCGGTGACTTTGCCCCGGAGCGACTGATTCCCGACGTGCTCAAAGCCTGGAGTGCCGACGAGCCGGTGACCCTGCGTTACCCGCAAGCCGTGCGCCCATGGCAGCACGCCCTTGAACCGCTGGCGGGTTACCTGCAATTGGCCGCAGGCCTTTATGAGCGAGGTCCGGAGTATGCCGGCGCGTGGAACTTCGGCCCCGGTGAGGCAGACATGTGCAGCGTCGGCGAAGTCGTCGAATTGCTCGCCAGCCGCTGGCCGCAGGCACCTGGTTTGCGTATCGAAAAAAGCGAACTGCATGAAGCCGGCCTGCTGCGCCTGGACAGCAGCCGTGCGCGGCAATTGCTGGGTTGGCAAGCGCGCTGGACCTTGCAGCAATGCCTGGCCCAGACCCTCGACTGGCACTTGGCGTGGCAGAACGGCGATGACATGCGCGCCGTAACTCTGGGCCAGTTGAATCTGTACCGAGGCGCGCTGTGAGCGAGTTTTCCCTGAAAGCGTTGCCATTGGCCGGTCTGTTCAGCATTCAGCACAAACGTTTCGAAGATCAGCGCGGGCACTTCGCCCGGTTGTTCTGCGAGGGCAGCCTGATTGCGTTCGGCAATGAATTTCATATCCGCCAGATCAACCACTCCTGCACCCGCGAGAAGGGGAGTGTGCGTGGCCTGCATTATCAGAATGCCAACGCCCCGGAAGCCAAACTGATCACGTGCCTGCGCGGTGAGGTCTGGGATGTGGCGGTGGATCTGCGGCCGGACTCGGAGACGTTTTTGCACTGGCACGCCGAGCACTTGAAGGCGGGCGATGGCCGCAGCCTGTTGATTCCGGCCGGTTTCGCTCATGGCTTTCAGACGCTTACCGCAGACGCCGAATTGCTCTATCTGCACAGCGCCGATTACGCGCCGGAGCACGAGGGCGGCTTGTCGGTGAACGATCCTCGGCTGGCGATTGCCTGGCCGTTGCCTGTCAATAATTTGTCAGCGCGCGATTCCAGCCATCCTGCGCTCGATCAACACTTTGCTGGAGTGCGTCTATGAATTGCCGTGGGTGCGCCGCACCGCTGAATTTGCCGCTGATCGACCTCGGCACTTCGCCGCCGTCCAACGCCTACGTGCACGCCGATCGCCTGGAGCAGGCCGAGCAATGGGTGCCGCTCAAAGTCGCGGTGTGCCAGCAATGCTGGCTGGTGCAGACCGAGGATTACACCAGTGCCGACAGCCTGTTCGATGCCGAATACGCCTACTTCAGTTCGTTCTCCAGCACTTGGCTGAATCACGCCGAGCGCTATGTCGCCGAGATGAGTGAGCGCTTCGGGCTTAACGCCGACAGTCGTGTCGTCGAGATCGCCGCCAATGACGGTTACCTGCTGCAATACGTCGCCGCGCGCGGGATCCCATGCCTGGGCGTCGAGCCGACTCGCAGCACCGCACAGGCTGCACGCGAGAAAGGCCTGGAAATTCGCGAGCTGTTCTTCGGCTGCGACACCGCCACGCAATTGCGCAACGAAGGCTGGAGCGCCGACCTGATGGCGGCCAACAACGTGCTCGCGCACGTGCCGGACATCAACGATTTCCTCGCCGGCTTCGCGACGTTGCTCAAGCCGACCGGCGTCGCCACCTTCGAGTTTCCGCAACTGCTGACGCTGATGGCTGGCGCGCAGTTCGACACGCTGTATCACGAACATTATTCCTACCTGTCGCTGACCGCCGTGCAGACCCTGTGCGAGCGCAATGGCCTGGAAGTGTTCGACGTCAGCCAGTTGAGCACTCACGGCGGCTCGCTGCGCGTATTCGTGCAGCGCAAGGACGGCCAGCGCCGCGCTGTTCTCCCGGCAGTTCAGCAACAACTGCAGGCCGAGCTCGCTGCCGGGGTAAAAACCCCTGAGTACTACGCGACCCTCGCGCCTGCTGCCGAACGCATCAAACATGACCTGCTGCGCTTCCTGTTGCAGGCCAAAGCCGACGGCAAACGTGTGGTCGGTTACGGCGCGGCGGCCAAGGGCAATACCTTGATCAACTACGCCGGAGTCAAAGCGGATCTGCTGTCCTGGGTGGCCGATGCCAACCCGCACAAACAGGGCAAGTTCTTGCCGGGCAGTCGCATCCCGATTGTTGCGCCAGCGCAGATCGACATTGAGCAACCGGACTACGTGCTGGTGCTGCCCTGGAACCTGCTGCACGAAGTCAGTCAGCAACTGGCGCAGGTGCGTCAGTGGGACGGGCGCTTCGTCATCGCCGTGCCTGAGTTGAAAGTGCTGTGAAAGTTCTGGTCACTGGCGCCACGGGCTTTGTCGGTCGGCATCTGGTTGCTGCATTGCTTGAGCGCGGCTGTGAAGTCCGCGCGGTGGCGCGCAACGCAGAAACGGCGCAGGGCATGCCATGGATCAACCACGTCGAATTCGTCGCGGCAGACATTCACGCTGCCGACCTGAATGTCGTCGCGCTGACCGAAGGCATCGACGCGCTGGCGCATCTGGCCTGGCCGGGGTTGCCGAACTATCGGGCGCTGTTTCATTTCGAGCACAACCTGATGGCCGATTACCGCTTTATCAAGAGCGTGGTCGCGGCAGGCGTGCCGCAGGTGCTGGTGACCGGCACCTGCTTCGAATACGGCATGCAGAGCGGCCCGCTCAGCGAGTCAACCGAGCCACGGCCGAGCAATCCCTACGGTCTGGCCAAACATACGCTCCACCTGTTTCTGCAGAATCTGCAGCAGGAGCAACCGTTCACATTGCAGTGGGCGCGGTTGTTCTATTTGCACGGCGAAGGGCAGAACCCCAACAGCCTGTTGGCCGCGCTGGACCGGGCAATCGATAGCGGCGAGGCGTCGTTCAACATGTCGGCCGGTGAGCAGTTGCGAGATTTCCTCGCGATTGAAACCGCCGCGAGTCATCTCGCCGCGATCCTCCATCAGCGCGAGTTCGACGGCGTGATCAACTGCGCCAGCGGCCATCCGGTGTCGGTGCGTGCGCTGGTCGAACAGCGCTTGCGTGAGCGTGGCGCAACCCTGGCTCTGAACCTCGGCCATTACCCGTATCCGACCCACGAACCGCTGGCGTTCTGGGCCGTCACCGAGCGCTTGCAACAGTTATTGGGAGAGTCGCCATGAGGCACGAGTTGTACCGGGCCACCGGCCTGCCGGTATTGCAGAACCGCACTTTCGCCGATGCCGAATCGGCGCGGGCCTCGGCCAGCGCCGACATGGTCCTGGTTCAGGACGAGCGCAGCGGTCTGGTCTTCAACGCCGCGTTCGATGCCGACAAGCTCAGTTATGACGCCGACTATCAGAACGAGCAGGCGCACTCCGGTCAGTTCCAGAAGCATTTAAGTGACGTCGAAGGCATCATCGGCAAGCACTTCAAGGGCCAGGAACTGATCGAAGTCGGCTGCGGCAAGGGCTATTTTCTCGAGCTGCTCAAAGGCCTCGGCTATTCGATCACCGGCATCGACCCGGCTTATGAAGGCGAAAACCCCGAGGTGATCAAGGCGCCGTTCACGCGCGGCCTCGGCCTGGCGGCAGATGCCATTGTGCTGCGTCATGTGCTGGAGCACATCGAAGACCCGGTGAGCTTTCTGGCCGTGATCGCCGAGGCCAATCAGGGCGGGCAGATCTATATCGAAGTGCCGTGCCTGGACTGGATCCTCGAGCACAGGGCCTGGTTCGACCTGTTCTACGAACACGTCAATTATTTCCGCCTCGATGACCTGCGCCGGATGTTCGGCACGGTGCACGAGGCCGGGCATCTGTTCGGCGGTCAATATCTGTACATCGTCGCTGATCTGTCGACGTTGCGCCTGATACCCGAACAACCGGTGCCACGCCTGACTCTGCCTGAAGATTTCAGCGCCAGCCTCGACCGTGCCGTGCAGATCATCCGCTCGGCGCCTGCGCAGGGTTCGGCGATCTGGGGTGCCTCGTCCAAAGGCGTGATCTATTCGCTGTACCTGCAACGCGCCGGCGTTGCGGTCGATCGCGTAGTCGATATCAACCCGGCCAAGCAGGGGCGTTATCTGCCGCTGAGCGGTGCGCGCGTGTCCTCGCCGCAAGAGGCCATGGATGCGCTGCCGGAAGGCGCGCACCTGTTTGTGATGAATTCCAATTACCTCGAAGAGATCAAGCGGATGACCGGTGGACGCTACGTCTATCACGCCGTCGACAGCGCTTCGTTTCAGTGACCCTTGAGATGACCAACATGACCGACAACAGCATCAACCAAGCCTTCGAAGCCGAGTGCCGCGAGCAGATCGCCCAGCAAGGTGACGACCCGAAACTGACCGGCCTGGCCCGGGATTTCTTCAACGAATCGGCCAAGCACAAATACAGCTACCACTTCTCGTGGATGGGCCGCCCGATCATCCAGCTGCCGCAAGACATGATGGCCATGCAGGAGATCATCTGGCAGGTCAAGCCGGACCTGGTTATCGAGTGCGGCATTGCCCACGGCGGTTCGATCATCTACTACGCCTCGCTGCTCGAGCTGCAAGGCCACGGCGAAGTGCTCGGCATCGACCTCGACATTCGTCCGCACAACCGTGAAGCCATCGAAAGCCACCCGATGGCCAAGCGCATCAAGATGATCGAAGGCTCAAGCATCGACCCGGCCATTGCCGCTCAGGTGCAGGCCGCCGCCAAAGGCAAGAAAGTCATTCTGGTCCTCGACTCCAATCACACTCACGATCACGTGCTCGAAGAGCTGCGCCTCTACGCGCCGCTGGTGTCGGTCGACAGCTATTGCGTGGTCATGGACACCGTGGTTGAAGACATGCCGGCCGATTTCTTCCCGGATCGTCCATGGGGCCCGGGCGACAACCCGAAAACCGCCGTGTGGAAGTACCTGGAAGAGAACCAGGACTTCGAAATCGACCAGCAATTGCAGAACAAACTGCTGATCACCGTGGCGCCGGACGGCTACCTGCGTCGCGTTCGTTAATTCGCAACATTTACCCAGAGTTGTTTCGGCGAGTCGCCGGTTGTGGAGAGAAGTTATGCAAGGCAAGTACAGTTCTGAACTGACGCTACCGCTAGATGAGCTGTTGACGGTGGTGCTCATTACCCACAACCGACCGGCGTTCCTGCGTCGGGCTGTGAAGTATTACAGCGACTTGCCCTGCAAGATCATGGTGCTCGACTCCTCGCCGGAACGTCCGGAAGGCGATTTTTCCGCCGTTGATTACCATCATGTGCCGCAATTCGCGTACTGGGGGATGCAGGCCAAACTGGCCTATGGTGTCGAGCAACTGACCACGCCGTACATGGTGCTGGCGGCCGATGACGACTTCATCCTGCATGATTCATTGGCCGAATCCGTGGGTTTCCTGCAGGCCAATCCGGATTACGGCATGTGCCACGGCTACTGCCTGATGTACCTGACGCTGGCCGGTGGCGTCAGCTACTACCGCCGCGACAAAAAGGTCCAGGAAGACTACTGCTCTGAACAGGCTCAGGAGCGGGTCATCGATTACATGAGCCAGTACATCCCGCCGTTCTATGCGGTGACCCGTACTGATCTGATGAAGACCTGGCACTCGGCATTGCCACCCGGCACCAGCTTCCAGTGGCAGGAAATCGGCCATGTCTATTTCCTGCTGGCCAGTGCCAAAGCACGGATTCTGCCGATCCCTTATGTGGTTCGGGAGATCAACTACGGTGCCTCCGAACACAGCACCGAGGTGTATCACTCGCTGACCTACGTCGATGCCAAATCGGTGGCCGAGCGTGAAGCCTTTGCCGAGTTCCTTGCCGCGCTGCCAACCCAGATCAAAGGGCTGGACGCCGAGCAGGGCAAAGCGCTTGCCCTGCAAAGCTTCGAGGCAATGGTCGACAGCCTGCAATCGAATCGAGCGCTGACCGCGGAGCTGATCATCCAGTCCACCTGGAATCAGGAGCTCAAGTACCCGGATCGTCGTTTCGGGCCTTTGCAGTACGTGGAAATGCCGTTCTACAACGAGGCATTTTTCGACCGCCTGACGCAGTTCGAATTCATGCTGCACGCCATGCCGGCGGGGCGCATCCAACTTGAAGGCCTGGAGGGCGTCTGGACCCGTCAGGCGCACTTGCTGCAAGCACGCAACAACGACACGCCGGAAAGCGTTCTCGACCGTTTGTGGCAGGCTCACGATCTCAATGCGTTCAATCGCACCGTGGTCAAGCGGCTGGCGGCTCAACTGACTTCGATGGGCCAAGCCGAAGAGGCGCAAGCGATGCAGGCCTGGATCGAGCGTCTCGAAGCGTTGACCGTCGATGACCATCATGCGGTCATGGACAAGATGCAGTCCGGTCGCCTGCTCAACTGGCTGGCCGCACGTGCGCCCGGCGCTCACCTCGAGGCAATCGGCCAACATCTGGCGGTGAATGGCGGCGGGCCGCAGTTCGGCATTTTTCTGCTGGATCTGGACGACGACATCGACAAGCTTCAGGTGTCTCTCGACAGCTTGCTGGAAGGGCAGTGCAAGGCCTTCCGCATTGTCGTGTTCACCACCGGCGAAGCGCCCGCCGCGACCACGGCACAGAACACCCTGCATTTTGTCCGAGTGACCGCGGGCAATCTGATCGACAAGCTCAATCAAAGCGCTCGTCAATCGCCGTGTGACTGGCTGCTGTTGGCTGAAGCCGGTGATGAGTTCACTGCCAGCGGATTGTTGCGCGCCAGCCTGGAGTTGATGAACGCCGGCGATTGCCGCGCGGTATCCACCGACGAAATCCAGCGTCAGGAAAACGGTGCCCTGACCGACGTGTTCCGGCCGGGCTTCAACCTTGATCTGCTGCTGAGCCTGCCAACGCTGATGGCGCGGCACTGGCTGGTACGGCGCGATGCGCTGGTCGAAATCGGCGGCTATCGCGCTGATTTCAGTCAGGCACTGGAGCTCGATGTGCTGCTGCGTCTTATCGAAGAACACGGCCTCAACAGCCTGGCTCACCTCGACGAGCCGCTATTGATCAGCCAGGCACCAGAGCTGGTCGAGAATGCTGACGAGCGCCTGGCGCTGCTGCGCCATTTGGGCAATCGCGGTTACAAGGGCAAAGTGACGTCAGCGGTTCCGGGGGTTTACCAGATCGACTACCACCACAGTGATCGTCCGCTGGTGTCGATCATTATTCCGGCGGGCAGCGATCTGGCGGTGCTGCAACGTTGCCTTGAAGGTGTGTTGCTGCGTACCCGTTACCATCACTATGAAGTGCTGATCGCCGCCACTGCGGATCAGACGGCTGAGATCAATGACTGGCTCGGGACTTACAAGCACTCCAGAGTGCAGGTGCTGCGTACTGATCGGACGTTGAGCGCAGCAGGATTATTCAACGCGGGCAGTCGTCAGGCGCGTGGCGAGTACCTGGTGCTGCTCGCCGCCGATGCGGAAGTGGTCAATCCGAACTGGCTCGACTCTTTGCTCAACCATGCTCTGCGTCCGGAGGTCGGCGTGGTCGGGCCAAAACTGATCGACCGTGATCGCAAGATCAGCCAGGCGGGATTGATCCTGGGCATGAATGGCGGGGTCGATTCGCCCTTCGTCGGTGAAGATCACGATGCCGACGGTTACCTGCACCGCTTGGCGGTGGAACAGAACTACTCGGCGGTATCGAGCGTGTGCCTGATGGTCCGCAAAGAGTTGTACGAGGCGCTCGGCGGTCTGGACGAAAGCACATTTGCCGAAGGCTTCAGCGATGTCGATCTGTGCCTGAGCGCCGGGCAAGCCGGTTATCTGACGGTATGGACTCCGGCGGTGCAAGTCATCCATCAGGGCGGTATGCCTGACGCCCCGCAAGCGCTGCTGGCCCTGCGCGAAAAATGGCCGGCGGCATTCGTTCAGGATCAGGCCTACAACGCGAACCTGAGCCTGAAGGGCAAAGGCTTCGTGCTCGATGACAATGCTTCACTGGACTGGGCACAGTTGCTCGCTTAAGCCTGGCGACAGGGACGGAATTGAAAAAATGTTCAACGGTAAATCGATCTTCATCTCCGGCGGCACCGGCTCGTTCGGGCGCAACTTCATCCGTCGCTTGCTGGAGCAATACCAGCCCAAGCGTGTGGTGGTGTTCTCCCGCGACGAGCTGAAACAGTACGAGATGCAGCAGACCTTCAATGCGCCGTGCATGCGTTATTTCATCGGTGACGTGCGTGACGCCGACCGCTTGCGTCAGGCCATGCGCGGCATCGATTACGTGGTGCATGCCGCCGCGCTAAAACAGGTGCCGGCGGCGGAATACAACCCGACCGAATGCATCCGCACCAACGTCAACGGCGCGGAAAACATCATCGCCGCTGCGATCGATAACGGCGTAAAGAAAGTCGTCGCGCTGTCCACCGACAAGGCGGCCAGCCCGATCAATCTGTACGGCGCGACCAAGTTGCTTTCGGACAAATTGTTCGTTGCCGCCAACAACATTGCCGGCGAGCAGCAGACCCGTTTCGCCGTGGTGCGCTACGGCAACGTCGCTGGCTCGCGCGGCTCGGTGGTGCCGTTTTTCAGCAAGCTGATCGCTGACGGCGCGCAAGAATTGCCGATCACCGACGAGCGCATGACGCGGTTCTGGATCACCCTCGACCACGGCGTGCAGTTCGTCCTCGACAGCTTCGCCCGCATGCATGGCGGCGAAGTGTTCGTGCCGAAGATTCCGTCGATCCGCATCGTCGATCTGGCGCGCGGCATGGCTGAACATCTGCCGCACAAGAACGTCGGCATCCGTCCCGGCGAGAAGCTGCATGAGTTGATGGTGCCGCTGGACGATGCGCGCATGACCCTGGAGTTCGAGGATCACTACACGATTCAGCCGTCGATTCGTTTTACCAGCGTCGACGTCGATTTTGCCGTCGATAAACTTGGCGAACGTGGGCGTGCGGTGGGCGAGGATTTCGAGTATCGCTCGGACACCAACCCGCATTTCCTTTCAGTGGGGCAGATCGCCGATCTGCACGCGAAGCTGTCGGTATGATTCCTTACGGTCGGCAGAGCCTTGATCAGGCGGACATCGACGCGGTAGTCGAGGTGCTGCAATCGGACTGGCTGACCCAGGGTCCGACCATCGAACGCTTCGAGCAGGCCATGGCTGAGCGCTGTCAGGCCGATTTCGCCGTGGCGGTGTGCAACGCCACGGCGGCGCTGCACATCGCCTGTCTGGCCGCCGACCTGGGGCCGGGCGATCGCTTGTGGACTTCGCCAAACACCTTTCTTGCCTCGGCCAATTGCGGGCGTTATTGCGGCGCTGACGTTGATTTCGTCGACATCGATCCGCTGACCTGGAACCTCGATGCCTTCGCCCTTGAAGCAAAGCTCGAACAGGCCGAACGCGACGGCACGCTGCCCAAAGTCCTGGTCGCCGTCGCGTTCTCCGGGCAGAGCTGCGATATGCGCAAGATTGCCGACCTGGCGGTGCGCTACAACTTCACCGTGATCGAAGACGCCTCGCACGCGGTGGGCGCCAGCTACGCCGGGCGTCCAGTCGGTTGTGGCGACTTCGCGGCGATGACGGTGTTCAGTTTTCATCCGGTGAAGATCATCACCAGCGCCGAGGGCGGCATGGTCCTGACCAATCGCCCGGCGCTGGCCGAACGTCTGCGACGCCTGCGCAGCCACGGCATGACCCGCGATCCCGAGCACATGACCGAGCCGAGCCACGGGCCGTGGTATTACCAGCAGATCGAGCTGGGTTTCAATTATCGGATCACCGATCTGCAGGCGGCGCTGGGTCTGTCGCAGCTGCGCAAGCTGGATGAGTTTGTCGCACGTCGGCGCGAACTGGCCGCACGGTACGATCAGTTGCTTGCTTACCTGCCGCTGACCTTGCCGAGCGCGCAGCCGGAAGCCGATTCGGCGTGGCACCTGTATGTGGTGCGCGTGCAGACCGAGCGCTGCAACCTCAGTCATCGTCAGGTGTTCGAAGGTTTGCGCAGCGCTGGCATCGGCGTCAATCTGCACTACATTCCCGTGCACTTGCAGCCTTACTATCGCGAGCTGGGCTTTGCCGAGAGCGATTTCCCCGAGGCCGAGCGCTATTACGCCGAAGCGATCAGTTTGCCGCTGTTCCCTTTGCTCAGTGAGGCACAACAGGACCAGGTGGTCGAGCAACTGCGTCGGCTGCTGCTTGAGGAGTAAGGCACCGTGAGCTGCGTCGCGATCATCCCCGCCCGTGGTGGCAGCAAGCGCATTCCGCGCAAGAATCTCAAACCGTTCGACGGCGTACCGATGATCGTCCGCTCGATTCGCACGGCGCTGGAGTCAGGGCTGTTCGAGAGCGTTGTGGTCAGCACCGACGATGACGAAATCGCCGACGTCGCACGAGCACATGACGCTGAAGTGCCGTTCATGCGACCGGCCGATCTGGCCGATGATTTCACCGGTACCGCTGCGGTGATCGTGCATGCCTTGCAGCAATTGCCGACGTTCGATTACGCCTGCTGCGTGTACGCGACCGCGCCGTTGTTGCAGGCGCGTTATCTGCGTCAGGGTCTGGATTTGCTCAAGCAGCATCCGCACAAGTCGTTTGCCTTTTCGGTGTGCGGTTTCGGTTTCCCGGTGCAGCGCGCACTGACCCTCGACGAGGAGGGCGCTTTGATGTCCATGTACCCCGAATTTCGTACCACCCGTTCGCAGGATCTGCCCGAAGCGTTTCAGGATGCCGGGCAATTTTACTGGGGGCGCAGCGAAGCGTGGCTGCGTGGCGAGACGCTGTTCTCGCCAGCGAGTCTGCCGGTGATCCTGCCGCGTCATTTGGTCCAGGACATCGACACGCCCGAAGACTGGCAACGCGCCGAATACCTGTACGCCGCACTCAGAGCCGGCGGAGAACTGCAATGAGAGTGCTGATCCGCGCCGACGCCTCGCCAACCATCGGCAGCGGCCACATTGCCCGCTGCCTGACCCTGGCGCGGATGCTGCGCGGGCAGGGCAGTCATGTTGCGTTTGCCTGTCGGCGTTTGCCGGGACATCGACTCGAAGCCTTGAATGCCGAAGGCTTCGAGACCTTTGCACTGCCCGAGCGCTATCGCGACGAAGACCCGCTGCAGGCCATCGAATCGATGTTGCCGTGGCAGTTCGATATTGATGCACTGGGCCTGCTGCTGGATGGGCAGGCACCGTTCGACTGGATCATCGTCGACCATTACGGCCTCGATCATCACTGGCAAACCGCTGCCCGGCGCTGGGCGCATCGAATCGCCGCCGTGGATGATCTGGCCACGCGGCGTTACAGCGTCGATCTGCTGCTCAATCAGAACCTCTCGGGCTTGAGTGAAAACTACGCGGCGCTGCTGCCGCCAGGCTGTCGCACCTTGCTCGGCCCGCGCTACGCCATGCTGCGCGAAGAATTCAACTGCGATGCCATCGAGATCAAACCGAAGGCCCGGCGCGTGCTGGTGAATTTCGGCGGTTTCGACGCGGCAAGGCAGACTCATCATGCGATGCTGGCGCTGGCTGATTTCGCTGAGTTGCAGGTGGACTTCGTCGCTGGCGCCGACAACCCGGCGTGGACGCAGATGCAAGCGTTGGCCGAGACGCGACCGAACTGGCGCCTGCACAGTTTCGTCAGCGATTTCCATCAGCGCATGACTGAGGCCGATCTGTTTATCGGCGCCGGCGGTGGCACCAGTTGGGAGCGCGCGGCGTTGGGTTTGCCGACGATCTGCATCGCTGTGGCGAACAATCAGCAGGCCAACGGCGAAGTCATGGCCGCTGCCGGTGCGCATGTGTTCATGGGCGCCCGCGAGCAGGTCAGCGTCGAGCAGTTGCGTGATGCGGTCGGCTTCGTCGTGAACAATCATTTTCTACGCCGCAGCCTCGCCGAGCGTTCGCGGCAACTGGTCGACGGGCGCGGTGCCGAGCGTGTGGCGGCGGCGCTGGCCGGGGCGGTGCTGAAACTGCGCCCGGCAACCCAGGACGATGCGCAGTTGCTGTTCGATGGACGCAATGCCGAAGCAGTGCGGCGCTGGTCGCTGGAAACCGGCGTCATCGACTGGGCGCAACACCTGAACTGGCTAACGGCAAGTTTGCGCAACCCGCAGCGGCTGCTGCTGATTACCGAGGCGGATGACGGCCCGGTCGGGGTGCTGCGTTACGACTTGCGCGGGTTTGAAGCCGAAGTCTCGATTTATCTGCTGGAGGGGCGTTTCGGCCTCGGTTGGGGCAGGGCAGTGCTCAGTCGCGGCGAGGCGTTTGTCGCTGCGCACTGGCCGCAATTGACGCGCATTACTGCGCGGGTCATGCCGGCCAATCAGTCTTCATTGAAAGTTTTTCGCGACGCCGGGTTCATCCAGGAAACCTGTGCGTTCAGCCGTGTTTTGAAGGATCACCCGCATGTCTAGTTTCAAGATTGGCCACCACACCATCGGTGCCGATGCGCCGCCGTTCATCATTGCCGAGATGAGTGGCAACCATAACCAGTCTCTCGACGTCGCTTTGCAAATCGTCGAGGCGGCAGCCAAGGCCGGGGCGCATGCCTTGAAGCTGCAAACCTACACCGCCGAAACCATGACCCTGGATTTGGCTGAAGGCGAATTCTTCATCAAGGATGCGGGCAGTCTGTGGGCCGGCACGTCGCTCTACGATCTCTACGAAAAAGCCCATACACCGTGGGAGTGGCACGCGCCGATTTTTGCTCGGGCCAAAGAGTTGGGAATGCTCGCGTTCTCGACGCCGTTCGATGACAGCGCGGTGGATTTTCTCGAAAGCCTTGAAGTGCCGGCGTACAAGATTGCCAGTTTTGAAAACACCGATCTGCCGTTGATCCGTCGAGTGGCAGCGACCGGCAAACCACTGATCATCTCCACCGGCATGGCCAGCATCGCCGAACTGGATGAGACCGTGCGTGCCGCACGCGAGGCCGGGTGCAAGAATCTGGTGTTGCTCAAGTGCACCAGCACCTATCCGGCCACGCCCCTCAACAGCAACGTGCGCACGATCCCGCATCTGCGTGAGTTGTTTGGATGCGAGGTCGGGCTGTCAGATCATTCGATGGGCGTTGGCGTGTCGGTGGCGGCGGTGGCGCTGGGAGCGACGGTGGTGGAGAAACACTTCACCCTTGATCGTTCGGCCGGTGGCGTGGACGCGAGTTTCTCCCTGGAGCCTGCGGAGCTGGCCAGTCTGGTCGTCGAAACCGAACGTGCCTGGCAGGCCATGGGGCGTGTTCAGTATGGTCCGACCGAGGCCGAGCGCAAGTCGCTGGTCTATCGCCGCTCGCTGTATGTCACCGCTGACATGGCCGCCGGTGAAGCCTTTACCGGCGACAATCTGCGCGCCATTCGCCCCGGCCTCGGCCTGCCGCCCAAGCACACCGATGCCGTCCTCGGACGCCGCGCGCGCACCGCGATCAAGCGCGGTACGCCGCTGGACTGGTCGCTGGTCGAATAGGCCAATCTGCCATCGATTCGGCAAAATAGCGTGACCTGCGAGTCATAACGCGCATCTTCACTGTATTGTATTGACCGGGGAGATGGCGCCTGGCCCGTTTTGCGGTTCCAGTGATAGCCCTTTGCGCTTCCCGTGGCTGCCCATTGTGGCGGCCGTTTTCTGTTTGTCGGCGCCCCTCGAATGCTTGCGAGCGGTGGTTTTGGGCTGTTTTTTATTGGGAAGCCGTAATGATTGGCATAAAAAGCATTGCGAGCTACGTTCCTGTAGCCGGCGTGGACAATTACGCACAAGGTGCAAAATTCGAAAAGGATGAAGAGTTCATCCTGGGCAAGATCGGTTCGGCGTTCCTGCCGCGCAAAGACGCTGAGCAGGAAACTTCTGACCTGTGCGTGGAAGCGGCCAATGCGCTGTTTGCCAGCAATCCTGAACTGAAGCGTGAATCGATCGACGCGTTGATTGTCGTCACCCAGAACGGTGATGAAGAAGGCCTGCCGCACACAGCAGCAATCGTCCAGGACAAACTCGGCCTGCCGACCAATGTCGCAGCGTTCGATATCTCTTTGGGCTGCTCCGGTTATGTTTACGGCATCTACGCGATCAAGGGCTTCATGGAAGCCGCCGGCCTGAAGAATGGCCTGCTGATCACCGCTGACCCGTACTCGAAAATCGTTGACCCGGAAGACCGCAACACCACCATGCTGTTTGGCGATGCCGCCACCGCCACCTGGATGGGCGAAAACCCGACCTGGGCGCTGGGCAAGGCCAAGTTCGGCACCGACGGTTCCGGCGCACCGCATTTGAAAGTCAGCAACGGCGTGTTCTTCATGAATGGTCGTCAGGTGTTCAACTTCGCTCTGCTGAAAGTGCCGGCGCACTTGCACGAGTTGCTCGACGATTCCAATCTCAAGGCCGATGACATCGACGCATTCTGCATTCACCAGGGCAGCGCGGCGATTGTCGACGCCGTGGCGCGACGCTTTGAAGGCGAACCGGAGAAGTTCATCAAGGACATGGTCGAAACCGGCAACACCGTGTCGTCGAGCATTCCGCTGCTGCTGGAAAAACACGTGCTCGATTCCGACTGGCAGCGCGTTGCGCTGAGCGGTTTTGGTGTCGGTCTGTCGTGGGGCTCGGCGATCATCTATCGTCCGTAAGCCGCAGCAAAAACCTCTGATACAAAAATAGCGTTCAAGGTTAACCTTGAACGCTATTTTTTTGCCCGAGAAGGAGCGCGAGGCGCCATGAGCGAGTTTTTCCAAGCCAATGCCGAGGTGTTGCAACGGCGCTGGCCGGCGCTGTTCGAGCGATTGATGGCGGAAGACAGCGCGTCCGTACAGGCCGAACTCGTGCAAGGGCTGGGCTCGACGCTGAGCGTCGATGGCATTCAGCTCACCAGTCGCCATGATCGTCTGCATGAGGCGCAAATCCAGGCGGCGAGCCTGCCGGAAAAACCGCATGTTCACGTCTATGGCACTGGCCTCGGCGATTTGCCCGGTGTGCTGCTTGAGCGCGCAGGGCTGGAGCGTCTGTACGTGCACATTCTCAACGGCGCGCTGTTCGCGCTGGTACTGCAACTGCTCGATCAGCGCCAGTGGCTGCAGGATCCCCGGGTCGAACTGTTTTACGCGGGTGATCACCCGGACTTTTTCACCCCGTTCTTTGCCCTGCCGGCCGAGATGTTATTGGCCGATGACTTCAACGCGAAGATCCGCGACCGGCTGATCAATGAAGTACACCTGACATTCAACAATCGCGATTTCGATCCGCGGTCACCGGAAATCCAGCAGCGCTTGCAGGAATGTCTGCCGGTGTTGCTTGGCGATGTTGATGTGGCGCAGTTGTTCGGTAGCTGCGCCGGGCGCGAAGTCTACGTGATCGCCACCGGGCCGACACTGGAGCAGCATTTCGAACGTCTGGCGGCGATCCGTCAGCTTGCTGAACGGCCGTTGTTCATCTGCGTTGATACGGCCTATCGGCCATTGCGTGAGCACGGCATCGAGCCTGATCTGGTGGTGAGCATCGATCAGCGCATCGGCTTTCGGCATCTGCCGTGCGAGGCGTCCGAGAACATTGCGCTGGTGTACTTGCCGATGAGCGATCCGCATGTATTGAAGGCATGGAAGGGCAAGCGTTATGGCGGCTATTCGGCCAGCCCGATCTACAGCGACCTGCGAGAACAGTATCCACGCGGTGAGCTGCATGTCGGCGGTAGCGTGATCCATCCGGCGGTGGATCTCGCGGTAAAAATGGGCGCGAGCCGAATCACTCTGTTTGGCGCCGACTTCGCCTTCCCGATGAACAAGACCCACGCCGGTTGGGACGACGGCGATCTGGGCCCGCCGCTGGCCCAGGCGCGGCACTGGGTGCGCGATGGTCATGGTCAGCGCGTCAGCACTCAGCTGAATTTTCGCGGCTATCTATGTGTGCTTGAGCGTTATATCGCTGCGCATCCGCAGGTCGAGTTTCTCAACAGCAGCCGCGCCGGTGCATCGATTGCCGGGACCGCTTTCAATCCGGAGTTCGTGCAATGAGTGCGCTGAGTCAGTGTCAGGATCAGTGTCGTCAGTGCGCGGCTTTGTTTCGCCTGGGGCGTGATGTCGAGGCGGCGTTGACCATGGTCGATGTGTTCGAACAGGCCCAGCAGTGTCTTTCGTCTGCCTCAGTGGATATCCAGCAAGCGTGGGCACAGGTGCTCACGCAAATGCTCGACTGTCAGGAGCGCCAGGACTGGTTGGGCCTGGCTGACTATATGGAATACGAACTGCTCGAATTGCTGGAAAGTGCTAGGCGCTGAACCGCTGCGCAGCGCTGGCCCGCGGCTTTGCGTTACAGGCGGTTTTATGGCGTCATTTTTTCGCGCTGGATGTGCTGCTAAGTCTTTGTTTTCTCGGGGGTGGCGTGGTGATGGCAAAATTTTTTCAAAAAGCCCTCAAGCAACCTGCAAACCCGACGATAACTATTACGAAGGTTCTCTAGGCCATACCCGGCGGTTGCCAGGGCCGGAAGCCGCAGTACCCAACCAACGAGGAATTCGTCATGGCTTTAACAGTAAACACCAACACCACATCGTTGAACGTTCAGAAAAACCTGAACCGCGCTTCCGACGCTCTGTCCACCTCGATGCAGCGCCTGTCTTCCGGCCTGAAAATCAACAGCGCCAAAGACGACGCCGCTGGCCTGCAGATCTCCAACCGTATGTCCTCGCAGATCCGCGGTAACACCCAGGCCATCCAGAACGCCAACGACGGTATCTCCGTTGCCCAGACCGCTGAAGGCGCTCTGCAAGCTTCGACCGACATCCTGCAGCGTATGCGTGAACTGGCTGTTAAAGCTCGTAACGGTACCAACGGCACCGCTGACCAGACCGCTACCAACGCTGAATTCGCTCAGATGTCTGACGAAATCACCCGTATCTCGGCTGCTACCAACCTGAACGGCAAAAACCTGCTGGACGGTTCGGCTGGTACTGTGACCCTGCAAGTTGGCGCAAACACCGGTTCGGCTAACCACATCGACCTGGTACTGAGCTCCAAGTTCGACGCCGTCAGCCTGTCGGTAGGTAGCGGTACTGTAGTTCTGACCGGTACTTCGGGTACTGGTGCTGGTTCTGCTTCGCAGAACATCGACAACGCGATCACTGCAATCGACGCCGCTATCGCTGCAATCGGTGCAACCCGTGCCAGCCTGGGTGCTTCGCAAAACCGTCTGACCAGCACCATCTCCAACCTGCAGAACATCACTGAAAACACCACCGCTGCTCAGGGTCGTGTACAGGACACCGACTTCGCCGCAGAAACTGCTAACCTGACCAAGCAGCAGACTCTGCAGCAAGCTTCGACCTCCGTACTGGCTCAAGCCAACCAACTGCCTTCCGCTGTACTGAAGCTGCTTCAGTAATCCGGAACAAGTTTAAGCGGGGGAGTGCGCTTGTCGTGCTCTCTCGCTTTTTTACGTTAAGAGGTGATGGGCATGGACATGAGCGTAAAGCTTAACGTGTCTTATCCGGCTCCCAAGCCAGTGACACCGGTTGCTGACAAACCGTCAGAGCTGCCTAAAGTCCAAAAGACTGAAGCACCGGTCGCTGCCAAGGATCAGGATTCGGACGGCGCCAAGTTGAAGCTGGCGGTGCAAGAGATCGAAAAGTTCGTCCAGTCGATCAAGCGTAATCTGGAGTTCTCGATTGACGAGCATTCCGGCAAGGTCATCGTCAAGGTGATCGCGAGCGAGACGGGTGAAGTCGTTCGACAGATTCCTTCCGCCGAAGCCCTCAAACTGGCCGACAGCCTCGCCAATGCAAGTCATGTATTGTTCGACGCCAAGGTCTGATAAATGGCATGAATAGTGTTTGTTCGTTCTCAGGACGCGTGTAACGGTCAAAAGAATGGCAGCAATCTGAAGGGAGATGCACATGGCAAGTCCAATTTTACCGGGTTCCGGACTGGGTTCCGGCCTGGACATCGGCGCGATCGTGACCGCGCTGGTCAACGCCGACAAGTCTGCCAAGCAGACGCAGATCGATACCGCGACCAAAAGCAACAGCCTGAAGATTTCCGGCGTTGGTTCGCTGAAAAGTGCACTGGCGGCCTATCAGAAAGCGATGGGTGATCTGAACAAGGCAACAAGCCCGGCGTTTGCCGGTTTTACTGCAACCTCGGATACGCCAACTGTCGTCGGTGCCACTTCGGATAAAACCGCCGTGCCGGGTACTTACAGCGTAGTCGTGAAAAACCTGGCCACCGGCTCCAAAGTTGCCAGTGCCGCCTTTGCCGGCGGGGCCGCCAGTGCCATTCCGAGTGGTACTCTGAAAATCAGTCAGAATGGCATTGATTACAATGTCGCGATTCCGGCCAATGCCACCTTGCAGTCCACGCGCGATGCGATCAACACCGCGCAGTCCAGCAATGGCATTTCCGCGAACATCGTGACTGACAGTACCGGCGCCTCGCGTCTGGTACTGAGCTCCAACAAGACGGGCGCCGGCATGGACCTGCAGGTCAGCGGTATCGCCGGTCTCGAGATCGATGGCACCCAGAAGATGGGTGACAGTCCTGCGGCAGGGGCATCCGGTGCGGTCGGTGATGTGGCCAAGGACGCGAGCCTGACCATCGACGGACTGGCCGTTACCAGCAAGACCAACACCGTCACCGGTGCGATCAGCGGCATGACGCTGAATCTGGTCACTGCGAGTCCCGTCGTGGGCGGCGTGCCAACGCCGGCTACTGTATCGGTTGCGACCAATACCGCCGGCATCCAGACATCGCTGCAATCGTTCATCGATTCCTATAACACCCTGAAGAAAACCATCGACACCTTGTCCAAGGCAACGCCGGATGCCGATGGCAATCTGACCGTTTCGGCGGCGTTCACTGGTGACGCTCTGCCGCGTTCGTTGATGGCGGACGTGCGCGCTCAGTTGACAGATCCAGGGGCGGGCGGAGCAGGCCAATTGTCCGTGCTTTCACAGATGGGTGTGTTGACTGACAGTAAAACCGGTTTGCTGACGCTCGATACTGCAGTGTTCAACAAGCGTATGGAAATCCCAGGCATGGCTGGCCAGGTTCAGCAGCTCTTCAGCGGCACCGACGCCAAGAATGGTCTGTTGGCGCGTATGACTGCGGCGGTTGATCCGTACGTCAAGACCGGTGGGCTGCTGGATCAGCGCAGCTCCAACTTGGCGAGTCTGACGAGCGGCTTGCAGAAGCAGCAGGCGGCGCTGGATCTGCGGGTTGCCAACCTGACGTCGACATTGACCGCCAAGTACAACGCCATGGACTTGCTGGTAGGGCAGATGAAGGCAACGGCGAGCAACATCACGTCGTTCTTCAGCTCGCTGAACGCTCAGCAGTCGGCGAAGTAACAGTCAGTAACGACAAAAACCCGGCTACGCTTTATCGGCGTGCGCCGGGTTTTTGTCTTTTGATCTAAAGTTTTCGGGCCGGTTGGCGATACACTGGTTATACGAGTCAACGTGGCAATGAGGTAGAACATGAACCCGATGTTAGCCCTTCGGCAGTACCAGAAAGTCGGCGCCCATGCGCAGACGTCCGAAGCGAGCCCGCACCGCCTGGTGCAAATGTTGATGGAAGGTGGCCTGGCCCGGATTGCGCAGGCCAAGGGCGCCATTGAGCGCAAGGATATTCCCGGCAAGTGCACGGCGATCAGCAAGGCCATCGGCATTGTCAGTGGCCTGCGTGAAGGTCTCGACCTTGAAAACAATGCAGAGGCACTGGCCGATCTGGATGGCCTGTACATCTACATGATGAAGCGCCTCGCCGAGGCGAACATCAGCAGCGATCCCCGTGTACTCGACGAAGTCGCCGGCCTGCTGACCACGGTCAAAGAAGGTTGGGACGCCATCGCGCCCGTGCCGGCTCCGCAGTTCTGAAGGAGATCACCATGAGTCTTGTATTGCAGCGAATTGCCGATACCCGTGAAGCGTTGGTCGGAGCATTGGCCGAACGAAACTGGGAAGCCATCGGCGAGCTGGATCTGGCTTGCCGTTCCTGCATGGAAGACGTCATGGCGGAAGCTTCGCTGGACGAAGTTGCGTTGCGCGATAACCTTGAAGAGCTGCTATTCGTCTACAAAGAGCTTCTCGAGGTGGCAATGGGCGAGCGGCAGGCGATAGCCAACGAGATGTCGCAGATCACCCAAGCGCAAAAGGCTGCAAAGGTTTACCATCTGTTTGGTTGATTAACCGTCAGTTGAACCAGAGATGTGCGCCATAAATTTGACTGTGCACGGTTTTTTGACTTAACTAGTGGCTATTATCAGATTTAGGGCGTCTACAGGCACAAGGTGTCCTGCAAGCGTCTCGCTTGCCCCATTTTTCGGGCATTGAGTTGACTAGGGAAGTTGCTATTGCATGTGGCGTGAAACCAAAATTCTGCTGATCGATGACGATAGCGTCCGCCGCCGCGACCTGGCGGTGATTCTAAATTTTCTTGGCGAAGAAAATTTACCCTGCGGCAGCCATGACTGGCAGCAGGCAGTCGGCTCTTTGTCGTCTAGTCGTGAAGTCATTTGCGTACTGATCGGGACCGTTAATGCTCCTGGCGCGCTTTTGGGCTTGCTAAAGACACTCGCAACCTGGGATGAGTTCCTTCCGGTTTTGTTAATGGGCGATAATTCTTCCGTTGACCTGCCTGAAGACCAGCGTCGTCGCGTGCTGTCAACCCTGGAAATGCCGCCCAGCTACAGCAAATTGCTCGATTCGCTGCATCGCGCCCAGGTCTATCGCGAAATGTACGACCAGGCCCGCGAGCGCGGCCGTCATCGCGAACCCAATCTTTTCCGCAGTCTTGTCGGCACCAGCCGTGCGATTCAGCACGTCCGGCAGATGATGCAGCAAGTGGCCGACACCGACGCCAGCGTGCTGATCCTCGGCGAGTCCGGCACCGGCAAGGAAGTGGTCGCGCGCAACCTGCACTATCACTCCAAACGCCGCGACGCGCCATTCGTACCAGTCAACTGCGGCGCTATTCCGGCGGAACTGCTGGAAAGCGAACTGTTCGGCCACGAGAAGGGCGCCTTCACTGGCGCGATCACCAGCCGTGCCGGGCGCTTTGAGCTGGCCAACGGCGGCACGCTGTTTCTCGACGAAATCGGCGACATGCCGCTGCCAATGCAGGTCAAGCTGCTGCGCGTATTGCAAGAGCGCACCTTCGAACGCGTGGGCAGCAACAAGACCCAGAGCGTCGACGTGCGCATCATTGCCGCAACGCACAAGAATCTCGAAAGCATGATCGAGATCGGCTCGTTCCGTGAAGACCTCTACTATCGCCTGAACGTGTTCCCGATCGAGATGGCGCCACTGCGTGAGCGCGTCGAAGACATCCCGCTGCTGATGAACGAACTGATCTCGCGCATGGAGCACGAGAAGCGCGGTTCGATCCGTTTCAACTCGGCGGCGATCATGTCGCTGTGCCGTCACGGCTGGCCGGGCAACGTCCGCGAGCTGGCCAACCTGGTCGAGCGCATGGCGATCATGCACCCGTACGGGGTGATTGGCGTGGTCGAGTTGCCGAAGAAATTCCGCTACGTCGACGACGAAGACGAGCAGATGGTCGACAGCCTGCGCAGCGATCTGGAAGAACGCGTGGCCATCAACGGCCATACGCCGGACTTCAGCGCCAATGCACTGCTGCCGCCTGAAGGTCTGGACCTCAAGGATTACCTCGGGGGCCTGGAGCAGGGCCTGATTCAGCAAGCGCTGGACGACGCCAATGGCATTGTTGCACGCGCCGCTGAGCGTCTGCGCATCCGTCGCACAACCTTGGTCGAGAAGATGCGCAAGTACGGCATGAGCCGGGCTGGAGGAGATGAACAGGCGGATGATTGACGCCTGTTTTTCAAGCGCTTCATTTATAAGCGGTTTTTTTTAGGCACGGGTATTGCTATAGCCCTCGCAACGTTCCGTTTCACTGACGGTCAGCCAAGCGAGAGAGCCCAATGCCCCAAGCCTCCCAGATCTCTTCTGCCTCCAATATCGTGGGGCAACCCTCGTCCGTAGAGCAGGCAAGTCGTCAGGGACTTGAGCAGGCCTTCCAGCTGTTCAACCAGATGTCGAGCCAGCTGACCGACTCCTACAGCCTGCTCGAAGCGCGGGTCACCGAACTCAAGGGTGAGCTGGCCGTGGTCAGCGCCCAGCGCATGCAGGAACTGGCGGAAAAAGAACGCCTGGCCAATCGCCTGCAAAACCTCCTCGACCTGTTGCCCGGCGGCGTCATCGTCATCGACGGCCACGGTCTGGTGCGCGAAGCCAATCCGGCCGCGATCGATCTGCTCGGCTCGCCACTCGAGGGCGAACTCTGGCGCCATGTGATTGCACGCTGCTTCGCTCCCCGTGAAGACGACGGTCATGAAATCTCCTTGAAAAACGGTCGACGCCTGTCGATTTCCACCCGCTCGCTGGATGCCGAGCCGGGGCAGTTGGTGCTGCTCAACGACTTGACGGAAACACGTCATCTGCAAGACCAGTTGGCGCGCCACGAACGTTTGTCATCGCTGGGGCGCATGGTTGCCTCGCTGGCCCACCAGATTCGAACACCGCTGTCCGCCGCTTTGCTCTACGCCAGTCATTTGACTGAACAGCAACTGCCAGTGGAAACCCAGCAACGCTTTGCCGGCCGCTTGAAAGAGCGTCTGCACGAACTCGAACATCAAGTGCGCGACATGCTGGTGTTCGCTCGCGGTGAATTGCCGCTGACCGACCGCCTCACGCCCGGTGCCTTGATGCAGTCGCTGCAGGCTGCGGCGCTGACCCATGTGCAGGACCTGCCGATCCGCTGGCAGTGCGACAGCCATGCCGGTGAGCTGCTGTGCAACCGCGACACACTGGTCGGGGCATTACTGAATCTGATTGAAAACGCCATTCAGGCCAGCGCCGGCGAAGCGCGCCTGAAAGTGCATTGCTACACCAGAGGCAACACCCTGCGTCTGTGTGTCAGCGACAGCGGCAGCGGCATTGAGCCGACAGTTTTGGCGCGCCTCGGCGAGCCTTTTTTACTACCAAAGTCACCGGCACCGGCCTCGGCCTGACCGTGGTCAAAGCGGTGGCCCGTGCGCATCAGGGAGAATTGACCCTGCGCTCGCGAGTCGGGCGCGGCACCTGCGCGCAGTTCAGCCTGCCACTGTTTTCCGCTGCACAGGGAGTTGAATAAACGTCATGGGCATCAAGGTGTTGCTGGTCGAGGATGACCGTTCGTTGCGCGAAGCGCTGGCCGATACGCTGCTCCTCGCCGGCCACGACTATCACGCCGTCGGCAGCGCCGAAGAAGCGCTGACGGCGGTCGCGCAGCAAGCTTTCAGCCTGGTGGTCAGCGACGTCAACATGCCGGGCATGGACGGTCATCAATTGCTTGCGTTGCTGCGCGCACGCCAGCCGCAATTGCCGGTACTGCTGATGACCGCCCATGGCGCGGTCGAGCGTGCGGTCGATGCGATGCGCCAAGGCGCGGCGGATTATCTGGTCAAGCCGTTTGAGCCCAAGGCATTGCTCGATCTGGTGGCGCGGCATGCGCTGGGCTGCATTGATGCAGGCGAAGCGGAAGGCCCCGTCGCCGTTGAACCGGCCAGTGCGCAGTTGCTTGAGTTGGCCGCACGGGTTGCGCGCAGTGATTCGACTGTCCTCATTTCCGGCGAGTCCGGCACCGGTAAAGAAGTGCTGGCGCGCTATATCCACCAGCAATCGCGACGGGCGAGCCAGCCGTTTATTGCGATCAACTGCGCGGCGATCCCCGACAACATGCTCGAAGCAACACTGTTCGGCCATGAGAAGGGCTCGTTCACCGGCGCCATCGCCTCGCAGGCCGGCAAGTTCGAGCAAGCGGACGGCGGCACCATTCTGCTCGATGAAATTTCCGAAATGCCCCTGGGTCTGCAAGCCAAGTTGCTGCGCGTCCTGCAAGAGCGGGAAGTGGAGCGAGTGGGCGCGCGCAAGCCGATCAGTCTGGATATTCGCGTGGTCGCCACGACCAATCGTGATCTGGCCGGCGAGGTGGCGGCGGGGCGTTTTCGCGAAGACCTGTTTTACCGCTTGTCGGTTTTCCCCTTGGCCTGGCGTCCACTTCGCGAGCGCACTGCCGATATCCTGCCGCTGGCGGAAAAATTGTTGGCCAAACACGTCAATAAAATGAAGCACGCAGCAGCGAAGCTGTCCCCCGAAGCTCAAGCTTGCCTGACCGCGTACCCGTGGCCGGGCAACGTGCGGGAGCTGGACAACGCCATTCAGCGCGCGTTGATTCTGCAGCAGGGCGGTTTGATTCAGCCGCAGGATTTCTGCCTGAGCGGTGCGGTGACATTTGCGCCGTTGCCGATCACGGCACCGGTGATCCGCGAGGTGGAAATCGAGGCGGATTCTTCCGGCGCGCTGGGCGATGACCTGCGCCGCCGGGAGTTTCAGATGATCATCGACACCCTGCGCGCCGAGCGTGGCCGCCGTAAGGAAGCTGCCGAAAAGCTCGGCATCAGCCCGCGCACCCTGCGCTACAAACTGGCGCAAATGCGCGATGCCGGGATGGATGTCGAAGGTTATCTGTTCGCCACCTGATCGATGCTGCAAAACATTCCAGATGCTTTTCTCAGGAGGGTGCCCACTAGCTGGCACCCTTGTTGCTAATACCTGTGTACCCGCCGAGTGAGTGTCAAAAAATTGCGGGCCGCCCAAGAGAGTAGACCATGAGCCAAGGTATTGAATTTAATCGGTTGATGATGGACATGCAGGCCATGAAAGTGGATGCCATGTCTGCGCGTAAATCGACTGCCGCTGTCCCTGAAATCGCGGGCAGCAGCTTTTCCGACATGCTCGGTCAGGCGATCAATAAAGTCAGCGATACCCAGCAGGCGTCGACTCAACTGGCCAACGCGTTCGAGATCGGCAAGAGCGGTGTCGACCTGACTGACGTCATGATTGCGTCGCAAAAAGCCAGCGTGTCGTTCCAGGCTCTGACCCAGGTGCGCAACAAGCTGGTCCAGGCTTACCAAGACATCATGCAGATGCCGGTTTAAGGGCGAAATAAGTCATGGCAGAAGCAGTCGCTGATAACGTTCCGGCCAAGGCCACCCCGATCGACGGCAAACCGCCGCTGTTCGGCCTGTCCTTTCTGGAAAACCTTTCCCAGATGACCGTGCTGCGTCAGGTCGGCCTGTTGGTCGGTCTGGCGGCGAGCGTGGCGATTGGCTTTGCCGTGGTGCTGTGGTCGCAGCAGCCGGATTACCGTCCACTGTACGGCAGCCTTGCCGGCATGGACGCCAAGCAGGTCATGGAAACCCTGGCCGCCGCTGACATTCCCTATAACGTAGAACCCAATTCCGGCGCCTTGCTGGTCAAGGCCGACGACCTGTCCCGTGCGCGGATGAAACTCGCTGCCGCTGGTGTCACTCCCAGCGACGGCAATATCGGTTTCGAAATCCTCGACAAGGAACAGGGTCTGGGCACCAGCCAGTTCATGGAAGCGACCCGTTATCGTCGCGGCCTCGAAGGCGAACTGGCGCGGACCATCTCCAGCCTGAACAACGTCAAGGGTGCCCGCGTGCACCTGGCCATTCCGAAGAGTTCGGTGTTCGTCCGTGACGAGCGCAAGCCGAGCGCTTCGGTACTGGTCGAGCTGTACAGCGGGCGTTCGCTGGAGCCGGGTCAGGTGGTGGCGATCATCAATCTGGTCGCGACTTCCGTGCCCGAGTTGAGCAAATCGCAGATCACCGTCGTCGATCAAAAGGGCAACCTGCTCTCCGATCAGGCGGAGAACTCGGAAATGACCATGGCCGGCAAGCAGTTCGATTACAGCCGCCGCATGGAAAGCATGCTCACCCAGCGCGTGCACAACATTCTGCAACCGGTACTGGGCAACGATCGCTACAAGGCTGAAGTCTCCGCCGACGTCGATTTCAGTGCCGTCGAATCGACTGCCGAGCAGTTCAACCCGGACCAACCGGCGTTGCGCAGCGAGCAGTCGGTCAACGAACAACGTACCGCCAGCAATGGCCCGCAAGGTGTGCCGGGTGCCCTGAGCAACCAGCCGCCGTCGCCTGCCTCGGCGCCGCAGACCACCGGTGGCACCGCCGCACCGGCCGGGATGATCCAGCCGGGTCAGCCACTGGTTGACGCCAACGGTCAGCAGATCATGGACCCGGCCACCGGCCAGCCGATGCTCGCACCGTACCCGGCGGACAAGCGTCAACAATCCACCAAGAACTTCGAGCTCGACCGTTCGATCAGCCACACCAAGCAGCAGCAGGGCCGTCTCAATCGCCTGTCGGTGTCGGTCGTGGTCGACGATCAGGTCAAGATCAACCCGGCCAACGGCGAAACCAGCCGTGCGCCGTGGAGCGCCGACGAATTGGCGCGCTTCACCCGTCTGGTGCAGGACGCCGTCGGTTTCGACGCCAGCCGTGGCGACAGCGTCAGCGTGATCAACATGCCGTTCTCCGCCGAGCGCGGCGAAGTGATTGCCGATATTCCGTTCTACTCCCAGCCTTGGTTCTGGGACATCGTCAAACAAGTGCTGGGTGTGCTGTTCATCCTCGTACTGGTGTTTGGTGTGCTGCGTCCGGTGCTCAACAACATCACCGGCGGTGGCAAAGGCAAGGAGCTGGCCGGTCTGGGCAGCGACGTGGAACTCGGTGGCATGGGCGGCCTGGACGGCGAACTGGCCAACGACCGCGTGAGCCTCGGTGGTCCGCAGAGCATTCTGTTGCCGAGCCCGAGCGAGGGTTATGACGCGCAGCTGAATGCAATCAAGAGTCTGGTAGCTGAAGACCCGGGTCGCGTGGCTCAGGTCGTGAAAGAGTGGATTAACGCAGATGAGTGATAACCGAGCCGCCACCGTCAAACTGACCAAGGTCGACAAAGCCGCGATTCTGCTGCTGTCCCTGGGTTCGACCGATGCTGCGCAAGTGTTGCGCCACATGGGGCCCAAAGAGGTTCAGCGCGTCGGCGTGGCCATGGCGCAGATGGGCAACGTCCATCGCGAACAGGTCGAGCAGGTGATGAGCGAGTTCGTCGACATCGTCGGCGATCAGACCAGCCTCGGCGTCGGTTCCGACGACTACGTACGCAAGATGCTCACCCAGGCCCTGGGCGAAGACAAGGCCAACGGCCTGATCGACCGCATCCTGCTCGGTGGCAACACCAGTGGCCTCGACAGCCTGAAATGGATGGAGCCGCGCGCAGTCGCCGACGTCATCCGTTACGAACACCCGCAGATCCAGGCAATCGTGGTCGCGTACCTCGACCCGGATCAGGCCGGTGAAGTGCTCGGCAACTTCGACCATAAAGTGCGTCTGGACATCATCCTGCGCGTCTCGTCGTTGAACACCGTGCAACCGGCCGCCTTGAAAGAACTCAACCAGATTCTCGAGAAACAGTTCTCCGGCAACTCGAACGCCTCGCGCACCACCCTGGGTGGCATCAAGCGTGCGGCCGACATCATGAACTTCCTGGACAGCTCGATCGAAGGCCAGCTCATGGACTCGATCCGCGAAGTCGACGAAGACCTGTCCGGTCAGATCGAAGACCTCATGTTCGTGTTCAACAACCTTGCCGACGTCGACGACCGTGGCATTCAGGCGCTGTTGCGCGAAGTCTCTTCCGATGTGCTGGTGCTGGCCCTCAAAGGCTCGGACGAGGGCGTCAAGGAAAAGATCTTCAAGAACATGTCCAAGCGTGCCGCCGAACTGTTGCGCGACGACCTCGAGGCGAAAGGCCCGGTGCGCGTCAGCGACGTCGAAACCGCGCAGAAGGAGATCCTCACTATTGCCCGTCGTATGGCCGAAGCCGGCGAGATCGTGCTCGGTGGCAAGGGCGGCGAGGAAATGATCTAAGCCCATGGATAAGCCTGACGAGTCTGTGACGGATCTGATCCGCGCCCGTGATGTTCGCGGCTTCGAATCCTGGGCGCTGCCCAGCTTCGACCCGCCGAAACCGGAACCCGAGCCGGAGCCGGAACCCGAACCGCCGGAAATGGAAGAAGTGCCGCTGGAAGAAGTCCAGCCACTGACCCTGGAAGAACTCGAAAGCATCCGTCAGGAGGCTTACAACGAGGGCTTCGCCATTGGTGAAAAGGAAGGTTTTCACAGCACCACGCTGAAGGTGCGTCAGGAAGCAGAAACGGCGCTGGCGGCGAAAATCGCCAGCCTTGAGCTGCTGATGGCCAACCTGTTCGAACCGATCGCCGAGCAAGACACCCAGATTGAAAAGTCGCTGGTTGACCTCGTGCAACACATCACCAAGCAGGTGATCAAGCGCGAACTGGCCATCGACTCGACACAGATCGAACACGTCATGCGCGATGCCCTCAAGCTGTTGCCGCTGGGCGTGGAAAACGTGCGCCTGTACGTTAATCCGCAGGATTTCGCCCAGGTCAAAGCCCTGCGCGAACGCCACGAAGAAACCTGGCGCATCGTCGAAGACGAGTCGCTGTTGCCGGGCGGCTGCCGGGTTGAAACCGAGCACAGCCGCATCGACGCCAGCGTCGAATCGCGGGTGACCCAGGTCATGGCCAAGCTGTTCGACCAGTTGCACGAGCAGGCTCTGCATCCGGCAGCGCCTGACTTGAGTCTGGACATTCCCGAAGACACCCCAGCGGCTGTCGACTCTGACGAGCCGCGCGCGGACGCCAGCGATGCGCCTTGAACGCACCAGTTTCGCCAAGCGCCTGAGCACCTACGCCGAGGCCACCGAGATTGCCGGCGCGCCGATCCTTGAAGGTCGGCTGCTGCGCATGGTTGGCCTGACCCTCGAAGCCGAAGGCCTGCGCGCCGCCATGGGCACCCGCTGCATGGTGATCAATGACGACAGCTACCATCCGTCTCAGGTGGAAGCGGAAGTCATGGGTTTTTCCGGCAGCAAAGTCTTTCTGATGCCGGTCGGCAGCGTCGCCGGCATTGCCCCGGGCGCCCGCGTGGTGCCGCTGGCCGATACCGGTCGTTTGCCGATGGGCATGAGCATGCTCGGCCGTGTTCTTGACGGCGCCGGTCGCGCGCTGGACGGCAAGGGCGGCATGAAGGCCGAAGACTGGGTGCCGATGGACGGCCCGACCATCAACCCGCTCAACCGTGACCCGATCAGCGTACCGCTGGATGTCGGCATCCGTTGCATCAACGGTTTGCTGACGGTCGGCCGTGGCCAGCGTCTGGGTCTGTTCGCCGGTACCGGTGTCGGTAAATCGGTGCTGTTGGGCATGATGACCCGCTTCACCGAAGCCGACATCATCGTCGTCGGCCTGATCGGTGAGCGTGGTCGCGAAGTTAAGGAATTCATCGAGCACATCCTCGGTGAAGAAGGCCTCAAACGCTCGGTAGTGGTTGCCTCGCCAGCGGACGATGCACCGCTGATGCGTATGCGCGCGGCGATGTATTGCACGCGCATCGCCGAGTATTTCCGCGACAAGGGCAAGAACGTTCTGCTGCTGATGGACTCGCTGACCCGTTTCGCCCAGGCCCAGCGTGAAATCGCGCTGGCCATCGGCGAACCGCCAGCAACCAAGGGCTATCCGCCCTCGGTGTTCGCCAAACTGCCGAAACTGGTGGAGCGCGCCGGTAATGCGGAGAAGGGCGGCGGTTCGATCACGGCGTTCTACACCGTACTGTCCGAAGGCGACGACCAGCAGGACCCGATTGCCGACTCGGCGCGGGGCGTGCTTGACGGCCACATCGTCCTGTCGCGGCGCCTGGCCGAGGAAGGCCACTATCCGGCGATCGACATCGAAGCCTCGATCAGCCGGGTGATGCCGGCGGTGGTTTCGCCGGATCACATGCAGCGCGCGCAGTATTTCAAGCAGCTTTGGTCGCGCTATCAGCAGAGCCGTGATTTGATCAGCGTCGGTGCCTATGTGGCCGGTGGTGATCGCGAGACCGATCTGGCGATTTCCCTGCAGCCGCAATTGGTCAGGTATCAGCGCCAGGGCCTCAACGACAAAATCAATCTGGGTGAAAGCCAGGCCTATCTGGAAACCCTGTTCGCCCCTGCGGCGGGCGGGTAACCGGCCATGGCCGTCAGCCGCGCTGCGCGCCTGGCACCGGTGGTGGACATGGCCGAGAAGGCCGAGAAAGCCGCCGTGCAGCGCCTCGCCTACTTTCAGGGCCAGGTCAAAGTTGCCGAAAGCAAACTGGCCGACCTCAATGCCTTTCGTCTGGATTACTCGCAGCAGTGGATCGTGCGCGGCAGCACCGGCGTGACCGGGCAATGGCTGCTGGGCTTTCAGGGTTTTCTGGCGCAACTCGATACTGCCGTCGACCAGCAACGGCAGAGCCTGGTCTGGCACCAGAACAAGCTCGACAAGGCTCGTGAAGAGTGGCAGCAGGCGTTTGCCCGCGTCGAGGGTTTGCGCAAACTGGTGCAGCGCTATCGTGATGAGGCGCAACGCCTTGAAGACAAGCGCGAGCAGAAGCTGCTCGATGAACTGTCGCAGCGGTTGCCACGGCGTGATGCCTTCTAAACCTCACCGCCAAACCCTGTGGGAGCGAGCCTGCTCGCGAAAGCGCCGTGTCAGTCAATCCTGTAGTCAACTGACAGAATGCCTTCGCGAGCAGGCTCGCTCCCACACTTGTTCCACTGTTGCGCCTTGCCCCAACCCTATCCAGGTGCTAAACCTTGTACAGGTTCGTCAATGACAAGGAAGCCAGTCAATGTCAGTCGTTACAGAAGTCTCTCCAGACCAGAAAAAGCTCACGATCGCCGTCAAAGGCCGGTTCGATTTCGGTCGCCATCAGGAATTTCGCGAGTCGTATGAACGGCTCCCACACAAACCCGAATCCATCGTGGTCGATCTCAAAGAGGCCACTTACCTCGACAGCTCCGCGCTGGGCATGTTGCTTCTGCTGCGTGATCACGCCGGTGGCGACAATTCGGATATCCGCGTCGTCAACAGCAGCTCCGATGTGAAGAAAATCCTCGCGATTTCCAACTTCGACAAACTCTTCGACATCAGTTGACGCCCATGCAGGCGCAAGAGCCGCTGACTATTCTTATCGCCGAAGACAGTGCCGCCGACCGGCTGCTGCTGTCCACCATTGTCCGCCGTCAAGGTCATCAAGTGCTGACGGCGGCCAATGGTGCGGAGGCGGTCGAATGCTTCCAGCAGCAACAACCCGATCTGGTATTGATGGACGCGCTGATGCCGGTGATGGACGGCTTCGAAGCGGCGCGGCAGATCAAGGCGCTGGCGGGTGAAGCGTTGGTGCCGATCATCTTCCTCACCTCGCTGACCGAGAGTGAAGCGCTGGCCCGTTGTCTGGAGGCTGGCGGTGACGATTTTCTGGCGAAGCCGTACAACCAGGTGATCCTTGCCGCCAAAATCAAGGCGATGGATCGCTTGCGTCGCCTTCAGGCCACGGTCCTGCAGCAGCGCGATCTGATCGCGAAACATCATGACTATCTGCTCAACGAACAACGCGTGGCCAAAGCGGTGTTCGACAAGGTCGCGCATTCCGGGTGCCTGAGTGCGCCGAACATTCGGTACCTGCAATCGCCTTACGCCCTGTTCAATGGCGATCTGTTGCTCGCTGCGTATACGCCGGCCGGTGACATGCACGTGATGCTCGGCGATTTCACCGGGCATGGCTTGCCGGCAGCGGTGGGGGCGATGCCGCTGGCCGAAGTGTTTTATGGGATGACCGCCAAGGGCTATGGCCTGGCCGAAACCCTGCGCGAGATGAACGCCAAGCTCAAGCGCATCCTGCCGGTCGACATGTTCTGCTGTGCCACCTTGCTCAGTCTGAGTTTCCAGAGCCGTTCGGTGGAGGTGTGGAACGGTGGCATGCCCGACGGTTACCTGCACCGCATGGCCAGCGGCGAGCGTGTGCCCTTGCCGGCGCGGCATTTGCCCCTTGGGATTCTCAGCGCGCAAGCCTTCGATGACCGTACGGATGTGTATCCGATGGCCGTCGATGATCGAGTGTTTCTGTTATCGGACGGGGTGATCGATACCTGCGATGCCAATGACCAGTTGTTCGGCGTCGAACGCTTGCAGCAGGTGTTTGCGGCGAACCGTGAGCCGGATCGGTTATTCGAGGATATCGAGCAAGCGTTGCGCGATTTTCGCGGACAGGCCCGTGATGACGTAAGCATGGTCGAGGTCAGTCTGCTCGAGTCGGCGCAGGCCCACGGCGCAGCGCCGGTGTATTCCGACAGCGGCCAGTCGTGCCCGCTGGACTGGTCGGCCAGTTTCGAGTTTCGCGGCGCCACGCTCAGGCGCTTCAATCCATTGCCGTTCCTCTTGCAGTTGCTGCTTGAGGTGCATGGCCTGCGCGCGCAAAGCGGGGCGCTGTACAGCGTGCTCGCCGAGTTGTATTCCAATGGCCTGGAGCATGGCGTGCTCGGGCTGGACTCGAGCCTCAAACGCGATGCGGCAGGTTTCGCCCGCTACTATGAAATGCGCGCGGCGCGGTTGGAGGCGCTGCAAGACGGTTTCGTGCGCGTGCATCTGCAGGTGCAACCGCAAGGCGAGGGTGGGCGGCTGGTCATTCGTGTCGATGACAGTGGCAAGGGGTTTGATGTGGCGCGGGTCATGGAAAGGCCCGTGGATAACGTCCGCTTGTCGGGACGCGGCATCGGTCTGGTCCGGCAGCTGGGGCGCAACGCCAGTTGGTCGGACCAAGGTCGTAGTGCCAGCGTGGAGTTTTTCTGGGAGATTGAGGCATAATCCGCCCATTCTTGATCAAGGAGTGAGCAAGTGACAGACCCACATGTAAATCGCGAAGTCCTCGATACTTTGCGCGAGGTGATGGAGGACGGCTATACGGAATTGCTGGAGACTTTTCTGGCAGATTCGCAAAGCCGCCTGCACGAGTTGCAGGACAGCACCAGCGCCAAAGCGCTTTCCGATGTAGCGCATAGCTTCAAGGGCAGCGCCAGCAACATGGGCGCGGTTCGACTGGCCGAGTTGTGCCAGGACCTGGAGTCGAACGCGAAGGACAAAAGCCCGGAAGCGCTCGCTCAGCTAGTCGCCGATATCCATTCTGAATTCGCCGAAGTACGTCCGGTGTACGAAAGCGAAAAGCACCACGCCCACATCCACTGAAGCTGCCGTCCGGCGCTTTTCGCAAGTGTCTGGCCAAACTGGCCCGGCACTTGCAGTCAACTTGCTCAACTGTACCTACGATCCCAGTGCAGCGGAGACCGTGTCATGCCTGCGACCCCCAACATTCTTCTTCAGACCGCCGCTCAGGCCAAGGCGCAAGCCGCCTCTGCCAAATCGTCGGCAATGGCCGCAGACGCCGGGGACAAGGCCTCCAGCTTCGCCAAAGTGTTTGCCGATCAGGCGCCGGCCAAGCCCGCCGTGAGCGCTGACAATTCAGTCAGGCCGGCACGCGATAAGGTCGCGGACAGCAGCGGCAAAAAGGATATCGGCAAAGATCAATCTGCCGCGCCCCAGCCAGCAGTTGCCGATAGCGGCAAAGCGTTGCCTGCCGACAAAGCGGCGGCGAGCGACGACGCGACTGCCACTGCCGATGACACCGCTGAAACCATACAACCCCCTGTGGCCGATGCCGCGCCTGTAGACCCGGCCCTTGATCCGGCCTTGGCGCAAGTCGTTCAGCCGTTGGTGGCAGCGCCTGTGGTGCAAGCACCAACAGTCACCACGCCAGCCCAGCCGGAAACCGAAACGCCTGCACTGGCGGTCGTGTCGGGCATGGTCAAAGATCCGGCGGCAACCGACAGCGATTTCGATCCATCGGCCGACCCGCTCGACTCGATGCCGGCCGTGCGCATGGCGATGGAGCAGGGCGGGCATATTTCCGCCGCCAGTCAGGCGCAACCGAAAGCCACGCCTGCTCAAGCTCAGGCTGACGGCGAATTGACCGCCGCGCAGAACTTTGCCGCCGGCATGGCCAGCATGCTCGACGTGCAGGCCGACAAGGACAGCACCAGTCAGGGCGGCGAACAAGCTTTCAGCGGGCTGATCGACGATGGTCTGAAGGATCTGAAATCGGCTACCAGCGACACCCGCGTCGATGACTTCGCCAACCGTCTGGCGGCACTGACCCAGGCCGCTACGCCGAAAACCGCCAATGCGCTGCCGGTGAATCAGCCGATCGCCATGCACCAGAGCGGCTGGACCGAAGAAGTGGTCAACCGCGTCATGTACCTGTCCAGCGTCAACCTGAAGGCCGCCGACATTCAGTTGCAGCCGGCGGAGCTTGGGCGTCTGGATATCCGCGTGAACATGGTTCCCGATCAGCAGACCCAGGTCACCTTCATGAGCGCACACCCAAGCGTGCGTGAAGCGCTCGACAGCCAGATGCACCGCCTGCGCGACATGTTCAACCAGCAGGGCATGGGCCAGGTGGATGTCAATGTCGCCGACCAGAACCGTGGCTGGCAGGGGCAGCAAGGTCAGGAACAGGCGCAGCAGGGGCAGAGTGGCCGGACCAGCGCTGCGGGTGGCCGCCTGGATTCGGCGGATGAGGAATTGGCACCGGCTACAGTGGCGGAAGTTGCCGCGCAGACCACCAGCGTCATCGGTAGCAGCGCGGTCGATTACTACGCCTGACGCAACGCAATACCAATGTGGGAGCGAGCCTGCTCGCGAATACGGTGTGACATTCAACCTTTATGTTGACTGACACATTGCTTTCGCGAGCAGGCTCGCTCCCACATTTGTTTATGGCGCCGTTCAGATGACGCGCCGACACTTCTGGCATAACACTTGCTCTTGCCTTGCCGTGCGACTGTGAAACCCCCGATTAGTGACGGATTATTGGCATGGCGAAGAGCGAAGCTGCAGCAGTAAAAGACCCCGCAACCAAAGGCAAACTCAAGCTGATCATCGTGATCGTGCTGGCGTTGCTGGTGGCCATTGGTGCATCCGTCGGGGCGACCTGGTTCTTCATGCACGGCGCGCAGAGCAAGCCTGCCGAGGCCGCTGAAGCAGCGCCGGTCGGCAAGCAGGCGGCGATTTTCGAGCCGATGGCGCCGGCCTTCGTTGCCAACTACAACCAGAACGGCCGTCAGCGCTACATGCAGGTGAGCATCACCATGCTGGCGCGGAATCAGGCCGATCTGGACGCGCTCAAAGTGCACATGCCGGTTATCCGCAACAACCTGGTAATGCTCTTCTCCGGTCAGGATTTCGCCACACTGGCGACCCCGGTCGGCCAGGAGATGTTGCGCCAGAAGGCCACCGCCAGCGTCCAGGAAGTGGCGCAGAAAGAACTGGGCAAAGTGGTCATCGAACAGTTGCTTTTCACTAATTTCGTACTGCAGTAGGAACACGACATGGCCGTGCAGGATCTGCTGTCCCAGGATGAAATCGATGCGCTGCTGCATGGCGTCGATGATGGTCTGGTACAGACCGATAATGCTGCCGAACCCGGCAGTGTCAAAAGCTACGACCTGACCAGCCAGGATCGCATCGTCCGTGGACGCATGCCGACGCTGGAAATGATCAACGAGCGCTTTGCCCGCTACACCCGCATCAGCATGTTCAACATGCTGCGCCGCTCGGCGGACGTGGCTGTCGGTGGCGTGCAGGTGATGAAGTTCGGCGAATACGTGCACTCGCTGTACGTGCCGACCAGCCTCAACCTGGTCAAGATCAAACCGCTGCGCGGCACCGCGCTGTTCATCCTCGACGCCAAACTGGTGTTCAAGCTGGTGGACAACTTCTTCGGTGGTGACGGCCGTCACGCCAAGATCGAAGGGCGGGAATTCACTCCGACCGAACTGCGCGTGGTGCGCATGGTGCTGGAACAGGCGTTCGTCGATCTGAAAGAAGCCTGGCAGGCGATCATGGAAGTCAATTTCGAGTACATCAACTCGGAAGTGAACCCGGCCATGGCCAACATCGTCGGCCCGAGCGAAGCGATTGTGGTCTCCACCTTCCACATCGAACTCGATGGCGGTGGCGGCGATCTGCACGTGACCATGCCGTACTCGATGATCGAGCCGGTGCGCGAGATGCTCGACGCCGGTTTCCAGTCCGACCTCGACGATCAGGACGAGCGCTGGGTCAACGCCCTGCGCCAGGACGTACTCGATGTCGACGTGCCGATCGGTGCCACCGTAGCCCGCCGCCAGTTGAAGCTGCGCGACATCCTGCACATGCAACCGGGAGATGTGATCCCGGTCGAGATGCCGGAAGACATGATCATGCGCGCCAACGGCGTGCCGGCCTTCAAGGTCAAGATGGGCTCGCACAAAGGCAACCTCGCGTTGCAGGTGATCGAGCCGATCGAGCGTCGCTGAGGCGGCGCTTTTCACCCCCGTATTTAACCGAATTGTTGCCCGCCGAGGACACATGATGAACGACGATATGAACGCGCAGGACGACCAGGCACTGGCCGATGAATGGGCTGCGGCCCTGGAAGAAACCGGTGACGCCGGCCAGGCTGACATCGATGCACTGCTGGCCGCCGACGCCGGCACTTCCAGCTCCAACCGTCTGCCGATGGAAGAGTTCGGCAGCGTGCCGAAGAACAATGATCCGGTGACCCTCGACGGTCCGAACCTGGACGTGATCCTCGACATCCCGGTGTCGATCTCGATGGAAGTCGGCAGTACCGACATCAACATCCGCAACCTGCTGCAACTCAACCAGGGTTCGGTGATCGAGCTTGATCGTCTGGCCGGTGAGCCGCTCGACGTGCTGGTCAACGGCACCTTGATCGCCCACGGCGAAGTAGTGGTGGTCAACGAGAAGTTCGGCATCCGCCTGACCGACGTGATCAGCCCAAGCGAACGCATCAAGAAGCTGCGCTGAGTGAAAAGGTTTCTCTGGGTGCTGCTGGCATGGCCGTTGAGCGTGCTGGCTGCCGAGCCGGGTGCAACCACTGCCGCGCCTGCCGCCACCGCGCCAATGGTCAACAGCGGCGTGGCCGGTCAGTTAACGCAACTGGTGTTCGGTTTGCTGCTGGTGCTGGGTTTGATCTTTTTCCTCGCCTGGCTGTTGCGCCGCGTGCAGCAGGCGGGGCCAGCGGGCAAGGGCCAGGTAATCGAGCTGATCGGCTCACGCGCGCTCGGTCCGCGTGACCGCTTGATGCTGGTGCAGGTCGGCAACGAGCAGATTCTGCTCGGCCTCAGCCCCGGCACCATCACCGCGCTGCACGTGCTCAAAGAGCCGGTCGAAGTCCCCACCGCCAGTGAAAAAGCGACGCCGGAATTTGCTCAGCATCTGCTGAAGATTCTTGGCAAGGACCAAAAGGATACGAAGTAATGGGTGCGCTCCGCATCGTCTTGACGCTGGTCCTGTTGCTGGCCGCGCCGCTGGCGTTCGCCGCCGATCCGTTGTCTATCCCGGCGATCACGCTGGGCACTAATGCCGACGGCGCGCAGGAATATTCGGTCAGTCTGCAGATCCTGCTGATCATGACCGCGCTGAGCTTTATTCCAGCGGCGGTCATCCTGATGACCAGCTTCACGCGGATCATCATCGTCTTCTCGATATTGCGTCAGGCCCTCGGCCTGCAACAGACGCCGTCGAACCAGATCCTCACCGGCATGGCGCTGTTCCTGACGCTGTTCATCATGGCGCCGGTGTTCGACCGGGCGAACAACGACGCGCTGCAACCGTATCTGGCGGAAACCCTCACCGCCCAGCAAGCGGTGGAAAAGGCTCAGGTGCCGATCAAGGACTTCATGCTCGCGCAGACCCGCACCAGCGATCTGGAGCTGTTCATGCGCCTGTCCAAGCGCACCGACATTGCCAGCCCGGATCAGGCGCCGTTGACCATTCTGGTGCCGGCGTTCGTGACTTCCGAGCTTAAAACCGCCTTCCAGATCGGCTTCATGATCTTCATTCCGTTCCTGATCATCGACCTCGTCGTGGCGAGCGTGCTGATGGCCATGGGTATGATGATGCTCTCGCCGCTGATCATCTCGCTGCCGTTCAAGATCATGCTGTTCGTGCTGGTCGATGGCTGGGCGCTGATCATCGGTACTCTGGCCAGCAGTTTTGGAGGTGTTTCGCCATGACGCCGGAAGTCGCGGTCGATATCTTTCGTGAAGCCCTGTGGCTGACCACCATGATGGTCGCCATCCTGGTGGTGCCGAGCCTTCTGGTCGGCCTGCTGGTGTCGATGTTCCAGGCCGCCACGCAGATCAACGAACAGACCCTGAGCTTCCTGCCGCGTCTTCTGGTGATGCTGGTGACCCTGATCATCGGCGGTCCGTGGATCGTGCAGACGTTCATGGAATACATCATCCAGCTGTACAAGAACATTCCGATGGTCATCGGCTAAGCCATGCAATCGCTGCTTCAGCTGACCGACACCCAGATCAGCACCTGGGTGGCGTCGTTCATGTTGCCGCTGTTTCGCGTGGCGTCGATGCTGATGGTCATGCCGGTGTTCGGCACCACCCTGATCCCGCGCCGCGTGCGCCTGTATTTCGCCGTGGCGATCACCGTGGTCATCACCCCGGCGCTGCCGCCGATGCCCGCCGTCAGCCCACTCGATCTCAGCGGCCTGTTGCTGATCGGCGAGCAGATTCTGGTGGGCGCCGTACTCGGCTTTTCCCTGCAACTGTTCTTCCAGGCTTTCGCCGTCGCCGGGCAGATTGTTGCGATCCAGATGGGCATGGGCTTCGCCTCGATGATCGACCCTACCAACGGCGTTTCGGTGGCGGTGATCGGGCAGTTCTTTACCATGCTGGTGACGTTGCTGTTCCTGTCGATGAACGGCCATCTGGTGGTATTCGAAGTCCTCACTGAAAGTTTCACCACGCTGCCGGTCGGCGGCGGTTTGATGGTTGCGCATTACTGGGAACTGGCCGGCAAACTCGGCTGGGTCCTCGGCGCCGCATTGCTGCTGGTGTTGCCGGCCGTCACCGCACTGTTGGTGGTCAACATCGCCTTCGGCGTGATGACCCGCGCCGCGCCGCAACTGAACATCTTCTCGATCGGTTTTCCGCTGACCCTGGTGCTCGGCCTGTTCATCGTCTGGGTGGGGCTTGCGGACATTCTCAACCAGTATCAACCGCTGGCCAGCGAGGCCTTGCAGTTGCTACGCGAACTGGCACGGGCGCGCTGAGTCATGGCAGAGAGCGAGAGCGGTCAGGACAAAACGGAAGACCCCACGGAGAAACGCAAAAAGGACTCCCGTGAGAAGGGTGAGATTGCCCGTTCCAAAGAGCTCAACACCCTCGCCGTGATGATGGCCGGCGCCTCTGCGCTGCTGATTTTCGGCGGCATGCTTGCGCAAGAAATGATGGATGTGATGCGCCTGAACTTCACCCTGTCCCGCGAAGTGGTCATGGATCAGGGCGCCATGGGCCGTTTTCTGTTGGAGTCAGGGTTGATCGCCTTGCTGGCGATTCAGCCGGTGATGATTACCCTGTTGCTCGCCGCCATCATCGGGCCGATCTCCCTTGGTGGCTGGCTGTTCGCGGCAAGTTCGCTGGCACCCAAATTCAGCCGGATGAACCCGGCCGCCGGCCTCAAACGGATGTTCTCGTTCAAGGCTGTGGTTGAACTGCTCAAGGCATTGGCGAAGTTTCTGATCACCTTGGGCGTGGCGCTGTTGGTGTTGTCCGCCGACGTCGACGACTTGCTGCGCATCGCTCACGAACCACTGGACATGGCGATCATCCACAGCGTTTTGCTGGTGGGCTGGAGCACGCTGTGGCTGGCCTGCGGTCTGATCATCATCGCCGCCGTCGACGTGCCGGTGCAGATCTGGGAGAGCATGAAGAAGCTCAAGATGACCAAGCAGGAAGTGCGCGACGAGCACAAGGATCAGGAAGGCCGCCCGGAGGTCAAGCAACGCATCCGCCAGACCCAGCGCGAAATGTCCCAGCGACGGATGATGGCGGCGATTCCCGAAGCCGACGTGGTCATCACCAACCCGACCCACTACGCGGTCGCGCTCAAGTACGACTCGGAGAAGGGCGGCGCACCGGTGCTGCTGGCCAAGGGCAGCGACTTCATCGCCCTGAAAATCCGCGAAATCGCAGTGGCCAACAACGTCATGCTGCTCGAGTCGCCTGCGCTGGCGCGCTCGATCTATTACTCAACTGAGCTTGAGCAGGAAATTCCCGGTGGACTGTATCTGGCGGTGGCGCAGGTATTAGCCTACGTCTACCAGATCCGCCAACACCAGGCGGGCAAGGGCAAACGGCCGGACCCGCTCAAGGATGATCTGCCGATTCCACCGGACTTGCGGCGGGATTCCTGACGTTGCTGCGCAGCCTTTTGTCTGAGATTCCCCTTTACTGTCAACTCTGACAGGTGCAGTCGCCGTGATTTTGCAGTTTGATGCAAGATGCAGCTGCGTACTGGCGCGGTCAGGCGAGCGAGTGCAAGGGAGCACGACGATGAAAGGTATTTTCAGCAGCTACGATGAAAAAACCGGCAAAGGCACCATCACGCCGAAGCCCTCGGGACGATGCCTGTCCTTTGCCGAAGCCACGGGTTTTTTTCTGACGGCCAAAGAGTACCGGTTCAGCATTCCATTGGCTGAGGCCTTGCAGGCGAAGATCAAAGTGGGCGGCGAAGTCGAGTTCGAATTGCCCAGGACCAAAAATGGGAAAGTGAAAATCCTTCGGTATTGACCGGCAGTTTGCCCTCATCGCCAAACACCTGAAAAGAAAACCGCCGTCCCGATGATGCGCAACGGCGGTTTTTTTGGGCGATTATTGCCTGTCAGTAGCCTTCGCGAGCAAACTTGATTCCACTTGTAATGCGATCAACCGTCGAAAGTGAGCCTGCTCGCTAAGGGGTCATCCCGGTCAGGAAAACAACCAAGTTCAAGCCCCGCTGTTCTAGATCACTGGTTAAATAAATCCGTTCCCTTTACTCCTGTCCCCTTTTCTCTCAATTCTGATGAGGCGAAGCGTCGACTCACTACCGCAAACACAAGACAGTGTGTCCAGGGCTAGAATGATAAGCATGCTCTCTCCACCCGTGTCCTTCGTTGTACAACCCCCAATACAAACTAACGTCTGAGCGAATTCCATAGGCAGCGGGCTGAGTCACAAAAAATTTAGTTCGGAACAAAACCAGGTCTGACGTTTTTACAGCACGGCCATTCGCATTGACCCACTGATCAATCTTTGAATCAGCTATAAGTGATGGTGAGACAATGCATTGTTCGACGTTGCTTACAGAAACAGAAATTGAGGCATGTTGGCCTGAGCTATCTCTTACATTGATGGTGGTGCTGCCATTACCTTCACTCCAGATTAACCCGACGTCATTGACGTTTGCGATTTTTGGATTATCCGATTGATAAGTAATTTGACCCACTCCTCCTGACGCTTGACGATTTGCTGAGGCTCCAGACGGATGAACACCCGTAAGGCGCCATCTATCGATGTACTGACCACTGGTATTCACGATTGACACTGTCCTGCCTGACAACTCTAAAGGTGAATCATCTATGATGAGTTTTGCACGTACCTTGAGGCCTACATTTAGACTAGGGAACAGAGTAGCGTCGTTTTTGTCCCCGTTGGTGCTGAATCCAACACTAATGTCCACGCGAAGAGATCCATCAACAAGGCGGTCTAGTTCCGAACGCAAAAGCGTTCTGCTCAATTTACCTGGCATTTCAATTTCAATTCCATTAGCCAACGAAATTTCGTAGTCCGATCCATCATCTTTTTTTCCTACGCAAAGCAGCCAGAACTTTTGTCCCTTTGCCATGGCTGTCCAGGTATCGACTGTCACAGTCGCATCGCCATCAAAAGTCGATAAATCAAGTACTTTTCCTTCGTCCGGCCCAATTGCTTGGAGAATTACGGGTGTCGGCAAACGCGGGTCTCCATCAGCGATTGTCATGACATCAAACCTGACTGTTGGTGATTCTCCAGCCGGAACTCCGGTACGAATCAAATCCCACCGCAACTCAATCGCCTTGCCATGCCAAGCCGCCAGAAACGCAGCGCTCAATGAAATCTCTGCAATCCCACCAACAAAATCCACCACCGGAAACGGCGGCGCACCGGCCGGCGCGTTCACCTGGACGAATTGAGCTTTATCGTCTTTCTCTGCTGCGAAGCCTGTTATCTGAAGCTTCACTCCATCCGGATTAGCCAAAACGTCAATCGGCACTGTGGGCGGGTTCAAGGTCGGGGGTGGCAGGTCAAGTTGCAGGCCAATGACGGTATACACCTGATCCGGAAACCGCGTGGCGCTAGCGAAGTCATTGCTCTTGTCCTCCGATACCCAGAATTCCAGTTTCAACAGCGATCCTTCTTTCAATTCTTTCAGAAAAGCTATGAGCAGCGGTTTATCCCAGAACCCCTGACTGACCCAGGTCGCATTCACCTTGTGGGTGTCACCATTCCAGAATTGCAGGACGTGCGCCGAGCCGTCGGGTTTCTGGCCGGTAAGCTTCAACCACACCTGCTGACCGACCTGGATTCCCGTCCAGTTGCGTGCTCGTAGCGTGGCGTCCTGGCCCCTCAGTGCGGCCACGTCGAGCATGCCGTCCACGGCCTCAGCGATTATCGGCGAGTTGTACACCTTCTGATTGGCGGTGATAGTGATCGGGGTCGTCGCCGACTCATTGTTGTTGGTCAATTGATCGCGCACCCTGGCGAAGACCGAATGGGTGCCGTCGCCTATCAACTGCAATTCTGCAGCCGTCAGGGTGTGGTTGATCGGGCTTGTGGGGTTGGCAAATGTGATGCTCCAGGTGCCTATGGTGAGCGTGACCGTGTCTTGAGGCCGTGAGTAACCGACGGTGATCGTGATGACTGCCGTCTGCCCCGGTGCGACGCTGGGTGGATGGCTGACGGTGACGGTAGGCGCCGGGTTGTTGTAGAGCAGCTTGAGTGTGGGTGAGTCAGCGTCGTTACCGCTGGCTCGGGTCACTCTGTAGTGGACATCGTTGACACCGTTTGTGAACCAGCTCGCCGGCACGCGCAAAAGAATGCGTTCCTGCTCCTCACCGGGATAGATGGTTTTGCTGATGCCGGTGTTGACTCCGTTGACAAAAATAGTCACGACGTCATAAGCCGCCATGACCCAGTTCCGCAAGCCGGTTATGGGGTCGATGACAAGTTCTACCCCAGATGGAGTGAATGCCGAGAGAGGAAGGCCACCATCGGCAGTACCTGGAGGCAGCACCGGTGTTATCCATTGCGGGGGGTACACGGGATACAAGGCCAGGGCAGCGTTGGCTTCGGTTGAATAGACTTGAACGCTCATTCTGTTCTCCTCGAACACTGGTGATGAACAATGGCAGGCAAGGTTCATCACAACGCAGAACGAGGCGCCCGTCACCTGTCAGATCTGACAGGTGGGGACGGTTATCCGACCAATGGTATCGCTGAAGGGGTGGGCGCTCCTGCGCCGCCGAGAGGCCTAGCTCGCGCAAGCTGCACTCGACAGGATCTTCAGCCGCTGCAAGATTTGCATCCAAGAAGATCAAAATGTGGGAGCGAGCTTGCTCGCCAAAAGGCCGGCTCTCTCACTCGAATCACTCAGCCGAACCGCATCATCCAGGCAACTCCAGATTATCCAGCACCCGATTTACCGCCAGTTCCCCGAGCATGATCAGTTGCGCAATCCCCATCAGCGTTCGGCGCTGCGATGGTTTGACCAGCCCGGCGAATTCCTGGGCGATGGTTTTGGCCGAGGCGAGGGTTTCGCAGGCGTTGGCCAGGAGGTCTTCGTTTTTGGTGTCGGCGGTGACGGCGTACATGGCGCGGGGGCTGAAGGGTGGTGGGGTCGAGCCGGGTGGGCAGAGGTAGTGGTCGAGGGCGCGATCGGCGGCTTGGTGGAGTTTTTTTGAATCGAGGGATTCGTAGGGGGAGGTGGGGTCGGATTCGGGCGGGTTGGGTGTTGGTTTGATCATGGTGAAGCTCTTATATAAGTGGAGCCGTCAGGCACTGTCGCTAAACAGTAAGGTGGCGGCTGTACGCAGGTTAGCGAACCGGTTATAGGCACCCGGCAGACCCGAAGGTCTCCCACATACAGCCACCATGGCGCAGTCGCAGATACTGAACCCGCGACAAAGCATGGAACGCTGATGCACCTATTCAAGATCCGGGTCGCTAAACCCGATCGCTGATTCGTCAGCGACCGGACCACAATAGAATCCGACCCCCAGGTGCACAAGCCGGCGGATTCTGGCTTGGCTGTAGGCAATGGCGCAAGGATTTGTAGCCTTGAGACCGTGTCTGCAGGTGTCTTGTAAACAGCTTCGTTTAAATCGAAAAAAATGCGCCGCATTCGAAGGCCTCTTCGCGAGCAGGCTCGCTCCCACAGGGGCCGTATTCCAAATGTCCGATTGGGAATGCATGTCAAACTGTGGGAGCGAGCCTGCTCGCGAAGGGGCCAGCCCAATCAGCCGATAAATCCCAAGTAAAACCGCTCTATTTCATTCCCCGGCAAAAGTTGGAAAGCTTCTTGCAGTAGCCGCCCTGCGCCCGTTCGGGGCGTCAAAAGTTTGCTTTAAAGGAACGGGGAAAACCGGTGGATCGCACTCAGTTATTCAATACAGCACGCACCAACGTTGCCGACCTCAGTCGAGGCAATCTGGGCGTGCCGTTGTTGCTGCTGGTCATGCTGGCGATGATGATGTTGCCGGTACCGCCGTTCCTGCTCGACGTCTTCTTTACCTTCAACATTGCCCTGTCCATCGTCGTCCTGCTGGTCTGCGTGTATGCGCTGCGGCCGCTGGACTTCGCCGTGTTCCCGACCATCCTGCTGGTGGCGACGTTGCTGCGACTGGCGCTGAACGTAGCCTCGACGCGGGTGGTAATGCTCCACGGTCAGGACGGCCACGCCGCTGCTGGTAAGGTGATTCAGGCCTTCGGTGAGGTGGTGATCGGCGGTAACTACGTGGTCGGTATCGTGGTCTTCGCGATTCTGATGATCATCAACTTCGTCGTGGTGACCAAGGGTGCCGGGCGGATTTCCGAGGTGAGCGCGCGTTTCACCCTCGATGCGATGCCCGGCAAACAAATGGCGATTGACGCCGACCTCAACGCCGGCCTGATCGACCAGAATCAAGCCAAGTCGCGCCGTCAGGAAGTCGCCCAGGAGGCTGAGTTCTACGGTTCGATGGACGGTGCCAGCAAGTTTGTCCGTGGTGACGCCATCGCCGGCCTGCTGATTCTGTTCATCAACCTCATTGGCGGCATGGCGGTTGGTATCTTCCAGCACGGCATGAGCTTCGGCGATGCGGGCAAGGTTTACGCCTTGCTGACCATCGGTGACGGTTTAGTGGCGCAATTGCCATCACTGTTGTTATCTACAGCAGCGGCGATCATGGTGACCCGTGCGTCCGGCTCGGAAGACATGGGCAAGCAGATCAACCGCCAGATGTTCGCCTCGCCGAAAGCGCTGGCCGTGGCCGCAGGTTTGATGGCGGTGATGGGCCTGGTGCCGGGCATGCCGCACTTCTCCTTCCTGAGCATGGCGGCGCTGGCTGCGGGCGGCGCGTACCTGTTCTGGAAGAAGCAGAACGTCGCCAAGGTCGTGGCGCTGGAAGAGGTCAAGCGTCAGCAGGAACTGCTGCCGTCGCCGGCCCGCGCCATGGAAACCAAGGAGCTGGGCTGGGACGACGTGACGCCGATTGACATGATTGGCCTGGAAGTCGGCTATCGCCTGATTCCGCTGGTGGACCGCAATCAGGGTGGGCAATTGCTCGCGCGGATCAAGGGCGTGCGCAAGAAGCTCTCGCAGGATCTGGGCTTCCTCATGCCGACCGTGCACATCCGCGACAACCTCGATCTGGCGCCAAGCGCCTATCGCCTGACCCTGATGGGTGTGATCCTCGCCGAAGCCGAGATCTATCCGGATCGCGAACTGGCGATCAACCCGGGCCAGGTGTACGGCTCGCTCAACGGGATCAACGCCAAAGATCCGGCTTTTGGCCTGGAGGCGGTGTGGATCGAAATCAGCCAGCGCGCCCAGGCGCAATCGCTCGGCTACACCGTGGTCGACGCCAGCACCGTGGTTGCCACCCACTTGAACCAGATTCTGTACAAGCACTCCAGTGAGCTGATCGGCCACGAGGAAGTGCAGCAACTCATGCAATTGCTGGCCAAGAGCTCGCCGAAACTGGCGGAAGAGCTGGTGCCGGGCGTGGTTTCGCTGTCGCAGTTGCTCAAGGTTCTGCAAGCGCTGCTCGCCGAGCACGTGCCGGTGCGCGACATTCGCAGCATTGCCGAGGCGATCGCGAACAACGCTGCCAAGAGTCAAGATACCGCCGCGCTGGTCGCCGCTGTGCGGGTCGGCGTATCCCGTGCAATCGTCCAAAGCATTGTAGGCACTGAGTCCGAGCTGCCTGTAATCACATTGGAACCAAGGTTGGAACAGATATTGCTCAATAGTCTGCAGAAGGCAGGACAAGGCTCGGAAGAGGGCGTTCTGCTGGAGCCGAGCATGGCCGAGAAGCTGCAGCGTTCGTTGATCGAAGCGGCCCAGCGTCAGGAAATGCAAGGCCAACCGGTGATCCTGCTGGTAGCAGGCCCGATTCGCGCGATGCTCTCGCGCTTCGGCCGCCTCGCAGTGCCAGGCCTGCATGTGCTGGCCTACCAGGAAGTACCGGACAACAAGCAAGTGACCATCGTTGCGACAGTAGGGCCCAACGGCTGAGGTAGTGGTTTATGCAAGTTAAGCGTTTTTTCGCCGCCGATATGCGTCAGGCCATGAAGCTGGTTCGCGATGAGCTGGGCGCTGATGCCGCCATCATCGGCAACCGCCGCATTGCCGGCGGCGTCGAGTTGACGGCGGCTCTGGATTACAAACTGTCGGCGCTGGCGCCACGGGTTCCGAACATGGAACTCGAAGACGAGCTGCGCAAGACCCAGTCGCGTATCGTCACCGCCCAGGCCGAGCTGAGCCTGCGTGGCGAAGCCGACGGCAACACCAATCAGCAGTTGTTTGCCGGGCTGCCATTGACCGCAGGCCTGCCGCTGACTGCTGCCGAACCGCTGAGCGAGCCGACCTACGCCGCACCGACGCGCCCGGCCGCAGCGCCTGCGCAGGCCTCGGCGGGTGTCGATCCGCGTGCGCTGGATTCGATGCGTTTTGAATTGAACAGCCTGCGCGAGCTGATGGAAGTTCAGCTCGGCACCCTGGCCTGGAATCAGCTGCAAGGCAGCCGTCCGGCCCAGGCCAATCTGTATCGCCGTCTGCAGCGCATCGGCCTGTCCGGCCCGCTGTCGCGCGATCTGCTGGCGATGATCACCGATATCGAAGAACCCCGTCAGGCCTGGCGCATGCTGCTGGCGCACCTGGCGCGGATGATTGCCGTACCGGAAGTCGAGCCGCTGGAAGAGGGCGGTGTGATTGCCATGGTCGGCCCCGCCGGCATGGGCAAGACCACCACGCTGGCCAAGCTCGCCGCGCGTTACGTGCTCAAGTACGGCGCGCAGAACGTCGCACTGGTGAGCATGGACAGCTTCCGCATCGGCGCGCAGGAACAACTGAAAACCCTCGGACGCATCCTCAACGTGCCGGTAACGCACGTCGATCCAGGTCAGTCGCTGGTGCAGGCATTGGATCCACTGCTACGCAAACGCGTGGTTTTGATCGATACTGCCGGCCTGCAAGCCAGTGATCCGGCGTTGCGCATGCAGCTTGAGAGCCTGGCCGGGCGTGGCATTCGCTCAAAAAATTATCTGGTCCTGGCAACCACCAGCCAGAAACAGGTTCTAACCGCCGCTTACCACAGTTACAAGCGTTGCGGGCTGGCCGGCTGCATCCTGACTAAACTGGATGAAACGGCCAGTCTCGGCGAAGTGTTGAGCCTGGCGATCAGTCATGAATTGCCGGTCGCGTATCTGACCGATGGCCCACGGATTCCGGATGATTTGCATCTGCCGCGCCGTCATCAACTGGTCACCCGCTCCGTCAGCGTGCAAATGCAGGAAGAACCCAGCGAAGAAGCCATGGCTGACATGTTCGCTGATATCTATCACAGCCCGACCAAGCAGGTTGGCTGAGGTAATCATGAACAGTTTTTGTACCTACATCGATGGTCTGCCACGCATTGTTCCGATCAGGAACGCGCAGCCAGTAATGTGGCCTCCGTCTATGCAAGACAAGGTAAAGAAATAACATGGGCAGCATGCATCCCGTACAGGTGATCGCGGTGACCGGCGGCAAAGGTGGCGTCGGCAAGACTAACGTGTCAGTGAACTTGTCGCTGGCGCTGGCAGAGCTTGGCCGTCGGGTCATGCTGCTGGACGCCGACCTGGGCCTGGCGAACGTCGACGTTCTGCTGGGGCTGACACCCAAGCGCACACTGGCCGACGTCATCGAAGGCCGTTGCGAACTGCGCGACGTGCTGTTGCAAGGCCCGGGCGGGATTCGCATCGTGCCGGCGGCCTCCGGCACGCAGAGCATGGTGCACCTGAGCCCGGCGCAGCACGCCGGCCTGATCCAGGCGTTCAGCGACATCGGCGACAATCTCGACGTGCTGGTGATCGACACCGCTGCGGGTATTGGTGACTCGGTAGTCAGTTTCGTTCGTGCCGCCCAGGAAGTGTTGCTGGTGGTCTGCGACGAGCCGACTTCGATCACCGATGCTTACGCGCTGATCAAGTTGCTCAACCGCGATTACGGCATGAACCGCTTCCGCGTGCTGGCCAACATGGCGCAGAGCCCGCAGGAAGGGCGCAACCTGTTCGCCAAGTTGACCAAGGTCACGGATCGCTTCCTCGACGTCGCCCTACAATACGTCGGCGCCGTGCCGTACGACGAAAGCGTGCGCAAGGCAGTGCAGAAGCAGCGCGCCGTCTACGAAGCCTTTCCCCGTTCCAAGTGCGCGCTGGCCTTCAAGGCCATCGCCCAGAAGGTCGACACCTGGCCGCTGCCGGCCAACCCGCGCGGGCATCTGGAATTTTTCGTCGAGCGTCTCGTGCAGCAAACCGCAGGGCCTGTGATATGACCGCCAGTGGCATGAATCTTTACAAAAAGTCGGCGCGTGACGCGCAATACGAATTGATCGAGCGTTACGCGCCACTGGTCAAGCGCATTGCCTATCACTTGCTGGCGCGCCTGCCGGCCAGCGTGCAGGTCGAAGACCTGATCCAGGCCGGGATGATCGGTTTGCTGGAAGTCTCGACTAAATACGACGCCAGCAAAGGCGCCAGTTTCGAAACGTACGCGGGCATTCGAATCCGCGGCGCGATGCTCGATGAAGTGCGCAAAGGGGATTGGGCACCACGCTCGGTTCACCGTAATACCAGGATGGTCAGCGACGCGATTCGCTCGATTGAAGCTAAAACCGGCCGTGACGCTAAAGATCACGAGGTTGCGGCCGAACTCCAATTGAGTCTCGACGATTACTACGGGATTCTGAATGACACCTTGGGCAGTCGCCTGTTCAGTTTCGACGACCTGTTGCAGGACGGCGAACACGAAGGGCTGCACGAGGATGGCGCCAGTGCTCATATGGAGCCGTCACGCGATCTGGAAGATGAACGCTTCCAGGCGGCGCTGGCGGACGCGATTGCCAATTTGCCGGAGCGTGAGCGACTGGTGTTGGCGCTGTACTACGACGAAGAGCTGAACCTCAAGGAGATCGGTGAAGTCCTTGGCGTCAGTGAATCGCGGGTCAGCCAGTTACACAGCCAGTGCGCGGCCCGTCTGCGGGGGCGTTTGGGGGAGTGGCGAGCGCGCTGAAGGCAGTGTGGGGACACTGCGAAACGAGGCTGGTGCGGTGATGAACGGCGCCGGTCTCGATCCGTTGTGCTCCAGACAAACTTTAAGTGCTGCGCCGATTGATTGAAGTGGCGCGTCCAGGTGCTGGGCGCGTTTAAGACTGCTTGGAGGTCGAATTGAACAAAGACATGAAAATCCTCATCGTTGATGACTTCTCAACGATGCGGCGGATCATCAAGAACCTGCTGCGCGATCTTGGGTTCACCAACACCGTCGAGGCCGACGATGGCACCACTGCCATTCCGGTGCTCAACAGCGGCAGCATCGACTTTCTGGTAACGGACTGGAACATGCCGGGCATGACCGGTATCGACCTGCTGCGTCACGTGCGCGCCGATGAAAAACTCAAGCACCTCCCGGTGTTGATGGTGACTGCTGAAGCCAAGCGCGAGCAGATCATCGAGGCCGCTCAGGCCGGTGTGAACGGTTACGTAGTCAAACCTTTCACGGCTCAAGCGTTGAAAGACAAAATCGAGAAGATTTTCGAACGCATCGGCTGATGAATGCGCGGGGGAGCTATGGAGCATAACGAATCATCACAGGGCGATTTCGAATCGACCTTGAAAAAACACGCGGTCGAACTGGTCGAGAGCCTTGAAAAAGGCAAGTTCGGCGACGCGGTGCAACTGATCCATGAGCTCAATCAGACCCGTGACCGCGGCCTGTATCAGGAAGTGGGCAAGCTCACACGTGAACTGCACAGTGCGATCGTCAATTTCCAGATCGATCCGCACATGCCGCAGGCCGAGGAAGTGTCGCAAATCACCGACGCCACCGAACGCCTGGGCTATGTGGTCAAGCTGACGGAAGCCGCGGCCAACCGCACCATGGATCTGGTGGAAAGCGCCACGCCGGTGGTCAACAGTCTCGCTGATGAAGCGCAGACGTTGAGCGCCGATTGGGGCCGCTTCATGCGTCGCGAGGTCGGGGCTGAAGAGTTCCGCGAACTGGCGCGCCGGGTCGACGGTTTTCTGTCACGCAGCAGCACGGACAACCGTGCGGTGTCGAGCAACCTCAACGACATCCTGCTGGCTCAGGATTACCAGGACCTCACAGGTCAAGTGATCAAGCGTGTGACCCAACTGGTCACCGAAGTCGAAAGCAATCTGCTCAAACTCGTGCTCATGGCCAGTCAGGTCGACCGCTTTGCGGGCATCGAACATGACCGCGCCGCAATGCTTGCTGAAAAAGATCCACAAAAACATCTCTCGCAGGGTGAAGGTCCGCAGATTCATGCCGATAAACGAGAAGACGTTGTGTCCGGTCAGGACGATGTGGACGATTTGTTATCCAGCCTTGGATTCTAGAGTTTCGGAATTCGGGTTTTTTGGGTTTTTAGACCTGTAGGAGCACCCCATTAATGAGCTTCGGCGCCGATGAAGAGATCCTTCAGGATTTCCTGGTTGAGGCCGGCGAGATTCTTGAGCAACTGTCCGAACAACTGGTCGAGCTGGAAAGCCGTCCGGATGATGCAGATCTGCTCAATGCAATTTTTCGCGGTTTCCACACTGTAAAAGGGGGCGCCGGCTTCCTTCAGCTCAATGAGCTGGTGGAGTGCTGTCACATCGCCGAAAACGTCTTCGACATCCTGCGCAAGGGTGAGCGTCGCGTTGATGCAGAACTGATGGACGTGGTGCTCGAAGCACTGGACGCGGTGAACAGCATGTTCAGCGAAGTCCGTGAGCGTGCACCGATCACCGCTGCCACGCCGGAACTGCTGGCCGCGCTGGCGCGCCTGGCCGAACCGCAATCGGCGGATGAAGCCCCGGCTTCGCCGGTTGCCGAGATGATCGAAGAACTGGTCGTTGAAAGCGACTCCTCGGACGACATCACCGATAACGAATTCGAACAACTGCTGGACTCGCTGAATGCCGTCAAGGCCCAGGCTGAGGCTCCGGCCGCTGCTGTGGCGCCCGCGCCGGTTGCCGACACGGCGGCGAGCGATGAAATCACCGACGCCGAATTTGAATCGCTGCTCGATCAGCTGCACGGCAAGGGCCAGTTTGCTGTCGATGCGGTCGCTCCGGCGGCACCAGCAGCGCCGGCTGCTCCGGCCGCGCCTGCTGCGGGCGACAGCTCGGACATCACCGACGACGAATTCGAAGCCTTGCTCGATCAGTTGCACGGCAAGGGCAACTTCGCCGTTGACGCGCTGGAATCGGCCATCGCTTCGGCCCCGTCAGCACCTGCTGCACCGGCAGCCGCTGCGGCCGGCAGTGACCTGATCAGCGACCACGAATTCGAATCGCTGCTCGACGAATTGCACGGCAAAGGCAAGTTTGACGCCAGCGCTGCGACTGCCGGCTCCGTGTCGAGCGTCGCCACGCCAGCGGCGAAAGCTCCGGCTGCCGCTGCTGCGCCGAAGCCTGCCGCCAAGCCTGAACCGAAAGCCGAGGCGCCGAAACCGGCCGCCGCTGCTGCACCGGCTCCGGCCCGTGCGCCAGCCGCTGCCCCGGCAGAAAAGCCGGCCAGCGAAGCGGAAACCACCGTGCGCGTCGACACCGCGCGGCTCGACGAGATCATGAACATGGTCGGTGAGCTGGTGCTGGTGCGTAACCGTCTGGTGCGTCTGGGCCTCAACAGCGGCGACGAAGCCATGTCCAAGGCCGTGTCGAACCTCGACGTGGTCACCGCTGACCTGCAGACCGCCGTGATGAAAACGCGGATGCAGCCGATCAAGAAGGTCTTCGGGCGCTTCCCGCGCCTGGTTCGCGACCTCGCGCGTCAGCTCAAGAAAGAGATCAACCTGGAACTGGTGGGCGAAGAAACCGACCTCGACAAAAACCTTGTCGAGGCCCTCGCCGACCCGCTGGTCCACTTGGTGCGCAACGCCGTCGACCACGGCATCGAGTCGCCGGAAGAACGCGAAGCATCGGGCAAGGCCCGTGGCGGTCGCGTGGTGCTGGCGGCCGAGCAGGAAGGCGACCATATCCTGCTGTCGATCTCCGACGACGGCAAAGGCATGGACCCGAACGTCCTGCGTTCGATCGCGGTAAAACGCGGTGTGATGGACAAGGACGCGGCCGATCGCTTGAGCGATACCGAGTGCTACAACCTGATCTTCGCCCCGGGTTTCTCGACCAAGACCGAGATCTCCGACGTGTCCGGCCGTGGTGTCGGCATGGACGTGGTGAAGACCAAGATTTCCCAGCTCAACGGTTCGATCAACATCTACTCGACCAAGGGCCAAGGCTCGAAGATCGTCATCAAGGTGCCGCTGACCCTGGCGATCATGCCGACGCTGATGGTCATGCTGGGCAATCAGGCGTTTGCGTTCCCGCTGGTCAACGTCAACGAAATCTTCCACCTCGACCTGTCGACCACCAACGTCGTCGACGGTCAGGAAGTGGTGATCGTGCGCGACAAGGCGCTGCCATTGTTCTACCTCAAGCGCTGGCTGGTCAGCTCCGCCGCTCACGAAGAGCAGCGCGAAGGCCATGTGGTGATTCTTTCGGTGGGCACTCAGCGCATCGGCTTCGTCGTCGATCAACTGGTCGGCCAGGAAGAAGTGGTCATCAAGCCATTGGGCAAAATGCTCCAGGGAACTCCGGGCATGTCCGGCGCCACCATCACCGGTGACGGCCGCATTGCGCTGATTCTCGATGTTCCAAGCATGCTCAAGCGTTACGCCACAAAGCGTATTTGAATCCGGGGCGGCGGCGCGATGACGCGCCGCTGCACCTAATGGAGTGTTTATGGCAGTCAAAGTCCTGGTGGTGGACGATTCGGGTTTTTTCCGCCGCCGCGTCTCGGAAATTCTTTCGGCGGATCCGAGCATCCAGGTGGTCGGTACGGCCACCAACGGTAAAGAGGCGATCGATCAGGCCATGGCCCTCAAGCCTGACGTGATCACCATGGACTACGAGATGCCGATGATGGACGGCATCACGGCAGTGCGGCACATCATGCAGCGCTGCCCGACCCCGGTGTTGATGTTCTCCTCGCTGACCCACGAAGGCGCGCGGGTAACCCTCGATGCGCTGGACGCCGGCGCGGTGGATTTCCTGCCGAAGAATTTCGAAGACATCTCGCGCAACCCCGAGAAGGTCAAGCAACTGCTTTGCGAGAAAGTCCACAGCATCTCGCGCAGCAATCGTCGTTTCAGCGCCTACAGCGCGCCGGCTCCCGCCGCTGCGCCAGCGCCGACGCCTGCTCCGGCAGCGTCGAGCTACGGCAGCCACACGAGCCACAGCAGCCCTGTCCCGGCACGTCCTGCACCTGCACCTGCGCCTGCCCGTGCATCCGCTGCCAGTGCTTCGTCGCCGGCACCGAAACGCAAAGCCTACAAACTGGTTGCCATCGGCACCTCGACGGGTGGCCCGGTCGCGCTGCAACGCGTACTGACGCAGTTGCCGGCGAACTTCCCGGCGCCGATCGTGCTGATCCAGCACATGCCGGCGGCGTTCACCAAGGCGTTTGCCGAGCGTCTCGACAAGCTCTGCCGCATCAGCGTCAAGGAAGCCGAGGATGGCGACATCCTGCGTCCGGGCCTGGCGCTGCTGGCGCCGGGTGGCAAGCAGATGATGATCGACGGCCGTGGCGCGGTGAAGATTTTGCCGGGTGACGAACGTCTGAATTACAAGCCGTGCGTGGACATTACCTTCGGTTCTGCAGCCAAGTCTTACGGCGACAAAGTTCTGGCAGTGGTGCTGACCGGCATGGGCGCCGACGGCCGCGAAGGCGCGCGTCTGCTCAAGCAGGGCGGCAGTTCGGTGTGGGCGCAGGATGAGGCAAGCTGCGTGATCTACGGCATGCCGATGGCCATCGTCAAAGCCGATCTGGCTGACGCGGTGTACGGTCTGGACGACATCGGCAAGCACATCGTCGAGGCGTGTATCTGATGGATGTTCTCAGCCTAATCGGCCTCATCATGGCGTTCGTCGCCATCATCGGCGGCAACTACCTTGAAGGCGGTCACCTCGGCGCGCTGGCCAACGGCCCGGCAGCGCTGATCGTGCTGGGCGGCACGGTCGGTGCTGCGCTGCTGCAATCGCCGATGAGTGCGTTCAAGCGCGCCATGCAGATTCTCGGCTGGATCTTCTTTCCGCCGCGTGTCGACCTGGCCGGCGGCATCGACCGCGTGGTCAATTGGAGCCTGACGGCGCGCAAGGAAGGCTTGCTCGGCCTCGAAGGCGTGGCCGACGCCGAACCTGACAGCTATTCGCGCAAAGGTCTGCAATTGCTGGTCGACGGCGCCGAGCCGGAAGCCATTCGCAGCATTCTCGAAGTGGATTTCTACACCCAGGAATCCCGCGACATCGAAGCGGCCAAGGTCTTTGAGAGCATGGGCGGCTACGCGCCGACCATCGGCATCATCGGTGCGGTGATGGGCCTGATCCACGTGATGGGCAACCTCGCCGATCCGTCGCAGTTGGGTAACGGCATTGCCGTGGCGTTCGTCGCGACCATCTATGGCGTGGCCAGTGCCAACCTGATCCTCTTGCCGGTCGCGGCCAAGCTCAAGTCCATCGCGTTGCGGCAGTCGCGTTATCGCGAAATGTTGCTGGAAGGAATTCTGTCGATCGCCGAAGGTGAAAACCCTCGTTCCATTGAGTTGAAGCTGCAAGGCTTCATGGACTAAGGGAATAACCTCATGGCTCGTCGTCGCCACCAGGAAGAACACGTCAATCACGAGCGCTGGCTCGTTTCCTACGCGGATTTCATCACTTTGCTGTTCGCGTTTTTCGTGGTGATGTACTCGATCTCGTCGATCAACGAAGGCAAATACAAAGTCATTTCCGAAGCGCTGATCGGCGTGTTTACCGACTCCGACCGCTCGCTCAAACCGATTCCGATCGGCGACGAACGACCGAAAACCGTGACCCCGGCCAAGCCGCTGGTCAAGGATGCCGAACAGGTCGACGCCGGTATTTCCGGGGCCAGCGATCCGCTGAAAAGCATCGCCGATGACATCAGCGCCGCCTTCGGTGATTTGATCAGCTCCAACCAGATGACCGTGCGCGGCAACGAGTTGTGGGTCGAGATCGAGCTCAATTCCAGCCTGTTGTTCGGCAGCGGCGATGCCATGCCGAGCGACATCGCGTTCAACATCATCGACAAGGTCGCGGCGATCCTCAAACCGTTCGATAACCCGATCCACGTCGAAGGCTTCACCGACGATCAACCGATCCGCACCGCGCAGTACCCGACCAACTGGGAACTGTCCTCGGCGCGCTCGGCGAGCATCGTGCGGATGCTCGCCATGCAGGGCGTAAACCCTGGGCGACTGGCGTCGGTGGGCTACGGCGAATTCCAGCCGGTGGCCAACAACGCCACGGTCGAAGGCCGGGCGAAGAACCGTCGCGTGGTGCTGGTGGTGTCGCGCAATCTTGATGTGCGCCGCAGCCTGACGGGCACCGGAACCGCCAATGCGCAACCGGACGCGGCGTTGAAGCGCGCTGGCACACAAACTGCACCGACCCCGGTCAAGACGCCGGGACGCGAGAGTGCCGTCAATTCTCCGTCGCCCGCATTAACACGCTGAAGCATGTCTCGGCCAATCAACCTGGCCGGGAGGAACGAACTGAATGAGAGTCTGGGCAGTCGCCAATCAAAAGGGTGGTGTCGGTAAAACCACATCCTCCATCGCTTTAGCCGGATTGCTGGCCGAGGCGGGCAAGCGCGTGGTTGTGGTCGATCTCGACCCGCACGGCTCGATGACCAGCTATTTCGGCTACGACCCCGACAGCCTGGAACACAGCAACTACGACCTGTTTCTGCACAAGGGCAGCGTGCCGCAAGGCCTGCCGGGGCAGTTGCTGTTGTCGACCAGCGACGAACGCATTTCCCTGCTGCCATCGAGCACCGCACTGGCCACCCTTGAGCGACAGTCACCGGGGCAAAGTGGCCTGGGCCTGGTGATCGCCAAGAGTCTGGCGCAATTGTGGCAGGACTTCGATTACGCAATCATCGACAGCCCGCCGTTGCTCGGTGTGCTGATGGTCAACGCCCTTGCCGCGAGCCAGCAACTGGTGATCCCGGTGCAGACCGAGCACCTGGCCGTGAAAGGTCTGGAGCGCATGGTCAACACCCTGGCGATGATTAACCGTTCGCGCAAACAACCGCTGCCGTTCAGCATCGTGCCGACCCTGTTCGACCGCCGCACGCAGGCGTCGATGGGCACCTTGCGCGTGCTGCGTGACAAATTCCCCGACGACATCTGGCACGGCTACATCCCGGTCGATACCCGTCTGCGCGACGCCAGCCGGGCGGGTGTCACGCCTTCGCAATTCGACGGCAAGAGCCGTGGCGTCCTGGCCTACCGCGCACTGCTCAAGCACCTGCTCGCGCAGCAACTTGTTCCGCAGGTGGCCTGAGCATGATCTTTATTCGTGTAGGAGCTGCCGAAGGCTGCGATCTTTTGATCTGGCCTGTCAGTGCTCCTGAAAAGATCAAAAGATCGCAGCCTTCGGCAGCTCCTACAGGGAGTCGCGCATGAACCGGCCGGTGAAGCTGACTTCTCGTCCGCAACAGGCCTTGCAGTCCTATCTGGAAGACCTGTTGCTCGACCTGCCCGAGGACTTGCCTGCGCCGGTCGAAGCGCCGCCGCCAGTCGTCGAACAGGCGCAGCCTGAAGTGGTGGAAAGCACCGAGGCCATGGACGAGTTCCAGGCAGCGGTGCTGGAGGAGCAGGCCCGCGACGCGCAGAAATCCGTCGCTCCAATTGCCGCGCCCGCTGCTGCCCCCGTGGCCAAAGCGCCAGTTGCGCTGATCGACGAACCGCGCGCGCCGCTGTCGACCTTGGCGCCGCTGCTGCAAACGCAATTATTGACCGTGCCGGAACCCGAGCCGGAGCCAGAACCCGCGCCGGAGCCAGAACCCGCGCCGCAGATTGCGGAGCCGAAGGTGCTGGTCCCGCCGCTGGTCGAAGTGCATCTGCCACCGAACAACCCGCCGCCACCGGTCGAGCCCGATGGCCGTCCGGCCTGGGCTGCCGATGCTTTCGAATGCTTGCTGTTCGACGTTGCCGGGCTGACCCTGGCGGTGCCGCTGGTGTGCCTCGGCTCGATCTATTCGCTGGCCGGCCACGAGCTGACGCCGCTGTTTGGTCAGCCGGAGTGGTTCCTCGGCATTCTGCCGAGCCAGGCTGGCAACCTGAAAGTTCTGGACACCGCGCGCTGGGTCATGCCGGACCGTTACCGCGATGACTTCCGGCAGGGCCTGCAATACGTGATTTCGGTACAAGGTTACGAGTGGGGGCTGGCGGTGCATCAGGTCAGCCGCTCGTTGCGCCTTGACCCGAATGAAATCAAATGGAGAAGTCACCGGGGTCAGCGGCCATGGCTCGCCGGCACCGTGATCGAGCACATGTGTGCATTGCTTGACGTATCCGCACTGGCCGAGTTGATCGCCAGCGGCGGGGCAAAGCACTTGAGTGGCAACAAGCCGCTACATAAACCGACATAGCAGCCGACATAACAATCAGGCGATGGCATTTTCCAATGCCACCACACAGAACACACACCGCCCGGGGCGGTTTTTTCGAGGGGTCAGGGTATGAGTAATCAGGCGTCGAATGCAAAAGGTTCTGAAGATCCGATCCTGCAATGGGTGACCTTCAAACTGGATAACGAAACCTACGGCATCAACGTGATGCGCGTGCAGGAAGTGCTGCGCTACACCGAGATCGCGCCGGTGCCGGGTGCACCGAGCTACGTGCTGGGCATCATCAACCTGCGCGGTAACGTGGTCACCGTGATCGACACCCGTCAGCGCTTCGGCCTGCACAGCGGCGAGATCAGCGACAACACCCGTATCGTCATCATCGAAGCCGACAAGCAAGTCGTTGGCATCATGGTCGACAGCGTGGCCGAAGTGGTTTACCTGCGTCAGTCGGAAATCGAAACCGCGCCGAACGTCGGTAACGAAGAATCGGCCAAGTTCATTCAGGGCGTGTGCAACAAGAACAACGAACTGCTGATTCTGGTCGAGCTGGACAAGATGATGAGCGAAGAAGAATGGTCGGAACTGGAGAGCATCTGATTTGATTCTCGAGGTTGCGGTAATTGTTCTGTTCCTGTTCTGGGCCGGCACGCTGGCGATGTTCGTCTCGTACATCAAGGCGCAGCGAGTGATCGCTGCACAGCAGGCCCAGGGCGATGCGCTGCGTGATCAGCGCATCAAGGAACTGGCCAAACGCGTCGACGATTACCAGAACGGCAACGTGCGCATGGGCGAGGCCTTGCACGAGTTGCGCGCGGTGGTAAGCCCGTTGCCGGACAAGATCGTTGCACTGGAACAACGCGACCCGTCGAGCCTGTCATTCGCCCAGGCGGCGAAACTGGTGGGCATGGGCGCCAGCGTCGATGAACTGACTCAGTCGTGCGGGTTGACCCAGGCTGAGGCGGAGTTGATGCGCAAGTTGCATAAGAGCAGCTAGGAGTTTCAAGCTCCAAGCTTCAAGCAAGATCAAAAGATCGCAGCCTTCGGCAGCTCCTGCATCGGGATTCACGTTTCCCTGTAGGAGCTGCCGAAGGCTGCGATCTTTTGCTTTCAGGATTGAGATCGTTCCCACGCTCTGCGTGGGAACGCATCCTGGGACGCTCCGCGTTCCGCCTGTGAAATGTGACGCGGAGCGTCACGGGCGGCATTCCCACGCGGAGCGTGGGAACGATCAAAGCAGGATCAAAAAGATCGCAGCCTTCGGCAGCTCCTGCATCGGGATTCGCGTTTCCCTGTAGGAGCTGCCGAAGGCTGCGATCTTTTGCTTTTGGGCTTCAATAATCATCCCCACGGGCGGTGATGTCCTTCTCGACCATCGGCGCGTTCGGGTCTTGTCCTTCGGGGAATTTGCCCTTCAGATTCCAGGCAAACGCGATGATCTCGGCGATGGTGCGATAGAGCTCTTCGGGAATGCTGTCGCCCAGTTCCATCCGCGCCAGCAGGCGCACCAGTTCGGCGTTCTCGTAGATCGGCACTTCGTAATCGCGAGCGATACGCAGGATTTCTTCGGCCAGTTCTTCGTCGCCCTTGGCGGTGAGGGTCGGGGCGTGGTTGCCGTCGTATTTGAGGGCGATGGCCTGGCGTGGGGCGGTGGAATCGTTCATGCGGTTTCGTCGACCCAGCGGTGTTCGAGGCGGGTTTGGTTGCCTTGCGGCGGGGTGCCGTGGTGGCAGTCGAGGTCGCCGACGTTGAGCCCGGAATCGAGCAAGCGCTGGCGCAGGGCGAACAGGTTGTTCTCGATCAGGTCGGCGGTGTACGGCCGCTCGGCCCACAGCTGACTGGACAGGCTGCCGGCGATCAGTTGCGCCTGAATCTGCATTGGCCCGAGCGGTTCCAGATCGAAGGCCAGATCGACGCGCCACAGTTGCTGTTTGGCTTCGCGCTCATCGCGGCGTTCGTGCGGCTGCGGTTCGCGCTCCGGCGCTTCTTCACGCTGAAACTTGACCTGCAACGGCACGATGTCTTGCAGGTTGCGCATGGGGATTTCCAGCTGCCAAGTGCTGAGCAGGCGGCCATCGTCGGTGACGCCGGTCTGTTCCAGGCTCGACAGCTGGTGGCTCTGGAGACGCGACACCGCAGCGGCGGCGAGGCGCAGCAGTTGTTCGAGATCACCTTCGCCTTCGAGTTTCGCCAGCAGTCGTTCGGGCAACGGGAAGCTGCTCGGCACCGGTTTGGCGCTGACCTGGCCTAGGGTGCCGAGGGCGTTCCGGACGAAACTCGGCAGTGCCTGGGCAAGGGTATTGGCGGCGATGATTGCATTGAAATTGGTGTTGCTTGGCAGGCCCGGGGTCAGTTGCGCGATCAGTTTGAGCAGGTCGGCTTTCATGTCCGGGGCGAGAGTCGGGTTTTGTCCGCCGAGCAATTTCGCTTCGAGGAACGCGCCGCTGTTGGCCAAGGCCAGCGCCACGCCTTTGGCGGTGCTCATCTGCTGCACGTCCGGCAGGCTGGCGAGCAACTTGTCGACCACCGCGCGCAGATCGGCCGAGGTCTGGTCAGTGGTAGGCGGCAGATTTTGCAACATCTTCAGCAGGCCATCGAGCGAGCCCTGGCGGCTTTGCTGGCCGAGCAATTGCTGACTGACCGCCAGTTGCTCCTGACGGCTGCTCAGTGGCACGAATTTGAGGGTTTGCGCGTCCTGCACCTGCGCCGACAACAAGGTGCCGATGCGCAGCGGCTGCGGGCTGTCGACGGTCAAGGTGCTGCCGCTCAATGCGGTGTTGAGCAGGGTGACCATCGAGCGAAATACCGCCGCTTGCCCCGGCGTCTGCGGCAGGGCTTGCGAGGTCACGACTTTGCCTTGCAGCAAGGTGCCGGCGGGCAATTGCGCGGTATCGATGCGGGTGAGGGTGGCGACGCTGCTGGCGATCGCTTGCTGTACGGTGATCGCCAGATTGCCGGCCGATGGCTGAGTGATCGCCAGGTTGGTGCCCTGTGGCAACGGCAGGTTGCTGCTGGCCTGCACGGTGGTCTGGCGACCGCTGTCGAGGGTCACTTTGAGCAGCAATTCAAAGGTCTGATCAGCCTGCTTGAGCGACAACACCTCGGCCTTGGCGCTTTGTCCCGCGCCGATCAAGCCTTCGACCGGTGTCAGCAGCTTGAGCAGTTCACCCATCTGCGGGCGAGCGCTCGCCGGCACGGTGGGCGGCAGCGGGAGGATGTTCATTTCGCCTGTCATACGCGGACACAACCTGAGGAAATTGCGCTCTTGAGAGTAAGGCACGGCATGTATAATGCCGCGCGTCGTGCGCTTCGTTCAAAAAACCTGGCAATTGTTTGATCCAGCTCGCCAGATCGAGCGATCAAAGCATCTATGCTGCATCTCTTTAACGGCCGCTCTAGAGCCGACTTGAACCGTATAAGGCCCGTGATCCCTTGACCAGTCCTGTCCTGCAAACCGTTGCCCTGGCGTGTGAACGCGACCTCAGGCTGCTTTTCGAAAACCTCGAATTGCGCCTGGCCAGTGGCGACATGGTGCAGATCAGCGGCCCCAACGGCAGCGGCAAGACCAGTCTTTTACGTCTGCTCGCCGGTTTGATGCAACCCACCGACGGCCAGGTGCTGCTCAACGGTCAGCCGCTGGCCGAGCAACGCAGCGAACTGGCGCGAAACCTGTTGTGGATCGGCCACGCCGCCGGGATCAAGGATCTGCTCACTCCCGAAGAAAACCTGTCGTGGCTGTGCGCCCTGCATCATCCCGCCGAACGCGAAGCGATCTGGCAGGCGCTGGCAGCGGTAGGATTGCGCGGTTTCGAAGACGTTCCCTGCCACAGCCTTTCTGCCGGCCAACAGCGCCGCGTGGCACTGGCGCGGTTGTATCTGGACAGCCCGCCGTTGTGGATTCTCGACGAACCGTTCACCGCGCTGGACAAGCAGGGCGTCGCTCAGTTGGAAGAGCATCTGGCCGGCCACTGTGAACGCGGCGGCCTGGTGGTGCTGACCACCCACCACACCCTGACCCGAATGCCGGCCGGTTATCGCGACATCGATCTGGGGAAATGGGCGGTATGAGTGTCTTCGGCCTGCTGCTTGCCCGCGAATCGCGACTGCTGTTCCGCCGCCCGGCGGAGCTGGCCAATCCGCTGATTTTCTTTGCCATCGTCATTGCCCTTTTCCCGCTGGCCGTCGGCCCGGAAACTCAAGTCTTGCAAAACCTGTCCCCGGGGTTAGTCTGGGTGGCGGCGTTGCTGTCGGTCCTGCTGTCGCTGGACGGATTGTTTCGCAGTGACTTCGAAGACGGCTCGCTGGAACAGTGGGTCCTTTCGTCGCACCCGCTGCCGCTTCTGGTCCTGGCCAAGGTGCTGGCACACTGGCTGTTCTCCGGTCTGGCACTGGTGCTGCTATCGCCGTTGCTGGCGCTGATGCTCGGTTTGCCGGCTGCGTGCCTGCCGGTGCTGCTGCTGTCGTTGCTGTTGGGCACGCCGGTGTTGAGCCTGCTCGGCGCAGTCGGTGCGGCGCTGACGGTCGGCCTGAAGCGCGGCGGGCTGTTGCTGGCGCTGCTGATTCTGCCGTTGTACATCCCGGTGTTGATCCTTGGCAGCGGCGCGTTGCAAGCGGCGCTGCAAGGCATGCCGGCGACCGGCTACCTGTTGTGGATGGCCAGCCTCACAGCGCTGGCGATCACCCTGACACCCTTTGCAATAGCCGCTGGCCTGAAGATCAGCGTCGGCGAATAATAATGAGGCCTGGTCAAAAATTGACCACTTCTTCAAGAAGAAAGGCATGACCCTCTGCCAGCTCGCGATGATGAGCGGCAACCGTGATGGAAACAGTATGAACTGGACCTGGTTTCACAAGCTCGGCTCGCCCAAGTGGTTCTACGGCATCAGCGGCAAGTTCCTGCCGTGGTTGAGCATTGCAGCGTTGCTGCTGATCGGCGTTGGCGTGGTCTGGGGCCTGGCGTTCGCGCCGCCGGATTACCAGCAAGGCAACAGCTTCCGCATCATCTATATCCACGTGCCAGCGGCGATGCTCGCCCAGTCGATCTACGTGATGCTCGCTGTCTGCGGCGTAGTCGGGCTGGTGTGGAAAATGAAGCTGGCCGACGTTGCCCTGCAATGCGCCGCACCGATCGGTGCGTGGATGACCGCCGTGGCGCTGGTCACCGGGGCCATCTGGGGCAAGCCGACCTGGGGCTCGTGGTGGGTGTGGGATGCGCGCCTGACCTCAATGCTGATTCTGCTGTTTCTGTATTTCGGCGTGATCGCGCTGGGCAACGCCATCAGCAACCGCGACAGCGCCGCCAAGGCCTGCGCGGTGCTGGCGATCGTTGGCGTGATCAACATTCCGATCATCAAATACTCGGTGGAGTGGTGGAACACCCTGCACCAGGGCGCGACGTTCACACTTACGGAAAAACCGGCGATGCCAGCGGAAATGTGGCTGCCGCTGCTGCTGACAGTGCTGGGTTTCTACTGCTTCTTCGGCGCCGTGCTGTTGCTGCGCATGCGGCTGGAAGTGCTCAAGCGCGAGGCCCGCGCCAGTTGGGTGAAGGCCGAAGTGCAGCAGAGTCTGGAGGCGGTGCGATGAGTTTTGCTTCATTCGGCGATTTTCTCGCCATGGGCCATCACGGCCTGTATGTCTGGTCGGCCTACGGCATCTGCCTGGCGGTGCTGGCCCTCAACGTAGTGGCGCCGATTGCGGCGCGTAAGCGTTATCTGCAACAAGAGGCGCGTCGTCTGCGCCGGGAGAACGGCAAGTGAATGCGCTGCGCAAAAAACGTCTGATCATCATTCTGGCGATTCTGGTCGGAGTGGGCGCTGCTGTCGGCCTGGCCCTGAGCGCGTTGCAGGAAAACATCAATCTGTTTTACACGCCGACGCAGATCGCCAACGGCGATGCGCCGCAGGACACGCGCATCCGCGCCGGCGGCATGGTCGAGGCCGGTTCGCTGCAACGCTCCAAGGATTCGCTGGACGTCAAATTCGTCGTCACCGACTTCAACAAATCCGTGACCATCGCCTATCGCGGCATCCTCCCGGATCTGTTCCGCGAAGGGCAGGGCATCGTCGCCCTCGGCAAGCTCAACGCCGATGGCGTGGTGGTCGCCGATGAAGTGCTGGCCAAGCACGACGAGAAGTACATGCCGCCGGAAGTGACCAAAGCGCTCAAGGACAGCGGTCAATCCGCACCGACGCCTGTGAAGGAGGGTTGATCGATGGCTGCTGCACTGTTTATTCCCGAGCTGGGCCATCTGGCGATGATCCTCGCCCTGTGTTTTGCGCTGGTGCAAGCGGTGGTGCCATTGGTCGGTGCTTGGCGCGGTGACCGTTTCTGGATGAGTCTGGCCCAGCCCGCCGCATGGGGGCAGTTTGCCTTTTTGTTATTTGCGTTCGGCATTTTGACCTACGCATTCATGACCGATGATTTCTCTGTCGCCTACGTGGCAAACAACTCCAACACCGCTTTGCCGTGGTACTACAAATTCAGCGCGGTGTGGGGCGCCCACGAAGGTTCCCTGCTGCTGTGGGCGTTGATCCTCGGCGGCTGGACCTTCGCTGTGTCGGTGTTCTCCCGGCAGTTGCCGCAAGTCATGCTCGCCCGCGTCCTGGCGGTGATGGGCATGATCAGCACCGGTTTCCTGCTGTTCCTGATTCTTACCTCGAACCCGTTTTCGCGGATCCTGCCACAGATTCCCGCAGACGGTCGCGACCTCAACCCGTTGCTGCAGGACATTGGCCTGATCGTGCATCCGCCGATGCTGTACATGGGTTACGTCGGTTTCTCTGTGGCCTTCGCATTTGCCATCGCCGCGCTGCTCGGCGGCCGTCTCGATGCGGCATGGGCGCGCTGGTCGCGGCCATGGACCATCGTCGCCTGGGCTTTCCTCGGCATCGGCATCACCCTCGGTTCGTGGTGGGCGTATTACGAACTCGGCTGGGGCGGCTGGTGGTTCTGGGACCCGGTGGAAAACGCCTCGTTCATGCCATGGCTGGTCGGCACCGCGTTGATTCACTCGCTGGCGGTCACCGAGAAACGTGGGGTGTTCAAGAGCTGGACGGTGTTGCTGGCGATTGCCGCGTTTTCGTTGAGCCTGCTCGGCACTTTCCTTGTACGCTCGGGTGTGCTGACTTCGGTGCATGCCTTCGCTTCGGATCCCGAGCGCGGCGTGTTCATCCTGATTTTCCTGCTGTTCGTGGTGGGCGGTTCGCTGACCCTTTTCGCCCTGCGCGCGCCAGTGGTGAAAAGCCAGGTCGGGTTCAATCTTTGGTCACGGGAAACCTTGCTGCTGGGCAACAACCTGGTGCTGGTTGTCGCTGCATCGATGATCCTCCTTGGGACCTTGTATCCGCTGATTCTTGATGCCATCAGTGGCGCCAAGCTGTCGGTCGGCCCGCCTTACTTCAATGCGTTGTTCATTCCGTTGATGGCGTTGCTGATGCTGGTCATGGCGATCGGCGTGATCGTGCGCTGGAAGGACACGCCAGTGAAATGGCTGGCGAGCATGCTCACTCCGGTGCTGCTCGGCAGCGTCGCATTGGCCGTGGTGGCCGGCGTGGCTTATGGCGACTTTAACTGGGCAGTGATCGCGACGTTCCTGCTGGCGGCGTGGGTGTTGCTTGCCGGTGTGCGCGATCTGTTCGACAAGACTCGGCACAAAGGCCTGATCAAAGGTTTGCCGACGCTGACCCGCAGTTATTGGGGCATGCAGATCGCCCACCTGGGCATCGCCGTGTGCGCGCTGGGCGTGGTGTTGTCGAGCCAGAACAGTGCCGAGCGCGACCTGCGTCTGGCACCGGGCGAGTCGATGGATCTGGCCGGCTATCAATTCGTCTTCGAGGGCGCCAAGCATTTCGAGGGGCCGAATTTTACCTCCGACAAAGGCACCATCCGCGTCATTCGTGACGGCGAGGAAATCAGCGTGCTGCACCCGGAAAAGCGTCTGTACACCGTGCAGAACTCGGTGATGACCGAAGCCGGGATCGATGCCGGTTTCACTCGCGATCTCTACGTCGCCCTCGGCGAGCCGCTGGATAATGGCGCCTGGGCCGTGCGCGTACACGTCAAACCGTTTGTGCGCTGGATCTGGTTCGGCGGCTTGCTCACCGGATTGGGTGGTTTGCTGGCGGCGCTGGATCGGCGTTATCGGGTCAAGGTGAAAAGCAAAGTGCGCGAAGCGCTGGGCATGACGGGAGCGGCGGCATGAGGCGTTGGTTGATGTTGTTGCCGTTGGCGATTTTTCTGCTGGTGGCGGTGTTTCTCTATCGCGGCTTGTACCTGGATCCGGCGGAGCTGCCGTCGGCGATGATCGACAAGCCGTTCCCGGAGTTTTCCCTGCCGAGTGTGCAGGGTGACAAGACGCTGACCAAGGCCGACATCCTCGGCAAACCGGCGCTGGTCAATGTCTGGGGCACTTGGTGCATTTCCTGCCGGGTCGAGCATCCGGTGCTGAACAAACTTGCCGAGCGCGGCGTGGTGATCTACGGCATCAACTACAAGGACACCAATGCCGACGCCTTGAAATGGCTGGCCGAGTTTCACAATCCGTATGCGCTGGATATTCGTGACGACGAGGGTTCGCTGGGCCTCAACCTCGGTGTCTACGGCGCGCCGGAAACCTTCTTTATCGACGCCAAAGGCATCATCCGCGACAAGTTCGTCGGGGTGATCGACGAGCAGGTCTGGCGCGAAAAACTCGCGGCCAAGTATCAGGCGCTGGTCGATGAGGCCAAGCCATGAAGCGTTTTCTCGCTGCGGTCGTGTTGGGTTTGAGCCTGGCCGGTGTCGCCCATGCGGCCATCGACACCTACGAATTTGCCAAAGAGGGCGACCGTGAGCGTTTCCGCGAACTGACCAAGGAACTGCGCTGCCCCAAGTGCCAGAACCAGGACATTGCCGACTCCAACGCGCCGATCGCCGCCGACCTGCGCAAAGAGATTTTCCGCATGCTCGGCGAGGGCAAGGACAATCAGCAGATCATCGACTTCATGGTCGATCGCTACGGTGATTTCGTCCGCTACAAACCGGCGCTCAATGCCAAGACCGCGCTGCTGTGGTTCGGCCCGGCCGGGCTGCTGCTCGGTGGTTTCGTGGTGATCGCGCTGATCGTGCGCAGGCGTCGCGGGCAACGCGCCGAAACGCCGTCATCGCTGTCTGCCGAAGAACGTCAGCGCCTCGACCAACTGTTGGATAAAAACCAAGAATGATTGATTTCTGGCTCGCCGCAGGGCTGTTGCTTCTGGTCGCCCTGAGTTTTCTGCTGATCCCGGTACTGCGCGAACGCCGCGCCCAGCGGGAAGAAGATCGCACCGCGTTGAACGTCGCGCTGTACCAGGAACGGGTTGCCGAGCTGCAAGCGCAGCAGGCCGAAGGCGTGCTCGACGCCGCGCAACTGGACAGCGGCCGCGCAGAAGCCGCGCGTGAATTGCTCGCTGACACCGAAGGCGTCACCGCACCACGTGTCTCGCGCCTGGGCAAGCCGTTGCCGCTGCTGGCCGCCGTGTTGGTACCGGTGCTGGGTCTCGGTCTGTACCTGCATTTCGGCGCCGCCGACAAGGTCGAACTGACCCGTGAATTCGCTCAGGCACCGCAGTCGATGGAAGAGATGACCCAGCGTCTGGAACGTGCGGTCGCCGCACAACCGGATTCCGCTGAAGGTCTGTATTTCCTCGGCCGTACCTACATGGCTCAGGACCGTCCGGCAGACGCGGCGAAGATGTTCGAACGCGCCGCCAACCTCGCCGGTCGCCAGCCGGAACTGCTCGGCCAGTGGGCGCAGGCGCAGTATTTTGCTGACGGTAAAAAGTGGTCGGAGCAGATTCAGAAATTGACCGACGAAGCGCTGAAGGCCGATCCGAAGGAAGTTACCAGCCTCGGCCTGCTCGGCATCGCCGCGTTCGAAGGCGAGCGTTATCAGGAGGCCATCGACTACTGGAATCGCCTGCTCGCGCAACTGCCGCCGGATGACAACTCTCGCGCTGCGCTGCAAGGCGGCATCGAGCGTGCCGCCGAACGCTTGAAAGCCAGCGGCGGCAAAGTTGCCCAGGCACAGGCGCCGAAAGCGGCATTGCTGACAGTCAGCGTTGATCTGGCCAGCGAACTCAGGAGCAAGGTGCAACCGGGCGACAGCGTGTTCATCTTCGCCCGCGCCACTTCTGGCCCACCGGCGCCGCTGGCGGCCAAACGCCTGACCGTCGCCGACCTGCCGGTAACCGTCGAACTGGGCGATGCCGACGCGATGATGCCGCAGTTGAAACTGTCCAACTTCCCTGAAGTCCAACTGGTTGCGCGCATCTCACGGGCCGGTCAACCGACTGCCGGTGAGTGGATCGGTCGCAGCGGCCCAGTGGCCAGCAGCACCACCGCGCCACAAAAACTGACTATCGACAGCCCGGACAAGTAACCGGACCCAACAGGAAAGCACCGCCATGCACACCATCGCCCGCATCACAGTCCTCACACTGGCCCTGGGCTTGAGTGCATGTGCGGTACAACGCCCGGAACCGACCACCAGCCTGCCGCCAATCCCGCCCTCGCAGCCAAGCCCGACCCCGTCGACCTCGCCGAGCCCCGGCAAGAGCATCCCGGCCAAACCCGCCAAGCCCGTGCCCCGCACCTCGGCCAGCTTCGCCCCGCCACCGGGCGGCAACAGCCACTGGGACCAGAAACTCGGCGTCTACGTGCTCGACGACCAGACCAACACCTTCTACCGCCAGCGCACCTACTACCGCTGGAACAACGGCTGGAGCCGCTCGGTCAGCCCCAACGGCCCGTGGGAAGACACCAACATCCACGGCGTCCCGCCGGGGTTGGGCAAGAAGTTCGGGCAGTAAGAGAAACGGCGATCCTGGGATCGCCGTTTTTTTTGCGTCTGATTTTCAGAGAATCGCACGATAGTTACCTAACGCCTTTACCGACTCGACCAATCCTTGCCGTTGGAGAAAGCCAAGATATTTGTCCACCTCCACATTGGGCGTTTTCAATTGCCGTCGCTGGCTTTGAGCCGCAGCGACGACGGCAGCCGAATCAAGATGGAAAAGATTTTCCACAAACTCATCCGGGTGCTGAGCTTCAATGCCGTATGTCGCGAGGTGACGGGTGGGGAAATCTTTCAGGTTGAACGTCACTATTACATCGGCACCGCATCGGATAGCGGCCGCCAGAACATGGCGATCGTTCTCATCAGGCAGTGTCAGGCCTGACACCAAGTCTTCATAGCCATCGATACACGCGTCTGGAATGGCCAGGCCCATCAATTGCGATGTGCGATCGAGTTGTTCGAGGGTCAGGTCGGACCTGTTCTTCAATAAGTTACGCTTCCATTCGTGGTGTATTTCCTGAGTCCAGCGAGCCCGATACACCCTGACAGTGCGAGCCACATCAGGAAATCTCTTAGAGGGGCCGGATATAAAACGCATGCATCGTATACAGCAGTGAAAGAGGAATGCCTCACTCGTATCCTGTCCTTAGCGCCTATGCCTGCTCCGCGAGAAGCATCATTGCCTGCTCGCTGGCGGTGTCTCGCCGGGTTTTATATTCCATCAGATCAGCAAAACGCACACGTCGGTGCTTGCCTGTTTTGTGGTAGGAAATCTCACCGCTCTCCAGCAGTTTGATCATGTGCGGACGTGAGACGTTGAGCAGATCGGCAGCTTCCTGCGTGGTCAGCTCCGCGTGGATCGGTACCACCTTCACAGCGTTGCCCTGCGCCAGCGCCGCGAGGATATCGCTCAGCAAGCGCAACGCCGATGTTGGCAGCTCGACGCTGTGGGCTTCGTTCTGTTCATCAAAAATCTGGATTCGCTGAGTTTCAAAACCGCTTGCGAGAAATGCGGTCAGGGCGCGCTGGCCTTCAATCGCGGCTTTGACCTCTCGTTCGACAGGCAGATTGATGGCAGATGGAGTAGCAGTGGTCATAAGACTGTTCCAGCATTGTAAGGAAGATCCGCGGACGTTATTCGAATCAAACGAAATTCGCAATAAACGAAACTGGTGCAGGAATACTTTGTAAAACAACCAACCGTCACCCCGCCCCATTCTGTGCTTGAGTAAAGATAACTCTAGAGTTATTTTTAATGGGCCAGGCCAAGGAGGCGGTTGGTGCAGAGCAGGCTATTGATGAAGGAGCTGGAGGAGGCGGGCTGGACGCTGGATCGGGTTGCGGGCAGTCATTACATCTTCACTCATCGTTACAACCCGGACACGATTGCCGTCCCGCATCCGAAAAAGGATTTACCGTTGGGGACAGTCAAAAGCATTCGGCGGCGCGCGGGGTTATTCAGCCCGCCAACCCGTCATGAAGGAGATCCGTAATGCAATATCCCATCTGCATCGAGTGGGGTGACGAGAACACTGCCATCGGCATTCAGATCCCCGATATTCCCGGCGCAGTCACGGCCGGGGAAAGCTTTGAGGAGGCCTACAACGCGGCCGTGGAAGTGGCTCACCTCATGCTGCAGGAGATCGCGGCGGCCGGTCAGGCGATTCCGATGCCGACCTCGGCAGCGGCGCATCGCAATCATCCGGATTTTGCCGAGATGGGCTGGGGCATGCTGGAGCTGGATATCTCGCCGTACCTTGGCAAGACCGAAAAGGTCAACGTTACGCTGCCCGGCTATGTCATTCAGCGTATTGATCGCTATGTACGCGAGCACAACGTCAAAAGCCGCTCCTCGTTTCTGGCGGATGCGGCGATGGAGAAACTGGTTCGGTATTGAGGGTCTGCGCAATTGTGGGAGCGAGCCTGCTCGCGAAGGCGTCAGGTCAGGCACTGATCTATGGCTGACACACCGCCTTCGCGAGCAGGCTCGCTCCCACTATGACATCGCGTCAGGACGCGACTTTTCGCTGCGCCAGCGCAGCGTTTTGCGATGCACTCAAAAACCGCAACAACGCCAGCAACGGAAAGACGCTGCCGACAATCACGATCCACAACCAGCCGCCATGTTCGTACACCGCGCTGGCCACCGACGAGCCGAACGCGCCGCCGATGAAGATGCTGGTCATGTACAGCGCGTTCAAACGGCCACGACTTTTCGCGTCCAGCGAGTACACCGCGCGTTGGCCCAGGACCATGTTCATCTGCACGCAGAAGTCCAGCACCACGCCGGTCACGGCCAGGCCGATGACGCTATAGGCCGGGTGAATGAAGGCGGGGAGAAAGCTCAGGCTGGCGAACAGCATGGCCAGCAGCGAGGCGATGCGTGTGTGACCGGCATCAGCGAGGCGGCCGCTGATTGGCGCGGCGATGGCACCGATGGCGCCGACCAGGGCGAAGATGGCGATTTCGCTTTGCGACAGGCCATGGTTACGTGCAAGTTCCAGTGGCACGGCGGTCCAGAACAGGCTGAACGTGGCAAACATGCAGCCCTGATAAAACGCCCGCTGACGCAGCACCGGTTGCTGGCGCAGCAGCGTCCACAGCGAGCCGATCAATTGGCCATAAGTAGCGCTGTGATCTGGCTGGCGCTTGGGCACGGTCAGCGCCAGCACCACGCTGATAGCCGCCATCAATGCTGCGGCGATCATGAACATGGCGCGCCAGCCGAGGTGATCGGCGACCACGCTCGACACCGGTCGCGCCAACAGAATACCCAGCAGCAAACCGCCCATGATCCCGCCCACCACGCGACCACGGGACTCTTCCGGCGCCAGATGCGCGGCCAGCGGAATCAGGATCTGCACCGACACCGAGCTGAAGCCGACCAGCAGCGAGATCAGCAGAAATACGTTCGGCTGTTCAGTGAACGCGGCGCCAAGCAGACTGGCGATCGCCACCAGCGTAGTGATGATCATCAGCCGACGGTTCTCCAGCAGATCCCCCAGCGGCACCAGAAAGAACAGGCCCAACGCGTAACCGATCTGCGTCAGCGAGACGATGAAACTGGCCATGGTGTCGGAGAGGCCGATGTCCGGCGCGATCAGGCCGATGATCGGCTGTGCGTAGTAGATGTTGGCAACGATGGCGCCGCAGCAGAACGCGAACAGCAGGACCATGCCTCGGGTCATTGCGTGAGGAGTGGTGGTCATAGGGGATCTCGGGTCGGGCACAGGAAAGCGCTGAGGCTAATGGACAACGTGGACTGGCAGAAGACGTTTTCGGATGATAACTGTTATTACGCAGTGTAATGAGCGGTATTGCCGCGCAACAAAAAGGCGACCCGGTGGGTCGCCTTTTGATTTTTCAAACCAAGCCTTACTGCCCGCTATAAATCTGATCGAACACGCCACCATCATTGAAGTGGGTTTTCTGCACCGTGCGCCAGTCACCAAACGTCTTCTCCACCGAAAGGAAGTCGACTTTCGGGAAACGGTCGGTGTACTTCGCCAGCACCGCCGGGTCACGCGGGCGCAAGTAGTTGGCCGCCGCAATTTCCTGTCCTTCCGGCGACCACAGGTACTTCAGATACTCATCAGCCGCAGCGCGCGAGCCCTTCTTGTCGACCACTTTGTCGACCACCGAAACCGGTGGCTCGGCTTCCGCGGAGACGGTCGGGTAGATGACTTCGAACTGATCGCGACCGAACTCGCGGGCGATCATTTCCGCTTCGTTTTCGAAGGTCACCAGTACGTCGCCGATCTGGTTGGTCATGAACGTGGTGGTGGCCGCGCGGCCACCGGTGTCGAGCACCGGCGCCTGCTTGAACAGCTTGCCGACGAAATCCTTGGCCTTGTTCTCGTCGCCGCCGTTTTTCAGCACGTAGCCCCAGGCTGACAGGTAGGTGTAGCGGCCGTTACCCGAAGTTTTCGGGTTGGGCACGATCACCTGAACGCCGTCCTTGAGCAGGTCCGGCCAGTCTTTCAAGGCTTTCGGGTTGCCCTTGCGGACGATGAACACCGTGGCCGAGGTAAACGGTGCGCTGTTGTTCGGCAGGCGCGTGACCCAATTGTCCGGGACCAGTTTGCCGTTGTCGGCGAGGGCGTTGATGTCGGTGGCCATGTTCATGGTGATGACGTCAGCCGGCAGGCCGTCGATCACCGAACGCGCCTGTTTGCTCGAGCCGCCGAAGGACATCTGCACGGTGATGTTTTCGTTGTGCTCGGCTTGCCAGTGCTTCTGGAACGCAGTGTTGTAGTCCTTGTAGAAATCGCGCATCACGTCGTAGGAAACGTTGAGCAGCGTTGGTGCGGCCTGAGCGATGTTGGCCAAGGCCAGGCCAGCGGCGAGAAGTGAGGCGCCAAAGAGTTTTTTCACTGCGCATTCCTTGTTCTGTGGGGGTGTTATGCCAAAAATGAAGCCATTTGCCAGCGACTATAACGGGCAGCGCATAGTCGCTTAAAGATTAAAAAGCTCTGTGCTTATTCCACTTTCTTGAACAGCTGACTGCCGCAGCGCGAACAGAACGCTGCGCTCTGCTCGTGGCTTTTTTTCTGGCAGCCCGGGCAGTCATGTTGCAGCTGTTCGCCGCGCATGGCGTTGGCCAGCTCTGCGGTAAAAATCCCCGTGGGCACGGCGATGATCGAGTAACCGGTGATCATCACCAGCGAGGAAATCACCTGGCCCAGCGGCGTCTTCGGCACGATGTCGCCGAAGCCCACAGTGGTCAAGGTCACGATGGCCCAATAGATGCCTTTGGGAATGCTGGTGAAGCCATGTTCCGGGCCTTCGATCACGTACATCAGCGTGCCGAACACCGTCACCAGCGTGCACACGCTGACCAGAAACACGACGATTTTCTGCTTGCTGCCACGCAGCGCCGACATCAGATAGTTGGCTTGCTTGAGATACGGGCTGAGCTTGAGCACACGGAAAATCCGCAGCATCCGAATGATGCGGATGATCAGCAGATACTGCGCATCGCTGTAATACAGGGCGAGGATGCCCGGCACGATCGCCAGCAGATCCACCAGGCCATAAAAGCTGAAGGCATAGCGCAGCGGCTTGGGCGAGCAGTACAGACGCAGGATGTATTCGCCGAGGAAGATCGCCGTGAAGCCCCACTCTATATAGGCCAGAACGTCGGCGTAATTACGGTGGATGCTGTCGATACTGTCGAGCATCACGATCACCAGACTGGCGAGGATGATCAACAGCAGAATGCCGTCGAAGCGACGCCCGGCCGGGGTGTCGCTCTGGAAAATCATGACGTAAAGCCGTTCGCGCCAATTGTTGCTGCTGTCCATGGATAACGCCTGAATCGAAGATCAGCGCAGCCTAGGGTGATTCTCCTCATGAGCGCAAGACTCATGCGCGAGCGAAGCTTTGCCAAGCATTTGAATGCCAGCCCGGATCAACCAGCAGGCGAGGATGAACGGCGCGGTCAGCGTGGCCAGCCCGAGGGCGGCAAACAGCGGCGTCACCAGCAGCGCCAGGACAATGGCGAGCAGCGGCAGCCACGGATTTTGTCGCTGAGCGCTGAAGGCGAGGGCGGCGAGTACAGCGTTGTAGCCACCGAGCCCGAGCAGTGCGGCGGACGTTTCGTGGTGCAGCAGACTCGAGCCGAGGCCGATCGCCGACGCCAGCAGCGCCCAGCAGAAAGCGCGGCGATCGGCGAGCAGCAAACCGCTGGCGATCAACGCCCCGGCCAATGGATGGTCGAGAAACATCACCTGGCCGAATCCGCGCAGTTCAGCGGCCAGCAGATTTGTCGTGTTCAGGTCGACCGATGCCGCCGGCGCGGACGGCTCGGCGAACATCAGCAGCACCCAGCTGAGCGCCACGAACGGCGAGGTATACGCCGGTATGGCGCGACTGCGGTACACGTGTTTGAGCCATTGCTGAGTAAGCATCGCGCTCAAGCCACCGGCTGCAAGAATCAACGACGGCAGCAGTGGCGACCAAGGGAAATACAGGCTCAGCAGCAGGCCGAGCAGCACGCCGTTGTAGCTGAACAACCCGGCCTGGCGATCGGCCTTGGCGTAGTTGCGCCGCTGCGCGGTGAGCAGACCGGCAACGCCACCGAGCAGCGCCCCGGCGAACAGCACCGGCGCGGTCAGCAGAATCGCCAACAGACACAGCAGGCCGCACAGCGGGTGGCGCTGAAAGAAAATCTGACTGAAACCGTTGAGCAAAGCCTCGGCCCAGTCGGGGCAGTGGGTGTTGAAGTGATTGGCAGGCATGTTGAGAAAATCTGGGCAGTTGGAACATCAAAAGGTCTTGCAAGTCCCTGTGGCGAGGGGATTTAGCGAAACGTCGCACCGCCCCGTTCGGCTGCGCAGCAGTCGTCGCTTTTAAGGGTGTGACGGTTTCCACAGAGAAACCGCATTCTCCGATTGGGGGCCGCTTCGCAGCCCAACGGGGATAAATCCCCTCGCCACAAGTTTATGCACCCACTTTTATGGGGGGTTAAATCAACGTCTCGATGCGCAGCGAATTGGTCGATCCCGGCTGCCCGAACGGCACGCCGGCGGTGATCAGCAGCGTGTCGCCACGCTCGGCCATGCCTTGCGCCTGAGCAATCTCCAGTGCGGTCGAGCAGACTTCGTCGACCTGACGCAGGCGATCGTTGACTACCGAATGAATGCCCCACGCCACGCTCAAGCGCCGCGCCGTTTGCAGGTTCGGCGTCAGATTGAGGATCGGTGCTTTCGGCCGTTCCCGCGATGCGCGCAACGTCGAGGCGCCGGACTCGCTGTAATTGACCAGCACCGCCACCGGCAGCACGTTGCTGATCCGGCGGATCGCACAGCTGATTGCATCGGAAACCGTCGCCTCGGCTTTCGGTCGGCTGACGTCAAGCTGGGTCTGATAATCCGGGCCGTTCTCAACTTGACGGATGATCTTGCTCATCATCTGCACGGCTTCCAGCGGGTATTCGCCGGACGCGGTTTCCGCCGAGAGCATCACCGCATCGGCGCCTTCGGCCACGGCGTTGGCGACGTCAGTCACCTCGGCACGGGTTGGGGCAGGGGAGAAGCGCATCGACTCGAGCATTTGCGTCGCCACCACCACCGGTTTGCCCAGCGCGCGGCAGGTGGTGATGATGTTTTTCTGAATCTGCGGCACGCTTTCCGCCGGCACTTCCACACCAAGATCGCCGCGCGCGACCATGATCGCGTCGCTCAACTCAGCAATCTCACGTAGTTGCTCGACCGCCGAAGGCTTCTCGATTTTCGCCATCAGAAACGCCTTGTCGCCGATCAATGCGCGGGCTTCGACAATGTCCTGCGGGCGCTGTACGAACGACAGCGCGACCCAGTCCACACCCAATTCCAGGCCGAAGCTCAAATCGCGGCGATCCTTGGCGGTCAGCGGGCTGAGGTCGAGCACCGCTTGCGGCACATTCACGCCTTTGCGATCGGACAGTTCGCCGCCGTTGAGCACGCTGGTGTCGATCGCATCGGCGTACTTGGTGACCACGCGCAGGCGCAGCTTGCCGTCGTCGAGCAGCAGGTCCATGCCCGCTTCCAGCGCGGCAATGATTTCCGGATGCGGCAGGTTGACCCGGCGCTCATCGCCCGGTGTCGCATCGAGATCCAAGCGGAACGCCTGACCGCGATGCAACTGCACCTTGCCGTCAGCGAACTTGCCCACACGCAGTTTCGGCCCTTGCAGGTCCATCAGAATGCCCAGCGGATAGTTGAGCTGGCGCTCGACTTCGCGGATCCATTGATAGCGCTTGGCGTGGTCGGCGTGATCGCCATGGCTGAAATTCAGCCGGAAGATGTTGACCCCGGCCTCGACCAGCTCGCGGATGTCGTCGATACCGTCGACCGCAGGGCCGAGGGTGGCGAGGATTTTGACCTTTTTATCAGGCGTCATGATTTGCAGTTCTCAAGGATCAGAATGGCGCGGAAGTCGTTGACGTTAGTGCGGGTCGGCTCGGTGACGATCAGCGCATCGAGCGCCTGGAAGTAGCCATAGCCGTTGTTGTTATCCAGCTCGTCGCTGGCGCTCAGACCCAGTGCGGCGGCGCGGGCGTAGCTGTCCGGAGTCATGATTGCGCCGGCGTTGTCTTCCGAGCCGTCGATGCCATCGGTGTCGCCGGCCAGCGCGTAGACGCCGGGCTGGCCCTTGAGGCTGTCGGTCAGGCTGAGGAGGAATTCGGCGTTACGCCCGCCACGGCCATTGCCGCGCACGGTTACCGTGGTCTCACCGCCAGAAAGAATCACGCACGGCGTCGCCAGTGGCTGGCCGTGATTGATGATCTGTCGGGCGATGCCGGCGTGGACTTTCGCCACTTCGCGGGATTCGCCTTCGAGATCGCCGAGAATCAAGGTGCTGAAACCGGCCTGACGGCACTTCACCGCCGCCGCGTCCAGCGATTGCTGCGGGCGGGCGATCAACTGGAAGTGGCTGCGCGCCAGGGACGGGTCGCCGGGTTTGACGGTTTCCGATTCCGGACTTTGCAGCCAGGTGCGCACGGAGGCGGGAATGTCGATGCCGTAGCGCTTGATGATCGCCAGTGCTTCGGCCGAAGTGCTCGGGTCGGCCACGGTCGGGCCGGACGCAATGACGGTGGCGAGGTCGCCCGGCACATCGGAAATCGCGTAGGTGTAAACCGTCGCCGGCCAGCAGGCCTTGCCGAGGCGGCCGCCCTTGATCGCCGAGAGGTGCTTGCGCACGCAGTTCATCTCGCCGATGGTCGCACCGGATTTGAGCAGGGCTTTGTTGATCGACTGCTTGTCAGCGAGGGTGATGCCTTCGGCCGGCAGGGCGAGCAAGGCAGAGCCGCCGCCGGAGAGCAGGAAGATCACGCGGTCGTCTTCAGTCAGGTTGCTGACCAGTTCCAGCACACGTTTGGCCACGGCCAGACCGGCGGCGTCCGGCACCGGGTGCGCGGCTTCGACCACTTCGATTTTTTCGCACGGGGCGCCGTGACCGTAGCGGGTCACCACCAGACCGGTGACTTCACCCTCCCAGCAGCGCTCGACCACTTGCGCCATGGCGGCAGCGGCTTTGCCGGCACCGATGACGATAACCCGACCCGTGCGATCGGCAGGCAAATGGGCTTCGAGGACTTGGTTCGGATGGGCCGCGTCGATGGCTGTGGCAAACAGCTCGCGCAGCAGTTGTTGCGGATCGACCGACATGGCGGGCTCCCGGAATTCTTGTTATTCGAAAGGGCGACTCAGGTCCCTTGTGGGAGCGAGCCTGCTCGCGAACGCGGTATGTCAGCCAACATGGATGTTGAATGTGAAGCCGCTTTCGCGAGCAGGCTCGCTCCCACAGGGTTTTGTGCAGGCTTTATTTATTGTCGCGAATCGAGAAATTGGCCATGTGCTCCAGGCCCTTGATCAGCGCCGAGTGGTCCCAGTTGCTGCCGCCGATGGCCGCGCAGGTGCTGAATACCTGCTGGGCATTGGCGGTGTTCGGCAGGTTGATGTTCAGTTCCTTGGCGCCTTGAAGGGCCAGGTTCAGGTCCTTCTGGTGCAGGCTGATGCGGAAGCCCGGGTCGAAGGTACCTTTGATCATGCGCTCGCCGTGCACTTCGAGGATCTTCGAAGAAGCGAAACCGCCCATCAGCGCTTCACGCACCTTGGCCGGATCGGCACCGTTTTTCGAGGCGAACAGCAGGGCTTCGGCTACGGCCTGGATGTTCAGCGCGACGATGATCTGGTTCGCCACTTTGGCGGTCTGGCCGTCGCCATTGCCACCAACCAGGGTGATGTTCTTGCCCATGGCCTGGAACAGCGGCAGGGCGCGTTCGAAGGCATCGGCGTCGCCACCGACCATGATGCTCAGGGTTGCGGCCTTGGCGCCGACTTCACCGCCGGAAACCGGAGCGTCGAGGTACTGCGCGCCTTTCTCGTTGATTTTGGCGGCGAAGGCTTTGGTGGCGGTCGGCGAAATCGAGCTCATGTCGATCACGACTTTGCCCTTGCCGATACCGGCCGCGACGCCGTCGGCGCGGAACAGCACGTCATCGACCTGCGGGGTATCCGGAACCATGACGATGATGAATTCGGCTTCCTGCGCCACTTCGCGCGGGTTGGCCAGGGCGACGGCGCCAGCGGCGACCAGATCGGCCGGGGCCGCGTCGTGGTGTTGCGACAGGAACAGGCTGTGACCGGCTTTCTGCAGGTTCGCCGCCATTGGGTGGCCCATGATGCCGGTGCCGATGAATCCGATTTTAGCCATGAGAAAATCCTCTTGTTTTTTTCGTGCTCAAGCAAATAGGGGAGCTGCTTTTCATGTGGGAGCGAGCAGGCTCGCTCCCACAGGGGATTTGCTGTGTTTCTTAGATTGCGTTGTGTGATTTCAACCAACCCAGGCCCGCTTCGGTGGTGGTCAGCGGTTTGTATTCGCAACCGACCCAACCCTGATAACCGATGCGATCAAGGTGTTCGAACAGGAAGCGGTAGTTGATCTCACCAGTGCCCGGCTCGTTGCGCCCCGGGTTGTCCGCGAGTTGCACGTGGTTGATCTCGCCCAGGTGCGATTGCAGGGTGCGGGCCAGATCGCCTTCCATGATTTGCATGTGATAGATGTCGTATTGCAGGAACAGATTGGCGCTGCCGACCTGCTCGCGAATCGACAGGGCCTGCGCCGTGTTGTTCAGGTAGAAACCTGGAATGTCGCGGGTGTTGATCGCTTCCATCACCAGTTTGATGCCCACCGCTTGCAGCTTGTCGGCGGCGTATTTGAGGTTGGCAACGAAGGTCTTTTCCACAGTGGCATCGTCAACGCCTTGCGGGCGGATACCGGCCAGGCAGTTGACCTGGGTGTTGCCCAGCACTTGTGCGTAAGCGATCGCCAGATCGACCCCGGCGCGGAACTCTTCGACCCGATCCGGCAGGCAAGCGATGCCACGCTCGCCCTTGGCCCAGTCACCGGCCGGCAGGTTGAACAGCACTTGGGTCAGCCCGTTGGCCTCGAGTTTTGCCTTGATTTCAGCCGAGCTGAAGTCGTACGGGAACAGGTATTCCACCCCACTGAAACCGGCCTTGGCGGCGGCGTCGAAACGGGCAAGGAAATCCTGTTCGGTGAACAGCATGGACAGGTTGGCTGCGAAACGCGGCATGGTGGTCTCCTAAAAACTGATGAGGCACGGTAGGTCAGACTGAACGCGATCAGTCCCCTCTCCTTGGGGAGAGGGTTAGGGTGAGGGGGAATCCTGAGTCAGATCCCGATTGTGCGAACACCGCAAAACCTTTCCCTCACCCCAGCCCTCTCCCAGAGGGAGAGGGGGCTAAAAGCAATCAATCGAGCAACGAAATCGCCGTCGGCGCATCGTTGCCGACCAGTGCCAGGTCCTCGAACTCGTTGACCGCGTTGATCTCGGTACCCATGGAGATGTTGGTCACACGCTCCAGAATGATCTCGACGATCACCGGCACCTTGAACTCTTCGATCATCTGCTCGGCCTTGCGCAGGGCAGGGGCGATTTCCGACGGTTCGAACACACGCAGTGCCTTGCAGCCGAGGCCTTCGGCGACTGCGATGTGGTCAACCCCGTAACCGTTGAGTTCCGGCGCATTCAGGTTATCGAAGGACAGCTGCACGCAGTAGTCCATTTCGAACCCGCGCTGGGCCTGACGGATCAGGCCCAGGTACGAGTTGTTCACCACGACGTGGATGTACGGCAGTTTGAACTGAGCGCCGACCGCCAGTTCTTCGATCATGAACTGGAAATCATAGTCCCCCGACAGGGCCACGACTTTCCGGTTCGGATCGGCCTTCACCACGCCCAGCGCTGCCGGAATGGTCCAGCCCAACGGGCCGGCCTGGCCACAGTTGATCCAGTGACGCGGTTTGTAGACGTGCAGGAACTGCGCGCCGGCAATCTGCGACAGACCAATGGTGCTGACGTAGCAGGTGTCCTTGCCGAACACCTGGTTCATTTCTTCGTAAACGCGCTGCGGCTTGACCGGCACGTTGTCGAAGTGGGTCTTGCGATGCAGGCTGGCCTTGCGCTGCTGGCAATCCTGCAGCCAGGCGCTGCGGTTCTTCAGCTTGCCGGCGGCTTGCCATTCACGGGCCACTTCGATGAACACGGTCAGCGCGGCAGCGGCGTCGGAAACGATGCCCAGATCCGGGGTGAACACGCGGCCGATCTGCGTGCCCTCGATGTCGACGTGAATGAACTTGCGGCCTTCGGTGTACACGTCAACCGAACCGGTGTGACGGTTGGCCCAACGGTTACCAATGCCCAGCACCACGTCGGATTTCAGCATGGTGGCGTTGCCGTAACGGTGCGAAGTCTGCAGACCGACCATGCCGACCATCAGCGGGTGATCGTCAGGGATGGTGCCCCAGCCCATCAGGGTCGGGATGACCGGAATGCCGGTCAGCTCGGCGAACTCGACCAGCAGGTCGCTGGCGTCGGCATTGATGATGCCGCCGCCGGCGACCAGCAATGGACGCTCGGCCTGATCCAGCAGCGCCAGAGCCTTCTCGACCTGTACGCGGGTTGCGGTCGGTTTGGCCAATGGCAGCGGTTGATAAGCGTCGATGTCGAATTCGATCTCGGCCATCTGCACGTCGAACGGCAGGTCGATCAGTACAGGGCCTGGACGGCCGGAGCGCATTTCATAGAAGGCTTTCTGAAACGCATAAGGCACCTGGCCCGGTTCGAGAACCGTGGTCGCCCACTTGGTGACTGGCTTGACGATGCTGGTGATGTCGACAGCCTGGAAATCTTCCTTGTGCATACGGGCGCGGGGTGCCTGACCGGTAATGCAGAGGATTGGAATCGAGTCAGCCGAGGCGCTGTAGAGCCCGGTGACCATATCGGTGCCGGCCGGGCCGGACGTGCCGATGCACACGCCGATATTGCCGGCCTTGGTGCGGGTGTAGCCCTCGGCCATGTGCGAGGCGCCTTCAACGTGGCGAGCAAGGACGTGATCGATGCCACCGACCTTCTGCAAGGCGGAGTACAGCGGGTTGATCGCTGCGCCCGGGATGCCAAAAGCGGTATCAACCCCTTCACGGCGCATCACCAGAACGGCGGCTTCGATTGCTCTCATTTTGCTCATGGTTTTGTGCCTCTTTACGTTTTGTAATTGTATACAAGTGGCTTTGCGCAGAGTGTATTCACGGCGGACGGCGCAGGTCAATCCATTTTCTCAAGCGGCTGTTTCATTCGTCGGAAGCCCGATGTGCTGTGGCTTTTCGTCGCATGTGGCGCTTTTCGAGAATTATTGTATACAAAAAAATAATTCATTGTGTTCTATTTGTGGCATCGGACTGCGGCACAAACGCGCGGTCCCACGACTTTCCCTATAACAAAATGAGGACGGCACCATGAGCGCTTTAACCTTGAAAGTCGCAGTCAACCTGGTCAGCGAAGCCATCAACGCTGGACGCGGCATCAACGCCGCACCGCTGACCATCGCGGTACTCGATAACGGCGGCCACCTGATCGCCCTGCAACGCGAAGACGGCGCCAGCCTGCTGCGCCCGGACATCGCCATCGGCAAAGCCTGGGGCGCCATCGCTCTCGGTAAGGGCTCACGCCTGCTCGCCCAGGACGCGCAACAACGCCCGGCGTTTTTTTCTTCGTTGAACAGCATGGGGCAGGGCAGCGTTGTGCCGGCCCCGGGTGGCGTGTTGATTCGCAACCAGGCCGGTGAGGTGCTGGGCGCGATCGGGGTCAGTGGGGATTTGTCGGATGTGGATGAGCAGGTGGCGATCAGAGCGGTGGAGGCGCTGGATTTGAGGGCGGATGGTGGGGTGGTTGGTTGAATGTCAGTGTCTGAATAACCGCTTTCGCGAGCAGGCTCGCTCCCCCATTGGATCAGGGTTGGACACAAAATGTCTGAACACCTGAAGCCCACTGTGGGAGCGAGCCTGCTCGCGAATACGATCTGCGCTACACATCTTGCTAAAAGTCTGACGCTCCCTTTGCCATCTCCACGGCTAGCCTTCTCATGATCAACATATGAGAAGGCAACGGAATGCCGGGTTTATCTGCTTCACATCGCTTGCGCATCGGACGCTATTCAGAACACAACCGCATTTACCTTCTGACCGCCAATACCGCCGGGAGAGAACCCGTATTCAGCGATTTCTTCCTGGGCAGATTGCTTGTAAACCAATTTCGGGCAGCTGAGGAAACGGGATTGGCCAATTCTCTGGCTTGGGTCGTAATGCCAGATCATTTTCACTGGCTGATTGAATTGAAGAGTGGCTCGCTCGGCGAATTGATGCAGCGAACTAAATCCCTCAGCACCAAAGCGGTAACGCTTTCGACCGGTAGAAAGTCCAGCCTTTGGCAACCTGGCTTCCATGACCGGGCACTGCGTAAAGAGGAGAATCTGGTGAAGATGGCTAGGTATGTCATTGCCAACCCATTGCGGGCAGGGCTGGTCAAAAGCCTTGGCGACTATCCGTTGTGGGATTCGATCTGGTTATGAGTTGAGATCTGCGTTGCGGCCATTCGCGAGCAGGCTCGCGAAGCGGTTCCCCCGATCTCACCGATCCGGCTCACACCCCTTCAACACCAACCGGATAATCGTCTGCGCCGCCGCTTCATAATCGGCTTCATCAAGCTTGTCTTTCCCGGTCACCGCGGAAATCTGCCAGTCGAAGTCGGCGTAGGTCTGGGTCGCGGCCCAGATGCTGAACATCAGGTGGTTGGGGTCGATCGGGGCGATCTGGCCGCGGTCGATCCAGCTCTGGATGCAGGCGATGTTGTGTTTGGCCTGGGCGTTGAGCTGCTCTACCAGGTCAGCGCTCAGGTGCGGGGCGCCGTGCATGATTTCGCTGGCGAACACCTTGGAGGCGTAGGGCAGGTCGCGGGAGATGCGGATCTTCGAGCGGATGTAGCCGCTCAGCACCTCGCTCGGCACACCGTCCGGGTTGAACGGGGTCGAGGCCTGCAGAATCGGCTCGATGATGCTTTCCAGCACCTCGCGATAGAGGTTTTCCTTGGATTTGAAGTAGTAGTAGACGTTGGGCTTGGGCAATCCCGCCTTGGCGGCGATGTCGCTGGTTTTGGTCGCCGCGAAGCCCTTGTCGGCAAACTCTTCGCTGGCGGCGCGCAGGATCAGTTCTTTGTTACGCTCGCGGATTGTGCTCATAAACCCGGTGGTTCCTTGCCTGTTCTGGCGGTGGCGCATGGTAGCACCGGCCTTGAGCGGCGCTCAACAATGCAGCCTGTGGCCGGCGGTCGCGTTATGCTTGGCAACATTCATACACAGAAGGAAACAGGATTCATGGCAGGAAGCAGTTTGCTGGTGCTGATCGATGACATCGCCACCGTTCTGGATGACGTTGCGTTGATGACCAAGATGGCCGCGAAGAAGACCGCCGGAGTGCTCGGTGATGATCTGGCGCTCAATGCCCAGCAGGTATCGGGCGTGCGCGCCGAGCGGGAAATTCCCGTGGTGTGGGCGGTGGCCAAGGGCTCGTTCGTCAACAAACTGATCCTCGTGCCGTCGGCGCTGGCAATCAGCGCCTTTGTGCCTTGGCTGGTGACGCCGCTGTTGATGGTCGGCGGCGCGTACCTGTGTTTCGAGGGTTTTGAAAAACTCGCGCACAAGTTTCTGCACAGCAAAGAGGAAGACGAGGCAGAACACGCACAGTTGACCGAAGCAGTGGCCGATCCGGCGACCGATCTGGTGGCGTACGAAAAGGACAAGATCAAAGGCGCGATCCGCACCGACTTCATTCTCTCGGCAGAAATCATCGCCATCACCCTCGGCACCGTGGCAGATGCCTCGCTGACCCAGCAAGTGGTCGTCATGTCCGGCATAGCCATTGTCATGACCGTGGGCGTTTACGGTTTGGTGGCGGGCATCGTCAAGCTCGACGACCTGGGGCTGTGGCTGACGCAGAAGCCCGGGCAGATGGCGAAAAAGATCGGCGGCGGCATTCTCAGCGCCGCGCCGTACATGATGAAAACCCTGTCGGTGGTCGGCACGGCGGCGATGTTCCTGGTCGGCGGCGGCATCCTGACCCACGGCGTGCCGGTGCTGCATCACTGGATCGAAGGTGTTGGCGCAGCGGCAGGGAGCGCCGGGTTCGCCGTGCCGATGTTGCTCAATGGTGTTGCGGGAATAATTGCCGGGGCGGTGGTGTTGGCGGTGGTTTCGGTCGTAGGCAAGCTCTGGAAAGCGCTGAAGGGTTAATCAGCAACACATAACAAATGTGGGAGCGAGCCTGCTCGCGAATGCGGTAGTTCAGTCAACATCGATGTTGACTGAAACTCCGCGTTCGCGAGCAGGCTCGCTCCCACAGTGTTTTGCGGCAGCCGATTTACTCAGCGATCTGCAACTTGCGCGCTTCGGTATACACGTACCGCACTTTTTCGTACTCGAACGGCGAGTTCATCTGGCCGTAGCGGAAGCTGGTCTGGTAGCGCTTGTCGATCGCACGCAAGGCCCAGACTTCCGGGTGATTGGAGCTGACTTCCGCGACATTGAGGAAGTTGATCGCAGTGTCGGCGGTGTAATCCACGGCCAAACCTGCGGTGTCGCGGATGTTCGACGGGCCGAAGATCGGCAGTACGAAGTAGGCGCCGCCCGGTACGCCATAGAAGCCCAGAGTCTGCCCGAAGTCCTCGTTCTGGCGCGGCAGGCCCATGGCGGTTGCCGGATCCCACAGACCGGCGATGCCGATCGTGGTGTTGAGCAGCAGGCGCGCAGTGGTTTCCATCGAGCGCTGGCCCTTGAACTGCAGCAGGCTGTTGACCAGGTTCGGCACGTCGCCAATGTTGTTGAAGAAGTTGCTCACCCCGGTACGCACGAAGCTTGGCGTGATGTAGCGATAGCCATCGACCACTGGCAGGAACACCCACTGGTCGAAGCGGTAGTTGAAGTGGTAAACCCGGCGGTTCCACGATTCCAGCGGGTCATAGACGTTCAGCGCATTGAGCGTGGAGCGTTCGAATTCGCGCTGATCCAGGCCCGGGTTGAACTTGAGTTTGGTCAGCGGCTGCTTGAAGCCATCGCTGTCGACCACCACCGGTGCATCGGCTTTACTGTTGTCGGCCTGGGCCACGCCTGCACAGAGGAACGCTGCAATCAGCAGGAGATATTTAGCCACGGAAGAACTCCAGCATGGCGTCGCTGTTGACGCGGTAGTTAAGGTTGCCGCAGTGGCCGCCCAGTGGATAAACGGTCAGGCGATCACCGAAGGTTTTACGCAGGAAGCCCAAGTCGCCAGGGCCGAGGATGACGTCGTCGGCGTTGTGCATGACGGCGATTTTCGGGCTGTCGTGCAGGTAGTCCTTGAGCGCATACAGGCTGACCTGATCGATCAGTTGCAGCAGGCTGCCGCCGTCGGTGCGCGCGCGCCACATCGGAATGACCTGTTCGGTGATGTAGCAGTCGAAATCGCATTGCAGCGCACGCTTGAGGAACGGCGTGAGGCTGGTGCCTTCGGTGATCGGGAATTTCGGCGGGGTAATCAGACCGCGACGGTTGACCAGGTCCGAGGTGTAGGCAATGTCGGCTGCCGAAAAGCGGAACGACGTGCCGATGAGCATGGCCATCTGTTCGTTGGTCAGGTGCTGTTTGGACTGCTGGAAGTCGTACAGCAGCGCATCGTTGAGGTCGATGTAGCCTTTCTGCTGGAAGTAGCGGGTCAGCTTGGTCAGTACCAGTTCGTAGAACGTGGTGCTGTTGTTGATGCCCTTGACCTCGGTTTGTACCAGCTTGTCGAGGTTGGTCACCGAGGTGTATAGGTTGACCGGCGGGTTGAGCAGCAGGACTTTCTTGAAGTTGAAGCTGCGGCGCGTTTCGTCCAGATGCGCGACGAACGCGGCATCGAGGGCGCCGAGGCTGTAGCCGGTCAGGTAATACTCGGTGACCGGCAGCTTCGGGTTCTGCGCCCGCACGGCCTGCATCACCCGGTACATGTCTTCGGCATCTTCCTTGGTCACGCCCGGCGTGGCGAAACGCGAGGCGGCGCTGATGAAGTCGAAGCTGGTCGGCGAGGACAACTGCACGACGTGGTAGCCGGCCTTGTAATACAGCTTTTTCAGGTATTCGTTGAGCGTGCTGTCAAAGCGCGCGCCGGTGCCGGCAATCAGGAAGATCAGCGGCGCCGGTTTGTCCTGCGTGGCGATGCGGTAAGTGAGTTTCTTCACTGCCCAGAAATTGTCCGGCAGTTGGAATTCACGCTCCGGGCGCAGGGTGAGGCTGCGGTCCGATTGATTGATGTCGTCGTCCAGCGGCAGCTCCGGACGCAGGTCCGGTGGTGTCGTGGCGATCGTCGCCTCGAACGGGTTGGTCAGCGGGTAGCCATAGCTGGCGGCGTCGATATCCACCGCCAGCGCGGACGCACTCAAGATAAGGCCGCTGAACAGCGCGGCGAAGCGCAAGGAACGGAGCATGACTAGATCCCTTAGAGGAAGGTGCCGATTGAAGTTCGCAGGCTATGACCACCGGCCGTGCGCCAAAGTGCCATGCTGCGGCACCAAACAGGCGGAATTCGGGGTAATAGTAGCTGGACGATACACGTTGCAAGGGCTCGCTGAACAGTTAACAGTTGTTAGTGCTTGCGAATGCCGGTCGGCAGATTAAGCTGGCCGCCGATTTCCGCAGATTGGAGTGCTCCATGTCCCGCCGCTTGCCCGTTATTGTGCTGCTCGTTTTGTTGCCGCTGTGGCTGGCCGGCAGTTATGCCGCGCGCTATGGCTTCATGGAAGACGGGCAGTGGGTGGGCATCTGTGTCGACGACGCCGGCCGTTGGGAATGCGTGGTGCGGTCGAACCTGGGGCTGATGATTCATTTCAAGGTGCTGGGCTGGGCGGCGGTGGGCGCGGCGGTATTGGCGTTTGTATTGCCGGGACGGGCAGGGTGGTGGCTGGCGGTGCTGGCGCTGGTGTTCGGCCTGCCGGCGCTGGCGTTGTACAACACCACATTAGCGGTATTTGCGGTGGTGATTGCCGGATTGCGCCTGGTCCGCGAGTCCCGCAGCGCCTGACAGTCAGTCATCGCGGGCAAGCCCGCTCCCACAGGGATTGAGGTGAACACAACATTTGTGTGCAGCAGAAATCCTGTGGGAGCTGGCTTGCCAGCGATGGCGATTTCGAAAGCGCTGAAATCAGGCCTTGCGAACCCGCAGACAGCGCCACAACGCCACCACCATCAATCCACTGACCAGCGCCCAGCCCCACGCCTGCTGATTCAGCATCCCTTCCTGATACAACTGCGGTGCAATCCCCGCGCCAACGATAAAGGTCAGCAGAGCAACCTCCCGACGCGGCACGCTTACCGGGCGGCACAGGTAGACCAGCGCCGGGAGGACGAACGCCATGCTGGCGAAACTGCGATAGCGCGGGTCGAAGACCATTTCCAGCATCATCACCGCCGCGGCAAAACCGGCCACCGCGACCAGCCAGCCGGCGCGACGCTCGAGCAAATCGAATGCTCGCGCGCGCCAACCGCTGCGTGCGCTCAACGTCAGCGCGGCATGCGCGAGCACCAACAGATTCAACCCGGTCAGCAAGCCGACCCACAGCCATTCACCGGCAAACCGTGTGGTCAATCGAGCCAGATCGCCCCAGGCGCCAATCGAGCACGCTGCGACCGCGCCCAGCAGCGGTAGCAGCAACGCCGAACGAGTGGTGCGCACGCGTCCACCAAGGATCAGCGTGCCGAGGAAAATCAAAGCACCGACTGCCAGCCATTCTTTCCAGTACGGCACATTGCTCACCGGTCCGGCGAGCACGCCTTTGTCCTGCCGATCCGCATCGAACAGCCCCCAGTAGCCGCCGACCGCGCCTTCACTGCCGCGCTTCCACGGTTGATCAAAGGCTTCGATCAGGTTGTAACGCCAGCCTTCCTGCTCGGCCATCGCCACGAATCCACGAATGAATTTCGCCTCGTTGACCCGGCTCGGCACGGCGGTTTCGCGCTGGCGGCCTTCGCTGGGCCAACCGGTTTCGCCGATCATCACGTCCTTGGGCGCGAACTTGTTGCCGAACACCTGACGTACATCCGCCACATGCCGCAGCGCCACGTCGATATTCGACGGATCGTCTTCCCAGTACGGCAGCAGGTGGATGGTCAGAAAATCCACAGCCGGCGCGACTTCCGGGTGCTTGAGCCAGAATTCCCAAACATCGGCGTAGGTCACCGGTTGCTTGACCTGGCTTTTTACCTTGTTGATCAGCCGGGCCAGTTGCGCGCCAGTGACCTCTTTGCGCAGCAGCGCTTCGTTGCCGACGATTACGGCGGTGACCACGTCGGGGTTGGCATTGGCCGATTTGATCAGCAGGTCGACTTCCTGCTCGGTATCGACGGGGTTGCTATTGACCCAGGCGCCGATCATCAACTTCAGACCGTGCTTGCGCGCCAGATCGGGCAGGGCGTCGAGGCCGGTCATCGAGTAGGTGCGGATGCATTCAAAGCGCGTCGCCAGCAGCGCGAGGTCGGCGTCCATGCGCTCGGGGCGCAATTTGAACGGCACGTCGAACGGCGATTGGTCTTTGTCGAACGGTGTGTAGGAGGCGCATTGCAACTTGTGCGTCGGCGTCGCGGCGTCCGGCAGGATCACCGGTTGGCCGAGGCCATACCAGAAACCGCCAAGGGCCAACAGCCCGAGCAGGCAGGCGAACAGATAAGGCAGAAAAGGAAATCGGGACGTTGCGGACATAGTCAGGCCGAGTGGCTGCAAAGCGACGCATGTTACCTGCATTTATGAAAGGGCAGGTGGCTCGCTGGCGTTGTACATGCAAAGTTCGGGCGGATTGTCTGGCGTCAATTAATCTCGCTTGATTAATGGCTTTCTGATGTCGTTTCTCGCTGCCTTGAGGTCGCTGACAGAGCAGGTCGCCGGCCGCTTGAGGTTGATGATCAAACCATCAGTACCCTTTTTGAAAAATCGGCTGATGTTCGGTGTGTGAGGTCCGGCGTGATGGGGGCGCTGTGCACCATAACAATACGTTGACGATGCCCGGCATCCGTCGGGCGCAGCATTTCGGGGAAGTAAACGATGAAGATGCGACGACTTTTAGGCGCAGGTGCCGCTTTGGTGCTTGCGATGAGTTCCACTTTCGCCAACGCTGAAAAACAGACCCTGAACATCGGTTACGTTGACGGCTGGTCCGACAGCGTCGCGACCACCCACGTGGCGGCCGAAGTGATCAAACAGAAGCTCGGTTATGACGTGAAGCTGCAAGCCGTCGCCACCGGGATCATGTGGCAGGGCGTGGCCACCGGCAAACTCGATGCGATGCTCTCGGCCTGGCTACCCGTGACCCACGGTGACTATTGGACGAAAAACAAGGATCAGGTCGTCGATTACGGCCCGAACTTCAAGGACGCGAAGATCGGCCTGATCGTGCCGGAGTACGTCAAAGCCAAATCGATCGAAGACCTGAAAACCGACGATACCTTCAAAAACCGCATTGTTGGCATCGACGCCGGTTCAGGCGTAATGCTCAAGACCGATCAGGCGATCAAGGATTACGGCCTGGACAAATACAGCCTCAAGGCCAGTTCCGGCGCCGGCATGATTGCCGAGCTGACCCGCGCCGAGAAGAAGAACGAATCCATCGCCGTCACCGGTTGGGTGCCGCACTGGATGTTCGCCAAGTGGAAACTGCGCTTCCTCGACGACCCGAAAGGCGTGTATGGCCAGGCTGAAACCGTGAACAGCATCGGCAGCAAAGGCCTGGACGCCAAGGCGCCGGAAGTGGCCAAGTTCCTGAAAAACTTCCAGTGGGCCTCGAAAGACGAAATCGGCGAGGTCATGCTGGCGATTCAGGACGGCGCCAAGCCTGATGCAGCGGCCAAGGACTGGGTGGCCAAACACCCGGATCGTGTAGCTGACTGGACCAAATAATTTAAACACCGCCACACCCCTGTGGGAGCGAGCCTGCTCGCGAATGCAATCTGTCAGTTGATGCAATATCGACTGATACGACGCCTTCGCGAGCAGGCTCGCTCCCACAGTTGTTTTTGTGTGTGCTTGAAAATGGCCAGAACATCATGGCCATCTACTACTAAGGTCGTCTGGAACCTCTCTCGCAGCCGCATACATTAGCTACGTTCCAACAATAATTTGTGCTGCGAGGATAAAAACAATGAACGACAGCATTTACCTCTCGATTCAAAACAGTCCCCGATTCAAGGAGCTGGTTCAGAAAAGGGAACGATTCGCCTGGATTCTCTCGGCAATCATGCTCGGGCTGTACTCCGCATTCATCCTGCTGATCGCATACGGGCCGCACGTGCTCGGGGCGAAACTCAGTCCTGAATCCTCGATCACCTGGGGCATCCCGATCGGTGTCGGCCTGATCATTTCAGCCTTCGTCCTGACCGGCATCTACGTGCGCCGCGCCAATGGCGAGTTCGACGACCTGAACAATGCGATTCTCAAGGAGGCTCAGCAATGATCCGGCGTCTACTGGCTCTATTGAGTGTTGCGGCTTTCGCGCCGAGTGTCTGGGCGGCTGACGCGTTGACGGGGGAGGTGGCCAAACAGCCGCTGAACATTCCGGCGATCCTGATGTTCGTGGCCTTCGTCGGCGCGACGTTGTACATCACCTACTGGGCTTCGAAGAAAAACAATTCGGCCGCCGACTACTACGCGGCGGGCGGCAAGATCACCGGTTTCCAGAACGGCCTGGCGATCGCTGGCGACTACATGTCGGCGGCGTCCTTCCTGGGGATCTCCGCGCTGGTGTTCACCTCCGGCTACGACGGCCTGATCTACTCGATCGGCTTCCTCGTGGGCTGGCCGATCATTCTGTTCCTGATCGCCGAACGCCTGCGCAACCTGGGTAAATACACCTTTGCCGACGTGGCGTCCTACCGCCTCGGGCAAACCCAGATTCGCACCCTGTCCGCCTGCGGTTCGCTGGTGGTGGTGGCGTTCTACCTGATCGCGCAAATGGTCGGTGCCGGCAAGCTGATCCAGCTGCTGTTCGGCCTCGATTACCACGTTGCGGTGATCCTGGTCGGCGTGCTGATGTGCATGTACGTGCTGTTCGGCGGCATGCTCGCGACCACTTGGGTGCAGATCATCAAGGCAGTGCTGCTGCTGTCCGGTGCCTCGTTCATGGCGCTGATGGTGATGAAGCACGTGGGCTTCGACTTCAACACGCTGTTCTCCGAAGCGATCAAGGTTCACGCCAAGGGCGAAGCGATCATGAGCCCCGGCGGTCTGGTGAAGGATCCGATCTCGGCATTCTCGCTGGGTCTGGCGCTGATGTTCGGCACCGCTGGCCTGCCGCACATTCTGATGCGCTTCTTCACCGTGAGTGACGCAAAAGAAGCGCGCAAGAGCGTGCTGTACGCTACCGGTTTCATTGGCTACTTCTACATCCTGACTTTCATCATCGGCTTCGGCGCGATCCTGCTCGTCAGCACCAACCCGGCCTTTAAGGATGCAGCGGGCGCCTTGCTCGGCGGCAACAACATGGCGGCGGTGCACCTGGCCAACGCGGTGGGCGGCAGCATCTTCCTTGGCTTCATCTCGGCAGTGGCGTTCGCAACCATTCTGGCTGTGGTAGCCGGTCTGACGCTGGCGGGTGCTTCGGCGGTTTCTCACGACCTGTACGCCAGTGTGATCAAGAAGGGCAAGGCCAACGAGAAAGATGAGATTCGCGTGTCGAAGATCACCACCATCGCCCTGGCGGTGCTGGCGATTGGTCTGGGCATTCTGTTCGAAAGCCAGAATATTGCGTTCATGGTCGGCCTGGCGTTCTCCATCGCGGCGAGCTGCAACTTCCCTGTGCTGCTGCTTTCGATGTACTGGAAGAAGCTGACCACTCGCGGCGCGATGATTGGTGGCTGGCTGGGTCTGGTCAGTGCTGTTGGTCTGATGATCCTCGGCCCAACCATCTGGGTGCAGATTCTGCATCACGAGAAGGCGATCTTCCCTTACGAATATCCGGCGCTGTTCTCGATGATGATTGCGTTCATCGGGATCTGGTTCTTCTCGATTACCGACAAGTCGGCGGCTGCGGATAACGAGCGGGCGCTGTTCTTCCCGCAGTTTGTGCGTTCGCAGACCGGGTTGGGGGCGAGTGGGGCGGTTTCGCACTAAGAGATCAGTTGTAAGCTGCAAGCTGCAAGAAAACGCCCTGATTGAGAGATTGGGGCGTTTTTTTTGTGGGCGGTTATTGGTTGGTTTGGTGTGTATATCCGTTGCTGCGGTAACGGCTGCTTAGGGTTTCGCCCTTACGGCGAGTCACCTTTTTCAAACGCCAAAAAGGTAACCCAAAAGGCTTGCTCCTGCGTTCGGCCCTCGCAGGCTCGGGTCCCTTCGCTGCGGGATCGATCCGGGCGCAGCGGCTCCGGTTTGCTTCGCTGCACCTCCTTCCGCTGTGTCTGGCTGCGCCAGACGGTCGCTGCGCTCCCACGCCCGGATCAATCCCTCCACTCAGCCTTCCGACGTCGCCCGTGGATCAAGATCAAAAGCACTCGAGCTTGCGCTCATTGTTGAGTGGTTAGAAGCGTCGCATGGCTTGAGATTTTCGGTGGATTCGCCCCTCACCCCAGCCCTCTCCCGAGGGAGAGGGAGCCGATTTGTGTGGTGTTCAAAACCTGCATTCGACTCGGTATCGCAAGTCGGCGTGTTTCGCCCAAACACCTCGGTCAGTCCCCTCTCCCTTTGGGAGAGGGCTAGGGTGAGGGGCTCTTGATCTGGCTTTGGCCTTTGCTTTTGATCTTTTGCCCTTTCGGCAGGCTTCGTTACCGGATCGGTCCCGTAACGAAGGTACCCCGAGCCCCAGCGAGCGGGCCGTACGCCGGGGCAAAGCCTTTTGGGTTACCTTTTTGGCGTTTGGAAAAGGTGACTCGCTGTAAGAGCGAAACCGCCAGCGGCAGCACCCGCAGCAACGGATATGCCCCCAAAATCCAAGAACCAGTCGGTCCGAAGGCCGCTGAAACCACAAACAAAAACGGCCTCTATATAAGAGGCCGTTCCTGACACACCACTAAACCATCACAAAAAAGAAAAACCCTTATTTGCGATCTTCCAGCTTGGTAATGTCACGCGACTCGTAACCGGTGTACAGCTGGCGCGGACGGCCAATCTTGTACGGGCTCGAAAGCATTTCTTTCCAGTGCGAAATCCAGCCCACAGTACGCGCCAGGGCGAAAATCACCGTGAACATGCTGGTCGGAATGCCGATCGCCTTGAGGATGATCCCCGAATAGAAGTCGACGTTCGGGTACAGCGAGCGCTCGATGAAGTACGGGTCGGTCAACGCGATCTCTTCCAGGCGCATGGCCAGTTCGAGTTGCGGATCGTTGTTGATGCCCAGTTCCTTCAGCACTTCGTCGCAGGTCTGCTTCATGACAGTCGCGCGAGGGTCGCGGTTCTTGTAGACGCGGTGACCGAAGCCCATCAACTTGAACGGATCGTTCTTGTCCTTGGCTTTGGCGATGAACTTGTCGATGTTCGACACATCGCCAATCTCGTCGAGCATGGTCAGCACGGCTTCGTTCGCACCGCCGTGGGCAGGACCCCACAGTGCGGCGATACCGGCGGCGATGCAGGCGAACGGGTTGGCACCCGAAGAGCCGGCCAGACGCACGGTGGAGGTCGAAGCGTTCTGCTCGTGGTCGGCGTGGAGGATGAAGATCCGGTCCATGGCCTTGGCGAGTACCGGGCTGATCGGTTTGATCTCGCACGGGGTGTTGAACATCATGTGCAGGAAGTTTTCCGCGTAAGTCAGATCGTTGCGCGGGTACATCATGGGTTGGCCCATGGAGTACTTGTAAACCATCGCTGCCAGGGTCGGCATCTTCGCAACCAGACGGATCGCGGAAATTTCGCGATGCTGCGGGTTATTGATGTCCAGGGAGTCGTGGTAGAAGGCCGAGAGGGCGCCGACTACACCGCACATGACGGCCATCGGGTGGGCGTCGCGACGGAAACCGTTGAAGAAGGTTTTCAGCTGCTCGTGAACCATGGTGTGGTTCTTCACGGTGCTGACGAACTGGGCCTTCTGTTCTGCGGTCGGCAATTCGCCGTTGAGCAGCAGGTAGCAGGTTTCCAGGTAGTCCGACTTTTCAGCCAGCTGTTCGATCGGGTAGCCGCGGTGCAACAAAATGCCGTTGTCGCCGTCGATATAGGTAATTTTCGATTCGCACGAAGCGGTCGACATGAAACCCGGGTCGAAAGTGAAGCGGCCCGTGGCCGTCAGGCCCCGAACATCGATTACATCGGGACCAACGGTGCCGGTTAAAATGGGCAGCTCGACGGGGGCTGCGCCCTCGATGATCAACTGCGCTTTTTTGTCAGCCATGTGGCCTCCTATTTATGCTTGAACCATCAGACAGACCCCCCACGCAGGGCCCGCACCACTATAGTGAGATAAATTCGAATGTCAATTTGCCTAAAGTCTTGCTCCAGAAGGCTTTAAGCCGACTTTTTCCTCGAAATTGCCTGCCATTTACGCCTTTTATGCAACTTGTGCAATCCGCTATTGGGGGTAGGTGAACGCGTTGTCATTAGTAGCCTAACTGTCTATACTCGGCCACCGACCGCCAAGGGCTTTTGGGCTTGCTTTCATTGGGGGTCGCATCCCTGGGTGGTGGTTACCTGACCAGTGCACTCCCCAACAACTTTGCCCTGATTGTTAGGGGCTCTTCAGTGTGAAAAAAAAGCCGTGAAAAGCCAACGACCTGTAAACCTAGACCTAAGGACCATCAAACTCCCAGTCACTGCTTACACGTCCATTCTTCACCGTATCTCCGGTGTCATCCTCTTCGTGTGCCTTGCCATCATGCTTTACGCATTGGACAAGTCGCTGAGCTCCGAGGAAGGCTTCGGTCAGGTGAAAGCGTGTCTGACCAGTCCGCTAGCCAAGCTAGTGATTTGGGGCATCCTGTCCGCTCTGCTGTATCACCTGGTAGCCGGTGTGCGCCACTTGATCATGGACATGGGCATCGGTGAGACGCTGGAAGGCGGCAAACTGGGCTCGAAAATCGTTATCGCCGTTTCCGTGGTGGTAATCGTTCTGGCAGGAGTCTGGATATGGTAACTAACGTCACTAACCTGTCGCGTTCGGGCCTCTATGACTGGATGGCACAGCGTGTGTCTGCGGTCGTTCTCGCGGCTTACTTCATCTTTCTGATCGGATACATCGTCGCCAACCCTGGCCTCGAGTATGCCCAGTGGCATGAACTGTTCGCTCACAACGGAATGCGTATTTTCAGCCTGCTGGCCCTTGTTGCTCTGGGCGCTCACGCCTGGGTCGGCATGTGGACCATCGCGACCGACTACCTGACGCCAATGGCGTTCGGCAAGTCCGCAACGGCGATACGTTTCCTTTTCCAGGCAGTATGCGGCGTTGCGATGTTCGCTTACTTCGTCTGGGGTGTGCAGATTCTCTGGGGTATCTGATTCATGGCTAACATTCCAACGATTTCTTTCGACGCCATCATTATTGGTGGTGGCGGTGCCGGCATGCGCGCTGCGCTGCAGCTGGCACAGGGCGGCCACAAGACTGCGGTGATCACCAAGGTTTTCCCGACCCGTTCGCACACTGTGTCCGCACAGGGCGGCATCACGTGCGCCATCGCTTCCGCCGACCCGAACGATGACTGGCGCTGGCACATGTACGATACCGTCAAGGGTTCCGACTACATCGGTGACCAGGACGCTATCGAATACATGTGCCAGGAAGGCCCGGCCGCTGTTTTCGAGCTGGACCACATGGGTCTGCCGTTCTCGCGTACCGAGCAAGGCCGCATCTACCAGCGTCCGTTCGGTGGCCAGTCCAAGGACTACGGCAAGGGCGGTCAGGCTGCACGTACTTGCGCTGCGTCCGACCGTACCGGTCACGCGCTGCTGCACACCCTTTATCAGGGCAACCTGAAAGCCGGTACCACGTTCCTCAACGAGTACTACGCTGTTGATCTGGTAAAAAACCAGGAAGGCGAATTCGTTGGTGTGATCGCGATCTGCATCGAAACCGGCGAAACCTCCTACATCCGTGCCAAGGCCACCGTTCTGGCCACTGGCGGTGCGGGCCGTATCTACGCGTCCACCACCAACGCCCTGATCAACACCGGTGACGGCGTCGGCATGGCTCTGCGTGCTGGCGTGCCGGTACAAGACATCGAAATGTGGCAGTTCCACCCGACCGGCATCGCCGGCGCCGGTGTACTGGTTACCGAAGGTTGCCGTGGTGAAGGTGGTTACCTGATCAACAAGCACGGCGAGCGTTTCATGGAGCGTTATGCTCCGAACGCGAAAGACCTTGCAGGTCGTGATGTGGTTGCCCGTTCGATGGTTAAGGAAATCATCGCCGGCAACGGTTGCGGTCCGAATGGCGACCACGTAATGCTCAAGCTCGACCACCTGGGCGAGGAAGTGCTGCACAGCCGTCTGCCAGGCATCTGCGAACTGTCGAAGACTTTCGCCCACGTTGACCCGGTAGTTGCTCCGGTTCCGGTTGTGCCGACCTGCCACTACATGATGGGCGGCGTTGCCACCAACATTCATGGCCAGGCGATCACCCAGAACGCCGAAGGTCAGGACCAGATCATCCCTGGCCTGTTCGCGGTAGGCGAAGTGGCTTGCGTATCGGTACACGGTGCGAACCGTCTGGGCGGCAACTCGCTGCTCGACCTGGTGGTCTTCGGTCGCGCTGCCGGCCTGCACCTGGAAAAGGCGTTGACCGATGGCATCGAATACGACGACGCTACCGAGTCCGACATCGAAGCTGCACTGTCGCGTCTGAACGCGCTGAACAACCGTACCGACGGTGAAGACGTTGCCACCCTGCGTCGCGAGCTGCAAAGCTGCATGCAGAACTACTTCGGTGTATTCCGTACCGGCGAATACATGCAGAAGGGCATCGCTCAGCTGGCCGATCTGCGCAAGCGTATCGCCAACGTGAAGATCAACGACAAGTCGCAAGCGTTCAACACTGCACGTATCGAAGCGCTGGAACTGCAGAACCTGCTGGAAGTGGCTGAAGCTACCGCCATCGCGGCCGAAGTACGTAAAGAGTCCCGCGGCGCTCACGCCCGTGAAGACTTCGAAGACCGTGATGACGAAAACTGGCTGTGCCACACCCTGTACTTCCCGGGTGACAAGCGCGTCACCAAGCGTGCCGTGAACTTCTCGCCGAAGACTGTTCCGACTTTCGAACCTAAAGTCCGGACTTATTAAGGGTGACCGCCATGTTGCAAGTCAGTGTTTATCGCTACAACCCTGATCAGGACGCCGCGCCGTTCATGCAGGATTTCCAGGTCGATACCGGTGGTAAAGACCTGATGGTGCTGGACGTGCTGGCCCTGATCAAAGAGCAGGACGAAGGTTTCTCCTATCGTCGCTCCTGCCGTGAAGGCGTCTGCGGCTCCGACGGCATGAACATCAACGGCAAGAACGGTCTGGCCTGTATCACGCCGCTGTCTGCCGTTGTAAAAGGCAACAAGCTGATCGTTCGTCCGCTGCCAGGTTTGCCGGTTATCCGTGACCTGGTCGTCGATATGAGCATCTTCTACAAGCAATACGAGAAGGTGAAGCCTTACCTGCAGAACGACACGCCGGCTCCGGCCATCGAGCGTCTGCAGTCGCCAGAAGAGCGCGAAAAGCTCGACGGTCTGTACGAGTGCATCCTGTGCGCCTGCTGCTCGACCTCTTGCCCGTCCTTCTGGTGGAACCCGGACAAGTTCCTGGGTCCTGCTGCGCTGCTGCAAGCCTACCGCTTCCTGGCAGACAGTCGCGACACCAAGACCAGCGAGCGTCTGGCTTCACTTGACGACCCGTTCAGCGTTTTCCGCTGCCGGGGCATCATGAACTGCGTCAACGTATGTCCGAAAGGCCTGAACCCGACTAAGGCCATCGGTCACATCCGTAACATGCTGCTTTCGAGCGGCGTGTGATTCAGCTGCTGTAACCGTTGCACCGTAGAGGCTGTGGCGCGGGCTTCAACCCGCGTCATGGCTATAACCAGAGCAGTAGCCATAAGCTGCAGCTCTTCTTTTGAAGAAATGAGACAAGCAGGGGCATCCGGGCTGGTACCCGGACTATCAGTGTGATCCTAGGTGGCTTGTTTTAGTCGCTGCATTCGGACTTCTGCAAGTTTGCTCGGTGTCGACACCGATGGTGTTCCCCTAACCGAGGGTGACCAAGCATGCAAGAAAGCGTGATGCAGCGCATGTGGAACAGCGCCTACCTTTCAGGTGGAAACGCTGCCTATGTGGAAGAGCTTTATGAGCTCTACCTGCACGACCCTAACGCTGTGCCAGAAGAGTGGCGCACCTACTTTCAGAAGTTGCCCGCCGACGGCAACTCTGCCACTGATGTTTCGCACTCGACGATTCGCGATCATTTCGTGCTGCTGGCAAAGAACCAGCGCCGCGCCCAACCGGTTTCCGCCGGCAGCGTGAGCAGTGAGCACGAGAAGAAGCAAGTTGAAGTGCTGCGATTGATCCAGGCCTACCGTATGCGTGGCCACCAGGCAGCCCAGCTTGACCCGCTGGGGCTGTGGCAGCGTCCTGCACCTGCAGACCTGTCGATCAATCATTACGGCTTGACCAATGCCGATCTTGATACGACCTTCCGTGCCGGCGACCTGTTCATCGGCAAAGAGGAAGCGAGCCTACGCGAAATTCACGAAGCGTTGCAGCAGACATATTGCCGCACCATCGGCGCTGAATTCACGCACATCACCGATTCCGAGCAGCGCCAGTGGTTCCAGCAGCGTCTGGAAAGCGTGCGTGGCCGTCCGACGTACTCCGCCGACATCAAGAGCCACCTGCTTGAGCGCGTGACTGCCGGTGAAGGCCTGGAAAAATACCTCGGTACCAAATACCCGGGCACCAAGCGTTTCGGTCTGGAAGGCGGCGAAAGCCTGATTCCGATGCTCGACGAACTGATCCAGCGTTCCGGCTCGTACGGCACCAAGGAAGTCGTCATCGGCATGGCCCACCGTGGCCGTCTGAACGTTCTGGTCAATACCTTCGGCAAGAACCCGCGCGAGCTGTTCGACGAGTTCGAAGGCAAGAAGAAGGTCGAGCTCGGTTCCGGTGACGTCAAATACCACCAGGGCTTCTCGTCCAACGTGATGACCACCGGCGGTGAAGTTCACCTCGCCATGGCGTTCAACCCGTCCCACCTGGAAATCGTTTCCCCGGTTGTCGAAGGTTCGGTGCGCGCCCGTCAGGACCGTCGCAACGACCTGACCGGTGAGAAGGTACTGCCGATCTCCATCCACGGTGACGCGGCATTTGCCGGTCAGGGCGTGGTCATGGAAACCTTCCAGATGTCGCAGACCCGCGGTTTCAAGACCGGCGGTACCGTGCACATCGTGATCAACAACCAGGTCGGTTTCACCATCAGCAACCCGCTGGACTCGCGTTCCACCGAGTACGCCACCGACGTCGCCAAGATGATCCAGGCGCCGATCCTCCATGTGAATGGCGATGATCCGGAAGCCGTGCTGTTCGTGACCCAACTGGCCATCGACTACCGCATGCAGTTCAAGCGTGACGTGGTGATCGATCTGGTCTGCTACCGTCGTCGCGGCCACAACGAGGCCGACGAGCCAAGCGGCACCCAGCCACTGATGTATCAGCAGATCACCAAGCAGCGCACCACCCGTGAGCTGTACGCTGATCGCCTGACTCAGGCCGGTGTGCTTGACGCTGAACGCGTTCAGGCCAAGGTCGACGAATACCGCAACGCGCTGGACAACGGTCTGCACGTAGTGAAATCGCTGGTCAAAGAGCCGAACAAAGAGCTGTTCGTCGACTGGCGTCCGTACCTGGGCCACGCCTGGACTGCGCGTCACGACACGCGTTTCGATCTGAAGACCCTGCAAGAGCTGTCCGCCAAGCTGCTGGAAATTCCGGAAGGCTTCGTCGTTCAGCGCCAGGTCGCGAAGATCTACGAAGACCGTCAGAAGATGCAAGCCGGCGGCCTGCCGATCAACTGGGGTTACGCTGAAACCATGGCGTACGCGACCCTCGCGTTCGAAGGTCACCCGATCCGCATGACCGGTCAGGACATCGGCCGCGGTACGTTCTCGCACCGTCACGCTGTGTTGCACAACCAGAAAGACGCGGGCACCTACATTCCGCTGCAGAACCTGTACGACGGTCAGCCACGTTTCGACCTGTACGACTCGTTCCTCTCGGAAGAAGCGGTACTGGCATTCGAATACGGTTACTCGACCACCACGCCAAACGCGCTGGTGATCTGGGAAGCCCAGTTCGGCGACTTCGCCAACGGTGCTCAGGTCGTGATCGACCAGTTCATCACCAGCGGCGAGCACAAGTGGGGCCGTCTCTGCGGTCTGACCATGCTGCTGCCACACGGTTACGAAGGCCAAGGCCCTGAGCACAGCTCGGCTCGTCTTGAGCGTTACCTGCAGCTGTGCGCCGAGCACAACATTCAGGTGTGCATGCCGACCACGCCAGCGCAGATCTACCACTTGCTGCGTCGTCAGGTGATCCGTCCGCTGCGCAAGCCGCTGGTCGTGCTGACGCCGAAGTCGCTGCTGCGCCACAAGCTGGCCATCTCGACGCTGGAAGATCTGGCCGAAGGTTCGTTCCAGACCGTGATCCCGGAAATCGACGCACTGGACCCGAAAAAGGTCGAGCGCGTGGTTCTGTGCAGCGGCAAGGTCTACTACGACCTGCTGGAAAAACGCCGTGCCGAAGGCCGCGAAGATATCGCCATCGTGCGTATCGAGCAGCTGTATCCGTTCCCTGAGGACGACTTGAAAGAAGTCCTGGCTCCGTACACCAACGTCAAACACGCCGTTTGGTGTCAGGAAGAGCCGATGAACCAGGGTGCCTGGTACTGCAGCCAGCATCACTTGCGTCGCAGCATCGCCAACCTCGACAAGACTCTCGTACTTGAGTACGCGGGCCGTGAGGCTTCGGCTGCGCCAGCTTGTGGTTACGCATCGATGCACGCCGAGCAGCAGGAAAAACTGCTGCAAGATGCTTTCACTGTTTAACGCCTTCGCGCTGACTGAAACCGAATTTTAAGGACCCACAGATAATGGCTATCGAAATCAAAGCCCCGTCATTCCCGGAATCGGTTGCCGATGGCACCGTTGCCACCTGGCACAAGAAACCAGGTGAGGCCGTCAAGCGTGACGACCTGATCGTCGACATCGAAACCGACAAAGTCGTGCTCGAAGTGTTGGCTGAAGCAGACGGCGTGCTGGGCGCAATCGTTGCCGAAGAGGGCGCTACCGTTCTGTCGAACCAGGTCCTGGGCTCGATCGAAGAGGGCGGCGCTGCTGCTGCCGCTCCTGCCGCCGCTGCTGCTCCGGCCGCTACTGCCGCTGCCGCACCAGCTGCTGCTCCGGCCGCTACTGCCGCTGCCGCACCAGCTGCTGCCGATGGCGAAGATGACCCGATCGCCGCTCCTGCCGCGCGCAAGCTGGCTGAAGAAAACGGCATCAACATCGCTTCCGTTGCCGGCACCGGCAAGGGCGGTCGTGTGACCAAGGAAGACGTGGTAGCAGCGGTTGCTGCCAAGAAAGCCGCTCCGGCTGCCGCACCTGCCAAGGCTGCTGCTCCTTCGGCTGCTGCGCCTGTGTTCGCTGCCGGCGACCGCATCGAGAAGCGCGTACCGATGACTCGCGTACGTGCCACCGTGGCCAAGCGTCTGGTTGAAGCCCAGTCGAACATGGCGATGCTGACCACGTTCAACGAAGTCGACATGACCGAAGTCATGGCGCTGCGTTCGAAGTACAAGGACCTGTTCGAGAAGTCCCACAACGGCGTACGCCTGGGCTTCATGTCGTTCTTCGTGAAAGCGGCCACTGAAGCGCTGAAACGCTTCCCGGCTGTCAACGCGTCGATCGACGGCGGCGACATCGTTTACCACGGCTACGCAGACATCGGCGTTGCCGTTTCCAGCGACCGTGGCCTGGTGGTACCGGTTCTGCGTAACGCCGAGCTGATGAGCCTGGCTGAAATCGAAGGCGGCATCGCAACATTTGGCAAGAAAGCCCGTGACGGCAAACTGTCGATGGACGAGATGACCGGTGGTACCTTCACCATCACCAACGGTGGTACCTTCGGTTCGATGATGTCGACGCCGATCGTCAACCCGCCGCAGGCAGCGATTCTGGGCATGCACAACATCATCCAGCGTCCGATGGCCATCAACGGTCAGGTCGTGATCCGTCCGATGATGTACCTGGCTCTGTCCTACGATCACCGTCTGATCGATGGCAAAGAAGCTGTGACCTTCCTGGTGACCATCAAGAACCTGCTGGAAGATCCGGCTCGTCTGTTGCTGGATATCTAAAAAGCAGCTGCAAGCTTTCAGCTACAAGCCTCAAGCTCAGGGCGAGCGGGTGGGCTTGCAGCTTGGAGCTTGCGGCTTGTAGCTTTATTGCTAAAGAGGATTTTTTGAATGTCGCAGAAATTTGACGTAGTAGTGATCGGTGCCGGCCCTGGTGGCTATGTAGCGGCCATCAAGGCTGCTCAGTTGGGCCTGACCACTGCCTGCATCGAGAAGTACACCGACGCAGAGGGCAAGCAAGCCCTGGGCGGTACCTGCCTGAACGTAGGTTGCATTCCTTCCAAGGCGCTGCTCGACAGCTCGTGGAAATACAAGGAAGCCAAAGAGAGCTTCAACGTTCACGGTATCTCGACCGGCGAAGTCAAAATGGACGTCGCTGCGATGGTTGGCCGCAAGGCTGGCATCGTCAAGAACCTGACCGGCGGCGTTGCCACCCTGTTCAAGGCCAACGGCGTTACTTCGATCCAGGGCCACGGCAAGCTGCTGGCCGGCAAGAAAGTCGAAGTCACCAAGCCGGACGGTTCGGTTGAAGTCATCGAAGCGGAAAACGTCATTCTCGCGCCAGGTTCGCGTCCGATCGACATTCCACCGGCTCCGGTTGACCAGAAAGTCATCGTCGATTCGACTGGCGCTCTGGAATTCCAGTCCGTACCTAAACGTCTGGGCGTGATCGGCGCTGGCGTGATCGGTCTGGAACTGGGTTCGGTATGGTCGCGTCTGGGTGCAGAAGTGACTGTTCTCGAAGCACTGGACACTTTCCTGATGGCAGCGGACACCGCCGTTTCCAAGGAAGCGCTGAAAACCCTGACCAAACAGGGCCTGGACATCAAGCTGGGCGCTCGCGTTACCGGTTCGAAAGTCAACGGCGAAGAAGTCGTCGTCAACTACACCGATGCCAACGGCGAACAGACCATCACTTTCGACAAGCTGATCGTAGCCGTTGGTCGCCGTCCGGTGACCACTGATCTGCTGTCTGCCGACTGCGGCGTGGAAATCGACGAGCGCGGTTTCATCGCGGTCGATGACCATTGCGTCACAGCTGTACCGGGCGTCTTCGCCATCGGTGACGTGGTTCGCGGCATGATGCTGGCCCACAAGGCTTCGGAAGAAGGCATCATGGTTGTCGAGCGCATCAAAGGCCACAAGGCTCAGATGAACTATGATTTGATCCCTTCGGTTATTTATACTCACCCGGAAATCGCGTGGGTTGGCAAAACCGAGCAGGCGCTGAAGGCCGAAGGCGTTGAAGTCAACGTCGGCACCTTCCCGTTCGCCGCTTCCGGCCGTGCCATGGCTGCCAACGATACCGGTGGTTTCGTCAAGGTCATCGCCGATGCGAAGACCGACCGCGTATTGGGCGTGCACGTGATTGGCCCGAGCGCTGCAGAACTGGTTCAGCAGGGCGCGATCGGTATGGAATTCGGCACCAGCGCTGAAGACCTGGGCATGATGGTTTTCTCCCATCCGACCCTGTCCGAAGCCTTGCACGAAGCTGCTCTGGCAGTGAATGGCGGCGCCATTCACATTGCCAACCGCAAGAAGCGTTAAGACATAATAAGAAACCACGGCGGCAACGGCCCGTCGTGAGCCTTGCGAGCAAGACTCACCGCGGAATGTCCGCCGGACGCAGTCTTGCGTAGCCCAGCTACGCAAGCAGCAGTCACAGGTGGCGCGGCACTCAAACGAGCGCAGCGCCGAATGCGCAGTACCTAACGAAGACGGTAAAAAGCATGAATCTTCACGAGTATCAGGGTAAGCAGCTGTTCGCTGAATACGGCCTGCCAGTTTCCACTGGTTACGCAGTAGACACCCCGGAAGCAGCAGCAGAAGCTTGCGACAAAATCGGCGGCAACGAGTGGGTCGTCAAAGCCCAGGTTCACGCCGGTGGTCGCGGTAAAGCGGGCGGCGTAAAGCTGGTTCGCAGCAAAGAAGACGCCAAAGCCTTCGCACAGCAGTGGCTGGGCAAGCGTCTGGTGACTTACCAGACTGACGCCAATGGCCAGCCAGTCACCAAGATCCTGGTTGAATCGTGCACTGATATCGCTAAAGAGCTGTACCTGGGCGCTGTCGTTGACCGTTCGAGCCGTCGCATCGTGTTCATGGCTTCCACCGAAGGTGGCGTGGACATCGAGAAAATCGCTCACGACACTCCAGAAAAAATTCTCAAGGCCACTATCGATCCACTGGTTGGCGCTCAGCCATCCCAGGGTCGCGAGCTGGCATTCCAGCTGGGTCTGGAAGGCAAGCAGGTCACTCAGTTCGCCAAGATCTTCGTAGGTCTGGCCAAGCTGTTCAAAGACCACGACCTGGCTCTGCTGGAAGTAAACCCGCTGGTGATCAAGGCTGACGGCGATCTGCACTGCCTCGACGCGAAGATCAACATCGACGCCAACGCCATGTACCGTCAGCCTAAGCTGAAGGCTTTCCACGATCCGTCGCAGGACGATCCGCGCGAAGCGCACGCTGCCAAGTTCGAACTGAACTACGTAGCGCTGGAAGGCAACATCGGTTGCATGGTCAACGGTGCCGGTCTGGCCATGGGCACCATGGACATCGTCAACCTGCATGGCGGCAAGCCGGCCAACTTCCTCGACGTAGGTGGTGGCGCTACCAAGGAACGCGTTACTGAAGCGTTCAAGATCATCCTGTCCGACCAGAACGTCGCGGCAGTACTGGTCAACATCTTCGGCGGCATCGTTCGCTGCGACATGATTGCCGAAGGCATCATCGGCGCCGTGAAAGAAGTCGGCGTGAAAATCCCGGTTGTTGTTCGCCTTGAAGGCAACAACGCTGAGCTGGGCGCTAAAGTACTGGCAGAAAGCGGTTTGAACATCATCGCTGCTACCAGCCTGACCGACGCTGCTCAACAAGTTGTCAAAGCTGCGGAGGGCAAATAATGAGCGTCCTGATCAATAAAGACACCAAAGTTATCTGCCAGGGTATTACCGGTTCGCAAGGTAGTTTCCACACCCAGCAAGCCATCGAATACGGCACCAAGATGGTTGGTGGCGTAACTCCGGGCAAGGGCGGCACCGAGCACCTGGGTCTGCCAGTGTTCAACACCGTAAAAGACGCAGTAGCTGCCACTGGCGCTACCGCCAGCGTGATCTACGTTCCGGCTCCGTTCTGCAAGGACTCGATCCTGGAAGCGGCATTCGGCGGCATCAAGCTGATCGTCTGCATCACCGAAGGCATTCCTACCCTGGACATGCTGGACGCCAAGGTTAAGTGCGACGAGCTGGGCGTAGTCCTGATCGGCCCTAACTGCCCAGGCGTGATCACCCCAGGCGAATGCAAGATCGGCATCATGCCAGGTCACATTCACTTGCCAGGCAAGGTCGGTATCGTTTCGCGTTCCGGCACCCTGACCTACGAAGCTGTGAAGCAGACCACTGACGCCGGTTTCGGTCAGTCGACTTGCGTCGGCATCGGCGGTGACCCGATCCCGGGTTCGAACTTCATCGACATCCTGAAGCTGTTCCAGGAAGACCCGAAGACCGAGGCGATCGTGATGATCGGCGAGATCGGCGGTTCGGCTGAAGAAGAAGCGGCTGCCTACATCAAGGCTAACGTGACCAAGCCGGTTGTTTCCTACATCGCTGGTGTGACTGCTCCTCCGGGCAAGCGCATGGGCCATGCTGGCGCAATCATCTCTGGCGGCAAAGGCACTGCAGACGAGAAATTCGCTGCGCTGCAAGACGCAGGCGTAAAAACCGTGCGTTCGCTGGCAGACATCGGCAAGGCCCTGGCCGAGCTGACTGGCTGGGAAGTGAAGAAGTAAGCTTCGGCTGACTTTTTAGCTCCAGCAACAAAGGCCACCTTCGGGTGGCCTTTGTCGTTCCTGGCGTATGAGAATTTTGAGCGCTGTTGTGGCGAGGGGATTTATCCCCGCTGGGCTGCGAAGCGGCCCCCATGCAAGCGACCATGATCAGTCAGGCAGTTTCAGCTCGGATTCTTTGGGACTGCTGCGCAGTCCAACGGGGATAAATCCCCTCGCCACAGGTTTGCTGTGATGAATACGTGTTCTCTGTATGAAAAATAGATATGTAAACGCGACACGGAAACGTCGCGTATCGGATAGTTCGCCCTCCAACAGTGCGTTTGTCAGCCAAATTCGTTAGGCTGGCCGCCATTTTTGCGTCCGCCGCCCACAAGGCAGCTACGCGCTTTAAGGGTCAGTCCCATACGGATCGACAGCATTTCCCTAATCCAACAGGGCAATCCCCCTCTAAATTCCGATTTCAGTAGTGTGGTATTACCTTAATGAAAGTTTTGAAAGGTCAGGACATCCTTGCACTTGGTTTTATGACGTTTGCCCTGTTTGTCGGGGCCGGTAACATCATTTTCCCGCCGATCGTCGGCTTGCAGGCCGGGCCTCATGTCTGGATGGCTGCGCTGGGCTTCCTGATTACCGCCGTTGGTTTGCCGGTGGTCACCGTGGTGGCGCTGGCCAAGGTCGGCGGTGCGATGGATGCGTTGAGCAGCCCTATCGGTAAGATCGCTGGCGGTATCCTCGCGGCGGCATGCTACCTGGCCGTGGGTCCGCTGTTCGCCACCCCGCGTACCGCGACCGTATCCTTCGAGGTAGGTCTGGCGCCATTGACCGGCGAAAGCCCGCTGGCGCTGTTCCTCTACAGCTCGGTGTACTTCCTGCTGGTGTTCTTCATTTCGCTCTACCCTGGGCGGTTGCTGGATACCGTTGGCCGCTTCCTCGCACCGCTGAAAATCATTGCGCTGGCAGTACTGGGCATCGCCGCGTTCGCCTTGCCGGCGGGTGACATCGGTCACGGCACACCGGAATATGTGGCGGCACCGTTCTCTCAGGGCTTCATCAATGGTTACCTGACCATGGATACCCTCGGCGCACTGGTATTCGGCATCGTTATCGTCAACGCGATCCGCTCCCGTGGCGTCGAGTCGCCGGCGCTGATCACCCGTTACGCGATCATTGCCGGGCTGATTGCCGGCGTGGGTCTGGCACTGGTCTACGTCAGCCTGTTCCGCCTCGGTTCCGGCAGCCATGAAGTCGCGGTCGGCGCCACCAACGGCGCGGCGGTGTTGCATGCCTACGTGCAACACACCTTCGGTTCGCTGGGTAGCGGTTTCCTTGCGGTGCTGATCTCGCTGGCGTGTCTGGTCACGGCGGTCGGTCTGACCTGTGCCTGTGCTGAATACTTCAGCCGTGTGCTGCCACTGTCTTACAAGACGCTGGTGATTATCCTCGCGGCATTTTCGCTGCTGGTCTCCAACCTCGGTCTGACCAAGCTCATTGCTTTCTCGATTCCGGTACTCACCGCGATCTACCCGCCGTGCATCGTTCTGGTCGCACTGAGCTTCTGCAAGGATTTCTGGCATGAGCACGGGCGCATTCTTGGCCCGGTGATGCTGGTTTCCTTCGTTTTCGGCACCATCGACGCCCTGAAAGGCGCTGGTCTGGCCGACTGGATGCCAACTCAGCTGACCCATCTGCCGCTGAGCGAGCAAGGGCTGGCATGGCTGGTGCCATGCGTGATGACCCTGGTGGTCGCCGTGGTCTGTGATCGCCTGCTGGGCAAGCGCAGCGAAGTCACTGCCTGACGTGATGTGACCCGCCACAAGCGGGTCAGGCACGGTTAAACAGAAATGCCCCGTATCAATCGATACGGGGCATTTTTTATCAGAGCTGATAATCCTCAACCCAGATAACGTACGACCAGAGCTCCCACATTGACGTTGTCGCTGTCACGGCTCAGGAGTATTCGCTTGTCGGGCTGCACTGCCACCGAGATCCATTGCATACCGGGCCCCATAGAGTGAGTAACGTATCCCTTGCCGTCCCCAAAGGTTGTGTCCAGTTCACCCGTTGCCAGATAGCGGCAGGCAAGCATTTGCTCCCTGGTTATTTGCCCTGTACTCCCCACCACAACCAAACCATCCTCAGGCTCCCCACTTAGATCGAACAAAGTGCAACCGTCGGTTAATCCAAGATCAGTGACAACAGGCTGACCCTGATTGAATGCGAGATTTGGTCTACCGTTCGGGTTGTACGCGGCCATCATTGCTTTGCGTCCTTTCCCCCAAACGTCGTTGGGGGATGTGTCGACCTGGCCAGCAACAAAGAAGCTGCCGTCAGCACGTAACATCAGGCTTCGTACGCTGACCGGGTAATCCGATGGAATGTAGACGGTCCCGGTGCCATCATCGCCGAAGTCTTTATGGGGCGTTCCATCGACGTTCAGGCGCACAATCTTCCCTTCTCCAGCCCTCGAACCTGCAACTGTGATTACTCCATCCTCTGCTACTGAAATCGAAGCAATGCCCATTGCAAGATCCAGCCAGCCTTTGTTGTTGAAAGCGGTATCGAAATCTCCATTCTGATCAAGTCTGAACAGTCGGTCGCTTTGACCTACGAGTATTTTTTCATCAGCAGTCAGTACTAACCTGGTTCTGGATTGCGACGTGATGGAAGCTTCCGGTTTTGGCAATTGCGATTCGGACTGTGGCAGGAAAGGGACGTAAACCGTCCCATCGGGACCGAAATCGCGATCTCTTTCACCATCAGCGAAGAATCTGGCAAGCGCAAATCGAGTTCCTTGGTCCTCATCATATTGATACCCAAAAAGCAGCGCCTTGCCGTCTTTATAAAGACAGGCGCCAGTTCCGCTGGCTTGTCCCGAACCTGTAAACGTACCTACGATCAAACCGTTTTCGTTGAAGCCAGTATCGTTAGTACCGTCCGCCAGTAATTGCGCCAAATGAAAACTGACCTTGCCCTCTACAACAGTTTGTCCCACGAGAAGGATCTTTCCATCCGGGCGCAAGCCTGCGATTTTCAAAGCCTGGCTTCCCGTAGCAAATGACTCGGCGTACCCCCGGTTGCCAAACGTTGTGTCAATGGGCAGCGCAGCGTTCAAAGGTCTCATGCTCAAATCCTTGTCTGATAGGGGAGCGGTCAGTGTTCCCGTTTGAGAAAACGACCTTATGCCTCGCCATACCCTCGGCGCTACTGTCAGAGTTGACAGGTATAAGCCTCTGAAAACTGATAGCTGCGGTCTATTTTGAATAAATTTGACTCTTCAATGAGCGTGTCTTTTTACGAGCCAACACGTCGAAACGAAGGGTTCCCTCCATCATTCCTCTTGCTCAGGACAACGAATGTCGTTCATCCAAGCCAATCTGATCCACTTGCTCGCCGCCGTCTGGTTTGTCGTCTGCTGGGGCGGTTACACCCGTTATGCCACCTGGAAGGCCCGTGATACGGCGTGTCTGGCCAGCGTGTTGCACCTGTACCGCGAAGACTGGATGCGCCGCATGCTGCTGCGTGACAACCGCATCGCCGATGCCAGCGTGATCGGCAATCTGGAACGCAACGCGTCGTTCTTCGCCTCCAGCACGCTGATCATCCTCGCCGGTATCCTCACCGTGCTCGGTGCGTCCGACCGAGCCGTGTCGTTGTTGGCGGATATTCCGATGGTGCAGCAGGCGTCGCAGGGCATGTCGGAGATCAAGTTGCTGTGTCTGGCACTGGTGTTCGTCTATGCGTTCTTTACTTTCAGCTGGTGCATGCGCCAATACAACTTCGCTGCGATTCTGGTCGGTTCAGCGCCGATGATCGGTGAGCGCCAAGTGACTGAACAAGAACGCAAGGCGTTCGCTTCGCGGGCGGCGCGGGTGATTTCGATGGCGGCCAACCAGTTCAACTTCGGCCTGCGTTCTTATTACTTCGGCATGAGTATGCTGGCGTGGTTCGTCAGCCCGTGGCTGTTCATGATCATGAGCGCGGGAGTCGTGGTGGTTTTGTATCGCCGCGAGTTTCATTCCGACGTTCTCGATGTCATGGTCTATACCCCTACAGAGGCGCCCGTCCCTGAGGCGAACAAAGAGGCTGTTTGATGAGTATTCCGTTCTGGTGTGTGTTTATCAGTGCTTTATTGATCTATGTGGCGCGTATGCCGGTGGCCAAGGCCATGAAAGAGCAGGGCGGGTATGACAATCACTTGCCGCGGCAGCAGCAGGCGCAGTTGACTGGCTTCGGTGCGAGGGCGCTGGCGGCCCATCAGAACAGCATCGAAGCCTTCATCCTCTTCGCCGTCGGCGTGCTGATGGCGCATACCACGCAAACCGCGGGTTGGCTGATCGATGCGCTGGCGATCATCTTCGTGATCTCGCGGATTTTCTATCTGTGGTTCTATCTGGCCGATCTGGCGAAGTTGCGCAGCCTGATGTGGCTAGTTGGCTTCATCTGTTCGTTGTTGCTGATGATTAGTCCGACTTTTAGAACCGTGTTGCTCTAACCGGTAAATCGCAGGCAAAAGAAAACCCGCACTTGGCGGGTTTTCCTTTCACACCACAAAGCTTATTGCTTTTTGGCGGCTTCTTCTTGAGCAGCGGCGTTCGATTCAGCCTGAGCTTTGGCAGCTTCGGCGTTTTCTTTTGCTGCGTCGTTCACTTTATCCTGAGCTTTGTTCATGTCTTGCTGAGCTTGCTCAGCATGTTGGTTTGCATCTTGAGCTTTGTCCTCGGATTTTTTATCGCAGGCAGCGAGACCGAGGGAAGCGGTCAACATCAAGGCAACAGCTAAAGTCTTACGCATGGGGTGTATCTCCTTATGGAAAATAACTACTGGCCTTAAGAACTCGGCGCTGCGGGTTAAGTTCCTCAATTGTTTCAGATATATAAGTTTGTTTTATCACGGAACTTTTGCCGCTTTTCTCACTACTGGCACAAGGCCCAAACGCGAGTAATTATCACATGGCCGAAAACCCCGTTTTTGAGCGCGCGACGCGCTTTTTATCGGCATTGCGCCACTGTCAGGTCTTGGGTTTGCAGGTGCACAGTGCCTCCAGCGAAGGGCTGACGGTGATCCTGCCGTACAGCGAAAAAATCGTCGGCAATCCCGAAACCGGAGTCATCCATGGCGGCGCCATCACTTCGCTGATGGACACCGCCTGCGGCATGTCGACCCTGTGCGTGCTGCCGGAGTTCGAAGTCTGTCCGACCCTCGATCTGCGCATCGACTACATGCACGCCGCTGAACCGAACAAAGCCGTGTACGGCTTTGCCCAGTGCTACCGCGTCACCACCGACGTGATCTTTGCCCGTGGTTTTGCCTACCAGGACGATCCCGAGCAACCGATTGCTCACGTCGTCGGCACATTCATGCGCATGGGCATCGGCTTGAAGGGCAGCAAAGGTTTCGCGGGCGCGATCAAGGGAGCGAGCCAATGAGCAACGATCTCAGGGAGCAGCTGCAACAGGCCCACGCGCAGGGCGATTACACGCCGCTGCTGGCATTGATTCCCTATGCCGGGCTGATCGGTATCGAGTGCTCGCGAGTCGGCGATGAGTTGCTGTTCAAGCTGCCGGCGAACAAGGACAACATTGGTAACCCTTTATTGCCGGCGATCCATGGCGGCGTGATTGCCGGCTTCATGGAGCTGGCCGCAGCCCTGCATCTGCTGATTTTCACCGGCACGCCGGGCGTGCCGAAGATCATCGATTTTTCCCTCGATTACCTGCGCGCCGGGCAGTTTCGCGACACGTGGGCCAGGTGTCAGGTCTGCCGTCAGGGGCGTCGCGTGGCCAACGTTGCGGTCACTGCGTGGCAGAGTACCGAGGGCGAACCGATCGCCACCGCCCGCGCGCACTTCAAAATTGATGAGCCCTTGAAATCCTGAACAGCGCCCCCAACTCAGATGACAACCCGCCGCAGACCATTTCGGGTCGCGGCCACTGCCATCTGATTGGAGTTTGATGACCATGAGTGTGGAAACTCAAAAGGAAACCCTGGGCTTCCAGACCGAGGTAAAGCAGCTGCTGCACCTCATGATCCATTCGCTGTATTCGAATAAGGAAATTTTCCTTCGCGAATTGATCTCGAACGCCTCTGACGCTGTCGACAAGCTGCGCTTCGAAGCCCTGGCCAAGCCTGAGTTGCTCGAAGGTGGTGCTGACCTGAAAATCCGTGTGAGCTTCGACAAGGACGCCAAGACCGTCACCCTCGAAGACAACGGTATCGGCATGAACCGTGACGATGTGATCACCCACCTGGGTACCATCGCCAAATCCGGCACCGCCGATTTCATGAAAAACCTGTCCGGCGATCAGAAGAAAGATTCGCACCTGATCGGCCAGTTCGGTGTCGGCTTCTATTCGGCCTTTATCGTCGCCGACAAGGTTGATGTATACAGCCGTCGCGCCGGCACTGCCGCCAGCGAAGGCGTGCACTGGTCGTCGAAAGGCGAGGGCGAGTTCGAAGTCGCCACGATCGACAAGCCAGAGCGCGGCACCCGCATCGTCCTGCACCTGAAATCCGGCGAAGACGAATTCGCGGATGGCTGGCGTCTGCGCAACATCATCAAGAAGTACTCCGACCACATCGCTTTGCCGATCGAACTGCCGAAGGAAGTCACTCCGGCCGAAGGCGAAGAGGCTCCGGCCGTTGAATGGGAAACCGTCAACCGCGCCAGCGCCCTGTGGACCCGTCCGCGCACTGAAGTCAAAGACGAGGAATATCAGGAGTTCTACAAACACATCGCTCACGACTTCGAGAATCCGCTGTCGTGGAGCCACAACAAGGTTGAAGGCAAGCTTGAGTACAGCTCGCTGCTGTACGTGCCGGCCCGCGCGCCGTTCGACCTGTACCAGCGTGAAGCGCCGAAGGGCCTGAAGCTGTACGTGCAGCGTGTGTTTGTAATGGATCAGGCCGAGTCGTTCCTGCCGCTGTACCTGCGCTTCATCAAAGGCGTGGTCGATTCCAACGACCTGTCGCTGAACGTGTCGCGTGAAATCCTGCAGAAAGACCCGATCATCGATTCGATGAAAACCGCGCTGACCAAGCGTGTGCTCGACATGCTGGAAAAACTGGCGAAGAACGAGCCTGAGCAATACAAGGGCTTCTGGAAAAACTTCGGTCAGGTCATGAAAGAAGGCCCGGCAGAAGACTTCGCCAACAAAGAGAAAATTGCCGGTCTGCTGCGTTTCGCATCGACCCAGGGCGACGACGGCGAGCAGATTGTCGGTCTGGCTGACTACCTGGCCCGCGCCAAGGAAGGTCAGGACAAGATCTACTACCTCACCGGCGAAACCTACGCGCAGGTCAAGAACAGCCCGCACCTGGAAGTCTTCCGCAAGAAAGGCATCGAAGTGCTGCTGCTGACCGATCGCATCGACGAGTGGCTGATGAGCTACCTCAGCGAATTCGACGGCAAGACTTTTGTCGACGTGGCGCGCGGTGACCTCGATCTGGGCAATCTGGACTCGGAAGAGGACAAGAAAGCCGCAGAAGAAGTCGCCAAGTCCAAAGAGGGTCTGGTCGAGCGCCTGAAAACTGCGCTGGGTGATTCCGTGGCTGAAGTTCGCGTGTCCCATCGTCTGACCGACTCGCCGGCCATTCTGGCCATCGGCGAACAGGATCTGGGTCTGCAAATGCGCCAGATTCTCGAAGCCAGCGGGCAGAAAGTCCCGGATTCGAAGCCGATCTTCGAGTTCAACCCGAGCCACCCGCTGATCGAGAAACTCGATGGCGAGCAGAGCGAAGAGCGTTTTGGCGATCTGTCGCACATCCTCTTCGATCAGGCCGCCCTGGCGGCGGGCGACAGCTTGAAGGATCCGGCCGCTTATGTGCGCCGGCTGAACAAGCTGCTGGTTGAACTGTCGGTTTGATCACGTTGTAGGAAAAACCCGCTTCGGCGGGTTTTTTCATTCTGGTGTTTACACAATCAGGAGTCAGAAATGAGCCAAGTCACTGTACGTTCCGTGGTCTATCAGATTGACGGCCAGACCTACGAAGGTCGCCTGGCGTTCGACGCCGAGCACAAGGGCGCGCGCCCGGGTTTGCTGATGGCGCCGAACTGGATGGGCGTCAGCGCCGGTGCTGAAGACATTGCCAAAGCCGTGGCGGCCAAGGGTTACGTGGTGTTGATTGCGGATGTCTATGGCCAGAGCGTACGTCCGCAGAACGCTGATGAGGCGCTGGCAGCAATGATGCCGCTCAAGGACGACCGCGCGCTGTTGCGCAAACGTCTGCAAGTGGCATTTGAGCAATTGCAGAGCCAGGGCGAAGCGGCAGTGGATACCTCGAAACTGGCGGTGTTCGGTTTCTGCTTCGGTGGTTGCTGTGCGCTGGATCTGGCCCGCACCGGCGCGCCGGTAAAAGCGGCGGTGTCGTTCCACGGCACGCTGGATTCGCCGAACCCGGCGGATGCGCAGAACATCAAGGGCTCGGTGCTGGTGCTGCATGGCGCGTCCGATCCATTGGTGCCGAAAGAGCAACTGCCAGCGTTCGAAGATGAAATGAACGCGGCGAAAGTCGACTGGCAACTGCTCAGCTACGGCGGCGCGGTGCACTCGTTTACCGATCCGCACGCCAATGTGCCGGGCAAGATGATGTACGACGAAAAGACCGCCAAGCGCGCGTTCAAGTCGATGCATGATTTGCTGGATGAAGTGTTCAACGGCTAAAAGCGAAAAGCCCCTCACCCTAGCCCTCTCCCGGAGGGGAGAGGGGACTGATTGAGGGTTGCTCGGGAGTGGCGTCGACCTGAACGTGAATAGGCGAATCCATAATCGCCGAGACTTTTCAGGTCGATGTATAACGCAAGACGCCTCGGTCGGCTCCCTCTCCCTCTGGGAGAGGGCTGGGGTGAGGGTAAGCGGCCTAGCGCGGTAGTTCGATCCGCTCGACTTCCCCCGGCACCGTCGGCCAATCCCCGGCCGCCCACTTGCGCCGTGCCTCATCAATCGCCGCCGGATCGCTTGCAACAAAATTCCAGTTGATCCGTCTCGGCCCATCCAGCGCCGCGCCGCCGAACACCACGGCGTGTACATCGGTTTCGGCAAACAGGCTCATCTCTTCGCCAACCGGCAACACCACCAGCGCATGCGGCTCGATCGCCTCGCCATTCAACTGCGCATCCCCGCTCAACACATACACCGCGCGTTCTTCATGCTCGGCCGGAATCAGCAATGTGGTCGCGGTCTGCATCTTCACTTCCGCATACAACGTAGGAGAAAGCACCGGGACCGGCGATTCCAGGCAAAAGCCTGACCCGGCAATCATGCGAATCTGCACGCCGAGGTTATCGCTGACCGGCAACGTCGCTGCCGGGTGATGACTGTAATGCCCCGGGCCTTCTTCGTGTGCCTTGGGCGAGGCCAGCCAGACTTGCAGGCCGTGCAGGGTGAAGGTCTCGGCAAGCAGTGGCGCAGGCGTACGCTCGACGTGGGCGATGGCGCTGCCAGCGGTCATCCAGCTGACATCGCCGGCGCCGACCACTTGATCGGAGCCCAGACTGTCCTTGTGCTGCAATTGCCCTTCGAACAAGTAGGTAAGCGTCGACAGACCGATATGCGGATGCTGTCGGATATCCATGCCTTTACCCGTCGGATAAATCGTCTCGAGCATGTGGTCGAAAAACACGAAAGGCCCGACGTTGCGGCATTTGGCTGACGGCAGCGGGCGCAGGATCGGCTGGCCTTCGACGTCTTCGGCGCGCGGGCAGATGATCAGGAGTGGCGTGTCCATGGTGCATTCCAGGCTGAGCGGGTGATGCCAGAAGCATAACCCGCCGCTGGCATCAGGAGGATTATTGGCTGTCAAAGCCTTGTGGTGCGTGGGTTTCGATACTGACTTCGCTGGTGGTCATCAATTTGTGAATCGGGCAGCGATCGGCCACACGCAGCAGTTCCTCGCGCTGAGCGTCGGTCAGTACACCTTTGAGGGTGAGGGTGACATGCAGGGCGTATTTGCCTTTCTGCTCTTGGCTGTTGTCGCGCTTCACTTCGACTCCCACGCCGGTCAGCGGGATGTCTTTTTTCTTCGCGTACATCTTCAGGGTCAGCGCTTTACAGGCGCCAAGGGCGGCGTCGAAGTAGTCGTGTGGCTCTGGCGCGGTGCCTTCACCCCCGGCGGCTTTCGGTACATCGGCAAACAATTCGTGGTCGTCGATCTGGACGGTGTGACGAAAACCTTCGGCAGAGACGGTATTGACGGTAACAGTCATGGAAACCTCACAGGCGGCAGGAAAAATCGTTCGATCAAAACAGACCTTGCAGTTATAGAGCATTCGCGGCAGTGGGCGTTCCGCTTTTCGGCAGGGATGAACCCTTGTCGTTCGGGCGCGGTCTAGGCTATGCCCATCTGCCGGAGATTACTTGTGTCCTTGTCTCGTCTGAGTCTTGCCTGTCTGCTGCTGTTCGCTGGCAGCGCCAGTGCCCGCGAATACACCTACAGCGATGCGCACCTGCATTACGTGGATTTTTTCCAGGAAAGCGCCGGCATGCAGAAATTGCTCACGGCCATGAAGGACAATTCCATCGAGCACGTCATGATTTCCGGCATTCCCGTGGCGAAGAAATGGCACGAAGACGAACCCAAGCGTCCGCGCTACTACGCCGGCGATGACGCCGATGCCTATTGGTACAGCGCCACTGACGTGATCGTTGCCGACGCGGTGGAAAAGCTCGCGCCGGAGCAGCGCCAGTACTTTCATCCGTTCCTGTCCGGCTTCAATCCCAATGACAAGAATTCCGCCGCGCACATCCAGCGCATGCTCGACCTGTATCCGGGGTTGTGGCAGGGCATCGGCGAGGTGTTCACCCGGCACGATGATCTGACGGCGCTGACCTCCGGCGACACGCCTCGAGCGAACAACGAGGCAATGACCAAGATCTATCACCTCGCTGCGGAAAACGATCTGCCGGTGATGCTGCACTCCAACATCACTTCCAAGCGTGAGAAAAATCCGCTGTACCTGAAGGAAGTCGAAGAGCCGCTGCGCAATCATCCGCACACGCGATTCATCTGGGCGCATGCCGGCACCAGCGCCGAGATCCATCGGCATCAGACCCAGTTGCCGTTTCTCCTGCCAACCCTGACGCGCATGCTTGAGGCTTATCCGAATCTGTTTATCGACCTGTCGTGGAGCATGCTCACGCCGTATCTGCTGGACGAGCAGGGCAAGCCGCGCGCCGAATGGCTGGCGCTGGTGGAAAAGTATCCCGAGCGCTTCATGCTCGGCTCCGACGTGGTAGGACGGTTCAACAAACTCGGTCAGGAAATGCACAGCTACAAGCCGTTTCTCGATGCGCTGCCGGAAGCGGTGGCGCGCAAAGTCGCGCGCGATAACTTCCTGGCAATATTGCCGCGCAACACAGAAAAATCCGCTGCTCCGCACTGAAACGTCAAAGCCATGAGTTCGGACTAGCCGCTCGTCTGCCTATCGCTTTTTCGTCTTACGCAATTTCACGGCAATGCCGATACCTTCTAAAGCAACCCGCTGCAGGCTGATGCAGCGCTTTTGGAAGGAGCCAGAGTGATGAATATCCGTAGTCTCAATATTGCCCCGCGCGCCGGTCTCGGTTTCGGCCTGCTGGCCCTGATGGTGTTTGCCCTCGGCGCGTTCGCCTTGCTGCAAATGTCGAACATGCGAGCGCAGTCCGATGAAGTCGACAACAACTGGCTGCCAAGCGTGATGGCGGTGGGGGAGATGAGTCAGGACATGCTGCGTCTGCGTGCACTGACCATGCGCCTGTTGCTCAACCGTGACCCCAAGGCACTGGAGCAGAATGTCGCCAAGCTCGACGAACTGCGCAGTGGCTTGAGCGAAGCGCAGCAGCGTTATGACGCGTTGATCGTTTTGCCGGAAGAGCGCGTATTGTTCGAACGCTTCAAGGGCACCGAGCACAAATACCTTGAGCTTCAAGCACAAGTCCTACAGCTGTCGGCGCAGAATCGGGTCGCTGAGGCTGCGACGATTCTCAATGATCAGATGAGCCCGCTGGCCGATGAAATCGCCGCCACTTTGCGTGAGCTGGTCGAGTTGAATAAACAGAATGCCGGTCTGGCCACTGAGGCCGCGCGGCTGGTGTTCAAGCAATCGCGGCTATGGGTCGCAGTAATGATCGCCATGGCTGCGCTGATTACTGTCGGCCTGGCGTTGCTGCTGACGCGCAGCATCGTCGTGCCATTGTCGCAATCGCTCAGCGTGGCCGAGGTGGTGGCCGGTGGGGATTTGACCGGTGACATTCACATCGCTGGCAAAGACGAGCCGGCGCGTCTGCTGCAAGCGTTGAAAAGCATGCAGCACAATCTGCGCGACACGATCCGGCGCATCTCCGAGTCGTCAACGCAGTTGGCCTCGGCAGCCGAAGAACTCAGCAGTGTCACCGAAGACGCCACTCGCGGCCTGCATCAGCAGAGCCAGGAAATCGAACAGGCCGCCACTGCGGTCAACCAGATGACAGCAGCGGTGGAAGAGGTGGCGAACAACGCCGTGGCCACGTCCGAAGCCTCCCGCGAGTCCGACCGCATCGCCCGGCAAGGGCGCGAGCAAGTGCAGCAGACGGTGACGTCGATCGAGTTTCTCGCTGGCGATGTCACCAATAATGCCGCGCAGGTCGAGGCGCTGGCGCAAAAGGTTCATGGCATCAGCAAAGTGCTGGACGTGATTCGCTCGATCGCTGAACAAACCAATCTGCTCGCCCTCAACGCCGCGATCGAAGCCGCGCGCGCCGGTGATGCCGGGCGTGGCTTTGCAGTAGTGGCAGATGAAGTGCGGGCGCTGGCGCATCGCACCCAGCAGTCGACCCAGGAAATCGAGCAAATGATCGGCGGGATCCAGCAGGGCACCGATTCAGCGGTCAGCTCGATGCAGCAAAGCAACTCAAGGGCGCGCTCGACCCTCGAGCTGGCGAAGAGCGCAGGCTCGGCCCTGGAGGAAATTGCCTCGGCGTTTACCTTGATCAACGAGCGCAATCTGGTCATCGCCAGTGCCTCGGAAGAGCAGGCAGCGGTGGCGCGGGAGGTGGATCGCAATCTGATGAATATTCGTGATCTGGCAATGCAGACATCGGCTGGGGCCAATCAGACCAGTGCGGCGAGTCAGGAGTTGTCGAAGTTGGCGGTGGATCTGAACGGGATGGTGGCGCGGTTTTCGGTGTGAGTTTGACCTTCAAAAGCCCCTCACCCTAACCCTCTCCCGGAGGGAGAGGGGACTAATCGTGCGATGCTTTGGAATCCATATTCGACTCGGTTTCTCAGGTCGATGGTTAGCGGCAGACACCTCGGTCGGCTCCCTCTCCCTCGGGAGAGGGCTGGGGTGAGGGGTAGGGCCGCCGCGCAGTATCATCGAACAGATAAACAAAAGCCCCGCATTCGCGGGGCTCTCTGTTCTTGCGACGGATCAGCTGCCTTTGACAGTCTTGCCGTTGACCGTACCGTCCTGGAGCATGATGTTGTACTCCTTGCCGTCAGTCTCGACCTGTTGCAGGCGCACCAGCAGGTAATCCCAATCCTTGGCGAACCACAGCACGGTGATGCGTTTGCTTTGTGTCGGATCGCGCACGCGCTCGACCTTGATCGCATCGATCTGGCCGGCCTTGGTGTCGACCTTTTCCGAACCCAGCACGCGGAAGTCGTAGGTATCGACTTCGCCATCATCAACCACCTGATAGCTCATGCTTTTCTTGCCGGCGGCAACGTCGTGCTGCAGCGCCAGTTGATAGGTCGACTTGTCGACCATGCCGCGGTTCAGCGGGATCTTCACCGCGTCGCCACGGTCGGTGCCGGTCACGAGTTTATTGGCCCAGTCGAAGTCCAGATCAGCTTTTTTCGCTTTGCCCAGACCACCGCGTTCAAAGTGGTAGGACTGTGGCAGCAGGGTGTCCTTGTCCAGCTTCAGGGTGCTTTCTTCAGTCAGGCTGGCGATCATCATCGAGGCCTTGAAGCTGAGCTTCCAGACGCCGTCGGCTTCCTTGGTCAGGCTGCGTTCGGCGGTGCCGCTCATGGGCAGCTGCTTCCAGTCGGCGGTGTAGCTGGCGGAGAACGGTTGAAGGTCCGCTGCCTGCGCGAAGGGCAGGGCGAGCAGAGCGCAAGCGAAGAGCAGGGCGCGACGCATAATATCTCCTAGTGTCGAATCAAGTGGCCGCTGGCGGCGAGTGGCTGACCGTCGAGTAAAGCACCCTGGTCACCGAGTGTCAGCCTGCCTTCGGCAAACCAGCGTACTGCCATCGGATAGATCAGGTGTTCCTGGGCGTGGACTCGTTGCGCCAGACTCTGCGGCGTGTCGTGCAACTCTACCGGTAATACTGCTTGTACGACCAGTGGTCCGCCATCGAGTTCCTCGGTGACGAAGTGCACGGAGCAGCCATGTTCCGTATCGCCGGCCTCCAGCGCGCGCTGATGAGTGTGTAACCCTTTGTATTTGGGCAGCAGCGACGGATGGATGTTGAGCAGGCGACCCTGGTAGTGACGCACGAAATCAGCGCTGAGAATGCGCATGAAGCCGGCCAGCACCACGAGTTCGGGGTTGAATTGGTCGATCAGTTCGATCAGCGCGGCATCGAAGGCCTCGCGGCCTTCGAATGCCTTGTGATCCAGCGAGCGGGTGGCGATACCCGCGTCGCGGGCGCGTTGCAGGCCGTAGGCGTCGGCGCGGTTGGAAATCACCGCAGCGATGCGGACCGGGCTGTCGCCGGTCCGCGTGCTGTCGATCAGAGCCTGCAAGTTACTGCCGGTGCCGGACAACAGCACCACGACATCACAGGACTTTGGCATCAGTGAGCCTTGAGGTTCTTCAGCTCGACCTGCGCAGCGCCTTCGGCGGCCACGGCGATCTGACCGATGACCCAAGGCTGCTCGCCGGCGTCACGCAGGGTGTTCAGGGCCACTTCGACGTGCTCCTGAGCCACGCAGATGACCATGCCGACGCCGCAGTTGAGCACGCGGTGCATTTCGGTTTCATCAACGTTGCCTTTCTCTTGCAGCCAGTCGAATACGGCCGGGCGAGTCCAGCTTGCCACGTCAACCACAGCTTGCGCGCCTTTTGGCAACACGCGCGGGATGTTGTCGAGCAGACCGCCACCGGTGATGTGGGCCATGGCCTTCACAGCGCCAGTGTCCTTGATCAGCTTGAGCAGTGGCTTGACGTAGATGCGGGTCGGGGCCATCAGCAGGTCGGTCAGCGGTTTGCCGTCGAGCTGGGTGTTCTCGATGTCGGCACCGGAGACTTCGATGATCTTGCGGATCAGCGAGTAGCCGTTGGAGTGCGGGCCGGACGATGGCAGGGCGATCAGGGCGTCACCGGTGGCGACTTTCGAGCCGTCGATGATTTCCGCTTTTTCCACGACGCCGACGCAGAAGCCGGCCAGGTCGTAGTCTTCGCCTTCGTACATGCCTGGCATTTCAGCGGTTTCGCCGCCGACCAGCGAGCAACCCGACAGTTCGCAGCCAGCGCCGATGCCGGTGACAACCTGGGCAGCGGTGTCGACATTCAGTTTGCCGGTGGCGTAGTAGTCGAGGAAGAACAGCGGCTCGGCGCCGCACACCACCAGATCGTTGACGCACATGGCGACCAGGTCGATGCCGATGCTGTCGTGCTTGTTCAGGTTCAGCGCCAGACGCAGCTTGGTGCCGACGCCGTCGGTGCCGGAGACCAGCACCGGCTGCTTGTAGCCGGCCGGGATTTCGCAGAGGGCGCCGAAACCGCCCAGGCCGCCCATGACTTCCGGGCGCGCAGTGCGCTTGGCGACGCTCTTGATGCGTTCGACCAATGCTTCACCGGCGTCGATGTCTACACCGGCGTCCTTGTAGCTCAGGGAGGGTTGCTTGCTCATGATCCAGGCCTTTAGGGGAGGGGATTCAGGGGGTAACGACCGAGTTCAGCGGGAACATCGAACTCGATGGGCGATCGCCTCACGCGAGTTTCGAGGGGCCCGGCTGTTGCCGGTCTGCGAAGGCGCGCGATTTTATCAGGCTTGAGGGGCAGCGGCCATCCTCGCACCGACGGGCAGGGCCATATCGATGGAAATTTTTTGCAATCGCAGGATATGACTGCCTGTATAAAGTGTGGCGATTAACCGTCTATCGTTAGGACTGTGCAAAAACTTACCGCCACCGTGTGAATGTTTTGCAAGAGGTGGGGGTCACAGCCTTGCTCAACCGGTTCACGCGGCGTGTTCCAGCCGCTCCTGTCGACGGGAATTTTCCATGCGTTTTTGTAAATTGTTATTTGTAGGCTGCCTGACGCTGGTCAGCCTGGCGAGCCATGCCGAAAACCTCAAAGGTCTGTATCAGGTGCGTCAGCCGGTCAACGGCCAGGCGCCGGAAGAGCGCGATCGCGCCACGCAGGCAGCGCTCGATACCCTGGTGCTGCGCCTGACCGGCGACCCGAAAGCCGCGCAGAACCCGGGGCTGGCGCCGATCCGCAAGGACCCGCAGCAGATCATCAGCCAGTTCGGTTTCGATGCCGGGCCACCGGAAGTGCTGAAAGTCGATTTCGATCCGGCAACCACCGAGCAGGCCTTGCGCCGGGCCGGGTTGCCGGTGTGGGGCGCGAGTCGACCGTCGATCCTCGGCTGGTGGCTGAACGATTCAACTGAAGGTGCGAGCCTGGTCGGTGACGGTCAGGCCGCAGCCTCGGCGTTGCGCACGGCCGCACAACATCGCGGTTTGCCACTGCGCTTGCCGCTGGCTGATCTCAGCGAGCAACTGGTCGCCACCGCACCTGCGCTGGAAAGCGCTGACCCCGCGCCCTTGCGCAGTGCTTCGGAGCGCTACAACGCCGACGCCTTGCTGGCGGTGCATGCGCGCGAAGAGAGCGGGCAGTGGCAGGCAAAATGGCGCTTGTGGCTCGGTGATCAGAAAGAGGCCGGCAGCGTGCAGGGCGCCGATCAGGCAGCTGTCGCCGATGCGGTGATGCTGGCGGTGGCCGAGCGTCTGGCGCCGCGATTTGTCGCCAAGCCCGGCGCGTCGGGTCAGCAGACGCTGGAAGTGCAGGGCATGAATCTGGAGCATTATGCGGCGCTGCTGCGGTTACTCGAGCCGTTCGGCGTGCGTCTGCAAAGCGTGCAGGGCGATCGGATCGTCTATCGGGTAAATGGCAGCGCCGATCAGTTGCGCGCGCAATTGTCGCTGGCGAAGTTGCAGGAGCTGCCGGCCGAAGCGCCGGCCCCGGTGGCGCCTGCCCAGCCAGCGGCGGATGGTACGCCTGCGGTTGCAGCGCCAGCCCCGGCAGCGGCGGCACCGTCGTTGCGGTTTCGCTGGTAAGTCTTTCCTTATATAGAAGCATCAGGAGTGGTAAATGGCCGATACGCGGCGTTGGTTCTGGCTCGGTGGGGTAGTCCTGCTTTGCGCGTTTGTATGGTTGCTGCATCCGATCCTCACGCCGTTTCTGGTCGCGTTGTTGCTGGCTTATCTGTTCGATCCGCTGGTGGATCGTCTGGAGCGGCTCGGGCTGTCGCGAACTTGGGGCGTGATTGCCGTGTTTGCCTTGTTCACCTTGATCGTCACGGCGTTGATGCTGGTGCTGGTACCAATGCTCGCCAAGCAGTTGCTGCGTCTGTACGAGCTGGCGCCGCAGATGCTCGACTGGTTGCAGCACACCGCTGTGCCGTGGGCGCAAGCGAAACTGGGGCTGTCGGACGGCTTCTGGAAGTTCGATAAAGTCAAAGCCGCGATCAGCGAGCACATGGGCCAGACCACCGACATCGTCGGTGTGGTGCTGAGTCAGGCAACGGCCTCGAGCCTGGCGCTGATCGGCTGGTTGGCGAATCTGGTGCTGATTCCGGTGGTGAGCTTCTATCTGTTGCGCGACTGGGACGTGATGATGGGCAAGATCCGCAGCCTATTGCCCCGTGATCGCGAAGAGCGCGTGGTTGCGCTGGCGGGTGAGTGCCACGAAGTGCTCGGCGCGTTCGTGCGCGGGCAGTTGCTGGTGATGGTTGCGCTGGGCGTTATCTACGCCGCCGGCCTGATGATCGTCGGTCTGGAGCTGGGGCTGTTGATCGGCCTGATTGCCGGGCTCGCGGCGATCGTGCCGTACATGGGTTTTGTCATCGGCATCGGCGCGGCGTTGATCGCCGGATTGTTCCAGTTCGGGGGCGATCTGTACCCGATGGTCGGGATCGTCGCAGTGTTCATGGTCGGTCAGGCGCTGGAAGGCATGGTGCTGACGCCGCTGCTGGTCGGGGATCGGATCGGCCTGCACCCGGTGGCGGTGATCTTCGCGATTCTCGCGGGTGGCGAGCTGTTCGGTTTTACCGGCGTGCTGCTGGCGTTGCCAGTGGCGGCGGTGATCATGGTGCTGGTGCGTCATGTCCACGACTTGTATAAGGATTCCGGGATCTACAGCGGCGTTGACGAACCTGAGTTGTGATGGCGCGGGCCGCCCGGCGCTTGGCCGGGCTGGCCCGTTTCGTTCGAGCGAGGGCGCCAGAGAATCTGTCATCAAACCGCTGCGTCAACGCAAACCTTTGATTTTGCTTGGGGTCTGTCGCATTGTGCGCTCAGCCTCACGGGTATAAACTTCGCCAACTTTACACAGAGGCCACTAACGGTTCCTTTGAGAACTGTTCAGTCAGCATGAAACCGATTCAGCTGCCCCTAGGTGTGCGTCTGCGTGACGACGCCACCTTCATCAACTACTACCCAGGCGCCAATGCCGCTGCACTCGGCTATGTCGAGCGTCTTTGCGAAGCCGACGCCGGGTGGACGGAGAGCCTGATCTACCTGTGGGGCAAACACGGCGTCGGGCGCACGCATCTGTTGCAGGCCGCGTGCCTGCGCTTCGAGCAGATGGGCGAACCGGCGGTGTATCTGCCGCTGGCCGAGTTGATGGATCGTGGCGTGGAAATCCTCGACAACCTTGAGCAGTACGAACTGGTCTGTCTGGATGACTTGCAGGTGATTGCCGGCAAGGCCGACTGGGAAGAGGCGATGTTTCATCTGTTCAATCGTCTGCGTGACAGCGGCCGGCGCCTGCTGATCGCCGCGTCCACTTCGCCGCGCGAATTGCCAGTGAAGCTGGCCGACCTGAAATCGCGCCTGACCCTGGCGCTGATCTTCCAGATGCGCCCACTCTCCGATGAAGACAAATTGCGTGCGCTGCAATTGCGCGCATCCCGTCGCGGTCTGCACCTGACCGATGAAGTCGGGCACTTCATTCTCACTCGCGGCACGCGGAGCATGAGCGCGCTGTTCGATCTCCTCGAGCAGCTTGATCAGGCGTCCCTGCAAGCGCAACGCAAGCTGACCATTCCCTTCCTCAAGGAAACTCTGGGCTGGTAGTAGTGGGCTTTTGCCAGCTTTCAGGCGCCAGAAAACCTCCGTGCCTGCGGCGATTGAGCGGCCTGGCGGATTAAGCGCTTAGATGTAAACGCGAAACCGGGAAGTCACATAAAGTTCGATTGAATTTGCAAATGAGGACGATAGCGGGCATAGTCTCGGCTTCTTTACAACTATCAGCCACGGTCGTGCCCATGCTAAAGCGCTTCGCACCCCTCGTGCCTCTCGCACTCGTTACCCTGTTATTCGGTTGTGCTGCTCATTCTCCGGTTCAAGAGCCGCCGCAACAGGTCAAGAATTCTGCTACCGCCCAGTCTTCCGTTATTTACCAGGAAGAGCTGGACACCGAAAAAGAACTCAACCAGTTCAACGGCAGCAAGCCTTATCAGCTTCCTGTACTGGCTGACAGCATCCTCGAACGCGGCATGTCCCTGATCGGTACTCGTTACCGTTTCGGCGGTACCTCTGAAGCCGGTTTCGATTGCAGCGGTTTCATCGGTTACCTGTTCCGCGAAGAGGCGGGCATGAACCTGCCGCGCTCCACTCGCGAAATGATCAACGTTGATGCGCCGCTGGTTTCGCGCAGCAACCTTGAGCCGGGTGATCTGCTGTTCTTCGCCACCAATGGTCGTCGCGGTCGTGTCAGTCACGCCGGCATCTACTTGGGTGACAACCAGTTCATTCACTCCAGCAGTCGTCGCAGCGGCGGTGTTCGCATCGACAGCCTGGGTGACAGCTACTGGAGCAAGACTTTCATCGAAGCCAAGCGTGCACTCGCCATGGCGCCAACCGTGGTCACCGCTCGCAAGTAAGCGCGATGTCGCTGCGTTCGCGGCGACAAAACGGCACGGCAACGGAGTAGACCTAAACTTTACAAGGTGAAGTTAAAGTCTTACTTGAAGTTTGTCGCGTAGCCGCTAGAATCCTGAATCTATATTGATGGCAAACCGCCTGCGTGATGACGCAGGCGGTTTTGTTTCTGTCCATTCGGCAGAGAAAGCCGCAGCCAGATCAGGATGTTCTGCTTATGACGATGTCGGCCCGCCTCACCTTGATCCTTTGCGCCGCGCTGCTCAGCGCCTGCGCCAGCCGCACACCGCCGCCAGCCCCCGTGGTTCGCGCGCCGATCGTGTTCGCTCCCTCCCAGGCTTTTTCCCCCGTTGCTGAAGACGTGTTGTTCCGTGCCCTCGGCCTGGTCGGTACGCCGTATCGCTGGGGCGGCAACACGCCAGATTCCGGTTTCGATTGCAGTGGTCTGATCGGTTTCGTCTACCGCGACGCGGCGGGCATTTCGCTGCCACGCTCGACCCGCGAAATGATCGTCATGCAGGCGCCGAATGTCGGCAAGGAAGGCCTGCAGACCGGCGACCTGATCTTCTTCGCCACCAATGGCGGCTCGCAGGTCAGTCACGCGGGGATTTACGTCGGCGAGGGGCGCTTCGTGCATGCGCCGGCCACGGGCGGCACGGTCAAGCTCGATAGCCTGTCGAAGGCGTATTGGCAGAAGGCGTATCTGAGCGCCAAGCGGGTGTTGCAGCCGGGGCAGCTGGCGCATAACCCCTAGTGCGTATGCATAACTAAATGTGGGAGCGAGCCTGCTCGCGAAGGCGGAGTGTCAGTCGACAATGATTTGACTGATAAACCGCTTTCGCGAGCAGGCTCGCTCCCACTTTTTTTGCGTTGCGCTTAGCTTATTTGCTGGCCGACACGCGCCACACTTTGTTCCCGACATCATCCGCCACCAGCAAGCCGCCTTGCTGATCGATGACCACGCCAACTGGGCGGCCCAGCGCGTTCTCGTCCTTGTCGAGGAAGCCGGTCAGCACATCCACCGGCTGCCCGGTCGGTTTGCCACCACTGAACGGCACGAAAATCACCTTGTAGCCACTGTGCGGTTTGCGGTTCCACGAGCCGTGTTGGCCAATGAATGCGCCTTCCTTGAATTGCGCCGGCAAGCGGTTGCCCTCGGCGAAGGTCAGGCCCAGCGAAGCGGTGTGCGGACCGACCGCGTAATCCGGAGCGATGGCTTTGGCCACCAGATCTGGATTCTGCGGTTTGACCCGCACATCGACGTGCTGGCCGTAGTAGCTGAACGGCCAGCCATAGAAGCCGCCATCCTTGACCGAGGTGATGTAGTCCGGCACCAGATCGCTGCCGATTTCGTCACGCTCGTTGACCGCTGTCCACAAGGCGCCGCTGGTGGGTTCCCAAGCCAGGCCGTTGGGGTTGCGGATACCCGAGGCGAAGATGCGGTGGTTGCCGGTCGCACGATCGACTTCCCAGATCGCCGCGCGGCCTTCTTCCTGATCCAGACCGTTTTCGCCGACGTTACTGTTCGAGCCGACGGTGACGTAGAGCTTGTTGCCGTCCTTGCTGGCGATGACGTTCTTGGTCCAGTGGTGATTCAGCGTGCCGCCGGGCAAGTCGACGACTTTGATCGGTTGGGTCTTGATCTCGGTGGCGCCCGGCTCGTAGTTGAAGCGCAGCAGGCGGTCGGTGTCGGCAACGTACAAATCGTTGCCGACCAGCGTCATTCCAAACGGCGAATTGAGGTTCTGCAGGAACACCGTGCGGGTTTCTGCGACGCCGTCGTGGTCGGCATCACGCAGCAGGGTGATGCGGTTCGGGCTGGGCACGCCGGCGCCGGCCTTGCCCATGACTTTCTTCATCACCCAGCCACGAATGCCTTTGCTGTCATCGGGCTTGGGCGGCGCATTGGTCTCCGCCACCAGCACATCGCCGTTGGGCAGCACGTAGAGCCAGCGCGGGTGATCAAGGCCTTCGGCAAACGCGGCGACCTGGGTGCCGGCCGCTGCGGTCGGTTTCGCGCCTTCCGGCCAGCCCACCGCCGGGGCGATGTTGACTGTCGGGATCAGCGTCTTGTTCGGTTCGGGCAGTTTCGGTGACGGGCCGGTGCCGTCGGAGACTTGCAGGCTGGAGGTTTCACCGCAGGCGGCGAGCCCGCCAGCGACGGCGATGATAAGAGCGAGTTGGGCCTTGCGCATTGCTGATCTTCCCTATGAATGCATTCCTAAACATAGAGGAGGGCGCAGGCCCGATGGTTCAACTGCTCAACCGCGGGCTTCCTTGAACAGCATGGCGATGCCCGGATGATAGTTGCCCGCGTCGCTGTGCAATTTGCGATAGGCGTAGGGGAAATACCAGGCCACGGCGCAGGTGTGTTCCTTTTGCAGGTCGTCGACCATGTCCTGCAATTCTTCGGGGCTGGCGCTGTGCTGAGGTTTTTGCGGAGCAACAAAGAGGCAGCCGAGCTTGAGATCGCTGGCGTAGCTGATGCGCTTGGCATCAACGGTGATGTCGAGCAGTGCCTGGGTCAGGTTGAGATTGTTGACCCGTGGCCAACGTTGCGTGGCCTGAATGAACGCGCGGTCTTCGGCGCCGGCAATCAGCAGGTCGGCGCGAGCATTGCGTTCGCCTTCTTCGTTCTGTTTGCGCGTGGCCGTGTCGTTCAGCGTGACCATTTCAGCCATCCACGCCGCTGCCGCGAGCAGGCCGAGATTGGCTTTCTCGTCGTGCCAATATGGCGTGTCGTTGTCGCCGCGTACGGTGTTGTAGCGATCGATACAGTCAAACCAGCGTTCCAGCAACGGGCGCAGGAATTCCAGGCGCGGGTTGCTGATGATCATGCCTTGCATCGTCGTCATCCTTATTGTTGTAGTGGGCTTTCGAAAAAAGCATGGCTCTTTGATATCACTTGTCGCAGTCTGGCACAAGATTGCCGCTGCACAATGGATCAGCGGCAGTTATTCGCGCGCAAAGCGCCTCTTCAATTGACGCTCCACCCCCAACCCTCTAACCTTCGCCGCTTGTTTCAGGTGCTCTGTGGCCCCGCGTCGACAGAGTGAAACAGGGAAGCCGGTGAGGGTGGTCTTCAAGCGAAGCCACGACGATCCCGGCGCTGCCCCCGCAACGGTAAATGAGTGAAAACTGCGCCTTGAGCCACTGCCTCGAAAGAAGCGGGAAGGCGCGCAGTCCGGCGAAACGCCGCTCATGAGCCCGGAGACCGGCCTGATCCATCTCAGCGGCATCACGGTGGGCGATGCCAGGCTTTTTGCCGTCTATTCTTGTGCCTGCCCGCCGTTATCCAGCCTCAACGGAGAGCTCCCCCCATGACTGATTCCCCCGAGCGTGACGAACGCCATCTGGCGCGCATGCAGCGCAAGAAGGCCGTGATCGACGAACGCATCGCCAACTCGCCCGACGAATGTGGCCTGGTGCTGGTGCTGAGCGGCAATGGCAAAGGCAAGAGCAGCTCGGCGTTCGGCATGCTCGCCCGCGCGATGGGCCACGGCATGCAGTGCGGCGTTGTGCAGTTCATCAAGGGCCGCAACAGCACCGGCGAAGAATTGTTTTTCCGCCGCTTCCCCGAGCAGGTGCGTTTCCACGTCATGGGCGAAGGCTTCACCTGGGAAACCCAGGATCGTCAGCGCGACATCGCCGCTGCGACCGCCGCTTGGGAAGTCTCGCGTGAATTGTTGCGCGACCCTTCGATCGGTCTGGTGGTGCTCGATGAATTGAACATCGCCCTCAAGCACGGCTACCTCGATCTCGATCAGGTGCTCAGCGATTTGCAAGCGCGCCCGCCGATGCAGCACGTGGTGGTCACCGGTCGCGGCGCCAAGCCGGAAATGATCGAGATGGGCGACACGGTTACCGAGATGGGCATGCTCAAGCACGCCTTTCAGGCCGGGATCAAAGCGCAGAAAGGCGTCGAACTTTGAAGCAACCACGTCACTGCCCGGCGGTGTTGATCGCCGCGCCGGCCTCCGGTCAGGGCAAGACCACCGTCACCGCCGCACTCGCCCGTTTGCATCGCAATCAGGGGCGCAAGGTGCGCGTATTCAAATGCGGCCCGGACTTTCTCGATCCGATGATCCTCGAGCGCGCCAGCGGTGCGCCGGTGTATCAACTGGACATGTGGATGGTCGGCGAGCAGGAAAGTCGCCGGCTGTTGTGGGAAGCCGCCGCCGAGGCTGACCTGATTCTGATCGAGGGCGTGATGGGCCTGTTCGACGGCACGCCATCCAGCGCTGATCTGGCGCGCCACTTCGGTGTGCCGGTGCTCGGCGTGATCGACGGCACCGCCATGGCGCAGACCTTTGGCGCCTTGGCGCTGGGCCTGGCCAAGTATCAGCCGGACTTGCCGTTCGCTGGCGTGCTGGCCAACCGCGTCGGCACCTTGCGCCATGCGCAATTACTCGAAGGCAGCCTCACCGAAGGTCTGCGCTGGTACGGTGCGCTGTCCCGCGAAACCGGTATCGAATTGCCGAGCCGCCACCTCGGCCTGGTTCAGGCCAGCGAATTGAATGATCTGGATCTGCGCCTCGACGCGGCCGCCGATGCGCTGGCCAGCAGTTGCGAGGTCGCGCTGCCACCGGCCGTTGAATTCGCCGCGCCTGACGTCATCGCCGCCGAGCCTCTATTAAAAGGTGTGCGCATCGCCGTTGCCCGCGATGAAGCCTTTGCCTTCACCTATGGCGCCAGTCTCGATCTGCTGCGGGCGATGGGCGCCGAATTGCGCTTCTTCTCGCCGATCCGCGACACGCAATTGCCCGAGGCGGACAGCCTGTATCTGCCGGGCGGCTATCCAGAGTTGCATCACGTCGCGCTGGCGCAAAACGCCTCGATGCTGGCGGCGATCCGCGCGCACCATACGGCGGGCAAGCCCTTGCTCGCCGAGTGTGGCGGCATGCTTTACCTGCTTGATTCGCTGACCGACGTGGAAGGCACCCGTGCTGAGCTGGTCGGTTTGCTCAAGGGCGAGGCGGTGATGCAGAAGCGTCTGGCGGCGCTGGCGTTGCAGGCGGTTGAATTGCCGGAAGGGGAGTTGCGTGGGCATACCTATCATCATTCCCTGACCACCACAGAGCTGACGCCGATTGCCCGTGGGCTGAGCCCCAATGGCGGGCGCGGCGCTGAGGCGGTTTATCGCGAGGGGCGGATGACGGCGTCGTACGTGCACTTTTATTTCCCATCGAATCCGACTGCGATTGCGGCATTGTTTGCGCCAGACAGTGAGGCCGGCTTCGCGAGCAAGCTCGCTCCCACAGTGAATGGTGAGCTTCCTGAAGAAATGCGATCTCCTGTGGGAGCTGGCTTGCCAGCGATGGGGCCATGACCGAGAACACCTTCTCCGAAGCCGAGCGCGCAGCGGTCTACAAGGCAATCGCCGAGCGCCGCGACATGCGCCACTTCACCGGCGGCAGCGTCGAGCCGCAGTTGCTGAGTCGTCTGCTTGAAGCCGCTCATCAAGCGCCGAGCGTCGGCCTGATGCAGCCCTGGCGCTTCATTCGTATCAGCGATCGTGCTCTGCGCGGGCAGATCCGCGATCTGGTGGAAGAAGAACGCATCCGCACCGCCGAAGCCCTTGGCGAGCGCAGCGATGAGTTCATGCAGCTCAAGGTCGAAGGCATCAACGACTGCGCCGAAGTGCTGGTCGCAGCGCTGATGGACGATCGCGAAAAACACATCTTCGGTCGGCGCACGTTGCCGGAAATGGACATGGCCTCGCTGTCCTGCGCGATCCAGAATCTGTGGCTGGCCTCCCGCGCCGAAGGCCTGGGCATGGGCTGGGTTTCGTTGTTCGAACCGCAAGCCTTGGCGGATTTGCTCAAATTGCCGGCCGGTGCGAAACCGCTGGCGGTGTTGTGTCTCGGCCCGGTCAGGGAGTTCTATCCGGCGCCGATGTTGGTGCTCGAAGGCTGGGCGCAGGCGCGGCCGCTCAACGAGTTGCTGTACGAAAATTATTGGGGAGTGAATCAATGAGTGTGGCGTTGCTGAGTGTCGCCGCAGTAGCGCTGGATGCGCTGCTTGGTGAACCGAAACGCTGGCATCCGCTGGTGGCGTTCGGCAATTTTGCCGGGCGCATCGAGCAACGCTTCAACGCCGGCGGCCGTGGCTGGCGCAGCCATGGTGTGACCGCGTGGGTGCTCGCGGTGCTGCCGCTGACTCTGCTCGCCACCGCATTTTCCTGGGCGCCCTATGTGGGCTGGATTGTCGAGATTCTCGCGCTGTATTGCGCCCTCGGCATGCGCAGCCTCGGCGAACATGTCGCGCCGGTCGCGGCTGCGTTGCGCGCCGATGATCTGGACGAGGCGCGCAAGCGTGTCGGTTATCTGGTCAGCCGCCAGACCGATGAACTCGACAGCACTGCCGTGGCCCGTGCCGCCACTGAATCGGTGCTGGAGAACGGCAGCGATGCGGTGTTCGCCGCGCTGTTCTGGTTTGTCGTCGCCGGCGCCCCGGGCGTGGTTCTGTATCGCTTGAGCAATACCCTCGATGCGATGTGGGGTTATCGCAACGAACGCTTCGAACGTTTCGGCTGGGCGGCGGCGAAAATCGACGACGTGTTGAACTACATTCCTGCGCGTCTGGTGGCATTGACCTACGCGCTGCTCGGCAAAACCCGACTCGCGCTCAAATGCTGGCGCACCCAGGCGCCGCAGTGGGACAGCCCCAACGCCGGCCCGGTGATGGCGGCCGGTGCCGGTGCGCTGGGCGTCGAGTTGGGTGGCCCGGCGATCTATCACGGCGAACTGCATGAGCGCCCGCAACTGGGCGAAGGTGCGCCGGCGGATGCCGATTCCATTGACCGTGGCTGGCAATTGGTCCAGCGCGGCGTATGGTTATGGCTGCTGATGCTTTGCCTGGGGGCGGAATTTTATGCTTGAGCACGGTGGCCGGTTGCGCAAGGCTGCACTCGATTACGGGATTGCCGAAGCCGACTGGCTCGACCTGTCCAGCGGCCTCGCGCCATGGCCGTTCCCGATCCCGGAAATCCCGCTGCGCGCCTGGGCGCGTTTGCCGGAAACCGACGACGGTCTGGAACAGGCCGCCTGCGATTACTACGGCGCCGCGCAGGTGTTGCCGGTGGCCGGCTCGCAAATGGCCATCCAGTTGCTGCCGCGTCTGCGCCGGGCCGGCAAGGTCGGCGTGTTGTCGCCGTGCTATGCCGAGCATGCCGAAGCCTGGCGGCGCAGCGGTTACATCGTCCGTGAAGTGCTCGAGCAGGAAGTCGAGTTCTTTCTCGACAGCCTCGATGTATTGGTGGTGGTCAATCCGAACAATCCGACCGGCCTCAGCCTGACCCCGGCACGCCTGCTCGACTGGCATGCGCGGCTGGCGCAACGCGGTGGCTGGCTGGTGGTCGACGAGGCGTTTATGGACAACACGCCGCAGCTGAGCCTGGCGCCCTATGCGCATCAGGTCGGGCTGGTGGTGTTGCGTTCGTTCGGCAAGTTTTTCGGTCTGGCCGGGGTGCGCCTCGGTTTCGTTCTGGCCGAGCGCAAGTTGCTCAAACTGCTCGCCGAACAGGTCGGGCCGTGGGCGGTGAGCGGGCCGACGCGTGTACTCGGTACGGCGTGCCTGCAAGACACCGAGGGTCACACCCGTCAGCGGATTCGCAGCGATGAAGCGAGCGAACGGCTGGTGGCGCTGCTGACCCGTTGCGGTTTTGCACCGCAGGGTGGCTGCGCGCTGTTTCAGTGGCTGATCACCGAGCACGCCGAAGCGCTGCACGAATTCCTCGCCCGGCGCGGCATCCTCCTGCGCCTGTTCAGCCACAACAGCAGTGTGCGTTTCGGCCTGCCAGCGGATGCCGCGCAAGCGCTGCGTCTCGAACAGGCTTTGCAAGCATTCGCCAAGGACCACCCATGACCACTCTGATGGTGCAAGGCACCACGTCCGATGCCGGCAAAAGCACGTTGGTGACGGCGTTGTGCCGCTGGGCCACTCGCCAGGGCGTGGCGGTGGTGCCGTTCAAACCGCAGAACATGGCGCTCAACAGCGCAGTCACCGCTGACGGCGGCGAGATCGGCCGCGCGCAGGCAGTGCAGGCGCAAGCGGCCGGTCTTGAACCGCACACAGACATGAACCCGGTGCTGCTCAAACCCAACAGCGACACCGGCGCGCAAGTGATCATTCATGGCCGCGCGGTGACGACGATGAACGCCGTCGCCTATCACGATTACAAGGCCATCGCGATGCAAGCGGTGCTCGCCTCGCACGAGCGACTCAGCGCTGCGTACTCGTTGGTAATGGTCGAAGGCGCCGGTTCGCCGGCGGAGATCAATCTGCGCGCCGGCGACATTGCCAACATGGGCTTTGCCGAGGCGGTGGATTGCCCGGTTTTGCTGATCGCCGACATCAATCGCGGCGGCGTGTTTGCGCATTTGGTCGGCACGCTGGAATTGCTCTCGCCGAGCGAACAGGCGAGGGTCAAAGGCTTCATCATCAACCGCTTTCGCGGCGATATCGCCTTGTTGCAACCGGGCCTCGACTGGCTGGAGCAGCGCACCGGCAAACCGGTGGTCGGCGTGTTGCCCTACGTGATGGACCTGCACCTTGAGGCCGAGGACGGCATCGACCAACGCCAGACCGACAAGGCCGAGCAGGTATTGAAAGTGGTGGTGCCGGTGCTGCCGCGCATCAGCAATCACACCGACTTCGACCCGCTGCGTCTGCATCCGCAGGTGGATCTGCAATTTGTCGGCCCGGGCCAGGCAATTCCCGCCGCCGATCTGATCATTCTGCCGGGCTCGAAAAGCGTGCGCAGTGATCTGGCTTATCTACGCGCCAACGGCTGGGACGCGGCGATCAATCGGCATCTGCGCTACGGCGGCAAAGTGCTGGGGATTTGCGGCGGTCTGCAGATGCTCGGTGAGCAGGTGCACGATCCGCTTGGGCTGGAAGGCGCTGCCGGCTCCAGCGCCGGTCTGGGGCTGCTGGCGTTCGAAACCCAACTCGAAGCCGAGAAGCAATTGCGCAACGTGCGCGGGCGGCTGGCGTTGGAAAGCGCCGCAGTCAGCGGTTACGAAATACATGCTGGCGTAACCAGCGGGCCGGCGCTGGAGAATCCGGCGGTGCATTTGGACGACGGTCGTTGCGATGGTGCGCAAAGTGCTGATGGTCAGGTGTTCGGCACCTATCTGCATGGCTTGTTCGAATCCCCCGAGGCGAGCGCGGCGTTGCTGCGCTGGGCCGGGCTGAGTGATGTACAAGAGGTCGATTACCACGGCTTGCGCGAACGCGATATCGAACGGCTGGCAGATCTGGTGGAGAAGCATCTGGATACCGGGCTGTTGCGTCAGCTCTGCGGGATTTGAGTTGTCTGGACTGGCCTCTTCGCGAGCAGGCTCGCTCCCACAGGGAACTGCGATCAACCGTGGGAGCGAGCCTGCTCGCGAAGGGGCGGCTGCCTTACCACACATTTTTGGATGAACCCATGCTCCAACTGATCCTCGGCGGCGCCCGTTCCGGCAAGAGTCGTCTGGCGGAAAAACTCGCCAGCGACAGCCATCTGGCGGTCACCTACATCGCCACCAGCCAACCGCTGGACGGCGAAATGAATCAACGCGTCGCCCATCACCGCGCACGCCGCCCGGCTGAATGGGCGTTGATCGAAGAGCCGCTGGAACTGGCCCGCGTGCTGCGCGAATCCGCCGGCGCCGAGCGCTGCCTGCTGGTCGATTGCCTGACCCTGTGGCTGACCAATCTGCTCATGCTCGACGACGCCGAACGTCTCGCCGCCGAGCGTGAAGCCTTGCTCGATTGCCTGGCGTCGTTGCCGGGCGAAATCATTTTTGTCAGCAACGAAACCGGAATGGGTGTCGTGCCGCTGGGCGAATTGACTCGCCGCTATGTCGATGAAGCCGGTTGGCTGCATCAAGCTCTGGCCGAGCGTTGTCAGCGAGTTGTCCTGACCGTCGCCGGCCTGCCCCTGACTTTGAAAGGACCTGCGTTATGAGCCCGACCTGGTGGCTGAACCCGTGCAAAACCGTGAACTCGGACATCATCGCGCAAGCGACCGAGCGCCAGCAGCAACTGACCAAACCGGCCGGTTCGTTGGGGCGCCTTGAATCGGTGGCCGTGCAACTGGCCGGTCTGCAAGGTCAGCTCAAGCCAACGCTCGATCAAGTCTGGATCGCGATTTTCGCTGGCGACCATGGCGTGGTAGCCGAAGGTGTATCGGCTTATCCGCAGGAAGTCACCGGGCAGATGCTGCTCAACTTTGTCAGCGGCGGCGCGGCGATCAGCGTGCTGGCACGTCAGCTCGGCGCGCAACTGGAAGTGGTCGATCTGGGCACAGTGAATCCGACGCTGAATCTGCCCGGCGTGCGCCATCTGAACATTGGCGCGGGAACGGCGAACTTCGCTCAGAGCGCAGCGATGACTCAGGCGCAGGGCGAATTGGCCTTGCAGGCCGGTCGCGACAGTGTCGTGCGCCCGAAAGCCGCCGGCACCCAGTTGTTCATCGGCGGCGAGATGGGCATCGGCAATACCACGGCGGCCAGTGCGCTGGCCTGTGCCTTGCTCGATTGCCCGGTAGCGCACCTGACCGGCCCCGGTACCGGGCTGAATGCCGCTGGCGTCAGCCACAAGGCGCAAGTCATCGAACGCGCGCTGGCGCTGCATGCCGCACAGCGTGGCGATGCCTTGCAGACGTTGTTCAATCTTGGCGGTTTCGAGATTGCCGCGTTGGTCGGCGCCTATCTGGCCTGCGCGCAGGAAGGCATCGCGGTGCTGGTTGACGGCTTTATCTGCACGGTCGCCGCGCTGGTCGCGGTGCGCTTGAATCCGGCCTGTCGCGAGTGGCTGTTGTTCGGCCATCGCGGTGCCGAGCCGGGCCATCGTCATGTGCTGGAAACCTTGAGCGCCGAACCGTTGCTGGAACTCGACCTGCGCCTTGGCGAGGGCAGTGGCGCGGCGTTGGCGGTGCCGTTGTTGCGCCTGGCCTGTGACCTACACGGACAAATGGCGACGTTCGCCGAAGCGGCTGTCGCGGATCGCCCGGCATGAGTCTGCGTCTGGATCTGCTGCGCCACGGCGAAACGGAACTCGGCGGCGGCTTGCGCGGCAGCCTCGACGATGCGCTGACCGCAAACGGCTGGACGCAGATGCGTGCAGCGGTGGTCGACGGCGGGCCGTGGGATCGAATTGTCAGTTCGCCATTGCAGCGTTGCGCGCGCTTCGCCGCCGAACTCGGTGAGCAATTGAACCTGTCCGTGCATCTGGACAAGGATCTGCAAGAGCTGCATTTCGGCGCGTGGGAAGGGCAAAGCGCGGCGGCGTTGATGGAAACGGATGCCGAAGCGCTGGGGCTGTTCTGGGCTGATCCGTATGGCTTCACGCCACCGCAGGGGGAGCCGGTCAGCGCGTTTTCCGCGCGGGTGTTGGCGGCGGTCGCGCGGTTGCAGGCGGCTTACGCCGGCGAACGAATTCTGCTGGTCAGCCACGGCGGCGTGATGCGCTTGTTGCTCGCGCAGGCACGTGGTCTGCCGCGCGAGCAACTGCTCAATGTCGAAGTCGGCCACGGCGCGCTGTTTGCGCTGACGGTCGAGGCTGACGGCGCGCTCAAGGAAGGTCACTGAGATGTTACCGCTGTGGATCGCCTTGCAGTTTCTCAGCAGCCTGCCGATTCGCCTGCCGGGCATGCCTGAGCCGCAACAGCTTGGCCGTTCGCTGCTGTTTTATCCGCTGGTGGGATTGCTGTTCGGGCTGATCCTCTATGCGTTGAATCTGTTGTTGGCCAGCGCGCCGATGTTGCTGCATGCGGCGCTGTTGTTGACCGTGTGGGTATTGCTCAGCGGCGCGCTGCATCTCGATGGCCTGGCCGACAGCGCTGATGCCTGGCTCGGCGGTTTTGGTGATCGCGAGCGCACGCTGACGATCATGAAAGATCCGCGCAGCGGGCCGATTGCGGTGGTCACGCTGGTGCTGGTCCTGTTGCTCAAATTTGCCGCGCTGCTGGCGCTGATCGAGCAAGGGCATACCCTGGCGCTGATCATCGTTCCGGTACTCGGGCGAGCGGCGCTGTTGGGGTTGTTTCTGACTACGCCATATGTGCGTGCGGGTGGCTTGGGTCAGGCACTGGCCGATCATCTGCCGCGCAGAGCGGGGTGGTGGGTGCTGGGGTTGAGTGCCTTGGGCTGCGTGTTTATCGCCGGTTTCGGCGCGGTGCTGATTTCGCTGGTCGGGTTTGTCTGGCTTCGGCGTTTGATGATGCGGCGGTTGGGCGGGGCTACCGGGGACACGGCGGGGGCGTTGCTGGAATTGCTGGAGATGGGGGTGTTGGTCGGCCTCGCTCTGGTCTGAAGGATTGGCGTTGATGATGCCGGCCCCTTCGCGAGCAGGCTCGCTCCCGCCTTCGAAATGCAATCCCCTGTGGGAGCGAGCCTGCTGGCGAAGGCGGCCTCACCGGCAGCAATGATGTTCAGAGTAAACTCATCTGTAACTTGATTTAACACACTCGCGGGTATATACACGCATCATGCTTCCTTCTCAGTGTTTGTGCACCAACCTGCGTCGCGCCGCGCGTGGCGTCAGCAGGCATTACGACGGCGCTCTCGACGGCTTCGGGATCAACGTTGCCCAGTATTCTCTGCTGTGCAATCTGCAGCGGCTGGAGCAACCGAGCATTTCCGAACTGGCCGAGGCCATGGGCCTGGATCGCAGCACTTTGGGGCGCAACTTGCGTGTGCTGGAGGGCGAAGGTCTGGTGGCGCTGGCCGAAGGCGAGGACATGCGCAACCGCATCGTGCGCCTCACTGAAACCGGCGTGCAGCGCCTGGCAGCGGCATTGCCGGCGTGGGAGGCGGCGCAACAGCGGCTGATCGACCGGCTCGGTGCCGAGAAGCGCGAAACCTTGCTCAAATTGCTCGACGAACTGGCCTGACGCCGGTTTCTTCGCGCTCAAGCGGGTATATACCCGCGACTGGAGAATAACAATGACATCGATGTGGCGTACGTGCGGTTGGGTGTTGCTGGGGAGTGCGCTGATCCTGGCGTTGTCATTGGGCGTGCGTCACGGGTTCGGCTTGTTCCTGTCGCCAATGAGCGCGCAGTTCGGCTGGGGTCGCGAAGTGTTTGCCTTCGCCATAGCCCTGCAAAACCTGATCTGGGGCCTGGCGCAGCCGTTCACCGGCGCGCTGGCCGACCGCTTCGGTGCGGCGAAAGTGGTGCTGGTCGGTGGGATCCTCTACGCGGCGGGCCTGGTGTGCATGGGCCTGTCTGATTCGGCAGTGACTCTGTCACTCAGTGCCGGTCTGCTGATCGGTATCGGTCTTTCGGGCACTTCGTTTTCGGTCATTCTTGGTGTTGTGGGTCGCGCTGTGCCGCCAGAGAAACGCAGCATGGGCATGGGTATCGCCAGCGCCGCCGGTTCGTTCGGCCAGTTTGCGATGTTGCCGGGCACTCTCGGGTTGATCGGCTGGCTCGGCTGGTCGGCCGCGCTGTTGGTGCTGGGCCTGCTGGTGGCGATGATTGTGCCGCTGGTGAGCATGCTCAAGGATAAACCCCTGCCGGTGCTTGGCCATGAACAGACTCTTTCCGAAGCGCTGCGTGAGGCCTGCTCGCACTCCGGATTCTGGCTGCTGGCGTTCGGCTTTTTTGTCTGCGGTTTTCAGGTGGTGTTCATCGGTGTGCACTTGCCAGCGTATCTGGTGGATCAGCATCTGCCCGCCAGTGTCGGCACCACGGTGCTGGCATTGATCGGGCTGTTCAATATCTTCGGCACTTACACCGCTGGTTGGCTTGGCGGACGCATGTCCAAACCGCGTCTGTTGACTGCGCTGTATCTGTTGCGCGCGGTGGTGATCGTGCTGTTCCTGTGGTTGCCGGTGACCACCACCACAGCGTATCTGTTCGGCATGGCCATGGGCTTCCTGTGGCTGTCGACGGTGCCGTTGACCAACGGTACGGTGGCGACCTTGTTCGGCGTGCGCAATTTGTCCATGCTCGGTGGCATCGTCTTTCTGTTCCATCAGCTCGGTTCGTTCCTTGGTGGCTGGCTGGGCGGGGTGGTGTACGACCGAACCGGGAGTTATGACTTGATCTGGCAAGTGGCGGTTCTCTTGAGCCTGCTCGCGGCGGCGCTGAACTGGCCGGTGCGCGAGCGTCCGGTGGCCCGCCTGCAAGCTGCGGCGAGCGCAGCATGAGCCGGATCTGCGCGCGATTCGCGCTGACCGCACTGGCTGCAGCGCTGTTGGCGCTGGTGTGGTGGGGCTGGCAACGCGGCGGTCTGGCGCTGATGCAGTTGGGCATGAGCATTTGCTAGATGGCAGCGTGGCGAGTAACGTCGAAGCCTGATGACTGCCCAAGGAAGTTCGACATGTTGATGCGCTGGTGTGCTGTTCCCGCGTTGCTGATGGCGTTGACTGGTCTGGCCCAGGCCGCCGACTGTCCTGAGCTGCTGCAAGGCTCGCTGCCCAAGCTGCGCGCCAAGGAATCCATCGATCTGTGCAAGCAGTACGCCGACAAGCCGCTGGTGGTGGTCAATACCGCCAGCTCCTGCGGTTTCGCGCCGCAGTTCGAAGGCCTCGAGGCGCTGAACAAGCGCTATAAGGATCAGGGGCTGGAAATGCTCGGTGTGCCGTCGAATGACTTCAAGCAGGAGTCCAAGGACAGCGCGGAAACCGCCAAGGTCTGCTACGCCAATTATGGCGTGACCTTCAACATGACCGAGCCGCAGAAGGTCCGCGGCGATGACGCCACGCATCTGTTTCAGGTGCTGGCTGCGCAGAGCAATGCGCCGAAGTGGAACTTCTACAAGTATGTGGTCGACCGGCAGGGCAAGGTCGTGGCGAGTTTTTCCAGCTTGACCAAACCGGATGACCCCGAGTTTATCGCCGCGATCGAAAAGGCCATTGCCTCCAAACCGCTGAAGCCCTGAAGCCTTGTGATGGTCCTGTAGGAGCTGACGAGTGCAACGAGGCTGCGATCTTTTGATCCTGGAATTTCAAGAACAAAAGATCGCAGCCTCGTTGCACTCGTCAGCTCCTACCGGTTTGTTCGATGCCCAGGCATGAAAAAGCCCCGCCTCTGTAAAGAGAGCGGGGCTTTTTCTTGGGCGAGGGGTTAGCCTCGCCACGGTGCATCAGAAGCGGTATGTCGCGCCGACACCGAAGCCGTTTGCCGAGTTTTCATACTTGGCATCGTAAGTCTGGCCACGCGCGTTTTCGTTGCGGATGTTGACCGACTCTTCTTTCAGGTACGAGTACGCGACGTCGATGGTCAGGTCGTCGGTCGGGCTCCAGCCGGCACCGATACTGAAGATGGTGCGGTCGCCAGTCGGGATACGCGGCGAGCGGTCTTCGTTATTGGTTGGCGACTGGTCGAAGGTCAGACCGGTACGCAGGACCCATTCCTTGTTCAACTGGTACGAGGTACCCACGGCATAGGCCCAGGAGTCATGCCAGTTCTGGTCTTCGTTGATCGAACCGAACTGACCGGCCAGCAGAGGCTGCACGCCGGAGTTCTTCACGGTGATCTTGTCCAGTTGGCTCCAGCGGGTCCAGGTGGTGCCGGCGTAGACGTTCCAGCGATCGTTGATCGCCTGGGTGACCGACAGGTCCACGGATTCCGGCGTGGTGATCTTCAACGAAGCGTCGTACTTCTGGTTGGCGCCAACGCCCACCAGCGCCAGAGCGTTGTAGTTGACCTTGGTGTCGCCTTCGAGCTTGTAGTCGACCTTGGAGTGATAGGTCAGGCCGACACGGGTGGTGTCGGTGGCCTGGACCAGCAAGCCGACGTTGTAGCCCAGCGCGGTGTCGTCACCCTTGATCTTGACCTTGCCGTCCGGCAGTGCCTGGGTGATCGACAGGTTGGATTCCAGCGAGCCGTCGATGCGGTTGATGGTCGGGCCGAAACCGATCGACACCTTGTCGTTGAAGGCGTAGCTGACGGTTGGCTGGAAAGTGATGACTTGCACTTCGGACTTGCTGCCGAAGTAACGACCGGCGAAGCCGTTTTCGTAATCCGTGATCAGGCCGAACGGTACGTACACACCGAGGCCGAATGCCCAGTGATCATCGATCGGTTTTACATAGAAGCCCATCGGTACGGCAGTGAGGGGTACCATGTCGCCCTTGTTGCTGCCGCCATTAGGGCTGGAGCTGGTATCGCTGATATCGGTATGCGCGTCGACCAGGGCGACGCCGCCGGTGACTTGTTCGCGCTTGATGCGCGCCATGCCGGCCGGGTTGCCATAAACAGTGCTTGCGTCGTCGGCAGAAGAAGATCGCCCGGCAAAACCAGTCCCCATCCCACTGATGCTTTGTTCGTTGAGGGCAAAACCTGCCGCGAAGATTTGTGTGGAGGCAAGGGTAACGGCGAGGCTAAGGGTGGTTTTGAGCATGACTTTTTTCATTATTAGAACTCCTGGTGATCACCGGGGCGAAAATTACCAACATTTTCGTCCCAGCGCTATAGCTTGTAAGCCTTGAGTTAGAGCGGTTTTGTAGGACAATCCGACCAAAATGGCGACTTGTTGCGAGAACTTGTGAAACCGCCCGGTCAGCAAGCGACCTGATTCAGCGGTGAAACACAGGTTTGCCAAGCGCAGGTAAAGTCGCGCAAACGGCCTTGCGGTTGAAAGGTCTGGCGCCAGATACGCGCCATGCCGAGCAGATCGGTCGGAGCGGGGAGGGTGGGGTTCTGTTCTTCCACCAGCAGCCAGGCGATGGCCGTGGCGTAACGCAGGTTGACGGTCAGTTCCAGATGCGGGCCGCTGAGGAATGCATGCTGACTGGCGAGGCCGCGCACCAGGCTGGCGCGCTCCGGGTCGAGCGCCAGATAATCGTCCCAGAGCGCCTGATGGCGATGCTCGGCAATCCGGTAGAGGCCGTGGCCGCGGCGGTCGTGCAGGGCAGAGCCGAGGGCGGATTGGCTGGCAGCGATACCCAGCAGCAGGGATTCGGCGGTTGCGCAGTGGCGTCCCAGATAGATCAATGTGGGACGGATCACATAGCGGCACAGTTCGCTGGCAGCGATACCCATAACACCCTCGGTTCTTGTTGTTGAGGGCGAGTCCTGAAGGGGCTTTGGCAGCAGTGGATCGAATCAGGCTCGCCGCAAGCGGGTCAAGCCGCTTGAGTTGAAGTGTAGTGTCATATTCAGCGTGTAAAGGACTGTTTTTAAAATATTTCCGCCATCGCATACCGGGCGTTAGATCGGAACATGCTTAGAAGCGTTGCGCTAAAAGTGAAATATCAGGCAATAAAAAGCCCCGCTTTTCAGCAGGGCTTTGCTTTTGCAGCCTGTCCGGCTTTCAGGCAACCAGTGCCTGACGGGTACGCTCGATCACGGCCTGCAGCGGTTCGGCGCTGGAGTATTGATCGGGGTACAGACGCTCGCTGTGACGAGCGATACCGTGTTCATTGACTACGGTGAAGCTGAAGCAGCCTTTGCGAGCGGCCATGATCAGGCAGTTCATTGGAGCAAAAGCGTTGGTTAGGGTGCGAATGGCATCCTGAGTCTGGATTTGAGTAGACATAGTTATTAGGTGTTCCTACAAATGACACGGATAAGAACCGTGCAACGTTAAAACGTTCCAGTAACGTTGATCACCATTGATCGAACGAAGAACCCGACTGGAACAAAGCAGCCAGTTTGAAGCGCTGATAAGTGAGCGCGCTTGGGCTGGCAGGTAGGTACTTAGGAGGACAGGCATCACAGCGAGGGCAAAGGTTCTGGGCCCGGGGTGAAGATCCTGATCAATTTGCAGGTTGGTTCGGTCAGAGTAAGTGTTCTTGGCAACGCCCTTTGTTTTCGTTCAAAGGCAGCGTCGTCGCAAGAGTTACCTGGAAACCATCGAGGGGTCGTTCCCGCTTTTTTCGGCAGTGTCTTCCTGTTGGAAGTTGACCGTGGGGAGATGTTCGACCGGAATTGACTTTCAGCTTGGTACTAACGCCGCGGATAGTAACGGATCCGTTCGGGCGAAGCAAACCCCATGTCAAAAAAAGCTTCACAGGGTATGGTCGTGTCGCACCGTCCGTCGGCGTGCACGCTTTTCGCAGAGCCTTTCGGTCGTTCGCAGCTGCGCAAAATGACCCCAAAAAGCGCACGCATATAACCGGCGCACAGGTACTTGTGCACATTAGTTGCGCAGAGCGTAACGCAACTGTCACATCGATCCTGACTCCAGTCGCTGCCTGTATCAAAAGTTTAAGTCAATGAAAAATATCGTCTTTTTTTGTTGGTGAAAAAATCGTCAGTTTGACTGCGAGCCCCATTCCATAAGGCTTTGCGGGGATCGTAGAGCGGTTGTCCACTGACTTATCCACAGCTTCTGTGGATTGTCCCTAGCGCTTGCTCTAGGACGGGCGTGCCGGGTTTTTTTCGACTTACCTGTAAGAAAAAGAGAGTAAAGTGGCGCGCCTTCCGATCTGTCCCGCAGTGCTTTATGAAGTTTCGCTCAGTATCAGACTCTGTTACCTCCAATCCGACCTCTGTTACCGCTCCCAAGCGTTTTTCCGTGCGTGTGGCCGAATGGCTGCTCGATGCGCCGCGCCTGAGCGACAGTCCCAGCGCCAAGCACCTGGCCGGCCGTCTGCTCAAGCAACCGGCCCGAGAAGGCGTGGTCGCCGCACAAAGCCGCCTCGGCCAATTGATTTGCCGGGAGTGCGGCAATGCCCGTGACCGGCGTATCGGTCAGGAGTTGCTGCGTCAGGCCGCCCGTGCCGGTGACCGTCGCGCGCAGCAGGAACTCGGTCTGATCGAAGACTGAGCTGTCCAAGCCCAGGCACCTTGGTTAACCTTCAGGCTTTATCCGATTGGCAGGAGTCGCTATGGCTATGGACTTGACCAGCGTATTGCTCGGTCTTGCGGCGGCAGGGTTGCCGCTGCTGGCGCTGGCCTGGCAACTGCAACGCCGGGCCAGCAATGCCCAGGCCGATCTGGCCTTGCTCGAAGAGCGCCTGGCGATGGCGCAACTGGCCCAGGACGGCCTCACCGCGCAGCTTGAAGCGAGCCGCGATGAAATCGCCGATCTTGGCCAGGCCAACGCCGCCAAACAGGCAGACCTCGCCGCGCTGCGCCGCGAAGTCGAATTGCTGCAGATCGAGCGCGATGACGCCCGCGATGCCTCCCACGCCTGGAACCTCGAACGCGCCAACAAGGACGCTGAGTTGCGCCGCCTCGACGCCCACGCTGCCTCGCTGAGTGCCGAACTGCGAGAGCAACAGGAAAGCCATCAACAACGTCTCAACGACCTGCAAGGCTCGCGTGATGAGCTGCGTGCGCAGTTCGCCGAGCTGGCCGGCAAGATCTTCGATGAGCGTGAGCAGCGCTTTGCCGAAACCAGCCAGCAGCGGCTCGGGCAGTTGCTCGATCCGTTGAAAGAGCGCATTCAGTCCTTTGAAAAACGCGTGGAAGAAAGCTATCAGGCCGAAGCCCGCGAGCGCTTCTCGCTGGCCAAGGAGCTGGAGCGTTTGCAGGCATTGAATCTGCGTCTGAGCGACGAAGCGACCAATCTGACTCGCGCGCTCAAGGGCCAGAAAACCCAGGGCAATTGGGGCGAACTGATCCTCGAGCGCGTTCTTGAGCACGCGGGTCTGGAGAAGGGCCGCGAGTATCAGACTCAGGTCAATCTCAAAGGCCCGGACGGTGAGCGTTTCCAGCCCGATGTAATCATTTATCTGCCCGGCGACAAGCAAGTCGTGGTCGACTCGAAAGTCAGCCTCACGGCCTATCAACAATATGTTGCGGCCGATGACGACACCCTCGGACAGATCGCGATCAAGCAGCATGTATTGTCGCTGCGCAATCATGTCAAAGGTCTGGCCGGCAAGGATTACAAGCGCTTGGAAGGCCTGCACAGCCTCGATTTCGTTTTGTTGTTCGTACCGATCGAAGCGGCATTTTCCGCTGCGTTGCAGGCTGAGCCTTCGCTGTTTCAGGATGCTTTCGACCGCAATATCGTGATCGTCAGTCCGACTACGCTGTTGGCCACGCTGCGGGTGATCGACAGTCTGTGGAAGCAGGAACGGCAGAGCCAGAATGCCCGGGAAATCGCTGAGCGGGCGGGTTGGCTGTACGACAAGTTCGTGTTGTTTATTCAGGATCTGGACGAAGTGGGCAATCGTCTGCAGCAACTGGACAAGGCTTACAGCTCAGCGCGCAACAAGCTGACAGAGGGGCGCGGTAATCTGGTCAGCCGTAGTGAGCAGTTGAAGTTGCTTGGGGCGCGGGCGAGCAAGAGCTTGCCGGCGGATTTGCTGGAGCGGGCGATGACGGATGTTGATGGGTTGGTTGAGTTGCCTGAGTAAGAGGTCTTTTTTTTGGGCTGATTTTTGGGGCATATCCGTTGCTGCGGTGATGGCGGCTGGCGGTTTCGCCCTTACGGCGAGTCACCTTTTTCAAACGCCAAAAAGGTAACCCAAAAGGCTTGCTCCTACGTTCGGCCCTCGCAGGCTCGGGTCCCTTCGCTGCGGGATCGATCCGGGAGCAGCGGCTCCGGTTTGCTTCGCTGCACCTACACTCGCTGTGTACGACTGCGTCGTACGGTCGCTGCGCTCCCACCCCCGGATCAATCCCTCCGCTCAGCCTTCCGACGTCGCCGGTGGATCAAGATCAAAAGCACTCGAGCTTGCGCTCATTGTTGAGTGGGGCGGCTGCGCCGCGGGCAGCTTCGCTGCTTTGCTTTTCTGTGGGAGCGAGCCTGCTCGCGAAGGCGTCTGCAAGGTCACCTTCTACAACGGCAAATACCGACTCAACAGTGCCCGCAACGCTGCCGGCTTCACCGGTTTGGCCAGGTAATCCAGGCCCGCAGCATGCACTTGCGCTACGGTCTCCGGGCGTCCATCCGCGCTGATTACCACGCCGGGTACCGGCTCGCCCAGGCGTGTGCGCAACCACGCCATCAGCTCTGTGCCGGTATCGCCGTGGTCGAGGTGATAGTCGACCAGCGCCAGTTGCGGCCGCACGCCTTCATTCAATATCGCTGCGCATTCTTCGCGATTGCGCGCCGTCCACACTTGGCAGCCCCAGCGGCTCAACAGGCTGTTCATGCCGATCAGGATGCTGTCTTCGTTATCGATGCACAGCACCTGCGCGCCGCTGAGCATTTTGCTGTTCGGTTCGACCGAGGCGCTCGCCGCAGGTGTTTGCGTGCGCGCCAGCGGTACCGTCACGCTGAATACACTGCCGCGCCCCGGCCAGGAGCGAACGCGCAGGGTGTGCCCGAGCACGCGGCACAAGCCGTCGGCGATCGCCAGACCCAGGCCCAGACCTTTTTCGGCGCGGGTCTGGTGGCTGTCGAGGCGTTTGAATTCTTCGAAAATCACTTGTTGTTTGTCTTCCGGAATCCCCGGGCCGCGATCCCAGACTTCCAGACATAACTCGCCACCGCGCCGACGCACGCCCAGCAGCACCGGGCCTTTGGCGTAGCGGAACGCGTTGGTGAGGAAGTTCTGCAGAATCCGCCGCAGCAGTTTGATGTCGCTGTCGATGCGCAATTGACTGCCGCGCACCCGGAACGTGAGCTTTTGCTCTTGGGCCAGCGCCTTGAACTCCGCGCCTAGGGTGTCGAACAGTTCATTGACGACGAACGCTTTGCGGTCCGGGTTGATCTTGCCGTTTTCCAGGCGCGAGATGTCCAGTAGATCGCTGATCAGGTCTTCCGCCGAGCGCAGCGAGCTGTCGAGGTGTTGCACCAGCTGCTGCGCCTCTGCGCTCAAGCCTTCGTTCTGGTGGGAGAGGGCGGCGGAGAACAGCCGTGCGGCGTTCAGCGGTTGCATCAAGTCATGGCTGACAGCGGCGAGGAAGCGGGTTTTCGACTGGTTGGCCGCCTCGGCATTGCCCTTGGCTTCGGTGAGCGCGACGTTGAGTTGCGACAGTTCCTGGGTGCGCTCGCTGACCCGTTGTTCCAGCCCTTCGTTGGCCTCGGTCAGCGCCTGTTCGGCTTCGCGGAACGCGGTAATGTCGGTGAAGCTCATGACAAATCCGCCGCCGGGCATCGGGTTGCCGATCAGCTCGATCACCCGGCCATTGGGAAACAGCCGTTCGGAAGTGTGCGCGCGGCCCTGACGCATCCAGTGCAAGCGTCGCGCGACGTGCACTTCCGCTTCGCCGGGGCCGCACAAACCGCGTTCGGCGTTGTAGCGAATGATGTCGGCAATCGGCCGGCCGACGCTGATCAGGCCGTCGGGGTAGTTGAACAGCTCCAGATAACGCCGGTTCCACGCCACCAGTTTCAGCGACTGGTCTACCACGCTGATGCCCTGGGTGATGTTCTCGATCGCGCCTTGCAGCAGCGCTCGGTTGAACTGCAGCACTTCCGAGGCTTCGTCAGCGATTCGGACTACGTCCTCCAGCTGCATTTCCCGACCTTCGATGGCGGCTTTTACTACAGCGCGCGTCGAAGAAGCGCCGAGGACACCGGCGAGCAAACGTTCGGTATGGGCGATCCATTCACTGTCGGCGTTCTGGTTGGGGTTGAAACCCTTGCCCTGACGGTAGGCGAAGCGAATGAAGCTCTGCCGCGCGCGTTCTTCGCCGACGAAACGCGCCGCCAGTTGCAGCAGATCGTCGATCTGCACCGCCAGCATTGAACGAGCATTAGGCCGCGCGCTGATTTCCTGACCGATGAAACGCCCGGCCTGCCAGTGCTCGGAAACCCGCGTGCGCGACAGCACCGAGACCCAGGCGAACAGGGTGAAGTTACCCGCCAGCGACAGCACCACGCCTTGAGTCAGCGGCGTAATCGGCAGGTTCAGCGGATTGCTGTGCAGCCACGCCAAGCCGGGGAAACTCGCCAGCGACCAGCCGAGACTGTGCGCGGCAATCGGCAGCACCAGCGTGTAAAACCACAGAAACGTCCCGGTGGCGAGGCCGGCGAACACGCCCCGGCGGTTGGCCTGTTTCCAGTACAGCGCGCCAAGCATCGCCGGCGCCAGTTGCGTTACCGCCGCGAAAGCGATCTGGCCGATGGTCGCCAGGCTCGCGGTCGAGCCGAGCAAGCGATAACTGACGTAGGCCAGCAGCAGAATCACCACGATGCTGACGCGGCGCACCGAGAGCATCCACTGGCGGAACACTTCGAACGGGCGCTCGGCGTTATTGCGGCGCAACAGCCACGGCAACAGCATGTCGTTGGAGACCATGGTCGACAGGGCGACGCTGGCGACAATCACCATGCCGGTCGCTGCCGATGCACCACCGATAAACGCCAGCATCGCCAGCGCCGGATGGGCCTGGGCCAGCGGCAGGCTGATCACGAACGAGTCGGGCAGCACGTGGCTGGGCAGCATCATCTGACCGGCAAGGGCGATCGGGACTACAAACAATGCGGCCAAAGCCAGATAGGCGGGGAACACCCATTTCGCCAGTCGCAGATCCTGTGGGTCGATGTTCTCCACCACGGTGACGTGAAATTGCCGGGGCAGGCAGATGATCGCCATCATCGCCACGCCGGTCTGCACCACCATCGATGGCCAGTTGATGGTTTCCTTCCAGTACGCCTCAAGGCGCGGGGCGAGCATCGCCTGATTGAACAGGTCGTCGAAACCGTCATACAGGCCGTACGTGACGAAGGCGCCGACGGCGAGAAAGGCGAACAGCTTGACCAGCGATTCGAAGGCAATCGCCAGCACCATGCCACGGTGGTGTTCGGTGGCGTCGAGGTTGCGCGTACCGAAAACGATGGTGAACAACGCCAGCACCAGCGACACGATCAGCGCCGTGTCCTGAGCGCGGGTGCCCATGGCATCGGCGCCGGCGCCGATCAGCAGGTTCACGCCAAGGACAATGCCTTTGAGTTGCAGGGCAATATAGGGCAACACGCCGACCAGACAGATCAGCGCCACAACCACCGCCAGCGATTGCGACTTACCGTAGCGCGCGGCGATGAAGTCGGCGATGGAGGTGATGTTCTCCTGTTTGCTGATCATCACCATTTTCTGCAGGACCCACGGCGCGCCGACCAGCAGCAGGATCGGCCCGAGGTAGATCGGCAGGAATGACCACAGTTGTTCCGCCGCCTGACCGACCGCGCCGAAGAACGTCCAACTGGTGCAGTAAACCGCCAGCGACAGGCTGTACACCCAAGCGCGCACCCGTGGCGGCAACGGCGTGCTGCGACGGTCGCCGTAGAAGGCGATGGCGAACATGATGGCCATGTAGGCCAGGGCAACGACGGCGATCAGCCCGGTGGACAACGACATGCAGCACTCCCGACAAAAGACTCCCCGGCACTCCTGCCCGGGCGGACAGTCTCGCACGCGCGCGGCGGTTAGTCAGTGTCGACCAAGGTCGTGGCGTGGCGGGGTGTCGCAGGCGGGGTACCGGGTGGTTTTTGTGGTGCCCGGGCGTGCCTCTTCGCGAGCAGGCTCGCTCCCACTTTCTGGAATGCATTCCCTTGTGGGAGCGAGCCTGCTCGCGAAGGCGTCAGTCCTGCCGCAATGCAATATCGATCAACCGATGCAACTCATCCACCTCCAGCGCCGTGGCCGAAAACAGAATCCGGAACACCACCGGCGCCACCACCAGATTGATCAAGCGATCGACACTCGGTGTCTTTTCATCCGGATAGCGATCGACAATGGTCTGCAACTGCGCACCAATGATCGCCACGCAATAGCCGGGCGTAGCGCTGGCCTGCACGTCGCGCATCATGTTGCGCCCGACCTCCGAGCTCATCTCGTCGAGATATTGCTCGGCCCAGGCGCGGATATCGCCGCGCAGGCTGCCAGTGTTCGCCGGCTCGCTGTCCGGGCGCATGCGGGCGAGGGCGACGTCCGCCAGCAACGCCGCCAGATCACCCCAGCGGCGGTAGATCGTCGACGGCGTAACCCCCGCGCGGGCGGCAATCTGCGGGACGGTCACGGTGGAACGTTCCTGCTCTTGCAGCAGCGCATTGACCGCCGAATGAATCGACTCCTGCACCCGGGCACTGCGGCCACCGGGGCGTAAACCTTCTTTAATAGCCATGCGGCAGACCTTAACACAAAGAATTTGCTTTAAGCGCTGGGCGGTAGCACACTGCGCAAAAGCAAAAAATTAGCTTTTGCGGAGTATGCCCATGACCAGCCCCTTGAATAGTGTCGCTTCCCACCGGTCCAGCTTGTGGTTTCTGGCGATCACCTTACTCAGTTTTCTCGCCGCTTCCACCGCGCCGACGCCGTTGTATCACTTGTATCAGGATCAACTGCATTTCTCGGCAGCGATGTTGACGCTGATCTTCGCCGTTTACGCTTTCAGTCTGTTGGCGGCGTTGCTGACGGTTGGTTCGCTTTCCGACCATCTCGGACGCAAACCGGTGATCTTCAGTGCAGTGCTGCTCAATGCGCTGGCGATGCTGCTGTTCATTTATGCCGACAGCGTGTCGTGGTTGATCAGCGCACGGGTGCTGCAAGGTTTCGCCACCGGCATGGCCACTGCCGTATTGAGTGCAACGCTGCTCGACACCGACCGTCAGCAGGGGCCGCTGATCAACAGTGTCGCGCCGTTACTCGGGATGGCTTTGGGCGGTTTGGGCTGTGGCTTGCTGGCAGAATTCGCACCAGCGCCGTTGCAGCTGACCTATTGGTTACTGTTGGCACTGTTTGTGTTGCAAGGCGTGTATGTCTGGCGCCTGCCGGAAAGTGTCTCGCGGCAAGGTGGGGCGCTGGCGTCGTTGCGGCCGACCCTGCACGTGCCGGTGCAAGCGCGTTCAACGTTGTGGCGAGTGCTGCCGCTGAACACCGCAACCTGGGCGCTCGGAGGTTTTTATGCCTCGCTGGCACCGTCGTTGGTGCGCACGGCCACTGGCTCTTCCTCCAATCTGATCGGCGGCGCTACGGTCGCGGCGCTCACCGTGACCGGTGCGTTGATGATTTTCATGATGCGCAATCGTCCGGCCGCTCAGGCGTTGCGGCTGGGTGCGAGCTTGCTGCCAATCGGGCTGGTCCTGATCCTGCTCGGTGTGCATGGCGCCAGTCTGTCGTTGTTTTTCTTCGGCACCCTGGTCGCCGGTTGCGGCTTCGGTTCCGGTTTCCTCGGTGCGGTGCGCAGTCTGGTGTCGCTGGCTTTGCCGCATGAACGAGCCGGGTTGATGTCGGCTTATTACGTGCTCAGTTATCTGGCGTTCTGTCTGCCGGCGCTGCTGGCCGGGCATCTCGCTCGCAGTTTCGGGTTGCTGGCGACCACTGATGGTTACGGCGTTGTATTGATCGTGCTGGCCGTGGCTGCGCTGCTGCTCAGTCTGCGTCCGCAGACAGGCAGAGTTTGCAGCGCTCCTTGAGCGCGTGTAGGCACTTATCTGCAAAACAGATAACAGTTAGAGATATTACCCGTTATATCGATATTCGATTCGGATCTACCATGGACTCCACCTCACCAGAGGACAGGAGTTCATGATGATTTGCCCTAATAGTGTCACGCCCGGCTACAAACCTTTCAGCCAGCTTCAGCATCCGCGCGAAGTGATCCGCCAGTTCACGCCGAACTGGTTCGCCGCGACCATGGGCACCGGTGTGCTGGCATTGGCGCTGGCCCAGTTGCCGCTGGCCATTCCCGGATTGCGCGCCGTGGCCGAGGGGCTGTGGCTGTTCAACATTCTGTTGTTCAGCCTGTTTACCGCTGCCTATGCCGCGCGCTGGATTTTGTTCTTTGACGAGGCGCGGCGGATTTTCGGTCATTCCACCGTATCGATGTTTTTCGGCACCATTCCCATGGGCCTGGCGACGATCATCAACGGCTTTCTGTTGTTCGGCCTGCCGCGCTGGGGCGACGGTGTCATTCAGCTCGTTGAAGTGTTGTGGTGGATCGATGTAGCGATGTCGCTGGCCTGCGGTGTGCTGATTCCGTACATGATGTTTACCCGCCAGGAACACAGCATCGATCAGATGACTGCGGTCTGGTTGCTGCCGGTGGTGGCGGCGGAAGTAGCAGCGGCCAGCGGCGGCTTGCTCGCCCCGCATCTGACTGACGCCCATGGGCAACTCGTCGTACTGACCACCAGCTATGTGCTCTGGGCTTTCTCCCTGCCGGTGGCGTTCAGCATTCTGACCATCCTGTTGTTGCGTATGGCCTTGCACAAACTGCCCCACGAAAACATGGCCGCGTCGAGCTGGCTCGCCCTCGGTCCGATCGGCACCGGTGCGCTGGGCATGTTGCTGTTGGGCGGTGAGGCGCCAGCGATTTTTGCCGCCAATGGCCTGGCTGGCGTCGGTGAAATCGCCTCAGGATTAGGGCTGGTGGCAGGGATCACGCTGTGGGGCTTCGGTCTGTGGTGGATGTTGATGGCGCTGCTGATCACCGTGCGTTATCTGCGTGACGGCATTCCGTTCAACCTCGGCTGGTGGGGCTTCACCTTCCCATTGGGCGTGTATTCGCTGGCGACGCTGAAACTGGCAAGTATCCTCAACCTGACATTTTTCAGTGTGTTCGGTACGGCGCTGGTGATTTTGTTGGCGGCAATGTGGCTGATCGTCGGCAAGCGCACCGTGCAGGGCGCGTGGCGTGGCGAGCTGTTTGTCTCGCCGTGTATTGCAGGTTTGAAGAAATAATCCGAAAAGTTTAGGTAAGGTGTGGCCTGGATCGTGGTGCGGGATTCCAATAACAAGCACCCAGGCCTCACTACCTAACATCAGGAAACACGGAAGATGAGTCACCCCTCACAGTTCAACCTGTTGCGCACCCGGCGCTTTTTGCCCTTCTTTATTACCCAGTCGCTCGGCGCGTTTAACGACAACGTGTTCAAGCAGTCGTTGATCCTCGCCATCCTCTATCGGCTGACCATCGAGGGCGATCGCTCAATCTGGGTCAACCTCTGCGCGCTGCTGTTTATCCTGCCGTTTTTCCTGTTCTCGGCGCTGGCCGGGCAGTTCGGGGAAAAATTCGCCAAGGACGCGCTGATCCGTCTGATCAAACTCGCGGAAATCGCCATCATGGCCGTAGGATCGATCGGCTTCCTCTTCGATCATCTGTCGCTGATGCTGGTGGCGCTGTTCGCCATGGGCACGCACTCGGCGCTGTTCGGCCCGGTGAAGTATTCGATCCTGCCGCAGGCCTTGCGCGACGATGAACTGGTCGGCGGCAACGGTCTGGTGGAAATGGGCACGTTTCTGGCGATTCTCGCCGGGACCATCGGCGCCGGGATCATGATGTCGACCGAGCACTACGCGCCGGTAGTCTCCGCCGCGATCGTCGGCATTGCCGTGCTGGGTTATCTGGCCAGCCGCAGTATTCCGCGCGCGGCGGCCTCGTCGCCGGAAATGCGCCTGAACTGGAATATCTTCAGTCAGTCCTGGGCGACGTTGAAACTCGGTCTGGGCCAGACGCCTGCGGTGTCGCGCTCGATTGTCGGCAACTCGTGGTTCTGGTTCGTCGGGGCAATCTATCTGACGCAGATCCCGGCCTACGCCAAGGAATGGATGCACGGTGACGAAACCGTGGTCACGCTGATCCTGACCGTGTTCTCGGTGGGCATCGCGCTGGGTTCGATGCTCTGCGAGAAGCTCTCCGGGCGCAAAGTCGAGATCGGTCTGGTGCCGTTTGGCTCGTTTGGCCTGACCGTGTTCGGCCTGTTGCTGTGGTGGCATTCCGGTGGGATCCCGGACAGCGTCACCGGCCATAGCTGGATTGCGGTGCTGGGCTTCGTTCACACCTGGGCGGTGTTGATCGACATCCTTGGCCTGGGCATTTTCGGTGGCTTCTATATTGTCCCGCTGTACGCACTGATCCAGTCGCGTACGGCTGAAAACGAACGGGCGCGGGTGATTGCCGCCAACAACATTCTCAACGCGTTGTTCATGGTGGTGTCGGCGATTGTTTCGATTGTTTTGCTGAGCGTCGCCAAGCTGTCGATCCCGCAACTGTTCCTGGTGGTGTCGCTGCTGAACATCGGCGTCAACGCCTACATCTTCAAGATCGTTCCGGAATTCAGCATGCGCTTCATGATCTGGCTGCTCAGCCATTCCATGTACCGCGTCGAACATCGCAACCTTGAAGCGATCCCGGACGAGGGCGCGGCGCTGCTGGTGTGCAACCACGTGTCGTTCGTTGACGCCTTGCTCATCGGCGGTGCCGTGCGTAGGCCGATTCGCTTTGTCATGTACTACAAGATCTACGACTTGCCGGTGCTGAACTTCATCTTTCGCACGGCGGGCGCGATTCCTATCGCCGGACGCCAGGAAGATATCCAGATCTACGAGAAAGCCTTCACGCGTATCGCTCAGTATCTGAAGGACGGCGAACTGGTGTGCATTTTCCCGGAAGGCAAATTGACCGCCGATGGCGAGATCAACGAGTTTCGCGGCGGCGTGACGCGGATTCTCGAAGAGACCCCGGTGCCGGTGATTCCGCTGGCGCTGCAAGGATTGTGGGGGAGTTTCTTCAGTCGCGATCCGAATAAGGGTTTGTTCCATCGCTTGTGGTCGCGGGTGACGCTGGTGGCGGGGCCGGCGATTACCGAAGGGACCGAGCCGGCGAAGTTGCAGGTGTTGGTGGGGGAGTTGCGCGGATCCGTCAGATAGTTGTTGACTGGACGGCCCTCATCGCTGGCAAGCCAGCTCCCACAGGTTCGATGGTGTACACCAATCTTGTGGGAGCTGGCTTGCCAGCGATGGGGCTGGTGGCTTAAGCGCTGACCTTGAGCCCGATCAAACCGGTGACGATCAACGCCACACTGGCCAGCCGAATCAATGCCATCGACTCGCCGAACAAAATGATCCCGGCGATCACCGTGCCCACCGCACCTACGCCGGTCCAGATCGCATACGCCGTACCCAATGGCAATTCCTTCATCGCCAGACCGAGCAAACCAAGGCTGATGGCCATGGCGGCAACGGTGAGGGCGGTGGGAAGCGGGCGGGTGAAGCCGTCGGTGTATTTCAGGCCGACGGCCCAGCCGACTTCGAACAGGCCGGCGCAAAACAGAATGATCCAGGACATGCAGGACCTCCATCGATTGACGGGGTCGTCCCCAGATGAATGACTCGAGCGAGCCGCAGGGTCGTCCCCGCGTTGCGCAATATACTGACGAGCATTAACCCGGGGATCAAGTTTTCAGCCTCAATCGGCAGCCCGTTGCGCGAGGTTGTCGCGGTCTTCTTTTTCGCTCATGCGCCGGAAGTACGTCGACAGCAGCGCCCCGGAAATATTGTGCCAGACGCTGAACAGCGCGCTCGGCACCGCCGCCAGTGGCGAGAAGTGCGCACTGGCCAATGCCGCGCCCAGTCCCGAATTCTGCATGCCGACCTCCAGTGCCAGCGACTTGCGCTGAGCCAGCGGCAAGCCGAACAGGCGCCCGGTGAAGTAGCCGAGCAGATAGCCGAAGCTGTTGTGCAGCATCACCACCGCCATGATCAGCAGGCCGGACTCGGCGATTTTCGCCTGACTCGCCGCGACCACGGCGGTGACGATAATCACGATGCTGACCACCGACACCAGCGGTAACACATCCACCGCATGCCGCACCTTGTCGCCGAGTAAACGCTGCGCGACCACGCCGAGAACGATCGGCAACAGCACCACTTGCAGGATTGACCAGAACAGCTCCATGAACGATACCGGCAGCCACGCCGAGGCCAGCAGCCAGATCAGTGCCGGGGTCAACAGTGGGGCGAGGAGGGTAGTGACCGCGGCAATCGCCACTGAAAGCGCCAGATCACCGCGTGCCAGCCAGGTCATCACGTTCGAAGAGGTGCCGCTCGGGCAGCAGCCGACCAGAATCACCCCGACGGCGATTTCCGGCGGCAGGTGAAACACCTGGCAAAGCAACCACGCCACACCGGGCATGATCACGAAATGTGCAACCACGCCCAGCGCCACCCGCCACGGATGGCGAGCGACGGCAGCGAAGTCGTCGAGCTTGAGGGTCAGGCCCATGCCGAACATCACCAGACCCAGCAGCGGTACGATCGCGCTTTTCAGGCCAATGAACCACGCCGGTTGCAGGAAGGCCACGACGGCGAATATCAGAACCCAGTAAGCGAAGGTATTGCCGAGAAAGCGGCTGAGTGCAGCCAGTGCGCGCATGGCTTGATCCTTATTATTGGTTACACCACAAAACATTGTGGGAGCGAGCCTGCTCGCGAAAGCGGTGAGCCAGATACATTAATGTTGCTGGCGCACCGCATTCGCGAGCAGGCTCGCTCCCACAGGTTAGATGCTCGTCAGAGTCAGATCCCCTGCGGCATCTCTTCCCCACCCAACGCTTCAACCAGCGCCGGCAGGAAGTCGCCGAAGGTCAGCATCATCAGGGTGAAGCTGGCATCCAGTTGGCCCAGGGCTTCGTCGCCACCGTCCTGTTCCGCCTGATCCTGCAGCAGATCCTCGAATTTCAGGCGCTTGACGGTCATCTTGTCGTCGAGCATGAACGACAGTTTGTCCTGCCAGGCCAGCGACAGCTGAGTGACGACTTTGCCGGTGCTCAGGTGCAGCTGGATTTCCTCGCTGGTCAGGTCCTGACGCTTGCAACGGACGATGCCGCCGTCTTCGTGGGTATCGCGCAGTTCGCACTCGTCCAGTACATAAAAATCGTCGGCGGCTTTCTGCGTGGTGACCCACTCGGTCATCACCGCAGTCGGTGCCATTTTCACGGTCAATGGACGCACGGGCAGGGTGCCGATCACTTCGCGCAGCGTCGACAGCAGGTCTTCGGCGCGTTTCGGGCTGGCCGAGTTGACCAGGATCAGGCCCTGTTTCGGCGCGATCGCGGCGAAGGTCGACGAGCGACGAATGAACGCGCGCGGCAGAAAGGCCTGGATGATTTCATCCTTGATCTGGTCGCGTTCCTTCTTATAGACCTTGCGCATCTGCTCGGCTTCGATCTCTTCGACCTTTTCCTTGACCGCGTCACGCACGACGCTGCCCGGCAGAATACGTTCTTCCTTGCGCGCAGAGATCAGCAGGAAATCCCCGCTGACATGCACCAGCGGCGCATCTTCGCCCTTGCCGAACGGTGCGACGAAACCGTAAGTGGTCAGCTCCTGGCTTGCACACGGCCGCGCCAGTTTGGTCGCCAGTGCAGTTTCCAGCGCCTCGGCATCGACAGGCAGGTCTTGGGTCAGGCGATAGATCAGCAGGTTCTTGAACCACATGGGGCGAGTCACTCCTTTATACAAAGGGGGGCATTATTGTCTTCGCCGGGGCGTAGGCCAACCCTTCTCTAAGCCTTTGGAAGGCCTCGGAAAATTATTTAAAAAAGTGCTTGCCAGAGGTTGGGGTGCTCCGTAGAATGCGCGCCACACCGAAGCGAAGGGTGATTAGCTCAGCTGGGAGAGCGTCTGCCTTACAAGCAGAATGTCGGCGGTTCGATCCCGTCATCACCCACCATTCGTTTCAAGTGTTTAGCGCAGCGGTAGTTCAGTCGGTTAGAATACCGGCCTGTCACGCCGGGGGTCGCGGGTTCGAGTCCCGTCCGCTGCGCCATATTCGGTAACCTGGACCACTGAACGCCAGGTCACCACGGAAAAACCCGCTGAGGCGGGTTTTTTTCTGTCTCAAGGTTGTACCCGCGGGATGTATCGTTTCACCGGTTTTCAGATTTTTTTGAAAAATATTCAATTAAATCAACACTTTACGAAAACTTGTGGCATAATGCGCCCCGTAACGAAGCGAAGGGTGATTAGCTCAGCTGGGAGAGCGTCTGCCTTACAAGCAGAATGTCGGCGGTTCGATCCCGTCATCACCCACCATTCGTTTCAAGCGTTTCGCGCAGCGGTAGTTCAGTCGGTTAGAATACCGGCCTGTCACGCCGGGGGTCGCGGGTTCGAGTCCCGTCCGCTGCGCCATATTCGGTATCTGGAACTGAACGCCAGACACCACAAAAAGCCCGCCTTGTGCGGGCTTTTTGCTGTCTGCGATTTATGAAATCGCCGCGCTACTGCGCCGCATTGCGGGCATGCCGATAGTCGCTCACCGCCTCGTACACTGCCTTGCGCAAGCGATTGATCCCGCCCACCGGCCGATGCGCCTCGATGCCGAACCACGGGTTGAACGACAGGTTGTCGCATTGCAGATTCAGCGCCGGCGTATCGAAGTCCTGCGCGGGCAGGGTGATCCGCGCCACCGTTGCAAAAGGCGCATCCTGCTCACGCCACTCAATGCTGGTGTTTTCGATCGGCATGTACTTGTTCGCGTCCTGGCGCTGGATCTGCAGGGCAAAACACGCCGGCACCCGATCCGTGGATAACTGTTGATTCAGTGCACTGCGCAGAAAATTCGGCAAGTCGTGATTCTGTTTGGGCAAGGTATACGCCGGGCAACGCTCCGGATCCGGCACGACGCGGAATTTCGCATTGGCCTCACCGAACTTGTAGGGTGATACAGAGAAATATGTAGTCTCGGTCGGACTGTCCGGCGGCGCTGACAGGGTTGCCAACGCGATGAATAGATGACGGACCTGCCAGGTGCGCGGATCCCACGTCGGAAAAAACGCCATGACCTTCTTGCCGTCAGCCTGCGCCGCTACATTCTGACGATACTCGGCGACATCGCTGACAAAGAAATTCGGATGGCTGAACATCACGAAATCCTGTTCATGCTGGTCCTGGCGGTTGCCTAGCAGTTGCGTGCCAGGAACCTCAAGCAACTTGATCGCCATTCCGCGCGCGTCGCGAATGCTGTCGAATTGCGGGTAGGCATTGCCGTTGGACAACCGGATCAGCGCCTGCCAGGTCTTGCCCGGCTCGCTGAACACACCCTGTCGCAGCGATTGCGCCAGTTCCGGTAAAACCTGCACTTGCGCCTTCACGCAGCCATGCGCTTTGGCGTGGGCATCGCGCAGATAACGCGTGCTTTCGCGATGCTGGTCGACGATGCGCACAGCGGTTTGAATGATGTCCTGGGTCATCGCCGCTTCGCCTGGTGGAATCTGTTCCTGCGCCGACACCGGCCCACGATGCTGCCAAGCGAACCACGCGGCGGCGATGGCCCAGCCGAGCAGGCCGATGATCAGCAGGATCAGCAGCGTCTTGCCAAGCAAACGCCCCAACCAGAGCCAGAAGCGCGCCAGTGGCGGCAGTTCTTTTTTGAATGTCGGCATGATCATGGCAACTGCGCCTCCAGTGGTCCGCCCAGTACTTTCAGATATTCGAGCAGCGCCCAGCGCTCCTCGGGTTGCAGGAGGCGGCCGATCACCCCGTTGCCGCGCGCGCCGGCGCGGAATTCGTGGCCGCTGTTGTGGTTGCCGCTGATGCGCGTGTCGAACAGAAAACCGTTGGTGAAAGGTTCGGTGCGATAGCCGAGGTGGCGCGGGTCGTATTCGAGCGTGCCTTTATAGAAGGTGGTGGCGCGCTCATCCTGCGGTGACAGCAACTGATAGATGCTTGGCACCGAACCGTTGTGCAGAAACGGCGCAGTCGCCCATACGCCGGCCAGCGGCCGGGCCTTGTAAGCGACTTTCTCGCGCACGCCGATCGGCAGGCCGAAACCATCCATGCGCGGTTTTTCTTCCGGCGTGATCTGCGCGTCGCGATAGGCACGGTTTTCCACGAACGCGGTGACGTAAGCCAGGCCCTTGGCCACCGACAATTGGCTCAGATCAAGCGGCGCTTTAGGTTCGGGGTGCAGTCTGACGTCCATTTTTTCCAACTCTTTGACATCCCATTGCAGCGCGCTCAGGTCGAAACGATGGCTGGCAACGTTGTTGGCCGCATTCGGATCGGTACCGATCACCTCCACGGGAATCATGTGCAAGTGCTGCACCCAACGTTCGCCTTCCTGCGATTGGCGCGGGACATGGCAGCCGGCGCAGTTTTCCGCGAACAGCGCGCGGCCTTTGGCGGCCAGCGGCTTGTCGATCGCACCGAACAGATCTTCCGGCCAGGTCGGCGGCTTCAACTGCTGCAAGGTTTCTTCGATGGCGTGCAGATCGCGAACGCGCACGCTGGAGGGGTAGCGCTCAGCACCTTGCAGCGGCTGGCCGTTGCCGTCGAAGAAATTCAATGTGGCTCCGACGCCGAGCGCTTCGCCGATATTGCGCGCCATCGGCTGCTGGGCCGAGCCATTCCACTGCACCCAATCGAACGTCCACATGTCCCACAGCTGCGGATAATCCACCGGGGCATCGGCTACGCGGTAGTTGGCAGGGGAAATCGCATCGCCAAACGTCGCGTTGGCAATCCGGCCGAACGCATCGGTGCGCCCCGGGCCTTCCTCGGTCGGGTACAGGCCGCGATGGGTGTCGTTCCACGCCACTTTGATGAAGGTGTTCAGCGAGGTCTTGAACTCGCTGCGCAATTGTTCGCGGCGCGCTTCGTAATCATCTCCGAGCACCTGGCGGGCGAAGCGCTCGAACTTCCACGGGTTGTAGTAAGTCGAGGCGAGACTGGCGACCAGGGCCTGTCCGAAACTGCCACCGCGCAACGTAGGAACGCTGGAAGGCAGCACGTGCTGTGCGCTGCCGCCATCGATACGTACGGCCTGGCCTTTGACGCGCAACTCGCCGGTGTGGCAAGCGGCGCAGGTGATGTCCAGATAATGCTCCGAGGCGTTGCCGGGATTCTGGTGCCGGGCAAAACCGACGGGAAGGTTGCCGGGGTTGTTCGCGCTCGCTTTCTGCTGCGGGTCGACCAGGAAGCCGAAACGGGCGAGATATTCAGGGGAGGCGAAGCGCTGCTCGGAGAAGGGCAATTCCAATGCCTGAAACCACTCGTAACGCAGGCCTTTGACTTGCGTACCTTGGGGCGTGAAGTAGTAGGTCTGCCGTTGCTCTTCGCTCCATTGATCCAGGTAACGTACCTGTTGCGGCGGGGTGTAGAAGGGCAATTTCGGGCTGGCGACGTAATAGACGATCACCGCGAGGGCGATTATCGCCAGCACGATCACCAGAGTGAGAACGCGGAATAGAAGGCGCAAGTTAAACATCCTTGTCGAATTGTTGCGCTGTTATGCCTGAGCCATGACTGCTGGGCAAGTGGCCATTACGCCAGACGCTGAGGCAAGCTCCGATGACGCTTGTCGTCCGTGGATGACAGAAGCTTCATCCAGCCGTTGCCCAAATGCGTTTTAATCCCTGAACTTATCGGAAGATTCCTGCTCTCATGCCGGTAGCCATTGGTCGTGGCGGCCTGATAAGCTCGCGGCTTTACTCGATTGCCCATTCGGCGCATGAACAAGGAAATAGCATGAAACAGCATCGGTTGGCGGCGGCGGTAGCCCTGGTTAGCCTGGTACTCGCGGGTTGTGACTCGCAGACCAGCGTAGAGCTGAAAACCCCGGCGCAAAAAGCTTCCTACGGCATCGGCCTGAACATGGGCAAAAGCCTTGCCCAGGAAGGCATGGATGATCTGGACTCCAAAGCGGTAGCCCAGGGCATCGAAGATGCCGTTGGCAAGAAAGAACAGAAGCTGAAAGATGAAGAACTGGTCGAAGCCTTCGCCTCGCTGCAAAAACGTGCTGAAGAGCGTATGGCCAAGATGAGTGAAGAGTCGGCAGCCGCCGGCAAGAAATTCCTCGAAGAGAACGGCAAGAAAGCCGGTGTGACCACCACCGCTTCCGGCCTGCAGTACGAAGTAGTGAAGAAAGCCGACGGCCCACAGCCTAAGCCGACCGACGTCGTAACTGTTCACTACACCGGCAAGCTGACCAACGGCACCGTGTTCGACAGCTCCGTAGAGCGCGGCAGCCCGATCGATCTGCCAGTCAGTGGCGTGATCCCGGGTTGGGTTGAAGGTCTGCAACTGATGCACGTTGGCGAGAAGTACAAACTGTACATCCCTAGCGATCTGGCTTACGGCGCTCAGTCGCCAAGCCCGGCAATCCCGGCCAACTCGGTTCTGGTTTTCGACCTGGAACTGCTGGCCATCAAGGATCCAGCCAAAGAAGACGCCGCTGCCAAGTAACACGCAACGGCTCGAAAACAACGCCTCGCACATGCGGGGCGTTGTTGCATCTGCAGGTCAGGGAAGGTAAACAGAGCGAACTGACAGCGATCAGCACAGTCATAGCTTTGAGGCTGCCCGCGCTAGACGCCCTGAGCTGCCAAGTCAATGAAATATTGGGCTTTTTTATGTGAGTAAAAAACGCCCGATCTGAGCGCAGCCCTTATGAAACGGGGCTCTCAGCGCTGAAATGCAGCTCTGTTCACAAGGTTATCCACAATTTGTGTGGATAACATTTCAACGGGAAGAATAGATGAAAGCTCCGTGGAATTTCGCTCGATTCCTGCCGTTGGCCGGTCGCCTGCTGGCCCGTGGACGCTTGCCGACCCTGTTGTTTGCCGTGGCCAGCAAAGGCGCCGCGCAAGGCAATCGCCTGGGCAAACTCAAGGATGATCTGCGCTTGCTGCAGTCGCTGTGCCTGGCCTACTGGCGTGGCGAGTATCGCGCGATCAGTGCCAAGTCGCTGATTTCGGTGGTGGCCGGCCTGATGTATTTCCTCAGCCCGGTCGATGCCATTCCGGATTTCATTCCCATGTTCGGCATGCTCGATGACATCGCTGTCCTCGCCTGGCTGATGAAAACCCTCGATGACGAGCTCAACGCCTTCCGCCTGTGGCGCAAGCGCCAGCAACCCGAGAAGCTGGCGGTGGTTGAGCGCCTTCCTGATACCCCTGAACAATTGCAGCTGCAAGGCCCGAAAAAGCCCTGACTGACGAAGACTGCCTACAGATAGATACCACTCGCGACCTTGGCCGCTGTTAGGATTACACTTCTAGGGAAAAGTGCCGACTCGCTAAGTGGTGTTGTCCTACGGGGTAGTCATGGATATTCAGATAATTGCACGCGATGGCGAACCCGAATACGCGGTTCTGCCGTGGGCTCAATATCAGGCTTTACTGAAAGCAGCAGGGATCAACGCAACACCGGTGCAGCAGCCAGCAGCGCCGCTCGCCGCCTCGCCGGAGCCGATTCTTCCGGGTCTGGATCAATTACGCAGTTTGCGCGAAGGGAAGGGCATCGCCATCGAGGCGCTGGCCCGCACGGTAGGTATCAGCCCGTCTTATCTGGCCATGATCGAAAGTGGTGAGCGTCAGCCCGACGCCGCGATTCGCCGCAGCCTGGCCTGGGAACTGACGGTGCCGGGTTGGAGGGACGAATCGTGAGCGTACGAATCAGCCGTCAACATTGGGACGGATTGCTGGGGGAACTGGACCAGGCGCGTCGTCAGCGCCATCTTCTCACTTATCGAGCCTTGCTTGAGCGTTTGCAGCTGCCGACGCCGGCGATGCAGACACTGACGGCTGCGCTGGAGCATCTGGCCGCACTGGACGCCAAAGCCGAGCAGCCGTTGCGCAGTTCGCTGGTCATCAGTCAGGGCGCCAGTCGTTTGCCGCGTACCGGTTTTTTTGAATGTGTCGAGCGTCTGGGGCGCTTTTCCGGGCCTTCGGATGGCGTTGCAGCGGCGTCCTGGCATGCGTCGGAAGTGGTGCGCGTCTTCGAATACGAATACCCGGAATCGGCGGAGGCCTGAGTGTTTCTGCGCCTCAAGGCGCGGGCCGGTTACTGGCTGGCCCGCAGGCTGTTTCATTGGTCGTGGTTCGTTCGCCAGCCGCGTGGCTGGCGCTGGCTCGAAGGCCAGTTTGCACGCATGGCCAACCTCGGCGATGTCGGTGCGCAAAGCTTTTATGGGCACATTCTGACTTTTCGCGGCGTCGGGTTAGGCGCGCGTGAAGAAGGCGTGCGCTTACTGCGTCTGGCGGCGTTGGCTGGTGATGGTAAAGCGGCGTATCAAGTCGGCGTGATCAGCCTCGCCGGTACCCCGAGCAAGGCGCCGGATCCCGCTGAGGCCGCTCGTTGGTGGAGCATGGCCGCCGAAGCCGGCCACCCGTTGGCCGAGCTTAAGCTGCAACAGCTGATGGCTGGTGATTCAACGCAGTAATTCCATGTATGTCTTCTAAGTAAACGCGGCGTGAGGTTTTCCTCACGCCGCGTTTACGTTTTGCCTGCACGTTTTTCGCTGGATGTTGGATTGCAGATTAGTCCTACATCCTTTGCCTACTCGCCTGACTTCTTTCCTTTCTGATCCCCCGCACAGTTCCCGCGACTAATTTCTTGCGCGAGGGACCGCTCATGCTTCAGCCCGTTTTTCAGCCCACCTTGTCTGCCTGCGTGTGTTGATGGAAGCCATCGCTCGCATCGAGCAGGAACTCGACAGCTTTCCGCAAACGCTCAGCCTCTACCGCAAACAGCTTGATCACTGGCTCAGTCGCAGGGTGGACCAGATCAGCGAGGCAGCAGACCTGCCATCGCTGGTGGGTATGGAGCGGATCATTCGCTTCGGCGATCGCAGCACGGCGGTCAGTAGCAGCGACGAGGAGTTTTCTTCCAGCGTCGTCCAGTGCCCGCAGGGCGGGCTCATGCAGATCGAGAGCAAGTTTGAATCGGTCTACGACATCCCGCTGGGCAACATTTCCGTCGATGTGGTCGACGTGGATAGCGGCAAGACCGCGCCGGTCACCCTTGATCAGCAGGGCAAGGGCGAATTCAGAGGTGAAGAGGGCAAGTTCTACCGCGTTCTTGTGCACAGCGCTGTCACCTCCAATCAAGTCGCGAAGCTGTTCGAATCCTATGACGGTTTGACCGGCGAGCTGGACGGCTGGCTGCGTAGCGAGTGGCAAGGTTTCAAGCCGCAGTGGTCACAGTCGGTAGCGGCCGCAGCCAGCAACGGCATGCTCGCCGGCAGTTGGGCGGCCATCGAGGGGGTATGGGACAGCCTCGGACTGCTCTCGGAAATTCTTCAGGAACCCGGCAAGTTCGCCGAGCGTTTGGGCAGTGGCGCGGCTGAGCTGATCGAGCTGGCACAGACCGCGCCAAATCTCATGGAAAAGCTGCAGTTGCTGGTCAGTGACGAAGCGGCGATGTGCTTGCTGCTGCGGTCGGCAAGCCTGTGGCTGGACATGCTGCCGCCCAGCGAGATTGCCGGCAAATCTGCTGAAGTGGCGTCGATGATGATCGTGCAACTGATCATCGATGTGTTGATCAGCGTGGTGCTGACGTTTGTCGGAGCGGGGGCGGGGATCGCTTATCTGACGCTGCGTCTGGCTGACCGTGCAACGCAGCTCTTCAACGTCGCCAAGCGTCTGGTCAAGGCGCTGTTCAGCATCGTCAGCGCCTTCATTGAATACGTCGACCGCTACAAAGCCGTTGCCGCGCGCGGCATCGCCGCCGGGGTGAAAAAGGGCCGGATGCAATTGCGCTGGGATGCCCAGCGCAACGCCATGTTGAAGAAAGACGAACAGCACGACGACGTCCCCGACCAGGCAAAAAACCCCAACGGCGATGCCGCCGACTGCGTCCCCAATACCTGCAAAAACGGCTGTCCGGTGTCGATGGTCACCGGCGAGGAACTGCTGACCCTGACCGACGCGGTGCTCGATGGCGTGCTGCCCTTCGAGTTCACCCGCTTGTACCGCAGCAGCGCGGTCGAGATCGACATCGGCCTGGGTTTTGGCTGGAGCCACACGCTGGCCCATCGCCTGTCCTTCGACGGCGATGGCGTGATCTGGATCGACCACGAAAACCGCCGCACTCGTTTTCCCCTGCCCAACGTCGCGCGCCCAGCGATTCACAACAGCCTGTCGCGGGCGGCGATCTTTCTCGGCGATGAGCCGGAAGAACTGATTCTGGTTTTGGCCGGCGACAGCGCGCGCTTTTATCACTTTCGCGCCGGCCGGCTGACGGCGATCAGCGACGTCTACGGCAATCGTCTGACCCTGCAACGCGATCGCTCCGACCGCATTCAGCGTCTGGACAACGGCGCCGGCCGCGCCCTGCTGTTGCGTTATGACCGCGCGCAACTGGTGGCGATCGATTATCAGGTGTTCGTCCAAGGCGAGTGGACCACCGAGCAAACCCTCGCCACCTACAGCTTCGATGCCCGGCAACGCCTGCTGACCGCGACCAACGCGGTCGGCGACAGCGAACGCTACGACTACGACGACCACCACGTCATCCTCCAGCGCCAGTTGACCGGCGGTGCGAGCTTCTTCTGGGAGTGGCAGCGCGAGGGCAAAGCCGCCCGCTGCGTGAGGCACTGGGCGTCGTTCTCGCAGATGAACACCCGTTACGTCTGGAACGATGATGACGCCAGCGTGACCGTGCATTACGTCGACGGTACCGAAGAAGTCTACGTCCACGACGAGCGCGCACGGCTGGTGCGGCAGGTCGCGGCCGATGGCGGCGAGCAGCTCAAGGCCTATGACGAGCAGGGGCGCTTGATCGCCGAGCAGGATGCGTTGGGCGCGGTTACCGAATACCGCTATGACGAACTCGGACGGCTGATCGCGCTGATTCCGCCGGACGATGCACCAACGTCCTACGAGTACCGCAACGGCTTTCTCTACAAGCGTTGCCGTGGTGATGCGGTGTGGATCTACCGGCGCAATGCCGAAGGCGCCGTCACTGAAGCGGTCGATCCCGACGGCCAGGTCACCCATTACTACTACAACCTGCGCGGCCAATTGCTGTCGCTGCGCTATCCGGACAGCAGCCGCCACCGCTGGGTGTGGAACGAGCTCGGCCAGCTCATCGAAGAAACCCTGCCCGATGGCGGCGTGCGGCGCTTTTCCTACGATGCGCTGGGACGGCGGATTACCACCCAGGACGAATTTGGTGTCGTCAGTCGTCAGCAGTGGGACGCGGCCGGCCGACTGATCCTGACGACTTCTCCTACGGGAAGCACGCGCGCCTACAGCTACGGCGCCTACGGCCAGATCACCGCTGAGCGCGACGAGCTCGGGCGCATCACCCGCTACGAATATGACGACGACCTGCATCTGGTCTCGCGGCGGATCAACCCTGACGGCACCCGCGTGCAGTACCGCTACGACCATGCGCGGTTGCTGCTGACCGAAATTGAAAACGAGTCAGGGGAAAAATACCGACTGGATTACACGCCGACCGGATTGATCCGACAGGAAACCGGGTTTGATGGGCGGCGCACGGCTTATGCCTACGACCTTAATGGTCATTTGCTGGAGAAGACCGAGTTTGGTGATTTCGGCCCCAGTCTGGTCACCCACTATGAGCGCGACAAGGCCGGGCGTTTGCTGGTCAAAACCCTGCCCGATGGGCTCAAAGTCCGCTACGACTACGATCGCCTCGGTCGGTTGATCGGTGTCGAGGACGGGCAAAACCATCCGCTGGCCTTCGAGTACGACCGTCAGGATCGGCTGATCACCGAGCATCAGGGCTGGGGCACCTTGCGCTACGCCTATGACGCCTGCGGTCAGCTCAAACGCCTGCGTCTGCCGGACAACAGCAAGCTCGATTATCACTACACCAAGGGCGGTGCGCTGTCAGCCATCGACCTTAATGGCACGCCGCTCACGCGCCACGTCTACCAGTCCGGTCGCGAACAGCAACGCCAGCAAGGTTTGCTGCTCAGCGAATATTCTTACGACGATCAGGGCCGCTTGCTTGCCCACGCTGTAGGTCATCGCCACGCTTCGCTGTACCGCCGCGATTATGCCTACAGCGCCAACGGCAATCTCGAGCACATTGCCGACAGCCGCCACGGCCAGCGCACTTATGGCTACGACGCCCTCGACCGGTTGATCCGCGTACGTCACTCACGCGACGAGCTGCCCGAATCCTTCGCCCACGACCCGGCCGGCAACCTGCTGATGCAGGATCGTCCCGGCCCTGCGCAGATCAAGGGCAATCGCCTGCTGATGCAGGGCGACCGTCATTACGACTACGACGCCTTCGGCAACCTGATCCGCGAACGCCGTGGCCACGGCCAGACCCTGGTCACCGAATACCGCTACGACTGCCAGCACCGCCTGATCGGCCTGACCCGCCCCGACGGCCAGACCGCCACTTATCACTACGACGCCTTCGGCCGGCGCATCCGCAAAACAATCGACGGCGCCGTCACCGAATTCTTCTGGCAAGGCGAACACCTCGTCGCCGAAAGCAGCGCCACGCAATACCGCAGCTTCCTCTACGAACCCGGCACCTTCCGCCCACTGGCGATGCTCGACGGCAAAGGCCCGAAAAAAGCCTGCCCGTTCTACTACCAACTCGACCACCTCGGCACCCCGCAGGAACTCACCGACTACAGCGGCGAAATCGTCTGGTCCGCGCAATACGACGCCTACGGCAAAGTCGCCGCCGTCACCCTCGCCGGCGAAGACTATCTGGACCAACCGCTGCGTTTTCAGGGGCAGTACTTCGATGTTGAAAGTGGCCTGCATTACAACCGACATCGGTATTACGACCCGAGATTGGGAAGGTATCTAACCCCGGATCCGGTGAAGCTCGCGGGTGGGTTGAATCAGTACCAGTACGTGCCGAATCCGACGGGGTGGGTTGATCCGTTGGGGTTGAGTTGCATTTGTCCACCGTCAGCGCCGCGACGTCCTATGCGGTACGAGGCTGGTCGCGTGGTCGTCGAAGAGGGAGCGCCCCCGCTGCCAAAGATGACGGCGCAGGAACGACGGGCGAGGATTGATGAAGTGGCTGAGGAGAATGCGAAACGGCGTGTGAGTGAGTATGAAGAACTTTATGACATGCACACTGTGAAAAAACATAGTTCGGAAATTACTGGCCCGGCTCTCAAGCAGCGAGCGATAAATGGCGCGGATCCTCATACTGGCGAGGTTCCTAAAAATGCCAAAGGTAATCCAAGCTCTCAGTTTCATAGTTGGCGTATGCATCTGGGGGCCTTGAATAAAGCGATGACGAAGGATGAAAACAGATTGATTAAACATACAGGGAAGGATCAAAAGAAAAATCCTATAGTTCGATTGGAACTGCCTGGAGCTGGGCGCGGCTACAGGCCTAATAAAAAAGATGCACAAAATCCTCGGCTGAATGAGGATATGAATTGGTTTGAGGTTAAGTTCGACAAAGACAATACACAGAAGCCTTTTACGGGCTTCCCGTCGGAGGGCAAATGATGCTTAAAGACCCATTTTTAAATGAGCCTTTTGAACCTGATTTGATGTGGTTCGTTGGTGTATTTGATGTTTATGATAGAGAGGAAACCAAGGGTGTGGAGCTCGAGATATATGATCCGAATGATCGAGCTGATAGAAGCGTGCTAATAACGAAATATTGCTTAAATCAGCCCTATCTCTCCTTTAGGCATAAACTGGTTCTCATTGAAAATCTGGAAGCAGTGCTTAAGGATTCAAGCTTCGATTTTCAAGCTGTATTCGAAATTGATGAATGCGAGACAAACAGTTGGCCGCGTGAGGAATGGTACTCATTAGAAAATCCCCGTTGCTTTTTTCAAGATGTCTTTCGACTGGCGCAGGAAATTTGGAAAGAGGATCTATTGATGGCAACTAATGAGGATAGATCAACTTGGTAAACTAAAAGCCAAGTTGACGTTGGTCCGTAAGCTATGACGGAAGTAGCTCGGCAGCGACGAAACTATCAATCACGTACACACTAAACCCCACAACCCCCTTCGCATGATGCTTAGCCTGCGAAGCCATCTCCGCAAGCTGGCTGGCATCAAGCGTTGCACAAGCTTCAGGTCGCAAATGCACCACCCCAATCGATAACGACAACAACGCAAATTCTTGCCGCACACCCTGTCGGTTTGGCGCTACAAAACAACCGGCTTCCAGATGCTCGGGCCGATAGAACCGGCGGCATTGGCTTTGGAAATCGTCGAGCAGTTGGTTGAGGCGTTTGCGCCAGTCTTCGGGGCCGAGGACGAGGAGGAAGTCGTCGCCGCCGATGTGGCCGACGAAGTCGCGGGTGGGGTCGATGCGTTCGTTGAGGCATTGGGCCAGGCAGAGCAGGACTTCGTCGCCACGGCCGTAGCCGTAGATGTCGTTGAAGGGTTTGAAGCTGTCGATGTCGACGTAGCAGATAATGGACTCGCGGGCCTGTTGCAGCAGGCGGGTGAGGCACTGCTGGATCGGTACGTTGCCCGGCAGCAGGGTGAGGGGATTGGCGTAGCGCGCCTGCTGGATTTTCAGTTCGGTGATCAGTTTCAGCACGTCGATCACTCGGCCGAGGCCTAGATAACCGCCGTTGAGGGTGATGATGAAGTCTTCTTCGATGCGCTGGCGGGCGCGGCTGGTGATCAGGCGGCTGACTTGCTGCAGCGACTGGCTGATTTCCACGGCGAGGAAATCATCGTTCATCAGGCGGCTGATCGGTTTGCGCGCGAACAGATCGGTGGCAAACGGTTTGAGCAGTGCGTCCGACAGCGAGTGGCGATGGACGATGCCGCAGGGCTGGCCTTGTTCGTCGAGCACCGCGAGCGAATTGAGGTTGGCCTGGCGGCGAAAGGCTTCCAGTACCGTCGCGGTGGGCGTATCGCGTTGCACGGCGGGCTGGTCGTTGAGCAGGGCGCTGAGGTCGCTGCCTTCGTCATTCAGCGCGACGGCGCTGCTGTCGTGTTTGGGCATCAACGCGCGAGCGTCGCGGGACGGATGTTCCTGAGGGCGGCCGAGCAGGTAGCCTTGCACCAGGTCGACGCCCATTTCAGTCAGCACCGCGAGTTCTTCCGGTAGCTCGATGCCCTCGGCGATGACTTGCGCGCGCGAGGCTTTGGCGATTTGCAGAATCGAACCGACAAACTCTCTTTTCAACGCATCCTGATGAATGCCATCAATGAAGTGCCGGTCGATCTTCACGTAATCCGGACGCAATTCCGACCACAGGCGCAGGCTCGAATACCCCGCGCCCAAGTCGTCCAGCGCAATGGAAAAACCCATCGCCCGGTAGTGATGCAGGGCGGTTTGCAGCAACTGGAAGTCATCGATCGGCGTCTGCTCGGTGAGCTCGATCACCACCTGGCTCGGCGCAATGCCCAAGTCCTGCAGCAGTTGCAACGTACGGCCGGGTTGGTGCGCGGCTTCGAGCAAGGATTCTGGCGACACGTTAAGGAACAGCTTGCCCGGCAGTTGCTGTTCGTTGAAGCGGCGGCAGGCGCTTTGTCGGCAGGCGATTTCCAGTTCACTCAATCGACCAGCCTGTCGCGCCACGGCGAACAGGGCAATCGGAGAGTGAAGAGGGCTGTTGGACGGGCCACGGGTGAGGGCTTCGTAACCGAGAATGCGGCGTTCGGAAAGACAGATGATCGGCTGGAACAGGCTGTGTAAACCGCTTTGAGTCAGGATCGAGCTCAAGGCGCTCAGCTGTTCGGTCGTGGTCATGGCAGTCTCTGGCGATAAAAAAAGGACCGGGAGCGCTTGCTCCTGGTCCTTTATTGCACGACAGAATGATGACTGTTTGATGACGATCCGGGGATCGTCAGCACTAAATTGCCATCACTTACTTCTTGGCCACCTGATTGCTAAGTTTCAGGTAATCCAGCAGCACGCGCCCGGTTTCGCTCAGGTAGGCATCGTCTTCTGGTTTGACCTTGTCCGGCTCGGCAGCGGCCAGTGCGTCTTCGTCTTCTTTCTTCAGCTCTTTGAGCGGTTCTTCGCCTTTGGCCTTGCGACGGATGTTCTCCATCGCCAGTTGCTTGGCGTCGATGTCGGCGTGCTGGGCACGACGATCGGCTTCGTTGAGGCTGACGGTTTTTTCTTCCATCAGTTTCTGCGCCAGGGCCAGCTTGTCGCGGATGAACACGAACTCGGCATCCTTGTTGGTGCGCGAGTCATGTTCGGACTTCAACTGGGCGAGGAACGGCTTGAACGGATCGGCCGCCGGCTTGATCGCCGCGCGAATGGTGTCCCACGGCATGGCTTCCGGCAGGGCACTTTCGCCGATTTCCTTGGTGTCGATCAGCGACGGGTAGTCGATGTCCGGCAGTACACCCTGATGCTGGGTGCTCTGCCCGGAGACACGGTAGAACTTGGCCAGGGTCAGTTTCAGTTCGCCGTGGTTCAGCGGCTGAATGGTTTGCACAGTGCCTTTACCGAAAGTCTGGCCGCCGATGATCAATGCGCGATGGTAGTCCTGCATGGCGCCGGCGAAGATCTCCGAGGCCGAGGCGGACAGGCGGTTGACCAACAGCGCCATCGGGCCTTTGTAGAACGCGCCCGGGTTTTCATCTTCGAGCACGTCAACACGGCCGTCGGCGTTACGCACGAGTACGGTCGGACCTTTGTCGATGAACAGGCTGGTCAGCTCGGTGGCTTCCTGCAGGGAGCCGCCGCCGTTGTTGCGCAAGTCGATGACCACGCCGTCGACTTTGTCCTTCTGCAGCTCGGTCAGCAGCTTCTTGACGTCGCGAGTGGTGCTCTTGTAGTCCGGATCGCCGGCACGGAATGCCTTGAAGTCGAGGTAGAAGGCCGGGATCTCGATCACGCCAAGTTTGTAGTCCTTGCCGTCCTGTTTCAGGCTGAGGATCGACTTCTTCACGGCCTGATCTTCGAGCTTCACCGCTTCACGGGTGATCGGCACGATCTTGGTGGTCTGGTCGTTCGGCGCATTGCTCGCCGGAATGACTTCCAGACGCACCACGGTGCCTTTAGGGCCGCGAATCAATTTGACCACTTCGTCCAGACGCCAGCCGACCACGTCGACCATTTCCTTGTTGCCCTGGGCAACGCCGATGATCTTGTCGGCCGGAGCGACCTGCTTGGTCTTGTCCGCCGGGCCTGCCGGCACCAGACGCACGACCTTCACTTGATCGTTGTCGCTCTGCAACACGGCGCCAATGCCCTCGAGGGACAGGCTCATGTTGATGTCGAAGTTTTCCGCGTTATCCGGCGACAGATAATTGGTGTGCGGGTCGTAGGACATGGCGAAGGTGTTGATGTACGCCTGGAAGATGTCCTCGGCACGAGTCTGATCGAGGCGCGCCAGTTGATTCTTGTAGCGCTTGGTCAGGGTTTCCTGGATCTGCTTCGGGTCTTTGCCGGCGATCTTCTGGCGCAGCACTTCGTCCTTGACGCGTTTGCGCCACAGGTCGTCGAGTTCTGCGGTGGACTTGAGCCAAGGCGCGTCCTTGCGATCGATCAGCAAGGTCTCCTTGGTGTTGAAGTCCATCTTGTCGACGCCTTTGTTCAGCTCGGCAAGGGCGAAGTCCAGACGCGCTTTGACGCGGTCCAGGTAGCGCTTGTAGATGGTGAACCCGGCGTTGAGGTCGCCGCTTTTGAGGAAGTCGTCGAACTGGGTCTTCCACTTGTCGAATTCGGCGATGTCGCTGGCCATGAAATAGCTGCGCGACGGGTCGAGCAGCTTGATGTAGCTGTCGTAGATGATCACCGAGCGCGCATCGTCGAGCGGCGGCTTGCTGTAGTGGTGACGCTTGAGCAACTCGACGACGTTCAGGCTGGCGATGACTTCATCGCGATCAGGCTGCAACTTGTCCCAGCTGTTGGCTGCGAATGTGGTGCCCGACACCGGCAACAGGCCGATACCGATGAAAAGAGCGAGGGCGGTGCTGGGGAGCAGATGCTTCATGCTGATTCGACGCGGGGACAATTGATAACGCATATTAGGCCGTCTTTGAAGTCGCCGGTTCTTTGAGAGCCGGTCGCATAATGCAAAAAGCCCGGCGCTACAGCTTCGGGCTCAGTCCAGACTCACTATGGAGGCAGTGTGAAGGCATTGCAAGGCGTTGAAGGTCAAGTGGCATGGGTTGAAGAGCCGAGTCCGACGTGCGATGTAGGACAAGTCCGCATCCGGGTGGCGGCAGCCGGCCTCAATCGCGCCGATTTATTACAGAAAGCAGGGCTTTATCCGCCGCCAGCCGGGGCCAGCCAAGTGCTTGGTCTTGAGTGCTCCGGGGTGATCAGCGAGGTCGGCGCGGGCTCGTCCTGGCAGGTTGGCGACCGGGTTTGCGCCTTGTTGGCCGGGGGCGGCATGGCTGAAGAGGTGGTCGTCGATGGACGGCATGTGTTGCCCGTGCCCGAAGGTGTTTCGCTGATCGAGGCGGCGGCATTGCCCGAGGTGTACGCCACCGTCTGGCTGAATGTGTTTCAACTTGCAGCGCTGAAACCCGGTGAGAAAATTCTCCTGCACGCCGGCGCAAGTGGAATCGGTTCAGCCGCCATTCAGCTGTGCAAAGCCTTCGGCAACCCGTGCTGGGTCAGCGTCGGTTCCGCCGAACGCTTGGCTTACTGCGAAGCGTTGGGTGCGCAGGGCGGCGTGGTGCGCACCGATGAAATTGAAAGCCTGCGCGACTTCGGGCCGTTCGATGTGATTCTCGACCCGGTGGGCGGCAATTATGCGGCGCTGAACCTCAAGCTGATGGCGCTGGACGGACGTTGGGTGCTGATCGGTTTGATGGGCGGGCGCGAGGCGAAACTGGATCTGGCGCAGGTGTTGGCCAAGCGTGTGCAACTGCTCGGTTCGACGTTGCGCAGCCGTAGCGATCAATTCAAGGCCGATCTGCTCAGTGATCTGGGCCAGCATGTGTGGCCGCTGTTTGCCGAGGGCCGCTTGCGTCCGCAATTGGCCAGAGCCTTTGCGGTGAAGGATGCCGAAGCAGCGTTTGCCGAACTGGCGAGCAATACGGTGGCGGGCAAGTTGGTGTTGGTGATCAATGAGAGTTTGAGCTGACAGCAAAGCAAGGTCAAAAGATCGCAGCCTTCGGCAGCTCCTACAGAGGCACGTATTCCAAAAGTAGGAGCTGCCGAAGGCTGCGATCTTTTGCTTTTATTTCCAGAGATGGATCGGCCAGCCGGCCTTTTCTGCGTGCTCAAGCAGCACCGGATCCGGATTGACCACGTGTGGAAAATCCACTTTCAACAGCAGCGGCAAGTCATTGCGCGAATCGGAATAAAAACTCGCGCCCTCGAGGTTTTCTTCTTCGGCGTCCAGCCATTCCAGCAAGCGGGTGATCTTGCCTTCGCGGTAGGTCAACGTGCCCACGGTATGGCCGCTGTAAACGCCGTGCGCGACTTCCAGTTCAATCCCTAGAATCTCGTCGATGCCGAGTCGATCGGCAATCGGTCTGACCAGGTGCGTGCCCGACGCCGAGATCACCAGAATCCGGTCGCCGGCCTTGCGGTGCGCGGCGATGGTTTTGGTCGCGTCGCTGAAGATGATCGGTTCGATAAAGTCTTCAACCCACGGCCCGACCAGGTGCTCGACTTCTTCTGGCGTACGGCCGATCAGCGGTTCGAGGCTGAACGCCATGTAATCTTCCATGCGTAATTTGCCATGGCTGTAGGCGTCCATCAGTTCGTTGTTCTTGCGCATGAACGACTCGGGATCGACCCAGCCCAGGCGCCCCATCTGCTCGCTCCAGAGGGTGGCGCAGTCGCCGTGGATCAACGTTTCGTCCAGATCAAAAATTGCCAGGGCCATCAGTGCAGTTCTCTCTTCAACGTCAGCAAAGTCATCAGGCTACCTCACACAGGGCCGTCGGATCGATGGAAAGTGCCAGGCGTTGTCCGTCGGGATGCAGATCGGCGGCGGAGCGGTTGAGTACGTCGACCACCAGTTCCACCCCGCGCGCTTCGACGCGATAGCGAATGACGTTGCCGAGCAGGCTGTGGCTGCGGATCTGCGCGTCGAGTTCGCCGTCAAGGCTCAGTTCGATGGCTTCCGGGCGGATGGCGATGCGATGGTTGACCGGCCGTTGCAACAGCTTCGAGGCGGCATCTGCGTCGAGCAGGTTGTAGTTGCCGATGAAGCCGGCGGCGAATACATCGACCGGAGCGGTGTAGAGGGTTTCGGCGTCGCCGCTCTGGACGATCTTTCCCTGGTTCATCAGGAAAATCCGGTCCGACATGGTCAGCGCTTCTTCCTGATCGTGGGTGACGAAGATCGTGGTCAGGCCGAGTTCGCGCTGGATCTGACGGATCTGCTCGCGCAGGTGTTTGCGAATCCGTGCGTCGAGTGCCGACAGCGGCTCATCCAGCAGCAACAAGCGCGGGCGGGTCACCAGCGACCGGGCGAGGGCGACACGCTGGCACTGCCCACCTGACAGTTGATGCGGATAGCGGCTGGCGAAGTCGTGCAGTTCAACCAGTTTCAACACTTCAGAGACGCGCTTGTGGCTGTCATCGGCGTTGACCTTTTGCATGCGCAGGCCGAAGGCGACGTTCTGTTCGACGGTCATGTTGGGGAACAGCGCGTAGCTCTGAAAGACCATGCCGATACCGCGTTTCTGCGGACTCAACGGCACGATGTCGACGCCATCGAGCAAAATCTTGCCGCCATCCACCGGGGTCAGGCCGGCGATGCAACGCAGCAAAGTCGACTTGCCGCACCCGGACGGGCCGAGCAGGGTGACGAACTCACCTTTGTTGATCTCGCAATCGATGTCGCTGAATACCGTGGTGCCGGCATAACTTTTCTGCAGGTGTTGGACGCTGACGTAGCTCATTCGCTTTTGTCCTTGTTCAAGATGTTGGCGATCCAGGTCAGGACCAGCACGAAAAAGAAATACGAAATGACCAGCGCACTGGTGAAGTGGCCGCTGCTGTTGCGCATGTTGTTCAGGTACACCTGCAGGGTTTCGTAGCGGGTGCCGACGAGAATGTTGGCGAACACGAACTCACCGAAGAGGAACGAGAAAGACAGTAGCAGCGCCACCATCAGGCCTTTGCGCAAGTTCGGCAGCACCACCAGAAACGCCGCTTGAAAGGTGCTGGCGCCGAGCAGTTGCGCGGCGTCCATCAGGTCGCGCAGGTTGATCGCTTGCAGGTTGTTGGTGATCGCGCGGTACATGAACGGCAGCGCTACGGTGAAGTAGCAGCCGATCAGAATCCACGGTGTGCCGACCATCGCCATCGGCCCGGAACCGTAGAGCTGCAGCAGCCCCACCGAGGACACCACCGGCGGCACCGCGAAGGGCAGCAGGATGAGGATGTTCATCAGCGCATCGAGTTTCGGAAAGTAGTAATGCACGACAAACAGCAGCGGCAGGATCAGCACCACCGATAACACCAGCGCGCCGACACAGACGATCAGCGACTGCCCGAATGCGTGGAGAAAGCGCGGATCGCTCCACAGCTGGATGTACCACTTGAAGGTGAAGCCGCTCGGCAGAATGGTCGCCGACCAACTGCTGGCGATCGAATAGACCAGCGTGCCCAGCAGCGGCAACAACAGGATGGCGAACAGCAGATAGACCACGACGCGGTGGTAGAGGCCGGCCGGGCCGGATTCAGCGCGAGACATGGTAGCTCCTCTTCAACAGCAATTGATGCACGACGGTGACAATGGTCATCAGCGCCACGAGCACCACCGCCAGCGCGCTGGCCAGGTTCGGGTCAAGGGAAATGTCGCCGGAGACCATCGCCGCAATACGGATCGGCAGAACGTTGAAGTTGCCGGTGGTCAGCGCATAAACCGTGGCGTAGGCGCCGAGGGCGTTGGCCAACAGGATCACGAACGTGCCGAGCAACGCCGGGGTCAACACCGGCAGGCCGATGTGCCGCCAGAACTGCCAGCCGTTGGCGCCGAGCAGTGCGGCGGACTCGCGCCAGTCTTCACGCAGAGCGTCGAAAGCCGGATAGAGCAGCAGCACGCCGAGGGGAATCTGGAAATAGGTGTAGAGGATGATCAGGCCGGTTTTCGAATACAGGTTGAAGTCCTGAATGATCCCCGACTGCTTGAGCATGATGGTGATGCTGCCGTTGAAACCGAGCAGGATGATGAACGCGAACGCCAGCGGCACGCCGGCAAAATTGCTGGTCATGTTGGCGAAGGCATTCACGAAGTTGCGCAGCTTCGAATCGACGCGGCGCAGCGAATACGCACCAAGCACGGCGATGATGATGCCGAATACGCTCGACCAGAAACTGATCTCCAGGCTGTACTGGATTGCCTGCCGATAGAACTTCGAACCGAAGATCTTGCTGAAATTGGCCAGGCCCCACCCGGACTCTTCCGATTCCAGGCTGTTGATCATCACCCAGACCAGCGGGGCGATTTCGAAGACGATAAAGAACAGCGCGAAAGGCACCAGACACAGCGCCGCGAGCCATTTGCCGCGAGTCATGGCATTCACTTGAGCAGCTCCCGGCACACAGGTTTGTCGTGGGGCACGCCGAGCAGCTCGCAAACCGTGCCGCAGAGCTCGGTCTGCTTCGGTGTGACATCAGGGTTGAGGCTGAACGCCTCGCCGAGGACGAACAGCGGCACCTGACGTTCTTCCGCCAGCAGGCCGTTGTGCGAGCGATCGTTGTTCATGCCGTGGTCGGCGGTCACCAGCACCTGATAACCAGCGTCGAGCCAGGTCTGCAGATAGTCGGCGAGGATGACGTCAGCCGAGCGCGCGCTGTTGCGGTATTGCGAGCTGTCGAGGCCGTGCTTGTGCCCGGCGTCGTCGATGTTCATCGGGTGGATCAGGAGGAAATCCGGCGCATGACGCAGGCGCAGGTTCTCCGCGTCGGCGAACAGGTGCGAATCCGGATAATGGTCGTTCCAGTAGAAATGCCCGTGCTGGATCGGCAATGTCGGATCGTCGGTGTGGCGGTCGCGCGCAGCCACGAACGGTGAGCGGTTATACAACTCGCTGACCCAGTGATACGCCGCAGCGGCGGTTTTCAGCCCGGCATCGCGGGCGTAGTGATAGATGCTGCGCTGGTTGGACAAGCGCGAGACATTGTTGTGGACGATGCCGCTGCCGATCGGTGGCACGCCGGTGAGGATACATTCGTAAAGCGGTCGGGACAGGGCGGGCAATTCGCACTCCAGTTGATAGAGCGCCGCGCGTCCTGCGCCAACATAAGCCTGCAGATGCCCCATGGCGTGACACGCAACCTCGTAGTTGAGGCCGTCGAGCACGACAAGGATGACGTTGTGCTTCATAGGGGCAAGAACTCCGAAAACAAATCTGGAACCAATCTGTGTCGGAGCTGCCGGACGCTGCGATCTTTCGATGTTGCTTTTAAAGGGCAAGATCAAAAGATCGCAGCCTTCGGCAGCTCCTACAGATGAAGGATTACTTCATCTCTACGATGACTTCTTCGTTCCACTGCTGCGGCAGGGCTTTGGAGGTCTTTTCCCACGCGTCGGCGTCCTTGACTGGCGTAACGTTTTTGTATTGCTCGTTCGGCAGCAGCTTGGCTTTCACGTCTTCCGGCAGTTGCAGGTGTTCGGCGCGGATCGGCCGGGCGTTGCCGCGGGCGAGGTTGGTCTGGCCGGCGTCGCTGAAGATGTATTCGCGCGTCAGCTTGGCGGCATTGGGGTTTTTCGCGTACTTGTTGATGATCGTGGTGTAGCCGGAAATCACCGAGCCGTCGGATGGAATCAGCACTACGTAATCATCCGGGTTGGCCATCTTGGCTTTGTAGCTCAGGCCATTGAAGTCCCAGACCACGCCGACTTCAATCTCGCCTTTTTCCATGGTGGCGATGGTCGGGTTGGCCATCGACAGACGACCCTGTTTGGCGAGGTCGGCGAACAGCAGCAAGGCAGGCTTGATGTTTTTCTCGTCACCGCCATTGGCCAGTGTGGCAGCGAGGACACCGTTGGCGGCCTGGGCAGCAGTGCTCACGTCGCCGATGGAGACTTTGTATTTACCGGTTTTCAGGTCAGCCCATTTGGTCGGCACGTCGGAGCCGTTCAGCAGCTTCTTGTTGACGATGAAGGCGATGGTGCCGGTGTAGGCCAGTGCCCAGTTGCCGTCCTTGTCCTTGGCCCAGTCCGGAATCTGATCCCAGGTGCTTGGCTTGTACGGTTGCACCACACCTTGCTTGACCGCGATCGGGCCGAAGGCGGCGCCGACGTCACCGATGTCGGCGGTGGCGTTGTCTTTTTCAGCTGCGAATTTGGCGATTTCCTGGGCCGAGCTCATGTCGGTGTCGATGTGTTTCAGGCCGTATTTCTTGGCCAGGTCTTCCCAGGTGCCTTTCCAGTTGGCCCAGTCATCGGGCATGCCGACGCTGTTGACGGCGCCTTCCGCTTTCGCAGCGGCTTCTAGGGTTTTCAGATCGGTGTCGGCCGCCATGGCGGCGCTGCACATTGCAATGGTCGAGCCTAACAGTGTTGCCAGGAAAAGCTGTTTCATTCCGAAGCTCCTTGGTCGTGTTCAACGCTGCGATTGCGGTTGGGTTGGTCTAGGTCAGCAATACCTGAGCCAATTTAGGCGGGCTGGATGACATTTTGATGTCGATGGCCTTATGGCTGATCTTTTCTCCGCCCGGGATTGGCGGTTGCCAAACAAGCGTAGACCATGACGCAGGCCCGATAAGCAAGGGACTTGGCCGATGTATTGCAAGCCGTGAAAACGACCGTTGGGTAGTTTTGTCATCTGTCGGTCATCTGCACTGCCTAGGCTTGCAACACACGAAAGCGCTCTGAGCAGCGCCCGGATTTGCCCTGAAACAGTGCTGGTCTAGTCCAGATAGGTAACGTTGATGCGCGATGAGGCAACGAAAGCGGTGACAGCGATTGGCCAGGTGCTGCAGGAGCAGATCGATCATGGTTTACTGGCGGCCGGGAGCAAGTTGCCCGCTGAACGCAAGCTCAGCGAGTTGTTCGGGACGACGCGGATCACTGTGCGTGAAGCGCTGTTGCAATTGGAGGCGCAAGGGCAGATTTATCGTGAGGAGCGGCGCGGCTGGTTCGTGTCGCCGCCGCGTCTGGCGTACAACCTGATGCAGCGCAGTCATTTTCACGCCATGGTCAGTGCGCAGGGGCGTGAGCCGTCGACCGAGGTGATTTCGGCGCGGTTGCAGCCGGCTTCGGCGGCGGTGTGTGCGTGGTTGCAGCTGCCGGCGTTGTCGAGCGTGATCCAGATTTGCCGCTCGCGGCGGATTGATGGCCGACTGGTGTTGTATGTGGAGCACTATCTGAATCCACAGTTTTTTCCGGGGATTCTTGAGTTTGATTTGAATCAGTCGATCACTGAGTTGTATGCGCGGCATTTCGATTTGCACTATGGGCGGGTGCGGTTTGAGATTGTGCCTACGTCTTTATCTGTCGATGCGGCGGCGGCTTTGCGGGTGTCGGTGGGGAGTCCGGGATTGAGGATTGCTCGGGTCAATTATGATCAGCATGGGCGGCTGATTGATTGTGATCTGGAGTTTTGGCGGCATGATGCGATTCACGTAGGGGTTGATGTGGTTTGATCTTTTTTGACCTTGGCGGCCTTTGGGCCAACCAGGTTTTGGGGGTTGGGTGAATATCCGTTGCTGCGGTAACGGCTTCTTATGGTTCCGCCCTTACGGCGGGTCACTTTTTCAAACACCAAAAAGTAACCAAAAGGCTGCGCCCTGACGTTCGGCCCGCTCGCTGGGGCTCGGAGTTCCTTCGCTGCGGGATCGATCCTGGCGCAGCGGCTCCGGTTTGCTTCGCTGCACCTACACTCGCTGTGTACGACTGCGTCGTACGGTCGCTGCGCTCCCACGCCCGGATCAATCCCTCCACTCAGCCTGCCGACGGGCTCCGAGATCAAGATCAAAAGCGGTGCTCGAGCTAACGCTCATCGTGTGTAGGAGCTGCCGAAGGCTGCGATCTTTTGTTTTTGCTTTCGCTTTTCTGTGGGAAGCGAGTCTGCTCGCGAAAGCGCCCCCACAGTCACCCCTTCCTACTTGCCCACCGCCGCATTCCCATACAGATAATCCGTCGCCAACGACGCCAATGTTCTCACCCCAACCACCAGCGCCGACTCATCCACAAAGAACCCCGGATTGTGATTCGGCGCGGCCTTGCTCATGTCCTGATCCCGCGGCGTAACCCCGAGAAACACAAACAATCCCGGTGCTTCCTTGGCGAAGAACGAGAAATCTTCCGCCCCACCCACCAGCGGTCCCTGCACCACATCATCCTTGGCCGCCCACTTCAATGTCGGCAGCATTTTCTCGGTCAGTGCCGGGTTGTTAATCGTCGGGTCGTATTTTTCGATGATGGTGACGTCGGCTTTGGCGCCGCCGCTTTCGGCGATTTTCTCGATGGTCTGGCGTACGTCGCTGTGCAGTTTCTGGCGGATGCCGTAGTCGTAGGAGCGGATGGTGCCGGTCATGTCGAGTGATTCGGGGATGATGTTGTAGCGGGTGCCGCCGTTGATGGTGCCGATGCTGACCACCGACGGGTAAGAGGAAATGTCGGTGCGGCGGCTGACCACGGTTTGCAGGCCGACGATGGTTTGCGCGCCGACGGTGATTGGGTCGATGCCATCCCAGGGGCGGCCGGCGTGGGTTTGTTTGCCGTGGATCTTGATGCGCAGGTCGTCGGAGCTGGCCAGGGTCGGGCCGGGGCGGTAGGCGATCTGGCCGGCGGGGACGCCGGCCCAGACGTGCAGCCCGAACACTGCGTCTGGTTTCGGCGATTTCATTACGCCTTCCTCGACCATCATCTTCGCGCCCCAGGTGTTTTTGCCGTCGGGAATAAAATCGCTCGGGCCTTCCTCGGCGGGCTGGAAGTAGAACACCACGGTGCCGGGCAGGGTGTCGCGCATGCCCGTCAGAATTTTCGCTGCGCTGAGCAGGATTGCGGTGTGGGCGTCGTGGCCGCAGGCGTGCATGACGTCGACTTCCTTGTCGAGATACGTGCCTTTGGCTTTCGAAGCGAACGGCAAGTCGGAGACTTCCTTGACCGGCAGCGCGTCCATGTCGGCGCGCAGGGCGACGGTCGGGCCGGGCAGGGCGCCTTTGAGAATGGCGACAACGCCGGTGCGGGCGACGCCGGTTTTCACTTCCAGGCCCATGGCTTGCAGCTGTTTGGCGACCAGTTCAGCGGTGCGTTTTTCAGTGTTGCCAAGTTCTGGATGAGCGTGAAGGTCGCGGCGGGTTTCCAGCAGCTCCGGCTCGAGCTTCTGCGCCTGCTCGGCGATGCGCGTGCGGGCGCTGTCCATCGTCGCGGCACTGGCGTGGCTGGCGACCAGGGTGAGCAAAAGGGTCTGGGCAATGCGCGTCAGTTGCATGGGCTTCTCCTTGATTATTGTTGTTGGCTTCCTTGCCTGTGACAAAGGCTTTGCACGCAAGTGCGATCGGGTCCGGAAAGCGCTATGCGCTCCGACAGATTTACGTTTGAGCATAAGTTATCAGCGAAAACTCCTACCGCTTTATCAGTTCCGTCCGGCGTGACAGATAAAACGCGGGCGATAACCATGTACCGCACCGCACAACATCTATTTCCATAAATTTCTCCAGGTGCCGGTCACGTTATTGGCTGTTTGAGGGTAACGAGTCAGTGCGACAAAACTATTGTCCATGGAGGACTTATAAATGCAGCGTAATGGAATAACGCTTCCGCCGATTGTTGTGCGTCCGGATAAACAAGATGAATATTTACATTATTTAGGTGCAGGGGACGGCTCGGGACCAGGCATTAACTTTACGCCGCTGGGTGAAATACTCGATATGGAAAGTATCTATAAAGATACTTCCAGGAATATTGCTCAGGTCATTGAAAATGAACTGGCAGAAGTGCGGGCAGCAGGTGATCAAAGTGTCTTGCCGCCTTTGGATGCGCTGGCGCGGGAGATGCAATTCAGGGATTCCCTGATCGCCAGGAAGTTTGGTGCGCTTTTGGTGGCCAAGGACGTGGCCATCGAACGTTTCGGCCACGCCCAGGTTGAAACCTTTTTCAACGGAGGCCGCTTACCGCAAGTCAATCGGCGAAGCGCCAGCGTCAGCGTACGGCAGGCTTATAGCGCTCTGTTCAACGCCAAGTTACTGGTTGAAGGCATTGGCGTGTTGAACAGCCAGTCGGCCACGGTCAAGGGCATGATTGCCGTGGTGCAAGCGCAGGAAGCCGAGCGGATCGCTCAGGAGCAGGCGCGGTTGGCGGCGGAATACGCCAGGCAGGTTGCACAGGAACAGGCCCGCGTCGCTCAGGAGCAGGCGCGGCGGCAGGCGGAGGAGCTGGCGCGGCAGGCCGCGGCCGATGAAATCAGGCGGCTCGAAGAGGAACAGGCCCGTTTGGCGGCTGAGGCACTAGAGCGCAAGCGTGCCGAGGAACAGGCAGCGCTTGAGGCTGAGGCCGAAGCACGCAGGGTTGCTGAGGAAAAGCACCGGCAGGACACCTCCGGTGGGCACAGTAGCCTGTTGCGCTTTCAGGGCAATACCAGCCACGCCCAACTGGTATTTGCGACGTCCGCGGGTGCGGTCGCGATTGCCGACAACCTGATGGCGGGTTTTGCCGCTTCGATTCGCGCGGCGGTGGCCGGTTTATCGGAGGTGGCTGCCGGCACGGCGTCCGGTCTGATGGTGGGGGTAAGTGCGTTTGTCTACTCCCCGGTGTTGGGCAATGGAGAGTTGCCTGAACGCTTTCTGCTCAGCCTCCCACTGGCAGATCTGCTGCCCGGTCAACTGCCTGATCTGGACAGGCTGGCAAGCGAAAGAGCACGACTGAATCTGCCGGTACGTTTGAGCGCCCGGCCGCTGACGGGCTCTCTCGCCGAACTGCTTGTCGTTCCGGTAGCGGGGACAAAACGGCCTTCCGGCGTTCGCGTGGTTGCAGCTGGTTTCAACGCAGGGAACAACACTTACAGCGCGACCCTCACTGACATCCCGCCGACAACCGCGGTCTGGACTCCCGCAGTAACGCCGGCAGACAGTTCAACGCTGTTCCCCATCGAGAATCCGTCCCCACCGCGATATATCGGCGGCAACCTCGTGCCGATTGAAGGACGGATCGACGCTCACCCAGGGCGGGGCAGCATTCGTTTCGACGACTTCATTCTGGTCTTCCCGTCGGAATCGGGCCTGCCACCGCAGTACGTCATGTTCCGGGATCGACGCAATGATCCAGGGGTGGCGAGTGGTCATGGAGCGCCGGTTGCGGGTGGATGGCTGGAGGCGGCCACGCAAGGTGAGGGGGCGGCAATTCCCTCAAAAATTGCAGATCAATTGCGAGGCAAGAATTTCAAGGATTTCAGGGCATTCAGGGAGACTTTCTGGAAAGCGGTGAGCGCTGATGCGGAACTGGCGATGTCGTTTGATCCAGGTAGTCTCAGTGCAATGAGCAAAGGCCGATCACCGTATGTGAAAGCGGGCGATCGGGTTGGTAAACGAGTGAAGTTTGAGTTGCACCACGTCTCATCGTTATCGGATGGTGGGCAGTTGTACGATATTGACAACCTGCGGTTGCTAACTCCGAAACAGCATTTGGCAGTTCATAAGGGAGGCGAGTAATGAAAAAATTAATGATCAATGAAATGTCCGAAGAGCAATTCTTGCATTTCGTACAAAAGATATACCAATCGGATTACGCGACTGAGAAGGGGCAAACCTCAGCTGTAATGGAGTTTGAACGACTGAGCGAACATCCAGCGGGTTCCGATTTGATCTACTACCCAGAATCGGGGAAAAGCGGTCCGGAAAATATTGTGGCGGAAGTCAAAAGGTGGCGGGCCGCCGAAGGAAAACCTGGTTTCAAAGCCAGATAAAACTAGCCCCCTATTGGTATTACCTGCCAATAGGGGGCCATCTCTGTTCAGCTTTCCTTTTTGATTTCCACCCCAGGCGTAATCACCTGCACACTCATCCTTGGCGTCGCCAGATCCAGCCCCGCCTCATCCAGTTGCCTTTTCAGCGACAAATTGAACGCCCGGGAAACTTCCCACTGCTTGATCGGCGCAGTCTTGAACCGTGCGCGCAAAATCGCGCTGCCGGACTCGAAACTTTCCACACCCTGAATCTCCAGCGGCGACCAAATATTGCGGCGCTGCAACGGATCGCTGCGCATCTTCTGGCCGACGTCGCGCATCAGTTTGATCGCGTCGTCGATTTCCATGTTGTATGGCACGGCGACGCGGAAGATCGCGTAGCCGAATTCCCGCGAGTAGTTCTTGATGCTTTTGATTTCGCTGAACGGGATGGTGTGGACGATGCCGTCAATGTCGCGCAGGCGTACGGTGCGGATGGTCAGACCTTCGACGGTGCCGAGGTGGCCGCCAACGTCGACGTAGTCGTCGATGGCCAGCGAGTCTTCGATGATGATGAACAGGCCGGTGATCAGGTCAGCGACGAGCGACTGCGCGCCGAAGCCGATGGCCAGACCGATCACGCCGGCACCGGCCAACAGCGGCGTGACGTTCATGCCCATGTTCGCCAGGGCGACGATCAGCGCGATGATGAAAATCGCCACGAACAGCACGTTGCGGATCAGCGGCATCATCGTCTGCGCCCGTGCATTCGCCAGGCCTTTGCGCGAGCGGGTGAGGGCGTGGTGCACGGCGGTGTCGGCGAGGATCCAGATCAGCCAGGAGAAAATCAGCGTGCCGATCAGGCTGAACAGTTTGACGCTGATGTCATGGCCATCGCCTTCGGCGAACGCGATCAGCGAATGGCCCCAGACGCGCAGGCCCAGTTCGATGAAGATCAGCCACACCAGCAAATGCGTCAGGGTGTAGAAGAAGTTTTTCAGTCGCTCCGAATACAGCGCATGGCGTTTCGGCCCGCGTTGCGGTTTCAGCGAATGGCGGCGCAGGAGGCCGTTGATGACCATGCACAACACCAGCAGCACCGTGCAGATCAGCGACTGGCGCAGCGCGGAGCTGGTGTCGCCGGCGGAGACAAACGTGGCGAACAGCGAGATGCCGACCAGCACCAGTGCCGGCACGTACCAGAAAGTACCGAGGATTTCGATGGTATCGCTGAGGGCGCGGCGGGTCAGGCGGCGTGACAGCGGTTGGTTGCGGATCAGGTGCGCGATCGGTCGGCGGAATCGCAGTATGAACAGGCCGGTCGACAGTGCCGCGAGGACATTGGCCGTGGTCGCGGCGGTGTGCGCCAGATGTACGCCCAGGCTCTCGACCAGACGCGGATCGCTCAGCGCTTCACCAAACGCGGCGAAGCTGCCGATCAGCCACAGCGGCCGAAACGCCTGATGACGCAGGATGTACAGCGCGCGATGGCGGTGCGGGCCGTCGAGCAGGGAGAAGGCGATCACGCAGATCGCCGAGAAACAGGTGCCGACCACCAAGGCATAGGCCAGCACCATCGCCAGGCTTTTGCCCAGGGAAGACGGCAGCACGTAGCTCATGTACACCGTCATTACCAACGCGATCAGCCACGGCCCGAGCTTGCGCAGGGCAAAGCGCAGCATGTCGAGGGCCTTGGGGTGTTGCGGCAGTTCTTCGGTGAGGCCGAAGCGCAGACGCACGCGGTGGCTGAGCCAGATCAGCGCGGCGGCGAGCAGGCTCCAGACCATCAGGATCACCGCGAAACCGAAAATGATCGGCAGCCATTCATTGGCCGGCAGCAGCTTGCTGGTCAGTTCGTCCTTGGCCAGATCGAATTCGTTGGACCAGCGGGTGAGCGGGCTGTCGGCGCCGGAAAACTGTTTTTCGAAGCTGGCGAGGGTGCCGCCGATCAGGCCCAGCACGCCTTCTTCCGGGGTGGCTTGAGCTTTCTTCGTAGCGTCGCGCAGCTTCTTCAGATCGCTGAGCAACTGCGCGCGTTGCTTGTCGTTTTCCAGCGACTTGATCACTTCGTCCAGTGACTGGCCGAGGGGTTCCACGGCTTCAGGCTGCGGTTTGGAAGTGTTGAGCAGGCCGGGCAGACCGACCGCTTGGGCGGGCGCCAGCGGCAGCAGCGTCATCAGGCAGACAAGCAGCAGACCGGGCAAAGCAAAAAGACGAGCGAACACCAGAAGACAACCTCGCGATAGGCGGATGCGCTGGAGTGTACGAGGCCCTTTGGCTCAATGCGAGCCGGGCGCGGTCATTCGTTGAGTTTGGCGAGGATCTTGTAGACCACCGTGGCGAGGATCATCAGCATACCGATCCACATGGCGAACACCCCGGCGTTCTTGTCGCGGAAGTTGAAGCCGATGGCCAGCAGGATCATTCCGCTGAGGATGGGAATGAGCATGGCGTGGAAGGAGGACATCGAGATCATGAAGACTGCCTTGTCTGTGGGGGATGTTTGCAGTCTAGGCGGGTTTTCGAGGCGGGGTGTGATGTGGCTCAGGAATGCATCAGGCCGGGAGGATTCTGCTGTCTGCACAGGCGATTTCGCGAGCAGGCTAGCTCCCACAGGTGAATGGCATTCCATTGTGGGAGCGAGCCTGCTCGCGAAGCTTGTCAGCCGTTACGGCAATTCACGGCTGGCATAGAACGCACTGAGCACTTTCACCAGATGCGCCAGGTCATGGCTGCCGCACAGCTCGCGAATCGAATGCATGGCGAAGGTCGGCAGGCCGATGTCGACGGTGCGCACGCCCAGATGGCTGGCGGTGATCGGGCCGATGGTCGAGCCGCAGCCCATGTCGCTGCGCACCACGAAGCTTTGCACCGGGACTTCTTCGGCCATGCACAGGTGGCGGAAGAAACCGGCGGTTTCGCTGTTGGTGGCGTAGCGCTGGTTGCTGTTGACCTTGATCACCGGGCCGGCGTTGAGTTTCGGGCCGTGGTTGGCGTCGTGCTTGTCCGCGTAGTTGGGATGCACGCCGTGGGCGTTGTCGGCGGAGACCAGCAGGGATTTCTGAATAGTGCGCACGAACTCGTCGCCTTCTGGCAGCAGGCGGCGCAGAGTCTGTTCGAGCATCGGGCCGTCGGCACCGCACGCCGAGCACGAGCCGACTTCTTCGTGGTCGTTACAGACCAGCACGCAGGTCTCGTCGGTTTCGGCGGTGAGCAACGCTTGCAGGCCGGCGTAGCACGACAGCAGGTTGTCCAGACGCGCACCGGCAATGAAATCGCCGTTCAGGCCGATCACCGCAGCGCTTTGCGTGTCGTAGAAACTCAGCTCGTAATCCAGCACCACGTCGGCATTCAGGCCGTGTTCGCGGGCCAGTTGGTCGGTGAGCACGGCGCGGAAATCGACGCGCTCGTCACCGGCGAATTGCGCCAGGATCGGCGGTAGTTCGGTCTGCGCGTTGATCGCCCAGCCCTGGTTGGCTTCACGGTTGAGGTGAATGGCCAGGTTGGGAATGATCGCGATGGGTGCCTTGAAGTCGATCAACTGACTCTCGACCTTGCCGTCACGGCGGAAGGTCACGCGGCCGGCCAGCGACAGATCGCGGTCGAACCATGGCGCCAGCAGCGCGCCGCCGTAGACTTCGACGCCCAGTTGCCAGAAGCCCTGACGTTGCAGTTCCGGTTGCGGCTTGACCCGCAGGCACGGGCTGTCGGTGTGAGCGCCGACCAGACGGATACCGTCGTGCAGTGGCGAGTTGCGGCCCATTTTGATCGCGACGATGGAGGAGTCGTTACGGGTGACGTAATAGCGGCCGTTGGCCTCGGTGGACCATGGCTCGCGCTCGTCGAGGCGCACATAACCGGCGGCCTCCAGACGCTGAACGAGGCTGGCGGTGGCGTGGAACGGGGTAGGGGAGGCCTTGAGAAAGTCGATCAGGCCCTGGTTCAACTCTGCGCGCATAAGAAACTCCAGACAGCAATGGGCGGCAGTTTAACGCATCACTCAGCGCCATTGGGCAAGTGGTTTGCGCAAGCACGCTCAGGAGTGCTGATCGATGCGCTTGCGCAGGTAGGCAATGATGGCTTGTTGATCATCCTTTCTGGCGGGTTTCGGCAGGTGCTTCGGCCAGCCCTTGCCGCTGCCGAAGAAGGCCTTTTGCGTGACGCTGTCCCAACGCAGGATTTCCCGCGACGCCGATTCCCACCATTCGTGACGGCAGATCTCGTAATACGGATGGGCAGGTGCAGCACTGCCGAACAGCAACGCCCGGCCGACTTTCTTCATGCCGCCGCGCTTTTTGCGCAGCTTCCACTTGATGCGCAGGCGCTCCCAGGTTGAGGGAACGGGTTTGCTGCGCGGAACCTCGTTGCACAGCGCTGGCAGTTCGAGGTGGAAGGCCTCGCCATAGCGGGCGAAAAAATGTTTCTGCATGGCGTGGAAGAAGTTCTTGTCGGCGAAGTAGTGATAGATGAATTTCTTCGCTTCCTGGATCGGCTGGTCGCGCATGGCAAAAGACAGTGCAATCTGTTCGATCGTATGGATGTCGAACGAACCCTGCGTCCACTCATCGATCAGCCGGATCGATTTCTCCAGCAGCGCTGCATCGCCATCGGTGACGCCGCACAAGCCGCTGTTGTAGAGCTTGAAGCTGTTCGTCGACGAGATGCCGTGGACTTGCAGGCAGCGCGCGAGTTTTTCGTAGTCCGCCCGGTTACAGACGTAACTCCAGTCATATTCGAAGCGGTCCATCACGTAACGGCCGGGCGTGATCATGCTGAACAACCGGTGCGGCGAATCGAGAAACAGCGTGTCGGTGTCGACGAACAGGGTTTTTTCGGCGAGTGTCAGGCCCAGCGCAATGGCGCACGCTTTGCGGCGGTGGTGGTAGCCGTTCTCGCCCTGCCACTGGATCAGGGTCTGCTCGCTCAAAGGGACGGTCTCGACCGGCCAGCCGGCATAGTCCTGCGGACGATCGGTCAGCACTCGGATGCACAACGATTCATCTGGCTGCAGCTGTGCAAGGGCGGTGAGGATGCTGAATTTCGCCTCGCGCCGATAAACGTCTTTGTCGCCATAGATCAGGTAGAGCAGCTGGTGCGGTACTTTTTCCAGGGGGGGAAGGCTTCGCGCATAAGCGGCTCCATACGGCGGGGGCGCGAGTTTACCGTATTGCTCCGCTGATTTGCAGGCCGGACACTTGCTTCAAAGTGTTGCCAGGGAGGGCGTCAACCAGTGATCAATCTGCCAGAGAGGAAGACTTCACGGCGTTGCTTGCGACCGACGTATTCATGTTTGCTCAACTGATAGACAGCCTCGAACCTGTCTCTCGATAAGCCAGGCAGTGCACTGAGGTATCGATCTACCAGGCGATCGTAGGCGGCTTCGGTGATGAATTTGTAGATATCCCGACGATAGAAGAAGCCGAGTTGAAAACCGAGGGTTTCACTTGCGTGCGCGGTCGGGCCTGCGAAGCAGTTTTCAAAGTCGATGGCTTTGAGTGGCCTTTGCGTTTGCTCGGGCACCATGATGTTGCCCACCCAGAAATCCATGTGGGTGATGTTCTTGCTGGCGAGCGAGCTGAGCAGTTGAAACGCGTCGAGGATAAAGGCTTCGATGTTTTCGGGATTGCGTCTGATGCACTCGGCCCCATCCATATGGCCTTCGAGCAGGTGAGTCAGCAGGAAGAACTCCTCGGTCAGGCCGAGTCTGCTGCGGGTATAGCCATAGCCCTTCAGTGGAGGCATCTCCACGCCCCGGCGCTGAGCTTCGAGGGAATTCATCAGTTCTTCAAGAGGCCAGTCGAAGCGCCCGTTGCGTTGCGGTTTGTTCAGGCTCACCCGCACCTTTGCCTTGAACGTGTCCAATGGCTGGACCTTGGCAAATAGTGGTGTTTCACAGGACGATAACGGTGCGCTGGCCCGGGTCAGTTTGTGCGCGCGGCGTTTTTTAATGAGCTGCTCCAGGGCCTGGCGTGCCTGGATGCTGGGTGCTTCGCTCAAGTGCAGGGTCGTGTTACCGAATGCGTAGATGATCGGGTATTCGGATTGAAGTGTTTTGCTGCAGAACACGGGAAAGGCCTCCTGCCTGATATCGAAGTGCCATGATTTTATATTTGATTACAATTTTATGACAGTTCTTTACGTCAATCTATTGCCGGTGGAATTCTGGCAGGACAAAAAAAGCCCTTCATTGCGAAGGGCTTTTAAAGTATTCACGCAATTCAGAACGGAGCCGGGCACTCGAAGCGCAGGCGCTCGCCGGTCTGCGGATGAGTGAAGCTGAGCATGCTCGCGTGCAGGCACAGACGCGGCCAGGCCGCCAGCGCTTGCTCGTGGGCGTAGAGTCCGTCACCGAGCAACGGATGGCCGATCGACAACATGTGCACGCGCAATTGATGCGAGCGGCCGGTAATCGGTGTCAGTTCGACACGGCACCAGTCGCCGCAACGTTCCAGCACCTTCCAGAAGGTCAGCGCATGCTTGCCGAATTCGTGATCGACGACATGCCGTGGCTTGGTCGGTGGGTCGTAGCGCAGGGGCAGATCGATGCTGCCGCTGTCCAGCTCCGGCTGACCCCAGGCCAAAGCGGTGTAGGCTTTTTCGGTTTCGCGGTCGTGAAACTGCCGCGACAGTTCGCGATGAGTGTCGGCGTCACGGGCCAGCAGGATGATCCCGGAGGTTTCCCAGTCCAGGCGATGAACGATGCGCGCTTCCGGGTAGCCGTTTTCCTGCAAGCGGGTAATCAGGCAGTCCTTGTTGTCGTCAGCGCGACCGGGCACCGAGAGCAGCAGGGTCGGTTTGTCGACCACAAGAACGGCGGCGTCCTCGTGGATGATGCGGATGTTGGACAGCGGCATTAAAACAGCCTCGTAACAAATGCCAACGGCGGCTCGGGACTGCTGATAACTCTGTAGGAGCTGCCGAAGGCTGCGATCTTTTGACTTTGAAGATCAAAAGATCGCAGCCTTCGGCAGCTCCTACACGAGCATCAACAGCCCGAGCCGCCGTAGCGACTGCCAAATCGACTCAGCGATCGGGCAGGGTGATGTTGAGTTCCAGAATCGAGCAACTGCCCTGGCTTTCCAGTGCAACATGTACGTCGTCGTTGCCGATGTTGACGTACTTGCGGATCACGTCGACCAGTTCCTTCTGCAAGGCTGGCAGGTAATCCGGCGTGCTGCGCTGGCCGCGCTCATGCGCCACGATGATCTGTAGACGCTCTTTCGCTACCGAGGCGGTACTTGGCTTTTTGTTGGCACGAAAGAAGTCAAAAAGGTTCATTACCTACCTCCAAACAGGCGCTCGAAGAATCCCTTCTTCTCGACATCGAGGAATCGGTGGGCTTTTTCTTTGCCCAGCAGGCGGTCGACGGTATCGCTGTAAGCCTGACCGGCATCGCTCTGGTCGTCGAGAATCACTGGCACGCCCTGGTTGGAAGCCTTGAGTACCGCCTGGGATTCCGGGATGACGCCGAGCAGGGTCACCGAGAGGATCTCCTTGACGTCTTCAACGCCAAGCATCTCGCCCTTCTCGACACGCTCCGGGTGGTAGCGGGTGATCAGCAGGTGTTCCTTGATCGGCTCTTCGCCCCGTTCGGCGCGGCGCGATTTGCTCGCCAGCAGGCCGAGCATGCGGTCCGAGTCACGTACCGAGGAGACTTCCGGGTTGGTCACGACGATCGCTTCATCGGCGAAATACATGGCCAGGTGCGCACCTTTCTCGATGCCCGCCGGGGAATCGCAGACGACGAACTCGAATTGTTCCTTGAGCTCCATCAGGACTTTTTCCACGCCTTCGACGGTCAGCGCGTCTTTGTCGCGGGTCTGGCTGGCCGCCAGTACGTAGAGGTTTTCCAGGCGCTTGTCTTTGATCAGTGCCTGTTGCAGGTTGGCTTCGCCGTTTACCACGTTGACGAAGTCATACACCACGCGGCGCTCGCAACCCATGATCAGGTCGAGGTTACGCAAGCCCACGTCGAAGTCGACGATCACTGTTTTGTGGCCGCGCAGAGCGAGACCGGTACCGATAGCGGCGCTGGTGGTGGTCTTACCCACACCACCCTTGCCGGATGTAACCACGAGAATCTTGGCCAAGGTGTTTCACCCCTAAGGAAGAAGGACTGTTCAGCCCCTGAAAAACATCTCTTGAAAACTACTGCAGTCGGACAGCCTTGGCTGGAATTTGGCTTTGAGCCTTTTTCCTACTTCGTTTGAGCCGTTTTCGCTACGTTTTAGAGATGCTTGGAAAATGCGGCAGTATCCGTTAAAGCCGAATGATGTTCAACACGTCGCCTGACAGGCTGACCTGGACGCCCGAGCCCCACATCGGATCACGACGCAAATCCTCGGAGACCTTGTAATGACCGGCGATGGAGATCAGTTCAGCGCTCAATTGCTGACAGAAAATCCGTGCCTTGGTGTCACCTTTGACGCCGGCCAGCGCACGGCCGCGCATCGGGCCGTATACATGGATGTTGCCATCGGCGAGAAGTTCCGCCCCCGGACTGACCGATGAGACCACGACCAGATCGCCACCCTGGGCATATATCTGCTGGCCACCACGTACTGGCGTGGTGATTACGCGGGTCGGTTTGACGGTCGGCTCAGGCGGCTTTTCCGGCTTCTTTTTGACTTCGGCTTCCGGCGTCTCCAGCGGACGCTCGCGGGCGCCGGAGGGCGGTAGCACGGGGATGTCGATGGCGATGGCGGCGGCGATGTCTTCGATGCGGCTGGCGCGAATGGCCAGGGTACGCAGACCGTGCTGACGGCAGACGCGCATCAGCCCCGGCAGGTCAACCGCGCCCTGATTCGGCGGCAGTTTGTCCAGCGCCAGAACCAGCGGTGCATTGCTGAAAAAATTCGGCGCCTGGGCGACTTTGGCGGCCAATTGCCGATCGAGGCTTTCGAGGTCGTTACGGGCCAGTTCCAGCACAGTGATGGCCAGCATGCTGCCCTTGAGCTGGAATACGGGATCTTGGTCTAACGGGTCGGTTTGGCTCATGTCGGCATACAACGGCTTGTCACTAAAAGTGCCGAGACTTATAACGAGAACGCCCGCGAGCCGCAAGCCGGGTCGAACGATGTAGAATGCGCGGCCACTGTATTTACGGAAGCTTTAATGGATCGCCCGCGTTTTCGAAAAGCATATCTTGCTCCGCGCTTCTGGCCGCTCTGGTGCGGCCTGGGGCTTTTGTGGCTGATCGTGCAGTTGCCGTATCCGGCGCTGCTGACCATCGGTCGAGTTTTGGGCGCGTTGATGTATCGCGTCGCCAGCGACCGGCGAACCATCGCCCGGCGCAATCTTGAATTGTGCTTCCCGGAAAAATCCGCCGCTGAGCGCAAACGCCTGCTCAAGGAAAACTTCGCCTCCACCGGCATCGCCTTCTTCGAGATGGCGATGAGCTGGTGGTGGTCGCGCGAGCGTCTGGCGAAACTGGCCCACGTCGAAGGCCTTGAACATCTGCAGAAGGCCCAGCGCGAAGGCAAAGGCGTGATTCTCATGGCCGCGCATTTCACCACCCTGGAAATCGGCGCGGCGCTGCTCGGCCAGCAGCACACCATCGACGGCATGTACCGCGAACACAAAAACCCCTTGTTCGACTTCGTCCAGCGCCGTGGCCGCGAGCGGCACAATCTCGATTCGCTGGCGGTGGAGCGCGATGACGTACGCGGCATGCTCAAACTGCTGCGCTCGGGACGGGCGATCTGGTATGCGCCGGATCAGGATTACGGCGCCAAGCAGAGCATCTTCGTGCCGCTGTTCGGCATTCAGGCCGCCACCGTCACTGCGACGACCAAGTTTGCACGGCTGGGCAAAGCGCTGGTGGTGCCGTTCACTCAGGAACGTCTGGCCGACGGCAGTGGTTATCGCCTGGTGATTCATCCGCCGCTGGAAGACTTCCCCGGCGAAAGCGAGGAGGCCGATTGCATCCGCATCAATCAGTGGGTCGAGAGCGCTTTGCGTGCCTGCCCCGAGCAGTATCTGTGGGCGCATCGGCGCTTCAAGAGTCGCCCACCGGGCGAGCCGAAGCTTTATCCCAAGCGTCGTTGATTCACCCGTACTGACAAGCACTGTGGAGTGTTGCGATGAGTCCTGCTGAACCGGTCACAGGTTTGATTCTTTCCGGCGGCGGGGCTCGGGCGGCTTATCAGGTCGGGGTGCTGGCGGCGATTGCCGAGTTGCTGCCGGTCGGCGCGGACAATCCGTTTCCGGTGATCGTCGGCACCTCGGCCGGGGCGATCAATGCGGTCAGCCTGGCCAGTGGTGCCATGGATTTTCGCGCTGCCATCGAACGCCTGACCCAGTTCTGGCAGGGCTTTCGCAGCCACCGCGTGTTGCGCAGCGACTGGCCGGGCGTGATCCATCAGGCCAGCCGTTTCGTCAGCCACAGCCTGCTCGGCCTCGGTCGGCAGATGCCGGTGGCGTTGCTCAACAGTTCGCCGCTGCGCGAGCTGCTCGAGGAAAAACTGCACCTGCCTGGCATCGCCGAATCCATCGCGCGCAAGCAATTGCACGCGGTAGCGGTGACCGCGTTTGGCTACGAATCGGGGCAAGCGGTGACGTTCTATCAGGGCGGCGGCACCATCGACGCCTGGCTGCGGCACCGTCGTATTGGCGTGCCGACGCAATTGTCGGTCGATCACCTGTTGGCCAGTTCGGCGATTCCGCTGTTGTTCGCGCCAGTGAAAATCGGCGAGGAATATTTCGGTGACGGCGCAGTGCGCCAGTCGGCGCCGATCAGCCCGGCGCTGCATCTGGGGGCCAGTCGCGTGCTGGTGGTGGGCGTCAGCGGCAACCCGCGCGGCGTCGATCCGCAGCAGCCGCTGGAGCGCGCCTACAGCGGCCAGCAACCGACTCTGGCGCAGATTGGCGGGCACATGCTCAACAGCACGTTCATCGACAGTCTGGAGAGCGATATCGAGTTGCTGCAGCGTCTGAATCAGTTCAGTCATTTGCTCCCGGCCGGCACACCCACTCGCGCGCTGGGTGTGGCGCCCGTGGAAGTGCTGGTGATTGCGCCGAGTCAGCCGATCGACGAAATCGCCGCGCGGCATCGCCAGGAGTTACCGGCGGCGTTGCGCCTGTTTCTGCGCGGGCCGGGGGCGACGAAGACGAGCGGGGCGGGGGTGCTCAGTTACCTGCTGTTCGAGGCGGGGTATTGCAGCGAGTTGATCGAGTTGGGGCGGCGCGATGCGTTGGCCAAGCGCGAGGAGCTGTGCCGGTTTTTGCGGATATCTGAAGCGGTGGCTCCTGCCTGAAATCTGCGGTGAGGCCTTCGCGAGCAGGCTCGCTCCCACATTGGAACTCGGTCTGAATGTGGGAGCGAGCCTGCTCGCGAAGCTTTCAGGGTCAGAAGTGGAACTTGACCAGGAAGCTTGTGGTGCTCTGATCGGTCTTGAAGTACTGGCTGTCCTTGATCCCGTACTTGTCCGACCAGTAGTCGTACTCGACACCGACATACAACTGCTTCTCGCCGAAATTCAGCGCCTTGCCCAGGTCGTATTTGACCTGCGGGTTGAAGTGCAGGTTGGCGTGGTAGTCGCCCTTGGAATTGGAGTCGTTGTCGACCACCCAGTCCATGAAGCCGTCGATGAGGATGTTCGATTTGCCCACCGGGATGGTGTAGGACCACACCGGGGTGATCTGCCAGACATTGTCACCGGCGCGTGCGCCCTGGGTGTGACGCTGGTAGAAGTTCAGCTGGAAGTAATCGAAGCCCGGAATCGCCAGGTCGAAGCCCGGACCGATCAGGTACGACTCGGTATCGCCTTCACCGAACTCGTAGGTCATGGCCAGCAGCACGTCAGTCACCGGACCAAAGGCCAGTTTCTGATCGAAGATCTTGCCGAATGACAGGCGCGGGCTGAGCTCGCCGTAGTAGGTGTTGGAGCCGACGCCGCCATCATCCTTGCCGTTGTAGAAGATCTTGTCGATGAACAGGAAGTTGTCCCCATACTTCCAGGCATCGGCGTGCTCGAAGGTCACGGTCTGCTGAATGCGCGGGTTGACCTGGAAGTCCTTGCCATACAGGTAGGTCAGGCTGTTGTTCTGCCACTGCAGCAGGCCTTCGGCCATCGCCTGGCCGCCGGCGAACATCGATCCGGCCAGCATCAGGCTGGTGCACATACGTTTCATTCGGTTGCTCCCAAAGTAGGTGTTCCACGTTATTTTTTTAAGATCGGCGCTCTGATGTGGCGCCTTTTTTCGTACCGCAAATTTCATCCGATCGGTCAGCTTTGAATGCTGGTAGCAAAAGCTGCGCCAAGGCTTTTGAAAAACCAAAAAACGCCCGTTCGGCTGCTGAAAAACAGTCGACGAGCGTGTTTTCGGGATGCCTCAGGACTGACCGCAGCCGGGATAAGTTGGCTTTTCGGTCAGAAATTGAATTCAGGCTTTTTTTTAGAGCGAATTCGGAAGGCCGCGGAGAATACTGGCTCCTCGGCCAACGCTCAAGTGCCCCGCAACAGAGCACCGTCGGCAAGCATGGCGCACGGTTGCGGGCCATCTCAGAAGTGCACCTTCAGCAGCAGGCTGGCGGTGTTCTGGTTGGTATCGAACGCGTGGCTGTTTTCGATGCCGTATTTGTTCTTCCAGTAGCTGTACTCGGTGCCGACGTACAGCTGTTTCTGGCTCCAGCCCATGGCTTTGCCGAGGTCGTATTTGATCTGCGGATTGATGTGCAGGTTGGCGTGGTAGGTGCCGCGCGAGTTTTCGTCGTTGTTGACGACCCAGTCGAGGTAGCCGTCGATCAGCACATCGGAATTGCCCAGCGGGAAGCTGTAGGACCACGCGGGGGTGATCTGCCAGACACCATCGCCGGGGCGCGGGCCTTCGGTCTGGCGGCGGAAAATGTTCAGGGTGACGTAGTTGAAGCCGGGCACTTTCAGGTCGAAGCCGGGGCCGATCAGATAGGCCTCGGTTTCGCCTTCGCCGTACTCGTAGGTCATCGCCAACAGCACATCCTTGATCGGGCCGAACTCGATCTTGCGGTCGAGGATCTTGCCGAAGGACAGACGCGGGGTGAACTCGCCGTAGAAGGTATGCGGCCCTTTGTTCGGGTCTTCCTTGCCGTTGTAGAAGATCTTGTCGACGAACAGAAAGTTGTCGCCGTACTTCCACTTGTCGGCGTGCTCGAAGGTGACCGTCTGCTGATACGACGGGTTGATCGCGAAATTCTTGCCGTACAGATAGCTGAGGCTGTTGCTCTGCCACAGCAGCAGATCGCCGGCCATGGCCTGACTCGCGGCCAGCAGGCCGCCACTCAACAGAACGTTGCTTTGCGTGCGGGTCATCTGTTGCTCCCTGTTGTTTTTATTGTTTGAGGCACAAGCAGTTGCGTAGTCCCTGTGGGAGCGAGCCTGCTCGCGAAGCGGTTGTGTCAGTCGCCATCAATGTTGAATGACACAGCGCTTTCGCGAGCAGGCTCGCTCCCACAGGTGGCGTGGTGGTTTCAATCAGTGAGCATGGCAATCATTGATCGCCGCACGCTCCTTGCCGCCGAGGATGTTGAACAGCAGGTTCAGCGTCAGCGCGCTGAGGGTGGCCATGGCGATGCCGCTGTGGGTGATCGGGCTCATCCACATGGGCAAGTGGGCGAAGAATTCCGGACGCACCACCGGGATCAGGCCCATGCCGATGCTTACCGCGACCAGCAACTGATTGCGGCGGTCACCGATGTCGGCCTCTTGCAGGATCTTGATGCCAGTGGCCGCGACCATGCCGAACATCGCAATCGCCGCGCCGCCCAACACCGCCGGTGGAATCGATGCCACCAGAAACGCCGCTTTCGGCAACAGGCTGAGGACGATCAGCAGGCCACCGGCAACGATGGTCACCGAACGGCAGCGCACACCGGTCATCTGCACCAGGCCGATGTTCTGCGCGAACGAGGAGTGGGTGAAGGTGTTGAAGAAACCGGCGAAGAACGACGCGCCGGCATCGCACAACAAGCCACGACGGAGCATGCGCGGGCAGACTTCCTGGCCGGTGATCTTGCCCAGCGCGAGAAACATCCCGGTGGACTCGACGAAGATGATCACCACCACCAGACACATCGACAGAATCGGTGCCAGCTCGAATTTCGGCATGCCGAAATGCAGCGGGGTGACGAACTGAATCCACGGTGCGCTGGCCATGCCGCTGAGGTCGACCATGCCGATCGCGCCGCACAGTACGTAGCCCAGACACATGCCGATCAGTACCGAAATATTGACCCAGAATCCGCGCATGAAGCGGTGAACCAACAGAATGGTCGCCAGCACCAGCGCAGCGATGGCCAGATAAATCGGCGAACCGAATTGCGCGGCGTCGACACCGCCACCGGCCCAGTTCACGGCCACGGGGAACAGCGATAAACCGATCGAGGTGATGACCGTGCCGGTCACCAGTGGCGGGAAGAAACGCACGACCTTGGACATGAACGGCGCGATCAGCATGCCGAAGAAACCGGCAGCTATCGTCGCACCGAAGATCCCTTGCAGACCGATGCCGGGCATGCCGGCCATGGCCACCATGCTGCCGACCGCAGCGAAACTGGCGCCCATCATCACCGGCATGCGAATGCCCATCGGGCCGATGCCGAGCGACTGCACGATGGTGGCGATGCCGGCGACCAGCAGGTCGGCGTTGATCAGGAAGGCGATTTCTTCACGACTCAGGCCAGCGGCCTGTCCAATGATCAGCGGCACCGCGATGGCACCGCCGTACATCAGCAGAACATGTTGCAGACCGACCAGGATCAGTTGCAAAAGGGGCAAACGCTGAATGGCGGGTGCGTCGGGGATGCGCGCTTTGGACAGCTCGGACATGCAACACCTCGGATCTTTTTTATTCTTGTGATTAACAGCTGCCGGGTTGCTTGCAGCTGTTTCTTTGCATCAGGCAGACCGCGGAGCGGCCATTCGCGGGCAAGCCCGCTCCCACACAGGCTATGCAAAACCCTGTGGGAGCTGGCTTGCCAGCGATGCTTTTAACGATTAATTGGTTTGTGCTCCCTGGGCAATCCAGGCACCGATCAGGTCACGTTCCTGCTGGGTCATCTGGGTGATGTTGCCCAGTGGCATGATCTGCGTGGTGATGGCTTGCGCCTGAATGCGCGCGGCGTTCTGGCGGATCTGCTCGGGGGTGTCGAACATCACACCGGCCGGGGCTGCGCTGAACAACGGGCTGGTCGGCTTGGACGAATGGCACACCGTGCAACGCTCTTGAATCACGTTGTGCACCTTGTCGAAACCGGGGCCGGCATTCGAGGCTTGCGCGGGTGCCGCCGCAGGGGCTGCGGGTGCCGCAGGTTGCGCCGCTTCGGCCGGTTTCGCGCCACCGCCCAGTGCCGTTTCCGGCAGCGGTTGGTACTCGATTCTCGCCGGTGCCTTGGCCACTTCAGGTGCGCTCGACATCGGCGCCGGGCCAGTGACGTAGGCCAGGCAGATCATGCCCACCGCTGCCACCGGCAGGGTCCAGGCAAACTTGTGGCTGTCGTGACGGGTGTTGAAGTAGTGACGCACCAATACCGCCAACACCGCGATCCCGGCGAGGATCAACCAGTTGTACTGGCTGCCGTAAGTGCTCGGGAAGTGGTTGCTGATCATGATGAACAGCACCGGCAGGGTGAAGTAGTTGTTGTGTCGCGAACGCAGCAGGCCCTTGGCCGGCAGGGCCGGATCAGGCGTGCGGTTCTCGGCGATCGCCGCGACCAGTGCCCGTTGCGCCGGCATGATGATGCGGAACACGTTACCGACCATGATGGTGCCGATGATCGCGCCAACGTGCAGGTACGCACCACGACCGCTGAACACCTTGCTGAAGCCATAGGCGGCGGCAATGATCAGCACGAACAGGATGAAGCCGAGCAGGGCGGGTTTCTTGCCCAGGGCCGAATCGCAGAGGAAGTCGTAGACAAACCAGCCGACGATCAGCGAGCCGATACCGATGGCCACGCCTTCAGGACCGCTGAGGCCACTGCCGGGTGCCACGAGGTAGAGCACCGGATTGGAGTAGAACACCACGCACAGCAGCGCGATCCCCGACATCCAGGTGAAGTAGGCTTCCCACTTGAACCAGTGCAGGTTGTCCGGCATGGACGGTGGGGCCAGTTTGTATTTTTCCAGGTGGTAGATGCCGCCGCCGTGGATCGCCCACAGATCACCGGCCAGACCGGTTTTCGGGTTGACGCGGTTGAGGTTGTTCTCCAGCCAGACGAAGTAGAACGACGCGCCGATCCAGGCCACGCCAGTGATCATGTGAACCCAGCGCACGCTCAGGTTCAGCCATTCCAACAGATGTGCTTCCACAGTCTTTACCTCTCGCCTGTCACTCTTGTTGTCGAGTGATCAGACCTTCTCTTATTGGTGGGGGGCGAGGATCAACCGCTCATCCTCTTTGAAAAAATGCTCATCGCAGTTATTGCCTGTGCCACTGCGATCAACCACCAGGAAGTCATCCCGCTTTTCGATCGTCAGCACCGGGTGGTGCCAAACGCCGCGATGGTAATTAATGCCCTGCCTGCCGTTGGTGACGAAGGCGCGGACCAAGCCTGATACAGGTTCATCGCCAACTGGCGCGACCACGATCAGAAAGGGGTTGCCGAGCAGCGGTATGAAAGCCTGGCTGCCCAGCGGATGGCGTTCCAGCATGCAAACGGTCAGCGGCATGTCCTGCGCGTCGGCGCGGAAAATGCTGATGATCGCGTTGTCCTCAGGCGTAGCGGTTTCGACCGTCGCCAGTTTGTGGAAGCGCATGGTCGAACCGTTGTTGATCATGAAGTGATCGCTGCCGTCGGTTTCGATCACGTCACCGAAAGGGGCGAAGGCTTCTTTGGTCAGCGGTTCAATCGTCAGTGTGCGCATGCTGTTCTTCTTTTCGTTGAGTGATCGTTCCCACGCTCTGCGTGGGAATGCAGCCCGTGACGCTCCGCGTCACATCCAAAGCGGACGCAGAGCGTCCAGTGATGCATTCCCACGCAGAGCGTGGGAACGATCATTGCAGTGTTATTTAGCGACCTTGCCGAGTACACGCAGGCGACTCACGCCACCATCCGGGAACACGTTCAGGCGGATGTGGGTGATCGGGCCGAGTGCCTTGATCTGCTCGACGAAGGTGTGTTCGGCGTGCATTTCAAGCTTCTGGCTTGGCAGCAGTTCGCGCCAGAACAGCGACTGGGTTTCGATCTGGCTGTCGGTGCCGCCCTTGACGAAGGCGCCCTGGATCGAGCAGGTGTCCGGGTAGTTGCCTTTGAAGTGCAGGGTGTCGACGACGATCTTCTCGATCTCGCCTGGATGACCCAGGGCGACGATTACCCAGTCATTGCCCGGCGTGCGACGACGTGCGGTTTCCCAGCCGTCGCCCATGTTGATGCCGCGGCCCGGGTTGAGGATGTTGCTCATGCGGCCGAAGTGTTCGTCGGAGCAGGCGAGGGCGCGGCCACCGTTAAGGGCTGCGGCCAGATCGACCTGCTCGTTGTCGCCCACAGCGGACCAGTCGCGGAACGGAATGCCGTACACGCGCAGACGGGCAACACCGCCGTCCGGGTAGATGTTGAAGCGCAGGTGGCTGAACGCTTTGTCGTTGCTGATTTCATGGTAGTGGTGGCTGTTGCCCTGCAACTCGACGGCCGACAGCACTTCGGTCCACTGGGTGTTTTCATCCGGCTCGCCCGAGGCCAGGAAGCACGCTTCCAGCGAGGCCGATGGCGGGTAGTTGCCGGTGAAGAATGAAGTGTCGATGTCCACGCCTTTGATCGAGCCCGGTACGCCCAGACGGATCACCGCGCTGTCGTAACCTTCGAAGCGCTTGCGGCGCGACTCCCAGCCGTCCATCCACTTGCCGTTGTCATCGAACACGCCCTCCTTCCATACGGCCGGGGTCGGTTGGAACAGACGATTGGCGTCTGCGAACCAGTCATCGGTGACCGAGATGATTTTGGTGCCCAGACGGGCGTCGGCCAGGTTGACGTATTTTTCGAAAGGTACGGCGTAAGCTTTCATTCTTCTTGTCTGCCTTTGATAAGTTGGCTGGGGATGCTCGCAGGGCCCTGGGCGTTTGCGCGTTCATTCACGCTCGGGCCAGGCTTGCTAAAGAGTCAGTAAACGGAACAGGGCAATCTTGTTGATCTCCGCCAGCGCGCATTTGAACTCGGCTTCCACCGAATTGTTGATGCGCGTTTCGAACGCCGCGAGGATCTGATGCCGGTTGCTGCCTTTTACCGCCATGATGAAGGGAAACTTGAACTTGGCTTTGTAGGCGTCGTTCAGCTCGGTGAAGCGCTGGAACTCTTCGGCCGTGCATTGGTGAATACCGGCGCCAGCCTGTTCATTGGTGCTGGCTTCGGTCAGTTGGCCCTGGACGGCAGCTTTGCCGGCCAGGTCCGGGTGAGCGTTGATCAGGGCCAGCTGGCTGGCATGATCGGCGCTCAACAGGATATCGCTCATGCGCTGGTGCAGGGTTTCGATCTCGTCGATCGAAGCGTCCGCACCGAGGTCGTAGGCCTTTTCGGCCACCCATGGCGAATGTTCGTAGATGTCGGCGAAGGCTTTGACGAAAGCGTCGCGGCTCAGGGTCGACGGTTGCAGGGTTTGAAAGCGGCTCATTTTGCAGTCCCTTGGTACGGGTGGGTTTGCTGCCAGTGGCGTGCGATGTCGACGCGACGGCTGAACCACACCTGTTCATGACTTTTGGCGTATTCGATAAAGCGTTTGAGCGAAGCGAGGCGACCAGGACGGCCGATCAGGCGGCAGTGCAGACCGATCGAGAGCATTTTCGGCGCCTCGGCACCTTCGGCGTAGAGCACGTCGAACGCGTCTTTGAGGTATTCGAAGAAATCGTCACCCTTGTTGAAACCCTGCACTTGCGTGAAGCGCATGTCGTTGGTGTCGAGGGTGTAGGGGATCACCAGATGCGGCTTGCCGGTCGGGTTGTTCGGTTCCCAGTAGGGCAGGTCGTCGTCGTAGGTGTCGCAGTCGTAGAGGAAACCGCCTTCTTCCATGACCAGGCGACGGGTATTCGGCCCGGTACGGCCGGTGTACCAGCCCAGCGGACGCTCGCCGGTCAGTTCGGTGAGGATGCGGATCGCTTCGAGCATGTGCTCGCGTTCCTGCGCTTCGTCCATGTACTGGTAGTCGATCCAGCGGTAGCCGTGGCTGCAGATTTCGTGGCCGGCCTCGACCATCGCACGGATCACGTCCGGGTGACGCTGGGCGGCCATGGCCACGGCGAAGATGGTCAGCGGAATATCGAATTCCTTGAACAGCTTCAAAATGCGCCAGACGCCGGCACGGCTGCCATACTCGTAAAGCGATTCCATGCTCATGTTGCGCGCGCCCTGCAGCGGCTGGGCAGCGACCATTTCCGACAGGAAGGCTTCGGATTCCTTGTCGCCGTGCAGAACATTGCGCTCGCCACCTTCTTCGTAATTGAGTACGAAGGACAGGGCGATCCGGGCATTGCCCGGCCAGTGTGGGTGAGGAGGGTTACTGCCGTAACCGATCAGGTCGCGTGGGTAGTCAGCGCTCACTGCAGTCTTCCTTCTTGTACGTTGACAGATTGGTGTGGCGGCCTGGCAGGCTGGCGTCACAGCGATGGGCTGATTGTATACAACTTTATTTACATTTTGTAAGCCTGAATTTTCGCATTTTTCACCGGCTGTCATCTTTTGCTGTTAATGGTTCCAGCCTGCAAGAAACCTGCCTGACCAGTCAGCTAATGAATAGAAGGTTCAATGATCAGGCGCTTTGCCTGCGAATTGGTGATAAAGACCCGGATGGCGGGGGTGAAGCGAAAAATGTCGTTTTTATTGTGTACAATTTTTTTGAAAAGTGTCTTAATCAGTCGCTCGCCGCAGCGTTTCGTGCTCCGAAACGGTGCGGTCTCCTTTTCAACTGACTTCGGGAGGCGCGAAGTCTGACCGCTTGTTGCGGCCGGGCGCGCAGAATCAATGGGACGTTTGACAACACACGTTTTGGACGCTGCACACGGTTGCCCGGGCAGCTCGATCAAGGTCGAGCTGTACCGCGTTGAAGGGTCGCACCTGGAATTGGTCGCCAGTGCGACAACCAACAGCGATGGCCGGGTCGATGCGCCGTTGCTGCAAGGCGATGATTACCGCACCGGGGTTTATCAGGTGCAGTTCCATGCCGGCGATTACTACCGCGCCCGGGGCGTGCAACTGCCCGAGCCGGCCTTCCTGGACGTGGTGGTGCTGCGTTTCGGCATCTCCGCCGAGCAGGAGCACTATCACGTGCCCCTGCTGATTTCGCCTTACAGCTATTCCACGTATCGGGGCAGCTGACCCCCAAGCAGCTGCCCCCACCGGGAAGCGACTGCGCATATAGCTTCTTTGGTCTTTCGCCCGCTCACACTGCGGGCTTTTTTTATGCCTGTTTACAGCTCAACCGCCGGTGCAGGCGGGTAGCGGCTCAGCGCTCGCGGATAATGAATACCGAATCTGGCGTGGACGCGACCTTCAATACACCCCCGATCAGCCATACCACTTTATTCTGCGCGGCTGCATCGGTCAGTGCCTTGAAGGCGTCCTGACCGATTCTGGCGGGCAAGCCCGGTTCCGCCAGTTCGTTGCCAGGCACATGAGTCAGGCCGGCCTGACTGATCGCTCCCAGTTTCAAAAAGAAGATCTGATCGTGACCGGCTCGTTTGAAGACCAGCGTCGGCATTCTGTGCTCATAAGTCAGTGGAAACAGCTCGTAACCACAGCCGACCAGCAACGCGCCGAGCAATCGCCGCAGATTCAGATCCGAGGGATAGGTCTTGTAATGATTCCAGGCGGAGGGGAAATGCTGCGGATCGAAGCTCAGGCGTTGCAATTCGCTGTCGGTCTGGGAAGGCATCGGAATAAGCCGTTTGCTTCCCAGGTCGATGTCCGGCGCAACGGCCAGCATGTTCAGCGGGTCGGCAAAATCGGGAGCTGTGGAAAACGGCAGTTGTTTCCACTGATGCAGAACGGCCTGGACATTGATCAATCCGGTGCCGGTAATCGTCTCGGAGTGATCGGCGAGTTCGAACAACCTGCGGGCGACGGCCCTTGCTGTTGCTTCAGAGAAATCGGGGAACGCGCGAGCGACGGACGTTGATATCGGCTCTTCAAAAAAGCGTTTGCCCGGATGGACCTCACCCGGATCACTGCCGATGCGAAAAGTCGCTACCGGCTGTCGCTCGGGCATGTTTATCAGCATGCTTTCGAAAGTATTGAAATCTGTCGGGACAAACTCGGGATGACATACGAAATACACTTTGGGTGTCGTGTTTGAGCCGACAGGGACGATTGGATAATGCAGCCAGCCAAGCTGTACCGATTCGATGTGCACTGGTTTGTTCAGGTGCCCCCAGGGCAGCCAGAAATACGGGGTCAGCTCCTCAGGCGGAGTCGTGGCTTTCGACGCGGTTAGCGTTTCTGTGTCCTCGGCAAGTCGTGGACGCTTGCTCGGGCCGGGGACTGCGTTGTCGGACTGGCTGGCTTCGGGCTTGGTACCTGATGGCTTCGCCCCGGGTGTTTTTCGCCGCCAGAAAACGGTGCCGGGGATTTGCTCGAAGAAAACGTCGGGTGCATTGGTCGTTGAGGCAAACGCTTGTTGATATTCACCGTCCTGGTTTTTGCGCACCATGACGGTGCCGTCTACCGTGGTTACGAAGGTCTGCCTGAGTCTGTTGTAACGAAGGCCTTCTGTCGCCATTTCCGGCTTGGTCAACGTCATGGCGTCGGCCGGCGAGATGTATGAGGGCAAGTGTGGTGTGGAGGACGCAGGCCGGTTGGAGGGCCTCTCGGGCCGCTGGATTTGCCAGATCGCCTGACCCTCGGTTCGCGTCAGAGGCAGGCCGGGCACGCCGGGCGCGAAGGTCAGTGGCACATGGTAGTTGCCTTGCCCGTCCTGCTCGACGACAAACTGGCCTTCATTGGCGATTTGAGCGTAGGTGCGCTGATCCGGTCCAGTGAACAAGCCATCGTTCTGCGTCACCGGCACCAATTCGTGGAAGCGCTCTTGCGGCCAGGCGATTGCGGTCCGAGTGGCGCTGAAATCATGCGCTGCTTCTGGCAACGCATGAAGGCTGACCGTGGGCACTGCGTTGGCTGCGGCAGAGGTGGCTGGCGCTTGGCTGATCGCCGGCGAATCGATGCCCAGGAGCAGGGCGTCAGGCATGTCCAGGCCCACATTTCTGACGAGGGGCGGTGATACGGGATGTGTGGCATCGGGCGAATCGGGCGATTTTATGGTCGGGATTTTTTTGGGTGATTTGGCCATGGGAAATACTCGGAAAAAGAGCGCGCAGACGCGTGCGGGTGCCGCGTAGACAGTACGCTGATAAAAAAAGGGTGTTTGTTGACGGGTTACCGCGAATTACGCGGGAGGCACTTTCATCAGCGAAACAGGGCGGAAAATGTTGGTCTGGTGACTGCAGCGATTCACTACTCTTAACGCAGACTTTTCGATGCGGGATTTGTCGGCACGCAATACCCAGCCATGGGCGGCCAGGTTGTAGCCCACGCGTGCGGTTTCGTCGTTGACGCAGATAACGTTCCAGACTTTGACTTCGTCGTTGGCCAATGCGGCAAAATATGGCGGGAGCGCTTTTGAGGCGTCGGGCTCTTCGAAAAAACGTGCATCAAGCCCATCCAGATAAATGCGATCAAAGACCAGATCGACCGTGTGCACAACTCCACCGGTTGTAATAACGCGGATTTGATCTATCAGATCTTCGCTTCCATAGACCGGCAGATAAAAAGTGGTTGTGCCGATGGAGAGTCGGTTTTCTTCCAGCCTTATTTCGACCTTGCCGAGCTGCGTTGCATCAAGTTCCCAAGTGGATGAATAGGGCAGGCGAACTTTGGCATCGGCAAGTGCGCCGGGAGTCGAGAGTTTGATGGTCATGTCCGGGAGTACGTGGATGAGATAACTCGAACCTTCTCCTTCGTAGTTGTCCATGTCGGTTTGCACGGCCAGTCGAATCGGCGTTGCGCAAACTCTTGTACGGCCCATCGGTTCAGCTGCTTTTTCAGCCAGATTGTGAAAGTAACGCTGAGAGCGAACCTCGAGCGGCAGTTTCATCTGGGTCACCCAATCCCGCGATACCGTGAAATCCGTAAATGCAGGTGCGATTTCGGTTTGCGCTGTAAGCTCGGCATCTGCAACGACACCGTCCTTGAAAATCAATACGTAACGGCTGAACGGACGAACAGCCATGGTGCGCAGGATCTTCGTAATATTGTCGTGATCGTCTTCGTTACGCGCAGCGGAGTAATAATTGAGCTTGATGCTTTTCGCGCCGAAGTGATAGACGAGATGGCAACCAACAGTCAGGTGATATGACTTGGGTTTGTCCGAGAAAAAATGCGCCTCCGCTTTTGTCAGCTCATCGCTGCGGAAATCCAGATATATCCGGGTAATGACATCAGAACGTAAAACTGCGTAAAAAGTGGTTGTCTTGCCGGTTCTCGGGACGTAATAGGCAGCGGGTTTGCGGTGGCGGATCCAGCATTCCGCTGCATAAATAATGATCGGGTTTACCGGTTTTCCTCGTTTGAGGAAGATTTCGGTTATTTCTACGGTGTGGCCGTCCGGGATTGTGTCTGGCAGATCAAGTCTGAAATGGAAATCATCGCTGGTTACGAAAACCAGGTTTTTGTTGCTCAGCTTTCTAGTGTGTTCGGTGTTCGTATAAACGTCATGAATGGTCAACACGTTTTTGAGGTGGTCAGACGTTTCGAAACCTGAGCGGATGACCAGGTCGTTACCCTCGATATCCCAGGATTCAATCAACTCCTTGCGCCAGTTCATGACGATGTAGCTGGTCTGTTCACCATCATCGACAATGGAAAAACGGCCAGCCACATGCGCAATGTAATATTGATCGGTGCCGGCGCCTCCCGACGCTTTTGCTCTTTCGTGAGAGAGAAATATCTGGTCGTCCCCAGCGCCAGCTTCAATGCTGTCGCTGCCCCGGGATTTGATGATGTTGTTTTGCGCGGAGCCCGTTACCACGCTTGCCGCGCGATGGACTGTCTCAACGTTTTCGATGCTGTCCAGCAAACTGTGCAGGATAGATATCCGGTTATTGTCGGCATCGACATCGCTCGTGATGATCTGCAATGTTCCAGCCAGCAGATCTACGTCATAGCCAGTTCTGTTGGTATTTCGGGAGGAGTAGCTGCCGCCGAGTACCAGTGTGTCATTTCCTGCGCCGCCGCTCAGCGTCGAATGATCTGCGACATGGCGACCCCTTTCAAGGAAGTCCGCTGCGTTCTCAAACAGGAACTGGTCATTTTCTTCGCCGCCCGAAAGTTGTTTTTTTCCTGACTTGTAATGGAAGGTGTTGGGTTTTTTTCTACCCCTCTGATCGAGTCGTTGCCCTCGCTGATAAACCAGAGAACGTTCTTGCCCTCTGCGGCGACCCCCAACTCCGCGCCGGGTGTATCTTTTGTAACCCCTGCGCGTGCATCAATGATGTCATCGGTGCCTACCACTTCAGGGACATTGACCGATTCCCACGCATCCTGTTTGGTCCACCAGTTTCGTTTCCAGACCCGCGTTGGTTTCAGACGCACATCGAACTTGCCGTTGACGATGGCTTCGGTGGTCTCTTTCAAGGGGCCATCGAGCAGCGTTCTGGCGGACTTTTTCAGTTGCAGAGAGTGCTGCAACAGCGTCTTTGCCTTGATATAGCGGTTTTGAACGCTTTGATCGACCTCCATCATGCAGAACGAAAACCAACCGCTACGCCACCGTTCATCGACAGTCAATTCAATGTAGTCATCTATATCGTCAACGATACGCACCGCACCGTAGACCTGTGAGCCGATGGCGAGGATCGCGCCGGCTGCAAGTCCGACAGGGCCGGCAAACGAGAACCCGGCCATAGCGGCGGACCCGAGGATGACAGTCATGGCTGCACTGGTAATGCTCAGGCCAGCGCTGACGTAATGATCCATCGCTTCTTTGCCGGTGGCATTCTGAGCGGCGTTCATCGACCTCACGGCGGTAAAGATGTCGAAGGGCAGCGTCAGCATGCCGCCGACCAACCCTCCCGATCGACCCAATCTGAGTGCAAAGCGGGTTTTGGCGAAGTCCCGATAAGCACTTTGCCCGGCTGTGAGCATCTGCGTGGCTATCTTGCTCACCGCGACATCGGCCGCGATGGAGCCCAGCTCCGATACAATGCCTGCGCTGTTTATCGCTATTTCAGCAGTGTTTTCGGCTTTGATCGCATCGACAACGCCGCGAATTCCCATGAAGATGCCGAAGCCCTGGATGCCCACGCTGGAGCCCAGCGTCGCGTAACTTTTGGTCAATGCGGCCCAGCGGGGATGATGTTTGGGGACGTGCACGTGTTGCAGATCAAGCGACTGTGCGGCACTCAGAAGTTTGACAAGTTTGTCGCGGTAATTGCCGGATACAGTATCTGCAGCACTCTCCCTCAAGAGCCGGGGAGCGGTGAGCGGGCGCTGGCTGGCCATTTCAAACAGGAGCGTGGGCAACAAGTAGCTATCGCTGCCCGTTGAAGTTTTCAGGTAGTGTTCAACTTTATTGGCGTCGAACTGCAGGCTATTGATAAAAGAGCGCTTGGGGCGGCGAAAGAAACTGTTCTCGCCATTCAACGGCTGACCGTCAATGGTCGCGCCTAATCCGTCGAGTGCGGTACGGGTAATTGAAATATCGCCAATTTCAAAAGGGCCGAACACTTCGTCCACCATTTGCAACTGACTCGATTTTTCGTTAGTTCGGCTCTGATCGATGGTTGAGGGCTTGTATTCGTTGGCTTCATAGCCCAGATCCATGATTATTACGGTATCGGAAACAGGTTGCAGGTCCGCGTGTATTGAAGGGTCGGTTTGTGCTGTTGCTTCGCTTATCAGTGTGGCCATTAGAACTTCCTTGTTCCGGCAATTGTCGTTAAGGCGAAGAATATTACGTTGGCTTTTCCAGAGCTGTATATCGGGGGGTTGTTGCTATCTATTGCATATTAAAGATTGAATGTTGTTCGAGTTGAATTGATTCAAAACAACACATCATCCCGCCCGAGGTCCGTTCCGGCAGGATGATCAATAGTGGCGCTTTTCAGTGGCTGCCAAGCAACGACGCGGCGCCAGCACCACCAAATAGTCCGGCACTGACCCGATTGAACCAACTCTGGCCTTTGCCGCTGCGCAGATAACGTGCGGCGCCATGGGCGCCCAGGCCATAGGCCAGCTTGCAGCACAGATCGAGCACTACCCAGGTCGCGATCATGATCAGCAATTGCGGCAGAAAAGGTTGCTCAGCGCGGAGGAACTGCGGCAGAAACGCGGCGAAAAACAGGATGTCCTTCGGATTGCTCGCACCCAGTACAAAGGCGCGTCCGAACAATGTGCGAAAGCGCGGCACCGGTGCAGCCTCAGGTACTTCGGCGCCCGTCGATGGCTGCCGCGACTGCTGCCAGCTCTGCCAGGCGAGGTAGAACAGGTACAGCGCACCGACTATTTTCAGTGCGCTGAACAACTGCTCCGAAGCCATTAGCAATGCGCCGAGGCCAAGTGCCGACGCGCTGAGCAGGCAGATCGAGGCGATCACGCCACCCAGGAACGCGGGGTACGACCGGCGCAAACCGTAATTCAGACTGTTGCTGATCATCAGCAATGACAGCGGTCCCGGGATCAGGATCACCACCAGCGCAGCGCCACTGAACAGCAGCCAGGTTTCCAGACTCATCGTATTGCTCCTTTGTTGTTATCGAGATGTGCAAAAGCCCCACCGGTGAGGGTGAGGCTGGTTTGAAGCCTGAACCGCGCAGCGTTTACAGGAAGATGAACTTGGCGATGAAGATCGCGCAGAGCACCCACAGGCTGACGGAAATTTCCTTGTACTTGCCGGTGCCGGCCTTCAACGCGACGTAAGTGATGAAGCCCAGGGCGATGCCGTCGGCGACCGAAAAGGTCAGCGGCATCATGATCGCCGTGACGATCGCCGGAATGGCGTCGGTCGCTTCGTCCCATTCGATGTGGGCCATACCGCCCATCATCAGCATCGCCACGTAGATCAGTGCACCTGCCGTGGCATAAGCGGGAATCATGCCAGCCAGCGGTGCGAAAAACATGGCCGCTATAAATAGCACACCCACGGTGACGGCGGTAAGACCAGTCCGACCACCAGCGGCCACGCCAGCGGCACTTTCCACGTAACTTGTCACAGGTGGAACCCCCACCACGGCGCCGAATACGCTGGATGCGCTGTCAGCCTTCATGGCTCGGGAAAGATTCTCGATGCGACCGTCAGCGGCGACAAGGTTGGCGCGCTGGGCCACGCCCATCAGCGTACCGGCGGTGTCGAACATGTGCACGAAGAGGAAGGCGAGCACCACGCTGATCATGCTGACGTTGAACACGCCGGCGACGTTCATTGCCATCCAGGTCGGCGCCAGGCTCGGCGGCGCGGACATGATGCCCTCGTAGTGCACCAAACCCAGGCCCCAGCCGGCGAGGGTGACGGTGATGATGCTGATCAGGATCGCACCGAACACGCGGTGGTAACTGAGGATCGCGATCATCAGGAAGCAGATTGCGGCGAGCAGCGGGCCAGGTTCACGCAGCGAACCCAGCTTGATCAGTGTCGCCGGGCTGTCGACGACGATACCGGCCGTCTTCAGACCGATCAGGCCCAGAAACAGACCGACACCGGCGCCCATCGCGAACCGCAGGCTGACCGGGATACTGTTGAGCAGCCACTCGCGGATCCGCGAAAAGGTCAGGAACATGAACAGCACGCCAGAGACGAACACCGCGCCGAGGGCGGTTTCCCAGTTGTAGCCCATGGTGCCGACCACGGTGTAGGTGAAGAAGGCGTTGAGGCCCATGCCCGGTGCAAGCCCTACCGGCCAATTGGCATAGAGCCCCATCAACAGGCAACCGAGCGCAGCGGCGATGCAGGTGGCGACGAAGGCCGCACCGTGATCGATGCCTGCGTCGGCCATGATGTTCGGGTTGACGAAAATGATGTAAGCCATGGTGATGAAGGTTGTCAGACCGGCAATCAGCTCGGTCTTCACCGTGGTGCCGTGCAAGCTGAGTTTGAACAGACGCTCCAGCAGGCCATTGCGTAATGGCGGCGTGAGCTCGAGCGGCGGTGCTTCGGATTTGCGGCTTTCCACAGCGAGTACTCCTCAAGAGTTTTATTGTTATTTCCAGGGCCGGACCCATGAGGGGTGGCAGCGGCCCTTTGAGGCATACGCGAATTTGTTGACCGTATAGTCAGGAACTCGCACGCAGTGGATTATGCTTTTGTGTACAAATAAAGCAAATATTGTTTTGGTTTTTGTCGCCGATTTTTTTGCCGATAGGGATATATGGCTATCAGGATGGCTTCGCGAGCAGGCTCGCTCACACAGGAGAATGCGTTCCAATGTGGGAGCGAGCCTGCTCGCGAAGAGGGCGGTCCTGTCAATCCAGATGCGGCTGATTCCCCCCAAGCGCCAGATTCACCGCCAACCACCCATTCACCGCCGCTTCCCCAGCCTCGGCAAATACCCGCTCGAGCAATTTCACCTGCTCACGGCGCAACGCCTGCTCGAACTTCGCGCCTTCCGCCGTCAACTCAAGCAGGCGCTTACGCTTGTCCGTCTGCGAAGCGACGCTGTCGACCAGATGCATTTCCTGCAACTGGCGCAGGGGCATGTTCAACGCTTGTTTGCTCACGCCCAGCAGGGCCAGCAACTCTTTCACACTCAGGTTCGGATAGCGCGCGATGAAAAACACGATGCGCTGATGCACCCGCGAGAGGCCGCGACGCTCGAGCATTTCATCAGCCTTGGCAGTGAACGCCTGATAGCCGAAGAAAAACGCTTCCATGGCCTGTTGCTGAGTAGAGGGGTTCTTAAGGTCAAGCATGTTGACGTACTCGCTCAAGCTGTCGTAATTTCAGTCAACAAGTTTGACTCATTTCCTGCATGCCTTGCTACGGTGACCTCCATGGCTTTGTCCGAACGTGTCTCGCGCCTTAAAAGTTCTTTGATCCGAGAAATCCTCGCGGCGGCCCAGCGTCCGGAGGTCATGTCGTTCGCCGGCGGCTTGCCGGCTGAGGCGATGTTGCCGAAGGTCGAGTGGGACGAAATGCCGTTATCGCTGGGTCAGTACGGCATGAGCGAAGGCGAGCCGGCCTTGCGCGAAGCTTTGGCGGCAGAGGCGAGGGCGCTGGGCCTCGAGTGCGATGCGAGTCAGGTGCTGGTGGTCAGTGGTTCCCAGCAAACTCTGGATCTGGCGGCAAAACTGTATATCGACAAGGGCACGGAAATTTTGCTGGAGGCGCCGACTTATCTGGCCGCGCTGCAAATCTTCCAGCTTTTCGGCGCCGATTGCCTGACCGTGCCGCAGGAAGCGGACGGACCTAACTTGGCGCAACTTCGCAAACGTCTGGAACAACACCGCCCGGCGTTTATCTACCTGATCCCGACGTTTCAGAATCCTTCCGCCGTGCGCTACAGCGAGGCCAAGCGCGCAGCGGTTGCGGCATTGCTCGATGAATTTGGCGTCACGCTGATTGAAGACGAGCCATACCGCGAACTGACTTTCGATGGTGGCAGCGCGAAGCCGATTGCGGCGCGTCTGAAAAAAGCCAGCTGGATCTACACCGGCACCGTGTCGAAAACCTTGCTCCCGGGTTTGCGTGTCGGTTATTTGATCGCTAGTGCGGATCTGTTCCCGCACCTGCTCAAGCTCAAGCAATCGGCGGATCTGCACACCAATCGCATCGGTCAGTGGCAGGCGCTGCAATGGATCGGCTCGGAAAAGTATCAACAGCATTTAAGTGAGTTGCGGGATTTCTATCGGCTGCGGCGAGATGCGTTTCAAATGGGGCTGGAAAGCCATTTTGCCGATCTGGCTGACTGGGACATGCCGCAAGGCGGACTGTTCTTCTGGCTGACGCTGAAGCAACCGCTGGATACGCGCACTTTGCTCAATGAGGCATTGGCCAATGATGTGGCATTCATGCCCGGTGAGCCGTTCTTTCCCGAGCCGGACAAGCATCATGGGCATTTGCGCTTGAACTTCAGCCACATTGATCCGTCGCGGCTGGATGAGGGGTTGAAGCGTTTGGCGGCGGTGGTGCGGCGGGCGCAGATGGAAAGGGCGGCCTAGCAAAAACGCCGGCTTAAGGGCCGGCGTTGTCAGTGCGGGCCTCTTCGCGAGCAGGCTCGCTCCCACAAAATGGAATGCGTTTCAAGGGTGGGAGCGAGCGCGCTCGCGAAGGCGGCTATCGCTCCAACCCGTTAACATCAGACCGCCGCAAACCGCTTATCCAGATAATCAATAATCACCTTGGATTCATACATCCAGGTTGTCTGCCCGTTCTCTTCAATTCGCAGGCAAGGCACTTTGATTCGGCCACCCTGTTCCAGCAGGGTCTGGCGATCCTGCTCGTTGTTCTTCGCGTCTTTCAGCGCCACCGGCACATTCAGGCGATGCAGGGCGCGGCGGGTTTTCACGCAGAACGGGCAGGCGTGAAATTGATACAGCGTCAGGTCCTTCGCGGCAGCGTCGACTTGCGCCTGAGCAGCGGTGGGGCGTTTTTTCTTCCCCGGGCGGGTAATAAAGTCGATGAAGATAACCAGTTGGCCGAGGCCGACACGAAGCGCTTTGACGAACACGTTGAAAGCCTCACGGTGCAAATGAAGAAGGCGCGCAGCTTACCCGATTTTTCACGGGCGAAAAAAAACCGGCGATCAACGCCGGCTCTTTTCTGTTGCGAATTACTTGATGAGGCTGAGGAATTCGCTACGGGTTGCCGCGTTTTCACGGAATTCACCGAGCATCACCGAAGTGATCATCGACGAATTCTGCTTTTCGACGCCGCGCATCATCATGCACATGTGCTTGGCTTCGATCACCACGGCCACGCCCAGCGCGCCGGTGACTTGCTGCACCGCATCGGCGATCTGGCGGCTGAGGTTTTCCTGAATCTGCAGGCGGCGCGCGTACATATCGACGATCCGCGCAACCTTGGACAGGCCCAGCACTTTGCCGCTCGGGATATAGGCGACATGCGCCTTGCCGATGAACGGCAGCAAGTGGTGTTCGCACAACGAATACAGCTCGATGTCCTTGACCAGCACCATTTCGCTGTTGTCGGAGCTGAACAGGGCACCGTTGGTGACCTCTTCGAGCGTCTGTGCATAACCGCGGCAGAGGTACTGCATGGCTTTGGCGGCACGCTTTGGCGTGTCGAGCAGGCCCTCGCGGGAGACGTCCTCGCCCAATTGGCCGAGAATCGCGGTGTAATTCTGTTCCAGTGTCACAGAGCTTTATTCCGTATGGGTTCTAGAGGAGGGACGGTTCCTGTCAGTACCAATCAGGATTTGGTCAAGCGCCCCGGCTTCGCTTCAGTCATGAATGTGATTGATCCAACGGGCATAAGTCGAAGCGGCATTTGCACGCTACGGCCAAACTGATTCGGGATGAAATCGAGGTTCATGCATGTCATGGGGCTTATGGTAGCGTAAGTATGCACGTAGTTGTATTGCCAGTTGGCCCTGATATTGAGTGCAGCAGGGGCCGCTTGGCTGCTGTTGCCAGTCATTCTTGCGTGTTAGACAAACTCAAAAATCTTGATTGGCAGCCCAAACACGGTAATCACTCAGCGCTTATAGGTGGGACATTGGATATTTGCGCCTCAATGACCACGATCGGCTTGTCGGAGAAGCGTGTCGTCATGCACCTGACTGGAGCGGCGCAAGCCGGGGGCGGACATCCGTGTGAGGTTCCCGCGACCCCTTGTGGAAGAGGTGGCTGTTGCACATGGGGGGCACTAGGTCTGCCAGGGGCGCATTGCGTTGCGCCCTCGGTCGAAATTGCAATCCCTGCGGAGCTTTAGCCGATTCGTGAGTGTCACCTTTCAGGGCAGGGAGACGCACCAGGATACCGACGGCGGAGTATTCGAAGCGATGAATTCTGACGAAGCTAAGCCCCTGAATAAAGGTTGGCCTTGTCTAGAACTGTGCCACGTTCCGCTGACAATCATTGAGGCAGCCCTCTTGAGGTCTGGGAAGTCTTACGACGGGATTGCGGCTCTCGGTAAAAGGACCGCGCTCGCGAGCGTGCGCCCGGCTCGTTGTTCAGTTCCCACGATTTTCCTTTAACGGAATCAGTCAACTGATGTGATCGGCGCTTCAATTGAACATAGAGGCTAAAGAAATACGTTATTCAAAATATTCCTTTTTGATAGCTGAATTCGGATGTTGCACTGACTCTCTAGCGCTGTTATAAAAAGACAAGACTAATGTCAAATATATTACTACAGCGAGCAATGCTTCCTTAGTGCTAAATTTATTCTTCAGATTTTTTGAGAAACCGTAAGAAATGGCGCAATAGCCTATCAAGTGAAATGGTAGGAAAAATCTGGTTTCTATCGCGCCTGGTGTGATCGCCAAAACAGGTAGCAACAATAAAACGAGCCAAGTGACTTTTGACAGTATTTGAGGCCAAGGATTTCGGCCCGTTTCAGATCTGGCAACCACGAGTACTAAGAAAAATGCACCTAGTACAGACAATGACAAGCTCGTAAAAGAACGGAAATTTCTATCCTTTGATGATGTTGATGTGTACGGGTCCGGATCTCTGACATCCATACCATTGATGAAATGCTTGGTATAAATTTGCAAAAACGAAAGCGGGTGATTGACAATGGCAGTAAGGATTTTTGGAACAGTAATAACGCCTTCGCCAAGATTTGCATTTTCAAATAAACGCTCGCCCAAAGGGTCTATGTAATAAATCGGATATATACCCCCGGTTTCTGAGTTGTATCCAGTCTCATACCTTTGTATGGTAACTCCCCACTTTAACTGATTGGCGTACAGCGAAGTATTTTTGTTATCCGTTATGACAAATGGTGACGGCGAGTTCAGGTGTTTAAAGTTGATTATTATCTGTGGCAACGAAGCAAAAGTCGCTCCGGCAATAAAAGAAGCTGTTAGCAGAAGTTTTTCGATGTGACTGTTTTTCTTCAGTAATAATGCCGGGATGATTGGGATTAAAATTAGTAATGGGAACAAATATATTGTTCTAATGTTGTAGGCGCCATAAGCGGTGATGCCTGCTAAAAACAAAAATAGAAACGATGAGGCCAGGTTTTTCTGTTTAGACGCTCTTAAGGCTAGGTAAAGGCTCGTCACGATCATGCATAGCGCCGGGAGATCACTTAGCGGATAGGCCATTAGACCTGGAAAAAATATCGCAACGAGAAGTGGTGGAAGTATTCGGCGGGAGATCGAGAGTTTCCCTCCGATAAGTCGTGTGAATACATAGGGTAACAATGTGGAAAAAATGTAGGAGAACAGTAGCGCTTGTATGACATAAAATCCAATGTAGCCGGACGAGGGCCACGAATTCGCTATAAATCTTGGAATGGCGAGCACCAGAGGATAAAAATATCCTCGCATGGTTTTTGGAAAATCCAAGTCTAGAATGAAAGAGCTGTAATGCCAGTAGGCGTTAGCATCGCCAACGAATTTAATAGCGCCTATGCAGAATTGGGTGGTGAAAATAATAAGTAAAGTTAAAAAAAATGCAGAAAGCTCTTCATGGTGCTTAAAGGCTTTAAGCATGGTTTTGATTTTAGAAGTATGTGGTTTCTTGTAACTGCCAGTGTCCATTCTTAATTTCCGGATGTTTTAATTTTAAACTCTGTAACGTGCTCGAGCTTTTAGGTGTTGGGCATGTGCTGGTAAATTCTACAGCATAAATTTCGGATTTATCGACCTACCATAAGTTTTGCCTGGAGCTTTTCTTTCTGAGGGAGGACGAATCGTCGCTTAGCAGTGCATGAAATGTTTCTCTCCGTACGCAGGATCCGATGCAGGTGGCCAAAAACTGGCCTGAGAGAAGAGTTGGTGGTTTGTCCTCATTTTTGTCAAAATAGATCAGCGCATCCAGAGAAAGCCGCTCGGGGAGCTGAATGTCCGCAGGTCTGTGCTCGAAACCGAGCGCGCTCAGTGGGTGGAGGAACAGCACTATGAATTTTGCTCGTGCAAGCCGCTCCTGTGATCATATTTCGCCGCAGATGCGAGGTGATCGATGGACAGGTGTCTAATAATCGGCCGACTATCAAAAGCAAAGTGAAGCTCACGCGGGTGTTGGAAGTTAGTGCTTCAAGCGTCTGCAATCATGTGCAGGGCGGTTGGGCGCCGTTCGGAATTGGTTTATCTTGAATTTTATTGGAATTTATTTCGTTCGGAAAGTACAATTCGCCAATTTTTTAGCCTTCGTTTTACAGCGCGATGTGCTGCTAATTATTTGACAAGGAAATAATTTAATGGGTTCTAGTGCTGCGCAAAATTTGAGTTCAAAGGAGGCTTTGTCGGAGAGGGAGAATAATCTTTATGTTCGACCTTTAAGTTATCGTCCCGATATCGATGGGCTGCGAGCGCTCGCAATTCTTGCTGTAGTTATATATCACGCGTTCCCGACCGTGCTTGCGGGTGGGTTTGTAGGTGTAGATATATTTTTTGTGATTTCCGGGTATCTGATATCCAATATTATATTCAAGGGTGTATCGACAAATAGTTTCAGTGTCTATGATTTCTACGTGCGGCGTGTGAGGCGTATATTCCCAGCGCTCCTGATAGTTCTGCTTTCGTCGTTTATCGCAGCCTGGGTGATCATGATGGGGGCAGAGTTTAAAGTTCTCTGCAAGCATATGATCGCTGGTTTAAGTTTTGTTCAGAATTTAATGATGTATTCCGAGTCGGGTTATTTTGACGCAATCGTTGAGACTAAACCTCTCATGCATTTGTGGTCATTGGGCGTCGAAGAGCAATTCTATCTCTTTTTCCCAATTTCTATAATCGTTCTTTCCAAAGTCGCATCTAGGTTGGCGTATGCAATAGCGGTAACATTCGTTGGCCTATGTTCATTTGGATTCGGCTTGCTTTATATCTCCGACACACCAGCGGGCGTTTTTTTTCTACCTCAATACCGGGTTTGGGAGTTACTGTTTGGTAGCTTGTTAGCTTACAATACGGTGTTCGGATCGCCCCATTCGTGTAAAATTCGATCTCAGGTTCTTCGTAATGCGGCCTCGTTTGTGGGTATAACATTCGTCGTTACAGCAGTATCTATTATTGATAAAAATAAACAATTTCCTGGTTATTGGGCGCTGCTTCCCGTCATAGGCTCAGCACTATTAATATTTTCAGGGCCTGACGCTTGGATTAATAAAAAAGTATTGTCGTCACGCTTCTTGGTCTTTATTGGCTTGATCAGCTATCCGCTCTACTTGTGGCATTGGCCGATATTCTCTTTTACTTACATTTTTTTCTCAGGCACACCCGACTTCCCACTGCGCAGTGCTATGGTAGTTTTATCTGTAGTTCTCGCATGGTTGACCTATAGGTGTATCGAAATACCTATGCGCCAAAAAATATCCGGTCGCACAGCGTTCAGACTTCTGATCTGCGGGGCTCTGGTGTTTATAAGTATTGGTGCGGCGACCATTTCTAAAAATGGGTTTCCATCTCGTCAAGACGAAAGAGAGCAGTTCGCGGAGTACTTTGCAAATGTAAAACCTGATTGGCAATATTTTATGAAACAGGACATTCCTGGTAAGTTCAGGTACGATTGTGACTGGTACAATATGGATGCTTTTCTCAAAGGTTCAGCCACAAATATTCCAGTTTCCAATATTGCAGAAAAATGTTTCAAGTCAGACAAATCCAAGAAGCTTGTTTTTTGGGGGGATTCACACGCGCAACAATATATTTACGGAGTGACACACGAGTTACCTAAAGAGATTGGGGTTCTCAGTGTGGCTACTTCCGGTTGTTTGCCTAACCTTCCGGAAATCGACGCTTCAACTACTGAATATTGCAAAAAATCCAATAAGTTTGCGATTCAGACGATAAAGGATCAAAGGCCTAATGTGGTAATTATAGGTCAGGTACTCTGGCACGATGTCTCCGCCAGTCTCCCTCAACTCGCGACTGCATTGACCTCCTACGGCGTCAAGCATGTAATTGTTATGGGCCCAGTCCCGTTGTGGGACGGGAGGCTTAATCAGATCATATTACAGAGACATTGGGAGTCCACGCCGACTTACTTAAAAGATGGCGTCGTCCAGCATGTTCTTGATTCCGAAGCTGTGCTCAAAAGCAAGTATGGCGATGGGCAGGGTGGATTTCAGTATGTTTCGATGATTGACCTGTTGTGTACTGATAAAGGATGCAGAACTTATTTAGGTTCTGATCGAAAAACTGGAATGACTACATTTGATAATAGCCATCTATCTCCAGTTGCTTCTGTTTATGCTGCGCAGACGACGTTGGTTCCGTTGATAATGAAAGATATCGCAGAAGATAAATAGTTAGTACTTTTTTAGCCGGGCCCGCAGATATGCGGGCTTTTTTACTATTGCCTTGGCTTTCTAGAACCGGGGTATGATTCTGTTCTAGATCTATCGAACTATCTGTGGAAGTTTTCGCAGCCCGCAAATTTGGTGTAACGCAATTATTCGTCGCGACCTTCCATCATCGTCCGTTTCAGCATCACATAAACCGCGCCGGCGCCGCCGTGACGGGCCTGGCAGGAGCAAAAGCCGAGGACTTGGGCGTGCTGGCGCAGCCAGGTGTTGACATGGCTTTTGATCATTGGCCGCTTGCCATCGAGGCGCACGGCCTTGCCGTGAGTCACGCGCACGCAGCGGATTTCGAATTTGGTCGCCTCAGCGAGAAACGCCCAAAGGGTTTCGCGGGCCTTCTCGACACTCATGCCGTGCAGGTCGAGGCTGCCTTCGAACGGGATCTGCCCGACCTTGAGCTTGCGCATCTGGCTTTCCTGCACGCCGTCGCGGGACCACATCAGTTCGTCTTCCGGGCCGACGTCGATCACGAACTGGTCGGACAAGCCATCAATGATAGTGGTGTCGCTGCGCACGGTGGCGGACTGACGCAGCTTGGCGATCTGCGCGCGGTCAGCCTTGGGTTTGCCGGTGTCGGCGCGGTCGTGCTTGATCGGCTTGACGCCCTGGATCGCACTTTTGAACAGAGAAAAATCGTCGTCTTGCATGTCAGCCTCCGCGAAGGGCGGCCAGTTTACCCAAGTCGACAGAAAACGGCCCGGCAAAAAGCCAGGCCGTTGGGTCAGTCGTGTTTTTTCATCAGATGCGGGGCCATGTTCAGTTCCCGCGATTGCCGTGCGCGACGGCGGCAGCGGCGCCACAGGGCAACGCCGAAATACAGAAACAGCAAGCCGACGGCGAGCATGATTGCCGAGCCCAGCGGTGATGCGTTCAGGTCACCCAGCGCCGGCGGGCGGCCGAGCAGGCTGGCTGCCCCGGCCATCGCCAGCAGCACGCCGAACGTCGCCAGAATGGCCGAGATCGCCGCGCCAAATCGAAAACGCCAGTTGCTTTGGCCTTTGGGCCGCAAACGGCGTGCGTCAAATCCATCGGATAACTTCATTCCGACCTTCCTCAATGGTATCGGCCCTTCGACCGGGAGTTGACCGGGTTGTTCCTGAGGCTATGGCATTTGCGGCAAATCAGCGGATATAGCGGATGAGCGGCGCCAACGCACCGCTCGCAAGGGCAGGATCAGATCAGGTCCTGAGTCTTGGCCAGCGTGGCGAAGTTGTCGGCCATGATCGCCATTTCCGCTTCCTGCACGCGCTCGGCGCTGAGCACGCCGCCCTTGAACGGCAGATCGCGGGTCGCGCAGGCGTCTTCGACCAGGGTGCAGCGGAAACCGAGGTTTTTCGCCGCGCGCACGGTGGTGCTGACGCTGGAGTGACTCATGAAACCGCAAACGATCAGGTCCAGCGAGCCGAGGTTCTGCAGGCGCTCGAGCAGTTCGGTGCCATGGAACGCGCTCGGCAGCAGTTTGCCGATAATGGTTTCATCACCCTGTGGTTCCAGACCAGGGATGAACTCGCCACGTTCGCCCTGCGGGTCGAACAGGCCACCCACGGTGCCGAGATGACGCACGTGCACGATCGGCCGACCGGCGGCACGGGCTGCGGCAACCACTTGTTTGATGTTCGCGACGGCCGCGTCCATGCCGCTCAGGGCCAGCGGGCCACTGAGGTATTCCTTCTGGGCATCGATGATGACCACGGTGGCATGGCTCAGTGTGGCCGCTGCGTAACCGCGGCCGCTGAGTTGAAACATCGTTTTTGGAACGGACATTCTGGGGCTCCTCGGGGTGGGGCTTTTGCGACATTGTCCTCTGGCTGAGCGGTTCTGTGAATCGCTACCATCGTAGGCGCCGTCGTTCTTGGCCTGCAGCCTTGTCAAGTTACACGTTCCGTTCAATGCCTGATGCAAAAAAAAGAAATCTCCTACCGTTACCACGCGGTTTTTCCTGCGTCGTCGTCGCGCGTTTTGGCTGCTAGAATCGCCAGTCGTTTTTTCTGGAGTTCTACGCCGTGATCACTTCCCGACTTCGTACCCTGCGCGACCACATCCGTTGGGCCGTCAGCCGCTTCCATGGGGAGGATCTGTTTTTCGGTCATGGCACCGACAACGCCTGGGACGAGGCGCGCCAGTTGGTACTGGGCGCTTTGCACCTGCCTTGGGAAATCGCCGACAGCTATCTTGATTGCGCGCTGGAAGATGACGAACTGGTCAATCTGCAGCGCTTGCTCAAGCGCCGCATCGAGGATCGCGTTCCGACCGCCTATCTGCTCGGTGAAGCTTGGTTCTGCGGCATGTCGTTCATCGTCGACCCGCGCGTGCTGATCCCGCGTTCGCCGATTGGTGAACTGATAGAAAACCGCTTTGCGCCATGGATCGGCAACGAACCGGCGCGGATTCTCGACCTGTGCACTGGCTCCGGCTGCATCGGCATTGCTTGCGCTTACGAATTCCAGAATGCCGAGGTAGTGCTCGCGGACCTGTCGTTCGAGGCGCTGGAAGTGGCCAATCAGAACATCGAGCGCCATGGCGTCGATGAGCGCGTCTACACGGTGCAGGGTGATGGCTTCGATGGCTTGCCGGGTCAGCGTTTCGACCTGATCGTGTCGAACCCGCCCTACGTCGATGCGGAAGATTTCGCCGACATGCCGGACGAGTATCAGCACGAGCCTGAACTCGGTCTGGCCTGCGGTGATGATGGTCTGAATCTGGTCCGGCGCATGCTCGCCGAAGCGGCGGATCACCTGACCGAGAAAGGTTTGTTGATTGTCGAGGTGGGCAACAGCCAGGTGCACGTCGAGGCGTTGTACCCGGAAGTCGATTTCGCCTGGCTGGAGTTCCAGCGTGGTGGGCATGGCGTGTTCATGCTGACAGCCGAGCAGTGCCGCGCGCATCAGGCCCTGTTCGCGTCCCGCGTCTAAGGTTGTGACAGATCGTTCCCACGCAGAGCATGGGAACGATCAGTACGCGCTCAAGCCCTCAGCGGTGCGTAGCAATCCAGATCAACAACCCCGCCTGAAACACCGCAAATGCCACCAGACACGTAATGGTGAAACGCAGCCCGGCGTCTTCACGCTTGAACTTGCTGACTTTTTCTTCCTGCTTCTTCAGTTTCACTTCCTGCTCGGCCAGGTTCTGTTCGGCCTGCTGGAGCATCTGCGCGGCTTCAAGAATTTCGACGATCTGCAGCTTTTCGCTGTTCCAGTCACCCAGCAGATCACCGACCTGCACGGCCTTGATGCTGCCTTTCAAATGCTGGGCATCGGCGTAAGCCACATCGAAACCGTGCACGCGCAGGAAATGGTCGCGACGCAAGCGAGTGTCTTCGTTGAGCGCGTCCTTGTTGTTCAGGTCCATGCCGTCGACGGTGTAGCCGGGCCAGCGCTTTTTCGCCCAATTGATGCCTTGCGCAGCCATGAAGCGGCCGATACCGCGATTCAGCGGTTCAATCTGCAAGCCGCTATCGGGACCGAAGCTCACCCGTTTGCTCGCGTGGTCTACCCACACATCAAGATGATTCTGCTCTTTGCGCACGCGCTGGTTGGGCAGCTTGATCGCCATGCGCATCAGGCTGCGCTCTTTGCTGTTGCGCTCGGCGTAACCGAATTCGACAAAGCGCAACGGCCGGCCGCCGGTATTGCGGTCGGTCTGCAGCGGCGCTAGGCGGAGCATCTTGTGGTGCTCGGCCTGAACGTCCGCCCACGGCAGTTCGACCGCTGGCGATGCGTCTTTTTCAGCGCTGGTGTCGGGTGAAGTCTGGGTTTCAGTCATAACGGCGAGATCCTGTCCAAGCCCTGCTTGCCGCCAGACGTTGCGCTGGCGACAAAGGCTTATCGGCCGTTTTCTGTGAGGCTGGAGGGTAAAACGCAGTTAACTTGCACGAATTCCGTCAATAAATTCGATGACGGCGGCGCCCAGTTCGGCGGCCAGGGGCAAATTCGGGTCCTTGTAGGAGGCCAATTGCCGCTTCATGTCGTTGTGGACGATGCGCAGCACGTGATTCATACCGTCGATCACCGTCAGTTGCGCTTCCGGTTTCGCCGCCTTGAGCAGCTTCGCGTCCTCGGTGCCGACCTGAATGTCGTTGCTGCCCTGGACAATCAGCGCCGGCATTTTCAACTGGGCAAAGGCCTGCGCCGGGTCCTGACGGAACAGCGAAATCAGGTACGGCTGCACGCTCGGGCGAAAGATCACCTGCAACGGCTGCGGCACGTTGTCATCGGTATGGCCGGCCTTGAGGCTGTCGAGCAGTTCGTTGCTGCGCAGCATCAGTGGCGGCGGCAGGCTGCGCGCCAACTGTTCGCGGATTACCTGATCGACCGGGCGCGCGCTGCCGGACAGCGAGATCACCGCCGCTGCGTCCAGCTTCGGCGCGGCGAGGCTGGCAATCAGCGCGCCTTCGCTGTGGCCGAGCAGAATCAGTTTGCCGAAACGCGGATCGGCCTTGAGCTTCTGCCCCCATGCCACTGCGTCCGCCGCATAGCCTTCTACAGACAAATCACGTTCATCGGGAGCGGCCGCCAGGCTCGCGGCGACGCCGCGCTTGTCATAGCGCACGCTGGCGATGTTGTGTTTGGCCAGCACCCAGGCCAAGCGCTTGAGGCTGTCATTGCGTCCGCCGTCGGGGTTATTTCCGTCGCGATCTGTAGGACCCGAGCCAGAAATCATCAGAACAATCGGCACCGGGCTGTCGGACTTGGGCAGTAACAGCGAACCGAAAAGTTCGCCGCTGCCGGTGTCCAGAGTGACCGGGCGCTGTAGGACTGTCGCTTGGGCAAAGCCGGTAAAGAGGGTAAGACTCAAGATCAGAACTCGCAGCATCATCACGCCATCATTGGTCAAGGTGCCGGTTGGACTCGCCAGCACCACTAAGGTTCGAGGATGAACTACTCGGTTAGCCTGCGTATACTGGCGCGCATCAAGAATTCGGGTTTGATTTCACGGAGCGTCCTGCATGTCCGGCAATACCTACGGCAAGTTGTTCACTGTCACCACCGCTGGCGAAAGCCATGGTCCGGCGTTGGTCGCCATTGTCGACGGCTGCCCGCCGGGCCTGGAGATTTCCCTGGAAGATCTGCAGCGCGACCTCGATCGCCGCAAGCCCGGCACCAGCCGCCACACCACTCAGCGCCAGGAAGCCGATGAAGTCGAAATCCTCTCCGGCGTGTTCGAGGGTCGCACCACCGGTTGCTCGATCGGCCTGCTGATTCGCAACACCGACCAGAAGTCCAAGGACTACTCGGCGATCAAGGACCTGTTCCGCCCGGCTCACGCCGACTACACCTATCACCATAAATACGGCGAACGCGATTATCGCGGCGGTGGCCGCAGTTCGGCACGGGAAACCGCCATGCGCGTGGCGGCCGGTGCGATCGCCAAGAAGTATCTGGCCAGTCAGGGCATCGTCATTCGCGGTTACATGAGCCAGCTCGGCCCGATCGAAATTCCGTTCAAGACCTGGGATTGTGTCGAAGAAAACGCTTTCTTCAGTCCTGACCCGGACAAGGTGCCGGAGCTGGAAGCCTACATGGATCAGTTGCGCCGCGATCAGGACTCGGTCGGGGCGAAGATCACCGTGGTCGCCGAAGGCGTGATGCCGGGTCTTGGCGAACCGATTTTCGACCGCCTCGACGCCGAACTGGCCCACGCGCTGATGAGCATCAACGCGGTCAAAGGCGTGGAGATCGGCGCCGGGTTCACCTGTGTCGCCCAGCGTGGTACCGAACACCGCGATGAACTGACGCCGGAGGGTTTCCTCAGCAACAACGCCGGCGGCATCCTCGGTGGCATCTCGTCCGGCCAGCCAATCGTTGCGCATCTGGCATTGAAACCGACCTCGAGCATCACCACCCCGGGGCATTCGATCGACGTGAATGGCAACCCGGTCGATGTGATCACCAAGGGGCGTCACGATCCTTGTGTCGGCATCCGCGCGACGCCGATCGCCGAAGCGATGATGGCCATCGTGCTGATGGATCACCTGCTGCGCCACCGTGGGCAGAACGCCGATGTGCGCGTGAGCACGCCGGTGCTGGGCCAGCTCTGATGGCCGCGCTCAAAGCCGTCGCGGCATAACCGGCGTGGCGGCGCTTCCTTACTGGCGGCTGTCCAGTTTCTATCTGTTCTATTTCGCCTTGCTCGGATCGACAGCGCCATTTCTGGCGCTGTACTTCGATCACCTCGGCTTCAGCGCCGCACGCATCGGCGAGCTGGTGGCGATTCCGATGCTGATGCGCTGCGTGGCGCCGAACATCTGGGGCTGGCTCGGCGATTACACCGGCAGGCGTCTGGCCATCGTGCGCTTCGGTGCGGTGTGCACGTTGCTGACCTTTTCGCTGATTCTCGTCAGCCAGACCTACGCCTGGCTGGCGATGGTCATGGCCCTGCATGCGTTCTTCTGGCACGCGGTGCTGCCGCAGTTCGAAGTCATCACCCTCGCGCATTTGCAGGGGCAGACCTCGCGTTACAGCCAGATTCGCCTGTGGGGCTCGATCGGTTTCATCATCACTGTGGTAGTGCTGGGGCGGCTGTTCGAATGGCTGAGTCTGGACATCTACCCGGCGGCACTGATGCTGATCATGGCCGGTATCGTTCTCAGCAGCCTGTGGGTGCCGAATGCGCAGCCCGCGCAAGGCAATCGGCCGACGGGTGAGGGCTTCCTCAAGCAATTGCGTCATCCCGGCGTGCTGGCGTTTTATGCTTGCGTCGCGCTGATGCAGGTCAGCCACGGGCCGTATTACACCTTTCTGACTCTGCACCTTGAACGCCTCGGTTACAGCCGTGGCGTCATCGGCATGCTCTGGGCCGTGGGCGTGGTGGCGGAAGTGCTGATGTTCATGGCCATGAGCCGCATTCTGGCGCGCTTTTCCCTGCGCCGGGTGCTGCTGGCGAGCTTCCTGCTGGCGGCGTTGCGTTGGGTGCTGCTCGGTTCGTTTGCGGAGTTTCTCTGGGTGTTGTTGTTTGCCCAGGTGTTGCATGCAGCGACATTCGGCAGCTTTCATGCGGCTGCCATCGCTTTCGTGCAACGTAGTTTCGGCGCCCGCCAGCAAGGCCAGGGCCAGGCGCTGTATGCGGCACTGGCCGGCACCGGCGGGGCGCTCGGCGCGCTGTATTCCGGCTACAGCTGGAATGCCCTCGGCGCAACATTGACCTTTAGTATTGCCAGTCTCGCAGCGCTTGCCGCTGCCGTTATCATTGCCACATGTATGCAAGAGGACAGGCCATGAGCCTTAGTCGTGAACAGCTCGCCCAGCAGATCGTTGACGCCGGGCGTTTTCTATATGGCCGTGGCTGGTCGCCAGCCACCAGCAGCAACTATTCGACACGCCTGTCGCCGAGCGAAGCGCTGTTGACCGTATCGGGCAAGCACAAGGGCCAGTTGGGTGTGGATGACGTGCTCGCTACCGATCTGTCCGGCAATAGCCTGGAGCCGGGCAAGAAACCCTCCGCCGAAACCTTGCTGCACACCCAGCTCTACAGTTGGCGCGCGGAAATCGGCGCGGTGCTGCACACCCATTCGGTGAATGCCACGGTGCTGTCGCGCCTGACCCCGGAAGATTTCATCGAATTTGAAGACTACGAATTGCAGAAAGCCTTCAGCGGCATTTCCACCCACGAATCACGGGTGCGTGTGCCGATTTTCGACAACGATCAGGACATTGCGCGCCTCGCCGCCAAGGTGCAGCCTTGGCTCGACGCCCATCCCGATTGCGTCGGTTATCTGATCCGCGGCCATGGTCTCTATACCTGGGGCGCGCAGATGAGCGACGCGCTGCGGCAGATCGAGGCTTTTGAATTCCTGTTTGAATGCGAGTTGAAAACCCGCAGCGTCATGAACCGCCAAGGCTGAGTTCATCTGAAACAGCCCGTTTGCCTGATGCCATGCGGCGCCCGACCGGTCTTCAAGAGCCGGACGGCGCCGCCGCTACCGAGGAATTGCCCATGAGCAGCCTGTCCGTTTATCACGTTTCCAGCCCTGAGATTCCCAATAAGGTGCTGACCCATTTCGAAGATATCGCCTCGACGCTGGCCGAGCAGGGCGTGCGTTTCGACCGCTGGCAGGCCGCCGCGAAGATTCAGCCCGGCGCCAGTCAGGAAGAGGTCATCAGCGCCTACAAAGAGCAGATCGACAAACTGATGACCGAGCGCGGTTACATTACGGTCGATGTGATCAGCCTCAACAGTGATCATCCGCAAAAAGCCGAGCTGCGCGCCAAGTTCCTCGAAGAGCACCGCCATGGCGAAGACGAAGTGCGATTTTTCGTCGCCGGTCGTGGCTTGTTTACCCTGCATATCGACGATTACGTCTACGCCGTGCTCTGTGAAAAGAACGACCTGATCTCGGTTCCGGCCGGCACCAAGCACTGGTTCGACATGGGCGAACATCCGCATTTCGTGGCGATTCGTCTGTTCAACAACCCGGAAGGCTGGGTTGCCAATTTCACCGGCGAAGACATCGCCGGTCGTTTCCCGCGTCTGGAGGACTGAAACCGTGTCGATCAAAGCCATCCTCACCGACATCGAAGGCACCACCAGCGCGGTGAGTTTCGTCTTCGACGTGCTGTTTCCCTACGCCGCCGAACATTTGCCCGACTTTGTGCGCCAGACCGCATCGCGTGCTGATGTCGCCGAACAGCTCGACGCCGTGCGCCGCGACAGCAACGAGGCGCAGGCCGATGTCGAGCGGGTTGTTGAAATCCTCTTGAGCTGGATCGCTGAAGACCGCAAAGCCACGCCGCTCAAGGCGTTGCAGGGCATGGTCTGGGCGCAGGGCTATCAGGCCGGGCAGTTGAAAGGGCATGTTTATCCGGATGCCGTTGAAGCGCTGCAACGTTGGCATGCGGCCGGTTATCAACTGTTTGTTTACTCGTCCGGCTCGATCCAGGCACAGAAACTGATTTTCGGTTGCTCGGAAGCGGGGGATCTGACACCGCTGTTCAGCGGCTATTTCGACACCACATCAGGGCCGAAGCGTGAGGCGCAGTCCTACCGCAACATTCAACAGGCGGTGGGTGTTGAAGCCGATGAAATCCTGTTCCTCTCGGATATCGTCGAAGAGCTCGACGCTGCCCAGTCAGCCGGCATGAAAACCTGTGGCCTGGCGCGTGAAGGCGGTGAGTTGGCAGGACACGTGACGGTGGACAGCTTTACCGGGATCGAACCGGAAGCGTTCTGACCATTGCACACATCCCTGTAGGAGCTGTCGAGTGAAACGAGGCTGCAATCTTTCGATTTACGCATGAAATCAAGATCAAAAGATCGCAGCGTGCCGCAGCTCCTACAAAAATCATGCGCACATAAAAACAGGCCGTGAAGCGCATGCTCCACGGCCTGTTTTTGTTTAAAGCCAATTACAGCGAGTGATAGGTCGGCAGAGCAAAACGCTGCTGGCTCTGCAGCATCGCAATTTGCGGCAGCTCGCTGGCTTGTTCGGCCAGGTCGCGGCGGATCGCGCTGATCGCCCACGACAGTTGGTCACCGGCATGCAGTTGCTGATACGAGAGGGCGCGTTTGAAGACTTTGCCGTCGCTGCTACGCAGTGTGAGCAGGATGCCACCGTCAGGACGCGGGGCAGTGCTGACTTCGTAGTTGGAGAACAGCGATGTAAATTTTTCTTGAATCAGGCTCATGTCATCAGCTCCGTATGTACTTGAATGGCAAGCATGCGGAGGTAGTTGCAGCGTTTGTGCCAGTATTGATGCGAATAAATTCCCTTTAAAATCAACAAGTTGAAAGTAGTGCATTTTGCAGGCGTCGTGCAATCTGCATGAATTGCCATCGTGCATCCTGCATTTTGCGTGATTTTTCTCCGTACAACGGAACCAAACGTCCGTACCAGAATCCGCTCTTCCCCGGAGGCGCGACGGGATACAAATCATTGCAAAAACCGCGTGTACAGCCCCGCGAGCACTGACGTACTTTCCTTCTCGACCCACGGCGTAAACGCGTCGGTCGCAGTCATTACCCGATAACAAGAACAGCGGTCTGCACGTCAAGATCGAACGGGGAGCTTTCATGCGTCACGCACCAAGCGACACGATTACCTGGGGCATGATGCTCCGCAAACTGCCGATGATCGCCAAGGCCATCCCCCGGGTGGTCAAAGGCATGAAGGTGGCCAACGTCACGGATCCGACCCAAACGTGTGGCCTGGGCTGGACGTTCGAGCAGGCGACGCTGCGCAATCCCGATGGTGTGGCGTTATTGCAGGGCGACGTGGCGTTGACCTACACACAGGTCAACCAGTGGGCCAATCGCATTGCGCATTATCTGAGCGAGCAAGGTATCGGCAAAGGCGATGTGGTCGCGGTGTTCATCGAGAACCGTGCGGAATTACTGGTGACAATCCTGGCGCTGGCCAAGCTCGGCGCGGTCAGTGCGCTGCTCAACACCTCATTGATGCGCGACACGCTTGTTCACAGCATCAATCTGGTTGCGCCTGTGGCCATCGTGGTCGGGGAAGAACTGACCGCTGCCTATGCCGGCGTGCGTGATCAGGTAGCGATCGCAGCGCCCCGCACCTGGTTTGTCGCTGATCAGGACACATACAGCCACCCGGGCATCGCGCCCGAGGATTACGTCAATCTGATCAGCGCCAGTGCTGACGCCAGCAGCGATAACCCGCCGAGCAGCGCGCAAGTATTCTTCGACGATCCGTGTTTCTACATCTACACCTCCGGCACCACCGGTCTGCCCAAGGCCGGGGTTTTCAAGCACGGACGGTGGATGCGCAGTTCGGCGAGCTTCGGCATGATCGCCCTCGATATGCGCCCGGATGATGTCGTTTACTGCACCTTGCCGCTGTATCACGCCACAGGTCTGTGCGTGTGTTGGGGATCGGCGATCAACGGCGCCTCGGGTTTCGCCATCCGCCGCAAATTCAGCGCCAGCCAGTTCTGGAATGATGTGCGCCGCTATCGCGCGACCACCATCGGCTATGTTGGCGAATTGTGCCGCTACCTGGTCGAGCAACCGGTCAGCGTCGATGACAGCCGTCACGATGTGCGCAAGATGATCGGCAATGGCCTGCGTCCTGGTGCTTGGGCCGAGTTCAAATCACGTTTTGCGGTGGAGCATATCTGTGAGCTGTACGCGGCCAGCGACGGCAACATCGGTTTCACCAACATCCTCAATTTCGACAACACCGTCGGGTTTTCCCTGATGGCCTGGGAACTGGTCGCTTACGACCATGACAGTGGCGAGCCGTTGCGCGGCGAAGATGGTTTCATGCGCAAGGTCGGCAAGGGCGAGCAAGGCCTGCTGCTGGCGCGTATCGACGAAAAAGCGCCGCTGGACGGTTACACCGATCCGCAGAAAACCGCCCGCGTCGTATTGCACGATGTGTTCAACAAGGGCGATCGCTTTTTCAACACCGGCGACCTGCTGCGCAACATCGGTTTCGGCCACGCGCAATTTGTTGATCGCCTCGGCGATACGTATCGCTGGAAGGGTGAAAACGTGTCGACCACCGAAGTCGAAAACCTCTTGCTGCAACATCCATTGATTGCTGAAGCTGTGGCCTACGGTGTCGAAATCCCCAACACCAACGGGCGCGCCGGAATGGCCGCCATCACTCCTGCGGAATCCTTGGCCACGCTGGATTTCGCTGAATTGCTGAGTTTCGTCCGGCAACGTATGCCGGCTTATGCCGTGCCGTTGTTCCTGCGGGTGAAAGTGAAAATGGAAACCACCGGCACGTTCAAGTACCAGAAGACTCGCCTGAAAACAGAAGGCTTCGATCCCGGCCTCACGGGCGATGACCCGATCTTTGCCTGGCTGCCGGGCAGCGAAACTTATGTGCATGTCAGTGAGCAAATCCTCGCTGAAATTCAACAAGGCAAACATCGGTATTGAGCGTGGCTATCGGGACGCTCGGAAAAAACCGAGTGACAGGCACCGTCGCGCTCGGGAAACTGTCGGCTTCCGATAGACCGAAATGGAGTGCCACATGTCTGACCAAAGCCGCCAGATGACCCCTGAGGAAGCTGCCGAATTCACCGAGCAGGTTTTCAACAAGGCGCGCGACGGTGATGCCGAGATGCTTGATCGCCTTGTCTCCGCCGGACTGCCGGTGAACCTGAAAAACAGCAAGGGCGACACCCTGTTGATGCTCGCCAGCTACTACGGCCATGTTGATGCGGTGAAGGTTCTGCTTAAACACAAAGCCGATCCGGAAATGCGCAATGGCAACGGCCAGAGCCCGATTGCCGGCGCTGCGTTCAAAGGCGATCTGGCGGTGGTCAAGGCGCTGGTCGAGGCGGGCGCCGAAATTGAAGGTTCTTCCTTCGACGGCCGCACGGCGCTGATGATGGCGGCGATGTTCAACCGCGTTGAAATCGTCGATTACCTGATCGGCCAGGGTGCTGACCCGAGAGCCAAGGACGCCAATGGCGTGACCGCGCTGGATGCGGCGCGGACCATGGGTGCAGTCGATACCACTGCGCAGCTGGAAAAGTTGTTGGCCTGATAAACGATCAAAAGATCGCAGCCTGCGGCAGCTCCTACACTTGATGCGTTCGCCAAGTGAACGCAGGACCTGTAGGAGCTGCCGAAGGCTGCGATCTTTTGCTTTTCTGCGCTATTCTTCGCGCCCGAAATTCTACTGTCACTACAGGATCCGCCCTCATGAAAGCCGCACTCGTCGAACTCATCAGCAAAATCAGCTCCGGCTGCATGGGCGAGGACGAGATCCTGAAAGTGGCCGACGAAGCCGCTCAGGCCTACGCCGATGCCAATGCTTTTCTGGCCGCCAATCCGGACATCAACTACGACGACACATTCCCGATCCCGCTGGGTGAGTGGGTAGTGGTCGGCAGCCTGCCGGAAACTGTGCTGTTCCAGGCCGATACCTATGTCGATCTGTTCGCACAAATCGTTGCTTCGTTTGGCCCCGGCGTGGATTTCAACCTCAAGCCCAAACAACTGGCCAAGACCGAAGCACTGACCGCACTCAACCGCATCCAGGTGCAGATGAGCAGCCTGAACAAGGAAAACGGCGGTTACACGTTGATGAACTTCAGCCAGTTGCTCGACGATGAATTGCAAATGGTCCTGGTCTACGGCAACGACGTGCCCCGCGTGCTGGAGTTGTGCGCCGAGGTCGGCATCGCCGCTGCGCCGGCACTGGAAGCCTTGAAGGTCGCTGTTCACGTCTGAACGCAATAAAAGGGAACCCTGCGCGCGACCGTCTATCCTAAAAGTGCATGCCACTATTCTGGAGCGACACCATGGGTTCCACGTTCAACGGTCTGATTGGCCTGATCATCCTTGCCCTCGATATCTGGGCCATCATCAACGTGCTGAAAAGCGGCGCCTCCACCGGAATGAAAATCGTCTGGGTGTTGCTGATCATCCTCCTGCCGGTGCTGGGCCTGATCATCTGGGCTATTGCCGGGCCACGGGGTAACGTCCGGATCTGAGCTGATTTTCGATCACACGGTCATCCCTGTGGGAGCGAGCCTGCTCGCGAAGACGTTGTGTCAGTCGCCATCACCGGCAACTGATACTCCGCTTTCGCGAGCAGGCTCGCTCCCACAGTGGTTTGCGCTGGTAAAAAACAACTGGAGGTTCGACCTGTCATCTTCGGCAACGTAGAATGCGCGCCTTTCCCGGGCAATCGTCCCCACGATGGCGCCCGCGCATTTATCGGAGCACTTGACCATGACCGTCACCAAGACCAGCGAGTACCTGGAAACCCTCTACGAAGGCTACGGCCAGCGTTTTCGCATGGAAAAACTGCTGCACGAAGTGCGCACCGAACACCAGCATCTGGTGATCTTCCAGAACCCGCGCATGGGCCGGGTGATGGCGCTGGACGGCGTGATCCAGACCACCGAAGCCGACGAATTCATCTACCACGAAATGCTCACCCACGTGCCGATCCTTGCCCACGGCACCGCCAAGCGCGTGCTGATCATTGGCGGCGGTGACGGCGGCATGTTGCGCGAAGTGACCAAACACGCCGGCGTCGAGCACATCACCATGGTCGAAATCGACGGCACTGTGGTCGACATGTGCAAGGAATTCCTGCCGAACCATTCCGCCGGAGCCTACGACGATCCGCGCCTGAACCTGGTGATCGATGACGGCATGCGTTTCGTCGCCACCACCACTGAAAAATTCGACGTGATCATCTCCGACTCCACCGACCCGATCGGCCCGGGCGAAGTGCTGTTCTCGGAGAACTTCTACCAGGCGTGCCACCGCTGCCTGAACGAAGGCGGCATCCTCGTGACTCAGAACGGCACGCCGTTCATGCAAATCGACGAAGTCAAAACCACCGCCGGTCGCCTGCGCAGCCTGTTCCCGGACTGGCACTTCTACCAGGCCGCCGTGCCGACCTACATCGGCGGCTCGATGACCTTCGCCTGGGGCTCGACCAACCCGGCCTACCGCAAGCTCAGCCGTGAAACCCTGCAACAGCGCTTCATCGGCAGCGGCATCGTCACCCGTTACTACAATCCGGAAATCCACATCGGCGCGTTCGCCTTGCCGCAATACGTGCTGCAAGCGGTCAACAAGCCAAGCAACGACTGATCACTCTGAAGTCGCTCTGCAAGGGAGCTTTTGTGGCGAGGGGATCTATCCCCGTTGGGATGCGCAGCATCCGTGAACCGGCCTGCGCGGTGTCTCCGTTAAACCGCAATGGACGGCATTACGACTGCTGCGCAGCCGAACGGGGATAAATCCCCTCGCCACAGAGTCCGCCCTATCGATCGGATGGTTATTTTCACCGTTGGCGGCTGTAATCCTTTTGAACCAACTATCGCGGAAAAAAGTCGAGATAGAGGTAAGCCCATTTACGGGTTGATCGAGGAGGCACTGATGCAAAAGTGGAAAGTCACTTTCGTGGATGATCACGGCGAAATTGTTGATGAAGTCTTCGAACGTGAGGAATGCCCGTCCGATGATGAAGCCGCGCGGCTGATCAAGGAGCGGCTTCTTCCGGTCGCCGCCCAGCTGGATCTCAACGATCTGGAAGGGCGCACCGCCGATGCCGGGGTGAAAAACCTCAAGACCCAGAACGGCATCGAAATCCTCAGCATCACCCCTGTCTGAACACTTCCTGTCATCTCGTAAACCAGGCCTTGGCAGCGGCGCTCTCTTGGGGCTACTCTGCAAGCGAGATCAGCGAATGGATCGCTAAGGTCTGGTCTTGTCAGCTACATGCTTGTTTCCCGCGCGCAACCACGTTGCCGTAGTACTTAGGCCAAAAGGCCCGGGGCGGGAATACGGAAAGTCTATCCATCAATCGAGGGGGACGATTCATGAGCACAGCCTATCAAGAAGACATCAGCAGCAACGTTCTGCGCCGCATGAAAGAAGGCGGCTTCGATTTTTCCCGGTTCCATCCCATCGAGTTCTACGCGATTTTCCCGGACGAGGAGCGGGCGCGCAGGGCAGCAGGCAAATTTCGCGGTGAATCCATCAATGCCCAGGTCAGTGCGCGCGACGACGGCGCCTGGTCGCTGGAATTGAGCAAAGTGATGTACGCAACCTATGACGACATCGGCGATTTCGAGCAAGGCTTTTCTGCCGTGGTCGAACCGCTGGGCGGCATTATCGAGGGTTGGGGCGTGAAGCAGGAGGTGCGCAATCGTTACCGGTTGAATTGATATTGCGCATTGTTTGTCGGGCAACGGCTGACCTTCGGGTCGGCCGTTGTCGTTTCTGGCTTCTGCATATCGCAGTGGCAAAACCCTGAAACAAGAATCCCGGGCAAAAAAAAGCCACCGGAGAGGGTGGCTAAAAGGGAAGACGGGTATGCAATAAAGTCCTGTCGGGACGGGGCTGCCAAGGCAGTTCAGATCAGTTGAGCTGTCTCCTTCGCGGCGGCGTGCCGGGGAAGTTTTGCAGCGAATGCGCGGATTATCCGCAGTCGTGGCCGGGCAGTGAAATCAACTCTGACTATGCTGGTGATAGGCGATGCAGTGCGTCGCAATGAAGCGGGGGCAATCGGGCCGGGGCATTTGCCGCACAGGAATGGTGCGCAGCGTTCGGCGTGGATCTACAACCGATTGAAATCAAAGCGTTTATGCCGATGGCACGGGCCTTGCGAAGGCCTGTATGTCCGGAGTGACAAGGAGTACGGCATGATCCGCACCTATTTTGACGAGATGTACGATGCCGGCGGCCTGGTCCGCCCGCATTACCGGGAATTTGCCCGCTGGCTGGCCGAGACGCCCGACGAGCTGCTCGCGCAGCGTCGCCGCGAGGCCGATCTGTTGTTTCACCGTGCCGGGATCACCTTCACGCTCTATGGCGACGAGCAGGGCACCGAGCGCCTGATTCCGTTCGATACCATTCCCCGTAGCATCCCCGCCAGTGAATGGCGGATTGTCGAGCGCGGCTGCATCCAGCGGGTCAAGGCGTTGAACATGTTTCTCGCCGACCTCTACCACGAGCAGCGCATCATCAAGGCCGGGATTATTCCCGCCGAACAGGTGCTGGCCAACGAGCAATACCAATTGGCGATGCAAGGTCTGGATCTGCACCGCGATATCTATTCGCACATCTCCGGCGTCGATCTGGTGCGCGATGGCGATGGCACTTATTACGTTCTCGAAGACAACCTGCGCACACCCAGTGGCGTCAGCTACATGCTCGAAGACCGCAAGATGATGATGCGTCTGTTCCCTGAACTGTTCTCCGCCCAGCGCATTGCCCCGATCGATCACTATCCCAATCTGCTGCTTGATACCCTGAAAAGCTCAAGTCCGATCGACAACCCGAGCGTGGTGGTGTTGACGCCGGGACGCTTCAATAGCGCGTTCTTCGAACATGCGTTTCTGGCGCGGGAAATGGGCGTTGAACTGGTGGAAGGCGCAGATCTGTTCGTGCGTGACGACAAGGTGTTCATGCGCACCACCGATGGCCCGAAAGCGGTCGACGTGATCTATCGCCGCCTCGACGACGCATTCCTTGATCCGCTGGCGTTCAACCCGGACTCGATGCTCGGTGTGCCGGGGCTGCTGTCGTCCTATCGCTCCGGCAACGTGGTGCTGGCCAATGCCATCGGCACCGGGGTCGCGGACGATAAATCGGTTTACCCGTTTGTCACCGACATGATCCGTTTTTACCTCGACGAAGAGCCGATCCTGAAAAACGTGCCGACTTGGCAATGCCGCAACCCGTCCGAGCTGTCCCACGTACTGGCCAATCTTGCGGATTTGGTCGTCAAGGAAACCCAGGGCTCCGGCGGTTACGGGATGCTGGTCGGACCGGCCGCGACGACGGCGGAAATCGATGCCTTTCGCGAGCGCATCAAAGCCAAACCCCATGCCTACATTGCGCAACCGACACTATCGCTGTCGACCTGTCCGACCTTTGTCGAAAACGGCATCGCGCCGCGCCATATCGACTTGCGTCCGTTCGTGCTGTCCGGCCGCGAAACCCGTGTGGTGCCTGGCGGTTTGACCCGTGTCGCGTTGCGTGAAGGCTCCCTGGTGGTGAACTCCTCCCAGGGCGGCGGGACCAAGGACACCTGGGTAGTCGAGGATTGAAGGAAGCTTGCCATGTTAAGTAGAACTGCCTCGGATCTGTACTGGATGTCGCGTTACCTGGAGCGTGCGGAGAATCTCGCGCGCATGCTCGACATCAGTTATTCGCTGTCGCTGATGCCGCAGGACGGGCGCGGCGATGGTCTGCATGAACTCGCCATGCCGTTGCTGATCACCGGCACCCTGGACGATTACCTTGAACGCCACGGCGACCTGCACGCAGAGCGCCTGCTGCATTTCTTCGCACTGGACGCGGCCAACCCGGCGAGCATCTACAGCTGCCTCGGCGCTGCGCGGGCCAGTGCCCATGCCGTGCGCGGGCGAATCACTGCCGACATGTGGGAAAACATCAATGCGACCTGGCTGGAAATTCGTGGCATCGCCGAGCAGGGCCTGAGTCGTTATGGCATGAGCCGGTTTTGCGAATGGATCAAGGAACGTTCGCACCTGTTTCGTGGCGCCTCATACGGCACGATCATGCGCAACGACGCGTTTCGCTTTATTCGTCTGGGCACGTTTATCGAGCGCGCGGACAACACGCTGCGCCTGCTTGATGCCCGTTACGAAATGGCCGGCGATCAGGCCGAAGCAGTCAGCGACGGCACGGCGCACGCCTATTACCAATGGAGTGCGCTGCTGCGCGCCTTGTCCTCATTCGAGGCCTACACCGAAATCTACCGCGACGCGCCCGGCGCCCGGCATGTCGCCGAATTGCTGCTGTTGCGCGCCGATGTGCCGCGTTCGCTGCGTGCCTGTACAGAAGAGATTGACCAGATCCTCGCGCAACTGCCCGGCGCCAACGGCCGCCCGGCACAACGCCTGGCGGCGGAAATGGACGCGCGCCTGCGTTACACCGGCATCAACGAAATTCTCGAAGAAGGCCTGCACGCCTGGCTGACCGAATTCATCCCGCTGGTGCGCCAGTTGGGCAACGCCATTCACAGTTCCTATCTGGAGGCTGCATGAGACTTTCCATAAGCCACGAGACCACCTATCACTACGAAGATCAGGTGCGCGCGAGCATCCAGTACCTGCGCCTGACACCCCACGACAGCGAGCGTCAGCATGTCCTCAGTTGGCAACTCGACCTGCCGCGTCCGGTGCGTGCGCAGCTCGATCCGTTTGGCAACATCCTGCATGTGCTGACCATGGACGAGCCCCACGAAGCGATCATCATTGGCGCCCGGGGTCAGGTCGATATCGACGAATTGCGCGAGGCCGAACATGAGAGCCAGTCGGCGCTGCCGTTCCTGCGCTTCACGCGCCTGACCGAAGCCGACGAAGCCTTGCGCGAGTTTGCCGCGAAGAACTGCAAGCAACGGCGTGATCGCACCGCGCTGATCGACTTGATGCACGGTCTGAATCAGCACATGAGCTACACGCCGGGCTCCACCGAAGTCGACACCAGCGCCGCCGAAGCTTTCGCCGGTCGGGCCGGGGTCTGTCAGGATCATGCCCACGCCTTTCTAGCCTGCGCGCGCAGTCTCGGCGTGCCGTCGCGTTACGTGTCGGGTTATCTGTACAGCGAAGATTGCGAGCATCTCGCCAGTCATGCCTGGGCGGAAGCGTGGCTGGATGACGCTTGGTACAGCTTCGACGTGACCAACCAGCTGGCGCGCCCGGAGCGACACCTGAAGCTGGCGGTGGGCCTGGATTATCTCGATGCCTGCCCGGTCCGTGGCATGCGCCGGGGCGGTGGCTGCGAGCAGATGCATGCGAAGGTGTTCGTCTCGCCGACACCGGTTATTTCCGTGCAGCAACAATAGATTCGGGATACCGCTATCGCTGGCAAGCCAGCTCCCACAGGATGACCGCTGATTCGAACTCTGCGCATACCCTGTGGGAGCTGGCTTGCCAGCGAAGAGGCCAGTAATAACACCCTAAGGCTTACGGCTTAACTTTGCGCCCGGCCATGTGCTTGAGATAGCCCACCAGCATTTCAAGATCTGTATCCGGCAATACCTCAGCAGAAAACCCCGGCATCTTCGCCTGCGGCCACTGACGCAAACTCTGCGGATCGCGGATGTAGCGCTTCAAGAAATCCGCCCCGAAATACTCGGTCGGGCTATACGGAATATTCAGATCCGGACCGAACTGCGCGTCTCCGGCACCATTCAACCGGTGACAGGCCAGGCAGTTTTTTTGAAACAGGGCAAAACCCTGGTTCACCGGATCATCGGCCTTCAAGGCAGGATCGGGCAGCAGGGCAGGAAAGCGTTGGGCCACCGGCGCCATCAGCTTGATACTGGCGACTTCGAACGGCCACTGCTCGGGGCTTATATTGCCCGCCTGCGGATCGGTCCAGACCAGATAGAACGGCCCGGCGCTGTGCTTGCCGGCTGACAGCGGTGGCCACGGCTGCGCCGGATCCTCGATCGCCAGCCATGCCCGCGCGCCGTCCTTGTTCAGCAAGGGCGCAGCGGCCAGCTCTGCGGCAAAGCCGTCCAGCGCCACCGCTTGCAAGTGATCCTCCGGCTTGACCCCCTTCAGCAATGCGGCCAGAGGCACAGCCTGATAAGTCATGTCCTTCTTGTAGGAAACATCATTGTTGATCGTGAGAGTTTGCAGCTGAGGATGTTTGAGCAGCTCTTCGGTCTGCCAGGTGCGGCTGTTTGCGCCCAACTGCAGATCCAGTTGTGCGGCAGCCAAGGGCAAGCTCAGTAGCAAGGCACCGAGCGCAATGAGGGTTTTCAAATGATCGCCGTCCATGTCGTGGTAGTGCGCAAAGGTTGGCACAACCGCGCTGGCCCGGGTAGCGGGCCAGTCACATTTTCAATGGCGACATACAGCACGCGACGTTTGAATCAGCCGATGACCTTGGTCAGATTCGGCAAGATCAACAACAGCGTCGTGGCGAAAAGAATGAGTCCTGCTTGACGTACTTTCGGTTGTTTGAACATGGCTTGACCGCCTTTATTGTTATTTCCTGATGCGTGCCTGACTGCATTTCCCTGACGGCACGCGTTGCACTTCCTGTTGAAGCACGCCCGTCTCGGCAAAACCCGACGACGATGGCGTACATGTTCACCTTAGAGCCCGCGTCACCCATCGCTTAGATCCATTTCATATGGGGATCTTGAAAAAAGCTTTTAAAACGGCATGAGGCGTATTGCCAGCTTCTTTGCCGCCCGCTGGCTAGACAACTCGACGACCTGAACCGGTTCACCTGAGGTCCGATGACCGTCCGTCTGAGCGTGTGCGTCAAGCGCTTTGAGCAATGTGGTCATTGCTTGCCAGTCGGCGCAGGGCGAAAGTGAAGTGACAATAAATCAGGTTCGAGGACGTCATGACTGAAGCTTTGATTTTCGATGCGTTACGCACTCCGCGTGGCAGAGGCAAGGCCGATGGCGCGCTGCACAGCGTGAAGCCGGTCAACCTGGTGGCCGGTTTGCTGAGCGCTTTGCAGGCGCGCACCGCGCTGGATACCAGTCAGGTCGATGACGTCGTCCTTGGCTGCGTCACGCCGATCGGCGATCAAGGTTCGGACATCGCCAAGACGGCGGTACAAGTGGCCGACTGGGACGTCAGCGTCGCCGGTGTGCAGATCAACCGTTTCTGCGCTTCGGGTCTGGAAGCGGTGAATCTTGGCGCGATGAAAGTGCGCTCAGGATTCGAGGATCTGGTGGTGGTCGGCGGCGTCGAGTCGATGTCGCGGGTGCCGATGGGCAGCGATGGCGGCGCCTGGGCACTGGACCCGCAGACCAACCTGCACAGCCATTTCACCCCGCAAGGCGTCGGCGCCGATCTGATCGCCACCCTCGAAGGCTTCAGCCGGCAGGATGTCGATGCCTACGCACTGCACTCCCAGCAAAAAGCCGCACGAGCGCTGGCCGACGGCTCGTTCAACAAGTCGCTGGTGCCGGTGCAGGATCAGAACGGCATCATCCTGCTTGACCACGATGAGTTCATCCGCGCCGAGTCTACCCTCGAGGGCCTGGGCAAGCTCAAGCCGAGTTTCGAAATGATCGGGCAAATGGGCTTCGACGCCACGGCGTTGCGGGTCTACAGCCATGTCGAGCGGATCAACCACGTGCACACGCCGGGCAACAGTTCCGGAATTGTCGACGGTGCGGCGCTGATGCTCATCGGCTCCGAAGCCAAGGGCCGCGCGCTGGGGCTGCAGCCACGCGCGCGTATCGTCGCCACGGCCGTCACCAGCACAGATCCGACCATCATGCTCACCGGCCCAGCGCCGGCGACCCGCAAAGCCTTGGCCAAGGCCGGACTGCGCGTGGAGGACATCGATCTGTTCGAGGTCAACGAAGCGTTTGCTTCGGTGGTGTTGAAATTCATCAAGGACATGGCCGTCGACCCGGGCAAGGTCAACGTCAACGGCGGCTCGATCGCCATGGGCCACCCGCTGGGCGCCACCGGTTGCGCGATCCTCGGCACCCTGCTTGATGAACTGGAAGCGCGCAACTTGCGCTACGGCCTGGCGACGCTGTGTGTCGGCGGAGGCATGGGCATTGCCACCATCATCGAACGCCTCTGAGCCCCGACTTCAAGGAACCCTGTTATGAGCGAAGCCATTCGTTACGAAAAAGGCCAGGACGCTATCGTCGTGCTGACCATGGACATGCCGGGCCAGAGCGCCAACACCATGAACGCCGTGTATCGCGAGGCCATGGCCGCCTGCGTTGCTCGTTTGTCAGCGGAGAAGGACAGCATTGCCGGAGTGATCATCACCTCGGCGAAGAAAACCTTTTTTGCCGGCGGCGACCTCAATGAACTGATCAAGGTCGGCAAGCCCGAAGCCAAAGCCTTCTACGACATGGTGCTGACCCTCAAGGCGCAATTGCGCAGCCTGGAAACCCTCGGCAAACCGGTGGTCGCGGCGATCAACGGCGCTGCGCTGGGCGGCGGCTGGGAGATCTGTCTGGCCTGTCACCACCGCATTGCTGTTGATGACGCTTCGGTGCAACTCGGTCTGCCGGAAGTGACCCTGGGCCTGTTGCCGGGCGGCGGCGGGGTGGTGCGCATGGTGCGCATGCTCGGCATCGAAAAAGCCCTGCCGTACTTGCTTGAAGGCAAGAAGGTGCGCCCGCAACAGGCGTTGCAGGCCGGGCTGATTGATGAACTGGCAGCGAATCGCGATGAGCTGCTGGCCAAGGCGCGCGCCTGGATTCTCGCCAATCCGACGGCAGTGCAGCGCTGGGATGTGAAGGGCTATCAGATCCCTGGCGGCACGCCATCGAACCCGAAAGTGGCGCAGATGCTGGCGATTGCGCCGTCGATCCTGCGCGCGAAAACCCAGGGCACCCTGCCGGCGCCGGAGAAGATTCTATGCGCGGCGGTGGAGGGCGCTCAGGTCGGTTTCGACACCGCGCACCTGATCGAAACCCGCTACTTCACCGAGCTGACGACCGGGCAGATTTCGAAAAACCTGATCGGCACGTTCTGGTTCCAGTTGAACGAAATCAACGCCGGCGGTTCCAGGCCGCAAGGTTTTGCGCCCTATAAAACCCGGAAAGTCGGTGTGCTCGGCGCCGGAATGATGGGCGCGGGCATCGCGTTTGTCAGCGCTTCGGCCGGTATCGAAGTCGTCCTCAAGGACATCAATCTCGCTGCTGCCGAGAAAGGTAAGGCGCATTCCGCGGCGCTGCTGGATAAAAAAGTTGCCCGTGGCCAGCTGACTGTCGAACAGCGCGAGGCGGTGCTGGCGCGCATCGTTGCGAGCGAAAGCGATGGCGATCTGGCCGGTTGCGATCTGATCATCGAAGCGGTGTTCGAGGATCGCCAGCTCAAAGCCAAGGTATCTGCCGCCGCGCAACAGGTGGTGGGTGGCGACGCTGTCATCGCCTCCAACACATCGACCCTGCCGATCACCGGCCTGGCGACGGCCGTGCCCGATCAAAGCAAATTCATCGGCCTGCATTTCTTCAGTCCGGTGGAAAAAATGCCGCTGGTGGAAATCATCAAGGGCGCGCAGACCAGCGACGAAACCCTCGCCCGCGGTTTCGATTTCGTCCTGCAAATCAAGAAAACTCCGATCGTGGTCAACGACAGCCGTGGCTTCTTTACTTCGCGGGTGTTCGGCACGTTCACCAACGAAGGCATTGCCATGCTCGGCGAAGGCGTCAGTGCGCCGATGATCGAGACTGAAGCGCGCAAGGCCGGGATGCCGGTCGGGCCTCTGGCGATCTCCGACGAAGTTTCCCTCAGCCTGATGAGCCATATCCGGCAGCAGACGGCCAAGGACTTACAGGCTGAAGGGAAACCGCTGATTGAGCACCCGGCCTTCGCCGTGATTGACTTGATGCTCAATGAATTCAAGCGACCAGGCAAAGCCGCCGGAGGCGGGTTTTATGAATATCCAGCGGCTGCCCAGAAGCATCTTTGGCCGGAGCTGAAAACGCGTTTCGAGAAAGTCGACGGACAGATTCCGGCAAAGGATGTGCGCGATCGTCTGTTGTTTGTGCAGGCCATCGAAACCGTGCGCTGTGTGGAGGAGGGGGTGCTGACCTCGACGGCGGATGCCAACGTCGGGTCGATCTTCGGTATCGGTTTCGCTGCGTGGACCGGCGGTGCGCTGCAGTTCATCAACCAGTATGGCCTGAAGGATTTTGTCGCGCGTGCGCAGTATCTGACCGAGCAATATGGCGAGCGTTTTACGCCGCCAGCGCTGCTACTGGACAAAGCCGCGAAAGGTGAAATGTTCTAGGGCGAGCGAGCATTTCGGGGCTTGCCTTGGCCGGGTGTTTCAGGGCAGGCTCTGGGTGTTCATTATTCCCATCACGTGTCAGGTATTTTTTATGTCGCTGCGCATCTGCATTCTCGAAACCGACATCCTGCGGCCCGAATTGATTGACCAATATCAGGGCTATGGGCACATGTTTCAGCGGCTGTTCTCGCAACAACCGATCGCCGCTGATTTCACTGTCTATAACGTGGTGAAGGGGAATTACCCAAGCGACGACGAGGCTTTCGATGCGTATCTGGTCACTGGCAGCAAGGCAGATTCGTTCGGCACGGATCCGTGGATTCAGACCCTCAAGACCTATCTTCTGAATCGCTACGAACGCGGCGACAAATTGCTCGGCGTGTGTTTCGGTCATCAATTGCTGGCGCTGCTGCTTGGCGGCAAGAGCGAGCGGGCCTCTCAGGGTTGGGGCGTCGGTACTCACAATTACAAGCTGGCAGCCAAGGCGCCGTGGATGAGCCCGGTACGCGAAGAGCTGACACTGCTGATCAGTCACCAGGATCAGGTAACCGAGCTACCGGAAAACGCCACGGTCATCGCGTCCAGCGATTTCTGCCCGTTCGCGGCGTATCACATCAACGATCAAGTGCTGTGCTTCCAGGGTCACCCGGAATTCATTCACGATTACTCGCGCGCGCTGCTCGACCTGCGCCAGGAAGCGCTGGGCTCGCAGATCTACAGCAAGGGGGTTGCGAGCCTAGAGCAGGAACATCATGGCGCTACGGTTGCGGAGTGGATGATGCGGTTCGTGGCGCACAAACCAGAAACGGCTCAACGCTAAAAGGGCCTGCTCCCACAATCCCTGTGGGAGCGAGCCTGCTCGCGAATCTCCGGGGCAACGCGGTCCCGGCTACAGCCACCCGGACCGCTTGAAGCTCGCCCACAAACTCACACACCCCACCGCAATAAACCCCAGCACTGCAAAATAACCGTAGTGCCAGGTCAATTCCGGCATGTTCTGGAAATTCATTCCGTAGATCCCCGCCACCGCTGTCGGGAACGCCAGAATCGCCGCCCACGCTGCAAACTTGCGTTGCACCACGCTCTGCCGTGATGCCTCAAGCAACACGCCAATCTCGATGGTCTGGCTGGCAATGTCCGCCAGCGTGGTCAGGTCTTCCATCTGCCGCGTTACATGAATCTGCACATCGCGAAAGTACGGGCGCATGTTCTTGTCGATGAACGGGAAACTGAGCTTTTGCAGCTCCTCGCCGATCTCCACCATCGGTGCCGCGTACCGACGCAAGCGCACCACATCGCGGCGCAGACCGTGCAGCTTTTGAATGTCGCGCTCGTTGAGGGCGCTACACAAGACGTTGCGCTCCAGCTCATCGATCTCGGCGTGGATCGCTTCGCCCACCGGCTGATAGTTCTCGATGACGAAATCGAGCAGCGCATAGAGGACGAAATCCTCTCCGTGCTCGAGCAACAGCGGACGCGCTTCACAGCGTTGACGCACATAGGCGTACGACGCGGAATGGCCGTTGCGTGCGGTAATGATGTAACCCCTGCCGGCGAAGATATGCGTTTCGATGAATTGCAAAACGCCGTTTTCGCGAACCGGTGAGTAGGTGACGATAAACAGTGCGTCACCAAAGGTTTCCAGTTTTGGTCGGCTGTGTTTTTCCAGCGCGTCTTCGATGGCCAGTTCATGCAAGTTGAACTGACGTTGCAGGTTGGATAATTCCTGTGCGTCCGGTTCTTCCAGGCCGATCCAGACGAAGTGGCCGGGTTTGGCCGCCCAGGCAGCACCTTCGTCCAGCGCAATATTGGTGACTTTCTTACCCTCGCTGTACACCGCAGCAGCAACAACTCGACCCATGGTGGTGATTCACTTCTTCTTGGCAGATGGCAGGGAAACTAGGCTTCAGCTTAGCCGTGTCGCTGCTTGAGAGTCAGTGAAACTTCTACAGTTCACCCGGCAAAAGAAAACCCGCACGGGGCGGGTTTGGTTTCACGCGGCTTGCAGTTGCCGATCCATCGACTCGATGCACTCGCGCATCTGCTCGCGGCATCGCTCGATGAGCATGGGCATGTCGTCCATGGTCATTCCGACTGTAGGAATTGCCGGCAAGGAACGTATGAGAACGTTGCCGCTGCGCCAGCGATTCAGGCGCATGTGTTTGATATAGCTGCTCACGCACACCGGAACGATCGGCACGCCGGCGGCAATTGCCATCTGGAACGCGCCTTTCTTGAACGGCAACAGATCTTCACCGAGGTTGCGGGTGCCTTCCGGAAACACCCAGATCGAGGTGTCTTCGTTCTGCAAGGTGTGGGTCGTCGTCAGCATCGACTGCCGCGCCTTGTGCGCATTGCCACGGTCGATCAACACATTGCCGGCCAGCCAGAACAACTGGCCGAACAACGGCACCCACTTCAGGCTCTTCTTGCCGATACAAACGGTGCGACGAGGGACGACATTGCCGAACACGAACAGATCGTAGTTTGACTGATGGTTGGCGATGATCACGCAACTGTCAGGCTTGTTCATCAAACCGTTGACCTCGGACCTGACCCGCAAACGCAAGATACACATCGCCGGCAAAGCGTAGAGGCGGGCGCACAGTCGACTGTTGTCCGGGTTGAACGGGCGGCACAATCCAAGGATCACGCCGAGCACGCCGGCCAGAATAAAGTGCAGGCCCATCAACAACATACGAAACACAAACAGCATTTTTGCAGGCCCACCGGGACAAAAGGTGGCGCAGTGTACGGATGTGCACTGTTTTCGGCAATTGCCGCTATAGAGTCCGGAGATGGCCGATGTTTAAGCGCATGTTTCAGCGTTGCCTGTCAGGCGCGTCCTAGAGCTTTCAGCGAATCTTCAACGCTGAACGTAAGAAAAAGCCCGACCAAGGTCGGGCTATTCTCTTACCGGCAGATTTTGGACGAGTCAGCCCAGATGTTGCTGATCCTGCAGGATCGCGTCGTCGAGGGTTTCCAGCAGTTGCTTGCGCACTTTGAGCTTGGTGTTCTTGTGCGCCAGCATGTTGATCTTCTTCAACTGACGCGCGGCAGCCAGCGCGGCGCCCTGCAATTCTTCGGCAGTGACGACTTTGTCGAGGAAGCCTGCATCAACGGCACTTTGCGGATCGAACATCTCGCCATTGATTACCGAGCGATGGAAAGCCGAACGCCGCAAGCGGTCGCGTGCCAGCTCAATACCGGCGTGGTGCATGGTCATGCCAATCTGCACTTCGTTCAGGCCGATGCTGTACGGGCCATCGACACCGATGCGGTAATCGGCGGACAACAGCAGGAAAGCGCCCTTGGCCACGGCGTGCCCCGGGCAAGCAACGATCACCGGGAACGGGTGAGAGAGCAGGCGGCGGGCCAGGGTCGAACCGGCCGTCACCAGCGCAACGGCTTCTTTCGGGCCGGCGGTCATCACCTTGAGGTCATAACCACCGGAGAGAATCCCCGGCTGCCCGGTAATGATCACCACGGCGCGATCCGCCACCGCCTGATCCAGCGCCGCATTAAACGCCGCAATCACGTCCGGAGAAATCGCGTTGACCTTGCCATTGTTCAGGGTCAGGGTCGCGATACCGTCTTCGAGGTGGTAGGCAATCAACTCGCTCATGACGCTATTCCTTATTAGAAAGATGGGCAGACGTTACCCACCGCCGCAGGCCAGGTAAAGCGCCGTGACTGACCTGCCAGTCACCGTTTTGCGCTTCGGCCAGCGCTGCGCGCGTGTTGCCTGCTATAAAAGGAAGCGCACGGTTTACCCAAGATTGGCGGGTTTGCCATCGTCCGCTCTGGCTGAACGCAGCGGCCTCTCTTAAGCGCATGAAAATTCTGAAAAAAAGTTTGCCATCGGAAAAGCTTTCGACTACATTAGCGCGCCTCGACAGACAGAACATGTCTGCAGAGATACGGTGAAGTGTCCGAGTGGCTTAAGGAGCACGCCTGGAAAGTGTGTATACAGGAAACTGTATCGAGAGTTCGAATCTCTCCTTCACCGCCACATTCAGTAAACACAAACCCCTGATTTTCCTAGAGAAAGTCGGGGGTTTGTGGTTTTTGGTGTCTGGAAAATGGTCATATGGGACCGTTGGTGCTCGGCATCCATGAAATGTGTTTTGGTGATCATTCTCTCTCCAAAGCTATACAAAACCCTGTCACCCGTCGAAATCTCCTACACGCCTCGTTGACCCCCCGAACCGTCCCGAGTTTACTGTATGCGCATACAGTAAACTCACTATCAGGTTCGTATCATGAGCGTCACCATCCTCGGCCCTTTGTCAGGCGCGGGCGAACAGCTTGCGCTGTATTCGTTTCGGATTCCCGCCGGTTTTCCTTCGCCCGCGGCTGATCACATTGAAAAGCACATCTCTCTGGACGAAGTTTTTGATATTCGTGCGCCGCACGTTTATCTGGCGAAGATCGAAGGCGAGAGCATGCAGGACGCCGGGATATTTTGCGGTGATCTGGTGATTGTTGATCGCAGCCTGAATGCCGAGCACGGCGATATCGTCATCGCCGGTCTCAACTCCGAACCTGTCTGCAAGCGCCTGCACATGCGCGACAACACCATCATTCTTCTTTCGGCCAACAGCAAATACCCGCCTCGCTATGTGATGGAAGGGGATGAGCTGGTTATCTGGGGCGTGGTGACTTACAGCGTGCGCGACCATGGCAAATCGTGAGCAGGTCTTCGCGCTGATCGATTGCAACAGCTTCTATGCCAGCTGTGAGCGAGTGTTCCGGCCCGATCTGGCGAAGACGCCGATTGTCGTGCTGAGCAACAACGATGGCTGCGTGATCGCGCGCAGCTACGATGCCAAACCTTTTGTGAAAATGGGCGCGCCGTATTTTCAGATTCGCGATGATCTTCGCCGTCATGGCATCGAGGTGTTCAGCAGTAATTACGCGTTGTACGGCGACATGAGCGAACGGGTGATGACGATCATCGAGTCCATGGTGCCGGCGGTCGAGGTTTACAGCATTGATGAGGCGTTCGCCGATCTCAGCGGCATTCCTGGGGACCTGACAGGTTTTGGCCGAACCATTCGCTCTGCTGTTTATAAGCGCACCGGCATCCCGGTCGGCGTCGGCATCGCCCCCACGAAAACGCTGGCCAAGCTCGCCAACCACACTGCGAAGCGCCTACAGGCGCACACCGGCGGCGTGGTCGACATCTGCGATCCGTCCAAACGCGACTGGGTGCTGCGCAATACCGATGTCGGTGAAGTGTGGGGCGTCGGACGGCGGATGAAAGCTCATCTGGAAAGCATGCAAATCAGAAGTGCGATGGACCTGGCGAAGGCCGATCCGTGGACACTGCGGCGCAAGTTCAGCGTGGTGATCGAGAAGACCGCGCGCGAACTGGGTGGCACATCCTGTCTGGAACTGTCGGAAACAGAACCGCCGAAGCAGGAAATCTGCAGCAGCCGCATGTTCGGCAACCGTTTGACTACCATCGAGCCGATCAAGGAAGCCGTTGCTACTTATGTGCATCGAGCGGCGGAAAAGCTGCGTGCGCAGAGTTCGCTGTGCAAAAAGATCCGCGTGAGTATCCGCACCGGCATGTTCAATCCGGAAGAGGCGAAGTACGCCAATGGCGCGCTGATCGAGTTGCCTTATCCGACCAATGATGTGCGATTGCTGAGCAAGGTGGCGAGCGAGGCGGTTGATCGATTGTTCCGGCCGGGCTTCAAGTACAGCAAGGCTGAAGTGTTATTGATGGATCTTCGGCAGCCCGGAGAGTTTACCGAAGACTTGTTTGCCCAGTCGCAACCGCAGACGGCGGAGAAGGTGATGGGGGTGCTGGACCAGATCAATCAGCGCTGGGGGCATGGAACGTTGCGAGCGGGGAGTGTGCCGGCGGATCCGGCCTGGGGCATGCGGCGGGAGATGATGAGTTCGAGTTTTACGACGAAGCTGGATCAATTGTGGGTCGTTAAATCCAATTGAGGCACGGGCCAGATCTGGTGCCGCGCTACAATCGCCGCCTTCACTTTTGCAGTAAAAGGACGACTTTCATGATCATTCCACCACTCATTCCGTCGAGGGGCGGCAGATCACTGCCTATCTGGACATCGTCAGCGCCGAGTCTGTGCAGGGCGTCAACGTGATCCGCGATATGTTCGCCGGCATGCGCGACTTCTTTGGCGGGCGGTCGCAGACGTTGGAGCGGGCTCTTAAAAAAGCACGCATTCAGGCCACCGACGAACTGAAAGATCGAGCGCGGGCATTGCAGGCTGATGCTGTGGTTGGCGTGGATTTTGAGATCAGCATGCCGGCAGGCAAGGGCGGCATGGTCGTGGTGTTCGTCACCGGAACTGCGGTGAAGCTGCGCTGATTATTGTGTTCAAGGCAAAGCCCACTCGCACAACGAGTGGGCTTTTTCGCGTCAATCAGCCTTGTGGCTTGAGCAACACAGCGCCTCTTGAGTCATAGGTCAGCGGTGTATCGATGGCAACGAGGGGCGGTGTCCCGTCAGGCTGCGCCGATGGTGCGGGCTCGCTGGGATGGTAGACGACGCCCAGTTGCAGAAGCGGTTTGTCTGGGTATTTGATGGTGATTTCACCCGAGGCGATCTTTTCCTTGAGTTTTTCCGCACCGGCCTTGCCGGCAGCGATCTGCTCGTCCGTGAGTTTTACGACTGGCATGTTCGGGAATCCATTGATCTGCATGATCTCTCCTTGAGATTCATTGGTAGGAGTAAGGGCAGCGGCCGTTCGATGGAAATCTTTAGCGAATGATCGTTCACGACGCTTTTTTCCATTCGTCGGTGATCAGTCTTTCTGAACGGCAAGTCCAGTAGTGACCAGCTAGTCTCAAAAGCGCTGAGGGGCGATATTTTCCAGGCAAAACTGTTTTGTCGGTGTCGACCCGGTTGCGTAGGGGAGAGTCTATGTCAGGTCCATTTATCGAAGATGATGGCGCTGAGTTTTCATTCAACAACTGTGTGCGCTGCGGTCAGTCGGAGTATCAGTCGGGGTTTGGCGAGGATCCGGTCAGCATCGGCAAAATCAAATCCACGGCCCCAAAAGGGCCGAAAGCGAAATTCCTGCCCAAGGTCACGGCAAGGACCAGAAAGTGATTTCATCCTGCACCCCGTCATTGAACGGGGTTTTTTATGTGCGCAGGAATAGGGGTTTGAAATCCCTGACGGGCATTGACATTAATGTCGGTTTTTTTTCACAAACTTTTCACGTTGGCCAACGTAGTGTGAAGCCATCCGTTAGAAAGCAAGTCTCCAGCCCGTCTCCCCAGCGGGCTTTTTTTTGCCCGGCATAAAACCTTTTCCACGATTGCGGTCCAATCGACGCTGCCGCCCGCGTCTGGACTTTCCTGCGCCGAGCGCATTAAATCCCGCTCCTTCTCGTCATCCCGTTTATTTGAGGTTTTCGTCATGCGTTTAACACTGCCTGCTCTGGTTCTTGGCCTTCTGGTTGCTCAAGGTGCGATGGCTGCCGGTGATGGCACCGCGGCGCTGGGCGGTGGCCTGGGTGGCGCGCTGGGTAACGTGGTCGGTCAGAAAATGGGCGGCAGCACCGGTGCCGCCATTGGCGCTGGCGTCGCGGGCGCAGCAGGCAGTGCCGTCGCCGCACGCAAGGGCAGCCGCACCAAAGCGGCGATCGGCGGCGGTGTCGGTGCAGCCGGCGGTTCGGTGATCGGCAACAGCCTGGGCGGCCGCAACGGCGCCACCATCGGTGCAGGTCTGGGCGGCGCGGCCGGCGGCGCAGTCGGCAGCAACCTGGGCAAAGGTCACAGGCGCCACTGAGACTGATGGCCTGTCAGAAAAAGCCCGACTCGATGTCGGGCTTTTTCATGGCTGAACGTTTCGTCCGAAATCATCTCCAATCTGCATACGCCCCGCTTGGGCGGACTGTCCCGATTCGGGAACTGCGAGGTTCATATGCGATTGTCATTATCTGCACTGTTTTTTGGCTTGGTCGTGGCGCAGGGCGCGATGGCGGCCGGAGACGGCACCGCTGCCGTAGGCGGTGGTCTCGGCGGTGCGCTGGGTAATGTGGTTGGCGGACAACTTGGCGGCAGTACGGGCGCAGCGGTCGGCGCAGGTGTTGGCGGCGCGGCCGGCAGTGCCGTCGGCGCGAACAAACGCAACCGCACCGAAGCCGCGATTGGCGGCGGTCTTGGCGCAGCAGGCGGCTCGGTCGTCGGCAACAGCCTCGGCGGCTCCACCGGCTCCGCCATTGGCGCAGGCCTGGGCGGCGCAGCAGGCGGCGCGGTAGGTAACAATCTTGGCGACGACGACGGCGGATCTCATTCCGGCGGCCACAAGCACAAGAACAAACACAAAAATAAACATCGCTGATTGATCAACGAAAACCCGGCCTGGCGCCGGGTTTTTCGTGTCTGGCCGTCAGGCAGAGGAACGATTGGCGATAGGGCTTTTCGAAAGTGATACATCCCACACGCTCAAGAGGTGCGCCATGACTCCCGAAACCGAAGGCAAAGAAGAGAAGGGCCCGAGTGGATTGCCGTTTATCAATGATCCGGGGAATGAAGATCCCGGCTCGCTGATGGATGATGCGACGGTGCCGTTGAATGATGCGGATGAGGCGGATATGGAGTATGAGGAGGATGGGGATGAGCAGTGAGAGTGTTCTTGGTGAATGGAGATTTTGAATATTGGTTTAAAGGGCCTGAGTCCACAGGCCCTCTTTGTGGTCGTGTTTAGGTCGTTTCTTTCGAGTCGGCCCAGATATATAGATTACTTATGGCTGAAATTTTTTTGATTTTTTTTAGATTGATGTATTCGGCGAATTCTTTTTCGATAGTTTCTTCGTTGCAATACTTTCTATGCTTAGATGGTCGTTCACAAGCAAAGTTGTATAAGCGCCAAGTGTCGAATCCATTGATTTCACCATTAGGTCCATAGTCAAAATCTACGGTTCCTGTCGATAGATTGATGCGGCAGCCAATGCCGTGCAATTCATATTTAACGCCTCGAGTGACTCTCCCGCATCGCTTGATCGCCTTGGTATACCAGAGCTTTCGAATATCTCGAGTGCCAAATTTTCTTTCAAGTATCAACGTGCTGGAATCTACCATGGAGATAAAATCATTTATCAGGGTCTCCAGATTTTCACTTTGATCACTCATCTTCTTCTCCGGTGCTCCAATCTGTCGAAGCCTACATTATTTGCTGACTCTAATATATCTTCAATGCTTCTTAGAGATCCTTCGTACGCTTTCAGATTTGTTATGAGTTTAATCGTCACATTGGTCGAAGTTTGTCGTGCAGCTGCTGCGCGGTGGTGTCCATCCAGAATATATAAACTGCCGTTATGTTCTAGAACGTCAATGGGGCGTACTGAATTGAATCCGTCACGCATTTTGTCCTTATACCCATCTACTGTCCTAGTTGAGGTCTTACCCGCGATTGCATGTACTCGTTTCAGAGTGTTTGGATCTATATTGTGAGCAATGGCCGGTAGGTCCGGCTCCCCCTCATCAACCTTAACCCTATCACTCGCCCCCGGCACCTCACACCCAGGCTTCTTCGGCGGTGGGCAATTGGACGTCAACCCCAACGGATCCACCCACCCCGTCGGATTCGGCACGTACTGGTACTGATTCAACCCACCCGCCAGCTTCACCGGGTCCGGCGTCAAATACCGTCCAAGCCTTGGGTCGTAATACCGATGCCGGTTGTAATGCAATCCGCTTTCAACATCGAAATACTGCCCCTGAAAGCGCAGCGGTTGGTCGAGGTAGTCTTCGCCGGCGAGGGTGACGGCGGCGACTTTGCCGTAGGCGTCGTATTGCGCGGACCAGACGATTTCGCCGCTGTAGTCGGTGAGTTCCTGCGGAGTACCGAGGTGGTCGAGTTGGTAGTAGAACGGGCAGGCTTTTTTCGGGCCTTTGCCGTCGAGCATCGCCAGTGGGCGGAAGGTGCCGGGTTCGTAGAGGAAGCTGCGGTATTGCGTGGCGCTGCTTTCGGCGACGAGGTGTTCGCCTTGCCAGAAGAATTCGGTGACGGCGCCGTCGATTGTTTTGCGGATGCGCCGGCCGAAGGCGTCGTAGTGATAAGTGGCGGTCTGGCCGTCGGGGCGGGTCAGGCCGATCAGGCGGTGCTGGCAGTCGTAGCGGTATTCGGTGACCAGGGTCTGGCCGTGGCCACGGCGTTCGCGGATCAGGTTGCCGAAGGCGTCGTAGTCGTAATGACGGTCGCCCTGCATCAGCAGGCGATTGCCCTTGATCTGCGCAGGGCCGGGACGATCCTGCATCAGCAGGTTGCCGGCCGGGTCGTGGGCGAAGGATTCGGGCAGTTCGTCGCGTGAGTGACGTACGCGGATCAACCGGTCGAGGGCGTCGTAGCCATAAGTGCGCTGGCCGTGGCGGCTGTCGGCAATGTGCTCGAGATTGCCGTTGGCGCTGTAGGCATAATCGCGGCGGTACAGCGAAGCGTGGCGATGACCTACAGCGTGGGCAAGCAAGCGGCCCTGATCGTCGTAAGAATATTCGCTGAGCAGCAAACCTTGCTGGCGTTGCTGTTCGCGACCGGACTGGTAGACGTGGCGCGTGAGCGGCGTGCCATTAAGGTCGATGGCCGACAGCGCACCGCCCTTGGCGTAGTGGTAATCGAGCTTGCTGTTGTCCGGCAGGCGCAGGCGCTTGAGCTGACCGCAGGCGTCATAGGCGTAGCGCAAGGTGCCCCAGCCCTGATGCTCGGTGATCAGCCGGTCCTGACGGTCGTACTCGAAGGCCAGCGGATGGTTTTGCCCGTCCTCGACACCGATCAACCGACCGAGGCGATCGTAGTCGTAGCGGACTTTGAGCCCATCGGGCAGGGTTTTGACCAGCAAACGCCCGGCCTTGTCGCGCTCATAGTGGGTGACCAGACTGGGGCCGAAATCACCAAACTCGGTCTTCTCCAGCAAATGACCATTAAGGTCGTAGGCATAAGCCGTGCGCCGCCCATCAAACCCGGTTTCCTGTCGGATCAATCCGGTCGGCGTGTAATCCAGTCGGTATTTTTCCCCTGACTCGTTTTCAATTTCGGTCAGCAGCAACCGCGCATGGTCGTAGCGGTACTGCACGCGGGTGCCGTCAGGGTTGATCCGCCGCGAGACCAGATGCAGGTCGTCGTCATATTCGTAGCGGGTGATGCGCCCGAGCTCGTCGCGCTCAGCGGTGATCTGGCCGTAGGCGCCGTAGCTGTAGGCGCGCGTGCTTCCCGTAGGAGAAGTCGTCAGGATCAGTCGGCCGGCCGCGTCCCACTGCTGACGACTGACGACACCAAATTCGTCCTGGGTGGTAATCCGCCGTCCCAGCGCATCGTAGGAAAAGCGCCGCACGCCGCCATCGGGCAGGGTTTCTTCGATGAGCTGGCCGAGCTCGTTCCACACCCAGCGGTGGCGGCTGCTGTCCGGATAGCGCAGCGACAGCAATTGGCCGCGCAGGTTGTAGTAGTAATGGGTGACCTGGCCGTCGGGATCGACCGCTTCAGTGACGGCGCCTTCGGCATTGCGCCGGTAGATCCACACCGCATCACCACGGCAACGCTTGTAGAGAAAGCCGTTGCGGTACTCGTAGGACGTTGGTGCATCGTCCGGCGGAATCAGCGCGATCAGCCGTCCGAGTTCGTCATAGCGGTATTCGGTAACCGCGCCCAACGCATCCTGCTCGGCGATCAAGCGCCCCTGCTCGTCATAGGCCTTGAGCTGCTCGCCGCCATCGGCCGCGACCTGCCGCACCAGCCGTGCGCGCTCGTCGTGGACGTAGACTTCTTCGGTACCGTCGACGTAATGCACGGTCACGCTGGCGTCATCATCGTTCCAGACGTAACGGGTGTTCATCTGCGAGAACGACGCCCAGTGCCTCACGCAGCGGGCGGCTTTGCCCTCGCGCTGCCACTCCCAGAAGAAGCTCGCACCGCCGGTCAACTGGCGCTGGAGGATGACGTGGTGGTCGTCGTAGTCGTAGCGTTCGCTGTCGCCGACCGCGTTGGTCGCGGTCAGCAGGCGTTGCCGGGCATCGAAGCTGTAGGTGGCGAGGGTTTGCTCGGTGGTCCACTCGCCTTGGACGAACACCTGATAATCGATCGCCACCAGTTGCGCGCGGTCATAACGCAACAGCAGGGCGCGGCCGGCGCCGTTGTCCAGACGCTGAATGCGGTCGGAGCGATCGCGTTGCAGGGTCAGACGATTGCCGTAGACGTCGCTGATCGCCGTCAGCCGGCCGGCGCGAAAGTGATAAAAGCGCGCGCTGTCGCCGGCCAAAACCAGAATCAGTTCTTCCGGCTCATCGCCGAGAAAGATCGCCGCCCGCGACAGGCTGTTGTGAATCGCTGGGCGCGCGACGTTGGGCAGGGGAAAACGAGTGCGGCGGTTTTCGTGGTCGATCCAGATCACGCCATCGCCGTCGAAGGACAGGCGATGGGCCAGCGTGTGGCTCCAGCCAAAACCCAGGCCGATGTCGATCTCGACCGCGCTGCTGCGGTACAAGCGGGTGAACTCGAAGGGCAGCACGCCATCGAGCACCGCGTCGGTCAGGGTCAGCAGTTCCTCGCCGGTGACCATCGACACCGGACAGCCGTTTTTGCAGGTATTGGGGACGCAGTCGGCGGCATCGCCGTTGGGGTTTTTCGCTTGATCGGGGACGTCGTCGTGGGGCTCGTGGCGCTCAAGGCGCGCCATGCCCTGGGATTTTTCCCGCGCGAGCGGCGCCGGATTCGGCACGCGGAGCACCACCGCGTCGGCCTGACGAATGTTCAGCGGAATCGATGGCGTCGGCTTCAGCTCCACTTCGCGCGCATGGAACATCAGCGGCTTCAGCGTGCTCGCGTGCTGTTTGAGTTCCGGTGTCGAAGTCAGCTCAGCCAGACGCAAGGCTGAGGCGGCCAGCCACTCCCGCGCCCTTGGCGACTTGATCTTCGCCAAGACCTTGCCGCTCAAACGCAGCGATACGCCGGCACCGCCCGCCACGCGCATCAACAGGAAGCTGATCAGCAACTCGGTGCGAACTTCGGCCACCACCTCGGCGAGGTATTGCGGCGGCAGCATTTTTAGCCAACTGGTGAACGCGGCCAGATGAATGAACAACAACGGCTCGTCGCTGAGCATCAACAAGGCGTTGGCGATCGCTTCGTTTGAAGCGGCAAGCAGCGCCTCGAGTTCGACTTCGCTCAGGTATTCGAGGAGCTTTGCGCTGTGCTCCTGCAGATCGGCAAGTAGGGCGAACAGCTGTTGAATGTCATCCCAGACGCCATTCAGGGCTTTTTCCAGGCCGCGCCAATCGGCCCGCTGCAACTGCCCGTAACGATCAAGAAAACCGGCGCTGGAAAACTCCGTCCACTGCGGCTGGAAGCCTGTCCATTCGCTGCGCAGCCAGCCTTCAAGGCCGGCAATGACCCCTTCATATGAGGCATACAGGGCGCGGACATGGGCGGAGGAAACGTTGGGAAAGAAGGTGACGCGATAGCGCTGGCCGCGCATGCAATCGGTCACCTCGAGGATCCCGCTCGGGCCAATGGTGTAGCGCTTTGGTTCGCCGAAGGTCAGCACGCCGTCGACGTCGCTGAGCAGCGGTTCGAGGGTCACCGGGGTGTCGCCGATCGGCACGAAGCGCGCTGCTTCAAACAGATGCACCAGGGTCAGCGGTCCGCTGGCCGAACACATGACCACCGATGAACTGACAGGTGCGCGCGAAGTGATCGGCGCGCTCAGTTGTACGTCATTGCCAACCTTGAACACCTGCTCGATGTCCAGCGCCGTCCCGGTCCAGAACTGCTCGGCCCAGGCGTCGTAGTTGTTCAGGCACAGGCGGAACTCGTCGATCAGCGCTTCAAAATCTGGCTGCTTCGGATTCAGGGCGGCCACCACCAGCAGTCCGATGCTGTTGTTCAGGGCCAGGAGCTGATCGGGTTGAAACATTCGCAGTCGCTCGCGCATATGAAGAAACGGGAGCGCGGACTTTGCGGGGGATCAAAAAGGAAAGAAGTCGGGGAAGTAGGCAGTGTCTGTAGGAGTTTTCGCTAAATGCGAAAGGGCGTCGATGGCATTGCCCGTTGCTCAATGTCCATCGGCCTCGCTATGCTGCTGAACCCATTAATCAGATCCGCGTTGCGGCACGCTGCCTGTCGCCCGGGATGTCTTTGTTAACGGATCCGATGATGAATGCACCGCTGAAGACGTTCGGCCCGATCAAGGCCGTGATTTTCGATATGGACGGTTTGCTGCTCGACACCGAGGGCATTTACACCGAGGTCACCTCGCTGATTGCCGGGCGCTACGGGAAAACCTTCGACTGGAGCGTCAAACAAAACATCATTGGTCGCGGTGCCAATGATCTGGCCAATTACGTGGTGCAGGCGCTGGAACTACCGATCAGCCCGGAAGAATTCCTGCAGATTCGCGAGCCGCTGATGCGCGAGCGTTTTCCCAAGGCGCAGGCGATGCCGGGGGCCGAAGCGCTGGTGCGTCACCTCAAGGCGCACAACATCCCGATCGCAGTCGGCACCAGTTCGTCGCGCCAGTCGTTCGGACAGAAAACCACCTTGCACCGTGAGTGGTTTGCGCTGTTCGATTTCATCGTCACGGCGGACGATCCGGAAGTCGGCGCGGCCAAACCGGCGCCGGATATTTTCCTCACCGCTGCCAGGCGTCTGGGCGTCGCGCCCGGGGATTGTCTGGTGTTCGAGGATTCGCCGTTCGGCGTCACCGCCGCGAAAGCGGCAGGCATGACCGCAATCGCCATCCCCGACGCAGCGATGGCTGATGAGAAATATGCTCACGCTGACGGCATTATTCGTTCGCTGAAAGACTTCAGGCCCAGCGCCTTTGGCTTACCGATGCTGGAGCTGGCTTGACCGTCCGCACAAAAACGCCGTCCTTCCTGTAAAAAAGGGCGGCGTTTTTTCTTGCCGGTCTGTCAGGCGCCGAAACCACCGTCGATGGTCAGGCTGGCACCGGTGATGTAACCGGCTTCCGGCCCGGCCAGGTAGGCGACGAAGCTGGCGATTTCATCGGCGGTGCCGTAACGACCGACGGCCATCAGCGGGATCAGGCTGTCGGCGAATTCGCCATGGGCCGGGTTCATGTCGGTGTCGACCGGGCCAGGTTGCACGTTGTTGATGGTGATGCCGCGAGGGCCGAGGTCGCGGGCTAGGCCTTTGGTCAGGCCGACCAGTGCCGATTTGCTCATCGCGTAGACACCGCCACCGCCGAAGGGCATGCGGTCGGCGTTGGTGCTGCCGATGTTGATGATCCGCGAGCCTTCGCCCATGTGTTTCGCCGCTTCCTGCGAAGCGATGAACACGCTGCGCACGTTGATGGCCAGGGTCTGATCGAAGTCTTCGAGTTTGAAGTCTTCCAGCGGCGCGATGGCCAGTACGCCGGCGTTGTTGACCAGAATGTCCAGGCGTCCAAACGCTTCGACGGTGGCGCTGACGGCGTGGCGAATCGCGCTGGCGTCGGCGCTGTCAGCCTTGATCGCCAAGGCTTTACCGCCGTTGCCGGTGATGCTGTTCTGCAGTTCTTCAGCTTTGGCGGCGGAGCTGACGTAGGTGAAAGCGACAGCGGCGCCTTCAGCGGCCAGACGTTTGACGATGGCTGCGCCGATGCCGCGCGAACCGCCTTGAATCAGAGCGACCTTGCCGCTGAGGTGTTGAGTGGTCATGTTCGATCTCCAAGTGTTCAAGGCGGAATGCCTTGGTGTTGGTGCCGAGTATCGGCCTGGCATCGACAACCGGGTAGACCATGATTGCTATAGTCTGTGTAAACCAGAAGTTTATAGTGGCGATCATGGAAACGTTCAGCAGTATCGAATGCTTTGTGCGCAGCGCCGAAGTCGGCAGCTTTGCCGAAGCCGCGCGACGCTTGAGCCTGACCCCGGCGGCGGTCGGCAAAAGCGTGGCGAAACTGGAGGCGCGGCTTGGCGTGCGGCTGTTCCAGCGTAGTACCCGCAGCCTGACCCTGACCGAAGCGGGGCAGCTGTTTTTGAGTGAAGTCAGCGCCAGCCTGACCACCATCCAGAATGCCGTAGCCAATCTGGCCAGTGCCGGCGGGCAACCGGCCGGCACGCTGAAAGTCAGCATGGGCACGGTGTTCGGTCGTCTGTATATCGTGCCGCTGCTCGGTGAGTTCTTGCGGCGCTATCCGGCGATCAACCCGGACTGGCATTTCGATAACCGCCAGGTCGACCTGATCGGGCAGGGCTTCGACGCGGCGATTGGCGGCGGCTTTGAACTGCCACAAGGCGTGGTTGCGCGCAGGCTGACACCGGCGCATCGGGTGTTGGTGGCATCGGAGGACTATCTGCAAAAACATGCGCCGATCAGCCATCCCGATGACCTCAGGCAACACGACGGCATTCTGATTCGCTCACCGCAGACCGGGCGCGTGCGTTCCTGGCAACTGACTCACCGCGATCAGCAACACAGTCCGCTGACATTGCGGGCGCGGATGACCATGAGTGATTCCGAGGCGGCGTGCGCGACGGCGATGCAAGGTTTGGGCATTGCGCTGGTGAGCATGCCGTTTGCGGTGCCGTATCTTCAGGCAGGGACGTTACAGCGAGTGCTGCCGGACTGGTTTGTCGATGACGGCAACATTTCGATCTATTACGCCGAGCACAAATTGTTGCCGGGCAAGACCCGGGCGTTTGTGGATTTCGTGATTGAACAGTTTGTTGAGCAGGGACTGGGGCGGCGGTTTAGTGCTATCTGAGCCAGGCATCAAACCGAGTTGCGGCTATCGCGGGCAAGCCCGCTCCCACAAGTTTTGAGTTGTTCACACATCTTGCAAACAACACAAAACCCTGTGGGAGCGGGCTTGCCCGCGATGAACGATAACTCGGTTTATCGAGCAAAGCGCTCCGCCCAGCCAACAATATTCTTCGGTCGTGGCGTGGCATAAGTGCGAACCTTCGACGTCGACAACTTCAAACGCACCAGCGACTCGGCAATCGTCACCGCCGCTGTCACGCCATCCACCACCGGCACGCCGGTGCGCCGGCGGATCTGCTCGTCCAGCCCGGCCATGCCGCCGCAGCCCAGGCAAATCACCTCTGCCTTGTCCTGGGTCACCGCCAGTTCGGCCTGCTGCACGATCGCTTCCAGTGCGCGCTGCGGTTCATGTTCCAGCTCCAGAACTGCCAGACCACTGGCGCGCACCGAGGCACAGCGATCCCACAGGCCGGACAATTTCAGCCGATCCTCGATCAGCGGCACGGTGCGATCCAGCGTGGTCACCACCGAGTAGGCATGGCCGAGAAACATCGCGGTGCTGGCCGCCGCGTCAGTGATATCTACCACTGGCACGTTGAGCAGTTCCTGCAAACCTTCGCGGCCATGTTCGCCGTAGCCGGCCTGGATCACCGCATCGAAGGGTTGATCGTAAGACATCACTCGATCCATCACGGCGATGGCGGCCAGGTAGCTTTCGAAATTGCCTTCAATCGATTCGGCGCCGAAGTACGGCGTCAGGCCGACGATTTCGGTGCCGGGCGAAGCGACGGCCTGCGCCGAGCGGGCGATGGCGTCGGTGATGGATTCGGTGGTGTTGACGTTGACCACGAGAATACGCATGGAAAATCCTTATTGCGGGCAGTGGTGCGGCCCGAAACCGGGCCGCGAAGGGATCAGTGGCTGACGTTATCCACAGCGATGCATTCACCGCTGACTTCGGCGTAATGGGTCTGGCGCTTGGCGATGATCAGGTAAAGCATGCCGGCGATGCCGGCACCGATCAGCCAGGAGAACGGTGAGACGCTGTGGAAACCGGGTACCAGGGCCAGAACGATGGCGATCAGCGCTGCAGGAATAAACGCCGCCACCGCGCGGAAATTGATGCCACGGCTGTAGTAATAAGCGCCGTTGGGGTCTTCGCTGTAGAGCTGCGGCACGTTGATCCGGCCTTTGCGGATCAGCCAGTAGTCGACCATGATCACGCCGTACAACGGGCCGAGCAGGGCGCCGAGGCCCGACAGGAAATACACGATCACCAGCGGGCTGTTGTAGAGGTTCCACGGCAGGATCAGCACGGCGATGGTCGCGCTGATCAACCCGGCGCGGCGGAAGGTCAGGTACTTCGGCGCCAGGTTGCTGAGGACGAACGCCGGGGCGACGAAGTTGGCCATGATGTTCACCGCAACGGTGACGATCAGAAAAGCCAGGCAGCCGAGCACCAGAAAGAACGTGTTGGGGATCGAAGCGATGATCTCGGTCGGACTTTCGATGATCCGCCCGTTGATCTGGAACTGCGCGCCACACAGCAGTACGGTAATCGCGGCGAATACCAGAATGTTCACCGGCAAGCCCCAGAAATTTCCTACTTTGATGGTTTTGCGGCACGGCGAAGAACGGGCGAAGTCGCAGAAATTGAGGATCAGCGTGCCGTAGATCGCCAGCCACAACGCGCCACCAGCAAAAATGTTGCGCCACATCTCGCCCCCGGTCAGCGGCTCGCGGATCGACCAGGCAATGGTCGCGTTGGCCTGGAAGTACATCCACCCGGCGAGTGCGGCTACGGTCAGCAGAATCACCGGCCCGGCAAATGCCTCGTAACGGCGCACCATCTCCATGCCGTAGGCGAGGATCGCCAGTTGCACCAGCCAGATTGCTACAAAGCACACCCAGCCCAGACTCGACAGGCCCAGAATTGAGTCGTGATCGTATTCGGCAAAGCCGGGATGCACGGCGGTCAGCAGGACGCGGAATACCACCGAGGCGAGGTACGTCTGAATACCGAACCAGGCGATGGCGATAACCGCCCTGATCAATGCAGGAATTTGCGCACCGTGGATGCCGAAACTGATCCGGCTGATCACCGGGAACGGCACCCCGGTTTTCTGCCCCATGTACCCGGACAGGTTCATGAAGAAGTACACCAGCGCCGCGCCGATCCCCAGTGACAAGAGGATTTGCCAGCCGCCCAGACCCAGTGCATACAAGCCGATGGCGAACGAATAGTTGGCGATGTTGTGCACGTCATTCGTCCACAGGGCAAAGATGCTGTACTGGCCCCAGCGCCGCCCTTCGGCTTTGGTCGGCGCCAGATCGCTGTTGTGCAGACGCGGGCTCAGTTGCAGCGGCTCGCTCAGTCCGTCATCAAGCAACGGTTGATCAAGCGTGGAGGAGGGCAGATTCAGCGCGATGTTATTCGAAAGACTTGTACGCATTCCGGCAGGCTCCTGACGTTCACTCCCGCGATGACTGTGCATGAGCGCTCAGGCTCGACAAATCTTCGTCGCGGCGGTGAAAACATCACTGGTTACGGGGCATCTGCAGCCTGTACGGGATAGGGCGCTTCAGGCTTGCGGATCGAAAGTGTGCATGTTTTGCAGTTTTGTATACAAAACATGTATGCGATAAAGCCAGATTTGTGCCAGTTGCCAATCTATAAGCGCTAGGGCTCATTTCGAATAGTTATCAATGCGGGGTAAGTGACTGAAAAACCGGCGATATAAATTGATCGATTGGACAGGAATTTTTTTCAGGGGAGGGAGTTTGCAGAGGGGCAAGCAGATGGGGATTGTGCTGGGGGATGTAACTTTTCAGGGCGTCAGAACTGAAAGTGCACACATAAATGGCACCGATGGTGACAACCTTGTGTACACCTTTTGCGTGCCTGGCACATATCAATGTGGGAGCGAGCCTGCTCGCGAATGCGGTGTATCAGGCAACTGAAACGTTGACTGGAACGGCGCTTTCGCGAGCAGGCTCGCTCCCACAGGGGAACTCATTTCAGCAAATGATCAAGCCTTGCTCTTGCTGATGATATTCCCCGCGTGCAGTCCGCATTCTTTCTGCGTGGCTTCTTCCCACCACCAGCGGCCTTCGCGCTCGTGCTGGTTCGGCAGCACCGGGCGGGTGCAGGGTTCGCAGCCGATGCTGATGAAACCGCGCTCGTGCAGGCTGTTGTAGGGCAGTTCGAGCATGCGGATGTAACCCCAGATCTCCTCGCTGGTCATCTGCGCCAGCGGGTTGAACTTGTACAGGGTGCGTTCCGGTGTCGAGAAGGCTGTGTCGATTTCCAGCACCGCCACGGCGCTGCGGGTGCCCGGGCTCTGGTCGCGGCGCTGGCCGGTGGCCCAGGCTTTGACGTCGGACAGCTTACGGCGCAGCGGCTCGATCTTGCGGATGCCGCAGCATTCGCCGTGGCCATCTTTATAGAAGCTGAACAGGCCTTTTTCCTTCACGAACGGTTCGAGTTTCGTGTAGTCCGGCGAGACGATTTCAATATCGATCTGGTAATGCTCGCGCACCTGCTCGATGAAGCGGTAAGTCTCCGGATGCAGGCGGCCGGTGTCGAGGCTGAACACTTTGACGTTCTTGTTCAGCTTCCACGCCATGTCCACCAGCACCACGTCCTCGGCGCCGCTGAAAGATATCCACAAGTCATCGCCGAACTCGGCGAAGGCGAGCTTGAGGATGTCCTGGGCGGATTTGTTGGCATAGGTCGTGGCGAGTTCCACGACGTCGAACGTTGGGCTCATCAGGGCGGCTTCCTACAGGTCAATGGCGCTCGGGCGCTCTATAGGGGGCCGATGGTAACAAAAAGCTGCCGCGGCCGGGGCGTCCTCTGCGTTGCGCGCCTCGGGTGCAGACGCTAGAGTTCGGCCTCGCTTGACTCAATAATCACTATAAACGGGAGTGTCTTGTGGAAATTGCTTGCCTGGATCTTGAAGGGGTACTGGTACCGGAAATCTGGATCGCCTTCGCCGAAAAAACCGGAATCGACTCCCTCAAGGCCACCACCCGGGACATTCCCGATTACGACGTATTGATGAAGCAGCGTTTGCGCATCCTCGACGAGCACGGCCTCAAGCTCTCGGATATTCAGGAAGTGATCGCCACGCTCAAACCGCTGGACGGCGCGGTGGAGTTCGTCAACTGGCTGCGCGAGCGCTTTCAGGTGGTGATTCTCTCGGACACTTTTTATGAATTCTCGCAGCCGTTGATGCGCCAGCTGGGCTTCCCGACTCTGCTTTGCCACCGCTTGATCACTGACGAAAGCGGTCGGGTGACGGGCTATCAACTGCGTCAGAAAGATCCCAAGCGCCAGTCGGTGCTGGCGTTCAAGAGCCTGTACTACCGGGTGATCGCGGCGGGGGACTCATACAACGACACGACCATGCTCGGCGAGGCGGATGCGGGGATTCTGTTCCATGCGCCGGACAACGTGATTCGCGAGTTTCCGCAGTTTCCGGCGGTACATACGTTTGAAGAGCTGAAGCAGGAATTTCTCAAGGCCTCTAATAGAGAGTTGAGTTTGTAGTCGTCTGGAAGGACGTCTTCGCGAGCAGGCTCGCTCCCACATTTGGAATACATTTCCCTGTGGGAGCGAGCCTGCTCGCGAAGCTTTTAAGTTTTTAGAGGTTTTGCAGGGTATCGAGCAGGATCCGCACTTTGGTCATCGACTCCTGATACTCCGCCTGCCAGTCCGAATCGGCGACGATCCCGCCGCCGCCCCAGCAGCACACCTGGCCATCTTTGACCAACAGACTGCGAATAGCGATGGAGCTGTCCATCTCGCCGCGCACGTCCAGATACAGCAACGAGCCGCAATACAGACCGCGCCGGGTCGGCTCCAGCTCGTCGATGATCTGCATCGCCCGAATCTTCGGTGCGCCGGTGATTGAGCCGCCGGGGAAGCTGCCGGCGATCAGGTCCAGCGCATCACGATCCGCCGCCAGTTCACCGGTCACGCTGCTGACCAGATGATGCACATTCGGATAGCTCTCCAGACTGAATAGCTCCGGCACGCGCACCGAGCCGATGCGGCAGGTGCGCCCGAGGTCGTTGCGCAGCAGGTCGACGATCATCAGGTTTTCCGCGCGATCCTTGGGGCTGGCCAGCAGTTCGGCGGCGTTGGCGGCGTCTTCGGCTGGAGTCACGCCGCGAGGGCGAGTCCCCTTGATCGGTCGGGTTTCGACCTGACGCTGGCTGACTCTGACGAAACGTTCCGGTGACAGACTCAGCACCGCGCCGCCGTCGGGCAGGCTCTGGAAACCGGAGAACGGCGTCGGGCAGGCCTGACGCAAAGCGCAGTAAGCCAGCCACGGATCGCCCTGGCATTGCGCGCGGAAGCGTTGCGCGAAGTTGACCTGATAGCAGTCGCCGGCCTGGATGTAATCCTGAATACGCTCGAAGGCCTGACGGTAGTCGTCGGCCGAGAGATCAGCGGCCATGGGGGCGTTCAGTTTGAATGGCGCCAGCGCGTCAACTTGAGGCTGAGTGAACAGCGCGACCAATCGCTGCCGTTTACTGTCGACAAGCGACGGATGAAAGACCAGTTGGCTGGTTTGCGCGTGGTGATCGCTGATCAGCGCCCAGTCGTACAGGCCAAAACGCGCATCGGGCAGTTGCAGGTCATCCAGTGCCTGACTCGGCAGGTTTTCCAGATGCCGGCCGAAGTCGTAGCTCAAATAACCGATCAGTCCGCCGGCGAATGGTAATTCATACCCGGCAGGCAACTGCGCTTCGCCCAAGCGGCTGAGGTGGTCACGCAGGCGCTGGAGGAAATGCGCACCGCTTTCGTCCGGCAACACCGCCAGTTGTTCCAGCGGCCAGGCGCTGAGCAAGTCATAACGGCCGCGTTCAGCGCTCGGCCGGCCGCTGTCGAGCAGCACGGCGCCGGGGGCATTGCGAATGGCCGCAAAGTAGTCGGCGGGATTGGCGCGGTAGGGCAGTGGGTGTACGGAGCAGGTCAGCATGGGCGGGGCAGATCGGCCGTTGAGGCGGGGTGGGGATTGTAGTCCTCTGCGCTGCCAGATCAAAGTCAAAAGCCTCCCCCTCACCCCAACCCTCTCCCCCAAGGGGGCGAGGGGGAAAGGGAGCAGATCGGGGGCTTTTCAAAACTTGGGTTCGGCTCGATATCTTGGGGGAGGGAGCCGATCTTCATGCTTTTCAAAGCTTGAGTTCGACTCAAGACGTTCAGGTCGGCGTACCTCCAACATCCACCTCGGTCAGTCCCCTCTCCCTTTGGGAGAGGGTTAGGGTGAGGGGCTCTTGAGCTTTTAGCCTTCGACAGCTGGAATATGCCCAAACATCTCCTGGGTAAACGCCACCCGCTCTTCAACCGACTCCGTCACGCCCCGCGCCTTCAGCTCTTCCAGCCGCGCTTCAACCGCGTGGGTACGCAAGGTCAGGCCGCAATCGTTGGCGATCTGAATGTTCAGCCCCGGCCGCGCATTCAGCTCGAGGATCAGCGGGCCTTTTTCCTGATCAAGCACCATGTCCACGCCGATATAACCCAGCCCACACAGCTCATAGCAGCCGGCGGCGAGTTTCATGAAACCGTCCCAGTAGGGCAGTTGCACGCCATCCACCGCGTTGGTGGTGTCGGGGTGTTTGGTGATGATGTTGTTCAGCCAGGTGCCGCGCAGCGTAAGGCCGGTGGCCAGATCGACGCCGACGCCAATGGCGCCCTGGTGCAGGTTGGCCTTGCCGCCGGACTGGCGGGTCGGCAGACGCAACATCGCCATCACCGGGTAACCCATCAGCACGATGATGCGGATGTCCGGCACGCCTTCGTAGCTGATGCTTTTGAAGATCTGGTCCGGGGTCACACGGTATTCGATCAGCGCGCGGTCGCGGTGGCCGCCCAGCGAGTACAGGCCGGTGAGGATGCTGGAGATGTGATGTTCCAGCTCCTCGTGGGCGAGGATCTTGCCAGACACCGTGCGATAACGGCCTTCGAAGCGGTCGGCGATGACGATGATGCCGTCGCCACCCGCGCCCTGCGCCGGTTTGATCACGAAGTCGCTGCGCCCGCCGATGATCTCGTCGAGCTTGTCGATTTCCTTCTCGGTGGAGATCACCCCGTACAGCTCCGGCACGTGGATACCGGCGGCGATGGCGCGTTCCTTGGTCAGGATCTTGTCATCGACGATCGGGTACAGGCTGCGCTTGTTGTACTTGAGCACGTAGTCCGCGTTTCGGCGGTTGATGCCCATGATGCCGCGCGCCTCGAGGGCCTTCCAGGTCTTCCAGAAACCGAACATCAGGCGTCAGCCTTCTTCAGGAAGGCCTTGAAACGTACCAGTTCGGTCAGGCGGTAGCCGCGATAGCGACCCATCGCCAGCATGAAACCGACCAGAATCAGCAGGATCGCCGGGAAGGTAAATACGAAGTACACCAGCTCCGGCACGGTCATGATCAGGTGCGCCAGGGAGGCGGCGAACAGCGTGCCGATGGCGACTTTCAGCGCATGGTTGGCGCCGCGTTCTTCCCAGGTGATCGACAGACGTTCGATGGTCATGGTCAGAATCACCATCGGGAACAGCGCCACCGACAAGCCACGCTCAAGCCCCAGCTTGTGGCTGAACAGACTGATCGCCGCAATCAACACCACCACGAACGTCAGCACCACCGACAGGCGCGGCAGCATTTGCAGCTTCAGATGTTCGAGATACGAGCGCAATGACAGGCCCAGCGCCGTGATCACTGTGAACAGCAGGATGCCGAAGCCCAGCTGCGTTTCGCGGAAGGCGAGGGCGATCAGCACCGGGGTGAATGTGCCGAGGGTCTGCAGGCCGACCAGGTTGCGCAGGATCAGGATCACCAGCACACCGATCGGGATCATCACCATGATCATGAAGGTCTGCTGGGTCTGCAGCGGCAAGCCGTACAGCGAGTAATCGAGGAAGTTGGCGTCAGTGTTTTCGTCGGTCAGCTTGGCCAGACGAATCGCGTTCATCTCGCTGTTGTTCAAGCTGAAGGTCACGTTGGCTTTCTTGCCACCGTCGACGGTGATCAGGTTTTCGTCGCCGGTCCACCACAGCAGGCGATCGGTCGGCAGGCCTTGCTCACCGGTTTCCGGGTTGAAGTACAGCCAGTCGTTGCCGTTGAAGCTGCGCAGCCACAGTTCGGGAGTCTGAGGCTGATCGGCGACGAGGCGGATGGTGTGGACTTTTTCTACCGGAACGTGGGCAATCGACAGCAGCAGTTCGACGATCTTGGCTTTGTGCGAAGTCGACGGATCGCCGGCCAGCAGCAATTTGACGTTGTCGTCGTTGACGTTGTTGACGCGCTTGATCGCCTCGCCAATAAAGGTTTCGACGTCGGCCGAATGTTGGCGGATCGGCGCGAGCAGGGCTTCGGCGGCGATTTTTTCCGGGCCTTCGATGACCATGCTGTCACGGAAGGTCGGGCCTTTGACCTTGGATTTTTCCGCGGTGTAGCGCTTTGTCAGCACCAAACGGTAATACAGCGTCTGGTTGCCCTTGGCGCGACGGGCCGACCAGGTCACCTTGCGGTTGCCGTCGATGCGGTTGACCGCGACGCCGTAGTTATTGGAGATGAAGCTTTCGTTGAGGCTCACGTAATCGCGGCTCAACGGCGGCACGAACATCTGGATCTTCACCGGATCCTTGGTGCTGGCGACGAACTCGACCTTGGCGTCGATGTTCCACAGGTCGTCGGTGGCGTCTTCGGTCACCGGGATGCCGAGCACGAAAATCTGATAGGCCGTAACCGAAACGCCCAGCAGCACCAGCACGGCGATCAGGATTTTCAGGTGGAAGGTTAGAGAACGCATGGAAATTACTCGGCGGTGTGAGCGGCGATGGTGCAGGCAGGTTTGCCGGCAGCGTATTTAAGACTGGGGTCGACCAGCGCGTCGAAGCGTTTCAGCGCCTCGGAGCCGATCAAAAAGCGGGTATTGGAACGCACTTCGGTCGGTGAGGTTCACTTCGATGCTGCGCATTGCCGAACCCATGCAGATATCCAGCTCGATCACCGGACGGGCGGTGTACTGCTTGCCTTCTTCCGGATCGTAGTCGCCGGCGCGGCGCTTGATCTTGCTGACCCGCGCCAGCGGCCGTTCGATGGGGTGCGAATGCGCGGTGTCGATCGCCAGGTAGAAACGTACCCAGGATTCACCGTTGCGTTTGAAGCGTTTGATGTCGCGGGCACTCAGCGAGGCGGTTTTCGCCCCGGTGTCGAGTTTGGCCGCAACTTCGAGATTGATGCCGTCAAGCGAAGCGTATTCGTTGAGGCCGTACACGGTTTTTTCCCCCGCGGCGGCGAGGCCGGGCAGGCAAAACAGAGCAAAAAAGGTGGGGAAAGGCTTGAGTCTCATAAATCCTGGTGCGCAGCGTTCCGTTATCGGTTCAGGTGCCCGCACAACCGTGCGCAAGCCCCCGCGTGTGCCTGGCAGCTTTTTATGGCAAGCCGTACAAAAGACCCGCAAATGCGGGCGGCATTCTAGCACGGTGGTTTTATGGCGCCAGCGCTTGCGCCGACCCAAAACCTGCAAGGGGTGCCACCCTTGTGGGAGCGAGCCTGCTCGCGAATGCGCTGTGTCATTCGATGCAGAAGCCGACTGACCTGCCGCCTTCGCGAGCAGGCTCGCTCCCACAGTAATAGATGATCGATTGGCAGCGGTTATTAGACGATTGTCGACAATACCTATTTATCCTTTGACTCATCGGGCCAGATTGGCTAGTTTTTGCCGCATTGGATTTAAAGGTGTCGACAATCATGCTGGATCAACTCGATCCCCCGGTCATCAGTGGCGACGATTCCGAGACGCTGTCGGAAAACGTCTTCCGGCGTATCCAGGCCGCAATCGTCAAAGGCGAAATCGCCCCGGGCAGCAAGATCTCCGAGCCGGAGCTGGCGCGCACCTATGGCATCAGCCGAGGCCCGCTGCGTGAGGCGATCCATCGTCTGGAAGGCCAGCGCCTGCTGGTGCGCGTGCCGCACGTCGGTGCGCGGGTGGTCTCGCTCAGCCATGCCGAATTGATCGAACTCTACGAAATCCGTGAATCCCTCGAAGGTATGGCCTGCCGCCTCGCCGCCGAGCGCATGAGCGTCGAGGAAATCGACGAACTGCGCCGGGTCCTGGAAACCCACGAGCGCGATGCGGCGTTTCAGGCCGGCGTCGGTTACTACCAGCAGGAAGGCGATTTCGACTTTCATTACCGGATCATCCAGGGCAGCGGCAATCGCACGCTGACGCAGATGCTCTGCGGCGAGCTGTATCAATTGGTGCGCATGTACCGCATCCAGTTTTCCACCACGCCGAATCGCCCGCACCAGGCCTTCGCCGAACACCACCGCATTCTCGATGCCATCGCCGACCGTGACGGCGAACTCGCGGAATTGTTGATGCGCCGCCACATCGGCGCCTCGAAACGCAACATCGCCCGTCACTACGAGGACGGCGCCCACAACAAGACAGCCACTGAACGAGGTGATGCATGACTTCCAACCTGAACACGCCGGGCCAGCGCTTCCGCGATGCGGTCGCCAGCGAGCATCCTTTGCAAGTGGTCGGCGCGATCAACGCCAACCACGCGCTGCTGGCCAAACGCGCCGGTTTCAAGGCGATCTACCTGTCCGGTGGCGGTGTAGCCGCAGGTTCTCTGGGCGTGCCGGACCTGGGCATCACTGGATTGGACGACGTGCTGACCGACGTGCGCCGCATCACCGATGTCTGCGACCTGCCGCTGCTGGTGGATGTCGACACCGGTTTTGGCTCGTCGGCGTTCAACGTCGCGCGCACGGTCAAGTCGATGATCAAGTTCGGCGCGGCGGCGATTCACATCGAGGACCAGGTTGGCGCCAAGCGCTGCGGCCATCGCCCGAATAAAGAAATTGTCAGCCAGCAGGAAATGGTCGATCGCATCAAAGCCGCCGTCGATGCGCGCACCGACGACAGCTTCGTGATCATGGCGCGCACCGATGCATTGGCGGTGGAAGGTCTGGAATCGGCACTCGATCGTGCGGCGGCGTGCATTGAGGCCGGCGCTGACATGATCTTCCCGGAAGCGATTACTGAACTGGAGATGTACAAGCTGTTCGCCAACCGCGTGAAAGCGCCGATCCTGGCCAATATCACCGAGTTCGGCGCAACGCCGCTGTACACCACCGAACAACTGGCCGGCGCCGACGTTTCTCTGGTGCTGTATCCGCTGTCGGCATTCCGCGCGATGAACAAGGCGGCGGAAAATGTCTACACGGCGATCCGCCGCGATGGCACGCAACAGAATGTCATCGACACCATGCAGACTCGCATGGAGCTCTACGATCGTATCGATTACCACACGTTCGAGCAGAAGCTCGATGCGTTGTTTGCACAGAAGAAAGGCTGAACAAAACCCTGTGGGAGCGAGCCTGCTCGCGAAAGCGGTGGATCAGGCAATGTCAAAGTGACTGACACGACGCTTTCGCGAGCAGGCTCGCTCCCACAAGTTTCCCCATACAAATTCAAGAAGATTGGAGAACACAATGGCCGAAGCAAAAGTACTCAGTGGCGCCGGGCTCCGTGGCCAGGTAGCCGGGCAAACCGCACTGTCCACCGTGGGCCAGGCCGGTGCCGGGCTGACCTATCGCGGCTACGACGTGCGTGAACTGGCCGCCGACGCGCAATTTGAAGAAGTCGCGTATCTGCTGCTGTACGGCGAACTGCCGACAACAGCGCAACTGGCCGACTATCAAAGCAAACTGAGCAAACTGCGCGACCTGCCGCAGGCGCTCAAGGAAGTGCTTGAACGCATCCCGGCTGACGCGCATCCGATGGACGTCATGCGCACCGGTTGCTCATTCCTCGGCAACATCGAACCGGAGAAAGACTTCGCCGAACAGCGCGACAAGACCGACCGCCTGCTCGCCGCTTTCCCGGCGATCATGTGCTACTGGTATCGCTTCAGCCACGACGGCAAGCGCATCGACTGCGTCAGCGACGAGCCGACCATTGGCGGCCACTTCCTGCATTTGCTGCACGGCAAGAAACCGAGCGAACTGCACGTCAAAGTCATGAACGTGTCGCTGATCCTCTACGCCGAGCACGAATTCAATGCCTCGACCTTCACCGCACGGGTTTGCGCCTCGACCCTTTCCGATCTGTATTCCTGCGTAACAGCGGCAATCGGTTCGCTGCGCGGTCCATTGCACGGCGGCGCCAACGAAGCGGCGATGGAAATGATCGAGCGCTTCTCGTCGCCGGAAGAGGCGATCAAAGGCACCCTCGGCATGCTCGAGCGCAAGGACAAGATCATGGGCTTCGGCCACGCGATCTATAAGGACAGCGACCCGCGCAACGAGGTGATCAAGGGCTGGGCGAAAAAACTCGCGGACGAGGTCGGCGACAAGGTGTTGTTCCCCGTCTCCGAAGCCATCGACAAGACCATGTGGGAGCAGAAGAAATTGTTCCCGAATGCCGACTTCTACCATGCCTCGGCGTACCACTTCATGGGCATCCCGACCAAGCTGTTCACGCCGATCTTCGTCTGCTCGCGCCTGACCGGCTGGGCCGCGCACGTGTTCGAACAACGCGCCAACAACCGCATCATCCGCCCAAGCGCCGAGTACACCGGCGTCGAACAGCGCAAGTTCGTGCCAATCGAACGTCGCTGAAATGGTGGGCTGACCCGGAACCAGAGAACACCGCTAGACCCTGTGGGAGCGAGCCTGCTCGCGAAGACGGACTGACATTCAACATTGATGTCGACTGATATACCGCTTTCGCGAGCAGGCTCGCTCCCATAGTGGACGGTGTGTAACTCAGGTTTCTGGCCCACCCTTTGCAACCACCGTGACCCGAGTCCTGACCCGATGAACACAGAATTCCGCAAGAACCTGCCCGGCACGCCGCTGGATTACTTCGACACCCGCGCGGCGGTCGAGGCGATTGCGCCTGGCAGCTACGACACCCTGCCGTACACCTCCCGCGTGCTGGCGGAAAACCTTGTGCGTCGCTGCGACCCGGCCACGCTCACCGACTCGCTCAAGCAACTGATCGAACGCAAGCGCGACCTCGATTTTCCGTGGTTCCCGGCGCGGGTGGTCTGCCATGACATCCTCGGCCAGACCGCGCTGGTCGACCTCGCCGGTCTGCGTGACGCCATCGCTTTGCAGGGTGGTGACCCGGCGCAGGTCAACCCGGTGGTGCCGACGCAATTGATCGTCGACCACTCGCTGGCCGTCGAGGCCGGCGGTTTCGATGCCCAGGCCTTCGAGAAGAACCGCGCCATCGAAGACCGCCGCAACGAAGACCGTTTCCACTTCATCAACTGGACCAAAAAGGCCTTCAAGAACGTCGACGTGATCCCGCCGGGCAACGGCATCATGCACCAGATCAACCTGGAGAAAATGTCCCCGGTGATTCAGGTGCGCGAAGGCGTGGCGTTCCCCGACACCTGCGTCGGCACCGACAGCCACACGCCGCACGTCGATGCGCTCGGTGTGATCGCCATTGGTGTCGGCGGCCTCGAAGCCGAGAGCGTGATGCTCGGCCGTGCGTCGTGGATGCGTCTGCCGGAAAGCGTTGGCGTCGAACTGACCGGCAAGTTGCAACCGGGCATCACCGCCACCGACATGGTCCTGGCCCTGACCGAATACCTGCGCAAGCAGAAAGTCGTCGGTGCCTGGCTGGAGTTCTTCGGCGAAGGCGCGGCGGCGCTGACCCTCGGCGACCGCGCCACCATTTCCAACATGGCCCCGGAATACGGCGCCACGGCAGCGATGTTCTACATCGATCAGCAGACCATCGATTACCTGAAACTGACGGGTCGTGAAGACCAGCAAGTGCAACTGGTCGAGCAATACGCCAAGTTGACCGGTCTGTGGGCTGACAGCCTGAAAGGCGCGCAATACGAGCGCGGCCTGACTTTTGATCTGTCCTCGGTGGTGCGCAACATGGCCGGCCCGAGCAACCCGCACGCCCGCGTTGCGGTATCGGATCTGGCGGCCAAAGGCATCTCCGGCCAGTGGGATGACGTGCCGGGGCAAATGCCCGACGGCGCCGTGATCATCGCCGCCATCACCAGTTGCACCAACACCAGCAACCCACGCAACGTCATCGCCGCCGGCCTGTTGGCGCGCAATGCCAACAAGCTCGGCCTGACCCGCAAGCCGTGGGTCAAATCCTCGCTGGCGCCCGGTTCGAAAACCGTGGCGCTGTACCTCGATGAAGCGGGGCTGACCACTGAGCTGGAACAGCTCGGTTTCGGCGTTGTGGCATTTGCCTGCACCACGTGTAATGGCATGTCCGGCGCCCTCGATCCGCTGATCCAGCAAGAGATCATCGACCGCGATCTGTACGCGACCGCGGTGCTTTCCGGCAACCGCAACTTCGACGGCCGCATTCACCCGTACGCCAAACAGGCATTCCTCGCCTCGCCGCCGCTGGTGGTTGCCTACGCGATCGCCGGGACCATCCGTTTCGATATCGAGAAGGATGTGCTGGGCGTGGTCGATGGCCGGGAAATCCGCCTCAAGGACATCTGGCCGAGCGACGAAGAAATCGATGCGGTGGTGAAGTCGTCGGTCAAGCCCGAGCAGTTCCGGCAGGTCTACATTCCTATGTTCGCCGTGCATGAAGACACCGGGCCGAAAGTCGCGCCGTTGTACGACTGGCGCGAAATGAGCACCTACATTCGCCGTCCGCCGTACTGGGAAGGCGCACTGGCCGGCGCCCGTCCGTTGAAGGGCATGCGCCCGCTGGCGGTGCTGCCGGACAACATCACCACTGATCACCTGTCGCCATCGAACGCGATCATGCTCGACAGCGCCGCCGGCGAATACCTGGCGAAAATGGGCCTGCCGGAAGAGGACTTCAACTCCTACGCCACCCACCGTGGCGACCACCTGACCGCACAGCGCGCGACCTTCGCCAATCCGAAGCTGTTCAACGAAATGGTCGTGGAAAACGGCAAGGTCAAGCAGGGTTCGCTGGCGCGTGTCGAGCCGGAAGGCCAGGTCATGCGCATGTGGGAAGCCATCGAAACCTACATGCAGCGCAAGCAGCCGCTGATCATCATTGCCGGTGCCGACTACGGTCAGGGTTCGTCCCGCGACTGGGCGGCTAAAGGCGTGCGCCTGGCCGGTGTCGAGGCGATTGCCGCTGAAGGTTTCGAGCGCATTCACCGCACCAACCTGGTGGGCATGGGCGTGTTGCCGCTGGAATTCAAACCTGGCACCAACCGCCACACTCTGGCCATCGATGGCAGCGAAACCTACGACGTGATCGGCGAGCGCAAGCCGCGTGCGGATCTTACGCTGGTGATCAATCGCAAGAATGGCGAGCGTGTCGAAGTGCCGGTGACCTGCCGTCTCGATACCGCTGAAGAAGTGTCGATCTACGAGGCCGGCGGCGTGTTGCAGCGCTTCGCGCAGGACTTCCTCGAAGGCTCGGCGGTCGCCGTTTAAATCAACTTGTGGGCATGGGATTTTCAAGTCCCATGCCTTCGGTAAGGAGCACCATGGCTCACGCACCACAAATAAAAATCCCTGCGACTTACATGCGCGGCGGCACCAGCAAAGGCGTGTTCTTCAGCCTCAAGGATCTGCCCGAAGCAGCGCAGGTCCCAGGACCGGCGCGCGACGCTTTGTTGCTGCGAGTGATCGGCAGCCCCGATCCCTACGACAAGCAAATCGACGGCATGGGCGGCGCGACGTCGAGCACCAGCAAAACCGTGATCCTGTCGAAAAGCACCCGCGCCGATCACGACGTCGATTACCTGTTCGGCCAAGTGTCGATCGACAAGCCGTTCGTCGACTGGAGCGGCAACTGCGGCAACCTCTCGGCGGCGGTCGGTTCGTTCGCCATCAGCAACGGTCTGGTCGACGCCAGCCGCATTCCGCACAACGGTGTGGCGGTGGTGCGCGTGTGGCAGGCCAACATCGGCAAGACCATCATCGCCCACGTGCCGATCACCGACGGCGAAGTGCAGGAAACCGGTGATTTCGAACTCGACGGCGTGACCTTTCCGGCGGCCGAAGTGCAGGTTGAATTCATGGATCCGGCGGCGGAAGAAGAGGGCGGCGGTGGCTCGATGTTCCCCACCGGCAATCTGGTCGATGAGCTTGAGGTCCCGGGTGTCGGCACGTTCAAGGCGACCATGATCAACGCCGGGATCCCGACGATATTCGTCAACGCCGAAGACATCGGTTACACCGGCACCGAACTCCAGGGCGCGATCAACGGCGATCCAAAAGCGCTGCTGATGTTCGAGACCATTCGTGCCTACGGTGCGTTGCGGATGGGGCTGATCGCCAATCTGGAAGAAGCCGCCAAGCGGCAGCACACGCCGAAAGTCGCATTCGTCGCCAAGCCTGCGGATTACGTAGCGTCGAGTGGAAAAGCGATTGCCGCTGGTGATGTCGATCTGCTGGTGCGCGCGTTGTCGATGGGCAAGCTGCACCACGCCATGATGGGCACGGCGGCAGTGGCGATCGGCACGGCGGCAGCGATTTCCGGCACGTTGGTCAATCTTGCTGCCGGCGGCGTCGAGCGCAATGCCGTGCGCTTTGGACATCCGTCCGGGACGTTGCGCGTGGGCGCCGAGGCGACGCTGGAGAATGGCGAATGGGTGGTGAAGAAAGCCATCATGAGTCGCAGTGCGCGGGTGCTCATGGAAGGCTATGTCCGCGTGCCCGGCGATTGCTTTTAAGCAACAGCAATATCCTTGTGGGAGCGAGCCTGCTCGCGAAAGCGATGCATCAGACATGCAAATGTTGACTGACGCTCAGCCTTCGCGAGCAGGCTCGCTCCCACAGTGGATTGCATTTCAATCATAAGAAATCGTTAGCCCTGAACCGAGGTCCCATCAACGAACCACTTCACGAGTGAATCGAACATGAGCGCCAACGTCGACCTGAACAACCGCCCCGATTACGACGCAGTTCTGCAGAACATCGCCGACTACGTCCTCACCTTCAAGCCCGAATCCGCCGAAGCGCTGAACACCGCGCGCAACTGCCTGATCGACACGCTGGGCTGCGGTCTGCTGGCTCTGCGTTTTCCCGAATGCACGAAACACCTCGGCCCGATAGTCGAGGGCACGGTGGTGCCGTTCGGCGCACGAGTGCCGGGCACCAGTTATCGCCTCGATCCGGTTAAGGCCGCGTGGGACATCGGCTGCATCGTCCGTTGGCTCGATTACAACGACACCTGGCTTGCCGCCGAATGGGGGCATCCATCGGACAACCTCGGTGCCATCCTCGCCGTAGCCGATCACCTGTCGCAGAAACGCGTCGCCCACGGTGAGGCGCCGCTGACGGTTCGTGATGTGCTGGAAGCGATGATCATGGCCCACGAGATTCAAGGCGTGATCGCTCTGGAAAACTCCTTCAACCGGGTTGGACTCGACCACGTCATTCTGGTGAAAGTCGCCTCGACCGCCGTCAGCGCCAGACTGATGGGTGCCAATCGCGAGCAGATGCTGTCGGCGCTGTCCCATGCCTTCGCCGACGGTCAGGCGCTGCGCACCTATCGTCACGCGCCGAACGCTGGCTCGCGCAAATCCTGGGCGGCGGGGGATGCGGCGAGTCGCGGCGTAAGGCTGGCCGACATCGCCATGCGCGGCGAGATGGGCATTCCCGGAGTTTTGAGCGCGAAGCAGTGGGGCTTCTATGACGTTTCGTTCAGCCACACCAACAACGATCTGGCGCTGAAACCCTCGGACAAACGCGCTTTCAGCTTTTCCCGGCCGTTCGGCAGTTACGTGATGGAAAACGTGCTGTTCAAGATCAGCTTCCCCGCCGAATTCCATGCGCAAACCGCATGCGAGGCGGCGGTGACCCTGCATCCGCAGGTGCGCAATCGCCTGCATGAGATCGACCGCATCGTCATCACCACCCATGAATCGGCGATCCGCATCATTTCCAAGGTCGGCCCGCTGGCCAATGCCGCCGACCGCGACCACTGCCTGCAATACATGACCGCCGTGCCGCTGGCATTCGGCAATCTGGTGGCGGAGCACTACGAAGACGACTTCCACAAGGCGCATCCGATCATCGATGTGCTGCGCGAAAAAATGGTCATCGTCGAAGAACCGCGTTTCACTCGCGAATACCTTGAGCCCGACAAGCGCTCGATTGCCAATGCCGTGCAGGTGTTTTTCAAGGACGGCAGCAGCACCGATAACGTGCTGGTGGAGTACCCGATCGGCCATCGCCGCCGCCGCGCCGAAGGTATTCCGTTGCTGGAGGACAAGTTCAAGGCCAATCTGGCCACGCGGTTTGCCGAGCAGCGTTGCGCGGAGATTTTTGCGCTCTGTGAGGATCAGGCGCGGCTTGAAGCCACAGCGGTGAATCGATTCATCGATCTGTTTGTGCTCTGACAGACCGCGTTATCGTTCTTCGCGGGCAAGCCCGCTCCCACAGGGAATTGTGATGAACACAGAAATTGTGAACGCCTTCAGAACCTGTGGGAGCGGGCTTGCCCGCGATAGCGTCAGATCAGGCACCGCAAACCTACTTGAACCGCCGCTCAACCCCTTTCTCCACCAGAATCTTCGCCGAAATCTCCTCGACGGAAAAATGCGTGGAATTGATGTGCGGAATGTTCTCGCGGCGGAACAGGTTCTCCACTTCGCGCACTTCGAATTCGCACTGGGCGTAGCTCGAATAACGGCTGTTGGGCTTGCGCTCGTTGCGGATCGCAGTCAGGCGGTCGGGGTCGATGGTCAGGCCGAACAGCTTGTGCTGATGGGCGCGCAGGGCCGTCGGCAGGGTCAGGCGCTCCATGTCGTCTTCGGTCAGCGGATAGTTGGCCGCGCGGATGCCGAACTGCATGGCCATGTACAGACACGTCGGCGTTTTGCCGCATCGCGACACGCCCACTAGTATCAGATCGGCTTTGTCGTAATAGTGGGTGCGCGCGCCGTCATCGTTGTCGAGGGCGAAGTTCACCGCCTCGATGCGCTCCATGTAATTGGAGTTGTGCCCGATGGAATGGGACTTGCCGACGGTGTAGGAAGAGTGCTCGGTAAGCTCCTGTTCGAGCGGCGCGAGGAAAGTCGAGAAAATGTCGATCATGAAACCATTGGACGTTGCGAGAATCTCACGGATGTCCTGATTGACGATGGTGTCGAAGATGATCGGCCGAAAGCCGTCGGTTTCAGCGGCTTTGTTGATTTGTTGTACCATGGCCCGCGCTTTTTCCACGCTGTCGATGTAGGGCCGCGTGAATTTGCTGAAGGTAATGTTTTCGAACTGCGCCAACAGGCTTTGACCCAGGGTTTCGGCGGTAATGCCGGTGCCATCGGAGATGAAGAAAGCAGATCGTTTCATTTGCACCTTGGGCCTTAAGCTGATGAGCATTTCTGGATATGATAGGCGCGATTTGCCGGCCGCCATTGGCCCGCATTCTCACTTATTTTCCAGGTCCAGGCCATACAACCGGCCAAGGCTCCCCCGGGCCGCCGGTTTCTGAGCTTTTCCAACACAGTTAGTGGAGAGATCAACTTGGTAGAGTACGTAGTTTCCCTCGATAAGCTCGGCAAACACGATGTTGAGCATGTGGGGGGCAAGAACGCATCCCTGGGCGAGATGATCAGTAACCTGGCAGGCGCCGGTGTTTCGGTCCCCGGCGGCTTCGCCACGACGGCTCAGGCCTATCGTGACTTCCTCGAACTGAGCGGCCTGAACGAGCAGATCCACAAGGCCCTCGACGCGCTTGACGTCGACGACGTCAATGCCCTGGCCAAGACCGGCGCGCAGATCCGCCAATGGATCATGGACGCCGAATTCCCGGAAAAACTCAACACCGAGATCCGCACCGCGTTCGCCGCGCTGTCGGCGGGCAACCCTGACGTAGCCGTGGCCGTGCGTTCTTCTGCTACCGCCGAAGACCTGCCGGACGCCTCGTTCGCCGGTCAGCAGGAAACCTTCCTGAACATCCGTGGTGTGGAAAACGTAATCCGCGCCGCCAAAGAGGTGTTCGCTTCGCTGTTCAACGACCGTGCGATTTCCTACCGCGTGCACCAGGGCTTCGACCACAAACTGGTCGCCCTGTCGGCTGGCGTGCAGCGCATGGTGCGTTCGGAAACCGGCACCGCCGGCGTGATGTTCACCCTCGATACCGAATCGGGTTTCCGTGACGTGGTGTTCATCACCGGCGCTTACGGCCTGGGCGAAACCGTCGTACAAGGCGCGGTCAACCCGGATGAGTTCTACGTACACAAAGGCACACTGGAGGCCGGTCGTCCGGCGATCCTGCGTCGCAATCTGGGCAGCAAAGCCATCAAGATGATCTACGGCGACGAGGCCAAGGCCGGTCGTTCGGTCAAAACCGTCGATGTCGACAAGGCCGAACGCGCGCGTTTCTGCCTGACCGACGCCGAAGTCAGCGAGCTGGCCAAGCAGGCGATGATCATCGAGAAGCACTACGGCTGCCCGATGGACATCGAGTGGGCCAAGGACGGTGACGACGGCAAGCTGTACATCGTGCAAGCGCGTCCGGAAACCGTGAAAAGCCGCACCCAGGCCAACGTCATGGAACGTTACCTGCTGAAAGAAACCGGCACCGTGCTGGTGGAAGGCCGGGCGATCGGCCAGCGCATCGGCGCCGGCAAAGTACGGATCATCAAAGACGTCTCGGAAATGGACAAGGTCCAGCCGGGCGACGTGCTGGTTTCCGACATGACCGACCCGGACTGGGAACCAGTGATGAAGCGCGCCAGCGCCATCGTCACCAACCGTGGCGGGCGTACCTGCCACGCGGCGATCATCGCCCGTGAGCTGGGCATTCCGGCGGTGGTCGGTTGCGGCAACGCCACCCAGCTGCTGAAGGACGGCCAGGGCGTGACCGTGTCTTGCGCCGAAGGCGACACCGGCTACATTTTCGAAGGCGAACTGGGCTTCGACATCAAGAAGAACTCCGTCGATGCCATGCCGGAGCTGCCGTTCAAGATCATGATGAACGTCGGCAATCCGGATCGCGCCTTCGACTTCGCCCAATTGCCGAACGCCGGCGTTGGTCTGGCGCGTCTGGAATTCATCATCAACCGCATGATCGGCGTGCACCCGAAAGCGCTGTTGAACTACGACGGCCTGCCGCAGGAAATCAAGGACAGCGTCGACAAGCGTATTGCCGGCTACAGCGACCCCGTCGACTTCTACGTCGACAAACTGGTGGAAGGCATCAGCACCCTGGCTGCAGCGTTCACGCCGAAAAAAGTCATCGTGCGTCTGTCGGACTTCAAGTCCAACGAATACGCCAACCTGATCGGCGGCAAGCTCTACGAGCCGGAAGAAGAAAACCCGATGCTGGGCTTCCGTGGCGCTTCGCGTTACATCAGCGAATCTTTCCGCGATTGCTTCGAGCTCGAATGCCGCGCGCTGAAACGCGTGCGCAACGAGATGGGCCTGACCAACGTGGAAATCATGGTGCCGTTCGTCCGTACTCTCGGCGAAGCCAGCCAGGTGGTCGATCTGCTCGCCGAGAACGGCTTGAAGCGTGGCGAGAACGGTCTACGCGTGATCATGATGTGCGAGCTGCCATCCAACGCGATTCTGGCTGAGGAATTCCTCGAATTCTTCGACGGTTTCTCGATCGGCTCCAACGACCTGACCCAACTGACGCTGGGTCTGGACCGTGACTCGGGGATCATCGCGCACCTGTTCGACGAACGTAATCCAGCGGTCAAGAAGCTGTTGGCCAACGCCATTCAGGCCTGCAACAAGGCTGGCAAGTACATCGGCATCTGCGGTCAGGGTCCTTCGGACCACCCGGATCTGGCCAAGTGGCTGATGGAACAGGGCATCGAGAGCGTGTCGCTGAACCCGGACACCGTGCTGGAAACCTGGTTCTTCCTCGCCGAAGGTCAGGCGCAGGCTTGATCAACATGTGAACGGGCCGCGCCCCCTGTAGGAGCGAGCCTGCTCGCGAAGACGGAGCAACATTCACCATGGATGTTGATTGATACACCGCTTTCGCGAGCAGGCTCGCTCCCACATGGGCCGGGCCTTGAGATTGAAGTAGGGCGGGCTCCATCGGATGCCGCCCTTTTTTGTGCAAGAGCATTATGCAAAGCAGCAGCAACCTGTTTCCTGTCGCGCTGATCAGCGCCGAGCGGCGCGGCGATCTGAGCGAAGACGTCTATCGATTGAAACCCGGCAACAGCCCGGACTGGTCCGTGGAGATCGCCGTCACCCGCCTGGGCATGGCCGATGACACGGCGCCACGCGGCGTGCCGGTGATTCTGTTACACGGCAGCTTCTCCAATCGGCGCTTCTGGTTTTCCCCCAAAGGCCTCGGGCTCGGCGCGTATCTGACGCGGCTGGGCTTCGACGTGTGGATTCCGGAAATGCGCGGTCACGGCCTGTCCCAGCGCAACGAAGACTACCGGCGCAACCGCGTGGCCGATTACGCTCGCTACGATCTGCCGGCGATTGCCGCGTTCGTGCGTGAGCAGAGCGGACAGATCCCGCACTGGATCGGCCATTCGCTGGGCGGCATCACCCTGGCAGCAGCGCTCGGCGGCGAGTATCTCGGCGAACCGGCCGTGGCCTCGGCGGCGTTTTTCGGCACCCAGGTCAGCCGTACCTATTGGCCTTTGAAAATCCCACCGGTGGAGTGGGGCGGGCGCTTTATTCTCAAGCGTTTCGCGCAGTTGTCCGGCTCACGCCTCAAACGCGGCCCGGAAGACGAACCGATCGGCCTGGCCATCGAAAGCATGCGCTGGTACGGCTTGTTCGGTCGCTTCGGCGACAAGGACAAGGACTGGTGGGCCGGACTTGCCGATGTTCAGGTACCGGTGCTGGCGGTGACGGCAGCGGGCGATCATCAGGATCCGGCGTGGGCCTGCCGCAAGCTGTTCGAGCAGATCGGCGCCGAGCACAAGCAGTTCATCAATCTGGGGCGCGAGCAGGGCTTCTCGGATAATTTCGGTCATGTCGAAATGCTGGTGAGCAAAGCGGCGCAGGCTGAGGTGTGGCCGCTGGTGGCGCGCTGGTTGAAGGATCAGCAGACGCCGTTGCTTGAGCAGCCAGCGAATCTGGCCGCCGCAGTGTGAAGGGCGTTCCGTTCAGCCTGGCTTGCGGCTAAGATATGACGCATTGTGCGGTTCTGGTCATATTTCGTGACTGTTTAGCTATTACGTTTCAGGGTTTGTTCAGGTTGCGTCAGCGACCATGGCATGGACTAAGGTAAACAGCGACCGCCGGAACTCGTCTCATCAGAATGCGGCATCCTTGATCGTCTTCCTTGTTACAGGAGTTTTTCGATGGAACATTACCTTACGCCTGATCTGTGCGACGCCTACCCGGAGCTGGTGCAGGTGCTGGAACCGATGTTCAGCAATTTCGGTGGCCGGGATTCTTTCGGCGGCGAAATCGTGACCATCAAATGCTTCGAAGACAATTCGCTGGTCAAGGAGCAGGCCGAACTCAACGGCAAAGGCAAAGTACTGGTGGTTGATGGCGGCGGTTCGCTGCGCCGCGCCCTGCTGGGCGACATGATCGCCGCCAAGGCCGCGCAGAACGGTTGGGAAGGGTTGGTGATCTACGGTTGCATCCGTGACGTCGACGTCATCGCCCAGACCGATCTCGGCGTGCAGGCGCTGGCCAGTCACCCGATGAAAACCGACAAGCGCGGCATCGGCGACCTCAACGTTCCGGTGACTTTCGCCGGCGTGACGTTCCACCCAGGTCAATACATTTATGCGGACAACAACGGCGTGATCGTATCGCCGAGCCCGCTGAAAATGCCTGAATAAGATTTTCGACAAGGGATGCGGATGTTCGAGGAAGAAAACGCGCAATGGGGGCTGGTGCATGCCCTGGTGCTGGACGGCAAGGGCGGTGCGCGTTCGATAGCCCGGACTGAGCTCGACGATTTGCAGCTGCAGGCCCATGAAAGCCTGTGGCTGCACTGGGATCGCAGCCATCCGCAGACCCAAACCTGGCTGCGCAAATCCAGCGGGCTCAACGAATTCACCTGCGATCTGCTGCTGGAAGAGAACACCCGCCCGCGTCTGTTGCCATTGCCCGATTCCGAGCTGCTGCTGTTTCTGCGCGGGGTCAATCTCAACCCGGGCGCCGAGCCAGAAGACATGGTCTCGGTGCGGATTTTTGCCTCCGCTCAGCGCGTGATTTCCCTGCGCTTGCGTCCGTTGCGCGCTACAGATGAGTTGCTGGCGCTGCTGGGGGAGGGCAAAGGTCCGAAAACGTCTTCTGAATTGATGCTGTATCTGGCGCAGTTCCTCACCAATAAAGTGCAGGATCTGGTCACGTGCCTGTCGGAAGTGGTCGATGAAGAGGAAGAAAAACTCGACGCCGACGAACGGTATACGCCCGAGCACGGGGCCATTTTGCACATCCGCCGCAGAGCCGCTGGGCTGAAGCGTTTTCTCGCGCCACAGCGGGACATTTTCGGACAGCTGACGCGGATCAAACTGCCGTGGTTCGTCGAAGACGACGCCGACTACTGGAACGAATTGAACAACAGCCTGACCCGTTATCTGGAAGAGCTCGAATTGACCCGAGAGCGCGTGGGGCTTGTGCTGGAAGCCGAAGACCGGCGTTTGAGCGTGCACATGAATCGGACCATGTACCGCTTCGGCATCATTACCTGCATCTTCTTGCCGATGAGTTTCATCACCGGTCTGCTGGGCATCAATGTCGGCGGCATTCCGTTTGCCGAAAGCCCGTATGGTTTCCTGATTGCCTGTCTGACGGTACTCGCCCTGGCGTTCGGTCAGTGGTGGTTGTTCCGTCGATTGCGCTGGGTGTGAACATGGCGCATGTGACCCGAGTAAAACTGCCCGCGTCTTTCACAGACATCACGAGAGGTGCGTATGCACGATCCGTTTGAACAGTCTTTGCGCGACATGCTCAACGCTTCGCCGTCCAGCCGCGACGACGATGCCTGCCTGGGCCGCGTACTCAAAACCGCCAACCGCCAGGTCGGCGCCGGTGATCTGTTCAGCCTGCTGGGCCGCTGGCTGCCCGCGCTGATGATCGCCCTGAACAATGGCTCGGCGCATGTCTCGCCGGTTTCCCGTCTTCGTAAAACCACTGCTCGCACTGCTGATAAGGCTGATTGAATATGGAACTTGATCTCTGGACTCAGAGCCTCGTCACTGCAATGACTGCGTTGTGGACCAAAGTCGCTAACTTCATTCCGAACCTGTTCGGCGCACTGGTTGTGCTGCTGTTGGGTTTCGTCGTGGCCAAGCTGCTCGACACCTTGCTCTCCAAATTGCTCGCAAAACTGGGCCTTGATCGCCTGATGGGCGGTACCGGGCTGACCAAGCTGATGTCGCGCGCCGGGCTGCAAGTGCCGATCTCGACGCTGATCGGTAAAATTGTCTACTGGTTCGTTCTGCTGATTTTTCTGGTTTCTGCGGCAGAATCCCTTGGCCTCGAGCGAGTTTCAGCTACGCTGGACATGCTGGCGTTGTATCTGCCGAAAGTATTCGGCGCCGCGCTGGTGCTGCTGGTCGGTGTCCTGCTGGCGCAACTGGCCAACGGGCTGGTGCGCGGCGCAGCAGAAGGCGTAGGGCTGGACTACGCTTCCGGGTTGGGACGGATCGCGCAGGGGCTGGTGATCATCATCAGCATCTCGGTTGCGATCAGCCAGCTCGAGGTCAAGACCGACCTGCTGAACCATGTAATTGTCATCGTTTTGATTACCGTTGGTCTGGCAGTTGCGCTGGCCATGGGTTTGGGAAGCCGGGAAATCGCCGGTCAGATTCTTGCGGGAATCTATGTGCGTGAGCTGTATGAGGTTGGGCAACAAGTGCGTGTTGGCGAGGTCGAAGGCCAGATCGAAGAGATCGGCACGGTTAAAACCACATTGCTGACCGATGAGGGTGAGCTAGTCTCTCTCTCCAATCGGATCCTGCTGGAACAGCATGTGAGTAGCCGCTAAACCGGCAAACCCTGCTAATGTATGCCGCCGCAAAATGCCAGCCGAGGCTGGTTGTGGCGGACATTGACCTGACTGTCGGCACGACTTGTTTTGAATAAAGCCCAACCGCTATCCACGCGCTACGACCCCCGCGAGCTCTCTGATGAGGAGTTGGTCGCGCGCTCGCATACCGAGCTGTTTCACGTAACGCGCGCCTACGAAGAGTTGATGCGGCGTTACCAGCGAACATTATTTAACGTCTGCGCGAGATATCTTGGGAACGATCGCGACGCAGACGATGTCTGTCAGGAAGTGATGCTGAAGGTGCTGTACGGCCTGAAGAACTTCGAGGGGAAATCGAAGTTCAAAACCTGGCTTTACAGCATCACTTACAACGAATGCATCACGCAGTATCGGAAGGAACGGCGTAAGCGTCGCTTGATGGACGCTCTCAGTCTGGACCCTCTTGAAGAAGCGTCTGAAGAAAAGGCGCCGAAGCCGGAGGAGAAGGGTGGGCTTGATCGCTGGCTGGTGTATGTGAATCCGATTGACCGCGAAATTCTGGTGCTACGATTTGTCGCAGAGCTGGAGTTTCAGGAGATCGCAGACATCATGCACATGGGTTTGAGTGCGACAAAAATGCGTTACAAACGCGCTCTAGATAAATTGCGTGAGAAATTTGCAGGCATTGCTGAAACTTAGTTCAGCGCAAATATCTCTTACGTGTAGGCAAGTTCTGATAGACTTGCCGCCGAGTTGTCCCCCGGTTTGCGGGACTGCTTCACAATCACCAGATGGGGATTTAACGGATGAAACTGAAAAACACCTTGGGCTTGGCCATTGGTTCTCTGATTGCCGCCACTTCGTTCGGCGCTCTGGCACAAGGCCAAGGCGCAGTTGAAATCGAAGGCTTCGCTAAGAAAGAACAATTCGACAGCGCTCGTAACTTCAAGAACAACGGCAACCTGTTCGGCGGTTCGATCGGTTACTTCCTGACCGACGACGTTGAACTGCGTCTGGGCTACGACGAAGTGCACAACGTACGTGCCGACGATGGCAAGAACGTCAAAGGCGCTAACACCGCTCTGGACGCTCTGTACCACTTCAACAACCCAGGCGACATGATTCGTCCATACGTTTCGGCCGGTTTCTCTGACCAGAGCATCGACCAGAACGGTTCGAACGGTCGTAACCGTTCCACCTTCGCCAATGTTGGCGGCGGTGCCAAGCTGTACTTCACCGAGAACTTCTACGCCCGTGCCGGCGTTGAAGCTCAGTACAACATCGACCAGGGCGACACCGAGTGGGCTCCTAGCGTCGGTATCGGTGTGAACTTCGGTGGCGGCTCCAAGCCAGCTGCTGCTCCAGTTCCAGCACCTGCTGAAGTCTGCTCCGACAGCGACAACGATGGCGTTTGCGACAACGTTGACAAGTGCCCGGACACCCCAGCCAACGTAACCGTTGACGCTGATGGCTGCCCAGCAGTTGCTGAAGTTGTTCGTGTTGAGCTGGACGTGAAATTCGACTTCGACAAGTCGGTAGTCAAGCCTAACAGCTACGGCGACATCAAAAACCTGGCTGACTTCATGAAGCAGTACCCATCCACCACCACTACTGTTGAAGGTCACACTGACTCCGTCGGTCCTGACGCTTACAACCAGAAACTGTCCGAGCGTCGTGCAAACGCCGTTAAGCAAGTTCTGACCAACCAGTACGGTGTTGAATCGTCCCGCGTTCAGTCTGTTGGCTACGGCGAATCCCGCCCAGTTGCTGACAACAAAACTGAAGCTGGCCGCGCTGTAAACCGTCGCGTAGAAGCGCAGGTTGAAGCTCAAGCTAAGTAATTAGCTGCCGCTGATGGAAAAGCCCGGCTCAGGCCGGGCTTTTCTTTGTCTGCGATTTGGCTTCGCCGCTTAAAAGCGCGTGCGCGCGTTACGCCGTGCAGGAGCTGCCGAAGGCTGCGATCTTTTGCTCTTCCACGACACCAGCCACCGCACCAATCACCAGAATCGCCGGACTTTTCAACTCAAACGCCGAGGCATCCTCAGCCATCGCAGTCAGATCACTGCGACATTCACGCTGATGCGCCAAAGAAGCGTTTTCGATCATCGCCACCGGCGTATCCGCCGCCATCCCTCCCGCCAGCAGCTGATCACGAATCTCGCCCAGCTTGGCCACGCCCATGTAAACCACCAGCGTCGTCCCGCCTTGCGCCAACGCCTGCCAGTTCAACTGGCTGTCATCCTGCGTGTGCGCAGTCACCAACGTTACCCCGCGCGCGACGCCACGCAACGTCAGCGGAATATCGCACTGCGTCGCCCCGGCCAGCCCGGCGGTAATGCCATTGACCAGTTCCACTTCAACCCCACGCTCGCGCAACCACTGCGCTTCTTCGCCACCGCGACCGAAAATGCACGGATCGCCGCCCTTCAGGCGCACTACGCATTTGCCCTGGCGTGAATAACGCAGCATCAGCCGATGAATGAATGCCTGTGGCGTCGAACGGCAGCCGCCGCGCTTGCCAACGGGAATAACCCGCGCAGTCGGGCAGTGTTCCAGCACGGCGTCGTTGACCAGATCATCGATCATCACCACATCGGCCTCGCGCAATGCACGCACCGCTTTGAGCGTCAGCAACTCCGGATCGCCAGGGCCTGCGCCCACCAGCCAGACTTTCGCATTCATGGTGTTGTCCTCGTTAAATGACCGCGACCGGCCGCGCTTCGGCAGCCAGCAGACGCTTGATTTCCGGCACGCAGGAACCGCATTGCGTACCGCATCGGAGATTGTTTTTCAGGCCTTGCAGATCCAGTCCCTGGCGAATGCCGGCGCAGACTGCGTTGAGACTGACGTTTTCGCAATTGCACAAGGTCTTGTCGCTCGCAATGGCGCCGACAGCGCCCGGCGGCGCGCTCATCGGCGCGAGCAGCCAGCGCCGCAGTTGTTGGTCGGCACGGCCCTCCAGCCACAGGCTTTGCAGCCAGTGTTGCGCAAGGGTTTCGCCGGCGAGGCGAATCGCAGTGATACGGCCGTTTTCGATACGCACCCGCTTGCCAATGGCGCGACGCGGATCGTCATAGGCCAGAACCGGGCCATCCAGCAAGGACAGGCATTGGTCGATCTCGCCCAGCAACTGTGGATCGGGCGCCTCAGCGTGTGCAGCGCGTATCAGCAACGCTGGCCGCTCACGACCGACAAGGCTGAGGCTGACGTAGGAAAACGCCTCGCACAGCGGTCGTAGCGTCTCGAAATGCCGCTGAACATCACCCTCGATCAAAGCGAACAGTTGCCACGGCAGGTTGACTGCCTCCAGACGCACGCCGCTGTGCTTGAGCTCCGGTTGCCTGGACAGCGGATCAAACGCCGACAAGGTCAGCGTGTTGACGCCGCCCTTGAGATAGCGATCGCCCCAGTGCATCGGCAGGAACGCCTGGCCCGGACGCACGCTGTCGTCGCTGCCGACCGCAACAATCAGGGCGCCACGGCGGCTTTTCAGATTGACCAGATCGCCGGGATGCAAGCGGTGCCGACGCATTTCGTCCGGGTGCAGGCTCAGCACGGCTTCGCTGACGTGGCCGAACAATTGCGCGGCGGTGCCGGTGCGGCTCATGCCGTGCCACTGGTCACGCAGGCGACCGGTGATCAAAGTCAGCGGGAAGCGCGCGTCGCGTTGTTCCTTGGCGGCGCGGTACGGATCGGCAATGAACTGCGCGCGGCCGCTGGCCGTAGGAAAGACGCCGTCTTCGTAGAGTCGTGGCGTGCCTTGGCGGGCGCCGGCAGGGAAGGGCCATTGCTGCGGGCCGATCTCGTCGATCAAGGCATGACTGATTCCGCACAGATCCAGGTCTCGCCCTTGGGTCAGCAGTTTGAATTCATCAAACAACTGCGAAGGCTGATCGAAAGCGAACAGACTTGGCTGCCGAGGACGCAGACGTTTCTCCAGACGCTGTGCGAAATCCACCGTGATGGCCCAGTCCGGCCGCGCTTCGCCCGGTGCGACAACCGCTTTGCGCACGTGGGAAATACGCCGCTCGGAGTTGGTCACCGAACCTTCTTTCTCGCCCCAACTGGCGGCGGGTAACAGCAGGTCGGCAAACGCAGCGGTTTCGGTGGTGCGAAAGGCTTCCTGCAACACCACAAAAGGGCAGGCCTCAAGCGCTGCGCGGACTGCGCTCTGGTCTGGCATCGATTGCGCCGGGTTGGTACAGGCGATCCACAGTGCTTTGATTTTGCCGCTGCGCAGGTTTTCGAACAGTTCGATGGCGCTCAGGCCCGACGCCTCGGGCAAGCTCTCCACGCCCCAGTACGCCGCCACTTCGGCGCGATGTTCCGGGTTGGCGGCATCGCGATGGCCCGGCAACAGATTGGACAGACTGCCGGTTTCCCGCCCACCCATGGCATTTGGCTGACCCGTCAGGGAGAAAGGTCCTGCACCGGGTCGGCCGATTTGCCCGGTGGCCAGGTGCAGATTGATCAGCGCGCTGTTTTTTGCGCTGCCGGCGCTGGACTGATTCAGGCCCATGCACCACAGCGACAGGAAGCTCGGCGCAGTGCCGACCCATTCTGCGCATTGCTGCAGTTGCTCGATGCTGATGCCGCACAGTTGCGAAACAATTTGCGGCGTGTAATCGCGGACCAGGGTTTTAAGATCGGCGAGGCCTTCGGTGTGCGCCTTGATGAAATCGCGATCAATCCAGTCTTCCCACAACAGCAGATGCAAAATCCCATGGAACAAAGCGACATCGGTGCCCGGAAGAATCGCCAGATGCAGGTCAGCCAAATCGCAGGTATCGGTACGACGCGGGTCGATCACGATGACTTTCATCTGCGGGCGACGGGATTTGGCTTCCTCCAGCCGACGGAAAAGTACCGGATGGGCGTAGGCCATGTTACTGCCGACGATCATCACGCAGTCGCTCAGCTCCAGGTCTTCGTAACTGCACGGCGGTGCGTCGGCGCCGAGGCTGCGTTTGTAACCGACCACCGCCGAGGACATGCACAGCCGCGAATTGCTGTCGATGTTGTTGGTGCCGACCAGCGCCCGCGCCAGTTTGTTGAAGGCGTAGTAGTCCTCGGTGAGCAACTGCCCGGAGATGTAGAACGCCACGCTGTCCGGGCCGTGTTCGGCGATGGTTTCGGCAAACACATTGGTCGCGTGGTCGAGGGCGGTATCCCAGTCAGTACGGCTGCGCGCCAGGCCTTTGCCCAGGCGCAGTTCCGGGTACAAGGCGCGGGCGGCGAGGTCGCCGGTCAGGTGCAGCGTCGAGCCTTTGCTGCACAGTTTGCCGAAGTTGGCCGGGTGCGCCGGATCGCCGCTGACGCCGAGGATGCGCTCGCCGTCATGCTCGATCAGTACGCCGCAGCCGACCCCGCAGTAACAGCAGGTCGAGGCGGTCGTCTGGCGGTTCATCAGATGGCGTCCCGCAGGGCCAGTTGCACCCGGCCATTCTCGACCCGCGCCGGATGATGGTGGGCGCAGCCGATGTCCGGCGCCTGGGCTTCGCCGGTTTCGAGGTCGATCTGCCAGTTATGCAGCGGGCAGGCCACGCGCTTGCCATAGATCAGGCCCTGCGACAGCGGCCCGCCCTTGTGCGGGCAGCGGTCATCGAGTGCGAAAACCTCGTCGTCGCTTGTACGAAAAATCGCGATGTCACCTTTCGGCCCGGCAATGATCCGCGAACCGAGGGCGTTGATCTCTTCCAGCGCACAGATATCGAGCCAGTTCATGCCGGCACCTCCAGGTTTTTCACGGGGATCACGTCGAATTCTTTCTTCAGTTGCGGCTGCGCCAGGCGCTCCTTCCACGGGTCCTGTTCGAACGACAGGGAGAATTGCAGCCGCTCGTTCAGGGCCTTGCGCCGCTCGGCGTCTTCGAGCACGTTCTTCTTGATGTGCTCCATGCCGACCCGTTGCAGGTAATGCACGGTGCGTTCGAGGTAGAAGGCTTCTTCGCGGTAGAGCTGCAGGAACGCGCCGTTGTATTCGCGGACTTCTTCGGCGGTCTTGAGCTTGACGAAGAACTCGGCGACTTCGGTCTTGATCCCGCCGTTGCCACCGATGTACATCTCCCAGCCGGAGTCGACGCCGATAATTCCTACGTCCTTGATGCCCGCTTCCGAGCAGTTGCGCGGGCAACCGGACACCGCCAGCTTCACCTTGTGCGGCGACCACATGTTGAACAGGTCGTGCTCGAGTTCGATGCCCAGTTGCGTCGAGTTCTGCGTGCCGAAGCGGCAGAACTCGCTGCCAACGCAGGTTTTCACCGTGCGGATGGATTTGCCGTAGGCGTGGCCGGACGGCATGTCGAGGTCTTTCCAGACGCCGGGCAGATCCTGTTTCTTGATCCCCAGCAAGTCGATGCGCTGACCGCCGGTGACCTTGACCATCGGCACGTTGTACTTGTCGGCCACATCGGCGATCCGCCGCAGTTCCGATGGATTGGTCACGCCGCCCCACATGCGCGGCACCACCGAATAGGTGCCGTCCTTCTGGATGTTGGCGTGGGCGCGTTCGTTGATCAGGCGCGATTGCGGATCGTCCTTGGCTTCGCCCGGCCAGGTGGAAATCAGGTAGTAGTTGAGCGCCGGGCGACAGGTCGCGCAGCCATTGGGTGTGCGCCAGTTCAGGTAACTCATGGTCTCGGCGATGGTCAGCAGGTGTTCCTGGCGGATCGCCTGACGAATCTGCCCGTGGTTGAGGTCGCTGCAACCGCAGATGGCTTTTTCGCTTTTCGGTTTGACGTCCGCCGCGCCACCGACGGTGTTAATCAGGATCTGCTCGACCAGCCCGGCGCAGGAGCCGCAGGAGCTGGCAGCCTTGGTGTGTTTCTTCACTTCATCGACGCTGAACAGGCCGTGTTCCTGAATCGCCTTGACGATGGTGCCCTTGCACACACCGTTGCAGCCGCAGACTTCGGCGCTGTCGGCCATGACCATGGCTTTGTCCTGGCCCTGATGTCCTACGTCGCCTAAGGCGTTTTCGCCGAACATGAGGTGATCGCGGATCTCGCCGATGGCGTGATTCTCACGAATCTGCCGGAAATACCAACCGCCATCTGCCGTATCGCCGTACAGACAGGCGCCGACCAGCACGTCATCCTTGATCACCAGTTTTTTGTACACACCGCCGATCGGGTCGGAGAGGGTGATGGTCTCGGTGCCTTCGCCGCCCATGAAGTCGCCGGCGGAGAACAGGTCGATGCCGGTGACTTTCAATTTGGTCGAGGTCACTGAACCCTGATAGCGAGCGAAACCCAGTTGCGCGAGGTGATTGGCGCAGACCTTGGCCTGTTCGAACAGCGGTGCAACCAGACCGTAGGCGATGCCGCGATGGCTGGCGCATTCGCCGATTGCGTAGATGCGCGGGTCGTAGGTTTGCAGGGTGTCGTTGACCAGAATCCCGCGATTGCACGGAATGCCGGCCTTTTCTGCCAGTTCAGTGTTGGGACGGATGCCGGCGGCCATCACCACCAGATCGGCAGGGATGATGTCGCCGTTCTTGAACTGCACCGAGCCGACCCGGCCATTGCCGGCGTCGTGCAGGGCTTGGGTCTGTTCGCACAGGCGAAAATGCAGGCCACGGGATTCCAGCGCCGATTGCAGAAGCTGGCCGCTGGTCTTGTCCAGTTGCCGCTCCAGCAGCCATTCGCCGAGGTGCACCACGGTCACGTGCATGCCGCGCAGCATCAGGCCGTTGGCCGCTTCGAGGCCGAGCAGACCGCCGCCGATGACCACGGCGTGCTTGTGGGTCCTGGCGGTGTCGATCATGGCCTGGGTGTCGGCGATGTCGCGATAACCGATCACGCCCTGCAAAGTGTTGCCGGGGATTGGCAGGATGAACGGAGTCGAGCCGGTGGCGATCAGCAGACGGTCGTACTCGGCTTCGGTGCCGTCCTCGGCGATCACTCGGCGTTTGACCCGGTCGATCTCCACCACTTTGCGGTTGAGCAGCAACTTGATGTTGTTTTCCAGGTACCAGTCGAGGTCGTTGAGGACGATCTCTTCGAAGGTCTGCTCACCGGCCAGCACCGGCGACAACAGGATGCGGTTGTAGTTGGTGTGCGGTTCGGCGCCGAAGACGGTGATGTCGTAGAGCTCGTCGCTCAGCTTGAGCAGTTCTTCCAGGGTACGGACCCCGGCCATGCCATTGCCGATCATCACCAGTTTGAGTTTTTTCATCAGGTTCTCCGGGAGCTGCGGCTGGCCTCTGGTGGGCCGTCGGGCCTTGCTCGACAAATTTTGCGCAAACAAAAAAAGGCGTCCCGCTAGTTGCCTAGCGAGGACGCCTTTGTCCTGGTCCCGTTCTCTCGGGAAGCGCAGCCTTCGTCGTTGAAGGTTGGGCTTTATGTATGGTGAAAAGGGTAATGCAGTGGTTGTGCCAACTTGTTATGGCGCCGCAATTGCTGGTTTTTTTGCCCGATTGGAGCTGGCTCGATGCACTTTCTCGAGGCGTGTTGCGCTTTTTTGGAGCGCAGGATCAAAAGATCGCGGCCTTCTGCAGCTCCTACAGGTGTACGCAACCAACTGTAGGAGCTGCCGAAGGCTGCGATCTTTTCAGGGCTGATGAAACAACAAAACCAGCAGCACCACATTCCCCAGCAACGACACCAAAGCCATCGTCCGCCAGACCTTCAACGGCTCCCGCTCCAACAAAGGCCGGGGCCGCACACTCAAACTTTGCCGCTCACCCTGTTCCAGCACCAGCAGCCACTCTTCAGCGGTTTCGAAGCGTTGCTGCGGATCGGCGGCGACGCCGCGTTCCAGACTTTGCGCCAGCCATTCCGGCAAGTCCGGGCGATAGCGACTGGCATTCACCGGCACGCCGAATCGGGGCCGCTGAAACGCTTCGATCTCGCCATAAGGGAAATGCCCGGTGAGCAGGTAATAGAGAGTGACGCCGACTGAATACAACTCCTGCTGCGCATTCGGTGGTTCGCCACGAAACGCTTCGGGGGCGATAAAGCTTGGCGTTCCCGGCAGGGTCGACGGCGCGTCTTCCGACAGCCCGGGGCAGTAAGCCAGACCGAAATCCAGCAGGCGCAGCTCGCCGTCGTCACCTGACAGCAGGTTTTCCGGTTTGATGTCGCGGTGCAGAATCTGCCGCCGATGCAGCAGCCCGACCGCGCGCAATAGCCGCTCGGCGATGTCCTGCCACTGCGCCAGTGGCAACGGGCCGCTGTGTTGAAACACGTCGGCCAGCGTCGTCCCGGCGTATTCGCGCATCACGTAGTACAAATGCTGACGCTGAGTGCAGGCATGGATTTGCGGAAAATGCCGGCCGGCCACGCGCTTTAGGAACCATTCTTCCGACAGCAGCGCCTGCCCGGCTTGCGGATCGTCGGCCAGGCGCGTCGGCAAGGTCTTCAACAGCCAAGGCTGGCCCTGACTATCGAGCACGCGATACAGCAATGATTGCTGGCTCTGGCCGATGCCGCCTTGCACCTGCCAGCCTTCAAACGCTTGCCCGGGTTTCAGCGTTGGCGGCAGTGGCCATTGCTGCAATTGCACCAGCGCATCGCCGATGCTCGCTTCGCCCAGCGCATCGACGCGCACCAGCAGGGCACTGGCGTTGTCCTGACTGCCGGCCATATGCGCGGCGTTGACCAAGGTTTGCGCCGCGCTGGGCAGATCCGCTTGATCGCGCAGAATCGCCGCGATCGCGGTATCGCCCAGGGTCGACCAGACGCCGTCGCTGAGCAGCACGAAGCTTTCGCCCTCACGCAGTTCGCCGTCGAGGAAATCCAGGACCAGATGCTGATCGAGCCCGAGCGCACGCTTGAGCACGTGTTGCATGCCCGGTTGCTCCCAGACGTGATCCTCGCTGATGCGCTGCAAGCGCTCGGCGTGCCAGCGATAGACCCGGCAATCGCCGACGTGGGCGAGGGTGAAACGTCGACCGCGCATCACCAGCGCGCTGACCGTGGTCAGCAGCGGTTGCCCGCCGCCGTTGGCCTGCAGCCAGCGATTTTGCGCGAGCAGCAGGCGATCCAGCGCCTGGGCCACGCTCCAGGTTTCCGGCGTCGCGTAGTAGTCCAGCGCCAGCGCCTGCAAGGTCGAACGCGCGGCGAGGCCGCCATCGGCGCACTGGCTGACGCCGTCGGCGATGGCGAACAGATAACCCTTGCTCACCGCCAGTGCCGGCGCCGGTGTCACCGAACGCAGGGCGTCCTGATTCTCCGCGCGCGGGCCGGTGGCGCTGGCTTCGGCGAAACTCAGTTGCAGGGCCATTCGAGCCTCAGACCCGCGCCGCTGTCACCGCCGCCGAACCCCAGGTGGTTCTCCAGCGACGCTTGACGCCGTGCAGGCCAAACCATGCCAGCACGCCGAGGCTGGCGAACAACCACAGCGCCAATTGATAACTGCCGGTGCTTTGCTTGATCGCGCCCATACCGGCGGCGAGGGCGAAGCCGCCGATGCCGCCGGCCATGCCGATCAGTCCGGTCATCACGCCGATCTCCAGACGAAAACGCTGCGGCACCAGTTGGAAAACCGCACCGTTGCCGGCGCCCAAGCCGAGCATGGTGCAGACGAAAAGCGCCAGCGCCGCGTAGGAACTTGGCAGATTGAAGCCCACCGCTGCGATGCAGATGGCAGCGACGGTGTACATCGCCAGCAAGGTACGAATGCCGCCGAAGCGGTCGGCCAGCGCGCCACCCAATGGCCGCATCAGGCTGCCGCCGAACACGCAGGCAGCGGTGTAGTAGCCGGCGGTCACCGGGCTCAGACCGTATTGATCGTTGAAGTAACCGGGCAGGGCACTCGCCAGGCCGATGAAACCGCCGAAGGTGACGCTGTAGAAAAACATGAACCACCAGCTGTCGCGATCACCGAGGGCCTTGAAGTAGTCGGCCATGGCTTTCGGTTTTGGCCGCTGCGGGGCGTTTTTTGCCAACAGGGCGAACAGCACCAAAGTCAGGACCAGCGGGATCAGGGCAAACCCGAAGACATTGCTCCAGCCGAACGCGGCGGCAATCACTGGCGCCAGCAGCGCGGCGAACACGGTGCCGGAGTTGCCCGCACCGGCGATGCCCATGGCTTTGCCTTGGTGCTCTGGCGGGTACCACTGCGAGGCCAGCGGCAGGGCCACGGCGAACGACGCGCCGGCCATACCGAGGAACAGGCCGAGGATCAGCGCCTGTTCATAACTGTGGATGCCGAGTTTCCAGGCACCGAACAGCGCGCAGATGACGATGACCTGGCCGATCAGCCCGGCGGTCTTGGGCGACAAGCGATCAGCGAGCATGCCCATGGCGAAGCGCAACACCGCGCCGGCCAGAATCGGCGTGGCGACGACGAGGCCGCGTTGCTGGGTGGTCAGGTGCAGGTCGGCGGCAATCTGCACCGCCAGCGGGCCGAGCAGGTACCAGACCATGAAGCTCAGGTCGAAATACAGAAAGGCCGCGAACAGGGTCGGGGTATGGCCGGATTTCCAGAAGCTTGAATTCATCGCGCACCTCGGCTGAAAAGAGTCTCGAAAGGAGTCATGCACAGCAGGTGGAGCGCCTCACGGCCGCACCACCGGCCCCGTTCTGTGGGGCCAAAACGCAAAAACGCCGCTACCTGATTCGCCGGGGGGCGAACGGGGTGAGCGACGTCTTTGTCGTAGGTGGGGCAACCGCCGTTGGTTACCTGTGCGGTTTACTTAGCGAGATTTGTGCCAACAGCTGAAAAGCAAAAGCCCCTCACCCTAGCCCTCTCCCAGAGGGAGAGGGAACCGAGCGGGGGATGTCCGAATCATTTGCCGATCTGAACGATTTCGAGTGAATCCATAATCGACTCGGTCGTTCAGGTCGGCGGACAGCGCCAGACAACGCGGTCGGTCCCCTCTCCCTCCGGGAGAGGGCTAGGGTGAGGGGCTTCTTGATTTGCAGCGAAAACTTCAGCCCAGCAACTCGCTCATGGCAATGATCTGCTCCGCCACCTGAATCAGCTTCTGCTGGCGGCTCATCGCCTGGCGGCGCATCAGCGTGTAGGCCTCTTCCTCGTTGCAATCCTTCATCTTCATCAGCAAACCCTTGGCCAGTTCGATGCGCTTGCGCTCGGCCAGTTGCTGATCGCGCGCCTGCAATTGCGCGCGCAAGGCCTGGTCACTCTCGAAGCGCGCCATCGCCACGTCGAGAATCGGCTGCAACCGTTGTGCGTGAATGCCTTCGACGATGTAGGCACTGACCCCGGACTTGATCGCCTGACGCATCACCCCCGGGTCATGTTCGTCGGTAAACATCACGATCGGCCGGGGCTGGTCGCGGCTGACCAGTACCACTTGCTCCATGACATCGCGGCTCGGTGACTCGGTATCGATCAGGATCACGTCGGGGCGCACCGTTTCGACGCGCGCCGGCAGGTCGATGGTCAGGCCGGACTCGTCGATTACCTCGAAGCCGGCCTCGGTCAGCGCCGCTTTGAGGCGTCCGACTTTTTTCGCGGTGTCGTTGATCAGCAGAATGCGCAACATGTTCGCGGTCTCCTGTCAGCGCTGGGCGAGAAGCGGGGCGGTGTCGCTCAGGGCATGCAGCTTGAAACTGCGCGCATAGCCCGCCGGATCGCTGCCGTCCCAGACCTTGCCGTCGAGCAACTGGCTGCTGCGCAGGTCGGCGTGCGAAGCCGCAATACCGACAGCGTTCGCTGCCTCGCGATACAGATCCAGACGCTGAACCTGCCGGGCGACGGCCAGATAATCCGGATCCTCGCGCAACAGACCCCAGCGACGAAACTGGGTCATGAACCACATGCCGTCGGAGAGGTACGGCAGATTGACCTCGCCCTCGCCATGAAAACGCAGCGCATGCGGATCCTGCCAGCGATTGCCGAGGCCGTCGGCGTAATCCCCCATGAAACGCGGCTCGATGCAGGCGGCGGGGGTGTCGAGGTATTCGGTGGCGCTGAGCAATTGCGCGGTACTGCGGCGGTTTTCCGGGCTTTCTTCGATGAAGCGGCTGGCCTCAAGAATGGCCATGACCAGCGCCCGCGCGGTGTTGGGGTATTGCTCGACAAATTCCCGGGTGCAGCCGAGGACTTTTTCCGGGTGGTCGGGCCAGATGCTTTGGCTGGTCGCCAGGGTGAAACCGAGATTCTGCTGCACGGCGCTCGCCGCCCACGGTTCGCCGACGCAAAAACCGTCGATGCGCCCGGCTTGCAGGTGCGCAACCATTTGCGGTGGCGGCACCACCACGCTGTCGACGTCCTGCAACGGATGAATGCCCTGGCTCGCCAGCCAGTAATAAAGCCACATCGCGTGAGTGCCGGTGGGAAAAGTCTGGGCGAAGGTCAGTTTTGCGCGGCTTTGGTGCACATGCTGATCGAGCGCTTCAGGACTGTTCACGCCAGCCTGTTGCAAACCATGGGACAGGTTCAGGCTCTGGCCATTCTGGTTCAGGCCCATCAGCACTGCCATGTCGGTCGGGGCGACGCCGCCGATGCCCAGGTGCACCGCGTAAATCAGGCCGTACAGGCTGTGCGCGGCATCCAGTTCGCCGCTGACCAGTTTGTCGCGCAGGTTGGCCCATGAGGCCTGACGTTTGAGGTTCAGGGTCAGGCCGTAGGGCTGGGCGAAGCCCTGGGTGGCGGCGACCACCACCGAGGCGCAGTCGCTCAGCGCCATGAAGCCGAGATTGATCGCGCTCTTTTCCGGCGCATCGCTGCCATTGACCCAGGCCAGAGGCCCCAAGGACGTTTCGTTCATACGCTACCTCAAAAAAAACGTCGTCCCGGATTCTGCGCAGGCAAAACCCGGGGACGACGCCATTGTCCTGGCCTGCGCGCCGTCATTGGTCGGCAGACTGATGAGCGGGGTGGTGCAAGGCATATGCCAGTCGCCTGATTCGCGCAGGCGCCTCGCGCAGGGAGACGATGCCCGGCTATAATCGCCGCCTCTTTTCGCCGCCCGAGTCATTGCCGCCCATGTACACCCTGGCCCGTCAGCTGTTGTTCAAACTTTCCCCGGAAACCTCCCACGATCTGTCGCTGGATCTGATCGGCGCGGGTGGACGTTTGGGCCTCAACGGCTTGCTGTGCAAGGCACCGGCGAAAATGCCGGTGACCGTCATGGGGCTTGAATTCCCGAACCCGGTGGGGCTGGCGGCAGGTCTGGACAAAAACGGCGCGGCCATCGACGGCTTTGCGCAACTGGGTTTCGGCTTTGTCGAAATCGGCACCGTGACCCCGCGTCCGCAGCCGGGTAACCCGAAACCTCGGATCTTCCGCCTGCCGGAAGCCGAGGCGATCATCAACCGCATGGGCTTCAACAACCTTGGCGTGGATAACCTGCTGGCGCGGGTCGCTGCGGCGAAATACACAGGCGTGCTGGGCATCAATATCGGCAAGAACTTCGATACCCCGGTCGAGCGCGCGGTGGATGATTACCTGATCTGCCTGGACAAGGTCTACGCCCACGCCAGTTACATCACGGTCAACGTCAGCTCGCCGAATACCCCGGGCCTGCGCAGCCTGCAGTTCGGCGACTCGCTCAAACAATTGCTCGCGGACCTGGCCACGCGCCGCGCCGAACTGGCTCTGCGTCACGGCAAGCATGTGCCGCTGGCGATCAAGATCGCGCCGGACATGACCGACGAAGAAACTGCGCAGGTCGCCCAGGCGTTGATCGAAACCGGCATGGATGCGGTGATCGCCACCAATACGACTCTGAGCCGTGTCGGCGTCGAAGGCATGGAGCATGGTGACGAGGCGGGCGGTCTGTCGGGTGCGCCGGTGCGTGAAAAGAGCACCCATACCGTGAAGGTGCTGGCGGGCGAATTGGCCGGTCGTTTGCCGATCATTGCTGCGGGCGGGATTACCGAAGGCAAGCACGCGGCGGAGAAGATCACGGCCGGTGCAAGCCTGGTGCAGATCTATTCGGGCTTCATTTACAAAGGCCCGGCGCTGATTCGTGAATCGGTAGACGCCATCGCCGCGTTGCGCTGAGGATTGCCGAGGCCTTGGGGAGCCTTTGTGGCGAGGGGATTTATCCCCGCTGGGCTGCTCAGCAGCCCCAAACCTTCCACAGTGATATGCCAGGTAGATTGAAGTTCGGACTTCGCGACTGCTGCGCAGCCGAGCGGGGATAAATCCCCTCGCCACGTGGATCCCGGTTAACCCTTTTTGCAGGCATAAAAAAGGGCTCCTCGAAGGAGCCCCTGGGCCGTAGCCCGCCGTCCGGGAAGGACGTGCGTGGTTAATTCAATGCAAATTCAGATTGTCGTGTCGGAATAAATGCCCTGTGTCAGCCGACGGCGTGAAGTTCGTTGAGTCTGTGGATTCCCGCAGTGCCGGTCATACCGTCCCAGTTGTCGCCGCGTCCTTCTCGCCAGCCGTTGATCCAGGCTTGACGTACCGACGGTAGAGTAAATGGGCAAAGCTCACGGGATTTGCCACCAACGCCATATTGATATCCGCGCAAAAATGCTCTTTCCAACGGATCACGCTTAAGTCTTCTCATAGGGTGTTTCCCTCACTTGTTGACTGTAGTGTCGCGTTGACCTCAATTGAGGTCTGGCAGAAAAAACCTGCCATCGTGCGGCTCGCTGCCGGCGTGGCGAGCCAAGGTGTTGACGCCGTTGCGACGTCAACCTGTGCTCAGTTCTAACCAATGAGTCACACCGAGGGAATGATCGTTTTGTCATAAGCACGTAACGTAAAGGATGCTATGGCGATAAGTAACCGCGTATTTATTCAACGTTCATTGCGCAAACCCCGGTATGATCGGCGCCCCGCTGACTCAGGGGGTTAATCCTTTAGTGAGAATGACCCACGTTTGCGCTTGGGTAATATTCGACGAAGGGTCGCTTTCAGTCTTTTTGTTGCACCAACTTTTTTATCTGTCCCGGCATCTAAGCTCTTTTAACCCGAGCAGCGGGGATGGAACGGCACACCTTCGTGCCACGCGGGCGCTCTTTCAGAAAAGCGCCTGATTGAAAACCGGGTCGGCAATGCGTTGCCGGCCCACTAGCCAAAGGCTCTGGAATTACCATGTCCGATCGTTTCGAACTCTTCCTCACTTGCCCCAAAGGCCTTGAAGGCCTGCTCATCGAGGAAGCCGTCGGGCTTGGCCTTGAAGAAGCGCGCGAGCACACCTCCGCCGTGCGTGGCATGGCGACCATGGAAACCGCTTATCGCCTGTGCCTCTGGTCGCGTCTGGCCAACCGTGTGTTGCTGGTGCTCAAGCGTTTCCCGATGAAGGACGCCGAAGACCTCTACCACGGCGTGCTCGACATCGACTGGCAGGATCACATGCTCAGCGACGGCACCCTGGCCGTCGAATTCAGCGGCCACGGCTCGGGCATCGACAACACCCACTTCGGCGCGCTGAAAGTCAAAGATGCCATCGTCGACAAACTGCGCACGCCACAGGGTGATCGTCCATCCATCGACAAGCTCAACCCGGACCTGCGCATTCACCTGCGTCTGGATCGCGGCGAAGCGATTCTCTCCCTCGACCTCTCCGGCCACAGCCTGCACCAGCGCGGCTATCGCTTGCAGCAGGGCGCCGCGCCGCTGAAGGAAAACCTCGCGGCGGCAATCCTCATTCGTTCCGGTTGGCCGCGTATTGCTGCCGAGGGCGGCGCGCTGGCTGACCCGATGTGCGGTGTCGGTACGTTTCTCATCGAAGCGGGGATGATCGCCGCCGACATGGCGCCGAACCTGCGTCGCGAGCAGTGGGGCTTTACCGCGTGGCTCGGTCACGTGCCGGCACTGTGGAAAAAACTCCACGAAGAAGCCGTCGAGCGTGCCGCCGCCGGTCTGGCCAAACCGCCGCTGTGGATTCGCGGTTACGAAGCCGATCCACGACTGATTCAGCCAGGCCGCAATAACGTTGAGCGCGCCGGCCTCAGCGAGTGGATCAAGATTTACCAGGGCGAAGTGGCGACCTTCGAGCCGCGCCCGGATCAGAACCAGAAAGGTCTGGTCATCTGCAACCCGCCGTACGGCGAGCGTCTCGGTGACGAAGCCAGCCTGCTGTATCTCTACCAGAATCTGGGCGAGCGTCTGCGTCAGGCCTGCCTGAACTGGGAAGCGGCGGTGTTCACCGGCGCCCCGGATCTAGGCAAGCGCATGGGTATCCGCAGCCATAAGCAGTATTCGTTCTGGAACGGCGCGCTGCCGTGCAAACTGCTGCTGATCAAGGTTCTGCCGGATCAGTTCGTCACTGGCGAACGTCGCACCCCGGAACAGCGCCAGGCCGAGCGCGAGCAAGCGGCTTACGACCAGACCCCGGACGAGCCGCAAGAGCGCAAGTTCAACAAGAACGGCAACCCGATCAAGCCGACGCCAGCCCCGGCGCCAGTGATCGAACAGCCGCGCCTGAGCGAAGGCGGGCAGATGTTTGCCAATCGCTTGCAGAAAAATCTCAAGGCAATGGGCAAGTGGGTCAAGCGCGAAGGCATCGATTGCTACCGCGTCTATGATGCCGACATGCCCGAATACGCAATGGCCATCGACCTGTACCACGACTGGGTGCACGTTCAGGAATACGCCGCGCCGAAATCCATCGACCCGGAAAAAGCCTCGGCGCGCATGTTCGATGCGCTGGCGGCCATACCGCAGGCGTTGAACGTCGACAAGAACCGCGTGGTGGTCAAGCGCCGCGAGCGGCAGAGCGGCACCAAGCAGTACGAGCGTCAGGCGGCCCAGGGCAAGTTCGTCGAGGTCAATGAAGGTGGCGTGAAGTTGCTGGTCAACCTCACCGATTACCTCGACACCGGCCTGTTCCTCGATCACCGGCCGATGCGCATGCGCATTCAGAAAGAGGCGGCCGGCAAACGCTTCCTCAATCTGTTTTGCTACACCGCGACCGCCAGCGTGCACGCGGCCAAGGGCGGCGCGCGCAGCACCACCAGCGTCGACCTGTCGAAAACCTATCTGGACTGGGCGCGACGCAACCTGTCGCTGAACGGCTTCTCGGACAAGAACCGTCTGGAGCAGGGTGATGTGATGGCGTGGCTGGAAAGCAGCCGCGACGAATACGACCTGATCTTCATCGACCCGCCGACGTTCTCCAACTCCAAGCGCATGGAAGGCATCTTCGACGTACAGCGCGATCAGGTGCAGTTGATCGACTTGGCGATGGCGCGGCTGGCACCGGGTGGCGTGCTGTATTTCTCCAACAACTTCCGCAAGTTCCAGTTGGAGGAAAACCTCGCCGAGCGTTATGCGGTCGAGGAAATCAGCGCGCAGACCATTGATCCGGATTTCGCCCGCAATACCAAGATCCACCGCGCCTGGAAAATCACGGCTCGTTGACGCTTTCACTGGTTGGATCCACAGAGCCTTGATTTTTAACGGCTCGGTGGATCCAGCGGTGCTGGCTAAATTAGTGGCTAATAGCTATAACTCACACACCGCCAATGGGGTTTTCCCGTGAATCTGGCGGAGTGAGTCGTGCTTATGCCGTTGCACCCCGTGCGCCCGAAAATCCTCGGTTTCATCAGTGAAGACGTCTCAGCCTGGCTGGTCGCTTTGCTGGTGTTGCTTGCCGGCGGGATTCTCACCGGGCTGCTCGCGTGGGGCACCTTCAACCAGTTTCAGCAACAATCGCGTCAGCGCTTTCAACTGCTGGCCAACGAACGCTACAGCCGTATCGCCGAACGTTTTCAGGACCAGGAGCAACGTCTCGATAGTCTGCGCCGGTTCTTCGCCAACTCCGAATCGGTGTCCCGCGCCGAATTCGACGGCTACTCCCGCCCTTTATTGCTGCGCACCCAAGCCTATACCTATGCCCCGAGAGTCAGTGGTGCCGAACGCGCCGCGTTCGAACAGCAGGTGCGTGACGAAGGCCTGAGCAACTTCACCATTCGCGAGCTCGACGCCAATGGCGAGCTGCAACTGGCGGCAGCGCGCGACGCATATGTGCCGGTGCTGTACACCCAGACCCAAAGCCGATTGGCGCCACCACTGGGTTATGACTTGCTCGCCCAACCCTTGCGCCGCGAAACCCTGCAACGCGCCGACCAGCTCGGCAGCATGGCGGTGTCGCAACCGATGCACCTGGTCGGGATTGAGCCGTCCTACGCGCGTGGGGTGTTGCTACTGGCGCCGGTCAGTCGCGCTGGAGAGTCGCAGCCGTTCGGCTATGTGATGGCGGTGATCAGCATGCGCCAGTTGCTCGCCGACGGTTTGCCCGATGCCCTGCACGATTACCTGTCGGTGCGCATTCTCGACCTGTCGACCCAGGATCAGCACGAGGCGCTGTTCGAATCGAGCAACGAGGCGGTGCCCGGCGATCTGGCGGCGACACGCTTGCTACGCATGGCCGATCACGACTATCAGGTCGATATCCTGCCGAGCGAAGCGTTCATGCAGGCCAACCATTCGTCGGTGGGCAGCGTGATCATTCTGGGCGGCTTGCTCAGCGCATTGCTCAGCGCCTTGTTGTACGTGCTGGTCAGCCAGCGTCAGCGCGCGGTGCGTCTGGTCGAGGTGCGCACCCAGGAATTGCACGAGCGCGAGCAGGAACTGCGCGGCACCCACGGTCAGTTGCGCGGCGTGCTGAATGCCGCCACCCAGGTCGCGATCATCGCCACCGACCTGCGCGGCGTGATCAACACCTTCAACCCCGGCGCTGAACAGATGCTCGGCTACAGCAGCGCCGAAGTGGTCGGGCGCATGACCCTGGAGAACCTGCATTTACCCCGGGAGCTGGCGGCGCGTTCGGCGGAGCTGAGCGCGCGCTACGGCAAAAGCATTCCGACCTGCCACGCGATGCTGGTCGAGGGCGGCGAAGTCGGCGGTCATGAAGCACGCGAATGGACCCTGGTACGCAGCGATGGCAGTCATCTGCCGGTGAACATGCTCGCCACCCCGGTGCTTGACGAGCAAGGCCTGTGGGTCGGTCATCTGGCGATCTGCATCGACATCACCGAACGCAAGCGTGTGCACGAAGTGCTGGCGGCGCGGGACATTCTGCTAAAGAAGCTCAGCGCCCATGTTCCGGGCGGCATTTACCAATTCAAAATGGAATTCGACGGACGCTTCAGCGTGATCTACGCCAGCGACGGCATTCGCGAGATCTACGAGCTGGAACCGGATGCGCTGCTGTTCGACGCCGAGGCGATTTTCAGCCGCATTCACCCGCAGGATGCGATTCGCGTGCGCAGCTCGATCCGCGAATCGGCGGAAAATCTCAGCCCATGGCGCGAGGAATACCGCGTGCAACTGCCCGAGCGCGGTCTGCGCTGGGTGCGCGGCGAGGCGACGCCTGAAGAACTGCCGGGCGGCGGGGTGCTGTGGCACGGTTACATCTCGGATATCTCCGATCTCAAGCGCGTGGAAGAAGAATTGCGCGCGTTGTCGATCACCGATTCGCTGACCGGCATACACAACCGCCGCTATTTCCAGGAACGCCTGACCACCGAAATGGCCCGGGTCGAGCGTGGCGGCGGTGAGTTGTCGGTGATCATGCTCGACATCGACCACTTCAAACGCATCAACGATCAGTTCGGCCACGCTGTCGGCGACCGCGTTCTGCAAGCAGTTTGCGAACGGATCGGCCATCGCTTGCGCCGCACCGACGTATTCTGCCGTCTGGGCGGCGAAGAATTCATGGTGCTGTGCCCGGACATCGACGGTGAACACGCCTACATGCTGGCGAGGGAATTGTGGGAAGGTTTGCGTAGCGCGCCGGTGGACGTGGTCGGCTTGGTCACCGCGAGTTTCGGCATCGCCAGCTGGCGCCCGGGGGAGGGCGCAGATGCCTTGTTGCTGCGCGCTGACTCAGGGGTCTACGCGGCGAAGCAGAATGGCCGGGATCGGGTTGAGCGGGAGATGTGCTGATTCGAACCTGACACCTGACCCTGTGGGGCAGAGGGGACCTGGCGCTGATTTTCTGTGGGAGCGAGCCTGCTCGCGAAAGCGGTGTGACAGTCACTGAACATGCTTACTGAACCGACGCCTTCGCGAGCAGGCTCGCTCCCACAATTGCACCTGCTGCGCTTACAGCACCGAAGCGGTCTGCGGCAGTTTCGGCTGTTTGTACAGATCCAGCAGCACCTGATCGAGCACCGACGAGGCGCCGAACGGGGCCTTGTCGTTGAGGATCGCTACCACCGCCCAGGTATTGCCGTTCACGTCACGGCTGAAGCCAGCGATCGCGCGCACGGTGTTCAGGGTGCCGGTCTTGACGTGGGCTTCGCCGCGCATCGCCGTGGTTTTCAGGCGTTTGCGCATGGTGCCGTCGGTGCCGGCAATCGGCAGCGAGCTGATGTATTCGGCGGCGTACGGGCTGTGCCAGGCGGCCTGCAGCATGTTGGCCATTTCCCGCGCACTGACCCGCTCGGCCCGCGACAGACCAGAACCATTCTCCATCACCAGATGCGGCGCGGTGATGCCTTTCTTCGCCAGCCACTGACGTACCACGCGCTGCGCTGCCCGGGCGTCGTCACCGTCGGCATCGTTGCGGAAACGCTGGCCAAGGCTGAGGAACAGCTGCTGGGCCATGGTGTTGTTACTGTATTTGTTGATGTCGCGGATGATCTCGGCCAGATCCGGCGAGTACGCACGGGCAAGCAGTTTGGCGCTGCTCGGCGTCGGCGCCAGACGATCCTTGCCCTGAATGCTGCCACCCAGTTCCTTCCAGATCGCCCGCACGGCGCCGGCGGTGTAGGTCGCGTGGTCGAGCAGCGACAGATAAGTCTGCGAGCTGCAGCCTTCGCCCAACTGGCCGCCAACGGTCACGGTCACGCTGCCATCGGCCTGCGGCACCGGGTTGTAGCGCACGCCGCCGGTGCATTGCTTGGACGGCAGGGCTTTGACGGTGTTTTCGATGCGGATGTTCGCGATCGGCGGCTCCACGGAAATCAACACGCGGCCACCGTCATTACGTGCGACGAAGCGCAGGGCCTTGAGGTTGACCAGCAGCGAGTCGGGCTTGACCAGGAACGGCTTGTTGTCGTCGTTGCCGTCATCGTTGAATTCCGGCAATTGCGGCTGCACGAAGAAGTTGCGGTCGAGGATCAGGTCGCCGGTAATCTGGGTCACGCCATTGGCGCGCAGGTCACGCATCAGCAGCCAGAGTTTTTCCATGTTCAGCTTCGGGTCACCGCCACCCTTGAGGTAGAGGTTGCCGTTGAGAATGCCGCCGCTCAGGGTGCCATCGGTGTAGAACTCGGTTTTCCACTGATGGTTGGGGCCGAGCATTTCCAGCGCCGCATAAGTGGTGACCAGTTTCATCGTCGAGGCCGGATTGACCGAGACGTCGGCGTTGAACACCGTCGGCGTGCCCGGACCGTCGAGCGGCACCATCACCAGCGACAGCGCAGTGGGCTGCAGCTTGCTGGCCTTGAGGGCTTTTTCGACGTTCGGGGTGAGGGAAGTGTTGATGGTGGCAGCGGAGACAGGCAGGGCCAGAGGCAGAAGAAGGCCGGCGAGAAACAGTGGACGCAACGATTTGATCATATGCAATAAAACCCTGCAAAAGAGGGGAAAAAAGACGAGGACATGGATGAAAAGGCCCTCAGTGGTCATGAAAGTGTCGGCATTATGCCCCAAGCTGTAACAGCTTGTGCCGTGTCGCGACCGGCCAATCGCTTATTTTTTTACAGGCGGTCGGCCGCAGCGACCAGAGAGTCGGGCAATCGCTGGCTTAAACTGGTAAAGTGCCGGCCGTTATTACTTAAGAGGATTGTTCCAATGGCGACTAACCGTTCCCAGCGTCTGCGCAAAAAACTGTGCGTAGATGAATTTCAAGAGCTGGGTTTCGAACTGAACCTGGACTTCAAAGAAGACTTGTCCGAAGAAGCCATTGACGCTTTCCTCGAAGCATTCATCAAAGAAGCCATGGAAGCCAACGGTCTGGGTTATGTTGGCGGCGACGACTTCGGTCTGGTGTGCCTGCAGAAGCGTGGCTCGGTCAACGAAGAGCAGCGCGCTGCCGTTGAAGCCTGGCTGAAAAACCGCTCCGAGCTGACCAAGTACGAAGTCAGCCCGCTGCTGGATGTGTGGTATCCGGAAAAGCCGATCAACGCGGCTAAGTGATACTGAAAAAAAGGCGACCTGAGGGTCGCCGTTTTTTTTCGTGGATCAAAAGATCGCAGCCTCGTTTCACTCGTCAGCTCCTACCTGTTCGCGATCCCCTGTAGGAGCTGTCGAGTGCAACGAGGCTGCGATCTTTGCTTCTAGGCTTTACGCCAATTCAAAATCACCAGCGTCAAAACCCCCGCCACGATCCCCCAAAACGCCGAACCAATGGAAAACAGCGTCAGCCCGGACGCCGTGACCATGAAGGTGATCAACGCCGCTTCCCGTTCTTTCACCTCGCTCATGGCAATGCTCAAGCCATTGATGATCGAGCCGAACAGCGCCAGCGCCGCAATCGACAGCACCAGTTCTTTCGGCAACGCGGCAAACAACGCTGCCAACGTGGCGCCGAACACCCCGGCAATCCCGTAGAACACCCCGCACCACACCGCTGCGGTGTAACGCTTGTTGCGATCTTCATGAGCATGCGGACCGGTGCAGATCGCCGCGCTGATCGCCGCGAGGTTAATACCGTGTGAGCCGAACGGCGCCAGCAACAGGGAGGCAATGCCGGTGGTGGTGATCAGTGGCGAGGCCGGGACGTTATAGCCATCGGCGCGCAGCACGGCGATGCCGGGCATGTTCTGCGAGGTCATCGCCACCACGAACAGCGGAATGCCGATGCTGATGGTAGCGGCCAGGGAGAAGTGCGGCGTGGTCCACACCGGGGTGGCCACTTCCAGGTGAAAGCCGCTGAAATCCAGCAGCCCCATGAAGCCCGACAGCGCAGTGCCAATCAGCAGCGCTGCGAGCACCGCATAGCGTGGCGACAGGCGCTTGACCAGTAGATAAGTGAAGAACATTCCCAGCACCAGCCCGGTACGGTGTTGCGCGGCGACGAAGATTTCGCTGCCGATCTTGAACAGAATCCCTGCCAGCAGAGCTGCCGCCAAAGAGGCCGGGATCTTTTTCACCAGCCGTTCGAAGCTGCCGGTCAGGCCGCAGATCGTCACCAGTACCGCGCACGTGATATAGGCGCCGATCGCCTCGCCGTAACTGACGCCGCCCAGGCTGGTGATCAGCAACGCTGCGCCGGGGGTCGACCAGGCGATGGTGATCGGCGTGCGATAGCGCAGCGACAGGCCGATCGAACACACCGCCATGCCGATCGAAATCGCCCAGATCCACGAAGAAATCTGCCCGCTGCTCAGGCCGGCGGCTTGCCCGGCCTGAAACATCAGCACCAGCGAACTGGTGTAACCGGTCATCATCGCGATGAAACCGGCAACGATGGCGGAAGGCGAAGTGTCGGCCAGAGGGCGCAGGCGGGCGTGGGTGGCGTCGGTCATGACGGCGGTGTTCCTTATACCAATGGAGATGTCCGCCACAACACAGAACCTCTGTGGGAGCGAGCCTGCTCGCGAAAGCGCTATGTCAGTCAACATTCATAGTGAATGTGAAATGGCTTTCGCGAGCAGGCTCGCTCCCACGGGGGATTGCGGTCATGCAGCGGATTCTGCGATCAAGCCTAAACTCAAACCTGACAAACCGTTGCAATACAGCCGCAGGCGCAAACAGCCGTACAGTCGTGTTGCCACCATTCATTGTGTACAATCGCGCTGTTTTTTACGCGATACTTGCCAGCGACCTACTGTGCCGTATTACAGTCACGGTCTATTCGCCGCAGTTTTCCCGACTCGAGTGCCCATGAACGAACAGTTGCAACCCCTCAAGAAACAACCGCGAGCAGGCAAAGCCGGCCGCAGCGGAACCCAGGACGATATTGTCTACGCGCATATCTTCGAGGCCATCCTCGAACAGCGTCTGGCGCCCGGTACCAAGTTGAGCGAAGAGGCGCTGGGGGAAATCTTCGGGGTCAGCCGCACCATCATTCGCCGCGCGCTGTCGCGTCTGGCCCATGAAGGCGTGGTGCTGTTGCGGCCGAATCGTGGCGCCGTGGTCGCCAGCCCGAGTGTTGAAGAAGCGCGTCAAGTGTTCCTCGCCCGCCGTCTGGTCGAGCGTGCGATCACTGAATTGGCCGTGCAGCACGCCACGGCCGAGCAGATCGCCGAATTGCGGCAGATGGTCAACGATGAGCGCGACAGTTTCTCGCGCGGCGATCGCGGTGCCGGTATTCGTCTGTCGGGCGAATTCCACCTGAAACTGGCGGAAGCGGCGATGAACGCACCGTTGATCAGCTTCCAGCGCAGCCTGGTTTCGCAGACCTCGCTGATCATCGCCCAGTATGAAAGCGGCAACCGCTCGCACTGCTCGTACGACGAACACACGCAGTTGATCGACGCCATTGAAAAGCGCGACGGCGAACTGGCGGTGAATCTGATGATGCATCACATGGATCACATCGACAGCAAGCTCAACCTCGACGAGGAAGGCGCGTCGGATGATCTGCATGCGGTGTTCTCGCACTTGTTGCAGACCAAGAAGCCGGGGCGTCCAGCGGCCAAGCTCTAAGCTGAAACCGAGTCGCGGCTTTCGCGAGCAGGCTCGCTCCCACAGGGGAATGCATTTCAAAGGTGGGAGCGAGCCTGCTCGCGAAGACAACCTGACCGGCAACAAAAATCCTCCGTGGTAAACACCACCGGGGATGATCGTTCCCACGCTCTGCGTGGGAACGCCTCTAGGGACGCTCCGCGTCCAGTGACGCGGAGCGTCACGGGCTGCATTCCCACGCAGAGCGTGGGAACGATCAGTGCGAAGAGGTTAGCGCTGATGCACCAGCGCCCCCGCCGCATACGTCTGCGCCACCGTGCGGTCATCCCCCAGCGTCATCAGTACAAACAACGTCTCGGCAATGTTATTCGACTGCTTCAAGCGATAACTCAGCAGCGGCGTGGCGTTGTAATCCAGTACCAGGAAGTCGGCATCGGAGCCCGGTTGCAGATTGCCGATCCTGTCTTCCAGACGCAGCGCCCGCGCACCACCCAGGGTCGCCAGATACAGCGACTTGAACGGGCTCAACCGCGCGCCCTGCAGTTGCATGACCTTGTAGGCTTCGTTGAGGGTTTGCAGCAGGGAGAAACTGGTACCGCCGCCGACGTCGGTGCCGAGGCCGACATTGAGCTTGTGCTTCTCGGCCATCGGCAGGTTGAACAGGCCGCTGCCGAGGAACAGGTTCGAGGTCGGGCAGAACGAGATCGCCGAGCCGGTTTCCGCCAGCCGCGCGCATTCTTCGTCACACAGGTGCACGCCGTGGGCGAATACCGAGCGTTCGCCGAGCAACTGGTAATGATCGTAGACGTCGAGGTAGCCCTTGCGCTCCGGAAACAGCTCCTTGACCCACTCGATTTCCTTGAGGTTTTCGCTGATGTGGGTCTGCATGTACAGATCCGGGTATTCAGTCAGCAGTTGCCCGGCGAGGGTCAGTTGTTCCGGGGTGCTGGTGGGGGCGAAGCGCGGCGTCACCGCATAGTGCAAGCGGCCCTTGCCGTGCCAGCGCTCGATCAGCGCCTTGCTGTCGACGTAACCGGATTCGGCGGTATCGACCAGATAGTCCGGGGCATTGCGGTCCATCATCACCTTGCCGGCGATCATGCGCAGATCAAGCTTTTCCGCCGCTTCAAAAAACGAATTGACTGACTGCGGGTGCACGCTGCCGAACACCAGCGCCGTGGTGGTGCCGTTGCGCAGCAGTTCCTTGATGAAAATGTCCGCCACTTCGTCGGCGTGGGCCTTGTCGCCAAACTGGCTTTCGCAGGGGAAGGTGTAGGTGTTCAGCCAGTCGAGCAGTTGCTCGCCATAGGAGCCGACCATGCCGGTTTGCGGCAGGTGAATGTGCGTGTCGATAAAGCCCGGGGTGATCAGCGCATCCTGATAATGGTTGATCTCGATATCCGCCGGCAGGGTCGGCAGCAGTTCGCTGGCGTGGCCGAGGGCGCTGATCTTGCCGTCGTCGATCACCAGCAGGCCATCCTCGAAATATTCATAGGAGGCTTCGATGCCGACTTCGGCAGGGTCGGCGATGCTGTGCAGGATGGCGGCGCGGTAGGCTTTGCGAGTCAGAGGCATGAGGGTTCTCTAATCAGTTTGAGGCTTTGAGTTTGGCGGCCTGACTGCGGCGCGAGGCGGGCAGCAGTCGGGCAATCGGTTCGGCGCGGGCGCTGTGCTGGCCGAAATTGGCGTTGTAAGTGGCGATGATTTCGCCGGCGATGGAGATGGCGATTTCCACAGGCAGTTTGCCTTTGACTTCGCCGATGCCCATCGGGCAGCGCATGCGCTGCACCACGCTCGGGTCGAAACCACGATCACGCAGACGGTGTTCGAATTTGGCGCGTTTGGTTTTCGAGCCGATCAGGCCGAACCAGGTGAAATCGTTGCGCTTGAGAATCGCCGCAGTCAGTTCCAGATCGAGCTGATGGTTGTGGGTCATGACGATGCAGTAGCTGCCGGCAGGCAGATCATCGACTTCGTCCACCGGCTCTTCGCTGACGATTTTACGCACGCCGTGGGGAATGTGTTCGGGGAACTCCGCCTCGCGCGAATCGATCCAGCGCACCCGGCAGGGCAGGCTGGCCAGCAGCGGCACGAGGGCGCGACCGACATGGCCGGCACCGAACACGGCAATCTGCGCCTGCACCTGGCCCATCGGTTCGAACAGCAACACCGTAGCGCCACCGCAGCACTGGCCGAGACTGGCACCGAGGCTGAAGCGCTCCAGATGGGTGTCCTGCTTGCCGCTGGCGAGCATTTCGCGGGCGATCTGCATGGCTTTGAATTCCAGATGCCCGCCACCAATGGTGTCGAACAGGCGGTCGGCACTGACGACCATTTTCGAGCCCGCGTTGCGTGGCGTCGAACCGAGTTCTTCGATGATCGTCACCAGCACACAGGGCTCGCCCTGATTCTGCAGGTCGGCGAGGGCGTCGATCCAGTTGTACATGTTCACCTCGACATCTTCGTTGTCTGTGCCGGCCTCTTCGCGAGCAGGCTCGCTCCCACATTGGCAATGCATTCCAAATGTGGGAGCGAGCCTGCTCGCGAATGGCCGCGCCTCGGTCCTAGAGCGGAGCCAGCTCGGTTTCAGCTTCGACGGCTTTCACCGCTTTGAGCTGACGCATCTGCTCGCAACCCCACAACACCCGCTCCGGCGTGGCTGGCGCGTCGATTTTCGGCTGATGCTGATAATCACCGAGACTCGCCACCGCGTCCTTGATCGCGCACCACGCGGCAATCCCGAGCATGAACGGCGGTTCACCGACAGCTTTGGAATGGAACACCGTGTCTTCCGGGTTCTTGCGGTTTTCCACCAGTTTCACCCGCAGATCCAGCGGCATGTCGGCCACCGCCGGGATCTTGTAGCTGGCCGGGCCGTTGGTCATCAGCTTGCCCTTGTTGTTCCAGACCAGCTCTTCCATGGTCAGCCAGCCCATGCCCTGGACGAAACCGCCCTCGACCTGACCGATGTCGATCGACGGGTTCAGCGAGGCGCCGACGTCGTGCAGGATGTCGGTGCGCAGCATCTTGTACTCGCCGGTCAGGGTGTCGACGATCACTTCGCAGCAGGCTGCGCCGAAAGCGAAGTAATAGAACGGACGGCCCCGCGCCTGACTGCGGTCGTAGTAGATTTTCGGGGTCTTGTAGAAGCCAGTGCTCGACAGCGAGACCTGATTGAAATACGCCTGCTGGATCAGCGCTTCGAACGTCAGGATCTGCTCGCGCACCCGCACGTGGCCGTTGCGGAATTCGACGTCTTCTTCGCTGACCTTGTAGTGCCGCGCGGCGAATTCGATCAGGCGTTGCTTGATGGTCTGTGCTGCGTTCTGCGCGGCTTTGCCGTTCAGGTCCGCACCGCTGGAAGCAGCGGTCGGAGAGGTGTTGGGCACTTTGTCGGTGTTGGTTGCAGTGATCTGCACACGATCGATGTCGACCTGGAACACTTCCGCCACGACCTGAGCGACTTTGGTGTTCAGGCCCTGGCCCATTTCCGTACCGCCGTGGTTCAGGTGGATGCTGCCGTCGGTGTAGATGTGGATCAGCGCACCGGCCTGATTGAGGAAACTGGCGGTGAAGGAAATGCCGAATTTCACCGGCGTCAGCGCCAGGCCTTTTTTCAGGATCGGGCTGTTGGCGTTGTAGCGACGGATCGCTTCGCGGCGCTCGGCGTACTGGCTGCTTTCTTCCAGTTCGGCGGTCATCTCTTCGAGCATGTTGTGCTCGACGGTCTGGTAGTAGTGGGTGACGTTGCGCTCGGTTTTGCCGTAGTAGTTGGCCTTGCGCACCGCCAGCGGGTCGAGCTTCAGGTGCCGGGCAATCGCGTCCATCACTTCTTCGATGGCGACCATGCCTTGCGGGCCGCCGAAGCCGCGATAAGCGGTGTTCGACGCTGTGTTGGTTTTGCAACGGTGACCGTTGATGGTTGCATCGCCGAGATAGTAAGAGTTGTCCGAGTGGAACATCGCGCGGTCAACGATCGAGGCGGACAAGTCCGGCGAGCAGCCGCAGTTGCCGGCCAGCTCCATGTTGATCCCGTGCAGACGGCCGCTGCTGTCGAAGCCGACGTCGTATTCAACGTAGAACGGGTGGCGCTTGCCGGTCATCAGCATGTCTTCGACACGCGGCAGGCGCATCTTGGTCGGTTGGCCGGTGAGGTGCGCGACCACCGCGCACAGGCACGCCGGGCTCGCGGCCTGGGTTTCCTTGCCGCCGAAACCACCGCCCATGCGGCGCATGTCGACGACGATCTTGTTCATCGACACGTCGAGCACTTCGGCGACCAGTTTTTGCACTTCGGTCGGGTTCTGCGTCGAGCAGTAGACGATCATGCCGCCGTCTTCAGTAGGCATCACCGAGGAGATCTGTGTCTCCAGATAGAAGTGCTCCTGGCCGCCGATGTGCAGCGTGCCCTGAATGCGGTGTTCAGCCGTGGCTAGTGCAGAGGCCGAGTCGCCGCGCTGATGGGTGTGGCTGTCGAGCACGAAGTGGCGTTTGCGCAGGGCGTCGACCACGTCGAGCACCGGTTCGAGGTCTTCGTATTCGATGATTGCGGCCATCGCTGCTTTGCGCGCGGTCTCCAGATCTTTCGCTGCGACTGCCAGCACTGGCTGGCCGACGAACTGCACGTCATCGATGGCCAGCAGCGGGTCACCCGGCATCAGCGGGCCGATGTCCTTCAGGCCCGGCACGTCTTCGTGGGTGATGACAATGCGCACGCCTTCGAAGGCGTAGCACGGCGACGTGTCGATGCTGAGGATTTTCGCGTGGGCGCGGTCCGACAGGCGCGCATACAGGTGCAATTGGTTGGGGAATTCCAGGCGATCATCGATGTACTGCGCTTCACCGGATACATGCTTGGCGGCGCTGTCGTGCTTGACGCTGCGACCGACACCGGTGGTCAGGTCCTGGGCGAACAGTTCGGCCAATTCAGCTTGAGTCTTCTCTACGGCGTGATGGTTAGACATAAGCGGTCACCCGAGTCTCGATGTGCGGTGTTTGCAGTTCGATGAAGTATTTGCGCAGCAGATTCTGCGCGCTGAGCAGGCGATATTCCTTGCTGGCGCGGAAGTCCGAGAGTGGCGTGAAGTCTTCGGCCAGCGCGGCGCAGGCGCGTTCGATCACGGCGTTGTTGAACGGCTGACCGAGCAGCACGGCTTCGCAATGCGCGGCGCGTTTCGGAATCGCCGCCATGCCGCCGAAGGCCACCCGGGCGTCGCTGATCACGCCGTTTTCCACACGCAGATTGAACGCAGCACAGACGGCGGAGATGTCGTCGTCCAGACGCTTCGACACTTTATAGGCGCGGAACAGCTGCTCGGCGCTGGCGCGCGGGACGATGATTTTTTCGATGAACTCGCTTTCCTGCCGCGCCGTGACGCGATAGTCGATGAAGTAATCTTCCAGGTTCAAGGTGCGGCGGGTTTCGCCTTTGCACAGCACGATCTGCGCGCCGAGGGCGATCAGCAGCGGTGGCGAGTCACCGATCGGCGAGGCGTTGCCGATGTTGCCGCCGAGGGTGCCTTGGTTGCGGATCTGCAACGAGGCGAAGCGGTGCAGCAGTTCGCCGAAGTCCGGGTACTCGGCATTCAACGCCTCGTAGCAGTCGGAGAGGGCAGTGGCGGCGCCGATTTCGATGCGGTCATCGAAGGTTTCGATGCGCTTCATTTCGGCGACGTTGCCGACATAGATCATCACCGGCAGGGTGCGGTGGAACTGGGTGACTTCCAGCGCCAGATCGGTGCCGCCGGCGAGCAGCCGCGCTTGTGGATAAGCGTCGTAGAGGTCGGCCAGATCGGCCACGGTCAGCGGCACCAGGCAGCGTTTGTCGCCGCTGTTGAGTTCACCGATATCGGTCGGCGCGATAGCCTTGAGGCGGGCGATGGTTTCGGCTTCGCGGGCGTCGAACTGATCCGCTGGCTTGCCGAGGCAGGATTGTTCGGCTGCGGCGAGAATAGGCCGGTAGCCGGTGCAGCGGCAGAGGTTGCCGGCCAGTGCTTCGTGGGCCTTGGCCTGATCCGGCGCATCGCTGTTCTTTTGCAGGGCGAACAACGACATCACAAAACCGGGGGTGCAGAAGCCGCACTGCGAACCGTGGCACTCGACCATGGCTTTCTGCACGCTGTGCAGTTCGCCCTTGTGCTTGAGGTCTTCGACGCTGATCAGTTGTTTGCCGTGCAACGACGAAACGAAGGTCAGGCACGAGTTGAGGCTGCGATAGCGAATGTGTTCACGCCCGCTGTCATCGGTCTGCAACTCGCCAACCACCACGGTGCAGGCGCCGCAGTCGCCACTGGCGCAACCTTCTTTGGTGCCGGGCTTGCCCACGTGTTCGCGCAGGTAATTGAGCACAGTCAGATTCGGGTCCAGGGCGTGCTCGCTACGGAGTTCCTGGTTAAGTAAAAACTGGATCACGGAAGGCCTCGCAGACTCATTATTGTTGTTAACCGACGTGAACCGAATTTAGCAGGTCTGACTTTTCGGTCAATGGTTTTCTGACTTAAGGGTCAGGAAAATACGTTTCGTCGATCAACAGCGTGTCTATTCAGTATTGACCTTCATCGGTCACCGCGCTTTTTTGCGGGATTCGTGCCAAAAACCGCTGAGTGGGCACTCCGCCATGACCGTGCATTTGCGCTACACTGCGCCGCTTGTGCAGATCGATAGAGTTTGAAGGACAACCATGACGTTCAAGGCGCCGGACAGCCTCGCCGAGCAAATCGCTCACCACCTCGCCGAACGCATCATTCGTGGCGAAATGAAGCCGGGAGAGCGCATCCAGGAACAGAAGGTCACGCTGGCGCTCAACGTCAGCCGCGGTTCGGTCCGCGAAGCCTTGCTGATCCTCGAGCGCCGTCACCTGATCGCGATCCTGCCGCGTCGTGGCGCCCACGTTACCGAGCTGACGCCGCACAAGGTGCAGAGCCTGTGCACGCTGATGAGCGAGCTGTACATCCTGCTCGGCAATTCCGTGGCCAACGGCTGGCAAGTGCAGTCGGACATGGCGCCGTTCGTGCAGATCCAGCAGCGCCTGACCGCCAATTACGAACGCGGCGATATCCGCAGCTTCGTCGATGACAGCTTCGCGGTGATGCGCGCCGCCTATCCGTTTGCCAACAATCCGTACCTGCAAGAAACCGTCGAGAACCTCCAGCCGGCGATGAGCCGTGCGTATTTCCTCGCCCTCGAACAGCGCAAGGCGGAAATGAGCGAATTCCTCGAACTGTTCGAACGCTTGCTCGCTGCCGTACTCGCCCGTGATTTGCCGCAGATCCGCATCGTGCTCACGGCGTATGCCCAGCGCAGCTGCGATCTAGTGGTGTCTGCGCTGACGGTTGCCTGAGCGTGCGGCTGAAGTGCATCAAACTGGCGGGGTTCAAATCCTTCGTCGACCCGACCACGGTGAACTTCCCCAGTAACATGGCGGCGGTCGTCGGGCCGAACGGTTGCGGCAAGTCGAACATCATCGACGCCGTGCGCTGGGTGATGGGCGAAAGTTCGGCGAAGAACCTCCGTGGCGAGTCGATGACCGATGTCATCTTCAACGGCTCGACCAGCCGCAAACCGGTGAGCCAGGCCAGCATCGAGCTGGTGTTCGACAACTCCGACAGCACGCTGCTCGGCGAATACGCCGCCTACGCGGAAATTTCCATCCGCCGCAAAGTCACCCGCGACAGCCAGACCACCTATTACCTCAACGGCACCAAATGCCGTCGGCGCGACATCACCGATATTTTCCTCGGCACCGGCCTCGGTCCGCGCAGCTACTCGATCATCGAACAGGGGATGATCTCCAAGCTGATCGAATCCAAGCCCGAAGACCTGCGTAACTTCATCGAAGAAGCCGCCGGCATCTCGAAATATAAAGAGCGCCGCCGCGAGACCGAGAACCGCATCCGCCGCACCCACGAAAACCTCGCCCGCCTCACCGACCTGCGCGAAGAACTGGAGCGCCAGCTCGAACGTCTGCACCGTCAGGCCGAGGCGGCGAAAAAGTATCAGGAACTCAAGGCCGAAGAGCGTCAGCTCAAGGCGCAACTGTCGGCGCTGCGCTGGCAGGACCTCAACGAGCAGGTCGGCCAGCGCGAGTCGATCATCGGCAACCAGGAAGTCAGCTTCGAAGCGCTGGTCGCTGAACAGCGTAACGCTGACGCCGCCATCGAACGCCTGCGTGACGGTCACCACGACCTGTCCGAACGCTTCAATCTGGTGCAGGGCCGCTTCTATTCGGTCGGCGGCGACATCGCCCGGGTCGAGCAGAGCATCCAGCACGGCCAGCAGCGTTTGCGTCAGTTGCAGGACGATCTGAAAGAAGCCGAGCGCGCGCGTCTGGAAACCGAATCGCACCTGGGCCACGACCGCACGTTGCTGCTGACCCTCGGCGAAGAACTGGACATGCTCACCCCCGAGCAGGAAGTCACCAGCGCCGCCGCCGAGGAAGCCGCCGCTGCGCTTGAAGAAGCCGAAACCACCATGCACGGCTGGCAGGAGCAGTGGGACGCGTTCAACCTGACCGCTGCCGAACCGCGCCGTCAGGCTGAAGTCCAGCAATCGCGGATCCAGCAGCTGGAAAGCAGCATGGAGCGCCTGGCCGACCGGCAGAAGCGCCTCGCCGAAGAACGTGCGTTGCTGTCCGCCGACCCGGAAGACGCGGCGATCATGGCGCTCAATGAGCAGCTCGCCGAGTCCGAAGCGACTCTCGAAGATTTGCAGACCAGCGAAGAAGCGCAGGTCGAAAAGCTCGAACAACTGCGTCAGGAGTTGCAGCAGGCGTTGACCGCGCAGCAGCAGGCGCAGGGCGATCTGCAGCGGCTCAACGGGCGTCTGGCGTCGCTGGAAGCCTTGCAGCAGGCCGCGCTCGATCCGGGCACCGGCACCGCCGAATGGTTGAAGGAACACAATCTCGCCGAGCGTCCGCGTCTGGCCGAAGGCCTGAAGGTCGAGGCCGGTTGGGAGCTGGCGGTGGAAACCGTGCTCGGCGCCGATCTGCAAGCGGTGCTGGTCGACGATTTCAGCGGCTTCGATCTGTCCGGTTTCACCCAAGGCGATTTGCGCCTGCTCAGCCCGGCCAGCGATGGCGTGCGGGTGGCGGGCAGCCTGCTGGACAAAGTCGAGGCGCAGATCGATCTATCGCCGTGGCTCGGCCAGGTCAAACCGGTCGACAGCCTTGAACAGGCGCTGGCGTTGCGCGGTCAGTTGAGCGCCGGGCAAAGCCTGATCAGCCGCGACGGCTATTGGGTCGGACGACACTTTTTACGCGTACGTCGCGCCAGCGAAGCGGAAAGCGGCATGCTCGCCCGTGGCCAGGAAATCGACGACTTGCAGCTTGAACGCGAAGAGCGCGAAGCCACCGTCGAGGCCATGGAAACCCGCCTGCAAACCTTGCGCGCGCAACAGCGCCAGCAGGAAAACGGCCGCGAACATCTGCGCCGCTTGCTGCAGGACGAAGCGCGCCAGCAAGGCGAACTGAAAGCGCAGTTGTCCGCCGGCAAAGCCAAGGCCGAGCAACTGACATTGCGCCGCACCCGTCTCGATGAAGAACTGGTCGAACTCGCCGAACAGCGCGAGCTTGAGCACGAACAGGTCGGCGAAGCGCGCATGCAATTGCAGGAAGCGCTGGACGCCATGGCGCTCGACACCGAGCAGCGCGAGTTGCTGCTGGCCCAGCGCGACAGCCTGCGCGAACGCCTCGATCGCGTGCGTCAGGAAGCGCGGCAGCACAAGGATCACGCCCACCAATTGGCCGTGCGTCTTGGCTCGTTGCGTGCTCAGCACGACTCCACGCGCCAGGCGCTGGAACGTCTGGAAATGCAGGCCGAGCGTCTGACTGAAAAGCGCGAACAGTTGAGTCTGAATCTGGAGGAGGGCGAGGCACCGCTGGAAGAGCTGCGTCTGAAACTCGAAGAACTGCTCGACAAGCGCATGACCGTCGATGAAGAACTCAAGACTGCGCAGATCGCCCTGGAAGACGCCGACCGTGAATTGCGCGACGCGGAAAAACGCCGCACCCAGGCCGAGCAGCAATCGCAGTTGATTCGCGGCCAGCTCGAACAACAGCGCATGGAATGGCAGGCGCTGACCGTACGGCGCAAGGCTTTGCAGGATCAATTGCTCGAAGATGGCTACGATCTCAACGGCGTGCTCGCCACATTGACCGCACAAGCCAGTGAACGCGAAGCCGAAGAAGAACTCGAACGCATCAACGCGCGGATTCAGCGCCTGGGTGCGATCAACCTCGCGGCCATCGACGAATACACGCAACAATCGGAGCGTAAACGTTATCTGGATGCGCAGGACGCCGATCTGGTCGAGGCGCTGGAGACCCTGGAAAACGTCATCCGCAAGATCGACAAGGAAACCCGCAACCGTTTCAAAGATACCTTTGATCAGATCAACGGCGGTTTGCAGGCACTTTTCCCGAAAGTTTTCGGTGGCGGGCGCGCGTATTTGGAACTGACGGGCGAAGATCTACTCGATACAGGGGTGACGATCATGGCGCAGCCGCCCGGGAAGAAGAACAGCACCATCCATTTGCTTTCCGGCGGCGAAAAAGCCCTGACTGCACTGGCCCTGGTTTTTGCCATCTTCAAGTTGAACCCGGCGCCGTTCTGCATGCTCGATGAGGTTGACGCGCCACTGGATGACGCTAACGTTGGACGCTACGCACGCCTGGTCAAAGAGATGTCGCAGACCGTGCAGTTCATCTACATCACCCACAACAAGATAGCCATGGAAATGGCCGAGCAGTTGATGGGTGTGACGATGCATGAACCGGGCTGCTCGCGACTGGTGGCGGTGGATGTCGAGGAGGCGATGGCGATGGTGGATGCCTGAGTCGGTGTGGTGTCGGAATAGTTTTGGAGGTCTGTAGGACTTTTTACTGACATCGGCGGGATGGCCAATCGACATATTCGCGCAAGCCAAATGAGACAGACGGTGTAAAGTTGTCTTTGGTCGTGCTAGTTTAATGTCAATTTTTCGTATACGTGGGCAAAACGCCTGTCAGAACATAGAGTTGGCGCCACGTTTTAAAGCGGTTTACGCAGTGTAAACCCCTTATTTTTCAGCATTTTTTATAGAGGCACGGGATTACATGGAAATCGGTCTGCGCGAGTGGCTGATCGTCATCGGCATCATTGTGATAGCCGGTATTCTTTTCGATGGCTGGCGCCGTATGCGCGGCGGCAAGGGAAAGCTGAAATTCCGTCTCGACCGGAGCCTGTCCAATCTGCCGGACGAGGACACCAGCGCCGAGCTGTTGGGCCCGGCCCGCGTCCTGGATACGCACAAAGAGCCGCAACTGGACGAGCACGATCTGCCGTCGGTGAGCATGCCCAACCGCGAAGCCCGCGAGCCGCGTGAATCCGGTTCGAAACGTGGCAAGCGCGGCAGCAACGGCCCGGCGCAGGGCGACTTGAACCTCGACCTCGATCTGGACGGCGGCCCGAGCTTCAGCAGCCGTGACGACGATTTCGCCGAAGACAGCAAGCCTGCAGCGGCCGTGGCGGAAAAAGATCAGCCGCAAGCCGAAGAAGTCCTGGTGATCAGCGTGATCTGCCGCGACCCGGCCGGCTTCAAAGGCCCGGCGCTGCTGCAGAATATTCTCGAAAGCGGCCTGCGTTTCGGCGAGATGGACATTTTCCACCGCCACGAAAGCATGGCCGGCAACGGCGAAGTGCTGTTCTCCATGGCCAACGCGGTCAAGCCGGGTATCTTCGATCTGGACGACATTGACCACTTCAGCACCCCGGCGGTGAGCTTCTTCCTCGGTCTGCCAGGCCCGCGTCATCCGAAGCAGGCCTTCGACGTGATGGTCGCGGCAGCCCGCAAGCTGTCCCAGGAATTGAACGGCGAATTGAAAGACGATCAGCGCAGCGTACTGACCGCCCAGACGATTGAGCATTACCGTCAGCGCATCGTCGAATTCGAACGCCGCGCATTGACCCAGAAGCGCTAAGGCCAGATCAAAAGATCGCAGCCTTCGGCAGCTCCTACAGAGGATCGCGATACTGTAGGAGCTGACGAGTGCAACGAGGCTGCGATCTTCTGGCCCCGCCGCCGATAATTGAATAAAACTGGAGCAGCCTCGGCTGCTCTTTTGCTTTATGAGAGAACACCCATGACCGCCGCCAAAACCCGCATTCTAGAGCTGCGCGCTGAGCTGGATCAGCACAACTATCGCTATCACGTTCTCGACGAGCCGAGCATTCCCGATGCCGAATACGACCGCTTGTTTCAGGAGCTCAAGGCACTGGAAGCGGCCAACCCGGAACTCATCACCAGCGATTCGCCGACCCAGCGCGTCGGTAGCATGGCGTTGACTGCGTTCACTCAGGTGCGTCACGAAATCCCGATGCTCAGCCTCGGCAACGCCTTCGAAGAATCCGACATGCGCGAGTTCGATCGCCGCGTCAACGAAGGCCTCGACGTGCCGGCCGGCGATCTGTTTGGTGGCGGCGCGGCGGTGGAATACAGCTGCGAGCCGAAGCTTGATGGCCTGGCGGTCAGCCTGCTGTATCAGGATGGTCTGCTGGTGCGCGGCGCCACCCGTGGCGATGGCACCACCGGCGAGGACATCAGCGTCAACGTGCGCACCGTGCGCAATATTCCGCTGAAGCTGCACGGCGAAGGCTGGCCGGCGACGCTGGAAGTGCGTGGTGAAGTGTTCATGTCCAAGGCCGGTTTCGAGCGCCTCAATGCTTCGCAGCTGGAAATCGGCGGCAAGACCTTTGCCAACCCGCGCAACGCGGCAGCGGGCAGCCTGCGCCAGCTCGATTCGAAGATCACCGCCAATCGTCCGCTGGAATTCTGTTGCTACGGCATTGGCCAGGTGTCTCACGATATCGCCGACACCCACATCGGTAACCTCAAGCAGTTGCAGAAGTGGGGCATGCCGATCAGTCACGAACTGAAGCTGGCCAAGGGCATCGACGAGTGCCTGGAGTATTACCGCGACATCGGCGCGCGCCGTAACTCGCTGGCCTATGAAATCGATGGCGTGGTGTTCAAGGTCAACAGCATTGCCGACCAGCGTGAACTGGGCTTTCGTGCGCGCGAGCCGCGCTGGGCGATCGCGCACAAATTCCCGGCGATGGAAGAACTCACCGAGCTGCTCGACGTGGAATTCCAGGTCGGCCGCACCGGTGCGGTAACTCCCGTGGCGCGCCTGAAACCGGTGAAAGTCGCCGGCGTCACCGTGGCCAACGCCACGTTGCACAACATGGACGAAGTCGCGCGTCTGGGCCTGATGATCGGCGACACGGTGATCATTCGCCGCGCCGGCGATGTGATTCCGCAAGTGGTGCAGGTAGTTACCGAGCGTCGCCCCGATGACGCGCGCCCGGTGGCCATTCCTGAAAGTTGCCCGGTGTGCGGCTCCCACGTTGAACGCACGCAACTGGTCAAGCGCAGCAAGGGCAAGGAAACCTTCAGCGAAGGCGCGGTGTATCGCTGCGTCGGCCGACTGGCCTGCGGTGCGCAACTGAAACAGGCGATCATTCACTTCGTCTCGCGCCGGGCCATGGACATCGAAGGCTTGGGCGACAAGAGCGTCGAACAACTGGTCGACGAAGGCCTGGTCAGCTCGCCGGCCGATCTGTATGCGCTGAAGTTCGACGACATCGTCGATCTGGAAGGCTTCGCCGAGGTATCGAGCAACAAGCTTCTCAAAGCCATTGAAGACAGCAAGCAACCGAGCCTGGCACGTTTCATCTACGCCCTCGGCATTCCCGATGTCGGCGAAGAGACGGCGAAGGTGCTGGCGCGTTCGCTGGGTTCACTGGAGCGCGTGCAACAGGCTTTGCCGCATGTGCTGACCTATCTGCCGGACGTCGGCCTGGAAGTGGCGCACGAGATTCACAGTTTCTTTGAGGATGCGCACAACCAGCAGGTCATCAGCGAATTGCTCGGCCATGGTTTGCAGATTCAGGATCAGGGCGAGTTGGGCGCCGAATTCGCCGCCAGTACCACGTTGGGCGGCTTGCTCGACAAACTGCACATTCCTTTCGTCGGCCCCGGTGGTGCGCAGAAACTCGCCGATCGCTTCGGTTCGCTGGAAGCGGTGATGAACGCTGACTGGCTGGACATGCGCCAGGCATTGCCGGAGAAGCAGGCCAACTCGGTACGCGAGTTCTTCGCCTCGCCTGAGCATCGGCAACTGGCCGAGCAGGCCGAGCAGCAATTGCGCGATTTCGGCATGCATTGGCAGAGCGAGAAGAAAGTCGTCGAAGGTCTGCCGCTGTCCGGGGAAACCTGGGTGCTGACCGGCAAGGTCGAACTGATGAGCCGGGATGTGGCCAAGGATCATCTGGAAAGCCTGGGTGCCAAGGTCGCCGGTTCGGTGTCGGCGAAAACCCATTGCGTGGTCGCAGGCCCGGGTGCCGGCTCGAAACTGACCAAGGCCAACGAGTTGGGTGTGAAAGTCATGGACGAAGAAGCGTTTATCGCCTTCCTCAAAACCCACGGCGTCGCCGTCTGACCGGATGAACCCCTGTGGTGAGGGGATTTATCCCTGTCCGGATGGACACCTGTGGCGAGGGGATTTATCCCCGCTGGGTTGCGCAGCGACCCCAAAACCCTGCAGCCGATCATTTCATCTGTATCGCGTGTACGGTTTTTTGCGACTGCTGCGCAGTCGAGCGGGGATAAATCCCCTCACCACAATGGTGCTATCACCCGGCTGCGCGGTTATGGGTGGGAACGATGTTGTCTTCAGAATGATCTAGTCTTGGCCAGTCCCAGGGAGAGATCGCCATGCACCGTTTTTTCGAGCAGCTCAGTTCCCGCATCATCGCGCCGTTCGTGGCCGGATCCTCGCGCAACAGCAAAGTCTGGCCGTGCCGTTGCGGCCAGTCGCTGTTCTTTCGCAACAGTCAGTGCCTGGCCTGTAACGCCTTGCTTGGCTATCAACCTGAACAAAGTCGCCTGACCTCGCTGCAGTCGGGGCCGGAAGAGGGCACCTGGACGCTCGACGCCGATCCCGACGCCGGACTGTTCCGCCGCTGCGCCAACCTCGACATGCCCGCCGCGTGCAACTGGCTGCTGCCGGCCAACGATCACGACACCTTGTGCATCGCTTGCAGCCTCAACCGCACCATTCCCGACCTGTCCGTCGCGGAAAATCCCGAACGCTGGCGCAAGGTCGAAATCGCCAAGCGTCGAATGGTCGCGCAACTGATCACCCTCGGCTTGCCGGTCATCCCGAAAACCACGGATGAAGAAACCGGGCTGGCGTTCGACTTCATCGGTGTCGACCTGGAAGGCAACGCGCCGATGACCGGCCACGCCAATGGCCTGATCACCCTCGATATCAAAGAGGCCGACGACGCTCACCGTGAACAGGTCAGGGCCGCGATGCACGAACCTTACCGCACGCTGCTCGGGCATTTTCGCCATGAGGTCGGCCACTACTACTGGGATCGCCTCATCGCCAACGGCCCTTGGCTGGAGGCGTTCCGTAACCTGTTCGGCGACGAGCGCGCCAGTTACGCCGACGCGCTGGACCGGCATTACCAGCAAGGCGCACCGCTGGACTGGCCGCAGCACTACGTCAGTGCCTACGCGACCATGCACCCGTGGGAAGACTGGGCGGAAACCTGGGCGCACTACCTGCACATGATGGACGCCGTGGATACCGCGCTGGGCTTCGGCATGAGCGCGCGGGAAATGGACTTTGACTATCAGCCGTTTCCGACCAGCACCCTGTACGACCCGGAGCACCCCGGCGGTGGCGCTTTCCTGTCATTCGTCAATGCGTGGATCGAGCTGGCGGGCATGCTCAACGAACTGTCGCGCAGCATGGGCCAGCCGGATTTCTATCCGTTCGTACTGCCGGCAGCGGCGATCGCCAAGCTGCACTTCATTCATCTGGTGATCCAGGATGCGGGCGGTCGCGCAGACGAAGTCCTGGCCCTGTAGAAGCTGGCGCAGGCTGCGATCTTTTGGCGTCACCGCATGTCCTTGAACCTGTTGGTATTTTTTATCTGCAACCAACGGTTGTAACTTCATCTCAGACAGGTACAATGGCGCGGCTCGCCGACAGGCAAGCGTCGTTATGGTGACCCCATCGGTCCCCCCGCAACGATTACCCGTGAACCTGGTCAGATCCGGAAGGAAGCAGCCACAGCGGGAACATTGTGTGCCGGGGTGTGGCTGGTGGGGGCACCACCTTAACGAACCTACCGAGAATTCAGAGAACTGCATGGGTTTGCCCACTGCGGTTTTTTTATGCCTGCGATTTGGCTAGTGGCGTTGATCCGCCAGCAAAAATGCTCGGATCAGCCGGGCAGCTTCCAGTGCCCGTGCGGCTGTCGACAGCGAACAGTGGCATACTCCCTCGCCTGGCATTGAGAGGTAAGGCAAGTGGGTGAAATCGACGATCTGACTCGTGAAAAACTGCGCGAATGGCAGATGCGGCGTCTGGAAGTCAAAACGCAGATGCAGGATCAGCCCGAGCGCACGCTGGAACTGTCGCGAGTGCTCGACCTGATGGATGAAGAACACGCTGCGATTCTGGCGGCATCTGCTGTTTTCAACGCGGCAGAAGAGCCTGAACAGTCGGTCCCGGTCGAGGCACAATCGGCGATCGTCGAGCACGCATCAGACTCGCTGACCGCAAAGTACGACCTGCAGCTGCAAGCCACCGCGCAAAACCCTGAACACCTGCGCAAACTGCTCGAAATGGCGCTCTACGAAGTGCAGGCGCAGATCGATGCGGCGGCGGTGGCCAGCGGCACTGAACGACGCGGCATGTCCGGCACGCTCGGCGGTTACTCCTTCGAGCTGCGCATCAGCCCCGAGGCCGGCAGTGAAGGAAACTTGCCGCAGTCCCATGAAATGCACGACGAGAATGACCAGGACTGATCTGGTGAGTGTCAAAGCCCAGGCGGCGAGGTTGTATGCACCCGGAACATTTTGATTTGGCCACCCCGGTATTTCTGCCCATCACCCATGATGCGTGTACGGCGCTGTTGCAGCCCAACGGTGACGCGGCACTCGCCAACCTGAGCGACCCGGAACTGGCGGCGGTGCTGGTCATCCAGAACCTTGCCCAGGCCACGGAAAAGGACCTGAGTGCCAGCGCAGCGGAGAAAATTCTCGCCAGACTCATTGACTGGTCTGTCACCTCCCGGCGCTCCGGATCGGCGGGACTGCTTGCAGAGGCGCGGCGTCTGTTCGATTCGCGCAAATTGTACTTCGGCCTCAATGCGCTCAAAGGCCTGAACCTGCGCTTTCTCATGGCCGATGAAGTCACAGCGCAGGAATACCTGTTGCCCGGCGGGCAGTGGGATGTGGACTACAAAATTCGCCATCAGCAACAGAACAATCCGTTCAGCCAGCAAATGGTCACGCCACGCGAGCGCGAGCACTGGTTGAGCGCGGCGCAGGACAAGCTGCTGCGAACCTTCCGTGCCAACCTCGACGAAGACCTGCACGTGCAGGGTTATGCGGGCATCGGCAAGAGTTACATGCTCAGCGCGCTGATCGAATGCCTGCGCTCGAAACGCACCCTGGTACTGGCGCGCACCCCGGCGAAACTGGCGACGTTGCGCAAGCACATCGTGCAGGTCCACGACACGGAAATTGGCCAGACCTTCTACGATTTTGCCCAGGCCCAGTTGCTCGGCCCCCGATCGCACATGGCCAGGACGCCAGCGCGGATCCCGAGCAGGCAGGCGCTGGCGCAGGAACTGAATATGTTCGGCTTTCGCCACCACGATGGGCAGGGCACTCTGGAGGTTTGTCTGCGCGTGCTGGAGCTGTATTGCGCCTCAAGAGATCACACGCTATCCGCCAGGCACCTGCCGCATTTTCAGCAGCCCTTGAGCGGCGCAGACTCACAGGCGCTGCTGGAATATTCCAGTCGCCTGTGGGTATATCTCGAGGCCAATCCGGCGTGGGCCAGCCAGAGCGGTTTTCCGACGTTGCTCATGATCAAGCGCGCCAGTCTGGCCGGTTGCCGCGTCCCGCCGCGCTACACCCATGTGATCATCGACGAAAGCCAGGACGTGCCGGCGTCGCTGCTGCAAATCATCGAGCGCGGGCAGCAGGTACTGATCACCCTCGGCGATGAGTATCAGCAGGCCACGGGCGAGGCGCCCAAGCGCAAGCGTGAAGTTCGTCAGAGCGATATCTGCTATTCGGTGCGTTCGGGGCGCAATGTCGAGCGCTTGGTCAATCCGCTGATCTCGCGCCACACGCACAAGAGCAAAGTGCCGTTCGAAGGCGCTCGTCACGCCGACGTCGATATCGAGTACTACCCGCAAGCCTTCGTGCCGCCCGAAGGTTGCGTGGTGCTGACCGCGTCACCCTGGGACACGATGATGTGGGCCATCCATCTGCACGACTCCAGTTGCGCCTTCAGTTTTCCCGACAGGGAAGCGCAGAACGACATCAAGCATTTCATGACCACCGCCATCGAGCTGTTCCGCCGCGATTTCTACAACGCCGGGTCCAGCGAGAAAGGACCGCACCCGTATTTCAGCGACATGGCTGATTGGCAGCAGGTGCGTGAGGCCAACCGTTTCGACGAGGCGTTTTTGTGGATCGAAACGCAACTGCAAAACGGCTTCATGATTGCCGACCTGACTCGCCTGAGCCAAAAGATCATCGAGCCAGGCAAAGCCTGTCTGTTGATGATGGCCGAGCGAGCTGGCGGCATGGAGTTCAAGCGCGTGCTGTTGACCCGGACGTTGCTCAGTAACGAGAAATTCAAGGATGCCTACGAGTTCGATCAGCGCATCTGTGCCGTGTACATCGCCGTGTCCCGTGCCCGGCAGCAGCTTTATCTGCCTTACGACGTGGTCGAGTGGATCGATTATCACCACAGCCGCGAGCCAAAATTCCGCGAGTCGCACGGTTATTGACCCGGCCAACCCTGTGGGAGCTAGGGTGTGGTTGAAGAGGCGCCGGTGTACAACCTGATTATGTCGTCGATCTCGCCGGACATTTTCATGCGCAGCAACGTTCGTAAAATCCGCTGCACCGGCACGTTCGGGTCGTTCCTCACATAGCAGCCGATATTCTGTTCCTGCAGCACCGCGACCCCTTGCAACTGCTGCTCCGGCAGCAGGCGTTGATTGATCCAGTCCAGGGTCCACTGATTGCTCACCGCATAGCGATATCGCCCGGCTAGGAGCTTTTCCAGTACCTGTTCCTGATTGCGCGCGTCTTCGCGTTGCAACTGGTCGGCGTCAAACAGCGGTTGCAGGGTAGGGTAGCTGTAACCGAGGACGGTGCCGATGGCCTGGCGCGGCAGCCGGGCGGGATCGATCTGCGCCGGTTGTTCCTTGCGGCTGATCAGCAGGTCGCGCTGGAACCACAACGGCACGCTCCAGATGTAATCGCCGGACTGATTCGGCAGCCACGACTGTGCGGCATAGCAGCGCACGTCGATGTCGCCGTGCTCCATGGCGCTCTGTACCCGCGCGCGCGGCAGGACGACGAATTGCGCTGGCGCGCCGACCTGGGTCGCCAGGCTGAGCAGGACGTCATGCAGGATGCCCTGGGTCGGTCTGCCGCCTTGCAGTTGCACCATCGGCATCGCCCAACTGTCCGGCACGGCGAAGCGCAACGGCGCTTGCGCTGCCATCGCGTTGAGGCTGATACCCAGCAATGCCGCCACGGCCCACCGCATAGACGCTCCGGTAATTCCTCGTCCCGAGCTGATAAAAGCCTCTGCTGATGCAGCTTAGCCATATTAGACGAGGACACCGGATGCAATTTTGCCCTTGCTCCGCTAGCATTAGCCGCTTCTGCTTCCTTCGCTGCGACGGTTTTCGATGAGTTATCAGGTTCTTGCACGTAAATGGCGTCCGCGCTCGTTCCGCGAAATGGTCGGCCAGACCCATGTGCTCAAGGCTCTGATCAATGCCTTGGACAGCCAACGGCTGCACCACGCCTACCTGTTCACCGGGACGCGCGGGGTCGGCAAGACCACCATCGCGCGGATCATTGCCAAGTGCCTGAACTGCGAGACAGGTATCACTTCCAGCCCCTGCGGCGAGTGTTCGGTATGCCGCGAGATCGATGAAGGTCGTTTTGTCGACCTGATCGAGATCGACGCCGCCAGCCGCACCAAGGTCGAAGACACCCGCGAACTGCTCGATAACGTGCAGTACGCGCCAAGCCGTGGGCGCTTCAAGGTCTACCTGATCGACGAAGTGCACATGCTTTCCAGCCATTCCTTCAATGCGCTGTTGAAAACCCTCGAAGAGCCGCCGCCCTACGTCAAGTTCATCCTGGCGACCACCGATCCGCAGAAACTTCCGGCAACGATTCTTTCGCGCTGCCTGCAGTTCTCCCTGAAGAACATGACGCCCGAGCGTGTGGTCGAGCATTTGACCCACGTGCTGACCGCAGAAAACGTACCGTTCGAAGACGACGCACTCTGGCTGCTTGGTCGCGCTGCTGACGGCTCGATGCGTGACGCCATGAGCCTGACCGATCAGGCCATCGCGTTCGGTGAAGGCAAAGTGCTCGCTACCGACGTGCGGGCCATGCTCGGCACGCTGGATCACGGTCAGGTCTATGACGTGCTGCATTCGCTGATCGAGGGCGATGCCAAGGCGCTGCTCGAAGCCGTGCGGCATCTGGCCGAGCAAGGCCCGGACTGGAACGGCGTGCTCTCGGAAATTCTCAACGTGCTGCACCGCGTGGCCATCGCTCAGGCGTTGCCGGAAGGCGTCGACAATGGCCACGGCGACCGTGATCGCGTATTGGCCCTGGCTCAGGCGCTGCCGGCCGAAGACGTGCAGTTCTATTACCAGATGGGCCTGATCGGTCGCCGCGACTTGCCGCTCGCGCCGGACCCGCGTGGCGGTTTCGAGATGGTCTTGCTGCGGATGCTCGCGTTCCGCCCGGCGGATACGGCGGACGCGCCGAGGCAACCGCTAAAGCCAGTGGGGATCAGCCAGGCCACAGTTGATTCCGCAAACTCAGTGGCTGCCGCGCCGAAGCCTGCGCCGGTGGTCGCTGCGGCTGCGGCTGCTGCGCCAGCACCCGCGCCCGCTGCCGAGCCAGAACCGGTTGTGCCGGTTGTCGAAGCGCAACCGGAGCCTGAGCCAGTCGCCGTCGAAACCGTGGTCGATCTGCCATGGAACGACCCGGTGGAAGCCGAGGCCGAGCCGGCGCCAGTTCAGCAACCCGCCGTCGAACCGGTGCTGGAAACCGCCGGCGAGCAGCCTGAACTGCCGCCGATGCCGCTGCCGACCCCGGACAGCGTGGTCCCGGATGCGCCGGAGTGGGCCGCTGCGCCAATTCCCGAGCCGTCCGTCGCCGACGTCGATGCCGCTACGCCGGGCATGGACATGGACGACGAACCGCCGCTGGATGAAGACTACATCGAGCCGGACATGGATTCGGCCTACAGCTACCTCGACGAACTGGCCAGCGAACACGCCGCCGATCCGGAGCCTGAGCCCGAGCCGGAACCTGCTGCCGCGCCGGCCACCGGCCTGGCCCTGCAATGGCTGGAACTGTTCCCGAAGCTGCCGATTTCCGGCATGACCGGCAGCATCGCCGCCAACTGCACGTTGATTGCGGTCGACGGCGATCACTGGCTGATGCACCTCGATCCGGCCCACAGCGCGCTGTTCAACGCCACGCAACAGCGTCGTCTCAACGACGCGTTGAACCAGTTCCACGGGCGCACGCTGACCCTGATCATCGAGCTGATCAAGCCCGAGCAGGAAACCCCGGCCCAGGCCGCCTCGCGCCGCCGCGCCAATCGCCAGCGCGAGGCGGAGGAATCGATCCACGGTGATCCGTTCATCCAGCAGATGGTTCAGCAGTTCGGCGCAGTGGTGCGAAGCGATACTATTGAACCTGTCGACGCCTTGGTCACCCAAGGCTAATAACTGAAGGTGCTCGACCAAGATGGCCGGGCGCTGTTTTATCCAAGTACGTTTGAGGTGATTCCCATGATGAAAGGTGGCATGGCCGGCCTGATGAAGCAGGCGCAGCAGATGCAGGAAAAAATGGCCAAGATGCAGGAAGAACTGGCCAACGCCGAAGTCACCGGCAAGGCCGGCGGCGATATGGTCACCGTGGTGATGACCGGTCGTCACGACGTTAAAAGCGTGAGCATCGACCCAAGCCTGGTCGAAGGCCTGAGCGAAGACGACAAGGAAATGCTGGAAGCCGTGGTCGCTGCCGCCGTCAACGACGCCGTGCGCAAGATCGAAGCCAACAGCCAGGAAAAAATGGGCAGCATGACCGCCGGCATGAACCTGCCGGCGGGTATGAAACTGCCGTTCTGATTCGCCATTGCGCGGCAGATGAGCTACACAAAATGCCAGGCATAGCGCCTGGCATTTTTGTTTCTGCCTGATGGACATATGCCGGCTGGACTGACGCCTTCGCGAGCGGGCTCGCTCCCACATTTGGAATGCATTCCCCTGTGGGAGCGAGCCTGCTCGCGAATGAAGTCACCTCGGCAAAACTGAAGAAACATCGAACACACCACCGCTACCAAGGTCTGCTCCCTATACACCGAATTCCCCATTCACAGGAGACGCTGACATGTCCGACCCTCTCACCCTCAATCAACGCTTCGTCCTCGCCTCGCGCCCGACCGGCGCGCCGACCCCGGAGAACTTCCGTCTGGAGCGCGAGGCGCTGCCGGATCTGCAGGACGGTCAAGTCCTGCTGAAAACCCTGTACCTGTCGCTCGACCCATACATGCGCGGGCGCATGAGCGACGCTCCGTCCTACGCTGCGCCAGTGCAAATCGGCGAAGTCATGACCGGTGGTGCGGTCAGCCGGGTCGAGCAGTCCAATCATCCGAAATTCCACGTAGGTGATCTGGTGGTTGGCGCCACCGGTTGGCAGAGCCACAGCATCAGCGACGGCCGCAACATCATGCCGATCCCGGCCGGCCTGCCGAGCCCGTCGATGGCCCTCGGCGTACTGGGCATGCCGGGCATGACCGCGTACATGGGCCTAATGGACATCGGCCAGCCGAAAGAGGGCGAAACCCTGGTAGTGGCTGCAGCGTCCGGTGCCGTCGGTTCGGTGGTCGGGCAAGTGGCGAAGATCAAAGGCCTGCGCGCGGTCGGCGTGGCCGGTGGTGCCGAGAAGTGCAAATACGTCGTTGAGAAGCTGGGTTTTGATGCCTGCATCGACCACAAGGCAGATGACTTCGCCGAGCAACTGGCCAAGGCCTGTCCGAACGGCATCGACATCTATTACGAGAACGTCGGCGGCCATGTCTTCGACGCCGTCGTGCCGTTGCTCAATCCCAAGGCGCGCATCCCGTTGTGCGGCCTGATTGCCGGCTACAACGCCGCCGAGGCGCCGACCGGCCCGGATCGTTTGCCGATGCTGCAACGCACTTTGCTCACCAAGCGTGTGCGGATTCAGGGCTTCATCGTCTTCGACGATTACGGTGATCGTCAGCCGGAATTCATCAGCCACATGGTGCCGTGGGTACGCGACGGCAAGGTGAAATTCCGCGAGGACGTGGTCGAAGGCCTGGAGCAGGCGCCCGAGGCGTTCATCGGTCTGCTGGAAGGGCGCAACTTCGGCAAACTGGTGGTCCGGGTCGCCCAGGACTGAGGATTTGACGCTGGCCAGAGGCGCGGGTATAAACCGCGTCTCGTTGTTTAGTCGGACTGTTTACCCATGAGCTTCAGCCCTTTGATTCGCCAACTGATCGACGCTCTGCGCACCTTGCCAGGCGTGGGTCAGAAAACCGCTCAGCGCATGGCGTTGCAGTTGCTCGAACGTGATCGCAGCGGCGGTACGCGTCTGGCCCAGGCCTTGAGCCAGGCCATGGAGGGCGTTGGCCATTGCCGCCAGTGCCGCACGCTGACCGAAGACGACCTCTGCCCGCAATGCGCCGACCCGCGCCGCGATGACACGCTGCTCTGCGTGGTCGAAGGGCCGATGGACGTTTATGCGGTGGAGCAGACCGGCTTCCGTGGCCGCTATTTCGTGCTCAAGGGGCACTTGTCGCCGCTGGATGGCCTGGGGCCGGAAGCGATCGGCATTCCGCAATTGATGGCGCGGATTGAAGAGGCGGGGACCTTTACCGAAGTCATCCTCGCCACCAACCCGACGGTGGAAGGCGAAGCGACGGCGCACTACATCGCGCAGTTGCTCAACAACAAAGGCCTGGTCGCCTCGCGGATTGCCCACGGCGTGCCGCTGGGCGGTGAGCTGGAGCTGGTCGACGGCGGCACGCTGGCGCATTCGTTTGCCGGGCGTAAACCTATCTCCCTGTAAGTCTCTATCGCCCTTTCGGGCCACATCGCTGGCAAGCCAGCTCCCACAGTGTTGGATGTGACCCACAGCATATGTGTCCACACCGAACCCTGTGGGAGCTGGCTTGCCAGCGATGGCCGCGCTGCGGTCGATCTGATTCACACAATTTCATTGATAACCAAGCAAGCGCTCGGTTAACGTCGGCGAACCCTTCCGTGGAGCTCGCCCATGCCTGCCTTTCAGGAATACTTCGACCCCAGCCATCAACTGGTCCGTGACAGCGTCAGACGTTTTGTCGAACGCGAGATCCTGCCGGACATCGATCAGTGGGAAGAAGCCGAAAGCTTTCCCCGTGAGCTGTACCTCAAGGCCGGTGCGGCGGGCGTTCTCGGTATCGGCTATCCCGAGGCGCTTGGCGGCAGCCATGAAGGCGATCTGTTCGCCAAGGTCGCCGCCAGTGAGGAGCTGATGCGCTGTGGCTCAGGCGGGCTGGTGGCGGGGCTGGGTTCGCTGGATATCGGCCTGCCGCCGATCGTCAAATGGGCGCGGCCTGAAGTGCGAGAGCGGGTCGTCCCCCAAGTGCTCAGCGGTGAGAAAATCAGCGCCCTGGCGGTGACCGAACCCGGTGGCGGTTCCGACGTCGCCAACCTGCAAACCCGCGCCGTGCGTGACGGCGACTTCTACCGGGTCAGCGGCAGCAAGACCTTTATCACCAGCGGCGTTCGCGCCGATTTCTACACCGTCGCGGTGCGTACCGGTGCGCCGGGGTTCGGCGGTATCAGCCTGTTGCTGATCGAGAAGGGCACGCCGGGGTTCAGTGTCGGTAGGCAGTTGAAGAAAATGGGCTGGTGGGCGTCGGACACGGCTGAATTGTTCTTCGACGATTGCCGCGTGCCTGTAGGAAACCTCATCGGCGCCGAGAACATGGGCTTCGCCTGCATCATGGGCAATTTTCAGAGCGAACGCCTGGCGCTGGCGCTGATGGCCAACATGACGGCGCAATTGGCGCTGGAGGAGAGCCTGAAGTGGGCGCGCGAGCGTGAGGCATTTGGCAAACCCATCGGCAAGTTTCAGGTGATCAAGCATCGCCTCGCCGAAATGGCCACGGCGCTGGAAGTGTCGCGGGAGTTCACTTACCGGCAAGCAGCGAAAATGGCGGCGGGGCAGAGCGTGATCAAGGAGATTTCCATGGCGAAGAACTTCGCCACCGACACCTCCGACCGGATCACCACCGAAGCCGTGCAGATTCTTGGCGGGCTCGGTTACATGCGTGAAAGCCTGGTGGAGCGGCTGTATCGGGATAATCGTATTCTGTCGATTGGCGGCGGGACGCGGGAAGTGATGAACGAAATCATCAGCAAGCAGATGGGGCTCTAAGTCCTGCGGTGTAGCTGCCGGCCCCTTCGCGAGCAGGCTCGCTCCCACAGTTGAAATGCATTCCCCTGTGGGAGCGAGCCTGCTCGCGAAAGCGGCCTGTCAGACGCTGCTTATTTATCGGTCAACGCAAACTGCGTCAGGCAAAACGTCGGAATACCCATGTCCTGCAAGCGCTGCGAACCTTGCAGCTCCGGCAGATCAATGATCGCCGCCGCTTCATGTACCCGCGCGCCCATGCGGCGAATCAGGTTGGCTGCTGCGATCAGCGTGCCGCCGGTAGCGATCAGGTCATCGAACATCACCACCGAATCGCCTTCACACAGGCTGTCGGCGTGCACTTCCAGAAACGCTTCGCCGTACTCGGTGGCGTAACCTTCGGCCAGTACGTCCGCCGGCAGTTTGCCTTGCTTGCGGAACAGCACCAGCGGCTTGTTCAACTGATAGGCCAGTACCGAACCGATCAGAAAACCACGGGCATCCATGGCGCCGATGTGGGTGAAGTCGGCTTCGACGTAGCGATGGGCGAAGCTGTCCATCACCAGGCGCAGGGCCGTCGGCGACTGGAACAGCGGGGTGATGTCGCGAAAGATCACGCCCGGTTTCGGGAAGTCGATCACGGGGCGGATCAGGGATTTGATGTCGAAGGAGTCGAAGACCATCGGGGTGTCCTGGCAGGGCTGCAAACGGCGCAGTATACCCGCGGCTGAAACGATTCGCTCAACCGCGGGTCGTGATCAGCCTTCGATCGAACCGCCGGCCAACGCGCACAGCTGGATCGGGTCGAGGATATGGATCTCCTTGCCCTCGGCGGCAATCAGCTCGTTCTGCTGGAAACGGGTGAACACCCGCGACACGGTTTCCACCGCCAGGCCCAGATAGTTACCGATTTCATTGCGCGACATGCTCAGGCGGAACTGGTTGGCCGAGAAGCCGCGAGCGCGGAAGCGTGCCGACAGGTTGACCAGGAAAGTAGCGATGCGCTCGTCAGCGGTTTTCTTCGACAGCAGCAGCATCATTTGCTGGTCGTCACGAATCTCGCGGCTCATCACCCGCATCAACTGGCGGCGCAGTTGCGGCAATTGCAGCGCGAGTTCATCAAGGCGCTCGAAGGGGATTTCGCAAACCGAAGTGGTTTCCAGCGCCTGGGCCGAGACCGGGTGTTTTTCGGTGTCCATGCCCGACAGTCCGACCAGTTCGCTCGGCAGGTGGAAACCGGTCAGTTGTTCTTCGCCGGCATCGCTCAGGCTGAAAGTCTTCAGGGCACCAGAGCGGACTGCATAAACGGAATCAAAGGTGTCGCCCTGGCGGAACAGGAATTCGCCTTTCTTCAGCGGGCGGCCGCGTTTAACGATTTCGTCGAGCGCATCCATGTCTTCCAGATTCAGAGAAAGTGGCAGGCAGAGCGGGGCCAGGCTGCAATCCTTGCAGTGGGCCTGGTTGTGAGCGCGCAGTTTGACTGGCTCGGACATTTCTTCAATCCTTGTGGGAAAACACACATAAGCCGTAAGGGTAACCCACGGGAGGACATTCAGGCCAGCACGTGGCGGCGTTGTCCTACAGACATAAAGCCGCAGCACCGGCGGCCGATAACCCGCTATCAGCATTCAACCAAGGAAGGCCCCGATGACCGCCATTGGTACGCTAAGCCCCGGCAGCAGCGGCGTTGCCGCTTCGCCGGAGATGACCAGCACCGACGCTGCAATCGATCGCGATGAAGACTTGTCGCACACGGCAACCCCGACCTTGGTCGAGGGCGTCAAAGTGTCGCTCTCCGGCGCGGCCATCGCCAAATCCGCCGCTGTCGGTGGCGAAAACAGTGACATCGACAACAGTGGCTTACCGGAGAACATCCAACAGTTGCTGAAGATGATTCGCAAGATTCAAAAAGAAATCATCGAGAAAAAAGCGCGCATGGCGGCGGTCATGTCAGACAGAACCCTCTCCACCGAGGAAAAGATCAACAAGCTCGCCGCACTGCGGGGCGCCATCGCCGCCCTCAACAGTGGCCTGATCACCGCCAACCTCGCCCTGTCGAAAGTCATGAACCAGTCGGCGCTCAACCCTGACCAGAACCTCAAAGTCGGCTCGTTGCTGACCAAGCCTTAAATCACCCGCGAGAAACGCTGGCGGTTCTGCTGCTCCAGGTACGCATCGAAAACCATGCACACCGAGCGCACCAGCAATCGGCCCGCTGGCAACACCTCGATGCGCTCGCGCTCGAGTCTGATCAGGCCATCCTCGGCCATACCTTGCAACTGCGGCCAGAGCGCGCCGAAGTAGCCTTGAAAATCGATGTTGAACTGCTGCTCGATCTCGGCGAACTCGAGTTTGAAATTGCAGATCAGCTGCTGAATCACTGCGCGGCGCAAGCGGTCGTCGGCGTTGCACACCAGACCGCGACTGGTCGCCAGCTGCGCGCTGGCCAGGCTGTTCTGATACGCGTTGAGGTCGCTGCTGTTCTGGCAGTACAGATCGCCGATCTGGCTGATCGCCGACACGCCCAGGCCAATCAGGTCGCAATGGCCGTGGGTGGTGTAACCCTGGAAGTTGCGTTGCAGGGTGTGCTCTTCCTGGGCAATCGCCAGTTCGTCATCGGGCAGGGCGAAGTGGTCCATGCCGATGTAGCGGTAGCCGGCAGCGGTCAGTTGCTCGATGGTGCGCTGGAGCATTTCCAGCTTGTGCGCCGGGCTCGGCAGTTCGCTGCTGTTGATTCGCCGTTGCGGCATGAAGCGTTCCGGCAGGTGCGCGTAGTTGAATACCGAGAGGCGATCCGGTTGCAGGCTGATTACTTCCTCGACGGTGCGGGCGAAATTGTCGGGCGTCTGCTTGGGCAGGCCATAAATCAGATCGATGTTGATCGAGCGAAATTGCAGGGTTCGCGCCGCATCGATCACCGCGCGGGTTTCTTCCAGGCTTTGCAGGCGATTGACCGCGCGCTGCACCGCCGGGTCAAGATCCTGCAGGCCAATGCTGACCCGGTTGAAACCCAATTCACGCAACAGGCCCATGGTCGACCAGTCGGCTTCGCGCGGGTCGATTTCAATGCCGTAATCGCCCGAGTCATCGTTGAGCAAATTGAAATGCTTGCGCAGGTGCGCCATCAGCTGGCGCAATTCGTCGTGGCTGAGAAAAGTCGGCGTGCCGCCACCGAAATGCAGCTGCTCGACGGTTTGCGCCGGGTCGAGGTGGCAGGCAATCAACTGGATTTCCTGCTCGAGCCGTTGCAGATACGGCTGCGCGCGACCGCGATCCTTGGTGATGACCTTGTTGCAGGCGCAGTAGTAGCAAATGTTCGCGCAGAACGGCACATGCACGTACAGCGACAACGGCCGCTGGGCCTTGCGGCTGTCGCGCAGGGCGTGGAACAGGTCGAAAGTGCCGACCTGACCGTGAAATTGCACGGCGGTCGGATATGAGGTGTAGCGTGGCCCCGCCAGATCGTAGCGGCGGATCAGATCAGAGTCCCAACGAATGGCGTCGAGCATGCGGGCATTCCCCCGGATAGGCTGGCAGTGTGGCGAGTCTAGGGGAGTGCGTTACAGGGCATCTTGATTTGCATCAACGGCGAGGATTTGTGTTGTTCGTGCGGGCGTCTTCGCGAGCAGGCTCGCTCCCACATTGGATTTGCAGCGTACTCAAGACCTGTGGGAGCGAGCCTGCTCGCGAAGGCCGCGCCACACATTTAATGGCCCATAAGCCAATGCTGATGCGGGCCGGGAAGGGTCCACAGGCCAAACAGGATCACCAGCAAGCCACCCGCCATGCGCACGCTGCGTTTGCGCAAGATCGCGGTCACCCGCTCAGCCGCCAGTCCGGTGGCGAGCAGCACCGGCCAGGTGCCGAGGCCGAAAGCGAGCATCAGCAACGCACTGTCCAGCGCATTGCCCTGACTCGCGCTCCACAGCAAGGTGCTGTAAACCAGTCCGCACGGCAGCCACCCCCACAGCGCACCGAGCAGCAAGGCACGCGGCAGGCTGGAAACCGGCAGCAAGCGATTCGCCAGCGGTTGAATGAAGCGCCACAAGCCACGCCCGAGCGCTTCGATACGGGTGAGCCCGCTCCACCAGCCGGCCAGGTACAAACCCATGGCGATCAGCAGCAACCCGGCCAGCACGCGCATGAACAGCGCCGCCGGGCTGTTGGCGACTGCCCAGCCGGCCAGACCGATGAGCAACCCCGCCGTGGCATAACTGAGAATCCGCCCGAGGTTGTACGCCAGTAACAGGCGAAAGCGCCGGCTGCGCTGCTCCTTGGGAATCGCCAGGGTCAGCGCGCCCATCAGGCCGCCGCACATGCCCAGACAGTGGCCGCCACCAAGCAGGCCGAGGATCAGCGCCGAGACCAGCAGGGGCGCCAGTTCAAGCATGGGGCGGCGCCTTGTCGTCCGGTTTGCCGGCGTTGGCTTCGTCCACCGCAGCGGTGTGGTTGGGGTCCTGATCGTCAAAAAGGATGCTGTGTGCCGGGCCGTCGAGGTCGTCGTACTGACCGCTGTCCACCGCCCAGAAGAAGATGTACACGGCGATGGCGACGATGAGCAAGGCAGCGGGAATCATCACATAGAGAGCTGGCATCGGTAACTCCAGGCCCGCGCGGCTCAGGCCGGCAGCGGGCGGGTTTGGGTCGGGCTGCCGGCGGCCGGCGCGCTCGGCAGACGAGTCAGGCGCAGGGCGTTGAGCACCACGGTCAGCGAACTGATCGACATGCCGACCGCCGCCCACACCGGAGTGATCCAGCCGAGGGCGGCGAACGGCAACATGAGGCCATTGTACAGCGCCGCCCACAGCAGGTTTTCGATGATTACCCGGCGCGTGCGTCGCGCCAGCGTGAAGGCTTGCACCAGAGCGTCAAGGCGATTGGACAGCAACACTGCATCGGCGCTGGTTTTCGCCAGATCGGTGGCCGAGCCCATGGCCACGCTGATATCGGCCGCAGCCAGCACCGGCACGTCATTGACGCCGTCGCCGAGCATCAGCACCTTGCGCCCTTCCTTGTGCAGTTGCTGCAGCACTTGCAGTTTGTCATCGGGGCGCAAGCCGCCACGGGCCTCGTCGATGCCCAGTTCGGCGGCGACACTGGCGACCATCGGCGAACTGTCGCCGGACAACAGCAAGGTGCGCCAGCCCCGCGCTTTGCAGGCCGCGAGCAGGGCGGGGGCATCGTCACGCAGGCGATCGTCGAGGACGAACCATGCCAACGGCCCCTGAGTGTCGGCGAGCAGTAACCATTGTCCGGCTTCATCAGGCATTGACGGCAGCGCCGCGCCGCTCAGGGCGCAGGCAAATTCGGCCTGACCGATGCGCAAGCGTTGCTCACCGACCACGCCTTCCAGGCCCAGGCCTGGTGTGCTGTGCACGTCCTCAGCGGCCAGTGGCGCACGCCCGAAAGCGCGGGCGATCGGGTGTTCCGAACGGTTTTCCAGCGCAGCGGCAAGGCTCAGGCATTGTTCGCTGTCGAGCGCGCCGAGCGGGCGAATCGAGCGCAGCACCAAGCGGCCTTCGGTGAGCGTACCGGTCTTGTCGAAAATCACCGTGTCGATCTGGTTCAAGCCTTCCAGCACATGGCCGCGTGTCAGCAGCAGGCCGAGTTTGTGCAGGGTGCCGGTGGCGGCGGTGAGGGCGGTCGGCGTCGCCAGCGACAGCGCGCACGGGCAGGTCGCCACCAGCATGGCGAGGACGATCCAGAACGCCCGTGAAGAATCCAGCTGCCACCACAGCAGGCCGATCACTGCCGCCGCAATCAGCGACAGCAGCAAAAACCATTGCGCGGCGCGGTCGGCGATTTCTGCCAGACGCGGTTTCTCCGCCTGAGCGCGATCAAGCAGGCGCACGATCGCGGAGAGACGCGTGTCCTGTCCCAGCGCCTGCACTTGCACGGTCAATGCGCCTTCGACATTGAGCGTGCCCGCAGTAACAGCATCGCCGAGCGTGCGTGGCTGCGGCAGGTATTCGCCAGTCAGCAGCGATTCGTCGATGCTCGACTGACCGTCGATGATCTTGCCGTCAGCCGGCAGAATCGAGCCCGGCTGCACCAGAATCCGCTCACCCACACGCAACTCGCTGAGCAGGATGCGTTCGCTCTGGCCATCGCTATCCAGGCGCAGGCACGAGGCCGGTAACAGGTTGACCAATTGCGCGGTGGCAGCAGCGGTGCGTTCGCGGGCGCGGCGTTCCAGATAGCGTCCGGCGAGCAGAAACAGCGCGAACATGCCGACTGCATCGAAGTACAGCTCGCCGACCCCGGTGATCGATGTCCAGATCCCGGCGATGTAAGCGCTGCCGATCGCCAGTGAAACAGAAACGTCCATGGTCAGGTGGCGCGTACGCAAATCGCGCATCGCGCCTTTGAAGAACGGCGCGCAGCTGTAGAACACGATGGGTGTGGTCAGAAACAGCGCGACCCAGCGCAGGATCGTGTGCAGCTCGGGACTGAGGTCGATGTTGAATTCCGGCCAGGTGGCCATGGTCGCCATCATCGCCTGAAACCACAGCAACCCGGCGACGCCGAGCTGGCGCAGGGCCAGGCGATTCTCGCTGGCCAGCTGTTCGCTGGCGCGGTCGGCCTGGTACGGGTGGGCGGCGTAACCGATGTGGCGCAGCTCGGCGAGGATCTGGCTCAGCGGCAATTGTGCGTCGGCCCAGCGCACATGCAGGCGATGGTTGGACAGGTTCAACCGCGCTTCGGCGACGGCGGGCAGGGTGCGCAGGTGTTTCTCGATCAGCCAGCCGCAAGCGGCGCAACTGATGCCTTCCATCAACAGCGTGGTTTCAGCCAGATCGCCTTCGTGGCGCACGAAGGGCTGCTGCACGTCGGCGCGGTCGTACAGCGCCAGTTCATCGCTCAGTTGCACCGGCAGCGCTTCGGGATTGGCCGACGCTTCGCTGCGATGCTGGTAGTAGCTTTCCAGACCACCGGCGACGATGGCTTCGGCCACCGCCTGACAGCCCGGGCAGCAGAACTCGCGGGCCTGCCCGAGGACGACGGCGGTGAAGCGGCTGCCGGACGGGAGGGGCAGGGCGCAGTGGTAGCAGGGGATTGGACTGGTCATGGCATTGATGAGGGTGTGAGCCCTTGCATTGGGGGTGTTCGCTTGCCCTCACCCCAGCCCTCTCCCGGAGGGAGAGGGAGCCGATCGATGTGAGCCTGAAGAGCGGCTTCAGTCGCCGACATTGTCACTGTCATACGCCCCGCTTCCAAGCAACCGAGATCAGTCCCCTCTCCCTCCGGGAGAGGGCTAGGGTGAGGGGCTCTTGATTTTGATTCACTTCTTCAGATCTTCCGCACCCTGCAATGGCTCATCACCCAGCAGCAGTTCCTTGTCATGACTGACCAATTCTTCTTCAAACATGCGCCACACGTGCTCGTCCTGGCTGCCGAGCAACTCGACAAAGCGCCGCCCTTCGACCTTGTCGCTCAACTGGCCGATGTAGCGCCCGCTCTCGCTGCCACTGCGGGTCAGAACGATCTTGCGATCCTTCTCCGGCTGGGTCGGCGAGATCAGGTTCAGCTCCAGCGTTTGCGGCTGGCTGTCACCGTTCAAGCGCAAGTCGACTTCCCCGGTCGCATCATCCAGATGCACCGCTGCACGCAGCTTCAGGGTTTGCGCCAGCAGCTCGCGATCCAGTGAACGGTTGATGCCTTTGCCTGCTTCGTAATAGTTGTCGTTGACCAGATTGTCCGGGTTGTTCACCGCGATGGTCACCATCGACAGGGTCAAGGCCACCGAGCAGGCGAGAATCGCGATGATGATCCACGGCCAGAGGTGCTTGTACCAAGGACTTGCGGCGTTTGCAGCGGGCATGTTCAAAATTCTCTCAACGGATTTGTGGGCCGATGAATCGGCTCTTGGCTTCAACGTGGACGCTGTCGTCATCGGCATCCTTGAGGATGAATTTCACCTCGTTGGTGCTCGATGGCAGTTGTTCCGGTGCGCTGGACAACTCGACCGGCATGCTGACGATATCCCCGGCGGCAACCTTGATCTCGCGCTTGCCTTGCAGGCGCAGGTCCGGCAGGCCCTCGGCTTGCAGCAGGTAAGTGTGGTCGCGCTGATCCTTGTTCATGATCTTCAGGCTGTAGACGTTTTCGATCCGGCCTTCAGCGTTTTCGCGGTACAGCACGCGGTCTTTGCTGACGTCGAAGCCGACCAGTGAACGCATGAAGAACGCGGCGACCAACAGGCTGATCATCGCCAGCAGCACCACGGCGTAGCCGATCAGGCGCGGTCGCAGTTTATGGGTTTTCTGCCCGGAGAGGTTGTGTTCGGTGGTGTAGCTGATCAGCCCGCGCGGGTAATCCATCTTGTCCATGATGCTGTCGCAAGCGTCGATGCACGCCGCGCAGCCGATGCATTCGATCTGCAGGCCATCGCGGATGTCGATGCCGGTCGGGCAGACCTGCACGCACATCGTGCAGTCGATGCAATCGCCCAGCCCCAGGGCTTTGTAGTCGATGCCTTTCTTGCGCGGCCCACGGCTTTCGCCACGGCGCGGGTCGTAGGAAACGATCAGCGTGTCCTTGTCGAACATCACGCTCTGGAAGCGCGCATACGGGCACATGTAGATGCACACCTGCTCACGCAACCAACCGGCATTGCCGTACGTGGCGAGGGTGAAAAAACCGACCCAGAAATACGACCAGCCATCGGCCTGACCGGTGAAAAATTCGATGACCAGTTCGCGGATCGGCGAGAAGTAGCCGACAAAGGTCATGCCGGTGACAAAACCGATCAACAGCCACAGCGAATGTTTGGCCAGCTTGCGCAGGAATTTGTTGGCGCTCATCGGCGCCTTGTCGAGCTTGATGCGCTGGTTGCGGTCGCCTTCGGTGACCTTTTCGCACCACATGAAAATCCACGTCCACACGCTCTGCGGGCAGGTATACCCGCACCAGACGCGCCCGGCATAGACAGTGATGAAGAACAGGCCGAACGCGGCAATGATCAACAGGCCCGAGAGCAGGATGAAATCCTGTGGCCAGAAAGTCGCGCCGAAGATGAAGAACTTGCGCTCCGGCAGGTTCCACCACACCGCCTGATGACCGCCCCAGTTCAGCCACACTGTGCCGAAATACAGCAGAAACAACGCCGCACCGCCAAGCATCCGCAGATTGCGGAACAGGCCTGTGAAGGCACGGGTGTAGATTTTTTCTCGTGAGGCATAAAGATCGACGCTGTTGTTCGCGTTCTTGCTCGGTGGCGTGACGTCGTGTACCGGAATCTGATTGCTCATCATTGCATCCCACGGCAGTGGAAAAATGCCTCGGTCGATACGTGCCAACCGAGGTCAAAAAGGCTGTTGCAGTAGCGCGATGATACGCCTGCCGCTCTGGCTCAAGGGTGCGACCTTTGGTCGCGTTGGGTAAAAAATGCGGATGGTGTAGCGATTGCGCAAAAGCCTGACGCAGATCAATTGACTTGTTGAGTATGGACGCTTTTGCCGAAGTGGCTAGTTCATCCTTTCAATTGTTTGTTCACGCCACTGCCGTTGATTTCGCAAGTTGAATAACACCCGTGATTGTTTTCGTCCAGGCGACAACTCAGGCCGGACGCTACGGGTTTCTATTGATTCGTATGTTGTAAGTTGTTGGGTCTGAAATATATTCACTCGATTGTTGTAGGTGAAGGCTTTGAAGTTTTCGCGGTATTCGAATAAGTTCTGTTCGCGCGAAACTTCTTTTGCGTACCGAAAATTAATTGAAATGGAATTTCAAGCATGGCTTTGAATAAATTCATGAGCACCTTTATGGGTGCTTGTCTGGTAGCTTCGGCTATTACCGCTCAGGCTACAACTGGCATGCCGAAACATATGGTCTTTGCTTCGGATACTCAATATCCGTGGACAGACAAGACTGATATCCGCGAGCCCGAATCGGATTCAGAATTCACGGCGCGCTCGAAATGGCTGATTGAAACCCAACTTGCAAGCATTGCCGAATTCAGAAATCTACACGGCTCCCAAGCGCGGGTTCCTTTGATGATCAATGGCGATATAACCGCTTTTGGTCATGGCTGGCAGCGCTCGTTCATGAAGGATTCGCTGAACAGGCACTTCAAGGGTGAATATCTTTACGGCTTGGGCAATCACGACTATGAAAACAATGTTGATGATTGCTTTACCAATAACTGTGCTGCAGGAAGTATTGTCGAGTTCAAAGAACATCATGAAGGTAAAGTCGATAACTTTGATCTGAAAATCACTGACGGTTTTCTGAGCAGGACGTATGCCGGTAGTCTCGCCTATTCGAAAAATATCGGCGAAGTGCATATGGTTCAGCTTAATAACGAGCCGACCTACACCACCCGGATTGCTCATCCGTTGAACCCGACAACGTTCGAAATCAACGACGCACTGGACTGGCTCGAGACCGATCTGCGACTGGCGCGAGCGTCGGGCTACGCCATCATTATCAATATGCATAAACCCTTGCGGCACCAGGGCAGCCCCGAGCAGAAGAAGCGTTTCCATGACATGGTCAACAAGTACCAGGTGACGGCCATTTTCGCCGGCCACCTGCATACCGAGGGAGGAAGTTCCTACTGGGAAGGCAGCGTCCCCATGTATCTCAGCGGAAGCACCTCTCAGCAAACCTACCTGACTGCGAATTTCACCGAGGATCGCAAGCATTTGCAGATCTATCTGGTGAAGAACAACCAGTGGCGTGAGCGGACGCTGATCGATACCACGGTTGTGCATTCAATCTTTGCCCAACGCCCATGAAAAAAGCCCCGCCGGTGATAGGGCGGGGTGTTCAGCAGTCAGTTATTGGCAGCGATCCATGGGTTGATCAGATTGACGCCGCTGAGTTGAAAGTCCGCAATGTTGCGAGTTACCAGCGTAAGCCCGTGCACAAGCGCGGTGGCGGCGATCAAGGCGTCGCATTCACTGCTGCGGTCGGGAACATGCAATCGTGCGCACCGGGTGGCGACGCTGGTATCGACAGGCAGGATTCTTCCAGAGAACGCCGGTTTGACGTGATGTTCCAGCCAGTTGCGCAGCAGCTGGCCTTGTGAAGGGTCACGACGTTCGATACGCAGGGCGCCCGTTTCCAGTTCCAGCACAGTGATTGCAGATAGATACAGGCTGGCTGGGGAAACGCTGTTTGCCCATTTCACCACATGCCTGTCGGCTTGTTTTTTCCGCAGCTCGGAAACTACATTGGTATCCAGTAGGAACATCAGGAAAGGTCCACGCTGCGAGGAGTGATTACAGCGCGCTCGGGTTCGAATTCGATTTCAAGCGCATTCGGCATCGCCAGTAGCTCAACGATGCTGGTCTCGCAACCGGTCAGTTTCTGGTACTCCTCAATGCTGAGCAATACGTGGGCAGGCCTGCCTCGGTCAGTAATGATTACTGGACCTTGACGCGTGGCTTTTTTGGCTGCACTGGTGTCCTGATTGAACTCGCGGCTGGAAATGGTGGTGATGGCCATCATGTTTGGCCTCCAGAAATTCTGATGTAGGAACGTTACTATTTTGAGGTTTTCACCGCAATCGGAAAGGCAGGTCGGGGACGATCGGTTTGTCAATTTCATAAGGGCACCGGCGAAGGCGCCTCCCGCCAAGGCGTGAGGCACTGGATACAGGGCGTAAATTCGGTGTTTTTGCTGCCCTTGTCAGAGCAATCTACCGCCGCCGAGGCCGTCGAGTCCGCCACCGTTACCGGGGCTGTTCATGGTTTGCTGCGATACCTCGAGTAACGGTTTCACAGATGTTCGTTCGAAACCTGCCCTATGGGTAGAGCCGGGTCGAGGCTGATTTTGCAGTGTGCTTTGGTGATCTTTCGACATTGGGGCTTCATCCTTGAAGTGGACCCGATATGGCTTATCGGGGCGAAAAAAACCTACCGTGCATCTCAGCTCAGGTCCATCGAGCAACCGTTTCGAATCGTGAATGCCAGCATGAAAAAAGGCCCCGCCAATTCTCATTGGCGGGGCCTTTTTTGCTTCAAGCGTTGGCCTTACTCAGCCTTCGCCTCCGGTGTTTTTTCACCATGGGACAAACTGTAAACATACGCCGCCAGCAGGTGCACCTTGTCATTGCCCTGCAGTTGTTCCTGCGCAGGCATCTGGCCCTGACGACCGTAACGGATGGTCTGCTGCAGTTGCGCGAAGCTCGAGCCGTAGATGAATGCGCCCGGATGGGTCAGGTCAGGCGCACCCATGGCCGGCGTGCCTTTGCCGGCAGGGCCGTGGCAAGCCACGCAGTTGGCGGCGAAGAGTTTCTGGCCGTTGGCCGGGTCGGCCTTGGTGCCTTCCGGCAATTTACGGCCGTCGAGATTGGTCACCACGTAAGCAGCCACATCGGCCACGCCTTGCTCACCGATCACTTCCGCCCACGCCGGCATCACCGCGTGGCGGCCGCCCATGATGGTGGTCTTGATGGTTTCCGGCTCACCGCCCCAGCGCCAGTCGGCGTCGGTAAGGTTAGGGAAGCCATAGGCGCCCTTGGCGTCGGAACCGTGGCACACCGAGCAGTTGGACGCGAACAGACGGCCGCCCATTTTCAGTGCTTGCGGATCCTTGGCGACTTCTTCGATCGGCATCGCCGCGAACTTGGCGAAAATCGGACCGAAGCGCGCGTCCGAACGGGCCATTTCCTTTTCCCACTCGTGGACGCCGGTCCAGCCAGTCTGGCCGTTGGCGAACGCGGTCTGTTTCTCGGTATCCAGATAGTTGTAGCCCGGCAGCAGACCTTTCCAGTTGCCCAGACCCGGGTACAGCACCAGATAACCCAGGGCAAAAATGATGGTGCCGACGAACAGCATGAACCACCATTTCGGCAGCGGGTTGTCGTACTCCTCGATCCCGTCGAAGGAGTGGCCGACCGTCTCGTCCGTCTGTTCGCTGCGCTGGCCCTTGCGGGTCGACAGCAGCAGCCAGGTCAGGGCGAAGATCGTACCGAGACTGAGGACTGTGACGTACAGACTCCAGAATGTAGTCATTCTTTGTTACTCCTAGAAGCTTGCTCGACGTGCTTGATGGCTTCGGGATCATCGGCAAAAGGCAGCATGGTCGCATCGTCGAATTCCGACTTGCGCTTGGGGCTGAACACCCACAAGGCCAGACCGATGAAGGCCACCATCACGACCACGGTGCCCAGGCCTCGAATCATCCCGATATCCATCAGATTCACCGTTTGCTTTTGATGATGGTGCCCAGGCCTTGCAGATAGGCCACCAGCGCGTCCATTTCGGTTTTGCCCTTCACGGCATCCTGTGCACCGGCGATGTCTTCGTCGGTGTAAGGCACGCCGAGGGTGCGCAAGACTTCCATTTTTTTCGCGGTTTCCTTGCCGTCGAGCTTGTTTTCCACGAGGAACGGGTAAGCCGGCATTTTCGACTCGGGGACCACGTTGCGCGGGTTGTACAAGTGCGCACGTTGCCAGTCATCGGAGTAACGACCGCCCACACGGGCCAGATCCGGGCCGGTACGTTTGGAGCCCCACAGGAACGGGTGGTCCCAGACGCTTTCACCGGCGACCGAATAGTGGCCATAGCGTTCGGTTTCAGCGCGGAACGGGCGGATCATCTGCGAGTGGCAGCCGACACAACCGTTGGCGATGTACACGTCGCGGCCTTCCAGTTCCAGCGCCGAACGTGGCTTCATGCCCTCGACCGGCTTGTTGGTGACGTCCTGGAAGAACAGCGGAACGATTTGGGTCAGGCCACCGACGCTGACGGCGATGACCATGAAGAAGGCCAGCAGGCCAATATTCTTCTCGACAGCTTCATGCTTCATCAGTGAGCTCCAACGACGGCAATCTTGGCGGCGGCTTCGGCTTCAACCGGATCCGACGCACGGACAGTGCGGTACACGTTGTAAGCCATCAGCAGCATGCCGCTGGCAAAGAAAGCACCGCCCAGCGCGCGGACGATGAAGCCCGGGTGGCTGGCCTGCAGCGCTTCGACGAACGAGTAGGTGAGGGTGCCGTCATCGTTGATTGCACGCCACATCAGGCCCTGGGTGATGCCGTTGACCCACATCGACGCGATGTAGAGCACGGTACCGATGGTCGCAAGCCAGAAGTGCGCATTGATCAGCCCGGTGCTGTGCATCTGCGCCCGGCCGAACAGTTTCGGGATCATGTGGTAGATCGCGCCGATCGAGATCATCGCTACCCAACCGAGGGCGCCGGCGTGTACGTGGCCAATGGTCCAGTCGGTGTAGTGCGAGAGCGAGTTGACGGTCTTGATCGCCATCATCGGCCCTTCGAAGGTCGACATGCCGTAGAACGCCAGCGACACCACGAGGAAGCGCAGGATCGGGTCGGTGCGCAACTTATGCCAGGCGCCCGACAGGGTCATCATGCCGTTGATCATGCCGCCCCAGCTTGGCGCCAGCAGAATTATCGACATCGCCATGCCCAGCGATTGTGCCCAGTCCGGCAGGGCGGTGTAGTGCAGGTGGTGCGGGCCGGCCCAGATGTACAGGGTGATCAGCGCCCAGAAGTGCACGATCGACAGACGATAGGAGTAGATCGGGCGTTCGGCCTGTTTCGGCACGAAGTAGTACATCATCCCGAGGAAGCCGGTGGTGAGGAAGAAGCCCACCGCGTTGTGGCCGTACCACCACTGGATCATCGCGTCAGTGGCGCCGGAGTAGGCCGAGTACGACTTGAACAGGCTGACCGGCAGCGACATGTGGTTGACGATGTGCAGCATCGCGGTGACGACGATGAACGCGCCGTAGAACCAGTTGCCCACATAGATGTGCTTGGTTTTGCGCTTGGTGATGGTGCCGAAGAACACCAGACCGTAGGTGACCCAGACAATCGCCAGCAAAATGGCGATCGGCCATTCCAGCTCGGCGTATTCCTTGGTGGTGGTGTAACCCAGCGGCAAGGTAATGATTGCGCCGACGATGACCGCTTGCCAGCCCCAGAAGGTGAAGGCCGCGAGGCTGTCGGAAATCAGTCGCGTCTGGCAGGTTCGCTGCACGACATAGTAGGAAGTGGCAAACAGTGCACAACCGCCGAAGGCGAAAATCACCAGGTTTGTGTGCAACGGGCGCAAGCGTCCAAAGCTCGTCCACGGCAGACCGAAGTTCAATTCCGGCCAGACCAGTTGCGAGGCAATGAAGACACCGAGCCCCATGCCAAGGATCCCCCAGACCACCGTCATGATGGCGAACTGGCGGACTACCTTATAGTTATAAGCAGTCGGACTGATTGCTGTGCTCATTCTAAGGTTCCACGGTTTGGGTATTTTTATAGGGATAAAATCGGCCGCAAGTATGTATAAAGCAGGGGGTCATTGCAACGCGCCATGACCTGGGTCAATGCTTTCCAACGCTGATTCTGCGGCCTTTCCATGCGCCGCGTAGGGTCAAAAATGGCCTCTGACAAAATGTCGCAGTGCGCGTAAAAAGCTCGCAATCCGGATCGCCGTCAACGGTGCCCGTTCACAGGTCGTGATCGGGAAATTGCGGGCGATCGGCGCAACAGCCGTTATCTACCTGCGTTTGCGGCGAATCCATCAACCGGTTCACGGTGCGCATCGTTCGGGATTGATCTGGAAACCGACTTCAGCCGGTCCGCTTCGATGAAGCGTAGACCCGAATCCGGGGTTCCGAAAGGAGAGGATCCAAGGGGTGCGACAATGCGTCGCAAAGGGGCGGGAAACTGCCGCAGCGAGAAAGCTGCGGCAGTGGTGTACGCAATTGCTATTTCTTGTTGTCTTCAGTTATCAGTTTTTCTGTGTTCAATCCGTGGCTCAGGCTGTACACATAAGCGGCGAGCAATTGCACTTTATCGTTGCCCAGCAATTCGTTCTGCGCTGGCATATGCCCCTGACGACCATGGCGGATGGTCTGTTCCAGTTGGGTCAGGCTGGTGCCATAAATGAAGCCGGCCGGATGGGTCAGGTTTGGCGCGCCCATCGCCGCAGTGCCCTGGCCGGTGGCGCCATGACAAGCAACGCAAGTGGTACTGAACGCTTGCTGCCCGGCTTGCAGATCTGCCTTGCTGTCGGCAGGTAGCGGCAGGCCCGCCAGTTCGTGGCGCACATACGCGGCAACGTTTTTCACCCCAGCCTCACCGAGCACTTCGCCCCAGGCCGGCATGGCCGCCATGCGGCCGCCCATGATGGTGGTCTTGATCGTCTCGGCATCGCCGCCCCAGCGCCAGTCGCTGTCGGCAAGGTTAGGGAAGCCGAACGCGCCCTTGGCATCCGAGCCGTGGCACACCGAGCAATTGGAGGCGAACAGACGACCGCCCATTTTCAGCGCCTGCGGATCCTTGGCCACTTCTTCCACCGGCATGGCGGCAAACTTGGCGAAGATCGGCCCGAACCGGGCGTCCGCCTTGTTCATTTCCTTTTCCCATTCGTGCGCGCCGGTCCAGCCATCCTCATAGCCGGGCAGGATGCCTTTCCAGTTGCCCAGGCCCGGATAGAGAATCAGATAACCCACCGAGAACACCAACGTGCCGGCGAACAGCATGAACCACCACTGCGGCAGCGGGTTGTCGTACTCCTCGATGCCGTCGAAGCTGTGGCCCATGGTCTGGTCGACACTGCCCTTGGTCTCGCCCCGGCGCGTGCCGATCAGCAACCAGGTCAGGCCGATCAGGCTGCCAATGGTCAGTACGCAGATCCACGTACTCCAGAAGGTGGTCATGGCCGGGTACTCCTTGTTTCAGGGGCTGAAATTGTTTCGGGTAGTGGTTCGTCGGCGAACGGCAGCAGGCGTGCTTCGGCGAATTCCGGGGTGCGCTTGCGGTTGAACACCCACAAGGTCAGGCCGACGAACGCGACGAACACCACGACCGTGCCGAGACCGCGAATCAGGCCTGCACTCATTTCAATGACCATGACTCACCTCTTGCTCTTGATTGCAGTGCCGAGCACTTGCAGGTAGGAAACGAGGGCGTCCATTTCAGTCTTGCCCTTGAGGCTGGCGACCGCGCCGCTGATGTCGTCATCGGTATACGGCACGCCGAGGGTACGCATGGTTTTGAGCTTGGTTTCGGTGTGGCTGCTGTCGACCGCTTGGGTGACCAGCCACGGGTAGGCCGGCATCTTCGACTCCGGCACGACGTTGCGCGGGTTGTACAAGTGCGCGCGGTGCCAGTCATCCGAGTAACGCGCGCCGACCCGGGCGAGGTCCGGCCCGGTACGTTTCGAACCCCACAGGAACGGGTGATCCCAGACGCTTTCACCGGCCACCGAGTAGTGCCCGTAGCGTTCGGTTTCGGCGCGGAACGGACGGATCATCTGCGAGTGGCAACCGACGCAGCCTTCGCGGATGTAGATGTCGCGACCTTCCAGTTGCAGCGCGGTATAGGGCTTCATGCCCTCCACCGGTTTGTTGGTGACGTCCTGGAAGAACAGCGGGACGATCTGGGTCAGGCCGCCAATGCTCACGGCGAACACCATCAGCAGCATCAGCAGGCCGACGTTCTTTTCAATCGTTTCGTGTTTCATGGCGGACTCCTCAGGCCATCTGCGCGGCAGCGACGACGTCGGCAGGCTGCGAGGCCCGCACGGTGCGCCAGGTGTTGTAAGCCATCAGCAACATGCCGCTGAGGAAAATCGCCCCGCCGATCAGCCGCACGACAAAGCCCGGATGGCTGGCCACCAGGGTTTCGACGAAGGAATACGTCAGCGTGCCGTCCTCGTTGACTGCGCGCCACATCAGGCCCTGGGCGATGCCGTTGACCCACATCGAGGCGATGTAGAGCACGGTGCCGATGGTGGCCAGCCAGAAATGCGCATTGATCAGGCCGACGCTGTGCATCTGCGCTTTGCCGAAGATTTTCGGGATCATGTGGTACAGCGCGCCGATCGAGATCATCGCCACCCAGCCGAGTGCGCCGGCGTGTACGTGGCCGATGGTCCAGTCGGTGTAGTGGGAGAGGGCGTTGACAGTCTTGATGGCCATCATCGGACCTTCGAAGGTCGACATGCCGTAGAACGCCAGCGAGACCACGAGGAAACGCAGAATCGGGTCGCTGCGCAACTTATGCCAGGCGCCCGAGAGGGTCATCATGCCGTTGATCATGCCGCCCCAGCTCGGTGCCAGCAGGATCAGCGACATCACCATGCCCAGTGACTGTGCCCAGTCCGGCAGCGCGGTGTAGTGCAAGTGGTGCGGGCCGGCCCAGATGTACAGGGTGATCAAGGCCCAGAAGTGCACGATTGACAGGCGATACGAATACACCGGACGTTCGGCCTGTTTCGGCACGAAGTAATACATCATCCCGAGGAAACCGGCGGTGAGGAAAAAGCCCACAGCGTTGTGGCCGTACCACCACTGCACCATCGCGTCGGTTGCACCGGCGTACACCGAGTAGGACTTGGTGAAACTCACCGGCAACTCAAGGTTGTTGACGATGTGCAGAATCGCCACGGTGATGATGAACGCGCCGAAGAACCAGTTGCCCACATAAATGTGTTTGGTTTTGCGCTGCATGATCGTGCCGAAGAACACGATCGCATAGGCGACCCAGACGATGGTGATCAGGATGTCGATCGGCCATTCCAGCTCGGCATATTCCTTGGAACTGGTGTAACCCAACGGCAGGCTGATCGCCGCCAACAGGATCACCAGTTGCCAGCCCCAGAAGCAGAACGCGGCGATTTGCGGCGCGAACAATTGCGTCTGGCAGGTGCGTTGCACCGAATAAAAAGAGCTGGCGAACAGCGCGCAGCCACCGAAGGCGAAGATCACCGCGTTGGTGTGCAGCGGGCGCAGACGGCCGAAACTGGTCCAGGGCAAATTGAAGTTGAGTTCCGGCCAGACCAATTGCGCCGCGAGAAAAACCCCGAGGCCCATGCCGACGATGCCCCACACCACCGTCATAATGGCGAATTGGCGGACCACCTTGTAGTTGTAGGCGGTACTGATAGAAGTGTTCATGGTTCCCCATCCACGGTTCAGCCGAAGTGAGCGCGCGCAAACGACGCGAATCCTTCGCCTGGAGTTATAGGCAGACTAAAAGCGAGGCAAGCATGGACAAACAGCACAAGGCCAGTATTGACGGGGATCAATGGGCGCAGTGTGTGCTCGATCATGGGTGGCTTTGGGATGCCGCTGTTGGTGAGGCTTCGGCAACCTTGATTCTGGCGCACGGGGCGGGGGCGCCGATGGATAGCGACTGGATGAACGACATGGCTGGGCGCCTTGCCGGGCTTGGGGTCAATGTGTTGCGCTTTGAGTTTCCGTATATGGCGCAGCGGCGGGTGGATGGGGTTAAGCGGCCGCCGAATCCTGCGCCGAAACTGTTGGATTGCTGGCGGGAGGTGTTTGCGCTTGTGCGGCGTCATGTCGCTGGGCCGTTGGCGATTGGCGGAAAGTCCATGGGTGGGCGGATGGCGAGTCTGGTGGCGGATGAGTTGGGGGTGGATGCGTTGGTGTGTCTGGGGTATCCGTTTTATGCGGTGGGGAAGCCGGAGAAACCGCGGGTTGAGCATTTGGCTGGTTTGAAGACTCGGACGTTGATTGTGCAGGGAGAGCGGGATGCTCTGGGGAATCGCGAGGCGGTTGAGGGGTATTCGTTAGCGCCGGGGATTGAGGTGTTTTGGTTGGTGGCGGGGGATCATGATTTGAAGCCGCTCAAGGCTTCTGGCTTTGCGCATTCCGATCATTTGGCGGGTGCTGCGCAGAAGGTGGCTGAATTTCTCGGTGACTGATTTTGAGCCGGGCCGGGATTTTGCGTTGCATGAAGACCTGCTCCCTTTCCCCCTCGCCCCCTTGGGGGAGAGGGTTGGGGTGAGGGGGCTAGCTTTTGATCTTGCTCTTGGGGGCATATCCGTTGATTCGGGAGCTGCGGCTGGCGGTTTCGCCTGACGGCGACTTACTTTTTTACAAGCGCCAAAAAAAGTAAGCAAAAAACGCTAGCTCCTGCGTTCGGCCCTCGCAGGCTCGGGTCCCTTCGCTCCGGGACTGATCCGGGCGCAGCGGCTCCGGTTTGCTTCGCTGCACCTCCTTCCGCTGTGTCTGGCTGCGCCAGACGGTCGCTGCGCTCCCACCCCCGGATCAATCCCTCCACTCAGCCTTCCGACGTCGCCGGTGGATCAGGATCAAGAGCACTCGAGCTTGCGCTCATTGTTGAGTGGTGCGGCTTCGCCGCGGGCAGCTGCGCTGCCTTGCTTTTCTGTGGGAGCGAGCCTGCTCGCGATGGCGGTCTCCCAGTCGACCAATCTCTACCGTTTGGACCAAATCCCTGTGGGAGCTGGCTTGCCAGCGATGGCGGCCTCCAAGCCGACCAATCCTCACTGACGTAGCCGATCCAAATGTGGGAGCGAGCCTGCTCGCGAAGGCGGCCTGACAGCCGACCTGATTCTTCCTGATGTACACCGCGCTCCTTGGAGAAGTGAGCCAGCTCGCGATGGCGGTCTCCCAGTCGACCAATCTCTACCGTTTGGACCAAATCCCTGTGGGAGCTGGCTTGCCAGCGATGGCAGCCTCCAAGCCGACCAATCCCCCACTGATGTACCCGATCCAAATGTGGGAGCGAGCCTGCTCGCGAAAGCTCCCTTCCAGACGACATCAAACCACCTGCCTGTCAGAGGCAATCTCTGAACTTAAACATCATCAAATACCAATGTTTAAACTACACGACCCGTTACGCCATCCCGGCTACAACTCCTTGCGCCATTGCCTACGCCTACGCCAGAATCCGCCGGCTTACGCGTCTAGGCGGCGGGCTATATCGTTTGTCTGTCACTGAGAAACAGTGATGGGGTTTGGTAGCCCGCGTCGAAACCGTTGTATAGCGTCACCGTATGCAGTCCCGTTTCGGGGCTCGACTTTTATGGTGGGCATGCGTGGGGCTCCTTTGTGAGCGCCGGGTTTCCTGTTTCGACCGGTCTACCAACCTGCGTATGACCACCACCTTTCGTTTGGTAGCGAGGGTGTTGGCTCCCAATATTCGAAACCGGAGTACGCCCATGTTCAAAGTCACCCCAAACCCGCCACTCCCCCACGACCGCGCACTCGATCCACAAAAAATCCAGGAAGCCACCGACCGCGCCCTCGATTACTACCTCAAACCCGAAGATCTGGCCGCTCCACCAAGCTCTCCAAAATATCGCCCGGTCTATGTCGTGGACCCCACGCTGGATGACGAAACCCTGTTGGTCGAGGCCTGCGAGTCGCTTTCATACGCGCATGCCATGGCCGGTAACATCGCCAACTCGATAGGCGGCCCGGAACGCAAACCACTGCTGGCGCTGCAACAGGTGATCATGCTCAACGAACTGTTGGTCAATCGACTGCTGGATAAGCTGAAGTTGCCTCAATAATTTCATTGGCTGTTATGGCCTCTTCGCGAGCAGGCTCGCTCCCACAGAGGATTGGTGTCTGGCACCTAATCTGTGATCACCGCAGATCCAATGTAGGAGTGAGCCTGCTCGCGAAGCGCCATACGGCTGAAAGGGCGGGGATGCAATCTGATCGAAACGTTGTCGCGAAAAATCACAAATCATCCCTAAGCAAGTTGAAAGTACCTATAGGCTGCGTTCGGTATCCATGGCTTTTGAACTTTGCTTCAAATGTACCTTTAGCAATCCCCTTGGTGGGATGGATGTCGATAGTGACCGTGGCTTCATCAGCATCAACATAAGTAAATCCATAAAACCCAGAGGGTCCAGGTGACGAGTGGCCGTGCTGGAATGTCAGCCCGTCTTCTAGCGTATAGGTTTTATGGAACGGGGCGTCACTGGTATAGGGGATCGAGAAAGAGTAGAGAAAGATGTTCTTCTCCTCCAGCGTTCCTGTGGACCCTGAGATTGACCAGCTCTTTTCGCCCGTCGGAATAAAATGACGTAGTTCAAAAGAAATTATAGTGGCCGTTGTTTCAGGGTTGGTGCCGAATTGCCAAGTGAAAACATTAGACTGTTTTGGAATGGCACCTGGTTTTGGGATGAGGATGCTATGTTTGCTCATTTTTTAGCTCCTTGGTCATATCGTGATAATGAAAACCATCTGTTCAACGATTTATAGATATGCCCCTGAAACTTGAATGTCTACTGTAAGACCTGACAGTAGACATACGCTGTGTTCTGTGGATTTCCGCCAGGATTTCCGAATGTGCAGCGCAAAACTTTCTGATGAAGTTCAATATTAGATGTTTCGGTTTGGCAGGCGGCGCAATGGATGACTGAACTACTCAAGCGCAGTCTCAACCTACTCAAATCCTATTGAGTAGTTCATTGACACAACAAAAAACCCGGAAAGCTCACGCCATCCGGGTTTTTTCATTCCAGCCTTCCAATCAGCGGTTAAACCGCGCCACCAACGAATACTGCGTGTTGGCGGTCTTCGTCAGTTCTTCACTGAGCAACGCCGAGTTGTGCGCTTGTTCCGAGGTTTGATCGGCCAGTTCCGAAATATTGCTGATGTTGCGGCTGATCTCTTCAGCCACGGCACTTTGCTCTTCGGTCGCGGCGGCGATCTGGGTGGTCATGTCGGTGATATTGGCCACTGCTTCGCTGATGCCGACCAGTGCCTGATCCGCTTCCAGAACCCGGGCCACGCCTTCTTCGGCCTGGCGATGCCCGGCTTCCATGGTTTGCACGGCGCTGGAGGCAGTCTGTTGCAACTTGGCGATCAGGGCATGAATCTGCCCGGTGGATTCGCTGGTGCGTTGCGCCAGTTGGCGGACTTCGTCAGCCACTACCGCAAAACCACGGCCCATTTCACCGGCACGCGCCGCTTCAATCGCAGCGTTGAGGGCGAGCAGGTTGGTCTGGTCGGCGATGCCTTTGATCACGTCGACCACGCCGCCGATTTCGTCGCTGTCCTTGGCCAGTTGCGTCACGGTCAGGCCGGTTTCGCCGACGACTACCGACAGGCGCTGAATCGCTTCGCGGGTTTCCCCGGCAATGTCGCGGCCACGCCCGGTCAGGCGGTTGGCTTCCTGGGTGGCGTCAGCGGTGCGCTGTACGTGGCTGGCGACTTCCTGGGTGGTGGCGGCCATCTGGTTGACGGCGGTGGCGACCTGTTCGGTTTCCACGCGCTGGCGTTCCAGGCCGGTTGAGCTGTTGTGTGCCAGGGCGTCGGACTGCTTGGCCTGTTCGGTCAAGTGCTCGGCGGTGTCCTGCAGGCGGGTCAGGCAGGTTTTCAGGCGCGCTTCCTGGCTGAGGATCGACATTTCCAGACGCGCCTGGGCGCCACGGCTGTCGGTGTACATCTGCGCGATCAGCGGGTCGGAGGTGGTCTGTTCGGCCAGGCGCAGCAGGCGCTTGAGCCCGCGTTGCTGCCATTGCAGGCCCATCAGGCCCAACGGCACCGAAAGACCGGCGGCGAGGGCGAAGCCCCACTGCGAGTTCAGCGTCGCGCCAATCATGAAGCTCAGTTGGCTGACCAGAATGAACGGCAGCCAGTCCTGCAGGATCGGCAGCCATTTGTCCGTCGATGGAATCGCCGACTTGCCCTGGTTGATGCGTTGGTAGAGCGCTTCGGCGCGGCGGATCTGTTCGGCGGTGGGCTTGACGCGCACGGACTCGTAACCGATCACCTGGCTGCCATCGAACACCGGTGTGACATAGGCGTTAACCCAATAGTGGTCACCGGATTTGCAGCGATTCTTGACGATGCCCATCCATGGCAAGCCTTGTTTCAGTGTGCCCCACATGTGCGAGAACACCGCCGATGGCACGTCAGGGTGGCGGACCAGATTGTGCGGCGCACGGATCAGTTCCTCCCGCGAAAACCCGCTGATCTCGACAAAATCGTCGTTACAGTAGGTGATCATGCCCTTGGCATCGGTGGTGGAAATCAACCGTTGCTGAGCTGGAAAGGTCCGCTCGCGTTGTGTAATGGGCTGGTTGTTACGCATGGTTTTTCAATCCGCAAGGCTTTGAATGGTTGTCGGCGCCGACAGGTTTTTATTGAAGTTTTTTTTCAGATTTAAGTACGGCGTCGCAAAACCGCGCTTGCGTCAACTGGCCAGCATCGGATAAGTGAACAGGCCGAAGTGCAACAGGTTCAGGCCGAAATGGGTGGCGATCGCCGCGCCCAGTCCGCCGAAACGGTAGGCCAGACCATAGCCGACCCCGGCCAGTCCCGCCAGCAACACCCAGGTCCAGCCAGCGCCGGCATGCACCAGACCAAACAACAGCGAGGCCAACAGCAGCGCGAGGTTGTCGCCGTAGGGCAGGTGCTTGAGGCGACGGCTCAGCCCGCCCTGTATATAGCCGCGAAACAGCGCTTCCTCGACCAGCGTCACCAGTAGCAGATTGTTCAGCACCCACAGCCAGGCCTGATCCGGCCATTTCGGTGCCCAGGCGATCACGCCAAGTAAAAGCGCGCCGCCGAGGGCGAGAATCGCGCACAGCGTCAGGGCGAGGGCGGTGGCATAGACCGTCAGGCGCAACGATCGCCGCGCGACGATCCACGGACAAACCAGCAGCAACCAGAAGCCCACCAGCGGTTTGTCGAGATTGAAGTACATCGCGAACGGCACGGCGTTGTCAGTGAAACGTTGCGGATTGATCACGCGGCCGTTGGCGAAGCCCGGCAGCCAGTGCAGCGCCAGTGCCACGGCCAGAACGATGAACAGGCCATGGCCGAGCCAACGCGCGACTGGCACTTGTTGCTGGCGCACGGCGAATGCGGCGAACAGCAAAAGCCCCACGGAGATCAATGCGAGCCAACCGAGCTGGCCGTAGCTCAGGGCCAATCCGTAACCGAGGCCGAGCAACGCGAGGTAGAGCCAGGGCAGCGCCTTCATCGAAAGTCCTTGTGCGAGATTTCTGGAAGGGGCTTTCTACACGGGCGAGGGAGGTGGGACAAGTGAAGGTGTGGCAGTCATGCCAGACACAAATCAAATGTGGGAGCGAGCCTGCTCGCGAATGCGGTCTTCCAGATGACGTCACTGGCGCCTGACACTCCGCCTTCGCGAGCAGGCTCGCTCCCACAGGTTTTGCATTCGGCTGGATATCAGCGCAGGCCCAGTTTGGCCGCTGCGCGTTCGGTAATCTCGGTACGCAGCTTCAACGACGGCACCGCGCGCAACCGCGCTTCATCGACCACCGCGATCGGCGCCACGTCCGGGCTGCCGGCATTGAACGGCGGCGCCGGGGCATATTCCAGTTGCAACTGCACCAGTTGCGCCGTATCGGCATCGACCAGTTCCGCCGCCAGCACCAAGGCGAAATCGATGCCAGCGGTAATTCCGCCACCGGTAAACAGATTGCCGTCGCGTACCACCCGATCCTTCACCGCAACCGCGCCCAGCGTCGGCAGCAACTCGTGATAGGCCCAGTGCGTAGTCGCGCGCTTGCCCTGTAGCAGGCCAGCCGCGCCAAGCACCAGCGAGCCGGTGCACACCGAGGTCACGTAACGTGCCTGGGCGGCCTGATGTTTAATGAAGTCCAGCGTCTGCTGATCTTCCATCAACGGCCCGACGCCACTGCCGCCGGGCACGCAGATTACGTCCAGATCCGGGCAATCCTCGAAAGTTGTAGTCGGTTTCAGCAGCAGCCCGGTGCTGGATGTCACTGGCATCAGATCCTTCCAGATCAGGTGGATCTGCACGCCGGGCAACGAGGCGAGGACGTCGTAGGGGCCGGTGAGGTCGAGTTGCTGGACCTGCGGGAATAACAGAAAACCGATCTGCAGCGTCATCGTTCTTGCTCCGTTGAAAGAAGTGGACGACTTCACTGTAGGCGGGTAGGTTCTGGCGCATACGCCAATCACCCCACGAATTACGCCAAATGCCCAAATCCATTCACGTCCTCGCGTTTGCCAATATGCAGATTCTCGATGTCACCGGGCCGCTGCAGGTGTTCGCCTCGGCCAACGATCTGGCTCGCCAGCGCGGTTTGCCCACACCCTATGCGCCGAGCGTGATCGCCAGCGGTGGCGGGGCGGTGCTGTCATCGGCGGGGTTGGCGGTGCTCGCAGAACCGTTGCCGCAAACGCCCAGCGATACCTTGATCATCTCGGGTGGCTGGGGCATTTATGCGGCATCGGAAGATCTGCAACTGGTCGACTGGGTACGCGAACATGCGCGCGGCTGCCGGCGCGTGGCTTCGGTATGCACCGGGGCCTTTCTACTCGCGGCCAGCGGCTGGCTCGATGGCCGCCGCGTGGTTACCCACTGGACGCGCTGCGAGCAACTGGCCGCGCAACATCCCAATCTGCACGTGGAAGCCAATCCGATTTTCATCAACGACGGCCCGGTGTGGACTTCCGCCGGTGTCACGGCAGGCATCGATCTGGCGTTGGCCATGGTCGAAGAAGACCTCGGCCGCGATATCGCCCTCGACGTCGCCCGGCACTTGGTCGTCTTCCTGAAACGCCCGGGCGGACAGTCGCAGTTCAGCGTGACGCTGTCGCTGCAACAACAGGGCAACCGCTTCGATGAACTGCACGCCTGGATCGCCGAGAACCTGACCTGCGACCTCGGCATCCCGACCCTCGCCGAACAGGCTGGCATGAGCGAACGCAGCTTCATCCGCCACTACCGCGCCGACACCGGCCAGACCCCGGCGCGGGCGATCGAATTGATCCGCGTCGAAACCGCCCGCCGACTGCTCAGCGATACCGGTTTGCCGGTGAAACGCATCGCCGCCAATTGCGGGTTTGGCAGTGAAGAGACGCTGCGGCGCAGTTTTCTGCGAGCGATTGGCGTGACGCCGCAGGCTTATCGGGAGCGGTTTTCGGTCAGCGTTGCAGCAGATCCAGTATTGCCTTGAGGGTTTCCTGCGGCGCTTCTTCGGGAATGTTGTGGCCGACACCCGCGAGCACGCGCCGCTCATAAAAGCCGTTGAAATGCTCGGCATCTTCATCAATCAGCGAAGGCGGGCCGACGCCATCATCGCCACCGCACAGCGAAATACTCGGCACGCTGATCACCGGCTGTGTGGCCAGCGCTTCTTCCATCCACTCCAGGGCTGGATCGCCCGGGGCGTAGCCGAAGCGATGCCGATAGGAATGAATCACCACGTCGACAAAGTCAGGATTATCAAAAGCGCCAGCGGTCAGCGGGTAGCGTTCGTCCTTTCGCGCCCATGTCGGCGACCACAGCCGCCAAAGCAACTGACACAACGCCCGGCGATTCTGCTTAAGTCCTTCGACGCCACGCGGCGTGTGGAAGTAGTACTGATACCAGAGCCGATGCTCGTCTTCCGGGTCCAACGGCTGGTTCGCATGGGCGATGTCCTGCACGAGGTAGCCGTCGCCGCTGACCAGTCCGCGCACCCGCGCCGGAAACAACGCCGCGACAATACACGCTGCCCGACCGCCCCAGTCATAACCGCAAAGCGTGGCCTGTTCGATGCCCAGCGCATCCATCAGATCGAGCAAGTCCTGCGCCATCGCAGCTTGCTGACCGGAGCGCAGGGTTTGCGCACTGTTGAACCGGGTCGGCCCGTAACCGCGCAAGTACGGCACGATGACGCGGTAGCCTCGCGCGGCCAGCGCCGGGGCGACTTCGTCGAAGGTGCGCGGGGAATAGGGGAAGCCGTGGAGCAGAATTACCGGGGCGCCGTTGTTCGGACCGTGCTGTTCGTAGGCAATGGTCAGGGTTGGGGTAAGAACGCTCTCGATCATGACGAACCACTCCGTTTGAATCGTATTCAGACACTCTGGATCTGCGAACGGAATGCGGGTCACCGCTGCGCAGGTTTCACCATGAATATGGGCCTGAGCCAGTTGTCTGGCATGCAGGCCCGTTGTGGAAACATACCTGTCGATCAGAGATCGGTCTGACAAGCGCTGGCGAAAAAGCGCTCAACGCTACGGCTGCCAGGAACTCTTCTCGCCACTCAGCTTGCGATCAAGAAAACTCGCCGCACTGATCAACGCCAGATGCGTCAGCGCTTGCGGCGTGTTGCCCAGGTGCCGCCCATGGCTGTCGAACTCTTCGGCGTATAGCCCAAGCGGATTGGCATATCGCAGCAATTGCTCGAACTCCAGGTGGGCTTTTTCCACCTGGCCGGCGCGGGCCAGGCATTCGACGTACCAGAACGAACACGCGGCGAACGCGCCTTCGGTGCCGCTGAGGCCATCGATGTTGGCGTCCTCGTTGCGATAGCGATAGACCATGCCGTCACGCACCAGGGTTTTTTCGATTGCTTCCAGAGTCGACAGCCAGCGCGGATCCTTGGCGCTGACGAAGCGTACCAGCGGCATCAGCAGCATCGAGCCATCCAGTGCGGTGCCGCCCTTGTACTGAACGAAATGCCCGCGCTCTTCGTCCCAGAAGTTGTCCCAGATGTCGGTGTAGATCGCTTGCCGGGTGTCATCCCAACGGGCGAACGGCGCCGGCAGCGAACGCTTGGAAGCCAGACGGATCGCCCGGTCCAGCGCCACCCAGCACATCAGCCGCGAGTGCAGGAAATGATGGGTCTCACCGCGCATTTCCCAGATGCCGACATCTTCGCTCTGCCAGTTTTCGCAGACCTGATCGACCACTTCGCCGACATGCCGCCAGCCTTCGTGGGAGATCGCATCACCGTACTTGTTGACCAGATACACCGCGTCCATCAGCTCGCCGAAGATGTCCAGCTGGACCTGATCGTAGGCACCATTGCCGATGCGCACCGGTTGCGCGCCGCCGTGGCCGGCCAGATGCGTCAGCTTGGTTTCCGGCAATTCCTGCTGGCCATCGATGGCATAGAGGATGTTGAGTTTCATCGGTTTGCCACAGCAATCGCTGACCCGTCCGCGCAGCCATTGCATGTAGTGGTTGGCTTCATCGACAAAGCCCAGGCGCATGAACGCGTAAACGGTGAACGAGGCATCGCGGATCCACGTGTAGCGGTAATCCCAATTGCGCTCGCCGCCGGGAGTTTCCGGCAGGCCGAAGGTGGCGGCGGCGAGAATCGCACCGTGGCGACGCGAGGTCAGCAGTTTCAGGGCGAGGGCGGAGCGATTGACGATTTCCCGCCAGCGCCCGCGATAGTTGGATTGGCCGATCCAGCCGCGCCAGTATTTGAGGGTGCGCTCCATGCACAACTCGCCGGCGCCTTCGGCAAAACGCGGATCGTCGCTGCCGCCGAGCATGAACGCGGCGGTCTCATTGTGCTTGAGGGTGAACTGCGCGACGGCCGCTTGCGCATCGATTTGCAGTGCTTGATCTGAAGCCAGGCGTATCGACGGCTGGCCAGCGGCGTGGAACGTTACGTCTTTTTCGTTCATCTCTGCCCGGGTGTCGGCGCGGCCATAGTCGTGGCGCACCGCGCAACGCAGATTGAACGTCGCCGAGCCGCTGACCACGCGCACCCGGCGCATCAGCAGCGGCAGGGCGTCGACATCGTCCCCGATGGGCAACAGATCGGTGATTTCCACCACTGCGTGTTCGCTTAGCCAACGGGTCTGCAAGACGTTGGTGTCGGGCAGATAAATCTGTTCCCGGCGCGCATCCGGCAAGTCCGGCGCGAGCTGGAAAATCCCTGCTTGCGGGGTGTCGAGCAGCGAGCAGAAGATCGTCGGGCTGTCGAACTCCGGCCAGCAGAAAAAATCCACGCTGCCCTTGTCGTTGACGAGTGCGGCGCTGCGCATGTCGCCGATGATGCCGTGGGCACCGATGGGACTTTGTTGTTCCATTTCAGGCTCAGCCATTGCCGCGAAACTCCGGATATAGGCTCATCCCGCCATCGATGAACAGGGTGGTGCCGACGACGTAATCGGACAGGTCGCAAGCGAGGAAAACCACTGCGTTGGCAACATCCTCGACATCGCCAATGCGTCCATAGGGAATCAGCTCAAGAAGTTTGTCGCCGGCCGCGCCTTCAGTGGCTTCTGTGTTGATGGCCGTGCTGATCGCACCGGGCGCGATGCTGTTGATACGGATGCGCTGGTGGCTGACTTCCTGAGCGAGGCTCTGCATCAACTGATCGACGCCGCCCTTGGACGCCGCGTAATTGACATGCCCGGCCCATGGAATGCGCTGGTGCACCGAGCTCATGTGAATGATCTTGCCCGCCGCGCGCGACACGCCCTCGCGCACGCCCTGACGCTGAAAAATCCGCAACGCCTCCCGCGCGCAGAGGAACTGCCCGGTGAGGTTGACGCCGATCACCGTGTTCCAGTCGTCGAGGGTCATGTCCACGGCGGCAGCGTCTTTTTGCAGACCGGAGTTGGCCACCAGAATGTCCAGCGAGCCGAAGGCTTCGACGGTCTCGGCGAACAGCCGCTCGACCTCGTCCTCTTTCGAAACATCGGCGCCGATAGCGAGGGCCTTGCCGCCCTTGGCGTTGATTTGCGCGGCCAGTTCTTCCGCAGGTTCAGCGCTGCTGTTGTAGTTGATCACGACCGCAGCACCGGCCGCAGCGAGTGCTTTGGCGGCGGCATGGCCGATGCCGGAGCTGGCACCCGTGACCAGCGCCACCTGATGAGCGAGGGAAATCTGCATGACGATTCGCGCCTTGGTTCCAGAGACTTAAGTAGCTGACTGATGGCAGACGCTGAGAGTTCATTTGCTGGATGCGGTGATTGCGCCGGCCCCTTCGCGAGCAGGCTCGCTCCCACCGGGGGACGGCATTTCGAATGTGCGAGCGAAGGGGCCTTCACAGACCGCTAACAATTGCGCGCTTCCACGGCATTCAAGGCTATGGCAACTTGGCCGCCCCTGATGAGGCTGCAATCGATGGCAAATCCCTACCGCGAATTGTTCACCGCCCCCGGTGCCCGTGCGTTTGTGCTGGCCGGGATGCTGGCGCGCATGCCGATTTCCATGACCGGCATCGGCCTGATCACCATGCTTGCGCAGTTGAACGGCGGTTATGCGCTGGCGGGGGCGGTGGCGGCGACGTTTGCCTTGGCCACGGCGTTTTGCGCGCCGCAGGTATCGCGGTTGGTGGACCGTTATGGGCAGGGGCGGGTGCTGCCGATCGCAGCGCTGACCGGTGGCGGCGGGTTATTGATGTTGCTGCTGTGCACACGTTTGCAGGCGCCGACCTGGACGCTGTTCATTTTTGCCGCGCTGGCCGGGTGCATGCCGAGCATGTCGGCGATGGTGCGGGCGCGCTGGACCGAGATCTACCGTGGCCAGCCGCAATTGCAGACGGCGTATGCGCTGGAGTCGGTGCTCGACGAAGTGTGTTTTATCGTCGGGCCGCCGCTGTCGGTGGGCTTGTCGGTCGCGGTGTTTCCCGAGGCCGGGCCGCTGGCGGCGCTGTTGGCCCTGGCCATCGGCGTGACGGCGTTTGTCGCCCAGCGCAGCACCGAACCACCGGTGCACGCGCAGGAGTCGCAGCATCAGGGCTCGATCATTCGCTCGACCGACGTGCAATGGCTGCTGGCGTTGATGCTGGCGATGGGCGTGATCGTCGGAGTCATCGATGTGGTCAGCGTCGCTTTCGCTCAACATCAGGGCCAGCCGGCAGCGGCGAGTATTGTTTTGTCGGTGTACGCGATCGGCTCATGCCTGGCCGGCATCGCCTTCGGTGCGATGCGTTCGAAACTGCCGCTGCCGCGCCTGTTTCTCTACGGCGGTGTGGCGACGGCAGTGACCACGCTGCCGCTGTTATTGGCGAGCAATATTCTCGGCTTGTCGATCGCGGTATTTATCGCCGGACTGTTCTTTTCGCCGACGTTGATTGTTGCGATGGCGTTGATCGAACGCATCGTGCCACCAGCCAAACTGACCGAAGGCCTGACCTGGCTGGTGACCGGGCTGAGCATCGGCGTGGCGATCGGCGCAGCTGGTTCCGGCGCGCTGGTGGACGCGTTTGGTGCGCGCAGCGGGTTTTGGCTGGCGATAGCGGCGGGGGCGGTGGTGCTGATTTCAGCGTTCCAAAGTTTCCGTCACTTGAAATGAAATTCCACTGTGGGAGCGAGCCTGCTCGCGAAGGCGGTGTGTCAGTAAATATCTTCATACCTGATACAACGCCTTCGCGAGCTGGCTCGCTCCCACAGTTATTTTGCGGTGTTACCAGCCGCGTCCTGAGTCGACCCAGAAGTTGACTGAGAGCGACGTCGACACCGACTCCACCTGATGGAACCAGCCCTCGGGCAGGAACAGCAGATCCCCAGCCTCCAGCGTCACCCGCAAAAACGTCACCTCCCGCGCTGCCGGGAAGCGTTCATAGTCCGGCGCATCGGGGTTGAAATCGCAGCCATCCAGGCCACCCTTGGGCGCGGTCGACCAGGTGCCCAGTGCCTCGCGGTGATGCGGCGCGGCAAGGGTGAATTTTTTCTGCCCCCAAACCTGGGCGAAGAGGTTGTCGGTATCATCGCGGTGCAATGGCGTCAGCGTGCCCTTGGGGCCGATCCAGATACGTGGCGGAATGAACAGCGACGTGTCGAAGTAGGGCGGGTACTGGATCTGCTGCAACAACTGCGCGGGCAGGATGTTGTTGCCCATGTACGCCGGCGGCTCGCCGTCCGCGCCTTTGACTGCCGGGCTGTCCAGTGAGGCGATGAACTCGGCCATCGAGGTCGAGCGGAAATCACGCTCGGTGGAAAAGGTCTTCTTCACGTAATCGCCATGACGGGTGATGCCCTGCAGTTCGGCGAAATGCACCAGCGACTCCTCGCGGCTCAGGCTGAACAGTGGCCAGTCGTGCAGGGCATTGCTGATCACCAACGGAATGCCGTTGGGCAGATACCGGGTTTCGAATTCGTGCCGGCTCAACTCGGCGCGTGTGCGACGTTCGACGCTGGTCTGCCGAGGCAGCGCGGCAGTGAGCTTTTCGCTGAAGCGCGGTGGCGTCGGGTAGCGCTTGTTCATGTCAACCTTTTCCACCGTGCCGCCACCCTGGCGAGCGTGGTCGATGATCTGCGGCAACATCGTCGCCAGGCCCATGTTGCCGCCAATCTTCAGGCGACCGCTGGCGAACAGTTCCTCGACATTGACCACGCCGGCCATGATCCCCAAAAAATCCTTTTCCGCGACTTCGATGGTCACGTCCGGGCTGGGGTGGCGACCGGCTGCCGTGCGCTGGCTGGTCTTGATGTCATACCAGTACGCCTGTTGCCCACTGAAGATGAACTGGAAAACGCCCTCGATGCCGACCGCGCCGGCGTTGGCGAACAACTTGCCCAGAATGCTCTGCAGGTCCACGGTGATTCCTCGCGATTGTTGTTTTTTTCCTGAACAGGCAACGAGCGGCTCGCGGGGGAATTTAGCGGCCGGCGACTAATTTGTCCGGCCAGTGATCCGTCTTTCTTGCAGACACATTTTTCAAGGAAAGCGCGGTGACCAAGCTGACATTGCTGTGCCTGCCCTATTCGGGCGCCAGCGCCATGGTTTACAGCCGCTGGCGGCGTCAACTGCCGACGTGGCTGCAATTGCAACCGGTGGAACTGCCGGGACGTGGCGCGCGGTTCGATGAACCGCTGCAAACCGACATGCGCGCACTGGCGCGGCAACTGGCGCGCGAGCACAAGCCGGGGCTGCAAGGCCCGTATGCGTTGTTCGGGCATAGCCTCGGTGCATTGCTCGCCTGCGAACTGGCCCATGCCTTTCGCGAGTTGGGTGTGCCGGAGCCGCTGGCGCTGTTCGCCTCCGGCACTGCCGCACCGTCCATGCGCAGCGATTACGACCGCGGCTTTGCCGAACCGCGCAGTGATGAAGAACTCATCGAACAGTTGCGCACCTTTCAGGGCACCAGCGAAGAAATCCTCGCCAATCAGGAATTGATGAGCCTGACCCTGCCGGTGCTGCGCGCCGATTTCATGATGTGCGGGCGCTTCACGCCTGCCGAGCGGCCCCTACTCAATTGCCCGGTGCACGTGCTCGGTGGCAAGGAAGACCGCGCCACCACCGAGCAACTGATCGGCTGGAGCAAGGAGACCCTGGGCAGCTTCTCGGTGGACATGATGACCGGCGGGCATTTCTTCATTCATGAGCATGAAGCGCGGGTCATTCGCACGATCAAGACCCATTTGGAAGTGCATCACCGGCGCCATGCGCAGGCCGCGCAACCGGCGTTCTGAGACGCGACCCATCTATCATTTTCAGGAGGCCAGTCATGGCTGTTGCTCTGGGGTTTTCCGTGCGGCCGTTGCTGCCGCAGCGCGGACGTTTGCCGCTGTTGGTCGAAGCAAGCGATGCCGACACCGATCTGTTGGCGGTATTCGATGAATTGAAGGAGCTGGTCGACGAGCATCTGCTGCGTGACGGTGGGGTGCTGTTTCGCGGTTTCCGCCTCGACGGCGCCGAGCAGTTTCGCCAGTTTGCCGCGAGTTTCGGCCATCCATTGCTCAACTACGAGTTCGGCTCGACGCCGCGTACCAACGTCACCCAAGGCGTGTACACCTCCACCGAATACCCGGCGCACCAAAGCATTCCGCTGCACAACGAGCAGGCCTATTCCCGCGACTGGCCGATGAAGATCTGGTTCTACAGCATGATCGCTGCCAGGTCCGGAGGCGAGACGCCGATTGCCGACAGCCGCGAAGTGTACCGGTGCATCCCGGTGGCGATCCGCGAGCGTTTCGTCAGCAAAGGCCTGATGTACGTGCGCAACTTCGGCAATGGCCTCGATGTGGCGTGGGAAGACGTGTTCAACACCGAAGACCGCGAAGTCGTCGAGGCCTACTGCAAGGCTCACGGCATTGTCTGCGAGTGGAAGGATGACGGCGAGCTGCGCACGCGCCAGACCTGTCAGGCGGTGGCGGTGCACCCGGTCACGGGCGACCACGTCTGGTTCAATCAGGCGCACCTGTTTCACATCTCCAACCTGCCAGCGGACGTGCGCGAAAGCCTGCTCGACATCGTCGACGAAGAAGACCTGCCACGTAATGTCTACTACGGCGACGGCTCGCCAATCGAAGACGAAGTGCTGGCGCAGATTCGTGCCGTGCTCGACGACTGTGCGATCAGTTTCCCCTGGCAGGAGGGCGATGTGCTGATGCTCGACAACATGCTCTCGGCTCACGCGCGCTCACCGTTCGAAGGGCCGCGCAAAGTCATCGTGGCCATGGCCGAGGGGCATTCGCAGGACGCGCGCTGACCTGTTCGCAACCCTTCAACTCAAATGCCGAATCCGGGCCTGTACCGGCTTCGGCATTTGTCTGTCTGGCCTTTGTACCGTCGGGCCGTGATTGCCGCCGGCGCGCTAAATCATCGCGCGGGCCATTCGTTCTTGTTGATACGACCGGGTCTCCAGGTCACGCCGCCGATCAGCAAGGACTCCACGCATGAATGCCGCAGACGCACAGAAACTAGCCCGCCGCTTTATCGAATTGCCCCAGGACAAACGCCGTCTGTTCCTCGCCGGCATGGCCCGCGAAGGCATCGATTTTGCGCAGCTGCCCATGACCGCCTGCGACGGCATCACCGAGCGTGACGGCCTGTCTTACGCGCAGCAGCGCATGTGGTTTCTCTGGCAGCTGGAGCCGACCAGCGCCGCCTACAACCTGCCGATGGCGGTGCGTCTGGATGGTGAGTTGCAAGTCGAGGCACTGGAACAGGCCTTCAGCCGTCTGGCGGCGCGCCACGAATGTTTGCGCACCACCTTCGGCCAGGATGGCGAGCGGGCCTTCCAGCGTGTGGCCGAACCTCAGCCTCTGAAACTACCCGTGACTGACCTGAGCGAGTTGCCCCAAGCCCAGCGCTGGCCGCTGGCGCAGCAGCACATGATGGCCGAGGCGACCCAGGCCTTCGACCTGCAGAACGGCCCGCTGCTGAGTCTGCGGCTGTTGCGCCTGGCCGCGCAGGAACACGTGCTGCTGCTGACCCTGCATCACATCATCGCCGACGGCTGGTCGATGAACATTCTGATCGACGAATTCATGCGCACCTACGACGCGCTGGTGGCCGGGCGTGATCCGACGCTGGCGCCGTTGAGCGTGCATTACCGCGACTACGCACTGTGGCAGCGCAGCTGGCTGGAGGCCGGTGAGCGCGAGCGGCAACTGGACTACTGGCGCACGCAACTGGGCCACGAACATCCGGTGCTGGAATTGCCCACCGATCGCGCCTATCCGGCGCAGTCCAGCCATCAGGGCGCACGCCTGGAAACGGTGATCGACGCGGCCCTGCGCGAAGAGCTGAAAAACCTTGCGCAGCGTCAGGGCGTGACCTTGTTCGTGGTGTTGCTGGCAGCGTTCAAGACCCTGTTGCATCGCTACAGCGGCCAGACCGATATTCGTGTCGGCGGGCTGATCGCCAACCGCACCCGCAGTGAAACCGAAGGGTTGATCGGCTTCTTCGTCAACACCCAGATTCTGCGCAGCGTGGTCACCGCACAAACGCCCTTCACCGAGTTGCTGCAGAACCTGCGCCAGGCCGCCCTCGGCGCCCAGGCCCATCAGGATCTGCCGTTCGACGCCCTGATCGAAGCCCTGCAACCGGCGCGCAGCCAGAGCCACAATCCGCTGTTCCAAGTGATGTTCAACCACCAGCCGCTGGTCACCGATCTGCACCAGGCGCAACTGGCCTCGGGTTTGCGCGTGGGCTATTTGAGCGAGGAGCAACTGGCCGGCAGCGGCCGGCAACATGCGGCCACCAGTGACCTGATGCTCGACACCCGTGAGGAGGGCGAGCAACTGTTTGCCGCCTTCACTTACGCCACGGATATTTTCGACGCCGCGACCATCGCCGCGCTGGCCGGGCATTGGCGCAACATTCTCCAATCGGTGTGCCGTGACCCGCAGCAGTTGATCGGCGATGTGGCGATGCTTGCCGATGACGAACGCCACGCCTTGATCCAGGCCACCGCACCAGCGCCTCGTTTCATTAGCGTGCAAAGCCTGTTCGAAGCGCAGGTCGCGCGCACTGCGCAAGCGCCGGCGGTGCGGTTGGCCACAGCGTCTGCGCCGGCATTCAGCTACGACGAACTCAACAGCCGCAGCAATCGCTTGGCCCATCAGTTGCGCGCACAGGGTGTCGGCCCGGACGTGCTGGTCGGCGTCGCGCTGGGGCGTTCGCTGGAATTGGCGGTGGCGCTGCTGGCGGTGCTCAAGGCCGGTGGTGCCTATGTGCCGCTGGATCCGCAGACGCCGGCCGAACGCTTGCGCCATGTGCTCGCTGACAGTGGTTTGCAACTGTTGCTCGGCGACCAGCAAAGCCTCGCCAGCCTGCCGCCGCTCGACGGCATCGAATGCCTGTGTCTGGAGCAATTGCCCGCCAGCGAACAGAGCGACAATCTGCCGGTCACGGTCGAAGCCGACAACCTCGCTTATGTGATCTACACCTCGGGTTCCACCGGGCGGCCGAAAGGCGTGGCGGTCAGTCATGGCGCGCTGAGCGAGTTCATTGCCCGCGCCATCGATTACAGCGATCTGCGCGAAGGCGACCGTGTTCTGCAATTTGCCACCAGCAGTTTCGACGGTTTCGTCGAGCAGTTTTTCCCGCCGCTGTGCCATGGCGCCAGCGTGGTCATGCGCGATGCGCCGTTGTGGGACAGCGCGACGCTGCATCAGGTGATCATCGATCAGGGCATCACCCTGGCCGATCTGCCAGCGGCTTATTGGTATTGGCTGGTGCAGGAATACGCGGCGAAACCGCCGGCAAGTTTCGGCGCGCTGCGGCAGATTCACGTCGGCGGTGAAGCCATGGCGGTGGACGGTTTGCGCTTGTGGCAACAGGCCGGGCTCGGCCATATGCGCCTGCTCAACACCTACGGCCCGACCGAGGCCACGGTGGTCTCGACGATTCATGACTGCACTGCGCTGACCGCGCAGGACGTGTCGTGGCGCGGCATGCCGATCGGCAAGGGCCTGGCGGCGCGGCGTCTGTACGTGCTCGACGATGATCTGAACCTGCTGCCGCAAGGCGCGGTGGGCGAGTTGTACATCGGTGGGCCGGGGCTGGCGCGCGGTTATCACCGTCAGCCGAGCCTCAGCGCTGAGCGTTTCATTGCCGACCCGTTTGCCGACGGCCAGCGCCTGTATCGCACTGGCGACCGTGCACGGCTGCGCGGCGATGGCGCGCTGGAGTATGTCGGCCGGGTCGATCATCAAGTGAAGATTCGTGGCTTTCGCATCGAACTGGGCGAGATCGAATCGCGCCTGCAGCAATGTTCGGGCGTTCGCGAAGCAGTGGTGTTGGCGGTGCCGTTCGCCGGCGGTGCGCAACTGGTCGCCTACGTTGTGACAGAACCTGCGGTGCTCGCCAGCGCGGCGACGCAAGCGGCATTCCGTCAGCAGACCCGCGCCGCGCTGCAAGCCAGCCTGCCGGATTACATGGTGCCGGGGCATCTGCTGTTGCTGGCGAACCTGCCGCTGACACCGAGTGGCAAGCTCGACCGCAAGGCTTTGCCGACGCCGGATCCGGCGCAGTTGCAGGGCGATTACCGCGCCCCGCAATCACCGGCCGAACAATGTCTGGCGCAGGTCTGGGCCGAGGTGCTGCACGTGCCGCGTGTGGGCCTGGATGATCACTTTTTTGAACTGGGTGGTCATTCGTTGTTGGCCGCGCAGGTGATTGCCCGGGTCAAGGAGCAGATGGGCGTGGTGCTGCCACTGCGCAGCCTGTTCGAAAAACCGCTGCTGGCGGATCTGGCCGAGGTGCTCGGGCAACTGGCCGAGGCGAGCGGCGACGACGACTGGTCCGACCTGGATCAGTTCATGAATGCTTTGCAAGGAGAAGAAGTATGAGCGGCACGATGGCGGAACGTATTGCAAAAAGGTTCGTCGGCTTGCCGCTGGAACAGCGTCGGCTGTTTCTCGCCAAATTGCGCGAGGAGGGCAAGGATTTCAGCCTGCTGCCGCTGCCGGTCAGCCGCCACGACTGCGCGCAGATTCCCCTGTCGTTCGCCCAGCAGCGCCTGCTGTTTCTCTGGCAACTGGAACCGCAGAGCGCCGCGTACAACATGGCCGCTGGCTTGCGTCTCAAAGGTTCGCTGAATGAGTCAGCCCTGAGCCGCTCGTTCGATCATCTGCTGGCGCGTCATGAAGTGTTGCGCACGGTGTTTCACACCGATGGCGATCAAGCGCATCAGGTGATTCTCGAGCAGCAGAAAATTGCCCTGGACCGCCTTGATCTGACCGGCACCGCCGTGCAAGAGCGCGAAAAAGTGCTGGCGCAACACGTGCAAGACGTCACCGCGCAACCGTTCGATCTGCGCCACGGCCCGTTGCTGCGCGCCAGCCTGTTTGCTTTGGCCGACGATGAGTTCGTGCTGGTGGTGAGCATGCATCACATCGTCTCCGATGGCTGGTCGATGGACGTCATGGTCAAGGAATTCGTGCAGTGCTATCAGGCGTTCAGCTTGCAGCGCGAGCCGCAATTGCCGGCGCTGCCGTTGCAGTACGCCGACTATGCGATCTGGCAGCGGCGCTGGCTGGAGGCCGGCGAGGGCGAGCGCCAGCTCGACTACTGGCGTCAGCAATTGGGCGACGAGCATCCGCTGCTGGAAGTGGCAGCGGACTTTGCCCGACCACCGACCCAGAGCTTCGCCGGGCAGACCCTGAGTTTCGATTTCGGTGCTGACCTTTCGCAGCAGCTCAATGCCTTCGCGCGCAGCCAGGGCATCAGCCTGTTCATGCTGGTGCTGGCCGGGTTCTCGTTGTTCCTTTCGCGTCTGGCCGGCGAGCGCGACATTCGTGTCGGCGTGCCGAATGCCAACCGTGGCCGCGCCGAAGTCGAAGGGCTGATCGGTTTCTTCGTCAACACCCAGGTGCTGCGTTGCCAGATCGATGAGCGCGGCAGTTTCACTGATTTGCTCGCGCAGGTGCGTGAAGCGGCATTCGGCGCACAGGCACATCAGGAGTTGCCGTTCGAGCAACTCGTCGACGAATTGGTCGCCGAACGCACCCTGGGCCACAACCCGCTGTTCCAGGCCAAGTTCAACCAGAACGTCGGCATGCAGAAACAACGCTCGATGGCCTTGCCCGGCCTGACCGTCAGCGAATACCCGCTGGCCAAGGACGGCACGCATTTCGATCTGGCCCTGGACATCACCGACGACGGCGCACTGATCCACGGTCAGATGACCTACGCCAGCGATCTCTACCGGGCGGAAACGGTCGCCGGTTTTGTGCCTATGTTGCTGGATCTGTTTGCACAGTTGCTCGACTCGCCGCAGGCGCCACTGCACACCGTGGCCACGCGGCAGCCTGCTGCGCTTGCCATTCACCGCGAACCGGCGTTGACGGTGTTGCAACACTGGGCGGGTGAAGTGGCCCGGCAGCCGCAGGCGCTGGCCGCTCGGGATCTCAAGCAAACGGTGACTTTCCAGGCGCTGGATGAACAAGCCAACCGTCTCGCCCATTATTTGCGTGCGCAGGGCGTCAATGTCGGCGAACCGGTGGCGGTGCTGCTGGAACGTTCGCTGGACTGGCTGACTTGCCTGCTGGCGATTTTCAAGGCTGGCGCTGTGTACATGCCGCTCGACGTCAAGGCGCCAAGCGCGCGCCTGAAGCAGATGCTCGGCGCTGCGCAAGCGCGGGCGCTGATCGGTGCTGAAGGCGACGCACGGCTCAGCGAACTGGCGGCTGAGGGCTGTCAGGGTCTGGAGTTTGCGCCGGGGCAATGGCAGTCGCTGCTGGCATCCGCGCCTGAGCTGACGCTGTATGCGCAGTCGCCGGCCTACGTGATTCACACCTCCGGTTCCACCGGGCAACCCAAGGGCGTGCTGGTCAGCCACGGCGCGCTGGGCAGTTATGTGCGCGGTGTACTCGAGCGTCTGGCGCCGGCGCCGGAGGCGAGCATGGCGCTGGTCTCGACCATCGCCGCCGACCTTGGCTTCACGGTGCTGTTCGGCGCGTTGTGCTCGGGCCGATTGCTGCATGTGCTGCCGGAAGAACTCGGCTTCGATCCGGATCGCTTTGCCGAATACATGGCCCGCCATCGCGTTGGCGTGTTGAAAATCGTCCCCGGACATCTCGCCGCGCTGTTGCAGGCGGCCAAGCCTGCGGATGTGTTGCCGGAACACGCACTGATCGTCGGCGGCGAAGCCTGTTCGCCGGCACTGGTCGAGCGTGTGCAGCAACTTAAACCGGGCTGTCGCCTGATCAATCACTATGGCCCTAGCGAAACCACCGTGGGTGTGCTGACCCATGAGGTCGAAGAACTCCCCGCGCAGGCGCGCAGTGTTCCTATCGGCACGGCGTTGGCCGGTGCCCATGTCTATGTGCTCGACGATGTGCTCAACCCGGTAGCCGATCAGGTCGCCGGTGAGCTGTACATCGGCGGCGACAGCGTTGCCCTTGGTTACCTGAATCAGCCGGCGCTGACCGCCGAACGATTCCTGCCCGACCCGTTCGGCGCAGCGGGCGCGCGGGTCTACCGCAGCGGCGACCGGGTCCGGCGCAATCGCGAGCAGGCGCTTGAGTTCATCGGTCGTGCCGACGATCAGGTCAAAGTGCGCGGCTACCGTGTCGAGCCTGCGGAAGTCGCGCGGGTGTTGCTCCGCCTTGATGGCGTCAGCGAAGCCGCCGTGCTCGCGCTGCCACTGGATGACGATCCGGCGCGCCTGCAACTGCTGGCATGGTGCGTGCCGGCAGCGGGCGCGAAGGTGCAGGCGCAGGAGCTGCGCGAGCAATTGCAGGCGCGGCTGCCGGATTACATGGTGCCGGCACAGTTGCTGTTGCTGGAAAAGCTGCCGCTGACTGCCAACGGCAAACTCGACAAGCGTGCCTTGCCAGTGCCCGGCGTGGTCAGCCAGCAGTTCGTCGCGCCGGTCGGTGAGATCGAAGAGAAACTGGCCGCGATCTGGGCCGAGGTACTCAAGCTTGAGCGGGTCGGCAGCAGCGATAACTTCTTCGAGCTGGGTGGCGACTCGATCCTCAGCTTGCAGATCATCGCCCGGGCCAAGCGCCAGGGCATCAAGCTCAGCCCCAAGCAGTTGTTCGAAAAACAGACCATCGGCCAATTGGCTGCCGTGGCCAGACTGATCGAAGCCAAACCGGCTGCCGTCGCCGCACCAGTGGCACGCGGGCCGCTGCCGTTGCTGCCGATCCAGGTGCGCTTCTTCGAGACGCCGATTGCCCAGCGCCAGCATTGGAACCAGTCGGTGATGCTGCAACCGACCCTGGCGCTGGATGCCGCGCATTTGCGCAAGGCGCTGGCGACGTTGGTCGAACATCACGAAGCGCTGGCCTTGAGCTTTGTGCAGTCGGGCGATCCCTGGCAGGCACTGCCGCAGCCGCAGGGTGATGCCGAATTGCTCTGGGTACGCGAGCTGGACAGCCTCGATGCCTTGCCGGCCGTGGCCGACGCGGCGCAGCGCAGCCTGGATTTGCAACGCGGGCACTTGCTGCGCGCGGTGCTGGTCAACCTGCCGAACGCCGAGCAGCGCTTGTTGCTGGTGATCCATCATCTGGTGGTCGACGGCGTGTCGTGGCGCATTCTGCTTGAGGACTTGCAGCAGGCTTACCAGGCATTGGCGGCGGGGACGGCGCCGGTGTTGCCGGGCCAGAGTAGTTCGCTGCACAACTGGGCCGAGCAGTTGCATCGTTATGCACAGAGCGAAACGTTGGCGGCCGAAAGCGCTTATTGGCGCCAGACCCTGGCGGCGGCTGACGCGGCACTGCCACGGGATTTCGCCAAGGACAGCCAGACCCGCGCCCAGGCTGCCCGCGCCAGTACGCGCCTGAGCCAGACATTGACCGACAAACTGCTGAAAGTCGCCCCGGCGGCCTACCGCACGCAAATCAACGACCTGTTACTGACCGCATTGGCGCGGGTGTTGTGTGACTGGAGCGAGCAGCCTTCGGTGTTGATCCAGCTCGAAGGCCATGGTCGTGAAGACCTGTTCGACGACATCGACCTGAGCCGCACGGTCGGCTGGTTCAGCAGCCTGTTCCCGGTGCGCCTGACCCCGCAGGCCAATCCCGCTGCATCGCTGTGTGCGATCAAGGAGCAACTGCGCGCCGTGCCGGGCAAAGGCATCGGTTATGGCGTGCTGCGTTACCTCACGCGTGCTGCCGAGTTGCAGACGCTGGCGCAACCACGGGTGACCTTCAATTACCTCGGTCAGTTCGACGGCGCGTTCAGCGCCGAGCAAGGCGCGTTGTTCTTGCCAAGCAGCGACGGCACTGGCGCCAATCAGGATGGACAGGCACCGCTGGGCAATTGGCTGAGCGTCGACGGACAGGTTCTCGGCGGTGAGCTGGAACTGACCTGGACCTTCGGCACCGGCATGTACCGCGCCGAGACCATCGAGGCGCTGGCCGAGGCCTATCGCCGCGAACTGCAACGCCTGATCGAACATTGCTGCGCGAGCGGCGCAGGTGGCGTGACACCCTCGGATTTCAACCTCGCCAACCTGACCCAGGCGCAGCTGTCGGCGCTGCCGATGGCGCCGCGTGACATCGTCGATCTGTACCCGCTGTCGCCGATGCAGCAAGGCATTCTGTTCCACAGCCGCAACGAGCCGGACAGTCCGGCTTACACCAATCAGCTGCGCGTCGACGTCGAGCAGCTCGACGCCGAGCGCTTCCACCAGGCCTGGCAGCAGACCCTCGAAGCCCACGATATTCTGCGTACGGCGTTCGTCTGGCCGCAGGATGCCGCCGCGCCGGTGCAGGTGGTCCGCAGCCGTGTGCAGATGCCGTGGCAGGTGCAGGACTGGCGCGGTCGCGCTGGCCTGGATGCCGCGCTTGATCATCTCGCCGCTGAAGATCTGCACAACGGTTTCGATCTGCTCGACGCACCGCTGTTGCGCGTGACGTTGGTGCGCATCGATGAGCACACTCATCACCTGATCTACACCTGCCATCACATCCTCATGGACGGCTGGAGCACTTCGCAGTTGTTCGGCGAAGTGCTGCAACGTTACGCCGGCATCGTGCCGAGCACAGGGCAGGGGCGTTATCGCGATTACATCGAATGGCTCGGCCAGCGCGATCCGCAAGCCAGTCGGCAGTTCTGGAGCACGGCGCTGGCGGATCTCGAAGAGCCGACGCGACTGGCCAGTGCCATGCCGGTCAGGCTCGCGGCCAGCGGCTATGCCGATCACGAGCATGTGTTCAGCGAACCGCTGACCGCGGAACTGAACCGCTTCGCCCGCGAGCAGAAAGTCACCCTCAACACGCTGGTACAAGCGGCGTGGCTGCTGCTGTTGCAGCGCTACACCGGCCAGGATCACGTGGCGTTCGGCGCGACTGTCGCCGGGCGGCCGACGGATTTGCCGGGTGTCGAGCAGCAGATCGGTCTGTTCATCAACACCTTGCCGGTGGTGGCGGCGCCATCGCCGGAGATCGGCGTCAGCCAATGGCTGCAACAGGTGCAAGACCTCAACCTGGCCTTGCGCGAGCACGAACACACGCCGCTGTATGACATTCAGCGCTGGGCCGGTATGGGCGCCGGGGCGTTGTTCGACAGCATTCTGGTGTTCGAAAACTACCCGATGGCCGAGGCCTTGGCTCAGGGTCCGCAGACCGGCCTGAAATTCTCGGCGATCCGCCGTCAGGAGCAGACCAATTATCCGCTGACTCTGGTGGCGATCACCGGCCGTGAGCTGAGTCTGGGCGTGAGTTACGATCAGGCCAGTTTCGACGCTCAAGCGATCAATGCGTTGAGTGCGCAGTTGCAAGGCCTGCTCGAGCAGTTCCTCGCCGACGCCGCGCAGCCGCTGGGGGCGCTGCAACTGCTCGCCGAGCCACAACGGCAACAAGCGATCGAGTGGGGCAAGGCGCCGGTTACCACGCCGGATCAATGCACGGTGCTGGCGCACATCGCCGCGCAGGTGCAGCGACAGCCACAGGCGAACGCGGTGCTGTTCGCTGAGCAATCCATCGCTTACCAAAACCTCGATGCCCGGGCCAATCGTCTGGCGCACAAGCTGCAAGGCATGGGCGTCGGGCCGGAAGTGCGCGTCGGCGTGTGCATGCGCCGCACGCCGCAGATGCTGGTCGGCTTGCTGGCGATCCTCAAGGCCGGTGGCGCCTATGTGCCGTTGGACCCGGATTACCCGCAGGAACGCTTGCTGCACATGCTCGACGACAGCCGCGCCGCTGTTTTGCTCACTGAGCCGGCGGCGTTGGCGATGCTGCCCGAGTCGTTGAGTGCGCAGGTGCTGTTGGTGGACGAGAACGTCGCCAGCAAATACCCGGCCACTGCGCCGCTGGTTAACCTCGCGGCTGAAAATCTGGCGTACGTGATCTACACCTCCGGTTCCACCGGCAAGCCGAAAGGCGTAGCGATCAGCCACGGCAATCTGTCGGCGCTGATTCAGTGGTCAGCGGGTGTCTATCGCGAAGAACAATTGCGCGGTGTGCTGGCCTCGACCTCGATCTGCTTCGATCTGTCGGTGTGGGAAATCTTCGTCACGCTGGCCTGCGGAGGCTGTCTGGTATTGGCCGACAACGCTCTGGCGCTGGCGGATTTGCCGGCGCGCGAGCAGGTCACCCTGATCAACACTGTGCCGTCGGCGATTGCCGCGTTGCAACGGGCCGGGCAGATCCCGACTTCGGTCGGCACCATCAATCTGGCCGGCGAGCCGCTCAAGCAGAGTCTGGTCGACAGCCTCTACGCCAGCATTCAGGTGCAGCAGGTCTACGACCTCTACGGGCCGTCGGAAGACACCACTTATTCGACCTTCACCCTGCGCACGCCGCAGGGGCAGGCGAACATTGGCCGGCCGCTGGACAACACCGTGGCCTACCTGCTCGACAGTCAGTTGCAGGCGCTGCCCGAGGGCGTGGCGGCCGAGCTGTACCTCGCTGGTGCCGGGGTGACGCGCGGCTATCTGCGCCGCGCCGCGCTGACCGCCGAACGCTTTGTGCCGAATCCTTACGCGAGCAATGGCGAGCGCCTGTACCGCACCGGCGATCTGGTGCGCCAGGGCGACGATGGCAACATCGAGTACATCGGTCGCGCCGACCATCAGGTGAAGATTCGCGGTTTCCGCATCGAACTCAGCGAGATCGAAGCGCGTCTGCTGGAACTCGACGATATCGGCGAAGCGGTGGTACTGGCGCAGGACGGCGCCGCTGGCAAACACCTGCATGCCTACCTCGTCGCCGCGCCGGACAGCGAGCGGTCGACGCTGGCCGAGCGGGTACGCAATGCCTTGGCCAGTCGCTTGCCGGCGCACATGGTGCCGGGGCATCTGCACCTGATCGACGCGATCCCGCTGACGCCCAACGGCAAGCTGGATCGCAAGGCGCTGATGGCGTTGGGCGAGAGCCCGACGCAGGAGCAATACCAGGCGCCGCAAAGCGATCTGCAATGGGAGGTCGCGACGATCTGGCAGGAGGTGCTGGAAGTCGAGCGGGTCGGGCTGGCGGACAACTTCTTCCAGCTCGGCGGCCATTCGTTACTGGCGACGCTGGTGGTGACCCGGGTGCAGGAACGTCTGGGCGACAAGGTGCCGCTCAAGGCGCTGTTCGAAACCGACACGCTCAAGGATTTCTGCGCGCGGATCGAAGCGCTGCGCGTCGAAATGTCGCCCGTTCAGGATGAATTGGCTAAATCACTGGAGGCCCTCAAACGTCTATCCCTCGATGATCTGGAAAAACTGATTTCTTGAGAGGGAAAAACGCGTGCAAGAGTTAATCGAGTCGGTAGGACAACTTTCGGCTAAGCAAAGAAAGGCTCTGGCGGTTCTGCTCAAGCAGAAAGGCGTCAACCTCTTTGACATTGCCCCGGTTTTCAAGCGCACGGCTGAAGAGCCGTTGCTGCTGTCCTACGCTCAGCAGCGCCAGTGGTTCCTCTGGCAGTGGGCACCGCACAGCGCGGCCTACAACATTCCGACGGCCCTGCGCTTGCAAGGGCCGCTGGATGTGCCGGCACTGGAACGCAGCATTGCGGCGCTGATCGAGCGCCACGAAACCTTGCGCACGGTGTTCTCGCAAGACAGCGCGCAACCCTTGCAAGTGGTCCTGCCCGCAGGACCTTTTGCGTTGGAGATTCATCACCTGAGCGCTGATCTGGCGAATGACCCGGAGCACTCGATCCAGGCTTTCGTCCAGACCCAGAGCCAGAAGACTTTCGACCTGCAACACGGCCCGTTGCTGCGTGCCGCGCTGCTACAGGTCAACCCCGCTGAGCATGTGCTGGTGCTGACCCTGCACCACATCGTTTCCGATGGCTGGTCGCTGCAAGTGATGATCGAGGAACTGGTGCAGCTCTATGCCGGTTTCAACCTCGGTCACGACGCCGGTCTGCCGGCCCTGCCGATTCAATACGCCGATTACGCCTTGTGGCAGCGCCAGTGGATGGAGGCCGGTGAGCAGGAGCGGCAGCTGGCCTACTGGCAGGCAAAACTCGGCGGCGAACAACCGGTGCTGGAGTTGCCGCTGGATCGCCCGCGCGCGGTCGATCAAAGCTTCGCCGGCGCCAGCCATAACCTGATTCTTGATCCGGCGCTGAGCCATGCCCTCAAGGCCTTTGCCCGGCAGGAAAACGTCACCCTGTTCGTGTTGCTGCTGGCTTCGTTTCAGGCCTTGCTGCATCGCTACAGCGGGCAAAGCGACATCCGTGTCGGCGTGCCGGTGGCCAACCGTGGCCGAGTGGAAATCGAGCGCCTGATCGGCTTCTTCGTCAACACCCAGGTGCTCAAGGCGGACATCGACGCAGAGCTGCCGTTTGTCGAACTGCTGCGTCAGGTCAAACAGACCGCGCAGGAGGCGCAGGCGCATCAGGACTTGCCTTTCGAGCAACTGGTCGAAGCGCTGGAGCCGGGCCGCAGCCTCAGCCACAGTCCGCTGTTCCAGGTGATGTTCAACCACCAGGCCGAGCGCCGCGCAAGCGTCGCCACACGCCTCAACGGCCTGAACATCGAACCGCTGGAATGGCAGAGCCAGACCGCGCAGTTCGACCTGACCCTCAACACCACCGAGCAGGCCCACGGCATCGAAGCCGTGCTCAAGTACGCCACTGACCTGTTCGACGCAGCGACCATCGAGCGACTGGCGCAACACTGGACCGCGCTGTTGCAGGCGATCGTCGCCGAGCCGACCCGGTGCATCGGCCAATTGCCGATGCTCGACGCCGGCCAGCAGCAACAGCTGTTGGCGCAATGGAATCCGTCGCTGGTTGAACAACCGCTGACGCCGTGCATCCAGCAAGCCATTGAGGCCCAGGCCGAGCGGCATGCCGACGCGGTGGCCGTGACCTTCGCAGGACAACGCCTGACCTACGCTGAACTCAATCGCCGCGCCAACCAGTGGGCGCATACGCTGCTCGAGCAGGGCGTCGGCCCGGACGTGCGCGTCGGTGTGGCGGTGGAGCGTTCGCTGGACATGATCGTCGCCATTCTCGCGGTGCTGAAAGCGGGCGGCGCCTATGTGCCGCTGGACCCGAGCTACCCGGATGACCGCTTGAGCTACATGATCGACGACAGCGGTATTCAATTGCTGTTGACCCAGGGCCATTTGCTCGGGCAATTGCCGCTGCCGCCGGGGCTGATCTGCCTCGATCTGAATCAGGCGCCGGAGCACGGCATCGCAAGCAACCCGCCATGCCTGACCACGCCGGACAATCTGGCCTACGTCATCTACACCTCCGGTTCCACCGGCAAACCCAAGGGCGCGTTGCTGCCGCACGGCAACGTGATGCGCCTGTTCAGCGCCACCGCGCACTGGTTCGATTTCGGCGCGCAGGACAGCTGGACGCTGTTCCATTCCTACGCGTTCGACTTTTCGGTGTGGGAGATTTTCGGCGCGCTGTTGTACGGCGGCAAACTGGTGGTCGTGCCCCACGATGTCAGCCGTTCGCCAGAGGATTTCTACACGCTGCTGTGCGATGAAAACGTCACGGTGTTGAACCAGACGCCGTCGGCATTCAAGCCGTTGATGCAAGTCGCCTGCGAGTCGAGTCGCAGCAATGCCCTGCGTTACGTGGTGTTCGGCGGCGAGGCGCTGGAAGTACAGAATCTGCGCCCGTGGTTCGAACGTTTTGGCGACCGCGCGCCGACGCTGATCAACATGTACGGCATCACCGAAACCACCGTGCACGTGACCTACCGGCCATTGTCGCTGGCGGATCTGCAGAGCAATCACAGCAGCCCGATTGGCGCGCCGATTGTCGACCTGTCGTGGTACTTGCTCGACAGCTCGCTGAACCTGGTGCCGCAAGGCTGCATCGGTGAGTTGTACATCGCTGGCGCCGGTCTCGCCCGTGGTTATCTGAATCAGGCCGGAATGAGCGCCACCCGCTTCGTGCCCGACCCGTTCAATCGCAAGGCAGGCGAGCGCCTATACCGTACCGGCGACCTTGCACGGCTGCGCGGCGACGGGGTGATCGAGTACATCGGCCGTATCGACCACCAAGTGAAGATCCGTGGCTTCCGCATCGAGCTCGGCGAAATCGAAGCGCAACTGCTCAAGCATCCACAGGTGCGCGAAGCGGTGGTGCTGGCGGTGGACGGCCTCAGCGGTCAGCAACTGGCAACCTGGGTCGTGCCCGTCGAGGTAGTGAACGCGGACGAGCAGGGCGCCCTGCGCGATTCGATCAAGGCGCACCTGCGCGAAACCCTGCCCGATTACATGGTTCCGGTCAGTTGGGCGTTCCTCGACCGACTGCCGCTGACCGCCAACGGCAAGCTCGATCGCAAGCAGCTGCCGCAGCCGGACGTTGCGCAGGTGCAAGAAGCCTACGCGGCGCCGCGCAGTGAACTGGAACAGCGTCTGGCGGAGATCTGGCAGGACGTGCTCAAGGTCGAGCGGGTCGGGCTTCACGATAATTTCTTCGAGCTGGGCGGCGATTCGATCATTTCGATTCAAGTGGTCAGCCGCGCGCGGCAGGCCGGCATTCGCTTTACGCCCAAGGACATTTTTCAGCACCAGACCGTGCAGCGTCTGGCCACCGTCGCGCAACAAAGCGACGCGGTGCAGACGGAGCAGGGCGAGGTGCTTGGCGACGCACCACTGACGCCGATCCAGCAGTATTTTTTCCACAGCGACATCCCGGCGCGGCATCACTGGAACCAGTCGATCCTGCTGACCCCGGCGAAAACCCTGCAAGCCACTGCGCTGCAACAGGCCCTGGCGCAGGTGCAAAAACAGCATGACGCCTTGCGTCTGCGTTATCGCCAAACCGAGCAGGGCTGGCAGCAAAGCCACGGCGCGGCGGATCAGCCACAAGACTTGTTGCGCAGCTTTACGCTGGACGACAGCGCGGCACTGCCAGCGCTGTGCCTGGATCTGCAACGCAGCCTCGACCTGCACAACGGCCCGCTGATCCGCGCGGCGCTGGTCGATATGCCGGACGCCAGTCAGCGTCTGTTGCTGGTGATTCATCACCTGGTGGTCGATGGCGTGTCGTGGCGAATCCTGCTGGAAGACCTGCAAAGCGCCTATCAGCAGATCAGCAGCGGACAGAGCGTGCATCTGCCGGCCAAGACCAGCGCGTTCAAGGACTGGGGCTTGCGCCTGCAAGAACATGCGCGCAGCACGGCGCTGGCAAGCGAACTGGTGTACTGGCGCGAGCAGTTGCGCGACGTTCCGCTCGGTTTGCCGCTGGATAATCCGCAGGGCCAATTGAACAACCGCTTCGAACGCAGCGTCGACACGCGGCTGGACGCCGAACGTACCCGCCAATTGCTGCAACAGGCTCCGGCGGTCTACCGCACCCAGGTCAACGACCTGCTGCTGACCGCACTGGCGCGGGTGCTGTGCGAGTGGACCGCCAGCGACAGTGCGCTGGTGCAGCTCGAAGGCCATGGCCGCGAAGACCTCTTCGATGACATCGACCTGAGCCGCACCGTGGGTTGGTTCACCAGCATGTTCCCGGTGCGCCTGACGCCAAACGCCAGCCTGGAAACCTCGATCAAAGGCATCAAGGAGCAACTGCGCGCGATCCCCAACAAGGGCATTGGCTATGGCTTGCTGCGTTATCTCGGCACCGCCGAAGCACAAGCGGCACTCCATGAACTGGCGCAACCGCAGGTGACGTTCAACTACCTCGGCCAGTTCGATAACAACTTCGATGAAGACGCCTTGTGGCGGCCGGCCACCGAGGACAAGGGCGCCGGTCAGGACGCGAACGCGCCGATGGCCAACTGGCTGACCATCGATGGCCGGGTTTATCAGGGCCAGTTGAGCCTGACCTGGACCTACAGCAGCGACGTTTTCGAAGAGGCGACCATTGTCGGTTTGGCCCGTGCCTACGAAGTGGCGCTGAGCGAATTGATCGACCACTGCCTCAGTCATTCCGGGGGGCTGACTCCGTCCGACGTGCCGCTGGCCGGTTTGTCCCAGGCGCATCTGGACAGCCTGCCGATCGCCGCCCAGCGCATCGAGGACATCTACCCGCTGGCGCCGATGCAGCAGGGCATTCTGTTCCACAGCCTGTACGACGCGGATGCCAGCGCCTACGTCTATCAGATGCTGCTGGACATCGACGGCCTCGACGTCGCGCGGTTCCAGCAAGCCTGGCAACGGGTGGTCGATCGCCATGAAGTGCTGCGCGCCGGTTTCATCTGGGGCCGCGATGGCCTCGATGCGCCGTTGCAGGTGATCAACCGCCAACTGACCCTGGAAATGCCGGAAATCGATGTGCGCGATGCCGCCGATCTGCCGGCGGTGCTTGAAGCACGGGCGCAGGCCGACCGCGAACGTGGCTTCGATCTGCAGAATCCGCCGCTGTTGCGCCTGTGCCTGCTGCGCACTGCCGACGATCGCCATCGACTGATTTTCACCTGCCACCACATCCTCATGGATGGCTGGAGCAACTCGCGGATGTTCGGCGAGGTGCTGCAGGATTACGCCGGCCAGCCGGTGCCGAGCGCGCAGGGTCGCTATCGGGATTTTCTGGTGTGGCTACAGGGCCAGGACAAGGCGGCCGCGCAGGAATTCTGGCGCGGGCAACTGGCCGAACTCGACGAGCCGACCCGACTGGCCTCCGCCTGCCACGGACGCACCGTGCCGGGGCCGGGCAAACAGATGCATCGTCTGCATTTCGATGAAGCGTTGACCCAGCGTCTGAACAGCTTCTCCCGTCAGCAACAGGTGACCCTCAACAGCCTGGTGCAGGCGGCATGGCTGCTGGTGTTGCAGCGCTACACCGGCCAGGCCACCGTGGCGTTTGGCGCCACGGTATCCGGGCGTCCGGTGGATTTGCCGGGCATCGAAGAACAGTTAGGGCTGTTCATCAACACTCTGCCGGTGATCGCCAGCCCGCAGGCCACCCTCAGTGTGGGCGACTGGGTGCGCAGCGTGCAGGACAAGAACCTGCTGTTGCGCGACTACGAACAGACGCCGTTGCAGGACATTCAGCGTCTGGCCGCATTGAGTGGCGAAGCGCTGTTCGACACTTTGCTGGTGTTCGAGAACTACCCGGTGTCAGAAGCGCTGGAGGCCAATCCGGGCGGGCTGCGCTTTTCCGGTCTGGAGCATCGCGAGCAGACCAACTACGGTCTGACCCTGATCGCCGGCGCCAGCCAAGTGCTCAACCTCGATTTCAACTACCTCACCGAACACTTCGCCGAGCGCAGCGTGCTTGGTCTGGCGGCGCATTTGCGTGAAGTGCTCGAGCAATTTATCGCAGCGCCGCAGCGGGCACTCGGCGAGATCGGTCTGCTGCCGCTGGCCGAACGGCAGACGCTGGCGCAGTGGAACGACAATCACGCGGCTTATCCGGCCGAGCGGCTGATCTCGCAGAGCTTTGAAGCAAGGGTCGCAGCACATCCGCAGGCACTGGCGTTGAGTCATGCCGGCGTGGCCCTGAGCTACGGCGAACTGAACCGGCGGGCAAACCAGTTGGCCCGGCATTTGGTGACGCTGGGTGTCACCGCCGAAGTGCGCGTCGGCGTGGCGCTGCCGCGTTCGGCGGAACTGGTGATCGCCCTGATGGCGGTGCTCAAGGCCGGCGGCACCTACGTGCCGTTGGACCCGGACTACCCGGCCGACCGCGTGGCTTACATGCTCGACGACAGCCAGGCGAAAGTTCTGCTGACCCAGCAAGCGTTGCTGGCGCAACTGCCGTCCAGCGAAGCACACGTGGTACTGGTCGAGGCCGGCGGTGAGGCGTTCGCCGCGCAAGCGCCGGACAACCTGCCGGCGCACGCCCACTCGGCCAATCTCGCCTACGTGATCTACACCTCCGGTTCCACCGGCAAACCGAAAGGCGTGGCCATCGCCCATCGCAACGTACAGGCGCTGATTGATTGGTCCGCCGAGGTCTACAGCGAGGACGATCTGCAAGGCGTACTGGCCTCGACGTCGGTGTGCTTCGACCTGTCGGTGTGGGAGATTTTCGTCACCTTGGCGCGCGGCGGGTCCATGGTCATGGCGCGCAATGCCCTGGAGCTGGCGGACTTGCCCGAGCGTGATCAGGTGCGCCTGATCAACACCGTGCCATCGGCGATTGCCGCGTTGCAACGCATCGGCCAGATCCCGCCGGGCGTGCGCATCATCAATCTGGCCGGCGAGCCGCTCAAGCAGGCGCTGGTCGACACGCTGTACCGCGAGACTTCGGTTGCCCACGTTTACGATCTGTACGGGCCTTCCGAAGACACCACGTATTCGACCTGGACCCGTCGCGAACTCGGCGGCCAGGCCACTATCGGCCGGCCACTGCGCAACACCACCGCGTACCTGCTCGACGGGCAATTGCAGGCAGCACCGCTCGGCATCGCTGCGGAGCTGTATCTGGCCGGTGACGGCATCACCCGTGGCTATCTGTTGCGCCCGGGCCTGACCGCCGAACGTTTCGTGCCAAACCCGTTAGCGAGCAACGGCGAGCGCATGTACCGCACCGGCGACCTGACGCGTTTCATGGACGACGGCCGTATCGAATACGTCGGCCGCATCGACCATCAGGTCAAGGTGCGCGGCTTCCGTATCGAACTGGGGGAAATCGAAGCGCGTCTGCTGGCCCAGGCCAGCGTGTGCGAAGGCGTGGTGCTGGCGGTGGACGGCGTTGGCGGCCAGCAACTGGTCGCTTATGTGGTGCCGGCCGAGGCTGATCAGAGTCTTGCGCAACTGGACGCGCTGAGTGCTGAGTTGCAAGCCGCGCTCAAGGCGCATCTGCCGGACTACATGGTGCCAGCGCAGTGGCTGTTCCTCGAACAGTTGCCGCTGACACCCAACGGCAAACTTGATCGCAAGGCTCTCCCGGCACCGGACGCCAGTCAGGCGCAACGCGATTACGTCGCGCCTTCGACGGCGCTGGAGCAGCAACTGGCCGAGGTCTGGCAGGACATTCTGAAGATCGAGCAGGTCGGCGTGACCGACAACTTCTTCGCCCTCGGCGGCGATTCGATCATCTCGATTCAACTGGTCAGCCGCGCTCGGCAGCAGGGCATTTGCTTCACGCCCAAGGACCTGTTCCAGCAGCAGACGGTGCAGAAACTGGCCGCAGTGGTTTCGCTTGAAGACGCGCAATCCGCCAGCGTCAGCGACTACCCGTTGGCGCAATTGGATCAGGCGCAACTCGATGCCTTGCCGGTGCCGGCGGAACTGATCGAAGACGTCTATCCGCTCTCGCCGATGCAGGAAGGCATGCTCTTCCACACCCTGTCGGATAACGGCAGCAGCCTCTATGTGCAACAGGTCAGCCTGCCGATCAAGGGCCTCGACGTGGAGCGTTTCCGCCAGGCATGGGAATTCATCATTGTGCGGCAGGCGATCCTGCGCACCAGTTTCCATTGGCAGGATGGGCTGGCCAAGCCGTTGCAGGTCGTCCATCGCCAGGCGCCGCTGCAGATGCATGTGCTCGATTGGCGTGGGCAGGATTGCAGCGAGGCGGCGATTGCCGAATTCGCCAGCGCCGACCGCGCGCTGGGCTTCGACTTGTCCGAGGCGCGTTTGCAACGGGTGACCCTGCTGCAGCTGGGCGACGAGCAGTACCAGATGATCTGGACCAGCCACCACATTCTGATGGACGGCTGGAGCAGTTCGCGGTTGTTCGGCGAGGTCTTGCAGTACTACGCCACGGGCCAGGTGACTGGCGAAAACGGCCGCTATCGCGAATTCATCGCCTGGTTGCAGGCGCAGGATCAGGATGCCCAAGAGCTGTTCTGGAAGGCGCGTCTGGCGGTGGTCAACGAACCGACCGCGCTGAGTCAGGCGATGCACCCGCGTCATAGTGCCGACGTTACTGGTCACGATGCGCTCTATTCGAACTGGGACAAAGCGCAGACCGCGCGTCTGCTGGAGTTCTGCCGCGACTTGCGCATCACCCCCAACACACTGATTCAAGGTGCGTGGCTGCTGCTGTTGCAGCGTTATACCGGCCAGCAGACGGTGACCTTCGGCGCCACCGTATCGGGGCGTCCGGAAAGTCTGCCGAACGTCGGCAACATGCTCGGCCTGTTCATCAACACTTTGCCGATCATTCAGACGCCGCAGGCCGATCAGCGCCTGGCCGACTGGCTGGGCGAAGTGCAGGCCTACAACCTCGACATTCGCGATTACTCCCAGGCGCCGCTGGCCGATGTGCAGCGCTGGTCGAACCTCGGTGGTCAGGCGCTGTTCGACAGCATCGTGGTGTTCGAGAACTTCCCGATCGACGAGCGCTTGCAGGAAGAAACCGACACCGAGCTGACCTTCGGCAAATCCATCGGCCACGGCGTGACCAACGTGCCGATGGACCTTGCGGTGATGCTCGGCGACGAATTGTCGATCGAGTACCTGTACCTGCGCAGCCACTTCAGCGCCGAGGCGGTAGAAGGCATTCGCCTGACCCTGGAAAACACCCTCGCGGCGATGATGGCCGCGCCGTATGAGCGGCTGGGCAACTTGCAGCGTCTGTCCGCCGAACAATGGCAAGCGGCGCAGACCTGGAGCGCCGAGCCGGCGCACCGCCATGAACCTCGCCTGTTGCCGGAGTTGATCAGTCGTCATGCGCAACAGCAGCCCGACGCGATCGCGGTGCAATGCGCCGGCGAAAGCCTGAGCTACGCAGAGCTGGAGCGGCAGGCCAATCGACTCGCGCAGTGCCTGATCGCGCACGGCGCCGGGCCGGAAGTGGTGATCGGCGTGGCGTTGCCGCGCTCGCTGGAAATGCTGGTGAGCTTCCTCGCCGTGCTCAAGAGCGGTGCGGCGTACGTGCCGCTGGACATCGATTATCCGCCCGAGCGCTTGGCGTACATGATCGAAGATTCGCGCATGGCGCTGCTGCTGACGCAAACCAGCCTGCGCGCGACGTTACCGGCGCCGCATGGCGTGTTGCGCCTGGAAATCGATCAGCTCGATCGCAGTCTTTACAGCGATGCCGCACCGGTCTGCGATGTTCACGAGCAGAGCCTGGCGTATCTGGTTTACACCTCCGGTTCCACCGGGCGGCCGAAAGGCGTGGCCGTGACTCAGGGACCGCTGAGCATGCACTGCCAGGCGATCGCCGAGTTGTACGATATGGACGCGAGCAGTTGCGAGCTGCACTTCATGTCCTTCGCTTTCGACGGCGCTCACGAACGCTGGCTGAGTACGCTGTACAGCGGCGGTCGTCTGGTGATCCGTGACGGATGCCTGTGGACCCCGGAGCAGACCTATCAGGCCCTGCACGATTACGGCGTGACCATCGCCTGCTTCCCACCGGCCTATCTCAAGCAACTGGCCGAGTACGCCGCCGCCAGCGGCATTGCACCGCCACCGGTACGCATCTACTGCTTCGGTGGCGACGCGGTGCCGGAACAGACTTTCGAACAGGTGAAAGCGGCGTTGCGTCCGCAGTACTTCACCAACGGCTACGGCCCGACCGAAACCGTGGTCACGCCGATGCTCTGGAAAGTCGCCATCAGCCAGCAGTGCGAAGCGGCATACGCGCCGATCGGCCGCGCGGTCGGTGCGCGTTCGCTGTACGTGCTCGACGACGATCTGAATCCGCTGCCGCCGGGTTTCGCCGGTGAGTTGTACATCGGCGGTTACGGCGTCGCTCGCGGTTACTACGGCCGCCCCGATCTGACCGGCGAGCGCTTCGTGCCCAACCCGTTTGCCCCTGGCGAGCGCCTGTACCGCAGCGGCGATCTGGTGCGTCGTCGCCCGGACGGGGTGGTCGATTACGTCGGGCGCATCGACCATCAGGTCAAGGTCCGTGGCTTCCGCATCGAGCTAGGCGAAGTCGAGGCCAGCCTGCGTCAGTTGCCGGCGGTCAGCGATGCGCTGGTGATTGCCCGCGACAATGCCTCCGGCAAGCAACTGATCGGCTACGTGGTCACCGCCAGCGGTGAAGACATCGGCGATGAACTCAAGGCCGGGCTGCGCGCTTCGCTGCCGGAATACATGGTGCCGGCGCAGATCGTCTGCCTCAGCGCGTTCCCGGTCACGCCCAACGGCAAGCTCGATCGCAAGGCCTTGCCGGAGCCGGAGTTCAAAAGCGACGAATATGTTGCCCCGCGCACCGAGCAGGAACGCCTGCTGGCGGAAATCTGGGCGCAGGTGTTGCAGGTCGAGCAGGTCGGTATCAGCGATAACTTCTTTGAACTGGGCGGCGATTCGATCCTCAGCCTGCAAGTGATCTCGCGGGTGAGAAACCACCCGACCCTGCAGATGGAGCTGAAGCTGCGTGATCTGATGCGCTATCAAACCATCGCCGGCATCGTAGAGCAGCAAGTGGCGAAGGAGGGCGCCGGGCAAGCGTTGCCGGACCTGACTCAGGTCGCTGCAGAGGGTGCGTTCAATTTGCTGCCGATCCAGCAATGGTTCTTCGCCGAAGGCATGGCCGAGGCGCATCACTACAACCAGTCGTTGCTGCTCAGCGCACGTCAGCCGCTGGATCTCGATGCCCTGGAACAGGCGCTGGGCTTGATCGAACAGCATCACGATTCGTTGCGTCTGCGTTTTTCCAACGACGGCGGGCGCTGGTTGCAGCGCTATAGCAGCAGCGCGTCCGACGAGGCTGTGCTGTGGCGCCGTGAAGCGCAAAGCAGCGAAGAGGTCGAAGCCTTGGCCAACCTCGCGCAGCGCAGCCTCAAACTCAATGACGGGCCGGTCTGGCGGGTCATGCATGTGGCCTTGCCGGATGGTCAGGCGCGGTTGCTGGTGGTGATTCATCACCTGGTGGTCGACACCGTGTCGTGGCGGATTCTGCTCGACGATCTGAAAGTCGCTTATGAGGCGTGCGTGCAGGGGCTGGCGCCGCAGCTGCCGATTCGCACCAGCAGTTATCGTTCGTTTGCCGAGGCATTGCAGGCGCAGGCGCCGGTGATTGCCGAGCAGGAATTGAGCTATTGGCTGGAGCAACTGGATCAGCCCGGCGTTGATCTGCCGTGCGACAACCCGCGCGGCAAGAACCTCGTGCGGCAACAGGCGCAGGCGCGGCTCAAGCTGTCCCGCGAGCACACCGAACAACTGCTCAAACAGGCCCCGGCGGTGTACGGCACGCAGATCAACGACTTGCTGTTGTCAGCGCTCAGTCGCGCCCTGTGCCGCTGGAGCCAGCAACCGTCGGCGTTGATTCTGCTCGAAGGGCACGGGCGCGAAGACCTCTTCGAATCGATCGACCTGAGCCGCAGCCTCGGCTGGTTCACCAGCATGTTCCCGGTGCGTTTGCGCCCGGACAGCGACGACATCGGCCAATCGATCATCGATGTGCAGGCGCAACTGGCGGGCGTACCGCAGAAGGGCATCGGCTATGGCGTGCTGCGTCATCTGGCCGGGCCGGAAATCTCGGCGCAACTGGCTGCATTGCCGCAGGCACGGGTGACGTTCAACTACCTCGGGCAGTTCGACCAGAGCTTCGATGAACAGGCGTTGCTGGTGCCGGCACTGGAAGAGACCGGCGACAACTACAGTCTCAAGGCGAATCTGGGCAACTGGCTGGAAATTGTCGGCCAGGTCTATGACGGGCAACTGGCCTTGCGCTGCATCTACAGCAGCCAGCGTTACCGCGCCGGCACCATGGATGCGCTGATGAGCGATTACCAGCGCGAGCTTGAAGCGTTGATCGAGCATTGCATGGCGCGGGTGGGTTGATCGCCCGGTCTTTTGCGCGGGCGCTGCCCAGGCGCGCCCGTCTTATTGCGGATACAAGGATTTTTAACGATGTCGTTACACCCTGATCTGGAAGCTTTCCTCGACCTCGCTCAAGACAGCCAGGACGCCGGCCTGCCGGCCATGCACCAACTGACCCCGAGCGAGGCCCGCGCCACCTTCGAGCAGACCACCGCGCAACTGCGCTGGCCGGCGCCGCAGGATGTTGAAGTCACCGAGATCGAAACACAGGCCCGTGACGGTGCGGCGCTGGCGTTGCGTTTGTATCGGCCCAACGGTATTGAATCGCCGCTGCCGGTGCTGGTGTATTTCCACGGTGGCGGGTTTGTGGTCGGCAGTCTGGATTCCCACGACGGCGTCTGCCGCGAGTTTTGCCAGCGCACGCCGTGTGCGGTGCTCTCGGTCGGTTATCGACTGGCGCCGGAGCATCGCTTTCCGACAGCGCTGGAGGATGGCGAGGACGCTTTGGCCTGGCTGGCCGAAGAGGCTGCGAGCCTCGGCCTGGATGGTTCGCGCGTTGCGTTTGGTGGCGACAGCGCGGGTGCCACGTTGGCGACGGTGCTGGCGATTCAGGCGGTGCGGCAGCCGCACACGGTGGCTATCGCGCCGAAGGCGCAGTTGTTGTGTTATCCGGTGACCGATGCTTCGCGGGTGCATGATTCGCGGCTGTTGTTTGGCGAGGGGTACCTGCTGGAGAACGACACGCTGGAGTGGTTTTATCAGCACTACGCGCGGGGGCCGGAGGATTATCTGGATTGGCGTTTTTCGCCGTTGCTGGCGGAGGATTTGCGTGGGGTGGCGCCGGCCATTGTCGTATTGGCGGGGTTTGATCCGTTGCTGGATGAGGGGCAGGCTTATGTCGACAGGCTGCGTGGGCAGGGGGTTGAGGTCGAGGTCGAGATTTGTGCCGGGTTGACTCATGATTTGTTGCGGTTGGGGGCGGTGGTGCCTGGGGTTCTGCAGGTTTATTCGAGGGTGGGTGGGGCGCTTGCGCGGGCTTTTTGGATGGGGTGAATATCCGTTTTTTTTGGTGTTGCTGCTGGCGGTTTCGCCCTTACGGCGACTTACTTTTTTACAAGCGCCAAAAAAAGTAAGCAAAAAACGCTAGCTCCTGCGTTCGGCCCTCGCAGGCTCGGGTTCCTTCGCTGCGGGATCGATCCGGGCGCAGCGGCTCCGGTTTGCTTCGCTGCACCTACACTCGCTGTGTTTGGCTGCGCCAAACGGTCGCTGCGCTCCCACCCCCGGATCAATCCCTCCACTCAGCCTTCCGACGTCGCCGGTGGATCAAAAGCAAGATCAAAAGCACTCGAGCTAACGCTCATTGTTGAGTGGTGAAAAGCGTGTGGTCTGCTTTGGATCTGTGTTGGATTCGCCCCTCACCCCAGCCCTCTCCCGAGGGAGAGGGAGCCGATTTGCGGGCTTTTCAGAATCTGCATTCGACTCGATATCGCAAGTCGGCGTATTTCGCCTGAACACCTCGGTCAGTCCCCTCTCCCTTCGGGAGAGGGCTAGGGTGAGGGGCTTTTGCTCTGGCTTTGGCTTTTGCTTTTGATCTTTTGCCCCTTCGGCAGGCTTCGTTACGGGATCGATCCGGGGGTGGGAGCGTAGCGACCGTACGACGCAGTCGTACACAGCGAGTGTAGGTGCAGCGAAGCCAACCGGAGCCGCTGCGCCCGGATCGGTCCCGTAACGAAGGTACCCCGAGCTCCAGCGAGCGGGCCGTACGCCGGGGCAAAGCCTTTTTGGTTACTTTTCGCTGGGCCGGCATTCCGGCGTTTGGAAAAAGTGACCCGCCGTAAGGGCGGAACCCTAAGTAGCCTTCACCGCAGCAACGGATATGCCCCCCAATCCCAAAAACCAAAAAGCCCCGCCAAAGCGGGGCTTCCACACAACTAAGAGCAATCAGAAATCAGCCTTCACCGACATCACAAAATTGCGTGGATCCCCGTAGAAGTTACCGAACCCCTCGGTACCAATAGTCGCGTAATAACGTTTGTCGAACAGGTTATTGCCGTTCAACGCCACCGACCAGGTGTCATCAATCCGATAACCAATGCGACCGTTCCAGACCGCATAACCCGCGCCGTCGACATTGTCCCCGCCCAGAGGCGAAACCCGGTAGGTGCCCGTCTGCGCATTGACACCCGCACCAATCGTCACACGGTCCAGCGGCCCGCTCAGGGCGTAATCACCCCAGACGCGCAACAGGTGACGCGGCACGTAGGAGTTGTAGACCGCGCCATCCTGAGTGGCATCGGCATCTTCCAGCACCTTGGTCTGGGTGTAGGTATAACCGGCCAACAGTTGCAGGCGGTCGATCACTTCACCGCTGACTTCAGCTTCAAAGCCCTGGGCGCGGACCTTGCCCGAGTTGATCTGGCACGAACTGTCTTCGCACCGCAGGTCATCCTGGGCCGCGTCTTTCTGGATGGTGCGGAACAGGTTGAACGTGGTGTTCAGACGACCGTCGTACCACTCACCCTTGATCCCCAGCTCGTAGCTCTGGCCAATCAGCGGCTTGAGCGTGCTGCCGTCGATGGTTTTGTACGAGCCTTGCGGGGTGAAGATGTCGGTGTAGCTGGCGTAGGCGGTCAGGTTGTCGTTGAGGTCGTAGAGCAGGCCGGCGAAGGGCGTGACCTGGCCGGTTTCGGTGGACTGGGTGTTGACCTCGGTGCCTTCGCCACGGAAGTACTGCACCGAGTCAGTGTCGGATTTGTACCAGCTGACCCGGCTGCCGAGTACCAGGGTCATCGGGTCGGCGAGTTTCAGGCGGGCGATCGAGTAGGCGCCGTATTGCTTGATGTGCATGTCCACCGGGCCGCCACGGGAGGCGTTGGCCAGGTAGTAGCTTTCATCCGGCTGCGGGATGTTGTGGTTCGGGTTGAACACGTTCTGGCGCTGTGGCAATGCCGCCACCGCGTAGAAGTCGTCCTTGTGCGAACGGCTGGCGTTGGCGCCGACGATCAGTTCGTGCTGCTGGCCGAAGGCGTCGAATTTGCCATCGACGTAGGCATCGAACCCGTAGTCGCGCTGATCGTAATCATAGGTACTGCCGAGCATCAGCGTGTTGGTGGCGGTGGCGCCCAAGGGCACTGTGCCGCTCGGGAAGGAATATTCCATGTCCTGAGTGTTGCGCGAGTACACGCCGGCGACTTTCAGCGACCAGTCGTCGTTGAACTGGTGTTTGACGTCGGCGAAGTAGGTGGCGCGTTTGCTGCGCTGGTTGTTCCACGAGGTGTTCAGGCAGGTGGAGCGTTTCAGGTGCAGGTCGGAGCCGTCGGCGTAGCGCGGCAGGCCGCCCCAGCACGGGGTGGCGTCGACGTCTTCATAGGCCATGCCCAGACCGAGGGTGGTGTCAGGGCTGAGGTCGAAGTCCAGGGCGCCGTAGTAGATCTGGTCGCGGCGTTCAGCCACATCGTAGAAATACTTACGGGTCTGCTGGGTCACCACTGCGCGGCCACGGACAGTGCCGGCGTCGTTCAGCGGTCCGCCGGTGTCGACCTGGCCGCGGTAGTTGTCCCAGGTGCCGGCCGACAGCGACAGCTGCGTGTGCGGGGTGTCCTGGCCGCGCTTGCGCACGAAGTTGACGCCGCCGGCGGTGCCGCCCGCGCCTTTCATCATGCCGGCCGCGCCGCGGAGGATTTCCACGCGGTCATAGATGGCCATGTCGCTGTTGAAACTGTCCGCCTGCACGTAGCTGCTGCCGATGTCCAGCGGCACGCCGTCGTACTGGTACTGGCCGGTCATGCGGAAACCGCGCGAGTAGAAATATTTGCCGCCCATGGGCGAGTCGTAAACGGTGATGCCCGGGGTCTTCTCCATCACCTGTTCAATGGTGTTGAGGTTCTGGTCATCGAGCATCTTGCGGGTCATCACCGTGACCGACTGCGGCGTTTCCTTCAGCGAGTGCACGCCTTTGCCGATGGTCACGCCGCCGGTGGTGTAGGAGTTGCTGCCTTCGGTGGTGGCGCCGAGGCGGTTGGCGTTGACGTTGGTCGGCGCCAGTTCCATCGCGTTGCCGCTGGTGGCCGGGCCGAGCACGGTGACGGTGTTGCCGTCACGCTGATAGCGAATGCCGGTGCCGCTGAGCATCGCCTTCAGTGACTCGTCATCCTGGTAGCGGCCGTTGAGGGCGCTGGAGCGCAGGCCTTGCAGGCTTTCCGGGCTGTAGATGATTTGCAGGCTGGTCTGCTGACCGAGGGTTTGCAGGGCCTGGGCCAGCGGTTGGGCCGGGATGTTCAGGGTCCATTCCTGGGCCTGGACATACGGCGCTGCTGCAAGGGTCAGTGCCAGACCCAGGCCGCTACCGGCCAGGCGTGTGCGGGTCGCGCCGTGCATCAGCAGGGCTCGAGTCAGAGGGCGAAGCATGAAACGGGATGCGGACATGAGGTTAAGACCTTGGCAGGTATAGTTGTTAATGGTTCTTATTCATCTCATTAAGACGAGGAAGCCGCGGCAAACCGGAAAAGTTTTTTCTCCGGCCCGGTCGCGGCTGCCTCGATCAAGCGGTTTGCAGTTCGCTTCTGACCTTGCCGGCCTCCATGCGCACCAGTTGATCGGCGACGTCGAAGTAACGGTCGTCGTGGGAAATCACGATGATGGTTTTGCCCAGACGCTTGAGGTCGGGCAGCAGCTCGGTATAGAAAATCCGCCGGAAGGTCGGGTCCTGATCCGCCGCCCATTCATCGAACACCAGCACCGGGCGCTCTTCGAGCCAGGCGTTGACCAGTGCCAGGCGTTTGCGCTGGCCGGTCGACAGGTCGGTAGTGCTGAAGGCGCCGTCGCGCACGCTGACCTTGTGCGCGATCTCCAGACGTTCGAGGTAGCGGGTGGCATCCTGCGGCACTTCACGATCGCCCTGGATCAAGTCATCGAACAGGTAGTAGTCGGCGAAGATCGTCGTGAAGTTCTGCCGGTAGTCATCGCGATTGACCGCAGTGATCGGCTTGTCGTTAACGCGGATTTCGCCCTCGGTCGGCGCGTACAGGCCCAGCAGCAATTTGATCAGCGTGGTCTTGCCGCAGCCGTTCTCACCGACGATAAACACAATGTCGCCCTGTTCGATGCGCAGGTTCACCGGGCCGAGGCGGAACGGTTCGCTGCCTTCCACGGGCGGGAAGGCGTAGCGCACGTTGCGCAGTTCCAGGCTGTTGACGGCGGCTGGCTTGCTGCCCTGATCCTGCAGCAACAGGTGCGGTTCCGGTGAGGAGAACTGTTCGCTGAGTTCGGCGATGCGACGGAAGGCAATCTGCGCGCGGCTGATGATCGGCAGGGTGCTGATCAGGTGCTCCAGCGGCCCCTTCATGTACAGCAGCACCAGAACGAAACCGCTCATCACCGCTTTGTCGGCACTCGGCCACAGCGATTGCAGGGCCAGGGCCATGCCGATGACCACGAAGAACAGCATCGAGCCAAACGACTTGGCGATGACGAAGGTGTTGATCGATCTGATCTGGGTGTCGCAGATTTTCTCGGCGGTTTTCTGAATGCCGGCGACGAACATGCGCTGACGACGCGGGCGGTGAATGCGCAGTTCCTTGGCGCCTTCGGCAATTGCGTTGTAGTGCTTCTGCAGTTCGTCTTCGGAATCGCGGGCGGCGTAGAAACCGCGCATGCCTTTGGCCCGGGCGATGGCCTGGATGGTGGTGCCGATGGCGATGGCCACCAGCATCATCAGGAACATCGGCCACGACAGCATGGCCAGATAGCCGAGACAACCAAGGGTCACGGTCATGGAGATCGCCAAGGGCGCGAAGGCGAAGGCGAAGTCGCTGATGGTGTCGACGTCGTGGGTCAGCACCGGAATCAGGCGATGGCTGCGATAGCGTTCGATCTGGTCGATCGGCGCCGACAGGACTTTCTCCCCCAGCTCTTTGCGCAGTTTGGCGATGATGTGCTGGCCTACGTAGTTGGTGCCGATGTCCGACAGGATCGTGGTCAGCAGGGCCAGAGTACATAGGCCGGCGAAGATCATCACCACCGTGCGGGTCAGGCCGTCATCGGAATGCAGGGCGTTGTTGATGGTCGCCAGCAGCACGGTGACGCTCAGGCCGCCGAGCATGCCGAGCACGATGGACGCCGAGACGATCAGGCGGAAGGGCTTGAGCAGGGCGAACAATTCGTTGATCGCCCCACGCGTAGGCTTGGTCATGGAGGATTCCTGCTTCGATGCGGAGGGAGTGCCGGTACTTAAGGAAAACGAATGGTCGGGTAGTTTCTTTAACTGAGCGCAGGCGTGGCTGCGCTCGTCGAGGGCGGGATCAGAGGTCGCGTACTACGCGGAAGCCCAGCCAGTCGCCCTTGCTGGTCGGCCAGCTGCTGTTGCGGTTGCCCGAGCGCGAGAAGATCGGCGCCTCGCCCCAGTCATTGCCGCGCATGACCTGGCGTTCGCAGTTTTCCTGGGTCCATGGGCGACCGTCGGCGGGCACGCCGGAGTAGTCCGGGTGGTAGCAGTCGGCGGTCCATTCGTAGACGTTGCCGTGGGCGTCGAACACGCCAAACGCATTGGCCGGGAAGGTGCCGGCCGGCGAGGTGAAGTTGTAGCCGTCGGCTGCGCCGTAAGTGTTGGCGTGCCTGGAAATCTGGTAATCCTTGCCCTCATCGAACGGGAACGGGAAAGGCCCGGTGCTGCCGCCCCGGGCGGCGTATTCGCGGATCGATTCGCTTTGCAGGCGATAGGCGTGGCCGGTCTTTTTCGACAGCCAGTCGATGTAGCCCTGGGCTTCGGCGACGTTCATGCACACGGCCGGGTCGCGTGGCGTCTGTTTGAATTCCGGCTTGCCGGCGGTGCAGCGGCGGCCGGGGCGGTCATCGAAGTCGTAAGGTTTGTTGCCGGTCTCGCGGACATAGGCGTCCCATTCGCCCACCAGCACCTGCGAGCGGCTGATAGCGAATGGTTTGCTGAACGTCACCGTGTGCAGCGGGCCTTCGTCGGGTTGGCGGCCGACTTCATCGTCCGGCGTGCCCATGGTGTAGCTGCCGGTCGGCAGCACGACCATTTCCGGGCAGTCCTTGCAATCCTTGAACACTTTGCCCGCAGCGGGTGCTGTCGCCGCGTGCGCGGTGCCGGGCAACAGGGCAGCGCAGAGGGCGCTTAGCGCCAGTGCGGGCAGGGCTTTGGAGAGGAGTGACGCGTGAGGCTTTTTCATGGGTCGTCTCTTTGAAAGGAAAACGGCAGTCGAGGGTCAGGCACGCAGCTTGGTGCCGAGGATGTCCATGAAGCGATCCACTTCGGCTTCGCTGTTGAGCAAGCCCGGCGCGGTCCGAATCACCGGCCCGACGTCGCGGCTGACCGCGTCGCAGATCACCCGGTTCTGCATCAGCCAGGCAGCTACTTCATCGCTGTCCTGGCCCTTGATCCGGAAGAAGGTGAAACCGGCGGAGAACTGCGAGGCGAGCGGGGTGACCAGTTCGATGTTGCGGTGCTCCTGCAGGCGTTGCTTGAGGTAGCTGTTGAGCTGATGAATGCGCGTCTGCACCTCGGCCTTGCCCAGCTGCAGGTGCAACTTGAAGGCTTCGTCCAGCGCCCAGCGATGCTCGAAGGCGTGGTAGCCGCCCGGGGTCATGATGGTCGAGAAAGCCGTGGCCTCGGAGAAGGTCGGCACGCTGGGGCTGACGTATTTCAGTTCTTCGGTGCGGCTGCAGACGATGCCGGTGCCGCGCGGGCCGAACATCCATTTGTGCGTGCCGGCGATGAAAAAGTCGCAGTTCATCTGCGGGAAACTCAAGTCGTCGACACCGAAACCGTGCACACCATCGACCACGTAGATCAGCCGATCCTTGTCGTCGCGCTGGCGGTTGTGCTCGTCGACCAGCCGCGAGATGTCGCTGATCGGCAGCTTCACGCCGCTGCCCGAATGCACCCAGGTCATGCCCAGCACACGGGTTTCGGGGCGGATGTTGCGATTGATCGTGTCGAGCACCTGATCCAGAGAAATGCTCTGCGGGGTTTCGAACAGCTTGAGTTTGCGCACGCGCGTGCCGTCACGACGGCTGCGGAAATCGAGAATGTTGCGCGTCGAATAATGCTCGTGAACCGTGGTAAGAATTTCCTGGTCCGCGCGCACCTGTACGCTGCCGTAGATCATCGCCAGGCCTTCGGTGGTGCTGCCGGTCAGGGCGATTTGCGCCGGTTTGGCTTGCAGATACTGGCCTGCCCAGTGGCGCACGTTTTCTTCGCGCTTCTCGGTGACGCCCAGATCCCAATCCATCGCCAGACCCGGATTCAGATCCAGCGCCGCGCGATGGCGTTCGATCGCTTCGCGCACCGGTTTGGGGTGCGAGGTGACGAGGAAATTGGCGAAGTGAATCGCCTGAGGATCCTGATCGAACATTTGACGCAACTGCGCCCATTTGTCCCGCGAGGCAGTCGGCACGGCAGCGACGGCCGCCGGTGTAGTCAGGCTGGCGCCCAGGGGCAGGGCGGCGGCGAGCAGGCCGGCCTGCTTGAGGAAAGTGCGACGATCGGTCATGGTCGCGCCACCTCCTGGCGCGACGCCAGCGCCGGTTTCGCGGCTTTTTGTACCTGATCCCAGACGCGCATGAAGTTGCCGCCCCAGAGCTTGGCGATGTCCGCTTCGGAGTAGCCGCGCTGCAGCAGTTCGGCGGTGACGTTGCGAATCTCGCCGACGTTTTCCCAGCCCTTGATGCCGCCGCCGTCGTTGAAGTCCGAGGCGATGCCGACGTGGTCGATACCGATCTTGCGCACTGTGTAATCGATGGCGTCGCCGAAGTCCTTGAGGGTGGCTTTCGGTTCTTCTTCGAGGATCGCGTAGAGGCCGCTGGCGTATTGGCCGAGCTTCTGTTCCGACCAGGCGGTGATGATCGGATCGCCCGGCATCAGTGCCATGGCCAGATTGGGCAGTGGCGGCAGATCGAAGCGCGCACGCAACGCATTGAGTTTGTCCTGCGTGCCCTGGGTCAGCGGTTTCAGGTACTGCGAGAAGGCGACGACTTGCACCACGCCGCCACTGTTTTTGATCAGTTGCAGTTCTTTGTCGCTGAGGTTGCGCGGGATATCCACCGCCGCCCGGGGCGCCGAGTGCGAGGCCACCAGCGGTGTACGGCTCAGTTCGGCGACTTGCTCGAGGGCCTTGGTCGACATCTGCGAAACGTCGATGATCACGCCCAGATCGTTCAAGCGCTGCACCGCTTGTTTGCCGATGTCCGACAGACCATCGAGGGCGTCGGGCGAATCATTGAAAAACGGCAGCGGCCGCGACGAGTCGGCCCAGCTGTTGTTGCCGATGTAACTGAAGCCGAACATGCGCATGCCGCGCCCGGCCCACAGGTCGAGCTTGCTCAGGTCATTGCCCAGCGGGTAGGCGTTGAGCATGCTGATGAAAATCGCAAACTTGCCTTCGCCATGCAGGCGGCGGAAATCATCCGGCGTGTAGGCGATGCCGGCCTGATTGGGAAAGTCGCGGACGATCCCGGAAATGATCTTGTAGCGCACCTCCTGCTGATTGCGCGCTTCTTCGACAAAACCCTCGGTCGGACGGTGCGGGGCATTCGGGCCGTTCCACATTTCCGGCCAGCCGAACACCGTCAGCGCGGCGCCGGACAGGCGTCCGCGATTGGCCTTGATGAGGTCGAACTGGCCCGAGCCATCCTTGTCGGCTTCGTGGTCGTGGCTGCCGAAACTCAGCGGTACGGTGATGTGGCTGTCGAACGACAGCAGGCGATCCTGCAACTCCGTCGCCTGTTTCATCACCTTCACCGGATAGCCGGGGTTGTTCAGGTAATCCCAGGCCAGAAATCCTGCGCCGGCACTGATCGCCAGGGCCAGCGGCAGGCCGATGAATAGAGCCTTTTTCCAACGCGGTTTTGTCATTGCCATCTCATTCAGGTTCGCCGTCGAGGTACAGGCGCAGGGGCCTTTGCTATCTGGGAAGAACGAGTGGCTGAACGGCTAATTTAGGTGTGCGTTACAAATGCCCGGCGGCGGCGCAGGGATGTTTTGCCGGCGGCGTAAATTTCCCCGCCGAGCAAACGTTCTAGCTTGGATAAAGCCTGCTTCATGGCTGACACAGGTAGGGCAATGACGATCTCTCGACGCTGGTTCATGGCGGGCATGGCACTCACGGGCGCCGCGCTGCCTGCCGCTTTTTATGCACATCGTGAACTGACTCGCGAGGAGTTTCCGATCACCCCGGGCGAGGCCACGGTCGATCTGGCGGACACCGCCGGGCAACAGCTGGCGGACAATTTGCGTGGGGTCTGGGACATTCGCTTTACCGGTGCGGCGGCCGGGCTTGATGGTTTGCCGGCGCAAGGCCTGGAACTGTTTCTCGACATCGCCCACCGTGGTCGCGGCCTGCGCGGTTATCTCGACACCGGAGCGAATCTGCGTGCCGAAGGGCCTGTGCGTTATCAAGTGATTGGCGATCTGGCACCGGGCAACGGCGCCGAGATGTATTGGCGCCTGCTGCGCACCGATGCGCCACTTGCACCGCCGGTGTATGAATTCAAAGTCAGACTGGATGAGGTCTGGGCGGCGTTCGGCAATGCCGGCAGCGCCACGTTCACCGGGCAAGTGCTGCGTCTGAATCGGCCGTTGGCGTTGCCCGAGCTGGACAATCAATTCATCGCTATCAAGCGGCGTTTTCCCGAGGCCCGTGAACGCACCGGGCTTAATCCGCAACTGTTGGCTTGGCTGGTGGCTCCCGAGCATCGGTTGTTCCACCAGCTCTGGCACGCCACCCGCGACAAGTGGCACAAGCTCTCGGAGAAAAAACGCGAAGCGCTACGCGGCATCGGCTGGCAGCCCGGGCCGCGTGACAAGGAGCGCGACGCCCGTGGGCCAAGCAAGGATCGCAATGGCTCGGGCGTGGATTTTTTCTTTATGCACCGGCACATGCTTGGCATCGCCCGCTCGATGCAGGATTTGCCTTCCTGGCCGGCGTTCCCGCAGCCGCAGCCTGAGCTGGAGCGGGACCGACAGGGATTCGCCCGCTATTTCGACAATCACGACGGCAATTCCCTGCCGCCGACCTGGCTGGCCGAGGGCGATGACGAGTACACCAAGTGGGTCAGCGACATCAAAGCGGCGGAGACTTTTCAGAGCAATTTTCTGGTTTGGGAATCGCAGTACCGTGATCCGCGTTATTTGTCGAAACTGACGCTTGGCCAGTTCGGTTCGGAAGTCGAACTGGGCCTGCACGACTGGCTGCACATGCGCTGGGCTTCGGTGGCGCGTGACCCATCCAACGACATTCCAGTGCCGATGGCGCGCGATCAGGCGGACTTCGCTGCGCGCTGGTATGCGCCGGAAAACGACTTTCTCGGTGATCCGTTTTCCTCCCATGTGAATCCGGTGTTCTGGCGTTTCCACGGCTGGATTGATGACCGCCTGGAAGACTGGTTCCGCGCCCATGAACGTTTTCACCCGGGCGAAGTGAGCCGTCTGGAAGTCAACGGCGTGCCGTGGTTTGCGCCGGGACGCTGGGTGGAAGTCGCCGACCCCTGGCTCGGCCCCGACACCCACGGCTGCAGCACCGTGCCCGGCCTGCAAGTCGGACGCTCAGTGGAGATGGACCCGGAGACCATGAAGCTGGCGCTGCGTATCACTTTTGGCGACGAAGACAACATGACCGAGCTGTTCCGCAAAGTCCCGCAGCGCCCTTGGTATGCGCGGCACCTGAAGGTCAAGGGCCGACAGCTTTAGATTGGTTCAACACATACTCTGAATTGGTCGCAATCTTTTGTAGGAGCGAGCCTGCTCGCGATGGCGTTGTGTCAATCAGCTGCTATGCCGGATGACCCACCGCCTTCGCGAGCAGGCTCACTCCTACAGGGGGTATTTATGGTGGCGTACATATCCATCGCTGCGGTAACGACTACCTAAGGTTTCGCCCTTACGGCGACTCACTTTTTTTACAAACGCCTAAAAAAAGTAAGCAAAAAAACGCTTGCTCCTGCGTTCGGCCCTCGCAGGGTCGGGTTCCTTCGCTGCGGGATCGATCCGGGCGCAGCGGCTACGGTTTGCTTCGCTGCACCTCCTTCCGCTGTGTCTGGCTGCGCCAGACGGTCGCTGCGCTCCCACGCCCGGATCAATCCCTCCGCTCAGCCTTCCGACGTCGCCGGTAGATCAAGATCAAAAGCACTCGAGCTAACGCTCATTGTTGAGTGGGGCGGCTTCGCCGCGGGCAGCTGCGCTGCTTTGCTTTTCTGTGGGAGCGAGCCTGCTCGCGATAGCTATCTCAAAGATACGAATGAACAGCAGATTTACCCTGATCCCTGTGGGAGCTGGCTTGCCAGCGAAGGCGTCAGTTCAGTCGACGCATCGCCCTCAGATCACTTCCCAACCACCCCCCAGCGCTTTGTACAAGGCAATGCTCGCCTGCAACCGCGACAGGCGCAGTTGGACGTTCAGGTCTTGCGCCGCATACAGCGTGCGCTGAGTTTGCAGGACGGTGAGCAGGTCTTCGGCGCCGGCCTGGTAGCGGCTCTGGGCGATGTCGAAAGCGGTCTGTGCCTGGTTCAGTTCTTCGCTTTGCCATTGCCGCTGTTCGTCGAGGCCGCGAATGCTGCTGAGGGCTTTTTCGACGTCGGCGAAACCGTTGATGATTGCCCCGCGATAGGTCTCCAGCAGTTCATCCTGGCGGGCCTTGGCCTTGTCGCGTTCGGCGCTGAGGCGGCCGTTGTTGAAGATCGGCGCGGTCAGCCCCGAGGACAGGTTGTAGAACGTCGTGCGCAGCAGGTCGGCGGCAAGGTCGGCGCCGCTGCCGAGGCTGGCGGTCAGGGTGATTTTCGGCAGCATCGCGGCGCGGGCGACGGTGACATCAGCCTGCGCCGCCGCCAGTCTGGCCTCGGCGCTGGCAATGTCCGGGCGGCGACTGAGCAAGTCGCTCGGCACGCCACTGGCGATGTCCGGCCAGTGCAATTGGGCGAAGGCTTGCTCGGGCAACGGCAACGCTTGCACCGGTTGGCCGAGCAGGGCGGCGAGGCTGATCAGTGCTTCGCGGGCCTGTTGTTGCACCAGCGGCAGGCGACGCTGTTGTTCGGCCACCAGGCTTTTCTGCTGGGCCAGTTCCAGCGCGGTGGCGCTGCCGGCGTCGAAACGGGTCTGCACCAGATGCAGCACATTCTGCGCATTTTTCAGATTGAGTTCGGCAATGCGCGCCTGCTCACGCAAGGCCAGGGTTTGGGTGTAACTGTTGGCGACGCCGCTGAGCAAGGTCAGCTCGACGGTGGCGCGGTCGAACTCGCTGGCCTGCACACCGAACACGGCACTGTCGCGCGCGGCACGCTTGCCGCCCCAGAAATCGATTTCGTAACTGGCGCTGAGCTCGGCATCGTAATAATCCAGCGAGCGATTCTCGGGACTGACATCCAACTGGCTGTAGCCCTTGCCGTGGATCAGTTTCTGCCGGTTGGCGTTCAGCCCGGCCTTGAGTTCGGGCAGCAGCGGGGCGCCGGCAATGGTTGCGCTGGCCTCGGCCTGTCTGACCCGTGCCACGGCGGCGGCGAGGTCGTAGCTGCCCAGCCGCGCCTGTTCCACCAGCCGCTCCAGCTCGGGGCTGCCGAACTGCGTCCACCATTGTCGATTGCTCTGCAGCGCGCCATGGCTGTCGACGGACTGCCACGCGCTCGGTGGCTGCACGCCGCTGTCCAGGCGCGGCACCGGGCTGCTGCAGGCCGCCAGCAACAGGCTGGCGGCGAGGAACGTCAGTCGCACTTTCATAGGTCGATCATTCACTGGTAAGGGCCGTGACCGGGTCAAGCCGGGCAGCTTTGCGGGCCGGCATGAAGCCGAAGATGACACCGGTGACCAGCGCACAGGCAAACGCACCGATCACTGCCAGCGCTTGAAAGGCAATCGCCACGCCGCTGAGCAACAACACGCCGCCGACCAGCAGCGCCAGGCCAATTCCGGCGATACCGCCGACCACCGAGAGCATCAAGGCTTCAGTGAGAAACTGACGGAGGATGTCGCGCTGACGGGCGCCGGTGGCCATGCGAATACCGATCTCGCGGGTACGTTCGCGTACGGTCATGAGCATGATGTTCATCACGCCGATACCGCCGACCAGCAGAGAAATTGCTGCAATCGCCCCCAGCATCAGCGACAGCGTGCCTTGCGTGCGCGCTTCGGCCTGGATCATCGCGGCATTGTTGGTCAGCTCGAAATCCTTCTTGCCGTGGTGCCGACGCAACATCGCCTGTTCGATGGCCTGTTCGGCGTCCTTGACCTTGCGCGCATCCTTGGCCGCGATCACCACGTATTGCGGATTGCGGCTGCCGAACAGGCGCGTGCTCGCCGCCGAATAGGGCACGGCGATGCGGTTGTCGCTATCCGAATCGCCGGAGCTGGCGCCTTTTTCCGCAAGCACGCCGAGGATCTGGAATGGCACATTTTCGATGAGGATGTATTGGCCGATGGGGTCGGCGACATCCTTGAGCAACTTGTCGCGGACCTTGGTGCCGATCACCGCGACAGCGGCGGCGTTGTCCTCGTCGGCCTGGGTGAAGTAGCTGCCCTGAATCACCGGCCAGTTGAAAATCTGCGGAAAGTTGGTGTCATTGCCGCCGACGTAACTGCTGTGGTCGGCGTTGCCAAAGCGCACCCCGGCGGTCGAGCCGTTGACCGGCATGATCCGTTCCACCTGGGGCAGGGCGGACAGTTCGGCGACGTCGTCGAGGGTGATGATGCCCTCCGGCGTACGCGGGTTCGGCGCCGAGCCGCTGAGGTAAATGATGTTGGAGCCGAACGCACCCATCTGCGCCATGACCTGACGCTTGCTGCCTTCGCCGACGGCGAGCATGACCACTACCGAGGCCACACCAATGACGATGCCCAGCAGGGTCAGCGCGGTGCGAAAGCGGTTGATCCACATCACTCGCCACGCCGCTTGTACAGCGTCCACCAGTTCACCTTTCCAGGCGCCGGTCTGGTTGCTGCCGCTGCTCAGGCGCTGGCGCAGGTCGACCGCTTGCAACGCCCCGGGATTGGCCGCAGGCGGCGCGCACGCGTGCTCGGCGATGTCGCTGATGATCAGGCCGTCGCGGATTTCGATGATGCGTTTGGCCCGTTGCGCCACTTCGCGGTCGTGGGTGATGAGGATCACCACATGGCCTTGATCGGCGAGTTCGTCGAGCAGGGTCATGACCTCGGCGCCGCTGTGGCTGTCGAGGGCGCCGGTCGGCTCGTCGGCGAGGATGATGTGGCCGCCGTTCATCAGCGCACGGGCAATCGACACCCGCTGTTGCTGGCCGCCGGAAAGCTGATGCGGACGATTGCCGGTGCGAGTGCCGAGACCGAGACGTTCCAGCAGCGCGTGAGCTCGGGCATGGCGCTCGGCGGCCGGGGTGCCGGCATAGATCGCTGGCATCTCGACGTTTTCCTGCGCCGAGCCGGACGGGATCAGGTGATAGCCCTGAAAGACAAAACCGAAGGCTTCGCGGCGCAGCCAGGCCAGTTCATCACTGTCCAGCTGCGCGACATTTTCCCCGGCGAACAGATACTCGCCGCTGGTGGGACGGTCGAGGCAACCGAGGATGTTCATCAGCGTCGATTTGCCTGAACCGGAGGCGCCGACAATCGCAACGAATTCGCCGGCATGGATCGACAGATCGATCCCGCGCAGCACTTCCACCCGCGGGCTGTCATCACCGCCGTAGGCTTTGCGGATTTGCCGCAGGTCGATCAGAGGCGTGTGCATTCAGCCTCCATGACCGGCGGCCGGCGCGCTGAGAACATGCTCGCCCTCATCCAGACCTTCGAGCACCTGGGTGCGCAGGCGATCGCTGATGCCGGTGCGTACTTCGCGCGCCTGAACATCACCGTTGGCAGCGACGATCTGCGCCCGCTGCCACTGCGGACGCGAACCCGGTTGCAAAGCGGCAGTCGGCACGGTCAGGGTGTCCTGCGCCTGTTCGGCGACGAAGAACACCTGGGCGGTCATGTCGGTCATCAGGCTGTTGTCGGCGTTGTCGACGTCGAGCAGCACGGTGTACAGCACCACGCGTTCGCTGCCGCTGCGACCACTGGTGGGACTGCCGCCCTGATTCTGTTCGAGCGGACGCGGCGGCACCGGCAGGATCTGCCGCACCGTGCTGCTCCAGCGCCGAGTGCCACCGCTGAGGGTAGTAAAGTAAGCGGTCATGCCGGGTTTGACATGGCCAATGTCGGCCTCCGAAACTTCGGCCCATACCGTCATCGGCGACAGTCGGGCGATGCGCAGGATCAGCGGGGTCTGTTGCTGCGCGTTGAGGGTCTGGCCTTCGCGCGCACCGACGGCGACCACGGTGCCGCTCATCGGCGCATAGATGCGCGTGTAACCGAGCTCCGCTTCGTCGCTGCGCAGGCTGGCCTGGGCCTGGCGGATCTGCGCCTGGAACATGTCGATGCGCGCCTGGGTTGCGCGGACCTCGGCGCGGGCGGTCTGCACGTCTTCTTCGCGGGTGGCGCCACCGGCGGCGAGTTTCTGCTGGCGCTGGTATTTCTGCTGCGCCAGATCGTGCTGGGCGCGTTGCTCCTGCAACTGCGCCTTGAGGTTTTCGATGGAAAAGCGCCCGGCATCGAGCTTGGCTTTCTGTGTCGACGGGTCGATTTCCACCAGCAACTGGCCTTCCTTGACCGTATCTCCAGCCTCGACGTGAATCTTCTGAATCTGCCCCGAAGCCTGCGCCCCGACATCCACATAGCGGCGCGGCTGCAAGGTACCGAGCGCCGTCACGCTGTTTTCGATATCGCCCCGGCTGACCTGCACAGTGGCAACGGCGTCGCGACCGGGTGGCAAGACTTGCCAGGCAGCAACGGCGATCACGGGAATCAGACAGAGGGCGGCAAACAGCGCGCGACGGGCGGGGCGGGGACGATTCATGCAGGGTTCCGGCCAGTGGTTGCGGCCCGTCGCAAGGCACGACAGACACAGGGGCTGTCCTGTAAACGAGGCATGGGCGACGGAATTTAGCCGCAGACACATCGAGTTACCGCACGCCGGGCGACGACTATTTGTCCGGGATATGGAATCAACTCTTTAAATCTATATGAGAATTACTATAAATTACGCACCTCAAGTTGCCACTATCTTGCTACTGCGTGATCCGCAGGTCTGATCAGTGCGCTCAAGGACAGAAACGGCATCGATGCGGTCGGGAGTCATGTTGGAAAACTACTATCGTGAGCTGGTGTGTTTCCTCAACGCCAGACTGGGCAACCGTCAGGTCGCCGAGGATGTGGTGCATGACGCCTATGTACGCGTGCTGGAGCGCTCCAGCGAGGTGCCGATCGAACAACCCCGGGCCTTCCTTTATCGCACCGCGTTGAACCTGGTCATCGACGATCACCGCCGTAACGCGCTGCGTCAGGTCGAATCGCTGGACGTGCTCGACAACGAAGAGCGCTATTTCACCCCGTCCCCCCACGGCACCCTCGATCACGGCCAGCGTCTGGAAATGCTCCAGCGCGCACTGGCCGAGCTGCCGCCGCTGTGCCGCGACAGTTTTCTGCTGCGCAAGATCGAAGGAATGTCCCATCCGGAAATCGCCCAGACCCTCGGCATCTCCCGGGCGCTGGTGGAAAAACACATCGTCAACGCCATGAAACATTGCCGCTTGCGCATCCAGCAATGGGATGGCCAGTGATCCGCGCCGGTTAAATTTCCTTTCATCGTCCTCGTTCCTACTCAACAGACGACCTGCTGACCTGATTCAGGCCGGTCAGGCCACCCAGGCTTTATTTCCCCGCGTTGAGGGGTTCATCCAGAGGACACTGGAAATGACACAGGCAATTGCATCGCCCATCGTTCACGACCTGATCGGCGTCGGTTTCGGCCCTTCGAACCTGGCACTGGCCATCGCCCTGCAAGAGCGCGGCCGGATCCAGGGCGAACTGGATGTGCTGTTCCTCGACAAGCAGGCCACCTACAGCTGGCACGGCAATACATTGTCGACGCAGAGCGAGTTGCAGATTTCCTTCCTCAAGGACCTGGTGACCCTGCGCAATCCGACCAGCCCGTATTCTTTCGTCAATTACCTCAAGCACCACGGGCGTCTGGTCGACTTCATCAACCTCGGCACTTTTTATCCATGCCGCATGGAGTACAACGACTACCTGCGCTGGGTGGCCGGGCAGTTCACCGAGCAGAGCCGTTATGGTGAAGAAGTGCAGTTTATCGAACCGGTGTTGCACAACCAGCAGGTTGAAGCGCTGCGGGTAATTTCTCGGGGCAGCGACGGCCAGCAATTCGTGCGTACCACACGTTCGGTGGTGGTCAGCGCTGGCGGCACACCGCGCATTCCGGAGGCGTTCAAGGCGCTGAAGGGCGATCATCGCGTGTTCCACCATTCGCAGTATCTGTCGCAAATGGCCAGACAGCCTTGCGTGAACAATCAACCGATGAGCATCGCCATCATCGGAGGCGGACAGAGCGCGGCGGAAGCCTTTATCGATCTGAGCGATTCATTCCCGTCGGTGCAGGTCGACATGATCCTGCGCGGCTCGGCCTTGAAGCCTGCGGACGACAGCCCGTTCGTCAACGAAGTGTTCTCGCCGGAATTCACTGATCTGGTGTTCCAGCAGAACAGCGTCGAGCGCGAGCGTCTGGTCAACGAGTACCACAACACCAACTATTCGGTGGTCGACATCGACCTGATCGAACGCATCTACGGCATCTTCTACCGGCAGAAGGTTTCCGGGATTGCCCGCCATGCGTTCCGCACCCTGACCACCGTCGAGAGCGCCACTGCGACGGCAAACGGCATCGAACTGGCCGTGCGCAACAACGCCACCGGGGAAGTCACGGTGCGAATCTATGACGCCGTGGTGCTGGCCACCGGTTACGAGCGCCAGATGCACCGCAAATTGCTCGCGCCGCTGGAGGAATACCTCGGCGAATTCGAAGTCGATCGCAACTACAAACTGATCACCGACGAGCGCTGCAAGGCCGGCATATATATGCAGGGCTTCTGCCAGGCCAGCCATGGCCTGAGCGATACGCTGCTGTCGGTGCTGCCGATTCGCGCCGATGAAATCGCTGGCTCGTTGTACGAGCATGGCAAGCAGCGCGGGCACAGTCGCTCGGTGGCGGAGCTGTTGTTGGCGACTGCCAGCTGAAGTATGCGGCGCCTGTCACACCGCTTTCGCGAGCAGGCTCGCTCCCACAATGGTTCTGTGAATGCAGGCCAGAATGTGGGAGCGAGCCTGCTCGCGAAGGGGCCATGGAAAGCCCCACAGATCCTGAATCTGAACCCTTCCTGAACACCCCCCACATTCCCGGCAAACACCTCTTCCAGCGGTTTAGCTGCGGGCGTAAGCTGCGCGCGTTTTCATCAATTGCGGAGACCCACAGTGGGTACTTGTTCGAGTGACAGTTGTCGGCCGGTCTCGATCACCGGCAGATTCTCGGCAAGATAACGCGCAGCCTTTCCCTGCCGTTGTCTCGCCGTAACAGCGAGCAGCGGCATCCCGTGCACGACCCGTTCCGGATCGTGTCTCGACGTCCTTCTCAACGACGCTGAACCAAGCGTGATGGCGACCTCAGTCGTCAGCGCCGCCTATCGACACGCCTGTCATTCCCGACGGGCGCGCCAAGCCTTGCCGCGCCGGTTGTCCCGGTGCCAGGGCGCGGCGGTACCTGCTCGACGGTTTCCCGGCTGACCACAGGGGACACAGCCATGAAACTCACGCTCAAGGAATTTTTCGCAGGCTTTCTGCGCAGCCGTCACATCGCCCGGCACTTCCGTAGCCTCGCGTTGCTGGATTCGATCAACGACACCAGGGTCAGCCGTGAAGTGCCGCCGACGCTGGCCAGTACGCTGGTGGCTGCCGCCCATGAAGACAGCGCCGCGTTGCTGTCGTCGTTGGGCACGCACGGCGAGGGGCTCACCGAGGTCGAAGCCGATGCACTGCGTGCGCAACACGGCCTCAACGAAGTCGAACACGAGCAGCCGCTGCCGTGGTGGACCCATCTGGGGCACTGCTACAAAAACCCGTTCAACCTGCTGCTGACTCTGCTCGCGGTGATCTCTTGGCTGACCGAAGACCTCAAGGCCGCCGTGGTGATTTTCTCCATGGTGGTGCTGTCGACGCTGCTGCGCTTCTGGCAGGAGAGCAAATCCAATCAGGCCGCCGATGCGCTCAAAGCAATGGTCAGCAACACCGCCACGGTGCTGCGCCGCGATGGCCCACGCCGGGAGCTGCCGATCAGGCAACTGGTGCCCGGCGATCTGATCGTACTCTCGGCCGGCGACATGATTCCCGCCGATTGCCGCGTGCTCAGCGCCAAGGACCTGTTCGTCAGCCAGGCAGCGATGACCGGTGAATCGATGCCGGTGGAGAAATTCACCCGGCACACCGATCGCGACACGCGTAACCCGCTGGAGCTGGACAATATTCTGTTCATGGGCACCAACGTTCTCTCCGGCAGCGCGATTGCGCTGATTCTCACCACCGGCAACAGCACCTATTTCGGTGCGCTGGCGCAACGGGTCGGCGCGACGGACCGGGCGGTGACCTCGTTCCAGCAGGGCGTCAACAAGGTCAGCTGGCTGCTGATCCGCTTCATGTTCGTCATGGCGCCACTGGTACTGTTCATCAACGGTTTCACCAAGGGCGACTGGACCGAAGCGCTGCTCTTCGCGCTGTCGATTGCCGTCGGCCTGACTCCGGAAATGCTGCCGATGATCGTCACCTCGACCCTGGCCAAAGGCGCCGTGTCCCTGTCGCGCAAAAAGGTCATCGTCAAACGCCTCGACGCGATTCAGAACTTCGGCGCCATGGACGTGCTGTGCACCGACAAGACCGGCACCCTGACTCAGGACAAGATCTTTCTGGCGCGTAATGTCGACGTCTGGGGTGAGGATTCTGACGCTGTGCTGGAACTGGCCTACCTCAACAGCTACTACCAGACCGGCCTGAAAAACCTGCTGGATGTGGCGGTGCTGGAACACGTGGAAGTCCATCGCGAATTGAAAGTCGGCAGTGCCTTTCGCAAGGTCGATGAAATCCCGTTCGATTTCAATCGCCGGCGCATGTCGGTGGTCGTGGAGGGCCGCGGTCAGCCCCATCAATTGATCTGCAAAGGCGCGGTGGAAGAAGTGCTGGCGGTGTGCAGCCGCGTGCGTCACGGCGAGGTCGATGAAGTCTTGAGCGACGAGTTACTGGTGCGGATTCGCCAGGTCACCGGCGCTTTCAACGCCGAAGGTCTGCGTGTGGTGGCGGTCGCGGCTCGCTCAATGCCAGCAGGCCGCGAGATTTACAGCCTGGCCGATGAGCAGGAACTGACGCTGATCGGTTACGTGGCATTCCTCGATCCACCGAAGGAAAGCACCGCGCCAGCGCTCAAGGCCTTGGCCGAGCGCGGCGTGGCGGTGAAGGTGTTGACCGGTGACAACGAGCTGGTCACAGCAAAGATCTGCCGCGAGGTCGGCCTCGGCCAACAGGGTTTGCTGCTGGGCAATGACATTGAGCGCATGAGCGATGCTGAGCTTGCGGTGGCGGTCGAGACGACCAACGTCTTCGCCAGACTCACGCCGTCGCACAAAGAGCGCATCGTCCGTGTGCTCAAGGGCAACGGCCATGTGGTCGGGTTCATGGGCGATGGCATCAACGACGCGCCGGCGCTGCGCAGCGCCGACATCGGCATTTCCGTGGACAGCGCGGTGGACATCGCCAAGGAGGCCGCGGACATCATCCTGTTGGAAAAAAGCCTGATGGTGCTGGAGGAGGGCGTGCTCGAAGGGCGGCGCACCTTCGCCAACATGCTCAAGTACATCAAGATGACTGCCAGTTCCAACTTCGGCAACGTGTTCTCGGTGCTGGTGGCCAGTGCATTCATCCCGTTCCTGCCGATGCTGCCGATGCACCTGCTGGTGCAAAACCTGCTGTACGACATTTCGCAGATTGCCATTCCGTTCGATAACGTCGACGAAGAGATGCTGAAACAGCCGCAGCGCTGGCAGCCGGCTGACGTCGGGCGTTTCATGCTGTTCTTTGGCCCGATCAGCTCGATCTTCGACATCACCACCTTCGCCTTGATGTGGTACGTGTTCGACGCCAATACCCCGGATCACCAGACGCTGTTCCAGTCCGGCTGGTTCGTGGTCGGGTTGCTGACCCAGACGCTGATCGTGCACATGATCCGTACGCCGAAGATTCCGTTTCTGCAAAGCCGTGCAGCCATGCCGCTGCTGGTCATGACAGGGGGCATCATGGCAGTCGGCATCTTCCTGCCCATGGGCCCGCTGGCGCATTACTTCAAGTTGCAGGCATTGCCGTCGCTGTACTTCGTGTTTCTGCCAATGATTCTGCTCGCGTACATGGCTTTGACCCAAGCGGTGAAAGGCTTCTACATCCGTAGATTCGGCTGGCAATAGCAGCCATGGAATGCTCTCCCCTGTGGGAGCGAGCCTGCTCGCGAAGGCGCCGTGTCAGTCAATACGTCTCTGACTGGTATAGCCCCTTCGCGAGCAGGCTCGCTCCCACAGGGGATATTGGTGCGTCGGGGCCGCCGGATGAATGAGCGGATTTTTAGGAAAAGTCCTACAGAGCTATCCCCGGCGCTTGCGTAGTCTTGCCCTCCCCAAACCTCACCGGGAGAATGACCATGAGCAACAAAGCGTTGCGCATCCTGATCGCCGACCCGCAGCATTTTCATCGCATGAAAATCGAGCGCCTGTTCAACTCGCTCGGCTACTACCGCGTCGCCCCGGTGCAGAATCTCGGCGAATTGTTGACCCTGGTCGACTACGGCTGCGAGCCGTTCGATGTATTGGTGATCAATGCCGAGCTGGCGGCAGGCTCCCTCGATCTGTCGGGCTTTCTGCTCGATCACCCACAGGTTCGCCACGCTCTGATCTACAACGAACCGTCGGCGCCCTTGCTGGCGGTTGCGGGGTTTGCTCAGGAAAACGCGCAGATCAGCCCGACGCCATTGCCCAATTCACAGCTCATCGGGCAGGTGATGGCGAGAGTCGAAGCTTGCGACGAACGCCAGGCACCGCCCGACTCTCACGCGTCGTTGCGCCATGCCAATGCATAAAAAACCACTCTGCACAACTGTCAGACCTGACAGGTGATTCTCTTGCTCATCCATGTAACAGTGCCGGCGCGGCCACCGACTCCGGGACAGACTGTTGCGGTGTCTTCGATTTTGCAGGAGTACCAATGAAGTCAGCGCTGATCGTCGATGATCACCCAGTCGTGCGCGCGGCCATTCGAATCGTCCTGCAGGCTCAAGGCTTCACGCAGATTCATGAAGCGTCCAATGGCAATGAAGTCGTGCCGTTGATTTGCGCGCATGATCCGCACCTGGTCGTGCTCGATCTCGGGTTGGGGTCCATGGACGGGCTGGAAGTGCTGACGCGAATCCAGATCAAAGCGCCGACGGCACGCTGTCGGATCCTGGTGTTCAGCATGCATGAGCCCACGCATTACCAGGAGCGCTGTTTGCGCGCGGGCGCGCGGGGTTACGTGACCAAGAGCAATCATCTGACGCTGCTGCACGATGCTATCAAGGCGCTGATGTCCGGCCACACCTATTTCTCCGCGTTGCCCAATACCAGCGGTCTGTACAACGCGGTTCAACGCACTGAACAGGAGCTGATCGCTCAGCTGTCCGATCGAGAGTTATGCATTTTCGTGAACCTGGCGTTGGGCAAACCAAACAAAGCCATCGCCCAGGAGATGCACCTGAGTCACAAGACTGTCAGCACCTACAAGACCCGCATGATGGCGAAACTTGGCCTGGGTTCGCTGGTGCTTCTGCGTGAGTTCGCCAAGCGCAATCACTTGATCTGAGTACCTCGACATGACGCAGGGACTGCGGGTTTTAGGGATTTGGCTGGGGCTTGCCGCCTCGGTCTGGGCGAATGATCAGCCGCAGACACTGGAGGTGCTGGCGCGCCTCGAACCTGGGGGTATCCAGGTCCGCCTCGATGATCGGGAGCGCCAGTGGCTGCGTGAGCATCCAGTTTTGCGCATGGGCATCTCCGGCCCGGATTACCCGCCCTTCGAAATCACCCGCCAACAGCATGAGCTGGAAGGGCTGACCGCCGATTACGCCGATCTGCTGGCGCAACTGCTCGGCATCAGGATCGAAGTGCGGCGTTTCGCCGATCGGCCGGCACTGATGGCCGCACTCAAGCGCGCTGACGTTGATCTTTTGGGCACCTCGAACAGTTTCGAAGCGGCGGATCCGGCCTTTGTTCTGTCGCGGCCGTATGCTGAAGATCAGCCTATGCTGGTCACGCGTCACGACGAGAAGCTGACCGCCGACCTGACGGCCAAACGCATCGCCATGGTCGAGGATTACCTGCCACTGGCCCATGTTCAGGCATTCTACCCCGGCGCCCACGTGCAGCTTTATGCTTCGGCCATGGATGCACTCGGCGCGGTCGCCTTCGGTGCCGACGACGTGTACCTGGGCGACTTCATCAGCGCCAATTATCTGATCAACACCAACTATCGCAACGACCTGCAATTGGCCGGGCCGTCGGGGCTTGACGCCAATCCGTTCGCCTTTGCGTTGTTGCGCAGCGATGTGGTGCTCAAACGCATCGTCGACAAGGCCTTGCTGGCCGTGCCCATGGAGCGTCGGCATCTGATCGAACAGCGCTGGAGCGTCGGCCTCGCCGAGATGGCCGAACAGTCGCGGGTACAGCTCAGCGCCGCTGAACAGCAGTGGCTTGATCAGCACCCGGTGGTGCGGGTGGGCGCGGTCGAAGACTTCGCGCCGTTGGCGTTTTTCGATGCCGAGGGACGCTTCAACGGCCTGGCAGCGCAGTTGTTGAGCCTCATCGCTCAGCGCAGCGGGCTGAATTTCGAGATCGTGCGTGGCACCTCGTTGAACGATCAGTTCGAGCAGCTCCAGGCGGGTGAACTTGATGTCCTGCCGGTGGTGACGCCGAGCACCGAGCGGGAAGCGCAGCTGCAATTCACCCGCGCCTATCTGAACAATCCGTTCGTGCTGGTCAGTGCGGCGAACGGGCCACATCCATTGCCGCTCGACGACCTGGCGGGCAAACGCCTGGCCATCTATCGCGGCCACCCGTTGCGCGAATACCTGTTGCAACGCGTGCCCGGACTACGTCTGGTCGAAGTCAAAAGCCCCGCCGAAGGCATGGCGCTGATTGCCCGAGGACAGGTCGACGTAACGGTGAGCTCGTTGCTGGTGGCGCGTTTTCTGATTGCCCGGCAGTACCGCGATCGCCTGCGAATTACCGGCACCGTTGGCGATCAGCCAGCGCGCATCGCATTGGCCACGGCGCCGCAATCGGCATTGCTGCACTCGATCCTGAACAAGGCGTTACTGAGCATTGCGCCGCAGCAAATGGATGAACTGGTGGAGCGCTGGAGCCACGATGTAGTGGTCGAGAACAGCTACTGGCTGCGCCACCGTCAGGAGATTCTGCTGGGTTTCGCCAGCGCAGCTGCCTTGCTTCTGTTGGCACTGCTGTGGATTGGCTGGCAGCGCCGGCAGATCCACCAGCGTCAGCAATGGTTGCTGCAACTGCAACAGGCCAAGGACGCGGCGGACGAAGCCAGTCGGGCCAAGAGTACTTTTCTGGCGACCATGAGCCACGAGATCCGCACGCCGATGAACGCCCTGATCGGCATGCTCGAACTGGCCCTCAAGCGCGCAGAGGAGGGCGTCACCGACCGCTTGGCGATTCAGGTGGCGTCGAATGCCGGCCAGCAATTATTGGCGTTGATTGGCGACATTCTCGATATCGCTCGTATCGAATCGGGGCATTTGTCCCTCGCGCCCGAGCGGGCCAACCTGCGGGAGACGGTGTTATCGGTATGCCGAGTGTTCGAAGGGCTGGCGCGGCAGAAACGCTTGTTGTGGCGCATCGAGCTTGATCCGCGCGCCGACGTGGATGTGCTGATCGATCCGACGCGCTTCAAACAGGTGCTGTCCAACCTGTTGAGCAATGCGATCAAATTCACCGAGGCAGGCGAGGTCAGCCTGCGACTGCAGATCGTTGCGATATCGCACGAGCAAGTGAGTGTGCAAGTGCTGATCGAAGACAGCGGCATCGGTATAAGTGCTGAAGATCAAAAGCGCCTGTTCAGCCCGTTCGCTCAAGCGAGCAATAGCCCTCAAGCGGCGCGCAGCGGTTCCGGCCTGGGGCTGGTGATCAGCCGTAACCTCTGTGAAATGATGGGCGGCACGCTGGGTCTCGATAGTGATCTCGGGCAGGGCACGCGAGTAAAAATCAATATCCAGTTGCCGCTGCTGACGTCGGTGGCGACCACACTGGCAACGCCCGAGGCGGCAGCCGCGACCTGTGTATTAAGCGTGTTGGTGGTGGACGATCACCCGGTCAATCGCTTGCTGATGTGCTGGCAACTGAGTGAATTGGGGCATCGCACGGTAGACGTTGGCGATGGTGAACAGGGGCTGGACCGCTGGCGAACCCAGGCCTTCGATGTGGTGATCACCGACTGCAACATGCCGCGACGCAATGGCTATGAGCTGGCACAGGCGATTCGCAACGAAGAAGCCGCCAGCGGCCGCAGGCCCTGTCTGATCCTCGGTTTTACGGCCAACGCGCAAATCGAAGAGCGCCTGCGTTGTCTGGATGCCGGTATGGACGGCTGCCTGTTCAAACCGATTCGCTTGCACGATCTGGCTGAAGCCATGAACGGCGCCCGCCGTTGCGAGCTTCACGAAGATGAACCGCCTGGCGCCGAGTCGGTCGAGATTGACCTGAGTGCCCTGGAGCAGATGGCCGGGACCGATCACTCGTTGATCGAGCATTTGCGCAACGAAGTCGGCAACAGCCTGCGTGATGATCTCCAGGCTCTGGATCAGATCCACGTCGGCGACCGCAACGGCCTGCGTGAGCTGGCCCATCGCATCAGGGGCGGCGCGCAAATGGTCGGCGCTGCGCGGGTTGTTGTTGCGTGTGTTGAGCTGGAAACGGCTTGCCGAGGCAGTGAAAACGCAGTTATCAACCGTGCCATCGACAGGTTGCGCGAAGCCATGCACGGCCTCGCACGGTGCCTCTGAACCAATGCAGTCTGCTGTGGGAGCGAGCCTGCTCGCGAAATGCGCGCTGCTGACCCAATTGTTCTGCACATGGAACACTCAAGCCGGTTTTCACCGTCTAGTCGAATATTCGATATGCCTTTAGGCTTAATCCAATGCATTTACACATTGGAGACCCCATGAAAAACATCATCGGCATTTACACCAGCCCGCGCGGCCATTGGGTCGGCGATGGTTTCCCGGTGCGCACACTTTTCTCTTACGACAACCTGGGCAAGCACATCAGCCCGTTTTTGCTGCTCGATCACGCCGGTCCCGCCGAATTCACCCCGACCACTGAACAGCGTGGCGTCGGCCAGCACCCGCACCGTGGTTTCGAAACCGTGACCATCGTTTACGACGGCGAAGTGCAGCACCGTGACTCCACCGGCAGCGGCGGCACTATCGGCCCGGGCGACGTGCAGTGGATGACCGCAGCGTCCGGCATCCTCCATGAAGAGTTTCATTCGGAGAATTTCGCCAGAACCGGCGGCAAGCTGGAAATGGTTCAGCTGTGGGTCAACCTGCCGGCCAAGGACAAAATGGCCGCGCCGGGTTACCAGACCATTCTCGACCGCGACATTCCCAGCATCGCGCTCAAGGACAACGCCGGCAGCCTGCGTCTGATCGCCGGTGAATTCGACGGGCACACCGGACCTTCGCGCACCTTCACGCCGATCGATGTCTGGGATCTGCGCCTCAATGCCGGCAAGTTGCTGACGCTTGATCTGCACGAAGGACGCAATACCGCACTGGTGGTGCTGAAAGGTTCGGTGCAGGTCAACGGTGCGGAATCGGTAGGGGTCGGGCAGTTGGCGCTGTTCGAACGCGACGGTGATCGACTCACTCTCCAGGCCAGCGAAGACGCGGTGGTATTGCTGCTCAGCGGCGAGCCGATCGACGAACCGATCGTTGGTCACGGCCCGTTTGTGATGAACACCGAGCAGGAAATTCATCAGGCCTTCGCCGACTTCCAGTCCGGGCGTTTTGGCCGGATGCACGCCTGACCCCGAGCTTTACTGGCAACTGAAACTCCCCTGTGGGAGCGAGCCTGCTCGCGAATGCTCTGATTCAGTCGAAGAGGTAGTGACTGACAGGACGCCTTCGCGAGCAGGCTCGCTCCCACAGGTTTTTCAGCGTCTGATCGTTCCCACGCTCTGAGTGGGAATGCAGCCGGGGACGCTCCGCGTCCCACAGCCTCAAGATCGCAGCCTTCGGGAGCTCCTACAGGGTTTCGCAGTGTTTTCAAGCGGCGGTTCATCCGCCGAAATCAATTGCTCCTACACTGTACCAATCTGTGCGATCTTCTCGCGATTGGCCTTTGTCGGAGTTGTTTGATGCTGTCTCTGCTGACCGAACACCCGTTGTTTAGCGCGTTGATCCTGATCCTGCTCGATCTTGGCCTGTGGCGGCTGATCAGCTCTCGCGGCAGCGAATGGAAGCTGTTGGTGCGGGTACTGATTTTCGCCCTGTTCAGCATTGTGCTGTTCAACGAAGGCCTCAACCCGATGGAGCCGGCGCCGTGGGCCGACAACGTGCCGCTGCATCTGGCGGCGACCGGGTTGCAGATCGGCTGGTGGCTGTTTGGTGCGCGGACCCTGACGGTGCTGATCGGCGCGGTGATGATGCAGCGGGTCGGCCACACCGGCCGGCTGTTGCAGGACTTGCTCGGCGCGGTGATTTTCCTCATCGCGATCATTGCGGCGCTGGCGTACGTGCTCGATCTGCCGGTCAAAGGCGTGCTGGCGACGTCCGGCGCGTTGGCGATCATCGTCGGTCTGGCCTTGCAGAGCACGTTGAGCGACGTGTTCTCCGGCATCGTCCTCAACACCACCAAGCCCTATCAACTCGATGACTGGATCTCCATCGACGGCACCGAGGGCCGCGTCACCGACATCGACTGGCGCGCCACGCGTCTGCAAACCAGCCAGGGCAGCATGGCCGTGATTCCCAACTCGCTGGCGGCGAAAGCCAAAATCATCAACTTCAGCCGACCGAGCAATATGTTCGGCGTTTCCGTCAGCGTGCCTGTCAGCCCCCATGCCCGGCCCAGTTCGGTAATCGAGGCGCTGGAGCGGGCAATGCAGGGTTGTCGGCAATTGCTCGACACACCGGCGCCGAGCGTGTCGTTGAAGAGTTCTGCCAGCGGCGGCGCGGAATACGAGATCAGCGGATTTGTCGCTTCGATGGGTGAGAAGCGCGTGGTGCGCAATCAGTTGTTCGACCTCGCTTACCGGCATTTGCAGGCCTCCGGGGTCAACCTGCTGTCGAGCAACGAGACCAGCGCCGCACCGCAGTTGTCGCGGCCAAGGGCGTTGTTAGAAAGCTCACCGATCTTCTCGACTCTGCGCGAGGAAGAAAAAGACACCTTCAGCCAGAACATGACCCTGCAAACCTTCCGCGCCGGCGAAACGATTCTGGCGGGCGGGGAGGTCAGCGATCATTTGTTCATCATTGAATCCGGCGTGGTTTCGGTGACGCTCAAGCGCCATGGTGCACCCCTGGAATCCGGGCGCATGGGGCCGGGCGAGGTGATCGGCGAGGCCGGGATTCTCTCCGACACCGCGTTGCCGGCGGATTTTTCCGCGAAGACTTTCTGCGCCCTGTATCGCATCGAGAAGTCCTACCTGAAACCGTGCCTGGACGCGCGCCATGACATCCATGATGCGATGCAGGCGTTGCTCGATTTTCGTCTGCACAAGGCGCAGTCGCTGACCGAGGACGCGCCCGTGGTCGCGCCGAAAAGAGGCTTCCTGCAATGGCTGCGTAATCGCGTCTGAGCTGTCGCATTGTCATTCGATGCAACCTGCGCGGCGTTCTCAGGGTCACAATTTGCAATCCCACCGGGCAGGAGTTGCAGACGATGAAAAACCTGCGGATCGCCACCTTCAACGTCAACGGCATGCGCGCGCGGCTGCCGAATCTGCTGGAGTGGCTCAAGCGCGAGCAGCCGGACATCGCCTGCCTGCAAGAGCTCAAGTCAGTCGACAGCGCGTTTCCCGCCGCCGAACTGGAGGCCGCCGGTTACGGCGCGATCTGGCAGGGCCAGGCGTCATGGAATGGCGTGGCGATTCTGGCGCGTGATGCGCAGCCGCTGGAGAGTCGACGCGGTTTGCCCGGCGATCCCGATGACACGCACAGCCGCTATATCGAAGCGGCGGTGCACGGTGTGCTGGTCGGTTGCCTGTATCTGCCCAACGGCAACCCGCAGCCGGGGCCGAAATTCGATTACAAACTGGCCTGGTTCGAGCGTCTGATCAATTACGCCAAAGACCTGCAAGGCAGCGATCACCCGGTGGTGCTCGCCGGTGACTTCAATGTCGTGCCCACCGACATGGACATCTACAACACGCGATCCTGGCTCAAGGACGCCTTGTTGCAACCTGAAAGCCGCGAGTGCTACCAGCGGTTGCTGGATCAGGGCTGGACCGATTCCCTGCGCCACGTGTATCCCGAAGAACGCATCTATACCTTCTGGGATTATTTCCGTAACCATTGGCAAACCAACTCCGGCCTGCGCATCGACCACCTGCTGCTCAACCCGGCATTGAGCCCGTATCTGCACGATGCCGGCGTCGACGCCTGGGTGCGCAACGAACCGCACGCCAGCGACCATGCACCGACATGGATTCGCATCGCTTCGCGGAAAAAGCGCTGAGCGGGCGATTGGCGAAATCAATTGTCGGAAGCCGTGCTTGATCCCGTATACAGGGCAATATCCACGCAGTGTTCTGCGGCCCCACGCATAAGGATCGAGCAATGAGTGCGCCACGGCTGAGCAATACCAATCTGTATCTGCAACGTCTGGGTTTCGATGCGCCGCCGCCACCGACACTGGATACGTTGCGTCAGTTGCAACTGCGCCATACCGCCGAATTTGTTTTCGAGAATCTGGCTACGATCATGGGTGAACCGGTGTTGATCGACCTGGACTCCATCGAAAGCAAGGTGCTGCAGCAAGGGCGGGGCGGCTACTGCTACGAGCTCAATCATTTGTTTTATGCGCTTTTGCTTGAACTGGGATTTGAGGCGCGCGGCATCAGCGGGCGCGTGGTGATGAATCAACCGGAAGGCAGCTGGACGGCGCGCACCCATCGTTTGAGCCTGGTCACCATCGACGGCACTCGCTATATCGCCGACGTCGGCTTTGGCGGCATGGTGCCCACCGCGCCGCTTTTGCTCGACAGCGAACATGAACAACCCACCCCACACGAACCCTATTGCATCGACAAGCAAACCGATGGCTACCTGCTGCGCGCCAAGGTCGCAGGTGAATGGCGGCCGATGTACCTGTTTGATCTGCAGCGCCAGGAAGACATCGATTACACCGTCGGCAACTGGTACGTCTCGACGCATCCCGAGTCACCTTTTGCCCAGCGCCTGATGCTGGCGCGCACCGGCGCTGGTTGGCGCAAAACCCTGAACAACGGCAGTTTTGCCATTCATCACATGGGCGCGGACAGTGAGCGGCGCGAGGTGGCGGATGTCGACGAGCTGATGAAATTGCTGCGGCGTGAGTTTGATCTTCAAGTGCCTGATTCACCGCGTGTGCGGCAAGCGCTGGCTCGGGTCATCGCGCCAGCCTCCATCTAAGGCTTTACATCAGGCTCCAATACGCGGCGGATTTCGCCGATTGCCGCCGACAGCTTTCTCTCGAGACTCTTGAGATCGGTGGCGGTGATGCCTTTCTTGAATTGCCCCGTCAGACCTGAGTCGTCAGCGCTTCCCTGCTGGCGTGGGCCATCAAGCAGAGCATGGCGCAGGGTGTTGTTGATCACGGTCTGGTAGCCAAAGCCCTCGGTTTCTGCGGCGCTACGCGCCGCTTCGATCACCGCGTCATCAAGCATGATGGTGATGCGGGTCTTGCCCTTGTTCGGCACTACTGCGCCGCGTTTACCTGCGGAAAAGTCATATTCGTCTTTCATCGGTCAAGCCTCCTTAACTCCGGTCGTAACTGAATCTCCTCAATTTCATTATGCATACTTTATATGCATAAAAAAGAGCGCAACTACACCGTCGGTCGCCGTAGACACTTCAGCCTAGTGGGCACTGGCGCGAGCGCAACGGGGATGTGTTGCCGAATTTTTTGGGGCAAGAAGCGCAGACTAGAAGGTTGGATGGCTACCTAACCATTATGTGACTGACAAGTTGTATACAACTCTATGGACATTTGTCCTGAGTATTGAATACAGTGTGCGCATAACAAAAACCAGGGAACCCCCCACCATGAAAACGCCCCATGTTTCACACCAACGGCCCGAGGACGAAAACCTCGGGGTCGGCGCGAATATGGCTTACGGCCTGCAACATGTTCTGACCATGTACGGCGGTATCGTTGCGGTGCCACTGATCATTGGCCAGGCGGCCGGTCTGTCGCCGGCGGACATTGGTCTGTTGATTGCTGCTTCATTGTTTGCGGGGGGGCTGGCGACGTTGCTGCAAACCCTGGGTCTGCCGTTTTTTGGCTGTCAGCTGCCGCTGGTCCAGGGCGTATCGTTCTCTGGTGTGGCGACCATGGTCGCGATCGTCAGCAGTGGCGGGGAGGGCGGTTTCCAATCGGTGCTGGGCGCGGTGATTGCCGCCTCGTTGATCGGCTTGCTGATCACGCCAGTGTTTTCGCGCATCACCAAGTTCTTTCCGCCGTTGGTCACCGGCATTGTGATCACCACTATCGGCCTGACGCTGATGCCAGTGGCCGCACGCTGGGCAATGGGTGGCAACAGCCACGCGCCGGACTTCGGCAGCATGCAGAACATCGGTCTGGCAGCGGTGACGCTGGTGCTGGTGTTGCTGTTGAGCAAGGTTGGCAGCGCGACCATTTCTCGGCTGTCGATTCTGCTGGCCATGGTCATCGGCACGGTGCTGGCGGTGTTCCTCGGCATGGCGGATTTCTCCAGTGTCACCACCGGTCCCATGTTCGGCTTCCCGACACCGTTCCACTTCGGCATGCCGACCTTCCATTTCGCCGCGATCCTGTCGATGTGCATTGTGGTCATGGTGACGCTGGTGGAAACCTCGGCAGACATCCTTGCCGTGGGCGAAATCATTGACACCAAGGTAGATTCCAAACGCTTGGGCAACGGCCTGCGCGCCGACATGCTGTCGAGCATGTTTGCGCCGATCTTCGGTTCGTTTACGCAAAGTGCTTTCGCGCAGAACGTCGGTCTGGTGGCGGTGACCGGGATCAAGAGCCGTTTTGTGGTGGCCACCGGTGGTCTGTTCCTTGTCGTGCTTGGCCTGCTGCCGTTCATGGGTCGGGTGATTGCTGCAGTGCCGACTTCGGTACTCGGCGGCGCCGGTATCGTGCTGTTCGGCACGGTGGCCGCGAGTGGCATCCGCACGTTGTCAAAGGTGGACTACCGCAACAACGTCAACCTGATCATCGTTGCCACCTCGATCGGTTTCGGCATGATCCCGATCGCCGCGCCGAACTTCTACGATCATTTCCCGAGCTGGTTCGCGACTATTTTCCATTCGGGCATCAGTTCGTCGGCAATCATGGCGATCCTGCTCAACCTGGCGTTCAACCACTTCACGGCCGGCAATTCGGATCAACAATCGGTGTTCGCCGCCGCCGAAGAGCGCACGCTGCGTTATCGCGATCTCGCCGCGCTGCGTGAAGGCGATTACTTCAGCGACGGCAAGCTGCATGATTGCGATGGCAAGGAAGTGCCGGTGATCGAGCCGGATGACCATGATCATGGCCACGGCGCGCCAAAGGTGCAGGTGAAAAGCAGCGAACATGTCTGACTGCTGCTGAATACAGAAGGGCCGATCTGGTTGTACAGATCGGCCTTTTCGTTTGCAGATTAAAAGATCGCAGCCTTCGGCAGCTCCTACATCGGGATCAGCGTTTCCCTGTAGGAGCCGCCGAAGGCTGCGATCTTTTGATCTTTTCAGGCGCCCACAAAAAAGCCCCTGAACCTTGCGATTCAGGGGCTTTGCTATTTGGCTCCACAACCTGGACTCGAACCAGGGACCCAGTGATTAACAGTCACTTGCTCTACCAACTGAGCTATTGCGGAATTGGTGCGTATGTTACTGATTCAAAAAGAGAAGTCAAGCATCACCTGGCAATTTTTGCGATTCATGGGGACGGACGGCATTTTGTCAGCGATTGGCGGTTACCAGAAAGACTTCAGAGGTCTACCATGGCAGCCCGGAAGTGGTCACACGCGCTGCCGGCCATTCGCCGCAAAGGTACGCGCCATGAATCAAATCATCCGTAACACCGAGGTGCTCGCATGAGCACTGCACAGATCAGCCTGCCCAAAGGGATCGGCCCGCACGCCGAAAAACTTTTCGATGCAATCGCCGGGGCAAGCACCGCCGAAGAATTGAACCGCGCTGGCGGCAAGGCTGAAGGTTTCGTCCTCGGTCTCGAAAGCAGCAAGGCCATCAAAAGCCAGGTCGCCGAATCGCTGTATGTGATTTACGACGATGCCGCCACCCAGCGCTCGGCTGAACTGGCTTAACTGCCGAAAGTAATCGTGCCGAGCATCAGCTTGGCATAGACCGCTGTCGCCGCCAGTTGCACCAGCCACAGGGCCAGGCCACCGAGGAATACCCCGGTGGCTACTTGCAGCACCAGGCTCTTTTCACGCTTGGCCGGAGCGCGCGGGATGAAATCATCCAGGTCGTCACGGTCGGCGCGCAGGTTGTCGTTTTTCATGTGGGTTCTCTTCAAAAATCTCGGGTGTACACAAAACCGGTAGGAGCTGCGGAACGCTGCGATCTTTTGATCTTGATCTTGGAAACAAGATCAAAAGATCGCAGCCTCGTTGCACTCGTCAGCTCCTGCACTTTGAATTGTGTGCAGTCTAGAGGTTGCACGGCGGTTCCAGGGACAAATAAAAACGGGAAGCCCAAAGGCTTCCCGTTTTTCATCGCGCGGCGAAATCAGATGACCTGAACGATCGCGTCCGTCACAGCCTTGATGTTGCTCTGGTTCAGCGCAGCCACGCAGATGCGGCCGGTGTCCAGGGCGTAGATGCCGAACTCGTTGCGCAGGCGATGCACTTGTTCAGTGGTCAGGCCGGAGTAGGAGAACATGCCGCGCTGACGACCGACGAAGCTGAAATCGCGGCCCGGCGCTTTTTCCGCCAGCAGGGCAACCATCTGCTCGCGCATGCCGCGAATGCGCAGGCGCATCTCGGCCAGCTCGGCTTCCCACTGTGCGCGCAGTTCCGGGCTGTTCAGCACCGCAGCAACAATGCTGGCGCCATGGGTCGGCGGGTTGGAGTAGTTGGTGCGGATCACGCGCTTGACCTGCGACAGCACGCGCGCGCTTTCTTCTTTCGATTCGCTGATGATCGACAGTGCGCCAACGCGCTCGCCGTACAGCGAGAACGATTTGGAGAACGAGCTCGAGACGAAGAAGGTCAGGCCGGATTCGGCGAACAGGCGCACAGCGGCGGCGTCTTCATCGATGCCGTCGCCGAAACCCTGGTAAGCCATGTCGAGGAACGGCACGTGACCTTTGGCCTTGACCACTTCCAGTACCTTGTTCCAGTCCGCCGGGGTCAGGTCGACGCCGGTCGGGTTGTGGCAGCAAGCATGCAGGACAACGATCGAGCCGTTCGGCAGGGCGTTGAGGTCGTCGAGCATGCCGGCACGGTTCACGTCGTGGGTGGCAGCGTCGTAGTAACGATAGTTCTGCACCGGGAAACCAGCGGTCTCGAACAGCGCGCGGTGGTTTTCCCAGCTCGGGTCGCTGATCGCCACGACGGCGTTCGGCAGCAGTTGCTTGAGGAAGTCGGCACCGATCTTCAGCGCGCCGGTCCCGCCGACGGCCTGAGTGGTGATGACGCGACCGGCGCTGATCAGCGGCGAGTCGTTGCCGAACAGCAGTTTCTGCACGGCCTGGTCGTAGGCAGCGATGCCATCGATCGGCAGGTAACCGCGCGAAGCGTGTTGCGCGACGCGAATCGTCTCGGCTTCGATCACCGCGCGCAGCAGTGGAATTCGCCCCTCTTCGTTGCAGTACACGCCTACGCCCAGGTTGACCTTGGTGGTCCGGGTATCTGCGTTGAATGCTTCGTTGAGGCCCAGGATTGGATCGCGGGGTGCCATTTCGACAGCGGAGAACAGGCTCATTATTACGGCGGCTCTGAATGGAGAGTGGAGGGACGTGTAGCGCTCCAGCCGAATGCACTAGAGCGGTGCACAAACGGGGAGCTAGTATAGAGGCCATCACCGCGCAATGGCGACAGGCGAATCGGCTTTTGGGGTAAGTTTTTCCGATTATTTCTGGACCGTTAGTCGATTGACTTTGTCAGACTCTTTACCGGATGTAGGACGTTTGCCTTGAAAGGTCAGGCAATCGCCACCACATTCAGCACAATCCAGGTTTTTTCTTGCGCGACATCGGTCGTTTGCGGTCGTCCTCGTGGTGCTCCGTCTGACGCGGAGCGCCGCGAATCCAGAGGTGTGTATGTCGGAATTCCAGCTAGTCACCCGCTTCGAGCCTGCCGGCGATCAGCCGGAAGCCATTCGCCAGTTGGTTGAGGGCATTGACGCCGGACTGGCGCACCAGACATTGCTCGGTGTGACCGGCTCGGGCAAGACCTTCAGCATCGCCAACGTCATCTCCCAGGTACAGCGTCCGACGCTGGTTCTGGCGCCGAACAAGACCCTGGCCGCGCAGTTGTACGGGGAGTTCAAGGCGTTCTTCCCGAACAACGCCGTGGAATATTTCGTTTCCTACTACGACTACTACCAGCCCGAAGCGTATGTGCCGTCGTCCGACACCTTCATCGAGAAGGACGCCTCGATCAACGACCACATCGAACAGATGCGCCTGTCCGCAACCAAGGCCTTGCTGGAGCGCAAGGACGCGATCATCGTCACCACGGTGTCGTGCATCTATGGTCTGGGCAGTCCGGAAACCTATCTGAAAATGGTCTTGCACGTTGATCGCGGCGACAAGCTTGATCAGCGTGCGCTGTTGCGGCGCCTGGCTGACCTGCAATACACCCGCAACGACATGGATTTTGCCCGGGCGACGTTCCGCGTGCGCGGTGATGTGATCGATATCTTCCCGGCGGAATCCGATCTGGAAGCGATCCGCATCGAGCTGTTCGATGACGAGGTCGAGAGCATTTCCGCGTTTGATCCGCTGACCGGCGAAGTCATCCGCAAGATGCCGCGCTTCACTTTCTATCCGAAGAGCCACTACGTGACGCCTCGGGAAACCCTGCTCGACGCCATCGAAGGCATCAAGGTCGAATTGCAGGAGCGCCTCGAATACCTGCGCAGTAACAACAAACTGGTGGAGGCCCAGCGTCTGGAACAGCGCACCCGTTTCGACCTGGAAATGATCCTCGAACTGGGCTATTGCAACGGCATCGAAAACTACTCGCGCTACCTGTCCGGGCGTCCGGCCGGCGCGGCGCCGCCCACGCTTTACGACTATCTGCCTGCCGACGCCTTGCTGGTGATCGACGAATCCCACGTCAGCGTGCCGCAGGTCGGCGCGATGTATAAGGGCGACCGTTCGCGCAAGGAAACCCTCGTTGAGTACGGCTTCCGTCTGCCTTCGGCGCTGGACAACCGGCCCATGCGTTTCGACGAGTGGGAAGGGGTCAGCCCGCAGACCATTTTCGTCTCGGCAACGCCCGGCAACTACGAAGCCGAGCACGCCGGGCGGGTGGTTGAGCAAGTGGTACGGCCGACCGGTCTGGTCGACCCGCAGGTTGAAGTGCGGCCGGCGCTGACCCAGGTCGATGATTTGCTCTCGGAAATCACCAAACGCGTGGCGATCGAAGAGCGGGTGCTGGTCACCACACTGACCAAGCGCATGGCCGAAGATCTTACCGATTACCTCGCCGACCACGGCGTGCGCGTGCGTTATCTGCACTCGGACATCGATACCGTCGAGCGCGTCGAGATCATCCGCGATTTGCGCCTCGGCGTGTTCGATGTGCTGGTCGGGATCAACCTGCTGCGTGAAGGCCTCGACATGCCGGAAGTGTCGCTGGTGGCGATTCTCGATGCTGACAAGGAAGGCTTCCTGCGTTCCGAGCGCTCGCTGATCCAGACCATCGGTCGCGCGGCGCGTAACCTCAATGGCCGGGCGATTCTCTACGCCGATCGCATGACCGGTTCGATGGAGCGGGCGATTGGTGAGACCGAGCGCCGTCGCGAGAAGCAGATCGCTTTCAACCTTGAGAACGGCATCACCCCGAAAGGTGTGATCAAGGACGTCGCCGACATCATGGAAGGCGCCACCGTACCGGGCTCGCGCAGCAAGAAGCGCAAAGGCATGGCCAAGGCCGCCGAAGAGAACGCCAAGTACGAAGCCGAACTGCGCTCGCCAAGCGAAATCACCAAACGCATCCGCGCGCTGGAAGAGAAGATGTACCAATTGGCGCGGGATCTGGAGTTTGAAGCGGCGGCGCAGATGCGTGACGAGATTGCCAAACTGCGCGAACGATTGCTTACGGTTTGAGGGATCGTTCCCACGCTCTGCGTGGGAATGCCGCCCGGGACGCTCTGCGTCCCATCGCTCGCGTGACGCAGAGCGTCACAGGATGCTTTCCTACGCAGAGCGTGGGAACGATCATTGTGTATCTCTGTGGGAGCGAGCCTGCTCGCGAATGGCCTTCCCACAAATCGGACGGCCTAGCGCATCCGGCTTAAATACCCTGCCCGCTGGAGCGGGGCGGGTGTCGCCTGTTACCATTCGCCGCTTGATTGTTCTGCTCTTCATTTTTTCGAGACAAGCCATGACCACCGTCCGCACTCGCATCGCGCCATCGCCTACCGGGGACCCCCACGTAGGTACCGCTTACATCGCATTGTTCAACTACTGCTTTGCCAAGCAGCATGGCGGTGAGTTCATCCTGCGCATCGAAGACACCGATCAGTTGCGTTCGACCCGCGAGTCCGAACAGCAGATCTTCGACGCCCTGCGCTGGCTCGGCATCGACTGGAGCGAAGGCCCGGACGTCGGCGGCCCGCACGGCCCGTATCGGCAGAGCGAGCGCGGCGACATCTACCAGAAGTACTGCCAGCAACTGGTCGACATGGGGCATGCGTTCCCGTGCTTCTGCACCGCTGAAGAACTCGATCAGATGCGCGCCGAGCAAATGGCTCGTGGCGAAACTCCGCGCTACGACGGCCGCGCGCTGCTGCTGTCGAAGGAAGAAGTCGCGGCGCGCCTGGCCGCTGGCGAACCGCACGTGATTCGCATGAAGGTGCCGAGCGAAGGCGTCTGCGTGGTGCCGGACATGCTGCGTGGCGACGTCGAGATCCCGTGGGATCGCATGGACATGCAAGTGCTGATGAAGACCGACGGCCTGCCGACGTACTTCCTCGCCAACGTCGTCGACGATCACCTGATGGGCATCACCCACGTGCTGCGTGGCGAAGAATGGCTGCCATCGGCACCGAAACTGATTTTGCTGTACGAATACTTCGGCTGGGAACAACCGGAGCTGTGCTACATGCCGCTGCTGCGTAACCCGGACAAGAGCAAGCTGTCCAAGCGCAAGAACCCGACCTCGGTGACGTTCTACGAGCGCATGGGCTTCATGCCGGAAGCGATGCTCAACTACCTCGGCCGCATGGGCTGGTCGATGCCGGACGAGCGCGAGAAGTTCTCGCTGCAGGAAATGGTCGACAACTTCGACCTCAAGCGCGTATCCCTCGGCGGGCCGATCTTCGATATTGAGAAGCTGTCGTGGCTCAACGGCCAGTGGCTGCGCGATCTGCCGGTGGAAGAATTTGCCGCCCGCGTGCAGAAGTGGGCGTTCAATTCCGAATACATGATGAAGATCGCGCCGCACGTACAGGGCCGTGTTGAAACGTTCAGCCAGGTCGCACCGCTGGCGGGATTCTTCTTTGCTGGCGGCGTGAATCCGGATGCCAAGCTGTTTGAGTCGAAAAAGCTCTCCGGCGATCAGGTTCGCCAGTTGATGCAATTGATCCTGTGGAAACTGGAAAGCCTGCGGCAGTGGGAGAAGGACAGCATCACCGCGACGATCCAGGCGGTGGTCGAGTCCCTCGAGCTGAAACTGCGCGATGCGATGCCGTTGATGTTTGCTGCGATCACCGGGCAGGCCAGTTCGGTGTCGGTGCTCGATGCGATGGAAATCCTCGGCCCGGACCTGACCCGTTTCCGTCTGCGCCAGGCGATTGACCTGCTGGGCGGCGTGTCGAAGAAAGAAAACAAGGAATGGGAAAAGCTCTTGGGCGCCATCGCCTGATTGCTTTTGCTTCTCTGCAGGACTGCCGAAGGCTGTGATCTTTTGATCCTGCCTTCGGCGTTTCTCCCGAATTTACGGGGGAGGGCGGTAAGTGATTGTTATCCCGGCAAAAAATTTTGAAATTTTTCAAAAATAAGTTTGACAGGCTTTCGATACGCCCTTAAGATTCGCCCCGTCCTCAGCGATGAGGGGCTATAGCTCAGCTGGGAGAGCGCTTGCATGGCATGCAAGAGGTCGACGGTTCGATCCCGTCTAGCTCCACCAATTTACACTTCGAGGTCTGGCCACACCGGCCTTGAAGCGATCAACACTCAGCGTTGATCAGTTGTATAGAAGGGTTTGCGTCCCCTTCGTCTAGTGGCCTAGGACACCGCCCTTTCACGGCGGTAACAGGGGTTCGAGTCCCCTAGGGGACGCCAGTTTTACAGAAGTGATGTTGCAAGAGATCACTCCGCCGCGAGGCGAAAAATCCGGGGCTATAGCTCAGCTGGGAGAGCGCCTGCATGGCATGCAGGAGGTCAGCGGTTCGATCCCGCTTAGCTCCACCAATTTTACAGTTCAAGGTCTGGCCACACCGGCCTTGAATCGATCAGCTCTCAGCACTGATCAGTTGTATAGAAGGGTTTGTGTCCCCTTCGTCTAGTGGCCTAGGACACCGCCCTTTCACGGCGGTAACAGGGGTTCGAGTCCCCTAGGGGACGCCACGATTACCCGCTCTGCGGGATTTTATAAGGGTCATTCAATTATTGAATGGCCCTTTTGTTTGTCTGGCGTTTGGCCAACTCTCCTTTTTCCTTACACTGTGCTTCAGACCAGCGGTCATATTCATGACTTGCGGAATATTATTATGCGAATAATATTCTAGTCGTAATATTCGGAGGCAACGATGAACGATAAAAAAGCTCAAACCCGCGAACGCATCCTCAAGGCTGCCAGCGCCGCATTGATTCAACGCGGCCCGGCAGACCCGAGCGTGGGTGAAGTGATGGGCGCCGCCGGGCTGACTGTCGGCGGCTTCTATGCGCACTTCGAAAGCAAGGACGCGATGATGCTCGAGGCGTTCAAGCAGCTGCTGGGCCGCCGTCGCGACCTGATTGCCGACATGGACGCCGATCTGACCGGCGAAGAGCGTCGCGCTTTGGTGGCTGCGTTCTACCTGTCACGCAAACACCGGGATTCCAGCGAGGCCGCATGCCCGATCCCGGCCTCGATTGGGGAGCTGGGGCGTTTGCCGGAGTCGTTCCGCATTGCGCTGAACGAGCATTTGGAATTGATGGTCGCGCAACTGGCGGCCAGCCCTGAAGACACCGACAAGGCTTTGGCCGATGTCGCGTTGATGGTCGGTGGTCTGGCCTTGGCCAGAGCGCTGGGTCCGGGAGATTTATCCGATCGATTGCTGCGCGCTGCCAAGTCGGCGGTGCGTTGACCTGAAGGCAACAAGCCTGAGGAGAGTGCGATGAACGCGTTGAAGTGGGTTCGTGGCGTTAACGGTACCTTGGGCTGGTTTGCACCCAGACTGGTGGCAAGCAAAATGCGTCTGGCGTTCATGACGCCCCGCGCTCTACCGCTGCGCGATTGGGAGCTGCCGCTGTTGGCCAGCTCCGAACGCATCACATTGCGCTTCGGTCTGTCGGCGCTGCGTTGGGGCCAAGGTCCTGCAGTGTTGCTGATGCATGGTTGGGAAGGGCGGCCAACGCAATTCGCTTCGCTGATAAACGCTTTGGTTGATGCTGGCTATACCGTCGTCGCGCTCGATGGCCCGGCCCACGGTCGCTCCCCTGGGCGAGAAGCCAATGTAGTGCTGTTCGCCCGCGCCATGCTTGAAGCCGCTGCCGAATTGCCGCCGCTGCAAGCGGTTATCGGGCATTCCATGGGCGGCGCCAGCGCCATGCTCGCCGTGCAATTGGGGCTGCGCACCGAAACCCTGGTCAGCATCGCCGCACCGTCGCGGATTCTCGGCGTGCTGCGCGGTTTCGCGCGAATGGTCGGCATGCCGCCGCGCGCGCGTTCGGCGTTCATTCGTCAGGTCGAGCAGGACGTCGGCATGCGCGCCGCGACGCTGGACGTGGCCCACTATCAACTGGATATGCCCGGCCTGATCGTGCATGCCGAGGACGACAATTTTGTCTCGGTCAAAGAATCGCAATTGATTCACGAAGCCTGGTTCGACAGCCGCCTGCTGCGCCTCGAAAGCGGCGGCCATCAACGCGTGCTGGCCGACCCTCGAGTGATTGATGGCGTGTTATCACTGCTCGCCGGTCGCAGCCTTCAGGCGCGCCAATCGGCCTGAGCTCCGTTACACTGCCCCGGTTGAATACTTTGACCGGGAGTGGGGCATGGGCTGGGATCGGGCAACGCCGTTTACCATTGATCTGCAAGTAGGCGCCGAAGACATCGACGGGCTCGGGCACGCCAATAACGCGGTGTACGTCACCTGGCTCGAGCGCTGCGCCTGGCGCCATTCGCAGCGCCTCGGCCTGGACCTGGTCGAATACCGGCGGCTGGATCGGGCGATGGCCGTTGTCCGCCATGAAATCGATTATCTGGCCGCCGCCTATGAAGGCGATGAACTGCAACTGGCGACCTGGATCGTCGATTGGGATCAGCGCCTGAAAATGACCCGGCATTTCCAGCTCAAACGCCCCAGCGACAACGCCACCCTGTTGCGCGCGCAGACCACATTTGTCTGCATCGAACTGTCGACCGGCAAGCCCAAGCGTATGCCGGCGGAATTTATCGAAGGCTATGGCCCGGCGATCCAGATTGCAGAAGCCATGTGAATCTCACCCTGTGGGAGCGAGCCTGCTCGCGAAAGCATCGCGTGAGTTACGCATGCGTCAACTGACAGACCGTCTTCGCGAGCAGGCTCGCTCCCACAGAGATATGTGTAGTTCTGCGGATTTGTGCGATATCCAGTAAACTGCCGCACGTTTTTTCTTCAAGTAGTGTTTCCCCATGCAAATTGCTCTGGCGCCCATGGAAGGGTTGGTCGACGACATCCTGCGCGACGTGTTGACCCGCGTTGGCGGCATCGATTGGTGCGTGACCGAGTTCATTCGGGTCAACGACCAGTTGCTCACGCCTGCCTATTTCCACAAGTTCGGCCCCGAGCTGCTCAACGGCGCTCGCACCGCGTCCGGCGTGCCGCTGCGCGTGCAATTGCTCGGGTCCGATCCGGTGTGCCTGGCGGAAAACGCCGCGTTGGCCTGCGAGCTTGGCTCGGAAGTGATCGACCTCAACTTCGGCTGCCCGGCCAAGACCGTCAACAAATCCCGTGGCGGCGCCGTGCTGCTCAAGGAGCCGGAGCTGCTCAACCAGATCGTCGAGCATGTCCGTCGCGCCGTCCCGGCGCACATCCCGGTCACCGCGAAAATGCGCCTGGGTTTCGACAGCCCGGACGGCTCGCTGGTCTGCGCCACGGCACTGGCCGAAGGCGGGGCAGAGCACATCGTCGTACACGCGCGGACGAAAATGGACGGCTACAAACCGCCGGCGCATTGGGAGTGGATCCCGCGTGTGCAGGATGTGGTCAAGGTCCCGGTCTTCGCCAACGGAGACATCTGGAGCGTCGAAGACTGGCGCCGTTGCCGCGAAATCAGCGGCGTCGAAGACATCATGCTCGGTCGGGGCCTGGTCTCCCGCCCGGATCTCGCTCGGCAGATCGCTGCGGCTCGCGCTGGTGAAGAGGTCGTCGAGATGACCTGGGCCGAGCTGATGCCGCTGATTCAGGACTTCTGGCTGCAGGCCAAGGCGCAGATGACCGCGCGCCAATCGCCCGGTCGCCTCAAGCAATGGCTGGCCATGTTGACGCGCAACTACCCGGAAGCCGCCGAGCTTTTCACCGTTCTGCGCCGTGAAACCGAGCCGGATCAGGTCTCGCGCTTGCTCGGATTGCCGCTCGTCGAAGCCGCATAAAAAATCTCAAAATATTCTCTTGAAATCAAAACAGCGGTCCCTATCTAAGGGTTACGCGATGCCGAATTCGGGTCGCGGAGACACAAAACCTTGCTGATTGTTTTCAGGAGATTTGAATCATGAGTACTGCATTTTCTCTCGCGCCACTGTTCCGTTCCTCGGTAGGTTTCGACCGTTTCAACGACCTGTTCGAAACCGCCCTGCGCAACGAGCCAGGCAGCAGCTACCCACCCTACAACGTCGAAAAACACGGTGATGATCAATACCGTATCGTCGTCGCGGCCGCCGGTTTCCAGGAAGAAGACCTGGACCTGCAGGTCGAGAAGGGTGTGCTGACCATCAGTGGCGGCAAGCGTGACACTGACGAAAGCGTCACGTTCTTGCATCAAGGCATCGCCCAGCGAGCCTTCAAGCTGTCGTTCCGTCTGGCCGATCACATCGAGATCAAGGACGCTGCGCTGCGCAACGGCCTGCTGAGCATCGACCTGCTCCGTGTGATCCCGGAAGAAGCGAAAGCCAAGCGCATCCCGATCAATGGAGCGCAGCAGCCGGCGTTGCAGCATTGATTGATGTGCTGACACACAATCGCCCGAATCGGCGATAAGCCGCTGAACGAAAGGCCCCGATACGTCGGGGCCTTTTTTGTGCGCGCAAAGAAAGCCGACGCAACGTTTGCTGCTGGCTTTGTGGCTCTTTACAATCCGCGCCATCAAGGCCAGCCCCCCCTTAATTCCCGCTGGCCCCGGAGCCTTTGTTCATGGACGAAATGGAACAGCGCTGGCTATACGCGCTTTCTGCGCCTTTGGTCGCCCTCAATCCCGACGCCGATTACACCGCACCCACCTATTGCTTTGACCTCAAACATGTCGATGTCGAAGGTGGTTGGGGCATCACTACGCGCGAACAGCTGTTGGACATGCTGCGTACTGCCGATAACGGCCACGCTACGCAGTTGAACGAAGCCTATCGGCAGTGGCAGAGGTGTCTGCCGTCCGAATGGCAGGCCTTGCTCGCAACACTCGACACTCGCCAGCGAGCTTTCTACGAATTCGCCAGTCGCACATTTGGCGAGTGCGGTTCAGGTGGCATCCGTGCCTGGGACCTTGGTCGCATGGGTTTTCTGCTGCGTTCTGCAGTGCTGCACGGCTGGATTGATCTCACCGAAAGCCTTTGGCTGCATGGTCGCATGGCGGCACGCGCGCGCTACTACTACGACAGTTGGACGAGCTACCTTAACGGCTTTGTCTTCGGCAAAGCCTTCTGGCATTGCCTGGGCAACAAGGATGAAGAGCTGGAGCACGAATATGACCGGCAAGGCGATTACATAGGCACCACCGTGGTCATCAGAAAGCTTGATCGTGATGCGCGCGCGCTGTTCGCACAATTGCCTTGGGACATGCCCTTGTATCCACCCGAGCGGCCTGATTCGCTAGGGGAGTTCGACTGGTCATGAGCTGCTGGATTCGCTTGGGTATCGAGCCCACCAAAGACAACGACGTCATTCGCGGCGCCTATCGCGCACGCTTGCCGCAGCACCATCCGGAAACCGATCCGGAAGGTTTTCAGGCGCTGCGTGAGGCTTATGAGCTGGCATTACGCTTTGCCCGCGAGGAAGCCGGGGAGCCGGATCAACCGGTTGCCGATGAGATCAGTCCTGCCGATCAGACGATGGCCGACTTTGAAGCATTGCTGCTTGATCCAGCGCGTCGCTTCCAACCGGTGGCCTGGCAGGCATTCAACCTTGAGCTGGACCGCCTGCCGCTGGAGGTGCTGGACGAAGTTTGCTGGCCATTGCTGCGCGAGTTGCTCGACGCCGGCCCGATTTCCCATGCCTGCGCCCGTTTGTTGGCCCAGCGCCTGGGCTGGGCGAGCCGCATGCTGGATCTGGATTTCGACAACGCACGGCATGTCGACGAGTTTTTGCAGCGGATCAGCGCGGCGGATCCGTTCGACACCTCGTTGATGAGCCATTGGCCCGCTGTCGCGCAGTTGGAAACTCTCTGGTATGTGCGAACCCTGAATCACCTGCACCGAGAGGCGTCGCTCGACGACTACCGTCATTTCGCCGGCCTGCACACTTGCATCCCCCTGCCTGCTGATGACGGGTTATTGCAACGCTTGGCCATACAGTTCAGTCAGGCTGATATCGCCAACAAAGACTTTCTCGACATTATCAGCGAGCAGCATCGGCTTGCGCCTGAAGATGTCGACTGGCTGTATCTGTTGGCCTGTCAGCGCAGTGCGCTGGGAATGGAAGAGTTGGCACTGCAGGCATGGGTGCGGCTCTGGCGCGAACATCAGCATCCGAAAGCGGCGACGTGGTTACTGGCGTTGTGCGCGCGACATCAGCCTCAGCGCCTGCCGCTGCTGATTCAGGCCTTTGATCGTCTGGAAAACTTCCGCGACTGGTCCGAGGATCTAGGTGATGTCACTCAAGAGTACGGCAGTCCATCACAGCGCCCGGAAACACTCGGGCGTTGGTTCAGGGCCAAGCAGCTCGAGTTGCAGGACATTGCCGGTGCATTTATCGAATGGCGTGTCAGTGGTGACGAGTTGCCGTTGTTGGCGGCGCTGATCATTGACAGTGATGACCGTCCGTTGCAAACGCTCTACCAGCATGCCTGGGCTTTGCACCGTGGTGATGTGCCATTGCTGCGACGCATCATGCAGGCATCCGAGCCGGGGGATGTGCTCGATCAACTGGTGCTGGAAGGCTTGCAGTATCAGGCCGGGCAGCAGATCCGCTGGTTGACCCGAGCGCCGATTCCTCAGGCCCTGGAAGCGTTTCTGGCCAGCGACTCGGCATCGACACTGCCGTCGGCGCTGGAAAAGGGCGAACCGCTTGAGCTCAGTCTGCTGTGGATGCGCCGTTTGCGTGCTTACGACGCCCGATCGCTGGCGCGGCTTGCCGAAGCGTTCAGTCTCGACAAGCGTGACGAACGGCTTGCGGGGCTCAAGTTGCAAGCGCAACTGGCCGCGCAAGGCATGCTGCTTCCGGCGGTCGATAGCTACTCTGATGTCTGGGAATGGCATCGTCAGGCGATTTACCTGCTGGCCACCCTCGACGATCCGACGCGTTGGCTGGGCGCGCAATCGGGACACTGCGTCGACGCCATGAGCATTGCGCGTGAACACCCCTTGGCCCGTTTGCAGCCGCTGCTCTGTCGCCTGAGTCGCGAGCAGGGCAGCGCCAGTGGCCTGCTCGGCTGGCTGCAAGCGGCGGATCCGGTGCACTCGCTGCTCGCGCGCAAGTTGTTCAGTGTGCATGAGGCGCTCGATAGCACTCGGCTGTTGGGTAATGACCGTTTGTTCGAGTGCATGCGCAGCGACATCGCCAGCTTCAACGAAGATTTGCTCGGGCGCATGCTCTTGGGTGGAGTCCTTTACCACGATCCGTTGCTCACTGCGCAACAGCGTAAATACCTGCTGGAAAGTATCACCGAGGTGGTCAATCCACAGGACTGGTTCGACGGCTTCCGTCACAGTCTGATCAAGGGTGAGCCTGTTCACCCGCCCCGTGAGGCTCTCGCGGAGGAGGGTGTCAGCGACGCCTTTTACCTGGCGCTGGATGTGCTGAAGGATCTGGTGCGTTTTGGCAATCTGGGCTTGCCAAGGCAGAAGGTTCTGTTACGCATGCAGCGGGCCAAGGATGACTCGGAAAATGGACTCGGTTTGCGCTTCGCATTCAGTGCATTGCTGTCGTGGTCTGAGCGTTTGCTGTTAGCCAAGGCAACGACCCGTCCAACCCCCGCCGCTGCGTTCTGGAGCCTGGGTACCCGGCTGGGGCGCGGGGCGTTTATCTGGCAGGTCATTGGCGCGTTGCTGGTGACGCCCGTGGCGGCGCTGCTCAGCGGTACGCCCGTATCCGGCATCGTCGTGTTGCTACTGGGCCTGGCGTTTCTGCTCGGTGCGGTCCTGCGCCGTTTGCATGACATGGGGCGGGGCATTCCGATGTTGCTGATTTTGGTAATGCTGTCGCCGGTATTGCCGTTTCTGCCGCTGATACTGTTCGGTTTTCCCGGAGAGAAGCTGCCCAATCGTTATGGCGTGCCACCGGACAGTGGCGGTGAAGATACCTTGTCCGGTGGTTTGCAGGCGACCTTACGGCGACTTATCGGCTAGAGGCGTAACTCATCCAGAACCTTGTTGAGTTGTGAGCGGTGGCTGGCGATTTCTTCCGATCGCTGGTCGCCCAGCACCGTGGTGAAACTGTCCAGCCAGTCGGCAATCCGCTGGCGTTCTTCGCCCAGACTTTGCGTCCACGCCCGTTCCAGTCGAGCCAGCAGGGTTCGATTGGGCAGAGTGTCGCGGGGGTGAATTTTCAGCGTACTCAAGCGTTCATGACTGGTTTGCCGCGATTGCGCATCGAGTCCGGTCGGGCTGCGGTCAATGCTGTGGCTGTGGCGTTCGCCCGTCCTTGGCAGGGTGACGTCAACTTCGAGCAAACCGTTGATGTCATAACTGAACCGCACATCCAGCGCCTGGATATCATCGCTCGGCGTCAGCGTGACATCGAAAGCATCGATAAAAATGTTGTCGCGTACCCACGGACGTTCGCCCTGATAGACCGCAATACGGATGACTTCCTGTCGTGGAGATGTCGTGTGGTAACGCTCCACCCTTGAGGTCGGGATGATGGTGTTGCGCTCGATGATCGGCGAGAACGCGCCACTGACGCCTTCGCCACGATTGGTCGAAATCCCCAGCGTATACGGACAGACATCCGTCAGAATCAATTCCTCGACCGCACCGTCCCGCGCCTTGCATGCCGCCTGCGTCGCCGCCCCCAGCGCCACGATAGTGTCTGGATCAAGATGCCGATAAGGCAGGCGTCCAAACAACGTGGCGACCATTTGCTGTACCGCCGGCATGCGCGTGGCGCCACCGACCAGCACCAGGCTGTCGAGGTCGCGCGGTTTCAGTCGGGCATCGCGCAGAGCCTGTTCGATTGGCGCGCGCAAGCGGGCCAGCAACGGCTCCCATATTTTCACTGCAGCGGCTTCATCCAGTTCCCATTCGAATGTCTGCTCGGCATGCCGCCAGCTCAACTGCTGCGCGCCTTCGCCGAGTTTGCATTTCAGCTGTTCGAGGGCATCACCGAGGCTGGCCATGGCTTGTGCATCGATCGTTGAGGGGGTGAGTTGCCAATTTTTCAGGCAGGCCTGCAACAGGGCTGCGGTGAAGTCTTCGCCGCCAAGAAAGTTGTCGCCAGTGGAGGCGTGCACTTCGATCAGCGGCAATGCGTATTCGAGCACGGTGACGTCGAACGTGCCGCCGCCGAGATCGAAAATCAGCGTGCGTTCGAACTTCTGTTCGTGCAGGCCGTACGCCATGGCGGCAGCGGTCGGTTCGTTGATCAGGCGCGTCACGGACAGCCCGGCCAGTTCGGCGGCGAACAAGGTGCGCTTGCGCTGCTCGTCACTGAAATATGCCGGTACGGAAATGACCGCTTCTGTGACCGCCTGGCCGAGAAAGGCTCCCGCGTCTTGCTTGAGTGAGCCAAGTACCAGCGCCGACAACTCTTCCGGGCTGAACTGGCGAGAGCCGAGCTGGATTTGCCTGTCGCTGCCCATGAAGCGCTTGAACGCGGCGGCAGTGCGTTCCGGGTGCGTGGTCAGGCGGGCGCGGGCGGCTTTGCCGACCAGAATCGTGTCGTCTTCATCAAGGCTGACCACCGACGGTGTCAGCACATCGCCGAGGGCGTTGGGGATCAGTTCGGCGCGGCCTTCACGCCAGACGGCGATCAGGCTGTTGGTGGTGCCAAGGTCGATGCCCAGCAGGGCCGGGCGAGGAAGGGATGCATCCTGCATGGTTGATCTCGAAGCGGCGCAAAAAACGCGACCCTACAGGCTGAGGCAAAGCGTGGCAATTGTTGCTCTGTTGCCAGTCTGTGCGACCGCCGATTCAGGGCAGCAGTTTTTTCAGATCCTCCAACCCCACCGGCCGGCTGTGCAGATAACCCTGATACAAATGGCATTCCAGCCCCTGCAAAAACGCCAGTTGCGCGGGCGTCTCCACGCCTTCGGCAATCACTTCCAATTCCAAGCTGCGGGCCATCGCGACAATTGCGCGAATGATCTCCGCGACATTGGAGTCAGTGGTTGCATCGCGGATGAACGACTGGTCGATCTTCAGGGTGTCTACCGGTAGCCGCTTCAAATACGTCAGCGATGAATAACCGGTGCCGAAATCGTCCATGGCGAAGCTCACGCCGAGCTTTTTCAGGCGGCGCATTTTGCTGATGGTGTCTTCCAGATTCTGAATGACAATGCCTTCGGTGATTTCCAGTTTCAGTAGCGAGCAGGGCAGGCCGTGGCTGGTCATGCTGTGTTCGATGCGTTCGACGAAATCGTTCTGGCGGAACTGCCGAGGGCTGATGTTCACGCACAGGCTGAAATTCAGCGGGTCGACGAGTTTCAGTGCGATCAATTGTTTGAACGCGTTGCAGGCTTCATCGAGGATCCAGGTGCCGACTTCGAGAATCAGGCCGCTATCTTCCAGCACCTTGATGAACTCGGTAGGCGATTGCGCGCCAAGTTCAGGATGGTTCCAGCGCACCAGGGCTTCGGCGCCGATGATGCGGTTGTCGCGGGCATCGACCTGTGGCTGAAAATGCACGTTGAACTCGCCGCGCGACAGCGCAAGACGCAGGTCGGTCTCCATGCGCAGGCGTTCGCTGGCCGCTTTCTGCATGGTGTTGTGATACATCTGCGTGGTGTTGCGCCCGGAATCCTTGGCCCGGTACAGGGCGATGTCGGCGCGTTTGAGCAGGTCGGTCGGGGTCGAGCCGTGATCGGGAATCAGCGCCACGCCAATGCTCGGCGTCACTTGCAGGCGCTGGCCATCGAGGAACATCGGCTCCGAAAGTAATTCGCGAATGGTGTCGGCCAGCGCGCGCACTTGTTCGCTGACTTCACTGCGCGAACCTTCGAGGCCGCTGAGCAACACCACGAACTCATCGCCACCGAGGCGCGCTACCGTGTCTTCCATGCGCACGCTGGCTTCGAGCCGCGCGGTGATGATTTTCAGCACGGTGTCGCCGACCGGGTGACCGAGGGAATCGTTGATGTGCTTGAAGTGGTCGAGGTCGAGAAACAGCAAGGCGCCGCGCAGATTGTGGCGCTTGAGCAGGGCGATCTGCTGACTCAGGCGATCCATCAGCAGGGCGCGGTTGGGCAGGTTGGTCAGCGGGTCGTGATAGGCCAGGTGACGAATCTGCGCTTCGGCGTTCTTCAACAGGCTGACGTCACGCGCGGTCAGCAGCAGGCACGCGGTTTCATTGAGGGTGATCGGCTCGACCGAGACCTCAACGGTGAGCAACTCGCCGCGCTTGTTGCGCCCGAGCATTTCCTGATGATGCACGCGGCCCTTGATCTGCAACTCGGCGAGTAGGGTCGAGCGCTGTTTCTCTTCGGCCCAGATCCCCACCTGATAAACGGTTTTGCCCACTACTTCGTCGGCGCGGTAACCGGTGAGGCGACAGAAACCGTCGTTGACCTCCAGATAACGCCCGGTGTCGCGCTCGGTGATGGTGATGGCGTCGGGGCTGGAGTGAAACGCCTTGGCGAATTTTTCTTCGCTGGCCTTCAGCGCTGCTTCCGAGCGTTGTTGCTGGGTGATGTCGCGCAGGGTGGTGACGATGCACGGCTGGTCGCCGACGCTGATCTGCCGGCTGGAAATCACGCAGGTCAGCGACTGGCCGTCCTTGTGCTGGACGAGAATGGCCACGTTGCTCAGGCCTTGTTCGCGAATCACCCGTTCGATGCGTTGCAGGCTCTTCGCCGAGGCGTCCCACAGACCGATTTCCTCGGCGGTGTGGCCAATCACATCGGCGGCGCTCCAGCCAAAGGTCTGGCTGAAGCTCGAATTGATTTCGATGAATTCCCCGGTTTCCTGGCGCGTCACGCAGATCGGATCGGGGCTGACCTGAAACAGCGTGGCGAATTTCTCTTCCGAGGCTACCAGCCGCTGCTCGCGCTCGACCTGATCGGTGATGTCCAGCAACGTGCCGGCCATGCGCAGCGGCGCGCCGTTGTCGTCGCGATAGAGACGCGCGCGGCTTTCCAGATAGCGCGAGCTGCCGTCGGGCAATTGCACGCGATAGGTCAGTTGATAATTGCCGGCGGGGCCTTCGCGCAGGCTGCGGTAGGCGTCGCGCATGCTGTCGCGTTCCTCGCCCGGCACGCCTTCGAAAAACTCCTCGAATGATTCATGGAATGGAATCGGCTCCAGCCCGTGCAATTGCGCAGCGCGCGCCGATCCGTAGAGCATGCCGCTGGGGATGTGCCAGTCCCAGGTGCCGAGTTGCGCCGAGTCCAGCGCCAGGTCGAGGCGTTCCTGGCTGTCCTTCAAGGCCAGTTCGGCGGCTTTGCGTTCGGTGGTGTCGAGGAAGGTGCTGAGCAGATAGGGCTGACCTTCGAGCTCGACCTTCTGCGCGCTGAGGATGCCGTCGTGCACTTGGCCATTGCTGGCGCGAAACTGCACTTCCATGCTGATCAGCTCGCCCTTGGCTTTGGTTTTCTTCACCAGTTCGGCGCGTTGCTCGGGATGCACCCACAGGCCCAGTTCCAGGGTGGTGCGGCCGATTGCGCTTTGCACCGGCCAGCCGAACAGGCTTTCGAAATACTGGTTGGCCTCGCTGATCAGACCGTCATCCTGACGGGTCAGCAGAACCATGTTCGGGCACAGGTGGAAAAGTGTCGCGAAACGTTTCTCCGAGCTGCTCAGGGCCTGCTCGCGCTGGCGTTGGTGGGTGATTTCGCGAATCACCCCGATCATTCGGGGCCGGCCGTTCTTGTCTGGCAGCAGGCTGCCGCTGATCTCCAGCCAGTGCAGGCTGCCGTCGGGCCAGCGAATACGGTGATGCATCGCCTGCTCCAACGGGGCGCCGGCGATCACCGCATGGAAAGCACGCACGGTTTTCGCACGGTCTTCCGGCGGCAACAGGTCGAGGTATTCCAAATCGGCGGGTAATGGCTGCCGTGGATCGAAACCGAATAACGCCTGAGTGCCCCGTGACCAGCTGATCTGCCCACGTTCGATGTCCCAATACCAGGCACCGAGCCGCGCGCCGTTGAGCGCGGCGAGCAATTGCGGCGCGCTTTCCCAGCTCTGCTCGGAGTGTCGCGGATCAACAGCCTGGATTCGCGGCATCGGCGGAATTCGGTCAACAGATTTCGGCATTGTCAGCGGGCCTTGAGCTGAGTGGCGTGAGGCACAGGAGCGGCTCTATAGGAGTAGCACAAGTCAGGCCGGGATCCCTGGCCGATCGATTTGTGCATCCAGCAGGGCCATGAAGGCGCGTGCTGCATTCGATAGCGTCCGTTCGGTGTGCAAGATATAGCCTAGCTGGCGAGTGAGCTGTATGCCCGGCAATGCGATGCTTGCCACTTGTTCGTCGAGCATGGTGCGCGGCAGCACGCTCCAGGCCAGGCCAATGGAGACCATCATCTTGATGGTTTCCAGATAGTTGGTGCTCATGGCGATGTTCGGCGTCAGGCCCTGAGCTTCGAACAAACGCTGGACGATGTGGTGGGTAAACGTGTTGCCGCCGGGGAAAACCGCCGGATGACCGGCGATGTCCGCCAGACTGACGGCGCCGTTGTTGATCAGCGAATGCTCCGGGGCGACGACGAAATCCAGCGGGTCGTCCCACACCGGCGTGGCTTTGACCAGGGTGTGCGGCTCTGGCGCGAGGGTGATGACCGCCAGTTCTGCGCGGCCGTGGAGAATTTCCTCGTAGGCCACTTCCGAATCAAGGAACTGAATATCCAGCGCAACCTGTGGGTAGCGGCGGGTGAACTCCCTTAATAGAGGCGGCAAGCGGTGCAGGCCGATGTGGTGACTGGTGGCCAGGGTCAGGCGGCCGCTGACCTCGCCGGTCAGGTTGGTCAGGGCGCGGCGGGTGTCGTCGAGCACATTGAGAATCTGATAGGCCCTTGGCAGCAGGGCGCGACCCGCCTCGGTCAGACCGACTTCGCGACCCAGTCGATCAAACAGGCGCACTTTCAATTGCTGCTCAAGCCCGGCGATGCGCTTGCTGATCGCCGGTTGTGTCAGATGAAGGCGTTCGCCGGCGCCGGAGAAGCTGCCGGTCTCGGCGATGGCAATAAAAGCATTCAGGTTAGCCAGATCCATGTCGCATTCCAGTTGGTTATCCAAAGCATAAAAAATATGAATTTGAGTTATTTAATCTAACCCCATAGGATCGGCCTCACAAGCCAAAGGGTTATTGATGAGCCCAGGGCATAGAAACAAGCTGATGAGGAACCGTCTGATGGCCGGCAAAACGCTCTACGACAAGCTCTGGGATTCGCATTTGGTCAAGCAGCGCGACGATGGCTCGGCGCTGATCTACATCGATCGTCACATCATCCACGAAGTGACTTCGCCGCAAGCTTTCGAAGGCTTGCGTCTGGCCGGGCGCAAGCCTTGGCGCATCGATGCCAACATTGCGACCCCGGACCACAACGTACCGACCACTCCGGAGCGCAAGGGCGGCATCGAAGCCATTGCCGACCAGGTTTCGCGTTTGCAGGTGCAGACCCTCGACGACAACTGCGATGAATACGGCATCGTCGAATTCAAGATGAACGACGTCCGTCAGGGCATCGTTCACGTGATCAGCCCGGAGCAGGGCGCGACCTTGCCGGGCATGACCGTGGTCTGCGGTGACTCGCACACTTCGACCCACGGCGCATTCGGGGCATTGGCCCACGGTATCGGTACATCTGAGGTCGAGCACGTGCTCGCCACCCAGTGCCTGGTCGCAAAAAAAATGAAAAACATGCTGGTGCGCGTCGAAGGCCAATTGCCGTTCGGCGTGACCGCCAAGGACATTGTCCTTGCGGTGATCGGCAAGATCGGCACCGCCGGCGGTAACGGCCATGCCATCGAGTTTGCCGGCAGCGCGATCCGCGATCTGTCCGTCGAAGGCCGCATGACCATCTGCAACATGTCCATCGAAGCCGGCGCCCGCGTGGGCCTGGTGGCGGCAGATCAGAAGACCATCGACTACGTCAAAGGTCGTCCATTCGCGCCGAAGGGCGAGCAGTGGGACATGGCCGTCGAAGCCTGGAAAGATCTGGTCTCCGACGCCGATGCCAAATTCGACACCGTGGTCGAGCTCGACGCCGCGCAAATCAAGCCGCAAGTCAGCTGGGGCACTTCGCCTGAAATGGTCTTGGCCGTGGATCAGAATGTGCCGGACCCGGCCAAGGAAATGGATCTGGTCAAGCGTGACTCGATCGTTCGCGCCTTGAAATACATGGGTCTGACCGCCAATCAGGCGATCACCGACATTCAGCTTGATCGCGTATTCATCGGTTCCTGCACCAACTCGCGCATCGAAGACTTGCGCGCCGCTGCGGTCATCGCCAAGGGCCGCAAGGTCGCCTCGACCATCAAGCAGGCAATCGTCGTGCCGGGCTCGGGTCTGGTCAAAGCGCAGGCTGAAGCCGAAGGGCTGGACAAGATTTTCCTCGAGGCCGGTTTCGAATGGCGCGAGCCGGGTTGCTCGATGTGCCTGGCGATGAACCCGGACCGTTTGGAGTCCGGCGAGCATTGCGCCTCGACTTCCAACCGTAATTTCGAAGGCCGTCAGGGCGCCGGTGGCCGTACCCACTTGGTCAGCCCGGCCATGGCGGCGGCAGCAGCGGTGAACGGCCGTTTCATCGATGTTCGTGAATTGATCCAAGGAGCACAGTAAAGATGAAGGCATTTACTCAGCACACTGGTCTTGTCGCGCCTCTGGATCGTGCCAACGTCGACACCGATCAGATCATTCCCAAGCAGTTCTTGAAGTCGATCAAGCGCACCGGTTTCGGTCCGAACCTGTTCGACGAGTGGCGTTATCTGGATGTCGGCCAGCCGTACCAGGACAACTCCAAGCGCCCGTTGAACAAGGATTTCGTCCTCAACGCCGAGCGTTATCAGGGTGCCAGCGTATTGCTCGCCCGCGAGAACTTCGGCTGCGGCTCGAGCCGTGAACACGCGCCGTGGGCGCTGGAAGAGTACGGTTTCCGCAGCATCATCGCGCCGAGTTACGCCGACATCTTCTTCAACAACAGTTTCAAGAACGGCCTGCTGCCGATCATTCTCAGCGATGCAGAAGTTGATGAACTGTTTAAGCAGGTTGAAGCCGAGCCGGGTTATCAATTGCAGATCGACTTGCAAGCGCAGACCGTGACCCGCCCGGATGGCAAGGTGTACAGCTTCGAGATCGATGCGTTCCGCAAGCACTGCCTGCTCAACGGTCTGGACGATATCGGCCTGACCTTGCAGGACGGCGATGCGATCGCGACGTTCGAGGCCAAGCATCGAGTTAGCCAGCCGTGGTTGTTTCGCGACGCGTGATTCGAGATTGATGTAGTCAGGGCTGGCCCCTTCGCGAGCAGGCTCGCTCCCACCTTGGAATGCATTCCCCTGTGGGAGCGAGCCTGCTCGCGAAGACGGCAGCGCAAACAACATAGATACCAGGATGTGCCCATGACCAGTACCGCCCAACACACTCAGGTCGTACAAAAGCAATTCGGTGAACAGGCCGCCGCCTACCTGAGCAGCGCGGTTCACGCTCAAGGCACCGAATTCGCATTGCTACAGGCTGAGCTGGCCGGGCAGGGCGAGGCTCGTTTGCTGGACTTGGGTTGCGGCGCAGGCCATGTCAGTTTCCACGTCGCTCCATTGGTCAAGGAAGTGGTGGCTTACGACCTGTCGCAGCAAATGCTTGATGTGGTTGCCGGCGCTGCCGTTGATCGCGGCTTGAACAACATCATTACCGTCAACGGCGCTGCCGAGCGCTTGCCGTTCGTTGATGGCGAGTTCGATTTTGTGTTTAGCCGGTACTCGGCGCATCACTGGAGCGACCTCGGTCTCGCCTTGCGCGAAGTGCGCCGGGTGCTGAAGCCGGGCGGGGTGGCGGCTTTCGTTGACGTGTTGTCACCGGGCAGTGCGTTGTTCGACACTTACCTGCAAAGCGTCGAAGTGCTGCGCGACACCAGCCATGTCCGCGACTACTCCGCCGCCGAGTGGCTGCGCCAGGTCAGCGAGGCTGGTCTGCATGTGCGCAGTACCACCCGGCAGCGCCTGCGTCTGGAGTACAGCAGCTGGGTCGAGCGCATGCGCACACCTGACGTGATGCGCGCGGCGATCCGCCAGTTGCAGCAGTCGATGGGCAACGAAGTGCGTGAGTATTTTGAGATAGATGCCGACGGCTCGTTCAGTACCGATGTGATCGTACTGATGGCCGAGCGATAGGAATTTTTCCCGGCGCGCCGTTCACTGGCGCACCGCTTGAAGACACGAGGAAAGCATGAGCAAGCAGATTCTGATTCTCCCGGGTGACGGTATTGGTCCGGAAATCATGGCCGAAGCGGTCAAGGTGCTGGAATTGGCCAATGACAAGTACAGCCTGGGCTTCGAGCTGAGCCACGACGTGATCGGCGGCGCGGCCATCGACAAGCATGGCGTGCCGCTGGCCGACGAAACCCTTGATCGCGCCCGCGCTGCCGACGCCGTGCTGCTGGGCGCGGTCGGTGGCCCGAAATGGGACACCATCGAGCGTGACATCCGCCCTGAGCGCGGTCTGCTGAAAATCCGCGCGCAACTGGGCCTGTTCGGCAACCTGCGCCCGGCGATCCTCTATCCGCAACTGGCCGACGCGTCGAGCCTGAAACCGGAAATCGTTGCCGGTCTGGACATCCTCATTGTCCGTGAGCTGACCGGCGGCATTTACTTCGGCGCGCCGCGTGGCACCCGTACGCTGGACAACGGCGAGCGTCAGTCCTACGACACGCTGCCGTACAGCGAAAGCGAAATCCGCCGCATCGCCCGTGTCGGTTTCGACATGGCCATGGTTCGTGGCAAGAAGCTCTGCTCGGTGGACAAGGCCAACGTCCTGGCATCCAGCCAGTTGTGGCGCGAAGTGGTCGAGCAAGTGGCCAAGGATTACCCGGAAGTCGAACTGAGCCACATGTACGTCGACAACGCCGCCATGCAGTTGGTGCGCGCACCCAAGCAGTTCGACGTGATCGTCACCGACAACATGTTCGGCGACATCCTCTCCGACGAAGCGTCGATGCTCACCGGCTCGATCGGCATGCTGCCGTCGGCCTCGCTGGATTCCAACAACAAGGGCATGTACGAGCCTTGCCACGGTTCGGCCCCGGACATTGCCGGTAAAGGCATTGCCAACCCGCTGGCGACGATCCTGTCGGTATCGATGATGCTGCGTTACAGCTTCAATCTGCACGACGCTGCCGATGCCATCGAAAAAGCTGTCAGCGTCGTGCTCGATCAGGGCTTGCGCACCGGCGACATCCACTCGGCCGGTTGTACCAAAGTCGGTACGCAGGAAATGGGCGACGCAGTAGTCGCCGCGCTGCGGAATCTGTAATCTCTCGGGCCCGCTGCGAAATTCAATACAAAGCAGCGGCCCACTTTTCAAGAAGGTGTAGTTGCGATGAAACGTGTAGGTCTGATCGGTTGGCGCGGGATGGTCGGTTCCGTGCTCATGCAGCGGATGCTGGAAGAGCAGGATTTCGATCTTATCGAGCCGGTGTTTTTCACCACGTCCAATGTCGGTGGCCAAGGCCCGTCCGTGGGCAAGGACATTGCTCCTCTCAAGGACGCTTACAGCATTGACGAGCTGAAGACCCTCGACGTGATCCTGACCTGCCAAGGCGGCGACTACACCAGCGAAGTATTCCCGAAGCTGCGTGAAGCCGGCTGGCAGGGTTACTGGATCGACGCGGCGTCGAGCCTGCGCATGAACGATGACGCGGTGATCATTCTCGACCCGGTCAACCGCAAGGTCATCGACCAGCAGCTGGACGCGGGTACCAAGAACTACATCGGCGGCAACTGCACCGTCAGCCTGATGCTGATGGGCCTGGGCGGTCTGTTCGAGGCCGGTCTGGTCGAGTGGATGAGCGCCATGACCTATCAGGCGGCCTCCGGTGCCGGCGCGCAGAACATGCGTGAACTGATCAAGCAGATGGGCGCGACCCACGCCGCTGTCGCCGATCAACTGGCCGATCCGGCCAGCGCGATCCTCGACATCGACCGTCGCGTGGCCGAAGCCATGCGCAGCGACGCGTACCCGACCGAAAACTTCGGCGTACCGCTGGCCGGCAGCCTGATCCCATGGATCGACAAGGAACTGCCGAACGGCCAGAGCCGCGAAGAGTGGAAGGCCCAGGCTGAGACCAACAAGATTCTCGGTCGCTTCAAGAGCCCGATCCCGGTCGACGGCATCTGCGTGCGCATCGGCGCCATGCGCTGCCACAGCCAGGCGCTGACCATCAAGCTGAACAAGGACGTACCGATCGCTGATATCGAAGGGCTGATCAGCCAGCACAACCCTTGGGTCAAGCTGGTACCGAACAACCGCGAGATCAGCATGCAGGAGCTGAGCCCGACCAAGGTCACCGGCACCCTGAATGTACCGGTCGGTCGTCTGCGCAAGCTGAACATGGGTTCGCAATTCGTCGGCGCCTTCACCGTCGGCGACCAGCTGCTGTGGGGCGCGGCCGAACCGCTGCGCCGCATGCTGCGGATCCTGCTGGAGCGTTGATCGCTTGAAGCATTGAAGAAGCCCGTGCCTTGTGAGAGGTGCGGGTTTTTTTATGCCAAGGATTTCTCCGGTGTCTGTACTGCCTTTTTCGCGAGCAGGCTCGCTCCCACATTGAAATGCGGTCCCTGTGGGAGCGAGCCTGCTCGCGAAAGGGCCGGTCCAGCCGCCGCAAATCCTGCAGAAATTGCCTGTGCGCCACCCACCCGGTAAAGTGCCGCTCCCCCCGTTTTGCCAGAGGTAGCTCCATGACCCAGACTTTCGATATCGCCGTTATCGGCGCCACCGGTACTGTCGGCGAAACCCTCGTACAGATTCTCGAAGAACGCGACTTCCCGGTCGGCAACCTGCACCTGCTGGCCAGCAGTGAATCGGCCGGCAGCTCGGTGCTTTTCCGCAACAAAAACGTACGCGTGCGCGAGGTCGACGAGTTCGATTTCAGCAAGGTCAGACTGGTGTTCTTCGCCGCCGGCGCTGCTGTGTCGCTGAGCTACGCCGCTCGCGCCCATGCTGCCGGTTGCTCGTTGATCGACTTGTCCGGCGCCTTGCCCACCGATCAGGCGCCACAAGTGGTGCCCGAGGCCAATGCCGATATTCTCGCCAGTCTGAAAAGCCCATTCCAGGTCAGCAGCCCAAGCCCGTCTGCGACGACGCTTGCGGTGGTGCTGGCGCCGTTGCTCGATCTGCTCGATCTGCAATACGTCAACGTCACCGCCAATCTGGCCGTTTCGGCACAAGGCCGCGAGGCAGTCACCGAGCTCGCGCGGCAGACCGCCGAGCTGCTGAACATGCGCCCGCTGGAGCCGACGTTCTTTGATCGGCAGATGGCGTTCAACCTGCTGGCACAAGTCGGTACGCCTGATGCGCAGGGCCACACGCTGCTGGAAAAACGATTGGTTCGAGAGCTGCGCCAGGTCCTGGCGAAACCTTTATTGAAGATTTCTGCCACTTGCGTTCAAGCCCCGGTGTTTTTTGGCGATAGCTTTAGCGTGACCTTGCAGTCAGGCAGCGCTGTTGACCTGGAAAAGGTCAACGCCGCGCTCGAGGCTGCACCGGGCATCGAGCTGGTCGAGGCCGGCGATTATCCGACCGCGGTCGGCGATGCGGTGGGGCAGGACGTGGTCTACGTAGGCCGCGTGCGGACGGGCGTCGACGACCCGGCGGAACTAAATCTTTGGCTGACGTCAGATAACGTACGCAAAGGCGCGGCTCTCAACGCCGTGCAACTGGCTGAGTTGTTGATAAAAGACCTGCTGTAAAAGATACTTGGCAACAATTTGTCGACTGATTCTAGGTGAGCGCTATGCTTGCCCGAAGCGCGTCGATGACGAGTCACCCTCCGGGACTTTCCGGGGCAGCACCGAAATGATCGCGCGCGGCGACCCCCGTCGTCGCGCGCAATGCCTTACGGCAGCGGTATTCAAAAGCTTCTCGCTGGCCGAGGAACGTTCAAACAAAGGATGAGGCTATGGTTCAAGTTCGCAAACTGGTGTTAGCAATAGCGGCCGCCTCGGCGCTGTCCTCCGGTATGGCGCATGCCCTCGGGCTCGGGGAGCTGACCCTGAAGTCGACCCTGAACCAGCCGTTGGTGGCTGAAATCGAGCTGCTCGACGTCAAGGATCTCACCGCTGCCGAAGTGGTGCCGAGCCTGGCTTCCCCTGAAGATTTCGCCAAGGCTGGCGTCGACCGTCAGGCTTTTCTCAATGACCTGACGTTCACCCCGGTACTCAACGCCAACGGCAAAAGCGTGTTGCGCGTGACCTCGAGCCAACCGCTGTCGGAACCGATGGTGAAGTTCCTTGTGCAGGTGATGTGGCCCAATGGCCGCTTGTTGCGTGATTACAGCGTGCTGCTCGATCCGTCGAAGTTCTCGCCGCAGACCGCAGACGCCGCCGCGCAACCGGCGCCGTCGCAGACCATCACTGCGCCCACCACTGGCGCCACCCATCGCAATCAATACACCACCACGCCGCGCGATACCCTGTGGGAAATCGCCGCGAAGGCGCGCAACGGCGGCTCGGTGCAGCAGACCATGCTGGCGATTCAGGCGCTCAATCCGAATGCCTTTATCGACGGCAACATCAACCGTCTGAAAACCGGCCAGGTGCTGCGTCTGCCGGACCCGGTACAAAGCACAGCGCTGCCGCAGTCGGCTGCCATCGCTGAAGTGGCGGCGCAGAACGAAGCCTGGCGTCAGGGCCGTCGTTACGTAGGCAAGCCTGGCACTGGTCAGCAGCAGCTGGATGCGACCAATCGTGGCCGTGGCAATACCGGTGCAGCGGCCAACACCCAGGACAATCTGAGCCTGGTCTCGGCGGAAAGCGCCAAGCCCGGTGCGAAAGGACCGGCCGGCGACGCCAAGGCGCTGAGCAACAAACTGGCAATCACTCAGGAAAACCTCGACACGACCCGTCGTGACAACGAGGAACTGAAAAGCCGCATGGCTGATCTGCAGAGCCAGCTGGACAAGCTGCAAAAGCTGATCGAGCTGAAGAACAATCAACTGGCGAAGATGCAGGCCGACGGCGCCGGCGCTGCGCCTGGCGCCACTGCTGCTGTGCCGCCGGTGCCGGCGATCACTGCCGAACTGGCCGCAACACCGCCAGCCACCCCGGCCGACGCCGCAGCGGCTTCACCGACTCCAGAGTCGGCCATCGCGCCGCCAGCGGAAACCCCGGTTGAGCCGGTCGTCGAGCCGGTGGTCGAAACCACGCCTGCTGCCGCCGATGACGACAAAGCCTTCGATGAACTGCTGACCAATCCGATCCTGCTCGGCCTGATCGGCGGCGGTGCGGTGGTTCTGCTGCTTCTGCTGTTGCTGCTGGCACGTCGTCGCAAAGCCCAGCAGGAAGCCGAAAAGCACCTGCGCATGGCCCGCGCTCTGGCTGAAGAGCAAGAGTTCTCCGCTGAGCAGGATCTGCCGGAAAGCAGCTTCTCCGGCCTGGAAACCCCGGCAGCCAGCGTCAAGCTCAACACGCCAGCTCCGGCACCTGCGCCAGCCCCTGCACCGGTCGTCACTCCGGTGGTGATGGCTGCGCCGATTGCCGCACCACTGGTGGCCCCGGCCGGCGAACGCTCTGATGATGTGCTCGACAAAGCGCAATCGCACATCAATGCCGGCCGCCTTAATCAGGCCGCCGCGCTGCTGGAAGAGGGCGTCAGCCTTGAGCCGGAACGCAGCGATCTGCGCCTGAAGCTGATGGAAGTCTACGGTCAGCAGGGCGACCGCGATGCGTTCGTTGCGCAAGAGCGTCAACTGGTGGCCAATGGCGATAACTTCGCCAAGGTCGAAGCGCTGAAAAGCCGCTTCCCAGCCATGGCTGTGGTCGCTGCCGGTGGGCTGGCAGCTGCCGCCGTCGCTGCCGAACTGGACGCGCAGTACGTCAAGGAACTGCTGCAAGACGAGCCGCAAGCGCCAGAGGCTGCCGCTGACGACCTCGACACCGCGTTCGATTTGAGCCTGGACGACCTCGACAACATCACCCCGGTCGATCCTGCGCCAGCGGTCGAGCCAGAAGCGCCTGTCGAGCTAGACGCGTTTCCGGCCGAAGACGATCTGAGCTTCGCTTCGGTGCTGCAAGAGCAGACCGAGATGAAAGACAATCTCGACGATCTGTCGGACTTCGATCTGCACATGGATCTGGGCGCCGAACCATCGCCGGCCACGTTGGCTGAAGATGACTTCCTGCTGGATCTTGACGACGGCGTGAAGGACTTGCCGCCGGTCGAGACGCCGGTAGTTGCTGACGTGCCGCAGGACGATCTGGAACTCCCAGCCGATTTCGACCTGTCGCTGGCCGACGAAATGGACACCAACCCAGCCGCCGAGCCGGATGCTTTCGCGGCCGAGCTCGACGACGTCAATGCCGAGCTGGATCGCCTGTCGCAAAGCATGGCCGAACCGAGCTTCACCGAAGCGGACGCAGCGTTGGGTGATGACCTGGGTGAAGATGATTTCGACTTCCTCGCCGGCACCGACGAAGCAGCGACCAAACTCGATCTGGCCCAGGCTTACATCGACATGGGCGACGCTGACGGTGCGCGTGACATCCTCAACGAAGTGTTGACCGAGGGTGACGAGAAGCAGCGGGGCGAGGCCAAGGAAATGCTTTCCAACCTGGCGTAAGTTCAGCGGTAAACAACAAGCGGCAGCCCGGTGGGGCTGCCGTTTTTGTTTGTGCCGGATGAAGGGTTGTGAGTGCCGTCGTCATCGCTGGCAAGCCAGCTCCCACAGGTTGGGTGCACGCCGCAAATCAATGTGGGAGCTGGCTTGCCAGCGATGGCGGCAGATCATGCGATAGAGAACTCTGGCATCCCCAGCCCACCGCCTTATAATGCCCGCCTTTGCAAATCAGCAGGCTGTCCCACCTTGGCAAACATAGATAACCCGGTCGCCGAAATGGCGCCCGACGGCTTTTACCGCGTCGCGCTGGGCGTTGAGTACAAAGGCTCGCGCTACAGCGGCTGGCAACGGCAGCTGACCGGAGTGGCGACGGTGCAGGAAGAGCTTGAAAAAGCCCTGTCGAAAGTCGCCAATTCGCCGGTTTCCCTGCAATGCGCCGGGCGTACCGATGCCGGCGTGCATGCCTGCGGCCAAGTGGTGCACTTTGACACCCAGGTTGATCGCTCGCTGAAAGCCTGGGTCATGGGCGCCAACATCAATCTGCCCCACGACATCAGCGTCAGTTGGGCCAGGGTCATGCCGGCGCATTTTCATGCGCGCTTCAAAGCCATTGCCCGGCGTTATCGCTATGTGATCTACAACGATCAGATCCGCCCGGCGCACCTCAATGAAGAAATCACCTGGAATCACCGTCCGCTCGACGCCGAGCGCATGGCCGAGGCCGCGCAGTACCTGATTGGTACTCACGACTTCAGTGCGTTCCGGGCCGGTCAGTGCCAGGCAAAGTCGCCGATCAAGAAGATGCATCACCTGCGCGTGACCCGTCACGGCAAGATGATCGTGCTCGACATTCGGGCCAATGCCTTCCTGCATCACATGGTGCGCAATATCGCTGGTGTGCTGATGACCATCGGTGCCGGTGAGCGTCCGGTGGAGTGGATGAAGGAAGTGCTGGAAAGTCGCGAGCGTCGCTCCGGCGGGGTCACGGCGCATCCCTACGGGTTGTATCTGGTGCAGGTCGAGTACCACGACGAATTTCCGTTGCCCGAGCGCTTTATCGGGCCACATTTCCTTACGGGTTTCTCCGAACTTGACGGCTGACGCCCTCGAACGCTTTTGTTACCATCCGGGACGTTTTCGGATTTTGCCTTGAGGTTTTCCTGACATGTCAGCCGTTCGCAGCAAGATCTGCGGCATTACCCGCATCGAAGATGCGCTGGCCGCCGTCGAAGCCGGTGCTGACGCGATCGGCCTGGTGTTTTACGCCAAGAGTCCGCGAGCGGTGAACGTGCAGCAGGCGCGGGCGATCATCAAGGCGCTGCCGCCGTTCGTTACCACCGTGGGGCTGTTCGTCAATGCCAGCCGTTGCGAGCTCGGAGAAATCCTCGATGCGGTGCCGCTGGATCTGCTGCAGTTCCATGGCGACGAAAGTGCGGAGGAGTGTGAAGGCTGGCATCGTCCGTACATCAAAGCGCTGCGGGTCAAGGCCGGCGATGATATTGCCGCTGCTTGCGATGCCTTTCCCGGCGCCAGTGGCGTACTGCTCGACACCTATGTCGAAGGGGTGCCTGGCGGAACCGGCGAGGCGTTTGACTGGTCACTGATTCCGCAACACTTGAGCAAGCCGCTGATTCTGGCCGGCGGCCTGACGCCGGAGAACGTTGCCGACGCGGTAGCGCGGGTCAAGCCCTACGCGGTGGATGTCAGCGGCGGGGTAGAAGCGAGCAAAGGCATCAAGGATCACCACAAGATTCGCGCATTCATCAACGCGGTGCGCGGCAATACATCGTCGATGTGACGGCTGGCAGTCTGCCGCCGTCCATCAATGCACTTGCACAAAGCAGGCGCGGCTGAGGGTTGCTGAATCGTCGCAGGTCATGTTCCGCGCTGACCGCCACTGTTCGGCAACCATCGCCACACACATGAATTTAGCTCAAGGGCATACGCGGGGCTGCGAACCAGAGCGTTCGGGCCGCCGGTACTGGAGAAAGAAAGCATGAGCAACTGGTTAGTAGACAAACTGATCCCTTCGATCATGCGCTCGGAGGTCAAGAAGAGCTCGGTGCCTGAAGGTCTGTGGCACAAATGCCCGTCCTGCGAGGCGGTGTTGTACCGTCCGGAGCTGGAAAAGACCCTGGACGTTTGCCCCAAGTGCAACCATCACATGCGCATCGGCGCACGTGCCCGCATCGACATTTTCCTCGACCCGGAAGGCCGCAACGAACTGGGTGCTGACCTGGAACCGGTTGATCGTCTGAAATTCCGTGACGGCAAGAAGTACAAGGATCGCCTGGTTGCCGCGCAGAAGCAGACCGGCGAAAAAGACGCGCTGATCTCGGTCAGCGGTACTTTGCTGGGCATGCCGGTAGTGGTTTCGGCATTCGAATTCAACTTCATGGGCGGTTCAATGGGCGCCATCGTCGGTGAGCGCTTCGTTCGCGCTGCCAACTACGCACTGGAAAACCGCTGCCCGATGATCTGCTTCGCCGCCTCCGGTGGTGCACGCATGCAGGAAGCGCTGATCTCGCTGATGCAGATGGCCAAGACTTCGGCCGTGCTGGCGCGTCTGCGTGAAGAAGGCATTCCGTTCATCTCCGTACTGACCGACCCGGTCTACGGCGGCGTTTCCGCCAGTCTGGCGATGCTTGGCGACGTCATCGTCGGCGAGCCGAAAGCCCTGATCGGCTTCGCCGGTCCGCGGGTGATCGAGCAGACCGTGCGCGAGAAACTGCCGGAAGGCTTCCAGCGCAGCGAGTTCCTGCTGGAGCACGGCGCGATCGACATGATCATTCACCGTCAGGAATTGCGTCCGCGTCTGGGTAACCTGCTGGCACAGATGACCGGCAAGCCGACGCCGAAGTTCGTCGCCGCGCCGATCGAACCGATCGTGGTGCCGCCGGTGCCTGCCAACGTATGACCCAGCGCACCCTTGGTGAATGGCTCGCCTACCTTGAGCAGTTGCATCCGTCGGCCATCGACATGGGCCTGGAGCGTTCGCAACAGGTAGCGTCCCGCATGGGGCTGGGCCAGCCGGCGCCTCGGGTGATCACGGTCACCGGCACCAACGGCAAGGGCTCGACCTGCGCGTTCGTGGCTTCATTGCTGCGTGCGCAGGGCCTGAGCGTTGGTGTCTACAATTCTCCGCACCTGCTGCGTTACAACGAGCGGGTGCAGCTCGACGGCGTCGAAGCCACTGACGCGCAGCTCTGCGAAGCCTTTGCTGCGGTCGAGGCGGGCCGCGGCGAGACTTCCCTGACTTACTTCGAAATGGGCACTCTGGCAGCGTTCTGGCTGTTCCAGCAGGCGGCGCTTGACGCTGTGGTGCTTGAAGTCGGGTTGGGCGGGCGTCTGGATACCGTCAATGTAGTCGATGCCGATATTGCGCTGGTCACCAGCATTGGCGTCGATCACGCCGATTATCTGGGCGATACCCGCGAATCCGTGGCCTTCGAGAAGGCCGGAATTTTCCGCCAGGGCAAGCCTGCTCTGTGTGGCGACCTGAATCCTCCGCAACCACTGCTCGACAAAGCGCACGAACTGGCCTGCCCGTTCTTCCTGCGTGGACGCGATTTCGATCTCGGCATCACTGACCAGCACTGGCAATGGCGCGGCACCGATGCCCTGGGCCAAGTGGTCGAGTTGCGCGACTTGCCGCTCCTCGATCTGCCGATGGAAAACGCCGCGCTGGCGCTGCAAGCCTATCTGCTGACAGGTTTGCCGTGGAATGCCGAACAGATTGTCGCGGCGTTGCAGGCGACGCGCGTGGTCGGACGCCTCGATCGTCGTTCGTTCGAATGGAACGGCAAGCGCCTGAACATGTTGCTGGATGTTGGTCACAATCCTCATGCCGCTGAATATCTCGCTCGGCGTCTGGCTGCGCGGCCGCCGGTTGGCAAGCGCCTGGCGGTATTCGGCCTGCTGGCGGACAAGGATCTGAATGGTGTTGTTGGCGAATTGAATGCTAGTGTCGCGCATTGGGCTGTCGCGCCGCTGGATTCGCCGCGCGCGCGTCCGGTGGCTGAACTTGAGGCGGCGCTGCAGAATCTTGGTGCTTCAGTAACGTCCTATGCCAGCGTTGCGGCCGCTCTGGAAGGGCAGTGCGCTATAGCAACCAGCGACGACGAGATTCTCTTGTTCGGATCATTTTATTGTGTCGCCGAGGCCCTTGAATGGCTGGCCCGGCGCTCCACGGAGGAAGCGGCAAATGGCTTTGCTGGATAAAGCGTACAAGCAGCGCATGGTTGGCGCGCTGGTGCTGGTGGCGCTGGCGGTGATCTTCCTGCCGATGCTGTTTTCCCGTCAGGACGAGCAGCGTCAGGTGACCGTCGAGGCCCCGGCTGCGCCTCAGCCTTCGTCCATGCCGCAAGTGCAAATGGACCCGGTCGCCGTGCCCGAGCCGCAAGCCTTGCCGCAAGAGCCTGTGCCGACTGACGAAGAAGTCGCTGAAGAAGCGGTGCCTGCGGCCCCGGCTGCCCCGGCTGCACCGGCTGCGCCAGCACCGACCATCCCTGCGCAGATAGCCCGTCCGGCAACGCCGCCACCGGTGGCCAAGCCGATTCCGGCGCCGGCTCAGCCGATCACATCCGCAACCAGCAAGCCTGACACCACGCAGAGCCGCGTCGATGCCAACGGTCTGTCGGTGAGCTGGTCGGTGCAACTGGCCAGTCTGTCGAGCCGCGCCAGCGCCGAGAGCCTGCAGAAGAACCTGCGCAGCCAGGGTTATAACGCCTACATTCGTTCTGCCGATGGCAAGAATCGGGTGTTCGTCGGTCCGCTGATCGAGCGTGCCGAAGCCGATCGTCTGCGCGATCTGCTGAGTCGTCAGCAGAACCTCAAGGGCTTCGTTGTCCGTTTTCAGCCTGAACGTGGCTGAAATCTATCACCTCGATTGAAAAGCACTGACAATCGCAGCTTACCGACAGCCATGCGCTCTGCTAAAATGCGCCGCCTTATCCGTCTGTAGGCTGCACTGTGCCATTTACCTGGGTTGACTGGGCGATCGTTGCAATCATCGCCATCTCCGCTTTGATCAGTCTGAGCCGCGGCTTCGTAAAGGAAGCTTTATCGCTGCTGACCTGGATCATCGCAGGAGCGGTTGCCTGGATGTTTGGTGGCTCACTGTCCGAGTACCTCGCCGGATACATCGAAACCCCATCGGCTCGCGTGATCGCGGGCTGTGCCATCATGTTTGTCGCCACACTGATCGTGGGCGCAATGATCAATTATCTTATCGGCGAGTTGGTTCGCGTCACCGGGTTGTCCGGGACCGATCGATTCCTCGGCATGGCCTTCGGCGCAGCGCGTGGCGTGTTGCTGGTGGTCGTGGCGGTCGGGCTGTTGAGCCTGGGGCCGGTACAGCAGGACGGGTGGTGGAAAGAATCACAGCTCGTGCCCAAGTTTCTATTGGTCGCCGACTGGTCCAAAAACCTGATACTGGGGTGGAGCAGTCAGTGGCTTGCCAGCGGAATCAGCGTACCCGCTGAGATTCCGTTCAAGGAGCAGCTCTTGCCGACGGCGAAAACGCCTCAGTGAGTGTTGCTCAGTTCAGATCCATTAAGTAGGGGTTGCGTCGCATGTGTGGCATCGTCGGTATCGTCGGTAAGTCGAACGTCAATCAGGCGCTGTATGACGCGCTAACCGTGCTCCAGCACCGCGGCCAGGACGCTGCCGGTATCGTGACCAGCCATGATGGCCGGTTGTTCCTGCGCAAGGATAATGGCCTGGTGCGTGACGTGTTCCAGCAGCGTCACATGCAGCGTCTGGTCGGCCACATGGGTATCGGCCACGTCCGTTACCCGACTGCCGGCAGCTCGACGTCGGCCGAAGCCCAGCCGTTCTACGTCAACTCGCCGTACGGCATCACACTGGCGCATAACGGTAACCTGACCAACGTTGAACAGTTGGCCAAAGAGATTTACGAATCCGATCTGCGTCACGTCAACACCAGTTCCGATTCGGAAGTGCTGCTCAACGTATTCGCCCACGAGCTGGCCCAGCGCGGCAAGCTGCAGCCGACCGAAGAAGACGTGTTCGCCGCCGTGACCGACGTGCACAACCGTTGCGTTGGTGGTTACGCCGTTGTGGCGATGGTCACCGGTTACGGCATCGTCGGTTTCCGCGATCCGCACGGCATCCGCCCGATCGTGTTTGGCCAGCGACACACCGACGAAGGCGTCGAGTACATGATCGCCTCGGAAAGCGTTTCGCTGGACGTGCTCGGTTTTACCCTGATTCGCGACCTGGCCCCGGGTGAAGCGGTCTACATCACTGAAGACGGCAAGCTGCACACCCGTCAGTGCGCAACCAACCCGTCGCTGACCCCGTGCATTTTCGAACACGTCTACCTGGCGCGTCCGGACTCGATCATCGACGGCGTGTCGGTTTACAAGGCGCGTCTGCGCATGGGCGAGAAGCTTGCCGAGAAGATCCTGCGCGAGCGCCCTGAGCACGATATCGACGTGGTCATCCCGATTCCGGACACCAGCCGTACCGCAGCGCTGGAGCTGGCCAATCACCTGGGCGTGAAATTCCGCGAAGGTTTCGTCAAGAACCGTTACATCGGTCGCACCTTCATCATGCCGGGCCAGGCTGCGCGCAAGAAGTCGGTACGCCAGAAGCTCAATGCCATCGAGCTGGAATTCCGTGGCAAGAACGTCATGCTGGTCGATGACTCGATCGTGCGCGGCACCACCTGCAAGCAGATCATCCAGATGGCCCGCGAAGCTGGCGCGAAAAACGTCTACTTCTGCTCGGCGGCACCTGCGGTGCGCTTCCCGAACGTGTACGGTATCGACATGCCGAGCGCCCACGAACTGATCGCGCACAACCGTTCGACTCAGGACGTGGCCGACCTGATCGGTGCAGACTGGCTGATCTATCAGGATCTGCCTGACTTGATCGAAGCGGTCGGCGGCGGCAAGATCAAGATCGAGCACTTCGATTGCGCAGTGTTTGACGGCAAGTACGTGACCGGTGACGTCGACGAGGCTTACCTGAACAAGATCGAGCAGGCGCGCAACGATGCCTCGAAGGTCAAGACCCAGGCAGTCAGTGCGATCATCGATCTGTACAACAACTGAGTTTCCACCGGCCCTGAGGGGCCGGTTTTGTATCTGATATTTATTGTTCGAGAACAGCAAGGAGAGACAGCATGAGTCAGGAATGGGATGCCGGTCGGCTGGACAGCGACCTCGAAGGCGTAGCGTTCGATACCCTGGCCGTCCGTGCCGGTCAGCACCGCACGCCGGAAGGCGAACACGGTGACCCGATGTTCTTCACCTCCAGTTACGTGTTCCGCACCGCTGCCGATGCAGCGGCGCGCTTTGCCGGCGAAGTGCCCGGCAACGTCTATTCGCGCTACACCAACCCGACCGTGCGCGCGTTCGAAGAACGCATTGCCGCGCTGGAGGGCGCCGAGCAAGCCGTCGCCACGGCAACCGGCATGGCCGCGATCATGGCGGTGGTGATGAGCCTGTGCAGTGCTGGCGATCATGTGCTGGTGTCGCGCAGCGTGTTCGGCTCGACCATCAGCCTCTTCGAGAAATACTTCAAACGCTTCGGCGTCGAAGTCGATTACGTCCCGCTGGCCGATCTGTCGGCCTGGAACGCGGCGATCAAGTCCAACACCAAACTGCTTTTTGTCGAGTCGCCGTCCAACCCGTTGGCCGAGCTGGTGGATATCGCCGCGCTGGCAGAAATCGCGCATGCCAAGGGCGCGCAGCTGGTGGTCGACAACTGCTTCTGCACCCCGGCGTTGCAGCAGCCGCTGAAGCTCGGCGCGGACATTGTCGTGCACTCGGCGACCAAGTTCATCGACGGTCAGGGTCGCTGCATGGGCGGCGTTGTCGCCGGTCGCGGTGAACAGATGAAAGAAGTGGTGGGTTTCCTGCGGACCGCCGGGCCGACCCTCAGCCCGTTCAACGCGTGGATCTTCCTCAAAGGCCTCGAGACCCTCAACCTGCGCATGAAAGCGCATTGCGCCAACGCTCAGGCGCTGGCCGAATGGCTGGAGCAGCAGGACGGCATCGAGAAGGTCCATTACGCCGGCCTCAAGAGCCATCCGCAGCACGAGTTGGCCCAGCGCCAGCAGAAGGGTTTTGGTGCGGTGGTCAGCTTCGAGGTCAAGGGCGGCAAAGAAGGCGCCTGGCGCTTTATCGATGCTACTCGGTTGATTTCGATCACCGCCAACCTCGGCGACAGCAAAACCACGATCACCCATCCAAGCACCACCTCCCACGGCCGTCTGGCGCCGCAGGAGCGTGAAGCGGCGGGGATTCGCGACAGCCTTATTCGCGTCGCGGTTGGTCTGGAAGATGTGGCTGACCTGCAGGCTGACCTGGCGCGCGGTCTGGCGGCATTGTGATCGAGTTGTCCACACCGGCGGCCAATACCCATGGCCGCGTGGCGCTGGTCACCGGCGCTGCACGCGGTATCGGCCTCGGAATTGCCGCCTGGCTGATCAGCGAAGGCTGGCAAGTGGTGCTGACCGATCTCGATCGGGCGCGTGGTTCGAAAGTGGCGAAGGTGCTCGGCGAGAATGCCTGGTTCATCGCCATGGACGTCGCCGAGGAAAATCAGGTCGCACTGGGCGTGGCCGAGGTGCTGGGACAGTTTGGTCGCCTTGATGCGCTTGTCTGCAACGCGGCGGTGGCCGATCCGCACAACATCACTCTGGAAAGCCTCGATCTGGCGTACTGGAATCGGGTGCTGGCGGTGAATCTGAGCGGGCCGATGTTGCTGGCCAAGCACTGTGCGCCTTATCTGCGTGCGCACAACGGTTCGATCGTCAATCTGGCCTCGACCCGTGCGCGACAGTCGGAGGCGGACTCCGAGGCGTATGCGGCGAGCAAGGGGGGCTGTTGGCGCTGACCCATGCGCTGGCAATCAGCCTTGGGCCGGAAATCCGCGTGAATGCGGTCAGTCCGGGCTGGATCGATACTCGTGATCCCTCTGTGCGCCGCGCCGAACCTTTGGCCGATGCCGATCACGCCCAGCATCCGGCGGGCAGGGTGGGGACGGTCGAAGACGTGGCGGCGATGGTGGCGTGGTTGCTGTCGCGCAATGCGGGATTTGTCACCGGGCAGGAATTTGTCGTCGATGGCGGCATGACCAAGAAGATGATCTACACGGAATAACAAGCGAAGCCGCGTCCTGTGGGAGCGAGCCTGCTCGCGAATGCGGTCCATCGGTCGATGGCTTCTTCAGGAATGAAGCAATTTCGTCTTTTTCAGAAAAACTCCAATCCTGCTATTGACTTAGCTTCGCCACCTGCGTAAATTTCGCGGCCTCGGAGATGCAAACGGGTGATTAGCTCAGCTGGGAGAGCGTCTGCCTTACAAGCAGAATGTCGGCGGTTCGATCCCGTCATCACCCACCACTCCCGAGAAGCTTGCGCAAGCAAGAGAGTAGGCTGAAAGTGCCTGCACCGACGCGCAGCGGTAGTTCAGTCGGTTAGAATACCGGCCTGTCACGCCGGGGGTCGCGGGTTCGAGTCCCGTCCGCTGCGCCATATTTTACGAGTCAGATTCATCTGATTCGCGATTGCAAGGCACCGAAGCCGGCAATCAAAACGAGTTACTTGAGCGCAAGCTCAAAGCGATACGCAGCGGTAGTTCAGTCGGTTAGAATACCGGCCTGTCACGCCGGGGGTCGCGGGTTCGAGTCCCGTCCGCTGCGCCATATCTGTTTCAAGGACCACTGAACGCCTTGAAGCGCCGAAATCAGCCATTGGCTGAATCGGATCGATAGCAAAGACCCTGGTCGAAAGACCGGGGTTTTTTGTGTCTGAAATTTAGCTATTCCTCTCTCGAACTCCTACGCAAATCGTCCTGTAGGAGCTGCGGCACGCTGCGATCTTTTGATCTTGATTTTAAAAAGCAAGATCAGAAGATCGCAGCCTCTTTTCACTCGACAGCTCCTGCAAGAATCTCTGCAAGCCTTCTGCGGTGCTACGTCGCATTGATTTTTTTGATTATTTAGTCAGGTTTTTGTAACTGGTTGTTTGCTGTGGGCGCAGAAACCTTTAAAGTTAACCTTTCGGTCAGCTTTGCACTGTCAACACAGCTCTTTGCTTCGCCAGAAAGAGCTTCTGCACGACTCGAGATCCCCAGTAGATAACCACAAGGGCGGACCTATAACCGCCCAGAGGATGATCCATGTCCAACCGTGAAATATCCCGGCGCTCGTTCCTCCAGGGCGGGCTGGTGGCGGGTGTGAGCGTTACGCTCACGCCGCTCAGCAGTCAGGCGCTGGCTGCCTTGATGGAAAACAGCGTCACTGTGCCGTCCGAGAAATGGCTCGGCAATAACGGCAAGGCCCGTCAACGCAACGATGCCTTGTCCAAGGTCTGCGGCAGCAAGGTGTTTGCCCGCGACATCCGCGCCAAGGACATGCCTGGCTGGCCTGAGCAACAAGGCCACGCCATGCTGCTGAAAACCATCAAGGCCGACCATATCTACGCAGGCTACGACCTGTCGTGGCTCGGCGCCGATCTGCAACCGGACCGCATCGTCACCGCTGCCGATCTGGACAAGGACGGTATCGTCTTCCCCGAAGAGCACGCGCCTGATCCATTGCTGCCGGAAGGTAAAGTGCCGATGTTCATCGGTCACCCGGTGGCGATCCTGATCTGGAACGATTTCGAGCGTTTCCGTCAGGCCAAGAATCAACTCAAATTCAATGACAAGGCGATTCGTTACGGCGCCAAAGTGCCGTTCTACGAAGGTGATCCCTACGGCAGCTTCCGCTATGTGCGCGTCGGTGGCGCGACCTCGGCGGATGAAGACGAGTTCGCCAGCCTCAAGGATTCGATTCTGTTCCCGATGCTGAAGAACCGCCGTCCAGTGTGGAATGCATCGCCGAACCTGCATGGCAACCTCACCGAGCGCGGTCTGTTCTACGCCGATCGCATGAAGCAGGAGATCGACACGCCGCCAGACAACTGGCTGGTGTTCGATGAGCGCTACAAGACGCCGTCGATCGAACCGGCCGCCCTCGAGCCGGACAACGGCAACGGCTGGTACGACCCGAAAACCAAAACCCTGCATTTCGTCGTGGCGACCCAGTGCCCGCTGGAAGTCGCGACCGAGACTGCGAAGATGATCGGGCCGTCGCGTTTCGGCCTGGCCAACCTGAACATGCACCCGGGCTACACCGTCGGGTATGGCTCCAAAGACCACAACATTTTTGTCCACTACGCAGCCCTGGCCGCGCTGTACGGCGCCGGTGTGCCGGTGCGTCTGGCCAACGACCGCTATGAGCAATTCCAGAGCGGTATCAAGCGTCACCCGTTCGACATCCGCTACCAGTTGGCCGTGGACAAGAACGACTACACCTTCAAGATTTTCCGTGCAGAAATGAGCGTCGACGGCGGCGGTCGGGTCAACTACAGCCCATCGGTGGCGGCGGTTGGCGCCACCGCAGCGCAGTCGATCTACTACATGCCGCAGAACGACCTGCAAGTCACCGCGTATCACTCGCGCGCGGTCGAGGCGGGTTCGATGCGCGGTTACGGCACCCTGCAAAGCATGGCGGCGACCGAAATGATGGTCGACGAGATCGCCAATCGTCTGGGTGTCGACGCCATCGATTTGCGCCGCAGGAATGCCCTGCGTTCCGGTATGAAAAATACCCAGGGCGCAATCCCGGCCGGTGCATTGCGCCTGCACGAAATTCTCGACAAGGCCTCGGTGCACGAAGTCTGGAAAAACCGCGACACGATCAAGCAACAACGTGAAGCGGCAGACCCGGATAACTGGTACGGCGTCGGTTTCGCCATTTGCCAGAAAGACTTCGGTACCGGCTCCGAAGCACCGATGGCCAGCATCGAATTCACCGCTGACGGGCGCATCACCCTGCGCCATATCGGTATCGAAATCGGCACCGGCATGTCCACTTCGCAAGCCTTGGTCGTCGCCGATTTCCTCGGCAGCCCGGCGCATGATGTGAAGACCGGAGAAACCGAGTGGCAGGAAATGCAGCTGATCACCAGCGGCAACCCGTACATCATGAGTCAGGCCGAACAGGACAATCTGCTGCGTAATCCGCGCTGGGTCGGCAAGCTGGCGTCGGCGTCCTCGGCGACCAACTCCGCCTATTACTTCAGTCATGCGACCCGTGAAGCGGCGCGGGTGCTGTTCAACCATGGTTTGTGGCCGGCGGCGCTGGAGATATGGCGTCAGGGGCCGTACGGCGGCCAGGCCAACCCTTACGTGGTGCGTCGCGAAGATGCGCATTGGGTCGACGGCAAGCTGACCGCCAACGGCATGCAGCCGCTGAGTTTCGAAGAACTGGCCAAACGCGCCCACGAACGCGGTCTGGTGACTGGCGCCACGGTGCATGGTTTCAACCGCTGGAGCTGGGCCGAGGCTGAATACAGCATCGACGGCGTGCGCGAGCGCCTGCCGCTCGACGGTCTGGCGGTGAAATACGGCGATGGCGCGCCGCAAGCGAAGAAAGCGCAGATGAACAGCGCCGGCTTCCACTTGCTTGATCGGCAGAACGTCAACTACCCGGTAGTGCAGTTGAACAACGCTGCCGTGACCTATTACAGCCCGGTCGCGACGCTGGTCGAGTTGAAGGTCAATAAAGGCTCGGCGGAAGTCGAGGTGCTCAACCACCATTCGTGGATCGAGTGCGGCCGGGTGCTGGTTGAAGAGTTGGTCAAGGGCCAGCTCGAAGGCGGTATCGCCATGGGTATTGGTCATGCGCTGATGGAAGAGATGCCGTTGTACGAAGGCGGGCCGGGGGAGGGTGACTGGAACTTCAACCGTTACCGTCTGCCGATGGCGCGTCACGTAGCGGTGTGGAAGCAGACTGCGGAGATCCTGCCGCCGCTGTCGCCGAGCGATCCGTCCAAGGGCATCGCCGAAGTGGTGATGATCCCGATTGTCGGTGCCATCGGTAACGCCGTGGCGCACGCCATCGGTAAACGTGTTCGTGACTTGCCTATCACCGCTGCGCGCATCAAGGAGGCCCTCAATGGCTAACCGTCCGCTTCAACTGACCCTCAATGGTCAATCCGTCGGCCCGGTGGACATCCCTGATGACCTGCCGATGATCGACTACCTGCACGAATACAAAAACCTCACCGGCTCGCGGCTGGGCTGCGGTCAGGGGATCTGCCACGCCTGTGTGGTGATCGTTGATAACCCCGACGGTACCAGCGAAGAAGTGCGCACCTGCATCACCGGCGCGCACTACTTCGAGGGCAAGAAAGTCCGCACCATCGAAGGCCACGCCACTCGCGACGAGCAGGGCCAGGTCACCGAGCTCAATCCGATCCAGCAGCGCTTTGTCGACGAGTTCGCTTTCCAGTGCAGCTACTGCGCGCCAGGCTTCGTCAACGCCGCGACGGTGTTGGTCGAGAAGCTGCAGCGCCAGCCGATTGTCAAAAGTCAGCTGGAACAGGTGATCGAGGACAGTCTCGGTCATCACGTCTGCCGCTGCACCGGTTACGTGCGTTATTACAACGCTACGCGCAACGTGCTGACCGATCTCGGCCTGGTCAAGGAGGGTTGAGCATGAAGCGTTTACTGACCCGCCTGACTTTTGCGGTCGGACTGGCTGCGCCGCTTTTGGCGGTCCACGCCGAGGATCAGGTCAAGCGCGGCGAATACCTCGCCCGCGCCGCTGATTGCATGGCTTGTCACACCGCACCCGGTGGCGCGCCCTATGCCGGCGGCCTGCCGATCGTCTCGCCATTCGGCACGATCTACGGCACCAACATCACCCCGAGCAAAGAGCACGGCATCGGTCTGTACAACGATGACGAGTTCTTCGCTGCGCTGACCGAAGGCAAACGGCGCGACGGTGCGAATCTGTATCCGGCGATGCCGTACACCTCGTATCACCTGATGCCGCGCGCCGATTCCGATGCGATTCACGCGTATCTGAAAACCATCGAGCCGATCGAACGCGCCGCGCCGGTGACCAGCCTGAGCTTTCCGTTCAATGTGCGTCTGGGCCTGACCGGCTGGAACATGCTCTACGGCAAAGACGTCAAGCTGGAGCCCGCCGAAGGCAAAAGTGCGGCGTGGAAGCGTGGCCAGTATATGGTCGACGTCCTCGGCCATTGCGGTGAATGCCATACGCCACGCGGCCTGCCCGGCGCGATGCAAATGGACAAGCGCATGACCGGCGGCATCCTCAATGGTTATCTGGCGCCGAGCCTGCTGGCTACCGACCTGGCCGCGCGCGGCTGGAATCAGCAGGATCTAAGCACGTTTCTCAAGCATGGCATGAGCGCGCAAGGAACGATGTTCAACGAAATGTTCCCGGTGTTTCACAACAGCACTCAAGGTCTGAGCGATGCTGATCTGGCGGCAATGGCGACGTTCCTGCTTGGCGAGCAACCGCCACCAGCCAAAGAGCTCGTCGAAGTACCGCTGGACAAGCTCAGCGCGAGTGCTCAGCGCGGCCGTCAGGAATATCTGAACGTCTGCGCCGGTTGTCACGCGGTTGGCGGAGAAGGCAAACCGCACATCGCAGTGGCCATGCGCGGCAACACCACGTTGCGTCTGGAAGATCCGCGCAATCTGTTGCGAGTGATCGAGGACGGCATCGGCGAACAGAAGTTCTCCGGGTTCGAGCACATGCAGCCGATGCCGGGTTTTGCTGAAAAGCTCAGTCCTGAGCAATTGACTGATCTGCTCAACTACCTGCGTCAGGGTTGGGGCGGCCAGAGCGCTGAGCTGGCAGTAAGTGAAGTGCAGAAGCTGCAAGCCGACGCGCCGAGCGTCGAGCACAAGGCCCACTGATATGCAGCATCTCGATCTGCAAGTGGTGCGTCGGGCGCTGGAATGGTCGGTGGCCGGGCAGCGAATCTGGCTGTGCACGGTGCTGACCACTTACGGCTCGGCACCGCGCGCGCCGGGTTCGCTGCTCGCGGTGAACGAAAGCGGGCAGTGGATCGGTTCGCTGTCGGGCGGTTGCGTTGAGGAGGATTTTCTTCAGCGCGTTGCCGAAGGTGCGTTTCTCGAAGCAGTCAGCGTCGTGCGTTACGGCGAAGGCGATGATCCGCGCTCGCGGGTCAGTCTGCCTTGCGGTGGCATTCTCGATGTGTTGGTGGAAAAACTTGACGCCGACAGCGCGGTGCAGGCGCATCTGCGTGAACTGGAATCAGCGCTGCTGGGTCAACGTCGTCTGCTTCGCGAAGTCGATCTGGCCAGCGGTGCGCGCGTTCTGTTGGCTGATCGCGAGCAGGGTGCACGGATCGAGCGTGAGATTGATCGGGTGCGCATCCGTATCGGTGCAGCACAGCGCTTGTTGCTCGCCGGCTACTCCAGTGTGGCGCAGGCCTGTGCCGAGTTCGCGGTAGGACTTGGCTTCGAAGTGATTCTCTGCGATCCGCGCGACGAGGTGCTGGAAGGTGTGGTGCTCAATGGCGTAGAAATCCGTCGGCAGCTGCCTTCGGTGTTTATTGCCGACGGTGGTTGTCATCGCGATACGGCGGTAGTGGCGTTGACCCACGATCCGCGTATCGATGATCTGGCGATGATGGAGGCGGTGCGCACCAAGGCGTTTTACATCGGTGTGATGGGATCGCTGCAGACGTCGCAAAAACGCTTTGAGCGCTTACGTCGCATTGGTGGTTTGAGCGAGGCGGAGCTGGCGCGGATTCATGCGCCGATCGGCCTCAACCTCGGCAGCAAGACCCCGGCGGAAATTGCGCTGGCGGTGCTGGCGGATATCCTGCGGATTCGCAGCGGGATCGCTCGGGATCAGCTCTGATCCTAAGCCTTGCTGAATCTACTGTGGCGAGGGGATTTATCCCCGTTGGACTGCGTAGCATTCCCCTCCTGCTCAAGAGGGGGCGCTTCGCACCCCCAGCGGGGATAAATCCCCTCGCCACAATGGTGTTTATAGACCGTACTTATCGCGCAGCCCGTAATACCAGGCCCCCAGCGCGGCAAACGGTGTGCGCAGCAATTGCCCGCCGGGGAAGGGGTAGTGGGGCAGGTCGGCAAAGGCATCGAAGCGCTCGGCCTGACCGCGCAATGCTTCGGCGAGGACTTTGCCAGCCAGATGCGTGTAGGTGACGCCGTGACCGCTGCAGCCCTGCGAGTAGTAGATGTTGTCGCCCAGGCGCCCGACCTGCGGTAAGCGCGAAAGGGTCAGCAGGAAGTTGCCGGTCCAGGCGTAGTCGATCTTCACGTCCTTGAGTTGCGGGAAAGCTTTGAGCATCTTCGGGCGAATGATCGCTTCGATGTTCGCCGGATCGCGAGCGCCGTAAACCACGCCGCCACCGAAGATCAAGCGTTTGTCGGCGGTCAGGCGATAGTAGTCGAGCAGATAGTTGCAATCCTCCACGCAGTAATCCTGCGGCAAAAGCGCCTTCGCCAGCTCATCGCCCAGCGGCTCGGTGGTGATCACCTGGGTACCGCACGGCATCGATTTGGCCGCCAGCTCGGGCACCAGATTACCAAGATAGGCGTTGCCGGCGACGATGATGAACCTGGCCCTGACCTTGCCTTGCGGTGTATGCACAACCGGATTGGCCCCGCGCTCGATGCGCACGGCAGGTGATTGCTCATAGATGGTGCCGCCGAGAGACTCGACTGCCGCCGCTTCACCGAGCGCCAGATTCAGCGGATGGATGTGGCCGCCGCTCATATCGAGCATGCCACCGACGTATTGATCGCAACCCACCACTTCACGGATGCGGCGTTGGTCCATCAGTTCCAGCTGAGTGTGACCAAAGCGTTCCCACAACCGTTTCTGCGATTCAAGGTGGCCCATTTGTTTGGCGGAAAGGGCGGCGAATACACCACCGTCTTTCAGGTCGCACTGGATGTTGTATCTGGCCACGCGCTCCCGAATGATCCGGCCGCCTTCAAAGGCCATTTCGCCGAGCAGTTGCGCCTGCTTGGGGCCGACCGTGCGTTCAATGACGTCTATGTCGCGGCTATAGCTGTTGACGATCTGCCCGCCGTTTCGGCCCGAGGCGCCAAAACCGACTTTCGCCGCTTCCAGCACGGTTACGCGAAAACCGTTCTCCAACAGGAACAGGGCGGACGACAGCCCGGTATACCCGGCGCCGATCACACAGACGTCCGTCTCCACATCATCCTGCAGCACAGGGCGTGGTGGTACGGCATTGGCCGACGCAGCGTAATAAGACTCTGGGTATTGGGTGTTCGCCATCCTGCCGCCTCTGTTTAATATATTTTACGAGTGCGTCGATCCTACCCGAGTTGAAAAACCTCCGCCAGCCACCGGAAAATCTTCGTCGCTGAGGCGAAATTAAATATTTTGCATATTCATAGAGTTAAGTGAAAAAAAGGTGTTGACACCCCTCCGGAATTCCGTAGAATGCCGCCTCACAGCAGGCACGTAGCTCAGTTGGTTAGAGCACCACCTTGACATGGTGGGGGTCGTTGGTTCGAGTCCAATCGCGCCTACCAAACAAAATCCGCTCTGCTGGGCGGTCTAGAAGGGCTCACCGAAAGGTGGGCCCTTTTTTGTTTTCTGCGATTTGCGCAACGCTTGTTCCCAGTCATTTCCGCTTCGCTCTGATCAGCTCTCCATTCATTACTATTTGCGCAAAATGATCAAGCGCCATTTTGGTGCGTTTTTTTACCATTTCGTGGTTGAAAACACCTGAATATCCAAAGGCTTACAGCTATTTTTCTCCAACCGGTTATCGAAAAAGCCTTGTTGCATATTGGGAATTTAAGTAACATCCGTTCCGCGTTCACCACCACGGTTTATGCATTTTTAAATCCCAAGCTTCCATCAGCTGCTTGGGATTTTTTTTGCCTGCGTTTTGGCGTTTGGCATCTGTCTCGCCGTCACCTCCAAGCGAGGCCCCGCTTTTTCGTCTACTACTGACTGGCCGATTTTCAACTCTTTGTAAGGGGGTGCGTCGATGCTGAGTCAGTGGATCCTTGCGGCTGTTCATCTATTCGCGTTTGCCTTGGCTTTCTGGGCGGTACTGACGCGCGGCACAGCGTTCAGCCAGCTCTCGGCGGGCACGGGAGAGCTCAAGCGCGTGCTGCTCGCGGATAACCTCTGGGGGCTTTCAGCTTTGACGCTGCTTATAACCGGAGCGATGCGTGCGTTTGGTGGTTACGAGAAAGGCTCTGACTATTACCTGCATCAGCCGCTGTTTCATCTGAAGATGACGTTGTTAGTGCTGATCCTGCTGGTAGAGCTTGCACCCATGATCACGCTGATCAAATGGCGCATCGCATCGTCGCGCGGGGTAGCGCCTGATGCCGGGCGTGCGAAGTTGTACGCGCGAATCAGTCATGTTGAAGCGCTGCTGCTGATCCTGATGATGGTCGCGGCGACGGGCATGGCGCGTGGCGTGATATTCGCTTAGAAGGCGAAATTCTCCGCGCTCTATCGGAAACGTCCGACAGCCAGCTCCGGGAGTGAAAGGTAATATCGGCGTAAGAAAGGAGGGAGTGACAAGTGAAAGGAGTCAGTGTGCTTCAGGCGCCGTGCCCAGCGGGGTGAAATGCGGATGGCTAAACGGCGCGTGAATCTTTAGCCAGTCTTGCGCGACGGCAATAGGACTGGCTACGTAATGCAAAGTGGCTCAGGGTGTTTGCGGCTTGTCCGGAGCGGTCAGGCCGGCCTGGATGCGTTGGTAAATTTCTTCACGGTGCACTGCCACGTTTTTCGGAGCGTTGATGCCGATGCGGACTTGTTGGCCGCTGACTCCGAGGATGGTGATCGTGATGTCATCACCAATGTTTATGCTTTCACCGACTTTGCGGGTGAGTATCAGCATGGTCTTCTCCTTGATTGCTTTGTAGGGCACCTGATTCAGACAGTGCAGAGGTCGGTGGTATCTATAGATTAGTGCGAAGTCTCACGGTTTGGGTGCCTCTTTCTGACGCGCAGATGCGGCATTAATTCCCAGGGCGTAACTATACAGAGGCTGCAATCATCATTCTCGTTGTTTTGTGCCCATTTTGCGGGGCTCGCGAAGTATTTTTGAATGATAAGATCGCGGCTTTGTGAATTCCGAGGAAAGCGTTGTGCGCAAATTGGTTTGGCTGGTAGCGGCACTGGCATTGGCAGGCTGCGGTGAAGGCAAGAATGTAGATGCGCCAAAGCCTGAGGCAAAGGTCGCGGCAGCGCCGGCGGCCGCCGCGCCACAGTGGGATCTGGAAGTTCGGGGCGAAACTCCGCAGGCTGTCAGTGACCTGAGCGGCTGGTTGATCGAGCATGCTTTCGTTCCGACGGTCGTCAAGGACGGCAGCGGTAAAACACGAATTCTGATCGGTCCGTTCAATTCCCAGGCTGACGCCGAGGCGCGCAAGGTGCAGGTGGATGCGGCATTGGTAAAAGCCAAGAAACAAAATATCGAGTCGGTGGTGATTGAGCATCCCCTCACGCCATAAGCGAAGCGCCTTCAAAACAGGTTGAACGCCAAACGTGAAAAAGGCCTCGAGCATAACGCTCGAGGCCTTTTTATTTGTGCTGCGATCAGCCGCAGGCTTTCAGATTTACCGAGCCGACAAACTCGTTGCCACGCCCCATCACGCACGCCACGCTCTGGTTGCGCTGACGTTCCCAGTCCTGCACTGGATAGGTCTTGTCCCACGCTTCGTACAACTGCCGATCTTGCTTCGACAGCCGCAGTCCGTATTGTTTGCTCATGTAAAAATACGTGCGGGCGATCATGCCGCGGATCGAAGGGCGGGGCATGACCTTCTTGGCCTTGAAGTCGACCTGCGTCAGGCAGGATCCATACTGACCGGACTGCACCGGCAACCAGCCGTAGCTGAAGTTGCTGCGATCACCGTTGACCTCACCGATGCTCGGTACCAGGTTGTGCAGGTCAGCTTCGGCCTTTTGATAAACCGGATCGTAACGCGTGCAATTCTTGCGTCCGCCTTGCTGCCAGCACTGCCGCTGATGCCCGATCTGCCACGCCGGCACGATGTGCTCCCACTCGATCCTCGATGCACGCTTGGCGTTCTTGCGCGGCACATAGCCGCAAGCCTTGAGATCGACGCGGTTGCCGGTGTACTTGCAGCCGCAGTAGAACTCCGTGGACTGCGGCGCATAAAGTTTCCATGCGGCTTTCTTGGCTTCGGAAAATGTACGTGGGGCGCCAGCCTGGGCGCCCACGGCGAAAAACAACAACAGCAAAGCAACACAGCGGACACTCATTGAATCAATCTTCCTTCGGCACAACCCAAAAAATCTGCACGCCACCGTCATCGCGATAGGCGAGGGTGACGTTGTCGTTCTCGTCGATTTCCTCGAGCAAGCGCTCCCAGTCGTCCATCGGCTCATCCGGCAGACGGAAAATCAGTGCGGCTTTGGCTTTTTGGGCGGTGGGGGAATTGATGATTTTCTGAACGCGCATACCCATGCGTTCATAAGCGTCAGGAGCAGCAGGAGAGGTGGCCACGAGGTTATCCTTATTAAGCTGTACGTGCATACAGTATTTAACTGTAAGCGATTTCGCAACTGCTTAAAATTCAAGAAAATCCTCTGACAGCGGGTTTCCGATTTTGGTGTAGGACTTGTCGAGATTTTTGTGGGAAAAGTATTGGAAGGGTGTAAGCGGGGCACCACCTGCCAAGCTGACAGGTGATGCGCAATTGCCCGATCGAGAAGTGATCAGGCGATGTTCAATCAGTATTCCCAGAACATCCGTTGCAGCTCTTTGCTGTCGTTGGTCTTGGTCAGTGCAACCATCGCCAGGATGCGGGCTTTCTGCGGGTTCAGGTCGTGAGCGACAACCCAGTCGTATTTGTCGTCGGGCTGTTCGGCGTTACGCAGGACAAAGCCGCCGGCGTTGACGTGGGACGAGCGAATGATCTGCACGCCATCCTTGCGCAGGGCTTGCAGGGATGGAACCACGCGAGAGGATACCGAACCGTTGCCAGTGCCGGCGTGGATGATGGCTTTGGCGCCGGCTTGAGCCAGTGCCTTGTAGGCGGTATCGCTGACGTTGCCGTAGGAGTAGGCAATTTCTACGTCAGGCAGGCTCTTGATGTCCTTGATGTCGAATTCCGAATCCATGGTGTGACGCTTGGCCGGCAGGCGGAACCAGTAGGATTTGCCTTCGACCACCATGCCCAGCGGACCCCAGGCGCTTTTGAATGCTTCGGTCTTGATGTTGATCATTTTGCTGACGTCGCGACCGGACTGGATCTCGTCGTTCATGGTCACCAGCACACCTTTGCCGCGTGCTTCTTTGCTGCTCGCCACGGCGACGGCGTTGTACAGGTTAAGCATGCCGTCTGCCGACATGGCAGTGCCCGGACGCATCGAACCTACGACGATGATCGGCTTGTCGGTCTTCTCGACAAGGTTCAGGAAGTAAGCGGTTTCTTCGAGGGTGTCGGTGCCGTGGGTGATAACGATGCCGTCCACGTCCTTGCTGTCAGCTAGTTCGGAAACGCGACGACCCAATTGCAGCAGGTTGTCGTTGGTGATGCTTTCCGAAGCGATCTGCATGACTTGTTCGCCACGCACGTTAGCCAGTTTGCTCAACTCGGGAATGCCGGCAATCAGTTGTTCGATACCGACTTTCGCTGCCTGATAAGTGGCGCTGTTGGCAGCACTGGCGCCGGCGCCAGCGATGGTGCCGCCTGTGGCGAGGACGACGACGTTGGCCAGTTTCGTCTGGGTTTCGGCTTCTTTTGCCTGAAGGGCAGCAGGCAGGAGCAGGAGGAGGGCCAATGCGCCCGGAATCAAAGTATTGAAAGCAGATTTCATTATTTTTCTCTCTAGTCGTGAGACGGTGCTGATGCAGGTTCATCTAGATGCGCCCCAAGCCGATCTGAATGCTCGAGGTGCAAGGACGGGAGCAGGATTCATACCATGCGTAATGTGCTGGCGGAAAATGTTTAACCCAATGATTTAAATCAATATTTGTCGAGGGCTGGAGCATCGTTGAGGATCCATCCATCCGGGATTCCGAACGACAGGCGGATTCGTGTTCGGCTCGCCGATAGGCAATCTCTGAAAAGCCAGGCGGGTGACAAATCCCCGCTAAAGAAATGTGCTCTCAGGCCGATGCGTCCTCAAGGAAACCAAATCTTAGGAGTTCACATGTCACTGACGGTCGGTTTTGCCAATCCCGCTGCAGTCACCATTGGCGGTAAAACTGCAGCGACGATCAACAGCCTGAACGATGCGACCAATGAGACTTCGGCGCAGGCGCTGGGTACCGAAAAGACTGAGAAGAATCAGGTCAGAACCGGTGGCGGGCCTGTGCAGGAAAACAGTGAAACCGAGGCTGACAGCAATCTCAGCATCACCGTCAAGACGTTGCTCAAGCGGATGAAGGAATTGCAGAAGCAACTTCAGGAGCAGCAACAGCAACTGGCTGCGGCTCAGGCTGCAAGCTATCCGACTCCCGAAGCGAAGTCCCAGGCAGTGATGTCGATTCAGGGCCAGATCGCGCAAACCAGCGCCGCACTGGCAGAAGTGGCGGGTGCGTTGGTCAAGGAGATGTCGAAAAGCGCTACCAGCGGTGGCCTGGTCAACACGTCCGCCTGAAGCGTCTGATGGCCGACTCAGCGATTCGGCCTACAACAAAAGACGATTTCTGATTGTTGACAAATGTCAGCGGGATTCTCATAGTTCGGTCTACGCAAACGTTTGCGCGACTTGGAAGGGCATCTGCTCCCGGAGTCGTGACGTAGCTTACGTCAGCGCAAACGTTGCTCACAATAATCATAAGATCGGAGTGAACCCATGAAGCTGCCATTCGCCGCACGTCTTCTTGCTGTCGCTATGCTGGCTGCCACAGCCGCCGCACTACCTGTCTCCTCGGCGTTCGCCGAATCTGCAGAAAAGCCCAAAGTCGCGCTGGTCATGAAATCCTTGGCCAACGAATTCTTCCTGACCATGGAAGACGGCGCCAAGGCCTACCAGAAAGAACACTCCGCCGATTTCGATCTGATCTCCAACGGTATCAAAGACGAAACCGACACCGCCGGCCAGACTCGCATCGTCGAACAGATGATCCTGGCCAAGGTGAATGCACTGGTGATCGCGCCTTCTGACTCCAAGGCCATGGTGCCTGTGATCAAGAAGGCCGTAGACGCCGGTATCACGGTGATCAACATCGACAACCAGCTTGATCCCGCCGTGGTCAAAAGCAAGAACATCAACGTGCCGTTCGTAGGTCCGGACAACCGTAAGGGTGCACGTCTGGTTGGCGAATATCTGGCCAAGCAACTGAAGGCGGGCGACGAGGTCGGCATCATCGAAGGCGTGTCCACCACCACCAACGCGCAGGCGCGCACGGCCGGTTTCAAGGACGCGATGGAAGCCGCGCAGATCAAAGTGGTCTCGCTGCAGTCCGGTGACTGGGAAATCGACAAGGGCAACAAGGTTGCGGCTTCGATCCTCAGTGAATACCCGGATGTCAAAGCGCTGCTGGCCGGTAACGACAGCATGGCGGTCGGTGCCGTTTCCGCAGTCCGTGCCGCTGGTAAGGCTGGGCAGGTGAAAGTCGTCGGTTACGACAATATCAATGCCATCAAGCCAATGCTCAAGGACGGCCGCGTGCTGGCGACGGCTGATCAGTTTGCAGCCAAGCAGGCCGTGTTCGGCATCGAAACCGCGCTGAAGATCATCAAAGGCGAGAAAGTCGACAGCGGTGCCAACGGCGTGATCGAAACACCGGTCGAGCTGATCACCCAGTAAGTCATCTGGCGACACAACGGCGCTCGTCCGTCCGGGCGAGCGCGTGGAGATTCCTATGTCAGTTTCCGCTCCGAACGCTGTCCTCTCGGTCAGCGGTATCGGCAAGACCTATGCGCAACCGGTGCTCACCGGCATCGATCTGACGCTGATGCGCGGTGAAGTACTGGCGCTGACCGGCGAAAATGGTGCCGGCAAAAGTACCCTGTCGAAGATCATTGGTGGTCTGGTCACACCCACTACCGGCCAGATGCAATTCCACGGCAAGGACTATCGTCCGGGCAGCCGTACCCAGGCCGAAGAGCTTGGCGTGCGCATGGTCATGCAAGAACTCAATCTGTTGCCGACGCTGTCGGTGGCGGAAAACCTCTTTCTGGATAATCTGCCGAGCAGCGCTGGCTGGATCAGCCGCAAGCAGTTGCGCAAGGCCGCGATCGAAGCCATGGCGCAAGTCGGCCTCGATGCGATCGATCCGGACACGCTGGTCGGCGAACTCGGTATCGGCCATCAGCAGATGGTTGAAATCGCGCGCAACCTGATCGGCGACTGCCATGTGCTGATCCTTGACGAGCCGACCGCGATGCTCACGGCGCGCGAAGTCGAAATGCTCTTCGAGCAGATCAGCCGATTGCAGGCCCGCGGCGTTTCCATCATCTATATCTCTCACCGCCTCGAAGAACTGGCGCGGGTGGCGCAGCGTATTGCCGTGCTGCGTGACGGCAATCTGGTCTGCGTCGAGCCGATGGCCAACTACAACAGCGAGCAACTGGTCACCTTGATGGTCGGTCGCGAACTGGGCGAACACATCGACATGGGGCCGCGCAAGATCGGCGCTCCGGCGTTGACGGTCAAAGGGCTGACCCGCTCTGACAAAGTCCGCGACGTCTCTTTTGAGGTGCGTGCCGGGGAGATCTTCGGTATTTCCGGATTGATCGGGGCAGGGCGCACGGAATTGCTGCGGCTGATATTCGGTGCCGATGCTGCCGACAGCGGCACCATCGCGCTCGGCTCCCCGGCCAAGGTCGTGAGTGTTCGCTCGCCAGTCGATGCCGTACGCAATGGCATCGCGTTGATCACCGAGGATCGCAAGGGCGAAGGGCTGCTGCTCAGTCAGTCGATCAGCGCCAACATCGCCCTGGGTAACATGCCGGAAATCTCCAGTGGCGGTTTCGTCAACAACGGCGACGAAATCTCCCTGGCGAAGCGTCAGATCGAAGCCATGCGCATCCGCAGCTCGAGCCCGACGCAGTTGGTTTCGGAACTGTCCGGCGGCAATCAGCAGAAGGTCGTGATCGGTCGCTGGCTGGAGCGCGACTGTTCGGTGCTGCTGTTCGACGAGCCGACTCGCGGGATTGATGTCGGCGCCAAGTTCGATATTTACGGTTTGCTCGGTGAGTTGACCCGCCAGGGCAAGGCGTTGGTGGTGGTGTCCAGTGACTTGCGCGAGTTGATGCTGATCTGTGACCGGATCGGCGTGCTTTCGGCGGGGCGTCTGATCGACACCTTCGAGCGCGACAGCTGGACCCAGGATGATTTGCTTGCCGCCGCATTCGCCGGCTACCAGAAACGTGATGCGTTGCTCAATGAGGCAGCGCCTAGGGATCTCCCATGAAAACTGCATCTTCTGCCAGTAAACGTAGTGGCAATTTCTTTGGCCTGGGTACTTATCTGGGCCTGGCCGGTGCATTGCTGGCGATGATTGCGCTGTTCTCGGTTCTGAGCAGCCATTTCCTTTCGTACAACACTTTCAGCACCCTGGCCAACCAGATTCCCGACCTGATGGTGCTGGCCGTGGGCATGACCTTTGTGCTGATCATCGGCGGCATCGATTTGTCCGTCGGCTCGGTGCTGGCGTTGGCCGCATCGACGGTCAGCGTTGCGATTCTCGGCTGGGGCTGGAGCGTTTTGCCAGCGGCGCTGCTCGGCATGGCGGTGGCGGCGCTAGCCGGGACCATCACTGGCTCGATCACCGTGGCCTGGCGGATTCCGTCGTTCATCGTCTCTCTCGGCGTGCTGGAAATGGCCCGCGGTGTGGCGTATCAGATGACCGGGTCGCGGACTGCGTACATCGGCGATGCGTTCGCCTGGCTGTCGAATCCGATCGCGTTCGGCATTTCCCCGTCGTTCATCATCGCTTTGCTGGTGATCTTCATCGCGCAGGCAGTTTTGACCCGCACGGTTTTCGGCCGCTACCTGATCGGCATCGGCACCAACGAAGAAGCCGTGCGGCTGGCCGGGATCAATCCCAAGCCCTACAAGATTCTGGTGTTCAGCCTTATGGGCCTGCTGGCGGGCATTGCCGCTCTGTTTCAGATTTCGCGTCTGGAGGCGGCTGACCCGAACGCAGGTTCCGGCCTGGAACTGCAAGTGATCGCGGCGGTGGTTATCGGTGGTACCAGCCTGATGGGTGGACGCGGTTCGGTGATCAGTACTTTCTTTGGTGTGTTGATCATTTCCGTGCTCGCGGCCGGTCTCGCGCAGATTGGTGCGACGGAGCCGACCAAGCGCATCATCACCGGTGCGGTAATTGTTATCGCCGTGGTGCTCGACACCTATCGCAGTCAACGCGCCAGTCGCCGGGGCTGAACCATGGCAACGATCAAGGATGTAGCGGCGCTTGCGGGTATTTCCTACACGACCGTGTCGCACGTGGTGAACAACACCCGCCCGGTGAGTCAAGAAGTGCGGCGCAAAGTCGAGGCGGCGATCAAGAGCCTCGACTACGTTCCCAGTGCCGTGGCGCGCTCGCTGAAAGCCAAAACCACGGCGACCATCGGCCTGCTGGTGCCTAACAGCCTCAACCCGTACTTCGCTGAATTGGCGCGCGGAATCGAGGATTACTGCGAGCGCAACGGTTACTGCGTGATCCTCTGTAACTCCGACGACAATCCGGACAAGCAGCGCAGTTATCTGCGCGTGTTGCTGGAAAAACGCATCGACGGTTTGATCGTCGCCTCCGCCGGCGGTGACAGTGGTCTGGCGCAAGGGCTGGCGGGCGTGAAGACGCCGATGGTCATCGTCGACCGAGGCCTGGAGGGTGTAAATGCCGATCTGGTGCGCATCGACCACGAATACGGCGCTTATCTGGCAACCCGTCACCTGCTCGAGTTGGGGCATCGCGACATCGCCACCATCGGCGGTCCGGCCAGTACCAGCGTGGCGCAAATGCGTCAGGCCGGTTATTGCCGAGCGCTGCGAGAAGCGGGAATCGAGGTGCGCGAGGAGCGTATGCTCGAAAGCGACTTCACCAGCACTGGCGGTTACAACGCCGCTGCCCGGCTGCTCGAGATCAATCCGCCGAGCGCGATTTTTGCCGGTAACGACATGATTGGCATCGGTGTGCTGCGTGCGGCGGCTGAACGTAATGTCCGGGTACCGGCCGAGCTGTCGGTGATCGGCTTCGATGACATTCAGATGAGCCGTTATGTCTATCCGGCGCTGACCACGGTCGGCCAGTCGATCCTGCAACTGGGCGAGATGGCCGCCGAAGTGCTGTTGCGCAGAATTGCTGCGCCGGATTCGGGCACCGATCAACGCATCGTGACCCCGAGCATTGTCCTGCGCGAATCGACCGCGCCGCTGTCCGGCGTGTTCACCGAATATCGCTGAAACCGAATTGATGAGTAGTGATGTATGCCAGCAAATGTAGTGGTAATAGGCAGCCTGAACATGGACCTGGTCACCCGGGCGCCACGGCTGCCACGCGGCGGTGAAACGCTGATCGGTCATTCCTTTGCCACGGTGTCTGGCGGCAAGGGCGCCAATCAGGCGGTTGCTGCTGCGCGCTTGGGCGCTAAGGTGGCAATGATCGGTTGCGTCGGAAATGACGACTACGGTGTGCGATTGCGTGATGCCTTGCTCGCCGAGCACATCGACTGCGAGGCTGTCAGTGTCGTAGAGGATTCCAGTGGCGTAGCGCTGATTGTGGTGGATGACAACAGCCAGAACGCCATCGTGATTGTCGCCGGTGCCAACGGCGCGATGACGCCGGCAGTGATCGACCGTTTTGATGCGGTTTTACAGGCCGCCGATGTAGTGATCTGTCAGCTCGAGATTCCCGATGCGACGGTCGGACATGCGCTCAAGCGTGCGCGTGAGCTGGGCAAAACCGTCATCCTCAACCCGGCGCCGGCCAGCCGTCCTTTGCCGGCTGACTGGTTTGCCGCCATCGACTATCTGATTCCCAACGAAAGCGAAGCCGCCGCATTGAGCGGGCTCGCTGTCGACTCGCTGCAGTCGGCAGAAACGGCTGCCACTCAGTTGATTGCCATGGGCGCGGGCAAAGTCATCGTCACGTTAGGCGCGCAAGGCTCATTGTTCGCCAACGGCAACGGCTTCGAACATTTCCCCGCGCCGACCGTGAAGGCGGTCGATACCACGGCGGCGGGCGACACTTTCGTCGGCGGTTTTGCCGCAGCGCTGGCCGATGGCAAGACTGAGGCCGAGGCGATTCGCTACGGTCAGATCGCCGCTGCACTGTCGGTTACCCGCGCCGGTGCGCAACCGTCGATTCCAACCATGTCCGAAGTACAGGCGTTCAAACCCGCATGAAAAAGACTCCTCTGCTTAACGTCGCGCTGTCGCGATTGATCGCTTCTCTTGGCCACGGTGACATGGTCGTGATTGGCGATGCCGGTTTGCCCGTGCCACCGGGTGTCGAGTTGATTGATCTGGCGCTGACCCATGGCATCCCTGATTTCGTCAGCACGCTGAAAGTTGTACTCAGCGAGATGCAGGTAGAAAGCCATGTGCTGGCCAAAGAGATCTTCGACAAACAACCCACGGCACTGGCCGATCTGGACGCGTTGAACGAAGAGGGCGCGCTGGGCCGTAGGGATCTGCTCACCCACGAGCAGTTCAAGGTGCTTAGCCGACAAGCCAGGGCGATCATTCGTACAGGAGAATGTCAGCCGTACTGCAACATCGTTCTGGTCGCCGGGGTTACATTCTGATTTCCGATATCACCTGCACAAGGAATGCGCTATGCAACGCTATGCTGAAAAACTCCATCAACTGCTTCGGGGTCTGCTGCTTTTGTCTGTGATAACTGCGACCGGCGTTCAGGCCGCTGAAAAAATCGATTTGATCATCGACACCGATCCAGGCGCTGACGACGTTGTCGCTTTGCTCTTCGCGCTGGCGTCGCCGGATGAATTGAATATCCGCGCGTTAACGACTGTCGCCGGCAACGTGCGCCTGGACAAGACTTCGCGTAACGCACGCCTGGCTCGCGAATGGGCAGGACGCGAAGACGTGCCGGTTTACGCTGGCGCACCGAAGCCGCTGATGCGCACGCCGATCTACGCCGAGAACATTCATGGCAAGGAAGGTTTGTCAGGCGTCACGGTTCACGAACCGAAGAAAGGCTTGGCGAAAGGCAATGCGGTCAATTATCTGATCGACACTCTTAAATCGGCCAAACCGCACAGCATCACCATTGCCATGCTCGGTCCGCAGACCAACCTGGCTCTGGCATTGATCCAGGAGCCGGAAATCGTTCAGGGCATCAAGGAAGTGGTGATCATGGGCGGGGCGCATTTCAACGGTGGCAACATCACCCCTGTGGCTGAATTCAACTTGTTCGCCGATCCGCAGGCTGCCGAGGTGGTGCTCAAGAGCGGGGTGAAACTCACTTATCTGCCGCTGGACGTGACCCACAAGATCCTGACCAGCGATGCACGCCTGAAGCAGATCGCCGCGCTGAACAACAATGCGAGCAAGATCGTCGGCGACATTCTCAACGAATACATCAAGGGCGATATGGAGCACTACGGCATTCCCGGTGGCCCGGTGCATGACGCGACGGTTGTGGCGTATCTGCTCAAGCCTGAGTTGTTTGCCGGTCGGGCGGTTAACGTCGTGGTGGATAGCCGTGAAGGACCGACATTCGGCCAGACCATTGTTGACTGGTATGACGGCCTGAAAGCACCGAAGAATGCATTCTGGGTCGAAAATGGCGACGCCCAGGGATTCTTTGATCTGTTGACCGAGCGCCTGAAACGCCTGAAATAATTCGTCAACCCGCAGGCGGTTTGCCTGCGGGTTTTCACTGCGGCTGTTCGGCCTGGCTGATCGGATAGCGTTCGAATACCTGATTGATAAAATGCTGCGCCGCTTCTATCCCCAACTCCTTGACCAGTAAATCAATGCCGATCAGCGCCAATTCTTCCGTCGTGCCGGGGCTGTAAGAGCTGTGTCCTTCGGCCCATTTGGCGTTGATGGCGGCGTCGATGCTTACACTGGTCATGGGAGGCTCGAAAGGTCAGGATGTCTGTTTTCGAGTTAACCATTTTGTGCGGCATTTGGCACTGCGACTTAGGCATGAGCGGAGCGCTATGCGACACTTGGTCTTTTCCGGCTTGCAAAGGACCCCGCTGTGCAGATTGATCTGAATACCCCTGACGGCCTCACACTCGAAGCAGTGCGCCAATTGCTTGCCTCGGGCAGTGACGACGTGCACAACCAATTGCGCGTGACCAAAGATGGCATTGCCTATCTGTCTACGGTGACCGGTGGGCAGGATATCGAGGGTCTGCTGTTTCGCCTGGAAACCTGGGCGAAGGGGTCGGGCTATGTGGGTAACGTCGCAGCCAGCGATGAAGTCTGGGTGATGCAGATTTTCAACGCACTCAAAGACAACTGGCCGAATCCGCCCTACGACTACATCGACGTTTATTGAGGTCGTTAATATTCAGTCACGAATGTTTGATGAGCCGGACAGGGCGGCTCAGGCACACTCGGCATTTTTCCGCTCGTGGGGCAGGGCATGGCTTGAGCCTTGAAACCAAACGCCGCATTGGCGGTCGCACGATCTCTGCTTAAACATTTGAAAACAAGGAGGCTTCATGCCTTTGAAGTTCGCGACACTGGGTGCACTTATGGCCGCTGCTCTGTTGGCTGGTTGCAGCACAACCTCCAGCGAGTCGGCAAAGGAGCCCGTGGCGGCTGAATCAGGAAATAGCCGCTGCGAAGCATCGGCAGCGCAATTTGCCATCGGCAAGAAGGCATCCCCTGAGTTGCTGGATCAGGCGCGTGCCAAGGCTGGGGCGCAAAATGCGCGTTTCCTCAAGCCGAACGACATGATCACCCTGGAATACCGCTCCGATCGCCTGAACCTGAACACCGACAACAACCTGGTAGTTACTCGCGTCAACTGCGGCTGAGTCCTTTTGCGTCAGGCATAAAAAACCCCGTCACCAGGACGGGGTTTTTTTAGTGCGCCGAGAAATTACTCTGGGCGAACCTGTGCAGCTTGCATACCCTTTTGGCCTTTCTCAGCCACGAAAGAGACGGTCTGGCCTTCTTTCAGGCTTTTGAAACCGTCGGATTCGATAGCTTTGAAGTGTACGAACAGGTCGTCACCGCCACCTTGAGGAGTGATGAAGCCGAAGCCTTTTTCATCGTTGAACCATTTAACGGTGCCGGTTTGGCGATTAGACATGGTGTATCTCCAAGAAACATATATTTTCAGTAGTGCTGTGCTGCTCAGGCCAACTGGGCACACCCGGGTATCATAGTCGAAATGTTCGCTTTGGTAGCCCCCCGGACGTGCTGTTTGCCAATCAGTCGTGTTTTCTTTACCACCTGGTTGCGCTGAAAGCCCCGGTTTGAAAGGCTTTCAGCGAAACGTAAAGACGATAAAAAAACCTGTAAAACCTGCATAAATCGTCTGAAAAGCCTCATTTCCAGCACTTTTTTCCGCCTTTCAGCCGATGTTAATGACCGGTTTTCTTATTTTTTCGGGGCGGTATTTGCCTTGCATTTGGCGATCTGGCCAAGGGCTTTCTTTTGCAATTCAGGCGTCGCCTTGTTGTCCATCAGCGCCTGAATGTCGCTGGCCGGATAGGACTTGATGGCGTCAGCTCCGCAAGCGCAGTGGGATTTGGCGGCAGCAGCACCAATTTGTTGGGTGGCAGCCTGAGTGCACTGGGCCATGTACTTCTCGCGCTCGCCTTTTGGCCAGTCGGCATGGGCGCTCAGTGGCAGCAGCAGAACGACGGGGGCGACGACGGCGAATAAGCTTTTCAGACGCATGCGAGGATGCTCCTTGTGGGTCAATGTCTTATTATCTGAGGGCGCAAAGGCCGATCAAGTTCAGCACTCTGGCATAAAAACGGACATTTGGCCTTCTGCCAAATCAGGGCGTAAGCGACCGCTCATCTGTGCTAGCATGCCGGGCTCAAGCGTTCTCAGGCTTCGGATGACCTTCAGTCCCGAAGCGGTCGGCGTGCGAATTTTTCCGATTTGAATCCCAGTCACTCTGGTCCGGTTTTCCGGTTGGCCGCAAGGCTCCTGCCGCTGTAAGGCAGGCGTTCGTCATTGAATGGCCTGGATCGGATCTTGTACTGGCTCATCCCAACCCACGTGACCTTTGGTAGGGGTCACCACTAGGAGAGGAGGCGCCATGCCAACTATTACTCTTCCCGACGGCAGTCAACGTTCATTCGATCACCCGGTTTCCGTAGCCGAGGTCGCCGCATCCATTGGTGCAGGTCTGGCCAAGGCTACGCTCGCCGGCAAGGTCAATGGCCAACTGGTCGACGCCAGCGACATCATCAGCAGCGACGCGACCCTGCAAATCATTACGCCAAAGGATGAAGAGGGGCTGGAGATCATTCGCCACTCTTGCGCGCACCTGGTTGGCCACGCGGTCAAACAGCTGTACCCGACCGCGAAGATGGTCATCGGCCCGGTCATCGACGAAGGCTTCTATTACGACATCGCCTACGAGCGTCCTTTCACGCCGGAAGACATGGCGGCCATCGAACAGCGCATGCAGCAACTGATCGAGAAAGATTACGACGTCATCAAGAAAGTCACTCCGCGCGCTGAAGTGATCGAAGTGTTCAAGGCTCGTGGCGAAGATTACAAGCTGCGTTTGGTTGAAGACATGCCGAACGAGCAGGCCATGGGTCTGTACTATCACGAAGAATACGTCGACATGTGCCGTGGTCCGCACGTGCCGAACACGCGTTTCCTGAAATCCTTCAAGCTGACCAAGCTGTCGGGCGCCTACTGGCGTGGCGACGCCAAGAACGAGCAATTGCAGCGCGTCTACGGCACCGCTTGGGCTGACAAGAAACAGCTGGCGGCGTACATCCAGCGCATCGAAGAAGCCGAGAAGCGCGATCACCGCAAGATCGGCAAGCGTCTGGGCCTGTTTCACACTCAGGAAGAGTCGCCGGGCATGGTGTTCTGGCACCCGAATGGCTGGACTCTGTACCAGGTGCTCGAGCAGTACATGCGCAAGATCCAGCGCGACAACGGCTACCTTGAGATCAAGACTCCTCAAGTCGTCGACCGCAGCCTGTGGGAAAAATCCGGGCACTGGGCCAACTACGCCGACAACATGTTCACCACTCAGTCGGAAAACCGCGACTACGCCATCAAGCCGATGAACTGCCCATGCCACGTGCAGGTGTTCAATCAGGGACTGAAAAGCTACCGCGAGTTGCCGATGCGTCTGGCCGAGTTCGGTGCTTGCCACCGTAACGAGCCGTCGGGTGCGTTGCACGGCATCATGCGCGTGCGAGCGTTCACTCAGGACGACGCGCACATCTTCTGCACCGAAGAGCAGATGCAGGCCGAGTCCGCTGCGTTCATCAAGCTGACCATGGACGTCTATCGCGATTTCGGCTTTACCGAAGTCGAGATGAAACTGTCCACTCGTCCGGAAAAACGCGTCGGCTCCGATGAGCTGTGGGATCGCGCTGAAGCAGCATTGGCTGCAGCCCTTGATTCTGCTGGCCTGCCGTACGATCTGCAGCCGGGCGAGGGTGCTTTCTACGGGCCGAAGATCGAGTTCTCGCTGAAAGATTGTCTCGGTCGAGTCTGGCAGTGTGGTACCTTGCAGCTCGATTTTAACCTGCCTGTCCGTTTGGGCGCTGAATACGTCTCCGAAGACAACAGCCGCAAACACCCAGTGATGTTGCACCGCGCGATCCTCGGTTCGTTCGAGCGTTTCGTCGGGATTCTGATCGAGCACTACGAAGGTGCTTTCCCTGCGTGGCTCGCGCCGACCCAGGCGGTGATCATGAATATCACTGATAAACAGGCAGATTTTGTTGCAGAGGTTGAAAAAACTCTCAACGAAAGCGGATTTCGTGCCAAGTCCGACTTGAGAAATGAAAAGATCGGCTTTAAAATCCGCGAGCATACTTTGCTCAAGGTTCCCTATCTTTTGGTTATCGGAGATAAGGAAGTCGAGATGCAGACTGTCGCTGTGCGTACTCGTGAAGGTGCTGACCTGGGCTCGATGCCCGTCGCCCAGTTCGCTGAGTTTCTCGCGCAAGCGGTTTCCCGGCGTGGTCGCCCAGATTCGGAGTAATTATTATTAAGCGTGAAATGAGACAAGATAAACGAGCTGCACCGAAAGCCCCGATCAACGAGAATATCTCGGCACGCGAGGTTCGGTTAATTGGCGCTGATGGCGAGCAGATTGGCATCGTCTCGATTGATGAAGCGCTTCGTATCGCTGAAGAAGCAAAGCTTGATCTGGTGGAAATTTCCGCAGATGCAGTCCCGCCTGTTTGCCGGGTGATGGACTACGGCAAATCGATCTTCGAGAAGAAGAAGCAGATTGCCGCGGCGAAGAAAAACCAGAAGCAGATTCAGGTTAAAGAAATCAAGTTTCGTCCAGGGACGGAGGAAGGGGATTACCAGGTAAAACTGCGCAACCTGGTACGTTTCCTGAGTGACGGGGACAGGGCCAAGGTATCCTTGCGATTCCGCGGCCGTGAGATGGCCCACCAGGAGCTGGGGATGGAACTCCTCAAGCGGGTTGAACAAGACCTGCTCGAGTACGGTTCGGTCGAACAGCATCCTAAGATGGAAGGACGCCAGCTGATCATGGTCATCGCCCCGAAAAAGAAGAAGTAATCAACAGGGCACGGCAGGCCTTCTGATTATGTTTATCAACTGAATGCGGAGTATCCGAACATGCCAAAAATGAAAACCAAAAGTGGTGCTGCCAAGCGGTTTCTGAAAACTGCTAACGGCATCAAGCACAAGCACGCTTTCAAGAGCCACATCCTGACTAAAATGTCGACCAAGCGTAAGCGTCAACTGCGCGGTAGCAGCTTGCTGCATCCGTCTGACGTGGCAAAAGTCGAGCGCATGCTGCGCCTTCGTTAATTTAGTCAAGAATAGAGGAAGTAACTCATGGCTCGTGTAAAGCGTGGCGTCATTGCCCGTAAGCGTCACAAAAAAATTCTGAAACTTGCTAAAGGCTACTACGGCGCACGCTCCCGCGTATTCCGTGTTGCCAAGCAAGCGGTAATCAAGGCAGGCCAATACGCCTACCGTGACCGTCGTCAGAAAAAACGTCAGTTCCGCGCTCTGTGGATCGCTCGTATCAACGCTGGTGCTCGTGTTAACGGTCTGTCCTACAGCCGTTTCATCGCTGGCCTGAAAAAAGCGTCCATTGAGATCGACCGTAAGGTTCTGGCTGATCTGGCAGTGAACGAAAAAGCGGCGTTTGCTGCGATTGTCGAGAAAGCTAAAGCCACCTTGGCTTAAGTACCCCCGACAGTCACCCGGCCTCACCTCTGTGGGGCCAGGTGTTAAACGTCATAAATAGGGGAAGAGCCTTCAAGCTCTTCCCCTATTTTGTATCTGGAGTCTGTACATGGAAAACCTGGATGCGCTGGTCTCTCAAGCACTAGAGGCTGTGCAAAGCGCTGAAGATATCAATGCCCTGGAGCAAATCCGGGTTCAATACCTTGGCAAGAAGGGCGAATTGACTCAGGTGATGAAGACCCTGGGGAATCTGCCGGCCGAAGAGCGTCCGCAAGTCGGTGCGCTGATCAACGTTGCCAAGGAACGTGTTACAGGCGTTCTCAATGCGCGCATGGCATTGTTTGAAGAAGCCGAGCTGGCTGCCAAACTGTCTGCCGAATCCATCGACGTGACATTGCCGGGCCGTGGCCAGACCTCTGGCGGTCTGCATCCGGTCACCCGGACTCTGGAGCGCGTCGAGCAGTTCTTCACCCGCATTGGCTACGGCATCGCCGAAGGCCCTGAGGTCGAAGACGACTACCACAACTTTGAAGCGCTCAACATCCCAGGCCATCACCCGGCCCGGTCGATGCATGACACCTTCTATTTCAATGCCAACATGTTGCTGCGCACCCATACCTCGCCGGTACAGGTCCGCACCATGGAATCGAAGCAGCCGCCGATCCGCATCGTCTGCCCGGGCCGCGTCTATCGCAGCGACTCCGATATCACCCATTCGCCGATGTTCCACCAGGTCGAAGGCCTGCTGGTCGATCGCGATATCAATTTTGCCGATCTCAAAGGCACGATCGAAGAATTCCTGCGGGTGTTCTTCGAGAAAGAACTGGCCGTGCGTTTCCGTCCTTCGTATTTCCCCTTCACCGAGCCATCCGCTGAAGTCGATATGGAATGCGTGATGTGCAGCGGCAAAGGCTGCCGCGTCTGCAAGCAGACCGGCTGGCTGGAAGTGATGGGCTGCGGCATGGTTCACCCGAACGTGCTGCGCATGTCCGGCATCGATCCGGAAGAGTTCTCCGGATTTGCCTTCGGCATGGGTGTCGAGCGTCTGGCCATGCTCCGTTACGGCGTGAACGACTTGCGTCTGTTCTTCGACAACGACTTGCGGTTCCTCGCGCAATTTCGCTAGTCGTAACGAATTCTTAGGAGAGCAGGATGAAATTCAGTGAACAATGGCTGCGTGGCTGGGTCAGCCCGCAGGTAGATCGCGACGAGCTGGTTGCCCGTCTGTCGATGGCCGGTCTTGAGGTCGATAGCGTTACTCCGGCCGCCGGCGTATTCAGTGGTGTGGTGGTGGGTGAGGTGCTGAGCACCGAGCAGCATCCGGACGCCGACAAGTTGCGCGTATGCCAGGTCAGCAATGGCGCGGAAACCTTCCAGGTCGTGTGCGGAGCGCCAAACGTGCGCCCGGGCCTGAAGATTCCGTTCGCCATGATTGGCGCAGAGCTGCCGGGCGACTTCAAGATCAAGAAGGCCAAGCTGCGTGGCGTCGAGTCCAACGGCATGCTGTGCTCGCAAGCCGAGCTGCAGGTCGGTGAGGGCAACGACGGTCTGATGGAGCTGCCGGCCGATGCGCCGGTGGGCAAAGATTTCCGTGTATACCTGGATCTGGAAGACGCCAGCATCGAGGTCGACCTGACTCCGAACCGCGGCGACTGCCTGTCCCTGGCCGGTCTGGCTCGTGAAGTCGGCGCGCTATACGCCGTGCCGGTAACCCGTCCTGTGGTAGCTGCGATTGCAGCGGTGCACGACGAAGTGCGCTCGGTCGAGGTGCTGGCCCCAGCCGCGTGCCCACGTTACCTGGGTCGGGTCATCCGTAACGTCGACCTGTCCAAGCCAACCCCGCTGTGGATGGTTGAGCGTCTGCGTCGCGCCGACGTGCGCAGCATCGACGCTGCCGTCGATATCACCAACTACGTCATGCTCGAGCTCGGCCAACCGCTGCACGCTTTCGATCTCGCCGAAATCAATGGCGGCATTCGTGTGCGCATGGCTGAAGAGGGCGAAAAGCTGGTTCTGCTTGATGGTCAGGAAGTCAGCCTGCGTAGCGATACGCTGGTCATCGCTGACCACACTCGTGCACTGGCGATCGCCGGCGTCATGGGTGGCGAGCACAGCGGTGTTTCCGCGACCACCCGTGATGTGTTCCTCGAATCTGCGTTCTTTGATCAGATTGCGGTTGCCGGCAAGGCACGTTCTTACGGCTTGCATACCGACGCTTCGCATCGCTACGAGCGTGGCGTTGACTGGCAACTCGCTCGTGAAGCCATGGAGCGCGCCACTGGCCTGCTGCTGGAAATCACTGGCGGCGAAGCTGGTCCGATCATCGAGACCGTCAGCGAACAACATCTGCCATCGATTGCACCGATTACTCTGCGCGCTCAGCGCATCACTCAGATGCTCGGCATGGAGATGGATTCGGCACAGGTCGAGCGCCTGCTCAGTGCCTTGGGCCTGAGCATTGCCGCTGACGGCGAAGGTCAATGGCGAGTTGAAGTGCCAAGCCACCGCTTCGATATCAGCCTGGAAGTCGACCTGATCGAAGAGCTGGCGCGTCTTTACGGTTACAACCGTTTGCCGGTTCGCTACCCGCAAGCGCGTCTGGCGCCGCAAGCCAAGGCCGAAGCGCGTAGTGATCTGCCTGAGCTGCGTCGTCTGCTGGTTGCTCGTGGTTATCAGGAAGCGATCACTTACAGCTTCATCGATCCGCGTCAGTTCGAACTGTTCAATCCAGGTGTCGAGCCGCTGTTGCTGGCCAATCCGATCTCCAACGATATGGCCGCCATGCGCTCGTCGTTGTGGCCAGGTCTGGTCAAGGCGTTGCAGCACAACCTCAACCGTCAGCAGGATCGCGTGCGTCTGTTCGAGAGCGGTCTGCGCTTCGTTGGTCAGCTTGAGGGCTTGAAGCAAGAGCCTATGCTGTCCGGGGTTGTTTGCGGGAGTCGCTTGCCGGAAGGCTGGGCGCAGGGTCGGGATACCGTCGACTTCTTCGACGTAAAGGCTGACGTGGAGGCTGTACTGGGTTTTGCCGGTGCCCTGGATTCGTTCACCTTTGCTCCGGGCAAACACCCGGCGCTGCATCCGGGTCAAACCGCGCGCATCGAGCGTGAAGGTCGCGAGGTAGGCTATATCGGTGCAATTCACCCTGAGCTGTCGAAGGCGCTGGGGCTGGATCGTCCGGTGTTCGTCTTTGAGCTGGTTCTGGCGGAAGTGGCGCTCGGTAAAATGCCGAAATTCCACGAGTTGTCGCGCTTTCCTGAAGTGCGTCGTGACCTTGCACTGATCGCGCACAAAGACGTCGCGGCCTCGGCTGTGCTGGACGTAATCCGTGAAAATGCAGGCGAATGGCTCACAGAGCTCAGGCTGTTTGACGTGTATCAGGGTAAAGGTATTGATCCTGATAGAAAAAGCCTTGCAGTCGGCTTGACCTGGCAGCATCCATCGCGCACTCTTAATGACGATGAGGTGAATTCGACGACGCAAAATATCCTCACCTCGCTCGAACAAAGGTTGAACGCCACGTTAAGGAAGTGACGTATGGGGGCTTTGACGAAAGCTGAGATGGCGGAACGTCTGTATGAAGAGCTGGGCCTGAACAAGCGGGAAGCCAAGGAATTGGTCGAACTGTTTTTCGAGGAAATCAGGCACGCTCTTGAAGACAACGAGCAGGTCAAATTGTCCGGTTTCGGCAATTTCGACCTTCGGGACAAACGCCAGCGGCCTGGCCGCAACCCGAAAACGGGGGAAGAAATCCCGATCACGGCTCGCCGTGTGGTCACCTTTCGTCCAGGGCAGAAGTTGAAGGCCCGAGTTGAGGCTTATGCTGGAACCAAGTCATAACGACGAACTACCCGTCATCCCGGGCAAACGCTACTTCACCATTGGTGAAGTCAGCGAGCTGTGTGCCGTAAAGCCACACGTGCTGCGCTACTGGGAGCAGGAGTTTCCGCAGCTCAACCCCGTCAAACGCCGCGGGAACCGCCGGTATTATCAGCGCCAGGACGTGCTGATGATCCGGCAGATCCGCGCGCTCCTTTACGATCAGGGTTTCACCATCGGCGGCGCACGTCTGCGTCTGTCCGGCGACGAAGCCAAAGATGACACCACACAGTACAAACAGATGATTCGGCAGATGATTGCTGAATTGGAAGATGTTCTGGTGGTACTCAAGAAATAAAAAGCTGCGTTTGAATACTTCCAGTTTTCAAAAGCTTGCGATATATTCTTGAGCGTTCTTCGAGGTGAAGAACGGGATGCAACATCAGTCGGGGCGTAGCGCAGTCCGGTAGCGCACTAGCATGGGGTGCTAGGGGTCGAGTGTTCGAATCACTCCGTCCCGACCATATTTTTCAATGACTTAGGCCAATGTTCACAGCATTGGCCTTTTTCATGTGTGTGAGATTTGCGGGGCTACTCGATCACGCCTGCGACTCGCATCACCAAGTGTTTGGATTAGTAAGAAAGTCCGCTCGTCGAGCAAATAGCACTCTCTGTGCGCCGATCTTCTCTTACTTATTAAGCGCAGCCCCTGCGCCACTGACGGGAGAGAATGATGATCGACGACAACAACGGCCCTGAAGCGCCATATCCGGGACCAGACGAACAAACCCCTGATTCTGGCGAGGGTCATGATTCCGGCCTGGAGCAGGCTGATTCTGAGCCGAAGCAGGGCACCGACGAACGACCAGAGGACTGGAATCCGCCACCCGGCAATCCTGGCTCTGATCAGGACGCCCAGACGGGCCGAGATAATGGCGGCGCTAAGTAAGCCCGATCAATTGTAATAGTTCACGAGACCCGGCCATCGCGCCGGGTTTTTATTGCCGCCCAACCCTCTATCGACATCCTTGGGCGCAGACGGTTATTTGGGCGTGGGTGGGCGAAGCCGAGCGGCGCCGGCGGCTGGACGCTTCGATCCAGGCGCCGGCAACAAGCATGTTCACTCTACGATGCAGATCCAGCGATGGTTGTATCGATAGGGTGCGCGGGTGAAATGGACGTCTGAGACCATTTTCATGCCTCGCTCTTGGAGCGCTTCGGTCAGTTGTACGAGTGTCTCTGCCTGGATAGTCATTGCTGTCACCTCGTCAGATTTACTGCGTTCATAATTCTTGACCGAGAGATCAGGCGGCTAATTCATTTTTTCTACAGTCATCATTGAAGTAGTGCGATCAAGAGCGCTGTGCTTCACCTCGTGTCCACTAACTTGCCCCATTCAAGTCCGAACCGCGCCAGGTACTTCCTCAAGCGATCGGCATCATTAGGCTGCGCCTTGGCCTGCCGGGAAATACCGAACAGCTGTCGGCCTGCATCGGACAGGCTATCGGCCTGCCGGCACACCTCAATGACAGCCTTCAACTGCAAGCGATCGAACAAGTCCATGCTCTCGCCATCTCCCGGCAACTCAGTTGATATAGCAGTGGGTTGCGCCAAGCCCCATGCATATCGCAATCGATCGATCTCATCGTCTACCTGCGCTTCATCGATGCGTCCGCTTTCGGCCAAAGTTGCCATCCGGGTAATCGACGCGGACAGTTCGCGAAAGTTGCCCAGCCACGCTGCTTCACGTGAGCTGGCGAAGGCCAGGTAGCGTCGGCGTGCTTCGAGATTGAAACGCGCGCGTTGCCCATGTTCGCGCGCGTGGCGTTCCAGTTCGAAATCGATGTTTGGCTCGATGTCCTCGCGGCGGCCGGCGAGGCCGGGGAGGTCGAATGTCCAGAGGTTGATCCTTGCGTACAGGTCCTCGCGAAAAAGGCCTTCGGCGACGCGGCTGCGCAGGTCGCGGTGGGTGCCGGCGATTATCAGAAAATCACTCTCGACTTCCTTGTCCGAGCCCAGCGGGAAGAAGCGTTTCTCTTCGATTGCCTTTAACAGCATCGCTTGTTCGTCTGCGCCGAGCTCGCCGATTTCATCGAGAAACAGCATGCCGCCGTTTGCGGCGCGCAGCAGGCCATCGCGAGCGTTTTGCGCGCCGGTGAAGGCGCCTTTGACGTGGCCGAACAAGGCCGACATCGCGCCGTCGCCACGCAAGGTTGCACAGTTGACTTCGACAAAGCGTCCCTGCATCTGATGGCGATTGCGTTTGAGTTCGTAGATGCGCCGCGCCAGGAAGGATTTGCCGGCGCCGGTCGGGCCGATCAGCAGCATGGGGGCTTTCGAGCGCAGCGCAACGCGCTCGATCTGTTCAATGGAGCGGTTGAAGGCCGGGTTGCGCGTGGCGATGCCGGACTTGAGAAATTCCAGGCCTTCGAGGCGTTTGCTGGCGAAACGTGAGGCAATGCGATCATAGCGCGACAGATCGAGATCGATCAGCGCGTGAGTGCCGCAGGCGGGCTCGTTTTCGTTCTTGCGCTTGGCGGGGGAGGTCTGAATCAGCCGGGCTGGCAGATAGCGCGCCTCGGTCAGCAGGAACCAGCAGATCTGTGCGACGTGGGTGCCGGTGGTGATGTGGACGAGGTAATCCTCGTGCTCGGTGTCAAAATTGTACGCAGTGGTGAAGTCGTGCAGGGCGCCGTACACCTCCTCGAAGTCCCAAGGGTTGCGCAGCGACATTGGATGCAGGCGCACTTCGGTGCTTGGAGAAATCTGCTGGATGTCCACTCGAATGCGCTCGGCGAGGCTGACGTCGCGCGCGTCGAGGCCGTGAATCAATTCAAGTCGGTGGATAGGGAGGTCTGTTTGTTGGCACAGGCCTACGCTTGGTCGCCAATAATTCCAACGGCTGGCACCTTTGCCGACACGATCCAGGGTGGCTCCGATAAATCCGATGGCGACCGTGCGTTTGTTGGGCATGCTTATCTCATAAGATAAATGACGATATGCAATGATAATTTTGCTGGTCTGATTTGTCTTCCATAGATTATCGAGACTCGTCGCATCAGAGATAAAAGCTATTAAAATCAGAAACATAGCAGAAAAAACCATAGCCGCATCCAAAGCTGGCACAGCGGCTGCAATGCTGGTGGAAACGAACATGGACACCAAGATATGAAAGACCAAACCTACCAGCTTCTCGAAGTCGCCAACGGCAAGCCCATCAAACTCTGGACCGAAGGCGTCCCGGTTGAAAACGAAGCCCGCGCACAGTTGATGAACACTGCGAAAATGCCCTTCATCTTCAAGCATCTGGCGGTGATGCCGGATGTGCACCTGGGCAAGGGGTCAACCATCGGCAGCGTTATTCCAACGGTCGGCGCGATCATTCCGGCGGCGGTGGGCGTCGACATCGGTTGTGGAATGATCGCTGCGCGTACATCGCTGATGGCTTCGGATCTGCCGGACAACCTCCAGGGACTGCGTAGCGCCATCGAGCAAGCGGTGCCACATGGCCGCAGTTCGAATCGTTTGCGGCGAGACAAAGGCGCCTGGGACGAGATTCCTCAGCAAGCCGATCAGGCCTGGGCGGGGTTGCAGCCGCGCTTCAAACTGATCACCGACAAGTATCCGAAACTGGCCAACACCAACAACCGTGGGCACTTGGGGACGCTCGGCAGTGGCAACCATTTCATCGAAGTGTGCCTGGACGAGGCCAATCGGGTGTGGTTCATGCTGCACAGCGGTTCGCGTGGCGTCGGCAACGCTATCGGCAACCTGTTCATCCAGATGGCCCAAGCCGATATGCGTCAGCACATTGCCAACCTGCCGGACCGTGACCTGGCCTATTTCGAAGAGGGCAGCCAGCATTTTGATGATTACGTGGAGGCGGTTGGCTGGGCGCAGGACTTCGCCAGACAGAACCGTGAACTGATGATGCGTGCGGTGGTTCAGGCCACGCGGCAGATCATCCGCAAGCCGTTCGAAGTGGCGCTGGAGGCGGTCAACTGCCACCACAATTACGTGCAGAAGGAACGGCATTTCGGTGAAGACGTGCTGATTACCCGCAAAGGCGCGGTGTCAGCGAAGAAGGGCGAACTGGGGATTATTCCGGGCTCGATGGGCGCCAAGAGTTTCATTGTGCGCGGTCTGGGCAACGCAGAGTCGTTCAGTTCCTGCAGTCATGGCGCCGGGCGCACCATGAGCCGCACGAAGGCCAAGAATACCTTCACCGTCGCCGATCAGATTCGCGCCACGGCCCACGTGGAATGCCGCAAGGACGAAGCGGTGATTGACGAAATTCCGATGGCCTACAAGGACATCGACAAAGTCATGCACGCCCAGCGTGAGCTGGTGGAAGTGCTGCACACCCTGCGTCAGGTGGTGTGCGTCAAAGGCTAAGGAACTACAGCGCTGGCGAGAATTCTGCGTCCGGCGCTGCCCCGGTTCATCGCGGCTGAGCTGAAGCGCGAATTATCAATATTGATCGTAACTCAGGAAGACCCACGACGGTTTAACGGTACCTCAGAGACACCGTCGGGCTATACGCGTAAGGATTTGCAATGAAAGAGATAATCGAACTGGACGGCGCCATCGGTGGCGGCCAGGTGTTGCGCAGTGCGTTGAGCCTGTCGATGGTGACAGGTCGGGCGTTTCGCATTAAACAGATTCGCGCCAGACGCAGTCGTCCGGGATTGCTGCGTCAGCACCTGACAGCCGTGATGGCGGCGGGCGAGATTTGTGGTGCACAGATATCTGGTGCGCATCTGGGGTCGCAAGGCCTGAGCTTCGAACCGGGCGAAATTCGCGGCGGCGACTTTCAGTTCGCTATCGGCACGGCCGGCAGCTGCACGCTGGTGCTGCAGACGTTGCTGCCAGCCTTGTTACGGGCATCGAAGGCCAGTCGAGTGACAATCTCCGGTGGCACGCATAATCCGCTGGCGCCGCCGACGGATTTCCTGTCGCGCAGTTGGTTGCCGCTGCTGCGGCGCATGGGCGGCGATGTCGAGTTGGAGTTGCTGCGTCATGGTTTCGTACCGGCTGGCGGTGGCGAAATTGCGGTGAAGGTGCAGCCCTCGCGCCTCACGCGCTTGGACCTGTGTGAGCGCGGCGAGGCAGTCTCACGACGCGCATTGGCGCTGACCGCAGGTCTCGCACCTACTGTCGCTCAGCGAGAGCTGAGTCAGGTGGCCAAGCGTTTGAACTGGCCAGAGGAGGCGCTGCAACCTGTGGCGCTTGATCCGGCACGCGGCCCGGGCAATGTGTTATTGCTGGAGTACGTTTTCGAGCATGTCACTGAGGTGTTCAGCGCATTTGGCCAAGTGTCGTTACGCGCCGAGAAGGTGGCCGATGCCGCAATCAATCAGGCTGTCGACTGGTTGCGCAGTGATGCTGCGGTCGCTGAGCATCTGGCCGATCAGTTGCTGTTGCCGATGGCGCTGGCCGGTGGCGGATCGTTCACCACGCCGCGCATGACTGATCATCTGCGCAGCAACATCGAAGTTATTCACCTGTTTTTGCCGGTCCGTATCGATTGCCGAGAGGAGGGCGGCGATCGCTTGCGGGTAGACGTTTTCCAAACCGATTAACAGCAGTCGGCAACCGGAAAGCAGTTGCACAACCTCATCGCAGGTGAGGCTAGCCTTCAGCCATTAGCACATCCGACCTAATTGCCCCCGTTTCGGCTCGACCTTAAAGTCCTTTCGCTCGGCAGGTTATTGCCAGTATTTCTCCGGTATGAAAATCAAAAAGGTCGATCTGCAATGAACTCATCAAGGACTATCCCGGTTCTCGCTTTATTCGCAACAATGGCGCTCGCAGTTACTGGATGCCAGACCGTCAAACCGGGAGAGAGTGATCTCAAGAATCGCGCACAGACCACCATCGGCAAACCCGTAATCAAGGTTTCAAATATCCGCAGCGACTTCAATACAACCTTCTACACCGCTCAAACCGAAAGTGGCGAATATACGTGCGAACTGCCGAGCGGCCCGATGGTTGCTCTGGGTTCCATGGGCATGGGACTGGGCGCTCAGTGCACCAAGCAATGACTAATCAATCCTTTCGAAGCTGAAATAAAAAGGCCAATGTCGATGACATTGGCCTTTTTCTTTAACCAATACTCGGCGCAGATCAGCTGGTTTTCGAGTTCAGCTTGCGCAGTTCTTCGTAGGTCGCCGATTGCACGAACCAGAAGCCAGAGACGATGCACCAGCCCAGGGTGCCGCCTACAAACATGCCGAGACCCGAAAGAAAGCTCTGGCTCATCATGAAGAGGGAAACGATCAGGATGACCGCCAGTGCGATGTAGAGAACGATGTTGTTGACGCCGATGACGAAATCTTTCATTTGCATTCCTTGGATGTATTTTCCTCTGGCCACCTTCTATGGTGGCCAGTGCGCGCATCATATTGATATCACCCTGTATTGCGCTAGTTCGGCGTCGGTATTTCGTTATGAATAGCAAAGTCCGTGGTTACTGAGCGGGTTTTTTCTCAAGATCTTCAGAGTCGCTCGACGTCGCCGCATCCTTCTCCGTCTCGTGCGGCTCTGAGCCCGCATTGGCGCCTGAAGACTCTTCACCTTTCTTGTTGGCCTTCTCATCATGGTCACTAGAGCTTTGTGCATGATTGACACCGGGCAGGGCGGTGGCGGGGGTGGCAGCGCCCGCTGTCGTTTCGGCTGCCCAAGCGTGGAGCGGGCCAATCAAGTACAGACTGAAAAACGAAATTGCGAAGATTTTCTTGTTCATCACGTGGGCCTTCTACGCGGTGGGATGTACTGCTTTGGATAAGCCTGTCTGCCAAAGGTGCGCAGTACTGGACGAGCGGCGAAGCCTGATTGTATTCAGCCGGATCAAAAATCTCGCGACAGCAGGCAAATTGCTGGCCCCCATAGGTATTTCGCACCGGCAAAATCGCCTTTTTTCAAAAGGTTAGGTTGGCTATATGCGCACGATTGTCATCACCGTTGTGACGCTTTCCCTGGCTTTGATCGCCTCGGGAGTGCAGGCAAAAGAGTTGAGCAAGGGCCATCGCTTTGCCTGCACCTGGGGCTCGGATATTGCTGCCGGGGCGCAGCGATCAAAACTGTCCGGGGTTTCGCTGTATGGCGCGCGCAAGCAATTGCAGGTTCGCCGATTCCAGCAACCCTGGATGCGCATGACAGCGATGGGGATTACCGAGCAGACCTACAACAGCAGTTCGAAGCTCAAACCGGCAGCGGTCAAGCAGACCTATTACGAACAATGCGTACGCCATGAGTTGGCTCGGCGCTGATGCCGGTTTCTCAGGACTGATTTACACAGCTCAGGAATCGCGAGAGCCCTTGGCGACTGCCGGCCCGGCAACCCGCGGCGCCGCTTTGGTCTGCATCAGTGCATCCAGAGCCTTGCGATAGCCCTGGCCGCCAAGCGCCATGCTGTTGTTGTGCGTCGCGCCGGGCACGAGCAGCAGGCGTTTGGGCTGCTCTGCGGCATTGAATAGCTGCTCGCTGAAGCGCGGCGGCACGAAGGCATCAGCCAGGCCATGCACCACCAGCAGTGGCATGTGAATGTCGGCGATCTTGTCGATGGAATCGAATTTCTGCGACAGGAGCCAACGCACAGGAAGCGAGGTGTTGGCCACGGCGGCAGCTACGTCGGCGAGAGAAGTGAAGGTAGATTCGATGACCAGACCGCGAACCGGCAGAGGTGTGTTGTTGCGCGCCGCGTTCTGTCCGAGCTCGGCCGCCAGATCAATCGCCACCGCACCGCCGAGAGAGTGGCCGTAGATCAGGCGCTTGTTCGGGTCCGGTTGCAGCAGCTGGAAGCGCTCCCAGGCCACGCGGGCATCTTCATAAACGCTGCTTTCGGATGGTAGATCACCCTTGCTTTGGCCGAACCCGCGATAATCGATGGCCAGCACCGAATAGCCCGCCGCGCGTAGTTGTTCTATGCGGAACAACTGTCCGGTGAGGTTCCAGCGCACGCCATGCAAATAAAGGATTGCCGGGGCATTGGCACGTTCCGCCGGCCACCACCAGGCATGGATGTTCTGCCCGGCCTTGAAACTCTTCGGTTGCAGATCGAGTTCCTGAACGCTGCCGGGCAGACCGCGATACCAGCCGGCGGTGCCCGGCTCGATGCGAAACAACAGTTTGCGCTCGGTGTGTTCCAGCACCGCACAACTCGTCGGCACGCCAATGATCAGCGCGGCCATCATGGCGAATGCCAAGCGGCGGCGTCGCAGGCGGGTCAGGAAGGACAGGAACATTAATCGTTTCACCACAGCGCAGACAAAGAACGCTTTTTACCAGATGCCTCGGTCTGCGCGTGACTGTTTTTCGACCACCGTGCACGCCCAACGATTACAAGATGCTGCAATCGATCACCCCACTTGCAGCACAATCTTGCCGATATGATCGCCGCCCTCCATGCGGGCATGGGCCTGAGCCGCGTCAGCCAGCGGGTAAACCTTGTCGATGATCGGCAGGCAGCGCCCGGCGCTGAGGGCAGGCCAAACGTGTTCTTGCAGTTGATCGGCGATGGCGGCTTTCTCCTCAGCGGTACGCGCGCGCAGCAGCGAGCCGGTGACCACTGCGCGTTTGCCGAGGATCGCCAGCAGATCGATGTCGTTGGCGCGGGCGCCGCCGAGAAAGCCGAGCATCACCAGTCGGCCATCCATTGCCAGTGCGCTGATGTTGCCGTTCAGATACGAGCCACCCATGATGTCGAGAATCACGTTCACGCCTTGATCTGCGGTTTTCTGGGCAATGACCTCGGCGAAATCTTCCTCACGATAGTTGATCGGTTGCCCGCCAAGCTGACGGATCGCGTCGCATTTTTCAGCACTGCCTGCGGTAGCAAACGCCTCGATGCCAAATTCACGACAGAGCATCAGCGCGGTGGTACCGATACCGCTGGTGCCACCGTGAATCAACACGCGCTGCCCGGCCTTGGCGGCGCCGAGGCCGAAAAGGTTGGCCCAGACGGTGAAAAACGTTTCCGGAATCGCGGCGGCCTGGACCCAATCGACTCCATCCGGCACAGGCAAAGTCTGGCCGGCCGGAACCGCGCAATACTCGGCGTAACCGCCGCCATTGGTCAGCGCGCAGACCCGATCGCCGACCGCGAAACGCGTTACTCCGGTGCCAACCGCGACCACTTCGCCAGCCACTTCCAGACCGGGGATCGGGTCCATGCCGGGCTTCATCGGGTACTTGCCGGCGCGCTGCAAGGCGTCCGGACGATTGATTCCGGCGGCGTGAACACGGATCAGCACTTGGCCCTCGGAAGCAGTGGGCAGAGATACGCGCCTGGCTTGCAATACTTCAGGGCCGCCGGGTTGGGTGATTTCGATACGGGTCATTTCTTTAGGCAGTGACATGTCGATTCCTGTGGAGAAGGTCGTGTAGATGGGAGCGCAGACAGGGTGCAATGATTCCCCTCAGTTCGCCGCGCAGCGCGTTTCATTAGCAGAGGGCAGCCAGCGCATGGCTAGCTCCAGCAGTAGAGCCACGACGATTGCGCCAGCGGCGATCACAAACAGCAGCGTGTGCTGACCACCTGAAGCGTTGAACAGCGCCGAGTAGGCAAACCCGGCCAGAGCCTGAAAAGTGGCGAACGATACGGTGGCGCGGCTCCAGGCGATCTGCTGACGGTGATGCGACGGCACCAGCTCATGCACGCGGGCCAAAGCCAGAGGCACGATGCCCGGCGGGAACGAGCCGAGAATCACCGCCAGTAAAGCCAGCGCCAGAAACGCATGGGAGACGGCGAGCAAACCGAGGGCAATGGCTTGAACTACCAGCACCACGCGAATGCCAGTGCGTGCACCAAGCTGGTCGGCCAGAAAACCGTACGTCACCGGCCCGACAATCGCTCCCAGGCCATACATCACCCAGACCATTGCGCCGATATGCGCCCCGGCGCCCAGTCCGCGAGCCACGTAATCCACCAGAAACACCATGGCAGGCACCAGCCCGGCGGCCATGAACGCGTATTGAGCAAACAACAGGTAGACGCCCGGCGGTGTCGGCTCATCAGCCGACGTTGCGTGCGCAGCCACAGGGTGCGCGGTATCCGCAGGCCAGCCGAACCAGCTCAACGCGGTCAGCAACAACGCCAGCGCGCCCAGTCCCAGCCAGGTCGCTTGCAAGCCGAGGCTCAGCAGCGGCGGCACGATGGTCCCGGAGCCGGCGATTCCGAGGCCGATGCCCAGGAAGATTGCGCCACTGGCCAGACCTCTGCGCGCCACCGGAACGTGAGGCAGCACGGTTGCCGCCACCAGCACCATGATCGCGCCACCGGCAATGCCGGACAGCAAACGCCAGCCGAAGAACCAGCTCACCGAGAGCGGATAAGCACAGGCAAAAAATGCTCCCGTGACCGCCAGCATCATCAGGCGCAAGGCGTTGCGGTTACCCAGTCGATGGGCCATGGGCCGACCGAGCAGGGCGCCGATCAAGTAGCCGACCAGATTGGCCGCGCCGAGATAGACGACATCATTGGCGGAAAACCACTGTGCCTGAATCAGCGAAGGGATCAGCGGCGTGTAGGCGAAACGCGCCAGGCCAATGCTGACCAGGCTGGCGCAAAGCCCGGCGAAGATCGGCAGCCAGATGCCGGAGGAATTTGCAGTACGCATGATAGCGATCTCACAAGAGGTGTATGGCGCTCAGCTTATCGGCTATCTTGGCTGCGCATATGCAGCGATTAAGCGGCAGAGTGATGCAAAAATGCTTCGATGAGGATCAGCATGAATTGGGATGATGCGCGGGTTTTTCTGGCGGTCTGTCGCGAGTCCACCTTGCGCGGAGCTGCACGAGTTCTGGGCGTGGACCAGGCCACTGTCGGGCGGCGTATTACCGCGCTGGAAAAGTCTTTGAGCGCGACGCTGTTCCTGCGTACCTCCGATGGCTACGCGCTGACCAGTGTTGGTGAAGCGGCGCGTAAAAGTGTGGAAAAAATGGAACATTCGGCACTGGAACTGGAGCGGCACATCCACGGGCTGGACGATCGTCTGACCGGTAACGTACGGGTCAGCACCACCGACTCGATGGCCATCGACTTCATCATCCCGGCGATGGCGCGCCTGCATGACCAGCACCCCGACGTGCAGATTCAGCTGGATGCATCGACGCAGATTCTCAGTCTGGCCAAGCGCGAAGCCGATATCGCGGTGCGCAATACTCGGCCGGATAACCCGGATCTCATCGCTCGGCGAATCGCCCGTTGGCCTGTAGGACTTTTCGCAGCACAGGCCTATGTCGAGCGCCATGGAGAACCGCAGCCCGGCAACGCTTTCGAGGGCCATGATCTGGTGGTGTATCAGCCGTACTTACAGAGCAAAAAAGACCTGACGCTGGTCTCTGAACCGTTGACCCGCGGACGCATCGTCGCCACGCTCAGCTCCAGCCTTTTGGTGCGTCGAGCCCTTGCCGCAGGCCTCGGGATAGGCGAGATACCGGTATACATGGGCGAACGCGATGGCCTCGTCAGACTTTGGCCGGAGCGGACCCGGCCGCTGCCGTATGAAGTGTGGCTGGTCACCCACGCCGACCTGCGTCACACCGCGCGGGTACGGGCGGTCATCGAGCAGATCGTTGAGGCTTTTGCGCTGGAAAACGAATAAGTGGTTCAGGGTTTTGCCGAGGCTACAACTGCTGACGAAACAGCCTACGTCCGAGACAGAATGGGCCGGCTTGTTGTAGTCCGTGATGAGTTCTATTGTCACTGCAGCTCGATGCAGACCTCAGTGATGCATCGAAACGAAGAGCCAGGGAAGGCCGCGTAGCCGCAGAAAGGTGTCGAATTGAAAATCAGGGAAGTGAATCAATATGCAGTCACGGACAGATCGGACGCGGGGCGGGACAGGTAAATCATGAGCAGCATAAGTCGCGAAGAATTCGATGCCAGGATAGAAACCATCGAGACGAGGATGGATGGCCGCGTGGCAGAAATGCGCGCCGACATTCGCGGGTTCCTGGCTGCTCAGGCAGAGCGGGACAAGGTCTATCTTGAACGGGACAAGGCCCTGCAGGAACGGGACAAGCGTTATGACCTGATGTGGATGGGCGTGCAGAAAATCGCCGACGAATCGCGGGAAGCGATCAGACAGGCATCGACGGTAAAGGCCAATTACTGGGCTGCCACCACTGTGCATTTCCTCGGCGTGGCTTCCTTGCTGGTTGGCGCACATTTTGCCAATCAGGCGGCGGTGTTGACCACGATACAAACCACGCTGGCAGCGATTCAGATTGGCAAAGAGGTATCGTCACCCAAACCTGTCGTACAACCCTCAGCAGAGCCGCCGCAATAAAAAACGGCCTTCAGTGGAAGGCCGTTCTGCATCGCGCCAGATCATGGCATTTCCGGCAACTCCTGAGGCCGCAAGTCGAACACCAGCACTTCGGCATCGACCCCGTTGCTCAAGGTGAGCAGCTGTTCTTCACGAACCCGCACGCCGTCGCCTTCCTGCAAGGCTTGGCCATTGAGTTCGACGCTGCCACGCGCAACGTGCACGTAAGCGTAACGATTGGCCGGCAATTTCAGCGTGGCACTTTCCTCGCCGTCAAATAACCCGGCGTAGACCCGCGCATCCTGACGGACTTTCAGGGAGCCATTGCTACCGTCCGGCGAGATGATCAGTTGCAGGCGACCACGTTTTTTCTGCGCGCTGAAGTGTTCCTGTTGATAGCGCGGCTTGGCGCCACTGACATCCGGCACGATCCAGATTTGCAGAAAGTGCACGGGCTTGGTGGCCGAGTGGTTGAACTCACTGTGCGCCACGCCGCTGCCGGCACTCATCAATTGCACGTCCCCGGGGCGGATCACCGAGCCAGTACCGAGGGTGTCCTTGTGTTCCAGCGCGCCTTCGAGCACATAGGAAAAGATCTCCATGTCGCGGTGCGGGTGCTGGCCAAAGCCTTTGCCGGCGGCGACCCGGTCATCGTTGATCACCAGCAGATCGGAGAAACCCTGTTCACGCGGGTTGCGGTAGCTGGCGAAAGAAAAGGTGTGAAACGACTTCAACCAGCCGTGATTGGCGAGGCCGCGATCGGAGGCTTTGCGAAGAGTCAGCATGATGAAATCTCCTGGCGGGACGTGAATTCGTCCGAGTGAGGAGAAGGTTACTGGTTACCCGGTGAGGCAATAAGTAGATGGAAATTGAAAGACTGTCCGGCTCAGGTTGACAGTTTTGCGTTATGGTTCACCCATTCGATCACGCTCCTGAACACTCGGTCCGCCATAATGCCTTGGCTGAAGCGTGCGTATTGACCCTTGAATATGTGTGAAACCTCCCATGAAAACCGTGGCAATGGTGCTGTTCCCTGACTTTCTGATGCTCGACATGGCGGGGCCGCTGGAGGTGTTTTCAGTCGCCAACCGTTATCTGAAACCTGATCTGCACTATCAATTGACGACTCTCGGCACAGAGCGCGGCTTGCTGAGGGCGTCCAACGGCGTGCAGGTTCAGGCTGACTTGCACATCGACGAAGCGGCCGAGCGCTATGACCTGCTATTGGTGCCGGGCGGACCCGGCGCCTATAACCAGAGATTTCCCGAGCTGTTTGGCTGGTTGAAAAAAGCCGTGCCGCGCGCGGAGCGTTACGGTTCGATTTGCACTGGCGCATTCATCCTCGGCCACGCCTGCCTGCTTGATGGTTATCGCGTCACCACGCACTGGAACTACACCGAACGGCTGATCGAGGCTTTCCCGAAAACCACGGTGACCACCGATCAGATCTACGTCGAGGATCGTAATCTCATCACCTCCGGTGGCGTTACGGCCGGCATCGACCTGGCGCTGGCGGTGGTGGCCAGAGATCACGGCAAGAAAATCGCCCAGGACGTTGCCAAGGTCTTGTTGGTGGTCATGAAGCGCCAGGGCGGTCAAGCGCAGTTCAGCCCGTTGATGGCGGCAGTCTCACCGCAAGAAACGCCCATCACCCGCGCACAGAATTACGTCCTTGAACATCTGGATGAAGCGTTCACCGTCGAGCGCATGGCTGGATTGGCGAACATGAGCGCACGGCACTTTGCTCGCCTGTTCGCCCGTGACGTCAATATGACGCCGATGGAGTTTTTGCAGAATGCCCGCATTGACTGCGCGCGAAACCTGTTGGAAACCGGCGATCTGCCGCTCAAGACCATCGCCTACAAAAGCGGCTTTGGCAGTGTCCGGCACATGCGCTCGTTGTTCGCCGAAAAGCTCGGTCTTACACCGTTACAATACCGCGAACAGTTCAGCTAGAGCGGTTCTGTCCGTCTGACGCAGTCGGATGTCCGTGCTGCGTCGGCTCTGGCGGTTGTATCGTCACGCGAGAGTGCCAAGATGTTTGGCATGAATAATCACAACGACACAAGCCACGGTTCAGTGCTGCGTTTCGGCCCCTACGCCTTTCATGTGCGCCAACGTCTGGTCCTTGAAGGAGAGCAGCCGTTGCGCATGGGCGGGCGCGCCATGGACATCCTTCAGGCGCTGCTCGAACACGCGGGTGAGGTGGTCAGCAAAGAGCAGTTGATTGCTCGAGTGTGGCCGACCTCGGTCGTCGAAGAGATCAACCTGCGGGTGCACATTGCGGCGTTGCGCCGCGCACTGGGTGACGGCGTAAACGGGCAGCGTTTCATCATTCACGTGGCGCACTGCGGCTACAGTTTTGTCGCCCCGGTGGAGCAGGGCACCAGTGATGCGCTGACCATGCCCGCTGCCGCGCTCATGCCCCTGCACAATCTTCCGGCACGACTGACGCCAGTCAGTGGGCGCGAAGCCCTGATTGGTAGTCTGGTTCGACAAATGCCGGTATGCCGCTTGATGACGATTACCGGTGCGCCGGGTGTTGGCAAGACCACTGTGGCATTGCGCGTGGCGGAATTGCTCCTGCAATACTTTCGCGATGGCGCCTGGTGGGTCGACCTTGCCAGCCTCGAAGATGACATTCCATTACTCGAGCGCCTGTTGCACACCCTGAAGACAGACTTTTTCACACTGACCGGCCGGCACGCCTTGTTGATCCTGGATAACTGCGACCACCAGCGCGACAGCTGTGCGGCACTGGTGGAAACGCTGTTGCATGCTGCGCCTCGCCTGTCGATTCTGGTCACCGGCCGCGAAGCCTTGCAAGTCGCGCAGGAGACCGTTCATTACGTGCCGCTGTTGGCGATTCCCAAGCGCTCGACATTGAACACCGTCGAAGAAGCCATGGGCTATCCGGCGGTGCAGTTGTTCGTCAATCGCGCGCGGGCACGGCAGCATGGCTTCTGTTTGCGTGAGCAGGATTTGCCAGGAGTGCGCGAGATCTGCCGTCAACTGGACGGTCTGCCGCTGGCGATCGAGCTCGCCGCTGCACAGATCGACGCGCTGGGCTTGATCGGCTTGCAGGCACAGGTTGAAAACGGCCTGCAGTTGCTTGGCCAAGGCCGGCGCACCGCGGAACCGCGCCATCAGTCGATGGCCGCTGCGATCGATTGGAGCTTCCAGTACCTGACGGAGATGGAACAGCGTGTGCTGCTGCGTCTATCGGTATTCAGCGCGGGCTTTACCCTGGAGGCCGCACTGAGTGTGATCAGCAGCGCGGATGTGGCGGGTTCCAGACTGTCCGCGATAATCGAAGGGTTGGCGCGCAAATCGTTGCTTGTTCGAGAACCCAACCGTGCGACGGCCCGCTATTGGATGCTCAACACCGTGCGCCGCTATGCTCGTGATCAGTTCGAGCGCAGTGACGACAAGTTCGAACTGAAACAGCGCCATGCGCGCTATCTCAGCAGAACGCGCAACGCTTCAGGCCGGGCACTGCTCGTGGAGGCTGTCGAGTAGCAGGCGGACCTTGCGCAAGTCCGGTGTGGCGTAGCCTTCGGTGAAGCGCTGGTAAATGGGGCTGAGCAAATCCCATGCTTCGCGATGGCGGGACTGGCGCTGCCATAATCGGGCGAGGTCCGTGGCGCTGCGCAGTTCCCAAGCGAGGGCGCCCTGGCATCTGGCGACGGCCAGAGCTTGTTGCAGGGTTTGTTCGGCTTCTTGGGTTTCAGCGGTGTCTGAGCGGGCCGATTCGCGAGCAGGCTCGCTCCCACAGGATGAACCCTTCAACAATGCCGCCGCCCGCGCCCGCAATATCTCCGCTGCACTCCATCCCGCATCGCCATTGCGCGCGCGCTCCACCAGTGCATCATCGACAAAACGCTCATCCAGCGTAACCATCACTTCCCGAATCAGACCGCTGCTCTGTGCTGGTACGGGCATGGCATTATCCGGATCGATCACCTGCGCATACTGCCGGCCCCAGTTATTGAACAGCAGCACCGAGTGCTTCTGCGATTGTTCCAGCAGCAACTGCAGCAGCGCGCGGGCGTTTACATGGTCGCCGTTGTAATGAGCGATCAGACAACTGGCCAGCGCCAGGGTGTAACAGATCGATGTGCCGTGATTGATCTGCACGGCGATGTCCAGCGCCTGCCGTGCGGCGCGCCAGGCTTGCTCGGGCAGACCCTGCAACCACAGCACTCGGGCCAGCACTGTCAGCGAAGCGACGCTCTGATCGTACTGCACGCCAAAACCATGGGTGAAACGATTGAGATGGCCGCTGTGTGCCATGCGTTGCAGCACCTGCTCGGCATGTACGCGTGCCTGCGGCTGGTCGCCGGCATAATGCAGGGCCAGCACCCGCAAGCGATGTGTGCTCAGTGACAGCAGCGGTTCGCCGTGCAGGCCGATGCGGTCGAATTGCTCACTCTGGGCCAAAGCCATGCGGTAATGCCCGCAACTCAGATTGACCGCCATGTGCCCCGACACTGCGCGCAGTTGCCCGGCCAGATCGCCGTGTTCCTCGGCCAATTGGCAGGCGTCGACGAAGGCCTGAATGGTTTGTGGCGTGCCGCCCCAGGTGTGATAGCTGGCGCTACCGAGCGCCAGTTTCAAGGCGATTTGCAGGCGAGGGCAGGGCGGTAGCAGCGAGTCTGCTGGCGAAGCCTCCAGCAGACTCAGTGCCCGGCGCACATAGCGGCTGTAATCGCGCAGCAACGACAGCTCCTGCCACAAAGGCGCCGACGCGGCTGCCAGTTGCACCCCCAGCTCATCCGGTCCCGGGCCGTTGAGGCTCCAGTCCAGCGCCGCGCGCAAATCCTCCAGACCCCGGGCATAGCGCTCCATCCACAATACAGTCGGAGTATTGTCCCAATCCGCCTGCGCCTGCTGCATCAGTGTCAGGCATCGCTCGGCGTGGCGTTGGCGGGTTGCGTTGAGCTCGTCGGCCTGTTCGAGTTTTTCCAGTGCGTAGTGGCGGGTAGTGTCGAGCAAGCGATAGAAAACATCTTCGTCGCCCACTTCGACGCTCAGCAGGGATTTGGCCACCAATTGCGTGACGGCGGTGAACACCGCGCCGGGATCAATCTGTTGACCGATGATCACCGCTGCCGCCGAGGCGAGGGTGAAGCTGCCGCGGAAAATCCCCAGTCGCCGCAGACAGGTTTGCTCGCAGACGTTGAGCAGGTTGAAACTCCAGTCCATCGTCGCGCGCAGGGTCAGGTGGCGTTCGGCGCTGCTGTGGTGTCCGGCCGACAATGGCGGCAAACCCTCGCGCAATTGCTTGAGCAATCCGTCCACCCCCAATTCGCTGACCTGCGCGGCGGCCAGTTCCAGTGCCAGCGGAATGCCGTCCAGGCGCTGGCAGATTTCGATCGCTTGCGGCAACTCGGCGTGGCTCAGTCGGAAGTTTTCCCTGGCTGCGGTGGCGCGCTCGACAAACAACTGCATCGCAGCAAAGCCCAGTGCTTGGGCCGGCTCCATCGGGGTCGACATGGACGGGCATTCGAGCGATTCCAGACGCTGCACGAACTCACCCTCAGCGCGCAGGCTCTCGCGGCTGGTCGCCAGGATATGCACCTTTGGTGCCCCCCGCAGAATCTGCTCGCTGAGCGCGGCGACCGCATCAATCAAATGCTCGCAGTTGTCGATCACCAACAACATTTGCTGTTCTCGCAGGCCGTCGACCAGACCAGCCTGCGCATCGCCTTCAGCTGCGGACAGATCAAGCAGCGTCGCCAGATGCGATCCGATCAGCGCGGGATCGGCGATGGGCGCCAGATCCACCAGGCGGATGCCGTCGCGATACTGGTCGAGCAATTGTTCGGCGACGCGCAGGGCGACGGTGGTCTTGCCAATGCCGCCGGGGCCGACCAGAGTGATGCAGCGTCGGCGCGGCAGTTGCGTAATCAAGTGATCGATCAGGGGTTGGCGACCAATCATCCGCGTACGACGCAGCGGCAGGTTGTGCCGGGGCGCGGCGACCGCAGGCGTTGCTTCGATGCTGTCGAGCACGAATGGTGCAACAAAGCTGTAGCCGCGCTGCGCCACGGTGACGATGTAGCGCTGGCCGTTCTGCCCGTCGCCAAGCGCTTTGCGCAGCGCCGCCATGTGCACGCGCAGGTTGATGTCTTCGACGACGCTGTCTGGCCAGACCCCGGCCATCAATTGCTGTTTGCTCACCACTTCACCGGCATGGGCCAGCAAAATCAGGAGGATGTCCATCGCCCGCCGTCCCAGGCGCAGAGGCTGTTGGCCTTCAAGTAGCAATCGTTGCCCGGGATGAATCCGATAGGGGCCAAACGCAATGGCCTGATTCGGGGAAAAACTCAACAGCGCGCTCCTGCGGTGATGCGGCGGACAGGGCGAATCAGTGCCTGGCGCATGCGCAGGCCGTCTGATCCGGGGTGTCCGGGCATAATCCTCAGGTTTGACCATCAGTGCAACGGGTGGCGTAACGGCAGCAGTCAAAACACCGCAGGCTGCGCTGCGGTGTTTTTCGGTTTATCCATGACTCGACAGCGCCAGGCGAAGGGATTGATGCCCTCGCTGCGGGTGAACATGTGGCAGAAGTGCGCCTGATCGCAGAAGCCGCATTCGAGGCTGATTTGCGTCAGGCTCAAGTCGGTGTGCTGGATCAGCAACTTGGCCCGGGCCAGGCGCTGGGCGCGGATCCAGTCCTGTGGCGACAGGCCGGTGCTGCACTTGAATGCGCGGGAGAAATGACTGCGTGACAGTGCACATGCCCGGGCCAGTTCAGCCACTTCGAGGCTTTCGCCCAAGCGATCCAGGATCAACTGTTTGATCTGGCGTTCGCGCTGCGGACTGAGTCCGCCAGTCGTGTTTTTACGCGGTTCGCTGGCAGGGGCGAGGGCGACGGATTGCTGTAGATAAGCCATGGCCAAGGTCCGTGTCGGTGGGGAAGGCACGGTCGGCGCATTCCCTCAGGTCAAAAAAGCAACGCTGCGCAGAGGGCTTCATTGTTGGGCGATGCCTTGAGACTGACGAGTTAATCGTTGTTAATTTCCTCGCTCAGGCTGGAACTCAGCACATCCTTGCAAGTCAGCGCCCGGCGCTTTGCGCGACGATGTCGACAAAGCACGGCCGCCGTTGGCCAGGTTCAAAGGGGAATGCAATGAAAAGCTTGGTGAAAGCGGCAACGACGCTGGCGGTCGTGCTGGCAATGTCCGGCGCCATGGCGCAGGCACCGCAGGTTGGCACTCAGGCGCCGGGTTATTTCCGGCTGGCTGTCGGCGATTACGAAGTCACCGCGTTGTTCGACGGTTACAACGATTTGTCGCCGAAGTTGTTGCAGGGCATGAGCCAGAGTCAGATTCGCGCGCTGCTTGCGCGCCGTTCGATTGAAACCCCTGGCGTGCAGACGGCGTTCAATGCCTTTCTGGTCAACACTGGCAAACAACTGATTTTGGTCGACACGGGCGCAGGACAGTGCATCGGCGCCACCGCAGGCCAACTCTCGGCCAACATGCAGGCCGCCGGTTACAAGCCTGAACAGGTCGACACGATTCTGCTGACGCACCTGCACCTCGATCACGTCTGCGGTCTGGTCGACGCCGAAAAGAAACCGGTGTTCGCCAACGCCACCGTGTTTGCAGCCAAAGCCGAGGCCGACTACTGGCTCGATCCGGCAGCGCTGGCCAAGGCCCCGGCGGGCGCCAAAGAGTTTTTCAGGATAGCCCGGGACTCTACGGCGCCCTATGTTGCCGCCGGCCGCTTCAAGACGTTTGCCGCCGGGCAGTCGCCACTGCCGGGACTGGTCGAAGCAACCCTGGAAGCCGGCCACACGCCGGGCAGCACCACATATCGCTTCAATTCGCAGCAGCAGAGCATCGTGTTCATGGGCGATCTGGTGCATAACCTGGCGGTGCAGTTTTTGCACCCGGAAGTGTCGATCGGTTTCGACGTCAACAGTCAGCAAGCGATCAGCAGTCGTCAGGCAGTGTTCAGTGCTGCGGCAGCGAGCAAGACCTGGGTGACGGCAGCGCATCTGCCGTTCCCGGGCATCGGCCACATCACCGCCGAGGGCAAACATTTCCAATGGGTGCCGGTGGAGTACGGCCCCTACAAACGCGCGGCGAAAGTGCCATTGATCGAGTAAAGTGCCCAACGCCTGTGGCAAAAAGCGTCTGACACCGATAAGGAAACCACACCCATGAACCGTAACGATCTGCGCCGCGTCGACATGAACCTGCTGGTGATTTTCGAAGCGCTGATGTTCGAAAAGAATCTGACCCGTGTGGCGGAAAAACTGTTCATGGGCCAGCCGGCGGTCAGTGCTGCACTGGGGCGCTTGCGTGATCTGTTCGACGATCCGTTGCTGCTGCGCAACGGTCGCGGCATGGAGCCGACAGCGCGGGCGCTGGCGATCCTCAAGGAATTGCAACCGGCAATGGACGTGATTTCCGGCGCAGTCAGCCGCGCCAAGGAGTTCGAACCGGCCAGCAGTTGCGACGTATTTCGCATCGGTCTGTCGGACGACGCCGAGTTCGGTCTGTTTCCACCGCTGTTGCGCCAGCTTCAGCAGGAGGCGCCGGGGATCGTCGTGGTGGTGCGCCGCGCCAACTATCTGTTGATGCCGGCGCTGTTGGCCTCTGGAGAAATCTCCGTGGGTGTCAGCTACACCACGGATCTGCCGGCCAACGCCAAGCGCAAGAAGCTGCGTGATATTCCGTGCAAAGTGCTGCGCGGCGACGACCGTCCGGGGCCGTTGACCCTGGACGAATATTGCGAGCGTCCGCACGCGATGGTGTCGTTCTCCGGTGACCTGAGCGGCAATATCGATCTGGATCTGGCCAAGATCGGCCGTTGCCGCCGAGTCGTTCTCGGCGTACCGCAGTTCAGCGGTTTGCGCGCCTTGCTCGCCGGTACCGAGATGATCGCGACGGTGCCGGACTACGCCGCCTGTGCCTTGGTTGAAGGCTGCGCCCTGCGTGCCGAAGATCCGCCATTCCCGATCGATGCCGCGCAATTGTCCATGGCCTGGAGCGGGGTGCACGACAACGACCCGGCAGAGAAATGGCTGCGCTCGCGCATTAGCCAGTTCATGGCGGCGCCGCTGGATATTCCGGCGCTTTAACCGCCCTCGATTACACAAGCAGTTCTCCTGTGGCAGCGAGCCTGCTCGCGAAAGCGGTATGTCAGTTGGTGTGGATGTGACTGACCTGACGCCTTCGCGAGCAGGCTCGCTCCCACATTGTTTTTGTGGCGGTCTGCAAATTGAATGCACGCCGCCAATCCTTGTGGGAGCGAGCTTGCTCGCGATTGCGGTGTGTCAGTTAGTGTGGATGTGACTGACCTGACGCCTTCGCGAGCAGGCTCACTCCCACAGAGAAATTCGGGGCTGACCGGGCTTTGTGATTCGGCACATAGACTTGTGGGAGCTGGCTTGCCAGCGATTGCGGTGGGTCCGTCAAAGAAGGTGGTGGATGTGCCGACCAATCGCTGGCAAGCCAGCTCCCACAGGGATACGGGGTGGAATGAACATTGTTGGTCACCACAAAAACCTGTGGGAGCGAGCCTGCTCGCGAAAGCGGTGTGTCAGTCAATGTGGATGTGGCTGACCTGACACCTTCGCGAGCAAGCTCACTCCCACATTGTTTTGTGGCTGGCGGCAGAACATCAAAGACCTGAAAAGCAACTAAGCACACCCATCCAATTTCTCCCGCGCCGGCCTTGGCATGATTCCCGTCAATGACATTCAAAGGGTCGGGTCATGATTGCTACGAGGGATGAACAGGCGCGCGACATCGGGTTGCTGTTCCTGCGGGTCAGCGGCGGGTTGTTTCTGTTGTGGGTGCACGGCTTGCCGAAGTTGCTGGACTTCACCGCGCAGCTGCAACTGATCGAAGACCCGTTCCACCTCGGCGCCCACCTGACCCTGATCCTGGCGATTTTCGCCGAAGTCCTCTGCCCGTTGCTGATCGTCGCCGGTGTGCTGGCGCGATTGGCTTGTTTGCCTATTCTCTTTGTACTGCTCGTGGCGCTGCTGGTCGTGCATCCGCAATGGAGTGTGGCTGAAGGGCAGTTTGGCTGGTTGCTGTTGATTCTTTTCACCACCGTATTGATTGCCGGGCCGGGACGGCTGGCGATCCCTGTTCGTTTGCCCGGAGTGCTGCGTTATGCCTGAAGTCCTCAATTCACAAGCACCGGGGGCCGATGAGACCGTCACGTTGATCATCAAACACTCGGTCAAGGCCGGTTTCGAGTCGGCCTATGAAGCATGGCTGCGCAATATCGTGCGCGTCGCCGGGCAGCGCGAAGGGCATTTGGGTGTCGACGTGGTGCGCGGCAAGCGCGGGCGTCTGGATTTCTACACTTGCGTATTGCGCTTCAGCTCCACCGAAGCGATGCAGGGCTGGCTGGAGTCCTCCGAGCGTCAGGCGCTGGTGGCTGAAGCCGCACCGATGCTGGCCGACGGTGATCAGACCGAAGTCGCACCGGTCAATGAATTCTGGTTCACACCGCTGGCCGAGGCCGGCTCGCCGCCGCCGCGCTGGAAGCAGGCTGTCGTCACACTGTTGGTGATTCTGCCGCACACCCTGCTGGTGCCGCTGATCTGGGGCCCGCTGCTGGCGCTGCATCCGCTTCTGTCCAACTACGTGGTCGCCACGTTCCTGATCACCCTGACCATCGTCCTCTCGGTGGTCTACGTGGTGATGCCGCCGGTCACCCGTTTGTTTACCCCGTGGCTGGAAGCCAGTCAGGCCCACGAACACCTCGATTCCCAAGAAACCTCGCCGCGTTAAGCGGGGTTTGCTTCTTTTCACTTTCGCTTGAGGAACTGCGATGAGCGCCGATCTGATTTTATTCAATGGCCAATTTCATACCGTAGACCGGGAAAAACCACTGGCCAGTGCGGTGGCGATCAAGGATGGCCGCTTCGTCGCCGTCGGTAACGATGCCGAGGCCATGGCCCTCAAGGGCAGCGCCACACAAGTGGTCGACATGAAGGGCCGCTGCGTCATCCCTGGCCTCAACGACTCGCACTTGCACCTGATTCGCGGCGGTCTGAACTACAACCTCGAACTGCGCTGGGAAGGCGTGCCATCGCTCGCCGACGCGCTGCGCATGCTCAAGGATCAGGCCGATCGCACGCCCACCCCGCAGTGGGTGCGCGTGGTCGGTGGCTGGAACGAATTCCAGTTCGCCGAAAAACGCATGCCGACCCTGGAAGAAATCAACCAGGCCGCGCCGGATACTCCGGTGTTCATCCTGCACCTCTACGACCGTGCGCTGCTCAACCGCGCTGCCCTGCGTGTGGCCGGCTACACCCGCGACACGCCAAACCCGCCGGGTGGCGAAATAGTCCGCGACAGCAACGGCAACCCGACCGGCATGCTGGTCGCGCGGCCGAACGCGATGATCCTCTACTCGACACTGGCCAAGGGACCGAAGCTGCCGCTGGAATATCAGGTCAACTCGACCCGCCAGTTCATGCGCGAGCTCAATCGCCTGGGCCTGACCAGTGCAATCGACGCCGGGGGTGGTTTCCAGAATTACCCGGACGATTACCAAGTGATCGAGCAACTGGCCAAAGACGACCAGTTGACCGTACGCATCGCTTACAACCTGTTCACCCAGAAGCCGAAAGAAGAGCTGACCGATTTTCAGAACTGGACCGGCAGCGTCAAGTTGCATCAGGGCGACGACTACCTGCGCCACAACGGTGCCGGCGAAATGCTGGTGTTCTCCGCCGCCGACTTCGAGGATTTCCTCGAACCGCGTCCGGACCTGCCGCAGACCATGGAACAGGAACTCGAGCCGGTGGTACGCCACCTCGTCGAGCAGCGCTGGCCGTTCCGTCTGCACGCCACGTACAACGAATCGATCAGCCGTATGCTCGATGTGTTCGAGAAGGTCAATCGCGACATTCCGTTCAACGGTCTGCCGTGGTTCTTCGACCACGCTGAAACCATCACCCCGCAAAACATCGAGCGCGTGAAAGCGCTGGGCGGCGGCATTGCGATTCAGGATCGCATGGCGTTCCAGGGCGAATACTTTGTCGATCGCTACGGCAAACAAGCCGCCGAAGCCACGCCACCGATCAAGCGCATGCTCGCTGAAGGCGTGCCGGTTGGCGCCGGCACCGACGCCACCCGCGTGTCCAGCTATAACCCGTGGACTTCGCTGTACTGGATGGTCAGCGGCCGTACCGTTGGCGGTCTGGCGCTTTACGAAGAAGGCTTGCCACGCAGCACCGCGCTGGAACTGTTCACCCACGGCAGCGCCTGGTTCTCTTCGAGCAGGGCAAGAAGGGCCAGATCCGCGTCGGCCAACTGGCAGACCTCGCGGCACTGAGCGCGGACTTCTTCAGCGTTGAAGAAGAAGCGATCAAGTGGATCGAGTCGGTGATTACCGTGGTCGGCGGCAAGATCGTCTACGCCGCCGGCGACTTCGAAGACCTCGGCCCGCGCTCGATTCCGGTGCTGCCGGACTGGTCGCCCGTGGTCAAGGTGCCGGGCCACTGGCGCCCGAACTCGCCGTTGCAAGCGCAGGTTCACCAGTGCAGCGGGCCATGCGCCGTGCACACCCACAGCCATGAAAAAGCGCGGATGTCGAATGCGCCGGTCAGCGATTTCGCCGGTTTCTGGGGCGCGTTCGGCTGTTCCTGCTTCGCGTTCTGAGTTTGAAAAAAGCGCCGGTCATCAGGGCCGGCGCTTCCCGCAACAACCATCCATCCAGGAGTTTTGCCATGAGCGTTCCTTACAAGCGTCTGAACAAAGATGATGCCGTCGTCCTGCTGGTCGATCACCAGACCGGTCTGATCTCGCTGGTGCAGGATTTCTCGCCGAACGAGTTCAAGAACAACGTGCTGGCACTGGGCGACATCGCCAAGTTCTTCAAGCTGCCGACCATTCTGACCACCAGCTTCGACGCAGGTCCAAACGGCCCGATTGTGCCAGAGCTGCTCGAGCAATTCCCCGACGCGCCGTTCATTCAGCGTCCAGGCCAGATAAACGCTTGGGACAACGAAGACTTCGTTAAAGCGATCAAGGCCACCGGCCGCAAGCAACTGATCATCGCCGGTGTAGTGACCGACGTTTGCGTAGCTTTCCCGACCCTGTCGGCGATTGCTGAAGGCTTTGAAGTGTTTGTTGTTACCGACTCGTCGGGTACCTTCAACACCACCGTGCAACAAGCGGCGTGGGCGCGGATGTCGGCCGCCGGTGCACACCTGATGAACTGGTTCGCTGTGGCCTGCGAGCTGCAAGGCGACTGGCGCAACGACATGGAAGGCCTGGCGCATCTGCTGTCCGAGCGTCTGCCTAACTATCGCAACCTGATCAACAGCTACACCAAGTTCACTGCCAAGTAAGACGAAAAGATCGCAGCCTGTTGCAGGCTGCGATCTTTTGCTTTCAACGCTTCTGCAACCACCCCAAAAAACCACCTTTTTTCACCGCCACCGGTTTGGCCATCAGCGCGAGGCGACTGTTCTGCTGACGCACCGCCTGCAACTTGTTCAAGGCCCGGCCGACTTCGCTGCGCTTGTCCATGCACTCACGGGTCAACTGTTTGTCGAGACGATAGATGATGCTCGACGTCAGCGCCGTGAACGTCGCCTGCGACGGTGTATCGGCAAGAATGCTCTGTTCGCCCATGACTTCGCTCGGCCCCATGCGCCCGGCCTCGGTCTGGCCATTGCCGTCCGGCACCGTCGCGCTGACCACGCCCGTGGCGATCACGAACAGACTGTCCGGCACCTCGTCCAGATCCAGCACCACCTGACCGGCCGTGTACTGCTGCGCGACCATCGACTCAGCCAGGCGATCACGTTCCTCGCTGCTCAGCGAGCGGAAAATCTTCACCTCATCCAGCAACGCACGGGCGCGGCTCGACGGTTCGATCACGCCGTCAGGATGGCGCGAAATACCTGCGGCTTCGAGATGGCGATGGGCGAGGTCGAACAGTTGATTGCGCACTTCGCTCTTCTTGCCCAGCTCAGCGATGAAACCGCTGGCAACGTATTCCGACATGGTTTCGCCGGCCTCTTTGAGTACGGCTTTCGGCGCCGGGCTGAGCAACAGCGAACTGCTGCCCTGCAAGGTGCGGTCAAGGGCATCCAATACCCGACGCGGACGAATGTGGTTCGGCACTTTGATACTGATCGAGACACCGTGCATGTTGCTCGGCCGGCTGAGATTGACGATTTTCGCCTTGGCCGCCACCGAGTTCGGTACTACGGCCATGGTGCCGGCGCTGGTCAGCAGGTGCGTGGCGCGCCAGTCGATATCGAAGACCTTGCCTTCGACGCCGTCGATCATCACCAGATCGTCTACCTGATACGGCTTGGTGGTGTTGAGGACGATGCCGGAAAACACATCGGCGAGGGTGCTTTGCAGCGCCAGACCGACCACGATGGCGACCACCCCGGAGGTGGCGAGCAGACCTTTGACCGGCAGCTCCAGCACGTAACCGGCTGCCGCGACAATCGCGACCAGAAACACCAGCGCACCGATGACATCCTGCAGCAAGCGCCCGCTGTGACCGATGCGGCGCATCAGCGCCAGGCCGATCACTTCGGTCAGCACCCGTGCTGCGTACAACCACCAGAGAATCCCCAGCGCCGTCGCCCCCAGTTGTGCCACGCGATCATCAGCGAAAAGCGGCGCCTGCAACGGGCTAACACCGGCGTTGATCACCAGCGCGCTGAATGCCAGAAACAGTGCCAGACGCACACCGACTCGCGGCGCGCGATGGCTGAAGGGCGAGAAATGCCAGAGCGCGGCGTCGAGCAGCAACAGCACAGCGCTCCAGGACAGCAGGTGGGCGTAGAAAAGGGTCATGACCGGTACTCCGCGACGCTGGTGAGAAAAAAAATCGCAGCCTGCGGCGGCTCCTACAGGGAATCGTATTCCAGGGTAGGAGCTGCCGCAGGCTGCGATCTTTCGCTTTTATGGATTCAGATGAGTCTTCAGTTCAGCCGCCGCTTGACGCACCGCCGCTTTGACTTCCGGAATCTGGCTCAGGGGATTGAGCAGGCCGAAGTCATGAATCATCCCGTTGTAACGCACCGAGGTCACCGGCACGCCGGCCGCATCCAGGTGCCGCGCATAGCCTTCGCCTTCGTCACGCAGCACGTCGAACTCGGCGGTCTGCACCAGCGCAGCGGGCAGGCCCTTGAGCTGTTCGGCGCTGGCGTTGAGTGGCGAGGCATGGATCTGCGCACGCTCGGCCGGGTTGGTGGTGTAGTTGTCCCAGAACCACTGCATCATGCCCTTGGTAAGGAAGTGTCCCTCGGCAAATTGCTGGTAAGAAGCGTCGTCGAATTGCGCATTGGTTACCGGCCACATCAACAGCTGGAAGCGCAGGGCAGGGGTTTTCTGCTCCTTGGCCATCAACGCCACGACCGCCGCCATGTTGCCGCCGACGCTGTTGCCGGCCACTGCCAGACGTTTGCCATCGACACCGATGTCTTTGCCGTGCTCGGCCACCCATTTCGTCGCGGCGTAAGCCTGATTGATCGCGGTCGGGTACTGCGCTTCCGGCGATGGCGTGTAATCGACATACACCGCAACAGCGCCAGAGCCGACCACCAGATCACGGATCAGGCGCTGGTGCGTCGGGAAGTCACCCAGCACCCAGCCGCCACCGTGGAAGAACATGAACACCGGCAACTCGCCCTTGACCTTGGCCGGGCGCACCACTTTCAGGTTGATGGTCTGGCCGTCGACCTTGATCGCCTTGTCGCTGACTTCCACGCCGGACAGATCAACCTTTACCGAAGCTTGGGCACCAGTCAGCACTGCACGGGCGTCCTTCGGGCTCAGTTGCTCCAGCGGACGACCACCGCCAGCGGCGAGGGCATCGAGGAACGCCTGGGTGTTGTGTTCGACGCCAGGACTGCCAGCGGCGAAAGCGCTGCTGACGGACAGGGCGAGGAGGGATGCGGCTAGGGTTTTCTTGATGCTCATGTTCAATTCCATTTTTGAATGTGTGATGTAGGAGCTGTCGAAGGCTGCGATCTGATCGTTCCCACGCTCTGCGTGGGAATGCAGCCGGGGACGCTCCGCGTCCCAACGATCAGATGGCTGCCTTCGGCAGCTCTTTGTGTTCAGGGTTGTTTTCAAACCGTGAGCACAGATTAATGGGCTGCTGAAAAGCGAAAAAGCGGCTATAAAGCGTTTAACTGTCCACCAGAGAGTGACAATGAACCCGTTCGAAGACATGCGTATTTTTTGCCAGGTCATGGACTCCGGCAGCTTCACCGCCGCGGCCGATCAGTTGGGGCTGTCCAAGCAGTTCGTCAGCCGCCGTTTGATGCAACTGGAAGAGCGCCTCGGTGTGCGCTTGTTGAATCGCTCGACCCGCCGGCTCGACGTCACCCCGCTGGGGCAGAGCTATTACGAATCGGCGTTGCGCTTGTTGGGTGAGGTGGAACAGGTCGAGCAGGGCATCGCCGGCGAAACCGCCGAGCCGCGCGGCACGATTCGCCTCAGCGCGCCGTTGTCGTTTGCCGTGGCGCATCTGGGTTGTCTGCTACCGCTATTCCTGCAGCGTTATCGCGAAGTCACCGTCGAAGTGGATCTGAGCGATCGTCCGGTCGACCTGCTCGGCGAAGGCTACGACCTGGCCCTGCGCATCGGCGTGCTGGAGGACTCGACATTGATCGCCCGACGTATCGCCAGCATCGAACGGGTCTACTGCGCCAGCCCGGCCTACCTCGCCGAACGCGGCACACCGCTAAAGCCTGAAGACCTGCACAGCCACGACTGCCTGCCTTACGGCCACGGGCGCTCGGTGCAATGGCGTTTCAACGAAGCGCCGGGCAAACCGCTGCTGATCAACGTCGCCGGCCGCATGCGCGTCAACAATGGCGAACTGCTGCGAGACGCCGCGGTGCAGGGGATGGGCATTACTTATCTGCCGACCTTCATCGTCGGTGCGGCGCTGAAGGACGGGCGGCTGGTGCCAGTGCTGGATGAGTTGCGCCCGGAGCCACTGACCCTGTCGGCGGTTTATCCGCAGCATCGCCAGGCTTCGCGGCCGGTACAGGCGCTGGTGGAGTTTTTGCGTGAGCGGCTTAACCAGAGTCATGTGAATCTTTGATAGTGGGGCCTGCTGGGCAAACGGCGTGTTATCGATCGGGCGAACGTCCTACCGTTTTTTCCTGCGATGTCTTTATGGATATTCCTGTCGGGTATGCAAAACGCTAAGTATCTCGATTCGATCCGTCACCTCATAAATCACTACGTAGTTAGGATGTACAACGATTTCCCGGGTGCCGGGAGATCGACCTTTACGGTAGAGATGGGGATGAACGGAGAGTGAGGTTGTGGATTCTTCGATGGATTTCGAGAGACTCACTGCGGCTGCAAAGTTTCTCTCGCCAATGTATCTGAGGATGTTCGAAAGATCGGCCTTGGCTTCGGGCCGCCACTCAATCTGCATCGACCTTTTTTCGCATGGATTCGATCAAGGCATGCATGTCCGCCATCACGTCCTCATGGGTGAGACTCGGATGGGGATCATCTCTGGACGCCTGCACCTTGGCTCGCAACCAGCGATCATGACTGGCAGCCTGCTCGTCGCTTTCAAACCCTGAATCGTCGGGAAAGATTTTGCCGTCCATAGTGCCTCCGGGATCAATGCCTGGCAGTCTATTCGGTACAGGGATTGCTGTCGTCGTTGTCTGGATGAACTGCATCTTGGTCGAGCTCCATGAGTACTTGTAGTTCGACAAATCCTAGACTGAGCGCTTCCGGCGGCCAACCGACGGAAGATGTAGGAAAACGGTTGGGGTTTCTCGAGTTCCTTCCTTTTTCTGTAGGACTCGCTGAAGAGGACTGCGCAGTGTGATTACAACATTGGAACAACCGCCACCCCGCGTCTGTTCTACACTCACGCCGCTCAATCACGAGCTTCACCCGGAGTAGCGCCATGGAAGTGCCCAACCCCAAAACCGCCATCGAAAGCAATCGACAGGCGTGGAACGATTCCGCTCGCCATCATCAGGATTCACCGGACTGGCAGGCATTGCTCAGCGATGTCGCGCAGGCGGAGTTTTGCTGCCTCGATGACACCTTGCGCGGCTTGCTGGAAGTCGACGGCAAAGACGTGATTCAACTGGGCTGCAATAACGGTCGGGAGAGCCTGTCGCTGTTTGCGCTGGGTGCGCGCAGTGTCGTCGGCGTCGATCAATCGGCAGCGTTTCTTGAGCAGGCCCGCGAGCTCAACAGCCGCTCGCCGCATACTGCCGAATTCGTCGAGAGCGACATCCACCATCTGCCCGCATCGCTGCATAACCGCTTCGACGTCGCCCTGATCACCATCGGGGTACTCAACTGGATGCCTGACATCGGCGAATTCTTCCGTCATGTCGCGCAGGTGCTGAAGCCGGGCGGCAAGCTGGTGATCTACGAAACCCATCCGTTTCTGGAAATGGTTGATCCGCAGGCTGAAGATCCCTACCGCCTCGCCAGCTCGTATTTCCGTGCCGAGCCGTTTGTGCAGCAAGAGCCGATCGTTTACGTAGGTAAAGTCGAGCAGCCGGCGGCAAAGTCGTACTGGTTCGTGCATACGCTGGGCGGGATCTTCAGCGGCGCCATTGGAGCGGGGCTGAGCATTGTGGATTTTAAGGAATATGCGCATTCGAACCGGGAAGAGGTGTATGACTGCTACCTGAACCAGCAGGCGCAGCTGCCGATGTGCTTTAGCCTGGTGGCAAGCAAGGCCTGAGAACCTTTTTTGCGACGGCTGGCCTCTTCGCGAGCAGGCTCGCTCCCACAGGGAAACGCATTCCAATGTGGGAGCGAGCCTGCTCGCGATGGCGGCCTTGCGACCGCCACATTTCACAAGGCCGGATCAAGCCTGGGCCGCGGCACTTACCACCGGCCGGCCCGGTTTGCGCAGCGGATCCAGGCGTGAGCCTTCATAGCGGGTTTCGCGGAAGAATTTCCAGCGGCCGAACAGGCAGTAAACGTGGGTCACCCGGCCCTGTTCCTGATAACCCATGCGGATATGCAGTTTAAGCGCCGGGATGTTGTGGGTTTCGCAAACGTCGACCACCTTGGTGCAACCCTGCGCCGCCATCGCTTGCCACAGTGCAACCTGCACGTCCACCGACAGGCTGCTGCCGAAGTAGGCGCGGATCATTTCGCCGCCGAATTCGAAGAACTCGCCGGGTTTGACCGGGAAGGTGCAGCCGTAATAGTGGCGGTCGTGGTAGTCGCGAATGCTGCCCCAGATAAAGCCCACGGCGTGGCCATCGGCGTCCAGGTACATGTGCCCGGTGTGGCCCTCGGCAGCCAGTTCGGCCATGGTGCCGACACGGTCGCCGAAGTGTTTGCTGAACGCCACGGCGTTCTCCGGGGTGATGTCGACTTTGCGCAGGCCTTCATACGGGCGCAGTTTGTGTGGCGGCACCGGGCTGACCAGGTCGCGCTCCATCCACAGCAGTTCCCAGTGGAAGAACACGTAGCGTTTCCACAACGTGCCGACGGTGCGGCCCAGGCCTTTCTGTCTGATGCGATCTTGCACTTTGGTGATGATGCTCATGATGCCCCTCCAGGGTCTTTGCCCGGATGTTGTGGTGAGTGTCGTTACAGCGGTGATTCATTCGAGCGCCGTAGCGCCCTGCGTTTCCTCTCGATTGAGGTCGGCATACGAGACTCGCGCGACGCCTCTCAAACCCTGCTCAAGTACCTCGCTCAAAGAATCGCCGGAGTCGAGATAGGCATCGCCGAAATCGACGCCGAGGCGGGTCGGGTGGGCGACGATTTCCAGCACGCCGTCGCTGGGGACGCTAGCATTGCGCAGGTCCACCGGTGTACAGACGTAATCGGCGGTGACCCGCGCCAGACTCTGCAAACGGCCATTGAGCAAACCCTTGAATAGGCGCTTGGGCAGCGTGAGGTTGTGCCCGAGGTTGCGCGCCAGCCGAATCGGTACGCCTTGCTCGGCGGCAAACTTCGCGACGACTTCGCCGATTGGCCAGATGTTGTGTACGTGCTGGTGCGAGTCGATATGGCTCGGGCGCATGCCGTGATCGACGCAGCGTTGCCACTGCGCCTGTAACTCGGCGCGCACCGCGTCACGGTCTGCGCGACTCAGCCACAGGCTGTGGCGGGGCAGGTTGAGGTCGAACACGCCGTTGCCATCGCAAAAGGTCCGCCGCCCCAGGATCGCCTGGCTCAGCGGGCGCCCGTAGGTCAGGTTGAAGTGCAGACCGATCCGACCTTGCAGCGTCGGATGGCGGGCCATGGTGCAGGCGGCTTCAAACGCCGGCATGTTGGCCATGGCCGTGGCCGAGCTGATCAGGCCGGCCTGGAAGGCAGCGAAGATCACTGCGTTTTCGTTGGCGCTGAGACCGAAGTCATCAGCGTTGACTATGACTTGGCGAGGCATGGCCGCCCTCCGGAGTGATTGCGACAGGTTGCACCAGTGCTGCAGATTTTTTGTTGGCGCGCCTGGTGCGCCACTGCTGCACGGCGGGCTTGCAGCGATACCAGATGCGCAGCGCCAGACCCAATGCCAGCCCACTTGGGCGCCACGAATAGAAACTCCAGCGCCAGTGTTCCAATTGCCCGGTCATGCGTTCGTGCAGTTGATGGCTGGAGTTTTCCAGGCTGACCCGCGAGGCATCGATCCAGCGCCAGTGCTCGTCCAGGCCCCAGCGAATCCATTCCTCCAGCAACACCCGGCCACTGCCGAGATCGGCGTACTGCGGCAGGAAGGCGAGGTTGTAATCGTAGAGCCGGCCCTGTTCGAGCAGGCCGAGGCGATAGCTGATGCAGCGGCCGTTCAGCTCGAGCATCACCACGCGTACCATGCCTTGGCCGGCGAGGGCGGTGAAGGCGCGTTCGATCCATTGGCGACTGCGCGGTGTGGCGAAAATCCCGACGCCTTCATCGCCTTTCCAGCTCACCGCCTCGACTTCGCTGATGGTCTGCAACAAGGCAGCCATGCTCAGCGCATCCGGGGTAATCCGGCGGATCTGCGCACCGCACGCGGCAATCCGTTTGCGTGCCCGGCGCAGTTTGTAGCGCGGGTCGCCGGAGACTTCCTGATGGTCGGCTTCGCTGATCAGATGCACTGGCACCCGGCAGCTCAGGCGTCGCTCGGCCGTAGAACTGCGCGCCATCCATGCGGTGACGGCACTTTCTTCACCCGCCGGTTCCGAGAGCTCATTGAGTTGCAGCAGCGCATGGGGCAGGCGCTGGCGAATCAACAGCAGCGCCTCGTGCATGTCCGCGCCGCCGAGCAACGACAGCAGGGCCAGACGATCAGCCAGCGGATAACCCAAGTGATGCAAGACCCGAAACGGCACGCCGGCGAAGCGCTCGCGGCTGGCTACCAGCGGCAGGCACAGGCGTAGTTCTGCGGCTTCCCAACCGAGCAGAATGTGCAGGCGCTGATCCTCACCCAGAGCCTGTTCCGCCGCACATAACCAGCCGAGATTGTTGAACGGCGTATGGTCGGTCACGCCCAGGCGCAGCGTTTCATACGCGGTTGCCGGGAAGTCGGCGGCGCACAGGGACGTGCACCATTCGAATCGCATCACCATAGGTTCAGGCCGCCGTTGCGTTGACAGGTGGACGGGAAGTTTTACCCAGCGCCGCCAGGCGCGAACCGCTGTAGCGGGTTTCGCGATAGAAGCGCCAGCGGCCGAACAGCGTGTAGATATTCATGATCCGCCGTTGTTCGGTATAGCTCATGCGCAGATGCAGCTTGAGTGCCGGGATGTTGGTCGACTCACAGACATCGACCACTTTTCGGCAGCCCTGGGCGGCCATGGCTTCCCACAGGCGCAATTGCAGGTCCACCGACAGCTCTGTCCCCCAGTAGGCCCGGGCCAGTTCGCCGCCGAACTCGAAGAACTCGCCGGGCTTCACCGGGAATCGGCAGCCGTAGTAGTGCCGATCGAAATAACTGCGCGGCGTGCCCCAGATAAACGCCACGGCATCGCCTTGCTCGTCGACATGCATGTGCCCGGTGTGGCCCTCTTTGGCCAGCTCGGCCATCGTGCCGACACGGTCGCCAAAGTAACGCGCGAAAGCGCTGGCGTTGTCCGCGGTGATCCTGACCACGCGCAACGGCGGATAGGGTTTGAGCTTGTGCGGCGGCACCGGGCTGACCAGGTCGCGCTCCATCCACAGCAGTTGCTGATGGGAAAAAATGTACAGTTTGCGGATCTTGCCCAAGGTCGCTCGCAGGCCTTTACGACGAATATGTCCGCTGAGTTTTTGCAAAACATCCATGGTCTCTTCTCCTGATGAGGGTGCCATGCGCGGCATCAAGCCCACGCGGCAGAGCATCGAAGGGCGGCTCATGAAGCGCTCCAGCTCAGGGCAAACAGGGTTTGCCCCGGCAGTTCGAAACGCACGCGCCCGTTGTCGCAGGCAAACGGTGCGTCGCGGCTGCGATTGTCGGCGCCGAAGTAACGCAGGGCGCCATGGTTGAGCGGGCATCGGGCGCCGCTCAGATCGACGCGTTGCAGGCGCGTACCTTTGTTCACTCCGAGCAACGTGCGCTGCTCGTCGCCGGCCATCGCCAGCACATCCACCTCAAAGGCATCGTTGTCCAGTTGCAGCACCTGGTGCAGCCAGTGGCGGGCGATGAATTGCTGGGCCAGGCCGACCGGTTTCAGCTCGAAGCGATCGTCGCCCAACACGCGCAACATGCCTTTGGGGTAATGCGGTTCGTCAGCGGCCTGAAACCAGTTGAGCATGCTCAGCAAGCCGTCCTGCGAGGCATTGATCACCACTGAGGCCCACCACAGCGAGGTGTAGTGGGTTTCCTGATCGTAGGGGCTGAGGCTGGAGCCGCTGGACAGGTTGGTCTGATCGAGAAGCAAGGCCTTGCGCGGCTGACCATTGGCGTCGCGGCCGACCAGTTCGGCGGCACGGCGCACGCTGTCGCGGTAGACGCGGGTGGCGAGCAGATCGCGAATCATCCATTCATGCCAGGCCAGTGCATCGACCTGATCGGCTGACTCGCTGAGCAGGCGCCGTGCCCAATCGATTCCGCGCTTGTCCGCCGCGTTATCGGCGAACGGGCCGTTGACCAGTCGCGAACTGGCCGGCATGGCGATGCGCACACCGGCGCGGGCATTCGCCGGGTCGCTGCGCACCTGACGGGCCATGCTGGTGAAAATCGCCTGATATTGCTCGTAGCTGGAATAGTTGAGATTGGGCTCGTCGGCAAAACCGATGTAGTGCATGCCGTTGCCGCCCAGTGCGCGGGTGGTGGCCAGCCAGGCGTCGAGGCCGCTGTTGCTCTGCACGTCGGCGCGCAGATCGGCCTGGCGCTGACTGCCCGCCAGCAGGGTGATGTCGTTGCGAATGCCGAAGCGCTGCTGATAGACCCGGCGAAACGCGTCTTCGAATTGCGGGTTCTGCGCCGTGACGTCGACGAAACTGTAATAGCTCGCTGCCGTCGGTTTCAGCGCATCGAGCAGCGCGTGGCTGGCTGCGGGCGGCATCACGTAGGGCAGGGCAATACCGAGATCCGGCGTGCGCCCGAGGACTTTGTCATGCAGCACCAGCCGGACATCTCCGACGTCTTCGCGCAGCGGTTGCAGTTGCTGCGGATTCTGCGCAAACAGATTAGTCGTGCCATCAAGCCAGAACGCCGCTTTGCCGCTGCCCTGCAGTTGCAGGCGCCAGACCTGCTCGCGGGGGCTGACTGGCAACGCGACCTGATCGAACTGCCAATAGGCGCGATAGGGCTTTAGTGCGAGAGTCAGCGCCTGGTGGTCGCCGATCCGCTGCGCCTGTAGCGCGGTGACGCCGCCGTGAAATTTGCCGGCGAGCACTGCATGCTCACCGGCCGCGACTTTGAAATACAGCACGTCGCCATTTTTGCTTTCGGCACTGAAGTGCACTTTGGCCGGGGCAAACAGGGCAACGGTGCGTTCATCGTGTTCGATGCGGTAGTGGCGGAAGCTGTAGCCGGGAATTTCCAGTCGATAACTCGCCGCGCCGGGCAGCAGCGGCCAGGTCTGGCTGCCACGGGTTTCGCTGGCCTTGATCAAGCGTTCGCCGAGCAATTTGCCGCGACCGTCGAGCAGGTACAGTTGCTCTTCGTTGGCATCCGCTTGCCACGCCGGGGTCCAGCGCACGGTCACGCTGTCAGGCTGATCGGTTTGCAGAAACAGACTGCCGTCACGAATCTCGCCCCAGCGCATCGACGCCGCCAAAGCGTCCAGCGACAGGCCGAGACCGAACAGCAGGTACCAGCCTTTCATGCGGGCTTCCTCTGCAGCATCGACCACATCGGCAGCACGTCGCGGGGCAGGATGATCAGGGTTTGCCAGAACGGCACAGCGCTCAAACGGCAATACAGCACGAGCATGGCCACGGTCACCGCCAGATAGGCGATCGATGATGCGGCGGCGGCGCCGACGATGCCGTAGGTCGGAATCAGCACCAGGTTCAGCGCCAGATTGAGCAGCGCGCCCAGGCCCATCAACAACGACACCGAGCCGGGGCGATTCTTGCCCAGCAAGTCCAGGCGCAGAATGCTCGCGTAGCACAGACCCAACAGCCCCGGCAGCAACGCCAGCAGCGCCGGGTACGCCGGTTGGTAGGCAGCGCCAAACAGGGTGACGATCAACCACTCGCCGATCACGGCCATGCTCAAACAGGCGCCGAGCATCACCGTCGCGGTCAGGCGCAGCGCCAGCGGAGTGACCTTGTCCATGCCTTCATCCTGTTGCAGCAGGCGTTTCATCAGCGGTGTGGTCACCGCTTCGGGGACGATCAACAGCAATTCGGCAGCAGCGCTGGCCATGGCGTAATGGCCCAGCGCGGTGCTGCCAAGCAGGGCGCCGATGAACAGGTAATCGGAGCGCAAAATCACTTGCTGGAACAGCAGATCGGGATGGCTGCGCGCGCTGTAGCGCAGCAGCTCCTTCTGGCTGGCGCGATCCCATTGCAGCTGCAATGGCTGCGCCCGCTTCAGCCAGACCCAACCGGCGAGCACCACCAGACTGATACCGGCCAGCCAACTGATCAGCGCTGCCTCCAACGCCGCGCTCTGCCACATCCAGAACAGTGCGACGAACAGCAACAGCGGCGCCAGCGATTCGATCAGGCGCAAGACGTTGAATGCGACCACGCCACCCGAGGCGTTGTGCAGGGTCAGCAGGCCGCTTTTCAACACGGTCAACGGCACCGCCAGCAGCAACAGCCAGGCGAGCAGGCCCAGTTGCATGGTCACGTCCAGTTGCGTGCCAAATTCGCGCACCAGCGCCACCACCAGCAAAGTCAGCAAACCGGCCAGCAAACAACCGAACACCAGCACCTGGCTGAGCAGCAAACCCATCGGCCGCTGCTTGGCCGCCTGATAACCGACCGCCGAATTCAAACCGCCGCTGGTGGCCGCGCTGATCAGGTCAGGCAGGGTGCTGAGCAGGGCGAACAGGCCGCGTTCGCTGGGGCCGAGAATCCGCGCGAGCAAGACGTTGCGCAGCAAACGCAAGGCGATCATCGCCAGCTTGGTGCCCATGCTCAACGCGAGGTGCTTGAGGTAGTTGCCTCGGCTCATGGCCGCGCTCCCCGGTAGATCCGCCAAGACAGCAATTGCGGATGGCGCGCGGTGCGCTGGCTGACGCCGAAACGCGGCAGGTTCAGCGGATCGCCGTCGCCGCGATAGATCCCGGTGCCGGTGCCCAGCGCAAACGGGTAATCGTGGTCCGCGACCTGCTGGCGAACGCGATCATCGTTGTCGCCGTTGGGGTAGCAATAGACCGGTAGAGGTCGGTTGCAGCCGTTGTTCAATGCGTCGCGGCTGCGGCGGATTTCTTCGCTCAGGCGCGCATCATCGAGACCGGTGAGGATTGCGTGGCTGGCGCCGTGCGGGCCGAACCGCACCAGACCGGAGGCTTCCATTGCCCGCACCTGATGCCAGTCCAGTGCCTGTGGCAGCGAGTCCTTCGGGCATTCGTCGGTGAGTTCTTCCAGCTCCTGCGGAGCCAGGCTTTTCAGCCCTTGCAGGTAATGCAGCAGCGCCAGGCTGCGGCGCTCGACATCGATGTCATCAAGCAGCACCGGCAGCGGATGTTTGCGCGCATGCAGGCATTCGATCAGGTGCATGCGTGCTTTATCGCCATGGCTGCCCCATAGGGTTTCGCCAAGGCTTTCCCACCAGAAACGCTGGCGGCTGCCGATGAAATCGGTGGAGAGAAAAATGCTCGCCGGCACCTGGTGTTTCTGCAGCAACGGGAAGGCGTTGACGGCGTTGTCACGCCAGCCATCGTCAAAGGTCAGCGCCACCCGTGGGCGCTCGCTGCGCAGGGCGTTGGGCTGGAGAATTTCCATCAGCGGCACGCAGTCGAAATGCTTGCGCAGCCACACCAGCAAATGCTCGAACGCTTTCGGTCCGACGCACAGTTCATTGCGGTGCGGCAGGTCGGCGGCGCGGTCATTGGACAGCACGCGGTGCAGCATCAGAATCACCCCCGTGCCCTGCAACTGCTGACGGCCCACCGGCGAGTTGAGATAGAGCCAGCCACTGGTGCTTTTTATCAGTTGTTTGATCGCCATGGCTTCGGTCCTCTTAACGGTTCTGTTCCGGATTCCACTGGGCATACCGCTGACCGCGCAGGAACTGCCACAGGCCGAGACTCATCCCGGCGAGGGTGACCAGCAGAAACGCGGCGAGGCGGAACGGTTTCGGCAAGCGGTGTTGCGCATCCAGCAGCCCGGCAATTGCCACGCTGTAGCCGAACAGTTGCGCGATCAGGCTCAGGCGATAGAAAGCGTGCTCGTCCCACAGCCAGCAATTGCTCAGCAGCAATGGCAGCAGGAGTACCGGCGCCAGGCGGCGGATCAATTTGTGGCTGATCAACGCCAGGGAATACAGGCCATGCTTGAGCGGGTTGAGCAGCTCGCGGCGCTGGGCCAGGCTTTGCAGGCCGCCGACGGTGACGCGCTGACGGCGGCGAAACTGTTTGTCCGCCTCGTCGACGCCATGGTCGATCACTTGCGCTTCGGGCACGTAGACGATGCGCTTGCCGGCTACCGGCGCGCAGGTGCTGATAAAAAAGTCGTCATTGACCTCGGCCGGTACGTTCTGGAACAACTCGCGGCGCAGGGCGAGCAGGGCGCCGTCGGCCGAGACCATGCAACCGGTGCGGTTCTCGACCCGGCGCAACCAGCCTTCGTAATGCCGATAGAGGCTGTCGCCGACACTCAGACCGCCACCGGTGACCTGGATCACCATGTGCCCGGCGCAAGCGCCGACCTGTGGATCGCTCAGCGGCGCGAGCAAGTGACCGAGGGTGTCGCGTGACCATTGGTTGTCGGCATCGGTGAACACCAGAATGTCGCCGCTGCTCAGGGCCGCGCCGGCATTCAGCGTGGCGGCTTTGCCCTGACGCGGCAGGTCAAGCACGGTGATGCGCGGATCAATCACTTTGTGCGCGCAGGCCACGGTGTCATCGGTAGAGCCGTCGCTGGCGAGAATGATCTGCAGCGTTGCCGGTTGATAATCCTGGGCCAGCAGCGTGCGCAACTTGTGCTCGATATGCCGCGCCTCGTTGTGCGCGGCGATGACGATGCTGACGTTCAGCGGCGGCGCCGGCGTGTGTCGCCACGCTGGAAACAGCGGCGCGAGGATCGTCAGCAACAGCGGGTAGCCGACGTAGGCGTAGACCGGCAGCAACAGGCACATCCAGAAAATGAACTCAGCCACGGGCAGGCCTCCTTGCGTTCCACTGACACAGACTCAAAATGAACGCCGCGCCGGCCAGGTGCAGGCGCAGCCAGTGCAGGCCCCACAGTTGCAGGAGCAGAACCGGATCGCGGTGCTTGATGCTCTGGCGAACGCTCAGGACCAGACCGGGGATCACGGTCAGGGTGACCATCACCGCCGCGTGATGGGGAAAGCCGTCTAGCAGTGCGGAAATCGCCAGGAAATCGAGGATCCACACCAACAACGACAATATTGGAAAGCGCAGCAGGCGCAGGCTCATGCCATGGGTGCGCAGCAGTTGCAGATGGCTGCCCTGACGCCACATTTCCTTGCCCATCCATTCGCGCCAGTTCATCTCGTAACCCCAGTGCAGCGCGACCTTGTCATTGACCGACAGCAGACGCGCGCCCTGTTCGTGCAGGCGCAGGGTGAATTCCTTGTCTTCGCCAGTGCGCAGGGCCTCGTTGAAACCGCCGACCTTGTCGAACCAGTCGCGACGCATCAGCAGGTTGGAACTGGGCAGCCAATCGACACTGTGGCTGACCCGGTGCGACGGCTGCGAAGTGCGCCGCTGCCAGGCCGTGGCGAACCATGGCGCCTCGGCCGGCGTATGCAGATCCAGGCCGAACACATCGGCTTGGCCACTGGCTTGGATGTCGAACAAGGGCTGCAACCAGGTTTCAGGCATTTCCACGTCGGCGTCGATGAAGGCCAGCCATTCCCCGCTGGCGATCGCCGTGCCGCGATTGCGTAGAGCGCCGATCAACAGCCCCGGCAAGCTCAGCACGGTTGCGCCGAACTGCCGGGCAATCTGCGGACCCTGATCGGTCGAGCCGTTGTCGACCACGATCAGCTCGCACTCGACGTTGGCCGCGTGTGCGGCTTTCTGCGCGGCGAGCAGGGTACGGCCAATGTGCCGCGCCTCGTTGTACATCGGGATGACGATGCTGATCCGCTTCATGCCTGCGTCTCCGGGGTCAGTGGCGCCTGCTCGGCCTTGATGCGCAGGACGCTGGTCAGCGCCAGCATGATCCACACGTATTTCTGGTTCGGCGCGCTGAGGAACATCAGGAACAGGGTCAGCGACAGAAAGCTCACCCCCATGTGGGTCATCATGTCCGCCCGATGTCCATCACCGCGCAGCATCCACGCCGCCCGCGCGCGAATCAGGTTGTACAGACCGAGCCCGAGCATGCCGACGAAGAACAGCCCGGCGGGCACGCCCAGTTCGCTGAAGATTTCCAGATAGGTGTTGTGGGCGCGGCGGTACAGATCGCCGATCTTGCGGTTGGCGGAAAACGCCTTGGCGTAACCGGTGGTCGCGTAATGCAACGGGAAGGTCCCGGGACCGGAGCCGAGCACCGGATGTTCGCGGATCATCTGGCCGCCGACGACGATGTAGGAAGCACGGCGGCCGAGGGATTCGTCCTGCGCCTTGGAGCCGGCGCTGAGGATGCTCAATGACTGGATCCGCGCCATGTAACCGGCCGGCATGGCGTAGATCGCCAGCGGAATCACGATGGCCGCACCGAGCATGACGAAACCCAGATGCCGTGGGCGGATGTGGGTCAGTTGCGCGCGGTAGTGCCAAATGCCGATGAGCAGGCTCAACGCCAATACCACCAGACCTGAGCGCGATTCGGTCTTGGTCATGCCGCCCAGCAACAGCAGGCAGCAGGCGCCCCAGAACAAGCGGTGCAGCAGGTTCGGGCTGCGGATCACCAGCAGCAGGCCCAGAGGAATGGCGAAGGCGATGAGCATAGCGAAGGCGTTGGGGTCTTCGAGCAGGCCGGCGGCGCGGCCCTGATCCTGAAACTTCGCCGAGAACATTGCCATGGCGCAGGTCGCGGTGACGGCGAGGGTCACCAGCCGGGCGAACAGGTCGAGGTTCAGTTCGCGGCCGATCAACAAGGTAATGACAAACAGCACCAGACCAACGCTGAGTTCGCGCAGATGCCCCAGCGACATGCCCATGTCATCGGTATTGAGCAGGCTGAGAAAATACAGAACCATGAAGCCGATCAGGCAGTGCCACAGGTTGCTGCGAAGGCGTTGCGACGGAATCTGGTGCAGCGCCAGTTGCAGCATCACGATCACCGCCAGCGAGGCGCCGAGCAACTTGCTTCCCGACACTGAACTGTCTTTGAAGAACCCTTCGAACGGTACCAGCGCGGCAATGCCGAGCAGGCCCCAGGTCGGCTTGCGGTACAGGACGGTGAAACCGACCAGGCCAATCACTGCCCCCGGCGCCAGATACGGCCAGGGACTGGCCAGCAGACCGAGGCTGACCAGGGCGAACAGACTGACGATCGAGAGCGGGAAAATCATGCGCGTGTCTCCCGTGCCGTTTGGATGTACAGCTGCGACCAGCGTTCGGCCAAAGCCTTGAGGTCGTAGCGTTCCTGTTGGGTGCGTCTGGCGTTTTCACGCAACTGCGCGGCCAGCTTCGGTTCGGCCAGCAAGGTGTCGAGCTGGCGGGCGAGGGCGGCGGTATCCGTCGGCGCCGCGAGCAGGCCGTTGTGACGGTCCTGCAGGACATCGGGAATACCGCCGACCGCGAACGCCACAACCGGCACGCCGGCCTGCATCGCTTCGAGCAGAATCATTGGCGTGCCCTCGGTGCGCGAGCTGATCACCAACGCATCGAGTTGCTGCCACCAGCCTTGCATCGCCGTCTGGTAGCCCGGCAGGCGAATCCGCTGCTGCAACCCGGCAGCATCGATGCGCGCCTGCAAGGCCTCGCGTTCCGGGCCGTCACCGAGCATCACCGCGTCCAGTTGCGGATGCTGGTGACACAACGCGATCAGCGCATCGAGGAACAGGTCCGGGCCTTTTTCACTGCTCAACCGCCCGACGTAACCGGCCAGCCAGCGTTGCCGCTCTGCCAGCGACGGCATCGCTGGCGCCGCTGGTAAACCGTTGGGAATCACCTGCAACTTCTCCGTCCGGACGTTGGCCTGACGGTGCAGCACGGCGATACTTTCCGCCACGCAGACCACCCGTTTTACCGACGCCGTGCGGCACAGTTGCAGGCTTAGCCAGGTGTAGAACTTCTGCTTGCGACTGCGCGGCGTGAACCCGTGCTGGGTGATCACTAGCGGCAGGCGCAACAGCGTGGCGCCGACCCAGCCGAACAGCAGTCCTTTGAAGTTGTGGGTGTTGAGCAACGGTTTGTCGCCACGGCGCTGACGCAAGTGCCGCAACAGCTCGCCCGGCCCTGAACAAGCGCGAGCGTCCACCCCAGCCTCGCGAAAGCGCGAGATCAGCTCAGGCGGTGCGTCGAGGAACAGCACCTGGTGCTGCCCCGGCGTGGCCAGGCAATGATCCAGCAACATCCGCTCGGCCCCGTAGAAGCCGCCGCTGCTGAGCAAATGAATGATCGGCAGGGCGACGATTGGGGTGGACACCGCGTTCAATTGCGCACCCAGTGAACCAGGCTCGGCATGGTCCAGTTCTTGTGCGGATTGCCCGGCTGTGACGTTTCTTCGTTGAGTACCAACAAGACCGGCAGACCCAGTTCATGGCTGATTTGCGCCGGATGCTTGAAGCGATGGTCGAAGAACTCACGCACGTAGACGAACGCGATTGCCAGCAGCAGACCGGTGAACAGCCCGAAAGGGATGATCAGCAGCGGTTTCGGGAACGCTGCCTCGGTCGGTTCGAACGGCGGGCTGAGTACCCGGGCGTTGGACAGGTCATCGTTGAGCGAGCGCGTGGTGCTGCTTTCGGCAAAACGCTGGGCATAGGTCGAGAACGCTGCGTGCAGCGCATCGATCTCGGTGTCCATCTGGCGCAGTTTGCTCTGGGTCTGCTGCAGGTCGCGGATGCGGTTCTTGAACTCGGCGATGCGCGCGGTTTTCTGCTCGATCACCTGCTTGACCACGGCCAGGTCGGCGGTGCGTTCCTGGATGCGGTTGCTCACCACTTTGAGAAACTGCTGACGGGTGCGGGCGATCTGCTCGCGGGTCAACAGCATCGGTTCGCTGCCGGGCTGGAACACCGCCAGATCGTTCATGTAACGGCTGACCTGGCTGGTCAGTTGCTCGCCCATCTGTTTGATTTCCCGGTCCTCGAACGCCACGTTGTCGACGGTGGTGGTGAAGGTGTAGGGGAAGGTGTAGTCGTTGAGCTTGCTACTGCTGGCGGCGGCGAGCGCGGTTTTCAGATATTCGAGCCAGCGCTGGCTTTGCAGCAGGCGGTCCTGATACAGGTTCAGCGCCTGTTCTTCAGTGTTGATGGCGTTGAGGCGGAAGGTGATTTCCTCCTTCGGATCCGCTGCGCCGACATTTTCCAGCAGTGCTTGACGATTACCTTCCAGGCCATCGAGACGCACTTGATACTGGTGCTTTTTGGTCTCGTAGAACGACTGCGGCAAGTCGATCGATTGCAGGGCCTGACGGCTGACCAGATAGTTCTGCAGCAGGGCGCTGACAAACGTCGTGCCTTGCTGCGGATCCGGGAAGCTGTAGGTGATCGAGATCACGTTGGAACCGGGCAGGGTTTCGATTTTCAGGCTGTCGACGGCTTGCTGGGTCAGGGCGTCGAGGGTGGTGTCACGTACCGGATCGGTTTCCATCCCGAGCCCGTCGCGAAGCGGATTGATCACGTACTCGCGCAGCGGCGTCGAGACGTAGTGCTTGAATGGTTCGCCGAGCAACTTGGCGAACACCCCGGGTGGCGGGCTGTATTCACCGTTGTCGCGCAGTTCGCTGATGGTCTGACGGATCAGTGCTGGCGAGCGGAGGATGTTGCTCTCGGTTTCCATGTCCGCCAGCGACGGCGGAATGAAGGTGGCGTTGTCCACCGTGAGCGACGTGGTGGCGTCGCCCTGAGAGAGTTTTTTCGACTGCACGATGACCTGCGCGGTGATATCGAAGCTCTGTTTGAGCAGCAACGGCAGGAGCAGGGCGATGACTGCAAAGGTCAGGAAGACGCGCTTCACCAACTGCTTGTTGGCGAAGAAAATCCTGAAGAACTCATGCAGGTAGTTTTCCTTTGGGTTCATGTCGGTCACCTGTGAGTTAGTTGTCACTGTCTTTGTTGTCGACGCGGTAGCCGAAGCTGAAACCGACGCCCTGGAACAGCACCACATCAGCCAGTTGGCGGGCGAGTTCGCCGGCGCTGGCCAGTTTGGTTTTTGGCACGTAGAGCATGTCGTCCGGTTGCAGGTAGGCGATTTGCGGGGCGTCGCCGGACAGCGCTTTTTCGACGTCGTAGCGCACGGCTTTCACCTGATTGCCGTTGCGCCGCATGATCACCACCGAATCCAGCCGCGCCTTGACGTTGGTACCGCGCGCCAGGGTCAGCGCCTCGAGCACCGACACCGGCCGGCGGATCGGATACGAGCCCGGTTGTGCGACCTCGCCGAGCACGTAGATCTCGTTGCCGGCGGTGGACTTGAGCAGCACGTCCACGGTCATGCGGCCCGGCAGTTGCGCGTACTTTTTGTTGAGGAACGATTCCAGTTGATTGACGGTCATGCCTTGCAGCGGCACGGCGCCGATTTCCGGAAAACTCGCGTAGCCGTCAGTGCCGACGGTGATCTCGCGGCTCATGCCGGTGGCCGGGTGATTGAGGGCGCTTTTCAGGTTCTGCTCGTTGCTCAGTGGGCTGATGATCTGCACGGTGAGCTGGTTGCGGTTGGGCTGGAACAGCTGTTTGCGCTGATACACGCGCTGGATTTCCTGACGCGCTTCTTCGCTGGTCAGCCCGGCGATCTTCACCGAGGTGTTGGCGCCCGGCAGTTCGATGGTGCCGTCGGGCAGCACCAGTTGATTGCCGTTGAGCTGGCTGGCGGCGGTGAAATTCAGGCCGATCTGGTCGCCCGATTGCACGCGGTAGGCGTCCGAACCGCTGGTGCTGATATGGAAGATCACGTCCAGCACATCCTGCGGGCGCAGGGTCTGCTCGATCTTCGGCATATCGGTCGCCTGGGCGTTGGCCGGGGAGGCGGTGAGAATATTCACCGGCATGTTCTGGGTGTCGGAAGTGCTGGAGCAGCCCGCAAGCGGCAGCAACAGCAGGACAAGCATTCTGGCGTTCATGGCGTCATCCTTTGCGTTCGCTTACAGGTTTTTGTAAAGCCATTTGGGCATGTAGTACTTGCGCCGGTTGAACACGCTGCCGACCACTTTCGCCCCGGCCTGAGTCAGGCGTTGCACAGCGGCCTGGGCGACTTCCCAGCGGGTGTCTTCGGCGCGCACGACAAACACCACGCCGTCGACCTGAGTACTGATGACCAGGGTGTCGGCGGCGGAATACACCGCGTCGCCGTCGATCACCACAAAGCGGTACTGGCTGCCCAACTGGTCGAGCAACGGGCTCAGGCGCTCGGCGGTCAGGTGTTCCAGCGTGCGGATCGGCCGGCCGTTGGGCAGCACATGGAAGGGCAGGCTCGAGACCTGCACCACGCAGTCCTGCAACAGCGGCGGGTTGCCCGGGTTGAACAGCAGGTCGCGCAGGCCGCGCTCCTTGCCGAGGTTCATCTGCTGGGTGAGGTTGTTCGCCGACTGGCTGGCGTCGACCAGCAGCACCTGGCCGCTGCTCATCTGCGCCAGCTGACTGGCCAGTGCCAGAGCGCTGGTAGTGGTGCCGGCGCCGGGGTTGGCGGCGGTCAGGAACAGAATGCGCAGATCGAGATCCAGCACGGTCGAAGTCAGATTCGATTCGCTGGGGCTGGCGATGCTCAGGCTTTTATTGGTTGAACCGTCCATTAGCTTGCTCCGTGGCCGCTGAATACTTTGAAGGGGGTTTTCAACAGAATCTTCAGATCAAGCAGAAGGCTCTGCTCGGCGATGTAGCTGAGGTCCAACTCAACGCGCTGGTCGAAGTCGATGTTGCTGCGTCCGGAGATCTGCCACAGACCGGTCATGCCGGGGTAGATCGCCAGACGCGCGAGGTGATTGTCCTTGTAGCGGTAGGCGTTGAACGAGGTCGGACGAGGGCCGACCAGGCGCATGTCGCCGGTCACTACGTTGATCAGATTGGGCAGCTCGTCGAGGCTGGTGCGCCGCAGAAAACTGCCGATGCCGGTGACACGCGGGTCCTTGTCGATCTTGAAGTCGATGGCGTCAGCCCCGTGTTTGTTCAGGTGGCGCAGCGACTCTTTGAGTTCTTCGGCGTTGCTGACCATGGTGCGGAACTTGAACATGCCGAACTTGCGCCCGCGATAACCGGTGCGTTTCTGCACGAACAGCACCGGCCCCGGACTGGTGAGCTTGATGGCCAGGGCCAGACCCAGCAGCACCGGCGAGATCAGCACGAGAATCGTCAGCGCGCCGAGGCAGGCGACCACCCGGTTGGTCCGCGACAGCTGCCATGGGCGGCCGCCATCGCGGCCGCTGAGCCAGCCGCGACCCTGACGGTGGATCGCCGCGTCGAGGCGCATGCGATGTTCCGGGTCGACGCGCTTGTCAGGGCGCATCTGTGCAATCGACACACTTCTTTCATGTCCAGTCATGGCGTCCTCCGCATTCAATCAGCCGCAAGCGGCGCACGGGCAGTGGGGTAGTAGTCGCGGAACCAGGCGATGAAGCGGCCCAGTCCTTCATCCAGTTCTATCCGGGGCTGGAATCCGGTGGCCTGGGCCAGATCGCTGGCCTCGGCGCAGGTGTTGAGCACGTCGCCCGGTTGCAGCGGCAGCAGCTCGACAATGGCTTGCCGATCGAGATGTTTTTCCATCAGCGCGAGGTAGGTTTTCAGTGCAACCGGCTGCTGCCCGCCAATGTTGAACAGACGCCACGGCGCCATGCTGCTGGCCGGGTCGGGCTGCTCGCGATCCCACTGCGGATTGGCTTGCGGTGGCTGATCGATGAGGCGTGCGATGCTTTCGATGATGTCGTCGATGTAGGTGAAATCGCGCTGGTGCTCGCCGTAATTGAACAGCTTCAGCGGCTCGCCTTCGCTGATCGCCCGGGCGAACTGGATCGGCGACATGTCCGGCCGACCCCAAGGCCCGTACACGGTGAAAAAGCGCAGGCCGGTGCAGGGAATGCCGAACAGATGGCTGTAGCTGTGCGCCATCAGTTCATTGGCTTTCTTGGTCGCGGCGTACAGCGACAGCGGATGGTTGACGCCATCCTTGACCGAGTAAGGCGTGTGTTGATTGGCGCCGTACACCGAACTCGACGAGGCGTAGATCAGGTGTTCGACCGGGTGGTGGCGGCAGCTCTCGAGAATGTTCAGGAAACCGTTGAGGTTGCTGTCCAGATACGCCCGTGGATTGTCCAGCGAATAACGCACCCCGGCCTGCGCAGCCAGATGGATCACCACTTGTGGCTGCTCGCGGGCAAACAGCGCATCGATCGCCGAAGCGTGGGCCAGATCCACCGTGGCCAGCGGAAAATCGCCGACCTGCTCGCGCACCCACTGCACGCGGTCGTGCTTGAGCTGCGGGTCGTAGTAGTGATTGAAATTGTCCAGGCCGACCACCGAATGCCCGTCGCGCAGCAAGCGCAGGACGCAATGGGCACCAATGAAACCGGCGGCACCGGTCACCAGAATTTTCATGGGCGTAGCCCTTCAGGGGCGATGTGGCGCAGGCCGATGCCGCTGTAATGCAGGCCGGCGGCGGCAACCTGTTCCGGGTTGTAAAGGTTGCGCCCATCGATGATCACCTTCGAACGCAGCTTCTCGGCGAGCAGCTCGAAATCGACTACGCGGAAGTTTTTCCACTCGGTGCAGATCACCAGCGCGTCGGCGTCTTCGAGAGTGTCGTCGCGGGTCGCGCACAGGTGGAGGTCGTTGCGGTAGCCGTAGATGCGCCGGCACTCGGACATGGCTTCCGGATCATAAGCCTGCACGCTGGCGCCTTCGGCCCACAACGCGTCCATCAGGTAACGGCTGGGGGCTTCGCGCATATCGTCGGTGTTCGGTTTGAACGCCAGGCCCCAGACGGCGATGGATTTGCCGGCCAGGCCTTGCGGAAACTGCGCGCGCAATTTGCTGAACAGGATGTGCCGTTGGCTGTCATTGACGTCGGTGACGCTGCGCAGCAGTTTCAGCGGCATGCCGTTGTGTTCGGCGGTGTGCAGCAAGGCCCGCAGATCCTTGGGAAAGCACGAGCCACCGAAGCCGCAGCCCGGATAGATGAAGTGATAGCCGATGCGCGGGTCGGAGCCGATGCCTTTGCGCACCGCTTCGATGTCGGCGCCGAGCAGCTCGGTGAGATTGGCCAGTTCGTTCATGAAACTGATGCGGGTGGCGAGCATCGCGTTGGCCGCGTACTTGGTCAGCTCGGCGCTGCGGTTGTCCATGAACATCAGTTTTTCGTGGTTGCGGCAGAACGGCGCGTACAGCTCGCTCATCTGCTCGCGGGCAGCGTCGTCGCGGGTGCCGATGATGATCCGGTCCGGGCGCATGCAGTCGGCGAGGGCACTGCCTTCCTTGAGAAATTCCGGGTTGGATACCACCCGCACCTGCAGCTCGGTTTTGCCGCGCAACAGCAATTCGCTGGTGGCCGTGGCCAGAACCTGGTCGGCAGTCCCGACCGGCACTGTGGATTTGATGATCAGCGTGCGATCGGCCTCCATCAGACCGGCGATCTGCCGGGCGACGTTGAGTACATGGCTGAGGTCGGCTGAGCCGTCTTCGTCCGCCGGGGTGCCGACGGCGATGAAAATCAGCTCGGCGTGAGTCACCGCATCACTGGCCTGGGTGCTGAACAACAAGCGCCCGGCCTTGATGTTTTCTTCAAGTGTTGCGGACAGGCCTGGCTCACTGATAGGCGGTACCGCTTGTTGCAGTTGTTTGATCTTGTTGGGATCAATATCAATGCATAAAACCCGATGGCCGACATCGGCAAGTGCAGCGGCTTGTATAAGTCCGACATAGCCAGTGCCAAATACGCTCACGTCCATCTGCGCACCTCAATAAAACCAGAAAAGTTAACTACGGAATGAGATTGTTAAAGGGGTATAGCGCAGGGTTTGAAAAGCGTGTCAGCAAAATGACATGTTGCACGGGTATAACACTTGAGGCGTTTTTGGCGATTGGCCATCAAGTCATTGCTGCGATTGAATTTGTTCTTTCTTTGCAGATTTGTTCAGATTCAATTTAACCGACAGACGGTCTAAGTCCCCGAAATTAAAGGCTTTCATCCCCGCCGGTGTGTCAGATTTGAGTCACCGTTTTTTTGACGCTTTACCCGGCTATCAGTCATTTCTTGCGCTTTGATGGCCGGGTGCTAGTGTCAGGTTCTGACCGACAAAGCTTTGACAACCTCCCATTTCGGACGGCCGGTATCGCCATGTTCAAATACGCCAAGGAACTGCTTTTAGTTGCCTACTTATTGCTCTTTTCCGACTACTATCTGGACCGGTTAAATGCTATCGGGTGGGGTTTTAATGTACTTGTTTTTGGCGCGATGTTTTTGGCGCTTACTTTCGCGTTATATCTAACTGCCTATATACGTCAGGCTCTTGTTCGACATGCGTTCGCATTAACGCTGTTTGTTGCGGCGGTTTTTTTCGATGTCTATACCCGGGTCACGGCGGATTACCTGAGGTACAGCGATTTTGTCTCGCTGGTGTACTCCGGCGGCTTCATTCAGGAAGCGGCCTATCAGTACCGCGACGCGATCCTGCGCGCGCTGCTCAGTGGCTTGCTGCTGTTGTTCGGCATCGGGCTCAAGCCGCGTCATGCGCTGTTCATACCCAACACGTTGCGGGTCGCGGCGCCCCTCGTCGGCGTATTGATGCTCAGCGGATTGTTGTTTCTACGAGCGGGTGAGGGCGCACGTGGTCTGCCGATCATGTACACGCCGCTGGCCTACCTCAACCTGTTTGCTTACGAAGCGTTGCATGACACCGTCGGCCCGCGTGAATCGGTGACGCTTGCGCGCGCCACGCCTGCCGTCGGCCACGATATCGTGCTGATCATCGACGAAAGCATTTCCGGCAATTACCTCGACATCAACGCGCCGTTCGGCGTGCACAGCAACCTCAAGCAAGCGCCGGCCGGGGTCGATGTCTTCAACTTCGGTTATGCCGCGTCCATTGCCAACTGCAGCGCCGACACCAACGTCACCTTGCGCTACGGCGGCACCCGCGCCGATTACAGGCGCATCAACAGCACGTTGCCGTCGATCTGGCAGTACGCGAAGAAGGCCGGGCTCGGCACGGTCTACATCGACGCCCAACGCACGGCCGGCAACCTGCAGAACCTGATGACCGCCGCCGAGAAAAACGACATCGACAGTTTCGTGCAATTCGACCAGACCAGCGTGCGCGACCGCGATATGGCGGCAGCGGCGAAGCTGATCGAATTGCTCAATGACGATCGCCCCGAGCTGATCGTGATCAACAAGGTCGGCGCGCATTTTCCGGTGCATGACAAATACCCGGACGCGTTCATGGCCTACCGGCCAACGCTGCCGCGCGGGCAGTTCACTGAAGTCGCCGATACTGGCGAACGCACCGGTTTCAACGGCCAGCCGGATGACTGGGTGCTGTATCGCAACGCCTACAAGAACACGCTGTTGTGGAACGTCGGCGAGTTCTTCGCCCGGGTGTTTGCCCAGGCCAATCTGGACAATGCGCTGCTGATCTACACCTCCGATCATGGCCAGGATCTGCATGAGCGCGGCAACCCGGGCTTGAATACCCACTGCGGCGGCGACCCGGTGGAAGAGGAGGGGCTGGTGCCGCTGGTGGTGATTCAGGGCCGTGGATTGCAGACGCCGGACTGGGCGGCGAATCTGCCAGCAAACAAGGACCGCTCCAGCCACTACAACATCTTCCCGACACTGTTGCAGGTGATGGGCTACGACTTGGGCGCAATCGAAGCGGTGTATGGCAAACCGCTGAGCGTGCCGACGGCGGATGAGTTCACTTTCAACTACCGCTTCAATGCGCGCTTGGGGGCCAAGCCTGAGTGGAAGAATATCGATCTGGGCAGCATCGTTACGCCTGAGCGGGCACCGGCGAGTGTGGCTGCGGGGCAATGAGTTTTGAGTTGCTCGGGCGGGCCTCTTCGCTGGCAAGCCAGCTCCCACAGGGTTCGAGGTTGTTCACAAATCCTGTGTCAGCACTGGCCTCTGTGGGAGCTGGCTTGCCAGCGATGGGGCCAGCACTGACACCAGCCAATTCAAAGCTTCAGCCACCGCGCCCGATACTCCCCAGGCGCGCACCCCAGCCAGCGCGCGAAAGCCCGGTTGAATCCCTGCACATCGCTGTAACCCAAGCGATCCGCCACGTCGACCAGCTCCAGCGCCCCGGATTGCAGCAGGTCCTCGGCACGATAGCGGCGATGCTCATCAAGCAGTTCGCTGAAAGTCCAGCCCAACGCCTTCAAACGCCTTGCCGCCGTGCGCTCAAGCAAATGCTGTGTAACACAGAACTGCTGCCAATCCGCTGTCGCCAGATCTTCGATCAGATAATCGCTGAGCTGTCCGAGCAAGGTCGATTCACTGAGACGTCGGGTCTGTTCCAGCAGATCGACAAGCGTTGTTTCCAATGCCGGATTGCCCGGTGTCAACGGCATTACGAACAGCTGCGGATCCAGATGAATCGCCGCGCATGATTGCTCTGCGCTCACCGGCGCGCGCAATGCCGATTGATGCTGCTCGCGGCTTGCCGATGCCAGTGCCACACCTAGCACCGGATCACGATTCACGCCGCTGGCGAGCAATTTGCGTCGTACCAGGCTGCACAGGCTGACAAGGATGTAATCGGTCAGCGCCGCCGGAGCACCAAGACTGCCGTCGTCGACCAGACGCAGTGTTACGCCGTCATCTTCACGCAGGATTTGCACACGGAAATGTCCGTTGAAAAACGCAAAGTACTCGGCGAAAAACGCACAGGCACGTTCCAGCGACACGGCGACATCGAACAGATAGGTCAGCCCGTTGGTGGCCGTCGAAACGAAACGTTCACCCGCCGCCAGACCGATCAGGGGATCCCCGCTCTGTTCCACGGCAAACGCCCAGAAGCGCCGTGACATCAGCAGCGGCATGCGCGTGAACGGCGTGCGCAGATCGAACAGGCTGCGGCGCAGCTGCGCTTCGATTGCGCCTTGGGTAACGCCGCGCGCGAGCAATTCTTCAATGGCCGGCAGCAGGGTCGGCGCGTAAAAAGCGTTGACGGGCTGCGGATCGATTTTGCTCATGTTGTGCGCGCGTCTCCCGTAGCTCCGTTAGCCGCCAGCAAACGCTGATCGACGCTGAGGATCGCCTTGATCATCGCCCGCGCTGCTGGCGTCAGGGTAAAACCGGCGCGGCTGACGATGCCATAACCCAGTTGCAGCGCCGGCTCGTCATGGGGGACGTCGACAAAGTCGAGCAGCTCGATCAGGCCTCGATCAAGTTGTTCACGCAAGGCCTCAAGCGTGGCGAGCCCCACCGCGTCTGAACGCAGCACTACGCGCTGGATCGCGTCAAATTGTGCGCACTCGACGCTTGGGGTGAAGTCCTGCTCACCGAGGATATCGGCGAGCACCTTGCGGATCATCGGTGGAATGCGCGTGCCGACGATCGGGTAATCGAGCAGGGCGCGCAATCGCAGGTCTCGTTGCGCGAGGAGCGGATGGCCGGCGCGACAGAAAAACCGTCCCGGCCGCGTGCGCAGCAGATGCACCTGATACTGCGGATCGCTGACAAAGTGCCGCGCATCGGCGACGAAAAACTCGATCTGCTGCTCGCGCAACCACAGCGTCAATTGCTGCCAGTCGCCCTGATGAAACCGCGTGCGAATCGCCGGATGCGCATCAATGAAGTCGGCCAGCGCTTCCGGCACCAGCACTTGCGCCGGATACGGACCGCAACCGAATTGCAGTTCGCCGCCGGTGAGACCGTTGTATTGCGTCAATTCGTTGTGCAGCGCCTGACTGCCAGCGAGCAGGCGCCGCGCATGTTGCAGCACCAGTTGGCCTTGCCCGGTCAGGCGAAACTCACGGCTGCTGCGCTCGACCAGGTCGCAGTCAAGGTCACGCTCCAGAGTCTGGATGCTGCGGCTGAACGCTGGTTGGCTGAGGTTGATCGCCTCGGCGGCGCGACCGAAGTTGCGGTAATCAGCGAGGGCGACCAAGTGGCGAAGCTGGCGAAGATCCATCATGCGTCTCCTGCATTTTGTGAATACTTTTAATGCATTGGATCGATAGCACGTCCGCTGGCATAAGTACACGCCTGTTCTTCGATGGCCGCCTTCATGTCTCAGCCTCTGTTCGCCTCCAGCGCGTTCACCCGCACGATTCTCGCGCATGCTCGCCAGTCCGGGCTGTGCCCGCAACGCTTGATGACGCGCGTGGGGATCTGCCCGTCTGTGCTTGCCGGACAGCATCAATTGATCGCCGCACAAGCGGTTGAACGGTTGTGGCGTGAGTGTGAATGGGCCGGGGTAGCGCCGACGTTTGGCTGCGAACTGTCCGACGGGATGGCGACCGATTGCCTGCAAGGACTGAATATTCTGCTCGACTCGGCCGCGACCTTGCGGGCCAGTCTGAAGTGCTTCATTGACTGCTTGCCAAGGGTGATCAATTACGTTGCGGTGGAGTTGGTCGAGGCAGGCGACGTGGCTCGTTTGCGCCTGCGTTCGCTGCGGGGGCAGCTCCATCATTTCGCTCTGGATGCGGCGGCGATAACGCTGGTGCGCAACATTGCCCGTCGACTCGGCGGGGCGCCTGGAGATTTGTTTGTGAGTGTCAGCCTGCGCCCGGAGCAAATGGCCGGTGGCTGGCTGCGTGGAGTGGGTATCGCGGTGGAGCAAGGCGAGCATCTGTGCCTGACCTTGCCGCGCTCCAGGCTCGATCAGGCCTTGCTGGGCGCCAACCCGTTTCTGCACCAGAGCATGCTGCGCCACTTGCACGCTGCAACTTGTGCGCCTGCGCGTGAGGACAATCTGACGATGGCGCGGCACTGGCTGACGGCGGGTGATCAACCGATCGAGCGGATCGCTGAGCGGCTGGGTTATCGCCAGCCGAGCAACTTTATCCGCGCGTTTCGCAAACAGTTCGGGATTACGCCGAAGCAGTTCCGGTTGAATCCGGGGCAGGTTTGTTGAAAGCAGGATTGAGGTGATTGATCGTTATTGAGGGTGCCAGCAAGATTTCCCCCCTCTCCCCCAAGGGGGCGAGGGGGAAAGGGAGCCGATCTTCATGGCGTTCGGAATCTGAGTTCTACTCGGTATCCCACCTCGGCGTATCTCGTACATCCAACACGGTCAGTCCCCTCTCCCTTTGGGAGAGGGCTAGGGTGAGGGGCTTTTGACTTACGGCGTGACGATATTGAACTGCGGCCCGAACGTATCCAGGCTGCCCATCAATAATCCGAATTTCTGACCATTGCCCTGCAACTTCACCAGCCCTTTTTGCATCGCCGTCGGGAAGTCCAATTGCTTCAGGCTGATCTTCTCCAGCGTATCGCGGCTCAGGCTGACGCTCGCATCCGCCGCCGGATTCAAGCCGGCGCGATGAGTCAGCACGCCATTGCGCAGGGTCAGGGTGAAATCCCTTTGCACATCGTCGAACGTCCAGTTCAGCGTCAGGTCATGGGCCACGGCTTTGTCGCTGTCCAGGCGTACCGCGAGGTAGTCGAAGAACATTTCCGGACTCATCGCCCGGACCATGTCCACCGATACGGTATTGGCAGACTGCGGTGGTACGCCGTTGCGCAGTTCCATCGCACCGGTCAGGTACATGTTGCGCCAGGTGGCGTTCTCGCTTTGATAACCCAACTGCTCCAGCGTCTCGGCTTGAGCGTTGCGGGCATCCGCGTTGTCCGGATCGGCGAACAGCAACTGGTTGCCCAACTGCGCGGCCCATCGGTAGTCAGCGCTGGCCATCGCACTGCGCATTTTCTCCAGCACCGACGCGGCACCGCCCATGGCCTCGACCGAGCGTTTAGCCGCATCGACCGGGGGCAGCGGATTGAGATTGGCCGGGTTGCCGTCGTAGAAACCCATGTAGCGCTGATACACCGCGCGCGTATTGAAACTCAGCGAGCCGTAATAGCCACGGGTGTACCACTTCTGATCGAGCGAGCCGGGCAGTTTCTTGATTGCTTCGGCAATTTCCAGCGGCGTCAGGCCCTGGTTGAGCAAGTGCAGGGTGCGGTCGTTGATGAACGCGTACATGTCGCGCTGATCGGCGAGCAAAGTACGAATCCGCTCGCCACCCCAGGTCGGCCAGTTGTGTTGGGCGAACAGCACGTCGGCCTTGTCACCATAGCGCGCCAGGCTGTCATCGAGATATTGCGACCAGGCTTTGGCGTCACGCACCTGCGCACCGCGCGGGGTGAGGATGTTGTGCATCATCTGCGTGGCGTTTTCGGCCATGCACAAGGCTTTCAGCTGCGGTAGATAAAGGTTCATTTCCGCTGGCGCTTCGGTGCCCGGGGTCAGCTGGAATTCGACTTGCAGGCCAGCGATGGTGCGGGTTTCCAACGGCTCGGCAATCAGATCGGTAGGCGCGATCAGTGTGACCGTGCCACCGCTGGGCGCGCTCTTGCCGAGGCCAGCATCGACCTGACCTTTTTCACTGCGCGGCAACAGGCTGCCGAACTGGTACTGCGCGCGGCGGCTCATGGCATTGCCGGCCATGACGTTCTCGCTCATCACGTGTTCCATGAAGCCGACCGGCGCGTAGACCTTGACCTTGCCGGACTTGACATCGGCCTCGTCGATCACCCCGCGCACGCCGCCGAAATGATCGACATGAGTGTGGCTGTAGATCACTGCGACGACCGGTTTGCGCGGGCGATGTGCGTAGTACAGATCCAGCGCCGTCCTGGCGGTTTCGGCCATGGTCAGCGGATCGATGATGATCAGCCCGTCGTCACCTTCGATGATGGTCATGTTGGCCAGGTCGAGACCGCGTACCTGATACAGCTTGGGGCTGACCTCGAACAGACCGGCGTGGGCATTGAGCTGTGCCAGTCGCCACAGGCTCGGATTGACCGATTCCGGCGCCTTGTCTTTGGCGAGGAAATCATAGGCATTGACGTTCCAGATGACTTTGCCGGCGGCATCCTTGATCTGGCCCTTGAACGGTGCGATCAGGCCTTTGCTGACGGATTCGAAATCGGTGCGGTCGCTGAAAGGCAGGGTTTGCAGCACGGCAGCGTTGCTTGCGGCGGTTTGCACGCTCGGCGCCACCGGACCGTCAGCAGCGAGCAACGGCTGGCTCAGGCAAGTGGTGATCAGGCAGGTCAGCAGGCCACGCGGGCTCAGGATGAAACGGGGCATGGGTGTCTCCGGTTTTTTTATCGTTATGGCCGAACAGCCAGCAGCTTAGGGCGCGGCGCTGGGTTGACGATGATCATCAGCGGACAAAAACCATTCAGGGCCGCTATCCTAGGCCCAGGTTCACTGATCGGGTTTGCCCATGCTTGAGGTTCGCGACGTTTTCAAAAGCTATGCCACGCCACAGGGATTGTTGCCGGTGCTGCAAGGCGTCGACCTGACGCTGGAAGCCGGTGGCAGCCTGGCGCTGATGGGCGAATCGGGCAGTGGCAAAAGCACGCTGCTGCATCTGGTGGCGGGGCTGGACAAGGTCGACAGCGGCAGCATCCGCAGCGGTGAACATCGTCTGGAAGCCATGAGCGAAGCGCAACTGGCCAACTGGCGACGTACGGAAATCGGTCTGGTGTTTCAGCAGTTCAACCTGATCGGCAGTCTGCGCGTGGAAGACAATCTGGCCTTTCAGGCGCGCCTGGCCGGGCGCCATGAGCCGCGCTGGCAAGCGCATCTGGTGCAGCGTCTGGGTCTGGGCGATCTGCTCTCGCGGTATCCCGAGCAACTCTCCGGCGGTCAGCAGCAACGAGTCGCTTTGGGCCGAGCATTGGCTTCGCAGCCGAAATTGCTGTTGGCCGATGAACCCACCGGCAGCCTCGATGAAGCGACCAGCGATGAAGTGCTGCGGCTGTTGCTGGAATTGCTCGATGACACGCCGACGACCCTGCTGATGGTCACCCACAGTCAGCGCGTCGCGGCGCGATTGGCCCAGCGTGTGGTGTTGTCGAACGGGCGGGTCGCCTGATGATCTGGCGGCAAACCCTGCGCGCGCTGCTCAGCCACTGGCGGCGCCATCCCGTGCAGTTTTTCAGCGTGCTGACCGGGTTGTGGCTGGCCACCAGTCTGCTCACTGGCGTCGAGGCGCTGAACAGTCAGGCACGTGACAGCTACGCGCGGGCCAGCCAGATGATCGGCGGCGAACCGCAGGCCAGCCTCAGCACGCCGAATGGGTCGCTGTTTCCACAGCGCTGGTTTATCGAATTGCGCCGTCAGGGCTGGCCGGTGTCGCCGGTGTTGCAGGGCCGGCTGACGCTCAAGGGTCACGAAGACCAGCGGATTCAGGTGATGGGCATCGAGCCGGTGTCGCTGCCGACGGATTCGGCAGTGGCCGGGCAGGCGATGCCGATCGAGCGCATCGTCGAATTTTTCAGCCCGCCGGGCAGCACCTGGATTTCTCCGGACACGATGCAAATGCTCGGCTTGCGCGAAGGCGATACACCGCAAACCGTGAACGGCCAAACCCTGCCGCCGCTGTTCGCGCAGAAGGACATGGCGCCGGGGTTGTTGCTGGTCGACATCGGCGCAGCACAAAGACTGCTCGACCAATCCGAGCAATTGTCGCGATTGCTGCTGCCCAAGGACTTTCATCAAGAATTACCAGCGAGTTTCACCGATCGCTTGCAGCTCAAGAGCAGCGGCGAAGAAAACAATCTCGCGCGGCTGACCGAGAGCTTTCACCTCAATCTCGATGCCCTTGGATTTTTGTCATTTCTGGTCGGCCTGTTCATCGTCCACGCCGCCATCGGCCTCGCTCTGGAACAGCGCCGAGGTTTGCTGCGCACCTTGCGCGCCTGTGGCGTCAGTGCACGAATGCTGATCGCATGTCTGGTGGTTGAACTGGGTGTGCTGGCGCTGATCGGCGGATTGTTCGGTGTGATCAGCGGCTATTGGCTGGCCAGCGTGCTGCTGCCGGACGTCGCCGCCAGCCTGCGCGGTTTATATGGCGCGGAAGTGGCGGGGCAGTTGCGTTTGAGTCCCTGGTGGTGGTTCAGCGGCATAGGGCTGAGCCTGCTCGGCGCGTTGCTGGCCGGGGCCAACAGTCTGCTGCGGGCGGCGCGCCTGCCATTGCTGGCGGTGGCCGATCCGCAGGCGTGGCATCAACAGTATTCGCGCTGGTTGCGCCGACAGGGTTGGCTGGCGACAGCGCTGCTGACAATTGCGCTGGCGGCGCTGATCTGGGGCGACAGCCTGAGCAGCGGTTTCGTGCTCATGGCCGGGCTGTTGCTCGGTGCCGCTCTGGCCTTGCCGGTGTTGCTCAGCGCGTTGTTGAACCCGTTGCTCGGGCGCAGTCGTTCGGTGCTCGGCCAGTGGTTTCTCGCCGACTGCCGCCAGCAACTGCCAGCCCTGAGTCTGGCGCTGATGGCGCTGCTGTTGGCGCTCGCCGCCAATATCGGCGCCGGTAGCATGACCGCCGGTTTTCGCCAGACCTTCAACGACTGGCTCGAACAACGCCTGAGCGCCGAGTTGTACATCAACCCGGCCAATCCGGCGCAGGCCCGCGAGATGCACAGTTGGCTCAAGCAGCAGCCCGACGTGACCGCTGTGCTGCCCAACTGGCAGGTTTCGGTGACGCTGCAAGGCTGGCCGGCCGATGTCTACGGCATCATCGACCACTCGTACTATCGCCAGCATTGGCCGTTGCTCGACAGCAGTGGCAGCGATCCGTGGGGCAAACTGGCCACGGACGATGCGGTGATGCTCAGCGAACAACTGGCGCGACGCCTGAAAGTGAAGCCGGGCGAGCATCTGAACATTCCCACGCCGAACGGCACATGGTCGCCGCGCATCGTCGGCATCTACGCCGACTACGGCAATCCGAAGGGGCACGTGCTGATCAGCAGTGAGCACCTGCTGCGCGGCTGGCCGCAACTCACGCCGAACCGCTTCAATCTGCGTATCGACCCAGCGCAGATTCCGGCGCTGCTCAACGCCTTGCAGACGCGTTTTGCGCTAGATGACAACCGCATCGTCGATCAGGCGCGGCTCAAGGGCTGGTCGGTCCAAGTCTTTGAACGCACATTTGCTGCGACAGCAGCTTTGAACAGCCTGACCCTGGCCGTGGCGGGTGTGGCGCTGTTCATCAGTCTGCTCACTCAGAGCCAGAGTCGCCTCAGTCAGCTCGCACCGCTGTGGGCGCTGGGCGTTACACGCAAACAATTGATGCTGCTCAACCTCGGTCAGACCTGGCTGCTTGCCGTATTGACGTTGCTGTTGGCGCTGCCGTTGGGCATCGCCCTGGCGTGGTGCCTGGATGCGGTGATCAACGTGCAGGCATTCGGCTGGCGCCTGCCGTTGCGGGTGTTCCCGTTGCAGTTGCTGCAACTGATGGGCCTGGCCTTGCTCGCGACTTTACTGGCTTCGGCATGGCCGCTGTATTCGCTGTACCGCACACAACCGGCGGACTTGCTGAGGACATTTGCCCATGAGGACTAAATGGCTCGTGCTGATGATTGCGCTGCTGCTCGCTGGCTGCGATCAGCCTGCACCCGAGGAAAAGGGTTTTGCCGGCATGGGCGATCAGGCGCAATCCTTCACCCCGGTGGTGCCCGGTCGGATATTCAGCTTTCCGGCCGATCATGGCGCGCATGATGGTTTTCGCATTGAGTGGTGGTACGTCACCGCCAACCTCAAGGATCAGCAGGGCAATGATTTCGGCGTGCAATGGACGCTGTTTCGCAGCGCCCTGAAACCCGTCGCCGAGCAGGCCGGTTGGGGCAACCAAACGATCTGGCTGGGCCATGCGGCAGTCACTTCGCGCTCGGTGCATCATGCCGCCGAGCGCTACGCCCGGGGCGGAGTAGGCCAGGCCGGCGTGCGCCTGGCGCCGTTCGAGGCGTGGATCGATGACTGGATGTTTGCCAGTCAGGCGCAGGATCCGTTGCGCGACATGCAACTCAGTGCTCGTGACAAGAATTTCGCTTATCAACTGCGCCTTACCTCCAGCCGACCGCTGGTGCTGCAAGGCGACCAGGGTTTCAGCCAGAAATCCGAAGAAGGCCAGGCGTCGTATTACTACAGCCAGCCATTTTTCCAGGCCAGCGGCACGCTGCAGATCGACGGCCAGACCTACACCGTCAGCGGCCCGGCGTGGCTCGATCGCGAGTGGAGCAGTCAGCCACTCACCGCCAATCAAACTGGCTGGGACTGGTTCTCGCTGCATCTGGACAGCGGCGAACACGTGATGCTTTATCGCATGCGGCAGAAGACCGGCGCGCCTTATCTGACCGGCACCTGGATCGCCGCTGACGGGCAGATTCAGACGTTGCGCAGCGAGCAGATCAGCCTTGTGCCGCAGGACACGGCAAAGGTTGCCGATCGACCGATGCCGGTGAAATGGTCGATCCGCATTCCTGACAAGAAACTCGATATCAGCGTTGACGCGATCAACCGCAATGCGTGGATGGATTTGCGTATCCCGTACTGGGAAGGGCCGGTGAAGATTGATGGCAGCCATCCTGGCCAAGGCTATCTGGAAATGACCGGGTATTAACGGCGGCACCGCTTTCTTCCCTGTGGGAGCGAGCCTGCTCGCGAAAGCGTCAGCGCTGTGACCGCTGAGTTAACTGACTGGAACTCTCGCCAGCGCTCTCCGCTCTACCCAGAAACCCGCCATTTTCGGACTCACCCATGAGCGACGACCTGCAACCCCCAGACCTCGACACCTGGCAGCGCCTGTTCGACGATCAAGCCTACTGGCAGAACTCCCCTGACGCTCACTACCTCGATCTGCAACGCATCGCCGATGACCTGCTCGGCCAAGGCGCAATCGATCTTGAGCAATGGCAGTTGATGCGCGCCAAAGCCGACGATCTGCACAAGCAGTCACCCGAGGTCAACGTCGCCCGCGAACTTGAAGATCCCGAAGCCTGAGGACTCCTGCCATGAATACCACCAACAACCAGAACGACAACCCCGACGAACCACGCCCGGCCGGTGAAACCGAGCGCGACAATGATGCCTTGCGCCCGACCGATCCCAAGCAGCGACAGGACAGCGGCAAAGGCACGCCCAGTGGCGAATCCACCGCCCAAGAGACTGCCAAGCCACATACCCGTGGGCCAAAAACCCAAGTCAAGCCCTGAACAGCGTCTATGCTCACTGGCACGCCTGCTGCTGAAGTCGTTTCGGTGGCGGGCGTCGCCATTTCATCACAGGGAAAGTAATGCATATGAAGCTCGACGCTCTGGCCAAGGCCATCACTCTCGCAACGCTGCTTTCTGTCACGAGTTTCGGCGCTCTGGCTGCCGACATTCCGTTATCCGCCGTCGTTGAGGCCGATTCCGTTACCACCAAAGTGCTCGCCGTCGACCCGGCCAATCACCAGGTCGTGCTGGAAGGCCCCGAGGGACGTCAGGTCCACGTTCAGCTCAGCGACAAAGCGAAAAATCTTGCCAATCTCAAAGTAGGGGACCTGGTGAAGATCGAGGTGCAGCGATCTGTCGCCGCTTATCTCGATACAGACGTGGATAAAGGTCTGCCAGGCACCACCGAACGTACCGGCGAACTGCGCAAGGCCCCGGGCAGCGATAACCCGGGCGGCGAGGCCTATCGTCAGGTTCAGGTGCAGCTGAAAATCAGCAAAATTGATTTGAAGACCAATCAGGTCACCCTGGAAAATCCGTCCGGACAATCGAAGACGCTCGATGTGAAGAAGCCGGAGATTCAGGCCAAGTTGAAAGATCTGAAAGTAGGGCAGAGCGTTATTGTCACTTATACCGATATCCTGAAAGTGACCAGTCAGCACGATAGTTGAGTATTCACTCTACAAGTTTATTGCTCTTGTACAACTTTATGTATGAGAGCAATCATATAAAGTTTTTTGTAAGACAATTCCCGGGATAAATCGGCAAAACACAGTTTTTAACTTTTCAGTGCAAAAATTTCATGTTTGGCCATGACGACAGGTCCACTTGTTTGAATTAAAATCCTCGGCGTTCGCCCAGTGTCAGGGCTCTTTACCGGTGCAAGGATTGCCAGGCCGTAACACTGGGCGAACTCCACTGCTAGCGGAAGTTGTATACAGAATCTGCAAACAAAAATGGCGACTTTGCAGTCGCCCTTTTTTATTGTTTTCGATCAAGTCGAAGCTTGCATACCGGTTTTGCCATGCTGCCCCTGCAAGCGCTTGAGTGTCTGCTGGTACATTTTTGTACGGCGATGATCCTTGCCATACGTGCCTGCCGCCGCGACGGTGCCGGCCTGGATGTGATCAAGGTAGCGGAAGATCTTCCGCGGCGAGAGAAACCTGACGCCATAGCCCAACCCGACCATTCGATCCTGAAGCGTGTAACCAGGCACCTCCTCATCCATGCAGAAGTGCAGTCCGAGCGACTTCATCAAACGTGCATTCCACAGCGTGCAGAAACTTTTCAAATGGGTTTCTTTATACGGGCGTGGTGGTTTCGAATGCAGCCCGAAATGAACTTTGAGCCGACGAACATGATGTTTGCAGAATCGCGAAGTTAACCGCCAGGTATCTCGCAGCCACCCACGATCAAGTTGCTCAACACAACCCACCGCCGCCATGTCCGCACTTTTCGTGCATTCGCGCATCATCATCGCGAACACTTCCATGTCGTAGACAAAGGTATCGGTGTGCAGCAGAAACAAATAATCGGTCTCAACTTTCGCCAAGGCCAGATCCAGCGCCTTGCCATGAGCAATATGCCCCATTTCCTTACCGGGCGACGGCCGCTCGATCAGATTGATCCAGTCCAGCGAACGCAAATAATCGAGGCTGGCATCCGCCGAATCGTTGTCCACCACCCACACTGGAATGCCCTGCGCCTGAACATGCTCGCGCAACAGCTCCAGACACATGCGGGTAATGTCCGGGGTTTTGTAATTGACCAGAACCAGACTGAAGTTGGGATGCGGCTGGGTAGGCAGATCGAAGGCTTTCATGTCGGAGGGACTCATCACGGCTCAAGACGACAGGTTGATGAGCCGGGATGCTAGCGGGGGAAGCTTAGGTGAAGCTTAATTTGGGAGGGGGGGACACTGGAGAAGTGTGAGGACGTAAAACGGTTGGGATGCTTACCGGATGTAGCCATGCGTTCATCAGGTTGAGAAGTAAAGCTCATCCAGTTGGCGCTTGCGGATTGCCAGGTATTCGTCCCATACCTTGGGAAAATCCTCATCTCTGGTTAGCGGAAAAGTCAGGTAGATGTGTTTTCCAACAACACTGATGTACTGGCGCGCACGTTTGAAGGCCGGCTGTTCGTATAGTGCGAGGCTTTCGTCGTAAGCGTCGTGATGGTGGCGAATCGTTACTCGATGAGGGGCAATCATCCCTCGTGCAAAATCGATCACCCAGTCGCCGTCTACGGCCGTATGCAAACAGCCGTAAACACCATCGACCGAGAGCAGGATGCAGGTGTTGGCTTGGTTGCCGTCCTCGTCGTTCGCTAGAACAATCTGGTCTGCGAAGTATTTGATCGTCTGGTTATTCGGACCCTGTAGAAGCAAGCCCCAGCCCTCGACGCCCATGCGAAACTCGCCGATGTTTTGAAAGGTTGCGGTCCATCGATTGGCAAGCGTTATCTGACGGATATTCATGGGGATTTCAGACTCGAAATTTCCGACTTATGGCGTCGGATAAACCGAAACAAATCGGCTTTACGTTTTAACAGATGTTAAAAACTCAAAGAAATAGACGACCTTGGTTGCTCACATTTCATCCATGCAAACCCGCCGCTTTGCACGCTTCGACGAACGTGGCGCCTTTTTTGTCCATGGCAGTCTTGACCATTTGATTGGTTTTCACCAATGCAGCGCTGGGCTTGGCCCATTGCTCTGGTGGCAACGGCTCAGACCATGTTTGCACTTGTTCCGGAAGGGTAGGCCGCCCTTTGCGATGCGCCCATTCGGCTAGCATGTAAGGCATCTTCCAGAAGCTCAGCACGCGCCACATGTACCAGCGGCGCAGTGGCCAATGGGATTTTTTCGAGTAACCGTAATGCTCGCGCTGCTCGGGCGTCAGTTCGTCGCCACCCTCGTCCAGCGACCCCATCGCGCGTGCGTCTTCGCGTTCGATTTCAAAAGTGTGTAGGCCTTCGTACGGTTTGAGCCGATCACCGGATGGAGTCAAACCCAGTGCCTTGAGCATCGGGTTTGGAGCATCTACCAACTGACCGTCTTCCATGTAATTACGAATTGACGTCCACATCCCTAAAGCATGTGCATCGCTGGGTTGTGGTAGCAGGAGGAATTGCACTTTGTCCTGCTCCTCATCCTCCAGACCCATGCCGAACGTGTACTGGCGAGTAGCGCCATAACTGGTGACGCCCTGAGTGTTGGAGACCCAGGCGACTACGCTTTCCCAAGGCACGATGAGGACGCGGCGGGTTTTGCTGTCGACGTAGCAGACTTCGCGGCGTTGGCGGTTGAAGCGGACGGGGTAGGTTTTTGCTGCTTTAAAGACGCCGGAGAGCATTCCGTATAAGTACGCACCAAGAGGGAGAATAAACAGTAGAGAGCCACTAGCAAAAACCAGTAACGAGTCACCAATTAGGTCGACGAACCTTCGATCTATTCCGTGAGGGCTGAAAAGTGCGAGCCAAGCACAGATAAGCACCGGAGCAATGAATGCTGTCGTCAATGCCATCCAAATTCCAGCGGCAAGTATTTTTCCTTGTTCAACCATTCCCCAATTACTTCCACCGAGTTCCAGGAATACTTCGTTCATCCCTGAAAAATTCCGGCGAGAGGATTGAGTTTGTCCTGTATAGACCGGTAATGGCGATAGAAACAAAGTTTCATTCATTCCACGGGCGCGGACTTCTCCAGCCCTTGGCCTCTCGCTACGGATGTCCGCTGCGGCTTCAGAAGTAGTGAATTTAGCGCCGCGTTTGAAAAGGCTTTTAAGCATCGATGGTCCCCAAATCTTCTTTTTTGAACAATATGAATTGGGATTTACTTGTGCCAATCGGCAACGAGTCAGCAGAATCAAGCTTAAAGACACCGCGCGTTGGATCGCGCCTATAAGGTGAGCTAATAATATGCAGGTCACGGAGCACAAAGCAGGTTTCGTGCATTACGTCACGTTCAGCTTCCAATTGATAAGCGATGGTCAATGCCAAGGAAAAATCTGTGGTCTGCAATGAGTCACTGATCGGCAAATGAATTGTCAACGCTTCGCTGCCTTTACTGGCTACGACTAATCGACTAATCCAAGTTGTCGTGCACTCCCGCCATCTCAAGGGAAATGGGCCAGGCGCGTAACCCCCTTTCTTTGGAACATCGCGATATTGCTGGTACGCTTTCAATTGCAATTTTCGAGTATCCATTTCCTGCGTGCTAACGCCTGGAATTATAAGCTTCAGATAGGTCTGCTTGGCATCACGAATCATTTCACAAGTAGGTTTTTGCACGACCTTTGCCAGTTCGTTCCATTCGTCCTGCATGCTGCGATTCTTAGTTTTATTTCCCCAGACGCTGGACTCCATCCATCTTTGCAAGTCGTCCAGATTGAAATAGTTGTATAAACCCTCGCCCACCAGTTGCAAAGCAGTCGCGATCAGACCAATCAAGTTGGCGCGTGCGCCAATCGCCATAATTCTTGGACTCGCCTCTGCCCAAGCTAAAGCACGGAGTTCAGTCGGGCTTTTCATAATGTTAACAACGATTGAACTTGTACGCGTGGCAGCCCATGTATTTGTACCTACTAGTATTGAGTCACCACTGATTTGGAGGGTTGTAGCTCCTAATTCTTTGTAATCGCCTTTAGCCAAGGCCTTGCCCCATTGAATGGAGTGCTTGCCCAAGTCAATAGAGGCGGAAATCGCGCCGAAACTGAAAGCGCCTACACCAGCGACGCCCGTCCATCGGCCCAAGCGGCTAAGGGTATTGACCTTGCCTGTAGCACTAACCATTTCCGATAAATGAGCTTGAAATATTGTTACCGCCAAGCCTTGTACCGTAGCAAAACCAGCAGCCGAAAAACCTACGAGTGACTCAAATAGGTTCCACCAGTCAGATAGCGACGGAACATCTTTTTTACTCATTGAACTTATCGCTTCAATAAACTTCTGCCCCTGAATCACAAACAACGCAAACGCGATCCCATCCCCCTTCGACCTCATGACCCCTGCGAGCGGCTTATTGAATGTCCCTGTAGCCCGGAAGTCTCGTACGGTCCGGCCCATCTCTGCCCGCAATTGCGGATCCAGACCTTCGATCACCGTGCCGATTTTTGCCGGGCTGTCTCCGCCTACAGTCAACGCATCGCAGAGCCTCTGTTCCAAAGGTAACAGCGAATTTTTGATTTGGGCAATCCGTTGGTTGTACTGCGTTTCACTGCCCGGCATGGCGGAGCCGGTGGTTTGCCGGGACAATTCGCGATTGCGCAGCTTGTAGGTTTCCTTCAACTGGCCGCGCAGGTCCAACGCCTGATCTCGGGCAAGGTTGAAGGCGTTGATTTCGGCGGCAGACGCTGCACGCAATGTCAGCCCTTGCCGGGAAAACTCTCGCAGTAACTGTAAACGCGCAGGCGCTCCGATTTCGCGAATGTAGCTGTTGGGATCGACGGTTTGTGCACGCGCGAAGGCTACGTGAGCTTTGTCCAACTGATCGGCAATTTTCATCTGTCGAGCTGGGTTATAGGCCTCGTCCAGCAAGCTTTGCATGCCCATGAACTGAGTGTTCAGTTTGGCGTAGTTGGGCAGGCGCTCGGTCATCAAACTGTGGAACTGATTGGTCAGGACGTTGACGTTGGCCAGGTTTTCCTTGGCGGAGATCACGTTGATCGAGAAACTGCTCAAGTCCGCGAGTTTTTTTGCTACGTCGACTTGTGCGGCCAGAGTCAGCGTGTCCAGCCCAGGTACGACGGTCAGCAGATTGGCTTCCATGTAAGCCTCAAGTTTCGCGACGGCCTTCGGGTCAGCACACATCGCGGCGACACAGACGAATTCAGTCTCCAGACGATGCTTGATTTGCGCATCGAGCTTGAAATCGTAGTACCAGGCGGCTCCGTGGAAGTAGCCACTGGTAAACATCGTCAGGCGATCATCACGAATGTTCTTCAACCGTCCGTGCCAGTGGCTCAGCAGTATTTGCTGTTTGAGGAGAAATGCCTCCATCTCCGGTCGGTTAACCAAGTCATCGACGCCACGCTGACCGAGCTCCTTGCCATGCAATGCGTACCAGCTTTGCAGGCTCAGTTTATTCAAGGTGTCTTGATGTTTACGGTATAACGGATTGCCCAGCGAATCCGTCATGTCCATGTACGCACGGGCATAAGGATCCTTTTCAGCCATTTTTCGCCAGTGCGCTTCGTCTCCATAGATCCCCGGATCTCTGTTATCCCGGCGAACCTTCAGATACTCATAAATCTTGTTCTGCTGCTCTTCGTTGGTGTCGTCTTTCAACGACTTGATATCAGGGTCTGTTTTGCTCAGAGCGTCAAGTCGGGGCCCATTGACGTCGTAGAGCGACTGTATGTAAGAGCCAGTAAGGTATTGAGCCTGGCATCGTTCATCAGCACTCCATTGTTCAATCCAGTCAGCCACTTTCAACTGCGCACTGGCCAGATCACGCATCACGCCAATGTCGTCTCGTAGCACCAGAAACAGGTAGTCGTTCTTGTACGGGCCTTGCACGTTACTGGTCAGACTTTCAATGGTGGTTTGCTTGAAGAGTGGCTGATCCTCCCAGTGATAGGCCACGCTTTCCTGCTGATTCGAACCCTCTGGTTTGGCATCGGATCGAGACTGATCTTCCTTGACCTCGGCCAGCCAGCTCTCCGCCTGCTGCTTACTCAGCAAATGCTCGCCACCCTTTTCCGGGCAGGCGCTTGTCAACTCGAGCTGCTGCATCAAGCGTTTGCGCTCATCCTTGGAGTTGAGCACTTGCGAGCATTTGAAAGCTGTCCACTGAATCTCGGAATAACTGGCGTAAAGCGTGTGAGATCGAGTGAAAATCAGATGCGGTTCCCCGACTGAACTGGTCCGAGTGTCGGCCGATACTTCCTGACTGTTCCACAGCAGCTTGGTGATCTGGCCTTTCTCGATCCGGTATTCGTGCAAGTAACCGGTGGTGCCATTGATGATGTACAGATACCCATCGCGCAGCAAACGAATGCCCAGCGGCTGGCTTTTGGTTTTGTACGGCATGGACACCTCGGCAGCTGGATCGAGATGTTGGACCAGGCCATAGCGCAGAGGTAGCAGTTGCACTTTCTTGTTCATCAACGGGCACACACCCATCGGCACTCGGGTGTCTTTCGCCGGCTTGGCCATTGCGGCGGTGTTGGCGCTGGGTTTAGGCGGTTGTTGAGTGGTCACGATTGGCTTCCTTGTCGATCGGCGGCACGGCGTTCGGCCAGTTCTGCAGCGCGCTCAACGCGTTTCAGTGGTGCTTCAGACGTCGATTGCGCGAGTAGCTGAACGATGTCGGGATGATCAGTGACCGGCTCACCAGCGAGATAGCCGAAAACGTTCGCATAGAGGGTGATTTCCTGTTCAGAAGCGAAACCCTTTTGATAGGCATCTTCCGCGAGTGCTTGCGCATAGGGCCGACGATCTTCAGATGCAAAAGTCGCCATGAAGTCCGCAAAGTACGTATGCAAATGCTCATTTAGATCAGATATGAAGTTACGAAATTCTACTTCGCCCAACGCAGTGAGTTCTTCATCCGTCAAACGATAGGTCTCGGGTTCGGCTATAGCGGGTCGGTGGCAAATGTGTTGATGCCAGTTGATGCCAACTCCGTCCGGCAGGCAGACATGTCTGACCGGTCCGAACCATTTCGCGCTGCCCTTTTTTTCTGCCAATGCAAACAGCTGGTGCATGACCGCAGGGTCGGCAATACGGGGCATGACTTCTATGCCACTCGGGTGCTTCACGCTCAGCAAGTGACGCCAATGGCCCCACAACGAATGCGCATCTGCGTCGCTGAACAGCAGATAACCCCACTCCTCAGCCGCATGTTCTCTGAAGTACGCCAAGAGCGGATCGCTGGCACCTTTAAGCTCGATCAGATAGGGCGAAATATCTGACAACTCCTGCCAGCGAGTGGACTGATACAGGCTGTAGGCTTGGTTATCCCATTGAAACAATTGCTGCGCGAGATGGGGAACACTGACGCCATCCAGCAGCAGATAAGCTGGGGTTTCCCATGGCAGATCAATCGGAAGTGGCGGTAGCTCGATCATTTACTGAAGCTCCCTATGCGCAGCCTGTTTGGCGGCTTCGCACACCGCACAAATCGGCTTCTTCTGCATCAACGCCTGCCTCTGCGCTGGCACCAGCAACTGCCCGGCTTTATCCGTATCCGCTTGCTTCAACGGCCCCGGCATCAACGGCGCAGCACCAGTCCCACTGCCCGGACTACCACCAGAATTCATGTTGATCACCGGCCCGCTCATAGTCACGCCGCCAGCATCGATCTTGATAAAACTGCCACCGCCCACCAGCGTGAGTTCCGCACCAGCCTCCATGACCACTTTCATGCCGCTGCTCAGGTGGATTTCCTGGCCGGCGTCGATGAACTGGCCGGTGCCGATCTTGATGTGCTGGTTGACGCCGACGGTGAGGTGGTCGTTGGCGCGGGTTTCGACTTTGCGGTCGGCGTAGACGGTGTGGTGTTCTTCGGCCTTGAATTCGCTGTAGCTGTTTTGCTCGACGGTGTCGTGGCGTTCGTTGCCGACGCGGATTTTCTGGTCGTGCTCGATGTTTTCGTCCCAGTCGCGCTGGGCGTGCAGGTAGATTTGTTCCTGGCCTTTTTTGTCTTCGATGCGCAGTTCGTTGTAGCCGCCACCGCCCATGGAACTCAGGGTCTTGAAGGTGCTGCGGGTCTTGTTTGCCGGCAGTGGATAGGGGACGGTGTTTTCCTTGTGGTACAGGCAGCCGCTGATCAGCGGTTGATCGGGGTCGCCTTCAAGGAACGTGACGAGCACTTCCATGCCAATGCGCGGGATGGCGATGCCGCCGTACTGGGCGCCTGCCCAGGCGGAGGAGACGCGCAGCCAGCAACTGGTCTTGTCGTCGGCCTGGCCTTCGCGGTCCCAGTGAAACTGGACTTTGACCCGGCCGTACTCGTCGCAGTGGATTTCTTCACCTTTGGGGCCGGTGACCACGGCGCTCTGGCTGCCGAGGATGCGCGGTTTCGGGTGGCGCAGCGGCGGGCGGTTGGGTACGTCCCATGGCGTGGCCTGGAAGCGGTTGCGGTAGCCCTGGTGGAAATCGTCTTTGAGTGCGGTGGTGTCACTGGTCACCGACTCTTCGAGGACTTGCGGCTGTTTGCCTTCGTGCAGCACTTCGGTGAGCAGCCACAGGTCGTTCCATTTGGCTTTCGGGTGTTCGGTCAGGGCGAGGAAATGGCCGCTGACCAGCAGTGGCTGATCACTCTTGCCTTCGGCCAATTGGAAGTCGCTGCGATGGCGTTCGAGGGCGCGTTTGGCTAGGTGCTTGCCGCGCTCGCGGTCGATGAAGCGGCCCGGGTAATCGTAGTCTTCGAGGTCGGGCAGGGCGTCGCCACGGTTTTCGCTTTCCAGGGTCAGGCGCGGTTTTTCGAAGTCGTAGTCGCGGCGGGTGGTGCGGCTGGTGCGGGTTTCCAGGCGCAGGTCGAAGCGCTTGATCACCGGGTTGCTGGCGACCATGCCGGAGTCTTGCTGATAAGGCACAGGGGCCAGTTTCGGGAACACCGTCTGGTCGTCGCCGAAAACGAGCTTGTGCGCGTTGGCGCTGTGCTGGAAGTGGAAGTGAATGCCTTCTTCCTCGCACAGGCGCTGGATGAAGTGCAGATCCGACTCGTCGTATTGCACGCAGTAGATGCGCTCGGGATAGATCGAGCCGGTCTTGAATTCGTAGGCGTTGCCTTGAATACCGTGCTCTTCCAGCACTTGGCCGATGATTTTCGGCACGCTGAGGTTCTGGAAGATGCGCTGGTTGATGCGGTGCGCCAGGTACGCCAGTTGTGGGCGCAGCGTCACCGAATATCGGGTCAGACGCTTGCCGGAATCGCCTTGCGCGGCGCGGTAGATCTGGCCATGGATGCCGCTGCCGTCAGGCGACAGCTGCAGAAAGGCCGGTTTGTGCAGCAGGGTTTCGAGGTCCAGCGACGGCTGCTCACTGACCAGCTCCACCTCAAAGACAAAAGGCTGGCTGATGGCTTCCCGGCCGGTGAGGGTAAACACCTGAAAGTCGGCGGAAAGCCCTTCGATGGTCAGGGCAAAGTGGGTTTCATTGGCCGGCGCGAACATCCCTTGTTCCTCGTGCTGTACAGCGGCGCTCGTCGACGGCCGCAAAAAAGCGGCTCAACGTACGCGAAATTCTGGAGGGGCGTAAACAACATCGACCAGCAGAGCTGGCCGATGCGTGTAACGGTCAGCCGTAATTAAACGACTGGAGCACGCCAGTCATCGGAACCCGAAGTACCGGATACTTCGTGGGTCCAGGTGATTTTGCGGTAGGTGAACTGCACTTCTTCCAGGTGGGTGAAGTGCGCGTTGCCTGGATCCTGGCAGTTGTGCATTTTGTTGTTGATGGCGACGATGATCGCGTCTTCCAGTTTGGTGGTGTAGTAGTGCTCTTGGGTGCCTTGAGCCGAAGTGCGGTACCACTGGATAACGATTTCGCTCATGCGCTCGCCGGAAGTCAGTGCTGCTTGCAGCAGTGGCGAAGCTTTGTCGTAGACCTTGGTGATCACAACTGGCTTGTGTACGCGCTGACCGGTTGGCTGACCGGATTGCGGGTCACGCGGGATGATCACGTCGTGGGTGAAAGCCTGAACCATGACCTGGTCTTCGTGGCCTTCCTGGTAGGTGTTGCCAACGGAGTCGGCGGTGAAAGCGCCGGCAGTGATCAGGCCTTGTTTTTCGCCGGTAACCGACATGTACGCTGGTGTTGCCATGGGGTGCTCTCCTTGCGGATAAAGTTAGGGTGCCCGGAGGCGAAATCGCCCGGTGGGTGGCTGAGAGTTATCAAGGAGCGTGCCAGGTTTTGCGCGGTGCCCGGATGGCGGGGGCGCCACGGTAGTCGGTGATCATTCGGGGCGATTTTCAGCGGGCCAGTCGGGAGAAAGTGCGCAAGAAGTTGCGCAGTACTGCGCAACTTCTTGCGCACTTGGCTGCAGGGCTTGCACTGCTTGCGCTGCAGAGGATTTAGGCCGTGAAATATTACGGGCTACTGCGCAACTTCTTGCGCATAATGGCCAGATGCCTTTATGGAGGCAAAGATTGCTATGGAGGCAAAGATTGCCTCATAGCTTCAGATCAAAAGATCGCAGCCTGCGGCAGCTCCTACATTTGGAATGCATTTCCACTGTAGGAGCTGCCGTAGGCTGCGATCTTTTGATGTTTTAACGCGCGAGTCGGGTCAAACACTCCTCAATCGACCGCCGTTGCGTCCCGGCATACAACCCCAACTCATCGATGGCCGAACGCCCCAGCGCCTGTTCGAAAGCCTGTCGATTGGAGTGTTCGCCGTAATGCGCCTGTGCGGCATCCCCCAGGTTCGACTGAAAAATCCCCGCTGCGCTCACCGGCAGGAAATCTTCGTACACCAGTGGCTCCGCTTTCACGTAGCCATCGCGCAATAAATCCTCCAGGGACGATTCGCCAAGTCCGTGCGCCGCGAGGCCCTTTTCCGTAGCGAAAAAACGAAAGTACGCCAGCCCCTGTTCGCGCATGCCCTCGATGCTGTCAGGAAATTCCGCAAAGTGCTGAGTCATCAGCGCGTCGTAGCGTGCGGCATTGGCTTCGTTAGGGAAGTCGCCCAATTCATCGCGAGCGGCATTCAACAAGCGGTCATACAACGCGCGACCCTTCGGCGTGAGGGCGGCGCCGCGTTGTTCGATTTCGCCGAAGCGCGCGCTGTGGCTGCCACGGGTTTCGGGCTGATCGGTGAAGGCGATCGGCTCGTCCAGCGCTTTGAAGCTGGTCTGGCGCAGCAGGATTGGGCAGTTGCGGCGCGGTGGGCCTTCGATCACCGCTTTTGGTGTAATGCCATGGGCGGGCATCTGTTGCTGAACGGTGTCGATGTCCAGCGTGCGCGGGGTCAGGTGATTGATATGCGGGCCTTTGAACGCAACGACATCGGCGATCAAGCGGTGCTGGGCGCTGAGTTTCTGGTACTGCGCGGCGCTGACGGTGGCGCTGTGGTGCCAGCGAAAAGTCTCCAGGGCCTGTCGGACGAATTCTGCGGCTTCGTCGTCATTCAGTCCGCCAGCCGTTTCCGCCTGTTCAATCAGGCGCAACGCCTCTTCAGTAAAAATCGAACGACGGGCCAGTACCGACTCGGCAAACGAACGCAATTCAGCGTCTTCAATCAGCTCCAGGCGCAGCAACGAGGTAAACACGCGAAACGGGCTGACCTGCAGCGCTTCTTCATGCACCGCGCGAAACGCCGTTGAATGCACCGGCACACCCGCTGGGGTCAGGTCGTAATAACCCACCGGTTGCATACCCATCACCGCGAACAGGCGGGCGAGGGTGGCCAGTTCGCTCGCGGTGCCGACGCGGATAGCGCCGTGGCGCTCCATGTCCAACCGATCGATTTCGCCGGTGCGCTTGAGTTGCCCGGCGATGTCTGGCTGACCTGCCAGCACTTCGCGGTTGGTTTTTTCCACCAGTTCCATCAGCGCACCGTACAGCGGCACCTCTTCGCGGTACATGTCGGACATCGCTCGGGAGAAGCGTTGGCGGATCAGGTCGGGGTTGACGAACGGCTGCACGGTCATGAAAAAAATTCCTGCCACGGTGACGAAATGGATGCCGGAAAAGATCGCAGCCTTCGCCCACGCGGGCAAACGAAGAATCCTACGAACTTCATTCTGCCAACGACTGATCCACCAGCTCGATCCAGTGTCTGACCGGCGTGCGCCCGGCGCTCGCCAGATGGCTCTGACAGCCCACATTGGAAGTGACGATCAACTCCGGTCGGCCGCTTTCCAGGGCGTTGAGTCGATGGTCACGCAGTTGCCGCGCCAGCACCGGTTGGGTCAGCGAGTAGGTGCCCGCCGAGCCGCAGCACAAATGGCCGTCCGGCACTGGTGTGAGGTTGAAGCCGAGTCGGGTCAGCACGGCTTCCACGGCGCCGCCGAGTTTCAGTGCGTGCTGCAAAGTGCACGGGCAATGCACGGCGATGCGTCGTTCGCTGGCGGCGCACACTTGCTCCAGCGGTTCCTCGGCGATGATTTGCACCAGATCCCGAGTCATTTCGCTGATCCGCCGTGCTTTCGAGGCGTAGATCGGGTCGTCCGCAAGCAAATGCCCATAATCCTTGATGAACGCGCCACAACCGCTGGTCGTTTGCACGATGGCTTCGGCGCCATTCTGCAAGTGCGGCCACCAGGCGTCGATGTTCTGTCGAGCGCGGTCAAGACCTTTGGCCTGGGCGTCGAGGTGATAGTCGAGCGCGCCGCAGCAACCCGCCTCGCTCACCGGAGTGACGCTGATGCCCAGACGATCGAGCACCCGCGCGGTCGCGTCATTGGTGTTCGGCGACAGACCCGGTTGCACGCAGCCTTCGAGCAACAACACCCGGCGCGCATGCCGAGGAGCGGGGCGCGACCCCATAACACCCAAGTGTTGCGGCAGTTTGCTTTCCAGCAGGCGCGGCAGCAGCGGTCGAAAGGTCGCGCCCATGCGCAGCAAGCCTTTGAACAAACCGGGATTGGGCGCCAACGCACGCAAGCCTTCGCGCAGCAAGCGCTGAGCGGCAGGGCGCGGCACCGCGCTGTCGACTACCGCGCGGCCAATGTCGAGCAGGTTGTGATAATCGACGCCGGACGGGCAGGTGGTTTCGCAGTTGCGGCACGACAGGCAACGATCCAGATGCAGTTGCGTCTGCTCGGTGGCCGGTGCGCCTTCCAGCACTTGCTTGATCAGATAAATGCGCCCGCGCGGGCCATCGAGTTCATCGCCGAGCAATTGATAGGTCGGGCACGTCGCGTTGCAGAAACCGCAATGCACGCAGGTGCGCAGGATCTTTTCCGCTTCGCCAGCCCGGGGCAATTTTCGCGATTGCTCGCTGAGGGTGGTTTGCATGGCTAGACCTCCGCGTACATGCGTCCGGGGTTGAACAGCCCTTGCGGGTCGAGTTGCGCCTTGAGTTGCCGGTGGTAGCGCAGCAGGGTTGGCGCCAAGGGTTGAAACGGCGAGTCGGTGGCACCGTGGGTAAAGCACGTTGCATGGCCGCCCAAGGAATGGGCGAGTGCGTGAATCTCAGAGCTTTCGGATTTAAGCCAGCGTTGCGCGCCGGCCCAGTCGATCAGTTGCTCGCCGGGCAGCTCGAGCGGGCCGAGATTGTTCGGCAATGACAGGCGCCACAGCGGCAAACCTTCGTCGAAAAAACTCAGGCGCTGTTCGTTGAGGTCGCGCCAGAAAACCGAGTCCAGCGGCTCGCCACCCAGGCGTTGATGCGCCGCCGTCACCGAACCTTCGCCGCCTTCCAGACGCAGATACAGGCTCCGGCCATCGTGGCACGCAGCACTGATCGGCAGCGGTTGCTGGCCCCATTCGGCAAGTTTGCTCAAGGCCCGAGCGCAGTCGATATCGAGGCGAATGCTCAGGCACTGGCGCGGTTTCGGCAGGACTTTCAGCGACACTTCGGTGAGCACGCCGAGGCAACCGAAACTGCCGGCCATCAGTCGCGAAAGGTCATAACCGGCGACGTTTTTCATCACTTCGCCACCGAAGCGCAGATGCTGACCGAGGCCGGTGATCACCCGCGTGCCGAGAACGAAGTCGCGTACCGAGCCGGACCACGGCCGGCGAGGTCCGGACAGTCCCGTGGCGACCATGCCGCCGACCGTGGCGCTGTCGGCGAAGGACGGCGGTTCGCAGGGCAACATTTGCCCGGCCTCATCCAGCGCCGCAAGCAGCTCGGACAACGGCGTGCCGGCACGTGCGGTGACCACCAGTTCGGTCGGATCGTATTGAACGATGCCGCGATGAGCACGGGTGTCGAGCACTTCGCCGGCCACCTCGCGACCGAGAAACGCCTTGCTGTTGCCGCCCTGAATCTTCAGCGGCGTGGCATTGGCCCGCGCGGCGTTGACCTGATCGAGCAGGGCGTTGGCGGCATCGAAATCAGCCATCAGAATCGCTCCAGCTCGGGGAAGGGCAGTTGCCCGGCGTGAATGTGCATCGCGCCGAATTCGGCGCAGCGGTGCAGGGTCGGAATGTTCTTGCCGGGATTGAGCAGGCCTTGCGGATCGAACGCGGCTTTCACCGCATGAAACAGCAGTAACTCGTCGCTGTTGAACTGCGCGCACATCTGATTGATTTTTTCGCGGCCGACGCCGTGCTCGCCGGTGATGCTGCCGCCGACTTTCACGCACAGTTCGAGGATCTTGCCGCCCAACGCCTCGGCCCGATTCAGCTCCCCTGGCTGGTTGGCGTCGAACAGAATCAGCGGATGCATGTTGCCGTCGCCGGCATGGAACACGTTGGCCACGCGCAAGCCATATTCCTCGCCGAGGCTAGCGATACCTTGCAGCACAGCGGGCAATTCGCGCCGCGGGATGGTGCCGTCCATGCAGTAATAATCCGGCGACAACCGGCCGATCGCCGGAAACGCATTTTTGCGCCCGGCCCAGAAACGCACGCGCTCGGCCTCGTCCTGGGCCTTGCGCACTTCAGTGGCGCCGGCTGCTGTCATGACTTCGCGCACCCGCTGGCAATCGTCGTGCACGTCGGCTTCGACGCCGTCGAGTTCGCACAACAGAATCGCCTCGGCGTCGACCGGGTAACCGGCGTGGATAAAATCTTCGGCGGCGCGAATGGCCAGGTTGTCCATCATTTCCAGGCCTCCGGGAATGATCCCGGCAGCGATGATTTCGGCAACCGCTCGGCCGGCCTTCTCGACTGAATCGAAACTGCCGAGCAGGACCTTGGCGACTTGCGGTTTGGGCAGCAGTTTCACCGTGACTTCGGTGATGATCCCCAGCAGGCCTTCGGAGCCGGTGAACAAGGCGAGCAGGTCGAAACCGGCTGAATCGAGCGCCTCGGAGCCCAGCGTCAGGCGCTCGCCCTCGATGGTCAGTACTTCGATTTTCAGCACGTTGTGCACGGTCAGGCCGTACTTGAGGCAATGCACGCCACCAGCGTTTTCCGCGACGTTGCCGCCGATCGAGCAGGCGATCTGCGATGACGGATCCGGCGCGTAATACAAACCGAACGGCGCCGCCGCTTGAGATATGGCGAGGTTGCGCACACCCGGCTGAACCCGCGCGATACGTGCAGCGGGGTCGATGTGCAGGATGTTGTTGAACCGCGCCATCACCAGCAGCAGGCCCTTTTCCAGTGGCAGGGCGCCGCCGGACAACCCAGTGCCGGCACCCCGCGCGACCACGGGCACGTTGTTCTGATGGCAGAGTTTCAGCAGGGTTTGCACTTGCTCCAGGCGCCGGGGCAGGGCGACCAGCATCGGCGTGGTGCGGTAGGCGGAGAGACCGTCGCATTCGTAGGGTTTGAGTTCATCTTCGCGCCAGAGGATGTCCAGGTCCGGCAGGGCTTGTTGCAGAGCCTTGAGCAATTCGCCCTTGTTCACCTCGGGCAACGGACCGTCGAGGCGTTCGTCGTAAAGAATGTTCATGGGAACGCCAACCTTCTGTCTCCGCTGATCGTTCCCACGCTCTGCGTGGGAATGTAGCCCGTGACGCTCCGCGTCACTGGACGCAGAGCGTCCCCTGAGGCATTCCCACGCAGAGCATGGGAACGATCAGTTGCGCCACCTGGGGCATTGCGAATATCCATGTTCATCGCTGTCGTTCCAGAAACTCCCCGTACAGCCGCGCGGTATTTCCCGGCTGTTCGACCATCGGCATGTGCCCGACGTGATCCCACACATCCACTTCGAGATTGGCGATGCCTTTGCTCCACACCGGCACGCTGCTGACGTCGATCAGGCGATCCTTGCGTCCCCAGAGCAACAGCGCCGGGCATTGGATCTCGGCCAGTTTCGGCTCCATCGGCGGGCTGGCGCGGAAGTCGCGGAAGATTTCTTCGAGCTCGTCACGTTGTTGCTCGTAGCGCTGGGCGAAGGCGTCCAGCACCAGCTTCGGCACCCACGGCGGCGACTCCATGGTCATCGCGTAGAAGCGCTGGAATTCTTCGCGGGAGTTGATCAGGAACGGGTTGTGCCCGCGCGCCAGATGGCGCTCCATGTCGCTCGGCTCCGGTGCGGTGACGCCGGCCGGGTCGATCAATGCCAGCGAGGCGATTCGCTCCGGATAGGTCGCTGCCAGCCACGCGGCAATGTAGCCGCCCATGGAGTTGCCGATGACGTGGACTTTCTCTACGCCGCAGACATCGAGCAGCTGAATCATGCGTTTGGCCTGAACCGCAATGTCGTAACCGCCGCCAGCCTTGAAGCCAGTCTCACCGTGGCCGGCCAGATCCGGAATGATCACCCGATACTGACGGACGAAGTGCCGGGCGCAGCGCAGCCAGAGGTTTTTGTCGGCGCTGAAGCCGTGCAGCATCAGGATCGCGCTGGACGCCTCGTACGGCCCGCCTTGCCAGGTCGACACGGTCATCTCGGCGATCGGCACTTCGATCTTGTGCAATTTGTACAACCTGGCCTCGCTGGCCATGGCCAGGTCGTACAGCCAATGGCCGACCGCCGGGTAACTCAACCAGCTCCAGGCCACGAAAACCGCGAGTGCGACAAACAGCAAAAGCATCGACGTCTTCCTTTTACGTGTTCAGGACAAAATATGGTCGGCCGGTTTCAGCGCCCGGGTCAGCAGGTGATAGCTGAAACTGAAGCCGGGAAACATCGCGATCACATGACCGCTCTTGCTCTGGTACCAACTGTGGCAACCACCGGACTTCCACACCGTGCGCTGCATTTCCCGGTGGATCATTGCAGTGTAGGTACGTTCTGCGTCACGGCGCACTTCGATGCTGTGCAGGCCTTTGGCCCGTACGGTGCGGATGCAGTCGAGGATGTAGTTCATCTGCGATTCGATGATGAACAGTGCCGAGGTGTGGCCAATGCCGGTGTTCGGCCCGGTGACGATAAACAGGTTGGGGAAATCCGGCAGGCTGGTGCCGAGGTACGCGCGCGGGTATTCGGCCCAGACATCTCTGAGTTGCACCGCGTTTTTGCCGCTGACCGGGTAGGAAATCACCCCGTCGGTGGCGTCGTAACCGGTGGACCAGACGATCAGATCAACATCGAGATGCTCACCGTCCACGGTGTTGATCCCGCTTTCGTCGATCGAAGCGATGCCGTGCTCGCGACTGTGCAACGTGACGTTGGCGCGGCTCAGCGCCGGGTAGTACGTGCTGGACACCAAAACGCGTTTGCAGCCGATGGTGAAGTCCGGAGTGAGTTTTTGCCGCAGCAGCGGGTCCGGAACCTGGCGCTTGAGAAAACGCAGCGCATGTTGTTGGACCAGATGAATCGCCGGTCTCGAGTATTTGAAGGCGATCACCCGGGTTTCGAATTGCCAGTAGATCAGCCAGCGCAGCAGCTTGTACGCCGGCTTCAGACCGAGCAGCCAGCGTTGGAAACGGCCGAATTTGCGATCGGCACGCGGCAGCACCCAATGCGGCGTGCGCTGGAATACATGCAGGTGTTCGACTTGTGGCGCAATCGCCGGGATCACCTGCGCGGCGCTGGCACCACTGCCGACGATCGCCACGCGTTTACCGCGATAGTCGTAGCTGTGATCCCAATTGTTTGTGTGAAAAGTCTTGCCTTGAAAGCGATCCATCCCAGGAAAGTTGGGGATGACCGGCTGACTCAACGGCCCGGAAGCGTTGATCAGGAATTGGGTTCGGAAAGTACCTCTGGCGCGGGTGTGCACCAACCAACGCTTTTCCGCTTCGTCCCATTCGACCCGCTCGACATCGGCCCCCAGCTCCACGCGGTCGCGCAAACCGAACTGCTCGATCAGCTGTTCGGTGTAGCGACGCAGTTCCGCCTGTTCGGCGAACATCTGCGACCAGCGGTAGGGCGCGAATGACAGCGAATACAGCGGCGACGGCACGTCCACCGCTGCGCCGGGGTAGGTGTTCTGGCACCAGGTGCCGCCGAAAAAATCGCGTCGCTCGAGAATGCGAAAGTCGTCGATTCCGGCCTTGAGCAGGTTGACCGCCGCGCACTGGCCGCCGAAACCGCTGCCGATGATCAACACAGCGTAGGTATGCATGTGCCCCCTTTTTATAGTTGTTTTTCCATTTCCCCTCTTTCATTTATAGCCAACTCTGGGCCGCGCGTGCGGCGCTGATAGCGCTCTATTCAGGCCGCTGGCCGGTGATGGCTATTTAACGGCGCCCTGATAGACTCCGGACACATCCTTGTCGGGATGTAACCATGCATCGCGCGGTCGAGGCCCTTATGGGAAATACGCGAGGAAAGGGACTTTCACTGGCCAGGAGGCTGTACAGGTCGCGGGTGTTCGGGCTGCTGCTCGGGCTGATGTGTGTCAGCGTGGCGATGCACGCGCTCGATCCGCCGCTGTGGGTGTGGGGCCTGATGCTGTTCAACGGCCTGGTCTGGCCGCATCTGGCCTTTCTATGGGCGCGAAGCTCGAGCGTGCCGTTTCGCGCCGAACACCGCAATTTGCTGATCGATGCATTCATGGGCGGCTTCTGGGTCGCCGCCATGCAGTTCAATCCCTTGCCCAGCGCTACCACGATTTCGATGATGGCGATGAACAACGTCGCCATCGGTGGCGGGCGTTTTTTGCTGGCGGGCACGGCGGCACAGCTATTCGGTATGGGCGTGGGGCTGGTGGTGTTTGCTCCGGCGTTCATTCCACCGACATCGCCGCTGCAGCTGTACGCCTGTTTGCCGTTGCTGTTGCTGTATCCGCTGGCGCTGGGCTGGATCTGCTTTCGCCAGGCCTCGACTCTCGGTCGGCACAAGCGCGAGCTATTGGCGTTGAGTCGCACCGATAGCCTGACCGGCCTGCTCAATCATGGCGCGTGGAAGGATCAGCTGAACCTCGCGTTCCAGCGCTGCAAACGCCAGCAGCAGGGCGCGGCGATTGCGCTGATCGACATCGACCACTTCAAAGCGATCAATGACACCTATGGGCATGTCGCTGGCGATATCGTCCTGCGCCAGTTGAGCAAACTGCTCAAACAGAATCTGCGCGCCACGGATGTGGCGGGGCGCTATGGCGGGGACGAGTTCTGCGTGATTTTGCCGGAGCTGCCACTGTTCAACGCGGCTCAGGCCATGGAAGCCTTGCGCGAGCGTTTTGCGGTGATGGGCTACGAGCAGAACCCCGCGTTGAAGGTCAGTCTGAGCATTGGCCTGGCCGCGTACGACCCGAGCCATGCCGACGCCACGCGTTGGCTGGATGAGGCCGATCAGGCGTTGTACGAAGCCAAGGCCAGTGGGCGCAATCGGGTGATCTGCAACAGCGACAACAAGCCGAGGCAGGCGCTGCTGGATTCGGTCTGACGGGCGAGCTGATACCTGTGGGAGCGAGCCTGCTCGCGAAAGCGCTGGGTCAGGCGGTATCAATATCGTTTGCCACGACGCCTTCGCGAGCAGGCTCGCTCCCACCGGGGTATGTGTTGTCGGTTAGATCAGTGTCGCATTCGCTATAGAGCCTTGCGCCGATGTCGGTTACGGTTGAAGTCCCCCGACACGAAACAAGGACTGCTTCATGACGTTCTCATTTCCCCGCTCTCTGCTGGCCGCCAGTCTCGGTCTGTCCCTGGCGTTCTCGGCCGTAAGCGCTTGCGCCGAACCGCACAAACAAGTGCTCGCCGATGCCGAGCAGTATCAGCCCGAAGCCCTGAAAATGTTGGAGCGACTGGTCAATATCGACTCCGGCTCAGGTTATGAGCCGGGCCTGAAACAGGTCAGCGACATTGCCATCGATGAACTGAAAAAACTCGGCGCCACCATCGAACTGGTGCCCAACACCCCGGAAAAATCCAACCACGTGCTGGCCACGCTCAAAGGCACGGGCAAAGCGAAGATCCTCCTGATGGCGCACATGGACACGGTGTTCAAGGAAGGCTCCGCCGCCGAGCGGCCTTTCCACATCAAGGACGGCCGCGCCTACGGGCCGGGTGTGATGGACGACAAGGGCGGCATCGTCGCCGGCATCTACGCATTGAAAGTGCTGAAGAACCTCGACTTCAAGGATTACGCGCAGATCACCTTCCTGCTGGATGCCAGCGAAGAAACCGGCTCGGACGTCGCCACCGACCTGATCAAGAAAACCGCCAAACAGCACGACGTCACCCTCAACCTCGAACCGGGGCGCCCGGCCGATGGCCTGGTGGTGTGGCGCAAGGGCAGTGCGACGGCGCTGGTCGAAGTCAAAGGCAAGGCCGCCCACGCCGGCGTCGCGCCAGAGTTGGGCCGGAACGCGGCGATGGAAGCGGCGCATCAGATTCTGCAACTGGGCAAGCTCGGTGACGAGGCGAAGAAGACCACCATCAACTTCACCGTGCTCAAGGCCGGCGATCGCACCAACGTGATTCCTGATCAGGCCACGGCCAAGGCGGATGTGCGCGCGGCAGTGCCGGAGGAATTTGATCGCATCGAGAAGGATCTGGCGCGGGTCTCGCAGGACAAGTTGATTGCCGATACCGAAGTGAAAACGTCCTTGCAGCGCGGTTTGCCGCCGATGCCACAAACGGCCGAGTCGGATCGCCTGATGGCCATGGCCCAGGGAATTTACGGCGAGATTGGCCGCAAGCTGACCGAGGAGGGCAGTGGTGGCGCGGCGGATGCCAGTCTGTCCGCAGGCGTAGGGACGCCGACGCTGGATGGCTTCGGCATTGTCGGCGGCAATATTCACACGCCTGAGGAATATGCCGAGGTGGCGAGCGTGGCGCCGCGGATTTATTTGTTGTCACGGATGATCATGGAGTTGGCCAAGCCGCGGTGATGGGGTTTGCGGTGTGACGAGGCCGGGCGGGGTGCCAGAGAAATCGGCCCCTCACCCTAACCCTCTCCCGGAGGGGAGAGGGGACTGACCGCGTTGTTTGTGGTCCATGTGGCAACCGCCAGATCAAGTTGAATTCAAATTCGCATTCAACGCGATCTCTCACGTCGGCGTAGATCCAGAGCATCCCCCAATCAGTCCCCTCTCCCTCTGGGAGAGGGCTAGGGTGAGGGGCTTTTGTGGGAAAAGTGGCAGTCGAGGACGGCGCACAAAAAATACCGAAAAGTCCGACAGAAGCTCTCGTTGCGGCCGTCGGGCGCGGCTCTTATAGTCTCGGTTCGCAGATAACCCTGCGACGATCTTGGCCGGTCGAATACAGAACCTGACCTTTCTGGAGTGAACTCTATGACCGACCAAGTAATGCCGCGCTATCTCCCCATCGACACCTACGACGCCGAATCGCCGGTGCTCTTCATCAATACCCACACTGAACTCAGCGACATGGCCGCCTGTGCGATGCACCGGTTTTTGGTCGTGCGCGATCTGGCCGACACTTTCGCCAGCCTCAACCTCAAGGGCATCTCCGATTGTGATCTGACGCGGGTGACCAGCGCGGTTCATCTGCTGATGCGCGAGGGCTGTGCGATTTTGAATGTGATTCAGGCGCGGGCGGCGCAGCGGGAGGAGGGGTATAAGACGCCGGTTTAGCGGTGCCGCAATAGACGCTTTCGCGAGCAGGCTTGCTCCCACAGGGGACCGCATTTCAACTGTGGGAGCGAGCCTGCTCGCGAAGGGGCCGGTGCAGCGTGTGCATCACTCCTTGACGCTCATGTACTCCTTGGCCCAGAGAATGTATTCCTCCGGCTGGGTATAGGTGTGGGTCAACTCGGTCGCGCTCAGGTCGGCGGCCTGGGTGAAGATCTGCCGCTGTTCGCGCAGGCTGTCGTAGGTTGCTTTGATCGCGGCGAAGTAGGCGCCATGGCCGTCGATGGTCACGCGCACGCCCAGTTCGGCCAGGCGTTTGTCGTCGCGCAGGGCCGGGTTGCCGTAGGTGACCAGCATTAGCGGCACTGTGAGGTGCTCGGCGATTTGTTCCAGTTGATCGAAGTCCTGCACGCCGACCATGCAGATACCGTCAGCGCCCGCCGCCTGATATTGGCGGGTGCGGCTGATGATTTCCTGATTCGGCAGAATGCCGGCGTTGGTGCGGGCGATGATGGCCATCTCGGTGTCGACCCGGGCTTCCAGCGCCGCGCGGATCTTGCCGACGCCTTCGGCCACGGTGATCAGGTCGGTGGATTTGCGCCCGAATTGCGCGGGCAGCAAGGTATCTTCGATGGTCAGTGCAGCGACGCCAGCGCGTTCCAGTTCGACGATGGTGCGCATCACGTTAAGAGCGTTACCGTAGCCGTGGTCGGCGTCGGCGATCACTGGCAATTGGGCGACGCGGCCAATGCGCGTGGCCTGTTCGGCGAATTCGCTGAGGGTGATCAGGGCGAAGTCCGGCGCGCCAAGCACCTGCAGGGAGGCCACGGAACCGCCGAGGATACCCACTTCAAAACCCAGGTCAGCGGCGATGCGGGCGGACATCGGGTCGAACACCGAAGCCGTGTGGTAGCAGGTGTCGGAGGCCAGCAGCTGACGGAAGTTACGGCGCAAATCTTGATGGGAAAGCCTGGTCATACGAGTTCCACCAATACATAAGGAATGGAAGGGCTTGAGCAAAGGTGTCAACGCCGAAGAGTGAAAAGGCTATCACGCGAATGGGTCAAGAATCATGACGAATTTGCGCGGCAGGACTGGCGGCTGAAAGGTTTAATCTCCCGTGCTGGAAATATCAGGCCGCCACGGCATGTTGCTGTTGATGGGGCAGGAGCACTGCGCGCACTGAATTGCCCGGCTGAAGTTGCAGGCGTTTGGCGGTGAGACGATCGACAACCAGGCTGTTGCCCACCAGTCGACCGGGGGCCACGGTGATACGGCAGTTTTCCAGCCGGCGGTTGTGAATCAGCCATAGCGGCGCCTGCTCGTCCGGGGTGCCGAGGCTCAGGGTCAGTTCGAGGCTGTCGCGCACCGTGCGGATGCTGCGGATCGGCGCTTCGATGACCGGGCCACCGTCGAAAATGTCGATATAGCCTTTGTGCGTGAAGCCCTCGGCCTGAAGAATCTTCAACGCCGGCTGGGTGTTCGGGTGAGTCTGGCCTATTGCCGCCTGCGCCTGTTCGGTGAGCAGGCAGGTATACAGTGGCTGGCGCGGCATCAGTTCGGCGATAAAGGCTTTGTTGCCCAGGCCGGACAAGTGATCGGCGTGGGTGAAATCCATCTGGAAGAAGTGCCGGCCGAGGCTGTCCCAAAATGGCGAGCAACCGTTTTCATCGGCACTGCCTCGCAGTTCGGCGATCATCTTCTCGCCAAACAGATGCGGAAATTCGGCGACGAACAGCAGACGACCCAGCGACAACAGGCGGCCATTGCTGCCGTTGCGCTGGTCATGGCGCAGGAACAGCGAGCACAGCTCCGATTGCCCGGTCAGTTCGTTGTTGAGGAACAGCGTCGGGATCTGCCGCTGAATGCCCAGGTCCGGCGCCGAACTGACGGTCACCCCGAGCCGGTAGTTGTACCAGGGCTCGCGCAAGCCAACGGCGCCGGCCATCGCGCTGACACCGACCACGCGCTGCTCATCATCCTCGAGGACAAACAGGTAATCGGCATCGGCGCGCTCCACCTGTTCGGCGAACGCCCGTTGCGCCCAGCGCACCCGGTGCGCAAGTCGGTCCTCGTTGGCCGGAAGGGTGGTGAAACCTGGTCCAGCCTGTTCGACGAGGGTCATCAAGGCTGGCAGGTCGCTGACTTTTACCGGACGGACAATCATGCTCCAACTCCTTTGGCGTACCGATTCAGGCGCGGATGGCTAACGCGGCTCACAGAGCGACCAGCCGTATCGAGCTGCCTTCGCTGACTTTCAGTGCCGCGCAGATGGCGGGCGTCAGGGGCAGCGGTTGATCAGGGTGATAGTCGAGTTCGGTGACAATCGCGCGGTAGTCATGCAGGGCGTCGTTGCTGAGCAGGTAACGGCCACGGGCGTCGGTCGATACTTGTTGGCGGACAATGGCGGTCTGGCTGCCAGCGATCGAGCGAATGTTTGCGGTACGCGCATACAGGGTCGGGCCGGCGTCGAACAGGTCGATGTAGCTGTTGGTTTCGAAGCCTTCCCGCGCGAGGATGTCGAACGCTTCCTGGCCGTCCGGGTGCACGCGGCCGATGCAATCCTGCGCCGCTTGCGGCAGCATCGGCACGTAGATCGGGTATTGCGGCATCAGTTCGGCGAGAAACGTGCGGCTCTGCAACCCACACAGGCGCTCGGCTTCCGCGTACGGCAGGTCGAAAAAGTGCTTGCCCAGCGCATCCCAGAACGGCGAGTGACCCTGCTCGTCGCTGTAGCCGACGATTTCGGTGATCACCGCTTCGGAGAACCGCTGTGCATGCGCAGCAATGAACAGCAGGCGCGCTCGCGACAACAGTTCGGAAAACGGCGTACGCACCAGCGCGGCGTCAATGTGGAAACCGCGCAGCAAGGTATGCCCGCTGAGGTCATGGCACAGTGACAACGCCGGCACGCCGTGCTCGATGTTCAACTCCCGCGAAGTGCTGGTGAAATGGCGGTTGCGCAGGCTGTAGAACGGCTCCTTGAAGCCGGCGGTGGCAAGGATTTCCGAGCAGCCGACCAATTGCTGGCGTTCGAGATCTTCCAGTACAAAGAAATAGTTTTCCGGCCCCTGGGCTGTGGCGGCGCTGTCGAGAGACGCGCACGACGCGGCGATTTTTTCGCGCAGGTGTTCGCTGTCATCCGGCAGCGAAGTCACGCCGATCAGGCTCTCGCGGGCCAGGCGCTGTAGCTGGGGCAGATCATTCTGCTCGACTGGGCGTAAGACCAGCATGGATGTACTCCTGTATCAAAAGATTCGGCCCATTCGCCGAACCTGACTATCACTGTCGGTTTCCACGCGTTGAATCGGCGGTCGCCTGATTTGTTGTCAGACGCCGCTCTTTTTCTTGTCAGCCTTTGCTCGGATCGGGCAGCGCTGTACTGGCGCCGAGCTTGTTGAGAAAGAACAGGTACACAAGGCCAAGGGCAATCCAGATCAGGCCGAGTTTCTGCGCATCGACGCCCATGTTGTACATGATGGCGGCGACGATGATGAAGCCGATCACCGGGCAGAGCAGATGGCGCACAAACTGCCCCGACTTCTGCCGACGCCAGTAGTGGTTGATCACCGTCAGGTGCAGCAGCATGAAACCGCTGAGGGCGCCGAAGTTGATCAGCGAGGTGAGGATGTCGACCGCGTCGATGAACAGGTAGCAGATCAGCAGCGACAACACGGCCACCAGATAAATGCTCAGGTACGGCGTGTTGTGTTTCGGGTGGACCTTGGCCAGCACCTTCGGCAGCTTGCCGTCGCGGGCCATGCCGAACAGCAGACGCGAGACGGCGGCCTGCGAGGTGATTGCCACGGCCACGCCCCAGGCCAGCGCCGTGGCGACGGCGGTCAGAGTCGCCAGCCAGCTGCCAGCGGCGATTTCAGCGATTTCATAGAACGCGGTGTCGGCGGATTTGAAGCCCATGCCCGCCGCCAGATCGGTGGCAATCCACGTCTGTACGACGAAAATCGTGCCCATCACCGCCAGGGTGATCAGCGCTGCCTTGCCGACGCTGCGGCCCGGATCTTCCTTGATTTCTTCGGCGAGGGTGGAGATCGCGTCGAAGCCGAGGAACGACAGCACGGCGATCGACACCGCTTGCATCAGCAGGGCGAAGTTGAAGGTTTCCGGGTGATACAGCGGCGCCAGCGTCAGCTCACCGTTACCGCCACCGTTGTGCAGGGCGTTCCAGGCGTAGAACAGGAAGATGCCCAGCACCACCAGTTGTGCCAGCAGGAACAGCATGTTCATCCGCGCGGTGAAGGTGATGCCGCGCAGGTTGACGAATGTTGCGCTGACCAGAAACGCCAGAATGAAGCCGACCTTGGGGATGTCCGGGTACAAATGGTTGAGCGCCATCGCCGAATACAGGTACAGCAGCGGCGGAATCAGCAGGTAATCGAGCAGCATCAGCCAGCCAGCGATGAAGCCGACGTGTTGATTAAGGCCGCGCTGGGCGTAGGAATATACGGAGCCGGCAACCGGAAAGGCCTTGGCCATGCTGCCGTAACTCAGGGCGGTGAACAGCATCGCCACCATGCCGATGATGTACGCCAGCGGCACCATCCCCGGTGCTTCGGCGTTGACGTAGCCATACACACCGAACGGGGCGATGGGGATCATGAAGATCATCCCGTACACCACCAGATCGGTCAGCGTCAGGCTACGTTTCAACTCTTGCTTGTAGCCGAATTCTTCAATTTCCATGAAGCGCAACTCCTTGTCAGCCATCGGTCGGTTTATGTTTTATCGGTCCATCGTTTACAGCAAAGGTGCGAGGTAACCTGCCCAGCGCGAGACCGCTTCGGGGCTGCGCAGCAGATCATTGCGCACCTCGATCAGCACCGCCTCAAGGCCCCGGGCATCGCCGTGCACCGGCACGGTCATGTCGCCCAAGGGATCAATTCTGTACGGCTGGTTGCCCGCCACCTTCAGCGGATGCACTTGCAGCCCGTCGAGCAAACGCAGGGCATAGTCCCGGGCCTGGCCGAACAACACGCCGACTTCCAGTGGTCGCGGCTGGCCGTAATACACCGGGGTGAAACTGTGAATACCGACTACACGCACCGGCCGGCCTTTTGCAATGCGTTCATCGATCAGCGTCTGCAAGCGCGCATGAAACGGCTTGAACAGCGTTTGCCGGCGGTACTCGCGGGTTGCTTCGTCGAGTTCGCGATTGCCAGGTATCGGATAGATCTCGCTCTGCAACGGAATGCTGTCCGGCGCATGGCGCGGGCGGTTGAGGTCGATCAGCAGCCGTGAGTAATTGGCGCTGAGCAACGTGGCGCCGAGTTGTTCCGACAACTGTTCGGCCAGTTGCAGCGCGCCGATGTCCCAGGCGATATGTTCGCGTGCGGCCGCCTCGTCCAGGCCCAGATTGTTCAGGGCGTCGGGGATGTATCGACTGGCGTGTTCGCACACGAGGATCAACGGATTCGTCGAGTCCTCGCGGCTCAGGGTGTAGACCGGGCGGGTGTATAACCCCAGCTCGGCGGATTCAGTACAGGCGTGCATAGTGCTCACACAGGTCAGCGGGCGAGAGCTGTTCCGTCAGCGCCAGTTCCTCGGTTTTCAGGGCGTAATACGTGTCGAGCAACGGCTTGGGCAGCCATTCATTGAAGGCTGCACTGTCACGCAGGCAATCCAGCGCCTGAGCCAGCGAGGCGGGCAGGGCGACGATGCCCCGGGCCTTGCGTTGCTCGTCGTTGAGTGAATCGGGAATTTCATCGGTGATCGCGCTCAGCGCCAGACGCTGTTCGATGCCCAGCCGCCCGGCAATCAGCAGCGCGGCCATGGCCAGATGCGGCGAGGCGGTGGCGTCCATGGCGCGGAATTCCAGGTTGAACTGCTGCGCGGCGGACTTGCCGCCCAGGGTCACAGTCGGGCAGATGCGCAGCGCCGCTTCACGGTTCTGCTGCCCCAGACACGCATAGGAGGCGCTCCAGTGGTGCGGCTGCAAACGCTGGTAGGACAGCGGCGTCGGCGCGGTGAACGCGCACAGCGCCGGTAGAAAATGCAGGACTCCGGCAGCCCAATGCTGACCGATGCTCGACAGGCCGTTGCTGGTGCCGGCGTCGTACAACATCGGCTGGCCGGCCAGGTCGAGCAGGCTGACGTGCAGGTGCACACCGTTGCACACCGCTTCGGCGGCAGTCTTCGGCGCAAAACTCAGGTCGAGGCCCATTTGCCGGGCGATTTCCCGGGTGATTTCGCGCACGTTGACCGCACGATCCGCCGCCGCTACGCCGAGAGTCGGGCGGCAGGTGATTTCGTATTGGTGCTTGCCGTATTCCGGCAGAAACATTTCCGGCTCGACGCCGCCGGCGCGCAGGGCACTGAGCAGCCAGCCGCCGAATTCGGCGCCCTGGCGCTGCGCTTCGAGAGAGAACGCCGCGTGTTCGGCAATGCCTGCGTGCAGGTTGAATTCATGTTCGAAGGCGGCGTTGACCTGCAACCCCAGCTCATCGTGATAGCGCTCGATTTCATCGCGCAGCAATGTGCGTGGGCAGGCGCCCCAGGCCTGGCCGTCGGTCTCGCGAATATCGGCGTGGATGAAATCCAGCACCGGTGCATTGGCGTCCGGGCCGCTGCCGACAGTGACGCGGCTGCTCAGATCCGGAATCAGCCGCAGATCGCCGTACGCGCCCCACGGACTGCTCGAGGCGATGATGTCCTGCGGCGTCAACGCGCTGTTGGCGGGGACCCAGCCGCAACCCGCCGCCTGGTAATGCTCCAGCTCATCGCTAGGAAACGAGCGGCCCCGGGTGATGCCGATCAGGTCGGTGGTGACCAGTGTGGTCATCGGCAACGGGGTCAGGCGCGGGCTCATGGCTGCATCTCCCGCAGACGACCGAGCACGGTGTCGGTGTCGGTGATCCAGCAGTAACCCTTGATCGCGTTGAGGCAGGCGTGATGGCGTTCGGCGCTGTAAGTGGCGCAGGCGTCTTCTACCAGCGTCACCAGATAACCACGGTCGGCGGCGTCGCGCACGGCCATGTCCACACATTGGTCGGTGACGATGCCGGCGATGATCAGATGCCGGGTTTGCAGATTGCGCAGCACGTAATCGATGTTGGTCGAGTTGAACACCCCGGAGGAGGTCTTCGGCAGCACGATTTCGTTTTCGGTCGGGGTCAGTTCAGCGATGACCTGAGCCTGCACGCTGCCCTTGGGCAAGTGCATGTCAGACAGTTTGTGATCCAGCGAGCGGTCGCGACCGTCGGCGGTCAGGCTTTCGATAATCGTGTGCAGCACGTTCTGCTGCGCCTGACGAAAGGCGCCAAGCAGGCGCTGTTGGTTGGGCACCACCTGGCTGCGCGTGCGCTGGAGAAAATACTCGGCATCCGCGCCGCTCAGGTGCGGGTCGAATTGCGGTTCGAGCCAGGCGCGCTGCATGTCCACCAGCAACAAAGCGGTGTGGTCGGTCGCAAACGGCAGGTCCCGTGGCGAGCGGTGGGGAAGGCTGAACATCCTTATTTGTCCTCCAGCAGGTGAGTCGCAAAATCGTTGCGCAGGGCATCGATGCCTTCCAGGCGATCGGCCGGGTCCGGCACGCGCAAGGTCAGGCAGGCAATCAACGCCTCGACCTGCGCCAGCGCCGGCACCATGGTGTCGAACGGCGACGCCGATTCCACCGGCGCGCTGATGATCAGGTCGGCCAATTCGCGCAGCGGCGAGGCGTAGACATCGGTGAACAACACCACTCGCGCGTTGTTGTTTTTCGCCGCCTGCGCAACGCGCAAAGCTTGGGTCTGGTAGCGCCGGTAGTCGAACACCAGCACCACGTCCTGACGTTGCAGGTCGAACAAGCGGTCAGGCAGCAGCGCGTTATCTTCCAGGGCGAAACAGCCGGGACGCAGCAGACGCAAATGGTTGAGCAGGTAATTGGCCAGCAGAATGCTGAAGCGGCCACCGAAACAGTAGACCTGATGGCGGCTGTCGAGCAGCCATTCCACGAGGATGCGCACGTCTTCAGGCTGGGTCAGGGCTTGGGTGTCGACCAGTAAACGCTGGCTGTCGGCCAGGTAATGCGCCCAGGCATCGTCCTTGTTCTGCTGCGAGCGCGGCTGCAACAGTGTGCGCGGTGAACGCAGGCGATGGTCCATGTCGCTGAGCAGGGCTTCCTGGAATTCGGCATAACCGCCGAAACCGAGCTTTTTCACCAGACGCACGATGGTCGGATCGCTGACACCGGCATGTTCGGCCAGTCGCGCCATAGGCCCGAGACCGTTGCGCGGATACTGATCAAGCAGGGCGCGAACGACTTTGCGCTCCGACGGCGTCAGGTCCAGGCCGGGATCGGTGATCAGGTCTCTGAGAGGGGGCATCCGGGCTCCTGCTGGATGGGGTGTCGAATTTGTTTCACATTCCGTTAAACGAGTATTTATGTAATGGGTGCTACATGTCTAGCTAAATTTTGTACAGGTTTTCTGAGCACTAAAAGTGTGCAAGGTGCCCGTGTAATAAGGGCTACGTCGAAGTAACGCGCTGTTGTAGTCCTTTGCCGATTGCTGTGTCAGACATTGCCTATCCCAAGCTCAGCGACGGGCCGGTGACAACCCTGAACGCCAAGGTTTTACGGCACAATGCGACGCGTATCGGCTGTGTGCCATTGTTTGTTTTATCTTTCGACCGAGAACCTGCTTGTGCCAAGTAGCCGTTTGACACTGATTTGCCATGCGCGAACCGTCGCACAGAAACTGGCGCGTTTTCCTACGGACGAGCCTGTTGAAGAGTTGCATTTAGCTTCTGACGCGTGGAGGGCGCGATTCGCCCCGCCACGGCGGCTGATTTGCGCGCCTGAGCTGCGTACCCGGCAAACGGCAGCATGGTTTGGCGTCGATGCGCAGATTGATCAAGCCCTGCGCGATTGCGATTGGGGACGCTGGCACGGGCAATCGGTCAAGGATCTGCAAGCCAATGAAAACCAGGCTGTGCAAGCCTGGCTGGCCGATCCTGAAGCCGCACCCCACGGCGGCGAATCGGTCAGGCAACTGACGCAGCGGGTCTCAATGTGGCTGGACTCCATCGCCGAAACCCCAGGACATGTAGTGGCAGTCACGCATCCGTTCGTCATGCGCGCGGCGCTGATGCAGGTGCTGCAGGGCGCAGCGTTCAATGCGATCGACGTCGAGCCACTGGCGATGATCGACTTGCGCTTCAATGGCATCTGGCGGCTACGCTTGCCGGGCATAGCCCTTGAAGAGGAATTCTGATGAAACAGCTGCTGGTCATCGGCATTGGCGCCGGCAATCCGGACTACATCACGATGCAGGCGGTGAAAGCGCTGAATCGGGTCGATGTGTTCTTTTTGCTGGATAAAGGCCAGAGCAAGCAGACGCTGATCGATCTGCGCCGCGAGATCTGCGAGCGCTACATCACCGACCACGCACATCGCTTTGTCGAAGCCAGCAGTCCGGAGCGCGAGCGCGGCGATGTCGACTACACAGCGAGCGTCGATGCACTGAACCTCGCCAAGCAGCAGACCTTCGAACGGCTGATCAATGAAGAATTGTCCGACGGCCAGTGCGGCGGATTCCTGATCTGGGGCGATCCGGCGTTGTACGACAGCACACTGCGGATTCTTCAGGCGATTCAGGCATCAGGCCGCTGTCAGTTTGAATACGAAGTGATACCGGGGATCACCAGCGTTCAGGCCCTGGCTGCGCAGCACAGAATACCTTTGAACACGATTGGTCGCTCAGTAGAAATCACCACAGGCCGGCGATTGGCGGCGGGGCAGGTGAGTGAAGCGGACAGTCTGGTGGTGATGCTCGATGCCGAAGATTCCTATCAGCAAGTGGCAGATCGGCAGACCGAGATTTTCTGGGGCGCTTACCTGGGCACGCCGGACGAGATACTGCTCAGCGGCCGGCTGGCGGAAGTGGCCGATGAGATCGAACGGGTGCGCAAGGCGGCGCGAGCGGAGCATGGCTGGATCATGGATACCTATCTGTTGCGCAAGCCTTGAGTGGTTGGCGCCTGATCAAGCGCTTTCGCGAGCAGGCTCGCTCCCACAGGGAAATGCGTTGCAGAATGTGGGGCGAGCCTGCCCGCGAAGGGGCCAGAACATTCACCACCGATTGTAGACAGGCAAAAAGAAACCCGGTGCAACGCAAATCGCACCGGGTTTTTTGTTGCCAGCCAACAGCGGATGTCGTGGATCCGCCGTCAACCTTGAACTCCGTATCAGCCGCGTTCCAGCGCCAAAGCCACGCCCTGACCGCCGCCGATGCACAAGGTCGCCAGACCTTTTTTCGCATCGCGCTTGAGCATTTCGTGCAGCAATGTCACCAGCACGCGGCAACCTGATGCGCCGATCGGGTGGCCGAGGGCGATGGCGCCGCCGTTGACGTTGACCTTGTCCAGATCCCATTGCAGGTCTTTGGCCACGGCCAGCGATTGCGCAGCGAACGCTTCGTTGGCTTCAATCAGGTCGAGCTGGTCGATGTTCCAGCCGGCCTTGTCCAGGCAGCGGCGGGTCGCCGATACCGGGCCGATGCCCATGATCGCCGGATCGACGCCAGCGTTGGCGTAGGCGGCAATCCTGGCCAGAGCCGGCAGGCCCAGCGATTTGGCTTTCTCGGCACTCATCAGAATCACGGCGGCGGCACCGTCGTTCAGCGACGAGGCGTTGCCTGCGGTGACGCTGCCGTCCTTTTTGAACGCCGGACGCAGTTTCGCCAGAGATTCTGCGCTGGTATCGCCGCGTGGCTGCTCGTCGACCTTGAACGCGACCGGATCGCCTTTGCGCTGCGGGATCAGGATCGGCGTGATTTCATCAACGAAGCGCCCGGCCTCGATCGCAGCGGCAGCTTTCTGCTGGGAAGCGGCAGCGAAGGCGTCCTGCTGTTCGCGGCAGATCTGGTATTTGTCGACCAGATTCTCGGCAGTGATGCCCATGTGGTAATCGTTGAACGCATCCCACAGGCCATCGCTGATCATGGTGTCGACGATTTGCGCGTGGCCCATGCGCAGACCGGTGCGCGCACCCGGCATGATGTAGTTGGACAGGCTCATGTTCTCCTGACCGCCGGCGATGATCACCTCGGCGTCGCCGCAACGGATCGCTTGCGCGCCCAGGTGCAAAGCCTTGAGGCCCGAACCGCAAACCTTGTTCAGGGTCATGGCCGGTACGGCGTGTGGCAGGCCAGCCTTGATTGCGGCCTGACGTGCCGGGTTCTGCCCGGCGCCAGCGGTGAGCACCTGGCCCATGATCACTTCATCGACCTGCGCTCCGTCGAGGCCGGTCTGCTCGAGCAACTGGCGGATCACCGCCGCGCCCAGGTCTACTGCGGATACATTGGCCAGGGAGCCCTGAAAACTGCCGATCGCGGTACGCGTGGCGGCAACAATGACGACGTCTTGCATTTTCGAATTCCTCACTGGGCAGCGAACTGCATTTCCGGTACGTGATCCGGGACGATCAGTTTACCAGCGGTTTTGGCGACGATTTCCTCAACACTGACGCCAGGTGCGCGTTCCTTGAGGACAAAAGCGCCATTTTCGATTTCCAGATAGGCGAGGTCGGTCAGCACGCGCTTGATGCAGCCGGCACCGGTCAGCGGCAGGCTGCACTTGGCCAGCAGCTTGGACTCACCGTCCTTGGACGCGTGGGTCATGATGACAATGATGTTGTCGGCGCCGGCCACCAGATCCATCGCGCCGCCCATGCCCTTGACCAGTTTGCCGGGGATCATCCACGAAGCGATGTTGCCTTCGACGTCGACCTCGAACGCGCCGAGCACGGTCAGGTCGACATGGCCGCCGCGGATCATCGCGAAGGATTCGGCGGAATTGAAGATCGACGCGCCGATCCGCGCAGTCACCGTTTGTTTGCCGGCGTTGATCATGTCGGCATCGATGGTTTCTTCGGTCGGGAACGGGCCCATGCCGAGCAGGCCGTTTTCCGATTGCAGCATGACTTCCATGCCTTCGGGGATGTAGTTGGCGACCAGGGTCGGAATGCCGATGCCGAGGTTCACGTAGTAGCCGTCCTGCATTTCGCGGGCGACGCGTTGAGCCATTTGTTCGCGGGTAAGTGCCATGTTGTTGTTCTCCGTAGGCCTGATTATTTGCGGATGGTGCGCTGTTCGATGCGTTTTTCGAACGTGCCGCAAATGACTCGATCGACGTAGATGCCCGGGGTGTGGATCTGCGTCGGGTCGAGTTCGCCGGGCTCGACGATTTCTTCGACTTCGACCACGGTGATCTTGCCGGCGGTAGCGGCCAACGGGTTGAAATTCTGCGCGGTGTGACGGTAAACGACGTTACCGAAATGGTCGGCCTTCCAGCCTTTGACGATGGCGAAATCGCCGGTGATGGATTCTTCCATCAGGTATTTGCGCCCCTTGAACTCGCGCACTTCCTTGCCTTCAGCAACCGGGGTGCCAACGCCAGTGGCGGTGAAGAACGCCGGAATGCCGGCGCCGCCCGCGCGCATTTTTTCGGCGAGGGTACCTTGCGGGGTAAGGATGACTTCGATCTCGCCCTTGAGCAGTTGCTCTTCAAACAGTTTGTTCTCGCCGACGTAGGAGGCGATGACTTTGCTGATCTGGCGGTCGGTGAGCAGCACGCCAAGGCCGAAACCATCAACGCCGCAGTTGTTGGAAACCACGGTGAGGTCACGGGTGCCCTTGCGCTTGATCTCGGCGATCAGGTTTTCCGGAATGCCGCACAGACCAAAGCCGCCGGCGATAACGGTCATGCCGTCTTCCAGCCCGGCCATCGCTTCCTCGTAGGAATACACACGCTTGTCGAAACCTGCCATAGGCACCTCTTTTATTATTTGCGGGCGGCTGGCTAGCCGAATGACTGGAGTGTCTCTCTGCTGGATATATTTGTTAAGTTGATTTTTAAGGTGGATTGATTGATAAATCTCACCAATACGCGTTCGGCGATGATCGTTCCCACGCTCCGCGTGGGAATGCCTCCAGGGACGCTCCGCGTCCAGTGACGCGGAGCGTCACGCGCTGCATTCCCACGCAGGAGCGTGGGAACGATCAGGGCCATCGCATCACGGCTTGCAGCTTGACGCTTGCCGCTCGCAACTGGAGCAAAGCGACATGACCATCAAACAGATCCGGGCCTTTCTCGCCGTGGCCCATAGCCTGAGCTTCGCTGTGGCCTGCGAGCGTCTGCATTTGTCGCAATCGGCGCTCAGCCTGACCATCAAGGCGCTGGAAGAGGGCCTGGGAGGGCGTCTGTTCAGCCGTAACACGCGTAACGTGGCGTTGACCCCGGAAGGCGAGTCCCTGCTGCCGCTGGCGCGCCGCTTGATCGCCGACTGGGACAACGCCGAAGACGAGATGCGCCAGCGTTTCAGCCTGCAACGCGGACGCGTGACGCTGGCGGCGATGCCGTCGTTTGCCGGCAATCTTCTGCCGCCGATTCTCAAGAGCTTCCGCGCGCGTTATCCGAACGTCAACGTGACGGTCAACGACGTGATCAACGAGCAAGTGCTGGAAATGGTCCGCGATCGTCAGGTTGAACTCGGCGTGGCGTTCGCGCCGATGCAGAGCACATCGATGACGTTCACGCCTTTGTATGTCGATCGTTTTGTCGCCGTGGTGCCGGCCGATTCAGCGCTGGCCGGTCGCGCCGACATCGATTGGCAGACCTTGCTGGAGCAACCGTTCATCACCCTGCAGCGGCCATCAACGGTGCGGGTGATGCTGGAAGAGCATTTGCAGGCGCGCGGAATGAAGTTGCCGGTGGAGTTCGAGAGTCATCAATTGGCGACCGTTGGCCGAATGGTTGCCAGCGGGCTTGGGGTCAGCGCGGTGCCGGCATTGTGCGCGGGGCAAATGTGCGAGCTCGGTGCGCATTGCCTGACCTTGAATGATTCTGTGGAGCGGGCGATTGGTGTGTTGACCGAGCCGGGCAATGACCTGTCGGCGGCGGCGCAGGCGTTATTCGAGATTCTCAAGGCTGAGGATTTGCAGCGACAGTTCGATTTTCCCCTCACCCTGGGAGCGCGGAAACAGAGCGCCGAACGCTGATTCAGTGTGGGAGCGAGCCTGCTCGCGAAGAACGATAATGCGGTCTAAGCCTTGGCCACGCGCCACAGATACCAGGCCGCGACCGTCCGATAAGGCTTCCACGCCTGGCCAATCCCGATCATCTGTTTGCGCGTCGGCTGCACCTCCAGTCCCTTCAAGCGCCGATATCCCTCACGTACGCCAAAATCATCCGCCGGCAGGATGTCCATGCGTTCGAGGCTGTAGATCAACAGCATCTCCACGGTCCAGCGGCCGACACCGCGCAAACTGGTCAGGCGTTCGATCAGGGTTTCATCGTCCATCGCCCGTGCAGTCGGGTAATCCGGCACCACGCCGTCCAGCGTCGCCTGGGCGATCCCTTGAATCGTCGCAATCTTGCTCGCTGAAAAGCCACAAGCACGCAGTCGCTCGACCTCAGTCGCGAGAATCTGCTCCGGGCGTGGAAACACCTGACCGGGAAACAACCCCACTAAACGCCCAAGGATCGCATCGCCGGCCTTGGCGTGCAGTTGCTGATAGGCAATCGCCCGTACTAGCGATTCATACGGGTCGCGCGCTGGATGTGGTTGATGCAGGCACGGGCCGACGGCGCTGACATGGCGCAGCCAATCAGCGTCTATCGCGGCCAGAAAAGCGCTGGCCATCTCATACGTGTCAGCCATGTTGCGGTGATACGGACGTACTCATCGAAATCCCTGTTTGCGCGTTGGATCGCATGGCTCAAAAAGCCAATTGTTGAGTCATTTGCAGCGCGGCGTTTTCCAGCCTGAGCAGGAACGCCTTGCGCGGTTGTCCGCCACCATAACCGGTCAGCGAACCGTCTGCGCCGATCACTCGGTGGCACGGCACCACGATCGACAGCCGATTGTGCCCGTTGGCCAGCCCGACGGCACGGCTGGCGCCGGGTTTGCCCAGGCCTGCCGCGATGGCGCCGTACGTGCTGGTGTGGCCATAGGGAATTTGCAGCAGCGCCGCCCACACCTCACGGGCAAAAGCGCTGCCGGGCAGGTGCAGCGGCACGCTGAACTGAGTGAGTCTGCCGGCAAAGTAATCCGCCAGTTGCACCTCGATCTGCTGCAAGTGGGCGTTATGCCCCGGTGCAATCGCGTAGCCGTTACGGTTTTGCAGCGCTTCAACTTCACGGGTCAGCGCCGGGCGATCGAGAAATTCCAACAACACCAGCCCACGGCGCTCGGCCATGGCGATCATTGGCCCCAGCGGCGTGGTCAGGCGGGTGAACAGCAACGGTTCACTATTGGCCGCGCGGCCCGGGGTGATGTGGAAGGACTTCTGAAACGCATCGCGAAAACCGCTGAGCGACTCGTAGCCGGAGTCGAACGCCGCGTGATCGATCGACGTGCCTTGCCTGATCCCGCCCAGGGCCATGCCGAGGCGCCGTGTGCGCAGCCAGGCGTGGAAGGTCATGCCAAAATGCTGCTTGAACCAGCGCCGCAGTTTCAGCGGTTCGATGCCCTCGGCGAGCAATTGCGCATCGCTCCAGCGCCGTTCGGGATCGGCGTCCACCGCGTTGAGCAGGCGCTGCACCCAGTCCGGGGCAATGGCTGCCGCGTCCAGCGGTTTGCAGCGCAGGCAGGCGCGATAACCGGCGCACAGGCATTCGTCGGCGTGGGCGAAGAATTCGACGTTCTCCGGTTTCGGCTTGCGCGCCGTGCAACTGGGGCGGCAAAAGATCCCGGTGGTTTTCACGGCGGTGAAGAATACGCCTTCATAGGCAGTGTCGCGCTCGAGCATGGCGCGAACCATTTCGGCGTGGGGCGGCAGGACAGCGGCTGGTATGTTCATGACGTGAGAGTAAATCCGCTTTGTCGATGGCTCCACCGAAAAATCGACAGTGAATTTTTTCCCTTGTGCAGCACAATGAGCGGGTCGCCGCTTTCGAGGAAGCCAACTCATGCATCCCTTTTCCATTCAGCACATCGATCATATCGTCCTGCGCGTCGCCGACCTGCAGTGCAGCATCGATTTCTACGCCAGGGTGTTTGGCGCCGAAGTGGTCAGGCATAACCAGCCGCTGGGGCTGGTGCACCTGCGGGCCGGTACGTCGATGATCGATCTCGTCGATTTGGCGGGCGAACTCGGGCGCAAGGGCGGCGGCGCCGCTGATGCGCACAAGCGCAACGTCGATCACTTCTGTCTGCGCATAGAGCCGTTCGACGAAGCCGCGCTCATCGCCCATCTGCAATCGTTCGGGCTGACCGTTGAACAAGCCGCCAGGCGTTTTGGCGCCGAGGGTTACGGCTTGTCGCTTTACTGTTTCGACCCGGACGGCAATCAGGTCGAACTCAAAGGCCCGTCCGAGAGCGATCAGCCAGCGGTTTCCTGAAGCAGCAGCTCGGCCACTTGCCCGAGGGCCGAGCGGCCGTTTTGCGGTTGTTCAGACGCCAGATTGAACAGCGCCAGTTGCCGATCGGCGCTGGTGCCGCTGTCGATGATCGTCCGCGCACGCTCGAACAGCTGCGCTGCACCCAGTATCTGCGCCGTCTCGGCAAAGCGCTGCTCGGCCAGTTCCAGCCATTGCGCGAGCGAACAGTCGCCGTCGATGCCTTCGACCAAATAGCGCCCATGAATTCCCAAGCGTTTGGCCCGCCAGCGATTTTCCTCCAGCATCGAACGTGCGGTCTGGTCATAGAGCAATCCTGGCCGCCGCTGCGCACTGGCGTGAGCCACCAGAACGCGAAAGAACGCCGCAAGGGTCAGCGCATCCTCGACCCGAGGGCAAGCGTCAGTCATACGCAGTTCCAGGGTCGGAAAACGCGCTGCCGGGCGCACGCCCCACCAACACTCGCCGGGCTGGCTGATCGCGCCGATACGCATGAGAAACGCCAAGTGTTCGTCGTAATGGCGCTGATCGACAAACAGCGGCGGGATGCCCATGCGTGGCCATTCGTCACTCGCGGTCTGCCGATAGCTCATGAAACCGCTGGCGGCGCCATCCCAGATCGGCGACGAACAACTCAGCGCCAACAGCAGCGGCGTCCACGGCAGGACTTCGTTCATCACGGCGATGCGATCCAGCGGCTCGATCACCTCGACGTGCACATGCAGCCCCGACAACACGCTGCGGCGGACAACATGGCCGTAGCGCTCGAACAGATGATGGAAATGTTCCTCGTCGGTCGGAACCTGCTCGCGCCAGTCGGCCAGCGGATGACTGCCGGCGCTGAGCACGCCCAGAGCAAACGGTTCAAGGGCTGCACCCAAGGCCTGACGGCTGCCACGGAGAAAATCGCCAGCGTGCACAAAGTCGCTGAACACCGGCGAAGCCACTTCGATCTGGCCCTGAAACATCTCCGTGGCAAACCACACACCCAGCGCCGCCCTGCAAGCCTCGATGGCCTGTGGGGGCGGACTGCCGACCATGCGCAGGCTCTGCAGGTCAGTGAGAAAGTACTCTTCCTCAATGCCGAATCGCGGGTGGCTCATGACGGTGCTCGAGCAAGTGGTTCTCTTGAGAACCGTGCGCCGTTGCGGTGGTTCACGCCAGGCGACCAGTGCCCCGCGAATGCACCGTTGGTCTTGTCCATTGCACTTGAGCGGCCGAGGCGTTTCCAAACAAGTCCGATCAACGTGTTCTGGAGGCAGACATGAGCAACCCATCCAGCAACGACAAAGCGCTTGAGCAAACCGTCAATGCCAACGACGACGGCTTCGCCATCGGCACGGCCGGGCGCGATGAAGACCCCAACGCCACCACCGACTGGGATGTCAGCCGCGATAACGAGGATGTCATGACGCCGGACGATACTCGCGGTCTGCCCGGTTATCCCGGCGCCGAAAAAAACAATCCTTCGAAACCCGTTGCCGACAGCAGCGTACCGGCCAACGGCGATCCATCGGTGCAGAACGACGGCGCTGATTGAGGTGGTCAGCAGTGGCAGGATAATGGCGTCGGTCGAACTTTTCTGATCCGGCGCCACTCTGAACCTGTCATAGGGTCGCAGTTCGACAGAAAAAACGCTTCGGCAGGCAGAAAAAGCCGCGTGGCGTGATAAATTCCCCCCACGTCGAGCCCACCCAGAATGGCCCCTGCCGGGTCCCACCAAGAGCGATCTACATGCAAGCAAAGGCCCGTGAGGTTTATGTGCCACCGGTGCTGCAAGATCTGCGGGCCGGCACAGCCGAACTGCACATCGCACTGGAAAAACGCCTTCCTTTTTTTACCGATACCCTCGATACCCCCGCATTCGAGCGCTTGATGGCGGCCTATTACGGTTTTTATCAGCCGCTGGAACGGGCGTTGCTCGCCAGTGGCGCTGTCCCGGATGATTTCGATCTGACGCCTCGTTTGAAGGCCGAGACCTTGCACGCCGACCTGCGCGCGCTGGGCGCGACGACCAATGATTTGCCGCTGTGCGAGGACTTGCCGGTGATCGACTCCAGCGCCGCCAGTCTCGGTGTTTTGTACGTGCTCGAAGGCGCCACTCTCGGCGGGCAGATCCTGCGTCGGGAGATCGCCGCGCGGCTGAATCTGGACGCCGACAATGGCGCTGCCTTCCTCGACGTCTACGGCGCGGCCACCGGGCGGCGCTGGCGTGAGTTCATCGAATACCTGAGCAACCGGCCCATGGCGGCCAGCGAACGCGCGGCCGTGGTCAGCGCAGCACAAACCACATTCAGCTGTTTCGAGCAGTGGCTCGAGCGCCAGGAGGTACTGGCATGAACCCGCAAGACCCACAAGCCTTTGAAGAACTGCTGGCCAACTGTGCCGACGAGCCGATCCGCTTTCCTGGCGCGATCCAGCCCCATGGTTTGCTGCTGACCCTGACCGAGCCTGCGCTGCAGATCATTCAGGTCAGCGCCAACGTCGAAACCCTGCTGGCCCGCGCGCCCGAATCGCTGATCGGCCAGCCGCTGCACAGCCTGATCGGCGCCGAACACACCGCGCACGTGCTTGAAGCCTTGCAGCAGACAGCGTTTTCCGAGGCGGCGCCGCTACGATTCGAGCTCAACGGCACTGAATTCGAAGGTTTGCTGCACCGCCATCAGGGCGTGCTGATTCTCGAGCTGGAAATCCATGTGAAGAATTTCCAGCCGCGCAACGTCGCCGGCGTCAATACCCACCTGGGCCGCATGCTCCAGCGCCTGCAAGCGGCGACCACGCTGCAGGCCCTGTACGACATCAGCGTCAAGGAAATCCAGGCGATGACCGGTTACGACCGGGTGCTGATCTATCGCTTCGAGGAAGAGGGCCACGGTCAGGTCATCGCCGAAGCGTCCGATCCGTCGATGGAAGTGTTCAACGGCCTGTTCTTCCCGGCTTCGGACATTCCCGAGCAGGCGCGCGAGCTGTACCGCACCAATTGGCTGCGGATCATCCCCAACGCCGATTATCAGCCAGTGCCACTGGTGCCGAAGCTGCGCCCGGACACGCAAACGCCGCTGGACCTCAGTTTCGCCACGCTGCGCAGCGTCTCGCCGATTCACTGCCAGTACATGAAGAACATGGGCGTGCTGTCGTCGATGAGCATTTCCCTGCTCAAGGGCGACAAGCTCTGGGGCCTGATCAGCTGCGGCAACCGCCAGCCGCTGCACGTGCCGCATGAATTGCGCATGGCTTGCCAGACCATCGGCCAGGTCCTGTCGTTGCAGATCAGTGCCATGGAAACCCTTGAACTGACCCGCCAGCGTGAAGAGAAGGTCGAAGCGCTGGCGCGGCTTAATCAGGCGATGGTCGATTCGCCACAAAATGTTTTCGACGGCCTCGCCCAGCAGCCAGCGACGCTGATGGCGCTGGTCAATGCCGGCGGCATTGCGATCATCGAAGACAAGCAGTTGCACCGTTACGGCAACTGCCCGGCGCCGGAAGAAATTCGCGCGCTGCACAAGTGGTTGCAGGCGCGCGGCGAGCCGGTGTTCGCCAGCCATCACCTGTCCAGCGTTTACCCGCCGGCGGCGCAGTATCAGTCTGTGGCCAGCGGTGTGCTCGCCATGAGCCTGCCCAAACCGGTGGACAACGGCGTGCTGTGGTTCCGTCCGGAAGTGAAGGAAAACATCAACTGGAGCGGTGACCCGCGCAAGCCGCTGGATCTGGAAACCTCCGACGCCGGGATGCGCCTGCGTCCGCGTACTTCGTTCGAGATCTGGAAGGTCGAGATGGCCGGGATTTCCACCAAGTGGAGCCACGGTGACCGGTTCGCCGCCAATGACCTGCGCCGTTCGGCGCTGGAAAACGATCTGGCCCGTCAGGTACGTCGTGAACAGGAGGCGGTGCAGGCGCGCGATGATCTGGTAGCGGTGGTTTCCCATGACCTGCGCAACCCGATGACGGTGATTTCGATGCTCTGCGGCATGATGCAGAAAGCCTTCAGCTCGGAAGGCGCGCACACTTCGCGGCGTATCTCCACTGCAATCGACACCATGCAGCAGGCCACGGCGCGGATGAACACGCTGCTGGAAGACCTGCTCGATACCTCGAAAATCGATGCCGGGCGCTACTCGATCACCCCGCAGGCGCTGGAGGTCGGGCACATCTTTGAAGAGGCCCAAGCGTTGCTGTCGCCGCTGGCCCATGACAAGGACATCAGCATTTCCTTCCAGGCCGATCCTGACCTGCGCATCCACGCCGACCCCGAGCGGCTGTTTCAGGTGCTGTCGAACCTGGTGGGCAACGCCATCAAGTTCACCCCGCGCATGGGCACCGTCGGCGTACACGCGAAATCGGTGGGCGACGAGATCGTGTTCATCGTGCGTGACAGTGGTGAAGGCATTCCCAAGGAGCACTTGCCGCATGTGTTCGACCGCTACTGGACGATAAAGGAAGGCAACCCGACCGGCACTGGCCTGGGTTTGTACATCACCCAAGGCATCGTCGAAGCCCATGGCGGCCAGATCGTCGCCGAGAGCGAGCCGGGGCAGGGCAGCGAATTCCGCTTCACCGTGCCGCGCCTGGCCTGATTGCCCCCAGTAGGTTTCGATCGTTCCCACGCTCTGCGTGGGAATGCCTCTACGGACGCTCTGCGTTCGGCTCTGAATGGGACGCAGAGCGTCCCGGGCTGCATTCCCACGCAGAGCGTGGGAACGATCGGATCAGATTCGCAGCCTCAGGGTCATTTTCTTCAATACTGCAAATCCCCCGCTCGCTACCGTAGCCACCTCGTTCCTCGATTGAAGCAGGTGTGCAATGAGTCTGATTCTTTCCATGGCGGCGTTTGCCCTCGCCGCATCCATCACCCCCGGGCCGGTCAATATCGTCGCCTTGAGCGCCGGCGCGCAGTACGGTTTCCGCGCCAGCCAGCGGCACGTGGCCGGGGCGACGTTGGGGTTTGTGCTGTTGCTGGTGCTGATGGGCCTGGGCCTGCATGAGGTGCTGCAATTGTGGCCGTTCATGACCCGCGTGGTGCAATGGGCCGGGGTGGCGTTCCTGTTGTTCATGGCCTGGAAACTGGCCAGCGATGACGGCCAACTGAACACCAGCGAGTCCGGCCGTGCGCCGTCGATGCTCTATGGCGCGGTGATGCAATGGCTCAACCCCAAGGCCTGGCTGGCATGCGTCGCCGGCATGGGCGCGTTTGTCGCCGACGGCGAGGCGCGGCTGGTCTGGCAATTTGCGGCGGTGTATCTGGTGATCTGCTATCTGTCGGTGGGTTGCTGGGCGTATGCCGGGACGTTCTTGCGCGGGTATCTGAGCAATGCGGCAGGGATGCGCTGGTTCAATCGGTTGATGGCGTTGTTGCTGGCGGTGAGTGCGCTTTATTTGCTGTTCACTTGATTGACAGGCCCACCACAACCCCTTGTGGGAGCGAGCCTGCTCGCGAATGCGGTGGATCAGTCAGTGAAGTGTTGAATGACACACCGCTTTCGCGAGCAGGCTCGCTCCCACAAGGGGGTAGTGTTCAACTTCGAGTATGAAGTCAGCCGCGATACTGCCCCGGCGTTGCCGCCAGATGTTGTTTGAACGCTCGCTGAAAATGCGCCTGATCGGCAAACCCGGCCTGGAGCGCGACATCGGCAATCAACTGGCCGCTACGCAAGCGCTCGCGGGCGAACTGGATGCGCTGGTTGACCAGGAAGGCATGGGGCGTCATCCCGTAACGCTGCTTGAACGCGCGAATCAAGTACGACGGCGACAGTTGCGCCGCCGCGCAAATTGCCTCCAGGCTGAGCACTTCGGTGCAATGTCCACGGATGAAATCAGCGGCGCGTTCCAGCTTGAAATTCGGCTCATCGACGGGCTCATCTGCCGGATTCAGGCGGACCTGCAAATCACTGAAAAACTCTACCGCCGCGCTGTGTTTCGCCAGTGCCTCCATTTGGTCGTCGAGCAAAACCTCATACAACCCCATCAATTTGCCGAACAGCTCGGCATCAGCCAGATGCGTGTCGCTAAATCGCCGGAATTCCAGCTCCCCGGCAAACCCCAATTGATGCTGCAAATCCGTCAGCCACGGCGTTTCGACATACAGCATCACATACGACCAAGGCTGATCATCGATCGGATTGCAGGCGTGTACATCGCCGGGATTCATCAGCACCACGGTGCCTGCTGCCACTTCATACTGCGCCTGCTCATGCACATAGGTACTGCGCCCGGCGGTGATTGCGCCGATGGAAAAGTGCGCGTGGGAATGCCGCGCATAACAGACTTCACGCCCATCCACGATCGCCCGCGCTTCGATGAAGGGCAGGGCGTCGTCGCGCCAGAAGCGCGGGGCTTTCTCGGGGTTTTTCGCTGTGGCGTGTTTCATCGTGATCGTCCCGGCAGGTCAGCGTCCGAGTGTATTAGCTCTGGCCGGCGAATGCCCGTTGCAGTGCGGCGACATTGAGTTCTTTCATCTGAAACATCGTCTGCATTGCAGCGCCGACTGTTATAGGCTCTGGGGGCGTGACACCACGAGCGCGATGGAGCTGAACCATGACTGCATTTACCGGCGGATGCCTGTGCGGCGATGTGCGTTTTGAAGCCTCTGGCGAGCCTTACCGGGTCGGGCTGTGCCATTGCCTGGACTGTCGCAAGATCCACGGTGCGCTGTTTCATGCCTCGGCGATTTTTCCTGAGGACGCGGTGACCATCAGCGGTGAAACCCATGAGTATCAAGGGCGGCACTTTTGCCCGCGCTGTGGTTCGTCGGTGTTCAATCGCAGTGGTGATGAGGTCGAGGTGAACCTCGGCGCGCTGGATGCGCCGGATCAGTTGAAGCCGACCTATGAGAGCTGGATTGTGCGGCGTGAATCGTGGCTGCCGGATTTTCCGCTGGCCAGGCATTACCGTGGTGATCGTGAAGGCGAAGGGCGGGCAGAGGGGTAGGGGATTGATTCAGCCTTCAGCACGCTTGCGATTTCTGTGGGGGCGAGTCTGCTCGCGAAGGCTTGTTGTCGAGCGATGATTTGTTCTGGTTGACCGAGTACATATCCGTTGCTGCGGTAACGGCTGCTTAGGGTTTCGCCCTTACGGCGACTCACTTTTTTTACAAACGCCTAAAAAAAGTAAGCAAAAAAACGCTTGCTCCTGCGTTCGGCCCTCGCAGGCTCGGGTTCCTTCGCTCCGGGACTGATCCGGGCGCAGCGGCTCCGGTTTGCTTCGCTGCACCTCCTTCCGCTGAGTCTGGCTGCGCCAGACGGTCGCTGCGCTCCCACGCCCGGATCAATCCCTCCGCTCAGCCTTCCGACGTCGCCGGTGGATCAAGATCAAAAGCAGGCGAGCTGACACTCGACCTAAGGCGAACGCGGAGACTGTAGGAGCTGCCGAAGGCTGCGATCTTTTGCTCTTGCTCTTGCTCTTGCTCTTGCTCTTGCTCTTGCTCTTGCTCTTGTAGGAGTGAGCCTGCTCGCGATAGCTATCTCAAAGATACGAATGAACAGCAGATCTACCCTGATCCCTGTGGGAGCTGGCTTGCCAGCGATGGCGGCCTTCCAGCCGACCAGTCTCTGACGGATATACCCAATCCCAACTGTGGGAGCTGGCTTGCCAGCGATGGCGGCCTTATAGCCGACCAGTCTCTGGCGGATATACCCAATTCCAACTGTGGGAGCTGGCTTGCCAGCGATGGCGGCCTTATAGCCGACCAGTCTCTGGCGGATATACCCAATTCCAACTGTGGGAGCTGGCTTGCCAGCGATGGCGGCCTTATAGCCGACCAGTCTCTGGCGGATATACCCAATTCCAACTGTGGGAGCTGGCTTGCCAGCGATGGCGGCCTTATAGCCGACCAGTCTCTGGCGGATATACCCAATTCCAACTGTGGGAGCTGGCTTGCCAGCGATGGCGGCCTTCCAGCCGACCAGTCTCTGACGGATATACCCAATCCCAACTGTGGGAGCGAGCCTGCTCGCGAAAGCGGAGTGTCATTCGCAGATAATTGGACTGGAGAGACGCCTCGCGGGCAAGCCCGCTCCCACAGGGGATCAGTGTTTGCCAATTGCAGTAAGCCTGATTGAGGCGGTTACCCGCGAATAAACGCCAACAAATCCGCATTGATGGTTTCAGCCTGCGTGGTCGGCATGCCATGCGGAAATCCTGGGTACGACTTCAGTGTGCCGTTGGGCAGCAGTTTCGCCGATAACGGTGCGGAGTTGGCGTAAGGCACGATCTGGTCATCCTCGCCGTGCATGACCAGCACCGGCACGGTGACTTTTTTCAGGTCTTCGGTGAAGTCGGTCTGCGAGAAGGCGATGATGCCGTCGTAATGCGCCTTGGCCCCGCCGATCATGCCCTGGCGCCACCAGTTGGCGATGATCCCTTCCGCCGACTCGGCGCCCGGGCGGTTGTAGCCGTAGAAAGGTCCGCTCGGCACATCGCGATAGAACTGCGCGCGATTCGCCGCCAACTGCGCCTGAAAGCCATCGAACACCGATTTCGGCAAACCGCCCGGGTTGCTTTCGGTCTGCACCATCAACGGTGGCACGGCGCTGATCAACACCGCTTTGCTGACCTTGTCCTGACCATGCCGGGCGATGTAATGGATCACTTCGCCGCCGCCGGTGGAATGGCCGACGTGGACAACGTCGCGCGTACCCAGATGATTAACCACTGCCAGCACATCGTCGGCGTAGTGATCCATGTCGTGGCCGTCCCAGACCTGGCTCGAGCGGCCATGCCCGCGTCGATCATGAGCAATCACCCGAAAGCCCTGTGCCAGGAAAAACAGCATCTGCGCGTCCCAGTCATCCGAGCTGAGCGGCCAGCCGTGGTGGAAGTGCATCACCGGCGCGTCGCGCGGCCCCCAGTCCTTGTAGAAGATGTCGACGCCGTCTCGAGTGGTGACAAAGCCCATATTCGTTACTCCTGACCTGTGATGGACAACCGCGAGGTTCGCGGGCCGGTTGCGCAGAGATACGACGACTCAGTGCGAGCCGTTATCAACTGTAGGAGCAAAGCCGGGGTCTGCATGACCGCTGGTCACAACGTCTGGCTTCAAGCGCAAATTAGGCTTTGCTGAAAGGGATAAGCGCGGGCGTCCGTAGGTTTTTGCGACCACAGCGACGCCCCTTTGCAATACGTGAGTCTGAGGAAATCACCCGATGCTGACCCTGAATATCAATGGCAAGGACCAAGAGCTCGATGTACCCGCCGACATGCCGCTGCTCTGGGTTCTGCGCGATATCGCGCACCTGACCGGGACCAAGTTCGGTTGCGGCATGGCCCAGTGCGGCGCCTGCACCGTGCACGTCGACGGCGCGCCATTACGCTCCTGTATCACCCCGGCGACTGCCGTCGCCCACGGCCAGAAAATCCTCACCATCGAGGGCTTGTCCACCGATGGCTCGCACCCGGTGCAGCAGGCCTGGGCCGAGCTGGACGTGGTGCAGTGCGGTTATTGCCAGTCCGGGCAGATCATGTCCGCCGCCGCGTTGCTGGCGAAAATTCCCAAGCCCACCGACAGCGATATCGATCAGGCGCTCTCCGGCAATATCTGCCGCTGCGGCACCTATCCGCGCATTCGCGCTGCGGTCAAACGCGCCGCCGAAATCGGCTGAGTCATTCTCTGGGAGAGGAACGATGAACAGTCCTGTATCGCGTCGCGGGTTTCTCAAGGGCAGCGCACTGTTAAGCGGCGGCCTGATGGTGGCGTTTGTGGTGCCCGGGGCCAACCGCTTTGCCCGGGCGGCAGAAAATCAGAACAAGACGTTCGCACCCAACGCGTTTCTGCGCATCGCGGCGGACAACAGCGTCACCGTGCTGCTCGGTCATTCGGAAATGGGCCAGGGCATCTGGACCGGCCTGACCATGCTGATCGCCGAAGAACTGGACGCCGACTGGTCGAAAATCCGCGTCGAGCACTCGCCAGCCTCGGCGGCGGATTACGGCTTGCCGGCATTTGGCGGCATGCAGATCACCGGAGGTTCGACATCGACCTGGATGGAATTTGACCGCTATCGACTCGCCGGGGCGACGGCGCGGCAGATGCTGGTGGAAGCGGCTGCGAAACGCTTCGACGTCGCGCCGTCGACGATTCGCACGGAGTCCGGCGTGGTCATCGCCGGGGACCAACGCGCGACCTACGGCGAACTGGCCGATGCCGCCGGGCAACTGCCGGTGCCGGACCCGAAAACCATCACTTTCAAGGAAGCCAAGGACTGGAAAGTCATCGGCAAACCGACCAAGCGCCTCGATACCCCGGAGAAGATCACCGGCCGCGCCAAGTTCGGCATGGACGTGCAGTTTGAAGGCCTGATGACCGCGATGGTCGCCCGCGCGCCGGTGTTTGGTGCCACGGTGAAATCCTTCGAAGGCGCCGCAGCGCTGGCCATTCCCGGCGTACACAAGGTTGTGCAGGTGCCCAGCGGCGTAGCGGTGGTGGCCGAGCATTTCTGGGCGGCGAAGCTGGGCCGTGATGCGCTGAAGGTCGATTGGGACCTGGGGCCGTTGGCCGACATGAGCAGTGAAAAACTGCTCGAGAGTTTCCGCAAACTGGCGGCGACGCCGGGCACTTCCGCCACTCAGGCGGGGGACGCCAAGGCCAATTTCGGCAAAGCCGCGAAAAAAATCGAGGTCGAATACAGCGTGCCTTACCTGGCCCACGCGCCGATGGAACCGCTCAATTGCACGGTGAAAATCAGCGCCGGCAAATGCGAGATCTGGACCGGTACGCAATTTCAGACGCTGGACCAAATGGTCGCCAGCAAGATCACCGGGCTCAAGCCCGAGCAGGTCGAAATTCACACGGAATTTCTCGGCGGTGGCTTCGGTCGCCGTGCCAATCCGACTTCGGACTTCGTCGCCGAAGCCGTGCAAGTGGCGAAAGCGGCGGACCTGCCGGTGAAAACCGTGTGGGCGCGCGAAGATGACATTCGCGGCGGCTACTACCGCTCGATGTACCTGCACAAGGCGCAGGTCGGACTGGGTGCTGATGGTTTGCCGATGAGCTGGCAGCATGTGCTGGTCGGCCAGTCGATCATGGCCGGGACGATGCTCGAGGCAGCGATGGTCAAGAACGGCATCGATGCCACCTCGGTCGAGGGCGTGGCCGACAGTCCGTACATCAAGGATCTGCCTCATCATCAGGTCGAGCTGCATTCGCCGCAGACCGGCATCAATGTGTTGTGGCTGCGTTCGGTGGGCCACACCCACACGGGTTTTGTCATGGAATCGCTGATCGATGAACTGGCGACGGCGGCGGGCAAGGATCCGGTGGAGTACCGACGAACGCTGCTCAAGGCGCACCCGCGCCACCTCGGCGTGCTCAATCTGGCGGTGGAGAAGGCCAATTGGGGCGCACCGTTGCCGGACGGCCATGCCCTCGGCGTGGCGGTGCACGAGTCGTTCGGCAGCTACGTGGCGCAAGTGGCCGAGGTGTCGCAAGACAATCTGGCGATCCGCGTACATCGGGTGGTCTGCGCAGTGGATTGCGGCATTGCGGTGAATCCGCAGAGCATCGCCGCGCAGATGGAATCGTGCATCACTTTCGGCCTCGGCATGGCCCTGCACAGCAAGCTCACCGTCAAGGACGGCGGCGTCGTGCAGTCCAACTATCACGATTATCAGGTGCTGCGGCTCAACGAAATGCCGGTGGTGGAAGTGCACATCGTCCCCAGCAGCGAAAAACCCGGCGGCATCGGCGAGCCCGGCGTGCCACCGACCGCGCCGGCGGTGGCCAACGCAGTGTTCGCCTTGACCGGGCAACGCCTGCGCGAACTGCCACTGCAATTGTCGGGGGTGTGAGATGAAACGACATCTTGTGTTGGGCACCGTCGTGTTGCTGGGCCTCGGTGGCTATGCCTCGGACCTGTTTGCCGAGGATCAGGAAGCGTTGAAGGCCTTCGGCACGGTGCAGAAAGTGTTCCAGAGTCCGCGCTGCCAGAACTGCCACATTCCCGGCGATTCGCCGTTGCAGTTCGACGCCGGCACCCCCCACGCGATGAATGTGGTGCGCGGCATGGACGGCAAGGGCGCCGCCGGTTTGCCCTGCGCCACCTGTCATGCTGAAAGCAATCCGCCGGCCAGTTATGGCCCCCATGCGCCGCCGGGTGCGCCGCACTGGAGCCTGCCGCCAGCGGCACACAAAATGGCCTGGATCGGCCTGCCCCCGGACAAGCTCTGCGCGCTGATCAAGGACCGCGCGAGCAATGGTGATCGTGATTTCGCCGCGCTGTTAAAACACGTCAGCGAAGACAAACTGGTGCTCTGGGGCTGGAATCCCGGGGCAGGGCGCGCACCGGTGCCAGTGCCGCACGATATCTTCGTCGCGCAATTCAAACTCTGGGCCGATGCCGGCGGGCCTTGTCCGGTGGCGCAAATGTGATGCCCCGACGATTAAGCGCTACGCTGAACGCATGACTGTCTACGGAGTGTGCGCATGCTGGTGCCCGGAAAACCTGCCAATGAAGCTGCACGAATCGACGCCTTGCACGGCCTCAACCTCGACTCGGCCCCTGAAGAGCGTTTCGATCGCCTGACGCGCCTGGCCAAGCGCCTGTTCAACGTGCCGATCGCCCTGGTCACGCTGGTCGACAAGGATCGCCAGTGGTTCAAGTCCTGTGTGGGTCTGGATGTCAGCGAGACGTCCCGCGATGTCTCGTTCTGCGGCCATGCGATTTTGCAAAACGAGTTGATGCTGGTGCCCGATGCGCTGGAAGATTTGCGCTTTCATGACAACCCGTTGGTCACCGGCGCGCCGAATATTCGCTTTTACGCCGGTTATCCGCTGACCGTGCCTGACGGCAACAAGATGGGCACCTTGTGCCTGATCGATACCAAACCCCGCAACCTCGACGACGAAGAGCGTGCCTTGTTGCGCGACCTCGCGGAGATGGCCGAGCAAGAGCTGACGGCGGTGCAGATGGCAAGCATGGATGAACTGACGCTGCTGTCCAATCGCCGTGGTTTCAAGCAACTGGCCCAGCATGCGCTGGATGCCTGCGCACGTTTGAACCGACCGGCGACGCTGTTGTTTTTCGATCTCAACGACTTCAAGCAGATCAACGATCTGTACGGGCATGCCGAAGGCGACAGTGCGCTGAAGACCTTCGCCGATGTGTTGCGCATTGCCTTTCGCGAGAGCGATGTGGTCGGGCGCTTGGGTGGTGATGAGTTCGTCGCGTTGCTGACCGGCTCGAGCCACGTTGAAACCACGCGGATCATGGCGCGGCTCAAGGAAATCCTCGAAGAGCGCAACGCCACGCTGCACCGTGGTTACGCGATTCGTTTCAGCGTCGGCCAGATCGAATACGACCCCAAACGCCACGAAACCGTTGATCGCCTGCTCGCCGATGCGGATGGCGCGATGTATGCGCACAAGCAAGCTCTGAAAGGCTGTTAGTAACGGCACCATCGCTGGCGAGCCAGCTCCCACAGAGTCCCTTGAATCCCGTGGGAGCGGGCTTGCCCGCGATGGCGGTGGGTCAGGCAATTTGATGCTGGCTGATGGAATGTCTTTGCGAGCAGGCTCGCTCCCACAGGTCTCGATGGCGCGGAGGATTTTTCAGTTCAGCACCATCTATGTGGGAGCGAGCCTGCTCGCGAAGGCGTCAGTCGATCTATCGCCGGATTCGCCAGTGCTCAGCGCTTGGGCGGGCTCAGCTTCTGGTAAAACGTCAGCCATTTCTCGTGACTCGCAACGGCATCCTCGAGTTCGGGCACGCGCAATGCGTCTTGCAAGGCTTGTGCTTTAAAGGCATCGAACAGATGCCGGACAGCGGTGCTGGCGATGGCGTTGACTGTGTTGGAGGCGAAGGTATCGGGCACGGCGGCGCGCTCCTGTTGCGCCAGGGGTGCGCCCTGAATATCGAGGCGAGTAATGAACGCGTTACAAGTGGCATTCAAGCGAGGCTGGGAGCCGTGCCTGTAGGCTTCGACGTCGACGGGCAGCGATTTCGCCGCATCATTTGCCCCCGATGGTTTGAGTAATGCAAGGTCGATATCGCGACGCAGCACCACTTCATTCCTGCCAGTGAAAATCTCGAAGACTCTGGCTGGACTCCCACGCAGCAGCGCCAAGATGCCGAATGGCGCAGTGCTGGCGTCAGCCAGCTTGTCCGTGGCTGCCGATACTGGCCGCAGGGCGAGCAGTTCCAGCTCGTGATCTTCGATGTCGATTCGCTGCGCGAACGGCAAGCGACAGAACGCTTCCTTGAGAAATGCGATATGTGCGTCCTTCATTTGCCTCAGGCGTGCGCTCAGTGCCGCATGGAAGTAGGTCGCCACATTGTGCAGTCTGGGCAACGAGGCAAGCATGGGGGCCAGTTGCAACTGTGCATTGCTCGATTGCCATCCCGCCAGCTTCCCTGTCAGCTTGCCGGCGACATGCAATTCGCTCAGCGAGTAATGCGCTGAAAAGGTCTGCGGGTTGGCGTCTGCAACAAACAGCGCCTTCTCCGTGAGGTAGGGGGAATCGCTGAACACCTTGCGCAGATCGGCCAGGGCAACCGTGACGGGAGTGGGCGGTGCCGAAAGGAACGCCCGCCGATAAAGATCGTTCAACAGGCGATTGTGGTTGCGGAACAGGACATCGGCCTGCTTCAGCGTCGTGGCGTCATAAACAGTCACCGGAAATTCGGCATTGCGCTGGATCAGCCCTCTGGCAACCGCCCAGTCAACGACCAGTGAGGCACAGGAATCCTCGCGCAGGAATTTGTAGAAGTGCGTGGGGGCCGGGCCTTTGGTCAGTTGGTTCAGTTGCTCATAGCTCATCAGGCGTGCCACACCCGGCATTTGGCTTTCGATATACAGCACGACCTGCTTCAGCCTGACCCAACGCGAACAACTCATGTAACAGAGTGATGGCGGAATATGCCGGGTCAGAAACTCCGGCGCTATACCGGACAACAACAGATGGGTGGCCAACGTCTTGTTTTTGACCGATGCAAGAGCGGGCTGCCGATCAATGAAGCGGCGTACCTCGTCATAGCTGTCGCCCCAGAAATCACGCCCCTCCAGACGTTGCTCGACAATACGGTTCAAATCCTCACCCGCGTTCGGCTCCAGGCTGAGAATCAATGCAGCGAGCAACAGGCGATCGCGGTTGGTGGCCAGCAGGCGTTTCTCCTGCGCCGGAGCACCCAGATTCTTCACCAGCAGATTGCCCAGCGTTTGCGCGCGCGGTGTGATCAGAATTCGGCTGATCAGGTAGTCGGCTTTTGCCTGGAGCGTTTTGAGCGGCAGATCAGTATCGACACCCTCACTGAGGTAGTCGATCAACGGCGGCGAGTCTACGGGTAAAAACGCCTGTGTGGTGTCGATGATGCTCTGACGCTGTTGCGCCGTGAACCGCTCGGTTTGTGTCCACGGCTGGCCCAGCAGATACCAGTGATTCATATGTCCGGGACGGGTGTGCAGATTGATCCTGAACCATTTCACCAGCGCGAGGGCTTGCTCGACAGTGTTCGGCAAAAGCAGATTGTAGAAGCGCAACATTTGCCCAAGGGTGACTTTACCGCTTGAACGCAAGGCGCCGCCGGCTTTGCTTGCCTTGGCCTTGAGCTGGTCGCGAAAGAGTTTCAGATCAGCCTGTTTTTCCACCTGCGCCGTCAGGGTGACCCAGCCTTTTACGCTGGCAGTACCGACATGACCGGATTCAGTGACGAGCAATTGACTGTCGGCGGGCAGTCCGTGCTGCTGCAGGATGGCTTGAAAATCCTCATCGGCGCTGAGTGTCTGCAATTGACGCTGGCCATACTTCATCCGTCCCGCCAGCGCGGAATCCGGATGGGGCTCGCTGATTTCCTCGTAATCGATCTTGGCCTTGGGCGCTTTGTTCCAGCTCAGCGCTTCAAGGCGTCGCACGATGTGCCGGTTATCTTCCAGAGCGCCAAATTCTTCACGATAACTGCGGATGGGGTCGTTGCTTTGCACGTAATCGCTGACGTAGGGCAGCGCCGGCCAGCTTTGCTGGCGCAGGCGTTGCGCAAGTGCCCTGGCTTCGCGAGCATCTTGCGGCAACGCAAACTCATAGCGGCCCAGAAGCTCGCCCAGTTTGAGGCGCGGCCCTCTGGCCGGCGCGGAAACAGAGGCCGAAGTGAGGGTTACCGGCGTGTCGAGAAAGCCTCGCTGCTCGAAAGGGTCGCTCGCCAGCAACACTTCATCGATTCGATCGGCGATCGCCCGAAAGTCTTCCAGTTGCGCGTTGCGTTCCTTCACTAGCGCCGACGTGCTCTGGCCGTTTTCATCGATGGCCGCCAGCCCGGTTTTCTTCAGCTCGGCGAGGATGACTCGGGCCTGAATCTGGTTTTGCGGTTCCGGGTAACCGTAGAACGCCAGCACCACTTGCCGTGGAAACCGATACAGCGGGTTGGCGGATTTACCGCCGATGTAGGGCAGGCCCAGCCCCGCAGGATCGATACGCTGGGAAATCGACAGCAGCATCGGCGCCATCTGCCACCAGCCTGAATCATCTTCCAGCGTGAACGTGCGAACGCCGTTGGAGCCGTTCGAGGGTGATTGCGCTTGCAGGGTATCGCCCTTGATCTGCAAGGTGTCCAGATCGATGTTAAAGCCACTGGCCCAATCGAGAAATTCAGGGCGTTCGAGGGCGCTCCAGTAAAGCTCCATCCATTCGCGCAGCCGGCATGCACGGGGAACCTCCAGCGTGCGCGCCGGTGTGGCGGCGCTGACCACCGGTACGGCGGTCAATTCTGCGATGAGATTGTGAATCAGCGTCTGTTCATGTACCGGTGTGTCGTCCATCTGCGCCTCCCTGGCGGCTGATAAGCATTGAGCGCCGAGTATCAAAGGCAGGGCAGGGTGGTTGGCGGTACATATGTAGTTGGGCGAGCTTTCCTGCAGGCATAAAAAACCCGCCGGATCCGGCGGGTTTTTCTATCGGCTACAGGAAGATCACTCTTCGATGTTGCCCATCGCGGTGGTGTTGAAGCCGCCGTCGACGTACATGATTTCACCGCTGATGCCCGACGCCAGGTCGGAGCACAGGAAGGCGCCGGCGTTGCCGACTTCTTCGATGGTGACGTTGCGGCGCAGCGGAGTCTGCGCTTCGTTGGCGGCCAGCATCTTGCGGAAGTTCTTGATGCCGGAAGCGGCCAGGGTGCGGATCGGGCCAGCCGATACGCAGTTGACGCGGGTGCCGTCCGGACCGAGGGAACCGGCCAGGTAACGGACGCCGGCTTCCAGCGAGGCTTTGGCCATGCCCATCACGTTGTAGTTCGGCATGGTGCGCTCGGCGCCCAGGTACGACAGGGTCAGCAGGCTGCCGTTGCGGCCTTTCATCATTTCGCGACCGGCCTTGGCCAGGGCCACGAAGCTGTAGGCGCTGATGTCGTGAGCGATGCGGAAACCTTCACGAGTGGTGGCTTCGGTGAAGTCGCCGTCCAGTTGGTCGCCCGGGGCGAACCCGACGGAGTGCACGATGCAGTCCAGACCGTCCCACTTCTTGCTCAGCTCTTCGAAGACCTTGGCGATTTCTTCATCGCTGGCCACGTCGCACGGGAAGCACAGCTCAGGGCTCGAACCCCAGCCTTGTGCGAACTCTTCGACGCGACCCTTGAGTTTGTCGTTCTGATAAGTGAAGGCAAGCTCAGCGCCCTCGCGATGCATGGCGGCAGCGATGCCGGATGCGATGGACAGCTTGCTGGCGACACCGACGATCAGTACGCGCTTACCGGCGAGAAAACCCATGTGTTGCTCCTCTTTCAGGTTATTGCGCAGTGGCTGGTGCCAGAAAAGCGGCTTCCAGCAACTGCTGTGTATACGGATGTTGGGGGGCGGCAAAGATACTTTGCGCGTCTCCCTGTTCGACCACTTGGCCATGCTTGACCACCATCAGCTGGTGGCTCAGCGCTTTGACGACAGCCAGGTCATGGCTGATGAACAAATACGTCAGGTTGTACTTGGCTTGCAGTGAACGCAACAGCTCCACCACTTGCCGCTGCACCGTGCGGTCGAGCGCCGAAGTCGGCTCGTCCAGCAGGATCAGCGCCGGTTTCAGCACCAAGGCCCGGGCAATGGCGATTCGCTGCCGTTGCCCACCGGAAAATTCGTGGGGGTAGCGGTGCCGGGTTTCCGGATCCAGACCTACCTCCTTCAATGCCGCAATGATCGCCGCTTCCTGTTCGGTCGCGGTGCCCATCTTGTGTATCCGCAGGCCTTCGCCAACGATGTCGTTGACGCACATGCGCGGGCTCAGGCTGCCGAACGGGTCCTGAAACACCACCTGCATCTCCCGCCGCAGCGGGCGAATCTCGTTCTGCGTCAGGCAGTCTAGCTGCTTGCCTTCAAAGCGGATCGTGCCTTTGCTGCCGATCAGCCGCAAAATCGCCAGACCGAGGGTGGATTTGCCGGAACCGCTTTCGCCGACGATCCCCAGAGTCTGCCCCTGAGGCAGGCTGAAATTGATGCCGTCCACTGCCTTGACGTAATCCACCGTGCGTTTGAGCAGGCCTTTCTTGATCGGGAACCAGACTTTGAGGTCCTCGACTTCGAGCAGCGGCGCGCCGATTTCATTGCTCGCCGGGCCGCCGCTGGGCTCCGCGCCGAGCAATTCCCGAGTGTACGGATGCTGCGGCGAACGGAACAGCTCTGCGCACGATGCCTGTTCGACGATGCAACCGCGCTGCATGACACATACGCGATGCGCAATTCTTCGCACCAGGTTCAAATCGTGACTGATCAGTAGCAGCGACATGCCCAATCGAGCCTGAAGATCCTTGAGCAAATCGAGGATTTTCAGCTGAACGGTCACGTCCAGCGCGGTGGTCGGTTCGTCGGCGATCAGCAATTCCGGCTCGTTGGCCAGGGCCATGGCGATCATCACCCGCTGCCGCTGGCCGCCGGACAATTCATGGGGCAGCGCCTTGAGCCGCTTGTGCGGCTCGGGGATACCGACCATTTCCAGCAGCTCCAGCGTGCGTTTGGTCGCCACTTTGCCACTCAGGCCCTTGTGGATGCCGAGCACTTCGTTGATCTGCTTCTCGATCGAATGCAGCGGATTGAGCGAAGTCATCGGCTCCTGAAAGATCATGGCGATGCGGTTGCCACGAATATGGCGGATGGTCTTCTCGCTCAAATCCAGCAGGTTCTGCCCGGCGTAATTGATGCTGCCGGCCGGATGCCGCGCCATGGGGTAGGGCAGCAGGCGCAGGATTGAATGCGCCGTTACCGATTTGCCCGAGCCCGATTCGCCGACCAGTGCCAGGGTTTCGCCGCGCTTGATATCGAAGCTCACGCCTTCGACCACACGGTGTACTCGCTCGCCGAAACCGAATTCGACGGCGAGGTCGCGCACTTCGATCAGATTGTCCTGATTCATTTCACTTCCTCGGGTCGAAGGCATCGCGAGCGGACTCGCCGATAAACACCAGCAGGCTCAACATCAGTGCCAGTACGGCAAACGCGCTCATGCCCAGCCACGGCGCCTGCAGGTTGGATTTGCCTTGGGCAACCAGTTCGCCCAGCGACGGACTGCCGGCCGGCAAGCCGAAGCCGAGGAAGTCCAGCGCGGTCAGGGTGCCGATGGCGCCGGTGAGAATGAACGGCATGAAGGTCATGGTCGAGACCATGGCGTTGGGCAGGATGTGGCGGAACATGATCGCGCCGTTCTGCATGCCCAGCGCGCGGGCGGCGCGCACGTATTCCAGATTGCGGCCACGGAGGAACTCGGCGCGCACCACATCGACCAGGCTCATCCACGAGAACAGCAGCATGATGCCCAGCAACCACCAGAAATTCGGCTGGACGAAACTGGCGAGAATGATCAGCAGATACAGCACCGGCAGCCCCGACCAGATCTCGAGAAAACGCTGCCCGGCCAGATCGACCCAGCCGCCATAAAAGCCCTGTAGCGCCCCGGCAATCACGCCGATGATCGAACTCAGCACGGTCAGCGTCAGCGCAAACAACACGGAAATGCGGAAACCGTAGATCACCCGCGCCAACACGTCGCGGCCCTGATCGTCGGTGCCCAGCAGGTTGTCCGCCGAGGGTGGCGCCGGGGCCGGGACTTTCAGGTCGTAGTTGATGCTTTGGTAGCTGTAGGGGATCGGCGCCCACAGAATCCACGCGTCCTTGGCCTTGAGCAGTTCGCGAATGTACGGACTCTTGTAGTTGGCTTCCAGCGGGAATTCGCCGCCGAACGCGGTTTCCGGATAGCGCTTGATCGCCGGGAAATACCAGTTGTTGTCGTAATGCACGACCAGCGGTTTGTCGTTGGCGATCAGTTCGGCGCCCAGACTGAGGCCGAACAGAATCAGGAACAGCCACAGCGACCACCAGCCACGCTTGTTGGCCTTGAACAGTTCGAAGCGCCGGCGGTTGAGAGGGGACAGGTTCATCTCAATGCTCCCGGCTGGCGAAGTCGATACGCGGATCGACAAAGGTGTAGGTCAGATCGCCGATCAGTTTCACCACCAGCCCGAGCAGGGTGAAGATGAACAGGGTGCCGAACACCACCGGGTAATCGCGATTGATCGCCGCTTCGAAACTCATCAGGCCGAGGCCGTCGAGGGAGAAAATCACTTCCACCAGCAACGAACCGGTGAAGAAGATACCGATGAATGCCGACGGAAAACCGGCAATCACCAGCAGCATGGCGTTGCGGAACACGTGGCCGTAAAGGACGCGATGGCGGGTCAGGCCCTTGGCTTTGGCGGTGACCACGTACTGTTTGTTGATCTCGTCGAGAAAGCTGTTCTTGGTCAACAGGGTCATGGTCGCGAAGTTGCCGATCACCAGTGCGGTGACCGGCAATGCCAGGTGCCAGAAGTAATCGAGGATCTTGCCGCCCAGGCTCAGCTCATCGAAGTTGTTCGAAGTCAGCCCGCGCAGGGGGAACCAGTCCAGATAACTGCCGCCGGCAAATACCACGATCAGCAGGATCGCAAACAGAAACGCCGGGATCGCATAGCCGACGATGATCGCCGAACTGGTCCATACGTCGAAGTGACTGCCGTGCCGCGTGGCCTTGGCGATGCCCAGCGGGATCGACACCAGATACATGATCAGCGTGCTCCACAGCCCCAGCGAGATCGACACCGGCATCTTTTCCTTGATCAGGTCGATGACCTTGGCGTCGCGGAAGAAACTGTCGCCGAAATCCAGCTGCGCATAGTTCTTGACCATGATCCACAGACGTTCCGGGGCCGATTTGTCGAACCCGTACATGTGCTCGATTTCCTTGATCAGCGCCGGATCCAGCCCCTGCGCGCCACGGTAGGACGAGCCGGCCACCGCCACTTCGGCACCGCCGCCGGCAATCCGGCTGGTGGCGCCTTCGAAACCTTCGAGCTTGGCGATCATCTGCTCGACCGGCCCGCCGGGCGCGGCCTGGATGATCACGAAGTTGATCAGCAGAATGCCGAACAGGGTCGGGATGATCAGCAGCAGTCGCCGAAAGATATACGCCAGCATCTGATTACTCCGTGCCCGCAGGGTCGGCTTGCAGTTGGGTTTCGACTTCTACGGCAGGCTTGGCGTCAGGCTTGACCCACCAGGTATTGATGCCGATGTCGTACTTGGGCGAGGTTTTCGGGTGGCCTATATGATTCCAGTAAGCCACGCGCCAGCTCTTGATATGCCAGTTCGGCACCACGTAGTAGCCCCATTGCAGCACCCGGTCCAAGGCGCGAGCGTGGGCAACCAGACTTTTGCGCGAGTCGGCGTTGATCAGGCTTTCCACCAGTTGATCAACGGTCGGGTCTTTGAGGCCCATGCTGTTGCGGCTGCTCGGTTTGTCGGCGGCGGCGCTCATCCAGTACTCGCGCTGCTCGTTACCCGGCGAATTGGACTGGGGAAAGCTGCCGACCATCATGTCGAAATCCCGCGAGCGCACGCGGTTGATGTACTGCGAGACGTCGACGCGGCGGATGACCAGATCGATGCCTAGGTCGCTGAGGTTGCGCTTGAACGGCAGCAGCACCCGTTCGAATTCGGTCTGGGCGAGGAGGAATTCGATCACCACCGGTTTGCCAGTGGCGTCGACCATTTTGTCATCGACGATTTTCCAGCCGGCCTCTTGCAGCAGTTGATAGGCCTCACGCTGCTGGGTGCGGATCATGCCGCTGGCGTCGGTCTTGGGATTTTCGAAGGCTTCGCTGAACACCTGGGCCGGCAGTTTGCTGCGAAACGGTTCGAGGATCGTCCGTTGCTCGGCGTCGGGCAGGCCGGTGGCGGCCATTTCCGAGTTCTCGAAGTAACTGCGGGTGCGCACGTAGGCGCCGTTGAACAATTGCTTGTTGGTCCATTCGAAGTCGAACAGCAGCCCCAGCGCCTGACGCACGCGCACATCCTGGAACACCGGGCGGCGCAGGTTGAAGACGAAGCCCTGCATGCCGGTCGGGTTGCTGTTGGGGATCAGTTCCTTGATCAAACGGCCCTCGGTGACCGCCGGAACGTTATAGGCGCTGGCCCAGTTCTTCGCGGTCATCTCCAGCCAGTAATCGAACTGCCCGGCCTTCAGTGCTTCGAGGGCGACGGTGTTGTCGCGGTAATAGTCGGTGGTCATCGTGTCGAAGTTGTAGAAGCCACGGTTGACCGGCAAGTCCTTGCCCCAGTAATCCTTGACCCGCTCGTAACGTACCGAACGGCCGGCCTTCACTTGGGTGACCTTGTACGGGCCGCTGCCCAGCGGGATTTCCAGATTGCCCTTGTTGAAGTCGCGACTGGCCCACCAGTGTTTCGGCAGGACCGGCAACTGGCCGAGGATCAGCGGCAGCTCGCGGTTGTTGCTGTGCTTGAACTTGAACAGCACTTTCAACGGGTCTTCGGCGATGGCTTCGGCGACGTCGTTGTAGTAGCCGCGAAACATCGGCGAGCCTTCCTTGGTCAACGTCTCGAAGCTGAACACTACATCTTCGGCGCGCACCGGGTGGCCGTCGTGAAAGCGTGCTTCCGGGCGCAGGTAGAAACGCACCCAACTGTTGTCGTCGGCTTTTTCGATCTTGCTGGCAATCAGGCCGTACTCGGTGAACGGCTCGTCGAGGCTGTGTTTGGTCAGGGTGTCGTAGATCTGGCCGATGTCATCGGCCGGTACGCCTTTGTTGATGAACGGGTTGAGGCTGTCGAAGCCACCGAACCCGGCCTGACGGAATACGCCGCCCTTGGGCGCATCAGGGTTCACGTAGTCGAAATGCTTGAAATCGGCCGGGTATTTCGGCGGCTCGTTGTACAGGGTCACGGCGTGTTGCGGGGCGGCCCAGGCCAGCCCGGCGAACAGCAAGCCGCTGGCCTGCACGAGCAGGGTGCGAACAGCGTTCATCGATCTTTCTCCGAAGACTTCAGCCACCATGCGCTCAGGCCCAGGGTGTAGGGCGGCGTGGTGACAAAGGCCAACCGGTTGCGGTAGGCCAGACGGTGATAATTGAGGTACCAGTTGGGAATGCTGTAGTGCTGCCAGAGCAGCACGCGATCGAGCGCCTTGCCGGCGGCGACCTGCTCGTCGCGGGTGCGCGCGGCGAGCAATTGTTCGAGCAGGTGATCGACCACCGGGTTGGCGATGCCCGCGTAATTCTTGCTGCCCTTGACGTTCACCTGACTGGAGTGGAAGTACTGCCACTGCTCAAGGCCCGGACTCAGGGTCTGGCCGAGGGTCATCGAGATCATGTCGAAATCGAATTGATCGAGGCGCTGTTTGTATTGCGCACGATCAACGGTGCGCAGGCGCGCGTCGATGCCGATGCTGTTGAGGTTTTCGATGTACGGCTGATAGAGCCGCTCCAGGCTCGGGTTGACCAGCAGCAGTTCGAAACGCAGCGGTTGGCCGTCTTTGTCTTGCAGGCGCTGGCCGTGGAGCTTCCAACCGGCCTCGGCGAGCAGGGCCAGCGCCTTGCGCATGGTTTCCCGGGGAATGCCTCGGCCGTCGGTCTTCGGCAGGGTAAACGGCTCGGTGAACAGCCGGGCTGGCAACTGCTCCTTGTAAGGCTTGAGCATCAGCCATTCATGGCCGACCGGCAGGCCGGACGCAGTGAATTCGCTGTTGGGGTAGTAGCTGCTGGTGCGTTTATAGGCATCGCTGAACAGCGCACGGTTGGTCCACTCGAAATCGAACATCAGGCCCAGCGCTTCGCGGGTCTTTACGTCGGCGAAGGTCGCGCGGCGGCTGTTCATGAACAGGCCCTGAGTCTGGGTCGGAATCTGATGCGGGATCTGTGCCTTGATCACTTCGCCACGACGTACAGCAGGGAAGTTGTAGCCGTTGACCCAGTTCTTCGCCTGATGCTCGATGTAGATGTCGAACTCCCCGGCCTTGAACGCTTCGAAGGCGACATCGCTGTCGCGGTAGAACTCGACTTCCATGCGATCGAAATTGTACTTGCCGCGATTGACCGGTAGGTCCTTGCCCCAGTAATCCTTGACCCGCTCGAACATCAGCTGCCGCCCCGGCGTGACCGTAGTGATGCGGTACGGCCCGCTACCCAGCGGCGGTTCGAAGGTGGTGGCTTTGAAGTCGCGGTCTTTCCAGTAATGCTGCGGCAGCACCGGCAACTCGCCAAGGCGCAGGATCAGCAGCGGATTGCCCGAGCGCTTGAACACGAAACGAATGCGTTGTTTGTTGAGGATGTCGACCCGTAGCACTTCCTGCAAGGCCGTGCGATACAGCGGATGACCGTCCTTGAGCAGCAGGCGATAAGAGAATGCCACGTCATAGGCGGTGATCGGTGCGCCGTCGTGGAACCGCGCCTCGGGGCGTAAATTGAAGACGACCCAGCTGCGATCTTCGCTGTACTCCACCGATTGTGCGATCAAACCGTAGCTCGACGCCGGCTCGTCGCCGGACGGCGAATACTGCCCGGTACCGACCATCAGCGGCTCGTTGAGCTCGTTGATGCCGTACTGGAGAAAATTGGCGGTGGTAACCGGGCTGGTGCCCTTGAAGGTGTACGGATTGACAGTATCGAAGGTGCCGAACGCCATCACCCGCAACGTACCGCCTTTGGGCGCTTGCGGGTTGACCCAGTCGAAGTGGGTAAATCTGGCCGGGTACTTGAGCGTGCCGAACTGCGCATAACCATGACTTTCGGTAATCGTCGCGCTTGCGGGTGAGCTCAAGGCCAGGCTGATCAGGAGCAGGGAGAGGGCACGCTTCAAGTCAGATCCGATCCAGCGGCTTGGGCTTTGTGGGCCGTACAGTAACAGCTTGTCTGGACAGGAAAAAGATGCGGGTTAATGGCGGGTTAATCGTTTGCGCGAAGAGCCCCTCACCCTAACCCTCTCCCGGAGGGGAGAGGGGACTGATCGTGGTGTCTGGGCGAGTTGCACCGACGTGCGATACCGAGTCGAAGTCAGTTTCTGAAAAGCCCCCGATCGGCTCCATTTCCCCCTCTCCCCCCTGGGGGAGAGGGCTGGGGTGAGGGGGATGGATCTAAAGCACACCACAAAAACTTCATCCAAAAAAAGCCCCTGAAATATCAGGGGCTCTTCAATCAGTGCGGCTGATAAACCGTAAGCATCTGCCCCGGCTTCAACGCCTTGCCCGCACCCGGGTTCCAACGCTTGAGATGTTGCATCTCGACGTTGAACCGCTTGGCCACCACATACAGGGTGTCGCCGCGCTTGACCTTGTACTGGGTCTGCTGCTTGCTCTCGTCCTTGCCTTTGGTCTTGGTATTTGCCGCGACCACGGTGTTGACCCGGCCGGACTTGCGCGCCGGGGCACGCTTGGTGTTGTCCTGCATGACCAGGGTCTGGCCGACCTTGAGATTCTTGCCGGTCAGCTTGTTCCAGCGCTGCAGATCCTTGACTTCGACCTTGTTGGCCTTGGCGATGGAGCCGAGGTTGTCGCCACGCTTGACCCGATAAGCACGTTTGAGCTGCGCCACTTCCGACGGATCGGCGCCTTCGAACACCGGTTTCAGCGAGCGCGGGCTGATCAGTTCGTCCGGGCGCATGGTCTGCAGACTGGCAGTCAGCAGTTGTGCCTTGGACGTCGGCACCAGCAAATGCTGCGGACCGTCGATGGTGGTGCGCTGTTTGAACGCCGGATTGAGCTGGAACAGTTCGTCTTCATCGATGTTCGCCACCGCAGCGACCTTGGACAGGTCCATGCGCTGGTTGATTTCGACAACCTGGAAGTAGGGTTCGTTAGCGATCGGATTGAGGTTGACGCCATAGGCTTCCGGCGCCAGCACCACTTGCGACAGCGCCAGCAACTTCGGCACATAGGCCTGGGTTTCCGCCGGCAGCGGCAGGTTCCAGTAGTCAGTGGGCAGGCCAAGCTTTTCGTTGCGCTCGATCGCCCGGCTGACGGTGCCTTCACCAGCGTTGTAGGCTGCCAGCGCCAGCAGCCAGTCGCCGTTGAACATGTCGTGCAGGCGGGTCAGGTAATCCATCGCGGCCGTGGTCGAGGCGGTAATGTCGCGACGACCATCATAAAAACGCGTCTGGCGCAGGTTGAAGTAACGCCCGGTGGACGGAATGAATTGCCACAGGCCCACCGCATCGGCGCGGGAGTAGGCCATCGGGTTGTACGCGCTCTCGATCACCGGCAGCAGGGCCAGTTCCAGCGGCATGTTGCGCTCTTCGAGGCGTTCGACAATGTAATGAATGTAGAGGCTGCCGCGTTCACCGGCATTCTCGAGGAAGGAGGGGTTACTGGCGAACCACAGGCGTTGTTGCTCGATGCGCGGATTGACGCCAAGGCCTTCCTGCAACTGGAAGCCCTGACGCATGCGTTCCCAGATGTCCTGGGGCGCCACGGGAGTGGGCTTCTCGGTCAGCCAGATCGGCTTCTGCTTGGCTCGCGCAGCAATGTTCGGCGTATGCGTCGCTTCAGTCTGCGGAGCGTGGCTGGAGCAACCCGCCAGCGTGGCGGACACAGCCACCGCGATGGCTTGCGCCAGGCGGGTCAAAGCATCTGAATTGACGGACTTACGTATGGATGACGACATTGGCTGGAAGTAAGTTCCGGGCAAAAATGTCGGGCGATTCTAGAAAGCGCACCCCCTGCGGTCAACCATTGAGAATTTTTGTCCCGGCCGGCGCGCTTGTCAGAACTTGTCTTTCCATGCCCGCAGAGCCGCAAATACCTCGTTCGGCGCCCGGTTTTGAGCGCCTTCCCGTTCGTCCACTTTTTGTGTAACCAATGTTTCAGAAGTGCGTAAAAACGGATTGGTCAGCTTTTCCAGGGCCAAAGTCGACGGCAATGTCATCACGCCGTTCTGCCGTTGCTGGGTGACCTTTTCCAGACGGGCGGCAATGTCCGGGTTGCCCGGCTCGACGGCGGCGGCAAATTTCAGATTGCTCAAGGTGTATTCGTGGGTGCAGTAAACCAGCGTATCTTCCGGCAGGGCCGCGAGACGGCTGAGCGAGTGGTACATCTGCTCGGGTGTGCCTTCGAACAACCGGCCGCAACCGGCGGCGAACAGGGTGTCGCCGCAGAACAACAGGCCATGGTGGTAATAGGCGATGTGCCCCAGGGTGTGACCGGGCACCGCATAGACGTCGAAGTCCCAGCCGAGCACGCTGACGCTGTCGTTGTCCTTGAGCGCTATGTCACGCGCCGGAATGCTTTCGCTGGCCGGGCCGTAGACCTTGGCGCCGGTCGCGGCTTTCAGGCGCTCGACGCCGCCGACATGGTCATGGTGATGGTGAGTGATCAGAATATCGCTGAGCACCCAGCCCGGATGCGCGTCAAGCCACGCCTGCACCGGGGTGGCGTCGCCCGGATCGACCACCGCGCAGCGCTGGGTCTGATGATCCTGTAACAACCAGATGTAGTTGTCGGTGAACGCGGGCAGGGCACTGATCTGTATCATCGTCGGAATTCGCCAAGCAGAAAACATTGGCGCATCTTAGTAGTTCCTGGCGCGTTGGAGAATGACATGACCGATAAAGCGTTCGCTCAGGCCGATCCCGACTGGCTGGCATTGATCAGCGCCGCCCGCGAATGGCTGTCGGGGCCGCTCGGGCAATTTCTGCTGGATGAAGAGCGGCGCATGCTCGATGACGAGCTCGGCCGCTTCTTCGGCGGTTATCTGGTGCATTACGGGCCGTCCGCCGAAACCCCGCCGGCCGCGCCGCAAGTGCAGCGCAACGTGCGTCTTGGCGCACCGTTGCCCGGAGTCGAGATCGTTTGCGAAGAGCAGGCCTGGCCGTTGAGCGAGCACGCCGCCGACGTGGTGGTGATGCAGCATGGCCTGGATTTCTGCCTGTCGCCCCACGGTTTGCTGCGTGAAGCGGCGAGCAGCGTGCGCCCCGGCGGGCATCTGCTGATCATCGGCATCAACCCCTGGAGCACCTGGGGGCTGCGGCATTTCTTCGCCAATGATGCCCTGCGCAAGGCGCGCTGCATCTCGCCGTCGCGGGTCGCCGACTGGCTCAATCTGCTGGGCTTCGCGCTGGAGAAACGCCGCTTCGGGTGCTATCGTCCGCCGCTCGCATCACCCAAGTGGCAGAACCGTCTGGCCGGCTGGGAACGCAAGGCCGGTGACTGGCAATTGTCCGGCGGCGGCTTCTATCTGCTGGTGGCGCGCAAGATCGTGGTGGGGCTCAGGCCGTTGCGCCAGGAACGCCGCGAGCCGATGGGCAAGCTGATTCCGCTGCCGATGGCCAAGGTCAACCGCCGCCGCATCGAACCGTAAATCTTCTTTTATTTGTGGCCGGGCTTGTCCCGGTCGCGGTCATTGTCGATCCGTGATTGGCAGGACAGGCATTTTTCTGGAAAGACTGGCATGAGCGAAAGCGTGGAAAGCGTCGACACCGTAGAACTGTTCACCGACGGCGCCTGCAAGGGCAACCCCGGCCCCGGCGGCTGGGGCGCGCTGCTGGTGTGCAAGGGCGTCGAAAAGGAACTGTGGGGCGGCGAGGCCAACACCACCAACAATCGCATGGAGCTGCTCGGCGCGATTCGTGGCCTCGAAGCGCTCAAGCGCCCCTGCGAAGTGCTGCTGGTCACCGACTCGCAATACGTGATGAAAGGCATCAACGAGTGGATGGCCAACTGGAAGAAGCGCGGCTGGAAAACGGCTGCGAAAGAGCCGGTGAAGAATGCCGATCTGTGGAAAGAGCTGGACGAGCAGGTCAACCGCCACAAAGTCACCTGGAAATGGGTGCGCGGGCACATTGGCCATCACGGTAACGAGCGGGCTGACCAACTGGCCAATCGTGGCGTTGACGAAGTGCGTGGTTACAAGCAGAGCTGATTTCGCTTATAAACCGTGGCGCTGCCATTCGCGAGCAGGCTCGCTCCCACATTGGAATGCATTCCCCTGTAGGAGCTGCCGAAGGCTGCGATCTTTTGATCTTGTTGCAGGAAAAATCAAAAGATCGCAGCCTTCGGCAGCTCCTACAGGGTTCGAGTCCAGCGTGTTAACATCCGCGCTTTTGCACGATTGACCCGTTGAGAGCTGAGCACTGATGGCCACCAGATCCGTTGTACTCGATACCGAAACCACCGGCATGCCGGTGACCGATGGTCACCGGATCATTGAAATCGGTTGCGTCGAACTGATCGGTCGGCGCCTGACGGGCCGGCATTTCCACGTTTATCTGCAACCGGATCGCGAGAGCGACGAAGGCGCGATCGGTGTGCATGGCATTACCAACGAATTCCTCGTCGGCAAGCCGCGCTTTGCCGAAGTTGCCGATGAGTTCTTCGAGTTCATCCAGGGCGCGCAACTGATCATCCACAACGCGGCGTTCGACGTTGGCTTCATCAACAACGAATTTGCCTTGATGGGCCAGCACGATCGCGCCGATATCACCCAGCATTGCACCATCCTCGATACCCTGATGATGGCCCGGGAACGTCACCCGGGGCAGCGCAACAGCCTCGACGCGTTGTGCAAACGTTACGGCGTCGACAACTCCGGCCGTGAACTGCACGGCGCCTTGCTCGACTCGGAGATTCTCGCCGACGTCTACCTGACCATGACCGGCGGCCAGACCAGCCTGTCGCTGGCTGGCAACGCGTCTGACGGCAATGGCACGGGCGAGGGCGCCGACAACTCGGCTACCGAAATCCGCCGCCTGCCGGTCGATCGCCAGCCAGCACGCATCATCCGGGCGACCGAAGAAGAACTGGCGGCGCATCTGGTGCGGCTGGAAATCATCGCCAAATCGGCGGGAGCGCCGGCGTTGTGGACGCAGATTGCCGAGGCTGATGCGCAGGTCTGAAAAATCAAAAGATCAGAAGATCAAAAGATCGCAGCCTTCGGCAGCTCCTACAGGGATTGCATTCCATAGTGGGGGCCAGGAAGGCAGCGATTTTTTGCGTTTGGCGACATGGAGCCAAGTTGCCACCCTCGCCACATTCGCCGCAACCCTCTACCCTGAGTGCACTGGTCAGGTGCAAATCTGCCGCCTCAGGACACTGAGCCTCATGTACAAAGAGTTGAAATTTGCGCTGGCAATCATCCATCGCGACGGTAAGGTCGACACCGTCGGCTGCGTCAAGGAATGAGGACTTTTCCCAGTATGCAACCGGTCATGAATCCGAAATACCCAGGGTTGTCGGTGCGTGTAGCCGACGAAGGTTTTGCGCCGTATATCTGGGGCAGCGACTTCAGTTTCGAGGTCGCTGCCTACGGCGCTGCCGTGATCGGCAAACCGGTCGAGCAATGGCCGGTAACGCCAATCGTGCCGTACCGCAAGTGCTACGGCATCGATCCCGAAGAATTCAGCGCCTTTCACAACGCGCCCGACAGTGCGATTTTCATGGCGTACCTGGACGACGAGCCGGTCGGTCACCTGGTGATCAGCACCAACTGGAACGGCTTTGCCCACATCGATGAGCTGGCGGTGCATGCCCCGGCCCGTCGCCACGGCGTGGCCAAGGCGTTGCTTGATGTCGCGCAGTTCTGGAGTCGCAAGAAGAAGCTGCCGGGCATCATGCTCGAAACCCAAAACAACAATCTCGGCGCCTGTCGTCTGTATGAGCGTTGCGGCTATGTGATCGGCGGCATCGACCAGTTGCGCTATCGCGGCATCGATCCGCATACCGCTGAAGTCGCGTTGTTCTGGTATCGCCTGTTCGATAATCCGCTGTAAAAACCACTCAGCTCGACAACATCGCCTCGGCTTGTTCCGTGACGATCGCCAGCAAGGTCTGAATCGCCGCCGACGGCGCGGCATGTTTGAAGGTCAGGGCGCAGAGGCTGATCGGCACTGCCGGTGAGAGCGGGCAGACGTCAAGCCCACCGGCGCGGGCGCCCAGAGCGGTGAACGGATCGACGATGGCCAGACCCTCGCCGGCCTCGACCATGCTGCGCATCATCTGATGGGTCTGCACGCGGGTCTGAATGCTCGGTGCCGGGCGCAAGGCCTGGAGTTTGTTTTCCAGCGCCGGGCTCAGCGGATCCTGACCTTCGAGACCGACCATGGCCTGACCGGCCAGATCCGCGAGGGAAATGTATTTCTGTTTCGGCTGCAGCCAGCCGTGCGGAGCGAGCAATTGCAGCTTGCCCTGGGCCAGCGGCTGGCAGTGGATATCGGGGTGTTCGGGATCGTGCAGGCTCAGGCCCAGATCGCTTTCGCGCAATAACAGGCTGCGGACGATGTCGCGAGTCGGCGCGCTGAGCAGGCTGCACGGTGCGTCGGGCAGGCGTCGACGCAGGGTCGCAAGGCTTTGTGGCAGTAATTGTTGAGCCAGCGGCGGGGTGCCGATGATGCGCAGGGGCGGGGCGAGGTATTGCTTGAGGCTGTTGGCCAGACGCTGCACCGGCTCAAGTGCCTCATAAATGTGCGCGATTTCCGCTTGCAGGGCGCGCGCTTCGGGCGTCGATTGCAGCCGACCGCGAACGCTGGCGAACAACATGAACCCCAACTGACTCTCGGCTTCGCGCAAACGCTCTTCGACCTCGGTCACCGGCAGTTGCAGCCATTCGGCGGCGGTGCCCAGGTGACCGGTCTGCAAGAGCGCCTGAATCACTTCGATGTGGCGTAAACGCATGCGTGAAGTCCATGTTCAGCAGGTGGGGTCAGACGCTGAATCCTACCCCAAGTCCGCTCGCATGACTTCTGCTCATAACGCTAGGTTATTGAGCGACGGTTGGCTCAGGTTCGCGGATCAGGGTAATGCCTGATTGCACCAGGAGAAACTCGCTGTCACTGACCTTGTTGACCCGATCGCCAATGGCGAGTTTGTAAATGGGCTCCGAGCCAGTGGATCCGTCTGCAGACGGGTTCGATTCCTGGAATTCATGCACGGAATAAACGCGGCCTTCCGCATCTCTTGCATGAAACTGACCGACGAGTACTGCTGCCATCTGCTTAGAACCTCTGGAGATAAAACGCTTGATTTGCGGCTTTGTAGACCGTCAGCAAGCTCGGTAAGTTTTCCTACAGGAAAAAAATATTCCTCGCGCAGGAAAAACCAATGACCACTGGTGAAAATGTCACTGGATCATCTATAACTAGCGACTCTTCCCACGGACCATCGAGAGTCATCCATGAGCAATGTCTACAACGTCGCTGTAGTGGTCGGTAGCCTGCGCAAAGCATCGATCAATCGCAAAGTCGCACTGGCCCTCGCCGAACTGGCACCGGCCAATCTCAAGCTCGAGATTGTCGAAATCGGTGAACTGCCGCTGTACAACGAAGACATCGACGGCGATTCTCCGCCGGCAGCCTACAGCACTTTCCGTCAGAAAGTGGCGTCATCCGACGCGGTGCTGTTTGTCACCCCCGAGTACAACCGCTCGATCCCGGCACCGTTGAAGAACGCCATCGACGTTGGTTCCCGTCCTTATGGCCAGAGCGCGTGGAGTGGCAAACCCGGCGCGGTGATCAGCGTATCGCCAGGCGCCATCGGTGGCTTCGGCGCCAACCAGCACCTGCGCCAGACCTTTGTTTTCCTTGATATCCATTGCCTGCAACAGCCGGAAGCCTACCTGGGCGGCGCCGGTAACGCGTTCGACGAAGCGGGCAAACTGAGCGACTCGGTGAAGCCGTTCCTGCAAAAATTCATCGATGCTTACGGCCAGTTCGTCGAGCAACACAAGAAATAAGCTCACCGAAACGCACTGTGGGAGCGAGCCTGCTCGCGAAGGCGGACTGTCAGATAACAATTTCTTCGCGTCTGACAAACCGCTTTCGCGAGCAGGCTCGCTCCCACATTTGTTCGATTTCCACCCGTTTCGCTATTTGAAGGCTTCTGCGAATGCTCGCTGCGTCACTGATTTTCCTGCTGACCATCACCCTCGTCATCTGGCAACCCAAAGGTCTCGGCGTCGGCTGGAGTGCAACGTTGGGCGCCGTGCTGGCGTTGATTTTTGGCGTCGTTCACCTCACGGACATCCCGCTGGTCTGGCAGATCATCTGGAATGCGACCGGCACCTTCGTCGCGCTGATCATCATCAGCCTGTTGCTCGACGAGGCTGGTTTTTTCAACTGGGCGGCGCTGCACGTGGCGCGTTGGGGGCGGGGCAGTGGGCGCAAATTGTTTGCCTTCATGGTGCTGCTCGGCGCGCTGGTCTCTGCGCTGTTCGCCAATGACGGCGCGGCGCTGATTCTCACGCCGATCGTGATTTCAATGCTGCTGGCGCTGCGCTTTTCACCAGCGGCGACGCTGGCCTTCGTCATGGGCGCCGGGTTTATCGCCGATACGGCGAGCCTGCCGCTGGTGGTGTCGAACCTGGTCAACATCGTTTCGGCGGACTTCTTCCATATTGGCTTCAACCGCTATGCCGCAGTGATGGTGCCGGTGAACTTCGTCAGCGTGGCGGCGACGTTGGGCATGTTGCTGTGGTTTTTTCGCCGCGACATCCCGGCCGCTTACGATCCGGAACAGCTGGAAAACCCGCACACCGCGATCCACGACAAAGCGACGTTCTACGCCGGTTGGGCGGTGTTGGTGATCCTGTTGATCGGCTGCTTTGCCCTCGAACCGCTGGGCATTCCGATCAGCGCAATTTCGGCGGTGTGCGCCGCGCTGCTACTGGGTATTGCCGCGCGCGGCCACAAGATCTCCACGCGCAAGGTTATGAAAGAAGCGCCGTGGCAAATCGTGATTTTCTCGTTGGGCATGTACCTGGTGGTGTACGGCCTGCGCAATGCCGGACTCACCGGTTACCTTGCCGGGTGGCTGGATGTATTCGCCGGCCACGGCGTGTGGGGCGCGGCGATGGGCACCGGGGTGCTGACGGCGCTGCTGTCGTCGATCATGAACAATCTGCCAACGGTACTGATCGGCTTGCTGTCGATCGACGCCAGTCAGGCCAGCGGGGTGATCAAGGAAGCGATGATCTACGCCAACGTGATCGGCAGCGACCTGGGGCCGAAGATCACTCCGATCGGCAGTCTGGCAACGTTGTTGTGGCTGCATGTGCTGGAGCGCAAAGGCATCCATATTGGCTGGGGCTATTACTTCCGTGTCGGGATTGTGTTGACCGTGCCGGTGTTGCTGGTGACGTTGGCGGCATTGGCGGTGCGGCTATCCCTATAGACCGAGTTGCTCTTTTCGCGAGCAGGCTCGCTCCCACAGGGATCGCATTCCACATTTGAGATGCTTTCTCTGTGGGAGCGAGCCTGCTCGCGAATTGGGTCAGGCACTACAAATCTCAGGCTTGGCCGGGGACATTCGGCCAAAGATCCGCCACCAGAAACAACCGCTCCGCCTCTTCCCATTCGCCCTGGGCATTCTCGGTCAGGCGCACCATCAACTGCGCCGGGGCCAGTGCTGGCAGGTCTGCCAGCCACAAACGCAAGTGCTCATCTGTCCAGACCTGATCCGCCGGGTAATGCGCCGGCGCCAGCCACGCATGGCGGGGCAGGGGTTGCCAGCGGCCCGGCGGGCGCTGTGCGACAAACGCCGGCCAGTCCTTCTGATGCAGCCAGCTGCCACGCAGATGTTGTGGATGCGCGCCGTTCGGTGAGTCGGCGTGCCCGGGCCACGGATACAGCAGATAACCGCCCAGCCACAACTGCGCGCTGAAGGTTTCGATATCCAGTGCCGCGAGCACCTCGCGGCTTTCCGGGCGCGCCGAGATCGGCAATTGATGCTCGGCCAGATGTGCCAGTTTGCGATCCAGCCGGTCATGACAACCCGGCCCCAGCCACTGCGCGGGATCGCGGCCATCGCCATCCTGCGGGCCAAGGTAGAGCTTGATCGCCAGTTCCAGATGATGCACGCCGTCGCGGTCACGCAGCAGCATGTCGAGTTCGCCGAGGGTGTGCCCGGCGCGGCGAATCGGCAGGTTGGCGGCGATCAGTTCGATGTCCGGCGCATGCGAGACGGCGAACTGCCAAAGACGCTCGTAATACAGACCCAGACGCCGGGTGCGCGCCTGCGACAGCCATTGCAGCAGGCCGTAACTGTCGCGGTCGAGCTGGTGCAGCCAATGTTCGAGGCGCTGCGGGTCGTGCACCCATTCGCTGCCGGCAAGCGGATGGCGCTGGGGCCACGGCGTGGCGGCGAGCATCGGCGGCGCGAGGATCACCCACGCCAGGTCCCGCACTTCGGGATGGCGTAATCGATGGGGCAATTGCAACAAGTCGGGGAACAGGATCATCTTGCGAGCATAGCCTTAAACCTGAGCGCACCCTTGAGGCTGAAAGGATTTTGTCTATCTGGCGCTTTCGCCCATAATCGGGTTTTCGCGTTTTCGATTGTCCGCAGAGGTCCCATGGAGCAATTTCGTAATATCGGCATCATCGGTCGCCTGGGCAGTTCCCAGGTGCTGGATACCGTCCGCCGACTGAAACGCTTTCTGCTCGACCGTCACCTGCATGTGATCCTCGAAGACACCATCGCTGAAGTCCTGCCCGGCCATGGCCTGCAAACCTCGTCGCGCAAGATGCTCGGCGAAGTTTGTGACATGGTCATCGTCGTCGGCGGTGACGGCAGCCTGCTCGGCGCCGCGCGAGCGCTGGCCAGGCACAATATTCCGGTGCTGGGCATCAACCGTGGGAGCCTTGGCTTCCTCACCGATATTCGCCCCGACGAGCTGGAAATCAAGGTCGCCGAAGTGCTCGACGGCCACTATCTGGTAGAAAACCGTTTCCTGCTGCAAGCCGAAGTGCGTCGCCATGGCGAGGCCATCGGCCAGGGCGATGCGCTCAACGATGTGGTGCTGCACCCGGGCAAATCGACGCGGATGATCGAATTCGAGCTGTATATCGACGGCCAGTTCGTCTGCAGCCAGAAGGCCGACGGCCTGATCGTCGCGACGCCCACCGGCTCCACCGCCTACGCGTTGTCCGCCGGCGGGCCGATCATGCATCCCAAGCTCGACGCTATTGTGATTGTGCCGATGTACCCCCATACCTTGTCGGGACGGCCGATCGTGGTCGATGGCAACAGTGAGCTGAAAATCGTCGTGTCCAAAGATATGCAAATCTACCCGCAGGTGTCCTGCGACGGGCAGAACCACTTCACCTGCGCACCGGGCGACACCATTACCGTGAGCAAGAAAGCGCAGAAGCTGCGCCTGATTCATCCGCTCGATCACAATTACTACGAGGTGTGCCGCACCAAGCTTGGCTGGGGCAGCAAGCTGGGGGGCGGAGGCGACTGATGCTCGATCCCGCGCGCAGTTACGACCTGATCGGTGACGTGCACGGATGCGCCATGACCCTCGAACACTTGCTGGACCGTCTCGGTTATCACAAGCAGGGCGGGGTCTGGCGGCATCCGTCACGCATGGCGGTGTTCGTCGGCGACATCATCGACCGTGGCCCGCGCATTCGCGAGGCGCTGCACATCGTCCACGACATGGTCGAGGCGGGGCAGGCGCTGTGCATCATGGGCAACCATGAATTCAATGCGCTCGGCTGGGTCACCCCGGCGCCACCGGGCAGCGGCAAGCAGTTCGTGCGCGAACACACCAAGCGCCATGCGCGGCTGTTGCAGGAAACCCTGAGCCAATTCGAGGACCATCCCGGTGACTGGCATGACTTCCAGCAGTGGTTCTACGAGCTGCCGCTGTTCGTCGATGCCGGTCGTTTCCGCGTGGTGCATGCGTGCTGGGACGCCGGGCTGATCGAGCCGCTGCGGGCGCTGTTCCCCAATGGCTGCGTCGATGAGCATTTCCTCCAGGCCTCGGCGGTGCCCGGCAGCTTCGCCTGCACTGTGTTCGACCGCTTGCTGCGCGGCACCGACATGCGCCTGCCCGGTGGCCTGACCATGACCAGCGGCGACGGTCTGGTGCGTTCGTTCTTCCGCACCAAGTTCTGGGAAGACGATCCGAAAACCTATGGCGACATCGTGTTCCAGCCCGATGCACTGCCGGAACCTGTCGCGCAGACGCCGCTGACGTCCACTGAAAAGAATTCCCTGCTGCGCTATGGCGTCGACGAGCCGTTGCTGTTCGTCGGCCACTACTGGCGCAGCGGCAAACCGGCGCCGATCCGCCCGAACCTCGCGTGCTTGGATTACAGCGCCGTGCTCTACGGCAAACTGGTGGCCTATCGTCTGGACCAGGAAACGCGCCTGGATCCGCAAAAATTTGTCTGGGTCGATGTCGAGCGGCCGGAGGTGCTGCAATGAGTGCGGTAGCGGTATTGCGCCTGCCGTTGGCGGTGGATCTGAGCGGTTTTGTCAAACTGCTGCAACGCATGCAAGTGCCCCATCGCGTCAGCGAAGAGGCGGGCGAACAGGTGCTGTGGGCACCAGAAGAAATCAGCGAGGACGTGCGTTTCTTGTACGAGCGCTTCCCGGCCGGCGACCCGGATCAGCAACTGGACCTACCCATGGGCCAGACCTTCAAGCGCCCGAGTTTCGCCGAGCAGCTGAAACACGCCAAAGCCACCGGGTTGATTCTGCTGTTGAGCCTGATCGTCGGTGGTCTGACCTTCCTCGGCGAAAACCTCGAGACCTTACGCTGGCTGACCTTTCTCGATTTCCGCGTGATCGGTGAGTACATCCACTTCACGCCGCTGGCCGACAGCCTCGCGGCGGGGCAGTGGTGGCGGCTGGTCACGCCGATGCTGATCCACTTCGGCATCCTCCATCTGGCCATGAACGGTATGTGGTACTGGGAGCTGGGGCGGCGCATCGAGTCGCGCCAGGGCAGCATCAACCTGATCGGCCTGACGCTGCTGTTCAGTCTGGTGTCCAACTACGCGCAGTTCGTCTGGAGCGGCCCGAGCCTGTTTGGTGGGCTGTCCGGCGTGCTTTACGGCTTGCTCGGGCATTGCTGGATCTTCCAGTTGCTGGCGCCGAACCCGGCCTATCGTTTGCCGCGCGGCGTGCTGGTGATGATGCTGGTGTGGCTGGTGGTGTGCATGTCCGGGCTGATCTCGCTGATCGGTTTCGGCCAGATCGCCAACGCCGCGCACCTGAGCGGGTTACTCATCGGATGCTTTACCGGTTTGTTGGGCGGTTTGTATAACCGCCGTAAACTGGCCGTCTAACATTTTTGTTTCAGCAAAGAGCACGGAGACCCTGATGTCCTCTTTCAACGACATGATCAACAACATCACCCCGGACATCTACGAAAGCCTGAAACTGGCCGTGGAAATCGGTAAATGGTCCGACGGCAACAAACTCACTGCCGAACAGCGCGAGCTGTCGTTGCAGGCGATGATTGCCTGGGAAATCCAGAACCTGCCGGAAGACCAGCGCACTGGCTACATGGGCCCGCAAGAGTGTGCGTCGAAGTCGATCGAAGTGCCGAATATCCTGTTCAAGTCGGATGCCATCCATTGATCGAGATTGGCCGCGGTGCAATCAGCAAAATGTCGGCGCGTCTGGACGGGTCGAACGTGCAGTACGCGTTTCGTCTGGATGACGTCGAGGTGCCGGTCAATCCGTTGATCGGCAGCACGCTGCGTCTGGAATTTTTAGGGGCGATCCACTGCACCCATTGCGGGCGCAAGACCAAAACCAGTTTCAGTCAGGGCTATTGCTACCCGTGCATGACCAAACTGGCGCAGTGCGACCTGTGCATCATGAGCCCGGAGCGCTGCCACTTCGACGCCGGCACCTGCCGCGATCCGGAGTGGGGCGAGAAATTCTGCATGACCGACCATGTGGTTTACCTGGCCAATTCGTCAGGCATCAAGGTTGGCATCACCCGTGCTACGCAGTTGCCGACCCGCTGGCTCGACCAGGGTGCGAGTCAGGCGCTGCCGATCATGCGTGTATCGACACGCCAGCAATCGGGGTTTGTCGAGGACCTGTTCCGCAGCCAGGTGGCGGACAAGACCAACTGGCGCGCGCTGCTCAAGGGCGATGCGGCGGCGGTGGATCTGGCGCAGGTGCGCGATCAGTTGTTCGAAAGCTGCGCCGAAGGCCTGCAAGGGTTACAGGAGCGATTCGGCCTACAGGCTATTCAGACGATTGCCGATGTCGAACCGCTGGAAATCCGCTATCCCGTCGAGCAATACCCGGCGAAAATCGTCAGCTTCAACCTGGACAAGAACCCGATTGCCGAAGGCACGCTGCTGGGGATCAAGGGTCAGTACCTGATCTTCGACACCGGCGTGATCAACATTCGTAAATACACGGCGTACCAGCTCGCCGTGCATCAATAAGGATTCCAGCATGCGCACCGAACAACCGAAGATGATCTATCTCAAGGACTATCAGGCGCCCGAGTACCTGATCGACGAAACGCACCTGACCTTCGAGTTGTTCGAGGACCACAGCCTGGTTCATGCGCAACTGGTGATGCGCCGTAATCCTGAACGTGGCGCCGGCCTGCCGCCGCTGGTGCTCGACGGCCAGCAACTCGAGCTGCTGTCGGTGACGCTGGCGGATCAGGAGCTGAGCGCCGCTGACTATCAAGTCTCCGACAGTCACCTGACGCTGCAACCGACCAGTGAAACCTTCACCCTCGACACCAGCGTGCGCATCCATCCGGAAACCAATACCGCGCTGGAAGGCCTGTACAAGTCCGGCACGATGTTCTGCACTCAGTGCGAGGCCGAAGGCTTCCGCAAGATTACCTATTACCTCGACCGCCCGGACGTGATGAGCAAGTTCACCACCACCGTCGTGGCCGAACAGCACAGCTACCCGGTGTTGCTCTCCAACGGTAACCCGATCGCTTCCGGCCCCGGCGAAGACGGCCGGCACTGGGCGACCTGGGAAGATCCGTTCAAGAAACCGGCGTACCTGTTTGCGCTGGTCGCCGGTGATCTGTGGTGCGTCGAAGACACTTTCACAACCATGAGCCAGCGCAACGTCGCGCTGCGCATTTATGTCGAGCCGGAAAACATCGACAAGTGCCAGCACGCGATGAACAGCCTGAAGAAATCCATGCGCTGGGACGAAGAGGTGTACGGTCGCGAGTACGATCTGGACATCTTCATGATCGTCGCCGTCAACGATTTCAACATGGGCGCGATGGAGAACAAGGGCCTCAACATCTTCAACTCCAGCGCCGTGCTGGCCCGCGCCGAAACCGCGACCGACGCCGCGCACCAGCGGGTCGAGGCGATCGTCGCCCACGAATACTTCCACAACTGGTCGGGCAACCGCGTGACCTGCCGTGACTGGTTCCAGTTGTCGCTCAAGGAAGGCTTCACGGTGTTCCGCGATGCCGGTTTCTCCTCGGACATGAACTCGGCGACGGTCAAGCGCATCCAGGACGTGGCGTACCTGCGTACCCACCAGTTCGCCGAAGATGCCGGGCCGATGGCCCACGCCGTGCGTCCGGACAGCTTCATCGAGATTTCCAACTTCTACACCCTGACCGTGTACGAAAAGGGTTCGGAAGTGGTCGGCATGATCCACACCCTGCTGGGCGCCGACGGCTTCCGCAAGGGCAGCGATCTGTATTTCGAACGCCACGACGGTCAGGCCGTGACCTGCGACGACTTCGTCAAGGCCATGGAAGATGCCAATGGCGTTGACCTCAGCCAGTTCAAGCGCTGGTACAGCCAGGCCGGCACACCGCGTCTGGCCGTCAGCGAGTCCTATGACGCTGCGGCGAAAACCTACAGCCTGACCTTCCGCCAGAGCTGCCCGCCGACCCCGGACAAGGTAGAAAAACTGCCGTTCGTGATTCCGGTCGAGCTCGGGCTGCTTGATAGCCAGGGCAACGAAATCGCCCTGCGTCTGGCTGGGGAAGCTTCGGCACAAGGCACCACTCGGGTGATCTCGGTGACCGACGCCGAGCAGACCTTCACTTTCGTCGACATCAACGAACAGCCGTTGCCGTCGCTGCTGCGCGGCTTCTCGGCGCCAGTGAAATTGAGCTTCCCGTACAACCGCGATCAACTGATGTTCCTGATGCAGCACGACAGCGACGGCTTCAATCGCTGGGATGCCGGTCAGCAACTGTCGGTGCAAGTGCTTCAAGAGTTGATCGGCCAGCATCAGAACGGCGAGAGCCTGAAGCTCGATCCGCGTTTGGTGTCGGCGCTGCGCACGGTGCTGTCCGACGAGTCGCTGGATCAGGCGATGGTTGCCGAAATGCTCTCGCTGCCGGGTGAGGCCTATCTCACCGAGATCAGCGAAGTGGCTGACGTCGAGGCGATTCACGTCGCTCGCGAGTTCGCCCGCAAGCAACTCGCCGAAGGCTTGTTCGAAGCGCTGTGGCTGCGTTATCAGGCCAACCGCGATCTGTCGAAAAAGACTCCGTACGTGGCCGAGGCCGAGCACTTCGCCCGTCGCGCCTTGCAGAACATCGCCCTGTCGTACCTGATGCTCAGCGGCAAGCCGGAAGTGCTGGCAGCGGCGCTGGAGCAATTCGAGACCGCCGACAACATGACCGAGCGCCTGACCGCGCTGGCGGTGCTGGTCAACTCGCCGTTCGAAGAGCAGAAGGCCCTGGCTTTGGCCAGCTTCGCCGAGCACTTCAAGGACAATCCGCTGGTCATGGATCAGTGGTTCAGCGTGCAGGCCGGTAGCACCTTGCCGGGCGGTTTGGCGCGGGTGAAGGCGTTGATGCAGCACCCGGCGTTCAACATCAAGAACCCGAACAAGGTGCGGGCACTGATCGGCGCGTTCGCCGGGCAGAACCTGATCAACTTCCACGCGGCGGACGGTTCCGGTTATCGCTTCCTTGCCGATCTGGTGATCGAACTGAACGGCTTCAACCCGCAGATCGCCTCGCGCCAACTGGCCCCGCTGACCCGCTGGCGCAAATACGACAGCGCGCGCCAGGCGTTGATGAAGGCTGAACTGGAGCGGATTCTGGCGTCCGGGGCGCTGTCTAGTGATGTGTATGAAGTGGTGAGCAAAAGCCTGGCGTAACGCCGATTAAATGTTGGGGCCTTTAATTGATCGTTCCCATGCTCTGCGTGGGAATGCCTCTCTCCACGCTCTGCATCGGCTTTGGGACGCAGAGCGTCCCTTGCTGCATTCCTTTGCTGCGCGTGGGAACGATCAACAAAAAAATGCCGCTCAACGAGCGGCATTTTCATTGGCACAACAAACAGCTATTTACGCAGATCAAACCGATCCAGATTCATCACCTTCGTCCACGCCTTGACGAAATCATTGACGAACTGCGCGTTCGCGTCGGAACTGGCATAGACCTCGGCCAATGCGCGCAATTGCGCATTCGAGCCGAACACCAGATCCACCCGCGTCGCCGTCCATTTCGCCGCCCCGGTCTTGCGCTCGCGACCCTCGAACTCATCAGCATCCCGTGAGGTCGGCGTCCACTCCACGCCCATGTCCAGCAGGTGGGTGAAGAAGTCGTTGCTCAGCGTTTCGGGTCTGTCGGTGAACACGCCATGCTGGGTCTGGCCAACATTGGTGTTCAATACCCGCAAACCACCCAGCAGCACGGTCATTTCTGGTGCCGTGAGAGTCAGCAACTGCGCCTTGTCGATCAGCAGGGTTTCTGCCGCAACCGTGTATTTGCCTTTGCTGTAATTGCGGAAGCCATCGGCGATCGGTTCCAGGAAGCCGAACGATTCGACATCGGTCTGCTCCTGCGAAGCATCGACGCGGCCCGGTGAAAACGGCACCGACACCGAATGCCCGGCGTTCTGCGCGGCTTTTTCCACCCCGGCATTACCGGCCAGGACGATCAGGTCCGCCAACGAGATCTTCTTGCCATTGGCAGCAGAACCGTTGAACTCGTTCTGAATGCTTTCCAGCGTGCTCAGCACTTTGTCCAGTTGTTCGGGCTGGTTGGCCTGCCAGAACTTCTGCGGGGCCAGACGCAAGCGTCCGCCGTTGGCGCCACCGCGCTTGTCCGAGCCGCGGAACGTCGACGCCGCCGCCCACGCGGTCGAAACCAGTTGCGACACCGACAGTCCTGAATTCAGCACCTTGGTTTTCAGCGCCGCAGCGTCGCTGTCGTCAATCAGCGGGTGCGTCACGTCGGGCAGCGGGTCTTGCCAGAGCAGCTCCTCTTGCGGCATTTCCGGGCCGAGGTAGCGAGAGAGCGGACCCATGTCACGATGGATCAGCTTGTACCAGGCGCGGGCGAATGCGTCGGCGAGCTGATCGGGATTGGCCAGGAAACGCCGGGAAATCTGCTCGTATGCAGGATCGAAGCGCAACGCCAGGTCGGAGGTGAGCATGGTCGGCGAGAGCTTCTTGTTCGGATCGTGAGCGTGGGGAACGGTGCCGGCACCGGCGCCGTTTTTCGGTTGCCACTGATGGGCGCCCGCCGGGCTTTTGGTCAGCTCCCACTCGAAGCCGAACAGGTTTTCCAGATAGTTGTTGCTCCACTGTGTTGGCGTGGTGGTCCAGGTTACCTCCAGACCACTGGTGATGGTGTCGGCGCCTTTACCGGTGCCGAAGGCGTTTTTCCAGCCCAGACCCTGTTGCTCAAGGCCAGCCGCTTCCGGTTCGGGACCGACATTGTCAGCCGGGCCGGCGCCATGGGTCTTGCCGAACGCGTGGCCGCCGGCGATCAGCGCCACGGTTTCTTCGTCGTTCATGGCCATGCGGCCGAAGGTTTCGCGAATGTCCTTGGCCGAGGCCACCGGGTCCGGGTTGCCTTCAGGGCCTTCAGGGTTGACGTAGATCAGACCCATCTGCACGGCGGCGAGGGGATTTTCCAGATTGCGTTCGCCCTGATCGGTGCGGCTTTCTTCACGGCCATGCAGATCGGGCTCAGCCACCAGCGTGCCGTCGCCGGGCTCCTGCACCGGGCCATTGCTCTTGCCGTAACGGTTGTCGCCGCCCAGCCACTCGGTTTCCGAACCCCAGTACACATCTTCATCCGGTTCCCAGACATCGGCGCGGCCCCCGGAAAAACCGAAGGTCTTGAAGCCCATGGATTCAAGGGCGACGTTGCCGGTGAGCACGATCAGGTCGGCCCAGGAAATGTTGCGGCCGTATTTCTGCTTGATCGGCCACAGCAGACGGCGGGCCTTGTCGAGGCTGACGTTGTCCGGCCAGCTGTTGAGCGGGGCGAAGCGTTGCTGACCGGAGCCGGCGCCGCCACGGCCGTCGGCGGTGCGATAGGTCCCGGCGCTGTGCCAGGCCATGCGCACGAACAGTGGGCCGTAATGGCCGAAATCGGCTGGCCACCAGTCCTGAGAATCAGTTATCAGTGCTTTGATGTCTTGTTTCAGCGCCTGGAAGTCGAGGCTTTTGAAGGCTTTGGCGTAGTCGAAGTCCTGGCCCAGCGGATCGGACTTGGGGGAATGCTGGCTGAGGATTTTCAGATTGAGTTGATTCGGCCACCAGTCACGGTTCGTCGTACCGCCGCCGGCGGCGTGGTTGAACGGGCATTTCGATTCGTTTGCCATGTTCGGATCCCTATCAGGTCTGCGGCCGGCTCGTGCCGACTTCGGACTGGTAAGGCTAGACCCGAGTTGGCAAGTCGGCTAATAGCCGCAGTCTTGGCAGGCGATAGGCAGGCTCTTTTGCTAGCGCGATATCGTGATGCAAAAGCGGCGTTATTTCGAAGCGATCTTAAAAACTGTCAGCTTTGACAGTGGTTGATACCACGCAATCCCAATACGTTGGAGTCAACGCAACGTCACCTTTACCTAAAGGGAATATCGACATGTATCAGGACAAAACAAGTGACCTTATGAACAAACGAAATGCTACCGGTAGCTTCGTCGCGTTTCTCGATGACGATAAATTTCTGGAGAGCAAGTTATGTGTTTATGCACAGACCGAGAAGGAATTTATCATCATCGGAACTGAAGATTTTATAAACACGGTCGATTTGTCTGTGCCGAATGCGTTAGAGGGAGATGGTCCTCACACAGTGATTTTTCCAACCATGGGGCGGCATTGGAAGGTTGTGATCAATCATTTTGACCAACCCATTATTGAGGGTGAACTCATCGTCACCTTTTCCAATTTTCGCAAAACCGTAACAGGCACTTTTGCTCTGGATCTGGGACAAGCCGGGAAAGTGACAGGCAATTTCGATCTTACACTCGTTACCCCGAAGCAAAGTGACAGGCGAGTGCAGCCTTTATAAATAAAGGCGTCAACTCGATTGCGCGGTGTCGTCCTCGGGCACGTCATCAAGAATGTCATCCTGCCCAGGCAGTTCAGTGATCACGCTGAAGTCCGATACTTCAACCGCGCCATTGCCGTAGCCCAGCAAATGAAACGAGAAGGCTTTGCGCGGCTGCGGGTTTTCAAAGCTGAAATCCATCTCCAGCGGCTGATCCGCCGTGGCTACCATTTCTGCTGGCAGGCCCAGTTGCACGTCCTGTTCAAATTCCTTGGCCTTGAGCTGAATGTACGCCGCCTGCTGCGGATCGACCGAGCGCACGGTCAGGCGCACGCGGGTGTGCGAGCCTTTGGGCATTTCCAGGTATTGCGCGCCGATCAGGTTGTCGGCCCAGTCATCCTTGATCTGCGCTTGCAGAGGGATGATGTTGTTGCTGCCGAACTGGTAGCGATGATTGAGCGGTGTGCGCAGCAAGGACAGGTCCAGCGCCTCGGCGCGCGCGGCGATTTGCCGGGCCGGGTGGCCGCTGTAGGTGCCTTTGTATGTGGCACTTTCGGCGATGAAGCCGGTGCTTTGGTAATAGCGGCAGCGGCGCGGCAGATCGCACTCGGAGAAGATGCCCTGACCGTTGTGGTAGCGCAGTTTGCCGTTGGTGAACGACATGATTTCGCGCCCGGAGTCGTAGTCGCGAAACAGCGACCGCCCGCTCAGCGCAGTCGGCACCGGCAGGTCGAAATAGTCGAGGATCGAGGTGCTCAGATCGACGTGACCATAAACCCCGGCATTCAGACGCGGCAGTTGCGCCTGCTCCGGTGCCAGCGTCAGGTTGAAACCCCACGAGGAGGCCAGCCGCACGCCGTCGATGCCATGGGATTCATCCGAGGTGATCACCACCAGTGTGTCCTTGAGAACGCCTTGGCGCTCCAGCCCTGAAAGAAACTGATCCAGCGCATCGTCGAGATAACCGACGGCAGCCTGCTTGGGCGTCTCATAACGCTGCAGATAATCCTCCGGTGCGGAGTAGGGCTGATGGGTGCCGACCGTCAGCAGGGTCAACATCCACGGCTGCTTTTGCTTTTTCAACTGGCCGACGTAATCCAGCGCACCTTCGAAAAACGCCTTGTCATCCTTGCCCCACGGGAACTCCAGATAGTTGCTGTTGCTGAACCATTCCAGGCCGTGGGTCGCATCGAAACCGATGTGCGGCATGATCTTGTCTTTGGCCATGAAGCGCAGGCCGGCGCCCTGCAAGTAATGAGTGCTGAAGCCGTGTTCGCGCAGCTGCGCCGGCAGGCAGGCCTGGTTGCGTTCGTTGAGGGTGAGCATTTCCACGCCTTTGGGCGTGCCGTTGTTGAGCTTGTCGTAGTCACCGCACAGCATGGCGTACAGACCGCGAATGGTCTGATGGGTGTGCAGCACGTAATCCGGAGTGTTCATGCCGCGCTCGGCCCAGCGGCTGAGGTTGGGCATCAGGTCTTCCTGGTAATGACTGCCGATCGCTTCGCGGTTGGCGCGGATGTAGGCGCCGGGGATTCCTTCCAGGGCAATGATCAACACATTGCGCGCCTGACCCGGCGCGGCGAGCAGCTTCTGGCCAATGAGATCGACATCGGTGAGCCCGGCCATCGCCGGTGTCGGTTCTTCGACGTCGCCGTCCAGCCACTCCTCGGCCTGGATCTGCAAGTCGGCCACTTCGCTGGCGAGCAATTGATGCGGCAGGTTGTACAGGCGCCAGGCGTCGCCGTCATTCGGCCACAGGTTTAGCGCGCCCCAGTGCGCGGCGAACAAAACGATCGGCGCTGCCCAGGCCGCGCGCGGCAATGCCGGACGAGCCAGACCGCGCCCCACAAATTGGGCCAGCAGCCAGAAAACCAACGCACCCAGCAAGGCAATGGCCAGGGCAGGGTGCGCAAGTCCGCCGCCAGTGGAGTTCTCGACGAACTGCGGGTCGATCAGGTAGTGAACATCCGAAGGCGTCGGCAGGCGGCCGACGGCGCTGACCAATTCTGCCGTGGCGATCGCCAGCAGCGCCCAAATCACCAGCACCGGCAAGGCCAGCCACCACGTACGGCGATGCAGCGCTACCACCAGCAGACTACCCACGGCCAGATCCGACAAAAAGCCCAGCGGTGTCGACCAGCCCAACGCTGCACGCAGGCACACCGGCACGATCATTACCAAAACGATTAGAGAAAGAAGGCGGGCATTCGGCCGCCGCAGCCAGTTGAAAAGAGCGCTCACAAAAAAGGCCTGCTTGTCATCAAAGGGTCAAAAAAGTGTGGGTGATGATATCAAGGGCAGGAAGGCTGATCGGCTTTTTAAACCTGCGGCCGGCGATCCCCGAAACGGCGCGTGCCCATAGCGGGCGTGGGTTGTGGGAAGTAGTGCCATTTTTCCCGAGGGCAGTTTTTTGTTTCAGACTGTTGTAGGTTCATCCACTGCTCCTGAATTCCAGCAGCAGACGTCAAATCGCTCAGTGCTATCGATATGCGATAAGGATATTTAATTTCTGTTTTTTATAGCTATAAAGTCAGGCCTTTCAGCCCACCCCCATGCTGCGAGGTTGTCATGGCCACACCGTTCAAACGTTCTGCGCTGACTCTGTTGGCCGCTACTCTGGCAGCGGGTGCGCTGTTCAGTAGCGGCGCCCAAGCCGAGGGTAAGATCAGCATCGCCCAGCAATTCGGCATTGGTTATCTAATCCTTGATGTCGTGCGCGATCAACAACTGATCGAGAAGCACGGCAAGGCTCAGGGGCTGGACATCAAGGTCGACTGGAACAGCATTTCTGGCGCCACGGCCATGAATGAGGCGCTGCTCACCGGAGCGCTGGACGTCGTCTCGGCCGGCGTGCCGCCTATGCTCACAGTGTGGGACCGCACCAAGGGCAAGCAGAACGTCAAAGCCATCGCCGCGCTGGGGTCGATGCCCAATTACCTGCTGACCAACAACCCGAACATCAAAACCCTCAAGGACTTCAGCGACAAGGACCGTATCGCCGTGCCGGCCGCCGGCGTGGGTTTTCAGTCGCGCACCCTGCAGATTGAAACCGCCAAGGAGTTCGGCGACGACCAGTTCAAGAAATTCGATAACATTTCAGTCAGCCTGCCGCACCCGGACGCCACCGCCGCGCTGATCGCCGGCGGCTCGGAAATCAATTCGCATTTCTCCAGCCCACCGTTTCAGTACCAGGCTCTGCAAAACCCGAACGTGCATAAAGTGCTGAGCTCCTACGACATCCTCGGCGGCCCGGCGACGTTCAACGTGCTCTACACCACGGAAAAATTCCACGACGAAAACCCGAAAACCTACAAGGCGTTCTACGACGCACTGGCCGAAGCCGAGCAGATCATCAAAGCCGACAAGCCCGCCGCTGCCCAAGCCTACATCCGCGTCGAACAATCGAAACTGCCGCTGGCTCTGGTCGAGCAAATCGTCAAAGACCCGGAAATCGACTTCACCGTCGTACCGCAACGCACGTTTATATATGCCGAGAAATTGCAGGAACTGGGCGTGTTGAAGAACAAAGCGGCGAGCTGGAAGGATTACTTCTTTGAAGAAGCGCATGGTGGTGCGGGGAGTTGAGGGATTGGGCATCACCCGGAACTACTGTAGGAGTGAGCTTGCTCGCGAAAGCGGAGTTTCAGCCACAGATGAGTTGACTGGCCTGACGCCTTCGCGAGCAAGCTCGCTCCCACAGGTTTAGCCGCGTAAACCCTCTTCCGGGCAAAAAAACGGGGCGGCCCGATCATCGATCAGGCCGCCCCGTTTATGTGTCGGGCGAACAGTCTTTCCGTCAGCGATCAATGCATCTTGCTGTGATCGTGGCCGCCCATGTTGGTCAGCGCGCGGACCGGTGCCTTGACTTCAATGGTTTCTTTCTCGCCCTTGACGTTTTCCACGGTCAGGGTCAGCGGCACGCTGTCGCCTTCCTTCAACTGACCGGTCAGGCCCATCAGCATGACGTGGTAGCCGTTCGGGTCGAAGCTCACGGCTTTGCCGGCAGGCAGCTCAACGGACTTCACCGGGCCCATGGTCATCACATCGTTCTTCATGCTCATTTCATGAATCTGAACGTCCTTGGCCACTGGCGAGGCAACGCTGAGCAGCTTGCTGTCGCTGTCGGCAGTCACGGTCATGAACGCGCCGCTGGCGGACTGGGTCGGCACGGTGGCACGGACCCAGGCATCGTCGACTTTGGTCTGCGCCGACACCTGGAAGGCCAGGCCGAGCAGGGACAGTGCACATACGGTGCGTTTGAGGTGATTCAGAACGGGATGCATCAGCAGACCTCCATAACAGTAAGCAAATCTTCCGTGCACTCTTGGGCTGTCAGCGAAGTGGACAGGCCCAGGCGCAACTCACCACGCGAGTCGTAGACGTAGCTGGTGGACGTGTGGGAGATGGTGTAGGTGTCGCCGGCCGGGACTTTCTCGTAGAACACGTCGAATTCCTTGGCGGTGGCCTTGGTTTCCTCAAGTGTGCCGTACAGCGCGACGAAGCTCGGATCGAAGGCTTTGACGTAGGCGTCGAGGATCTGCGGCGTGTCGCGCTCGGGGTCAAGGGTGATGAACACCACTTGCAGGCGGTCGCCGTCGCGGCCCATGAGTTTCTTGATCTGCGCGGCGCGGGCCAGGGTGGTGGGGCAAACGGCCGGGCACTGGGTGAAGCCGAAGAAGATCATCGGCATCATCCCGCGAAAGCTCGACAGCGACATGGTTTCGCCTTCGGGGTTCTTCAGCTTGAAGGTGCGTCCGAGGATCTTGTCGCTCAGATCCTTGCCGTACTTGTACGACAGTTGGCCACGGGTGTCGCAACCGGCGAGCAGGCCGAGCCCGAGCACGCCCATTCCCGCAAGTACCTTGCGGCGAGTCAACAAAGCCGTCATCTAATACCGCCTTTTGCAGCCCGCCAGTCGGCAGGACTGGCGAGGGGTTAACCGTAAAAGCGCCGCATGATAGCAAACTGAGGCTGATCGCCGGCTGCCGATCGCCGCGCGGTGCCGGATCGGACGATAAAAGGTGTAAGAAGAAATGACGAATAAGCCATGCGTTCGCCGCGACCAAACTCGATTTAAATAGTATGACGATTGGAGGCGGGCGCAGAAACACGTACTCTTGCCGCTGCGCTGCAAAGACCAAAACAACAACAGGAGTCTGTAATGCAACCGATTCGTCTCGGCCTGGTGGGCTACGGCAAGATCGCCCAGGATCAACACGTTCCCGCCATCCTCGCCAACCCGGCGTTCCAGTTGGTGGCGGTCGCTACCCAGGGCAAACCTTGCGCCGGGGTGGAGAACTTCCAGTCGCTGGGCGAACTGCTCGAAAACGGCCCGACTGTCGACGCAATTGCGTTCTGCACGCCGCCACAGGGGCGCTTCGCACTGGTGCAACAGGCGTTGGCGGCCGGCAAGCACGTGCTGGTGGAAAAACCGCCCTGTGCGACATTGGGCGAGGCTATGGCCCTGGTCGATCAAGTCGCCGATCAAGGCGTCAGCGCTTTGTTCGCCTGGCATTCACGCTACGCACCGGGCATCGCCGCCGCCCGCGACTGGCTGGCCAGCCGCACCCTGCAAAGCGTGCAGATCGACTGGAAGGAAGACGTACGCAAGTGGCATCCGGGTCAGGCATGGATCTGGCAACCGGGCGGCCTCGGCGTGTTCGATCCGGGCATCAACGCTTTGTCGATCATCACCCACTTGCTGGCGCTGCCGCTGTTTGTCGAAGCCGCCGAACTGCGCGTGCCGAGCAACTGCCAGTCGCCGATTGCCGCCTCTATCAAAATGTCCGATGCGCGTCGGCTCGACGTGCGTGCCGAGTTCGATTTCGACCATGGCCACGATGAACTGTGGAGCATCGAAATTCGCTGCGTCGAAGGCGTCCTGCGTCTGGACAATGGCGGCGCGGTGCTAAGCATCGACGGCGTGAAGCAAAGCGTGTCGGAGGAGGGCGAGTACGCAGCGGTCTACCGCCACTTCCAGCAATTGATCAGCGACAAGGCCAGCGACCTCGACCTGCAACCGTTGCGCCTGGTAGCGGACAGTTTCTTTGTCGGCAGCCGGACTTCGGTTGAGCCGTTTTACGATTGAAGTGGATTGTCCGGTTTGAGTGGACGGTGAAACACTTTTCAGCCGATTTATCCCTTTGCTGTGCGTCAGTAATCTGTACCCAACTTGAACGCAACAACAAAACTCCAAACTTGAAAAGGGACGCACACCATGACCACTCCAACCTACAACCGCCTGAACAAAGACGACGCTATCGTGCTGCTGGTTGACCACCAGACCGGTCTGATCTCGCTGGTGCAGGACTTCTCGCCGAACGAGTTCAAGAACAACGTGCTGGCGCTGGCGGATCTGGCCAAGTTCTTTGACCTGCCAACCATCCTCACCACCAGCTTCGAACAAGGCCCGAACGGCCCGCTGGTACCGGAGTTGAAAGAGATGTTCCCGGACGCGCCGTACATCGCTCGCCCAGGTCAGATCAACGCTTGGGACAACGAAGACTTCGTCAAGGCAATCAAGGCCACCGGGCGCAAGCAGATCATCATTGCCGGTGTCGTAACGGATGTCTGTGTAGCGTTCCCGACCCTGTCGGCGCTGGCGGAAGGTTTTGATGTGTTTGTGGTGACTGATGCGTCCGGCACCTTCAACACCACTGTTCAGCAAGCCGCGTGGAGCCGCATGACTCAGGCTGGCGCGCAGATGATGAACTGGTTCTCGGTGGCCTGTGAGCTGCACCGCGACTGGCGCAACGATATTGAAGGTCTGGGTAACCTGCTGTCGCAGCGTATTCCCAACTACCGCAACCTGATGAACAGCTACTCGGCGCTGACGCAGCAGAAGTAAGCCTCCCATCCAAAGCTAAAGCCTGCCTCGAAAGCAGGCTTTTGCGTTTTCTACAGAACGCCGTTCGTCCATTGCCGGGCACTTGTCACGCGCCGGCATTTCACACGTTCAGGTACCTATCGCTGAATCACATCGGAGACCGACATGGACATTGATGAAAACGCACCGGGCAACCAGTCGCAACAAGCCGTGACGCGCACCACCGACAACGAGACGGGGCACGATCCCAAGCGGGAAAATCCCGAGGTGCCTTTGCCGCCGGACGATGAGGCACCGGTCGAGGAAGATATGTCAGATGTGGATGCGGCCAACTCGGTGTCAACCGAACATCCGCCGTCACGCTGATCGAGCGATTTAATCGATGCCTCCCACTCTGGAATTAGAGTGAGAGGCTCTCCCGCGCACCCTTATGCAGTTCAGTCACCGACATCGTGAAAACCAGTATCGACCGGCCAGGGTTGGAATATCCGTGCGCTAAATCCCCGGTGGGAGCGAGCCTGCTCGCGAAGACGGCGACACATCCAGCATCTTTGCCGACTGACCCGCGCTTTCGCGAGCAGGCTCGCTCCCACAATGTTCCGTGTTGACCAATGATTTGGTGGTGCCACGACCCCCTGTGGGAGCGAGCCTGCTCGCGAAGACGGCGGTACATTCAACATCATCCTCGACTGACCCAGCGCTTTCGCGAACAGGTTCGCTCCCACAGATTCACTCCTGGTCTCAGTAAGGGCTCGCGGTCGGGCGCACGATCAGTTCGCTGACGTCGACATCCGCCGGTTGTTCGACGGCATACGCAATTGCGCGGGCGATGGCTTCGGCGGGGATGGCGATCTTGCGGAATGACTTCATCTCTTCGCGGCCGCCTTCATCGGAAATGCTCTCGGCCAGTTCCGATTCAGTCACGCCCGGTGCGATGACGGTGACGCGGATATCGCCACCGACTTCCTGGCGCAAGCCTTCGGAAATCGCCCGTACGGCGTATTTGGTCGCGCAGTACACCGCCGCAGTAGGGCTGACCGCGTAAGCACCGATCGAGGCGATGTTGATGATCTGCCCGGCGCGCTGGCGCTGCATCAACGGCAGACTGGCGGCGATGCCGTGGAGTACTCCACGGATGTTGACGTCGATCATGCGGTTCCACTCATCGACCTTCAACGCATCCAGCCGTGACAACGGCATGACCCCGGCGTTGTTGACCAGCACATCGACGCGGCCGTAATGCTCGACGGCGAAATCAACGAAGCGCTGCACATCCTGCTGATCGGTGACGTCCAGTGCGCGGAACTGCGCGTGGCCGCCGGCGCTATTGATCCCTTCGGCAATCACTGCCAGACGCTCGGTACGCCGAGCCCCCAACACCACTTTGGCGCCACGTTCGGCGAGCAGGCGTGCGGTGGCTTCGCCGATGCCGCTGCTGGCTCCGGTAATCACGATCACTTTGTCTTGAATGTTCAGCATGATGTCGTCCTCTTCTGTGTGCCCGTGAGTGGGCCTGGAAGAAGATTAAGTGCGGCGGCTCATGGGCTATTAATCGATTCCTCCTCGGGATTTGCCCAATTCTGCTGCATCGCTTTTCGCCAGGTTTTCAGGCTCCGCGTGGCGCGTCCCGGTAGGCACTCGGAGTGACCCCGACTTCACGGCGGAACACCTGGGAAAAGTGGCTGGGGCTGGAGTAGCCGACTTCCAGGCCAATGTCGATCACGCTGCGTGCGGTCTCCAGCAACAGATGACGCGCGCGGCTCATGCGCAGGCGGATGAAGTATTGCGAGGGCGATAAACCGGTGGCGCGCTTGAAGGTGCGGCTGAAGTGGTAGTCGCTCAGCTCAGCGACTGCGGCCAGATCACCGAGGCTGAAATCTTCCGGCAGATGCGCATTCATGGCTTCGATCACCCGGCGCAGTTTGTAGGCGGGCAGGGCGTTGTCGCGGCGCGGGTTGCTGTCGGGGTCGAGATAATGACGCAGCAAATGGATCGCCAACGCCTGGGCCAGACTGTGCACCAGCAGTGCACTGGGATGGCGCTGTTCGGTCAGTTCGATGCGCAGTTGCTCAAGGATGAAGCTGACCTGCTCGTCACGCGCACCGGACACGTCGACAAACGTCACTGCACCGGCCTGTTCGCCGAACGCTTCGCGCGCCGCGTGTTCGATCAAGCCCAGACCAAGATAAAGGTGCATGACTTCGAAGACCTCGCAACCTTCGGTCTGCCAGCGCATTTCATAAGGTTCGCGGGTGTTGGTCAGGAAGAAGTCGCCCGCCGTGACCTGGCTCGCCTGCCATTCTCCACCCAACGAGCGTTCTTCGACCCGGGCAGTGCCGGCCAGTACCAGCACCAGCAGCGGTTCGGCCACGCACGGCACGCGGATCGGCTCAAGCAGGGTTTGATGGCGGAACAGCTGCACCACCGCATCCTTGATCTGCGGCCGCGGCGTGGTCGTTTCCGCAACACCGGGCAGATGCTCCGGCATGGCTTCGGCGGCGATGCGCGCGGGCTGGCTGATTGTCGGTGTAGCGGGGCTGGAAGAGGGCACAGGACGCTCCATGAAAAGCTTCGGCTGCGAATGATTTTGAAGGTTAGGGCGGGCGAACGAGAAACTCCAGCGCAAAACCCCGACAGTCCCGGCAATCACCCGAAAGCCCGGCGGCGGACAGTGCGCGACAGTGAAGCCGTGTTCACGACCGCGCCATCAGGCGCAACACCGATTCGCTATCGAGGAGTTAAAACCATGACTGATTTCAACCACACCCTGCCCCAAGAAGTCGCCGGTAAAGTTGCACTGGTCACTGGCGCGGCCAGTGGCATCGGCAAGGCGATTGCGCTGATGCTGCACGCTCGCGGCGCCAAGGTGATTGCCGAAGACCTCAACCCGGCTGTCGAAGCACTGGCTCGTCCCGATCTGGTGCCGCTGGTGGCGGACATCACCGAGGACGGCGCCGCCGAACGTGCTGTCGGCCTTGCCGTCGAGCAGTTCGGGCGTCTGGATATTCTGGTCAACAACGCCGGGATCATCATCAACAAAGCCGTGATCGACATGAGCCGCGACGATTGGGAAAAAATCCAGGCAGTCAATGCCACGGCCGCCTTCCTGCACTGCCGCGAAGCGGTGAAAGCGATGATCCCGAACAAATCCGGTGCGATCGTCAATATCGCTTCCTATGCGTCGTACTTTGCGTTTCCGACCATTGCCGCTTACACCGCCTCGAAAGGTGCGCTGGCGCAACTGACCCGTACGCTGGCCCTGGAAGTCATCGAGCACGGCATTCGCGTCAACGCCATCGGCGTCGGCGATGTGGTGACCAATATCCTTAATGATGTGGTCGAGGACGGCCCTGGCTTCCTCGCACAGCACGGCGAAGCAGCGCCAATCGGTCGGGCGGCGCAGCCGGAAGAGATCGCCGAGATCGTGACCTTTCTGGCCTCCGACCGCGCCAGTTTCATGGTCGGCTCGGTGGTCATGGCCGATGGCGGCATGACGGTAACGGCAGGCTGATAGCAGTGCGGCAAACCATGGGCACGTAAGAAGATGTGCCCATGGTTTACCCCGATCTGACCGACGCAGAATCAGGCAAATCTGCAGCATCTTTGATCTAGTCGCCGCTGGGTAAAACTGGCTAATCTTCCTGGGCAGTTGACCCACCTTCGTCTGCTTTCGAGGCCCTTTGCATGGATAACCACGACGCTTCCATCCTCCACGACACGGCGGTGTATCGCGCCGAGCTGGTGCGCCTGCTGACCCAGCGCTTTGATGCGCCGGGCACCTACGAAACCGCGATTGCGCCGCTGCACGTGATCCGTCTCGATGGGCCGTCCGAGCTGATCCATGTCGTGCACCGCCCGGCGCTGTGCCTGATCGTGCAGGGGCGCAAGGAAGTCGGGCTGGGCGACGAACGTTTCCTCTACGACCCGTTGAATTACCTGGTGGTGTCAGTGACGTTGCCGGTGTCGGGACGGGTGATCGAAGCCTCGCCCGAGGCGCCGTATTTTTGCGTACGGCTGGATTTCGATCCGGCGCAACTGACGCAACTGATTGCCGAGTCGCCGCTGACCGGCATGCCGCAAGACGCCGGGCGCGGCATGTTTCTCGACAAGATCGACGTGACATTGCTCGACACCATGCTGCGTCTGGTGCGCCTGCTGGATAATCCGCGCGACATCGGCATGCTCGCGCCGATGGCGTTGCGCGAGCTGTATTACCGCCTGCTGCGCGGCCAGCACGGGCATCTGCTGTATGAAATCGCCGTCAACGATTCGCAGACCCATCGGGTCACGCGGGCCATCGACTGGCTGAACAAGAATTTCACTGAACCGCTGCGCATCGACGCGCTGGCGCAGGTGGCCAATCTGAGCAATTCGGCGCTGCATCACCGCTTCAAAGCCGTCACCGCCATGAGCCCGCTGCAATATCAAAAACAGCTGCGCCTGCAAGAGGCGCGGCGGCTGATCATCAATGAAGGGCTGGACGTCTCGAGCGCCTGCTACCGCGTCGGCTACGAAAGCGCCTCGCAGTTCAGTCGCGAGTACAACCGCCAGTTCGGCTGCCCGCCGTCCAAGGAGCTCAGCCGCCTGCGTCAGACCGGCTGATTACCTCGGGAGTCCCGCCCATTCCTCACGAAACCCCAGCAGAAAATCCACAAACGCCCGCACCCGCTGCGGCACGTAGCGGCCGTGCGGGTAGAGCAGGGTGTAGGGGCGCGAACGTCCGGCGTACGGCTGCAGCACTTCAATCAGGCGGCCATCGGCGAGTTCCTGCTCGACGATGAACCGGTAAGTCTGAAACAGCCCGGCGCCGTGCTTGGCCAGCGTCACACCGCCGAGCACATCGTCGGAGCAGGAATAGCCACCGTCGGAAATCACTTCCAGGTCTCGGCCGTTTTCCTGAAACAGCCAGGAAATCCGCCGCCCGCTGCTGGGCAATTCGAACTGGATGCACTCATGCGCAATGAGATCGTCGAGGGTCTGCGGCGTGCCGGCTCTATGCAGATATTCGGGGGCGGCGACCACCACCAGGGCGGCGTCTTCCAGCAGGCGCGCGATCAGGGTCGAGTCCGGTTGCGCGCGTACGCGTATCGCCAGGTCGTAGCCTTCTTCAACGAAGTCGATATTGCGATTGCCCAAGTGCACGTCGACCGTGACCTCGGGGTACAACGCACGAAATTTCGGCAGCAGCGGCAGGATGCGGTGATGCCCGTAGGTGGTTGGCAGGCTGATGCGCAGTCGACCCGACGGCGAAGTCTGTGCGCCCATGACTTCCTGCTGCGCTTCGACCAGTTGCGTCAACGCCTGGCTGCACTGTTCGAAGAAGCTGCGGCCGGCGTCGGTGAGGCGGATGCTGCGCGTAGTGCGGGCGAACAGTCGCGAACCCAGGCGTTGCTCCAGACGCAGAATCGACCGGCTCACCGCAGCGGGCGTGACCCCGGCCAGTTGCGCAGCGGCGGTGAAGCTGCCGGCTTCGGCGGCCAGGCAGAACAGTTCGATACTGCCTAACTGCAAATCTTCAAAATGGCGTTTCATTGTGGCTCGCACCGAGGATCGACGGACGTTCATCCTCTGTGTACCACAACCAACGACGCCGCCGGTATCCACCGGCGGCGTTGCAGGGTTTCGATCAATGGCCGGCGCTCTGGCCACCGTCGACATGCAGGATCTCGCCAGTGACGAAATTCGCCCCGTCGAGGTAGAGGATCGCTTGCACGATGTCGTCGATTTCCCCCATGTGGCCGACCGGGTGCAGGCTGCCCAGCGCCTGATGGGTTTCCTCGGCGTGCATCGGCGTTTTGATGATGCCCGGCGATACCGCGTTGACCCGAATGCCACGCTTGGCGTACTCGATCGCCAGGGATTTGGTCGCGGCGTTGATGCCACCTTTGGTCAGCGACGCCAATACCGAAGGCACGCCGTCGATTGCATGATCGACCAGGCTGGTGGTCACGCTGACGACGTGGCCGTTGCCGTGTTTTTCCATCTCGGCGATGGCCAGTTGCGAGATGTAGAAGAAGCCGCTCATGTTGGTCGCCACGACCTGGGCATAGTCCGCCTGGCTGTAAGCGGTGAACGGCTTGGCCAGAAAGATCCCGGCATTGTTGACCAGCGTATCGACGCGACCGAAGCGGGCGACGGCGGCGCGAATCACGCGCTCGGCGGTTTGCGGATCGGCAATGTCGCCGGCAACGGTCAGGACATCCGGGTCACTCGACTCTTTGATCGAGCGCGAGGTTGCGACCACTTGATGGCCAAGGGCGCGAAAGCCTTCGACCAGACCTGCACCAATGCCTTGCGAGGCGCCGGTGATGACAACTACTTTTTTCGATGTGCTCATGATGATTTCCTCTGTCGCTGGCCCGTCAGGATGGCGGGTGGCTGTTGGAGGAGACTTTAGGAAGTTGCGTGGAGTTGATAAATGGGGGCTGAGGAACATCATTTGTACTGTGGTGTATCTAATCAGAGCGGGCCTCGAATGATTGTCCGGTTTGAGTGGACGGTGAAACGCTTTTCAGCTGATTTATCCCTTTGCTGTGCGTCAGTAATCTGTACCCAACTTGAACGCAACAACAAAACTCAAAACTTGAAAAGGGACGCACACCATGACCACTCCAACCTACAACCGCCTGAACAAAGACGACGCTATCGTGCTGCTGGTTGACCACCAGACCGGTCTGATCTCGCTGGTGCAGGACTTCTCGCCGAACGAGTTCAAGAACAACGTGCTGGCGCTGGCGGATCTGGCCAAGTTCTTTGACCTGCCAACCATCCTCACCACCAGCTTCGAACAAGGCCCGAACGGCCCGCTGGTACCGGAGTTGAAAGAGATGTTCCCGGACGCGCCGTACATCGCTCGCCCAGGTCAGATCAACGCTTGGGACAACGAAGACTTCGTCAAGGCAATCAAGGCCACCGGGCGCAAGCAGATCATCATTGCCGGTGTCGTAACGGATGTCTGTGTAGCGTTCCCGACCCTGTCGGCGCTGGCGGAAGGTTTTGATGTGTTTGTGGTGACTGATGCGTCCGGCACCTTCAACACCACTGTTCAGCAAGCCGCGTGGAGCCGCATGACTCAGGCTGGCGCGCAGATGATGAACTGGTTCTCTGTAGCCTGTGAGCTGCACCGCGACTGGCGCAACGACATCGAAGGTCTGGGTAACCTGCTGTCGCAGCGCATTCCCAACTACCGCAACCTGATGAACAGCTACTCGGCGCTGACGCAGCAGAAGTAAGTTCACCACCCACGAAAAAGCCTGCTTTTAACAGCAGGCTTTTTTTTCCGACGGCTGCGGCCAACTTGGTTGCTCTGTAGCTTGACCCACCGCTTTCGCGAGCAGGCTCGCTCCCACAGTTGACCGTGTTCCCTCAGGAGAAATGCAATTTCCTGTGGGAGCGAGCCTGCTCGCGAAGACGGCGGCACAGTCACCCGAGCAATTCACTGATCCACTGCATCTCTTGCTTCAGCGCAAGAATTTTGTCCTCCGGCAGCGCTTGTTGCGCTCGCGTAAACTGCCCCAACGTCTTCTGCCGCTGCTTCAGCCTGCGTTGCCATTTGTGCAGAAATGCCGGGCAGCGCGCCTGCATATGCAGCGGTCCGAAAAACAGTTCCCTGGCATCGTAAGTCACCGGATCAGAACCGCGCTCGGCAACGATAATTTCGTAGTCGAAGCGATTCTCGTGCAGCACCTCTTCACAGACGATGCGGTAGCCGTTATCCATCAACCACTGGCGCAGCGCTTGCTCGCCGCCGTTGGGTTGCAGGATCAGCCGTTCGTCGCCATTGAGGTGAGCTTTGCCGTTCTGGAAAATATCGCGAATAGTTTCGCCGCCCATGCCGCACAGGGTGATGGCGCTGATGCCGTCGTCAGGCCTGATCGCCGCCAGACCATCGGCCAGACGCACGCTGATCTGGCCGTGCAGGTCGTTGTCATTGACGGTGCGTTGCGCCGCGTGGAACGGCGTGCGCGCGACCTCGCCAGCCACCGCCGCTGTAATCAGGCCTCGGCGCATCAGGGCAACCGGCAAATAGGCGTGATCCGAGCCGATATCCGCCAGCCGCGCGCCGACCGGCACGTGGGCAGCGACGCGCTCCAGGCGCATGGACAATGTCTGTTGGTTCAATGGCGACCCCGTTCACCCAGCGGTGGAAAAAGGGGTGCGACTCTGGCGAGCAACGCTGACGCTGTCAATTGTGCAGGTGAAATCCCCGAACCATCGGCAGCATTGCGCTGCCGATGGGCGCTTGCGCTTAGCCGGCGAGCGTTGCGTTGTCGATGACGAAGCGGTATTTCACGTCGCCCTTGAGCATGCGCTCGTAGGACTCGTTGATCTGGTCGGCGCGGATCAACTCGATGTCGGAAACGATGCCGTGCTCGGCGCAGAAATCAAGCATTTCCTGAGTCTCGGGAATGCCGCCGATCATTGAACCGGCAATGGTGCGGCGCTTGGTGATCAGGTTGAACACGTTCGGCGACGGATGCGGCGATGCGGGCGCTCCGACCAGGGTCAACGCGCCATCGCGCTTGAGCAGGACGAGGAAGGCGTCGAGATCGTGCGGCGCTGCGACGGTATTGAGGATGAAGTCGAAACTCTTGGTGTGTGCCGCCATTTCTTCGGCATTGCGCGACACCACCACTTCGTCCGCACCCAGCGCCTTGGCCGCTTCGCGCTTGGATTCGGAGGTGGTGAAGGCGACGACATGGGCGCCCATGGCGTGGGCCAGTTTGATGCCCATGTGGCCCAGGCCACCGATGCCGACCACACCGACTTTCTTGCCGGGGCCAGCGTTCCAGTGGCGCAGCGGCGAGTAGGTGGTAATGCCGGCGCAGAGCAGCGGCGCGACGGCGGCCAATTGCGCCTCGGGATGACGGATGCGCAACACATAGCGCTCGTGCACGACGATGTTTTGCGAATAGCCGCCGAGGGTCCAGCCCGGTGCGTCCGGGGTCGGGAAATTGTAGGTGCCGATCATGCCGTCGCAGTAATTTTCCAGACCGGATTCGCAGTCATCGCAGTGCTGGCAGCTGTCGACGATGCAGCCGACACCGACCAGATCGCCGACCTTGTAGTTTTTGACGTGATCGCCAACCGCCGAGACGCGGCCGACGATTTCATGGCCGGGCACGCAGGGGAATTGCGTGCCAGCCCATTCGGCGCGCACCTGATGCAGGTCGGAATGGCAGATGCCACAGAAGGCGATATCGATCTGTACGTCGTGCGCCGCCGGGGCACGGCGGTTGATCTGCATCGGCTCAAGAGGTTTGTCGCCAGCGTGGGCGCCGTAGGCTTGTACGAGCATGTGAGCATCCTCCATGGGGTTGTCGGACGCCCATTGTTGCGCCTGGGTCGGAGCGCGAGGTAGTGCATTTCTGTGAAATGCTTGCCTGATTCTGCTGTTGATTGCGCAACCGAAAGGCAGCCGTATGGCTGCCGTTTCAGGCTCAACGCGGATTGGGCTGGTCGTCCATCTCGGCGTTATCGGTTTCCTGACGTACCCGCTCCGGATCCAGACCGGTGTCGTCATCATCCAGCGGGATTTCGCCTTCGTTGTCGGGTAGCTCATCGATGCCGCGTTCCTTCATCGGATCGACCTCGGTACGCCCCGGACTCAGCGGGTCGGGCGTGGTTGGGAGCGGATCGTCACCTTGCTTGCCTTGATCGTTATTCATCTCACACCTCGTCATGGCCGTTTTCTACGGCTTGTGCAGGTTGGAGGTGCGGGTGATTTTCGCCGTTCGATTTTTTTGCCTGCCTTCGGTCGCCTCGCAAAAAAGCGGAATTTCTCCGACGCGCGCGGCTCCATAAACCAACAGCCAGAGGCGAGGACGCAATGATGAGCAGTTCATTCAAAGTCGGCGAAGCGGTGCGCTGGAATTCCGAGGCCGGCGAGATCCACGGCAAAGTGGTCAAGGTGCACACTCGCGATACCGAGTTCATGGGCCGCCACCGGCCGGCTTCGAAAGACGCGCCGCAGTACGAGGTCAAGAGCGACAAGACTGGCCACGTGGCCATGCATCACGGCGACGCGCTGAAGCACGCTTAGAAACGTGCCAGTCGGTAGGCGTCGACACTCGGCAGCGCGAGAGCCGCGCCTGAGACCATCTGCCCGATCAATTCCGCCGTCAGCGCCGCTTGAGTCAGGCCCAGATGCTGATGACCGAAGGCAAGCAAGACCTTGCCGTCGCAAACCTGATCGATCACCGGCAGCGAATCCGGCAGCGACGGGCGAAAGCCCATCCACGGTGTCGCGCCATCAGCCTTCAGGTCCTTGCGAAACAGGCCTTGGCTCAAACGCTGCAACTGCCAGGCGCGCGCCATGTTCGCTGGCCGCTCCAATCCGGCGAATTCGACCGTGCCGGCCAGGCGCAGCCCATCGCGCATCGGCGTCATGATGAATTTGCGTTCCAGCGAGGTGACGGGGAAGGGCAGGCGATCATGCTCGTGCGGCAGCATCAGGTGATAGCCACGTTCGGTGTCCAACGGTACTTGCTTGCCGGTCAGCGCGGCAGTCAGTTTCGCCGAATGCGCACCGCAGGCCAGTAACACGCGGCTGGCCTTCACACCGCCGTTGCCCGTTATAAATATGACGCCGTTTTCCTGCACGTAGCCGCCCTGAACCTGCTGCTGGAGAAAACTCACGCCGCTGCTGCGAGCCGCTTCGACCAGTGCGCAGACCACCCCATAGGGATCAAGGAAATGCCCGGTGCGCGGGAAAAACAGTCCGCCCTGAATCTGTTCGCTGAGCTGCGGCGCCGTTTCGCGGATCGCCCCCGCCTGCCAGTAATCCACCGGCACCTGCTGCTGATTCAGGCGTGCCTGCAAGGCTTCGAGGGATTGCCGCGATTCAGGTTTTTCGAAGACCAGTAACGAGCCGTCAACCTTGAGCAGATCCGGGCGCTGGATATCGCTGAGCAAGCGCTGCCACGCATCCAGGCTGCTTTCATTGAGTGCGCGCAAGCCGGCGACGGTTTTCTGAAAAGGCTCAGGCCGCAGATTCAGCAGCAATCGGGTAAACCACGGCAGCGCGCGCGGCAGGTATTTCCAGTCCAGGCGTAGCGGCCCCATCGGGTCCATCAGCATGGCTGGCAAGCGCTTGAGGATCGACACGTCTGCAATCGGAAATACCTGCTCGGTGGCCAGATGCCCGGCATTACCGAACGAAGCGCCATGCCCCGGTTCCTGCTGATCGATGACCACCACGCGCAAACCCTGGCGGGCCAGGCGCAGTGCGCAAGCCACGCCAATGATCCCGGCGCCGACCACGGCGATGTCGTGCGAAGGGTTATTCGCCATGGTGTGTCGCTTCCCGTTGGCCATCGAGCAAGCGCCGAAGGTTGAGCGGATTGGTCTGTTGCAGCGCCGTCGGCAGCAAGCTGTCGGGGAAATCCTGATAGCACACCGGCCGCAGGAAACGCAGGATCGCCGCAGTGCCCACCGAGGTGCTGCGCGCATCCGAGGTCGCCGGGTAAGGCCCGCCATGGACCATCGCATCGCAGACTTCCACGCCGGTCGGCCAGCCATTGACCAGCAAGCGCCCGGCCTTGCGCTCGAGGGTTGGCAACAACGTGCGCGCCAGTGCAAGGTCGGCGTCGTCCATGTGCAAGGTCGCGGTCAGTTGACCTTCCAGATGTTCGCAGACCTGACGAATTTCCTCGTCACTGCTGCATTGCACGATCAGCGCTGTCGCGCCGAAGACCTCGGCTTGCAAGCTTTGATCGGCAAGAAAATCCGCTGCATCGGTGCTGAAGACATGCGTCTGACACTGATTCGGGGCGCCGCCGACTTGGCCAACCGCTACCGCGCGTGCACGGGGATTGCCTTGCAGAGCGGTCACGCCTGCTTGATAGGCGCCGAAGATACCGGGCGTGAGCATGGTTTGCGCCGCGCTGCGCGGGATCAGTTCCGCTACCGCGCCGAGAAACCCGTCGAGCGCCGGGCCTTTGCGGGCAATCAACAATCCCGGGTTGGTGCAGAACTGCCCGGCGCCCAGTGTCAGCGACGCGACAAATCCTTCGGCCAACGCCTGCGCCCGATTTTCCAGCGCGGCAGGAAACAGCACTACCGGGTTGATCGAGCTCATTTCCGCATACACCGGAATCGGCTCCGGCCGCACTTGCGCGGCTTTCATCAAGGCCAGTCCACCAGCCCGCGAGCCGGTGAAACCAGCGGCTTTGATGCGCCAATCACTGACCAATGCGATGCCGACTTCGTACCCCGAATCGAACAACAAGGAAAACACGCCTTCGGGCAGAGCGCAGGCCCTGACCGCTTGCGCGACTGCGCGGCCGACCAGTTCGCTGGTGCCGGGATGCGCGCTGTGCGCCTTGACGATCACCGGGCAACCAGCCGCCAATGCCGCAGCGGTGTCGCCACCGGCCACGGAAAATGCCAGGGGAAAGTTGCTCGCACCAAACACCGCGACCGGCCCCAGGGCAATCTGCCGCTGGCGCAGGTCGGAGCGCGGCAGTGGCTGGCGTTGCGGTTGCGCACTGTCGACGCGCACATCCAGCCATTCACCCGCGCGCACCGTACGGGCGAACAGGCGCAATTGCGAGCAGGTGCGGCCACGCTCGCCTTGAAGGCGTGCAGGTGGCAGACCAGTTTCGGCGTGGGCGCGTTCGATCAGTTCATCGCCAAGGTTTTCGATGTGCTCGGCAATGCTTTCGAGAAATGCCGCACGGCTGCTCAGGCTGGTTTCGCAATACGCGTCTAGCGCCGCCCAGGCCAGGGCGCAGGCTTGTTCCACCTGTTCGGCTGATGCCCCGGCGTACTGCGGTTCAAGTGCCTGGTTGGTCGCCGGATCAATCGCGCGAAAGGCTGGACGATTACCGGTCACGGCTTGCTGGCCGATCAGCATGTTGCCCGTCAGAGTCATGGTGTCTTCCTGTGAAATGAGCGAGGCCTGCCGCGAATCGTGATGACTCGCAGCAGGTGGTGGTCAGGCGAAATTCTGTTCGGCAGACCAGTTTTCATACCAGTGACGGAACAGCGAATACTGCTTCTCGGCATAGCGCCGTTGCGAGTCGCTCAGCGCATCGGTTTCGTTGAAGTGCAGGGTGTATTCCTTGTCGCCGTTGAGCACCATCAAGTGCTTGTAATACAGCACCAGATCACAGCCTTCGTCGAACGATGACAGCACTGCCAATGCCGATTCCAGCTCCCGCGCCTGACGTCGGGCCTTGGCATCGCCTTGCGCGGCCTGCTTGCTCAGCGCGACCAGTTGCAGCACTTCGCGAGGAAGGGCGTTGCCGATACCGGTGATGGCGCCGGTAGCGTTGCAGTTGACGAAACCGTGCACCACTTGCGTGTCGACACCGACCATCAGGGTCACGTCATCGTCCTTGGAGGTGATGTTCTCAGCCGCGTAGCGCAGGTCTGCGCCCCCACCAAATTCCTTGAAGCCGATCAGGTTCGGGTATTCGCGACGCAGTTCGAAAAACAGATCGGCGCGGGTGGCGAAGCCGTAGTAAGGGCTGTTGTAAATCACCGCCGGCAAGTTCGGTGCGGCTTGCAGGATGGCAGCGAAGTGGGCCTTTTGCGCCGTCGCCGAAGCACCACGGGACAGCACGCGCGGAATGACCATCAAGCCTTGCGCGCCGACTTTCGCCGCATGCGCTGCGTGGGAAACCGCTTCACGGGTATTCACCGCACCAGTGCCGACGATGGTCGGCACCCCGGCGGCGACCAGGCGCGCCACACCTTCCTGACGCTCGGCTTCAGTCAGCAGCGGCCAGTCGCCCATCGAGCCGCAATAGACCACGGCGCTCATGCCGATATCAATCAGCTCGCGTCCCTTGCTCACCAGCGCATCGAAGTCCGGTTTGCGCTGGGCGGTGCACGGGGTCATCAGGGCCGGCATGCAACCGGTGAAGATGTTGTCGCTCATGGTTTAACTCCTTGGCATTTCGTTTTATTCGAGGGAAAAAATCGGCGTGGCGGCTCAGATGCCCCACGCGAACGGGTCGCTGTCGTCGATCAGCAAGGTGCTGTCGGCGGTCATGTAGGCGCGGCCGGTGATGAACGGGCGAATGCGTTCACCTTCCCATTCGAAGCGGCCTTCGAACTGGCTGCCGGTGATGCTCGCCTGTATCCACGGTGCGCCCGGTTGAAGCTTGTCGTCGGCTGCCAGGCAGGCAAGTTTGGCGCTGGTGCCGGTGCCGCACGGTGAGCGGTCGTAGGCTTTGCCGGGACACATGACGAAGTTGCGGCTGTCGGCCTGATCGTCATCGGCGAACAATTCGATGTGGTCGATGACCGCACTGTCTTCGCCGAAGATGCCCTGATCTTCCAGCGCCTTGAGCATGGCCCAGGTGTACGCGGTCAGGTGTTCGACGTTGTCCATGGTCAGGGTCTGGCCATGCTCGGAAACCAGAAAAAACCAGTTGCCGCCGTAGGCGATATCACCGACTACGCGACCAAAACCGGGCACGTCCACTGGTACCTGTTTGCGATAACGGTAAGCGGGCACGTTGCCCAGAGTGACCGAGCCATCGTCGTGCAGCGTCGCGCTGACTTGCCCCACCGGTGTGTCGATCTTGTGCACGCCCGGCTGGATTTTCCCCAGATGCTGCAACGAATTGATCAGGCCAATGGTGCCGTGGCCGCACATGCCCAGGTAGCCGGCGTTGTTGAAGAAGATCACCCCGCAAGTGGCGTCCGCCGATACCGGTGGGCAATAGAGCGCGCCGACCAGCACGTCGTTGCCGCGTGGCTCGAGCAGACAGGCGCGCCGCCACTGATCGTGCTGGCTGCGCAGGGCATCGCGTTTCTCGGCCATGTCGTTGCCGGACAACTCGGGAAAGCCGCTCATCACCAGTCGTGTCGGCTCGCCGCCGGTGTGGGAATCGATGACGTGTACTCGTTTCATGGAGAGATCCCGTTGGATGATTTCAGTAGGCGCCGGCAGGGCGGGGGTGACGGTGGACGAGGGCGCAGGGCTTTCGCTTTCTTCGTCCTCTTCGTCCAGGCGCAGCAGATGGGCAGGCACGCCGGTTGCTGCACCCCAGTAGTAAATGCCGGTGGCGCAAGCGGCGACGACGATCGTGTCGAACGGATGCGCGAGGATGCCCAGGCCACCGAAGGTGCCGAGTTTCGACAGCGCGATGGTCACCGCGTAGAAGGCGATCAGCCACGCCGATGAACTCACCTGACGCGCCAGGCTCAGGTGAGCGGTGGGCACAAAGCGGCCACAGAACAGGTAGATGACAAACATCAGGATTTGCAGGCCGAGCAGCCACGACACGGTGTTCCAGCCCGACCAGTAAACGATCAGCGCGGCGATGATGAACGACACCGGCCCAAGCAGGCCCATGCTCTTGACCCGGAACGGGCGCGGCATGTCCGGCGCATTGCGCCGCAACGCCGCAACCGACACCGGCGCCACCGCATAGCTCAACACCAGCGCGGCGGAGACCACGTTGATCAGCGCTTCCCACGACGGGAATGGCAGGGTCCAGAACACCGACAGGGCGAAAGTCAGCCACAGCGCCGGACGCGGGATGCCGGACTTTTCATCGATGTGGGTGAAGACCTTGAAGAAGGTGCCGGTCTGCGCCCAGCCGTAGATCACTCGCGGCGTGGCGTTCATGTAGATGTTGCCGCAGCCACTCGGCGAGATCACCGCATCGGCGACCACCAGATACGCCAGCCAGCCCACACCGAGCGCCAGGGCGATGTCGCGATAGGGCAGGGCGAATTCCTTGCTGATACCGGCCCAGCCGTTGGCGAGCATTTCCGTCGGGATGCTGCCGAGAAAGGCCATTTGCAGCAGCACGTAGATCAGGGTCGACAGCAGTACCGAGAGAATCAGCGCGATGGGAATGGTGCGCTGTGGATTCTTCACTTCGCTGGCGACGGAAATGATCGGCGTCAGGCCCAGATAGGCAAAGATGATCCCCCCCGCAGAGACGGCCATCTCCACGCCGGACAGGCTGAATGGAGCGAATCCCTGAACCTGGAAGTTCTCCGGTTTGAAGAAGGTGAACAGCACGCCGATCACCAGCAGCGGCACGATGAATTTGAACACGCTGACCAGATTGTTGGCCTTGGCGAACGTCTTCACGCTGCGGTAGTTGAGTAGGAAAAACACGCAGAGCAGGCCGAACTGCACCAGCCAGCCGAGGATCGTCGGATCGCCACTGCCAGCCTTGGTCAGACCGGGAAACCATGCCGCCGCGTATTGGCGCGAGGCGACCACTTCGATCGCCACCAGACTGGAAAATGCAATCAGCGTAATGAAGCCCATCAGGTAGCCGAGCAGCGGGCCGTGGGAATAAACCGGGTAGCGCACCACGCCGCCAGCACGGGGCAATGCCGCGCCCAGTTCGCAGTAGACGATGCCCAGCAGCAACACGGCGAAACCGCCCAGCAACCAGGAAAAAATCCCCGCCGGTCCGGCAATCGCCGAGACATGGCTGGCGGCGAACAACCAGCCGGAGCCGAAGATCGCGCCGAGTCCGATAAAGGTGAGGTCGATCAATGAAAGCTGTTTTTTGAACTTGCCTTGGCCTGACATGGCATCGCCTTCTTGTGAGTTATTGGATAGGCAGTTGTGTCACGGGGACGAGCAGACTTTGCACCGCTCGACAGTGGCGGCGATTGATGTTTTATGCCGGGATCGATGACGAATTCAGCACAATGGCGCCGATGAATGCGCGGCCTCGACAGGGCCGCGACGTTGCTGCAATCTGCTGGCGAGTGACATTTGCGGTGGTTCAACTCGAGGGGAAGTCTTTGATGCAGTCAGCGTTTTCGATCCTGTGCCAGGGCACTGACGGCTTGCGTGCGCAGACCCTCGAAGAGATGGTCGCGGGTGCCGCGCAGCTGTTGCCGATACTCGATGTGATCCCCAACGCGGCGATCTTCATCAAGGATCTGCAAGCGCGCTATGTGCTGGCCAACCGCACGCTGGTGCAGCGTTGTGGCTTGAAGGACCTGCGCCCGTTGCTCGGCAAAACCAGTGCGCAGGTGTTCCCGGCGCAGTTGGGGCCGGGCTATACCGAGCAGGATCGCAAGGTGCTGGAGGAAGGTTTCGTGTTGGAGGATCAGCTCGAACTGCATCTGTATGGCAGTCGCGAACCGGGCTGGTGCCTGACCCACAAGAGGCCGATCTACAACCGTGACGGGACGATCATCGGTCTGGTGGGGATCTCGGTGGATCTGCAGTCAGCCAGCGAAACCCATCCGGCTTTCGAGCGCCTGGCGGCGGTCGATGAATACATTCGCGGCAACTTCAATCGGCGGGTGACGCTGGGTGAACTGACGCGGATCGCCGGGATTTCCGTGGCGCAACTGGAGCGCTATTGCAAACGCGTTTTCCACCTGACACCACGGCAGATGATTCAGAAAGTCCGCCTGGAACATGCGCATCGATTGCTGCACAGCGACTTGCCGATCACCGAGGTGGCGCTGCAATGCGGCTACACCGATCACAGCGCTTTCACCCGTCAGTTCAAGGCCTCGACCGGGTTTACACCACGCGAATACCGGCAAGCCACCGGGCATTAGACCAACACGGCCAGCCAGGCCGAGAGCAGCAGAAGAAGGGCCAGTGCCGCGTTCATGCGCTTGAACGCCTGCGGTGAGCTGAGCAACCGCGTGCTGCCAACGCCGAGCAATGCCCAGAGCGTCATGCACGGCAACGACACCAGCAGAAACGCCAGCGACAACACCAACAGGCGCAGCGTCTTGTCGCCGCCGCCGACGAATACGCTGACCACCGCCACAGCCATCATCCACACCTTCGGGTTGACCAATTGCAGCAGCGCCGCGCCGAATACGCTCAAGCTTTGTTCCTGCGATTTCGGGTCCAGGGATGGCGGCGGACTGCGAAAGATCTGCCACGCCAGCCAGCTCAACCAGAGCACGCCAGCCCAAGCCATGGCTTGCTGCACGCGCGGAAAGCGCAGCAGGGTTTCACCAGCACCGAGCCCGACCACCAGCACGATCAACGCGGCCGCCGCACACGCGCCAAAAATGATCGGCAGCGTGGCAATCAATCCGCGCCGCGAACTGTGGCTCAACACCAGAATATTGGTCGGCCCCGGGGTGATCGAGGCAACGAAAGCAAACAGCAGAAAGGGCAGTAAAGAAGCCATGGTGCAAATTCCTGAAAGTCGAAACAGGACACCATGATCGTCAGACGGAGGGCGTCAGTCTGGAAGATTTGAGCAGCGTTTGCGGTAGTCCGCCGGGGTCAGTTGATAGGCGCGTCGGAACCAGCGACCGAGATGACTCTGATCGGCAAAACCGAGCACGCTGGCCACCTGCGCTGGCGTCTCGCCGCGCGCGAGCAATTGCCGCGCCTTGGCCAGGCGCAACTGGATCAGATAGGCGTGGGGTGCCAGACCGAAAGCGGCCTTGAACGCGCGGGTCAGGCGAAAGCGATCAACGCCACAGGCTTGCGCTAGGTCGTCGAGGCCGATGTCTTCATAAGTGTGGGCATGCAGATAGTCCCGCGCGACCTGCGCCACCAATGGCAGGCGCGGATCGAAGTGCTGACGCTTGCGCCAGTCGAGGTGGCGGGTGAGGGACGCCAGCAGGCCATCCAGCGCAGTCTGCCGGACGATGCGCAGATCGCCGTCATGCAAAGCATGGAAGGCTTGCACGATCGCCGCCGACAGGCGCGGATCGTGGCTCAGGGTGTCGGCAAAGCCTGGCTGACTGTCGGCGGGCGCCTCTTCGAACAGCGCGTGCAGTTCGCGCTCCAGCCAGTGCGGATCGAGATACAGCATCGAGTAGGTAAAGCCATCCTCCGTCGGCGCATGGCCGTCGTGGATTTCACCCGGCTCGAGCAGAAACACGTGCCCCGGCGTACTGCGATGACGCACCCGGCGGCAGTTGAATTGCTGGACGCCTTGCTCGGTCACTCCGACGAGAAAACTGTCATGCCAGTGTGGATCGTAGGCATGCCCACGGAAATGCGCACGAATCGACTCGATCCCGGTATCGACATCCTGGGAGAGAGAGATCCAGTTGCGTTTGTCCATGGGAGGACTCCATAGGGCGGTTGAGCAGGGGCGTTTCCAAAATACCGCGTGGAGGAGGAGATTGTTTAGAAGATTTGTGCAGGTGCGCAGGGGGGATCAGGTCAGGCAATGTGCCTTGGATGGGACCAGAAAACGCAGACGAAAAAAAACCGCCTTCGCGGGGCGGTTTTTCATGCCTCGGTTTGGAGCCGAGGCCGTGTGCATCACTAGCCACACCAACATGTCCGCGCATGGTATTGAGTTTCTCCCGTCAGTGCAACGAAGTTTTAGCGTGGTGTGCGAGGTTTTTTCGGAACGTCCAACGCATGTAACTGAATTCAGGTCTGTCAATAAACATTGTCAGAAATACGGTTTTACAAAGGTTCAGGCGTAGCCGCAGAATAACCTTGGCTACTCGGGTTTTCTCTTCTGATTTCTGCGTTAAGATGCCTGCGCTCATCTTGTTGGTAGAGCAGTGAGGTTTGGCTGGGGGCGCAAAAGGTTTCACGCCCTCTGACGCGGATTCGCACCTGCGCCGGAATGTTGTCTCGGAGGTATTTCAACCGGCCGCCTCACTAGCCACACCAGCATGTAGGCTGAAGGCACGCATGGTCCGGTAAGTTTGCTGGAGGTTTGGCCGCCAGCCCTGGAGGCCAAAACGTATGAAGCTTTTGCTGCGTACGCTGAGCCTTGTATGGAGATTGTTGAAAGCTTTGCGCTTTTACGAGTTCCTGCGAGATCACTTTGACGACTTGAAATAAGGGTCGTCTGAGTGGGAAAGACCCGTTTCGGTTTCGATCGATTCGGGTCTTTTTTTTGCTTGCGTAAAGCTGTCAGAAATACGATTTGTCAGTTTTGTGCTTTAGACTTTGTAGGGCGTTTCGTCTGGACGCGTAAGCACCAGCTTAACGGTTAGGTAAGCAGCTGCTTTTACTCAACTCATCATTGATTGCGTCAATAACAACCATTAAGTCAATGAAGTTCTCATATCCACGGTGCAGCGTAAGATCGGCTCCATACCCAACCACTGCACCTCGGAGCACATCATCATGAAACGCCAGACTATCCTCGGTATCGCTTTCTCGGTTTTTGCACTGAATGCCTTCGCCGCCACCGAAACCGACCCACTGTTCAGCGACGCGATCGCCTCCACTCAAACGGACCGCTTGTTCAGCGACGCAGTAGCCGCCACCGAAACCGACCCGCTATTCAGCGACGCAGTTGCCGCCACCGAAACCGATCCACTGTTCAGCGATGCAGTAGCCTCTGACGGTTCCGATCATCTGCAAGGCAATCGGGTCGCCGAAGGTGGCGCTGACCGTCTGCTCGAACGTCGCACCGCTTGAGCGCAACCATGAGCATCGATAGCGAATGCCGCCTCAACCACAGGCGGCATTCGTTCTGTTCATGCATCAGAACTCTGCTCTAAACCGCACTCGGCAACACAGCCTTGTCCCGATCGCGGCCCTTGAACGTCGCCCAGAAACACAGCAGCACCGCCACGGAAAAACCGGCTGGAAATAGCCAGATACTTCTCCAGTCATGGCCCGCACTCGAAGTGAAGTGGTCAGTAATCCGTCCCGCAATCCAGAAGCCAATCAACATGCCCAACCCGTACGTGGCCAAGGTGATCAGACCTTGCGCCGAACTGCGGAAGCGTTCCGGTGCTTTTGCATCGGTGTAGATCTGCCCGGACACGAAGAAGAAGTCATAGCACACGCCGTGCAGGGCAATGCCGATCAGCAGCATGAATGCCTGATCGTCGTTATTGCCGAAGGCAAACAGCACGTAACGCAACGCCCAGGCAGCCATGCCGACCAGCAGGGCGATCTTGATGCCGAAACGATGGATGAACAGCGGCAACAGCAACATGAACAGCACTTCCGACACCTGACCGATGGCCATCTTCGCTGTCGGGTTGGTCACGCCGATCTCCGCGAGAAACGGGTTGGCGTTCTGGTAATAGAAGGCCAGCGGAATGCAGATCAGGATCGAGGCGAGAAAGAACACCAGATAGCTGCGATCCTTGAGCAAACCCCACGCATCGACGCCGAGCATCTGCTTGAGGCTTGATGAGCCCGCTGCGCTTTTCAGCGGCGCAGTGTTCGGCAGACTGAAGCTGTAAAGCCCCAACAACAGCGACGCGACGGCGGACATCAGGAACGTATTGCGCAAGCCTCCCGCCGCGATGCTTTGTTGCGAGTCCCAGGCGAACACGAAGCTGATCACCACACCGGCGACAATCCAGCCCACTGTGCCCCATACGCGAATGCGCGAGAACTCTAGCGCCGGGTCTTTGATCTGGCGGAACGCCACGGCGTTCACCAGCGCCAATGTCGGCATGTAGACCATCATGTAGGCGAGCACATAGGGATAAAACGCGCTGAAGTCTGCGGCGCGATAGAGCTGATAGAGCAGCACCGCGCCCAGCAGATGCAGCACCGCCAGAATGCGTTCGGCATTGAAAAACCGGTCGGCAATCAAGCCAATGACAAACGGCGCCAGAATCGCACCCCATGATTGCGTGGCGAAGGCCATGCCGACTTGGCCGCCGCTGGCAGCGAGCGTGGTGGCCAGAAAAGTGCCGAGGGTGACGAACCAGCCACCCCAGATAAAGAACTGCAAAAACATCATCACGCTGAGTCGCGCATTCATTACGTTCATTTCAGATCACCGTATTGTTTTTATGTCGGTAACGCGGATGAATCAGTCGTCGGTCAGGCCGAGCAGGCGCCGGTTGGAAGCGGCATCGGCGCTGACCCCGGCGAAATCGTCGAAGGCCTTGGCGGTCTTGCGGATCATGTGTCGCTCGATGAACGCCGCGCCTTCCGCCGCGCCCTGTGCAGAGTCTTTCAGGCAGCATTCCCACTCCAGCACGGCCCAGCCGTTGAAGTCGTATTGGCACAATTTGCTGAAGATCGATTTGAAATCGATCTGGCCGTCGCCCAGCGAGCGGAAGCGCCCGGGACGCTCGACCCAACCCTGATAACCGCCGTAGACGCCGGAGCGCGCATCGGGGCGAAACTCGGCATCCTTGACGTGAAACATGCGGATGCGTTGGTGGTAACGGTCGATGAAGCCGAGGTAATCCATTTGCTGCAGCAGCAGGTGGCTCGGGTCATAGAGAATTGCGGCGCGGGGGTGATGATTCACCGCCTCAAGAAACTGCTCGAACGACGCGCCGTCATGCAAGTCTTCGCCGGGATGGATTTCGTAGCACAGATCAACGCCGGCCTCTTCGAAGCAATCGAGGATCGGCAGCCAGCGCTTGCCCAGTTCGGCGAAACCTTGCTCGACCAAACCGGCCGGACGTTGCGGCCATGGATAGACGTAGGGCCAGAGCAGGGCGCCGGAGAAGGTCGCATGGGCCTTGAGTCCGAGACGCTGGCTGGCACGGGCCGCCAGTTTCAACTGCTCGATGGCCCACTCGGTGCGCTCCTGCGGCTTGCCGCGCAGCGCTGGCGGGGCGAAGTCGTCGAACAGACTGTCGAACGCCGGATGCACAGCGACCAATTGCCCTTGCAGGTGCGTCGACAGCTCACTGATCACCACACCGGCGCGGGCGCAGACGGCGATGAGTTCGTCGCAGTAATCCTGACTTTCAGCGGCGCGCTGCAAATCGATGAAACGCGTGCCGAGGGTCGGTACCTGAATGGCTTTGTAGCCTTGCGAGGCTGCCCATTCGGCGATGTTGGCGAGCGTGTCGAAAGGCGCTTGGTCGGCGATGAATTGCGCGAGAAAAATCCCCGGACCTTTAAGGCCAGTCGAATTTTGCTGATCACTGTTCATTGTGCTGGGCTCCTGTCGGTTGGCCGGGAATCTCGCTCCACTTTTCATTGCCAAGGTGGTTGGCGATGGCGGTTTCAATAAAGGCCATGCCGCGCAGTCCGGTCTCGATGCCCGGTACGCCCGGGGCCTGATGGCCTTCGACGCCTTGAACAATCGCCTCGGCAAGATCGCCGTACAGGTTGGCCATCGCTTCCAGATAACCTTCGGGATGCCCGGCGGGCAGGCGCATGCGCTGACTGGCAGCGTCACACAACCACGGCTGACCGACTCCGGATCGCAGAATGCGCATCGGTTCATTCAACGGTCGATGAATCAGACTGGCCGGCTCTTCCTGACGCCATTCCAGCCCACCCTTGTCACCGTAGACGCGGATCTTCAGCGGGTTTTCCTCACCGGCGCAGACCTGGCTGGCGAGCAATACACCACTGGCGCCGTCGCTCATTTTGAACAGCATCGCCACATCGTCATCCAGTTGCCGACCCTCGACATGCGAACCGAGCATTGCGCTGATGAACTGGATCGACTGGCCGGCAACGAACTCGGCGAGGGAAAACGCATGGGTGCCGATGTCGCCAATGCAGCCGCCGATCCCGGATTGCGCCGGATCGTCGCGCCAGCCGGCCTGCTTGTTGCCTTGCCCGGCGACATCGGTGCTGAGCCAGCCTTGCGGGTACTCGACGATGACTTTGCGCACGTGCCCGAGCACGCCGCTGGCGACCATTTCGCGGGCCTGCCAGACCATCGCGTAACCGAGGTAGGTGTGCGCCAGCCCGTAAATTCGCTGGCTGTTGATCACCACCGAATGCAGCGCCTGCACCTCGGCGAGATTCAGCGCCGCGGGTTTCTCGCTGAACACGTGAAAACCGGCGCTCAATGCCTCACGGGCAATCGGTGCGTGCAGATGATTGGGGGTGACAATGACCAGCAGTTGCATGCGTTGCTCGGCGGGCAGGGCGGCCTCGCGAGCGAGCAGGGTTTGCCAGTCGCCGTAACAACGTTCGGCGGACACTCCCAGGGTCGCAGCGGTGCGCTGATTATTCTCCGAGTCGCGGCTGAACGCGCCACAGACCAGTTCGAAGCGTCCATCGAGGCCGGCGGCTTGCCGGTGGGCACGGGCAATGAATGAACCTTCACCGCCTCCGACAAAACCCATTCTTGTTTTTTTTGCGGCAGCGTACATGGCGGTCCTCTCGGTAGCTGGATGCAATGCTGATGAGTGATGTAACCGGTTACATCGTGGGCGAAATCTAGGCGTGAAATAGCCGAGTGTCAAATGCCAGCGGATGATCGACAGCGTTTCGATCGCTCGTTGCCTGCGGTAAGCTCCGCGTCTGATCGGCATGAATCAACGAGGTGTTTTTGTCCAATATTCGCGAAGTGGCTCGACTGGCCGGGGTTTCCGTGGCGACGGTTTCGAGGACTTTGAAATCGCCCGAGCGTGTGCTCGCGCCAACCCGTGAGCGCGTCATGGCGGCCGTGGAGCAGGCCGGCTATCGGCCGAACCTGATGGCCGTGCAGTTTCGTTCGCGGCGCACCGGCAATCTGGTGATTCTGGTGCCGACCATCGCCAATACCTTCTTTGCCCGGGTCATCAGCGGCGCGCAGCAAGCGGCGCAGGCAGCCGGTTATCGGCTGCTGCTGTGCGACACTCAGGGCCGGGAAGAACTGGAGCGACAATTCGCCGAGCTGGTGTACGCCTATCAGGCCGACGGGGTGATTCAGTTGCGCGCCTACGATCCTTTCGAAAACGCTCCGGCCGACGCCGATGTGCCGCCGATCATCAATGCTTGCGAAGTGCTCAAGGCCGGGCGTTATCCAACCATCAGCCTGGACAACGTTGCCGCCGCCAAAGCCATGACCGAACATCTGATCGCATCGGGGCACCGACGCATCGGCCTGATCAAGGGCTCGAAAAACAGCCCGTTGACTCTGGATCGACTGGCAGGCTACGAAGCGGCACTGCGCGAGGCCGGGATTGCCTTCGACGAAGCACTGATCTGCCATGGCAATTTCAGCCTCGAGGCCGGTTTTGCCGGCGCGCAAAAGATGCTCGCATTGGCCGAGCGGCCGAGCGCGCTGTTCTGCGAAAACGATGAAATGGCCATTGGTGCGCTCAAGCGCATCCGGCAGGCCGGGCTGCGTGTGCCCGAGGATATTTCATTGGTGGGTTTCGATGACATTCCCATGGCTGCGTTCTGCGATCCGCCGCTGACCACCATCTCGCAACCAGCCGAGGCCTTCGGGGCCAAGGCGGTCGAGATGCTGATTGCCCTGATCGAAAAGCGGCCGCTGGCAGAAAGGCATGTCGTCCTGCCGTTCGAGCTGACGCCACGCAGCAGCACGGCCCGCATCGACAACACGGGCAAGCGCTAACCTGATCACGCCGCTGGCGGTTTCGCCAGCGCAATCCCCGCTGCGCCCAACCGCTTCAACACTTCAAACAACAAATCGCTCTTGGTCAGCCCGACAATCCTCGGGCTGCCCACATAGCCGGTGACCGTGAGGGTTATGCCGTCCGGGGACAACTTGCTGAAACGCACGAATGGCGCCGGTTTATCGAGGATGGTTTCGTTCTCGTGATACGCATCCAGCAGCAGTTGTTTGACCTGCTCAGGATCGATATCCAGCGGAAACACCAGCTCCAGCGATGCCACGCCCTGAGCGCTGCCGCCGAGGGTAACGTTGCGCAGGTTCTGCGAGATCAGCTGCGAGTTGGGCACGATCACGATCGAGCGGTCGCTGAGCTGGATTTCCGTGGCGCGCACGTTGATCCGGCGGATGTCGCCCTCGACGCCGCTGATGCTGATCAGGTCGCCGACCTTGACCGGGCGCTCGGTGAGCAGAATCAGGCCGGAGACGAAGTTCTTGACGATCTCCTGCAAGCCAAAGCCGATACCGACGGATAGCGCACTGACGATCCACGCCAGATTGGTCCACTGCACGCCCAGCGACGACAGCGTCAGCAGAATCACGAAGGCGTAGCCGATATTGGAGAACAGCGTGCTCAGCGACGCGCACATGCCCGGGTCCATGTCGGTCTTGGGCAGGAATTCGTTGTCGAGCCAGCGGCTCAATGTACGGATCAGCCAGATGCCGATCAGCAGCGCCAGCAGCGCATTGAGCAGGTGCCCGGGGACGATATTCAGCTTGCGCAAACCGGCGCCGCCAAGAATCGACATGATGTTGGTGACCAGTTGGCCGAGCGTGGTGCCGATGCCGCCGACAAACAACGAAATCAGCGCCATCAGCATCAGGCCGGCGCGGCTGACGCCGGACAACAGGATCGACGTTTGCTCAAGGCGTCGATCGCTGACCCCGAGCAATTGCTTGAGCGCCTGGCCGCTCGCGTGTTTCGGTGAAAACAGGTGTTCACAGGCGTCCTTGACCAACTGAATGAGCAAATAGAAACCCGACAGCACGACGTAGCTCCACACCAGTTCATAACTGATGAACCGCGCCAGCGAAACATAGCCGGCAAGCAGGGCAATGGCCGTGACAAACATCGAGACGCTGGCGACGCTGTAGATCAGCCCGGCGAACACGCTGTTCGTCGCCGAAGCGTCGTTGGCGGCGACCAAGGCCTTGCGCACTTTGCCCACGCGCACCAGCATCGTGCCGATGATCGCCAGCACCACCATGGAAATCACGCCGCGCCCGGCCATCACGATGTGGCTGCTCATGCCTGTGGCATTGGCGACTTGCACCAGCGTCACCAACACCAGCAACGCGCAGGCGAGGATTCGCGGATAAGGCTTGAGGGCCAGCGCCACTGGATCAGCAATTGCCGGCAGGCGCCACGACGGGTGCTCGGTGGACAGCAATGCACGGCTGAGCCCGGTGATCAGCACGCAGGCATAGACGACTTTTTCGAACTCTTCGGAGAAGGTTTCCAGCACCGGCGGCAGGGCGTCGTGGCGGGTGCAGGCGTAGAACAGCAGCTTCAGGGCGATGGCGGTGGTGATGAAGGTCGCTATGGCTGAGGCGAAGGCCAAGGCACTGCGGCGCAGTCGGCCCTCCGCCACGCGATGAATGCAGAACCAGGTCAGCCCGCGCTCAGCCAGACGTCGGCCGAAGGTCCAGATCAGCAGCGCCAGCAGCACCAGTACGCAGGTGTAAAACCGCTCGCCCGGCGCCCAGACCGTGGCCCATACGTCAGCCACCTGCTCGACGAACAGTCGCAGGCGCTGGCGGTCGTCCTCGCTTGGATTGATCAGTGGCGCCCAGAACTGCGGACTCAACACACTGCGCGTGCTCAGGGTCAGTTCGCTTTCCAGTAGCGTGCGGCGGATGCCGGCGATTTGCGTGATCAGGTCGGCGGCATTCTGTTTCAGTGCGGCGAGGCTTTTCAGGGTGCCGTCGACCTTGCTTTTCTGTTCCGCCAGCGCAGCCCGTTGCGCGACGATATCGGCTTGCTCGGCAGCCACCTCAGCGTCTGGAGCGGTGCCGAGCACGCCCAGTTGCACCGCCAGTTGCGCCTGTTGCGGCAACAGCGCTGCCGACAACCGATCGACATCGAGAATGAACGCCTGCACCCGATCCTGCGGGCCTTCGAGCTGGTTGTAATTGTTCGCTGCCGAGATCTGCTGCTTGAGCCCGTCGAGGCGTTGTTGCAGGGCTTGCAGATCGCTTTGCGAAATCACAGGTAGCGGCGCTGCGCCTGAGTTCGCCGGCGCGGCAAGGTCCGCTGCCCACGGCGCAGCGCTGCCCGGCATCAGCAGCAGCAACAGAACCAAAAACAACGACTTGAATGAACAGCGCATGGGGGCGGCGGGCTCGAGTGGATCACACAGTCTATGAGGGTAGGTGATCGTGCCGAACAGGGCGGAAAACTTTCACTGGAAGAGGCGGGTATACGCTCATCCAGTCCAGCGGAATGATCCGCACAGCGAGCGGTCAACCGGCAATAACAGCTTCGAGAGCGTGCCATGTCCATCGCCAAGGAAACGATTGAATACCTGCGCCAACATTCGCTGATCATCACCACCGCCGAATCCTGCACGGCCGGGGAAATCGTCATGTTGCTGTCGGAAGTGCCCGGCAGCGGCGAGCTGATCGAATGCGGCTACGTGGTCTATTCGCCGCAAGCCAAGCAGCGCTTGCTCCACGTGAGCCCGGCGACCATGGAAACCTTCAATCTGACCAGCGTGGAAGTTGCCAGTGAAATGGCCATTGGTGCGTTGCGCGACAGCACGGCCAACGTCGCGGTCGCCACCACCGGCATTCTCGGACCCGATGATATGGACGGCATCAAGGCCGGTACGGTGTGTTTCGCCTGGGCATTCCAGTTCGATGACCAACATTTTCTGTTCAGCACCCGGCAATGGTTTCCCGGATCGCGCAGTGAAGTGCAGACCCTGGCCTGTGAGTTCGCCTTGCAGCAGTTGCCGGCCTATCACCGTCGCGCCTTGCGCGGCGAAGGAGGGTGGCGCCGATGAAGCCTGACGCTGAGCATCCCGATCTGCGCAGTCGGCAGTTCCCGGTGCAGGAGGACATGGCCTATCAACTGAAGGTCTGGCGCTTCGAGCGCATCGGTTGGTATCTGCTGGTGCTGTGCATGCTGCTGGGTCTGTTGGGGCTGTTTTCCCGGGGCGTGCTCAGTTCGCAGGACGCCCGCAGCGACGATGGCAAAGTCCAGGTCGAGTACGAGATGTTCCACCGCAACGGCTCGACCAACCCGCTGAAACTCAGCGTGCACGCGACACCTGAAGCTATCGTCGAATTGGACATCGGCGGCGAGATGCTCGATGGCTTCAGCATCGAAACCATGCAACCGGCGCCAGTGCGTATGCGCAGTTCAGCGCAGGGCATGCGTTTGTGGTTGCAGGCGGATGCGCAGGGCCAGGCAACGCTTTATCTGACCCTGCGCGGTGACGGACTGGGCCTGTTTCGCAGCCATATCGGCGCGCCGGGCTCGAGCGAAGTGAAGCTCATTCAATTCATTTATCCATAGGTGACCCATGGACTCGGTGTTGCGCGCACTCGCGATGTATCTGGCACTGATGGTGCTGTTCAAAATTGCCGGTCGGCGTTCGTTGGCCGAGCTGACGACGTTTGATTTCGTCTTGCTGATGATCATCGGTGAAGCCACCCAGCAAGCGCTGCTTGGTGATGATTTTTCCCTGACCAATGCGTTTCTGGTGATCATCACCCTGATCGCCATCGACGTTGGGTTCTCTTTGCTCAAGCAGCGTTCCAGCTGGATCTCGCGGCTGATCGATGGTGAACCAACGATCATTGTCGAGAACGGCAAGCTGTTGCAGCGGCGTCTGCGCCATGCGCGGCTGGTCGAGGCGGATGTCATGGAGGCGGCGCGCTCCAGTCAGGGCATTGAAACCATCGACCAGATCAAGTTCGCGATCATCGAGCGCAACGGCAAGATTTCCGTGATCCGCCAGGATCCGGAAGGTGGCTGAGGCTTTGGCGCCGCGCACGCGCAATTTTTTTGAACGCTGAAAAAGCCCCGCAGCCCAATGCTTACAAGTCATCGGAGGATTGCGAAATGAACGAGGCAGCGAGTTACTTCTCCATCGCCGTGGCGGTGATCATTCTGCTGGTCGACCTGTGGGCGATTGTCAGCGTGTTTCGCAGCAACAAGAGCGTCGGCGTCAAAGCCGCCTGGGCGATCGGCTTGATCGTGTTCCCGGTGCTCGGCCTGATCGTGTGGGGCATCGCCGGCCCGCGCGGCGTCAAGGAAGGGCCTTCGTCGCCGGAGCACAGTAAGGGCTGAGAGCCCGATGCAGTCCTGCAATGAATTTGCGCACATCCCGGAAGAAGGTAAACGATGCTAGGTCAAGCTTGAACCGGGTAGCAATACCACTGCTGAAAGGAGATTGTCATGAAGAAAATCTGCGTATGTCTGGGGTTCTGCTCAATGTTTCTGTTGAGCGGCTGCTTCGATTCCAACGATGCACCCAACAAGGACGGTGACAAAAGCAAACCGTCGGTGCAGATGCAGACCGAGAAGCCCGAGGACGGCAAGTAGCTGCTGGCGAGTAATCCCTGTGGGAGCGAGCCTGCTCGCGAAGGCGTCAGGTCAGACAACTCTGTGCTGACTGATGCTCCGTCTTCGCGAGCAGGCTCGCTCCCACATTGGTTCAGTCGTGTGAATAAACGTACTCCAGCCACACCCAATACATCAGCGCCACAGCACTGATCCCTCCTCCGAGAAAACACACCGCCACCCAGCCAGAGTGCGCATAGGTATACGTCGCCGCGATGGCGCCCAAACCACTGCCCACCGAGTAAAAACACATATACGCACCGACCAGTCGGCTCTGCGCATCGGGCCGTGCGGCGAAGATCAGGCTTTGGTTGGTGACGTGCACCGCTTGCACGGCGAAGTCGAGGAGGATCACTCCGACGGCCATCGCCAGCAGCGAACTGTCGACAAATGCGATGGGTAGCCAGGACAGCGTCAACAGCGCTAGGGTGATGCCGGTGGTGCGATTGCCCAAGCCGCGATCGGCCAGGCGCCCAGCCCGTGCGGCGGCGAGCGCGCCCGCCACTCCGGCCAGTCCGAACAGGCCGATCTGCGTGTGGGACAACGACAGGGGCGGGGCGCTGAGCGGCAGCACCATCGACGTCCACAACACACTGAACGCGGCGAAGATCAGCAGGGCGAAGATACCTCTGATGCGCAATACCCGCTCAGTCAAAAAAAGTTGGAACATCGAGCGCAGCAATTGCCGATAGCTGCCCTGTGCGGGCGGTTTTGCCGAGGCGGGCAGGGTGCGCCATAACAGCAGAGCCATGCCGATCATCATGACTGCCGAGACAAAATACACGCCGCGCCAACCGGCCAGATCAGCCACTACGCCGGAAACGAAACGCGCCAGCAAAATGCCCAGCACCACGCCACTGGTGACGGTGCCTACGGCGGCGCCGCGCTGTTCCGGACGAGCAAGGCTGGCGGTGCAGGCGACCACCACTTGCACCACCACCGCCAGCAATCCCACCAGCATCATGGCGCCGAGCAACACTCCCCAGCTCTCGGACAGGCCCACGGCACACAGCGCCGTTGCAGACAAAAGCAGTTGGCTGACGATGAGTTTCTTTCGATCGAGCAGATCACCCAGCGGCACAATGAACAGCAGCCCGACCGCATACCCGGCTTGCGTGGCCGTGACCACAACGCCGATTGCACCGGGTGAAACCCCGAGGCTGGCGGCCATCGATTCCAACAATGGCTGTGCGAAATAAACATTGGCCACTGCTATCGCGCAGGTGATTGCAAAGAGAAAAGTCTGCAAACGACTCAGCCCGGTCGTTGCGCTGTCAGTTGCGGCTTGCGCATTGATCAGGTTTTGCGTCTGACACGGCATCCTTGCTTCCTCGTAGTGTGGTTTTGAATTGAAACCGATGCGTTGATCTTTATTCATTCGGGTTGTTAAATGCAACCACATTCAATAGCCGAGTCCATCAGGAATCACATGGCCCGACAACAAACATTGGCGCAGAGCGAATGCCCGGTGGCCCGAACCCTCGAAGCCATTGGCGATCGCTGGGCCTTGATGATCATTCGCGATGCGTTCGATGACGTGCGCCGTTTCAGTGAATTCCAGAAACGTCTGGGCCTGGCCAAGAACATCCTCACGGTCAAACTGAAAATGCTCGTCGAGCTCGGCGTGTTGCAGATTCAGCCCGCGTCCGATGGCAGCGCCTACAAGGAATACGTGCTCACCGACATGGGCCGCGCGGTGTTCCCCATCGTCGTCAGCCTGCGGCAGTGGGGCGAGCGTTTTCTGTTTGTCGAGGGGGAGGAGCACTCGATCCTGCTCGACAACGAACGGGCCGAGCCCGTCGAGACTATCGTCGTGCGCTCCAGGGCGGGCGAGGTGCTGGCCCCGGCGGACTGTCACCGAAAAGTGGTGACGCGCCGGTAAGGAAGCCGAGCAGATAGTCGTGGCGCGTATTCACAGCCGCGCTATCTCCATGGCATGAAAAGTCGAGCCGGCATTCGCAGGGTTTTTGATCTAGGCTGTTTTCGATCCTCGATCAGCAGCGGTGCGCCGTTGCCAGATTGGTTTAATCAACGCGGTTGCCGGAGTGCCTGATGAGTCTTTCGCCTTTCCACCTCGCCATCCCGGTTTACGATCTTGCCGCTTGCCGCCGTTTTTACGGTGAAGTGTTCGGTCTGGACGAGGGCCGATCCAGCGCGCAGTGGGTCGATTTCAATTTTTACGGCCACCAATTGGTCATCCATGAACAGCCGCAGACAGCTGCCCAGGAAAGCGTTCACAGCAACCCGGTCGACGGCCACGACGTACCGGTCCCGCACTTCGGCATCATTTTAGAGTGGCAGCAATGGGAAGCACTGGCCGAGCGACTGAAGTCATTCGGCACGCAATTCGTGATCGAGCCCTACATTCGATTCAAGGGTCAGGTCGGCGAACAGGCGACCATGTTTCTGCTCGACCCCTGCGGTAATGCGCTGGAATTCAAGGCGTTCAAGGACATGGGCCAGGTGTTCGCCAAGTAATCACAGCGTAGTGGTCTGACCGTTGCGATCGCGTTCATAAACCTTGTTGGCCTGGAGCTTTTCCTTAAGCCAGCGCTCGGCCGTCCCTAGTGGCCGTTGGCGTGCCCATAACAGGTCGACGCCGATTTGCCAGTCGGTATGCGGGTACGCCGACAGCTGCAACTCGACCAGTTCGCCATTGCCCAGTTCACGCTGGATCAGCTGGCGCGGCAGGGTCGCCCAGCCGAGGCCGGCGCGGACCATTTCGAGCAGGGCCAGATAGCTTTCCGCTTGCCACAGTTGCGTCGAACGCAGGTATTCACTGCTCGGCAGTTTGCTGGCGTGCGCACTGAACGCCAGGCGCCGATGCACGTGCAAATCGTCGAACGTGACGTTGTCCAGTTGCGCCAGCGGATGATCGGGATGACAGACGTGCAGCATGATCAGTTTGCCCAGTTGCTGGAACGCCAGTTCCCGGGGATAGCCCGGCTGCGAAAACGCCACGCCCAGCACCGCCTCGCCACTGCTGACCAGTTCGCTGACATCGCCGTAGACCGGGTGGCGAATGATCAGATCGACAAACGGAAAGGCCTGCTCGAACGCTTGCAGCACCGGCATGATCGGGCCGTACGGCGTTTCAATCGCCAGGGTCAGGCTCGGTTCGACGCTATCGGAAAGGCAATCGGCGTGGGCCTCGAAGGTCATGCAGCGCTCCAGTACCGCCTCTGCCTGGACCAGCAATTTATGCCCGCTGGCGGTGAGGGCAGGGCTGCGATTGCTGCGGTCGAACAACTCGACGCCAACGTCGGTTTCCAGATTGGCGATCGCCGCGCTGATGGTCGATTGCGTCTTGCCCAGCTTGCGCCCGGCGGCGGAGAACGAGCCGCTTTTCACCACTTGGACGAACATCAGCAACTGATCGAGTGAGAAGCGCACGCGGTGTACTCCGAGCTTGAGCGAGACGGCGATTGTGCCGCGTCTTTGCCATCGAAAAAAGCGATGGTTGCCAATTTGTTTCATCGTTAAAAACATTCAAGGATGACCCCGCGTCTTCGAACGCCGGGGCCGATTCTGTTTGTGCGTCTGTCCCTGAGCGCCCGCGATTACAACCAACGCTGCCCCTTCAGGAGCTTGTGCCATGACTACACAACGCGTTCACCCGGTCGACGAGGTGTTGCCCCTGCGGCAGCTTTTCACCTTCGGTCTGCAGCATGTTCTGGTGATGTATGCGGGAGCGGTGGCGGTGCCGCTGATTCTCGGCAGTGCGATGGGGCTGACGTCGGCTCAGGTGGTTTTACTGATCAACGCCAACCTGCTGACGTCCGGTGTGGCGACGTTGATTCAGACCCTCGGCTTCTGGAAGTTCGGCGCGCGTTTACCATTGATTCAGGGCTGCTCGTTCATTGCGCTGGCGCCGATGATCATGATCGGCAAAGAATTTGGCCTCAGCCAGATCTTCGGGGCGGTGATCGCCGCCGGCTTCCTGACCATCGCACTGGCGCCGGTGTTCAGCCGCTTGCTGCGATTCTTTCCGCCCGTGGTGATTGGCAGCCTGATCACCATCATCGGTATTTCACTGATGCCGGCGGCGGCAATCTGGCTGGGTGGTGGCAATCCTGATTCGCCTGACTTCGGTCGCCCGGCCAATCTGCTGCTGGGTCTGGCCACGGTCAGTGTGACGCTGGTGATTTATGCGAAATTCAGCGGCTTCATCGGTAACCTCAGTGTGCTCATCGGCTTGTTTGTCGGCAGCCTGATCGCTGCCGCATTCGGCATGACGCACTTCAGTCGGGTCAGCGAGGCGGCGTGGTTCGAGTTGAGCGCGCCAATGGCGTTCGGTGCGCCGGAATTTTCTCTGGTACCGATTCTGATCATGACCCTGGCGATGCTGGTGATCATGGCCGAGACCACTGGCAACTGCCTGGCCATCGGCAAACTGGTCGGCAAACCGACTACGCAGCAGACCCTCGGTAACGCCTTCCGCGCCGACGGCTTGTCGACCATGCTCGGTGGTCTGTTCAACAGCTTTCCCTATAACGCCTTCACGCAAAACACCGGCCTGATTGCGCTTTCCAGCATCAAGAGCCGCTTCGTCGTTGCGACCGCTGGCGCGATCATGGTGTTGATGGGCTTGTTCCCCAAGCTCGGCGCGCTGATTGCGGCGGTGCCGACGCCGGTGCTGGGCGGCTGCGCGATCGTCATGTTCGGCATGACCACGGTGGCGGGCATTCAGGAACTGTCACGGGTGCAGTTCGAGGGCACACGCAACGCCATCATTGTTGCGGTGTCGGTCAGCGTCGGCGTCTTGCCAATGTCGTTTCCGGCCCTGTTCGAACATGTCGGCCCGACGCTGAAACTGGTGCTCGACAGCGGCATTTTCCTCGGTGCGATCACCGCCATTCTGCTCAACCTCTTGCTCAACAAACAAAAACCATCGACCGACGCCGTCGGCGCTTCCACGGCCAAACTGGCCGACTGACTTTTGTCTTTTCTCACTGCCCAGGAGTTACCCATGAATCAATTCACTCAGCTTGTTCCGGCCGGCGTCAGCGATCTGGACCTGGCATTGCTGCGCCAGACCATCGCCCTGTCGCAGGCGTCGAAACAACGTGGCCGGCACCCGTTTGCGGCGCTGGTGGCGGACCGCGACGGCAAGGTCATTGCCGAAGCGGGCAACAATTCGATGCCGCCGGAAGGTGATCCCACTCAGCATGCCGAACTGGTCGCGGTGGCTGCGGCGGCGAAGCGGTTGTCACCCACGGAGCTGGAGGCGTGCACGCTGTACACCAGCGCCGAACCTTGCTGCATGTGCGCGGGCGCGGTGTATTGGACCGGTGTCGGGCGAGTGGTGTACGCGTTATCGGAACATGCTTTGCTCGGGCTGACCGGCGATCATCCCGAGAACCCGACGTTCTCGTTGCCGTGTCGCGAAGTGTTTGCCAGAGGGCAGCGCACGGTGAGCGTTTTCGGGCCGATGCTGGAGGAAGAGGCGGCTGAGCCGCATAAAGGGTTCTGGTCTTAGTTGATATGGATCGTTCCCACGCGGAGCGTGAGGAACGATCAGTTTCGCGCGGTCAGGTACTGGTCACTTCACCGGGACGATAACCGCACATTCCCCAGCGGAATGCCCCCCATGGTCTGTTGTGGGGCGCCTGGCTGACTTGCAAGCTCAGCCAGGCGACCCGATTTGCCTAAGCCTCCGTCCAGTCCAGCGCTGCCGTCTCGCGCCACTTCACCTCCGTAATCCCATAGCGCTCGGCCTGGGGTTTGGAAACCACTTTCAACGGTGGTTTACCCGGTTTCGGAATCGGCGCAATACCGGCGTCACAGCTCGCCCAATGCCAAGCGTCGGCGTTGCGCATACTCTTGGCGCGGATGACGAATGATTTTGGCTGGTCGTGATGTTTGTATTCGATGACGAAAATATCGGTGCTACGCATGAGTTCCTCCTTACGCTCATACGTAAATGATTTTGTCCGACAAGAAAAATTCAAAGGATTTTCTGGCCAGATGATCATCGTCACTCAGCGCTCTGAAACGCGGTTCTTCATGAAGCCGCGCAGGTTCATCAGGAACAGGCAAAGCTGCAGAACGATCAGCGCGTAAGCCCCGGCATGGACGCCCCAGATCACCCACAGCAAATTGCTCAGACTGAAACAAACGAAGCCGCTCATGCGCCGTTGCGGTCGTTGCGAACCGATCAGCCAGGCGGCCAGAACGGTGACCAGCATCGCCGGCCATTGCACCCAATCCAGATATGCCAACACTCCATCCTCTGCTCAGATTTGCTTGATGCAGAAAGGGTACACAGCAACCGAAGTATGGTCACCGCCCGCACGGTTCTGCGTAGCAATGGCGGTGAAAAAGGTTTCGCCCGGCAGAAGCCGGACGAAGATTTCAGGCGCGCAATCAGTAATCCCAAATCGCAGGTATCCAACGGAAAGCAGCACCATTGATCGCGACCCTACCCACCGAAGGGAAGGCCAGATGCGTGGCGACAAACAGCTCGCCGCTGGCGGCGGCTTCCTTGAGCATGCGCACGCGCACTTCCACCGATTTGGTCGGATCGTGTTCGAAACCGTTGTGCCAGTCAGGGTGATCGAACGCCACCGGGAACAACGCGTCACCGGCAAAGGTCAGGCGCTCGCCACCGGAGTTGACGTAGACCACGCAGTGCCCTGGCGTATGACCACCGGTGAGTTTTGCAACTACGCCCGGTGCAACCTGACATTCGTCTTCGAATATGTGCAACTTGCTTTCATAGTGGTTGATGAACGCGTTGGCGGTGCTGCGCAGGACGTCTGGTACTGGTGCGGGCATGTCGGTGCTGGTGAAGTCTGGCGTGGACCAGAAATTCACTTCGGCAGCGGTGACGTGGATGCGCACGTCGTGGCGCAGACGGCTCTTCACCGAGTCGACCAGTAGGCCGCCGATATGGTCCATGTGCATGTGCGTGATGACGATATCAGTGATGTCGGCGAGGTCCACCCCGGCAGCGGCCAGGCGCTTGGGGAACTGCCCGGCGCGCGGGAAACCGGGGAATTGGCCACCGAGGCCGGCGTCGACGAGGATGACTTGTTCGCCGCTACGCACCACCAGCACGTTGAGCGCCCAGTCGAAGGCGTCAGGGCCCAGATACATTTCCTTGAACCAGGCGGCACGGTCGGCGGGGGCGGCATTGGTTGACATGGTCTGGGTCGGCAACGGCAACACGCCGTCGCTGATCACCATCACGTCAATGTCGCCCAGGCGCAGGGCGTAGCGCGACGGCACCAGTTCTTCGCTTTGCGTTTGCAGGGCCACCGCGCGGTTGGCGGTGAAGGAATCCAGATGCAGGGTCATGGTGTTCTCCTTGTTCTCAGGGCTAAAGCGGAGGGTGAAATCAGGCTACAGGGATCAGCGGATCGGCGGCCGCGAGGGCGGCGCGACGTTCGGCGGCGGGCGGGTAGATCCACACCGTGTTGATCTGCGTCTTCAGCTCTTTGGCTTCGGCCTTCACCAGTTTCAGCTGACGATCCCAGCCTTCGGTGTACACCGCGCCCCAGGCGCCCAGATCCAGGCAAGTCACGTACTTGGGCTGGCGATACATTGTCGGAGCGACGCCGAGGATATCGGCGGCGGCGTTGTTGCCGGCGTAGCGACCCAGGCTGATCGCATGCTGGCAAGACATCGCGGCATAGTTGCCGAGGTCGTCAGTGGCGGCGCGAGCGACATCACCGGCGGCAAAGACGTGATCGATGCCGTGCACCTTGAGGTTGCCATCGACATGCAAGCGGCCCTGGCCATCGCGTTCGGCGTCGAGTTGTTCGGTGAGCGGGCTGGCGCGGAAACCTACGGTCCAGATCACGGTGTGGCTTTCGATGTGGCGGCCATCGGCGAGGGTGACGCCATTGGCATCCACAGCGGCAACGCTGGCATCGACGATCCATTCGATACCCAGGTCATTGGACGCCTCGATGATCGACGGGCGAATGCCATCGCCCATGGTCGCAGCGATGTCCTTGCTGCGATCGACAATGATCACGCGCAGGTCTTGATCCTCACCGAGAATCGCGCGCAGGCGCGCCGGCATTTCCGTCGCAGTTTCAATCCCGGTGAAACCGCCACCGGCGACCACCACGGTGTTGCGCGCAACGCTGGGCGGTTGGTTGCCGAGGGCGATGAGATGGCGTTCCAGACGCGCCGAGGATTCGATCTGATCGACATCGAACGCATGCTCCTTGAGGCCAACCACCGGAGGCCGAGCGAGCTGGCTGCCGCTGGCGAGAACCAGCCGATCGTAGGCCAGTTCACCCGGACGCCCGGCCTCGTCGCGGTAACCGATTCGGCGCGCCCGGGCGTCGATGCTTTCAGCGGTGCCTTTGACGAAGCGCACACCCACCGCATCGAACAGCGCGTCGAGCGGCGCGTACATGCTGTGCACGTCCGGCTCGTAGAAGCGCGGGCGAATACGCAATTCCGCTTGCGGGGCGAGCAGCGTGATCTCGACATCCTGACGGGCATGCATATCCAGCAAACGCGCAGCGCTCAGCGCACTCCACAGCCCGCCGAACCCTGCACCGATCACCAATAATTGCTGTTTCATAATGTGCTCCCTGACGCTGATGGATGGATGACACCCGAGTCCGATGCGGACTCTGGCGTGACGATCACTGGCCGCCGTAACTGCTTGCCGTACTGCCTGGCGCTCAATCGCCCGCTGTGTAGAGCCATGCTAGGGCGGGGAGGCTACGAGCGCAGTTGTCCATCGGTGTGCGTGGGGTACGCATGGGTGGAAGGGGGGTATACGAAGGTATGGGGAAAAAGGATCAACCCAGCGCTTTTTCCAGGCAGGCGAGCAAACGTTCAGCCTGAAATGGCTTGGCCAGACACGCGATGACCCCGGGTACGCTGATGGGCATTTTGCCCGCATGCGCCGACACAAAAATCACCGGCATCCGCCAGCCTTGCGCCCGCAGTGCATCCAGCATCTGCAAACCACCCATGCCCGGCATCTGAATATCGGAAATCAAACAATCAGTCTGCGCCGGCCCGTCCGAGTCAAGGTAGTCCGCTGGCGCCGCATAGCAGAACACCTGATACCCCGACGCTCGCAGCAGGCTGCTCAGCGATGTGCGCATTGCCTCGTCGTCGTCCACTACCGCAATGACATGCGTCTTGTACATAAAGCTCCCGGGCCGGGCGGCCGAGCTGGTGACTCCTGTCGTTCTTGCACCATACGCTGATGGCCAGCGGGCAAAACTATACGTAGGTATAGCGGTTCAGCCATCGCGGCTGAAGCGACTGCGGTAGTCGCGCGGGGAGATCGACAGGTGGCGCTGGAAGCAGGCGCGCAGGCGTTCTTCATCGTTGAAGCCGCAGAGGCGGGCGATTCGTTCGATTTTGTGCGGGGAGTTTTCCAGCAGGCGTTTGGCCGCTTCGAGCCGGAACAGCTCGAGCGCTTTCGACGGTGTGCGCCCGGTGCGCGCTTTATAGACCCGCGTGAAGTTGCGCAGGCTCATTGCGGCTTGCTCGGCGAGGCGCTCCACCGTCAGATTCGGGTCGCCGAGGCGCTCCATGAGCCAAAGGTGCAGATCATCGAACATCGCAGCGTCCTGCGCCTGCGATTGCAGCAGCGTGCTGTATTGCGCCTGGCCGCCGGGGCGTTTGATGTACACCACCAATTCCCGCGCGACTTGCAACGTCACTTCACGGCCGTAATCGGCCTCTACCAGCGCCAGCGCCAGATCGATCCCGGCGGTGACTCCGGCCGAGGTCCAGACCTTGCCTTGCTGAATGAAGATCGCGTCGGCATCTACCTCGACCGCTGGAAAGCGATCGCGCAAAGCGTCGCACATCGCCCAGTGAGTGGCAGCGCGGCGGGCGTCGAGCAATCCGGCCTGAGCCAGCAGAAACGCACCACTGCACACCGAGACCACGCGGCGGGCGAGGTGAGCATGGTCCTGCAGCCAGTCGCTCAGTTCGCGGTGCTCCTCAAGGGTCTGGCAGATGTCAGGGGCGCCGGGCACGACCAGCGTGTCCAGCGCGGTGGTGTCGAGCGTTGTTAACGCTTGGGTGTCGATGGCCAGCCCTTCGACGGTCGGGATCAAGCCGCCGCTGAGGCTGGCGGTGTGCAGTTGATAACCGGGCTGCCCGCGCTCGACCAAGGCTTTGCTCGCCGCCCAGAACACGGTCTGCGCACCGCTGAGATCGAGCAGGCTCAGCCGTGGGTAGGCGATAAACACCACGTCGCGCGGGGCCGTTGTAAAAGCGGGATGAGTGGACATCGCGGGCCTGCCTGTTTGCAGCGCTAGAGGCGGGACTGCCTCAGCCTGGCCGATTTTCAGGGGTTTCTGGCCGGCCGGCAATGGTGCTGACTGTTAGCCTGATTGCTGACCGTCCGGCCGGTGTCTGGCTGCGGTGGCCATCCTGAACTAGATTTATTGACCAGCCCAATGCGTGCTGCGATCTCGCCGAGGAGACACAATGACCTTGTGGTCGCATTCCAGCCCTGCGCAAAGTCCCGATGTGCTCGGCGAACCAGTGGTGTACGTGGTCGATGACGATGCCTCGATGCGCCAGGCGCTCGACAGCTTGCTGCGCTCGATCGGCTTGCAGGTGCGAACCTTCGACAGCGCCGGAGATTTTCTCGCGCAAGCGCAACGTGAGGTACCCGGTTGCCTGGTGCTCGACGTGCGCCTGCGCGGCGAAAGTGGCCTGACGTTTCAGGAACAGATGGAAAAAAATGGCTTGCGCATCCCTGTGGTGTTCATGACCGGCCACGGCGACATCGCCATGAGCGTCAAGGCGATGAAGGCCGGCGCGGTGGATTTTCTGGCCAAGCCGTTCCGTGATCAGGACATGCTCGACGCCGTGGCCAGTGCGTTGGCTCGCGACCGTGCGCGGCTAGCAGCCGAACACTCCGGCGCCGTTTTGTGTCGGGCTTACCAAACCCTGACCGCACGTGAGCGCGAAGTGCTCGGCTTCGTCATTGCCGGGCTGATGAACAAACAGATTGCCGGACAGCTCAACCTCAGCGAGGTCACGGTCAAGGTCCACCGTGGCCAGGTCATGCGCAAAATGGCCGCACGTTCAGTGGCCGATCTGGTGCGTATCGCAGAAGCGCTGGGCATCGAGCCTGTCCAGCGCAACCCCTGAGCGCTGGCGACGTGCAACTCACCGTGCGGCAAAAAACCTGAGCAGTGTTGACGCAGATGGCCAGCAGAAAACAGATTTTGTGGGACGACGGCGAGCGGGTGCTGTCCCGTGAGCGCGGTTCGAATGATGGCAGCCTACTGGCGGTGCGTCCGGCGATGGGCCAGCCATTGCCGAGCACCCTGGAGCGTCTGGCGCATGAATACAGCCTCAGGGACGACCTCAATCCTGCCTGGGCGTTGCAGCCGACAGCTTTCGAGCGTACGGGCACCCGAGTTCGTCTGCTGTTCGACGATCCGGGTGGCGAGCCGTTGTCGCGATTGCTGGTCGCTCCGCTGGATATCGAAACCTGTCTGGAATTGGCCACGAACATCGCCAAGGCACTGGGCCATATGCATCAGTGTGGTCTGGTGCACAAAGACCTGAAACCGCAGCATGTCTTTGTCCATTGCCATGACGGGCAGGCGCGGCTGACCGGCTTCGGCCTGGCCACGCGCTTGCCACGGGAACGGCAAGCGCCCACGCCACCGGAATCTATCGCCGGCACGCTGGCTTACATGGCGCCGGAGCAAACCGGGCGGATGAATCGTTCGATCGATTCGCGTAGTGATCTGTATGCCTTTGGCGTGACGCTGTACCAGATGCTCACCGGCTCGCTGCCGTTCAGTGCCAGTGAACCGATGGAGTGGGTGCATTGCCATATCGCGCGGCTGCCAATGCCCGTGTGTGAACGGGTGGCGACGGTGCCGCCGATGTTCTCGCGAGTGGTCATGAAACTGCTGGCGAAAACTGCCGAGGAGCGCTATCAGAGCGCAGTCGGTGTCGAGCATGACTTGCGCCGTTGCCTCGATGACTGGCGCCGTATGCGGCAGATCGAGACGTTCACGTTGGACGAGCAGGGCGCCTGCGAGCGCTTGCTGATTCCGGAAAAACTCTACGGCCGCGAACACGAAGTGCAAACGTTGATCGATGCCTTCGCCAATGTGGTGCAGACAGGCGCGCCGACACTGGTGCTGGTATCCGGCTATTCCGGCATCGGCAAATCGTCGGTGGTCAGTGAACTGCACAAGGTGCTGGTGCCGTCGCGTGGCTTGTTCGCCGCCGGCAAGTTCGACCAGTACCAGCGCGACGTGCCTTATTCGACTCTGGTTCAGGCCTTTCAGGGGCTGGTGCGGACGCTGTTGGGCAAGCGCACCGACGTACTGGCGGGCTGGCGCGAAGCACTGTTGCGGGCACTGGAAGCGAATGCGCGGTTGATCACCGATCTGGTCCCCGAACTCAAGCTGATCATCGGCGAGCCGCCGCCCGTGCCTGAGTTGGAGCCGCAACAGGCGCAGCAGCGGTTCCTTCAGGTCTTGCAGCGTTTTATCGGCGTGTTCGCTCAGTCCGAGCATCCGTTGGCGCTGTTCCTTGACGACCTGCAATGGCTCGACGCGGCCACCCTTGATCTGCTCGAAGATTTGCTCAGTCGCGCAGAGACCCCTCATCTGCTGCTGGTCGGTGCTTATCGCGACAACGAGGTAGATGGCGATCACCCACTCAGCCGCACACTCAAGACCCTGCATCACGCCGGCGTACACATTGACGAAATTCGTCTGGCGCCACTGGCTGGCGCGCACATCGAACAACTGATCAGCGAGTCACTGCGCTGCCCGCCGGCGAGCATTGTCGCGCTGGCGCGGCTGGTGCTGGACAAGACCGCTGGCAATCCGTTCTTCGTCATCCAGTTTCTGCACGCCCTGGCCGAGGAGAAGCTGCTGACATACGAGCCTGCGTGCCAGCGCTGGCGGTGGGATGTGCACCTGATCAACGGCAAGGGCTACACCGACAATGTCGTCGATTTGATGGTCGGCAAACTGGCGCGGCTGCCCCAGGAAACCCGCCAGGCGCTGCAACAACTGGCCTGCCTGGGCAACGTCGCGCGTCTCGACACGCTGGCCACAGTCCTTGATGTGCCGGTGCCTCACGTTCACTCCGCATTGTGGCCGGCGGTGCGGCTTGAGTTGGTCGAGCGTCAGGACGGTGCCTACAGGTTTGTGCATGATCGCATCCATGAGGCGGCGTATTCGCTGATCGCTGAAACCGAACGGGCGCAAATGCACTTGCGCATCGGCCGGCTGCTGGCACTGCAAACCCAGGGTGAGCGGCGCGAGGAGGCGATCTTCGAGATTGTCGGCCAGCTCAATCGCGGTGCGCATCTGATCAGCCTGCGTGCCGAGCGCGAGCAACTGGCCGAGTTCAACCTGCTCGCCGGCCAGCGAGCGAAGGCCTCGACCGCTTATACCTCAGCACTGACCTATCTGGGCGCCGGCGCAGAACTGTTGGGCGAGCAGGGTTATGACAGTCGGCATGAACTGGGTTTCGCTCTGGAGCTGAACCGTGCCGAGTGCGAATTTCTCACCGGCCAACTGCAGCTTGCCGACTCGCGCCTGGCGACATTGGCCGAGCGCGCCGTGACCACCGTCGAGCGCGCGGCGGTGGCGTGCCTGCAGATGGATGTCTACTTGCTGCTTGATCGCAGTGACCGGGCGGTGACGGTGTGTCTGGCCTTTCTGCGTCAGGTCGGCATCGATTGGCCAGCGCGTCCGGACGATATTCAGGTGCGCGACGAATATCAGCAGGTCTGGACCAGCCTGCGCGGGCGCAGTATCGAGCAGATGATCGACTTGCCGCTGATGGAGGATCCTGCCGCGCGGGCCACCCTCGATGCGCTGGGCAAACTCTTCGCGCCGGCGGTGCAGTCGGATCTGAACCTCGCCAGCCTGACCATTTGCAAAGCGATCAGCCTGAGCCTGCAATATGGCAACTGCGACGCCTCCTGCCTGCTCTATGCCAACTTCGGGCGCGTGTCGGGGCCGCGTTTTGGCGACTATGCCGCTGGTTATCGATTTGGCCGTCTGGGCTGCGATCTGGTTGATCGGCGCGGGCTCACGCGTTATGAGGCGAGCACCTGGTTGTGCTTCTCGATCTTCGTGGTGCGCTGGATGCGGCCAGTGCGCGAGTGCCGCGAACTGTTGCGCCGTGCGCTCAACGCGGCCCATCGCAGCGGCGATCTGCCGTATGCCGCGTTCGCCGGAAACAGCCTGATTTCCGATCTGTTGTTTATCGGCGAGCCGCTGGCCGAGGTGCAGGCGCAAGCGGAATCAGGGCTGGTCTATGCACAAAAGGTCGGTTTCGGTCTGGTGGCGGATTTCATGCGCTGCCAGTTGACGCTGATCCGCATGCTGCGCGGGCAGACGCCGACGTTCGGCTGTTTCGACGATGACGGGTTCGATGAAACAGCTGTCGAGGCGCATCTGGCCGGTTCGGCGGATCTGGCGCTGGCGCGCGGCAAGTACTGGGTACGCAAGTTGCAGGCGCGCTATCTGGCCGGGGATTACGCGGCGGCCGCTGAGTGCGCGGCCCAGGCGCAGGGACTTTTGTGGGTGGTTTCGGCGTTTTTCGAGGAGGCCGAATACCATTTCTACGCGGCGTTGACCTTGGCGGCCCACGGCGAAACTGACGCCGGTGCTTTGCAGCGTCTGGGTCAACATCATGAACAGTTGCAGACGTGGGCGCGCTTGTGTGCAGAGACCTTCGCCAGTCAGGTGGCGCTGGTCGGCGCGGAAATGGCGCGCGTCACCGGACAGTTGCTCGAAGCCGAATTGCAGTACGAGCAAGCCATTCAATTGGCTCAGGACAATGGTTTGCTCCATATCGAAGCGCTGGCCAACGAACTGGCCGCACGGTTCTACGGCGCTCGCGGGCTGGTCAGGATATCCCGGGTTTACCTGCGCGACGCACGCTACGCCTATCTGCGTTGGGGGGCTGCTGGCAAGGTGCGGGAGCTGGAGCGACGTCATCGTTTTCTGCGTGCCGAAGAGGCGCAACCGAATCTGGTCACCACGCTCATTACGCCAGTTGAACATCTCGACCTGGCAACGGTGCTCAAGGTCTCTCAAGCAGTCTCCGGCGAGATCGTCCTGGACCGTTTGATCGAAACGGTGATGCGCACCGCGATCGAACAGGCCGGGGCCGAGCATGGCCTGCTCATTTTGTTGAACGCCGACATTCCCTATGTCGCTGCGCGAACCCGTATCGGCGACGGTGCCACGCAGCTGTGCAACGCGCCGCTGCACACGGTGGCGCTGGCAGAGTCAGTGCTCTACCAGACGCTGCGCACCGGCGAAAACCTGTGCCTGGACGACGCGGTTGCCGATCCGCTGTTCGCCGCTGATCCATACGTTCAGCAACGAGGCGCGCGCTCGATCCTGTGCCTGGCATTGATGAATCAGGCGCGGGTCGCCGGGGCGCTGTATCTGGAAAACAACCTGTCCGCCGGGGTGTTCAGCCCGACGCGTCTCGCCGTGTTGCGCCTGGTGGCGTCGCAGGCAGCGATCTCGCTGGACAACGCGCGCCTGTACCGCGACCTCGCCGAGCGAGAAGCGAAGATCCGTCGGCTGGTCGACGCCAACATCATCGGCATCATCGTCTGGGGCGTGGAAGGGGAAATCATCGAGGCCAATGACGCGTTCCTGCGCATGGTCGGTTACACCCGTGATGAGTTGCTTTCGGGCAGTGTCCATTGGCGTGACATGACCCCGCCGGCGATGCGCGCTAACAGCGATATTGCACTGGCAACGGCGATCCACACTGGCCGGGCCCAGCCATTCGAAAAGGAGTACATCCGCAAGGACGGCAGTCGGCTGCCGGTGATTGTCGGTCTGGCTGCCTTCGAAGCGAGTCAGCAACAGGGCCTGGCCTTTGTGCTGGATATCAGCGAACGCAAGCTGGCTGAAGAGCAAGTGCGCGAAGGCGAGCGTCGTTATCGTCAGGTGCAAACGGAACTGGCCCACGCCAATCGTGTGGCAACCATGGGTCAGTTGGCCGCATCGATTGCCCACGAAGTCAATCAGCCGATCGCCGCCACGGTGACCCATGCTAATGCCGCGTTGCGCTGGCTCGGTGCAAAGCCACCAAATATCAACGAGGTCGAGCAGGGCCTGCGGCATATCATTCTCGACGGCAACCGCGCCGCCGACGTACTCGGGCGCATCCGCGCGCTGATTCACAAAACGCCACCGCAGCGTCAGCCTGTCAGCCTCAATCTGCTGATTGAAGAAATGGTCGGTTTCAGCCGGGGCGAAGCGCTCAAGCACGGCGCCGAAGTCAGCGTTGAGCTGGCGGCAGATTTGCCTTTCGTAGTGGCGGACCGGGTCGAACTGCAACAGGTGTTGCTCAACCTGATCATCAACAGCCTCGAAGCCATGACGATCATGGCAGAGGGGCAGCGACGTCTGCTGATTCGCAGTGAGGCGCTGGGCGATAACGTGCACATCAGCGTCAGCGATTCGGGGCCGGGCTTTGCCTGCGAGCGGGCGGAGCAAGTGTTCACGGCGTTCTTCACAACCAAATCCACCGGGCTGGGCATGGGCCTGTCGATTTGCCGCACGATCATTGAAGGACATGGCGGCAAATTGTGGGCCGAGCGCAATGAGCCGAGGGGGGCGCGGGTGGTGTTTGGCTTGCCGCGTTGTGAATGAACATGATCAACAGCCAGGCTACCCGGGCATTGAGCCCGGATGTTTCTGTCGGTGAGTTCAGGCCACCGGAATAGGATTTTCCAGCAGCGACAGGTTGAACTGCTCGATCAACCCGTGCTCGTTCGCGCCCTGGTTGGCTCGCAGCGGCAGCACTCGGTCGACCAGCACTTCGGTGGTGGCGGTTTCCAGCTTGATCAGGGTTTCCTCGATGAACTCGTCCAGCGGCATGGCGCGCTCGTCGCCGCTCTTGTGGATCAGGTCGGTATCGACCCAAGGTGGCGCGATTTCCAGGACCTTGACGCTGGTGTCGCGCAGCATGAAACGTTGCGACAGCGAGTAGGAATGGATCGCCGCTTTGGTCGCCGAATACAGCGCCGTGGTCGCCAGCGGCAGGTAGGCCAGCACCGAGCTGTTGTTGATGATGTAGGCCTCGGGCTGGCGCTTGAGGTGTTCGACGAACGCGGCGCTGACGCGCACCGGGCCGAGCAGGTTGGTCTGCAACAGACCTACTGCCTGCTCATCGTCGTAGGCGCCGGAACCCGCGTTGTCGAAGGGCATGATCCCGGCGTTGTTGATGATTACGTTCAACGACGGATGGCGGCGGATGACTTCGGCGGCGACGTCGTTGATCTGCTGCGCATCGTTGATGTCCAGCTGCACGGTATCGATGCCCGCGTTGGCCTGGGCAATCTCTGCCAGCAGGGCCTGGCGACGGCCAGCGATGATGACCTTGTTGCCGCGCTGATGCAGGGCCTCGGCCAGTGCGCGGCCGATGCCGGAAGTGCCGCCGGTGATGAAGATCGTGTTGGCTTCAAGTTTCATGAGCTGCGTCCCGCAAGTGGATTGATTGGCATGTGAACCATGATGGAGAAAACCTGCTCCGACCTGAATGACGTATGTGGTAGTGTTTCAGGACATTCAACAAACGGAGCGCGACCATGCATCGAGTCGGCTATCTGCTCACGGAAGGTTTTCAGGTCATGGCGCTGGCGACCCAGTCGGTGTTCGAGTTCGCCAACATCGTCACCGGCAAAGCCGTGTACAAGGTGCAGAACTTTTCCCAGGCCGGCGGCATCGTCAGCTCCTCGCTGGGCTTGCACGTCGATACGTTGCCGCTGACGCAAGCGGGGCTGGCCGACAGTTGGCTGGTGGCGGGAACGCTGACACCGATGACGCCGCCCGATGCTGACGTGCTGCACAGCGTGCGCGGGCTCGCCGACGGCGCACGCCGCGTGGCCGGCATCTGCACCGGCTCGTTCGTACTGGCGCAGGCCGGTGTACTGGATAATCGCCGCGTGACCACGCACTGGGCGTTCGCCCCGGCGCTGCGCAGGATGCATCCCTCGGTGAATGTCGAAGACGACCGGATCTTTATTATCGACGGCCCGGTGTGGACGTCGGCGGGCATGACCGCTGGTGTCGACATGGCGTTGGGCATGGTTGAAAAAGATCTGGGCAGCGACATTGCGCGCTCGGTGGCCCATCGGCTGGTGATGCATCAGCGCCGCTCGGGCGGGCAGTCGCAGCACTCGGAATTGCTGTCGCTGTCACCCAAATCCGATCGCATTCAGAGTGCGCTGGATTACGCGCGCAAGCACCTCAATCGCCCGCTGAGTGTCGAAGAACTGGCCGAGGTGGTGCACCTGAGTCCGCGGCAATTCACCCGGGTGTTTACCGCCGAAACCGGCCAGTCTCCAGCCAAGGCGATAGAGAGCCTAAGGCTGGAAGCAGCGCGTTTGCTGATCGAGCAAAGCAGTCACAGTCTGGATGTGGTCGCCAGAGAAACCGGGTTTCGTGACCGCCGGCACATGCGCGAGGTGTTCATGCGCGGGTTTGGCGTGCCGCCGCAGGCGGTGCGGCGCGATTCGCGGCGGATGGTATGACGTGACCAGGGTCTACGAAAAAATGTTGACCCCCATTCTGCCGATCAGGAATACGAGCAGGATCAGGAAAAAAACTCTGATGAAACTGCTTCCATAACGTAATGCCAAAAAGACACCGGTCAGTGCACCGGCCATATTGCATAAAGCAACTATGCCGCCAATCGCCCACAAGACATTACCGGAGGGGATAAAAAATATGAGCGCAGCGCTGAACGTCCCCAGGTTGACCAGTTTTGCAGAGGCTGATGCATTGAGGAAATCAAAGCCAAAGACCTTGACGAAGATAAACAGCAGCAGGCTGCCACTGCCCGGGCCGAAGACACCATCGTAGAAACCGATCAGGCTGCCAAAGAAAACTCCAAGGCAAATGTCTTTCGTTCCGAAGTGGCGGTCTTTGCCTGCCAAACCAAGTTTTTTTTCCATAAACGTGTAGATAGCCATGACTATCAATATGAAAAAGACAACGATCTCCATCAATCTTTTAGGAACAAGGGATACCGAGAGAGCTCCGAGAAAAGAAAATAAAAAAGCGGCGAGCATGGTCGGAAGCATTAAATTCCAGCGAATTTTTATGCGCTTCAGGTAACCCGATATTGATGAAATATTGCCTGCCAGAACGGCCAGTTTGTTGGTGCCGAAAATGGTGGCAAGGCTGTACTGGGGTAGAGCATGTAGAAGTGCCGGCACCTGTACCAGGCCCCCGCCACCGACCGCAGCGTCTATCAGGCCACCACAAAACGCGAAGAAACCCAATGCAAGAACAGCGTGTTCAACATCCATGCGATAGATCCCTGCGGAACGTCATTTGGCCGGAAGGTTCATGAGTCGCTCGTGGTTTGGTTTAAATATCGTCAAAACATGCCGATCATTCTCCAAGCTCACATTATGAGAGTTCATCGGCATGCTTCGTTAATCCATAGAGATCAACAGGTCATAATCCGATGCATGGCGGAGAATGCATTGCCGACTCTTTCATTGTAATTGAGCATGATGCCCTTCAGTCGCGCAGGCTTGAATTCCAGACCTACCGTCTGACCGTAAGCTTGCGCGGCCGCCAAGGCATGCAATCCGTGTTTGTTCTCAACTTCTCCGGAGTGCCCCATTACGTAGCCTTTGGCGTTACGCAGGTTTTGCGTGTTTGTCCTCAAGAACGGATTGGCCGCGAGGAGCTTTGCTTCAATATATTGAGCGATGAAATTGTATTCACGACCGTTCCACAGTTCAGATGAGATTGAAACCATCATCGCATCCATAATTGAAGATTTGTGTTCCTGCGAGTTTAGTGCCGTTTTATGCTTGGCGACCCCGGTGTTGTATAGGAAGTCCGCGAAGTCATTGCATTCAGCAATTTTGAATTGTTCTTCAACCCAGGCTGACGCACCAAAAGCTGCAGTCATGTAGTTGTACATTCCGTCATGGCCCTGATGTCCAAGACCGAAATCATCTTTCGCCACTTCATGCATATGCGCCATGACATTGTGGTAACCCTCACGTCTGTCGGCAGATACCGATATCGCATCCGCCGACAGGCGCATGATGATTTTTGCCGAGACAAGGCTGGTGGTTTTATGGGTTTCATTCCACCCATTGAAAAAGCTCAATACCGACGAGTCTATTACTGGCTTTTCGAGGAACGCCCTGAATGCGCTTTCAGCCGCCAGTTGCGCGTCTTGCGTGATGGAATGATTGAGTACCTCAAGCATGGCGTCCTGTATCTCAGCAACGTTGCCGACGCAGGCCAGCAACGGTTGACGCCGTTGGTTTTCTTCTAAGGTACGTCCGGGAATTTTCAAGTTGCGTATGTGCTTGGGCAGGGCCTGGATAAATGTCTCGCCAAATTCTTGCATGGATTTATGTTCAAGCGGTTCCAAACGACTCTGTGGCGATGCTGAGCTCATGATGTGTCCTTCTCCCTAAAGACCTATGAAATGTTTGGTTTTAACGCACTTTCTTGCCTTGCAGCGGCGAAATTAGCCCGATTTGTTGGCCTGCGACAAGTGACTTATACTGACCAAATCATTCATTTTTAATGAGCGTTTACATGGAGTTTTCGCAACTGGTCATGTTCAAGGCAGTAGCCGATCTGGGCAGTATCGTCCGTGCCTCGGAGCGATTGCACTGCGTGCCGTCCAACATCACCAACCGCATCAAGCTTCTGGAACGTGAGCTTGGAGTTGACCTGTTTATAAGGAAAGGCAGAGGATTGATCATCAGCCCTTCAGGTCGGCTTTTTCTCGGCTATACCAACAAAATCCTGTCTTTGTGCGAAGAATCGCAACGAGCGCTTGATCCGTCGTCAGCTCCTTCGGGAGAACTCAGGATTGGTGCCATAGAATCATCCGCTACCGGCCGGTTACCCAAAGTGCTATCCAGGTTTCATCAACTTTATCCGGCTGTACAAATGCAATTCAGCACTGGCGATTGGTCACAATTATCCGCAGAAGTGGTCAACTACACGTTGGACGGGGCAATAATTGCCGTCAGGCCAGAACATCCGGACATCGAGAGTCTGGAGATCTATGAAGAGGATCTAGTGGTGATTGCCTCGCCGTCCGCGGGGGTGATAAACCAGCCAGAGGACCTGCGCGGTGTGGATTTATTCATGTGGCCTGAAGGATGTCCCTACAGAAAGGCTTTGGTAACCTGGCTGGAGCGGTACAAAGTTTTCAATCCGATAACAAGCATAGCCAGTTATGGCACCATCCTTGGCTGCGTAAGTTCAGGCGCCGGGATATCGTTGGTGCCCAGAGGCATGTTTGAACAGTTCCGCCAGCTCGGCGGTATTCAAGGATTCTTCTTCAATGACTTAAAGCCTGTGCAGAATTATTTTATCTGGAACAGGCACGTTGAATCTCATCGCGCAAAAGACAAGTTTGCCGATTTGCTCAAGGAAGAGTTCAAGGTTTGAGAAGTGGGCGGCAGTTGGCCCTATCCTGCAAAGTTCGCCTGCACTCGTCATTCAGCACAAGGGACCGAGCGCTTACAGAGACCACTGATAGGCTCTCGCAACCATGGTCATTGGATTGAAATAAATGAATCTGGAAGCGCAACTGCGGGATCTGATTGCTGAAGATCTCGTCCGCATGCACATCTTGCGCATAGTCAGGGATCTCAACTTGCCGGACTGCTGGGTTGCCGCAGGTTTTGTGCGCAGCCTGGTTTGGGATCATCTGCATCAGCGCCAACCTTCGCCGTTGCCCGAGGACATTGATGTCATATGGTTTGACAGAACACGTCCCGGTGATCAAACGGATTTGGCCGTGGAGGTCGAGCTTGCAGCACTGTGCAGTGACTTGAAGTGGTCGGTGAAAAACCAGGCACGCATGCACCAGCGGAACGCCGATGCGCCTTATGGGGCGGCTGCGGATGCAATGACGTTCTGGCCGGAAACTGCTACGGCAGTAGGTGTCAGGCTTGATCGGCATGGTGCGATAGAGGTTTCGGCGCCGTTGGGGCTGGAGGATTTGTTTGCGCTGAAAGTGCGGCCAACCGCCCGATTTGAAAGTGATAAATACGTGGTGTTTCTGGAGCGCCTGCAGTCGAAGAGATGGCTCGAGATCTGGCCGAAATTGACGCTCGTAACGCAGGGTTGATGCCGCCCCGATTGATCGTTTAAACCGATAAGGAAATCTTTATGCATCCCGACCTTTCGTAGAGCGCTCGGGTTTTTGATTGAGGCTTTGAAGTACCAGGGACAACTAGCGGCACACGACCGAGGAGCAAAATGGAGATTGACCCGCTGCTTAAGAAGCGACAGTTGAATGTGCAGGAGCAGAATGCTGTGACTGCCCATCGCCTGATGACGACCGCAAAATTCTGGCTTAACGCCGGTCTTCCCGTCGCCTTGGTTGGTTATGGCGAAAGCCAGGGCATCGACTGGGCGGGCACCGTGGTACTTGAACTGGAAGTCGATTTCCCCGGCATGCCACGGCTGCATGGCTTGATCCTGAATCAGGCAGAACGGTTCATAGCCTTTGAAATCGACACCGACATTGATCACCAATGCGTGGAAACTGTAGAGCGATGGGAAGATGTAACTTCAATTCAGAACCATGCAGTTTCCCAGCGCGGAACTGGTAAAGGTTTCGCTGTAATTGCTCTTCAGGTTAGACGGGAAATTTCAGGATCGTGATAGGCAAGGATCGCCGGGAACCTAAGCACAAAGCCCTTGTAGGACTGAGCCTGCTCGCGATGACGCCAGGCCCATCACCGCCACATAAACAGAACACCCTCAGCCCGTTTAAACAGTAACTCCAGCCTTAAGCAAACGGCTACAACGCCTTGCGCCATTCCCTACGACTACGCCAGAATCCGCCGGCTTGTGCGTCTGCCGTTCCCTCCGTAACTTGATTCCTGTCACTGCTCATCAGTGATCGGGTCTGCAAGCCCGTCGGAAATCAGTCGCATACCCCTGCCAAAGGACATTCGTTCGTGTCCGCTCAATGGCGGCTTTGTGCGGGAGACCTTCGGGTCTGCCGGGTTCCTGATTTCCCGGTCTTGCAGACCCGCACACAGCTGCCACCCATCATCTGCAAGTGATGTTGGCAGCTCCAGACGAATAATCAGGAGTTTCACCATGTTCAAAGTCACACCCAATCCCCCAACCAGCGACCCCGCATCACCCTACGAATCCGGTGCATCGAAAAAACTACACGAAGCCGCCGAACGCGCCCTCGATCACTACCTCGGCCCGGCAGACATCCTGGCCAGCACCAACACCCCGGAACAGATGTTCCTCGCCAACCCGAAATACGACACCGAATCCCTGCTGGCCAACGCCAGCGAATCCCTCGGCTCGGCCACCACCATGCTCTACGACTTCGCCGCGCTGCTCGACAACCCGCGCCGCAAAACCCTTCTAGGCATCGCCCAGGTCGTCATGCTCGGCGAAATCGCGGTCAATCAGGCTTTGGACAAAGTCGAAATAGCCAAATAACCCGCAATGCGACGAGCGCAAAACCTCGTCGCAACACCCGGGCGCACCACGGCTGGCACACGGCCACGGCTTGCACCACCCGGGCTCGACTGTCACCCTTCGGGCCGTTCTTCAAGGATCAGAACAAGGAATCAAGGATTGAGTGGTTACGTTCCAAACCCGCCGAAAAACTACCGCTACGAACAAGCCAAACCCGTCGACCTGCACGCCCAGCACTGGGCCGAATATGAGAAGCACGGGAAAGAGCCCGCGCGCGAGCCTGAGAAGATAGGCATTGCGTTGAGGATCGGGGTTTTCTTTGATGGCACTGGCAACAATGCGAACAACTCTGCTGCGGGGTTGTTGTGTGGTGCTCAGCATCCGATTGCGCCTGAGGATATTCCTCCCAGTTGTCAGCCCTATATGGGAGATCCGGACAGCAGTTATGGCTCTGGCGCGACGAATATCAAAAAACTTGCCGATCTGTATTACGAGGCTCCGATTGCTGATGGAGAAGGGCCTATAAAACAGGTGTCACGCCCGTTATATATCGAAGGCATCGGTACTCAATCCAACGAGAAAGACAGTATCGTCGGTCAAAGCACGGGACGTGGAGAGACGGGAGTAGCCGGTAGGGTGCAGACTTCGTTTACGTTCATCAAACAGGTTGTTGAAGACGCCCTGCAAGAAAATCCGAACAGTGAAATTGCCTCGCTAACTTTTGACACTTTTGGATTCAGTCGAGGTGCAGCGGCGGCACGTCATTTCTGCAATGAAATTGTACGAGGCAAGCAGGGGCCGTTAAGGGATCTGCTTAGCACTTACGCCCATGATTTCAGCCGCACCTTTCTAGATCAATATGGCAGCAGTATCCGAATGGGCTTCATCGGTCTATTCGACACCGTGCCGTCTATTGCCGGTTTCACTAATTTCGGTAGAGTGCAAAGCCCCATTGCTCCGGGCATTAAACTGTATCTCGACCCTCGCTTCTTCAAGGATGTTGTCCACTTGGTGGCGCGCGATGAATGTCGTGCCAATTTCGCCCTCAGCAATGTCAATCCCGATTATCCAGAATATGTTTTTCCGGGCGTGCATTCGGATATCGGTGGTAGCTATCTCGACGAAGTCGAGGAATGCGTATTGGTCAGTCCCATGCAGAGACTTGATGTATGGAGCAACACTGACGTTCAATCAACTTCGATCTATCAGGACGCCGCGATGGTGAAAAAACAATGGGTCGCCAAAGGATGGCCTGCCGATCTGTTGGAAATCGTAACGCCCCCCGCGCTTGCTTTGCCGCCCGATCCGCAAGATCGTTTCGGGCCTAAACACAAACGTGTATACGCTGGGCTTCAGCTCAAACGCCCGGTCAGTGGCAAACTCTCAAGGGTTTATTTGAGAGTCATGTATCAATTGGCCAAAGAAAAAGGTGTTCCTCTCCACGATATTCCCGAACGACCCGAGTACGCCGTTCCCCAGGAGCTGCAACCGCTTTGTGAAAGATTCATCGCCGGTGACTTCAGCACCACAGCTGAAGAGGAGAAATTGCTGCAATTGAAATACATCCACACATCTGCCAACTGGAATCACCCGCAAGGAAGGCGGGACGGCAGCGGCCTGAAAGCTGTTTATATCAATTCACCAACGGAAAATGGCATTCGCATGCAGCATCCTCATGTAGCTGACTGGAAGCTTTGGTAATGAGAATATTCTTGGCTCTACTGGGCGTTTTGGCCTTTACCGGCTGTCACGCGACAGGCTCCAATTCAGGTGAAAACGATCCCAAATATCCTTGGTGGGAACTGGCGTTTATCAAGCCCAATTTCATGAACGTTTGGGTCGAAGACAGCTCAGTGGAAGACATCAACGGTCGAACGTTTCTGCGAGCCGGGGGAGGAAACGCCAGCGGCGCTGAACCAAATGACGACAAAGAATCCGCGCGCGGTTGGGTAGGTGTGGGAGGTACGGGGAAACCGGTTATTGGCGCAGATCTGCCCAAGCGAATTTTCGTCCGTTGGCAGTCTATACCCGAGCAAAAAACCTACCGGGCTTGGGTGGATTTTCCTGAGGAAGCCAGACGAGTAATGGTGACATCTACCCATCAGCGCTGCGCCGAAACTCCCGACAGGACAGCGCGCTTCATGGCTTCTGTGTATTTGGGACTCGCACCAGGTGGCATAGTCCAGGTCTGGGTCAGAGATCAGTGTCGACGCCCGATCAAAGTCGCCCGCACCCAAGCAGAGTTGGAACCGCTGGGGCCGGAGTTGGGCAAGAACGGTGGTCAGTATGCCTATCCCGTGAGTGAAAAGGCCAAGCGATACATTGATAAGTTCGGCATCCCGTACGGTAGCTGGTAAACGACGTGGATGGAGCGCCATCTACTTTTCAGGCGCCAGACCGTTTCAATTTCGCTGAGTCGAATTAGCGGGGCGGCGTCTTGAGAATAGAAAAGGTCGACCGTTTCGATGATGTCGACTACGGCGCAGGCTATGAGTATCGAGGTTTCAATTACCTGATTCTGGATGGTGTCGATCAGTTTTTCGTCAGAACTTACGATGACCAACCCGGTGGCGCGACGGTTGTACGCCCTGCCATGACCACAAGCACCAGACTCAGAACGCTGGCGGAATTCTTACGAACGGAGCTGGAGGTAACTGCGATTTATCTCTACAAGGGTGAAATAGGAAGCTATGCCAAGGTAGACCTCGAGAGCCTGCAATTTTGCTGATCCGGTATCGAGCCGGGGGCGATAAGCAGGACTCGCCAACCAAGAGTCCCGCCACCACACCCCCTCAAACCTCAGCCTTCACCCCAACCTTCAACGCCGCTTTGCGATACGTCAGCAAAACAATCCCGCTCACCACAATCACGCCACCGATGATCTGTCCTCTGCTAAGCATCTGATCCAGCACAATCCAGCCCATCAACAACGTCGCCAATGGCTCAATGTTCATCACCGGTGCGTTGCGTGGCATGTCCAGCCTGGGTACGGAAATGAACAACACAATGAAGCCGGTCCCATAGAGCACGACGAGCGTGGCAAGGGCCAGCCAGCCGGTTGAGGTGGCGGGGAGGTTGAGTCCGCCGGGGAGGGCGCCGGTCAGGCCGGCCAGGTTGACGCTACTGAAGACGATGAAGATGGTCAGCAGGCTGCGCACCGAGCCGCGCACTTGCGACAGTTTGTGATCGGTGATCCACAGCGCGCAGGCGAATACGCTGGCGGCGCAGAAGGCGAGTGCGACGCCCAGCAGCCATTCCGGACCGACGCTGGCGCTGTCTGACAGACGTCCGGGGACGTCCAGTACGAACACCAATCCCACGAGAATCAAGCCCATCAACATCGCGGTGCGCGCGCTTGGTCGTGGGCCGCCCATCGCCCAGGTCAGCAAGGCGAGCAGGATCGGAAACACGTTGGCCACCAGCAGCGCCAAAGCAACCGGCACCCGTGCTACGGCGGAATACAGACATAGGCTCTGCGCGGTGATCAACAGCCCCAACAGTAACTGCCAACGCCACGCGCCCGCCGGCAGACGCAGACTTTGCCGCTGCCACAGAACGAGAATGGCAAGCACCAGCAAGGTCCCGCCCGAGCGCATCAGAATCGCCAGCAACACGCCCGCGCCATCATCAAAAGCGACCCGTGCCGCGACGTGGTTGCCGGCGAACGCACAACCCATGCACAACAGAATGATCACGGCGAGATAACGGGGGAAGGGCGGCGGTACGGTTGGCGCAAACTCAGGACGGGACATGGCAGATCTCAAAAATGATAGCCACTCGGGGTGGCTCAGGTTTTTATTATGTTGTCGTACAACTGCCAGATTTGTACCGTAATCGAGCGGGGCCGGCAAGCTTGAAAGGCTTGTAAAATCGCTTGGTTGTGGTGCTGCTTAGATCTTAGAGGTCGTATAACTTGCTCGTTAAACCCGAGCATCGAGTCGAATTGCCCACCCATCCTCTCGAGCCTGACCGACCAGAAAATCCACAAAAGCCCGGGTTTTTGCTGGCAATAGTTTCTGGCTGGAAAAGTACAAATAGATCTGCCCTGCATCGACATACCAATCGGGCAAAACCCTTTCCAGCGTACCGTCCTGCAGATAAGGCAAAACATCCGGAACTGCCAACAGCGCAACCCCCAACCCCAGTCGCGCGCACTGACACAGCGCTTGCGGATCGTTGACCAACAGGCGCGGCGTCAACTCGAGGGGCGCTCGTTGCCCGTCGGGGCCTTGCAACATCCAGCTGCGCACCTTGCCGGTCTGCACCGAGCGCATGGCCAGGTGATTCAGCGTCGACAGCTCTTCAATGCGCTGGACGCGCGGGCGCCCCGACAGATACTCCCGCGAGGCCACCAGAATCAGATGCGCCGGGGCGATGGCTCTGGCGACCACACCTTGCGCGAGTTCGATGCCGCCGCCGATAGCCGCATCAAAGCCGTCCGCGATGAGATCGACCTGGCGATTGTCGACATGCCATTCGGGGATCACGGCGGGATATCGATTGAGAAATTCCGGCATCAGCGGCAGCAGGAAATCCCTGGCAAAACCCGGTGCCGCACTTAGACGCAGGGTGCCGGAAGGCTCTCCGGCATTGCCGGCCACATCGGCGATCGCCGCTTGAACACTTTCCAGTCCTGAACCGACATTGGCCAGAAAGCGTTCTCCCGCTTCGGTCAGCGTGAGTTTGCGCGTGCTGCGCTGAAACAAGCGTACGCCGAGGTTAGCCTCCAATTGCGCGACATTGCGGCTGACCGCCGCGGGTGTCAGGCCCAGGCGGCGCCCCGCCGCAGAGAAGCTTCCTGCCTCGGCGCTGCGCACGAATGAGAGCAAATTACCCAACGTTTCCATCCGCGCACCTTCAACTAATGATTGAAAGTGATTCTAGTTGTCTTCCACTACTGGTGGAAGATCAAAAAGCGTCTCATAGCCTCATCAACTTCAACCACCCAGAGGCTCGACCATGAACACATCCACGCTTCCACTGACCGGCAAAATCGCCATCGTTACCGGTGGCTCACGCAGCATCGGCGCAGCCATCGCCAAACGGCTCGCGGCAGATGGCGCAACCGTCGCTATCACCTACAACGCATCGCCAGATCGCGCCGCAGCGGTCGTGCAGGAAATCGTTGCGGCGGGCGGCCAGGCTGTGGCGCTGGCGGCCGATGCGGGCAACCCCGAGGCTGTACGTGCTGCGATTGCCGAGGTTGCACAGCGTTTTGGCAAGATCGACATTCTGGTCAACAACGCTGGTATCAGCCTGCTCGGTGCCCCCGAGGACATCGTCTTTGAGGACTTTCAACGCATCCTTGCGGTGAACGTGACCGGCGTCTTCGTCGCCACTCAGCAAGCGCTCAAACACATGGGGCAGGGCGGCCGCATCATTCACATCGGCAGCTCGATGGTGCAATACGCTGCGTTCGCTACCGCCTCCGTCTACACCCTGAGCAAAGGTGCGCTGACCGGTTTCAGTCGTGGACTGGTGCGCGATCTGGGGCCGCGCGGCATCACTGTGAACACCGTCCATCCCGGCCCGACCGACAGCGACATGAACCCGGCCGACGGGCCTATTGCGGACTTCCTACGCCCGAACATCGCCATGGGGCGGTACGGAGAGGGCAAGGATGTCGCCAGTGCGGTGGCGTACCTGGCCAGTGCAGAGGCAGGGTTTGTCACCGGCGCAGAATTAATCGTCGACGGCGGCTTCACCGCGTAAGGAGAGCATCATGACTATCAGCATCATTGGTACAGGCTCCATCGGCACCGCCATCGCTCGGTTGCTCGTCAACGCAGGCCTGCCGGTCAGCCTGGCCAACAGCCGCGGGCCGCAGAGCCTTGCCGGTTTGGTCGACGAATTGGGTCCACTCGCACAAGCGGTGACGGCTCAGCAAGCAAGCCAGGCGGACATCGTTTTTCTGGCGGTGAACTGGTCGAAAATCCCTGACGCGGTGCGCGATCTCGGGCCTTGGGATGGGCGCATCGTGATCGATGCCAACAACCCCATTGAAGCGCCGCTGTTCAAGCCTTTCGATCTGGGCGGCCAGCCGTCTTCGCAAGTGGTGGCGCAGATGCTGCCCGGTGCGCACGTGGTCAAGGCCTTCAACCACCTGCTCGCGGCTCTGCTGAGCGATCCCACCGCCGAGGGCGGCAAGCGTGTGCTGTTTTATTCCGGTGAAGATGCCGCGAGCAAAACCCAAGTTGCAGAGCTGATTGATCAATTGGGTTTTTACGGCATCGATCTCGGCGGTGTGCAGCAGGGAATGCTTGCGCAGTTTCCGGGCGGACCGCTGCCAGCCTTGAACCTGGTCAAACATGGTTAATCGCTGAGCCCGGGCAACCGGGCTTCACACACAAATCGAGGAATCAAAAATGGCTGGCTCAGATTCGCGAAATACTGATGAAGTTGAAAACTACGACGCCTTGCTACGGGCCAATCTGCAGCGGGTGTTCAACCAACGCGATGCACAAAGGCGCTTGGCGGCGGTGCAGGAGCTTTTTGCAGAAGCACCGACGATGTATGAACCGGCTGGCATCGTCACCGGGCAAGCGGCGATTTCGGCAGTGGCCGGTGCGTTGCTGGATCAGTTCGGGCCGGACTTCGTTTTTGTTCCGGAGGGGCCGGCGGTTGGGCATCATGGCTTGGGTTACCTGCGCTGGCATGCGGGCCCGGGCGATGGGCCAACTGTTGTCAGCGGTGTCGACGTGGCGGAAATCAGCGAAGGGAAAATCGTGCGGTTGTGGGTATTGCTGGATGCCTCAAACTGATGAACGTGAATGTTACGCAGAATCGCTAGCGAGCAGAGGCGCGGCTGTTCTTCACTGATGTCGTTCGCATTTCGCTTTTTTAGATGCTGATACGTAATCACTTGCTTGGCAGAGCGCCGCGCGCATGGGTTTACTGTATAGCGGCTTAATGCCATTATTGTGGGCTATTGGAACGTCTTCACCAATCAAGGAGGAACAAATGGACCAAAAAGATGAAAGCTCATCACGATTCTGGGAGTTCTACGCTCTTAGGTATAGCGTAGGCGCCGTTTTAGGCGGGTTGATTCTGTTTTTGCTCGTTCAACAAAGTCAACCCATTTCAAGTCTTGTGTTCGTTAAAGCTGGAGAACCCATCGATCTCATTCAGGTCGGAATTTTCCTGGCGGCTGGGTTGGTTTTCTCTTATGTGGCGAGTGCACCTATTTTAGTTCTCCACGCTGGCCGGTTCCTTATTCAGCGCTCCACACTCCGATTGCAACGCCCTAGCAAGTCGGTGGTGTGGTTTTTGGGATTGACCTCGATCATTCCAGTTGCATTTCTCTCATTGAGTGCAATGAGTGCCCTGCTGAGAATTTGGTTTGCTGTCGTGATTTTTCTGGCAGTGGCTGTGGTTTTGGCGCAGTTCTTTATAATAGTCAAATGTCTTTTGCGAAGCTCAGACCTGTACGCCTTTTATGAAAAACTGGCGGACAAGCGATCGAGCGCGAAAGGGGGTATCGTGGACTCATATAGACATCTGCGGGAGCATGGTAACGCGTTTGGAATTCTGTTCTTTCAAGTCGTTTTGGGGTTATTTTTGTTCTCTGCAACTATGTTTTCATCATATTCAAACTCTTTTCAGAGCCAAAGTCCGCTGGAAGTTGCTGTGGTTCTGGTCCTTGTCGTGCTCACTTGGATCCTGCCTGCGGCGTTGGTGTGGTTGATTGCATGCATGATTGAAAAGGAGTTTGTCGAGTCCTGATATTTACTCGATAACGATTTGATCGAAGGGCGGATATTTCATCAGTCCGCTCCCGATTTTATATGCGTTTGGATTTTGATATTTGACGTTATTTCCCAGCTCGTCAAACTAGCAAAAGGACTGATGGTAATCGGTGGTCATCGAGTTCTATTCTTTGAGAGAATGGCTGGCTATTTTTAAGGAGGATTCATGTTCTTTGGTCTTGGTCGTAAACCGTTGTTGGATTTCCTGCGCAATCTCACGCCGCAAATAATTATGCTGACAATCGCATTAGTGGCTGGTAGTAAATTAGATCTTGGAAAGTTCGATCTCAGCCTCGCTGGTTTAAAGCGGACGCTACCGTTTGCGATGTGCATGTTGGTTTTCTTTATATCGCTTATTGCGAACTTGTCGACTTTTCTCGAAGAGTCGCTCGAGGAGTTCAAAGGTAACAAAGCAAGCGCTATGGTTGCTACGGAAGACATGCGTGGTGCCAAGCGGATTTGGGCATTGCTAGTCAATGCCTGGTCAAACCATAAGCTTGCGGTGTTTAGAATGGTCTTGGTCATGACCGTTGCGGAGGCGGCGATAAGCGTGGTCTTCATCATGAGTATTCAAAGTGCGGTATTAAGTCCGTTTCTGCACGGATAATTCAAACTGGAAAGTGCATCCGGCGATTTCCGAGTGGCAATCATTGCTGATTGATCTCACGGCGCCGGAAATTGCCCTGAAACCGCACCAAAGCCCGGGCCTTCGCCGGTAACAGTTTCTGACTGGAGAAAATACAAAAAATCTGCCCGCCTCCGACATTCCAATCCTGCAAAGCCCTTTCCAGGATGCGTTCCTGCAGGTAAAGCGGCGCATGCGGAACCGCCAGTAGCGCAACCCCCAACCCCAACCGCTGCTGAAAAACAACCGCTCTAGGTAATGGCTCAAGGCCGCGCGGCCATGTTGTAATGGTTATCTACTGAGGGAAGCTTAAAACCCCAATACGCTTTTAACGAATTTCCTACCACGTTCATGACTGCAGAGATTTTCCATTGCTAAAACAGATTTTGGCACACGCAAAGTTACCGAAAAATAAAACCTTCATCTCAATGCTAAAGGCAGTAATGGCGTTTCTCTCATTGGGTACGGTTCATTACATTGGGTTTCTTATAGAGGTGCCGTTTGAGATAGTATCAGTAGCCTCGCTGAGGTTTGTTACGAGCTTTGTAGCGACATTCACCTTCTATGTGATGTTTTGCTATATGGTTACTAAGGTTTTTTCCTTTGCAATTTCTCAGTTCTACTATTCTGCACTCGCTCCTCTAGCAGCGTTAACAATCGCGGCAAGTAAACGATTTCCCAAATGGTTAGCTAAACCTGCCAAAAAAATGCACAGAGAAACCAATATTGCAGAAAAGCTGATTTACTGGGTCTTCTTTTTTCTGATATTCACTGTCATGTTCAATTTTGCATATCTGGATTTTGATTTTTCAACTGTCGGCCAACTAACATGGATGGGTGTCATTGGTGTGGTTATAGCGTCTATATTGAAGTCCGGTATACTTATTCGCCCTAAAACCCAGATTCAACGAATCCTTGATAAAAAAAGAATCGCTCTTAGAAGGTCGCTAATGCGTGACTACAGTTATTTGCTCGCTGGATCAGTTGTGGCAATTTCTTTTTATACAGGAATGCTGCGATTTGACAAAATGATGACTGAAGACTTGGTTAATTTCGAGAGCGAGAGATTTCGAGGGCAGGTTCATGTGCTTTTGAACGTAAATGACACATACCTGTTGGTCGAAACCGGTTTCAAAAAGCGAATTTTCATATTTCTTACAGAGTCAATGATGATGCGACTTCCAACCGATCATGGTAAATAGTGCCTCATTGGCCCTAACGCTAACGGCCTCTTAATTTACTAGCGAACCGCATTGGTCTCGACTGATAAGGCAGCGCGCTTCCCATGTCCTGAATAGAGTAGTCACTGCTGATGGCTGGTGGTGTGACTGCTCGCTATTATCTGGACGCTTTGCACGCGGGCATTGACATATCGAATAATCTCGATATCCTCGGCGCATGGAACTGATCGAAATCTTCAAAGCCCTCTCGAACCCGACGCGCCTCAAGATCCTTGAAGGCCTGAAGGATCCCGTGAAGAACTTCCCCCCGCAGGATGAGGGTGACGTTCTCGTTGAGGGTGTCTGCGTCAGCAGTATCCAGGAAGGTATCGGCCTGTCGCAGTCGACGGTGTCGAGTTATCTGGCCACTTTGCAGCGGGTGGGGCTGGTGGAGGTGCGGCGCATCGGTCAATGGACCTACTACAAACGCAATGAGGCAGCAATCAGCGCGCTTGCAGAGATCATAGGGAAAGAGCTGTAAATTTTTTTACTACAGGATATCGAGAATTCTCGATATCCCTCTTTATCGATACGAGGTTTTCCATGAAAGCGATGATTTTGAAATCCTTCGGCGGCCCTGATTCGTTCGAACTCAACGATGTGCCCAAACCGGTTCCGCAAGCGGGCCAAGTGCTGGTCCGAGTGCACGCCACTTCCATCAATCCGCTGGATTACCAGGTTCGCCGCGGTGACTATCCCGACCTGGTGCCGCTTCCAGCCATTACCGGTCACGACGTGTCGGGTGTGGTTGAGGCCATCGGCCCGGGCGTCAGCGCTTTCGCGCCGGGCGACGAAGTCTGGTACACGCCGCAGATATTCGACGGGCAGGGCAGCTATGCCGAGTACCACGTCGCAGCCGAAAGCATCATCGCCAGAAAGCCTGCGTCACTGAGCCACCTCGAGGCGGCCAGTCTGAGTCTGGTCGGCGGTACGGTTTGGGAAGCGCTGACCGTGCGCGCCGTGCTCCGCGTTGGCGAAAGCATTCTGATCCACGGCGGCGCGGGCGGCGTCGGCCATGTGGCGATTCAGGTGGCCAAAGCCATGGGCGCCAAGGTCTTTACGACCGTGCGCGAGGCCAACGCCGATTTCGTCCGCAGCCTGGGCGCTGACGTGGTGATCGATTACACCCAAGAGGACTACGTCGAAGCGATCATGCGCGAAACCGCCGGGCATGGCGTTGATGTGGTGTTCGACACCATCGGCGGCGATACCCTGTCCCGCAGCGCCGACGTGCTCGCTCAGCTTGGCCGCGTGGTCTCGATCGTCGACATCGCGCAGCCACAAAACCTCGTCCAGGCCTGGGGCAAGAACGCCAGCTACCACTTCGTCTTCACCCGGCAGAATCGCGGCAAGCTCGATGAATTGAGCGCGTTGGTCGAGCGCGGCCAGTTGCGGCCACATGTGGGCGCCGTCTATTCGCTCGCCGACATCCCGCTCGCCCACGCTCGACTGGAGAGCGCCAACAACGGTCTGCTGGGAAAAATCGCCATCGCCGTCGAGCCTTCGCTCATCGTCTGAATCTGCTCACTGATTTTGGAGAAGCATCATGGTTTATGAAATCGCAGTCCTGCCCGTTCACCCGCAACAGACTGAAGCCTTTCGACGGGCATTTGCCGAAGTCGAACCGTTGCTGACCCGCGCCAAGGGATACGGCGGCCACTTGCTGGCGCAAGGTATTGAAACTCCCGAGCAGTTCAATCTGATCGTGCGCTGGCAGTCACTTGAGGATCACTCGCCGGGGTTTGAGCAGAGTGAAGACCACCAGCGGTTCATGCTGGGGTTGGAGGATTATTTTTCCGCAGAGCCGAGCGTGTATCACATTGAGGGTGGTGCTTTTCCGGGGGGCGACTTTGGCGTATCGGACAGCGGAGCCAGCGTAGGCCTCTGAGTGAGTATGTGGCTGTTCGTCAGAAGCGGCTGTGGCTGGTCGAGCACTGCTTGTGATGAATTGCCACATTAATTCCGCCTCGGCCTGTTCATGGAGCAGGGGTGGCAGGCAAAATGCGCCGTTTTCCATATGTCTCGTACTGCAACTCATCCAAGGAAGGCCACTTGAAAGTCATTCCCCACGCTTCCCTGCGCCCTGAAATCTGGCCAGCCGTTGTTTTATTGGTGCTGGCAAGCCTGATCACGTCCGGCTGCACGCGCTCCCATTCTCCAAAATTGGTGGAGCGCGATCCGTGTCTGGATTCCGGTCCAGCGCATACAACGGCCTACAACAAATGCGTGAGCGAGCGGGAAGAGCGCCGCGCTGAAGCGCTCAGAATACTGCTCAGTGATGATCCTGCTGACAATCCGCAACGGCAAGTGGCCGTGACAGGCGACAGCGATTTCCAACCGTCTGATTTTCCTGACGACCCAATGCCAGCGAGTTTTCGCATGCCTTCCGACCTGAATCTCAAGGATACCCGGGCATTTCCTTACAAGGCTCGCATCAGCTGGAAATACGTGTCGGATCGCTTCCTGCCGAGTTCAAAGGAATCCGCGCGGATGATGCGGGTAGACCGCCTGATTAAGGCGGCCGTAACGGCGGATGGGTTCGCAAAGTGGGGGTGCACGGTCACCGGCGGAAAGCGTCAGGTGTGGGTTTTCTACACCCTGGACGACGCGGCCTTTGTCAGCCGTGTGCAGGCAGCTCTGGCGCAGACCGGGCCCTATCCGATCGAGTTCAGCAGCCGTAAACAGACGGATGTGAATGCTGAGGTGCCGAACACCGAGCAAACTCGACTGACGCCCAAGCGATGCCTGGAGTGAAGACTCTCAACGGATAACCTCTTCAAACGGACTTCTCTCATCGCAAGGAGTCCGTAGCCGTAGTCGCTTCAGAGGCGTTCGTTGCGGGCGCAGCGATCATCTCATGCCGACCGCAACCTCTTCAGCATACCGATTTTCCTCCGACGTTAGCCCAGCGCTTTGGTGGTAGGCTGCATCCCCTCAGCCGTACTTTCTGTACTCCTGAATTTCCCTTTCCGAAATCTGCGCCGGCTCAGTTGCTGGCGTTGATGGATTTCCCCTGCGGACTACAGCCATGCGCCTGCCAGATTTCATTCTCGAAAACCTAGAGCCGATACTGCAGGCCTGGGAAGATTTCGCCCGCACCATTGAGACACCTGGTGCGGAACTCGATAACGTCGCACTGCGCGATCACGCCGAGCAGATGTTGCGCGCCATCGTTATCGATCTGCGGAGCAAGCAGACCATCAGCGAGCAAATTGCCAAGGCCCAGGGGCATGCGCCGCGCGACGATGAAGAAACGGCTGCGGAAACCCACGCCGTGACGCGGCTGATGGCCGGTTTCACCATCGATCAGATGGTTTCCGAATACCGCGCGCTGCGAACCAGCGTGCTTAGCCAGTGGCTGCGCCAGGTCAAGGATGGCAAATCAGTGAATGTCGACGACATGACACGCTTTCACGAAGCCATCGATCAGGCGCTCGCCGAGTCGATTGCCAGCTATTCACGCGCCGTCGAGGCGTCGCGCAATGTGTTTCTGGGGATTCTCGGCCATGACTTGCGCACGCCACTGGGGGCGATTCTGCTTGGTGCGGATATGTTGCGGCGTACAGAGACTGCCGACCCACGCACTAGCAAGGTGGCCCGGCAGATCTACGCCAGCGTGCAGCGCGCCAGCGAGATCGTTGGCGACCTGCTGGATCTGACGCGCTGCCAGATGGGGCCGGGAATTCCGGTGAAAAAATCCCTGATCGATCTCAGCCCTGTATGCGAGCGGGTGATCGAGGAAATCCGCGCCTTTCATCCGCAGGCCAACGTGCGGTTCGATGTGAAGGAAGCGGTGATGGGAGCCTTCGATGGCGCCAGGATGGAACAGGTCTTTTCCAACATCATCAGCAATGCGGTGACCCACGGCGACAATAAGTTTCCGGTCTCGGTCGAGTTGCAGGTCCGCGAGGATTGCGCGGTGTTCACCGTACATAACGGCGGTGAACCGATCCCGGAGGATGTATTGCCGTTCATCTTCAACCCGATGGGGCGGTTCTCGCAGCGCTCCGTGGTTGATCACGGGCCGGTTGCCGGGCTCGGTCTAGGCCTGTTTATCGCTTCGGAAATCGTCGCCTCGCATGCCGGCTCGATTGAGGTCAGCTCTGACCTGGACGGCGGAACCGTGTTTCGCGTAAAGCTTCCGGTTGGTGCCGAAAGCCCCGTCTCCATCTAGGCCAATCGATGGAGAGCCGGCCCCGGCCCTCCAGCCTGATCACTCCTCCATCACCTCAACCAAACCGCGATCCTCACCGAGGAAGCCGCCGCTCTGGTGCTGCCACAGCCGCGCATAAGTGCCGTTCTTCTCGAGCAATTGCGCGTGGGTGCCTTGCTCGATGATGCGGCCTTCGTCCATGACGATCAGCCGGTCCATCGCCGCAATGGTCGACAAGCGGTGGGCGATGGCGATCACGGTTTTGCCCTGCATCATTTCATCGAGGCTTTCCTGGATCGCGACTTCGACTTCCGAGTCCAGTGCGCTGGTGGCTTCGTCGAGCAGCAGGATCGGCGCGTTCTTCAGCATTACCCGGGCGATGGCGATGCGCTGGCGCTGGCCGCCGGAGAGCTTGATGCCGCGTTCGCCGACCAGCGTGTCGTAACCGCTGTGGCCCTGCTTGTCGCTCAACTGGCTGATGAAATCATCGGCTTGGGCGTTCACCGCAGCGCGGTGGATGTCTTCGTCGGTGGCGTCCGGGCGTCCGTAGGCGATGTTGTCGCGGATCGAGCGGTGCAGCAGTGACGTGTCCTGGGTGACCATGCCGATCACGCTGCGCAAGCTGTCCTGGGTGACCTCGGCGATGTTCTGCCCATCGATGCGGATCTCGCCGCGATCAACGTCGTAGAAGCGCAGCAGCAGGTTGATCAGCGTCGATTTACCTGCACCGGAGCGGCCGACCAGGCCGATTTTTTCGCCGGGGCGAATGTGCAGAGTCAAGCCGTCGAGCACCTGGCGTTCGCCGTTGTAGTTGAAGCTGACATTGTCGAAAACCACTTCGCCGCCGGCCGGCTCCAGCACTTTGGCATCCGGCGCGTCCTGGACTTTCGGGCCGCTGGTCAGGGTGGCCATGCCGTCCTGCACGGTACCGATGTTTTCGAACAGCGAAGTCATTTGCCACATGATCCAGTGCGACATGCCGTTGATGCGCAACGCCATGGCGGTGATCGCCGCGACAGCGCCGGTGCCGACTTCGCCCTGATGCCACAGCCACAACGCATAACCGCCGGCACCGAGAATCAGCGCGACCACCAGCGCCTGATTGACGATCTCGAACTGGCTGACGAGACGCATCTGGCGGAACCCGGTGAGCTTGAAATCTTCCATCGCCGCACGGGCAAAATGCGCTTCACGCTTGGAGTGCGAGAACAGTTTGACCGTGGTGATGTTGGTGTAGGCATCGGCAATCCGCCCGGTCATCGAGGAGCGTGCATCGGCCTGTTCCTGGCCGACCTTGCCCAGACGCGGGACGAAATACACCATCGCCAGCCCGAACAAAACGATCCACGCCAGGAACGGCAGCATCAGTTTCAGCGCAAAGCCACCGGCCAGCGCAATGATCGCGATGAAGTACACGCCGATGCCGGGGAGGATTTCGATCAGGGTAAACAGCACCTCGCGTACCGACAGCGCGGTTTGCATGACCTTGGTCGTGACCCGGCCGGAGAACTCGTCGGAGAAAAACGACAAGCTTTGCCGCAGCATCAACCGATGGAAGTCCCAGCGCAGACGCAGCGGCAGATTGATCGCGAGGATCTGGTGCTGGACCATCGTGCGCAGCGCCACCAGCCCGATGCTGACCACCAGCACAATGCCGATGCCCCACAACACGCGGCTTTCCTCATCACCAGCAGCGCCGCCGGATTGCCAGGTCGAGAGCAGATCCACCACTTGCCCGAGGAACGAAAACAGCCATGCCTCGTAGATCGACACGCTGGCGCTGAGCAGGGCGAAGGCCAGGATGTAACCGCGCGCGCCCCGGGTGCAGGCCCACAAGAAACGCATCAGGCCGACTGGCGGTGGCGGCGCCTCGTCGGGCGGGAAGGGGTCGAGCCTTTCTTCAAACAGGCGAAGCATTGCGGTCTCCGAAGTGATCAGGGTGTGGGGATTCTGCCATCTATCGGCGGCGTTGAGGGTTTCACTGCCATCATCTGGATGCCCCCCCGTGCCTTGTCTTGACCGCAGACCGGCGCAGAAGCTCAACACAATCCTGCCAAGCGCAACCTTTCGTCGCTGATCCAGACCTGATGCTGCACGCTCATCAACCTGTTTGAACTCTCGCGCAAGCTGCTCCGTCATCTCCTATGTGGGGGCTCGAGGCAATGTTGCCGTGTAGCTCCGTTTTTGCGTTTTCAGTGAGAAGGCGAGGGGCGACATGAATACTTCAGACAGCAGGTCAGGGTATGAATCAGGTGATCCCAACGGCAAGCCTGAGCAAAATTTTGATCATTTGAAGGACAACGTCAGCGAAGCACTGGGCGGTGCGCGGCAGCAGGCCGATGCGCAATTCGGCCAGTATCGCGACACGGCGGCCGAGCAGATCGAAGCCTTGGCGCAAGGGGCGAAAAGCTTTGTCTCGGAGCTGCAGGACAAGGACACGCTGGGTATGTCCGACTACCTGACCGACATGGCGGATTCCATGACCGGGCTGGCGGGCAATCTGCGCGGCAAGAGTGCCGAGCAGTTACTGCACGATGCAGCGGATCTGGCGCGCAGCAATCCGGGATTGTTCATCGCCGGCAGCATTGCCATCGGTTTCGGCCTGTCGCGGTTTCTCAAAGCAGGCACCTCTGCAGCAGCGACGGTCAGTGCCGAATACGATCCGGCGGCGGGCTCCACCTCGACGCCACCGCCAGCCGATTACGGCGCGCAGCGACCCTATGAATCGTCGATGCCGTCGTCGACCCACGCCAATCCGGGACTGGCCACCGGCATCACGCCGACCTCGCCCAGTGACAGCGATCACCCCGCTGATTTTGCCGCGGCTTCCGTACCGCACGCACCCGACGCCAAAGGAGAACTGTGATGAACAGAGATGAATCTGATCTGAGCGGGGCAAGGCCCCTCGGCCAAACGGATGACGCCTCCGTGGTCGGCCTGTTGCGGCAACTGTCCCGCGAGGTACCGGCCTTGTTCACCAAGGAACTGGCACTGGCAAAAGCCGAACTGCACAACAGCCTCAGCACGCTGAAGGCGGGCATCGCTGCGGTGGCCGGCGGCGCGATCGTGTTCCTCGCCGGCTTCATCATTCTGCTGATGTCGGCGGTGTACGGCCTGAGCATGTTCATGGCGCCATGGCTGGCCGCGCTGATCGTCGGCGTGGTGGTGATGATCATCGGCTTCGCCATGCTGCAATCCGGGAAAAAGCAATTCGAGCCATCTCACTTCAAACCTGATCGCACCCTCGACGCCTTGAACAAGGATCAGGAAGCGCTGCGGAGGAAAGTCTCATGAAAAGCGAACTGGATATCGAAGCGGAAAAAAGCCCGGAGCAGATCGAGCGCGAAATCGATGCGCAGCGCGCGAGCATCGGCAACATCGTCGATCAACTGGAGAGCAAGTTCACCCCCGGGCAGATGATCGATCAGGCCTGGGGGATGATGCAGAGCAACGGCTCGACATTCTTCACCAATCTCGGCACCAGCGTGCGCAATAATCCCGTGCCAGCGGTGCTGACTTCCGTGGGCCTGCTCTGGCTGATGATCAGCCAGAATCGCCCACCGGTGCCGCAGCCGACCTATCGCAGCGGCCCGGACCAAGACAAGGCCGGCGAATGGGCCGATGGTTTGGCCGACGGCATCGACAGTGCGCGCGCGCATTTGCATTCGACCACTGACTCGCTGAAGGACGGCTACCAGTCGCTGAAAGGCAAGGCCAGCCACCTCGGGGAAAACGTCGGTGCGGCGAAGGAAAATCTGAGCCATGCGATGCATGACGCCAGTGATCGACTGTCGCGTAATTCGCAAGTGCTTGGCCAGCAGTTCAGTCACCTGCTCAAGGAGCAACCGCTGATGGTGGCTGCCGCTGGGGTCGCTTTGGGTGCCTTGCTCGGCGCGGCGTTGCCGACCACCTCCACTGAACAGCGCTACATGGGCCGCACCAGCGCTGGCATGGTCGACAAAGCCAAGCAAAAAGCTCAGGAAGGTTATGAAGCCGTGCGTGACACGGTGACCCGAACCACTGAACAAACCGAAGTCGAGACCAAACCGGATCCGGCGCGGCCGTCTTCTTCGGATCTGTCGCAGGGTCTGGGTACATCCTGACGGGGAGAGATAAGGGAGGTCTTTAATGGGCCTCCCTTCGTCGTTGTGCGGCGGTGATTCGGTTTGCCGCTGTGGTGAGCCAGCCTGTGAAAACGTAGCCTTGACCCGGATCATTGTGGGAGCGAGCCTGCTCGCGAAAGCGGTGTGTCATTCAATGTGGATGTATCTGATCTGGCGCCTTCGCGAGCAGGCTCGCTCCCACGGGGATTTTGGTTGCGCTGAAGATTTTGGCCTTGCCCCGGACCATTGTGGGAGCGAGCTTGCTCGCGAAAGCACTGGGTCAGGCGATGATGAGGTTGAATGTGCCGACGCCTTCGCGGGCAAGCCCGCTCCCACAGGGATTTGGCTTGGATTGAAGAGTTGCGTTTGTCAGCGGTTGTATTTCAGTGCTTCGACAAACGCTGCAAACGCTGCCGAGCCCTGGCGCCGGTTCGGGTAGTACAGGTGATAGCCCTGAAACGTCGGGCACCACTCTTCCAGCACCTCCACCAGTCGCCCGTCCGCCAGATACGGCGCGACCAATTGCTCGGGCACGTACGCCACGCCGATGCCATCCACGGCGGCATTGAGCACGTGCATGATGCTGTTGAACACCAGTTGCCCATCGACCTTCACGCTGAAATCCTGACCCTTGTGCGCAAACTCCCAGGCGTATATCGCGCCGGCCGGTTGATGGCGGATGTTGATGCAGGTGTGCTCCGTCAACTGATGCGGCGTGGCGGGTGCCGGGTGACGAGCGAAGTAATCGGGCGAGGCGACCACGGCCAGGCGCCAGTCCGGGCCGATGCGCACGGCGATCATGTCTTTGCTGATTGACTCACCGAGACGGATACCAGCATCGAAGCGCTCCTTGACCACATTGGTGAAACCATAATCGACGTAAAACTCCAAGGTGATGTCCGGATAGTCCTGCAAAAACTTTGCAAGCATCGGCCGAATGCACAACTCAATCTGATCGTCCGTGCAGGAAATCCGAATGATGCCGCTGGGCTTGTCGCGCAATTCGCCAAGGGCTTCGAGCTCGGCGCTGATCTGCTCGAACAGCGGCGCAATCGAATGCATCAAGCGCTCGCCAGCCTCGGTCGGCGAGACATTGCGCGTCGTGCGAGCCAGCAAGCGGATACCCAGACGCTGCTCCAGCGCGCGGACCGTATGACTCAACGCAGAAGGCGTGACGCCGAGGCGAGCAGCGGCTTTGGTGAAGCTTTGATCCTGGGCCACCGCCAGAAAGGCCTGCAGGTCATTGACTTTGGCGTTGCTCATTGCTGAATTTTTCTCAAAAGCACATGAAGATTACCGCTACTAATCAAGTTAAGCCCGATCCGTCAAGCTTTGCAGCCTGAGTAGCGGGGCAGAAGTGCCTCGACCATTTGTTCTTCCAAACAGGTTTTTGCATGACGGCCCAAGCAATCGACAACCCGACAAACCAGCCCATGGGCGTGTCCACTGCCGGCGAGCAACCGGCGTACTGGAGCGGCGTGTTCGCCATGACCTTGTGTGTCTTCGCGCTGATCGCCTCCGAATTCATGCCGGTCAGTCTACTCACGCCCATGGCCACGGACTTGCGCATCAGCGAAGGCCTGGCCGGCTACGGCATCGCCATCTCCGGCGCGTTCGCGGTGCTGACCAGCCTGACGATCACCAGGCTTGCCGGTTCGATGGATCGCAAGCGCCTGTTGGTGCTGTTGACGGCGCTGATGTGTGCGTCTGGGCTAGTCGTGGGCCTGGCGCCCAACTACACGGTTTACATGATCGGTCGCGCATTGATCGGCGTGGTAATCGGCGGCTTCTGGTCGATGTCGGCAGCGTTGGCCATGCGTCTGGTGCCCTCCGCCAGCGTGCCCAAGGCATTGGCAATTTTTAACGGCGGCAATGCACTGGCGACCGTCGTGGCTGCGCCGTTGGGCAGTTATCTCGGCAGCGTGATTGGCTGGCGCGGGGCGTTTTTCTGCCTGATACCGGTGGCGTTGATTGCGCTGCTCTGGCAGTGGATCAGCTTGCCCGCGCTGCCGGCCGCGCCGCGCAAGTCCAGCGCAGGCAATGTCTTTGCGTTGTTCAAAAGCCGCCGGGTGGCATTCGGCATGCTCGGCGCCGGCCTGTTCTTCATGGGCCAGTTTGTGCTGTTCACTTACCTGCGACCGTTTCTGGAAACCGTGACCCGGGTCGATGTTTCGGTGCTGTCGATGATTCTGCTGGTCATTGGTGTGGCCGGGTTTATCGGCACCGTGGTCATCGGTTCCGTGTTGAAGAAGGGGCTGTATCGCGTGGTGATCGCCATCCCGCTGTTGATGGCGATGATCGCAGTGGCGCTCATTGGGATGGGCAGTTCAGTGGTCGCGACGTTCGTGTTGCTGGGCTTGTGGGGATTGATCGCCACGGCGGCGCCGGTAGGCTGGTGGTCTTGGCTGGCGCGCACGCTGCCTGACGATGCCGAAACCGGCGGTGGGCTGATGGTGGCGGTGGTGCAGTTGTCGATCGCTTCGGGGTCGACCGTCGGTGGTCTGCTGTTCGACGGCAGTGGCTATCGGCTGACCTTCTTCGCCAGCGCGGCATTGCTGGTGCTGGCGGCGCTGATGACGTGGCTGACGTCGCGGCAGAAAGCCTGACTCAGCTCTCGGTATTTTCCACTGAAGCCTGCGCGGCTTCGGCTTCCAGCTTCAGGCGGTCGGCCTTGCAGATGTATTTGGGCTTTTTCGGCGCCAGTTTGGCATTGGCCTTTTTGGCTTTTTCCTTGAACAACTGCTGCAGCTTCTTTTGACGATTCATGATTTTTCGATCAGGGGTGGAGAGGGTGGGAATCCTGACGCAAGGCCGAGTGGTCAGCAAGAAGAAATCCACTAAGCTGAGCACATTCGCCCATACTCGAGAGCATCCCCCAACCGAAGGAATCGCACATGAGAAAAGCTCGCAGATTGATTGTCGCGTTGTCTTGCCTCGCGCTGGTAATCGGCAGCACGACGGCACTGGCTGACCCCGGCAATGGCAAGGGGCAGGGCGGCCAGGGCAACGGCAAGGGCAAACCGCAGAACATGCAGGATCATGGTAAACAGGGTGGGGGCGGTCAGGGCAATGGCAATAAAGGCCAGCAACACTCTGGCAATGGCGGCGGTGCTCCGAGCATTGATCGCGGCAATATTCTCGGCATCGTCGACGGCTATCGCGGCGAATACTGGAATCCGGGGCCAGCGCTGCCGCCTGGCGCTCAGAAGAATCTGGCGCGGGGCAAACCGCTGCCACCGGGCATCGCCAAGAAGCTGGACGGGCGGCTGCTCGGCCATTTGCCTCACTATGACGGCTACGAATGGCAACAGGTTGGCACCGACCTGATCCTCGTCGCGCTGGCTACCGGGCTGATCTACGAGGTGCTCAACGGCGCGTTCGATTGATTCTGCAAAGAGGAGTGGCAGCACCTGCCGCTCCTTTTTTATTCACGCATAGCTGCATCAGATGCAGCAATGAACTGCATTCAGGTTGGGTTGTTCGTTGAATGCTGAGCTTTCAGACTGAGCTCAACGGCTAACGAATGAATGGAGATGACCATGGCCAACGCAATTCGCTTCACCGCAACCGGCGCACCGGACGTCCTGCAACTGCACACTGTCAGCGAACAGACCCCCGGGTCCGGCGAGGTCTGGCTGGAGCAAGCGGCGGTGGGCGTCAATTACCTCGATGTCAGCCAGCGCAAAGGTGCGGTACCGGTGGCGTTGCCGTCGGGGCTGGGGCTGGAAGGCGCGGGTCGGGTGGCGGCGGTCGGTGCCGGTGTGAGCAACGTGCGCGTCGGTGATCGGGTCGCTTACGCCACCGGCCCCTTGGGCGGTTACGCCTCGGCGCGGCTGTTTCCGGCAGAGCGGCTGGTGAAGATCCCCGATGAGTTGTCGTTCGAAGATGCGGCGGCGGTTTTGTTCAAAGGCATCACCGCGCAGTATCTGTTGAAGGCGACTTACCCGGTCGGGCCGGGCACGACGATGCTGCTTTACGGTGTCGCGGGAGGTCTGGGGGAAATCATGGTGCCATGGGCCAAACACCTTGGCGCAACGGTGATTGGTGTGGTGTCGAAGCAGGCCAGTGTCGACAAGGCTCGCGCTTCGGGCTGTGACGAAGTGCTGGTGTTCGATGCCGAGACTCTCGCCGCCGATGTGGTGCGTATCACCGAGGGGCGCAAGGTCGATGTGGTGTATGACCCGATTGGTCGGGTGTCTTTTCAGGCCTCGCTGGACAGCTTGCGCCCACGCGGATTGATGGTCTCGTTCGGCGCGCAGACCGGCGCGCCGGCGGCGGTGGAAATGGCCACGCTGAACGCCAAGGGCTCGCTGTTCCTGACCCGTCCGTCGCTGGCCGCGCACACTGCTACGACAGCCGAATATCAGGAGCGCGCACAAGATGTGCTGGCCGCAGTGGCCGCCGGTATCATCACCCCGCAAATTCGCGCGCGTTATTCATTGGCCGACGTGGCACAAGCGCACGCCGATCTTGAATCGGGCAGATCATCAGGGGCGATCATTTTAAAACCATGATTCTGGATGTTCTGAGCAACCCGCACAGCGATGAAATCGCTGCTTTCCTGGCCGTCGCCGCGCAAGGCTCGTTTGTCGCGGCGGGGCGTTTGTTGCAGCGCCATCCGACCATTGTTTCCAAGCGCCTGGCGGCGATGGAAAAGCGACTGGGCGTGCGATTGGTGGAGCGCTCGACGCGACACGTGCGCATCACCGAGGCCGGCCTGCAACTTGAACAACGCTTGCGCGCGGCCGTCGAGTTGATGAACGAAGCGCAGCAACAAGCGTTGCAGGGCGCCAGCGAAGTGCGCGGCACCTTGCGCCTGGCGTTGCCGGCGGCGATGGGGCGCTTGTGGCTGGGACCGCTGCTGCCGGAATTTCTCAAGGCTCATCCGCATGTTTCGGTAATCGCCGATTACAGCGAAGGCCTGGTCGACATCATCGAGCAGGGTTTCGACGCGGCTATCCGCATCGGCGAGCTTGAGGACAATCGGCTGATTGCGAAAAAGCTCAGTGACCATCGGCGGATTCTTTGCGCATCACCGACGTACATCGAGGCCCATGGCATGCCGCAGACACCACAGGATCTGCTGCAGCACAATTGCCTGCGCTTCAGTGGGCTGGCCTCGTTCCCGCTGTGGCGCCTGCATCGCGGCAACGAGGTGCAGATCATCACGCCCCACGGCAACCTGACCGCCAGCGACAGCGAATCCCTGCTCGCCGCCGCCCGCGCCGACGCCGGCATACTCGGTGCCGGCGACTGGCTGATGAGCCGCGATCTGGCGGCAGGGCGGCTGATTCACGTGCTGCCCGACTGGCATCTGGATTCGGCGGGCGGTGTTTATCTGGTCAGACCGTCATCGCGATTTCCGGCGGCCGCAGTGGTGGCGTTCAAGGAGTGGATTGAAACTAAATTCGATCCCAGGCCACCTTGGGCGGTTTGATAACAACCTGCCTCAAGACCGACACTGGCCCTGTGGGAGCGAGCCTGCTCGCGAACGCGCAGTGTCAGTCATAGATGATGTGGCTGACCTGACGCCTTCGCGAGCAGGCTCGCTCCCACAGGTTTCGTGGCTTGCTCAGGAATTGCCGGACATACGTATATCCAGTGTGGGAGCGAGCCTGCTCGCGAAAGCGCAGTGTCAGTCATGGATGATGTGGCTGACCTGATGCCTTCGCGAGCAGGCTCGCTCCCACAGGTTTCGTGGCTTGCTCAGGAATTGCCGGACATACGTATATCCAATGTGGGAGCCGGGGCCTGTTTGGGCGCACAAAAAAAGCCCGGCATTGCTGCCGGGCTTCCGTGTCTTCAGCGCTTTACGCAGCGATTTTGTTGGCCGCCATTTCCTTTTTGTGGCTCGCCTTCATGGCTTCCATCTGTGCGCCCAGCTCCTCGAGCTTCGCCTTACCCAGAAGCTTCTGCGCTTTCGGGAACATTTCCTCTTCTTCCTCTTCGATGTGATGCTCCAGCAGCTCCTTGACCACTTTGACCCGACCGGCAAATTCCGGGCTGCCCGGATCGGTTTCCTTCAAATCAGGCAGCACCAGCGAATCCACGGTGCGGTGCTCTTCCTTGGCTTCGTAGTACATGATGTCTTCTTCCTTGCTGCCGGCTTCCTTGAACGCAGGGTAGAGAATCTCTTCTTCGAGGCGGGTGTGGATGGTGATTTCCATTTCCAGTTTGCCCAGTAACTCGACGCGTTTTTTCAGCGCACGGTCGGTGGACTCACTCAGTTGGCTGAGGATGGCTTTTACTTTTTCATGGTCGGCTTTGAGAAGGTCGATGGCATTCATTTTTTGAGGCCTCTGCTTTTCACGGATTGAACACAGCGTTCTTTTTCGCGCTGCTGTGTATTCAGGAAGAGGCTATCGCAGGACTCATGCCAACTCGCCGATCAAGCGCAACCCTTCTAAATCAAGGGCTGGCATCGAAGCAGGCACAATGCTTTCGTGCAGCCTGCAAGAAATCCGCGTGGCGGGCATTGCATATAACAAGCCCGGCAAAAGCCGGGCTGTGGTGATACTTGAGACGGGCCTGCGCCCGTGGGTCACCGGTTAGCCTGGGAAGGCGAAATGCGACCGACATGCTTGGGTCCCGCCAGTGCCCAGGCGATCAGGCCGAACAGCGGCACGAACACGATCAGCACGATCCACACGCCTTTACTACTGGATTTCCCTTCGCTTTTACGCACCCGATTGATGGCCCAAAGCTCGATCAGCACAAGAATGACCGCCAATACGATCCACACGGTTTCGATTTGCATAGGCTTAGCTCCTGATGGTCTGTGCGTTAGGCGACGATAGGGGCGTTGGGTTCATTCTTTTTGCCTTGGACAAGCGGGCGGGGTGATACCCGGTTGCAAAATAAATGTCTGATCGCCGCTGCGGCCTATATCCTCTGCGCCACGTTTGGGCTGAAACAGGGACAGGGCAATGGCATTCAGGGTGATGGTTGTCGGTGGTTACGGCAATTTCGGCAGTATCGTGTGTCGGCATCTGGCGCTCATGCCAGAGATTGAACTGCTGTTGTCGGGCCGCGATGCACGCAAGTTGCAAATCAAGGTCGCTGAGCTGCAAGCGCAATCAGGCCGTCCGTGCGGAGGGTGGTGCGGCGATGCAATGGGCGCAGGTTTTCAAGCGGCGTTGCGAGAGTTGAATGTTCAGTTGGTGGTGCACACCGGCGGGCCGTTTCAGGGGCAATCCTACGCAGTTGCTGAAAGCTGCATCGGCGCCGGTGTGAATTATTGCGATCTGGCTGACTGCCGCACCTTCGTCAACGGCATTGATGTGCTCGACGCCCGCGCCAGGGAGGCTGGTGTGGCCGTGCTCAGCGGTTGCAGTTCGGTGCCGACCTTGTCTTCGGCGATCATCGATCAGCAGCGCTCACGTTTTGCGCGAATCGACTCGATCGAGCATGGCATTTCTTCCTCGGCAAAAATGCCGGGGCTGTCCACGGTCGAAGGCGTGCTCGCTTATGCCGGCAAACCGATCAGGCAGTTGAAAAACGGCCAGGATCACGAAGTATTGGGTTGGCTCGATCTGACCCTGCGCAGCATGCCGCAACTGGGCACGCGGGTGCTGGCCAATGTCGATGTGCCTGACATGGATATTTTCGCACGCCGCTATGGCGCACAGACGCTGCGCTTCAAGGCTGGCGCCGGCCTGAAGCTCGGCGGCGTCGCCAATGCCTTGCTGGCGAAAGCCTTGCGCTTCGGGCTGGTGCGCGATCATGTGCGCTGGGCGGCGCGTCTGCATCGACTGGGCACGTGGTTCGAACGCTTCGGTGATGGCAAAAGCGCGATGTACATCGATGTTCAAGGCATCGGGGTTGACGACCAGCCGCTGAGCATGACCGCGCAACTCACCGCACTGAATGACAAAGGCCCGGAAATCCCCAGCTGCGCCGCCGTCGCCCTCGCAACCAAAATGGCTCGGGGTTATGTGCCGCAGGCCGGCGCGCGGCCGTGTGTTGGCGAAATCAGCGTTGAGGAATATCTGGCGGCGATCAACGATCCGGCCAACTTGAGCCTGTCGGTTCAATTCTCCGATGGACAGCGTTGAGATGCTCTATCTCTGCCTGAAGTACCTGCATGTAATCGCGGCGATTTTCCTCTTCGGATTCGGCATGGGTTCCTACCTCTACCTGATCGCCGCCAGCCGCAGCGGCAACCCGCAAGTGATCGCCCATGTCGCAAGGATGGTGGTGCGTTTCGATACGTGGATCACCACGCCGGCAGGGATTGTTCAGGTCATTACCGGCTATCTGCTGATGCGGCTTTCCGGGCTTTCGATGAGCAGTGAGTGGCTGCTGACGTCGCTGATCATTTTCTTCTGCGTAGGCGCACTGTGGCTGCCTGTACTGGTATTGCAAAAGCGTCTGCAGAAGATGGCGCTGAGCGCGGGCGAGAGTGGCCTGCCTCTGGATGATCGCTTTGCAAGCACTTACCGCTGGTGGTTCTGGATGGGCATCGCCGGGTTCGCCGGGATGTTTGTCATCGTGCTGATGATGGTGACGAAGATGACACCGGTGCAACTGGTCGGGTCAGCCGTGGGCTTTTAGAAAGCGGCTTTCATCATCCGCTGTTGGCAGCAGACAAGTGTCGTACCTGCCGAACAGCCGATAGCGGTTCAGCGCGATCCGATCGTAAGCCCAGTCGCGCAGACGACGCGGGAAGATGCACAGCAGTTTCAACGGCTGCCAGCGCATCGGCAGTTGCCCGACCACTTCAAGGAATGCATCTGATCGCTCCCAATAATTGCGGTCGCGGATCACCGCCATGGTGTCGAACTCATCCAGGGGCAAGCCGGCCCACGCCAGCAAGGCCTGGCCTTCGGGCGATTGCACGGTCGCCAGACGCACATGGCGTTGATGGTCATGGCGAATCAGAAAGCGCGCCCAGCCGTTGCACAGTTTGCACACACCGTCGAACAGCACCACGGTTTCGCCTGGCTTGAGCAATGGCGCGGGGGTAGGGCGGGTTTTCATGGCAGGCATCAGCGGATGTCCCTGGCGGCAATTGTCGCGATCATAACCTTGATCATTGGGCTACAGGAGTGGATCGCGGCGGTATTGGCCCGGCGATATGCCGTGCACGCGGCGGAAGGCCGCGCCAAACGCCGCGTCGGACAGATAGCCCAGTGAAGCAGCAATGGTCGCCACAGTGTCCCGGCCATTGCGCAAGCGAAACGCGGCCACGCGCATCCGCCAGCGCGTGGCATATTCGACCGGCGCTACACCCATGCAAGTTTTGAATAACGCGGCGAAACCCGATCGCGACATGCAGGCAATCTCGGCCATTTGCGTCAGGCGCCAAGGTTTTTCCGGGGCAGCGTGAACGGCGCGCAAGACGCCGGCAATCGCCGGTTCCCGTAGCCCGCCCAGCCAGGACAATTGTTCGGCATCCGCGCTGTTGATGTGATGGCGCAGCGCATGGATGAAGATCAGCCGCAGCAGGTCGTTGCACATCGCCTGCGAGCCGGCCTGGTGTGATGGCCACTCGCGCTCCAGTTCATCCAGCAGCCAACCGAACGACGAGGCACCTGTGGCCTCGGCGCGAATGATCAGCGAGGTCGGCAGCACGTCGAGCAGTTCGGTTGCGCCGGGTCCCGATAGCGACACGCTGCCGCCCAGCAGCTCGACTTCCTCGCCGACGCCAAACGTCGCCGAGACGCCGTCATGGGCAAAAACATCCGCTGCATTCACCGCCTCGACGTCGGCGCCGCTGGCCAGAATAAACGGCGTGCGCGACACCACAAAGCAGTCGCTGGCCCGCAGCAACTGCGCCGGCAAGCCCTGCATGCGCAACCAGCATTCGCCTCGTCGCACCACGTTGAATTTCAGTTCGATGGGTTGAAATCGCAGCGCCCAGACGCCTCCCGCTTGCAAGCGAACCGAGCAGGCTGCTTGCAACTCGGAGAGCGCCAATACGGCAGAAAGCGGATCGCCAGCAGGATTTTGGATGATCACGACAGAAACCTGGATTTATCAGACTGGTTTGTCCCGAGAGCTTAGCCAAGAATGAAGGCCTTCGATAGCTCACTCAGGATTAAGGCTCATGGCTACGCTCCAACAACCTGTGCAATCACCGTTCAACGCCGCGAGCACAGCGGCTGAAGTCATGGCCGGCATCGATCTGCGCGGGCAGCTCGCGGTGGTCACCGGCGGCTATTCCGGCCTGGGTCTGCTGACGGTGAAAAGCCTCGCGGCGGCAGGAGCGCAGGTCATTGTGCCGGCCAGAGATACGGAGCGGGCAGAGGTGGCATTGGCGGGTGTTGACGGTGTCCGCGTGCTGCCCATGGACCTCATGCAGGCTGAATCGGTGGCGGCGTTCAGCCACAGCGTGGTCAGCGCGGGTCAGCGAGTGTCATTACTGATCAACTGCGCCGGAGTCATGGCCGCGCCGTTGCTGCGCGATGCCGATGGCCATGAAAGCCAGTTCGCGACCAATCACTTGGGCCACTATCGCCTGACCTGCGGCCTTTGGCCGGCGCTGGTCAAAGCTGGACAGGCGCGGGTGCTGTCAGTGTCATCGCGCGGGCACCAGATTGCCGGGATCGACTTTGACGACATTGATTTCCTGCAACGGCCGTATGACAAATGGGTCGCGTATGGTCAGTCGAAAACGGCCAATGCCTTGTTCGCCATGGCGCTCGATCGTCGCGGGCGCAGTCATGGCGTTCGTGCGTTCTCATTGCATCCGGGGCAGATTCTGACGGATCTGGCACGGCACTTGAGCACGGCGGAACTTGCCGCATTCGATGCGCTGGATGAGCAGGGCCGGCCACGGCTGGATGCCCACAACGGTCTGAAAACGCTGGAGCAGGGCGCCGCGACGGGATTGTGGTGTGCGACCAGTGCATTGCTTGCGGATTTGGGCGGCGTGTATTGCGAAGACTGCAATGTTGCGCCGGTCAATGAACCGGAAGCAGGCCGCAAGGGTGTTGCGAAATGGGCGGCGGATGCTGAGCTGGCTGAGCGACTTTGGGGGTTGTCGGAGCAATGGACGGGGCTGACGGTCGCCTAATCGAATCAAAGGCCCAAAGCCCCTCACCCTAGCCCTCTCCCGGAGGGAGAGGGGACTGACCGAGGTGTTTAGTAGAAATTCGCCGACCTGAAATACCGGGTCGAACTCAGTTCTTGAACAGCACCCAAATCGGCTCCCTCTCCCTCGGGAGAGGGCTGGGGTGAGGGGCTGCTCGATAGAGTTACTCTCCCAGCTTCGCCCAGAATTCCTCCGCCGAAGGGCTGATCGGTGCGGTCGGGCGAGTCAGGTGTATTTCCAGTGGAATGTCCCAACTGTCATCCAGCGCCCTGACCAGGCGCCCGTCGGCCATTTCCTGTTCGGTCAGGCTTTTCGGCAGCCAGGCGACGCCTTTGCTTTCCAGCGCCATCGACATCAGCACTGCCGCCAGATGGCTGCTGAACAGCGGTTTCAAATGCAGATAATCGGCCTTGCCGTGTAGCCTGTGGGCGACGATTCGGCCCAGGCCGGATTCGTGGGTGTAGGCCAGATAGGGCAGGGTTTCAGGCGACGTGCCGAACTGGGCTGAAGCACTCGCCAGCGGCACAAGTACGTCCTCGCCGACCTTCTTGCCAATGAACTGATCAGGCGCCAGTAATGGCGGAACGTCGGGGTGGCGATGGCATAGCAGGAACTGCACCTGGCCATGAATCAGCATCTGTTCGCACACGGCCATGCTGTCGGAATGCAGGCGAACCGCATCGATCGGCGCGCCACTTTCGGCACTGCGCAACCAGCGCGGGAAGAAGGTGAATGACAGCGAGTGAGTGGCAGCGAACTGCAAGGTTTTCGCCGCCATGCCAGCCACTTCCTGAGCCTCGGAGCGCATGCGGTACAGGCGTCTGGCCGCTTCCTGAGCGCTGGGCAAAATCTGCCTGCCGGCCTCGGTCAGCGTCGCGCCCTGCGGAGTGCGCACGAACAATTCCACGCCCATCCAGTTCTCCAGCGAGCGCACTCGGCGACTGAACGCCGGCTGCGTCACATGGCGCGCTTCGGCGGCCCGGACAAAGCTGCCGTATTCGGCCAGCGCTGAAAAATCCTCAAGCCAAACCAGTTCCAAGGGCAATGCCTCCTGTGCATAGGGCGCGGCATTAATAGCATTGGGCGGGTGTCGTCGCAACGCATAACGTTGGCCCACCACAACAAGAGGAACCCGTCATGCGTATCGTCGATATCCGTGAAAAAACCGTCTCCATCGCTTCCCCGATCGCCAATGCCTACATCGACTTTTCGAAGATGACCTGCTCGGTCGTCGCGGTCATTACCGACGTGATTCGCGATGGTAAGCCGGTCATCGGTTACGGTTTCAACTCTAACGGTCGCTACGGCCAGGGCGCATTGATGCGCGACCGTTTTCTGGCGCGGATCACTGAAGCCGACCCGGAAACCCTGATCGATCACGAGAACAATAACCTCGATCCGTTCGCCATCTGGAAAACCCTGATGACCAACGAAAAACCGGGCGGGCATGGCGAGCGTTCAGTAGCGGTCGGCACCATCGATATGGCGGTGTGGGATGCGGTGGCGAAGATTGAAGGCAAGCCGCTGTATCGCCTGCTCGCCGATCGTTATCGCAACGGTGTGGCCGATGACAAAGTCTGGGTGTATGCGGCGGGCGGTTATTACTACCCAGGCAAGGACCAGAGCAAACTCAAGGCCGAAATGCAGAGCTACCTGGACCGTGGCTACGACGTGGTCAAGATGAAGATCGGCGCGGTGCCGCTGGACGAAGATATCCGCCGCATTGAGGCGGTGCTCGAAGTGGTGGGCGACGGCCAGCGCCTGGCGGTCGATGCCAACGGCCGCTTCGATCTGCAGACCGGTATCGCGTACGCCGAAGCGATCAAGAAGTACAACCTGTTCTGGTACGAAGAAGTCGGCGACCCGCTGGATTATGCGCTCCAGGCCGAGCTGGCCAATCACTACGAACTGCCGATGGCCACCGGCGAAAACCTGTTCTCTCACCAGGACGCCCGCAACCTGTTGCGCCACGGCGGCATGCGTCCTGACCGCGATTACCTGCAATTCGACTGCGCGCTGTCCTACGGTCTCGTCGAGTACATGCGCACCCTGAAAGTGATGGAAGAGCTGGGTTGGTCTTCGCGCCGCGTGGTGCCACATGGCGGTCACCAGATGTCGCTGAACATCGCCGCTGGTCTGCACCTGGGCGGCAACGAATCGTACCCGGACGTGTTCCAGCCCTTCGGCGGTTTTGCCGATGGCATCCGCGTAGAAAACGGCTACGTCGGGCTGCCGGATATTCCGGGCGTCGGCTTCGAAGCCAAGTCTGCGCTGTATGCCGTCATGCGCGAACTGGGCGAGGGCTGATTCGGTTTCATCTGCGGCCTCGATTTCCGAGGCCGCATCTTCGGGCGTCTTCCTCGACGCCAAAGCCACATGCCCACCACAACAATAAAATGAGGTGCTTCCGTGGAAACTTCAAAATCACGCTGGTACAGCCAGCTCTATGTGCAAGTGCTGATCGGCATCGTCATCGGCGCTGCCATCGGGTACTTCGTGCCGGACATCGGCGCCAAGCTGCAGCCGTTTGCCGACGGTTTCATCAAACTGATCAAGATGCTTCTGGCGCCGATCATTTTCGGCACGGTGGTGGTCGGTATCGCCAAGATGGGCAGTATCAAGGAGGTCGGACGGATCGGTGTGAAAGCGCTGATCTACTTCGAGATTCTTTCCACCATCGCTCTGGTGGTCGGCCTGATCGTAGTCAACGTGGTCAAGCCCGGCGCCGGCATGAACATCAACGCCGGCACCCTCGATGGCAGCGCTGTCAACAAATACAGCCAGGCGGCGAGCGAGCAGGGCGGCCTCGTCGAATTCTTCCTCAATATCATTCCGCACACATTCCTCGGCGCTTTCTCCAATGGCGTTATGCTGCAAGTGATTCTGTTGTCGGTGCTGATGGGCGTCGCCTTGGTGCAAATGGGCGAAACCAGCAAACCGCTGATCAACACCATCGATCTGTTCCTGCAAGGTCTGTTCAAAATCGTCGCGATGGTCATGCGCCTGGCGCCGTTGGGCGCGGGCGCCGGCATGGCATTCACCATCGGCAAATACGGCATCGGCACTCTGCTGTCGCTGGGGCAGTTGCTGGTCGCGCTGTACATCACCACGCTGATCTTCATCGTCGTGGTACTGGGCGCGGTGGCGCGATGGTCGGGCATGCCGCTGATGCAGTTTCTGCGTTATTTCAAAGATGAAATCCTGATCACCCTGGGCACCTGTTCGACCGAAGCGGTACTGCCGCGAATGATGGTCAAACTGGAAAAGCTCGGCTGCAAGAAATCCGTGGTCGGCATGGTCCTGCCGACGGGCTACACCTTCAACGCGGACGGCACCTGCATTTACCTGACCATGGCGGCGATCTTCATCGCCCAGGCGACCAACACGCCGCTGACCTTCATGGATCAGATGATTCTGCTTGGCGTATTTCTACTCACGTCCAAGGGCTCGGCCGGGGTGGCGGGAGCAGGGTTCGTGACCCTGGCGGCCACGCTCACCACCATTCACTCCATACCTCTGGTGGGCCTGGTGTTGCTGTTGGGCATCGACCGCTTCCTCAACGAGGCGCGAGCGGTGACCAACCTGATCGGCAACGGCATCGGCACCATTGCCATTGCCAAGTGGGACAACTCCTTCGATGTCGAAGCGTGCGAGCGGGAAATCGCCGCCATGAAGCAGGACAAGGCAGCGCGCAAGTCGCTGCTTGTGCATAAGTGATTCGGGCAACGTGAGCGCTTGATTGGCCTGCCGACGCGTACAGGTTTCAAGTCAGTTCAAAGGTTATGGACTGGGGGCGGGACGATGAGAATTGGCGCACTGACGAAAACCAGTCGGTGCTGGCACGCCACCAATCCCCAGCCATGCCAAAAAACCTGTGGGAGCGAGCTTGCTCGCGAAGGGGCCAGAACGGTCAACACGGATGGCGACCGGCAGAGCGCTTTCGCGAGCAAGCCAGTTTCCACAGTAGGTTGCGCGATTGCTGTCACAACAGTTGGCGATGTTCTTTCGCACCGGACAGTACAAGCAGTGGATTGCAAAACGTTCGCTATGAACCGTCAGGCCGGACCTGAACCCTCTACGTACGTCTGGATGACCTCATCCCAAGGCGGCGTTGCAGGGAACAACTCAAGCAAAAACGCCGTGAACGCTTTGACATTCGGGCTACCGCGACGGCTCTCCGGCCACAACGCGGTAATGGCGAAGCGTTCGACGGTGAACTGTGGCAGCACCGGGACCAGTTCGCCCCGACGAACATACGCCGCCGCTACGTAGTGCGGCGAAATACCGATGCCGCCGCCGGCAGCCAGCACCGCCGCGACCGCATCGCTGGCATCAACGGTGAAGGCCGCGTCGGGTGCCAGTTCCAACTGTCTGTCACCGGCTAGATACGGCCAGCGCAAACTCTGCCCGGTGCTTTGATAGCGGAAATTCACGCACTCATGCTCGGCGAGATCCTCGGCCGTAAGCGGAGTACCCTTGCGCTGCAGATAGTCCGGTGATGCGAACGCACCGATTCGATGCGGGCCCAGCGGGCGAGAAATCAGTCGCGAATCCGCAAGATTGCCAACCCGAACCGCGACGTCGATGCCTTGTTCGATGAGGTCGGCATACTGATCGCCGAGTCGTAGATCGATCGTCACCTTTGGATATTGCTCGCGAAATCTCGGCAGGGCCGGCGCGAGGATATTCAGTCCAATCGGCAACGGCGCGGTGACCTTCAATACGCCCGATGGCTCAGCGCGTGAAGCAACGGCGGCCTGATCGATGTCTTCGACTTCGCGCAGAATCCGCAGCGCCCGTTCGTATAGATCACGGCCCTCCGGGGTGAGTACCAGCGAGCGCGTGGTGCGAGTAAACAGCATCAGGCCGAAATGCTCTTCGAGCCGTTGCACGCTTTTGCTGATGGCCGACGGCGACACCGACAGTGCCCGAGCGGCAGCCGTGTAGCTGCCCAGCGAAGCCGCCCGTGCAAAGGCGATGAGCCCGGTTAAACGATCCAATCCAATTTGTGCCTTCATGGCACTAGTAAAGCGACTTCTGGCCCAATTATCAATGTGGCTTCCAAAACGTAGTCTTTGCCCATCGAACGCCATTCAGGTGTTCCAGACGGAGACTCAGCATGAACATCAGCCAAACCCTGCCTTCCACACTCACCGACAAAACCGTGGTCATTTTCGGCGGCACCTCCGGCATCGGCCTGGCCGCTGCGGTGCAAGCGAAAGCCGCTGGCGCCAAGGTCATCGTCATCGGCTCGAACGCTGCACGTGCCGAGCAGGCCGCCAGCGAGCACGGGCTCGATGGCTGGCGCGCGGCCGACGTGACCGATAGCCAGGCTCTCGATACTGCACTGGCCGATATCCTTCAGGTCGATCACCTCGTTCTGCTCGCCGGCACGTTTGTCGCTGGCACCGTGCGCGCGGCTGATCTCGATTATCTGCACCGCGCGTTCGACGAACGCATCTGGGCATCGATCAATGCGATTCGGGTCCTTGGCGACAGGCTGGCAAAAGACGGCTCGATCACGTTTATCTCCGGTTCTCTCGCTGATCGCCCGAATGCCTACGGCACCGCCGTACTCGCCGCCGCCTCGGCAGCCATGGAAGCACTGGCTCGCGGTCTGGCCCTTGAGTTGGCACCGGTGCGAGTCAACACGCTTTCGCCCGGCCCGATCAACACCCCGATTCTGGGCAAGGCACTGGGCGAGGGGCGGGATGCATTTGTCGCTTCTCTTGAGCAGGTGCTGCCCCTGCATCGCCTCGGCACAGCTGCAGAAGCGGGCGCGGCAGTGGTTTTCCTGATGAGCAACACCTTCATGAACGGCGCCGTGCTCAACATCGACGGCGGCGCACGCCTGGTTTGATCCTGCCCACCTTTTTGAGAGCCTGAACATGACATCGTTATTTGATTCCGTGCGCCTCGGCGCGCTCGATTTGCCCAACCGCATCCTGATGGCACCGATGACCCGCGCGCGCGGCACTCGCGAGCACGTCCCGACCGAGATGATGGTCGAGTATTACCGCCAGCGCGCCAGTGCCGGCCTGATCATTTCCGAAGCGATCGGCATCAGCCAGCAAGGTCTGGGCTGGCCGTATGCGACAGGCATTTGGTCGGCCGAACAGGTCGCCGGCTGGCGCAAGGTCACCGATGCCGTGCATGGCGCTGGCGGCCGGATCATCGCGCAGCTCTGGCACATGGGCCGGGTCGTGCACCCGAGTTTCCTTGGCGGCGGCCAGCCGGTTTCCGCATCGGTCACCACCGCGCCGGGACAGGCGCATACGTACGCCGGCAAGCAGCCGTATACACCGGCGCGTGCGTTGCCGCTGGAAGAAATTCCCGCACTGCTGGAAGACTTTCGTCAGGCCACTCGCAACGCAATCGAGGCGGGTTTCGATGGCGTGCAGATCCACGCCGCCAACGGCTATCTGCTCGACCAGTTCCTGCGCGACAGCGACAATTTTCGCACCGATGCGTACGGCGGCTCGATCAACAACCGTATCCGCTTGCTCAAGGAAGTGACCGAGGCGGTCGCCGAAGTCATCGGCGCCGACCGCACTGGCGTGCGCTTGACTCCAAGCAGCTACGAGCAGGGCATCCGCGACAGCGATCCCGAAGCGCTGTTCATCCGCGCCGCCGAAGTGCTGTCAGCGATTAGCATCGCTCATCTGGAAGTCCGCGAACCACCGCCGGACGGCACCTTCGGCAAGTCCGAACGCCCGCCACTGGCCGGGATGATTCGCGACGTGTTCAAAGGCGTGCTGATCCTCAATTCGGACTACGGTTTCGCCAGGGCACAAGCGCAACTGGATGCCGGGCTCGCCGATGCGATTGCGTTTGGACGGCCGTTTATAGCCAATCCGGATCTGCCGCTGAGATTCGCTCGGCAGTTGCCATTGGCGGAAAGCGAAATGAGCACTTGGTTCAGCCAGGGTTGGGAAGGGTATGGGGATTATCCGGCGGTGGATGGCGTTTGAATGTAGCGTCGGTGCCAGCCGCCGTGGCAGTGGATGCCCTGACGGGCTGGCCAGAACCCGGAAAAGCACGCTTAAGCCAGTCGCAAGAGACGGTTCACGCCGTTGATAGGAAAAAGTGAGGCCTGTGATCAGGCCTCATTTGCGTTTTACCAACTCACCTGCAACGTTTCAACGCCGCGCCGTGCGCGTACTCACATCCACCCAGACCGCCAACACCAGAATGCTGCCCTTGACTATCATCTGCCAGTAGCTATCCACGTCGAGCATCGACATGCCGTTATCCAGGCTGGTGATCACCAGTGCGCCGAGGAGGGCGCCGTAGACGGTGCCGGAGCCGCCGCGCATGGAGGTGCCGCCGATGAAGCAGGCGGCGATGGCGTCGAGTTCGCCCATGCTGCCGGCGGACGGTGAGCCGGCGGCGAGGCGTGCGGTGTTGACCACGCCGGCGAGGGCGCACATCACGCCCATGATGCCGAAAATCCACAGCTTGACCGCCTGCACATTGATGCCTGACAGGCGCGTCGCTTCCATGTTGCTGCCGACCGAATAGACCCGGCGGCCGAACACAGTCTGGCTGGTGACGTAACTGAACACGCCGAGCAGAATCAGCAACAGCAGCACCGGCACGGGAATACCGTCATAACTGTTGAGGGTCTGAACAAAACCCGCCAGCACCGCGCCGATTACCAGCACGCGCACAACATCACGTACCAGCGAATGCGCCGCCAGGCCATGCAGGGCGCGATTGCGTCGTTGTTTCCAGGTCAGAAATACCGTCAGCACAAACAGCAGCACACCCAGGCCGGTGCCGATCGCGTGGGGCAGATAACCCTGGCCGACGTAGACCAGCTCCGGCGATACCGGGGCGATGGTGGTGCCGCCGGTGATCCCCAGCAAAATCCCGCGAAACGCCAACATGCCACCGAGGCCGACAATGAATGAGGGGATGCGCAAGTACGCCGCCATGTAGCCGTTGGCAAGCCCGATGACCAGACCGCACAGGGCAACCAGACTGAGATTCGCCAGCAGCGGAATGTGATAGACCACGTCGAGTATCGCCGCGAGGCCGCCGAGCAGACCGAGTAATGAACCCACCGACAAATCGATCTCGCCGCTGATGATCACCAGCACCATGCCGCAGGCGAGGATTCCGGTAATCGACATCTGCCGCAGCAGGTTGGAAAGATTGCGCGGGGTGAGGAAACCGCCTTCGGTCTGCCAGCTGAAGAACAGCCAGATCAGCACCACGGCAAATACCAGCGCGAGCATCTTGTAGCGGGTGAACAGTTGTTTGACCTGATTCATTTACGCGGTTTTCCGATCATTATTGTTATGGCTGCCCGGCTGGCTGAGGGCGGCGGCGAGTACCTGTTCCTGGGTCAGCTCATGGTTGACGAAATCGCCGCGCAACTGGCCTTCGCCGATCACCAGCACGCGGTCGGAGACGCCGAGCACTTCGGCCAGTTCCGATGAAACCATGATGATCGACACGCCTTCGGCGGCGAGCGCGCCCATCAATTTGTAGATCTCGTACTTGGCGCCGACGTCCACGCCTCGGGTCGGCTCGTCGAGAATCAGTACGCGCGGTTTGGCCAGCAGCATTTTCGCCAGCACGGCTTTCTGCTGGTTACCGCCCGACAGGCTGGTGATCGGCAGGGATGGACTTGCGGTCTTCAGATGCAGACGGGAGATTTCCCGGTCGATGCAGCCCAGCTCGGCTTCGGCATCGATGCGGGTCATTTTCGAATAGCTCTCGAGCACGGCGAGGGTGATGTTCTGACCGACACCGAGATCCGGAATGATGCCCTGGCGCTTGCGATCTTCGGGCACCAGGCACAGGCCGGCGCGGATCGCTTTCAGCGGCGTGCGCGTGTCGATTGGCTGGCCGTCCAGCCAGACTTCGCCCTCGTGGCGGCCGGGGTAGGCGCCGAACAGTGCGGTGACCAGTTCGGTGCGGCCGGCCCCGACCAGCCCGGCAATGCCAAGAATCTCGCCGCGCTTGAGGCTGAAGGAAATGTCATCGACCCGTTTACGCTTGGGGTTGTCGACGTCGTAGCAAGTGATGTGGCGCGCCTCGAAAATCACCTCGCCAATCTCGTGCGGCTCGCTGGGGTAGAGGTTGCTCATTTCGCGGCCGACCATCTGCGTGATGATCTGTGGAATGTCCATGTCGGCCATGGCGGTGGTGGCGATGTGTTTGCCGTCGCGGATCACCGAAATGGTGTCGCACACGGCGGCGACTTCATCGAGTTTGTGCGAGATGTAGACGCAGGCGACGCCCTTGGCTTTGAGGTCGCGGATGATGTCCAGCAGCACTTCGATTTCCGAGCGGCTCAGGGCCGAGGAGGGTTCGTCGAGAATCAGCAGACGCGCCTGTTTGTTCAAGGCCTTGGCGATTTCCACCAGTTGCTGATAGCCGCCGCCATACTGCGAAACCGGCAGCGACACGTTCATGTCCGGCACTTTCAATTCACGCATCAACGCTTCGGCACGGTGGATCATCGCCGGGTAGTTCATGCGCCCGCCGGGCAGCGTCAGCTCATGGCCCATGAAGATGTTTTCCGCCACCGACAGGTCGGGAACCAACGTCAGTTCCTGATGGATGATGACGATGCCGGCGGCTTCGGTTTCGCTGATCGATTGCGCCCTGAGCGGTTGCCCGTCCCAGAGGATTTCACCGTCCCAGGTGCCATGGGGATAGACCGCCGAGAGGATCTTCATCAGCGTCGACTTGCCGGCACCATTCTCGCCGCACAGCCCCACGCATTCGCCGGGCCGGACCTTGATGTCGATGCCGTTGAGCGCTTTGACACCGCCGAAGGTTTTGACGATGCCGTTCATTTGCAGCAGATAGTCGGACATGGAAAAGGCTCGTATACCAGGGACTCAAACACCACTGAACCTGTGTGGGAGCGAGCCTGCTCGCGAAGGGGCCTTTTCAGACAGAGCTTTACTGACTGACACTCCGCTTTCGCGAGCAGGCTCGCTCCCACAGGTCTGATCAAGATTTACGACCGGATCACTGCCCGGCAATCTGCGCCTTGGTGTAGAAGCCGTCCTGTTCGAGCAAGTCGATGTTGTCCTTGGTCAACGGCGTTGGCGTGAGCAGGATGGTGTCGACCTTTTTGCTGCCGTTGTCGTACTGCGAGGTGTAGGCCGGTTTTTCGTTGCGTGCCAGTTGCACCGAGAGCTTGGCCGCTTCGGAGGCGATGAGTTTCAGCGGTTTGTACACGGTCATGGTTTGCGTGCCGGCGATTACGCGTTTGACTGCTGCGAGGTCGGCGTCCTGGCCGGAAATCGGCACCTTGCCGGCCAGCTGCTGCGCGGCCAGTGCCTGGATGGCGCCGCCGGCGGTGGCGTCGTTGGAGGCGACGATGCCGTCGATTTTGTTGTTGTTACGGGTCAGGGCATTTTCGACAATGCTCAGCGCTTCGGTCGGGTTCCATTCCTTGACCCACTGCTGGCCAACGATCTTGATATCGCCCTTGTCGATGGCGGGTTGCAGCACCTTCATCTGGCCTTCACGGAGGATCTTGGCGTTGTTGTCGGTGGGCGCGCCACCCAGCAAGAAGTAATTGCCCTTGGGCGCCGCTTTCAGCACGCCGCCGGCCTGCATCTCGCCGACCTTTTCGTTATCGAAGGAGATATAGGCGTCGACATCGGCGTTGAGAATCAGCCGGTCGTAAGACACCACTTTGATTCCGGCTTTCTTCGCCTCGGCCACGGCGTTGGTCAGCACTGTCGCGTTGAAAGGCACGATGACGATCACATCGACGCCGCGAGAGATGAGGTTTTCGATCTGCGAAATCTGCTTCTGCTCGTTGGCGTCGGCCGATTGCACGAAGACTTTGGCGTCCATTTTTTCTGCCGCCGCGACGAAGTAATCGCGATCGCGAGACCAGCGTTCCAGACGCAGATCGTCAATGGAGAAACCGATTTTCGGGTGGGTAGCGTCGGCCATTACCGGCAGGGCCAACAACGCCAGGGCACTGGCCAACAGCGTACGTTTCAAGTTCTTCATGGTGGTGCGTCCTTTTATTTTTGTTGGAAAGACACGGCCTGACGATGAATCGGGCTGGTAGAACTGTAGAGAATCTGCCGACGCAGCAGGCACAGAATTGTCGTGCAATTGTCACAGCGTCGTTGCGTCGGCAGAGGGTCTCGGCGATCAGCGATAGAGATAGCGGTTGACGATGTTTTCGAGCATTTCCTGACGGCCGCTGACGGCTTGCGGGTTCAGTTCGTTGGTGAACGCGTGCTCGGCCAGCGACTCGAGATTGAAGTCGCCCGCCATCACCGCTTGCCCGAACGGCTGACGCCAGCCGGCGTAGCGTTGGTCCTTGAGGGTTTGCAATTGATCGTTCTCAACCATCGCAGCGGCGCGTTCCAGCGACAGGGCCAGAACGTCAATGGCGCCGACGTGGCCGTGGAACAGGTCGATCTCGTCGAGGCTCTGCCGGCGCACCTTGGAGTCGAAATTGAAACCGCCATTCTTGAAACCGCCGGCCTTGAGGATTTCATAGGTCGCCAGGGTCATTTCTTCGACGCTGTTGGGGAACTGGTCGGTGTCCCAGCCGTTCTGCGGATCGCCACGGTTGGCGTCGATGCTGCCGAAAATTCCCAGCGAGGCGGCCGTGGCGATTTCGTGATGAAAGCTGTGGCCGGCCAGGGTCGCGTGGTTGGCCTCAATGTTGACCTTGATTTCCTTCTCCAGCCCGTACTGCTGAAGGAAGCCGAACACCGTGGCGCTGTCGTAATCGTACTGGTGCTTGGTCGGCTCCTGGGGCTTGGGCTCGATCAGCAGGTCACCGGTGAAACCGATCTTGTGCTTGTGCTCGACCACCATGCGCATAAAGCGCCCGAGTTGTTCGCGCTCACGTTTCAGGTCGGTATTGAGCAGGGTTTCGTAGCCCTCACGACCGCCCCACAGCACGTAGTTGGAGCCTTTGAGGCGATGGGTGGCGTTCATTGCGCTGAACACTTGCGCAGCGGCGCAGGCGAACACTTCCGGATCGGGATTGCTCGCGGCACCGGCGGCAAAACGTGGATTGCTGAAGCAGTTGGCAGTGCCCCAGAGCAACTTGATGCCGCTTTGTTCCTGATGCTGTTCGAGGCGGTCGACCATTTGCGCGAAGTGTTCGCGGTACTCCTTCAGCGAGTTGCCTTCGGGGGCGACGTCCGTGTCGTGAAAGCAGTAGTAATCGATGCCCAGTTTGCTGAAGAACTCGAATGCGGCTTGAGCCTTGCCGATGGCCAGTTGCATCGGCTCGCCGCTGCGTTGCCAGGGGCGTTTGAAGGTGCCGGCGCCGAACACATCGGAGCCCGGCCAGACGAAGGTGTGCCAGTAGCAGGCGGCCATGCGCAGGTGTTCGCGCATGGGTTTGCCGAGGATCAGTTTGTCGGCGTCGTAGTGACGAAAAGCGAGGGGCGAATCACTGTTCGGGCCTTCGTAGCGAACCGGCTCGATATTGGGGAAATACTGCATGGACCTTGTCCTTGTTGTTCTTGGCGGTGTCTCGATACTAGCAACGCCCCCGTGCCCGCTGATTATGAAAAGCCTCAACCGTGAGTGCGATTTTGCGTATTGAGCTTCAGCGCTCGCAGGCCTAGTCTGTGTCCATCGTCGCCGCAACATGGCGGCCCGGAACAGTACAAAAACAATTTGAGGCCGCTTTCGCGAGCAGGCTCGCTCCCACATTTGATTCGTGTCGTGCACAAAACCGTGTGGGAGCGAGCCTGCTCGCGAATGGCTTTACGCAAAATCCGGATACTGAATGAAAAGCCTACCGCCCGTGCACCGCATCGCCCTGTTGTTCAACGGCAGCAAGATCTACGACCGTGGAATCATCAGCGGCATCGGCAACTACCTGAGCAGCACCCGCGCTTCCTGGGACCTGTTTCTGGAAGAGGACTTTCTCTGCCGCTTGAAAGGCATCGAGCGCTGGCAGGGTGACGGCATCATTGCCGACTTCGACGATCCGCTGATTGGCGAGGCGCTGGCCGACATTCATTTGCCGGTGGTGGCGGTCGGCGGTTCTTACGAGGATGCGCGCGCCTATCCGAAAGCGATCCCCTACGTTGCCACTGATAACAACGCACTGATCACTCTGGCTTATTCGCATCTGGTCGAGGCGGGGTTGCAGCGCTTTGCCTGTTTCAGCCTGCCGGAAGCGCAGGCCAATCGCTGGGCGCAGGAGCGGGAAAAAGCTTTTCGCAAACTGATGCAGCGCGACGGCCTGCACGCCGAGATCTATCGCGGCATGGGCACCAGCGCACCGTTGTGGGACAGTGCCGTCGAGCAACTGATCGCCTGGCTGCACAGCCTGCCCAAACCGATCGGCATCATCGCCGTTAGCGACGCCCGCGCTCGGCAGTTGCTGCAAGCCTGCCTGACGGCCGGCATTGCCGTGCCGGAGCAGGTCGCGCTGATCGGCATCGACAACGACCCGCTGACCCGCAGCCTGACTCGCGTACCGCTGAGTTCGGTGATTCAGGGCACCGAAACCATGGGCCGCACCGCCGCGCAATTGCTGCACCAGATGCTCCACGGCATGCCGTCCACCGGCACGCAAATCCTGATTCCGCCTGATGCGGTCAATGTGCAGGTGTCGAGCCTGCACCAACCGCTGGGCAATCCGTACGTCATGCAAGCGCTGCTGTTCATCCGCCAATATGCCTGCCAGGGCATCAAGACCGCGCAAGTGGCGGCGTATGTCGGCGTGTCGCGCTCATCGCTGGAAGCGCATTTCCGCGCCGAGCGCGGTTGCAGCGTGCATGACGAAATTTTGCGTTTCAAACTGGCGGCGGCTACCAGCGGTTTGAAGAACACCGATGCGGCGATTGCCGATATTGCCCAGGCCTGCGGCTTCAAGTCTGCGCAATATCTGCACACGGTGTTCCGTCGCGAGTTCGGCTGCACGCCCCGCGAGTATCAGCAGGGCGGGGCGTAGCGCTGCGAAGACTTACGCCAGCGCAGCGGCACTGGCTCTGGAGCGCCAGGCGAACGTCAGCACCATCAGCAACCCCAGACCAGCCATCGCCGCGCCGGCCAGGGAAATCGCCGGATAACCCAGCCCGGCATTGATCACCGCGCCACCCAGCGCCGCGCCGATCGCGTTACCGAAATTGAAGGCACCGATGTTCACCGCCGAAGCCAGGTTGGGCGCATCCTTGGCCGCTTCCATCACGCGCATTTGCAGCGGTGGCACCAGGGCGAAACTGGCGATACCCCAGATCAGAATCGCCACGGCGGCCGGCAGCGGCCAGCGCATCAGCACCGTGAACGCCAGTAACACCACAATCAATGCGCTCAGCGACACGATCAGGGTGCGGTCAATCGAACGGTCGGCAGCCTTGCCACCCCACATGTTGCCCAGCGTCAAGCCTACGCCGAACAGTACCAGCATGGCGGTGATGAACGCGGCGGAGGCATGGGTCTCGCTGCTGAGAATCGGCGCGATGTAAGTGAATACGGTGAACATCGCACTCGAGCCGACCACGGTCAGGGCCAGCGCGGCCAACACCGGACCTCTGCCCAATACCCGTATTTCCGCCAGCGCACCCGGGCCTTGCTCTGCTTTCAGATTGGGCAGGGCGAACCACAAGGCGATCATGGTCAGCACACCGAGGCCGGTAATGCCCCAGAACGCCGTGCGCCAGCCAAACAGCTCACCAAACCACGCTGCCAGCGGCACACCGCCAATGGTCGCCAGGGTCAGGCCCATGAACATCGCCGCGACTGCGCCGGCACGTTTTTCCGGCGCGACCACGCTGGCGGCCACCACCGAGCCAACCCCGAAGAATGCGCCGTGATTGAGCGAGGTGATCACCCTGGCGACCATCAGGCTGGAGTAATCGGTGGCCAACGCCGACATCAGGTTACCCAGGGTGAAAATCGCCATCAGCCCGATCAGCAGATAGCGCCGCGGGATCTTGCCAGTGGTCAGGGTCATCAGCGGCGCGCCGAGCAGCACGCCCAAGGCGTAGGCACTGACCAGCAACCCCGCAGCGGGAATGGAAACGCCGAGATCGGCGGCAATGCCGGGCAACATGCCCATCGGCGCGAACTCGGTGACGCCGATGCCAAAGGCGCCGACAGCGAGTGCAACAAGTGGTGGGTTGATACGCATGGAAAGTCTCCTCATCTATGCTGCCAATGCTACGATCCATCGTTTTTAGGCGGTAGATGGCGATTTTGGCAATCACCTTTGCGCAAGAGGCACGAATGGACTTCAACGGCAGGTCAGGGGAAATGAGCGTGTTCGTCACTGTGGCGCAGGAGGGCAGCCTCTCAGCAGCTGCGCGTGCGCTGGGGCTGACGCCTTCGGCGGTCAGTCGGATCATCGCCCGCGCGGAACAACGACTTGGTACCCGCTTGCTGCTGCGCACCACCCGCGCACTCACTTTTACCGCCGAGGGCGAGGCCTTCCTGCGCGGTGCCCGGCGGATTCTCGCCGACATGGACGAAGTGGAAGGGGCCATCACCGATCAAGGCGTACCCAAGGGCCGCTTGCGCGTCAGTGCCGCCCTTGGCCATGGACGGCTGACCATTGTGCCGCTGGTCGCAGCCTTCACCGCCCGCTACCCGAACATCGTCGTCGACCTCAGCCTTGGCGACGAAGTCGTTGACATCCTCGCCGGCCAGGCGGACGTCGCCATACGCTTCGGCCATCTGCCCGACAGCCCGTTGACCGCGCGCCGGCTCGGCCACACCGGCCAGGTGGTCGTGGCATCGCCCGACTATCTGGAACGTCATGGCACGCCTCAGCAACCCGAAGACCTGCTCAAGCACAACTGCCTGCGCTTCAACTTCCGCCGCGCCGAAGCCAACTGGCCGTTCATCCGCGACGGCAAGGAGTTCTCGCTGAAAGTCAGCGGCAACATCGAATGCAGCAGCGGCGAAGCACTGGCCCAGTTCGCCAGACTCGGCGCCGGAATTGCGCGGATTGGCGAGTTCACCGTCAGGGAAGACTTGCAGTGCGGCGCGCTGATCCCGCTGCTGCAAGCGTTCAACCCGGGCGATGAGGAACCGATTCATGCGGTGTTCGTCGGCGGCGCGGCGATGCCGGTGCGGGTGCGCTTGTTTGTGGATTTTTTGCTGGAGCAGCATCGGATGTAGACGTGCTGTGCGGATTCTGCGGGTCGTCCATGACCCGCAGACTGGCGGCTAAATGGTCGGGATGGTGCCGCCGTCGATCACAAATTCACTCCCGGTGATCGACGCTGCTCGCGGCGATGCCAGGAACCCGATCAGCTCAGCCACTTCAACTGGCGTCGACGGGCGGCCGAGCGGGATACCGCCCAGGGCCTGCATGATGATGTCCTTGCCACCTTGATAGTCAGTGCCTGCCTCCTGCGCGAGTCGCTCGGCGAATGCCACCGACGCTTCGGTTTCAACCCAGCCCGGCGAGACCCGCACGACGCGAACCCCCTTGGGTGACACTTCTTTCGACAGGCTTTTGCTGTAGGTCGACAGCGCAGCCTTGGCCGCCGCGTACGCCGTCGTTGATTCCGGCAGTGGCAGCCTACTCTGGATGGATGTGACATGGATCACCACGCCATTACGACGCTCGAGCATGTCCGGCAGCAGGGCGCGATCAAGGCGCACCGCCGGCAGCAGATTCAGGTTGAGCTCGCGTTGCCACTGTTCCTCGTCCAGCGCCGCAAAACCACCACCGGGGGCCGACGAGCCACCCAGGACATGGATCACTATGTCGACGCCGCCCAGTTGCTGTTCGACCGCAGCGATGAGTGCGTCACAACCTTCCCGGGTCGAAAGATCAGCCGCGACCAGCAGTGCGCCCGGCATTTTGACGTCCACTTGCCGAGCCGAGGTGATGACCTTTGCGTCCTCGGCCAGGAACCACTCGACCACTGCTTTGCCGATTCCCTTGGTGCCGCCGGTGACGAGCACCCGTTTGCCAGTCAATCCTGAATTCAGCATGGCGAGATCTCCAGCGCGAGGAATTGATGGATTGCGTCGGAGATTTTTTTCTCGTCGGTGACCGTGAGATACGTTTGCACGACGTTGGAAAGTTGAAGGTTCATTGCCTGACTCCTGATTGATGGTCTGGAGTCATCTTGCTGCGCTGCAGATAGTTTGTTCAACTGGGACAAATCGTAATGACCCATCCCGGAAAACAGGACAATTCATGGCCCAGGATCGCTTAGCCCTTAATGAACTGGATGCCGTTATAGCGGTGGCACGCAGGGGGTCGTTCCGCCAGGCTGCCATTGATCTCGACGTTTCGACCACCGCGCTGAGCAACACCATTGCGCAACTCGAAGCGCGCCTCGAATCGCGCCTGTTCAACCGCACCACCCGCAGCGTCGCCATCACCGAAGCGGGCAGGGTGTTTCTCGAGCAAGTGGGGCCAGCCTTGCACGACTTGCGCGCGGCACTGGATGCAGTGCGATCGCAGAATGCCGGACCCTCGGGAACGCTGCGCATCAATGCCTTCGCCAGCGCTGCGCGTTCGGCGCTGCTGCCACTGGTGATCGAGTTTTTGCAGCAGCATCCGAAAGTCCACATTGACCTTGTGACCGAAGGCCGGCTGGTGGATATCGTGGCTGACGGCTTCGATTTCGGCGTGCGCTCGGCAGGCCTGGTGCCCAACGATGTGATTGTGGTGCCAGTCGGCCCGCCGCAACGTTACGCGGTGGTCGGTTCGCCGGGGTATTTTGCACAACACGGCAAACCGCGCTCGCCGTCCGATCTGCCCGGGCATCGATGCATCCGCGTACGACTGCCGAACGGGGCGATTTTCCCTTGGTATTTCGAGCGCGACGGCGAAGTCATTCGTCTGGATGTGAACGGGCCGCTGACCCTGGATGAATCGAGCGTGGTCAAGGTGGCGGTGCAGGCGGATATGGGGCTGGGCTTTTTCATGGAGCAGGACGTTCGTGACGAAATCCGCAGCGGCGAGTTCGTGCAGGTACTCAAGGACTGGACCCCGCCCCGAGACAGGTTGTGCCTGTACTACCCGAACCGCCGCAATCCCTCTGCGGCCGCCAGGGCATTCATTGAGTTGGCGCGCGCCAGTCAGGCTTGACCCGGCACGGTATTCAGGCGATCAAGCCCAGTGTCAGCCCCTTCAGAGTGGCGGCTGCACGGGTCGAGCATTGCAATTTGCGAAAGATGCTTTCCATGTGCGTGCGTACCGTGCTCGGACTGATAGCCAACAGTTGCGCGACTTGCTTGTTGCTGGCGCCACGGCTGATCTCCAGAAGAATGCGGCACTCACGGGCTGTCAGCAGCGAAGGCTTGGGTTGCCGCAGGCGGCGCTCGCCACTGGCGGCGGCAATGACCGCTTCGCAGACATCGTGATCGAAAAGGCCACGACCAGCATCCTGTTTGAGTAGCGTGGCGGCTGCGGCTTCGTCGTGGGCTGCTCGCCATGGCCGGGCTTGCCTCAACGCTACCCAGGCGACCGAGGTGGCGAACAGCCGATGTTCGGCATTCAGTGCATCACCGGCCACGCCGCGAAAATAGCCGCTGCCATCGAGCCGTTCATACGCGTGGGTGGCTATCTCGGCGGGCGCGACCAGTTCAGGAACCGGTCGGAGCGCCTGTTGCGTCCAGTAAGGCACCAGCCGCACTCGCTCTGCCGCACCGTAGGGCAGCGACCCCGGGCTATTCCATAGGTGATTGGAAACGGCTGCGCGGCCGAGACCGTAAATCAGCGCGGACTTGCCAATGTTTGCCAAAGCCGGCTCACCCAGCCCCCACAGGCGTGCCGCTTCCACGGCAACATGCGCGACCTGACGCGAATGCCCGGCCAGCCATGGCAGCTTCAAGTCAATGACGTCTCCGACCAAAGTCAGCGAGACACGACGCTGCTCAGGCGCGGGTTCAACTTTTGTGCAAGGCGTTTCCAGATCCGCCAGCCAGGCCTTGGCATTGGCCACCAGCAACGACACCAGCGACGCTGGATAGCGCCGATCCGACTGCTCGTTGATCCAGCGCAACGCCGCGTCCAGACCGTGAGCGCGAGTGAGAATATCCAGATCACCGGCCATGACCACCTGATAGGCGACCTCTGGGATATGTTCATGCGCAACGCCGAGCGGTCGGCCAGTGCCGTCGTAGGTTTCGAACACCCGACACAGGCCCGCTTCGACGGCGGTTCCGAGCTGGAGGGTTTTGGCGATTGCACCGGACACTTCACAGTGCACCACGGCCAGCGGGGTTGCCTGATGCACCGCGTTCATCTGCTCACTGCCCAAGGTCAGATCGAGCATTGCGCGGCGACCATCGACGTCGTCACCCAGCAGGTCGGCAAAGCCTTCGGCGTTGGCCGTGCACCCAGACCAGCGCAGCAAGGCAATCTGCTCTGCAACCTGCAGATGCTCACCGGCGCCGTGGCATGCCTGCGCGAGCATCCGCGCCAAAGCGGCAACGCGCCGCGAGTGACCGAGCGGTTGCCCCATGCTGAGGTCACCGACCTGGGCGATGGTTGCCAGTGCGCCGTCCAGTGAGATGTCCAGTTGCAAGCCACTATCCATGAAAAATGCCCCGGGGTCGGATAATTGACCGATGCCCACATCGCAGGCCGGCCAGCACACTCTGAACTCCCGAACAGGAGCTCATCCAATGAAAACAATCAAATCGAAATTCGCCACCGTCGCCTTTGCCCTGGCCAGTACCTTCATGGCCGGCGCCAGCCACGCGCAGGATACAACGCCTTCGGTGCTGATCGTACATGGCGCCTTCGCCGACGGTTCCGACTGGGCCAAAGTGGTGCCACTGCTGCAAGCCAAAGGCGTGGCCGTTACCGTTGTGCAAAATCCGCTCACCTCACTGGCCGACGACGTTGCCGCCACGCGCCGCGCGCTGAACAACCAGCAGGGCAAGGTGGTGCTGGTCGGTCACTCCTGGGGTGGCACGGTGATCACCGAGGCTGGCAGCGACCAGAAAGTCAGCGCTCTGGTGTATGTCGCCGCCTTCGCGCCAGACGCCGGGCAAACCAGTGGCGAACAGGGTAAAGGCGCGCCGACGCCGCCGGGCATCAGTCAGATCAAGGCCGACGGTAACGGCTTCCTCTATCTCACCGCTGAAGGCATGGCCAAGGATTTCGCTCAGGATCTGCCGGCCGCGCAGACCGCCGTCATGACCGCCACGCAAGGGCCGATCAAGGCCTCGGCTTTCGAAGATAAAACCACCGTTTCGGCCTGGAAAACCAAGCCGTCCTGGTACCTGCTCGCTACCGAAGACCGGATGATTCATCCCGACGTCCAGCGGTCTGCCGCCAAGCGCATCAGTGCGACCCTCGCCGAGGTGAAGTCCAGCCATGTCCCGCAGCAGTCGCAGCCGGCGCAAGTCGCGGCGGTGATTCTCAAGGCCGTGCACGGCGTTGCTGAGCAGTGATCGCGGCATCGAAGGAGAGTGGGCGTATGAACCCTCGAAGCGCTCACGACTACGATTTCATTGTCTGTGGTGCCGGCACGTCGGGCTGCGTGGTCGCTGCGCGGCTTGCCGATCAGTCAGGCGCACGGGTTCTGCTGATTGAAGCCGGCGAACGTTACTCAGGCCCCGAGGTGACCGAACCGGCGCAATGGCCGCTGAACCTCGGCTCCGCGCGCGACTGGGCATTCGAGGGGCAATCCGATCCACGCCTCAACGGTCGACGGCTCCCGCTGAGCATGGGCAAGGGGCTCGGTGGAGGTTCGAGCATCAACGTGATGGTCTGGTCGCGCGGCCATCGCGCCGATTGGGAGCATTTTGCTGCCGAGTCTGGCGACCCGGCCTGGGGCTACGCATCGGTTCTCGATTACTACCGCAGGATCGAAAACTGGCAAGGCAGCCCGGACGCCACTCGGCGTGGTTCAGGTGGGCCGGTACATGTCGAACAGCCGGCCACGCCTCAACCCCTTGCGTGGGCAACGCTGGAGGCGGCCAGCGATCTGGGCATCCCCCGATTCGACAGTCCCAATGGCGAGATGATGGAAGGCGCAGGTGGGATCGCTGTCACCGACCTGCGCATCAAACAGGGCAAGCGCGAATCGGTTTACGACGCCTACATCCAGCCAAGGTTGCATTGTCCCGACCTGACGGTGCTGACCGGAGCCTTAGTGACTCGCGTTTTGCTGGTCGGCACCCGGGCCGTCGGTGTCGAAGTGTTGATTGCCGGCGAGCGGCGCTGCTTTCATGCCGCAGCAGAAGTCATCCTGTCCATGGGCGCGGTGCAATCACCGAAAGTGCTCATGCAGTCGGGCATCGGCCCGGCGGATGAACTGCGAAAACACGGCATCGCACCGGTCGTTCATCTACCCGGTGTGGGCGAGAATTTGCAGGATCATCTGGCGTTCGCTTGCACGTGGGAGTATCGAAAACCCCAGGCCGTCGCTGGCAGTGGATGCGAAACCACCTTGTACTGGAAAAGCGACAGCCGCCTGGAAGCCCCGGACCTGTTGCAGTGCCAGTTGGCATTCGCGGTACCGTCTCCGCCTGAGGTCGCCATCGAGCCGCCGGAGCATGGCTGGACCATGTTCGCCGGGCTGGCCAGACCGGCCAGTCGTGGGCGCTTGCGGTTGTCGGGTGCTGGGCCGCTGGATGCACCGATCATTGAGCCGAACTCCCTGAGCGAGCCCGAGGACATGGCCGCAGCCCATGCGTCGATCGAACTGTGCCGCGCACTCGGCAACAGCCAGGCATTCAATGCGCTGATCAAGCGCGAAGTCGTGCCCGGTCCCAGAGAGCGTCGCGCTATGGAACAGTTCATCCGCAATTCGGCCGTGACCTACTGGCACCTGTCGTGCACGGCAAAAATGGGCCGCGATGCGCTGTCGGTGGTTGACCACCAATTACGCGTGTACGGGATCGACGGGCTGCGCGTTGCAGATGCCTCGATCATGCCGCGCATTACCGTTGGCAACACGATGGCGCCGTGTGTCGTTATTGGTGAGCGGGCGGCGGATATGCTTCTGGCTGCGTATGGGGTGACGATGGCGAACACAATGCCTTCAAGGTAATGACCGTGCGGGCGGGGCGGCAAATCCCGGCCTGCCGTCCAGATGTGACGATGAGTCGAGTCAGTCGATTCAATTCATCGGCACGGCGAACACGGCACTGGCGCGCGCAACCGTTCGCTCACCGACGTGCAGACTGACGCCAGCAAACGCCAATTGGCGGCCCTTTCTGGAGTGCTCAAGACGCACTTCGAGCCACTCGTTGATTTGCACCGCGCCGAGATAATCCAGGGTCATGCTCGCCGTGATCAACGGCTGCGGCGGATCGCTGGAAAAGGCCATGGCGTAACCCATGCCCACGTCCGCCAGTGTCGCCAATACACCGCCATGCAAAGTGCCACGGCCATTGGCGTGGCGGGAGTCGGTCAGTAAACCCAGTTCCAAGTGCAGCCCCTGACCCCTGGCGTAGATCGGGCCGAGCAGATCCAGCAACGGACTGCTGCGGGTGAACGGAGTAAAACCTTCGGGAATGGCTGTGGTGTTCATGATCCCATCCTGATGCAGGTGGCTGACCTGCATGATTGGGCGAGGAAACGCAGGAGGGGGCAAGCACTATGCGAACGGGGAATTTGCTGCAATAAGTGCGCGGAGCGTGGCACTGAAAATCAGTGCGACGACACAAACGGCGAAGCACTCGTCGGTGCCGGCAGCGCATAGGCCGTTTTCATCCACGCCACTTCCGCTAGCGGTGTGCGGCCGAAGAGGCGTTTGAAGTCGCGGCTGAATTGCGAGGCGCTTTCGTAACCGACCAGAAACGCAGATTTTGCCGCGGTCAGGTCGTTACGCAGCATCAGCAATCGCGCCTGGTGCAGCCGCGTCGACTTCAGATACTGCATCGGCGAGGAATCGGTAACCTTGCGAAAGTGCAGATGAAAATTCGGCACACTCATCTGCGCTTCCTCGGCCAGGGTTTCTACGTCGAGATGCTGGTGATAGCAACTGTGGATCTTGTGGATGGCGCGGGTCACTTTGCCGAACTGGCCTTGTTGGGCAATGGCGGCGCGCAGGGTGCCACCTTGTTCGCCGGTGAGGATACGGTAGTAGAGCTCGCGCAGCATCGCCGGGCCGAGGATTTGCGCGTCGGCATCGTTGCTCATCACTTCAAGAAAGCGCAGGGTCGATTGGCGTAGCGGTTCGTCGAGAGGCGAGGCGTACATGCCCATCGGCTGCGCTGTGGGGAAATCCCACAGCTCATCCACTTGCTGAATCAGCTCGCCAGCCAGGGCGAAATCCAGACGCACGTACACCGCGAGCATCGGCTCGGCTTCGCTGGCGCAGGTTTCCATGGTGAAGGGTACCGGCACCGACACCACCAGATAGTGCTGAGCGTCGTAGACGTAGATTTCATCGCCGAGATAGCCGCGTTTGCGCCCCTGACAGAGGATGACGATGCCCGGTTCATACAGCACCGGCGTGCGGGTCAGCGGTCGGTTGGAACGCAGGAAACGTACATCGTCCAGCGGGCTCAGGTTGTAGCCCTCCAGCGGGGCGAGCTGGCTCATTAGCTGGACCATGCGCGCGGTGATTGGGTCTTTCGGTTTCGGCATGGGCTGTGGGTTTCCTTGTGAAAAGGCGCGTTCGAACCTGTCTGGCTGATTGGCGGAGTGTCAGACAGAGCCCTCACCCTAGCCCTCTCCCAGAGGGGAGAGGGGACTGACCGTGGTGCTTTCTGGTACTACGCCGACCTGTAATATTGTGCCGAACGCGGGGGTTGAATCCACCCGGATCGGCTCCCTCTCCCCTCCGGGAGAGGGCTGGGGTGAGGGTGCTTTTGATCTTTCAGCCATCCGTCGAACGGCTAAGCGCTGCCCATTGCTCAATACTCTCCGCCGTCTGCTGCAACTTGTCGCGCACCAACGCCAGAGCGTCACTGCCAAGCAGCAGGTGGGCCGGCGGATCTGGACTGTCGATGATGGTCAGCATGACCCGTGCAGCTTTCTGCGGATCGCCCAGCTGCTGGCCGCTTTTCTCCTCCCGGGCCTTGCGCACCGGATCGAAGCTTGCGTCGTAGTCACTGATGCTACGCGGCGTGCGTTGCATCGAGCGGCCTGCCCAGTCGGTGCGAAATGACCCCGGCGCCACAGCGGTGACAAAAATATTGAAGGGCGCAAGCTCCTTGCTCAAGGTGTCGGAGATGCCCTCAAGCGCAAACTTGCTGCCGCAGTAATACGCGATCCCGGGCATGGTGATATGGCCCCCCATCGACGTGATATTAAGAACATGCCCCGCGCGGCGCTGGCGAAAATACGGGACGAACGCCTTGGCCACCGCCACCGCGCCGAACACGTTGACGTCGAACTGGCGGCGCATTTCCTGCAGCGACGACTCTTCAAAAATCCCCTCGTGGCCATAACCTGCGTTGTTGACCAGCACGTCCACCGGGCCGTGGCGATCCTCCACTGCCGCAACCACCCCATCGATGGCATCGAAATCGGTAACGTCCAGCACCACCCCATGAGCGCGTTCGGGCGACAGCGCTTCGAAGGCTGCCAGCGCGGATTCGCTGCGCACTGTGCCGATGATCTTATGGCCCTGGGCAAGTGCTTCCTTGGCCAGCGCCTGGCCGAAGCCGCTGCTGACACCGGTGATGAAAAGAGTCTTCATGGATCTGTACTCCAGCAGGCAATTGGAGAGGCCATGCTAGGGCGGATAACGCTGGCGGACGATGCCGAATCGGATCGGAGTATTGCCTGTTCCTATCAATAGGGTTTTCGATCAGGTCTTGCCTCAAAAAACGGAAAAGTCCTGCAGGTTTCAAACCTGCAGGACTTTTCTTGTTTCAGCGACACGCGCTTATGCTGCGCGACGACCTAGGGTCCGGTCTGATCCATCAGCGGCGAGGGCCTGGCCCATTGAGGTGCGGTCTGAGCCGTCGGCAGCGATGGCCTGACCCTGCGGCGTACGTTCCGAGCCATCGGCAGCAACAGTCTGCTGTGGTTCGTTGACCTGGGTGAAGAAACGATCTTCCTGATTGCTCGGTACGGCGAATGCGCTGGCGCTGAGGGCGAAAGTGGCGACGGCGATCAGTTGGCTTACAGTTTTCATGGCGGTGACTCCGGTCAAGTTGAGATTGAGGTCCGGGTCGTTCAGATCCGTATCTGGTTAACCCGTTGCAGTGGTGTGTTCTGCATGGGTTCAGATTAGGGGGCAGGGCGGTGTCGGCGTTAGGCGGATACTGTTGGCGACTTGCCTGATTCTGCTCGCTGAAGATGATTTACAGGCTAGCGACCTTATGGCTTCACGGCGCCGCGAGCAATCAGGTTCCGCCAGTGAGATAGCTTTGCACTTGCCTGACTACATCCCGGGCGGTGCGGGTTACGCCGATCAATGTGGCAGAAGCGAGCCCCGTCCAGTCGCCATAACCCACCAGCCACAGTTCGGGCATCGCAACGCTTCGGCTTTCGTCCACAATCACTTTGCCATCCCGGCCTACAACGCCCAGGCTGTTCAGGTGGTCGAGCGCCGGAGCAAAACCCGTGCACCAGATGACAGCGTCCACCTTTGTCTCGATGCCCGATGACCACACAACCCCCGTCGAAGTAAAACGCGTGAACGGCCGTACTGCGTTCAGTACACCGCGTTCGCGAGCTTCCTTCACCGGCGGCACCATGACGATGTCGCCCAGCCCTCCAACGGGCTGTTGAGGCTCCACGCCATCCTGCTGCGCCTTCAGTCGAGCAGTAGCGCGTTCGAACAGGACTCGTCCATCCACCTCATCAGGTAAGAACGTTGGGGCCTGTTGCGTGACCCAGGTTGCCTGAGCCACTTTGGAGACCTCGGCGTAAATCTGGGCGCCGGAGTTGCCGCCACCGACGACAAGGACGTTTTTACCCGCAAACCCGTTCGGCCCGACGTAATGAGCGGAATGAAGCTGCCTGCCTGCAAACAACGCCTGGCCGGGATAGTCCGGTACGAACGGGCGGCTCCAGGTGCCTGTTGCACTGATAACCGCTTTGGCGTCCCAGTAATTGTCCTTTGAGATAACGCGCAACCCGCCTTCGATCTTCTCGACACCGGTCACCCGCGTGGAGCGGATGATGGGGAAGTCATACCGGCGCTCGTACTGAGTCAGGTATTCGACAACATCGTCCCGCCCGGGCGTCCCCTCGGTTATGGCCGGCATCGGCCAGCCTGCAATCGAGCTCCATGCCGACGGCGAGAAGAGTCGCAGCGAATCCCAGCCATGCCGCCAGGCGCCTCCCGGTCCCGGCTCGGCATCGAGCAGCACGTAAGACAAGCCTGTGCGCTTCAAAAAATAAGCGACAGTCAGCGCGGATTGGCCACCACCAATGACCACAACATCAAGTGTCGAATTCTGACTCACCAGCATCCTCCCGGCGCAAAGGCCTCAACGAGTGAAAGATCGGGGTCGGGCCATACCGTTGCCCCGCACAGGCATCAAATGGAACGCTGGTTGACTCGTCTGGACAGCTCTTCGGCGGATTCCTTGCGCTCGGAATAACGGTCGACCAGGTAATCCTGACGATCGCGCAAGAGCAGCGTGAACTTCATCAATTCTTCCATCACGTCCACCAGGCGATCGTAGTAGGCGGAAGGCTTCATACGACCGGCCTCATCGAACTCTGTGAAGGCCTTGGCCACGGAAGACTGGTTCGGGATGGTGAACATCCGCATCCAGCGGCCAAGTACCCGCAACTGATTGACCACGTTGAATGACTGCGAGCCGCCGCAGACCTGCATCACAGCGAGGGTTTTGCCTTGCGTAGGTCGTACAGCGCCCAGCGCCAGCGGAACCCAGTCGATCTGCGCTTTGAACACGGCACTCATGGAGCCGTGACGCTCAGGAGAGCACCACACCTGACCCTCGGACCATTGCATCAGCTCGCGCAGTTCCACGACTTTGGGATGCGTGTCGGGTGCGTCATCAGGCAGCGGCAGACCCGCAGGATCAAAAATCCTGGTTTCGGCGCCAAACTCATTCAGCAGGCGTGCCGCTTCTTGCGTGACCAGACGACTGAACGAGCGCTCTCGCGTCGATCCGTATAGCAGCAAAATGCGAGGTTTGTGGGGCGAAGGATTACGAGGAGACAGCTGCTCCAGCGTAGGAATGTCGATCAGGTCGGCGTGTACGTTCGGCAATGTGTCTTGCATATGAACTCCTGCGGCGGCACCTGTAGGGGGGCGCCTCGGTTGATCTTCAAAGCGAACCGATGCGGTTCAGTTCAGCTTGCAGTTGGTCAGGGCTCATGGTCTTGAGCGGCAGTGCAAGAAACGCACTCACGCGTTCCTGGATTTTGGCCAGTGTGCTTTCAAACGCTGCGGTGATCTCGGCTTCCGACCCGCTAGCCTCAGACGGGTCGGCCAGACCCCAATGCGCCTTCAGGGCTGGGCCGAAAAAGATCGGGCATGCTTCTCCCGCAGCCCGATCACAGACTGTGATCACGATGTCCGGAGGCGAGCCCTCAAAAGCATCCGAAGCCTTGCTGCTCAAGCCCACTGTGGAAATACCCGCCGCCTCCAGCGTTTGCAGTGCCCGTTGATTCACCCGGCCACTGGGAAAGCTGCCTGAGCTGACAGCGTCTACGCCCTCGGGCGCCAAATGGTTGAAAAGCGCCTCGGACAGAATGCTGCGGCAGCTGTTGTGGGTGCACATGAACAAGATTTTCATCAGACGATTCCTTGATTCAGAAACTGAGGCGCAGTGCCAGGGTGGTTGATCCGGTGGGCATGAATCAGCTGCACATGGCCTGATTGATCGGTCGGTCGCTCATGCAGCACAGGCGCTTGGCCTCGGTTTCCAGCCATGGCTGATTGGCGTCTGCCACTTCCTTCAGAACTGCTGCCACCCACGCGGGCACATCAGGATTCAGCCGGTAGTACACCCATTGACCCTGGCGACGATCCAGCAGCAAACCGGCGGAGCGCAGCAGCGCCAAGTGGCGAGAAATCTTCGGCTGACTGAGGTCGAGTGCTGCCGTCAGCTCGCATACACACAACTCGCCTTCGCGCACGACAAGCAGGGAAATTTTGGCCCGGGTGTCATCGGCCAGACACTTGAACAAAGTGGTGGGGGTCATGGGTTCTGTCATACATCCTCCAGAAGCTTGTGTCTTGACCAAAACGAAGAGCCTGATGCGCTTGCGGATGTCGTGACGCGTAGGGTGAAAGGCGGCGGGATGATTGCCGAGCAATGGATACGGATAACCGAATATACGCATAGTCATATATCTGGTAAAGCGAATATAACAGGGGTTGAACCGTCGAGACTGATAGCGACGGACCGCGCGGATAGTGCCCGCGATTTGTCTGATTCCAACTGATTGAAAATAGCCATTGACTTAGAGCACGCTCAAACCTTTACGGTGATGACATGAATCCAGAACTGACAATTTCACAGTTGGCCAAGCGCCTTGATTTGAGCGCTCACACGATCCGCTATTACGAGCGCATCGGGCTGTTCGACCCGGTTGGGCGCGGTGGCAATGGCCACCGGGTGTACGCCGAGAAGGATGTGCTGTGGGCCGAGTTTCTGCTCCGGTTGAAGGCGACCGGAATGCCGATCCAGCAAATGCTGCGGTATGCCGAACTGCGCCGATCAGGCGACTCGACCCTGGCAGAACGCCGCGAGCTTCTCGAGCAGCATCGCCGGGACGTGCAAGCGCAGATCAGCCAGTTGAGCCAGTCCCTGGAGGTTCTGGATAACAAGATTCAGATCTATCACCAACTCGAGCAAAAGGAGCATCACCATGATCCGTAAACTTCCCGGTTTCAACCGCTTGCTGTCCGCCACATTGATTGGCGCAAGCGTGACCAGTGTGGCAGCGCCCGTGGACATGACTGATCGTCGAGCGCGCGGAGAAGCCGCTCTGACGCAGATTACTGGCGGACCTGGTCAGGCAGTGGTTGATTCATTGAAGGATACTGCTCCAGAGCTTGCGGACTGGATTCTGAGTTTTGCCTACGGCGATGTCTTCGCCCGCCCCGGGCTCGATCACTGCACTCGTGAGCTGGCAACCGTTGCGGCACTGACCGCACTGGGCAATGCACAGCCACAACTGAAAGTGCATATCGGCGGCGCCCTGAACGTCGGGTGCACACCGGAGGCGGTGGTCGATGTGATCTTGCAAATGACCGTATACGCAGGATTTCCCAGCGCCTTGAACGGTATAACGGCTGCGCGTGAAGTCTTTGCTGCTCGCGGGATCAGTGTTAAATCCTAGGTGCGCACGCTGCAGAAACTGCGGGATAAAGCCAGATTCAACCTACCACCCACCCCCCATGCAACTGCACAAACCGCACCTGCAGCCATTCGATAAACACCTGCACCTGCGCCGGCAAATGCGTGCGGCTCGGGTACAAAAGCGTCACTGGCCGAGGCAGCGGGCGCAGCAGTTGCAGAATTTCCACCAGAGCACCGTTAGCCAGATGCTCTGCCACCGCGATACCCGGTGCCTGAATAATGCCGAAGCCCGACACGCCACACTGCACGTAGGCGTTCGACTCGGTGACGGTAATACCTTGGCGGCTGACGTAGGATTTCTGTTTGCCCTCAACTGAAAACTGCCAGGGCAAGGTGCGGTTGTTCTGGCCCGAGAGAAAGTTCACGCCTTGATGGTTCGCCAGATCTCCAAGCGTTTCCGGTGTGCCGTGCTCGCGCAGGTATTCGGGCGCGGCGCAGGTGACCATGGTCGCCAAGGCGATAGGGCGGGCGATCAGGGTTGAGTCGGGCAGCTCGCCGATGCGCAGCGCGCAGTCGATGCCTTCGCCGACCAGATCAACCGCACGATCGGTGACGCCCAGCACCATATCGATGCCGGGGTAGGTGTCGGTGAATTCGCGCAGGCTTTTGATGAATTCCAGCTGCGCGAACGCCGTGGGAATGTCGATGCGCAGGCGGCCGGACAGCGTGGCTCCGGTGCGATCGAACATTGTGGTGGCGGCGGTGATCTCGGCCAGAATTTCCTGGACCCGCTGATAGAAAAGTTCACCCTCGGCGGTGAGTGCGACTTTCCTCGTAGTGCGCTGGAAGAGGCGCACGCCCAGCGATGTTTCCAGTTCCTGAATATAGCGAGTGACCTGCGGCCGGCCGATGTCCAGCGACTCAGCGGCTTTGGTGAAACTGCCCAGCTCCGCCAGTCGGGCGAACAGGCGCATCGATTGCAGTAATTCCATGACTTTTCCGGTGAGCTTCAGTATCTGGATTTGTTGCCTGAGAATAGAACAATCATGTCTGTTTCCAAGTATTTATTGCGCTGATGTAAAAGCCAATCATTGCCCCAAGGCAAGCCCGCTGAGGGTTTGCGGCCAATAATGCATTTGGAGACACATCATGAAAGCGTGGTTACTGAAAGATTTCGGGCTCGACAATCTGCAACTGGGCGAGACGCAAACCCCGCAGCCCAAGGCTGGCGAGCTGCTGGTCAAGGTCGGCGCGGTCTCGCTGAATTTTCGTGACAAGGCCATCGTTGACGGTATCTACGAGCCGCACCTGGTGCCGAAACCGCTGATTCCGGTGAGCGATGCCGCCGGTACCGTAGTTGCAATCGGCGCCGGTGTTACTCGTTTCAAGGTTGGCGACCGCGTCAATTCACATCTGTACTCGCGCTGGTTGGATGGCGAGCCGGGGCCGAGCGAGCCGGATTATTGCTTCGGTTCGCCGCTGCCCGGTGGCCTCGCCGAGTACATGATCATTCATCAGGACAGCGCCGTCGGCGCGCCGGCCAACATGAGCGATGAAGAGGCGGCGACACTGCCGATCGCCGCACTGACTGCGTGGTATGCGCTGGTGGATTTCGGCGCTATTCAACCGGGCCAGACTGTGTTGGTGCAGGGTACCGGCGGCGTATCGATTTTCGCCGTGCAGATCGCCACCGCGCTGGGCGCCAAAGTCATCGCTACCTCAAGCAGCGATGAAAACCTGCACGCGGTAAAACGTCTGGGCGCGGTCGCCGGCATCAACTACCGCAGCACGCCGAACTGGGCGGACGAGGTGCTGAAACTCACCGAGGGCAAGGGTGTGGACCTGCTGCTCGATGTGGCGGGAGGCAATGGCATCAATCAGTCGGTAGCAGCGACCAAGGCCTCGGGGCGGATAGCGCAGATTGGCTTTCTGACAGGGCAGACCGTCGAGCTGAACCTGATGCCGCTGATCTTCCGCCAGACCACCATTCGCGGCATTGCGGTGGCACCGCGTTCATCGTTCGACCGGATGAACGTGTTCCTCGCCGAGCACGATATTCGGCCGGTGATCGACCATGTCTATCCATTCGAAAAGGCGCGCGATGCCTATGAGCATCTGGCGAAGGGGGCGTTTGGCAAGGTTGTGATCAAGGTAGGCTGACAACGAAAAAGGCGCCGATCAAGGCGCCTTTTTTGCTGGTCTGGTTTTTTACGGCTCGCCTCGCTCAACCATCGCGCGCCATTGCTGCACACTCGGACGTTGCTGCATGCGCGCGTGCCATTCGCGCAGTGCCGTGCAGTCTTCCGGGACTTCCAGCTCAACCAGCGCCGAGAAGATCATCCCGCCCAACACGGCGATGTCCGCCATGGAAAAACTGGTGCCGGCCACGAACGGCTGCTGACGCAGCAAGTTGTCGAAATAGCGCATGCCGCGCACAGCCTTGTCCCGCATGCGCATGCCCCATTCAGCGTTCTGGTACAGCTCCACTTTCGGGCCGAGTCCCGGGGTTGCATGGTGGAAATACACGCTGACGGCATCGAGAAATTCGATCTCGGCACGTTTGGTCAGCATGTGTATTCGTCCTTGCTCAATCGGTGTGCGGCCGGTGAGGACAGGGTTGCCATCGAGAACGTCCAGGTATTGCGTGATGGCCGTGCATTCGGCGAGCAGCGTGCCGTCTTCCAGCTCCAGCACTGGCAGCGTTCCGGAGTAGTTCAAGCGCAAGAACTCGGGGTTCTTGTGTTCGCCTTTCCACAGATTTACCGAGACGAATTCGGTGCGGGCCAATAGCGATTTTTCCGCCAGGGCGATGCGCACGCGCGCCGGGTAGGGGCCGTTGTACCAGTCGTAGATTTTCAATGCGGAAATGGAGTGAGCGTCGTTTTGAGTCGAGTTAGCGGTCATTTCAGTTGCCCTGCCTGTCAGTTGGTAGGCAAAGACTGCGACCAGAATTTATTCCTGTCAATCCCCTACCTGCCAATTGGCAGGTAAATCTTTCGCGGGTACACTCCGCCCCATTGACCGATAGTCAGCGAGGACACAGACATGAGCGTGAACGCACGCGAAGCTATTCTGGACGCCGCCAAAACAGCGGCGCAGACCCACGGCTACAACGGCATCAACTTCCGTAGCATCGGTGAAGTGGTGGGTATCAAGAACGCCAGCATCTACTATCACTTTCCCAGCAAGGCCGACCTCGGCGCGGCAGTTGCCGAGCGTTACTGGCAAGACGCGGCCAAGGCGCTGGACGGTATTCGTGAGGCCAATCCCGAGCCGCATCAATCCCTGAAGCTGTACCCGTCGATATTCCGCACTTCGCTGGAGAACGGTAATCGGCTGTGCCTGGTCAGCTTCATGGCTGCCGAATACCAGGATCTGCCAGACCCGGTGAAGGACCAGGTGAAGAAGTTCGCAGAGGTCAACATCGAGTGGCTGACCCAGGTGTTGATCGCTGCAGGAGCTGCCGACGAAGACAGCTGCGAGGCGCGGGCGCGGGCGATTTACGCGGCGGTGGCCGGTGCGCAGTTGATTGCACGCAGCCGAGGGGATATTGCGTTGTTTGATGAGTTGATCGGCAGCTACGAAAACGCCGGGCTGATTTCGGCGGATTTCGCTGAGTAGCTTGCCACTCGTGCCGAAATCCACTGCCTGCTGTAAGCCAGCACATGGTCAGCAGTGGCGGTCGGGAAGTGAATGAAGCCATGCGGACACTCTGGCAGCACGTACATCTCCACCGGCGCCGCTTGCTGCCAGCGCTCAGCGATGAGTCGCGAGTCATCCAGCAGCGGATCGAGGTCGCCGGCAAACAGCAGTGCTGGTGGCAGTCCGCTGAAATCGCCGTACAGCGGCGACAGCGGTGGCTGGCGTCGTTGTTCGTCGCTGATATCCGGCGTGAGCAGGCGCAACGCTTCGACCATGCCGGGGCCGTCGAGCACCAAGGTATCGGCTGGCGCGGCGCGCACGCTGGGCGTGCCGGTCAGGTCGTAGACGCCGTAATACAGCAGCGCGCCGCAGATCCGTTGCAGCAGTTGCGGCGAAGATTTGAGGGCGAGCAGGGTGGCCGCCGCCAGATGCCCACCGGCCGATTCACCGACGACGACCACGGGCAGTCCGGCAAATTCGCCATCGTTCAAGATGCCGCGAGTGGCGCGCAGACAGTCTTCCAGCAAGCCCTCGATTGGCGTCGACACCGCCAGCCGATAATCCACCGACAGCACCGCCACGTCGCAAGTGTTGACGATGGCGATGTTGAAGTTGTCGTTCATCTGCGCATTGCCGATCACCCAACCGCCACCATGGAAATCCAGCACCACGCCTCTGGCTTTGCCCTTGGGGCGGATGATGCGCACGGGCACCGTGTCGATGATCTTCCGTTCGGCGGTCAGCCCATGCTGGCGCAGCTTGCCGTCGCCGCCGAGCTGACCCGCCCGCAGCAACGCCTGAATCAGCCGTGGGGTGAGGCGATTGCGGATCTTGAAACGCGGCAGCCAGGCGAGCTTTTTGTTGAACGCGCGAACCTGTGCCAGTTCGCGCTCGCCGTGCGGCCATGGGAAGTCGCTCACAGGCGATTCTTCATCAGGATCGAGCAGTTCAGCGCCGCCGCAACGCACAGCCACGCCAGGTACGGGAACAGAATCAGTCCGGTGACCACGTCCAGTTGCAGGGCGAGCACGACCATCACCGCGACCACCACCCACAGCACCGCCAGAATCACCAGCGCCGCCAGCACCTGATGCGCGCCGAAGAACACCGGCGTCCACAGCGTGTTCAGGGCGATTTGCGCGGCCCACAAGGCCAGCACCGTTTGGCTGCCGGGAATCAGGCTCAGGCGATAACCGGCCCAGGCCAGCAGCAGGTAGATGATCGTCCACGCTACGGGAAAGGCCCAGTTGGGCGGGGTGAAGGAGGGTTTGGTCAGCGATTCGTACCACGGGCCGGGTTTGAACATCACGCCAGTGGTTGCCGCCGCCGCGCAGGCCAAGAGGAAGATGAAAAAGGTCATTGCCAGTCCTTAGCTGTGATCAGCTGTTGTGGAGAGTTAAGAAGAGGACGCTTCGCTGCGCAAAAAGTTTGTTCGCAAATGCAATTTGGCAGTCAGGTTGAACTAAAAGCTGACCGCTGCGTCAGGATAAACAGTGCCTTTTCCCACCGACGCGGACGACATCATGTACACCTATCACATCGAATACCGTTTCAACGGCGAGCCTCGTACTTATCTGCTCGAACTCAAGGAAGCGCAACTGGCCGAGCACGACGCGGCGATGCATCTGCTCGAACTGCATCTGGGCGATGCCGAAAACAGCCTGGTCATGCCCACGGTGGATTCGACGCCAGAGCAGATTCTCGAGCAGGCTGAGCGGGTAGGGATTACGCATATCCGGGTGGTCAGCCGCACCAATTGACGCCCGCATGCGGCGCAGGCGTTAGCAGAATGTGCTCTGAATTCAGGCCATGCGCCGCAATACCAGCACCATCCCCGCGCCCACGAGGCCCATGCAGGCGATCAGCACGGGAAAGGACATCCACCATGGGACGCCGGACGTCATCATGCTGAACTCCGACATGCCACCGATGCCGGCGATCAGGTTCAAAGGAAGGAATACGACGTTGATCAGTGTCAGCTTGCGCAGGGCCCGGTTCATGCTGTTGTTGGCAAGGTTGCCATGGGATTCGATGAGGTTGGCGAACACCTTGGCGTGAATTCTGGCCTGCTGAAAGCTTTGTTCGTTTTCCACGATCAGATCGTTCAGCGCAGCCAGTTGACTGTCGCTGAAGCCCTGACGCTGGCCGTGGTTGCGCAGCAGCGTCAGCACTGCTCCGTTACTTTGAATCGCATTGACGTAGTACACGAGGCTTTCGCTCAGGTTGTACATCTGCGCCAATTGTTGATTGTCCATCGCCCGGGTGAATTGCTGTTGGATCTCCCGAGCGATCTGTTTGACCACGCGCAAATGCCCGAGATAGTGGTGAACGCTTTCTGCGAGTAACGCCATCAGCACGTCCAGCGGCCCGGTCATTTGCGCATCGTGCTCAAGACCCGAAAGCAGCGAGTTGCTCGCGCAAATGACCACCAGGCGTTTTTCGCTCAGCACCACTCCGAACGACGAGACGTTGAATGCGCGCCCGTCGAAGCTTTCCGGGCGCTTCCAGATCAGGAACAGGTGATCTGGCTTGACCTCGATGCGGGCGACTTCATCAGGGTCCAGCGACGACTCTATCGCTTGCGCGCCGATGCCCAGGCGTCTGTGCAAATCCAGTTGCTCGGCTGCGTCCGGGGCGACACACAGCCAGACAGTCGCCTGGTCCTGCGATGTCCTGTGCAGGGCGCCGCAATCAATGCAATAGCCTTCAATCATTGCTCACCACGCTTGGCCACGGTGTTTGAGCTCAAGCCTTTGGGTAAAAGCCTGTAATACGCGCCGGTACAATTCGTCGCCCAGCACCGCATCTTCGATGCCGGCGTCGAGGTTGGGGTTGTCGTTCACTTCGATCACCAGTACCCGATCGCCCGCCTGCTTGAGGTCGACGCCGTAGAGGCCGTCGCCGATCAGCCGCGCCGTCTGTACGGCGAGCTGCACGACTGCGGGCGGGGCTTGCTCGACCGGCACCGCCTCGCACATTCCGTTGATCTCGCCGGGCAGCGCCTTGTGGTTGTAAATCTGCCAATGCCCCTTGGACATGAAATACCTGCAGGCATACAGCGCTTCGCCATTGAGCACCCCGACGCGCCAATCGTATTCGGTGTAGCAATACTCCTGCGCCAGCAGCAGCACCGAGTGTTCGAATAACTCCTGCGCGGCCGTGGCCAGCGCTTGTGCATCGGCGACCTTGATCACACCCCGTGAAAAACAGCCATCGGGGATTTTCAATACCAAGGGAAAACCGAGGCGACGCCCTGCGTTTTCGAGTTCCTGCGGACGATCCTTGTAGAGTATTTCCGTTGCCGGCATGCCCAGCCCGCGACGCTTCAGCAAATCGGCCAGATAAACCTTGTTGGTGCAGCGCAGGATGGACGACGGATCGTCAATCACCACAAGGCCTTCGCTTTCAGCCTTTTTCGCGAACCGATAGGTGTGATCATCCACTCGCGTTGTTTCGCGGATGAACAGCGCGTCGAATTCGGCGAGACGTGCGTAGTCCTTTTTCTCGATCAGCTCGACATCGATACCCAGCTGTTCGCCCGCAGCGATGAAACGCTGCAATGCCTCGGGGTTAGACGGCGGCAGGGCTTCGTCAGGATCATGCAGGATGGCCAGGTCGTAGCGGGCCACACGTTTGGAGGCGGGCTGACGCCACGTTCTGCGATTGAACGCGTCCAGTGCGTCGGCGAAAACATGCTGCTGTTCATCGCGAAGTTTGTGCAGTGCACCGGCTTTGATGCCTGCGATCTGCCAGGTCTCACCACGGCGGAATTCCACCAGCAGGATAGGGCAGGGGAACGCCTCGAACAGCTGACGGCCGATCTCTTGCAGCGGCTCGATCGAGGCCTTGCCGAAGTACAGCGACAGCGTGAAGGCTTCGGTTTCGCCGTATGGATGGTTGGCCAGCGCCCGCTCCAGGGTGCGCTCCAGATCATTCAGCCCGACCCCGTAAAGCGCTTTGCGCGCCAGCTCGCTGACGGTGCGTACCGAGGGGAAAACCTTGTGTCCGCGCGCTTCGGCCAGCAATGAGCAGTAATAGCCCTGACCGAGGTATTTGTAATTGCGGCAGAGGTTGATGACCTGGGTGCGATGAGGAAAATCATCGCTGTGTTCAAGGTAATCCTGAGCCAGCATCAGGCTCTCGCTGGGCAGGTAATCAGCCCAGTCATCCTTGCGTTCGACCAGTATGAGCAATCGACTTCCCGAGGGCTTGATACTGGGAGGTTCCTCGCTGAGGGAGATTGTCGAATGCTCGGTTTTGTCTAATACTTCGTTCACGTTGGCTTGCACCGCTGACATGAGTAATGAATCCCTGTTGAAGAAGACGCCGCTTCAATAAATCACGGGCCTTTCGGTCTGTCCCGGTTCGTTACTCAAACTTTACGGTGCGGTCATGTCTTTTGATTTTCGCTTTGCATCCACTGACGATATCGACGATCTGGTCGAATTGGAGCGGATGTGTTTTACCCTCGACCGGTTGAACCAGCGCAACTTCAGCTGGATGCTCAGTAGAGCCAATGCCGCGCTGATTGTCGTCACCTCAGGCGCAATCCTTTGCGGTTACGCACTGGTGCTTTTTCACCGTGGCACCTCACTTGGACGCCTGTATTCGATTGCGGTCAGCCCCGCATGGCGCGGACATGAGCTTGGCCAGCGTCTGCTGGAACAGGCCCAGGCCTGCGCATTGGCGCGCAACTGCGCATGGCTGCGCCTGGAGGTGCGCGCTGACAATACCGCTGCCATCCGCCTCTACGAAGCCAATGGCTATCAGCGCTTTGCCAGCGTCGAGGACTACTACGAAGACCACTGCGAGGCGTTGCGCTACGAGAAACGCATCCTGCGCGAAACACCTGCCCCCGCCCGGCAAGTGCCGTATTACCAGCAGACCACCGAGTTCACCTGCGGCGCCGCGTGCCTGCTGATGGCCATGTCTGCCATCGACGCGAGCCGTGCCATGACCCGAGCGGAGGAAATCCAGCTGTGGCGCGAGGCAACCACCATTTTCATGACGGCGGGGCACGGTGGCTGCAGTCCTCAGGGCCTCGCACTGGCGGCCTGGCGGCGCGGTTTCGATGTGCGCCTTGAGGTCAGTCACGCGGGCTCGCTTTTTCTTCACGGCGTACGCAGCACGGAGAAGAAGTCGATCATGAAACTGGTCGAGGATGGGTTTGCCCAGGAACTGGCTGCCACGCAAGTCGAGCAGGTGCTGGGTGATTATCTGCAGATCGGCGCTGCGTTGGCGGCCGGATACAAACCGCTGGTGCTGATCAGCAGCTACCGATTCACCCGCTTGAAAGCGCCGCATTGGGTCATCATCACCGGGTGTGACGAGGACTTCGTCTACTTGCATGATCCTGATGTTGACCACAGCAAACTCAAGCGCGGCCTGGACTGCCAGCACTTGCCGGTCAGTCACCAGGAATTCCTGCGCATGACGGTGTTTGGCGTACAGCGGGTTCGCGCAGCCGTGATGCTGCGCTCCCGTTGAAGAGCGGAGGCTAGGCGCCGAGCACTTCCTCGCCGATACAGTAGCGATCCCTGCCTTTCTGCTTCGCGGCATACAGCATTTTGTCAGCCGACTCGATAAGAGTGGCGGGGCTCACTTCATGTTCGGCCGGTTTGCCAACCGCAATACCTGCACTGGCGGTGACGTGACCCAGCGGATGGGCTCTGTGCTCCATCCGCAAGGATCGAATGGCCTCAAGAATTTCCTCAGCCACAAGCGCCGCCCCGCGAATATCGGTGTTGGGCAGCAACACGGAAAACTCCTCGCCGCCATAGCGCACGGCGAGATCACCCGGTCGTTTTACTGCTTGCGCAATGGCCTGTCCGACAGCGCTCAGGCAATCATCACCTGCCGCGTGCCCATAGCTGTCGTTGTAGAGCTTGAAGTGATCGACATCGATCATGATCAGTGAGATCGACGAACCCTGGCGTCTGGCCAGGCGAATTTCGTCAATCAAGGCAGTGTCCAGTCGCCGACGGTTGGCCAGTCCAGTCAGGCTGTCGGTCAAGGCCATGTCCTTCATGGCCTGGTGTGCCCGGCGCAGATCCTTTTCCATCACCATCCGTTGGCGCAGCTGCCTCAAGACGATCAATCCGAAGACCGTGAACGCGGTAATCACCGACATCAACACGAAACCGGTTTTGATCAGGTCCCAGCGCCACGGCGCAATGATCGATTCGCGGGAAAGGCCGGTTTCGACCACCAACGGATAGGTGCTCAAAGCTCTGTAACCGTACAGACGCTGGGTGCCGTCGACGACCGCTCGGACCTCGGCGATCCCTTGACTGGAAAAGGGCAGGTAGTTCTTGAACACCTCACTGTCGGCGAGGCTCTGACCGATTACCGATGCAATGAAGGGACGACGCACGAGAATGGTGCCGTTGCGCAGCGCCAGCACCAAGGCACCCTTGTCGTCGATCTTGAAATCGCCGTAATAATCGACGAAGTAACTGACTTTGATGGTGCCAAGCAGCACGCCGGCGAAGGAGCCGTCCGGGTTATTCAAGCGGCGGGAAATCGGAATGATCAGGTCGTCCGTGGATTTGCTTTTGACGACATCACCGATACGCACGTTTCGATCGGTGTTGGCGCGGTGATACTGGAAGTAGTCGCGATCGGCATTGTTCGCCGGGTCCGGGATCATTTCCTTGTCGGTGACGATCCATTTGCCGTCCGGGCCGTAGATAAACAGTCCATGCAACTGCGGCATCAATTTGGCCTGCTGCACCAGCAAGTTGTGGATGCGCGGTACGTCGATGTTCTGCAGACCGTCGCCTTCGACGCGCTCGCCCAGGGCGGCGGTCAACACATCGACCTGGCGGATGGCGTCTTCGGCATGTTGCGCGGTTGCCCGCGCGAGGTTGGTGACCGAATCACGCGCCGACGAGAAGGCTGCATGATAGTCACGCCAGGTTCGCCATCCCTCCACGCCGAGAAACGCCAGAATGACCGTCAGCATGAAGATGACTGTCAGGCGGAAAGCGGCTATCTCGCTGGCAGCTTTGATGGGAGCGGTTTCTGCGGCGTCATGCCCCTTGGTTTTGGGCATCTTACGACCGAGCATCTGAGGGTCCTTATGCTTGTCATCTCTCATCTCTTGAAAGATGACCATCCTTTTCCACCTGGAATTCAATTTACTGCCTTGGCCAGGCGGTCGCGATTGGATCGTTCAAAGCCGTGCCGGGTCAACATCTGTAATTGAAGCGCGCCTTGAGGTGAGACTTGTGAGCGATATCATCACGGCCGGTGAATTGAACATCGACCTGCGCAATGCCAACGAAACCGGCCTGTTCAAATGGCTGCTGGCGAGTTTTCTGATGGGCAAAAGGATTCAGGGCGCCATTGCCGCCAAGGCGTATCAAGTCATAGTAGAGCAGCATCACCAAGACACCCCGCAAAAGCTCGCGCAGTGTACGCACCGTCAACTGGTGTCGATGCTGGGGCAGGCGCGTTACGTTCGTTACGACGAAAGCACGGCGTCGCGACTGCTCGCGTTGGCCAACAAGCTCAATACCGAGTACGACGGTAAGGTCAGTAACATCGTGGCCGCGAGCGCGGACCGTAAGGCGCTGGAGAAGCGCCTGTCCGAGTTCGAGGGGATAGGGCCGAAGACCGTCGAGATCTTCATGAGGGAAGCGGCGGCGGTACTTTTCTGAAGGCCCGGTTCGGCATTGAAGACGGTGGCAACACTCGGCTCACAGAGCAGCAAGTCTTCCCGCCAGTTCGCGGTCAATGGATGGCTGCCACCTCCGATTGCTGGACTGTGGCTTGATCGGCAAAATTATTCGGGAGAAGGGTGCCCAAGCCGAATACATTCACCGCCATGCTGACTTTCAATCCTCGACAGGCCTGTTTGCAGTCCAGCTCAAAACCGGCGTATGCCTTCTCCATCAAACGTTGAAAATGTTCAGAGGTCAGTGCCAGGACTTTGCTGCTTTTCATGTGGTTTTCCTTGAGCAAGTGGCGACCCCGGTCCGGGGCCGCCGGACGGGTTCAGACATCTTTACCTTGTACATAACCGGAGCCCAGGTCAGCACCGGTCACCGGCTCGCTGAGTGGGTCAGAGGCTGTACGGGTCTTCATCGCTTCCAGCACCTGTTCGTCTTCGGCCGGAAGGCTGACGGTCGCCAGACCGTCGCCGCCGTCGACCGCAGGCTCTGGGTTTTCCACGTACTCCCACGCACCGCCCTCGTTCCAGGGGCCGCGCACATTAGGCTCGCCAGACATGTTGAAGTACTTGTTGGTGAACTCCGGCATGCCAGGCAATTTGCCCTGCGGGAAGTTCGGCTGGATCGAATGCAGGGCTTTTTCGAAGGACTGCTGATGGGCGATTTCCCGCGTCATCAAGAAGCCAAGCGCCTCTTTCACGCCCGGATCATCGGTGATGTTGATCAAGCGTTCGTAGAGGATTTTCGCCCGCGCTTCGGCTGCGATGTTCGAACGGAAGTCGGCAGTAGGTTCGGTGATCGAATCTACATACGCCGCTGTCCACGGTACGCCAGCGGAATTGACCAGAGGCGCGCCTGCGCCGTACAGCAGGCTGGTGATGTGCGAGTCATTACCGGCGCCATTCAGCGCACGGTACAGCTCACCTTCCTCTTGCACGCCCTCGGCGAGTTGACCCTTGGCACCTCTGTTGAGCATGACGATGATCGAGCCGACCACCTCCAGATGGCTCAATTCTTCGGTGGCAATGTCCAGCAGAAGGTCTTTGCGCCCCGGATCTTCTTCAGCCAAGGCTTGGGTGAAATAGCGCGCTGCTGCGGCCAGTTCGCCATTGGCGCCCCCGAATTGTTCCAACAGCAGATTGGCCAGACCCGGATTGGGCTCGGCCACGCGAACGGTGTACTGAAGTCGCTTGTTATGTATGAACATTCAAATTTTCCTCAGACCAGGCTATCGCGCTTTTTCCCCGGGTGGGCGTTAGCGCATGCATAGTTGTGAGGAGTGGGTGGAGCGGAAATTTCGTTTATTGCAGGCCGGCTGGACGGACGGCAGAGGGCGGAAAGTTCCGGAAACAGGACGGTTGGCTTGACCCTGTTCCACGACCAATGTGGGAGCGAGCCTGCTCGCGAATGCGGTACGTCAGTCACCGATTTGGCGGCTGATCCAGCGCTATCGCGAGCAGGCTCGCTCCTACAATGGTTCGTTGGCAATCAAGCGATCTTCAACGCCCTCAGCACCACCAGCGTCTGCTCGGCGAAGACCTGCGCCTGTGCGGTCAGCGCGGCGATATTGGCTTCGGCAGTGAGCAGCGGCTGGCCGTTCTCTACCAGCACTTCACCTTGTTCGCTGATCACACTCCACGCCAGTTGCGCCCACTCGGCTGGCTGCTGTTTGCCTTGCTTGATCGAAATCAGGAACAACTGCTGGAAGCGGCTGACCGTCACGCCACCGCCAGTGACCGGGCTGGCCAGGGTCTGGATGTTGGCGCCGTACAGCGAGCGTTTGCACAGTTGCAGATTGAGCGCGGCGCAGCGACCGCTGACCTGCGACTCGGCGGCCTCGCTCTGGCACGGAGCGACAGCGCCCATACCGATCAGCACGGCCAGGGCTTGTTCGAGGTCGTCGTAAGCCAGCGCAGCCTCGGACAGCAATTGGCGCATCGATTTGGCCGCATAGTTCTGTGCCGCCAGTGCATCGAGCACCGGGCCGTAAATCTCCGGTTGCAGCGTCGCTTCGCCGGCGGGACCACTGACCGAGCCCGCCACGGTTTCCCAGGGTTGCAGCAGCACGAAACGGCTGTGCAGCATCCTCGCGCGGCGTTCGGCAGCGGACAGGCGCGTCGCGCCACGCACGTACAGGTCGCGGCGGAAGTGCTGGTTGACGAAGTAGTCCCGCGCTTGCTCGCGCATGATCGGATGTTCGATGGTTTCCAGAAAGTCCATGCCTTCAGCGCTCAGGTTGAGCGGGGCGACCGAATCCAGCGGCACTGCCGTGGTGGCGTAGTCGAGCTTGGCCGGGGCCAGCGCGTCGACCATGTCGGCGAAGTACATGCAATTCCAGTCACGGTTGAAATACTCGTGGGCGACGTAGTGACGATCCTGACCCTTGATGCTCTGCAGCCGCGCGCCGAGACTCGGCGCCGCCGCGGCGTATTTCGGGTTGGCCGCGAGCAGTGCTTCGGAAAATTGCAGCGCGGCGTCAATGCGCTGGTCGGAGCGCGACGATGCATTGGCGAAACGATCGTGCAGGCTGAACAGATTGCGCAGCGGCGCCGACGGCGACCAGCCGGGGAAGCAGTTGTAGCTGACGTAAAGCATGCCGCCCGGTTTCAGGTGACGGCGGGCGAATTCGACGATCAATTTTTGATTGTCGCGACTGACCCAGGTCCAGATGCCATGCAGGCTGATGCTGTCGAACTGCGGCAGATCATTGCGTGCGAGCAGCTGTTCGAAACTGTCGTCATACAGGCGGGCGCCGTTGTTGGCGGCAGTCGCGAGTTCGATGGCATGGGCCGCCATACCCGGGTGAAAGTCCGTGCCGACAAACGAACCCGGGTTGGCGGTGGCGTGGATGTTGATCGACACGCCCTGACCGAAGCCCAGTTCGCAGTGCACGCCTTCGTTGCTTTCCAGCGTGGCGAACCCGCGCAACAACAGGCAGTAACGCAGGAACACCGGATTGATCTCCCGGCTATAGCTGTAGGTGTAGCCTTCGTCGGTGAAATAACCTTCGTTCCAGGCGTTGCTCATGGGTACAGCCTCTTGTTCTTGAAAGTGATGGCAGTCTTATAAGGGGTTGTGATTGCGCGCGACAAATTGAAAAAACGGATACGTCACCAAACCCTGTGGGAGCGAGCCTGCTCGCGAAAGCTTTTTTCAGTTTGAATATAATCGGCTGACACGCCGCTTTCATGAGCAGGCTCGCTGCCACAGGGATCTTCAAACATCCAAGCAGGATTGATGGACCGATCACGCACTCCACGGCCAATTCGCGCAGGCATTTTGTAGCCAGCCGAAACTGTCATATTCCCTCCCACTCGTCTGCCCATAGTGACCAGCCCAACGCTGATTTCATGAGGCTGCACTGTGTTCCAACGTCTTCTGTGTTCGCTGTCCGTTCTGAGCCTGTCCATCGCCGCTTCCCACGCGGCCGAGCCTGTCAGCCTCGACACGCCGCGCTTGAGCGGCATCGACAACTTTCGCGACATCGCCGGCATCGCCACTGCGTACTCCAGCGCCCACGACGGCGTTATGCGCAGCGGCGTGTTCTACCGTTCCAACGCACTGACGCCGTCGACGGCGGATCTGGCGACACTCAATGGGCTTGGCATCAAAGCCATTTACGACTTGCGCACGCCCAGCGAAATTGCCGCCACGCCCGACACGATGATCACGGGCGCGGCCTACCGCAATATCGACATCATTGGCAGCACCACCTCTGGTGCGAACATCACCAATATCTCGTTCCACAGCGCCGCCGAGGCCGTGGCGATGATGGAGGAAACCAACCGCGCCTTCGTCAGCGATGCCGGCATGCGCGGGCAGTTCGGCCAGTTGTTCAATGAGCTGGCCAGTGTCGACGCCGCGCAGTTGTTTCACTGCACCGCCGGCAAGGACCGCACCGGCTGGACCGCCGCCGTGTTGCAGAGCATCGCTGGCGTTGATGAGGCGACGATCATGGCCAACTACCTGGCGACCAACGACTACACCGCCGCCCGAGTTGCCGCGACCTTGAAAGCCTTGCCGCCGAGCATGGCCGCTGTCTACGAGCCGCTGCTCGGCGTGCAGGCCAGTTATTTGCAGGCCGGTCTCGACCAGGTCGCCGCCGAGTACGGCAGCATGGACAACTACCTCAAGCAGGGCCTCGGTCTGTCCCAGGAAACCATCTATGTGCTGCGCGGAAAATTGGTGGAGTACAACAGCTTGCCGGGGCAGGCCGGGCTGATCGGCAATGCCGCCGCTGGTGCCGAGTTGCTGCGCCAGCTGCAGAACTCCGAGCTGTCCGGCACCTACAGCGCCTACAACTACTACCTGCAATCGGCGATCGACGCCGGCAGTCTGGGCGGTGTCGAATCTCAAGTCGGCGGTCAGGTCCACGCTGATGCGGCCAGCTACCTGCTGCGGCAGAACGCGATGATCGAACAAGCCGCCGCACCGTTCGACAGCGGCAGCGATCTGAAGATCGGCCAATACCGCCTCTGGACCACCGCGCTTGCCGGCTACCTCGGCACGGACGGCTCGGCCCACGCCGACAGCAGCAACGAACACAGCCAGGGCCTGATGCTCGGCATCACCCAGCGCTTCAGCGAACAACTCAGCGCACGCGGCGGCTTTGGCTACAGCAAGGGCAGCGTGGGCGGCGCGGGTGGCGAGGCCGATACGGACTTCACCTTCCTCAACCTCGGTGCGCGTTACGGCCTCACCAGCCTTGAGCGCGGCATGTTTGTCGATGCCAATGCCAGCGCCGGTTACGTCGACTACGACAGCAAACGCGAGCTCGGCGGTGGTCTCGGCACTGCCAAGGGCGACACTCACGGCAATCTCACTGGCGCGACCGTGGCGTTGGGTTATCGCCTGCCGCTGAGCAGCGTGATTGTCGAACCGAACCTGGGCTTTCGCGTCAGTCATCTCGACTTGCAAGGTTTCAAAGAGAAGGGCAGCGAGCTGGCGCTCGACGTCGATGGCATCAAGCAAACCCGCCGCAGCGCGGTGGCTAATCTCGACGTGTCATTTGCCCCAGTGGCCGTGGGTGCGTGGCAGTTGGTCCCGGGCGTTCGCGTGGGCTATGAACGTGCGCTCGGCGATCAGCAAGTCCACAGCGAAGGCCACCTGCTGGGGCTGGATATCGAGCAGCGCGCGGCGTTCGACAATCGCGACCAGTTCACCGGCGGCGTTAATCTGATGGCCAACCTCGGCGCCCTGAGTGTAGGCGCTGAGGTCGGGGCCAACGGTGGCGGTGACAGCCACGGTATCAATGGCGGGCTGAAGGCCAGTTACGCGTTTTGAACACAGCGAGCCCGGCAAATTGCCGGGCTCTTGCGCTCAAGCATGCTGCGCACGCGAAGGTTGCTGTGTGCGTGCCGGTGGCGCGGTGGGTTCGGGCAGGGAGGCGACATGCACGGTGCGCGCCGGGAAGGCGAACGTCGCGTCCAGCTCGGCCACCGCTTCCATGATTGCCAGATTGATGCGCTGCTGTACGTCCATGTAGACGTTGTAGCTGGCGTCCAGAACGATATACACCGTCTCGAATTCCAGCGCGCTCTCACCAAAACTGCGGAAATGGCAGCGGTCGAAGCGCGCCTGTTTTTCGTTCTTGATGATGCTTTCAACGCGTTGAGTGATCTGGCGGATCTGTTCGCTGGTGCACTCGTAAGTCAGACGAAATTCGAACACCACTCGACGCTCCTGCAAGCGTTTGTAGTTCTGAATGGTGCTGCCGATCATGTCGGCGTTGGCCATGACAATCTGCTCACCGCCAAGACTGCGGATGCGCGTGGTCTTCAGGCCGACGTGCTCGACCGTACCGGCCAGCGTGCCGACGACGATGAAATCGCCCACCTCAAACGGCTTGTCGACGGCAATCGACAGCGAGGCGAACACGTCGCCGAGAATGTTCTGCACCGCCAGCGCCACCGCGATACCGCCGACACCCAGGCTGGCGACGAACGCAGTGATGTTGACGCCCAGATTCGACAGCATCGCCAGCAGAATCACCGCCCACAGCAACACCTTGACGCCCCACAGGCTCAGGGTCGCCAGAGCGCTCGCCTGAAAAGAGCCGGTCGCGTTATGCCGCGAAAAATAGCGATGCAGCCCCAGCGCCAGTGCGCGGTTGGTCCACAGGCCGACCTGCAACGCCGCCACCACGAACCACAAACTGCTGACCCGCCCGAGCCAGCGCTCGGGCAAATCCAGCAAGCCGATGCCGACCAGAATCGATGCCAACAGCAGCAACGTGGTGCTGGTCGCCGCCAGCACTTCGCTGGCCATGTACGTCAGATGCCCATTGCCGGCAGTGGCCCGCGCCTGCACCTTGCGGAAAACGAAGCGGATCGCCGTGGTGGTCAGCAGATAACTGAGCGTTGCGGCGAGCAACGCCAAGACCCAGTTCGCCAGTGAAATTCCCAGAAGTGTGTGCGTCGTGAAAAAGCCGATGAAATCCTCAGTCATTGAAACCCCCTTGCGAAGCCTGCGACGACGCTGGCGCAGAAGCGCAGCGCCGGCCGCAGCCAGGTAAACGCCGCCTCAATCGGCTATGCCGTCAAGCGACCTGTCTGGGGTTAGTCGTCCTGAGATTCCTGCTGTTCAATCAAATGCAGGTTTCGCCGGACCGAATGGTCAACGCCTGGCCTTCAGCTCCGCTGGGCTTACGCCGTAAGCGCTTTGAAAATACTGACAAAAGCGCCCGACATTACTGAAGCCAAAGCTCAACGCCACCTCCGTCACAGAGCCTGCATGCCCGCGCACCAACGCCTCATAGGCGCGCTGCAAACGCACCTGCCGCTGATACGCGACGATCGACATCCCGACAAAACGCCGAAAACCTTCCTGCAAGGCGCGCTGGCTGACATGGCTCAACCGCGCCAGATCCACGCCACTGACCAACTGCTGCGGATGCGCCTGAATAAACTCCATCGCCACCTTCACATGTCGCGGCGCCACACACGGTGCCGGCCGCCGTAATGCCTCGGTGAAATTGTGCGGCCACGCCTCCAGCACCGCATCGATCAACATCTCGCGTAAGCGCGACGGCATCAGCGTGCCACTGTTGATCAAGGCATCGAACTCAGTGCCCGTGGCCAGATCGATCAACGCCTTGAGGGCCTGAAATGCTGGGGCATTCAGATCCACGCTTGGCTCAAACACGATCTTCTGCACGACCGGTTTCTCCAGCAGCGCCGACAACCGCTCGGTGAGCTGCAGACGATTGATCGAAATGCCGTGATGCGCGTGATCGTCAACAAAACGCATCGAACGGATATCCGCCTTGTCGATCGCCAGACCGACATGCGCCATGCCGATGGACTCGGTGGCGTGGTTGAAGACGATCTTGCCGGCGGTGGGGATGACGAAAGTGATTTCGTTCTGCGGATCGGGGAGGGTGACGCTGAAGTCGCCGTGGTAATGCATACGCCGAAAACTCACCCCGTCGTGCCGCCCGTAGACCCCGCCGATGATGATGTTGGAAGGTGGCGGCGGAGTATCGGCGTAGCGGTTGCCGAAGAGCCTGGAGAACAGGGCGCCGAAGTCGGAAGAGGTGAGGTTGTCGGAGCGCAGGATGATCTTTTGGCGGGGTGGGGAGGTGGCGGTGATGGGCGGCATTTTGGAATGCGGGCTCTTGGGGCGATGGTCGAGATCGGTCGAGCGTAGGAGGCGGGTGTGACGGTTCAGTGACAAGGCTGGAACCACGGACTGCTTTCAAGCAAGAGCAGACAGCCAATTAATCGCACTTGCATATTCCCGGCAGACAGATCACCACCTCGGAACATACTCGGGAAGGTACACATTCCAACGGCAGCTTCTGGCCGAAAAATAGATTCGAATATCTGGTGTCAATCGTAAGCAAACTGATCAATCAACCCCAGACGAGGAACACGTGTGTGGGGCCGCAACAAAGCGCCAGGAGCAATCACAGCGTTTGCGCCAATCTTGCAGCCGTCACCCACCAGCGCTCCGAACTTGCTGACGCCTGTGTCGATCACCTGATCTTCGTGGCGGATCCTGATATCAGCCCCGTCCAGTTCGTTACGGTAGTTGGCGATGATCGCGCCGGCTTCAATATTTACCGCTTCGCCAATCAATGAGTCGCCGACGAAGTTGAAGTGGGCAAGCTTGCTGCCATCGAGCATGAAGGTACTTTTCAGCTCACAGCTGGGGCCAACGATGCAGTTTTTGCCCAGGTAAACGCCTCCACGGAGGTAAGCGCCCGCTGCTACGAAACAGCCCTCGCCGATGATGATTGCGCCTTTGAGAACGGCGCCTTGCTCAACGATGGCGGTTTCATGAATCGCACAATTGCTGTGGCGCCGGTATCCTGGGCCGAGCGTTTCAAGCAATTCCAGAATCCGGCTCTCGCAATCCTGAACCACCGCCCACCGCCCAAGGGACAGCGGAGTCCACGCCCAGTAATGGCCATTGAGCGATGTAATCTTCGATTTTTGGCGATTTCATAAGAATTTTCCGAACAAGTGAGAGTGGGGCGTGGGTGGACTGTCGACGACTTGAACGACTCGCTATGCCTGCCAGTCGTACCTGTACAAGCATTTTCAAGGTACGGCGCAATGGATAAGACAATCACCGTGGATCAACTGGCAACCACTGATCTTGGATCAATCAACGAGATATGGCTCGGCGGGACCCATACCCAGTTATGCCTATGGCGTGCTGAACAAGTCTTCACCCACGAAATGCTCAGCGAGGGGACCCATGACCAAAATGTTCGACGCCTGTGCTTGCAGTTGGTTGACCCTGACGATCGAGACGCAGTGGCCCGTGTTGAGGCGATCGCGCGCGAACGACTGGAAGAAATGGGCAAGCAGGGCGAGTTTTACCCGGCCGAGGAGGCGGACACTCGTCAATAGCCGCTCCGCAGCTGATGTAAAGCGCTGCTGCTAAAGCAGCGCCTCAAGCGTGCTCTTCAACCCTGCGTACATCCCCCAACGAATCACGCTGCATTGACTGCAAATTCTTTTCGATGGTTTCGCACAGCGCTTCCATTTGAATCTGGTGTTCGCTGTGGCGAAACGGGCTTTGCAGATCGGTGCCGATGCGCTCGATGGCCAGCAGCATGAACCCGACCACAGTCGACGCCAGCGGCGTGAACCAGCCGAGGGATTCCACCAGACCTATCGGGACGATCAGGCAGAACAGCGAAATGAACAGCCGTGGGAAATACACATAAGGGTAGGGCAGCGGGGTGTTGGCGATCCGCTCCATGCCGCCTTGGCTGTTGGACAGATCCACCAGCGTCGACTCAAGCCGCGCCAGGCGAATACTGTCCAGATGCCCGGCCTTGTATTCGCGAGCGAGCAGAGTCGCCGAGCCGGTGAGGATATCGTTGGCAAAGTTATTGGTTGTGCCACTGCGGGCGAATTCTTCGGCGGGAATAAATGCCCGCACCTCGTCGGGACATGGCTGGCCTTGCAGGTGCGCGGCGAGGCAATTTACGTAAGCGACGTGGCGGCGCAACAGCGTGGATTTGACCGGATTCACCTCGCCACCAGCGTCGTCCAGCAGTGTCAGCACCTGCCTGGCAAAGCTGCGGGAATTGTTGATCATCGACCCCCACAGCGTCCGCGCCTCCCACCAGCGGTTGTAAGCGCTGCTGTTGCGAAAACTGATCAACACGATCAACGCCGAACCGAGCAAGGTCAGCGGCATCAACGGCAGGTTCAGCTTGGCGTTGAGAAACAGCATGAAGTCGACGGTGACGGCGATGTCCCAGAGCAGCAACCAGAACAAAGACCAGCCCACGTAACCCAGGGTCTTGATGATCAGACGGTATTTTTTGACGATGGCAGCTTTCAAACGGAAACCTCGTGGCGAGCTGTTTGCTTAAACGCTTAAGCTCGGACGATGCCAGGCACCCGCAGTTCCCTGGTGGGGCGGTCAGCCGTCAGTCAGTCTGCAAAGTCTGGCCCTGTGCATGGCGAATGCTTTCAAGAAATATCCTCGTCTCTCGATTGGATCGCAGATGAACCACCCGGCAAGCCGATGGCGCCGTTGACACGAATTGGCGCATTTTGGCTCGCGAGGTTTTTCTCGTCCGCCACATGAACTTTAGAAACTCCGGCAGGTTCGCCAGCTGTTCGGGGCAGTTTTCCGGCAAGTCAGGCCGAGACTGACCGTGGTTGAGCAGCGTTCTACGCAGGACGCGCAAGAATCGAAGCGGTGGCGAACGATCGATCCAGATCAGCAGATCTGCACGGGCGACGCGATTTTCCCAAGTGGTTGAATGGCCACCTTCGAATATCCAGCGATCACGCGCCTCGACCTCCAGGCAGAGTCGGGTCTTCTCATCCGGGCTTCGCTCGATCCAGCCTGGCTGCCAGTGGATCGTGTCGATATGCACGACCGGCAACCCCGTGCGCTTACCCAGCTTGCGCGCCAACGTACTTTTGCCAGACCCAGGCTGACCAACAATCATCACCCGTTGCATCGAAGCTCCTTCTCGCTCTGCAAGCTGATTTTTTGGGCGGGCGATTCTACGGCAATGCCTGTCTCAGTCAATGACTCTTGAGCGCTACGCTGGGTTTTGCCGCGCTCCCGCCACACTGGCTCGGCGGTCCGCCCGTTCGCCGAGTCGCCATCCCAGCAGACCCCACAGCAGTGCACACAACGCGCCGACCAATGCCGCCATGCCTGCACCTTGGCTGAGGGCATCCAGCGCGCTTTTCGCCCAGGCACTGATGGCATCGCCGGCGCGGTAGACCACGGTGTCGATGAAGTTCTTCGCCTTGTACTTGCTTTCGGCATCGAGCGGGGCAAACAGCATCTCTCGGCCTGGGCGCACGAAGGCGTACTCACCGATGCGGCGCACGATCATCAGCGCGGCGATCAGGCCAAAGCCGGGGGCGAAGATCAGCCCGATAAACCCCGCGCACATGACCAGCGGCACCATGGCCAACAGCACGCCGACACCTAGTTTTTGCGCGAGGCGTCCAGTGATGAACAGCTGACAGAACAGGGCGCCTGCCTGCACGACAAAGTCGATGATGCCGAACACGCGCACCTGCGCCTCGCGGTCCGGGAAGTGTTCGGCGACGACGCGTGCCTGCTCGAAGTAAAGGAAGGTGGAGACTGTTGCCAGCAGCACCACAAAACCGCAGATGCCGAGCAGATAAGGTGATTTCACAACGGCCGTCATACCGCTGAACGGATTGCCCGGCAACGGCCTGCGAGGGCTTTCGCTCGGCGCGGCATCGGGGCGTCCTGCGCCACCCCTTTCACGCCAGTGCATCAGCTGGCGCTTGAACCACATCGCAGCGCCCAGCAGAACAGCGGCCAGCAGCATCAGGCCGGACTCGCCCAGCGAACCGATCAGCAAGGCGCTCAGCGCAGGGCCACAAAGGCCGCCGACGCTGGCGCCCGCCGCGATGAAAGCGAACAGGCGTTTGGCCTGGGCACTGTCGAATACATCGGCCATCAGGCTCCAGGCGACCGATACGACAAACAGGTTGTAGACCGATATCCACACGTAAAACACGCGCGCCAGCCAAGGGCTTTCCTCGCCCAGGAACAAGGCGGCGAACAACAGCAGATTGGTGCAGAAGAATCCGTACACCCAGTCCACGAAATGCAGGCGCGGCACGCGTGCGCTGAGCCAGGCGAACAGCGGAACGGCCGCCAGCATGACCAGGAAGGTCGCGGTGAACAGCCACTGCAAGTTCTCGACGCCGGCAGTGATGCCCATCGATTCGCGGATCGGACGGAGCATGAAATAGCCGGCGAACAGGCAAACGAACAGCAGAAAACCGTTGAGCGCAGGGCGCAGCTCGTGAGCCTCGGCATTGATGATGGCGCCGGCGCGGTGGGCGAGAAGAGACGTATCCATGTTGCGCTCCTGTGGGAGTGGCGGGGCAATGGCACGGGGCCTGCCCGTGCCGGGCGGTCAGCGGTAGGTGACGCCAGTCAGTCGCTCGGAGAGTTGCCACAGTGTGGCCGAATTCGAGCGATCGGCAGCGGCCGGCGGCATCTTGGCGAAGCCCAGCGGCCCGCGCTTCTCGTTATCACCGGTAGGCCCGTAGTAGGCACCGCCGACAGCCTCCAGCGCCGTCGCCGCATATAAGGTGGGCAGCGCGCCCTGCGCTGCGGAATGATACATGTCCCGCTCTACAGCCCATTGTTTGCCGAATTCACTGTCCAGGCCAGGCCCACGCGCGATCAGCTCGGTCACGGCAACGCCGGGGTGAGCGGCGATGCTGCGTATCCCCCAACCGGCGGCATCGCTGCGCTGCTGCAGCTCAATACTCCACTTCAGAACCGCCAGTTTCGATTGGCTGTAGCTGGCGAAAGGGTCGTAACTGCGCTCAGCCTGCAGGTCATCGAAGTTCAGGCTTGCGCGCCCGGCGGCGATGCTCGACAGGCTGACCACCCGACCATCGTCGCTTTTGCGTAGCAGGGGCATCAGCAGGCCGGTCAGGGCGAAATGCCCCAGATAATTGGTCGCCAATTGCATCTCGTAGCCATCGGCCGAAACGCCTCGAACAGGCGGCGACATGATCGCAGCATTGTTAATCAGCACGTCGAGCCTCGGCAGGCGCCCTTGCAGACGGTTGGCGAGGTCGCGCACCGATTGCAGATTGGCAAGGTCCAGCGTTTCGAATTGCACGCGCGCCTCGGGCACGGCTTGCTTGATCTTCGTGATCGCTTCGCGGCCGCGCTCGGCGTTGCGTGCGGCGATGATCACCTCGGCACCGGCTCGCGTCAGCGCCAGCGCGTCTTCATAGCCCATGCCGCTGGTTCCTCCGGTGACCAGCACGATGCGGCCTTTCTGGCTGGGCATGTCGTGGGTTGACCAGTCCGGCTTCGGCTCCGTTCGGGAAGTCGCCTGCGCAGCCAGTGTGCCGGCCATCGCGGAAATGGCGAACAGCATTCGGGCGGCCTTGAGGAGGCGTTGGGTCGCGGTATTGCTCGGCGTAGCGGGTGAATGGCTCATCGGGGGATTCTCATTCGCGGTACAGGTTCCCGGTTGGCGGGGCGAGTGAGCAGTATCGGTGTACGAATGCGCGAGGATAAGTCGGGCATTAATGGATGGCCCGTACGGTATGGCGTACAGTGAGTCGCTTGCGGAGGAAGAGTCCATGCGTAAACCAAACCTTACCGATGTGTCGATATTTGCTGCGGTGGTCGAGGCGGGGGGATTTCGTGCTGCCGCGCAAAAGCGGGGCTTGTCCGCCTCATCGCTGAGCGATTGCATGCGTCGGCTGGAAAGCGACCTGGGTGTGCGCCTGCTCAATCGAACCACGCGCAGCGTCACGCCGACGGCCGCCGGCGAGCGATTGCTCGAGCGCCTGCGCCCGGCCTTGCAAGAAATCGACGCCGCTTTCAACGACCTGGACGACGACGCTCAGCGCCCGGTCGGCACGCTCAAACTCAATGTGCCAGTGCCGGTGGCACGCTTTCTGTTGCCCGACCTGCTGGCGCGTTTTCTGCGCCTTTATCCAGGGGTCAGTGTCGAAGTCGTCATGGACAACACCTTCGTCGACGTCAACGCTGGCGGGTATGACGCCGGCGTGCGCTATGAAGAGAGCCTGGCCAAGGACATGATCGCCGTGCCCATCGGCCCGCGTCGCCAACGCTTCGTTGCAGCCGCCGCCCCGGGCTATCTGGCTGAACGTGGGACACCCACTCACCCCGAAGAACTGCCGGGCCATGACCTGCTTGGCCATCGGTTCGAGAGTGGCAAAGTCGGCGTATTCGAGTTCCATCGAGACGGCCGTATCGTGCGTATCCCGCCTCAGGGGCAACTGCTGACGTCGTCGCACGATCTGAAAATTCGCTCGGCCATCAACGGACTGGGCATCGTCTATACCTTCGAGGATTTTCTGCGCGAGCCACTCTCCGATGGTCGACTGGTGCCGATTCTCGAGGACTGGTGGCAGGACTTCGACGGCCCGTTTCTGTATTACCACGGACGCCGTCACATGCCTTCGCCGCTGAGGGCGTTTGTGGATTTTTTGCGGGGGGAAGGGCGGATTGCGGAGAGTTCAGGTGTCTAACGCTGTTTCGTGAGGCGAATGCATGGCTTGGCAGCAGAGCGCCCATGGCGACTGGCAGCAATCGGCCAAAAGCTGACGGTGGCGACCGACAGAAAGCGGCCAAAAGCAGTCAGTCGAGGGTGAATGTTTTTACCGATTGCTGCCTGTCTCAAAGGGCTAATCTGGACAGCTCACTCAGGCAAAAGCAGCCACCTAATGACGTCTATCGAACTAGAGGCGATTCAGCAAAGGGAATTAGCCAAGGCGCTAACGCAAACTCACTTAACTCCACATCATAATACTGATGCAGGATCTTTTACGTAGTTACCTAAAAAATTAACAGCCCGCGCCAAATATTCATTATGAGAAACAAGATTTACTATCTCTCGTTCAAGATCATGAACAGATAGGACGGCAAAACCTAACATGCCGACTTCCAAAGTAGCTATCCCTTTACTCTGAGCCTTCGACGCATTAGTGGTCAGTAGAACGAAGGCGTTGTGATGTTTCGCTCGACGGCCAGCCCAGTGAGCGAACTTATGGCGCAAGTCGCGGTGCATCTGTAGCGTTTCCACTGTTGCGCTCAAACCACTTTTGACAGCTGGCAGAATCTTCAAGGCCGCCGCTTCAGAAGCCAGATGGTTAAGTACATGCGTATCATTTAAGTCCCCTGAAAAATTACGTGCGTCTCCTCTATTAATGTGCCTTAGGTAATTCACGGCGCGCCGAGCATTTAAATCCGCCCAGCAATACTGTTGAACGAATCGCCCTATGAGCATTTCGTCCTCCGCCGATAGCGGGACAGTATTCTCAATAAACTCATCATCCCCGCCGAGATTCTCGACGACCTCTTCCAATAACGAAGTATTTGAAATCAAAATAATCCCCCAAAAAAGAAACCTTACACAAAGCTCTCAAGCAACGCATGATACAAGCGCAAAATCTTCCGGTTCGAATAAATATAGAGCCGGTTATAATCAACGTTACTAAAATGCAATTGCACCGAATGATAAATTTCTACGAAAAGTATTCGTCATCGTGATCGTAGCAAACCGGCTTGTAATTCTCGCTTCATGACCCTACAAGGCATGACATGCTAAATGCAATAGCGATTGCAGCAACGCCGCAAGAATCCGGCGTCGTAGCCTTTTTCTGTGACGGGTTGACCAGCACTGCTGGTTAGCAAGCGGCTATCTTGAGTTCCATGATGACTTGCGCAAAGTTAGGGAGAGCCGCACGGTGGGGGGCGGCGAACAAAGACTTTGATCCTGCGCGTCTGGCTGACAGCGGTCATTCGTGAGGGCGACTTTCGGCCAAATGCAGCCATCCGGGATGATTGCTGAGATAATCGAGCATCCTTCACTCCCCTGGTAGGCCTAAAGCTTTGAGGAAAGTGAAGGAGTCAAGACCGCAGAACTCACGAGGATTCAACGAGGCAAGGTTTTCGTGCATAGAACAACCGGGCCATGATGCTGGTGTGTGCGACCGCAAACGGTCTTCTATGTGCGTGATGCATCCCGCTCAATATACTTCCTGACTGACCTTAGCGTCTAGCTCTTTAGAAAAGTCGAATTCGCCCCATTTGGTGAACCAATATTCGCTATACTTTTGAATTCTTAGCAGGTTGTTTGCAGGCACGCCGTACAACTGTAAAACTCTAATCTTGGTCTCGTTACTCACGAAAGGGCATGCGACAAGATCTAACGCTAAATGAATCATTTCAGAGTCACCGACCAACGAGTCCTGCTTCAGCCCAAATCTCTCCAATATATGTTTTTCCAAAGCGATTCTCAGCAATGAATAACGAGTTTTGTTCTCTATATAAAAAAGAAGAGTTACTATGGAGAAATAATTCAAACTGGATTTCGCTTGATAATGCCCGTCTAAAAGTTCAAAGCCGAAGCTATGGCCAAGCACTTTTTCATCTATACGATAGTTTTTACCAAGCTGGCGCATTAAAACCAGAAGATACATGACCTCAATTTTCGCGCTTTTGCCATCTGAATTATGATCCATAACGCTCCGGCATCTTTCGTATATCACTTGCGAGATTAATGCCTCATAGCTGAGCCCTATGGACTCAAGCTTATAAAAAGAAAGAACGCGCTGACATATTCGACAAAGCTTAATCGTTGTGTTGACTTTTGGCGATACCGCATAGATAAAAAATACAAAACCTAGAAGGGCTTCCATTGATTTTGAAAAACTTTTATCGACACCGCCAACTTTCTCTATTTTTTTGTAAGATTCAATCAAAGAGCCAATTTTTCGTTCGACTACTGAAAGAGAGTAATTAAGAATTTCGCCATAGTTGACTCCAGAGGTTGCAAGAATGGACTTGAAGTCAGTTATAAGTGAAGACCTGCCAATATAAATCTGACCCCTTGGCAATGTTTCACCTTCCTTAACTTCTGAAGCGACCTCATAAGCTAGCGCACGATCAAAAAGATCAGAGATACGCTTTTTTGCGATAGATATCGGAGTGATTATAGGGCGCCCTAGAGTTTCCTCCTTACCCTTATTTAATGATAGCTTATATAGTTTTAAGCTTTCCTGAAGTGTCATTTTTATCTGGTGACAGACTTCATCACTATTGTAGAAGACGAAATAATCATCTACGTAGCGATAAATCTTAAAGTCTGAGTTATGTACATATCCCTTTTCAAGTAACTTGCCTGCGATATCAATATCAACTGCCTGGAGGATTATTTCGGCGAAAATTCTTGAAACCTCCGGGCCGATTAGTATTCCATTCGTTTCGTTATGATTCAACTTTTGCATCAATGAGTCAAACTTACCCGCAAATGACCCTAATATAGCTTTAAGATTCTGCTTTGCAAAATCCTTTCCGTATATCGCCCATGCTAGCGAGTGAGTATATATGCTATCAAAACACCCTGAAACATCAAATTTCGTAAGGGTTCTGAAATCGCGCTCGCTACGGAGGTGCTCTCTCGACTCGTAAAATTTGAAAACATTACTGAACCGCTCATATACAAAGAAAGATTTTAAGTTCTCATAATTTTCGCCATCTACTTCTACCAAAGTGTCAGATTTATCCTGCCGCTCAATTTGCGAGCGAAAGTCAATATACGTACACCCAGCAACTCGCCTTGGTGATCGCAGGCTGAATTCACTTCGACCAGTGTAATAAATCATCAGATCTTTAAATTGGTCATAGAAATCTACCACCAGCAACTGACCCTTTGGATGCATTAGCGACAACTGGCGCAACTGATCCTGTTTATGCGTAGTCGAGAAAATGAAAGGAACAGTATGGACAAGGTCTGATTTGTCTAGTTCTATTATGGATGCAGGTCTGCCGTTATCGGCAGTATGTCTAACAGCCGTATTAGGCTGAACACCTAGAACCATTTTTACAAGGTTGTCTAGCACTTCATCGCTGTAGCGCCATGAAATTCTGTTTCCGTTAAACTTTATATCGTGCTCACATAGGAATCTATAAAAATATCTATTCGAAAAAACTATCGGAACTTCATATGGAAGCACATCAGACAACACTACCCGCTCTACAGGAAAGTTTATAGATAATGCTTTTTTCTAGACATGCTTCCAACCTCGCGAAAGTTCTGAAAGCTGCTTGGAATCAAAATTTCTAAATAGTTTTTCTCTGAAACCTCTTTCAAAAGATAGCTTCGAGAGCTTTCTCGTCAATGATGGACTAGCTACGCCTTTGATTTTATTGCGAAAGTAGTGATCTAACCCGGAAAGCTGACTAGTATCAGTTATATACTTATTGCTAAAGTAAACACCGATGAATGCGTTGCTTTTCCTATTGAACAAGCGCATATTTCCGGTTAAGAAAAGGCATCTAAGCACCAACTCCTCTTCAGACTTCTCTGGAATGAATGTGAACTTTGAGTTGTAATCTGAGAAAGCTTTGTCGATACGCGATCTATATTTATTGATTTTTCTTTGGCTCAGTTGTACGCCGGAAGAGCTGCTAGATACGTCAAATGTATATCCAAGGTAATCAAATTTACCTTTGAACTCTTCTAGCAAATCAATAGGTTTCGTTTTGTCGTTGAATTTCAGCCCCTTTCCATGAAGTATTTCGCTGAGAGTTTCTAAATATTTCGCTGCAAGCTCCTTTCGCTGGGGGGCATACATAAGTACCATGTCATCAACATATCTGGCGTAATAAAATAAATTATCTTGTCGTCTAATTTCAGCGTCAATACTCGACAGATATATCTCAGATAGATATGCACTTATTCCTATGCCGCGCGGCAATCCGTTTTCGTCCCCAGAAACGACGACGTAATCTTTCATAAGTCGCGTTAAAATCCTTTTAATCAGTACCGATAGTTCTGGAGCCTGGTGAATTCCATCAAGCAATTCCTTGTGTCTGACAGACTCATAAAACGACTCGACATCCGACCTTATTATATACTTGGGTACGCCATCTAAAGCCAATGACTTTATTTGACTAACTAGTATATCGCGTGGAGGCATGCGGAGCTCGTACAGAACCTTCAGTGCTCTCTGAACAAATCTAATTGCAAGAACCTGCTCTAAACTATTCCCGACTCCGTAAACTTTTTTCCCTCCAACCAGAGCAGGTAGGAGAGCTACATTTATTCTGAACTCTTTTCCACTTATTATCTTAGAGACTCTTTCAAGCTCAAAGTCAACTAAACGTCCGTGCTGAATTTTGCGCTTGTCTATAACCATAGCCAAGCGCGACATACGCTTCTCATAGAACGCTGGCGTAATTTTTCCAGTGCGGAATCGGTACCTCGAAAATGATTTAAGCTTGTTCAGTTCGTAGAGTTTGACTCTTATATCGAAGGCAGCAGGAATATATCGTTCTTCAAGATCCCCTCCTTTCTCCCTATCGCCTTTGAGCAAGTCATTAAGATTTTTTATTGAAAAAGACTGATCCATAGACAAGACGACCCTTCCATAATTTATTCTTACTAACTGTCTATTTCGATATGCTCACTAACGGAATGTACCCGATTTGCGAGTCACAATACCGGTCTTAAGATAGATTTAGCTAGGCAATGCTCGTTTGAGTTGCTCATCCTCCCAATGCAAAATTTTGAACGAATCCGCGATTGGTTGAAGAGTCTCTGACTTTCTAGTAATCCGATGGGGCGCTTTTGGCCGTTTTGTACTGTTGCTTCCGGTCGTTAATGGCTGCTATTGGCCGAAAGCCGACATTCGACGACATGCCCACCTACGTAAGATCTCGCAGCGTCTCGCGAGCAGATCCTCCAGTCGATCCTGGCGGACTTATCTATTCAACATCGCCAGCTTCAAGCGGAATTCGCCTGATAACGTCGTCATAAGGCACCAGGTCGAGAAAGGCAGTCACCTCAACTGCCTGCATATTTCGCATGCGCATGATCCATACGTAGCTGTTGCGATAAGGCGCGCCGTCGGCTGCGGTGGCGGTGCCGTCCCAGTGCACAACGACGTCATCGCCTTCAGCCCAGATATCCGCCACCGTCGGGCGAACGGGCGAGGCGAGCCGTTTTGCGAAGGGTTGGACTGCGCGTTTCAGGAAGTCATCTCGGCCCCGATAAGTACCTGCCGAGGGGCTCGTCCCCTTGATTGTCCAGGTCACGTCGGGAGCCAGCACATCTGTGAAGAACGTCCGGCCGCCTTGAGCCCACTGGTTGAACGCTTGCGCAACGAATTGGCGATTGCGTTCCGTAGTTGGTTCGCTGGCCACGGCGGGCGCCGGCCCTGCAATGAGTGTGGTGAAGACCAGTGCTAGCGCTGTAGAGAGGCGTTGAACAAGCGTCATTTCCTGTGCTCCTTAATCTGTCGGATGAGCCCCGTCGAGTTGGATGGGCCGTGGTTGTTATCTGTAAGCCGCTAGTTGCGTTTTCCCGCGCCGTTGCTCTATATGGGGCTTTGGCAAAGAATCGGCGCGGGTTTGGCCGGCAGTACCTCTGGGCTTCATCTGAAGTGTGACTTATGAGCGGAGGAGGGCTGTTGCAGGATCGTCCTGATTTCTTGCTTGATCATCCGACAGGCCAGATGTTTAACCGCCGCATCCCCACGTTATGGAGTTGTGTTTGAATTCCCTTTCAAAGCTTGTCGATATCGTTGGTCGTCACGTCCTGGATGACGGCATTCACAGCACCGCGATCCCAGGTGTCAGCCTTATTCGCTCGGCTTCGCCCACGATGCCTATGCCGGTGGTGTACGAGCCGACACTCTGCCTTGTCGCTCAGGGACGTAAACAAGCGATGCTGGGTACTACCGTCTATGTTTACGATCCGGCCAAGTACCTGATTGCATCGGTAGACCTTCCGGTGATGGGCTCGGTCATCGAGGCGAGTGAGGCTGTTCCTTATCTGTGCCTGGCGCTGGATCTCGATACCACTGTGTTGAGCGACCTTGCGCTGCGCCATCCGCTAAGAGAAGAGAGCGTCAGTGCACCGCCGGCAGGCATTACGCTCAACGATACGACTCCAGAACTGCTGGATGCTGCGGTTCGGCTGGCCGGGTTGCTCGACAGGCCACGGGATATCGAAGCGCTCGCTCCGCTGGTGATTCGCGAAATGCTTTATCGCCTTCTAACCGAGAAAGGCAACAGCATCATCAGGCAGATGACGCAAGCAGACAGCCGCTTGAACCAGATCGCCAAGGCCATTGCCTGGCTGCGCAGCCACTACAACGAAGCGTGTCGGATAGATGAGCTCGTCGAAATCGCCGGCATGAGCCGTTCTTCTTTTCATACGCATTTCAAGGCGATCACCTCGATGAGCCCGCTGGAGTTTCGCAACCAGTTGCGGCTACAGGAAGCACGCCGGCTGATGGTCACCGAAGCGGTCGATGCCGCAGAGGCGGGATATGCAGTCGGTTATGAAAGTCCCTCGCAGTTCAGCCGAGACTACGCCCGTCTGTTCGGCATGCCACCAGCGAAAGACGCCTGGCGGCTGCGCACGGACATTTGTGGAATTTGAATCCAGCACTTTTCTTCGCGCAGAAAAAAACGAGGCCGCATTTGCGGCCTCGTTTTCAATGTGTTCCGGACTACTGTTTGACGCTCAGGTAATCGCCGGTCGTGGCTGGATGACGACTCTTCGCCGTGAGCATGATGGACGTCCTGAGCGATCTCCCAGGCTGGCTGCCCCGAGGTGACTGGCAACGAATAGGTATGCCCGGCCCAGGCCATGAACATGGCGAGAGCAAGCGCGATTACTGCCGTCGTTGTCAGTGTTTTGCTGTACATGGCGTTAAAGGTTTCAACTCGTCGACAGGGCGCTCAAGCGATTTGCCTAATCCCCCCTGGGGGGATACGATGCCAGCGTAATTCATCGAGCCCTGAGACTCAACTCATGAGTGAACACGAACACGACCACAGCCATCCCCACACCCACCAAAGCCATGAGGCGATCATCAAACGCCTCAAACGGGCGGACGGGCATTTGCGCGGCATCATCACCATGATCGAAGAAGGGCGTCAGTGCGTGGATATCGCCCAGCAGCTTCATGCGGTCGAGAAAGCGATCTGCCAGGCCAAACGCACGCTCATCCAGGATCACATCGACCACTGCCTCGAAGATACCGTTTCGGCGCTAGGCAATGGCGAGCGCGCACCGCTGGAAGCCTTCAAACAAATCACCAAGTACCTTTAGGTCTGACATGCCCGATTTCGCTGAACTGTTGCAGCAAGGCGGGGCTCACGCCTGGCTGTATTTCCCGAGCGCGATTCTGCTCGGCGCCTTGCATGGCCTGGAGCCAGGCCATTCGAAAACCATGATGGCGGCCTTTATCGTGGCCATCCGTGGCTCGGTCAAACAGGCTGTTTTGTTGGGGTTGGCCGCAACGCTTTCGCACACCGCCGTGGTGTGGCTGGTCGCCATCGGCGGCATGTACCTGGGCAAAGGCCTGGATGCTGAAACCACTGAGCCGTATTTCCAGCTTGCTTCCTCTGCACTGATCATCGCGATTGCCCTGTGGATGCTGTGGCGTACCTGGCGCGGTGAGCAGATGTTCAAGTTTGAGCAAAGCGATGATCACCATCACGGCGAACACGACCATGGTCATCATGATGAAACGCACCGAATAGATACCGGCCATGGCCGTGTTGAACTGTCGATCTTCGAGGAAGGCATGCCACCGCACTGGCGCCTGAAGACCTTGAGCGGACACGCCTGGGCAGCCTCGGATGTTCGCCTGACCACGACGCGTCCGGACGGCAGCAGCCAATCGTTCGCGTTCGTCGAGCGCGAAGGCTTTCTGCAGTCGACGGTGGATATTCCGGAACCGCACGAGTTCAGCGCTCGCTTGAGCCTTGGACACGCGGGGCATTCGCATGATTACGACCTGACGTTCCAGGAGCATGATCACGGGCATGCGCATTCCGAACTCGAAGGCCTGGAGCTGTCGATTGATGGCTATCAGGATGCGCACGAACGTGCTCATGCCAACGACATCCGTAAGCGCTTCACCAACCGCGAAGTGACCACGGGTCAGATCGTCATGTTCGGGCTGACTGGCGGCCTGATTCCCTGTCCGGCTGCCATCACTGTCCTGTTGCTGTGCCTCCAAGTCAAAGAAGTCGCGCTCGGCGGCATGCTCGTCCTGTGTTTCAGTATCGGCCTGGCGCTGACTTTGGTCACTGTCGGTGCCGCTGCGGCCATTGGTGCCAGACAGGCTTCCAATCGCTGGCCGTGGCTGGGAACCGTGGCGCGCCGCGCTCCTTACCTGTCCAGCGTGCTGATCATTGGCGTTGGCCTCTATGTCGGCTTTCATGGCTGGATTGGCCTGAGCGCATAAGGCGGAGTCGGAGTGATCGAGCTCACCAGCTACATCGGTCTGTTCTTGGCGGCATTCGGTGCCGCCACGCTGCTACCTGCGGTCACTTGAGGTGGGTATGACGTCTGCTCAGAATCCCCCGTACTCCTCACAAATCAGCCGAAGCAGTAGCTTGGATCTGATCAAGTGGCTGGCGCTGCTGACGATGGTTATCGACCATTTACGCTTGGTCTGGCCCGAGATGAGCAATCTGTTTATTGCGGGAAGACTGTCTTTTCCGTTGTTCTGTGTCGCCATTGCGGCCAACGTCGCGCGCTCGAAACAGGGCGCGCTGTTAACGCGGGCGAACGGCAGATACCTTGCATTGATGGTCTTGTTTGCTGCCATTTCAGAAGTGCCTTATCGCTATGTCAGCACTTCGGGATCATTCAACGTGTTGGTTACCCTGGCGTTAGGGCTGTTGATCGCCTGGGGATGGCAACATCGCACGTTGTTGAGTAGCGCCACGGCGTTGATGGCTGTGGCTATTGCCTACGTGATGGATGACCCACTGATGTATGGCTTCTACGGTGCACTTGTTCCAGCGGCCGTCCTGGTAGCGATAAAGAAACCTGGTGTTCTTTGCTTGCTGCCAGCAGCGTTATGCCTGTTGATCAACACCCGAAGCAGTATCGTGACCAAAGCGTTGGAACTGGATTTGTATTCGTTGCTGGCCTTGAGCACCGCGTTCGCCGCTCCTCTGACAGGACTCTGGTTACTGCGTCAGAACCTGTCCTTCAAAGTCTGGCCGGTAAGGCAATGGGGCTACTGGTTCTATCCGGGGCACCTTGCCGCTCTGCAAGTCCTGCGGTTACTGATATGAATGCTGGTCACCAGCGGCGTCAGGTTTCAGGGAATGGCGCTCAGGTGTTGGGCCATCGGCGATGCTGATCATCGATCACGTAAGGATGTTCGTGATCTGTCCCTTGCTCGCCGTCGATGTGTGCGTCATCGTCCGACAGGTTCACGTGGGTGTGTCTGATCGAGTCTTGGTCATGAGCTGGACGCCAGATGACGATACTGACAACGAGAGCACAACCTGCCACCACAGCCAGCCCAACAAACGATGCCGTAAGACTGATGTTTGCGCCCAGCCATCCAGCCAACGGGTAGGTAATCAGCCAGCAGGCATGGGAGAGAGCAAATTGGGCGGCGAACAATGCCGGCCGATCTTCGGCATGTGCCGAGCGTCGCAATAGTCGACCGCTTGGAGTTTGAGCCAGCGAATAGCCCACCCCCAGCACCAGCCATAGCGGCAGAAGGAAGCGATAAGTGGTCAGGCTGATGCCAACCAGTAAGCCTGCGACCAGTATTCCACCGCCAGCCAGCATGGCCGTTCGATCTTTGATGTTCTTGAGCAGCCGAGGCAGGACCAGTGCTGACACCATCGAGCCTCCTCCAAACGCAGCCAGCGCCAATGCCGTCGAGCTTTGAGGCAGAGCGAAGCGCGATTGCACCAGCACCACCGTATTGACGATAACCATGGCACTGGCGGCGGCCACTGTCAGATTCAGAGCGAGCAGCCCACGCAAGCGCGGTGTGGCCAGAAATATACGCATACCTCGAGTGGTTCGTTCGTAAATGCTGCGTCGTGGTATCTGCTTCGCCTTTGGCAACAATACTGTGCCGACCAAAGCTGCCGACGCGAGGAAGCCGATGACCGTGCCGGCGAACAGATTGTGGAAGCTGATCACTGTGAGCAACGCGGCGGCGAGCATCGGGCTGGCAACACTTTCAAGATCGTAAGCCAGGCGCGATAGCGACAAGGCGCGGGTGTAATCGTCTTCATCCGGCAGGATGTCTGGAATGGTCGCTTGAAACGTGGGAGTGAACGCTGCCGAAGCTGATTGAAGGACGAAGATCAGTACGTAGATTTGCCAGATTTCCGTCACGAACGGCAGAGCCAACGCGACGAAGGCTCGCACCAGATCCAGCGACACCAACATTGCACGCCGGGGAAGTCGCTCTGCAAAAGCCGCTGCGATCGGCGCAACGCCAATATAGGCGGTCATTTTGATCGCTAACGCCGTACCGAGTACGGCTCCCGCTTGGGCACCGGCCAAGTCGAAAGCAAGCAGGCCTAATGCGACCGTGGCAAGACCGGTCCCGACGAGTGCGATTACTTGCGCAAGGAAGAGGTGACGATAGGTGCGGTTGGCCAGGATTTTCAACATGAGCAATCTCGAATGTAACGCGTGCGCCCATCTGATTATTGAGATTTCTCGAAGAAAGAGGCTTCAGGAAATCTCGGTTTCAGATGAATTTATATCCCCCCTAGGGGGATGCGAGCTCATCCTAAACCAGAGATATGCGTAGCTCAAGAAATAAGCACTTGACCTTTGATCGAATGTCCGGAGAAGTCGCTTGCTCAATGAAGGCACCTGGCCATACGCTGCTCCGCGTGAGACATCTCACAAAGAATAACAACACGAGCATGGAGCAAGCCCTGATGAAACTGTCCGCCATTCTGATTGCCGCAATATTATCGATTACATCCGTTGCTGCCTTTGCGCACAGCGGTGGCACTGATTCAAAGGGTTGCCATCGCAACCATAAAACCAACGACTACCACTGCCACTAAACGGCAAAAGCCCAGCGCAAGGCTGGGCTTTTGAGACGAGCGCGATAGGGTGCGAGACATGAGCCCACGCCAACGCTCACCGCTGGTCTTTGAAACTTCGTACCTCACCAGCGACAGGGAGTTTGCGCTTACTCCACCGGCACGACGTTATCCAACGCCTGATTAACCGCCAGCTCGCCGAGCATGACGACCTGCGCGATACCTTGCAGCGTCTTGCGCGCAGATCCTTCAACCATCCCAATCACGTCACTCAACATCACCGAGGCCGAGCCTAGCGATTCGCTGGCGTTGACCAGCAATTCTTCAGTCGCGGTTTTCGGGTTGGCGAGGAACATGCTGCTGGTCTGGTAGGGCGTGGTTTTGATGGTGTCGCTGGGTTTGAGGTAGTGGTCGAGGGCGCGGTCGGCAGCTTCGTGGAGTTTTTTTGAGTCGAGGGATTCGTAGGGGGAGGTTGCGTCCGACTGTGGCGGGTTTGGCGTGACTTTGAACATGGTGAAGCTCCATATGTGACCAAGGGAGCCATCACTCTCGCTACCAAACGAAGGGTGGTGGCCATACGAAGGTTGGTAGACCGGCCCACATGGAAAAACCGGCGCGCTCGAAAACGCCCTGCGCATGGCCACCATAAAACCGATGCGAAAGCATCTGCATAGAATGACGTTATGCGCCATGTGGAAAGCGGGCTACCAAACCCGATCACTGTTTTCAGTGACCGGCCAACGATAGAACCACGGCCCGAGGCGCACAAGCCGGCGGATTCTGGCGTAGTCGTAGGCAATGGCGCAAGGCGTTGTAGCTTGCTGGAACAGTCTGGATGTCGGTTTTAAACGGGGTGTTTAGGGAATTGGTTTTGGCTGAGGTTTCGTGTTGATCGGGCTGGGGTCTTCGCGAGCAGGCTCGCTCCCACAGGTGTCGAGTGGGCAACGTTTACAGCGTCGTGCCAGTCGGGCGGTCACACATTTTGAACTTTGCTTTCGGCGCCATTTCCATTGTTTGAGGTGACAACCCTCCAGCTCCTACCCACCTGAATCAAGGAATGACCGTGACGGCTCCCACTGATAAAACTTCTCTGCGCCGGGCTATCACTTTCCCGATGCTGTTTCTGTTTATTCTCGGCGATGTTCTGGGGGCGGGCGTTTACGCACTCGCCGGAACGATCGCGGGGGAGGTGGGCGGCGCGATTTGGGTGCCGCTGCTGATCGCATTGTTCTTCGCCATGTTGACGGCGGGTTCCTACGCGGAGCTGGTGACCAAATATCCCCACGCCGGCGCGGCTTCGGTATTCGCGGAAAAAGCCTTCAAGTCACCGCTCATTTCCTTCCTGGTCGGTTTTTGCATGCTGGCGGCTGCGGTCACCAGTGCAGCGGGTTTGTCGCTGGCGTTTGCCGGTGATTACTTGAACGCCTTCGTCGACGTATCGCCGCAGATTGCAGCGCTGGTGTTTCTTCTGGCTATCGGCCTGCTCAATGCGCGGGGGATCAAGGAGTCGCTTGGGGCAAACCTGGTGATGACCGTGATTGAACTGTCCGGGCTGATTTTGGTGATCGTCGCCGCTGTCTGGTATTTCCGCACAGGCGATGCGGATCTGGGGCGGACGCTCACGTTCAAGCCGGGCGTCAGTCCCATGCTGGCGGTGTTGGGGGCGGCGTTGTTGGCTTTCTATTCCTTCGTAGGCTTCGAAACCTCGGCCAATCTCGCCGAGGAAATCAAGGACGTGCGCAAGGTCTACCCGCGCGCCTTGTTCGCGGCTTTGCTCACCGCTGGCGTGGTTTACATGGCGGTGGGCGTGGCGGCTTCTTCGGTGTTGCCTACCGAGAAGTTGGTGGCCACGTCGGCGCCTTTGCTCGAAGTTGTCCGCGCATCGACCCTCGCAATCCCGCCGGCACTGTTCTCTTTCATTGCGCTGATTGCTGTGGCCAACGGTGCGCTGTTAACCATGATCATGGCCAGCCGATTGACCTATGGCATGGCGAATCTGGGGCTGTTGCCGGGTGTTTTGGGTGCGGTGCTGCCTGAACGAAAAACTCCATGGGCTGCCATTGTTGCAACTACCGTGGTCGCTATTGCCCTGACACTCACAGGCACGCTGGCAACGTTGGCAGAGACGGTGGTTTTGCTGTTGCTGTTCGTTTTTCTGAGTACCAATGTGGCGGTGCTGGTTCTTCGTCGCGACAGGGTGGAGGAGGATCACTTTCGCGTGCCGACCTTCGTTCCGGTGCTTGCGATTGTTTCGTGTCTGGTGCTGCTCAGTCAGCAGGGGTGGGAGACGTGGTTGCGGGCGGGGGCGCTGATCATTGTCGGGATGTTGCTGCATGGCTTTTCTCGTATCAATTTTTCTGCGATCAGTAAGGCCGGGTAGTGCAGCAGCTTGGGGAATTGGTGTTGTTTGGGCGGGCGTATTCGCGAGCAGGCTCGCTCCCACAGTGGATGGGTGGTGGTTTTCAGAATGAGTCACACGTTGTCAGTCGGCGGGCGGGTGAGTAAGCTGCCGACATGAATCAGTCCTCAGTTTCCCCATCCTTCCCCGGCCCGCGTGGTCCCGTTGATCACGACATTCGTGATCAGATTGTCGCGGCGGCCAACGAGCATTTCAGCCAGTACGGCTACGCCAAGACCACGGTGTCCGATCTGGCCAAGGCCATCGGTTTCTCCAAGGCGTACATCTACAAATTCTTTGATTCCAAGCAGGCGATTGGCGAAGCCATCTGCGCTAACTGTCTGGGGCAAATCGTTGCGGCGGTCGAGCAGGCGATCAACGAGGAAGACCTGACGCCTACCGAGCGTTTCCGCCGTTTGGTGAAAACCGTGATCGCCACGGGTGTGAATCTGTTCTTCAACGATCGCAAACTCTATGACATTGCCGCGTTTGCAGCGGGTGAGAACTGGCCAAGTGCGCAGCGTTACGATGCGCAGATCAAGCGCTTTATCACCGACATTGTCCGCGAAGGGCGCGAGGCCGGTGAGTTCGAGCGCAGGACGCCGCTGGACGAGACGGTCGAATCGATCCACTTGGCGCTGCGGCCCTTCGTCAATCCACTGATGCTGCAACACAACCTCGACTTTATCGAAGTGGCGCCCACGCTGACTTCGAACCTCATCTTGCGCAGCTTGATGCCTTGACCCTCTTCTGATCTGAATACTCGGATCAGTCGCCCCTGATCTCGCCTCGCCTGTACAGGGCGGACGATGAAAAATTGCCCAAGGCGTGACTGTTGACTGATATGGTCACTCGGATAACATGGCCGCCGCAGTTCATCCAATTCCGAGTCACCCATAGAGTCCACACAATGAAAAAAACAATGCTCAAGCGCCCGGTGGGGCTGGCTGTCGTTCTTGCCTCGTCGAATGTTCTTGCGGGTGGTTTTGCGCTCAATGAGCAAAGCGTCAGCGGCATGGGATCGGGCTTTGCCGGTCGCTCTTCCTCGGCGGAAGACGCCAGCACCGTTTTTGGCAACCCGGCGGGCATGGCGCGGCTCAAGCGCGAGCAGGCGAGCGTGGGGCAGGCGACGCTGTTTGCGAAGTCCGATATCAGCCAGACCCGCAGCACGTTCGGCGGCAAGGAAGACGGCGACATGGTGCCGACCACCACGGTACCGATGGGTTATTACGTCAAACCGATCGACGAGCAGTGGGCGTTCGGCGTGGGGTTCTACGTGCCGTTTGGCCTGATCACCGATTACGGCAGTGGTTTCGCTGGCCGCTATTACGCCAACAAAAGCGAAGTCACCACGCTGACGTTCCAGCCGACTATCAGTTATGCCTTCAATGACAAGGTGTCGATCGGCTTCGGCCCGACCATCAACCGCATCAGCGGCGAGCTGTCGGGGATGGTCGCCAATCCGCTGAGCCCCGGGCGCAATGACGGCAAAGTCAAAAGCACGGGCGACGATACCGCGCTGGGCTTCAACGTCGGGGTCATGGTGCAGGCGACCGAGCAGACCCGCCTGGGCCTGACCTATCACTCAAAAGTCAGTTACCACCTCGACGCGAAAAGCAAACTCAGCGATGGCATCTTCAACGTGCTTGGGGTCAGCGGTCGCAGCTATGACGCCTCGCTGGACGTCGACACCCCGGAGTCGGTGGACTTCTCGGTCACCCATCAACTGAACAACGACTGGACGCTGTATGCCGGCAGCACCTGGACGCGCTGGAGTCGCTTCAAAGAGCTGACCATCGAAAATAGTGGATTGCCGCCATTGCTAGCCGGCCAGTTGGGCACGATCAGCGAGGAGCAGAACTGGCACGACACCTGGGCTCACGCCATCGGCGCGGCGTACCGGTTGAACAACCAATGGGTGCTGCGTACCGGGTTCTCGGTTGATCAGTCTCCGGCGAACAACACCAATCGCGGGCCGCGTATTCCAACGGGCGATCGCAAGGTGTTCAGCCTCGGCGCCGGTTGGACGCCTGCGGAAAATGTCACCATCGACGTCGCCTATTCCTATCTCTGGGAAGAGAGCGTGGAGATCAACGACACCTCGGCTGGCAAGGGTTCGTACAGCGCGAAATACAAGAACAGCGCCAGCGGGCTCGGTACTTCTGTCAGCTATCGCTTCTGATTCAGCGCTGAACATCGGGCCGGTGACTCTGTGACTGTTGACGATATCGGTCACAAGATTGAGAATATGATGATCATCCTATTTTCAGTGAAGGAATTCCATGCGCCGGCTCCGACCTTTTCCCCTCGCGGTATGTTTATTGCCCCTGGCCCTGACGGCGTGCGGTGATTCTTCCACCGCGCAGGATCCGCGTACCTTGGCGCCCTTTGTCAGGTCGGCGGCGGTGCAGCCTGCAGAAGACGGCTCCCGATCGTTCACCGGTGTCGTGGCGGCGCGAGTGCAGGGCGACCTGGGTTTTCGCGTCTCGGGCAAGGTGCTTGAGCGTCTGGTAGATACCGGCCAGACGGTCAAGCGCGGCCAGCCGCTGATGCGCCTGGACCCGATCGACCTCGGCCTGCAGGCGCGAGCTCAGGAAGAAGCGGTCAGCGCCGCTCGCGCCCGAGCCAAACAGACTGCCGGTGACGAAGCGCGCAATCGCCGGCTCGTCGCCGCCGGCGCCATTTCGGCATCGGCCTACGATCAGTTCAAAGCCGCAGCCGACACCGCCAGGGCGCAACTCAATGCCGCTGTGGCGCAAGCGGACGTAGCGCGCAACGCCTCGGGTTACGCGGTTTTGCTGGCGGACGCTGATGGCGTGGTGGTGGAAACCCTCGCCGAGCCCGGGCAAGTCGTCAGCCCGGGACAACCGGTGGTGCGGCTGGCGCGGGCCGGTCAGCGGGAGGCCATCGTCCATCTGCCCGAGACCTTGCGCCCCGCGCCGGGCTCGACCGCTCAGGCAAAATTGTATGGCGATAAGTCGGCTACCGTGAGCGCAAAACTGCGTCTGCTTTCCGATTCGGCTGACAGCACAACTCGTACTTTTGAGGCGCGCTATGTGCTCGAAGGCAGTTTGGCCAATGCGCCAATCGGCTCGACGGTCACCGTCGAAATTGCCCAGAGTTCTTCGCCAGATCAAGCGCTGAAGGTGCCCGTCGCCGCGATCTACGACCCGGGCAAAGGCCCCGGCGTGTGGGTCATCGCCGGCACACCGGCCAAAGTGAGCTGGCGCCCGGTCGAGGTCCTGGGCTTGAGCGATGACTCGGCCCGTGTCGCTGGCCAGCTCAACGTCGGTGAGCCGATCGTCGCGCTGGGCGCGCATCTGCTGCGCGATGGCGAAGAAGTGCGCTTGCTTGCCCGCGACGATGGCCAGATTGACGGGAGTCGTCCATGAGCGAGGGCCGGTTCAACCTTTCCGCCATCGCCGTGCGCCAGCGCGCAATCACGGTGTTTCTGATTTTTCTCATCGCCGTTGCCGGCGTCCTGTCGTTCTTCAAATTGGGCCGGGCGGAAGATCCGCCGTTCACGGTCAAGCAGCTGACCGTCATCACCGCGTGGCCAGGAGCGACCGCGCAAGAGATGCAGGATCAGGTCGCCGAACCACTCGAAAAACGCTTGCAGGAATTGAAGTGGTACGACCGCACGGAAACCTACACGCGTCCGGGACTGGCGTTCACCATGGTCTCGTTGCTCGACAGCACACCGCCGTCGCAAGTGCAGGAAGAGTTTTATCAGGCACGCAAGAAGCTCGACGATGAAGCGATTAGGCTGCCGACCGGTGTCATCGGGCCGATGGTCAACGACGAGTTCTCCGACGTGACCTTCGCGCTGTTCGCCTTGAAAGCCAAGGGCGAGCCGCAGCGCTTGCTGGTACGCGATGCAGAGACGTTACGCCAGCGCCTGTTGCACGTGCCGGGGGTGAAAAAGGTCAACATCATCGGCGAGCAGGCCGAGCGGATATTCGTCTCGTTTTCCCATGATCGGTTGGCGACGCTGGGCTTGGCGCCACAGGACATCTTCGCCGCGCTGAACAATCAGAACGTGCTGACCCCCGCCGGATCGGTCGAAACCAAAGGGCCGGAGGTATTTTTGCGCGTCGATGGCGCGTTCGACACGCTGCAGAAAATCCGTGACACGCCTGTGGTGGCGCAGGGACGAACACTCAAACTGTCTGACGTGGCCACGGTCGAACGCGGCTACGAAGACCCGGCGACCTTCCTCGTACGCAACAACGGCGAAGAAGCCTTATTGCTCGGCGTGATCATGCGCGAGGGCTGGAACGGTCTCGATCTGGGCAAGGCGCTGGACGCCGAAACGGCCAGGATCAACGAGGAAATGCCCTTGGGCATGACCCTGTCGAAAGTCACTGATCAGGCGGTGAATATCGACTCGGCGGTCGGCGAGTTCATGGTCAAGTTCTTTGTCGCGCTGCTGGTGGTCATGCTCGTGTGTTTTCTCAGCATGGGCTGGCGTGTCGGCGTGGTGGTCGCAGCGGCGGTGCCCTTGACCTTGGCGATCGTGTTTGTAGTGATGGCGGCGACCGGCAAGAACTTTGACCGGATCACCCTGGGTTCGCTGATTCTGGCGCTCGGCTTGCTGGTCGATGACGCGATCATCGCCATTGAAATGATGGTGGTGAAAATGGAGGAGGGCTACGACCGCATCAAGGCCTCCGCTTATGCCTGGAGCCACACGGCAGCGCCAATGCTGGCCGGTACGCTGGTCACCGCGATTGGCTTTTTGCCCAACGGATTCGCGCAATCAACGGCGGGCGAATACACCAGCAACATGTTCTGGATTGTCGGCGTCGCGCTCATTGCTTCGTGGGTCGTCGCCGTGGCTTTCACGCCGTACCTGGGCGTGAAGCTGTTGCCCGACATCAAGAAAGTCGAAGGCGGGCACGCGGCGATCTACGACACGCCACGCTACAACCGCTTCCGGCGGATTTTGACGTGGGTGATTACCCGGAAATGGCTGGTGGCCGGTGCGGTGGTCGCGCTGTTTGCTGTTGCGATCCCAGGCATGGGGCTGGTGAAGAAGCAGTTCTTTCCAACCTCGGACCGCCCCGAAGTGATGATCGAAGTGCAGATGCCTTACGGCACGTCAATCGAGCAGACCAGCGCGGCGGCGGCCAAAGTCGAAGCCTGGCTGCACAAGCAGGAAGAGGCCAAAATCGTCACCGCCTATATCGGCCAGGGTGCGCCTCGGTTTTTCCTGGCAATGGCGCCAGAGTTACCGGATCCATCGTTCGCCAAAATCGTCGTGCTGACCGACAGCCAGGACGCCCGTGAAACTCTGAAGTTGCGTTTGCGCGAAGCGGTCGCCGAAGGGCTTGCTCCAGAGGCGCGCGTTCGGGCGACGCAGATCGTATTCGGCCCGTATTCGCCATTTCCGGTGGCCTACCGGGTAATGGGGCCTGATCCGGCGAAATTGCGCGACATTGCCGAGCAGGTCAGGGCGGTGATGCAGAACAGCCCGATGATGAGAACCGTCAACACTGACTGGGGGCCGCTGACGCCGACGCTGCATTTCAACCTGGATCAGGATCGCTTGCAGGCAGTGGGGCTGACGTCCAGCGCAGTCGCCCAGCAGTTGCAGTTTCTGCTCAGCGGCGTGCCGATCACGGCGGTGCGCGAAGACATCCGTTCCGTGCAGGTCGTTGGCCGTGCGGCGGGCAATATCCGCCTTGATCCGGCGCAGATCGAAGGCTTCACCCTGGTCGGTGCGGCGGGGCAGCGCATCCCGCTGTCGCAGATCGGCCAGGTCGAAGTGCGCATGGAAGACCCGATCCTGCGCCGCCGCGATCGCACGCCGACCATCACCGTGCGTGGCGACATCGCCGAAGGCTTGCAGCCGCCGGACGTCTCAGGCGCGATCATCCAGCAGTTGCAGCCGATCCTCGAAAACCTGCCTTCCGGCTACCGGATTGAACAGGCGGGCGCCATCGAAGAATCCGGCAAGGCCGGCAAAGCGATTCTGCCGTTGCTGCCGATCATGATCGCCATGACGCTGCTCATCATCATCGTCCAGGTACGCTCGATCTCAGCGATGATCATGGTCTTCCTTACCTCGCCGTTAGGCTTGATCGGTGTGGTGCCGACGCTGCTGATCTTCAACCAGCCGTTCGGCATCAATGCGCTGGTCGGGTTGATTGCGCTGTCGGGGATTCTGATGCGCAACACGCTGATTCTGATCGGGCAGATCCATCACAACGAGCAGGAAGGGCTGGCGCCGTTCCATGCCGTGGTCGAAGCGACAGTGCAACGGGCGCGGCCGGTGTTGTTGACCGCGCTGGCGGCGATTCTCGCGTTCATTCCGCTGACCCACTCGGTGTTCTGGGGCACGCTGGCGTACACGCTGATCGGCGGCACGTTTGTTGGCACCATCATCACGCTGGTGTTTCTGCCGGCGATGTATGCGATCTGGTTCAGGATTCGGCCTGAGCGCTGACATCGAGCACGATTTTTCCCCGGGTGTGTCCGGCCCAGCTTTGTTTAACCGCGTCGACAACTTCTGTCAGCGGTACCACTTGAGCCTCAAGGCTGAGCTTGCCGGATGTGAACAGCGCGGCAATCTCGACCAATTGGCTGCCATCGGAGCGGGTGGCGAAATTTTTGCCACTCACACCGTGCTCGCTTGCCTTCTGTGCAGAGGGTGCGCTTACGGGGGAAACCAGAACGCCCCCGCGCTTGATCACACTCCATGAACGGTTCTGAGTTTCGCCGCCGACCAGATCAATGACCGCATCGAGGTCAGCAACGCTGTCTTCGAATTTAGCCGTGGTGTAGTCAATCACCTCATCGGCGCCAAGTGAACGCAGATAGTCGTGGTTCTTCGCAGAGCTGGTCGCGATCACATAAGCACCGGCAAGGCGGGCGAGCTGGATTGCGAAGCTGCCCACGCCACCTGAGCCGCCGTGAATGAGGACTTTTTGACCTGCCTGAATGCCGGCGTGTTCATGCAGAGCTTGCCAAGCGGTCAGCGCTGCCGCCGGCACGCCGCCGGCTTCTTGCAACGATAGTGTTGTCGGCGTGTGGGCCAGACGATCTGGCGTTGAGAGGGCCTGGGTCGCATATCCGCCGGTAATCCCGATAAACCCGAACACCTTGTCGCCAACGACAAAGTCTCTGACATTCCTGCCCACCGCGGCGACTGTGCCTGAGACTTCCACGCCAGGCGTGTAGGGCAGTGGCAGAGGAATGAATTGCTGCATGGCACCGGAGAGGATTTTCCAATCGATTGGATTGATCCCACTACCGGCAACATTGATTAACACCTGATCGTCATTGGGTTTCAGATCCGCAAGTTCTTTGAGCTCCAGCGCTTCTGCCTGGCCGTACTGCGCGACTTGGATCGCTTTCATGATTCTCTCCGTTGTGATGGTCAAGGCTCGTCGGAAGGAATGGACGTGCCGGCGATTCGATTAGTGGCGACGTGCGTCGAGGCTGAAACGCCCTGCGCCGAAAGAAACGATCTGCAAGAGCCCACCGGCCATGGCGATATTCTTGAAGAAGTGAATGAACTGATTCTGGTCCGCCAGGGCGTTATGGAAAATCAGTGCGGTCAGTACGCTGAAAATCGCCAACAGCGCTGCGGTGGTACGTGTGCGATAACCGGCGATCAACGCTACGCCGCCGAGAACCTCGACAGCAATCGCCACGCCCAACGCCAGTTCGGGAAAAGGCAACCCGAAAGAGCCGATGTAGCCAATCATCATGGCCGGTGCCGCGATTTTCGACAGGCCCGAAAGAATGAAGATCGCGCTCAGAAGAATCCGCCCGATCAAGGAAACGGTGCTGTTGAGGTTGGAAGACGTTGAAGCAGTGACGCTGGAAATTGTGGCTGCGTGGGACATGACGTGGATTCCGCTGATTTCAGCGCTTCACCATGAAGCGCCGTTGTGGAGCAGATGATGTCACCGCGCAGCTTTGCGCAATAGCCGACAAGTTTCGATGATCAGGTTCGAAAAAATAGAAATGCAGCAGAAATCGAAGTGGACCTTCCACTGTGGTCAGCGACGTGTGTTGGAGAGCAGGATCAGGCAAATGTCGCGGATTAATCGGATAACAGTGGCGGGGCGGATTCGGTACGTTGGTCTCGAACGCGGTTCAGCCGAATCCTGAACCGCCGCTATCTAGAGGAGTACTGCAATGAACGAGACTAAGGTTTGGTTGGTTACAGGCTGTTCCACCGGGTTCGGTCGCCACATCGCCACGGCGCTGCTGAATGAGGGTGAGCGTGTGGTGGTCACGGCGCGCAACACACAGCAGATCGAGGATCTGGCCGCCCTCGGCGACGCTTTGATTCTGCCTCTGGACGTGACCGATCCGGCGCAGGCGATGCAGGTCGTACAGGCGGCCGAGCATCGCTTCGGGCGAGTGGACGTGCTGATCAATAACGCCGGCGTCGGCTATTTCTCATCGATAGAAGACAGCGACGATGGGGCTGTTCGGCGGATGTTCGAGGTCAACTACTTCGGCACGGCCCATATGATTCGCGCGGTACTGCCTGGCATGCGCAAGCGGCGCACCGGCATGATCGTCAACCTCACATCGGTAGGCGGTCTGGTCGGGTTCGAAGCGGTCGGCCACTACTGCGCGACGAAGTTCGCCGTTGAGGGCCTGTCGGAAAGTCTGCGCGCCGAAGTTGCGCCACTGGGTATCGGCGTGATGACCGTTCAGCCCAGCGCCTTCAGAACCCAATGGGCGGGGTCTTCGGGCGCTGCGCAAACGGTGGCCGAGGATTATCAGGCAACCGCCGGCGCTGCGATGCGCGCTTACCAGCAATCTGTTGGCAATCAAGCTGGCGACCCAGACAGGGCGGCAGCGGCGATCTACGCCGCGGTTACCTGCGCAGCGCCGCCGGCGCGCCTGCTGTTGGGCAATGAAGCCTATGAGGCAGCGCAGGCGAAGCTTGCCGCCATGGGCCGCGAGTTCAGCGCATGGGAGTCTACCGCCCGTGGCGCGGACTTCCCGACGGCCTGACAGGCGAAGCCCGCACTGATGGCATGGACGCTACAGAATCAGGCAAACACCTGAGAGGAGTGAGTTAACGGGGACGACGCGGTGCGGGAAAAACTGGGCGAGTGAGTTGACTCGCCCAATTTTGAACGGCATTTACCGAGGAGTATTTGTATGAATTCGTCGTCCCCGTCCCGACCTTTCATGTGGCTCTGCGCATTCGCAGCGGGGGCCATGATCGCTAATCTCTATTATCTGCAGCCGATCCTGTCGTTGGTAACGGGGGCATTTGGTATTCCGCTTGCCACGTCCGGCCTGCTGGTGAGTTGCGCTCAACTTGGCTACACGCTGGGCATTGTGCTGGTCGTCCCGCTCGGTGACGTCCTCGAAAGAAGAGCGCTTCTGAGCCGGATGTTTACCATCAACGCATTAGCGCTGTTTGTGGCTGCGGCCAGCCCGAATTTCTTGCTGTTCTGCGCCGCAGTGTTGATCAGTGGAGTCACGGCATCCGCTGCCATGTTGATTGTGCCGTATGTAGCGTCCATCGCAGCCGAGCATCGGCGCGGTCAAGTGATCGGTGTAGTGATGACCGGGGCCTTGCTCGCGATACCGCTGTCGTGGCTGGTCTCCGGCGGTATCGGCAACGCGGCAGGGTGGCGCTTGGTGTACGCCAGCGCCGGGTGCGCGGCGCTGATCCTGCTCATGCTGCTCAGAATCACCTTGCCAACCGAGCCCGAGCGCCGAGGCCAGCCCGTGCGTTATGAGCAGTTGATGCGCTCGTTGTGGCAACTCATCCTCGAGTACCCAGCGCTTGCTCGCCGGGCGCTTTACGGTGCGCTGGGAATGGCCAGCTTCAGCATGTTGTGGACTGGATTACCAATACTGTTGTCGCAACCGCCGTTCAATTTTTCGACTTCGAGCATCGGACTGATCGGGCTCACGGGAGTGACTGGCGCGTTGATTCCCGGTGTGGTTGGCCGGCTCTGTGATCATGGCTACCGGCACGCGCTGGCATTCGGGTTGGCCTCGTTGATGATACTGGCCTGGGCAATGCTGAGCTTTGCGGCGACAGGGCTCTGGATAATTATCGCTGCCGCAATGGCCTTGAACGTTGGCGTAATGGGCTTGCAGATCACCCATCAATCGGTCATCTACAAACTGGCCCCCGCAGCCAACTCACGGATTACCGCGGTGTTTATCAGTATCAACTTTGTTGGCGGCGCTATTGGCTCCGCAGTTGCAAGTTTCGGTATTCGGTATGTCGGCTGGGAAGGGCTGTGCCTACTGGGCGCTGCTTTGCCCGCGGCTCTTGTGCTGGCCTATGCATTGAAGGAACGGCCCTTTGCCCGCGTTGCGGTTCAATGAACATGCAAATGGGCGGCGAGGAAATCCATCAGGGCTCTTACGCGTGCGGGCAGATGTCCGCCTTGGCCGACGTAAATCGCATGAATCTCCGTGACGCTTGCAGGCACGAATGGTTGCAGGACGCAAACCAACCTTCCGGCAGCCAGGTCATCTGCAACCTGGCAGAACCCCAGCCTGGCTAGCCCTGCGCCCAGCACCGTCAATTCACGCAAGGCGTCGCCATCGCTGACGCGCAGATTGCCTTTTACCGGGTACATACGTTGCTCGCCGCTCTCGTCGAGCAAGGCCCACTCCATGGCGGGAGGCGAAAAGGTGAAACCCAGACAGTTGTGATCGGCAAGGTCTTGAGGCACCAGCGGAGTGCCCTTGGCCGCCAGGTAGTCAGGAGATCCTACGATCAGCCCTCTGGATTGCCCGAGTCGTTTCGCCACAAGGTTGGAGTTCTTGAGCGCTCCGGTGCGTATGGCGATATCCGCACGTGCTTCGATGAGATCGACCACCTCATCGGTGAGGAAAAGTTCGACGCTGACCCCAGGATGTTGATTCATGAACAAGTTGATGATGGGAAGAAAAAGCTGGCGGCCGATACCCACATTAGAGCTGATTCTGACCACTCCCTGCGGTGCAGAACTGGCAGATGCTTCGCGTTCCGCTTCGTCAAGATCGGCCAGTATGGCAACGCTGCGTTCGTAAAAAGCCATTCCTTCTGGCGTCAGCAGTTGCTTGCGCGTGGACCTGCTCAGCAAACGTGCGCCAAGACGGCTTTCCAGGCGCGTCATGAGCTTGCTCACGGCAGAGGGGGTTATCGCGCAAGCTCTTGCGGCCGCTGAATAACCTCCGCGTTCCACCACTTTAACGAACACGCTCATCTCGGCGAAGCAATTGATATCCAGTCGTCGCATGTGAACTCACGTCATAAATCGTGTGCCTGGGCACGGGCTGTTTATCTACCATTTCGCGCGCCTAATATTTTGCCAACGCGATATGGAACGGTTGCCGACTTTGCAAGCAAAGAAGTGGCCACTTCCAACCATCGCGCTCTTGCTGTCACGTTGTTTTCTCTAACCGTAGAACATTGCCAAGTTGATAGCTGCTCGGAGGCTGAAATGACTCACACACTGCAATTAGTACTGATCCATAACAGCAACCAGTCCAACGGCGTAGACACGGCGTTGGTGCAATGGATTACCGCCGTGGTGCAAGACCGCAGCGAATTTGCGTTGAGCGTGGTAGAGCCGTTTGACCTGAGATTTATAGACGATTTTTCGGAACAACCCGGTCGTCGAGTGTGCTTGAGAGCGCTAGCGGCAGCAGATGCCTATATCGTCTTGGTGCCCGCACGTCACCTTGGTTACCAGCATGGATTGAAAGTCTTGATGGCGCGCTGGCCTGAACACCTCCAGGGACGACCTTGTTCATTTGTTGGTTATGGCACCACGACCGGCGGGGAGGATGAGGTCGACGAGCTTGGATGCGAGTTGTTGAAGCTGCAGGCCATGCCTGTTGGTGGCTATGTGAAGTTCGCTGAGATTGCCGAGCGTCTCGAACAAGGCCTCGGACTGGAGCACTTTGCGCAAGCACGGGTTTCGATGGCGCAGTTGTTGATCCAGCTGGCCTGGTGGGCACGGGCGCTGAAAGATGCGCGGGCCTTCTCTCCTTTGCAGAAGTTCGCGTAGTCCTTCGCTTAGACGTTCTGCGAGCGCCTGGAGCATTGGGCAAAACCTGCGCAGGAATTGCATAACGGCACCGCGCCGCGACTTTTTACTCTTGCTTCAAATCCTGCTGAACGGCAGGAAACTATGATCTGAAAACAGGAGTTCTAAAATGTCCGATGTCGAAATTCGCGTAACCCCTGATGCGCAAGAAAACGCCACGGCAAATCCAGCCGGCGATCAGGGCAAGTACGTTGGCATGTGGGTGACAGCCGACGGTCATATTCGCCATGAGTTGCTGCCAGGAGGGCGATATGACGAGGCTCGCGGTCGGCAAAAAAGCGCTTATCAAGGGCGCTACTGGCTGGAAGGCGACCACATCGAGTATGTGGACGATACTGGCTTTACCGCAGACGGAGAGTTTCGAGATAACGTGCTGTACCACGCGGGCATGGTGTTATATCCCGAGCGCTGACGCATAAGCCGGAATGAACATTCCGGCTTTTTTATTAGTGTCGTATTACAGATTCTGTGGGCGGAATTGATCGCGCAAATCCAGGGTTTCGCCCGCCACCATAAATTTCCCCTGCCCGCGGTAATGCAGGGTTTTGGGGTTTTTCACCGACGTAGCCACATGCGCCTTGACCACTTCCCACACGAACAGACCGTACTCGCCGATAAGATTGGAGTCGAACAGCTTGCACTCGAAATTGGCGTAGCACTCTTTGATCAACGGGGCCTTTACCCGTTCTGCGGGGGCGGCTGTGAGGTCAAATTGGGCAAACTTGTCGATGGCGCCACCGCTGCTGTTGCCGACGGCAACAACCTGGTCCACCAATTCGACGGTGGGCACGTTGATGACGCACTGCTGGCTGTTGTGGATCAGCTCGTAGCTGTGGTTTGCACTCCAGATGTAGCAGCCAAACAGGGCGGGGGAGAACTGCATCATCATGTGCCAACCCATGGTCATTATGTTGGTTTCACCTTGCCAGGCGGAGGTCACCAGGACGATGGGGCCGGTTTCCAGATGCTGGCGAACCTCGCTCAAAGGGAAGTCGGATTTTCGAAATGCGGTCATGGCGCCTCCGGGGATCAAAAGAGGATAAACAGTTGTTGTCAGTCGCTTTCGACAATTCAACTTTCCTGCTTTTTGACATGCATCTCTCCGGCAGCCTTGCTCAGGCTGTCGGATTTTTGCTCTTTTCCCTGAATTGCTTACGTCGGCAAGAGCTGTTCGCCGAACCGCTTGATCAGCCACTGCCCAGCCGGACCGGGCGGCGAGTCGGTTCGATAAATCGCATCGAAGGCATAGGTGCCGCCTTTACAGTCGGGCATATCAAGCTCGACCAGGCGTCCTTCGTCCAGGTCAGACTGAACCATGGGCACCGGCATATTCCCCCATCCGATGCCCTCTTTGAGAAGCATGTGTTTGGCGCCCAGATCCGCCAGTCGCCAAGTGCGAGTGCTCACGACGGCAAAGTCCTTGTCACCCGTAAGCGTTGAACGATCCGATAGCACCAATTGAACAAACTCTCTGGCAGCGCCAGGGGATTTGGAACACTCGGTTGCAAGCGGGTGTGCAGGCGCGGCGACCGGTATCAATTGAACACTGCCCACGCCGATGCGCTCGATGCCGTCCAGGCCAATGTCCAGCGGACCGCTGATGCCGACTCCAGCTTTCTTCTCCATCACCAGTTGGGTCACTGCCCCCAAGGCTTCCATGTGCAAGTGCAGAGTGACTGTGGGAAATTCTTCCCTGAAGGTCCTCAACGCATCGACTACTCGCTCGGCAGGGAGCATTACATCGAGCGCGAGGTGAACTTCTGCTTCAAGCCCATGCAGCAAACCGGAGACTTTTGCGCGCAGCCCATTTACGCCGTTGGTAATAGTGCGTGCTTCAGCCAGGACGGTTCGACCTGCCTCCGTCAGTTGCGGTTTGCGCGTGGTTTTGCGGTCAAACAGTGAAACCCCGAGCTGCATCTCCAGATTGGAAATGGAGTAACTCACCACCGATGTCGCGCGATGCAGTTTTCTGGCCGCAGCGGCAAAACTGCCCACTTCTACAACCGTCAGAAATACTTTCAGTTGATCAAGCGTTGGTGTTCCTGGATCGGAGATCATTTCTACTGTCTCGAACGTTTGGGGAGTACTTGTCCTGATTTTGCAGACAGCAGCATATACGCAAGATTGAGCACTTGATCGGCTCTAACAATCAATTGACCGGTTTGTTTCTTCGGCAAGCCATTCGCTGCGCGTGATCTCCCACACCTCCACCGGCATCGGCCCCGACACAAACTGGCCGTCCCGTGTTTCAGCCATCCGCATGCCTTCATCTTCGGAAATCTTGCGCGAAGCGCGGTTGGCGGCGGCCTTGGGCACCTGCATCAATGGGCGCATCAACGTATCGAACCAGTAGGCATTGATCACCTTGCAGGCCTCGCGCATGTAGCCGTTGCCCTGAAACTGTGGGGCGAGCCAGAAGCCTCGATGGTTACCCGGTTGATCAAACAGGCTGATACTGCCGATGCAGCTCTCGGGCTGAACGCGGGTGCGGATCATCCAGTGCCATTCCTTTGCGGCAGCCATCGCGGGCAGCGCGACATCGCGGACGTAAACAAGCGCGCCGTCGTCCGGATACGGCCACGGAACGCGGCTGTCGAGATAGCGCACGACCTCCCATTGCGGAAACAATTGTTGCACCGCCGCTGCATCACTCAGTTGCAGCGGCGTGAGGATCAAGCGGCGGGTGTAAAGCGTGGGGATGCAATCCATGGCAATCAATCCTTGCGAGCAGTGGCGGGCAGGACCGGTACTCTCTCAAACGAGCAGTTCAAGTGTCGAGCGACCTGTGCGCGGTCTCATTGAAGCAGTTCGATCAACTCCCCAGCGTCCTCTCTCAACCGCTGCAAAAACACCTGTGCCTCCAGCAACTGATACGGGAAATACAGCCCCGGCCTTACCGGCGCTTGCCCATCCAGCCCAACCAGTCGCTCCAGCAGCATGGCCACGCTGAGCCCGGTCAACGCCGCTGCACCTGCGCGGTGAACCACGGCGTGGCGGGTGCGCAATGGCTGTCCATCGTGATCCGTGCCTTCAAGTTCGATGAGTATCTCCGTCGACATCGGCTGACCCTGACGCCGGGTCGAGCTGACGCCGCTGGCGAGGTTGAACTCGACGTTCGGGGCGTCGGTGGCGGCGGCCAGGCCGGTGACGTCGATGGAGGAGAAGCCGGCGCCCTGCAGGGTGGTGCCGTCGACGGCGCGGAAGCTGACCTTGGCATCGTCGCCTTCACGCCAGATGAATTCGCCGTCACGGCGGGTCAGCGCGGCGGGCAGCATTTTGTTCAGGTGCTCGAAATCGACGGCCACGGTCGGGCCGCCGCCGTCCTGTTCGTCGACCAGTGCATGGATGTGGATGTCGTGCACGCGGGCGAATGCCTTGGCGAGGTGCAGCGTTGCCACGGTGGTGGCACCGACCATCCATTCGTAGCCGAGGACAATGGGCGACGCGTCAGGCGTGTGCATGAAACTGGCGATCTGCGGGGCGATTTCGAACACGCCGGAAGAGATGCTCAAGTGCGGCACCTTGCGCTTTTGCGCAAAGCGCAGCCCGGCGAGGGCGTGGTCCATGTAGAACAAGGCGATGGCGCTGACCGGGCGATCACCCAGTCCCAGATCTTCTGCGCGAGCATCGATGACCACACCCTGGGCATTGCCGATTTGCTCGGCGGTTTGCTCAGCCCTGGCGAGGTCGCGTCCGCCGATCAGCAACGGAACGTCGGGATGCGCCGCGCGCAATGCGCGGGCTGTCTGGTGGCCAATGGCGCCGGAACCGCCCATGAACAGAATGGGATGAAGTGGCATGAATCCTCCTCATTTTTCCTGGATTGAAACGTGCTTTGGCTAAACACCCTAACACGCACTTTCCGGATTGCCCGTGCGGTCCTCAGGCGCACCGACGAACGTTCATTTGAGCAAGTACGAAGCGTGGGCCGGATCACAGCGCCACACCGGCTCTGACAGATGCTCGGCAAAGAAGTCGGACAGCGCGCGGATTTTCGCTGGCCGACTGCGTGCAGACGGCGTCACGAAATACAGGCCGCCGCGCGTCATGTGCCACTCCGGCAGCAACACTTCCAGCCGCCCATCGGCCAGGTATTCGCTGGCGATGAATTCCGGTAGTTCGGCGATCGCCAGCCCTTCGAGCAACACCGGCAGCAGCGCATCGGAATTGGTCACGCGCAACGGGCCTTTCGGCACGACATCTTCCTCGACGCCGCTCTCGTGGGTGAAGCGCCAGACTTGTGTACGCGCACGGTAGGCGTAACTCAGGCACGAACGCGTCGCCAGATCACGCGGGTGCGCGGGACGTCCATGAGTTTCCAGGTAGCCGGGAGACGCTACCAGCAACTGGCTCACGGCGCACAGTCGACGCGCGACCAGCGATGAATCGGGCAGGGCGGCGATACGCAACGCGGCGTCGAAACCCTCGGCGATCAGGTCGACCGAGGCGTCGTGCAAATGCAGGTCGACAAACAGCTCGGGGAATCGGCGCAGCAGTTCGGGCAACAACGGCGCGATCCAGCGCAAACCGAAAGACATGGGCACGGCGAGGCGCACTTGTCCGCGCGGCTGCACCGAGAGGTCCTGGGCTTCACTCTCGACTTCCTCGGCCTGCCGGTAAATGTCCCCGGCTTTGACCGCCATGCTCGAACCGAACTCAGTCAGTGCCAATTGCCGCGAGGTGCGGTTGAACAGGCGACCGCCGAGGCGCTCTTCGAGCCGCGCTATCGCGCGCGACACCGTCGGTACCGAAACACCCATGACCCGCGCGGCGGAGGCGAACGAACCTTCCTCCGCGACTTTGGCGAACATCGCCAGACCTTCAAAATCAGGCAGTTTGCTCATTTCAATTCTGCAACGATGAGTTTCAGACAAGTCTATTTTGAAAGGTCTACAGCGTCGATAAGCTTTGCCCAATGCGCAACCCAACGCTGACTGGCTGTACTCACGTTCTGGAGAAGACTTATGACTGGCAAACTTCAAGGCAAAATCGCACTGGTTACCGGCGGCACCACTGGTATTGGCCTTGCCACGGCCAAGCGCTTCGCCGAAGAAGGCGCTTACGTTTACATTACCGGCCGTCGTCAGGCTGAGCTCGATGCCGCCGTTGCCCTGGTCGGCAACGCCAAAGGCGTTCAGGTTGACTCGACGAACCTCGAACAGCTCGATGCGCTGTACCAGCAAATCGGTGCCGAGAAAGGCTACCTCGATGTGCTTGTCGCCAACGCCGGCGGTGGGTCGATGCTTCCATTGGGTGAGATCACTGAGGCGCACTACGACGATACCTTTGATCGCAACGTCAAAGGCGTGCTGTTCACCGTGCAGAAAGCCCTGCCGCTGCTGGCCAAAGGCGCATCGGTGATTCTCACAGGTTCCACAGCGGGCAGTTCCGGCACGGCGGCGTTCAGTGTGTATTCCGCGTCGAAGGCGGCTGTCAGGGCATTTGTGCGCAGCTGGATTCTCGACTTGAAGGGTCGCAACGTGCGCATCAACACACTCAGTCCCGGCGCAACCAAAACCCCGGGGCTGGTGGGGCTGGCCGGTCCGGACGCTGAACAGCAACAGGGTTTGCTCGATTACATGGCGTCGCAGATACCGATGGGGCGTGTCGGCGAGCCGGGAGAAATCGCCGCTGCCGCTGTGTTCCTCGCCTCGGACGACTCGAGCTTTGTGAACGGTATCGAGCTGTTTGTCGACGGTGGTCAAGCGCAGATCTGAGTATGAATGGGACGATGACGACCATCGTCCCAACATCGCTACTTGGATCCAATCATTGACTGAGTATATCGCACGCCGACAAACGGTAGGCTGAGCCTATTGCTAAAAGTGATGGCGCAATGACATATTGCAGCACCTTTCCTCACTTCAAGATGTACCGAAAATGCGCCCCCTCAAGTCACTTGTTGCAGCGTCGTTGCTGCTCAGCGGGTGCAATGGAATGCCAGTCGCTTATGTTCAGGATCCTGTTTTAGACCAAGCCTTTGTCGTCCACTCCGGCGCACCTTTGCCTTACGTGCTGATGGGGTCGGCTGTGCAATGGAACGAAGACTTCGCCGTGACGGTGAAGCACATTCCTTACTTGTCGGGCACGGTTTTCCAAGGGCAGGCAGACGTACAGTTCTTCCGCCACAAGGCCAATAGCGTGCCGGCGTGGCGCGGCTACAAGCCGGGCGAAGAGCTGACTTCGGTGGGCTTCAATTCGCTGTACATGTCGGTCAAGGGTACCGGCCAGGCGTTGCCGGCGATGGTTCGCCTCGACGTCAAAGAGGGCAATGTGCTTTACGGCACCCACAATGGCGCACTGGCCAAAGGCATGTCCGGCGGGCCGGTGTTTTCCGCCGATGGCAAAGTGGTTGGCATCAACGTGGCGTTTCTCACCCGCGATGATGTCAGCCGCCTCAAGCGCAAGGACTTGCTCGATCAACCGCGCGTAAGCATCTTTTTGCCGTACGCGGAGATCAATCGCGAGTGGTCGCGCTATCAGGCCAGCATCACCCCCACAGCGCCACCAGCGACCAAACTGGCCAGCCGCTGATCAGCGTTCGCGCAACGCTTCGCGGGCGCGGTTGAGTGGTTTGATCAGGTAGTCGAGCACGGTTTTTTCGCCGGTACGAATGTCCACCGTGGCGATCATCCCGGGGACGATGGCGAAGCGTTTGCCGGCCTTGTTGCGCAGTTCATCCGAAGCGGTACGGATGAACACGCGGTAGTAGAAGATCTCCGGCTTGGCTTCGTCCTGGATGGTGTCCGGCGAGATCGTCACCACCTCGCCGTCGAGGCTGCCGTAGATCGAATAGTCATAGGCGGTAATTTTCACTTTCGCCGCCTGGCCTGGGTGAATGAAGGCGATGTCGCGCGGCGAGATGCGCGTCTCGATCAGCAGTTGTTCATCAAGCGGCACGATCTGCATGACCTGGCCGTTGGGCGCAATGACGCCGCCAATCGTGCTGACCTCGATGTCCTTGACGATGCCGCGAACCGGCGAGCGCAGGGTCAGGCGCGACAGTGAATCGGTGCGCCCACGGATCACCGCTTCGAGCATCTGCGCCTCGGCGTTGGCTTTGGCCAGGTCTTCGCGGGCGCGGACCATGTAATCGGAGCGGGCTTCGGTGGCTTTCAATTCCAGCTCCGAACGCTGACGGGTCAGGCGCAGCACTTCGACCCGGCTCGAGGCACCGATCTTCGCCAGATTCTCGGTGATCGCCAGTTCGCTACGTACCAGTTTCAGCGAGCTCTGAATGCCGTCGAGGGTTTCCGCCAGACCTTTGCGCCGGGTCTGGTAGAGCTCGGTTTCGGCGCGGATCAGATCGGGAAACTCCTGCAGCGATGCGTCGAAGGTCAGGGGCTTTTCGCTGACTTCGGCCTGCAAGCGGTTGACGCTGGCCAGCGCCGCGCGGTACTTGGCCGCGCTTTCGCCGACGTTGGACTGGTTCTTCACTGGGTCCAATTGCGCGAGGATCTGCCCGCGCTCGACCAAAGCACCTTCGCTGACATTGAGCTGTTCGAGAATGCCGCCCTCCATCGACTGGATCACCTGCTCGCGCGAGCTGGGCACCACTTTGCCGGTGCCGGTCGAGACCTCGACGATCTCAAACCACGCCGCCCAGGCAATGAAGCAGGCGAGCATCAGCGCGCAACCCCAGATCACCTTTGCGCCACCGGCAAGAGCGCGCTCATCGCGGCCGTCGAGGTAGGACATCGGGTCCGGCACGTCGGTCATCATCGGCTTCATACCGCCACTCCTTTACCCGGTGCGCGCAGCCGCGCGAGGGCCGCGTCGCGGTGGTCGTCGATGACGATACGCCCATTGTCGAGAACGATGATCCGCTCGACCAGTTGCAACACACTGACCCGGTGCGTGGCGACCACCAGCGTTCGGCCCTGGGTCCAGGTCGCGAGTTTTTCCAGCAGCAAACGCTCGGTGACGTCATCGAGCGCGGCTGTCGGTTCATCGAGCAACAGCACTTGTGGCTGACGGATCAACAAGCGTGACAGCAACAGGCTTTGACGCTGACCTCCGGACAAACCCAGGCCGCCCTCAAGCACCAGGTGATCCATGCCTTTGGGCAGCTGCCGAACAAAGTCCAGGGCACCGGTGACGGTCAGCGCGGCGATGATTTCCTGATCGCTGGCCTGACCGGCGCCGAGGGTGATGTTGTCGCGCAAGGTGCCATGAAACAGTCGCGCCTGTTGCGACAGCAGGCCGACGTCGCGGCGCAGATCGGCCGGATCCAGATGCGCAAGGGCAATGCCGTCCAGAGTGGTTTCACCGCTGCTCAGATCCATCGCGCCGCCCAGCGCTTGCAGCAGCGTTGACTTGCCGGCGCCGTTGCGGCCGAGCAGGGCTATGCGCTCGCCGGGGCGAATGCTCAAATCGATGTTGTTGAGCGCCGGGGTCGCTTCCTCGCTGTAGCGAAAACTGGCCTGACGCAGGCGGTAGTCGCCGCGAATCGCCGGCAGGTGCACGCGCTGACTGCCTTCGGGATGATCCACCGGCATCTGCATGATCCGGTTCAAGCCTTCGAGCGCGACCTTGGCCTGCTGCCATCGGGTGAGCACGTGGGTCAGTTGCGCCATCGGCCCCATCATCCGCGACGACAGAATCGACGCCGCGACCAGACTGCCGGTGGTCAGGTCGCCGGCAATCACCATTGGCGCGCCGAACACAATGACCACCGCGAACACTCCGCCTTGCACGTTCTGCGTCCACGCCACCAGGCTGTTGGTCAGGGTGCGCAGGCGCAGGCTGCTGTCCGCCGAGGCGGCGTTGTACTGGTTCCATTGTTGCTGGAAACGCTGCTCGGCCTGCAATGCCTTGATGTCGTCGAGGCCCTGAATACTTTCTACCAGCATGGCGTTGCGCAGCGCCGCTTCACGCATCGATGCATTGGCCAGTCGCGCCAGACGCGGTTGCGCGATGATCCCGGGCAGCAACATGAACACCAGCGCCACCAGTGGAATCAGCACCAGCGGCCCGCCGATCAAATAGAACACCAGCAGGAACAGCAGGAAAAACGGCATGTCCGCCAGTGCCGTGGCAGTGCTGGAGGTGATCAGGTCGCGGATCTGCTCCAGCTCGCGCAACTGCGATATGAACGAACCGGTGGATTTCGGCCGCGCGGAATTGCGCAGACGCAAGGCGTGGCCGAAGACCAGATCGGAGACGCGCAAATCGGCGCGCTTGCCCAGCACATCGGTGATGCGCAGACGCAGAATGCGCATGACGAAATCGAACAGCAGCGCCAGCATCACCCCGCCGAACAACACGTACAGGGTCGGCAGCGACTCGGCCGGAATCACCCGGTCGTACACCTGCATGGAAAACAGCACCCCGGCCATGCCCAGCAGGTTGGCGACCAGCGAGGCGATCATCACCTGGCTGTAGGGCCGCAGATCGGTGAGGACGATGCGCCGGAACCAGTGCTCGTCGTAGGGTTTGATGTAATCGTTGGTGCGCACGTCCGCCACCGGTTGCGTCGGACGCAGAATCACCGTGCGCAGCGCCTGCTCGGCGAGCGCGCCAGCCTCCATGCGGCTCTGCAAACCTTGATCGCCACTGAAGCAGATGCCCAGCTCGCCGGTTTCGCCGATGCTTTCGAGCACGCCGACCTGACCGTCGCGCAGTTGCACCACCAGCGGCGTGCGCCAGCGGCTCAGGCTCTTGTTGTCGAATGCCGCGAATTTCACGCTCAAACCGGCCTGGCGCGCCATGTGTCGAACCACTTCTTCGACGCGGCCCTCGCTGTGCACCGAGGCCAGACGCACGCTTTCCGGCGAGACGTCGAGGCGATAGTGACGGGCGACCTTGAGCACCGCTTCCAGCCATGGCGAATAATCTTCGCGAGCTTCGGCAGCGGCGGGTTCGGGGACAGTGATGCTGACATCGGTCATGGCAGGATCTCGACATTCTGGATGGCGCTGTGGTCGATGCCGAAGACCCGGCGAATCGCACCGCTGTTGTAGAAGCAGTCGATCTGCAGACGTTGCAGATCAGCCTGGGTGTTGACCAGATCGAAGCGCGACTGGTGGATTTCCTGCTCGGCGTTGAGCAGGTCGAGCAGCGGCCGCGTGCCCAGTTCCAGGTACTGGCGGCCATACAACATGCGCGCCTCGGTGATGCTGGTCTGGCGAAATTCCAGCGAGCGCAGCCGCCGGTTCAGGCCCGAGGTTTGCGCCTGGGCTTCGGCCAGACCCTGGCGCGCTTGCAGACGGGCGAAGTCTTCGGCCGAGTCCGCTGCGGTCAGTGCATGCCCGGCGGCGCGGCTGCGCGCACTGATCGCACCGCCCTGGTAGATCGGCACTTCGAGATTGAGAAAGATCCCGACCTGAGTGCGATCGGCGCGCGAGTTCTGATCGTCGTAATGGTCGTCCAGATATTGGTTGACCGACGGTTGCAGCGACAGGGTCGGGTAGGCCTCGGCTTTGGCCTGGGCCAGCTCGGCCTGGGCCTGAGTGCGTTGCGCGGCGGCCTGGAGGACGGCGGGCAGGGTGTCGGAAATCTGCGACGCGTCACAGGCCTGAGTCAATGTCGGCGCGGCGGCGTCGCTGACCGCCGGCGGCGTGCGCCGTCCGAGCAGACTGGTCAGGGTCGCTTGCCAGCGTGCGTATTGCGCCTTGAATTCCTGCAATGTCGCCGTCGCGCCTTCGGCCCGGGACTGCGCCTGGACCATATCGGAACGGGTGCTGGCGCCCATGTCGCTGCGCTGTCTGGCCAGGTCAACGATGCCGCCGATGCCCTGAATCTGTTCACGGGCAACCTCGAGCAGACGCTGATAACGCTGCACTTCGATGTAGGCTCTGGCGGTGTCGCGGGCGATGTCGTCGATCGCCAGCAGAATCCCGGCCTGACTGCGCGCCACCCGGGCGCGGGCGGCGTCGACCGAACTGGAAACCTTGCCGAAGTCATACAGCATCTGTTTGAGGGAAATGTTCACCGACTGGCTGCCGGCATCGCTGCCGTAACCGCTGGTGTAGCCACCCTTGATGCCGCCGGTGACCTGCGGGTAATAACCGGACTCGGCGACGTTGACCCCTTCGCCTTGCTGGAACAGGGTGCCGATGGCCTCGCCGATGCGTGGGTGCCAGTCCACGGCCAGCCTGACCGCTTGTTCCAGCCCCAAAGTATCCGCGTTGGCGGCCGTTTTTGAAGCAGGGGCAGGGCGCTGACGATTGTCATTGCCTGCAGGTTGTTGCAGTTGCGACGGGCTGATGCTGCGCAAGCTGCTGTCGAGGTTGTCGTCAGCGCGAACGCCGACGGTGAACGCGGGGTAGAGGCCGATGGTCAACAGGACCACCGGCCATTTCTGGCGAAAAACTGACTCCACAGACTTCCCTTACTGTTGAGAGACCGACGTTTGATGTCTTGTTTCAAACCACTTGAATGCCGTTCTGCACCCACAAGTGGTGGCTCGGATCCTCCTGTGCCGTGTATTGAACATAGTCGATGCCGTCGGCCTGTTGCGTGCCATCGGCGACCCAGCCATCGGTCATGTGCACGCTGTCCCTGTCGTCACCCTTGATCAGCAGGGTGTTGTTGTCCGAAGAGGTAATCGCCAGCAGATCGCCGAGATTCAATGTCAGCGCAACCGCACTGGAATGGTTGAGGTCGAGGATTTCGACGTTGTGGATCTTGCTCTGCAGATCGCCGAGGTTGATCGACACATCGCCACCGGCCCAGAGCAGGGTGTCGGTGCCGCTGCCGCCGTCCACCGAGGTGAACTGCTGATCGGCGATGATCAGCGTGTCGTCGCCACCGCCACCTTGCAGCGTGACGGCGCCACCGTGCGAGCCGTCGAGGGTGTCGTTGCCTTCGGTGCCCTGGATCAGTTCGCTACCAGCGACATGGGCCAGACCGAGGTCATCGCTGGCCAGTGCCGAGAACGCGGTGCTGGCGAATGCGCCGGCATTGTTCAGGTCGATGGTCAGCGTCGCGGTATCCACGGTGCCGTTGGGGTGGGTGAGTTGGTAGGTGAAGGTGTCTTCCTGGCCGATCACCGCATCGGTCAGCCCGGCCTTGAGCGTGTAGGTGTAGTTGCCGTTGGCCTGGACCACCAGGGTGCCGTAGTTGCCGACCAGCGAGACGCCGTTGTAACCCGGCGCGACGTAACTGCCAGCGACCAGCACGCTGAGCAAGGTATAGACCGAGCCCAGCACATCGGCGCCGCCGCCAGCGGTGTCGGTGAGCAGGTTGCCCGATACCGGTGTGTAGCTGCCGACCACGAACTGATTGTTGTAGGTCGCGACGTTGATCAGGCTGGTGTTGACGCTGGTCAGCAGGCCGAGGCCGCCTACTGCCACCCGCACCTGATAACTGCCGGCGGTCTGGTCGTCGAACTTGATCCCGTAGTTGCCGCCGCCGAGATTGACCAGCGCGTTGCCGCCGTAACTCTTGACCAGCACGTACTGGTTGGTCGCCGTGTTGAGTTTATACAGGCCGACCGTCATCGAACCGAGCAGCGCCAGCAGGTTGCTCGAGTTGACCACCACGGTCAGGTCGCTGACGGTATCGGCCGCGACCACAGTGTTGTAGTTACCGCTGCCGCCGCCCAGCAGCACATTGAACGTGCCGAGGGCAGAGTTGGTGGTGACTTCGCGGTTGACCAGGGTGACGTCAGTAGAGGCGACGTCTGGCGTGGCATCCACCACCAGCGCCGGGCTGCCAAGGTTGGCGTCATTCCACACTTCGGTGGCTTGCGGGCTGTCGATGCGCACATACAGATTGGCGGTGTCGCTCAAACCGTTCGGGTGCACCAGTTGATAGTTGAACACGTCGACTTTGCCGACGCTGCCGACACTGCCGTTCGGTTTGTAGCTGTAGTTGCCGTTGGCGTCGATGGTCAGCGTGCCGTACAACCCTTGCACCGTGGTGCCGGCCCCGGCGCTGACCCAGGCGCCGTTCTTGAAGATCTGCAACTGCGCGCCGTTGTCCGGGCCGGTCTGATCGGCCGTACCATCGACGCCGACGTTGGTGATGACGTTGCCGGTCACCGCTGGCCCGGCAATGCCGTTGAACTGGGTCAGGCTGCTGACGTCCAGTTGCAGCTGGGTATTGACCGTGGTCAGCACGCCGATACCGGTGCTCGAAACTGTCAGTCGATAATCGCCTGACAGCAGGTTACCGATGTCGACCCGTACGCCCTGGCCGGCGAGCGCGATCAGGTCAAGCAGGCCGCCGCTGCCGTTGACATCCAGAGTCACCCAGTTGCCGCTGGCATCCTTGACTTGCAGGGTGTAGACCACGCCATCGATCAGCGAAATCAGACTGCTGGTGGTCAGCGTCAGGGTCGGATCAAGACGCGTGCCGCCGGCGACGGTGAAGGTGAAGGTTTTCGAGAATCCGGCCAGCAGTGTGGTGAACGAGTCGTTGAAGGTCTGCGACGCGGTGACCGGTGCCAGGGTGACGGTGCCGACGGCGAGGTTATCGCTGGCGACCACTGGCGCGTTGACGTCGACGTCCGGCGCAATGACGTTGGCGGCCACCGAAACGTTGCCGCGAGCGTCGCTGAGATTGACGGTGAGGTTTTCGCCGTTGATCTGCGCACTGCTCAGGGTGACGTTAAACACGCCGAGGTTGTCGACCGTGCCAGTGCCCAGAACGCTGCCGCTGGCCGACTTGATGGTCACGGTTGCACCGGCTTCACCGGTACCGGTGACGGTCAGGCCATCGGCACCGACCAGCAGCGCCGTTGCCGCAGCGGGCGGTGTCAGGTCTGGCGCCGTCGCGGTCGCCGCTGCCGATACGTTGCCACTCGGATCGGCCTGGGTAACGCTGAGCACTTGGCTGTTGATCTGCGCCGAGGCCAGTGTCACCGAGAAACTGCCGTTAGCGGCAACGGTCGCGGTGCCGAGCACCACACCGCCGACGCCGCGTACGCTGATGGTCGAACCGGGCACACCGACGCCAGTGAGCACGGTGCCGCTGCCATTGACGCTGACGCCGGTCGGCGCGCCGGGCGCGGTAATGTCCGGCGCTGTCAGGCTGGCGTTGGGCGACAGATTGCCGGCCGGGTCGACCAGACGCACGGTCAACAGCTGCCCGTCGAGTTGTGCGGTGTTCAGGTTGAAGCTGAACGTGCCGCCACTGCCCACGGTGGTAGTGCCAATCAGCGCGCCGCCCGGGCCGTAGACGTTGACCGTCGCACCGGCTTCGCCCGTACCGCTCAAAGTCAGACCGTTGGCAGCGAGCGTCAGACCGCTGGCTGCAATCGGCGCCTGCACGTCAGGTGCCGTCAGATTGAAGACCTGCGACAGATTGCCCGTCGGGTCGGCCTGTTGGACGTTGAGCTGTTGGCCATTCAATTGCGCGCTGGACAGTTGCACGGTGAAGGTGCCGCCAGCATTGACCACAGCGGTGCCGAGGACGGTACCGGCTGCGTTGGTCACGCTGACGGTCGCGCCGGCCTCACCCGTGCCGCTGACCGCCAGGCCGGTGCCGTTCAAGCTGACATTGCTCAGCGGCGCTGGCGCGGTGGTATCGGCGACGCTGAGGTTGGTAACCGGCGAAACGTTGCCCGCCGCATCACTCTGCGTGACGCTCAGCTGCTGGCCGTTGAGTTGCGCGGAGGACAAGGTCACCGAGAACGAGCCATTGCCCGCCACCGTCGCCGTGCCCAGCACCGTGCCACCCGCACCGCGAACAGTGACGGTGGCGCCAGCTTCACCGAGCCCGCCGAGGACCAGACCGGCACCGCTAAGGACCAGCGCCGTCGGAGCGGCCGGGGGAGTGATATCGGGCGCCGTTACGTTAAGCCCGGATGAGGTGTTATTGGACGCATCGGTCTGTGTCGCATTGAGCACCTGACCGTTGACCTGCGGCGTATTGAGCTGTGCGCTGAAAGTGCCATTGGCGCCAACCGTCGCATTGCCCAGCACGACGCCGCCAGCGCCGGTGATGGTCACCGACGCGCCGACTTCGCCGCGACCGGTAACCAAAGTGCCGTTGGCGTTGACCGCCAGATCGCTGATTGGCGCCGGCGCCGAGGTGTCACCTGCGGTGATTTCAGTCGGCAGCGAGGCACCCCCCAACGCAGTGTTGGCGGTGACTTCGAGGCTTTCGCCGTTGGTTTGCGCGGGCGTCAGCACGACGCTGAACGTGCCATCCCCGCCGGTGACGCCGGTGCCGATCAGGCTGTTGTCCGGCGCGTAGACATTGATGATGGTGCCGATCGCCGCCGTGCCGGTCAGCGTCACGCCGTCGGCTGTCAGCACAAGATTGTCCGGCGCAGCCGGGGCTGGCACTGCCGGAACAGTCAGGTCGGCGTCTGCGGACACGTTAGTCGCGACGTCTGTTTGATTCACTGTCAGCACCTGGCCGGCAGTGATGCCCGGATCCAGATCGATCAGGAATGTGCCGTTGGCCGCGACCGTGCCGGTGCCGACAACATTGCCCAGCGCATCGGTCACCTCGACACTGGCACCGGCTTCGCCACGACCGGCGAGCTGGCTCAGATCGCCGCTGATGGTCAGACCGGTGACGGCATCCGGAGCCGTGGTATCTGCCGCCGGGTAGAGCAGCACTGGCGATGCGTTTTGCGCTTCGTCCGTCGCGATCACCGACAACAACTGACCATTGGCCTGAGCCGGATTCAGCGTGACTGTATAGGTGCCGTCGCCCAATGCCACCGCTGTGCCGAGCACGGTGCCGGTGGCGGACAGCACAGTCACGGTGCTGCCGGCTTCGGCGGTCCCGGCGAGCAAGGTGCCGGCGCCGGTCAGCGATGTCACCGTTGGTGCGATCGGTGCAGTGCTGTCCGGCGCGTCGACCAGTACGGGCTCGGACTGGTTGTTTTGCGCGTCGGCTTGCACGACCGACAGTGCGCGGCCATCGATTTGCGCAGCCGACAACGTGACGCTGAAATTGCCATCTGCGGCCACGGTCGCCGTGCCGAGCACCACCGTGCCGTCGCGCACGGTGACGGTCGCTCCGGGCTCGCCGGTGCCGGTCACGGTCAAGCCGTCCTGGCTGACATTGAGGTCGGCCACCTCCAGTGGATCGGTGATATCGCCCGCTTGCACGGGCGCTGTCGGCGATGTGTTGGATGCCAGATCGGTCTGATTGACGCTCAACAGCTCGCCGTTCACTTGCGGCGGGTTGAGGGTCACGCTGAACGAGCCATTGCCGGCCACGGTTGCCGAGCCCAACACAGTGCCAGTCGCGCTGAGTACACGCACCGTGGCGCCGGCTTCACCGCTGCCGGTCAATGTCACGCCGTCGGGCGTGAGAATGAGGCCGGTGGGTGCAGCGGGAAGGGTGATGTCCGGCGCAGTGATAGGCACGATCGGCGAAGGGTTGCCCGCCGCATCGCGCTGGATCACCGACAAGGCTTCACCATTGAGCAGCGGCTGGTCGAGCGTCACGCTGAAACTGCCGTCGGCCTGCACCGTGCCAGTGCCGACGATAGTGCCCAGCGCATTGGTGACGACCACCTGCGAGCCAGCCGCACCGGAGCCGGTAATCAGGCTGCCGCTGGCGTCGATCTCGACATCGGTCAGTGCTGCAGGAGGCGTGCTGTCCGGTGCGCTCAGCGTGCCGGCAGGCGAGGCATTGCCGGCTGCATCCGCCAACACCACGAACAGCGCTTGGCCATTGGTTTGCACCGGAGTCACGGTGATCTGGAAACGACCATCGCTACCCACGGTGCCGGTGCCCAGTTCGGTGCCATCGGCCGACGTCACACGGACAGTGGCGCCGACTTCGCCGGTACCGGTGAGCAGACCGCCATCGGCATTCAGTTGCAGATCGGCCGGCGTCGCTGGCGGGGTCAGATCCGGGGCGGTGACCGTCACCGGGGCGCTGACGTTGCCGGGTGGATCGGCCTGCTGCACGCTGAGAATCTGTTCGTTGATCTGCGGCGGATTGAGGGTGACGCTGAACGTGCCGTCGCCGAGTACCACGCTGGTGCCGAGCAAAGTGCCGTTGGCATCGCGCACGGTCACGGTCGCGCCGGGTTCGCCAGTACCGATGACCAGCGCGCCGGACGAGTTGATATCGACGTTGTCCAGTGGATCAGGTGGGGTGAAGTCCGGCGTGGTCAGGTTCACTGCCGGCGAGTCGTTGCCCGCTGCGTCGGCCTGGACCACGGTGATCACTTCGGCATTGGTCAACGCCGGGTTCAGTGGCAGCGTGAAGGTACCGGTCGCGCTGACCACGGCGGTGCCAAGCACGTTGCCGTCACTGTCGATGACGCGCACCTGCGCGCCCGGTTCGCCGCGCCCGGTCAGGCTTGCGCCGTCGCCGCCGATGCTCAGTTGCGAAACGGCCGCTGGCGGTGTGCTGTCGACCGAAGTGAACGGCGTGGCTGCCGAGGTGTTGCCCGCTGCATCCGTCAGCGACACAGTCAGCGCCTGGCCGTTGGCTTGCGGTGTGGTCAGGGTGATCGCAAAGGTGCCGTCGATGCTCACGGTGCCGGTCCCGACCAGCGCTCCGGCGGCGTTGTACACGTTGACCGTGGTGCCGGCCTCACCGGTGCCCGACAGCAAGGTGCCGTCAGCGCTCGCCACCAGCGCCGCCGGCGGATTGGGCGCGATTAGATCCGGGGCGATCAGGTTGACGCTGTTGGATTCGTTGCCGGCGGTGTCGGCCTGGCTCAGGCTCAAAGTCTGGCCAGAGGTCTGTGCCGGGCTGAGGGTGACGCTGAACGTGCCATTGGCCGCCACCACGGCGCTGCCGAGAACCACTCCGCCGGTGCCGAGCACGGTCACCGTGGCGCCGGCTTCACCGCGCCCGGTCAGGGCCGTGCCGTTCGGTGCCAGGCTCAGTTCGCTGAGCGGCGCTGGCGCGGCGATATCGGCAGCGGTGTAGTCGGTCGGGGATGAATTGATACCGGTGCTCGACGTCGCCACGGCAGACAGCTGTTCGCCGTTGAGTTGCGCGGCGTTGAGGGTGACGCTGAAAGTGCCATTGGCCGCCACCAGCGCGCTGCCGAGCAACACGCCCGAGGCATTGCGAATGCTCACGGTGCTGCCGGCGGTGGCCGAGCCGGTCAGGGTCAGGCCGTCAGCGCTGAGGGCCAGATTGGTCGGTGCACTCTCCGCCAGATTGCCCGGCGCAGTCACCGGCGCTGCCGGTCCGGTGTTGCCGGCAGCATCGATCTGCACCACGGAAAGATTCGATCCAGCCACCGCAGCCGGGGACAACGTGACGCTGAAATTGCCATTGCTGGCAACGGTCGCAGTACCCAGCAAAATACCGCCGGCATCGCGAACTTCCACGCTGGCGCCGACCTCGCCGATGCCGGTCAGGGTGGCACCATTGGCGCTGACCGCCAGATCGCTCGCCAACAACGGCGCCGTGCTATCGACCGCATTGAGGATTGCCGGGGCTGACGGATTGCCTGCCGCATCGGTGGCCGTCACGTTCAGCGACTGGCCGTTGGTCTGCGGGCTGTTGAGGGTAATCTGGAAAGTGCCGTTCGCGGCCGCCGTGGAGGTGCCGAGGAGGTTGCCCTGGCTGTCACGCACGGTCACCGTGCTGCCGGCCTCGGCGTTACCCGACAGTTGCACGCCGGCAGCGTTGAGGGTCAATGCGCTCGGAATCGCCGGCGCAGTCAAATCCACGGCGGTGACTTCAACCGCAGTCGACACATTGCCCGGCGGATCCTCCTGAGTAACGGTCAGCACCTCAGCATTCAGTTGTGCTGCGTTGAGGGTGACAGTGAACGCGCCGCCGCTGCCGACCTGTGCGGTGCCGAGCAAGGTGCCGTCGGCGCTGCGCACAGACACGGTGGCGCCGGGCTCGCCGTGGCCGGTGACGGTGACACCGTCAGCATTCACCGCAACCTGGGTCAGTGCCGCCGGCGGGCTGATGTCGGGGGCGTTGACACTGGTCGATGGCGAGACGTTGCCGGCAGGGTCGGTCTGGCTGATCGCCAATGCCTCTCCATTGGTCGGCGCTGGCGCCAGGGTCACACTGAACGAGCCGTCCGCGCCAACTACGGCGCTACCCAGCAGGGTGCCGTTGGCGGTGGTGACATTGACGGTTGCGCCAGCTTCACCCGTGCCGCTGAGGGTGCTGCCATCGGCGCTGATCAGTGGGTTCTGCACAGCGGCCGGCGGGGTGCCGTCGACGGTGACCACGCCAGTGGAAATCGAGGTGTTGCCGTTGGCGTCGGTCAGGGTGACCTGCAGGGTTTCGCCGGTGTTCTGCGCATTGGGCAAGGTGACCTGGAAATTGCCGCTCTGATCGACCACGCCGGTGGCCAGAACATTGCCGGCGGCATCGCGCACGGTCACGGTGCTGCCGGCTTCGCCCTGGCCTTTGACCACGGTGCCGACGTCATTGATCGTAACGCCAGTCGCTGCGGCTGGCGGTTGCAGATCGGTAGCGATAATGCCGGCGGGTTGCGACAGATTGCCGGCGGCGTCGCTCTGGATCGCGGTAAGCGCCTGGCCATTAAGTTGTGCCGGCGTCAGCGTCAGGCTGAACGTGCCGTTGCTGGCGACCAGTGCAGTGCCGATCACGGTGCCGGTAGCGTCGGTGACAGTGACCGTCGCTCCGGCCTCTCCGCGCCCAGTGAGTGTCGTGCCGTTGGTATTCAGCGCCAGATTGGTCACCGCGTCCGGCGCCGTGCCATCGGCCGCCGTCACCGTGCCCGGAATCGACACGTCACCGTCGGGACTGGTGGCCGTCACCTGGAGGACTTGCGCATTGATTTGTTTGCTACTGAGCAACAGGGTGAAGCGGCCGAAGCTGTTGATCAGCCCGGAGCCGAGCACAGCGCCGCTGCTGCTGGTCACCGTCACGGTGCAACCAGGCGTTCCGGCGCCGGTCAGGGTGAAACCATCGGCACTCAAGGCCAGATCGGTCGGGGTCGCGACCTGGCTACCGTCCAGTCCTGCCAGCGGCACAACGGGCGAATCATTGCCGTCGCCGTCAGTGCTGATGACTTCCAGATTGCCGCCAGGCTCGGCCGGTGGGCTAAGGGTCACGACGAAGCGGCCGTCCGCATCGGCCGTCGCGGTGCCCAGCACAGCGCCACCGCCGGCAATGCTGACGGTGACCGTGGTGCCCGGTTCGGCAAGGCCAGAGACCTGCGTGCCGGCGGGATTGAGCGCGAGATCGCTGACTGGCGCCGGCGGGGTGCTGTCCGGCGCAGTGACGCTGCCGGGAAGCGAACTGTTGGCGCCGTCCGACACCACGACTTGCAAGGCTTCGCCATTGGTCTGCGCAGTATCGAGGTTGACCATGAAGGCGCCCGTGCCGTCAGCGGTCGCGGTGCCGATGACGTTGCCGTCGGCATCCAGCACCTGCACCGTGTTATTGGGCTGCGTGGTGCCGGTGACCGTGGCACCCGCCGGATCGATGAGCAGACCGCTCGGTGCAGGTGGGGCGGTGATGTCCGGTGCGGTGACCGGTGTGGCGGGCGAGGGCAGGGCACTCGCATCGGTCTGGATCACGCTCAGCACCTGACCGTCGAGCTGAGCCGGGCTCAGGTTGACGCTGAAATTGCCATCGCTGGCGACCACCGTAGTGCCGAGCACCGTGCCGTCCGCTGCGCTCACGGTTACGGTACTGCCGGCTTGTCCGGTGCCGGTCAACGTCACGCCGTTGCTGGCGAGCACGAGATTGTCCGGCGCCAGCGGCGCGGTGGTGTCCGCTGCGGTCAGCGGCGTGTTGGGGGAGACGTTCACGCCATCCGATTGGCTCACTTGCAGTTGTTGGCCATCGATCTGCGGGCTGTTCAGCGTCACCGTGAAGGTGCCGGTGCCGTCGACGATCGCGGTGCCCAGCACATTGCCGGCCGAATCCTTGACCGACACCGTGGCACCGGGTTCGCCGGTGCCGCTCAGTTCAGTGCCGCCTGCATTCAGCGACAGATTGGAAGGGGCAGTGGGGGCCTGGATATCCGGCGCTTCAACTGGAACTGCCGGGGAGCCAGTGGGCGAGCCATCGCTCTGCACAACGCTGAGATTCTGGCCATTGGTTTGTGGTGAAGACAGGGTGACTTCGAACCGGCCGTTGCTGCCGACCAAAGCTGTTCCCAGCACGGTCCCGTTGGTGTCAGTGACAGTAACGGTGGCGCCGATCTGACCCGCGCCGGAGACTACGGCGCCATTGGCGGAAATGCTCACATCGGTCACGGCGACCGGCGTGGTCAGATCGGGTGCGGTGACGTTGACCGGCGCCGAAGGATTGCCTTCCGCGTCGGTCTGGATCACTTGCAGTTGTTGCGCATCGGTCTGTGGTGTGGAAAGTGGAACGGTAAAATTGCCATCGGCATCCACCGTGCCCGAGCCGATGATGTTGCCGGCCGGATCGCGCACAGTGACCGACGCACCCAACTCACCCTTACCGGTGAGCGTCTGCCCCTGAGCGTCGAGCGCAAGATCGGAGACGGCCGTCGGCCCTTGGGTGTCAGGCGTCACGTAGTTCAGTGGTGCGGAAGTGTTGCCAGCGGCGTCGCTGGCACTGATCTGCAGTGTTTCGCCATTGTTCTGCGGACTGCTCAGTTGCAGGCTGAACATGCCGTCCGCCGCCACCGCGGCCGTGCCGAGCACATTGCCGTTGGCGTCGCGCACCGTTACGGTCGAACCGACCTGGCCGCGTCCACTCAACTGCGTGCCATCGATGCTCACTGCGATGTCACTTGGTTGGGTCAGCCCGTCGAGGTCAACCGCGATGATAGTCACTGCTGGCGAAGGGTTGCCGGCGGCGTCGGTGACCAGCACGCTCAGCGCCTCACCATCGATTTGCGCGGCGTTAAGTTGCACGGTGAACGAGCCATCGGCTGCCACCTGCGCTGTGCCGAGCAGCGTACCTTGCGCATTGGTGACGCTGACCGTGCTGCCGGGTTCGCCACGGCCGGTCACCGAAAGGCCATCGCTGCTCACGGCCAGATCCGTTGCAGCAGCGGGGCCGGTGATGTCTGGTGCATTGAAGGTCACGGTCGGCGATTGCGCACCGGCGCTGTTGACCGCCACGATACTGAAGGTTTCACCGTTGGCCTGCGCACGAACCAGCGTCAGCAGGAAAGTGCCGTCAGCAGCCACCGCCGCACGCCCGAGCAATTCTCCGTTGGCGGCACGGACTTCAATCGTGGTGCCGGCTCGGGCGGTGCCGGTCAGTTGACTGCCGTCGCTGCTCAAATCGAGATTGCCTGGCGTCGTCGGTTCGACGATCTCCGGCGCGCTGACCGTTGCGCCGGTCGAGATATTGCCTGCCGCATCGGTGGCATTCACGGTCAGCGGCTGGCCGCCGGTTTGCGCGGGGCTGAGGGCGACGCTGAAAGTGCCATCCGCCGCCACCACAGCGCTACCGAGTAGCGTGCCATCGGCGGCGCGCACCTGGACGGTCGAGCCGGCTTCACCGGTGCCGCCGAGTTGCGTGCCATCGGCGCTCACAGCGAGGTTGCCAGGCGCAGTGGGCGCGGAGGTATCCGGCGCAGTGACCGTACCCGGCGTCGAAACGTTGCCCGCGGGGTCGGTGAGCGTGACGTCGAGCGGCTGGCCATTGTTCTGTGGCGTACCCAGGTCGACCTGGAAACTGCCATCGGCGCCAACGGTTCCGGAACCCAAAAGGTTGCCGGCTGCATCGCGTACCTGAACGACACTGCCAGCTTCGCCAAAACCACTCAGCACCCGGCCATCGGCCGACAAGGTTAATCCGGTCGCAGGCGCAGGAGGCGTCGCGTCTCCATCGCCACCACCACCGCCGCCGCCGCCACTTCCGCCGGCAGCGGCTGCCGCACCACCCGCGCCCAACAGGCCAAGCCCGGCAATCGCCCATGCCGGCGTCGCGCCATCCACCACACCGACGCCAGCGATCAGCTCGTCCAGCGAATTGATTTCGTCAAAGGTAAAGCCATTGAACGGCTCGGCGCTGTAGCGCGCCTGCCACAGCGTCGCGTCGTCACCCTGAAAGACAATGTCATTGGGCACGCCGTCAGGGCTGGTGACAAAGAAATTGGAGATTTTGATTTGCTCGCCAGACTTCAGATTGACGATCAAATCCTGACCGCTGCGACTGGTCGACGCCAATTGATCGGGCCGAACCGGCATTTGTACAACTGAAGGCTGACTGAGCTGAACATTGCCCCAGTTCTGGGCAGTGAGCTGAGAATTGGCTTTGTCGGCAATGACGATGTTGTCCATTACTACTCCCTGTAAATGGGTGGGGCGGACGTCCACGGATGGTTTTAAAACCATAGATAGGGAGTGTCGGATGGGGCTGCCTGATTTTTGACGAGCGTATGGATGGGCCATTTGCCCACGTTTATCTATTTGAAAATCTGCTCTATTCAGGTCGTTACCGTTTGTCGGGACGTTGGATCCAAGCGGTTTTTGGGTGCAACAAAATGTGTCGGTTTCGACATTATCCAACGAGACGCTGGAAAATATCCGGGCGGAATCGAGGAGAGCGATGGCTAAGCGATATTGAATTTCTCAAAGCGCAGGCCAACCTCCGCAGCTGCCGGTCTGCGAAGGTATTAATCAATAAGCGTGGGAGGGGGGAAGGCTTTGTATAAGAAATCCAGTCGTACCGTTTCAGCTGTTCTTTCTATCCCTCAGCAGTTAATGCGCTAGCTATCGATCGCCGAAGTGATCGGACGATATCCAGCGCAGACTGATCGCTAACGCTACCGGGGCACTGATCAAACATATGTGGCGCCCCAGGGTAGACATGCAGTTCGACGGCAGCCCCGGCGCGCGACAGACGCATGGCAAATGCAACGTCCTCTTCCAGGAACAGATCCAGCGCCCCGACGGCCATAAACGTCGGTGGCAAGTCACGCAGATCGTCTTGCAGGGCCGGCGAAAACCAGCCGATTGGCAGATCATCCAGCGCTTGGTCAGCGCGCAGGCAATCCCAACAGAACTGGTTGGCTTGCGCCGGCCAGCCAATCACTCCGGTCGTGCTGTTCTGGTGAGGCGAGGCCGGGCTGCCCGAACGGTAATCGAGCATCGGATACACCAGCAACTGGCTGGCGATGGAATATACGCCGCGATCCCGCGCCACAATTGCCAGCGCTGCTGCCAGACCTGCACCGGCACTGTGACCCATGACGATCACGTTGTCGGCGTCCATGTTGAGCGTTTGCCGGTGGGCGACAACCCAGCCGAGGGCGGTGTAGCAATCTTCCAGGGGAATAGGGAAGGGGTGCTCTGGCGCGAGACGGTAATCGACAGCGACGATGATCGCCTGAAGTTCTTCGGCGAGGTTAGCCAGATAGTCATCGGCCATTTCGGGGCAACCAAGGACGAAACCTCCACCGTGGATGTACAGGATCACCGCAAAATTACCGCCCGGTGCCCCGGCGGCGGGCCGGTAAAGACACAGGCGCAAATCCTCACCGTCGTGGGCCTTGGTCCATAGGCTTTCACCGCGCGCTTGTTCTCGGGATTTGAATGTCGCATGGACACGCTCCCTGATCGCGGGCAGCGTCTCCAACGTCCAGGCTTGTGCGCCGGGGGTTAAAAAGCTTTTGAAGTCGGGATCCAGCAGTTCATGTGCTTTCACGTTCTGCCTCCTGTTCTCGAATGAGCGAGCGCCTCTGATCGAAGCGCCGCCCACGGTGGAGTTACAGCCAGGCTTTGATCTGCGCGCAGACAGCCGGCGTCGAAATGCCGTAGCGATCATGCAGCGTCGGCAGGGCACCGGCGTCGAGGAAGGCGTCGGGCAACGCGATCTGTCTGAAGGTGGGCGTCACGCCATTGCGCAACAACAACCCAGCAACCGCCTCGCCCAAACCGCCGATGATCGAGCTGTTCTCGGCTGTGACCACCAGACGCCCGGATTTACGCGCTTCGGCGAGAATGGTGTGTTCATCCAGCGGCTTGATGGTCGGCACGTGCAGCACGGCCACATCAATGCCGTCGGCCTGCAATTGCTTGGCCGCTTCCAGTGAGCGCATGGTCATCAGCCCGGTGGAGATGATCAGCACATCATTGCCCGTGCGCAGAGTCTTGGCCTTGCCGATCTCGAATTTATAACCGTACTCGTCCAGCACCAACGGCACATTGCCGCGCAGCAAACGCATGTAGACCGGGCCTTGGTGAGCGGCGATGGCCGGCACGGCCTGTTCGATTTCCAGTGCATCGCACGGGTCGACAATCATCAGATTGGGCATGGCGCGAAAAATAGCCAGATCATCGGTGGCCTGGTGGCTCGGCCCGTAACCCGTGGTGAGACCGGGCAAGCCGCAGACGATTTTGACGTTAAGGTTTTCCTCGGCGATGGCCATGCAGATGAAATCGTAAGCACGCCGCGAAGCGAACACCGCGTAGGTGGTGGCGAAGGGTACGAAACCCTCACGCGCCATGCCCGCCGCAGCGCTCATCAGCAACTGTTCGGCCATGCCCATTTGATAGAAACGCTCCGGATGCGCCTTGGCGAAAATGTGCAGGTCGGTGTACTTGGACAGGTCAGCCGAGAGACCGACGATGTCCGCGCGCTGGTCTGCCAGCGCTGCGAGCGCATGGCCGAACGGTGCCGAACGGGTCGCCTGACCCTCGGAAGCAATCGAGGCAATCATCGCCGAGGTGGTCAGGCGCTTTTTCACCGGCGCGCCAGTAGCAGTCGAAGGCGCAGTGTTGGCGGCGTTGCTCATTGGTCTTTTCCTTCTGCAAGGTTGCTCAGTGCCAGGTCCCATTCGTGCTCTTCGACGCGAATGAAGTGGGTCTTTTCCCGGTTCTCCAGAAACGGCACGCCTTTGCCCATTTTCGTGTCGCAGATGATCACCCGCGGTTGATTGCCCGAATGCTGGCGTGCGGCATCGAAAGCAGTCACCAGTGCGTCAAGGTCATTGCCATCGACGCGCTGGGTAAACCAGCCAAAGGCTTGCCAGCGATCGACAATGGGTTCGAACGAAAGAATCTCGCTGGAGTAACCGTCGGCCTGCTGGTTGTTGACGTCGACGATGGCGATCAGGTTGTCGAGCTTCCAGTGCGAAGCCGACATCACCGCTTCCCAGGTCGAGCCTTCATTGAGTTCGCCATCGGACAGCAGGTTGTAGACGAACGAGGCCGAGCCTTTGCGCTTGAGGCCCAGGCAGGCACCGACCGCGATACCCAGGCCCTGACCCAGCGAACCGCCGGTGATTTCCATCCCCGGGGTGTAGGCGGCCATGCCCGACATCGGCAGGCGGCTGTCATCCGAACCGTAGGTTTCCAGCTCGTCGAGCGGAATGATCTCGGCTTCGATCAGCGCTGCGTACAGCGCAATGGCGTAGTGGCCGATGGAGAGATAGAAGCGATCGCGCTGCTCCCATTCGGGATCTGCGGGGCGATGATTCATCGCATGAAAGTAAGACACCGCCAGCAGGTCAGCCGCGCCGAGGGCCTGGCCCACATAGCCCTGGCCCTGAACTTGGCCCATGCGCAATGCATGGCGGCGAATGTTGTGCGCGCGCTGGGTCAGGCTCAGCGATGCAGCGTGTGCAAGATTAGTCGTCATGATGAAACTCCGTTGACTCAACGATTGACCAAAGCGGCAGGAATACGCAGGACCAGGCTGGCGCCGAGGAACAGCACGCCGGTGATGAGGTACATGCCGATGGCGCTGGAACCGGTCAGGGTGGTGATCCAGCCGATCAGATAGGGCGAGCAAAACCCGGCGAGGTTGGCGAAGCTGTTGACCGCGGCGATGCCGGCGGCCGCAGACACCCCGCCAAGCAGCGTGGTGGGCAGCATCCAGAACAACGAGGTGGCGGAGAGAATGCCGGAGGCGGCCAGGCACAGGCTGAGGATCGACAAGGTCGGATTGCCGCCCATCATTGCTGCCAGGCTCAAGCCGATCGCACCGGCGATCATCGGCACGATCAGGTGCCAGCGGCGCTCGCGATGTTTGTCGCCACTGCGGCCGACCAGGAGCATGGCGGCGATGGCGCACAGGTAAGGCAGGCTGGTCAGGAACCCGATGTGCAGCGGGTCGGAAACCCCTGCGTTACGCACCAGTGTCGGCAGCCAAAAGGTGATCGCATATTGGCCCATCACCACACAGAAGTAGATCGCCGCCAGCAGCCACAAGCGCCGGTCGCGAATGAACTCGCCGACCGAGGCATGGGTGACCTTTTGCTGGTCGTCTTCGGCCAGCTCGCGAGTGATGAGCGCTTTTTCCTCGTCATTGAGCCAGGTCGCCTGATGCACGCCGTCTTTCAGATAACTCAGTACCAGCAGGCCGACGAGCACGGTGGGCACCGCTTCCAAAACGAACATCCACTGCCAGCCGGCCCAGCCGTGCACACCGGCAAAGTGGTTCATGATCCAGCCCGAAAGCGGGCCACCGACCATGCCTGACAGCGGAATGGCGATAAACCACAACACGGTCATGCGCGCCCGCCGATAGGACGGAAACCAGTAGGTGAGGTAGAGCAGCAGGCCCGGCGCCAGACCGGCTTCGGCAATCCCGAGGAGAAAGCGCAGGGCATAGAACTGCCAGGCGGTTTCGACGAAGGCAAACAGCGCCGAGACGATGCCCCAGGTGATCATGATCCGCGCAATCCACACTCGCGCGCCGACCTTGTGCAGGATGATGTTGCTGGGCACTTCGCAAAGGAAATAGCCGATGAAAAACACCCCGGCGCCCAGTCCGTAGACTGTTTCGCTGAGGGCCAGATCGTTCATCATTTGCAGTTTGGCGAAACCGACGTTGACCCGGTCCAGATAGGCGCACAGGTAGCACAGCATCAGGAACGGCATCAGCCGCCAGGCCGTTTTGCGGTAGGCAGAAGAGCGCACGGTCGAAACCGCTTCGAGCGACAGGGTAGTCATGATGGTCTGATCTCTTGTTTTTATTGACCGCCAGGCCATCAGGCCCGGCTGCGTCATCGATCCAGAACCGCACGGGCCACGCAGGCCCGCCCAGAGTTACTCAGTGAATCAGCATGCCGCCGTTCACATCGAGGGTGATGCCGGTCAGATAAGCGGACAGGTCGCTGGCCAGAAACAGCGCGGCGTTGGCGACGTCCTGCGCTTGACCCAGGCGCCCCAGCGGAATGCCTTCGATGATGGCGTGGCGGCGTTCATCCTGCATCAGGCCGCCGGTGATGTCGGTGTGAATAAGGCCCGGGGCGATGGAGTTGACGCGGATGTTGTCCGGCCCCAATTCCCGCGCCATGGCCTTGCCCAGCCCCAGCACACCGGCCTTGGCCGCGCTGTAATGCGGGCCGCCGAAGATGCCGCCGCCGCGCTGGGCAGACACCGACGACATGCAGACGATGCTGCCGGAAGACTGTTGGCGCATCAGCGGAATCACCGCCTGGGACATGAGCAAAGTGCCGCGCAGGCTGACGTCCAGCACTTTGTCGTAGTCCGAAGGACGAATATCCAGAGTCTTCAGTGGCTGGGTGATACCGGCGTTGTTGACGAGGATATCGATGCGCCCGAAGTGCTCGATGATGGCGGCGACGGCTTGCTGAACCTGCGCTTCGTCGGCCACGTTGGCCGCCAGGCCCAGATGACCTTCGCCCAGTGCTGCGGCGGCGTCACGTGCTGCGGATGCATCCAGATCGAGGATGACCACGCGAGCGCCGTGTTGCGCAAATGTACTGGCGGTAGCGCGGCCAATGCCACGGGCAGATGCGGCACCGGTAATGATTGCGACTTTGCCTTGAAGAAGCATGGAGGATTCCCTCGAATTGTTTTTATTGGGTCGGTGTGTAAGTAACCGATGACTCAGCTTGTCCTCCGGGGCGAGCGTGAGCAATAACGCGGAAGTCACTCAATGCTGAAAAAAATTCAGCACTCGTCAGGCCGTTTCGCAAATGCTTGAATGAAACCGGTCCGTACATCACAAGAAATCACCACGGAGTCACCATGCGCTCAGACACTGAGGCATCGATCAACCTGCCACCGCTGAAAGCAATTCAGGCCTTCGAACAAACCGCGCGCTTCGGCAACGTCGCCAGAGCGGCGGAAGTGCTGGACCTGACACCCTCGGCAGTCAGCCATCAACTGGCGAAACTGGAAGGGATGATCGGCCGGCAATTATTCGTCCGTGCTGCCCGTGGCGTCTCGCTGACGCCGGTCGGCGAGCAATACCTCAAGGAAGTCTCCGGGATTCTGCACAGTCTCGCCGTTGCCACCGAGCGTGCGGCCAGCGATGTCAGCCTCGATTGCCTGCGCTTGCACTCATCGCCAAGCTTCGGCCTGCTCTGGCTGATGCCGCGCCTGGAAGCATTTCGCGCCAGTCACCCGGACATTCAGATCAACCTGTCGTGCTCCTATGAATCGCTGCACTTCAGTCGCGACAAGATCGACGTCGATATCCGCCATGGTCTGCCGAACTGGCCAAGCTATGAGGTGCGCACGGTCAGGAACGAGACGTTCGCGGTGCTGACTTCACCGAAACTGCTCGCGCAGCGCCCGATACGCGGCGCGGCGGATCTGCTGGAGTGCGATCTGATTCTGTCGGAAGCCACTCTGCTCAAATGGCCGCAATGGTTTGCCCAGCATGGTCTGGCGCGTCCGGAACGGCCTTACGCATTGAGCTTCGATCGTTCCTACATGTCGCTGGAAGCGGCGAGTCATGGCTTGGGTTTCGCGCTGGAAAGCACATTGCTGGCGCAGAAGTATCTGGCCGCGGGCACGCTGGTTGAAGTCGCGCCTGAATCACTGAGTGCTGCGGTGGCGGCGCACCATTTGGTATTCCCCAAGGCGCATTCGAGCTTTCCACGGGTCAGGCGTTTTCTGGCGTGGATGGAGAGCGAGTTGGGGCACGAGTTCGCGTATTGAGTCGGGAACAATTCTTTCAAACTCTCTGAACCGCTCAAGGTCAATCCATTATCGGTCTTGATCATTCACGCAAGAACGCACTTTACCGCGCGCTGCCGATCCGCGAAAAACCAAAGGCTGAGCAGGCTGTTGTTTTCTGTGTTCATCGTTTCTTTAGAAGGGGCTGATTTATGGTCATCACATGTCTGGGATGGGGATCACTGATCTGTAAGCCGGGGAAGCGATGAGCACCCGCAGCCAGGCGCAGATTGCCGCGATCCTCGATCAGCTGTTGGCACTGCGAGAAAGCGTGGACATTCTTCAGCACGTGGAGAGCGCTAGCGTCGAGTCGCTAGGTGGCCATCAGACCGTGGACGCTCCCGAGTCGCTGGATCTGGTGTTTCAAAAGCTGCATGAAGACATCGCCAGCATGGAGGAAACCTTGGCGACGATTGCCGAGGCTACCGGGGATGTGTCGAAGTTGTGAGGCGCGCGCGGGGTGGCATGCAGAGATGATTTGCCTGGTCTGGCGTCTTCGCGAGCAGGCTCGCTCCCACAATGGATTTGTGAATCGATTGATTTCCGGGATCTGACGCAAAACCCTGTGGGAGCGAGCCTGCTCGCGAAAGCGCTGGGTCAGGCACTTACTCTGTTGGATGTGCCGACGCTATCGGAGCAGGCTCGCTCCTACAACGGGGCTGGGTCTCTGACCACGCGCAACGCATCCACCACCAGTGAAAACGCCGGCGACGGTTGGCGGCGGCTGGGGTAGTAGAGGTGGAAGCCACCGAACGGTTCGCACCAGTCTTCCAGCACTCTGACCAAACGCCCTTCAGCCAGATGCGTACCGAACTCGTCTTCAGGCAGGTAGGCAATCCCTAACCCGTTCACAGCCGCGTCGGCGATGTGCACGGTGGAGTTGAACACCAGTTGGCCGTCGACCCGTACTTTCAGCTTTTTGCCCTCGCGCTCGAATTCCCACGCATCGACACCGTCGTAGGTCGGAAAGCGGATGTCGATGCAACGGTGCGCCGCCAGATCGCGCGGATGTTGCGGGGCGGGGTGCTGGGCGAAGTAGCTGGGCGAAGCGACCACGGCCATGCGCAGTGGCGGGCCGATCGGTACGGCGATCATGTCCTGGGCGACGGTATCGCTGAAACGCACGCCGGCATCGAAGCGGTCGGCCACGATGTCGCGGAAACCGTAGTTGATATCGAACTCGAGCTTGATGTCCGGATATTGCAGCAATAGTGGCGTCAGCTTCGGCAGCAGAGTGGTCTTGATGATGTTGTCGCCGCAGGTGATGCGCACCGTGCCGGCGGGCTTGTCGCGCAACTCGGTCAGGGCGTCCAGCTCGGCTTCAATTTCATCGAAACGATGACCCACGGTGTGCAGCAAGCGTTCGCCGGCCGCGGTCAGTGACACGCTGCGCGTAGTGCGGGTCAGCAGGCGAATTTTCAGACGCGCTTCCAGCGCCGAGACTACCTGGCTCACCGCCGATTGCGTCACGCCCAGTTGCACCGCCGCGCGGGTGAAGCTGCCGCTGCGGGCAACCGTGACGAAGGCGAGCAGGTCGTTGAAATTGGGTTTGGCCATGGGCGCGCGCTCGGGTTTATTGATTAGCAGAGTTTATAACCGCATTAAGCACTCATTAGCTAATCAAAGTCTCGAGCGTGCGCAACAATACCTTCATCCCGGCCACGCCTGGCTTCTCGATCAAGGACGCCCCCATGAAACGACTGTTCATACTGCTCGGGTTTCTCCTGAGTTCATTCACTGCATTCGGAGCTGACATGTCCCACGGTGCTGACAATTTTTTCAAGAGCGATAAGGTGACCGTGCAGAAGGTCAGCTTCAAAAATCAATATCAACTCACCGTGGTCGGCAACCTGTTTGTCCCTAAAGGACTCGACCCGGCAGCGCGTAGCGCGGCGATTATCGTTGGTCATCCGATGGGCGCGGTAAAGGAGCAGAGCGCCAATCTGTACGCACAGAAACTGGCGGAGCAGGGCTTTGTCACCTTGTCGCTGGATCTGTCGTTCTGGGGCGAAAGCGAGGGCGCGCCGCGCAATGCCGTGCTGCCGGACATGTATGCCGAAGACTTCAGCGCGGCCGTCGATTACCTCGGCACACGGCCATTCATCGACCGCGAGCGCATCGGCGTGTTGGGCATTTGCGGTAGTGGCAGCTTCGTGATCAGCGCGGCGAAAATCGACCCGCGCATGAAAGCCATCGCCACGGTCAGCATGTACGACATGGGCGCCGCCAACCGTGACGGCCTAAAGCATTCGCAAAGCCTTGAGCAGCGCAAGCAGATCATTGCGCAAGCGGCCGAGCAGCGTTACGCCGAGTTTACTGGCGGCAAGGTCGAATACACCGGCGGCACGGTGCTGGAACTGAAGGCCGACACCCATCCGATCCAGCGTGAATTCTTCGATTTCTACCGCACCCCGCGCGGCGAATTCACCCCGGCCAGCTCGACGCCGCAACAGACCACGCGCCCGACGCTGAGCAGCAACACCAAGTTCATGAACTTCTATCCATTCGTCGATATCGAGAGCATCTCGCCGCGCCCGATGTTGTTTATTGCCGGTGCCGATGCGCACTCCCGTGAGTTCAGCGAAGAGGCGTTCCGGTTGGCGGGGCAGCCGAAAGAACTGGTGATTGTGCCGAATGCCGGTCATGTCGATCTGTACGACCGGGCCGAGCTGATTCCTTTTGCCAAGCTGACGCAGTTCTTCAAGAGCAACCTGAAGTAACTTTCAACGCGACGGAGCAAAGCGATGCGGATTTTTGCCAACGGCTGGAAGGGATTCGTACTGATGGCATGGCTGCCCTTTGCTCAGTCTGCTGCTAACCCGGAGGAGACCACGATGTGGATGACCGTCGGAGAACACCGTTTTGCCATTGCTCTTGAGGACAACCCGAGCACTCGGCAATTGCTCACGCGATTGCCGCTGAGCCTGAACATGGTCGACCTGCACAGCAACGAAAAATACGCCACCGTGCAGCCGCCCTTGCCCACGCAGCCCTATCGGCCGGGCACGATCCACAACGGCGATTTCCTTTTGTATGGCGACGATACGTTGGTGGTCTTCTACAAAACCTTCGATTCGTCTTACCGCTATTCGCGCCTTGGTCGCATCGACCGGCCGCAGGACTTGGCCGAGACCTTGGGGCGTGGCGATGTGCGGGTGACGTTCACGCTGGATGAGTGAGGAGATTCATTGATGAAGCTGAAAAACCTGCATCAGCCGCGCCTTCTGCGCATTGTGGCTCTCGGCTGCGCGGTCCTCGCCAGCGCAGCCTGCGTGAATCCTCTGTGCGCCAATCCTTCCCGATCACCGGAGAAACCGATCATGCAAGAACAACCTCTGACGCTTAAGCAACTGGCGATCGCCCCGATTGCCGCCAACGCTGCAATCGGCGACATGCCGCGTTTGCACGACGCACTCAATCGCGGCCTCGATGCCGGGTTGAGCATCAGCGAAACCAAGGAAGTTCTGGTGCAGCTGTACGCCTACGCCGGGTTCCCACGCAGCCTCAACGCCTTGTCCTTGCTAATGAAGGTTGTGCAGGAACGCGCCGCGCGGGGCATTGAAGACGCGCCCGGACGAGAGCCCGGCCCGGTTCCGTCGGGGTATGCACTTACCGAACTCGGCACCGACAATCAGACCCGTCTGGTCGGCGCGCCAGTGTCCGGCCCGCTCTTCGAATTCGCCCCGGCGATCGATCAGTTCCTGAAAGTGCACTTGTTCGGCGACATCTTCGCCCGCGACAACCTGGCATGGACGGATCGGGAACTGGCGACGGTTGGCGCGCTGGCGGCAATGGCTGGGGTGGAATCGCAGCTGGAGTCACATTTGAAGATCAGTCTGAATGTGGGATTGACGGTTGAGCAGTTGCGGCAAGTGGCGCAGGAGTTGGAGGCGCGCGGGGATTTGCAGGCTGCTGAGCGGGTGGGCGCGGGGCTGGGGAAAATCCAGCGGTGAGGGCGGCTCGGATTCATTGCCGCCCTGTTAACGCAATTTCTACAGTGCGCGCTGGCGCCGACTCGCTCCCGGTGAGCTTCCCGTTATCCGCTTGAACGCACGACTGAACGCCGCTTGGGAGGTGTAGCCCAAGCGCTGCGCCACTTCTTCGATCGGCAGTCTTTCCAGTGTCAGCCACTGACTGGCCAAGCGCATGCGCAGTTCGGTGGCGTAGCGCAGCGGCGGGGTGCCGAGGGTGGTCTGGAAGCGTTCGGCGAAGACCGAGCGTGAGGTGTTGCACAGCGTTGCCAGCTCCGCGACGCTCCAGTCGCGCCCCGGTTGTTGGTGCAGGGCCAGCAAAGCTTTCGACAGACGAGGGTCGCGCAGGGCGGCGACGAGACCGGAGGCATTGCCGCAAGCGCATTCGACCCAGCCACGAACAATCATTGCCGCCACTACGTCGGCAAGGCGAGCGAGAATGCCGGCGAAGCCGATGCGCGCTGCGCTGACTTCGCGTTCCATGGTCGCAAGAATTGGCATAAGCCCCGGATAACGCTGGCCGCCGGCGTCGATCAGCATCAGTCCCGGCATCAGCCGACCGAGGCCCTGCAGGCTGCCGAGCTCGAACTCCATACAGCCACTGAAGAGCAGGGCGCTATCGGGCGAAACGGCGCTGTGACCGACCTGCACCGCGCAGACCGTATCGCCGAGTGGCGCGGCGACGGCGCTGTCAATGTCCTGCACTTCGGCGTTTGGGTGTGACAGCAACTGGTGCGCGGCACCATGGGCAATGAATACCGCATTGCCCGCCGCCAACTCGTAAAGGCTGCCGTCCTCCAGTCGCAACACCGTCGATCCAGCGGCAACGAAGTGGAAATACGCATGGCCCGATTTGTCGCTGAAACCCAGACCATACGGCGGACCGGCGTGGATCCGCCGATACTGCACGCCACGCAGACGCATGCTGCGCAGCAATTCAGTGATCAGGTCTGATGACAGTGAAAAGGAATCAGTGCTGCTCATGTTCGGGGTTTCGATCAAAAGTTCAAGACTGCGCATCATAGATCATCCGGTTTGCCGCTAATAGATTGCTCTCTTGAAATGTCCGAGGGAGTCTTGAAATGAATGAATGTGTAGGTGATGGGCGAACTGAAGAGGAGCCGATGGCTCCTGCGTGGATGGCGGTTTTCTCACTGGCGATGGGGGTGTTCGGTTTACTCACTGCGGAATATCTGCCGGCCAGCCTGCTGACACCAATGGCGCTGGATCTCGGCGTCAGCGAAGCGCTGGCCGGGCAAGCAGTGACGGTGACCGCAGTGGTGGCGCTCTTTGCCGGATTGCTCGTACCTGGATTGACGCGCAGTCTTGATCGGCGGCTGGTCTTGCTCGGTTTCTCGGTACTGATGATCGCGTCGAATCTGCTGGTGGCGCTGTCGTCGAGCCTCGCAGTTTTGCTGATCATGCGCATCCTTTTGGGCATAGCTCTGGGCGGATTCTGGAGCATGGCGGCGGCCGTGGCGATGCGCCTGGTGCCGGCGGCGCTGCTGCCACGGGCGCTGTCGATTATCTTCAGCGGGATCGCCGTCGGGACCGTGGTCGCGGTGCCATTGGGCAGTTATCTCGGCGGCCAGTTTGGCTGGCGCAGTGCGTTTTTCGCAGCTGCGGCGGTTGGCGTGGTGACGCTGGTCTTTCAAATGTTCACGTTACCGAGTCTGGCGCCACATCGACCGTCACGCCTGCGTACGGTGCTTGAGGTGTTGCTGCGACCGGGCATTGCCATTGGCATGTTCGGCTGTGTATTGGTGCACACCGGCCACTTCGCGTTGTTCACCTATATCAGGCCATTTCTGGAAAGCACCACCGGAGTCGGCGCGCAGACGCTGGCGCTGATGCTGCTCGGTTTCGGCGTGGCGAACTTTGCCGGCACGCTGTTCGCCGGCTGGCTGTTGCAGCGCAATCCACGCGCAACACTGGTGCTGATGCCGGTGTTGGTGGGCGTTGCTGCTCTGGCGTTGGTCGGGTTACCGGCGTCGCTCACCGGGCAGGCGTTGCTTCTGGCTCTGTGGGGGATGGCCTTCGGTGGCGTGCCGGTGGCATGGTCGAACTGGGTGGCGCGATCGATACCCGATCAGGCCGAAAGCGCAGGCGGCATGGTCGTCGCATCGGTGCAGTCGGCGATTGCCGCAGGCGCCGCCGCCGGCGGTTCGGTGTTCAGTTTCAGCGGCATCAATGGCGTGTTTGTAGCAGCTGGAATTCTGATGTTGCTGGCCGCGCTGCTGATTGCCCTGAAGGTCAATGTCGATGTGCCGGAGCCGGGTTCGGCGCCGGTGGCACCGGTGCATTTGTGATTTGATCAATCCGCCTTACGCGTGGCGGCAATTTCCCAGATTTGCATGATCTGAGTGATAGCAGCATCAATGTTATCCAGCGCGGTGTTGTCTCTGGCGAGGATGGATATGCCCTGCAGGAAACTGTCGAATACCGTCGCCATCGCCGCCGCACTTGTGCCGCTGGCCAGCTCGTCGGCATTCACAGCGCGTTCGACGCAGGCTTGAATGCCGGCACGGGTGCGCTGCCTTGAGTGGGTCAGGGCTTGCGCCACATGGGCGGTTTCCGGGCTCGGTGCGCTCATGACGCCGAGGGTAACCATGCAGCCCTTGGGGTGTGTGTCGTCGCACTGCATGCGTGCCGACTGGCGCAAAGCGGTCTCGATCGCCTGGCGTGGTGGCAGGCTGTCGTCCCACAGGCACTCGGTGACTTGCGCATAGGTGGTTAAATAACGCTGCACGCATTCATCGAACAACGCTTCCTTGGAACCGAACGCGGCGTAGAAGCTAGGTGCAGAGATACCGCCACCCAGGCCTGCCTTCAATTGGGCCAGCGATGTCGCGTCGTAGCCGTGTTGCCAGAACAGTTGCAAAGCCTGATCGACGGCGTCGTCGCGATCAAACTGACGGGGGCGACCGGTTCTCGCCATGACCTGACTCCTCATTGATTTAATATAAAGACTAGTCGATACAGAAATTGTTGACAACGCTGCGCATGCACCCTCAGGATCTAGATCGATCGGTATTTAAATCTGAGTCGGTTTTTTCGAGGAGCTTCCAGTGACACCTTCAATCACGTTAACGGCTACGCCAAAAGGTCTGCCCATCGGCGCTTTGCTGGCGCTGGCCATGACTGGCTTCATCTGCATCGTCACCGAAACCCTGCCGGCGGGCCTGTTGCCGTTGATCAGTGAAGGCCTGGCGATTTCGCCGTCCATGGCCGGGCAAATGGTTACCGCGTACGCATTGGGTTCCGTACTGGCGGTGATCCCGATGACCATCGCCACCCGGGGCTGGCGGCGCCGCAACGTGCTGCTGCTGACGATTGTCGGTTTCCTGCTGTTCAATTCGATTACCGCGCTGTCGTCGCATTACGGCGTGACGCTGGTCGCGCGGTTCTTCGCCGGGGTTGCGGCGGGTCTGGCATGGAGTCTGCTGGCCGGCTATGCGCGACGCATGGTTGAGCCCGAACAGCAGGGCAAGGCGTTGGCGCTGGCGATGGTCGGCACACCGATTGCGCTGTCGCTGGGCGTGCCTCTGGGTACGTGGCTCGGTGGGCTGGTCGGTTGGCGCACTACATTCGGTCTGATGTCGGCGCTGACCTTGGTACTGATCGTCTGGGTACTGGTGAAAGTGCCCGACTACCCGCCGCAGCCGGCCCATCAACGCCTATCGCTGAGCAAAGTCCTGACTACCCCGGGCGTGCGTCCTGTGCTAGCCGTGGTGATCAGTTGGATGCTGGCGCACAACATTCTCTACACCTATATCGCTCCGTTCGTGGCGCCGGCGGGCATGGCCGAGCGGGTGGATGTGGTGTTGTTGAGCTTCGGCATCGCCGCTCTGGTCGGGATATGGCTGACGGCGAAGCTGGTCGAGCCGCTGCTGCGTTCGACGGTTCTGCTGAGTTTGGCGACCTTTGCCGCCGTCTGCGTGGCGCTGGGATTTGGCGGAGGCAGCCCAGAGGTGATTTATCTCGGCGTGGCGGCATGGGGTTTAACCTTTGGCGGCGCGGCGACGCTGTTGCAAACGGCGCTGGCTGATGCGGCGGGCGACGGAGCGGATGTCGCCTTGTCGTTGAACGTAGTGGCGTGGAACAGCGCGATCGCTGGCAGCGGTGTCGTCGGCGGCGTGCTGCTCGATCAGTGGGGCGTTACCTCATTTCCGTGGGCCATGCTGGCACTGGTCGCTATCGCCTTCGCCATTGCCTGGGGTGCCCGGGCCCACGGTTTCAAGTCGGGCCCGCGCTCTGTAGAAGCTTCGGTGGTGGCGGGGCATTGAACCCCGCCAGCAGTTTCTTCAACCGCGCTTCGGCAGTTTCCAGTTAGGCCGGATGAAATGGCAGGTGTAGCCGTTCGGAATCCGCTCCAGGTAATCCTGATGCTCGGGTTCCGCTTCCCAGAACGGGCCGGCCGGTTCTATTTCCGTAACCACTCGGCCCGGCCACAACTTCGATGCGTCTACATCGGCGGCGGTGTCTTCAGCGACGGCACGCTGCTCGTCGTTGAGGTAGTAGATCGCCGAGCGGTAGCTCGGGCCAAGATCGTTGCCCTGACGGTTAGGCGTGCTCGGGTCGTGGATCTGGAAGAAGAACTCAAGGATCTGCCGGTAGCTGATCACGGCCGGATCAAACTCGATTTCGATGGCTTCGGCGTGGTTGCCGTGGTTGCGATAGGTCGCATTCGGCACATCGCCGCCGGTATAGCCGACGCGGGTTTTCAGCACACCCGGATAGCGGCGCAACAGATCCTGCATGCCCCAGAAGCAGCCGCCGGCGAGAATGGCAGTTTCGGTTTGAGTGGTCATGGTGTGTGCTTCCTCTCGAGACGATGGGGGGATACCCACTGTTATGAGGGCGGGTTGAGAGAATCCAAGGTCACGCTCATGAGAATCGACCACTGGCCTGCTGATCAAGCGACATGCAGGCGACTGCGATTTTCATCAGATCGTATTCAACCAAAGCCAAAGAACGAACGCAGCTTGCTCGGTGACTTGCGCTCGTAGAACGGTTTGGTCTCCCTGAGGAAGTAATCACTCAGCCCGGCTTGTCCCGTCAGCACGCGGCAAAAATCAACCGGCCCGCCATCAGGGGCTGTGTCCGCAGCGACATTGCCGGCTTCGCGCATGACCTGTTCGATATCGCCATCCGCTTCGATGCCGACGATCAAGTGCGGTTTTTCATCAACCGAGGGGTCGTGCATCAGCGCCAGGAACGCGCGTTTCACATTGGCGTGTTTGGCCAGCAGTTGCGAGAGCGAATGGACCATCGTCGATGGGTAGTCCGAAGGCTGTCCAAGCAAGACGTTGGTTTCTTTTTCAACGGTACGCTGCGTGGCGGGCCGGCCGATTTCGCCTGAGAGCAGGCGTTGCACTTCCTCCGGAAAGAATTCCTTGCCGTACGGCGACTTCGGATTGAGAAAGAGCAGCGCGCCCAGCGTGATTTCGAACAATGATCGGGCAGGGATTTCTACATAGCTCTGCTCGCTGTCGATGGATTGTTGCAGCGTTGGCAGCGAGGAGAAGAACGGAATGACCGGCGTGCCATCGGGCTTCTGCCAATGGGCGATGCTGATGTTGCTGCCGGCTTCGAGATTGACATGACCTTGCGCCGCACCGGCGGTGCCGAGGATGTAGACAGTGGAATCCAGCAGGGTGCGATAGAACTCAGGGCGATGCGCAGGTTCATCGGCCGCCAGTCGGAGCGATGTTTCCAGAGGGTTTTCTTGGGAAGTATCCATGAGGTCAGTCCGTTATTTTCAATGGAGAGCGATGATTATCTGGTCGGTCCGATGAGACGTGCTGTCACGATGATACTCGTCCAGAGATTCGAATCCTGCGTCGTTCTAACCCACACCACAAAGCCAACTGTGGGAGCGAGCCTGCTCGCGAAGGCGTCGTGTCAGTTGAAATAACTCACGGCTGATACACCGCTTTCGCGAGCAGGCTCGCTCCCACATTTGAATTTCGCGTTGGGTCTTATAGCAAACTCCACGAAACCCCAACATAAGCCCCCATCCCTTCACCCGGAGTCGACCGCGCAGCATCCAGACCTTTGTCGTCATACCCCGGCGTGACCGTTGCCGCGTAGCGTTTGCCGGTCAGGTTGCGCATGTCGACCCAACCTTGCCAGTCGCCCTTCGGGGCGTTGTAGCCCAGGGTGGCGCCGAACAGGGCGTAGGGATCGGCGTAGTAGCTGTTGGCGTAGTCCACGGCAACTTTGGAGACCAGTTGCGTGTTCACGGCGGCAAAGAAGCCCTGCGGCCAGTCGTAACGCAGTTCGCCTTGGTAATAATGCATCGGCAGGCCCGGCAAGCGGTTGTCGCCGAAGCGTTCGTCGTCGCGGTAGTGGAAGTCGCTGAAGGTGTAGGCCTGGCGCAAGCTCAACTGGCGGCCGTCGGCGGCGGTCCAGAGTTTGCTGTTCAGGCTGGCCTCGATGCCTTGGTGCACGGTCGGGCTGGCGTTGAGTTCGTAGGGCGTGACGGCGTTGGCGTCCGGCAGTACCGAGAGCAGTTCGTGACGAACTTGCGCGTAGTACCAGGCCAGGCTCCATTCGCCCAAATGGCTGTCGCCACGGCCGCCGAGTTCCAGAGTGGTAGCGGTCTGGTTTTGCAGTTCGACCGGGTCGCGCTGGGTGCCGGTGGCGGCGCCGTTGCCGGCAGGGAAGCGCACGTTGGAGCTGTAGATCAGCGACCACGGGTGCGGTGCTTCGACGGAGCGGCTGAGGTTGCCGAACACTTGCACGTCCGGGGTGATCTGGTAGCGCAGGCCGATGCGCGGTGCATAGTCCCAGTCGCTGAGACTTGTTTTGCCGCCGCCCTGCGGATAGGTCACGGCGCTTTCGCGGCGGGTGTAGATGGCGGCAAGGCCGGTGGTCAGCCACAGGTCGTCGGCAATTTCCAGGTCATTGCCGAAATGCAGCACGGTATCTGAACCCTGATAAGTGAAATTACGCATCCGCGTGCCCGGGGCGTAGCTGGCGGTGTTGCCACTCGGGATGCGCACGAACTCGCTGGCGCCATCGTTGGGCAGGTGCTTGGTCACGCGCAGGCCGACGTTGCTGCGGCTTTCCATCCCGAACAAAGTGTCGCGGCGTTTGTAGTCGAAGGTGCCGCTGACGTCGGTATAAGCCACCTTCAGCCGGTTCGGGCCTTCGCGCAGATCCATCGGGTAGTCGTGGTAGGCGAGGCCGGTCTGGATGCTCGAATCGTCATCGAGGTAGAACGTGGTCTTGTTGCCGATGAACGTACTGCCGGGCTGCTTGCGGCTGTCATCGCGGGCCACATACGCCGGGTTGGCTGCCCGTGGGCTGTGTTCGATGGAATGCTTGGTCACGCGACCGGCGAGGTCGTTGTCGGTTTCGCGATAGCGGAAGTAGAAGCGGGTTTCCAGATTCGGGTTGAAGCGATAGCCGAAGTTGGCGACCAGGCCTTTGCTCTCGCTGGCGGTGTGGTCCTGATAGCCGTCGGCGTTGGCATCGGTCAGGGACACGTAGTAATCGAAATCTCCCAGCACTTGCCCGGAGCTGACCTGGCGCTGCTGATAGCCATGGCTGCCGGTGGCGTAGCGCACGTGCAGCTTTGGCGCGGTGTAACCGGTGTGGCTGACGTAATCGATAGCTCCGCCCAGTGCCAGCGCGCCGCGATCGAAGCCGTTGGCGCCGCGCAGCACTTCGACATGGTCGACCCACAGCGGTTCGAGCAATTCATACGGCGTGCCGCCGGGGCCGGTCAGCGGCAAGCCATCCAGCATCGTGTACAGCCCCGAGGCGTGGGCACCGGGTGCGCGGTTGATGCCTGAACCACGGATGGAAATCTTTACGCCTTCGTTGCCCGCCGACTGGGCATACACCCCCGGCTGATAGGCCAGCACATCCTGATTGCTGGCAACGCGGCCCTGCAACGGCTGGCGCATGTCGACCACGTTGGCGCCGCCGGGAACCTGCTCAAGGCGTTGCCGCGCTTCTTCGACCGCTGCATCGCTGCCACTGCGCTCATCTGCCGAAATCAGCACTTGCCCCAGCTCCAGACCTTGGGTCTCGGCCATCGCCGGGCAGGCCAGGGCCAGACCGAGCAGGGCAGTGGGCAATGATTTGGACGACGGCATCGAAAAAACTCCAGCAAACAGGGGATCGGGCAATGAACAGTGCGACGTCGGAACAACCTCAGGAAACACATGGCGACAGGGCTTTTTTGCCCGGCAATGGCAAACAACCGGGCGTGAACTAACCTCACGGATCAGGCCCTTCGGGTCAATAAACAAATTCAGCGGGCTGTTGAAGCGCGAGGACAGGTTCATGGCGAAAGACAAGAAGAAACCTGCAAAGGCAATCGAACGTCCGCGCTTGAAAAACAAGGACTATCTCGAACAGCTGCGCAAGCTCCACGTTGAGCTGGTCAAGCTGCAGGAGTGGGTCATCGCCAAAGGTGTCAAGGTTTGTATTGTTTTCGAAGGGCGCGACGGTGCGGGCAAGGGCGGGGTGATCAAGGCGATCACGGAGCGCGTCAGCCCACGGGTGTTCCGCGTGATGGCATTACCGGCGCCAACCGATCGAGAAAAAAGTCAGATGCATGTACAGCGCTATCTGCCGCATCTGCCGGCGGGCGGCGAGGTGGTGATTTTCGACCGCAGTTGGTACAACCGCGCCGGTGTCGAACGGGTCATGGGTTTTTGTACGGAGGAGCAGGCCGACAAGTTTCTCAAGTCGATCCCGTGGGTGGAAAACGCCATCGTCGATTCGGGGGTGATCCTGCTCAAGTACTGGCTTGAGGTCAGTCCGGAGGAACAGACCCGCCGGCTTGAAGCGCGAATCAATGACGGGCGCAAGATCTGGAAACTGACACCCATGGATCTGAAATCCTACAGCCGCTGGTATGACTACTCACGGGCGCGGGACGAAATGTTCAAGCACACCGACACCGATTGGGCGCCGTGGAGGGTTGCCGACTCGAATGACAAACGTCGTGCGCGGCTGAACATCATCACTGATCTGCTCAGTCGCATCCCCTATGAAGAGGTGAAGCGCGACAAGGTCGAGTTGCCGAAACGGCAGAAGCCGGGCAAGTACCGGGAGCCGGATTATGCGTACAAGCGGGTGGCGGAGCGGTTTTGACATTTGCGGGTTTTTTTGGGCGTGGCGGCCTTTGGGCCGACCAGGCTCTTGGGGTTTTGGGTGTATATCCGTTTTTTCGGGTGTTGCGGCTGGCGGTTTCGCCCTTACGGCGAGTCACCTTTTTCAGACGCCAAAAAGGTAACCCAAAAGGCTTGCTCCTGCGTTCGGCCCTCGCAGGCTCGGGTTCCTTCGCTGCGGGATCGATCCTGGCGCAGCGGCTACGGTTTGCTTCGCTGCACCTCCTTCCGCTGTGTTCGACTTCGTCGAACGGTCGCTGCGCTCCCACGCCCGGATCAATCCCTCCACTCAGCCTTCCGACGTCGCTGGTGGATCAAGATCAAAAGCGGTACTCGAGCTTGCGCTCATTGTTGAGTGGTGCGGCTTCGCCGCGGGCAGCTGCGCTGCTTTGCGTTTGCTTTGTAGGCGAGCCTGCTCGCGAAGGCGGCCTGACAGCCGACCTGTTCTTGAGGTGGTACGCGATCCAACTGTAGGAGCTGCCGAAGGCTGCGATCTTTTGATTTTGCTTTTCTGTGGGAGCGAGCCTGCTCGCGAAGGCGGCCTGACAGCCGACCTGTTCTTGAGGTGGTACGCGATCCAACTGTAGGAGCTGCCGAAGGCTGCGATCTTTTGATTTTGCTTTTCTGTGGGAGTGAGCCTGCTCGCGATGACGGAGGAACATTCAAATTTAATTTGACAGATATACCGCTATCGCGAGCAGGCTCACTCCGACAAGGTTTTGCGCATCAACCGTCCATCCGTCGTCTGCCCTGAACCTCTCTCGCGCTGATTTTTCTACCGGGTAAGTCCCTCAGGAGATACCGGTATGTTCGATCAGCAAAAGCAGGCATCACTGGCGGCATGGCGGAAGATGGCAGAGCAGGCCGAGGGCGATCTGGATCCGGAACAGCAATATGACGAGCTGCTCAAGGCTGCGGATCAGATGGAGGAGCAAGGCCTGATCACCAGTGCCGAATGGCGCCAGTTGGTGCGTGACGCCGGCAATGTGTTCACCTTGAACCAAGAACAGCCGCAGCGCTGACAGCTGTCATCGGAGGACGTCCCATGCTCAGTTATCTGTTTATCGGCGCCAACGACGTCGAGCGTTCGGCAGCTTTTTACAAGGCGATCCTGACGCCGCTGGGCTACCGGCATGATCGCGAAGAACACTACTGTTTTTACCTGCCCGATTGCATCGACAAGTCCAACGGCCCCGGCAGTGTGCACATCTCGCAACCGTTCAATGGTGAGCCGGCGACACCCGGCAACGGCATGATGCCGGCATTTCGCGCCGACTCGCGGCACCAGGTCGATCAGGTGCACAAGGCCGGGCTCGACAGTGGCGGCAGCAATGAAGGACCGCCGGGCACGCGCGAAGCCTATACGCCGGACTTTTACGTGGCCTATCTGCGCGACCCCGAAGGCAACAAGCTTGCTGTGTTCTACAGCGGCTGATGGATGGAGCCTGTTGATTCGGCCCTGATGGCCGCCCGCGCCCAGTTCGCGATCACGATCAGCTTTCACATCGTGCTGGCGGCGTTCAGCATCGGTCTGGCGAATTTCCTCATGGTGCTGGAAGCGTTGTGGTTGAAAACCGGGCGCCAGGTTTATCTGGATGTTTATCGTTACTGGCTCAAGGTATTCGCCCTCAACGTTGCGGTGGGCACGGCGTCGGGATTGATTCTGGAGTATCAGTTCGGCCTCAACTGGTCACGGCTATCGGTGCAGGCCGGTGATGTCCTCGGTCCGCTGATGTTCTATGAAGTGATGGCGGCGTTTTTCATCGAAGCGGGTTTCCTTGGCATCATGCTCTTCGGCTTGAAGAAAGTCGGCCCGAGTCTGCACTTTTTTGCCACGTGCGCGGTGGCGGTGGGCTCGCTGATCAGCGCGTTCTGGATTCTGTCTGCCAACTCCTGGATGCAAACCCCGGCCGGCTATTCGATTGGCGCGGACGGGCGGTTCCTTGCCGAGGACTGGTGGGCAATCATCTTCAACCCTTCGTTTCCCTATCGCCTGGCGCACATGCTGCTTGCCGTGTTCATCGGCAGCGCGACGCTGATTGCCGGGATCAGTGCCTGGCAATTGCGCAAGGCCCCGAAAAACCCGCGTGCTCGCCTGCAATTCTCCATGGGGCTATGGGTGATTGCGCTGCTGATGCCGGTGCAGATTGTCGTCGGGGACCTGCATGGCCGGCACAGTTTGCACGCCCAGCCGCAGAAAGTGGCGGCCATCGAAGGCTCATGGACGCGCCCGGCCCAAGGGGCAGGGGAGCCACTGCGGCTGTTCGCATGGCCGGATATGCAAGAGCGCCGCAACCACTGGGAGGTGGCGATTCCGCGCATTGGTTCCCTCTACCTGCAGCATGACCTGACCAGCACAATCGCTGCGCTTGATGAGTTCCCGGCTGAGGACATCCCGCCCGTGGCGCCGGTGTTTTTCGCATTTCGGCTGATGGTCGGGCTGGGGCTGTTGATGCTTGGGCAGGGTGTGGTCAGCCTGATCCTGCGCCGACGGAATCGCCTGTACACGGCGCGGCGCTGGCTGGGCGCGTGCGTGCTGCTGGCACCGGCCGGATTTCTGGCAATGCTCAGCGGCTGGGTTGTCACCGAAGTGGGGCGACAGCCGTTTACGGTTTACGGATTGATGCGCACGGCGGACAGTCTGTCATCGGTGTCCAGGGCTCAAGTCGTCGGGTCGACGTGGCTGATTCTGCTGTTTTATCTGCTGATCTTCGGCATCGGTCTGTGGGTGTTGCTGCGCCTGTTGCGCGAGCCGCCGCAGGAGGATCAACCCGGGCCGCAGCCCACCCTTGCCGACGAAACCGGGCACTGAGGAGTCGCAGATATGGACACCGACTGGCTGACGCTGTTGTGCGCTGCCGCATTGGCGTTCTCGGTGATGAACTACGTGGTGCTCGACGGCACCGATCTGGGCGTCGGCATGCTCATGGGCCTCACGGATTGCAAACACCAGCGACGAGCCATGGCGGTGTCGATTCTGCCGGTGTGGGACGCCAACGAAACCTGGCTGGTGCTCGGCGGCGGCGGGCTGCTGGCGTTGTTTCCGCTGGCGTACGCGATCTTGCTGCCGGCCTTGTACGTGCCTTTTATCGTGATGTTCCTCGCCTTGATCGCGCGGGCCATGGCGCTGGAGTTTCGCGATTACGCACCGAACGAGCGACGCAAGCGCATCGTCGACGGTGTGCTGGCCCTGGCTTCGCTGCTGACCGGGTTGGTCCAGGGCATGGTGCTCGGCACTCTCGTGCAAGGCGTTGCGCATCGGGGCGGTCAATACATTGGCGATGGCCGCGACTGGCTGAATCCCTTCCCGGTGTTTTGCGGTTTGGTGCTGGTACTCGGTTACGTCTGGCTGGGGACGTGCTGGTTGTACTGGCGCACCCTGGATGAATTGCAGCAGCGCTCGGCTCGTCAGGCCCGCATGCTGGCGCTGGTCGTCGCGGCACTATTGCTGGTGCTGATCGCATGGACGGCGACGTTGCAGCCGCAATATGCCCGGAGGCTCGCCGATATTCGCCTGTGGTTGCCGGCAGGACTGATCGTCAGCGCTCTAGGATGGGTGTTCAGCAAAGGCTTTCACTGCCGCTTCGACTTCATCCCACTGTTCGCCGCATTGGGCATCTTCGTCCTGGCTTTCGCGGTGATGCTGGTCGCGCTATTTCCCTTCATCATTCCGCCGGATCTGACCTTGAGCGAAGCCGCATCCAGCCCGAACAGCCAGATCTTCATGCTGGTCGGATTCGCCGTCCTGATCCCCATCACGCTGGCCTACAACACCTTCGGTTTCCGCGTGTTCAGCGGCAAGGTCCGCGTTGCCAACGATGGCTGATATTCACGTCACCCGACCTTTTTTGCTCACCAGCGACAGTCGCGAAGCCCGTAGCAGATCAGCAAAAGCCGCCTTGTCGATCGGCCGACTCATGAAATAACCCTGCACCTCGTTGCATTGATCCTTGCCGAGAATCGCCAGTTGCTCCTCGGTCTCGACGCCTTCGGCGGTCACCGTCAGCCCCATGGCTTTGCCCAGACCGATGATCGCCTGCACCACGGCACGGTCGTTGGCGCCGCTGCTGATCGAGGCGATAAAGCGTTTGTCGATCTTGATCCCGTCGAATGGATAGGCGCGTAGGTAACCGAGCGACGAATAACCGGTGCCGAAGTCGTCCATGTTCAGACGCACGCCGAGCTCCTTGAGCTGATTCATGGTAGTCAGCGCGCCATCGGTGTCGTTGAGCATCACGTTCTCGGTGATCTCCAGCTCCAGACGGCTGGCCGGGAAACGCGTTTCCACCAGCACTTCACGAACATCCTCGACGACGTCGCTGAGAGCGAACTGCGCAGGCGAGAGGTTGACCGACAGCAGAATGTCATGGGGCCATTCCAGCGCGGTTTCGCAAGCTTCGCGCAGCACCCAGCGGCCCAGCGGGACGATCAGGTCGGTCTGTTCGGCCAGCGGAATGAACACGTCCGGCCCGAGCAGGCCCTGGGTCGGATGCTGCCAGCGCACCAGCGCCTCCACCGAAACGATGTGCTTGCCATCAACCTTGTAGCGCGGCTGATAGTGCAGGACGAATTCGTTGTGCTTGAGCGCATGGCGCAGGTCATCTTCCATTTGCCGGCGCGTCTGGATCTGGTCGCTCATGTGCGCTTCGAAGAAGCACCAGGTGTTCTTGCCGTCGGATTTGGCCTGATACAGCGCGATGTCGGCGTAGCGGATCAGATCGCTGGCGGCAAAACCGTGTCGACGACTCAGGGCGATGCCGATGCTGGCGCCGATGTGCAGCGGATGTTGTTCGTAATTGATCGGTTGATGCAGGCTGCCGATCAGCCGTGTGCAGAATTTGTCGATCTCGTTATGGCTGTCCATGCCGTTGAGCACCACGACGAATTCATCACCACCGAGACGGGCGACGATGTCGTGCTCGCGGGTGCATTCGCGCAGGCGCGTGGCGACTTCCTGGAGAACCGCGTCACCGGCAGGATGGCCGAGGGAATCGTTGATCGGCTTGAAGTTGTCCAGATCGATCATCAGCAGCGACAGCGGCGGCGCGTGTTCCTTCAATACCAGGACGTCGTCGAGATAACGCGCCAGTTTGTTGCGGTTGGGCAGGCCGGTCAGGGCGTCATGCATCGACAGGTGCTGGATCTGCGCATGGGCGGCGACTTCGTCGGTGATATCGCTGGCAGTGCCGCGATAGCCGACGACGCTGTTCTTGTCGAAAATCGGCCGCGCCGAGAGCCGGCAGTGGCGCGGCTGCCCGGAGTGATCGCGATAAGTGCAGCGCAAGTCGCCGGCACTGTTTTCCTCGCTGAGTTTGCGCAGCCACAGTTCCAGTGGCGTGGTGTCGCAAGTCAGTAATTCGCCGATGTCCTGGCCCAGCCACAGGGCTTGCGGGTAACCGGTGACTTCGCTGAAGCGCGCCGACAGATAGGTCAGCGACAACTGATCATCAACTTCCCAGATCCAGTCCGACGCCGCTTCGGCCACGGCGCGAAAGCGTTCTTCACTGGCTTCGAGGGCATGATTGGCTTTCTCGAGTGCCTGATTCGAGGCCTGCATGGCATGAATGCTGTTGTCGACGTATTGCGATGAGCGCAATGCATGGCGGAAAAAATAGGCGGTGAGCAGCATCAGCACCAGAAACGTCGCGCCGAGCGGCGGCACCAGCGTCCACAGCAATTGCTGACCGGGTCGCTGCAGGTCGGCAACCAGGCTGTAGCCGGTGCTGTCGAGGGGTACGCTTGGATGGCCTTTCTCAATGGTTTCATCCGGGACGAGGGTCAGGTTCGTCAGGCCATAACCGCTGCCGATCTTGCGCAGTTTGGTCGGGGTCAGCTTGTCGACGAACACCAGCACCGAGGTGTTTCTCAATTCATCCAGCGGGCGCTCGTCATTGGGAATGATCGCGGCAGCGGTGATCAGCGCCGGCCAGCCTTCGAACAATGAATAACTGCTGATCGGCTTGGTCAGATCAGGCTGGCTCAGCACCTGCTCGACCAGCGCCGAGGCGGGCGCTTGCAGTACGCTGGATACGTCGGTTTCAACCATCTGCCCGCGAATCACCGCGTACTTGGTGCGATTGCGATCAAGGACGAACACGCCGTCGTAGCCGTCGCTGGTGAACAGCGTCTTGCCCATGTTCTGTTCGGTGTAGGCCCAATTGACGTCGATCGGCCCGCTCAAGGCCTCATAGGCGCGGGTCCAGTAGGCATAACTGGTGATGTAGTTTTTCGACGCGGTGATGCGGTTTTCCACGGCGCGCACGGAATAGAACTGGTTCTGTTCCAGATCTTTCGCATCCAGGGTATTGGCAATGCCAAGCAGGGTGCTGATCGCGGCAATAACGCCAGCGACGAACAGTGCGCCAACGGCGATGGCCAGGCGCCGGGTGACGGCGCGTTGCGGGGTGGGGATTGGCTGCGCAGGGAGAATAACGGCCATGTGCTCGTCCTTGATCCGGTGTCTTCTGAATCTAGAACAATGGCGAGCGCACAATGTTCAGATTGTTGTTATTGGTATCGCCTGGATTTTTTCAAAGTGTAGCGAATCTGCCGGAATTTCCAGCAGCGCCGGCCAGCGGCGAATCCCGAAAGGGCGAGACTTCCCGCACAAAAACCGGATAATGGCCGCCATTCGTTTAGCCGTATTCTGGTAATCCCGCATGGAAATCAAGGTCAACTTTCTCGACAACCTTCGACTTGAAGCCAAGTTCGACGACTTCACGGTGATCGCCGATCAGCCAATTCGCTACAAGGGTGATGGTTCGGCACCGGGGCCGTTCGACTACTTCCTGGCGTCGTCGGCCTTGTGCGCGGCTTACTTCGTCAAGCTGTACTGCGACACACGCAATATTCCGACAGAGAACATTCGCCTGTCGCAGAACAACATCGTCGACCCGGAAAACCGCTACAACCAGATCTTCAAGATTCAGGTCGAGTTGCCGGCCGACATCTCGGACAAGGATCGCCAGGGCATCCTCCGTTCCATCGACCGCTGCACCGTGAAGAAGGTGGTGCAGACCGGCCCCGAGTTCATCATCGAAGAAGTCGACAACCTCGACGCCGATGCCCAGGCCTTGTTGATGCCGCAGTCCGATTCCCAGGCAGGCACCTACATCGCCGGCAAGGACCTGCCGCTGGAACAGACCATTGCCAACATGTCGAAGATCCTCGCCGACCTCGGCATGAAGATCGAAATCGCTTCGTGGCGCAACATCGTGCCCAACGTCTGGTCGCTGCACATTCGCGATGCGCATTCGCCGATGTGCTTCACCAACGGCAAGGGCGCGACCAAGGAAGGCGCACTGGCGTCGGCGCTGGGCGAGTTCATCGAGCGCCTCAATTGCAACTTCTTCTATAACGACCAGTTCTGGGGCGAAGACATCGCCAACGCCGAATTCGTCCATTATCCGGACGAGAAGTGGTTCAAGCCGGGTTCGAAAGACGAATTGCCAAGCGAGATTCTCGACGACTACACCCTTGGCATTTACAACCGCGACGGCGAACTGCGCGGCTCGCACCTTTACGACACCAACTCCGGCAACACTCAGCGCGGTATCTGCTCGCTGCCGTTCGTGCGCCAGTCGGACGGTGAAGTGGTGTACTTCCCGTCGAACCTGATCGAAAACCTCTACCTGAGCAACGGCATGAGCGCCGGCAACACCTTGGCCGAAGCGCAGGTGCAGTGCCTGTCGGAAATTTTCGAGCGCGCGGTCAAACGCGAAATACTCGAAGGCGAAATGGCCCTGCCGGATGTACCGCAAGAGGTACTGGAAAAATACCCGAGCATCCTCGCCGGCATCAAAGGCCTTGAAGAGCAGGGCTTCCCGGTGCTGGTCAAGGACGCCTCGCTGGGCGGTGAATTCCCAGTGATGTGCGTGACCCTGATGAACCCGCGCACTGGCGGCGTCTTCGCCTCGTTCGGCGCGCACCCGAGCCTGGAAGTCGCGCTGGAACGCAGCCTGACTGAACTGCTTCAGGGCCGCAGCTTTGAAGGACTCAACGACTTGCCGCAGCCGACGTTCTCGGGGCAGGCAGTGACCGAACCGAACAACTTTGTCGAGCACTTCATCGATTCCAGCGGTGTGGTGTCGTGGCGCTTCTTCAGCGCCAAACCAGATTTCGAATTCGTCGAATGGGACTTCTCAGGCCAAGGCGAAAACTCCAACGCCGAAGAAGCCGCGACCCTGTTCGGCATCCTCGAAGACATGGGCAAGGAAGTCTACATGGCGGTCTACGAGCACATCGGCGCCAAGGCCTGCCGCATCCTCGTGCCGGATTACTCGGAGATCTACCCGGTCGAAGACCTGATCTGGGACAACACCAACAAAGCCCTGCAATTCCGTGCCGACATCCTCAATCTGCACAACCTCAGCAAGGTTGGCCTGCGCAATCTGGTCCAGGGCCTGGAACGCAGCGAGCAGGATGACTACACCGATATCACCACGCTGATCGGCATCGAGTTTGACGACAACACGCCGTGGGGCAAGCTGACGATTCTGGAACTGCGCCTGCTGATCTACCTCGCACTGCAGAAGTTTGACGAGGCCAAGGATCTGGTTGAGGCGTTCCTGCAATACAACGACAACACCGTAGAGCGCGGCTTGTTCTATCAGGCAGTGAATGTGGTGCTGGAGATGGAGCTGGACGAGGATCTCGAGCTGGAAGACTACGAGGCCAACTTCCGTCGGATGTTTGGTGACGAGCGTATGGATGCTGCGATTGGTTCGGTGAATGGCAGTGTGCGTTTTTACGGTTTGACGCCGACGAGCATGAAGCTGGAAGGGCTGGATCGGCATTTGCGCTTGATCGAAAGCTATAAAAAGCTGCACGCGGCGCGGGCTGGTGTGGTGGCTTTGTCGCGTTGAAGAGCTGGCTCAGAACGTTTCGCTTTCGGCTTGAGTGTGGCTGCGTGGCTTGAACCGCAGCCCCTCACCCCAGCCCTCTCCCGAGGGAGAGGGAGCCGATTTTCATGCTTTTCAGAATTTGTGTTCGACTCGGTTTCCCAGGTCGGCCTATTCCACCAGACACCTCGGTCAATCCCCTCTCCCTCTGGGAGAGGGGTAGGGTGAGGGTTTTTTCAAGATTTGAGTTCGGCTCGGTTTCCCAGGTCGGCCTATTCCACCAGACACCTCGATAAATCCCCTCTCCCCTCTGGGAGAGGGGGTAGGGTGAGGGTTTTTTCAAGATTTGAGTTCGGCTCGGTTTCCCAGGTCGGCGTATTTCCACCAGACACCTCGGTCAATTCCCTCTCCCTTTGGGAGAGGGCTAGGGTGAGGGTTTTTTCAAGATTTGAGTTCGGCTCGGTTTCCCAGGTCGGCGTATCTGCACCAAGCACCTCGGTCAGTTCCCTCTCCCTTTGGGAGAGGGCTAGGGTGAGGGGCTTTGGCTTTTGCGGCCATGCGCTGCATCCGCCAACTGCCCCGTATCCACCCGCACAAACACCGAATCACCCACCGCCGTGAGCACTTCCCCGGCATACACCTCGCAAATCACCCGGGTCTTGCGCCCGACTTCACCTTCGACTCGCGCGCGCAAGAGCAGCGGCACGCCCATCGGTGTGGGTTTGATGAATTTGATCCCAAGGTTACCGGTGACGCAGTCGATGCGCGGCAGACTGCCGGCTTCGCGGTTTTCTGCGCGGTAGTGCCAGGCCATGGCGGTCCAGTTGGAGTGACAGTCGACGAGCATGGCAATCAGCCCGCCGTAAACCAGATCCGGCCAGCCGCAGTATTGAGCTTCGGGCAGATGCTCGGCGATGACGTGGTTGCCGTCCTCATCCCACCGACTTTTCACGTGCAGGCCTTGCGGATTGCGGCCGCCGCAGCCGTAACAAACGCCTTCGGGGGCGGCGAGGTCTTGCAGTGGGGTGTCGTGGCTGGACATGGCGGGTTTCATCCTGGAGTGGCGAGGCCGGACAGGCGCAAGCGGTTGCGTCCGCCGCGTTTGGACTCGTAGAGCGCGGCGTCGCCAAGTTCGATCAGCGCCGCCAGACTGGCCGGCGGTTTGTCGAACAGGGTGGCGCCGATGCTCAAGGTCACCGCAGCGGACGTGGGATAGGTGTGCGACGCCAAGGCCAGAAACTGTTCGCGCAAGGCATTGCCCAGTTCAAGGATAGCTTCGGCTGAGGCATTGTTGAGCAGCATCAGAAACTCGTCGCCACCCAGCCGCGCCGTCAGCGCATGGGGCGGCAGCTGGGCGCGGATCATCTCGCTCAGAGCAATCAGCAAGCGATCACCGGCGATATGCCCGTACTGGTCGTTGACCAGTTTGAAGTTGTCGATATCGATCAACAGCAGCGCACCCGGTCTGTGCGCGGAGACACCGGCCAACAGGCGGGGCGTGCGTTTTTCCAGCGCCCTGCGGTTGTAGAGGGCCGTGAGCGGATCGCGCTCGGCGAGGCGGGCGATTTGCTTTTCCCGGCGATAACGCTCGGTGCCGGTCATCGACAGGGCGATCAACATGATCGCCATCGCACCTTCGACCAGCGAGATCTGAATGATCTCGCCACGAAACGCCGCCAGATCGATCAGCGTGCCGGGGATCACCACGGTCAGGGCCTTGGCCACATAAAAGATGCCATGGCCGAGCAGCACATAACGCAATTGCACCGCGCCCACGCTCAACGACTTGCCGTGCGGGCGCAGCAGCGAACTGGCCTTGAGGGTCGGGATCGCCACCAGCATTGAGTTGGCCACCAGCATGGCCTTGGACCACAGCGGGCCGTCCGGCAACATCAACATGATCAGCCAGGTTGCGAAAATCAGGTACCACGCCGGCGACAGTCGGGTCTGGGTGAAGCGCGCCACACCGAGCAGGAAAAAGAAATGCGCGGTCACCAGCAGGCCGTTGGCGAACCAGATGCCCAGCAGCAGAAAACCGCTGCTGCGCAGCAGCGCGAGGGTGGAACCGATGGTGATGGTGGCGAAACCGGCGCTCCAGAACAGTAGCGAAGGCTCACGGATGCTGCGCCACTCGACCGCCAGGTACAGCGCGGCAGCGGCTGCGAGGGCGATCGTGATGGTCAGCATCGTTGGCGGGTCGAGCGGCATTTCCGGGCAGGCCTGTCTGTATGGCAATAGGCCTGCGATTGTAAGCGTTTGGTCAGGTTTTTCGCAGGGGGCGTGTTGCCGGGCAGACCACTGGCGCTTCAGCGGTCACTCTTGCGGGCTTAGCCAGGTGTCTACCACGCGGCGATCGAGCTCTTCCCAATAGGCCATGCCCAGCACCCGCGTGGTGTTGAGCCCGCGCAGATAACCGCGCAGTTGCTGGGCAGTGTCGCGAATCAATTGCGCATCGCGGGTGTTTTTGTCCAGCAGGACGCTTTCGTACTGCACCAGGTAGTCGGCCACGCGCTCGCGGAAATCGGGCAGCACGGCGTCACGGATCAGATCGAACGTTCTCAAGGCGAGACCCTCATCATTTTTCTTGGATGTATCCAGTGTGCATCAGTCTGCGCGACACGCAACTATTGCTGGAAGTAATAGTGACCATCAAGAAACGCAAGTTCTGCTTTGGCGGCGATCGGCGGAAAATCGCCTCCATCGAAGACGCAGCTCAAGGAAATTGCGCGATGAACATTCTGACTCGACTGGCAATGATCGCCCTGCTGATGGGCGGGGTAGTTACCGCACCGGCTTACGCAGACGACGCCCGGTCGTGTCACCTGCAACCCATCGCCGCCAGCGCCTCGGCCCTGCAGCACACGCAGACCGTGGGTGTGTTGTTGAGCGAAAACACCTTGCAGAACCTGCAATACCTGGAGCGTTACCACGACATGGCGCTGAACGGCGCCAAAGACGCACTGGACTCGCGAATCCGCGACGCCTTTGTCGGCAGCTCCGACCCAGAACTGGCCCTCGACTGGCTGGTGAGTTCGCTGCAGCGACAGTTCGTCTCGGTGACCGTTTACGACAATCTGGATGTGCTGCTTCAGGCCCATCCGGATGTGGTGGTCAAGCTCGATACCTTCAACCGCTTGCTGACTCAGCGCAACAGCCTGGTCGAGGCGCGCTTCTCTGCACGGTTCTACGACGCCGATCTGCAGTACATCGGCAAGGCCGAGGGGGCGATCGAGCAAGAATTGCCTTCGGTCTGGGTGCACAACCAGGCAGCGCCGCAGATTGCCGCGCAGATCAATCAGCAGCGTGATCTGCAACTCAATGCGCTGAAGCAATTCGATGTGTCGCTCAAGGCCCTGGTGGCGTCGAGCTGATTCTCCAAAAAATTGAATGGCAGCGGCGATCCCGTGAAGTCGAACCGTTGCCGGTTGAACCGAACCTTTATTTTCAGGATTACCCCGATGCGTCCTTTATTCGTGCCAGCCATGGCTTTTGTTTCCCTTTTGCTCGGCGGTTGTGCTTCGGCGCCGAACGATCCGACTCTGACGTTGCAGACCAGCAAGACGCCGGCGCAGTACGCCGATTGCGTGGTGCCGAAGTTGCAGGGCAGTGCGTTGAATCCGACGGTTTCGCAGAGTCAGCGCAGTTATCGGATTGTGGTGCCGAGCAAGGTGTCGGCGGATAACGTGCTGGAGGCGTACAAGGCGGGGAAGGGTGGCAAGGTGTTCATTTATGAGCGGCATTTGCTGGCGTCGAATTTGTTGCCTTCGAGTTTTGAGCGGGCGGCTCAGGAGTGCATTTGATCTGAGCGCTTGACGGGTTTTGACAGAGCTCCTTTGGTTGGCCGCAACCAACCAATTTTTTCGCCCCACACTGGTTTTCGGTTGTGGGGCTTTTTTTTGGACTTGGCGGCCTTTGGGCCGACCATGCTCTTCGGGTTTTGGGTGTATATCCGTTTCTGCGGGTGTGGCTGATTACGGTTCCGCTCTTACAGCGGGTCACTTTTTCAAACGCCGGAATGCCGGCCCAGCAAAAAGTAACCAAAAGGCTGCGCCCTGACGTTCGGCCCGCTCGCTGAGGCTCGGGGTACCTTCGCTCCGGAATCGATCCGGGCGCAGCGGCTACGGTTTGCTTCGCTGCACCTCCTTCCGCTGTGTACGACTGCGTCGTACGGTCGCTGCGCTCCCACTCCCGGATCAATCCCTCCACTCAGCCTGCCGACGGGCTTCAGGATCAAAAGCTACTCGAGCTTGCGCTCATTGTATTGAGTGGTGAAAAGCAGGAGGCGGATTGCTTTTGCTTTTTGCTTTTCTGTGGGAGCGAGCTTGCTCGCGAAGGCGGCCTGACAGCCGACCGTTTTCTCACTGAATGCATCCGATCAAAACTGTAGGAGTGAGCCTGCTCGCGATGGCTGTGTATCAGGCAACACGATGATGATTGGGGAGTGTTCTTTTGTCTTGCGATCCGGTTTCTCCAGGGACGGCCCTCACCCTAACCCTCTCCCAGAGGGGAGAGGGGACTTGGTCGAGGTGTTTGTTGAAGATGCGCCGACCTGAGACTCTGCGTCGAGCTCGTTCTTGAATTCAACGAAGATCGGCTCCCTTCCCCCTCGCCCCCCGGGGTTGTATGTACCGGGGACTTGGTCGAGGTGTTTGTTGAAGATGCGCCGACCTGAGACTCTGCGTCGAGCTCGTTCTTGAATTCAACGAAGATCGGCTCCCTTCCCCCCTCGCCCCCCGGGGTTGTATGTACCGGGGACTTGGTCGAGGTGTTTGTTGAAGATGCGCCGACCTGAGACTCTGCGTCGAGCTCGTTCTTGAATTCAACGAAGATCGGCTCCCTTTCCCCCTCGCCCCCCGGGGTTGTATGTACCGGGGACTTGGTCGAGGTGTTTGTCGAAGATGCGCCGACCTGAGACTCTGCGTCGAGCTCGTTCTTGAATTCAACGAAGATCGGCTCCCTTTCCCCCTCGCCCCCTGGGGGGAGAGGGCTGGGGTGAGGGGGCTGGGTTTCACTGACTCAACGCAATCTGCAGCCTATCCCAAACAACCATTCACCCCGTCACACACCCAACCGGCACTTTCCCCGCAAACGTATCTACCAGACTCGCCACAACCATTTCCCCCATCCGCGTGCGTGTCTGAAGCGTGGCGCTGGCCCGATGCGGTTGCAGCACCACCTGTTCATTAGCAAACAACGCTTCCGGCACATTCGGTTCATCGACAAACACATCCAGCCCAGCCCCGGCAATCTCGCCAGCCGCAAGCGCGGCAACCAGATCCGCCTCATTCACCAGTTTGCCCCGGGCGACGTTGATCAGATAACCGTCCTTGCCCAGCGCTTGCAGCACTTGCGCGTCGATGATCGCTTCGCCCTTGTCCGCCGCGGCGGCGAGGATCAGGGCGTCGCTGTCGCGGGCGAGTTGTTTGAGGTCGGCTACGAAGGTGTGGGGGACGTCGCTCATCGGTTGCAGGTCGGTGTAGCTGATCGGGCAGCCGAAGGCGGCGGCGCGGGTGGCGATGGCGCGGCCGACGCGGCCCATGCCGACGATGCCGATGCGCATGCCGGAGACTTGTCGTGCCAGGGGCAGCGGGGCGAGTGGGGTCGGGCTTTGTGGCCATTGGCCGGAGCGGACGTAGCGGTCGCTGGTGCACAAACCGCGACAGACCGAGATGAGCAGGCCGATGGCGAGGTCGGCGACGTCTTCGGTGAGGGCGCCGATGGTGGCGGTGACGCGGATGCCGCGGTCGCGGGCGTAGGCCAGATCGACGGCATCGGTGCCGACGCCGTTGACCGCGACGACTTCCAGGTTCGGCAGTTGCGCCATCAGCGCCTGGCTGATGCCGGTGTGGCCGCCGGTGATGACGCCGCGAATGTTGGCGCCGTGTTCGTTTATGTAGGCGGGTTTGTCCGCTTGCTGGAAGTAGCGGCGTACGGTGAACAGTTCGTCCAGACGCGCGTTGATTGCCGGGATCAGGATCGGGCTCAGTTGCAGGATTTCTGGCTTCATGGCTACCTCGTTACGCAATAAAAAGGCCGGCTCAACCGCGGCCGGCAAACGGCATGGCGCTGGCCATGACGGTCATGTTCAGGACGTTGGCCGACAGCGGCAGGCCGGCGATGTAGCGCACTGCATCGGCGACGTGTTTGACGTCGACCATCGGCTCGACGGCGATGCTGCCGTTGGCCTGGCGTACGCCTTTGGTCATGCGCACCGACATTTCGGTCAGGGCATTGCCGATGTCGATCTGGCTGCAGGCGATGTTGAATTCGCGGCCATCCAGCGCCAGGGATTTGGTCAGGCCGAGCACGGCGTGTTTGCTCGCGGTGTAGGCGCTGCTGAACGGGCGCGGCGTGTGTGCGGAAATCGAGCCGTTGTTGATGATCCGCCCGCCCTGCGGCTGTTGTTTGCGCATCAGCCCAAACGCGCCGCGAGCGCACAGAAAGACTCCGTTGAGGTTGGTGTCGATCACGTTGCGCCACTGCTCGAAGGTCAGCTCGTCCAGCGGCACGGCGGGGGCGTTGACGCCGGCGTTGTTGAAGACCACATCGAGGCGCCCGTAGACCTCGGCAATGGTCGCGAACAGCACGTCGACACTGGCCGGATCACGCACGTCGGTGGGTACCGCCAGCGCTGGGTGACCCTGGCTCTGCGCCAGTTCGACCAGCGCTTGCAAGGGCTCGGGCCGGCGTCCGGCGAGCACAAGGGTAAAGCCGTCGGCCATCAGGCCGAGTGCCACGGCGCGGCCGATGCCACTGCCGGCGCCGGTCACCAGCGCGACTTTCAAAGAGGTTGTCATATTGTTGTTCTCCTTTTTCTTAATCCGCAGGATCAGGGCCGTGGGCCGACGCGCATTTCCAGGTGGCCGATGCCGTCGATGCCAGCGCTGATCACATCGCCGGGTTGCAGACTGTCAACCCCGGCGGGGCTGCCGGTCATGATCAGGTCGCCGGCGCGCAGGGCCACGGATTGCGAGATGCGCGCGATTACTTCACTGACCGACCAGATCTGGCTGTCGAGGTTGTCGCGCTGGCGTTCTTCGCCGTTGACGTTAAGCCACAACTCGCCCTCGGGATGGCCGCAGCGGCTCACCGGGACAACGGCAGTCATCGGCGCGGCGCCGTCGAACACCTTGGCGCCTTCCCACGGCAAACCGTTGCTCTTGGCTGCGCGTTGTACATCGCGGCGGGTCAGGTCGAGGCCGGCGGCGTAGCCCCACACGTAGGCGAGCGCTTGATCCTCGGGGATATGGGCGCCGCCTTCACCGATGGCAACGACCAGTTCGATTTCGTGAACGAAGTCCTCGCACACTGAGGGGAAGGCGACGTCGCCGACGGCATCGACCACGCAGCTTGCCGGTTTCATGAAAAACACCGGCGGCTGGCGCGACTGGCCTTGAGAGTCCGGCCATGGGTAGTTGCGGCCGACACAGAACACCCGGCCGACGGGGAAGCGCTGCTCGGTGCCGAGGACCGGCAAGGTCACGGGCAGATCCGGGGTAAAGACGTATTCGGTCATGTTCATCCTGCGGGTCATCCTGTTTGAAAGGGCAGCGTACGGCGGCTGGCGTCGGCGAAGTTGGACGAAAGCCGCCTGCGTTTGGACAAATCCGGGCTTTTCGCCTCAGCGCACCTTCAGCTCGATGCGGTACAGACGTCCGAGCAACAACGAATAGGAGAGCGTGCCGATCAGCGCCACGCCGCCAATAAACCAGAAGGCATAGGCGAAGGTGCCGGTGGCGTGGACGATGGCGCCGATCACGATCGGCGTGACGATGCCGCCGATGTTCGCCGCCAGGCTGGTAATGCCGCCGGTGAGGCCGATCAGCTCTTTTGGCGCCACTTCCGATACCGCCGCCCACGATGAGGACGCGATGCCTTGGGCGAAGAACGCGATGGTCAACACGGCGATGCAGATCAGGTTGGAGTCGGTGAAATTCACCAGCACGATCGACATGCCCAGCATCGAGCCAACCACCAGCGGCAACTTGCGCGCAAACGACATCGAGTAGCCGCGACGGATCAGCAAGTCGGAAACGATGCCGGCCAGCAGAATCCCCACCGTCGCACCGACGAACGGCAGCACGGCGAAGATCCCGGCCTTGATCATGGTCAGTTTGCGTTCTTCGATCAGGTAGGTCGGGAACCAGGTGAGGAAGAAGTACAGCGCCGAGGTGCTGGCGAATTTGCCGATGCAGATCGCCCAGATCTGCCGATAGCTGAACAGCTCGGCGATCTGCCGCCAGTTGAAACGCGTGCGCTCCTGGCTGCTCTTGACCAGACCGCCGCCGGTTTCGATGTACTTCAATTCTTCCTGGCTGACTTTCTTGCAGTTCAGCGGATCGCGATACAGGTACAGCCACAGCACACCGAAGACGATGCCGAGTGCGCCGGTGCTGTAAAACACGTGGCGCCAGTCAAAAGTGGTCGCCAGCCATAACAGGGCGCCGGTGAACAGCGCCGTGCCGAGGTACTGGCCGCACACGTAAATGCTACTGGCCATCCCGCGTTCCCGCGCCGGGAACCACACCGTCACGGCGCGGCTGTTGGCCGGAAAGGCCGGGGCTTCCATGGCGCCGACCGCCAGTCGCAGGCCGAACAGCGAGGCAAACCCCGTGGCGAAACCCTGGCAAACGGTGACGGTCGACCAGCTGATCAGCGATACGCCGTAGGTGAAGCGCGAGCCAAACCTGTCAGCGATAAACCCCGCCGGCACCAGCGCCAGCGCATAGGTCCAGGCGAATGCGGAAAAAATCAGGCCCATCTCGATCTTGTCCAGACCCAGGTCCTTGGCCATGAACGGCGCGGCAATCGAAATGTTCACCCGGTCGATGTAATTGATGATCGTCGCAATCAGCAGCAACGACAGCATGAACCAGCGCCGCCGGGTAGGCAGACGCTGCGCCGAAACGGCATCGCGTGCGCCGGCTATCACCGGCGGCACCGTGGCACTGGAAGAATGGGAGTTGGACATGCGGAGACCTCGTTATTGTTAGAAGAGTCGAGATTTTTCGAGCAGCCGATGCCGTTGCCCGCAAGGTGTGGGGCAAGGCAATCGAACGGGTTGCAGCGCGGCTTTCAGACGTTCAGGAACGTCTTTGTGCAATTGACTTCAAGGGGAGGTCGGGCGGGGCGGCGAGGGGAAATAGCAGGATCATGACGTGCGCACCTTTGATTGTTTTTGAAAGAGGTTGGGCTGCGTTGGTCATTACAGTGGTCGTACAACGGTTCTAAATCAACCGATGGGTTAGAACGTTTTCTCTTCAAAAAAGTAGATTTGGCGAACGTGTCCAAAAGGACAAATACAAATTGTCTTGAGAATAAAGATCAGGTTTAAATCCCAAATGTCTGAAGAATAACGACTATCTGTATTTTTATAGTGGTGCGGTTTTTGGACAGACTCATCGCGAGGCTTCTTTCAAAAAAGACAACGTCATCGTATGACTCGTTGCCGCCCACCGCACAACCCTGCAAGATGACGGGCGCCACCTCACTGCCCGGAGGACCTCCCGCCCATGTCTTCACCCAGCCGTATCCCGACCTACGTCATGCAGCAACGCAGCGAATTGACCGATTTCTACATTCGCGACAAAAAGGGTCGGCGCGCCGAAACCGCGCCTCACCGGCATGAGTATTTTCAAATCCAGATCAACCTCGGTGGCGACACCGTGCAGCACATCGGCAGCGTGCAACGGCCGTTCCCGCGCAACACTCTGGCGTTCATCCTGCCGCACCGCGTGCATGTGATTCCGCATCCCGCAGACAGCAATTTCATCGTCATCAATTTTTCCCAGACGTTCCTCTTGCCGCATCTACAGTGCGACCCGATGGATCTGGAAGAGGTGTCAATCCTGCTCGCGCCTGAACTGTCGCCGTTCCGCTTTCAGGAGCATCTGGATTTCATTTTGGGCGATGAGGATTTCGCTCAGGTCTGCGGCCTGATCGAGCAGATGCGCAGCCTTGATGAGAACCGTCAGTTCGGCACACGGGAAATGCTCAAGGGCTTGTTGCTGCAGATGATCGGCAGCGTGTGTTTTCTTTACGCCGAGCCGCTCAAGCGCCTGGCGGAAGAGAATGCCGCCGAGAACAGCCGTCGCGACGCCTTGAGCCGAATGTTCGAGTACTTGCGGAAGAACATCGCCGATCCTGATCTCAACCTGATCAAAGTCGCCGCTGCGACCTATCTGTCACCGACTTACCTGACGCACTGGCTGCGCAAGGAGATCGGCAAGACGTTCACCGAGCTGGTGCTGGAGCGGCGCATGCACGCGGCGCGCAATTTCCTGCTCAACAGCACGCGCTCGGTGGGCGAGGTCGCGCGGCTGTGTGGATTTGCTGATGAGGCCTATTTCTCTCGACGTTTTCGCCAGATTCATGGCCAGCCACCGGGGCAGTTTCGTCGCCGCCAGCTCAACCCGGACACGCCGCAGACGCCACTGAATATTTAGAGCAGCGCTCAGACCCACTTGAAGCGGGCAGGGAAGCGCGCCACGAAACAGGTGCCTGCCTCGCTGTCGGACGTCACGGTCAAGGTGCCGTTGTGCGCATTGGCAATTTGCCCGGCAATGTACAAGCCCAGCCCCAGCCCTTCATTGCGCTGACCGGCTTCGGAACGTGAGAACGGTTCAAACAGCAGCGGCATCAGCGCGGGTGGAATCGGCGCGCCTTGGTTGGTCAGCGAAATCACCATCTCGTCGCCCTCGGCAAACGCCTTGAGCACGATCGGTTCGGCCGTAGAACCGTGGGTCACCGCGTTGCCCAGCAGATTCGACAACAACTGACTGATCCGCAGCGGGTCGCAATAGACCCCGGTCGGTACCTCAAGCGAATCAATAAACGTCGCCTGCGGGTACGCCACCTGGATTTCTTCAAGGGTCTGGCGCAGCGTTTGCTGCAAGTCATCGACCAGTTTGCGCTGCACCGGGATGCCACTGCCGAGCCGACCCCGGGCGAAGTCGAGGATGTTTTCGATCAGCACGCCCATGCGCACCGAACTGGTACGGATCGCCGATAGCAGCGTGCGCGAGCGCTTGTCTTCGGCTTTGCTTTGCAGCAGATCGGCGCTCATGCGAATGGCACTGAGTGGCGTGCGCAAGTCATGGCCCAGTACGGCGATGAACTGCTCGCGCAGACGGCCCAATTCGTTGGCATCGGCCAGTGCGGTTTTGGTCGCGTGCAAATGGCCCTGGGTATCCAGGCTCATTGCAATCAGCTGGGCGAAGAGGGTGAGGGTCTTTTCGATGGCCGGGTCGTCGAGGTTCGCCGGAACCGAATCAATGGCGCAGAGTGTGCCGAAAAACTCGCCATTGGCCTTGATGATCGGAATCGAAATGTAGCTTTCCAGACCATAGGTTTTCGGCGTGTGGTGCGTGGAGAAAACCGGGTGCTGGCTGGCATGGCCGAAGATCACCGGCTGATGGTGCTGACGGATTTCATGGCAAATCGTCGATTCCAGCACCAGCTCGCCGCCAGGCAACAGGCCGAAGTCAATCGAATCATCCACGGCGCAGGCGATCCACTTGCTCTCGGTAACCCGCGCTACGGCGGCGAAGCGCATGCCGGTCATGTGCTTGACCATGCTCAGGATCACCGGCACGGCGTCAATGCTGCCGATGGCTTCGAGGTCGGAGGAGAAATCTGTCTGGGGCATGGCCGGCGCTTCGCGAAAGTGTCGCCAGAGACTATCGGTAAACGCCGGACATGCCTAATGAACCTGCAAAAAAGGGCGCCGGAAAAACTCTCGACGCCCTGTGCGGTGCTTGCTGAGCGCTATCGCCTCAGAACTTGTACTTGGCCGTCATCATGTAGCTGCGCGGGGTGCCGTAGTTGTCGGTCGAGCCCCAGGTCACGTCGGTGCCGATGGAGGAATAGTACTTGCGGTCGAAAATGTTGTTGGCGTTGACCTGCAGGTCGAGGTGCTTGTTGACCTCGTAACCGGCCATCAGGTCGGTGACCGCGTAGCCGCCCTGTTCTAGACGATAGCTGCCGCCATTGGCCAGAGCGATGTCGTTGTACATGCGGCTCTGCCAGTAGACGTTGCCGCCCACGCGCAGTTTTTCCAGCGGGCCTTTGAAGCGGTACACGGTGGAGACCTTGAACAGGTGCTCGGGCATGTCGGTGTCGAATTTCTGGTTATTGTTGGCCGGGTTTTCGTCCTTGATGTAGTGGGCGCGGGTGTAGGTGTAGCCGGCGCCGACTTGCCATTGCTCGGTCAGCGCACCTTGCAGTTCCATGTCCACGCCTTGGGCGCGAACCTTGCCGGAGGTTTCGTAGCAGGTCAGTTCCGGGCAGCCGAGCTGGGTCGCCGCCTGGGTGGCGCGGTTGGTCTGGTCCATCTGGAACACCGCCACGCTGCCGTTCAGCGCACCGTCGAAATATTCGCCCTTGATACCGACTTCGTAGTTTTCACCGACGATCGGCTCGAGCACTTTGCCGCCGAGATCTTTCTGGGTTTGCGGGGTAAAGATGTCGGTGTAGCTGGCGTAGACCGAATGATGGTCATCGAGTTTGTAGATCAGGCCGGCGTAACGGGTCAGGTTGCGCGTGACCTTGAAGTCACCGTCGGCACTGCGATCGTCGTAGTCATACCAGTCCAGGCGGCTGCCGAGGATCAACGTCAGCGGGTCGGCCAGGCTCAAGCGCGTGGTCAGGTAAACCGCGTCCTGGGTGGTGACGTTACGCGACTTGCCACTGCGCACGAAGTCAGGCTTGGGCGCGGCGATCGGCAGGCCGGTGTCGTAGGGCGCGTATTCCTTGGTGGTGGCGTCGTACACGCGGTTGCTGGCGCCGACTACCAATTCGTGGGTACGGCCGAACGCTTCGAACGGGCCGCTGGCGAAACCATCGAAGGCGCGTTGCTTGTCGGTGTGGTGCGATTGGTAGGCGGTGGTTTCCAGCGGGCCGTCGTAGCGCGACAGGTACGTGCCGGAGAATTCACCCTCGAGGGTCGACGTCGAGCCGCCGAGGTGCAGTTTCCAGTCATTGGCGAAACGGTGTTCGACTTCACCGAACACGGTGTCGACCTGCAGCTTGCGGTTTTCCCAATCGGTGCCCGGGTAGGTGGAGCGGGGCAGGTCGAGGTGGTGGCCGTTTTCGCCGATCGGCAGGCCGCCCCAGAAATAGTTGGTCTGATCGTTTTGCCGCGAGAAGCCGAGGGTCGCGGTGGTGCTGTCACTCAGGTCGGCTTCACCGATGGCGTAGAACAGGCCGTGATCGTTTTCCTCCTTGTCGCGGAAGCTGTCGGCGCCCTGATACGACGTCACCACCCGGCCACGCAGGGTGCCGCTGTCGTTCAGCGGGCTGGAGGCATCGACTTCACCACGGTAGTCATCCCAGCTGCCGGCGGCGCCAGTGAGGGTCACGCGCTGATCGGCGGTTGGACGCTTGCGGACCATGTTGATCGCCGCCGACGGGTTGCCGGCACCGGTGACCAGGCCGGTCGCGCCACGAACGATTTCCACCCGGTCGAACATCGCCAGGTTCGGCTGCACCGCCAGGGTGAACGGCGAATACGAGCTGGGCAGGCCGTCGTACACGATGTTGTCGATGTCGAAACCGCGCGCCTTGTAAGTCTGCCGGCCCGGGCCGCTGGCCTCGCTGAGGAACAGCCCCGGCGTACCGCGCACCACGTCGTTGACGCTGGTCATGTTCTGGTCGTCCATGCGCTGACGAGTGATTACCGTCACCGCCTGCGGCGTTTCGCGCATGGTCAGCGACAGCTTGGTCGCGGTCTGCATCGGGCCGGTGGTGTAGGACTGCGTGTCTTCGGTGGTGCTGCTCATCTGCGTAGCGCCGATTTCGGTCGCTTGCAGTTCCAGCGGGCCATTGGCTGGCGCAGTGGCTGCGGTTTCTTCAGCCAACGCAGGAGCGATGCTGGCCATGCCGATGGCGAGTGCGAGGAGGTTAGGTGAAAGGTTCGAGCGGCGGTGAATGGTGTGAAACGACATCTATCTGCTTCCCCAAGATTTACCCAAACGAAACTAATGCGAGTGAATGTAAGAATTATTCGCATTAGTATGTCGGAAGTTTCCGGGGGAATAAACCCGTACGAGTCAGTTAGTTAATGATTTTTTCACAATTGGATTTGATGGCCTTCGGACGCAAATGTGGGAGCGAGCCTGCTCGCGAAGGCGGTGGGTCATTCAACAGATGCGTTGTCTGATACGACGCTTTCGCGAGCAGGCTCGCTCCCACAGGGTTATGCGGTTTTTGCTATCAGTCCAGATCCTTCGCCTCATGCCGCTCCGGCACCTGACTGTCTTCATCACCCCAGGTGCGATTCACTCGCTGCCCACGGATGACCGCTGGCCGCTTGGCGATTTCTTCTGCCCAGCGCTGCACATGGGTGTACTCGTGCGCGGCGAGAAATTCCGCCGCCGAGTAAACGTTGTTGCGCACCAGTTGCCCGTACCAGGGCCACACGGCGATGTCGGCGATGGTGTAATCGTCGCCGGCCAGATAGGTGTTGTCGGCGAGACGGCGGTTGAGCACATCCAGCTGCCGTTTGGCTTCCATGGTGAAGCGGTTGATCGGATATTCGAGCTTCTCTGGCGCATACGCGTAGAAGTGCCCGAAGCCGCCGCCCAGATACGGCGCCGAGCCCATTTGCCAGAACAGCCAGTTGAGGGTTTCGGTGCGACCGGCCGGATCCTTGGGCAGCAAGGCGCCGAACTTTTCCGCGAGATACAGCAGAATCGAACCGGACTCGAACACCCGGATCGGCGGCTCGACGCTGCGATCCAGCAGCGCCGGGATTTTCGAATTCGGGTTGACCTCGACAAAGCCGCTGGAGAACTGATCGCCTTCGCCAATGCGGATCAGCCACGCATCGTATTCGGCCTCGCTGTGCCCGAGTGCGAGCAACTCTTCGAGCATGATGGTGACCTTGACGCCGTTGGGCGTGGCCAGCGAATACAGCTGCAACGGATGCTTGCCGACCGGCAGTTGCTTGTCGTGGGTCGGCCCGGCGATCGGCCGGTTGATGCTGGCGAAGTGGCCGCCGGACGGGGCTTCGTGTTTCCAGACCTTGGGCGGAACGTAAGACGCATTGCTCATGAAACGGACCTCGTCGATGCTGGGAGAGAACAGGTAGACACCGTAGGGAAAATTTCCGGCGGGTGCCAGCGGTGAGTGCGGTTATTCATATTGAATGATGTAAACCGATCTGCCGCCTTCGCGAGCAGGCTCGCTCCCACAGGGTATGTATTGGACAGAGAAACAGGGTTCACCCGTATTCATTGTGGGAGCGAGCCTGCTCGCGAAAGCGTCGGCAGGGTCGCCGCGCCTAATGGCTCCAATACCGCCCAACCGCCCCCCCGACTCCCTGCACCGGATCTGTCTCAGGAAACGCCAGCCCCGCAATCCGCGCCAACTGCGCATCACTCGGCGCGGCCCGGCAAATATCCGCCTGCTGCCCCGGCGGATAAGCACCCACCACGAGAAAATCCTCACTCGATCCCAGATTGCAGTGGCCGGTTCCGGCCGGCAGCAACAACACATCCCCGGCGCTGACGTCGACGGCTTGCCCGTCAGGCCCGCCCAACATCAACCGCGCCTGACCGGCCGCCACGCCAAGCACTTCGTGGCCTTCGGTGTGGTAGTGGTGATAGTCATAAATGCCGTAGCGCCATTGCGCCGGCCAGCCATTGGCGCCGAAGGTCTGCTCGAAGCGCGCCGCCGGATCGTCGCCTTCAACGGCAATCGCGCTGCGGTAGATCAGCACTGGCAGACGCGGATTGTTCGGCACCCAGTCATTGCGTTGCAGCAGCAGGGTTTGTACTTCAGTCATGGCCCATCCTCCTTCGATCATTCCTCAATCGACCACAGAGCAGGGCGCACGCCTCAAAAAATCATTGCCGCGCAAACACGGCGCCGATGTTGATGCCCGGAAAATCCAGCGAAACTTCATCGCGCACCGGGCTGTCCAGACCCTTACATGTCCATGCAGCGGTAAATGGCGAGGGTCAAGATGACGATGACAGTAGGTGATTTTCTGGTTGAGCGGCTCAGCGAATGGGGCGTGACGCGGATTTTTGGCTATCCAGGGGATGGCATCAACGGCGTGTTCGGCGCCATGAGCCGAGCCAAAGGCAAGATCGAATTCGTTCAGGCACGGCACGAGGAAATGGCTGCGTTCATGGCCTCGGCCCACGCCAAGTTCACCGGCGAGCTGGGCGTGTGCATCGCCACCTCCGGTCCCGGCGCTTCGCACCTGATCACCGGCCTCTACGATGCGCGCATGGACCACATGCCGGTGCTGGCCATTGTCGGTCAGCAGGCGCGTACGGCGCTGGGCAGTCACTACCAGCAGGAGCTGGATCTGGTGTCGATGTTCAAAGACGTCGCCGGGGCTTTTGTGCAGCAGGCTTCGGCGCCTTCGCAAGTGCGTCATCTGCTTGATCGCGCCGTGCGTACCGCCGTCGGCGAGCGCCGCGTCACCGCGCTGATTCTGCCCAATGACTTGCAGGATCTGCCTTACGAACAACCGGCGCGCGCCCATGGCACCGCGCATTCCGGCGTCGGCTACAGCAAGCCGAAAGTCGTTCCTTATGCAGCCGATCTGCAACGCGCCGCCGAGGTACTGAACAGCGGCGAGAAAGTCGCGATTCTGGTCGGTGCCGGCGCGCTGGAGGCGACCGATCTGGTCATCGCCGTGGCGGAAAAACTTGGCGCCGGTGTCGCCAAGGCTCTGCTCGGCAAAGCGGCACTCCCCGATGACTTGCAGTGGGTGACCGGCAGCATCGGCCTGCTTGGCACCGAGCCCAGCTACAAGCTGATGAGCGAATGCGACACCTTGCTGATGATCGGTTCGGGCTTCCCGTATTCCGAGTTTCTGCCCAAGGAAGGCCAGGCGCGCGGCGTGCAGATCGACTTGCAGCCGGACATGCTCAGCCTCCGTTATCCGATGGAGGTCAATCTGGTCGGCGATTCAGCGGAAACCCTTGCCGCGTTGCTGCCCTTGCTGGAACAGAAAACCTCGAACAAGTGGCGCAAGAAGATCGAAGGCTGGCGCAGCAGTTGGGAGAAAACCCTGGAAAAACGCGCCATGGCCAAAGCCGATCCGGTCAACCCGCAACGAGTGGTCTACGAGTTGTCACCGCGCTTGCCTGAGCAGGCAATCATCACTAGTGATTCCGGCTCCTGCGCCAACTGGTTCGCCCGTGACCTGAAAATCCGTCGCGGCATGAAATGCTCACTGTCCGGTGGCCTGGCCTCGATGGGCGCGGCGGTGCCCTATGCGATCGCGGCCAAGTTTGCCTACCCGGAACGCCCGGTCATTGCCCTGGTCGGCGATGGCGCGATGCAGATGAACAACATGGCCGAGCTGATCACTGTCGCCAAATACTGGCGGCAATGGCACAGCCCGAAATGGATCTGCGCGGTGTTCAACAACGAGGATCTCAATCAAGTCACCTGGGAGCAGCGGGTGATGGAGGGCGATCCAAAGTTCGAAGCGTCGCAGAGCATCCCGGACGTGCCGTATCACCTGTTCGCGATCTCCATTGGCCTCAAGGGCATTTTTGTTGATCGTGAAGAAGAGGTCGCCGCTGCGTGGGAGCAAGCGCTCGCCTCGGAAGTGCCGGTGCTGATCGAGTTCAAGACCGACCCGAACGTGCCGCCGCTGCCGCCGCACATCAAGCTTGAGCAAGCGAAGAAGTTCGCCACAACCCTGCTCAAGGGTGATCCGGATGAAGCCGGGGTGATTGTGCAGACCGCCAAGCAGGTGCTCGGCGCCGTGTTGCCCGGGAAGAAATGACGGTGGGCGCTTGAACGAGCCAGCGATCTTTATCGGTTGCGCCGGCTGGAGTCTCGGTCGCGAGCACTGGCCGGCATTCCCCGCCGAAGGCACGCACCTGCAACGCTACGCCGCGCGCTTCAACTGTGTGGAAATCAACAGCTCGTTCTACCGCCCGCATCGCCGTCAGACCTACGAGCGCTGGGCCGACTCGGTGGCGCCGGACTTTCGCTTCGCCGTGAAAGTGCCGAAGCTCATCACCCATGAACAGCGGCTGGCGGACAGCGCGGCCGCGCTCGATGAGTTTCTCGGACAGTGCCAGGGCTTGGGTGATCGACTCGGTTGCCTGCTGGTGCAACTGCCACCGAAACTGGCGTTTGAGGCGCCGGTCGCCGAGGCGTTTTTTCGTGCCCTGCGCGAGCGGTTCAAAGGCAGTGTGGTGCTGGAACCGCGACACGAATCGTGGACTGGCGCTGAGGCGATGCTGGTCGATCTGCAAATCGCCCAAGCGGTGGTCGATCCCTCGCGGATCAGCAGCGACACCGCGCCGGGTGGCTGGCAAGGCCTGCAGTATTGGCGCCTGCACGGCTCGCCACGGATTTATCACAGCGCTTATGAAGCGGCTTATCTGCAACAGCTCGCTCAGAACCTGCGGCGCGCGAAGGCCGACGGCAGAGACATCTGGTGCATCTTCGACAACACCGCCAGCGGTGCCGCCACCGCCGATGCGCTGGTATTGAGGGCGTTGATCGAAGGCGGTGAACGCTGAACGACGACGCTCTCGTTACCCACACAAACGATCCGGCTACAGGTAAACTCCGCGCACTTTTTCAAGGAGTTCACATGAGTTACTACCAGCCGGGCATTCTCGCTACCCCTGTTCCTGCGCAAGCACGTCATCTGTTTTTCGCCCTGGCGTCGGTTGAAGCCTTGCCGCAGGCGATCGACAACCTGCTGATGCTGGTGGATGGCAAGTCGGCGGTGGTTGGCTTTGGTGAGTCGTTGACCAAGGCGCTGAACGTAGAGATCGATGGCCTGCGCAGCTTCCCGGCGCTGACCGGAGTTGGCGTGAATAACCCGTCGACCCAGCATGCCCTGTGGATCTGGCTGCACGGTGTTGACCGTGGTGAGCTGCTCAACCGCTGCAACGCTATCGAAGCCGCGCTGGCCCCGGCCTTGCGTCTGGTCGAGATGCAGGAAGCCTTCCGCCACATGGACGGCCACGACCTCACCGGTTACGAAGACGGCACGGAAAACCCCCACGATGACGCCGCTGTCGCCGCCGCACTGCTAAGCAGTGGTGCTGATGGACTGGTCGGTGGCAGCTTCGCCGCGATCCAGCAATGGCAGCACGACCTCAAGGGCTTTCATCGCCTGTCTGCCGGTGCCAAGGACGACATCATGGGGCGGCGCTTGAGCGATAACGAAGAAATCGACGACGCGCCGATCTCCGCCCACGTTAAACGCACCGCGCAGGAAAGCTTCGCGCCGGAAGCGTTCGTCGTGCGCCGTTCGATGCCGTGGATCGAAGGCGATCGTGCCGGTTTGATGTTCCTCGCTTTCGGTTTCTCCCTCGATGCCTTCGAAGCGCAGCTGCGCCGTATGAGCGGTCTGGAAGACGGTATTGCCGATGGCTTGTACCAGATCAGCCGACCAATCACCGGCGGCTACTACTGGTGCCCGCCGCTCAAGGACGGACGCCTTGATCTGCGCGCGCTGCGCATCGGCTGAGGACTGAAGATGAACGTGGTGCGCTGGGGCATGATCGGTTGCGGTAGCGTCGCTGAACGCAAGAGCGGGCCGGCCTTTTACAAGGCGCCCGGTTCGGCGCTGATTGCGGTAATGGGCCGTCGCCTCGAAGCGGTGACCGACTACGCTGCGCGCCACGGCATTAGTCGCGTCTACACCGATGTCGATGCGCTGATCAACGATCCCGAGGTGGACGCGGTGTACATCGCCACGCCGCCCGACAGCCACCATGCCTACAGCCTGAAAGTCGCCGCCGCCGGCAAGCATTGCTGCGTGGAAAAGCCCATGGCGCTCAACGCCGGGCAAAGCCGCGAGATGCAGCAAGCGTTTGTCGCTGCCGGTCTGCACTTGTTCGTCTCGTATTACCGCCGCTCGCTACCGCGCTTTGCCCAGGTGCGGCATTGGCTGGAGGAGGGCCGCATCGGTGATGTCCGGCATATGAGCTGGACGCTGACCAAAGCGCCGTCGCCGGCTGATCTTGAGGGTCGCGATAATTGGCGCACCGACCCTGCGGTGGCTGGCGGCGGCTACTTTGCCGACCTGGCCAGCCATGGCCTGGACCTGTTCCAGTATCTGCTTGGCGACATCGTTGAGGTCGCCGGTTTCACCGCGCGTCAGGCGGGTCTGTACGCCGCCGAAGATGCGGTCAGCGCCACGTGGCGGTTCGCTTCCGGAGCGCTGGGCATGGGCTGCTGGAACTTTGTTGCGGACCGCCGTGAGGATCGCGTCGAGATTATCGGCAGCAAAGGGCGGATCGGGTTTTCGGTGTTTGATGAACATCCGGTGCAGCTGTTTGCCGACGAGCAGATCAGCCTGGAGATTGCCCATCACGAGCATATCCAGTGGCATCACGTGCTGGGGATGAATGCGCATATTCGGGGTGATTCACAGCACCCCGCCGTGGCCGAGCAAGCCGTCAAGACCGACTGGGTCATGGACCGGATACTCAAACGCTGAATAGCTCACGATCCCCTGTGGGAGCGAGCCTGCTCGCGAAAGCATTCTGTCAGTCAGTATCTTGGGTGACTGACACACCGCTTTCGCGAGCAGGCTCGCTCCCACAGGTTTTGCCGGCGCAACACGCATCTAAGGTTATGCCCAAACAATATTTCTCAACCTCGTCATCACATCTCTAAGATCACGTCATAACTCGTTATGACAAGTGATTCCGTGATGACCGATAACGTTCTCTCCCTCAGTAGCGTTCCGCTGCACACCCAACTGCGCGACGTTCTGCGTGCGCGGATTCTCGACGGTGAATACCCGCAAGACAGTCAAATGCCTTCCGAAAGCGAACTCGGTGCGCTGTTCAAAGTCAGCCGCATCACCGTGCGCCAGGCCTTGGGCGATCTGCAGAAAGAAGGGCTGATCTTCAAAATCCATGGCAAGGGCACCTTCGTCGCCAAGCCGAAAACCTTTCAGAACGTCAGCAGCCTGCAAGGCCTCGCCGAGTCGATGACCGGGCGCGGTTATGAAGTGATCAACCGCCTGCGCAGTTTCAAATTCATTCCGGCCGACAAGCGTGTGGCCGAGCGTCTGCAGGTGGCCGAGGGTGAAATCGTCGCGCAGATCAAACGCGTGCGCCTGATCAACCGCGAGCCGATCTCGCTGGAAATCACCTACCTGCCCAAAGACGTCGGCGAGCGGCTGGAGAAGGCCGATCTGGTCACCCGCGACATCTTTCTGATTCTGGAAAACGACTGCGGCATCGCCCTCGGCCACGCCGATCTGGCCATCGATGCGGTGCTGGCCGACAGCGACCTGACCCAGGCACTCAGCGTCGAAGCGGGCTCGCCGATCATGCGCATCGAGCGCCTGACCCACGATGCCCACGGCCAGCCGCTGGACTTCGAACACCTTTATTACCGTGGCGATGCGTTCCAGTACCGCCTGCGGATCGACCGGCAAAAAGGGGAGCAGGCATGACCCGCAACGTTCTAGAACAGGAATACGACATCGTCGTGATTGGCGGCGGCACGGCCGGGCCGATGGCGGCGATCAAGGCCAAAGAGAAGAACCGCGATTTGCGCGTGTTGCTGGTCGACAAGGCCAACGTCAAGCGCAGCGGCGCGATCAGCATGGGCATGGACGGCCTGAACAACGCGATCATTCCCGGCCACTCGACACCGGAGCAGTACACCAAGGAAATCACCATCGCCAATGACGGCATCGTCAATCAGGCGGCGGTCTACGCCTATGCGACGCACAGTTTTGAAACCATCGAACAACTCGACCGCTGGGGCGTGAAGTTCGAGAAGGACGAGACCGGCGACTACGCGGTGAAAAAGGTCCACCACATGGGCGCCTATGTGCTGCCGATGCCGGAAGGGCACGACATCAAGAAAGTCCTGTATCGGCAGTTGAAACGTGCGCGGGTGAGCATCACCAATCGCCTGGTCTGCACGCGTTTGTTGACCGACAAGGAGGGCGCGGTCAACGGTGTTATGGGCTTCGATTGCCGCACCGCCGACTTCCATGTGATCAAGGCCAAAGCAGTGATTCTCGCCTGCGGCGCGGCCGGACGCCTCGGCCTGCCATCGTCTGGCTACTTGATGGGCACCTACGAGAACCCGACCAATGCGGGCGACGGCTACGCGATGGCCTATCACGCCGGGGCTGAGCTGGCCAATCTCGAGTGCTTTCAGATCAACCCGTTGATCAAGGACTACAACGGCCCGGCCTGCGCCTACGTCACCGGCCCGCTGGGTGGCTACACCGCCAACAACAAGGGCGAACGCTTCATCGAGTGCGACTACTGGAGCGGACAGATGATGTGGGAGTTCCATCAGGAACTGGAGAGCGGCAACGGTCCGGTGTTCCTCAAACTCGATCACCTGGCCGAGGAAACCATCCAGAACATCGAGGAAATCCTGCACAGCAATGAGCGCCCGAGCCGTGGCCAGTTCCACGCCAACCGTGGCACCGACTACCGCACGCAGATGGTTGAAATGCACATTTCGGAAATCGGCTTTTGCAGCGGCCACTCGGCGTCCGGCGTGTGGGTCAACGAGCGTGCCGAGACTTCAGTGAAAGGCTTGTATTCGGCCGGCGACATGGCTGCGGTGCCGCACAATTACATGCTTGGCGCGTTCACTTACGGCTGGTTCGCCGGGCACAACGCGGCGGAGTTCGTCGCCGGCCGCGAGTTTTCCGCACTGGACAGCGAGCAGATCGCCAAGGAAAAAGCCCGGGTCTACGCGCCGCTCGACCGCGAACACGGCCTGCCACCGGCGCAGGTGGAATACAAGCTGCGCCGCTTCGTCAACGACTACCTGCAACCGCCGAAAGTGACCAAGAAGATGCAGATCGGCCTGCAGCGTTTCAGCGACATCGAACGCGATCTCGAGCAGATGAAAGCCAACAACGCTCACGAACTGATGCGAGCGATGGAAACCAGCGTGATCCGCGATTGCGCCGAAATGGCCGCCCGCGCTTCGTTGTTCCGCGCCGAAAGCCGCTGGGGCCTGTACCACTCTCGCGTCGATCATCCGCAACGCAACGACGCCGATTGGTTCTGCCACTGCCATCTGAAAAAGGGCGAGGACGGCCAGATGACCAGTTTCAAGAAGGCCGTCGAGCCCTACATCATCCCGCTCGATGCCGAAGAAATGCAGGCCTATCACCGCCTGCGGGTCGGCGCCTTCGCCGCTTGATGCATCACTAGAAAGAGAGTCCGAACCATGGCTTATCAAGCTCAGGAAATCTTCTTCCGCTCCAACGCCCCGGTCACCGTGGACGAGGACAAATGCATCGCCGAAAAGGGCTGCACCGTGTGCGTCGACGTCTGCCCGATGGACCTGCTGGCGATCAACCCGGCCACGCAAAAGGCCTACATGGCGTTCGATGAATGCTGGTACTGCATGCCGTGCGAGAAGGATTGCCCGACTGGGGCGGTGAAGGTCGACATCCCCTATTTGTTGCGTTGACCCCAAATCCATTGTGGGAGCGAGCCTGCTCGCGAAAGCAATCGTTCGTTCAACAATGATGGTGACTGACCCGCCGCCTTCGCGAGCAGGCTCGCTCCCACATTGCAATTGTGATTATCCAATAGCCATCCGGTGAACCCCGGACGCTGAATGCAAAACACCCCTCGTTTCCCACCGCGCCCTGATCGCGGCGGAGACGAACTTCAAACAAATGATTCGAGGGGAAACACTCATGTTGCGTGCAGCACTTGCCGGTCTGGTACTGGCTTCATTCACCTTGTCGGCCTCGGCCGAAACCATCCGCATCGCCATCGGCACTCAGGACACCACCATCAACTGCGCCGCTGGCGGGTTGTTGATCAGGGAACTGGGTCTGCTGGAAAAATACCTGCCCCACGATGGCGCCTACAAAGACGCGAAGTATGACGTGCAGTGGAAGAATTTCACCAGTGGCGCGCCGCTGACCAATGAGATGGTCGCCGGCAAACTCGATTTCGGTGCCATGGCCGATTTCCCCGGTGCGTTCAACGGCGTGGCATTCGAAACGGCGGGCAAGCACAGCCTGTTCATCAGCGTGCTGTCAGGCAGCATCAAGGGCAGCGGCAACGGCATCGTCGTGCCGAGCGCTTCGTCGGTGCAGAGCCTGAGCGAACTCAAGGGCAAGACCATTTCGGTGCCGTTCGCCTCGACGGCTCACGGCATGTTGCTGCGCGCCGTGGCAGAGCAGGGCTGGGACCCGCTCAAGGATGTCAACATCATCGCCCAGCCACCGGAAGTCGCCGGCTCGGCATTGCAGGCCGGCAAGATCGAAGCCCACGCCGATTTCGTGCCGTTCGCCGAGCTGTTCCCGAGCCGTGGTTTCGCCCGCAAGATCTACGACGGCGCCCAGGCCAACGCGCCGACTTTCCATGGCGCACTGGTGGATCAGGCCTACGCCAGGAAGTACCCGGAAATCGTCGTCGCCTATTTGCGCGCGAGCATCGAAGCCAACCAACTGCTTGCCGCCGAACCCGAGAAGTACAGCGAACTGATCGCCAAAGTCACCGGGGTCGATGCCGAGGTCAACTACCTGTTCCACGGCCCGCTCGGCGTACAGACCCGCGACCTGAGCTGGAAACCGGAATACCGCCAGGCTGTCGGTACCGCCATCGATACCTTGAAGCTGCTGAAGAAAGCCGATCGCGGGCTCGACCTGAACAACTTCATCGACGACCAGTACATCCGCGCCGCCTTCAAGGCTGCGAACCTCGATTACACCGCGCAACTGGCCAACTACGCGCAGACGCCATTGCCGGGCGTGGATGCGGCGACGGGCAGAGCCATCACCGACGTCAGCCATGTCGCGGAAATCTGGGTGCGCGGTGAGGAAAAAGTCCGCCGTTACGGCTCGGCTGAAGCGGCCTTCACCGCGTTGGCAGGGTTGAAGCAGGAGGGCAAGAACATTCGTGCGGTGTATGCGCAGGCCAGTGACAGCGGGATCAAGTTGCTCGCCGAACAAGCGTGGTTTGCCAGCGATGCCAAGGGTCGCCTCAGCGCATTTCTGCTCAAGGGCCAGGCCCAGCAATACGCTGCGGCGCAGGGTGGCAAGGTGTTCGACTTCAGCGATGCCACTGCGCAGGTTGTTGCTGCGCGCTGAAGATCAAAAGCCCCTCACCCTAACCCTCTCCCAAAGGGAGAGGGGACTGACCGAGTTGTTGGTGAGAGATACGCCGACGTGAAGTACCGAGTCGAACTGAGGTCTGCAAGCGCTGAGATCAAAAGCCCCTCACCCTAACCCTCTCCCAAAGGGAGAGGGGGCTGACCGAGTTGTTGGTGAGAGATACGCCGACGTGAATTACCGAGTCGAACTGAGGTCTGCAAGCGCTGAGATCAAAAGCCCCTCACCCTAACCCTCTCCCGGAGGGGAGAGGGGACTGACCGAGTTGTTGGTGAGAGATACGCCGACGTGAAGTACCGAGTCGAACTCAGGTCGTGAAAAGCACGCAAATCGGCTCCCTTTCCCCCTCGCCCCCCTGGGGGAGAGGGCTGGGGTGAGGGGGTAAATCTCAGCCATCACACAGAACCCGAACTGGAAACCGGACTATGAAAACACCGTTGCGCTGGACATCAAGAGCCGCCTCACTGCTGCTCTGCCTGCTCTTCTGGCAACTCGCCGCCAGCCATCACTGGAACCTCGGCCTGGTCACCTTTGCCAACGTGCCGACGCCACTGGCGGTGATCGAAGCCGCACTGGGCCTGGGCGACTCGGGCAAACTCTGGCAGCACTTGAGCAGCAGCCTCGGCCGCGTCTTCGCCGGCTATCTGGCGGCGCTGATCATCGGCATCGCCCTGGGCCTGGCCATCGGCCGTTCGAAATGGGCTGAAGACATTTTGCTGCCGCCACTGGAAGTCCTGCGCCCGATCCCCGCCGTGGCGTGGATTCCGCTGGCGATCCTGATGTTTCCGTCCTCGGAGTTGTCGATGGTTTTCATCACCTTCACTGGCGCGCTGTTCCCGATCCTGCTCAACACCGTGCACGGCGTCGAACGCGTTGATCCACGCCTGATCGCCTCGGCAAAGAGCCTCGGGGCAGGGCGTCGGGCGATTCTGCTGGAAGTAATCCTGCCGGGCGCTGCGCCGAGCATCATCACTGGCCTGGCGATCGGCATGGGCACGTCGTGGTTCTGTCTGGTGACGGCGGAAATGATCTCCGGGCAGTTCGGCATCGGTTACTACACCTGGGAGTCCTACACCATTCAGAACTACGCCGACATTGTCGTCGGCATGCTCCTGATCGGCGTGTTGGGCATGGGCAGCAGTTGGCTGATCAAACGCCTGGGCGGCTTGTTCACGCCTTGGCATCGACCGCGAGGCAAAGCCTGATGAGCGTGATGCAAATCCCGGCAGGGCGGATCGACATTCGCCAGTTGTCCATCGTCCTCGGCCAGGGCCGCGAAGCCTTCGAAGCGGTGCAGGGCCTCGATTGCCAGATCGAACCCGGCCAGTTCGTGTGCATTCTCGGCCCCTCCGGTTGCGGCAAGTCGACCTTGCTCGGCGCCCTGGCCGGACACTTGAATGCCAGTACCGGCAGCTTGAAAGTCGACGGCAGCGCGGTGACCGGCCCGTCGCCGCAACGCGGCATGGTGTTCCAGCATCACACGCTGTTCCCGTGGCGCACGGTGCGCGACAACGTCGCCTTCGGCTTGAAAATGCGCGGGGTCGGCAAGGCTGAGCGGCATCGAGCCGCTGACGACATCCTCAAACTGGTCGGCCTCGAAGGCTTCGCCGAGCGCTGGCCCGATCAGCTCTCTGGGGGCATGCAGCAACGGGTAGAAATCGCCCGGGTGCTGGTCAATCGCCCGCGACTGTTGCTGATGGACGAACCGTTCGGCGCGCTGGATGCGCTGACCCGTCTGAACATGCAGGAACTGCTGCTGGACATCTGGACGCGCATCCGCACCACGGTGGTTTTCGTCACTCACGACATCGACGAGGCGTTGTTTCTCGCCGACCGCTTGCTGGTGATGAGCGCGCGACCGGGGCGAATCATCGAAGACTTGCCTCTGGACTTTCCACGCCCGCGTACCAGTGAACTGGTCACCAGCCCGGCATTCGCTCGCCTCAAGCGCCACTGCCTCGACCTGCTGCGCCACGACAACGACCGACCGCTGCCGCGCCTCAATCCGCTCGGCCTGCCTCCTGAAAACCCTTTGCCGCGATTTGCCTTATGACCTCTATTTTTGCTGTGACCGACAACGAAGACATCCTCGCCCTGCATCCGCGCCTGACGGCTGAAGACGCTGGCGTGCGGCGCATTGCCCTGATCGATCTGGCCGATCTCGAAGAACCGGATGGCTTGCTCTGGCTGGTTGATCGACTTCGTCAGGATCCTGCCGAGGATGTTCGCGCTGAAGCTGCGCGATTGCTTGAAGCGTGGGAGGACGATGCGGTCGTGCAAGCCTTGTGCGAAGCGCTGACGGATCCGTCGCCCGCTGTGCAATCGGCAGCGGCGCAAAGCCTGAGCCTGCTCAAGACTGCAGCGGCGGGGCGCGTGATTCTGCCGTGGACCGAACATGCCGATGTCAGTGTGCGCATCGCCGCATTTCGGGCGTTGCGAGAATTGCGCTTTGCCGAGGCCTCGCCGGCTGCCGTCGCGGCATTGGAAGATGCCGATGCTCATGTTCGGCGCGAAGCGGTTGGCGTGCTCGGCTGGCTCAAACAGCTCGACGCGCTGCCAGCCCTGGCGCAACTGGCCAGCGACGACCCGGACACCGAAGTGCGTCGCGCCGCGACGGGTGCGCTGGGTCTGGCCAGTGGCGCCGAAGTGTTGCCGGCGCTGAGCCAGGCCTTGCACGACCCCGCCTGGCAAGTGCGCGAAGAAGCTGCGACCACGCTGGGCAAGGTTGGCCACAGCGACGCCGGCCCGGCCTTGGTCGAAGCGCTGAGCGATGATTACTGGCAAGTGCGCCTGCGCGCCGCTCGCAGCCTCGGTCGTCTGCGCTTCGTCCCGGCGCTGGATGCGCTGATTGATACTCTCGGCCACCGCATCAGCAACCTGCGCAAGGAGGCCGCGCTGGCGCTTGGAGAGTTGAACGATCGCGGCGCCGTGGCCGCGTTGCAGGCAGCGCAGGACGACGGCGACCCGGAAGTGCGCAAAGCCGTGCGCATCGCGTTGAGTCAGCTGCAATGAATCCGCTGTCGGTGGGCAACTCGCAGAGTGAGCGCACGTTACACCTGAGCTGGCCGGACGGGCGCGAATCGCTGCTCAAGCATGCCGATCTGCGCCGGCAATGCCCGTGCTCGCAATGCCGCGCATTTCGCCTGCGCGGCGTCACGCCGCTGGTCGATGAGCGCGTGCGTCTGATCGAACTCAACCCGCAGGGTTATGGTGTGCAACTGGTGTTCAGCGACGGGCATCAACGCGGGATTTATCCGTGGGAGTACCTGGCGCAACTGAATTCCTGAATTTTCCTGGCCCCCTGTGGGAGCGAGCCTGCTCGCGAAGGCGTCGGCACATTCACATCATCGTCGCCTGACACTACGCTTTCGCGAGCAGGCTCGCTCCCACAGGGACTGTGTTCACAGATTGATCCGATTGCAGCTCCCTGCGTCGGCATGCGCCGACTGGCGGTTCTTGTCAGGCATTTCCCACAGGAGTACAAATGTACTCCATGACCAATCTGACTCCCCGCCGTACCGCCATTCTGACCTTTATCCGCGATCGCATCGCTGAGCACGGTCAGCCCCCAAGCCTCGCTGAAATCAGCGAGGCTTTTGGTTTTGCCTCGCGCAGCGTGGCGCGCAAGCATGTGCTGGCGCTCACCGAAGCCGGTTTCATCGAGGTCAATCCGCATCAGGCCCGGGGCATTCGTTTGCTCGGCCAGCCATCGCGTCCGGAGCTGCTGGAGATCCCCGTACTCGGTCGTGTGGCCGCCGGCGCGCCGATTGGCGCCGATGCCGATATCCATAACCGTTTGCTGCTCGACCCGGCGCTGTTCTCCCGCACCCCGGATTACATGCTGCGGGTGCAGGGCGACTCGATGATCGAAGACGGCATTCTCGATGGCGATCTGGTCGGTGTGCGGCGCAATCCCGAGGCGCTGAACGGCCAGATCGTCGTTGCGCGTCTGGACGGTGAAGTCACCATCAAACGCTTCGAACGGGTCGGGGATGAAGTGCGCCTGCTGCCGCGCAACCCGGCGTACAAGCCGATTGTCGTGCGTGATGATCAGGATCTGGCCATTGAAGGCGTGTTCTGTGGTCTGGTGAGGCAAGGCTGATGGGCGTCGTCGTTGCGTTGGATGCGCTGTTCAATGGCGGCCAAGTCTGGCGCGGCAGGCCTGCGCCACCGGCGGCGAGTCCGCAGCCGACCGGGCATGCGGGACTGGACGCAGCTCTGCCCAGCGGCGGCTGGCCGGAAGCGGCGCTGAGCGAAATCCTTCTCGCCGGCCCTGGTGTCGGCGAGCTGCAACTGGTCTGGCCAACCCTGGCGCGATTGTCCGCGGCCGGTGAGCGCATCGTGCTGGTGGCGCCGCCGTTCGTGCCGTACCCGCAGGCCTGGGCCAATGCCGGGGTCGATTTGCGCCAGTTGTCGGTGATTCAGGCCAGCGAACGCGATGCCTTGTGGGCGGCGGAGCAGTGTCTGCGCTCGGGCAGTTGCGGCGCGGTGCTGTGCTGGCCGAACAAGGCCGATGACCGAGCCTTGCGGCGTTTGCAGGTAGCGGCGGAAACCGGCCAGACCCTGGCCTTTGCCTGGCGCCCGTTGAGCGAGGCGGTTAACCCGTCACCGGCAGCGTTGCGCATAGCCATCGATGCCAAACCGGCGCAACTCCGCGTACTCAAATGCCGTGGCGGGCTGGCGCGTGCGGCGCCGATTGCCTTTGCCGTGGGGCACTGATCGTCATGCGCTGGGTATGTATTCTCTTTCCGCAACTGGCCCTCGACGCTGTGCTGCGTCAGCGCCCCGACCCTGAAGAGCCGCTGGTGCTGCTCAGCGGTCCGGCCCAACGCCGAGTGCTGCAAGCGGTAAATCCGGCGGCGCGCAAACTCGGCCTGCGCCCCGGCATGTCGATGACCGCCGCGCAAGCCATGAGCAAAGGCTTTGCCACCGCCGATTACGAGGTGGCCGAGGTCGAGCACTGGCAGCAGTTTCTCGCCGCGTGGGCCTATCGCTTCAGCGCGCAGGTCAGCGTGCATTACCCGCGTACCGTGGTGTTCGAGATCGAATCGAGCCTCGGACTGTTCGGTACCTGGCCGCAATTTGAAGCTCGCCTGCGCCAGGAATTGAAAGATCTGGGCTTTCGCCATCGCATCGTCGCCGCGCCGAACCCGGTGGCGGCACGAGTGCTGGCCAATGCCTACGATGGCCTGGTGGTGCCGGACAGCGAAGCCTTGCAGCATCATCTCGGGCAATTGCCGGTTGATCGTGTGGGGCTGGAGCCGAATGTCGCCACGGCGTTGTCGCGCATGGGCCTGCGCAATCTCAGTCAGGTGCAAAGCCTGCCACGCCAGGCACTGGCCCGGCGTTTCGAAGCGCAGATGCTCAAGCACCTCGACACGCTGTTCGGCGCACGCCCGCTGGCGCTGGCGTTCTATCTGCCGCCAGACCGTTTCGATATCCGCATCGAACTGAATTTCGACGTGCAATCCCATCAGGCATTGCTGTTCCCGTTACGGCGCTTGACCGGCGACCTGTCGGCGTTCCTCTGTGGGCGCGACAGTGGCGTGCAGCGTTTTGATCTGCATCTGGAACACGCAGGGCTGCCGGACACGGTGATCAAGGTCGGCCTGCTCAGTGCCGAGCGTGACGCGGCGATGCTGTTTGAACTGGCCCGTGGCCGGCTGGAGCAAGTCCAGGTCGAGGCGCCGGTGCGTGGTTTTCGCTTGCGCGCCGAAGACCTGCCGAGTTTCGTTCCGCAGTATCAGGAACTGTTCGACGACCGCCCGCAGCAGACCTTGCCCTGGGAGCAATTGCGCGAACGTCTGCGCGCACGGCTGGGTGATGACGCGGTGCAGGGCTTGCGCTTTCAGGCCGATCATCGCCCCGAGTGCGCGTGGCAGAATGGCGTCGACAAACAGCCTTGCACAGGTTTGCCCAGCGTCAAGCGCCCGGGCTGGCTGCTCAACGAACCGCAGAGCGTGCCGGAAGGTTCGGCGCGGATTCTCATGGGGCCGGAGCGCATCGAATCCGGTTGGTGGGACGGTGGCGACGTGCGGCGTGATTACTACCTGATCCAGAACCGCGCCGGTCAGCAGGGCTGGGCCTGGCGCGCTGTGGGTGAGGGCGGCCCGCTGTGGCTGCAAGGCTGGTTCGCATGAGTGCCGATTACGCCGAACTGCATTGCCTGTCGAATTTCAGTTTCCAGCGCGGTGCCTCCAGCGCGCTGGAGCTGTTTCAACGGGCGAAAAAGCACGGCTATCAGGCACTGGCGATCACCGACGAGTGCACCCTCGCCGGGATCGTTCGTGCATGGCAAGCGGCGAAGTCCGTGGAGTTGCCGCTGATCATCGGCAGCGAGGTGCGCATCGACAACGGCCCGAAACTGGTACTGCTGGTGGAAAACCTTGCCGGTTATCAGGCCCTGTGCGGCTTGATCACCCAGGCCCGGCGGCGTACGCAGAAAGGCCAGTATCAGGTGCTGCGCGAAGACTTCGACGAAGCACTGCCGGGTTTGCTGGTGTTGTGGGTGCCGGACTCAGTGGATGACCGCGAAGAAGGACGCTGGCTGAAACAAACCTTCGGCGACCGCCTGTGGCTCACGGTGCAACTGCATCGCGGGCAGAACGATCAGCAGCGGCTCGCGGCATTGTTGGCTCTGGCGGCTGAGCTGCAGATTCCAGCCGTGGCCAGCGGCGATGTGCACATGCATGCCCGGGGGCGCCGTGCCTTGCAGGACACCATGACCGCGATCCGTCATCACGTCCCCGTGGCCGAAGCGGGTTTGCGCCTGCATCCCAATGGCGAGCGGCATTTGCGTTGCCTCGATGAGCTGCGCGCACTGTATCCGCCGGACTTGCTCGAAGCGTCGCTAAAACTGGCCAGACGCTGCACCTTCGATCTGAGCGAGCTGCGCTATCAATATCCGAAAGAGCTGGTGCCCGAGGGCCACAATGCCAGTTCCTGGTTGCGTCATCTGACCGAGGAGGGCATTGCCTGGCGCTGGCCTAAAGGGCCTCAGGCCAAGGTGCTCAAGCAGATCGATGACGAGCTGCAACTGATCGCTGAACTCGGCTACGAAAGCTACTTCCTCACCGTGCACGATGTGGTGCGCTTTGCCCGCACGCAGAACATCCTCTGTCAGGGCCGTGGTTCGGCCGCCAACTCGGCGGTGTGTTTTGCCCTGGGCATCACCGAGATCGATCCGGATCGCACTACGCTGCTGTTCGAACGCTTCATGTCCAAAGAGCGCAACGAGCCGCCGGACATCGATGTCGATTTCGAGCACGAGCGCCGCGAGGAAGTCCTGCAATACGTGTTCAACCGTTATGGCCGGCGGCGTGCGGCGCTGACCGCGGTGGTCAGCACCTATCACGCGACCGGTGCCGTGCGCGATGTGGCCAAGGCCCTCGGCCTGCCACCGGATCAGATCAACGCGCTGGCCGATTGCTGCGGGCGCTGGAGCGATGAAGCGCCGCCGCTGGAACGTTTGCGTGAAGGCGGCTTCGACCCGGACAGTCCGGTGCTGCGTCGGGTACTGAGCCTGACCGGGCAACTGATCGGCTTCCCCAGGCACCTGTCGCAGCATCCCGGTGGTTTCGTGATTTCCGAGCAACCGCTGGATACCCTGGTGCCAGTGGAAAACGCAGCCATGGCCGATCGCACCATCATCCAATGGGACAAGGACGACCTCGATGCGGTCGGCCTGCTCAAGGTGGATATTCTCGCCTTGGGTATGCTCAGTGCGATTCGCCGCTGCTTCGATCTGCTGCGCCGGCATCGTGATCTGGACCTGACACTCGCGACGATTCCACCTGAAGACAAACCGACCTACGAAATGATCAGTCGCGCCGATACCGTCGGCGTGTTCCAGATCGAGTCGCGGGCGCAGATGTCGATGTTGCCGCGCCTGAAGCCAAAGACTTTCTACGATCTGGTCATCGAAGTGGCGATTGTCCGTCCCGGGCCGATTCAGGGCGGGATGGTTCATCCGTATCTGCGCCGACGTAATAACGAAGAGGCGGAAACCTATCCGTCGCCGGCGCTCGAAGTCGTACTCAAAAGAACCCTGGGCGTGCCGCTGTTTCAGGAACAGGTCATGCAGATCGCCATCGTCGCTGCCGACTACAGCCCCGGTGAGGCCGATCAACTGCGCCGTTCCATGGCCGCGTGGAAGCGCCATGGCGGACTGGAGCCGCACAAGGAGCGCCTCGCCGCCGGCATGAAAAAGAACGGCTACACACCGGAATTCGCTGCGCAGATCTTCGAGCAGATCAAGGGCTTCGGCAGTTACGGCTTCCCCGAATCCCATGCCGCCAGTTTCGCTTTGCTGACCTACGCCAGTTGCTGGCTCAAGTGTCACGAGCCGGCGGCGTTCGCCTGCGCATTGATCAACAGTTGGCCGATGGGCTTTTACAGTCCGGACCAGATTCTGCAGGACGCGCGGCGGCACCAATTGCAGATCCGTCCGGTGGACGTGCGCGCCAGCGACTGGGATTGCAGCCTCGAGCCGCTGAGTGCCGGGCAACCGGCGATTCGCATGGGCCTGCGCATGATCAAGGGTTTTCGCGAAGAGGACGCACGGCGCATCGAAGCCGCGCGCCGACACGGGGCGTTTGCCGATGTCGCTGACCTGGGTGAGCGCGCCGCCCTCGACAGTCGTGCGCAGGCCTTGCTGGCAGACTCCGGCGCCTTGCGCGGTCTGGCCGGGCATCGTCATCGTGCGCGTTGGGAAGTGGCCGGGGTGCAGAAACAGCTCGGCCTGTTCGCCGGCCTGCCCAACGAAGAAGAAGTCAAAATCGTCCTGCCCAAACCCAGCGTTGGCGAAGACCTGCATGCTGATTACGCCACGGTGGGGACGACGCTGGGGCCGCATCCACTGGCGTTGTTGCGTGGCGAGTTGCAGGCCCGGCGTTGCCGCAGCTCGCGGGAATTGATGGATATCGAACATGGCCGGCCGGTCAGCGTGGCCGGTCTGGTCACCGGCCGACAGCGCCCCGGTACGGCCAGCGGCGTGACGTTCGTGACCCTGGAAGACGAGTTCGGCAACGTCAACGTGGTGGTCTGGCGTGACCTGGCCGAGCGTCAGCGCCAAGTGCTGGTGGGGTCGCAATTGCTCAAGGTCGACGGCCGCTGGGAACGCGAAGGCGATGTGCGCCACCTGATCGCCGGGCGCATGAGCGACCTTAGCCCGCTGCTCAATGGCATTCACGTGCAGAGCCGGGATTTCCACTGACCTTTGTGGGAACGAGCCTGCTCGCGAAAGCGCAGTCTGAGGCAATGACGATGTTGACTGTGCCGCCGCCTTCGCGAGCAAGCTCGCTCCCACAGGGATTTTGGTTGCAATGAAGATGGTCGATCTGCCTCGTATCAGAGTGGGAGCGAGCCTGCTCGCGAAAGCGGACTGTCAGGCAATGACGATGTCGAACGTGCCGCCGCCTTCGCGAGCAAGCTCGCTCCCACAGGGATTTTGGTTGCAATGAAGATGGTCGATCTGCCTCGTATCAGAGTGGGAGCGAGCCTGCTCGCGAAAGCGGACTGTCAGGCAATGACGATGTTGACTGTGCCGCCGCCTTCACGAGCAGGCTCGCTCCCACAGGTTTTGGCTGTTTATTCAAAATCGAGATAAATCAAAAGGCTGCACCTTTGGACCGAAGGCAGATATTCTGCGCTTCACAACGGTACGGGAACCCGATCAATCTCCATGGCCAGCCACTGCCAGGATGAATTGCCCGACGCCAAAGGAGTGTTCGAATGAGCGAAAAGAAACTGGAAACCACGGTCGATCGCGTCTACCAAGGGGTTTACGCGGCGATCAGCAAGCGTTCGTTGCGCCCGGGCATGAAGCTGGGTGAGGCCTCGCTGGCCGAGTTGTTCAATGTCAGCCGCACGTCGGTGCGTGCTGCGCTCAAGCAATTGGAAGCCGATGGTCTGGTCACCACTGAGCCCAACAAAGGTGCATCGGTGTCGCTGCCCAGTGACGCAGAGCTGCGTTCGCTGTTCGAAACCCGGCGGTTGATCGAAATCGGCATCGTCACCGAACTGTGCCGGCGCAAAGACACCGTTGCGATGCAGGATCTGCGTGAGCACTTGTTGCTGGAGGATGCCGCCCATGCGGCCGGCGACCATGAACGGCTGATCCATCTGCTCGGCGAATTCCACCTCAAACTGGCGCGCAGCCTGAACAATCCGGTGCTGCTCGACTGGTTCCAGAAGCTGATCTCGCGCGCTTCGCTGTATGCCGCCGCGCTCGATGACGACAGTCATCAAGCCTGCCGCGACGATGAACACCTGCGTTTGCTTGAGTACATCGAGGCCGGTAATCAGAGCGCCGCGATCGAGCTGACCTGCACGCACCTCAACGGAATCGAGAAGGCGATTCTCGACGTTGCTGCAAAAATGAAAACCGGCTATCACCCACTCAAACACTTGATTGGCATCTGAATGGCTCTGTGTCGCAAATCGGCTATACCTCCAATGAAACCAATGCGTTTTCAGGGCCTCGAAACACACGGGCGTCGCGTCGTTGTAGCGTTGCGATAGATCGGAAAACCGCAAAAAAGGACACTGAGTCAGGCGATGCAGTTTTTATCCGAAAGCCACGGCTGTGAGGGCTGGAAAGGCGAAATGGCCGGACGCATCCGTGCGTTCGACTGGAGCCTCACCGAACTGGGTCCGCTCGCCGACTGGCCGGCCAGTCTGTGTAACACCGTGCAGCTGATGCTGGCTTCGCCGCTGCCGATGGTGATGCTCTGGGGCCATGCCGGCTACATGATCTACAACGACGCCTACTCCGAATTCGCCGGTGGCCGCCATCCCTATCTGCTTGGCGTGCCGGTAGAGCTGGGCTGGCCGGAAGTCGCCGAATTCAACCGCCACGTCGTTGACACTTGCCTGGCCGGCGGCACCTTGTCCTATCGCAACAAAGAGCTGGTATTGCTGCGCGACGGCGTGCCCGAAGACGTCTGGATGGACTTGTATTACAGCCCGGTGGCCAACGATGAAGGCGTGCCGGGTGGCGTCATGGCGATGGTGGTCGAGACCACCGAGCTGGTGCATTCCGAGCGTCTGCGCCAGGCGGCGGAAGATGCGTACCGCGCCGACAATGAGCGCGTGCGTCTGGCGCTGAATGCCGGCGCACTGCTGGGCTCGTTTGTCTGGGACATCAAGAACAATCGCTTCTCTGCTGACGAACGTTTCGCCCGCACCTTTTCCTACCCGCCGGATCAGGACCTGAGCGATCTGCACCAAGACATCGCCGAATCGCGCATCCATCCCGAAGATCATCGGTGGGTGCAGGAGCGAGTTGCCCATAGCGTGCGCACTGGCGAGCCGTACAACGCTGAATACCGCGTGCAGCGGGCCGACGGCCAGTACCTGTGGGTGTTGGCCAGTGGTGCCTGCGAGTTCGATGAGCAAGGCAAGCCGTTTCGCTTTCCCGGTGTGCTGATCGACATCCATGAGCGCAAAAACGCCGAAGAATCACTGCTCAAATTCACCCGTAATCTCGAACAGCGCGTGGCCGCCGAAGTGAATGCGCGGCTGGCAGCCGAGGAACAACTTCGCCAATCGCAGAAGCTCGAAGCCATCGGCGGCCTGACCGGTGGCGTTGCCCACGACTTCAACAATCTGCTGCAAGTCATCGCCGGCAACCTGCATCTGCTCGCCCGGCATGAGCCCAACAATGCCAACGTACAACGCCGGGTCGTGGCTTCGCTGGCGGCGGTCGAACGCGGTGCCAAACTGTCTTCGCAATTGCTCGCATTTGCCCGGCGGCAACCGCTGTCACCGGCCGTGTGCAACCCTGAGCAGATTTTCGAAGGCGTCGGCGAATTGCTCCAACGTGCATTGGGCGAAACCATTCAGATCGACGTGCAGTTGCCGCCGCAGCCCTGGCACATCAACGTCGACCGCAACCAACTGGAAAACGCGATTCTCAACCTGGCCATCAACGCCCGCGACGCGATGAAGGGCGAGGGCGTTATCGGCCTCAGTGCCGCCAATGTCTGCCTGGACAGCGAATACTGCGTCGGCAAGGGCATCGCGTCCGGTGAGTATGTGCGCGTGGCGGTCACCGACACCGGCGTGGGCATTGCCCCACAAATGCTGGAACAGGTTTTCGAACCGTTTTTCACCACCAAGGCCGACGGGCAGGGCACTGGTCTCGGTCTGAGCATGGTCTTTGGCTTCGTCAAACAGAGTGGCGGCCACGTCGAGATCGACAGCAAGCTCGGCGAAGGCACGCGGGTGCAGTTGTATTTCCCGCGCAGTCTGCGTCCGGTTCGTGAAGAGACCGCCAGTGTCGGCGAGCGCAAGAGCGGCGGCCACGAAACCATTCTGGTGGTGGAAGACAATGACGCGGTGCGCGCTTCGGCGGTGGAGTTGCTGCGCGAAGAAGGCTATCGGGTGATGACCGCGTGCAATGGCGACGTGGCCATGCAGATGCTGCTGGAAGGCATCGAGATCGATCTGATCTTCACCGACGTGGTCATGCCCGGCCTGATCAAGAGTTCCGATCTTGCCGCGTGGGCCAAGGTGCAGACGCCGCCAGTGCCGGTGCTGTTCACTTCCGGGCATACCCGCGACATCATTTCCCGCGACCACCAGCTCAGCCCCGATACGCATCTGCTCGGCAAACCCTACAGCCCGCAAGCTTTACTGCAGATGATTTGCGAGGTGCTCGGCACCTGATGCCGAGCGCTGCCCAGTTTTTCAATCAAGGCAGGCCGATGATTTCCAAGCGCAATTCCAAAGCACCCGCCGGCATGGTTCGTGTGCGCGGCGCCCGCGAACATAACCTGAAGAATGTTGACGTCGATATTCCGCGTGATGCGCTGGTGGTGTTCACCGGCGTCTCGGGTTCGGGCAAGTCGTCGCTGGCGTTTTCCACGCTTTACGCCGAGGCCCAGCGGCGTTATTTCGAATCGGTGGCGCCCTACGCGCGGCGGCTGATCGATCAGGTCGGCGTGCCGGATGTCGATTCCATCGAAGGACTGCCGCCTGCCGTCGCTCTGCAACAACAGCGCGGCACGCCGAGCGCGCGTTCGTCGGTGGGCAGCGTGACGACGTTGTCGAGCCTGATCCGCATGCTCTATTCCCGGGCCGGGAGTTACCCGCCGGGGCAGCCAATGCTGTATGCCGAGGATTTTTCACCGAACACGCCGCAGGGCGCCTGTCCGGAGTGTCATGGACTTGGTCGCGTCTATGAAGTCACCGAAGCGCTGATGGTGCCGGACCCGAACCTGACCATCCGCCAGCGCGCCGTGGCGTCCTGGCCCTTGGCGTGGCAAGGGCAGAACCTGCGCGACATCCTCGTGACCATGGGCATTGATGTCGATATTCCGTGGAAGAAACTGCCGAAAAAGCAGCGCGACTGGATTCTCTTCACTGAAGAGACGCCGACGGTGCCGGTGTACGCCGGGCTGACCCCGGAGGAAACCCGCGTCGCCCTCAAGCGCAAGATGGAGCCGAGTTATCAGGGCACCTTCACCGGCGCGCGGCGCTACATCCTGCACACCTTCACCCACTCGCAAAGTGCGCTGATGAAGAAGCGTGTTTCGCAGTTCATGCGCGGCAGCCCTTGCCCATTGTGCGAGGGCAAACGGCTCAAGCGCGAGGCGTTGTCGGTAACCTTCGCCGGCTACGACATCGGTGAGCTGTCGCAGATGCCGTTGCTGCAAGTGGCCGAAGTGCTGCGGCCTGTAGCAGCGGCAAATTATCTGGAACACGCCGAGGAGAGCGGCGACACCCTCAGCCATGCGCAAACCCGCGAGGCCCGTCAGCAGCGTGTCGCCCATGGCGCGAGCGGGCATGCCAGCGCACCGGACGTGCGCCATACGCCGAACCTGTCGCTGGAAAAGCGTCTGGCGGCGCAGCGCATCGCTGAGGATTTGCTGGAGCGGGTCAGCACCCTGACCGATCTCGGCCTGGGTTATCTGGCGCTGGAACGCAGTACGCCGACCTTGTCGTCGGGCGAGTTGCAGCGTTTGCGCCTGGCCACGCAATTGGGTTCGCAGCTGTTCGGGGTGATTTATGTCCTGGACGAGCCGTCTGCCGGTCTGCATCCGGCGGATGGTGAGGCGCTGTTCGAAGCGTTGCAGCGCTTGAAGGCGGACGGCAACACGCTGTTTGTAGTCGAGCATGATGTCGAAACCATGCGCCGTGCCGACTGGCTGATCGACGTCGGCCCAGCGGCGGGCGAGAAGGGCGGGCGCGTGCTGTACAGCGGTCCGCCTGCGGGACTTGCTGATATTGCAGATTCGCAGACCCGCGCTTATCTGTTTGCCGAAAACCAACGCCCTGAGCGCGCCGCGCGCAAGCCGAGCGGCTGGCTGAAGCTCGACGGCGTGACGCGCAATAACCTGAATAATCTTAGCGCCGAATTCCCCTTGGGCTGTTTCACCTCGGTGACCGGCGTATCGGGATCTGGCAAATCGAGTCTGGTCAGTCAGGCCTTGCTCGAACTGGTCGGCGCGCAGTTGGGCCGTCCGGTGGCCGAGGCCGAGTCAGAAGAGCCGAGCCTGGAAGATGACACTCCGCCGCCCAGCACCGGGCAGATCAGCGCCGGCCTGGAGTCGATCAAACGGCTGGTGCAGGTTGATCAGAAACCCATCGGACGCACGCCGCGCTCCAATCTGGCGACTTACACCGGGTTGTTCGACAACGTGCGCAAGCTGTTTGCCGCGACACCTGAGGCACAAGCGGCGGGCTATGATGCCGGGCAGTTTTCTTTCAACGTCGCCAAGGGCCGTTGCGCTACTTGCGAGGGTGAGGGGTTCGTCAGTGTGGAATTGCTGTTCATGCCCAGCGTGTATGCGCCATGCCCGACCTGCCACGGAGCGCGGTATAACCCGCAGACATTGGCGATTCTCTGGCAGGGCTTGAGCATCGCCCAAGTCCTGCAACTGACAGTCGATGAAGCGGTAGCGGTGTTTGCCGAACAGGCGGGGATTCGTCGTTCGCTGGAAGTGCTGCGCGATATCGGCCTGGGTTATCTGCGCCTGGGGCAACCGGCCACGGAACTGTCCGGTGGTGAAGCGCAGCGGATCAAACTGGCGACCGAGTTGCAGCGCAGCCAGCGTGGTGCGACCTTGTATGTACTGGATGAACCGACCACGGGATTGCACCCGAGAGATGTCGATCGCTTGCTGGAACAACTCGATACGCTGGTAACGGCGGGGCACACGGTGATTGTGGTCGAACACGAAATGCGTGTCGTCGCGCAGAGCGACTGGGTGATCGACATCGGCCCCGGCGCCGGTGATCAGGGCGGCAGGATCGTCGCCGCCGGCACACCACAGAAAGTCGCCGCCAGCAAGAAGAGCAAGACCGCGCCGTTTCTTGCCCGTGCTTTAAGCCGATAACTGCAGCGCCTTGCTGGCCGCCATCGCTGGCAAGCCAGCTCCCACAGAAATTCAAGTTGTTGCCGAAAATCTGCGCACACTGATGCCCCTGTGGGAGCTGGCTTGCCAGCGATGGCGCCAGTTCAGGCGCCATCCAGCGTGCGGCGGACCTTGTCGAGCAGTTCGCTGATCTGGAACGGTTTGACCAGCATGTCCATGCCTGTACCGAGGAAGACCTGGCGGTTGAGCGCGGTTTCGGCGTAGCCGGTCATGAACAGGATCGGCAGCCCTTCGTGCCAGCCACGGGCAACATCCGCCAACTCCCGCCCGCTCATGCGCGGCAGGCCGACGTCGGTCAGCAGCAGGTCGATCGACGGGTCGTTCTGCAAGCGCTCCAGCGCCGATTCGATATCCGCCGCTTGCGTGCAGCGATAGCCGGCATCCTCCAGCACTTCGGTGACGAACAAGCGCACCGTGGCCATGTCCTCGACGATCAGCACATGCTCGCCACTGCCTTTCGCGTCAGGCACGGGCACAGGTGCGTCGGCCCCGGTCGGGTCGTTGGTGCCGGGCAGCATGATGGTCACTTCGGTGCCACGTCGGGCGACGCTGCGGATGTGCGCGTCACCGCCGGACTGACGGGCAAAACCGTAGATCGTCGACAGACCGAGCCCGGTGCCCTGGCCCAAAGGCTTGGTGGTGAAAAACGGTTCGAACACCTTGTCGATCACGTTGTGTTCAATGCCGGTGCCGTCGTCGCGTACCGACAGCGCCACGTACGCGCCATCGGCCAGATTCGGATCGCCATGGGAATAAGCGGCGTAAGTATTGACCCAGATATTGCCGCCCGAGGGCAGGGCATCACGGGCGTTGATCACCAGATTGAGCACCGCGCTTTCCAGCTGCACCGGGTCGACCAGCGCAATCGCCGGTTTGTTGGTCAGTTCCAGCTTGAGGGTGATGCGCTCGCCGATGGTGCGCACCAGCAATTCTTCCAGCGAGCGGACATGCTCGTTGATGTCCACCGGCCGTGTATCGAGCGGCTGCTGGCGGGCAAATGCCAGCAGACGATGGGTCAATGAGGCCGCGCTCATGGCTGAGTTCAGCGCTGCTTCGGTATAGAACTGCACCTTGTCCAGACGCTCATCGGCCACGCGTTTCTGGATCAGTTCCAGGCTGGTGATGATCCCGGTCAGCAGGTTGTTGAAGTCGTGGGCGATACCGCCGGTGAGCTTGCCCAGCGCATCCATTTTCTGCACTTGCAGCAATTGCGCTTCGGCGTGCACGCGCTCGGCGACTTCCTTGGCCAGCTGCGTGGTGGTGTCATCCAGCCGCGCCAGGTGCGAGCGCTCGCGGTGGCGGTGTTCGGTGACGTCCTCGACGAACACCAGACTCAGTTCCGGGGTGCGATACGGCGAAATCTGCCATTGCGTCTCGCGAATCTCGCCCTGCACACGCATGTTCAGCGTGCCTTTCCAGCGCTCGCCGTCGACCAGACGCAGACGCAGTTCATCGAGGATCGAGCATTGATCTTCGGCAAAGCATTCACGCAGCGCCTGCGCGTCGCGGTTATCGACGATCAGTTGGGCAAAGGCGTGGTTGCATTCATACACTTTCAGATTGGCATCGAGCACGGCGATCGGTGCCGAGACGTTGGCGAAAATCTCGCGGAAACGTGCCTCGCTCTCGCGCAGGGCATTTTCCGTGTCGCGCACCCGCAGCAGGGTACGCAGGGTCGCCAAGAGCACATCGGGGTCGACCGGGTGAATCAGATAGGCATCGGCACCCGCGTTGAGACCAGTGATGATATCGCCGGTCTGGATCGACGCCGCTGACACATGAATCACTGGCAGCAGCGCGGTGCCCGGGTCGGCGCGCAGCAGGCGGACGATGTCGAAACCGCTCATGTCCGGCAGGTTGACGTCGAGGATCAACGCATCGAGGGCTTCGCCCTCGATCAGGGCCAGGCCGTCGCTGCCGGTGCCGGCTTCGAGCACCGTGTAGCCATGGCGCTCCAAGCGCCGGCGCAGGGCGTAACGGGTGGCGACGTTGTCATCGACGATCAACAGGCGGATGTCACGATTCATCGACGTTCTCCAGAGCGATCGCCAGCGGGATGATGACAAAGAACGTCGAGCCGACGCCCGGCGTACTGTCTACCCCGACTTCACCGCCGAGCAGGGCGGCGAAACGCTTGCACAGTGACAGACCCAGACCGGTGCCGCGCAGACGTTTCTGCAATGGCGAATCGACTTGGGAGAAGTCTTCGAACAGCGTGTCATGCAGTTCGGCCGCGATGCCGATGCCGGTGTCGCTGACGGCAAAGCGCACTTTGTCTTCACCTTCCATTCGCGCCGATACCCGCACTTCGCCACGGGTGGTGAATTTCAACGAGTTGGAAATGAAGTTGCGCAGGATCTGCCCGAGCTTCTTGTCATCGGTATACAGGCGCGGCAGGCCCAGTGGCTCTTCGAAGATCAGATCCACCGCCGAGGCGTCGACGATTGGCCGGAACATCCCGCGCAGGGCGGAGAACAGGTCGAACATGTCGAACCAGGCCGGGGAAATGCTGATGCGCCCGGCTTCGATCTTCGCCAGATCGAGCAGGTCATCAACCATGTCGCTGAGCTCGCGGGCAGCGGTGCTGACGAAGGCTACCTGCTTGTGCTGTTCAGGGCTGAGCGGACCGTCGAGTTCGTCAGCGAGCAGACTGTTGATGCTCAGTATCGAGCCCAGCGGCGTGCGGAATTCATGGCTCATGTACGACAGGAAACGGCTCTTGAGATCCGATGCCTGACGCAGTTCTTCGGCCTGATTGTCGAGCTCGGCGTACAGCGCCAGAACACCCTGGTTGGTTTCATCGAGTTCTTCGCGCAGGGCAGTGGTTTCGCGCTGCAACTGAGCGATGAGCGCCGCCTGTTCGGCGTGGCTCAAGTGAGTCGATTCAGCCATGGGCGGCCTCCAGAGCCACGACCAGCACCGTCACGTCATCGCGACCACGGCAAAAGTCGCGGTGCAGGACGCTGGCTATCACGGCAGGATGGCGATGCACCAGGCCGGGGTAGTCTGCAAGATTCCAACGGGACTGTAGGCCGTCGCTGTACATGATCAATAAATGTCCGTTCACGTGAGCATAGTCAAAGGGTTTGGCTTTACGGTACTGGCCGCCAACGATACCGGGGTGTGAGGCCAGGCCGCGGGATTTGCCAGGCTCCAGCAGACTGGCGCCGATGTTACCGACACCGGCGAACGTCAGGCCGTCGCGCTGGCTGTCAAACTGCGCGAACGCCACGGCGCCACCGCGCGTGCCGAGCATTTCCTGATGCAGGTCTTCCATCAATACCACAGGATCGGCAAACGGTGCCCGGGCGAATGCCTGCGCCCCGGCCAGGCCTGCGCGCTCGGCGTCTTCGCCATGACCGAGGCCATCGACCACCAGCGCGCTGATCCGCGAGCCTTCATATTTCAGATGCCAGACATCGCCGCAGGCCGGATCGGCATGCAGCGAATGCTGGCTGACCCCGAAGCGGATATCGGCCTGCCGATCGCTGCGGGCAAAGATCCGCGCCAGCAACACCGCGCCACGGTGGTCGGCGTAGACATCAAAGACACTGGTCTGCCGCGATACGGCGCCGAGGCCGATGCCTTGTGTGCCGCCAGTGGAAAAGCCATCCGCCAGACAGGCATCCAGATCAAAGCCCTGGGCCCGATCCACGGTCTGCATTTCGATGCCGAAACCGCTATCCGGCCGAGCCAGTAAACGCAGGTGAAATTCACCACGCTGGGCGTGCTTGAGTACGTTGCTGGCCAGTTCGGTCGCGACCAGCGCCACGCGGCCGGCATCGTTTTCGTCGAAGCCATGCTGCTCGGCGAGTTTCTGCGCGGTGCGCCGGGCGTGTCCGATCTGGCTGCTGTCCTCGATCGGCAGAACCTGGGTCAACGACCCGGTGATATTCATGTCCATCGTGTGATCGTAATGCGCGTGCCTTTGCCGGGCTCAGTGTCGAGTTCGAATTCATTGACCAGGCGCTTGGCGCCAGTCAGGCCAAGGCCCAACCCGCTGCCGGAGGTCCAGCCGTCGGTCATCGCCAGTTTGATGTCGGGGATGCCAGGGCCTTCGTCGCGGAAGGTGATGCGCAAACCGACCCGGCCGTTTTCCTCGAGAATCTGCCAGTCCATGTCGCCGCCGCCGCCATAGACCATGGTGTTACGCGCCAACTCACTGACAGCGGTCACCAGTTTGGTCAGGTCGATCAGGCGCATGCCACATTCGGTGGCGAGCTTGCGCGTGGTCTGGCGGGCCAGCACTACGTCCTGTTCAATGAGAATGGGTTGCGTACCGCTACTGCGCACGGTCATTGTGCAAGTACTCGTTCCCGCAGCAGTTTCATCCCGCGTTCGACGTTCAGGGCGGTGCTCACGTCTGGCAAAGTCATGCCCAGCTCAACGAGCGTGATCGCCACTGCCGGCTGCATGCCGACCAGCACGGTTTTGGCGTCCATGATTTTCGACAGCCCGGAAATGTCGCCGATCATGCGCCCGATGAACGAATCGACCATGTCCAGCGCCGTGATGTCGATCAGCACGCCCCGGGCGGATGTCCGGCTGATGCGCTCGGACAGATCGTCCTGCAGGGTCAGGGCGAGTTGGTCATGCATGTCGACCTGAATGGTCACCAGCAAGATATCGCCCATTTGAAGAATCGGAATACGTTCCATGGTCAAGCCGTCTTGACGAGGCTGACACCCAAGCGGGTCAGGGCCAGTTTCAATGCGTCGGCCAGGTTGGCCTTGGTCACTACGCCTTGCAGATCCAGACCCAGGTGAACGATGGTTTGCGCAATCTGTGGACGCACGCCGCTGATGATGCAATCAGCGCCCATCAGGCGAATTGCGGTCACGGTTTTCAGCAAGTGCTGGGCGACCAGGGTGTCAACGGTCGGCACGCCGGTGATGTCGATGATGGCGATTTCCGAACCGGTGTCGACGATGCGTTGCAGCAGCGATTCCATGACTACTTGGGTGCGCTGCGAATCGAGGGTGCCGATCATTGGCAGGGCGAGGACGCCATCCCACAGCTTGACCACCGGAGTCGACAGTTCCAGCAGCTCTTCCTGTTGACGCTTGATCACCGCTTCGCGGGATTTCTGGAAGGTGCCGATGGTGTGCATACCGACGGTGTCGAGCAATTCGGAGACTTCCAGCAATTGCTCGGCAAGCAGTGCCGGCTGGTCCTGATAATGGTTTTGCAGCAGGGCGAACAACGGGCCTTTCAGGGCAAAGATGAAATTGGCGGTTTGCTGGGAATCCTGGCCGAGCAGGGCGCGGCTCTGCGACAGCTTTTCAAGGAACTGACGGGTATCCTCCCAACCCGCAGCGGCGATCTTGCTGCCGTTGCCGTTTTCCAGACCCGCCAGGAGCAGGCCCAGCAAGTCGCGGGTTTGCTGAGCGAGGTCGTGTTCCTTGAGGTTGCGTGTGGCGCCGCTGGCTTCGAGGCGTTTGGTCCACTCGCTCAACAGCTGAGTCTGGTTGTTCTTGATTGCTTCAACTGTGCTGTTCTGCAGTGCTGCCATGTGCGTGTCGCTCCGTTACGTATATGGGCCGGCTCGGCGAAATGACCGGCGCGATTTGACTGACATTTACCGCTTGAAATAGTTGTTCAGCTAGCGATGAATTTTTCTGCCTGCCGCGTCGAACGCCCCGCTAACTCTAGTCGGCGTGGCGGCAGGCAACGATCTTTTGAACGAATCTACGGCGTCAGGCTTCGAATCTGCATGCCCGACGTTTTCCAGTCGTGCTGGAAGAAGGAGGCAGGACTATGAATGAGGTGGATATGAACGAGCAAGCGCCGCAACAGCAAAATCAGTCCTCAGAGTCAATTAACCGCAACGACCCGGCCATCGACCCGCAAACGCCGGGGCAAAATACTCCCGCGCCGGTTGAAGAAGGGCAGGCGGACAGCGCGGCTGCCGAGGTCGATCAGAAGCAGCATCACAACGACAACAGCAACGACTTCAGCCCCGGCTTCAAGCCTGACCCGGACCGTCCTGAACCGGGCGAAAGCACCGACGCCGATATTGACACCGATGGCGGTTGATCGCTGAAACGCAAAAAGGCCGCATCGAAGGATGCGGCCTTTTTATTGCCGGCCGGTTACTTGCTCGGATGTTTGGCTTGCAGCTCTTTGGCGTGGGCCAGGTGTTTTTCCAGCGCTGGCAACATCTTCTGCGCAAACGCTTTCAGTTCAGTAGCGCCCTTGGCCTTGTCATCGGTCACGGTGTTCGCCTGCTTCTTGAACAGCTCGATGGTCTCTTCGTGAGCCTTGACCTGGTTGTTGGCGTAGGCCGCATCGAAGGATTCATCGCGCATGTCGAGAATTTTTTCCTTGGCTTGTTTGACCAGGGTGGTGTCGTCAGGGACTTCGATGTCATTGGTGGTCGCGATCTTCTTCAGCTCTTCATTGGCCTTGGTGTGATCAGCGATCATTTGGTTAGCGAAGGCTTTGATGTCGGCTGACTGGCTTTTTTCCAGTGCCAGCTTGCTGGTTTCGATTTCGGCGATGCCACCAGCGGCGGCATTGTCGACAAAGTCGTTGTCGGTTGCGGCAAAGGCGCTGCCCATGCCGGCAGACAGTGCAACAGCCAGAGCGAGATGACGCAGGTTGAATCCGTCCATTGGGTATCTCCACGCAGGTTTTTGTGAGCGTTATCCAATGGAGCGAGCGCAGACGCCAAAGGTTTTATCGCATTTACGACAGGGCGACGAACGGCAACCGCTGGTCTGACAGGGAGTCGACAGAAGTCATCGGGCAAGGCCATGCTGATAATGAGTCAGCGCATCGGTCGCGCTGGTTGTCGATCAAATTGATGGAGGTGTTTCATGCCGGTTTCACATGATCTGTATCAGGACCTGGGCTGCAAGAAGGAAGAGATCGAGCAAAAACGCTCCGAGGATCCGAAGCTGGATTCGCTGCTCAACAAGTATTTCGACGTGGATAAAGCCGTGGTCGAAGCCGAGAACGCCCAGTCAGACGCCCCCACTGACGACGAATTGAAAAAGCTCAAAGAGAAGCGCGTGATCGTCAAGGAACAGATCGTTGCTCAACTCGCCGGGCAGCCGCTGACGGGACAGTAGTCCCCCGACCCGTGGTCATTTTCTAAAGGGAACGGCTACGGCCAATGGCACCTCCAATGTGCAGAGTCTGCAAACCATCGACTTGTTGCGAGGTGCCATATGAACGACCCCAAATTCCCCAGTGAAGAGCAGGGTGGTTTCGACCCGATTCCTACCCGTCCTGAACCGAACAGCCCGGCGCATACCACAGCGCATCCGGAAAAAACCGTGAAGGAACTGCCGGAGGATGAAGATCCGGAGAAGTTCGACCGGTCCGGCAACTGACAGACCGCTATCGCTGGCAAGCCAGCTCCCACAGGTTCGTCTGGTGAACACATATTTGGAGTTCACACGGACACTGTGGGAGCTGGCTTGCCAGCGATATCGTCGGTCCATACGGTGAAAATTTTTCGGTTTTACTTAAGCGCCGCATCCAACCCCATTCGCCCCATATGCCTCGCCTTCAACGAGCCGAAATACAACCACTGCCCATACTCGCGCACCGTGGTAATCGGCGAATAATTGCCTTCGCTCGCGTCCTGCAGATTGGCAATCACCTTGCCGTCCAGATCCAGTCCCAGCACAAACCCACGCTTTTCGACAGGCTTGGGTAAAACCGTCAAAGCCCGCACGATCATCTTACGCACGAACGGGTGTTCAGCGGTGCCATCGAGCAAGGCATTGCGCGGCGCATACAGCGCTACCCAAAAGCGATTGGTGCCATTGAACGAGAGGTTGTCCGGAAGCCCCGGCAAGTTGTCGATGAACACATCATGGGTACCGGCCTTCGGCCCGCTCAGCCAGTAGCGACTGATGCGGTAAGCACCGGTCTCGTTGACCAGCACATAGGCCTCGTCCGGACCAAGAGTGACGCCATTGGCAAACTGCAACTTGTCGAGCAAGACGCTGGTCTTGCCGGTTTGAAAGTCGTAGCGCAGCAGACGTCCGTCGGCGCCGTGCTCAATGATCGCCTCGCCGTCATGACCATAGCCCCAACGGCTCGAGGCATCGCTGAAGTAGGCGTAGTGGCCTGACTTGTCGACCGCTACATCATCGGTAAATCCAAATGGCACGCCGTTGGCCTCGGTGGTCAACGGAATCACGCGGCCCTGCGCATCCAGCGACAGCAAGCCTTTGACCGCATCGGCAACTACCAGCATGCCATTCGGATGACGGGCCAGGCCCAGTGGACGGCCACCGGTGTCGGCCAGGACCTTGCGCTGCGTACCGTCGAGGCTGCTACGGATGAGCCTGCCGTCATGCAATCCGGTGATGAGGAATTCGTCTTCCAGTAGCAACGCCTCAGGCCCTTCGATGTCGCTCGGCCCGACCTTCGCCACAGCTTTGAGGCGCTGGTTGTCCGCGTAGATGCCGTCTTCCAATGACGGCGCCGGTGGCGGCGTCCAGGCGACCGGTTCGACCTTGGTCGGCAGCAACAACAAGAAGGCGATGACGAGAACGATCAGCAGGCACAGCACATAACGTAATTTCACGCGCTGGCCCTCGCCGCGCCGATAAATTGCGCAGCCATGTCGCGCAGGGCGAGCATGGACGCGGCAGATTCGCGCTCGATGCGCCGCTTGAGCAGCAGGCGATTGGCAAGACGCATGAGCAAACCGTCAAAGCGATATTCCAGCGTGCGCACGAAACGCGTGCCGCCAGCCTCCGCTGAGCACTCGTAAGTCAACCGCAGGGACAAGCCCTGATCACTTTGCGCGCGTGCGCACCAGCGCCGGCCCGGCAGATATTCAGTAACCTCCCAACGCAAGTGACCGGCACGTCCGCCGGCATGGATGTCCTCTTCGAAACGTGCACCGGCATGCAGTGGACCTTGCGCACCGTCAATCTTCAATGAGGAGGGATGCCAGTCCGGCCAGTGACTGACGCTGGCGGCATAAGCCAGCACGGCGACCGGTTCGCCGGCGATATCGATCTGGTGCTGCATGCGCGTCATGGGCATTTTCGAATAACTCAAAGGGGCGGGTTCCGGCTCGCGGTACAGCGTGCCGAACAGGTAGTCCATCAAGGGCAGAACGATGTTGAAATTGCGCTCCTGCATACGCTCGCGGCGGTGATGCAGTTCGTGCAGACGGCGCATCTGGCGAATCCACGGCAAACGAGTCAACGGATTCTGCGGTGGCAGATGTTCACAGGCATGGAATACCTCATAGAGCAGATAACCGAGCACCATGCACCCGGCAAACAGCCCGGCGACATTGGCGTTGACCTGCGCGAGCAGCCACCAGAGGGGCAGGGTGATCAATAGCGTATGAATGACGATCAGCCAGGCTGGAAACAGAATCACTCGCCAGTCCCGCGCGCTGTCGTAGGTCATATGGCCGGGGGTGAAAAAGCTGTGATGGTCCCCGGCATGCCGCGCGTAGAACATCTTCGCGAAAACTTTTTTGTGATGGCCCAGATGGCGATGGACCATGTACACGCCGAAGTTGAACAACAATAGGCTCAGCGGCACGGTCAGCCATTCCAGCCAGCTCACTGAATGCACCGTGCGCCAGAACGCAGCGACGGCGAAAATGCCGAACAGCAACACGAACGCGCCATGCAACCACGGGTTGTATAAAGGATGAATGGCCGCACGGTAGCGGCTGCGGAATGCCTCGGTGGTCTGCCTCAACGCTTTCACCTGCGGGTATTGTTGTTATACCCGGCAGATTAGCCGATCCGCTGACTTGTGCAGGGCGAACCTTGCGGCCTTAAGCGCCATGCTCTGGACTGAAGCTGCCCGTCAGCTCAACGGGTTCCAGCGCTGCGACCAGTCGTCATCGGTGCGGATCACCTCGCGCAACAAATCGAAAGCCTGTTGCAGCACTGCCGAATCGCGATCGCGGGAATACACCAGATAGGTCGGATAACCGAATTCCGGGGCTTTGGTGACGGCTTCCAGTGCGCCGGTCTCCAGATAAGTGCGCACGACCCGGGTACGGAAATAACCGCTGCCACCATGTTCGAGGATGTATTGCAGGGCCAGCGGGCCAAGGTTGAAGCTCAGCGCGGCTTTGGCTTTTTCCGGCAGGGCGGCGTCGTGCTGACGACGAAAGTCCGGTCCCCAATCGATGTAGACGTAAGGCTCCGGACGCTCGGGCGCGCGCACCAGAATCAGTTTTTCCTCCAGCACTTGCTCGACCTGCAATCCCGGCCAGTATTCCGGTTGATAAACCAGCGCCGCATCGAGCACACCGAGTTCGAGCTGACGCAAAAGATTTTCGCCGTCGCGAATTTCCATGCGCAGTGCGTGGCCGGGGATTTTCTCGCGCAGTTCCGCCGCCCAACTGAGCATCAACGGGTTGCACAGGCTGACCTCACCGCCAATGTGCAGAACGTTGTGATAACCCTCCGGCAGCGGCAAGTCGCGGCGCGCGGCTTCCCAGGTCTGCACCAGTTGATTGGCGTAGACCACGAACGCTTCGCCATTGGCCGTCAACTTCGCCCCGGCGCGATTGCGCACGAACAGCGTGCTGCCCAACTGGCCCTCGAGTTTCTGCACCCGTGCGGTGATCGCCGTTTGTGTGACGAACAGCTTCTGCGCGGCGGCGGCAAGACTGCCGTGGCGGACGATTTCGAGGAAAGTGCGGGCGAGGTCGATGTCCATGGGGCGGGGCCGATATCTGAAGGTGGGGCGCATTGTAAGTCAAAAGTCCCTCTCCCCAACTTGAAAGCCACAACGGATTAAACCGCTGAAAATTCCGTTTAAGTCCTACGGAAACAGGAGCGTTTTGATCAGATGAGGGGATATTTCTGACGACTTTTTCAGGTTGGTCGTCGGACGCCGGATCTATAGGATCAGTCCTGACATTGAAGTCATCGAGCGCACAGATCGCTCTGGACCTGGACAAAGGATGGACTATGCGAATCCCACTGATTGAAAGCCATACGCCTGCTTACTCGCCTCGCCATTACTGGCGCGACGACCGCGCGAGATGCCCCTCGGAGGACGTTGCCATGCCGAGCGCCAAAGTGCCCCGGCTCACGGGCCTGAAGAAGCTTGAGGGCAAACCTCTGGAATTGCTGTTGCGAGGGCAGGACACCGGCGACGATCCGATGCTCATTCTGCGCTGCACAGCCGAAGGATTTGAGCTGCACGATGTGGTGAACATGATCGCAACCTCCGAACTGTACCAACAGGGAGAGATGGTCAAACGTATCACCGGCAAATCTGTGAGAACCGTGCGACGTCTGCTCAAGGAAGGCGCGTCGGTGCGCCTGGACACGCCGCAGAGCATCATCGCCTACCAATATGCGGCAGCGCTGGAACTGGCCATCGAGGTGTTCGGGCGACAGGCCAAGGCCGAATCATGGCTGGAGCAACGCGCCACTTACTTCTACGGTTATGTGCCGCTCGATCTGGTTGGAAATGCGTTGGGCTTCAGGATGGTGGAGGAGTATCTGAACCAGATCAAATACGGGGTTTATCAATGAATCCCTTGCCCTGGGATGATCGCTGGTACGCGTGGCGGCTGGATCGCGAGGTGTACAGCGAGACCTGGGACAGCGGCCTGGGGTCGAAACGGGACGGCGGTCGCTGGAATACCCCTGGCCGCAGAGTCGTTTATGCGTCGGTCGACCCTTCCACGGCGATACTGGAGGTGGCCGCCCATGGCAGCTTCGATGCACTTGATCAGGAGCCCTATGTATTGACCTGTTTTGAAATCACCCACGACGCCAGCGTCAGAATCGTGCAACCGGAAGACGTGCCCAATCCGCATTGGCTCACCCCGATAAAAACCTCGCCCAACCAGCGAAAGTTTGCCGACGCACTGCTGGCTGAACATCCATTTATTCTGGTGCCTTCGGTGGCCACCCGACACTCGTGGAATTTGCTGGTGAGTTGCGATCTGGCGGAAGGTCAGTTCAGGATGGTTTCGCAAGAGCGGTTTGGGCTGGATACGCGGTTGTTGCAGGAGGGTTGATCGGATTTGTGTGGGCCTGCGAATCCGACACGACAATTTCCAGGTTCCGGGAGCGATCAAGGGCCGATGAGTCGCTGCCAGCTACATTCGCGGCGGCTCGCATTCTACGTCTGGATTGAAGCTTTCAACCAATATAAAGATCCGGTACATTTCGCGCCCACGCTTACTACAAGGAAGTTAAAGATGGCAAAGCCTGCCGCTCGACTCAGCGATCTTAATGCATGCCCGATCACAGGCCATGGCACCAATCCCAGTAACAGCGGTTCCGGTGATGTAAACATCAATGGAATGCCAGTTTTGCGTGTCGGAGACACCACAGCGTGCGGAGACACTGTCACCGAAGGCATCAGCAATATTTTGATCAATGGCAAGCCTATTGCTTTCTTGGGCAGTGCGACGGCCCACGGAGGCATGATAATCACGGGCTCTGGCGACGTTTTTGTCGGCACCCAGGTCGGTTCCGCACCTTTCTCCCCGATTATCACTGTTCCTAAACACAGCGAGCGCTTCCAACTGGTTGATGAGGCCACTGGCGAAGCTATTCCCGACATGCTCTATTGCATCGAAACGGGTGACGGGCAGCGTCTCGTAGGCCATACCGACAGTCATGGTAACGCCGCGCGAGTGTTTACGGCCAACCCGACTTCGATAGTTGTGCAGTGGGGTAAGGAAGCCGCCGCCCATCTCGACGCGCTCGGCCTAGATTACTAAGGGAGGTGGCAGGTGGCAGCCCCCAAAAAGAATCAAGCTCGAACAAGCGATCGACATACAACGACCCAAGTGAAAGGTACGCTGGCACAGGATTACGTAACGGTTGTGGGTGCGTCTTACATGTCCCTTTATGAAAAGGTTCGTGGCCAGAAGGGCAACAAGATGCGCTTTATCAATCAGGGTATCCGCCAACTCACAAAGTATCCAACCGGCACTCCAAACTTCACGATCCAGCGTGTATTTCTGATTTTCAAAAATGACTATCCGGAGAACTTGCTGACGGCTTTGAAGGACGTTGTCGAAAATCAGCACGGGGCCCAGTACCGAGAGATGGACTCGATATCCGGTCTTGTGGATTTCATCGCAGCTCGGCAACGCCGCGGGCGCGAGATCAAACAGCTCGACTTTTTTTCCCATGGTGTGGTGGGCAGTATCGAGTTGGGCTACGAGCTGGATAAAAACGATAGCTACCGTCTGCGTGATGCACAGGCGTATATGTTCAAACCCGAAGCGTTTGCCTATGGTGCGAAAATTCACTCCTACGCTTGTCGCACAGGTTTGGGTATCGATGCCGACTTCAAGGTCAATGAAACAGAAGATCCTCATTACGAGCGCAGCCTGGCGCAGATTCTTGCTAATGCTACCCGGACCACCGTGTGGGCATTTCCAAGACGCAGCAACTACGACACAACTTATGGTACTGCCGCGGAACGGGGATCTGTGCCGGGCATTCGTGAAAGAGAAGCAGCTGATGGGCGAGCGATGCGGAATTATTTGAGTCGAAAAACCGCTTATGAACGAAAGCTGATCGAACATCGCAAGACCCTCAAAGACCCAACGGCGCAATTACCTGATGAACAGGCGCCGCAGGCGCCGACGCCAACAGTCTCTGAAGAAGAGCGCAATTTGCTGGCGCACGATGACAGCCGAGCATTGTATGAACGAAAGATTGGATTTCCGCTGGATGCCTTAGGCGCACATCGTGACGTTCGATCAGGTGATACACCGGACGGCGTACCCAAACACCTGCTTGCCTATAAACCGCTATGACGCTCCTGAAGTTTATAGGCAAACGTCACGTCTTCTGTGTCTTGTTGATTGCTGCCAGCTTTGCAGGACTATTTATTTACGCCAAGGAAGCCCAGATGCCAGCCAAAGCAATGATGTATTACGGCCCGTGGAGTCCGGAAGAGAACCGTTTCGATGCCAGCCGGTGGTTCAGTTCAGGTATGTATCGCCCGCGTCTCATGGGTACTCCGCCTGAAGAGAGCCCAGTGACCATGCTGCGCAATAAGCCTGAAAGTTTGCGACATATTGAGAATGATGTTCTCTTGACCGAAGCGTTATTCGCTGTAGGGCGACAGTTTCCGAAGTTGGACACCGAAGACCTCATTCTGAATACGCCGGACCTGCACCGCCAGATACGGTATGCCTATAGTTCATTTGCCGAGCCTGACAGGCCGGTGGATTCCTATTGGCTTTTCATCACGTTTGCAAACAAGACCGTGGTCGTTACGATCGATTGGGACGTGACAGAAAAGAAACTCCTGCCCCGCTCGATGGCTTCGAATCTGATCGAAAAAAGTGATGAAGAGGCGGCATACCTCCAGGTAAAAAAAGAGCTTGATGGGACGGCTTCAGCCAAGCGTTAACTCACGTTGCCATGTCTTCAATGGTTGAAACGACAAATCCCGCCAATAAGCGGGATTTGTGTTTTACCAAGAAGCTTCTTACGAAGGGAACAGCTCGGACAGCTTCATCGACAGCATCATGTCGCCTTCAACGCGCAGCTTGCCGCTCATGAAGGCCTGCATGCCGTCGGTCTCGCCGCTGACGATACCTTTCAGGGTTTCGCTATCCAGCACCAGCGTGCAGTTGGCGTCCGGGTTTTCGCCTTCCTGAATGTTGCAGGTGCCGTCTTTGACGATCAGTGCGTAATGCTTGTCTTCGTCGGTGATGTTGAAACCGAAGACCAGATCCAGACCGGCAGCGGCGGCTGGGTTGAACTTGGCTTGCATTGCTTTTACGGCATCAGCTACGGAGGTCATGGTTCGATCCTTTCTTGGTCATGGGAGCTGGGTGGTTACAGCCAGGGTCACAGTAAGCCGGACTCAGCGAAAAGTGATGAGTTCCGGGGCCTTCAGCAGTTGCAGGTGTGCGTGACTGTTGAAGGAAGCCAGAGCCACCTCGCGACCACGAAACTTCAGTTGGTTGAGCGAGGTGTTGACGATTTGCCAGTTCAATTCAAAGGCCTGTCTGGCAGGCATTTGCGTAATCAGGTGGAGCAGGGCAGTGATGGTGCCGCCGGAGGTAAACACGGCGATTTTCTGGTTCTTTTCCGCCAGGTCGAGGATGCGGTGCAGCCCGGCCTGAACCCGTTCGACGAAACCCAGCCAGCTTTCCAGTCCGGGTGTGTCGTAGGTGCCGGCAAGCCAGCGCTCGACGATCAGGGCGAAGATGCGCTGGAATTCACCGCGGTTCTGCGCGGCGTTGCGCAGGATGTCGAGGGCTTCCGGCTCTTCCGGCAGCATGGCCGGGAGCAGGGCGCGGATCACCGCGTCGGCGTCAAATTCGTTGAAAGCGGAATCGGTTTCGAGGACTGGAACCGGCAGGCCTCTGGCGCTGAATTGCTCCAGTGCACTGCTGGCGGTGTGCTGTTGGCGGCGCAGATCACCGGCAAGGCAACGATCGAAGCTGATACCAAGGTCGGCGAGGTGCTGGCCGAGAATTTCTGCCTGACGCACACCGGTCGGCGACAGGACGTCGTAATCGTCTGCACCAAAGGAGGCCTGGCCATGTCGTATCAAGTAGATGCTGCCCACGTCCGCGTCGTCCCGGTACGTTGAAGGTCAGGCGAGGTTATGAGGATGGCGTAAGGCTGTCAATGAAAAAACATACGCTTGTTTGAAATGCCCGTTACAGGCGTGTTGCCAGAGGTTTCACGGCTGGCCGACGAGCCGACGCATGGGTATGCTGGAGCCATTCCGCGTGTAATACACCGTCACGCATTGCTTTGAGGAGTCTCTGTGGATTTTTTCACCGAATACGCCAGCTTTCTGGCCAAGACCGTCACACTGGTGATCGCGATTCTGGTGGTGCTCGCCAGTTTCGCCGCGTTGCGCAGCAAAGGCCGGCGCAAATCGGCAGGGCAGTTGCAGGTCAGCAAGCTCAACGATTTCTACAAGGGGCTGCGTGAACGCCTGGAGCAGACCTTGCTCGACAAGGATCAGCTCAAGGCATTGCGCAAGGGCGAAGCGAAAACGGAAAAAAGCGCGAAGAAACAGAAGAACAAGCCTGAGACCAAATCCCGGGTGTTCGTGCTCGACTTCGACGGCGATATCAAGGCTTCCGCCACTGAGAGCCTGCGCCACGAGATCACCGCACTGCTGACCCTGGCCACGCCGAAAGACGAAGTGGTTCTGCGTCTGGAAAGTGGAGGCGGCATGGTGCACAGCTACGGTCTGGCGTCTTCTCAACTTGCGCGAATCCGTGATGCGGGCGTGCCACTGACAGTTTGTATCGACAAGGTCGCGGCCAGCGGCGGTTACATGATGGCCTGCATCGGCGACAAGATCATCAGTGCACCGTTCGCCATCCTCGGTTCGATCGGCGTGGTCGCGCAATTGCCTAACGTCAATCGCCTGCTGAAAAAGCACGACATCGACTTTGAAGTGCTGACCGCAGGTGAATACAAACGCACACTGACCGTGTTTGGCGAAAACACCGAAAAGGGCCGCGAGAAGTTCCAGGAAGACCTCGACATCACCCATCGCTTGTTCAAAAACTTCGTGGCGCGGTACCGCCCGCAACTGGCGATCGATGAAGTGGCTACCGGTGAGGTGTGGCTCGGTATCGCTGCGCTGGAAAACCAATTGGTGGACGAGCTCAAGACCAGCGATGAATACCTGGCGCAGAAAGCCAAACAGGCTGAGATTTACCACCTGCACTACGCCGAGCGTAAAAGCCTGCAGGAACGCATCGGCATGGCCGCCAGCGGTTCGGTAGACCGCGTGCTGTTGAGCTGGTGGAGTCGTCTTACCCAGCAACGCTTCTGGTGAACACCAGGCATAAAAAAACGCCGGTCAATGACCGGCGTTTTTGTGTCCGCAATAAACCCGCTGGCTTAGCGCCGACGGAACAGCGGCAGCGGTTCGTCACTGGCGGCCTGGTAGGTCACCGAGAAGTCCTTGAGACCTTCCAGTGCTTCGTACGGGTCTTTATCCGCGCGAATGGCAAAGGCGTCGAAGCCACAGCGGTGCATGTAGAACAGCTGGTCCCGCAGCACGTCGCCAATCGCGCGCAGCTCGCCTTTGAAACCATAACGGTCACGCAGCAGACGGGCATTGGAATAACTGCGGCCATCGGTGAACGCCGGGAAATTCAGCGCGATTACCTGGAACTCACCGACGTCTTCACCGATTTCTTCGGCTTCCTCGTCAGCATCCAGCCACACGCCCAGACCGCCGTCGCGGGCTTTGAGCATGCGGCTGTGCTCGCGCCACAACTGCAGAGGAACGATCAGATCGTCGCAGTTGCTGATCTCATCGATGTTGAAATCCTTCGGCAACAGGTGCCATGTTTCGTCGACGACTTCGTTGTTCTTAATGATTCGCTGCATAGACGCGTTCCTTGAAGAGGTCGATGCCAATACGCTGATAAGTGTCGATGAAGCGCTCGTCTTCGGTACGTTGTTCAACGTAAACGTCGATCAGCTTCGAGATCACGTCAGGCATGGCTTCCTGTGCTAAGGACGGGCCGAGGATCTTGCCCAGGCTCGCATCACGGCTGGCGCTGCCGCCGAGGGAAACCTGGTAGAACTCTTCGCCTTTCTTGTCCACGCCGAGGATGCCGATGTGGCCAACGTGGTGGTGACCACAGGCGTTCATGCAGCCGGAGATGTTCAGGTCCAGTTCGCCGATATCGAACAGGTAATCCAGGTCATCGAAACGGCGCTGGATCGATTCGGCAATCGGGATCGATTTGGCGTTGGCCAGCGAGCAGAAGTCACCACCGGGGCAGCAGATGATGTCAGTCAGCAGGCCGATGTTCGGCGTGGCGAAACCGCTTTCACGCAACTCACCCCACAGGGTGAACAACTGGCTCTGCTCGACATCGGCGAGAATGATGTTCTGCTCGTGGGAGGTGCGCAGTTGACCGAAGCTGTAGCGCTCGGCCAGATCGGCGACGGCGTCGAGCTGCTTGTCGGTAATGTCGCCCGGGGCAACGCCGGTCGGCTTCAACGACAGCGTCACAGCGACATAGCCCGGTTTTTTGTGCGCCAGGGTGTTGCGGCTGCGCCAGCGGGCGAAACCCGGATGCTCTTTGTCCAGATCGGCCAGTTGCGCGGTCTGGTTGTCGAGGGTCTTGTAGTCCGGATCGACGAAGTGCTTGGCGACGCGATGCAGTTCGGCCTCGGTCAGCGTGGTCTGGCCACCGCGCAGGTGCTCCATTTCCGCGTCGACTTTCTGCGCGAACACCTCAGGCGTGAGCGCCTTGACGAGGATCTTGATCCGCGCCTTGTATTTGTTGTCGCGACGGCCGTAGCGGTTGTACACCCGCAGGATGGCGTCGAGATAGCTCAGCAGGTCTTGCCACGGCAGGAATTCATTGATGAATGCGCCAACCACCGGCGTACGACCGAGGCCACCGCCGACCAACACTCGGAAGCCCAGCTCGCCAGCAGCGTTATAGACAGGTTCCAGACCGATATCGTGGACTTCAATGGCAGCGCGGTCACTGGTCGAACCGTTGACGGCGATCTTGAATTTGCGCGGCAGGTAGGCGAACTCCGGGTGGAACGTGGTCCACTGACGGACGATTTCGCACCATGGACGCGGGTCGATCACTTCATCGGCGGCGACGCCGGCAAACTGGTCGGTGGTGACGTTGCGCAGGCAGTTGCCGCTGGTCTGAATGGCGTGCATCTGCACGGTCGCGAGTTCAGCGAGGATGTCCGGGATGTCTTCAACCGCCGGCCAGTTGAACTGCACGTTCTGCCGCGTACTGATGTGGGCATAGCCCTTGTCGTAGTCGCGGGCGATCTTCGCCATCATGCGCACCTGACGCGAAGTCAGCTGGCCGTAAGGCACGGCCACGCGCAACATCGGCGCGAAACGCTGGATATACAGGCCATTTTGCAGGCGCAGGGGGCGGAATTCTTCTTCGCTCAGCTCACCTGCCAGATAGCGTCGGGTCTGATCACGGAACTGCTTGACGCGGTCCTCGATGATCCGCTGATCGTACTCGTCGTATACGTACATATAAGTCCTGTTCTCAGCCTTGGGCTTCTCGGAAAACGCTGCGTTTTCGCTTGCTGGAGTCCGATGTTGCCTCTGCAATTCTGCGCGCACGGCCGCGCACTCCGTCACGGAGCCGGGGCAATATACCCGTTTGCAGTTATGCGCAAAAGTGATGTTTGAGTATATGTAAAGAACCAAATCGCCTAACGCGAATGCCGGTCATCTAATCCACATTTGTCGTGCGGACAATCATCGTCTTAACTGTGATCGAGTCTTTGTGCAATCACCGATAAAACCGACAAGAGGCGATGCAATGAGCAACCCGACCAAAGCCAGAAAAAGCGACAGCAGTGTCGACGCGTGGGCCATTTTGTTTCTGATCATTCTCGTAGTAGGAACAGCGGTCTTCTGGGTCAGTCACCAGTAACATCCGCGCTCCGGGCCGTTCTCCCAAGGCCCGGATAACCTGTGGCAGATGCCTGTTCAGTGCCATCACACCCCGGCCAGATACAGCACCAGCTTGACGATGGCAAACAGCGTCAGGCCGAACACCGCCGTGAACAAAACTCCCAGAATCACAAAGTGACTGGGTTTGCCGTGGGTGAAATCCCTTTCCCGGTTCTTGCCGCTCTGCACCCCGAACGCCGCCGCCATGACGCTGTGCAGCATCTGCCAGAAACTCGGCGGTTTGTTGTCGACTGGATCGTCCATAAATCCCTCTGCGAAAAGTCATCCTCCTGAAGCATAGCCAATCCGCTGGGTCCGGGATGCCATCGAAGCAGCCCGGACAAGTTTGAGCGATACCCGGATAACGCAGAAGCGATAACGCGACATGGTTTGCTGTCCGCTCCATGAAAAAGGAGTGACCATGAACGTTATCCCGCCCAAACCAGTGTCCGCGCTGCCTGCGTCGACCGCTCAGCCGGCAGACCCCGGTCGGTCAGTAAAGCTCATTGCAACGCAAAGTCTGCACGGCGAGTTTCTCGAGACATCGATCCCGCAATGGTTGACCAGCGCTTTGCCGCATCGGCGCGAGGCGCTCAAGGCGGTTCCGACCGCGTTACCGGCCTGGTATCAGAATGCGACGCCGGCCCAGCGCAAAACCCTCGACGAGACTTTCAAGGCCAGTGTCATTGCCCAGAACAGTCTCGACAAGAGCATGGCGAAATTCGTCGATGTCGAATCATTCGCCAGGCCGTTATTGATCAAAGCCTTGAAGGATAAATACGCGCTGGAAATCGACGTAGACAACACCCTGTTATGTCTGCGGCGCCCGGTCGAAATGGGTATTCAGAGAACCGTTTTGGCCTCGTTCGAGGTTCTCAAGATCACGCTGCTGGAAGCCTCGCTGCACAACTTCGAAGCTGACGAATGCGAGGGGACCTATCATTCAAGCTCCGGTTTTGTTGTGGCGACGCCTGCTGCGGACACATTCAAGCACGTCGACACAGGCCTCTCGGTCAGCCAGTTTTTGCACCTTTGCCGCAATCTGGATATAGGTCAGCAATACCAGACTTACCTGCAGGGTTTTTTTCATCCGGGGGACGCGGTGGCAGAGGCGGTGCTCAGCGAACGCTTCATCGCCAGCCAGAAGGCAGCGATGCGCGCCGCAGCCGAACAGGCGCTATTGCGCAATGACATCGAGGCGGCAGATCACGCGATGATCCTCTCGGTCATCGACGGCGAAATGCACCCGTGGATGGGGCGCAAGCAAGTCTGGTTCCAGGACCTCGGGCTGATGAAAAAAAGGCTGACCGGGTGCGTGGCTTTCGTCATCTGCGAAAAATACCGTTACACCGATGAACTGATCCTTTACATCCCCAACGACCCGGAACATCCGCTCAAGCGCTACACGTTCGAGCAAATGCGCGAAGAGCTCGAGCGCTTGCTCACCGCACGTGATGCGTCGCAACAGACCAGCGCAGAGCCCACCGCCTACCAGCGTTTTTTCAGTCAGTTCCTGCCCTATGATCAGCGCCCGTACTATTTCAGCCAGTTCAGGCAAAAGGCAGCCGACTCACCTGGCGATGCCTGGGACGTTCTGCGTTCCCCTTGGCTGGCCTTCGTACAGGGTTTTACCGGTGGTTCTACATTCACCACCATCGAACAGGTTCCGCCCGAACGCACAGTCAAGTGGGAGCCGGCGGTTGATCCGTACATCGCGCCTTCGACAGTCGAACGCAAGGGCAGGGGGCTTTGGGCGCCCAACGAGGACTTGTGGCAATACCTTTATGCGCAGAATCGCGCCAAGGCGTTGGCCGACGCGCGAAGCCACGCGGTACCCACTGCCGATGTCGATGCGAACGCACGAGATGCCAAACTGGCCCATCTGATGCAGATCGGCATGCTGGGCTTGAATCTGGTGTCGATGTTCGTGCCTGTGCTGGGCGAAACAATGATGATCGTGATGGCGGGACAACTGCTGTATGAAACCCTTGAAGGCGCTATCGAGTGGAGTGAAGGTGATCGCAGGGCCGCCAGGGATCACCTGGTCGACGTGGCCGAGAATCTCGCTCAGGTTGCCGTGATGGCGGGTGTTGGAGCAGGTGTAAGGAAGTTCTCGGCCGCCAGGGCTGTACCGGTCATCGAACAGTTGAGTCCGGTCACGTTACCCAATGGCGAAACCCGCCTGTGGAAACCTGATCTCAGCGGCTACGAGGCCGCTGTTGTCCTTGACGCACACCTGACCCCGAATCCTTCCGGGCAGTATGCGGTGGATGGCAAAACCTGGATCCGTCAGGACAACAAGGTGTATGAGCAGGTCTTCGACGACTCGATCAACCAGTGGCGCATAAAGCACCCGACCGATCCTGCAGCCTATCAACCTGTTCTGCAAAGTAATGGCCATGGAGCGTGGCGCCATACCCTGGAACGTCCTCTGGAATGGGATCGTCTGACGCTGTTGCGGCGCATGGGCCACATCTGCGAGCCGCTATCCGATACGGAGCTGCTCAACGCGATGGATATCAGCGGCGTCAGCGACGATATGTTGCGCAAGATGCACCTCGACCATGGAGTGCCGCCACCGGAGCTGATTCAGGCCATGCGCTTGTTGAAAACCGATGCACAAGCCGCGCAAGTCATTGAGCAACTGGAGGGTGGGGCGCCGGTCGATGACAAGTATCTGTATGCCCTGCCACTGGTCACTGACATGCCGCGCTGGCCGGCCAATCGCGTACTGGAAGTCTTTGAGGGGACGCAACTGACCGGCAGATCCGTCAAGTATGGCGGCGGATATCGGGTGCGGGGTGTCGGGGGCAAGGCACCGATCCGGATTTCCCGGGCGGACGTCCTCAGCGGCGACCTGCCGCAGCTTGTTCTGGGCGGACTGGATGAATCGGAAATCGTCCACTTGCTCGGAGGTGAAGGTGCGCGGGTTCGAGAAGCGAGACCTGCAGAACTCGCCAAGCAAATTGCGGCCTATGCCCAAACCCGCCAATCGGCCATTTACGACAGTATTTATCAGGGCACCGAGCCTGTCGCCGATCAGGTCAGGCAATTGCAGAACGCCTGTCCGGGACTCAGTGAGTCAGCTGCACAGCAAGTGCTGGCGCAGGCGCGGCCGGATGAACTGCAACGGCTCGGCTCAACTCGTCCCATACCGCTGCGCATGCTGGAGGAAGCTCGCTGGTATGCGCGCCGCAGCCGGCAGGTGCGGGCATATGCGGGGCTGCGCAGCGAGAATATTGCCTCGGCGGACAGTCGATGCCTGGCGTTGCACACGCTTGAACAGTTGCCCGGCTGGCCGGACAACTTGCGCCTTGAAATACGCGAGGGCAGCGACAGCGGTCCGTTGCTTGAGAGCATTGGCAGCCAGACGGCCTTCGAGAGAAAGTACCTGATCAAAAGCGGCCAGCAATTTCAGGCATTCAACGACCGAGGCGAAACGCTCAACAGCCTGCCACGCCACGGCGACAACTTTTATGCCTCTCTCATGCACGCTCTGCCGGATCACGCGCGGCGCGCCCTGGGGGTGCCCGAGGTCAGTCAGTCGGCCGAACTGCAAAAGAAAATCATCGCCCACGCTGACCAGCACCACGGCATGGCGGCCGCATTGCTGGAACAGCCAGTGCAGTGGATGAGACCGCCGGTACGGGTAAACGAAGCGTTGATCGGCTATCCCGCCAGCGGAAGAGCGGGTTGGCTGGAGCGCAATCTGGTTGCCGACCTGCGCGACCTCTACCCGGGCCTCACCGATCAGCAGGCCAGTGGATTGATCCTTGAGCAGGTGCGTGCGGGCAGAAACAACCGGGAGATTTTTCGGTGGTTGCAGTCGCGACGCGAAGAGTGGCAACAACTTGAGGCAACACTGGACGAGTGGGCGGGGACCAACGCGATGGCTCCCTGGGAACCTTCCGGTACTGTTCAGAATCTGCTGGTCGCGCAAGCGCTTAAAACCAGTTGGCGCAATGCCCTTTTGGTCGATGAAGTGCCCAATGCGGATCAACTGCGCCTGGTGACTTACGATGCTTTGCCCGCGCTGACAGCAGACTTTTCCCACGTGCGTAAATTATCCCTTCGCGGAGATGGCATTACTGATGGCAATGCCGACGCTTTTCTTGCCCTGTTTCCCGGCCTGGAAAAACTCTCGCTGGGTGAGCGCGAGAGTTATTTTGATTTGGGTATGCACCAGCAGTCGCTGTCCTCTCTGCCCGCAAGCTTAGCCAGGATGCCTGCATTGAAAACGCTCAAGCTGAGGACCTCGGCCCCGGCAATGGCCACAGATTTCCCTCAGCGGGTGAAAATGTTGACCTCGCTCGAAGCCCTTGAACTCGATTTTCAAGGATTCATTGACGAGAACCCGCCGGCACTGGAACTGGCCGCGCTCAAACACCTGAAACGACTCAAGATCGAAGCACCCGGCATGACGCAATGGCCAGCATTCGTACAAGCGCTTCCCGAGCTGCAGAGGCTGGATCTGTTTCGGACGTCAATCGCTTCCATTCCTCCAGCGCTCTATACCGGCCATGAAAAACTGTGGGCGGGCCTGTCACTGAATTGGTCGAACTTCTCCCATGAGGCATTCAAACCTGCATTCGAGTACGTCAAAAATTATTCGGGGTCCATGGGGCATCTGATGGACCTGAACTTGATGGTCCGCCAGTACTGCCTCGGTGAACTGAAATTCCTGACGGGTGAAGGCCGCTTTCTCGATCCGTTGCCTGAGCACATCATGACTGTCTGGAATACCCCGGAAACCCGGTTGAAAGCGATCGAACTGCTGCGCCTGGAACACGCCGGGATCTTCCGCCGGTTTTATCAACCGACGACGTCCGATGGCCTGCGTGGCGCTGCACGCGAGCCGCGCTGGCAGTCGCCGCCGAACAGCGCGGTGGTGCGTGAGCTTGAGGAAAACTGGCGCGCGAGCGTACGCAAACGCTATCGCCTGCTCGACCTGGGGGACGATTCTCTGGTATTCGAGCTGTCTGACACAGACGGTTTGAACCATGGCGCGGCCATCAGCGAGCTTGTGCCATTGCCGGCCGGTACATTTTCCCATGTGCAGACCTTACGTCTGGATCGGTTGAACGTGCCGGCTGGACAGATTCAGGCTTTTCTGCAAGCGTTCAGCGGCGTGCGGACGCTGCAAATCACAGGCTGCGGATTGACCGATTTGCCGGTGAAACCGGCGGATTTTGCGCAGCTGACGCGGCTGGACCTGTCCAGCAACCAGATCACCTCTACGGGGGAAATTCAAAGCCAGTTCGCCGAGCTCAAGGCGCTTGAGTTTCTGAACTTGCGGCGCAACCGTTTGACGGCGCTGGACGTGACGGCCATGCCGAAGCTCGAAGTGCTGGATTTGAGTGGCAATAGCCTTCAAACGTGGCCAGCGGGGGCGGAAAATCTGTCCGGGTTGAAGTGGCTGGATCTGCGAGACAACAGCCTCGATTCGCTGCCCGAGCGCGTTCTTGCCATCGACAGCGTATTGCTCAAGAGCCATCTGACCGGGAACCCGTTCAGCGCTGAGGCAGAGGCAGCTCTGACGACGGCGCGCGGGCGTATCGAGGCGAGCAACGGTTTGCCTCGAGGTGCATTGAAAAGCTATGAAAGTCAGCCGGCCGGCTACCTGGTCGCTGCGACCACCTCGGTGCCAAGGCACCGCGTTTTCCCGGATTCACGAGTTTCTGTTACCGCTGCGTACTGCGTCATCTGCGGCTGAAGGTAGCGCAGGTCTGGTCAGGCGGTTGCGGGAATTGAATCCGGACCTTTCCCAGGAACAGGCCCAGCACTGTATTGCGCGGTTGGGCGGCGCAGGGTTGGATGAAGCGCAGATTGATGCCCGGATCAAGGACTGGCGAGAGAGTGACGAGGCGCTGACGCGTCAGTTGAACGGTTGGATCTTCAAGCCGGCGGCCGCTCGGGTTTCGACGCAAGACAGAGTCTTCACGGCGATGAGAATCCGTGATTGCTGGGTCGATGGACTGACCCGTCATACCGAAGAAGCGGGTCGCAAGCTCGACCTCAGCGGCTTGTACATTGTTGAGTTGCCGCCTCTGTCGAACGCGTTTACGCAAGTACGAACGCTCGACCTGACTTCGGTAGGGTTTTCCTTGCAGAGCCTGAATGATTTTTGCAGCGCTTTCCCTGAACTGACCACGCTGGTGCTTAACTCCAACAATCTGGAGGGGCTACCGGAGGCTGTCGGTACATTGCAGAGGCTGGAGCATCTGGAGCTACGCATTAACCATTTTGCTGAAGCGCCTGGCGTTTTGCAGCAAATGGGCAATCGCCTGCGTTCGCTGGATCTGAGTCATAACCAACTGAGCCAATTCAACGCCAGCGCACTCACCCGGATCGAGCGCCTGAATCTGTCTCTCAATTCGATAAGCCACTGGCCTGATGGGGTACAGGCACTGGAGCATTTGCAAACTCTCAATCTTCTTGGCAACCGTATTTCCCTATTTCCCGACACGCTGCTGGATGGCAACCATGAGCGACTTGTGGCAGGCACCGACCTGCGCGAAAACCGACTGCCTCTCGAGAGTCTGGAACAGCTCAGGGACTACAGTGCGGCTAACGCGAACCGTGGCGTCATGGGGTATTCGTTTGCCTCTCTCGAGCGCGCAATTACCGAGTATGAAACGACGTCCGAAAGCGAGCCCGATACGCCTTTTGATTCCGACAGTAGCGATAGGGATGACAGTAATGCCGGCGGTGCCGGACGCGTGGACAGGCATGAAGCCGTGGAAGCAGACGAAATCATCGCCAATCCGCAGCAAGACGTAGATGAGCAGGCAATGAACACCTGGCTCAATTACACCCGGACCCAGACGCGCGAAACGCGGCAAGCGCTATGGCTGCAATTGGCGCGCGAACCCAACCATGAGGCGTTCTTTCACCTGCTGTCGATGTTGCACGACACTGCCGATTTCAGTGTGTCGGGCGCTGATCTGACGCAACGGGTATGGCGGGTGATAGAAGCGGCAAGCGAAAACACGGAGTTGCGCGAGTTGCTCTTCTTCAACTCCGCGACTCACGGCACCTGCCCCGATGGCCGAATACTGTCGTTCAGTGAGCTGGAAACGCGGGTCTATGAATACACCGCATTGCGCGACATCCCACGCCATCTGCCTGATCAGCGCGGCATAGCGTTGGTCGAGCTGACGCGGCGCCTGTTCCGACTGGAAAGGGTCGACAGGCTGGCGGAAGCAGCTGGCAGGTTCCAGGATCGGGCCGAAATCCGTCTGCAGTACCGAATCGGCATGACGCGCGGCTGGCCCGACGGGTTAGAGCTGCCTGCGCAACCGGATCACATGTTGTACAGGACACCGATCGAGGGACAACTGCTGAGCGAGGCACGCGCTTCTGTGCTGGCCGACGAAGCGTCAGACCTGTTCCTCGAGGACTTGATTGCCCGCGATTACTGGATTCGCTACATGCGCGACCGACACGCCGCCATCTTCGATGAGCTTGAACGCAGCGCCACACACCGTCAGGAAGAAGTCGAGGATGCGCATCCAGACAAGTGGAACGACGAGGACTCGCGAAGACTGTACGTGGAAGCGATGAGCCAGTTGGAAATCGAGCTGGCGCAGGCACGCACCGACAAACTCAAGGAGCTGTCTCGCCAGGAACTGGTAAACCTTGCGCGGGTCGCTGCGGGGGATTCGCAGACACGCCCGGCGTCACCGCAACCGGGGCCGTCCTCGCGTCGGGACTGAGGAGCTGACCCGATCCGGGAATCGCAAACTCCCGGATCGGCTTTGCAACAAGCCTCAGCTGTCGTAACCCAGATTCGGCGCCAGCCAACGCTCGGTCACGCTCAGATCCTGTCCCTTGCGTGCGGTGTAGCTTTGCACCTGATCCTTGTCGATCTTGCCCACCGCAAAGTATTGCGCTTGCGGATGGGCGAAGTACCAGCCGCTGACCGCTGCGGCGGGGAACATTGCGTAGTGTTCGGTGAGGAACACGCCACTGCGCCCGGCGCGCATTTCCGCAGCCTCTGGATCGAGCAGGGTGAACAGTGCCGCTTTCTCGGTGTGATCCGGGCAGGCCGGGTAGCCGGGAGCGGGGCGGATGCCACGGTATTGCTCTTTGATCAGTGCATCGTTGTCGAGGGTTTCATCCTTGGCGTAACCCCAATGTTCTTTACGCACTTGCTGGTGCAGCCATTCGGCGCAGGCCTCGGCCAAGCGGTCGGCGAGGGCCTTGACCATGATCGAGTTGTAGTCGTCGCCAGCGTCCTGATAAGCCTTGGCCACTTCTTCGGCGCCGATGCCGGCGGTGGTAATGAAGCCGCCGACGTAGTCGGTGACTTCGCTGTCTTTGGGCGCAACGAAGTCGGCGAGGCAGAAGTTCGGCTTGCCGTCGGTCTTGATGATCTGCTGGCGCAAGTGATGCAGCTTGGCCAGCGGCTTGCCGTTGTCGTCGTACAGCTCGATGTCGTCTTCGTTGACTTGATTGGCCGGCCAGAAACCGAACACCGCACGGGCGCTGATCAGCTTTTCGTCGATCAGTTTGGTGAGCATTTCCCGGGCGTCCTTGTACAGCGCAGTGGCGGCCTCACCGACCACTTCATCTTCAAGGATGCGCGGGAACTTGCCGGCCAGGTCCCAGGAAATGAAGAAAGGCGTCCAGTCGATGTACTCGGCCAGCACGTTCAAATCGATATTGTCGAGCACCTTGCTGCCGGTGAAGGTCGGTACCACTGGCTGATAATTGGCCCAGTCGAATTGCGGCTTCTTGGCGATGGCGGCGGCATAGCTCAGGCGTTCGGTGCGGGCGCTGCGATTGGAAGTGCGCTCGCGCACGTCGATGTATTCCAGGCGGGTTTTTTCGACGAAACCGGCCTTGAGTTCCTTGGACAACAACTGTGTCGCCACGCCGACGGCGCGCGAGGCGTCGGTCACGTAGACCACGGCATCGTTGCTGTACTTCGGCTCGATCTTCACCGCAGTGTGCGCCTTGGAGGTGGTCGCGCCACCGATCATCAGTGGCAGATGGAAGTCCTGACGCTGCATTTCGCGGGCAACGTGGACCATCTCGTCCAGCGACGGGGTGATCAGGCCGGAAAGGCCGATGATGTCGCATTTTTCTTCTTTGGCGACCTGCAGGATCTTCTCGGCCGGGACCATCACGCCGAGGTCGACGATGTCATAGCCGTTGCAACCAAGCACCACGCCAACGATGTTCTTGCCGATGTCGTGGACGTCGCCCTTGACCGTGGCCATGAGGATCTTGCCCTTGGCTTCCGGCTTGTCGCCTTTCTCCAGTTCGATGAACGGGATCAAGTGCGCCACGGCCTGCTTCATCACGCGGGCGGATTTCACCACTTGCGGGAGGAACATTTTGCCGGCGCCGAACAGGTCGCCGACGATGTTCATGCCGGACATCAACGGGCCTTCGATCACTTCGATCGGCCGCGCAAACGACTGCCGGGATTCTTCGGTGTCTTCGACGATATGCGTGGTGATGCCCTTGACCAGCGCGTGTTCCAGACGTTTGTTGACGTCCCAGTTACGCCACTCTTCGGTCTCGGCTTCCTTGACGCTGCCGTCGCCCTTGTACTTGTCGGCGATGGCGAGGAGGGCGTCGGTGCCGTCCGGGGTGCGATTGAGGATCACGTCTTCGACGGCATCGCGCAGCTCCACCGGGATCTGATCGTAGATCTCCAGTTGACCGGCGTTGACGATGCCCATGGTCAGCCCGGCGCGGATCGCGTAGAGCAGGAACACCGAGTGAATCGCCTCACGCACCGGGTTGTTGCCACGGAACGAGAACGACACGTTGGACACGCCGCCGGAGCTCAACGCATACGGCAGTTCGTCGCGGATGTAGGCGCAGGCATTGATGAAGTCGACGGCGTAGTTGTTGTGCTCTTCGATGCCTGTAGCGACGGCGAAGATGTTCGGGTCGAAGATGATGTCTTCCGGCGGGAAGCCGACTTCGTTGACCAGAATGTCGTAGGAGCGTTTGCAGATTTCCTTTTTGCGCGCTTCGGTGTCGGCCTGGCCGGCTTCGTCGAAGGCCATCACCACCACCGCAGCGCCGTAGCGCTTGCACAGCTTGGCGTGGTGGATGAACTGCTCGACGCCTTCTTTCATGCTGATCGAGTTGACGATGCCCTTGCCCTGGATGCACTTGAGGCCGGCTTCGATGACTTCCCATTTCGACGAGTCGATCATGATCGGCACGCGCGAGATATCCGGTTCGCCGGCGATCAGATTGAGGAAGGTCACCATGGCCTTCTTCGAATCGAGCATGCCCTCGTCCATGTTGATGTCGATGATCTGCGCGCCGGCCTCGACCTGCTGCAGCGCGACTTCGAGGGCTTCGGTGTAATTGTCTTCACGGATCAGGCGGGCGAATTTTGCCGAACCGGTGATGTTGGTGCGCTCGCCGACGTTGACGAACAGCGAGCTGCGATCGATGGTGAACGGCTCCAGACCGGAGAGGCGGCAGGCCTTGGGAATGTCCGGAATCTGCCGCGGCGCATAACCGGCCACAGCTTTGGCAATCGCTTCGATGTGCCCCGGCGTGGTGCCGCAGCAACCGCCGACGATGTTGAGGAAACCGCTCTGGGCGAACTCTTCGATGACTTTCGCGGTTTGCGAGGGCAGTTCATCGTACTCGCCGAATTCATTGGGCAGGCCGGCGTTCGGGTGCGCCGAAACGTGGGTGCTGGCCTTGTTCGACAGCTCTTCCAGGTACGGGCGCAGTTCGCTGGCGCCGAGGGCACAGTTCAGGCCTACGGAAATCGGCTTGGCGTGCGCTACCGAGTTCCAGAACGCTTCGGTAGTCTGCCCCGACAGGGTTCGGCCGGAGGCGTCGGTGATGGTCCCGGAAATCATGATCGGCAATTCGAGGTGCAGCTCTTCGAACACACCTTGAACGGCGAAGATCGCCGCTTTGGCGTTGAGGGTGTCGAAAATGGTTTCGATCAGGATCAGATCGGCGCCGCCCTCGATCAGGCCTTTGGTGGCTTCGGTGTAGTTTTCCACCAGCTCATCGAAGGTGACGTTGCGGTAGCCGGGGTTGTTGACGTCGGGCGACAGTGAGCAGGTGCGGCTGGTCGGGCCGAGCACGCCGGCCACGAAGCGCGGCTTGGCCGGGTTTTCGGCGGTCTTGGCGTCGGCAATCTTGCGCGCCAGACGTGCGCCTTCTACGTTTAACTCGTACGCCAGCTCTTCCATACCGTAATCGGCCATGGAAATGCGCGTGGCGTTGAAGGTGTTGGTTTCGAGAATGTCGGCGCCGGCGTCCAGATAGGCTTTTTCGATACCGCCGATCACGTCCGGACGGGTGATCACCAGCAGGTCGTTGTTGCCCTTGACGTCACTCGGCCAGTCCGCGAAGCGCTTGCCGCGATAATCCTGTTCTTCGAGCTTGTAGCTCTGGATCATCGTGCCCATCCCGCCGTCGAGAATCAGGATGCGCTCTTTGAGGGCTTGCTTGAGAGCTTGAAGGCGGACGCTGCGATCGGACATGTGGACTACTCGGAAAGACCATTACGAAGGAGCGCGATCATAGCAAACCTGTGCGCTTTTGGAGCATGTGCAGCTTTTGCATGAATATCGCTCATGTTGGTACGAGCGTCATAACGGTAGAATCGCAGCCTTTTTTTATCATCGAGATCAGCAGCATGCCGCACCGCTTCATCAGTTTATGGTTGCTGGTCCTGAGCGGGAGCGTTGCGGCGCAAGATCCCGCCATTTCTTCTTCCATCTCCTACAGCCGAGATATCCAACCGATCTTCACCGAGAAGTGCGTAGCCTGCCATGCGTGCTATGACTCGGCCTGTCAGCTCAATCTCGGCAGTGGCGAAGGCGCCGCCCGTGGCGCGAGCAAGATGCCGGTATATGACGGCGAACGCACCCAGGCTGCACCGACCACGCGCTTGTTTTACGACGCCTTCGGCAAGCGCGCCTGGCAGCAGAAAGACTTCTATTCGGTACTCGATGCCCAGGGCAGCCAGGCCGCGCTGATGGCACGCATGCTTGAACTCGGCCACAAGACGCCGCTGACGCCGAACGCCAAACTGCCAGAAGAGATTGTTCTTGGGCTCAATCGCAACAATCTATGCGCAATGCCTGCGGAGTTCGACGGATATGCCGGCGCGCACCCGAAAGAGGGCATGCCGCTGGCGGTCACTGGCCTGACCGACCAGCAATACCAGACCTTGCAGCGCTGGCTGGCGTCTGGCGCGCCGATCGACGAACAGAGCCTGGCGCCGAGTGCCAAAGAGGCCATGCAGATCCTGCAGTGGGAGAACCTGCTCAATGCTCCCGGTGCTCGGCAAAGTCTGGTCGGGCGCTGGTTGTTCGAGCACTGGTATCTGGCGCACATCTATTTCAAGGACGGCGAGCCGGGGCATTATTTCCAGTGGGTGCGTTCGCGCACGCCGAGCGGCCAGCCGATTGATCTGATCGCCACTCGCCGCCCCAACGACGACCCGGGCACGCAGGTGTATTACCGCATGTGGCCGGTGCAAGGGGTGATCGTGCACAAGACGCACATCACTTATCCGCTGAGCGCGGCGAAAATGGCCCGGATCAAAAGCCTGTTCTACAGCGGCAACTGGCAGGTCAACGCGCTGCCGGGTTACGGCCCGCAAAGCCGTGCCAATCCGTTTGCCACTTTCGAAGCGATTCCGGCGCAGGCGCGCTATCAGTTCATGCTCGATAACGCCGAATACTTCGTCCGCACCTTCATTCGCGGCCCGGTGTGCCGTGGGCAGATCGCGACCGACGTGATCCGCGACAACTTCTGGGCGCTGTTCCAGGCGCCGGAACATGATCTCTATATCACCGACCCGAACTACCGCGGCCAGGCCACGCCGCTGCTGGCGATGCCGGGGCAGAACGACGATGTCGGCAGCGTGCTGAGTCTGTGGCGCAACTATCGCGACAAGCGCAACGAATACGAGGCACTGCGCCGTGACAGCTATGCCGATCTGCCGGCGCCGAGCTGGTCGACGCTGTGGGCCGGCAACGACAACGCCTTGCTGAGCATTTTCCGCCATTTCGACAGCGCTTCGGTGACCAAGGGGCTTATCGGTGAGGTGCCGCAAACCATGTGGCTGTTCGACTATCCGCTGCTGGAGCGCACTTATTACCAGCTCGCGGTCAATTTCGACGTGTTCGGCAACGTTTCCCATCAGGCGCAGACCCGTCTGTATTTCGATCTGATCCGTAACGGCGCGGAGCAGAACTTCCTGCGCCTGATGCCCGCCGACTCGCGCGAGGACTACCTCAACGATTGGTACCAGGACGGCGGCCAGTTCAAGATGTGGCTCGATTACGAGGCCATCGATGACGACAAACCGACCGCGCTGAAACTCGACGAAAAAGACCCGAAACATGATTTCGCCATGCAGTTGCTGGCGCGCTACGGTGATCTGAACGCGCGGCCAGACCCGATCAATCGCTGCGACGGCGCTTATTGCTCGCGACCGAATATCGATCCGGCGTTGCAGGATGCCGAGCAGGCCCTGAGCCGTCTGGCCTCGCGCCCGGCCGCAGGGTTGAAAGTCATCGACCAGTTGCCCGAAGCGACCTTGCTGCGCGTTGAAACCGCCAGTGGCAAGCGCGAGGTCTACAGCGTGCTGCGCAACCGCGCCCACAGCAACGTGGCGTTTTTGCTCGGTGAGTCGCTGCGCTATCAGCCGGGGCTCGACACGTTGACTGTCTATCCGGGCGTACTCACCAGTTACCCGAATTTCATGTTCAACGTCCCGGCCGAGCAGGTGCCGGCGTTTGTCGATGCGATGGAGAATGCCAGGGATGCCAATCGGTTCGAAAAGATCGTCGAGCGCTGGGGCATTCGGCGCAGTCATCCGCAGTTCTGGCTGTATTTCCACGATCTGAGCCAGTACATCCATGAAACCGACCCGGTGGAAGAGGGCGTGCTGGATATGAACCGGTACGAGAATCTTTGAGTATTCGCAGGCGTGTGCCCGGGATTCTTTCCCGACAAAAATACTAGGACTTTGTCAGCCGCGCCGATTGGCGTAAACTGCGCCCACGCCTGCGAGGAGTTTTTATGACCGCTATTACCATTACCGACGCCGCCCATGATTACCTGGCTGATCTGCTCTCCAAGCAGAACACCCCGGGCATCGGCATCCGCGTTTTCATTACCCAGCCTGGTACCCAGTACGCCGAAACCTGCATTGCCTACTGCAAGCCGGGCGAAGAGAAGCCTGAAGACACCGCGCTGGGGCTGAAAAGCTTCACCGCCTACATCGATTCCTTCAGCGAAGCGTTTCTTGATGACGCGGTCGTTGATTACGCCACCGACCGCATGGGCGGCCAGCTGACCATCAAGGCGCCAAACGCCAAGGTGCCGATGGTCAACGCCGACAGCCCGGTCAACGAGCGCATCAACTATTACCTGCAAACCGAGATCAACCCGGGGCTGGCCAGTCACGGCGGTCAGGTCAGCCTGATCGATGTTGTCGAGGACGGCATTGCCGTGTTGCAGTTCGGCGGCGGTTGCCAGGGCTGCGGCCAGGCTGACGTAACCTTGAAAGAAGGCATTGAGCGCACCTTGCTCGAGCGCATTCCGGAGCTCAAGGGCGTTCGCGACGTGACCGACCACACGCAGAAAGAAAACGCCTACTACTAAGGTGTTCGCTGCGATCATGAAAAACGGCGCCCCGTGAGCGCCGTTTTTTTATGGGCAACTTTTGCCGCCCCATTCGCGAGCAGGCTCGCTGCCACATTGAAATGCAATGACCTGTGGGAGCGGGCCTGCTCGCGAAGGCGTCTTCAAGGCCGATAAAGATGCGCATGCCCGGCGCGATACAGCGAAGACTCGCTGAACACCTCGCTGCCCAGCACCCGCCCGACCAGAATCAGCGCCGTACGCCGAAAGCTTTTGGCCTCGACCTTTGCGGCAATGTCCGCCAATGTACCTACCACCCAGTCCTGATCCGGCCATGTCGCGCGGTGAATAACGGCAATCGGGCAGTCCGCGCCGTAATGCGGCAGCAGTTCAACCAGTATCTTTTCCAGATGATTGACCCCCAGATGAATGGCCATGGTCGCGCCGTGCTGCGCCAGGCTCGCCAGTTCTTCGCCGGCGGGCATCGCGGTCTTGTCGGCGTAACGGGTCAGGATCACGCTTTGCGAAATGTCCGGCAGGGTCAACTCGGCGCCCAGCAGCGCTGCGCATGCCGCCGTCGCGGTTACGCCCGGAATGATCTCGAAAGGAATGTTCAGCTCACGCAAGTAGCGGATCTGCTCACCAATCGCGCCGTACAGACTTGGGTCTCCGGAATGCACACGGGCCACATCCTGGCCTTGGGCATGGGCAGTCCTGATCAGATCGATGATCTGTTCCAGATGCAGTTCAGCGCTATTGGCCACGATTTCGGCCTGATGACCTTCCAGCACCGCTGCGGGTACCAGCGAACCGGCATAAATGATCACCGGGCAGCTGCGAATCAGCCGTTGGCCTTTGACGGTGATGAGTTCCGGGTCGCCGGGGCCGGCGCCGATGAAGTAGACGGTCATCGTTGAATCCTTGTGAAGAGGCGCAGGCACACTGCAGATGAAGCGTGCTCATGATCGATGGCGGGGATTATCGGGATTTTATGCAGCGCCGGCCAATGCCAGCGTGGCCTGCGCATATTTCTGCCGGTGGATCAGCAGTTTCGCCGGCGCCTGAATCAGTTGCTCGGCGAGCGCCAGCGCGGCGCTTTCCGCCACGCCGTAGCAGCCGGTGCGCTCAAAGGCGATCTGCGATTGATGGCTGAGGCGCTGCTGATAGGGCGCCAGTTCGGCACTGTTGAAATACTGCAGCGGCAGGTTCAATTGTGTGGCCAGTTCCAGCAACCCCGGTTCGTCGCGCTTGAGGTCGATACTCGCCAAAGCCTTGACCGCTCGCAACTCGATGCGGTGCGCCTGCAACGCTTGATCGAGTAATGCACGCAACGTACTGGCCGGGCAGCCGCGCTGGCAGCCGAGGCCGACCACGAGGGTCGGCGCTGCGCGGTCATCGGTCATGCCTGATATGGGCCTGCGCTTTTGCGGCGGAACAACCATGCACTGATCAGGCCCAAGGCCAGCCAGAACGCGACGTTGGTCAGCTGCGAAGCGATTTTGAACTGGGTTTCCAATGCCTCTGGAGCGAGCATCGAATGCACCTGCGGTTGCGGGGCGCCGATCACATGCGGCACGGCGAGAATCGCCACACCGAGAAGCTTCATCAGCCAGTGACGACTGAAGGCAATCAGTGCCAGACCGACGGCGGTCGAAGCGGCAGTGCCGATCCACCAGATCTGCCGCGATGCCAGATCGGCAGCCGCAGTGCCCGGCAATTCAGGTGGCAGGCCCAAGGTCGGCGCGAGAACGAACGTGGCGTAACCGGCCAGACCCCAGAGCAGCCCTTGCGAGGTCTTGGTCGGCGCGCGCAAGGTGTACAGGCCGGCGAGCATCAAGGCGAAACCCACTGCCACCACCAGATTACCGCCAGTGGTCGAGACCACGCGCTGCCAGCCGTCTTCCGGCTCCCAGGCTTCGCCATCATGGCTGTGGGCGGCGGTGCCGGCGGCGTGTTCGTGGACTTGCGCGACCGGTTCGGATTTCTCGAAGGATTCGGCCTGCAGAATCAACGGTGATACCCAGAAACTCTGCAGCAGGGTCAGCAGCAGGGCGGCCAGCAAGCCGGTGAAGCCTGCGGTTTGCGCGATACGCTTGATCATTTCGGCAGGCCTCAGTGGCACGGGAACGCGGCGCTGTGGCGGGTATCGTGGGCGGCGTTGTGCACCGCTTCGATGTGCGAGAAACCGGCGAACCAGACCAGGCTGGCACCGAGGATCGAGGCGAAGAGGGCGGCGGCGACGCGTTGGCCGAGTGTGGTGCTGCTGGAGATGTGGTCAGTGTGGCTGACGGTGTTACTGATGATCGACATAGCGCTTCCCTCTGAAATGTCAGCGGGTAAACAGAGCGCATGAAAATCCCTGCGGGCCGGGCACGCAGGGATTTCGAACAGCGCCCGCCCACCGCGGGTTTGTTTGTGTTCAGCGGCGCTTGCGCGTGCTGGGTGTTGCGGGCCGGTCTCCGGGCTCGCGAGGGGTTGGCTGGTCGCCGACCTGCAAGCATCACCTTCCCATGCCGGGGCACAGTGGATCTGACGCTTCGCTCGCTTACCGTTGCGGGGGCAGCACCGGACTGACATGGCTTTGAGTAAAGCACATGATTCACCGGTTTCCCGTTTCACCCTGTGAGGGGCACCCGTAACAAGGTGTGCAGGAGAACATGGGTTTGGGTTTTTAGTCAATTTCCGGGAGTTTTCGGTACTGCAGTGGGGGTATTTTTCTGATGTTTTTGTGTGTATATCCGTTGCTGCGGGTGTTGCTGATTACGGTTTCGCCCTTACGGCGAGGCACTTTTTCCAAACGCCGAAAAAGTACCCAAAAAGGCTTGCTCCTACGTTCGGCCCTCGCAGGCTCGGGTTCCTTCGCTCCGGGACTGATCCGGGCGCAGCGGCTCCGGTTTGCTTCGCTGCACCTACACTCGCTGTGTACGACTGCGTCGTACGGTCGCTGCGCTCCCACGCCCGGATCAATCCCTCCACTCAGCCTTGCGACGTCGCCGGTGGATCAAGATCAAGAGCACTCGAGCTAACGCTCATTGTTGAGTGGGGCGGCTGCGCTGCTTTACTTTTGCTTTTGTGGGAGCGAGCCTGCTCGCGAAGGCGGCCTGACAGCCGACCTGTTCTTGAGCTGGTGCGCGATCCAACTGTAGGAGCTGCCGAAGGCTGCGATCTTTTGCTTTTGCCTTTGCCTTTGCTTTTGCTCTGGCTTTTGATCTTTTGCCCCTTCGGCAGGCTTCGTTACGGGATCGATCCGGGGGTGGGAGCGCAGCGACCGTACGACGCAGTCGTACACAGCGGAAGGAGGTGCAGCGAAGCAAACCGTAGCCGCTGCGCCCGGATCGGTCCCGTAACGAAGGTACCCCGAGCCCCAGCGAGCGGGCCGTACGCCGGGGCAAAGCCTTTTGGTTCCTTTTTGGCGTTTGAAAAAGGGACTCGCTGTAAGAGCGAAACCATAAGAAGCCGTTACCGCAGCAACGGATATACCCCCAGTTTCAGACTCACCGACCATTGACCCACGACGGACCCATGCGTAGCCTTGCGCTTTCGAGGTTCTTCGGCACTCGCCGAAGCTAAGAAGGGAACGCGGTCAAAGCCGCGGCTGCCCCCGCAACTGTGAACGGTGATGTTCGTTGCCACGCCACTGCCAGCTCAACCGATGAGCCAGCGGGAAGGCGCAATGGACGCCAGGCCCAACGCCTGAACGCCGTCAGCCAGGAGACCTGCCTCGTCACAGATTCTCACTACAACCGGGCGGGGTGATCCGGTGGCGAATGCTTCCGGCGTGCACGCGCGCTGCCGGTTCTCGTCCCGTATGCCCGCCGCTTGCCAAAGGGCATACCGATGAAAACACTGGCCAAACTCCCCGTCACCATCGTCACCGGTTTCCTCGGTTCGGGCAAAACCACGCTGCTGCGGCACATGCTTGACAACGCTCAGGGCCGGCGCATCGCGGTGATCGTCAATGAGTTTGGCGAGTTGGGCATCGACGGTGAAATCCTCAAGCAATGCACCATCGGCTGCACCGAAGAAGAGGCCACCGGCCGCGTTTATGAGCTGGCCAACGGCTGCCTGTGCTGCACCGTGCAGGAAGAATTCTTCCCGGTAATGCGCGAACTGGTTGCCCGTCGCGGCGATCTCGACCACATCCTTATTGAAACCTCGGGCCTGGCCCTGCCAAAACCGCTGGTGCAAGCCTTCCAGTGGCCGGAAATCCGTAGCGCCTGCACCGTTGACGCGGTGATCACCGTGGTCGACAGCCCGGCCGTCGCTGCTGGCACCTTCGCAGCGTTCCCGGATCAGGTCGATGCCCAGCGCAAACTCGATCCGAACCTTGATCACGAGTCGCCGCTGCACGAATTGTTCGCTGATCAACTGGCCAGTGCTGACCTGGTCATCCTCAACAAAGCCGACCAGACCAGCGCGGAAGATCTGGCTCGGGTGCGCGCTGAAGTCGCCGAAGAGCTGCCGCCAGCGGTAAAAATCATCGAAGCCAGCAACGGCCGCCTGCCGCTCGACGTGCTGATCGGTCTCGGTGCCGGCTCCGAGGAGCACATCGACAGCCGCCACAGTCACCACGATCACCACCATGACGGTGATGACGACGATCACGATCACGACGCCTTCGATTCGATCTCAATCGAACTGCCGCAAGCTGACGAGAGCCTGCTGCTCGATGCGCTGACGCAACTGGTGGTGCAGCACGGCATCCTGCGGGTAAAAGGCTTCGCGGCGATTCCGCACAAGCCGATGCGCCTGTTGATCCAGGGCGTGGGCACGCGTTTCGATAAGCATTTCGACCGTCAGTGGGGCGCCGAAGAAGCGCGCGTCACGCGTCTGGTGCTGATCGGTCAGGAGCTTGATGCGGCACAACTCGAAGCGCAGTTGCGCGCTGCGCTCAGCGTTTAAGTCATGCACCTGCTCAGGACCCAGCCCGGCGGATTCGTCTCGGATGACAACATTGCCGATCTCGGACAAACCCCCGCCGAGTTGGTGATCCTGTGCAGCGGCGATTCCAGCCTGGCGCTGCTCGCCGAGGCTGCGCAGCAACTGCCCGATGACTATCCGAGCCTGCGTCTGGCCAACCCGATGCAGGTGCAGAATCATGCCTCGGTCGATCTGTATGTCGACGAAGTGCTGCGCCACGCCAAGGTCATTCTGATTTCGCTGCACGGCGGCATCGCCTATTGGCGCTACGGCGTCGAGCGGCTGGTCGAGTTGTCCGAACGCGGCGTGCAACTGATTCTGGTGCCCGGCGATGACCGCCCGGACCCCGAGCTCAGCGACTTGAGCACGGTCAGCGCCGACGTGCGCGATCGACTCTGGCAATTCCTGCGTCAGGGCGGCATGGGTAACGCGCTGGATTTCTTCCGTTGCCTGGGCAACCAATGGTTCGCCCGCGATTACCCGTGGAGCGAGCCGCAAACCCTGCCGCGCACGGCGATTTATCACCCACAGAAAAACAGCGCTGCCCTGAGCGACTGGCAAGCCGAATGGCTGCCCGGTCAACCGGTGGCGGCGCTGTTGTTTTATCGCTCGCATTTGCAGGCGGCGAACACGGCGTTCATCGATGTGTTCTGTCAGCGTTTGCAGGCAGCCGGACTCAATCCGCTGCCGATCGCGGTGGCCAGTCTGAAAGAACCCGGTTGCTTGTCGGTGGTCGAGGACTGGCTGGATGAAGTCGAGGCGGGGGTGATTCTCAACACCACCGGTTTTGCCCAATCGAGTCCCGAGGCGCCGCATCTACGCCCGTTTCGCCGCAACATCCCGGTGATTCAAGCGATCTGCGCCCAGGACAACGAGCTTGGCTGGCGCGACAGCGAACAGGGCCTCGGGCCGCGCGATCTGGCGATGCACATTGCTTTGCCGGAACTTGACGGACGCATCATCAGCCGACCGATCAGCTTCAAGGATCTGGCCTGGCGCAGCGAGCGCAGTCAGTCCGATGTGGTCTGCTATCGCGCCCAGCCTGAACGCATGGATTTCGTTGCCGAACTGGCGCGGCGCTGGGTTGATCTGGCGCGTGTGGCCAATGGCGAAAAACGCATCGCGCTGATCCTTGCCAACTACCCAACCCGCGACGGCCGCATCGGCAACGGTGTCGGCCTCGATACGCCAGCGGCGGCGCTGAACATCCTGCGCGCGTTGCGCGAAGAGGGTTATCCGGTCACGGCCGAGTTGCCCGACAGCGGCACCGAACTGATCCAGCAACTGCTCGGCGGTGTCAGCAACGACCTCGACAGTCTCGACCTGCGCCCGTGCCAGCAGAGCCTGACGATGGACGATTACCTGGCAATGTTCAATGCACTGCCGGAGGCGAATCGCGCGGCGGTGCTCGAGCGTTGGGGGGCGCCGCAAAACGATCCGATGTGCCGCGACGGTCGCCTGATGATCGCCGGTCTGCGTTTCGGTCTGACCTTTGTCGGCATTCAGCCGGCCCGGGGTTACCAGGTCGATCCGAGCGCGGTGTATCACGACCCGGATCTGGTCCCGCCGCACGGCTATCTGGCCTTCTATTTCTGGTTGCGCAACACCTACGGCGCCCACGGCGTGATCCACGTCGGCAAGCACGGCAATCTCGAATGGCTGCCGGGCAAAGGTGTTGGGCTGTCGGAAAACTGCTGGCCCGACGCGCTGCTCGGGCCGTTGCCGAATATCTATCCGTTTATCGTCAACGACCCGGGCGAGGGCGCCCAGGCCAAGCGGCGCACGCAGGCGGTGATCATCGACCACCTGATGCCACCGCTGACCCGCGCCGAAACCTATGGGCCGCTGCGTAATCTGGAGTTGATGGCCGACGAATATTACGAGGCGCAACTGCTCGATCCGCGCCGTGCCCGCGAGTTGCAGCGCGACATTCTGCAATTGGTGCGGGACACGCAGATCGACCGCGAGCTGCAACTGGATGCAGCGCTGGACAGCGATGCCGATGCGGCGATCTGGTTGCCGCGTCTCGACACTTATCTGTGCGATCTGAAGGAATCGCAGATTCGCGATGGGTTGCACATTTTTGGTGAATCGCCGAGCGGGCGCTTGCGTATCGACACCTTGCTGGCGTTGCTGCGCATCCCGCGCGGTGACGGTAAAGGCGCGCAGTCGAGCTTGTTGCGAGCGTTGGCCAAGGCGTTTGAGTTGGGCTTCGACCCCTTGGATTGTGCATTGGCCGATCCTTGGAATGGCCCGTGTCCGATCGAGTTGCAGGCCATCAGCGAAGAAGTCTGGCGCACCGCCGGCGACACCCGCGAACGCCTCGAACTCTTCGCCGCAGACCTGATCTTCCAAGCACTGAATGTCCCCTGTGGGAGCGAGCCTGCTCGCGAAAGCGGTGCGTCAGGTAAATCATTGTTGAATGACACACCGAGTTCGCGAGCAGGCTCGCTCCCACAAGGGGCGGGTTGGACTGAGGTTGATTTGATACTCGACCATCTGCGCGAAGTCGTCGCCCCGCGCCTCGACGCTTGCGGCCCCGCCGAAATGCGCGGTCTGCTCGACGCCCTCAGCGGTCGTTTCGTCCCGGCCGGCCCCAGCGGTGCGCCCAGTCGTGGCCGCCTCGACGTGTTGCCCACCGGGCGTAATTTTTATTCAGTCGACGTGCGCAATCTGCCAACAACTACAGCGTGGCGCATCGGTTTCCAGTCCGCCACGCTGATTCTCGAACGACACTTGCAGGATCACGGCGATCACTTGCGCCACCTCGGCTTGTCCGTGTGGGGCACTGCAACCATGCGCACTGGCGGCGATGACATTGCTCAGGCCATGGCTTTGATGGGCGTGCGTCCGGTCTGGGCCACGGGCAGTCAGCGCGTGGATGATTTCGAGATTCTGCCGCTGAGCCTGCTCGATCGTCCGCGAGTCGACGTGACGCTGCGGGTTTCGGGGTTTTTCCGTGATGCGTTTGCCAATCTCATCCGCCTGTTCGACGCCGCCGTGCAAGCGGTGGCCGCACTGGACGAGCCGGATGACTTGAACCCACTCGCCGCCAGAGTGCGCGCCGAACGCGAAGCGCTGTTGCAATCAGGCCTCGACGAGGACACGGCGCGGCGTCAAGCCGGGTGGCGGATTTTCGGGGCGAAACCGGGAGCGTACGGCGCCGGGGTGCAAGGCGCTATCGACGGACGTCTGTGGCAGTCGCGCGAAGACCTCGCCGAGGTCTACCTGAACTGGGGCGCCTATGCTTACGGCGGTGCCGACGAGGGCACGGCCGCCCGCGCGCAATTCAGCCAGCGCCTGAGCCAGGTGCAAGCGGTGCTGCAAAACCAGGACAACCGCGAGCATGACTTGCTCGATTCCAACGATTACTACCAGTTCCAGGGCGGCATGCTCGCGGCGGTGGAGACGCTGCGCGGCGAAGCGGCGGCCAGCTATCACGGCGATCACAGCCAACCGGATCTGCCGAAGATTCGTACCTTAAAGGAAGAATTGAACCGCGTGGTGCGCTCGCGCGCGGCGAATCCGAAGTGGATCGACGGGGTCAAGCGTCACGGCTACAAAGGCGCGTTCGAACTGGCGGCGACGGTTGATAATCTGTTCGCCTTCGATGCGACTACGCAATTGATCGACGACCATCAATATGCGTTGCTGGCGGAGGCATATTTGCTCGATCCGGCGACCCGGGATTTTGTTCGTGAGCATAATCCCCATGCGCTGCGCGACATGACCGAACGCATGCTCGAAGCGCAGCAGCGCGGGATGTGGCAGGAGCCGGGGGCTTATAAAGAAGCGCTGGAGAATTTGCTGTTGGATATCGAGGAAGATATGTAGCCGCTAAAAAGCTACCCTCACCCCAGCCCTCTCCCGGAGGGAGAGGGGGCCGATCTTTAGCGCTGTCGAAGTTTGCGTCGACCCGATGCATCACGTCGACAGAACTCGAGAGGCCATCACGGTCTGTTCCCTCTCCCTCTGGGAGAGGGCTAGGGCGAGGGCAACAACTGACACACCACAACGTCACGACCATCCACGACCACGAAAGAGAAACCCATGACCGACACCCCGCATTTCCCGCTCTCCGCCGTGGTCGGCGCCGATGACTTGAAGCTCGCCCTGTGCCTGACCGCCATCGACCCGAAAATCGGCGGCGTACTCATCGAAGGTCCGCGCGGCATGGCCAAGTCGACCCTGGCCCGGGGCCTGGCGGACCTGCTCGCCAGCGGCCAGTTCGTCACCTTGCCGCTGGGCGCCACGGAAGAGCGCCTGGTCGGCACCCTCGATCTCGACGCTGCCCTGAGCGACGGTCGCGCGCAGTTTTCGCCCGGTGTCCTGGCCAAGGCTGACGGTGGCGTGCTGTACGTCGATGAAGTCAATCTGCTGCCCGATCATCTGGTCGACCTGCTGCTCGATGTCGCCGCCAGCGGTACCAACCTGATCGAACGTGACGGCATCTCCCATCGGCATTCGGCGAAATTCGTTCTGATCGGCACCATGAACCCGGAAGAGGGCGAGCTGCGGCCGCAACTGCTTGACCGCTTCGGCTTGAACGTTGCCCTCAGTGGCCACACTGCGCCCGCCGAACGCGGGCAGATCATTCGCCGGCGGCTGGATTTCGACAGCAATCCGCAAGGGTTCTGCGCGCAGTGGGCGAGCGAGCAACACATCCTGCGTTCGCGCTGTGAAAGCGCCCGCGAGCGCTTGGCGGCCATCCCTCTGGATGATGCGGCATTGGCGTTGATTACCGAGCGTTGTTTCGCCGCCGGCGTCGATGGCTTGCGCGCTGATCTGGTCTGGTTGCGCGCGGCTCGCGCCCATGCGGCATGGCGTGGGGCCGATGCGATTGCTGAAGAGGATATCGACGCGGTGGCCGAATTTGCCCTGCGCCATCGCCGTCGCGAACAACCTTCGTCCAGCGCCCAATCACAAGCGCAATCTCCGTCAGGCACAGACAGCAAATCCGGCGAAGGCCAGGGCCAGTGGGGCGAGATGCCGGCAACGGCGCAAGCTACCGGTGCCCGCCGCGAAGTTCCGAGCTGGCCGCCACAGGCAAAAAAGCCCTAGGCATTCGCCCCCGATCCGACGCGGGGGCGAATGCCAGACCCCGTGCCGGACAACTCGACAATGGCCGCCAGGGCCAACGGCACGCTGCCAGCAGCGGTTCGGTGAACTGGCCGGGCACGCTGCTCAATGGCCGCCCGCAGCGCCGCGCCGATTTGCTGTTTCAACAGCGCACCCGTTCGCCCCATGAAATCTGGCTGGTGATCGTCGACGCGTCGGCCTCGACCCGTCGCCATCAGGCCTTGAGCGATGCCAAGGGCCTGCTCGCGCAGTTGTTCGACGATGCTTACCGCCAGCGGGCGCGGCTGGCGTTGCTGACCGCCAGTGGTTCTGCGCCGAAATGGCAGGTGCAAGGCTTGAAGGCCTCAAGCGGCCTGAGTGTCTGGCTCGCCGGCCTGGGCGCTGGTGGCGGCACGCCGTTGCTCGCGGCGCTGGAACAGGCGCAGCAATGGCTGACGGTTAGACGCAAGCGCTTTCCCGCCGAACAGCAACGCTGTCTGATCGTGACCGATGGTCGCTTGAAAGAGCTGTCGGGGTTGCCGGTGCTGGCGTGCCCGGGATTGCTGATCGACATCGAACGCGGGCCGATTCGACTGGGCCGGGCGAAGGATCTGGCGACCGCGCTGCAAGCGCAGTATCAGCATATCGATGAGCTGGGTCTACGCTGAAATCCGCCGCACCGCTCGCACCCCGTGGGAGCGAGCCTGCTCGCGAAGGCTTTTTCGGCAACGCTGAAAATCTTCGGTTACATTGATTCATACAGATTTTGAAATGATTTACCGCTGTGGAGCGGACCAGTCGACCCTGTACGCTCGAAGGCCATTTTTCATTCAGGATCTACATGAACACCCTCTCGGAGCCTCCCAGTCAGCACTCTCCAGCGCAACGTTGCGCGGTCTTGATCCTTTCGCAGCATCCCGTCTTCCGACCCCCGACTATGGTTGATAACGCGGCTCTTGAGCCTTCGCGTTGCGCTTCGCCGTGTCCGGCCGCCTGAATTCACTGAAGAGAGATCGAGACGTTTTATGGAATGGTTAGCGGATCCCACGGCCTGGTTAGGCCTGTTGACTCTGATCGTGCTGGAACTGGTGCTGGGTATCGACAACCTGGTGTTCATCGCAATTCTTGCCGACAAACTGCCGCCGCATCAGCGTGATCGCGCGCGGATCATCGGCTTGTCGCTGGCGTTGATCATGCGCCTGGGCCTGTTGGCGAGCATTTCCTGGCTGGTTACGCTCACGCAACCGTTGTTCGAGGTGTTCGACAAGAGCTTCTCCGGCCGCGACCTGATCATGCTGTTCGGTGGCGTGTTCCTGTTGTTCAAGGCGACGATGGAGTTGCATGAGCGCCTCGAAGGCCATGTCGGCGAGCGCTCGACCAACACGACCTACGCGCTGTTCTGGCCGATCGTGGCGCAGATCGTGGTGCTTGACGCGGTGTTCTCGCTCGACGCGGTGATTACCGCCGTGGGCATGGTCGATGAACTGGCGGTGATGATGATCGCCGTGATCATTTCCATCGGCCTGATGATCGTCGCCAGCAAGCCGCTGACCCGCTTCGTCAACGCACATCCGACCGTGATCATGCTGTGCCTTGGCTTCCTGATGATGATCGGTTTTGCCCTGACCGCCGAAGGTCTGGGCTTCCATATCCCGAAAGGTTACCTGTACGCGGCCATCGGTTTCTCGATCCTGATTGAGGTGTTCAACCAGATCGCCCGGGCTCGGCGCAAACGTTCGATGCAGGGCGTGCGGCCGATGCGTGAGCGCACGGCACATGCGGTGATGCGTCTGCTCGGCGGGCGCAAACTGGCGGCGGAGGAGGTTGGCGAGGAAATCTCCGACCTGCTGGACAACGGTGAAGCGCCGGTGGCCGAGCTGTTCGACCGTCGTGAGCGGGTGATGATCAGCGGTGTGCTGCAATTGGCGGAGCGGCCGATTCGCAACCTGATGACGGTGCGCGCCGACGTTGACCTGATTGATCTTGCGGATGACGCCGAAACCATTCGCACGAAGTTGATGCATTCGTCCTACTCGCGCTTGCCGTTGATTCGCGATGGCGCGGTGGACGAGCCGCTGGGCTTCGTACACAAGAAGGAACTGCTCAAGGAATATCTGGCGGGCAACGAGCCGAACCTGGAGCATCTGGCTCGCAAGACCGTCAATCTGCTCGACAGTTACTCAATCCTCAATGCCCTGGAACAGATGCGCGCGGCCTCGACCCACATCGCTTTCGTGGTCAACGAGTTTGGCGATTTCGTCGGTGTATTGACCATGACCGACATCCTCGAATCGATCGCTGGCGAACTACCCGATGCCAGCGAAATCGAAGGCCCGGACGTAGTCGAAGAGCGCGGCGGGTTTCTGGTCAGCGGCGCGCTGCCCTTGGCTCGCGTTCGCCAGCGTACCGGCTTCGATGCCGAGCCGACCGAGGATTATCAGACGATGGCCGGGTTGGTGATGAGTCTGCTGGATCGCTTGCCGATGACCGGTGATCGACTGGAATACGAGGGCTGGCAACTGACTGTCAAAGCGGTGGAAGAGCGGCGGGTGACGCGGGTGTTGCTGGAGCGCGCTGCCGCGTAATACTTGCGTTTTCTAAAAGCTGTGCCGGCCTCTTTGCGAGCAAGCTCGCTGCCACATTGCAACGCGGTCAATGTGGGAGCGAGCCTGCTCGCGAAGGCAATTTGGCAGGCACTCCATACCTCTGAGGAGGCTCGTTCAGTACATCCTCCGTAGGCGCCCATGTGGGACGGTACGCAAAGTACGAAGTGTCTGACGCAGCCAAGGCAGATCATGCTTCCGTTTACGCGCGGCAAAGGGGGCTTTGGTCTTGCCGATGTGCACGGCGAAATCCCGTGCGAGGGTTTCTTCAGTGCCGATACCTTTGAGCTTTTTCAGCAGCCTGCCGTTTTTATAGAACAGCACTGTTGGCGTGCCCGTGACATTCGGGTGCTTGGGCGATTGGCTGGTGTTGAGCATATAGATGTTGGCGCGCAGTCGGTAAGGCTCGGCAATCTGCCGAAAGATCGGCCCGGCCCATTCGCAGGCGGGGCAGTGTTCATTGGCGAAATAAAGAATGACCGGACGCCAGGTTTTCAGGGCTTTGCGGTAAACCGGGGCCAGCGCGGAAGATGTGTTGGTGACGTTCATCGAAGGGTCCTTTTCAACGAGCGGATAGGTTCCTTGACGTTAAAGGAGTAGGCACGTCGGGGTCTACTGTCAGAAATTACAGGTGGACGGCGTAACCACGAGAAGTGCTGTCGTCACGGTGATAGCCGTCGCGAAACGGCAGGGTGGTGATGTCTACAGGCAGGCGCTAAAGCGCTGATACCGGGTCTTGTTCAACTGTCACCCTGATTCGCACCACAACGGCGCGATCTGACCCAAGTTGGGAACGCATTACCCCTTTCCTGGCTTTGTCAGGTGTTTCCTTCGCTCCTGGTTGGGCCAAACCCTTTGGTCCAGGAACCATATCTTGTTGATTCCAAAAGCGTTCAACGCAGTTACAGATTTCGCGAGATTCCTGTGGCACACTTTCTGCTGTCTATTCCGTAGTAACAAACCGTGTTCCGGTATAGCGGAATAAACACAATTGTGGAGTGCTTGCCATGCGTCGCCATCCTTCGTTGTTCAAAGCGTGTGTTTTTGTCCTTGCGGCTTCTTCCTCGGTCATGGGTCTGGCCCAGGCGGCCGACAGCAAGCTCGACAGTGTTCTCGCCCGTGGCAAGTTGATCGTGGGCACCGGCAGCACCAACGCGCCGTGGCACTTTCAGGGCGCGGACGGCAAGTTGCAGGGTTTTGATATCGACATCGCCAGGATGGTGGCCAAGGGACTGTTCAACGACCCGAGTAAAGTCGAGTTCGTGGTGCAGTCGTCCGATGCGCGGATTCCCAATCTGCTGACCGACAAGGTCGACATGAGCTGCCAGTTCATCACCGTCACCGCCAGCCGTGCCCAGCAAGTGGCATTCACTCTGCCGTACTACCGCGAAGGCGTCGGCCTGCTGTTGCCGAATAACAGCAAGTACAAGGAAATCGAAGACCTGCAGGCGGCGGGCGATGACGTTACCGTTGCGGTGCTGCAAAACGTATACGCCGAAGAATTGGTGCATCAGGCATTGCCCAAGGCCAAGGTCGATCAGTACGACAGCGTCGACCTGATGTATCAGGCAGTGAACTCTGGCCGTGCCGATGCCGCCGCAACCGATCAGTCGTCGGTCAAATACCTGATGGTGCAGAACCCGGGCCGCTACCGCAGCCCGAGCTATGCCTGGAGCCCGCAGACTTACGCCTGCGCAGTCAAACGTGGCGATCAGGACTGGCTGAACTTCGTAAACACCGCGCTGCATGAAGCCATGACCGGGGTTGAGTTCCCGACCTACGCCGCCTCCTTCAAGCAATGGTTCGGTGTCGATCTGCCGTCGCCCGCGATCGGTTTTCCAGTCGAATTCAGATGATCCCGTGAGAGTGGGGCGATTTCAGTCGCCCCGCTCAAGGTACTGCTGACCATGAATTATCAGTTGAACTTTGCCGCCGTGTGGCGCGATTTCGACACCTTGCTGGCGGGGCTCGGTCTGGGCTTGCAGCTGGCGCTGGTGTCGATCGCCATCGGCTGCGTGATCGGCCTGCTGATGGCGTTCGCCCTGCTGTCGAAGCATCGCGCCTTGCGGGTGCTGGCCTCGGTGTACGTCACGGTGGTGCGCAACACGCCAATCCTGGTGTTGATTCTGTTGATCTACTTTGCGCTGCCCAGCCTTGGCATTCGTCTGGACAAGATTCCTTCGTTCATCATCACGCTGTCGCTGTATGCCGGCGCGTACCTGACCGAAGTCTTCCGTGGCGGCTTGTTGAGCATTCCCAAAGGCCAGCGCGAAGCCGGGCTGGCAATCGGTCTCGGTGAATGGCAGGTCAAGGCTTACGTCACCGTGCCGGTGATGCTGCGCAACGTGTTGCCGGCGCTGTCGAACAACTTCATTTCGCTGTTCAAGGACACCTCGCTGGCGGCTGCGATTGCGGTACCGGAGCTGACCTATTACGCGCGCAAGATCAACGTCGAGAGCTACCGGGTGATCGAAACCTGGCTGGTGACCACGGCGTTGTATGTCGCGGCCTGTTACCTCATTGCCATGCTGCTGCGTTACCTCGAGCAGCGTCTGGCGATCCGCCGATAGGAGGCTGCGATGTACGAATCTCCCAGTTGGTTGCATGAATTGTGGGTCGCGCGCGAGCCATTGTGGCAGGGCTTTCTGACCAGTGTGCAGGTCTCGGCGCTGGCCATTGTGCTGGGCACGCTGCTTGGTGTGGTCGCCGGCCTGGTCCTGACTTACGGCAGATTCTGGATGCGCGCGCCGTTTCGGCTGTACGTCGATCTGATTCGCGGCACGCCGGTGTTTGTGCTGGTGCTGGCCTGCTTTTATATGGCGCCGGCGCTCGGTTGGCAGATCAGCGCGTTTCAGGCCGGAGCCCTGGGCCTGACGCTGTTCTGCGGCTCGCACGTCGCCGAAATCGTCCGTGGCGCCTTGCAAGCCCTGCCGCGCGGGCAGATGGAGGCGGGCAAAGCCATCGGTCTGACGTTCTACCAATCCCTCGGCTACGTACTGTTGCCTCAGGCGCTGCGGCAGATTTTGCCGACCTGGGTCAACTCGTCCACCGAAATCGTCAAGGCTTCGACCTTGCTCTCGGTGATCGGCGTCGCCGAATTGCTGCTCAGCACGCAACAGATCATCGCCCGAAACTTCATGACCCTGGAGTTCTACCTGTTCGCCGGTTTTCTGTTCTTCGTCATCAACTACGGCATCGAATTACTCGGCCGGCACATTGAAAAGCGGGTGGCCTTGCCATGACTCAAGCTCAAGTTGCTTCACAGAATCAGGCGCTGCTGGATATTCGCGGTCTGCACAAACAGTACGGCGCGGTGGAAGTGCTCAAGGGTGTCGACCTGAGCATGCAGCGTGGCAACGTCGTTACGCTGATCGGCTCCAGTGGCTCGGGCAAGACCACGCTGCTGCGTTGCGTGAACATGCTCGAAGAGTTTCAGGGCGGGCAGATTCTGCTCGACGGCGAATCCATCGGCTATGACGAGGTCAACGGTAAACGCGTACGTCACCCGGAAAAGGTCATTGCTCGCCATCGCGCGATGACCGGCATGGCGTTCCAGCAATTCAACCTGTTTCCGCACCTGACCGCCTTGCAGAACGTCACCTTGGGCCTGCTCAAGGTGAAGAAGATGCACAAGGACGAAGCCGTGGTGCTTGCCGAAAAATGGTTGGAGCGTGTCGGCCTGCTGGAGCGGCGCAATCACTTTCCCGGTCAGTTGTCCGGCGGTCAGCAACAGCGCGTAGCGATTGCCCGAGCGATTGCGATGAACCCGAGCCTGATGCTCTTTGACGAAGTCACCTCAGCCCTCGACCCGGAACTGGTTGGCGAGGTGCTCAACGTGATCAAGGGGCTGGCCGAGGACGGCATGACCATGTTGTTGGTGACCCACGAAATGCGTTTCGCTTTCGAGGTCTCGGACAAGATCGTTTTCATGAATCAAGGGCGAATCGAAGAGCAGGGGCCTCCCAAGGAACTGTTCGAACGCCCGCAATCGCCGCGTCTGGCGGAATTTCTCAAAAGCACGCGGTTTTGAATCTGCACTTTTGCAATCAGGAGAAACACCCATGAGCATTACGCGTTACGGCACCGGCAGCACCGCCGCCGGCGGCCAGCCTCGTCCATTCGCCCGCGCAGTCGAAGCGGATGGCTGGCTGCATGTGTCCGGCCAGGTACCGGCGGTGGATGGCGAGATCATCGTCGGCGGCATTGTCGAACAGACCCACCAGACCATGAAGAACCTGATCGCCATTCTCGAAGAGGCTGGTTATGGCCTTGAAGATGTGGTCCGCGCTGGCGTCTGGCTGGACGATCCACGTGATTTCAGCAGTTTCAACAAGGTCTTCGCCGAGTATTTCAAACCCGAACACGCCCCGGCGCGGGCCTGCGTGCAGGCGAGCATGATGGTTGATTGCAAGGTTGAGATCGACTGCATTGCCTACAAGAAGAAGGCCTGAAACAAGTGCAGCCCTCTTCGCGAGCAGGCTCGCTCCCACATTTGGAATGCGTTTTCCTGTGGGAGCGAGCCTGCTCGCGAAAGCGATGTAACAGGCGACACTGGACTCTCGGTAAACTCCCGGCGACTTTGAATGGAAACCACTGACATGACCGAAGACACCATCAAGCGCCGGGCACGTGGTCTGGACCGGGCGTTCGATATCCTCGATTTTCTCAAGGAAATCGGCCAGCCCTTACGCCCCAACGACATCGCCAACGGCATCGGCGGCCCGAAATCCACGGTCTACGAGCTGGTCGCATCCTTGCTGGAACGGCGGATTCTGGAACCGGTGGGCAAGGACGGCCACGTCTATCTCGGCCGCCAGTTGTACTTCCTCGGCCAAGCGCATCTGCGCCATTTCGACCTCAGCCGCGAAGCCGATCACGCCTTGCAGGAGATCGTCAGCCAAACCCGCGAAACCGCGCAGATGTGCCTGCTCAACGGGCGCAAATACACGGTGGCGTTGATGAAGGAGGGCGAGCGGCATTTCCGCATCTCATCGGATATCGGCGAAAACGCGCCGATCCCGTGGACCGCCTCCGGGCGCCTGCTGCTCGCGCATTTAAGCGATCAGCAGATCATCGACCTGATCGACGAGGACGACTACATCCTGCCCGACGGCGAACGTCTGCCACTGGAACGCTTTCTGGCGGAGATTCGTCAGGCCGGTATCGATGGCTTCTTTTCCTTCGACAGCGTCGCCGACACGTTCACCCATTGCTTCGCCGCGCCGGTGAAAGACCCGCAAGGCGTGGCCATTTGCACGTTGTGCATCGTCGCCCCTCGGGCCGATGCGAAAAACAATTACAACGACTATCGCCGGGTGCTGATCGAGAGCGCCAACAGCCTCGCCCGGCGGATCAACGAATAACCGCGGCTGCCTGCGGCCGCGACTGTGAGGACTGGACCATGACCACTGCCATCAACTCTGCCGTAGAAAAAGGTGACGCCACCCTCGGCGCGCAATTGACCCGCGACGTCAGCCTGCCAGCGCTGGTGCTGCACCGCGAGGCCCTGGAGCACAACATTCGCTGGATGCAGAAATTTGTCAGCGACAGCGGCGCCGAACTAGCGCCCCACGGCAAAACCAGCATGACCCCGGCACTGTTCAAGCGACAGCTCGACGCCGGCGCCTGGGGCATCACCCTCGCCAGCGCTACCCAGACCCGCGCCGCTTATGCTCACGGCGTACGTCGGGTGTTGATGGCCAATCAATTGGTCGGCACGCCGAACATGGCGTTGATTGCCGATCTGCTCGCCGATCCGACGTTCGATTTCTATTGCATGGTCGATCACCCGGACAACGTCGCCGACCTCGGGGCTTACTTCGCTTCCCGTGGGGTCAAGCTCAACGTGATGATCGAATATGGCGTGGTTGGCGGGCGCTGCGGGTGCCGCAGCGAGCAGGAAGTCATCGAGCTGGCCAAGGCCATCGATGCGCAACCGGCGCTGGCACTGACCGGCATTGAAGGTTACGAAGGCGTGATTCATGGCGATCATGCGGTCAGTGGCATTCGCGAATTCGCCGCGTCGCTGGTTCGCCTCGCGGTGCAGCTACAGGACAGCGGCGCCTTTGCCATCGCCAGACCGATCATCACTGCGTCGGGTTCGGCCTGGTACGACCTGATCGCCGAATCTTTCGAAACCCAGAACGCCGCTGGCCGTTTCCTCAGCGTGTTGCGCCCGGGCAGTTACGTGGCCCACGACCATGGTATCTACAAAGAGGCGCAGTGCTGCGTGCTCGACCGTCGCAGCGATCTGCACGAAGGCCTGCGCCCAGCGCTGGAAGTCTGGGCTCATGTGCAGTCGCTGCCGGAACCGGGTTTCGCGGTGATCGCTCTGGGCAAGCGCGACGTCGCATTCGACGCCGGTTTGCCGGTGCCGTTGTTGCGCTACAAGGCCGGTGTGGTGCCGGCGACAGGTGATGATATCGGTGCGTGCAAGGTCACGGCGGTGATGGATCAGCATGCGTTCATGACCGTGGCGCCGGGTGTAGAACTGCGGGTCGGCGACATCATTTCCTTTGGTACTTCGCATCCGTGCCTGACGTTCGATAAATGGCGGGTGGGGTTGCTGGTGGATGAGCAGTTGGCGGTCATCGAGACCATGGCGACTTGTTTCTAAGGCTTGAGATTGCGTTGCGGCGGCTATTTCGCGAGCAGGCTCGCTCCCACAGAGGACGCATTTGAATGTGGGAGCGAGCCTGCTCGCGAAGACGCCCGCTTAGCCACCACTGAACCACCCGAGATCCCACCCGATGAAAATCCTCCGCAACACCCCACGCATCGCCCTGATCGGCGAATGCATGATCGAACTGCAACAACGTGCCGACGGCAGTCTGCAGCAAAGCTTCGGTGGCGATACCCTCAATACGGCCGTGTACCTGTCCCGCGCGCTGGGCGACAAGGCGCAAGTCGATTACGTTACCGCGCTGGGCGATGACAGTTTCAGTGACGCAATGTGCCAGATCTGGCGCAGCGAAGGCATCGGCCTCGATCTGGTGCAGCGCTTGCCCGGTCGGCTTCCCGGTTTGTATTGCATACAGACCGACGCCAACGGCGAGCGGCGCTTTCTGTACTGGCGCAACGAAGCGGCGGTACGCGATTGCTTTACCACTCCTGCGGCCGAGCCGATTCTCGCGGCCTTGCCGGACTACGACGTGCTGTATTTCAGCGGAATCACCCTCGCCGTACTTGGCATGCAAGGCCGTGCCCGCCTGATCAAGACGTTGAGCGAAGCCCGGCAGCGCGATGCGCGCATCGTGTTTGACAATAACTACCGTCCACGCTTGTGGGCTTCTGTGGAAGAGGCGCGGGCGGCGTATCGCAGCGTCTTGCCTTATGTCGATCTGGCGTTGCTCACCGTGGATGACGAACAGGCGTTGTTCGGGTTTGCCGATTGCGCTGAGGTGTTTGCGACGTATGCGCAGATTGGCACGCCAGAAGTGGTGCTCAAGCGTGGCGCCGAGGCGTGCCTGATTCGTTGTCAGGGGGAGGCGTTTGAGGTGCCGGCGCAAAAGGTCGACAAGGTTGTCGACACCACGGCGGCGGGGGATTCGTTCAGTGCGGCGTATCTGGCCCGGCGCTTGCTCGGCGGCAGCCCGGCAGAGGCGGCCCAAGCGGGACATGAATTGGCCAGTCAGGTGATACAGGTGCCAGGGGCGTTGATCCCCAGGTAGTCAGAGAATGGCCGCTTGCTGCGCAATCGGTTCGCGAGCAGGCTCGCTCCCACAATGAAAATCCGGTCGAAATGTGGGAGCGAGCCTGCTCGCGAAGAAGCTCGACAGCCAGCCGATCAATCCCGATAAAACACCTGCACCAGGTGATAACCAAACTTGCTCTTGATCGGTCCATGCACGGTGCGCAGTGGTTTCTTGAAAATCACCGCATCAATCGCGCCGACCATCTGTCCTGGACGTACTTCGCCCAGATCACCGCCGCGTTTGCCGGACGGGCAGGTGGAAAACTTCTTCGCCAGCACATCGAATGCTTCGCCCTTGGCGATGCGCTGTTTGAGTTGTTCGGCCTCTTCGGCAGTTTTCACCAGAATGTGGCGGGCTTGGGCTTTCATCGTGCAATACCTGATAACGGGGTGACAGCGGGGCGCGCGATTATGCCTCAAGTCACGGGGTCGGGTTGCTCAACTTGCGAATCTTGCTCGCCAACACTTCCAGGACAAAAGGCTTGGCGACCATGTCCATGCCCTCTTCAAGAAAGCCCTGGCGCTCGGCAGCAATCTGCGCGTAACCGGTCATGAACAGCACTTTAAGGCCGGGACGATGCTGGCGCGCAATTTCCGCCAACTGGCGACCGTTCATGCCGGGCAGCCCGACATCGGTGACCAGTAGATCGACACGTTGCGCGGACTCGAACAAGTGCAGGGCGATTTTGGCGTTTGCCGCTTCGAAGGTTTTGTAGCCCAGCTCCCTCAGCAGATCGAGCACCAGCATGCGCACCGCCGCGTCATCCTCGACCACGATTGCGGTTTCGCCAGAAGATGAAGCAGCAATCGGTTCGGCTTTCTTCACAGATGAGGTTTCCGGCGTCGGCTCAAGCAAGCGCGGCAAGTACAGGCGCACGCAAGTACCTTGCCCCGGCACGCTGTCGAGGCTGACGTGACCACCGGATTGCTGGGCGAAACCGTAGATCATCGACAGCCCGAGCCCGGTGCCCTGGCCGATCGGCTTGGTGGTGAAGAACGGATCGAACGCTTTGGAGCGAATTGACGGAGTCATGCCGGTGCCGTTATCGCTGACCGCGAGCATGACGTATTCCCCGGCCTTGACCGGTTCGAGAATGGTGATGTCGCTGCTGTCGAGGTAAACGTTGGCAGTCTGGATCAGCAACGTGCCGCCTTCGGGCATCGCGTCGCGGGCGTTGATCACCAGATTGAGCAAGGCATTTTCCAGCTGGCTGACGTCGGTGCTCACCGGCCAAACGTCTTCGGGCAGGCGCAGTTGCAGGTCGATCGGATCGCCTTTGGTGCGGCGGATCAGATCTTCCAGCGAGTGCACCAGCTCATTGACGTTCAGTTGCTTGCGGTCCAGCGACTGGCGCCGCGAGAACGCCAGCAAGCGATGCGTGAGCGCCGCCGCGCGATTGGCCGATGACACGGCCGCTTCGGTAAAACGGCCGATCTCGTCGGCACGACCATTGGCGATGTAGCGCTGCATCAAGTCCAGACTGCCGATAATGCCGGTGAGCATGTTGTTGAAGTCGTGGGCGATGCCACCCGTGAGCTGGCCGACGGCTTCCATCTTCTGCGCGTGGCGCAAGGCATCTTCGGCGCGCTCGCGTTCGAACATCTCGTTCTGCAAACGCTCGTTGGCCTGAGCCAGTTGCTCGGTGCGCGCGCTGACCCGCTCTTCGAGGGTCTCGTTGAGATTGCGCAGGGCTTCCTCGGTTTTCTTGCGCTCGGTCTCGTCGATGACAAAGATGTAGAAGCCGTTCACTGCACCGTCCGCACCATGTCGCGGCAGATAATTCATAAGGGCATGACGGATGCTGCCATCGCGGTGCGGTGTGTAGAAACTGAAGGAACAGGCGCGCCCGGCCAGCGCTTCGGCGATGTACGGTGCGCGCAGGAAATACGCCTCTTCGCCGATGACTTCGCGAATCTTGCGCCCGTACAACTCTTGCGGTGTGAGGCCGTACCAGTCGAGATACGCTGCGTTGTTCAAGCGAAAACGTTCTTCGGCGTCGACATAGCTGATCAGGATCGGCATGGCGTTGATGATCAACTGCAATTCGGTCTGGCTCTGACGCAGCGCTTGTTCGGTGTGTTTGCGTTCGGTCAGGTCCAGCGCCGCGCCGAGAAAGCGCATCGGCCGACCATGATGATCCTTGTAGCAACGCCCGCGCGCGAACACCCAGCGCAGCGTGCCATCGGCCTGCAACAAGCGATATTCCTCAGCGTACTCGGTGCCGTGGGTGATGCAGTGCTTGATGCCGCGCGCAACCATTGCGCGGTCTTCGGGGTGCACCCCGTGCATATATTCGCTGATCGGCAATTGCCCGGCCTTGCTCGGATCAACGCCATGCAGTTCGGCAAAATGCGCATCGGCAATGAATCGGTCTTCGCCAATGTCCCAGTCCCACGTTCCGACGGCGTCGGCGGCGGCAAGGGCCAGTTGCAGACGCTCTTCGGACTGGCGCTGAGCCTTGAGGCTTTCCTCGGAACGGCGCTGCAACTCCAGGGCAATACGGCGGCGCTCGTTGGTCTCAATGGCAGTGATCAGAATTCCAGCGACCTGTGCGGTTTCATCACGAATCGGACTGTAGGTCAGATCCAGCCAGAAATCGGTTTTTTTGCCGTCCCGCTGCACGCTGAAACGCTGCTCGCTGAAGCTGCGCACCTGACCCTGCAGCACCGCTTGGTAGATCGGCACGGCAAAATCCCGCACTTCCGGCCAGATCTCATGCGTTGGCTGGCCGAAGGCTTCGGGATGCTTGCTGCCGGCGAGCAGGGCAAAGCCATTGTTGTAGATCTGCGTGAGTTGCGGCCCCCACAACAGCAGCATCGGCATCGGCGAATGAATCACGATGTCCACCGCTGTGCGCAGGCTCTGCGGCCAGGTGCCGGCGGCGCCCAGCGGACTGCGGCTCCAGTCGGTGCGGGCGATCAGGGCCTGGGCGTCATCGGTGGTGGGTACAGCATTCATGTTTCAATCCTGAGCGTGGTTCGGTGAGACGGGGTCTATCATTGTTGCAGGAGCCGCGCCAAGCGTAGGCCAAATCTGCTCATTCAATGCTTCGCGGGTGCTTTCAGCCATGGAAATCGATGCACTGTTGTCAACATTGTCGCAAAAAAACGGTTCGGATCTCTTCCTTTCCACCGGCGCACCACCGAGCGCTCGCATTGATGGTGTGCTGACGGCGCTCAGCGATCAGCCATTCAAACCTGGCGAAACCGCGGCCATCGCCACCTCCCTGATGGACGCCGAGCAGCGCCGGGAGTTCGACCGGGATCTTGAAATGAACCTGGCAATCTCCCGAACGGGCGTCGGCCGGTTCCGGGTGAACATTTTCAAGCAGCGCAACGACGTTTCGATCGTTATCCGCAACGTCAAGCTCGACATCCCGCGGTTCGAAGACTTGAAACTGCCGCCGGTGTTGCTGGAAACGGTGATGCTCAAACGTGGCCTGATTCTTTTTGTCGGCGCTACCAGTTCGGGCAAGTCGACCTCCCTGGCGGCGCTCATCGATCATCGCAACCGCCACAGTGCCGGACACATCGTGACCATCGAAGACCCGATCGAATATATCCATCGGCACAAGCGCTCGATCATCAATCAGCGTGAGGTTGGCGTCGATACGCGCAGCTTTCATGCTGCACTGAAGAACACTTTACGCCAGGCACCGGACGTCGTCCTGATTGGTGAGATCCGTGACCGCGAAACCATGGAGCATGCGCTCTCGTTTGCCGATACAGGGCATCTGGTGTTGTCGACATTACATGCGACCAATGCCAATCAGGCGCTGGATCGCATCATCAATATGTTTCCCGAGGAGAAGCGCGAGCAGCTGTTGCAGACATTGGGCAACAACCTGAAAGCCTTTATCTCGCAGCGCTTGGTACGCACTGTCGACGGCCAGCGCAGGGCGGCCGTGGAAGTGTTATTAGGTACGCCGACTGTTGCTGATGCGCTCCGTCGCAATGAGTTGGCTGAGTTGAAAAGTATCATGGAGAAATCCGAAGACTCAGGCATGCAGACATTCGATGCTGCACTGTTACAGTTAGTCCTTGCGCGTGTTATTACAGTAGAAGAAGCTTTGAAAAACGCGGATTCGACAAACAACTTACGGTTAGGCATCAAGCTTAAACTTGATTCTCCAATCAACGAAAAAGCATCGACAGGGGATTGGGGGTTGGTGGAGTAAGTTGTCGTGTCTGTAGGCGGCTGAGCGGTCAGGTGATAGATGTTTGAAATCTAGACTAATACTTGGTTAGTTGTGGTTTCGCCTGTTTTTATTAGATTTGCGATCTCGATAGCAAGTCCATGTAAATAAATAGGTCAATAAAATGAAAAATCGATGTGGTGCAGGTGCTCTTTCCAAATTGAGCGCTGCCGATAATGTGCGTTGTTCTGCCGCAGATGAATTAGAACGAATGGCACTTCTAGGCCAGTTGAAAAGATTTCTTGTTGAAGCTCCGGAAGACGTTGCGCGGGATATTTCAAACGACGACCAAAAGATCATCTGGCTCTCGCCTGAATCCTCTTTTGGACGTTTACAGAAACCGGCCAGCGAGATGCTTCAGGATCTGATGAGCTTACTCGGCTCCGGCACCTACAGTAGGGTTACGTCTTCGGGTGAAATTCACATATACGTTACTCATGAAGGGTGGATGGATGTATCGGATAACGTCAAGAGTAATCCCGACGCGAATGAGAAGTTCGAGAAGTTAGTTGCTATTGCAGCAGGTCTTGGTGGATTCGTTCACCTTGATAACGCAGTGCTGTTGTCGCAGTGGTTGCGTTTTCACGGGTTCAACGTGCCGGATGACAGAGAAAAACTAGAAAGCTTGATTGGCTTTTTGGAGTGGAAGTGGCCTGAAGGAGATGATTTTGGTAATTACTGGGGGCAGATAACTGGGCTAAATGATACGTCGATCACCTTGACACCACAGCAGTGTGCAGAGATTCGCGCAGTGACGAGTAAACTTTTCCCTGCGAATGAGAATCTACTTAACACAATCTTCAGAAGCGTCAGACCGTATAACGTTACTACCGTTAATTGGGACAGCGCTAACGAGGTCGTTGCAATGCTGGTTCGTCATCCAGCGTCGCAGAAAATTGCCAAGGAATACGTCATTGCACTGGACTGGTGGGGGGCGAAGGATTCCGAGGAAATCAGTGGTGACGATCTAGCTCAGGTATTGCTCACCGCAATAATTTTGCAGTTGGATTCATCCATAGGCGTTACTGGTAAGCGCAACTGCATCGGAACCTTTGATATATACGATTCGAGCACCATGGCTGATAGGCCGTTATATGCCATACGTGAAAATTTTGAGGCTTACCTTGTAGCAAAGGGCCATTCGCACTCGATTATTCCTCTCGCTTCCCACCTGCTCCTGGCTCATGTAGCGCCTTGTCTCTTGGTTAAAAATCTGCCCCAAGAGCTTTACGCTGGCTCGATCGGCTGGGTGACGTTTTGCCAGGCGGTGAGCTTTATCGAGATCAATTGTCGAGGCGTCTCTCGCTTCATGACATATGAACAAGTCATGAAGTTTGCAAGCATGGAAACGGTCAGCCCGGTACTGGGGGAGCTGCAAGGTATTACTGCGATCGACCCTATCATTGACTGGGCATTGATGAATGAAGTCATCACTCATGAGCAACTGAGCACGTCTGCTCTTACAGCAGCTCAAGACGCTTTGAATGCGTATAAAACGCACGTGGATGATATTGTTTTGGGAATCAAGGCATTTGGGGCGGCTCCGCCCAATCGGAAACGACTGGCGATGACTGCATTGAAGCAGGCGGTTGCTGATTTTGATGTTATTGAACAACCTCTTTTGCGTCCTGAGACTTATTCTGCAATGAGAGTGTCGATGCTTGATCTTCATATCGAAGGGTTGCTGGCGTCCGGAACATGGGATTGGAATAAAGAGCCCGGCATTTTCGATAAGTATCCGCAGCTTTTGGCCTTGCCTGCCATCAAACCAGCATTCGAAGCTGAGCTCGTTAGCTATCACTGCAATATTCATAAGGCGATGGCTTCAAACATAAAGCTGGCGATAGCAGGAATGCCTCGAGCCGATCGAGATATCTTTGCCTCAAGCAAGATCACGTTTTTTACTGTACGTCCTTCGGTTGCAGAGATTTACTATCCGTCATCGGCTAATTATAACTTGGTCGGCGCGGGTAATCAGCCGCCCAAAAATATCGAGGTTCAGCTCAAGAAAGACCAGGCGGTGGGGCGGTTCGGCGTAATTATGATAGCTTCCTTCGGGAATAATCAGACTTTATGCTATGAAATGTTTACCTTGCTGGGGGAGTGCAGAAGAAACGATGAGCTAGGCAAATTGATTATTTATACCCAAAAAATGAACATGCCTGGAAGGGTTGAATATACAGGGAAGCCCGATGATGCATTTTTCCCTTTGCCCCCCACGCATAACGTTCCAACTGATTTCGATAGCTACATTGTCGGAAAAAAGCCGTCGCCGAATGCCTCTGGGATTATGGTTATAGAGAAACTTGGCACTGTTATCGCTCCGACTTCTGCGTCGCGGGTCGTTCGTAATCATTATCAGTTTTTCGTAAATAAGCATATCGAAAATATTGCCCAATTTGTTGTGAAGAACAGACCATTGGGCAGCCTCCAGGATTTCAGGGAAGTCTTCACCGAATACACTGATAAAGAGCGTGCGGAGAACACTTATAACGAGGTGCTGACGTATATTATTGACCTGTGTGTCCCGTTCAAGAAATGTATCGAAGACTTGGCTTCCGGAAATAGAAATCAGGTGGTTGACGGAATTTACGCGTGCACGATGGATGCTATCGGTATTTTCTTCACTGTACTGGGTGCCCCGGCTAAAATTCTGCATATCGCAGCCAAAACAGTTTCGTTGACGGCAAAAATCGGCAGCCTCGTCAGGTTTGGCATTTCTCTGACAGTCTCGACTTTCAATCCGATTGATGGATTGCCAACTGCTGGATACCAAGCGTCAAAAGCATTGTTCAAAAGCGTCATGCACTTGGGCGCGTCGGGCGCAAAAGTCGTGGAATCTGCCGTTGTCCAGATGAGCAGACTGACCGGTACGGCGCGGGAATTTCACAAGCTGGCGAATGCTACCGATGTTGGTTTCGGGAGGTGGCGCCCGCTTGGAAGCACCGCGTCTTCTTTCAATGTCTGTGCCATCAAGAAAAGCAGTGAGTGGTACGCGGCCAATCGGCTAGGTAAGCCGTGGGGAAAACGACTCGTCAATTTCGACCTGCAAGAGAAGTTTAGTCTGCCATTACTGCAGAAACCGGTTCCGGGTGTTTTTACAGCTCACATTCTCGAGCGCAGTCTGCCACTGGCCCGTTTCAAAATAGACAGCGCAATTGAAATGCTGGGCTCGCCGGCGCTGAATTTCAAAACCGACCCCGCGATTGGATTGTTTTTTGGCAGTACCTCGGCGGCGCGTGACGAATTGTCCAATCTGCTAAGCGCCATCAGGCTGGATTTCGGCGGAACGTCCGCCAGTAATTTCCTGTTGGATAGCCTGAAACTAGATGATGGCGTCATTGAGGTAAATCCATTCGATTACAGTAAATGGAAGAGCGCAGGAGCTACAGATAAAAAGCGTGTTCAGTACATGACGGTCAATACACGTAACTTCAACCAGCGATTCAGCCTGACAGGTTACGGCGAAATCGCTGATGACCTCATCCACGAAATGATTCGGGTCAACCCCGCCAAGACCAGTCTGATCACTGCCGAGGGGGCGACCCGAGATGGTAAGGTCGGTTTGGATGTGGCGCCTTTACTAAACTTGGCAAAGGGACGCTTGCCCCGGTCTGAGCCTATCACTGGCAGTTTTCACGAAAGCGCTCAAGCGCTCCTCAATGCAGACTCGCTGATGCTCGTTATTGCCTTGCTCAGTTTGTTGAAAACCAACGAAGCGTTGTTTTCGCTGAATCTCAGCATCATGCGCGCAGCGATCGAAGCCAGTGGAGATCAGCCCCTCACCGGTGAAGTTGTAATACAGCTGAATTGAGGCTGCGCCAGACGAAATTCAGTGTTGAATAACTTCGGTCATGGCCAGTTCGCGCCGATCCCGAAACTGCTCCAGCGCTTCGGGATTGGCCAGTGCATCGGTATTTTTCACTGGCCTCCCATGCACGACATCGCGCACCGCCAGCTCTACGACTTTGCCGCTGATGGTGCGCGGTATATCGGTTACTGCGACGATGCGTGCGGGAACATGCCTGGGTGTGGTATTGGCGCGGATCACTTCGCGGATTCGCTGTTCAAGCCCTTCATCCAGCTCGACGCCTTCGTGCAAACGCACGAACAACACGACGCGCACATCCTCCTGCCATTGCTGACCGATGGCGACGCTGTCCAGCACTTCACTGATTTTCTCGACCTGCCGATAAATCTCCGCCGTGCCGATGCGCACGCCGCCCGGATTCAACACCGCATCCGAGCGGCCATGGATCATCATGGCTCCATCGCGCATTTGCTCGGCGTAATCACCCTGTGCCCAGACGCCGGGGAACAGGCTGAAATAGGACTGGCGGAGTTTTGAGCCGTCGGGGTCATTCCACAAGCCGATCGGCATCGCCGGGAAATGCCGTGTGCAGACCAGTTCACCTTTCTCACCGATCACCGGCTGGCCAGCGTCGTTCCACACCTCGACGGCCATGCCCAGGCTCTTGCCCATGATTTCTCCGCGACGTACCGCTGACAGCGGGTTGCCATTGACGAAGCACGAAACGATGTCGGTGCCACCGGACATCGAGGCCAGACACACCTCGGTTTTGAAGTCGCGATAAACGAAATCGTAGCTTTGCGGTGACAAAGCCGAGCCTGTGCACAGCAGCGTTTTCAAACTGCTCAAATCATGGCTTTCCCGTGGCCTGGCGCCGCTGCTTTCCAGCGTCGCGAGGAATTTCGGACTGGTGCCAAACACGCTGATGCGTTCATCGTCGATCAGGTCGAGCAGGCGCTGGTGATCCGGGTGGAACGGCGAGCCGTCGTAGAGCACCACGGCGCTGCCCACTGCGAGTGCCGAGACCAGCCAGTTCCACATCATCCAGCCGCAGGTCGTGTAGTAGAACAAGCGATCACCGGGACCGAGGTCGCAGTGCAAACCATGTTCCTTGACGTGTTGCAGCAGCACGCCGCCGGTGCTGTGGACGATGCATTTCGGCACGCCAGTGGTGCCGCTGGAGTACAGCACGTAGAGCGGATGATTGAACGGCACCGGGGTGAAAACCGGTTCGCCGCCGGGTTGATAGAAGTCTTCCCACAAGCAGACATCAGCGTGGGTTTGATAATCCTCGATGCGCGCTTGCGGACGGGCGTACGGGACGATGATCAACTGCTGCAGTGACGGCAGTTGTGCAAGGATTTCGTTGAGCTTGGCGGTCTGATCCAGGGTTTTTCCGGCGTATTGATAACCGGCACAGGTGAGCAGCACTTTCGGTTCGATCTGGCCAAAGCGATCGATCACGCCGTGGGTGCCGAAGTCGGGCGACGAGCAGGACCAGATCGCGCCGAGGCTGGTAGTGGCCAGCATCGCCACCAGGGTTTGCCAGGTGTTGGGCATGCACGCCGCCACGCGATCACCCCGGCCAACGCCCGCCGCGCGCAGGCTCGCCTGAAACCCGGCGACCTGTTCGGCCAACTCGGCCCAGGTCAGTTGTTCGCGCTGACCATTCTCTGCAACTGCGATCACGGCCACGGCATCGTCGCGTCGGCGCAACAGGTGTTCAGCGAAGTTCAGGGTCGCGCCGGGGAACCACTCGGCGCTGGGCATTTCTGCACCTTCACGCAAGACGGCGTCGGGCTGAGTGTGGAAGCGGATGTCGAAGAAATCGACGATCGCCTGCCAGAACGCCGGGCGCTGATCGATGCTCCATTGGTGCAGGGCAGGGTAGCCGTCGAGCTTGAGCGAATGCCGCTGATTGATATCGCGCCGGAAGGCATCCATACGCGAACCGGCGATACGCTGGGTGTCGGGTTGCCAGAGGATGTCGGACATGGGTTTGCCTCTTCTTATCGGATTCGTACAGGCCAGGGAGATCATTCCCTGTGGGAGCGAGCCTGCTCGCGAAAGCGTTGTCTCAGTATCCCGAACTGTGTCTGATAAACCGCATTCGCGAGCGGGCTCGCTCCCACAATGGCCAGGTGTTTATTGCGCCAGCCAGCCACCATCAATGTTCCACGCCGCGCCGCGCACCTGGCTGCCGGCTTCGCTGCACAAGAACAGCACCAACTCACCCAGATGCTGCGGTGTGACGAACTCCAGCGAGGGCTGTTTTTCCGCCAGCAGATCATGCTGCGCCTGCTGCGGATCGACCCCCTTGGCCGCGCGATCGTCGATCTGCTTCTGCACCAGCGGCGTCAACACCCAGCCCGGACAGATCGCATTGCAAGTGACATTGCTGGTCGCGGTTTCCAGCCCGACCACTTTGGTCAGGCCGATCACGCCATGCTTGGCGGCGACGTACGCGGCTTTGCCGATGGAGCCGACCTGGCCGTGCACCGAGGCGATATTGATGATGCGCCCCCAGTTCTTGCGGCGCATGCCCGGCAGGCTCAAACGGGTGCTGTGGAACACCGATGACAGGTTGATCGCAATGATCGAATCCCAGCGCTCAACCGGAAACTCTTCTACCGCCGCAACGTGCTGAATGCCAGCGTTGTTGACCAGAATGTCGACGCCGCCAAACTCGCGCTCGGCGTAGGCGACCATGTCGGCAATCTGCGCCGGGTCGCTGACATCGGCGGGATGATGGCCGACCTTGCCGCCGAACTGAGCGACTTCGGCGATCACCTTCGAAGCATCGCCGAAGCCATTAAGAATCAGGTTGGCGCCAGCTTTCGCGAGAGTCAGCGCGATGCCCAGGCCGATACCGCTGGTGGAGCCGGTCACCAAAGCTGTCTTGCCGGAAAGAGTGGTCATGAATACCTCACACAATACCAGTGGCGTAGAAAGTGCCGATCACCACGAAAACCGCGAGGGTCTTGATCAGCGTAATACAGAAAATGTCTTTGTAGGCTTCGCGGTGGGTCAATCCGGTCACCGCCAGCAGGGTGATCACCGCGCCGTTGTGCGGCAGGGTGTCCATGCCGCCACTGGCCATCGCGGCCACGCGGTGCAGCACTTCCAACGGGATATTCGCCGCATGTGCTGCACTGATGAACTGCTCGGACATCGCCGCCAGCGCAATGCTCATGCCGCCCGAGGCCGAACCGGTGATGCCGGCGAGCAGCGTCACGGTGATGGCTTCGTTGACCAACGGATTGGGAATCTGCTTGAGCCAGTCGGCCAGCACCAGAAAGCCCGGCAGCGAAGCGATTACCGCACCAAAGCCGTATTCAGACGCCGTATTCATGGCTGCGAGCAACGCACCGCTGACCGCGCTTTTGCTGCCTTCGGCGAGCTTGCTTTTAATCGCCTTAAAGCCGAACGCCAGCACCATGAGGATGCCGACCAGCAACGCCGCCTGCACCGCCCAGATCGCCGTGAGCTTGGCGATTTCGGTAGTGACCGGCGCGGCCATGCCCGGCAGTGCGAGGCTGTGGGTCTTGCCATACCACTGCGGAATCCACTGGGTAAACAGCAGGTTCATGATGCCCACGGCCAGCAATGGCGACAGGGCAATCCACGGGTTGGGCAGTTTCAGGTCTTCGGCAGTTTCCGGTTCGTTGCGCAGTTCAGTGCCGTAGCCTTCGCCGGCACGTTGCGCCTTGTTGCGTTGGCGCTGCAGAAATAGCATGCCGGCGCAGAACACGAAGATCGTGCCGATCACACCCAGCCACGGCGCCGCCCATGCGGTGGTGTTGAAGAAGGTGCTGGGGATGATGTTCTGGATTTGCGGCGTGCCGGGCAGGGCGTCCATGGTGAACGAGAATGCACCGAGGGCAATGGTCGCCGGAATCAAACGCTTGGGGATATTGCTCTGGCGGAACATCTCCGCTGCAAACGGATAAACGGCGAAGACAACGACGAACAACGACACGCCGCCATAAGTGAGCAGGGCGCACACCAGCACGATCACCAGCATTGCTTGTTTGGTACCGAGCAGGCGAATCGCAGCGGCGACGATCGAGCGCGAGAAACCGGACAGTTCGATGAGCTTGCCGAACACCGCGCCGAGCAGAAATACCGGGAAGTAGAGCTTGATGAAACCGACCATCTTGTCCATGAACACCCCGGTGAACGCGGGGGCAACGGCGGACGGATCGGTGAGCAGCACCGCGCCGAGGGCGGCGATCGGGGCGAAGAGGATGACGCTGTAGCCACGGTAAGCGGCGAGCATCAGCAGCGTCAGGGCTGCCAAGGCAATGATCACACTCATGGTGTGTCTCTCCAGGATTGTTATTTTTGTGGGTGGAACGGGTGCGGAGAGGGGTTAGCGAGATTTGTGCCAATCTTCTAACTGTTTGAAATATATGGAAATTAGATCAGGGTCGCGTTCTGGGAGCTGTTTTTGTCTCTTAGTTGAGATTTTTTTTGAATGGGCCGACGCCTTCGCGAGCAGGCTCGCTCCCACATTTGACATGGATTTCCCTGTGGGAGCGAGCCTGCTCGCGAAGCTTTTGTTTTGTCTTCATGCAGAGATTCGATATCTCTTTATGTAGACTCGACAATCCCCAGCGCAGCCATTTTCTTGTACAGCGTCGACCGCCCCAGACCCAGCCGAACCGCAGCCTCCGGTACCTTCCCCGCGCATTGCGCCAGGGTCGATTCGATCAACTGCCGATCAAAGCGCGCCCGCGCCTGCGCGAATGTCTCCCGAGCCGATGCGTGCGTGCTCGGCTCGGACGTCCGCGCAACGGGAGTAAACGTGCCAATCGCCCCGCGAATATCCTGCTCGGTCAGCATGAGGTCATCACTGAGCAACGCCGCCCGCTCCAACACATTGCGCAACTCACGGATGTTGCCCGGCCAGGCATGCTGGCCCAACAGCGCCAGCGCATCGCGGTGCAGTTCATGCTGGCTGCGCAGTTCTTCGAGAATCGCCTCGCTCAGCGCCGGCAGATCATCGAGACGTTCGCGCAGCGGCGGCACCTGGATCGGCAGGACATTGAGGCGGTAGTACAAATCGGCGCGAAATTCGCCGCGCTTGATCGCCGCCTGCAAATCCGTCGACGTCGCGGCGATTACCCGCACATCGCTCTGAATCACTTCATTGGAGCCGACCGGTTCGAACTCCTTTTCCTGCAACACGCGCAGCAGTTTGCTTTGCAGCGGTAGCGGCATATCGCCGATCTCGTCGAGAAACAGCGTGCCACCCTGAGCGATCTGCAGTTTGCCGGTGCGGCCCTTGCGGTCGGCGCCGGTAAAGGCGCCGGGTGCCGTGCCAAAGAACTCGGCCTCCAGCAGCGCCTCGGGAATTGCCGCGCTGTTGATGCTGACGAAGGCTTTGTGCGCGCGCGGCGAAGCGCTGTGAATGGCTTGTGCGAGTAACTCTTTGCCAGTGCCGGTTTCTCCCAACAGCAACACGGGCGAATCAGCGCTGGCGCTTCGTCGCGCACGTCGTTTGACTTCAAGGCTGGCGGCGCTGGTACCGATGAAATGGGCGAAGTTGTATTTGGTCTGCCGCGCACGCAGCAGTGAGCGGGTCGAGGCGAGTTCTTCCTGCATGCTCAGGTAACGCTTGAGCATCGGCGACAGCGTGCGCAACTCGTCGAACAGGGCAAAGCCGATGGCGCCTATCACGCTGCCGGCATCGTCGTGGATCGGCAGGCGCATCACCACCAGCGGCTCCTTTGGCGTGTCCTGCATGTCCAGCAGAATCGGCCGACCGGTGCGCACCACCTCGCGCAGCAGGCTGCCGGGGATCACGCTTTCGCAGGGTTTGCCGATAGCGCCTGCCGCTGAATCGAGACCAAAGCGCCGGGCATAGCGTTCGTTCATCCAGACGATGTTCGCATCGCGATCGACAATCACCGTGCCCTCACTGGATTGCTCGATGATCTCGAACAGCGAACGGATCGCCAGAGTGCGCACCCGTTGGTAGTCCTTGAGGCTTTCGGTGGTGTTCATGGAGGCTGATCCTGATTGTTTGTTGCCGGTACCGGCCCGTTCGCGAGCAGGCTCGCTCCCACAGGGGACTGCATTCCAATGTGGGAGCGAGCCTGCTCGCGAATGCCGCGCCGCGGATTTACAGAAAAAAACCTACCCCGGATGCGCCGCCGCCAACAGCTCTTTGGTGTAGGGATGCTGCGGGTTGTCAAATACGTCGTGACTGGCACCACGCTCGACCACCTGACCGTCCTTGATCACGATCATGTCGTGTGCCAACGCGCGTACCACCGCCAGATCATGGCTGATGAACAGGTAGGTCAAACCGTATTTTTCCTGCAAATCACGGAGCAGGGCGACCACTTGTTTCTGTACGGTGCGATCGAGGGCCGAGGTCGGTTCATCGAGCAGGATCAGCGCCGGTTTCAGCACCAAAGCCCGGGCGATGGCAATGCGCTGGCGTTGGCCGCCGGAAAATTCGTGCGGGTAGCGATGGCGGCTTTCCGGGTCGAGGCCGACTTCCTTGAGCACGCGAATCACTTGCTCATCACATTCATTAGCGGTCGACTCGCAATGCACTTCCAGACCTTCGCTGATGATCTGTGCCACCGACATGCGCGGGCTCAGGCTGCCAAACGGGTCCTGAAACACCACCTGCATCTGCCGCCGCCACGGCCGCAGCTGCTTTTGATTGAGGCCGTCCAGCGCTTCGCCCTGAAAGCGAATGCTGCCCTCGGAATCCAGCAAGCGCAGGATCGCCTGACCCAGCGTCGACTTGCCCGAACCGGATTCGCCAACAATGCCCAAGGTCTTGCCGCGCTGAATATTCAGACTGATGCCATCGACTGCGCGCAGATACTGCTTGCGCCTGAACAGCCCGCCGCCGACCTGGAAATCGACGCGCAGGTCAGCGACTTCCAGCACATTTTCACGTTCGTCACGGGGCAGGGCTTCACCTTCCGGCTCAGCGTTCAACAGCACGCAGCTGTAAGGGTGTTTGGGTTCGGTGAACAGGGTTTCGCAGGGTGCCTGCTCGACGATCTCGCCAGCCTTCATCACACACACCCGCTGCGCGATGCTGCGCACCAGATTGAGATCGTGACTGATCAGCAGCAGCGACATGCCCAGGCGCTGTTGCAGGGACTTGAGCAGCAAGAGAATCTTGCGTTGCACGGTGACATCCAGTGCCGTTGTCGGCTCGTCGGCAATCAACAACTCCGGTTCGCAGGCCAGGGCCATGGCGATCATCACCCGTTGCCGTTGCCCGCCAGAGAGTTGATGCGGATAGGCTTTCAGGCGTTCCTTGGGCTTTTGAATGCCGACCAGTCCGAGCAATTCGAGAATGCGCTGCTGCGCTTGCTTGCCGCCGAGGCCGCGGTGCAGCAACAGAGTTTCGCCGATCTGCTTTTCGATGGTGTGCAACGGATTGAGCGAAGTCATCGGCTCCTGAAAGATCATCGCGATGCGATTGCCGCGCAGTTCTCGCAAGACCTTCGGATCAGCACCGAGCAGTTCCTGCCCGCGATAGCGGATGCTGCCACGGGTTTGCGCCTCGCTCTCAGGCAGCAGTTGCAGGATCGAATGCGCGGTCACCGATTTCCCCGAGCCCGATTCGCCGACCAGAGCCAGGCACTCACCGGGGCGGATATCCAGGCACAGGTCACGCACCACAGTCTGACCATGGAAGGCGACATTGAGGTGGCGGATTTCAATCAGGTTTTCAGTCATGGTCACGCTTCAGGATCGAGGGTCAAAAGCGTCACGTAACGCTTCGCCGATGAATACCAACAAGGAGAGGATCAGCGCCAGGGTAAAGAACGCGGTCAACCCGAGCCACGGTGCTTGCAGGTTCTGCTTGCCCTGACCGATCAGTTCACCCAGCGAAGCGCTGCCGGCCGGCATGCCGAAGCCGAGGAAATCCAGCGCGGTCAGCGTCGAAATCGCTCCGGTCAGAATGAACGGCAGGTAACTCAGCGTCGCGTTCATTGCGTTGGGCAGGATGTGCCGGAAGATCACCTTGCGGTCAGTCAGGCCCAGGGCGCGCGCTGCTTTGACGTATTCCAGATTGCGCCCGCGCAGGAACTCGGCGCGCACCACGTCCACCAGCGCCAACCAGGAAAACAGCGCCATGATCCCCAGCAGCCACCAGAAATTCGGCTCGACGAAACCGGAGAGGATGATCAGCAGATACAGCACCGGCAGCCCCGACCACACCTCCAGCACGCGTTGTCCGAGCAGGTCGACCCAGCCACCGTAATACCCCTGCAATGCGCCGGCGGCGATACCGATCAGCGCACTGACAAATGTCAGCATCAAGGCAAACAGAATCGACACCCGAGCGCCAAAGATGACCCGCGCCAGCACATCGCGCGCCTGATCGTCGGTGCCCAGCCAGTTCACCGAAGTTGGTGGGCTCGGCGCCGGTTTGTTCAGGTCATAGTTGGGCGTGTCATCGCTGAACGGAATCGGCGGGAACAGCAACCAGCCGCCGTCCTTGCGAATCAGATTCTGCACGTACTCGCTGCGATAATCGGCCTGAAACGGCAGTTGCCCGCCGAACTCCTGTTCGGTATGGCGCTTGAACACCGGGAAGTACCACTGGCCCTGATAACTGACCATCAACGGTTTGTCGTTGGCGATCAACTCGCCACCCAGCGTCAGGATGAACAGGCCGATGAACAGCCACAGCGACCACCAGCCACGACGGTTTTTCTTGAAACGTTCGAAACGGCGACGACCCAAAGGCGAGAGCTTGAACATCAGGCATTCCTCGCGGCGAAGTCGATACGCGGGTCGACCAGGGTGTAGCACAGGTCGCCGATCAGTTTTATCAGCAGGCCGAACAGGGTGAAGATGAACAGTGAACCGAACACCACTGGATAATCCCGCGATACCGCTGCTTCGTAACTCATGCGCCCAAGGCCATCGAGGGAGAAGATCACTTCGATCAGCAGCGAGCCGGCGAAGAACACACTGATGAACGCCTGAGGTATCCCCGAGACCACCAACAGCATGGCGTTGCGAAACACGTGTCCGTACAGCACGCGGCGTTCGCTCAAGCCTTTGGCGCGGGCCGTCACTACGTACTGTCGGGTGATTTCATTGAGGAACGAGTTTTTTGTAAGGATCGTCAGCGTCGCGAATCCACCGATCACCAGCGCCGTGACCGGCAGCACCAGATGCCAGAAGTAATCGGCAATCTTGCCCAGTGTCGACAGCGATTCGAAGTTGTCCGACACCAGCCCGCGCACCGGAAACCAGTTCAGCGAAGTGCCGCCGGCGAATACGACGATCAGGAACATCGCGAACAGAAACGCCGGCATGGCGTAACCGATGATGATCGCCGTGCTGCTCCAGATATCGAAATGGCTGCCGTGGTGCACAGCCTTGCGGATGCCCAGCGGGATCGACACCAGATAGGTGATCAGCGTCGCCCACAGCCCGAGCGAAATGGTCACCGGCATCTTTTCCAGGATCAGGTCGGTGACTGTTGCGCCACGGAAGAAGCTCTTGCCGAAGTCCAGTTGCGCGTAATTCTTCAGCATCAGCCACAGACGCTCGTGGGCCGGTTTGTCGAAGCCATACTGCTTTTCGATGTCCTTGATCAGCTGCGGATCGAGGCCACGGCTGGCGCGCGATGCAGTACTCGATGTCTCGCTGGCACCGCCGCCGACACTGGCACCGCCAATGCCTTGCAGGTGGGCGATGGCTTGTTCGACCGGTCCGCCGGGCGCGGCCTGAATGATCACGAAATTGACCAGCAGGATGATCACCAGCGTCGGAATGATCAGCAGCAGGCGCCGCAGTATGTAACCCCACATCAGTGCGGCCCTCCGGGTCTGCTGCGACTGATTTTCTCAGCGGTCATTTGCTGATTGGTCAGCGGCGTGCGGCTGATTTCCCACCAGCTCTCGATGGCTTCGTCGTTGCTCGCCTGCACCGTTGGAATGCCGAAGCGGTTCCACCAGACGGTCGAGGTGCCCGGCGGGTAATAGTTGGGAATCCAGTAGTAGTTCCATTGCAGCACCCGGTCCAGCGCATGGGCGTAATGCAGCATGTCTGATTGGGTCGAGGCGCGAATCAGGCCGTTGATCAAAGTGTCGACTGCCGGATTTTTCAGCACCATGTAGTTGTTCGCGCCCGGGTCGTTGGCCGCTGCCGAGCCGAAGTAGTTGAGCAATTCCCCACCCGGAGAAGTGCTAACGGGATAGCCGGTGACGATCATGTCGTAGTCGCGACTCATCAGGCGATTGACGTATTGCGAGGAGTCGATGCGGCGAATATTGAGCTCGATGCCGATCTGTTTCAGCGTGCGCTTGTAAGGCAACAGCAGGCGGTCCATTCCATTCTGGCTGACCAGAAAAGTGAAGCTCAGCGGTTCGCCGGCGCTGTTGACCAACTGGTCGCCATCCGGTTTCCAGCCGGCCTGCTCGAGCAGTTGCAGGGCTTGCAACTGCTTGTCACGGATGATGCCGCTGCCATCGGTCTTCGGCGCTTCGAAGACTGTGCTGAACACTTCCTCAGGCACCTGACCGCGCAGCGGTTCAAGGATTTTCAACTCCTGCGCATCGGGCAACTGTCGGGCGGCGAGGTCGGTGTTGGAGAAGTAACTCTGCTGGCGGATATAGACGTTACGCATCATCTGCCGGTTGCTCCATTCGAAATCCCAGAGCATCGCCAGTGCCTGGCGCACGCGGCGGTCCTGGAACATCGGCTTTTGCAGGTTGAACACGAAACCCTGGGCCGATTGCGGCGCTTCAGTGGCGAGGTGGGCCTTCTGCAAACGGCCATCGCTGAGGGCAGGGCTGTCGTAGCCGATCGAATAGCCGGTCGCGGAAAACTCGCGGTTGTAGTCATAGGCGCCACCACGCAGCACCTGGCGGGCGACATCGGTGTCGCCGAAATACTCGATGCTGAAATGGTCGAAGTTGTACAGGCCGCGGCTGACCGGCAGGTCCTTGCCCCACCAGTCGCCATTGCGTTCGAACGTGATACTGCGCCCGGAGTCGACCTTGCCAACCCGGTACGGCCCGCTGCCCAGCGGCGGTTCATAACCACCGCCGCCGGCGAAATCGCGGCTCTTCCACCAGTGTTCGGGGAATACCGGCAAGGTCGCGATGTCCAGCGGCAAAGTTCGGTTTTCGTTGCTTTTGAAGTCGAAGCGCACGGTCAGCGGTGCCTCGATTTCGACGCCTTTGACGTCGGCAAACTGGGTGCGATAACGCAGGCTGCCCTGGGTCATCAGCAGGTTGTAGGTGTAGCGCACGTCTTCGGCGGTAATCGGTTTGCCATCGGCAAAGCGCGCCTTCGGGTTGATGAAGAAACGTAGCGAAAGACCGTCGTCCGAACGTTCCATCTTCTGCGCAACCAGACCATAGACGGTGTAAGGCTCGTCCAGCGAGCGTTGGGCCAGCGGCGAGTACAGCAGGCCGTCGATCTGCGTCACGCCGATGCCTTTGTCTATATAAGGCAGCAAATGGTCGAAGTGGCCGATCTCGATGGCCGAGCGCCGCATCGTCCCGCCCTTCGGCGCTTGCGGATTGGTGTAGTCGAAATGGCTGAAACCGGCGGGGTATTTGGCCGGTTCGCCGTAAACGGTCAGTGCGTGTTGCGGGGCAGCGTTCACGCCAGCGGCGCCAATGAGAAAGGCGAGGGCGGTGAGCATCAGTGTGGGAAAAACCAGTCGCATCGTCAGCCTTGGAACGCAAAATCGATAAGCGCAAGTTGTACGCGACCCGCGCGCCACTCGCCAGCCGTATGTGTAACTGAAACACAACGGCCCACCAGAAGGCGGGCCGTTGTCAGCAATCGGACGACGAGTCAGTCCTGACGGCTGGTGACTTCCAGCAGGTGATAACCGAACTGGGTTTTTACCGGGCCTTGCACGACGTTGATCGGCGCGCTGAATACCACGGTGTCGAATTCCTTGACCATCTGGCCTGGACCGAACGAGCCCAGATCGCCGCCCTGACGGCTGGACGGGCAGGTGGAGTTGGCTTTGGCGACTTCAGCGAAATCGGCGCCGGCTTCGATCTGAGCCTTGAGTTCGTTGCACTTGTCTTCGCTGGAAACCAGGATGTGGCGGGCAGTGGCTTTGGCCATGGGGAATTCTCCGAACTGTTTCAATAAAAGGTGGAGCGTACCGGAATCAGTCGGCGAATTCTCGGCAAAGTTCCATTCTGCGTTCCTTGCCCGATTCATAGATCCGCCGCTTGCAGACGCTGGGCATGTTCGACGTACAGGTCGATCGGATCCGGCGAGGGCGCTTTTGTGCCCGCGCTCCGCCGCAGGCTGGCCAAATGATCCATTGGGTAATCGGAACGGATCACTTGGCCGAGATGGCTACTGAAGCGTCCGACGAAACCATCATTCTGCTGGGGTTCGGTGGTGAAATATTGCGACAGGACCCGGCAGGTTGCTTGAACCGGATCCAGCACTGGCAGCCTGGTTTGCGCAACAACCCCGCTCCACGAGTAATAGCGCACGCCGTTGACTTGCTCAGGACCGTGGCCGCCCCAGGTTTGCGGCAGTCCCTGGGGAAATTTGTCATTGAATTGACCGACGCCGACCGTGGTCAATGCGTTGAGTGCGGCTAACGCATTCTGCGGCAATGTCGCGCTGCCGCTCAGTAGCGACAGTAAGTCGGCGAAGTGCGTTGCGACATTCTGTGCGACGGCTTCGGGAAGCTTGCCCGGAATCAGTGCCCTGCGCAGGAAGTCGGCGAGCTCCGAGCCATGGTTCGGGCCACTGACGGAGGTGACCGAAGCGACGACGTCTGGTGCAAGCGCCGCCGCATAGCGTGCAGCGAGTGCGCCTTGACTGTGTCCTATGAGGTTGACTTTCTTCGCGCCTGTGCCTCGCAGCACGCAAGCAATCTGTGACAGCAGTTGCTCGCCCCTCATTTCATTGTCGTGGGTGGCCGAAAGGTGTGGAACAAACAATCGACATCCGGCCGTTTTCAGCGCGGACTTGACGTCATGGAACAGCTCGAAATGACCGATATGCTCGAACCCGAACAGACCGTGGACCAACAGGATGGGATAACGAGTTGTAGCATTCCGTTGCATGTTCTTACCTTTTTCGTAGAAGTTCATCGGGAAATCACCGGGCCACTCTAAAACACTCATCCCGTTGAAGAAGTACGAAGAGGCTTCACATTGCGTTTGAAAATGGACTACGAGGCGTACGAAATTTCGGAGAGCTGTGAAATCCGAATCGGAAGTTCAGTGGGTCGTTTGTCGGCATAACCGCGTGACCTCTGCTGTTGCCTACTTTGCGAGTAGCGGTTACGCCGTTGTCGCGGTGGATTCGGCTGACATCCGGAACGTTCAAAGAGGTCCTCAATGTAGATGTCAGTGTCGTCATTCGGGGCGGCACGTTTTCCAGGGAGTGGAAGCGAAAATGAATAGCCATGAAATCGAGTTTTGCTGGCGGATGCGCCAGCCGATGGTTGCCGAAGTGTCTATCGAACCTCTGGTCGCGCCAACGATTGACGGGCTCCAAGGGAGCGTGTTGGATCCTTCGCTGGCCAAGGCCATCGTTCGCATTTCCCCTTATGCCAACATGAGCTGCGGCGATCAGATCGTGCTGTCTTGGGAGGGGCTGGATATCGAAGGCTTTGCCTATCAATACGAGAGTGTTCGATTCATCAGCCAGGTCCAGGTTGGCAAAGACGTCATCTTCGTCATCAAGGCGATGCATGTCGCTGCGCTGGACGGGGGCTCGCTGGAGGTTTACTGGACACTGCAAAGTGCGTCCGCGCCCAAGGCAGTGGAATCTGCTCGCCTGCAACTGTCTGTCGGGGACGTTGGACCGCATCTGTTGGCGCCGCAAATAGAAGGCTCGGTAAACGGAGCGCTGGAGCCGTCGCGAGTGGTCGAAGGCACCCTGGTGACCCTGCAGCCTTACGCTCGGATGTCAGCGGGCGACCGGATCATGCTGTCGTGGCATGGAGATGCTTCGCCTGAAATATTCACCGACTCGTTGAAGGTCGAGGCCTGCGCCGTCGCGCAAAGCCTGTCCTTCTGGGTGCCGGCCAGCTACGTCGAAGCGCATCGTGGTGGCGAGGTGGTGGTCGCCTACCGTGTTGAACAACGCTGTGGAGCCATCCGAACCTCGGAGCCTGCGACGGTTTTCATTGGGCCGGCAGTGCGTGCTGAACTGGCCGCGCCGGATATTGTTGGGACGATCGATGATGTGCTGTCGGTGAAGGACTCGATAGAGGGGGTTTCCATTCTGATTGAAGACCCGCTGGTGCAGGAAGACGAGTTGGTCTATCTCAAGTGCGATGGTGATTTTTTCAGTCATCGCGATGATCTTGAAATCACTCGGGAGGCGGCCGGGCAACCGGTGAGTTTCATTGTTCCCCATCGGTTCTGGCGCGAGCACCACGGCACGACGGTGGAGATTGCCTACACCATCGAACGTCTGGACGATACCAGTCAGCAATCTGCCGTGAGGCGGATCAGCATAGTGGCATAACCTGGGGAAGGTCAGCCCTCCGCGCTTCGTATGGAACGGGAGGGCGATCTGCGATCAGGCCCTGGCGTTAGCGAGGCGCCGTGCGGCGTCGGTCAGCAACTGTTCCGTTGCGTCAAAGCCGAGGCAGCCATCAGTTATCGATACGCCGTAGCGTAGAGAGGTGCTCAGCGGCTGGCAGCCTTCGAACAGATGAGATTCCAGCATCGCGCCGATCAGCGAGTGGTTGCCACGCAGGCGTTGTTCAAGCACCTCGTTGAACACGGCTGGCTGACGCAGTGGATCCTTGCCGCTGTTGGCATGGCTGCAATCGACCATGATCCGGTTGGGGATCTTCAGTCGGCTGAGCTCGGCGCTGATGTTGGCCACGCTGCTTGCATCGTAGTTCGGCCCTTGATGGCCTCCGCGTAGCACGATGTGGGTATCAGCGTTGCCAGCTGTCTGCACGATCGCCGGATGCCCTTGGCTGTCCACGCCGAAGTGCCGATGCGCATGGGCTGCCGAGCGCATGGCGTCGACAGCAATGGCGGCGCCGCCGTCGGTGCCGTTCTTGAAGCCCACGGGCATGTTCAAGCCACTGGCCATTTCGCGGTGGATCTGCGACTCGGTGGTGCGGGCTCCAATGGCCACCCAGCTCAGCAGGTCATCAAAGTAGCTGGCGGCCATGGGTTGCAGGAGTTCGGTAGCGACCGGTAGTCCGAGCTGGATCATTTCCAGCATCAGTCCGCGCGACAGCGTCAGACCGGCAGCCATATCGTCAGTGCCGTCCAGATGCGGATCGTAGGCCAGACCTTTCCAGCCGACCGTCGTACGCGGCTTTTCGACGTAGGCGCGCATGACCAGCAGCATTTCACTGCTGACATCTTCGGCCAGACGAGCGAGTTTGCTGGCGTACTCAATCGCTGATTGCGGGTCATGGATAGAGCAGGGGCCAACGATGACCAGCAGGCGTGGGTCTTCACCGTCAAGGATGGCGCGCACCGCCTGGCGATGAGTGTTGACCTGTTGATGCAGGGAATGGCTGAGCGGCAATTGCTGTTTGAGCTGCAACGAGCTGGGCAGACGCAGGGTCAGTGCTTCGTTGGCAGAATCGAGGGTGGACAGCGGCAAAGCGGAAACTGAAGAGTTCATGTTCGGTCTTCCTGGGCGGATGGCGGGTTTTTCCCGCGCACTCGGCCCTACTGGGGTGTTCGACAAATGGCCGTACTGGCTAGGCATGTGTGTTTGCCACCTGTGGGTGACCGATCGGAGGCGGCAGGCTGTCCCGAGCGGAGGCTGGTAAATCGTCAGGCGCTAAAGCTGTCGTAACGGTAATAAGTGGCGTGGTTCATGGTGTAATCCTCGAAATGTGGTGTGTCGCTGAAAGTGATGGGCCTGAAAAAACAAAACCCCCGGTCGGGAGGCCGACCGGGGGTTGAGAAATCTCTGGTAGGCGACCCGTTATCATGGGCGCCGTTTGGGTATCAGGCGCGCCAGTGGCTAAACCAATACCCAAAATAAAAATTGTCAGGAGCGCAAGTGTGATTCACCCGGGCAGCCGCGACCGAGCGCAGGGCGCTGGTGGTGCAAGACTGTGGAAGGGTGTTGAACATGTGCTGTCTCCGTTGAATGCGCCGAGCTTACTCGACGCTGATACGCATCAGCAATCAGAAAATGCTATTGCCCGCCGCTCAAAACGCCTATCGCTGGCAAACCATGCGGGTGAAGGGCAACTTTGCAGTCATTGAGAAAGCTGAATGAGTTATCGAATCCGGCATGCCACCCGTGATGATCTTGCTTTTGCGCGGGATCTGACCTGTCGCAACATGCTGCGCTATTACATTGACCACGACCTGTTGTGGCAGGACGAGGCGTTCGACGCAGGCTGGCAGTATCGTGACAACTGGATGATCATCCAGGATGAACTGGCGATCGGTTTTTTCAGTCTGAGCGAGGATGCGCTGGCGCTGTACATACGCGAATTGCAGATTGATCATCCCTGGCAAGGGCAGGGCGCCGGTTCCTGGGCCATTGGTCAAGTTACCGAAATGGCTCGTCAGGCAAGACGACCGGCACTGCGACTGACAGTGTTTGACAATAACCGGGCGCAAGAACTGTATGCACGCAAAGGACTGCGCATCGTGGGCAGGGATGAGTGTTTCCTCAGGATGCAGCTTGATTTGAGTACAGCTGTGCTCTGAAACCCACAGCCGGCAAGCCCTGAATGATGAATTGAAACTTTTTAAATGCGGCTTTCCGCTAGGTCTGTCTGGCACTTTTTGCTAAGGTGTCCGGCATCCCAATAAGACCATATCGCGAGGTGTCTGCTTGATTAGGGTGCTAGTGGTCGACGACCATGATCTCGTTCGCACAGGCATTACACGAATGCTGGCCGATATCGATGGCCTGCAGGTGGTGGGTCAGGCCGAGTCAGGTGAAGAGTCCCTGATCAAGGCCCGTGAATTGAAGCCTGACGTAGTGCTCATGGACGTCAAGATGCCCGGCATTGGCGGCCTCGAAGCCACGCGGAAGCTGCTGCGCAGCCACCCGGACATCAAGGTGGTTGCCGTTACGGTGTGCGAGGAAGACCCTTTCCCGACGCGTTTGCTGCAGGCCGGGGCGGCTGGTTACCTGACCAAGGGCGCGGGTCTGCCGGAAATGGTTCAGGCCATTCGTCTGGTCTTCGCCGGGCAGCGTTACATCAGTCCGCAGATCGCTCAGCAGTTGGCAATCAAATCATTCCAGCCCACCAATGATTCGCCGTTCGATGCGTTGTCCGAGCGGGAAATCCAGATTGCGTTGATGATTGTCGGTTGCCAGAAGGTCCAGATCATTTCCGACAAGTTGTGCCTGTCGCCGAAAACCGTGAATACCTACCGCTATCGCATTTTCGAGAAGCTTTCGATCAGCAGCGACGTCGAGTTGACACTGCTCGCGGTGCGTCACGGCATGGTGGATGCCAGCGCCTGACCATGACCGAGAAATTTGATTCCAGTGCTTTCCTGTCGACCGTCAGCGGTCGGCCCGGCGTCTATCGCATGTTCGACAGCGAAGCGCGCCTGCTCTATGTCGGCAAAGCGAAAAACCTGAAGAAACGTCTGGCGAGCTACTTTCGCAAGACCGGGCTGGCGCCGAAGACGGCCGCACTGGTCGGCCGTATCGCTCAGGTCGAGACGACCATCACCGCCAACGAAACCGAAGCGCTGCTGCTGGAACAGACGCTGATCAAGGAGTGGCGCCCGCCGTACAACATCCTGCTGCGCGACGACAAATCCTATCCGTACGTGTTTCTCTCCGACGGGCAGTTTCCGCGCCTGAGCATCCATCGCGGGGCAAAAAAGGCCAAGGGCAAGTATTTCGGCCCATATCCGAGTGCCGGTGCCATACGCGAAAGCCTGAGCATCCTGCAAAAAACCTTTTTCGTTCGCCAGTGCGAAGACAGCTATTACAGGAACCGCACCCGTCCGTGCCTGCAATACCAGATCAAACGCTGCAAGGCGCCGTGCGTGGGGTTGGTCGAGCCTGACGTCTACGCCGAAGACGTGCGCCACTCGGTGATGTTCCTCGAAGGTCGCAGCCATGCGCTGACCAACGAGCTGTCCACGGCGATGGAAGAGGCAGCGATCAATCTCGAGTTCGAGCGCGCGGCCGAATTGCGTGACCAGATCGGATTGCTGCGCCGGGTACAGGACCAGCAGAGCATGGAAGGCGGAACCGGCGATATCGACGTGATTGCCGCATTCGTCAACCCCGGCGGCGCCTGTGTTCACCTGATCAGCGTGCGCGGCGGGCGAGTGCTGGGCAGCAAGAATTTTTTCCCGCAGGTCGGCATCGAGGAAAACGTTTCCGAAGTCATGGCGGCGTTTCTCGGCCAGTACTACATCAGCAGCCCCGAGCGCGATTTGCCGAGCGAACTGATCGTGAATGTGGTTCACGAAGATTTTCCAGCGCTGATCGAAGGGATTCATACCTTGCGCGGCCGCGAATTGGCCATCAGTCACCGGGTGCGCGGTACCCGTGCGCGCTGGCAGCAACTGGCCGCGACCAACGCTGAGCAAGCGTTGGGCGCGCGTCTGGCCAACCGTCAGCACACCGCCGCGCGATTCGACGCGCTGGCCGAAGTGCTGAATCTGGATGAGCCGCCGCAACGTTTGGAATGCTACGACATCAGTCATTCCAGCGGCGAAGCGACGGTTGCCTCCTGCGTGGTGTTCGGGCCGGAAGGCGCGATCAAGTCGGATTACCGCCGCTACAACATCGAAGGCGTCACTGCCGGCGACGATTATGCGGCCATGCACCAGGCGCTGACCCGCAGGTTCAGCAAACTCAAGGACGGAGAGGGCAAGTTGCCGGACATCCTGCTGGTTGACGGTGGCAAGGGCCAATTGTCGATGGCCCGCGATGTGCTCAACGAACTGGCCGTGCCGGATCTGATCCTGTTGGGCGTCGCCAAAGGCGCCACGCGCAAGGCCGGTTTCGAAACGTTGTATCTGAATGATGCAGCGCACGAGTTCACCTTGCGCGGCGATTCGCCCGCGTTGCACCTGATTCAGCAGATCCGCGATGAGGCACACCGCTTTGCAATTACGGGGCATCGCGCCCGTCGCGGCAAGACCCGCCGAACCTCGACGCTTGAGGGTGTCGCAGGGGTAGGGCCGACGCGCCGCCGTGACCTGTTGAAACATTTTGGTGGATTGCAGGAGCTGTCTCGTGCAAGCATCGAAGAGATCGCCAAAGCCCCGGGGATCAGTAAAAAGCTCGCTGAGTCGATTTATGCGAACCTGCATAGTGAGTAGAATGCCCCTTCACCTCGTAGCCAGTTGTGCCGATGAATATCCCTAATCTGATTACCGTTCTACGCGTCCTGCTCATCCCGATCTTCATATTGCTGTTCTATCTGCCTTACCAATGGAGTTACATGGCCTCCGCTTCGGTTTTTGCCTTTGCGGCTGCAACCGACTGGCTCGATGGTTATCTGGCGCGCCGATTGGAGCAAAGCACACCGTTCGGGGCGTTTCTCGATCCGGTCGCCGACAAGCTGATGGTCGCTGTTGCCCTGGTCTTGCTGGTGCAGGAACACGGCAATCTCTGGCTTACGCTGCCCGCAGCAGTCATCATCGGTCGCGAGATCGTGATTTCGGCGCTGCGCGAATGGATGGCCGAACTCGGCGCCCGGGCACAGGTGGCCGTTTCCAATCTCGGCAAATGGAAAACAGCGGCGCAAATGCTCGCGTTGGTGATTCTGCTGGCTCATCCAAAGGCATTGAGCTTCTGGGTCGTGCTCGGTTATACGCTGCTGATCGTCTCGGCAGGGCTGACCCTGTGGTCGATGGTTCAATACCTTCGCGCCGCCTGGCCGCACCTGAAGACTGATGTAGAAAAGAAATAAAAGTTTTTTGAATCAAGGGGTTGACGGGGCTTCTTAATTCTATAGAATGCGCCACACCAAGCGGGAATAGCTCAGTTGGTAGAGCACGACCTTGCCAAGGTCGGGGTCGCGAGTTCGAGTCTCGTTTCCCGCTCCAATTTGTACAGTGTTTGTTGTTGCGCTACTGACAGCAAATACTTTGAGGCCGAGTAGCAAAATGGTTATGCAGTGGATTGCAAATCCACCTACGCCGGTTCGATTCCGACCTCGGCCTCCACTATCAAAAACCCCGTAGATCAATGATCTACGGGGTTTTTTGTTGCTTGTGGGAAAAGTGTGGTGTTCCGCATCGTTTGAGTAGGGTCACTCAGTCAGACACGCTCCGGTCTTGATATGGCTGGCACCTTCCACCGTCAGATTCGAGAAAAAGATGCAGCCAATAAGGCGTGCGAATAACGTCAGTGTGTCCGCAAGATCCGGGTTATCAAACAGAACGGCCCTTGAATCCAGAGCACATAGGGCACCCCAGAGTCTTCCGTCCGGCAGGAAAACAGGCGCGCCTGCGTAGCTTTCAATTGAATACTGCTTCACCACAGGACGTGACGACAGTCGTCCATCCTTGCTGATTTGTGGAAGGAAGAGGGCTTGAGGATTTCGTCGAAACTCACTGCAGAGCGTAGTTTCCAGATCCAGCGTATCGCCTACGTTTATTCCCAGTTCAATCGGATCGTATGCCGAACAGACGATCCATTCCGTTTCCGTGAATTTTGCGATTCCGGCAAAGCGTGTACCGGTCAGGCGGGTGACAAGCTGCAGGATATTGGTGGTCGCTTCGATCTCGGCGATCGCCGAGCGCTCCTCTTGGCTTAAAGACGCTTTTAGAACGGTGTCACTCATTTGCATGGAATCAAATCTCCTGATTGCTTGTACATCCCTGAGCTCTGCTCTGGTGACGTTCTGTGAGGCGTGATCGTGGTTGAAGGGGGGCGTGCTGATACCCTTTGATTATTGATTTCGGCGCCAACCTTTAGCGTAGACATCCCGTCCAGACTTGGGTTGCCTGCTCATAATCTCAATCGATGAAACATCTGTCACCCGTGCAGCCAAGGTGATGGTGAGCATCTGAATCTTTTGAGTTTATCGCCACAATTTCCAGTCTTGTTGCTGCGATTTGCCAGTTACCTCGGCCTCTACTTCAAGCAAACTCCGTAGCTCCCTGATTTCTGAGGCTTTTTGATTTTCTGCGGTCAGCGATATTTAGTTCTCAAATCGCGCACTCCAAACTTGCTTCACCGGGACGTGATGTATATATTCCCCGCTCGGCTTTTCAAGCGGTCATCCTGTCAGGATCCAACCGCAAGGCTGAGCAGAGCAATACCGCGCTACCGCCCGAATGGCGAAACTGGTAGACGCATGGGACTTAAAATCCCCCGCTCGTAAGGGCGTGCCGGTTCGATTCCGGCTTCGGGCACCATCTTAAATCAAGGGTTTGCGGGCGAAAGCTGATGCAAACCCTTGTTTGTTTCCGGTTCGCAATTCTGACAGTGGTTCGCAATTCACTTTGTGGGCATGACCTTTTTGCCCTTACGATTGCGGATGTACTGCTCGGTCATCACCACGGTGGTATGCCCAAGTTGATCTTTGGCCTGCATGATGTCGCCGCTCGATTCGGCTTTATCGGTACCAGCCTTGGCGCGTAAATCACGCATCTGAAACTCGGCCTTTTCAACTCCTGCGGCCTCTCTGGCCACATCAAATCTCCTGCGCAACATCGCCTCCGTCATCGGAGTGCCATCTTCTGCCACGATCAGCCGCGTCGAGCGGACTTTGTGTCCGGACTTTCGGGCCATGATTCGATCAATCAAAACTTTCAGCTCACCGGTTACTTCAATCCGCCGCTTGGCCTTCGTTTTTCCCTGGAGTACCCAGATCTGGTCATCGCGTATGTCTCGTTCATCCATGAGCCGAGTGTCTGTCACTCGCTGGCCGGTCAAATAGGCCAAGTCCATGGCATCGCGCAGTCCGGCGTCGGCCTTGTCATGCACGCGCTTGAACAGTTCATCCTCGACATAGGTGTCCCGGCCCGTTTCTTTGTTGCCCTTGATGCCAGAACACGGGTTCGCCAGCGACGTGTAGCCCTTATCTCGGGCGTAGTTCCAAATGGCGCTCAAAAGAGCCTTTTCCCGATTTGCCCGAACAGGTGCAGATTTGCGCCAGGTTAAATACTGGCGGACATGAAGCGGTTCGATGGTTTCGAGCGGCGCCGGCGGATCATCGAAGAACGCCATCAACTTTTTCAGTTCCCGCACGTTGTCTTTCCGAGTGCTCTCCGCCTTGGTCGGTACTACATCGACCATGTATTTCTCGGCCACGTAGCGAAACGTGACGACCTTGGCCACCAACTCAACCGCGGTTCGATCACGTTCGAGTTTCGCGTATTCCATAATCGCCAAGCCGTAATCGCTGCCCAGCGCGATTTCTTTGCGGTCTTTTCCGCCCAGTTCGTAGTAATAGTAGATCCGGCCACTTGCCTTTTTGCGTTCCCGCAGCCGAGCAATCGATCCTGGTTTACTTGGTCTTCGTCCCATCTCAACATGCCTTTCTTGGCGTCCATAACGGTTTTTCTACTTCGAACGACCCTACGGCGGTAACGGCCAGAGCCGTAACTGCTGGCCAGCCGCTGCGCTTGATTGAGTGCCTGATCCCGTTTTTCTTTAGGTTCAGGATCTGTCCAGCCTTGGTCCGCGCTCCGGTTAGCTCGCAAAGCTCTTCGTGCGATAAAAATTGAATGTTCATGAGTGATCCTGGCCGCGAGTGGTGACTGCAAAAGAACGATCTTCGTATATCGATTCGCGTACGCATCAGCTAGCAGCAGTCGAACTGCTCTGACGAGTTGGGAACGCTTCGCCCTCCCAGCGTCCGGGCTTGCCGCGAATTGCCCCATAGTGTTCGTAGCGTCGAGGGATCTTGCTGACGAACAGCTTCTCGCACGCATCAAACAAAGCTTTTTCTCCCTCAATGGCAATCAGCTCTTGTCCTGCAATGGAGCCCACCTGAATCCAACCCGATTTGTCGCGACCGTAGTTTTCAGTCTTGAACAGGCGATAACGGTTTCTGTGTCCAGTACTGGGCGATGAGCTTTCGGTGTTCAGGTAAAAGTGAGTGCCAGCCTGGTACGCGCGAAGGATTGTTTTAGCCATTGTTCCGCTCCTCCTTCGATACTGAGCGAAGGTTCAGCAGCTTGATACCGCAGGCCCTAGCGAGCTCCTGCAGATCTCGCACGGTGGTCTGATCTCGTTTCCTAGCCATGCCCAGGTCTATAAGGCGCTGGCCGAACTCCGCGAATTCACTTGCTGGACTCTGTGGTTGAGTACTCACTGCGTTTCCTCTCGGGTTAAGGCTTGCCAACGACTCAGTTTCTCTAGGGCGAGCAAAGTCCTGCCGCGTTGTTGGCATTCGCAAAATTTGGTGAAGGCTCTAGGTCTGCCATGAGGCAAAGGAGAAGTGATGCAAAAATAGCAAACGCTAAACGACTGGTCAATACAAACTGCTAAATGATATTTAGCTAATGTGTTGAGAGAGCGGCAGGTGCAACGCGGTGCTGCTCGTAGTGGCGATTTAATGGTGCTACATTTTGGCTGGGGGCATCTGCTTAGGCCAAGAGGGGCGCATCGTCGTGGCGAGCGAGCGAGCGAGCGGGCTGTGCCGCGCTTATTTGAACGGCGATATTCGAATAGCTAAGGCGGGACCGAAAACCATGGATAGGGACAGGAAATCCAATGAAGAAGCTAGTCGCCGTAGGTATTTGCGCAGCAATCGGGATTGCAATTTACACGCAGATCACACTATTCGTTGTACCGCCAATTGGCGCTGTCCCTGAAGGGCGAACAGTCGTGATGCTCAGGTTGAATAAGACAAATTTCGTTGATAGCCCAGATGCTATGTGTGAACGAATCCAGGGTGGGGTTAGCTTGCTCTGTCGTGGAATGGTTATGGCTGCGGTGGTGGAAAAAACCAAAATTATCGCTCGTCTTCCTTACTCAGATTGGCTGTATTTGGTTTCTACCGACGGAAAAAGATTCGAGCGCTCACCAGGGCAGTGAAGTAGATGGCAGATCTAATACAAGGGCTCGACGGACCCAGAACAGCCCAGCAGGAGCTGTTTTACGACCTTGAGGATGCAACCGCAGTCATCGGCTGGTCAGTCGCCGAGTTGACCAAGATGGCCAGCCGCAGCAAATCGCCTGATGAGGCAATAGCGCTTATGAAAATCTCCGCTTTACTGAAGGATCAGCAAGAAAAAATCCGCCGCCACGCTGACGAGGTTAAGGCGGGAAGGATTGTTCGGGTTGATTCTTTCAGGCCTTACCACATCGAGTAGACATTATTCCGTCGTGGAATCGTCCCGCCTATTGACGAAAATGATCCCACCTCGCCAACCAATTCACATACCAGCCCTGTCGTTAAATTGCCTGTGTTCATCGTCTTGCCTTTATATGCTGCCTGTCTATGCTTCCGGAAACACAAGGAGCGGCGTAGAAATGAAACTATGGACTCTCGTTTTTGTATCGTTAATTCTGGCTGGGTGCGCAGCTGGACCGCCGACGCCTGTTCAGCCCTTCCCGTTGCACGATTATTGGATCTTAACTAAAGACAAAAATTACGAAATAGGTTCATCTGGAACCTACGTGACGATACCTGCAGGTTTCGTCACCGATTACGCCAGCATTCCCAAACCACTATGGACGATCGCTTCGCCGCACTCAGATTACAGTGAGGCCGCCACCATCCACGACTACTTGTACTGGACCCAGTCATGTACCCGCCTCCAGGCTGATAACATTTTTCTCATCGCTATGAAGGAGGAAGGGGTGGGTGGGTTCAAACGTTGGGCAGTTTATAGAGCCGTTCGAGGCGCAGGTCAAAGTTCATGGAGTGAGAATGCTCGCGCTGTAAGTGCGGGATTGCCTCGCTGGGTTCCAGCGTCTGGGTGGGAGATCACCAATAAAAGCAATTGGCCGTCCATGCAGAAGGATCTTTTTGATGCTGGTATTCGTGATTCCATTCCTGCAAAAAACCAGCCCTACTGTGCATTAGGTGATAGCACGGATGTGCCACTTGGAGTTCCTAAAGAAGTGGCGTCAAAATAGTTATCCTACAAGGCTCCAGCATGGCCCGGCCTAATGTCGGGCCATGTCGCTCTATCTTGTGCCACCATACAAATCATCTATTCTGTATCCGGCTGGTGGAGCAGTCTCTCGTCTACAAATATCCCGCCCTTTGCGGACTTTCTATAGTCTGCGTTTAGCTCAAGCTTCGGCGTTGATTTGGGTCGTATGGGGGAGGGTGGCCGCGATCTCCTCCATCGTCGCCTTGTCCTTGTCAAAGTAGGCAGCGCCGGCGTTTGTTACCGGGAACTGGTGGTCTCCAATCTCGACGACGTCTGCCAAGGCAAATAGTGAGATCAGTTCTAGTGCTTTAGCTTTTCCGATCTCGACTCGTCCTGCCCCATCATCTTCGTTTATCATCGCCGAAAAATCCTCTGCCTCTTTCCGTGTATTGAAGAGCTGCAGCAAGTCGATCGACCAGGATTTGCCGTGGTCGTGATATCGCACGATGTCTGGCTCTCCATTGCTCAGAAGGTAATAGGCGCTCTTTTGCCCGAGTGATTGAGCGTCGGGATGGTTGGGACCTCTCCGAATCATCCAGGCGCCGTTGGGCCCTTTAGCACTGATATGCGGTATCAGCGCGAATTGATCGATAGTCGGCTCATCATCAAACGGGTAGTAGGGTAAAGCGGGCCTACCGAGATGCAAGACTTTGGCGCCGCACTTTAACTTTCCCCGATGGCTCTCTGACGCATCCCAATCTCCATAAGGTGAGTGCTTGGCCATCAATCGAATGATCGCTGGTACTAACGCTTGAGATTTTTTGCCCATCATTGGCGCGACTCGAATGAGCCTGCGGTCACGCTCGCTGACGGCCGCTGTCGGGATGGGCTCGAGATCGTCCCGGGTGATCTCTACAAAGTCCCACTCGATGATGCCGTCTTTCTCCTGGTTCACTAGCTGCTGAAGCCGCTCAGGTTCCATGTACAGCTGTTCCTGTCGTAGTGGGATGGCGTCCGTCTCGCGTTTTGCGCGGCCGGCGCTGGTGACAGGCTTAATTGAATCGATCGCCGCTCTCCAATCGCAACCAGGCTCTGTCCAGATCAAAATTGCGTCAGGGAAAACGACACCTGATGTGCTGCTCTCTGGTTTTCCGAAGTAATAGCTAACGTACGGAAGAGCGCCGAAGAAAGTCATCGTTATTTTCCGAGGCGCAGGGTGGGTGCCTTCAACGAGTCGATACTCGAGGACGAGATCTAGGTCGCCACAAGTAATTGCGCCGCGGGCGTACGATCCAACAGCCCATAACGAAGTGATCTCAACCCGGGACGTAGCTGCTTTGTTGAAGAAGTCTTTGTGAGCGATGGTTCGGATGGATGCCTCGTCTAGCCTCTGGCAGATCCGCTCCAGCTTCTTGGTAAACCACTCGCGGGGATAGCGCTTTTCGAGTGCGGCCATGCTGTTCACTCTTCACACGGGGTGAGGAGACTGAACGTATCACCCTCGGCAGCTAAACCACCATTAGCAATGGGTACAGTGAGATGCCCCCTCCCGCGCGCATAAAAAACCCGGTCTATAGCCGGGTTTTTTTCGAGCGACCTGCTGCTTACTGTCAGGCGATCTCTGGAGCACGCTGGACTTGTTGAGCGATGTCCGCACCGTGTTCAATTTCTGCTTTGCGTATGTCATAGGCTGATTGCAGGTTGGCCCAGAACTGTGGGCTCGTATCGAAGCATGTCGCCAAGCGCAGAGCTACGTCAGCGCTGACATTACGACGCTCATGGACAATATCATGCACCGTAGGTGCAGAGACATTCAGCAGCCTCGCCAGCGCGGTAGGGGATAGATCCATGGGATGGAGATATTCTTCCCTGAGAACTTCGCCCGGATGGACGGGGCGCATACCGTTAGTAAACACAATTTCACCTCAGTGGTAGTCTACAATTTCAACGTTTTCTGGTCCGTGAGCACCCCAGGTGAAGCAAATGCGGTACTGATCATTGATTCGGATGCTGTGTTGACCTTGTCGGTTCCCTTGTAGTGCTTGCAGCCGATTGCCGGGCGGTGAGCTTAAGTCTTGGATGGTGGCCGCCGCATTGAGCATGTTCAGTTTCCTTTGCGCGACAGTCAAGATAGCCGTCCACCTCCTGGAGGATCCCGTGGTGAAGAGGCTCTCGGTGTCGCCGCAGCGAAAACTTATGATCATTATTAACGCTTAACGTTAGTCGTTAATTGGATTGTAGCGCCGCTGCGGTTCTTCAAGGGGGATCCCGATGGGTGGTTGCCAGCACCATGCGGTAGCCACGCGCACGGTCCTCCCCTCCAAATATATTTTTGGTGATGCAACTGTCGATCATCGCAAGGCCTGGAAATCACTGGGGGAGAAATGAAGCAAATCCATAGAAGGTGGCCTTACTACATAATTTCGCCATTACTTAAATTCTCTATGGCTGATATGACTTCGGCATGGTGCTTTTTCGCATCGTCCCAGGCATTCAGAGCGACCTGTTTAGCTGACGCCGCTTCGTGAGCTGCATCCGCCACTTGGCTTTCCAGGTTGACGACAATGGCATCCAACTTGTCTACTTTATCGTTCAGCTTATGCAGCAGCTTCCGGATGGCTAGGGCCTCGTAGAAAGCCGCGGCAGCAAAGATAAGGGCAATGAGGTAGTGATAATCAAAGTCCATTTCATGCACCGGGTTTAACGATTTCCGCAAATCGGAAATCTGTTCAGGAGCCTAGCGGGTCATTCGCAAATCGCACGTCCCTCACCATCACGTCTCAGCTATTACATTTTGCTAACTGGCGATAGACTGGATGTACCCCTAGTTGACTGCATTGGAGGCGTCAATGGCGCGGCTGAGTAATCCTATACGCGGAGTATCAGATATTCCGAGCTGGTTTTCTTTAAGTAACTATGAATTTTTAGCGGGGCTTGATAGTGCGGGGTGGTATGAGCAGCTTTTTGCAAGGGAACAGCTCTTCCTTATGCTTGGTTATCGAGAAAATAATAAGATGCCACTTGCTGAGGAAGATTTGGCATATATGGCTGCCGTAGAGATATGGAGCAAAACAAATATCTCTTTAAAGGATTCCAGTGTTTTGTCGGCTATGTGTGGGCATGATGGTGCGAATGGTCGCGTTAAGTCTGAATATGCCAAATCCATTCATTCACTGACTTATCGGCAGTATTTACAGCAGGAAGGACAGATCAAAGATGAAGCAAAGGAAAAGGCTAATCAGTGGTGGAAAAATTTAAGTTGTGACGACTTTGATGTGGATGGCAGGAATTTAGAACTTGCATATGAAGTTATGGGGTTTATAGATCTGCCGCTCTATATGTCACAAAAAAGAACATCGCTACATGCTATAGCGGACGTGGATTTAACGATGCCAGATGCGATTTTGCTTGAGGCTTTTAAAGCGTGGCTTGCAAAGGCGAGGGATGATTTCTATCTCGGCTCACCAAAGCAGTATAGAAAAGCAGATTTTGCGTCGTGGGTCAGGCTTGGAGTAGTACCATTTATAGATCTTACTTCTTGGGCTGAACTCACAGGGGTAAGTATTTCTAACAGGTTAATGGCGAACTTGATTTTTCCAGCTGGAGATGGCGGGGAGGAAACGATTAGAAAGACAACCGCTCCTATCGCCAGGGAAATGGTTGGGCGGGGAGGGTACTCAGATAGAACTATTCTCGACACATTGTTGGCAGTTGCTGCCCATGAAGCCCGATCGGCGAGCAAAGGTTAATTCGGAAAACGTTCAGTCTTGATCCTTTCCGGAAAGAAGATGGCCCTTTTAAGTGCCTTCCAATCGCTAGTTTTGTGTGAATAATTGGAAACCATCGTAACCACAGAAGCTTTGTGAGGAGCCCGATGGTATGTATAGCGAGTGGAATAGATAAGTCAGCACAGGCGCAAAAAAGCCCGGTGTGTAGGGCTTGGGATTACTCGGAGATTTCAAGATCTCCATTTTCATCTGGGTCTGGCAGTGCATCGAACCGATCAACCATACCTGGAAACTCCTCTTCCATCATGCGGCGTGTCTCAGGATCCTTAAGTTTCATCCGGAGCCCGATGATCGTCAATTTTCGCATGAGCTCTTCAGTCGTAATGCCAAGCTTTTCCGCCTCAGCATCGAACTCCTTAGCTTCTTCTGCGCTGAGCTGGATCTCGATTTCCTTGGTGGTCTTCTTCAGTTCCGGCATCAGATCGTAGGCATCCATTTTCAGAACACGGGCCAGTTTGAGGGCGCCACCCAGGCGTGGTTTGGAGCGGCCAGCCTCGTATCTGACGATCTGAGGCTGACTGATGCCACTTTGCTCGGAAAGATCTTTTTGAGTAAGACCCGCTTCGGAGCGCGCCCATAGCAGGCGCTCCGCGAAAGATCTGTTATCGGTCATTTGGTCCCCGGAGGCTTCAATTGCTCGGTTTCATATCACTATACCAGAGAACAAATGATCTCCAATGATCACTATTGACAGATGATCTTAAGAGGTATCAAATGATCATAAGTGATCAGTTTTGTGCCGTCGGAGGTGGAAGATGAAGCAAGAAAAAAGTCCGTTGGTGATTCGTTTACCCGTGCCCTTGAGAGCGTGGTTGAGCGCGAAGTCAGAGGAGAACGGGAGGTCAGCGAACGGGGAGGTGGTTTTCCGGTTAAAGAAAATGATGGAGCAGGAGATGAGGCATGAAAAACAGTAGACATGAAAAAGCCCCAAGCGCGCCAACGCTTGAGGCCGATGAAGCAGAACGTCAATCTTCCAGGAAAAACGTCATGGACAAGCATACCGAAGTAAACGAAAAACTCAATGCTGGCGCTATCAAGGTGCCGGTAACCGTAGAGTGCTCATTCACTGCTTGCAACATCGAGAAGCAGAATCTTTTTGCAGTGCAGTCGAGAGTGCCGGCGGTGGACGCTCTCAACCAAGCCTCTTGCATTCTCTACAGCGTAAGGGAGTCGCTGTGTGAAGCCGGGATGCAAACGTTGGTCATATCTCCAAGCCAAGCGTGGTTGCTTCACATGGCAGTCGAGTCAGCCAAAGCAGTAATTGACTCTGTAGGAGAAGGTCTGGAGAAGCTCGCATGAACAACTCATTGAGCCAAACCGAACAGTCAGTCGATATCGCGGCACCTTTCCAGATCCAACAAGGCATGTCGTGCTCCACCATGTCTTCCCGCGAGATCGCCGACCTAACAGGAAAGCGCCATCCCGATGTGAAGCGCGACATCCAAGCGATGGCAAAAGACCTAATGGAAGATGTGAGCAATTTTGCGCGCATCTATCTGGACGGAATGAATCGGCAGCAAACCGAATACTTCCTTGACCGAGAGCATACAGACTGCCTTCTAACCGGCTACAGCGCGGCAATGCGTATGGCGGTCATCCACCGCTGGCATCAGCTTGAGGGTGGTGCGGTGCGCGTCATCGCCACATTGCCTGACTTCTCTGATCCAGTTGCCGCTGCTCGCGCGTGGGCCGATCAGGTCGAGCAAAAACGTGTTGTCGAGCAGGTAAGGCAGCAACTGACCAAAGTGAATCACGAACTGGAAGTGAAGGTTGAGCAGGACGCTCCGAAGGTGGCATTCCACGACATGGTCACGGTGTCGCACAAGACGTACAACGCAGCCCAGGCAGCAAAGATCATTGGTACCGGCCGTACGCGCCTGCTGCAGTTCATGCGCCAGAAGGGGTGGGTGACGAGGAGTAATGAGCCTTACCAAGCGAAGATCGAAGCTGGCCTGCTTGATGTGAAGCTGGGTACGTTTGAGCATCCTTTAGACGGCACAGTCCCAACCTGTTCAACGCTGATCACCGGAAAGGGGCTCACCAAGCTTCAGGCTATGTGGCAGAGCAGGGAAGAGGAGTTGCTGAAGTAGAAGGAGAGAGCCCGGCCTAGCGCCGGGCTTTTGCTATCTGGGGTTTATGGCTTTTCGGAGTTGGCTTTCTCGAGGAGGCCGGCGATGCCTTCCAGCAGCACCAGATCCGACTCCTTAAGCTTGCCCTTAGCTGCGGCTCTGGCCAGCTTATCGATGATGGCAATCGCCCTGGGGGAGGCTGTTCCTAGCATCGCTTGGTAAGCAGGGGACTGTTCACGAACGACCTCATGACGAGTGAACTCGCCCTCGATAACGTTAGAACCGTAGTGGCCCGGGTTAACCAGTACGCCAGGTGCCAAGCCGATCTTCTGCTCAAGATTAAGCGCCGCTTTTTCGCCCAAGCCTCGATGCCCATTGAGGATCTGCGACAAATAGGAAGCATCCAGATCGTGCTGGTCGGCGAATTCTTTCTGGCTGAGTTGGCCGATTACGCGCCGCAGCGCGTCGACCCGAAGAGTTTTCATATCCATGGGCGAATAGTGGTCTCGATTTAGCAGTTGGTAAATTACTAAGCGCTATTGCTATGCGATTTAGCATTGTGTAATCTGGACTTCTTTCGGAGATCACCATGACGCTACTAGACCTCATCCGCTCTTTGGAGCCGGCCCAATTGGATGCTCTAGCAGAGCGAAGCGGCACCAGCGTCGGCAACCTTAAACAGATTGCCTACGGGTATCGCCTGGCTGGTCCCGGGCTCGCCATCAATCTTGATCGTGAGTCGGGGAGGGCGGTGACGTGTGAAGAACTGCGTCCTGATATCGACTGGGCTTATCTGCGCAATTCACCTACCAGCTCCGAGCAATCTGCCGCCTGATCCGATGAGCAAAGTTTCGCTCATCGACAGGATGTGCTGCCACGACAACTGCCAAGAGGTTTCCCGAATGGAACAAGTACATCGCGCAATTCATGAGGCAGTGCTTGATGCGGGGCCAAAACAATTGGCTCACCTGATGGGCATGAGCCACACCGCGCTACTCAACCGCAGCAACCCGAATGACGACTCGCATCGGCTGAACCTGGAGCAGTTCCTACAGATTCTGGTGCACAGCAAGAACCCTGAGCCGTTGCAGTTACTGGCGAGTGCTCTGGGGTACGAGTTGGTGCCGCTGGTTAAGCCTGAAGGAAAAAGTCTGGTTCAAGCCTTGGTGCACCTGGCAGCTGAGTCCGGGGACGTTTCCCGGGCTGTCCATGATGCGATGGCTGATGGGCGTGTAACTCAGATCGAGAAGGCAGGCATCCAGAAAGAAATCGGCCATGTGCGGCAGAGCTTGCTGATGCTTGAAGAATCGGTGAAGGCGGCTTGAACACGCCAGCCAGGACAGGGCTTGCATTATTTCAAACGGGTGGATGATGAAATTCGCCCGGTCCAGAAAGTAACAAACCCGGCGGGAACCGGGCTTATCAATCGTCCTGTGCAACCAGGACAACACATCTCGTAGAGGTATTAATCATGGCACACGCAATTGGTGGTGAACAAGCTCGTCGGCTGATGTTGATCAACTATCCGCTGATTCGTACGCGCGACGACCTGAGTTTTACAGCTCGTGACGTTCAGGGGCGCATGGTCAATTGGCCCCGGAACAACCCTGGCGTCGCTGCCGACTGGGAAAAGGGTATGACTTTCTTCGATGAAGAAGTCAGCGCATTGGCGGCTTTTGACGAAACCGAAGCTTTTCATGCAATTCAGTTCGCCATCGTCGGTATGGGCGGTCGCTACACGAACCTTGAAATTGGTTTTGCTGAACGCGTTGCGGCGGCGGCAGTGCTGGGCTTGCGTGCTATGCGCAATGGTGAAGCTGATTTCGTTCCTGTAGATCGGGAGGACAACTGATGAGTGTTCTGCGAGAGCATCATCCCGAGCTCTCTACAGCCTGCAAAATCGCCGGGCCTTGGCCTACCTATGCCGGCTTCCGAAATCTCCCTGAGCGTGAGCGCTGGGTGCTTTACGGAAGCGCCAAGGCATATCGGCAGGCTCTGGAAGATCAGGGGTTCGTAATGGCCGAGTCATACGACGCTTTCATCAAACGCGTCACTGACGAGATGGAGCTCTGACGTATGAGTCTTCTTTTCAACTTCCGCCCCCTGGTCATCAATCCGCAGCTTGCAGAACGGATTGGGCTGAACGAAGCGATAGTGCTGCAGCAGCTTAAATACTGGCTGAATGAGACTGAGTCAGGTGTAGAGCATGAGGGGCGTCGCTGGGTCTACAACACGGTCGAACAGTGGCAAAAGCAGTTCCCCTTCTGGTCGAACGATACCGTCAAGCGGGCGCTCACTTCGCTCCAAAAGCAGGGCTTGGTTATGGTTGAAAAACTGGCCAAGGCCAAGCATGACCAGACAAACCATTACACGATCAACTATCAATCGGCTGCCCTGATCGAACAGGGCATTTTGCACCAATCAGAAGAGGGCAATTTGCCCCAATCGGTTGGGGCAGGATGCCCTGATCTTCTTACAGAGATTACAACAAAGACTACTGCAGAGATTTCTTCGTGCAATTCGGGTGATCCGCTGAATGGGTTTGAAGAGTTCTGGAAGCTTTACCCGAACACGAGGGGTAAGAAGGACGCACGTAGGGCATGGCTAAAACTGAACCCGAATTTAGAGCTTCGCCAAACGATGATGGCTGCGCTGGGCAAACACTGCCTATCTCGCGATTGGACGAAGGATGAGGGGCAGTTCGTGCCGATGGCGTCCACTTGGCTGAACGGTGAACGGTGGCACGACATACTTAAGCCAGCCGCTGCTAGCGCAAGCTCGGCTTATCACGGTCTGCCGAACCATTCGCATGAAATGTATCCGGAGGTGAAGAGTGGCGCGAATTTCTAATTTTTGCAGACAGCCTCGTGTCCGCTTCTTTGATCTCGAATGCCCGATGCATGGCTCGGTGAGCAGTTCCGAGATTGAGCAGTTCGACGGCTCTGTATTGACTCGTGGTTGCAAGAATTGCCACTGGGAAGCTTTGCACACAGCTCCGAAGTCGACGGAGGCTCACGTCCTGGCGAGGGGTAGGAAGAAAGCGGAAGACCTGAACAGGCTGCTCGTAGGCTCTGGTATTTCCCCGCGTTTTAGCGGGTGCACATTCGACACCTACAGGACCGCTGAAGGAGGGGCTGGTATGGCCAAAGCTCTAGGCGCCTGTAAAACCTATGTTGCCCAATTTACCGATAACTATGCCGCCGGCCGTTCACTTGTCCTTTCCGGCAATGTCGGTAACGGCAAAACCCATCTGGCTTGCGCGATGGTCCAGGCAGTCATCCGTGAGCACGGGGCTCAAGCGGTAATCGTCACCGCAGCTGAAATCATCCGTGTCTTCAAGAGGGCGATGGATCGCAGCGCCGAGTATTCGGACAAAGATGTCCTCGACGAACTGGCGAGTTTCGACTTGCTGGTGATTGATGAAATTGGTGCTCAAAGCGGCAGCGCATATGAACTAGGTGTTCTACATGAGGTGATCGATCACCGTTACCAGCTTGTCTTGCCGACTGTCGTGGTTTCCAACTTGGCTGCTGCGGATCTGGCTCGTTATATCGGAGACCGAGCGCTCGACCGCCTGCGCCAGGCCGGCGGGAAGGCTATTGGGTTCAACTGGGCATCCGCGCGAGGTGCTGTATGACACGAGAACTGTTTAGCGATGAGGCGGAGCACGCTCTGTTGGGCGCCATGTTGTTGGACTCCGATTTATTCGACTCCATTACGGCCCAAGTGCAGGTGTCGGACTTCCATGACCCAGAGAATGCTGCGCTGTTCCAGACGATGATCGGCTGTCACGCGGCTGGCTGTCCCGTTGACCCTGTAACGTTGCATGACTTCGCCGAGTACTTGCCAAGCGGTACCCGCACCATGGCCTATGCGGGCGAGCTCGCGCGCAACACGCCCAGCACTGCCAACTGGAAGGCTTACGCCAAGGTTGTAACAGAGCGGGCCGTACTGCGCCGCCTTGTGGACGCTGCTGACGCGGTGCGCGAACTAGCAACCGAGAACCGACCGGTCGCCGAGATCATCGCCAACGCCCAGCAGGCAATGGCGGATCTGCGCGACCTGCAAACCGGTGAGCCGGACTACAAACGGATGGATGAGGTGGTAGCGCGCAACGTTGAAACCATCGACGCAAAGTTCAACAAAACGGTGCTGTCAGGTTTGTCGACCGGGCTGGGGGATCTGGACAAGCTCATCCGTGGCTTGCGGAAAAAGACCGTCACCATCGTGGCCGGGCTGCCGGGGAGCGGTAAAACCACACTCGGCCTGCAGATCGCCCAACACATCGCGTGCAGCGGTGCAGGCGTCGGCATGGTGTTCTCTTTGGAAATGCCGGAGGAGGAGCTGGGCAATCGAGCGCTGGCTTCAATTGGCGGCATTGACCTGCGAAAACTTGATGATGGTCAACTGCAGGATGAGGACTGGCCGCGGATGACCTCGGCGGTGAGCAAGATCCTTGATGTTCCGCTGTTCGTTTCCGACAAATCCGGGCTGACCGTGGCGCGCATCCGCAGCATCGCCCGCCAGGTGCAGCGCGCTCATGGACTCGACGTGGTGGTGATCGATTACATCGGACTGATCGGCTCCGATGGCAAGGCGTTCAACCGCACTTCGGAGCTGGGAAAAATCTCGACCGGCATCGTGAACATTGCCAAGGAGCTGGAGGTGCCTGTGATCCTGCTGGCGCAACTGAACCGCAATTCGACGAACCGCCCGGGTAAGAAGCCAATCGCCTCCGACCTACGCGACTCCGGCCAGATTGAGGCGGATGCCCACTGCATTATCCTCGTTCACCGCGACAACGAATCCGAAGAGGGGCAGAACGGCGTTACTGAACTGATCATGCCCAAGTGCAGACACGCGCCGGTCGGCTCCTGTCTCGTTCAGCAGCAAGGCCAGTACGCCCGCTTCGTCACCTTCGCCGGTCACCGAGAGCCATCTGACGAAGAGATCGAGATGAATCGCCCCTTCGCTAGTAAGTACAGGGGAAACACTCAATGAATGATCGAGTTTCTGCAATGCTTCCGCGCAAGAGTATGAGTGATTTGGAGCGCCAGTTTTTGAAGATCGCAGGCGAAGAGTTGGCCAAGGCCAAGATTGGAGGTCCGATCGCGATGGCGTATTTGCTCGACATGGTCGCCAGCTGGCACGGTAGCCGAGCTCAGATCAGTTTCCACGACTTCGGCCAACGCTGGTTGATCGAAGGTAACGCCAAGAACAAACCTGCTGATCGGTTACTGCGTGATCTATTTGGACTAATTGATCCTGACCCGAGGAAGGCCGCATGAAAAAGCGAACGTACGTCGGCAAACCGTTGGGAGATACCGAGTGGCTGTTGGAGCAATGGGGTTTTTGGCGAATGGATGGAATGGGTGTGCCAAGTTACATATCCCCGCTTTACGCACTGATACGTGACAACACACCATGCGAGGGAGGGGTTAAGAACTACTCATTAACCGATGATCTGGCCCTGGTGTTGGACGGGGCTGTCGCCCGCCTGACAATTCGTGATCAACAGATGGGGAATTTCATCTGGTTGTACTTTGGCGCGAAATGGCCAGCTTTGAGAATTGGCAGGGAAAATGGCATCGGTGAGGCAAAGGCGCGGGAGGTCATTAAGGCTGGAGTCGCTTGGATCGATTGCGCTGTAGAGGCGATTCGCGAGGCAGCGTAAAAAAGTCTTTCCACGCGGATAACGACCTGTTTTCATGACACGGTGTTCAGCTTTTTCAGCGCGACACCACAGAGTAAACCCGGCCGCTGCGTCGGGTTTTTGTTTGTTGACTGTATGATCCTCGCTTTCACTCAAAAGGAAGTAGAGATGAGCACCACTTACACGCTGAGCCTAATCTCCAGTGCAGCGATTAAAGACGACGTTGGCCCGCTGCTCGGGCATAAAAATCTGTGGCGAGTCGAATGCGGCGAAAAGGTGGTCGCCTACTGTGTAGCTAAGGACCTTGCGGACCGTATCGCGCATGAGGACCTGTATCGAGTAACGGAGAGTGGATCTGGGAATATGTTTGCCTTCCCATCCCTCGATGCCCCTGTTGCCTTGTGCATTGGTACGGTAAACGCATTGCTGAGAAAGGCAGAGTGATGCAGGTATTTACGATCAAGCCAAGCCATTGCTTCAAGCTTTCTGTTGTGCTCTATTCAGCAGCCAAAATGTATGGAGCACGATAATGTTTCGTTTGAACAGGCTTGAGGAGCAGTATCAGGAGGCCCTTTCGGCGGATGTCCGCGAATGGGATATGTTGATCGATACCGTACGATTGATTGGTTCTGGTTTTGCTAACTACCTAGCGGCGTCCGAAGACTCCAACGCTATGAGTAATACCAGGCCGAAAGTCATTTTTGGCCCAGAGAGTGAAGACCACAGCATCGACGCCGATCTGTCCAAACTCTTACGAACTGGTCGAGATGTGCGATTCACTATAAGGCTCGACCTCACAGAGGTTCCAACCGAAGCCCCGCCAAGTTTTTTTATTTTTCGCCTTCAAGTTCAACCTCAAGAGAAAGGTGTTGCGATCACTGACACCGATTCCGGGGAGAGTATTCCTCTCGAAAGAGGCTTCGTATCAGTTTTCGAGCACCTGTATGGATTGATCCAGAAGCGTTTAGGGGTCAGCTAAAGATTCTTGAAAGTTCTCCAGCCTCGCCATCGTGCGGGGCTTTTTAATGGCCGCTAGTCGAGGAGATCGCACTCCATGTTTTCGAATCTGCTCTCATGAGTAAGCGCAACCCCTGCGCGTCTGACGGGCGAGAATCATGATCGACGATAACAACGGCCGTGAAGAGTAATATCCAGGACCAAGCGAGCAAGCGCCTGACTCTGGCGAAGGTCATGATTCCGGCCTCGAGAAGGCTGAGTCGGAGCCAAAGCAGTGCACTGAGCAGCGACCAGCAGACTGGAACCCGCCGCCCGGGAATCCTGGCTCTGATCAAAACGCCCATACGGGGCGCGATAATGGCAGTGCGAAGTAGACCCATCTAGCGCGTATGACCTACAGAAACCCGGCCCAAAGCCGTTTTTTATTGGTTCCATCTTCTTCGTATGGCAATCTGCCTCCACACAAACCAAATGGAAGTGAGAATGTCGCGCTATACCCAATTGCAAGAACTCCTAAAAAGTCAGAAGTCTTTTGATGAAAAATACTGGCTAGAGCTCCGCTTGGCTGCTCAAGACTTTCGAAAAGGGTTCGAACGTTTTTTAGAGGTTCCCGAGGTTTGGCATAGTTCCGAAACTGGTGACCTGAAGCCCTATGTTCACTTCGCTCGCTTCGAAAATGAATCGTATGTCCCTATACCTTTCAGCGTCATTGAAGCCGTAGACGGTTGGTTGGATTTTCACATTGGCATCTGCTTGGACCATGAGACTGGCGATGCGATTTATCGCCGCGTACAGATCAGGAGCGATAGCTTTGGCTATCGCGTGAAATCCGACACTCCAGTATTTGATTTTAAGGTCAGCGCTTCGCCTGAGCCAGACTTCGATGCCTCCTATGACTTGCTGTTTAGGTCTATGCAAAGTGAATTGAGTCAAAAACCCTAACTTTCCGAACCCCGCACGAGCGGGGTTTTTTATGCTTCGAACTTACCTGTAGCCAGGACAGCCCTCGGGAGGCCTGGACGTCGATAGCCGGATAGTGCGACGTACGGAATCTACACCGGCAGCCCGCGCACTCTGAGCTCACCATCTGCTCGCAGGGTGGCGCGAGACTGGATCAGCGAGATCGATGTAAAGGGGTGTCGACGTTGAGAAGGCCTTTGGCCGACAGCTCGGAAAGACGAGCGCACCTATTCAGGGCCTCTGCATTCGCAGGGGCTTTTTTGTTTTCGGCTCCCCACACCCATTGCTCCGAGCTGGGAGTGCAGCGGTCGCCGGATTTATCAATCTCCCCATGGGGGAGGCAACTCGGATGCCTACCATGCCTGATAAGCCAGACACCTGGGCCAAGATCTGGCTGGCGTTGAGCAATCCGCTCTGGCAGGGCGCAATCATGGCCATCACCGTATCGTTGCTTCGCGTGATGTACGACGCGAAGGAAACCAGTAAGCGTCGGATCGTTTTCGAATCGCTGATCTGTGGATCGCTGAGCCTCGTTGCGTCCAGCGTGATCGAGTGGATGACCTGGCCGCCCAGTCTGTCGGTTGCTGCCGGAGGGACTATTGGGTTCCTCGGCGTGACAGCCATCCGCGAGCTAGTGACCCGATTCCTCGGTCGCAAGGCGGATGCCGCATGAAGGCCTTCGCTGCTGCAATCATCATTGCCCTGGTCGGGCTGCTGCTCGTTGGGATTCAGCAGTCGCGCGTCATCGCCCTTCGCGGGGAGGTGGCATTCGAAGCCAGCGAGAAGAAGAAGGCGGTCGACGCCAACCTCGAAAGCGAGGCCACGATCACCACGCTACGCGCCGAAGCCCAGCGCAACGCCGATTACCAGAAAGACCTGAGCAAGCGGTTACAGGCAAGTCAGGCCAAAGCCAAAAAGGCGGAGAAGAACTTTGAAGACCTCAAGCGCAACAGCAAGCCTGTTCGTGATTGGGCTGCTCAGCCTCTGCCTGACGGCCTGCGCGGGAAAGCCGGCAGTGGTAACAAAGACAGCGGCGGTAAGAGTCGAACCCCCTGAGCTGGTGCCTTGCGAGCGGGTAGCTGATGAAGACCTCGCCGACAACGGCCAGCTGTGGGAGCTGAAGAATCAAGCCATCAATTTGCTCGATACCTGCGCAGATCAGGTCGACGCGCAGATCAAGCGCAGTCAGAGCAAGTAGGTCGCGACACGTTTCGCGAGAGTGCAAATTGTGTCGCGACACCACAAGGAGAAACTCATGGTTCACGGGCGTACGAATCCAACCTGCCGAGGCGACATGCGGCTCGGCACGGGATGTGGTAGCTGTGTGCGATGCGAGGCGTTCAAGCCGGCCGAGATTCACCATCTAGCGGACCACCGTCCTCACTTGATGGTGGCAGCCAGTGACGGACCTCACGTCATTCCACGCGCGCTGATCCAGTCAGTGGTCGACGGCAAGCAACCATCCGCCATCCTCACCGAGCCGGTAGTGCAGCGCATCATTGAAGAGTGGCTGCAGAAGGTGAGCCCGTGACCGCTAAGCTGATCGACTTCAAGCGCGAGGGATGGCGTGACGCCGCCAAGACGCTGCGCAAGATCGCAGATGATCTTGATGCGGGCGCTCATCCGGAATGCACTGTAGGCGCCTTGACCCTGATCGGCCCGAAAGGGCAGGTGACTGTGTTCGGGCTCGGGCCTAAGTGCGACGACCTGCAATGCCTGGGTGCGATGCGCCTGGGTGAGCAGAAGCTGATTGATGTGCTGCTGGACGGCGACGAAGGGTAGATGTGCCGCAGGTGAGTGCGGCACACCTCTTTAATCAAGCAGCGGGGAGTGTCGCAATCGTGGCCCAGCCTCCCATACCGATGCCTACAAGGAGAAGAATAAGTCCAGCCCGAGCTAAATTTAGCCAAGCCTTGTTGATAGTGACGTGCGTAACTGGCTTGCCATTGGCAAACGAGTTTTTGCTTTTATCAATTTGAATTCCGTAGAACGAAAACAAACCTAGAATTGCTGTGCCAAAAATCTGCAGCGTCAATGCGAAAAGAACTATGCCAAAAATTGATAAGCCCATAAGTTTTCCTTGATTGCGTCGGATGTTCCTTCAGATCCTGACCATCTGAATAGATAGAACAGAATTTTAGCGAGGCCACTGGCCATCATTCCAGATGAGGCAAGCTGAAGCAACTGAGCTTGGCTGTCTGAGGGATATTAGTCATGCGACCTATGCCGCCCAACTCGACCATGGAACTTTACAACCTATCCGGGGCCGGCATCCGCCTGACGCCAGCACCTGAGGTTTGGGGATGGCTCCAAGCCGAGATCCTTGCCGACACAGGCAGCATCCACAACGAAGACCATGCCCACCTGATCGATGCGGACGTGCGAGTGATGTGGGCGTCTGCTGCCTTCACGAAGAAAGGGCGTACGGTGGTGGGCCAGGCCGAACAGGTAGCGTTCCGCGCGGGTGGTTGGCAGAAGGCCCGGATGGAACAGCAGATGCTGGATTGGTTCGGCGACGTGCCGGCCTACATCATCACGCTGGCTGCTGACTACTGCGCCCAATGCTCTGACGCTGAGTTCTGCGCACTGGTCGAGCATGAGCTGTACCACATCGCCCAGGCGACCGATCAGTACGGCGCACCCAAGTTCACCCAGGAAGGATTTCCCAAGCTTGAGATGCGCGGACACGACGTTGAAGAGTTCGTCGGTGTAGTACGTCGGTATGGGGCGAGCCCTCAAGTGCAAGAGCTGGTGGACGCTGCAAACAATCCTGCTGAGGTGGGGAAATTGAACATATCGAGGGCCTGCGGAACCTGTCTGCTCAAGTCGGCCTGACTTTGACAGTACTTTGACGGATGCCCACTTATGGCCGCACTCAGAGACGAGGTGAAAGCCTTTGTCGTACAGGCTCTCGCCTGCTTTGACACGCCATCTCAAGTGGTGGCGTCCGTCAAAGAAAGATTCGGGCTCGAAGTGACCCGCCAGCAATGCGAGGCATACGACCCAACCAAGTACGTGGGACGCAACCTGCACGTGAAGTGGCAGACGCTTTTCAACGACACCCGCAAGCGCTTTCGTGAGGAGACGGCAGAGATCCCGATCGCCAACAGAGCGTATCGACTTCGCACCTTGGGGCGCATGGCCGAGAAGGCCGAGAACATGAAGAACATGGCGCTGACTGCCCAGTTGTTGGAGCAGGCAGCCAAAGAAGTGGGCGACGTTTACGTGAATCGTCGGCTCGAACCTGAAAAACCTCTGGGCTCCCAAGCGGACCAGCAGCACGCCGTTGCTGAGTACACCCTGGAGCCTGATGAAAATGTCCCCGCTACCCCGTACCTATGACCCGCCGGTAAAGCTGACGCCGAAGCAGGCGAACATTTACTGCTGGGGCTTCCAGCCTCAGGCGCGCTTCCGCGATGCGGTGTGTGGTCGCCGGTTCGGCAAGACGTTCTTGGGCAAAGCTGAGATGCGCCGAGCTGCTCGGCTGGCAGCTGAGTGGGGCGTGAGCGTCGAGGACGAGATCTGGTACGGCGCGCCGACGTTCAAGCAGGCCAAGCGCGTGTTCTGGCGACGGCTGAAGCAGGCAATCCCTGAAGCGTGGCGCGCACACCGGCCAAACGAAACGGAATGCTCGATCACGCTCAAATCTGGGCATGTGATGCGCGTGGTAGGGCTCGACAACTACGACAATCTGCGCGGCTCAGGTCTGTTCTTCGTCCTGGTGGATGAATGGGCGGACTGTCCATGGGAAGCATGGGAAGAGGTTTTGCGGCCAATGCTTTCGACCTGCCAGTACTCGATACCGGGCATCGGCATGCGAAAGGGCGGTCACGCGCTACGCATCGGCACACCCAAGGGATTCAACCACTGCTACGACACGTTCCAAGACGGCCGGCCGGGGCATGAGCCTGACCACAAAAGCTGGCTTTACACCTCGCTCGATGGCGGCAACGTGCCGGCTGAAGAGCTGGATGCGGCCCGTCGCAAGATGGATCCTCGCACCTTCCGACAGGAATACGAGGCCAGCTTTGAGAATTACGCAGGTGTTGTCTACTACACGTTCAATCGTGAGGCGAACCGCACCAGCGAAACCATCAAGCGCGGTGAGGCCTTGCACATCGGCATGGACTTCAACGTCATGAAGATGGCGGCAGTCGTGCACGTCATTCGCGATGACCTGCCACTGGCCCTCAGCGAGTTTTCAGATGTGCGGGACACGCCTGAGATGATCGAGAAGATCAAGCTCCGCTTTCCAGACCACAGCATTGCGATCTACCCGGACGCCAGCGGCCAGAACACCAGCAGTAAGAGCGCGAGCGAATCTGACCTGTCACTGCTCAAAAAAGCGGGATTTACCGTAGTGGTGGATTCGACCAACCCCGCTGTGAAGGATCGGGTCAACGCCATGTGCGCGATGTTCGCCAATACGTATGGTGAGCATCGATATCTGGTCAACGTCGACCAGTGTCCGAAATACACGCAGTGCCTGGAGCGCCAGATTTACACCGACAAGGGCGAGCCCGATAAGAAGGCCGGCTACGACCACCTGGTGGATGCCCCTGGCTACTTCATTGCCAAGCGGTACCCGATCAAAACACGCACAGGCGGAACACGCCGAATTGGAGGCTTGGCCTGATGCCAGTGCAATCGACAAACCCCGACTACGACGCGCACATCGCCGAGTGGGAAATGATGGACGATGCCCTCGAGGGTGAGTGCGCCGTCAAGCGTAACGAGCGCAACCTGCCCAAGCCGAGTGGCATGGTCGAAGCTGAGAAGCTCGACAGTGCGGGCAACAAGTACCTCTACGAGAACTACACAAACCGCGCTCAGTACGAGCATTGGGTGCGCGACTCGCTGCGATCGATGATGGGGCTGGTTTCCCGGCTTATTCCGGAGATTGAGCTGCCCGCCGGCCTGAAGGGGATCGAGGACAATGCCACTTCTGACGGCTTCGGCCTGAAGCAACTGTTTTTCCGCATGGTGCGGCAGGCTATCTCCCATGGTCGTGTTCCGCTGGTGGTAAACATCGATGATCGCGGCGAGCCGTACTTCTCAACGTACGCCACGCGCAACGCGATCAACTGGGACACGGCTGATCAAGGCGGTCGCCAAGACCTGGTTCTTTCGGTGTTCCGGGAATTCCGCAAGAAGGGCGGTGATCGCTACAGCCATGACTGCGACACGGTATTCCGTGAGTTCTTCATGCAAGGCGAGACCTGTTACACCGCTGTGCGGAACGAAGGTGGCCAGATCGTCGAGGAGGAGAAACCCCTGGGCACTACTGGCACCGACAACCGACTGGTCAAAGGCCTGTCATACCTGCCGGTGATCTACTGCGGCTCGACCGACAACTCGCCGGAAGTGGACGAGGTGCCGCTGCTCACAATGGCGCGCGCCGCGCTCAAGTCCTACCAGTTGAGCGCTGACTATTTCACTGCGCTACACCAGACCAGTCACCCGCAACCATGGGTGTCTGGCCTAGACGACTCCGTAGAGCTAAGTGTGACCGGGCCATCTGCTGCATGGGACCTCGGTCGAGACGGAAAATGTGGCTATCTGGAGTTTCAAGGCGCTGGGATTGAGGCCGTCCGCAAGGCAATGGACGACCAGAAGAACGCCGCGCTTGAAGCGGGTGCCAAGGTCATGGATGTCGACGGTACCGAGTCGGGCGAGGCGCGTAAAACACGTCAGAACGACCAGCACGCCACGTTGCACAGCATTGTCGTGACGGTGGCAGAGGCAGTGGAGCAGGCGCTGCGCTACGCCGCTGAGTGGAAGGGCTACGACCCCAAGCAGGTCAAGTTCAAGGTGAGCCCTGAATTTGTGACGCCAGTGGTCGATGCCCAGGTGCTTGCGGAGCTGCTCAAGGGAGTGATGGCCGGCACGATCAGCGCCGACACCTACTGGCAGTACCTCACCACCGGCAAGCTGCCGGATCGCCCATACGAAGACGAAGCCGACCTGATCAGCGATGAGCGCGAGTCGGCCGGCATCAACCTGGATAAAGACGATGCCATCGACAAACCTGGCGCAGGCGGACAGCCAACTGCTGGAGCAGACAACGCGCCACTCGGTAATGCTGGAGCGGCTTAAAGCCGGCGAGGTCAAGAAGTTCGAGAAGTACCTGCGCCAGATCGACACGCTTGTGCGGGTGCAGTTGACACGCAGGGAGCTGACCACCTACAGCCGGGACCGCCTTGAGCAGTTTCTGGCGCGTGTGGACGGTAAGCTGCTGGAGATCTACAAGGCCTACGGCGACCTGGTGCAGGCCGATCTGGTCGATATCGCTCTGTACGAGTCGACCTTTGAGGCCAACAGCCTGAGCAATGCGCTGTCCATCGACGCGGTTGTGCCGAGCAATACAGTGATCCGCGCGGCAGTATTTTCCTATCCGCTGCAGGTGAAAGGCATCGACGGCGGCAAGCTGCTGAAGAGTTTCGTCAGCGGCTGGACGCGCGCCGAGACGATGCGCGTGACGAACACCATTAGGCTCGGGTTCGGCCAGGGTCAGACGAACGCCCAGATCATTCAGGCGATTCGCGGCACCGCAGCTCAGAACTTCACGGACGGCGTCTTGGCGGTGAGCAATCGCAACGCCGCATCCGTAGTGCAGACGGCAATCCAGCACGTGGCCACGACGGCGCGAATGGAGACGCTGAAAGCCAACAGTGACGTGGTGCTGGGCTATCGCTGGGTGTCGACACTCGACCGCAAGACCTCGCAGCAGTGCAAGGGCTTGGATGGCATGCGGTTCGACCTGGGCAAAGGACCGCTGCCGCCGGCGCACATCAACTGCCGGTCAACCACCGTGCCGACAACCCGGCTTTCGGAGGTGTTCGCCAAGGACGCCACGCGCGCTGCGGTAGGCGAAAGCGGCGGAGCACAGGTCGATGCCAGCCTGAACTATTACGAGTGGCTGGCAACGCAGCCGGCGAGCTTTCAGGATCATGCGCTCGGGCCAGTGCGAGCCAAGCTGTTCCGCGATGGCGGGCTGACGCCGGAGAAGTTCGCCAAGCTTCAGCTCGACAGGTCGTTCAAGCCGCTGACCCTTGCTCAACTCAAGGATCTTGAGCCTGACATGTTCAGCCGGGCAGGCGTTACACTCGGCGCTCAATCAGGCTGAGCACACCTATGCTTGTCATCGTCGAGGATGGAACAGGGAGACCGGACGCCAACAGCTTTGTGCCGTTGGAAAAACTGGTCTTCTACCGAAATTACTACGGCTTCCCGCTCCCTGCTACCGAGAACGAGCAAAGGGCTCTACTGTTGCGCGCTGCGGCCACCATGAACTCCATGGAATGGAAGGGCCGCAAGACGCGAGATACGCAGGCGATGGCTTGGCCGAGGCGCCAGTGCAAGGTCGGAATGGAAATTCTTTCGGAAACGTTTGTCCCGTTCGAAATTGAATGGGGTCAGCTCAGGCTGGCAGTAGAACTTTACGCTGCGGATAACGGGTTCGGCATCCCTGAGCCTGCCTTCGGCACGGAGAAAGACGGAGAGCGCGTGACGTTGCTCCGGAGCAATCCCGGAGCGATGCTTCGGCCTCCACCGTATGCGCCGAGCAGAACTCAGTTCGCCGATTACCTGGTCCTGCGCGGACTCTCGATAGTCCGATAAAACACAGAATTCAAACCAAACCGCCCAATGGGCGGTTTTTTATTGCCTGCAAAGCGGGCCGACCAAACCCAAGGGGTGCACCAAGTGGCAGACGAAAACCAGATTGATCTTGAAGACCCGGCTGTTCAGACCGCCATTGCTGCAGCTGTTGAGGCTGCAACCCTGGGCCTCAAGAACAAAAACACCGAGCTGCTTGGCTCGCTCCGGACTACCAAAACTGAACTGGACGGATTCAAGTCCCAGTTCGAAGGTTTGGATATCGCCGCCGTGAAAGGGCTGCTGACCAAAGTTGGCCAGGACGAAGAGACCAAACTGATTGCCGAAGGCAAGCTGGACGAGGTCATCACTCGCCGTACCGAGCGCCTGCGCACCGACTACGACACCAAGCTCGCGGCCGAGAAGGCACGCGCCGACAAGGCCGAAGCATTCGCCGCCAAGTACAGCGATAAGGTCTTGGCTGACTCCATCCGCGCTGCTGCCATCAAGGCCGGCGCACTCCCCGAGGCCGCCGAGGACATCATCCTGCGCGCCCGGGGCACTTTCAAACTCAGTGAAGACGGCGAAGCGATTGCCACTGACCGTGACGGCGAGGTCGTTTACGGGAAGGACGGGAAAACCCCGCTGTCGCCGCTCGAATGGGCGGAGTCGCTGCGTGAAACAGCAACACACCTGTGGCCAAGGGCTCAGGGTGCCGGTCCGACCGGTGATCAAGGTGGCAAGGCCACGAAAAAATGGGGCGAGTACACGGAAACCGAGCGCGCTGCGATCGCCCGTGACAACCCCGAGCTGTTCAAGAAAATCCAGGCCACCAAAGGAACCTAATTCATGGCAACTACCCAACTGACCGACATTTTCGTCGGTGACTACTACGCCTCGCTGGAGCCGGTAAATAGCCCGGAAAAAACCGCTGTCTACGAGTCGGGCATCGTGACTCGCTCGCCTGTACTCGATGCAATCGCTTCTGGCAGCCAAGGCACCGCCGAGATCAGCTACTGGCAGGATCTCAACGCTGATGAAGCACCGAACATCAGCAACGATGACCCGAACGACCAGGGCGAAGTCGGCAAAGTCACTCAGGACAGCATGCGTGCTCGCGTCCTGTACCTCAACAAAGGTTATGGCGTTGCCGACCTGACCGCCGAACTCGCGAACAGCGAGCCTCAGCAGCAGATTCGCAACCGCTTCGGCACCTACTGGACTCGCCAGTGGCAGCGTTACGCTCTCGGCGCAGCGCGCGGCATCATCGCGTCGAACATCGCCAACAACGGCGGTGACATGGTGATCGACGCCGGCGCGGCCATCAGCGCGAACGCGTTTCAGGATGCCGCCTTCACTGCCGGCGATGCGGCCGACCAGTTCGGCGCGATCGGCGTGCACTCGGTGGTGATGAACCAGATGGTCAAGCAGGACCTCATCGAGTATCTGCGCGATTCCGACGGCAAGATCATCCTGGCCACTTACCTGGGTAAGCCGGTGTTCATGGACGATGGCCTGGTGTACGGACCTGGCAAGTACCTGTCTGTGTTCTTTGGGAAAGGCGCGTTCGGCTACGGCGAAGGCACGCCGAAGGTGCCGGTGGAGATCGAACGCAAGCCGGGCGGCGGTAATGGCGGCGGTGCTGAGGTGCTGTGGGAGCGGAAGACGTACATCCTCCAGCCTGCTGGTTTCAGCTGGAAAGGCTCCGAGGCTCAGAACCTCAGCCCAACCGCGACCCAGTATGCCGCTGCTGCGAACTGGGAGCGCGTGTTCAGCCGCAAGCAGGTCCCATTCGCCGCCGTCATCAGCGGTACCACCACGCCGTAATCCGGCCTTCACTTACCCTGGCGTCTGCAAGGGCGCCGGGCTGCATTGAGGTGACTCATGAAAGTTATCTACACGGACAAACCGGGCAAAGAGCGCGGCGTTTGCTACCGCCTGCTGAGCGAATTCTTCGGCGTCATTGGCACTGCTACTGAGGTGGTCATCGAGGGCGATGCGCCTGAAATTTACGATGCATACGAAGCGGCGGGCATCAAAGTTTCGGACGGCAAGGAGACAGAAAATGTCGAAACCGACCCTCTGAAAATGAAGGTCCCCGAGCTGAAAGATTGGCTGACGGCAAAGGGCATCGCCTTCGACCCAGCCGCCAAGAAAGAAGACCTGCAGGCCCTGGTGCCAGCGGAATAAGGACAAGCACATGACCGACTTCATCACCGTTGCCGATGTTGACGCTTCGCTGGGTCCTGGCTGGGCCGGCGCCGGTGATCCGGTCCTTGCTGTGACCATGGCCAACGCCTGGCTCACGGCCAAGATCAAGCGGGTTGTTCCAGATCCGGTTCCGATCGAGATCAAAACAGCCGGCGCCCAGGTCGCCAAAGAGGCGGCGGCGGGCAAGTTGTACGCGGCAACTCAGAAGGAAGTGCAGAGCAAGACGGTTTCGGCTCAGTCCGGCACGTCTGTGAGCAAGACCTACGTGGCCGGATCTACTGATCAGTCGGCGGGTGTGAACTTCGCCTTGGCGCTACTGGAGCCTTGGATCAAGCGCTCCGGCGTGATGATGCTGAAAAGGATCTGATCATGAGTATGCGCGAAGAGATTCAGGCCGAAATGGCTGAGGCGTTCGACGATCCTGACGGCCTCGCTGACGCGGTCCAGCCGGTGACCGGTGTGCGTAAGGTCGCGGGCGAGTATGACCCCGACCTGGGCGGCGAGACGCCGGAGACCACCATCACTTACATGGGGCGCGGCGTCTTGGGCAGCTACCTGTCCAAGGAAATCGACGGCTCACTGATCCAAACCACCGACAAGAAGCTACTGGTGCTGCAAAACGAGCTGTTCGTTTCGGAGGACGGCATGCCAACAGCTGCACCGGCCGAACCTGCCATCGGCGATATCGTCAACGGAATGCGCGTGATGAACGTGTCCGCCGATCCTGCCGGCGCGACGTGGACCGCTCAGTTAAGAGCGTGAGCGACTTAGTGCTTTGTTACTGCCCATGTAGCTCAATATAGGATTGGACTTGGTCCACGATTAAAGTTTTTTGCATGGAAAAGTTATAAGGGTATCGGGCAGCGATTTTTGTTGATGTTCTGCTTAAAGTCTCTGCGGGCATTCCCTCGGGTTCGTAGGTTTTGAGAAATTCATAGCTCTCAACCTGATCAACGATGAGCGTTTTCTGCATCGAATAATTGCTGGGGTATCTCGCTTCGATTGGACCCTTTATCTTCTCCAATAGTCCAGCAGGTAACGTGCTTGGGTTGTATTTCTCAAGGAAGTCATAGGAGCTAATTTGGTCGCTGAGAAGCACTTTTTGCATAGAGAAATTATCAGGGTATCTGGCTTCGATCTGCTCTCGCATCGCGCTAATCGCTTCGGGAGGAGCGCTGTACGCGAATGCGGGGATGAGCATCAAGCTAGCAATTGCAATTCCAATTTTTTTCATAATGAATTCCTTGTTAGAAAATCCTAGCTTCGCAGGCTTGAGAGTTACAGCGACCCAGTTGTTCAGTTCGTGAACGGAATGACAGTTTTATTAATCGAGTAGATCCTATGCCATCCAGGCTTTCTAGCCAAACTGGTAGCTTCACCCTGAGCCTAGCTGAGTTCGCGGCCCAGACCAAGGAAGCGATCGATGCCAGTGTGCGCGAGATCATCATCGAGGTCGGCAGCAGCGTGATCCGCATGTCTCCCGTGGGCAACCCGGAGATCTGGGCGCAGAACGCAGTGGCGACCGAGTACAACAAGGCTGTCGACGAACACAACGCCGCGCTGCGCGGCGATCCGGCCAACCTGACCAGGGGCGGCAGACTAAAGAAAGGCCGCAAGCTCAACGACGGCATGGACATCAAGGCGCCAGAAGGCTACGTCGGCGGCCGGTTCCGTGCGAACTGGCATATTTCCCTCGGTGTGGTCGAGAGCGTCACCTTCGACGAGGTAGACCCGAGCGGAGCCGAAACCACTGCTGCGTTGGTCGCGGCAATGAGCGACTTCACCGCCGGCCAGATGGCTTACATCATCAACAACTTGCCCTATGCGATCCCGTTGGAGTTCGGCCATTCGACCCAGGCCCCCGGCGGGATGGTTCGGGTAACCGTGGCTCGCTTCCAGCAAATCGTGTTGGAAGCCATCAGGAACAACCAGGTATGAGTCACACCATCATCGCCTCGATCTACGAGGCAAAGCTGATCGCCTGGAACAATGCCAGGCTGGAAAAGCTAAAAATCGTTTTTGAGAACATGGCTTACACGCCGGCGGCAGGCGAGACCTATCTGCGGGCGTTCACCATCCCGGGCGACACGGCCAGCAACACGCTTGGCGGAGACCACCGGCTGTATACCGGCGTGTTCCAGGTCAGCATTATTTGCCCGGCAGGCACAGGTAAAGCAAAAGCCAACCCCATTGCCGCCGAGATCATCGCGTTATTTCCACTTTATGTGCGTGACGAAAAAAATGCTTTCGTAGTTACGCCCATGACACCTGTAGACGTCGGCCCAGGCATCACAGGCGATTCAACCTACACCGTCCCGCTGTCGTTCTCATATCGGTCCGACACAACGCCATAACCCGCCCGTTGGGCAAATCCTGAACCCGCCTCTGCGCGGGTTTTGTCATTTCTGCAAAGAGGAAAACCCATGTCTGTTTACTTCCCCAACGGGGCGACGCTTTCAATCTCCAGCGGATTCGCCGCCGCAAAGCTGATTTCGGCAATCAGCAATGCCAACCCGGGTGTTGCCACCAGCGCCGCAAATGGCTTTGCCAATGGCGACATCGTTCTGGTCACCTCCGGCTGGGAGGACATCAACGAGCGCGCCGTGCGTGTATCCAACGCGGCGGCGGGCGCATTCACACTGGAAGGCATCGACACGTCCAACGTGGCTTTCTTTCCTGATGGAATCAGCGGCGGTACCGCCAAGAAAGTGACCGGCTGGGTAGCCGTCAACCAGGTGATCGGCAACTCCATGTCCGGCGGCGAGCAGCAATACTGGACTTACGCGCCGCTCGAAGCGCGCCGTGACAAGCAGATCCCGACCACCAAAAATGCGCAGGCGTTCGCTTTCCAACTGGCTGACGATGACAGCCTGGCCTGGTACGAAGAGCTGGATAAGGCCGATCGGGAGAAGGAAGTGCGCATCTTGCGTATGTCGCTGCCCAACGGCAAAACGATCTACTACGCAGGCTATGCATCCTTCAACAAGACCCCAACGCTGGTGCGCAACGAAGGTGCGGCCGTTTCCTTTGGCTTCACCATCAACGCTGAAATCACCGCGTATCGCGCGCCGGTTGCCGCTGGCGGCGGGGCCTGATCATGGCGAAGTTCAAGATTGCGCAAGCGCCAACTTTCGCCGGTGCGGTGATGGTCCCGGTAGTTGGCCAAGACCCGGTGAAGGTGGAATTCACTTTCAAATATCGAGACCGCATCGAACTTGCCGCGCTGTTCGATGGATGGAATCAGCGACAAAAGCAAAGTCTCGAACAGTTCGGCGACAAGCCTACGATGTCGCAGATCGTTGCGGTCGACACCGAAAACCAAGTGCAGCAGATCAAGGATCTGGTTGTTGGCTGGGAGTTCGATGACAAGTTCGACGACGAGGGCATTAAGGCGCTGGTGACGTCTTGCCACGGTGCAACCGAGGCCGTGGTAAATGCTTACCAAGCGGCCTACGCCAAGGCCCGCACGGGAAACTGATTCGCGCCGCCCGAGCCATGTATGAGCCCCCTCCGAATGCGGAGCAACTTGCCGCATTCGGGTTGGACGCAGAGGACATCGAAGAGGAATTCGAAGTTTGGCCGTGCCTTTGGCCAGCCTTCCTTCTGTTCAACAGGATGTCCACTCAGTGGCGTGCAGGCACCGGTGGCGCTATCGGTCTCGACTACAGCAGCATCCGCGACGTGGCCGGCTTCCTTGGTATCAAGAAAAAGAAACTCGCTGAAATCTTCCCTGACCTTCAGGTGCTGGAAGGCGAAGCCCTGCGCGTCATGGCAGAGGAAAGGGAAAACAGCCCGTAAACGCGGGCATCTATTCAAGGTGAGTCGATGAACATTGCAGAACTCGGCGTCAAGATCGACTCGGCCGACGCTATTCAGGCCAAAACCAGCTTGGATGAAATGGCGAAGGCCGGCGGCCGCGCCGAGCAGTCCGCCGTTTCGTTGATGAACGAAATGCAGGCGCTGGAGAAATCGCTTTCTACCAGCGCCAAGACTACGCAGGACCTTGCCAAACAGCGCGATGCTCTGGCGAAGCTGTCCAAGACCGGCGCCTATGGCGAGGCTGAGGCCGCCAAGATTTCTGCGCAGCTCGACAAGCAGCAGGTGGCGCTGGCCAAGTCGACGATGGATGAGCAGAAAGCACTGAATAGCCTGCTGGGCGCCATTGACCCTGCCCGCGCTGCACTGGCGAAGCTGGATACTCAGGTCGAGCAACTGGGCAAACACTTGGATGCCGGCCGGATCAGCCAGGACGAGTACAACACCGCCCTGGGCAAGATCGACAAGGACTACGACAAGCTCAACAAAACTGCGACCGGCTTCGAAAAGTTGCGGCTCGGCTCGCGCCAGGCGCAGGAAAACGTGGTGCAGCTGGGGAATGCGCTGTCGTCGGGCGACTGGGGAAGCGGCGTTCGTGCTGTTGCTCAGTTGGGCGCCGGGGCGGGTGAGGGCGCGGCGGGGTTGCTGGCGATTCTCGGCCCGCTGGCGCTGGCCACTGCCGCGGTGGGCGGACTTGCATACGCTTTTTACAAGGGCAGCGAGGAGCAGGACAGCTACAACAAATCGCTGATCCTCACCGGCAATTACGCCGGTGTGAGTGCGGGACAGCTCGGCGATATGGCGCGCCAGGTGAGCGCTACTGTCGGCACAACCGGGCAAGCCGCTGAGGTTCTCGCCCTGCTGGCCGGCAATGGAAAGATTGCTGGCGAGAGCTTTATGGGCATCACTCAGGCCGCGGTGTCGATGCAGGATGCGACCGGCAAAGCCGTGAGTGAAACTGTCGCGGAGTTTGCCAAGCTCGCCGACGACCCGGTCAAGGCATCTGCCGCGCTGAATGAGCAGTACCACTATCTCACAGCGTCGGTTTACTCGCAGATCACCGCACTGGAGAAGCAGGGCGATCATGCCGGTGCCGTGAAACTTGCTACTGAATCATTTGCCGATGCAATCAACGAGCGCACGCCGCGGATCCTTGAGAACCTGAGTTTTTGGGAAAAGGGATACAACGCAGTTGCTCGGGCGGCTGATGGATTGAAGAATATCGGGCGCAGCGATATCGGCGCTGATATCGAGCAAGCCCGCCGTGACTTGGCGGGCGCTCAGGCGGGTGACGTAGGCCTGTTCCAGAACAAGCAGGAGATGATCGACCTCTATCAAAATCGGCTCAACATGCTGGAGGACCAGCAGGCCGCAGAAGCCGATATCGCCAAGTGGCGGGGTGAGCAGGCAAAGGCCCAAGGCGATGCCGTCTCGTCGATGGCGAAGGTCGACGCTCTCACCAAGTCGGCGTGGACGAACGAGCAGAAGCGCACCGAGGCGATCAAGGAGTACAAGCGTCAGCTCGAAGACATCCGCAAGGTCGCCCCGAACGATCCTCGCCTGAATCAGGCGGCGATCGACAAGAACCTGGCGAACATCAACGACCAGTTCAAAGATGCGAAAACGGCAGGTGCCCAGGTTGATCTGACCAGCTTCAACGATGCCAAGAACAATTTGGTAGCCATCAACGCTGAATACAAAAACGCTCAGAAGGAACTGGACGCAGCGCAGAAGGCTGGACTTGTTTCTCAGGCCGACTACGCCCTGAAGCGTGAAGCGCTGATCGGCAACGAGCGCGACGAAGTGACCGCAGCCTACGAGGCGGAGATCTCCGCGCTGGAAGCCGCGAAAGCCAAAAAGACCACCTCTGCCGCGCAAAGCATCCAGCTTGACCAGAAGATCGCCGATGCTCGCGCCGCCATGGTCAAGGCCCAAAAGGAAGCTGACAGCCAGCTCGAAGTGCTCGCCACCACCGAAACCGGAAGGTTGGCGAAGCAGGAACGAGCGATTTCCTCCTACGTTCAGGCCTTGAGCCAGCAGCAGAGAGCACTGGAACTGGCAGGGCAGCGGGCGGTAGTTGGCGTTGGCCAGGGTGATCGGCAGAACGCCCTAAACGGCGAACTGAATAGCCAGCAAGACCGTTTTGCTCAGCAATCGCTGGAACTGGAAAACCAACGGTCTGACCCGTCCCGCAACATGTCGGAAGAGGAATTCGCTCGGAAGTCGCAAGCGCTCGCCGATGCGAATAAAGCCGCAACCGATCAGATCCGGCAAAACTACGCCGATGTCGAGAAAGCTCAAGGGGACTGGACCAAGGGCGCAACGTCGGCTTGGGCCAATTACCTGGATTCGGCGAGCAACATTGCCGGCCAGACGAAAACTCTGTTCGGTAACGCCTTCAGCTCGATGGAAGACGCAGTCGTCAACTTCGCCATGACCGGGAAGCTTTCGTTTGCTGACTTCACGAAGTCAATTTTGGCGGACATGGCGAGGATCGCGACGCGTCAGGCCAGTTCAGCGCTGCTGAGCAGTCTCGTTGGTGCGGCTACCAGCTACTTCACTGGCGGTGGGGGCGGCAATGGACTGGCTGCTGGGTCTGCAGGTGCGACGTCGTCGAACCTCGGCGCGTCCTCGGCGGGGTACTCCGGCAGCTACTTTCCTCAGGCGCTCGGCGGTGCTTGGTCGTCGGGTGTGCAGATGTTTGCCAACGGCGGCGCTTTCACCAACAACATCGTCAGCACGCCGACAGCTTTCGGGATGGCCGGCGGTAGGGCGGGCGTAATGGGGGAGGCAGGGCCGGAGGCGATCATGCCACTGACCCGGACCTCCAGCGGCAAGCTCGGCGTTCTCGCTGCGGGTGGCAGTTCCGGGACAACGATCAGCATCAACGCGCCGGTCACTGTGGTAACTGAGGACCGTGGGTCTGAAGGCATGCAGATTGACCAGCAAGCGCTATCGAAAAACCTTCAATCGCAAATGCAGGCCGTGGCCGAGAAAGCCGTCGCTGACTCTTGGCGAGCGGGCGGTACCAGCTTTCGAAACGCCAATGGGAGGGCCTGATGGCAATCGAGAAATTCACCTGGCCAACCGAGCGCGGAGAAACACCCGAAATTATCTATCGGGTTCGCTCCTCGAAGTTTGGCGGCGGCTACGCGCAAAACGTCGGTGACGGCCCGAACAACAAAGAGGACTCCTATCCGATCACCTGCTCCGGTCGAAAGGCCAAGGTGCAGGAGATCATGGGGTTCCTTGACCGGCACGCCGGCGCAAAGGCGTTTCTCTGGACAACGCCGCTCGGCGAGCTCGGGCTGTTCACTTGCAAAAATCCCGCTCCCATGCCAATGGGCGGTGGGGTGTTCAAACTCACTGCCACGTTCGAGCGGGCATTCCATCCATAAGGGGTAACCATGCCGCTGATCAGTGACATCCAGGTGCTTGAACCTGGCAGCGAAGTGCTGCTCTTTGAATTGGACGGCACGGACTACGGCGCCGATGTGCTGCGCTTCCACGGGCACGCGATACCGCACACGCCGGCCGAGCTGATCGCCGCCGGCGCCGATGCCGACCAGCTGCCGGCCAAGGCGATTTACTGGCAGGGCAACGAGTACAGCGCCTGGCCGATGCAGATCGACGGCATCGAGGCGAACGGCGACGGCACGGCGGTACGACCGACCCTGTCTGTGGGCAACGTTAATGGGCGCATCACTGCGCTCTGTCTGGCATTCGAGGATCTGCTCGAGTTCAAGCTGACGATGCGGCACACGCTCGGCTCCTACCTCGACGCTGCGAACTTCCCGGCCGGCAACCCAACGGCAGACCCTACCCAAGAGACGATCGAGGTTTGGTACATCGACCAGAAGACGAACGAGGACGGGGAGACGGTCAGTTGGGAGTTGGCGAGTCCGGGCGACGTCGGCAATGAGTCGATCGGCCGCCAAGCCACAACCCTTTGCCACTGGTGTCTCACCGGTGGTTATCGCGGGCCGAACTGCGGCTACACCGGGCCGTACGTCACGAAGGACGGCGTCATTACCGACAATCCTGAACTCGATCAATGCGACGCCACGCTGGGCAAGGGTTGCATCCCGCGCTTCGGCGAAGGAAACCCGCTGCCATTCGGTGGCTTCCCGGCCGTTTCCCTGATCGCACGGAGCTGACATGCGAAAGCACATCTTGAACGCGATCCAGGCGCACGCGGCGGCCGAGTACCCGAAAGAGTGCTGCGGGCTGCTGCTGGCGATCGGGCGCAAGCAACAATACTTCCCCTGCATCAACGTCTCGATCGAGCCGAACGAAGAGTTCCGAATCGACCCCGAGGAGTACGCGGCGGCCGAGGACATCGGCGAAGTGATCGGCGTGGTGCATTCGCATCCGGACGCTACCAGCAGGCCGTCCCCGCGTGACCTCGCCATGTGCGAAGCGACCGCGATGCCTTGGCATATCCTGAGCTGGCCGGAAGGTGACCTGCGTACCATCGTGCCGACCGGCGAGGTGCCGCTGCTGAAACGGCCATTTGTGCACGAGGCGTGGGACTGCTGGCAGGTTTGCGCCGATTGGTACAAGCGCGAGTGGGGGCTGGAATTCGAAGCGTTCAAGCGCGCGGATGGCTGGTGGGAGAGCAAGGAAAACATCAGCCTGTACGAAGCAAACTACGAGGCCGCCGGCTTCTACCGAGTCGACCAGCCGCAGCGCGGCGACATGATCGTGATGGAAGTGGGGCGCACCGTTTACCCGAACCACGCCGGGATATTTCTCGGCTCCGATCCGGCGCTGCCGGGTGAAGATGCCGCGACTTTCGGCCCTGGTCCTTTTCTTTTGCACCACCTGTATGGCAGGCCGTCGGAGGTTATCGTTTTCGGTGGCCCATGGTTTGATCGTACCCGCCTGATCCTTAGGCACAGAAAAACTAATGCTGAGCGTTAACTGGCTTCATCGCAGCACACCGTCTTACCTGAATTGCAAGAGATGCAATCATAGTGTTATCGGCAGGGTCAGTTATATTGGCCGATGTCTTCAGGTATTTTTGGTAGACGCTATCATCAAGATAGGCTAGTGCCTGTATCTGTAATTTTGACTTTAATTTTAATGCTGGGGATCTGACTTCTCGATCAATGTCTTGAGCGGCTATAGTGGCGTCGCCAAGTTGTTTGTATATAGCTAAGGCATCATTGCAATATTTTGACCTGGCTTGGAAGTCTCTATCTTGTAAAAGAGATTCTCTTTCTTTGGCTGATTTCAAATTCTCTAATGCTACTAATTGTTCCTGCCTAATTCGCTCAATCGATAGCGTGCTTTCTTGCTTTAGTTTTTCAAGTACTTTATTCGTTTGGTTGTTTTCGTAAGTTGCGTATCCCGCCGTAAGCGATGTGAAAATAACCGATACCACTGCGACCCAGTTCGCCCCGCTCATTGAACGCTCCCTATTGTCAAAGGTCGAGATCATAGCGAACAGCCACATTCTGTGCACCTTCAGGTTTTGGATCGCTGAATAGAGCAATTTCTCTCTACGGTTTCAGGTGGTAGAGTTCTGCTAAAACAGAGAGGGAAGGAAATGCGGATTTTGATAGTGGCGTTGGCGGTAACACTGTTGGCGGGGTGCGTGTCGCCCGGCGACCTCCAAAAAAATGATCCAAGCTTCAAGGCAGCCACAGCGAAAGACCCGAAGCGCTACGCGCTATGCGTGTTTCCGAAATGGCAGGACGCCAGAAGCGATGCCTCGATGTCCGAGACAGAAAACGGATACAGATTGCTGGTCGCGAGCAACAATATGACCGACGAGCTGCTGGATATACGAAAAGCACCGAAGGGCAGTACCGTAACGCTGTATCAGCGCATGGCATGGTCGCCGGGCTATGGTCGAGGAGACATGAAGCAGGCGATAAAAGATTGCCTCTGAATATCAATAAACAGCCGCCGAAAGGCGGTTTTTTTATGTCTGGAGAAAGCCGTGACAGCAACTGCACATTGCCGCCCGATGATGACAACCATTCTTTTATCCGGTCCGCTGATTAAACGGTTCGGGCGAGTGCACTACCGCGAACTGGGCAGCCGTTCCGTAGGGGAGGCGTTCAAGGCGCTAAAGTGCACGCTAGAGGGATTCGACGCAGCGATCAAAGACTTGGAGCTGCGCGGTCTGCGCTTCGCCATTTTCCGGAACAGAAAGAACGTACCTGAGAAGGATTTCGCGCTGGGCGGCGCTCAGGAGATCCGCATCGTGCCGGTGGTTGGCGGCAGCAAGCGTGCTGGCCTACTTCAAACGATCATCGGCGCAGTCCTGATTGCTGCATCGTTCATTCCGGGGTTTCAGGCTTTGGCCCCGGTGGGCATTGCACTCGTTGCCGGCGGTGTCATCCAAATGCTCAGTCCGCAGGCCTCGGGCCTAAAGCAGAGCGCCTCCCCTGAAAACTCCCCGTCCTACGCCTTCGGCAGCGCCAAGAACACCACCGCCAGCGGCAACCCGGTACCGATCTGCATCGGCGAACGCCGGTGGGGCGGCATGATCATCTCAGCCTCCATCCTGGCTGAGGACAAAGTGTAAAAAGTTTATGACTGAGGGGAGGCGGAAGGGCGCGGTTGCTTCTTAAAGTTTGAGGTCCGAATGTACCTGGCAAGCATCCATAATCCGCTACCAACTGCGGCAAACACTAGAGCGAAAATCAATTCGGCAAATCCCTGACCAATCTGTTGGGGCGTTACATATCTGGAGAGCATTTTCACCGAAGAGGTGATGATTGTGTATGCAGTGAAAATCCACAGCACGGCTGAAATTGCGTATACCGGAAGCGAAAGGGTTGTTCGTAGCCAAGCTGGAGCTTTTTTCATCAGCACTTATTTCCTTGATGACTGAGTCGAGCGCCTCATCGTAGGAGGGCTCAGCATGCGAATTCTATCATCACGATTTTTAGAGAAATGCCATTAAGCCGCCCAAGAGGCGGTTTTTTAATGCCTGGAGGAAAGCATGGGCGCACCAGCAAAGATCGACATCCACGGCGAGAAGGGCGGCAGCAGCAAGCCGAAGTCGCCGACTGAAGCCAGCGACAGCCTGCGCTCGACCAACCTGGCCAAGCTGCTGATCGCCGTGGGCGAGGGAGAGTTCGACAGCGTCCCGACCGATTACGACATCTACCTGGACAACACACCGATCCGCGATGCCAGCGGCAACTACAACTTCCCGAACGTGAAGTGGGACTGGCGCCCGGGCTCGGTGGATCAGACGTACATCCCTGGCATTCCGTCTGTTGAGAACGAGACGTCGCTGAACATCGAGCTGCGCAGCGATTCGCCGTGGGTACGCTCGATCACGGATACCCAGCTTTCCGCCGTTCGCATGCGGCTGGCCTGGCCGGCGCTGCAACGCTCGGATGACCAGGGTAACGTCGGCGGTTACCGCATCGAGTACGCAATCGACGTGGCCACCGATGGCGGCGCCTATCAGCAGGTGCTGGTGGACGCAGTCGACGGCAAGACCACCACGCGCTACGAGCGCTCGCGCCGAATCGATTTGCCGGACGCCACCACTGGCTGGCAGATCCGCGTGCGGCGCCTGACGCCGAACCAGAACACCAACAAGATCGCCGACACCATGCTGGTGGCCGGTTACACCGAAGTTATCGACGCCAAGCTGCGCTACCCGAATACCGCTCTGCTCTACATCGAATTCGACGCCGAGCAGTTCACCAACATCCCGGCCGTCACTGTGAAGTGCAAGGCGCGCCGCTGGATGGTCCCGAGCAACTACGACCCGATCGCCCGCACCTACACCGGGACGTGGGACGGCTCGATGAAATCGGCCTGGACCAATAACCCGGCGTGGATCACCTACGGCATCTGCACCGAAGACCGGTTCGGCCTGGGCAAGCGTATCAAGCCCTTCATGGTCGACAAGTGGGAACTGTACCGCATCGCCCAGTATTGCGATCAGCTGGTGCCGAACGGACTGGGCGGCCAGGAACCGCGCTTCCTTTGCGACATGAACTTGCAAGGCAAGGCTGATGCCTGGTCGCTGCTGCGCGACATCTCGGCGATTTACCGGGGCATGACGTACTGGGCACAGGGCCAGCTAGTGATGCAGGCTGACATGCCGCGCGCGCAGGACTTCGACTACGTCTTCACCCGGTCGAACGTTATCGACGGCAAGTTTTCCTATGGCAGCGCCTCGGCGAAGACCCGTTACACCCGGGCGCTGGTGAGCTACGACAACCCGGCGAACAACTACGACACCGACGTCATTCCTTTCGCTGACCTGGATCTGCAACGCCGTTACGGCGACCGGCCGACCGAGCTGAGTGCCATTGGCTGCACGCGCGCCTCCGAGGCACAGCGCCGGGGCAAGTGGGCAATCCTCAGCAATAACCAAGACCGCACCGTGTCGTTCAAGACCGGCATGGAGGGCGTGATTCCGCTGCCGGGGCACATCATCCCGGTGGCGGATTCTTTGCTCGCTGGCCGCGAAGTCGGCGGCCGGATATCGGCGGTGGCGGGGCGCGTGATTACGCTCGATCGCGACACCCTGGCCAAGGCCGGTGATCGACTGATCATCAACCTGCCGGGCGGCCGCGCTGAAGGTCGCACCGTGCAGAGCGTCAACGGCCGCGCCGTGACCGTCACGGTAACCTATAGCGAACCGCCGGTGGCGCAGTTGCAATGGGCGCTCGATGCTGATGATCTGGCGATCCCGCTGTATCGCGTGCTGCGCACCAAGCGCACCACCGAAGGCGATTACGAAATCAGCGCGCTCCAGTTCGAGCCGAGCAAGTTCGCATTCATCGATACCGGTGCACGCCTGGAAGAACGCCCGATCAGCGTGATCCCGATCACCGTCGTCCCGGCGCCGTCCAGCGTTTCGCTGTCGTCGACTTCATCGGTGGTGCAGGGGCTGGCCGTGGCTACCATGACGATCACTTGGCCAGCCGTGCCTGGCGCCGTTGGCTATGACGTTGAATGGCGCAAGGACAGCGGCAACTGGATCAAGCTGCAGCGCACCGGCGTGACCAGCGTGGACGTGGTCGGCATCTATGCCGGTGCGTACGTGGCCCGTGTTCGCGCCGTGAGCGCTTTCGACATCACATCGATCTGGCGTAACTCGATCCTGACCAACCTCAGCGGGAAGCAAGGAATGCCGCCTGCGCTCAGCTACCTGACCGCCACGCCACTGCTGTTCGGCATCTATCTGAAGTGGGGTTTCCCTGCTGGTGCCGAAGACAGCCAGCGAACTGAGATATGGCATAGCCAAACAACCGATCTTGAGGCGGCGACCAAGCTGACAGACCTGGCCTATCCGCAGAGTGATTTCTCCATGCTCGGCCTCCGCGCGGGTGTGACCTTCTATTTCTGGGGTCGCATCGTCGACAAGATCGGCAACATCGGTCCGTGGTATCCGATCGGCATCGGCGTGCAGGGGCAATCCAGTTCTGACGCTGCTGCGATTCTTGAAATGATCGCCGGAGAGATCGGTCGCACGGAGTTGGGGCAGGACATCATCGACGAGATCGACAAGATCCCAGGCCTGCAAGCGCAGATCGATGCCCTAGACGGGCTGAAGGGCTACGACCCGGAAGCGATCTATGAGGAATACGACCTTGTAGTGGTCGGCAAGCGGATCTATCAGGCCACCGGCCAGGTGCCTATCGACACTCCGCCGCCGAACCCGCTCTACTGGCTCGATGTTGGGCAGACTGTTGAGACTGCGAACGGTCTCGCTCAGCAGGTCGCCACCAACACTGCCGAAATAACCGAACTCGATGGCGTGGTGACCGCGCAAGCGACAGCATTTCAGGCGCTACGGGCATCCTACCGAGACGACGATGGAGAGGGTGAAGCTCAAGACGCTCTGCGTGGCTGGAATGCTACGACCAGCTTTGCCGAAGAGGTCAAGGTTCGAGCAACACAAAACAGCGCACTCACCCAGCGGGTAACAACGCTCGCCGCTGAGGTGGGTGAAAACGCTGCGAACCTGACCGAACTGGAACAGACTGTCGCCACGAACGAAGAGGCGACTGCCACCAAAATCACTCAGTTGACAGCAACTGTCGGCGACAACACTTCAGCCATCCAAGAGACGGCGGAAGCATTCGCGGATCTCGACGGCAACCTCAAGACCATGTGGTCGGTGAAGATGTCGGTCACCGCGAATGGCCAGTACGTGACGGCCGGTATCGGCTTGGGAATTGAGAACGTGGATGGAGTTTTCCAAAGCCAGTTCCTGGTAGCCGCTAATCGCTTCGCCATCGTCAATACCATCGCCGGCGGTGCGATCTCTGTGCCGTTCGCAGTGCAGGGAGGGCAGGTGTTCATGAACTCGGCGTTCATTCAGGACGCCTCAATCGGGAACGCCAAGATCGGTTTTTTCATTCAGTCCGATAACTACATCGCCGGAGTGCAGGGTTGGCGCATCGACAAGGCTGGCAACTTCGAATTGAACAGCCCGCTGGGCGGCGGCGCTCGCCAGGTCATCAACAACAACGGTGGCAAGGTGTTCGACGAGAACGGCGTGAAGCGCTATCAATGGGGGAATTTGAACGCATGAGTTACGGCATAAGAATATGGGGCGCCGATGGGGCGCTCCAGCTGGACGAGAACTCGTTCACCATTCGAGTCGTGCTCTCAGTGCAAGTGACGTTTGCACTTGGCGCGAGCAAAGGAACTCAGGATTTCGCTGTCCCCGGCGTAGGCCCGGGTAACGGAACGGCGATCGTAGTTCCGATTGGGGCCTACCCTGATTCGCAAATGCAGTTCGAGACAGAGATGCTCGACGGAGTCGTCCGCGTCTACAACTACACCCGGACGTACGCGGCGAGCACCACGTCCTCAGGAACCATGCGCTTGATAGTAATGAGGTGGAGCTGATGAGCTACGGCGTTCAGTTCACAAACAACAATAACGTCGTCACTTTGGATTCAGAGTTTGCACGGCTGATGGTCATTGCTTCAGGGCGATACGCACCAAACCAAGAGTCCGGGCTTGGCTCGGTTACCACGTTTGCGCGACCAGTCACTTCCCAAGAACCCCCTCTGGTATTCGTTCGCCCCGATACTTTCAACGGCGTAGCTGGGCTTTGCCGGATGAGGCTGCTCGGCTCGGCGGGAAACTGGACTGGCTTTTATGTCAGGGCATACGACGTCAATGCTGCCGGTCTGAATGGGAGATATTTTGTAGCTGCGTTCGGTGCTCAGCCAGTGGCGCAGTACGGAATGAGGTTGTGGGATGGCGGCGGAAATCTGCTGTTTGACTCTGGTACGCCTAACGCAACATTCACCCGAGCATTTCAGAACTGGAACTACGTCCGCTACGACACCAGCCAGCAGGGGCTGACACGCATTTTCTATAGCGTCCCGTTCAACTTTCCAGAGAATGAATTCATGCTGTTGAACACTTTCGGCATGCCCATGACTTCGGGAAGTGGCATCCCGCGCGAGCTTTACTGCTGGTGGGATTTCCCCAACAGCACGCTCTATGCCATCACCGTTGCCGCCTCGAACCCTTTCGCTTTCTTCCTGCCGGCCGTGTTCGCCAAACAAGCCGCATAACTCTTTTATAGGATGCACCCATGCCCTGGTACAAAACGGGAGCGGTCTCTGTCACCCAAAATTCCAACGCGGTGATCGGCGTCGGTACGGCTTTCATTGCGAATTCCCGTGTTGGTGATGCTTGGATCGGTCCAGACAGTGGATTGTATGAAGTCACCAACATCGCGAGCGATACCGCACTTTCAATTTCGCCGCCGTATAAAGGCCAGACCAATACGGGCGGAACCTATGCCCTCGCGCCTATGCAGGGTTATTTGAAGGACACGGCCGATGCCCTCAGGCAGGCCTCGTTAGAGGTTGGCGGTGCACTCGATGGGCTGGAGGAAAGCGTGCAGTCGGCGAGTCAGTCGGCTACTGCTGCTCTTGCCTCCAAAAACGCTGCCGGGGAATCGGCGGCAGCTGCGGGCCAGTCCGAAACTGCGACGCTGGAATACAAAAACTCGGCGGGTCTTTCAGCAAACGCGGCGGCGCAGTCCGAAGCCGCTTCGCTTGACTACAAGAATGCTGCCGGTACGTCCGCAACCAACGCCGGACAATCGGAACAGGCTGCGCTTGGTTACAAGGACGCTGCGGCAAATTCCGCAAACAATGCCGCCGCGTCTGCTGCGGCGGCGGGTGCGCTGGGCGTTGGCCGGGGCTACATCGACGGGCTAACGCTCGGTTGGGTGTCAGCTACGTCGATCAGCGTTGGAGCGGGCAGTGCGTACATCCCGTCGGTCAACAAGGTTGTTAGTTACGCAGGCGGCACTTTCACGCCATCGGGGGCGGCCAACAGCTTTATCCATGTTTACCTGACCGCTGCCGGCGATATCGAGCAGGCCGCCACGGTGCCTTTACGTTATTACAACCAGGCACACCAGAAAACAGGGGACAACTCACGCCGTTACATCGGCTCGCTGCTGGTAGGAGCGGCGAACAACATCTACAAGTTTCACCACCATCCGCTCGATTCGTCGATGAGTTACACGTTCGGCGCCCCGCAGAGCGCTCCATTCCGAATCCTCAATGGATTGACAGGGATCGGCAGCGTCAGCACAGCGGCAAGCTGCCCGGCGACAGCGCACACGTTGGCCGGTTCTTTTCAGACAAACTCGGGCGGTATCGCGCAGTTCACGCCATCCGACGCTGGCACGGCGGCATCGGTAGGGTGGCAGGTGTTCGTTTCGGCGGGGACGGTGCAGAACGGAACCTGCCGTATCGCTGACGATAGGACCATCACCTATTGGACGTCTTCTTCGAACCTCGCCTACATCTACACGCTCGGCTACTACTTCGACAGGTGACGAATATGCCTTATGCAATTACAGCTACCGGCTGGAGAGCGATTAACCCCGACATGGAGCTGCAGGACGGGGAAACTTTCGCTGAGGAGATTCCGCAGTGGCTCATAAATGCGAGTGCCGCTGCGGATGCGCTGCGCGAGGCATCGCGCATTGAGGAGGAATGGCGAGCTACCGAGATTTTGGAGATCAACGACCAGTTGATGGCGCTGGAGGAGGGGGCCGAAGCGCTCCCGGGTACGCGTGAGCAGTGGCTAGCCTATCGAACCCGAGTCAGGAACTGGAAGGAAGGGGCAGAGGGATTCCCCGAACCAGCCAATAGACCGTGGCGCCCAGCCGCATAAACCAACCGCAACCCGCCATCGAGCGGGTATTTTTTTGCCTGGAGAAAACAGATGCCTATCACCCAACAGCAACTGCTGCAGATCCTCCCGAACGCCGGCGCAAGAGCCGGCGTTTTTGTTCCTGTCCTCAACACGGCGATGCAGCGCTACCAGGTCGTCGGTGCCAAACGGGTGGCTGCGTTCATTGCCCAGATCGGGCATGAGTCCGGCCAGTTGCGGTACGTCCGGGAGATTTGGGGGCCGACACCGGCCCAGGCACGGTACGAGGGGCGGGCAGACCTCGGCAACACCAAGCAGGGCGACGGCCTCAAATACCGCGGCCGTGGCCTGATCCAGATCACCGGCCGGGCGAACTATGCCGCATGTGGCGAGGCGCTGGGCCTGGACCTGATCAATCAGCCGGAACTGCTGGAGCTACCGCAGCATGCTGCGATGTCGGCGGCATGGTGGTGGGCCACGCATAGGCTGAACACTCTGGCCGATGCCGGCGACAACTCGAACATCGGCAGCATCATCAACACCGGTCGGCGCGGGCGCACTCCAAACGGCGCAGATGAGCGCCAAGCTTTGTACGAGAAAGCGTTGAATGTTCTCGGCTGATCATGCCGTTTTTGGCATGTAACCAACAACATGGTAGTCGCTCCAACCTGCCTCACCTTTATCACTGGGTTTCACACCAGGTTCAGCCACAAGCACATACCCCCAGGCTGAAGCGTCGATATGCGGCCGGTAAATTCTCAGTGCGAATTGGTCGAGGCCTTCCTCGTTCAGGATGATGCTGATCCCCCGATTATCGATCCTGATATTGGTATTGCCGATGGTGAATTCAGCAGGCGCATGTTTGGCATCGGCACCGAGCGCCGCGCCGATCCCTGCGATTGTAATTTCCCTTTTGGTAGGCATTTCCAACTCCGTAGGTTATCGATTCCGGAACTCTTATATAGCAGAGGATTAGCGTGTGTTCATTTACATGAAGCTTTTAGGCGTCATCGCAATGATCGGTATCGGCTTCGGGAGCGCCTGGCAGTTTCAAGATTGGCGCTACGGCAAGCAATTGGCCGAGCAGTCCCAGCTGCATACCGAGACCCTGAACCAGTTGACGAATGCCGCGGCAGCTGCGCAGCAGGTCGAGCAGGACAAGCGCATGGCGCTCGAGCAGCGGCTGGCGGCCAGTGAGAAAACCCACTTCGAGAAAATGACCAATGCACAAAACGATCAGGCTCGCCTGCGCGATCGCCTTGCCACTGCTGATCTGCGGCTGTCAGTCCTCATCGACGCAAATTCAGCCGGTAGCTGTGACGTGCCAAAAGCCACCGGCGCCGGCGGCGTGGATCATGCAGCCGTACGAGCCCGACTTGACCCAGCGCATGCTCAACGAATTATCGCCATCACCGACACCGGTGACCGCGGACTGATCGCGCTGCAGGCGTGCCAGGACTATGTGCGAAACTTGCAACATTGATGGCCCTCCGCCACGCTTGCAGGGCCTTTGGTCTTGAACCATCATTCCTTTTTGATGATGGCGATATGTACGTGGACAAGCGACTCGCAGGGCTTTCGTTTTTGATGACCCTCGTTTGGGTTACGGTCGTCCTGGCGGTGATGTATTGGATGTCGCAGTGAATACAAAGGGTGAATCGTTGTGGAAGGCGTAGTGATGGGCGACAAAATGCAGCGAGAGGCCGATCGCCTGCTGGCGCAGATCGTCCGGACGGATTCGATGATCACGGCGGTAAAGGCGGGAGCACGGGCAGAAGGCTTCGTGCTTGGGCTGGAAACCGCCGGCGCCCTGCGCGCTGGCGATGCTGAAAGGCTCTATATCATTTTCGAATCTGCGCTGGTGGAGCACCTGAAGACACTTTCTCAGCATTAAATCATTCAGCTTTTTCATCAATCGGATTGATCAATCCGCTTTGTTGATTGCGTACATTGCCCACGGCGCGATCGACCTTGAACCATTCGAAAGCCTCTGATGGCTCGCCCTCATGCAGCACCATCTGTTCGGCGCGCTCTTTAGGCGTGGCCGGGTCCAACCATTCCCGCGCGAGCTCTGGCGAGAGAACCACCGGCCGCCTGTCGTGAATGTCGACCATCCCGCCGGCGCTATCGGCAGTGATGATCACAAATCCGTCGTGCTCGCCAGGTTCGTGCTCCTCGTTCGGGTATTGGCCGATTGCGGCGCAAAGGATTGGGGATTGGTCGCGGTGCCGGATCAGGTAGGGCTGCTTTTTCGGCCCGCCTTCGTCTACCCATTCGAACCAGTTGTTGATCGCGATGACTGCCCGATGCGGCCAAATCGCGCGGAAGAACGGTCCGTGGGCGACTTTCTCCACGCGGGCGTTAATTGGCGCGGCGCGGTCTTTCGCCCAATGCGGGCGCCATCCCCAGCGAACCATGTCCGCGTGCAGAAACTCGCCTTCCCGGTGGAAGAGGGCCAATTGAGTGGTCGGCGCGGCGTTGTACCGCTCAAAGGGCTGCTCGCCGGTCGAGTTGATTAGCGCGTTCGGCATGCTGAGCGCTGCCACGAAGTCGTGGATTCCGCTGTACTGGGAAAGTCGTCCGCACATTGCGCCTTAACAATTCCACGACGCTTTCGAGTTCTGCAGGTTATTTAATTTCCAGTTCTGTTTTCTTTCCGCCAGGTTATCGGTCGAGTAGCGGTACCGGGCAATCTGGATCGAACCACTGGGATCTTTTCTGGGCTGGGTCCGGGATGTAGGTTTGGGTGGATAGATCGAACACCGGCACGATCCAATACACCGCCTCGGATGAGCGCATCAAGGAGGAAATCAATTACGTTCAAGACACCTCGACCTTTCGCTAGTCGAGTCCTTGAGGCCTGTTACTTACAGATTCTCACAGCGTGGGCCGGTTTCTCAGTCGAGCGTAAAACGAGGGTTCATCGCTCAGGACGTGATGCTTTCGGATTCTTCATTGGTAACGGGTGAGATCATCGAGGGCGAAACGAAGGATAACATTACGTCAATTCTCTCCCTTGATTCGCTCGGTCTCGTTTCTTACTTGGTTGGCGCGGTTCAAGAGCTTTCATCGAAAAACCATCAGCTCGAAAGCCGAATCAGGGCGCTTGAACAAGTCCAATAGATTACCGTTTTGATACGCCCGCCATCAACGAGCAGGTCGAAGTGATACGGGGATGGGCGGCAGCTTGAGTGGGTTATTAGGCCATATGTACCGCCGCCCCTCACCTGAAAATAGAAATGACAACAAAATATTGGGCGAGTACCATCCACTGAATTTGAAATCAGGGATTGAGCATGGACACAAGAAGCAGACAATTTTCCGTAGGCTTAGATATAGCTCGAGTGGTAGCTTGCATATTGGTTGTAGTTGTACATATATCCGCAAATGATTTTTTTGTGTTCAGTGAAAAATGGTTTTCGGCCAATTTCTTTGATTCTCTGGCTAGGGCTTCTGTACCCATATTCTTCATGATTACAGGAGCATTGCTCGTATCGAGAGATGAGGGGGTATTTCCATTTTATAAGAGTCGGGTTGGTAGGGTTCTTCAACCATTGATATTCTGGTCAGTCATTTATGCTGCGGTATATTGGAAAGAATATCCAGGGATTTTCGGCAGCATTAAGTTGCTACTGACTGCGCCTTCGTATGGGCATCTTTGGTATTTTTACTCTCTTCTCGGCATTTACGTATTACTGCCTTTCTTGGGGAAGATATTTAGAAATTCAACTAATAATGAGCGGTTGATGTTTCTCGGTGCTTGGGTCCTGTGTAACTGTGTTTGGGGTACGTTAGGGCAGTTTGTAGTCCCCGGATTCGATCCCATAGAGCTATATTCGCTGTTCAGCTTTACTGGGTATTTCGGTTTTGTCTTCCTCGGAGCCTATCTCTTTGACAGAAACCAAAACAAAGGCGGCATGGGATGGCTGGCACTAAACCTCTTCCTAGCTTTTGTTGGGTCCGCAGGCACGTGCTATCTGACATATCTCGTTTCCGTACGAGCCGGTCACCCTTTGCAAACCTTCTATGTTTACCAGTCACCACTCATAGTCCTCGCGGCTTGCGCTGTTTTTAATATTGCTTTGATGATTCGATCGGTTCCTGCTTTCATTAGGCCGATCGTTTCTGCGATCTCTGCTTGTTCACTTGGGATATATGCATTTCACCCGCTAGTGATGGACGTCCTAATACGATATTTCGATCTCAACAATCCTGATGTTTCCGGGTGGATAACGATCCCGGGATTGGTTTTCCTTACAATGGCAATTTCGCTTGTTATTGTGTGGGGGTTCCGAAAAATATCAGTTTTGAGAAGAGTCTTTTAACGACTGAATTAACGTTTGAGTACCCGCCATCGAGCGGGTATTTTTTTGCCCGGAGAAAAGTTATGCCAGTAACCGAGAAAGACCGCGACATCCTCGCCCGCACGATTTGGGGCGAGGCGCGAGGCGCGAGGCGAAGGCACGGCCGGCCAGATCGCCATGGCCTGGACGATCCGCAACCGCGTGTTCGACGGCAAGGAGAAGTCGTGGTGGGGCGAGGGCTACGCCGGCGTTTGCCAAAAGCCGTGGCAGTTCAGCTGCTGGAACAAGACCGACCCGAACTATCAGTTCCTGATCGGCGTGAAGCAGATCCCGTTCCGCGAGCTGGCGCAATGTCGAATCGCTGCTGACCAGGTGATCGACGGCAAGGTGCCGGACCCAACCGGCGGCGCCACGCACTATTATGCCACCAGCATCAAGGCTCCGGCCTGGGCGGCGAAGGCCAAGCAGACACTCAAGCTCGGGCACCACGTCTTCTTTAAGGATGTGCCGTAGCCCGAATCTGGCTCACTCATCCTCCTCGCTCTCGCGAAGCTTCCTGAGCAGGCGCTGGTTTTCATTGAACAGATGGTTTCTGCTGTGCTCGACGTCGGCGAATCTTCGCCTTTCGCTCAGCAAATCCCCCTCGGCGTACTGAAGCTTGGCCTTGAGAGAATCCCTATCCTGCCTGAGCGCGTCATTGTCTCTGACCAGGCCTTCGATATTCGCCAACGCTCGATCGAGCTTGAGGGTCAGCGCTTCGAACTCGTTCTCGTACATCCTGAGCTGGTGTCGGCACGTTTCGAGCGGGGTCGGGTTGCCGAGCCAATCGTCGGTGTCTTCTATATAGAGGGGGTCCACGGGCACGCCTTACTGAATACTGTTTGCATATACAGTAATCGAGGCTGTGCCAGCGGGCGAGATTGAGGCGACGAACTGTCAGTCGGGCGTCATCAAAACAGCCAAGGTCATTCTGATGAATTCTTCATTCCGATCGAGCGCGGCCAGAGAGCTTCGGACATTTTCGGCGACATCGGCGGATCCGCGCTGCTCGACCCAAAGGGTGAGTTCCATGATGGCGGCTTCGAGCGCGAGTTGATTTTCGTTGATCTTGACGAGCAGGGAAGGGAGCAGATCAGAGTTTGGCATTGGTTTCCTCCTTGGACGCAACCAGAGTAGCAGGGGGATTCAATGTCGGCAGAACGCCGGAGAAGGACAAAGCGCTGGATTATGCAAAGTCGGCATAATGCCAGCTTCTTAGTGCCCGATAGGGTTTCAATTTTTACGTGAAATTAAGGCCCTTTTTTTGGGCCGCAATCATTTTTCGGTATGCGAAAACATTGGGGCGAATCTCAGTCTTTCGACTCTAATTGCGGCCCAAAAAATCGCATCAAAGCCGCAGCCCGCTTGATTGTGGCGCGGGACTTAAAATCCCCCGCTCGTAAGGGCGTGCCGGTTCGATTCCGGCTTCGGGCACCATGAATATCAAGGGCTTGCATGACATACCTCATGCAAGCCCTTAATTCTTTTTTCCGCAATCAAAAAATCTTTTCCGCAATTCGTGACCGTTAGTCACCTCGTAGGGGTGACCTTCATGCCCTTTCGCATACGGATGTACTGTTCTGTCATCCCTACGGTGGTGTGCCCAAGTTGGTCCCGAGCTTCTCTGATGCTCCCTGTTGACTCCTCTTTATCCGTGGCCGCTTTTGCTCGTAGGTCGCGCATCTGAAATTCTGCTTTTGGAATCCCGGCTGCTTCCCTGGCGTCATCGAACCTTTTTCTGAGCATGCTGGTCGTCATCGACTGCCCAGAGTCGATTACTACCAGGCGTGTTGATCTGATTTTCTGTCCGGCCTTTCGCGCCATGATTCGATCGATTACGACTTTGAGCTCACCAATGATTTCGATCCTTCGTTTAGCCCCAGTTTTGCCTTGCTGGACGGAGAGCTTTCCGTCCTTTATGTCCCGCTCATCCATCTTCAATGTGTCAGCGACCCTCTGACCTGTTAGATAGAACAGGTCCAAAGCATCTCTTAATGGCTGATCGGCATGCTGGTAGGCTCGGGCTAGGACGTCGTCTTCAACATATATGTCGCGACCGGTTTCTTTATTGCCCTTCACGCCTGAGCAAGGATTTGCCAAGGATGTGTAGCCGTTCTCGCGAGCGAAGTTCCAAATGGAGCTAAGTAACGCTTTTTCCCGATTTGCACGAATAGGAGCTGCCTTACCGCGATGACGAAGGTACTGGCTGACATGTTTCGGTTCGATTGCTTCTAGAGGGGCCGGTGGGTCGTTGAAGAACAGGAGAAGATTTTTCAGTTCGCGCGCGTTGTCCTTCTGGGTGGCATGGGCTTTCGTGGGAACCACCTCATTCATATAAAGCTCGGCCACGTACGCAAAGGTAAGTACGGTTTGTGTCAGAGCTTGAGAAACGCGGCTTTTTTCGAGCTTTGCGTACTCCAAGATGGCTAGGCCGTAATCTGTACCCAGCGGGATTTCCTTGCGTGGTTTCCCGCCAGTGTCATAAAGGTAGTAGGTGGTGTTGCCGCGTTTTCTCTCGCGCAGGCGAGGAATGCTTCCCGGCTTTGTTGGTCTTCGTCCCATTTATCCCACCAAGCGTGGCTGCCACATCGGAATTTCTGGCGCGTTTGTAGTTACCCCTGTTAGCGCCGAGGCAATCACGCAGGGCCAGCCATTGCGCTTGATGGTGTGACGAATGCCATTACGCTTCAGTACAGTAATCTGACCGGCTTTAGTTTTGGCTCCAGTCAACTCGCAGACCTGCTCATGGCTAAGAAATTGAATGTTCATGCTGCCTCCTTGCTAGGAAATACAGCGCACTTCGAATGCGCTTGCTGTGCGACTTTGCGGCCCTCGATTCCTGGTTGCAGCTGCGCAGCCATCGTAAGTGCCTGTTCACGCATAGATCGGGCATCACGCTCGAGCTTCTTGCCGGTACGAAAGGCGCTGAAGGTTTCGGCGGCGATCCGCAGCAACTCGCCGATGCCGACCAGCGTCTGGTGCTCGGCCGGGCCGAAGAGGGGGGCTGCTTCAAGTCGTTTGCAGGTTTGTGCCAAGCGAGTGTGATCGGCCCGGATGAACTGCAGGGAGGCCCGAAGCTCGCGGATGGTTTTGGCGCTTGCGGCGCGTTGCATGTCTTCACCCTCGCGAAGGCCGGTCTCCAGGCCATCGCTGCGGCCTATGATGTAACCGCCCCAGAGCAGCAGGGCGGCCAGAGCTATCAGGATGATCAGTGCACTGATTTGTATTGGGGTCATCATGTGGTGTGCTCCTAGGATTATCGTTGACTGGTGGTGACAGCCGTCAGTGGTGTGGGGGCCGTTTGGCGTTGGCCGTCCTGCTGTCGCTGCATATCTTCATCAGCCTTGTAGGCGCGGATGTCGATCAGCGAGGCAACATGGCGGATGTGCGCGTACTTCAGCGCCTTGCGGCTGGTGTCCAGCGTGGTTATGGGAAGCTGGATGCGGCCGCTGTTGATCTCCGTCACGAACGACTGCTCGTTGAGATTGCGAAAGTACTGCTCGCGGACTTTTTCTAGCGGGATCAGGACATCACCGAAGATTCGATAGAGCAGTTCGACGGTGGCCGGTTCAGGCGCCGGATGCAGGCGAAGCGGGTTCTGTGCAACGTTACTCATGGACTTGTCGAGCCTCCTTGCGTTGTTGTCGTGCGGGGTGGTTCCAGGCGTTCAGGCAGTGGCGTCTGGTCAGCTCGCGCAGATGTTCGGGCACTTCGAGGAGCGCGGCGTTGCGCTCCTCGCGTGTGCGCATGGCAACGATCTGGCGGGCGTACTCCCTAGGCCACGTCACGGCGATCTGCCGGGATGGCAGGAAGATCGATGTCCAGCTGCTCGGCCAGCCAGCGGATGCCGGCTTGCATGACGCGGGTCGACTGGCTGTACTGCATTCCGCATTTTTCGTCATACCAGGGGCTGTCCTTGATCCGCAGGTACGCTTTGTCGCGCTTCGGGTCCGCCGGCAAGTTTCCCTTGAGCAAACCTTTTTCCCGCATGAGAGCGATCAATTTGGGGCGAGTGAGGCCGAGTTGTGCGGCTGCTTGGGCGAGGGTGCGTTCCATATCGTCCTCCTCATGCCGCGTGCGCAGCAGGAGTGGCCGCTGCAGCAAGGTGGCTGATGGACTCAAGGAGCCTTGCGTAGATCTCGGCATCGGGGTCGTACAAGGTAAAGCAGCGCGTATGCGGACTCTTGTTGCCGATGCTCAAGATCGCGGTGACGCCGCGGCGTGTATGAGTGCGATGCAGCGCCACATGCAGGGGAAGTTCAAAACCCATGTCGAGGCTCAGCACGCCGCCGGTGTGCACCAGTTCGAACACGCGCTGCTTGTCCTGGACTTCAAAGCGACCGTATTGACGATCGGCATGCGGGAGAGGCACCAGGTCGCTGGAGTTGCTCGCGTCGAACGGACCGTTGGCAATCTCTTCAATGAAATCGGCCAGTTTGAGGTGCATCTTCTTGTCGTTTGGCAGGGTTAGCGTGTGGCGTTCGCTGCCCAGTTCGACGACAAAAGTGCTTTCCACTGTGCCGCGCTCAGCCTTGAGACGGAATGCCAGGCATTCACGCTTCGGTGCTGTGCGCAGGACATGGTTGAAGGTCTCGGTCAGGTTGACCTGGGCGTTGAGCAACTGCAGGGTGCGGTTGTCGATCTCGTACTTGATCATGCTGCGTGCCCTCCACCGTTCGGATCGATAGGAGAGGGCTGGCAGGACTTGGCGACAAGCTTGGGTTTGCTGTTATGAATGACGACCAGACAGCCCGTGGCGAGCTGCAGCTGTTCGATCAGTTTGCGATTGCTGACGCATGCAGGATGGACATGTAGGGATGCGGTGGCGCGCATGGTGATGCCTCACTGTGGTTGGAGAGTGAGGCAAGTAAACAATCTGTTTGGTTTTTGGTCAACACATTTTGTTTGGTGTCAGATCAAAGAGGGGCCTTTCAATGGACGTATTGATGACCACCAAAATATGCGGCCAAGAATTACCACCCGTTGAGCCATGATCTGATCGAAGTCATAGTCTTCGTCAGCGTATTCCTGTGAATTGAAGCTCCTCATCTTGATGCCGTTGGCAGTACGTTGAAGAAACTTAATCCGAAAATGCCCGTCGTGGTCGATTGCGTACATTTCGCCGTCAACGATTCGCGTCATTCCCGTATCAATGCCGACTGTCGCTCCCGAAAGAATCAGTGGGTGATTACTGTTCCCGCTGTTGGTGGCAAATACAGCGTTTGAGGGATCTACTCCGCAAGTCCTCATCGTAGCTCGTGAAAAACGAAGCTTGGGCCCAGCGATCTCCTGAACCTCTGTACGCGCAACCTTCCCGGGGCCAGAGGATAACTCCACTTCCTTGTACAACCTTAGCTCCACCTCGTCATTGTCTATTGGTGTTTCTGAGTCCCAAGGAGCCATTGGCTCCAGCACGTAAAGCGGCGAATCGTTAGCAGCCGGGCGTAATGGGTTTCGCTCAGTGCTCTTGGTCCGCATTGGTACATCTTTCCCTTCTAGCCACTCGCGCTCCACGACAAGTGTCAGCGCAACTTCGCCGACCATGTACGCGGGGACGCCCCTAGCTTTCCAGTTCGTGATGTTCTGGTCGTTCTCGAGATCGAGAATTCGAGCGAGCTGGGCCCCCGTCAATCCGGAGTCTTCGAGCGCTTCACGAAAGCGTTGGCCTTTGAGGTTTTGCGTTTGTTTACTCATAAACGAAATGTTACAGCGCTTGCATTCAGATGATAACAAACGTATTGTTTGGTACTGCCGTTCAAATTGTTTGGTATGGATAACGTCATGAGTACACCTGCTCAGATATTCGATTTAGTACTGCAGGTTGCTGAGGCCTCCGGCAAAAGCCCTTCCCAGCTTTCGCGAGAGTGCAAAATCAGCCCTCAGAGATTCTTTAATTGGCGTCGGCGAGGTATCCCAGTCGCACAGGTTCGACATCTGTCGAAAGCACTTTCTGGAGCGCTGCTACCTCATCAGCTTAGGCCGGATTTACCCGAGATATTCCCAGCCGAATCCGACGCTGAAATACAAGCTGCATAGAAAAAAGGCGACCCAAGGGTCGCCCAGTTTCTCCCGACAGCATCACCACAATGCTATCGGGTCGCGATGTCAGAAGGCGAGCACACCACATGCCGCCGACTTTCATCGCGTTTCCAAGGCTCGGAAGCCTTGGTGTTGCTGCCGTTCTTACCACAGAGCTGGCAGCTGTTGCGCCAGGGGTGAACAACGGATTGTTCGCCCCGGCACGGTGCCGGTGTTGGTCTTACGAACCTAGCCGGCTTTGGGCCTCTCCAGACCACGCGGCAAATGTATCACCAACTTCTGTCGCGCGGCACTGGCAACTTTTAGGATTAATGCCATGAGCCGAATTGCTCTCAGTTCTCTGGAACGGGCGCAGCGGGAAATCCTGCCGCTCGATTTAGCGCTGTACCACGCCGCTCGCGATTACCCGGGCGGCGCTGCTGCCATCGCAGCCACGACCGGTCGTAACCCGACCACGCTGCAGCACAAACTGTCGCCGACCCATCCGAGCCACTCCATCAACATTCAGGAATTCGGCGAGATCCTCGAACTGACCAAGGATCGCCGCATTCTTGATGCGGTGCATGCGCTGGTCGGTGACACGGTCTGGCAGGAGCTGGCCGACACCTACACCAACGACATGCCCGAGACTCTCACCACGGGTATCGCCGAATACTTCCGCCAGGTCGCCGATCTGGCCGAGACCTGGGCCAAGAGCATCGGCGACGGTGTGGTCACTGATCAGGAACTGGCTGCGATTCGCCTGCAGGTGTTCCGGGGCATTCAAGGGCTGCTCGGGTTGTTCAACCGCGCCACCTACGTCAATCAGACGACGCGAGGTGCTGACCGTGGCTGACATCGCCGATTTCGCCAATGATCTGGTGCAGGAACGCATCGATCAGGCCATGGCTGCGCGCAACGCTGCCAAAGCCGAAAGCGCTGCCCATTCCTTGCTGTTCTGTGAAGCGTGTGACGATCCGATTCCGGAAGCCCGTCGCCTGGCTTCACCGGGTTGCTCGCAGTGCATCAGCTGCCAATCCCTGTCTGAGCGGGGGATTCAGCATGCTCGATGAGGTATTGGGCCAATTCGCCGATTACGGTCTGGAGCCAGCGCAACCGCTGGTGTTCGGCAAGCTGACCCGCTGCAAGACATCGCAGGACAAGGGCAAGGAAAAGAACGGCTGGTACGTGGTCCACGAGCAGCGCACCGAGAAGGGCGACACCCTGATCTTCGGCGCCTTTGGTGATTGGCGTTCGGGCGAGACGCAGAAGATCAAGGTCAAGGCCGGTCGCATGTCGCCGGAAGAGCGCGAACTGATGCGCGCCCGCCAGGAAGAAGCCAAGCGCCGCGTCGCCGAAATCGCGAGTAACGCTGCGCGGCGGGCCGCGAAAAGGGCGCAGGGTTTGTTCGAGCGCATGCCGACCACCGGCCGCAGCGAATACCTGGACCGCAAGCAGATCGTTGGTATCAATGTCCGATACGCGCCACGCACCGGCGCCGTGTTGGTCCCAATGAAGAACGCCCGTGATCAGATCATAGGCCTGCAGGTGATCTTCCCGAACAAGCAGGAAGACACCGGCCGCGACAAATCCTACTGGCCCTACGGCATGGCGAAGGAGGGCACCTTTCACCTGCTCGGTCCGCATCCGGTACCGGGCGAACCGGTGCTGGTTTGTGAGGGTTACGCCACCGGCGCCAGCCTGCACATGGCGACGTCGCTCGCTGTGGCCGTGGCCTTCGATGCGGGCAACCTGTTGGCCGTGTGCAAGGTCATGCGCGAGCGCTTTGCCGGCTGCCCGCTGATCATCTGCCGCGATGACGACTGGAAAACCACGAAGCCCAACGGTGATGCGTGGAACCCCGGCGAAGAGAAGGCCAGTAACGCCGCGCTGATCGTTGGTGCCCAGGTCGTTGCGCCGATCTTCTCTGTCGAGCGTCACGAGAAGTGGACCGACTTCAACGATCTGCACGTCGCCGAAGGCCTCGACGCGGTTCGCCGACAAGTGCTCGCAGTAGTCCGTCCACCGGCGGCCGGTGGCTGGAAGGATCAACTCGCCCGCAGCGAGAGCGGTGCTTTGATCGCGCACATGCAGAACGTCGAATTGATTTTGGCTCATGACGAACGCTGGGCTGGCGTGATCAGCTACTGCGCCTTCAGCTCGAAGATCGTCAAGTTACGCGCCGCCCCTTATGGCGGCGGTACCGGCGAATGGGCCGACATCGATGATGTGCGCGTGATGAAGTGGCTCGCGCAGCAGTACAACCTGCGTGTGAAGTCGTCGCACGTAATCGAAGCCGTCAGCGTTGTGGCGCACGACCACGCGTTTCACCCGGTGCGCGAGTACCTGAAAAAACTCGAATGGGATCGTGTGCCGCGCCTGGAGCGTTGGTTGACGGATGTCATGGGGGTGAAGGCAACCGACTACACGTCCAAGGTCGGCAAGCGCTGGATGATCTCAGCCGTGGCGCGGGTGATGAAACCCGGCTGCAAGGCCGACTCGGTGATGATTCTCGAAGGTGTACAAGGCGCCGGTAAGTCGACTGCGATGAGCGTGCTCGGCGGCGAGTGGTTCATGGATACGCCGTTTGCCCTCGGTGACAAAGATGGCTTCCAGGCGATCCGCGGTAAGTGGATTGTTGAGCTCGGCGAGCTGGACAGCTTCAACAAGGCCGAGAGCACCAAGGCCAAGCAGTTCTTCTCGGCCTCGACCGACACCTACCGCGAAAGCTATGGCCGCAGAACCCTGGACGTGCCACGCCAGTGTGTTTTCGTCGGCACTACCAACCAGGACGAGTACCTGAAGGACGCCACCGGCAACCGTCGTTATTGGCCGGTGGCCTGTACCAAGGTCGACGTGGCGTTGCTGCGCGAGATCCGCGACCAGCTGTGGGCCGAAGCGATGTTCTGCTTTGAGGCCGGCGACCTCTGGTGGGTCACGCGAGAGGAAGCGCCAATGTTCAGCGAGGAACAGGACGAACGCTTTGTGGTGGACGAATGGGAAACGCCCATCCTGACCTGGCTCGAAGAATCGCAGATCGGCGAGACCACCACCGGTAGCGAGGTGATGAGTCAGGCGCTCAAGCTCGATCCCGGTCATTGGGGCAAACCCGAGCAGATGCGCGTTGGTGCGATTCTGCATCGACTGGGCTGGCGACGGTTCCGTTTGGGCGCTTTGAGCAAAAGCGGTCAGCGGCCATGGGCGTACAAGAAACCTGAGGGTTGGGGCAGGGCGCCTGCGCTGGAACAACCAGAGTTCGAGGAGCCGTGCTTCGATGATTAAAGCGATCGATATGGCTCTCAAACAATGGGCGCAGGAGCTGCACAGCGACGAGGTGGCCGCCGGCTACTCGGGCGGCAACATGGTCGCGATGATGATGGAAAGCGGTGGCCAGCTTGTGCGCGGAAGGCGCGGGAGCAGGGTGCCGCTGGAGGCCTCCTTGGACATTGAGCGCATCGTCAAGAAACGCCTTGATCCCGAGTTGATGACGGTGGTCCAGGTGCATTACTTCCAGCCTGATGCGCCTCTGACTGCACGTCTGGCTGAGAGTGGCTGCACACGCAACCTCTACTACCAGCGCCTGCATGACGCTCACATCGTGGTTGAGCACTTCCTCCTGGGGGAAGCGGCTTGATCGTGGGCATTACTCTGGCTCACGCCGTCCCACTGGCCTGCCTCCGTCCCACTGCTTTTTGCGGTGGTGGGACGGGCGCAGGCCCCGTCGTTGTTGGGCTGTCCTACCGTCCCACCTTTTTCATGTCTCCCGCCCGTGTATGCGTAGCGGGCATCAATGCGCGTGTTCACGCGCACGCGTGCTTTTAAATATTCTCTCTATACACGAGAAAAGAGAGATAAAAGTAGGACGGTGGGGCAAAGCCCCAATCTGCGGGGCTTTCAGACGTCCCACCTTGTTTTTAGAAGGTGGGACGCATGGGACGCCACTGAAACAACAGAAGCAAAAGCCAGCCGGAATGAGATATTCACCGACATTCGTCAGCCGTTCACCGGGCGTCACCCACACATTCACCGGATGGCATTAAAACGGTCTTGCTGCCACCAGAATCGACCTGTAAAAAGGGGCCATCTTCGATGGGTGCGACCGCAGAGTGCGGCAGGCAACCACCAACCGACCCGGCCATTGCGCCGGGTCTTTTTGTTTAAGGGGCAGGGCAATGACGAACGAGCAACAGGCACTGGTAGAGATGCCGATCTGGTTGGTGATCGCCTTGTCATTGGTTGGCGGTGTGTCCGGCGAGATGTGGCGCGCCGACAAGGACGGGGCGAGAGGCTGGGCATTGTTGCGCCGCCTCGCACTTCGGTCCGGTGCCTGCATCGTTTGCGGGGTGTCGGCGATGATGTTGTTGTTCGGCGCGGGCCTGTCGATCTGGACGGCGGGCGCCCTGGGTTGCCTGACCGCGATGGCCGGCGCCGATGTCGCCATCGGCTTGTACGAGCGCTGGGTGGCCAAGCGGCTGGACCTGAGCGAGGCCGAGCCGAAGGCATGAGCCGGGCAGGCCGGGTAGGGCGCCGATTTTCACGGGTCCTCCCTGAGGGCCGCCCCCTACACGGGTTATCGAACTCGCGGAATCTCTCTAGCTGAAACCTTCGCAGGGATGTCCGTCTTTCCAAATGGATCGAGGCAGGACATGGCACTCGAATCCCGAGTCGATCAGCCGGGCCGGGCAGAATACCGCCGGGGACCCTGGGGACTTTCAAAGGGTACGGGGTCGGAAACCCGCGGGATCGCGTTAGTGGGAGGCGCGCCAGCTTACTGAAATTTCAATGATTGAAATCCTGAAAGGATTCATTGAAAAAAAGCCGCTGAAAAGGAAGGCTTATGACCGCAGCCACGTGCCTGTCTCGACAACGGCGTTTGCTGGCACATAGGCCCGTAGCCAAGTTACATCGCATGGCTTAAGGGAAACGGACGACTGGTCCTGTCTATGGCAAGCAAGTCGATGTGCTGCCCACCGAGGCACTGCTCGGTGTGCCTTCGCCGATCGCCAGTGGTTGGGAAAGAAATCAGCTAAACACTGTTGATTGACAGAGGGATTAGATTCTTTTTTGCCCCAGCCGCTTTCTCGCCTCGGATCCGCTGTTCTGTTGAGCCTAACTGTTAATATGAATACAAGGGAGCGATGATGATGATGATTGCTGCTCCAACTAGATTTCAGGGTCTAAGCATTTTCTGACATCACACACGTTCCCGTGGAACATCGGCGGGTGTTCTTATGACTCGCGTTTGAGCACAAACATCATAGTGGCGAACACTTTATCCTTGTACACCCAAGCATGTAACAAGGCAGCGCTGATGTGGCCTAGAATTGCAACGAAAAACAGCCACGCAAATGCTCCATGCAGCATCCGGCACCAAGCATAGACCACTGGGTTTTCACCAACGATTGCAGGTACGTTCCAACCGGGCAGTATGGTGATCGGCCAGTTGCCAGCTGAGCGCATCGCCCAGCCAAATAGTGGCAGGCTGAACATGAAAAAATAAAGTAACCAATGCGTAACTCTTGCCGCTGTGGCTTGCCACTTAGGGACGCTCTTGGGTAACAGCGGGCCGGGATGTAATAACCGGTTGAACAGACGTATGCTCGCGAGGCAAAGAATGGCTGCGCCCAATGACTGATGCCAGTTGATGAGAAATGGACGCCACGTTAGCGATGTCATCATCCCCACACCGATGAACAGCATGGCAATAATCGCTAGCGCCATTGACCAATGAAGAATTCTTGCCAGCAGATTGAAGCGACGAGGCGAATGAGTGACCGAATTTGTTTTCATCAGTGGCCTTCCTTTTTACCGACGGCATCTGTTGCTTTACCAAGGGCAATCTCTCGCAGCCGAGCGTTATAAGAGTGCGAATAGATACCTGCCCGCGCTGCCAGTACGGGATCGGCGGACAGTGTGATGCCAGCAGGCACCAGTGTCGGATCGAAATTAACGTCCCGACAGGCGCCGTTGACCTGGTCGAAAACGCCGGTCACCTCAAGCGTGCCGGCGGTCACTTGCGGTCGTTGCTCCGGCCAAGGCTGTGATGGATCGTCGATCAGATCACTCGCATCCGCCAATTGCAGCACTAGATCCCATGACAGCGGGCCCTGTGCCAGACGCTGTCGCAGATCATCAAACAGGAAATCGTGACTCACCTTGGCGCGCTGTTCGGTGCTGAATGCTGAGAAGGTTGCATGCGGACGCATGAACCAGCGCACCGGCTGACGCTTGCCATCGGAGGAGAGCAAAACGAAGGCATTGATCACATTGTACTGCGCACCAGAAAAGCTGCTCGGCCAAGGCGCACTCGCTTTGCGTGCCAATGCTTTTCGAGCCTCTGGATAGTCGGCAAGAAACGCCGCAACGCGTGCTGGATCAGGCTTGCCCGTGCGGGTATCGGGCTTGAGTGCCTGTTGCTGGGCGAGAAAACCCTCGGGGCTACGCGTATCGAAATAAGGTGCGTTGTTCAGCTTCATGCGCCATTGCGACCGGTCTTCAGCGGTCAACAGCAGAGCCATGCTGACGGTCGCCGAAGAGTTGTCGGCGGCGTGCGGATCTACCGCGCCCACGGAAAACCGGCCGATAGCCGGAGCCTGCCCCTGCGAGAACACTCGTGCGTATGAGAGGTGAGCGGCTGCACCATTGCTGTGGAAAGTGCCTGCGAAGCACATGCCCTTGCCATGCGCGCGGCGAAACCCAGGTTCGAAGTTGGCGAGCGAGTCGCCAAGAAAGGTGCGTGTGGTCGTTCGCCCGCCGATCAGCCCCGCGGTCCACGCAAAGCCCAGCGCGATGGAACCCGTGATTGCCGCGATGCCGCACACAGGCATCGCGGCTCGTTTCAGAAATAGGAACAGATTGCTGTCAGACATCTTCAATCATGTGTTTCACGGGCAACCTCCCTAGTTGTATAAAAAACCGCCCCTTTGTATGTGGGTTTTCCGAGGGGCGGGCGAGGCAATTGGAAACGTTCAGCCCTGAAGCGCCCGCGGGCGGGCACTGCGCTGCTGTTCCACTTCGTCATGAGCCGGTTGCAACTGAAAGTCGAAGTCCAGCTCGGCGAACCGTCCGTGAACGCCACGGTTGGTGGCCGCCTGCTGATCATCGACAAACCGTACCTCTCCCACCAGACCTTCGCGAGTGGCATAGGCGAAATCGTCCCACAGGTATTTGTCACCCGACAGGTTGATCTGCGTGGTCAGATGGCGGAAGCCCGGGGCCGAGATGAAGTAGTGGATGTGCGCCGGGCGCTGCCCATGGCGGCCAAGCAGGTCGAGACATTCCTGAGTCGGTCCCTGCGGATCGCAACCATACCCTGACGGTACGATACTGCGCGCCCGGTAATGGCCGCGTTCGTCGGTCACGATACGGCGACGAAGGTTGAAATCCGACTGAGATTTGTCGAACCAGGAATAGCTGCCCTTGGTGTTGGCTTGCCACAAGTCCACAATCGCGCCAGCGATCGGGTTGCCCGCCAGATCGACCACCTGACCTTGGATGAACATTGGCGTCGCGATGCCGTCTTCGCTGCCATCATCCATACGCGCCTCAGCTTGGCACAGCGGCGCGCCTGCCACATAAAGAGGCCCCTCGATAGTGCGGGGTGTGCCGCCGACCTTGCCGGCCTGTTCGTCACGGGCATCATTAAGCAAATCGAGAAAGTGCTCCAGCCCAAGACCTGCCACCAACAAACCGGCTTCATTGCGCCCGCCGAGACGATTGATGTAATCAACGGCAGTCCAGAACTCGTCATCGGTGATTTGCAGTTCTTCTATCAGACGTGCGCTGTCTTGCAGCAGACGAAACAGAATCTGTTTGATGCGCAGACTGCCGCGACCGTTTTCCAGGCCAGCAGCCTGTTTGAAAAATGTCTGGATCTGCTCGGTGTGGGAAATGGTTACCGTCATGATCGGTCCTCGTCTTATTTTTGTAATGGGTACTAGGGCGTGCTGTTCAGCGCTCGTCCGCATGGATTGAGGAGGGGTGACGACACAGGCCGTCGATCTCGATGTCCATGTACGGAAACAGCGGCAACTGCATCAGCAGTTCGTGCAGTGCCTCAACGCTGTCTACATCGAAGACGCTGTAGTTGGCGTAGTGGCCGGCGATACGCCAGAGGTGTCGCCATTTACCTTCTTGCTGGAGCCGCTGGGCGAGATCTTTCTCGTCAGCTTTGAGGCGGGCGGCGCGCTGGGCGTCTATATCGGCGGGAAGCCTGACGGTCATTTTTACGTGAAACAACATATTCCTGCTCCTGTGGTCAATGGCGGCGGAACTGAGCCAGTCGGCCTTCGTCCAGTGTGAGGCCCAGGCCGGGAGTGCTGGGCACGTGCAACTTGAAGTCGCGGTAGATCAACTGTTGTGCAACGATTTCTTCGGTCAACAAAAGTGGGCCGAACAATTCGGTGTCCCATTGCAGTTGCTCCAGAGTGATGAAAGCGTGCGCCGATGCCAGGGTACCGATGGCGCCTTCGAGCATGGTTCCGCCGTAAAGGGCAATGCCCGCTGCTTGGGCGATGGACGCGGTACGCAGAACTGCACGTGGGCCGCCGTTCTTGGCGATTTTCAGCGCGAAGACGCTGGCAGCGCCGTCGCGTGCCAGGTTGAAAGCGTCTTCTACGCATTCGATGGATTCATCAGCCATGATCGGCGCGGCGCTGCGCAGGTTCAGGCGTACCTGGCCTTTGCGGTTATGACGTGAGATGGGTTGCTCAATCAGATCAATGCCATTTTCCGCCAACACTTGGCAGCCTCGAATCGCCTCGGATTCGCTCCAGGACTGATTCACATCTACACGCACGCTCGCTCTGTCGCCCAGCGCGCGTTTGATGGCAATTACGTGGGGCAAGTCGGTCGCCAGCGACCGGGCGCCGATTTTTAGCTTGAAGATGCGGTGGCGGCGCTCGTCGAGCATCCGCTCGGCTTCTTCGATGTCCTTGTCGGTATCGCCGCTGGCAAGCGTCCAGGCCACTTCCAGTGCATCGCGGACCCTACCGCCGAGCAACTCACTTACTGGTTGCCCGCAGCGCTTGCCCTGAGCATCAAGCAAGGCGGTTTCAACCGCTGATCGCGCAAATGTGTTGCCTTTGATGGCCTTGTCCAGCATGCGCATCAGCGCATTTAGATTGGTCGCGTTCTGCCCGATCAGCAATGGCGCGAACCAGGCGTCGAGGTTGGCTTTGATACTTTCCGGGCTTTCATAGCCATACGCCAAGCCGCCGATGGTGGTGGCTTCGCCAACACCTTCGATGCCGTCACTGCAAATGAGCCGCAGGATGACCAGTGTCTGACCTCGCATGGTGTGCATGGCCAGTTTATGCGGGCGGATAGTCGGCAAGTCGACGATGATCGTTTCCAGACGCTCGATTCGGGCTGCGCTCATTAGAATTTCCATGGCAGGTTGTGGTGATGACGCAAATTCGTGATCCATACTCATTGGATCTTTTGTGCCTCTGGCGTAGCATCTTCGAGCTTAAACGAAGCGTCCAATATCCATTTTATGTACATCCATACTCAGGAGGTATCGTGGACTTGCGACACCTGCGTTATTTCAAAGCGGTAGCCGAGACACTCAATTTCACGCGGGCGGCTGAGCGGCTGAACATGGCTCAGCCGCCGCTGAGCCGACAGATTCAGCAACTTGAGGAGTTCCTCGGCACCGCGCTGCTAGAGCGCAGCCGGCCGTTGCAACTGACTGAGGCCGGACGCTATTTCCATGAGCAAAGCGGGCTGCTGCTCGAGCAATTTCAACAGCTGTGCCTGGACACCCAACGCATTGGTCAGGGCCAGCGCCAGTGGCTGGCGATCGGGTTTGCGCCATCGACGCTTTACGGGATCCTTGCGCAACTGATCCGTGAACTGCGGCTGGATCCGAACCTGGAACTTGGTCTGCATGAAATGACCACATTGCAACAAGTCGAAGCGCTGAAAAGCGGCCGCATCGATATCGGCTTTGGGCGTATCCGTTTCGACGATGGCGCGGTCCGGCAGACAGTGCTGCGTGAGGATCCACTGGTGGCCGTTCTGCCGCTCGGGCATGCGCTTGCCGTTGGTTCGGTGACGCTTGAGCAACTCTGCCGCGAGCGCTTCATACTCTATCCAGGCAATCCAAGGCCCAGCTATGCCGATCATGTGCTGGCGCTTTTTGCCAATCACGGTCTGGGTATCAAGGTCTCGCAGTGGGCCAACGAGTTGCAGACGGCTCTCGGACTGGTCGCTGCCGGGCTTGGCATCACCTTGGTACCAGAGGCGGTACAACAGCAGCACCGCGCTGATCTTGTTTACGTGAAAATCGAGGAACCGGGTGCCGTATCACCCATCATCCTCAGCGCTCGGATGAACGATACGAGTGCGATGGTGCAGCGCTGTCACGAGATTATCGCCACGCTCAAGGACTGAGTGGTATGGCTGCAAATGGCCAGCGCCGCGGTCGGGATTATCCACCCAACGCCGAGCTGCGCTCGATGTAGGGTTCCACGGGCGCTCGATTCTGCTCTGCGGCCAATGCACGGTCGCGCAGTCGTTGCTCGCGGGGATAGGTTTCAGGCGTGAGCAAGGTGGCGATCACGGTAATCAGCGCCATGCTGGCCAGATAGATTGCGATGGGCTCCGGAGCGCGATAGTGCGCCAGAAGCGCCGTGGCGATGATCGGTGCCAGTCCGCCACCCAACACCGAGGCGACTTCGCGTCCGATGCCCAGACCGGAGAACCTGAGACGGGCTGGCAGCAACTCACTGATGAAGGCTGGCTGAGCGCCTTCGAGAAGGCCCAGAATTACACCGTTCGCCAATACCAGTCCAGTCACAATGATCCACGGCTCACCCGACTGGAACATCAGGAAAAACGGGTAGGCGAACAACAGCATAGCCACTGCACCTGTGAGGTAAACCGGTTTGCGTCCCACCTTGTCGCAGATATACCCGGCCAGCAGCGCACACGGAATCATCAGCACCATCGAAAAGGTCAACGCGCCCAGAACGAATGCGTTGGAAAGACCAAGGAACTTGCCATAGGCGATGGAAAAGGTGAAGAACATCCATGACGCGCAGCCTTCACCCAAACGCAGGCCAAAGATCATCAATATTTGCCGTGGATGAAAACGCAACACTTCCATGATCGGTGCGCGAGCGGCTTTTCCTTCGCTCGCGACCTGTGCAAATTCCTCGCTTTCATGCATATGGCTGCGCAAATACAGACCCACGGCAATCAGCACGATGCTGAACAGAAACGGCACACGCCAACCCCAGGTCATGAAGGCATCGCCAGAGATCTTTTCCGCGAGCATGAAGGCGCCCGTTGACAGGGCGAAGCCGACGACCGCGCCACATGGAGCCCAGGCGGAAAAGCGGCCGCGCTGGCTCTGGTGGGTGTTTTCGCTGATTACCAGAATGCTTCCGCTCCACTCGCCGCCGGCCGCGAGCCCCTGCACCAGTCGCAACATCACCAGCATCACCGGCGCAGCGATACCGATGCTCTGATAAGTGGGCAACAGCCCCATCAAAAAGGTGGCGACGCCCATTGCGCTGAGCGTTAGCGTCAGCACCATCTTGCGTCCGTAGCGATCGCCCAAATGCCCACACAATATTCCGCCGACAGGACGAGCGACGAACCCGAGCGCGAGACCGGCATAGGCCGCAATGACGCCAGTCAGCGGATCCTCGTCAATGGGGAAATACAATTCGCCGAAAACCAGAGCCGCCGCTGTTCCATATAAGAAGAAGTCATACCATTCGAGAATCTGGCCAATGACAGATATATAAACTGCACGTATTACGCCGTGGGGTCCACACGCACTGGACTTATCATTTGCAGGTACAGTCATTTTATTTTTCATATTATCAACGACTCTCATGATTAATCTCTTGGAACGCGTCGAATCGTTCGCGACGGCGTGTTGTTACGTTAATAGCCGCTATTGGAGAGGGTCAAATGATCTAGAATTATTTGCGCAATGCACCAAATGAATAATTGCGCGCAGCGCGGCGAAGTGTTCGTTTTATTAATCAAGGCTGAGAAAAAACTTATCGTTACTGAGCTTTGATTGCATACTAGTCGCCGGGCCTTCCGATGATTCCATCAGGGCTGAACCGTAGACATCAGCAACTTCGAGACTTCCATGACGAAACATATCAATATGGCCACGATTGATTTGAATCTCTTGAAAACCTTTATGGCTATCTGGGAGCACCGGAGTCTTACTATCGCTGCGGAAAGACTGCATCTCAGCCAACCCGCTGTGAGCCATGCCTTGCGCCGTTTGCGCGACGTTTTCGATGACCCGTTGTTCGTCCGAACGGCGACGTCGATGGAACCTACCGATGCCGCCATTCGATTGTCCGGCCCGATCGAGCATGCCCTGGACATCATCCAGGGAGCGCTAATGATGTCATCACGCTTTGACCCGGAAACGGCGACGCGTACCTTCCGCATTTCGATGTCCGACATGTCGCAGTTGTATGTCCTGCCGAGGCTGATGGAGGTCCTCGTTACCCTGGCCCCGAGCATCAACCTGGAGATCCATCCTCTGCCCATCGACCAGTTGGCCATGGCGCTGCGCAAGGGCGATATCGATATTGCTGTGGGCTATCTGGTCGAGCCTACAGATGACTGCATTTACGAGCGTCTGCTGGAAGATGAATTCATCTGCCTGCTACGCAGAGGCCATCCATTACAGTCCGACAGCATGAGCTTCGATCAGATGGCGGCGCTACGCTACGTGCATGTATCCAGTAACATTACCGGGCACGGCTTGACCGCCGATACAGCGTTTCGCAAGGTGGGCTTGCAGCGAGACATCGCCTTGAAGGTGCCGAATTTCACGATTGCTCCGAAGATAGTCGCCACCACAGAACTGGCGTTGATTCTGCCGCGCGCGATAGCCACCCAGATCAACCATACCCAGGCGTACCGGCTGTTGAGTTTGCCCATCGAGTTGCCAGCGATTTCGGTGGGCGTCTACTACCACAGCCGTTTTTCTTCTGACGCCGGCATCGCCTGGTTGCGAGGGCTGCTGGTTGAACTGTTCGCCGCAGCGCAGACAGGCGAGGCACACTGATAGAGTTGCCTGGGCGGACGATTACCGTCTAGGCGGATCGGTATTGGTATGTACGCATGGGGTAGTGGGGGCTGGAGCCACTGAACGGCGGCAAACTCAGAAAATCCTTGCGCAAGACTTCGCGCTGCGGCGAGGCAAGGGCTTGATCGAGCGCGTCCGCCGAGTCGAATACGACTTTGTTGCGTTGCAGCGTGGTGCTGCGCTCGACAGGTAGCCGGCTGCAATAATCCAGACGGGTATAGACCTCAACCTCACGAACGCAGGGCAGTTTCGCCAGCAAAGGCGGGTGCTGACGAAGGTATTGCTCGACCCAGGCCGCCTCATTGGCGACCTGGCCGGCGTATTCCACAAGATACGTAACCCGCTCATCGTCAACCGCCGCCGTCGGGGGATATCGGGTATCACTGAAGCTTCTAACCAGCATCGCTTGTTGCTGCCACTCGTACCCGGCTAGCCTGCCGGTTGATACAAGGCTGGCAAGCGGACCGGTTGTTTGCAGTGCAGCCTCAAGTTGATCAATACGGCCGAAGTATAGTTGAATGACGCACTCCGGGGAACGCTCAGCCGCGATGAAAGGATCGGCGTGAGTCGATGCCAATGTTACATGCCAGGCACACTCGATCACGCCGGGAATCGCCGATAACAATGAGTTCGGATCTTGCTTAATAAGACATGTCTCGGTTCGACTTTTATTGGCTGTAAGAAACAGGCAAAACGTCATATTCACAGTCCTCATCAGGAAGCAGAAGCCTGCGGGTCATGGCTGCCAAATCGATCGAGCCGGTGAAAATTACGCCCGAAGTAGGTCAGCCCTTCGCCATGCTCGCCGACATGAATATGCGCAACTTCGACGAAGAGCACCGAGTGCGACCCCACATCCTTGATGTCCACTACAGTGCCTTCAAGACTTGCCAGGGCATCGCCCAACACCGGTAATCCTGTATGGCCTTCGCGCCAGTCATCGTCGGCGAAACGCTCTTCAGGCGGTACGTCGGTCATTCCGGCGAACCGCCGGGCTATTTCTTCCTGATGGCCGGGCAGAATGTTCACACACAGTGCGCGGTTTCCCAGCAGCGCCTGGTGTATGGAGCTGCTGCGGTTGATGCATACCAGAACAGTCGGTGGCGAATCGGTGACCGAGCAGACGGCACTGGCGGTCAGCCCGAGACGGCCATGGGGGCCATCGGTGCTGATTATATTGACGGCAGCTGACAACAACGAAAGTGCCTGACGGAAATCTGCTTTAATTGTTGTATTCATGATGACAAGTTCCCATTGTTAACGTTGACGCTGGCATATTCATGCTCGAGCGTCATGCGGTCAAATTCGTCTTTCGTATGCTGGATATTAATGAAAGGAATGTTCCAATTTTGGTCTTTGCAAGCGGTAATGATTGGGCTTATTCATGTCTTTTATCTAGATTATGCATGTTTCGAATTTGATCGTTGTCAAGTTTGTCCTCCATTCTGCCGGTGTTTAAGTTTGCCATTCCGGAGAATTGGATGAACAGCAAAGTTGGCTGCATTTCGAACGTTAAAAACTCTGTTGCATCAGAAACGATTAACACGCTAGGCCTGGATGCGGTTATCGCCGAGATCGCCTCACGTCGTGGCGAGTTCAATCAGCGCAAACACGTACCTCGTGACATGATCGAAAAAATGAAAGCAGTCGGTATCTTTCGGGCCAGCACGCCAAAGTGCTTCGGTGGCGATGCGTTACCGCCCGGAGAATTCTTGCGCATCATCGAACGAATTTCCCAGGCGGACGGTTCGACCGGCTGGGTAGCGGCGTTTGGTTCGGCGAATATTTATCTGGCGTCCTTGCCGCCGCAAACCCAAGCGGTTATCTACGCCAACGGACCGGATCAGGTCTATGCCGGTGGTCTTTATCCATTGCAGCCCGCCAAAGCCGTAGATGGCGGCTGGGAGATTACCGGCCATTGGCGTTTCGCCAGTGGCTGCAAGGGCGCAGACTGGATCGGCGTGGGCATTGGGGGGACTGCGGCCAACGGCGGCGGTGCCGCTGCGGGCAAGCCATTGACTGCGGTGTTTGCCGCAAGAGAAGTGCAGATTGTCGAAAACTGGAACGTAGTCGGCATGCAGGGAACCGGCAGCCATGATCTACGACTGCAAGACAAAACCGTTGAGCACGCCTGGACATTTGTGCGCGGTACGGCGGCAACCATTGATGAGCCACTATATCGTTATCCTTCGGTTTCCTATCAGGCCCAAGTGCATGCGGCGGTAAATCTGGGGCTGGCGCGCGCGGCGCTGGATCTGGTAACGGCGATGTCGGGCAGCACCAAGACCGTTACCGGCGCGCCCCGGCTAGGTGATCGCGCGTACTACCGGATTGAACTGGGCAAGGCTGAGGCGATGCTGCGCAGCGCCCGGGCTTTTTCTACGAAGCGCCGGACGCTGTCTGGGCATCCATACTGGCCGGCGACCCAGTCACCGAGCAGCAAGCCAACTTGCTTCGATTGAGCGCGACGCACGCGGCGCACACCTGTGCAGAGGTGGTGGCGATGGCTTATCGGCTGGCGGGCACCGCAGCGATCTTCGATGAGAACCGGCTGCAATGGATTTTGCGCGATTCGATGGTAGTCACCCAGCATGCTTTCCTCGGCGAGGCGACCTACGACAGCGCCGGCGCACTGTTTGCTGGTATTGCGCCCACCACTCCGTATCCATGACGCCGCACGCCTTGCACGAAACGTTGACGTCTCGTGCAAGGCAAGCCGATAAAAATCCAGCATTAGACCCTTGCATGACAAACGGCGATTGCGCCCCTGCGTGTATCTCACCTTGGAGGCGCCTTGCCCGCAGTCAGTTGTTCCGTCTTGTTCGTGGCCGATGATTCGATACGCGTCCCTCTCCAGATTAGCCTGATGTAGGATGCCGGTAACTGCCCCTCGCTCAAGGGGCGGGCCGCATCGCTGCGCATCCAGGCCTGTCATGGCTGCGCGGCACGTCGTTTCGAAAAAGGGTACATCGATGCCACATCGCAGCAGTCGTCAAACTGAATTGCAGGACAACCGTCTTCGCTACCTGCATCTGAGCCATGCAAAGGGCTCGATGCGTGCCGCCGCGGAAGAGTTGGGCATCGCAACCTCTTCCGTGAGCCGCCAGATAGCCAAGCTCGAAGAAGAATTGGGGATTGATCTGGTCAGGCAGGGCACGCACCGGATGAGTCTCACAGCCGCAGGTGAAGCAGCCGTGGCCTACTACGAGGAGCGTAACATTCGCTACGCTGCGTTCATGACTCATCTGGATAAGTTGCGCGGCATTGCCGACGCGACAACCGTGATCGCAGTAGGAGAGGGTTTGCTGGGTGCGAAATCGATCAATTCCCTTCAGGAACTGATGCGTGCGCACCATTTGCACAAGAGCGAAATCATCACCGCCCCGTCCTGCGAAGTGCAACGTATGGTAATCGCGGACGAAGCACACTTGGGCGTCGTCTTCGCGCCTGATCAGATAACGCGTCTGAACCGGCTTTTCAGCCTGCCGCAGCCGCTGCGCCTGATCGTTCATCGGGACAGTGCGCTGGCGCAACGCAGCGTTGTCACGCTTGAAGAAGTGGCCCGACAGCCACTGGTGCTGCCTGGACCGAAATTTCGCGTCAGAGAATTACTCGATGGCGTTTGTCGAGAGCAGTCCATCGACGTCACTCCGTCGATGACCTCCAATTCGCTGTCGGTGATCCTTGATTTCGTTCGCTCCGGCCTTGGCGCCACTCTTCTAACTGAACTGCACGTCACGGATGAAATGCGCAACGGCATATTCAAAGCTTTGACGATAGATTGCGAAGAACTGAATGCCACAGAAATTCATGTCGTTGCGCGTCGCGGCCGAAGCCTTGACGAGTTGAGCCGTGAGTTGGCCATGGACATCGCCAAGACCATGAGGAGGGCGCTTCAGTAGCTGCGCGTGCGTATCCGCCCCTGTTTAACCGTCCAAGCTTGTTGCGCTAGGCGCAACGACTTTGACGGGACCTGTCATTGAGCGGTCGGCCGCTGCCCTTTAGCTTGTGAGTCATAAAGCTTCCCAGCCGGGAGGCGCACAAGAACGAGGGCTAATGCCATGACCGTGCACTCAAACCCGTCTCTGCGCTCGTACGTGCCAGTGTCACTGGCGCGTTATGGATCCCTAAGAAGCCAACCCCGTCTTTTGCCGCTCGCATTCTGAGCTGACTGCCGATACCCAACGCGCTGCGCTGGACGCGCTGCCGTGCCGTGGGCGTGACAGACGCTATGCGCCCGCGAAACCTTGTACTGCCAAAATAGTAAGGTGATTCCGTGACCAAGCTTATTCCCACCGTCAATCTGTCGGTTGACCCTCAAGACCTGGTGCAGGGTGATCGTGTTCATACGTCGCTCTATACCGATCCGCAGCTCTTCGATGCCGAGTTGGAAAAAATCTTCCACAGCACCTGGATTTGGGTGGCGCACGAAAGCGAAGTGCCCGAGGCGGGTAGCTACAAAACGACCTATATCGGCAAGCAGCCGGTGATTGTCGTGCGCGACCGTAAAAAGTCGATCAACGTACTGCTTAATCGCTGCCGCCACCGTGGGGCCACTGTCTGCGAGCACAAGAAAGGCAAGACAAACAGCTTCGTCTGTCCCTATCACGGCTGGGGCTATGCCCTCGATGGTTCGTTGCGCGGCATTCCGCATCCGGAGAGCTACGGCGACTGCCTGGACAAGAGCGAACTGCCGCTGATCAGTCTACGCACCGAAAGCTACGCCGGCATGGTTTTCGCGACCTTCAAACAGGACATCGAGCCGCTGGAAGATTTCCTCGGCGCGGCGAAAAAATGGATGGACCTGTTTATGAAACAGGGGGCCGGCTATGGCATCAAGGTCCCCGGCGAGCATCGTTTCCGCTTTCCCGGTAACTGGAAAATCCAGCTGGAAAACACCACCGACGCCTATCACTTCCCGTTGGTGCACAAAAGCTTTCTGTCCTCGGTGGACGAGCAGACCCTGGCCCTGTTCGACTTCGTCAATGGCCCCGGTTATGTCGAAGACCTGGGCAACGGCCATAGCGTCATGGTGATGATTCCTGATCTGGTCGATCTCGAAGCTGACCTTGATAAACCGATTCCTGAACGTTTCGAAAGGCTCGCCGCCGAGTTACGCGAAGAGGGCATAGACGAGCTGCAGGTTCGTCGCATTGTCCGTGCTGTAGGCGGATCGGGTTTCAACCTCAACCTGTTTCCCAATGTTGCGTGTTCGATGGCCTTTTTCCGGGTGTTGCAGCCGATTTCAGTGACCGAGACCGAGATCCATCACTCCGTGATCACCATGGACGGCGGCCCGGCAGCCGCCAACCGTTACCGGTTACGCCTGCACGAGCACTTTCAGGGCCCGATGGGTTTCGGCACGCCGGACGATTCCGAGGCATGGGAGCGCGTGCAGAAGGGCGCCAGTGCCGGTGAGGAGTTATGGATCATGCTCAACCGCGGATTGCCTGGTGAGAAGACTAGCGAAGACGGCCGGATTTCCGACGTGAGCGCCGAGACCGGCATGCGTGCGGCGTACCAGCAGTGGAAAAAGTTGATGTCGGCTTGAGAGTGGAGAAATCTATGAACCTGCAATTGCTGCAAGAAGTGACCGCTTTCATTTGGCAGGAAGGCGACATGCTGGATCACGGCGAATATGAAAACTGGTTGGGCAGGTGGACCGAAAAAGGTGTTTACGTGATCCCGATCGACCCGAAGGAAACTGACTTCGAAAACACCCTCAATTACGCCTATGACGATCACCACATGCGCCTATTGCGTGTGCAGCGCCTGGTGGGCGGCGAGTCTATCTCGACCAGCCCGCAGCCCCGTACCGTCAGGACTCTGTCGCGTATACGCGTGCTGGCCGATGACGGTGCCAGCGTCACCGTGCGATGCGCGCAGAATGTGCGCGAGTTTCGCAAGGAGAGTCTCAAGCATTACAGCGCTGATGTGGTCTACGAGCTGGTGCGTTACGAGGGACAATTCAAACTTCACCGCAAAGTCATCAGCCTGATCAACAGCGACGATTCGCTCGCTGGTATCGGCTATATCCTTTGAGGAATCGGCCATGAACGATCAGATGCTTGATGTGATCGTCCGCAAGCGTGAGGTACAAGGCGACGACGTCGTTGTCTTGGAACTGGCCGCTGCCGACGGCCAGCCGTTGCCTGCGTTTACCGCTGGTGCGCACGTCGACCTGCACCTCGGTGCGGAGCTCGTCAGGCAATATTCCTTATGCGGTGACCCGGGCAACAACAACGTCTACCGGCTCGGCGTGCTCAGGGATGGCAATTCCCGAGGTGGCTCAACAGCGGTTCACGATCGTCTCGTGCCGGGGACGGATATCCGCATAAGCGCGCCACGAAACTTGTTTCCACTAATTGCCGATGCCAGTCATTCAATTTTGCTGGGCGGCGGCATTGGCATCACCCCGATGATTGCGATGGCGTATGCATTGCATGCGCAGGGCCAAAGCTTCGAGCTTCATTACAAGGGGCAATCGAGGGCGCGCTGCGCTTTCGTCGATGAACTGGAAGCGGCGCCTTTCGCGGCCCGAGTGTTCACACATTTCAGTGATGCAGACCCGCACCAATATCTGGATTTGAGCGCAGTGCTGAATGCCGCGCCATCCGGCAGCCACGTTTACACCTGCGGGCCGATGGGATTCATGGACTGGGTCATCGAAAGTGCACGCGGCCAGGGCTATGACGAGCAGCGGATACATCGCGAATATTTTCAGGTCGAGACCGACAGGGCCGGCGAAAGCTTCGAAGTCGTCGCTGCCCGCAGTGGGAAAACCGTGCAAGTCGAAGAAGGGCAAAGCATCGTCGACGCGCTGGCTGCTGTCGGGATAAAAGTTGAAGTGTCGTGTGAGCAGGGAATTTGCGGCACCTGCCTGTGCGATGTGATTGAGGGTAGGCCCGATCATCGGGATGTTTATCTTACCGATGAAGAAAAACAGAGTAACGAGCAAATCATATTGTGTTGTTCTAGGGCGACTGACTCGCGCCTGGTGCTGGATATCTGAAGACAAAACAAAAACAAAATGTGACTGCGAGCGGGCATTCATGCCCCGGTCGAGCCTGTACTTGGTTTACTGCCGATGACTTGTGTGATCACACCTCAGGGTTCAAGAAATGGATAAAGACTGGCGGTTGCGTACAGCATTTATTTGTATTTGCAGTGGTCCGGCAATTCCTCTGGGATGTTTAGCCGAAATCAAGGACGACAGCCATCTTTCCATTAACTTCAGGAACTTTTACTTGAGCAGGAATTTCACGGACAACCTGCCGACTGCCGATAAAATCGGTAACTGGTCGCAGGGCTTCGATCTGCAATATGAATCAGGCTACAGCGAAACTCCGGTAGCGGTCGGACTGGATATCAATGGGCAGTTTGCTTTGCGTTTGGATTCTTCCGGCAATGACGGCACGTTGCCGTATAGCCTGGATGAACAAAAGGCCGCGCGAGACTATGGGCGGGCAGGCGCCACGTTGAAATTCAAATACGCCAGGACTTCGGTAAAAATCGGCGACCAGAAACCCAATTATCCGGTGGCCTCCAACGATCCCAGTCGATTGCTCGACACGATCTATCAAGGCGCCGTAATCGAGTCTCGTGATCTCGATCGCCTGACCCTGGTAGGCGGGCGATTCTGGTCCATAGTCACCCGCCAGTCTTCAGATCACGAGCGCCTGTACCGTTGGGGTACAGCGGATAGTCAGCACAGTGACGGGCTCGATTTCGCCGGGGCTACCTATGCGCTTACCCCGGCGCTGCAAGCCAGTTATTTTCATGGCGTGCTCAACGATATCTATAAGCAGGACTACGGCGGTATCAAGCACGCCTGGCCAATTGCAGACGGTTATGTGCTGAGAACCGACTTGGGTTATTTCAACAATCGTGAAGATGGCAGTGCGTTGGGGGGGGCAGTCGATAATCGTGCTTACAGCGGGCTGATTACGCTGGAAAAAGGTGGCCATCTGTTTGGCGCCAGTTATCAGCGGATGGCCGGGGAAACTGTATTTCCGACATTGAACGGATATGTGCCACAGCTGTATCTGCCGAACTGGGCGGGATTACCATTTATCCGGCCTGATGAACGAAGCTGGTCCGTTCGCTACGGCTATAACTTTGCGGCCATGGGGTTGCCTGGGCTGCGCATGTTTACTCGTTATATCAAAGGAACTGATATTGATCGGGGGAAGGGATTAAGTCGCGAAGAGGAAAATGAACGTGACATCAGTTTCAATTATGTCGTTCAGAGCGGGCCGTTCAAGGATTTGCTCTTCGAAGTCAAAAACTTTCGTATTCAGCAAAAATTTGGCAACGATTATAACGAGTATCGCTTGGTGACTTCCTACACTTGGAAGATCTGGTGATAAAACCGGAGAAGTAAAACAATGACTAATCTGAATACCCATATAAAAAATTACAGCGATCCTCAGACCATGCGCCGTATCGTCATCGCTTCGGTATTGGGCAACGCTTTGGAATGGTATGACTTCTTCCTGTACGGGACCGCAGCAGCGCTCATCTTTGGTCCTTTGTTTTTCCCGGCGGGTACCGATCCCGTTCTCGGCACCATGGCCTCATTTGCCGGCTTCGCTGTTGGCTTTCTGGCGCGGCCACTCGGTGGGCTGATTTTCGGGCATATCGGCGACAAATCAGGGCGCAAGAAAGCCTTGATCATGACACTGGGGATCATGGGTATTGCCACGTTCGCCATGGGCCTTTTGCCCACCTTCGAGCAGGTCGGCTACTTGGCGCCGGTCTGTCTGGTCTTGTTGCGAATTTTACAGGGTGTCGCTTCCGGCGGTGAGTGGGGTGGCGGGGTGTTGATGCTCAGCGAGAATGCACCGAAAGGCCGCGTAGGGTTCTACGCAGCGTGGAGCCAATTAGGTGTGTCGGGCGGTTTCGTGCTGTCGGCGGCAGCGTTCTATCTGGTCCAGATGCTGCCCTATGACGACATGATGAGCTGGGGATGGCGGGTGCCTTTTCTCGCCAGCATTCTGATTTTCGGGGTCGGGGTATATATCCGCCGCAGCCTGCCGGAAAGCCAGGAATTCGAAACCCAGGCGGGCCAGGAGAAAGCGCAACATATGCCCGCCCTTGAAGTGCTCCGCAATCACCCCAAGGCAGTACTGCAAGCCATGGGCTTGCGCATTGCCGAGAACGGCAGCGCCTATCTGTTTCTTGCCTTTACAGTCGCCTACGCCAAGTTCACAGGGCTGGATACGCAACTGGTGCTTGCCAGTGTCATGGTGGCGATGATCGTTGAAGCGTTCACGATCGTCTTCTGGGGCTGGCTGTCAGACCGGATCGGTCGGCGGTTGGTATACGCCTTCGGATCCGTAGGCCTGATGCTGTTCGCATTCCCGTTCTTCTGGTTGCTCGATACTCACGAGCCTGTGTGGGTTTACGTGTCTGCTCTGGTGGGATTGGCGGTGTGTCACGGCGCCATGATCGGAACGCAGCCGGCACTGATGGGCGAACTCTTTCCGCCAAAGGTCCGTTATTCCGGCCTGGCGATGGGGCACGAAATCGCCTCTATCTTCTCCGGCGGCTTGGCACCGCTGGCGGCCACTGCGCTGTTCAGCATTTACAAGGACGCCTGGCCGGTTTCGGTGATGCTGATTGTCATGGGAGCGATCACGACCATGGCAGTGCTTTCAATTCGCCCGGCAAAAACTGCCGAGTAGGGCGCCTGGAACTCGAACCATTGCCTGGGCTGTCCGTAACTACCCAGGCAGTTTCATCTTCTGGAACCATTACATAAGAGGTCGAAGTGGAAGCGTTTATTTATGTAGACGGGCGCGAACTTGAGCCTGCTGCGGCGCACAAGCTTATCGTTGGCTGTGTCGCGCCGCGGCCGATTGCGTGGGTCACGACCCTCAATTCGCAGGGCACGGTCAACGCGGCTCCGTTCAGTTCGTACAACTATGTCGCAACGCGTCCGACGCTATTGGCGATCAATATCGAACAACGTCACGGTGTGCTTAAGGACACCGCGAGAAACATCCTCGAAAGCGGCGAATTTGTAGTCAACGTGGTCACCGAAGCCAGTATGGAACTGATGCATCGTTGCGCCGATGAGGTCGACCCCTATGTCAGTGAGGTCGAAATGCTCTGTATTGATGTGCTACCCAGTCGCACCATCCGACCGCCGCGTATCGCCAGCACGCCCGTGCAAATGGAGTGTCGGCTGCATCGGACGCTTTCTCTGGGTGACGGCGACAGCCAGTTGTTTATCGGTGAGGTAGTTGCCTATCACTTGTCACCGGATATTTACGACGGTGGCCGAGTTGATTCGGTGAAGATGCGCCCACTCTCACGTCTTGGGGGACCTTTCTATGCCTCACTGGGAGAGATTTTTCATCGGCCGTCGGGAGGTTGATCGACCGCCGCACAACTACCGCCGGCTGAAAATACCACAGCAATGGAATTGGAATGATGAACGTCATAGTTGAAACGCTCGATATGGGCAGCCGAGGCGGCTTGCGCGTCGCGGTTAAAGACACCATTGATATACAAGGCTATCCGACACGCGCTTCTTCCCGCGCGCTCGAGGATGCGTCTCCAGCCCAACGGCATGCCGAGGTGGTTGAAAACATATTGAGAGAAGGCGCGCATATCACTGCCAAGGTCGGCCTGCATGAACTGGCCTTCGGCACGACGGGCATCAATCGTCATTTCGGCACCGCTTCAAATCCACGTTTTCCAGGGCGCATACCAGGAGGTTCCTCAAGTGGATCTGCTGCGGCAGTTGCCGCAGGCCTGGTCGATTTCAGCCTGGGCACCGACACTGGCGGATCAGTGCGTATCCCGGCCTGCTGCTGTGGCGTTTTCGGGATGAAACCTACATTCGGCAGAGTCAGCCGGTTGGGCGTGATGCCTGCACAATCCAGCTTGGATTGCGTAGGCCCAATAGCCGCTACGCTGCCGATGCTTGAAAGAGCAATGGGCATGATCGATCCGACATTCACACCGCAGTTGTTAGCTGAAGGTGTGAAGATTGGCCTCCTTCAGGTTCAAGCGGACCCCGTGATCAGCGCAGTGGTCGACACGGCGTTAATGCGGAGTTCCTTGCCTTTGGGCCGGCTTGAGCTGGAATATTTTGCGGCCGCCTATGATGCGGGCGTGGCCATAATTAACCGTGAGACCTTTCAGGCTTGCGGCCACTTGTTGAGCTCGATGAAAGTTGGCGCAGATGTCGCTGGCCGCCTGGCCGCCGCCGGGCAAACCACTGACCAAGCGCTCGAACGGGCTGAGGAAGTGCGTAAATTGTTTTGCGCCGAGGTGGATGAGGCTCTGACGCGTTTCGATGTCATCGCGCTCCCGACCATGCCTAACTTCCCGCTTCGCGTGGAAGAGGCGGAGGACACTCGTGCGGTATTGGGCATGACCGCGCTGGTGCGGCCATTCAACCTTTCCGGTCATCCCGCACTGAGCATCCCGCTGACTAGCGACTGCGGGTTGCCCGTCGGTCTGCAGCTGGTAGCAGCCAAAGGCGGTGATGAAAAGCTGTTTGCAGTTGCAGACCGCCTGTTAATCAATAACTACGCGAGCAGCTCGCTGTGAGTGCGGCGACTTGACTGTCTGTGCTGGCGTGCCCATCCACGCTGGCCGCGACTGAGGTACAACATGACTAGTGTCCAAGAGCTGCAAAACCGTATAAAAGTTTTCGAAGATCAACAGGCGATCCGCCGGTGCATAAACCGGTATATGCAATTATGTGATGGTCTGGACGCCGACACGCCGTTGGATGAGTTGGCGTCTTTGTTTACCCGGCAGGCAATATGGGAAGGTAAGGGGGCCCGCTATGAAAATAGCTTCGGTGGCTACCGAGGGCGTGAAGAAATTCGGGCCATGTTTTCTACCTATATGAAAACGCCAGCGCATTTTGCTCTTAATGTGCATTTCTTAACCAGCGAGGTGATCGAAGTCATGGAGAACTTTGGTATCGGGCATTGGACGATGCTCCAGACCAGTACGTTTAGCGATGGTAGGTCGCATCTCAATGCCGCGCTTCTCAACGTGCGTTTTGAGATTGAAGAGTATGAATGGCGGATCTCAAGTTTCCAGACTGAGAATTTGTTTAGCAGGCCTGTCAAGATCTGGAACAGTAACGCGGAGCTCCCCGTGCCATCAGAGTAGCCATGCCAGATGCCTTACCTGATCGCAGAATCTTACGGAGATGAGATGACGTTTCCCCCTCTGCACAACTTCAAGGTGTTCGAGAGTGTGGCCCGCCTGGGCAGTTTGGCGGCCGCTGCGGTTGAGCTGCATGTCACCGTTGGCGCGGTGAGTCAGCAAGTCAAAGCGTTGCAGGCCGGTCTCGGTATAAAGCTGTTCGAGAAGCGCGGAAGGCAGCTGATGCTGACCGCCAACGGTCGACTGCTGCAAAAACATGTGGCAAACGCCATGGGCGAAATCAGCGGCGCGGTGGCGGCAATGCAGTCCGCTTGCGATGCGGAGCGCAACGTCGTCGACATCACCTTATCCATCCCGCCTGCCGAGGGCGTGGAGTGGCTGACGACGCCTCTGCTGCGCTTCATGGAAGCGTCCACTTCGGTGCGGGTGAAAGTGATCACCGCGCCGGGAATACCGCAAGTTGACTGGCGCCGGGCCGACATTGCAGTGGTCTACGGTTCGCCGCCGTGGCCGGGCGTCTGGTGGCGTTTGTTGCATGGCATCCGTATGACGCCGGTGTGCAGCCCGCAATATCTGCGGGGGCCGAAAGCCATTCGCGAGGTGGCGGATCTGGCTCGACACCGTCTCCTCCACGAAGACACCGGCAGCCAGTGGCAGCAATGGCTGGCCGACGCCAGTGTCAATTGCATCGGCACAGAGGACATCTACTTTGAAGACTTCGGCATGGTGTTGCAGGCGGCGCGCGATGGTTTCGGTGTCGCGCTGAGCGATGAGCTGGTGTCCGCACGGGATCTGGACGAAGGCCGGTTGGTGCGGCCGCTGTCGGGAACCTTGCCTGCGCTGCACAATTATTACGTGGCCTGTCCTGAAGCCGCGCGCGAACGCCCGCCAATACGGGCGTTCATCGATTGGTTACTCGCTACGGCCGGGCAGCCCGCTCAGTAACCGTAGCCACGACCATCGGTAAACCGGATGTTGGTGAGAATACTGATGTCATTCTTGACCTTGTATAGATCGGAACTCCTGACCAGCTCTGGATCGCTGAAGGTTTCACCTTTGGTCTGTCCAGCAAGGATCAGGGCCATCTTGTCGCGAATCGCCTGCACATCGGCGAAGGTCATCGACGGCACTTTGGTCGGATCCTCGTCGGCATGCGCGCCATAAATGGAGGTTTGCCGATTGATCAGTTTCAGTGTGGCATCGAGCGAAGCGACGTAGTCTTTGAGATTGCCTGCCAGCAGCCACGATGGGTACACATGATCTCCCGAGAGCAAGATGTTGTGCGTCTCATCAAAAAGCGCGACTTCGTCCGGAGTGTGACCCGGCACGCTGATCAAGCGCACCTTGAGGCCTCCAAGGTCGATCGTCTCGTCGGGCTTGATCAGCCGCGCGACTTTGAAGGGCGGCACCACCATGTGATCGAAGTTGCCCAGATAGACCGGCTCGGGCACACGGTAGACGCCATCCTTGCCTCTGAACCGGCGAGTGAACGGAGTGTCGACCAGGTAGATGCTGTTGAAGTTGTGCAGGCCGCCCAGGTGATCAAAGTGCAGGTGCGATGGCAGCATCGAAAGCGGCTTGTCGGTGATCCTGCTCGCCACGTGCGTGATGTTTTCTTTCTGATTCGCCCCTGCATCGAACATCAACGCCTGGTTCTTCCCGACCAATAAATACGAGAAATTTTTCTGATAGTAATCGGGTTCGCCGATGGCGTAGAGAAAGTCGGTCAACCGGTGCACAACAAAGGCCGGGCCGGTGTCTTTAGTGGACTCCTGCGCTTGAACAGTGAACGGCGCCGAAAGGAGGACGGAGGAAGTCAGGGTCAGGATTTTTACGAACTTGCGCATGATTTGTGAACCTTTTTCTTGTTATCAGCGGATGGCGGGCTGTTTGTAGCCGTGCCTATCTCACGGGTTATCGGTTCACACATCAATGGATGATTTTTAAAGTGGGACACTTCATGTCAGCTAAAGCGTAAGTCGAGCTGACATTCAATCAGCCTTGAGGTTTTCCCGCGCCCACTGCTCAGCAGTCGTGACCTGAATCGCTCGATGCTCATTGAAAGTGCCCGCTTTAGGCCACGCCACACCTCGACCTTGGGCAAACACCGCGCGGTACTTTTTGATGTGGTGAGTGGGGTCTTTTTCCAGTTCCTGCATCAGGTGCGGCACTGTCCAGACGTTACGCTTGAAGGGCTGTCCGAGCACGCGTTCGAGAAGGCCCGCGACCTGTTCATAGGTCAGCGTGTCGCCCGACAGATACACGATCTCGTTGCGAAAACGCGGTTCGAAGAAAACGATTTCTGCGGTCAGCTTGCCGATGTCATCCGGGGTCGTGAGCGTCACGCTGGTGTCCAGGCTGCCCAAGGCGTTAACGGTGTCGTTGTCGAAATCAACGACTTCAAATACTGGCTCAAACAGGAAGCTGGTAAACATGCCGGTCGAGATGATCACCCATTCGGTTTTGTCCTGCGCGCGCAGCAGTTCGCGCACGTCGAGTTGAGCATCGAACAGATCCTGCGGACTGCCCCGGCCGATCACCTCGAAATCCACGCCAAACTGCCAGGGAAAGTAGCGTTTGATGCCGGACTTGAGCGCGGCGGTCGCCAGCTTCATCGGTGTCTCGCGACCAGCGACCATGCCGGCGCAGCCGATGACGGTATCGAACGGTGCGAAGATTTCGGCCAGTTGATCGATTGAATCGTTGACCAGATCTGCCGCCACCATTTGTACGCCGAGACTGCGCAGTTCATCGATTTCGGCTTTCTTTCCCTGCACCTTGCTATTGATCGTTGAGCCCCTGAGCAGCACGCTGATCGTGCTGCCGGGCGAGCGCTTTGCCACTCGCGCAAGGTTGCGCAAAACCGGCAGGCCGAGCTCACCTGCGCCCAGGACGAGAATGGATTGCGCGGAAGGGTGGTTCCATTCGGTCATGATGTCTCCTGAAATCTGCATGTAAGATCGGCAAATGCTGGCACGATCGGGCGGCACTCAGAAGAAGGCACACGCGTGATACCAGGTGAAGAAATGACTGATCAGCAAGCGCTCAGTGAGGCAGAAGCAATCTGCCAGACGCTCAGACGAGACGATGATGGCGTGCGCCGCGAAGTGCTTGCGCACGCCGGTAGTCGCTGGTCTTTGGGCATCCTGCATGCCTTGGGGGTCTACGGCACGATGCGCCATGCCGAGATCAAACGGCAGATGACCGGTGTGACTCAGCGCATGTTGACCAAAACCCTGCGTGCGCTTGAACGCGACGGCCTGCTGACTCGGCGCGAGCTCGACCAGGTGCCGCCGCACGTCGAGTACGAGCTGACGCCATTGGGCATGGGATTGCTGGTGCGGATGTCGCCGATCTGGACTTGGGTGGTGGAAAACGTCGAGGGTTTCCGCGAAGCGCGACGCACGTTCGATAGCCAGATCAGCAAGAAACCCTCGTGGCAAATTCCTGTGCCGGCGCGGGACGATTCTGAGGCGTCAGACTGATGTGTAGCGCCTCAGCTCAGCGGCAGGGCGAACACGGCACTGGCGCGCGCGACCGTTCGTTCACCGATGTGCAGACTGACGTCAGCAAACGCCGATTGACGTCCCTTTCTGGAGTGCTCAAGACGCACTTCGAGCCACTCGTTGATTTGCACCGCGCCGAGATAATCCAGAGTGATGCTTGCGGTGATCAACGGGTCGCTAAGGGCCATGTATCAACCTACCGCCATCGGCAGTATCGGAACACTGACTGAAGTTGTCTCTAGGCTCTGCGAGCCAATATCACTTTGGTTCGTTAGCGAACAAGATCGAGCGCGAGCATCTGGCCGATCGAGATCACGCCGGCACCAGACGCGTGCCGAAGATCTTTGCCGAGCCGTTCGATTTGGATGAGAGTGGGGGAGGGTTGCGGAAATGAATGAAAAAATGCGGAAACGATCCAGAAATTGCAGGGTGAAAATCTCAAACCCCGGAAACAACAAAGCCCTGGATAATCAGGGCTTTGTCGGTACATAAGATGGCGGAGGCGATGGGATTCGAACTCATGGACCTGTTACAGTCGACGGTTTTCAAGTCCATGACTAAAACGAGTAATTTCAATGGATTATGACCAGAGTATTCCGCTTTGATTGTGCGCAAATGTCACTCGGTATGGCCGCTTACGGCCAAAAGCGGTCAACTGCAGTTAACGGTTAGCGGCTATCTGCTTACCCAATTCATTTATCCTGAATGAGCTGCAAGGCGCGATCAAAGTCGAACAGTTTCACCTGCGCCGCGGCGAGTGCCAGCCGTTCTGCCAACGCTTGATCGAGTGGCATATTGCGCAGTGCCACCAGCACGTCCGAAGCCGCCGTATCACCTTCGCCCAAAAGAGCGATAAGCCTGTTCAGTTGCTCGCTGATTGCCGAGTCGTCCAGCGGGTAGCCATCCATGGAGGCCGGTGTGTTTGCCTTAAGGTCGGCCAGAGCCGCCAGGGTTGGGAGCAAGCAATGCTCGACCTGCATCGCTAGCGCTTGCACTACCGTAGCCGGCTCGCCGTTCTGGCAGGCCTGTTCTAACAAAGCGCAAGCCTGCGCCACGGTCTTGGCGCCGATGTTGCCGGCGGTGCCGCGCAAACTGTGCGCCAGCCGTCCCGCGGCACCAGGATCCGGATCGATTCGTGCGGCCTGGAATTGCTCGGCAAAGTCTGTCTGGGTATCGCGAAACTTGCAGAGCAGACGTAAGTAGAGATCCCGCCGCCCCATGCAAGTGGCGAGACCCGCAGCCAGATCAATGCCCTCAAGACGATCTGGCAAGCCATCGGTGAAACCTGCGTTCAGCGGTGCTTGAGCGGCTCTTGGTTTAATCCACTTTGCCATTGTCGCGAACATCGTTTCGACATTCAGTGGCTTGGAGATATGGTCGTTCATGCCGCATTCGAGCGCACGCTCGCGGTCACCGTCCATAGCGTTGGCGGTCATGGCGATCACTGGCAGATTGCTGAAGCGCGGTTGCTGGCGAATTTGCCGGGTGGCCGTGTAGCCATCCATCACTGGCATCTGGCAATCCATCAGCACGCCATCGAAGTCGTCATCCTCGCCGAGGATATCCAAGGCCTCTTGGCCGTGCGTGGCAAGTCGCAAGCGTATTCCGACACTTTCCAGCAGCTCACTGGCCAATTCCTGATTCAGCTCGTTATCTTCGACCAGAAGCAGCCGCGCGCCATTGAGACTGGCTACGGTACTGGCATTCTGTTGGAAGCGTTCGCTAGCCCGAGTATCGCTGGGCGTGTCTCTGCCCAGCACGACACCGATGGCTTCGAGTAACGAGGACGGCGTGACGGGTTTGGTCAGTATCACCGGCAACTGGAGACCCTGACGTTCGGCTTCTTCGCGGGCTTCCTCACGGCCAAAAGCGGTCACCATGATGACCGATGGTGTTCGCATCAGACTGGCGGAATGCATTCTGCTTACGGCTTCCATGCCATCCATGCCGGGCATTCGCCAGTCCATCAAGACCAGATCGTAAGGCAATACCTTGTGCTCGGCGTCGGCCAACATGCGCAGCGCCAGACTACCGCTCTGCGCGACATCCACTTCCAGGCCAAAGCTGCGTGCCATGCCCGAGAGAATTTCACGGGCACTGGTGTTGTCATCCACGACCAGTACCCGCATACCAAGCAGTTCGCCGGCCTTGAACATGCGACGCGGCAGAACGTTTTGCTGCACGCCGAGTTGCACCTGGAAATGGAATGTAGAGCCTATCCCCGGTTCACTTTCGACCCAGATTCGGCCGGCCATCAGCTCCACCAGCTTCTTCGAGATAGACAGCCCCAACCCGGTGCCACCGTATTTGCGGGTGATCGAACTGTCCGCCTGGCTGAATGACTGAAACAGGCGTGAACACTGCTCGATGGTCATGCCAATGCCTGTGTCGCGGACCCAGAAATGCAGTTGCACACTGTCCGTGTGCGCCCCCACTTCTTCCACTCCGACCACGATCTCTCCATGCTCGGTGAATTTGGCTGCGTTGTTGCCCAGGTTGATCAGCACTTGCCCCAACCGCAGAGGATCACCCAGCAGTGCCGTGGGCAAGTCGGGCGGGATCTGGAACAACAACTCCAGGCCTTTGTCCTCGGTCTTCAGGCCAATCATCGAGGTGAAACTGTCGAATACGTCCTCCAGGCGGAAAGGCACGTGTTCGAGGTTCATCCTGCCGGCCTCGATCTTGGAGAAGTCGAGGATGTCGTTGATGATTCCCAGCAGGTTCTCCGCTGATCGGTGGACCTTTTCAATGTAGTTGCGCTGGCGTTTATCCAATTCTGTACGCAGCGCCAAGTGGCTCATGCCGATGATGGCGTTCATCGGTGTTCGGATCTCATGGCTCATGTTGGCGAGGAACTCGCTCTTGGCCAGCGTGGCCTCTTCGGCCGCAGCCCTTGCCTCTGCCAGTGCGGTGACGTCGATGTTGATGCCGGTTGCGCGCAATGGTTTGCCGTCAGGCGTGCGTGAGAAGCGATTCAGCGAGCGGAACGTGCGCACCTGCCCATCGTTTTTACGCACGATCCGGAAGTCGAACTCGACGCGATCATCGCCACCCTGAACGGCGTTCTCGAACGTGCTGCTGACTCGCGCCACATCCTCGGGATGCACCAGCGCCTCCCAGTGCGCCAACGAGCCACCGAAGCCGCCAGCCTCAAGTCCGAACAGCGTTTCAAGCTGAGGAGTCCAATAGTTGGTGCCGCTGACCAGATCGACGTCGAACAACCCGATGTCACCGGCCTCTTGTGCCAGGTTCAGGCGATCGCTGGCAGTTCGCAGCCTGGCTTCCATAGCCCGGCGCTCACTGACATCGCGCACCGAGGCGCACACACAGACGCCACGACCCTCGAGGCGGGGCAAATGGGAAAGACCGATTTCCACGGAGAACAGGCTGCCGTCTCTGCGTACTCCGCTCAAATCGTCCAGATCGCCGCCCATCTGCCGGGTTCCGCCGCTGGCAATGAAGCCGTCGCGTAACCTGACATGCCGCTCGCGGGCAGCCTGCGGTACCAGACGCTCGATACTGGCGCCAATCAGCTCGCCGGGGGCGTAACCAAACAAGGTGTCCATTTGCGGGTTGGTCATCAGGATGCGGCCGTCGGCTCCCAGCACCAGCATGCCGTCCGGGGCTGCCTCGATGATGCCGCGGTACCAGGCCTCGGTGGCGCGCAGTTCTGCCTGCTGGGCCTCCAGCTCTCTGGCCTGGTGTTCCAGCAGCAAGGTTTGCGCGCCCATTTCGTCAGCCTGGCGCCGTGTCTCCTGCAGCAGCGCCTGGGCTGCCTCGCTGCGTTCCATAATGGCCATCGCACCGGCCAGCCTCGGCAGGACTTCTTGCAAGAGCAACGCCTCTTTCTCCTCCAGCGAGTGAAAGCCAGCCATTTCCAAAACCCCGAGCAGGCGCTCGCCACGCAGCACCGGCTGCACCATCAGATGGCTGGCAGCAGCTGCGCCCAACTGCGCGCGCACATGCCAGAACGATTCGGGCAGATCCTCAAGCTGACGGGGTTGGCGATCCAGTGCGCACTGGCCAAGCAACCCCTCACCGAGTTCAAGCTCGGCGGGCAACGGGTGCTCACTGTCCACCGCATAACCGCCGACTAATTGCAGGCGCAACGCGCCCTCATAGAGCACGTAAAGCGCCCCCTGGCACATGCCCAAACGGGGCGCGATGCGGCTGAAAAAAGCCTGGGCCAATTGCTGTGGCGTCTCAGCCTGTTGCAGATCCACTTGCAGGAGCGAGGCATGGCCTTTCACCCAACGCTGGCGTTCAAGTTGACAAGCCTCCACTTGAAGCGTGGCAATGGCCCGTGCCAGGTCGCCGGTTTCGTTGTGCAGGTCGGTGTGCGGGATCTGGCCGTCCAGCTTGCCCGACGCCAATTCATCAACCGCCACGCGGACGCGGTTGAGCGGCACACGAATGGAATAACTTACCAGCCAGGTCAACAGCAAAGCCAACGTTGAACCGCCCAACAGCAAGACATAGGTGATCATGCTGCTGCGCTGGGCGTACTCAGCGAGGTTCTTCGCCGTATCGTGGATGTCGGCTTCCTTGTTTTTCTCGATCTGGTTGAGCAACCCGTCGCCGCCCTGTTCCAACGCAAGAAAATCCTTACTGTTGAGCAACATCAAGGCCTGACCCAAGGAACCCTTGCCGGCGAACTCCAACGCTTCATCGCCATCTTTTTGCAGACGCTGTAATACCCGTTCGAATTCCAGCAGGCTGCTGATACTGCTCTGTCTGCGTAGAGTTGGACGTACCTGCTCCAGCGCTTCATGGAGTCGCGCCTGGGCGACATTCATCTGGGCTCTGGCGCTGATGCGGATGTCCGCGTTGTTGGTAGCGATTGCACGTTGCATGGCGAGCAACAGATGCGGCAACTGTACCCGAACCTCCTGCACATGCTGGATACCCACCAGATCCTGTTGGTACAACTGCTGCATTTCGTTTCTGAGCGAATACTGGGTGCGCAGGCTTTGCACGCCGAGTATCAGGATTAATGTCATCAACGCCGCGAAGCCGATGATCAATTTGCTGCGCAGGGACAGGCGCTCGAGCATCTCGAACAGTCTGTTCATAAACGGCCTCTTTCAGCTGGATGTGCAGAGTGATACGCGGGGCTCAGGGACGATCAGCAATTTGCTCAAGCAGGGCTAATTGCCTGGCCATGTCCTGGTCGCTGTCGGCAAATCGCTCGGCAATTGCGCGGAACTGCTCGGCATTGGCGAGAAACGCGTCACAGATGTCCGGATCAAAATGCAAGCCCCGACCTTCGCGGATGATTTTCACCGCCTGCTCGTGGGGCATGCCGGGCTTGTACACGCGGCGACTGATCAGCGCATCGTAGACATCCGCCACGGCCATCAATCGGGCGCTGATCGGGATGTCATCGGTGGCCACACCTTGTGGATAGCCACTGCCATCCCATTTTTCCTGGTGGCCGTAGGCAATTTCCTTGGCCAGATGAAGGAAATCGACGTTTATTCCCAACTGATCCTCGGCGTGCTGGATGGCGTCGCGCCCCAATGTGGTGTGGGTTTTCATGATCTCGAACTCTTCGGCGGTCAGCCGCCCCGGTTTCAGCAGGATGCGATCAGGAATGCCAATCTTGCCGATATCGTGCAGCGGTGCCGATTTGAAGAGCAGTTTGATCGTATCCTCGTCGAGGAAGTCCCGGAAGCGCGGGTGATTGCGCAACAGTTCAGCCAGGCGTTTGATGTAGTGCTGGGTGCGGCGAATGTGGTTGCCGGTTTCGTTATCACGGGTTTCGGCCAGCGAAGCCATGGCGTGGATCGTGACATCCTGGATGGCGATTACCTCGCGGGTACGCCGTTGCACTTCCTGCTCCAGGAAATCGTTTTGATTGCGCAGGAAATCGGCAACGGCCTTGAGCTTGATCTGAGTCTCGACCCTGGCCATTAGAACCGGGGGAATGATCGGCTTGGTGATGTAATCCGCAGCGCCCAGGCTCAAGCCGCGAATCTCGTCCTCCGTAGCGGTCATGGAGGTCAGGAAAATGATCGGTATATGGCGAATACGAGCGTCAAGCTTGAGCTGCTCGGCAACGTCATAACCGGACAGGCCCGGCATCATGATGTCAAGCAGGATCAGGTCGGGAAGCGGGTCTGCCTGTAGCAGGCGCAGGGCCTTTTCGCCGCTGTTGGCAGCCTTGACCCGATATTTGTCCTTGAGCAACTCGGCGATCAGCATCAGGTTATCGGGGGTATCGTCGACCACCAGAACGGTAGCTGATGGGTAAACGTCCTGCATGCTATCCATGTATGTTGGCTCCCGTGTGCGCAATTCAAGAGCAGGCGCACTTACGCCAATCTCTTGCTGGCAAGCGTAGCTAGAAAAGCTGCAATCGCTAGGTGAAGATCGGCAGGTTGGTTCGAAGAGTCACTAAATCGAATGTCTGCTACTGGCCGAAAGCTGCCGTTGTCAGGGTCGCGATGAATGTTGATGGTCGTTAGGGATTTGGAGTTCGAATCTCTCCTTCACCGCCACATTCTGAAAACGCAAACCCCTGATTTTCCTAGAGAAAGTCGGGGGTTTGTGGTTTTTGGCGTCTGAAAAAAGGCCTCATGGGACTGATATGGGACTGGGGCTCTATTTTGGTGCGCAAATGGAGCTCACCTGAAGGAGTGACTGACCTACGCCAGCCATGCGATGAGCTAGGCTTTTCCGAACCCAACTCCAAGGACGACTTCCATGCCATCTGACTCAGACTCCAACATCGCCACGGCAGATGCTCTGACATTGCTTCTGCACAACCAGCATGCTCTGGGTGCGGCCATAGAAGAGATCACCAACTGGCTCTCGACGAATGGTGTAGAGAGCGTTGCAGATAACGCAATCGTGGCCATGGGAACCTTGGACACAAATGCCAAAGCGATTACAGACGTAATTATGCGACTAAGGCAGTCCTAGGGGATCGACCCTGATTGTGTAAACGTTAATGACTGGCCGCTGGGATTTTTTTCAGAAAGGAGTGTGAATGCCTACGTTACGGGATCTGATTGTAGAGTTGGTCAGTGCAGGACTGAGTGAGGATTTAAAATTTAGCTTTCCAGGTGAAAGTGCGCGATTTCACGTTCCGGATACGTATAACGCAATGTTGTCGAGCTTGCCTAGTCTAAAAGAAAATGACGGGAAGGATTTAAATCTTGGAAATATGCGATGCACACTAAATATTCACAATGTCGGACAGGCGTTGGTTCGCAGGGCGCTAGATGACGGCGTCGAAAGCTCAGTTGATGCTTTATTTGATTTTATCGAGCAGGATTATAACCCATGTGTCGAAGTCGTTTTGTTGCGAGGCATAAAAGTACCGGGCACATTTCAGCTGTTAGACGATGTTTTCATTGCAAGTCCAGAATCAGTGCCATCCGCATCTTTGAAATTTTTTTGAAAAAAAATTCGGAAGGACAAGCGACTTTTGATTTTATGTCGCCGACGCTGCCTGTAGATTACACACCTTCAGCAGGAATGCCTGACTCTGTCTTGTACCGTCTTACAAGCGTGCGGCCAAAATTTTTTGACCGAGGCGATCCTGCGGGTCTAATCTTTGATCTTGATGAGATGAATTATTTAAAGCATGTATCGGAATTGCTTACTATTATCTCGCCATCCATCGTCATTAACCGCCGAAGCTATTCGGAATTGCAAGAAGGTGCCTTTCTCTATGGAGTCACTAGTCGCATTTGGCAAAACAAATATCAAGAGGCAGGTATCGGCCAAGTGCATGAAGTCACTTTAGATGAACTAGAGGACTTTAAAAAAACTCTTGCCTTCTACTTTGCGTTGCCAAAGGCGAAGCGAGAAAAACTTGAGGTGCCGATCCATCGCCTTAATGAAGCTGTCCGTCATGATAATTTGGTCGATCGAGCAATTGACCTCGGCGTTGCGATGGAGTCGTTGTTACTTGCGGAGCTTGATGATACAGCCCAGATTTCGTTAACGCTTCGACTACGCGGTGCTTGGCTTCTAGGGCGCGACTTTACTGAGCGTAAGGATATTTATTCTCTGCTGCGCGATCTCTATAACTGCCGATCTTCTGCTGCCCACTCTGGAAAGCTATCAAAGAAAACAAAAGGTGAAGCACGAGCAGAAATCGCCCTCAAAGATGGCTTGCCACTGTGCGCGCGCGCAATTAAGGAGGTTATTTTTCGAGGCGGGGAGTTGACGCCCAGTTTTTGGGATGAATTGTTATTGGGTGGCAGGAAGTAGCACCACCCCCTCGCAGAGCTTTCGCCAGTTTACAAAACCTTATCTGGTAGGCAAAAGCGAAGGAGTGCTTTGCGTCTATTGCGGCGTTTGATGACCGTTAGACAGAATTCCAGCCTATGTTCAATTGGCCCCCACACCCGACCCCGGTGTGGGGGCCTTTTTTTGTGGCCGTGGAAACCACCCTGGCCGGGGCTGGTCTACCATTCCCTAACGCTCTGGCAAACGTCCAGGCCGATCCCACGGATCAGGAACAGGCTTATGTCTTACGCCTATGAAGGCTCGGCCAGCGTCGGCGTGCTGGCCCTCTACCGGGGGCAGCCACCGAACCAGCTGACCACCTACGAATTGAACGTCCGTATCCTCAAGGTCGGGCAGCAGCGCTTTCGCCTTGAGTTTGACCACTATCTGCAAGGCCCCCCTGAAGCCAATGCCATACAGGTGATCATGCCCGGCGGTCTGGTGCTGCAAGGCCCGATTGTCGATGGCAGCAACGAACCGGGCGGCGGCTGGCTGCTGATCGATGTCGAGCAGTACGAACTGCCGCTTGAGCCGCCTGCCAACCTCCAAGGATGGAAATGGCAATGAACCAGGTCGAGGCGCTGGACGCGCTGAACCTGCCGGCGTCCGTTTACATGCAGATTGGCAATTTCCTGGCCCGGATCGAGACCTGTCTCAGCCTTGAGGAGCTGCAGCGCGTGGCGGATCGCGCCGAGGGGTTTGTCTTCGGCATCGAAACCGTGCGTGCTCTGAACTAAGGCGCCATCGAAGGTTTGTACCGGTTGCTCGACAACGCCGTCCAGGCCCAGCGCGAGGCGTTGCAAGCATGATCTGCGACGGCATTCACGAAGAGGTGTTGCGCGCCCTGGGTCGAACAACACGCGGTACGCGAATGCCTGGTGGCCAGGATCGACGGCGGTTCCGACTGGGGCCTGTCGATTCGCCTGGGCGGCAGCGGCGCCCGCTGGGTGCCGGTGCGCTCGCGACGTGAACCGCTGCGCACCTGGGCCAGCCTGACCGCCTTGGGGCGTTTTGCCGAAGGCGTGGGCCTCAGCGGATTCAATGTAGAGCTGTAACCGGTGACAGCTTCAAGGCCATTTCTACAGACCTACATCCGACTGCCTTTGCTTGAAATACGGGCTTCTGGCGGCCCGAATTCTTTCCGCAATTTGTTTTGAGCTCCTGGTTTCACTACCCTAAAACGAACAGAGAATTTGTGTGATGCGGAAAAATCATCACCATAAGGTTATGATTTATAAGGAAAAAATAATGGACTTAAAATCCCCCGCTCGTAAGGGCGTGCCGGTTCGATTCCGGCTTCGGGCACCATAAATATCAAGGGCTTGCATGACATATGTCATGCAAGCCCTTATTTTTTGTGCCGTGGAAATGTTTTCCACGCTCCTGACTGGCCATTCCGTCGCCGTCTGGTGCCTGGAGATCCACTCCTTTCTTCAGCGTCGACTGCATCCATCAGCGAGTAAGCGTTTCCGGCGCTACCACCCATACGCTACAGGGCATTTTGTACAACAGATGCTCGACCGTGCTGCCAACCAGTCTGCCTATTCCTCGATGAGTGACGCGGCCCATTACGATCACATCGATGTCGTAAGCATCGGCATAGCTGGAAAGCACCTTGGCGGGATCGCCCACAATCATGTGCTGGTTTTCTGCCGGAATGTTGTTGCGTGCAGCCAGCGCATGGAAAGCTTCGCCTTGGGCGTCGAACAGTTTCTTGGCTGCGCTGGAAGAAAAGATCGCGGACGCGTTATTGAAGCCGAATTCGGCAGCGCTGATCGATGACAGGTCATGAGCATAAATTACGTCCAGGCTGCCATTGCAGATACCGGCCAGTCTTGCTGCTTCGCGCAGGATCCGGTCGTTGAGGCCCTGGTATTGGCCATCACGATGGAAGGGGTCGACCGCCGCGACGATTCGGCGTGGCAGTGCGTTTTGAGCGTGGCTGACAAAATGCAGCGGCACCGGGCATTCGCGCAACAGGTGGATATCCAGCGGCGTGAACATCAGCCGCGACAGAAATGATTCGTGCTCCAGAGCCTTTACAAGCGCGGCCATCGGCTGTTCCTTCAAATGGATGAGGATCTCCTTCAAAGGATTGTCCACCCAGACGACCTCGGTGGTGACGGTCACTCCGATCTTGCGCAGCGGCCGGGCCTGGTCTTCGAGCCATTGATGATGGCGTTCGACATAGCCCAGACGCATCTGCTCCAGGGCTTGCTCGTTGACCATTCCTGCGGTCGCCAGGCCCTCCAGATAATCAAACGCGACAATATGCAGTGCGGCATCCGACGCTTTGGCCAGTGCGGCGGCGCGGTCGAATGCGGGACTGTTTTTCATCAGCGGCGACACGACCAGCATGAAACGCGATTGCTCAGACATGACAGAACTCCCGAGGTAGTCACCCAAGCATTGCGCTGCATGCCTGGAGTGAGTAGTGGCGCATGCGCTTATCCTGGAGCGAGCCAGCAGGGCGGGGTTGATATTTATCAACCAGACATCAGCGCGTGGTCGTGAGCGGATGTACGGTCGAGCAAGACCACTGATCCTCGGATAGTTGACCATTATCAACTACGACCCTGTCGCCGCGGCTCAAGCTCTGCTCTGCGCTCACCTGTCGGCGGAGGGAAAGTCATCATGGCCACCATGAAAGCCGCAATATTCGTTGAAAAAAACCGCATCGTGCTCGATGACAAGCCGATTCCCGAGGTCGGGCCGCTGGATGCGTTGATCCGCGTGACCACCACCACCATTTGCGGCACCGACGTACATATCCTGCGCGGCGAATATCCAGTGGCCAAAGGGCTGACCATCGGGCACGAACCGGTCGGCATCATTGAGCGATTGGGCTCGCAAGTACGCGGTTTTATCGAAGGGCAGCGAGTGATCGCCGGTGCCATCACCCCAAGCGGGCACAGTTACGCGTGTCTGTGTGGTTGCGGCTCGCAGGACGGCCCGGACACCCGGCACGGCTTCAAGGCCATTGGCGGCTGGAAGTTTGGCAACACGATCGACGGTTGCCAGGCCGAGTACGTATTGGTGCCGGATGCACAGGCCAACCTGTGCCCGATCCCCGATGAGTTGAGCGATGAGCAGGTCCTGATGTGCCCGGACATCATGTCCACCGGGTTCTCGGGGGCGGAGCGGGGCGAGATCGCCATCGGCGACGCTGTCGCGGTATTTGCGTTGGGCCCCATCGGCCTCTGCGCCGTGGCCGGAGCGCGCCTGAAGGGCGCCACCACGATTATCGGTGTCGACGCGGTTCCCGAACGCATGGCCATGGCGCGCCAACTGGGCGCGACCCATACCGTCAATTTCAAGGACGGCAATGTGGTGGAACAGATCATGGCGTTGACCGATGGCCGTGGCGTGGATGTGTCCATCGAAGCGCTGGGCACCCAAGGCACGTTCGAGTCGGCATTGCGGGTGCTGCGCCCGGGCGGGCGTTTGTCCAGCCTCGGGGTGTATTCCAGCGATCTGCACATCCCGCTCGGGGCGTTTGCCGCCGGATTGGGCGATTACAGCATCGTTTCCACCCTGTGCCCGGGCGGCAAGGAACGCATGCGTCGACTGATGGCCGTGGTGCAGAGCGGCGCCGTCGATCTGTCACCGCTGGTGACTCACCGTTTCAGACTGGACGACATCGAGCAGGCGTATGAGTTGTTCGCTCATCAACGCGACGGAGTCATGAAAGTCGCAATCACTCCTTGAAAGCACCTTGGCGTGCCGCTGAAACCGGGGTTTGCATGAACATCAAGATCACTGAAAAACACGCTCCCCATGGCTGGGTCGTGCACATGGATGACTGGGATGTGGGCTTCAGGAGCCTTAAGGCTGCGCAGGAATTTGTCGAGGTGCTTGAGGCCCGTATCAACGCCCCTCACGAGTGGCCGAATGCGTTTGCCCAGCCGTTGCCAGCGCGGCCGGCAACGGCGCGCCGAATGGCCGTGAGCGTTGAATGCTCGCCGTAAGCCGAATGCAGAGCAGGGTCGCAGACCCTGCGGGACGCTACCCATCATGAATGAGGTTTTTGATCTGTCCGGCGCCGCTGCGGCGTTGGGGATCGGCATGCTCATCGGTCTTGAGCGTGAACGGCACAAGGGCACCGGCGATGCGCGACACTGCGCCGGCTTGCGCACGTTCGCCATTACCGCGCTGTTGGGGTATGTCGCGCTACAGGTCGGCGGTGGCCTGCTGCTGGGGATCGTCGCCGGCTGTGTCACGTTGCTGACCAGCGTTGCGTACTGGCGTAGTCAAAGCGACGACCCTGGGCTGACCAGCGAGGTGGCGTTGATCGCGGTGCTGATCCTGGGCGCGTTGTGCGCAACCGCGCCGGCGCTGGCAATTGCCCTTGGCGTGGTGATTGCGGGCCTTTTGGCCTATCGCCAGACGCTGCATCACTTTGCCAACAGCCAGTTGTCCGACGCGGAAATGCGTGATGGCCTGATCTTGCTGATCGCAGCGCTGGTAATACTGCCATTGGCACCGGACCGATATATCGGCCCGTACGCCGCGATCAATCTGCGCACCATTTGTACCGTGACGGTGTTGCTGATGCTGGTCGGCGCGTTCGGCCACATTGCCGTGCGGGCTTTGGGCTCGCGCTATGGCTACGTCATCAGCGCGATTGCATCCGGCTTCGCCTCCAGTACCGTGACGATCGCGACCATGGGCCAACGCCTTGCCCATGAGCCGGGCAATATCCGCATCCTCAGCGCGGCTGCGATTTTCTCCAATCTGGCAACGGTGATACAGGTCGGACTGATCCTCATGATGGTTGATCCGAATCTGCTGAACAGTATATGGACGCCACTGCTTTGCGGCTTGATCGCCACGTTGTTGTACGGCGCCTGCCTGATGTTCCCAGACCCCACGCGAGGGAGCCGCAGCAAACCGGTCGACACGGCAGGGGCGTTCAATCTGAAACTCGCGGTCATCGTGACACTGACTCTTACCGGCATCACATTCGTCTCCTCGGCCATGCTCAGCCACTTTGGTCAGGCGGGTCTGTGGCTTACCGCAATGCTTTCGGGCTTTGCCGATGCGCACTCTGCCACAGCGTCCATCGCCAGCCTGGCCAAGGCGGGCCAGGTGCCTTATGACTCGATAGTCGTGCCAGCGCTGATTGCCGTCAGCAGTAACTCGGTGAGCAAATGCGTGGTGGCGTGGGTCAGCGGCGGCAGGCGTTTCGCTGCCTGCGTGATCCCGGGCCAGGTATTGCTGACCTTGGCCATGTGGGCGGGCACTGTGCTGTTTTGAGCGCAATCGGTGCTCTTGCTGACAAAGATCAAGCTGCCAATGGACACAGCATTCACCCTGAAGACTGTTTGTTCTGGCTGGCCGCATGCCGAGGTATCCCATGTCACAGACTCCGCGTTTACTGTTGATCACTCCTTCAGCCATGGAGCACACGCCAGCGTTCGAGCGCGCGGCTGCGCTGGCCCAGGCCATGCAGTTGCCGCTGCACATCGTGGCCTTCGATTACTTGCAGGCGCTGGCAGTGGCAGGGCTGTTTGCCCCCGAGCAGATCCGCCTCGCCCGCGATGGTTATCTGCGCACTCACCGGCAGTGGCTCACAGAGCAGGCGTCGTTGCTGGCAAGGCATCAGATCATGGTCACCAGCGAGGTGATGTGGGTTCAGGATCCCTTCGCCGAGATCCTGCAGTTCATCAACGAGATGCCGTTGCTATTGATCATCAAGGATGTGCAGCACGAGTCCGTGCTGGAGCGTATTTTCTACACCCCGCTGGACTGGCAACTGTTACGCGATTGCCCGGTGCCGGTGCATCTGGTGAGCGACGACACCCATCCGCGCCCACGCCGTGTGCTGGCCATCGTCGATGTCTTGCGCAGCGAAGAGCAGCACTGCCTGTTCAACGATCAGATCATCGATGCCGCCGCCCAACTGGCCGCGCAGTGCGATGCCAGTCTTGATGTGGTGCATGTTTACGACTGGACGGCGGTTTACGCCACGGACATGGGGTTCGGCGCATTGCCGTTGGCCACTGGGATTCATGAAGCGCTGGGCACTGCGCAGCATGAGGCATTTACGGCCCTGGCCGAGCGTCACGGTGTCCCAGCCTCATGCCGGCACTTCATCGAGGGCGCGCCGGTGCGCAGTATCTGCGAGTTCGCCATCAACAAGCAGATCGACGTCATTGTCATGGGCACAGTGCAGCACCACGGCTTGAGCAAGTTGTTAGGCAGCACCGCCGAACAGCTGCTGCATCGGGCACCTTGCAGTGTGCTGGCGATCAAGCCGCAACCCACACTGCAATCCTGAAACACGAACGCCCCGAGGTGAATCGTTGGCCGACTCACCTCGGGGCGATTCATTTACAGGTCAAGACGATGAATGACCTGGCGTGCGTCGTCCGGATCATTGTGGGTCTCGAAGCCCAGGCTTTTGGCCAGATCGCGCATCGCCGCGTTACTGGCGGCATCGACCGAGTACATCTGGCGGAATCCGTTGTGGCGGGCTGCCTTGATCAAGTGTTCCATCAGCAACGTGCCCAAGCCCAAGTGCTGCCATTCATCGGCGACCGTCACCGCGCACTCGCATTGATGTCCGCCTGTGCCGGCATAGCGGCTGATGCCGATTTCGATCAACTTGCCGTTCTCGTGAACCAGTGCAATGAAGGCGGTGCGCTGTTTGTTATCGGTGTCCATCAACTGGTCGAGCAGAGCGGTGCCGGGTTCGCCGATCTGGGCGAGAAAACGCATGTGCCTGGATTCGGGGGACAGGCGCTTGATGAAGTCGTATTCGCGCAGGCGATCCTTCTCCGTGAGCGGCCGGATCAATACATGGCGACCGTCCTTGAGCGCCTCAATCCAGTATTGACCGGAAACCGCCGCGTAAGCGGCCACGGCCTGATCGTTGTGGTCTTTGACGGTGAGCATGGTCATTCTCCATCCGGTTCGAAAGGCTGGCGGGCGTTGAAAAAGCGTCCGCTTGCCTCCCTTCTACGCGGTTGCCCACGGCGACATCTGATCTACATCAGACAGCTGCCATGCGCCTCGCTCATTGACCCGGGCTTGATGTAAATCAACGCCCGGCCAGGGCGAGCGGGCGCAGTCTTGAAGCCTGCCGGCCCACCGCGCCGGTGCCGAGCGGAGGTGTGTGATGGGCCAATATGAACGTCTGTTGCTGGTCGCTGACCAGACGCTGCATCAATCGGCGGCGATGCTGCGTGCCATCGCGCTGGCCAAGGCGAGCGGGGCGGCGCTGGATGTGCGGGCCTTCGTCGAGCCGGTGCCGATCACCCATCTGTGGGAGGAAAAAATCGATGACGTGGATGCTCAGCGCTATCAGCGGCGCTACCGTCGCTGGGTGGCCGATGAGCTCGAGCAGCTCAGCAACCAGGGGCTGGACGGCACCGTTGATGTGGTCTTCTCCAGCCATCCGCTGCTGGACATCCTCAAGACCGTCCATGTGCTCAAGCCCGACCTGTTGATCAAGGATGTGCGACTGGAACCGGCGCTCAAGCGCGTGTTCATCACGCCGCTCGATTGTCACCTGCTGCGTGAGTGTCCGATCCCCGTGCATCTGGTCAATCAGATTCGCTATGCGTTGCCGCATCGTGTCGTCGCGGCCGTTGACCCGTTTGATCCAGATACCCAAATCAATGGCTTGAACGACGTCATCATACGATCGGCGAACACTTTGGCGTTGCAATGCGACGTGCCATTGCACCTGCTATGCGCCTACGATTTGTCCGCCGCCTTCAACGGCGATGCGCCAATGGTCAACGGTGGCTGGAACGAAGATCTGGCGAACGAACTGCGTCAGACACTGCATCAGGCTTTTGTCGCGCTAGCCGATCGTCACGGAGTGCCACCTGAGCGTCGACACTTCGTCATGGGCCATCCAGTGCAGGTCATTAGTGAGTTTGTCGAGCAGTACCTGGCCGACGTGGTGGTGATGGGCACGGTTCATCGAGTGGGCATCGAACGCGTGATCGGCAGCACCACCGAGCGCGCATTGTATTCGCTGCCGGGGAGCATTCTGGCGGTGAGGAAAGAGCCTGTGCGGTGAGCATGATCGCAGCGTAGCGAGCCAGCCTGTTCGCTGGCTCGCTAGGGGATTGCATAGATCTTGAACAGCTTCCTGGCCGCATCGCCGGCGCCGCCCAGATGTTTGTCGAATGCCTGTTCAATTTCGCCGGATCGGTACATTTCACTCAGCGCCGTGTCGACCAGCAGACGAAAGTCCTCATCCTCTCGATCCACTGCCATCGCCGTCGGTGCGGACTCGAAAATCCGCTCCACCAGCACCAGGTTGCCCGATGGATAATTTCTGGTCAGCAGATGCTTGAGCAGCATGCGTTCAGCGAAAAACGCATCGGCTTTGCCATTGGTAACCAGATTCAGACCGGCTTCTGCGTTCTCTACGGTGACCAGCGTGGCTACCACACCCAGCAATCGCATCTGCTGTTGTATCCACGTCTCGGTGACACCACCAGCGATGGCGGCATACGTCTGATTGGCCAGACCACGGTTCACCGTGGCTCGCCACGTTGGCCCGGTATGGGCCACTTTGCCGTTCAGCACATTGAGCAAGGTTTCGGAAGCATCCTGGCGCACCACCGCCGAGAGACCGGCGGTGTAAATCGGCACCGAGTAGCTGACGACCCTGCGCCGCGCCAGCGTGGGTGGGGTCGGCGTACAAAGAATGTCGATCTTGCCGGAACTGACGGCGCTCATCTCGTCGTTGAGCGAGACCGGTTGGTACTGGATTTTCAACGTCGGCAGATTCAGATCGATCCTGACCTTCTCGGCTATTTTCAGGCAGAGATCGATGGCATAGCCGCTGGCTTTATCGGCGGCCTGATCACTGAAAGGCATGAAGTCAGGCACGTAGCCAAGGGTGATCGCTTGACTGGCACGGATGCGCTCCAGCGTATTGCCATGGGTCACTACCGGTAGCAGCGCAAGGACGCAGACGAGCAGCAGGTGGTGGGCTCTGATCAGTTTCACGTTCATGCGCGCGGTTCCTCGAATTCAGATATCTGTGCTGTACCGAAGACTTCGATCAAGGGGTATCAGGCCGGGGGCCGACAGGCGCAGGGGCAGCGACAAAACGTTTGGCGAGGAAACCGTAAAGCAGGTAGCCGAACACCAGGACCAGGATGCCGCCGAATACCGCGTCTTTGCCGCAGGCATACAGCGCATACAACGAATAGGCCACGGCAACCACTAACAGCAGGGTATTGCGCGTGTATACGGCTGCGCTGACTCTGGCTTTGTACATCATCACCAGCAGCCCGGTGGCTGCCGTCACGTAGGGAATCAGGTTGGTCACCGCGGCGAGGCTGACAAGTTTTCCAAACTGCGCGCTCGCGTTCGGCGAAATGGTCGACAGCGCCATCAAGGTCTGCAATACGCCGCAGACCAGCATCCCGACGATGGGGGCGTTGCGTGCGCTGACCTTGCTGAACAGTTTTGGAAACATGCCCTGATCAGCGGTCACTTTGGCCGTTTGCGCCAAGGTGAACTGCCAGCCCAGCAGCGAGCCGACACAGGCCATCACCGCGAGCGCCATGATGATGTTGCCGACCAGGGGATTGAACATGTGCGCATAAACGAGCGCGAAAGGCGCAGATGAGTTGGCCAGTTCGGCGTTGGGAATAATGCCCTGAATGACCGTCGTCGATAGCACATAGACCACCGCTGCCCCCAGTGTCCCGAACAGACAGGCCAGCGGTACGGTGCGCTTGGGGTTTTCCACCGCATCTGAGGCCTGGGCTGCCGACTCCATGCCGAGAAACGCCCAGAGCGTCAGGGGAATCGCTTTGCTGATGGCCTCGGATATCGGCAGTTGATTCGGGTTCCAGGCGGCGATGATCAGATCGGGTTTGAACCAGAACCAACCGATGATGCTCAAGCCCGCTACAGGAATGATCACCCCCCACACCGTAACCGCACCAATCCTGCCGGTGATGCCTGGGCCGCCGAAATTCGCCACGGTGGTCAGCCAGAGCAGGCCGACCGTTCCAACGAATAAAGGAATGGCGCCGCTTCCCAGCCAAGGCATGAACGACGTCATGTAGCCCACTGCCGAAATGGCCACCGCCACGTTGGCGATGGCCAGCGACAGGAAGTACAGGTAAGAGCACAGAAAAAAGCCTGACTTTGCATGCGCCTCTTCGGTGTAGGCGGATAGCCCGCCTGAGCGCAGGCAGAAGATGCCGCATTGGGAAAAGCAGTACGCGATAGCCATCGAGCCGACAGCGGTGACGATCCATGACAGCAATGAAACAGCGCCGAGTTGGGCCATGCTCGTCGGCAACATGATGATGCCTGAGCCCATCATGTTCACCGTCACCAGTGTGGTGAGCCCCATGAGGCTCATTTTCTTGCTTGAGTCGGCCATCGGAGTTCCCTCGATTTGCGCAACGCGTCACCGCTCAGCCGACGCACGAGGTTTTGCCGGCATCGGCAGTACGCAGCTTTTCAAGCGACGTTCAACGGTTAGAAAGACAGGTGATTTCAAGTGCATCGAAACAGCGCGCCCATCGCTTCGATATGGCTTGCCCGAGGGATGGCGAAGGCATGGCAGGAACTCATGGACGGGCTCAATGCTGCTGGCGGTTGCAGCCCGACACCATCTGCTTGAGGCCGTCCATGTTGCGGATTTTTACGTCGCGTGCGGTGATTTCCACCAAACCCTGATCGCGCAAGTGGGCAATGCCGCGGCAAATGGTTTCCAGACGCAGCCCAAGGTAGGAGCCGATTTCTTCGCGGCGCATTTTCAGCACGAACTCTTTCGAGGAATAGCCACGGGAGCTGAGGCGTTGTGAGAGGTTGAGCAGGAAAGCCGCCAGGCGCTCATCGGAGTTCATGTTGCCCATGAGCATCAACATGCTGTGATCGCGCACGATTTCCCGGCTCAGCAACTTGTTGAGGTTGTGCTGCAGCGATGGCAGGCTTTGCGCGAGTTTTTCCAGCTGTGCGAAGTGAATCGGACAGACTTCGCTGTCTTCCAGTGCATACGCAGTACACGCGTGTTGATCGATGCTGATGGCGTCCAGCCCGAGCATTTCGCCGGGAATATGAAAACCGGTCACTTGCTCGCGGCCATCGACGGAGACCACGCTGGTCTTGAACGAGCCTATTCGCACGGCGTACAGCGAGCGTAGCGGGTCCCCCGTCCTGTAGAGAGCAGCGCCTTTCTTCACCTTGTATCGCTGCACGATCAGCGTGTCGAGCCGCTCGACCTCCGGGCCCGTCAAACCGAGCGGCAGGCACAACTCAACCACGCTGCAGTTGGAACAGGCAGTTTTGAGAATCGGCGGGGGCGAGTGGGCTTCAAGCATGGATAAGCAGCCTCCAGTGAGTGTGATAAGCATAGAAGTCTTCGCAGCGCACGTGCCTTTCGTTTGGCGTGCCAGCGTGATTACGGACGAACGGCGGGGAGGGGAATCACAAAGGCAACGGCCTCTGCGCCGCTCTTGTGTCGCAGGCTTGATGGGGAGACTTGATGCATATCAAGCGTGGCGGTTGGCAGAGTTGCAGAATCGTCCAATGGCGCTGACTGGAAATACACGTGATGTTCAGGCTCAAACGCATTCTGTTGATCGCACCTGCCGAAATGACCCGCACCCCGGCGTTTGATCGCGCCCAGGCACTTGCTCGCGCCAGTGGCGCGTTGTTGCACATCGTGGCGTTCGATCATGTCCAGTCCCTGGCGTTGGCCGGTTTGTTCGACCACGACGCCATGGCGCAAGCGCGTGAAGGCTATTTGCAGATGCATCGCCAGTGGCTGGAGCAGCAGGCCCGGTTTCAACGTGGCGCCGGCGTGCAAGTCAGCACCGAAGTGGTCTGGGCCAGGGCCACGCCGGCGCATGTACTTGAGTACATCAATGACTTTCATGTCGATCTGGTGATCAAGGATGCTCACCATGTTTCGGCGCTCAATCAAACGTTTCACCAGCCGTTGGACTGGCTATTGGTACGAGATTGTCCCGCCTGCGTGCATCTGGTCATCGAGGCCGCACATCCGAAACCCTTGAAGATACTGGCGGCCATTGACCTGTCGCATCTTGAGGATCTGACCCAAGGGCTCAACGACCGGATACTCGGCGTTGCATCGACATTGGCAGCGAAATGCGATGCCTCGCTGCACTTGTTGAATGTGAGCAACTGGTCGGTGGTGGGTGATGCGGCGATGAGTGTGCCGAACTTGAGTCTGGATCACAGTTTGCGCGATGCGATCAACGACACTCAGCAGGAAGCCTTCGATACGCTGGCCGAGCGCTATGGTCTCGATGAACAGCACAGCCACATGTTTGCAGGTGTCCCGTACCGGGTGATCGAAGACTTCGCCCGGCAGAACGCGTTCGACCTGCTGGTGCTCGGCATCTGTCACCATCAGGCGCTGGACGGCTTCATCGGCGGCACGGCCGAATGCCTGGTGAACCGGGCTCCTTGCAGCTTGTTGATGGTCAAGGCAATCCCTGCCACAGCCTGACCGGTCATCGCAGCAGTTGATGGTAATCGGTTGAGGGTAATCAATCAGTGACTGCGCCCGCCATGTGCGTATTGCCCTTGTTGCCAGGCGTGCCGATATTTCTCATCGGCGCGTTTCCTCGCTTCGCTGAACTTGTGCATGGTGTCTGGAGAAAACGGCTCTTCAAGGACGGCATAGGCCTGTTCGCTGAGCCGATCGGCTTCGTGAAACAGTGCGCCACTGTCATCGATTGCGTCGCGGACATTGGCGGTTGTCATGGCTGGATCATTGATGACCATATCGTGAACCTCGCAAAGCAAGAATGAGGGTGGGTTGCGGACCTGTCACCCTGTGGCCGCATCTGTAACTTTCACGTGTTCGAGCAGCTTGTGACTGTCCCTGATCCGAAACGCGGGCGCCGCCGAATCATGACCCTATTTCGATCCAGTTTGTCGTCGCAGCGATTGATCCAGATCAATGCCGCTCGCCAGTTTCATCGCCGCTTTGTCGGTTTCCCAGGCGCTTGCGCAAGGGTGGTGGACAAGCCTCCATATTCAGGTTTCTCAGTGGGGGGGACGAGCACCATGCGCCTTGCATATGACATTTATCAAGGACGTCGCCGAGCTATGGCGCAACCTCGATTGACGTTGTTGTCTGATTCTTTCCGCCCGGGTCAGCTGCGAGTGACATGAGCGCAGATGTCCATCTCTCTGGAGACAAACATGAGCCAATATCAACACTTGTTGCTGATCATCAACCCGGCCCTGCGCCATTCTCCGGCGATAAGCCAGGCCGCCGCCCTGGCTAAAGCCAGCGGCGCGTCGCTGCATATCGCAGCCTTGATCAAATGGTGGGATTTCCTGTCGCTGCTGGAGGAAGGGGATCGGGCAAGGGCCCGTGCGGCCTATTTACAGGACCATCACGAGTGGCTGGCAAGCCAGGCTGCCAGCCTGCGAGCCGAAGGTTTGCGGGTGACGACGGAGGTTGGCTGGTCCGAAGACATGAAACGAGAGATCCTCGATCACGTCACCGTGAACCAGCCCGATTTGCTGATCAAGGAAGTGCAGCACGAATCCTTACTCAAACGCGCTTTGTTTACCCCATTGGATTGGCAGCTGCTGCGTGATTGTCCGGTGCCGGTCTACTTGTTGGGCGCTGCTGGCCCGGGTCTGCCGCGCAAGGTCGTAGCGGCAGTGGATGTAGCTGCAAGCGAAGATGATGGGGGCGCTCTCAATGACCGGATCGTCGAACAGGCGACATCCTTCGCCACTCAGTTCGGTGCAGAGTTGCACCTGTTATATGCCTATGACGTCTCGCAAAATTATCTGGATGAAGTGGTGAACAACTGGACTGTTTCGGAATTGATGAATGCCCGGCGCAAGGAACTGCAAGCGCATTACAGCGCTTTGGCGAGGAAATTCGGTGTGACGGACGAGCACAGGCATAGCAGGGAGGGGCATCCCGTGGCGGTGATCAGTGAGTTTGCCGAAGAGCACGATGTGGATGTGATTGTGATGGGCAGGGTTCAACGTCACGGGCTGGAAAAACTGCTGGGAAGTACCACCGAACATATTCTGTACCAGGTTCCCTGCAGCGTACTGGCGGTCTAGCGAAAACGCTGGTGCACCTTACAAAGTCAGCGTTCCGGCCCACAACATCCGGCCAGCGTAAATCGCGGCGGCCCAGATGATGATCAACACACCCGTTTCCGGACCGCTGAGCGGCTGACCCTGACGTGTTTTCAGCGTGCCCAGGTAAATCAACGAGCCAAGCGCGTAGAGCAGAGCGCTGAGCAGCAGGTATTTGGGGCCGGCGGCATACAGCTGAATCAATCGGATGATTATTCCCCTGCCGGAATCGATAACGTCGCCCTCAAACCTCCCTCTGCGCGGTTAGTCAGTTCAATCCGTCCGTTCAGTCGCATCGCGATGGTGTTGACAATGGTCAACCCCAACCCGGCTCCATGCGCCGTGCCACGGCTGTAGAAACGCTCGAACAATCGCTCTCTGTCCGATTCATCGATTCCCGGCCCTTGATCGTCGACCGTCAAATGACAGAAGCCATCGGACTCGCTCAGGTGCACGGTGATCGCACCGTGTTCGGGGGAGAAATTCGCCGCGTTGGTGATCAGGTTATTCAGCGCAATGTCGATGGCGGCGGGGTCGGCGAGGACATGAAACGGTTGGTCGCTGACCTCGAAGATCAATTCAAGGTGTTTGCTCAGCAACCATGGTGTCAATTGCACCAGGCTGTTGCGTACGGTTTCGCTGAGATCAATGCGTTGCAGTGGCGGCGGGTTAGGTTTGGGTTCAAGACGCGCCATGGTCAGCAGCTGATTGACCAGTCGGCTCGTGCGGTCGACTCCGGAGATCAGAAACTCAAGTGACTCACGGCGCTCCTCTTCGGTACCGGCCTCCTGCAGATTTTGTGCATGCACCCGCAGCACCGCCAGCGGCGTGCGCATTTCGTGCGCGGCATCGGCGATAAAGCGACGCTCCCGGCCGAGCACTTCCTGAATCTGCGCGAGCATGCGATTTAGCGCTGCCTGCATTGGCTCCAGCTCACTGGGCAGGGGCGTCAGTTGCAGCGGCTCAAGTGAACCACTGTGACGGGCGCGCAGAGTCGCCGCCATGTCTGCCAGCGGCTTGAGCCCCCAGCCAATGGCCAGCCAGACCATGGCGGCGAGGATCAGGCTGCCGAGCATGTTCGGCCACAGCGTGTGGCGTACGATGCGGTCGACCAGGTCGGTGCGCACATCGTCGCGCTCGCCGACCCAGATGCGCAGGCCGTTCTGCTTGTCTTCCAGCATGAACGCTCGCCATTGCCGACCTTTCAGATCGACGACGTCGCTGAAGCCCGTTCTCGTCGGCGGCGCAGTGAAGGAGGGCGCACTGGCAGTATGTACCAGCACCTCGCCTTGCGGGTTCCACACCTGGAAGGCGATTTTGCTTTCGTAAGGATGTCCGTCAACCCGGGGCTTGGCTTCCCCGAGAGCCTGATTGAAGGCCTGATACAACTGCGCGTGCTCGGTACTCGCCATCGGCATACGCATCACGCCCTGCAGCAGGCGTGCGTTCTGCGCCAATTGCGCGTCGTACACCTCGGCGATTTCGTGGTTGCTGTCATGCACATTGAAGGTGCTGAGTATCGCCAGACCGGCCAGTAACAGGCCGATGATCAGGGTCAGCGTGCGCCGGCGGATCGAGGTCATCGACGCTCCTCCACCAGATAACCCACGCCGCGGATGGTACGGATCAGGTCGGTGGAGAACTTCTTGCGCAGGTGATGAATGTGCACTTCCAGGGTGTTGCTTTCCGCTTCTTCGTTCCAGCCGTAGAGCAACTGGATCAATTGATCGCGAGTCATCACCCGCCCCGGCGGCGACAGCAGTTCGTGCAGCAACTGATATTCCTTGGGGGTGAGCGCGACCGGCTGGCCTTGATAACTGACCTGCTGGGTGCCGGGGTTGAGGCTGATGCCGGCGTGTTCGATCAGCGCCTGGGCGCGCCCGGCACTGCGGCGCAATAAGGCGCGCAGGCGGGCTTTGAGTTCGGCGAGGTCGAACGGCTTGACCAGGTAATCGTCAGCACCGGCGTCGAGTCCGGCAATGCGGTCTTCGGTGGCATCGCGAGCGGTGAGAATCAACACCGGCAGGTTCGAACCGCTGTCGCGCAGGCGGCGCAACACTTCGAGGCCATCCATGCGTGGCAGGCCGAGGTCCAGCACGGCGACGTCAAACGTTTCGCTGAGCAGCGCGTGCAAGGCGCTGCTGCCGTCCTTGAGCCAGTCGACGGTGTATCCCTCACGGCCCAGCGCCTGATAGATGCCTTCACCCAGCGCCACGTCATCCTCGATCAGTAATAAACGCACGCGCACTCCTTTCAGTCGAGTTTCTTGTTCACGTCCACCAGCAAGGCGTCGATCTCTTTACGACGCCCGGCATCGGCACTTTCGCGGCCCGCACGGGGTGCGGCTTGTCTGGCCTTGATCAGCGCTGCCTTGGCTTCAGCGTAGCGCTTCTGACGGTAGAGATGGTCGCCCCAGAAGTACAGACTGTCGATGCCATCGGGGTTGAGCTGCAGGGCTTGTTTGAGCAATTGCTCGGCCTTGTCGCTGTCGCCGAAGCCGATCGGCCAGCCCGGTACCCGATCGTACAATGCAGCGAGGCTGGTGTATGCCGAGCCTTGCAGGGCTTTAGGGTCAAGCGTCAGGGATTTTTCCAGGTCCGCTTTGGCGTCCTTGGCTTTGCCCAGGGCACCGAGCCCGCCCTCGGCACCGGCCCAACTGCTGGTGACGATGCCTTTCCAGATCCAGGCTTCGGCCACATTCGGACGTTGCGTGGTGAACGCGTTGGCTTCGCTGGCCAATTGCTCGAACGCCGCGGCGCGCTGCTTTTCCGCGACCTCGTATTGAATGTGCGCCCAGTTCTGCTGGATGCCGGTGAGACGTTGCTGATCAGCCGGCTCAAGCGCCCAGACACTTTGACTGAGGGCGGCAAACAGCAGGCATGTGGAGAGTTTTTTCATGGCTTTGAAGCCTCGTTGTCAGGTTTTTCACTGAGACGGCGGATCAGTGGCAATTGCTTGCGCAGACCGCGATCCACCAGATGCGGAAGTAAGCTGTTCAAACGGACGAAAAATCGCTCCGGCCAGCCTAGGTAGAGATCACGACGGTCGCCGGCAATCGCATGCATCACTGCCGACGCCACGGTCTGCGGATCGTCAACGCTGGCCTTGAGGGCATCGTTCAAGGCTTGCGCAGCGGCGCTGTTCATCGAGGTGCGGGTGGCCCGGGGCGCGACATACAACACGCTGACCCGCGTGTCGGCCAGCTCGCGGCGCAACGCCTCGGAGAACCCGCGCAGGGCGAATTTGCTCGCGCAATAACTGGCGTAACCGGGGTAGCCGATCGAGCCATAGGTCGAGCCGACGTTGACCACCATCGCGCTGTCAGCCTGCTTGAGCTGCGGCAACAGCATTTTGGTCAGGCAGATTGGCGCGCTGATGTTCACCGCCAGCATCGCGTTGATGTCACTGTCATCGAGCTGTTCGAGCATGGCGAAGTGATTGACCCCGGCGGCGTTGATCAGCAGGTTGATGCCGCTGATGGCGTCGGCGGCGGCCAACACTTTGCGCCGATCGCTGATGAAGGTCAGATCGGCGGCGACCCAGCACAGGTTCTGCGGATACCGCTCAAGCAGCGGCAACAGCGCCTCCTGATGCCGCGCCACGGCCAATACCCTGGCACCGGCGGCGCACAAGGCACTGGCGATGGCCAGGCCGATGCCGCCACTGGCACCTGTCAGCACCACGCGGGCTTCATGCAGCTGCATGTTGAGCCTCAGCGTCGCGCGGCAGATCACGGAACATGTCGGTGTAGAGGCGATAGACGACTTTCGAGGCATGAATGACCGCCGCTTGATCGTCAGGGTCTTCCAGCTGATTCATCAACCGCCGATAGGTCTGCATGTGCTCGATATCGAGCGCGCCGTGGGAGCTCAGATAGCTGAATGCCGTTTCCGGCAGCGCCAGGCGATCGCGAATGCTCCCCGCCGCGTGGGTCGCCAGGGCAATGCTGGTGCCTTCGAGCACGTTCACCATGCCGAACAGACCCACCGGATTGCCCCGGGCGATCAGGTCGTAGAGAAAACTGACCATCAGCTCGATTGACAATGACGGCTGGCCATCGCGCACGGCGTCGCGATCACCACCACAGGCGGCAATGTCGTTGAGCACCCATTGTTCGTGGCCGTATTCATCCTCAATGTACTCGCACACCGCTTTGCGCAGCCATTCCAGGCGCGTCGGCAGGCGTGCACCGCAAGCCATCATCAGCGGCACGGTGTGGCGCACGTGGTAGTAAGCCTGGGCAAGAAAAGCCCGATAGCTGTCGAGGCTGACCTTGCCTTGCAACGCATCGACGATGATCGGCAGGTTGAACAGCTCGTGGCGTTCGCGTTGTGTGGCTTCTTGCAGGGTGTCGAAAAAACTCATTATGCGGATTCCTCGGAAGTGGCGGATTCGGTCAATTGCGTGTGGTACTGCGCGATGATGGCGTCACGGCGCGGCCGGCCATTGGCGGTGAGCAGGCCGTTGGCGGCGGTGAAGGGCTGCGCCAGGCGCGTCCACTGATGCACCTGGGCGTAATCGGGCAACGCCTCGTTCGCTTCGGCGACGGCAGCGGCCAGCTCGGCATCGGTGCAGTTCGGACGATGCGGCCAGAGCAGGGCGTGGTTGTGCGGCATCGCCTCGCCATAGACGAACGCTTGAGCGATGTGGCGGCGCTGGGTCAGTTCCGACTCGACCCATTCCGGGTTGACGTTTCGCCCGTAGCTGGTGACGAATTGGTGTTTTTTGCGGCCCTTGAGATAGAGAAAACCTTCCGGATCGAACTCGCCCAGGTCGCCACTCGGCCACCATTGATCGGTATACGCCGGCTCCCCCAGATAACCGAGCAACACCGAACCCTTGATCAGCACTTCCCCGTCCTCGGCCAACCGCACCTCTATATGAGGCAGAGGGCGCCCGACGCTGCCCGGACGGCGCGCGCCGGGGCGATTGAGGCATACGACCGAGGCGCACTCGGACAAGCCGTATCCCTCGTAAACCGCTAACCCGACCCGTTGCGCGCGGTGCAGCAGATCCGCTGACACCCGCGCGCCACCGACCGCGGCGAAGAGCAAGGTTTGCGGATCGAAAGCCTTCTGTTCAGCGGCGCTGACCAGAACTTGCAGCAGCTGTGGCACGAGTATCAGACTCTCCGGCGCACGCTTGCCCAGATAACCGAGCAGGCGCGCAACATCGATGCCGCTGGCACCTTGAATGCCGAGGGTTGTCTGGCTTGGCAGGCTCAACACCGCACCGGCGTATAGCGCGGCATAACAGCCCAGGTTCTCCAGCAGGATCGCCAAAGGCAACAGCGCCAGATGGTGCTCCGGTCCAGCGGTTGCGCTTGCCTGATCAAGCTCCCGGGCAACTCGCAGGAAGCTGTCGGCGCTCAGGCACACCCCTTTCGGCGTGCCGGTGGTCCCGGAGGTAAACGTGAGTTTCGCGGTGCCCGCCGGCATGCGACTCGGGCCATTGAACGAGCGACACCAGAATTCACCTCGTAATTCATAGCCCGCCGCCAGCAGCTCGGCTTGCAGTTCCGGCTCGGCGATCACCCGTTCGGCCTGGCTCTGCTCCAGACAATGGGCGCGCTGCGCGGCACTGAAAAACGGTGGCAGCGTTACGCAGGTCAAGCCTTCGAACAACACAGCCAGATCCCAAAGCATCGCGTCGACGCCGTTGTCCAGCGCCAGCGCAATCACCTGCACCTGCTCATCGCGCAGGCGCTCCTGGCGATACAACACCTCGGCATACAGCGTGGCGTAATCTATTCTCAGCGTGTCGCCCCACAGGGCTGAGGCGTTGTCATTGCGTCGGGCATGGTCGCGCAGGGTTTCCTGGAAGCGCTGCAATTCAAGCGACATGGCAGGCTCCTTCAACGGAAGTCGGCAAACCCAGGCGAGTGAACAGGCCAATATTGCGCAGATGAACAAATCCCGCGCGAATGTTGCCGACGTGCACCCAGGGTTTGCTTTCGTAATAACTGCCCCAGTGTTGACGCTCGTCACCCAGTCGCTGTGGATCAGCGGCGCACAATGTCACGGGCTTCAAACCGAGGCGATGGAAGCTGTTGACCAGTCCGATGTTGCCGGTGAAGGTCACCCATTCCAGGCCGCCCATGGCCAGCAGATAGGTGATGGCGATGATGCTCAGGCGCGCACTGCCGGTATCGCTGGCGGCGAGGTTGCCGACTTCGACAATGACCTTGCGATCCACTGCACGACCGGCGGCGGCGCTGATCAACGGCTCGATCGGTTCATCCAGATAGCGCTCGAGAAACAGTGCCTCCAGATGCGCTCGACGGACCCCGGCCACTGCGCACAACTGGCCATCGCTGTTGTGCATGCCGAACAGCTCGGGCATGAAATGGCGGATTTCGGCACCGTGAGCCGTGCGAAAACGCTGCTGGATAAAGGCTTCGAAGGGCGCGCGCAGCTCGTCCTCCGGCAACGCTTTTCTCAGCGTCATCGGCAACGATTCGGCCTGGCCGAAGTGCAAGGGCAGCGGGATGTTCCAGTCGAATTCGGGCATGGGCAGAACGCCTCCCTCAATGGGTTTGAGCGCAGTATCCAAGCCATTTCTTAACGAAGTCTGAAGATGAAAAACCGTTAACCGCAGCGCCGATCTTCAGACTCCCTTAAGGCTGGGCAAGCATGGTTAGCCTTGATTCAGGGCAACCGGATCGATAATTTCGAGCGAGATGATCGTCGCTCCACAACAATCACGAGGCGTTTCCTATGATTCGCGACACCGCTGTAACCCGTTATGGAAAACTCTCAATCATCCTGCATTGGCTGATGCTGGCGTTGTTCGTCGGTGTGTATGCGTGCGTCGAAATCAAAGGCTATATGCCCAAAGGCAGCGAAGCACGCGGCCTGCTGATGGGTATGCATGGGCTGTTTGGCGCAAGCATCTTCGCGTTGGTGTGGATTCGTCTGATCGGCCGATTGACCCCGCGTCCACCGATCACCCCCAAACCGCCGGCGTGGCAGACCGCAGTTGCGCACCTGACGCACCTGGCGCTGTATGGATTGATGATTGTCACGCCTGTCCTGGCCTGGCTCATGCTCGCGGCGGGCGATAAACCGTTTCCGTACTTCGGTTTCCATGTGCCGGCGCCGGTGGCTATTGATCCGGACCTGGCCAAACAACTCAAGTACTGGCACGAATGGATTGGCAGTGCCGGCTACTGGCTGATCGGCCTGCACGCGTTGGCGGGGCTGTTCCACCATTACTGGGTGAAGGACAACACGTTGCAGAGGATGCTGATTGAGCGTACCCGCTCTTGAGGCAAGCATCTGGCGCTGTTCGCTGAAGGTAATGCTCGCCGTAACTGAAGCGCATGGCTGCGGTGGAGCTGAAAATCCGGAACTGCCAGCCCTCGCCGATGCCGAAATAGCATCGACAACGAGGGCAAAGCCATGACTGAAGAAAATACCGAAGTGCCGCAAGAGGTACCGGATCAAACCACCCCGGCGCATTCCACCGAAGAAGAGCGCGAGCGCTTGAAGGACTTCAACAAGGACGGCATCCCGCCGGGCAGTTGCTGATCAGCGGTCACCGTGGCTGCATCACCAGTTCCCCGCTGATCGCATCCATCATCGCCGGATGCTCCTCAGCGGCCACACGCAAATCCTCGGTGACCCGCAACTCCGCACCCGTCGGCGAGTAGGTTGCTGCCGCCGTGAAAGGTGCGGGGTTGGCCGGCACCGGGCGTTTGCCGCGGCGCCAGAAGAAAAAGCTGACCATGCTCAGATTGACCACCGCAAATACCCAGAACAGGCCGTTGGCGCCGAACGAGTTCATCACCGGCGAGATCATCATCGGGCTGATGGCCGAGCCCAGCGAGTTGATCAGCAGCAAACCCTGAATCATCGGCACCAACGCTTCGGCCGGCGCGCGGTCGGCCGCGTGGCTGACGGCAACCGGGTACAGCGCGAAGACGCCGCCACCGAGCAGAAACAGCATCGCCGCGAGCATTGTCGAAGACAGCGGCAGCAGCACAATCACCAGCGATAATGCCGTGCATGCCACCGTCAGAAGCGTCAGCACCTGCAAGCGATCCGTGCGGTCGGACCAGCGTCCGACCGGATACTGCAGCAGCATCGCGCCGAGGATCGTCCAGGCCATCATGCTGCCGACTTCTCCGACGTCCAGACCTCTGCGTTGCAGATACAGCGGCAACAAGGTGTAGATCGCCGCGATGGTCACCCCCGAGCCGAAACAGCCGACCAGCCCGGTCGGCGTCACGCCCAGCAGTTGCCGGGGCTTGAGGGGTTCGACCTGATCGAGCAGCGGCGACACGCGCGGCAGGATCACGATCGGCAGCACCGACAGCGCAGCAAGCATGCCGGCGACCATGAACGGCGCGCTGTCACTCATGCCGGTGATGATCCCGAGCGTCGCCTGGCCCAAAACGCCAGCGCCATAAAGGACGATCATGTACAGCGCGAGCAAGCGCCCGCGAATCTTCTCGTCACCGGCCAGCAGCAGCCAGCTCTCGATCACCAGAAACACACCCACCGTGGCCCAGCCATTGATCAGCCGCAGGACGAGCCAGCCCCAGGTGTCATAGAACAGACCCTGCAACAGGATCGTCACGGCAATCAGCGAGGCGAAGCTGCCGTAGGCGCGTATATGGCCGATGCGCAGAATCAGCCGGTCATTGAACACCGCGCCCAGCGTCAGGCCGATGAAATAGGCCGACGAAACAATTCCGATCATCGTCGCCGAGGCGCCGGCGGCGTCCAGGCGAAGGGTGGTCAGGGAAGACAGAAAACCATTGCCCAGAGCAATAATGAACAGCCCGAGCAGGGGCGCCAGCGCCATGGCCAGCAAACGCGGAGACATAAAAACCTCAAGAAAATCGAACAGCGCAACGTGCGCCACTGCGCGTGCGGTTGCCAGGCTGGAACAGGTGTTGTGCAAATGTCTGCCGATCGGGCAGGGCGGTGGCGTCGGACGACATGGCCAGCCCTGCAAGTTCGCGTCTGTGACCAGACGCGCGCTTGCAAGAGCGCGCGGGATTCTACGGCTTGCGCAGGATTTGCCAATAGCTGACGGCTGCGACGTTAGGACGCAGGCCCGTCAGAGTTCGCCGCGTTCAGGCCTTGAGCAACCTCGCGGCACAGCTGACAAACAACAACAGCACGGCCACGCCACCCAAGGCGATCGTCAACGAGCTGAAATGGGCGATCAGGCCAATGAACGCCGGCCCCATCAGAATCCCCGCATAACCCATGGAAATGATTGCCGGAATAGCGGTGCGCTGCGGCATGCGCTGTTGTCGACCTGCGGCGCTGAACAACACCGGAACGATGTTCGAGCATCCGGCGCCGACCAGCGCATAGCCCAGCAATGACGCCGGCCAGCCATCGAACACCAGCGAAATCAGCATGCCGACTGCCGCGCAGATACCGCCGAGCGTCACTACACGAATGCCGCCCAGTCGGCTGACAATCGCGTCGCCGGTCAGCCGTCCTAGCGTCATGGTTGCGGCGAAACAGGCGTAGCCCAATCCTGCGTAGCTCGATGGCATATCGCGTTGCGAGGCAAGAAACACCGCGCTCCAGTCGAGCATTGCGCCTTCGGTCAGGAACACGATGAAGCAGAGGACACCCAGCAACAGGACGATTGCGCGCGGAACCGCGAAGATCGGGCCGTCGCGCTCGGTACCGTAAGGCAGCAGGTTTGGTGCAGCCTTATATAGCGAGGCGAGAATGATCGCCACCAGGCACAGCACCGATGGCAGCGGATCCAGGCCAATACTGAGCATCGCCGTCATCGCCACGGCACCGGCGATTCCGCCCACGCTATAGAGCCCGTGAAAACCCGATTGCAGGGTTTCGCCGCTGTTCTTTTCGACGATGATCGACTGGATATTGATCGCACAGTCGAGCATGCCCATGCTCGCGCCGAACAACAGCACCGTGAGCGCCAGCCCCGGTAGCCACGTCAACTGGCTCAGCATCGGCAGCACCGCACACAGAGCCAGAGTTGAGGCGATGATCACCGGCCGACAGCCAAAACGCGCGGTCAGGTATCCGGCGAACGGCATGGCCACGATCGAGCCGATGCCAAAGCCCAGCAACAACAGGCCCAGGCCACCTTCGTCCAGCCCGGTGCGCGCTTTTACCAAAGGAACCAGCGGCGCCCAGGCCGACATGACAATGCCGGTGATCAGGAAAACGATCCGCGTGGACGCGCGCTCGCCGTAGTTTTCGCGTATTGCCAGGGATGATGTGCAACCGCTCATGGACGATAAGCGCCGATCAACCAACCGACTTCAACGGAATCGGTCCTTTGAGCCGATCCATCATCGTCACGCAGTACCAGTCATCGAACTGACAAACGCCAGTCTCGGCGGTTTCCGAATACGGGCCGGGTTCGTAGGAGGGCGAGGTCACCCCGCGTTGGGTGCCTTCAACCAGCGTGCGATCCTGATCGTTGGTGGCAATCCACACTTTGGTCAGGCGCTCGATATCGTAGTCAACGCCTTCCACCGCCGTGTCGGGCACCAGCCATTTGGTGGTGACCAATGTTTCAGTGGCGCTGATCGGCAGCACGCGGAAACTCAGCGCATGGTCGCCGAGGAAGTGGTTCCAGGTGGACGGGTAGTGGAAGTACAGCAGCGCGCCGATGTCGGCTTCGGAGGTCTTGTCGAGGCGGCCGTTGACGGCGGGCTTGCCATCCATGGTGTAGCTGACGGCGCCTGATGAAAGCGGGATACGCGTCATGCGGAACTGGCCATTGATGTCCATGACCAGACGGCTTGGCAATCCGGCCTTTTCGCACTTGGCCCAATATGCCGACAGCTCGGGATCGTCTTCGCCGCTGATGCCTCCGACTGAAAGGTTATCGACAAACGAATGCAGCAGTTCTGGGTGTGAGCCGTCGCAGTGGTAGCACTCGCGATTGTTTTCGAAGACCAGTTTCCAGTTGCCTTTCTCGACGATGTTCGACTCGAACGCGACTTTGCAGTTTTCAAGGAAATGCGGCGCGATGAAAGGGCTGACGGCTTTGCGGAAACCTTCAAAGTCGGGTGCCTTGGCGGCAACGCAGACGTAGATGTAGGTGTCGACGATTTCGCAGTGCACGCTTTTCAGGTTGTACTGCGCTTTGTCGAAGTCCTGGCCCATGTTGCCGGCGAACAACAGGTTGCCGTCCAGCTCGTAAGTCCACTTGTGATACGGGCAGACCATCTTCGCCACTTTGCCATGGTCAGCCTCGCAGATTTTCGCGCCACGGTGCCGGCACGCATTGTGGAAGGCCCGAACCTCACCATCCTTGCCGCGAACGACGGCCACCGGATAGTCGCCAATCTGCAACGTGAAATACTGCCCCGGTTTGGTGATTTCAAAGGTGTGGCCGGCGAAGATCCAGTCTCGGTGCCAGATCTGCTCAAGATCCTGACGGTATACGTCCTCACTGCGGTAAAGCGCGCCCGGCAGCGAATGCCACGGTTTGCGTTGTGCGATCAGGTCATAAACGCTTTGCTTGTTGTTCATTGTTATCCTCCCAGGACTTCGATCTTGAGCGGTCACCTTTAACCGTGACTTTCCAAATAAGCGAACGATAAGCCTCAGCCTATCCGGCACAGAACAAACGTCACAACCGACATTTGCTGCGGGCAATTAATGATTCGCGGTTATGAGTGACAGAGTCAGGGTGAAGTCGGCACCGCTTGAAAAACCGCTTGCAGTGCAGTGACGGCGCAGTCGGCTTTAGCGATGTTTCTGATTGCCATCTTCACAGCTGTACTGCGTTCAAGGCCGAGCCACTGAGCGAACAGATCAAACTTTTGCTCCAGCTCTTCAACGCTCAAAGGCGTCTGCGGATCGCCGCGCGCAGCGGTGATCGGGCTCACCAGCACCTCGCCATTCTTCAGAGTAATGCTCAACCGGGAGAGGATTTCCTCGGGGAATCTGGCCGAGATATCGGCGGCTTCGACGATTTCGATGCGGGCGCTGAGGGCCAGAATATCCGGCGCAGTAATCGCCAGACCGGTGACTTCCTCAGGCCCGACCTTGCCCCTGACAACCAGCGCTGCGAGTGGAAACGCCAAGGCGTATTGCGCTTGATCGGCGTTCTTCGGTGAATGTCCCTGCAGGCACATCGATTCATAGAACGTTTCCACACGTATGGTTTCGATCGAATCGGCAGCGAGCAAAGGATGTTGTCGTTGCAGCTCAAGCATTGCGGTCAGCGCTGGTTGCGCCCAGCGGCAGACGGGCCAGGGTTTGAAGTACTGACTGTCGATTTCCCAACGCTGACCGAGGTCGCGCCAATGCTCTGAAACGGCGATGTCTTCGACTGTTTCCGCTGGCGCACCGGTAATGCCTTCCAAGGCCATGAACAAAGCGTTCAGACCGGTGAATGCGCCCGCACCATGAGCATCACGCAGCATCGTCGGCGCTTGCACCACGCGCATCATCGGGCAGCGTGCGCTGAAGTATTCGGCAATGCCCAAGGCGTGGCGGAACGTTGTCTCATCCAGACGCAACAATCGCGCGCCAGCGCAGACCACGCCCAGGGCTGAAAAGCCACCGGAAGCGTGATACGTAGGTGAGGTCGCCATCAATGCCGAACCTGCGCGCAACGCGGTTTCGTAACCAATGCATAAAGCGCTCAGCAGCTCATGCCCGCTGATGGACTGGCCCTGCTGATGCAGTGCATCGGCGAGGGCGAGCAGAACGGGTACCAAGGTCGCCCCTGCGTGGCCCTTGGATTTGAAATGGCCCTCATGGGCGTCGAGGCTGTCGGCGCTGAAGCCGCCGGCCCACGCTGCGCCGAGCACGTTGACGCGCTGCCCGGAGAAAATCAGGCGACTGCTGTAGAGACCGGCCGGATAGTGCCGTTCGGCAAACCGGCGCATCGCGACACTGGTGTCGTTGCTCGCCGCGCCGGCCATGACTCCGATAATGTCGAGCAGACTGTTTTGTACGATCGCGCGGGTTTTCTGCGGAGCGTCGAGAAAATCAAAATCGCGAGTGAATTCGAAGAGTGACATGCAACAAGCCCTTCCTGTGTGTTGAGCGCGACCGTGCTTGGTCGGCGTCGCTCAACAATGGGTCAGGGACGGCAGGCTGCTCCAGCGACATTTTCGTCGCGCTATTGATAACCAAAACGACCGACGCTGGCGCAGAGCAGATCAACGGCGGGGAAACTTCCCCAGAATCCATTCACGGAAGCGCTGCAATTCGTCTTCATTGTCCGAATTTTCGCGGCAGCTCAAATAGTGCCAACTGTTGCGCAGCTGTACCTGCTGCTCAATCGGTCGCACCAGTAAGCCTCGCTGCACCAGCGACGTGACCAGGTGATTCCAGCCCAGAGCGATGCCTTGATGAGTCAGCACCATGCTGATCAGCAGGTTGTAGTCGTTGGCGTTGAAAATCTGTGGACTGTTGGCCGGGCGGTCGTCGATATCGATTGCCTGAAACGCCAGCCACACGCCCCAGTCGACGTGTTCGGCGACTTGCGAACGGCCGTAAGGGCTGAGGTTGAGCAGGGCCGAATCGCGCACGCCCTCGATGGTGGAAATCTCCGGATGCTGCTCCAGATACTGCGGCGTGCACACCGGGTAGATCACGTCGTGGCAAAGCGGATAGCTTCTATAGCCTTCGCGGATGCGCGAAATCTTGGTGATGAAGATGTCCGGCTGCACGCCGGGTTCCATCGTCAGAAAGTTCTGCGTGGTGATCAGGTTCAGTTCAATGTCAGGACACTGAGCGAAGAACTCCTGCAGGTGATCTGATAACCACAGCGCGGAAAAGGCCGGGGAGCAGCAGACGGTCAGCACTTTCTTGCTCGACTGGCTGTTGCGAATCCGTTCGGCGGCCTGGGCGATGTTGACGAACGACAGTTGCGCGGCATCAAAGAACACCGCACCGGCAGCGGTCAGTTCTACCGCACGACCCACCCGGGTAAACAGTTGCGCGCCCAGGTAGCTTTCCAGCTCGCGGATCTGCCGGCTGATCGCCGCTTGCGAAACGCACAACGCCTCGGCGGCACGGGTGAAGCTTTCGTATTTGGCGGCGGCGACAAATGCCTTCACAGCCCTCAAGGACGGCATTTTCAGCAGGATGGTGTCAGGGTCGACATGCTTGGTCATTCGTACACTCTCCTAACGATAAAGCTCCCCAACGAAGCGCGTGGAGGGTAACGGAACGCTCCTCGCAGGGCCACGCCAGCGTCGCTTTGGGAATAGACCCGGTCGCTCATGGTGCGGAGCCGAACGGACAGCCATGCCCGAGCCCGCAACCGATAACCCGACGTTATCAAATTGCCCCTGTAAATGTAGTTGGATTAAGCGCGGTGATGCTAATAGATTTGCAACATCCCTTCTTTCCTGGGCACCCAAAAATAATAAAAGGAAACCGTCGTGAAGACATTTATTCATTACCTCTGCCGTTTAAACACAGTTTCGCTTGATTACTTGCCGTTTAAAGTGATCGAAGTGCGACGCGAAGGAGGCATGGTATGACAAGTTCCGACGAGATCATCTGCGTAAAGAATGTTTTCAAAGTCTTCGGCAGCCAGCCAGTGCTGGCCATGAAGATGATTGAAGAGGGCGCCTCGAAAGCTGAAGTATTCAAAAAGACCGGTCAGGCCATTGGTGTATTCGATGCCAACTTTTCCGTTCGCCGAGGCGAAATCTTTGTGATCATGGGTTTGTCCGGCTCCGGCAAATCGACCATGGTCCGCTTGTTCAACCGGTTGATCGAACCGACCTCCGGCAAGATCTTTCTCAACGGCAAGGAAATTACCGGCCTGGGCGACAAGGATCTGCTGCAAGTGCGGCGCAAGGACATGGGCATGGTCTTCCAGTCGTTCGCCCTGATGCCGCACATGAGCGTCATTGATAACGTCAGTTTCGGTCTGGAAATCAGCGGTGTCAGCGAGAAAGAACGCTACTGCCGGGCCATGGGCGCCCTCGAGCAGGTCGGGCTGTCCGGCCAGGAATTCAGCTTTCCCCATCAACTCTCCGGCGGCATGCAGCAGCGTGTAGGCCTGGCCCGCGCCTTGGCCAACGACCCCGCCATTCTGCTGATGGACGAAGCTTTCTCCGCGCTCGACCCGATGATCCGCAGCGAGATGCAGGGCGAGCTGATCAAACTTCAGGCCGAGCAGGATCGCACGATCATTTTCATCTCCCACGACATTGAAGAAGCGGTGCGCATCGGCCATCGCATCGCGATCATGGAAGGCGGACGCGTGGTGCAGATCGGCACTCCGCGTGAACTGCTGTGCAACCCGGTGAATAAATATGTGCGCGACTTCTTCAATGGTTTCGACACCAGTCGAATATTGAAGGCCGGGGATATCGCCCAGCAGGATTCGAATGTTGTTTATCTGCCGGGCAGTCAAGTAACGATCAAGGCTGAGGCCTCGTTGCGAGACATCTTTCATATTGTTGCCGCGTCGGCAACTCCAATGCCGGTGGTCGATGAAGTTGGACTTTATAAAGGTTCGATTTCCCAAGGACACTTACTGAGCTGCCTAAGTAACAGCTGAACTCCGAACAGTCAGAATTGATAAAGCAGTTTCTGCGGGCGAGGTAGCACCATGTCAGATTTCAATATTCTGGATCCTTTCCAGAGCATCAACATTCCTTTGGGTTCGTGGGTCGAAACCGCGCTTAAATATCTGGTCAGCAACTTTCGTGAAGTGTTCCGCTCGATTCGCTGGCCGGTCGACCAGGTCCTGGACGGCGTGCAGTGGAGCCTGCTGTCGGTACCTCCCACCGTCTTCATCATCATTGCCGGACTGATCAGTTGGCAGATCGGCGGCAAACGAATCGCCATTTTCAGTGTCGCCACGCTCACCGGCCTCGGCCTGATCGGCGTGTGGAACGACGCGATGGTCACCCTGGCTCTGGTGCTGACATCGCTATTGTTCTGCGCGGTCATCGGCATCCCGCTGGGCATCTTATGTGCGCGCAGTGATCGCACCGAAATGATCATCCGCCCGGTTCTCGACGCCATGCAGACGCTGCCGGCATTCGTGTACCTGGTGCCGGTGGTCATGCTGTTCGGCATTGGCAACGTACCCGGGGTGATCGTCACCATCATCTTTTCCGTCGCGCCGCTGGTGCGGCTGACCAACCTCGGCATCCGGCAGGTGCCCGCCGACAAGGTCGAGGCGGCGCGGGCGTTCGGCTGCACGGCCACGCAGATGCTGCTGAAGGTGCAATTGCCGCTGGCGGCGCCAACGATGATGGCCGGGCTCAACCAGACTTTGATGTTGTCGCTGTCGATGGTGGTGGTTGCCTCGATGATCTCGGTGGGTGGTCTCGGTCTGATGGTGTTGAGCGGCATCGGCCGCCTCGACATGGGCCTGGCCAGTGTCGGCGGCGCCGGTCTGGTGTTGCTGGCGGTGTTTCTCGACCGATTGACCCAAGCCATGGGCGAACGCAGCAGCGATCTGGCTACCGGTCAGCGCTGGTACGACACCGGCCCGGTAGGGCTGCTGATGAAACTGAAAAAAAGAAAACCGTTGCACTTCCCGTGACCAACTGAATTTGCCTGCTCACCCATAAACACTTTCAAGCGTGGTGAAACATGAAACTGACAACTTTCAAGAAAGGCCTGATGGCTTCGTTGTTCGGCACTCTGTTGTGCTCGGCAGTCTACGCAGCCGATGCCAACAAACCGGGCGCCGGTGTGTCGATCACGCCGATTTTCCCGAGCATCGCCGAAGAGCGTTTTCGCGGTGAAGTGGTGATCGCCGGCCTCAAGGAATTGGGCTACGAAGTGAAAGCGCCCAAAGAGGTCGACTACCCGGCGATGTTTCTCGCGCTGTCCTACGGCGATGCGGATTTCACCGTGCATGAATGGGAAATCCTGCACCAGGCATTTTATGAAAAGGCGGGCGGCGATGACGTGATGGTCAAGGTCGGGCAGGTCATGAAAGGCGTGCTGCAGGGCTACATGATCGACAAGAAAACCGCCGAGGCTTACCAGATCAAGGACCTGTCCGATCTGAAAAAGCCGGAGATCGCCAAACTGTTCGACAGCAACGGCGATGGCAAGGCCGACCTGACCGGCTGCAACCCGGGCTGGGGCTGCGAAATCATGATCGAACATCACATGAAGGCCTATGGTCTCGGTCCGACCGTGGTGGATAACCGCGGCTCGTATTTCGCCTTGATGGCCGACACCATCGCGCGCTTTCAACAGGGTAAACCAGTGCTGTTCTTCACTTGGGTACCCCAGTGGATTGCCGGCGTGCTGGTGGAAGGACGCGATGTGGTCTGGTTGCCAGTGCCGTTCACCTCGCTGCCAGACGGCAAGGAAAGCAAAGACACCTTCCATGACGGCAAGAACCTCGGTTTCCCGGTAGACACAGTCAATGCCGTGATGAACAAGGAATTCGCCGAGAAGAACCCGGTGGCGCGCAAATTCCTCTCCGAGGTCAGCATTCCGCCCAGCGCGGAAAGCGAACAGAACCTGCGCATGCAAAAGGGTGAAAAATCCCTCGCCGACATCAAGCGTCACGCCGCTGAATGGATCAAGGCCAATCAGCAGGCTTATGACGGTTGGTTGAGTGACGCACGCGCGGCGGCGAACTAATCGGTTCGACCGCGCTTGGCGGCGGCTCAGCCCGTCGCCAACGTTGCGATCGCAGGTGTCAGTGAACGGCGAGTGAGTGAGGCGAAGATGGAAACCTTTCAGAGTCCGTTGAAGCAGCAGAACATCGGCTTTCGCCAGTCCGCGTCGGTGGCCGGACAGGCCCGAGTGGTGCGAGTGGCCTTCGTATTACTTGAGAATTTCTCCCTGACGACCCTGTCCACGGCGATGGACGCGCTGGTTACCGGCAACCTCATCAATGGCGAAACGCTGTACACCGTCTCGACCTGGTCGCTCAAGGGCGGACGTGTCGAAAGCGATATTGGCGTGCCGGTCGATTCGCAACGACTGGTCGCAGAGGGCTTCAACCATGACGCGCTGATTGTGATCGGCGGTCAGCGCGTCCGCTTGGCGCCGCAACCGCTGCTGCGCCGAGTGCTGAAGAAAACCGCTGGCAAGGGCATTGTTGCCGGGTGCTGGAATGCAGCGTTCTACCTGGCTGATGCGGGATTGCTCGGCGCTGAGGAATTCGCCTGTCACCGCGACAGCTGCGGTTTGCTCAGCGAGTACTTCCCACAGTTGAAAGCCTCCAGCCGTGAATTCATCGTCGCTCAGCGCCGAGCCACTTGTGCCAACGCTCATGCGGCACTGGATATGACCCTGGCGATCATGCAAGGACTGGGTTCGCACAACGATGTGGCGCTGCTCGATGAAATCAGACGGGTCCATCAGCCGGCACAGGGCAAACCTGCGGGAGCTGCCGACGGTGTTCGGCCTGCAGCGATTCCCAAGCCGCTGAACATCGCCATCGACCTGATGGAAAACAACATCGAGGAACCGATGGAAATCGATGCCATCGCCAGTCACGTCGGAGTGTCGCGCCGACAATTGGAACGCCGGTTCGCGCGCTATTTGAACGCTGCGCCCAATCGCTATTACCTGGAGTTGCGCCTGACCCGCGCACGGCAATTGATCGTGCAAAGTGATCGCTCGATGACAGACGTGGCACTGGCGACCGGATTTGTCAGTTATCCGCACTTCTACAAGCGCTTCAAGGATCTGTTCGGCTTACCGCCGATGACGTTCAGGGATTACCACTACGCTAGCGACTCTGCCAGCCACGGGCGCTATGCCTTAGCCGCCAGCTACTGAATCAGCCGCGCGAACTGACGGTTTGCGCCAGTCACGGTTTTACCAGTTTCCGATCAACGCCACTGCGTGCGTTCGCTTTGTGCCGCGTGCGTTTTGCAACTTCAACGATTAACGGTTCAACACTATGAAAGTCAGTTCATTACCCGCCGATGATGACAGTTGTGGCTGGTTTCATCTGAGCAAACCGCGTAGCCCCGAGCCTGCGCACCGTGGGCAGCGCTCGGCGCGGTGGGTGATCATCGGCGCCGGTTTCACCGGACTCGCCTGTGCGCGGCAACTGGCGTTGAATTTTCCCGATGACGAAGTAGTACTGGTCGAAGCACAGGAAGTTGGATTAGGGCCATCGGGGCGCAATGCCGGTTTTGCCATTGACCTGCCGCACGATATCGGCGCCGATGATTACATCGGTGACATTGCACTGGCGCGCACCAGTCTGAAACTCAATCTGGCCGGGCAGTCGATCCTGCGTGATCTGGTCGATCAGTACCGCATCGACTGTCAGATGAAGGCGTGCGGCAAATATCAGGCTGCCGTGGAGAATCGCGGTATCGCCGTGCTCGATGCCTATCGTCGCGGTCTGGAGAAACTCGATCAGCCGTTTCAAATGATCGACGCCGATGAGTTGCCTGAACATCTGGGCACGCATTTCTACCGCAAGGCATTGTTCACGCCGGGCGCGGTGTTGCTGCAGCCATCCGGGCTGGTCAAGGGCCTGGCCGACAATCTGCCTGCCAACGTCACGCTGTATGAGCGCACGCCGATTCTCGAAGTCGAGTACGGCGCCAGGACGGTTCTTAAACATGCCCACGGCAGCATCACGGCCGACAAACTGATTCTGGCGAACAATTCCTTCGGAATGCGTTTCGGTTTCCTCCAAGGGCGCATGTTGCCGATCTACACCTACGCCAGCATCACCCGGCCGCTGACCGAGGAAGAGCAGACGCGCTTGGGTGGCAAACCGTTCTGGGGCGCCATTCCCGCTGATCCGTTCGGCACCACGGTGCGCCGCACGCCGGACAACCGCTTGCTGATCCGCAACAGCTTCACCTTTAACCCCGATGGCCGCAGCAACCGCAAATACAACGAGCGTTTCGTGCGCCGGCACAAGGCGTCGTTCGACCAGCGTTTCCCGATGCTGCCCAACGTCACGTTCGACTACACCTGGGGCGGCGCGCTGGCGATGTCGCGCAATCACAACGGCTTTTTCGGTGAGCTGGCGCCCAACGTCTACGGCGCGCTGGGCTGCAACGGCCTCGGTGTCACTCGCGGCACTGTCACTGGAAAGTTGCTGGCCGACTGGCTGGCAGGCCAACGCGACGGGCTGATCGATTTCCTCCTGCAAACCCCCGGTCCCAACAGCAACCCGCCAGAACCGTTCCTATCGCTGGGGGTGAACATGAACCTCAAGTGGGGGCAGTACCGCGCCGGCAGAGAAAGCTGAATTACCTGAAGCCCGAAATCCTGAATATTGAACCCTGGAGAAAACGCGATGAACTTTGATGGAATCTTTACCCCGGCCATTACCCCGTTGTCCGCCGATGGCCAGATCGACTATGCGGCGTTCTCCGAAGTAATCGAATACCTGATCGAGTCCGGGGTGCACGGCATCGTGATCGGCGGTTCGACCGGCGAGTATTACGCGCACACCGCGGAGGAGCGGGTCGCCGTGGCCCAGCGCGCGAAAGAGGTGATTCGCGGGCGCTTGCCACTGGTGGTTGGCACTGGCGGCATTCGTACCGAAGATTCGGTGTACTTCGCCGAGAAGGCCAAGGCACTGCAAGCAGACGCGATTCTGGTCGGCTCGCCGCCGTATGCCTTGCCGACGCAGAAAGAGATTGCCGCCCATGTGCTCGCAGTGGACAAGGCCGCCGGTCTGCCGATCATGCTTTACAACTATCCGTCGCGGATGGGCGTAGCGATGGGCGATGAATTCTTCGCTGCCATTGCCGATTGCAAGAACATCGCCGCGATCAAGGAAAGTTCGGGCGAGACCGCACGGCTGCATCGTCTGGCTCACTCGCACCCGCAGATCCAGTTGTCCTGCGGCTGGGATGATCAGGCGCTGGAGTTCTTTGCCTGGGGCGCACGCAGCTGGGTCTGCGCTGGTTCCAACTTCATCCCGCGTGAACACATTGCGCTGTACGAAGCCTGCGTACTGGAAAAGAACTTCGACAAGGGCCGGCGGATCATGTCGGCGATGTTGCCGCTCATGGACGTCCTCGAGAGCGGCAAGTTCGTGCAGTCGATCAAGCATGGCAGCGAACTCAGCGGCCTGCGTGCCGGCGGTGTACGCGCACCTTTGCAAGCGCTGGAGCCCGCCGAGAGAGAGCAACTGAAAAACGTCATCGAAACCCTGCAGAAGAACGTCGCGCGCATTGTCGAGGAGGCTTGAAATGGCAGATCTGCTGAGTAAAGAGCAATACCGTGAACTGGCGGGGCAGCTGGAATTTCGCCATCAGGCTTTTATCAATGGGCGTTTTTGTCCGGCAAAGTCCGGCAAGACGTTCACCACGACCAATCCCGCCACCGAGCAGGTGCTGACCGAGATTGCCGCGTGTGATGCCGACGATATCGACCAGGCCGTTGCAGCAGCGAAAGCAGCGTTTGATGACGGCCGCTGGCAGTCACTCGCACCGTCGGCGCGCAAGTCGCTGTTGCTGCGCTTTGCCCAATTGCTGGAAGACAACGCTCATGAACTGGCGGTGCTGGAAAGCCTGGACAGTGGCAAGCCAATTCGTGAGTGCCAGACCATCGACGTGCCGGAAACCATCCATACCCTGCGCTGGCACGCCGAGCTGATCGACAAGATTTACGACGCCACGGCGCCGGTCGGTTCCGGCGCGGTGACCATGGTCGTGCGCGAGCCGATCGGCGTGGTCGGGCTGGTGTTGCCATGGAATTTCCCGCTGCTGATGCTCGCCTGGAAGATCGGCCCGTCACTGGCCGCAGGCTGTTCGATCGTGGTCAAACCGGCCAAGGAAACCACCCTGAGCACCTTGCGTGTCGCCGAACTGGCGCATCAGGCGGGTATTCCTGCCGGTGTGTTCAACGTCGTGCCCGGCGGCGGCAAGGAGGCGGGCGAGCCGCTGGGGCGTCATCCCGATGTGGCAATGGTCAGCTTCACCGGCTCGACCGACACCGGCCGGCTGTTCCTCAAATACTCCAGCGAATCCAACCTGAAACGCATCGTGCTCGAGTGCGGCGGCAAGAATCCGGCGGTGGTCATGAACGATGTCGAAGACATCGATGTGGTCGCGCAGCATGTGGTCAATGGCGCGTTCTGGAACATGGGCGAGAACTGCTCAGCCTCATCGCGCCTGATCGTCCACGCCGACATCAAGGACGAACTCTTGCAGCGCGTTCAGGCGCAGCTCGGCGACTGGAAAATGGGTGACCCGCTGGACCCGGAGAACCGTTTGGGCTCGATGATCAGCAAGGCGCATTTCGACAAGGTGCGTTTGTATCTCGATATCGCCCGCGACGAGCATCTCAGCTTTTTGGTGGGCGGCCAGACTCGCCACGATATCTTCGTCGAGCCGACCATCGTCGATGGCGTAAACCCCGACAGTCGCCTGTTCCAAGAGGAGATCTTCGGCCCGGTGCTGAGCGTCACCACCTTTCACACGGTCGATGAAGCCATCGCTCTGGCCAACGACACTGCCTATGGACTGGCCGCTTCGGCGTACACCGGCAACCTGCGCAATGCGCTGAAACTGTCACGCGGCATTCGCGCGGGGATCGTCACGGTCAACTGCTTCGGCGAGGGCGATGCCTCGACGCCATTCGGCGGTTACAAGGAGTCGGGATTCGGCGGGCGCGACAAGTCGATTTGGGCGCACGACCAATACACTGAACTGAAAACCATCTGGATCGACGCGTCGTAATTGGCGTCTGGACCTACACAAGGGCCTGCCAGCGAAAGCTACGCAGGCCCTTGTGCGTATGCGCCCCTAAGTATGCGAAATCAACAAGTCACTGATGATGCAGATCGAGCCATCCTCAGGCGGCGTGGCGTTGGTGTAGTCGATCTGGTTGTAGACCCCGCCGTGGAAATTGAACACCTGCGAATTCCAGGTTGAGTCGAGCTGCAAATCACCTGATGTTCCGACAACGCCGTTGTAGTCGACGGTGACGCGGGCCACGCCGGCAGAGTTGGCGCGAATGGTCACCTTGAATTTCGCGCCCAGCGGTACGCCCTTGAGCACCGTGGTGTTGACCGGGGTGGGCTGGTTGAAACTCTGGCGGAAGCCCATGGTGATGTTGCCTTTCTGCCAGAACACCTTGATGGCGGGGCTGTCGTCGTTTTTCACATGCATCTGCGAAATAACGACTTTCTGCGCCGAGTTGACCTTGGTCACGGCCATTTCTTGATAGTTGAGGTGGTCAGCGGCGCTGGCCAGCGACCAATAGAAGGATTCTTTCCATTCGCAGCGGGTGCGGTGGGTGCTCTTGCTTGAGGCGCCTTTGGTCGGCGCGGACAGTTGCAGCGATCCGTCCGGCAGCACGGTGACGATGCTGGGAAATTGCGCAATGGCTTCGGCGCCGTTGAGCTCCAGTGCGACTGGATTGGTCGCCGAGACGGGTACCGGAGTGGAGAGGGTGAGATTGCTGATGTTTACGGCCATGGTTTGTACTCCTGACGATAAAAATCATTAGCGACCCAAGCCTTCGGTGGATTGGCACATCTGTCTGCGCGGACTTTCACCATCTCTTGGGCACAGCACCATGGCGGCGCAAGCGGCCGCCGCGAAAACACAAAGGGCAACGATCACACCGGCAGCCTCCAGCACCGCGCCGAAAACCGGCGTGCCAGCGGTCTGACCGAGCGCCAGAAGCAGAAACGGAATGCCCAGTCCCAGGTCCGGGCGGTCCGGCAACAAACGAATGCCTTGCAGCAGATAAACGCCTGAAGAAACGATGTAGGCCGCGCCAAACAGACACATCGCGGCGAGGCCCGATCCGGCTGAAACTGATGCGCCAGTGAGGCCCAACGTCCCGAGGGCGATCCCGGCAAGCGCCAGATGCTGCATGCGTGCGACACCGAAGCGGCCGGTGAGCACACCGGTCATGCAGCCGCTGATTCCCGCAGCGCCCAATACGATCCACGCCCACGCAATGCCCTGATTGGAGAAACCAGCCTCACTGCGCAAAATATCGGCGCCGAATGTCCAGATCGCCGTGCTCGCCAGGCCCATCAGGAAAGCACTGGCGCACAAAGGCAGTACGCCGGGTCGACGCAGCATTGCCAGCGAGAAGCTCTGCGCGACGTCACGCTCGACCCGGCGCGGTACCGCAAACCAGAGCCAGATCGTGACGCCGATGCCGGTCAAGGCAAACAGGGCATACAGCTGGCGCCATTGCCCGGCCGCCAATATCGCCGCAAAACCGGAAAAAACGATTCCCGCCGCTGTCCCGGCATTGATAAAACCATTGGCCCGCGGGCGATCCGCATCATCAAGACGCGCTGCCACCGCGCTGGCCAATGGCGGCGAAGTCAGACCCGTGCTCAATCCCGCCAGCGCCACACCACAGCCCAACGTCAGCCCCGACGAGGCCACAACCACCAGGCCCATCCCCAGCGTGGCCGCTGCACCGGCCATCACCGTCAACCCGCGCGGACTGATTTTGCCATTGCAGACAAACGTCGCAACGATGCCCACACAGTAAGCGGCGAACGCACTGCCACCAATCCATCCCGCAGCGGTCACGCTGAGCGTCAGATCCTGACGAATCTGCGGCAGCAGCAATCCGTAAGCGAAGCGCGCGAGGCCATAGGACAACGCCGTCAGCGCGAACGCTGCCGCGACAAGATTGAGGCTGCGCCGGTCAAGACTCACGGTGAAATCGGATTGCTGGCAGGAAAGGTTGTCTCGACCGCATGCTCCGGCCTGAACCTGGTGCGGTCGGAGTTGGAGGGATCATTAGCCATGAGTGTCCCTGAGGATGTCTGTTGCTGGAGTGGTTACCGATTCTGATAACGGACTTGCACTGGGGTTTGATGATTTTCCAACACAGCCGATGGATGGTAGAGCAAAGGGCGAGGGCAGCTCTCGGTTGGCTTGGCGCACGTCAACCTTTGCGAGCAGGATCGAGGGGTTTTTGCGGGTATCGAGGGGCGGGGGATGGCGCTTGGAGGGGGGCGAGTTAGTGCAGGACGGCACGCCGGAAGAACTGCGCGAGCGTCAGGGAGGTTTCCGCACGCTGTGGCGGATGCAAGCGAAGGTCCAAACCCGTTGAACACAGCACTACTGCGGCGAGCGGGTCCAGACCCTGACGTAATCGATGCGAAACACCGACGGCAGGTCAGCATCGTCGACCACCCCGAACCAGTCCCACATCGCTTCGCTGTCGAAGACGATTTGCATCGGGAAATGCCAGTAGCTGTTCTTTGCTTCCCGGACGAGTACGCCGTCGACGTACCAGCGCAAGGTCTCGGGTTGCCAGTCGAAACCGTAGACATGAAAGGTACTGGCCAGCCGCCAAGGGGCATTCCACGTGCTGCCGGAACTCAGGTGTTGATCATTCTGCGGTCTGGCCCAGACATGGGCGTTCATGTTGTACCGGCGGTCGAACGCTTCGTCGCGGGTTTTGCCGCCGATTTCGAATATGTCGATTTCCGTGGCGTTGTCCGGCAGCCCGGTCCACGCCAGCCAGAACGCACTGGAGCCGGCAGAGTTCATCGGCTTCGCCCGGGCTTCGTAATAGCCGTACATGCCCCGTTCGTTGGTGCGCACCATCGCCGAGCTGTAGTCCTTGTAGCCCAGGGCGACGTATTTTTCCGGGAGGGTCTGTTTGCGGAAGGTGATGTTCAGATTACCGCTGCCGACCTTGGCGTTCTCCGGCAAAAACAGCGCCGGTTTGCGCCCGAGGGAATCGGTGCCGGTGGCGTTGTTGACGTGCCAGCGTTCGGCATCGAGGGCGCTGCCGTTGAATTCGTCTGACAGCCGCGTATCGCGTGTCCAACCGCCGGCATTGGCCTGGTCCGATAACGGCAGATCGGGCGTAACGTGCGTCGGGGTCGGTCCTAGCGGACCGACGCGGGTCCACGCGTCGACCTGTTGCGGCATGGCGACCGCCCATTTCTGCGCCAGATACTCGAACACATTGCGGCGTTCGTCCTGGCTGCTGAATGGGCGGTCATAAACCAGCACCTCGGCGATGTCGCCTCGCAGAATCTCCGAGGTGCCCACCACATTGCGCGCCACCGCGAACGGGCCGATCGGCACGTCACTGGTTTCCAGCAAGGCCAGGGCTGGCTCGTAGGCGCTGGTCTGCTGCACGCTGATGCCGAAATTCGGCGCGACGTTGTCGTTGTCCGCCAGTTGCGGCCGCGAGCTGAACAGTCGCTGCCAGGCCTTGCCGCCGGCCTGCTCGGGCAGACGCCGCGAGACGATAAAGACTGTCACCGGGCCTTTGCTTGTGCGGATCGCCTGGCCCATGAACGCCGCCGTGCCGCTGAAACGCACCACGCCGTGGCCGTTGAGGGCGTTGTCGACGCGCGTGGGCAATGTCGTCGCCGCGCGATTGTCGACGACGACGTCATTGCCCTTGCCGGATTTATCCAGCCAGCGCACGACCTGGTTTTGCCCCTCCAGAGTCATCGAGGCGGGATCATTGCCGTCCAGCCACAGCACCAGTCCGTCAGCCACCGGTCGTGGAATATTGGCGTTGGCGCCAGCGCTCAGCAGCAGCAAAACCAACAGCAAGCAGCGTGATCTGTTCATGAGTCGTCCCTAACATGGATGTGCGCCGGTTCAGCTACCCACCGCCAGCAGCGGCGCCGGTTGCGGGCGGTAGCCCCACGGGTTGCTGGTCTGCCAGCGCCAGCTGTCGATGAGCATTTGCGTCAGCTGGCGTTGTGCCCGCCAGCCCAGCTCGCGCCCGGCCTTGCTCGCGTCGGCGCGGCACTCGGCGATATCTCCGGCGCGGCGTGGGGCGAAGCGGTAGGGAATGCGCAGGCCGGTGACGTCTTCGAAGGCGCTGATGATCTGCAATACGCTGTAGCCGGTGCCGCTGCCGAGATTCCATACGTGCAGGCCATGCTCGTCGCCCTGCAAAACCTGTAGCGCCTTGAGATGACCTTCAGCCAGGTCCAGCACATGGATGTAATCGCGAATACAGGTGCCGTCGACTGTTGGATAGTCGTTGCCATACACGGTCAACGCAGTGCGCTGGCCGCTGGCAACCTCGGTCAGGCACGGCAGCAGATTGTTCGGTCGACCGCTGGGTGCTTCTCCGATCAGCCCGCTCTGGTGCGCGCCGATCGGGTTGAAGTATCGCAGCACAGCGATGTTCCAGCGTGAATCGGCGAGGGCAAGGTCGCTGAGCAATTCTTCGATCATCAACTTCGAGCGCCCGTAGGGATTAACCGGTTTGCCGGTGCCGTGCTCTTCCACGATGGGCATGCGGGCCGGCTCGCCGTACACCGTCGCCGAGGAACTGAACACCAGATTGAACACGTGGGCGCGGGCCATCGCCTGACACAGGTTCAGCGTGCCGAACACATTGTTGGCGTAGTAATCCATGGGGCGGCGCACGCTTTGCGCAACCGCTTTGAGCCCGGCGAAATGCAGCACCGCGTCGATCGCGTAGGTGCTGAAAATCTCTTCCAGCAGCGCGGCGTCGCGGATATCGCCCTCGATGAAATCGACGTGCGAATGACTCAACAGCTCCAGCCGTGCGACTGCTTCGCGGCTGCTGTTGCACAGATTGTCGAGGATCAGCACCGAGTGTCCGGCTTCGATCAGTTGCAATGCCGTGTGCGAACCGAGGTAGCCGGCACCGCCCGTGATCAACGTGGTTTTGCGCATGACGACGTACTCCATTGCGAGGAAATCCGGCTCAGCGGGCGGTGAACACCAACTTGAATTCTTGCGGCCAGCGCGGGTGCAGCAGGCTGTAGGCCAAGGCATAGGTCAGCGTGCCGATGGCAATGTCGCCGGCCAGGTGCGCATAACCGGACAGGCCGGTCTGCCGCGACAGCCACATCACCACGACGACCATCACGAAAGAGGCAAGCAGGCTGCGGTAACTGGACTGAAAGAAGCTGCGCCAGTCGTAACCGATCGCGGCGTGCAGGCCGCGTACCTGCAACGGCGTGATCAGCAGCATGCGCAGCAGCAAAGCCAGCGCCGCCGCCATGCCGCCGTAGCTCGCGCCAAGCAAATAGACCAGCGCCAGCGCGAGCAGGGTGGTGGCAACTTCGGCCTTGAGCGTCAGGTGCGTGCGATTGACCGCCACCAGCGCAGTGGTTGCATACAGCGCCAGATTGCCCAGCGCCGCCGTACAGGCGAGCACTTGCAGCAAGGGAATCGCGTCGGCCCATTTCGCGCCGAAGATCAGCAGGATGATGTCTTCGGCGGTCAGGGCGATGCCGAAGAACAGCGGCGTGAGCACGAAGCCGCTGATCGCCGTGGAATCGCTAATCATCCCGATCAGCCGCGCCGGTTCGGCACTGCGCCGGGCGAACACCGGCAGGGCGTAACTCATCAAGCCGTTGCAGATCGCCGAGCGCGGCAGGTCGATGATGCGCATGGCCAGATTGAACATGCCCACCGCATGGGCGCCAGCGGTGAGACCGAGAATCAGGTTGACGCCGCGTTGCAGGGTTTGCGAACTCATCACGTTGACACAGACCGGGAGACCGGCGCGCAGCAGTTCGCTCAGCACCTGGCGGTCGATCAGCAAGGGAATGCGCCGACGTTCGCTGCGCATCAGCACCAGCGTGGAAATGCCGTCCATGATCAGCGCCTGCGCGACCACCGCCCACGGGCCGAAACCCAACAGCGCCACGGCCACCCCGCCGACACCGCCAGCCACTTTGCCGAGCAAGGTACGCGAGGCCAGCAGCTTGAAGTTGCCGCTGCGGCGCATTTGCGCCACATACACCCGCGCCATCAGGGTGAAAAGGATTTTCACCGAGGCCACAGCGGTCATCCAGCGCAGCGCGGTGGACGGCGTATAGAGCACCATCGCCAGCGAAATCAACGCGATCGATAGCAGGCTGACCAGCACCGCAAACCAGAACACGCTGCTGATGTGTTTGTCTTCCATCCGCTGCAGGCGCACCAGCGGGTCTTCTAGCATCGACGAGAACAGAATGCCGACCACTTCGACCACGGCGATGATCAGCGTGCCGATGCCCAGCTCGGTCGGCGTCAGCAAATGTGCGTAGACGACAAAGGTAATCATCGACAGAAAGATCAGGCCGAACTTCTCGGTGAAAATCCATGCGAGGGTCATCAGGCGACGGTTGGCCATGGCGCGATCCCTGAAATTCAGCGGCTGTTGCCCAGACTTTTGAAGCAGGCGTAGAGGTAGCGCAGGGTCGGTTTGCCCCGGGAGAACAACAGCGTCTGCCACGAATGCCCGAGCATCTGCCGGAACACCTCGATGACCCGGCGATGATCGCCGCGCCGGGAAAAGGCATTGAGAAATTCCGCGTGATTGGCGAGGACGAAATAGATCCGCTGCTGCTGGTTCAGCCGGGTGCCGTAACGCGCCAGGTACAGCTGGATGAAGCGCAGCTTGTGCGGGTAATACTTGTGCGGTTGCGCGGTGATGTTGGCGGCATTGACGGCGCGCCAGTGCAGAATCTGCGGCACGCTGTGGATCTCGCTGATTTCCGCGATGCGCGTCCACAACAGGCGATCTTCAGCGAAGCGCAGGCTCTGATCGAAGCCGCCAATGGCGACGATGATCTCGCGCAGGGCGAGTACGCCGGAGGTGCCGTTGATGATGTTCTCGCGCATGAAGTCGGCAAAGTGCTCGCCGTGTTTACAGCGATCCTCCAATTGGCGTTTGCCATCACTGAATTCGCTCATCTGAAAGCAATCGATCAAACCGACTTTGCGTCCCTGTCGGGTCAATTCCGCGTGCAGTGCCAGTTGTTTTTGCAGTTTTTCCGGATGCCAGCGGTCGTCGGCATCAAGGAAAGCGATAAAGGTTTCTTCGGCGCTGAACACGCCGCGATTGCGTGCACTGGCCGGGCCTTGGTTGGGCTGCTGCAACAGCACGATGGGGAAGGGCGCGGCGTACTGCCTGACGATCTCTGGCCCGGCATCGCTGGAACCGTCATCGACGACAATGACTTTGTCCGGCAGGCGGGTCTGTGCGCACACCGAGTCCAGTGTGCGTTGAATGCTGGCGGCGGCGTTGTACAGCGGAATCACCACGCACACGGTGACTGCCGAGGGATCATTCAGCATGGGCGTTGCTCCCGGAAAGTGCCGCGCATTGGCCGAGCATTCGCCGCTGGCAGCGGCTGCGGACGGGCGACGAGGTGATGGCGGAAGGTCAGGCTGAGCACGCAGAAAATCAGGAACTCACCCGAGCGGTAGTTGGGAATCACATAGGCGACGTAATTGGTAACGACGAACAGGCCGATGATCACCAGCGCACAGGCCTGATAGCGCGCCGACTGATCCGCCGTGATTGCCCGATAGCGCTTGCTCAGGGTCTGGGCAAACATCAGCAGCAGGGCGATCAACTGGATCAAACCGCCGTTGAGCAGGGTTTCAACGTAGCCGCTGTGCGCATTGCCGATGTAGCCCCAGCGGGTAATGAACGCATCGGCATCGGCGCTGGCCCAGAACGCGCCGAAGCCATAGCCCTTGAGAAATTGCGCATCGATCAGCGGCTGCAACAGCTCCCAGATCAACGTGCGGTCAGTGAGTGACGGGTCGCGGCCGACCAGTTCCAGCAGCATGGCGTAGTTGGCGTAAAGCACCCCACACAAGAGGAAGAACACCAACGTGGCGGCGGTGAAGGCCAGCAGTGAGCGGTTGATGCGCAGCCGGATCAGCGTGATGAAGTAGGCGTAACTGGCGGTGCCGGCGACGATCAGCGCAATCGCCGTGGCTGACTGCGCCAGACCGATGGCGATCAGCGCGAACAGCCCATACAGCATGGCCAGCGGGTTGCGCTGGCGGATCATCGGCAGCAGCAACAGGATCGCAATCGCGTTCAGGCGTGCGCCAGCGTTCTTTTCCGCGAACACCCCGCGAAAGGCCCCGTCACGGATGCCGCCGGAAATAAAGGCGATGTCCGGGCGAATCACGGCGAAGATCAACCCGACCAGCGCCGCTGCACCGATCACGCAGCCGAACAGAAAAGCGATCCGCTCGATGCTGTAGCGCCAAGCGATAAAACCGGCAAAAAACACCACGCTGAGCAGCGCAATGAAACGCTTGAAACTGAGCATCGGCTCGCTCGACCAACTGATCGACGCCGCCACGCAGCCGAGAAACAACAGCAAAAACAGGTTCTGCCGGTAGAAACTCTTGCTGAGGAACACTTTGTGGCGAATGAAGAAGAACAGCGGCACCAGCAACGTCAGCAAGCCGCAGACCTGATTGGCCAGATTGCCTTCCAGATCCTGCTGGGCATCGTCCAGCGTGCTCACATTCCCCAGGCGCAGAAAGAAGCCGATCACTTGCGTATAGAACAGCACGCCAAACAAGGTGAAGGCGTCGGCCAGTGTCGAATAACGCACTTGCAGGCGGTTCATCTCAGCGCCTCCCGAGTAACGCCTTGAGGTAGGTCTGCACCGCGCGGCCGCTGACGAAGCGCGCGGCGGCATCAATCCGCCGCTGGCGATGCAGGGCTCGTGGTGCGGCCATTTGTGCGCTGATTGCGCTGGCGAGCGCGGCCGGATCGTCAACCTCGACCAAGGGGGCGACGGCGCCATCGCCGAGGATTTCCTGCGGGCCGTACGGGCAGCGGGTCGCCACGACCGGCGTGCCGGTCGACAGGGCTTCGACCAACGCGTTGGGGCTGCCCTCGAAACGCGACGACAGGACGAAACAGTCCGCTCGGGCAATCTCGGCGATAGGGTCACTGGCGTATCCCGGTAGATCGCAACGCTCTGCGACGCCGAGCGCTGTCGCTTGGGCCAGCAGTTCGCCGCGCAGGGCGCCTTCGCCGAAGATGATCAGCCGCGCATCGCGTTGCGGCAGACGGGCGAAGGCGTCGATCAAAGTGTCGAAGCCCTTTTGTTGCGCCAGTCGACCCACGGCGACGATCACCGGGGTGGTTTTGTCCTTCAGCCAGGGATGGCTGGGCGCGGCGGCGGGTTTGTCACGAAAATCGTTGTCGAGCACCGGGTTGTCAGCGGTCGTCACATCGCGCGCGCGGGCGATGGTGGTGTCGACCAGATCCTCGGCGACGCCTTGTGACACGCAGATCACCGGGTTGGGAATCAGCCGGTACAACCACGGCGCCAGCCAGTAGGCGAGCTTGACCGACAATGCCGGGTTGACGTGTTTGTCCCGCGAAAAGGCATTGCGCTCGCTGACATGCAGCCGCGCCAGCGTCCCGGACAGCGCGGCGGCGGCAATCGCCACGACGTTGACGTGGGTGAGGGCGGCCAGTTGCGCGTCGTACTGATTGCTGCGTAAAAACCGTGTCAGTGCCGGCACAGCCGCCGCGCTGCGCGGACTGTCGAGCAGCACTTGTCTGACTCGTGGGTCGAGCGCCGGCTGATTGATGCCGGCACCGGTGAGCATCAGCAGCGTGACTTCGTTGCCGGCCTCAACCAAGGCACCGGCGAGGCGCACCATCATTTTCTCCGCGCCGCCGGCGCCGAGGTCCTGGAGGATGATCAGCAGCTTTTTCATCGGTTCCACACCTGGTAATAAGCCTGCGCGGCGTACTGGCTGGTATAGGGCAGGATCGCGTCGCTGACTGAATGTCGGGGCGGCGGCTCGGGTTCGCGGCTGGCCAGACTGTCGAGCAGCGCCTCGGCCAGGGCTGGCACATCGTTGACGACGACCAAACGCCCGAGGCGTCCATCGTCGAGCAACTCGCGCGGACCGCTGCCGCAATCGGTGGAGATCACCGGCGTACCCAGCGCCAGCGCCTCGACCAGTACCGTCGGCAAACCTTCGTGCAATGAGCTGAGCACCAACAGTTGCGCATGGCGGATCAGCGGATAGGGATTGCGCAGATGCCCGGTGAAATGCACCAGACGTTCGATGCCCAGCCGTTGTGTCTGCGCTTCAAGCGCTGCGCGTAACGGCCCGTCGCCGGCAATTACCAGATAGGGCAGCGGGCGTTGTTGCGCCGCCAGCGCGTAGGCGTCGAGCAGCAGCGCGAAGCCCTTGGTTTCCACTAGCCGGCCGACACCCAGCCAATAATGATGGGGCACGCCACCGGGCAACGGCGCCTGAGCCGCACGCAACAGTTGCTCGCTGATCACCGCGTTCGGGCAATAACGAATACGCGGTCGCCCCCACGGCATCAACCCGGCAAGCGACTGGCGCAGACCGTGGGACACCGCGACCACCTTGCCGCTGCCGCACAGGTACAGCGCGTACAACAGCCGCAGGCTGGCGCGCCCGGTGTTTTGCTCGGCGCAATCCAGCGCGGCGTGGCGGGTGTAAATGACTTTGCAGGGACTGCCCAGGGTGGCGAACCAGGTGCAGAGATTGGCCTGCTCCTTGGCGCCAATCAGGTGCGTCACGCTTTCGCGGCGAATCAGCCGGCGCAACAGCACGATCGACTTTAGCCAGCCCGCGAGCCCACTGCCGCCACCGGCCATGCTCGGCGCGCCGTCGACGTTGGGCGAGTCGCCGTTCATGACGAAAAAACTCACCCGCCGGCCGTCCGCCAGAAACTGCTCGGCGAGGCGTTGCTGCACGCACTCGACGCCGCCGCCAGTCTGGTAATCCTTGAGCGTGAACAGAATATGCATCGGCACAATCCTCATGGGGCAGTGACATTGATTGCCACTTGCTGGCGCAGAATCAGTTCGGTCAGGCGCAGGGCATTGCTCGGGTAGTCGAGCAGGTAGCGCTTGATCGTGTGCGGCTCGCGGTACATGCGGTAGAAGGCGCGCAGGTGCAGGCGGTTGATGGCGTCGGGGTAGTAACGCTCGCCGGCATCGGCTTCCTGACGAATGAAACCGCCGCAGGTGAACGCCACGCCGCTGAAGCCACCACGCAGCGCATCGAGGACAAAGCGCTCCTGCAGACCGGCGCCGAGGCCGACCAGCAACAGGTTGGTCCGCTGCCGACGGATATCAGCCTGAAGCGCGGCGCCTTGCTCGGCATCGAAGTACCCGTTGTGCGCGCCGACCAGTTGCAGGCGCGGGTACTGCATGCCGAGCTTTTCCACGAAACGATCAAGCTCGGCCTGCCGCGCACCGACCACATAGACGCGTTTGCCGCGCTGCTCGGATTCACGCAACACCGGATCGGCAATCGAGGTGAAATCGAAACTGACCCGCTGCACCGCGCGCCCGGTGATGCGCGACATGAACCCGGACATCAGCATGCCGTCGCAAAAATACGCCAGCGACGACGGCGGCTGGCGGATGAAACTGCCGATCGAGGCGAAGTTGAGAAAGGAGAAGGCCCGGTTGGATTCCAGCAGGGCCGGCGAATAACGGTCGAGCAATTCCAGGCGGATCATGACGCGAGATCCTGTGCTTCAGCGGCGCAGGTTGGCCGGCCGACGCTGATGTAGGTGAAACCGCGTGCGCTGAGGCGTTGCGGATCGAACAAATTGCGGCCATCGAAGATCAGCGGATTTTTAAGCTGGCGGGCGAGCAGTTCGAAGTCCGGCGCGCGAAACGCTTGCCACTCGGTGACGATCACCAGCGCGTCGGCATTTTTCAGCGCCGCCTCTTTGGTGCCGGCCAGCGTCAGGTCATCGCGCGGGCCGTAAAGCTGCTGCGCCTGTTCCATGGCTTTCGGGTCGAATGCCTGCACATTGGCGCCGGCTCGCCACAACGCTTCCATCAACACGCGGCTGGGCGCTTCGCGCATGTCGTCGGTGTTGGGCTTGAAGCTCAGGCCCCACAGCGCGAAGGTTTTGCCTTCCAGCGCGCCGTTGAAGTGCTCGGTGATCTTGTGGAACAGCGTGCTTTTCTGCTCGTTGTTGCGCGACTCGACTGCGCGAAGCAGGCGCGCATCGATGTCGACGCCGTGGGCGGCGTGGATCAGCGCGCGCACATCCTTGGGAAAACACGAACCGCCGTAACCGATACCGGGGTAGATGAACTGGTAGCCGATGCGCGGATCCGAGCCGATGCCATGGCGAACCATTTCGATGTCGGCGCCAAGCTTTTCGGCAAGCCCGGCCATCTCGTTCATGAAACTGATCTTCGTCGCTAGCATGCAGTTGGCGGCGTACTTGGTCAGCTCGGCGCTGCGCACATCCATGACGATGATTTTTTCGCGGTTGCGATTGAACGGTTCGTACAGCTCGCGCATCACAGCTTCGGCACGCGGGCTGTCGGTGCCGATGATGATCCGGTCGGGGCGCATGCAGTCGTCGACCGCGCAACCTTCCTTGAGAAATTCCGGGTTGGAAACCACATCGAAGGTCAGTGCACCACGCCCGCTTTCGCCGAGGATGGCGCTGATGCATTCGCGCACCCGGTCCGCCGTGCCCACCGGCACCGTGGATTTGTCGACGATGATCTGCTCGCCGCGCAGGTGTTCGCCGATGGTACGGGCGACGCTGAGGACATGTTTGAGATCCGCCGAGCCGTCCTCGTCCGGCGGCGTGCCGACCGCGATCAGCAACACATCGCCGTGCTTTACCGCAGCGGCCAGATCACTGCCGAATTGCAGACGGCCGCTGTGATGATTGTCCCGCACCAGGCTTTTCAGACCCGGCTCGTAGATGGGCAGGCTGCCGTCGTTCAAGGCCTGCACCTTGGCCGCGTCGACATCCACACACAGCACGTTGTGGCCGACCTCGGCCAGCGCGGCGCCCTGGACCAGTCCGACATAACCGATACCGAATACACTCACATTCATGGGAAAACCTCATGCGTGGCGGGGTGGGCCAGAGCGCTGGCCGCTGTCAGTAGATGTTTTTCGAGAACAGGGTGAAGGGCGTCTTCAGGAGGATCTTGATGTCCAGCCACAGCGACCATTGATTGATGTAATTGAGGTCTTGGGCGACCCGGCGCTGCATCTTTTCCACGGTCTCGGTTTCGCCGCGATGCCCGGTGATCTGCGCCAGCCCGGTGATCCCAGGCTTGAGCCGATGCCGTGCCATGTAGGCGCGCACCTTGCCGGTGTAATAGATGTTGTGGGTGACCGCGTGCGGACGCGGCCCGACCAGCGCCATGTGGCCGAACAGCACGTTGAACAGTTGCGGCAGCTCATCGATGGAGCTGCGCCGCAGAAAGCGTCCCAGCGGTGTGACGCGGTCGTCGTCGCGGGTGGCCTGACGCACTTGCTGATCGTTGTGCACGCGCATCGAGCGAAACTTCCACACGCGGATCACTTCGCCGTCGCAGCCATGGCGGTTCTGCTTGAACAGCACTGGCCCCGGCGACGTCAGCTTGACTGCGATGGCGACGCCGAGCAGCAGCGGACTGAGCAGAATCAGCGCTACCGCTGCGACGCTGCGTTCGAACAGGTCCTTGCAGAACAGGCTGCCGGGGTGCGAGGTAAGCAGGCTTTCGTTGAGATAGATCGCCGGCATCCGCTCGATCTCGGAGATCGAATGATTGAGCAGGACCATGCTGCCCAGATCCGGAATCCACACCACGTCGACGTTCATGTCGAGCAGGTTGATGTACAACGCTTCGATCGTCGCCGCCTCGGCCATCGGCAGCACGATGTACACCCGCCGCGCCTGCAAGCGCGTGATGATTTCGCGGATGTCCTCGACTTCACCGAGCAGCGGCAGAATGCTCGGCGCCGGGCCGCTGTCGGCTTTCGCCGCGACAAACCCGAGCAGTAACGCACGATCCGGGTCGAGGAGTTTGCGCGCCAGTTCATGGGCGGTCGGGCAGGTGCCGATGATTACCGCGCGGCGCTCGTTGCAAATCATTTTGGTGTACATGCGCACGAACAGATGCAGCGGCAGAAACGTCGCCGCCTGGGCGAGAAAACCGACCACCGCCCAGACAATCACCACCTGCCGGGAGAACAACGCGCTGGTCTGGGTGACGAAGGCGATGCTCATCAGCAGTCCGAGCAGAATCAGCCAGCCGGCCAGCAAACGGCCGAGCCCGACCAGCAGGCCATGACGTTTGTGGTAGACCTGAACGAGGCTGTAGACCGGCATCGAGCCGAGCACCGTGAGGATGATCAGTAGCCGGTATTCACTGGGCAAGGCGCCGATGCGCCAGTGCACCAGAACAATCAGCAACAGATTGACCAGGGTCATTGCGCACAACCATTGCCCCCAGAAGGTGAGGCCGCGACGGTGTGCCATTTGCGCGGAATATTGCGAGGTCATCGGCGCGATCTCCGATTCGTCGAACAGGGAAGGACAGGCTGCGGCCGGGCGGCACGGCCCGAAGGATCAGCGCGGGGCGAAGTCGTAGTCGTAGAAGGAACGGGAATGGCCATGGCCGTACTTGCGCGCCTTGCGCAGATCGACCTGATTGAGCACCACGCCGAACACCGGCGCCTGGCTCTGCTGCAATACGGCGATGCTTTTGCGCACCTGGCCGACCGGCGTGCTCTGCGCCTTGACCACGTAGATCACCGCATCGGAATGCTGGGCCAGCAACAGCGCGTCACTGACAATTTCCGCTGGCGGCGAATCGATGATGATGTGCCGGTAGCGCGACTTGAGAATCTGCAACAGCCGACCGAGGCGCGGTGAACTGAGCAAGTCCTGCGCGGGGGCCACGGCGTTGCTCGAACTGCTCGAGGCTTTCAGCCGTGGTGCATCGAACGGGTCCAGCGCCGATGGCGTAAGACAGCCGGCCGGGAGCATGTCGAGATTGCCGACGCTGCGGATGCAGTCTTCCAGCCGCGCACTGCCGGCCATGAGGTTGGCGAGGCCGGGGCTCTGCGGCGGGAAATCGAAGTTCAGCGACAGCGTCGGCTGCCGCATGTCGGCATCGATCAGCAGCACCCGTTCCAGTGGCGCCAGTGACGAGGCAAGGTTGTTGGCGATGGTACTTTTGCCTTCGCCGGACACCGAGGAAGTGACGAGCACCACCTGCGCCGGGCGTTCGTTGTTCTGCAGCATCAGCCAGGTGCGCAGGTTGCGGATGGTTTCGCAGAAGCGTGGGTGGTCGTTGTCTTCGAACAGCCGCGCCAACTGCCGTCGGCTCTTCTTCATCACCAGCGGCACGACGCTGAGCAACGGCACATTGAGCAGGCTCTCGACGGTGTCGTCAGTCTTGAAGGTGTTGCTCAGCGTATCGAAGAGGAAGGCGAGGGCGACGCCAACCACCGCAGCGACCAGCGCAACAATCGCGAGAATCAGGTTCTTGCGCGGTTTGCTCGCTTCCAGCGGTGCGATCGCCGGGTCGACGATGCGCGCCTTGGCCGAATCCATGTCCGAAGTGGCGGCGGTTTCCTTGAGGCGGGTGACGAAGGTTTCATACAGCGCGCGGGTGCTGTCGACTTCACGCTGGAATTCGCGCAGCTGGAATTCCTTGCGCGAAATGTCCTGAATCTGCGCTTTGTTGCTGTTGAAGGATTTGCGCAGGGCGTCTTCGCTGGCCACTGCCAATTGGTATTGACGCTCGATGCCGGCGACCACTTGCTGCACTTGCAGGCGCAGACTGTTGGCGGCGGTGCGCTGTTCGGAACGGGCGGATATCAGCGCCGGGTGTTTCGGCCCGTAGCGGCCCGACAACTCTTCGACTTTGGCCTGAGCCTTGGCCAGGTCGGCCTGGAACTGCTGAATCAGCGGATTGCTCAGCACTGCCGGCACGCTGGACAAACGGCTGATGTCGCCGTTGCTCAAGGCTTGCGCCTGACGGAACTGGCTCTCCGCTTCGGCACGGTCGCGGCGCGCGTCGATCATGCGATTGCCGGTCATTTGCAGCTCGTTGGCACTGATGGTGGCGACGCCGTCGACATCGACCAGACCCTGTTCCTCGCGATAGGCCTGCAACTTGTTTTCGGCCACGCGCAGGTTGTCACGCAGTTCGACCAGGCGGGTGTTCATCCAGCTGGTGTTGTTTTGCGAAGACTTCAGGCTGGTGTCCTGCTGGCTGTCGATGAAGCCTTGGGCGAGGGCGTTGGCCACCGCCGCAGCGAGTGCCGGGTCGGGCAGTTCGACGTCGATCTCCAGCAATTGACTCTTGCCGACAAACTTGACGCTGGTGTGCAGCATCAGGTTTTGCGTGACGTCATTGAACACTTGCTCTTCGGTCGCTGGCGGCTTCGGCGGCGGCAGCAGATCCAGCCATGGCAGCCATTGGTCGCGATTTAGCTCCGCCAGCCATTGGCGCGGGGTGAACCAACTCTGCGCCTGCTGGCGTGGATCGGTGACCGGGTGGGTGGTGAGGCCCAGTTTGCGTACGGCGCGCTCGGCCAGCTCCCGCGATTGCAGCAGCGCTTGCTGGGTCTGCAAGTAATCGGTGGTGGTCGCGCCACCGGCTTCGGCGGCTTGCTGAAAACTCATCACGGGCGGCGTCTTGTCCTTGATCAGCAACGTCGCACTGCCGACGTATTGCGGCGTGATGAACGACAGCGCCACCACGGCCAGCGCGCAACTGAGCAGCACAAGCCAGGCGATGTTCCACTTCGCCGACCAGATCACCCGCCACAGATGCAGCAGATCAAGGGTGTCCGACTCGTCGGCGGCTTGCGTTGGCAAGTGGCCCTGGAGCGGACGTTCGAGGTAGGTGCTTGGGCTGTTGTCCATGATCAGAAAAAGCCTTGTGCAATGGAAATGGTGTCGCCGGGGGCGATGACAGTGGTGCGCGAGACGTTTTCAGTGACCGGCGGGCCGCCACTGCCGCGCAGGATCGTCACGCGTTTCATCGAGGCGCGTTCGGTCAGGCCGCCACCCAGGGCGATGGCTTTCTCCAGGGTCAGGCCGGGCTGAAACGGATAGCTGCCGGGCTTTTGCACCTCGCCGTTGATGTAGAACGGGCGGTACTCGATCTGGCTGAGGCTGACTTTCGGATCGACCAGATAGCCTTGCTTGAGGCCATCGACAATTTTCTGTTCGACCTGATTGGGCGTCAGGCCCTTGGCGACGATTTCGCCGAGAAACGGGTAGGAGAACGTGCCGGCATCATTGAGGCGAATCTTCTTGAAGCTCAGTTCCGGCTCGCCGAACACGATGATGCGCAAGACATCGCCAGCGGCCAGGCGGTAATGGGTGTCGGTGTCCGCCGCCTCGACCGTGGGCACTGTCCAGAGCAGCAACAACAGTAAAATCAGGCGCGTGTGCATGGCCCAACCCTCCTAAAGACTGACGTCGAACGTGATCTGGAAAACATTGCGGGTGAAGCTTTCGTTGTCGGCATCGGAGTCGTTGTCGCGGTGGCGGTAGGCGACTTCGACGTCCAGCCAGCGGCGCATTGCGTAATTCACGCCGAGTTTGTAGTCCTGCAAATCGTCGCTGCGGTCCTGGCCTTCGTAGACGTAATGACCCATGCCGGCTTCAGCAATCGTGGTGATGCGCTCGGTCCAGCCGTGGCGCCAACCGATCTGGGTGAAGGTGGCTTTCACCGCGTCGGAGCCGTCATCGCCTTCGGCCATGGCCTGGCGCGCGAGAAAGGTGAAGGTCGAGTAGGTGCGCGGTTTCCACGCCAGATCCACTTGCCAGGTGGGGTTGCTCAGGTCGTCGGAACCGCTCTGGTCGAAATTCTTTCGCTCGTAACCGACGCGCAGCTTGCCGGTGGTTTTCGCTGTCATGTCCCACTCGGCCCCAGCCAGCACCGCGTCGGAGCGACTGCTGCGCGGGCTGTTCGATTGCAGGTAATCGAAGCGGGTGTGGTCGTATTCGAGCAGGCCACGGGTCTTGCTGCCGAGGCGGTGATACCAAGTGCTGGACAGATTGCTGGTGTTGCGCTCCTTGTCATCGTTGATGCCGTCGGAGTTGTCGTAGCGCAGCCTTGCGTAACTGGCGCCGAGGTCGATCTGGTTCAGCGCACTGCGCGCGCCGAAGGTGTAGACGCCGCCGACGCGCTGGCTCTCGATTTTGTCGTTGATGCCGTCGACGGCGGTCGAGGTGGTGCGCTCGTACTTGCGTGCCTCGGCTTCGAGTTTCAGCCGATGCCGGTCGGTGAACTCCATGATGCTGTCGGCGCGCAGACGCTGGGCGGTGTTCGAAGCGTCCGAGGCGCTGTGATAGATGTAGCGGGTCGGCTCCCAGATCACCCGCGTGGCGCTGTTGCGGTCCTCGGCTTTGAGCTCGAAGGCCGGCGCCAGGCGGGTGACCATGGTCGATTCGACATCGTGTTCGACTTCACGAAAGTTGTCGTCGTAGCTTTCCGACAAGGCAAAGGTCGGGGTGAAATCGAAGCCGTACACATTGATCGCTTGCGGCTCAACGCTCCAGGCAGCTTCGGGGGCACAGCAGGCGACGACTAAAACCAGGGAACAGCGAGGCTTCAGAGCCATGGATCACGCTCCTGATTAAGGGGGTCGGGGTCAGGGCGAAGCGGATCCGGACTATTGTCGCTGGCGTTCGAGGTAACTCAGCGGGACGCTGACGTGCTGTTGGCGGTTGAGGAAATTGAGCAGGATCATTACCCGCTCATCGCCCTGCATGGACAGGAACACGCCTTCGAGCGGGGACAGTGGACCCTGGACGATTTGCAGAGGTTCGCCGGGCTTGAGTGTCGGTTCCGCAGGAAAGCCGATCGACTCCTGACTGCGCTCACGCAATTGCGCGATCACGTCTTCATCGACCCGGGCGGGCACATGGTTGAATTCGACGATGCGGCTGACACCACGGGTCGAGCGAATCGGTGCCCAGTTGTCGTCGCGGCTCAGTTGAATGAACACGTAGCCGGGGAACAGCGATTCCAGTGTTCGTTGGCGTTTGCCACGAATACTGCGCTCGCTCATCAGCTGCGGCCGGAAGGTTGAATAGTTCTGTTGCTGCAGATTGAGTTGTGCCCGTTCATCCTGGCGGGGCTTGCACTGCAATAAATACCAGTTAGAGCCGTTGCGGCAAACCGTTAGCATGCTGGAGTACTCCATACATAGCGATCGTTTAAGCAGGACGGCCGATAGCGTGGGACGAGCCGTCATGCTTGCTAGTAGGTAGTAGGCTGATCAAGGCAAAGTGCCGAGCCAGATGCATCAATGTTTATTGGCAGAAGAAGTGTTTCAAAAATGAATCAACTTGTTGGTTATTGTTATATCCGTGGCCGTCTTGGCTATAACGAATCGGCGCGCTTTCATTCAGGCAAAGCTACCGCACGGTTCGCAGTTGCGACCTTCAGGATCCAATTACATAAGTAGCCGGAGAGCAGAAAAGTGCGCGGCGGCGCGAGCTCTTCGGGCAGTGCTAAGTTATCGGCCAGTCTTTGCAAGCTGTCAATTAATAACAGTCAAAAAGACTGCCTTTCATCCGCTGATAATGGCCGTGTTTCGTAAGTCATTGTTTGTGAATGGTGAAATTTATTCGTCGGATTTTTTAAACTTTTCGAAGTTATTGAAGTCGCGGGTGTTAGATGGCGTCCGTGATAGCAAATTAGTTTCAATCTTACATCTTTCGATTCATCGGCAGTTCGACTTTTAAATACCTCGCGTCGGATGCTGCTGGCCAGGGTAACTAGGGTCGTCTATCAATAGTTGCCGTTGTTGGCCGGTAAATGTTCGGTGCTGTGTATCTCCTTAAAGTCCAACCGGTGAGCCGAGGTGATCATGAGTGTTCTGGTGACAGGTGCCGCAGGTTTTATCGGCTATCACACGGTCATGCGTTTGTGTCGCGAGGGGCTCGAGGTTGTGGGTATCGACAATCTCAATCCTTATTACGATGTCAAACTCAAACAGGCGCGTTTGCACAGATTGCAGACGCTGGCCAATTTCACTTTCCATCGACTGGACATTGTTGATCAGGCGGCGTTGAACGCGCTGTTACAGCACGGACACTTCAAACAGGTCATTCACTTGGCCGCCCAGGCCGGTGTGCGCTACTCGCTGGACAATCCTGATGCATATGCGCAATCGAATCTGGTCGGGTTTCTCAACGTTCTGCAGGCATGCCGTCGTCATCCGCCGGAGCACTTTATCTACGCCTCGAGCAGCTCGGTGTATGGCGCCAATACCAAGATGCCGTTTGCAGAAGACGACCCGGTCGACCAACCGGTTTCGTTGTACGCCGCGACCAAGCGTGCCAACGAATTGCTCGCGCACAGTTACTGCCATCTCTACGGCTTGCAAGCCACCGGCCTGCGTTTTTTTACCGTCTACGGTCCCTGGGGTCGACCGGACATGGCGCTGTTCAAGTTCACCGAAGCGATGCTGCAGGGGCGCGCCATCGACCTTTACAACCAAGGCGAAATGGCGCGGGATTTCACCTACATCGATGACATCGTCGAAGGGATTTTCCGACTGCTCGACAAACCGCCCGCACTCAGCGCCGAGCGTGGTACTAACCGGCTGTTCAATATCGGTCGCGGCAGTCCAGTAGCGCTATTGATCTTCGTCGAATGCCTGGAGCAGGCATTGGGCATGAAGGCCCAGCGCCGTTATCTACCGATGCAGGAGGGCGATGTATTGAAGACCTGGGCCGACGTGTCGGCGCTGGCACGCTGCATCGACTTCAGCCCGCAGGTGCCGATCGAGCAGGGCGTGCAAGCGTTCGTGCAGTGGTATCGCGAGTTCTATCAGGTCTGATTCAGTGCAGGGTGACGGCCCTGCGACTTTCCCCGATGCGGATCCGGTCGAGGGCGCGGTTCAACGCATCCAGTGCATCGAGCAACGCGTTGGCCTCGGCTTCACGCCCGTCGCCCCACAGGCGTTCGGCCATTTTGTTCAAGGCCTGAATGGCGCGTTCGATGTCGGCTGCGCTGGCGCTGTTCTCAGGGGCTGGTGGTTTTTTCGGCATTCACGGTTCCTCGGCGGTCGGCAAACCACCATACCGCCAAGGCGCCGAGCTATACAGCCAGAAGTGTCGCCGATCAGCAGCGGACGCAGTTTGGTCAGCGATTAGCCTCAGTCAACCCCGCCTCGATAAACCGCACCGAACTCTCCAGCGCCTGCTGCCCCTCGGCCAGCATGCCCGCGTAGAAATGCCAGGCGTGAAACATGCCGGGCCACACTTCAAGATTGACCCGGACGCGGTTGTCCGCCAGGTGATTGGCCAGACGCATGGCGTCACTGAGCATCAGTTCGTTTTCGCCGATCTGCACCAGAATCGGTGGCAGTCCGGTGACGTCGGCGAACACCGGCGAGGCCAGCGGATGGTTGGCCAGGGTGCAGCCGAGAAAGGCTCGCGCGAGGATGTCCAGCACTGGCTTGGAGTTCAGCGGGTCAAGGCCTTCACGATTGCTCATGGAGGTGCCGGTGTGTTCGAGGTTGGCCCATGGCGAGATGGACGAACCCACCGCAGGCAAGGGCAAGCCTTTGGATTTTGCCGCGACCATCACGCTGACCACCATCGCGCCACCCGCCGACTCGCCTGCGAAGGCAATCTTGCTGGCGGCGATGTTCTGCTCAAGCAACCACTCATAGGCGCGCAAAGTGTCATCGATGGGGGCGGGGAATTGATGCTCGGGTGCGAGGCGGTAATCCGGCATGTACACCCGCGCGCCGAGCATTTTTGCGTAGTTGCCGCCGATGCCGTGGTAGCCGTCAGGTCGACCGACGATGTAGGCACCGCCGTGGATGTACATCAGCACCGCGTCGGTCTTGAGTTCATCCGGAGTCACCAGCGTAGCGGGCACGCCGCCCATGTCGACTGCTTCAAACCTCACGCCAGCCGGCGGTTGATTCTGCCCGAGCATTTTTGCGTAGGCATCGCGGATGTCGCTCATCTTTGTGGTGGTATCGGTGCCCTTGAGCACGGGTACCAGATCGCTGAGGCTGTTGGCCCAGGTTTGTACGGCTGCTTTTACTTCAGTGTTCATATGACCTCGATCAGGCGTTGGTGATGGCTTAACTAATCGAGATGGTATGCTCATGATTGGGGAATAGGGTTCCCCATAACCGGTGCCAACCCGCCTGAATGCCAAACCCGGAGGCCTCATGGAACTGCATAACCTGAACGACATCGCCGCCTTCGTCGCCTCGGTGGATGCCGGAAGTTTTACGGCGGCGGCCAGGCAACTCGGGCTGACTCGCTCGGCCGTCGGTAAATCGATCGTGCGGCTCGAATCGCGTCTGCAGGTCCGTCTGCTGAACCGCACCACCCGCAGCCTGAGCCTGACCGACGATGGTCGGGTGCTGTATGAGCGATGTGTGGGCATCCTGCAGGATCTGGACGAGGTCGAAGAAGCTTTGGCGTTCCGCCGTTCGACGCCCAGCGGCCGCTTGCGCATGAGCCTGCCGGTAGCACTGGGCCGGCTGCACGTTGTGCAGCACATCGAGCGCTGCCTGAGAGACTGGCCGTCGCTCGCCATCGACGCGACGTTTTCCGATCGGCTGGTCGACCTGATCGACGAGGGTTTCGATCTGGCGATTCGCATCGGTCCGCCCAAGGAAGACTCCGGGCTACTCACGCGCACGGTGGCTTACCAGCAAATGATCACCTGTGCCTCGCCCGATTATCTGAATGAACATCCGGCACCGCAGACACCCGAAGATCTCGCCGGGCATGCGTGCCTGCACTTCGTCAGCGGTGGCCGATTGCTGCCGTGGAATTTTCGCGTCAATGGTCAGCCTGTGTCGGTCATTCATGCCGGGCGGCTGCAGATGGACAGCGCTGAAGCCTTGCATCAGGCGACTGCCGCCGGCCTCGGTATCGCGACGTTGCCATCCTATGTAGTCAACGATGACTTGCGCAGTGGCAAGCTCGTGCAGTTGCTCGCAGATTACGCCGAGGCTGCCGAGCCGATCCGGGTGATTTATCCGAGCAAGCGACACCTGTCGCCGAAGATTCGGCTGTTCATCGACAGGCTGGTGGAAGCGTGGTCGCCGGCGCCTTGGGACTGATCAATCGGCGATAGAAGCTGTGCCGAAAATTCACAGCAGGTGTGCTTTTTCAGCTATATCCAGCCAATCTTGGCGAGCCGTACTCTTGCAAACAGTGGCGCAGAAACTTGCGTGTCATCGCCACTGTAATCCGATGATGTCTGTGCTCGGCACGGATCATTTGAAGGAACAATAAAAACAATATCTGCGGGAGATGAATCCAATGAGACTCGCTCAAGAGGAAGCCGTGGCCGTGGCGGCTACCGCGAAAAGCTGGCTGAAAGCTGCCGGCATCCTGCTTTGCCTGTCCACTCCGGTTGCCGCGCTCGCGGACATCAGGATCGGTGCGCTTTATCCCCTGAGTGGATCCCTGGCGTTGCTGGGCGACGAGAGCTTCCGTGGCCTCGAACTGGCCGTCGCCGAACGAAATGCCTCGGGCGGTTTGAAGGGCGAGCCGATCAAGTTGCTCAAGGCCGACGCAGTCGATGCGGGACAAGCGGTCGGTGCCGCGCGCCGGCTCACCTCTGTTGAGAACGTCACTGCTGTATTTGGCAGCTATTCCTCGGCGCTGTCATTTGCGGCCACGCAGGTGACGGAGATGGCGGGGGTGCCATTTTTCGAATTGGGTGCGGTGTCCGACCACATCACTGAGCGTGATCTGAGCTACGTGATGCGCAGCAACCCGACCGCCAGGAATTTTGCCGAGGGCACCATTACCGCCATCACGGAGATTGTCAGCCCATCGCTCAAGGTCGATCCGAAACAATTGAAGGTCGCGATCATCCACGAGGATGCGCTGTACGGTACGACCATCGCCGGGTTTCAGAAAAAAATCGCTCAGGAGCAAGGTCTGAATGTGGTCGAGGTACTACCGTATTCGGCCAAAGCGGTCGATCTCTCATCGCTGATCCTGCGTTTGAAAGGCGCCCAGGCGGATGTGGTATTGCAGACCAGTTATCAGAACGACACGACGCTGTTTTTCCGCCAGATCCGCGAAGCCGGTTTCAGGCCCAAAGCCGTTATCGGCGCCGGCGGCGGCTATTCCATGCAGGACACGGTCAAGGTCGTCGGCGCAGCCAATATGGAAGGCGTGCTCAATGTCGATTTCCCACAGTTCCAGACCAATGAAAACGGCGCTCCCGGTATCGGTGCGTTCGCCAAGGCATACAAGGATCGCTACGGCAGCGAACCGCGCTCGGGCCACAGCCTGATCAACTATGTCGGGGCGAAGATATTCCTCGATGCCATGGAAAACAGTACTTCGCTGGACGCCGATGCGATCCGTGCCTCGGTGGCAACCATCGATATTCCTCTCGGCGGCACGGCTGCCGGCATCGGTGCCAGGTTTGGCAAGAACGGCCAGAACCAGCGCGCCAATACGGCAATCATGCAGTGGCAGAACGGACTGCTGAAAACCGTTTACCCCCAGGCAGCCGCCGTTGCCCAAGCGCGTTTTTCCGACCAACCCTGATACCTGAACCCCGCAATCTGCTGAAGCTTGATCATTGAGCTTCACGGGTTCGTTCGCTCGCAAAGAGGGCGCCAACCGTGGAAATTTTCATCCAGCTCCTGTTGAACGGCTTATTGCTCGGTGGCACGTTGGCCATCATCAGCATCGGCCTGACTTTGATTTTCGGCATCGTGCGTGTGGTCAACTTCGCCCATGGCGAGTTTCTGATGATCGGCCTGTATGCCGTGTACTTGCTGAATTCGCACTTCGGCATCCACCCGTATATGGCGATCATTCCTGCAACGATCCTGTTGTTTGCCGCTGGTGCGGCAATGCAGCGTTTCATCATTCAGCCGTTGCTTGGCGCCGAGGGACATATCCAGATTTTCGCCACCGTGGGCGTCTCGATTGCCCTGATGAACGGCGCGTTGCTGATCTTCGGTGCCGACGTCATGACGGTGAAGAACATCAGCGTCGGTACCACGACCGTCAGCTTCGGCGCCTTTCGCGTCAGCAGCGGTCAGTTGATCACGTTTGTCGCGTCGCTCGCACTGGTCGCGGGGCTGCACTGGTTTTTGCAGAACACCTTTCTCGGCCGGGCTGTCCGCGCTACTGCACAGCATCGCAACGCGGCGCAACTGATGGGTGTCAACGTCAAAAACATCTATGTGTTTGCCTTCGGCCTGGGTTGCGCCTGCCTGGGCGTCGCCTCGGGACTGATCGCTCCGCAATATCCGGTCTTTCCAACCGTTGGCACTTTCTTCGTGCTGACGGCGTTTGTGATTGTGGTGCTGGGCGGCCTGGGCAGCCTGTCCGGCGCACTGATCGGTTCAATGCTGATCGGCATCGTCGACAGTCTCGCCGGTTACTACATCGCGCCGGACCTCAAGGAGGTCGTCTATTTCACGATTTTCCTGGGCATCCTGGTGTTTCGTCCGACAGGCCTTTTCGGCTCCGGTCGCGGGTCTGAGTGAGGAAAATGGTCATGAATATTTTGCACCCGCGTGTCTATGTCAGTGCACTGGCCCTGGCGCTGTTATTGATCATTCCATTGAGCGTTGGCTCGCCGTTCGTTTACCACCTGTTCATCCTCATATGCAGTTATGCGGCACTGGCCAGTGCCTGGAACATCGTCGGTGGGTTTGCCGGCCAGCTGTCGTTGGGGCATGCCGTGTTCTATGGGGTGGGCGCTTACACGACGACGCTGCTGATGATGAAACTGGGCATCAGTCCATGGATCGGCATGTTCGCTGGCGCAATCCTGTCGTCGATTGTCGCGGTGCTGATCAGTTGGCCGTGCTTCAGGTTGCGCGGGCCGTTTTTTGCCTTGGCGACCATTGCGGTGCTGGAGGTCGTGCGTCTGGTGGCGATCAATCAGCATGACGTGACCGGTGGTGCGGCAGGGCTGGGCGTACCGCTGAAGCTCGGTTTCGAGTGGATGTTGTTCCGCCCGCGCTGGCCGTACCTGCTGATCGCCTTCGCGTTTCTGCTCATCACATTGGCGGTGTCGTGGAAGATCAAGAATTCCCGACTGGGTTATTACCTGATCGCCGTGCGTGAGCGTGAAGACGCCGCCCATGCGGTGGGCGTGAACTCGGTCAAGGTCAAGCTGATCGCCGTGGTGTTGTCCGCATTTATCACCAGCCTGGTCGGCAGCTTTCATGCGATGTACCTGACCTTCATCGAACCCGGCTCGATGTTTTCTCTCGAGATGTCGATTCAGATCGCCATGTTCGCGTTGATTGGTGGACTGGGCACGGTATCGGGACCGCTGATCGGCACTTTGCTGGTGCTGCCGCTGGCTGAACTGGCACGCGGCTGGCTTGGCGATCTGGGCAGCGGGGTGCACGGTCTGGTCTATGGCATCGTGCTGGTCGTGGTGGTGCTGACTATTCCGCAAGGCGTGGTGGGGCGTTTTGGGGCCCGGATATTTGCCTGGATCGACTCATTGCCCGGCGGCCGTCGTTCGATGGCAAATACAAAAGCACCGATCGGGCTGACCTTGGCGCAAGCCCACTCGGCCATGCACGGTGAGCCGGTTCTGGTCGCAGAAAACCTGCACAAGTTCTTTGGCGGACTGCACGCCACCAACGATGTTTCGCTGAGCTTGGCCGAAGGCGAAATCGTGGGTGTGATCGGCCCGAACGGCGCCGGCAAAACTACGGTGTTCAACCAGCTCTCCGGGTTTCTTCTGCCATCCAAAGGCCAAGTGAAAGTGCGCCTGCTCAATGGCGACTGGGTCACCCCGAACAGCCCGGCCGAGTTCGCCCGGGCAGGCATTGGCCGGACCTTTCAGATCGTGCAGCCATTCGCTGATTTGAGTGTCTGCGAGAACATCATGCTCGGTGCATTCATGCACACCGCCGACGCGAAGGAGGCGAGGGCGATCGCCGAGCAAGTCGCCGAGCTGACCGAACTCACCGCGCTGCTCGACACCCGGGCGCGCAACTTGACGGTCGGCGGCATGAAGCGCCTGGAAATGGCCCGCGCTCTGGCGACCCGCCCGCGCATCCTGCTGCTCGACGAGGTCATGGCCGGCCTCAACCCGACGGATGTTGCCAAGGCCATCGCAGTCATTCGCCGGGTGCGTGATTCGGGCGTCAGCGTGTTGATGATCGAGCACTTGATGCAAGCCACCATGAGCCTTTCTGACCGCATCGTCGTGATCAGTTCCGGCACGCTGCTGATGCAGGGCGCGCCTCACGATGTGATCAACGATCCTCAGGTTATCGAAGCCTACCTCGGTAAGGAGTACAGCCATGCTTAAACTCGACAACGTCCACAGCGGCTATGGCGGTACGGAGATCCTTCGTGGCGTGTCGTTCGAGGTCAATGCCGGTGAGGTGGTGACTATCGTCGGCGCCAACGGCGCCGGCAAAACCACGACCCTGCGCAGCTTGTGCGGCATCGTCACACCGTCCCAAGGCACGATCGAATTCGAAGGCCAGCGCATCGATGGCAATCGCCCCGATCAGATTGTCGACGCGGGCCTGACGCTGATACCGGAGGGGCGCCAGTTGTTTCCCTTCATCAGCGTGCGCGACAACCTCTTGATGGGCGCCTACAAACGCAGTGCACGAGCGGGCTACAGGCAGCGTCTGGACAATATTCTCGATCTGTTTCCGAGGGTACGCGAACGCCTTGATCAGAACGCCGGGACACTGTCGGGCGGCGAACAACAAATGGTCGCCATCGCCCGGGGCCTGATGGCCGAGCCGAAATTGTTGATGTTTGATGAGCCGTCGCTGGGCCTGTCACCGCTGCTGGTGTCGCAGGTCTTCGAGATCATCAACAGGATTCTCCAGCTGGGCACCACCGTGTTGATCGTCGAGCAGAACATCGTTCATACGCTGCGCATTGCTCATCGAGGTTACGTGCTGGAGAACGGCGAAGTGGTGCTCAGCGGCACCGGCCAGGAACTGCTGGAGAACCCGCACGTCAAGCGTGCTTATCTGGGGCTCTGACCCAGTCCATTCATCTGCAAGCGAGAGAAGGTCATGACTCATTCCAGACACGCCGGGCGCACCGTATTGGTCACCGGTGCCGGTGGTGGCATCGGTGCGGCGATCGCGCGGTTGTATTGCGAAGAAGGTGCAGCCGTGGCGCTGCTCGACGCTGATGCCGACAAGGCGCAACAGCAGGCCGGGGCGTTGCGTGATGCGGGTTTTGCGGTCGCGTGGGCGCAGGCTGATGTCGCGAGTTTTCAAGACTGCGCTGCTGCCTGCGAGCGCTTGCAAGGTGAGCTCGGCCTCATCGATACCCTGATCAACAACGCCGGCATTTCGCCCAAACACCACGGCGCACCCGCGCCGATCTGGACCATGGCGCCGGATGAGTGGCTGCGGGTGGTCGATATCAACCTCAATGGCTCCTTCAACCTGGTGCGAGTGCTCGCGCCCGGCATGGTCGAGCGCCGGTTCGGGCGCATCGTCAATATGTCTTCGGTGGCGGGCAGCGCGTTCTTGCCGATTGTCGCAGCGCACTACAGTGCGACCAAAGCCGCAATCATCGGCTTTACCCGCCACCTGGCCGGCGAACTCGGGCCGTTCGGTGTCACCGCCAATGCGCTGGCACCTGGACGAATCGAAACGCCATTGCTCAAGACCGTATCGGCCCAGGCCAATCAAACCGTGGTCGACGAGACACCGCTGCGCAGGCTGGGCACACCGCTTGAGGTGGCGAGAGCGGCGTGTTTTCTCACGTCAAGCGAAAGCGACTTCATTACCGGCCAGGTGGTTGATGTCGCGGGCGGCTGGTTGATGCGCTGATGACTTCTTGCGAGGACGTTTGTCATGGTTAAAACGATGGGATTTCCCGGGCGCTACGAGCAGGGTCCGAATGCATTGCAACAATTGGGCAGAGTGCTGAACGACATGGGCCGATCACGGCCGCTGGTGCTTTGCGATGAGTTTGTCGCCCGGCATCTATGGCCGCAGGTTGGCGCCACGTTGCAGGACCAGGGATTGGAGCCATTGCACATCGAGTTTCCCGGCGAGTGCACGCGCGCTGCGATTGCGCAGTTATCCGAGCAGGCATTGCTGCACGCCCCCGACACGATCATTGCGCTGGGCGGTGGCAAGACCATCGATACGGCGAAAGGGCTGGCGGCCAATCTCGACGTACCGATCGTTGTCTGCCCCACAATCGCTTCAAGTGACGCGCCAACGAGTCGGCTGATCGTGCTTTACGACGAAGAGCACAAAGTGGTGGGCGTGGAGTTCCTGAAGATGAATCCCGCTGCGGTGATTGTCGATACAGAGGTCATCGTTCAGGCGCCGGCACGGTTCTTCGCGGCCGGGATCGGCGATGCCATCAGCAAGAAATTCGAAGCCCGACAGTGCTACGCCGCCGGCGGCCACAACTCTTTCGGCACACCGCCTCTGCACACGGCGTTGATGCTCACCAACCTGGTTTTCGACACGCTGATGCAGTACGGCGTCCCGGCTTATCAGGCGGTGTGTCGTCATGAACTCACCGATGATGTCGAGCGGGTCATCGAAGGCACCGTGCTGATTAGCGGTGTCGGTTTCGAGAGCGGTGGTTTGTCACTGTCCCATGCCCTGGTTCGGGGGTTGACCGCGATACCGGCGATGGCGTCGATGCTGCACGGCGAACTGGTAGCGTTCGGCACGCTGGTGCAGATGGCGGTGGAGGCGCGACCGGTCGAAGAGATTGAACAGGTCGCGCGTCTGCTGCACGCGGTGAAGCTGCCCGTGACGTTCGCTGAGCTGGGTCAGCGCACGCCATTGACGACGGCGCAGATCACTATCCTCGTGGACGCGACCTTATCGGCGGCATACGCCAGAAACATGCAGCCGCCCTTGACCTACCAGCGCCTGGTGGAAGGATTGGCGGCGGCTGACAGCCTGGGTGCGCGGTTGATCAGAGGCTGCGCGAAGCCGCCCGCGACGCTGTGCTCCTGTGTCACAACAGGTATGACCAAGTAGCTGTTTTCTCCCGTACAGCGACGCCATAACCTTTCCCTCAAGCGAAATCCTGGCGCAATCAAGTGCTGTGAGTTCGTCAAGAAAACCTAGAGGCCTGACAATGAATACTCCTGTTAAACCTGATGAGCTCGCCATTGCGTACCAGTTGCCGCAAGTTCCATTCATGACGCCCGACATGGTGCATCCGGGCGTCATGACGCAGTGGCTTGAAGACGATGCGCTGTGGGTGCCGGTAACGAAATCTGTCTCCTTCAAGCCATTGCTGCTCAACACCAGCGGCGGCTATTACATCAACCTGTTGCGGGTGCGTCAGGCCGGCGTGCTGTCGCGTCACCGCCATACCGGCGGCGTGCATGCGATCGTGCTCAAGGGTCGCTGGTACTACCTGGAGCATGACTGGGTCGCGGAGGAGGGGTCTTTTGCCTATGAGCCGCCCGGTGAAACGCATACCCTGTTCGTCCCCGAGGATGTGAGTGAAATGATCACCTGGTTCCACGTGCAGGGTGGCTACACTTACGTCGATCCGCAGGGCGTTGCCGTGGGTTACGAAGATGTGTTCACCAAGCTTGAAGCCGCCCGAGCGCATTACAAGACGCTGGGTTTGCCGGACGACTACATCGAACAGTTCATTCGCTGACCCGGACCCCAGGAAAAAGCGCGCTTCGGCGCGCTTTTTCATAAGCGTTGAGACAACATGCCTTCAAGCTTTTCGCCAGGACCGGCCATGGACAATTATTCGCAGCTGCTCGCTTTTATATGGTCTACCGAATGTGGAAGTTTTTCTGCTGCCGCGCGCGCCCATCACCTGACGCCATCAGCGGTCAGCAAACTGATCACCCGCCTGGAAGATCGCTTGCAGGTCCGGCTGTTCCAGCGCGGCTCACGCGTGCTGACGCTGACCGAGGAGGGCGCCGCTTACCTGCGCAGCGCCAAAGCCGTCGTTGAAGCCATGAACGAGGCGGACTCGCTGGCCGAGGCGTTGCCCTCCAGGGTCAGTGGCACCCTGCGCATCCACACCATGACCTCTTTCGCCAAACACCAGATCGTGCCGTGGCTACCGGAATTTCTGGATTTGTATCCCTCACTGGACGTTGAGATTCAACTCGGCGCGCAATTCGTCGATCACTTCGAGCAAGGGCTCGATATCGCCATCCACAGCGGCGTATTGCCCAGCTCATCACGCATTGCCAGACGCATCGGCGAATGTGAATGGCTGATCTGTGCCTCGCCGCAGTACCTGGCTGAACACGGCACACCAACCACACCCGCAGATTTGCTGAATCATCGTTGCTTCAATTTCAGCTTCGTCAGCCCGTGGAACAAATGGTCATTTTTGCAGGATGGAGACGGCGTCTCGGTACCGGTGACCGCCAGCGCGTCTTTTACTCAAGGCGATCTGTTGCGCGACATGGCGCTGTCAGGCGCTGGCGTGGTGAAGCTTGCGGACTTTCATATCGGACTTGATGTAAAAGCGGGAACGCTGGTGCCGTTGCTTGAGGATTTCAAAACGGGTGTGGTTGAGCCGATCTACCTGCTTTATTCGGATCGCAAGCATTTGAGTCCACGGATACGAGTCTTCATCGAGTTTTTTCAGAACAAGTGGCGTGAGCATCCGTGGAAGGTCTCCTGACGTTCAGCTCTGGGACCAGCGTATTGATCAACGCGATGCTCAAACTGCGCATTAAAAAGCCCTGAATCTTCAGGGCTGAGTTTTGGTTGAGGGGGCGTAGAGTGACAAGCTCGCGGTCGGTCTACTTCGCGCTCGAAGAGCAAGCCAACCGATATTGCTCGTAATTCAAACCTTCGACCTTTTCCGGCAGCTTGTATGGCACGGGGCAGCTTTTGCCCTGCCACTTGATGGTGATGACACCGTGATCTTTGGTCACCAGCGCCAGGGCCTTGCCTGTCGGATCTGACAATGCCAGTTGTTTGCCGTCGCTATCCAACAGCACCGCGCCGAATGGAATCGGCTGGCCGTTGGCATCGTACAGTTCAAACTGGACGCGTCTGCCTTTGCTGCCTTCGAAGCGTGCAAGAACTATCGAACCTCGTCTTGGCACCAGTTGCTGGGTGGCATTGTCCAGCTCGATCTCACCGCCCAGGTTACGCGTGTCCAGCGTTACCCAGTTCACGCGGTACGGTTGCGCGTTAGGCAGAACCGCATAGCCGTTCAGGCCGGTTTTCACACCCGAATAGCTGCTGACTTCGACGCCCGACATGCCGGGCACTTCCACCAGACCGAACGTTTCACCGACGGTCTGGCCCATATTGATGCCGCCTGCATGGGCCACCAGCGATCCGGCGGCACTCAGGTTCTGTGATTCATAACCGTTGCCTCGGTTGTAACCCAGGCTCAGGTCGCCCATCGATGTGCGGGTACTCAGGCTCAGCGAGCCAGATCGATCGCCTTGGACACTGCGCCCGGTCTGCACGGAATAGTAGGTGTCGCTGTCCTCGGTCAGATAACCGTTGATCCCGGCTTGGGTGCTGGTACCGGTGTTCTGATGGTTACTGGAAATGTAGGCGCGCGGTGCGCGGGGTGTCGAACCGAGCGGAAACGAAATCGAGACGCTCAGTTGTGTGTCGTTGCTGGTGTCACCGCGCGCGCCGAATTCCTGGGTTTTGCTCAGGCTGATGTTGTAGTTCAGGTCGCGCCAATTGTTGTTGTAGCCGGCGGAAAAGCTCCGCGAGCCACCGCGATCCCAATAGCGCTGGTCACTGGCGTTCAGGTACAGCGAGCCGAACTGGCGTGCTTCGCCCAAAGTCTGGTTGACCGTGAGGTCGGTGCGGGTTTTGGAATTACCCAGGCGCCGGGTGGCCCCGGAGCTGGTGTCCTGGACATGGTCGGTCAGCGTGCGGTAACCCTCGGTCGAATAACGATAAGCGGCGAGGGTGAAGCTGGTATCGGTGCCGGTGAAGGTCTTTGCATAGAGCGCGCGTATGCTGCTGCCCTGGGTGGTTTTGCCGAATGCCTTGCTGGACGATTGCGTCACGTCCAGGGACATTGCGCCAATCGAGGTGTTCTTCGCCGCACCGACTGAAATCGCCTTGAAACCATTGCTGGCCTGAAGGCCGGCAATGCCTGTCAGGTTGCTGGTCAAGCCGTAGGCGAACGTGCCGCTGAGGAAGGCGGGCTTGTCATAGCCCTCGCTGTTGTTATTGAATTTGCCGCTCGACAGGCTGTACTTCAACTGTCCCTCACGCACCATCGTCGGCAGGGCGGAGAATGCCTGTCGGGTGACCTTGCGCCGTCCATCTGCTTCAACAATGGTGATCTCCAGATCGCCGTTGGAGCCCGATGGATAGATGTCACTGATCTCGAACGGACCCGGCGGCACGTTGGTGGTGTAGAGAATGTAGTTATCCTGGCGGACCTCGATCGTGGCGTTGGTTTCAGCAACGCCACGTATGATCGGCGCATAGCCGCGCTCGCTGTCTGCGCGCATGCCCTCATCAGAGGCCACCTTGACGCCTTGATAGCGCACGCTGTCGAACAGATCCGAGTCGGAAAAGATTTCCCCCGCACTCAGTTGCCCCTTGATCGCCGTGAGGTCGCGCTGGATGAAGGTGCGGTTGCTGACGAACCGATTGGGCCGGCCGGTGGAGCTGCTCAGGTTGGACTCGTTGCGCAGCCGCCAGGCGCCCAGGTTCAGGCCGTTGCGAAGCCCGAGGTTGTTGGAAATTTGCGTCGAGTAATCGGTTTTGCTGCGGGTGCTGCTCAGCTGGTAGTTGATGAAACCGGCGGCCACACCTTGGTCCCAAAGCTCTGGATCTACATAGCCGCGCATGCCACGCGCCATGGCGACCTGCGGCACGCTGATATTGAGGCGCAGGCGGTTGGCATCGAAGCTGAGACTGGCTTGCTCGATCATTGCAGGCAGGTCGTAGTGATCGGCAGGGTGTTGCTCGTCAACCAGACCCTGCTCACGAAGTTTGCGCATGTCCACACCCAGCTGCTGCAACAGTTCCAGAGTGATGCGTGGCTCGACTTTGCCGTTGACCGGGTTGGCCGCGAAATCAACGTCGCGTCGACCGACCAGCGTGCCGTTGCTGAAAACGTCAACGCGGTATTGGCCCGGCAGTACGCTGTTGGCATTCAACAAGGGTTGCAGATCGACCGCTGATGACCCTTCAAGAAACAACGTATTGAAAGCTTCACCCGCTACCGCGGCCGGCGCGTCGGCACCTATGGCAAATCCACAGATAGCCATGTTGATTGCAAAGCACAATGGATGCAGGCAGCCCAACGCCGCTTTGTTTTTCTGGCGCGCAACATGATGCTTAACACAACTTTCAGATGTGTGGTGTTGGGAGGGAAACATGCAATTTGCCTTATCAGTCCGTGTTGCTTCAACCGGAGTCCGGAACTTGTGAATAGCTTGTAAGTTGGCAGGGTGGGGTGGGGGATTTACTGGGCGGAGGCATCTTTCACGCGCTCGGCATGGCTTTCGGCAACGCTTAGTGGTGCATCGAATCGTTGTTGTGCGCCGTAATCGTTAATTGCTGAAAAACTCAAATGCGAAGTACCAGCTGGCAGATCTTTCAGATTGAATGAGCGAACTTCCCCTGGAACGATCATTGTCGAATCAATTACCAATTCCGCTTTTTTTCCTGCAACGACTTTCAGATCGGCCAGCGACACGTGGTAGTTGCTTTGGTTTTTTACTTTCAGCACCGACTTGCCAGCCTGAGTGACCAATTGCCATGCAAGTTGCTCCGGTGCCTTTGCGGCATCACCGGTGAGTCCGTCCGGGCGGAAGAAGACCTTGATACGCTGACGTACCGCCAATTGCAGCGTGTTGACATCGGCAGCACTGGCCTGGGGGATTTCCTGCACGTTCAGCCATACCACCGACTCCTTGTCCGCAGGCATGCCGCGGCCTTCATAAAGAATCCTCAGTAATTGCTGTTGATTGGGCTCAAGTTTGGCCAGTGGTGGAGTAACAGCGAAAGGCGGTGCGCTGCCAGTCGTGTCGCCGGCATCGAGCCACGATTGTGCGAGGATGGTTTGCCCGCCGTTGCGCACCGTGACGTTCGCCTCTTTGTGCGCGCCATCGAAGATGATCCGGGTGGAGCTCAGAGAGATGCTGGCGAATGCCGAGTGCGTCATCAACACCCCGGCAAGCCCCAGGCAAAGCGGAAAATAGCGACTTAACATAGTTTTCACCGATTAATGGCCGGGGAAGGACGAGGCACAGCGGCCCCGTCCGGGTATTGCGCGTTGCTTATTCGTATTCGAGAACGAACGGCAGAGTGGCGTTACCGGTACCTGCAGTAGCAGCGGTCTTGTCGCCGGTGGTGACGTAAGCGGCTGCGAACGACAGGGTGCCGTCGCCGCCAGTGGTGCCGTCGCCAGTCAGGCTGGTCTGCACTTTGGCGGTGGCTTCGGAGCTCAGGTCGATCAATTGGCCATTGCTGTCCAGCAGCGCGATACCTACGCCTTTGGCCGCATCGGTACCTTGCAGCTTGAGAACTTTTTTGCCATCAACCAGGCCCGAACCGCCGTTTACGGTTGGTTTGAACAGCATCGAAACCTTGGTGCCAGCGTTGCAGTTCACTTTCAGGTTGAAATCGTTGGCGGCCACACGACCGGCGCCCGGAGCAGAGTCGGTGCCCATGTCTTTGATCGACACGCTGCCCATGTCCACGGCAATCATCTTGTCGTTACCCGAAGCGCCGTCTACCGAGCAGGCGTCGTTGTTGATAACGCCGGTGAAGCTGATTTGACCGCTGCCGCCCTTGACAGCTTTAGCGGCTTCTTCTTCAGCCACTGCACCAGTGGAGGCAGCCAGTACGGAAAGAGTGAGTACTGCGAAAGCGAACTTTTTCATGTTTATATCCGAAGTTATTGTGAAGTGCTGCATTGAAATGCCAGGCCATATTAGGTGTGCGGTGGTGGCGGGTCTTTGGGATTTGTCTTAAAGCGATAAATGTGCGAGCCAGTCAGTAATATGGCAGTGGCGTATTCATATTTGCGGTAATGGTGCAGCGAACCAAATGAGACAATTCTCAAAGTCGTGCGGTCTTTGTCTGGCTAGTATTCGCGGATGCAGAAATTCTCAGTCAACGCAAAGTTTGTGAGCGGGCGTCCTGCTTGAAAGATTATTCAGACTTTCGCTATTAACGACTGATAGAAAGAGGTTCCAGGTTTGTGAACACGCTTCGTATATTGGTCTTGGAAGATCACGCCTTTCAGCGCACGGCGGCAGTCAGTGCGCTTAATAGTCTGGGGTACAAAAATATCTTTCAGGCGGCTGACGGCAAGGATGCGCTGGCTGTGATATCCCAGGCTGGAGGCGTGGACGTTGCATTGTGTGACTTGAGCATGGCCGGGATGGATGGTTTGACGTTCTTGCGCCTGGCGAGAGAGGCCGGTTTGATTCGTGCAGTGATCATCTGCAGTTCACTGCCTGAAGACTTGTTGCGCACGGTTGATCGAATCGTCACGTTGCAGGGGCTGGAATTGCTTGGCAGTGTCGGCAAGCCTCTGATGATCGATGTGCTGGGGCCATTGTTGGCGCGTTATCGGCCGCACACTCCGGGCGATACCAAAGTGGTGGAAAGTCATCTCGATCAGCCTTCGGAGAACGAAGTGCTCGAAGCGATACGCCGTCAGGAATTTCGCGCCTACTTCCAGCCCAAGTTTCATCTGCGCAGTGGTGAGGTGGATGGCGCCGAGGTGCTGGTGCGATGGCAGAGCCCCAGTCGCGGCTTGCTCTCGCCAGGCATGTTCTTGCCGACGATCGAGCGCTGCGGGCTGCTCGATGAGATGTTTTTCAGCCTGCTCACGCAAGGCTTGAGTCTGCAGCGCTTCGTCCAGTCTCACGGCAAGCCGTTCAAGCTGGCGTTCAATCTCGACGTGACGCAGATGGCCAATCCGAATCTTGTCGACCGGATCAAGGCGCTGTTGCGCATCCATGGCGCCTCGCCAGCTGGGCTCATTTTCGAGCTCACGGAAACCGGCCTGCTGCAGATGCCCGAGATCAGCATGGAAAACATGGTGCGTCTGCGCATGCTCGGCTTCAGTCTGGCAATCGATGATTTCGGTGTCGGCTATTCTTCACTTGAGCGGCTGTGCCAGATGCCGTTCAACGAAATCAAACTCGACGCCGGCTTCGTGCAGAATTTCCATCAGGCGCGCTACAGCGCGGTCATCCACGGGGCGTTGGCCTTGGCGCGGGAATTGGACATGCGCGTGGTGGCAGAGGGTATTGAAACCGCAGATCAGGTTCAGCATCTGGCGCGGCTTGGTTGTCAGTGGGGGCAGGGCTTCTTCTATGCTCGCCCGATGAATTGGGCGCATTTGGTCGACTGGCGTTTCGAAGGCCAGAAGTCGTCCTGGCGCCGCGCAATAGGCACATCCGATCGTTGATGCAAGCGGCATTCTGACTTTTGGGACAAAGCCCTATTTCGTCACGCCTTCAAAACACTCATCATGTGCCGAGAAATCAATCAGATGCACCTGAATGCTTCGGTGATGCCCGGGATTTGCTGCGGTTGCCAAGTGCTGATGGTCCTCCAACACTCTTCATCATGGAGCTGTTCATGCATTGGTCAGTCGTGAATCCGTTACGCGTTGCCATCCTTGATGATCACTCGCTCATACGTCTGGCGATGAAGTCGCGGCTGACGCGCGAAGCCGAGTTCAGTGTCGTAGGTGTGTATGGCAGCAGCGCGCAGTTGCTCACCGGATTGCGCGAAATCGACATCGACCTGCTGATACTCGATTACAAACTGCACGATGGGGAGCTGGACGGGCTCAATCTGATCCGCCTGCTGCGCAAGCAATATCCGGGCATGCGCATCCTTGTCTCATCTTCCGAAGAGCGCCCGGCGGTAGTGAATATGGCGATCGGGGCGGGCGTCAGCGGATTCTTCGGCAAGTCGCAGTCGGTCGATGACCTGATCACCGCCATCCGCAGTGCTGCGTCCGGCCAGTTGTATCTTTCGCCGGAAATGGCCTTCGAACTCGATGTGCTGCCTGCGTCGGTCGACGAACCTGCTGGTGCCAATGACGATGGCGCGGCGCACGGCGACGACTTCCTCAGTAATCCTCTTCTGTCACCGAAAGAAAAAGAAGTATTGCGCTGCTGCCTCGAGGGGATGGGAGTGACGCAGATCGCTTTGAAGTTCTCGCGCAGTCGCAAAACCATCAGCGGGCAAAAACAGGCCGCTTTCAAAAAGCTTGGCATTCGTGGTGATGCGGAGCTGTTCAAGTTGCAGCACAGCCTGACGGCGGACAACCAGGGATAACTCGCTTATGTTTCATCTGTTGCGCGGTGTTTTGCTAGTCAGTGTGCTTGTCATGTTCGGTAGCGGGTCGTTGTGGGCAGCAGAGCCGCGCACTCTGCAGGTGTTCGGTCGGTCTGACTGCAAGGAGCTACAGGTCGATCTGGCCAATGAAGACTGGAGTTGGCTGCGGCAGAAGCGCAGTCTGGTGCTGGGCTCGGCGCTTCCGGATTTCCCGCCTTATGTCATGACCGCCAGCGGTACGCGGTACGAGGGAATAGCCGCCGACATCGCCTGCATTATCGGTCAGGCCTTGCATGTCGAAGTTACCGTCAAGGCTTATCCCGACCGTCGCGACGCCATGGCGGCGCTCGAGCGTGGCGACATCGACATGCTGGGCAGTTCCAACAGTTTCGAGTTGATCGACGGCCTCGTCACGCTCAGTAAGCCTTATGTCGAAGACGTGCCGGCAATGTTCATGCGCGGTGATGATCGGCGCCCGATGCCGGCCAATCTGGCCGGTTTGCGTATTGCGGTTGCCGACGATTACCTGCCTTCCAGTCAATTACACGCGTTATACCCCAACGCCGAATTCGTGCTTTTTCCATCGAACGAGTTGGCACTGGCTGCGCTGGCTTTTGGCAAGGTCGACCTGTTTCTCGGCGATACGGTGTCGAGCAATTACCTGATCAACCTCAACTACTTCAACTATGTGCGGCTGCACTCTTTCGTCAAAACCCAAACCAGCGGTTTCAGCTTTGCCTTGCGCCGGGGCAACGACCAATTGCTGCGTCTGATCGATTCGACCCTCGAGTCGCTGGGTGATGCGAAGATTGCCGAAATTACCAAGCGCTGGTCGGGCGGCGGCGGGGCGCTGACGCCCAAACGCATTGACCTGACACCCGGCGAAGCACGTTGGCTTGAGCTGCATCCGGTCGCGCGGTTCGTGATCAATGACGATCAGGCACCGTTTGCATTCTTTGATGGTGACGGCAACTTTGGCGGGATCGGCGCTGATCTGCTCGAGCTCATCCAGCGGCGTACCGGCTTGCAGATCAATGTCGAGCGCACCGACAGCTTTTCCAGTCTGAGCACGCGTCTGCTGGATGGCAGCGCGGATATTTCTCTGCTGACACCAACGGTCTCGCGGGAAGTCGGCATGCGTTTCACTCATCCGTTCCTTGCCAGCCCCTTTGTGATCGTCACCACCAAGGACGCAGGCGCGCCTTCAAGCCTGCAGGAGCTGCGCGGCAAGCGCGTCGCAGTGCCCGAAAGTTCGGCTGAGCGTGAGCTGCTCAAGGACTACCCCGACATCGAGATCGTTGATAACGAAACAGTTCTGGGCGCCTTGGCTGACGTGAAGGACGGTCGAGCGGACGCGATGATTACCACGTTGCACAGTGCGCGCTACTACATCGCCCACATCTACAGCGACAGCTTGCGTATCTCCAACATCGTCGGCATGAACAAAGGCTTCCTCGCTTTCGCCGCGCGGCGTGCCGATACCGAACTGGTCAGCATTCTGAACAAGGCGCTGCTGAGCATTCCGCCGGATGAGCTGGACGTAATCCTCAACAGGTGGCGTCCCATTGCAGCGTTTTCGGGGTTGTCGTGGCGCGATTACAAGGCGCTGATCTACCAGATCAGCGCTGGCGCGTTCCTGATTATCCTGGGATCGCTGGCGTGGAATTTCTACATCCGTCGGCAGATTCGCGAACGCAGTCGTGCAGAGCGCTTGCTCGGCGATCAGCTGAAGTTCATGGGGGCGCTGATCAACGGCACGCCGCATCCCATTTACGTACGTGACCGGGAAGGTCGGCTGGTGACCTGCAATAATAATTATCTGCAAACATTTGGCCTGTCAGAAAAGGACGTGATCGGCAAGACCGTGCTCGAAAGCGGCAAGCGCAATCGTCAGGAGGCGTTGCAATTTCACGACGACTACCTGCGCGTCATCGAGCAGGACGAACCTTACGAGGTGGATCGCACGCTGCATGTGGGTGATACGCGGCTGATCATTTACCACTGGATCCAGCCGTATCACGACACGGCGGGTGAAGTCAGAGGCGTGATCTGCGGCTGGATCGATATCAGCGAACGCCGTGAACTGATCGAGGAGTTGCGTTCGGCGAAAGAGCTGGCTGACGAGTCGAGCCGCGCCAAAACCACGTTCCTGGCGACCATGAGCCACGAAATCCGTACGCCGATGAGCGCCGTGATCGGCATGCTCGAACTTACCCTCAAGCGTGCCGAGCAAGGTCACTTCGATCGGCCGGCGATTGAAGTGGCATACGACTCGGCAAAAGGTCTGCTGGAACTGATCGGCGATATCCTCGATGTGGTACGCATCGAATCGGGCCATGTCAGCCTTTCGCCGAAACGTGCCAACCTGCGCGAATTGGTCGAATCCGTGGCGCGGGTGTTCGACGGCTTGGCCAGGCAGAAGAGTCTGGTGCTTAAGCTCGACATCGACGCCACTGTCGGCTGTGACGTATTGGTTGATCCGATGCGCTTCCAGCAGGTGCTCTCGAACCTGGTGGGCAACGCGATCAAGTTTACCGACACCGGTCATGTCACCGTCTCGATTCGCGGCCAACGTCTCGCTGACGAACGCTTACAGGTCGACCTCAAGGTCGAGGACACCGGCATCGGCATTTCCAGCGCCGATCTGCAGAATCTGTTCCAGCCGTTTTCCCAAGCCAATCATGGTCCCTCCAGCAGAGGCGGCACCGGTCTGGGACTGGCGATCTCACGTTCATTGTGCGAATTGATGGGCGGGCGGCTGAACATTACCAGTACGCTTGGCAAAGGCACCTGCCTGGAAGTGTCGCTGTTCTTCAATATTCTCAGCCCGCTTGGCGGCAAAGTGCTGCCTGTTTCGGTTGTTCAGGACAAACCGGTACCGACACTCAGGATTCTCGTAGTCGATGACCAGAGCGCCAACCGCCTGCTGTTGACGCAGCAGCTGAGTTTCCTTGGCCAGGCGGTGCGTGATGCCGCCGACGGTGCCCAGGCATTGGCGCTGTGGCGCTCGGAGCCGTTCGACATTGTGATCACGGACTGCAACATGCCGGTCATGAACGGCTATGAGCTGGCCCGCACCATTCGCCAGGACGAACGCGAAAGTGGTGGATCGCCGTGCATCGTACTGGGCTTCACGGCCAACGCGCAGCCGGAAGAAAAAGTGAAATGCCGGGAGGCCGGGATGGATGATTGTCTGTTCAAACCGATCAGTCTCGGCACCTTGTCGATCATGCTTGCAGGCTGGGAAAAAAATGTTGAAACCCAGCCATTTGAAAGCCCGCCTGCGGCGACTATCAAGGAGCTGGGTTCGATTCGCGAGCGTCTTGACGAGCTCACCGGAGGCGATCTCGACATGATGAAAGAACTTCTGCGCGAGGCGCTGTCGAGTTGCGAAAAGGATCTGGAGGAGTTGCATTCGCTAATACCCGAAAGCGATCCCGGGCTGTTGGCTGACCTGGCGCACCGCATCAAGGGGGCGGCGCGCATTGTTGCCGAGCATCAGGTCATTGAGGCGTGTAACGAGCTTGAAGCCGAGTGCGAGGCGCCTGTTATCGATCCGCTGGACCTCAATCGCAGTGCATTGAAGCTGGAGCATGCACAGGCTGATCTGATCAAGAAAATCAAACGGATCGAGCTGTAAACGTATCGGCTCATGACCATCCGACTGGCCTTGCATTAAAGCTGACGTTAAAGATCATTTTGCAGCGGGCGATACCTTGGTAATAACCATGGAGTTTCGCGATGATCATTCGACGTCCTTTATTGATTGCCTGCCTTTGCCTGCTCGGTTTTGACACCGTCAGCGCAGCCCAGTCTGCGCCGGTCAGCGGAGTGATTCGCTTCAGCGGTCGAATTGTCGAGGCAAGTTGCATTGCCAGTGGCGCCAGCCATTCTTCTGTCGAGTTGCTTGATTGCCCCCAGGCAAGCACCGGGCAGATTTTTACCGTGAACAACGTCAGTGCGGCAGGGCGAGGTGAGTCGCGCCAGCAGGTGTTTGTGAAGGTGATTGCCGATACTCATGAGCAGGACGATTATTACGACCAGCGCTTGCTGCTCACGGACAACAAGGGTCACCAGATAACGAGCGGTAATTACGTAGTGACGATGACGCTGCCTTGATGGCTTGGAAAGAATGAGTCTGCGCCCCTTGTTTCAAGGTTACTGACAAAAAGGGGCGTTAATAATGAGAATTGTCTGGTTCGCACAGAACCGTCCCGCGCTTCTGGCTTGTCGCCACTCCCCTGCGTTGCAAAATCCCTCCTTCAACACTTTCTGAGCCAGACCATGCGCCGATCGCTTGGGCTGTCGTCAAGGTGTGGCTTTTTATCATCTATCCCTGCGTTCATTTTTGAGACAAGTCTCATATCAGGCAGGTTGGCCCTTGGTTATTTTCTTGAAAGGAAGAATGGAGCTGCCAAAGGTGCCCGATGTTTCTTGAAAATAACCGCAGTCGATCCTTGCGGATCCTGATCGCCGATAGCGATGTGCGCAGAGGTCTGTCAATCGAACAGCAGTTCAACAAGCTGGGCTGTCTCAGCGTCTTGAACGTTTGCACTTATCGTGACCTGAAAATACTGACGTATTACTGCCCTCAACGGTTGAGCCTGGTCGTCGTCAATGCTGAGCTGCTCAGCGAGATGGCGATGGATCCGCTCGACTTTTTCGGGGAAAACCCGCTGATTCGTCATTTGCTGATTTTCAATCCCAACGATGATCACCAGTGGTCGAAGACCTTCTTCAACCCGCATCCGCAACGCTGGATGCGCCTGGTCTCGAAAATCAATCTGCCGCGACTGGCAGATTTTCTGATGCTGGCCGACCCGGTGCTCAAGGAACTTGCGGAGCCGGCCTCGACCGACTCCACACTCTCTTCGTGCGCAAACCGCTAGCTGCTGCACCTTCCCGCGATGATCCACGTAGACGCTGAGGTGCTATTGCCCAGCGCCTGCTGTGCCGCCCACTCGTTTGCCCCATTGTCTTGAATACACTCTAAGGTAAGGCATCATGCTGCTTCGTAAACTCAATCTCGCGCCTCGTTCGGCGCTGTGTTTCGGCTTGTTCTGTCTCATGATTATCGCGATCGGATTGATCGCTCTGCAGCAAGTCGACTTGCTCAACAAGGCAGAAACGTACGTCGAGACGACGATCGTGCCGAGTATCAAGCTGCTCGGCCAACTCGATCGAGAGTTCGTCGAAATCAAGGGCAACAACGCTCGCTTGCGCAATCCCATCGAAACCCCTGAGCGCAAGGCGCAAGCCCTGATGGACATTCAGCAGTCGCGTCAGCTGATCAAAAAACATCAGCAAGCGCTCATTGATCTGCTGGCCACTGACGCTGGGCGCGAGGCGTTCGAGGAGTTTGCCAAAGCACAGAAGGTCAACGATCTGGCTCAGGAGCAATACCTTCAAACCGTGGCGAACGGGCAGCTTGAAGCGGCCATTGCGTTGTCAAAGAATCAGATGCGTGCTGCCTCGGATGGCGTACAAGTCGCGCTCAAGAAGCTGATTGCACTCAACGAAATAGAAGCTTATGAGGCGGGCAAGCAGGCCGACAATGTCTATGAGCACACGCTGTTGATCGTCAGTGTGTTCATTCTCATCGCGATCGGTGCTTCGTTGGCCCTGGCCGTGTTGTATACCCGCAGCCTGACGGTACCCATTGCAGGCTCGCTAAGGGTGGCGGAATGCATCGCCGCCAATGATCTGAGCGAAACCATTGCGCTGGATGGCTCTGATGAGGCGGCGCAAATGCTGTCGTCATTGGCGGCGATGCAAACCAGCCTGCGAGATGCCTTGATCATGATCCGTGATTCGTCCACGCAGTTGGCCGAGACCTCGGAGGTCATGCACGGCGTCACTGAAGATATCTCGCGTATCACTCAACGTCAGAGCCATGAAATCGAAATGGCCGCCACCGCCGTCACTGAAATGAGTGCAGCGGTGGAGCAGGTTGCAGACAACGCCGCATCGACCTCGCAGTTGACGTCGGAATCAAGTGCCGCAGCCGTCGCCGGTCGAAGCCAGGTCAGCGACACGGTAGCCGCAATCAACCTGATGGTGTCCAGCGTGCACAGCACCTCGGCTGAGGTGCAGGCGCTATCGACCATGGCGAGCGATATCAGCAGCGTGCTGGACGTTATCCGAGAGGTTGCCGAACAAACCAATCTGCTTGCCTTGAACGCAGCGATCGAAGCAGCGCGGGCGGGGGAGGCGGGTCGCGGTTTTGCCGTGGTTGCCGATGAGGTGAGAGGGCTGGCGCAGCGTACTCAGAAGTCGACCGAGGACATCGAGTCCATGGTCAGCTCCATTCAGTCGGGCACCAGCCGCGCAGTTTCCTCCATGAGCCACACCCGCGCTCAGGCCGAGAGAACGCTCGAAATGGCCAATATCGCCGGCGAAGTGCTGACCGACATCACTGGCTCGCTGAATCTCATCAACGAGCGAAACCTGCTGATGGCAACCGCTGCCGAGGAGCAGGCTCAGGTTGCGCGGGAAGTCGACCGCAGCCTGATCAGCATTCGTGACCTGTCATGTGAAACCGCAGAGGGGTCGAAACAGACGGCAGTTGCATCGGCGGAGCTGTCGCAACTGGCGGCATCGCTGAATAAATTGACCAAGGAATTCAAGCTTTAATCAGTAAACGTAAAGCCCTGGCTACCAGGGCTTTTTGATCAGCGCTCGATCGGCGCAGCAAAGTCTTGCGCATGGGGTGCAGAGTCAGTTTGTGCTGGCGATGCGGTTTGTGCTGTCAACTGCTCAATGCAGCTGGCGAGTTGTTTTTCATAGCTTTCAAGTACCGCTTCGGCTTCAGCTTCGCGCTCATCACGCAGGCGGAAGAAATCGTCGCGATTGAGTTGGTCCGCAACAAGTCGGATGTTTTGCTCGATGATCGCGCACAGTGAATCTTCATCCTCTAACGCCGCGCTGGTCAGGGCTGCCTGTCGATTGTTTTCGAGTTCGGTTTTTGCGTGCTCAGCGGCCTTCGCCTGTTCCTTTGCGCTAAGCAGGTCGGCTTCCAAAACCTGTTTCTGTTCCGCCAGGCGCTTCAGTTCTGCGCTCATCGACTGGATTGCATCGGCGCGCTGGGTGAGTTGGACCTCCTGTTGTTGCACCACAGCCTTCAGTGGAAACAGTTCATTGAGTTGGTAGCCGGCGACCACAGTCATGGCGATCAGTGCCAGCGCAAGAATGGTCAGGCAGTAGATGGCGGCGTTGCTCTGGGGTTTTGAGCTATTGAGGGTATCGAGGGCTCTCACGGAATCGTTTCTCCTATCAAGAGTAGACAGTGTAATAACCTCGATTCGCTGGGCCTTTAAGACGAGTCTTAAATTGTGCTCTATTTGCGTATGTCGATAACGGCTAACATTTGTTAACGAATTCGCAGAAGGCTTCTTGTTTAAACCGACTATCTAAAGTTTCTTGTGGGTCCATGAGAATTGTCTTGTTTGCGAATAAATAAACTTTTTGCTCAAGCTCCTTTTTTTCATTATCGTCTGCTGCCGCTTTGGTGGCGTTTACTGCTGATAGTTCACGCAATCGTCCGCCATTCAAATGTTTGCAAACACGGCGAGTTCAGAGAGATTGCTATGAAGTTTTCCCATGTTTTAATTGTCGGTTTTTTGTATTTACTGCCATTTAACGCAATGGCTGCAGTTTGCGAATTTTATCCCGACCATTCCAAGGGCAGTGTCAGGGTGGTTCTTCCAGCCACGATCTCGGTGCCTCGTGACACGCCCAACGGCACGGTTATCTATGAAAGCCCGATCGTGACCCTGGGCGCCATACCCAGCTCATTCAGGTGCTCTGCGGTACACAACGAAGGTGTACGCAATACTGTCGGCGTTACTCAGCCGGGCGCGGAGATTTTTCCTATCGGAAATACCGGAATCGGCTGGCAATGGGTCCGACCGCCATCGGGGAAAGCGTGGAAAGGCTTTCCAGGAACTACCGACACTGCTGGCGGTTGGGGTTGGAATGGTTCTGAGCACATCTTGCGTTTTGTAAAGACGGGAACTATTTCCGGCAGTGCGACGATACCCTCAGGCCAACTTGGGACCTTCGTCGCTGCAGAAATCGAGCCTCTGGCAATGAATACAAATGGCACGCGGATCGTCTCGCAGTCTTGTGAAACACCTGATGTGAAAGTGGATATGGGCAGCTACACCATGAGCGATTTTTTGCAGAACGGTGACTATGCCAAGGAGAAATATTTCTTTCTTGATATGAAAAACTGTCCTCCCGGAATCAATAACTTCAGGTACTCCTTTTCGCCCACTGCGGGCAGCCCTGCATGGAGCGCTGATACCGGCGTGGTACACCTCAACAGTAATTCCACTGCCAAAGGGCTGGCATTGCAAATGCGCTTCAGTGACAGGACGATACTCAAGCTGAACCAGAATTACATAATGAAAGCGCCAACATCGAGCGGCGGTAATGCATCCGTTTCCTTGCAAGCCCGCTTCGTGCGCATCGAGCCTTCCAATGCGCAAATGCGAGCGGGCGATGCCAATGCCGAAATTGCCTTTGTCGTCGAGTATCTATGAGCCCAACAGCCTCTTCACCTCAGCCACAATCACCGCAATATCAAACGGCTTGGGCACCACCACATCAAACAGATCCGAACGCTGCATGCCGATGTGCGCTTGCGCGCCACTCATGAGAATGATCGGCAAGTGTTTGACGGACGGCTGGGCACGCACGGCTTCGGCGAATTCGAGGCCGTCCATGACCGGCATCATGAAGTCAGTGATGACCAGGGCTGGACGTTCTCTTTCCAGCACTTCGAGAGCCTTCTTGCCATTGCTCGCGGTCACAGTCATGAAGCCCTCATCCTCAAGCGCAAAGCCAAGAATGTCAGCAATCAGATACTCGTCGTCGACTACCAGGATGGTGGTCATGTTATTTCAACCCGCTTGCAGACTTACGAAATTGAACCAGGCAATGACTCAGCTGTGACTGAAGGTTCATTTTTCAAAGCCTTTTCCAGGAACACATCTTGATCACGGATAACCACCTCGAACCGCGACGGGTTGTAGGAGCTATCACGTATCTTGAGAATGGAAAGCGTCCTGTGAAGTTCAGCGTGATTCTCAAAGAAACGCATGAGCATCAGGTTGTCGACAATACTGGACAGGTCGGAGTTCGGTGCGCTGACCTCGGAGCCGAACAAATCGCGCATTTCCCATGAGGCGAACACCGTAACGCCTCTGGATCGCAGCTCATTCATCAGCGCGCTGAAAAAGTCGGTGATGCGTTCCGGTGTGGTTGAAACCCGAGTCATGCCGCTGAGGCTATCGATGAACAGGCGCTTGATGCCTTTTTCATCGACCAGGCTCAGCAGGCGTGCGCCGAGGCCGTCCAGCAAGCCTTCGGTAGTTGGCTGCCAGGCAATGCTCAGCGCACCGCTGTGTTCCATGTGTTCGATATCAATGCCCAGCGAACGGCCTTTCAGCCGCAGCCGCTGCGGGCTTTCATAGAAGCCGAAGTGCAGGCCCGGCGATTCGGCCGTCGACTGCGCGATGAACTTCAGACCCAGCGTGGTCTTGCCGATCCCGGAAGGCCCCATGACCAGCGTCACGCTGGAGCTGTGCAAGCCACCACCGAGGATGTCATCCAGTGAAGCAATGCCGCTGGGGATGCGCGTCATGTCCGCGCTGTCAGGGGCGGAAGGGCGCTTGTAGAGGCTTTCGAGGCGAGGGTAGACGACCAGGCCGTTATCGGTGATCTCGCACTCGTGAAGACCGGTCAACGCGCCGCTGCCGCGAGTCTTGCGCAAATGAATGCGGCGCACCGAACGGGTACCGAACAGCTCTTCACCCATTTCGATGACGCCGTCGACCATCGTGTGCTCGGGGCTGCCGTCATCCAGGCGCGAGCTGGTCAGGAACAGCACGGTGCAACCGGCAAATGCGGCATGGCCTTGCAGTTCAGAGATGAATTTTTTCGTGTCGATCGGCGAGTCGGCTTTGGAACGTGCGTTGAGCAGGCCGTCGACGACCATGACGGTCGCCTTCTGCCGGGTGATTTCGCGCCGAAGCAGCTTCACGACTTCATCAAGGCCTTCGTTTTCCAGCGTATCGAATGCGCTGACAAACTGAATTTCCGCGCCGACTCGCGAAGCGTCGAAAAAACTCATGGTCGACAGGAACTGGAACAGCCGGTCGTGGGACTCGGCCAGCAACGTGGCGACCAGCACACGACCGCCATTACGGGCATGGTGAAACCCTAGCTGGTTGGCAAGGATGGTCTTGCCGGAGCCCGGACGCCCTTGAATGATGTACGAGGCACCGGCGACAAAGCCCCCCTGAAGCAACGCGTCGAGCCCTTCGATCCCGCTTTGAAGGCGTTTTAGCTTTTCCACAATGCGACCCTGATCTGAATAAACAGGCTTGTTCAGCCGAATGAGTGAAATGCTAACGCCATTTCCGGTTGAGGGCCATAAAGGCTGGGGAAAAGTAGCGTTTTTGCAATGTGAACCTCGCACGTGACTGCTCGGGATCAGGGGGTAGTGACAAGTCCGGCACAGGAAGATTCGATTTTTCGAAACCCGGAGGCCGATTACATCCATAGGCGCTGCTGCGGACCATGAGGGTAACGCTTGCCACTTTGCTTTCATGAAATCGTCACAAAACTGCTGCAGAGTTCGGGAGCCCGTAATCACTAGGTGTCATTTAATGAAAAGTTTGATGAAGTCTGCTGCGCTCGCCATTGCGGTATCTCTTTGTGCCACCTCGGCCTCCTTTGCAGCAGAAAATGTTCGCCTGACGGGGTCCGGAGCAAGTTTCCCGGCGCCGATCTATCTGACATGGTTCAAGGATTTCAGCAAGAAATCCGATGGTGTCACTGTCGATTACCAATCCAAGGGCAGTGGCGCGGGCGTACAGGACTTCTTGAACAAAACCGTGGATTTCGCTGCCAGTGACTCGGCAATGAAAGACGAAGATATCGCCAAGGTCGCCGAAGGCGTGCAGTTGCTGCCAATGACCGCCGGGGAAATCGTGCTGGCCTATAACCTGCCGGGCAATCCCAAGGGCCTGAAGCTGCCACGCGACGTCTATTCCAACATTTTCTTGGGCAAGATCACGCGCTGGAACGATCCGCAGATCGTCGCAGCCAACCCGGACCTGAAACTCTCCGATACGCCGATCACGGTTGTCGTGCGTGCAGATTCCAGCGGTACTACCGCGGTATTCACCAAGCACCTGGCAACCGTCAACGCCGAGTTCAAGCAGGCGTTGGGTGAGGGCAACACCGTCAACTGGCCGGCCAGTGACAAGTTCATCAAATCGCCGAAAAACGATGGCGTAACCGCTACCGTGCGCCAGACCCCAGGTGCGATTGGTTACATCGAATATGGCTTCGCGAAGCTGGCCAAGGTCGACTTTGCCCAGTTGCAGAACAAGGCAGGCAATTACGTCGTGCCAAACGCCGAAAGCGGTGCCGAGGCCCTGGCGGCGGTGAAGATGCCGGAAAACCTGGTGGCCTGGCTGCCTGATCCGGACGGTGCCAAGTCCTATCCGATCACCTCTTATACCTGGATGATTTTCCGCAAGGATAATGGCAACCCGGCCAAGGCCAAAGCCATGCGTGAAATGGTCGAATACAGCCTGACCGAGGGGCAGAAGATTGCCGATTCGATGGGTTACATCCCGTTGCCGCAATCGGTCGTCGAACAGGTTCGCAAAGCGTCCGCCAACATTCAGTAACGCCGTGAGGTCTCTCTCGGCGTGTGCGTCTGCACCACGCCGGGAGAGTTTTCCCCCTGTTCCGGACTTAGCCCATGAACAAACCTTTTGTCGTACCGGTTAATCCCGACTCTGCCTGCCAGCCACCCTCGACGAAGGATTTCCTGGTTGATCGCACCTTCCGCGCGCTCGCGCGTATCGGTGTGGTACTGATTCTGGCGCTGGTATTTGCACTGGTATTCGAAGTCGGACGCAAGGCACTTCCCGGTATGGAGAAGCACGGCTTTGATGTGCTTCTGGGCAGTGTGTGGGACGTCAACCAGGGCAAATACGGCATCCTGCCGGCCATCTGGGGCACGCTTTACAGCGCCTTCATCGCTTTGCTGATCGCCGGTGTCTTTGGCGTGAGCATGGCGATTTTCCTGACCCAGGACTTCCTGCCGACCAAGCTCGCTGCGCTGTTTCGCACCATCGTCGAACTGCTCGCGGCCATTCCCAGCGTGGTCTATGGCCTGTGGGGGATCTATGTGGTGATCCCGGCGATTCGGCCGCTGACGACCTGGTTGAACAGCGAACTGGGCTGGATACCCTTTTTCGGCACGTCCCTGAGCGGTCCGGGCCTGCTGCCCGCAGCTCTGGTGCTCGCCATCATGATTCTGCCGACCATTGCCGCCGTTTCGCAGGACGCGCTTACGGCTGTGCCGATGAAAACCAAACAGGCCGCGTACGGCATGGGCACAACCCATTGGGAAGCGATTCTCAAGGTGATGGTGCCTTCGGCTGCCACCGGCATTTTCGGCTCTCTGGTGCTGGGCCTGGGGCGCGCGCTGGGTGAAACGATGGCGCTGGCCATGCTGGTCGGCAATGCCAACAACATTTCCCTCTCGTTGTTTGCACCGGCCAACACGCTTGCCGCTCTGCTGGCGCTGAACTTCCCCGAAGCCGGACCAAACGAGATCGAGGTGTTGATGTATGCCGCGCTCGTGCTGATGTTGATTACGCTGATCGTGAACATTTTCGGCTCGATGATCATGATGTACGCCCAACGGGGTAACAAGTGATGACTGATCTGACCGCAGCAACAGACCTGACGGCGCCAACCGGTGCGATGCCCAGCTTGCAACGCAGATTCGAAGGCCGTGCGCTGCGCAGCCTGATCCTGACCACCCTGGTCTGGGCAGGTGCTTTGCTGGCCAGCGTGCCGCTGATTTCCGTGCTCTACATGCTGATCACCCGCGGTGGTGCGCGTCTGAACCTGGAAGTCTTTACCGAACTGCCGCCGACCGGCTTCGAGATGGGCGGCGGTTTCGGCAACGCGATGGCGGGTACCTTTGTGATGGTCGGTATCGCGGCAGCGATCGCGGTGCCGGTCGGGATCATGGCGGGCATTTTTCTGGCTGAACTGGGGCCTGACAGCAAGCTGGGGAACGCCGCACGTTTTGCCGCCAAGATGCTCACGGGCCTGCCGTCGATCCTGGCGGGGGTGTTTGCCTACGCTTTGGTAGTGATGACCACCGGCACGTATTCGGCACCGGCAGGTGGCGTGGCGCTCGCCGTCCTGATGCTGCCTATCGTGGTACTGACCGCCGAAGAATCGATGCGGATGGTGCCCAAGATCATGAAAGATGCTGCTTATGGCATGGGCTGCACCCGCTCGCAGGTCATCTGGAAAATCATCTTGCCGACCGGCATGCCGGCGATCCTGACTGGCGTGATGCTCGCCGTGGCGCGTGCCGCAGGCGAGACGGCCCCTTTGTTGTTTACCGCGCTGTTCAGCAACTACTGGATCTACCACCAGGGCAATCTCGATGTCATGAATCCGACTGCGTCGCTGGCGGTGCTGATCTACAACTTCTCCGGCATGCCTTTCGATAACCAGCTCGAGCTCGCATGGGCGGCCTCGTTGGTGCTGGTGATGATCGTGCTGTTCGTGAACATCATCAGCCGGATTTTCGGCAAGCCCAAGTATTAAGAACGGGAGCATCTGATTTTGAACGTATCCACTGCGCAAATTGCCGCTCCGTTTGTCACCCAGGCGCCTGTAGTCATGGACTGCAAACTGGACAAGATTTTCTACGGCAACTTCATGGCAGTACGTGACAGCCACGTGCCCATCGAGAAAAACAAGATCACCGGATTCATCGGTCCCTCAGGCTGCGGCAAAAGCACCGTGCTGCGCAGTCTCAACCGGATGAACGATCTGGTGAAGGGCTTTCGTTTCGAGGGTCATGTGCATTTCCTCGGCCAGGACGTCTACGGCAAGGGCGTCGATCCGGTGGTCGTACGCCGCTACATCGGTATGGTGTTTCAGCAGCCTAACCCGTTCTCGATGAGCATCTTCGACAACGTGGCTTTTGGTCTTCGCCTCAATCGCTACAAGGGCGATATCGGTGACCGCGTCAAGCATGCGCTGCAAGGCGCCGCGTTATGGGATGAGGTCAAGGACAAGCTCAAGGTCAGCGGCCTGTCGCTCTCCGGTGGCCAGCAGCAACGCCTGTGTATCGCCCGGGCAATCGCCACCGAGCCGGAAGTCCTGCTGCTGGATGAGCCTTGTTCGGCACTGGACCCGATCGCCACCCGACGCGTCGAAGAGTTGATGGTCGAGTTGAAGAAGGACTACACCATCGCACTGGTCACTCACAACATGCAGCAAGCCATCCGTGTTGCTGACACCACAGCGTTTTTCTCGGTGGATATTTCCCAGGGCACGCGCACCGGTTATCTGGTCGAGATGGGCCCGACGGCGCAGATCTTCGACAACCCGCGTGAACAGATGACCGGCGATTACATCAGCGGCAAGTTCAGCTAAGTCACAGCACCGGTCACGGCCGCCTACCTGCACAAGCCAAATGGATTTGGCGGGCACCGGCGGACATTTACCAAGCGTTTCCAAGGAGCTCCAATGCCTGCCACGCATCGCCTTGATTTGCCTGCGATTGAACGCGCACTGCGTAACGTGCAGAGCCGTTTCGCCGAGCTCAGCCGGCACTTCACCGAGCCCCGAGACCCGTTCACTGACGAAGTCCTGAACAATGTGCTTGAAGGTTATGCGTTGGTTGACGAATATGTTGCCCGCGGCATCGACCTGTTCGATCTGCAGCAACTGAACCTGATGCTGGAGATCAATGCCACAGTGCTTTGTGGCCGGGATCCGGCGCGCCGGCTGGAATACGCCCAGCATCTGGCTGCGACTGAGGCGCACTTCTTCAACAATGTTGAGGGAGGCATCAAAGACTTGTACAACTGGTATTGCGCGTATCGCAGTGAGTCGGTCTGGAAGCGTGCAGCGGGGGTCTATGTGCGCATTCTGAGCAAGCCGCAGCTGTTTATCGAGGGCAATAACCGTAGTGGCTCGCTCATTGTGAGCTACCTGCTCATGCGGGCGGGGCTGCCTCCATTCGTGTTGACGCTGGAAAACGCCGAGGGCTATTTCAACCCGTCTTCGGTCATCCGCAACTCCGCCAAGCATGGCGTCAAGGCGTTGTACGAATTGCCCAAGATCAAGAAAAAATATGCAGCATTCTTAGAAGAACAGGCGCCCGATCCAATGAAGTTCTTTCTCAAAGACAAGCCCCTGCCTGTCTCCCAAGGTGGCCATTGATGAGCGGGGCTCCAGCATTGGCCAAATGCAGAACCTTCGCCAGCCGGGCAGGGCAAGTCATCCGCTGCGCTCTGCCGCAGCTGTTCAGGCGTCAGCGCATACGAATTTCGTTCGATATCGATGACACGCTCGCTTGCCAATTGCACCATTGCGCAGTCGAGAAAAGCCGACTTCCCGCCTGTATTCATCGTTGGCTGGGTGAGCCGTTGCGCATGGGCACGCGATCGCTGATCCGCGAGCTGCGCCGCCAGGACTGCAGTGTCTGGGTCTACACCTCATCCGGGCGCACGCCGTCCTATATCCGACGTTGGTTGGCGCTGTACGGTATCCGCGTCGACGGCGTGGTCAACAGCGTGCTGCACAACCGTGCCCTGACGGCGCACGGGATGTCGAATGCGCCTTCCAAGTATCCGCCAGCGTTCGATATCGACTTGCATGTCGATGATTCGGAAGGCGTGCAGATTGAAGGCAAGGATCATGGCTTCCGGGTGGTCGTGGTGCATCCCGAGGATGATCGCTGGGCGCAGAAAGTGCTGGATTCGGTGGCCAAGGTCCAGGCGCAGCTCGCTTGGCAGCAGATGTTCAGACATAAAAAGCCGGTGCCACAACGGGCGGAGACGTTCTTTGAGCCGCTTGGCTGAGCGAGTACGCGTTGGCTATCTGGACAGCAGCGCTCGTTATCGCTCTACGGCGACGCATTTGATCTCCACGAGAAGGCCAGGTCGAGCCAATTCACTGACACCAATGCAGGTCCATGCACAAGTGCTTCTCGGAAAGACTTTATCCTTTACGCGTCTGAAAATTGGCATGTGACGGTGCATGTCGACGTGGTAAGTTGTCATTTCTACGACATCTTCAAATTTACAGCCACCTGCCTCCAAGACGATCCGAAGATTGTCCCATGCAGCTAAAAACTGCTGCTCAGGTTCTTCAATGACGGATAATTCCGGCGTCCTGCCTACCTGACCCGCGCAGTAGAGAGTTTTTCCTACCTTTACTGCTGGTGCATAACCCGCGCGCTCGTAGATCAATCTCATGCCATCTGGAACAATGATCTGACGGTCAGTCATGATTGCGGAGCCCCAAGTTAGAACGGTTACGAAAGCTAACTCAGGGGCCAGAGCCGCGTCCACTCAGTTCACTTCTCATCTATTAATCAACCCCACAGGTGCTTTTAGCCGCTGCTGAGTCTTTTTGAACTCATTACCTAATGTGGCTACCTCGATCGATGCAAAAGGCGCGAGCCGGCAGCGTTACTGATCAGAAGCATTTCGATGGTTGGTTCGCTACTAGGCTGGCTCGTCAGTTCGTGTCGTCATCGCCTTGAAATATATCTGCGTAAAGTCGCGCGACTGTAGGGGTAAGGTTATGAACGGTAGGAATGAGAAAGTCGGCGTGTGGGGCGAGCCGTTTTACGTAGATGACTTCGTAAACCCTGCGCACGATTCCAGGTGCTGTTTCTTCCCGGTCCAGGCCAGGCATTATACCTACCGCTTTGTAACCGGCTTGCTCCAGTGCTTGTTGCATATACGGCGTGCGGGTTGTTGCCATGCCATAGATCAGCCCCGCGCCCATGAACGTGCCGATTTTTTCTCCCAGGTCCTGGGCCGCAACGGCCAGTCTGGCTTGTCTGTGCGGTTTGGCTACCGCGCCGACCCGCCCGAAAATAACGTCAGCACCGTCAATTTTTTCCCACGTGGCGATAGCGACAATCTCATCGTTCTGGCGGACGACGGTAGCGAATATGCCTCGATCCGGATCGTCTTCGAGCACCACGTTGTCTGCGTAGAACTGCTGGTCCAGAAACGGGCTTGCCAACCCCACCGAAATGGAGGGAAACCATGTCCGGAAAAAATCTGTCGCGACATTGATCTCCTCACGTTTCAGGTAATCCCAACTGTAGCCATAGGGTAAATCGGTGAAGCTGCGAATTTGCTCGATCGTTGGCCATTTCATGCGGTTCTGCTCGTTTGTCTGATTGCTTCGATAAGTGGCGCCGGGGTCAGCCCCGAGGGGTGAGGTCATTGGGGGTGTCGGGGCATGCCTGGCGGCGATCTGCCTGTGGCGCTCGACCACTTCGCCAATGACCAACTGCATCAGCCTCTGCACGATGGCCGTATCCAGCTCAGCCTCTTGAGCAAGTGCTGCCAGACGCTGGTATTGCTGCTGCTCTCTGGCCTCGTCTACCGCAGGCAACTGATATCGGGCTTTGAGCAATCCGACCTCATCGGTACAGCGAAACCGTTCCGCGAGCAGATGGATGAGCGCGGCGTCGATATTGTCGATGGTTTTCCTGAATGTTGAGAGTTGACGCGCGATGTCGGAGTTTTCCATGAATGACCTCGTGACAGGTGTTCGAAAGAGCTTCTCAATGATTCGTCTGCTGAGCGAAAACCGACCAGTCCTTGTCGCCATCCCCCCTGGCTACCCCCGACTTCATTTTCAATCGAACGGCATCCGCCGCTGGCAACTCCAGCCCTTTGAGGCGACCCGCATCGATCGCCAGATTCATATCCTTGAGGCCTAGCGACAGTTTGAATCCCGGTTCAAAATTGCTGCTGACGATGTTCTGCCCATAACGTTGATAACTGGGGCAGGCGAACAGGGTCTGGGTCATGAGCTTGATGAAAATCGAAGGGCTCAGTCCGTGGCGTTGAACGAGTCCGCTGGCTTCGCCCAGCGACTGGATGGCTTGGGTGATCATCATGTTGCCGGCGATTTTCGCGATACAGGCCTGTTCAGGTTGGTCGCCCAGATACCAGGTTTTTTTCCCGAGCAGGTCGAACAGCGGTTGGACGGTCGAGACAGCGGCCTGCGATCCGGCCGCCAGGATATTCAACTCGCCCTTGGCCGCCACGGCGGGCACGCCGAAGACCGGCGCCGCGATCAATGGCATGCCGACGGCTTCATGTTCGCGCTGCAACTCCAACATCAGCGAAGGCGACAAGGTCGACATCACGACATGCACGCAAGCTTTGTCTGCAGTTTCCAGAACAGCGCTGGAGAGCAGCACTTGCCTGACGGCGGCATCATCGGCCAGAAGAGTGATGACTACCTCTTGCTGGAACGCCGAGGCCGGCGTTTCGATAACGCTGATGCCTTCGAGATCCTTGATCGCCGCCTGACTGCGGTTCCATGCCGAGACGTGATGGCCAGCGCGGACGAGCAGTGGAATGATCGCTCTGCCCATGCTTCCCACTCCGATAAAACCAATCTTCATTTGCAGTCTCCGGTTTGTATTCGACGACGGTGAATGCAGACAAGTATGTCGGGCACGGGATTGCTACGGCACTGCCATTGCTGCACTCTCACTGTTCATTTTTGTACGGGGGCAGAGCATGGACTGGAGTGATGTGCGGGTCTTTCTCGCGATTGCCCGCAGCGGGTCATTGGGGGCTGCCGCCAAGCTGTTGGGGGTCAGCCATCCGACCGTGGGGCGGCGCTTGCAGGTGCTGGAACAGTTCAGTGGCCAACCCGTTTTCCTGCGTACCAACCAAGGTCTCGTGTTGACCGACAGCGGCGAGAAGCTTTTCAGCCTCGCGCAGGAAATGGAGCAAAGTGCGTTGGCCATCGAAAGGCGCCTCGCGGGGGACAGCGCACAGCCCGAAGGTGTGCTGCGCATTTCCTGCGCTGACTGGTTCGCCTGTTATGTCCTGGCCCCGGTGCTCAGTGAACTGCGCCTTCGTTATCCATTGATCGTGCCCGAGGTCATTGCCGGGCATCGATTGTTTGATCTGGCTCGCCGCGACGCCGACATCGCGTTTCGAATCGTTCCGTTCACCGAACCCGATATCGTGCACCGCAAGCTGATCTCCCTGACTTACGGGTTATACGCAGCCGTTGGATCTGCTGACCCTGAACCACAGGGCGCCGGGCTGGGTCTGATCACCATGAGTGTTGCCCAGTCTCATTATCCCGATGTGCAGTGGCTGCAGCAGCGTTACCCTCTGGCGCGTACCGTGTTTACCAGTAGCAGCCGCACAGTCCAGGCGCAAATGTGTGCGCAGGGGCAGGGCGTCGCGGTATTGCCCCGCGCTTTGGGCGACCAGTTGACGGCGCTGCGTCTGATCGATTCAGATGAACCGCCACCAGGCCGCGACATTTGGATGGGCTACCACCAGGACATGCGCCAGATGGACAGTCTGCGCGCGCTTGCCGACCTGGCCTCCGTCATGATTGGCACTCAGGCAGGCGGTTGATTCACTCTGCCGGCTGCATGGCCGCCGTTTGCAGCTCTGCAGCAGATTGGCGCGCCAGACTCAGACTCAGTCCTGCGCCTACCACCAGACACGCAGCGATGCACAGTATGGCGACGGTGAAGGCGTGGGTGATGGCCGCCGCGTCCGTGTCCTTGCCCAGAAGCGTGTAAAAAATGCCACCGATGATCGCTACGCTCAGTGCCGTGCTGATTTGCAGTGTGGAACTGGTGATGCCCGCAATCATGCCGGAATACGCCGGTGCCACGCGTCCAGTGATCATGCGCATCAATGTCGGAAGGGCCAGTCCTTGTCCGAAACCGATCAGAAAGAGAATCACGGCAAGGGACAGCGCAGAGGGCGTGACGGCGGTTGGCGTGTGCGCCACGAGCCAGGCCAATAGCACGAACCCCAGCACTTCGAGTGCCATTCCGAAGGGATTCACATAAGACCCCAGCAAACGCCGGAATAGATGGGTGGCGAGCGGCCCCAGCAAGAAACCAGCGCCGAATGGCAGAAAGACCAGACCTGCACTGAGCGGGCTCGTATGCAGCGCTCCCTGTAAATAGATGGAAAACAGCAGGAAGAACACGCCGATCGCGTAAAAAGTCAGCGCCACCAGCAATGCCCGGCCCAGCCCGGGCGCACGCAGTGCAGCAGGGTTCAGCAACGGCGCGCCTTGCGCTTGATACAAGCGGGCTTCGTAGCGCCAGAACAGCCAGGCCAGCAGTGGCACCGCCGCCAGCGACAGCCAGGCCCACCACGGCCAGCCCGCTTCACGTCCCTCGATCAGTGGAACGATCAGCGCCGCAAGCGTCAACATCGACAACAGCGTTCCACCCAGATCCAGCTTGCTGGTCTGGGGTGCGCGGGTTTCCTTGACCACGGGGATGGCGATCAGAATGACCAGCAACGCAATCGGTAGATTCACCAGAAATATCGACCGCCAGCCCAGGTTCATCAGGTTGAGCGAGATCAGAATCCCGCCAAGTGCCTGGCCGACTACCGACGCCAAACCAAACACCGCACCGTACAGGCTCAACGCCAAGGGTTTTTCCGACTCAGGGAATATCGCCTGCACTGAAGCGAGTGCCTGCGGCGCCATGACAGCGGCCGTCACGCCTTGCAGCGAGCGTCCGGCGATCAACACCCAGGGTGACTCGGCGACACCGCAGATCAGTGAGGCGACGGCAAAGCCAATCAGGCCAACGAAGAACATTCTCATGCGGCCAAAGATGTCGCCAAGCCTTCCGCCGGTGATCAGTGTCACGGCATACAGCGCCGCGTAAGAAGAGATGATCAACTGTTCGGCAGAGGAGGCCGTGCCCAGCGATTGCTGAATCGAAGGCAGCGCTACGTTCACGATGAAGAAATCCAGCGGCGGCAAGAATGCACCGACCAACAGGATGGCGAACATCAGCCAGCGCCGCTGTTCCGGAAGGGCTACTATTTTCTCAGGCATAAGGTCTCCTTTCTGAAACCCTTCGGCTCCAGAATATTTTCGATTGCGAGTCATGCTTTGAATAAGCTGACTTCAATCTAAACGATCAAACCCTGGCTGACGCCTCACATAAATGAACGGCCAATGTTCATTTATGGCAGTGCCGCTGCGCCCCTGCCTCCTCGCAAAATGGCCGCACTGTGGTTCCAGTCGAGCCACACAACCGAAATCGAGGAGTCAGTTATGTCAGGTAAATTCGCTGATCAGGTCGCAGTCGTCACCGGCGCGTCCACCGGCATCGGATTTGCGATTGCACAGGGTTTGATTGCCGAGGGCGCCAGGCGCGTTTACATCACCGGGCGTTCTGCAGCCACGCTGGAGGCTGCGGTGGCCAAGCTTGGCGACAGGGCGGTCGCGGTCATTTCCGATGTCGCGCGCCAGGTTGATCTGGACGAGCTCAAGGCGACGATTGAGGCGCACGGCGATCAACTGGACTCAGTGTTTGCCAATGCGGGTATTTGTGAAAAGAACCCGCTGGGCGAGACCACCGAGGCCGCCTATTTCAACATGTTCGACATCAACGTAAAGGGAGTCTTTTTTACTGTACAGACGTTGATGCCATTGTTGAAAAATGGCGCTTCGATCGTGCTGACGGCCTCTATCTGTTCCAGCAATGGCATGGAAGGACTGAGCCTCTACAACGCCTCCAAAGCCGCGGTACGTTCCTTTGCCAGGACGTGGGCCAACGAACTCAAAGGTCGCAAGATCAGAGCGAATGTCCTGAGCCCTGGCTTCACCCGCACACCGCTGATGGATAACGGCTTGAAGATGAGCGAAAGCGACGTCGCCGCGCTGCGTCAGCACGTCGAGCAGATCACGCCATTGGGGTACATGGCCGAGCCTGAGGAAATCGCCTCGTCGGCGCTGTTTCTTGCGTCTGCCGATGCGAAATATGTCAACGGTGTGGAGTTGATGGTCGACGGCGGCCTGTCGCAGATCTGACCACGTGCTCAACCGTAGCGCAGCCCTCGCGCAGGGCTGCCTTCCTCGCTTATGCGCAGCCCCTGCAGGAAACCTCATCATGAACAATGAACAACTGACAGCCCGACTGGACGCCCTGGAAAGTCGCGCCGCCATCGAGTCGCTGATCAGCGCCTACGCCAATGCTTTCGACCGCATCGACGCCTCGCTTCTTAGCTCAATCTGGCACGAAGAGTCGACACTGGATCTACCGGGTTTTGGCCAGGCTGGAAACCGTGACGAAATCCTGGCGATGGCGCAAAACAGCTGGCGCCAGATGCCCCATATGCACCACTGGATGGCCAACCCGCTGATTGAAATCGAGGGTGACAGCGCAGTGGGCACGGTAGCTGCGGATTGCCTGTTTCATGACATTGAAAAAGGCCCGGTGCAAGTCAGCGGTCTTTACCACGACAGGTTTGAACGTCGGGACGGAAAGTGGGCATTCCTGTCACGTCGTTTTGAAATGCATTTCCTGACGCCGTTAAAAGATTGGGTACCCGCAGCGGGCGAAGAACAGTTTGCACCGTTCGAGCAGCTCAAGGGAACGACAGCGAAAAACGAATAGTCCCGGCCCTTGGCTGTTCGACACCCACGTGGCCGTCATGCAGTTGCATGATGGCCACGACAATGGCGAGGCCAAGCCCGTAGGAGTCGGAATTCTGGTGCCGAGACGCATCGCCACGGTAAAAGCGGTCGAAGAGTTTGCCCAGGGTTTCGTCGCCCAGCACCGGCCCTTGGTTCTCCACCTCAATCCGGGCACCTCCGTGGGTTTCCAATACCCGTATCAGAATCTCGGTGCCCTCGTAAGCGTAGCGAACAGCGTTCGCCACCAGGTTGCTCAACGCTCTGCGCAGCAGCAAGGGGTCAGCGAGCACGATACCATCGCCCGTTATTTGGAAGCTCATTCGCCGCTCTTCAGCCAAACCCTCAAAATACTCAGCGATGCGCTGTGATTCGTCATGCAGCGACAGTTGCTGGCGCTCCACTACGGCTTGCGCTTCATCGGCGCGCGCCAGAAATAGAATGCTTTCGACGATGCGCGAGATCCGTTCGAGTTCTTCAAGGTTCGAAGCGATCAGCGCCTGATATTCGTCCTCGCTACGGCGTTGGCGAAGGGCAACCTGACAATGTCCCATCAACGACCCGACCGGCGTGCGGATTTCATGGGCAAGGTCGGCGGAAAATTGCGTCAGTCGCTGATAACCCTGAGCAAGACGATCAAGCATCGCGTTATAGGCGTCACTCAGCTGTTGCAATTCAACCGGCGTATCGGCGCTGTCCATACGGCTGTGCAGACGCTCAGGCGTTATGGCTGCGGCATGGGCGGCCATTTTGCGCAGCGGACGCAGCCCGCGACGCAATAACAGATAACCCAGCAACGCGGTTGCCAGAAAGGCAAGGGCCACGGCCAGGTAGATGCGCTCGCGATACGCTGCAAGCATCGCCATTTCCTTGCCCATAAGGTGGGCGGCCGTCAATCGGACTACACGGCCACCCGACGTCGTGACTACGGAGGCGGCGCGCAGCCTTGTTCCCGAGTCGGTCACGCCGCTGCGCAGATCACTGACGCTCAGCTTTGTGTCCTGGCCGATCACCGGCAGTTCAGGCAACGTGACGTTGAGTGGATTGACCTGGATGACCGGTGGCTGCCCCGGCTCTTCAATGATGAAGATGTCGTCTTCGCTGTCGAGCATGTTCTTGAAAATCTGCGGGCTGTCGCGCAGCTTTTCGATGGCGAGTTCGTAATGCAGGAGCTTGCGAAAATGCTCCAGACGGCCCATCACCGCGTGATCGCTGTAGACCAATACCGAGGCCTTCATCGTCTGATACAGATAGAAGCCCGCGCCGGTCACGGCCAGCATCGCGACCATGGCAAACGCCACGGTCGATCGCAGCGTCAGCGAGGGTTGGCGTCGGGACCGCATGGCCTCACCTCGCAGACATAGCCGATACCGCGAATGGTATGGATCAGCTTGATCGGGTAGGGCTGGTCGACCTTGTTGCGCAGGCGCTTGACAGCGACGTCCACCACGTTGGTATCGCTGTCGAAATTCATGTCCCAGACTTCCGAAGCGATTTGTGTCCTGGACAACACATCGCCGGCTCGACGGAGAAACAGATGGAGCAGGGCGAACTCCTTGTTGGTCAGCACGATCACCTGTTGTTGGCGGGTCACGCGGCGCCGGACCAGATCCAGTTCGAGATCGGCAAGGTGGAAATGGTCGGCTTCGCGCACGACACCGCGGCGCAGAATAGTGCGGATGCGCAACAGCAGTTCGGTAAACGAAAAAGGTTTGATCAGGTAATCATCGGCGCCCAGTTCCAGACCGCGAATGCGGTCTTGCAACTGGTCGCGCGCGGTAAGGAACAGCACGGGTACGTCTTGTCTGGCGCGCAACAGCTCGATGATCTGAAACCCGTCAATCCCGGGCAACATCACGTCCAGCACGATCAGGTCATAGGTCGTATGCAAGGCCATGTGCAGGCCGTCAGCGCCATGCTGGGTCCAGTCGACGTTGTAACCGGACTCACCGAGCCCCTTTTTCAGGTACTCACCTGTTTTGGTGTCATCTTCGATCAGCAGGATATGCATCGTCAGGCGCGCTCGGGTTTCTTCATGACGGGGTTAAGTCCGCGACATCGGTATCTCGGCTGTGCAGTGTAACGGGATGAGCGGGCGCAGTCGGTTACATTTCTGTCATACATGGTCAGGGTTGGCGAATGACAAAAATGTCATTCGACGGTCATCGTGACGTCCCGGTCTGCGGTCGAGGATGGCGACACATCAACCCATGAGGAATCGTCGCCATGCAACTCAAAAACGCCCTGTCTACCACGTTCGGTTTGGTGATGCTCAGCGCTGCCGTCATTGCCACCGCCGCCGACATGCCGGTCATCAAACCACTGCGCGGTACGGTGGAAAGCGTCAGCAACAACACGCTGACCTTCACTGTCCGCTCTGGCGCCCAGCAGACGATCGGACTGACTGACAAGACCGGTATCAGCCGGGTATCGAAGGCCAATATCGACTCGATCAAATCCGACAGCTTCATCGGCTCGGCGGCCATCCCGCAGGCCAACGGAACCTTGAAGGCGCTTGAGGTCACGGTATTCGACGCCAGGCTCAAGGGCAGCGGCGAAGGTCATTACGGTTGGCAGAACGCAGACGGCAGCACTGGCACCATGACCAACGGCACCGTTGGCAAACTGTCCAAAACCGACGGCCGCACGTTGACCGTCAACTACCAGGGCGGCGAGAAACAAATCGTCGTGCCGGATGACGTGCCTATCGCCTACGTCGAGCCAGGCAAAGCCGATGAGCTGGTCAAAGGAACGAAAATCGTCGTGTTCCCCGCTGCAGATGGCACCGCACGCGGCATTGCAGTCGGCAAGGATGGCTTCCAGCCACCGATGTAATCATCTGAGAAAGCTTGAGCGTTGCCGTCTCGCAACGCTCCGCTACACGGAAGGCTTGCAAGGGGAACCACGTGAGACAGAAGAAACTGCATCCCTGGCCGGTTCGCCTCACCCATTGGCTCAATGCGGCCTGCATGGTCTGCATGGTCATGAGCGGTTGGGCTATCTACAACGCCTCGCCACTGTTCAGTTTCAGGTTTCCGGTGTCATTGACCGTGGGCGGTTGGCTGGGCGGGGCACTTGCCTGGCATTTTGCGTTCATGTGGCTGCTGCTGATCAACGGCGCAATCTATGTGCTGTACGGGTTGGCCAGTCGTCATTTCAAACGTGAGCTGCTGCCCATCGGCATTGCCGCATTGAAGCATGATCTGACCGATGCCTTGCGCTTTCGGCTGGTGCATGAAAAGGGTGTCTATAACGCAGTACAGCGCCTGATGTACTGGATCGTGCTGGCGGCAGGTGTACTGATCGTGATCTCGGGTGTAGCGATCTGGAAACCGGTTCAACTTCAAGAGCTGGTCGCGTTACTGGGCGGCTATGACGTTGCTCGTTACGTACATTTTGCGGCCATGGCGATGATTGCAGCGTTTGTAGTGATTCACCTGGTCTTGGTGATTCTGGTACCAAAAACCCTGGTGCCAATGATCACGGGTGGAGTGCGGACGCCTAATAACGAGAAAAATGGGTCATGACTGAATTTAAAATAACAACGCGTCAGCGCGTCAGGATTGAACCTGCGCAACAGCTTGAACTGGAAAACATTCAGCGCCGGCATTTTCTTCGGGCCGGCCTGACGGTTGGCGCGATGTCGATGCTGACCGGTTGCAACCTGCAGGACGGCGATCAGGTCGACAAAGTGCTTTGGGCCATGTCGCGTTGGAACGACCGGGTCCAGGCGTGGCTGTTCAGTGGACGGAAACTGGCGCCGACCTTCGCCCGCGCGCAGATCACCAAGCCGTTTCCGTTCAACGCTTTCTATGGTCAGGACGATATCCCTGAAGTAGACCTGACCAGTTACTCGCTCGCCGTCTCCGGCCGGATCAGGGACAAGGCGCCGTGGACACTCGAAAGCTTGCGCAAGCTGCCGCAACGCAGCGATATCACTCGGCTGATCTGTGTTGAGGGCTGGAGCGCGATCGGTCAATGGGGAGGTGTACCGCTGAAAACCTTCCTGGAACACATCGGCGCCGACACCACAGCGAAATTTGTCGGTTTCAAATGTGCCGATCGTTACTACTCCAGTCTGGACATGCCGACTGCCTTGCACCCGCAGACGCTGTTGGCACTGGATTACGCTGACGTGGCGCTGCCGCCCGAGTACGGCTATCCGCTGAGGGTTCGGGTCCCCACCAAACTGGGATTCAAAAACCCCAAGCATGTTGTCGAGATTTTCGTCAGCAACGACAACCCGGGCGGGTATTGGGAAGACCAGGGCTACAACTGGTTCAGCGGGATCTGATGAAGCAAAGAACGGAACTGTCACGCCAGGAACACTGGCGAGATTCATGACACCAAGCGTGATATGAGGCATGCCGATGACCGGTATTTCTGCAGTACCGCCAGCACCATCCGTCTTGCCGACATTAGAATCCAGGATGCGGGCAACGAGTGATGGAGCAGATTTCCAATCTCTCTTGCAGGCTCAGTCCAGGCAACCTTTACAACAGTCGGATAAAGCTCGCACTCGGATGCTCTTTGATAATCTTGCCGCATGTACCTTCAATGGCGAAAAAAGAGCTATCTGCTCTGATGTTATCGGCACAGGGGGACTGAATGCGTTCGCCATTGCAGTGGCTCTCTCGCCGCTAACCGTCACCTGGGTACCGACCGAAATTGTTCGAGCGCCACTGCGTTCGCCTGGAATACGGACTTTTCGCCGCCGCAATCCCTCTTCAGCCGAGAGCTCCTTCCTCAACCGGTCAAATTCGGAGGATAGGGGTTACGATTAGACGGGTCTCGAAAGCTTGCTCGCCGTAGGCCAGTATTATTAAGGGAGAAGCAGATACCGCCAATTCTCACCTGTAGCGTTGAATGGTCTTTCGTTCGCCTAAAATAGAAAGCCCGATGGCTTCTCTATCGTGGGTGGTGTTATGAGGCAGCGTCGACTTACAGCCTATTTTTCTACCCCGCTGTCATCCCCCGTTTATTCTGAGCATCAGAGAGTTATAGCCCTCCATCAGGGCTACTTTTGGCCGAAGGTAGTCGTTCGTGAACGGCTGCTTTCGGCCAGAAGCGGACGTTTGAATGTGGCGCCTTCCGGCCAAGAGCGGTCAGTCACGATACTCAGAGTAGGCCCTAAGCCGACTCTCGTCAGAATCAAGAACGTGGTTTGTTCCAAATTTTTAGAATGCCTACTGAATATCTGGTCATAATCCAGCGTGAGTCAAGGCGCAAGCTTGGAACTCTGCGCCGCGTCCCAGGTAAGAACTGAAAGGCTCTGGAAACAATAATAGCTGAACGGAATTAGTAGACGATGCCACTTTATAAGTACGTAACAGCCAAGACCGCCATAAAAATCCTCAACGGAAGCATACGATTTACTCAACCCGGGGCGTTCAATGATCCATTTGAACTCCTGCCGCAGTTCATTACACCAAAGACTATTACTGAGCAGGCTGAATATTCTCTGTCAGTGGGCTGTGTTGGGTCACGCAGAAAAGGGATACTCCGGAACGGAGTCAGGGAGGAGGACCGCTATAAAGGCGACTTTCAGGCGCGAAATATTGTGAAATCATTGAATGATGTCATTGGATTGCTATGCCTAAGCAGAAACCCGGACAGCCTTCTCATGTGGGGGCACTATGGAGATGAGTATCGTGGAGCAATCATTGAGTTTGATGAAAGACACCCGTTCTTCGAGGGCCAAATCTCCGTTGCTTATAAAAAAATCGTCCTATCTACGACATATCCGATTTTCTAGAGAAGCCGTTTCCCGTTGCAGATCTATGTATCAAGCCAAATGACTGGTCTTATGAGAGAGAGATTAGAATCGCACGGCCTTTATCGGAATGCAACGAAGTTGCAGAAGATGAAAACGGAAACCGAGTGATGACTATGGATATCCCAATTGATTGCATTCGTGGAGTCATAATGGGTGAGCGAATGACAATTGTGAACCAGCGCGCGATGTGGGAACTAGTTAAAAATACTGAACTTTCCCTTCGCTTGGCTGCAGTTGCCAACTGGGATTACGCTTTCAGGAATGAAGTCATTAAGTATCCAGGCCCGCTAGTTGCCTCACCAACTATCAGTCCACGGACGGCGCACATTTTTTCGGAAGATATTGGCGAGTTTGGAGACATCGCTCGTTGGCTTATTGAAAAACACCCAGCATCTGAATTCGTCAACCTACCCTGCTGACCCTCTGACTCAACTTATACTCAGCACCAGGCTCGCCGGCCTAAAGGTAATCAGGGGGAGAACATTTTATTGATGTTGATCGACCACTTTGGTTCGATTGCCGACGTAAAGTCTGAAAGCATGGATAGGGATTCGAACCCCTTCCAAGGCAGACATAGGCCGCTCACGGCCAGCAAACAAAGCTTTTCCTCTGCTCCTCCTTGGCGTGTGACGGCCTACGACGGCCCTTCGTTTGCCCTAATTCTGCCCTAAACCGAAAGCGTCGATAATTCACTTGAGTTCACAGGAGTGACTCCTTTCGGCCAAAAGCAGCCCTTCGCATCAGAACTACCAGCCGAAAGCTGCCGTTCCCAAGATAGTCCCTACTCAAATTATCTCAGGTTTACCTATAAATAAAGCAAGTAGGTTATGGCGCCACACTATCCGTGATACGAAAATCTATGAAGTGGCGTAGTGTTTTTCTGTCAAGTATAGCGACTCCATGACAAACAGAGAAAAATTTCTCATTAAGTTTTCTAGAGAGTCCTTGAAAAGAATATAGCCATGCCTTTCGATATGCTCTTGTATCGGCTCCAGCACATCCAATAACAAATTGACTGGAATGGTCATTTCATCTTGGTTGTCGCAATCGCTGCAAATTTTATCAATATATATGCCAAAGGCCTTTTTTGTGCGGCCAGAATAAATTCCAGCGCTATGAACTTGCTGGTTTCTTATAAAGTTAAGAAGCCTCCACACAGAGTCAAGCTGGGAGGAGTTGGTAAAGAACTGGCTTCGAGTTTGGAGGTCAGAAAAAAAAGCCGCCTCAGTACCATCACGCTTTAGCTTCCCCATTAAACACTTCGATATTACATCTTTGCCGCCCAGCATGAGGTGTCGCTCATTTGCGGATTGATACTTCCGCCTATATATATTTGTAATTGTGCTTTCAAATAAAAAAAAGTACTCAAGAAACGCCGAAGCATTTAGCGTTCGTATTACTAACTCTCTGTTGGATATTCCGTATGCTTTCGACTTCGCCTCAAACGAATCGGAAGCAAAAATTCTTGGCTCGTTTTCCTGGATGACTTTTCCAGGATCGATATGCATCGCTTTACAGTAGGCCTTGTAGTTTTTTGTTATCGCCTCAGAACTCTCAGGCAGCTCACCAATGAAGCCGTCAACATGCTCATCAATTACTTGTTTTGACTCTCCAAACATCTCCGGCATTAAGTTGCACTGTGCAACAACTGTTGATGTTGTGACCATCATATGCTGCGACACGAATGAGCTATAGTACTTAACATTCCTGCCAGGTAAAGGCTTCAAGGTGTCAAAAAGCGCTGAAGTTAGAAGCAGCATGCAACCTCCATGTTGTACGGCATGCATTGCACGCCAAGCGAGAAACAAAAAAACTACTCATATTTATCATACTACCTATCACACTACAAGCTCGATCTTGTAGTTGGATAGCAAATGAGTTGTGCAAGTTCATGCGTTTGGTGAAGTCGAACTCTATTTGTTGGCATTTATTGCGCTCATGACAATCCTCATCCAGATGCATTCGAAGCTCGCTTGTCCTGTTAGGACACTGAGCCACTCCCTCAGGTGGAGGCCGGACTATCCGGAGGAGCTCTTTTGGTAATGCATGGGTATCACAATCAAGCATAGCAACTATAGGTTCGGCGCCCCCTTATCCTTCAATTCCTCACGCATTTTTTGGTAAATAGCTTGGAACTCTTCTGGTATTTTAATTTTACCGCCCGGATTCTTCTTCATTTCCTGCATAAAAAATAGATTCATTCGATACTTCTGAGTTAGCAATAAAATTTCGTCTAGCCATTCCATGTTTTCTCGCGCTAGACATGCGTCCCAAAACATCAAGAGATAGGGCATTGTAATGTCGGCAATATCGTCAACTACTTCGTCTCCCTGTAGGACTCTAGATTTCCAGCCGATCATTTCCGGGACCTTATTCGTCTCCCAAGTAACCGTCTCCACCATTCCGACTCGTCGCTGTTCGATTGAAGTCTTCGCTGCCCGAGCGTGAGCCTTACAAACCAAATTGAACTGGTTCCGGAGCTCGGGATTCGTTTCGACATCATCCAATGACCATGAAAAAACTGGCGGCCCCACGTTAACAACATCGGCAGCGGGATGGAAATCAGTTGGTTTGATACCGTGGTCAGTTCGGATGGAAATCCGATTACAACTTGGGGAACTCACAAACGCTTCGGACAGATTGTGACAGCAATAGAGATCCATACTGCCCGTAGATCGGTCGACACTGCCTATGAAGAATGGAAGCTCTAATTCGAACAGCCAGCGCACTTCTTCTCCCACGTACTCGATAGAATCGACCGATTTAGACTTCAGTTGTACGAAAAAACTGGTCGAGGCTTTGAAGCGATGGCGGTCGAAATCTTCCAGAAATGTGAAAACTGCGTCAATTCCTACATCCTCAGTCCTTGGCACTGGCGCAACCAATCCGACACTCTGTAGAAGCAGTAGTCCGAGTTGTTCTGCGATGTCTCCGGATCGAAGGTTTCGACTTCTAAATGCTGGCATAAGGTCACGTATATTGGTTGCGAATGGTTAACTGGTTAAAAAATTCTGAATGATCCTAGCTTCCTGTTTTGACCAAAAACAGTGCATCATATCTGGTCAGTTCCTACTAAGAGCGCTCACTCAGAGCTAGTCGTTTGGGATAGTTGCAGACGCTCGAGATAAAAAACTTTCGGCCAAAATGATAATGGCAGGGTATAGCATGTAATGTCCCCCCCACCAACATGACCTAGTTGTCTTATACAATTACGTAGTATTGAACCTTATCTTTCGAACCAGAGACCGTGTCAACCTTCCCAATAGTTAGAGCAGTGAATACTCCAGAGCTGATAGCTGCCTTTAATTCGGCTTCTAAAGTTCTAATGTATCCATGAAACCTACGAAAGTCTGAACCAAGGATTTTACCAAGAGGAAGCTCATCTCCTGGGCTTAATGCTTTTAATTTTTTCTTAAGAATTATTTCAAGTGACGCATAGTCCTTAATTAGCGTTTCCAGTGATAGCTTCGCATCACCATCAAGAATGTATAGATTGATTATCGTATGTTCAATAATTTTTAGTGCAACAAGAAGCCCTCTTTCTTCGCCTGGCTGTATTTCATGTGCAGCGTCATTTCCTAAGAAGCGAATGGCGTGAAGCCTATCGGCATCGTTTTGTGAAATTATCCCAGTCTTGGCCATTTTATCGATTCTGGCTTCAAGATTCCGTCCAGTAACATTCCGCTCGTTGCATATTGCCTCGATTGTGGCTCGCAATCCAATACCAGCAAGTATGTTGCACTCATTTTTTAGGGATACTAGGGACTGTGTATATATTTTATTGACGATATCTGGAGCCCGGTCTATTTCATCAACTCTTCTGTGCCCTTTCAGAATAGCTGGGTATACGTAGACGTTTTCCGGCGTTTCCCACTCTTCCTCCCCGACTTGGTAAGTGTCCTCTAACCAAACAATCACCTTTCGAAAACTTTTAGTTTCGCACCCCCTACACTCAACAATCTGGTGTAGCTCATCGGATCTATACTCATATTCTGAGTCAACAGTTTCATGGATTACATTATGTTTTGTATCGCGATCACACGATCTGCAAGGCGTCCATACGGTATTTGATGTTGTCATCAAGAGGTCTCATCGGAGTAAGATTAGAAAATTAGGTGCGGACACCTTCAAGTAATTTCATGTGATCAGTCGCATGCAAAAGGCTACTATTTGGCCAGCACTCTGTCCATCACGCACTCATGATCGCTGCTTGCCTCTATGCTTGAAAGGCTGCAACGGGTCGATTGTTGCCTGTCGCCAAGGACACAAAACGACCCAAAGCAGTCATCTGTACCGCAATGTTCGACAGAAATATCCACCGCCAATCCTAAAATCGTGAGGGTGGCTCTTTCCCGGCCTTGATATGCGAAAAGACCTGATCTGGATCTGCCTGGCACCAATATCTGAACAGAAGGCGAGATTTGGTATTTCCGAAAAATTGATCCACGATGCTCTCGGCCGGCACGGTCAATTTAGGTTCTCGCCATTGCTGCGCTAAAACACCTATTGGTTTGTCTGACGAAAAAATAATCCAAGTAGCCTTGCCTCCATTAATATCGGGTAAGTAGCCCGAATCTTTTATCACTTCGATTAAGGCACTTAGCGTTGCTGAAGAATCGAGTGTGATCCAGGTCGCATGGCTTCCTAGATCATCTCCTGCATGAACGCTATCTCGATCAATGGCAACCTCCAACATGACTACTCCTTTTTAGCGCTGTGCTGTCACTAGACCATCCAGCGTAGAGACATCCGCGGCTGCCTGTCCACAGTCCGCTCTTGGCCGAAAGCAGCCTGTCATCAACGACCGCTTTCAGCCAATAGCTGACCGTCAGCAACGGCCATTGACAGAGCTTTCCCGAATTTTGCCTCCGATAGTGCAACCAGGAATGGTTCAGCAAATCGGCAGGTTTGTTAGGATTACCTCGTTGTTTGCGGTAGGCAGGGGAAGCCACAAGATATCGAGTCTTCATCGCAGATGGACTGAGGAAGTAGGAGAAGACGCTTATCTCCAAAAGCTTGGACGGAGGGGAGGGCCTAGTACCCAGTTCTCCAAAGCTGATAGCTCAATGTCGAATACGCCATCCCAAACTCGGCCTGCCCTCCATCTCTCACATCTCTGCCGTCTCGGCTTTTGATGTCCATGGCTTCCCATCCGGCAAAGTGAAGCATTTCTCCAAGCATAAAAATTGCTCGTCATACATTTGTATAGTCGGACGTTCAGTGGTGTGGAATATGACGATTTTCACCCTCGTCTAACGTGCATACCCTTTGAATAGGCAGTGTCGATTACTAAAACAAAAGGAGACGAGCAATGCCTATTCAGTCAGAACACGATCCGCGCTTGAAGCGTGCACTCAAGACGCGGCACATAAGCATGTTGGCACTCGGTGGAGTCATTGGCGCTGGGTTATTTGTAGGCTCCAGCGCGGTCATCGCTTCAACTGGTCCGGGCGCTTTTATCACTTATGCCATCACCGGTCTGATCGTTGCCCTCGTGATGCGCATGCTCGGTGAAATGGCTGCTGCGCATCCATCGAAAGGCTCGTTCGTTGACTACGCGCGTATGGCTTTTGGCCGGCCGGCGGGTTACATGACGGGTTGGCTGTACTGGTATTTCTGGGTCATCGTCGTCGGCTTCGAGGCCGTTGTCGGCGGGCAGATCATCAATGGCTGGTTCCCTGACCTGCCGGTCTGGGTGATTGCTCTTGGTCTGATGGTTAGCATGACCTTGCTGAATCTGATGTCTGTGCACTCTTTCGGGGAAGCCGAATACTGGTTCGCCGGCATCAAGGTCGTGGCCATTGTGGTGTTCCTGGCAGTGGCGGGTGCCTATGTTTTCAATCTTTGGCCGGGCTCGACAGCAAGTTTCAGCAACCTCACTGATCATGGCGGGTTCCTCCCCCACGGCGTGGGGTCCTTGTTCACCGGAGTCGTGGTGGTCATCTTCTCGATGACCGGCGTGGAAGTGGCCACGCTCGCCGCTGCCGAGTCCGAAGACCCTTCGCGCAACATCCGCAAGGCCGTCAATACAGTGATGGTGCGAATCTTGGTGTTCTTCGTGCTGGCGACGTTTTTCATCGTCGTCGCACAGCCGTGGACCGACATCGTTCCAGGTAAATCCCCCTTCGTGACCACCCTTGAACACATCGGCATTCCAGGTGCGGGCGACATGCTCACCGTAGTGATTCTGGTGGCAGTGCTGTCGGTACTTAACGCCGGGCTGTACACCTCGTCACGCCTGCTGTTTGTGCTTGCTTCAAATGATGAGGCGCCGCGCTGGATCGCTGCCGTCAGCAAAAGGGGCGTGCCGGTACGTGGCGTGCTCGCCTCGACATTGGTGGGGTATGGCTGTGTGGTCATCGCGGCACTTTGGCCCGACACCGTCTTCCAGTTCCTCATCAACTCCTCCGGCACGGTGTTCCTGTTCGTCTACCTGGTTATCTGCCTGTCGCAAATCAAGCTTCGCCCCAAATGGGTGGCAGAGGGGACGCTGAAATTCGCCATGTGGGGCCATCCTTGGCTGCCGCTCTTGGTCACTGCCGCCATTATCGCCGTATTGGTCAGCATGGCTTTTGACCCGACGATGCGGATCAGCCTTGTGCAATGCCTGCTGGCGATTGCTGCGATAGCCGCCTCCTACGCTTTGTTGCGTATGTCTCGCGCACGTCGTAGCAACGCCAGCGCCAAGGCCGGTCCGGCGAGCAATCTTTAACGCATACAGCTGTTTCAGATAGGCCCCATGTTCAGGGTAGGAAGCCAATAAATGTCAGCGAAATTTGATTTAACTCAGTTACCCAATCAGCCCCTCTGGTTCGAGGCCAGCGAGCATCGCGAGAGCTTGGAAAACGCAGAGCAGGCCGATGTCGTCATCATCGGCGCGGGGTACACCGGACTGTGGACGGCGTATTACCTGCTCAAGAGTGATCCGTCCCTGCGCGTGGTGCTGTTGGAAAAACACCAGGTGGGCTTCGGCGCCTCCGGACGTAATGGTGGATGGGCATCGGCTATCTTCCCGATTTCCCTTGACCGGGTGGCGCAGATGTACTCCCACCAGGCTGCGCTGAATCTGCAGTTCGCCATGAACGATACGGTCGATGAAATCGGTCGGGTGCTCAACCTCGAAGGCGTCGAAGCAGACTATGCCAAACAGGGTTTCCTCTCATTGGCCCGCAGTGCACCGCAGCTTGATCGGGTGCGGGCAACGGTCGACGCGTCGACGCGCTTTGGTCTGCCGGACCAGTGGCAGGCTCTGGATGCTGCGCAAGCCAGCGCCAGGCTCGGCGCCCAGGGTGTGTTGGGCGGTCTGTACACCGAACATTGCGCGCTGATTCACCCAGGCAAATTGGTGCGTGGTCTGGCGAAGCTGGTTGAGCGGATGGGGGCGAAGATCTATGAGGGCTCAGCCGTCACAGAGCATGCGCCAGGAATGGTGCACACAGCGCAGGGTTCGGTTAGGGCAGGATTTACCGTGCGCGCCACGGAAGCCTTCACCTCGCAACAACCCGGTTACTCGCGTTTCGTCATCCCGCTGTACTCACTGGTATTGGCTACAGAGCCCTTACCACGTGACCTGCTTGCCAGGTTAAACCTCGATCATCGCCAGGCTTTCAATGACATGCGCCACCTGCGCGTATACGCACAGGTGACGGCAGAAGGGCGACTGGTGTTCGGTGGTCGCGGTGCTCCCTATCAATGGGGCTCACGGATAACCGAACAGGCTGATTTGGTGGACAACGTGCATAGCAAGATCCACGAGACGCTGATCGAATTTTTCCCGCCGCTGGCGGACGCCCGCATCACGCATCGATGGGGTGGCGCACTCGGTGTTTCTCGTGACTGGTGCCCGACCGTGAGCATGGATCGCAAGAACCGCATTGCATGGGCCGGCAACTACGTTGGCGACGGCGTCGCCACTAGCAACCTGGCCGGGCGTGTCTTGCGCAATCTGATTCTGGAACAAGACGAAGACATTAACGCATTGCCTTTCGTCAATCATCGCTCGCCATCGTGGGAGCCTGAGCCACTGCGCTGGATCGGCATCAACGGTGGTCTCGCCGCCGCCTCACTGAGCGATTTCGAAGAACGCATCACCCACCGTCCATCCCGTACTGCGAAGTTGCTAGAAAAGCTGACCGGTGCGCATTAACAGGAGAAATGCTGTGAAAACTTTCACGATTATCAAGGCTGCCGCCATCGAGTCGCTGCCGTTGAAACCGGCGGGCCAGCGTGCCGGAGCGGACAAAGGCGACCCACAGATAGCACTCCAGCAACTGGCACCCGAGGCAGTCGGAAACCTCGGTGTCTGGGAGTGCCAGCCAGGCGGTTGGCCGGTGGTCGATCGGCCTGACACCGAATTTACTTACATCATCTCTGGCCGCGCGGTGCTAACCGATGATGCTTCCGGTGAAGAGGTGCTGGTGACCGGCGGCGACCTGATCATCCTGCCACCTGGATGGACCGGGCGCTGGGATGTGATCGAGACGGTCAGGAAGGTCTACGCGATCTATTGAGCACCCGGTTCGCCGACGACACAAATCACTCTGCGCATTATCCAAGATTGAGAGAAAATCCATGACGAACACCATTACAAACTGGATCTCCGGCACGCTTACGCAAGCTACCAGCGGCCTGCAACAGCCGGTCTACAATCCCGCGACCGGTGTTGTAACCGGCACGGTGCAACTGGCCAGCCATGCCGACGTGGACTCCGCCGTCGCTAGCGCCCAGGCAGCGTTCCCGGCCTGGAGCAACCTGTCGCCGTTGCGTCGTTCACGAGTACTCAACAAATTCCTGGCGCTGCTCAACGAACACCGTGACGACCTGGCCCGGTTGATCACCGCCGAACACGGCAAGGTGTTTACCGACGCCCAAGGCGAAGTGATGCGCGGCATCGAGATCGTCGAGTTCGCCTGCGGCGCGCCACAATTGCTCAAGACCGACTTCACCGATCAGGTCAGTACCAATATCGACAACTGGACGCTGCGCCAACCGCTCGGCGTAGTGGCAGGTGTCACACCGTTCAACTTCCCGGTCATGGTGCCGATGTGGATGTTCCCAGTGGCATTGGCGACGGGGAACACCTTCGTGCTCAAGCCCAGCCCGATCGACCCGAGCCCGAGCCTGTTCATTGCCGACCTGCTCAAAAAAGCCGGCCTGCCGGACGGCGTCTTCAACGTTGTGCAAGGTGACAAGGAAGCGGTAAACGCGCTGCTCGAACACCCCGACGTGCAGGCGATTTCCTTCGTCGGTTCCACACCCATTGCCAACCATATCTATGAGGTCGGCGCCCGCCACGGCAAACGTGTACAGGCTTTGGGCGGGGCCAAGAATCACTTGGTGGTGATGCCCGACGCGGATATTGACCAAGTCGTCGACGCGCTGATTGGCGCGGCCTACGGTTCAGCAGGCGAGCGCTGCATGGCAATCAGCGTTGCGGTGTTCGTGGGCGACGAAACAGCCGAAAAGGTCATGCCCAAGCTGATCGAACGCACCCGCACGCTGAAGGTGCTCGACGGTACCAATCTGGAAGCCGAGATGGGGCCGATCGTTACCCGTGCTGCCCACGAACGCATCACCGGCTATATCGAGCAGGGCATCAAGGAAGGCGCGACGCTATTGGTCGATGGCCGGGGTTTCAACGGTGAGGCTGCTGGCGAAGGCTGCGGTGACGGATTCTGGATGGGGGGCACGTTGTTCGATGATGTCACCCCCTCCATGCGTATATACAAGGAAGAGATTTTCGGCCCGGTGCTCGCGTGTATCCGGGTCAAGGATTTCGCCGAGGCCGTGCAGCTCATCAATGACCACGAGTTCGGTAATGGCGTGAGCTGCTACACCCGTGACGGCCACATCGCCCGCGAGTTCGGCCGGCGGATTCAGGTTGGCATGGTCGGCATCAATGTGCCGATCCCGGTGCCCATGGCCTGGCACGGTTTCGGCGGCTGGAAGAAGAGCCTGTTCGGCGATATGCATGCCTACGGAGAGGAGGGGGTGCGCTTCTACACCCGCCAGAAGAGCATCATGCAACGCTGGCCGCAGTCGATTGCCAAAGGCGCGGAGTTCGCAATGCCGACCAGCAACTGACGCGTTGCACTAGTTGAACGCCAACGGCCCCGCCCACGCAGCGGGGCCGTTTGCATTTCAGCGATTGTCCTCGAACAGTTCGGTATTCTTGCCAGCCTGGATTGCAATCCAGAAGCGCGCGATGCCTTGGGTTGTGGTGGGTTTGATGCCGGTCAGTTGCTCCACCAGCTTGAGCCGGTAGACGAGCGTCTGGCGGTGCACCTCTAGGTCGATGGCGGTGGCTTTCCAGTTGCCGTCGTTTTCAAGAAAGGTGATGAGCGTCTTCAACAGCGCTGCACTCTGGATGCGGTCGTGCTCGATGAGCGGACCAAGGTAGCGACCCACCAGTGCCCGGGCTTCTTCCAGGGATTTGGGCGCCATGATCAGCCCGGTTTCGGCTTCCCCATAACGCAATGTCGGTGCACCCAGCTCTTGTGCCTGAGTCAATGCCAGGCGCGCTTGACGGATGCTTTCACGAAAACCAGTGGCCATTGCAATGGCACCGCTGATGCCGATGACAGTGTCTGCACCGAGACTAGCCCGCAGCGTATCAATAGCGTTCATATCGTCCCGGCAGAGCGCCAACAGCAGACCTTTGTCCGCTAATAGCAATGGCGTCGAGTGGTGTAATGCAGGGGCATGGTGTAGTTCATCCGCAGACCAAGGACCATTGGCGCCGGGTTTTATCGCGAGGCTTACCAACGTGCCGTTAAGGCTGCGGCGTTCCAGAAGCGGGCGAGCGAGGGTCAATTCCGTCTCGTTCTCCAGCAGGCTGCGCAGTAAGGCCGAGCCTTCCTCCCGTTCTTGATCGCGGTGGATCATCAGTCGCTCCAGCTCCACGCCCAGCAGGCCGACCAGCGACCGCATCAGAATGGAGTCACCCTGCGTACGTTTGCCGGGGTGGGCCATCCTCAAGGCTGCGCGCGTGCGGCCACCGATCGGGATGCGCTCGACCTGTTCTGTCACGTGCGTTGTGGTCCATCCGGTGTCGAGAATGGTGTTGCCGCTTTGGACGTCCTCAATCGCCAGTGTCAGATTGAGTGAGTGGGCCAGGATGGACAGGCGGCCGGCCATGTCAGGCGCTTTGTGCAGCGCTTCGGCGTAAGTCTGGAACAAACGCTCACTGGCATTGAAGCGTTCGCGCTGGGCCTGGAGAACACTTTCGATCACGTAGTGGGAGAGTTTCACGAATTCGAGTTCGAAACTGGCTTGCAGCATGGGGAACAATAGACGGTCTGCGGCCTCCAGGATCTGTGGCGAGAGCTGTGGCGCATCCGCGCGGGGAGCGACAACCAATGCGCTGGCGTTGCTCTGCACCAATTGCTCGAGCCACATAACCTGATCCTGCGCGCCGCTGGGCATTCCCATTCCTGTGGTCATCACCAGATCGCCGGGTGAAATCCAGCGCCATGGGTCGGGCAGGTCAACGGCATGGGCCCACGTGATGTGCCTGCCAATGCCAGCCAGGCCGGCGACGGGGACGAGTCTCAGCAGTTCAATATTGATGAGATCCTGAACTGTGAGCATGGTCATACCAGTGTGCGATTAGAGTTTGGAATGGTACCGGGTGAGTGCGGCTGGGGCCACGGTTAGGTGGTAATTCCTAGAGCTAACTTGCCTTGTGGCTATGATTGGTTTTGATGGCATACGGGTTAATGGTCGTTTTACATTTACTGGAAAGGCCGCTGAAGAAGGGCCTTGAAGAGGCAGGGTTGCGGAAATGCTCAAAATGATGCGGAAACGATTCTTAAATGATGTAGCGAAAACCGTGTACTGCAGAAACGACAAAGCCCTGAATAATCAGGGCTTTGTCGTACATAAGATGGCGGAGGCGATGGGATTCGAACTCATGGACCTGTTACAGTCGACGGTTTTCAAGACCGTTGCCTTAAACCACTCGGCCACACCTCCGTTTGCGTTGCGGGCGCCATAATACCTGAATGAAACACACTGTCAAACTCTCTGCATGGCTTGTTACAGAGCGTCTGTTATGATCTTTGCGACTGAACGTTTCAAACCAACAGGAGTGTCGCCATGCGCGAACAGGATTACGCAGTTAATAACAGCGTGCAGGCTGAGCAGCTAGAGGTTAGCCGCGTCCTGCGCAACACTTATGGTCTCTTGGCTCTGACTCTCGCATTCAGCGGCGTGATGGCCTTCGTAGCCCAGCAGATGCGTGTCGGCTACCCGAACATTTTCGTGGTGCTGATCGGCTTCTACGGGCTGTTCTTCCTCACCAACAAACTCCGTGATTCCGCGTGGGGCCTGGTATCCGCCTTCGCGTTGACCGGTTTCATGGGTTTCCTGCTCGGCCCGATCCTCAACCGTTACCTGGGCATGCAGGGCGGCGCTGAAGTGGTCAGCTCGGCTTTCGCCATGACCGCACTGGTGTTCGGTGGTCTGTCGGCCTACGTGCTGATCACCCGCAAGGACATGAGCTTCCTTGGCGGCTTCATCACCGCCGGTTTCTTTGTCCTGCTGGGCGCTACGCTGGCGAGCTTTTTCTTCCAGATCAGCGGCCTGCAACTGGCGATCAGCGCCGGCTTCGTGCTGTTCTCGTCGGTCTGCATTCTGTTCCAGACCAGCGCGATCATCCACGGCGGCGAGCGCAACTACATCATGGCGACCATCAGCCTGTATGTATCGATCTACAACCTGTTCGTCAGCCTGCTGCAACTGTTCGGCATCATGAGCCGCGACGACTGATCGTAATGGCTGCAATAAAAAACCCGCTTCGGCGGGTTTTTTATCGTCTGGACAAAGGTGTCTGCTCAGTTGATGACGATGCTGCCGTCCACTTGCTGACGGTAGATCGTGTAGGGCAGCAGCAAGGTGTCGAGCGCGCCGGAGACCACGGCGTCCACCAGCACCACCGGAATTGCCGCGTTGCGGTGATCATCGGGATCGATGCCTGAGGCCAGCGGAGCGTTCAGCGTGCAGAAGTCATAAGCGAGGCCGCTGTAGATTCTCGGTACCGCGCCGCAATAACTTTTCTGCTGCTTGAGTCCGTCAACAGCAGCCTGATCGTTGCGCGCCACCGTTTGAATCGTGCCACAACCGCCGAGCAGCAGGGCCGCCAGCAGCATTGCCTGAATTTTCATAGCGCCATTCCTTAGCCGCGAAAAACCCACAATCTACGCCGAACAACGGAAAAAAACACCTACGCCATCGGTGGCAGGCGTCGCTTGACCGGGGTCTTCTTGACGATCGCGGTGTTGGTTTCCGCCAACGTATTCAGTCGGTCGAGCAGGGTATCGAGCTGTTCCATCGAGCGCACGTGCAGGCGGGCGATGAAGCAGTCGTCACCGGTGACCTTGTCGCACTCGGTGAACTCCGGAATCGACATGATCTGCCGCTCAACCTCCTGCAATTGCCCTGGCAGCGGCCGCACACGGACGATCGCCTGTAACTGATAGCCGAAGCATTTCGGATCGATCTCCACCGTGTAGCCCTTGAGCACGCCGCGTTCTTCCAGCCGCCGCAACCGCTCGGCCACGCTCGGCGATGACAAGCCGCTGATCTGCGCCAGCGCTTTGAGCGAGCGCCGCGAGTCTTCCATCAGCGCGCTGATAAGGATCTGATCGATATCGTCAGTCACATTCAAACTCCGGATTAGGCGAAGGGCGCAAATCACCCTCGATAAAAAAGGCGAAAACCAAGTTTAGCCTGCTTTATGCGCTGGAGCAGCCCGAGGTGCGCTTGGCATACTTTTGCCATGCTTCGCTCACAGCCTCAGGAGAAGATGATGGACAACGCAATTCGCCGCGGCTCGCTGGAAATGACCGCCGCCATGCTCATATCCGGGACGATCGGCTGGTTTGTGCTGGTGTCCGGGCAACCGGTGCTCGACGTGGTGTTCTGGCGCTGCGTGTTCGGCGCTGGCACCTTGCTGTTGGTCTGCGCCGCGTTCGGCTTCCTGCGTCCGGGGATGCTGACCCGCACAACGTTTCTGCTGGCGGTGCTCAGTGGAATGGCGATTGTCGGCAATTGGGTGCTGCTGTTCGCATCCTATTCCCGCGCCTCGATTGCCATTGGTACGGCGGTCTATAACGTGCAGCCGTTCATGCTGGTCGGCCTGGCGGCGTTGTTCCTCGGCGAGAAAATTACCCTGCAGAAGCTGTTCTGGCTGGCGATTTCGTTCATGGGCATGCTGGCGATCGTCAGCGCCCATGGCACGCAAGGCGAGGAGGGTAACGATTACTTGATGGGAATTGCCCTGGCGTTGGGCGCGGCGTTTCTCTACGCGATTGCCGCCCTGATCATCAAGCGCCTGACCGGCACGCCGCCACATCTGATCGCGCTGATTCAAGTCTGCACCGGGGTGTTGTTGCTCGCGCCTTTTGCGCATTCCGATGCGTTGCCGCAAGGCGTCGATGCCTGGGCCAGTCTGCTGACTCTCGGGATCGTGCACACCGGTCTGATGTACGTTTTGCTGTACGGCGCGATTCAAAAATTGCCGACGGCATTGACCGGCGCGCTGTCCTTTATATATCCGATCGCGGCGATTTTCGTTGACTGGTTCGCCTTCGGCCATCGCCTCGAATTGCTGCAATGGATAGGCGTCGCAGCGATCCTGCTGGCCGCCGCCGGCATGCAACAAGGTTGGGGCTGGAAAGCCCGGCGGCTGGCGGCGCAGTAAGGATCAGATGTTCCAGCGCGGTGCGGTGGCTGCCAAGCGTTGGCGCATCTCGCTGATATTGGCCGCCAGTTGCCGGGTCAGCATCCGGTAGCCGTCGAGCGTATTGGCGACTGGCGCATCAAGGTCCGCTGCTGGCAGCTCCATCGGCCGCTCCAGCCGTTGCGAGGCCCCGGTCTTCAAGGCGCGAGCCATCCCGATCAGTTGCACGCGAATCTGCCGGTGCTCAGCCTTCAGTGCCGTTTGCAGATGGGCTGTGGCCTGCGGGTCGCTGGCATTGGGACGGATATTACCGAGGATCTCCAGCGTACTGATGCACATGCGCAGGTTGCGCTGAATCGCGTCGAGCTCGGTCATGGAGATTTTCACTTCCTTGGACACCGACGGCATCAGCGAACGTAATTGCACCATCACCGCGCCGAGCTTGCTCATCAGCCGCACGTGTTCGTCGGCGCTGACCGCTTCACCGTTGATGATGCGTCCGTACACCGTAGCGCAATCGCGCAAGGCATCGGCAAGGTTGTAACGCCACGAGTAGACCGCGTACAGCGGCAGGGCGAAGGAAAACGCCAGGGCGAGGGCGATGCCGATCAGGATGTCGACGCCCCGCCACAGTCCATCGGTGATCGGGTTGTCGCCATGCCCGGCGACGATGAACACGGTGATGGCCGAGAGCAGGGCAGTGTAGCCGCCCTTGCCAATCGCGTGATAGGAGAAAAAACCGCACACCACGGCCATGGAAAAGTAGGTCAGCCACGGCATGCCCAGCCACGCATGTTGCGCCACCAGTGCCAATCCGACTCCTGCACCGATCAAGGTACCGATGGCGCGCTCGGCGGCTTTTTTGCCGATGTTGCCGTGGTGCTGCAAACCGCCGATCACCACCAGCATGGTCACCGATGCCCATTCGCCGTGGGGCAGATTGATGCCGGTGGTCAGCAGAATCGTCGCCAGCAACCCCAAGGCCACCCGCACGGAATGGATCAGTCGGGCGTGACGGTAGCGCCGATACGGGTCCAGTAACGGACGCAGGATACGGCGCAACAGCGGTGGCAGGCGGTGGGTGCTGTAAGTAGTCAGTGCGAACCTCGTGAGTCAGTCAAATCAGTGGAAGGGGAAAATGTAATTCATCCAGGCGGACATGCGCAGCAGGATTTTGCGCATCGCGCCGATGTGGTGAAAGTGCTGACTGTAAAGCGCCGCTTGCCCGTAGGCGCCGCCCGGCATGAGCGCGCTGTATTCGGCGAACGCCGGATCGGTTATCTCGATGATCACTGGCACCCGTCCGGCCGGTGGCGAGCCGGTGTAGCTGATCAGGGTACCGGAAGGTTGCACCTGGCCCTCGGCTATCACCCCGATCACACTTTTCACCCGACCGGCGAAAACCTTGCCGGGAATGCCGTCGAAGGCGACTTCGGCCTCGTCGCCCACGGTCAGACGCAATAGGCTGTTCTGACGCATCCAGGCAGCAAAGTACTGACCTTCCTGCGGAATAAACACCATCGACGGGCGCAGCGGCAGCTTGCTCGCCATCATTCCCGGGCGCAGCGAAACGTGGGTGACGAAGCCTTTGCTCGGTGCTCGAACCACGGTGTTGTCCAGCTCGAACTGCGCATTGTCCAGTTGCGCCTGCAGATCGTCGGTGCGGGCGATGGCCGCGTCCAGTTCACGCTGGGTGCCGAAGTTGCGGCGGATCAGTTCGGTGATGCGGTAGCGGTCGCCCTTGGCTGCAACCAGTTGCGCCTTGAGCGATTTCAGGCGGTTCTGGAAAGGGGTGGGATCGATGCGGAACAGCACGTCGCCTTTTTCCAGGGGTTCGTTGCCCTTTACCGGCACGTCGATAACCTGGCCGCTGACGATCGGAATGACCGGCACCGAGACAAAGTAGGAGCGCGCCACCTCAGAATAGGGATGGTTGTAGTTCATGGTGAAAATCAGCGCGCCGATGATCAGCACGCCACCCAGGACAGCGGTGGGCACCGTCCATTTGTTCAGCGGAATGCGGAAGATCTTGAAAATCGCGACGCAGAGCGCGGCATACGTGAGGATGAGCAACAGATCCATGCTCAGATCCCCCGGCTGTCAGATTGAGGCGCAACCGGCGACTGCGCTTCGAGCCGCTCGATCCGGGCTTGCAGCTCGACGACCTGTTGCTCCAGTTGATTGACGTGGTTCTGAATGGGTTTGCCATCGCCGAAACCCCAACCGCGATCCTCGCGATAGGCCATCGCCCAGATCCACAGAAATGGCCAGAGTGCATGCAAGGTGAACAGACTGACCCAGCCAGTGGCATGGATCGCGTCCTGGTGCGGGTGGTTGCGGTGGACAGCGATCTCGTACGGGATGTCATGCAGCACGATGATCCCGTAAAACAGCACGAGACCGACAAAAACCAACAGACCCAATGCGAAGTAATCGAGCATGGTCAGCCTCCCGGGCATCCAGCAATGCTGGGCTGAGTGTAGTCACTGAATCGCCGGGGGGCTGACGGATCGGCAGGATCATTCAATCCTGCCGATCACCCGTCAAAAGATGTAATCGGTGGTCAGGAAGCTCGAATCACGCCCGCGAATGATCTCGCTGATCAGATCCTTGTTGCTCTCCTGGAACTTGGTCGCCACCAGGGTGCGGATCGAAAACACTCGCAATGCATCGTGAACCGACAGCGTGCCTTCGGCGGAGTTTTTGCGACCGTTGAACGGGTAAGTGTCCGGGCCGCGCTGGCACTGGGCGTTGAGGTTGATACGCCCGACCTGGTTGGCGAAAGTGTCGACCAGCCGGCCGACCGCCACCGGGTTGGTGCCGAAGATGCTCAACTGCTGGCCGAAATCGGATTCCAGTACGTAGTCGATCACCGTATCGAGGTGGCGGTACGGCACGATGGGCACGACCGGGCCGAACTGTTCTTCCTGATAAACGCGCATCTGCGGATTCACCGGATACAGCACTGCCGGGTAGAAGAACGAGGCGTGGGACTCGCCACCATTCGGGTTGACCACCTGGGCGCCTTTGCTTTGCGCATCCGCGACCAGACCGTGCAGATAGTCGACTTTGCCCGACTCCGGCAGCGGCGTCAGCGCCACGCCGCTGTCCCACGGCATACCCGGTTTGAGCGTGGCCAGTCTGGCATTGAATTTCTCGATGAAGCTGTCGACCACGTCTTCATGTACGAAGAGGATTTTCAGTGCGGTGCAGCGCTGACCATTGAACGACAGCGAGCCGGTGACCGCTTCGCTGACGGCGTTGTCGAGATCGACTTCGGGCAAAACGATTCCCGGGTTCTTTGCATCCAGACCGAGAGCGGCGCGCAAACGGTGTGGTTTCGGGTGCAGCTTCTTCAGGTCGCTGGCAGCCTTGTTGGTGCCGATAAAGGCGAAGATATCGATCTTGCCACTGGCCATCAACGCACTGACGGTCTCGCGGCCGCTGCCATAGATGACGTTGATCACGCCGCTCGGGAAACTGTCGCGGAAGGCTTCGAGCAACGGCCGAATCAGCAGCACGCCGAGCTTGGCCGGTTTGAACACCACGGTGTTACCCATGATCAGTGCCGGAATCAGCGTGGTGAAGGTTTCGTTCAGCGGGTAGTTGTAAGGTCCCATGCACAAGGCGACGCCGAGCGGCACGCGGCGGATCTGCCCGAGGGTGTCCTGCTCCAGCTCGAAGCGGCTGGAGCGGCGGTCGAGTTCTTTCAATGCGTTGATGGTGTCGACGATGTAATCGCAGGTGCGATCGAACTCTTTTTCCGAGTCCTTGAGGTTCTTGCCGATCTCCCACATCAGCAGCTTGACCACGGCTTCGCGCTGCTCGCGCATACGACCAAGGAATGCTTCGACGTGCTGGATGCGTTCGGCCACGCGCATGGTTGGCCACAGGCCTTGGCCGCGATCGTAAGCGCGAACGGCAGCGTCGAGGGCGGTGAGGGCGGTGTCGGCATCCAGCAGCGGCGTGCTGCCGAGGATCACCTGTTCTTCGCCGTTTTCGCTTTTCAGATAGACCGGGCTGCGCACCTGCGCGAGCGGGCCGTCCCAGCGGCGCAACTGGCCATCGACCAGATATTCACGCTGCTCGACCTGAGCGTCGAGGCGATATTTTTCCGGGATGTCGCTGACCGAAGGGAACAGGTTGCCAAGGATGTTTGCTGTCATGTCACTACCCTGTGTTGAAGTCGGCGTGCCTATTGAAAGTCTTGTGAAGGTTATACGCCTGAACGGGCCGGGATTTAACCCCGTGAATGTCACGCGAATGTCACGCAACGGTGCAACCACAGTCCACCTTGTGGGAGCGAGCCTGCTCGCGAAGGCGGCGGCACATCCAACATCCTCATCGCCTGACACAGCGCTTTCGCGAGCAGGCTCGCTCCCACGGTCGATCATCTACATCCGTCAATCCATCTTCGGTAATGAAGCTTTTATGACAAAAGTTCGGTAGCCCTTTGCCAGTCCGGTCATGCCTGTGTAACGCGCTTGAGGGGCCTTTCGGGGCGCACTTTGCAAGCCGAGGCGGGACGCCGGGAGTGAGGCAATGGGGACTATGGAACGCTATTCGAAAGTGGGCATGCAGGAGCTCGATCAACGCCTGTCGAAGATCGTCGAAGCCGCGCGCAAGAAGCCGGTTTCGGTGTATCGCTACGGCGCGCCGTGGGTCTGGATCGTCTCGCAGGAGGACTGGCAGGGCGCTCTGAAAGAAGTGTCCAGCTACATTCCGCCGGGCCATTCGCTGGTGTTGCTGCGCCCGCAGATCGACGATCTGCTCGACGCCCACCAGGACCTGCTGCGCGATCTCAATGCCGCACCCGGCATGCTAATTCCCGCGCAGACGGTGATGCACATCCTGCTCCTGCAATTGCTGTATTCGGTGCCCAGCGAGCAGCAGCTCTATGAACAGCTCAATTACAACCTGCTGTTCCGCTGGTTCGTCGGCCTTGGCCTGAACCAGAAGGTCTGGAGTTTCACCGCCCTCAGCCGTGACATCGCCACGCTGCTCAACGAGCCGCGTGCGGTGCTGCTGATTCAGAAAATCATCGGCGAAGTGTTCTGCGGCGCCTTGCTGCAAATGCCCGAGTTCTCGCTGAACTTTGCGCTGTTGCACACCTGGCTGGGCAAGCACGCCTGCGCCACAACGATCAGCAATTGACGCAGCACACCGGGCGCTAACGCCCACAGGTCATCGCGAATTTCAGGGGGTAATGTGGAACGGATTTTCACGTCACGGCTGGCGCTGTGGGGCTGGCTGCTGGTGACGGCGGGCGCGCAGCCGGCGCTGGCCGAGGAGGGCACAGAAGCGCCCGCCGCGCAGCGACTGGTCGACGTCAACGAATACTTCGTGCGCGGCAATACCGTGCTCGATGCCCGCGCGATCGAAGAAGCGGTGTACCCGTTTCTCGGCCCGCAGAAAGCCTTGAGCGACATCGAAGGCGCCCGTGATGCGTTGCAGAAGGCCTACCAGGAACGCGGCTATCAATCGGTGTTTGTCGAGCTGCCCGAGCAGGCCGTGGCCGATGGCATCGTCTATCTGCAAGTCAGCGAAACCAAGGTCGGCCGGGTGCGCGTGGTCGGCGCCAAACACTATTCGCCGCTGGACATTCGCGACAACGTCCCGGCGCTGAAAGAAGGCGAGGTGCCGGACTTCGCCAAGGTCCAGGGCGAACTCGCGCAACTTAACAAGACCCCCGGTCGCCAGGTCATGCCACTGGTGCGCGAAGGGCAGCGCCCCGGCACCATGGATGTCGACTTGCAGGTCGAAGACCAGAACCCGTGGACTGCCAGCGTCGGCCTCAATAACGACTACAGCGCCGACACCGAAAAGCTGCGCAGCGTCACCAGCCTCGGTTACAACAATCTCTGGCAGCTCGGCCACAGCGTCAACCTGACGTTCTTCACCGCGCCGCAGGAAACCGACAACGCCAAGGTCTGGTCCGGGTCCTACACCGCGCCGCTGAGCGAGCGCTGGAGCGTGCAATTCTCCGGTTACCAGTCCGACAGCAACGTCGCCACCATCGGCGGCAGCAACGTGCTCGGCAAGGGTCACAGCTACGGCGTCGCGGCAATTTACACGCTGCCCTCGAGTGGCAACTGGTCGAACTCGCTGTCGGCCGGCATCGACTTCAAGGACTTCGACGAGCGCCTGAGCCTGTCCGGCGAAAGCGACAAGGTGCCGCTCAAATACGCGCCGTTCACCTTCGCCTACAACGGCTATCGCTACAGCGAAAAGAGCCAGCTCGGTCTCGGTCTGAGTCTGGTTGCCGCCACGCGCAGCGTGTTCGGCTACGGCAGCGACGACGAAGACTTCGACTACAAACGCTATCGCGCCAAACCGGGTTTCGCCGTGCTCAAGGGCGACACCAACTACACCTGGACCTTCGACAGCGACTGGCAGAGCGCAAGCAAAGCCGCATTCCAACTCGCCTCGGGGCCGCTGGTTTCCAACGAACAATTCTCCGCCGGTGGCGCCACCTCGGTGCGCGGCTATCTCGCGGCTGAACGTACCGCCGATGACGGCTACCTGCTCAGCCAGGAATTGCGCACACCGTCGCTGGCGAAATTCGCCGGCACGTGGATGCAGGACTGGCGCTTCTATGCCTTCGCCGAAGGCGCGCAGTTGTACCTGCGCGACGAACTGCCGGATCAGGACGCCAATTACGCCCTGGCCAGCGTCGGCCTCGGCACCCGCGCCAGCCTCAGTAAATGGCTGTCCGGCAGCCTCGACTGGGGCTACCCGCTACTCGAAGGGCCGAACACCTCAAAGCAGGAATCGCGCCTGCACTTCAACCTTCAAGCCACTTTCTAACGGAGCACGTCCATGCAACGCCTCTTCCTTTCGTTGTTGATCTGCCTGGGCTTCGTGCTCCCGGCCACGGCTCAGGCCTGGTGGCAGGACGACTGGCATTACCGCAAACAGATCGCCGTCGACACCACACCGCAGGGCGCGGCGATCAATCAGGCCCTCGGCCGCACCGCGCTGCTGGTGCGCCTGCACACCGGCAACTTCACCTTCGACGGCGTGAAAGAGGACGGCTCCGATCTGCGCTTCGTCGCTGCCGACGACAAGACCGTGCTCAACCACCAGATCGAAAGTTTCGACGCGCTGATGGGCATGGCGCTGATCTGGGTCGATGTGCCGAATGTCGAGGGTGGCCAACGTCAGGACATCTGGATGTATTACGGCAACCAGAAAGCCCCGGCTACCGGCAACGGCCAACTGACTTTCGATCCGAATTACACCGCGCTGTATCACTTCGACGGCGCCACCGGCACCCCGGCGAAAGACACCGCGGCGTACGGCAACACCGCGCAAAGCGCGACCGGCACAGCGATCGATGGCGTCGTCGGCCGTGCGTTGCAGTTCAGCGGTCAACCGTTGCTGCTGCCGGCCAGTCCTTCACTGCAACACAACGCCGGCAGCGCGTTCACTTTCAGCGCCTGGCTGCGTCTGGATCAGGCGAGTGGCGAGCAACTGATTCTCGCTCGACGCGAAGGCTCGCAGAGCCTGCTGATCGGCGTTAGCCAAGGCCTGCCGTTCGTGGAAATCGACGGCCAGCGCGCCGCTGCCACCCAAGCGCTGGCGCCGGGGCAATGGCAACACCTCGCACTAACCGCCGAGGGCTCGAAAGTCACCCTGTACATCAACGGTCGCGAGAGCGCTGCATTGGCCCAGGCGATGCCGGCATTCAACTCGGTCATGGCCATCGGCGCTGATCTGCAGGAAGGCGCGTTGCAGCCATTCTCTGGCGCCATCGACGAACTGCGCCTGTCGAAAATTGCCCGACCTGCTGCGCTGTTGCTGGCCGATGCCACCTCGCAAGGCGCCGAGTCGAAACTGGTCGCTTACGGCGTCGATGAAGAGCAGTCCGGCTTTGGCTTCGGCAGCCTCGGCTTCCTCCTTAACGCGGTGCCGATCGACGCTTGGGTGATCATCGCCGTGCTGGTGCTGATGATGTTCCAGTCGTGGATCATCATGCTGCGCAAGAACCGCAGCCTCAGTCGCGTCACTGCGGCCAACGAAGACTTTCGCGTGCAATTCGCCAAGGTCGGCACGCGTCTGGAAATGTTCGCCGACGACGCGCAACTGGCTCAGCGTCTGCAGCATTCGTCGCTGTGGCGCCTGTATCTGGTGGCGGTCAAAGAGATCCGCACCCGCCGCGAGCAGGGCGCCGATACCTCGTCGGTCTCTGCCGCGACCATCGAAGCCATCCGCTGCTCGATGGACGGTGTGCGCACCCGCGAGAACCAGCAACTGAGTTCGAAACTCTCGACCCTGTCCAACGCCATCGCCGGCGGTCCGTATATCGGCCTGCTGGGCACGGTGCTGGGGATCATGGTGGTGTTCCTCGGCACGGCGATGGCCGGCGACGTGAATATCAATGCCATCGCGCCGGGCATGGCCGCCGCTCTGTTGGCCACGGCGATGGGCCTGTTCGTCGCGATCCCCGCGCTGTTCGGCTACAACCGCCTGATCACCCGCAATAAGGAAGTCAGCGCCGACATGCGCGTGTTCGTCGACGAGTTCATCACTCGTCTGGCGGAGATGCATGGCGAGAGCCAATTCAGTGAGGCGTCGCACCAGCGCGGCCATCACGCCAACCACTCCGTACCGGCCTGAGGAGCACTGCCATGGCGTCCGTAAATGCCTCCCACGACGATGATGACGATGCCGCAGTCGACAGCATCAACATCACCCCACTGGTCGATGTGCTGATGGTGGTGCTGGTGATGTTCATCCTCACCGCCACCGCGCAGGTCTCCGGGATCCAGATCAACCTGCCCAAGGCCAGCGCTTCGGTGTCGCTGTCGGAGGCCAAGACCAAGGCGATCTCGGTCAACGACGGCGGCCAGGTGTTCCTCGATGCCTATCCCGTGACGTTGGCGGAGCTGGAAGAACGCCTGCGCATCGAGAAAGCGCAGAGCCCGGATTTTCCGGTGATCGTGCGTGGCGATGCGACGGTGCAGTACCAGAAAGTCATCGAAGTGCTGGATCTGCTGCGCCGGCTCGAACTGTCCCAGGTCGGTCTCGTCACCGGCAAACCGAGTCAGGGCTGAGTCATGACCGCACAACTCCCGATCGAACCGCCGCCCGTGAAAAAGTCGCCGTTGCGTTATGTGAAGTGGGGCGCCGGATTGCTGGTCGGCGCACTCGCCGCGTGGTTCCTCTGGCAGTGGGCCAACGACATGGCCGGCGTGCGTCGCGAAGCGCCGAAGGTGCCGACGATCATTCCGTTGCCGCCACCGCCACCACCGCCGCCGGAGAAACCGCCAGAGCCGGAAACGCCGGTGGAAGAAAAAGTCGTCGAGCCCGAGCCAACGCCGGAGCCGGAGGAGGTCAAGCCTGAAGAAGAAGCACCGCCATCGCCGGCGGACGACCTGGCCAACCCGATGCAAATGGACGGCGACGCGCAGGCCGGCAGCGACGCTTTCAACATCGGCGCGGGCAAGGGCGGCGGCATGGCCGGTGCCGGCGGCGGGCGTTTGGGTACGGGCACGTACAGCCAGTTTCTCGCGTTCACCTTCCAGCGTTTGCTGCGCGAGAACCCCGAGCTGCGCAACCTCGCGTTCTCGCTGCAGGCCGATGTCTGGCTGAGCAGCGTCGGCGAGATCACCCGTGTCGAGCTGATCAAGTCCAGCGGCAACCCGCAAATCGATACCCAGGTGCTGGCCGCTTTACGCGGTGCGCCAGCGCTCAGCGAAAGGCCTCCGGCCTCCATCACTTTGCCCGTGCGCCTGTCCCTGCAAGGGCGGCGTCCGGGTTAATTCACTTATTCAAGCTTTGGCAAAAGGAGTTGTGTGCAGATGATTTCCAACGTGAATCGATTGTCCCTGGCGGTCGGCATGGTCATTGCGACCCTGGTCGGTCAGGCGGTGGCAGCGCCTGCGCCTTCGGAGAACGCCACGATCAATCTGATCCGCTTGCTGGTCGAGCAGGGCATTCTCAAACAGGACAAGGCCGACGCGCTGATCGCCCAGGCCCAGAACGAAGCGGCGCAGGCCAAGCAGGCTGCCGCGTCCACTGCCGTAGCGGCCGGGCCGGTCGCCGCGCCGGGGGATGTGCGCGTGCAGTACGTGCCGGCAGCGGTGCGCGACCAGATCCGCGATCAGGTCAAAGCCGAGGTCATGGCCACCGCCAAACAGGAAAACTGGGCCGCGCCCAATACCTTCCCGGACTGGGCCTCGCGCATCAGCTTCGACGGCGACATTCGCCTGCGTGACGAATCGCGTTACTACTCGGGCAACAACAGCAACGAAATCGTCGACTTCGCCAAGCTCAACAACAATGGCCCGTACGACGTGAATCCCAACAGCAGCACCAGTCTGCCGCCGTTGCTCAATACCCGCGAAGACCGCGAAAACCTCTTTCGCCTGCGCGCACGCCTGGGCATGAAAGCGCTGATCTCCGAGGAATGGACCGCCGGCATTCGCATCGGCACCGGTTCGGACAACAATCCGGTATCGACCACGCAGAACCTCGGCGGCGGCTTCGCCAAGAAGGACATCTGGCTCGATCAGGGCTATCTGACCTGGAAGCCAATGGACGAATTGACTCTGACCGGCGGGCGCTTCGCCAACCCGTTCATGTCCACCGACATGCTCTATTCCAATGACCTGAATTTCGATGGTGTGGCGGCGATTTTCGATCACAAGCTCAACCGCGATTGGGGCGTGTTCGGCACCGTCGGCGCATTCCCGGTGGATTACACCAACGACACCTCCAGCAGCAACGGTTTCGACAAGGAAGAGAGCGACAACAAGTGGCTGTACGGCGCTCAGCTCGGCGCGAAATGGGCGATCAACAGCAACAACCGCCTCAAAGGTGCGCTGGCCTATTACCGCTTCGATGACATACAGGGCCAGCGCTCCAGCCCCTGCGAACCGTGGGCCGGCGCACCGGGTTGCGACAGCGACGGCACTCGCGCAGCGTTCATGCAGAAGGGCAACAGCGTGTTCCTGCTGCGTGACATCACGCCGAACCCGCTCAACCCGAGCGCTACGCCGCAGCCGCAATTCGTCGGGCTTGCGTCCGAATTCAACCTGCTCGATCTCAACGTCGTGTGGGACGCCGACCTGCCGCAGGACTTCAAACTGCGCAGCCAGGGCAACTACATCCACAACCTCAGCTACGACGAAGGCGACATGCGCAAGCGCTCCGCCGGGCAGATCGTCAACAACCTCGACAGCAACGGCGAGATCGAAAGCGGCGCCAACGCGTGGATGGTGCAGTTCACCCTCGGCAACGCGCTGGACCTCAAGCGCAAGGGCGACTGGAACCTGTTCGCCGGCTACAAGTACATCCAGCCGGACGCCTTGCCCGACGGCTTCAACGACTCGTCGTTCCACCTCGGCGGCACCAACGCCAAGGGCTATTTCATGGGCGGCAACTACGGCCTGGCGAAGAACGTTTCCGCCACGGGTCGCTGGATGAGCACCGAAGCGGTGTACGGCGCGCCGTTCGACATCGACGTCTTGCAGCTTGAGATCAACACGCGCTTCTAAGGCGCCGGGAGAGCTTTATGAACACGCGTTTTCTCGCGCTGGGCCTGGGTTTGTTGATTGCCACCGGGGCGAACGGCGAAGGCATGGAAGAACGCTTGCGCACGCAACTGCGCAGCACCACCCAGCAATTGCAGGCCCTGCAAAGCCAACAGGCCCAGGCCAGCGCCGCGCAACTGGCGGCGCAGAACGAAGTCAAGGCAGCCCAGGCGCAAATCAAGCAATTGACCGCCGAACTGGCCAAGGCCAAAGGCCTCGCCGAGCAACTCGCCGGGCAGCAACAGAGCCTGCACAGCCAGGCTCAGGCGCAAGTGGCGGCCAGTGCCGAGCAAACCGGCAAGTTCAAAAAAGCCTATGACGAATTGCTGGTCCTCGCTCGCGGCAAGGAAGCGGAACGCTCGAAGCTGCAAGCACAACTGGCGGAACGTGACACACAAGTGCAGCAATGTTCAGCAAAGAATCAGCAAATGTACGGCGTCGCCAAACAGATCCTCACGGCCTACGAAAACATCGACGTCGCCGAAGTGATGAAGATCCGCCAGCCCTTCGCCGGCAGCGCCCGGGTCAAGTTCGATGAACTGGCCCAGGGCTTCGGCGACGAGCTGTACAAAACCCAATTCGACGCGCCGCAAGCCGCGATCGCTCACTGATAACAAGGAAGAAAGACATGACTCAATTGATCACCCACGTTTCCCCGCAATCGCTGACCGACGTCCTGCAAGCAGCCGGTTATCGCGTCAACCAGAGTGAACAGAACGGCATCGTCCAGCTGCTCAGCGCCAGTCAGGGCATCGGCTACGCCGTGCGCTTCGGCAACCCGGCGGTGGAGCAGGGCAGCTTTGTTGATTTCACTTTCAGCTGTGCGCTGCGCGTGCAGGGTGATTTGCCCCAAGGCGTGGCCGAGCAGTGGAACGCGACGCGGCGGTTTGCACGGTTGTCGTTGCAGGGCGAGTTTCTGCTGATGGAAATGGACGTGGTCGTGGCCGCAGGGGTGAGCAACGAGCACCTGCGCTGCAATCTGGAGTTGTGGGATCGCCTGTTGCAGGAGTTCATCGTTTACCTGCGCGATTTCAGCCAGACCACTGCTGTGCAAGCCGCCAAGTCCGCTGTCGCCGAAGCAGAGGAAGCCGCGCTGTGAAGAAGCCTGCCATGGTGATCGGCGCCGGAGCGCTGGCGTTGTTGGTGGTGGCCGTGGCGCTGGTGCTGCGACCGGGAAGTGATCCGGTCGCCGCCCAGCAGCCGTCGCCGTTGCCGGCGGTTGCAGCCGGGCCAGCAGTCGCGCGGTTGGGCAATCAGCAGGTTTCGCCAGAGGAATTGCAGGCGCTGCTGGCCACCGTCCCGGCGCAAACCCGCGAGCAATTGCGCGGTAACCGTGAGGCGCTGGAGCGCTGGATTCGTGCGCGGCTGACCGAGAAAGCGGTGCTGGAACAGGCCGATGCGCAGGGTTGGGCGCAGCGTCCGGACGTCGCCCGGCAGACTCGCGCAGCGACTGAGCAAATCGTGTTTCGTGATTATTTGCGCTCGGTGAGTCAGGTGCCGGCGGAGTATCCAAGCGCAGCTGAATTGCAGCAGGCGTACGACGCCGGCAAGGCCAATTGGCAGACGCCGCCGATGTACCGGGTCAGTCAGATTTTCCTTGGCGTCAGTGACGCAGCGAATGTGGAAACGGTGCGCAAACAAGCCGCTGAATTGAGCAAGAAGGCGCAATCAGCACCGGCTGATTTTGCGGCGCTCGCTACGCAATATTCGCAGGATCGCGTCACGGCAGAGCGGGGCGGTGATACCGGCCTGCAACCGTTGCAACAACTGGTGCCGGAAGTGCGCAGCGCCGTGGCGCGGCTCAAGGTGGGCACCGTGTCAGATCCTGTGCAAAGCGCCGCCGGTTTTCATGTAATCAAACTCACCGAACAGCAACCGGCCCGCACCGCGACGCTGGAGGAACTGCGCGACCAACTGACCCAGGCCCTGCGCGCACAACGCCAGGAACAGATCGCCCAGGCCTATCTGGACGGCATGCTCAACACCGCCACCCTGAGCATCGACGGCGCTGAACTGAACAAAATCCTCGAGGAAAAACACTGACGTCAGCCGAACACCAATCACCCCTGTGGGAGCGAGCCTGCTCGCGAATGCGGTGGGTCAGTCAGCGAAGATGTTGAATGTGCCAACGTTTTCGCGAGCAGGCTCGCTCCCACAGGGGTCCAGGGCGCATTCAAGACAACTACAAAGATCGACAGGGAGTCATCAATGTCATTCACCGAACCCGCAGGACGCCCGGGCACCGTTGATTATCAATCGCCGCAATCCCGCTCCGAGCCCTGGCTAAACCAGGCCGCGACCATCGACAGCGAAGTCGCCCAATACTTCCTGGTCAGTGCTCGCTGCGGCTGCTTCATGCAAGCCGCGCGCAGCCTCAACGTGCGCTCAACTGTATTGCGCAAACAACTCGCGCAACTCGAACAGCAACTGCAACGCAGCCTGTTCAGCTTCCAGGGCAGCGCCCTCAGCCTGACCCGCGAAGGCCAACAGTTGCAGGCCCGACTCATCACCCTGGCCCACGAACGCAAACTCCCGGTCATCGAACAGCCACTGATCCGCCTCGCCGTCGCCGCATCCATCCTCCACGACATCCTCGGCCGCGACCTCATCGCACTGCTGCGGCGCAACGCCAGCCTGCGCCTGGAAATTATTGCTCTGGATAGCGAACTGGCCTTGCGTGCGGTCAGTGCCGACATCGTCCTCTGGCTCGCTCCTGGCGAACGCCCAAACCCCGGCCCGACCTTTGCCACCAGCGAACCGCAACACCTCGCGCGGATCGAGTATCTGCCGCACATTGCCAAGCGCTATTCGCGGGTGACAGCGCGACCGGAAACGCCGGAAGATCTGGCTGATTTCATGTTGGTGCAATGGCAGCATGACCGACAGGTTGAGAGCTTTCGGCCGTGGAATGAGTTGGTGGAGGAGAGGTTGGCTGGGGTGGTGCAGATGCAGTCCTATGAATTGATGCTGGAGATGATTCGCTGCAGCGCGTGCATCGGCTTGCTGCCGGCATACATGAGCCGCTTCGACCGTGGCCTCATCGCACTGCCCGGATTATTCGCCGAACCGATGCAGCTACACGCGTGGCTCGCCGTCAACACCGACTCGCAAAACTCCCCCGAAATCAAAACCCTCACCGACCTCATCCAGCAAACCTTCAACGAACGCCACGAATGGTTCCAGCCTTAATCCGCCCCCGTGTAGGAGTGAGCCTGCTCGCGAAAGCAATCCGCCAGTCGAAGCCTCAGTGACTGACCCACCGCCTTCGCGAGCAGGCTCGCTCCCACAGGAATCTTCATTGCTTACGCGTTGATCGTTCCCACGCTCCGCGTGGGAATGCAGCCCGGGACGCTCTGCGTCCCCACCAGAGCTGGAACGCGGAGCGTCCCTTGAGGCATTCCCACGCAGAGCGTGGGGACGATCATCAAAACCTTCAACGAACGCCACGAATGGTTCCAGCCTTAACCCGATCCCCTTGTAGGAGTGAGCCTGCTCGCGATGGCGCCAGCCCAGACACCACACCCGTAACTGAACAAACCGTATCGATAGTGGGAGCGAGCCTGCTCGCGAAAGCAATCCGCCAGTCGAAGCCACAGTGACTGACAAACCGCATTCGCGAGCAGGCTCGCTCCCACAGGAATCTTCATTGCTTACGCGTTGATCGTTCCCACGCTCCGCGTGGGAATGCAGCCCGGGACGCTCTGCGTCCCCACCAGAGCTGGAACGCGGAGCGTCCCTTGAGGCATTCCCACGCAGAGCGTGGGAACGATCATCAAAGGCCCGCTACTGCGGCAACTCCAGATTATCAAGCACCCGATTCACTGCCAGTTCGCCGAGCATGATCAACTGCGCAATCCCCATCAGCGTTCGGCGCTGCGATGGTTTCACCAGCCCGGCGAACTCCTGGGCGATGGTTTTGGCCGAGGCGAGGGTTTCGCAGGCGTTAGCCAGCAGGTCTTCGTTTTTGGTGTCGGCGGTGACGGCGTACATGGCGCGGGGGCTGAACGGCGGTGGGGTCGAGCCGGGTGGGCAGAAGTAGTGGTCGAGGGCGCGGTCGGCGGCTTGGTGAAGTTTTTTTGAGTCGAGGGATTCGTAGGGAGAGGTGGGGTCGGATTCGGGTGGGTTGGGTGTGGGTTTGATCATGGGTGAAGCCTCTAGAGTGGTGAAGCTGCCACCGTTCGCTGCTAACGAAGGAGGTGGCGGCTGTACGTGGGTTAGCAGACCAGGACTCTAGAACCCGGCGCACCGAAGTGCCCCACGCAAAGCCGCCATAACGGCAAGACCTTGTGCGTCTAGAGATAACCCGGGCTGCTAAACCCGATCACTGAACATTCAGCGACCGGACCACAATAGAACCCGCTCCCAAGGCGCACAAGCCGGCGGATTCTGGCGTAGCTGTAGGCAATGGCGCAAGATTTTGTAGCCTGGAAGGCGTGTCTGGAGGTGCCCTTTAAACACCTTCGTTTAAATCAAAGAATTGCGCAAACCTGACGGTCCTTTCGCGATCAGAAGAGAAGCCTGGATCGCGCTTCGCTGTTTAAATCACTGGTTAAATAAATCCGCCCTTTTTCCGAATACCGGTGGTTAACCTCTCTTGTTGAACCGTTGTGTAGTTTTAGGCCCTGGCCACGCAGACCGCTGTGTAAGCAAAAGGGGACGTAGCACCTGTTGATGCCGATATAAAACTGGTCTTGGCCCATGTGAATTCGACCTGAGGGTTGCTAGGAAGTGTATATCCCCAAAAGTACCGGGCTTCGTAAAGCGGTCTGTATTTAATATTAAGAAGTGCAATCTCGCTTAAGTAGCTCGGAAATGGACTGCCCCCCACGCGCGCGATCCAGGCACTGGCCGCTTCGTGTGTAAAGTTGGCGCCGCCAATTAAAACCTTTTGCACGTTGCTTACTACGACAGGTATTTCTTTAAGTTGTCCGCTAGCGTCAGATACGATCACTTTAGCTGCACCATTCCCGATTGAACGAATCATGCCGTTGCCGTCCACAGATACAACGTTGGGCATGCTCGACCTGTAGGTGTACGGTGCTTGCCCGCCTGTCGCCGCCCGGGTCGCGGTTGTATCTGGGAAATCGTTTCCAGTTAATGCCCAGCCAAGCGCGGCATGGTCGACGACGTAATTTCTCCCTGAGAGATGTACGGGTGATATGTCGACCAATAGCGGTGGAACAACTTTTAGAGTTCTTGGGATGGAAACTTTTCCACTACCATACAGTGCCTTGACTTTATAGCTGTGATTTCCTGCGGTCAGATCTTCACTGTATTTCCAAACGCCTTCGTGGTTCACCGGGACTTTGATTCTAAACTCTTCTTTATCAGACACCTCGACCCATTGATCTTTCGAGGCCAAGCCTTGCATTGCTACTGAAGTGTCTGCAGTAGTTCCACCTTCCTCAATTTCGGCGTTACTTGGCAATCCTTTCACCGAATCAATCGTCGGGGCAACTTCAGCTGCCACAGTAAAACTCCGCGCGCCAGAATCAACTTCTCCACTGTGATACAACGATCTCGCAAATAACCGGTGCTTCCCTTCAGCAACAGTCACTTCTCGTGTCCAGATCCCCGTCAGCGGGTCGGCCGTCGCTCGCCCTTTGGCAACAGTGCTCGACCCATCATCATCGAACACCTCGATATCCAGTCCCTTACTGGCAGTTCCCGACAACGTTAAGCTAGTGCTGACCGTCCATCCCCCTTCCAGCACTTCCTCACCGTTCGAGTCCAATACCCTGTCCAGTGTCGGCACAACCAGTTCCACAGACTTGATCGTGTAAACCCGATCCGGAAATTTCACTGCGTTCGTTTCGATATTGCTCTTGTCCAGCGCCACCAGGTACTTAAGCGTCAGTGTCGTGCCATGCCCCAATTGCACGAGATAGCTGTTAGCCAGCGACTTCGGCCAGAAGCCTTGCCTGATCCAAGTGCTGTTGACTCTAGCTGGCAACCCAGCCCAGAGAGTCAAGTCATGTGCAGTGCCGTCCGCCTTCTTGCCCTCTAGCCGCAGCCAGCAGGGCTGTTCGGCTTCAATCAAGGTATGCAGCAGCGCATGAATGGTTGCGTTTTTGGTGCCAAGCGCCGTTATGTCGAGAAAATTGTTGGCATCGGCCTCGACAATTTTCGGGGAGTTCAAGGCGGTTGCCGGCAGCGGCAGAATGTCCAGCAGCAACACAGCCGACTCCACGGGTTTGTCGTCGCGGTCGATAAAATAACTGACTGCAACCCGTTGGCCCAGGCTGTAGGCGAGCACCGAGCGCGGTACCGCAATCTCCAGGCCGGCACTGACCAGCCGGGGCGGGCTTGGGTAGGAGCCTTCAGGGACAGCCGTCGCGCCTTGCCAGTTCACCCACAACGTGTCGGTGGGCAGTAACGAACCCTGCGGTACGAGGACTCTGATTTCCGGAGTGGTCGGACTGAACTGATTGCCGTTCATGCCACGGACGGTGGGTGCCAGCAGAGAAAGGCGACCGAGGTGAATGTCCACGCGCTTTTCACCTGACATGACGGCATTGCCCAATTGGTCAAATACTCTGAATTCCGCCACAGCATTCGGGTTGTCACCGGCACGCTGGAAGGTATCGGTGAGCAGCGTCAGGTTGATCGGGGCCGGCGCGTCGGGCACGTCGAAGCGCACGGTGGTATCGCCGAGCGCAAAAACGATGGAGTCGAAGTGGCGTCGGTTGGTGTAAGTAAACGCAAATGTCACACCTCGTGCGGCGAGCTCCGGCCCCACGCCTTCACGTACTACTTCCGGCGGAATGATCAGATCCAGAGATTCCGGCAGACGCAAATGGTAGAGGGCTAGCGTGTCCCGAGACGATTCATCGTTACCTCCTACGCGCGTGACCTTGTAATACAGGCGATTGACGCCCTGATTGAGCCAGCCGTGGGGCAAGTACAAGCGCACCCGCTGTTGTTCTTCGCCCGGGGCAACGGTCTTGCCCGTTGCGGGAGTAGGGTTGTCGTTGACGTACAGATCGACGCGGTCATCAGCGGCCATGGTCCAGGAAGCGAGCTGCATTTCCGTCCACGGATCTATCAGACATTCCAGACCCTGCGTCTCGCCATCGTAAAGCACCTTGGGAATCCCGCCTTGGGCAATGCCCTGCGGCTTCACCGGTGTGACCCAGCCCCTGATGATGACCGGATACAAGACAAACAATTCGTTGAAAATCGAAGACTGGATATCCATGGAAGCGCTCCCTGAGAATTTTGCCGTGCCGTGCCGTGCCGTGCCGTGCCGTGCATTGAATGGGATCCATCTCACTCCAGTTTGAAAAAAAGCACACCTGTCAGATCTGACAGGTACAGGCGGTATTCAGACGAGCGGTCGAGCCGGCTCTTGTTTGCGCGGTTGTTGTGGGAGCGAGCCAGCCTGCGAATTTGTCGTAATGTTCGGTTGCAATGCTGACTGCTCCGACGCTTTCGCGAGCAGGCTCGCTCCCACAGGAATCTTCACTGCTTACGCGTTGATCGTTCCCACGCTCTGCGTGGGAATGCAGCCCGGGACGCTCTGCGTCCCCCCAGAGCTGGAACGCGGAGCGTCCCTTGAGGCATTCCCACGCAGAGCGTGGGAACGATCATCAAAGGCCCGCTACTGCGGCAACTCCAGATTATCAAGCACCCGATTCACCGCCAGTTCGCCGAGCATGATCAACTGCGCAATCCCCATCAGCGTTCGGCGCTGGGATGGCTTGACCAATCCGGCGAATTCCTGGGCGATGGTTTTCGCGGAGGCGAGGGTTTCGCAGGCGTTGGCCAGAAGGTCTTCGTTTTTGGTGTCGGCGGTGACGGCGTACATGGCGCGGGGGCTGAAGGGCGGCGGGGTGGAGCCGGGTGGGCAGAAGTAGTGGTCGAGGGCGCGGTCGGCGGCTTGGTGAAGTTTTTTTGAGTCGAGGGATTCGTAGGGAGAGGTGGGGTCGGTTTGGGGTGGGTTGGGTGTGGGTTTGATCATGGTAAAGCTCCTAGAGTCGACGGAGCTGCCACCTTTCGCTGCGATACGAAATGGTTGGTGGCAGCTGTACGCGGGTCGCAGACCGGGACTCTAGAACCGGCAGACCCGAAGGTCTCCCACGTACAGCCGCCATAAAAACAGCGGGTGTTGTGCGTCCAGAGATCGACGGGCTGCGAGACCCGATCGCTGATTCGTCAGCGACCGCACCACAATAGAACCCGCCCCCAAGGCGCACAAGCCGGCGGATTCTGGCTTGGCTGTAGGCAACGACGCAAGGATTTGTAGCCTGGAAGGCGTGTCAGCAGGTGTCCTTTAAACAGCGGTGTTTAAAAAGCAAAAAATTGGCGACAGCACGGTAGACGTTTTTGCCGGGAAGCAGGTGTTGGCTATGAGGTCGCTTTCGCGAGCAGGCTCGCTCCCACAGGAATCTTCAGTGCTCACAGGGGTTGTGCCCGGGCTGGATCAAAATGTGGGAGCGAGCCTGCTCGCGAATGCAATCTGCCAGTCGAGGCTTCAGTGACTGGCCAACCGCCTTCGCGAGCAGGCTCGCCCCCACCATTGCCGCTCGCCAGATTCCAGATCAGCGGTTTAGAGTGACCAGCCACACGCTGATCACGGACCGATCCCATGTCAGACCCAACCTCCACGATCCATCTCGAACGCTCCAACGAATCCCACCTCGAAGGCATCACTGCGCTTTACAACGACCCCGCCGTTGCACGGCAAGTGCTGCAAATGCCGTTTCAATCCACCGAGGTCTGGCGCCAGCGACTTCAGGCTGATAACGAACGTGCGCTGAAACTGGTTGCCCTGGACCAAGGCGTGGTGATCGGAAATCTCGGTCTGGAAGCTTATTCCCGCATGCGCCGCGCCCACGCCGGCAGCTTCGGCATGGCAGTCGGGGCGGCTTGGCAGGGCAAGGGCGTCGGTTCGATGTTGTTGGCGGCGGCGCTGGAGGTCGCCGATAACTGGATGAATCTGCACCGCGTCGAACTCACGGTCTACGCCGATAACGAGGCGGCGATCGGGCTTTATCGCAAGTTCGGTTTCGAGGCCGAAGGGCTGTTGCGTGATTATGCGGTGCGCGACGGGCAGTGGGTCGACACCCTGAGCATGGCCCGTCTACGCAATAGCCTGAAAGCCTGAGTCAGTCGCCCAGTGCGAACGCCACTGCTGACTGCGCATGCAACTCGGTGGTGTCGAGCAGGGGCAGGGCGCTGTGTTCGGGTTTGATCAGCAGACCGATTTCGGTGCAGCCGAGGATGATTGCCTGGGCGCCACGGGCGGTCAGGGACTGGATGACGCCTTGATAGATTTCTCGCGATTGTTCGCTGATCACACCCACGCAGAGTTCGTCGTAGATGATCCGGTGCACCTCTTTGCGCTCGGCTTCATCCGGCACCAGTACGGTCAGGCCTTGGGCAATCAGACGTTGCTTGAGAAAGTCCTGCTCCATGGTGAACGCGGTGCCGAGCAACCCGACGGTGCGCGCGTCGATTTCCAGTGCAGCCTGCGCGGCGGGTTCGGCAATGTGCAAAAACGGAATGCTGATCGCCGCCTGAATCTGCTCGGCGACCTTGTGCATGGTGTTGGTACACAGCACCACGCATTCTGCGCCGCCAGCTTCGAGCCTGCGCGCGGCATCCACCAGAATCGCCGCTGCATCGTCCCAGCGCCCGGCGTGCTGGGCCTGTTCGACCGGACCGAAATCGACGCTGTACATCAGCAACTGCGCCGAGCGCAACGGGCCGAGGCGCTCGCGAACCTGTTGGTTGATCAGGCGATAGTATTCGGCGCTGGACTCCCAGCTCATGCCGCCGATAAGGCCGATGGTGCGCATTGGATTTCCTCAAGCAAATGTCAGTGTCGAGCATTCAGGGCTGCCTGAAGTTTCCTTCTGTTCGAGACTCGACGCCAGTACCGACTGACTGTACCGCCGATCTTTCCCGCAACTGTGCATCTGCAAGAACTAAACGTACGCCGCGCCGGGGATCTGCCACTATCACCCTTCGCAGGTCCTTTCCGAGGAACACCGCAATGAACGACATACAGCAACTGGGCGAAATGCTTCGCCACTATGCCGAAAGCGAAGCGCACAAGAAGCAACTGTTCACCACGCAATCGGCTGCTTGGGCGGCTCGAATTGGCGCGCTGTTCGACGAGATCGAGCAATGGCTTGAACCGGTCAAGGCGCCGAATCTGCTGGAGGTCAGTCGCGAGGCGTATGTCGCGTTCGGGCCGAGCGTGCCGGTGGAAACCTCGACGTTCAAGACGGAAAAATTGAGCATTGTGATTGCCGGCAAACCGGTGGAATTTGTGCCGGATGTGATGGGCAGCGGCGGGCAGATTTCTTTGGCAGTGATGGGGCTGACGGCGGCGCGGTACGGGAGTATTTCGCTGGTTGGCCTGGCGGATGGCGCATGGCAGTGGCGTAAGACCAATGGCTTGAAGGATCCGGATACGTTTGCCTTCGACGCCGATTTCCTTGCTCAGCAATTGCAGAGCCTGATACCTCGCGATCGCGGTTAAGATCAAAAGCTTACCCCCTCACCCCAGCCCTCTCCCCCAAGGGGGCGAGGGGGAAAGGGGGCAGACCGAGTGATGTTCAAAACTTGAGCTCGACGCGATATTTCAGGTCGACGTGAGTCCTACAAACACTTCGGTCAGTCCCCTCTCCCTCTGGGAGAGGGCTAGGGTGAGGGCAGCCCGCCGCCAGCCACAAAAACATCACGCCCAGCGCATCAAAAAGCATCTCCATCACCTGAGCCCTCAAGCAATCTGAGCATGACGCCGGGCCAGCGCCACATCCGCAGGAGGAGTGAGGCGTAGACCGGGGAAACCCTTAGGTTCGGTGCCAATCCGGTATTTTCCCTTGGGTCACTGATGGCCTTTTGGTAGAGTCGCCGTCGCCAGCGGGTTTTCGGCTGGGCGATGGAACCGAAGAAGGGAGTCTGATCAGTGAGTCCGGGTAAAAAAATCCTCGGTCTCACGGCGTCGCTTTTGCTGCTGACGCTGTGGGCCAGTTACTTTTATGTATTCAAGGAAAACCGCAACGGCCAGCTCGGCGGTGTCGGCGAAAGCACCGCGTGGTGCGGCACGCCGCCGACCAGTGAAGCGGCGTTGCTGGGCAAGGATCAACTGACCTTGCGCGTCACCAACAACCTGCGCGGCGAATTCATGGTTGGCGGCTCGCTGGTGGTTTCCGAACGAACCTTCAACCGCTACGACCTGGGCCGCAACGAACTGCGCCTGCGTCTGGAACCGCTGCAGTGGTCGTTCGGCGTCACGCCGATCTTCCTCGAGCAGGTCAAGGTGCAGCCGCTGAGCCGCAACCTCTCGTCGACCAATAAAAGCGCCTTCGCCGAACTTGAGCCTCGCGCAATCGGCGTGCACGCTCAGACTGCCGCGTTCCCCTTCGATACCTATCGCTACGGCTATAAACCGGTGCTGTATTACCTCAAGGGCAGCGAGCGCATCGACTTGCGCTTCAAGAACATCACCACGCTGATGGAGATGTCCAACACCTTTACGCCGATCCAGAAGTACAACCGCGCCGACTACATCAACGAGAAAAACTCGATGATCCGCGATGAGGACTACAAGCCGTACGGGGCGCATGAGTGCGCGTTCAGCGTCGAACGCAAAGGCTCGTTCAAGGTCGTGGTGCTGTTGCTTCTGCTGGTGCTGTGCCTGCCACTGATGCTGGTGTTCTACCGCGATGAACCGGGGATCGACTTTCTCGCGACGCTGGTGGGAATTGCGGTGGTGCGTACATTGCTGATCGGGCCGGTGGAAGATTTCCAGCTATACAACATCGACTTCTTGTTTGGCGCGGCGATTCTGCTGGTGGGAACGGTATCGCTGATCAAGGCGATGCGCGCCAATAGCCGGCGAGAGATGGCGTTGCGCAGTGGCGAGACATCGTCCTGGTAATACCGGTTGGCGAGGCACACGCGCTGTCGGATGTGAACTTTGCAATTGGCCATCGCATTTGCCGGGGTTTTGGCTATACCTGTATCTCCCCTATGCAAAATGTCTTGGCCTTCTCAAAGGAATTACAGCATGAAGCTAGCCGTCGTGATGGGCACGCTGTGCATTGCCACCCTTGGCGTGGTGGGTTGTTCCAGCAAAACCGTCGAGCCTGACCAGTATTCCGGCTTTCTCAAGGATTACAGCCAGCTGAAGGAGGCCAAGTCACCCTCTGGTGCCGAGGTGATGCGCTGGATGGACCCGAAACTCGACATCAATAAATTCACCAGCGTTTACGTAGAGCCAAGCCAGCTCTACCCGAAGCCGCAAGCCACCGAGAAAATCCCCCAGCAGACTCTCAATGGCATAACCAGTTATTACGATCAGGCGCTCAAGCGCGAACTCGGCAAATCGCTGCCGTTGGCCGCAGGTCCCGGGCCGGGCGTAATTGTGGTGCGTCCGGCGATTACCGCAGTCAGCAGCAAGACCGAAGGCCTGCAAGTCTATGAAGTGATCCCGATCGCACTGGTCGCCGCAGCGGTAAGTACGGCCTCTGGCATCCGCGACCAGGAAACCACGCTGGCCACCGAAGCGGTATTCATGGACGGCGCGACCAATCATGTCATCGCGCAGGTGGTGCGCAAAGGTACCGGCAAACCGCTGGAAAACTCTTCCCAGGTGATGAAAGCCGACGACATGAAAGCGGTGATCGATGGCTGGGCAAGCGATCTGCATCAGTCCTATCTGAAACTCAAATCTGAAGCCAAATGATGCAGTAAGGCCGGTTGCCTTGTCGCGAGCAGGCTCGCTCCCACACTGGATACGTATTCAGTATGGAAGTGAGCCTGCTCGCATTTCGGTGTATCAGTTCCGAATGTGCTGCATGGCACAACGCTTTTGCTAGCAGGCTCAGCCCTACAGGAAAGCTGCGGTGGGTTGTATACAATGTCACCGCTCAGCACCCAACAATTTCCAACAGGGCATAGGTCGTCAGCCGATTTCGTGGTTAACTTCCGCCTCTTGCATGCTTTCCAATCAAAAAACAGAAGGACTCAAGTCATGGCTCAAGTCACCCTCAAAGGCAATCCGGTTCAAGTCAACGGCCAGTTGCCACAAGCCGGTTCCAAGGCGCCAGCCTTTTCCCTGGTAGCCGGCAATCTGTCCGACGTCACCCTGCAAGACTTCGCCGGCAAGCGCAAAGTCCTGAACATTTTCCCAAGCGTCGACACCCCGACCTGCGCCACCTCCGTGCGCAAGTTCAACGCCCAGGCCAACGACATCAGCAACACCGTGGTGCTGTGCATCTCCGCTGACCTGCCATTCGCCCAAGCACGCTTTTGCGGTGCTGAAGGTCTGGAAAACGTACAGAACCTGTCGACTCTGCGCGGCAGCGAGTTCATCGAAAACTATGGCGTGGCCATCGCTGACGGCCCGCTGAAAGGCCTGACCGCTCGCGCCGTTGTGGTGCTGGATGAAAACGACACCGTTCTGCACAGCGAACTGGTCAAGGAAATCGCCGAAGAGCCTAACTACGAAGCGGCACTGTCCGTTCTCAAGTAAGGCTTTTACAATTGTTAACGGCCTGGCCCTGTCCAGGCCGTTTTCATTTGTGTATCAGGGTTTTGCCTCACACCTTGAAACGTAAGTGGAAGGTAAATTGCCGGTAAAGCTGCTTTGCTTAAATCCACTCAGTGCTTATCGTTCAGCCTCCCGTAATAGAAGCCCACGCGCCCAATGGTCAATAACTCCATGCAATCGTCCCCCCGCAAATCCCGTCGCTGGCTGATCAGCCTGCTCGTCCTGTTGGTCATCGCTGTCCTGTGCTGGAAATTCTGGCCCGCCGGCTCTGCTGACAAGGCGGGAGGCGACAAAGCGGCCGCTGGGCATACCGGGCGCTCGGGAATGATGCGGCCTGGCTTCGGTGGCGGTACCGGGCCGATTCCGGTGCGTGTGGCGCCGGCGGTGAAGGGCGACTTCCCGCTGTATTACAAGGCACTGGGCACGGTTACCGCGCTCAATACCATCAACGTGCGCAGCCGCGTGGGCGGCGAACTGGTAAAGATTCATTTCGAAGAAGGGCAGATGGTCAAGGCGGGCGACCTGCTGGCCGAGATCGATCCGCGTCCTTACCAGAACGCTTTGCTCCAGGCCGAAGGCACGTTGCTGCAGAATCAGGCGCAACTGAAAAACGCCCAGGTCGACGTCGAGCGTTACCGCGGTCTGTATAAAGAAGACAGCATCGCCAAACAGACCCTCGACACCGCCGAAGCGCTGGTTGGCCAGTACCTGGGCACGGTCAAGACCAATCAGGCGGCGGTCAACGACGCCAAGCTCAATCTCGAATTCACCAAGATCCGCGCGCCGATTGCCGGTCGCGTCGGTCTGCGTCAGGTCGACGTCGGCAACCTCGTCGCCGCTAATGACACGACGTTCCTCGCAGTGATCACCCAGACGCAACCGATCAGCGTTGCCTTCACCTTGCCGGAGAACAGCCTCGACACCGTGCTCGCGCGTTACCGCAGCGGAGCTAAACTGCCTGCCGAAGCGTGGGATCGGGGCGACACCAAGCTGCAGGCTACCGGTGTGCTGCAAAGCCTCGACAACCAGATCGACGTCGCTACCGGCACCCTCAAGTTCAAGGCCCGTTACGATAACCGCGACCAGTCGCTGTTCCCCAATCAGTTCGTTAATGTTCATTTGCTGGCCGACACGCTCAAAGGTGTAGTGCTGGCACCGTCGGCAGCGATTCAGTTCGGCACCAATGGCACCTTTGTCTATGCGCTGGACGGCGACAAGAAAGTTACCATTCGCCAACTGAAAATCGGTGCCAGTGACGGTGACAACACCGTGGTCACCGAAGGCCTCGCCGCGGGTGATCGCGTGGTGCTCGAAGGCACCGATCGCCTGAAAGAGGGCAGCGAAGTCGAAGTAGTCAATGACAGCAGCGAAGTGCCGACCTCGCCGACCGAACACCTGCAAGGCAAATCTGCCGCCAATCCCGATGCGACCACAGCCGATAAGGCCAAGAAGGGCGCATGAACATTTCGCGGCTGTTCATCCTCCGTCCGGTAGCCACCACCCTGAGCATGCTGGCCATTGTTCTGGCCGGCCTGATCGCTTATCGCCTGCTGCCGGTTTCGGCCTTGCCGCAGGTCGATTATCCGACCATCCGCGTCATGACCCTGTACCCCGGCGCCAGTCCGGACGTGATGACCAGCGCCGTCACCGCGCCGCTTGAACGCCAGTTCGGGCAGATGCCGGGCCTCACACAAATGGCTTCGACCAGCTCCGGCGGCGCTTCGGTGCTGACCCTGCGTTTCAGCCTCGACATCAACATGGACGTCGCCGAACAGCAGGTGCAAGCCGCGATCAACGCCGCGACCAATCTGCTGCCGACCGACCTGCCGGCACCGCCGGTGTACAACAAGGTCAACCCGGCGGACACGCCTGTTCTGACCTTGGCCATCACCTCGAAAACCATGCTGCTGCCCAAGCTCAATGATCTGGTCGATACGCGCATGGCGCAGAAAATCGCCCAGATCAGCGGCGTCGGCATGGTCAGCATTGCCGGTGGCCAGCGCCAGGCCGTGCGGATCAAGGTCAACCCCGAAGCGCTGGCGGCCAACAGCCTCAACCTGTCGGACGTGCGCACGCTGATCGGCGCCTCCAACGTCAACCAGCCGAAAGGCAACTTCGATGGCCCGACCCGGGTGTCGATGCTCGATGCCAACGACCAACTGACCTCGCCCGAGGACTACGCGAATCTGATCCTGACCTACAAGAACGGCGCGCCGTTGCGGCTCAAGGACGTCGCGGAAATCGTCGATGGCGCCGAGAACGAGCGTCTGGCCGCGTGGGCCAACCAGAATCAGGCGGTGTTGCTGAACATCCAGCGTCAGCCGGGCGCCAACGTTATCGAAGTGGTCGACCGCATCAAGGCCTTGCTGCCGAGCATCACCGACAACCTGCCGGCCGGCCTCGAAGTCACGGTGCTGACCGATCGCACCCAGACCATCCGTGCCTCGGTCACCGACGTGCAACACGAACTGCTGATCGCTATCGCGCTGGTGGTCATGGTCACGTTCCTGTTTCTGCGCCGCGCCAGTGCGACGATCATCCCGTCAGTGGCCGTGCCGCTGTCGCTGATCGGCACCTTCGGCGTGATGTACCTCGCCGGTTTCTCGGTGAACAACCTGACCCTGATGGCGCTGACCATTGCCACCGGTTTCGTCGTCGACGACGCCATCGTCATGCTCGAGAACATTTCGCGCTTCATCGAAGAGGGTGACAGCCCGATGCAGGCCGCGCTCAAGGGCGCGAAACAGATCGGCTTCACCCTGATTTCCCTGACTCTGTCGCTGATCGCCGTACTGATTCCGCTGCTGTTCATGGCCGACGTGGTAGGGCGCCTGTTCCGCGAGTTTGCCATTACCCTGGCGGTGGCGATCCTGATTTCCCTGGTGGTGTCGCTGACCCTTACGCCGATGATGTGCGCCCGCCTGCTCAAGCGTGAACCGCAAGAACACGAGCAAGGCCGTTTCTACCGCGCCAGCGGTGCGTTCATCGACTGGATGATCAAGGAATACGGGCGGATGCTGCGCTGGGTGCTCAAGCATCAGCCGCTGACCTTGCTGGTCGCCATCGGCACGCTGGCGTTGACCGTATTCCTTTACGTGATCGTGCCGAAGGGTTTCTTTCCGGTGCAGGACACCGGGGTGATTCAGGGCATTTCCGAAGCGCCGCAGTCGATCTCCTTCGCGGCGATGGGCGAGCGGCAGCAGCAACTGGCCAAGATCATCCTCGAAGATCCGGCGGTGCAGAGCCTGTCGTCCTACATTGGTGTCGACGGCGACAACGCCACGCTCAACAGCGGCCGCTTGCTGATCAACCTCAAGCCCCATGGCGAGCGCGATCTGACGGCCAGTGAAGTGATTTCCCGCCTGCAACCGCAACTGGACAAACTGGTCGGCATTCGTCTGTTCATGCAGCCGGTGCAGGATCTGACCATCGAGGACCGGGTCAGCCGCACCCAGTACCAGTTCAGCATGTCCTCGCCGGACTCGGAATTGCTCAGCCAGTGGAGTGGCCGTCTGGTCGAAGCCCTGGCCCAGCGTCCGGAGTTGACCGACGTGGCCAGTGATCTGCAGGACAAAGGCTTGCAGGTCTATCTGGTGATCGACCGCGACGCCGCATCGCGCCTTGGCGTGTCGGTGGCGAATATCACCGATGCGCTGTACGACGCGTTCGGCCAGCGGCAGATTTCGACCATTTACACCCAGGCCAGCCAGTATCGCGTGGTGCTGCAAGCCCAGGCCGGGGAGAAGATCGGCCCGCAGGCGCTGGATCAGATTCACGTCAAGACCACCGACGGCGCGCAGGTACGCCTGTCGAGTCTGGCGCATGTTGAAGAGCGTCAGGCGCAATTGGCGATCACTCACATCGGCCAGTTCCCGGCGGTGATGATGTCGTTCAACCTCGCGCCGGGCGTGGCGTTGGGGCATGCCGTGGACATCATCGAGCAGGTGCAGCAGGACATCGGCATGCCGGTCGGCGTGCAGACTCAGTTCCAGGGCGCGGCGCAGGCGTTCCAGGCTTCGCTGTCGAGCACCTTGCTGCTGATTCTGGCGGCCGTGGTGACCATGTACATCGTCCTCGGTGTGCTCTACGAGAGCTACATCCACCCGATCACCATTCTTTCGACCTTGCCGTCCGCCGCAGTCGGTGCCTTGCTGGCGTTGCTGCTCAGCGGCAACGATTTGGGCATGATCGCGATCATCGGCATCATTCTGTTGATCGGTATCGTCAAGAAGAACGCGATCATGATGATCGACTTCGCCCTCGACGCCGAACGCACCCAGGGCATGGCCCCGGCAGAGGCGATCTATCAAGCGGCGTTGCTGCGCTTCCGGCCGATTTTGATGACCACGCTGGCGGCGTTGTTCGGCGCAGTGCCGCTGATGCTGGCCACTGGGTCTGGTGCTGAATTGCGACAGCCGTTGGGTCTGGTGATGGTCGGCGGCTTGTTGGTGAGCCAGGTGTTGACGCTGTTCACGACGCCGGTGATTTACCTGTACTTCGACCGCCTCGGAAGGCGCTTTGGCAAATCCAAAGCCGAAGGTGAAGAGGTCGCGGTATGACTGTCGGAATATATCTCCCCTGTGGGAGCGAGCCTGCTCGCGAAAGCGGGAGGTCAGTCACTGCCAAAGTTGAAGGTAAGGGCGCATTCGCGAGCAGGCTCGCTCCCACAGAGGTATGCGGGGAGAACAAGAGTCGATGAACCTCTCCGGCCCTTTCATCAAACGCCCCGTGGCAACCATGCTGCTCTCCCTGGCAATCATGTTGCTCGGTGGGGTCAGCTTCGGGCTGTTGCCGGTATCGCCGTTGCCGCAGATGGATTTCCCGGTGATTGTCGTCCAGGCCAGTCTGCCGGGCGCCAGTCCCGAGGTGATGGCTTCGACGGTGGCGACGCCGCTGGAGCGGTCGTTCGGTGCGATTGCCGGCGTCAATACCATGAGCAGCCGTTCCAGTCAGGGTTCGACGCGGGTGATTCTGCAGTTTGACCTCGACCGCGACATCAACGGCGCGGCGCGGGAAGTGCAGGCGGCGATCAACGCCTCGCGCAATCTGCTGCCTAGCGGGATGCGCAGCATGCCGACCTATAAAAAGGTCAATCCGTCGCAGGCGCCGATCATGGTGCTGTCGCTGACCTCGGACGTGCTGGAAAAAGGCCAGCTCTACGACCTGGCTTCGACCATCCTCTCGCAAAGCCTGTCGCAGGTGCAGGGCGTTGGTGAAGTACAGATCGGTGGCAGTTCGCTGCCGGCGGTGCGCATCGAGCTCGAACCGCAGGCGCTGAACCAGTACGGCGTGGCCCTCGACGATGTACGCAAGACCATTGCCGACGCTAACGTGCGCCGGCCCAAGGGTTCGGTCGAGGACGGCGAGCGCTTGTGGCAGATCCAGGCCAACGATCAGTTGGAGAAAGCCAAGGATTACGAGTCGCTGATCATTCACTACGCTGACGGCGCCGCATTGCGTCTCAAGGACGTGGCGAAAGTCAGCGATGGCGTCGAAGACCGTTACAACAGCGGTTTCTTCAACGACGACGCGGCGGTATTGCTGGTGATCAACCGTCAGGCCGGCGCCAACATCATCGAGACGGTCAACGAGATCAAGGCGCAGTTGCCGGCGCTGCAAGCGGTGCTGCCGGCCAGCGTCAAACTCAATCTGGCCATGGATCGCTCGCCGGTAATCAAGGCCACGCTGCATGAAGCCGAGATGACCTTGCTGATCGCCGTCGCCCTGGTGGTGCTGGTGGTGTACCTGTTTCTGGGTAACTTCCGCGCCTCGCTGATCCCGACCCTGGCGGTGCCGGTGTCGCTGGTCGGGACCTTTGCGGTGATGTACCTGTACGGGTTCTCGCTGAACAACCTGTCGCTGATGGCGCTGATTCTCGCCACAGGTCTTGTGGTGGACGACGCCATCGTGGTGTTGGAGAACATTTCCCGGCATATCGACGAAGGCGTCAAACCGATGCAGGCCGCGTACCTTGGGGCCAAGGAAGTCGGCTTTACCCTGCTGTCGATGAACGTCTCGCTGGTGGCGGTGTTCCTGTCGATCCTGTTCATGGGCGGGCTGGTCGAGAGCTTGTTTCGCGAGTTTTCCATCACCCTGGCGGCGGCAATTGTGGTGTCGCTGGTGGTTTCCCTGACGCTGACGCCAATGCTCTGCGCCCGCTGGCTCAAGCCGCACACGCCGGGGCAGGAAAACCGCCTGCAACGCTGGAGCCACAAGACCAACGACTGGATGGTCGGCAAATACGCCACCAGCCTCGACTGGGTATTGCGTCATCGCCGTCTGACCTTGTTCAGTCTGCTGCTCACCGTTGGCGTCAACATTGCGCTGTATGTGGTGGTGCCAAAAACCTTCCTGCCGCAGCAGGACACCGGCCAGTTGATCGGTTTCGTGCGTGGCGACGACGGTCTGTCGTTCAACGTCATGCAGCCGAAAATGGAAACCTTCCGCCGCGCCGTGCTCAAGGACGAAGCGGTGGAAAGTGTCGCCGGCTTCATTGGTGGTAACAACGGCACCAACAACGCCTTCATGATCGTGCGCCTGAAGCCGATCAAGGAGCGCCAGCTTTCAGCGCAGAAGGTCATCGAACGTCTGCGCAAGGAAATGCCCAAGGTGCCCGGGGCGCAGTTGATGCTGATGGCCGACCAGGACCTGCAATTTGGCGGCGGCCGCGAGCAGACCAGTTCGCAATACACTTACATCCTGCAAAGCGGCGACCTCGCTGAATTGCGCAAGTGGTTCCCGAAAGTGGTCACCGCGTTGCGCGCCTTGCCCGAGCTGACCGCCATCGATGCCCGCGAAGGTGCCGGGGCGCAGCAGGTGACACTGATTGTCGACCGGGATCAGGCCAAGCGCCTGGGGGTCGACATGAACATGGTCACCGCCGTGCTCAACAACGCTTACAGCCAGCGGCAGATTTCGACGATCTACGACAGCCTCAATCAGTATCAGGTGGTGATGGAGGTCAATCCGAAATACGCCCAGGATCCGGTGACGCTCAAGCAGGTCGAGGTGATTACCGCTGACGGTGCGCGCGTGCCGCTGTCGACGTTCGCCCATTACGAAAACAGCCTGGAAAACGACCGCGTCAGCCATGAAGGCCAGTTTGCGTCCGAAAGCATTTCATTTGATATGGCCGAAGGCGTGACCGTGGAGCAGGGGAGTGCCGCCATCGAACGAGCGATCGCCAAGGTCGGTTTGCCGGAGGATGTGATTGCGAAAATGGCCGGCACCGCTGACGCCTTCGCCGCGACGCAGAAGAGCCAGCCGTTCATGATCCTCGGTGCGTTGCTGGCGGTGTATCTGGTGCTCGGTGTGCTGTATGAAAGCTACATTCACCCGCTGACCATTCTCTCGACTTTGCCCTCGGCCGGGGTTGGCGCGTTGCTGTCGATCTATGCGCTGGGCGGCGAGTTCAGCCTGATTTCCCTGCTGGGGATATTCCTGCTGATCGGCGTGGTGAAAAAGAACGCCATTCTGATGATCGACCTTGCGCTGCAATTGGAGCGGCATGAGGGCCTGTCGCCGCTGGAGTCGATCCGCAGCGCCTGTCTGCAACGCTTGCGGCCGATCCTGATGACCACGCTGGCGGCGATCCTCGGCGCCTTGCCGTTGCTGCTCGGCCGCGCCGAGGGTGCGGAAATGCGCCAGCCGCTGGGCCTGACCATCATTGGCGGCCTGGTGTTCAGCCAGGTCCTGACCCTTTACACCACCCCGGTGGTTTACCTTTATCTCGACAAGCTGCGCCATCGCTTCAACAAATGGCGTGGCGTGCGTACTGATGCCGCTCTGGAAACTCCGCTATGACTGACCGTTCGCTTATCCAATTGGCCACCGTCCGCGGCTCGCGCCTATTGAGCCTGTCGCTGTGCGTGGCGCTGCTCAGCGCTTGCGCAGTCGGCCCGGACTACCAGCGCCCGCAAACTGCCGAAATCGCTCAGTTCAAGGAAGCCGAAGGCTGGCGTCAGGCCAACCCCAGCGACTCGCTGGCCCGGGGCGCCTGGTGGGAGTTGTACGGCGATCGGCAGCTCAATGCCTTGGTGGAAAAACTCAACAGCTCCAACCAAACTGTCGCCCAGTCCGAGGCGCAGTTTCGTCAGGCGCAGGCGCTGGTGCGCAGCGCGCGCGGGGCGTTTTACCCCAGTGTCGACCTGAGTCTGGGCAAGAACCGCTCCAGTCAGGGCACCGGCAGCAGCAGTTCGAGCCTGAGCAGTTCCTCAAGCGGTATTCGTGATACCTACACCGCGCAACTGGGCGTCAGTTGGGAAGCCGATGTCTGGGGCAAGCTGCGCCGTGGGCTGGAGGCGGATGAGGCCAACGCCCAGGCGAGTTTTGCCGATCTGGCGGCGATGCGTCTGAGTCAGCAGTCGGAGCTGGTGCAGAACTACCTGCAACTGCGCGTCATCGATCAGCAGAAGCGTTTGCTTGAAGCCACGGTTGCCGCTTACGAGCGATCACTGAAGATGACGCAGAACCAGTACCGCGCCGGGGTTTCCGGGCGCGATGCGGTGGCGCAGGCGCAAACCCAGTTGAAAAGCACCCAGGCCGATCTGGTCGACCTGATCTGGCAGCGCGCACAGTTTGAAAACGCCATTGCCGTGCTCACTGGCGAAGCCCCGGCCAACTTCAGCATTGCCGAAAGCCAGAACATCCCGAATCTGCCGCAAGTGCCGTTGAGCCTGCCTTCGCAATTGCTCGAACGCCGTCCTGACATCGCTTCGGCAGAGCGTTCGGTGATCGCCGCCAACGCCAATATCGGCGTGGCGAAAGCCGCCTATTACCCGGATCTGACCCTCAGTTTGAGCGGCGGCTACAGCAGCAGTACCTCGAAAAACCTGATCAGCCTGCCGAACCGTTTCTGGTCGGTCGGCCCGCAGCTGTCGTTGCCGCTGTTCGACGGTGGCATTCGTTCGGCCGAGGTTGACCGCAGCGAGGCGGCCTATGACGAAACCGTCGCGCGCTACCGCCAGACCGTGCTCGACGGTTTCCGCGAAGTGGAAAACTACCTGGTCCAGCTCAAGGTGTATGAGGACGAAGCGGCAGTGCGCCAGGAAGCGCTGGATGCTGCCCGCGATTCTCTGCGCCTGACGGAAAACCAGTACAAGGCCGGGCTGATTGCCTATATCGACGTGGTCGTGGTGCAAGCCACGGCGCTGAGCAACGAACGCAGTGTGCTGAATATTCTGCAGAACAGACTGATCGCCAGCGTGCAACTGATCGCCGCGCTGGGCGGCGGCTGGGACGGCCAACTCGACGTCAGCGACAACCGCTGAACCTGTGGGAGCGAGCCTGCTCGCGAAAGCGGTGGGGCAGGCAACTACGATGGTGGCTGTGCCGACGCCTTCGCGAGCAGGCTCGCTCCCACGGGGATTTTTGTCTGGCATGAGATCGCTTTCACAGGGTGAGGTTAAAGCCCACCGCAGAGCCTTGTAGGACGATCGAACAAGCGTTTCATCGGCTTGATGGCAATTTGGTTACTTTGTCAGTGCGTTCTTCCGCGCAATCAGTACAATCGCCGCATTTGCCCGACCGAGAATGGAAGCAGTACGGTTTCGGCTTGTCACGAGAACGTCCATGCTCATCGGCAGCTACTCCTTCACCCTGGTTTTCATTTCGTTGTGCGTGGCCATTCTGGCTTCCTACACGGCGCTCGATCTCACCGGGCGCATTGCCACGGCTAAAGGCCGGGCCGTGCATTTCTGGACGGCGGGCGGGGCGTTGGCGATGGGCGTTGGCGTCTGGTCGATGCATTTCATCGGCATGCTCGCCTTCAAATTGCCGATCGACCTGGGCTACGACTTCGCCCTCACTGCGCTGTCGCTGCTGATCGCGGTGCTGTCCTGCGGTTTCGCCTTGTGGCTGGTCAGCCAACCGAAACTGCCACTGGCGCAACTGGCTTTCGGTGCGCTGATCATGGGTTCTGGCATCAGCGCCATGCACTACACCGGCATGGCCGCGCTGCGCATGACACCGGGCATCGATTACGACCCGACCCTGTTCAGCGCCTCCCTGCTGATCGCCGTCGGCGCCTCGGCAGCGGCATTGTGGATTGCCTTTCGCCTGCGTCAGCAATCGCCCTATGTGCGGCTGATTCGTGCCGGCGCGGCGGTGATCATGGGTGTGGCGATTGTCGGCATGCACTACACCGGCATGGCTGCTGCGCAATTTCCTGACGGCAGTTTCTGCGGCGCGACGCTCAATGGCTTGAAGGGCAATGGCCTCGATAGCCTGGTCGTGGTCACTACGCTGGCGGTGTTGTCGATTGCCCTGTTGACCTCGATTCTCGACGCCCGCCTCGAAGCGCGCACGGCTGATCTGGCGCACTCGCTGACGGTGGCCAACCGCGAACTCACCCAACTGGCCCTGCACGATCCGCTGACCAGTCTGCCCAACCGCATGCTGCTCGACGACCGCATCAATCAGGCGATCAAAAAGGTGCAAGAGCAGGGTGGCTGCTTCGCCTTGATGTTCATCGACCTCGACGGCTTCAAACCGGTCAACGACGCATTCGGCCATCACATGGGCGACCAATTGCTGCGCGAGGTCGGCGCGCGTCTGCGTGAAGACTTGCGCAGCCAGGACACTCTTGCGCGAATCGGCGGCGATGAGTTCGTTCTGCTGGTGCGTTTGAGCGAGCCCAATGACGCCTTGAGCCTGGCTGCGCGTCAGGTCAGCCTGATCGGTCGCACGTTCCGCGTCGCTGAACATGATCTGCAGATTTCCGCCAGCGTCGGCATTGCCCTCTACCCGGGCAACGGTGACAACGCCCAGGAACTGCTGATGAACGCCGACGCCGCGATGTACCACGCCAAGGGCGGCGGCAAGAACGGCTACAGCTTCTTCGATGCATCGATGAACACCAACGCGCGCAAACAATTGCAACTGTTACAGGATCTGCGCGCGGCCATCGAGCACAACCAGTTCTGTCTGCATTACCAGCCCAAGTTCGACGCCGCCAATGGCCGTCCGGTCGGTGCTGAAGCGCTGCTGCGTTGGAAGCATCCGCTGCACGGCATGTTGATGCCGGACAAGTTCATTGATCTGGCGGAGAAAACCGGGCTGATCATTCCGATGGGTGAATGGGTGCTCAACGAAGCCTGCCGGCAGATGCGCGAATGGTACGTGCTCGGTTACACCGACTGGCGCATCGCCGTGAACCTCTCGGCCTTGCAGTTCTGCCATGCCGGGCTGGTGCAAAGCGTGGCCAAGGCGCTGGCGACCCATCACCTGCCGGCCAACAGCCTGACTCTGGAAATCACCGAAACCACGGCCATGAGCGACGCCGATGCGAGCATGACCGTGCTGCAAGAGCTGTCGGACATGGGTGTCGACCTGTCGATCGACGACTTCGGCACCGGTTATTCCAGCCTGATGTACCTCAAGCGCCTGCCGGCCAATGAGCTGAAGATCGACCGCGGTTTCGTCCGCGATCTGGAGCACGACAGCGATGATGCTGCAATCGTCTCGGCGATTGTTGCGCTGGGGCAGGCCCTGGATCTGCGGATTGTCGCCGAGGGTGTCGAGACCGGCGCGCAACAGGATTTCCTGACCAAACTGGGCTGTGATTCGCTGCAGGGCTATCTGCTTGGCCACCCGATGCCGGCGGAGCGCTTCATGCAGGACATCGTGCGTGGGCAACGGCTGGCGGTGGTCTGACATACCGAGTCATCGTTCTTCGCGAGCAGGCTCGCTCCCACAGGTGATCGCATTCCCTTGTGGGAGCGAGCCTGCTCGCGAAGGCGCTTGTGCAAACACCATAGAACTCATGCAAAAGCCATGAATGGCAGTTATTCTTGGCCCCGACTGTTACGTGTGCACGTGGGGGAAGGCCAGCATGGATAAAGTCATTGTCATCACCGGTGGCGGGCGCGGAATCGGCGCGGCTACGGCACTGCTGGCAGCCGAACAGGGCTACCGGATCTGCATCAACTATCAGTCGGATGAACAGGCCGCACACAGCGTGCTCGAGCAGGTTCGCGCCTTGGGCGCCCAGGCCATCGCGGTTCGCGCCGATGTCAGCATCGAAGACGAAGTGATCGCGATGTTTCATCGCGTCGACACCGAACTGGGCCGCATCACCGCGCTGGTCAACAACGCCGGCACCGTCGGACAGAAATCGCGGGTCGATGAGATGTCCGAATTCCGCATCCTCAAAATCATGAAAACCAACGTGCTGGCGCCGATCCTCTGCGCCAAGCACGCGATCCTGCGCATGTCGCCCAAACACGGCGGGCAGGGGGGCAGCATCGTCAACGTCTCCTCGGTCGCGGCACGCCTCGGTTCGCCGAACGAGTACGTTGATTACGCCGCATCCAAGGGTGCGCTCGACACCTTCACTATCGGTCTGTCGAAAGAAGTCGCGGGTGAGGGCATTCGCGTCAATGCCGTGCGTCCGGGTTACATCTATACCGACTTCCATGCGCTGAGCGGCGACCCGGATCGGGTCAGCAAGCTCGAATCGGCGATTCCCATGGCCCGGGGCGGGCGGCCGGATGAAGTAGCGGAGGCGATTGTCTGGTTGCTGTCGGACAAGGCATCGTATGCGACCGGGACGTTTGTTGATTTGGGGGGTGGGCGGTAAACCGGTGGGTTTGCAGTGTTAAAACCGGCCTCTTCGCGAGCAGGCTCGCTCCCACAGTGGATTTGTGAATACAGACCCCATGTGGGAGCGAGCCTGCTCGCGAAGGGGCCAGTCCAGACAACATCTATCCCTCAGAACGACCGCACAATCCGCCCCAACGTCTCCATGGCCTTTTCCGATTCCTCGGTCCAGGGGCTGCCGTAATTCAACCGAATGCAATTCCTGAAGCGCTGGGTCGGCGAGAAGATCGGCCCCGGCGCGATGCTGATGCCTTGTGCCAGTGCCATCTGAAACAGCTTCAGCGAATCCATCTGCTCCGGCAATTCCAGCCATAGAAAGTAGCCGCCCGCCGGTTGGCTGACCCGGGTCTGCGCCGGAAAGTAGCGGGCAATCGCCGCGAGCATCGCGCTCTGTTGTTCTTCCAGGGCATAACGCAGTTTGCGCAGATGCCGATCGTAGCCGCCGTGTTGCAGATAATCGGCGATAGCCGCTTGCGCCGGCATCGAAGCGCACAGCGAGGTCATCAGCTTCAGCCGTTCGATTTTCTGCGCAAAACGCCCGGCCGCCACCCAGCCGATGCGATAACCGGGCGCGAGACTTTTGGCGAACGAGCCGCAATGCATGACCAATCCTTCGGTATCAAAAGCCTTGGCCGGTTTTGGCGCCTGTTGCCCGTAATAAAGCTCGGCGTAGACGTCGTCTTCGATCAACGGCACCTGATGCTGACGCAGCAGTTCGACCAGTTCCTGTTTCTTCGCCTCGGGCACAGTCGCGCCCATCGGATTCTGGAAACTGGTCATGCACCAGCAGGCCTTGATCGGGTGACGTTCGAGGGTTTGCGCGAGCACACCGAGATCGATGCCGTCACGCGGATGCACGGGTATTTCCACGGCTTTTAGCTTCAAGCGTTCGAGCACCTGCAGGCTGGCGTAGAACGCCGGGGCCTCGATGGCCACCAGATCACCGGGCTCGGTCACCGCTTGCAGGCACAGGTTCAGCGCTTCGAGGGCACCGTTGGTGATGAGCAATTCTTCCATCGGCAACATCAGCCCGCCGACCATGTAGCGCAGGGCAATCTGCCGGCGCAGTTGCGGATTGCCCGGCGACATATCGGTGACGACCATGCGCGGATCCATCTCCCGCGCGGCGCTGGCCAGGGAGCGCGACAGGCGTTGCAGCGGGAACAGTGTCGGGCTGGGGAAGGCCGAGCCGAAGGGCACGGTGTTGGGGTCTTTGATCGAATCGAGTACCGAGAACACCAGTTCGCTGACGTCAACCTCGGTGGATTCATTGACCTGGCTGCTGATTACCGGCTCGGAGAATGTGCTCGGCGTATGGGCGTTGACGAAGTAACCGGAGCGCGGTCGGGCGCGGATCAGGCCGCGGCGTTCTAGCAGGTAATAGGCCTGGAACACCGTGGACGGGCTGACGCCGTAGGTCTGGCTGGCGTAGCGCACCGACGGCACCCGCTGGCCGGGGCCGAGGACGCCGGAGCGGATCAGTTCAGCGATGTCGTCGGCGAATTTTTCGTAGCGTTTCATCGGTGGGCCTTGGTGGACTTGATTTTGTGGGGTGTCAGGGAAGGAGCCCTCACCCTAGCCCTCTCCCAGAGGGAGAGGGGCTGATTGGGGGATGCTGATGAAATATGCCGGCCTGACAGTGCTTTGCCGAATCCATAATCGACTCGGTCTTTCAGGTCGATGCATAGCGACAGACACCTCGGTTGGCTCCCTCTCCCTCCGGGAGAGGGGACTGATTGGGGGATGCTGATGAAATACGCCGGCCTGACAGTGCTTTGCCGAATCCATAATCGACTCGGTCTTTCAGGTCGATGCATAGCGACAGACACCTCGGTCGGCTCCCTCTCCCTCCGGGAGAGGGCTGGGGTGAGGGCAGCAATGCCAAATTCTCAACGATTTATCGGCGCCACAAACCGGCTCTTCGCCACGCTGTATACCTGCGGCTCGTCACTGTCTTCAATCCTGAAACTCAATGTCTGCGAACTGCTCGCCGGGCGCTCGGTGGTCATCGCCACCGACACCGGCACATCGACAATCTCTCCCGGCGCCAGGCTCAGGGCCGTTTTGCCCTGCAACTCAAACCCGTCGCCATCAACCAGACTCAACCGGTATTCCTGTCGCTGCTGAGTCTTGTTGATCACTTTCAGCGAATAAATATTCTCGATCTGCCCCTGAGCGTTCTCGCGGAACAACCCGCGATCCTTGGTCACGTCCAGCGACACCATCGGCCGCTCGATCAATGCCAGCGCCAACGCTCCGATCATCACCAACAACACCGCCGTATAGCCAATCAAACGCGGACGCAGCAGATGGGTTTTGCCGCCCTGCAATTCGCGCTCGGAACTGTAGCGAATCAGGCCGCGCGGGTAATGCATTTTGTCCATGATCGAATCGCAGGCGTCGATGCACGCTGCGCAGCCGATGCATTCCATTTGCAAGCCATCGCGGATGTCGATGCCGGTCGGGCAGACCTGCACGCATAACTGGCAGTCGATGCAATCACCCAGGCCGGCTTCGACCGGGCGCACGTCACGCTTGCGCGGACCACGGTTTTCGCCGCGGGCGGCGTCGTAGGCAATGGTCAGCGTGTCCTTGTCGAACATCACACTCTGGAACCGCGCATACGGGCACATGTGCATGCACACTGCCTCACGCAGCCAACCGGCGTTGATGTAGGTGGCGGCGGCGAAGAACAGCACCCAGAACAGACTGACGCCACCGATCTGCAGGGTCAGCAAATCTTCGGCCAGCGGCCGGATCGGGGTGAAGTAGCCGACGAAGGTCAGGCCGGTCATCACGCTGGTCGCCAGCCACAACGTGTGCTTGGCGGCGCGCCGCGCCAGTTTGTTCAGGCTCCACGGCGCCGCTTGCAGTTTGATCCGTTGGTTGCGTTCGCCTTCGGTGATCTTCTCGCACCACATGAAGATCCACGTCCACGAACTCTGCGGGCAGGTGTAACCACACCAGACGCGACCGGCAAACACGGTGATGGCGAAGAGTCCGAACGCAGCGATGATCAGCAGCGCCGAGAGCAAAATGAAATCCTGCGGCCAGAACGTCGCGCCAAAGATATGGAATTTGCTTTCCGCCAGATCCCACAGCACCGCCTGCCGACCGCCCCAGTTCAGCCACACGGTGCCGAAGAACAGCAGGAACAGAAACCCGGCACCGCTCATACGCAGGTTGCGGAACAGGCCGGTGAAACTGCGGGTGTGGATCTGCTTGTCGGTGGAGCCGGCAGTCGCCTTCAGTGGGCGCGCGGGTACGCTTTTTATCGTTGGCGATGCTTCTACGGTTCGGACGGGGATTTGCTCGCTCATGGTCGTTCGCTCATCAGCCTCCATCAGGCCGATGCACTATGAGCGCCGATCTGTTTGCAGAACAGACTCAGGTTTGGCAATAAAAAGCGGTTCAGATGAGGTTTGGCGCACTGCCTGCGACAACTTGAAGCAACCTGCCAGGCGCGGCGCAAACGCCTATTGCAGGCGCCTGCGCCGGGTGTTGATCGAGATCAATCAAACCACCGAATCACTGTCATCGGCCTTCAGATGTTTGCGCCCGTCCTTGGCCCCGGCGACGGTCAAGACATCGGCTTCTGCTTCGGTGATGTAGGCGCGTTTGCCTTCGATTTCCACGAACGACATGGCTTTTTCGCTATCGGTCTCGACTGTCAACGTGTCGCAGATACGGATTTCCTCACCATGCTCGACGGTGAAAAAACACACTTTCTGCTCAGGGTTGGATTCATCGATTCGAACGGTCATGGCGGCAGTCCTTTCAAGTGAGGTCTGCACGTTAGGAAACGCAGCGCGCAGTTCGTTCTGCGCAACCGATTAATGGTCGCTGTTGTCCATCGCTTATCAAGCCAATAACAAGGGAAGCACGATGGAAGACTGGTGGGATGAAGTGTGGGCCACGATGCAAGCCGAATTTGCCGATATCGGCGACGCCTCGCAAATGACCCGGATCACCGTACGCCTGCTGATGGCGGCGATTCTCGGCGGGATACTCGGATTTGAGCGCGAGCATAAAGGCAAGGCAGCGGGCGTGCGCACGCACATGCTGGTGGCGTTGGGCGCTGCGCTATTCGTGTTGGTGCCGCAGACCTCGGGCGCAGAATCCGATGCCATGAGTCGGGTCTTGCAGGGTGTGATTGCCGGGATCGGCTTTCTCGGCGCCGGCACCATTCTGAAAAATCAGCAGGGCGACGAGGCCCATGTCAAAGGCCTGACCACGGCGGCGGGCTTATGGATGACGGCGGCGATCGGCGTGGCGGCGGGGCTGGGCAAGGAAGCGACGGCATTGCTCAGTACCATTCTGGCACTGGCGATCTTCAGCGTGATGCCTTACGTGGTGAGAGTGTTCGAGAAGGATGGCGACAAGAACGACCACCTCTGACTTCCCGCCGGCTGATGGTCGTTGCCTGATAGTTCCCACGCTTCGCGTGGGAACTATCAGGGGGCAGGGTCAGACGATCACTGGCGGCATCGTATTCGGTGGCTCTTCTTTCGGCGGTGGCGTGGTGCCGGGTGGCTCTTGCTCGGGCACCGGTGGCGGCTCGGTATCCGGCAGGGTGGGTTTGTCGATGTTCGGATCAGGCGTTTCCGCCGGGATCGGGATGTTCATCTGATGACCTCCATATGGCACATGGCGTGGGACGTGCTTAAGTGAGTTGACCCGGCCACGACAAATTCGATCCGCCGGTTTGTCTTGTTAATTTCATCTGAACTTTTCCCCGCGCCGGTTGCTCGGAACCTAAGTGAGTTCATGACAGGGCCGGCGCTTTGTCGCGAATACTGTTCCGGCACAAGAGCGTCCTTGGGGCGTTAAGGAGAGATGCTCAATGACTGCTGAAAGACCTTCAGAGCTGAGTTACAACCCGCACATGCCATTGTCGCAGGCGTTGCTGCTGCCTCGAATCGTCATCGAAAACACCATGCCGACCCTCGACGGCGGCCAGTTTGCCGTCAAGTCGATTGCCGGGCGCGAAGTGGTGGTGACCAGCAAAGTGTTTGCCGACGGCCATGACAAGCTCGCCGTACGCATCCGCTGGCGCGAAGAAGGCCAGGAAACCTGGCAGACCGAGGTCATGTCCGATCAGGGCAACAACACCTGGCAAGGCCAGTTCCGCCCCGAAGAGCAGGGCCGCTATCTGTATTGCATCGAAGCGTGGATCGACCATTTCGCCAGCTTCCAGTACGAACTGGAAAAGAAGCACAACGCTGCTGTGCCGGTTTCCCTGGAGCTGCAGGAAGGCCGGACCATGGTGCAACAGGCCGCCGAACGCAGCGAAGGTCAGCTCAGCGAGCAGCTTGCCGCGCTGCACCATGAATTGTCCGGCCTGCTCGAAACCGAGCAGGTTGCGCTGTTTCTGCACTCGCGTAGTGCAGAGCTGATGGCCCAGGCTGATCACCGCGCCTACCTCAGCATCAGCGCCGAATTCCCCATGGACGTCGAGCGCGAACTCGCCGAGTTCGCCAGTTGGTATGAGCTGTTTCCGCGCTCGATCACTGACGATCCTCAGCGTCACGGCACGTTCAACGACGTGCACTCGCGTCTGCCGATGATTCAGGACATGGGCTTCGACGTGTTGTACTTCACGCCGATTCACCCGATCGGCCGCGCCCACCGCAAGGGCCGCAACAATTCCCTTACCGCCGGCCCTGACGATCCTGGCAGCCCGTACGCGATCGGTAGCGAGGAGGGCGGGCACGAAGCGATTCACTCGCAACTCGGCACCCGTGAAGATTTCCGCCGCCTGGTGGCTGCCGCCGCCGACCATGGCTTGGAAATCGCTCTCGATTTCGCCATCCAGTGCTCCCAGGACCATCCGTGGCTCAAGGAGCATCCGGGCTGGTTCAACTGGCGCCCGGACGGCACGATCAAATACGCCGAAAACCCGCCGAAGAAGTACCAGGACATCGTCAACGTCGACTTCTATGCGCCGGATGCGATTCCGAGCCTGTGGGTCGAGTTGCGCGACATCGTCGTCGGCTGGGTCAAGGAAGGTGTGAAGATCTTCCGCGTCGACAACCCGCACACCAAACCGCTGCCGTTCTGGCAATGGCTGATCGCCGACGTTCGCACGCTGTATCCGGAAGTGATCTTCCTCGCCGAGGCCTTCACCACGCCGGCGATGATGGCGCGTCTGGGCAAGGTCGGTTACTCGCAGAGCTACACCTATTTCACCTGGCGCAATACCAAGGCCGAGCTGGCGGAATATTTCACCGAACTCAATCAGTCGCCGTGGCGCGAATGCTACCGGCCGAATTTCTTCGTCAATACCCCGGACATCAACCCGGCGTTTTTGCATGAGTCGGGGCGTCCCGGTTTCCTCATCCGCGCTGCCTTGGCAACGATGGGCTCGGGCCTGTGGGGTATGTATTCCGGCTTCGAGTTATGCGAATCGGCACCGGTGCCGGGCAAAGAGGAATACCTGGATTCGGAGAAATACGAAATCCGCGTCCGCGACTTCACCGCGCCGGGCAACATCATTGCCGAAATCGCCCAGCTCAACCGCATCCGCCGGCAGAACCCGGCGCTGCACACGCATCTGGGCCTGAAAATCTATAACGCCTGGAACGACAATATTCTGTTCTTCGGCAAGCGCAGCGCCGATGGCAGCAATTTCATTCTGGTCGCAGTCAGCCTCGATCCGCATAACGTGCAGGAAGCGAATTTCGAACTGCCGCTGTGGGAAATGGGCCTGCCGGACGATGCCACCACCCATGGCGAAGACTTGATGAACGGCCATCGCTGGGACTGGCACGGCAAATATCAGTTCATGCGCATCGATCCGGCGTATCAGCCGTTCGGGATTTGGCGGATTACCGCTTCGTAACATTTGCACCGCCTCCGTGGCGAGGGGATTTATCCCCGTTGGGGCGCGCAGCGGCCCCTGTTTTCAAGCTGCACCGCGTTAACAATTTGCGACTGCTGCGCAGCCGAACGGGGATAAATCCCCTCGCCACAGGGGCTCACCACTGCGAGTCCCTCGGTGTATCAGAGAATTTTTCAGGAGTTCCACATGGCGAAGAAACCCAAGGCAGCCGCCTTCATCAAAGACCCGCTCTGGTACAAGGATGCGGTGATCTATCAGGTTCACGTCAAATCGTTTTTCGACTCCAACAATGACGGGATCGGTGACTTTCCCGGGCTTATCGCCAAACTCGATTACATTGCCGACCTCGGCGTCAACACCATCTGGCTGCTGCCGTTCTATCCCTCGCCACGTCGCGACGACGGTTACGACATCGCCGAATATCGTGGTGTGCACAGCGACTACGGGACCATGGCCGATGCCAAGCGCTTCATTGCCGAAGCGCACAAGCGCGGGCTGCGGGTGATCACCGAGCTGGTCATCAACCACACCTCCGACCAGCACCCGTGGTTCCAGCGTGCGCGTAAAGCCAAGCCGGGTTCAGCGGCGCGGGATTTCTACGTGTGGTCCGATGACGATCAGAAATACGACGGCACGCGAATCATCTTTCTCGACACCGAAAAGTCCAACTGGACCTGGGATCCGGTCGCTGGCCAATACTTCTGGCACCGCTTCTACTCGCACCAGCCGGATCTGAACTTCGACAACCCGCAAGTGATGAAAGCCGTGTTGTCGGTGATGCGTTACTGGCTCGACATGGGCATCGACGGCCTGCGCCTCGACGCGATTCCGTACCTGATCGAGCGCGACGGCACCAACAACGAAAACCTGCCCGAGACCCACGACGTCCTCAAGCAGATCCGTGCCGAGATCGACGCCAACTATCCCGATCGCATGCTGCTGGCCGAGGCCAATCAGTGGCCGGAAGACACCCAGCTGTATTTCGGTGACACCGACGCCGCTGGCGTCAATGGCGACGAATGCCACATGGCCTTCCACTTCCCGTTGATGCCGCGCATGTACATGGCGCTCGCGCAGGAAGATCGCTTCCCGATTACCGACATTCTCCGGCAGACCCCGGAAATTCCGGCGAATTGCCAGTGGGCAATTTTCCTGCGCAACCACGATGAACTGACCCTGGAAATGGTCACCGACCGTGAGCGCGATTACCTGTGGAACTACTACGCGGCTGACCGTCGCGCGCGGATCAACCTCGGTATCCGTCGTCGTCTCGCACCGTTGATGGAACGCGATCGTCGCCGCATCGAACTGCTCAACAGTCTGCTGCTGTCGATGCCCGGCACGCCGACGCTGTACTACGGCGACGAAATCGGTATGGGCGACAACATCTACCTCGGCGATCGCGATGGCGTGCGTACACCGATGCAGTGGTCGATCGACCGCAACGGCGGTTTCTCCCGCGCCGATCCGGCCAGTCTGGTACTGCCGCCGATCATGGACCCGCAGTATGGCTATCAGTCGGTCAACGTCGAAACCCAGTCCGGCGATCCGCACTCGCTGTTGAACTGGACGCGCCGTCTGCTGGCCGTGCGCAAGCAATCGAAAGCGTTCGGCCGTGGCACGTTGAAAATGCTCTCGCCGGCCAACCGTCGCGTGCTGGCTTATACCCGCGAATACACCGATGCCGACGGCAAGCACGAAATCATTCTGTGCGTGGCCAACGTCTCGCGCAGTGCGCAAGCGGTCGAGCTGGACCTGTCGGCGTATGTCGGCATGGTGCCGGTGGAAATGCTCGGTGGTAACGCGTTCCCGCCGATCGGTCAGTTGAATTTCCTCCTGACCCTGGCGCCGTACGGTTTCTATTGGTTTGCACTGGCGGCAGAAAACCAGATGCCGAGCTGGCACGTCGAGCCGGCGCAGAGCCTGCCGGACTTCACCACGCTGGTGCTGAAAAAGCGCATGGAAGAACTGCTCGAAGCGCCATCGCGGACGACGCTGGAGCAAAGCATCCTGCCGAGCTGGCTGCAGAATCGTCGCTGGTTTGCCGGCAAGGATGCGGCGATCGAGAAGGTCAATCTGGCTTACGGCGTGCGCTTCGGTGACGCCCAGCACCCAGTGCTGCTCAGCGAAATCGAAGTCACCAGTGGCGGCCAGACCAACCGTTATCAGCTGCCGTTCGGCTTCATTGGCGAAGACCATGTCGGCCCGCCATTGCCGCAGCAATTGGCGCTTTCGCGTGTACGCCGTGTGCGTCAGGTCGGCCTGATCACCGATGCGTTCACCTTGGAAACCTTCGTCCGCGCCGTTCTGCAAGGCATGCAGAACAACACCGTACTGGAGTCGATCGAAGGCGAAATCCGCTTCGAACAGACAGATCATCTGGAAAAACTCGGCCTCGGCGCCGAGTCGGATGTGCGCTACCTGTCGGCCGAGCAATCGAACAGTTCAGTGGTAATCGGCAACAGTCTGGTGCTTAAGCTGATACGCAAAGTCGCTTCTGGCGTACACCCGGAACTGGAGATGAGCGCTTACCTGACCGAGGCCGGGTTTGCCAATATCTCTCCACTGCTTGGTTCGGTGATTCGCCGCGACGCGCAAGGCGAAGACAACTTGCTGATGATCGCCCAAGGCTATCTGAGCAATCAGGGCGACGCATGGGAATGGACGCAGAACAACCTCGAACGGGCGCTGCGCGATGAACTAGCCGACGCCATGTCCGAGCAGGAGCAGCATTACAACGCCCTCGGCGAGCTGAGAGACTTCGCCGGCATGCTTGGTCAGCGTCTGGGCGAGATGCATCAGGTGCTCGCTGCGCCAACCGACAATGCCGACTTCGCGCCGCAAGTGTCGTCGAGCAAGGACATGGCCGCGACGGGCAAGGATGTCACCGCCCAGGTCGAACACGCCTTGAAACTGCTCAAGCAGCATCAAGGCGAGTTGAACGCGGCGGATCAGAAACTGGTCAAGCGTCTGCTCGACGAGAAGAAAACCATTCTTGCCCATGTGCAGGATCTGGCGAAGAAAGCCACCGGCGGCTTGCGCATTCGGGTGCATGGCGACTTGCATTTGGGCCAGGTGCTGGTGATCAAGGGCGACGCCTACCTGATCGACTTCGAGGGCGAACCGGCGCGGCCATTGAGCGAGCGTCGCGGTAAACACAGCCCGTACAAGGACGTCAGCGGCGTACTGCGTTCGTTCGATTACGCAGCGGCGATGACCATCAATGTGCATAACGTTGATAACAGCGTCGAAGCCGAAGCGGCGCGCAAACGGGTCGCCGAGCGTTATCTGCGTGAGGCACGCGAGGTATTTGTCCAGGCATACCGCGAGGCAGCAGCTAGTCTTGAGCATGCCTGGCAGGATCCCGAGGGTGCCGACGCCGCGCTGGCGTTGTTCGGCCTGGAAAAAGCCGCTTATGAAGTGGCTTACGAGGCAGAAAACCGCCCAACGTGGCTGCCCGTGCCATTGCACGGCTTGTATGGATTATTGACAGGGCTTAAACCCTTTTCCGATCTTGGTGGAGAGTAGTCATGAGTTTCTCGAACAAGGAACAGGGTGTGGTAAAGGAAGCATTGTTACCCTCGGCGCGCGACATCGATGCTTTGGTGCGCGCTGAACATCAGGACCCGTTTTCCATTCTCGGCCCGCACGGCGATGGCGCCGGCGGGCAGTTCATCCGTGCCTATTTGCCAGGTGCGCTGAGTGTGACGGTGCTGGACAAGGACAGCGGCGAAGAGCTTGGCCCGCTGGAGATGACCGAGACGCCGGGGCTGTTTGTCGGCCATTTCGATCAGGCGCGACCGTACCTGTTGCGCACGCGCTGGGCCGGTGGCGAGCAGGTTGCCGAAGACCCGTACAGCTTCGGCCAGTTGCTCGGCGAGATGGATTTGTATCTGTTCGCCGAGGGTAACCACCGCGACCTCAGCGCCTGCCTCGGTGCGCAGCTGAAGACCGTTGATGGCGTGGACGGTGTGCGCTTTGCCGTGTGGGCACCGAATGCCCGCCGTGTTTCGGTGGTCGGCGATTTCAACGTCTGGGACGGCCGTCGCCACCCGATGCGGCTGCGTCATCCGTCCGGTGTCTGGGAACTGTTCATCCCGCGTCTGCAAGCGGGGGAGTTGTATAAGTACGAAATCCTCGGCGCCCACGGCATTCTGCCGCTCAAGGCCGACCCGATGGCACTGGCCACCAGCCTGCCGCCGGACACCGCTTCGAAAGTTGCCTCGCCCCTGCAGATCGACTGGCAGGATCACGACTGGATGAATTCCCGTCAGGATCGCCAGCAGCGCTCCAAACCTCTGTCGATCTACGAGTTGCACGCCGGTTCCTGGCAGTGCGAGCTGGATGATCTCGGCGAGGTCGCGCGCCAGTACACCTGGCCGGAACTGGCCGAGCGCCTGATTCCTTATGTCAAAGAGCTGGGATTCACCCACATCGAACTGATGCCGATCATGGAGCACCCCTTCGGCGGTTCCTGGGGCTATCAGCTGCTTTCGCAATTCGCCCCGAGTGCGCGTTATGGCACGCCGGATCAGTTCGCCGAGTTCGTCAACGCCTGTCACCAGGCCGACATCGGGGTGATTCTCGACTGGGTACCGGCGCATTTCCCCACCGATACCCATGGTCTGGCGCAGTTCGACGGCACCGCGCTCTACGAGTACGGCAACCCGCTGGAAGGCTTCCATCAGGATTGGGACACGCTGATCTACAACCTTGGCCGCACTGAAGTGCACGGCTACATGCTCGCCTCGGCGTTGCACTGGCTGAAACACTTCCATATCGACGGCCTGCGTGTCGATGCGGTGGCTTCGATGCTGTACCGCGACTATTCGCGCAAGGCGGGCGAATGGGTGCCGAATCGCCACGGCGGTCGCGAGAACCTGGAGGCCATCGACTTCCTGCGGCATTTGAACGACGTGGTTGAGCTGGAAGCGCCGGGTGCGCTGGTGATTGCCGAAGAGTCCACCGCCTGGCCGGGCGTCAGTCAGAGCACCCAGCAGGGCGGTCTCGGGTTTGCCTACAAATGGAACATGGGCTGGATGCACGATTCGCTGCACTACATCCAGCAAGATCCGGTGTACCGCGCCCATCACCACAACGAGTTGAGCTTTGGTCTGGTCTACGCCTGGTCGGAACGCTTCATCCTGCCGATTTCCCACGACGAAGTGGTGCACGGCAAGCACTCTTTGATCGACAAGATGCCTGGCGATCGCTGGCAGAAGTTTGCCAACCTGCGCGCCTATCTGAGCTTCATGTGGACGCATCCGGGCAAGAAGCTGTTGTTCATGGGCTGCGAGTTCGGCCAATGGCGCGAGTGGAACCACGATCAGCAGCTGGACTGGTACCTGCTGCAGTATTCCGAGCACAAGGGCGTGCAGAAACTGGTTGGCGATCTCAACCGGCTGTATCGTGAAGAGCCGGCGCTGCACGACCAGGACGATGCGCCGCAGGGCTTCCAGTGGTTGATTGGCGACGATGCGATCAACAGCGTTTACGCGTGGTTGCGCTGGAGCAAGGATGGCTCGCCAGTGCTGGTGGTTGCCAACTTCACCCCGGTACCGCGCCAGGCGTATCGGGTCGGCGTGCCGTTTGCCGGGCGCTGGACCGAGCTGTTCAACAGTGACGCCGACATTTATGCCGGCTCCAACTATGGCAATGGCGGCGGAGCGTTGACCGAAGAAGTGCCAAGCCATGGTCAGTCGTTGTCGCTGGAACTGAACCTGCCACCATTGGCGGTGTTGATTCTCAAGCCGCACGGCTAGCACCTGTGGGAGCGAGCCTGCTCGCGAAGGCGCCATGTCAGTCAACGATGATGTTGAAGGTGGCACCGCTTTCGCGAGCAGGCTCGCTCCCACAAGGTTCTTCAGCGTTCAGCAGATCACCAACGCATCCGCACTCCAAGGCTGCCGATAATGCCGTTCAGGTCATTGTCATCCACATCGCTGCTGTAATCGGCGCTCATGTACAGGCTTACCGCCGGTGTGACCCGCGCCACCAGTCCCAAGCCCAATTCCACTGTTGAAGACTTGCGGCTGCTGCTGATCTTGTCGACCTGATCGAGGGTCACCGTGCTGCCGGTGTACACCGTGTGCCAAAGGTTGGTGCGCACGTAGGGTTCAACAGGCAACCCGTTCAAGTCATAACTGCCTTTCAATCGCGCACCGACACGGCCACTCCACGCGGTCAGGTCGGTCGACGAGGCGTTGCCCGAGCCTGCATAAGGCGCGTCGAGGCTGATGCGCTGGTTGATCAGTTGCGCCTGTGGTTCGACCACCCAGTTGTCACTCAAGCCGATCGGATAACCGCCTTCAACGGAAAAGGTCATCGCGTTGCCTTCGGTGACTTGCCGATTGCCTTGCGGGGTCCGACTGAAACCGCTGACCCGACCGCCACTGGCCGACAGGTCGACGTGCCAGCCCTGCGCGCCGACCAGGCTGTAATAGGCGCCAAGGCTCTGGCCTTGCAGGTTGAGGCTGTCAGTGTTGCGGTCGGCGAGGGCACGTCGGGTCAGCGAACCATCGGCATTCAGCTGGACCTGATTGTCGCCACCTATGAGACCAAGGGTCTGGGTAGTCCCGTTAGCGCTTTTCAACGTGACCACGGCCGGACCTTTGAACTCGCCACCGGCCATCGCATAGCCGGAAGACAGTGCGTCGGTCTGTGCTTGTCGAGCGCTTTTGCCGTACAGCTCGTCCCAGGCAGACGGGGCAAGATCTTCGGTGAGCAGGCGCGAACTCTGCTGACTCAATGGCAGCGGTCCGGGCGTTATCACGGTCACTGGCAAGGTCATCACAGGGACATCGGCGCGATACCACGCGGGTTCATCCGCCGAAAATTCCGCATGCGCCTCCATGGACGAGCACAGCAACAGCGAACCTGACACTGTGCAAAAAGTGATTTTCAATTCATGTGGGGTCAGTGAAGTTTTCATGGAGGTCTACCTTGCAAGCGCATGCGTCATCTCGAGTTTGGCGTCTCTCCTACCCCGAACGAGGGGCGACCGAATAGAGCGGGGCGAACCGCGGCTGCTCGATTTCGCGAGTGCCGGAAGGTCAGCCCCAGTAGTGATTCCGGGGGTAGTAAGGTAGAGATAAGAAGAGCGATGCTCGCGCGTCAAGAAAATGCACGATGAATGGCGCGCTTAAATCAGCAACCGCAAGCGTTTGTTTTTCTGCACATAACTAAGTGCTTGTTTGCATGGAAAAACGCTTGCGAAGGGTGCATCTGACGGTTTTTTGCCGCCGACGAAAGGTCCTTCCGAGCGGTTATTGCCGGAACGACCTGTCATTGGATGGCTGTCAAAAATGCAGCTAGAGGTGCACTTCAACCGCCAAGGGAAGATGATCCGACAAATGCGTCCATGGCTTGTTGCCGAGAATCCTTGGATCGTGGCTACTGGCATTGCGCAGGTAAATCCGGTCCAGGCGCAACAGCGGGAAACGCGCCGGATAGGTTTTCGCCGGGCGCCCATGATGACGTTCAAAAGCTTCGTGCAAATAGTCGCGACGGGCGAGGGCGGCGTTGCCCTGCAACTGCCAGTCATTGAAATCACCGGCAATGATCACCGGCGCATCGTCGGGCAGTGATTCAAGCAACTGGCAAAGCAGCTGCAACTGCAATTGCCGATGGCTCTCCAGCAGACTCAAATGCACACAGATCGCGTGCACCTCGGCATGCCCGGGCACATCAAGAATGCAGTGCAACAGCCCGCGCCGTTCAGGCCCGGTGATCGACACGTCGAGGTTGCGGTATTCGCGGATCGGGTATTTCGACAGCAGCGCGTTGCCGTGGTGGCCGTCGGGGTAAACGGCGTTGCGGCCGTAGGCAAAATCGCTCCACATACTGTCGGCGAGGAATTCGTATTGCGAGGTCTGCGGCCAGTCGTTGTAGCGACTCGAATGGCGTTCGTGTTCACCCACCACTTCCTGCAGAAACACCAGATCGGCCGAGGTACTGCGCATCGCTTCGCGCAGCTCCGGGAGAACGAACCGCCGATTCAGCGCGGTGAAGCCCTTGTGGGTGTTGACCGTGAGTACCCGCAGGCGATGAATGACTGGCGCGTCGACCACTTGACGCTTGGGATCGCTGGACACGTTCACTCCTCTGATTTGGGCCATGCCTGTTCATGCGACTGGTTTGAGGGGGTGGCAGTTCCTTCCGATGATTCACTGCTGGGCCAATGTGGGAGCGAGCCTGCTCGCGAAGACTTCATCACGTTCAATACATCTGACACATGACACACCGCTTTCGCGAGCAGGCTCGCTCCCACAGGTATTGTGAGCTTCCGCCGTTCAGAAGAAGACGATTTCATACGGCAAGCGCATCCGCTCCAGCAGCACCGGGGGCAGCAGCGGGGCGATGCCGATGGCCGGTTCGCCCTTGAGCTGGCTGGCGTAAGCGTGGGTGGCGTGGCTCTTGCGCGCTACCGTCCAGGTGTCGAGACGCAGCTTGCGCGCGCGTTCCCAGGGAATCATTTGCTGCTCGCGCTCCGGCCAGTGCCAGGCCCACACCGGCACATCGTGGTAGGTCGCCCCGGCCTTTTGCGCCGCGTCGAAACTGGCGCGGCCAACCACTTCATGATCCGGCGGGCCATCCTTGCGCCAGGTACTGAACACTACGTCGCCCGGTCGCAGATAACGGCCGATGAACTCGGCGAGCTGGCTTTGCTGATCACTCAGTGCGTTGTCGGTAAAGCCGCCGCGCACCCACTTCAGGCTGTGCATGGGCAGGCCGAGGCGGCGCAGGGCTTCGACGCTTTCCTGCGGGCGGAACACGCTCAGGCGTTGTTCCGACCATTGCCGCGAGCCGGGGTGGCTGGCGCTGCCGTCGGTAATGGAGAGCAATTGCAGTGGATGGCCAAGGCTGGAAAGCAATTGCAGCAGACCGCCGCAGGTGACCACTTCATCGCCCGGATGCGGGGCGATGACCACGGCGCGGGCGCCGGCGGGAACCAGGCTGTGGGTGTTGATGACGGGAATATTGTCGAGTTGCGGCGCGCTGTTCCAGATCTGTGCTGGCAGGCCGTGTTCGTTGAGCAATGACGATTTCATGAGTGCGACGTCCTTGTGGTATCTCGCCCTCAGTCGTGAACAGCCAACGCTGATCGCGGCCCGTGAAGGCAAATGAATAGCAACGGTGCAGTGCTCCAACCCTTGGATTACTGCGAGGCAGAGTATTGCTCAAGACAGCCGATTCGTCGCGTCACAGATCAATCTGATCCGTATTTTTTTATTCCAGCTGTGCCAGATTGCGCAGAAAGTCACCGAATCCGCCCTTGGCCCGACTGTCGAGACGGGCGCTGGTGTGCACTTGCGGGCGATGACTCCAGGCGATATTCGCACCGCTGCGCTCCAGCGCACGCACCAGTTGCACGTCCTCGTCACAGGTCAGCGGTTTGAAACCGCCGGCCAGGCGATAAGCCTCGGCGCTGACACCGAGGTTGGCGCCGTGAATGTGTCGATGGCCATCGCGCGCCTGATAATGGCGGTGATAGCGAATCTGCGCCGCTTCATCGATCGATTCGTGCCAGTGCTCGACGGTCACCGTGCCGCACACTGCGTCCGCCTCCAGTCCCAGTTGCGCCGCCAGCCAGTCATCGGCGACGCGGCTGTCGGCGTCGGTACAGGCGATCCAGCGGGCACCGCGCTCGAGCAGCAGTCGCGCACCGGCGGCTCGGGCTTCGCCGACGTTGCGTGCGTCGATCTGCAGGCTCAGCACCGGATAAGCGCTGACAATCTGCGCCGAGGCGTCGCTGCAACTGTCGAGCACCACCAGGATTTCCACCGGCTCGCCTGCCAGTTGCCCATGCTGGCCGGCGCGCAGGGCGGCGCGCAGGCACTCATCGAGCAGCGCCTCTTCGTTGTGTGCAGGAATCACGATACCGATCAACGCAAGCCCTCCAGTGCCGCCACCGAGCGTGGCTCGCGGCTCCACAGTTCGAGAATGAAATCCGCTTCCTGATGCAGCACCAGACGCGGCAAAGCCAATTGATCGTGGATCTGATCGTGGACCTGACGTGCATTCAACGGGCAGCCCTCGATCGGCGGGCGCCAGTGGCAGGCCAGCAATTGTCCGTCGGCCGTCAATGACTCACTGATCCGGCGGATCATTTCTGTCAGATCTTTTTCGTCGAGGTAGTAGCCGATTTCGCTGAATACGATCAGGTCGAATTTTTCCTCCGGCCAGTCAGCCGGAAGGCGGCCCTGACGGACTTCGGCATGCTCGAACACGCTCAAGCGAGTACGCGCCAGCTTCACTGCCGCGCTCGCCGTGTCGCAGCACAACAGGCGGTCGCAGCGCGGAGCCAGTTCTGCACTCAGTTCGCCGTTGGCGCAGCCCGGTTCGAACACCGACCTGTAGCGCGGACGGGGCAGGGCGGCGAGGGTGATCGCGCGTTTGCGCTGCTCGTACCAGCGCTGGCGGAACGCCCATGGATCGTCGTTGCCCGCGAACAGGCCGTCGAAATAGCGGTCATCGACGCTCACAAAAACACCACTTCAAAAGGTTGCAGCAAACGATCAAGCACATAGGGAGCGAGCACCGGCCCGAGCCCGACGTCGCGGTCGCCTTCCAGCTGGCTGGCGAACGCGTGGGCCGCGTGGCGTTTGCGCGCGATGTGCGTGGGTGACAGAAGAATCTTGCGCGCGCGTTCCCATGGCACCGAGGCGTCTTCCGGGGTTGCCCAGTGCCAGGTCCAGACCGGAAGTTCATGGCAGGTCGCACCGACGCGTCGCGCCGCCTCGACACTGGCGCGGCCGACGGCCTCATGATCGCTGTGGCCGTCCTGGCGCCAGGTAGTGAAAACCACGTCACTGGCATGCAGATACCCGGCGATGAATTCGCTCAACCCCGTTTCCTGAGCCGCCACTTGGGTGTCGGTAAACCCGCCGCGCAGCCATTTCAGGCTGTGCATCGGCAAGCCGAGGCGGCGCAGGGCTTCGGCGGATTCTTGTGGTCGCACTACGCTCAAGCGTTCGACCGTCCAGCGTTGCGAGCCGGGGTGACTGGCGCTGCCATCGGTGACCGAGATCAATTGCAACGGCCGTCCGGCTGCCGCCAGCAACTGCATGATGCCGCCGCAACCGAGCACTTCGTCATCCGGATGCGGCGCGATGATCACCGCCCGCGAACCCAGCGGTACCAGGTCAAGAACGTCGATGGCGGGCAGTTCGGCCAAACGCCGCGAACCCTGCCATTGCTGCAGTGAAGTGCCCTGGCCGACGATCGGGTTGTCCTTCATAACGCCCAGACCTCGCAGGATTGACCGGCAATCCGCTGGCCCAGCGCAGCAAGGTCGCGCTCGGCGTGACTCTGGCGCAGAAACACCGGCAAGTCGGCACTCAGTCGCGCAAAATGCCGATCCTGACAAAACGGCCCGGCACCCAGCGCCCGCCCGACTTCACGCATGACCTGTTCGGCAGACTGTTCGACCACCGCGCGGGCGCGACGGGCCAGCAGTTCAGCGTCAGCCTCAGGCTGCGCATCGATTTGCAACGCGCTGAAGCGCAACACGTCGGCCGCCGCTTGCAGTGCTGTGTCAGTCGCACCGAGATGGGCGAGGGCGTGCGGTTCATCGCGTTGCGCGCAATGCTGACGCAGCCCTTCGGCAATCCGCCGTGAAGCGCCGTACCAGCAAGCCGCGATACCGATCCCGCCCTGCCAGAACCCCGGCCGTTGCAGGTAATCACCGGGGTTGCCAATGGCCTGCGCTTCGGCGTTTTCAAACAGCACTTCGACGCTGCCGGTGGCCGCCATGCCCACCGCTTGCCAGCCTTGATCGGTGATGGTCACGCCAGGTTGATCGAGTGCGACTGCAACCAATTGCTGCTGATCATCAGCGTCCCACGCAGTGAGCAAGGCGTGGCTGAGCACCGCCGCGCCAGAACACCAGGCCTTGCGCCCGTTCAGCGTCACCATATGCCCGGCCGGCGTAACTTTTACCCGCGCCTGCGGCGGCTCGGCAGCCCACATGCCCCACGTGCTGCCTGGGGTTGGCGTACCGCCCAATTGCTCGATGATCGCCAGCGCATCCGTGTGGCCTTCATAGAGTTTGCACAGCCCAAGATCGTGTCCGCCCACCTCCGATAGACGCTGGAAGCGCTCCAGCGTGTGACCGCTGCCGGGCAACGGCAAGCGGTCGAGGCCGGCCTCGACCATCGCCCGCAGGCAACGGCCGAGGGCATTGGTGTCGGCGTAATCTGGCGGACGGCGAGCCAGATAATGTTGAAAGTCCATATCAATCTTCTTCATCGCGTTGCAGTTCGAACAACAGCAACGAACGCCCGGTCACCGAATATTCATGGCCGAAGTCAAAGCGTTCCTGACCACGAATCGACGGCTGGTTGGTGTCGATCATGCAGGTCCAGAAGCCGCCGTCCGGTACTTCTGGCAGCGTGAAGTTGACAATGTCATGGTGTGCGTTGACCACCAGCAGCAGCGTCGCGTCGGCGCCTTTGCGACGGATGCCGGTTTCCTGTGCGCGACCGTCGAGCAGCATGCCCAGGCAGCGATTGTGCGCATCGTGCCAGTGCTCGGTGGTCATCTCGGTGGCGTCTGGTGCCAGCCAGGTCACGTCCTTGACGCCGATATCTTCGTTGTACTCGCCGACCAGGAAGCGTCCGCGACGCAGGATCGGATAAGTCAGGCGCAGTTTGATCAGGCGTTTGACGAACTTGAGCAGGGCCTTGCCGTCCTCGCTCAGGTCCCAATTGACCCAGCCAATCTCGCTGTCCTGGCAATAGGCATTGTTGTTGCCGTCCTGGGTGCGGGCGAACTCGTCACCGGCGACGATCATCGGTGTACCTTGGGCCAGCAGCAGGGTGGCGAAGAAATTGCGCATCTGCCGATGGCGCAAAGCGTTGATTTCCGGATCGTCGGTCGGGCCTTCGACGCCGTGGTTCCACGACAGGTTGTTGTTGCTGCCATCCTGGTTGTTCTCGTCGTTGGCTTCGTTGTGCTTGTCGTTGTACGAGACCAGATCGTTGAGAGTGAAACCGTCGTGGGCGGTGATGAAGTTCACCGACGAATACGGCCGGCGCCCGCGCTGGTTGAACATCTCCCCGGAAGCGGTCATGCGGCTGGCGAAATCGGCAAGCTGAGCGTCGTCACCTTTCCAGAACGCACGCACGGTGTCGCGGAACTTGTCGTTCCACTCAACCCAGCCCGGCGGAAAGTTGCCGACCTGATAACCGCCGGGACCGCAGTCCCAGGGTTCGGCGATCATCTTCACCTGACGCAGCACCGGGTCCTGACGGCAGGCGACGAGGAAGCTGTGGCGCTCGTCGAAACCATCGTGGTAACGGCCAAGAATGGTTGCCAGGTCGAAACGGAAACCGTCGACGTGCATCTCACTGGCCCAGTAGCGCAGGGAGTCAGTGACCATTTGCAGCACGCACGGGTGACTCAGGTCCAGGGTGTTACCGGTGCCGGAGTCGTTGATGTAGTAGCGCTTGTCGTCGGGCATCAAGCGGTAGTAGGAGGCGTTGTCGATACCGCGCATCGACAGGGTCGGGCCTTGCTCGTTACCTTCGGCGGTGTGGTTGTAGACCACGTCGAGAATGACTTCGAGATTGGCATCGTGCAGGTGCGCGACCATTTCCTTGAATTCGGCAATCTTGCCGCTGGCCAGATAACGCGGGTCCGGGGCGAAGAACGCGATGCTGTTATAGCCCCAATAGTTGGTCATGCCCTTTTGCAGCAGATGCTGATCGTTGACGAAGGCGTGAATCGGCAGCAGTTCGACAGACGAAACACCGAGCTTGCGAATGTGCTCAAGCACGTCGTCGACCATCAAGCCGCCAAAGGTGCCGCGCAGGTTTTCCGGCACCGAAGGATGACGCATGCTGATGCCGCGCACGTGGGTTTCGTAAATGATGGTCTTGTCCCACGGCACGCTGACGCGATGGTCATTGCCCCAGGTGTGGGCCGGGTCGATGACCTTGCACTTGGGCACGAATGGCGCGCTGTCACGCTCGTCGAAACTGAGGTCGGCGTCGGGGTGGCCGATGGTGTAGCCGAACAGCGCTTCCGACCATTTCAGCTCACCGACCAATTGTTTGGCGTAAGGGTCGATCAGCAGTTTGTTGTGGTTGAAACGGTGACCATTGGCCGGGTCATAAGGACCATAAACGCGGTAGCCGTAAATCAGCCCCGGATGCGCATCCGGCAGGTAGCCGTGGTAGATCTCATCGGTGTATTCCGGCAGCTCGATGCGTTCGAGTTCGACTTCGCCGGCATCGTCGAAAATGCACAGCTCGACCTTGGTGGCGTTGGCGGAAAACAGAGCAAAGTTCACCCCCAGACCATCCCAGGTCGCACCCAGCGGGAAGGGCAGGCCTTCACGGATTCTCGACGGCTCGGCGTGCGCAGCGGGTTCGGCTTTCTTTGGACGGGTCATGATTGCTCCTGCAAAAAAACGGGACAGTTCAGGCAATGAGATTTCCTTGTGGGAGCGAGCCTGCTCGCAAAAGCGTCGGTACATTCGACGTTTTCACCAACTGACCTAGCGCTTTCGCGAGCAGGCTCGCTCCCACAGGGTGGTGTGTTTTGCCCCCCAAGAAGGGCTTTCTTCGGGGCGCAAGAACCCCTTGTGGCGAGCACGCTCGCCACACAGTCATTCAGTTCAAATATGGATCGGGTCAGTTCGCCGGAGGCTTCTTCGCGGCTCGCGGCTTTTTCTCGGCAGCCTTTTCGCCCGGCGGGACTACTTTGGCCGTGGCCGCAGGCTTGGCTTTCGCCGCTGGTTTGGCTTTGGCGGCTGCCGGTGTCTTGCCGTCGGTGCTTTTCGCTGCTGCGCTTGTAGTCTTGCCAGCCACTTTGCTGCCGGCCGCCTTGGGTGGCTTCTTGGGTGCCAGCGCTTCGGCCTCGGCCAGCTTGCGCGCCATTTCCCAATGACGTTCTTCGTGGCCTTCAGGTTTCCCTTCCGACTCCCAGATCTGATAGGCGAATTCGCGAATGCGTTTATCGTCGGTGCTCATCGCAATGCTCCTGAACTGAACTCATGCTTGTGTTAAGTGTTGGATAAAGAGATTGACCGGGACATCCCCCAGCGCTTCGCTGACATTCAGCTCCCTGTTTTGTGTGACTACGCTGCTTGCAAAAAGTCCCTTCAGGTTTGCATCCGAAGCGGCAGACGGTAAAACGACCCGCGTATCGCCCCAGCGCAGCGCATCGACCTGCGGGATGGCACTGTTTTCCAGCAACGTTGCGCAACGCACCGGCACCACCACAATCGCCCGCACGCCCAGATGTTCACGCGCGAATGCCAAGACGTTGTGCGCCTGACTGCCCAGTACTTCCAATGGTTGGTAATCGCCACGGCGGAACAGCTCGCCGTGTTCCTTGCGCAGGTTCAACACCTCACTGATCAGCGCCTGTTTGATGCGCCCGTCACGCCAGTCCTTGAGCAGTTCGGTACCCGGCACGGATGCCTGCAACGCTTGCTCGCGGGCGGCGTAATCCACCGGGCGGCGGTTGTCCGGGTCGACCAGACTGAAATCCCAAAACTCATTGCCCTGGTACAGATCCGGCACACCCGGCACGGTCATGCGCAGCAAGGTTTGCGCCAGCCCGTTGAGCGCGCCGGCAGCGGCGATGCTGTTGACGGTCTTGCTCAGCGCCGCGCGCAGCAACTCGCCTTCTTCACCGGTCAGCAGCTTCTCCGTGAAAGCCTGGGCCGCGTTTTCATAGGCTTCATTCGGCGCGCTCCAGCTGCTTTGCAGCTTGGCTTCGCGCAGGGCTTTCTGTTGCCACTGCCAGATGCGCTTGGCGTAATCGGCGAAACCGGCCTTGTCGTCGTCCTGCAGGTCCAGCGGCCAACTGCCGAGCAACGCCTGATACAGGATCAACTCGTCGCCGGCAGACGGCGCGTCATCTTCCATGCGCACCGGGCGGGCGAGGGCGCGCCACAGTTCGACCTGATCGGCGTACCAATGGCTGCGCTCACTGAGTACGGCCAGCCGGGCACGGGTGTCTTCGCCGCGCTTGTGGTCATGGGTGGCAGTCGCGAGCAGGTTGTCAGGAAACTCGGCCATGCGCTGTTGATTGACTTCGTGGAACTCGCTGACCGGCGCGCTGAATTGCTCGGTGTTGTAACCGACATCATTGCGCGACAGCAGCACCGCCGAGCGATACAGCGCAGTATCTTCCACAGCCTTGGCCGCTGCCGGCGAGGTCAGTTGCTGGAAACGCACGCAGGCATGTTTGAGAATCTTGCGCGAGCGCCCCCGTGGCTTGCGGCGCCATGGCGTGCCGCCAAGCCAGCTGGCGACCGAGTCGAGCACTGGCCAGTCAGCTTCGCTGAGGGTTTGCCGCGCACCGTCCATGGCGTGCTGGAAAATCGCTTCGTCCTGCTCGGACCGGCCCATCGCGCTGATGTAGGTGCGATAAACCGGGAAGTGCACGATCAACGCATGCAGCACGCGGCGAATCGCGCCCAGGGTCAGGTCGCGGGTCATCAAGTCATCCCGCGCGACTTGATGCAGCGCCTGGGCAACACTTTCGAAGTCGCTGGCCAGCGAACCGTTAAGAATCTGCTGACGGGCCAGTTGCGCTTCTTCCATGAACGCTGCCGGGCGCTCGGTGCGGCGCTGCCAGAGTTCGCCGAGGACATGTTCGCCATCCGGGTCGTGTTGCAGCAGCGACAGCTGATTCATGAACTCGTAACCGGTGGTGCCGTCGACGCTCCAGTCGCGGCGCAGGGTTTCGCCCTCGCCGAGGATCTTCTCGACATAGATCGGCAGATGACGTCCCGGTGCCAAGTGATCCAGACGCCGACGCAATTTGCGGCAGTAGCCACGCGGGTCGGCAAGGCCGTCGATGTGGTCGATGCGCAAGCCGTCGACCAGACCTTCTTCAACTAACTGGAAGATCTTGCCGTGGGTTGCTTCGAACACCGCCGGGCGCTCGACGCGCAGGCCGCCAAGCTCGTTGATGTCGAAGAAGCGCCGCCAGTTGATGTCGTCCGCCGCCGTGCGCCAACTGGCCAGGCGATAGCTTTGCCGTTCCAGCAGTTCGTGAAGCTTGTGAAAGCCTTCCTCGGTGGTGGAATCGTACTGTGCGAGGTTGCCTTCGATAGTCGCCAGAACACGCGGATCGCTCGCCAGCTCGCGCAACTCTTGCTTGAGCGGCATCGCCAGCGAATGTGCGTCGGTCTGATAGCTGAGTGTGCTGAAGCGATCTGCCAGAGACTTCAGCGTGTCGTCGGACTTGAGCAGCTCGCCATAGTTGTTCGGGCAGATCGGGAAGTGGTGGTCGTAATGCTCGACGTAAAAAGTCCCGGTCTGCGCGTTGAATTTGAGCTTGAGTGTGCCTTCCTGCAACGCCACGCCGTAGTCACTGCCAAGAAACGGCAGCAGCAATTGGCCTTCCATCAACGGGTCCGGCGAGTGCCACTGAATGTCGAAGAATTCGCCATACGGACTCAGGCGTCCCCATTCCAGCAGGTCGAGCCACCACGGGTTGTCATTGCCGCCCACGGCCATGTGGTTGGAAACGATGTCGAGAATCAGCCCCATGTTGTGTTCACGCAGGGTGCTGACCAGTTGGCGCAATGCCGGCTCGCCGCCCAGCTCCGGATTGACCTGGGTCGGGTCGACCACGTCGTAGCCATGCATGGAACCGGCGCGCGCCGCCAGCAGTGGCGAGGCGTAGATATGGCTGATGCCGAGTCGGGCAAAGTACGGCACCAGTGGCACCGCTTGTTCGAGGGTAAAACCTTTATGAAATTGCAGGCGCAACGTGGCGCGCAGTGGCTGGATTTGCTGTTGATTCATTGGTCACGCTCAGAGGCTTGAAGGCGCGCGCAGGCCAGCAGTTCCAGGCGGCGGGCGGCATCGGGGCCGTCCAGCAACGCTTCGCTGGGACCGGGCAAACGTCGCGACCAGTTCGGGTGTGAATCGGTGGTGCCAGGCAGATTCGGCTGTTCATCGATACCCAGGGCATCTTCCAGCGGCAGCAGCACCAGCGGCGCGCGGGTGTGCCCGAGGAAACGCACACTGGCATCGACCACTTGATCGGCTTCGTGGGACTCTTCGCGGAAGTTCTGTGGATCCTGACGCAGCGCATCGCGCAGGCCTTCGCGTTCACGCTCGCGATGCCGGCGCCAGTCGATTTCGCCGTTGGCATCGACCAGACCGAGGCGCGCGTTCCAGTCGATATCGCGGCCATGCCACCAGCCATTGAGTGTCGGCAGGTCATGGGTGCTGGTGGTGGCGAGCGCGTCATCCGGCCAGTCGAGAATCGGTTTGAAGCGGGTATTGTCCTGTTCGAACAACAGCACGCGCATGCCGAGAATCGAGCGCGCGGCGAGTTTTTCCCGCAGGCCTTCCGGCACGGTGCCGAGGTCTTCGCCGAGCACGATGGCTTGATGCCGATGCGACTCGAGGGCCAGCAGACGCAGCATGTCGTCGAACGGATAATACAGATAGGCGCCATCGGCCGGGGCGGCGCCGTTGGGAATCACCCACAGGCGTTGCAGGCCCATGACATGGTCGATGCGCAGGCCTCCGGCGTGGGCGAAGTTGGCGCGCAGCATCTCGATGAAGGCACGGAAACCGTTGCGGATCAGCCCTTCCGGCGAGAACGCGGAAATGCCCCAACCCTGGCCGCTGCGGTTCAGGATGTCCGGCGGCGCGCCGACGGTCAGCGAGGCGAGCAATTCATCCTGAAAACTCCAGGCCTGACTGCCGGCACCGTCAGCACCGACGGCGAGGTCGGCGATCAGGCCAATGCCCATGCCGGCACTGCGCGCGGCAGATTGCACGCGCTCGAGGCAGCGATGGATCAGCCATTGGCAGAAGGCGAAATAACCGATGCGCTCGGCATATTCTTCGGCAAAAGCGCCCAGCGCCGCGCCGCGCGGGTCGTGCCAGTGCTCCGGCCATTCGCGCCAGTCGAGGCTTTCGCCACGGGCGGCGCGCATTTCCTGAATGGCTTCGAAGCGGCAATGGTTCTCCAGCGCTTCGCCACCGGCATGCCGGAAGCTGGCGAAGTCGGCGTGCAGCGGATGCTCGCCAGCGACGAAACCGTCATATAAGGCTTGCAGCAGTTTCTGCTTGGCTTGTGCGGCGGCAGGCCAGTCGATCAGCTTGAGATTTTCCAACTGGTCGAACTGCGCGGCCAGGCCACTGGCATCGATTGCGTCACGCAATGCGCGCTCGCCGAGAATGCTGCCCGGCGCTGCGTACAGTGAATTGAGAAACAAGCGGCTGGACGGCGAATAGGGGCTATAGCGGCCATTATCGGAACTGAACATCGCGTGCATCGGGCTGATCGCCAGTGCATCGGCGCCACGTTCACCCGCTACACGAACCAATTCCTCCAGCGCCTGGGTGTCGCCAAAACCACCGTCACCCGGACGGCGCAGCGAATACAATTGGGCGCTCAGACCCCAGGCGCGCGGGATCGGGCTATCGACCGCATCGCCAACGCTGAAACAACGCTCAGGCGCCACAGCGAGAGTGAAATACTGATCGCCGATGTGCACTTGCTGGTAACCGACCGGAATCAAGCCGGGCAACATGGCTTCGTTGTCCAGCTTGAGGTTCATCTGCGAGCCGTCTTCAAGATGAATCTCGCAGGGCGTCTCCGGTGTGAAGTAGCGACTCAGGTCGAGGGCAACACCAACGTCGCAGGTCAGCAGGGGCGGCAGATGGCGGTCTTGCTGGACTTCTTGCAGTTGCAACAGGCTGGCATCGATTTCTTGCGCGGTGCTGGCGGGGTGGCCGAGTCCGATCAGGACATTGCGCAACACAGCGGGAGCGACTTTTTGCTGACGCCCGTTGGCGTCGATCCAGTCGACGGCAAGGCCGGCTCGACTGGCGAGTATTTCCAGTTGCGCATCGCTCATAGGCGCTCTCCATCCAGGGGGTGCAAAAGGGGTGCGGCCGTGAGGCTGACGAGCGCGGTGTACGCCGGCAGTTGGTTCGGGTCCGACAGTTCGATCGCCGCTGGCTGTTGAAACAGCCACTCGGTATCGGTCTGTGCAGGGTTGACCACTGGCGTGCCACTGAGGTTCAGGTCAATTCGCAGCTCACTGCCGTTGCCCAGTCGCCAGCGCGCACTGACCGCTCCATAGCCGAGCATTTGCGCGCCCAGAGCCTGGGTCCCGGAGAGATGGGGAATGATGTACTGATGGCGCAACTTCAGCAGTTGCCGGTAGAGCTCTTGGGTCTGCTGTTGCAATGGCGTGCCGCTCCCGGACAGTCGCGGCTGCGAAGCGTAGAAGGTGTCCTGGGCATTTGGATCAGGGATCTGTTCGCGCTTGTGCGGATCGGTAAAAGCACTGAATGCGGCGAACTCGTTGCGCCGGCCTTCACGCACCAGTTCCGCCAGTTCACCGTGGTGGCTGGTGAAAAACAGGAACGGTTGCTCGGCGGCAAACTCGTCGCCCATGAACATCAGCGGAATCATCGGCGACAGCAGCAACAACACCGTCGCCGCCTGCACCGCACGCGGGTCGGCAAGCTGATGCAGACGTTCGCCAAAGGCACGGTTGCCGATCTGGTCATGGTTCTGCAGGAACAACACGAAAGCGGTGGAGGGCAGATGTTCGCTCGGCTCGCCGCGAGGTTCGCCATGGCGAGTGATGTGGCCCTGGAATACGAAGCCCTGACTCAGGCAGCGCACCAATTGCTCGGTGGGCTGCGCGGCATAGTCGGCGTAATAGGCGTCGGTTTCGCCGGTCAGCAGCACGTGCAACGCGTTATGACCGTCGTCGTTCCACTGCGCGTCGTAATCGTTTTCCAGCAGACTCGACTGATTCAGCTCGTTTTCGACGGTCAGCCAGACGTGCCGGCTTGGGTCGATCTGCTGGCGAATGCGCCGGGCCAGATCGCTGAGGAAATCCGGGTCTTCAATCGCGTGCACCGCATCCAGACGCAGGCCGTCGAAACGGTATTCGAGCAGCCACATCAGTGCATTCTCAATGAAGAACTCGCGCACTTCCGGGCGGCGGAAATCGATCGCCGCGCCCCAAGGCGTGTGCTTGTCCTCGCGGAAAAAGCCCTTGGCGTAACGATGCAGATAGTTGCCGTCGGGGCCGAAGTGGTTGTAGACGACGTCGAGAATCACCGCCAGGCCATGGCCGTGGGCGCTGTCGATCAGGTGTTTGAGTTGTTCCGGTGTGCCGTAGGAGGCTTGAGGCGCGTAGGGCAGCACCCCGTCGTAGCCCCAGTTGCGATCACCGGGAAATTGCGCCAGCGGCATCAGTTCGATCGCGGTAATGCCCAGCGCCACCAAGCGCGCCAGATGCTGTTCGACTTCGGCAAATCCACCGAGCGCACCGACGTGCAACTCATAAATTACCGCTTCACTCCACGGCCGACCATTCCAGGTCGTGTGCCGCCATTGATAGGCATGGGGGTCGACCACCACGCTGTGGCGGTCAAGGTCACCATCTTGCGCTCTGGAGGCCGGGTCCGGCACCTCCAGTTCGCCATCGATGCAGTAACGGTAGCGACTGCCCGCCGGGCAATTGGCCTTGATTACAAACCAACCGTCGCCCTGGGGCAGCATGGGCAACGATTTTCCATCTTCCAGTTCCACACTGACGTAGAACGCGTCAGGCGCCCACAACGCAAATTGCGTGTGCTCGGCATCCAGCATGATCGCGCCGTGGGGCCAGGTTTCTTGGGTCCTTGACGGCATTTTCTGCAACTCCCTGGTTATTTGTGGCTGGCTTTACCCAACGCCTTGGCGACCAGTTGTTCGTAAAGTTCGGCGTACGGTTCAACCGCTTTGCTCCAGTTGAACGGTGCAGCCATGGCACGGCAGCGCATGGCGTTGAGCAGTTCCGGAAAGGCGAAAACCTTGAACGCGCGGCTCAGGGCTTCCTTGTAGCTATCAACGGTGGACTCATCGAAGAGGAAACCGGTGACGCCGTTTTCAATGGTGTCGGCCAGGCCGCCGGTGTTGCGCGCGACCGGCAGCGAGCCGAAACGCTGGGCGTACATCTGGCTCAGGCCGCAAGGCTCGTAGCGCGACGGCATCAACAGGAAATCGCTGCCGGCGAACATGCGTCGGGCATCGGTTTCGTTGAAACCGATCCGCACGCCGATCTGGCCAGGAAAGCGCAGGGCCAGTTCACGCATGGCTTGCTCTTCTTCCGGCTCGCCGCGACCGATGATCGCGATTTGACCACCGTTCTGCACGATGAACTCGGACACCGCTTCGGTGAGGTCCAGACCTTTCTGATAGACCAGGCGCGAAACCACGGCGAACAGCGGACCGGTGGAGTCATTCAAGCCGAACAGCTCACGGACATGGGCGGCATTGACCGCTTTGCCTTCCCAGTCGCCGATGGCGAACGGGGCAAACAGGTGCGGGTCGGTCGCCGAATCCCAGCTCTCGTCGATGCCGTTCGGAATGCCGCTGAGCAGGCCTTGCTGGGTCTTGGCGGCAAGGAAACCGTCGAGGCCGCAGCCGAAGTCCGGGGTGGTGATTTCTTGCGCATACGTCGCGCTGACGGTGGTGATGTGGCTCGAATAGGCCATGCCGGCCTTGAGGAACGACATCTTGCCGTAGAACTCCATGCCTTCCTGTTGCAGGGCATGGGTGGGAATCCCCAGCTCCGGGCAGGAACCGAGGCTGGTCACGCCCTGGTAGGCAAGGTTGTGAATGGTGAACAGCGTTGGCGTGCGCTGCCCACGCCAGTGCATGTAAGCGGGCGCGAGGCCAGCCGGCCAGTCATGGGCGTGCACCAGATCCGGGCGCCAGTGGATTTGCGCAAGGTTGGCGGCGATGTCGGCAGCAGCCAGGCCGAGACGGGCGAAGCGGATATGGTTGTCCGGCCAGTCGCGACCGTTGTTGGCGCCGTAAGGGCCACCCTCACGCTCGTAGAGTTCAGGGCAGATCAACACGTAGATCACCAGACCATCGGGCATGTCCATACGACCGATCTTGCAAGGTGGCAGCGCGGCGTGGCCACCCAGCTCGCCGATGATGTGAATCGGGTTTTCGCTGTGCACCACTTGCGGATACCCGGGAATCAACACCCGCACGTCATGCAGGTGGGCCATCGCCCGGGGCAGGGCGGCGGAGACATCACCGAGGCCACCGGTCTTGACCAGATCGGCGATCTCAGAGGTCACGAACAACACTTTTTTCTTGTTGGGATTCTGGCTTGCTACCGGAGCAAGCGTCTTGGTGCCGGGTACGTTGATCTGTCGGCTGCCGGGAACACTGATGGTGCTCGATTCTCCAAGCGACTGGTGAGCACGCTCTCCCTGAATATCCAATGCCGCACTGATCATATGTATCTCCCGTGTGTGATCTGATTCTTGTCTCGAACAAGCTGTTTCGTGGCCAAGTCCTGTGGCCGGGCGCAAAGGCGCCACGCATCGGTGAGCAAATGCTGACCCAACACGCGCAAGCAGAATGGGTGGTGAGGCCGTTGCAAGGATTACACCAGTCGCTTTCGCCCAGTTGTTCTGATGACCTGTGGCGTGAAGCAAAAGTTTCGACTTTTTTTCGTCGGTATGACCGAGTGGTTTGGCCACTGAAAAATGAGTCTAGGCCAGATCCTAGAGCGGGTCGGGGCAAATGGGTAAATTGTTCGACAATCGGTTGTGTCGGGATGTAAGCGAGGGTTCAGGAGGGAAAACGCTCCGACGAAGGGCATGTTTTTCGGGCGGAGTGGGCCAAAACAGTGACTGGGCAGTCACGGTTTTGTGCTAGGGGATGGGCGAGTTGCACCGTTGTGGTGCGAGCGTATTGCAGAGTGGTATCTGAGATGACCTCTTCGCGAGCAGGCTCGCTCCCACATTGGACCGCGTACAACCTGTGGGAGCGAGCCTGCTCGCGAAGAGGGCGGTTGAAGCAACTCAACTTTAAAGTAATGGACTCAGTTCAACAGACGCACCGGCTCCCCAGCTGCCCAACCCTGAATATCCTCGATCATCTGCCGGAAGAACTGCTCGTAATTCTGCCGACTGACATAGCCCACATGCGGCGTGGCGAGGACATTGTCCAGCGTGCGAAACGGGTGCAGGGCCGGCAACGGCTCTTGCTCGAATACGTCCAGCGCTGCTCCGGCAATGCGCCGTTTCTGTAGCGCCTTGATCAACGCGGTTTCATCGACGATCGGCCCGCGAGCAGTGTTGACCAAAAGCGCGCTCGGTTTCATCCAGTCCAGCGCCTGGGCATCAACCAGACCGCGACTGCGTTCGCTGAGCACCAGATGCACCGACAGCACGTCGGCCTGCTCGAACAGTTGTTGCTTGCTGACGTACGTCACGCCGGCCTGTTCAGCGCGTTCGGCGGTGAGGTTTTCGCTCCAGGCGATCACCCGCATGCCGAACACCTGAGCGAACTGCGCGACCCGCTGGCCGATGCTGCCCAAACCGAGAATACCCAGCGTCTTGCCGTGCAGATCGCCGCCGAGGCCCTGCTGCCACTGGCCGGCCCGCAGCGCATTGGCTTCCTTCACCAGATCACGGGTGGCCGCCATGATCAGCGCCCAGGTGAGTTCCGGCGCGGCGTGTTTGTAGCTATCGGTGCCGCAGACCTTGATGCCCAGAGCTGCTGCGGCCGGTATGTCCAGCGCGGCATTGCGCATGCCGCCGGTGGCCAGCAACTTCAGATTGGGCAAGCGCCCGAGCAAATCGGCGTCGAAGCGCGTGCGTTCGCGCATGACGCAGATCACCTCGTACTTGCCAAGGCGCTCGGCCAGTGTGGCGTTGTCGGCCGGGTAATCATGCACAAAGGTCACTTCACCGATGCTCTCCAGCACGGACCAGTCGACCACGTCGCGGGCCACGTCTTGCCAGTCATCGATCACTGCAATCTGCACCGTCATCGGCTTGCCTCATCAAGGAACGGAAGGAGTCTTGCCCAGCCAGCCGAGCAGCGCCTGATGGAATTTCTCCGGTTCTTCCATTTGCGGCGCATGACCCATGCCCGGGAATTCAATCAGCGTCGACTGCGGAATCAGCTTGGCGACCTGTTTGCCAAGCACCTCGTAATGACCGATTTTGGCTTTCACTTCCGGCGGCGCGAGGTCTTTGCCGATGGCGGTGGTGTCGGAGGTGCCGATCAGCAACAGGGTCGGCATCTTCAGATCCTTGAACTCGTAGTACACCGGCTGGGTGAAGATCATGTCGTAGATCAGCGCCGAGTTCCACGCGACCTGGGTCTTGCCCGGACCGTTGCTCAGGCCGGCGAGCATGTCGACCCAACGATCGAATTCCGGCTTCCAGCGGCCGTCGTAATAGGTGGTGCGCTCATAATCGCGAATGCCCTTGGCCGTGACCTTCAATTCACGCTGATACCACTGATCGACGGTGCGATACGGAACGCCGAGGGCTTTCCAGTCTTCCAGACCGATCGGGTTGACCATTGCCAGTTGATCAACCTGCTCAGGGAACAGCAGCGCATAACGGGTGGCGAGCATGCCGCCGGTGGAGTGGCCGAGCACAGTGGCTTTCTGAATGCCCAAAGCCTTGAGCAATTGCTGGGTGTTGGTGGCCAGTTGCTGGAAGCTGTACTGATAATGCTCAGGTTTGCTGGATGTACAGAAACCGATCTGATCCGGCGCAATCACGCGGTAGCCGGCGTCGCTCAGGGCTTTGATCGAACTGTCCCAGGTCGCTGCGCAGAAATTCTTGCCGTGCATCAGCACCACGGTGCGGCCGTTGGCCTTGCCATTGGCGGCGACGTCCATGTAGCCCATTTGCAGCTTCTGGCCTTGGGATTCGAAGGCGAAATGTTTAAGCGTGTAGGGGTATTGGAAACCTTGCAACTCCGGGCCATAGGCAGGCCCTTCGGCGGGGGCGGTTTCAGTGGCCGCGTGCGCCATTAATGGCAGGGCAGCGCTGAGGACGAGGCCGGGCAGCCAGCGGGAAAGCGTGACGGACATAAGCACAAACTCCTTGAAAATTGGCCGACTCTGGAAGGTCGGGATTACGCCGACGTTAAACAAAGGCAATCACACTGAGGGTTGGTTCAACCTAGCCAGCCAAGTGTCAGCAAGGCCAGCACGCCATAGCGCGCGCCTTTGGCCAGCGTCACGATCAACAGAAAGCGCCCGAGCGGTTCGCGCATGACGCCTGCTATCAAGGTCAGCGGATCGCCGATCACCGGCAGCCAACTGAGCAGCAGCGACCAATGCCCATAGCGCTCATAGTGCTTGCGTGCCTTGGCCATATGCCCATGGCTGACCGGAAACCAGCGTCGATCCTGAAACCGCTCGATGCCACGGCCCAGCCACCAGTTGACCAGCGAGCCGAGTACGTTGCCCAGCGTCGCCACTGCGAGCAAACCCCACAGCCAGTAACGCTCGCTGACGATCAAACCGACCAGCAGCGCCTCTGATTGCAATGGCAACAATGTCGCCGCACCGAACGCAGCAAAGAACAGGCCGAAGTAAGCCGCACCCATCAACGGGCCGGGTAGTCCGCCACCACCACGTCGGCGCCGTCCTTCTTCAGACCGATCACTTGGTACGCATCGCTCATGCCGTCCATTTCCATACCCGGCGAGCCGATCGGCATGCCTGGCGCTGCCACACCCAGCAGATCGTCGCGCTTGCTCAACGCAAGCACCTGATCGGCCGGCACATGACCTTCAACGAATTTGCCATTGATGATCGCCGTGTGGCAGGACGCCAGACGCGGTGGTACGCCGTGCTGCTGTTTAAAGCTGCTCATGTCGCTTTCGACGTGATCTTCGACTTTGAAGCCATTGGCTTCGAGATGGCTGATCCACTTTTTGCAGCAGCCGCAATTGGCATCGCGGTGCACTTCGATCGGGATCAGTTCGGCGGCTTGCGCCAGGGAGGAGATGAACAGGGTGCTCAGGGCGATCAGACGCAGTTGGCTTCGCATGGGAATGGGCTCTCGACTCGGTGAAGGTCAGCAAGAGCGCATTTTGACCGGTTTTTCCATCCCGGCATCAACTGAGTGTTTCCAGTTGCTACAAAACACCCGGACCAGTGTAGGAGTGAGCCTGCTCGCGATTGCGGTTGACCAGCCGCAGATACAGTGACTGAAAAATCGCTTTCGCGAGCAGGCTCGCTCCCACAGGGGATTGGCTTAAAGGCCAAAATCCCCGTGGTCGCGGTTGGCTTAACTGACCTTGAACCGCCCCATGATCGCGCTCACGCGGCTGTTGGCTTCGAGCAATTGGCGGGTATTGAGCTCGCTGGCCTGGCCGCTCTGCACCAGTTCATCGACCATGTGGCGAATCTGCACCATGCTGCGGTTGATCTCTTCGGTCACTGCGCTTTGCTGTTCGGCGGCGGTGGCGATCTGCGTGCTGAGGCTGTTGATGTGGCTGACCGAACCGGCCATTTCGTCCAGCCCCGAGTTGACTCGGGCGGTGGCGTCAGCAGCGGACTGGCAACTGGCTTGGGTGTTTTCCATGGCGCTGACCGAGGAACTCACGCCTTGAGTCAGACGGGTCAACATTTCGTTGATTTCCGAGGTACTGGCCTGAGTGCGGGCGGCGAGGGCGCGGACTTCATCCGCCACCACCGCAAAGCCGCGACCCTGTTCACCGGCCCGGGCCGCTTCAATCGCGGCGTTGAGGGCGAGCAGGTTGGTCTGGCCGGCAATCGCGCCGATGACGCCGAGGATTTCGGTGATGCGCTGGGCGTCCTGCTGCATGTTTTCAACTTTGTGTGTAGCGCTGGCCACTTCGTCGATCAGCGCGACCACGCTGTTGGTCGCTTCCCCGACCACAACGCGCGAGCGGTCTGCGTTCTCATTGGCACGCTGGGTGAATGCAGCGGTTTCAGCGGCGTTTTGCGCGACGCTTTCAGCAGTCGAGCTCATTTCGTTGATGGCGGTGACGGTCTGATCGGTTTCCGAAGCGTGACGCAGCAGAATCTGGCCGGTATGTGCCGAGGTGCGCTGCAGGTTGTCGAGGCTGGAAGCCATGGCGCCGGTGGCCTGGGTGACTTCGCCGATCATGTTCTGCAGATAGGCGATGAAGGTGTTGACCGAGTGACCGATGGCGCCCAGTTCGTCTTCGGCGCGAATGGTGATTCGGCGGGTCAGATCGGCGTCTCCGCTGGACAGCGAGTCAATGTTGGCCTTCAGCGCTTTCATGCGCAGCACCAGCTTACGAATCGCGTAAACCTGCAACAGCACCAGCAGGATCACCAGCGGAATCTGGATCAGGCTGAGGCTATGGAGCACGTCGTCGCGCTGGGCAGTGAGCATCTTGGTCGGCAGGGCAGTGGCGAGGAACCACGGTGTGCCCTCGATAGGGCGCATGAAGAATGTAGCGTCTTCACCGTTGTTATCGAACTCGACGCGTTGCGCTGTATCGCGATTCTGCAGGCCGGTCTTGATCTGATTGACGAAGGTCGAGCTGGCCGTCAGTTCGCTGATGTTCTTCAACACGATCGGGCCGCTGATGCGCGAGCTGTTGCTGATGATCTTGCCGTCCGCCTCGACGATGAGCATTTCGGCGTTGAGGTCCTTTTCCTTGCGCGCCACCAAATCGTTGAAGAAGCCCAGGGTCACGTCGATGGTCGAAACGCCCCAGGCGCTGCCGTTCTTGTAGATCGCCATGGCGCAGTTGGTGCGCGGCTCGGCGCTGGCGTCGTCCTTATAGGCAGCGGCCCACGCGCACTGGCCGCGCGGAGTGGCCATGCCGCCCTTGTGCCAGCTCTGGTCGTAATAGTTGGGCGCCGCATCGCTGTTCCAGAACGTGTTGACCTTGAGTTGGCCAGAGGCGTCACGGTGCCAGAAAGTGCTGAATTTGTTGCGCCCGGCTTCACGCTGGCCCGGTAACGGCCAGATGCCGCCGCCGAAGACTTTCAGCTCGCCATACTGATCCACCAGCCCTGGCAGCACCACGTCGATGGCGGCGCTGTCGAGCAGTGGGATGGTCTGGGTGATGCTGCGTTGCTGCGCCTGGACCTTGTTCAGTTCGCCCTGAATCTGCACGGCGACTTCGGCGATGCGGTTGAGCACGACCTTCTCTTCGGTATCGCGCAGGGTCGGTGCCACCAGTTGGCTGATGCCGACCACGGTCAGCACGGACAACAGCAGAATGAACAGAATCAGAAACAGCGTGTAGCGAGCCTGAATAGTGCGCAGTGCGGGCATGGAACTGATCCTTGAGCGGCTTTTTTGTTGGAGGGCAGGAATAAAACAGGGCGGGTATCACAGCGTATCGTCGTTGCGGGCCGAAGCTTTAGGTGCTCGCGCGCCGAAACAACGCTGGGCGATGACCGGTTGGTATCGGGATGGGTACAAATCCCCGGATTGCCACGTTTGTTACATCAAGATGACGGCTCTGAACCAATGTTTACGGGATGCAGGCTTGTGTCACGAATGTACGAGATTTGTAAAAAAGCGCACAAAAGACTTGGTGCGATCAGGCGCATCGGCCGATACTCGCGCCCATTCAATTGGTTGGAACAAGGACATTTCATGCTCATCGCACAAGGAATCCTCGCATGACGATCGGCTATACCGGCGCCTGGGAAAGCAAGGCAGGCGTAATGGTCCGTGATACCGGCGCGAAAAAGCAGGTTTCGCAGAGCGTCAAAGTGCAGCAGATGCTGACGCTGGTCGGCAACGATCCGAATGCGCTGAATGTGGCGGAGATGGATAAGCAGGGTTTGCGCAAGCAGATCAAGGGCTTCGACCCGGCCAACGTTTCCGTCAAGCAGTTGGGCAACCTCAGCGAGTTCCTGCGCGGGCGCGGCCTTATTTCCGAGATCACCTCGATCACTTTGCTCAATGCCGGCGACAAATTCGACCGCTTCGGCGTGCAGAAAGACCCGGAGGCCAAGTTCAACGCGCTGGAATATTTCGCCACTCAGCTCGATGCCATCCAGACCAACAGCCTCAATGGCAATTATTACGGCAAAAGCCTGATTCCCGAATTCAAGAAAGCCATTTACGTCCTGCAGAATCTCAAGACCTATGGCGAAGGCAATGCGCCAGTTCCGTCTGACAAAGGCCTGAAGGCAAAGGCGTAACGTCTGCTGATGATGCCCGCTCATCCGTGTGCGGGCTCATGCTGTTTACGCCGCCGGCACGGCTTGCCGAGTGATGTGACGTTGTGCCTGGTCATGCAACTGCTGCATGTGCGGACAATGCAATGTCAGCCTGCGCGTGCGGTAGCCACGATGAAACAGCGCCAGCCATCCCCCTCGATTATCCTGTGCAGGCGCCAGGCCGGTGAAAGCAAAACCGATGGCGTTGAGGCTGTGCAGATCCACGGCAAACTGTCGCGAAAGCTGTAGACGAATCGAAACCAGCCAATGCCCGGGCAGTGATCGCAACTGGTCGAGCAGTTCCGGATTGAGTTTTTCCAGCCACATTTCATGGCGGCTGCCGTGCTGCTGGACCTGAACCGAAGCTCCGCGCCAGCGTCCTGCATCAGCCCCGACGCCGAACACAGCGCTCAGACGCACCATCAAGGGGCGGCAACTGGCTGGCCATGCCTGTTCTGGCAATGGTCGTTGATAGCCATCGATAGTACGTACACCCAACACGATCGACTCGGGTTTTTTACAACCAAAGGGTGAGCGGACATAGTCCGGCAACAATCCAGTGTTGTGAAAACCCAGGCTGATAGCCATGCGTTGGGTGTAAGGGTGATGGGTGACCTGTTTGATCGAGACGCTACGACAACCCAACGCCTGCGCATGAGTCAGCAGTTGTCCGCCCAGCCGCGTGGCAATGTTCTTTCCACGGGTATCGGGATGTACGACGCTCAAGGCCAGTTCGGCATCGTGCGAGCTTTCGCTTTGCCGATACAAAGTGGCATGACCAAGAATCCGCTCACCCTCCACTGCAACCAGTGAATGCCAGCGTTTGTCGGCGTGGTTCTGATTGATCAGGCAGGGCATGTAAACGTCGGTTTGCACGTAATGATCACCGTAGACCTCGCGAAACAGCTGGCTGACGGCCTTGGCATCGGTGTCACGGTAATTGCGCAGAATCAACGACTCCATCACGCACCTCCCTCTCGTCCGGGCCATAGCAGCGCAAGTCGACTATCCGCAGGCTTTTCCCTGCGCGAGGATGGCGCGCCAAATCCTCGAACCGGCAACTCTGGATGCGCAGCTCCAATAACCGCTCAGCCCGCAGTTGCGCGATCGGCGGGTACAGTTCGATCAAGCGGGCCTCAAGTTTCTCGTCGATGAGCGCCGATCGTTCGATGACTGCGTATTTCAACGTCAACACATCTGCGCTTTTGGCTTGTTCGATCAGCAATTGCCAATCGTCGCTGCCAGTGATGCTCCGTACGCTTTCGCTGATTTCATCGGTCATCAGCGACAGAATGCCGACCCGCACCCGCTGGCTATTGCCGCTGCGTCCCCTCAGGGCGAATTTGCGTTGTGCAGTGCCCGGCGGTTCGCGCCAGCACGCAAGATCTCCGACGGGATAGCGGATCAGCGGCATCAAGCGGCGATGCAGATTGGTCAATACGAGCAGACCGGTTTGATTGCAGGCCTCGATCGTTGCGCCGCTGTGCTGATCGACAATCTCCAACAGGACGTGACCGTCGGGTGTGCGATGTTCTCCTTCGACGCAGTCAGGATGACTGGCGCCAATAAATCCGCCGTCGACGCTGGCGTAGCCGATCGAGGCAATGCGCGCGTTGGGCAGCACTTGCTCAAGGAGCTGGCGCTGTGAGGCAAACAGGCTCTCCCCGCCGTAAAGCACGCTATCAACCAGGGGCAACGTAAGGCCGCGTTGTTTGAGCCAACTGGCGAAGGTCAGTAATTGCGCGGGCACGCCAGCCAGTACATTGATCCGATGCTGGTTGATGGCATCGGCCAACTTCGGTGGATCAACCTCGCCGGTAAACGGAAACTCGCTGACAGCTGTTTGAACATAGGCGAGTGAGTCATGAATAAACAGAAAACTGGCGTAAAGGTCGCCAGCGAAGAACAGATTGGCGACACGGTCCCCGGGGCTGAATTGCTCGCTCAGACTGCGGCCGAAATCTTCCACCGTGCGCTGCCATTCCGTGCGGGCATACACGGACAGCCTGCCACCGCCGGTTGATCCACCGGTCTTGAACACCAGGGCGTGCCCAATGGGGGCCGTCAGGACCGGCCATTGCGCGAGATCCGCGCTGTCTTTCCAGAAGTCTGCCGGATCAAGCAGTGGCAGTTCGCACGGTGAACTTATCGCCTCGGGGATGTTGGCGAGACTGTTCTTGTAGTAGGGCGAATGCTTTCGGGCGAAACCCGTTAATTCGCTAATCGAGTCGGTTGTTTTCACGGTGTGTTCTTCTTGATTCGAATGAGCCAGCTCACGGCAAGCGTCAGCGGCGGGAGTCAATGACCAGCGGCGTCTTGCCGCTGTGTTTGTTTCGAGCGAAGTGTTCGGGCGAGCATTGCTCGATCTGCAGCACCAGCAATCCGCTGTCGATGATGGTCGTCAGGGTCAGGTAATCGGCGAGACGTGTTTCAACGGTGGCGGCTGTAAGTTCGCAATGCAGTTGCATGCGCTCGACGCCCTCGGCGCTGTGGTCCAGATGCAACTGAAACGGCACTTGCAGCCGTGACGCCAATTCGCTCAGGGAGATAAAGTCAGTGCCGATACGCAACAACTTGCCGTGGCGTTGCAACAGCTCGAAGCGTGGCGACGTCAGCCCGCAGGCGCAGACGCCCGGGAGCCAGCGTCCGCTGTCGCCAATCTCATAACGCTGCACGCGCTGGCCACCCTCGCGGGCGAGCGAGGTCACCACCAGCCGGCCCACCTGATCGTCGATCACCGGCACATCCTCATCGAACGCGACAATCTCCAACTGCTGGATTTCGCTCATCAGATGGAAAACCCCATCCGCCGAATCCTCGCAGGCATGCCCAAGCGGACCGGCGTCGACGCTGCCGTAAATCGCCGAGCGAATGGTCGAGACGCCACAACTGCGCAGCAATTCACGGTTCTGATCGCTCAGGTGCTCGCCACCGAGAAAGACCTTTTCGACTCCGGCATAAGCACGCAGACGCTCCTGTTCATTGAGGAACAGACGATGCAGGGTGCCGGGCATACCGACCAGCACGTTGACCCGTTGGTCGATGATCAATTGGGCAATCTCCCGATAATCGTCATCAGCAGGGGCGGCCATGGGCAGGTGCGTCACCTCGAGCAGTTCCAGCGTTTTGCTGAAGCTGAGAAAGCCGCCGTACAGCCCGCCACAGAAGAACAGGTTCATGACTCGGTCTTGTGCTGGATCCAGACCGGCAGCGAACAGGCCATCAGCGGTCGCGCGCATCTGCCGATCAAAGTCGCGATAGCTGTAGCCGGCCAGAGCAGGGGTGCCGCTGCTGCCTCCAGAGCGGAAATACAACTGCGCCTGATCGTTGATGGGCTGGGCAACGAAGGCTTCTTTGTCCATGATCGCAGCGCACGGCGTCGCCGCTGATGGTGCTGGATCGAGACTGGCCTGATTCGGCAGTTGCGTGGCTGCAAGACTCAACGATACCCGTCGACTCAAACGTTGCAGCGCATAGACGCCATCATGGGGTTCGCCCTCGTACCCGTCGTGAATGTTGCCGATCGGTGCGATCCGCGTGACTCCGGCAGCGATCAACGCATGGGTAAGCTCGACAATTTGCGATTGTGCGCATACCAGCGCACAGCTTTGCAGGACGTTGCGCCACGGCAGCAGAGTGGCGGGCAGCAGCGCCTGCGGCACCGGGTGCAGCAATACGCTGCGAAACAGCGGTGAAGGTGCGAGTTGCCGATCATGGGTCCAGATCACCCGCCAGCCTGGGCCGTGCCAGACTTGCCCGGTGTGACCGGCGAAACTCTGACCGAGGCGGGCCATTTGCGTGTGCGTGGTAATTTGCGAAGCTTCCTGGCGTGTCGGCACCAGTGCCGGCCACTGTGCGGCGCGTCGTTGCAGGGCCTGCGCCAGGCGTTCACCGATATCGCGCAAGACTTGCGTGTCGTCGCTGTCCACCAACAGCCATTGCGGGCTGGAGCAGGCCTGCTGATCCAGTCGGCAAACTTCGTCGGCGACGGCATCAAGCGCCTCTGGCGTAGCTGATGCAGGAGTGAGATAGACGAAGCTGATGCGATGCCCCCAGTCGATCCAGCGACAACCCGGCGCGAGCTGTTGCCGAATGGCTTGCAAGGCCGCTTCGCCACCCCACGCCGCGACGCCATTGGCAGATTTGCATAATTGGTCGATCTGCTCGGTGCTCGCTGGAACCACCGCCACGTGACCGGCCAGTTGTCCGCTCGCATCGCAGTTCACCAACGCCCGCAACAGTCGCGCCGTCAGGCCTTGATCGCTGCGGCTGGGGCGCAACCAGTTGACGTTGCCGGCGAGCAGACTTTCCACCACCGCGCAAAAGGCCAGCAGCGGCGCGTTGGCCGGGGTGATGTGCACCACCAGCCCGAGCGGGCGCCAGGCTTCGAAGCGCGGCAGGCGATAATCGATACGGCGCAGGGAATCGGCTTCGGCGCCAAGTTCGCGCTGACGTTTGGTCGTCAAGGTTTCAGGTTGGCAGAAATCGATCAAGGCCTGCCGTTGTTCGCTGTCGAGGGGCAGATCCATGCGCGAGTCACGCAGCAGCTGGGCAAAAACGGTTATCGCCTTGATGACCGTGCTGCTGTCTAGTGACGTCGCCAAACGCTGGGGCAACTCGTGTTGCAGGTCTTGAAGCGCTTGGTCGAGGCTGTAAATGTCGTGCAGTTGTCCATTTATCAAATACATTTCAGTGACTTCCCAGTAATTCGGCGGCGGCCATCGCGCAGCTTCTGCCGGCCGTGGTGCCGGCGCGGCCGTGCAGTTCGAACCAGTCGCTGGTCAATCCACAGCCGCAACTTGCGCCCGGGTGTAGCGTGGCAAGGTCGCTCATCACCACGGCATGCGCCGGGCTGGATGAGATGTAAGGCGAGACGAAACCGAGCAGGCCTTGTTGGCCATAGGGCAGCAGAGAAAAATCCGCCGGATCGCGAATCAGCACTCGCGAATACACCGGCACATGAAAGCGGTGACGGGCGCATTCGATGTAAGGCACGGCGTGTTCGACAGCACCGTAACCGTCGCGGCAGCGGGCGGTTTCGATGCCCAATTGCCGATGGATATGGGCATAAAACTGTTGTTTAGGAATTTCCTGCGCAGCCAGGGTTTTCCAGCCGCCGCCAAAAAAGGCCAGCGAACCGGCGGGCAATTGCACATCCTGTACAGCGGTAGCCTGCATGCGTTGCAGGGTCTGCCAGAGAAACGCCGGGAAGCCGAAAATCCGTACCGGCAAACCTTCTTCAGCGAATGACTGCAATGCGGCGATGACACCGAATACGTCGAACTGATGGCCGCTACCGGTGTTGCGCAAGGCGTAAACCACGCGATTGACCGGGGCAAACCGACAGAGAAACTGGTCGGTAAACGAAGTGCCGAGGGTAATGTGACCCTCGGGTTCGTAGCTCAGCAGCAGGTAATTGCACGGCGTATCCGGAGTATCCCAACCGTAATGGCGAAAGATCTGCGCAACCATGAACTGCGCCCGCGCCAGGCTGCGTTCGTCGTAACGCATCCGGCTTTTCTGTCCGCTGGTGCCCGACGAGGTCAGTTCCAGGGCGTCTGCGCCGGTGCTGCTGAGCAGCAAGTGTTGCTTGAAGAAACTGGCAAAGATCGGCGGCAGACGTGACCAGTCATCAAGACTGTCGAGGTCTTGCGGTGCCAGCCCATGGGCGTTGAGCCAATGGGCGTAACCCGGGGTGTGGTCGCAGTGAAAGCGGCTGATTTCAGTCATCGCCCGATCAAACAGACCGGGCGCGGCTGAATCCGCGCAATAGGGTTGCTTCAACGCGCACAGCGCGTCGGCATAGGGTAGGTGAGTCATCAGTAGTTCCTTACTGAGGCGAGGCCACATCAGCTGTGGTGGTTTGCAGGAGCCGGTAAACCATGGGCAGGCACATCAGCCCGCCGAATGCGGCCCAGAGAGCGAAGTATTCAAGACGGCCGCCGCCACCGATGGCCGCAATCAGCGAACCGCCAAGGCCCATGACGGCGATCGAAATCATGCCGGTCAGCGCCGACACCAGACCTTTGCTGTCGTCGCTGGCAAACAGCGCCAGGCGATACACCGCGGCGTTGCTCATGCCCAGCCCGACGGCGTACAGCGATAAACTCGCCACCACCGGACCAAGCCCCGCGCCGAACAATGCGCACGCGGCCAGAAACAGAAGGCCCAGACAGAACGGCCAGAGCGCCAGTTGAATCAATTGCGTCAGAGAATGAGTCTGCAGCAAGCGGTCGAGAATCAGATTGCCGGCAATCACCGCTGAGAAAACCGGAATCTGCCACAGGCCATATTCCAGCGGCGGCAGTTCCAGCACCCGCACCAGCAGCAACGGTGCCAGGCCTATCCATGTGATCAGGGGCAGACTCATCAGGCCCAGCGCCAGACTGGCGCAGAGAAAACGCGGGTTGCCTAACAACGCGCCATAGCGCCGTGAAGTGCAACGCCAGGAGAAGGGCACACGGGGTGTTCGATGACCATCGCGGCGCTCGACGCCTACGGTTTCCGGCATCCACAGCAACAGACCGAGCCAGACCAGCGCTGCCGTGAATCCCAGCAGCAGAAAGATTTCCCGCCAGCTCAGCCATTCCAGCAACAGGATCCCCAGTAGCGGCCCGAGCAGCGGCGATAACAACGCAACATTGCCGAGCAACGCCATCAGCCTGACGGCGTCCGCTTCACAGAACACCTCCTGTAGCGCCGGATAGCTGACTGCGACGACAAACCCCAGACCCATGCCTTGCAACAGCCGCAACAGGTTGAACGCTCCAATACTGTCGGTGAAAAAAGCTGCCGCGCACGACAATCCGAACAGCGCGCTGCCCGATAACAACAGTGGTCGTCGGCCGTATTGATCGGACAACGGGCCGAGTAACCATTGCAGGCACACGCCACCCAACAGATACAGGTTGAAGGCATGGGGAACATGCCGTACGTCCGCGTCGAGGTCGGTGGTGACATCCAGCATCGCTGGCATGATCACATCGCTGGCCATGTAAGTGAGCAGTTCGAAAGCGGTCAGCGCCAGACAGAAACCCGCAACCTGTCTGGGGCCGATATTGATAAGTGTTCTCTGCATGAACATCCCTGTTTTATGAGTGGTAGGAAGTTCGCAGAGCCTAGGCGCAGGCGCACAGCCGACCTAGCCGTTTGCTGCGTCAGCAGATTTCAAAAACTTACGGCATGTTTAAAGGATTGGCGCGGCGTGAAACCTGTTTACCTGGCTGCCATTGCGGCGCAAACAACGATGCCCGCGTCAGTGCGGGCATTGTTTGCGCTGGATCAGGGAGGGCGGGGCATGTCTCAGGGTTGGGTGCCCATGCAGCCAAAAAACCTCAGGGGCGGTAACATGAGCACCCGTTTGCCCCGGCGCATCCCCCTCATCCGGGAAACGCTCGGCGCGCAACCGGCTACATTTCAATGTTTCAGGAAACCGCAATGACCCAGAAGCAACGCTTGATTTATTCGATTCTGATCGCTCTGTCGGTACTGGCGATCATGCTGGGCCTGTCCTGGCTGCAGAATGCCGGCATGATCACCGAGAAGACTTTCCAGTACGTGGCAATCGGCGTGGCGGTCGTGGTAGTCATCATCAACGGCGTGATGCGCCGCAAGGTCAAGCCCTGAAGGCGAGCCTCATTCGTGGTTGAGGACCGCTGCAGCCTGCGGGTGCAGGCTGTAACTCTTGTCGGCGTTGAAGGTGATCACGCCTTCGGCGCACAAGCGTTTAAGCACTTCTCGCACGCTGAGAAACGACAGCGGCACGTCCAGATCGAGCAACTGGCTATGCACGCCACGTACGCCCAGGCGACGATTGCTCTGTGCCGCCACGAGCAGCGCGTCGATGACTTTCAGGCGAATCAGGCTGGTGCGCAGGCCGAAGCTCTTCAGCAGCACGCGAATACGCTCGTTGCCCGGGCGCTCGCCGCGCTGGGTGAAATTGCCAGAGTGCGAACTCATGGAAACGCCCTGTGGCGTCTGGCTACCGTCCGTTGGTAGTTGCGAGTTGTACATGCGATTACTCCTTTTCAGAGCCAGATCGGGAAAGGTTTTGTTGCGCTCTCTAAACAAGACGTTTCAGCACGACAAATCATGAAAGAAAAGATGTAGAAATTTCGTCGCTAATTCGTCTCAGCCTTGTGATGACGGCATTGCCCCAATGGGCTACCCGCTAAATTTTTTCCTTCAGCTTCGTTTCTTCGACAGGCTCATTGCGCGTGGACGCAGGGGCAATCGACCTTTCGATCAGGAGCAAGCGTGATTATTTCCAGGCAACTCACCGGGCTGGCCCTCGCCAGCACCTTGTTCGGGCTGAGCCTGTCAGCCCATGCACTGAGCCCGGCTGCACAAACCAGCGCCGATATTCGCCGCACCAGTTTCGGCGTGCCGCACATTCGCGCTGAAAACGAGCGCGGTCTGGGTTTCGGCATCGGTTACGCCTACGCCCAGGACAATTTGTGCCTCCTGGCCAACGAGATCGTCACGGTCAATGGTCAGCGCTCCCAATATTTCGGCCCGGAGCAGTTCACTGTTGAACAACGGCAAAACCGCGTCAGTGATGTGTTCTTCACCTGGCTCAATACTCCTGAAACAGTCAAAGCATTCTGGCAGGCACAACCGGCGCAGGTGCATGATCTGGTTGAAGGCTATGCCGCCGGTTACAACCGCTATCTGGCTGAACGCCGTCAGCAAGGGTTGCCGCAGCAATGCCAAGGCGAGTGGGTACGTGATATCAGCGCCGAGGATCTGGTCAAACTGACGCGGCGCCTGTTGGTTGAAGGTGGGGTGGGGCAGTTCGCCGAAGCCCTTGCTGGCGCGACGCCGCCGCAAGTGACCGCGCAGGTGAAGCACGACACCGAGGCGTTCCAGTTGGCCGACGCGCGTCAGCAACGTTTTGCTCTGGATCGCGGTAGCAACGCTGTGGCGGTCGGCAGCGAGCGCTCGTTCAATGGCCGTGGCATGTTGTTGGCCAACCCGCATTTCCCATGGGTCGGGGGCATGCGCTTCTATCAGATGCACCTGACCATCCCCGGCAAGCTCGATGTCATGGGCGCGGCATTGCCGGGTCTGCCAATGATCAACATCGGTTTCAACCAGCATCTGGCCTGGACCCACACCGTCGATTCGTCGAAACACTTCACCTTGTATCGCCTGCAACTTGATCCAAAGGATCCGACTCGGTATTTGCTCGATGGCAAGTCGCTGCCGCTGAACAAACAGACGGTTACCGTGCAGGTCAAGCAGGCTGACGGGCAGGTCGTAGCGGTTGCGCGCGACATCTACAGCTCGCAGTTCGGCCCGATCGTGCAATGGCCGGGCAAGCTCGACTGGGACAAGCAATATGCCTACAGCTTGCGCGATGCCAACCTCGACAACGATCGCGTGCTCGAACAGTGGTATGCGATGAACCAGGCCAGCAATCTCAAGGATCTGCAAGACGCGGTGCACAAGATCCAGGGCATTCCGTGGGTCAACACCCTGGCAGTGGATGACAAGGGCCAGACGCTGTACATGAACCTGTCGGTGGTACCGAACGTAAGCGCGGAAAAACTGGCCAAGTGCAGCGACCCACGCCTCGGTCTGCGCATGATCGTGCTGGACGGTTCCAACAGCGGCTGTGCCTGGGATGTCGATCCGCAAGCCGCGCAGCAGGGCATCTTCGCCTCCAGCCAGTTGCCGCAATTGCTGCGCAGGGATTTCGTTCAGCACTCCAATGATTCGGCATGGCTGGCCAACCCGGCTCAACCGCTCACCGGCTATTCACCGCTGATCAGTCAGGAAGGACAACCGCTGGGCCTGCGCTCACGATTCGCGCTTGATCGTTTGGGTGAACTGAGCAAGAAAGGCCCGCTGGCAGTCAAGGATCTGCAGCACATGGTCATGGACGATCAGGTCTATCTGGCCGCGCAGGTCATGCCCGATCTGCGGAAGTTCTGCGGCGCCGATCTGGGCAGCGATGCCGCGACACTCAAGTCTGCGTGCGCCAGCCTCAAAGCCTGGGACGGCCGCGCAAATCTGGATTCCGGGCTCGGTCTGGTGCATTTTCAGAACATCATGCAGGCGCTGCTTGAATCAGCGGATATCTGGCGTGTTGCATTCAATCCGGCAGATGCGCAACACACTCCTCGCGGCCTGGCAGTCGAACAACCCGCCGTCGCCAAAGCACTGCGTGAAGCGATGCTGGCGTCGGTCGAGCGGGTCGAAAAAATGGGCCTGAAACCTGACACGCGCTGGGGTGATATCCAGGTGGTCAGCAGCGGCGGGCAGCAAACGCCGATTCATGGCGGGCCGGGGACGCTGGGCATCTATAACGCGATGCAAAGCGTGGCCCGTGAGGATGGCAAACTTGAAGTGGTCAGCGGCACCAGCTATCTGCAAGTGGTGAGCTTCGATGAAAAAGGCCCGCACGCCCAAGGGCTGCTGGCGTTCTCGTTATCCAGTGATCCGATGTCGAAATACTCGCGGGATCAGACTGAAGCGTTTTCGAAGAAACAGTGGAGTGTCCTGCCGTTCACCGAACAGCAGATCCAGGCGGATCCGCAATATCAGGTGCAGACGATTCAACAGGCACAGGATCAGGAAGGGAAGATGGCAGCGCAGTAAAACAGTCATAGCTCGAAACAAACGAAGGCCGCTTCCCGCAAGGGACGCGGCCTTCAGCTTTTCGGCGGGCGTTGCGGCATCGAATTGATTACCGGGTTGCCTTCCTTGTTGCGCGTCAAATAGACCGGCAGCACTTTCGGCAGGCTGTTGGCGAGGTGGTTCATCTCTTTGATGTTGTAGACGCCGCCCACGCGGATCGCGCCGGTATTGGTGTCGGCCAGCATCAACGGCTTGTCGAGGTAACGGTTGATCAGCGGCAGGGCGTCGTGCAGCGCAAGGTTGTCGAGCACCAATCGGCCGCTGCGCCAGGCCAGCGAAGTATCGCCAGGGTAGGTCTGACTGATTTGCGGCGCGTAATCGCCATGCCGGTAGCGCGCCTGCATCGAGGGACTGAGGCGCAGACCGTCGCCAGGCAAGTCGCGATTGCTGCTGACCAGCACCGAACCTTCGATCAGATTGACCCGCACCTGATCTTCGTACATCCACACATTGAACCGCGTACCGGTCACGCGGATCTTGCCGTCGCCGGCGCGAACCACGAACGGATGAGACGCGTCATGGCTGACATTAAAAAACGCCTCGCCCTTGTTCAGGGTGACGCGACGTTCATGTTTGTAATTGCTGAAGCTCAGGTCGGTGTGCAGGTTGAGTTCGAGCTGGCTGCCGTCACTCAGGGTGATCTGACGCACACTGTCGGTGGCGGCGTAATGCTGATAACTGTCGGGCACCCAGCCCAGACTCCAGCCGCTGTAGGCCGCGAGTGGCAAGGCGAGGGCGCAGGCGCCAGCAATGACCGCGAACTTGCGCCACGAACGCGAAGGCTTGCGCTGCGCGGCGAGTGCCTCGGGCTCGGTTCGAGGCAGATCTCCGGCGACTTCCCAGATCTCTTGCATGGCTTCGTATTCGAAGGCATGCAAAGGATGTGCAGCGTGCCAGGTCTCAAATGCGCGACGCTCCTCGTCCGTGCAGTCAGCGGCGTGCAGACGCATGCACCAGTGCGCGGCGGCATCGGTGATCGCATCGTATTCGGCTTCCGAGAGAGTGTCTTGGGTCATTGACTCGTCCTGATTTCGCTCATTCTAACCTCGCCGGCAGGCTGCCGAGAACATCCGTCATGGCATTTACCCATCAACGTGGAACTTATTTTTCCCTGTGGCGCCCAAAAAAACAGGAAGCAACTGCCTACTATCCATAAATGGAGTGAAAAAATGATCAAAAAGACATTCGCAGCCCTGATCGCCACTGCTGGTTTGCTCGGTGCCGGTGCCGCTCTGGCGGACAAGCCGGGCGCAGGCTGGATCACCATCGAAAAAGCCATCGAGGTCGCCAAGACCAAAGCTGGCTATGTCGAAGTCTATGAGATCGGCGCCGACAATGACGGCTACTGGGAAGGCGAAGGGCGCAAGGCTGACGGCATTGTCTACGAGTTCCGTATCGACGGCGCCTCGGGCAATGTACTGCGCGATCAGAAGGATTAACGCACCGTCTCACTCGTTGATTCTTGGCATGAGCAATGCGCTGGCGTTACGCCGGCGCATTTTTTTGTCTTCACGCCAGCGCTTGCGAGGATCCCGCCTGATCTGCAACCGGCGCCGATAGCGGTATGGGCGCGGGAAGCGGGTCGAGCTGGCGCCCCAGTTCGCTGATGAGCAGGGCGATCGAGTCGGCGTTGGCGAGCATCACGTCGACCCGCGCATCTGCTGAAACAGGACTGCGAAACGCTCGGCGCGCGTCTGCAAGGTTTGTGGTTTTGGTAAGGCTGAGGATTTTCAGGTAATCCGCGGCATGCGTCGGCATTTTGTCCAGATCGGTCCAGACGTGGTTATCGGATTTCACCGCAAAAAGGTGCGAGAGATTGCCGTAGCGCGACAATAACCTGCGATAACGTTCAAGCGAGTCCTTGGCCGCTTGCCCCTCTGCCGTCGTCGTGTCGATAAGGTCGAGATAAGGCCCCATGGCCTGGATCGTCACCAGATCTTCGCTGTCGCAAACCAGATGCGAGAGTTCATGGATAATCGTTACCGCGCGTGCGTGTGAATCAACATTGAATCGAGGAGGCAGATGGGCGGTGTATTTGTCCATTCTGGGATTGAAAAAAACCTCGGTGAGATGAATTATTTTTTGTTTGTCCTGTTTGAAAACGAAGGCAACGGTATTAGCGCTGCCAGGCCCATTCAGACCAGTAAAGAAGCGCTCGGTGTAGAGCAAATCATCTTTTGGGTTCGTCAGTTCCTGGCAGACAGGAATGATCACTTTCTCGAGTTTTGTAAGCAGCAAGGGCGTTACCTCTTGCACCTCGAAGAACTCCTTCAAAACCCTCTCCAGCCGTGTGCCTGCAGGGTGGCTGCGCTGTGTAACGTAGTTATGCAGGCAGTTGACTGCGTATTCTCTTGCACGGTTTACGGCTTGCTGTATCACGAACGCCCTGGCCGGATAGCGACGGTGGATCTGGGCCATGCCTCTGGCCTGGATATACATTTCTATTGAGCGGTTCTCCTCGACTTCATGTTGAGCAGGGTCACGACGTTTTGATCGGCAGCGATGAACCGGCTGGCTGGCGCTTGCAACAACCAGACGGGCATTTTTCTCTTCGAGTGCCGGCCCCTGACTGCCGTCTTTTTTGCGCAAATACCAGTTTTTTTCGAGCTGGACTGCCGGATACACCTTGCCGGCAATGGCGGCGTATTTTTGCGTCGTTGACGAATCCCCATAGACCAGCTTATTGGCATCAAGCTTGAGGGATTCCAGCGCCGTACTGCTTTCAAAGGGCTGCAAATCAATCCGAGCGGGCGTGACGGGCGACACCTTTGCCCAGCGAGAGGCGACTTGCACCGTTGTGGCTGTACCCGCAGGTGCTTGCGCCTCTGCGGCGAATTCGGAGCCGGCCGTGTCTGCCTCGCTTTCCCATGACAGACGTCCCAGGCTGAAGAGGGTAATCGCCCCTGCGATGAAGCTTTTCAGGGCATTTGCCCAGTGGTGATCCTGAAGGCCTTCGGCGGACGCCTTGAAGTCCTGGTAGCTTCGCCACAGAAAAAAACCGGACGCGAGTTTGCCCGGTAGCAAATGTGGCACCAGGCGCACGCCGTGACTGAACAGAAACTTCACCGCTTCCCAATCCGCTTGGCCATTGATCTGTGGCTGGCTGCGCAACAGTTGCGGCAGAAGACGCAGAGTGTCCTGGTGAAACCGCTCGAGCACGTTGCCATTGATGGGCGCGCCATGAAGAGTGATTTCACTGTCTTTGCCGATCGTTGTTTTCAACAGACTCTTGAATATCGCCTGCTGAGCTTCAGGCAGACGCCGGATAATCAAATCCTGGAAGTGCCCGGGGGTATTCAGTGCTTCGATCAGCTGCGCTTCGTTTTCGAATTCGCGAAACACATACCTGGAGTAAGGCGCATAGAGGATCCGGGGGCCTGTTTGCCCTGCGCCCGGACCGAAGACATACAAACCGAGTGTGTCGACGCAATCAGCGCCTGGGGTCTTGATCAGCGATAGCGGACAAGCGATGGCATGAGCGCCCTCGACCGCAGCGCGCGCTATCGCGTCGGGCATGTCGAGGACCTGGCAAATGTAGTCATAGCCGGTATCCGAGAGCTGTTGCTGCAATTTCATCGAGTGGGCGTGTTGCATCAGTTGCCAGGGCAACTGGCGCAAGAATCGTTCTTTGCTGGTGCGAGCAGACGGGCTGTCGGCTGACAGCGCTTCGGTGACTTTCGCGGTGTAGGTGGTAGCAACATCAAGAGATTGCAGTAATTGCCGTACCGCGGCCTGGGCAAACTCTTTTGGTAAGGCTGTGGCCGTTGTCGAGGCGACTTTGAAACCGCTGCCCTGCACGACGTTGTAGTGATGCAAGGCAAATTCCAGCAAGTTGCAGGCAGGGCCGGCCAATATCAGATTGGGGGTGATCCGGATGTCCTGTGGCTTGAGCCCGTTGCCTGGAAAGCGGGCATCGAGCAGGGTTTTGAGGGTCTGCTCGATATGAGTGGCCAGCGCCGGGACCTCATCGAGGAAATCCTTGCCATCGATGAACGCATGCCGCAGTTCATCCAGCAGCGCGAGTTGCGTGCGTTGCTCCGTCGCCGAGGCCATTCGCAACCAGTCCGGGTAATCCAGATGACGCGAAAGGGTTCTTGCAAGATCGATCGCGCGTCGCAGGTTGGTATCGATGACAGCATTCTTCATTTGATCAAGGAAGCTCGCCAATGTCTTTGGCTCCTTGATGCAAACTCGCAGCAGTTCACATTCCGCCAAGAACTGTTCAATGGCAGATTGCATGCGGTCTCGGGAGACACTGCCATTAATCAATTGAAACTCGCCCAGGGTGTATTGCTGGTCCAGTCTGTGTTGCGCCTTTGGCAGATTTTCCAGCAGCGTGTGGCTCTGATTGTTGTCGTCCAGTCGTTGTTGCAATTGCTTTTGCGCATTGGCGATGTCGTCAAACAGCTCCAGGCCCAGGGCCGGTGTCCAGAGGATGGCGCGCCCGGAATGTTTCACGTTCATGCCGCCGCGCTCGGTCAGCAGCACACAGTGAGCGAGCGGCAGCGCAGCGTTGGGCTCGGTTCCGATGAGGGTCAGTGACCAGGCATCGGGGCGAAAACCATTGAGTGACTGGCGGTCCCTGCGTGTCGGGTGCCTGGAATCGAACACGGTGTCGACGATCTTTCGTTCCGCCTCCAGCCATGACCCGCTGAGGCTGCGCAGGTACGCCTCACCACGCAGGCCGTCTTCGAATGCCTGGGCCAGTTTCCACAGAATGCCTTCCAAAAAGACGCGCTGTTCTGCGCCGTGCGCGGTCGGCTGGTCTTTGAAGTGGCTGGTCAGATTATCCAGCGTCCGTCCCAGAAGTGTCGCCTGCTGCGCAGCCTTGTCTGCCTGCACGAGTGACGATGGCGGTGTACTGGTAAACAACGGCCGGGTACTCCAGCGCTGATTGACGTCGAGCTTGAGCAGCCGTTCATGAATCATTGAGCGGATATCCAACGCCTTGTCGAAGAGCGCATGGATGTCAGTGGTGCGCTCGCTCTGACGAAAACGCTGCAGAACGAATTCAACGTTCTGACGTTGCTTGGTGATGATGGCCTCGAACAACGTGGTCATGATCTCACCGCCAATGTTTTCCCCGGATACCTGCGCGTTAGCGAAGCCAAGGTAACGATTGCGCTCTTGCAGATTCATCAGCCCGTAGAGTTCGTCTTCGTGTCCGGCAGCCCGCATTTTCGCGGTCAGTGTCTGTTTGAGATCCGCGTAGTCGGCGAGTACCTGCAGGCCCTGGCTGGGCGTATAGAGATAAGCCTTGTCGTGATTGATCATCAGCGAACCGGCCAGCTCGACACAGGCTGTTTCTTCGCTCAGGCACACGGTTTCGAACGTTGGCCGCCGTACCGCAACGGTTGGCTCACGTACCAGGCTGTGCAGGGCGTAGAACTCGCTGGCGGTGAGGATCTGCGTTTCGCGCTTGATCATCAGATCCGCGCGCGCCTGATCCTGCACCGTCTGGCTGAAGAAAGTACGTCTGGGCGAGCCTTCGAATGAGGCGCCGTTCCAAAACACCTCAAGCTGTCGAAACAACAGCATGGTCAGTTTTCCCGATGCCGACTTGATCGCATTGGTCCAGGCCGACTGATCGTCTTCGCGTACCGAACGGGCGGGATGGGTAAACTCTACGAGCTGACCGTGGGGCCAGCCCTGACGGTGAAAGTGCACCAACAGCGCCTCAGTCAGCGACAGCGAGTCGACCCACTGTTTCCCATCCGAAGAAGTCACCGAATAGAAACCGACCCGGGTAAGCGATTGTTGCACCGCGCCAAAATGCGCTTCGAGCAGTTCGTCGAGAATCTTTTCCAGCAGCGTTGCAAGGGATGGCAGGCGTTTAAGCTCGTCCAGCAGGTCACGGGCGCACCTCTCCAGAGAGTCGCCGATTGCCAATTGCTGGTCCTCGAACACATCACCTTCGATGGTTTCGCAAGTCAGAGTGATACCCCGTTTTTCCACCAGTTCCTTGCGCAATGAAACCGAGAGGAAAGCCAGCAGATCATCGTTTTCCCTGGCGTTGTCGAGGCGTTTCTGGAGGGCATCAGTCAGGGCTTGCCGGTCTGCGAATTTTTTCAGGCCATCGTAGGGCGTATAGAGGAACACGCCGTTGTCATCCGGCCCTGCGCTGAGTATGAAGCTGCCTGCCAGCGGCACGGCCAGTTGCTTGTCGGCGTTGAGCAGGATGCGTTCGGCCAGCATTGGCGGGGTTTGCTTGTTGCGCAGTGATTGCGTAGCGAGTTGCGCATGTGCAAGCCAGTCGAAGTCTTTGCTGTTGAGACCGTGTGCCGGACCGAGGTCAGCGTGCAGGCCGGGTGAATCGAATATCACTGGAAACAACAGCGGGGCAGTCGGGGTGGACATCATTGCAACTCTGAACAGGGCGCCATTGGGCTGGAACTCAACAGTAAATGCGCAGAGTGGAGCACTTGCGGTAGACAGTTACCGCACGTGCCGAGATCAAAATGTGCATCAGGGCGCGCCAACCGATGGCAATGAATCGAAGGGTTGACAGCTGGCAGCTCGGACAGGGTTAATCGGTGGGCAAAATCGACCGTACGCTGTTGTTCCCTCCAATAATCATTCTGGAGCTTCAGATGTCTGCGCCACACGATCATGGCTCGTCCACAGTGTCCCTCGAAGCACTGACGCAATTGCTTGAAACGATTTTTCTGCGCCACGGCACCTCCAGCGAAGTCGCACGGGTACTCGCCGTCAACTGCGCCAACGCCGAACTCGACGGCGCTCATAGTCATGGCGTGTTTCGCATCCCCGGTTATGTCTCGACGCTGAAAAGCGGCTGGGTCAATGGCCATGCCGTGCCACAGGTTGAAGATGTCGCGCCGGGGTTTGTCCGGGTTGACGCTGGCAACGGTTTTGCCCAGCCAGCGTTGGCAGCGGCCCGACCCTTGCTGATCGAGAAGGCGCGTCATGCCGGGATCGCAGTCCTGGCAATTCGCAACTCGCATCATTTCGCCGCTTTGTGGCCGGATGTCGAGCCCTTCGCCGACGAAGGTCTGGTGGCGCTGAGCGTGGTCAACAGCATGACCTGCGTGGTGCCCCATGGCGCTGATCGGCCATTGTTCGGTACCAATCCGATTGCCTTCGCCGCGCCAAGGGCCAACGCCGCGCCGATTGTGTTCGATCTTGCCACCAGCGCCATCGCTCATGGCGATGTGCAAATCGCAGCCCGCAAGGGTGAAAAACTCCCGGCCGGCATGGGGGTCGACAGCCTCGGCCAGCCAACCCAGGACCCCAAAGCAATTCTCGAAGGTGGCGCCTTGTTGCCGTTCGGCGGGCACAAAGGCTCGGCGCTGTCGATGATGGTCGAGTTGCTGGCGGCGGCATTGACCGGCGGCAATTTCTCATTCGAGTTTGACTGGTCCAACCATCCCGGCGCGAAAACCCCGTGGACCGGTCAGCTGTTGATTGTGATCGACCCGAGCAAAGCGGCGGGGCAGAGCTTCGCCCAGCGCAGTGAAGAGCTGGTGCGGCAGATGCACGGGGTCGGGCTCAAGCGACTGCCGGGGGATCGCCGGCATTTGCAGCGCAGTCGATCAATGGCGCAAGGGATCGTACTGGATGAGCAGACGCTGGGGCAGTTGCGGGAGTTGGCGGGGGAGTGAGTCTTTTGTTGTTCTGATGATTGCAGTGACAAGGTCAAAAGCCCCTCACCCTAGCCCTCTCCCGGGGGGAGAGGGGACTGACCGCGTGGTTTGGGCGAGGTACGCCGACTTGGGATACCGAGGTGAATTCAGTAATGGAAAAGCAAAGCGGTGGGCATAAAAAAAGCGAACCCTGAGGTTCGCCTTTTTCTGTGCGCCTGACTCAGCGACGGCCGAGCAGCAGGCCCACCACCAGGCCGAAACCGGCGGAGATCGCCACGGTTTGCCAAGGGTGACCACCGATGTAGTTTTCGGTGGCTTCGACGGCGGGTTTGGTGCGATCGCGCACGCTGGACACCGAATCCAGTGCCAGCTGCAGTTTCTGGGCGATTTGTGCACGCAGCGTTTCTGCTTCTTCGCCGACCAGTGAAGCGCTGCTCTTGAGCAGTTTGTCCGATTCTTCGATCAGAGCCTGAAGCTCGCTGAAAGCTTGATCCTTGATTTGCTCTTCGGCAGCTTGCGAGGCGGTTTTACGGGCCATTGGGTGACTCCTTGCAGGTGAATGGACAGTGACCAATGGAGTGTAGCGGCAGGCGAAAAGTTGCATGTCATTCGTGGAGAAGGGAAAAACCTGCACCGGAGATTTCCATCGAGCGTGTAAGATGTCGCCATTTTACGCAGCAGGATAAATCCCCATGAGTTTCAATCTGGCCGACAAGTCCCTCGCAGAGCGCGCAGCGCTGGAAGATGAGAAATCCCGTCTGTTCGAACTCTGGCAGAACAATCTGGGCAAAGCCAAAGGCGAAGCCGCGCGCTTGTTTGGGGAGCGCTCCAAGCGCAAGGGCAAATGGGCCGAGTGGGTCCGCGCCGAGCTGGACGGCATGTCGCCGCCGGAGTTCGCCAACATGGTGCGCAGTGAAGTCAATCGCCTGATGGCGGCGAACAAATAATCCGCTTCACGCCTGGCTGAACGTGGCGGCAATCGCTTCGCGAACCTTGACCAGCACCGGATCGATCTGCGTGCTGGTGCGCCAGCCCAGTTCCACCGGATAGCGCGGTAAAGCCAAAGGGCAGGGCAGCAACGCCAGCCCGCTCAGCGTCGCGATGCTTGCGGCGGCATGGGCCGGGATGGTCGCCACTGCCTGACTACCCTTGAGCAGGAAGGGCAGCGCGGCGAAATGCGTGGTCGACGCGCAGACTCGCCGGTTCAAGCCCACTGCCGCCAATCCCTCATCGGTGATACCGATAAAGCCGCCCGACGACACCAGAATGTGCTCGCGTTCAACGAACTCCTGCAATGCGATCTGCTGTTGGCCTGGCGTGAGACTGGCCGGGTCGACCAGACACGCATAGCCGCCTTCCCCCAACACCTGACGACTGAGCAGGCGCTCGGAAAAGCCGCCGGCAGTGATCGCCAGGTCGATGCTGCGTTCCATCAGCGCGCGGGCAACGATCTGGCTGTGGGTCTGGCGAAATATCAACCGCAGCTTCGGCGCACGGCGGGCGATTTCCTCGATCAAGTGGCGTCCGTAGGCAATTTCAAAATCATCTGACAGACCGATCGCCACCGAACGTCCTTCGTATTGATTGGCCGCCGGATCGAGCATGGCCAGACTTTGCCGGCATTTGTTGAGCGCATCGCTGATCACCGGTTTCAGCTGATTGGCTTGCAGGGTCGGCGCCAGTCCGCGCCCGGTGCGAACGAACAACTGATCGCCATACACCTCACGCAAGCGGCGCAATGCCGCGCTGACTGCCGATTGCGTTACGCCTAGGCGCAGGGCGGCGCGACTGGCACTGGATTCATCGTGCAGTGCTTCGAAGACTTTCAGCAGGTTGAGGTCAATGTCGGCGATATTCATTTGGCTCATATCATTCAGCAGTCGGCAGGGCTTTATTCATCATCGCGTGACGCCGGAGAATCGGCAACACCTGAACCTGATGGAGTAAATACGATGGCCAGATCCATAGTGGCGGCGTTGCAGATCGGTGCATTGCCCGGCGGCAAAGGCGAAACCCTTGAACAGATCCTTGCTTGGGAAGACGCAATCCGCGAATCCGGCGCCGCGTTGGTGGTGATGCCGGAAGCCTTGCTCGGCGGCTACCCGAAGGGCGAGGGCTTCGGCACCCAATTGGGCTACCGACTGCCCGAGGGGCGTGAGGCCTTTGCGCGTTATTTTGCCAACGCCATCGATGTACCGGGCGCCGAAACCGAAGCGCTGGCCGGATTGTCAGCGCGCACCGGGGCCAATCTGGTGATCGGCGTAATCGAGCGCGCTGGCAGCACGTTGTATTGCACGGTGCTGTATTTCGATCCGCAGGCCGGGCTGCTCGGCAAACACCGCAAGCTCATGCCCACCGGCACCGAGCGACTGATCTGGGGCAAGGGTGACGGCTCGACGCTGCCGGTGTTCGACACCCAGGTCGGCAAGCTTGGCGCCGTGGTCTGCTGGGAAAACATGATGCCGCTGCTGCGCACGGCGATGTATGCCAAGGGCGTTGAGGTCTGGTGCGCGCCGACCGTGGACGAGCGCGAGATGTGGCAGGTCAGCATGCGCCACATCGCCCACGAAGGCCGCTGTTTCGTGGTCAGCGCCTGTCAGGTGCAGGCCTCGCCGGATGATTTGGGTGTGGAGATTGCCAATTGGCCGGGTGATCGGCCGTTGATCGCCGGTGGCAGCGTGATCGTCGGTCCGATGGGCGATGTGCTGGCGGGGCCGTTGCGTGGCGAAGCGGGCTTGCTCACGGCGCAGATCGACACCGATGAACTGATCCGTGCGCGGTACGACTACGATGTGGTCGGCCACTACGCGCGGCCGGATGTCTTCGAGTTGACCGTTGATGAGCGTGCGAAGCCGGGGGTGCGGTTCCACTGCTGACCTTGAAACTTGCAGAGAACCTGTGGGAGCGAGCCTGCTCGCGAAGACGTAGGCAGCATGAGCGTCGTAGTCGCCTGAAACACTGCCTTCGCGAGCAGGCTCGCTCCCACAGGGGTTGTGTGTTGTTCTGCCGATTGAGACCGCTGACTACCAGGTCGCCGCACTCGCCTCGGGCAGGCTCAACTTGCCGCTGTCGGTAAAGCGCATCGTGCCAAACAACCCGCCCGCCAGTTTGCCGCGCAGCACGTAGGGCAGATTATCGAGGCTTTGCGTCTGGCTCAGGCCCAACGTCTGGCGCAGCACCGAGAACGCCGAGACGCTGACCGGCACCGTGACAATGGCTTCAGAGAAACGCGGGATCGAGCCGCTCTGATCGCTCACACCCGAAGCCAGCGAATGACCATTGACCTCCAGATCCAGCGCGATGCCGTTGTAATCGATCGCCGTTTCATTGGGGTTCTGTACGCGCAGCTTGATCGCGAAGCGTACTTCCAGTTCCTGGCTGGGTAACGGTTCGAGGCCGACCACGTTGATGTTCACCGGATCGCGGTTGGGAAACAGCGCGCAGGCGCTGAGCGACAACAGCACAAGCGACAGGATGACGGCGTGGACGCGGCGCATAAAAATCTCTCGACAAAAAAAGGGCTGAACCGTCGCCGGTGCAGCCCTTTTTTTCGAGGCGTGACGTCAGCGGTTCAACTGTGCGACAGCCGCCGCTTGGCCGGGTTCACCTTTGGCGGCGACGTCGGGGTTTTCCATGACCTGCAGAATCGACGCTTCCGGGTCGAAATCATCTTCTTCCAGCTCGATGAATTCTTCCGGCAGGAAGATGTTCAGCACGATAGCGCACAACGCACCGACAGTGATTGGCGATTCGAAGATGTTGCGCAGCGCTTGCGGCAGTTCGCGCAGGACTTCCGGCACCGCCGCGATGCCCAGGCCCATGCCCAGCGAGATCGCCACGATCAACATGTTGCGTCGATGCAGGCCGGCCTCGGCGAGGATCTTGATTCCGGCCACGGCGACGGTGCCGAACATCACCAGCTCAGCGCCGCCCAGCACCGGTTTCGGCATCAGTTGCAGCACCGCGCCGATCATCGGGAACAAACCGAGCAACACCAGCAGCCCGGCGATGAAAAACGCCACGTAACGGCTGGCCACGCCGGTCAACTGGATCACGCCGTTGTTCTGCGCAAAGGTCACCATCGGCATGCTGTTGAACACTGCCGCCATGGCCGAGTTGAGACCATCGGCGAGCAGGCCGGATTTGATCCGGCGGATGTACAACGGGCCTTTCACCGGTTGCCGCGAGATCATCGAGTTGGCGGTCAGGTCACCGGCAGCTTCCAGCGGCGACACGAGGAAAATCACCGCCACCGGCACGAACGCCACCCAATCGAAGTTGAAACCGTACTTGAACGGCACCGGCACGCTGACCAGCGGCACTTCGGGCATCGAAGCGAAATCCACCGTGCCCATCAGCCATGCCACCACGTAGCCGAGCGTCAGGCCGATGACGATCGCGCCCAGCCGCAGAAACGGCACGTCGACTCGGTTCAGCACAACGATGGTGCCGATCACCAGCGCCGCCAGAAACACATGGCTGGCCGCGCCGAGATCAGGCGCCCCGAAGCCGCCGGCGATGTCGGTCATCGCCACTTTGATCAGCGACAGGCCCATCAGCGTGATGATCGTGCCGGTCACCACCGGCGTGATCAGCATGCGCAGTTTGCCGATGAACTGGCTGAGCACCACTTCAATGAACGCAGCGAAGAAGCACACGCCGAAGATCGTCGAGAGGATTTCGTCAGTGCCACCGCCGCGCGCCTTGACCATGAATCCGGCGCTGAGAATCACGCTGATAAAGGAAAAACTGGTGCCTTGCAGACACAGCAGACCCGACCCCACCGGGCCGAAGCGCTTGGCCTGGACAAAGGTGCCAAGGCCGGAGACGAACAGCGCCATGCTGATCAGGTAGGGGATTTCACTGTGCAGACCGAGGGCGCCGCCCATGATCAGGGTCGGGGTAATGATGCCGACGAAACTCGCCAGCACGTGCTGCAACGCGGCGAACACCGTGGCGGTCAGGTGCGGACGGTCGTTGAGGCCGTAGATCAGGTCGTTGTTGCGCGGGGTTTTGTCAGAGGCGGTCATGGTGATGTGCGCGCCGCAAGGCGGGGCCGGGTCAGAAAATGGGTGCGCAGAATGCCGGAAGAGGGCGGCGAGGGCAACGAGCAATAACTGCCTGAAAGGTCAGGTTTTACTGCCTATGTGGGAGCGAGCCTGCTCGCGAAAGCGGTGGCTCAGTCTGCATCTCGGTGACTGACGAGCCGCCTTCGCGAGCAGGCTCGCTCCCACAATGATCGTCCACGCCCGTTAATCAGCAATGGCCAATCGCCCGTGGCATACTCCCGCGCATGACTTTCGACTCTCCCCTCAGTGCCTGGCAATACGCGGTCGACCACAAGGGTTTCATTCAGGATGAAGCCCAGGAACACGCGGTCTGGGCCTTGCAAAAATGCCATGAAGCCTTGCACGCCGGCGCCCGCTCGGTCGACGGCGTGTACCTGTGGGGGCCGGTCGGGCGTGGCAAGACCTGGTTGATGGATCAGTTCTACCAGAGCCTGCGCGTGCCGGCGCGGCGTCAACACTTTCATCACTTCATGGGCTGGGTTCATCAGCGATCGTTTCAACTCAGTGGCATCGCCGATCCGTTGCGCGCTTTGGCCAAAGAGCTGGCCTGCGAAGTGCGGGTGCTGTGTTTCGATGAACTGTTCGTCAATGACATCGGCGACGCGATCATTCTCGGCCGGCTGTTTCAGGTGATGTTCGAGGAAGGCGTAGTGGTGGTCTGCACGTCCAACCTGCCGCCTGATGACCTGTACGCGGACGGCTTCAATCGCGACCGTTTCACGCCGGCGATTGCGGCGATCAAGGCACACATGACAGTGGTGGCGGTGAATGGCGCCGAGGATCATCGCTTGCATCCCGGAGCGATCGAGCAGCGCTATTTTGTCAACAAGGCCGATTCGCCCTGCGCACTGAGTGCCGTGTTCAAGTCGCTGGCTGCAGATGAGACTGTCAGCGATGAGCCAGTCGCCGTGGGCCATCGCACGCTCAACGTCGTGCAAGCCAGCGAATCGGTGCTGTGGTGCCGCTACAGCGGTCTGTGCGAACAACCTTTCGCCGCCATGGACTTCATTGCCCTGTGTGATCGCTACCGGGCTATTCTGTTGAGCGAAGTGCCGAACCTCAGCGCACAAAAACGCGAAGGGCGCATTGCGCGGGGCACCGAAGATGGCGCTGAGCGCGTGGTCGCCGGTGACCGGGAATTGCCGCAGTTATCGGTGCATGACGATGGCGTTCGCCGCTTTATCGCGCTGGTCGACGAATGCTACGACCGCAAGGTGCCGCTGTACGTCGAGGCAAGCGTACCGATGGAAGCGCTGTACACCGAGGGCTATCTGGAATTCCCGTTCCGCCGCACCCTCAGCCGTTTGCAGGAGATGCAATTGCAGCGCTTCGCTGAAGCCTGAAAGAAGAGGGCGCCGACATGAGTCAACCGCTGTCCCATCATTTGCTGACCATGGCCTATCAGAATGCCTGGGCCAATCACCGCCTGGCAAAGGCCTGGAGCCAGCTCGACACCACTGAATTGGCGGCGCCACGGGTGAGCTTCTTCCCCAGCATCCGCCTCACGCTCAACCACATCCTGACTTGCGACTGGTTCTACGTCGACGCGCTGGAGCGGGAACTGCGCGGGGACGAGCCGCACTCGGATTGCTACGTATTCTTCAATGCAGACGAGCCGTTTACCGAGGCTGCGGCGCTGCGTGCAGAACAGGCCCGCGTTGATCGCCGCCTGATCGCCTATTGCGAGCAACTGCGCGATGCCGACCTGTCGAGAATCGTCACCATCGCCCGTGACATGCCGCAACATGACAGCCGCCTGCGCATGCTCTCGCACCTGTTCGAGCACCAGCTCCATCATCGTGGCCAGGTGCACGCCATGCTCAGCGGCACGGCGGTCAAGCCACCGCAACTGGATGAATTTTTCTGTGTCGGCGAAAGCGCATTGCGCGCCGAAGACTTCGCCGAACTGGGCTGGACCGAAGAGCTCATCTGGGGCCACTGACCACGAAAGATCGCAGCCTCGTTGCACTCGTCAGCTCCTACACATATCGGACCGTAGGAGCTGACGAGTGCAACGAGGCTGCGATCTTTTGATCTTCAGCTTTTCAAGTTGCCCTCTCCGGCGCACCCAAGCTAAGGTCCCCCCCAGGCCTTTCAGCTAGCACCTTGCGCGCCGGGGCTTTTTGCTTATCGGGGATGGAAATGGATTCCGCAGAAATACTCGTACTTCAGGCCAGCTACAGCAACCCGGTGCACGCCGAAGCCATCGCCATCGTGCTCAACCACTACGCCGAAGATCCCATGGGCGGCGGTCATCCGATCGCGCCCGAACTGCTGCAACGCCTGCCCGAAGAGCTCGCCCGCCGCCCGCATGCCTTCAGCGTGCTGGCCTTCGTCGGCGGCGAACCGGCCGGGCTGGTCAACTGCTTTGAAGGCTTCTCTACTTTCGCCTGTAAACCGCTGGTCAACGTTCACGACGTCGCCGTGGTCGGCAAATTTCGCGGCCTGGGGCTCAGTCAGAAGATGCTGCAGAAAGTTGAAGAAATCGCTCGTCAGCGTGGCTGCTGCAAGATCACCCTGGAAGTGCTGGAAGGCAATGCGGTGGCGCAGGGTTCATATCGCAAATTCGGCTTTGCACCGGGGATGTTCAATCCAGATCACGGGCGGATGCTGTTCTGGATAAAGGATTTACAGGCCTGAAGGCTCCTCACCGCCAATCACCAACATAAAAAAAGGCGCCCCGATCAGGGCGCCTGAACTGTCATCTCCCGGGCCAGAGCGGAGCCACGGAAGGTCCATCGGTTGCTCGGTAGAACTCAGTCGCGATAAGACTCGGTCACCTGCGCCGTCTGGTCAGCAGGGACGCGGATTTCTTTCGCGCTGGCGTCGGTCTTCTGCTCGCTTTGCGCGTGCTGGACCGGGAAATTGTCGTAGTAATAACGCATACGTTCGGCACCGCCTTCAGCGAAGGCGCTGGTGGAGCCGAGGGCTAGCAGGGTGGTGAAGATGATAGTGGTGGTTTTCATGGTGCCTCCTACTGAACAAGTGGGAGTCGGTTCGTCCGTGAAGCAGACCGCGAAAGAAGTCTGCGTCGCGGCCATTAACAATGGGTTAACGCTGGTTCAGCGCAAATATTGCGGCGTATTACAGAAACACTGCGGCCGATGGGCACAAAAAAGGGCCTTCTCGGCCCTTTGTCGTTTTACTTCTGCGCGACTTCCGCCGGATCAGGGTGTTTGGGCTTCATCAAACTGAAGTCAATCAACGCTCGCCTCGGCGCCTGGTACGGGTCGCCAATCAACAGCTTGCGCGGTACAAAGCTGTCGCTGACCAGGCTCTTGCTGCGATCCAGTTCATCGGAACTCAACCCGGCCAGATCCGCCCAGGTGTGAATGAGTTGCGAGCTGCTGTACGGGCGGCTGAGGTCGCCGGCGAAGTTCCAGTCGTGGTTTTCCTTCCACTTCGGCGAGGCCCAGGCCATGAACGGGATGGTGTACATCGGCGCGGTCGGTTTGTTTTCGTTGCGCCCCAGCGTGCCGTGGCCGGCGGAGTCGAAGACATCTTCACCGTGGTCGGAGAGGTACAGCAGGAAGCCATTCGGGTCGGTCTTGGCGTAGTCCTTGATCAGGCTTGAGACCACGAAGTCGTTGTACAGCACGGCGTTGTCATAGCTGTTGTAGGTCGGTACCTGATCGTCACGCACGCCAGCGGGAACGCCCTGGCGATCCTTGAACTTGTCGAACGTCGGCGGATATCGGTACTGGTAGCTCATGTGCGTGCCGAGCAGGTGCACGACGATCAGCTTGCGCGGCGCCGCATCGGCCAGCGCCTTGTTGAACGGCTCGATGACGTCGCCATCGTACTGCGCCGAGTTCTGGTTGCGGTTGTTGTTCAGGTACACCTGCTCGTCGGCCTGTTCGGAGAAGGTCGTGAGCATGGTGTTGCGCTTGGTCATGGTCTGCTGGTTGGTGATCCAGAACGTCTTGTAACCGGCCTGTTTCATCACGCTGACCAGCGATGGCGTCGACAGGTACAGGTCGGGGTTCTGCTCGTCAGCGAAGGTCAGCACTTGCTGCAGCGCTTCGATGGTGTACGGGCGCGGGGTGATGACGTTGTCGAAGATCGCCAGTTGATCCTTGAGTTTGTCCAGTTCCGGCGTGGTGTTGCGCGGATAACCGTAGAGGCTCATGCGCTGGCGGTTGGTCGATTCACCGATGACCAGCACCAAGGTCGCCGGTTGCCCGGCCGAGGCGTCCTTGAGGTTTTTCAGCGGCGGGATCTTGCTGGCACTGTCGAGCATGCCTTGCATGTCCCCCAGCGTTTCCAGATAGCGGTGATACGCCACGGCCATCTGCCACGGCACGGCGGGCTCGATGCGGGTTTCGAATTTCTCGAAGCCTTCGGCGAAATTGCCCATGCGCATGGTTTGTTTGATCAGCGGGTAGCCGGCGACGGCGATCACGATTGCGGTGGCTGCAACCAGTGCGCGACCACGGGGCATGTACACCGGGCGCAGGCGCGTCCACAGAAAGTAGGCGAACGCGGTATGGGCGAGGAACGCCGGGATCATCCACCAGGCGAAATACTGCGTCATGTACTCGCCCGCTTCCGACACGTTCGACTCGAACATGATGAAGATGACGCTCTGCGAGAATTCCTGCTGATAAATGAAGAAGTAACCCAGGCTGGCCATCGAGCAAGCCCACAGCACCACACCGATGATTGCCGCAAGCAGACGCGTCTGTTTGGGGAACAGCAGCATCGGCGCCAGCCACAGCGCGCTCATCACGAATGCCTGACGGAATCCCGTGAAACCAGACGTGCCGGTCAGCTGGATCAGCAGTTGAGTGATGCCCGAGAAGTACCAGAAGAAGACGAACAACCAGATGAATCCGGCCCAGTCGAAACCGGTCGCAGTCGTTTTGCTGCGTTTGAACAATGCCATTCAGCGCTCCAGCTCAATCATCAGACCCACGCCGGAAACGCTTCCATGACACCGACGAACAGAGGCCGTACACGCAGGCACGGCCAGAATGGGGCGAAGTATCCCCAAGGGCTTGTGAAAGATTTGTTAAGCGCCGCTGTTGGTGTGTATCAAGCGGTCAGAGGTGCAACGTGTCGGGAACGACGAGGGCCGTTCCCGAAGCAGGCGGGGATCAGGCGTGGGGTGCGCGCTGCACAACCGGACGCGGTTGCGGCTGCGAGCCCTGGGTCAATGCGCGCAATTGCGCCAATTCGTGCTTCAACTGGTCGCGCTCGTCTTTCAACTGGCGCAATTCATCGCGACGGATCGTAACGTAGAGGGTTTGTGGCGGCATTGCTGTATGTACTGTGCCCATTGCTCACCTCGCAAATGGCGTGCATCAACTGTAAGTCACTCCTCGTTTTGAGGCGCTTGACTTACTATCGGCGCCAATTTTGATTTCTTTTGCCCTGGAAGGGAACTTTTTTATTTTTCATGGTCGGTGTGTCTTCGGCAGGATTCGGGGCGTTATCACTCTGGATCGGGCACAATGCCCGGAAACTTCATCGCAACGCTCTGGACTAACCTCCATCAGTCGCGTTGGGCTATAACCAATGACACACATTTATTTGTAGTAAGGAGCATCAGCACATGCAACTCGGGATTATTGGACTGGGCCGCATGGGCGGCAATATTGCGCGACGTCTGATGCTCAACGGGCACACCACCGTTGTTTACGACCGCAATACCGCTTTCATCGATAACCTGGTCGCCGAGGGCTCCACCGGCGTCGCCGACTTGCCAGCACTGGTTGCCGGCCTCGACAAGCCGCGTGCTGTCTGGGTCATGCTGCCGGCTGGCGCGCCGACCGAAGACACCATCAACACCCTGAGCGAACTGCTCGAACCCGGCGATACCATCATCGACGGCGGCAACACCAACTATAAGGACGACATTCGCCGGGCCAAAACGCTGAACGACAAGGGCCTGCACTACATCGACGTCGGCACCTCCGGCGGCGTCTGGGGCCTGGAACGCGGTTATTGCATGATGATCGGTGGCGATGCCGAAACCGTGCAGCGTCTCGATCCGCTGTTCGCCGCACTGGCGCCGGGCATGGGCGACATTCCGCGCACCAAGGATCGCAAGTCCGATGACCACCGCGCCGAGCATGGCTACATCCACGCCGGTCCCGCCGGCGCCGGGCACTTCGTGAAGATGATTCACAACGGCATCGAGTACGGCATGATGGCCGCGTTCGCCGAGGGCTTCGATATTCTCAAGACCAAATCCAGCGAACGCTTGCCGGAAGATCAGCGATTTGATCTGAACGTGGCCGATATCGCTGAAGTCTGGCGTCGTGGCAGCGTGGTGTCGTCGTGGTTGCTTGACCTGACTGCCGACGCACTGGCCAGCGATCCGAAGCTCGACGGTTTCTCCGGTTCCGTGGCTGACAGCGGCGAAGGCCAATGGACCATCGAAGCGGCCATGGAGCAAGCAGTGCCAGTACCGGTGCTTTCCAACTCGCTGTTCTCCCGTTACCGCTCGCGCGGGCAGGGCACCTTCGGTGACAAGATCCTGTCGGCACAACGCTTCGGCTTCGGCGGCCACGTGGAGACCGCGAAAAAATGACCCATACGATCCGCAGAAAATCCAAGGCAGAACCCGCACCACCGACCACGCTATTCCTGTTCGGTGCCCACGGCGACCTGGTCAAGCGCCTGCTCATGCCGGCGCTGTACAACCTCAGTCGCGACGGTCTGCTCGACGAAAACCTGCGGATCGTCGGCGTTGATCACAACGCCATTACCGATGAAGCCTTTGCGCAGAAGCTCGAAGACTTCATCCGTACCGAAGTGGCGGCGAAGGTCGGCAAGGGCGATCAGATGCTTGATCCGGTCTTGTGGGCCAAGCTCGCCAAAGGCATCAGCTACGTCCAGGGCGACTTCCTCGACGACAGCACCTATTCAGCCCTGGCGGCGAAAATCGCCGACAGCGGCACCGGCAATGCGGTCTTCTACCTGGCCACCGCGCCACGTTTTTTCAGTGAAGTGGTGCGCCGCCTCGGCAGCGCCGGTTTGCTGGAAGAAACCCCCGAAGCGTTCAGAAGAGTGGTGATCGAGAAGCCGTTCGGCTCCGATCTGCACACCGCCGAAGCCTTGAACGCGTGCCTGCTCAAGGTCATGAGCGAGAAGCAGATCTACCGCATCGACCATTACCTGGGCAAGGAAACCGTGCAGAACATCCTGGTCAGCCGGTTCTCCAACAGCCTGTTCGAAGCGTTCTGGAACAATCATTACATCGACCACGTGCAGATCACTGCGGCGGAAACTGTCGGTGTGGAAACCCGTGGCAGCTTTTACGAACACACCGGCGCACTGCGCGACATGGTGCCCAATCACCTGTTCCAGCTGTTGGCCATGGTGGCCATGGAACCGCCGGCTGCTTTCGGCGCTGACGCGGTGCGTGGCGAGAAGGCCAAAGTGGTCGGGGCGATTCGTCCCTGGTCGACAGAGGAGGCCCGGGCCAACTCGGTGCGCGGCCAGTACAGCGCCGGCGAGCGCGATGGCCAGCCATTGAAGGGTTATCGCGAAGAAGCCAACGTGTCGCCCGACAGCACCACGGAAACCTACGTGGCGCTCAAGGTGATGATCGACAACTGGCGCTGGGTCGGCGTGCCGTTCTATCTGCGCACCGGCAAGCGCATGAGCGTGCGCGACACCGAAATCGTCATCTGCTTCAAACCGGCGCCGTACGCACAGTTCCGCGACACCGAAGTCGACGAGTTGCAGCCGACTTATCTGCGCATCCAGATCCAGCCAAACGAAGGCATGTGGTTCGACTTGCTGGCCAAGCGGCCCGGGCCGGCGCTGAATATGGCGAACATCGAGTTGGGCTTTGCCTACAAGGACTTCTTCGAGATGCAGCCTTCCACCGGCTACGAAACCTTGATCTACGACTGCCTGACCGGTGATCAGACGCTGTTCCAGCGTGCCGACAACATCGAGAACGGTTGGCGAGCCGTGCAGCCTTTCCTTGATGCCTGGCAGCAGGATGCGAGCGTCGAGACGTATGCGGCTGGCGAAGATGGCCCGCAAGCAGCCGAAGATCTCCTGACTCGCGATGGTCGCGTCTGGCATGGCCTGGGATGAGTGATTTGCCGAAACAACCCATACGTTTTCTGCTCAGCGACATGGACGGCACGCTGTTGCTGCCGGATCACACGCTGAACCAACGTACCATCGAAGCCGTGCGCTCGCTGCGCGATGCCGGCGTGCTGTTCAGCCTCGCCAGCGGCCGCCCGCCGAAAGCCATGTTGCAGCAGATCGAGGCGCTAGGCGTTGATCTGCCGACAGCGGCGTTCAATGGCGGCACCATCGTCAAAGCGGACGGCACTTTGTTGGCTGCGCATTATTTGCCGGCGACCACAGCGCTGATCGCACTGGCACTGTTTGCCGATCAACCGGAGGTGGAAATCTGGGTGTTCAGCGGCGGCGACTGGCTGCTCAAGGACCCGCACGGGCCGATGGTCCCACGTGAACAGAGTGGCCTCGGCTATCCGCCGGTGGTGGTCGAGAGTTTTGAACCGTATCTGGAGCGCATCGACAAGATCGTCGCTACCAGCAACAACACTGAGTTGCTGATTGAGCTGGAGGCGCAGCTCCTGCCCAAGGTCAACGGCATGGCGCAAGTGTCGCGCTCGCAGCCGGTGTATCTCGACGTTACGGCGCTTGAGGCCAACAAAGGCACGGCATTGACGACCATCGCCGAATACCTCGGCGTGCCGCTGGAGCAAACCGCTGTCATCGGCGACGGCGGCAACGACCCGGCGATGTTCAAATGCGCTGGCTTTTCGATTGCCATGGGCCAGGCGGAAGAGGCGGTGAAGCACCAGGCTGATGTCGTTACAGCGCCAAACACTGAAGACGGCGTGGTCCTGGCGATCGAGAAATACATCCTCACGCACTGACCCAACACCAAAACCAATGTGGGAGCGAGCCTGCTCGCGAAGGCGGTGTGTCATTCAACAGATTCGTTGCCTGACACGACCTCTTCGCGAGCAGGCTCGCTCCCACAGGTTTTCGCGGCGCGTGCAAACCCCGGTAACCCACAGGTTTATTCAGTGTTGCTTAGAGCCAATAGCTCACCGCATACCAGCCCAGCAGTCCCATCACCACGGTATACGGCACCGCCATCCACACCATGCGCCCGTATGACAACCGCACCAGCGGTGCAATCGCCGAGGTCAGCAGGAACAGAAACGCTGCCTGACCATTAGGGGTCGCCACGCTCGGCAGGTTGGTGCCGGTATTGATCGCAATCGCCAATGTCTCGAAGTGCTCGCGAGTCATGTGCCCGGCGAGAAAAGCCTGTTTCACTTCGGTAATGTAAATGGTCGCAACGAATACGTTGTCGCTGATCGCCGAGAGCAAGCCGTTGGCGATGAACAACATGCCCGGCTGTTGATCCATCGGCAGCGCCAACACCCACTCGATCAGTGGGACGAACAGATGCTGATCGTGAATGACCGCCACCACGGCAAAAAACACCACCAGCAGCGCGGTAAACGGCATGGCGTCCTTGAACGCGCTGCCCAGGCGATGCTCGTCGGTGATCCCGGTAAACGCGGTGATCAATACGATCACCATCAATCCGATCAGGCCGACTTCAGCCAGGTGAAACGCCAGGCAACCAATCAGAATCAGTGCCGCCGCCCCTTGCACCAGCAGCGCCGCCGTCTGACGAGGCGTGCGTTTGGCGTTGTCCTCGGCAGCGTAGTTGGCCAACACAGTGCGGACGTTGTCCGGCAGCAGCGTGCCGTATCCGAACCAGCGCAGCTTCTCCAGCAGCACGCAAGTAACCAGACCCGCCACCAGTACCGGCAGCGACACCGGGGCTACCTTCTGGAAGAACTCGCCGAAATGCCAGCCCATTTCATGGCCGATCAACAGGTTCTGTGGCTCACCCACCAACGTGCAAACCCCGCCGAGCGCTGTTCCCACTGCGCCATGCATCAACAGGCTGCGCAGGAAAGCGCGGAATTGATTCAAGTCCTCATGGTGTCGCGACGGTAAATGCTCATCGTCAGCGAATTCACTGTCCTTGCGCGGATCATTGCCCGACGCGACCCGGTGATACACCGAGTAGAAGCCGACAGCCGCACTGATGATCACCGCCGTCACGGTCAACGCATCAAGAAATGCCGAAAGAAATGCCGACAAGAAGCAGAACATCAGCGCCAGAATGGCTTTCGAACGCACGCCCAACAGCAGGCGCGAGAAGAGAAATAGCAGCAGATCTTTCATGAAGTAGATGCCAGCGACCATGAACATCAGCAGCAGGATCACCGGAAAGTTGTGCAGCAATTCATCGTAAAGCGCTTGCGGCGTGGTCATCTTCAACAGCAACGCCTCAATCAACAGCAGGCCGCCAGGCATCAACGGATAACACTTGAGGGCCATGGCCAGGGTGAAGATGAATTCGATCACCAGCAACCAGCCTGCGGCGACCGGCCCGACGGTGAACAGCACCACGGCGTTGAGAATGAGAAAACCGACGATGGTCGCCTTGTACCAGCGTGGCGATTGCCCGAGGAAGTTGTGCGCGAACGCCTGGGCGATTGAACCGGACATCGGCTGCTCCTTTTATTTAGAAGCGCGAAAGTTGCCGGATGTTTCAGGGAAGATCAAGTCGCCGATAACCTCGATCCTCATGTCGGCTGTTGAATGCTCTATGGATTCAGATAACGCGCAACCATTGCCCGGTAGTTGCCATCCAGCGAATAGCCACCTACCACAATCGCCCCGTCAGTATGTACGGTCAGTGAATTGGCGGTATCGAGACTTCGCCCCAGTCGCGTGCGCAACCAGCCATGGCCCTCACCGAACGCTGGATCAAGGCTGCCATCGAGTTGATAGCGCGCCACCATGAAGTCAGCTTCGACTCCGCCGATGGTCGCGCCCACGGCGACGATGCGGCCGTCGCTCATTTGCTGGGCGGCGTTCCATTGGCATCCGCTGGGGCCGATGTCCAACACCTGTGGCTGGCCATGATGACAGTGCAGGTCCGGTCGACCGTTGGCGTGCAGGACAAACGTCAAACAGCGGATTGGATCGCGGCTGCTGCCGAAGCAATAAAGCCTGTCGTCGGACTCAATAATCTGGCTGACCTGAGCGCTGTTGCCGTGAGCCTTGAAGGCCATGAAGCCATCGACGGCGAAGCGCTCGTCCAGGCTGCCATCGGGCCGATACACCGCCAGCAGGCCTTGCTGAGGAAAGTCGATGGAACCTGCGACGACGATGCGCCCATCCTCCTTCAACAACAGCGTGCTCAGCCAGGTATTGAGCAGCAGGTGGCGGACCACTACAAATCCGCGTCCGTTGAATGATTCGTCGAGAAATCCATCGGGTTGCAGGCGGATCAATATGCCGGCGTGGTCGGCAAGGCTGAAATGATGGTTGGCGATCAGCAGAATACGGCCGTCTTCCTGCACCACAAAGTCACAGGCTTCGACGCCCGGCACGCCCGGCGGCAACCAGTTGTCGCGGGTGCCCATGGACAGCTCGCCGGGCAGCCGCACCACCTGGAAACCGTCATCGCCGAAGAATCGGTCTGGCTGGCCGTTGGCATCGAACAGGGCGAGGGCGGGCAGGGTGCGTTGGGTGTCTTCATAATGCAGGCCGGCCAGCAGAATCTTGCCGTCGGCTAACACCTGAACCTTGCCGGCCTTGGCTTCGAAACCCTCGACGAAACTGCCGATCACGCTGCCCTGAAAGCCGAACGACAAATCCGCCGACCCATCGGCCAGCAGCCGCGCCAAGCCGAACCGACTTCCCTTGGCCGTACCGACCTTGGCGGCCACCAGAATCCGGCCCTGTGCATCAAGCTCGACATGTTGGGTCTGGCTGGACAAACTGCCGGCAAAGTACACCTGCGCAACACCGCCAATGGCGAATGTCGGGTCGAGCGAACCGGGGGCGGTCCATGCAGTAGGCAGCGCGTAAGGGCTCAGGGTGGACATGCACGCGTCTCCTTGTGCCTGAGCCGATACCCAGTGGTTGGGAGGCTGACTGCACGAGCGAAACATTCAATCCCTGAACCGCGAGAAGTTCAACTGGGGGAACTAACAGAAGGACGGTCGCACTGTGCCAGAACAGTGTCTTGTTGAACCACTCGCAAGCGAGCCAAGTACTTTCGATGAAACGGCACTGCAACTACGTTGATTGTTCGACTACGCATACAACTAGGGCGGATGACTTTAACGTCATCCGCCCTAGTTCGGTTATCAGTGTGGCATCGACCAGGATTGCAACTTGTGGCCGTCTTCGCTCAGCTCGGCGCGGGCCTGCTGCAGCAGTTGTTCGAGTTGCGCCGGGTCAGAGTAGGCGCTGCTCGGGATCTGTTTGCGACCGATGTGGGAGTTGGTGCGGTCGACGACGGTCAGGCTCAGTTCGCCATTGCCGTCTTGCGGCGCCCAGGCCACGCATTGAAAAGGCTTGAACGCGTGGTTGGCAATCAAAAGAGCTTCGTTGATACGCAGCGGGGCAGTCATGGGGTCTTCTCTCTATTGGCGCCCAATCAAATGATGTGCCGTCGGTTGGGCTTACCGTGCGGCGGGTTACTTGTACTGATGCACGCAACCGGGGGGCGGGTCACAAGTGAAACAAAGAAATTTCAGATTCTTTACATAACGTAAGTTCGTTTCGTTAATCCTGCACATGTCCGAACACCGCGCTGAATTCACCCCTCACCCCAGCCACTCCCCGAGGAGAGGGAGCCGAGTTGTGGGCTTTTCAAACTGGAGTTCGGCTCGGTCTTTCAGATCGGCTGACCTCGCGTATACCTCACCCTAGCCCTCTCCCTCGGGAGAGGGCTAGGGTGAGGGGCAGCTCTTTGATTCACCGCAAATAGTCGATAGCTAACTAACAACCAACTTTCTTATAACTCTTTTAATACCCAGCCTATAAGCAATCGGTACAAGCCCCCGTCAAAATCTTGCTAGTGTTACAACCGGGTCTGCCAAATGACTGTTTTTACGATCATTTATCAAATTTGGCGCCAAGGAACAGTCATGAGCGAAGCGCCTGCATCGAGACGTTTACTGGTGGTCGATCCCTGCGACGACTGTTATCGCCTGTTGCCCGGATTGCGCGCCGTAGGCTGGGATGTCGACAGTTGTAATCTGGAAAACGCCGCATCCCGGGCCTGCGATGTCGGCCTGCTGCGTTTGCAGCCGTTTCACCTGGAACGACCCGAAGCCGTGAAAGAACTGATCAGCCGTAGCGGCACCGAATGGATCGCTGTGCTCAATCAGGAAGTCCTGCGCTTGCAGAACGTCGGCGATTTCGTTTGTGAATGGTTTTTCGATTTCCACACCTTGCCCTTCGACGTTTCCCGCGTACAGGTCACCCTCGGCCGCGCCTTCGGCATGGCACGCCTGCGCGGGCAGGGTACGATTCATGTCGATCAGCCGGAGCACGAACTGCTCGGCGACAGCAAGCCGATCCGCGAACTGCGCAAACTGCTGAGCAAACTGGCCCCGACCGAATCGCCCGTGCTGATTCGCGGCGAAAGCGGCACCGGCAAGGAACTCGTCGCGCGCACCTTGCACCGCCAATCCCAGCGCCACAACAAACCGTTTGTAGCTATCAACTGCGGGGCGATACCAGAGCATTTGATTCAGTCCGAATTGTTTGGCCACGAAAAAGGCGCGTTCACCGGCGCACACCAGCGCAAGGTCGGACGCATCGAAGCGGCCAATGGCGGCACGTTGTTCCTCGACGAAATCGGCGACCTGCCGCTGGAATTGCAGGCCAATCTCCTGCGCTTTCTGCAGGAAAAGCATATTGAACGGGTAGGGGGCAGTCAGCCGATACCGGTCGATGTACGCGTGTTGGCCGCAACCCACGTTGACCTGGAAGCAGCAATCGAGAAGAAGCGCTTTCGTGAAGACCTTTATTACCGGCTCAACGTCCTGCAAGTGGTCACAGCGCCGTTGCGTGAACGTCATGGCGATCTGTCGATGCTGGCCAACCACTTTTCGCACTTCTACAGCCATGAAACCGGGCGCCGGCCAAGAAGCTTCAGCGAAGATGCGCTGATTGCCATGGGCAAGCACGACTGGCCGGGCAATGTGCGCGAGCTGGCTAACCGGGTCAGGCGTGGGTTGGTGTTGGCGGAGGGGAGGCAAATCGAGGCGCGGGATTTGGGATTGATCAGCCAGCATTCGATCGCAACGCCGATGGGCACGCTGGAGGATTATAAGACGCGGGCGGAACGGCAGGCGTTGTGTGATGTGTTGAACCGGCACAGTGATAATTTGAGTGTGGCCGCGAAAGTCCTCGGCGTTTCGCGGCCTACTTTTTATCGGTTGTTGCATAAGCATCAGATTAGATGAGGGTAAACGTTGATGTAATTGCCAATGCTTTCGGAAGAAAGTTTGGCCTGGTAACGTTATTTTTTTGCGGCTGACATAGAAGTTAAGTTGTACATCGCTCTTAATCTAACCTTCCTAAGGTGGGTTGGCTGCGGGATAGATCCTGCGGTGAATACCAGCACTAGCGTGCTCGGCGTTGGATATTCTGCAACATTAAATGTCACGCTTTTTTTCTGCCATAATTGAGATGGAACTCCATTCGGAAGGAGTTCGAACTTATAGTTTTGTTCAAATGAAAATTTTGTAATGCCTAAGCTTCTATATTCAAAGCTGAACTCGACGAAGTCTCCTGCCTCAATACCTTGAAAAGATTTACAGATCAACAAAGTTGTATCGTGCGGAGTTGAACTTGGTAGAGACTCCAAATAGTATTCATCCGAAGAATAAGAAATCTTGGAGTGATAGATGCTTTTACTCCCCTTGTTTACCCAATGATTCCAGTCATACCCCTCAAACGTAGTCAAATCATCCAACCCAGCCTTGACCCCATAATTCCTCACCCGACACGCCACCGCCTCACCCTCAACCGCCCCCGAATGCAATCCCACCTTCAATACAACAGCCAACTTCGAATCAGCCTTACACCCGCGCAACCACTCCACCTCAGCCAAATAATCAAGCCCCCCTCCCTGATCATGCGCCGCCCCGACAAACTGCTCCCTGACGCGCTCTCCACCACTCGTGAACGTCTCCACATACCTTAACCAGATCGGTAATCCCGCCCGCTGAAACGGCCAGGCACTACACAAAACCTTCGTATCATCCTTGATCAATCCAACATCCAGCACCTCACCATCAAAACCCTCAAGTTTCGGCATAGGCATGCTCGATTGCAGCAACTCGCCAATCACCAACGTCACACTCTGCACAGGCGTCGGCTGGCCATTGACGATCAAGTTGTATTTCAATTCCACACTGCGCTGCAGATTTGCCCCGGTGATAGAAGAATCGATATCGAATTGCACTTTCGACTGTCCCGCCACCGGCTTGTGCTGGGGAGGCACTGAGCCGGCGCCGGGTCCGCCGGCGATTTCCAGTTGCACTTCGTGATTGGCGCCAAACGTCGAAGTGTCAAACACCACGGTAAATCCGCTTTGATGCAGATTCGGGTTCAGCCTGTAATCGGGCGCCTGCACAACCGTTGGCGGTTTCAACTGACTGGCTTCGCCGGTGACCGCGATCACAATGTCATTGGAGGGGCGCGCAGGTGCGCCGGCGCGCAGCAGCTGAAAGCCGACCTTGGCCGAACCGTTGACGATCGCTGTGATCTTGTCGTTCGGGATCGGGAAGTCGTGATGGCCGGGCACGCTGTCGACAGTTTTTTCCAGCGGGCCGACGGTCACGGGCTGTCCTCCAGACGTCGTGCCGGCCCAGGTCAGGACGACCTTGTCACCAGCCTGGTAGTCGGGGCCTGTGAAGTAAACCCGGGCAGCGGCGTCGCTCGTGCCCAGTACCTTCAGGTCGATGGTGGTGACGTTCTGGCCGTTGACCCAGATCGTCGGCGCCGGCAAGCGATTGTTCAGATCCACCGAGACGTAAGTGATTTTCGCCCACCGCGCCTTCGGATCCGGCAGATTACCCACCCGGTCGACGACCTGATAGCTCACTTCGATATTGTTGCCGTTGCCTTGCGCCCTGATGACGTCCTCGGTGAAGGTAGCGAAGATCGGATGGTTGACCGGATCGTCGATCTGCTCTCTGGTGACCGGGTAGTACGTCACCACCTGATCACCCCAACGGCACCGAATGGTGTCGAAGATGGCGATGTTCTCATAGGGTACGATGTTCATGCGGATTCCCCGCCGGGCCAAATCCTCATTCACGCCATTGGACGGATCCGGGCTAAGCGTATAGATCAGGCCGGAGTTGCCTTCTTCGCTGTCGCTATCGGTGCCACCTGGTTGTGTGAGTTGGACCCACATACGCCGTACCGGCTCGGAGCTGACCGGGTCCTGACCCAAGCGCTGTACGGTGTAAACGATCAGTGCTTCGCCATTGGTGACTTGACCCTTGGGGACTTTGAATTCGAGCCGCTTATTCAAGTTGCTTTCATCGACCGGAATTGTCCCAACTTCGACGCCATCAAAATACATTTTACAGTTGTCATACATCGCCATCCCTACCCACGGATCTACGATGATCAGCAAATCATTTTCGACGGTCTCGAGCGAAATGCCACCGTCGTAGCCCCCATCCTTCAAAACGGCCTGTTTCAAAACAAAGGGTGGATTCAGAGCGAGAATGCGGTTTTCATCCGGTGTCTGGTTCATGTCGATGCTCCATTACGGCCTGTTGCAAGGTGCGAGGCGCTGGAGTCATGTAAGCGGATTCAGCGGTAGGGCGCACCTGTCAGATCTGACAGGTGCGGACGTATTTCCGATAAGTGGTCGCTAGTTGCACCAGCAGCGAAAAGCCGACAGATCAAAGGATCGCAGCCTTCGGCAGCGCCTACACGGAACAATGTAGGGACTGCCGAAGGCTGCGATCTTTTGCTTTTAGAAGTAATACGGGAATTTCAGGCTGAACGAGAAGTCCGGCGCATCATCGGTCATACCGATCGACAAGTTCGGCACGATCGTAAGGTTGTCGGTGGCCGCAATGGTCATGCCGACGTTGAAGTAACCGGCGTTGGCATCACTGGACACCACCGATTCCCAGTCGCCGCCGTCCTGTTTCAGCTTGCTTTTGCGTTGCACCAGGTCGGAGACCGAGAACGACATACTCATCTTCTCGTTGAGCGCGAAGGCGATACCGGCACCGATCTGGAAGCTGTCGCCGATGCGCACTTTGCCCGGGTTTTTCTGATTGACCGTAGAGCTGATGTCGTCGAACGACTCCTCGAGGTTGTGGGTGTAGGAAAGGCTGCCGAACAGCACCGCCGGGTCAAACGTCTTGACCAGCGAGATACCCGGCGTGATCGACCAGACGCCGTTGCCGGTGGGCAGGGTGTCGGGGACGAACAGGTTGGAGTTGGCGTCGGTCTGGCGCAGTTTGATGCCGAACGGGTCTTTGCCGGTCGGCGCCTTGACGCGCAAGGTGACGACGGCGTCCGGGGTGTTGACCGATTCGTCGAGGAACTTGTAGGCGATACCGAAGTTGACGTCGCCGATGGTTGGATCCTTGGTGACGGTTTCTTCTGTTGTTACGCCAGCCGCGCCCTCGTTGCCGCCACCGGATTGATACGTCGACTCGCGATAGATCACCGGCACGTTCAGGTCGAACTGCCAGCGGTTATCGAAGTTGTAGCGGCCGGTGAGGTCCAGGGTCCAGGTGTCGGCCTTGATCCGGTCGAGGTTGATGTTGCCCAAAAAGATCGAATCCAGCGCGAGGAACCCGTTCAGGATCAACTGACGGGTGTCGTAGCGTGAATAGGTCAGGCCGGTTTCCACGCTGAACTTGCCGCCGCCAAAGAAACCGCTGGCTTCGTCATACAGGTTGGAAACGCTCTGCGCCGGTTGTGAATCATCGGCCAGCGATTGACCGTAGGAAGCGCCACTGCCCCCGGCGGCGCCTCCCGATGCAGCGGCCGCACCGGTGCCTGTGGCGGCTCCGGCGGCGACGCGATTGCCTTTCATGTCAGACGGCGATTTCGCCAGCCGTTTTGGCGGTGGGGCAGCGGGTGTTTCTTCTACCTGGCGGACCCGTTGTTCAAGTACCGCCAGCGCTTGTTGTTGTTGTTCGTATCGTTGTCTCAGTTCCAGAAGTTCCCGTTTCAGGGCTTCTACATCGGCGTCGGGTGCTGCTTGCAGCATTGCCGCCGGGAGAAGGGTACTCAAACACACTGCGGCACGCAGTGATACTGATCGATACATGAATAAGCCGTCCCTTTAAGCCCAATGATCGAGACTCAGCGTAGTTCAATATCCGATATTGCGTAGGGCGCCGAGTTGGGTCAGGTTGCAATCCAGTGCACCGGCGCTTCTGCCGTTATTGTTCAGTACGACGTTGAGTTGCGTAAGGTTGTTGACCACGTTGGCGCTGCCCAGCAATCGGGTGTTCTGCAGCAGCCCGCCCTGGGCGACTTGTTGCAGCGCGGTGCCCTGATTGCCGCTGGCCTGAATGGCCATTTGCACGCCACCGCCATTGGCTGAAACCGCGACACTGCCGGCGCCGTTGCTGCCAGTAATGGTTTGTCCGGCGATAAGGGCCTGGCCTTGCGATGGCACCAGTGCCGGCGCCTGACTGGCTTCGCTGACTTTGATCGCGACGTTGTTGTTGGCGGTGTTGCCATCGCCGGCGGCGCGTACGCTTTGCGTCACACCCTGGCTGCTGTTGAGGCCGGCGCCACCGATTACGCTGCCGGTGCCTGCGGTGAGGGCGCTGCCGTTGCCCGACTCCTTGATGGTCGAGACGTAGAATTCCGGTTTGACGGTTGCGGCCTGGATCTGCATCGAGGTCGCGGCCCCGATCAAGTCGCCGCTGGCGTTGCGCCAGGTGCTGCTCATGACAATGCCGAAGCTGATGATCCGCCCCGGCATGACGTACCGACCGCGCAGCTCGGCGAGCTCCTGGTCCTTGATTTCGATGGGTTTGAATCCGGCATGGGCTAAACCTGACGCACTCGCTGCCAGGCAGGCGGCGGCCAGCCAGTATGAGCTTTTCATCTGCTGCTCCCGGGACATCCAGTCCCATTCTCTAACTCGGCGATTAAAAGAAGTCGCTCTGAATGAACCCGAAATCCATCAATTCCGCATCTTTGACCGGGTTGAAACTGTCCAGCGAGTTCTTCGCCGTCAGCGGCACCGGAGGGCTGCGCAAGGCGTTGGCCTTGTCGTAACCGGGGCCGACGATGGCAAAGACAATGCCGTTCCAACCTTTGACAAAGTCGTCGTGCTTGTAGCGCTTGTGGCCGAGAACCGGGTCACCGATGTAGACCCAATCCTTGTCCGAACGCTGCAGGACGACGAAATGCTTGTAACCACGAATGTCCATCAGAACCACCACCGGAATGGTCACCGCTTCGAGTTTCTCGGGCGGGATCCGGTAGCCACGGGCGCGCATGCCGATGCTTTCTACGTAGCGCTTCATGTCGAGCATGGAGAAACCCTGGGTTCGCACCAGGTCCTGGTCAGCGTTGACCAGCATGCCTTTGATGATGTGCTCCTCATCGACGTCGAGCCAATAGGCCTGGCGCAGGACCGTCGCCAGTGCAGCAGCGCCGCAGCTGAAGTCGGTTTTCTGTTCGACGATGTCGGCAAACTTGCGCTCACGAATGCTTTGCACATCCTTGTAGACCAGCACGCCACCCGGCAGGGCAGCGACGGGCATCTGTGCCGCCTGAGTCAGGCCGCACAGACAAAGCAGAGCGAGGAGGGCAGGAGTCCGCATGATCGAATACGCCTTGTGGAACCGAGGAAAAGCCCCGTTGCCGGGGCTTTCGTTTCGATCGCGATTACATGCAGGCTTTGCAACCTGCGGCGATGGACAGCGAGTTGCTTTGTTGGTTGCCCACACCCGCCGAGACGTTGGCTCCGCCGTTGCCGGAGAAGTTGTTCATCGAGTTGGTCATGTTGGCGTTGTTGACGACAGGAGTTTTCCAGCCATCTTTGGTCAACACTTGTTGGGTGGTGACGCCAGCGAGGCCAAAAGTACCCACGGCTTCGAACTTGGCTTTCTGATCATCGTTGCCGCCATGGCCGCCGCCACGGTTACCCCAACCACCATGGTCGTTGTCGTCTTCGATGGTCGCAGTGCCTTTGGCTTTGAACACGCCAGCGGCTGCATAAGTACCGGTAAGGGTGTCGGTTTTGTAAGCCTGCACGCCTTTGTTTTCCACGACCAGGCCAGTCGAGGACTGGTTGGCAGAGGCGGCAGCCTGCGCTACACGACCACCGGAAACGGCGATGGCGAGGTTGTTTTTCTGTTGGTTGAAGTTGCCGGCGGTCACGTTGATGCCGATGTTGCCGGAACCGTTGTTGCCAGTATTGGTGAGGTTGGCGTTGTTGAAGGTGGAAGAGTTTTTCACGTAGTTGTTGTTGTTCACCTGAGTCGCGCTCGAGGCGGCAACAGCATTGCCGAAGATGAAGCTTTCGTCAGCGGTAGCCAGCGCAGCAGCGTTGTCCTGCTGGTTGCCGTCGCCGCCCGCCACGTTGGCACCCATGTTGCCGTTGGAGCCGTTGAGCGAGTCGCTGGCATTGGCGTTGTTCAGGGTGCCCTGGTTTTTCACCACGTTGCCGTCGCTGTTTTGTGCGTCAAGTACAGCGGCGCCGGCGCCTGCGGTGATCTGCAGCAGTTGTTCAAGATTCGGACCTTGTGGCTGGCCGTGACCATTGCCGTGCCCGTTACCATGACCGTCGTTGTCACCACGGCCGCCAGCCTGTGCTGCCATTGCCATCACTGCTGCGAGTGCGAAAACCAGTGGTTTGAGAGCCATTGTAGGTTTCATGGTTGTTTCTCCGTCGTGCTTATTAGTTGGTTAAGTGTTGGGACTTTTCTAATTGCACTGCTTTTTGTTTGGGTCAGTCTGCGACCCGGATGCTCAGGGTGTTAGCCATGCGGTTCCCCACCCCGGCACTCTGGTTCACCTGGATTACCCCGCGGCTGCCGGTGAAGGCCTGATCACTGGTCGTGACCTGGCGACTGCCGATTGAGGTACCAGTTGCTCCTGAGCTCGGTATAAACGCCACGTTCTGTTGTGAAAGGGCGCTGTCGTCAACGCTCTGCGGGCCGGCACTGATGCTGACGCGCGTAACGTTGGCCATTTGGTTGTTGGCACCGGCGCCCTGGTTAACACCGAGGATGCCGTTGCCATTGCTGAAAGAGTTGCCGCCGATGTTGGCGCTCGCGTCGATGGCGCGGCTGGCGGGCGTGTCGATGGTTTGCCTGACGCTGGTGGTGGCATGGGCTTCGGTGCCGATGGCAATCGCCTTGGTGTTGGCTTGTTGCATCTGGTCACCGGCAGCCTGGTTGACATTGAAGTTGCCGCGATACTGAGCGCCGGAATCCTGAATGTTTGCCTTGTTGACTGAAGCCGAATCGGCCATGGCGCTGGTGCAGCCGAGCAGGGCAAGAAGCAGCAGGGTGCGATTCATGTCATTGGCCTCCGGCCATGCGAGTCAGAGGCGCCAGCCCGGTACTCATCGCCCGGTTGACCGTGTTGGAGATCGAGGCGCCAGAACCACCGCCGCTGCCAGTACGCATGCCGGGCAGGCCGTTCTGATTGGTCAGGGTGTTCATGCCGGGCAGGTTGGAACTGGGCGTGGTCATGTTGCCGCGAATCGATGAGCCGCTGGCGACACTGGCGAAATCACCGTCAGTGAGTTCGGTACTGCTGAGGGTCTGGTTGATCCGCGCCGAAGGGTTGGCGTTGACCGTGGTCGGATAGGGGTCTTTGCCGCCATTGCGCCCGATCGCGACGGGTTGAACGTCGCGGTTGAGGACGATCACGCCGTTGCCTTCAGCCTGGGCGCTGACGCTGATCAAAGCGCTGGCGGCTGATCCGATCAGCAGGAGGCAGGTCAGGCCTTTATTGAAATTCCCCACGGCTGCAATTCCTTCTTCAGTGGGCTGGGTTATTCAGCGTTGTGAAGGAGAGAGCGAAAGCTGTGCCGGTTTTGAATTATCTTTTTATTTCAACGGCTTACATGCTTTGGGAAATTCCCTGTTGCGGGCACTGTTTCAGCGCTGAGACACAGGGCGGATCGCTTGCGGGGCAATGGGCGCCGGAAAGCTCTGGAACAAGGGTTTGCGCCGAGGTGTTTCATCGGCGTAACAGATCACGTGACGCAATGATGAATGACGCTTGGGCGGGGCCTTTGCGCGGTCGGGAGTGTTTCAAAAACGGACAGTTTTGCGTTAAAAGCCGCCGGGCGGCTTATCTGGACAGCAAACGCTCGACCGCCGCAAAGGCTTGCGTCTGGCGCTCGGCCCAATTGCCTTCGATCATTTGCAGCGGCTGTTGGTGCTGGATCAACCAAACGCGGGTGGCTTCGTAGAACGCCATGCGATCCGCAAGATCCGGTTGGCAGCGCTGGCCGTCTTCGGTCCAGTCGATCTGTTGTGGGGACAACAGCAGGTGCAGGTCGTAATGGCGCGCCAGTAACTCGGTTTCCAGCCAGTCCGGGCAGGCGCCAAACAAAGTCTGGCTCCAGAGGATGTTGCTGAGCAGGTGGGTGTCGAGAATCAGCAGTGGGGGCTGTTTCGCGCGCGCCTGATCTTCCCATTGCAACTGGCCCTGGGCGATATCAGGGATATCCGCAAGGCAAGTGTCGCGTGGGTTGTCTTCGATGAACCGACGAACATATTCATCCACACGCACGCCGCCGAAACGCTGCTCCAGCCCTGCCGCCAGCCAGCTCTTGCCGGTGGATTCCGGGCCGGTCAGAACGACGACTTTCATGTGCGCAACGCCGGATCGGCACGCCATTCCCGCCAGCCTTGCACGGCGAGCAGGGTAAACAGCGCGTACAGGGCGGCGGTCAGGTACAGGCCTTTGTAGATGAACAGGCCGACAAAGATCACATCGAGGACGAACCACAGCGCCCAGCATTGCAGACGTTTTTGCGCCATCCACAGTTGCGCGACCAGACTGAAGCCGGTGAGCGCGGCATCGAGCCACGGCTGTGCGGCGTCGGTCCAGTGCGCCATCGCCGCGCCCAGCGACAGGCTGCCGATCGCCCCGACGCTGAGGCCTAGCAGAATCGAGCGTGCATCGAGGCGGGTAACCTGGCGACCGTCATGCATCGTCCCGGCGCGGGTCCATTGCCACCAGCCGTAGATTTGCAGCGCGGCATAGATCACTTGCAGCAACATGTCCGAATACAGCTTCACCTCAAAGAAGATCCAGCTGTAGAGCAACACCATGACCAGCCCGATCGGCCAGCACCACGGATTCTGCTTGACCGTCAGCCACACGGCGATGACACCGAGGGCAGCGGCAAACAGTTCAAGCCCGGACATGAGTGATCCTTGGGGGAGTTGAGAAGGGGGCGGATTGTACTGCATTAGTCAGGTCAAAAGCCCCTCACCCTAACCCTCTCCCGGAGGGGAGAGGGAACTGATCGCGTTGTTTGGTCGAGGTACGCCGACCTGGAATAACGCGTCGAACGCAGATCATGAAAAGCCCAGTGATCTGCGATCAAAAGCCCCTCACCCTAACCCTCTCCCGGAGGGGAGAGGGAACTGACCGCGTTGTTTGGTCGAGGTACGCTGACCTGGAATAACGCGTCGAACGCAGATCATGAAAAGCGCAGTGATCTGCTCCCTCTCCTCGGGGAGAGGGCTGGGGTGAGGGGGGGCTCACCTCGGTGACCGGTCAGACCCGGAACTGGCGCAGCAACCCGTTGAGCTGTTCGCTCAGTTGCCCAAGCCGCAGGCTGGCTGCACTGGACTGCTCAGCCGCCAACGCGGTGCTATGGGAAAGCCCGGCCGCCTGGGTGACGTTCTGGTTGATGTCCTCAACCACCTGCGCCTGTTGCAGCGTAGCGCTGGCAATCGACGCATTGAGACCGTTGAGATTACGTAACGCCTGGCCAATCGCATTAAGGCTCGCCCCGGCCAGTCCCGCCTGTTCAATGGTCAGTTGCGAGGCCTTGCTGCTGTCGCCGATCACCTTCACCGCAGCCTCCGAATGATTCTGCAAACGCTCGATCATCGACTGAATCTCCGCCGTCGATTTCTGCGTACGCTGGGCCAGCAAGCGCACCTCATCGGCGACTACGGCGAACCCGCGACCCTGTTCACCCGCACGCGCCGCTTCAATCGCCGCGTTCAAGGCCAGCAGGTTGGTCTGTTCGGCAATCGAACGAATCACCTCCAGCACGCTGCCAATCTGCGTACTCTCCGCCGCCAGGGTGCGGATCACTTCCACCGCCTGATCGATCGTGCCCGAGAGCTTGTCGATCTGTTGCAGGCTGCCGTCAATATTGATCTGCCCCTGTTGCGCCTGCGCTTCGGCATCGCGCATTTCTGCGGCGGCGTGTTCGGCGTTTTTCGCCACGTCCTGCACGCCGTAGGTGACTTCGTTGATCGCTGTGGCCACCAGTTCCATCTGCTGCGACTGCTGCTGGCTGCGCTGCTGCGCCTGCGAGGCATCGTTACCCAGCTCGCTGGAAGACTGGCCCAAAGCGCTGGCCGAGACCTGCAGATCACCAATCACTCGGCGCAGCTTGGCGGTGAAGGCATTGAAGTGATGGGCCAGTTCGGTGACTTCATCCTTGCCATGGGTATCGAGGCTGCGGGTCAGGTCGCTTTCGCCACTGGCGATGTTGGCCATCGCATTCACGGTTTCCTGCAACGGACGGACGATGCTGCGTGCGATCAGAATCACCAGCAGCGCCATGATCAGCGCAATCGCCAGGCCGATGGCCGACGCCTTGATCATCTGCCCCTGGAATTCGGCTTGCACATCGTCGACATACACGCCGGAGCCGATCACCCAGCCCCACGGCTCAAACAGCTTCACATAAGAGGTCTTGGCAACGGGATCAGTCGCTCCCGGCTTCGGCCAGCGATAATTGACCATGCCCGCGCCTTTTGCCTTGGCGATGGCGACCATTTCGCTGAACACCGCAAAGCCGTCCGGGTCGCGGATCGCCGAAAGGTTCTGGCCTTCGAGTTTGGGGTTGGTCGGGTGCATGACCATCACGGGCGTGAGGTCGTTGATCCAGAAGTAGTCGCTCTGGTCGTAGCGCAGGCCACGGATCGCGGTCAGCGCCTGCTTTTGCGCGGCATCCCTGGTCAGGGTGCCAGCGGTCTCAAGACCTTGGTAATAGGTGAGCAGGCCACTGGCGGTCTGCACCACGTGCTGGGTTTTCTGCGCCTTGGCGTGGTAGAGGTCGTCATGGATCTGCTTGAGCATCAGCACGCCCAAGGTCAGCAACATGACCACCGCCACGATCAAGATGAGCCACAAGCGTCGGCTGATCGACACACTGCGCAAGCTGTTCATAACGCTGTCACTCCGGATTCTTGTTCCTGTAATAAACGATCGCCAGCATCCAGCCACAGCTGTGGGCTCGCGATCGCGCGACTTGAGCCGCCTAACGCGGGGAGCGCTATTAAGGCTTGTCTGTTAGGATTTCGGCCCCGCGCGCGAAAACCTGAATCCGGTTTTGATATTTCACGGAATTTTTACCGTTTCGTGTGGATCCTGTGCGCGCGCAATCGCTACAGCTTTTACCGGCTACGCTGGACGCAGTGAACGAAAAAATACTATCGGGGCATGCCCGCGTGCATCGCTCTTTGGGGGATTGATGGATCTTTGGACCGCCTTGCAGGCACTGATTCTAGGAGTTGTAGAAGGGCTGACGGAGTTTTTGCCCATTTCGAGCACCGGACACCAGATCATCGTCGCCGACTTGCTGAACTTCGGCGGCGAGCGGGCCATGGCGTTCAACATCATCATTCAGCTCGGCGCGATCCTCGCGGTGGTCTGGGAGTTTCGGCGCAAGATCCTCGACGTGGTGATCGGCCTGCCGACCCAGCCGAGCGCACGGCGTTTCACCGCCAACCTGCTGATCGCCTTCCTGCCGGCCGTAGTGCTCGGCGTAATTTTTGCCGATCTGATCCACGAATATCTGTTCAACCCGATCACCGTGGCGGCGGCGCTGGTCATCGGCGGGATCATCATGTTGTGGGCCGAACAGCGCCAGCATGAAGTCCACGCCGAAACCGTCGACGAGATTCGCTGGACCGACGCGCTGAAAATCGGCTTCGCGCAATGCCTGGCGATGATTCCCGGCACCTCGCGTTCCGGCTCGACAATTATTGGCGGGTTGCTGTTCGGCCTGTCACGCAAGACCGCCACCGAGTTCTCGTTCTTCCTCGCCATGCCAACCATGGTCGGTGCGGCGGTGTATTCCGGTTACAAATACCGCGACCTGTTCGTACCGGCGGATTTCCCGGTATTCGCCATTGGTTTTGTCACGGCGTTCATCTTCGCCATGATTGCTGTACGCGGCCTGCTCAAGTTCATTGGCAGCCACAGCTACGCAGCCTTTGCCTGGTACCGGATTGCGTTCGGCCTGTTCATTCTGGCCACCTGGCAGTTCGGCTGGGTGGATTGGTCGGCAGCGAAGGCATGAATGATCCGCGCACGCGCCGCCCTGAGGGACGACCTACAGGCGGCCGCGTTCAGCATCTGAAATTGAAGCTTGTGGTGTTGCTGATCGTCTGCGCGCTGCCGCTGTTCGGCTCGCTGTCGATGTGGCTCAGCGGCATCTCGCGGGTGCCGCTGTCGGCGTACGGGATTGTCAGTGTGCTGGCGTTCTTTCTGTACTGGGCCGACAAACGCAAAGCCCGCGCCGACGCCTGGCGCACCCCGGAAAATATCCTGCATGCGGTCGAACTGGCGGGCGGCTGGCCGGGAGCGTTGATTGCGCAGCAGGTGTTTCGGCACAAAACGCGCAAGGTGTCGTTTCAGATTCTGTTCTGGGCGATCGTGTTGCTGCATCAGGTGTTCTGGATTGACCAGATTTTCCTCGGTTCCAACCTGTTGTCTTTGATCTAAAGAACACACTTACCCCTGTAGGAGCTGCCGAAGGCTGCGATCTTTTGGGACGCAGAGCGTCCCCGGCTGCATTCCCACGCAGAGCGTGGGAACGATCAATCCTCGCTGATGAGTCGCCTGACAAACCGCCTTCGCGAGCAGGCTCGCTCCCACAGGATTTGCGTGCTTACAAAAGCAGGCCGATTTGGGTTTTCTTAGGCAACTTGCCCACCACCAGTTGATGCGATCGCTGCAACAAACCCTGTAATTCCTCGGCACCCAGCGGGTAGGGCGGGTGCATGATGATCCACTGCGCCCGCGCCAGATACGGCGCCGGATGAATCCCCGGGCGGTCGCAATGGCCGAGAAACAGATCCTTGTCGACCTTGAACGCCAGCGAATCCCCACGTAATCCCTGCAACGCAAACATCTTGTTGCCGGCAATCGAGAACACCCGCACGCCGCCCCATTTGTAATCTTCCCGCGCGCCGGGCAGGGCCAGGCAAAACGCCGCAACTTCGGCTTCGCTCATTCTTCCCTGTTTCATAGAAATCTGTCCCCGCAGGCATTGAACGATTCGACCAGGTGATCAATCCATGCACGCACCGCTGGCATTACCCCGCGCCGGTGCGGATAGACCGCTTGCAGCCAGCCGCCAGGCAATGACCATTGCGGCAGCACTTGCACCAGTGTGCCGTTACGCAATTCGGTTTCGCAGAACATCATCGGCAGCACGGTAAAGCCCTGACCGGCGAGCACGCAGGCCTTGCGCACCACGAAGTCATCAATGCCCAGCCGCGCTTCCATGCTCAGATCGACGCTCTTGCCTTGCTGATCGAGCAGACGGACGTGAACCATGCGGTCGGCCTCCAGCGCGCCGAGTACCGGCAGGTTTTTCAGGTCCTGCGGATGAGTGATGGTCTTGCCTTGCATGAACGCCGGGCTGGCGATCACCACTGCTTGCGCCTGCCGCAAGCGGCGGGTGACCAGCAACGGGTCTTCATCGCCGTGATCGCGCACACGCAAGGCGACATCGATGCCTTCGGTGACCAGATCGACCCGGCGGTTGAGCAGGACGACCTCCAGCTGCACCTGAGGAAACTTGCCGAGAAAATCGCTGATCACCGTCGGCAGCATTTCATGGGCAAGCCCGGTCGGGCACGACACCCGCAAGCGTCCGCGAGGCTCGCTGGACATGCTCGCCACGGCCTCGTCAGCCATTTCTGCTTCCAGCAGCATCGCCTGACAGTGGCGCAAATAGCGTTCGCCCACGGCAGTGAGGCTCAGTTGGCGAGTGGTGCGTTGCAGCAGACGTGCACCGAGGCGCTCTTCCAGCTCGGCAATTCTTCTCGAAAGCCGTGACTTGGGAATACCGAGCAAACGCCCGGCGGCGGCAAAACCGCCGGCTTCGACCACTTTGGCGAAATAGTAGAGATCGTTGAGGTCCTGCATGCGCGTTTCCAGTCGTTCTATCAATGGGACGAACTATCGCATTGTCGGCGACTAATCAGCTATTGGTTTGTTGCGTAGGATTGTCTCCATTCCGTCGCCGCCGGCGATTCTTTCAGGAGAACCCACATGAAACTGTTGCACATCGATTCGAGCATTCTCGGCGACAACTCGGCTTCCCGTCAGTTGAGCCGTCAAGTCGTCGACGCCTGGCAAGCCGCCGAGCCGAGCGCCGTGGTCACCTACCGCGACCTGGCCGCCGATGCGATCAGCCACTTCTCGTCGACCACGCTGGTTGCCGCCGGCACCACCGCCGAACTGCGCGACGCTGCGCAACAGCACGAAGCCGAGCTGAGCGCTTCGACCCTGGCCGAATTCATCGCTGCCGACGCCGTGGTGATTGCCGCGCCGATGTACAACTTCACCGTTCCAACCCAGCTCAAAGCGTGGATCGACCGCGTCGCCGTCGCCGGCCAGACGTTCCGCTACACCGAAGCCGGCCCTGAAGGCCTGTGCGGCGGCAAGAAAGTGGTGATTGTGTCGACCTCTGGTGGCATCCATGCCGGTCAGGCCAGCGGCATCGCTCACGAAGAGTATCTGAAGCTGGTACTGGGCTTCCTCGGCATCACCGATATCGAAATCGTCCGCGCTGAAGGTCTGGCCTATGGCGAAGAAGTGCGCAACAACGCCATGAGCGCTGCGCAAGCGAAGATCAGCGAGCAACTGTTCGCCGCCGCGTAAGGCTTGCGTAAAGAACAGCGTCTGTTCAGGCAATCCCCAAAAAACTCTGTATTCTGATTCCGCAAGGGCTGATTACGGAGTTTTTTGTTTCTGGCTGTTACATAATCTGGCCCGGGTTATGCAGTTTCAGCACATCCGACGATGTGGTCCGACAGGGTGGGGCATTCATGAGGCATCTTTGTGCAATGTTGCTGATTTGCCTGCTGGGCAGCCTGAATTCAGTGCAGGCCGCGCCGGGGCGGCACCCTGTCTGGAGCGTCGGTTATCACGAGATGACCTTTCTCGACCCGCTCGATCTGCAACCGATGCGCGCCATCGCTTTTTACCCGTCCAGTGACCGTGAGCATATGAGTTTGC